>CAVSMA010000006.1:0-369629 GCA_963728945.1 uncultured Actinomycetota bacterium | reverse complement strand
CATGGCGCATTGGCTCATCTAATGTCGGCTAATGCTATTTCCGCCGTTCAATTGACCAGTCTGGCGTGCCGCCGTATGTCGGCATGTGCCGCCTGCTTCTGTCGCCGTCGAGCACCGTTCGAGCACCGCGGCGCCGTCCGGTGCTCGGACCGATGATCAGGCGGGGGAGTGGGGAACCCGGTGAGCCAGCGGATTTCCGTCCGCTGGGTGGGGCTGATCATGGCGGTGATGGTCGATAGGCGTCGGATCGGTGCTCCATGGCGAGGACGTCGACTCGGTGGTCGCCGTCGTCGATTCGGTAGATCACCCGGTAGTCGCCGCGTCGAGCGCTGTGGAGTCCGGCCATCTCCAGCTTGAGCGGTTTCCCGACTCGATGAGGGTTCGCCGCGAGCGAGCCGTACAGAAACTCGACGGCGGCGGTGGCGACTTTCTCGGGCAGCCGGGTGAGGGCGCGGCGAGCCGGCGCGGTCCAGGCGATCGCGTACGGTTCTGCGCTCACCGGCCGGTGATGATCTGCAGCGCGTCGTCCTTGCTCAGCACTGTGGCGGCACCGGTCTGGAGTTCGGCGAAGGCCTCCTGGATGTCATCGAGGACAGCTCTGTTGCCGAGCACGTCCAGGGTCTCCTCCAGCGAGTCAAGGTCCTCGATGCTGAGCACGACGGCGGCCGGCCGGCCGTGCTTGGTGATCACGATCCGGCCGTGTTCGCGTTCGAGCCGGTCCACCACTTCGGACAGGCGGTTCTTCACCTCCGCCAGGGGCATGTGATCAGTAACGGACATGGCCAGAAGTATAGCCACTAGAGCTCCGGACGCGACACCGCCGTGCGCCGCACGCGGAGCCCGCAGGGCTGGCAGAGAAGCCGCATCAGTGGACCGACAGCACCCAGACCAAGATCAAATACCACAGTGCTGCGATACAGCTCTGGGGATCACCCGCACCCGCGGCCCCGACGGCGCAAGTCACGGCCCTGCACCCACTTACGGCACCCCACACCCAGTCCGGCCCCAGCCATGATCACAAAGAGGAGACCAGGGCGATGAAAGTCAAGGTCAGAATGGGTGCGCCACAAGAGCTTGCGTTCTTGACTGCAACTCGCGACTCGACGCCGGTGTTCTAGCAGAACCGGCTCTACCGCCGGCACGCACGGCAGTCCGAGCCTGCGGGCTGGCGCAACCGATGTCGGATCGCGCCGGGAGGACGCGACGCTCCTCCGGTTCTCGCTGCACTGCTCCTCATCGCCGTAGCCGGCTGGCGCTACGGCGCGGACATCGTGACGGCCCTGATCGCCACCGGTCACACCGGCCGGTTCCGGCGCCCCCGAGCGTCCACCGGCCGCCGCCGCGGCCCCTGGCTGGGCGCCGTAGGCCCGCACGCCGGCGCGGGGTCGTGGCCGCCGCCCGTTTGCGCAGAACTAGCTGACGCGTCTAGCAGGCAGCAGGGGGTCCAAGGGTGCCGGTGGCATAGGGTCGGGCTGGCGGCTGGCCGGGCAGACAGCGGGCGCAGGTCGTGCGAGCGTAGAGCGGCTCGCGCTGGCAGGAGAACCGCGATGACCGAGTACGCGATGTCCGGAGCCCTCGGCTGGCCTTAACGCTCGCCGTCCTGGCTCCCCTGGTCACGGGTCTGCGCGCTGCAACGGATGCTGGCGGTGGCGGTCGCGGTTGATCCCGTAGGGCGAGGACGCAACGCGGCGTTCTTGCGTAGGTACCTGGTTTCGCGGCTTGCGACCCGCCGTACCGGCTGGCAGGGCAAGGCGGTACATGCTTACCGGCGAGCAACGGGAAATGTCGCAATGCATCCGCGTCCTCCACTGGAGGTCAAACTTGAATTAGCGCTCGATCAGCTCATCTCGCGACGCTGACGGGCGTGCTCCCGGAGGCAGACTTGCAGACTCCACGTCCGGGTTCCGTCGACCACCCGCGGCGACGGGGGCTTTCGGTCGTCGACGAGGGAGGGCACGCCTTTGTGGGCCGCGAGCCGGAGATGGAGGCTCTCCTCGCCGGTCTCGGCGATGTGACCTCCGGTCGCGGCAGGTTTTCGCGCTCGGGGGAGAGCCGGGGATCGGCAAGACCAGGCTCGCCGATGAGTTCTCTGCCAGGGCGAAGGCAGACCAGCGTACTTCCCGACCCGGCGCTTGCCCGGTCACGCCGGATGCAACAGAGCCTGCGTCGTCGACCGTCCACCGCCAGCCGCGGTCGATGGCGGCAGTGCCCATGCCGGATGGCTGCATCCGAAGCCCGACCGGTCTCGGATTGGCTTCGCTCGCGGCCCACGCCGGAACGTGTTTACCTGGCTTGCAGCCGTAGGAGGCGGTCATGCGTCAGGTCGAAGTCCTGTTGCACGGTCATCGGGTGATCTGCCGGGTGGCCGGTGACCCTGGGCTACCGGTCATTCTGCTGATCCACGGGATCACCTGCAGCGGCGCCACGTGGGATCCGGTCATACCGGCGCTGGCCCAGCGCGCCCATGTCATTGCCCCGGACCTGCTCGGCCATGGCGAGTCGGACAAGCCGCGCACCGACTACTCGCTGAGCGCGTTCGCCAGCGGGCTGCGGGATCTGCTGGAGTGCCTGGGTCACGAGCGCGTGACCGTCGTGGGCCACTCACTCGGCGGCGGCGTGGCCATGCAGTTCGCCTACCAGTACTTCGAGTACTGCGAGCGGCTGGCCTTGGTCTCGAGCGGCGGCCTGGGCCGGGAGGTGAGCGTGGCGCTGCGGGCAGCGACGCTGCCGGGCGCGGAGTTGGTGCTTCCGGTGATCACCCATGGTCGGGTCCGCGACGCTGGGGTGGCGGCCGCCCGGCTGCTGCGCTGGCTGCCGATGCGGCCGGGCCCGTCGATGGCGGAGGTGTTCCGAGGCTATGCCACCCTGGCGGACAGCCCGGCCCGGGAGGCCTTCGTACACACCCTGCGCAGCGTCGTGGAGCCCGGCGGGCAGCGGGTTGCCGCGGCCGACCGGCTCTATCTGGCGGAGGGGCGGCCCGCCCTCATCGTGTGGGGCAAGCGGGATACCGTGATTCCGGTCGCCCACGCCCATGCGGCTCATGCGGCCATCCCAGGCAGCACGCTGGAAGTCTTCGAGCGGGCCCGCCACTTCCCGCACCTGGACGAACCCCACCGATTCGCCCGGGTGCTGCTCGAATTTCTCGACTCGACCGAACCCGCTCCGATCGACCGCGCGCTGCTGCGGGCCCGGATGACCAGCCACGGCCGGGCGCTCCAGCAGATGCGGGTCGGGAAGGCCTGCAGACCCGTGAGGCCGGCCGACACCGCTTCGTCTCCCTGCATGTTCTGGTCCCGGGGGAATGGACCGTGCAACGCGGACACGACCTGCTGGAAGACATTTGAGGCAGCAGTGCGTGACTCGCTGCCGGATAGCAGCGTGCTGACCCACCTGGAACCGCGGGAGGACGCTCGGGCGTACAACGACTACGGGTACGACGCCCGCGAACCCCCGTGACCGCTGGGCCCGGCTCCCGCCCGGCACGGGGCCCGGCTCGCTGTCAACGACTCACCAAGACGACCTCCCGCGAGGGCCGCACCCGGTTCCCTGCGCGTCCTGCGTCGGCCCATCGCGGGAGAGCTCGTCCGTTCCAGTCCATCCCGAACGGGACAGCCCTTTGTCCCCCTGCATCTCCTTCCAGGTCATGCCTGCTGCGAGTGTGCGGTTACCCGTCTACGTCGACGGGAGCAGCGGTTGAAAGCCGCTGTGTGACTCCTGTTGAGCGCTGGACTGGGGGACGACAGCGACCGGGCAGGCGGCGTGGTGCAGCAGGGCCTGGCTCCAGAACCGAGTAAGAGACCGGTGAAGCCGCCGCGTCCGCGGGTGCCGACCACGATGATGTGCGCCTGACTGCTCGCACGGATCAGCGCCTTTCGGGCCTCTGCATGGGCGACGGTCTGGGTCACGGGCGACGTCTGGGTACTTGGTGCCCCAGCTGGCTAGCGCTTCGGCGGGGCCTCGGGCCTCGTCGGTTTCCAGCTCGGCTGGGCGACGAGCAGGCGTCCATCGGCGGGGACGCGGGCACCGGCTTCAACGGCCACGACGTCGCCGGGGACGAGCTGATCGGCGGCGATCGTTTCGAGCCTGCCGTCACGACGGACGACAGCGACCGGCACCAGCATCTGCTGCAAGGCAGCAAGGCTGCGGGTGGCCTTGCGCTCCTGCGCGAAACCGATGATGGCATTAAGCAGAACGACCGCGGCGATGATGGCGGCGTCCTTGACATCACCGACGAACGCGGCCAGCGCTGCGGCGGCCAGCAGGATGAGGAACAGGGCACTGCGCAACTGGTCGAGAAACAGCTTCCACCCAGGCCGCGGCCGCTCCTCAGCAAGCCGGTTCGGCCCTACCCGCTGCAGGCGTGCCTCGGCCTGCTGGGCCGAGGCCGATAGCAGGGTTCACCTCGAGGATGGCGGCCACGTGCTCCACCGAGACCACGTGCGTACCGGTGAGAGGAACTCCTGCCGCCGTGCCGATGGACGCGGCGGCAGCAGTCATAGTGCTCGCCATCGCAGCCGTCGGCTGCCGAGGCCGAGGGTCGGGCCGCCGCGATGGAAGTAGGCGTCACCGACGCCGTAGCTGACCTCGGCTGCCCGATCGAGGCTCCGCACCAGCGGTATGGGTGGGGACACCGCGCCGCACCTCCATCGAACATCGGTCGACGAAGGTCTCCCCGGCGGTCGGCGCCCCGCGCGCCGGCCCGCGGGCCGGGATGACGACGGCGCGGTGGTGGGTACTCCCCTTCGCTATCAGCCTCGCGCGGGTCCGCGGCACGAGACAGAGCCCAAGGTCCTTGACCGCGTCGGCCCGATGGTCGTGCCGGCTTGCACAGCGCCGGCAATGGAGGGGACCCGAGCGGCGAACGCCGCAGCCCCCTGCTCGACTACCTGCTCAACCATTGCCGAGCCAGACAAGTCGCTATGGCATGCAGGCGAGGTGAACCAGGGCAAACGGTGATCATACAGTGGCAAGGTCGGGTCGGCGGAACGAAACACCCACCACCCGCGCAGCACTCGATCCGGCGCGCAGCAAGGGCGGACCGGCCATCGCGCGCCGGACGGGGCCCGGGCCCGCATAAGTGGACCTGCGTTAGCCCGTGCGGAGGCCGTCAACGTCCGGGCACGTGCGTGACGGATGAACCATCCGAGTTGCGGGTCGGTAGCGCTTCTTCGAGCAACGGCGCCTCGACGCCGCGGCGCGTCAGGGCGCGGGCCACCTCCTCGACGAACAGGCCGCGTCCCGGCCGGAGGGCCGGCTGGACGACGGCCGTGTTCATCCATGTCGCCGTTGCCGGTTCGCGGCGTCGGCAGGCAACTGCTCGCGCGGCGCGTGGCAGGTCCAGGGTTGTGTGTACGCCGCAGCTCGGCGACCCGGCAATGCCGACGAGGCCGCGCACCGACAGCCCGCTGGCCTGGTAGTCCTCGACGTCCCGGACGACCACGCGAGCGTAGTGTCCGTACCGCCAGCGGACGTACCGCAGCACAACCGGCCACAGCATCGGCGCCGCCCGCGCGACCCGAGGGTGCTGGATGAGCCACAGCATCCGGGTCTTGAGCACCCCGCCCCAGACGCGCTGCTCGGGGCATGGCATCTGGACGACGCCTGTCCCGTCCTGCACGTAGGGCGCGATGGCCGCGGCGACCACGCCAGGGCAGACCGCGCCGCCGAGGTAGCGGGTGTTCTGGTTCAGAAGGCAGTGCGAGACGAACACGACCTCACCGCTGCGTGCGTCGACGATCGACCGCTGAAGCGCCCGAGAACGCCGCTCGCGGCGGTACCGCCGGATCTTGTGCATGGCAGCTCCTCCGTTCGAGCTCGGCGTGGGCGCCTTCCTGCGACTGTGGCGGGGCGCCGCCGTCTCGCCCAGTGCCGATGGGCACCAAGCCGGCATTCCTGGTCCCCGTGGGACCAACTCCTCTGTCGGGCGGCGCACGGCCTGCTTAGCGTGAAGTTGCCGGAGTAGGAGCCCGCCATGGCCATCGATCCGCCCGCCTCCGCCATCCGCACCGAAGGGCTGACCAAGCGCTTCGGCGACGTCCTCGCACTGGACGGGCTCGACCTCACGGTTGAGCGCGGCGAGGTGTTCGGCTTCCTCGGCCCGAACGGCGCCGGGAAGACGACCACGATCCGCCTGCTGCTGCACCTGCTGCATGCCACCGCCGGACGGGCCTGGATCATGGGCGTTCCGGTCGAGGCCGTCGCGCAGGCGCATCGGCACGTGGGCTACGTCGCCGGCGACGTCGCCCTCTGGCCGCAGTTGACCGGCTTAGAGGTGCTGCACCTGCTCGGCAACCTGTCCGGGAACGTCAACGAGGCCTACCGCGACGAGCTGCTTCAGCGTCTGGATCTCGACCCGACCCGGCGCATCCGGACACTGTCCAAAGGCAACCGGCAGAAGGTCGCGCTGATCGCCGCGCTCATGCACCAACCCGACGTGCTGCTGCTCGACGAGCCGACGGCCGGGCTCGACCCGCTGATGGAGGCGGAGTTCCAGCAGATCGTGCGCGCGGCCGCCGGCCGCGGCCAAACGGTGTTCCTGTCCTCGCACATCCTCGACGAGGTCGAGGACATATGCACCCGGGTGGCGATCTTGCGCAACGGCCGGCTCGTGAAGGTCTCCACGCTGGACAACCTGCGGCAGAAGGATGTCACGGTCTTCGAGGTCGTCCTGGACGGTCCCGCACCGTCGTTCGCCGGCGTCCCGGGCGTCGTGGCCCAGCAGCCGGTCGACGGTACGGTCCGGCTCTCGGTCCGGGGCTCTCCGAGGCCGCTGCTGGCCGAGCTCGGCCAGCAGCCGGTCGTGTCGCTGCACAGCCGGGAACCGGACCTCGAAGAGGTGTTCCTGGGCCTCTACGGCGTGGAGGACCGGCGATGACCGCAGTCGTCTCCGCCCCTGCCCCGCCGTCGCCGCCGGCGACCGCCCCCGCGCCCGGGTTCGGGGTCGGGTTCGCGCTGTCGTGGCGGTTGATGCGCCGCGGGGCGGCGCTCATGTGGCTCACCGCCGGTGCGTACATGGCGATCGAGGTGCTCGTCTTCCGTAGCGCCTACCCCGACGAGGCGTCGCGTCAGAAGCTGCTGGACCTGTCCACGTCGACCGCGGTGCGGATGATGCAGGGCGTGCCGGGCGCCGTCGACACGGCGGGCGGGTTCGCCGTCTGGGACGGCGGCTGGATGCTCATGATCATCGCGGCGTGTTGGGCGCTGCTGACCGCCACCCGGCTGACCCGTGGGGAGGAGGACGCCGGCCGCGCCGAGCTTGTGCTGGCCCGGCCGCTGACCGCGCGGCGGATGCTCGGCGCACATCTGGCAACGATGAGCGCAGCTGCGGCGGGTGTCGGGGTCGCGGCCGCGCTGCCCTTCGTGGTGCTCGGCGAGCCTGCGGACGGCGCCGTCCTGTGGGGTGTCGGGCTCGGGGCGCTGTGCGCGATGGCCGCCGCACTGGCGATGGTGGTCGCGCAGGTTGTCGAGCCGCGCCGCCGTGCCGTCTCGGTCGGTCTCGGGCTGCTGGCCGCGGCGTTCATCGTGCGGGTCGTCGCGAACAGCGCCGACCGCCGGGTCTGGCTGCTGACCGTTGCCCCGTTCGGGTGGGTGGAGCGGCTGCGCGCGTTCTCCGACAACGAGTGGCCGTGGCTGCTGGCGCCGGTGGCCGCGATGCTGCTGCTCGCGGGCACGGCACTGGTGCTCTGCGCCCGACGCGACACCGGCGCCGCCCTCGTGCGGTCCGCAGGCACGCACCGGCCGACGCTTCGACTGCTCGGCAGCGCACCCGCCTTCGGCTGGCGCCTGACCTCCGGCGCCCTGCTCGGCTGGGCACTGACGCTCGCCGTCATCACGTTCGTGTTCGGGCTGATGACCGGCGCACTCGTCGACTTCATCAACGACGACGAGGCCTACCGGAAGATGCTTGAGTCGATGGGCATGGACATGTCCGTCCCGGCCGTGGGGTACCTGAGCTACATCGCGGTGTCCCTCGCACTCCCGTTCGCCGCCTTCCTCGGCTGGCGCGTCGGCGCGTCGTGGCAGGAGGAAGCCGACGGTCGCCTCGACAACCTGCTCGTACGCGGCGTCGTGCGCTGGCGCTGGCTCGCGGTCACGACCGCGTACGCGTTCCTGGCCGCGGCGATCCTGGTCGCCGCCACGGCCGCGGCCCTCTGGACCGGCACGCAGCTGGTCGACGCGCCCGTCACGACATGGCAGGTCATCGAGCCGATGGCCGGAACGCTGCCGCTGATCGCGCTGTTCACCGGCGTCGCGGTGCTGGTCTTCGGCATCGCGCCGCGGCTGACCGTCGTCGTGCCCGTGACACTCGCCGTCTTCGGCTACCTGCTCGACACGTTCGGCACCGCGCTCAACTGGCCGAACGCGGTCCTCGCCCTGTCCCCGTTCCATCACTTGGCCCGTCTGCCCGGCGCCCCGATGACCCTCGCCGCGGCCGCCGCGATGACCGCCATCGGAGTCGCAGCCGCGGCGGCCGGCATCGCCGCCTTCGCGCAGCGCGACCTGCGCGGCGCGTAGCCCGGCAGCTGAGGAGGTGACCCATCATGCAGTGGGATCTGGGTCTTCAAGGAGTCGCTGTGCTCCTAGCGATGGCCCTCGCGTTCGGTGCCCTCGCGCAACTGGTCGCCGGCCGGGCGACGACGCGCTGGCTGTGGTCGATTGCCGCCGGAACGTTCTTCGTCACCGGCCTGCTCACCAGCGAGGTGTGGTTCGGGTGGGCGACCGAGCAGGACCTCCAGCCGAACATCGACGGCCTGTCCTTCGACGAGGTGCTGCTGATCGGGCTGCTCGCCGGCGTCGCCAGCGTGCTGATCACGCGCTATGTCGCCGGTCGCCACGGGCCTGGAAGGCCGGCCCGGGTGACCCATCGAGAGCACCAAGAGGAGGATCCCATGACCGAGCAAGACACTCTGTTCTTCCCCGAGCGTCGCATCGACGGCGCCTTCCCGGTCACCGACGCGCACGGCAACCCGGTCGCCCGGGTAACCGCGACCTGGAGCGGCAGACGCTTCAGCGTCACCAACATCGACCGCAGCCAGCTGTGCGAGGGAGCCACGTCGCGCTGGTGGCTGCCCGGCAAGTGGCAGGTGAACGACGCGGACGGCGCGCCGCTGGTCACGGTGGCGGCCAAGCCGCTGCGCAACTCGGCGGTCGTACACCTCGCTCGTGGCGGTGACCTGATCGTCCGCGGCAGCCCCTGGCGACGCGACTTCACCGTGGCCGACCCTCAGGCCGCACGGTGCTGTCCGCGGCGCCGCGGAACTCATCCGTCTCGCCACGCCAGTACGACTACGCGGTCCACCAGGCGACGCCGGGAGCGCTGCGCCTCGCCGAATCGATCGCCATCGTGCAGGTATGGCGGATGGTGAAGAAGTCCGGCGCCGGCGTGCTGCGGCGACGAGCACCACCGCCGCGGCGCCGGCCGCCTGAAGACGGGCGCGCCCGGGATCGTCGACTCGGGCGTGCACCTGCTCTTCAAGGAGGAGTCTGACGCTGTCCTGCCGCGGCTACTCGACCGGCGAGCTACTTTGGCCGTAGATCGTCGCCTTGCGGCGTGGCGGTCCGGGCGGTGGGGCGGCCACCGCGTGATCGTCGTCAGTTGTGTCGACATCAGATGATCAGGCGATGGCCGCGAGCCACAGCGTAGGACCTGTCCGGAGGGAGGCCGAAGCTGACCGGCGGCTGGGTAGGGCGCGGGGGGGGTTCGGCGGGGTCGAGACCGACGTCGGGCCCTCAGTTCCTGCTCGGGCTTCGGCGTCGCGCTCGCGGAAGCGGGTGACGACTTCCGACAACTCGCCGCGGACCCGGTCCGCCTCCTCGGCGGTTCGCCCTGCACCGCGTCGCGATCAGTCCGCCCCTATCGGCGGTCAGTCGTTCGACAGCATCGTCGACGCTGTCGACGAGCCAGTTCGGCTGGTAGCTCTGCCGGGTCATCAGCACCAGGACGCCGACGTTGGCGGGGCTCGGGGCCGGTGCCGTCGTCCCGTCGGAGTCGACGATCCGTCGGACTCTGCAGAGCCTGGACGCCGACGCCCTGGACGACCTGCTCGGGCGGTGGGCCCAGTCCCGCAGCAGCCCATCGCCGACCGGGCGACGGCGGGTGGCGGTGGACGGCAAGACGGTGCGCGGTTCCGGTGTCGCCGGTGGCCCGGGCCGGCACCTGATGGCCGCGTTCGACCACGTCCACGGCGTGGTCCTCGGGCAGGTCGACGTGGCCGCGAAGACGAACGAGATCCCTATGTTCGCAACACTTCTCGACCGCATCGACATCGCCGGTGCCATCATCACCGCCGATGCCATGAACGCCCAGCGGACGCACGCGCAGTACCTCGTCGGTCGCCGCGGCGCGCACTACGTGTTGACCGTGAAACGGAACCAGCCGCACCTGCACACCCTGCTCACCGCCCTGCCCTGGCGGGAGGTCCCGGTCGCCGACGACACCCGCGACCGTGGCCACGGCCGGACCGAGTGGCGCACCGTGAAAGTCACCGCCGTGGCCGCCGGACTGGGCTTCCCGCACGCCGCGCAAGCCATCCGGATCATCCGACGCCGCCGACCGCGTAACGGCAAACGGTGGTCCACCGAGACCGTCTACGCCATCACCTCGCTGACCGCGACCCAGATCAACTCGACAGAACTGGCCGACGTCATCAGGGGGCATTGGACTATCGAGGACCGCCTGCACTGGGTCCGCGACGTCGTCTACGACGAGGACCGATCCCAGATCCGCACCGCGAACGGCCCCCGCGTCATGGCCAGCCTCCGCAACCTCGCGATCACCGTCCTGCGTCTGACCGCCACCACCAACATCGCCGCCGCGCTGCGACATCACGCCCGACGACCGGACCGGCCCCTACACACGATCAGGACCTGCTGAACGACTTTGCCGAGGCCCTGCCTGCTCAACGGCGAGACTTGCTACTTGCACCCTTCAGGTTCGAGTAAGACCGAACAAGGTCCACCTTGCGAGAATCGAACCCGGGGCCTGCGGCCCGCCAGGAGTTGAGGACGCTCGCGGGGGAACAACCTCGAGCACCGTTCGAGCACCGAGCCCGTTCGCCAGGCGGCTCGAACCGGACGATGATCATGACCAGCGGACTTCACACCGCCCCGGTCTCCGCCACCGAGCACCGTTCGAGCACCGAGCAGTCCACTCGGGACAGTCAAACGATCTTTCCTGGCCGCAAACATGCAGGTCATCGCCTTGCTCCGAGTGCGCCGCCAGGGACTCGAACCCCGAACCCGCGGATTAAGAGTCCGCTGCTCTGCCAATTGAGCTAGCGGCGCATCGGGGCAGAAGGTTACCAGGTCGATCGGACCCGGTGCGACCGGCCGTCGTGTCGCTCGGCGCTCTTAGGTCGGGGTGGCAGCATGGGTATACCCGGCGGTCGGCTAGGAGGCGTTGGCGTGGGTGCACAGGGCGGAACGCGCAGGTCACAGATGCTGCGGTGGCTCGTGGGGGTCGTCGTGGTGGTGGCCGCGGTGGCCGGGTGCACGTCCAGTTCCGGGTCGAGCTCGGGCGGGGGAGACAAGCCGGCCGCGGGCGCCGGCGGGGGAGAGCAGAGCTCGCCGGCGGCGCAGGCGGCGACGCTCGCCGTGGTCCCGGCGGCCAACGCGGCCGCGGTCGCGCCCGCCGACCCGGTCAAGGTCACCGCGACCGGCGGCACGCTCACCTCGGTCTCCGTCGCCGGCAGCGGCGGCGCCGTGAAGGGCGCGCTCAACCCCGACAAGACCGTCTGGACATCGACCGACAAGCTCGGCTTCGGTGCCCGCTACACGGTCTCCGCGGTCGCGACCAACGCAGACGGCCAGAAGACGAGCACGACCAGCGCGTTCACCACCGCGCGGGCGACCACGACCGTCTTCCCGGCGGTGTCCCCGCTGAGCGGCACGACGGTCGGCGTCGGCATGCCGATCCGGGTCTACTTCGAGAACCCGGTGACCGACCGCAAGGCCGCGCTGGCCCGGATGAAGGTCACCACCTCGGTGCCGACCGTCGGTGCGTGGCGCTGGTTCTCGCCCACCGAGGTGCACTGGCGGCCCAAGACGTACTGGAAGGCCGGTACGAAGGTGGCCCTGGACACCGACCTGCGCGGCGTGTCGCTCGGGGCGGGGACGTACGGGAGCGTCAACGCCGACCGCCACATCGCGTTCACGATCGGCGCCTCGCACGTCAGCATCGCCGACGCGAAGACGCACCGGATGAAGGTGTGGATCAACGGCAAGCTGACCAAGGACTTCCCGGCCAGCCTGGGCAAGGAGGTGCCGGGCCGGTTCACGCACAACGGCGTGCACGTCGTCACCGACAAGAAGGCGTCGATGACGATGGACTCGACGACGTTCGGGCTGGCGCTGGACGCGGGCGGCTACCGGGTTCCGGTGAAGTTCGCGACCCGCATCTCGAACGGCGGCGAGTTCGTGCACTCGGCGCCGTGGTCGGTCGCCCAGCAGGGCAAGGAGAACGTGTCCCACGGGTGCGTGAACCTGGCGCCGGCGAACGCGCAGTGGTTCTACGGGATCTCCCAGCCGGGCGACGTCGTGCAGGTCACCGGTACGCCGGTGCCGCTGACCGGCAAGGACACCGACATCCCCGACTGGACGATTCCGTGGAGCCAATGGGGTGAGTGATGGGACTCGAACCCACGACACCCAGGACCACAACCTGGTGCTCTACCAGCTGAGCTACACCCACCATTGACCAAGCCGGTCCATCGTACCGGCTCAGTCGGGGTCGGCTGACAGCACCTCCGCGGCGGCCTTCTGCGCCTCCTCGCTGGTCGGCCCGGGCAGCGGTGCGAACACCGTGCTGCGGTAGTAGCGCAACTCCCGGATGCTCTCCTTGACGTCCGCGAGCGCGCGGTGGGCCAGGCCCTTCTGCGGCTGGGAGAAGTAGACCCGCGGGTACCAGCGCCGGCACAGTTCCTTGATCGACGACACGTCGACCATCCGGTAGTGCAGGAACGCGTCGAGCTCCGGCATGTCCCGCGCCAGGAACGCGCGGTCGGTCGCGATCGAGTTGCCGCACAGCGGGACCGTGCGCGCCTCCGGCACGTGCTTGCGCAGATAGTCGAGCACCTGCTGCTCGGCCTCGGCGACCGTCGTGGTGGACGCCCGGACCGCCTCGGTCAGCCCCGAGTGGGCGTGCATCTCGCGGACCACCGGCAGCATGCCGTCGAGCAGCTCGTCCGGTGCGGTGATCACGATGTCGACGCCTTCGTCGAGGACGCGAAGCTCGGAGTCGGTGACGAGCACGGC
Organism: uncultured Actinomycetota bacterium; assembly: GCA_963728945.1. GTDB lineage: Bacteria > Actinomycetota > Actinomycetes > Mycobacteriales > CADCTP01 > CADCTP01. Next base: position 356,378 of record CAVSMA010000006.1, on the reverse strand, counting down.
GATCTCGATCAGCGCGTCACGGCGCAGATCCAAACCGGTCATCTCGCAGTCCGCCCACACCAGCCGGTCCAAGCCCTTGTCCGCCACGTGCCGACCCTATCCGCGCCGGTTCCGCTGATCGGCGCAGGCCGGCCGGCGGCACTACGCTCCGGCCGGGGACATCGCCGAGGAGGGGGACCGATGAGCGAACCCGAGGGAACGACGCCACCCGGAGCGGACACGGCGGCCAGGATCGGCGGCGGGTACGCGTTCGACGGGCCGGCGGTCGAGCTCGGCTCGGTCGTGACCGAGGGTGCGCCGCACCCGTCGGCGCGGGTACGGGTGCCGATCGGGATGCTCAACCGGCACGGGCTGGTCGCCGGCGCCACCGGCACCGGTAAGACCAAGACGCTGCAGCTGATCACCGAGCAGCTGTCCGCGGCCGGGGTGCCGGTGTTCGTCGCCGACATCAAGGGCGACCTGTCCGGCCTGGCCGCGCCGGGGGAGCCCGGCGACCGGATCACCAAGCGGGCCGCCGACACCGGCGACGACTGGCAGCCCACCGCCTACCCGGTGGAGTTCTTCGCGATCGGCGGGATCGGCACCGGCGTGCCGCTGCGGGCGACGGTGACCAGCTTCGGCCCGATCCTGCTGTCGAAGGTGCTCGAGCTCAACGAGACCCAGGAGTCCTCGCTCGGCCTCGTCTTCCACTACGCCGACAAGGCCGGGCTGCCGCTGCTGGACCTGAAGGACCTGCGTGCGGTGATCCAGTACCTCGTCTCGGACGAGGGCAAGGCCGACCTGCAGCAGCTCGGCGGCCTGTCGAAGGCGACGGCCGGGGTGATCCTGCGGCAGCTCGTCGGGCTGGCCGACTCGGCCGAGGCGTTCTTCGGCGAGCCCGAGTTCGACACCAAGGACCTGCTGCGCACCGCCCCGGACGGGCGCGGCATCGTGTCCGCGGTGGAGCTTGCCGGCGTGCAGGACCGGCCGGCTCTGTTCTCGACCTTCCTGCTCTGGCTGCTCGCCGACCTGTTCGAGGACCTGCCCGAGGTCGGCGACCCGGACAAGCCGAAGCTCGTGTTCTTCTTCGACGAGGCGCACCTGCTGTTCAACGGCGCCTCGAAGGCGTTCCTGGAGGCGGTGACCCGGACCGTACGACTGATCCGGTCGAAGGGTATCGGCGTCTTCTTCGTCACCCAGCAGCCCACCGACGTGCCGGACGACGTGCTGGCGCAGCTCGCGAACCGGGTGCAGCACGCGCTGCGGGCGTTCACACCGGACGACGCGGATGCGCTGCGCAAGACCGTACGGACCTACCCGAAGACCGGCGACTACCAGCTCGAGGAGGCGCTGACGGCGCTCGGCACCGGCGAGGCCATCGTCACGGTGATGTCCGAGCGGGGCGCACCGACGCCGGTCGCCTGGACGATGCTGCGGGCACCGCGGTCCCGGATGGCGCCGGCCGACGCCACGGCGATCACCGCGGCGGTTTCCGGGTCGCCGCTGCAGGCCGAGTATGGCCAGGCGGTCGACCGGGACTCGGCGTACGAGCGGCTGGCGGCGAAGCTGGCCCCGGCACCCGGGTCGGCCCCGGCGCGGGCCCCGGCTCGGGCGCCGGAGCAGCCGCGCGGTCGCGCTGCCGAGCCGGACCAGAACGGCCTCGGCGCCGTGGTGACCAGCGTGCTCGGCTCGTCGGCGACCAAGTCGTTCCTGCGGTCCGCGGCGACCGTGCTGGGCCGGGAGATCACCCGCGGGATGCTCGGCACCGCCAAGAAGCGCAGGCGCTGACCGTTCGCCCAGAGCGGAGCGCATGAAGGCCGCGGGGCGCGCACCATGGATGCAGCTGTAACGCTGTAAGTGAGGTGCGCATGGAAGTCGACCAGGACGCGCTGGACGCGTACTCGCGGGTGGTGAGCACGGTCGCGGCGGAGGTGACGCCGCACGTCGCCAGCCTGCGGCTGGGTCGCGGCGCCGGATCCGGCGTCGTGTTCACCGACGACGGCTTCCTGCTCACGAACGCGCACGTCGTCGGCGGCAGCCGGACGGGTACGGCCGGGTTCGCGGACGGCACCGAGTCGGACTTCGACGTGATCGGGGCGGACCCGCTGTCCGACCTCGCCGTCGTCCGGGCGCGCGGCGGCACCCCGGCGGCGGCCCGGCTCGGCGACGCCGACAAGCTGGTCGTCGGCCAGCTGGTGGTCGCGGTCGGCAACCCGCTCGGGCTCGGGGGCACCGTGACCGCCGGCGTGGTCAGCGCGCTCGGCCGGTCGCTGCCGACCCGCAGCGGGCGCGCCGGCCGGGTCATCGAGGACGTCATCCAGACCGACGCCGCGCTCAACCCGGGCAACTCCGGCGGCGCGCTCGCGGACGCGGCCGGTCGGGTGGTCGGCATCAACACCGCGGTCGCGGGCATCGGGCTCGGGCTCGCGGTGCCGGTGAACGCGACGACCCGGCGGATCATCTCCGCGCTGCTCACCGAGGGTCGGGTGCGCCGCGCGTACCTCGGCCTGGTCAGCGTGCCGGCGCCACTGCCGGAGCCGATCGCCGAGCGGGTCGGGCAGCGCAGCTGCCTTCGGATCGTCGAGGTGGTGCCCGGCAGCCCGGCCGCCCGGGCCGGCCTGCACGCCGGTGACCTGGTGCTCTCGGTCGGCCGCGAGCGGGTCAACGACGCGCAGGGCATCCAGCGGATGCTGTTCGCCGACGCGATCGGCGTCGGCCTGCCGGTCACCGTGCTCCGCAACGGCGCGATGGTGGACGTGATCGCGGTGCCGGTGGAGCTGACCGAGGGCTGATCCGGCTTACCGCACCGACCTGATCGGCAGCACGAGCACGGCGCCGGCGATGGTCACCACGGCGGTGAGCGCGTAGAGCATCGGGTAGCCGCCGAGCCCGGCCACCACCGGCGCCGCCAGCGCCGGCGCCAGCACCTGCGGTGCCGCGTTGGCGATGTTGACGATGCCGAGGTCCTTGCCGCGGTCGGCCGCGGCCGGCAACACCTGGGTGACCAGCGCCGTGTCGACCGCCATGTAGACGCCGTAGCCGATGCCGAGCAGCGCCGCCGCGACCATCGACGCGGTCCAGGTCGGCCAGACCGCCAGCAGCACCGCCCCGGCCGCCATCACCAGGCTGGAGACGATCACCAGCGGCTTGCGCCGGCCGGTCCGGTCCGACCACATCCCGCCGCCGACCGCGGTGGCGACCGCTCCGGCCGCGTAGATGAGGATCAGCACCAGCACGCCGTCCTCGGCCGACCTGCCCGGGAACAGCTGCTCGTAGTGCACCTTGTCGCGCAGGAAGTAGAGCAGGTAGAGAGTGCCCAGCGCGTTGCCGAGCGAGATGAGGAAGCGGGTCAGCCAGGCCCAGCCGAAGTCCGGGAACCGCCGCGGGTCGATCCACCAGCCCTTGGTCAGCGCGAGCGCCGGCCGGTCGGCCGGGTCGAGCACCGGGTCCCGGGTGACCGCCGCGAACGGCACCACCAGCGCGACGATCACCACGGCTATCAGCAGGTAGCCGGCGACCACGGTGGTGGTGAACGAGGTCACCAGCGCCACCCCGACCACCACGCCGACCGCCTGCGGCAGCCCGAACCAGCCCGACACCGTGCCGCGCTGCTCGACCGGCACGTGGTCGGGCACCTCGGCGGTCAGCCCGGCGTACGCGGCGTTGAAGAACGCCTGCGCCGCCGCCCACCCGAACAGCACACCGACCACAGTGGACTGTCGCGACAGGACGACGAGGGCGAGCGCGCCGAGCAGGGTGCCGCCGACCAGCCACGGCAGCCGGCGGCCGAACCGGGACCTGGTGCGGTCGGACAGCGCGCCGGCCAGCGGTGTCGCGACCACCGCGACGAGCGCGCCGACGCCGGTCACCAGGCCGAGCGCGCCGACCTTGCCCTCGTCACCGGCGACGTCCTCGAGCTGCTCGGGCAGCAGCAGCTGGATGGGCGTGAAGAAGCCCATCCAGACGGCCAGGTTGGCCAGCGCGAGCGTCCCGATGAACGCCTTGCGCACCCGCGTGGCCGGGACCGGCCCGACCGCGCCCGGCAGCACGCGGAGCCCCTACCGGGCCGGCTTCTGGCCGGCGATCAGGTCGCGATACCAGCCGTACGAGTCCTTCGGGGTGCGGGCGAGCGTGCCGAAGTCGACGTGCACCAGCCCGAACCGCTTCGAGAACCCCTCGGCCCACTCGAAGTTGTCCAGCAGCGACCAGCAGTAGTAGCCGCGCACGTCCACGCCGGCGTCGATGGCGGCCCGCACCGCGCGCAGGTGACCGTCCAGATAGGACACCCGGTCGGGGTCGTGCACGGCGCCGTCCGGGCCGACCGCGTCGTCGTAGGCGGCGCCGTTCTCGGTCACGTAGATCGGCGGGGTGGCCGCGCCGTACCGGTCCCGCAGGGCGGTGAGCGTCTCGGTCAGCCCGGCCGGCACCACCGGCCAGTCGAACGCGGTCCGGGACGGCGCCGGGAACTCGACCTCCGCCGACCCGAAGGTCGCGTCCGGGTCGGCCCGGACCAGCTCGGGGAAGTAGTAGTTGACGCCGAGGAAGTCGATCGGCGCGGCGATCGTGGCCAGGTCGCCGTCCCGGACCGTGTCGCCGGTCAGCGGGGCCACCGGGTCCGGGTAGCGGGCCAGCAGCACCGGGTCGGTGTAGAGGTGGTTGTGCAGCGCGTCCCGGAAGGCGGCCGCCTGCACGTCGGCCTCGGCCGGCGTCGCCGGCCCGACCGGCCCGTAGTTGTTGGTGATCCCGACCGGCACGCCGGGGGTGGCCGCCCGCAGCGCCGGCACCGCGAGCCCGTGCCCGAGCAGCTGGTGGTGCGCGACCGGGAAGGCGCCGGCGCCGAGCCGCAGCCCGGGCGCGTGGCTGCCCTCGACGTGCCCGTTCCAGGTGACGACGACCGGCTCGTTGAGCGTGATCCACCGGCCGACCCGGTCGCCGAGGCCCTCGGCGACGACCGCGGCGTAGTCGGCGAACCGGGCGGCGGTGTCCCGGGCCAGCCAGCCCCCGGCGTCCTGCAGCGGCTGCGGCAGGTCCCAGTGGAACAGCGTGGGCGCCGGCTCGATGCCGGCCGCCCGCAGCGCGTCGACCAGCCGCTTGTAGTAGTCGAGCCCGGCCTGGTTGACCGCGCCCGCGCCGGTCGGCAGCACCCGCGGCCAGGAGATCGAGAACCGGTACGCGGCCACCCCGAGCCCGGCCATCAGCCGCACGTCCTCGGCGTACCGGTGGTAGGAGTCGCAGGCAACGTCGCCGGTGTCGCCGCCGCGGACCGTGCCGGGCGTGTGGCTGAACGTGTCCCAGATGGACGGGCCGCGGCCGTCCTCGGCCACCGCCCCCTCGATCTGGTATGCGGCGGTGGCGGTCCCGAACTGGAAGCCGGGCGGGAACTGGAGGCCGTCGTCGATCACGGCGACACGGTAACCGTTGGCTACTGTCCTCCCGTGATCCCGCGCACGCTCTCGCTGCGCCGCGCCGGCTGGCTGGTGCTCGCGGTCGTGGTCGCGGTCGTGCTGCTGGCCACCCTGCTGGGCCGGCTCGGCTCCGGCTCGGGCCGCGACTCGAGCGGCGCGCCGGCCGGGCCGACCAGGACCGACGCCCGCCCGACCCTCGGCCCGGAAGGTCCCGAGATGTCCGGCGAGTGGACGTTCGACGAGGGCGCCGGCCGGGCCGCGGCCGACACCGCCGGCGGCAACCCGATCGCGCTGCAGGACGGCGCCGACTGGACCCGGGACGGGCAGAGCGGGCCGGCGGTCGTCTTCGACGGCACCCGCGGGTACGGCGAGACCGGCCGGTCGGTGGTCGACCCGGCCGGCAACTGGACGGTCTCCGCCTGGGTGCGGCTCGACCGCGTCCCGGACGGGTTCGCGACCGCGGTCAGCGAGGACGGCGGGCCCGACAGCGTGCTCGCGCTGCAGTACGTGCCGAGCGGGCGCTGGGCAGTCGCGGTGCCGGGAAACGTGCGTGCGCTGTCGGAGAACCCGCCGGTCCGGGGCCGCTGGACGCATCTCGCCGGCGTGCGTGACACCAGCACTGGCCAGCTGACCCTGTACGTGGACGGCGAGCGCCAGGGTGCTGTTCCGTACCCGGGCCGGCCGGGGGAGAGCGGCCCGCTCGCGGTCGGGCGCGGGCTGGCCACCGGGAAGAAGGCGCAGTTCTTCCCCGGCGCGGTGGACACCGTCCGGGTGTACGCCGGGGCGCTCACGGCGGAGGAGGTCCGCTCCGCGTACCAGTCCGGCGAGTGAGGGTTGACCGGGCCGTTGCGGGGCCATGATCTCCCCATGGCTGCCCAGCCCGACCTCGCCGGCGCGGTCGCGACCGTCCGCGACCGAGCCGCCGCGCTGCGGCTCGGGCTCGAGGTGCCTGGTGCCGACAGCGCCCGCCGGTCCCGGGACGAGCTGGTCCGCCAGGTCGACGACTACCTGCTGCCCCGGCTCGGCCGGCTGGACGCGCCGCTGCTCGCGGTGGTCGGCGGGTCAACCGGCGCCGGCAAGTCGACGCTGGTGAACACCCTGGTCGGCGCGGAGGTGAGCCCGGCCGGGGTGCTCCGGCCGACGACCAGGGCGCCGGTGCTGCTGTGTGCGCCGGGCGACGAGCGGTGGTTCGCGGACGGTCGGGTGCTGCCCGGCCTGGCCCGCTCGGCCGGGCCGTCCACGTCCGGCGAGCGGTCGCTCCAGCTGGTGCCGCACCCGGCCGTACCAGCCGGGCTGGCCCTGCTGGACGCGCCGGACATCGACTCGGTCGTCGCCGGCAACCGCGAGCTCGCCGCCCAGCTGCTCGCCGCGGCCGATCTGTGGGTGTTCGTCACCACCGCGGCCCGGTACGCCGACGCGGTGCCGTGGGAGCTGCTGCACACCGCCGAACGCCGCGGCACCGCGCTCGCGGTGGTCTGCAACCGGGTGCCGCCGCCGGCGATGCGCGAGGTCATGGATCACCTCGGCCAGATGCTGGCCGAGGGCGGGCTGAGCCGGGCGGCCCTGTTCGGCGTGCCCGAGGTGGCACTGGCCGGCGGGTTCATCCCGGCCCGGGCGGTGGCGCCGCTGCGGGACTGGCTGCTCGGGCTGGCCGCGGACGCCGCCGCCCGGGCCGAGGTGGTCCGGGCGACCCTCGACGGCGCGTTGCGCAGCATGTCCGAGCGGGTGCCGGCGCTGGCCCGGGCCGCGGACGAATCGAGCGCGGCGGCCGCGGTGCTGCTCGAGGACGCCGACGTGCTCTACGCGGCCGCGGTCCGGGACGTCGACGACGGCGTCCGCGGCGGGACCGTGCTGCGCGGCGAGGTGCTGGCCCGCTGGCAGGAGTTCGTCGGCACCGGCGAGCTGCTGCGCGGGTTGCAGTCCCGGGTCGGCCGGATCCGCGACCGGGTGGCCTCGGCGTTCACCGGCCGGCCGCTGCCCGACGAGGAGGTCGCGGACGCGGTCGAGTCCAGCGTGGAGTCGCTGGTCCGGGCGGCCGCCGACCGGGCAGCGGAGCGGACCGCGGAGGCCTGGCGGGGCCGGCCGGGCGGCGCGGCGCTGCTCGGCGCGTCCCGTACGGTCCTGGCCCGCTCGTCCGAGGACTTCGCCGAGCGGCTGCGTACCGAGGTCAGGGCCTGGCAGGGCGACGTGCTCAACCTGGTGTCCTCGCAGGGCGCCCAGCGGCGTACGGCGGCCCGGATGGCGTCGTTCGGGGTGAACGGTGCCGGTCTCGCCGTCATGCTGCTCGTCTTCGCCCAGACCGGCGGCCTCACCGGCGCCGAGGTGCTGATCGCCGGCGGGACGTCGGCGGTGTCCCAGAAGGTGCTGGAGGCTGTCTTCGGCGACGGGGTAGTCCGGGCCATGGCGACCCAGGCCCGGCACGACCTGATGGAGCGGGTGGAGAAGCTGCTCGGCGGCGAGGCCGAGCGGTTCCGCACGCTGGTGCTGGCCGGAGCCCCGGACCCGGCCGCCGCCCGGGCGCTGCGGGCGGCGGCGCACGAGCTGGAGCTGGCCCGCCGCGCCTCGAGCGAGGTCAGCCGGCCGGCCGCGGCGCCGGCGCCGGCCCGGCCGGCCCGGCCGGCGGAACGGCCGCCGGAGCCGAAGCTGTCCTGGTGGCGGCGTGCCTTGGGGTAGCCCGGCGCTGGCCGACCGGCTGGCGGCGCTCGATCAGGTCGTCGAGCTCGGCCGCGGCCGGCTCGACCCGCCGCTGGTCGAGGAGGCGGTCCGGATCGCCGGCAAGGCCGGCACGCGGCTGCGCCTCGGCGCCGCGCACACCGTGGTCGCGGTCGCCGGCGCGACCGGTAGCGGCAAGTCCTCGCTGGTCAACGCGCTGGCCGGGGAGGGCGTGAGCGAGGTCGGGGTACGCCGGCCGACGACCTCGGCGGCGACCGCGGTGGTCTGGGGTGGCGACTCCGCCGGCCCGCTGCTCGACTGGCTGGAGGTCCCGCGCCGGCACGCCGCGGCCGACCAGCCGGCGTACGCGGCCGACGGGCTGGTGCTGCTCGACCTGCCCGACTTCGACTCGGTTCGGGTCGAGCACCGGCTGGAGGTCGACCGCCTGGTCGAGCTCGTCGACCTGCTGGTCTGGGTGCTCGACCCGCAGAAGTACGCCGATGCCGCGCTGCACGACCGCTACCTGCGGCCGCTGGCCGGGCACGGCGACGTGACGTTGGTGGTGCTCAACCAGGCCGACCTGCTCGACCCGGCGGGGCTGGCGGCGTGCCTGGCCGACCTGCGCCGGTTGCTGGCCGACGACGGGCTGCCCGGCGTGCCGGTGCTGGCCGTGTCCGCGCTGACCGGCGACGGGCTGGACGCGCTGCGCAAGGAGCTGGCCGACCGCGCCGCGGCCCGGCGCGCCTCGGTGCAGCGGCTGGAGGCCGATCTCGGCCGGACCGCGGCGGCGCTGCGGCCGGTGTGTCCGGCCGGCGCCCGCACCGGGATCCGCCGGCAGGACCGGGAGAGGCTGGTCGACGCGCTGACCGACGCGGCCGGGGCGGACACGATCGCCGCCGCGGTCGACCGGGCGCACCGGGCCAGGGCCGCCGCGGTCACCGGCTGGCCGTTCACCCGCTGGCTGCGCCGGCTGCGGCCGGACCCGATGCGCCGGCTGCGGCTGCCGGAGGCGCCGTCCGAAGCGATCCGGACCGGGCTGCCCGGACCGTCGGCGGTGCAGCGGGCGCGGGTGGACAGCGCGCTGCGCGAGCTCACCGCGCGGGCCACCGACGGCCTGCCCGATCCGTGGCCGCGGGTGGTGCGGCAGGCGGCGACCGGCGCGACCGCGGACCTGCCCGACCTGCTGGACCGTACGGTCGCCGGCACCGATCTGGGCGCCGCCCGCCGGCCGAGGTGGGAGCTGCCGGTCGGGTTCCTGCAGGCGGTGCTGGCGGTGGCGACCGTGGCCGGGCTGGTCTGGCTGCTGGTGCTGCTCGCGCTCGACTGGCTGAAGTTCCCGGAGCCGCCGCTGCCGCACGTCGGCCGGGTGCCGTTGCCCACGCTGCTGCTGATCGGCGGGGCGCTGGCCGGTCTGCTGCTGGCGTTGCTGGCCCGCCGGATGGCCGCGGTCGGTGGCCGGCGCCGGGCCAGGGCCGCCCGCCGGCGGCTGCGCCGCCGGGTCGAGCAGCTGGCCGAGACCCGGGTGCTGGCCCCGGTCGAGGAGGAGCTGTCCGTCCACACGCGACTGTGCGCGGCCGTCGGCCGGCTCGGCTAGGCCGGGAGTCATACGCAGGACGGCCCGGGCCAGACGAGGGCCGCCGGTGCGCGTTCCTAGCGTCGGTGTGACGCGGTCGGTCTCTGCTTCGCGGGGTGGGGCAGAGGCGTAGTCGCGCGGATCGTCATGCGGTCGGGGTCGACGTGCACGATGTGGCCGGCGGCGGCCGCCCGCCTGCAGCCGGCGCGCTGGGTGGCCGGCTCAGCTTGGGGCCATCTCCCACGGTGCGCGGGGGAGCGGGTGGCCGGTCTCCAGCAGGGACTTCAGGTTGGACAGTACGGCCGCCCAGCCGGCCGCGGCGCCGGCCTGCTCGGCCTCGTCGGCCAGGTCGGAATGGGTCACGGTGAGCCGGACGATGCCGTCCCAGGGCTCGATGTCGAACGCGACCCTGGACGTATCGCCGGGCTGGCCATCCGGTGGGCCCCAGCTCAGCACGAGCCGGCGCGGCGGGTCGGACTCCTCGACGGTGCCGCCGCCGTCGGTCTCGCCGCTGTCGTCGGTGCGGACGTGGTCCCAGCGGTCGCCCGCCTGCCAGCCGGTCGACACGTTGCTGTGCCCCCAGTAGGCCGCGGTGAGCTCGGGGTCGGTCAGGGCCTGCCACACCTGCTCGGGGCCGGCCTCGATGTAGGTGACGTAGACGAAGGTCGGGTCTGGCATCGTGTCCTCTGCTCGTCGTCTCAGCTCGCTGAGCGCCCGCAGTCGCGGCCGCTCGAACTTCTCGATCCAGCGGTCCTGGATCTCGTGCAGCGGGACGGGGTTGAGGTAATGCAGCTTCTCCCGGCCGCGCCGCGTTGTGCTGACGAGGTTGGCGTCCTCGAGCACCCCCAGGTGCTGCGTGACCGACTGCCTCGTCATGCCGGCACTGGCGCACAACTCGGTCAGCGTCTGCCCGTTGCGCTCGTGCAACCGGTCCAGCAGCGCCCGCCGGGTCGGGTCCGCGAGCGCCCGGAACACCCCATCCATCCCGCCGCGCACCGCGCGACAATATGCAGGTAATTACCTGCTCGTCAACCCGGCGGGCCCCGGAACGTCGGGGGCGGTGCGGATACTGCTGCCGTGGCGTACGACGAGGATCTGGCCGAGCGGATTCGCGAGCGGGTGGCGGGTGAGGACGGCCTGACCGAGAAGCGGATGTTCGGCGGGCTGGCGTTTCTCATCAACGGCAACATGGCGGTCAGCGCCAGCGGTCAGGGTGGGATGCTGCTGCGCGTGGACCCGGCGCAGACCGAGGAGCTGATCAAGGCGCCGCACGTGCGCCGGTTCGAGATGCGCGGTCGGGAGATGGACGGCTGGCTCCGCGTCGACGCCGGAGCCACCGCCAGCGACGCTGACCTCGCCCGCTGGGTGAGCCTCGGCGTCTCCTACGCCCGCTCCCTCCCACCCAAGTAGGCCCGCCTACGGGACCACTGCTTCGCCGGCGGGGACGCGGGCCTGGGCGGGGGTCGCGTAGCGGGCGCCGGCTCGTTCGGCGATCGCGCGCACCCGGGCGGCCAGCGCCTTCTGCTCCTCGTCCGGCAGGTAGGACCGCTGGTAGCGGCGCTCGTAGTCGTCGGCCAGGCCGGGGTCGCGCGGCCGCAGCCAGCCCATGAAGTGCTCGCGCACCCCCGGCCGCAGGTGCAGCGCGATCGCCGTGACCGACTGCGCGCCGGCCTCGACGCAGGCCGTCACGACCTCCTCCAGCTGGGCCGGCGAGTCGGACAGGCCGGGCAGCACCGGCGCCACCAGCACCCCGGTCCGGATGCCGGCCGCGGCGAGTTGGCGCACCGCGTCGACGCGCCGCCGCGGGTGCGGCGCGCCCGGCTCGGTCGCCCGCCACACCTTCTCGTCCAGCGTGCCGATCGACAGCGACACCGACACGTCGGTCCGCCGCGCCGCGTCGGCCAGCAGGTCGAGGTCGCGCAGCACCAGCGCGGACTTGGTCAGCACCGAGAACGGGTTGCGCGCCTCGGACAGCACCCCCACGATCCCGCGGGTCAGCCGGTATTTCCCCTCGCACCGCTGGTAGGGGTCGGTGTTGGTGCCCATCGCGATCGAGTCGCCGGCCCACTTCGGACTGCGCAGCTCCACCTTGAGCCGGTCGACCGCGTTGACTTTCACGACCAGCCGGCGCTCGAAGTCCTCGCCGATGTTGAGGCCGAGGTAGTCGTGCGTCGGCCGGGCGAAGCAGTACGTACAGGCGTGCGAGCAGCCGCGGTAGGCGTTGATCGTGAACCGGAACGGCATCCGGGACGCCGCCGGCACCTCGTTGATGATCCGCCGCGCGTGCACGTGCAGGAATTCCATCCCGGACAGCCGCCCGGTGCCGCGCTCGACCGTCATCAGGTCGTCGGAGGAGAACAGCGATCCCTGCCCCGGGGCGTCGGCCGCCGGCTGGTCGGCCAGCCGCCACCGCAGCGGCACGGCGCTCACCGCGCACTCCGGTGCGCGGCCAGGACCCGTCCCGACCGCAGTCCCCGCAACCCCGCTCGCCGCGCCGGGCGCCCGCCGGCTGGTCCAATGCCCGGCTCCGGCGCGGCCGGCGGCTGGGGAGCCGGCTCGGGCGGGGCGGGGGTCACGGGGTGGGGTGCGGGGGAGGCGTGGGTGGCGTGGCCGGGCAGGCCGAGGCCGGGCAGGCGCCGGTTCATCGGAAGTCCCGGGAGGTGGACTTCACCGACAGCTCCAGCTTGTCGATGCGCTCGGCGACGACGTTGGTGACGCCGTCGACGCGTTCCAGCATCCCGCGGATCACCAGCGCCGCGGACTCCCGCGCCACCCGCCGGTGCCGCGCCCACACGGCCTTCGAACAGATCACGTTCACCAGTCCCGTCTCGTCCTCCAGGTTGAGGAAGGTGATCCCGCTGGCGGTCGCCGGCCGCTGCCGGTGGGTGACCACGCCGCCGACCAGCACCCGCGATCCGTTGTCCACAGTGGACAGCCCGCGGGCGGTGAGCACGCCGGCCGCGGACAGCTGGTCGCGGACGAACTCGGTCGGGTAGCTGTCCGGGGACACGCCGGTCGCCCAGACGTCCGCCATCGCCGTCTCCACCGCGCTCGGCAGCGGCAGCGGGGGAGCGTCGGCGCCGACCACCAGCCCGGCCAGCCGGTCGGGGCGGTCCTGCGCCACCGCGCCGGCCGTCCACAACGCTTCCCGGCGGGTCATGCCGAGGCAGTCGAACGCGCCCGCCGTGGCCAGGGCCTCCAGCTGCCCGGCGGTCAGCTCGGTCCGGCGGGCCAGGTCGGCCATGTCCCGGTAGGGCCGGCCGGCCGCGATCCGCTCGGCGACCTCGGCTCCGATCGACCGGATCGAGGCCAGCCCGAGCCGGACCGCGTATCCGGTCGCCACCACCAGGTCGCTCCAGTCGTCCGCCAGCGAGGCGACCGGTGGCACGCCGGACGGGTCTTCCCGCTCCAGCGTCGGCCCGGCCGCGGAGGCGTTGAGGTCGGGTCCGCGCACCACCACGCCGTGCCGGCGGGCGTCGGCGACCAGCGTCTGCGGCGAGTAGAACCCCATCGGCTGGGCGTCCAGCAGCGCCGCGCAGAACGCGGCCGGATAGTATTTCTTGAAGAACGCCGATGCGTATACCAGGTACGCGAAGCTGATCGAGTGGCTCTCGGCGAAGCCGAAGTTGGCGAACGCGGCGAGCTTCTCGTAGATCTCGTCGGCAGCCTCGTCGACGATCCCGTTGCGGGCCATCCCCGCGTAGAGGTCGTCGCGCAGCGCGGCCATCTTCTCGTGCGACCGCTTGGAGCCCATCGCCCGGCGCAGCAGGTCGGCGAACGCCGGCGTGCAGTCGGCGGCGTCCATCGCCATCTGCATGAGCTGCTCCTGGAACAGCGGCACTCCGAGCGTGCGCTGCAGCGCCGGCTCCAGCAGGGGATGCGGGTAGGTCACCGGCTCGAGACCCTGCCGGCGGCGGATGAACGGGTGCACCGAGCCGCCCTGGATCGGGCCGGGCCGGATCAGCGCCACCTCGATCACCAGGTCGTAGAACTTGCGCGGGCGCAGCCGGGGGAGGGTGGCCATCTGGGCCCGGCTCTCGACCTGGAAGACGCCGATCGAGTCGGCCGCGCAGAGCATGTCGTAGACGCCCTCGTCGTCGACCGGCAGCGTGGCCAGCTCCACCTCCCGGCCGTGATGGGCCCGGATCAGGTCCATCGTGGTGTGCAGCACCGCGAGCATGCCCAGCCCGAGCAGGTCGAACTTCACCAGCCCGGCCACGGCGCAGTCGTCCTTGTCCCACTGCAGCACCGAGCGGTCGGTGAACGAGGCCCATTCCACCGGGCACACCTCGGCCACCGGCCGGTCGCAGATCACCATGCCGCCGGAGTGGATGCCGAGGTGCCGCGGGAAGTGCATCAGCTCGGTGGCCAGCTGCACGACCTCCTCGGGGATGTCGTGGTCGACGGTGTCGGCCAGCGGCGCCCACTGCTCGATCTGCTTGGACCAGGCGTCCTGCTGGCCCGGCGCGTAGCCGAGCGCGCGGGCCATGTCCCGCACCGCCATCCGCGGCCGGTAGGTGATGACGTTGGCGACCTGGGCCGCGCGGTCCCGCCCGTATCGCTCGTAGACGTGCTGGATGACCTCCTCGCGGCGGCCGGACTCGATGTCGAGGTCGATGTCCGGCGGGCCGTCCCGGTCGGGGGCGAGGAACCGCTCGAACAGCAGCCCGTACGTCACCGGGTCGACGGCGGTGATGCCCAGCGCGTAGCACACCGCGGAGTTGGCGGCCGAGCCCCGGCCCTGGCAGAGGATCCCGCTCTCGGTGCAGAAGTCGACGATCTCGCTGACGATGAGGAAGTAGCCCGGGAAGTCGAGCTGCGCGATCATGTCCAGCTCGTATGCGAGCTGCTTGTATGCGCCCCGGACCCGCTCGGCGTCCGGCGGTCCGTAGCGGCGGACCGCACGGGCCAGGGTCAGCTCGCGCAGCCAGCTCATCTCGTCGTGCCCGTCCGGGGTGTCCCAGTCGGGCAGCTGCGGGGCCACCAGGTGCAGGTCGAACGAGCAGGCCAGGCCGAGCTCGGCGGCCCGCTGCACCGCGCCGGGGAAGCGGGCGAACCGGGCCGCCATCTCCGCCCCGGAGCGCAGGTGGGCGGTGCCGGCGGCAGGCAGCCAGCCGTCCATCTCGTCGAGGCTGCGCCGGGCCCGGACCGCGGCCAGCGCGGTCGCCAGCCGGCGCCGGCCGGGCGCCGCGTAGTGCGCGTTGCCGGTGGCGACGGTGACCAGCCCGCGGGCGGCGGCCAGCTCGGCCAGCGCGTCGTTGCGGGCGTCGTCGAGCGGGTCGCCGTGGTGCCACAGCTCGACGGCCACGTTGTCCCGGCCGAACCGGCCGACCAGCTCGTCGAGCGCGTCGCGGGCGGCGTCCGTCCCGGCCGCGCCGCCGCGGGCCAGCGCCGCCGGGACCGCGCCCTTGCGGCAGCCGGTCAGCACCAGCCAGTGGCCGTCGTGGGCGCCGGCCAGCTCGTCGGCGTCGTAGACCGGGCGGCCCTTGGTGCCGCCGCCGAGCTGGGCGTCGCTGATCTGCCGGCACAGCCGCCCGTAGCCCTCGGTGTCGCGGGCCAGCACGAGCAGGTGCTGTCCCTCCGGGTCGGCGTGACCGCTCTGCCGTTCGGACAGGCCGAGGGACAGCTCGGCCCCGTAGATCGTGCGGACGCCGTGCGCCTTCGCGGCCTCGGCGAAGCGCACCACCCCGTACATCCCGTCGTGGTCGGTGAGGGCGATCGCGTCGAGTCCCAGTCTGGCCGCCTCCTCGGCCAGCTCCTCCGGGTGGCTGGCGCCGTCGAGGAAGCTGAAGTTGGAGTGGCAGTGCAGCTCCGCGTAGGGCACACGGTCCTCGGCCGGCGGCGGGATCGTCGGGGGTGCGACGTAGTCTGCTCGGTGGCGGGACCAGGCCGGGCTGTCGCCACCGTCGCCGGGCCGCACGCCGGCCGGCCGGCGGCCGGACAGCGTGCGCTCCAGCTCCGACCACGGGATCGGCGGGTTGTTCCAGCCCATCTCGCGTCCCCTCTCGGCATCCCGAACGGGGCCTCACTCTACTCGAACACACGTTCGAACGGTCAAGGTCGATTCCAGTTACGACAGCACTGTTGGAATCTCAACAGTGCTGTTACGATTCGCTCCGTGTCCGACTTCGTTCCCGCCCGCGCCCTCGGCACGGAGCTGCGCGCGCTGTTCGAGCAGATGGATGCCGACGTCGGCCGTGCGCTGGCCGACCTCGGCCTGGCCGGCTACCGGCCGCGGTTCTCGCCGGTCGTCCGGGTTCTCGCCGAGGGTCCGGCGAGCGTGCGGGACCTCGCCGCCGCGACCGGGGTCACGCACTCAGCCGCCAGCCAGACCGTCGCCGCGATGGTGCGGGCCGGCTGGGCCGCGCAGCGGGTCGGCGCCGACGCCCGGGAGCGGATCGTCGAGCTGACCGACGCCGCCCGGGCCGCGCTGCCGGCGATCCGGGCCGAGTGGGAGGTCACCGCCGCCGCGCTGGCCGCGCTCGACGCCGAGCTTCCGTACCCGCTGACCACCTTCGCGACCGACCTGCGCGACGCCCTGCAGCGCAGCCCGTTCCGGGCCCGGATGGCGGCCGCGGCGCGGGACCCGCACGCGTCCGCCGACGTCGCCGCCCACCGAGAGGCCCTCGCCTGTGCCTAGGCTGCTCATCGATCTGCGGCCGGTGCGGGTCTCCGCCGACTTCCGGCGGCTCACGGCCGGATCGCTGCTGTCCGGCCTCGGCGGGCAGATGACGACGTTCGCCGTCGCGCTGCAGGTCTACCTGCTGACCGGGTCGTCGGCCGCGGTCGGCGGGGTCGGGCTGGCCGCCGGCGCCGCCTCGATCGTCGGCGGCATGGCCGGCGGTCCGGTCATCGACGCGGTCGACCGGCGCCGGCTGGTGCTGGCCACCAACGGCACGCTGGCGGTCATCTCCGCCCTGTTCGCCGCTCAGGCGTTCGCCGGCGTCGACAACATCTGGCTGCTCTACGGCCTGGTCGCGGTGCAGTTCCTGATCGCGGCGGTGAACGGGCCGGCCCGGCGGACGTTCGCGCCCCGGCTACTGCCGCGCGAGCTGGTCCCGGCCGGCGCTGCCATCTCCATGCTGACCATGCACCTCAGCCTGGTCGCCGGGCCGCCGCTGGCCGGCGTGCTCGCCGCCGCCGGCGGGCTGAAGTTCTGCTACCTCGTCGATGTGGCCAGCTTCGCCGCCTCCCTGTACGCGGCGTTCCGGCTGCCGCCGATGCCGCCGGACGGCGGCCGGGCCACGGTGAGCCTGCGCGCCGTCGGCGAGGGGCTGCGGTTCATCGCGAACCGGAAGGTCGTGCTGGGCGCGTTGCTCTCGGACCTGTCGGCGACCGTGCTGGCGATGCCGTTCGCGCTGTTCCCGGCGATCAACGCCGACCGGTTCGGCGGCGACCCGAAGACGCTCGGCCTGCTCACCGCGGCGGTGGCGGCCGGCGGCATCCTCGGCACCGCGCTGTCCGGGCCGGTCTCGCACATCCACCGGCCGGGCCTGGCGATGCAGCTGTGCGCGCTGGTCTGGGGAGTCGGGCTGATCGGGTTCGGGCTGGTCGACGGGCTCACGCTCACCGTCGGCTTCCTCGTCGTGGCCGGGGTCGCGGACGTGCTCGCGGTGGTGTTCCGGACCAGCGTGATCCAGCTGGCCGTGCCCGACCACCTGCGCGGCCGGACGAATGCGGCCGAGTTCGTGGTCGGCGCCGGCGCTCCGCAGTTGGGCAACTTCCGCGCCGGCGTGCTCGGCTCGGCCACCACCGCCGGCGCCAGCGCGGCGATCGGCGGGCTGACCAGCCTGGTCGGGGCCGCGCTGATCGCGGTGTTCCTGCCGGCGCTGCGCCGCTACCGGCCGGCGGACGAGCCGGACCCGACCGTCCCCGAGCCGAGACCGACCGTCTCCGAGCCGGAGCCGGTCGTGCCCGCGGCTTAGGGGACCAGCCAGACCCGCCACATCGCGGCCGGGTCGGACAGCGGGTCGCCGTGCACGAGCACGAAGTCGGCCGGGCCGCCGACCCGGATCACGCCGGCATCCGGCTCGCCGAGCAGCGTGCCGCCGTTGCGGGTGGCCGCGGCCAGCGCCTGCCACGGTTCGAGGCCGGCCGCGACCAGGCACTCGATCTCCCAGGCCAGCTGGTTGGCCCGGGTCGAGCCGCCACCGAAGTCGGTCCCGGCGGCGATGAGCACGCCGGCCGCGGCCGCGTACCGGAGGCTCTCGTACGCCCGCTCCTTCCGTTCGGCGACCTGCGCCCGCCCGGCCGGTCCGGCGAACCGGGGCAGCGTGGTCGTGCTGGCGAACGAACGCCACGACTCCAGCACGGTCAGCGTGGAGACCAGTGCGACGCCGTTCGCGGCCATCGTGCGGGCGGCGTCGGCGTCCAGCTGGAAGCCGTGCTCGAGCGAGTCCACGCCGGCGCCGGCGCCGACCCGCGCGCCGGGCAGCATCCCGGAGTGGGCGGCGACCTTGGCCCCCCGGCCATGGGCCAGCTCGACCGCCGCCCGCACCTCGCCGACGGTGAACGGCGAGGTCTCCCGGTCCGGGCCGTCGAGGTAGAGCTTGACCAGGTCGGCGCCGTCGTCGAGCTGCCGGGTCACCGCGGCGAGCAGCGCGTCGCCGTCGTCCACCTCGATGCCGAGGCCGCCCGGCAGCCCGCCGGTGCGGACGACCCAGGTCCCGGCCGCGCGGACGTACGGGTATTCGCGGTGGCCGGCCCAGCGGTCCCGGACGCCGAGCGCGAGCGCGCGCACCGTGCCGTCGACCGGGTCGGTGCCGGTGGGCGAGCCGACGTCTCGGGCCCAGCGGACGCCGGCCGAGCGCAGCAGCCGCGCGTTGTGCTCGGCCGCGGCCACCAGCCGGTCCGGCGGGTCGAACGCGCGGTCGATCCAGTGCGCACCGCCCGGCAGCGTGAGGTGGCTGTGGCTGTCGACCAGCCCGGGCACGATCGTGCAGCCGGACGCGTCGACGACCTCCGCCGCCGGCCCGGGGTCGGGCTCGTCGCCGGTCGCGCCGATCCAGCGGATCCGGTCGGCGTCGACGAGCACGCTGACGCCGGGCCGGAGCGCCGGACCGGTGCCGTCCGCCAGGGCCGCGTCCCGGAACAAGGTCACCGACATGGGCTCACCCTGGCCTACCCGGCCGCGCCGAGGAAGCGCCGCCGCCTGTCCGCTCAGGGCGGAATTCGATACGAGCCAAATCCGTTTCCGATCTCGGGCGGTGAGGTCTAGATTCAATACGAGTCAGTACCGTATCGAATCTAAAAGGATCGTAATGACCCAGCTCCAAGCAGCACCGACCGACACCGGACACCCCCGGCGGTGGACCATCCTCGCGGTGATGGTGGTCAGCCTCCTGGTGGTCGTCATCGACAACACGATCCTCAACGTGGCGCTCAAGTCGATCGCCGACCCGCGGGAGGGCCTCGGCGCGAGTCAGAGCGACCTCGAGTGGTCGATCAACTCCTACACGCTGGTCTTCGCCGGGCTGCTGTTCACCGCCGGCCTGCTCGGCGACCGGCTCGGGCGTCGCCGGGTGCTGATGACCGGCCTGGTGATCTTCGGCATCGCCTCGCTCGCCAGCGCGTACTCGCAGACGCCCGGGCAGCTGATCGGCGCCCGCGCCCTGATGGGACTCGGCGCGGCGGCGATCATGCCGGCGACGCTGGCGATCATCTCGAACGTCTTCGACCCGCGCGAGCGCGGCCGGGCCATCGGTGTCTGGGCCGGCGCGGTCGGCCTGGCCGTGGCAATCGGTCCCGTCGTCGGCGGCGTGCTCCTCGAGCACTTCTGGTGGGGCTCGGTGTTCCTCGTCAACGTGCCGATCGTGGTCGCCGGCCTGATCGCGATCAGGGCACTGGTCCCCGAGTCGCGCAACCCGTCACCGGGACGCATCGACGCGGTCGGCGTGCTGCTGTCGATCGTCGGACTGGCCACGTTCGTCTACGGGATCATCACCGGCGGCGATTCGGGCGAGTGGGGCTCGACCAAGGTGCTCGGGACGATCGCGGCCGGCGCGCTGATCCTGGCCGGGTTCGTCGCGTACGAGCGGCGGGTCGCGTTCCCTGCGCTGGACGTCCGGCTGTTCCGCAACCCGCGGTTCTCGGCCGCGGTCGGCTCGGTCGGCATGGTGTTCTTCGCCGCGATGGGGTCGCTGTTCTTCGGCACGTTCTACCTGCAGCTCGTCCGCGGTTACTCGCCGCTGCAGACCGGCCTGCTGTTCCTGCCGTTCGCGGCCGCACAGCTGATCTTCGCACCGCGCAGCGCGGCGTTCGCCGCCTCGTACGGGCCGAAGGCGGTCACCGCGACCGGGATGGCACTGGTCACCGCGAGCTTGGCCTCGTTCGTGCTGATCACCGGTGCGACGCCGATCTGGGTGCTGTGCGCCGTCTACTTCGTGATGGGCGCGGGGATGGCGTCGGTGATGGCGCCGGTCACCGAGGTCGTCATGTCGACCCTGCCGCGGGAGCGGGCCGGCGTCGGCTCGGCGGTGACCAACACCATGCGCCAGGTCGGCGGCGCGCTCGGCGTCGCGGTGCTGGGCTCGGTGCTGTCGCAGGTCTACCGCAACGGCATGGAGGGCCCGCTGTCCGGCTTCCCGGCGGCCGTGCGGGACGTGGCGTCGGAGTCGCTCGCCTCGACGTACGCGGTGGCCGCGAACGGAGGTCGCGCCGGCGCGGCGCTGATCGCCCCGGCGAACGACGCGTTCGTGAACGCCATGCACTGGGCCGCCGGCGGGTCGGCGATCGCCGGTCTGCTGGGAGCCCTGGCGGTGCTGAAGTGGCTGCCGGGACGCACCGCCGCCCCCGAGGTGGCGCCGTCGCCGCTCGCCGAGGTGGAGGCGAATTTGGTCGACGCGACGTAACCTTGACGTCACCATGACCGCGATTCCAACACTGTCTGCTCCGCGGCCGCCAGGACGGCCGCGGAGCAGCCATGCCGACGCCGCGATCGTCAACGCGGTGCTCAGCCTGCTGGCCGAGGGCACCACGGTCGAGGCGCTGACGATGGAGGCGGTCGCGGCCCGGGCCGGGGTGGGCAAGGCGACGATCTACCGCCGGTTCGCCGACAAGGACGAGCTCGTGCTCGCGGCGGTCGAGGCGATCAAGCCGCGCCCGCCGGAGCCGCGCGGCGAGTCCGTGCGCGACGACCTGGTCGCCATCGCCCGGCACGTCACCCGGGTCCGGGAAGGCATCGCCGGGCAGATCATGCCGTGCATGGTGCCCGAGCTGCAGCGGCCGGGCCGGTTGCGCGACCTCTACCTGACGCTGGTCGAGGACCGGCGCGAGATCACCCGGTCGGTGCTGCGCCGCGGCATCGCCAGCGGCGAGCTGCGCCCGGACACCGACATCGAGCTGGCCGCGGTGCTGCTGTCCGCGCCGAACACGATGACGTCGCTCGGGTTCTCGCCGATGCTGGGCAAGGACGAGCTCGCCGAGCGCACCGTCGACATGGTCCTGAACGGCATCCACGCCTGATGCCTGCCGCCCTGGCGCCCGTCCCCTACCGGTAGCCCGTCCCCTCCCCACGGGTGGCCGCCGGATGGGACACGGCCTCACCCGGGACCGGCGGGGTGAAGGCTGCGGCGTTGTCCCTGGCGAAGTCGGCGAAGGTTCGCGGAGCCCGACCGGTGAGAGCGTGCGTCGACCGGCTCACCTCGGCCAGCGCGCCGTCCCGGATCAGTGCGAACGCGCCGAGCAGGTGCGTCACCAGCCAGCCGGGCAGACCCGCCTGCGCCAGGGACTGCCGAGCCGCCTCATCCGGCGTGTCCACGAAGGTGACCGTGCGGCCTGTCGCCAGCGAGAGCTCGGCGGCCATGTCGTCGTAGCTGAGCGCCGCCGGCCCGGTCAGGACGTAACGGTGTCCGGCCGCCCCGTCCGACGTGAGCACGGCCGCCGCGGCGGCAGCGACGTCCCGCGGGTCCACGACCGAGACCCGGCCGGCACCGGCCGGGGCATGGATGGTGCCGTCGTCCCGGATCGTGCCTGCAGACGCGAACAGGTTCGACATGAGGAAGTTGGCCTGCAGGATGACGGCCGGCAGGCGGGACCGGTCGAGGTGTTCCTCGATCCGCCCGTGCCAGTCGAGGCCGGGCAGCGGCGAGCCCGGTCGGGCGCCGACCGTCGACAGCTTGACGACGAGCGGCGTGGCCGCGGACGTGGCGGCATCGATCACCGCCGACTCGTGCTCGACCTGCCTGGGTCCGCTGGCCGAGCTGAGGAACACGCCAGCCACGCCCGCCAGGGCGGCCTCGATCGCGCGGGGATCCTCGAAGTCACCGACAGCAAGGTCGGCGTCACGGCCGAGCACGGCGGCCGCTCTGCCCTTGTCGCGGACAAGTGCCCGCACCCCGGCGCCGCTGGCGGTCAGTTCCCGCACGACGTGCCGGCCGACGTTTCCGGTCGCCCCGGTCACCAGGACGGTCTTCATCGTGGGCCTCCGCTCGGGGAGATGTTGGCGTTCATCCGGAAGACGTTGGTGGGGTCGTACTGGTCCTTGACCGCGACCAGCCGCTTCAGTCGGTCGCCGTAGGCCGCCTTGACGCCGGCGGCACCCTCGTCGGAGAGGAAGTTGACGTAGACGCCGGTGCTGTGCCGACGCAACGCGTCCCAGCCGCCGCGCACCCAGGCCCGGTGCCGGTCTCCGTCCGGGTCCGACCGCGGCCAGGCCGCGGTGATGCCGACGTCGAATCCGATGTCCCGGTTGCCGACCGCGGTCGCCTCGCCGCTCACCCGAGTCACCGCGCCGCCCATCATCCAGCCGTTGATCTGGGAGAACGGCGAGGTCACCGCGTCGATCCGCTCGACGAGCACGTCCACGACGTCCGCGGTGAACGGTGGCAGCCGGTGCGACTTCCAGTAGTAGTGCCGGCCCGGCGGTGCACCACCATCCAACATGGACTGGATCGCGAGGTACGGGACCGGCCGGACGGCGTCCGCCAACGGCCGACCCAGCCGTCGCAGCGGCGCGATGACCCGCTCTCCCTCGGCGATGTCGCCGCTCCACACGACCACGAGCCCGACGACCGGCTTGCCGTACCGGTCGGCCGGAAGGACCGGCGACGGGGGCGCCAGGGTCGCGACGAAGGCGATGCCGAGCTCGTCCGGGGCGTCGGCGGCGATGCGCGCGACGAAGCCGAGCACCTCGTGAGCGTGGTCCAGCGGCCAGAACAGCGGCCCACCGAGCACGAGCGGGCCGACCGGGTGCAGCCGGTAGGAGAACGAGGTGGCGATCCCGAAGTTCCCGCCGCCGCCGCGCAACGCCCAGAACAGCTCCGGCTCGCGGTCGTCGTCGACCTGCATGCGTACGCCCTCGGCGGTGACCAGATCGACCGAGAGCAGGTTGTCCACCGTCAGCCCGAGCTTCCGCATCAGGTGGCCGAGGCCGCCGCCCAGCGTCAGCCCGCCGATGCCGGTGGAGCTGATCACCCC
Source organism: uncultured Actinomycetota bacterium (assembly GCA_963728945.1). GTDB lineage: Bacteria > Actinomycetota > Actinomycetes > Mycobacteriales > CADCTP01 > CADCTP01. The sequence continues at coordinate 333,353 of CAVSMA010000006.1, read as the reverse complement.
GCCGGTCGTGGCCAGTCCGAGGGCCTGGCCGGCTCGATCGAGCTCGCCCCACAGCAGCCCGCCCGCCGCCCGTACGGTGCGGGCGGCCGGGTCGACGGTGACGGCCTTGAGCAGTGACAGGTCGATCATCAGGCCGTCGTCGCAGACCGCGTGGCCGGCGACGGCGTGGCCGCCGCCGCGGACGGAGACGAGCAAGTCGCGCTCCCGAGCGAACCGGACCGCCTCGACGACGTCGTCCGACCCGGCGCAGCGGGCGATCAGAGACGGTCGCCGGTCGATTGCGCCGTTCCAGACCTGCCGTGCCTCGTCGTAGCCCTCCTCGCCCGGTGTGAGCAAGGCGCCGCGGAACCGGGTCCGCAGCCGCGCGGTCGCTGTGCCGAGTCCCGTCATGACCCCTCCTGGCGCGTTCTGGGGGACCGCATCTCCCGCCGGACCGACCCTCCGGGGCCGGTCGTCGCCAGCGTCGCCGGGTCGGGTTCCGCGCGCGTTCCTCCGCCGTTCCGGCGCGCTCACCCGGCCTATTGGCCGCCCGGCCCGGACGAGAACGCCGCCCGCAGCCGGCGCGCTTCGGCGGCCCACACCGCGCCGCCGCTCATGCCGAGCAGGAGGTCCGCTGCGGCCAGGCCGGTCCGGTCGTCGCCGGCCACCGTGCAAGCGGCGAGCAGCACCCGCACCACCCCGGCGCGCATGCCGGGGGCGTGTTCGCTCGCCCCCGGCCCGTCGAGCACCCGCCGGATGCGGGCGATGCCCTCGGGCCTGCCGTCCAGGACGTCGACCAGGCCGTCGAACGCGGCCGCCGAGACCCGCGTCGGCCGCCACTGCCGGTCGGCGTCCCGCTTGAGGTCGGCGGCGTACCCGCGGACCCGATCCAGATCCCCCATGTCGATCGCCAGCAGCGCGGCGAACACGAGAGCCGTGGCCAGGCTCGCGGGATGCCCGATCGCGGCGCCGTACGCGAGCGCCTCCTCCCGGGCCCGGGCGGCCTCCTCCCGATCGCCCAGGAACCAGCAGGTGTTGGCGAGCCGGCTCAAGCAGACGACCTTCGGATCCAGCAGGTAACGCAGCAGGTGGGTGCTGCGGTTCTCGGGCCGGTAGAGCTCTACCGCAGCCCCGAGGTGCTCCCGGGCGGCCTCGAACTCGGCCTGCCAGAAGGCCGAGATGCCGAGGATGTACTCCGCCTCCACCCGCGCCGCCGCGTCCCGGTCGCGCCCGCCGAGCGCCCGCAGCCGTGCACCGAGTCGCTGCGCTGCCGGGAAGTCGCTGGCCACCAACCGGGCGAGCGCGAGCGAGCGCAGCAGAGCCGGAGCCGGCTCCATGGCCAGCAGTCCGGTCAGCTCCTCGCACCGCCGGTGCTCGCGCGCCAGCGTCGCAGAGGCGAATCCCTCCTGGGCGCCGAGCGAGGGCAGCAGCGCCGTCCTGGTCTCCAGCTCCCGGCGCCGGCGAGCCGGGCCGTCCGGCAGGGTCGCGATCAGCTCGAGGGCACGCCGCAGCAGCTCGATCGCCTCGGTCCTGGCCTGCAGCGCCTCCGCCTGCTCGGCCGCCTCGGCGTAGCACCGGACCGCATCGTCCACGCAGCCGGCCCGGTCGTAGTGGACCGCCAGCTGGCCGCTGATCGATCCGGGCCGACCCTCCCGGGAGTGCGCCAGCGCCTCGGCGACGCGCAGATGCAGGTGACGGCGCTGGGCCGGGCTCATGCCGGCGTAGGCGACCTCGCGGATCTTGCCGTGGCTGAAGTCGTAGCCGGCCGTGCCCCGGTCCCGGATGATCCGGCGTCGCCAGAGCTCGTCCAGCCCGCGCACGAGCTGATCGGGACGCGCGTCGCCGGCGGCCGCCAGCAGGTCGGTGCCGAACTCGCGGCCGATCGTCGCCGCGAGCCGGACCAGCTCCAGGGCCGGCGGGGAGAGCTGGGCCAGCCGGGACTCGATGACCGCCTGCACCTTGGGGGTCAGCCCGGGCGGTCCGCCGGGCCACGTCGCGCGGACCGCCTCGACGACGAACAGCGGGTTGCCCTCGGTCTCCCCGAACAGCTGCCGGCCGGCGGTCCGGTCCAGCTGCGATCCGCCGAGCCGTTCGGCCAGGTCGATGGTCTCGTCGCGGGTGAGCCGCCGCAGTGGCAGCTCGGTGAGGCGGTCCAGCATCCGCAGGCCGGTGATGACCTCGTCCACGTGCTGCCGGTCGACCACCTCCTCCCGGCGGCAGGTTGCCGCGACGAGCAGCCTCGCTCCGGTCCGCGTCCGGAGCAGGAAGTGCAACCACCGCAGGCTGGACGGGTCCCACCGGTGCACGTCGTCCGCGACCAGGAGCGTCGCCCGCCCGCCGCCGCAGAGGACCTCGGCGGCAGCCTGGAACAGCCGGTGCTTCTGGGAGTCGTCGGTCAGCGGTTCGGGTGTGGGCAGGCCGGGCAGCTGGTCGGCCAGCTCTGGCAGCACCCGGCTGAGCTCGCCGACACTCTCCCGGCTGAGCCGGAGCAGGCCGGGGCGGAAGGTCGCCGACCGCAGCCAGGCCGCGACCGGACCGTACGCGGCCACCCCTTCGACGGGATAGGCACGCGCCGTCGAGGTGACCGCGCCCTGGCGGGCTGCCCAGCCGGCGAAGTCCTCGAGCAGCCGTGACTTCCCGATGCCGGCCTCGCCGGTGACCAGGGCGAACTGTGGCTCGCCCCGATCGGCCCGGTGCCAGAGCGCGGTGAGCCGGGCCCACTCCGCCTCCCGTCCGACCAGCGGCGGCTTGCCCCCTGGCGCACCCCGGCCGGGAGCGACCCGGCCAGCCTGGTCGGACGTCTCCCCGTCGGACGTTTCCTGCTCGGGGAGCAGGGCCTGGTAGGCGCGTCGGGTGAGACTCGAGGGCTCGACGCCGAGCTCGCCGGCGAGGGCCGAGACGCAGGCGTGGTAGGCGCGGACCGCCCTCGCCCTGTCGCCGCGCCGGTCGTACAGCGTGATGAGGAGACGGTAGGTGCTCTCCCGGAGGGGATCGTGGAGCCGGAGCTGCTCCGCGACGGAGATCGCCTGCTCGTCGTCGCCGTCGGCGGCGCAGAGCTCAGCGAGACGTTGGAGGGCGGCCAGGTAGTGCTGCCGGAGCCTGGTGCGGACCGGCGAGAGCCAGTCGTCGTACCGTCCCTCCAGGAGGTCGCCGGAGTAGAGGTCGACCGCCTCGGCCAGGGCGGCCCGACCGCCGGCCGCCAGCGCGGCCTCGAACGCGACCACGTCGATCCAGCACGGCGCATCCGTGCGCCAGCGCAAGGTACGCTGACCGACCTCGATCAGCCTGTCCGCCTCCGGCAGCGCGCCTCGCAGCGTGTGCAGGACGTGCCGCAAGTTCGTCCGGGCCTGCCGCTCCGTCGAGTCCGGCCAGAGCAGGAAGGCCAGCCGGTCCCGCGGGACGGCGGCATCCCGGTGCACGATCAGGTAGACAAGCAGCGACTCCGCGCGCGCTGACTCCAGCGGAGGCAGCACCTCGTCCCCGCGCCGCATCGACATCTCACCCAGCAGTCGAACGCGCAGCTCCGCGTCCACTCCAGCAGGATGCACCGAACGGCCGGCGGAGACAGCCGAACGCGCCCCCTCGTCCCACGGCCGCCGACGCCTGCTGCTCAGTCGTACGTGGCTTCCAGGTGCCAGCCGGTGCGGTCGCGGGTCACCAGCCAGGCGGTGCCGTCGGTGCCGACCAGCTGGAAGCGGGCCCGGCTGCTCGCGGTCGGCGGGTCCCACCAGCGCTCGTCGGCCGGCCACGGACCGGCCCAGGAGGCGATCTCCACCGGGGGGCGGCCGGCCAGCGCCAGCCGGGCCGGGCGGCCGGTGACCACGAACCGCTCGGTCACCCCGACCGGCACGCCGGCCTCATCGGTCACCTCGGCCGGTATCGGCGCGGGCAGCACGGTCGCCGGGGACGGCGCCGGCAGCCGGCCCGGCCAGGGCGGCTCGGTCGGGCGGTCGGGCACCCGCTCGTCTCCCCACGGCACCAGCCGGACCTGGTCGCCCGGGTCGCGCCCACCGCCGAGCACCGCGGTGAGCACCCGGTCCGGGCCGAGCATGCCCTGCACCCGGGCCAGCACCCGGCCGGCCCGCTCGTCGGCCTCGCCCATCCCGCCCCAGAGCCCGAGCTGCATTCCCCCGTACGGCATGACCTCGTCGGGGACGAGTCGCAGCAGGACGATGCCCGCCGTCGGGCGCTCCTGACCGGCCCGTACGGCCGGGGCCTCCGGGTCCGCCCCGATCACCGTGGGTGCCGGCGGCCGCTTCCCCGGCGGCGGCGCGCCGGCGTGGGCCCGGGCCGAGCCGGACAGCCAGCCGTCCAGCTGCCAGCGCACCCGGTCGGCGATCGCCGCGGGGGTGAGCACGCCCTCGTGTCGCCACAGCCGGGTCAGCTGCTCGCCGTGCTCGGTCTGGGCCTCGATCGCCACCCTGGTGCACGCAAGGCCGCGCCGGGCCAGGCCCTCGTGCAGCTCCTCGGCCAGCGCCTTGGCCGCGAAGGCGGCGGTGTCGACCCGCTCGATCGGCGGGTCCAGCTCGGCCTGCACGGCCAGCTCCGGGGCGGCCGGCCGGGCGGCGAGCGGGCGGTCGTCCAGGCCGCGGGCCAGCCGGTGAGCGCGGGCGCCGTCCGGGCCGAACCGGGCCAGCACGTCCCGCGGCGGCAGCTGCGCGAACGCGCCGAGCGTGCGCAGGCCGAGCCGGCGCAGCACGTCGGGCAGGTCGGGGACGGTCAGCGTCTCCACCGGGTAGGGCGCGAGGAAGGCGCGGGAGCCGCCGCGCGGGACCACGGCGTGCTGCTGGGCGGCCAGCGCGGCGGCGAACCGGCCATCGGCCACCCCGACGGTGGCGGTCGCGCGGGTGCGCTCGGCGACGAACCGGGCCAGCCGGTCGGCGACCGCACGGTCGCCCCCGAAGTAGCGGGCCGGGCCGCGGGCGGCGACCGCGCAGACCCCGGGGCGGATCACCTCCACCCCGGGCGCCAGCTCGGCGACGGCCGCGACCACCGGCTCGAACGCCCGCGCGTCCCGGGCCGGATCGGGCGGCAGCACCACCAGCCGGGGACAGCGGGACTGGGCCTCGCGGCGGCGCAGGCCGCGCCGGACACCCTCGGCCCGGGCGGCCGGGGTGGTGGAGACGACCTGGTTGGCGAAGACCACCGCGGCCGGGATCTGGTCGGCTCCTTCGGGGTCGACGCCGGCCGCGGACATCGCGCTGCGCACCGGCCAATCGGGGCAGCGGACCACCACCGTGCGTACCGGCACGCGTCAGCCCTCCGCGGTCGAGCTGGCCGGCCGCTCGACCGGCTGCTTCGGGGGCGGCTTCGGGAGGGTGGACGCCGGGCGAAGCCGGGCCAGGACGTCGGCCGGGATCGCGGGGCGGAGCCCCGCGGTCGGGGGTGGGGGTGCCGGGTGCCCACCCCCGACCGGGGCAGGCCGCCCAGCCGGCACGGGGGGACCGGCCGGGCGGGGTCTCGAGCCACCGTCGGCGAACACCCGCCCGGGGGCACGTCCGCCCACGGGTGACGCGGCGTGGGGTTCGCGATGGGCGCCGGTGGGGGACACGGTGCGGGCGGCCGGGTCGCGTGGCCGGTCCGCGATGGCTGCGGTGCGGGCGGGCGGGGTGCGGGGGGTGCGGCGTGGCGGGCCGACGGGGCGCGGGTGGGTGGGGGCGGGACCGTCGGACCGGCGGACCACCGGCGGCCGGGCGCCGGGCCGGTGGGTGACGTCCTGCCAGAGCGCGGCGATCACGGGTTGCGCCGGCTCACCCGGCCCGCCGGGCGAGGAGGACCGGCGGGCCGGAGCTCGCAGAACCCCCACCCCGTCCCCCGGCTCCGCCGAGGCCGCGGGGTGCGTCGCGGTGGTCGGCGGCGCGGCGGTCGGTCCGGGTGTGGGTGGTGGAGATGGGGGGGTGGGGACGGCGTGGAGGTGGGGAGTGGGGGCGGCGGTGGGTGCGTGGTCGGGCGGGGTCGGCAGCGCGTGCAGGGCGGGGACGGCGCGGATCTGTCCGTCCGGCGCCGGCAACCACAGCGCCAGCTCGTGACCACGGGCCGCCGACCCGCGGCCGTCCCCGCGGACCACCACTCGCCGCGACCGCAGCCGGCCGGACCCGTCGCCGAGCCCCTCCCAGACCCCGTCGACCAGACTCAGCCGTAGCTCCGCCCCCGGCCACGGCACCGGCCCGAACGGCACCAGCACCGCGCCGCGCTGCCGGGCCCGGGCCGCCAGCCGGCGCGCGTCCGCGTCCGGCACCCGCCCGCGCGGGGCGACCACCACGACTTCCATCGCGTCGAGCAGGGCCGCCGCGACCGCCGCCCAGTCCCGCCCCGGGTCGGGCACGAGCGCCAGCCGCTCCAGCGCGATCCCGGCCTCGGCGGCGGCGGCCAGTCCCAGCCCGGGCACCCCGACCACCCCGCACCAGGCGCCCCGATCGGACGGCCCGGCCAGCAGCGCGAGCAGCAGCGAGGCCGAGCCGCGCACCGCCACCGCGGAGCCGCGGCGCAGCCCGCCGGCCGGGAACAGCGGCTCCAGCGCGGGCAGCACCGGCAGCGGCCGGTCACCCTCCGACCGGCCAACCGTTTCCGGACGCCCCCGCTGCGCGGGCGCCGACACCATCGCCGCCACGGGGTCGATGCTCGAACACATGTTCGAATACGTCAACCCTCGGCTGCGTCCGGTTCCCCGGATTCCGGGGACGGTATCGGGACGTGGCACGATCGGACGGGTGACCAGCAGACCCGTCGAGGAGCAGCGCCTGCGCGACCTCGCGCGGCTGCGCCGGGTCCGGGACCGGATCGACCGGGACTACACGCAGCCGCTCGACGTCGAGGCGCTCGCCCGCGGTGTCCACATGTCCGCCGGCCACCTCAGCCGGGAGTTCCGCCGTGCGTACGGCGAGTCGCCGTACTCCTATCTCATGACGCGGCGCATCGAGCGGGCCATGGCGCTGCTGCGCCGCGGCGACCTCAGCGTCACCGAGGTCTGCTTCGCCGTGGGCTGCTCGTCGCTTGGCACCTTCAGCACCCGCTTCACCGAGCTGGTCGGCATGCCGCCGAGCGCCTACCGGGACCGGACGGCGCCGGCAGCCGCGGAGATGCCCTCGTGCGAGGTCAAGAAGGTCACCAGACCGATCAGGAATCGAGAAGCTGCCCGCCCCGAGCCGCACCTAACGTGACCGCCATGGACATCACCATTCACTCCAGCTTCCTCCCGCAGGACGACCCGGAGGCGGCACTCGCCTTCTACCGCGACACGCTCGGCTTCGAGCTCCGGCTCGACGTCGGCTACCAGGGGATGCGCTGGCTCACGGTCGGCCCGCCCGACCAGCCGGCGACGTCCATCGTGCTGCACCCGCCGGCGGTCGATCCCGGCATCACCGACGAGGAGCGGCGCACCATCACCGAGATGATGGCCAAGGGCACGTACGCCAGCATCCTGCTGGCCACCAAGGACCTCGACGGCACCTTCGAGAAGCTGCAGGCCAGCGACACCGCCGAGATCGTCCAGGAGCCGACCGAGCAGCCGTACGGCGTGCGCGACTGCGCCGTGCGCGACCCCGCCGGCAACCTGGTCCGGATCCAGGAGGTGCGCTGAGATGGCCGGCATCGACTTCGTCACCCTCGAGGTGCCCGACGCCGCGGCCGCGGAGGCGTTCTACAAGACCGCCTTCGATCTCGACGACATCGTGCGGGTACGCGAGTCCGGGGAGCCGACGACCGGCTTCCGCGGGTTCACGCTCTCGCTCGTGGTCTCCCAGCCGAGCACCGTCGACAGCCTCGTCGGCACCGCGCTCGAGGCCGGCGCCACCCCGCTGAAGCCGGTGAGCAAGAGCTTCTGGGGCTACGGCGGCTCGCTGCAGGCGCCGGACGGCGCGATCTGGAAGGTCGCGACGTCGTCGAAGAAGGAGACCGGCCCGGCGACCCGGAAGGTCGACGACGTCGCGCTGCTGCTGGGCGTCGCAGACGTCAAGGCGACCAAGCAGTTCTACGTCGACCACGGCTTCCCGGTCGGGAAGAGCTTCGGCAGCAAGTACGTCGAGTTCGCCGCCACTCCGGGCTCGCGCGTCAAGCTGGGGCTGTACGGGCGGCGCGCCCTGGCCAAGGACGCCGGGGTCGCGCCGGACGGCACCGGGTCGCACCGGATCGTCATCGGCGGCGATGCCGGGTCGTTCACCGATCCGGACGGGTTCGCCTGGCAGGCCGCGCCGGCCTGAGGCGGCCGCGCACGATCACTGGACGGGATCTTCCCGCCCGACGGATGGAGACACGATGAGCACGGCCACGAGGCCGGACAGGCAGAGGCACGCGCTGCAGGCTGCCGACAGTCACGACATGATCCGCGTGCACGGCGCCCGCGTGAACAACCTCAAGGATGTCAGCGTCGAGATCCCGAAGCGCCGGCTGACGGCGTTCACCGGGGTCTCCGGCTCGGGCAAGAGCTCGCTGGTGTTCGGCACGATCGCGGCGGAGTCGCAACGGCTGATCAACGAGACGTACAGCGCGTTCGTGCAGGGCTTCATGCCGACGCTGGCCCGGCCGGACGTGGACGTGCTCGACGGGCTCACGACCGCGATCATCGTCGACCAGGAGCGGATGGGCGCGGACGTCCGCTCCACGGTCGGCACCGCCACCGATGCCAACGCGATGCTGCGCATCCTGTTCAGCCGGCTCGGGCAGCCGCACATCGGCTCGCCGCAGGCGTTCTCCTTCAACGTCGGCTCGATCAGCGGCGCCGGTGCGGTCACCGTCGAGCGGGCCGGCCGGACGACGAAGGAGCGGCGGACGTTCAGCGTCCTCGGCGGCATGTGCCCGCGCTGCGAGGGCCGGGGCTCGGTCACCGACTTCGACCTGACGGCCCTGTACGACGACAGCAAGTCGCTGAGCGAGGGTGCGCTGACGATCCCCGGCTACAGCATGGACGGCTGGTACGGCCGGATCTTCGCCGGCAGCGGCTTCTTCGACATGGACAAGCCGATCAAGAAGTTCACCAAGCGGGAGCTCGACGACCTCCTCCACAAGGAGCCGACCAAGATCAAGGTCGAGGGCATCAACCTCACGTACGAGGGGCTGATCCCGCGCATCCAGAAGTCGATGCTGTCCAAGGACGTCGACGCGATGCAGCCGCACGTCCGGGGGTTCGTCGATCGGGCGGTCACGTTCACCACCTGCCCTGACTGCGACGGCACCCGGCTGAGCAAGGAGGCCCGGTCCTCGAGGATCGACGGCATCAACATCGCCGACGCCTGCGCGATGGAGATCAGGGACCTGGCCGAGTGGGTGCGCGGGCTGAACGAGCCGTCGGTGGCGCCGCTGCTGATCGCGCTCGGGGAGACGCTCGACTCGTTCGTCGAGATCGGGCTCGGCTACCTCTCGCTCGACCGGCCGTCCGGCACGCTGTCGGGCGGCGAGGCGCAGCGGACGAAGATGATCCGGCAGATGGGGTCGGCGCTGACCGACGTGACCTACGTGTTCGACGAGCCGACGGTCGGCCTGCACCCGCACGACATCCAGCGGATGAACGACCTGTTGCTGCAGCTGCGGGACAAGGGCAACACGGTTCTGGTCGTCGAGCACAAGCCGGAGGCGATCGTGATCGCCGACCACGTCGTCGACCTCGGCCCCGGCGCCGGTACGGCGGGTGGCGAGGTGGTCTTCGAGGGCACCGTCGACGGGCTGCGGACCAGCGACACCGTGACCGGGAGGCACCTCGACGACCGCGCCTCGCTCAAGCCGAGCGTACGGACGACGTCCGGCGCGCTGGAGGTGCGCGGCGCCGGCACCCACAACCTGCGCGACGTCGACGTCGACATCCCGCTCGGCGTGCTCGTTGTCGTCACCGGGGTGGCCGGCTCCGGCAAGAGCTCGCTCATCCACGGGTCGGTGTCCGGCCGGGACGGCGTGGTCACCGTCGACCAGACCGCGATCCGCGGCTCCCGCCGCAGCAACCCGGCGACGTACACCGGCCTGCTCGAGCCGATCCGCAAGGCGTTCGCGAAGGCCAACGGCGTGAAGCCGGCGCTGTTCAGCGCCAACTCCGAGGGCGCCTGCCCGAACTGCAACGGCGCCGGGGTCATCTACACCGACCTCGGGATGATGGCCGGCGTCTCGACCACCTGCGAGGAGTGCGAGGGGAAGCGGTTCGACGCATCGGTGCTGGAATACCGGTTCGGCGGCAAGGACATCAGCCAGGTCCTGGAGATGCCGGTCCTCGAGGCGCGGGAGTTCTTCGGCGCCGGTGAGGCGCACACGCCGGCCGCGCAGAAGATCCTCGAACGGCTCGCCGACGTCGGGCTCGGTTACCTCACCATCGGCCAGCCGCTGACCACCCTGTCCGGCGGCGAGCGGCAGCGGCTGAAGCTCGCCGCGCAGATGGCCGACAAAGGCAGCGTCTACATCCTCGACGAGCCGACCAGCGGCCTGCACCTCGCCGACGTCGAGCAGCTGCTCGCCCTGCTCGACCGGCTGGTCGACGGCGGCAAGTCGGTGATCGTCATCGAGCACCACCAGGCCGTCATGGCGCACGCCGACTGGATCATCGACCTCGGCCCCGGTGCGGGTCACGACGGCGGGCGGATCGTGTTCGAGGGCACCCCCGCCGACCTGGTCGCCGGCCGATCGACCCTCACCGGGCAGCACCTGGCCGAGTACGTGAGCGGCCGCTAGCCGAACGTCGCCGGGTGGACCGTCTCCCGCGGCCAGCTGGTCTCCCGGCTGTTCCTCGACCGCTGACCGGCCCGCTGCTCGGACGTCACCCGGGCGGGCACCGGCCGCCGCCGATCCGCGCGCCGCCGGATCGACCGTGACCCGGCCGCCCGGACGGCGGATGTGCTTCAATCTCCGCGTGATCGTGGACGGGTCGTACTGGGTGGGTCGCCGCGCCCACCATTTCGACCAGCGCTGTTGCTGACGCCGCCGACCTCCGGCGCGCGTCGCGCGAGGGTCGGCAGAAGCGCCCGCCGACCGCTCCGTCCCGAGGAATCCCGTCATGTCCGCCGTCCTGGCGCCCGCGCGCACGTCGCAGCGCACCCTGTCCGGCCGTACCGTCGTCGTCCTGCACGCCCACCCCGACGACGAGGCCATCTTCACCGCCGCCACCATGCACCGGCTCGCCCGCCGCGGCGCCCGGGTCGTCCTGGTCACCGCGACCGCGGGCGAGCTCGGCCCGGTGCTGCGCCCGCTGCGGCGCAACGAGACGCTGCCCGGCCGGCGCCGGGCCGAGCTGGAGCGCTCCGCCGCCGTGCTCGGCGTGGCCCGGCTGGTCCTGCTCGGCCACCGGGACTCCGGGATGGCCGGCTGGGCCGACAACTCCCACCCGTACGCGCTGGCGGCCGCGCCGGTCGACCGGGTCGCCGGCCGGCTGGCTGCGCTGTGCGAGCAGGAGGGCGCCGAGGCGCTGATGCACTACGACCCGCGCGGGATCTACGGCCACCCCGACCACGTCGCGGTGCACCGGATCGGTGCAGCCGCGGCGGTCCGGGCCCGCATCCCCGGGTACGAGGCCACGGTCGCCGCCGACCGGCCGCGGACCCGGCGGCCGCACCTGGTCGAGCGGGCAGCCGGCGCCGACGTCGGCTGGGACAGTGGCGGCATCACCACGGTCGTCACCGCCGACGCCGCCGACCTGCGGGCCAAGCGGCGGGCGATGGCCGCGCACCGCACGCAGGTCCCGCGGGATGCCGTCCGCCGGGCCGGCTTCGCCGCCGCGTACGGGCGGGAATGGTTCCGCCGCACCGGCGGGCCGGGGCTGCTCGACAGCCTGTTCTAAAGGAACTCCCAAGAATCCCCTCTACGTTGGCGGGGTACCACGTACTGACCGACGCGAGGAGACAACACCGATGGGACTCCTGGACCGGCTTCTCGGCCGTGAGGACCAGAGCCGGCGTGCGCCGGCGTGGAACACGCAGCCGCGGCCGCCCCGGCCGCAGCAGCGCCAGCGCACCGACGACGAGGTAGCGATCGACCGCTACCGGTACATGCTCCGCACCGCCCCGCCCGAGCAGGTCGAGCAGGCGCACGCGGAGGCGTTCGCGAAGCTCACCCCGCAGCAGCGGCAGCAGGTGCTGGCCGAGCTGTCCGACGCGGTGCCGGTCGCCGAGCGGGTGCAGTCCGACGACCCGCGGTCGCTGGCCCGGATGGCCACCCGGGCCGAGATGCGCCAGCCCGGCACGATGGAGCGGGTGCTCGGCGGTCGCGGCATGGGCATGGGCGGGATGATCGCCGGCGGGCTGCTGGCGAGCGTGGCCGGCGCGTTCATCGGCACCGCGATCGCAGACGCGATGTTCGACTTCAACGACAGCGGGGAATCGGCCGCGGCGGCCGACGCCGGTGGTGACGGCGGCGGCGATGGCGGTGGCGACGGTGGCGGTGCTGCCGGCGGCGACTACGGTGGCGGCTACGGAGACGGCGGAGGCTTCGACGGAGGCGGCTTCGACGGCGGCGGCTTCGGCGGCGACTTCGGCGGCGGTGACTTTGGAGGTTTCTGATGGCTCGGGACGACCGGCCCACCGGTGACGAGGTGGTCGAGGACGTGATGTCCGCGCCCGGCCCGCCGGAGGTCCGCAGGGACCGGCGGGAGCACGGCGGCGGTGGGATGCCCGGCCACGTCGACGACGACGCGCTGGCCGAGCGCACCGAGCAGGAGCGGGTGGAGCTGGGGCTGGACGACTACGACCCGAACGACGTGCCGCCGGCGACCGACGACCCGGTGCCGACCGACATCACCGAGTCCGCGCAATACCAGGACGAGGTCACCGAGATCGAGGTCGAGCTCGACAAGGGCGAGCTGCCCAGCGGCCCGCGGCCGGAGTTCCCGCCCAGCCGCTACCCCGACAACTGAGCCCGGGCCGGCCGGTCGCCGGGTAGGCGAACGGCGCACCGGTCGGCGGCTGCTGCCGTGCCGGCGCGCGCCGTGGCCCTGCCCGGTCGGCCGGCCGGGACTGGTTCGGGTCAGCCGGTCGGCTGGGGAGCGCGGGGCGGGTCGAGTTCGTCCGCCCTGGGCCCCAGCCATTCCGCCAGGCCGGCCGGCGTCATCGCGTCGCCGACGATCGCCCCCTGCACGACCTGCACCCCGTACGAGCGCACCTGATACAGCAGCCGCTCGGAGTCGACGCCGTCCGCGGCGGCGCGGATGCCCAGGGACTGGACCAGGTTCACGGTGGCCCGGACCACCGACTCGTCCTGCGTGCTGTTCATGGCCGAGGCGACGAACGACCGGTCCAGCTTCAGCTCCTGCACCGGGAGCGTCCGCAGCCGGGTGAACGACGGCGCGGACCGGCCGTAGTGGTCCAGCGCCAGCCGGACGCCGAGGGTGCGCAGCTGGCTGAGCGCGCGGCGGGTGCGGTGCGGGTCGACCAGCAGCAGGTCCTCGGCCAGCTCGAGCTGGATCGACGCGGGCGGCACGCCGGCCTCGCTGACCAGCCGGGCGAGCTCGTACGGCAGCCGGCTGTCGAGGACGTCCGTGGTGGTGAGGTCGAGGGTGACTCCGAGCTCAAGCCCGCCCGACCGCCACCAGGCGCACCGGCGCACCGCATCGGCCATGAGGACCCGGGTCAGCCGGCGGGTCAGCCCGGCCCGGGCGGCCAACGGGCGAAGGGTTGCCGCGTCCAGCACGCCGAGCTCCGGGTGCACCCAGCGGAGCTTCGCTTCGAGGTCGATCGCGGTCCCGCTGGTCAGGTCGACGATGGGCTCGTACGAGGCGACGATCAGACCGCTGTCGAGCGCGCCGATCAGCTCCGGCAGCAGCCGCGGGCCGAAGTCCCGGCCGACGTCCTGCGCCGGGTCGTACACCTCGACCTCGGACTCGGTCGCCTTGGCCTGGCGCAGCGCGTCGGCCGCGCACCGCAGCAGCCCGCGGCTGTCGGTCGCGTGCACCGGACCGGCCGCGATGCCGGCGGACAGCTCGATGTCGACCTGGCCACCGGGCAGCCGGACCGGCTCGCCGATCGCGGTCAGCAGGTCGCGCATCCACTGCTCGGCCTGGGCCAGGTTCCCGTCGAACGGTTGCAGCACCGCGATCTCGGCGCCGCCGAGCCGCGCCGAGACGGTGCGGTGGTCGAGCCGCTCGCGCAGCCGGGTCCCCAGGGCGGCGAGCAGGCCGTCACCGTACTCGTACCCGAGCGTCTCGTTGATCTCCGGCAGGTGGCGGATGCTGACGATGCTCAGCAGCAGCGGCCGACCCTGGGTGCTGTCCGCGACCAGCGCCGGCAGCCGGTCGTCGAGCACGCGCCGGTTGCCGACCGTGGTGAGGTCGTCGGTCAGGGCCTCGGTGCGGCTGCGGCGCAGCGCCTCGGTCTGCTCGTAGGTGAGCGCGGCGACCGAGGCGACCAGGCAGGACGCGGCCAGCGCGACGGTCAGCGGGTGCAGGTGCACGAACGCGCTGACGACCAGGACGGACAGACCGACCAGGGAGAACAGGACCTGGACGACCACCGCGGTGAGGCCGCCGAGCACGGCCGGCGCGACCCGCCGGCGCAGCGCGCCGGCCAGCGGGATGAGGGCGATGCCGGCCATCCAGGCCCCGTCCACCCAGCTGCCGTCGTCGTACCAGCTGTTGGCGCCGAGCAGGTATGCCGTGTCGGCGACCGCGAACAGGCCGAAGCCGGCGAACAGCAGCCACCACACCGGGTCCGCCGGCCAGCCGACCATCGACAGCGTGGCCACCACGACGACGATGAGGACCAGGTCGCCGAGCGGATACGAGAGGTTGGTGATGATCTCGGCCGGCGAGCCGCTGATCCCGGTGATCACCCGGGACACGGTGAACGCGGAGACCAGCGCGCCGACCGCGAGGGAGGCGACCAGCGCGTCCAGCACCACGCTCAGCGACACGCGCTTGAGCTGCGACCGGGCCAGCAGGATCAGGCCCACCGAGGCCAGCGGGTAGAGCGCGAGGTAGCCGACGTCCGCCGGGGAGGGCAGCGGGATCTCGTCCGCGTCGGCGAACATGATCGTCCAGTACTGGTCGCCGGCGGCCCAGGAGATCGCCGCCAGCGCGAGCAGCAGCCAGGGCACGCGGTCGCGCTTGACCAGCAGCGGGCGGGCGAGCCCGCCCAGGGTCACCGCGAGGATCGCGATCCCGTAGAACCAGGTGTCCCACCACGCGGGCTTCGTGTCCTTCGGGAGAAGCGTGGCCAGCGCGTACAGGCCGGCCATGCCGCCGAGCAGCCACCGTCCCAGCCGGAATCCGAGCGAGTCGAGGACGGCATCGTCGGCTTGCGTGTCCGGTCCGATACCCGGCGCGGTCGCCATGACCGCGCAGAGTAGGACCGCTGCAGCGGCTACGTCCGGCGTTCACCAGATAGAGGCAAGAGAAACATTTCTGCAACGTGAGTAGTCGGGACGGCGAAGCCGTTGAAGCCGCTCGCATAGCTTGTCGTGTACGCACCGGCCGTGCCGAGAAATATCCGGTCATCGACGGTCAGGTCTGATGAGAGCGGAACGTCGATCATGATGGTGTCCTGGCTGTCGCAGGTCGGCCCGGTCAGCTGGGCGGGCGTCCGCAGCGCCGAGCCGCGCGAGTCGGTCACCGGGAAGCGCAGCCGGTTGCCGCTCTCCAGCGCCTCCATGAACCCGTTGAACGCGCCGACGTCCAGGTGCACCCAGCGGCGGCCGGCGCGCTCGGCCAGCCCGATCACGGTCGCGACCATGACCCCGGCCTCGGCCACGAGCGCCCGGCCCGGCTCCACCGCGAGCGTGGCCGGCTCGTACGGCAGGTGCGTGGCGATGCCGGTGCGGATGGCGGCCGCGAACTCGGCCAGCGGCGGCGGCTCGACGTCAGCGTACCGGGCCGGGAAGCCGCCGCCGAGGTCGAGCAGGTCGAGCCGGATTCCATCCGCGGCGAGGTCCCGCAGCACCGCGCCGACCTGCCGCAGCGCCGCGTCCCAGGCGGCGGGGGAGAGCATCTGCGACCCGACGTGGAAGGCGAGCCCGTGCGGGCGCAGCCCGGCCCGGCCGGCGGTCCGCAGCAGGTGGGCGGCGCGGTCCGCGCCCACGCCGAACTTGCCTTCACTCGGGACGGTGTTGCCGCCGGTCGAGGTGCGCAGCCGCACGTACACCGCCGCGCCGGGCGCGTGCTCGGCCAGCTTGGCCAGCTCCGGCTCGCCGTCGGCGGCGAACCGCCAGACCCCGGCCCGCCACGCTTCGGCGACGTGCGCGGCGGGCTTGACCGGGTTGCTGTAGAGCACGTCGGCCGGGTCGACGCCGATCTTCACCAGCGCCCGCAGCTCGGCCGCGGAGGCGATCTCGAACCGGCCGCCCAGCCGGTGCAGCCGGCGCAGGATCCGCTCG
Organism: uncultured Actinomycetota bacterium; assembly: GCA_963728945.1. GTDB lineage: Bacteria > Actinomycetota > Actinomycetes > Mycobacteriales > CADCTP01 > CADCTP01. Next base: position 317,105 of record CAVSMA010000006.1, on the reverse strand, counting down.
TCCGGATTGCACTTCATCGCATAGTGCACGTCCACGCCGGGCAGTTCCGTGGCGAGGTTGAGGTATGCGGTGGCGACCCGGTCGAGGTCGAGCACCAGGAACGGGGTCGGACCCGGTAGCCGGGCGAGCCGGTCGGCGGCCAGCGGGTCGGTCATCGGTGCATCAGCCTCTTCCGCAGCTCGTAGGAGGGGATGACGACGGCGTAGAAGCCGAGGTCGGCGAGCAATTTGCCGACCAGCAGGCCGGCCGGGACGCCGGCTCCGGTCGATCCGGAGCCGGCCCAGCCGGCGGCGAGGTAGATCAGCCCCGGCCGGATCAGGAGCGTGTCCGCGAGCTCGGCCGCGGCGAAGTCGCTCATCTCGGCGAGCAGACCGCGGCCGGTGCGCAGCAGCCGTCGTCCCGCACCGGTGGTCTCCCCGTACAGCCGCGGGATCGTGCGGCGCAGGATCACCGCGTAGTACCCGACCGTCTCCGCGACCGAGCCGGCCAGCGCGGCCGGAGCCAGCGAGCCGGTCAGCGCGTGCACGGTCACCGCCGCTGCGACCGCGACGAGCGTGCCGACGATCTCGGCCAGCAGGTATCGCCGCCGCCAGTCCCGCGCCTTCTCCCGTCCGACCCCCAACAGCGCGGTCATCGGCCGGCGGGCCCGGCGGCGGGCGGGTGGGGCGCCGGCTACCGCCCAGCCACGACCGGGGCGTCCGGTGGCCCAACCCCAGCCGCGGCGGCCGCGCGCCGCCACCGGTGGGACCGCGGTCCGGTTCCAGCCGCGCAGCACGGCGGTGTCGTGCACGGCGCCGGGTGGCGGGGCGAGCGGGGTGGTCCCGGGATCCGGCCCTGGGCGCGCGGCGGCAGCACGGGACGCCCCACCGTCCCGTCCCGCCGCGCGAACCGGTTGGTCCGCGACGGCCGTCATCCGATCGGCTGCGGCTGCGGCGCGGCGTGGGCGGGGTCGCCGGCGGGGTCGGGCGCGGGCGCGGTGCCGAGCCAGTCGGCCAGCGCGTCCGGCGACATCGGATCGACGACCGCCGCACCCTGCACGCCTCGCACCCCGTAGGAGCGGACGCGGTCGAGCAGGTCTGCGGTGTCCACGCCGTCGGCGACGGTCCGGATGCCGAGCGACCGGGCCAGGCTGATCGTCGACCGGACGACCGCCTCGTCCGGGCCGCCCTGCAGCACCGAGGCGACGAACGAGCGGTCCAGCTTCAGCTCCTGCACCGGCATCGCGCGCAGCCGGGTGAGCGACGGCGCGGACCGGCCGTAGTGGTCCAGCGCCAGCCGGACCCCGAGGGTGCGGAACTGGCCGAGCGCCCGCCGGGTCCGGCCCGGGTCGACCAGCAGCAGGTCTTCGGCCAGCTCCAGCTGGAGCGCTCCCGCGGGCAGCCCGACCTCGCTGACCAGCCGGGCCAGCTCGTACGGCAGGCGGCTGTCGAGCACGTCCGCCGTGCCGAGGTCGACCGCGACGCCGAGCCGGACGCCGCCGGCCTGCCACCAGGCGCACCGGCGCACTGCCTCGGCCAGCATCACCCGGGTCAGCCGCCGGGTCAGCCCGGCCCGCGCGGCCAGCGGTCGCAGGACGGCCGCGTCGAGGACGCCGTGCTCCGGGTGTACCCAGCGCAGCTGTGCTTCGAGCTCGACCGCGGCACCGCCGGCCAGCTCGACCTTGGGCTGATACCAGGCGCCGATCAGGTTGTGCTCGAGCGCCTTGATCAGCTCCGGCAGCAGCCGCGGGCCGAAGTCGCGGCCGATGTCCTGGGCCGGGTCGTAGACCTCGACCTCGGACTCGGTCGCCTTGGCGCGGCGCAGCGCCTCGCCGGCACACCGGAGCAGGTCGCGACCTCCGAGGGCGTGCGCCGGGCCGGCGGCGACGCCCGCGGACAGCTCGATCTCGACCTCGACACCGCCGACCCGAGCCGGACCCGCCACCGCGGCCAGCAGGTCGCGCATCGACTGCTCGGCCCGGGCCAGGTGCCCGTCGAACGGCTGCAGCAGCGCGATCTCGGCGCCGCCGAGCCGGGCCGGGACCGCACGGTCGCCGACCTGCTCGCGCAGCCGGGCGCCGAGCGCGGCCAGCATGCCGTCGCCGTATTCATAGCCGAGGGTCTCGTTGATCGCCGACAGGTGCCGGATGCTGACGATCCCGACCAGCAGCGGCCGGCCGGCGGCGGCTGCGGCGGTCAGCGCCGGCAGCCGCTCGTCGAGCATCCGCCGGTTGCCGACGGTGGTCAGCTCGTCGGTGCGCGCCTCGGTGCGGCTGCGGGCCAGCGCCCTGGTCTGCTCGAAGGTCAGCGCCGTGCGACCGCCCGCGGCGACCAGGCAGAGCGCCGCCAGCACGACCGTGACCGGGTGCAGGTCGGCGAACGAGGCCACCACCAGGACGACGAGAGCGGCCAGCGAGAACAGGATCGGCACCAGCAGCGCGGCGAACCCGCCGATGGCCGCGGGCGCCGGCCGCTGTCGCAGCGAGCCGGCGAGCGGGACCAACGCGATGCCGGCCATCCACAGCCCGTCGACCCACGACCCGTCGACGTACCAGCTGTTCGCGCCGAGCAGGTAGGCCGTGTCGGCGACGGCGAACAGCGCGAACCCGGCGACGAGCAGCCACCACACCGGCTCGACCCGCCAGCGCACCATCGCCAGCGTGGCCACCGCGACGACGATGAGCACGAGGTCGCCCACCGGGTAGGACAGGTTGGTGATCACCGCCGCGGCCGAGCCGTCCACCCCGGAGATGATCTGCTTCACGGTGATCGCCGAGAACAGCGCGCCGACCGCGAGCGAGGTGACCAGCCCGTCGAGCAGCACGCTGGCCGGCACCTGTCGCAGCACCGAGCCGGCCAGCAGGATCAGCCCGACGTATGCGAGCGGGTAGAGCCCGACGTAGCCGACGTCGGCCGGAGAGGGAACCGGGATGTCGTCCGCGTCGGCGAACATGATCGACCAGTATTGATCGCCGACGGCCCAGGAGATCGTGGCCAGCGACAGCAGCAGCCAGGGCAGCCGGTTGCGCCGCACCACCACCGGCCGCACCAACCCGGCCAGCGTCACGGCCATGATCACCACGCCGTAGAACCACGTGTCCACCCAGCCGGGCTTGGCGTCGCTCGGCAGCAGGGTCGTCAGCGCGTAGGCCGCGGCGAGACCGCCGAGGATCCACCGGCCGGCACGGAAGGCGGCGGAGTCCAGGACAGCGTCCTCGCCGGGCGCGTCCCTGTCGCTGTCGGGCGGTGCCTCCATGACCACGAACCTAGGGCTCTATGTCACCGTCGTCATGTTTCTGACGCAGAACCGCCTGACCGGGTGAGTCTGATGTTGTTAGTTAAGGAATGATGCAGGAAATCCGAATAGCGTGACTGATCGTCGTGCGCTCCCAGCATGGGACAGAGCCGGGGCGGGGACCGCTGCCGTCATCCCGCCCCGGCTCCGGCCGGTGCCCCGGTCCAGGACATGTCTCCCGACTGCCTGGCGCCGCTGGCCGGCGTCCAGGCGACGAACGGCCGCGTTGCCGGGTCGCGGCCGATACAAGCCGGGTATCGGCCGCTCCCCAGCCTTGCCGGGCGCCGGCTGGATCACCGGGGAACCGGCACGGAACCTCGGACGCGGGACGCTAGTGCGCGAAGGTGAACCAGTTGACGTTGACGAAGTCGGCCGGCTGCCCGCTGGTGAAGGTCAGGAAGACCGTGTGCACGCCGGTGACCGCGCTGATGTTCGCCGGGACCGTCCGCCAGCTCTGCCAACCGCCGGTGTTGGCGATCGCGAAGCTGCCGATCGGCGCGTTGGACCGGCTGTCGAGCCGCACTTCGACCAGCCCGCTCACGCCCGCCGCCGCACCGGAGGCGACGCGCGCGCTGAACTGGTGGGCGGGGCTGCTGCCGAAGTCGACGTTCGCGTACTGCGCCCAGTCACCGTTGGCGATGAAACCCATGTCCTGGCCGCCGCCGGCGTCGGTGGTCGGCTCCAGCTGCGTGCCGCTCTGCGCGCTGAACGACTCGGCCTGGATCGTGCCGTACGCCCCGGTCCCGCCGGTCGGTGGTGGCGGTGGCGGCGGGCTGGTGGTGCCGCCGCCGGCGGAGTAGACCGCGAAGTAGTCGATCAGCATCGGTACGCCGGAGCGCGTCGACGCGGTCGGTCCGCCGCCGAACGCGGCCGGGAAGCCGCCGCCGATGGCCAGGTCGAAGATGGCGAAGTAGCCGTGGTTGGTGGCGTTGGTCCAGGACGTGGCGTCGACCTGGTTCTTGTTCAGGGAGAAGTAGACGGCGCCGTCCCGGTACCAGCGCAGGGTTTCCGGGTTGACGCTGCGGTCCCACTCCACCCCGTACGTGTGGAAGCCCGTCTGGCAGCCGGGGCAGGCGACCTGGCCGCTGCCCAGACCGGTGGTCTCGTTGCACGTGCCCGGAATGGACGGTCCACAGTGGAGGGTGCCGAACACGGAGCTGAGCCCGTTGACGTCCTCCATGATGTCGATCTCGCCGACGCTCGGCCAGTTGGTCGCCCCGACCGGCCGGGCGGGGGCGCCGAGCGCCCAGAACGCCGGCCAGTAGCCGGCGGCCGCGGCGCCCGTGACGTTCGGCTGCTGCAGGGAGGCCTCGATGCGCAGCTTCCCGCCCGCCGGCGGCTGGAAGTCGGTCCGCCTGGTCTCGATCCGGGCCGAGGTCCAGTGGCCCGCGGCGTCCCTGATCGGGGTGATCGCGAGGTGGCCGGCGCCGTCCTCGCTCACGTTGGCCGAGTTGCTCGTCATCGTCTCGACCTCGCCGGTGCCCCAGTTGGCAGCGCCGCCGGGATAGCCGGTGCCGACGTCGTACAGCCAGTTCGCGTCGTTGAGCCTGGTGCCGGCGGTGCCGTTGAAGTCGTCCCCGAACACCAGCGTGTAGCCGGCCGGCGGCGCCGGCACCGCGCCGGCCGGGGTGGGAGCGGCCACCATCATCGCGGTGACCGCGGCGGCGGCGAAACCGCCCGCGGCGAGGACACGCCATCGACGGGGAGGGGACATGGCTCGACTCCCTACTGCCCACCCTCAGGTGCGGCTGGGAATTGTTGGGACCGTTCCCAGCCGAACGGTAGACACGACGTTTCGACAGGTCAATACGGCTCACTCCGATGGCGCAACCGGAGCAGTGATCCGTCCGCCGGACCGATCGATGTATAACGACCCCATGGTCAGGCCCCCGGCCACGGCGCGGACGATCAAGGAGGTCGCCGCCGTCGCGGGGGTCTCCAAGTCCACCGTGTCCCGGGTGCTCAACGACACTCCCGGGGTCAGCCCGACCGCCCGGGAACGGGTCCGCTCGGCGATCGAGCGCACCGGCTACCAGCCCAACCGGGCCGCCCGCAGCCTGGTCACCCGGGCGACCGGCTCGATCGGACTGGTCGTCTCCGAGCCGCACGCGCGGATGTTCTCCGACCCGTTCTTCGCCAGCGTGGTCCGCGGCGCCACCGAGGTGGTCCGGCCGCTGGGCATCCACCTCGTGCTCATGCTGGCCGAGGACCAGCGGGCGCGCGACCAGCTGCTTGCCTACCTGCGGCACGGGCACGTCGACGGCGTGCTGTTCGTGTCCACCCACGCCGCCGATCCGCTGCCGCGGATCCTGGTCGCCGAGCGGCTGCCCGCGGTGCTCTCGGCCCGGCCGGTCGGCCGGCTGTCGATCAGCTACGTCGACGTGGACAGCGTCGCCGGGGCCGGGCTCGCCGTCGACCACCTGGTCGAGCGCGGCCGGCGCCGGATCGCGACGATCGCCGGGCCACAGGACATGGCCGCCGGCCAGGACCGGTTGCGCGGCTGGGAGGAGGCGCTGGCCGCGCACGGGTTGGTGCCCGGCCCGATCGCGTACGGGGACTTCGACCGGGGCAGCGGGGCGCGGGCGATGGAGGAGCTGCTGGCCACCGGCGAGGCATTCGACGGGTTGTTCGTGGCCTCCGACCTGATGGCGCTGGACGCGCTCGCGGTGCTGCGCGAGCACGGGCTGCGGGTGCCGGGCGACGTCGCGGTGGTCGGGTTCGACGACTCGGTCGCGGCCACGCAGGCACGCCCGCCGCTGACCACCGTGCGGCAGCCGGTCGAGGAGATGGCGAAGGCGCTGACGCTGACGCTGCTGGACCGGATCGGCGACCCGGACGCACCGATCACCAGCCGGGTGTTCCCGCCGAAGCTGATCCCGCGCGCGTCGACCTGAGCAGCCCGCGCGCGATGTCACCCGGTCCGGGCCGGCTCGGCGGCCGGGTCCGAGGACCGCCACCGAGGACCGCCACCGAGGACCGCCACCGAGGACCGCCAGCTCTCACCCGCCGGCGAGCGCGGCCGCGACGAACGGTGTGTCCGAGGTGAGCACGTCGTGCAGGTCGATCCCGTTCTGGCAGAGCACCAGCGTCCGGCCGGCGGCGGTCCGCAGCACGACGGTGGTGTAACCGGGTACGCCGCCGTGGTGTCCGAACGCGACGGTCCCGTCCGGATACTCGTACCGGACCAGCCCGAGGCCGCGCCAGCGCCCCTCGCCCAGCGGTTCGGTGCGGGCGGTCATCGTCGCCAGGTCCGCCGGGTCGACCACCCGCCCGTCCAGCAGCGCGTCGAAGAACCGCGCCAGGTCCCGGGGCGTTGCGGCCATCCCCCCGGACGTCCAGGCGAACGACGGGGACGGCACGGGCATCTCCTGGTACGGCTGGTCAGCGCCGGTCCGGAAGTAGCCGGTCGTGTGCGGGCCGCGAAGCCAGCCGTCCGCCACCGGGAAGCTCGTGTCCCGCAGCCCGAGCGGGTCGAGGATCCGCTGCCAGACCAGCGCGTCGACCCTGGTCCCGGTCGCCTTCTCGGCGATCAGCCCGAGCAGCACGTAGTCGGTGTTGCAGTAGCGGAACGACTCCCCGGGCGGGTGCCGGTCCGGCTGGGCCAGCGCGACCTCGACCAGCTGCTCGGGCCGCCGGTAGCCGGTGACGCTGGACAGGTCCGGCGGCGTGCCGAGAATCGCCCACGCGTAGTCGGGGAGCCCGGAGCGCATCCGCAGCAGCAGCTCGACGGGCAGCTGGTCGCCGCCGGGCACCAGGCCGGGCAGCCACTGCTCGACGGTGTCCGTGCGAGCGAACGCTCCCTCCCGCAGCAGCTGCACGAGCACGGCGGACACATACGTCTTGGTGACGCTGCCGATCCGGAACCAGTCGTCCGCCGTGGGGCGCCGGCCGTCGGCAAGGTCGGTCACCCCGATCGCGCCCTCGAAGACCGGCTCACCCTGGTCGGTGACCAGGCCGACCAGGCCGGGGCCGTGCGTCTCGGCGGTCCGGGCGAGGGCGTCCTCCAGCAGGGCGGGATCGGTCGGCACCGGGCCAGCTTAGGATCTGGGCAGGGAGGGCTCATGCGCGTCACGCTGATCCAGACCGAGATCGACGGGTCGCTGCCGCTGGCCGAGCGGGTGGCCGGGGTCGCCGAGCAGATCGCGGCCTGCACCGGCGACCTGGTGCTGCTGCCCGAGCTGTGGGCGACCGGCTACTTCGCCTTCGACGACTACGCGGGCACCGCGCAGCCGCTGGATGGCCCGCTGGTGCGGGCGATGGGTGCGGCCGCGGCGGCCGCCGGGGTCGTGCTGCACGCCGGCAGCATGGTCGAGCGGGACGCGAACGGCCGGCTGTTCAACACCAGCCTGCTCTTCGACCGGGACGGCGCACTCGTGCACACATACCGGAAGGTGCACCTGTTCGGGTACGGCTCGCGTGAGCAGGAGCTGCTGACGCCCGGAGAGCACGCCGGCGCACACGGCCAGCTCGCCCTGTCCACCTGCTACGACCTCCGCTTCCCGGAGCTGTTCCGCACCCAGGTCGACGACGGGTCGCAGCTGTTCCTCGTCGCCGCGGCCTGGCCGCTGGCCCGGCTCGAACACTGGCAGCTGCTGCTGCGGGCGCGGGCGCTGGAGAACCAGAGCTTCGTGCTGGCGTGCAACGCCTCCGGCCGGCAGGGCGAGGTCGAGCTGGCCGGCCGCAGCGCGGTGGTCGACCCGTGGGGCACCGTGCTGGCCGAGGCCGGCGCCGGACCGCAGACGCTCACCCTCGACGTCGATCCCGACGTCGCCACCCGCGCCCGCAAGGAGTTCCCGGCCCTCGCCGACCGTCGCCTGTAGACGGATCCCCGCTCAGGCGAGGTCGAGGATGAGATCCGGTGCGGCGGTCAGGACCTCGGCGTCGCCGGCGGCGGTGAGCCGGACGTCCAGCGGCCGGCCGGCCAGGCGCAGCCCGCGCACGGTCAGCCCGCCGACCGGCGAGGGACGCATCGGCCGGAGCGTCAGCCGACCGGCCGGCAGGTCCGGGGTCAGCCCGAGGGTCGCGGTGAGCACGACGAGCGCCGCTCCGGCCGACCACGCCTGCGGCCGGCACGCGGCGGGGTAGGCCAGCGGTCGGCGGCCGCCACCGGCCGACTCGCCGCCGTACAGCTCGGGCAGCCGGAAGTCGAACGCCGGCGCGGCCGCCAGCAGCCCGCGGACCAGACTGGCCGCGAGGGGAGCGGCGTCGCCCGTGCCGACCGCGGCCAGCCCGCGCAGCGCGATCGCCGTGTCGTGGCTCCACACCGACCCGCCGTGGTAGCTGAGCGGGTTGAACCCGGCCGAGCGCGACGACATCGTGCGCAGGCCGAAGCCGCTGTCCATGTCCGGCGCCGCCAGCCGGCGTATCACCGCGGCGGTCTCGGCCCGGTCCAGGAACCCGGTGCCGAGCAGGTGGCCGATGTTGGAGGTGACCGAGTCGACCGGCCGGCCGTCGCCGTCCAGCGCGATCGCGGGATAGCGCCCGTGCCGATCCTCGACCCAGAAGGCCGAGCGGAACCGGTCCCGCAGGCCGGCCGCCCAGTGCCGCCAGCCGTCCCCGCCGGGGCGGCCGAACGCGTCCAGCAGCGCGGCGCCGTCCATCGCCGCGGCGAACGCGTACGCCTGGACCTCGCACAGCGCGATCGGCGGCTCGGCGAGCCGGCCGTCGGAGAACTGGATGGAGTCGAACGAGTCCTTCCAGCCCTGGTTGGACAGCACGCCGGCGTTGTCGACGTACCGGACGAAGCCGTCGCCGGTCGCCTCCCGCAGCCAGCCGAGGGCGGCTTCCAGGTTGGGCAGCAGCTCCGCCACGTCGGCGTCGGCCAGGCCCCAGCGCCAGGCGTCGTGCAGCAGTGAGATCCACAGCGGCGTCGCGTCGACGGTGCCGTAGTAGCGCTCGGGCCCGGCCGGCCCGGCCCGCACCTCGTGCAGGATCTTGCCGGGCTCCTCCTCCGTGCTCGGGTCGGTGCGGGTGCCCTGCCGGCGGGCCAGCGTGCGCAGCGTGCCGGCGGCGAGGTCGGTGCCCAGCGGCAGCGCCATCCGCGCCGCCCAGAGCGAGTCGCGGCCGAACAGCGTCAGGTACCACGGGGCGCCGGCGGTCAGGTAGTGGTCGCCGGTCGCGACCGGGTCGGCGGCGAGCAGGCCGGCCAGGTCGGCCACGCTGCGCTCGACCAGCGCGGGCAGCCGGTGGTCGCCCGCGCTCACCGCCGGCGCCCGCCACAGCTCGCGGGTCGGCGGCGCGGCGGCCGGCGCCGCGCCCGGCGCGGTCGCGGTCACCTCGACGGTCGCCTCCCAGCGACCACGGGCCGGCAGCGCCACGTCCCAGCCGGCCAGCACCCGCGACGGCGCCGCGGCCCTGGTCTCGTCCGGCTCCGGCGCGAGCGTCGCGATCACCGCGATCCCGTCCGCGACCGGCCAGCGCACCGTACCGGCGCCGTCGAGGTCCGGCCGGCACGGCGGCGTCGCGGCCGGCCGGCCGGACTTCACCTCGGCGATGTCGGCCAGGTCGGCGTCGAGCTCGAGGTTGACCGTGCAGGTGAGCGGCTCACGGGCGCGGGAGACCAGCCGGATCGTCTCCCGGAGCCCGCGGGGTGAGATCGTCCGGGCGCGTTCGACGAACACGGTCGGGTCCGGCCCGGGGTCGCCGAGGTGGCGTACGACGCCGACGAACCGGGCGGTCCGCGTGTCCAGCGACTGGCCGCCGACCGTCGCCGGCTCGCGCCCGTCGACGCCCACGACGAGCCGGGACAGCACCCGGCGGTCGGCCAGGTAGACGCCGGTCGCACCGGCACCGGTCAGCTGCCCGTCGGCGTCGGACAGGACGAGCGCGGGTGCCGCGACCACGGTCACCAGCTCGTGCAGATAGGGCTGTTCGTCCCGGACGGACGCCTCCCGAGGGGCCACCTCCACTGCCGACACCGGTCCACACTAGCGTTTTGATCGTTCATCAGACAGACTGTGCGCGAAGCGATTTGAACGATCAACGGCGTGAACCGGCTTGCAGGCACCCTTTCGGCGGCGGAGCAGGGCGATGGCAGCACGAGCACCGGGCACCCGCCCGACGGTCGAGTCCGTCGCGCGGCATGCCCGGGTGTCCCGGCAGACGGTGTCCAACGCGCTCAACGCGCCGCAGCGGGTGCGGCCGGACACCCTGTCCCGGGTGCTGGCGTCGATCGAGCAGCTCGGCTACCGGCCGAACTCGGCCGCGCGCAACCTTCGCACGCAGTCGACCCGGCTGCTCGGCTGCCGGCTGCTCCCGTCGCTGCAGATGGGCACCGGCGGGGTGCTCGACCGGTTCCTGCACGCACTCTGCGACGCGGCCCGCGACCGTGGGTACGACGTGCTGAGCTTCGCCGCCTCCACCGACGACGCCGAGCTGGACGTGATCGACGACCTGTTGCGCCGCACCGCGGTCGACGCGTACGTCATCTCCGGCACCCATCACGTCGACCCGCGACCGGGCTGGCTGGCGGCGCGCGGAGCGCCGTTCGTCGCGTTCGGTCGGCCCTGGGGGGAGTCGGACGCGACCCATTCCTGGGTCGACGTGGACGGTGCCGCCGGCACTGCGGCCGTGGTGGAACACCTGGTCGCACAGGGCCACCGGCGGATCGCGTTCGTCGGCTGGCCGGAGGGCAGCGGGGTCGGCGACGACCGGTACGCCGGGTGGTTGCGCGCCACCGCCGCGCACCGGCTGCCCACCCGCGGTCTGGTGCGCCGCAGCGAGGACGGCATCGCCGCCGGCGCCGCGCTGACCGGCCGGCTGCTCGACCTGGCCCAGCCGCCGACCGCGGTGGTCTGCGTCAGCGACGTGATGGCGCTGGGCGCGCTGCGCGCCCTGGAGGACCGCGACCTGCGCGCCGGCGCCGAGGTCGCGGTGACCGGGTTCGACGACAGTCCACTGGCGACAGTCGTCCGGCCCGGCCTGACCAGCGTCCGGCAGCCGCTGGAGGCGGTCGCCGAGCGGGTCATCGAGGTGCTGCTCGACCACCTGAGCGGCAGCCGCACGGACCCGGCCAGGGTGCTGCTGGATCCGGCGCTGGTGGTCCGGGACAGCAGCGACCGCGGCGGACCCTGGTGCGGGCCGCCACCCGTCCCCGAGCGCGAAGCACGACCCCCCGAGTGAGGAGTGATCGACGATGATCCGACGGACCCGGGCTCCCCTGGCGCTGGTCGCCGGGCTCGGCCTGATGCTCGCCGCGGCCTGCGGCGGCGGCGACAGCGGGTTCAGCAACAGCAATGGCGGCAACGCCTCCGGCGGCGGTGCGACCACCGGCGTCACGCTGACCATGCTCATCGGATCCTCCGGTGACGCCGAGACCAAGGCGGTCGACGACGCCACCGCGGCCTGGGCGAAGAAGGGCGGCAACACGGTCACCGTGACGCCGGCCAAGGACCTCACCCAGGAGCTGACCCAGGCGCTGTCCGGCGGCACCCCGCCGGACCTCTTCTACGTGGACGCCTCGAAGTTCGCCGGGCTGGTCAAGGCCAACGCGCTCGCCGCGTACGGCGACCAGATGCCGAACAAGGACGACTTCTACCCCAACCTGCTCCAGTCGTTCACCTCGGACGGCAAGGTCTACTGCGTACCGAAGGACTTCTCCACGCTCGCGCTGGAGATCAACACCGACATGTGGAAGAAGGCCGGGCTGGCCGAGGCCGACTACCCGCAGACCTGGGACCAGCTCGACGCGGTGGCGAAGAAGCTCACCACCGGCGGGGTCACCGGCCTCGTGTTCAACGACACCCTCGACCGGGTCGACGCGTTCATGCGGCAGGCCGGCGGCTCGCTGCTCAACGCCGACGGCACTGCGTTCACCGCCGACTCCCCGCAGAACCTCACCGGTCTGCAGTTCGTGCAGAAGATGGCCCGCGAGGGCACGCTGAAGTTCCCCAAGCAGGTCGACACCGGCTGGGGCGGCGAGGCGATGGGCAAGAACAAGGCCGCGATGGCGATCGAGGGGAACTGGTTCGTCGGCGGTGTGGGAAACGACTACCCGAACCTGCACTACGCCGTGGTCCCGCTGCCCAAGGGCAGCCAGCAGGCGACGCTGTCGTTCACGAACTGCTGGGGGATCGCGGCCAAGAGCAAGAACCAGGCCGCGGCGATCGACCTGGTGAAGTACCTGACCTCGACCGACCAGCAGATCCAGTTCGCCAAGGCCTTCGGCGTGATGCCGTCGGTGAAGTCGGCGTCGACGCAGTTCTCCCAGCAGTTCCCGGACCAGAAGGCGTTCGTCGACGGCGCGGCGTACGCGACCGGCCCGACCAGCCTGCCCGGCTTCGACCAGGTGCAGAAGGACTTCGACTCGAAGATCCTCGGCCTGTCGAACGGGTCCTCCGACCCGAAGGCCATGCTGGCCGCGCTGCAGAAGAACGGTGACGCGGCGCTGAAGGCCAACAACTAGCGGCGCCGGGGCGGGCGGGCACGCCGGTGCCCGCCCGCCGGGTGCCGGGCCACGCCGGAGCGGGAGGACGGGCCGTGACGTCGTCAGTCGGATCCACCACCGGAACGGCCGGTACGGGGGAGCTGGCCGGAACGCTCGAGGCGACCGCGGCACCGCCGCCGCGCCGGCGACGCGGCCGGGGCAGCGCGCTGCGCCGGCAGGAACGCTGGGCCGGCTGGCTGTTCGTGCTGCCGGGGCTGGCCGTGCTGATCATCTTCCTGGTCGTCCCGATCGGCCTCGCCTTCTACGTCAGCCTCACCCGCTGGGACGGCCTGTCCAGCCCGTTCGGCGGTGGTGCCAGGTTCATCGGGTTCGACAACTACAAGAGCCTGCTCACGGTCGACAACCTGACCCGGCAGAACTTCGCCACCTCGATCCGCAACAACTTCTACTTCGTGCTGTTCGTGGTGCCGCTGCAGACAGCGCTGGCGCTGTTCCTGGCCGTGCTGCTGAACAACAAGTTCCTGCGCGGGCGCAGCTACTTCCGGACCGCGTTCTTCTTCCCGTCGGTCACCAGCAGTATCGCGACCACGCTGGTGTTCCTGTTCCTGTTCTCCGGCGGCGGCGCGGTCAACCAGCTGCTCGGCTACGTCGGCCTGCACGGTCCGAACTGGACGGCCGACTCGCGCGGGGTCTTCCACCAGGCGCTCGGGGCGGTCGGGGTGGACTCGGCACCGGGGTGGGCCCGGCACGAGTTCTTCAACCTGTCCTGGTGGGACTGGCTCTCCGGGCCGTCCGTCGCCATGATCGTGATCATCACGCTGGTGGTCTGGACGACCTCCGGGACGTTCATGCTGATGTTCCTGGCCGGCCTGCAGAACATCAACGAGGAGGTGCTGGAGGCCAGCGAGGTCGACGGCGCCGGCCCGTGGCAGCGGTTCCGGCTGGTGACGTTGCCGATGCTGCGCCCGACGCTGATCCTGGTGCTCACCCTCGGGCTGATCAGCACCTGGCAGGTGTTCGACCAGATCTACCTGACCGGCAACAACCCGGCGACGATCACCCCGGCCTACCTCTCCTACAACCAGAGCTTCCAGAACTCGGCGTTCGGGATCGGCGCGGCGATTGCGTTCCTGCTGTTCGCGCTCATCATCGTGCTCGCCGCACTGCAGCGGCGACTGATCGGCACCGGGGAGGACGACTGATGTCGGCCCGCAGCTACTCGCCGCCATGGCGGCGCGGCATCGGCTACGCGCTGCTGATCTTCTTCGCCGTGGTGTTCATCGGGCCGTTCCTCATCCAGCTGGCCACCTCGTTCAAGACCGACGCGGACGCGGCGAACAACTCGCTGTCGCTCATCCCGCACCCGGCGACGCTGTCGGCCTGGAAGCGGATCTTCGGCTTCACCGAGAACGCCGGGATCCCCTTCGGCCGGTGGCTGACCAACAGCATCATCGTGGCCACGTTCATCACGCTGGGGCGGGTGTTCCTGGACAGCCTGGCCGGGTACGCGCTGGCAAGACTGCGGTTCCCGGGCCGGCAGGCGGTGTTCTGGAGCATCCTCGCGATCCTCGCGGTGCCGGGCGCAGTGCTGCTCATCCCGCGGTTCCTGGTGCTCAAGGAGCTGACGCTGTTCAACACCTACCCGGGGATGATCCTGCCGATCGTCGTCGACGCCGCCGGCATCTTCCTCATGCGGCAGTTCTTCGTGAACATCCCGACCACGATGGAGGAGGCGGCCCGCATCGACGGCGCCGGCGTCTTCCGGACGTACTGGTCGGTGATCCTGCCGATGGCCAGACCCGGGCTGATCACGCTGACGATCCTCAGCTTCCAGGGCTCGTGGAACGAGTTCCAGCTGTTCCTGGTGTCCACATCGGACCCGAAGTACAACACGCTGACCACCGGGCTGGCGAAGTTCTCCAGCGGGCAGCTCGGCGCCGGCACGCAGTATCCGCTCACTCTCGGGGCGGCGCTGCTGTCGACGATCCCGGTGGCGATCGTGTTCTTCGCCTTCCAGCGGCACTTCATCGGCGGCCAGCTGGCGGCCGCGGTCAAGGGCTGACCCGCGGGCCGGCCCCGGATCCTCCGCCAGCCGGCCGGCCCGGGAGCCTCCGCCAGCCGGCCCGGTGCGTCCGTCTTGCAAGCATTTGCGGTCACCCAATGTGGTGGTTTGTGCCCGCGGAGTGATGCGCGATCGGTCGACAGGCTTTACCGTTCGTCCTAACGGGGACCGACACGACCGTCCCGGGGTGATGGCCATGGCCCGTTCCCGCATCGCGAGCGTCGAGTACGCGGAGCGACTCAAACAGCTGGAGGCCGAGGCCGCCGAGGCGCGCCGAGCCCGGCGGGCCGCACAGAAGTGGCAGGCCCAGCAGGCCGCTCAGCAATACTTTGCGGACCGGGCCGCGGAGGCGGACCGCCGGACCACGGCGATCGTCGACCGGGTCACCGAGCTCCGTACCGTCCTCGAGCGCGGCCTGCGCCGGA
This sequence comes from uncultured Actinomycetota bacterium, assembly GCA_963728945.1. Taxonomy (GTDB): domain Bacteria; phylum Actinomycetota; class Actinomycetes; order Mycobacteriales; family CADCTP01; genus CADCTP01. The sequence goes on along the minus strand of CAVSMA010000006.1, from coordinate 301,960 downwards.
GTCCCCGCATCGACCTCGCCGGCATGCGCGCCGAGTTCAGCCAACCCGCTCCGGACCTGGGCTCGGTCGGCTGGCGGCCGATCCCGCCCGACTGGTCCCGGTACGCGCCCCCGCCGGCCTCGGTCGTCGACCGGCTCGCAGGTAACGCTCGCTACCGCCGGCAGCTGGCCGGCGCGCGGGCTGCGTACCAGGCGGCGATGGCCGAGTACGAGCGGGCGGAGGCGGGGCGGCAGCTGCGGATCGAGCAGGCACGCCGCCGGTACGCGACCCGGGTTGCCGAGGAACGGCGCCGGGTCGAGGAGCACAACCGGCGGGTGGACACGTTCGTCGCGGCCCTGCACCGGCGGGAGCACGGCGCGGTCGCCCGCTTCCTCGGGATGGTGCTGGACGCGGAACCGCTGCCGGTGTCGTTCCCGCGATCGACCGAGGTCTCCTGGCCGGCCGGAGCGTCCTGGCCGGTGGTCCGGTTCGCGCTGCCGGGGCCGGAGGTGGTGCCGGCCGCCGCGGCGGTGCGCTACCACCGCCCGACCGACGAGCTGCGCGAGCTGCCCCGCCCGGCCGACGAGGTCGCGGCGCTGCACCGGTCGGTGCTGGCCCAGGTCGTGCTGCTGTGCCTGCGGGACCTGTTCGTCGCCGACGCCCGGCTGGATGCGGCGACGTTCGTCGGTCAGGTGGGCGGCGTCGAGGTGATCCGGGTGGACACCCGCCGGCCGGCCGTCGAGGCGCTGGCCGGGCTCGACCTGCCGCCGGACGCGGCGCTGGCCACCCTGTCCGTCCTGGACCCGGCGGCGGAGCTGCGCTGGGCCTCCTGACCGGGCCGCGGGCGGCTCCGTCATCATGGGCGGGTGACGTACCCGTCTGGTGAGCAGATCGAGCTGGCGCACGGGGTCCACCGCGCGGTGGTGGTGGAGGTCGGCGCCGGCCTGCGCGAATACACAGTGGACGGCGTGCCGGTGGTCGACGGCTACCCGGCGACCGAGATGTCCAGCGGCGGCCGGGGCCAGACGCTGATCCCGTGGCCGAACCGGATCGCGGGCGGCGCGTACGAGTTCGACGGCGTCGCCGAGCAGCTCCCGCTGACCGAGCCGAGCGCGGGCAACGCGATCCACGGCCTGACCCGGTGGGAGAGCTGGACGGTGGTGGACCGCACCGGCGCGTCGGCCACCTTCCGGTACGTGCTGCACCCGCAGCCGGGATACCCGCACACCCTCGACTGCCGGCTGGACTACGCGCTGTCCGACGCCGGCCTGCGTGTGCACACGGCGGTGACGAACGCCGGCGACGGCCCGGCGCCCTACGGGACCGGAGCCCACCCCTACCTCACCGTCGGGACGGAGACCGTCGACGAGGTCACGCTGACCGTGCCGGGCGAGCGCTACCTGCCGACCGACGACAACGGCATCCCGACCGGGATCGTCGACGTCGAGGGCAGCCCGTTCGACTACCGCGCCGGACGGCTGATCGGACCGGCGAAGGTGGACCACTGCTTCACCGACCTGGCCCGGGACTCCGACGGTGTCACGACCGTGACGCTGGCCGCGGGCGATCGGCGGGTCCGGCTCTGGCTCGACGCGAGCTACCGCTACGTCCAGGTGTTCACCGGGGACACGCTGGTGCCGGCCCGGCGCCGGCGCGGGCTCGCGGTCGAGCCGATGACCTGCCCGCCCGACGCGTTCCGCAGCGGCACCGCGCTGCACGTGCTCGAGCCCGGTCGCGGCGTCGAGACCAGCTGGGGCGTCGCCGTCGGCTGACGCCGTGATGGGATGGACCCGTGACCGGTGAGCGCTATCCGGCGATCGAGCCGTACGAGTCGGGATTTCTCGACGTCGGGGACGGGCATTCGCTGTACTGGGAGACGGTGGGCAATCCGGCCGGCACGCCGGTGGTCTGGCTGCACGGCGGTCCGGGCTCGGGGTCCACGGCGGGGATCCGGCGCAGCTTCGACCCGGCCGCCTACCGGGCGGTGGTGTTCGACCAGCGCGGCTGCGGGCGGTCCCGGCCGCTGGCCGACACCGCCGCGGCCGACCTGACCACCAACACGACCCAGCGCCTGATCGGTGACATCGAGCTGTTGCGCACCCATCTCGGCATCGAGCGCTGGGTGGTCACCGGCGCCTCGTGGGGCGTGACGCTCGCGCTGGCCTATGCGCAGCGGCATCCAGAGCGGGTCGTCGCGATGGTGCTGGCCGCGGTCACGTCCGGGACCCGCCGCGAGACCGACTGGATCACCAGGGACATGCGGCGGGTGTTCCCGCGGGAGTGGGACGAGTACGCCGGGGGAGTGCCCGAGTCCGAACGCGACGGTGACCTGTGCGCGGCGTACGCGCGGCTGCTCGCCGATCCCGATCCGGCGGTGACCGACCGGGCGGCGCGGATGTGGTGCACCTGGGAGGACGTCCACATCTCGCTCGCGCCGGGCGCGGCACCGAGCCCCCGGTATGCCGACCCGACGTTCCGGCAGGTCTTCGCCCGGCTCGTCACGCACTACTGGAGCAATGGCTGCTTCCTCGACGACACGCCGATCCTGCCGTCGATGGGGCGGCTCGCCGGCATTCCGGCCGTGCTCATCCACGGCCGGTACGACGTGTCCGGACCGCTCGACACCGCCTGGGACCTGCACAACGCGTGGCCGGACAGCCGGCTGGTGGTCTGCGAGGACGCCGGCCACGGCGGAGTCACCATGACGGCCGCCATGGTGGCGGCCCTCGACGAGTTCGGCTCGGCCCGGTGGAGCTGATCGCGTCCGGGCGGGACGCCGACGTCTGGGCGCTCGACGCCGAGCGGGTGCTGCGGCGCTACCGGAACGGGCGGGACATGGACCGGGAGGCGTCGGTGATGCGGCACGCGGCCGCGCACGGATACCCGGTGGTCATCGACTGGAGCAACGCGACCTCCGGATCGTCCACACTGGACGTCGCGACGTCGGCGCTGATCCTGGCCGAGGTCGCGGTCGGCGGGCTGGTCGACGTGCCGGCCGCCACCGCGCGCGAGCTGCTCGAGGCGCTGCTGCGGGTCACCGGGCCGGCCGACCCGGTCCAGCTGCAGGCCGCGGTCGCCGGCCGCACCGCCAACCCACCCTCAGCGCCGCCGAGAAGTCCAACCTCCCCGCGGCCGCCGCCCTCGTCCTCCACTCCGCCGGCCACCACCCGTAGACCGGCCCCGGTCAGCTGACGGCGTCGTCGGAGAGTTCGGGCGGGAGGGCTCGGCCGGAGCGGGGGTTCGGCCCGGGGCGGCGGGGTTCGCGCACGCCGGAGCCGCCGTCGCGCTCGATCCACAACCGGACCATCGACCCGGACGGGACCCTCGCGCCCGCCTCCGGGGTCTGGTCGGTGACCACGCCGCCGAAGTCCTCGCTCATCGCGACCAGGCCGACGGCCGTCAGCAGGTCCACCGCCTGGTCGAACGACAGGCCGATGACGCTGGGCACGACGACCGACGACAGCCGGCGCCGCTGCCGCGCGGTGAGCTCCGGCGTGGCCACACCGGCGACGTCCTCCCGCGGCTCCTCGTCCAGGTCGCGCCACCGCTCCCAGGCGGACTGCCGGGTGACGCCGAGCCGGGTCGCGATCTCCGCCCACGACTTCCCGTGCCTGCGCGCCGTCCGTACCGCGGACAGCTCGGCCTGGTCGAGCAGCCGCCGCACCGTCCCGATGTCCGACAGCGCGGCCAGGGCGGCGGACCCGTCGTCCGGATGCGCCCCCTCGTCCCACCCGTCGAGCCGCTCCCACGCCCGCCGCCCGTCCTCCCACAGCCCCATGGCGTCAGGCTACCCTGACGCCGCACTCCCGGCGGCGCCCGTCAGCCGGACGTCGCGGCCGGGCTGCCCGGCGGCGTCCGTCAGCCGGGAGTCGTGGCCGGGCTGTGCGGGTGCCAGCGGGCCGGCGGGTCCTCGCCGACGCGTCCGTCGACCGTCTCCCGGAGCAGGTCGGCGTGCCCCGTGTGCCGGCCGTACTCCTCGATGAGGTCGCAGACCAGGCGGCGCAGGTTGGCATGCTGCCCACCGGCGCCGATGCGGACGGGCTGGTCGAGCCCGCCCCCGGCGATCGCCGCGGCGAGCGTGGCCCGTGACCGCGCGACCGTGCTGTCCCACAGCGCGTAGAGCTCGTCCGGGCTGTCACCGGCGGCGGAGGTGAAGTCCCAGTCGGGATCGGCGTCCCCGGGCGCGCCGTCCCACGGCGCACTGCGGGGTGCGCCGCTCAGCTTCATCGTGAACATCTCGTCCTCGGCCCGGGCGAGGTGCTTGAGCAGGCCGCCGAGGGTCAGCGCCGAGGAGGGGATCCCGGCCTGCAGCCCGGCCGCGTCGAGGTCGTCCGCCTTCCAGCGGAAGGTGGTGCGCAGGCGGTCGAGCGCCCCGACGAGCGCCTCGGCCTCGGTGCCCGCGAGCGGTGGTTCCCAGGGGTAGTCGTCGCTAGCCATGCCCGCACCGTAGGGCGCATTGCGGATGTTCCACGTCCGGTATCACCATCGAGGGCGTCGCCGCCCGGCACTTCCGTAGCGGGTCCGACGGGAGGAGCCTTGCGGGCAGCCGCGGAAGGAGGCGGGTCATGCGAGCACAGGTGGGAGATCGGCTCCGCGTGCATGGCCGCACGGTCGGTCAGAGCGATCATCTGGTCGAGATCGTCGAGGTACGAGGCAGCGACGGAGGGCCGCCGTACCTCATCCGCTACGACGACGGCCACGAGGCCGTCGTCTTCCCTGGCCCCGACGCCGTGGTGGAGACCGATCCCGGCCCCAGCCCGACCTGAGCCGGGGCAGGCAGGCTCACCCGCGGCCGGGGAGCCGGCGCTGGTGGCCGCCGGCCTCGGTGTGGCGACCAGCCCTGGGCTGGCACTGCGTGCCCACCGCATCGAGGGCATCGTGGCGACCGTGCTACCCCGGTCGCACCAGCACATCTACGCGGCGACCTACGGCGACCCACCCGCCACCACCGCGGGCTGGCGGCGCCCGACGGAGTGGAATGCCGTGTCAGCGGCGGTGTCAGGGCCACGTCAGGGGCGTGTCAGCACCGGCGCCGATCGTGGCCGCATGAGCAACTCAGCGATCGCAGCGTCGGGGCTGCGGAAGGCGTACGCGGACAAGGTCGTTCTCGACGGCATCGATCTCGACGTTCGTGCGGGCACGGTCTTCGCCCTGCTCGGCCCGAACGGGGCGGGCAAGACGACGACCGTGAACGTGCTGACCACGTTGACGAAAGCCGACGGCGGGACGGTACGGGTCGCCGGGCACGACGTCGCGACCGAGACCAAGGCGGTCCGCGCGGTCGTGGGCGTCACCGGTCAGTTCGCGGCCGTGGACGAGCTGCTGACCGGTCAGGAGAACCTGCAGCTGATGGCGGATCTCAAGCGCGTCGGTTCGGACGAGGGCCGCCGCGTCGTCACCGACCTGCTGCAGCGGTTCGACCTGGCGGAGTCGGCGCAGAAGCTGGTCTCGACCTACTCCGGTGGTATGCGCCGGAAGCTCGACCTGGCGATGACCCTGGTCGGCAACCCGCGGATCATCTTCCTGGACGAGCCGACGACCGGACTCGACCCTCGCAGCCGCCGCACCATGTGGGACATCGTCCGCCGGTTGGTGGCCGACGGCGTCACCATCTTCCTGACCACCCAATACCTCGACGAGGCCGACCGGCTCGCGGACCGGGTCGCGGTGCTCGACCAGGGCCGCGTGGTCGCGCAGGGCACTCCCGGCGAGCTCAAGAGCCAGATCCCGGGCAGTCACGTCCGGTTCCGGTTCGCCGGCGACCTCGAACTCGACGCCGCGATGCGGGTCCTGCCCGACTCGACCCGGGACGGCGAGGAGGACCTGACCCTCCGCGTCCCCAGCGATGGTGGGGCGAAATCGGTACGAGGCCTGCTCGACCAGCTCGATGCGAACTCGATCGAGGTCGAGGAGTTCTCGGTGCACACCCCGGACCTCGACGACGTCTTCCTTGCCCTGACCGGCCGTACCAGCGCAGAGGTGAACGCACGATGAGTGACTCGACGACCATGCTCGGTCGCAACGTCAAGCACACCACCCGGAACCCGGTGGCGGTGTTCAACGCGATCCTGTTCCCAATCGTGATCATGCTGATGTTCGTCTACGTGATCGGCGGCGCGTTCGACGTCGGCGTCGACTACGTCGACTACGCGACACCGGGAATCCTCGTTCTGACGATCTGCTACGGGTTGAGCGCGACCTCCACCGCCGTGAACTCGGACATGACCAAGGGGATCATCAACCGGTTCAAGGTGATGGACATCTCCCGCAGCGCGGTGCTCAACGCCCAAGTGGTCGCCAGCATGCTGCGCAGCCTGATTGCGATCGTGGCCATCATCGCGGTGGCGTTCGCGCTGGGATTCCGGCCCGCGGCGAGCGTCCTCGACTGGCTCGGCGCGATCGGTCTGCTCGTGCTGGTCAGCTTCGCCACCAGCTGGATCACGGTCGCCCTCGGACTGGCCGCGAAGACCCCGGAGTCGGCGGGGATGGCGGCCGTGCCGCTGATCATGCTGCCGTTCCTGAGCAGTGCGATCGTGCCGGCGGATGCCATGCGGGCCGGCGCCCGGCAGTTCGCCGAGTATCAGCCCTTCACTCCGATCATCGAGACACTGCGCGGGCTGCTGGCCGGTGCACCGTCCGCGAGCACCGCGGTCACCGCGGTCGCCTGGTGCGTCGGGATCGCCGTGGTCGGCTACCTGTGGTCGCTGTCCACGTTCACGAAGCGAGCGTGAACCTTCGAGATGTCCACCGGCAAGATCACGTACGACCGAAGAGAAAGAGTGTCATGCCTACCTACGCCACCCGGGGCCCCATCACCGCCACCGTGCAGGTCGCCGGTGCTCAGGTACGCGTCACCGCGAGCGACCGGACCGACACCGTGGTGCTGGTCGAACCCATTGACGGAGCGCGCCGACGCGACGTCAAGGTGGCCGCCAAGACCAAGGTCGACTTCGCCGGCGGGCACCTATCGGTCAAGACGACCGCCGCCGGCGACACGGACGGTTCGGTCGCCATCACTATCGACCTGCCCGCCGGCTCCAGCCTCATCGCGTACCTGGCGCACTCGAGCGTCCAGGTCGACGGGGCGCTCGGCGAGTGCGAGCTGCACATGGCGTCGGGCCGGGTCGAGCTGGACCGGATCGACGCGCTGCACGCGAACATCTCGGCCGGTGAGGTCGTGGTCGGCCACGTCGCCGGGCCCGCCGAGATCGACGGATCGGCGATCGCCGTGCGGATCGCCGAGGTCGACGGCACTGTCCGGATCTCGGGCTCCCGCGGGCAGGCTTGGATCGGGCACGCCTCGGCCGACCTCGACCTCAGCAGTGCCGGCGGCGCTTTCGACGTCGACTGCGCCGGCGCCGGCGTCACCGCCACGACGGCCAGCGGCGCCATCCGGATCGGACACCTGACCGGTGGTCACGCGAAACTGATGAATGGCTCGGGCGACATCGAGGTCGGCATCAGCGAGGGCACCGTCGCGCACATCGACGTCGACAGCGAGCGGGGGTCGGTGCGCAACTCCGTTGTGGCGCAGGGAGCCCCGGCCGCGTCCGGTGCCACGGTCTCGGTGCACGCCCGCACCCGGAACGGCGACATCGCCATCCACCGAGTGGCAGCTGACCCTCAGGACGCGAGCGTGACCTCGACCAGCTGAGGCCAGCTCGTCTGCGTAGCCTCCCGTGTCACCTCGGCGAACCGTGCCTCGCCGAGGTGACGCCGCGCCGTCCGCTCGATCCTGGCCACATCCGGTTGGGAACGGTCCGAAAGGCCGCGCACGCCAGCGCTCGCTGCGAGCAGCCGCGCAGCCCCCTCGTACTGTTCGCGGCGCAGCGCCAGATCCGCGACCCCGACGAGTATCCGCGCGGTCAGGAGTGCGTGCCCCACCTCCGACGCCGCCTGGAAGGCCGCACCTCGGTGTGCACGGGCCTCGTCGAGGTCTCCGGCGAGGTAGCCGCGCAGGTCTTGTACCAACGCGCGGACCTGCGCCCGCTCGGCGTCATGGCCAAGCATCGCCGTCGCAACGCCGAGCTGCGTGCGGGCCTGTTCGGCCTCGCCCCGCCAGCGGGCGAGCTCCGCCTGCGCCAGGGCGAGCTCGGCCAGCGCATTCGGCCAGACGACACGCTTCGCGGACCGCTGCGCCTCCGCCATGGCGGCTGCGCTGGAGTCCGCATCCCCGGACAGCCAGTACAGCTGGGCCTGCCGCGACCGCATCACCACGACATCCTCGGTGGCACCGAGCTCGGTGATGACCGCGATCGCTTGTTCGTAGTACTCGCAGGCACGGGCGAACTCGCCACGCATTGCGATTCGATTCGCCAGGTCGGTCAGGGCGAACGAGGTCCACCACCGTTCGCCGATCGCACGAAGCTCGGCGAGGGCCATTTCGAGATCCGCGTCGGCATCCCGCCCGTGTTCGCCGAACATGATCCGCATCCGGCCGAGGCGCAGCCGGGCAACGGCACGCACCCAGGGGTCCTCATCGATGAACAGCGGCTCGAACGCGGGTAGGAACGCCTCCGGGGCTCGGGACAGGCCCTCCAGCTGGGCGACGAGCTTCACCGCCGGGTGACGGCTATGGACACGCTGGTTGATCTCGTACACCTGGCGGATCCAGTCCTTCGCCTGGTAGTGGTCACCTCGCCCGGAGACCTGAAACGCCACAATCCAGGCGAACACCGTTGCCCGGATCTCGTCGGGTACCTCGCCGCGCATGGCAACGGCGGCCATGATCAGCTCCCTGCCCTCGGCCTTGTGCCCGCCGAGCCACCAGTACCACCCAGCGGCAGCGGCGAGCCGCATCGCTCCGTGCGCCTCGCCGGCCGCAAGCGCGGCGCGCATCGCGGCACCGATGTTGCCGTTCTCGATCGCGAGGGTGGCAAGCCATTCCAACTGCTCCGCGCGGCGAAGATGCGGCTGCGCGGTTTCGACGAGCTCGGTGAAATACGCGAGATGCGCATGCCGCGCCAGATCCGCTTCCCCCGTTTCCGCGAGCCGCTGCTCGGCGTACTCCCGGACCGTGCCGAGCATCCGGTAGCGCGGCGCCCGGTTGTCTTCGGTGACCACCATCGACTTCTCCGTCAGAGCGGTCAGGCAGTCGAGTACCTGCCCCGCCTCGACCGCGTCGCTGGCGCACACCCGTTCCGCCGCTTCCAGGCTCGCCCCGCCAGAGAACACGGAGAGCCTGCGCAGGACCCTTCGCTCGGGATCGGTGAGCAGCTCCCAGCTCCAGTCGATCACCGCGCGCAGTGTCTTGTGCCGCGGCAGCGCGGTACGGCTGCCGCTGGACAGCAGGCGGAACCGGTCGTCGAGCCGGTCGGCGAGCTGTTCGACGGACATGGTGCGCAGCCTGGCCGCGGCCAGTTCGATGGCCAGCGGCATCCCGTCCAGCGCCCGGCAGATGCGCCCCATCGTCGCCAGGGTGTGGTCGTCGCCGCCGAGATGCTTGCGCACCGCGCCCGCCCGGTCCCGCAGTAGCTGGACCGCCGGAGAGGACTCGATCTCGCCGGGGCCGGCGTCCCCCTCCGGCCAGTCCAGCGGGTCGACCAGCCACAGCGCCTCACCGGTGATGCCTAGTGGTTCCCTGCTCGTGGCCAGGACCCGCAAGCGCTGGCACTCCCCGAGCACCCGATGGGCGAACCTCGCCACCGACTCGATCACGTGCTCGCAGTTGTCCAGGATCAGCAGTGTCTCCCGCTCCCGGATCGCAGCGATGAGCCGGCCGGTCGGCTCCGCGTTCGGTGCCTCGCGGAGCAGCGCATCCCGGAGGCCGAGCCCGGCGATCGTCGACTGCACCACGTCACCGTCCGCGCCGATGGCGGCCAGATCCACCAGCCAGACCCCGTCTGGCAGGTCGCCCAGCAGGGTGCGCGCGGTCTCCGTGGCCAGCCTGGTCTTCCCCGAGCCGCCCGGCCCGACCAGGGTGGTGAGCCGATGCCCGGCGATGAGCTCGCGGACCGCGGCGACATCGGCGTCCCTGCCGACGAAGCTGGTCAGCTCCGCGCGCAGGTTGGTCTTCCGGGTCTCCTCCCGATGCAACTCGCCCCGCAGCAGGGCGACGTGCACCTCGGACAGGCCCGGCGAGGGGTCGACGCCGAGCGCGTCGGCCAGAGCCTCCCTCGTGCGCTCGTACACGAGCAGCGCCTCGCTGTCGCGACCGGCCGCGACGAGGGCCCGCATCAGCGCGGCGACCAGCCGCTCCCGCATCGGATGCGCGGCCACCAGGTCGGTCAGCTCGGTGACCAGCTCGGCGCCGTCGCCGAGGCTGATCTCCGCGTCGAAGCGATCCTCCATAGCGGCCAGGCGCAGCCCCTCGAGCCGGGTGACCGCCGAGTCGAACGCGCCGCTGTCCGGCAGGCCGACGTCCTGCAGGGCCGCACCTCGCCACAGTGCGAGGGCCTCGCGCAACCGCCGCGGATCCCCGTCGGCGCGGGCCCGGCCGAGGAGGCGTTCGAACCGCACCGCGTCGACCGCGTCGGGATCCACCGCCAACCGGTAGCCGTCCGTGTGCCCCTCGACGGTCCCGTCCGGCAGCGCCTTCCGTAGCCGGGACACCAGACGCTGCAGGGCATTCGTCGCGTCGGCGGGCGGACGCTCAGCCCAGATCCAGTCGACGAGCGTCGCCTTCGGGACCACGTGACCCGCGTCGAGCGCGAGGGCGGCCACCAGCCCGCGCAACCGGGCGCCGGGCACGTCGACGACGTCACCGCCGTCCGTACGCACCTCGAACGGTCCCAGCAGCCCGATCCGCACCTGATCGATTTTGCCACGGGCCAGTCGGCAGCCCTGCGACGTGGAATCCAGCCGCCCGCCGGCGGTCACTCGATCGCGTCGCCCCGGCGGAACGGCGCGGTTTCCTTCTCGATCGCGGCCAGGACGTCCGCGCCGAGCTCCAGGTCGGCGCCGGCGAGCACGGTGTCGAGCTGGTCGGGGGAGCTGGCGCCCACCAGCGGGACGGTCACCTCCGGCTGGGCGACGACCCAGGCGACGGCCAGCGTGGGCAGCGCGACGCCCGCCTCGGCGGCGATCGCGGCGATCCGGCCGACCGCGTGCAGCTCTGCTGGCTGCCAGTACTGCGACCGGTAGAGGTCCGCGGCCCCGGGCAGCGTGTACCGGGTGCCGGCGGCCGGTTCCCCGGCGAGGTCGTGCTTGCCGGCCAGCAGCCCACCGGCGAGCAGGTTGTACGGCAGCACCGCCAGACCCTCCTCCCGGCACAGCGGCAGCAGCTCCCGCTCCGGCTGCCGGAACAGCAGGTTGTACCGGGGCTGCACGGACACGAACCGGACCAGCCGCAACGCGTCGCTGCGCCCGAGCGCGCGGGCCAGCTGGTAGGCGAGGAAGTTGGACACCCCCACATAGCGGACCTTGCCTGCGGTGACCAGCGCGTCCAGCGCGGCCAGGGTCTCCTCGATCGGCGTCCGCGGATCCGGCCGGTGCAGCTGGTAGAGGTCGACGAAGTCCGTACGCAGCCGGCGCAGCGACCCCTCCACCGCGTCGAGCACGTGCCGCCGACTCAGCCCGGCGTCCCACGTGCTCGGCCCGGTCCGGCCGTGCACCTTGCTGGCGACCACGAACCGGTCCCGGCGCCCGGCCAGCCACCGGCCGAGGATCTCCTCGGTCATGCCGGCCGTCGCCACCGACCCGCCCAGCGGGTACTTGTCGGCGGTGTCCAGGAAGGTCACGCCGAGCTCGGCCGCCCGGTCGAGGATCGCCCGCGAGGTCTGCTCGTCGCACTGGACGCCGAAGGTGGCCGTGCCCAGTCCGACCCGGGAGACCGGCACACCGGTCCGGCCGAGCGGGACGGTCTTCACCCGCCGGCCGTGATCGGCCCGGCAGCCACGAACTCGCCGACCGGGCCGGGGTCCTGCACCGCCCCGCGGTCGACGACGACCCGGCCGCGGGAGAGCACGGTCACCGGCCAGCCGGTGACCTCACGGCCCTCGTACGGCGAGTAGTCCGTCTGCATGTGTAGCGCGCCGGCGGTGACCACCCTGGTCGCCGCCGGGTCGAAGACGACGAGGTCGGCGTCCGAGCCGGGGGCGATCGTGCCCTTGCGCGGATACAGCCCGTTCAGCCGGGCCGGCATCGCCGCGGTCAGCGCGACGAACCGCTCCATGGAGATCCGTCCACTCGCGACGAACCGGTCGAAGACGACCGGCAGCCGAGTCTCCACCCCTGGCATCCCGTTCGGCATCTGCCGTACGTCGTCGGCGTGCTCCGCCTTCTGCACCGAGTCGTAGCAGCAGTGGTCGCTGCCGACCGTGTCGACGAAGCCCATCTCCAGCCGCCGGTCGAGCTCGTCCACTGTGGACCGATCCCGCAGCGGCGGGCAGCAGACCCAGCGCTCCGCCGCCGGGTCGGCGTACCGGTCGGCGGCAAGGGTGAGGTAGTGCGGGCAGGACTCGGAGAACGCCCGCACCCCGCGCTGTCGGGCGGCGACCACAAGGTCGACGGCGCCGGGTGTCGACTGGTGGACGAAGTAGACCGGGGCCCGGGTGCGTTCCGCCGCCCCGAGCACGTCGGCGACCGCGCGCTCCTCGGCTGCCGCCGGCCGGGTGCCGGCGTGCCCGGAGGCACCGATCCGGCCGGCTCGTTCGGCCTCCCGCTGGGCCTCCTCGACCAGGTCGTTCGCCTCCGCGTGCACGTACGTCAGGCCGTCCACGTCGGACAGCGCGGCCATCACCTGCCGCACCGTCGGCAGGTCGACCATGAGCAGGTCCCGGTAGGTGGTGAACAGCTTCACCGTGCGGACCCCGGCCTCGGCGAACGCCTGGACGGTAGCCGGGATCGACCCGTCCGGGGAACTGATGCAGCCGTGCATGGCGTAGTCGCAGCGGGACGTCTCGGCCTCCGCCAGCCGGCGGCGCAGCACCGCCAGCGGATCCTCGCCCGGGCCGGGGATCGCGAAGTCGACGATGGTGGTGGTGCCGCCGGCGAGCGCCCCGATCGTCGCGGAGGAGAACGTGTCCCTGGTCGTGTATGCGCCCAGCGGCAGGCCGACGTGGCAGTGCGCGTCGACGCCGCCGGGCAGCACCAGCATCCCGGTTGCATCGACCGTACGGGCCGCGTCGACCGCCGCGGGCCCGTCCAGCACACCGCTGATCCGGTCGCCCGAGATCACCACGGTGGCCGGACCGGACCAGGAGTCGGTGACCACGGTGCCGCCGCGGACCACGATGTCACCCTTGATCATCGCTACCTCCAGAAATCAGGCCGGTGCCGAGCCGCCGCGTCACTTCGGCGATCCGCGCCCGGTCGGCGCCCTCGGCCAGCAACAGCGCGAGCAACACCCGCGCCTTGAGCCCGTCCAGCGACCCCGCGGGCACCAGACCGGCCTCGATCAGCGACGTCTCGGAGCCCGGGAAGCCGCCGTAGGTGCGGGTCAGCACGTCGCCGCCGCCGGTGCGGGAGGTGAGCAGGACGGGCACCCGGTCAGCCAGCGACGCCAGGTCGTCGAGCAGCCAGCCGGGAACGTGCCCGCCGCCCATGCCGTCCACCACCAGACCCGGCGGCGGCCGGTCGAGCAGGCAGCGCAGCCACCAGCCGTCGTCGTCCAGGCAGATGCGGACCAGCGCCGGCCGCGGCACCGGGCGGCCGGGGACCGGCCGGTCGAGCACCACCCGCGGGAACGGGCGGCCGCGCAGCCGCGGAGTCTCCTCGACGATCCGGCCGAGCGGCCCCGCACCCGGGGATCGGAACGCGTCCGGGGCGGAGGTGTGTCCTTTGCGGACGGTGCGGGCCCCGTGCACCTCCTCGTTGAGGACGACGACCGCGCCGAGGCCGCGGGCGGTCGGACAGGCGACGGTGCGGACCGCGTCGAGCAGGTTGGCCGGCCCGTCCGAACCGGGCAGCCCGGCGTGCCGCATCGCTCCGGTCACCGCGACCGGTGCCGGCCCGCCGACCAGCAGGTCGAGCGCGAAGGACATCTCCTCGATGGTGTCGGTCCCCTGGGTGACCACGACGCCGGCGCTGCCGTCCGCCGCGGCCTCCTCGACGGCGGCGGCGACCTCGCCGGCCAGCTCCAGGGTGAGGTCGCAGGACGGGAGCCGAACCAGGTCGCGGACCCGCAGCTCGGCCACCCGGTCGAGGTCCGGCACGGCCGCGACGAGGTCGGCGGCCGACAGTGCCGGGCCCACCAGGCCGGATCGTCCCGGCCGCGAGGCGATCGTCCCGCCGAGGGACAGTACTGTGACGATCGGTCGGGTCACCGGAGGCTCCCGGACGGGACACGGCTCGGCGTTCCGATCCTCCATGTGGAACACACAGGCCTACCATCTGGACCATGGAGTCGGTGGTCAGCGGCGTCGGGGTGCTGGACAAGGCGATGCACCTGCTCGACGTCGTCGAGTACAGCCAGCCGGTGAGCTTCCTCGACCTGGTCGAGGCCGTCGGCTTCCCGAAGACCACCGTCCACCGGCTCGTCGCCGCGCTGGAGATGCACGGCTTCCTGCGCCGGGACGACAGCGGCCGGCTGGTCACCGGCAGCCGTTTCGCCACGGCGAGCCTGTCCCAGCTCGCCACGCCGATCATGGCCCGGCTCACCCGGGCCACCGGCGAGAGCACCCAGCTGTTCGTCCGGCGTGGCCAGCTGAGGCTGTGCATCGTGTCGATCGAGTCGCCGGCCGAGCTGCGGACCGCCGTGCCGGTCGGCACGATGTTCCCGATCGACAAGGGCTCCGGCGGCAAGGTGTTGCTCGGCTCGGACCAGGTGCTCGACCGCGGCTGGGCGCAGAGCGCCGGCGAGCGGTCGCCGGGCGTCGCCTCGGTGAGTGCCCCCGTCTACGAGGGGTCCGTGGTGGTCGCGGCGCTGTGCCTGTCCGGTCCGATCGAGCGGCTGAGCACGGAACCGGGTCTCCGGTACGCGAAGAAGGTGGTGGCCGCGGCGAAGGAGATCCAGCGCGCCGCCGCCGCCCGCTACTGACCCGCTCACGGCGTCCCACCGCTCACCCGGCGGACGACCTCCTCGCCCATCTCGGCGGTCGTGCCGGACCCGCCCAGGTCCGCGGTCGCGGCGCCGGCCGCCAGCGCGTCCGCCACCGCGGACCGCACCTGCTCCGCGGCGGCGGCCTCGCCGACGAAATCGAGCAGCAGCGCCGCGGAGTTGATGGCGCCCAGCGGGTTGGCGATCCCGCGGAAGGCGATGTCCGGGGCGCTGCCGTGGATCGGCTCGAAGACGCCGACGTGCGTGTCCGGGTTGAGGTTGCCGCTGGCCGCGAGGCCGAGGCTGCCCTGCAGCCCGGCGCCGAGGTCGCTGAGGATGTCGCCGAAGAGGTTCGACGCGACCAGCACGTCGAACCGCTCCGGCGCGCGGACCAGCTGGTATGCGACCGCGTCGACGTGCATGCGCTCCCACCGCACGTCCGGGTGTCGCCCGGCCACCTCCGCGGCGACGTCGTCCCAGAGACCCATCGTGTGCGGCAGCGCGTTCGACTTGGTCACGCTGGTCAGCAGCCCGCCGGCGAGCACCGACCGGAATGCGTAGTCGACGATCCGGTCGATGCCGGCGCGGGTGAACACCGAGGTGTGGCTGGCCGTCTCCCGCTCGGTGCCGGCGAACAGCCGGCCGCCGAGCCCCACGTACTCGCCCTCGGTGTTCTCCCGGACGATCACCAGGTCGACCGGCGGCGCGTCGGCCGGGCGGGGGCCGAGCCCCGGATAGCTGCGGATGGGCCGCAGGTTGACATACAGGTCCAGCTTCTGCCGGACGGACAGGATCAGGCCCCAGGCACTGACCGTGTCGGGCACCTCCGGCGAGCCGACGGCGCCGAAGAGCGTGGCGTCGGCGGCCGCCACGGTCCGGTGCCCGTCCTCGGGCATCATCCGACCGTGCTCGGCGTAGTAGGCCGATCCCCACGGCTCGGTGCGCAGGTCGAGCCGGAAGCCGTGCCGGCTCGCCGCCGCCTCCAGCACCCGCACGGCCTGCGGGGTGACCTCCTGGCCGATCCCGTCGCCGGGGATCACGCAGATCCGGTACGTCGTCGCCATGGGCATCACCTTCCGCCGGCGGGCAGGGGACGGGTCGCGGGCACGCGCAGCCATTGCAGGAGCGCCCCGGAGGCCAGGCTGAGCGCCGCGCAGCAGGCCCAGGCCAGTGGCCACCGGGTGCCGCCGAAGCTGAGCAGGCCGACCACCGGCGGCACCACGACCGCGCCGAGGTTCACCAGCAGCAGGGCGGGACCGGTGGTCGAGCCGATCCGGGCCAGGTCGCCGGCTTCGGCGACCGCCGCGAGGTAGGCACCGTTCCAGCCGACCGAGCACAGGCCGATGCCGGCGAGCACGACCGGCAGCCAGCCCGGCCCGGCGGCCGGCAGGAGCGAGAGGAACGCCGCGGACAGCAGCGCGCAGACCTGCAGGACGCGGCCTCGGTCGGCCTGCCACCGGTCGGACAGCCAGCCCCAGGCCGGACGACCGGCGAGCCCGCCGGCGAGCAGCAGCGCGAGGGCGGTGCCGGAGGCGGTCGCGGCGGACCCGCGATCGTCGACGAGATACACCGCGAGCAGCGTGAAGACCGCGACCTGCACCCCGGCCATCAGGAAGCCGAAGGCGAGGGCCAGCGGCAGCCGCAGCCGGAGGGCGACGGCGGCCCCGTACCCGGCGCCGCCGGCTCCGGTCGGATCGGCCGGGTCGCCGGGGGCGTCGACCTGGCCGGAGGGACGGTCCGGGCGGCGGGAATCGTCCCGGCCGGAGGGAGAGTGCGCGCCGCCGCCCGTACCGGTGCTGCGGTCCCGTGGTCCGAGCGCCGCCACGGCGGCCACCGCGACGCAGCCGGCGATCGGCACGGCGGTCGCCCACCGCCAGCCGACTGCGGCGGCCGCCCGCGGCACGAGGAGGCCGGCGAGGATGCCGCCGAGCGGGATGCCGGTCTGCTTGATGCTCATCGTCAGGCCCCGCAGCCGCGGGCTGCCCGGATCGGCCAGCACGTTGGTGGGCGGGTTGACCAGACCGTAGCCGAGCCCGGCGGCGGCCACGCCGGCGAAGAACAGCCAGCGGGCCGGGGCGACCGCGGCCATCGCGGCACCCAGGGCGAGCGCGCCGGCCGCGACCACGAGCACGGGCGCCGGGCCGAGCCGGTCGGTGAGCCGGCCGCCGGCGACCGACGTGGCGGCGGCGCCCACGTAGACGCACGAGGCGATCGCGCCCACCTCCACTTCGGACAGTCCGAACGTGCCGCGCAGGAGCGGGGCGGCGGCGGAGAAGCCCACCGCGGTCAGGCTGGCCGCCGCCAGCGCCGCCAGCGAGATCGCGAGCCCGTACGCCGACGTCCCGCCCCGCACTAGGGGCTTACCGGAACGTGCCGGCCGATCGGCTCGCCGGGGAACTCGCCGCGGTCGTAGACCAGGTGCCCGCGCACGAACACCCGCTCCGGCCAGCCGACCAGCCGCTCGCCCTCGTAGAGCGAGTAACCGGCGGCGGAGTGCAGGTCGGCCGCGGAGGGCACCCGCTCGGCGGCGGGGTCGAAGACGACGATGTCGGCGTCCGAGCCGACCGCGAGGGCGCCCTTGCGCGGGTAGAGGTCGAAGCGGCGGGCGGTGTTCTCGCTGACCACCCGGGCGAGGTCCTCGATCGTGCACCGCCCGGTCAGCACGCCGGAGGTGTGTACGGCCGGCAGCAGCGTGCCCATGCCGGGGCCGAGTCCCACCCTGGCGTCCCAGAAGTCGCCCTGCCGGGAGTCCTTCGAGTACATCTGGCAGTCGGTGCCGATGCTCGTGATCGTCCCGTCCAGCACCCCGTGCCAGAGCGCGTCCCGATCGCGGTCGAGCCGGATCGGCGGCTGTATCTTCGCCACCGCGCCCTTGTCCTTGGCGTCCGCCTCCGGCGCCGTCCAGTAGAGGAAGGCCGCCAGCGTCTCGCCGAAGACCGGCCAGCCCTTCTCCTTCAGCTCCCGGATCAGGTCGACGCTCTGCCAGGCGCTGGTGTGCACCACGTACACCGGCGTGCCGACCTCGTGCGCGATCAGCGCCGCCGGGTAGATCTGCATCGGCTCGAGGATGTTCGGGCTCGTCTCCAGCCAGGTCTGCAGCTGCCGGCTGGCGCCCTTGCCGCGCATCCGCTCGGTGAGGAAGTCCCGCACGTACGGGTCCTCGGCGTGGATCGTGGGGAACGCGGTCGCACCGGCCGCGCCCAGCGCCTCGCAGGCCTGGTAGAAGAAGTCCCAGGAGATGCCGCTGGCGTTCATGCCGAAGCTCTCCGCCTGCTCGCCCTTGTAGCCGAGGAAGAACTTGAACGAACGGATGCCGAGCGACACCAGCGCCTCGGCCTCCCGCAGGTGCTCCCGGGTGGTGACCACGGCGGTCAGCCGGTAGTCCACAGTGGAGTGCCGGTCGCCCTCGGCGATGGCCAGCTCGGCGGCCTCGCCGCGCGACCCGGTGCCGAACAGCGTGGTGGTGATCATCGTCGTCACGCCGCCGGCGGCGGCGTCCCGGGACTCGGTGACGAAGTCGCGGCGCAGCTTCTCGGGGCCGGCGCCGTCGCCGATGCCGAGGTGCACGTGCGGGTCGATCAGCCCGGGCAGCAGGTAGCGGCCGGCTACGTCGAGGTCGGTGTCCCCGCGGGGCAGCTGCGGGTCGGCGCCGATCGAGGTGATCACGCCGTCGGTCGACGGTCAGGCCGCCACGGACCAGCCCGGTCGGCGTCACGACGGTCCCGTTGCGCAGGGTCAGGTCAGGCATCGGCACTCCTCCACGGCGGTCGGGCGGTCACGCCGCCCAGCCAAGGGCGCGCGCGACGGACGATTCCAGCGGCGAGCCGAGGGCGGCCCGCAGGTCGGCCGCGGCCACGGCCAGCCGGTCCAGGTCGATGCCGGTCTCGACGCCGAGGGCCCGCAGCATGAAGGCAACGTCCTCGGTGGCGACGTTGCCGGCCGCGCCGGGGGCGAACGGGCAGCCGCCGATGCCGCCGAGCGCGCTGTCGAACTGGCGGACCCCCTGGTTGAGCCCGGCCAGCACGTTGGCCAGCCCCATCCCGTACGTGTTGTGCAGGTGCAGGCCGAACGTGGTGTCCGGAAAGGACTGTCGCATGGCGACGACGGTCCGCTCCACCTGCCCGGGATCGGCCTTGCCCAGCGTGTCGGACAGGCTGATCTCGTCCAGCCCCATCCCGACCAGCGCGCCGACCACCCGCTCGACCTGCGCGGTCGGCACCACCCCGTCGAACGGGCAGACGAAGACGGTCGCCAGCGCGCCGGTGACGGCCAGGCCGGGAACCTCCCGGGCCCGGCGGACCACCTCCCGGGTCTGCGCGACGCCCTCGTCCACGCTGCGGTTGGTGTTGCTGCGGCTGTGCCCCTCGCTCACCGACAGGACCACCCGGACGTGCTCGGCCCCGGCCGCGACCGCCCGCTCCAGCCCGCGCAGGTTGGGCACCAGCACCTGGAAGTCGGCGTCCACGCGCGCCGGCAGCCCGCGCAGCACCGCCTCGGCGTCGGCCATCTGCGGCACCAGCCGAGGGTGCACCACCGAGGCGACCTCCATCGAGCGGATCCCGGCGTCGAGCAGCCGGTCGAGCAGGACGAGCTTCGTCACCGTCGGCACCGTGCGCGGGTGGTTCTGCAGCCCGTCCCGCAACGCGACGTCGGTGATCGTGACGGATTCCGGGTGAGCCATGCTCACACCACCCCTCGCTTGCGCAGGTCGGACAGCTCGGCGTCGGAGACACCGAGCAGCTCGGCGAGCACCTCCGCGGTGTGCTCACCGAGCTCGGGTCCGAGCCAGCGAACCTCGCCGGGCATCTGGTCGAGCTTCGGCACGATGCCGGGGAAGGTGACCCGCTCGACGTCGCGGTCGACGACAACGTCCGCGTCGAGCAGCACGCCGCGCTCCCGGAAGTGCGGGTCGGCCAGCATGTCCTGCGCCGAGTAGATCGGCCCGGCCGGCACCGACGCGTCGACCATCACGGCCATCACCTCGGCCAGCGACCGGGCCGCGGTCCACGAGCCGATCACCTCGTCGAGCATCCTGCTGTGCGCGGCCCGGCCGGTGTTGTCCTGGAAGCGCTCGTCCTCGGCCAGGTCCGGCCGGCCGATCGCCTCCATCAGCCGGTGGTAGATGCCGTTCGCGTTCCCGCCGATCACGATCCAGTCGCCGTCCCGGCAGGGATAGGTGTTCGACGGGGCGACGCCGGGGAACTCGTTGCCGTGCCGGCCGCGGACCACGCCGTACGCGGTGTACTCGGGGAGCAGTGACTCCATCACCGAGAAGACCGCCTCGTGCAGGGCCACGTCGATGGTCTCGCCCTGCTCGAGGCGACCGCGGTCCCGGGCCAGCAGGCCCATCAGCGCGCCGATCACCCCGTACATCCCGGCCAGCGTGTCGCCGATGCTGACCCCGACCCGGGTCGGCGGCCGGTCGGGATAGCCGGTGACGTGGCGCAGCCCGCCCATCGCCTCGGCGACTCCGCCGAACCCGGGCCGGTCCCGGTAGGGCCCGGTCTGCCCGTAGCCGGAGATCCGGACCAGCACCAGCCGCGGGTTGTGCTCCCGCAGCACCGGCGGGCTCAGACCCCAGGACTCCAGCTTGCCGGGCCGGTAGTTCTCGACCAGGACGTCGGTCCGGGCCGCGAGCCGGCGGACCAGGTCCGCGCCCTCGGCGGTGCGGATGTCGATGGTGACCGACTTCTTGTTCCGGCCGAGCGTTCGCCACATCATCGACGTCTCGCCGCGGGACAGCCGCCAGTGCCGCACCTGGTCGCCGACGCGCGGCTGCTCGATCTTGATGACCTCGGCGCCGAACTCGCCGAGCAGCCGGCCGGTGGTCGGCGCGGCGATGAAGTTGCCCAGCTCGAGCACGCGCACGCCCCGCAGCGGCGGACCGCCGCTGCTGTCGACGGAGTACGTACCGGAGGTCATGGCGATCCACATTTCGGAACGGAACTACCGTTATCTGGAATCGTAAGATGCCAGGGGGAGGCCGGCAAGGTCTTCATTGCAACGTCACAGTGACGGTCGTCGTACCGGCGAAGACGAACTCCCACCGGCCCGGCGCGGCGTCGAGCAGCCCGGTCATCGCGCCGGTGGCGACCAGCATGCGCCCTGTTCCGGCGGTCAGCAGCGGCCGCACCAGGTCCAGCCGGGCGGTCACGTCGGCCACCGCCGCCCGGGCGGTGGCGACCGCGCGCCCGTCGTGCCGCACCTCGACGCCGATCTCGCCCGGCGCCGGCCGGCCCGGCCCGAACACCATCGCCCCCTGCAGACCGAAGTCGGCGACGGCGACGCCCGGCGGCGGCCGCCAGCCGGCGAAGCGGCAGTCCGCGATCTCCACGCAGGCGGTCACCTGCAGCTCGGCCGAGCCGTCCAGAACGAGGCCCACCTCGGCCTCCAGCTTGGGCTGGCAGAACCGCGCCAGCTCCAGCGTCAGCTCGCCGGCGTCGGTGTGCAGCTCGTCCGGCAGCACGGGGGCGACCAGCGGCCGGTCCAGCCCGAGCCGTGCCCTGGCCGGCTCGTCCAAAGCGCCAAGCTTCCACGCCGTCGGCACGCCCGCCCCGGCGCGGCGGTAGAGCTCGGTCGCGATGGCCGCCGCCCGCGCGTGGTCGACCGCGGACCAGCCCTCGTCCGGCGGGAGGAGCCGGCGCTGCGCGCGCGCCGTCCACAACCGCTCGGCCAGGGGGTCGGCGAAGGCGCCGGCCGGGTCAGAAAGCTCGGCTGGCACGGCGTCGCCGGACGATCTGGGAGAACACCACGGCGAGCACCAGGGCGGCCCCGTAGAAGAGGTTCTGCACGTACGACTCGGCGCCCAGCAACTGCAGCCCGGTGATGCCGGTGACCAGGAAGTACACCGCGATGACCGTGCCCCAGGGGTTGAACCGTCCAGGGTGGATGGTCGTGGCGCCGAGGAACGCCGCCGCGAACGCCGGCAGCAGCAGCTCGAGGCCGGAGGTCGGCCCGGCCGCACCGGACGTGCCGGCGTAGAGGATGCCGCCGAAGGCGGCGACCACCGCGGAGACGGCGAACGACACCCACCGGATCCGGCCGACCCGGATGCCGGACAGCCGGGCCACCTCGCGGCCCCGGCCGACCACGAGCAGTCGCCGGCCGACCGGCATGTAGCGGAACACGTACCAGACGATCAGGGCGACAGCCATGGCGTACCAGAACTCGAACGGGATCCCGGCCAGCCGCCAGACGATCACCGGGTTGACCAGATGCTCCGAGATGCCGCTCACCGTGTTGGAGCCGCTCATCCACAGCACGAGGCCGGAGACGAAGGTGCTCATGCCGAGCGTGACGATGAGGCTGTCGATCTCGAGCAGCACGATCACAGCGCCGTTGACCACGCCGACCAGCAGGCCGGCGAGGAGGGCCACCGCGATCGCCCACCCGATCGGCCAGCCCCGGTTGACGTTGAGGATCGCCACCAGCATCGCGGACAGCGACACCACCGACGCCACCGACAGGTCGTAGTCGCCGCCGGTCAGCGGGATGATCAGCCCGAGCGCGACGACCACGAGGACCGCCTGGGACGCCAGGATCGACGAGGCGTTGCCACTGGTGAGGAACGTGTCGGGACGGAGCGCGCCGAACACGACGATCAGCACGAGCCAGGCCACCGGGAGCGCGAGCGCCTCCAGCACCTGGCCGGAAGACCGCGCGCGCTGACGGCCCGGTGATCGGGCGGCGCCCGGCTGGCCCGGTGCGGCGCCGCGCTCCTGCTCGGGCGTGACCTTCTCGATCGAGGACATGTCCTGCTCCTCCATGAGTCTCCCGATCAGGGGGTGGTGTCCGGCGTCGCGACGGTCTCGTCCGCGGCGGTGCGCAGGCAGAAGTCGGCGATCCGGTCCTTGGTGACGTCGGCACCGGTGAGGATGCCGAGCAGCCGGCCGCGACCGATCACGGCGACCCGGTCACAGATCGCCGCGAGCTGCTCGTAGTCGGAGCTGGCGCAGATCGTCGAGCTGACCGCGGTGCCTTCCCGGACCTGGGAGAAGATCTGCTGCCGGGCGCCCACGTCGACGCCCTGGGTCGGCTCGTGCAGCAGCAGGACGCGCGGCCGCACCTGATGCCACTTCGCCATCATGGCCTTCTGCTGGTTGCCGCCGGAGAACGAGCCGTAGTCGAGCTCCGGTCTGGGTGGGCGTACGTCGAACTCGGTCATCAGCCGGCGCGCGTTCTCGTCCAGGTCGCCCTGGTGCAGCCGGAAGCCGCTGAAGTAGCGGTCGAGCACGAGCATGTTGACGTTCTCGGCCGCGGACAGCGTCGGCACGCTGCCGTCCCGTTGCCGGTCGGCCGGCACCAGCGCGATGCCCTCCGCGAGTGCCCGGTGCGGCGCCAGCGAGCCGACCTCCAGGTGCCGGCCGTCGAGGGTCAGCGAGCCGGCGCTGCCCCGGGCCGCCCCGTACAGCGCGTAGACCAGATCCTCGTAGCCGGACCCGACCAGCCCGGTGAACCCGAGCACTTCGCCCTCGTGCAGGTCGAAGGACACGTCCTGCAGCCACCGGGTGGTCAGGTTGCGCACGCTCAGCACCACCTCCCGCGTGGTGGCCACCTCGGTGAGCGGCTGCGGCGTGGTCTCGGCCAGGTCGCGGCCGATGATCAGGTGGACCAGCTCCCGAGGACTGGTGGCGGCGGTCGTGACGGTGCCGGCCACCCGGCCGTCCCGGAGCACGGTGACCCGGTCGGTGATCTCCCGCACCTCGTCGAGGTCGTGCGAGACGAACAGGACGCTGGAGCCGCGGGCCGCGATGCCGCGGACGAAGTCGAACAGGAGCGCGACCTCGTGCTGCGGCAGGAAGACGGTTGGCTCGTCCAGCACCAGCAGCGTCGGCCGCTGCTGGTCGCCGGCCTCGGCCCGCAGTCCCTCCAGCGCGCGGACGATCGCCACCAGCGCCCGCTCCACCGCCCGCACGTCCTCCGTGCGGGCCCGCGGGTCGATCGCCAGCCCGTACCGGTCGAACACCTGCCGGGCCCGCCGAGCCGCCCGGCTCCAGGACAGGAAGTACCGGTTCGACGGTGCGGCGATCTCGCCGAGGAACAGGTTCTCGGCGACGCTGAGCGACGGAACCAGGCCGAGGTCCTGGTGCACGAACTCGAAGCCGAGCTCGCGGTACTCACCTGGCCGCAGCGGGAGCCGTACGTCGTGCCCCGCGACGGAGAGCGTCCCGGCGTCCGGCACGTGGTAGCCGGCCAGGATCTTGATGAGCGTCGACTTCCCCGAGCCGTTCTCCCCGAGCAGGCCGTGCACCTCCCCGGGGAGAACGGTCAGGTCGACGCCGTCGAGCGCGAGCGCGCCGCCGAACGACTTCGTCAGCCCCCGCGCTTCCAGCAGCGGGGCGGCCGTCACTGCGAGATGCCCCACAGCTTGGAGAATCCCTCCGGAAGCGCATTGCCGTAGCCCTTGCCGACGGTGGGCGGGGTGCCGGTCTCGTCGACGTTGCTGGCGTCCCAGATCCGGATCGGCGTGCGCTGCGGCACGGTCGGCTGCTTCAGCAGGATCCGGAACGCCTGGTCCATCGACGCGTAGCCGATGCCGACGGTGTCCTCACCGACGTCCATCGCGGCGATGTTGTCGTCCTGGATGTACTTCAGCACGTACGGCGACCCGTTGTAGCTGACGACCTTGACCTTGCCCTTCTTGCCCACGGTCTGCACCGCTGGGACGGCGCCGGAGACCATCGCGTCGTAGAGCGGGTAGACGTAGGTGATCGACGGGTCCTTGGTCAGCGCCGCCTGTACCTGGCCCTGGACCTTGGTGTTCCAGTCCGCCACCGGGATGTTGATCTCCGTGACCTTGCAACCGGCGCACTGGTCGGCGAACTCCTGCTTGACGACCTGCACGGTCGCCGGGCTTGGCAGGATGTCGCCGGCACCGATCACCAGCGTGTTGGCCTTGCCCCCGGAGTCCTTGATGATCCAGTCGGCGGCGGCCTTCCCGGCGACGTTGAACGGTGCGGTCACCAGCGCCGTCACGCCGGCCGCGCAGCCCTCGCAGTCAGGGGGCTCCGGCGAGGAGTCGTCGTAGAAGTGGGTGACCAGCACCGGGATCCCGGCCGCCTTGGCCGCCTTCAGCTGCGGCTGGAGGACGCGCGGGTCCGGCGCGGTGCTGAGGACGATGATGTCCGGCTTCGCGGTGAGGGCGGCGTTCATGCCCTGCACCCACTGCGACGCCTGCCCCTGGTTCGGGTAGATGGTGAACTTCATCCCGGCCTGGGTGGCGATCCGCTGCATCGTCTCCTGGATGCTCTGGTTGAACGGGTTGGGCACCAGGGGGATCAGGAACATGCTCTTGCCCTTGACCCCGCTGATGTCGATGGCCGGACCCGGCGCGGTGAAGGTCGGCTGCGCCATGTACTTCGTCACGTTGTCCTTCACCGCCGCCGACACGTCCGCGCTGCCACCCGATGAGCTCGACGAGTTCGACGAGTCGGTGCTACACGCTGCCAGCGCCAGTGCGACCGACGCCACCGCGGCCAGCGCGGTCCGCCGCGCCCGCGTCCTGTTCCTACCCACCCGTACCTCCTGTGTTCAGGTCGACACGCCGTGACCGGTGGTGGATCAGCCGATGCAGTCGGGAATCCGGCGTCCGGTTCGTCCGGCGGACTGCTCGATAGCGCCGCACCTCCCGAAGTGCTTCCCACATTGTGGAACCCTGGCGACCGTATGCTGGAAGCTACCGTGTCCCTGGTGGGTCGACAAGATCTGCTGGGTCACGATTCGAACGTGGCCTGGTCGGCAAGGACCGTTGCTGCGCCAGCCGTCGGTCCTCCCGCCACCGTCCGGATGTGGACGGTTCACCATCGACCGGCCGGCGGTGGCACCGGCGCCGGGATCCGCTGCCGGCGCCGTGCCCGGGCAGACCGTCCACATCGGACTCCGGTCAGGGCGCGGCCGGATCGGTAGGAGCGGTGCCCGGAACGAACCGGCCGATCCGCTCCGGACCGACCCAGGCGCCGTCCCGGACCAGGACCGACCCCCGCAGCACGGTCGCGCGCACCTTCCCGGTGAGCTTCCAGCCGTCCCACAGGCTGTAGTCGCAGGCCGAGTGCAGCCGGTCGAGGGTGAGCGTCTCGTGCGCCTGCGGATCGATGACAGCGAGATCGGCGTCGCTGCCGACCGCGATCGTGCCCTTACGGGGATAGAGGCCGAACAGCTTCGCCGGCGACTCCGCGGTCAGCCGTACGTACCGCTGGATGGGCAGCCGTCCGGACGCGACGCCCTCGGAGTAGACGACGTCCATCCGGGTCTCGATGCCGTTGTGCCCGCCGGGCACGTTGTCCACGACCGGCCCGGACAGCTTCGCCGCCCTGGGGATGGTGAAGTCGTCGGAGGCGACCGTGTCGAGGTCGCCGGCCGCGATCGCGTCCCACAACGCGGCCTGGTCGTCCATGGACTTCAGCGGCGGGTAGTTGTGGTAGAGCAGGCCGTCCTCACCGGCGTACCGGTCCCCGGCGAAGGCGAGGTAGTTGTGCAGCACCTCGCCGTAGACCGGCAGCCGCCGGCCGCGGGCCTCCCGGATCGCCTCGACGCCCCACCGGGACGAGACGTGCACCACGTAGAGCGGACAGCCGCTGCGCTGGGCCAGCACGATCATCCGCCGGATCGCCGCCTCCTCGGCCAGCGGCGGGCGCGCCTCGGCGATGTTGGCACCGGCCTGCCGACCGGCCGCGTAGAGCCGCCGGACGTTGTAGTCGATGATGCAGTCGTCCTCGCAGTGCACCATCACCAGGCCGCCGGCGGCGCTGGCCGCTTGCATGACGCCCCAGATCCGGCCGTCGTCGGAGTAGAGGTCGCCGGAGGCCGAGCCGGCGGCGAACGTGGTGAACATCTTCACCGACGGGACCCCGCCGGCGACGAGGTCGGGCAGCTCGTCCATCACCGCGAACGGGATCGCGCCGGTGAGCATCACGTGCAGCGCGTAGTCCACGTTCGGCCGCTGCCCGGCCAGCTCCTCCTGCTTGCGCTGCACGGCCTCGACCGCGCTGCCATCGCCGGACTGGAGGGCGAAGTCGACGAAGGTCGTGGTGCCGCCGAAGGCGCCGGCCCGGGACCCGTCGATCGCCGACTGGGCCTTCATCGCCTCGGTGACGTCCAGGTTGAAGTGGACGTGCGAGTCGATGCCGCCGGGGACCACCCACATGCCGCCGGCGTCGAGCTCCTGCGCGGCGTCCTCGGTCAGCTCACCGGGTGCGCAGACCACCACGATGCGCCCGTCCCTGGCACCGAGGTCGGCCCGCACCACCGAAGACCCGGTGACAACGGTTCCTCCACGAACGGCGAGATCCAGCATGAAGTCCACCATTCGGAACTGGACGTACTAGCTTTCGGGATCGTCCGTACCGTACGCGCGACCACGCCGGCCGATCAACGCCTCGCGCCGAGGCGGTACCGGCCGATCGCCACCAGCGACGGTCGGCACGACGGGCCGCAGCCGGATCCGCGCTGCCGTCATCACCACAGCGATGGGTTGACCGAGGCACGTCGGCCAAGAATCGATGATCACCGGCTCGAGGACCGGCACGGCTCCGAGATCGAGATGGACGATGGCGAGTCTGGCCCGGGGGACCGTGGAGTTCGCTCCCGTTGCGGCCGCTTCCCCGTCGGCGGCTCGGCTCGACGCCAGGCGTTCGGTCGGCTGACCGGTCAGCCTCACTCGTGGGCGGCGGGACCGAGGGTGAGCTGCTGCCGGTGAAAGTCGAAGTGCTGGGTGCCGTAGTGGTAGACGTCGAGCAGCGTCATCCGGTCGCGGAAGAAGGGGTCCCAGTCGACCGGGAAGTGCATCGTTCGGCTCAGGGCTTCGTCCGTCTCACGGTCCACCTTGCGGCTCAGGGCCGCCACGGTGCGATCCATGCGCCGGATCAGCCGTGGTCCGTGGAAGACCACCGCACCGCCGCATGAGCCGAGGTAGTTGACGAGGTGGAACGGTCGACGGCCTGCGTTGAGGAGTCCTGCGAAGACGCGTCCGGCTCGGTCGGGCAGCCGGCCGAACAGCCGGACCAGCGGAAGCACGGCCCGGACGACCATGTAGCCGAACACCATGTGGAACAGGAGTTGCTCGTTCGTCCAGCGGGTCCCCGCCGAGCCGCGGCGCAGATCGGCCGGAGATGCCTGCATCGCAAGCGCGCGCAACTCCGCTCCGGCTCGCTGCATCTCCGCCTGGACTGAGTGACGGTCCACATCAGCCTCCTGTCGCAGCGCTCGCCGGTCGGGTCATCCTCCCGCGGCGAACGACCGACCGACCAGCCACGTCCGAGGACGTCTGGACGCTGGACACGACCCTGCCGGCACGGGGGCGTCGAGGCGGTCCGCCCGGAAGCCCGTTCCCGAGCTTCCGGGCCGGACTCCCTCGTCAGCAGCAGGCTGCCGCGGCCGGCTGCGCTGCAGTGCGCTCGGCGTCCGCTGTGCCGCCGCAGCAGGCGGAATCACCGACCCGACCGGGCGTCGTGACCTCGGCCGGGGCGTCGGCGAGGACGGTGTAGACCTCCCACGGTGCCCCGTCCGGGTCGTCGACCCAGACCTTGTCCTGCACCGCGTAGCAGCAGGTGGTATTCCCCTCCCCGGCTGTGGCCAGGCCGGCGTCGGTCAGACGCGCAGTCGCGGCGTTCACCTCATCGGTCGACGCGACCTCGATGCCGAGGTGGTTCAGCGCGCCAGCCGTGCCTGAGCCGCGGGCCTCTGCGTCAGTGGCCTCGAGCAGGACCAGCTTCAGCGGCGGGTCGGCGATCGCGAAGTTGGCGTAGCCCGGCCGGCGCTTGGCCGGCTCGGCCTGGAAAAGCTTGCTGTAGAAGGCGACCGCAGCGTCCACGTCGCTCACGTTGAGCGCGAGCTGCACCCTACCCATGGGATCCTCCTTGATATCGATGAACGTCGATGTGCTGACCATGCCTCGGACATCGACGATTGTCAATGTTCGTGGCAGACTCAGGTGCGTGCCCGCCGCCCGCGCCGAACTGCCGGTGATCGACGTCTCCGCTGATGTCCCGTGCTGCACGCCGATCGCCGGCGCCCCGCTGGACGCCGACCAGGCGGCGGACCTGGCCCACGTACTCAAGGCGCTGGCCGACCCGGCCCGGCTGAGGCTGCTGTCGGTGATCCAGGCAACCGACGGTGGCGAGGCGTGCCAGTGCGACCTGACCGACCCCGTCGGGCTGTCCCAGCCGACGGTCAGCCATCATCTCAAGGTGCTGCATGACGCCGGTCTGGTGACCCGCGAGAAGCGGGGCAGCTGGGCCTACTACCGCGCCGTCCCCGCTCGTCTCGCTGCCGTCGCCGCCGCGCTCACCGACACCAGGGCTTGATCTCAGCTCGGCTCCACCGGGGCGAACCGCGGCGCGAGCCGGCCCATCACCCCATCCAGACCAACCCACCACCGGCCCCGCCCAGCGCCACGCTCACCGGCCTTCTCCGCAGGACGTGGCCGAGCGATGTGATCATCCCTGGCTGAGCGATCTTCGTCAGCTGGCTTCGAGGTACCGGTTGATGGCGTCGCGCACGACGTCGCTGACCCGGCGGTTGTTGCGATCGGCGATGCGGCATATGGCTTCGTAACATGATCACTATTCGGAAGGAGATCGTCCGCAATCGGCTCTACAGTGCCGGGCATGACAGAGGGCGGAACGGACTGGCGGGTGGTCGACGGTGTTGCGACGGCATGGTTCGACGCGCCGTCGCTGATCGACGGGGCTGCGCTGGCCGGGCGCATCGTGGAGCTGTCGGCCGAGATCGTGGTCGACCTGCGCGCGACAGGCGTGCGGGTGCGCCTCGACTCAGACGAGCACGCCGAGGCGGTGTCGGCGGCCGCGCGGGATCTCGGGCTGGCCGCGAACCCTGCCGTGCTGCAGCAGCTGAGCGTCGTGTTCGAATCCGCGAACCCGTCTGTGGTGACGGCGTTCTGGCAGCGCGTGCTCGACTACGCGCCTGGGCAGGACGGCGGTTTGGTGGATCCGTCGCGGCGCGACCCCGCGATACGGATCCGGCGGTCGACCGAGCCACGGCCGTTGCGTAACCGCATCCACCTCGACGTGGTGCGGCCGGCCGCGGCGGTCGAGCAGGCGAGTCCCGGTGAGGCATCCGGACCGTACGGGGTCTGTCACACGGACCCCGACGGCAACGAGGTCGACCTGGTGCCGGGCGCGGCGCTCGGCGAGGGGATCGGGACAGCCGACTGGCAGGCGGTGTTCAGCGCGATGGCGTGCTACCGCGTGACCTCGCCGACGCAGCAGCGCGATCTGGCCGCCGCGGCGGCGGCGCTGGCCGCCGGCACGGGCTTCCCGCTGCTGGTCGACCTGCGCCCCGGGCTCGTGATCATCGACAGCGGTAAGGACCAGTGGGAGGCCGACGCCCACGGCCTCGAGCTCGACTTCACCGACCTCGCCGGAAAGCTCCAGACCGCTGCCCGCGAACTCGGGGCCACCGCGGATCCGGGGCTGCCGCGCTTCGCTCAGCTCTTCTTCGACGCCGCCGACGTCGCCGCCGTCCGGGCGTTCTGGGCGGCGGCACTCGGATACACCTACGACCGGCGAGCCGGGGTCAGCGACATCCACGATCCGCGGCGGCTGAACCCGGTGCTGGTCTTCCAAGAGCTCGACGCTTCCGAGACGGACCGGCGCCGGCAACGCAACCGCATCCACTTCGAGCTCGCTGTGCCGTCGGACGTCGCGCAGACGCGCCTCGCCACGACCGTCGCGGCCGGCGGCCGGCTCCTCGACGAGTCGGAGGATCGCTGGCGCGTCGCCGACCCCGAAGGCAACGAAATGGTGCTCGTCAGTGGGACATGAGGCTCTCGTGCGGACCGGCTCCCATGCCGAGCGGCTCCCGGGCCGGATGCGACGTTCTTCTAGCCGAGGTGGGGCGGCCGGTGGTGCTGGGCGGTCGGTGGGTCGAGAAGTCCTTGCGCTCGGGCGCGATCGACCGCTTCCGCGCGGTCGTTGACGCCGAGCTTGCGATAGATCGAGGCGACTTGAGTTTTCACGGTGTTCCGGGAGACGACGTGCTGGTCGGCGATCTGGGCGAGGGACAGATGCGTGGGCAGCAGCCGTAGGACGCTCAGCTCGGCGGCGGTCAGCGTGGTCGCTTCCGTGGTCTTCGACCGGGCGGAGGCGTCCTCGACGGCGCCGGCGAGGTCGTCGATCCACCCGGGCAGGACGCCAGCGTGGGGCAGCGTGATCACGTGCCGGCGGGCGTCGGCGAGCATGCGCGCTGCAGCGGCGAGGTCACCCAAGTCCAGGTGCAGGCGGCCGAGCAGGACCGCGGCTTGCACGGTCAGCCACGGGAACGCGGCGGAGGATGGCGTCTCGTACAGCGCGACCGCTGCCTGCAGCTCGGCGCGCGTCCGGTCGACCTCGCCGCGCCGGAGAGCGACGCGGGCACCGGCCAGGTGGCAGAGCAGGGTTGGCATGTAGCTCTGCAGCTGGCCGGCGGCGATGTGGTCGGCCGACTCCCGGTGGTAGGTCCTGGCCATCGGCCAGTCGCCCCGGTCGGCGGCGAGCAGGGACAGCTCGGCCAGGGCGGTCGACGCGCCCGGGCGTTGGTGCTCCGCGCTGAACTGAGCGGCGTGCTCGAACCACCGCAGGGCCTCCTGCTCGGTGCCGTTGGCCAGATGTGCCGCGCCCAGCAGCAGCGCCGCCTGGGTGTGCCAGTAGCTGCCTGGCAGCTCCAGCGCCACGGCTCGTTCGGCGTCGACGAGCATGCGGTCGACGCCGTCCGGGGCGAGCGCGGCGCGAGCCCGCAGCACGGCCGATTCGATCGACACGCTGCCATCCGGCAGAGGGCCGTCGAAGGCGCCTGCTTCGGCGATCCGCAGGGCTCGTCGAGCACGGGGAGCGTCACCGGTCAGCGCCCAGATCCACACCGCCATCGGAGCCAGCGGCGGACTGCGGGTGAGGATGTCCTCGTCGAGCTGCTCCAGCCAGCCGCGGACCAAGGGCAGCTGCCCCTGGCTGTTGAAGTACTGCGTGTTCAGAACGATCAGCCGGGCCGCCGTCGCGGAGTCGCCCGCGGCGAAGGCAAGCTCGATCGCCTCCGTCGGACGGCCCTGGTCCTGGTACCACTGCGATGCCCGACGCAGGATCGGCAGGTGCGCGGCCGGCGTGCTGCGTTGCAACTCGGCCGACAACATCTCCGCGAACAGCCGGTCATAGCGATACCACCCGCTGTGCTGGCTCTCCATCCTGAGATAGAGGCCTCGAGCAGCGGCCTGCTCCAGCCGGGCGGCCGAGCCGGTGGCGGCCAGGGCAGCGTCGCACAGGGGCCCCGACACGGTCCCGAGGACGGCGGACTGCATCAGGAACCGAACCATCGCCGCAGGTCGACCACGCAGCACCTCATGACGGAAGTACTCCGCGAACACCTGCGTATCGCCGGACAGGCTCCGTAGGGCGCCGACGGGATCGTCGCTGCCGTCCGCCATGCGCGCGGCCAACTGCAGCCCGAGCGGCCAGCCCTCGGTCCGCCGGACCAGGTCCTCGACCGCTTCCGTCGGCAGCCGCAGACCGATCTCCCGGGCCAGAGCGTCCGCCTCGTCCCGGTCGAACGCCAGGTCGCCCACGCCCAGCTCCCGGTACCGACCCTTGGCCATCAACCAGGACACCCGCCAGCGAGGCCGCTCGTCGGCCAGCGCGACCACCCGCGAGCCGGGTGGCAGCTGCTCGGCCAGGCCGACGACGAGCTCCAGCGCGGGGCCGCTCCGGACGTGGTGCAGGTCGTCCAGCACCACGATGACCGGCCGGCCCACCCGGCGGACGGCCGCCAACACCCGCGAGGCAGCGGAGTCCTCCGGCCGATCCGCCACCACGCCGAGCCGGCGCCCGCCGGCGGTCCCGGACTCCGCGGCGGCCGCGATCCTGGTCAGGTCCTCGGTCAACAGCGCCGGATCACCATGAGCGGCTGTCGCGGACAGCCAGTGCACCGCGTCCCGCGTGCTGTCCGTCCATTGGCGCACGGTTGTCGTCTTGCCGTACCCGCGCGGTGCCACGAAGGCGACCAGCTGGACGTCGACCGGCAGGGCCCGGAGCCGGCGGAGCAGCCGCTCCCGGCGCACCTCGACCCCGGACACGGGCGGGGGCAGATCGGGCAGCACGGTCAGCGGCTTCGGCGCCGGCCCGCCCGAAGCGACGTCCATGGCACCGCGCGGGTCGGTCGGACGCGTCGGCACCGTCTACCCAACGGGCTGCATGGTTGGAGGATTCCTCTCGTACCGCGGACTCGTGGCGGAGCGATGATCCCCGATATCGGACCATCGCGCCTCTCGGCCCTGCTGTCGCTGCTCCTCTCCGCCGGCTGCGACCAGGAGTCCTGCAAATTAGGCCGCACCGGCCGGCCTGCGGACCGCCGAGGGCCGCTACCGGTCCCGCATCAGCGGGCGCAGCGAGCGATGCATGCCCCGTGTTGCCAGGGTGGGTGGGATCGGTTATGAGTGTCGTCGTGCCCACGATGCGAGCGGCGCCGCACGGTCCCGCCCGGATCTATCTGGGCAACCTGGCGGAGTGGTACGACTTCGCCACCTTCGGTGCCTCCGCGGCCTTGCTCGGTGTCGTGGTCACCGCCGGCCGGGGCGGGTTGACGTCGGTGCTCGTGGTCTTGGCCGGGGCGCTGCTGATCCGCCCCGTCGGTTCGGTGCTGGTCGGCCACTTCTCCGACCGGGCCGGCCGTCGCCTGCCGTTCTTGGTCATGACGCTGTCCACGTGCGCGGCGACGGCCGCGGTCGGGCTGTTGCCCTCGGCGGCGAACGCGGGGCTCTTTGCCGTCGCAGCCCTGGCCGGCCTGCGGATCGTCCAAGCCTTCGGCACCGGCGGAGAGACCAGTACATCGGTGTCGTACCTGTTCGAGGAGGCGGCGCCGGAGCGTCGGGGTCTCTACGGCGGGCTGTACCTGTCCAGCGCGGCGGCGGGAATGGCCGGAGGGTTCGCCGTGGTGCTGCTCGTCCAGCTCGTGCTGACCCGGGCGCAGCTGCTGGAGTGGGGTTGGCGGCTGCCGTTCCTTGCCGCGGTTCCGCTGGCTCTGGCGGTGTTCTGGCTGCGCGGCCGGCTGGAGGAGAGTCCCGAGTTCGGCCCGGACCGCGGTGGTCTCGGATCGGGCGTGGATGGACCGGTCGGTCGCGCGCGAACCGTGCCAGCTCTGGCCCTGTCCGACGTCGTCGGGCTGGTCCGCCGCCAGCGCGCGACCGTCGTGTCCGGTGCTCTGCTCACCGGGGCGTTCGCCGCGACGGTGAACGTGTGGTTCGTCATCCTGCCGGCCTATCTTCTGGCGACCGGGCGAGCGACGGTGGCGGCCGCGCTCGGTCCGGCCGTCCTCGGCCTGGCCGCCTGCGCGGTCCTGGCTCCGGCGGCCGGCCACCTGAGCGACCGGCTGGGCCGCGTACGGGTGCTCTTCGGTGCCTGTGCCGGGCTCTGTGTCCTGTGGCCGGTCACCTTCCCGCGGGTGTTGGCCGGAGCAGGCTGGACGTTCTTCACGGTCGCCAGTCTCGCCATGGGCGTCGCGTTGTCGGCGTTCGTCCTCCCCGCATACCTGTCCGAGGCATTCGCCGCGGGGGACCGCGCCCTCGGGCTGGGCTTGACCCTCGGCGTCGGCAGTGGGGTCTTCGGCGGTCTCGCCACCCTCGCGGCCACCTCCCTCGCGGGGGATCACCATACGGAAACGATCGTCGTGCTTCCGCCGCTGTTCGCGATCTTGGCCGCCGCAGCCCTGGTCTTGGCCACCCGCCGGCCCACGGCGAGTCCTCTCCCGGCGGCGGAGGCAGACGAGGTCGGCCCGGGGGGAGATGTCGGCCGCGGTCACCGGAATTGGTGACGGTGACCGGGCCCACTCGTTCCCGGCGGTTCCGGCGCTGATCCTCGTCGGCTTGTCTGCAGGTAAGGGGTGGGTGGGTGCGCCCGGCAGGAATCGAACCTGCGGCCAAGTGCTCAGAAGCCATCCGGTGCCAGGCGCCGTGCTGACTCGGCTCTACGCAGCTCACCGCCGAGCGAGACGTCGATAGTTATCTGCTCGCTGATTGATCTTGGTCAGCTTGCTTCGAGGTAGCGGTTGATGGCGTCGCGGACGACGTCGCTGACCTTGCGATGGTCTTGGTCGGCGATCCGCTGGATCGCTGCGTAGGTCTCGTCGTCGACTCGGAGGTCGACCCGCTTGGAGTGGCCGGCTCGTCCGGATAGCGAAGGTCGGCCGGCGTGCCGGCGGGTCAAGGTGGAGGGATCGAAGCCGGCTTCGGCGTCGGCGGTCAGCCGCCGCTCATAGTCGGGGTCGAGCCGCGTCCCGGCCTTCGTGACCGCGGGCTCGTCGCCCGTCCGCTTCACTGTCGCCACTTCTTCGCCTCCTCGTAGAGGTCCTGGTATCCGTTCCGCAGGGGCATGGCATGGATGACGCGTAGTTGTCCGTCCGCCAACTCGACGCCGACCACCTCCAGCGGCGAGCCGGCTTCGTCGTCACCCAGGAACAGCACCGCTTCG
The DNA here is from genome assembly GCA_963728945.1 of uncultured Actinomycetota bacterium. Taxonomy (GTDB): domain Bacteria; phylum Actinomycetota; class Actinomycetes; order Mycobacteriales; family CADCTP01; genus CADCTP01. The sequence goes on along the minus strand of CAVSMA010000006.1, from coordinate 266,620 downwards.
TCCGGCCGGTCGGGTGGCGTGACCGGTTGGACGAAGAACAGCCCGGCGTGCTCGATCACATGACGCACCTGGGCGCGGGACACCCGGTGCTTCCGCGCACCGGCCGTCCACGACAGCCCGTCGTGCTCCACCCACCATTATGTCGGACAAAATCTGTCCGGTCCACCCTTGACTGTGCTGGTTCGCCTGCGAGCCGCGCCATCTGGTGCAACGATGCCCGTCGCACTTGTCGACGCCGCGATGCTGTGGCGGCCGACCAGCCGACGTCGCCGCGTGTGTGACAGGGTTCGGGCGGGATTTGGTGGGGGCTGGCAGGTCATCGACGCGTCAAGGAATTCCGTTTGCCGCGTGGGGCTATCGGCACCGGGACGAACCCTGGGCGAATCAAGAGGTGGCTGGCGAGTCGCATCATCTCCAGGAGATCAGCGAGATCATGAGGAGGTACGCGGAGCCGCGGAGTGACGAGGCTTTCGTATGGGCGGCCCTTGTGCCAGAGCCTCACAACATACATGAACGCAACGCCGTGGCCGTTCTCTGCCGAGGACTTCCGGTCGGGCATCTGCCTCGTGTAGATGGATCGCGTTATGCCGCGTCGATCGCTGAGCTTGCCGAAAGGGGACTCGCGCTTCACGTCAGAGCCCGTATTTGGTCCGGAACGTCGACTATTTGGGACGATGTTTCTGGAGACTACTCGACGAAGCCGAATGCAAGTGTACGTCTGGCTCTCCCTGAGCCTCACCTGCTGGGCCCGGTCAATGCCCCGCCTGCGGAACCGTACGCTGTCCTCCCGTACGGCTCCGCTATCCAAGTGACAGGAGAGGAGAACCATCGTGACGCGATCGCTCCCTTCGTCGTCCGGGATGGCGACTGTTGGGTGATAGCGACGCTGCACAGGTCTGAAATAGGTGGCACCAAAGCGGTCAAGAGCGCCACGGAGGTGCGGATCAACGGCGCGAAGGTGGGCGTCCTCACTCCAAAGATGAGCTCGGAGACGCTGCCTGCCATCGACTTCCTTAGTGAGCAGGGGGCTGTTGCAGCGGTTCGGGCGCGGGTCAAGGGGAATCGGATCAAGACCGAAGTAACCCTGTACTGCTGTCGCGCCCACGAGATATCAGAAGACTGGTTCAATAGGCCCGTCAGCGCGCCGAACGACTGGTCGCCTTTCGCTGCCGAGGAGGACTCGCGGGATGGTGTCAACGCGCGGCTGGCTCCAGTCCGTCAGGAATCGCAGCACCGCGAGCAGGTAGAGTCGGCCGCCCACCCGCCAGCAGTTCAGATCCCTCCGACCTCGCTGTCCTCACCAGACTGGTACCACGACCCCAACGTCGCGGCTCAGTGGCGGTATTGGGACGGTGCATCGTGGACGACCCACGTCGCGCCCATGCGGCGTTCATGGACCGGCCGAGTGACCAAGCCTGGCTTACGGCCCTGAACAGCGGCCGTCCGTACACGCCTCCGGCGGGAACGACGCGATCCGCAGACGCACGGACGGGCGTCGAGGTACCCAGTGCCGAGCGCTATGCATGCGGCCAGGTCGACGCGAAAGCCAGATCTGCCAGGTCAGGGGCGGTGGGTGCGCCCGGCAGGAATCGAACCTGCGACCAAGTGCTTAGAAGGTGGCCGCAGGGATCGGGACGCGCGGCCGGCACCCGGCGCACGCTCGGACTCGCGGTCTTGTCCCGTGCGTGACGGGCCGGCCGCCCACGGCCAGGTTGCTGTCACGGCTGCTGTCAGAGGGGCGTCCGGTCTGAGGGCATGTCCTCACAGCTGCCGGGCCTTTCGACGGTGGATGGCTGTCAAGGCCGCCCACGCTGCCGGCCGGCGCCCAGGGCTGGGTCTCGGCCTTGACAGACGGCCGGCGGCGGTAAGGACGATCGGCAGATGGGAGGGCCTGCCCGGGCGTGAGGGGAAAGACCGGCCGGCACCGGTGGGTTCGTCAGCAGGTGCAGTCGGGTCCGCAGCTACATCCGGTGTCGTCGGATGCCGCGGCTTTCATCGGCCCGGGTGGGCAACAGGAGTCGCCACGCCAGGCCTCGCGGCCTTCCTTCACGGCGACGGCGGCGATGACGAGGGCTGCGACGGGGTCGGCCCACGACCAGCTGAGGGCAGAGTTGAGCGACCAGGCCGAGCAGCAGCACGCCAGACAGGTAGGTGCACAGCAGGGTCTGCTTGGAGTCGGCTACCGCCGACGCGGACCCCAGCTCGCGGCCGGCCCGCCGTTGGGCGGCCGACAGCACCGGCATGACGGCGAGGGAGACCGCGGCGAGCACGATTCCGACGGTGGAGTGGCTGGGCGTCGTCGCTGCCGAGCAGGGCCCGGCCGGCGTCGACGGTGATGTACGCGGCGAGCGCGAAGAACGAGGCGGCGATGATGCGCAGCGCGGTGCGTTCGCGGGCTTCGCGGTCCGTGGTCGGCGGCGGAGAACTGCCACGCCACCGCGGCGGCAGACGACGACCTCGATGACCGAGTCCAGCCCGAACCCGATCAGCGCGGTGGAGGAGGCGACCGCGGCTCCGGCGGCGAGCGCGACGCCGGCCTCGATCACGTTGTAGCTGATGGTGGCGGTGACCAGCAGTCGTACTCGCCGCGCGAGCGTGTCGCGTCGGACCGGATGGCAGTCCCAGCGGGGGCGGTGGCCATCAGCAGCACCCGTCCCTATCCGCATCGGCGCAGACGCGGCTTGCTTCCACCGCGAGCACCGGTCGAGCGGAGGTCGGTCCAAGGCATGCCCGAGCCGTGAGTCGGCCAGCTCGTACCGCGTCCGGCGGCCGACCGGAACCGCCACGACCAGGCCGCAGCCACGTAGGCAGGCAAGGTGGTTGGACAGCCGGGTCCGGGAGACGCCGAGGGAGTCGGCCAGGTCGGCCGGATGCGCCGGACCCTCATTCAGCGTCAGCAGCAACCTGCAGCGAACCGGGTCGGCCAGTGCACGCCCGAACCTCGTCAGCACCTCGATGTCACCGGCGAGCGTCATCTCCACGCCGAGACAGTACAGCGTCAGCTGAACTCACAATCGGTTGAACCCTGGCCGCGCCGGCCGGCCTCGCGTCGTGGCTCGTCTGTCGTATGCGCCCTCTGCCCTGCGGCCGCCGCGCGGTCCAGCGCGGAGGGCGCCCGCGCCCGGAGCGCGATGTGGCCGCGGAGCGGCGGCCGCTGCGGGCCGCCAGGTCCGCGTTCAAGACGTACAGAAAGTCCTCACCGATAAGATGCCCGGTGTGTCCGGTTCCGGCCCCATTAACGTATAGCTGCCCGACGGCCCGGGGCTGCGGCCCGACACGGCGCGTCCTCCAGCTCGCGGCGGGGCGACTGTCAGAAGATGGGAAGATGTCTGTGGCGGCCAGCTCAATTTGGGGCGAGCCGTCCAGCCTTGTGTTGATCATGGCCGGCACCGCTCTGTTCGACTGTCTAGCTCTCGGACTGCTCTACCGCGCAGTCCGAGTCTCGCAAGAGAATATTGCCAGCACGATTTCCGTCATCTTTTTTCGGACCGGCGCAAAGGAAGCCTTGGACGTGGCCAAGTGCTACCGCAGTTGGAGTCGGCCAAGACAGCGAATATACCGAACGATTCTCTACAAGTGCTTGCGTAACGCGCTATTCGTGTCACTAGTGGGCGCCTACGGGGCTATTCTTCTTCTCCTTCCGGCATTGCTCGCCGCCACATTAACCGGACATCGTTATCACGTCTCCCCTATCGCCGCCGCGGCGCCGTACCTTGGAATTGCTTCGTCTATTGCCATCTGGTATTTCGGACTTAGGTACTCGGCGGATCCTGAGAATAGAACGAGCCACCGTCCATTGGTACGCGGCCTGGCTGAAGCGAATCCTATCCGAAGAACCAGGGTCCTTCTCGACATATACTGGCAGGATAGCTCCTATCTGGCAGTGTTTCCTATTCTGCTCTCTGTCTTCGTAAGTACATTCCAGACTCCCTTCGCAGGGGAAGGCGATAGGGAGGCGGAAGCACTTCCGTGGTTCTACGTAGGAATAGCGGTAGTTTGCGGGATAATCGTTAGTTTTCTCGCAGCAGTGAAACGGAGGACAGTCGAAGCGTCCGTGCTTCTCGAGATTGGCACGATCCTCGCAGATCTCTGTCAGGATGAACCTCGGCTACGCGATCGACTTAACGGTCGACAAATACGTGATCCTTCTATGGCCCTGCGGCGCCGCATGTTGCGCCTGATAACACTACTCAGGCGGATGGGACGCAAGTTAGGGCCAGCTGGTTCACTCCCTGTACATCCATTGGCCACAGCGTTCCGTGGGGTAGCCAGCAATATAGCAGACTATCTCGCAAGCCCACGGTCGTTAGGTCCAGATCTGCCGGATGAGTTGCGAGGTCAGCTCTTGGCAACGTCGATCTTAGCGATGAAGCCGAGACGCACTCAAGATTATCAGCGGCTCGTCCAACTCACGAGAGCCTTTGACGAGAAAGGACACCCCGATCCCTCTTTGATCCCGGGGCCTCCTGGTCGGATCCGAACTCTGTGGCTGCAGCTCGCCAACGCAGTCGAGCGTTCTGCAAGAATTGTGACAAGTCTCTCTGCAGTAGCTGCCTCGATCGTTGTCCTCGTCTTGTTTGCGTTACACAGAATTGATCTACAGGGCCTTCTCAGCTGGCTGAGATAACGGACCCAGTGCCTTGGGTGTGCACTGTGGGGGCGGGGCGTGGAGCGTCCACCGAATCTTGGTGCAGTGTGCACACAGCTGCGCGGTCCGCTATTCCATATTGGCTGCATCCTGTGCATCCATGAGGATGATCCTGCTGATAGCGGCCTGATCGTCGGGACTGAGATTCGCGGCGAAACCCAGGAGGTATGGTCCGGTGGTTTCCGGCGGCAGGAGTCGGCTCATTGCCCGGTACATCAGGCGAGCGGCAGTCGCCACGGGATCTCGCGCACCGGTAGTCGTGTAGCCAGCGTCGCGGAGTGCTCGCCGGCAAGCCGCGACAAGCGCGGCGGCCGCTGGTCCCACCGCCCCGGATGTGTAGGCGACTGTGGCCAGGACATAAGAGACGGCCGCGTGGGCGGAGCGCGAGTTCCCGACGTGGGCATAGGCGGTCCCCCGAATGAGCCAATAGCCCCACGCTGGCATGAAATTCGACGCCCTGGCTGCAACCATTTGCAGGAGCGGCGTGATCACTTCGATCGTGCGTGAGGGATCCGCCCAGACCGCCGGGCGCCCTAGCGCGACGGCGACGCTTCCGGGCCGCCACTGTTCGTCTTCGGCGAGCCTCCAGGAGCATCCGGGGATTGCTGAGAAGGGGCATGTCGCCGACCCGGCCGCGAACGAGGGAGCGGTCGACTTCCTGACGCTCTCCGGAGGACAAAAGTCCTCGCTCAGTGAGAAGCTGGAGCACGGCCAGTGTCGAGAATGCCGGCACCGTTTCGGATCGCGCAAGAATCCGAAGGGCCGCGTCGTCGGACCAGAGGGCTACTCCGCGGGAGCGGGCAAGATCGATCACAGAGAACCACGGCGAGAAGAAGGCGCCCCGGACTCGATCATCTTTCCGGCGGCGCACCAGCGCAGCATCTGCCCGATTCTGCCAGTTCTGGGCTGCGGCGGCATGCTCGGCGGTCTCGTGTGGGTCCGCCTCAATGAGCCGCGGAGCCTCTGCCTCGCTATCCCATACGAGATGGCCGACGGTGTTCACGTTCACTCGAGTGGTACGCGGGCGATCGGTGAGGGATCGTCGACAGTGAGTAGCCGAAAAGCCCCGTGAGCGTTAGCTCGCAACTCGGGATTAAGGAGTCGCGTAACCAGAAGCGCGGTGGTGTCGATGACAACACTTCCGTCAATGGCTTCGATAGCTGCGTTCGTGGAGGTGACATGCTCAGCCGGGTCCGGGTGCCTGGCAGGCAGGATGTCCACCCCTCGCTTGATAGTGACTTCGGCGTAGCTCTTCTCCACGGCCGCTGCCAAGACTCCGAGTGGTAGCTCTCCAACCACAATCTTGGATGTCAGCTCACGGATGGCCCTCTCCTGCTCCGGCGTGGTGCGTACTCGCTCGGCCATGGCGTCGAGGACTTCGGTGGGGTCGTCGGGAACCGTGACAGATGACAATTGGCTGCTTTCGGGCCACCGGTCGCTGAAGTCAGCCATCGCCGCATGAAAGTCTGTGAGGAGGTCTTCGGGAAGAGGATCCTGGGATGTTCCAGGGCCTATGACCGCAGCAATCGCGGCCGCCCGAATCTCCTCGGAGTCGGCAAATTGTCGCATGATCTGAAGAGCCCCTCGGGCTGTGTCCGGGCCTGGAGCGTTCTCCGGTGGATCGCAATCCAGGCGCGAGCGTCGTCCACGGTGGTCGGCTCAAGGGGTCGGGGATGGTCCTTGAACGCACGCCACGCGCTCGAGTAATCGGAGCGCATCAGATGGAGGCGGATCAGCGCCCACCGCGTCGTCGGTTCATCTGGCTCGGTTGTCAGTGCTGCCTGGAGTAGCTCGCCGGCGGTGACTAGGTTGCCGTCGTCCAGGGCTAGCTGCGCCGCGAGCCGCTGAGCATCGGCCAGGTCCGGCCAGTCGGCAGGCGCCGAGTCCAGCATCTCACCGAGCTCAGTCCGGGCGGCGGCTCGATCGCCGCCGGATGGGTGCGCTCCAAGCTCTCTAGGCGCAACTGCCGATCGTGAGTCTGGGCTTCGGCGCGCAGCGTCTCCACTTCCGCCGCGGCGTCCCCGACCTGGCTATAGGCTCCCGCGAGTGCGAGTGCCGCCGTGAGCGAAGTCGTCGCTAGGTTCCGCAAGGCGGCGATCGCGGCACCTTCGCGGCCCTGGGCGAGGTCGGCCAGCGCACGGATCTCTTGGCCCTGGGCCGGATACCGGACCGCAATCTCGTCCAGTCCCGGCAGCTCGTCTGCGCCCGCTCTCGCAAGCGCCGCCAGTGCAGTGATCCTGTCAGAGTCGTCCGTGGCGGCTGTGAGCGCTTCGCGAAGCGACGGCAGCGGGTCTTCCCCCGCCGACTGGGCCTGCGCCGCGCGTAGGCGGGCGGCAGCGAATGGCGAAGTCGCGTCCGACTCTCTGACGAGCGTGGCCTTGTCACCGCGGATGGTCCGGGCCAAGGCGACTAGTTCGCGCACCGCTGGATCGCCTGCCTCCTCAGCGGTCGCTTCGCCCTCGTTCGCATCACCCAGACGAATGACGGCTTTTAAGTCCTTAGCCGCTAACGCCGCATCGCAGGCTTGCGCGACAGCGTCGGCGCTGGACGCCCGTACGGCTCTGCGATCGTTTCGTACTCGAAGGGCAAGGTCCATGGCGGTTCGGAGGTCCTTGTAGGGCTGATCGGCCTCGCTGCGCTTAGCCCTAAGCATTAGTATTCGAGCCACGATCAGCGCCACCCCACCGAGCCATCCGGCGGAGAGTTCCCTCGTCCCGCATCGATGACTTCGTCGAGTTCAGCACGGGGAATCACGTCATTGCCGCGGCCAAGCAGAACCTCGCGTTGGAAGAGGAAGAACCGGAGGAGTCTCTCGGAGGGGCTGCTGGGCGACCATTCCGTCAAGACCTTCCGTAGATGCGCCCAATCTCCTCGCAGGATGGCGGCGACAGCTTCATAAAATGCCTCAGTAGGAAGGCTGGCAAACTCATTGATGACAGCCGCCGCAGCCTTATGGTCGTCGAGCTCATAGAGAATGAAAGCCGCTCGTGCGGCCCACTGTTGTGGGCGGGGGGCACCGTCCCGGGCCGCCGACAAGTACAAGCGAGCTGCAAGCCGTGGCGCGGTGTATGCCCATGCCAAATCGGCGGCTACGAGACGAGCGGGAAGTGCGGAATCAAGCAGCCAAGCCGCGGGGCATCCTCCCAGGCCCTCATGAGGGCCGCCGGCTGGTCTCGGCCGAGGTGATGAGGCTGAGAACTCGCCAGGTGTCCTCCTTGGCATCTCGCCACCGGCAAGCACTGAGTCTCGGTACTGCGCTGGGATCAGAGGCAGACGCTCACGAATCTGGTCTTCTGTTCCTTGTCGTATCGCGGCTTCTGCCGCGTGGCGGAGTTCTGCGACCTCTTGCTGAGTCCGGCGGCTCATTTCGAGTACGCGTTCCCCGCTGATCATAGTGGTCCAGCGCGGGTCGTGTTCGGTGAGCGCCAAGTTGTAGATCTCACCCAGCACTACGTCGAGTCTGCATCTCTCAGGACTAAGGACCGCCCGCCATCGCTTTGAGGCGCTGCACAAGTGCTGATCAAGCGCCGCGATCGCCGATGCTCCAGGCTTGTCTGGCTGAAACAGACGTCGGCGAGTGTCTCGGGACGCTTGATCCACTTGGCCGTAGCGCGCACTGGTCTAGGCGCGACACCCGCCTGAACGCCTTCCAAGCTGCCCGTAGCGCCCATCCTCGACGAGTCGCCGCGCTATCACCCACTAGGCGACCTTCGTGGACCTACCTTGCCTGCATAGGCCACGCTGCGCGACACTGATCATCCACCATGCTCGTCCTTGATCTATGCGCTAAGTCCACCACTGCCGCGCTGCTGTGCACGCCCGCGAAGAGTCTGGCTGCTGACGGATACGCGCGAATGTCTTGCCAACGTCTACCGCATCGTGTGGACGTCGTCGAAGCCGGTGTCCGACGCGCCGACCAGAGCGGACTGCAGCCAACGCTCGCACCCAGTCGATGCGCCGTCAATCTGAATCCACTCCCTATGTCTCGCCTCACATAGCACGTGTCAACCCTCGTCCGAGCGACCACTCGCATCGCTCAGGAGAGCGAGATTCTGGAAGAAGCCGTGGCGTGACAGCTATTGTCGTCTTAGAGTCCAGCCAGTGAGGCGACCCGTCGTAGTCCACAACTGTAGCTCCCGCTTCCTTAGCAATTAAGTTCCCGCCGCCGTTTCCCAGGCTTGTTAGACATCATTATGCTCGCATCGAGTCTGCCACTAGCGACCCACGCGAGATCGACAGCTGCTGTGCCAAGCATACGTACTCGTTGCACCGTGCCCGCGAGCTCTTCCGTCAGTGCGAAGCGAAGCATTCTTCTCGACGCCCATCTCCCACAGCGTAATCACCATCGAGACATTGCGTCGATGATGTCGCTGGTTTCACTGCACTTGAGACGTCTATTACCTACAATGCGCCCCAGCCGTGCTCAGCCGTATAATCTCTTGTAGAACGCAGCGAGATCACCGCGAGGTCGTTGCCTGTGACACCAATGCTAGCGAGATAGCGCACAATAATTCCCCAACAAAGTTCGCGTTCCGTCTATCTATCAAGCGTCCAGAGGTGTCGTTGATCCGTCGTTCCATCCTCCTCGCCGATAAACCCTAGCGCAGAGCGTGCTCTGACAGAATTTGCGCATCTCTCGTTCTACCTGTAGTCTACCTCCGTGGCCATGTCGCGTCGCCCTTGAAGTGAGAGCACCTAACAGCATCACACTACTCTCGCGCACAGCGACTGCCTCGAGAGCGAGAGGCATTAACGTATAGATGTCTGTCATATTGCCTTGCCCCGTCCCCATAATGAGTCTAATACCTGCACAAACTGGAGACAACCTACTCCGTCGTCTCAGCGCTCGACAAGTAGTGTAGGGGAGTCAACCCCTCTTGCTTGAGGTAGGTAGAGCTGTATTACGCCATCTTATCGTCTACCAGACAATATTGAATCGTACTGTCTCGTCGTATGTTGCTACCTGGAGGCGCTCGCTCGCCAAGCAGAGCCACCGCGCACGCGTCCGTCAACATAAGTATGTTCAGTTCCGTAGAGTTGACAGGCACCCGTGTGACCCTCTTCTCGTTCACGTTCCCGAATTGCTTGTCCTTGGGGAGCAAGAAACAGACAGCATCCGCGCCATCCTCTATCAACTGCTGCAAATCTGATCCAACCTTTGACAAATCATATTTAGCGACAGTCCCGCCGCCCTAACGTCCTGAGCTCCCGCAAGCAAGTTCGCAGTGGCACTCAGCGGCGAACTCAGCGCGGCTCTGATAGACCGCGATGACATCGGCATTCTGAGGCACCAGCGTCTCTGCGGCGACTTGTTGCTCGACATCCAGCGTCTCATCGAGCGGCGCTGGCGCGAAGAGCTGAGCAGCGTTGCCTGCGATAAAATCCCGTCTAGGACTCCGCAGGCGTCGGCGTAGGGACACCTCCCTTTAGTTGACCGGCCAGCCATCCGTAGTACTGCGCCTTGCTCAGCGCAGTACCCGTTAGCTCCGGAGCTGTGCGGCGCGCGATCTTCCGTATTCAGCACAGAATGTCTCGTACTTTTGCCAGTGGCGCCGTGTCAAGAGAACCTTTAGCATAGGCGTGAAGCTCACGTACGCCTCCGTCCGTCGACTGTTGACAGCCTACCTCCGATGAGACCAAACGAGACTAGAAATACGAGTGACGTGACCGTGGTGGTCATGGAAGTCGAGTCCCTGAGGAGGGGCGTCATGCGTCTGTTGGTCGACACGTCGCAGGTGCGGTTCACGGTGTCGAAGCCGCCGGAGGAGAAGAAGGACCTCGACGGCAAGCAGCGGTCGGATCGGCGTACGGGTGAGCTGCTGTTCACGGTGCAGCTGGTTGCCTTCGACTCCACGGGAGGCGAGGTCATCACGGTGACGGTGGCGGGTTCTTCGCCCAAGGTCACGGTGGGACAGGACGTCTTCCCGGTCGAGCTGGAGGCCATCCCCTGGGTGCAGGAGAAGCGCAGCGGCACTGCCTACCGCGCCAAGGACGTCCGGCCGGCGCAGCCGGCTGCGAAGGTCGCGTAACCCCTGTGGTGGCGAGACCAGTCGTGAAGAGCACGCGGGCGACCGGGTCGCCGGACTGGGTGCAGGGTGCGTCCGCCGCCGAGTGGTGGTCGACGTACGAGGGTCTGATGGCGGAGCACGCCGAGCAGACCGTGAAGGCGGACCAGAACTGGGCCGAGTATGAGCGCCTGGCGGCGGAGCTGGCCGAGCGTTCGGAGCGAGCGTGGCTCGCGTACTCCGTTGCATCCCGGCGGGCTGAGACCTGCTGGAACGAGGCAGCGGCGGCCTATGCCGCGTGGAAGTCGGCCGCTGGCCGCGGCCAGTAGGTCGGCGGGGGCAGGGCCGGACAGATCTTGGCGGGTCGTTCCGGCCCCGCTCCCTCTCCAACACGACCCCGGAAGGGGGATCGAGTCATGTCCAAGAGTAGGACGTCAGGTCGTCCGTTCGGCCGGCGGGCCGATCGGACCGGGTCGGTCGAGGTGTTCATCCGCCCGGAGCGGTCGGTCCTGGTCCGCCTGGTGGCGGTGCTGTGGCAGCTCCGGACCGAGCTGACGGCGCGGTGGTGGGCGTCTGGTGCTGGCTGTGGCTGACCGACCGGATGCCGGTCTGGGCGGCGTTGACGCGTCGTCCTGGTGGCGGCCGGCGGCCTGATGGCTGTGGCGGCCGTCGCGGCGGTTCGTGGTCGGGCACGTGTGGTGCACGGTGACCCGGCATCGGCTGCGGTCCTGCCTGGTGCAGTCGCGGATCATGAATCACCGCGGCTACGTGCCGTGGTGCCTGTGGGTGCGGCCGACGAACGTCGGTGAGCGGGTCTGGCTGCTGATGCGGCCGGGGATCTGCGTCGAGGATCTCGAGGCCAGACGCCGCAGATCGCGGCCGCTGCTGGGCCCGGGACGCCCGGGTGCGGGCGGTGCGGCGGCTGGTCGCCGCTGGTGGCTGGTCGACGTGGTCCGACGTGACCCGCTGACCACGGGCCGGCTGATCGGCTCCCCGCTGCCGGCGATGGCGGCGACGGCATGCCGGCGGCGCTGGCCGGGTCTCCCGGTCGACCTCGGTGACGAGCACGACCAGGCCGACGGACGGCTCGGTGCGGCGTCGCGTCCGACGGACGCCGAGGACTGGGAGCTCGGCGCGGACGCGTCCAGCGCTGTCCTGCGGGAGGCGGTGCGGCGTCGGCGACCTGCGGGCCGTCCACGAGGCCGAGACGGCGCGGCCAGCTCGGCCAAGACGTCTGCCATGCCGGCCGAGTCCGCTAAGCCGGCTCGGCCGGTTGCTCGGCCGACGTGGTCCGGGCGCGGTGTCGTCCTCGGGTGAGGACGTGAGCGACTATGTCTGAGCCCAAGCGGGCCAAGCGGTTAAGAAGGGCCGGCGGTCCGCTGTGGACAGTGTGCCGGTCGCGGGGCTGTCGATGTTCGACCGGGTGTTCCTCGGGATGGACGAGGACGGGCACCGGGTCGAGCCCGAGCTGGTCTACCGCAACATGCTCATCGGCGGTGAGCCCGGCGGCGGCAAGTCTGTGGCGCTGAACAACATCGTCGCGCACGCGGCGATGTCGCCGGACTGCCGGCTGTGGCTGTTCGACGGCAAGCAGGTCGAGCTGGGCCTGTGGGCCGACGTGGCCGAGGTGTTCGTCGGCAACGACATCACCGACGCCCTGACCGTGCTGCAGGCGCTGCAGCAGGTGATGGACGACCGGTACGCGTGGCTGCGCCGCCAGCGCCGCCGCAAGATCGTCCGGTCCGATCTGGTCGAGCTGATCGTGGCCGTCGTCGACGAGGTCGCCTACTACTCGGCCACGGTCGGGAAGAAGCAGGACCAGGAGGAGTTCTCCCGCCTGCTGCGCGATGTCGTCGCCCGGGGTCGGGCGGCCGGCGTCATCGTGGTCGCCGCGACCCAGCGGCCGTCGCGTGGACATCATCCCGACGTCCCTGCGGGACCTGTTCGGGTACCGGCTGGCGTTCCGGTGCACGACCGAGATCTCCTCGGACATCATCCTCGGCCACGGCTGGGCCAAGGCCGGCTACGACGCCTCCAAGATCGCCCCGGAGGATCTCGGCGTCGGCTGGCTGCGGGCCGAGGGCGGCGTGCCGGTACGGATCAAGTCGGCGTTGCTGACCGACGAGCAGATCTACGACCTGGTCGACTACGCCGCCTGGCTCCGCACGGGCCACACCGCGGCGCGACCACGAGGAGTCCCAGGACGGTCCTGCGGACGGTTCGGCGGCCGGATCGGTGGTCGCGTCATGACCGCCCCGGCCAGTGAGAACGGTGTCAAGGACGCCTTGACACCGCACCTGCCGCCACGGCACAGCCGGCGCAGTGGTCGCCCGGGCGGCCCGGTGGTGGAGAACGACGCCTACAGCGCGTTCCTGCGCCGGGCCATCCGGGCGGCTGGTCGCCGCGTCGCCGGCGGCGATGTCGAGGGCCTGGCCGACCTGCTGTCCCTCGCGGGCGAGCTGGACCGGGCCACCGACGCCGCGGTGCGTGGTCTGCGTGACGTCGGGCTACTCCTGGGGCGAGATCGCGTCCCGGCTCGGGAGTGACCCGACAAGCCGCCCAACAGCGCTGGGGTTGCTCGCCGTCCTGAACGGGCGGTGAGGTCCGGTGAGCCGGGACAGCCGGTACCGGGCGAAGTACTGGGACCCCGACGGGCAGGTCTACGGGATCCCGACCTACTGGTGGAAGGGCGCCCCGGAGGGGCTGGCCACCCGCCGGCAACTGCGGGCGCTCGGGCTGTGCCCGGGTGGGCACGAGCCGGTGGCACAGGTGCTGTGGATGCGGCGACGGAAGGACGCCGTGGCCTACCTGTACTCGATCGCAGCCGCCAAGCCGAAGCGGGTCCCGACTCCCGCCCAGCTGGCGGCGGTGGGCAAGGCGCTGGCCGCTCGACGGAGCTGTCCGACCTGCGGGCGGGACGCCGGCTACTGCATCCCGACCAGCCTCGGCGAGTGCATCGACTGCCACTACGCCGGCCTCAGCCGGCTGCCCTCGGACGGGGGTGGCGGCATGAGGGCGGCCCTGGTCTCGATCGAGACCGACGAAGTGTGGGCGCTGGTGGATCTGCGCCCGGACCAGGACGCGATGATCGCTACCCGGTTCGCCGTGTGCGAGTGCTGCGGCGCTGCTGTCCGCCGTTCCTGCCGGCGAGCTGCCGGCGATGGGGAGCGGTGGGCGACGCGTGGCTGACCTGCCGGACGGTGCTCCGGCAGTGACGCACCGGGTCGACGGTGACTCTCACCCCCGGGGCTGCGGCTCCGGGGGTGGGGGCCGTTGCCGACCCGCACCCCGCACTCTGACCGCTGTCGACAAGCTCGACGCCCGCACGGCGATGCTGGCCCGGGCCGGCCGGGGTGACTACTGGCGCTGGCTCGCCCACGTCCAGACCGCCGCCGCCTGCACCCGCCCGGTCCGGCTCGCCGGCACCGTCCACACCGTCAACACCGGCACCGGCGAGCTGGTCGAGTCCCGGCCGACCGCCGACATGCCCGACGCCGTGATCTACAAGGCCTGCGGCAACCGCCGGGCCGCGGTCTGCCCGGCCTGCGCCGAGGTCTACCGGGCCGACGCCTACCAGCTCGTCCTCGCCGGCCTCCGCGGCGGCAAAGGCATCCCCGACACCGTCGCCGGCCACCCGGCCGTCTTCGCCACCCTCACCGCCCCGTCGTTCGGGCTGGTGCACTCCCAACGCCGCCGCACACCCGGCCGCCGGCGCCCGACCCTGCCGGCCCCGGCGCACCCCCGAGGTCTGCCGGCACGGCCGCGACCTGACCTGCCGCCGCACCCACACCGACGACGACCCGGGCTCGGCCAGCCGCTGTGCCTCGACTGCTACGACCACGCCGGCCAGGTCGTCTGGAACGCGCAGCCTCCGAGCTGTGGCGGCGCACCACCATCGCCATCAACCGGACCCTGACCCGGCACGCCCGCGCCCACGGCGGCCGGGTCCGGCTCTCGTTCGGGAAGGTCGCCGAGTACCAGCGCCGCGGCGTCGTCCACTACCACGCGCTCATCCGCCTCGACGGCCTCGACCCCGACGACAAGGACCGGGTGATCCCGCCGCCGGACTGGGCGTCGGTGTTCGTCCTCGCGCACGCGGTCACCGAAGCGATCGGGCACACTGCCTTCGTCACGGCCCCGCACGCCGAGCAGCCCGACGGCTGGACCATCGGATGGGGCGACCCCGGCAAGGCCGCCGACGTCGGCCCGTCCGCGCCGCGGCCGACCACCCGATCACCCGGGAAGCGGTCGCCGCCTACCTGGCCAAGTACGCCACCAAGTCCACCGAAGCCACCGGGCACCTGTCCGCCCGGATCACGGCCGGCCACCATCGACGCCTACGCCGACGACACCCACGCCGGCCGGCTCATCGACGCCGCCTGGACCCTCGGCCTCGACCCGAGTACCGGGGCCTTCGCCGCTGGGCGCACACCCTCGGCTACGGCGGCCACTTCTTCACCAAATCCCGCCGCTACACCGGCACCTTCACCGCCGAACGCCAACGGCGCATCGCCTGGCGCCGCGCCCGCGCCGCAGCAGCCGGCTGGAGCGAGCCGGCGCCGTCGACCTGGTCGACGACCACGACCAGCACACCACCGACGTGCTCACCGAGCTGACCTACGTCGGCATCGGCTGGCACACCACCGCCGACGCCGTGCTGGCCAACACCGCCGCCGCGATGGCCCGCGAGAAGCGGCAGACACGCACGAGACGCCGCCCTCACCGCCTGAATCGAGAGGACGAACGACAGTGGAGAAGCTGCTTTACACGGTGGCCGAGGTCCAGGCGTTGACCGGCCTCGGCCGCTGGAAGCTGTACGACCTGATCCGGGACGGCTCGCTCCGGTCGGTCAAGATCGGCGCCTGCCGCCGGATCCCGGCCGACGCGTTGCGGGACTTCATCGCCTCCTTACCGCCCGAGGTCGCGGCATGAGCCGGCGCGCCAACGGCGAGGGAACCGTCTACCAGCGCGCCGACGGCCGCTACGCCGCCTCTGCCTACGTCCCGACCCGGTCCGGCCGGAAGCGCCGCACCGTCTACGGCCGAACCAGGGATGAAGCGGCCGGCAAGCTGGCAGACCTGCTCGCACAGGCACGGCGCGGCGTGCCGGTCGCCGAGAAGGGCTGGACAGTCGAGCGGTACTTGACCTACTGGCTGTCGGAGGTCGTCGAGCAGGAGCGGCGGCCGGCGACCGTGGTCACGTATCGGAAGATGGTCGCAGCGGTTCATCGTGCCGCGCATCGGTCGGGTCCGGCTCGACCGGCTGTCCCCGCAGGACGTTCGCCGACTGCTCAACGCCTCCCGGGAAGAGGTACAGCGGGGTGGGCGCAACGACGGTCAGCCGCTCTCGCCACGGACGGTGCAGATGATCCACGCCGTGCTCCGGAACGCGATCGAGCACGCAGTTCGGGAGGAGCTGGTGCCGCGAAACGTCGTCAAGCTGGTCCGCGTGCCGGCGCCGCACTACGAGGTCGGCACGGGGCTCACAGTCGGCGCAGGCTCGGCGAGTACTGGCCGTCGTGGCGGAACGGGTACAGGCTGCGCAGCGGTCTACGTGCTGGCGCTCGACGGTCGGACTTCGTAAGGGCGAGCTGCTGGGACTGCGCTGGGGCGATGTCGACCTGGATGGCGCCGAGCTGCACGTCCGTCAGGCGTCCCAGCGGGTGGCCGGCGAGCTGCACTTCGCCGAGCCGAAGACCCGGCACTCGCGGCGGACGTTGCCACTGCCGGGGATGGCAGTCGACGCGCTCCGAGAGCACCGGTCGCGGCAGGTGGCCGACCGGTTGGCGGCAGGTCCGGCGTGGGTCGACTCCGGTCTGGTCTTCACTACCGCGCACGGCACGCCGATCGAGCCGCGGAACCTCAACCGCCACTGGTACGGCGTCCGGGCTCGGGCCGGTCTGCCGGGGTTCGGCTGCACGATCTGCAGGCACACCTGCGTGACCCTCCTTCTGGACGCCGGGGTACCGCCGCACATCGTCCAGGCCATTGCCGGACACAGCGGCATCGAGGTCACGATGACGATCTACGCGCACGCCGCCCGTGAGGAGCAGCGTCAGGCGCTGCGCCGGGCTCGGCTCAGAGGCTCGGGTGACCCTGCGTTGCTGTCACCCGTTGCTGTCAACGTCGCCTTGACGCTGTTCGCGCTGACCCTCGCCGTCTGGGATCTGCTGGTCAGGGGGGTGCGCCCGGCAGGAATCGAACCTGCGACCAAGTGCTTAGAAGGCACCTGCTCTATCCGCTGAGCTACGGGCGCGGGTGAACCGTGGCAGGTTACCGTGGACGGTCCTTACCGGGGACGCAGGGGCGCCGGGACCGCTCACAGGTGGTACCCAGGGAGCGCACAGGGGCGTCCCATTCGGGTGCGGGAGAGTCGTTGCCATGACCGAGACGCCCCACGGCTCCCGCGACGCCGTGCAGACCGACAGTCCTTCCTCGCCGCAGGCTGAGCGGCCTCCGTACGCCGGGTCGGAGTGGCGGCGTCCGGATGCTCCGAGCACTCCGCCGCAGACCGGCGCGGTGGCCGAGACAGGGCATGGTGTTGCGCCCGAGTTCGGCTCAGCCGGGGATCCCGCGCAGGATGCCGGGACTCCGGCGCCGGAGGCGCACACGAACGGGTTCGGTGCGCCGGCGAACGGGACGAACGGTGCGCCGCACACGCCCTGGGCCCAGCACGGCCCTGCTCCGGCCGGGCAGTTCGCCGGTCCGCAGCAGGCCGGTCCGCAGGCCGGTCCGCAGGCCGGGCCGCCGCGGTACGACACCCACCCGGGCTACGGGTTCGGCACGCCGGCCGGCGGTACCACACCGCCGACCAGCGGCGCCACCTGGCCGTACGCGGCGCCCGAGCCGAAGAAGCCCCGCCCGGGCGGCCGGCTCGTCGCGGTCGGCCTGCTGACCGCAGTGCTCGGCGGTCTCGCCGGCGGCGGTCTCGTCGCGGCGCTCGACCACAACAACCAGACGGTTGCCGGCGGCATCACGGTGCAGGGTTCCAGCGCGCCGGCCGCGGCCAACCAGTCCGGTACGGCCGAGGCTGCCGCCGCGACCGCGATGAAGAGCGTGGTCACCCTGTCCGTTCGCGGGCAGCAGCAGGCAGGCACCGGCTCCGGCGTGGTGATCCGTTCCGACGGCTACATCCTCACCAACGAGCACGTCACCGCCGTGGCCACCGACGGCGGCTCGATCACCGTCGCGTTCTCCGACGGCCGGACCGCCCCGGCCAAGCTCGTCGGCGCGGACAAGGCGACCGACCTCGCCGTGGTCAAGGTGAACCTCACCGGTCTCACCGCTGCCACCTTCGCCGACTCCGGCACCGTCAAGGTCGGCCAGACCGTCGTGGCGGTGGGCTCCCCGCTCGGTCTCAACGGCACCGTCACCGAGGGCATCGTCAGCGCGCTGCACCGTCCGACCAGCGGTGCGTCGGACAACAGCGCGGTAATCGACGCGATCCAGACCGACGCGGCGATCAACCCGGGCAACTCCGGTGGTGCGCTGGTCGACCTGGCCGGCCGGGTCGTCGGGATCAACCAGTCGATCGCGACCGCCGGGTCGAACTCCGGCCCGTTCGGTCAGCAGAGTGGTGAGCCGGGCAACATCGGCATCGGCTTCGCGATCCCGTCCGACACCGCGGTCCGGATCTCCCAGGAGTTGATCGCGTCCGGCAAGGCCACCCACGCGCTGCTCGGCGTGGAGACCCAGACCGCGACCTCGAACGACCAGCAGACCGCGATCGGTGCGACGATCGCGTCGGTCACCCCGGGTTCGGCCGCCGACAAGGCCGGGATCAAGGCCGGCGACGTGGTCACCAAGGTCAACGACCGGGTGATCGGCCAGTCCGAGGACCTGGCCGCGACGGTCCGTTCGTTCGCGCCGGGGACGAAGGTGACGCTCACGATCCAGCGCGGCAACGACACCCGCACGGTGAACGTGACGCTCGGCTCGGACGCCGGGCGCTGACACCTCCGGTAGAGAGGTGGCGGGGGGCGACTCCCTGATCCCGCGTCGTGCCCCCGCCACCTCGCCCACGAACGAGCCGGCCCAGTCCCCCCTGGGCCGGCTCCTTCGTGTCTCCGGCCAGGTGCCGGGTCAGCCGGCGCCAGGTGGCGGCGGCTCGGTCGTCGCAGACGCGGTCGGCGTCGGCGTCGGGCTGGCGGTCGGGGACGGCGACGCCGTCGGGCTCGGGGTGCGTGTCGGCGACGTCCGCGTGGGCCGCGGGCTCGTCGGACTGCTCGACGGCTGCTCCTTCGGCTCGCAGGCCACGCCGTCGCCGTCCCGGTCGAGCTCGGTCCGGTAGCCCGGCCGCCCGCGCGAGATCGGCGCCACACCGGCTGCCTCGGCTGCCGGGCAGTCCGGGTAGAAGGCCGTGGCGGTCGGCGTCGGGACCGGCGGCCTCGGCAGCGCCGCCGGGTCGGACGGGTACGCCATCCCGGGGTACTGCGGCCGTTCCTGCTCCGGCGTACTCGACGGCTCCGGCGCCGTCGACGACCCGGTGCCGCGCTCGAGCGCGTCGGAGAGGCTGTGCGCGCCGACCGGGACCGTCGCCGGGCTCCTGGTCACCGCGCCGAGCGCTGCGAAGAGCACGAACACCGCGCCGGCGGTCGCCCAGACCTGCCAGGGGCTGGCCCGTAGCCAGCGCAGCCACTGTTCCCGCTGGACCCGGTCCGGGCTGCGCACTGGCTTCCCCCGCGAGACGGTGTGTGATCGAAACGCGGCGGACAATAGAGGGTCCGGCGCCGGCGCGGTAGCCGCAGATCAGGACTCGCAGGCCACGGCGTCGTGATCCCGGTCGGGGCCGGCTGGGTATCCGGGCTCGCCGGCGGGCAACGGCGCGGCGCCGGCTGCCCTCGCCGCCGCGCAGTAGACGCCCGCAGGTGGGCTGGCAGCGCGGGCCTCGTCGCGGGCGGCTTCGGCTTCGGCGTGGGAGTCGGGGCGGGGTGGGCGACGTCGCGACTCAGTCGAGCAGGTTCTCGACCTGCCGGACGATCTCGAGGTCCTCCCGGGCGGTGACGACCGCCACGCCGGCCACGGCGCCGGGTGCGGAGACGTTCGCGTCGCCGCGGGCGGCCTCGTTCTGGCCCGGGTTCACGGCGATCCCGAGGTATTCGAGGCCGGCCACCGAGCCCTCCCGCACCGCCGCCGACGCCTCGCCCACGCCGCCGGTGAAGCTCACCGCGTCCACCCCGGACATCGCCGCGGACATCGCCGCGATCCCGCTACGAACCCGGTAGGTGTACACGGCGAAGGCGAGCTTCGCGGTCTCGTCGCCGCGGTCGGTCCGGGCCAGCACCTCGCGCATGTCCGCGGTGCCGGCCAGCCCGAGCAGGCCGGAGCGCGACTCCAGGCCGTCGAAGACCTCGTCCGCGCTCAGCCCGTGCTGGCGCTGCAGCCAGAGCACGAGACCGGGGTCGACCGAGCCGGACCGGGTCGCCATCACCAGCCCCTCCAGCGGGGTGAATCCCATCGTGGTGTCGACCGACCGTCCGGACTGGACGGCGCACAGCGAGGCACCCGCGCCGAGGTGGCAGTTCACCAGCCGCAGGCCGTCGCTCGGCAGTTCGAGGATCTCCGCCGCCCGCCGGGCCGCGTACGCGTGCGACAGCCCATGGAACCCGTACCGCCGGATCCCGAGCTCGCGCCACTGCTCCGGCAGCGCGTACGTGGCCGCCTCGGCCGGGATGGTGGCGTGGAAGGCGGTGTCGAAGCAGGCGACCGACGGCACCGAGGGCAGTGCGGCACGCACCGCGTCCAGCCCGGCCAGCGACGCCGGCAGGTGCAGCGGCGCGAGGTCGACGACGTCCTCCAACTCGGCCCGCACCTTGTCGTCGACCACGACCGCCGAGGTGAACGACGGGCCGCCGTGCACGACCCGGTGCCCGGCGGCGTCCACACCGGACTCGCCGGCCAGGGCGGCGACCGCGTCGCCGACCTCGTCGGGGTCCAGTGTGGACGGTGCACCGAGGTCGGTGGAACCGGTCAGTTCGCCGCCGTCGAGCAGCCGCAGCTTGACCGAGCTCGACCCGGTGTTGACGACGAGGATCCTCATCCGGACGCCGCCATCGCGTCCTCGCCACCGGCCGACTGGTTGTCGTCACCGGTGTCCTCGACCACCCCGGTGGCGGTGCCGACCCGGTCGCCGGCCGCGTCGTACGGCCAGGACCAGCCGCTGATTTCCGGCTGGTCCTCGCCGTGCTCCCGGGTCCAGGCCCGGGCGGCAAGCCGCGCGTCGGCCATCCGCTGCCGCAGCCCGGCCTGCCGGACCGCCAGCCCCGGCACCCGGTCGATGACGTCGATGACCAACCGGAACCGGTCGAGGTCGTTGAGCATCACCATGTCGAACGGCGTCGTGGTGGTGCCCTCCTCCTTGAACCCGCGTACGTGCAGGTTGTCGTGGTTGGTCCGCCGGTAGGTCAGCCGGTGGATGAGGCTCGGGTAGCCGTGGTAGGCGAAGATGACCGGCCGGTCGGTCGTGAACAGCGTGTCGAAGTCGCGGTCGCTCATCCCGTGCGGGTGCTCGCTCTCCGGCTGCAGCCGCATCAGGTCGACGACGTTGACCACCCTGACCTTCAGCTCCGGCAGGTGCTGGCGGACCAGGTCGACCGCGGCCAAGGTCTCCAGCGTCGGGATGTCGCCGGCGCAGGCCAACACGACGTCCGGCAGGTCACCGTCGTCATTGGACGCCCACTCCCAGATGCCGGCGCCGCGGGTGCAGTGCGCGATCGCCGCCTCCATGTCCAGGTATTGCAGCTGCGGCTGCTTGCCGGCCACCACGACGTTGACGTAGTTCCGGCTGCGCAGGCAGTGGTCGTACGTGGACAGCAGGCAGTTCGCGTCCGGCGGCAGGTAGACCCTGACCACCGAGGCCTTCTTGTTCACCACGACGTCGATGAAGCCAGGGTCCTGGTGCGAGAAGCCGTTATGGTCCTGCCGCCAGACGTGGCTGGACAGCAGGTAGTTCAGCGACGCTACCGGCCGCCGCCACGGGATGTCTGATGTGGACTCCAGCCACTTGGCGTGCTGGTTGAACATCGAGTCGACGATGTGGATGAACGCCTCGTAGCAGTTGAACATCCCGTGCCGGCCGGTCAGCAGGTAACCCTCCAGCCAGCCCTGGCACAGGTGCTCCGACAGCACCTCCATGACCCGCCCGCGCGGGGCGAGGTGGTCGTCGCCGGGCACCCGCTCGCCCTCGAAGACCCGATCGGTCGCCTCGAACACCGGGGTCAGCCGGTTGGACACGGTCTCGTCCGGACCCATCAGCCGGAACGTCGTCGGGTTGTTCCGGATCACGTCGCGCAGCCAGGTGCCGAGCACCTTGGTGCTCTCCTCCTGGGAGCGGCCCGGCTCGACCGCGTCGACCGCGTAGTCGCGGAAGTCGGGCAACCGCAGGTCGCGCAGCAGGATCCCGCCGTTGGCGTGCGGGTTGTCGCTCATCCGCCGTTGCCCGCTCGGCGCGGTCGCGCGAATCTCCGGCCGCAGCGTGCCCGCGTCGTCGAACAGCTCCTCCGGCCGGTACGAGCGCAGCCAGCGCTCGAGCTCGGCCAGGTGCTCGGGGTTGTTCCGCATGCCGGCCAGCGGCACCTGGTGCGACCGGAACGTCCCCTCGACCTGCACGCCGTCGACCGTCCGCGGTCCCGTCCAGCCCTTCGGCGAGCGGAACACCAGCATCGGCCACTGTGGACGGTCGGTGTTCCCGGCCCCGGCCGCGCGCTTGATCGCGGCGACCCGATCGAGGATCTCGTCCATTGTGGACGCCATCCGCGCGTGCACGTCGAGGTGGTCGTCGTCGAGCCCGACCTCCAGCACGAACGGCTGGTAACCGTACCCGCGCATCAGATCGAGCAGCTCCGGCTCCGGGATCCGGGCCAGCACGGTGGGGTTGGCGATCTTGTATCCGTTGAGATGCAGGATCGGCAGCACCACGCCGTCGCCGACCGGGTCGAGGAACTTGTTCGAGTGCCACGACGCCGCCAGCGGCCCGGTCTCCGCTTCACCGTCCCCGATCACGCAGGTGACCAGCAGGTCAGGGTTGTCGAAGGCGGCGCCATACGCGTGCATCAGCGAGTAGCCGAGCTCGCCGCCCTCGTTGATCGAGCCGGGCGTCTCCGGCGCGGCGTGGCTCGGGATGCCGCCGGGATAGGAGAACTGCCGGAACAGCTGCCGCATGCCCTCCTCGTCCTCGGTGACCGTCGAGTAGAGCTCGGAGTACGTGCCTTCCAGGTAGGCGGCGGCCACGACCCCCGGCCCGCCGTGCCCGGGGCCGGTGACGTAGAGCGCGTCGAGGTCGCGGTCGACGATGGCCCGGTTGAGGTGCGCCCAGAGGAAGGTCAGTCCCGGTGTCGTGCCCCAGTGTCCCAGCAACCGCGGCTTGATCTGGTCGACCTCCAGCGGCCGGCGCAGCAGCGGGTTGTCGCGCAGGTAGATCTGGCCTACCGACAAGTAGTTCGCCGCGCGCCACCAGGCGTCCAGCAGCCGGAGCCGATCGGGGTCGACGGAGCGCTGGCCGGTTTCGGACGCGGCCGTGATTCCCGACGTCATGAGTCCTCCTGTGGATCGCCTCTCGTCCAGCCTTCCCCGCGCGGCGGATCTACACCAGGGACGTCGGTCGGTCGTCGCCCGCGACCGCGGTCCGGACCCGATCGCCGATCGTGGGCAGCACCACGACCGGGCAGGGTGCCTGGCGCAGGCAGGACAGCGTGGTCGCCCCGGGTCCGGAGTCGAACCGGTCGCCCGGCACGTCGGGGGCCCTGGTCGCGACGACGAGCAGCTCGGCCCGCCTGGCCTGGCTGAGCAGAGCGGGCACCACCGCCCGGTCGTCGACGAGCTCGCGCACCGGCACCGGCGGGGCGGCGCCGAAGGCGGTGCGCGTCGCGGCGGCCAGCAGCTCCGCGGCCTGCCGGGCGTGCTCGTCCGGGTCGGTGCAGTCGGTGACCGGCGCGTACGAGGCGGGACGAAGGACGCTGCCCCACGCGTGCACGGCGACGATCTCGGCGTCCCGGCGCAGCGCCTCGCTGGCCGCCCAGCGCAGCGCCGCGATCGTGCGCGGCGCTCCATCCACTCCGACCACGATCTTGCTGATCGTCCGCGGGTGCATCGTTGCGTCCTCCTCGCAGGCCGCGAGCCCACAGCCGGGACTGGTCCCCTGGGCGCCGCAGAGCATCCCACCTGGCGGTACAAATCGAGACGCCGGTCAGGTGGGTAAACGGACAACTGTACTTTTCCTCTTGCGGTACGTGACGTGTCGCGAGGAGGTCGAGATGGACGGCGACCCGGCGTACGGGCACATCGTCGTCGGTGTGGACGGCTCGCCGACGTCGCGGGCGGCGCTGCGCTGGGCCGCGCGGGAGGCAGAGCTGCGGCGCTGCGCGCTCGACGTGGTCTACGGCTGGCAGGTCAAGGGCGAGCCGCGGCCGCCGGGGGAGTGGGGCGGCGTCGCCCCGCCGATCGAGGCCTACCAGCAGCAGGCGCGGGCTCGCACCCAGGGCGTCGTCGACGAGGTGCTGCCGAACGGTGCGAGGTGCGAGCTGCACGTGCACGCCATTCACAAGCCGCCGGGCCGGGCGCTGCTGAGCGTCTGCGGCACGGCTGACCTGCTCGTGGTCGGCGCGAAGGAGCGCGGCCGGCTCGCCGGCTGGCTGGTCGGTTCGACGTTCGACGCAGCGCTGAAGAACGCGACCTGCACCGTCGTCGTCGTCCGCCCGCCGGCCCAGGGCGCGCCGGCGGAGGGCGCGGCGGCGGGGGGCGCGCCGGCGGAGGGCGCGGCGGCCGAGGGCGGCGCGGCGGCGGGGGACGCGCCGGCGGAGGGCGCGGCGGCCGAGGGCGCGGCGGCCGAGGGCGCGGCGCGGCGGGGGCGGCGGCGGCGGGGGCGCGGCGGCGGCGGGGGACGCGGCGGCGGCGGGGGACGCGGCGGCGGCGGGGGACACGGCGGCGGCGGGGGACACGGCGGCGGAGGGCGCGCCGGCCCAGGGCGGGCCGGCGGAGGGCGCGGCGGCGGAGGAGGCGCCGGCGGAGGGCGCGCCGGCGGAGGGCGCGCTGGCGGAGGGCGCGCCGGCTCGGGTCGAGGGCGGGGTCGGGGGGCACGATCGTGAGGAGGCCGAAGGATGACCCGGGCGGATGAGGTGCGCGCGGCGGTGGCCGGCCATCTCGGGATCGAGCCGGAGCGGCTCACCGAGGAGGCATCGCTCTCGCAGGACCTCGGCCTCGACTCGCTTGCCGGCATCGAGCTGGCGACCGCGCTCGAAGACCGGTTCTCGCTGCGGATCACCGACGACGAACTCGCCGCCGTTCGGACGTACGGGGATCTGCAGCGGCTGGTGCTGCGTAAGGTCGCAGCCTGAGGGCAGGACTTGCACGCTGAGGCTTTCGTCACGGCGCGTCACGTTTGCCACCACGTCGGCATGGGGTGATCCTCTTTCCAATGGCAGCGCGAGCCCACCACCCGGCCCTCCTGGGCGTGGGTGCCTACCGCCCGTCCCGTGCCGTCGGCAACGACGAGGTCGCCGGTCCGATCAGGTCCAGCGACGAGTGGATCGTGAGCCGGTCCGGCATCACCAGCCGCGGCTACGCCGGTCCCGCGGAGACCCTGCTCGACATGGCCGCCGCGGCGGCCGGCAAGGCGCTCGGCGAGGCCGGACTGCCGCCCGGCGAGGTCTCACTCGTGCTGGTCACGACGATGAGCAACCTGCGCCAGGCGCCGCCGCTCGCGGCCGAGCTGGCGTTCCGGATCGGAGCGACCGATGCCGGTGCGCTGGACACCGGCGCCGGCTGCGCCGGCTTCTGCTACACGCTCGCGGTCGCCGCCGACGCGATCCGGTCCGGCAGCGCCCGGCACGTGGTGGTGGTGGGGGTCGAGCGGATGACCGACATCGTCGACCCCTCCGACCGCGGCACGGCGTTCCTGTTCGGGGACGGCGCCGGTGCGGTCGTCGTGGGTCCGGCCGCCGAGCCCGGCGTGGGGCCGGTGCGGTGGGGATCGGACGGCTCGAAGGCCGCCGCGATCGCCCAGCCGTACTCGTGGGCCGCGGTACGCGACGATCCGGCACTGCCGGCACCGACACTGCGGATGGCCGGCCAGGAGGTGTTCCGGTGGGCGGTGACCGCACTGGCCCCGATCGCCACCGACGCGATCCGGCTGGCCGGGCTCACCCCGGCGGACATCGACGTGTTCGTGCCGCACCAGGCCAACATGCGGATCACCGACTCGCTGGTGCGCGGCATCGGGCTGCGGGCCGACGTCGTCGTGGCCCGCGATGTCGCCACCGCCGGCAACACCTCCTCGGCCTCGATCCCGCTGGCGATCGAACAGCTGCTGGCATCCGGCCAGGCCCGTGCCGGCCAGCGCGCGCTGCTGCTCGGCTTCGGATCCGGGCTGCTCTATGCCGCCCAGGTGGTTCGCCTCCCCTGAGGCCGGTTTTCCGAGTGCCCTGCCGGTCGATGCCCGGACCGGTGACGGCCCGTCAGCGGCCGTCGAGGTAGGAGAGCACGGCGAGCACGCGGCGGTGGTCGGTGTCGGTCGGGGTCAGGCCGAGCTTGGTGAAGATGCTGCTCACGTGCTTCTCCACCGCGCCGTCGGTGACCACGAGGGCAGAGGCGATGGCCGTGTTGGACCGGCCCTCCGCCATCAGCTTGAGCACCTCCTGCTCGCGCGGGGTCAGCGCGTCCAGCGGGCGGCGTCGGCCCCGAAGCAGCAGCTGGGACACGACCTCTGGGTCGAGCGCCGCGCCACCGTTGCCGACCCGGCGCAGCGCCGCCACGAACTCGTCCACGTCCGCGACCCGGTCCTTGAGCAGGTAGCCGACGCCGCGGGTGTCGCCGGCGAGCAGCTCGGTCGCGTACCGCTCCTCCACGTACTGGGACAGGACCAGCACCGCGGTCTTCGGCCACCGCTGCCGGATCACCAGCGCGGCTCGCAGGCCTTCGTCGGTGTGCGTGGGCGGCATCCGTACGTCGGCGACCACGACGTCGGGCGTCTGGTCGGCGACCGAGCGCAGCAGCTGCTCGGCATCGGCGACCGCCTCCACGACCTCGAAGCCGGCCTCGTCCAGCAGCCGGGCCAGGCCCTCCCGCAGCAGTACCGAGTCTTCGGCGATCACGACACGCACGGCAACTCCACGGTGAGGACGGTCGGGCCGCCGGACGGGCTGTCGACGTGCAACCGACCGTCCACACCGGACACCCGGTCGGCCAGCCCGCGCAGGCCGGTGCCCTCGGCGGGGTCGGCACCCCCGACGCCGTCGTCGGTCACCACGATCCGCAGCATGCCGTCGAGCCGGCGCACGACCACCGCCGCCCTGGACGCGTTGGAGTGCTTGGCCACGTTGGTCAGTGCCTCCGCCACCACGAAGTAGGCGATCGCGTCGACCACCGGCACCGGCTTCGCGCCGGCCGCCGGGTCGACCTCGACCACCACCGGGATCGGCGCCCGGGCCGCCAGCCCGGACAGGGCCGCGTCCAGACCGCGGTCGGTGAGCACCGCCGGATGCAGCCCGCGGGCCAGGTCGCGCAGCTCGGCCAGGGCGAGCTTGGCCTCGTTGTGGGCTTCGTCCAGCAACGCGCGGGCGCCCTCCGGGTCGGTCCCGAACCGCGACTTGGCCCGGCCGAGCTGCATGGCCAGGGCCACCAGCCGCTGCTGGGCGCCGTCGTGCAGGTCACGCTCGATCCGGCGGCGCTCCTCCTCGGCCGAGACGACCACGGCGGCCCGGCTGCGCTCCAGCTCGCCGACCCGGGCGGCCATCTGGTCGGGCCCGAGCATCCGGCGGGCGATCGCCAGGTCGGCGATGCCGAGCCAGCGCACCATTCGCGGTGCGTTGAGCAGCAGCACGACGCTGGCCAGGAAGACCAGCGTGAGCGACCACCAGCTCCGTACCGTGAACAGCCCGAGGTTGGCTCCGCCGTGCGGCAGCGACCAGTTGTAGATCGGCAGCGTCAGCCCGCCGAGCGGCAGCAGCCAGGCGGCGACGACGAGCACCACCTCCACGATCGACAGGGGGAAGCGGAGCAGACCGTAGCCGGCCTCGCGCCACCGGGCCGGGGTGCGCAGCAGCGTGCGGAACCGGTCGGCGACGCTGCCCTCAGGTTCCTCCTCCGGGTGCGGCGAGGGGATGTCGATGCCGAGCACCAGCCGATAGCGCCCGCGCTCCATGGCGCCGAACCACCGGGACACCAGCAACGCGAACGCGAGCAGCGGCACGCCGACCAGGAACACGGGCGTGAGCACCAGCGCGGTCGGCAGGAGCCAGCCGAGGATCGCGAACGACAGCAGCCCGGTCCACAGGCCGGTGAGGATGTTGACCGTTGTCAGCCACGCATCGGTCCCCGCCGGCCGGCGTGCTTGGTCACGCTGGCCGAGGACGCGCGTCGCAGCGGGCCGCGGGGCCGGGGCGGCCGGCCCCGGCAGAGCCCGCCGATCGGGCCCAGCCCGCTCGACGAGCTCCCGCGCTGTCGCGCCCGGCTCGACCGTCACCTGGTCACCCTCCTCCTGACTCAGTCGTACGGCCTCCACCGTAGGGATCGGCGCCGACTTTGCCGATCCGGTAATCCGCCCGATCGAGGTGCGGAAAACCCCACCACGAAGAGGGGTGGTCGCCCTGCTGACCCCGCGCCCCCGCGCCGACAGGCTCTACGCCGACCCCGCAGATGCCGTCGCGGAAGGACGAAACAGTGACGAACAGGCGCCCGAGCAGGGTGGTACGGGTCGCGCGCTGGAGTGCGGAGCACCGCTGGCGCGCGGTGCTGGGATGGGTCGCGTTCGTGGTGATCTGCGTCGCGGTCGGCGGCATGGCCGGCACCGCCTCCCAGACCGACGCGCAGCAGGCGGTCGGCGAGTGGGGCCGGGCCGAGCGGATGCTGGCCGACGCCCACTTCACCGATCCGGCGGTGGAGAACGTGCTGGTCACCGCCAGGTCCGGACCGCTCGACCGGGCGGCGGCGACCGCCGCCGCGAGCGAGGCCGGCCGGCGGTTGCGTGGTCTGCCGGAGGTGGCCGGCGTGTCCGAGCCGGTGACCTCGCCAGGCGGCACGGCCGTGCTGGTCCGCGCCGAGATGACCGGCGGCGCGCAGGACGCCGACGGCCGCGTGCAGCCGCTGGTCGCCGCGACCGCCGCCGTCCAGGCCGCCCACCCCGACCTGCGCGTCGAGCAGGTCGGCGGCGCCACCATCGACAAGGCGCTGCAGAAGGCGTACGGCGACGACTTCCACCAGGCCGAGATGCTCAGCCTGCCGGTCACGCTGGTCATTCTCGTCGTCGCGTTCGGCGCGCTGCTGGCCGCCGCGGTGCCGGTGCTGCTCGCGCTGACCTCGGTCGCGGCCGCGCTGGGGCTGTCCGCGCTGACCTCGCACCTGCTGCCCGTCACCGACACGACCTCCAGCGTGGTCCTGCTCATCGGCATGGCCGTCGGCGTCGACTACTCGCTGTTCTACGTGCGCCGGGCCCGGGAGGAGCGGGCGAAGGGCCGCACGCCGCTGGACGCGGTCGAGATCGCGGCCGCCACGTCCGGTCGCGCCGTGGTCATCTCCGGATGCACCGTGGCGGTGGCGATGGCCGGCATGTTCCTGTCCGGCAGCGCGATCTTCTCCTCCCTCGCGGTCGGCGCGATCCTCGTCGTCGCGGTCTCCGTGCTCGGCTCGATCACCGTGCTGCCGGCGGTGCTGGCCAAGCTCGGCCGCTGGGTCGACCGCCCGCGGGTGCCGTTCCTGCACCGGCTGACCATGCGACCCGGCCGACCGCCCCGGCTGTGGCCGGCGCTGCTGCGGCCGACGCTGCGCCACCCGGCGCCGGCGCTCGCCCTCGGCGTCGGCGCGCTGCTCCTGCTCGCGCTGCCGGCCCTGGGGATGCGGACCAGCCTCGGCAGCACCGATGACCTGCCCCGGTCGATCCCGACCGTGCAGGCCTACGACCGGCTCACCGCGGCGTTCCCGAGCGAGGGGGCGTCCGACGTCGTCGTGGTGCGGGCGGCGCCGGAGCAGGCCGCGGCGGTGCGGGCCGCGCTGCTCGACCTGTCCGGGCGGGCCGCGGTCGACCCACACTTCGCCCCCGGCCGGCAGCCCGAGGTCGACGTGTCCGCCGACGGTCGGATCAGCCGGCTGTCCGTGTACGTCCGCGGCAGCGCCGACAGCGCGGACGGCGAGCAGGCGCTGACCGTGCTGCGGACGCAGCTGGTGCCGAACACGGTCGGCCGGGTGTCCGGAGCGGAGGTCGCGGTCACCGGCGACACCGCCGCCTCGGTCGACTTCTCGAAGCTGCTGTCCGACCGGCTGCCGCTGGTCGTCGGGTTCGTGCTCGCGCTGACGTTCCTGCTCGTGCTCTGGACGTTCCGGTCGGTCGTGGTCGCGGCGACCGCACTCGGGCTCAACCTGCTGTCCGTCGGCGCCGCGTACGGACTCACCGTGCTCGTCTTCCAGCACACGTGGGCGGAGAGCCTGCTCGGTTTCCGGTCCACCGGCACGATCATCGCCTGGCTGCCGATGTTCCTGTTCGTGGTGCTGTTCGGGCTCTCGATGGACTACCACGTCTTCGTGGTCAGCCGGATCCGGGAGCTGGCCATGCGCGGGGTGCCCACCCGGGACGCGGTCCGGCAGGGGATCATCGGCTCGGCCGGTGCGGTGACCAGCGCGGCGGTCGTCATGGTCGCTGTGTTCGCGATCTTCGCCACGCTGAGCGCGCCCGAGTTCAAGCAGATGGGCGTCGGGCTCGCCGCGGCTGTGCTGATCGACGCGACGCTGGTCCGGGCGGTGCTGCTGCCGGCGGCGATGACGCTGCTCGGCCGGTGGAACTGGTGGGGCCCGGCGATACTGCGCCGCGGCCAACCTGTGCCCGCGTCTGCTCCTGGTCAGCTGGTCGGCGTCTGACCTGCCGGTTCCCTTTGCTGGCAGCCCCTGACAGGTCCTGTCAGGGGCTGCCAGCCGTTTGTGCGTCCGTTGACAGTGCCCCGGCCGAATCTCGTATCCGAACAGAAGGGAGAGCCATATGTACGCGATCGAGGCCGAAGGCCTGGTGAAGCGCTTCGGGCAGACGACCGCCCTGGCCGGGGTGGACCTCGCGGTGAGCCCAGGAACGGTGCTCGGCGTGCTCGGCCCGAACGGCGCGGGCAAGACGACTGCGGTGCGGGTGCTGGCCACGCTGCTGCGCCCGGACGGCGGCAGCGCGCGGGTCGGCGGGCTGGACGTGGTCTCCGACGCCGCGCGGGTGCGTCGGCTGGTCGGGCTGACCGGACAGTACGCGGCGGTCGACGACGACCTGACCGGCACCGAGAACCTGGTGCTGATCGGGCGGCTGCTCGACCTGCGCGCGCGGGAGTCGAAGCGCCGGGCGGCCGAGCTGCTGGCCGAGTTCGACCTGACCGAGGCGGCCGACCGGCCCGCCAAGACCTACTCCGGAGGCATGCGCCGGCGGCTCGACCTGGCCGCGAGCCTGGTCGGCCGACCGACGGTGATCTTCCTCGACGAGCCCACCACCGGGCTCGACCCGACCAAGCGGGACGAGGTCTGGATGACCGTGCGCGGCCTGGTCGCGCAGGGTGCCACCGTCCTGCTCACGACGCAGTATCTGGACGAGGCGGACGCGCTGGCCGACGAGATCTCGGTCTTCGACCACGGCCGGATCATCGCCCACGGCACGCCGCACGAGCTCAAGCAGATCGTCGGCGACCAGAGCCTGCAGGTGCGCCCGGTCGACGAGACGCGGATGCCGGACGTGGCCAGGGTGCTGACCGCGGTCGCCGGGACCGCGCCCGAGTCGCCGCGCCGCGGCGTGCTGCAGGTCCCGGTACGAGGCGACGAGGCGCTGACCGAGACGGTCGCGCTGCTGTCCGCCGAGGGCATCGCCGTCACCGAGCTGGCGCTGAAGCTGCCCGGCCTGGACGAGGTGTTCGCGGCGCTGACCGGTGCCCCCGCGACGAGTGACGACGAGGAGGAGGCGGCATGACCACCACTCTGGAGCACACGACCATCCCCGCCACGCAGGCCCCTCCACCGGTCTCGGCGCCCGAACAAGGCACCCGGCCGTTCCCACTGCTACGGCACAGCCTCGTGCTGGCCGGGCGGGCGGTGCGCAAGATCCGCCGTACGCCGGAGCAGTTCATCGACGTCACGCTCCAGCCGATCATCTTCGTGCTGCTGTTCGTGTACATCTTCGGTGGCGCGATCTCCGGCTCCACCCACGACTACCTGCAGTACGTGCTGCCGGCGATCATGGTCCAGACGGTGCTGTTCACCTCGCTGTCGATCGGGGTGAACCTCAACACCGACATCAAGAAGGGCGTCTTCGACCGGTTCCGGTCGCTGCCCATCGGCCGGTCGGCACCGCTGATCGGGGCCGTGTCGGCCGAGGTGGTCCGGTTCAGCACGTCGGTGATCGTGCTCATGGCCTTCGGGTACGCGCTGGGCTTCCGGATCGGCACCGACCCGGTGTCGGCCCTGGCCGGCTGCCTGCTCGCGATCGCGTTCGCGCTGTGCATGAGCTGGGTCGCGGTCTTCCTCGGCACCTGGCTGCGCGAGTCCGGTGCGGTGCAGGGCATCGGGTTCCTGGTGATGTTCCCGCTGACCTTCGGCAGCAACATGTTCGTGCCGACCTCGTCGCTGCCGGGCTGGATGCAGGGCTGGGTGAGGATCAACCCGGTCACGCACCTCACCGACGCGATCCGCGGCCTGCTGGTCGGCGGTCCCGTCGCCGGCCCGGTCGGCTGGTCGGTGCTCACCGGAGCGATCATCCTGGCGATCTTCGCCCCGCTGGCGGTCTGGACCTACCGGCGCAAGACCAACTAACTCGCGTCGGCGCCGCCGCGCAGCAGGCCCATCGCCTGCTCGCGCGGCAGCGCCGCGCCGTCCTGGTAGAGCTGTTCGAGGCGATCGTCGCCGAGCGCGGCCGAGAGCTGCCTGCGCAGCTCGTCGACCTGAGTGCTGCCTCGGTCCTCGATGCCGCGCAGGGCGAGGGCCGCACCGAACAGCCGGGCGCTCTCCTCGGACCGCCCGGCGCGGAGCTCCACGTACGCGAGCGCGAGCGCGGCCATGCCCATCACCGGCATGTCCCGGTCGGCCATCGGCAGCGACACGGCCGCCCGTATCCGGGTTCGGCCGGCGTCGGGATCGCCGTCGTCGGCGTCCAGCGTGGCCAGGAATGCCTGCATGACGACGATCATCTGCGGCGGGCCGCCGTGGACCGACTCGATCGTGCTCAGCGCGGCCTCGGCCAGCCGACGGGCCTCGGTCGGGTCGCCTGACTCCCTGGCCAGCTCGGCCATGCCCATGTGGACGCTGGCCAGACCGATCGGCGAGCCGCTGCGTTCGGCCTCGGCCTTGGCGGCGGCGAGCTCGGCTCGGGCGCGGGGCACGTCGCCACCGCGGGCGTAGGCCGCGGCGAGCCGGGTCCGGGTGTAGGACGCGTCCTCGTTGACGGTGATCTCGGCCATCAGCCGGTGGGCCTCCGCGTAGGCCTCGACCGAGCCCTCCACGTCGCCGTCGGCGAGCTGGACGCTGCCGGTCGCGGCCAACGCGCTGGCCAGCCCCCACCGGTCACCGACCTCCCGGTAGCCCTCCAATGCCCGTTTCAGGTAGCCGCGGTGCTCCTCGAAGTGGCCCTCGTTCTCGTGCAGCATCGCGCCGAGCAGCCAGCGGGTCGCCCGCGTCCACGGGTCGGTCGGCTCCGGTGACCGTTCCAGCAGGTCGAACGCCTCCTGCTCGTTGCCGGCGAGCATCGCGGCCAGCGGCTCCAGCAGGACCAGCATCGGATGATCGGCCCAGGTGCCCGGGTTGAGCGCGCGGGCGCGGTCCAGCCGCTCGATGAGACCGTCGAAGTCGGTGGCGACGGCCGCGGCGCTGACCGCTCCGACCACCAGGCACACGGCCCGGGCGTCCGGCGAGGCCTCACCGGGCAGCTCGCCGGCGGTCGGCAGCAGGGTGGCCGCGACGACGTGCTCGCTGCGGGCGGTCCAGAACCAGGACAGCGCGGCGCCGAGCCGCGTCGCCGTGTCGGCGTCGGCAGTGTCGATGGTGAACCGCATCGCGGCGATCAGGTTGTCCCGCTCGGCGGTGAGCTTCGCATACCACTCCAGCTGCTCGGGACCGCGCAGATGTGGGTCGGCCTCCTCGGCGACGGCCAGGAAGTGCAGCGCGTGCGCCCGCTTGACCGCGGCGACCTCGCCTGCCGCGGCGAGCCGCTCCGTCCCGTATTCGCGGAGGGTCTCGAGCATCCGGTAGCGCGGCTCGACCCCGGGCAGCTGCTGCAGCAGCGACTTGTCGGTCAGCGCGGCGAGCAGGTCGGGAACGTCCGCGGCCTGCACCGGGCCGCCGGCGCAGACGACCTCCGCGGCCTCCGGGCTGATGCCGCCGGGGAAGACGGCGACCCGGTCGGCGAGCGCGGCCTCGGCGTCGGTGAGCAGGTCCCAGCTCCAGGCGACCACCGCGCGCAGCGTCTGATGTCGGGCCAGCGCGGCCCGGCTGCCGCCGGTCAGCAGCCGGAACCGGTCGTCCAGCCGGCCGGCGACCTCGGTCACGGGCAGCGAGCGCATCCGTGCCGCGGCCAGCTCGATGGCCAGTGGCATGCCGTCCAGCCGGCGGCAGATCTCCACCACCGGACCGACCGTGTTGGCGTCCACCTGGAAGCCGGGGCGCACGGCGGCGGCCCGGTCGGCCAGCAGCCGCACCGCCGGGAATGCCAGCGCCTGCTCGGGTGCCGCGTCCGAGGGAGGCAGCCCGAGCGGGGCGACCGGCGCCAGCGCCTCACCGGTGATCGCGAGCGGCTCCCGGCTGGTGCCCAGGATGCGCAGCTGCGGGCAGCGGGCCAGCAGCTCAGCCGCGGTGCGGGCGGCGGCCTCGACGAGGTGCTCGCAGTTGTCCAGCACGATCAGCGCGCGCCGGTCGGCCAGCTGGTCGACGAGCAGGCTCAGCGCGTCGGCCTGCCCCGGCTGCTCCCGGCGCAGCGATTCGGCCAGCCCGATCGCGCCGAGGATGGCCTGCGGCACCTGGGCGGCGTCGGTGATCGGGGCGAGCTCGGCCAGCCAGGTGCCGCCGGGGAACTGGTCGAGCACCCGGACCGCGGTCTCGGCGGCCAGCCGGGTCTTGCCGGCGCCGCCGGGACCGACGAGCGTGACCAGCCGGTGCCGGCCGAGCAGCTCGGTGACCGCGGCGAGGTCGTCGTCCCGGCCGACGAAGCTGGTGAACTGAGCAGGCACGTTGGTCCGGCCCACCGCGGCCCGCGGCTCCGGGGTGGCCCGCAGCACCCGCAAGTGGATCTCCTGCAGCGCAGGAGACGGGTCGACGCCGAGCTCCTCGGCCAGCCGCCGGCGGACGTCCTCGTACGCCGCCAGCGCGTCGGCCTGCCGCCCCGCCGCGTAGAGCGCGCGAACCTGCTGGCCGCGGATGCGCTCGCGCAGCGGGTGGTCCCGGGCCAGGGTCTCGAGCTCGGTCAGCACCTCGGCGTGGCCGCCGAGCTCGAGCGTCGCGTCGATGCGGTCCTCGGTCGCGGCGAGCCGGCGCTCGGTCAGCCGATCGGCGGCGGCGTCCGCCCACGGCTGTCCGGCGGCGTCGGCCAGCGCCGGGCCGCGCCAGAGCACGAGCGCATCGGTGAGCAGCCGGCGTGCCCCGGACGGATCGCCGTCCAGCTCGCGGCGACCGGCCTCGGCCAGCCGCTCGAACTCGGTCGCGTCGACCAGGCGCGGGTCGACGGCCAGCCGGTATCCGGTCGGCACCGACTCGACCGGGCCGCCCGGCAGCGCCCGGCGCAGCCGGGAGACCAGCGACTGCAGCGCGTTGACCTCGTCGGCCGGCGGTGTGTCGCCCCAGAGGTCGGCGACCAGGGTGTGCACGCCGACCGCCCGGCCCGGTTCGAGGGCAAGCCGGGTGAGCAGCGCACGCAGCCGGGCCCCGCCGACCTCGACCGGCCGGCCGTCGTCGTCGGTCACCAGGAGGGCCCCGAGGATCGCTACCCGCACGAGTCCACTTTGACAGGTCGGGGTGACGGATTTGCCGGGCGCGCTCAGCGCTGTCTCAACCGTCCGGTTCGCTAGCACCTCCATCGGGATGCGTCGAACGGCCGTCCACAGCCCGGGCCGCCGTCCACAGACGGCCGATCGAGGGTTCTGCCGCCGCGTGACCCGCGGAAGCCTTCCGGTGCGAGCCCGCCGCCGTGGCGGGCATGTTCGAGAGGAGTCCTGCGTTGAACGAGACGTTCGTGACCGTGGTGGGCAACCTGGTCGACGACCCCAAGCTCCGCACCCTCGAGGCCGGTCAAGACCTGGCCAGCTTCCGGATCGCCTCGACCTCGCGGCGGTTCGACCGGGACAGCCAGCGCTGGGTCGACTCCAGCCAGCTGTTCCTCGGGGTGACCTGCTGGCGGGAGCTCGCCGGCAACGCGGCGGCCTCGCTGCGGCGGGGTGACCCGGTGATCGTCAGCGGCAAGCTGTCCACCCGCACGTACGAGAAGGACGGGCAGAACCGGTCGGTCTGCGAGTTGGAGGCGCTCGCGATCGGTCCGGACCTGGCCCGGGGGACGGCGGTTTTCCGGCGCACTCCCCGGTCGGCGTCGGAGGAGCCGGGGGGAGTGACCGCGGACCCCGCGGCCGCGGAGTCACGCCTGGTGGGAGCCGGCGTGTGACCCTCGCGCGCCGGGCTGGGACACTGGGAACGGAATCAGGCGACGGGAGCGGCAAGCAGCATGGCGCAGTACATCTACTCGATGCGCAAGGTGCGCAAGGCGCACGGCGACAAGGTCATCCTCGACGACGTGACGCTGGCGTTCCTGCCCGGCGCGAAGATCGGTGTGGTCGGCCCCAACGGCGCCGGCAAGTCCAGCGTGTTGAAGATCATGGCGGGGCTCGACACGCCGTCCAACGGGGACGCGGTCCTGTCCCCGGGCTACTCGGTGGGCATCCTCATGCAGGAGCCGGAGCTCGACGAGACGAAGGACGTACGCGGCAACGTCGAGCTGGCGGTGGCCGAGACCCGCGCGGCGCTGGCGCGCTTCGAGGAGGTGTCGGCCGCCATGGGCGAGCCGGACGCCGACTTCGACGCGCTCATGGCCGAGCAGGGCGACCTGATGGAGCAGATCGAGCACCGCAACGGCTGGGAGCTCGACAGCACGATTGAACAGGCGATGGATGCGCTGCGGTGCCCGCCGCCGGACGCACAGGTGTCGACCCTGTCCGGTGGCGAGCGGCGCCGGGTCGCGCTCTGCGCGCTGCTGCTCGAGCAGCCGGACCTGCTGCTGCTCGACGAGCCCACGAACCACCTCGACGCGGAGAGCGTCGACTGGCTCGAGCAGCACCTCGCGAAATACCCGGGAACGGTCCTGGCCGTCACCCACGACCGCTACTTCCTGGACAACGTGGCCGAGTGGATCCTCGAGCTCGACCGCGGCCACGCATACCCGTACGAGGGCAACTACTCGACCTACCTGGAGACCAAGCAGGCCCGGCTGAAGGTCGAGGGACGCAAGGACGCCAAGCGGCAGCGCATCCTCGAGCAGGAGCTGGAGTGGGTGCGCAGCAACCCGAAGGCGCGCCAGGCGAAGAACAAGGCGCGCCTGCAGCGGTACGAGGAGCTGGCCACCGAGGCCGAGAAGACCCGCAAGCTCGACTTCGAGGAGATCCAGATCCCGCCGGGCCCGCGGCTCGGCTCGGTCGTGGTCGAGGCGTCCGGCCTCACCAAGGGCTACGGCGACCGGGTGCTCATCGACGACCTGTCGTTCACGCTGCCACGGGGCGGCATCGTCGGGATCATCGGTCCCAACGGGGTCGGCAAGACCACGCTGTTCCGGATGATCGTCGACGAGGAGAAGCCGGACAGCGGGTCGCTGCGGGTCGGTGACACCGTCCGCCTGTCGTACGTCGACCAGGGCCGGTCCGGGCTCGACCCGAAGAAGAGCGTCTGGCAGGTGGTGTCCGATGGGCTCGACCACATCAAGATCGGCAACGCCGAGATGCCGTCCCGGGCGTACGTGTCGGCGTTCGGGTTCAAGGGGCCCGACCAGCAGAAGCCGACCGGCGTGCTGTCCGGCGGCGAGCGCAACCGGCTCAACCTCGCGCTCACCCTCAAGGAGGGCGGCAACCTGCTGCTGCTCGACGAGCCCACCAACGACCTTGACGTCGAGACGCTGCAGTCGCTGGAGAACGCGTTGCTGGAGTTCCCCGGCTGCGCCGTGGTGATCTCCCACGACCGGTGGTTCCTCGACCGGGTCGCGACCCACATCCTGGCCTGGGAGGGCACCGACGAAGACCCGGCTCGGTGGTTCTGGTTCGAGGGCAACTACGCCGACTACGAGGCCAACAAGGTCGAGCGCCTCGGTGTCGACGCCGCCCGCCCGCACCGGGTCACCCACCGCAAGCTGACCCGCGACTGACCGATGTCCGGGCTGCGGCCGGCGGGATCGACCGAGACGGCGGACCTTGCGTCGTTCCTCGGCCGGCTGGTCGCGCTCGACCCCGCCGCGGTGGTCCGGCTGCGGTCGGCGGCGGACCGGATCACGGCATACGCGCGGCTGCCGTTCGGTGTGCTGGTGAGCCGGACGGTGGCGGGCGACGCGGCTCCGGGCGACGTGACGGTGCGTGCGGGCGATCTGCTGACCGCTCTCGACCGCGGCGCCGGCCCGGACATGATCGCCTGGCCGGCACGGCGGGAGATGGACTGGCGGGCGGCGCTGCCGCCGGTCGACGGCTGGGTCAGGCTCGACTCGGTGCCCGGCGACGTGGTGCTGAAGCTCGTGCGGGCCGGCCGGGAGGCGCTGCGGGCGGTGCCGGCCGGCGCGGCGGCGGCCGTCGGTGAGTCGCTGCTCGACCACGAGTCGCTGACCGTCACCGGCGCCGGGCGGACCGCCGTGCTGCCGCTGCGGGTGCTCGGCTCGCTGACCCGGATGGGCTTCCTCGGCGACCGCGGCAAGCCGGTCGTCGTCTCGATCGCCGCCGGCTGGACCCGGCTCGCCGGCGCGTACGGCTCGGCCTACCAGCACACGGCGCCCGGCCTGACCCTCGGCCCGCGCTGACCGCGCTCGGGCAGACGGCGCTGACCGCGCTCGGGCAGCGTTCGCTCAGGCCGTCCGGTTCAGGTGAGCCAGACGGTCGTGTCGGGCGGCAGGGTGCCGTCGTCGCCGAGCGGTGCGCTGGCCAGCAGGATCTCGCCGGGCGGGATCGGGACCGGCTCGGTCGAGGCGTTCAGGGCACAGAGCAGACCGCCCGGGCGGCGGAAGGCGAGGCAGCTCTCCGGGCCGGTGAACCACTCGAGGCCGGGGCCGCCGAGGCCGGGGTGGTCGTGCCGCAGCTCCAGGGCGCGCCGGTAGAGCGACAGCGTCGACTGCGGATCCTCCAGCTGCGCCTCGACGGTGAGGTCGGCCCAGCCGTCCGGCGCCGGCAGCCACGTCTTCGCCGCCGTGCTGAACCCGTACGGCGGCTTCTCCCCGGACCACGGCATCGGCACCCGCTCGCCGTCCCGCCCGCGCTGCTGGTGCCCGCTCCGCTCCCAGACCGGGTCCTGCAGCGCCTCGTCCGGCAGCTCGACATTCGGCAGCGCGAGCTCGTCGCCGTAGTAGACGAACGCGACCCCTGGCAGCGCGAGCTGCACCAGCGCCGCGGCGCGGGCCCGCCGCCGGCCGGTCCGCTCGTCGGCACCTCGGGAGTACCGGCTGGTGTGCCGGACCACGTCGTGGTTGGACAGCACCCACGTCGTCGGCGCGCGGACCGAGTCCATCGCGGCCAGTGAGTCGACGATCGCGTCCCGGAACGCCTCGGCGTCCCAGTCGGCCTGCAGCAGCCGGAAGTTGAACGCCAGGTTCAGCTCGTCCGGGCGCACGTACCGGGCCAGCCGGTCGTCCGTGTGCACCCAGATCTCGCCCACCGCCGCCCGGTCCTGGTACGAGTCGAGGACCCGGCGGATCAGCCGGTGCACGCCGTGCACCTCCTCGACGTCGAAGCGCGGGTCCTGGCCGCCTTCCGGGTCCGGCACCGTGTTCTTCCGGTCCGGTCGGTCCATGTCCGGCAGGCCAGCGGCCTTCGCCATCCCGTGCGCGACGTCGATGCGGAAGCCGTCCACCCCCCGATCCAGCCAGAACCGCATCGTCGTCTCGAGGTCCCCCGCCACCGCCGGGTTCGTCCAGTCCAGATCCGGTTGCTCGGCCGCGAACAGGTGCAGGTACCACTGCCCGTCCGGGACCCTGGTCCACGCCGGCCCGCCGAAGATCGAGTGCCAGTTGTTCGGCGGCTCGCCGCCGTGCGGCCCGCGCCCGTCCCGGAAGACATACTTCGCCCGTTCCGGACTGCCCGGGCTCGCCGCCAGCGCCGCCGCGAAGTCGGGGTGCTGGTCGGAGGTGTGGTTCGGCACCAGGTCGATCGTCACCTTCAGGTCCAACGCGTGCGCATCGGTGACCAGGGCGTCGAAGTCGGCCAGGTTGCCGAACAGCGGGTCGACGTCTCGCGGGTCGGCCACGTCGTAGCCGTGGTCGACCATCGGCGACGGGTAGAACGGCGTCAGCCACAGCGCATCGACACCGAGCAGGTGCAGGTAGCCGAGCTTCTCCCGGATACCGGCCAGGTCGCCGACGCCGTTGCCGTCGGAGTCGGCGAAGCTGCGCACGTACACCTGGTAGAAGACGGCTGTCCGCCACCACGGCTGCCGCCCCCCGGACCTGCTCGCGGACGCGCGGCTGTCGGGCGAGCGGTGCACGGATCTCCTCGGCGAAGGTGTGGTCGTCCCCGGTCGGCCGGCACCCGACCCCGGCGTGCGGTCAGCGGGGCTCAGACCGGGCTGCTGTCCCACTGGTTCTGCATGCTGTGGGCCGCCGTCTCCAGGTAGTGCCAGAGCGGCTGCTCGTGCTCCGGCGGCAGGTGCAGCGACTCGACCGCCTCCCGCATGTGCCGCAGCCAGGCGTCCCGCTCGACCGGGCCGATCGCGAACGGCGCGTGCCGCATCCGCAGCCTCGGGTGCCCACGACGCTCCGAGTAGGTGCGGGGACCGCCCCAGTACTGCACGAGGAACATGCGCAGCCGCTCCTCGGCCGGCCCGAGGTCCTCCTCCGGATAGAGCGGCCGCAGCACCGGGTCGTCCCGGACGCCCTCGTAGAACCGGCCCACCAGCCGGCGGAACGTCTCCTCACCGCCCACGAGGTCGTACAGCGTCGGTTGGGGCTGCGCATCGGTCACCCCGCCATTGTCCCGTACGCCGCCTGCGCCCGCCGCGCGCCGCCCGCGTGATCGTCGTGTCGACGGCCGACGCCGGGGCAGCGGGCTCACTGGCGGAGGTGGCCGGCGAGGAAGCCGGCGGTCTCGACCCAGGCAGACACCGCGGGTTGCTCGCGGTAGTCGGGGCGGTCGCCGTTGGCGAACCCGACCGGCACGCCGGACCAGGTCCGCACGGTCAACTCCGTGCCGGACGTACGCAGCTCGTGCAGGAACGTGCGGACGCTCGCGTCCTGCTCGTCCGGGCCGCCGGTCAGGTGCAGCAGCGTCGGGCACGGCACGAGCGATCGATCGGCCGGTGCGAGCACGGCGTAGAAGCCGACGAGGGCGTCGAGGGCGCCGGTGGCTGCAGCGCGCAGCGCGAGCCGGCCGCCGAGGCCGAACCCGACCGCGCCGACCCGCTGCGGCCGCACCTTCGGCCGGGCCAGCAGCTGGGTCGCCGCGATCGCCACCATCCCGCGGGCGCGCCCCTGGTCGAGCCCACCGGTGAGCCGTTCGGCCTCGGCCGGCGTGTGCGCGACCCGCCCGTCGTAGAGGTCCACGGCAAGGGCGACGAACCCGGCCTCGGCCAGCCAGTCGCAGCGCCTGCGCACGTGCGGGAGCAGCCCGTATCCGTCGTGGACGATAATCGCTCCCGGACCGGTCAATGCGGGCTCGCTGAGGTAGCCGCGACCGCTCCGGCCGGCGGGACCCAGCGTCACCTCCGTGCCCACCTGACGTCACCCTTCCGTGCCACTCCCGTTCGAACATGTGTTCGAATAGAGTGACCGTACAAGCGGGTTCGCCCGGTCGGCAAGCGGTGGGAAACGGGGGTGACGGGCGTGGGTCTACGCGGTCTCTCGTGGCTCCAGCGCGCCCTCGCGCGCGCCCCGTCCGTACGCGGGTCGGCGGGTCAGCGCGGGAGGGGATCCGACTCGGTCGGACCGGTAGGCGCCTGGCCACCGGAGCCGTCGGCCGGCGGCGCCGCGGGCTCGCCGCGGGCCGGTTCGGTATGCACGTCCAGACCGTTGCCGTGGCCGCGACGGATGCCGGTCTCGTCCAGCCGGTCGGCGATCCGCTGCCGCAGCGCGCGGGCGATCCGCCACTGGTCCGCCGGCCGCACCTTCACCGTCAGCCGCAG
The DNA here is from genome assembly GCA_963728945.1 of uncultured Actinomycetota bacterium. Lineage (GTDB taxonomy): Bacteria > Actinomycetota > Actinomycetes > Mycobacteriales > CADCTP01 > CADCTP01. The sequence continues at coordinate 224,702 of CAVSMA010000006.1, read as the reverse complement.
CACCACCCCTCGCTCGACGTCGATCTCCTCGACGCCGAGCAGCTTCGGCTCCTCGAGCACGGCATCGGCGACGTCGTCGTCCCGGACCAGCTCGGCGGCGGCCGCCAGCATCGTCGCCCCGGCCGCATCCACGTCCGAGCCGTACGGGACCGGCAGGTCGACGGTGACCAGCGCGAAGCCCTTGCTCTTGTTGCCGACCCGGAGGATCTCGCCGTTGCGGGCATACCAGAGCGTCCCGTTGCCGTCGCGCACCCGGGTCACCCGCAGGCCGACCGCCTCGACCGTGCCACTGGCCGCCCCGAGGTCGACGACGTCACCCACGCCGTACTGGTCCTCGAGCACCATGAAGATCCCGGACAGGAAGTCCTTGATCACGTTCTGCGCGCCGAACGCGACGGCGACGCCGACGATGCCGGCGCCGGCGATGAACGGGCCGAGGTTGAGGCCGATCTCGCCGAGCACCAGCATCACCGCGAGCACGCCGATCGCCAGCGAGGTGATGCTGCGCAGCAGCGATCCGACGGTCTCGGCCCGCTGGCGGCGGCGCTCGATCACCTCGCCGGCCTCGGCGCCGTTGGCGCGGCGTTCCTTCAGCGGTCGCAGCACGGCCGGCGTGTCGCTTTCCGCGGTCGAGCGCACGAGCCGGTCGATCGCCCGGAACAGCAGCCACCGCACCACCAGGGCCAGCACGATGATCAGGACGATGTGGATCGGCTTGACGATGATCGCCTCGCGGTTGTCCGCGATGAACTGGCCGAACGACCGGCCGCGTTGGACGGCGTCCTCGGTGGCGCTCACCGCCGCAGTCCCAGTCGCTCGGCCAGGAACGCCAGCTGGTCGACCGACAGCGACACGGTCCGGCTGACGGAGCGAGCGCCATGGCCGACGTCCTTCTCCCGCCGCAGCAGCACCGGTCGCGTGCCGGCGGTCGCGTGCTGCAGCGCGGCGCACATCTTCCGGGCGTGCAGCGGGTCGACCCTGGTGTCGCTGTCGAACGTCGTGAACAGCACGGCCGGGTAGTCGACGCCGTCCCGCACATGGTGATACGGGGAGTACGCGAGCAGCCAGCCGAGCTCGACCGGGTCCGCCGCCGTTCCATACTCGTCGTTCCAGGTGCGGCCCAGCCCGAACAGCTCGTACCGGACCATGTCCAGCAGCGGCGCGCTGCACACGACCGCCGCATACAGCTGCGGGCGCTGGGTCAGGGCGGCGCCGACGAGCAGGCCGCCGTTCGAACCGCCGAAGATGCCCAGCTGCTCGCGCGTGGTCCAGCCGGCGCCGGTCAGCCACTCCGCCGCCGCCGCGAAGTCGTCGAACACGTGCTGCTTGTGCTCGCGCATGCCGTCGCGGTGCCACTGCTCGCCGTTCTCCGAGCCGCCGCGCAGGTTCGCGACCGCCCAGACCCCGCCGGCCTCCACCCAGGCCAGCATCGCCGGGGTATACGCGGGGGTGAGCGCGATGTCGAAGCCGCCGTAGCCATAGAGCACGGTCGGGCGGGGCCGGTCCGGCGCGGCGACCGGGGCGACCACGAACATGTGCACCAGGGTGCCGTCGGCCGACTCGTAGTGCGCCCGGCTCACGTGAACGGCCGGCGGTTCGCCGGCGCCCGGTGCGAGCGCCCACGGCGTGACCGCGGTGGGGTCGTCGGCGGTCCAGTGGCACACCATCGGCGGCGTGACGTGGTCGGTGTAGCCGATCCAGGCCTCGCGGCTGCCCTCCGGCCGGCCGGTCATCCCGGCCACGCTGCCCGTGCCGAGGCCGGTCACGGTGCCCAGCCGGTCGGCCGAGGCCGGGTCCCACCAGGACAGCGTGTCGGCGGCGTCCCGGGAGTGCGCCGCCAGCACCGCGACCACGTCGCCGGCGCCATCCGCGGAGGACAGCAGCACGGTGCCGGAGAGCACCTCGTCCGGCGACTCGGGCACGACGTCGACCCAGTTCCCGTACGCGGGATCGGCCGGATCGGCGCGCACCAGCCGACCGCGCGGGGCGTCCCGGTCGGTCTGCACGTAGAGCTGGCCGTCCGGGCCGATCCACGGGTACGCGCGCGCGTCGACGCCTTGCTGCACCGACCGCAGCACGCCGTCGCCGGTGAGGTCGGCGATCCAGACGTCGTCCCGGGGGGCCGTGCCCGCGGACGCGGTGACCAGCAGCCAGCGGCCATCACGGGACACGCGAACGTCGTAGTAGTTCGTCGGATCGAGGCCGGCGCCGTGCACCTCGAGGTCCGTCGCCGGGTCGGCGCCCACCCGGTGCCGCCACACCCGCCGGTGAAACTGCTCCTCACCGGCCGGCACCGCGTCCGGCGCCAGCCGCCGCACGTAGTAGAGCTCCTGCCCGCCCGGCAGCCAGCCGATGGGGGAGTAGCGGCAGCGGTCGATCGGCCCGTCCAGCCGCTCGCCGGTGGCGACGTCGACGACGTAGAGCCGGGACTCCTCGTCGCCGCCGGTGGACAGCTGGTATGCGAGGCGGTCGCCCTCGATGCTCGGCACGGCCGCGTCCAGCGTCGTGGTGCCGGACGGGTCAAGCTCGGTCGGGTCGACCAGCACCCGCTCGGTGCCGTCGGCCTCGCGCACCAGCAGCGCCTCGTGCTCCTGGTCCGGCTCGCGGCGGGTGTAGAAGGCGCGCGCGCCCCGCCAGGACGGGGCGCGGACGGTGCCCGTCCGCTGCAGCTCGGTCAGCCGCGCGGTCAGCCGGTCGCGGCCGGGCAGGGCGTCCAGCGTGGCGCGCGCCAGCTCGTCCTCGGCCTGGGACCAGGCCTCGGTCCGTGGGTCGGCCGGGTCCTCCAACCATCGGTACGGGTCGGCCACCTCGAACCCGTGCAGCTGCTCGACCAGGTCGAGCCGCTCGGCCGGCGGGTAGTCGGGGCGGGCGGGGCCGGGGCGCGGGTCTTGGCGCGGGTCGGTCACGACGTACGAGGTTAGAGGCGCGCAGGCCGCGCTCGGTCCCGCGGGGTACGAGCCAGAGCCGCGCGGGGCCGTGCTCGGACCGGCGGGCTTGCGAGGTCGAGGCCCGCGGGTGTGCTCGGGCCGGCGGGAGTGCGCGGCAGCAGCGCGCGGGCCGCGAGCAGGGCCTGTGCGGGGCTGATCATGGCCGGGTCGTGCGGTCGGCCGGCGGCGGCCGTGGAGACGCGGAGCTGTGACCGGGCCGGCGGGGGCCGGGGAGCTCACACCAGCGGCACGTGCGCAACTTTATCGATTCAGGTAGACTTGAGGAGTCAATTACACGAGATCCAGCCAGAAGGACAGAAAGATCATGCTCCCGTCCCTGACCGCCGCTGCCGCCGCCCGATTCCGAGCGCGGCGCGCCGAGCGCGCGGAGCGCAACCGGCTGCGGGCCGAGATCGCCTCCTACCGGACTCCGGCGGAGCGAGCCGACCTCGAGGCGATGCTCGCGCGCCACACCCCGGACGAGGTCGCCGACCTCAGAGCCCGCCTCCGCTAGCCTCCCCCCGACCCACCGGTTTGCCTGCGACGTTCGTGTGAAGTAGGGCGCTAAACGCGTGCGTCCAGGGCCTCCTTCCGGTTCACTGGTCTCACCTCGAGGAGGTGGGGCCGTGCCGCTGGCAACCGTGACGTTGCTGCTGAATGCGACGTACGAGCCCCTGTGTGTGGTGTCCTGCCGGCGGGCTGTCGTGCTGGTACTGACCGAGAAGGCCGTTCCGGTAGAAGAGGGCGACGGCGCCTTCCACTCCGCCACCACCGCCGTGCCGGTGCCGAGCGTGCTGCGGCTGACCCGCTACGTCCGCGTGCCCTACCGGGCGCAGGTCCCGCTGACCCGCCGGGCGGTGTTCGCCCGCGACGGCGGACGCTGCGTCTACTGCGGCGCCGCCGCCAGCTCCCTCGACCACGTCGTCCCGCGCAGCCGCGGCGGTGCGCACACCTGGGAGAACGTGGTCGCCTCCTGCGCCCGCTGCAACCACACCAAGGCGGACCGCACCTTGGTGGACCTGGGCTGGCGGTTAGGAACACCGCCGAGAGCCCCGTCCGGGATGGCCTGGCGGGTGCTCGGATTTCGCAATCCGGACCCGCGTTGGCAGGCCTACCTGGACGACGGCGAAGCCGCAACCGCGTGACGTGCCCGCCCCGTCCTGACGACGGGGCGTCGTTGTGTGAAGCCTTACGGTGATGCTGGTCGACTTCAGAATCGGTTCTTGATAAAACCTTGCGCGCGGATCTCGCCTGGCGTGATCCAGAACGACCGGGCGCCGGTGGTGAGGCGGGCGTCCGAACCGGTGCGGCAGAGGGGGAATGCGGCGCCGGGGGTCGCTGTGGGGCGGCCCGGTACCGACGGGGGATCGGCACGGTTCGGCATGCCCGGGAAGGAACTCGATGGCTCATCCCCCTGCCCACCACCATCGCGACCGCGCCCTGAGGCGGCTGTCGTTGGTCACCAAGGGGGTGGCCGCCGGCGCCGTGATCGCGACCGGCGGGCTGGCCGCCGCGATCGCCGGAGCCGCGCCGGCGCAGACGGCCACCACGACGAAGGCCGCGCCGGCCGCGAAGGCACCGGCCCGGACCGCCGTGAAGGCCAAGACCGCGACCCGGGCGAAGCGGCCGGCGCCGGCGACGACGCCCAAGGCCGCGCCACCGCCCCAGCCGCGAACGTACCCGCCGCCGCCCGCGTCCGACCCGACGACCACTGAGGCTCCGGCACCGCGGCCCACCACGCCGAGGCGGACGCCGACCCGGACCCCGGCGCCGCCGCCGCGGACCACCACCGCGCCCGCTCCGCCGCCGGCACCGCCCACCACCGCGGCGCCGACGCCGTCGCCGACGACGGATCCGGCGCCCGACCCGACCCCGACCGGCGGCACGTGAAGCCAGCCGCCTTCGCCCCGGCCCAGCACCACGCCGGTTCTTCCCCGCCACCGACCCCGCCGGCTCACGCCGCACGGGCCCAGCTCACCGTGCCCCGGGAAGCGCAGGTGGTGCGCGGCCGGTTCGAGGCGCTCGGGACGTACGGGGAGCTGCTGCTGGACAGGCGGTCCGACGCGCTCGGGACCGCGATGCGCATCCTCCGGACCGAGCTGGCCGCGATCGACCTGGCCTGCAGCCGGTTCCGGGCTGACTCCGAGCTGATGGCCGTCAACGCCGCGGCCGGCGCCACTGTGCCCGTCAGTGCGCTGTTCGTGGAGGCCGTCCGCACCGCGCTGACCGCGGCCGAGCAGACCGGCGGTGACGTCGACCCGACGCTCGGCGGCGCGCTGGTGGCCGCCGGGTACGACGCCGACTACGCCGCCCTGCCCGCCGACGGGCCGGCCGCGAGTCCCGCGCCGCCGCCGGCGGGCGCGTGGCGCGAGATCGAGGTGAGCGACGACGCGATCCGCATCCCGCCCGGCACCGCGCTCGACCTCGGTGCGACCGCGAAGGCGCTGGCGGTCGACCGCGCCGCCGCCGCGATCGCCGCGGAGACCGGCGCCGGCGTCCTGGTCAACGTCGGCGGCGACCTCGCCGCGGCCGGCCCGGTGCCGCCGGCCGGTTGGCCGGTGCGGCTCACCGACGACACCGCGCGCGAGGACGTGACCACGCCGGGGCGTGCCGGCCCGGTCGTCCGGATGCACGGCGGCGGCCTGGCCACGTCCAGCACCGCGGTCCGACGCTGGCGCCGCGGCGGCACCGCCTTCCACCACGTGCTCGATCCGCGCACCGGCCTGCCCGCCGAGCCGGTCTGGCGCACGGTCACCGTCACCGCGGCCAGCTGCGTCGACGCGAACACCGCCAGCACCGCGGCGATCGTCCGGGGCCGGCGCGCGCCCGACTGGCTGGCCGCACTCGGGCTGCCGTCCCGCCTGGTCGACGAGTCCGGCGCGGTGCATCGGGTGGCCGGCTGGCCCGCAGACCGGGAGGACGCGGCATGAGCGGCCTGCTCAGCAACCCGCAGCTGAGCTGGTACCTGACCCGGGCCAGCGGGATCGTCGCGCTGGCCCTGCTCACGATGAGCATGGTGCTCGGCATCGTCGCCGGCACCCGGCTGTCCAGCACACGCTGGCCGCGGTTCGTCACCCAGGGCCTGCACCGCAACATCTCGCTGTTCGTTCTCGTGCTGCTCGCGCTGCACGTCAGCGCCGCGATCGTCGACGACTACGTCACGATCACCGTTCAGGAGTCCCTGATCCCGTTCATCGGGACGTACCGGCCGATCTGGATGGGGCTCGGCGCGCTGGCCTCCGACCTCGTGATCGCGATGATCGTGACGAGCTTGCTGCGCCAGCGGATCGGGTACGAGACCTGGCGCGCCGTGCACTGGACGGCGTACCTGTGCTGGCCGCTGGCCGTCGTGCACACCCTCGGCACGGGCTCGGACGTCCGGAAGACGTGGTCGGTGCTGTTCACGCTCGGCTGCGTCGCGCTCGTGCTGCTGGCCATGGCCTGGCGGATCGTCGCCGGCTGGCCGCGGCGGGCGCTGCTGCGGGCCAGCGCGGTGCTGCTCACCGCGTGCGCGGTCGCCGTCGTCTTCACCTGGGCCAAGCAGGGACCGTTCGCACCGGGCTGGTCGAAGCGGTCGGGCACCACGCAGACCACGGGGCAGAAATGAGCGCGCCGACCTACCACCGGCCACACTGGCCGGAGCAGTCCGCCACCGGCGAGTGGGTGCGCGAGGACGTGCCGGGCCAGCCGGCGCCGGCCGCGGCGCCGAGCGGTGAGCTCACCGGCGAGTGGCCGACCGGGATGTGGGAGCGCCGGCAGGTGCCGGCGGTGGCCGAGCGGGCGGGGATCGCCGCGCCCGCGGGCTCCGGCGTGCCGCGACTGCTGGCCGGGGTGCGGCCGGACGGGCGGCCGGTGAGCCTGGGCGAGCACCGCGCCAGGTTCGGGCCGCTGCGTACCGCCGGCGCCGGCCGGCTCATCGCCGAGAGCGGGCTGCGCGGCCGCGGCGGCGCCGGCTTCCCGGTCGACGCGAAGGTCCAGGCCGTCCGGGTCGCGGGCGGCAAGCCGGTGGTGGTCGTCAACGGCGCCGCCGGAGACCCGCTGGGGGAGAAGGACAGCTTCCTCATCAGCCGGCTGCCGCACCTCATCCTGGACGGGGCGCAGGTCGCCGCCGACGCGGTCGAGGCCCGGCAGATCCTGGTCTCGATCGTCGACCGGCCCGGCGTGTACGACGTCATGGAACGCGCGATGGGCGAGCGGCGGCGGGCCAGGACCGACGAGGCGCCGATGAAGCTCGTCGCCGCCCCGGACCGGTACGTCACCGGCGAGTCGTCCGCCACCGCCGCGCTGCTGTCCGGGAACGCGGCGCTGCCGGCGTACCACCCGCCGCAGACCGCGGAGCGCGGCGTGAAGGGCCGGCCCACGCTGGTGCAGAACGTCGAGACGCTGGCCAACCTCGCGCTGCTGTCCCGCAACGGCTCCGAGTGGTTCCGGCAGGTCGGCCAGCCGGAGGAGCCGGGGTCGCTGGTGCTGACCGTGCGTGGGGCGGTCGCGCAGCCGTCGGTGGTCGAGTTGCCGGTCGGAGCCACCGTCGAGCAGGCGCTGTCCGGCGTGGGCTGGCTGACCGAGCAGGTCGGCGCCGTGCTGGTCGGCGGCTGTGCCGGGCGCTGGCTGCCGGCGACGACCGCGATGTCCGCGCCGCTCTCGCACACCGGGATGGCGGCGGCCGGTGGCACGCTCGGGGCCGGCATCGTCATCGCGCTGCCCGACCGGGCCTGCGGGCTGGACGAGACCGCGCGGCTGGCGCGCTACCTGGCCGACCAGTCGGCCGGGCAGTGCGGCGCCTGCCTCAACGGGCTGCCGGCGATCGCCGGCGCGCTGACCGCGCTGGCCACCGGGAAGGGCGACCGGTCCACCGTGGGCCGGCTGCACCGGTGGTGCTCGATCGTGTCCGGGCGCGGGGCGTGCTCCCACCCGGACGGCACGACCGGGCTGGTCGCCTCGGCGCTCGAGGTGTTCGCCGAGGACGTCGACCGGCACCTGGCCGGCTGGTGCGGGCGCCCGCTTCGCGGCGTGCTGGCGCTGCCGGCCGAGCGGAAAGGGGGGAAGCGGCGATGAGCCGACATTCACGGGGGAACGAGGCGGTGGCGTCGCGACGGTCGCGGCGGCGGGCCGAGGAACCCTCGATCACGGAGTGGTTGGACTCGGGGTCGTACGGTCCGTACGCCGCGGACGCCAACCGCGGGCTGTCCGGGGAGCCGGTGAGCAGCGAGCTGCCGCCGCCCTACGAACCGCCGCCACCGCCCGCCTACGAGCCGTCGTCCGCTGACGATCCCTCGCCCTCCTACGGGACGGTGTCCGGCGGGTACGGGGCCGCGGACTACGGGGCCGCGGACTACGGGGCGGCGGGCTACGGGGCGGCGGGCTACGGGGCGGCGGGCTACGGGGCGGTGTCCGTGGAGCCGGCGCAGGTCGGCTACGACACCGGATCGTCCGGGGGCTCCGCGCATACCGGTTCGTACGGCGGGTCCTCCTACGAGTCCGGCTCCTCCGGTTACGGGAGTGCGCCGGCTGAGGTCCCGTCGCCGTACGGCGGTTCCTACGGCTCCGTCGACCCGGCCCCGGCGGGGTACGACGCAGCGCCTTCCTACACCGGCTCGGCCCGCGACCCGGCCCCGTCGGCCTACGACTCCGGACCGTCGTACACCGGCTCCTACGGGTCGGCCCCAGCCGGGTACGACTCAGCGCCTTCCTATACCGGTTCGTACGGAGGCTCGGCGCCCGATCCGGCGCCCTACGACTCCGGACCGTCGTACCCCGGCACCTACGGGGCTGCGGCGCCCGATCCGGTCCCGTCCGGCTATGACACAGGGTCGTCGTACCCCGGTTCGTATGGTGCTGCGGCGGCGCATGATCCGCCCCCGTCCGGGTACGGCAGCGGATCGTATGGGGCGGCGGACCCGGCTCCCGCCTACGACACCGGCTCGTACGGCGGCTCCGCCTACAGCACCGCCTCCGCTGATCCGGCCCCGTCCGCCTACGACGCCGGCCCGTACGGCGGCTCCGGGTACCCGGGCAGCCCGGCGCAGGTGCCGGGATACGACGGCTACCGCCGGGCCGCGCCGGCCGACCCGGCACCGTCCACTTACGACAGCAGTCCGTACGGGACCGGGTCGCCGTCCTCGTACGCCGGTTCGTACGGGACGCACGCGGCGGCGGCCGATGCCGAGCCGTCGTCGTACGCCGGCCCCTACGGGGCGTACGGCGGTCGGGACGGCGGCTCGTACGGTGGTCCGTCCACTGAGGACTCCTACGGCGCACACGCCGGGCCGCCGCCCGCTGTGTCCACTCCGGACAGTGCGGTCAGCGAACCCTTCCTCGCCCCGCCAGCGTACGAGCGACCGGCGGACAGGTACCGGTCGATCCCCGCGGTGTCGAACCCGAACCGACCTCCACCGGGCGAGTACGGCCTCCGGTCGGCCGAACCGCCGATGACGGACTACCTGACCCGTGAGCCGATCCCGGAACCGCCTTCCCTGGTTCCGGTCCCGGCTCCGGTCCGCCCGCCGACCACGCCGATCCCGAGCGCCGCCCGGTCCCGCAAGGCGCCGAAGGAACCGCCGCGCCCACCGGTCAACCGTGCCGGCCGGCTGCGGATGCGGGTCAACCCGGTGGCCTGCGACGGTCACGGCCTGTGCGCCGAGCTGCTCCCGGAGATCGTCAGCCTTGACGACTGGGGCTACCCGATGCCGGTCGTCGCGGAGGTGCCGGCGGAGCTGGAGGGCCACGCCCAGCGGGCGGCCCAGCAGTGCCCGACGCTGGCGATCATCCTGGAGCGGCGCCAGCCACGAACCCGGTAGCCGACGCGGACTACGTGACCCGGGCGATCTCGCTCGGGTAGCCGCGGTGCGCCCCGGACGACACCACGTCCCGGATCACCGCCAGCGCGTCGTACACCTCGGCGAAGTGGGTGGTCAGCGGCGCCGGACCGAGCCGCAGCCGGTCCGGCGTCCGGTAGTCGGGCACCACGCCGCGGTCGAGCAGGGCCTGGCAGACCTGCCAGGCCTGCGGGTGCTCCAGCGACACGTGCGACCCGCGCAGCGCCGGATCCCGCGGTGAGGCCAGCCGGAAGCCGAGCGGCACCAGCCAGGCGTCCGCCAGCGTGACCAGGTAGGCGGTCATCGCCTGCCCCTTGGCCCGCAGCCGGTCGATGCCGGCCTCGGCCAGCACCCGGACCCCTTCCTCGACCCCGACCAGCGACAGCACCGGCGGCGTGCCGACCAGGAACCGGTCGATCCCCGGCGCCGGCTCGTACGCGGCGTGCATGGCGAACTGGTCGGCGGCGCCGAACCAGCCCTGGATCGGCTGCCGCAGCTGCTCCTGCAGGTCCGAGCGCACGTAGAGGTACGCCGGCGAGCCCGGGCCGCCGTTGAGGTACTTGTACGTGCACCCCACGGCCAGGTCCGCCGCTGCGGCCGCCAGCCCGACCGGCACCGACCCGCCGGAGTGCGACAGGTCCCACAGCACGAGCGCGCCGGCCTCGTGCGCGGCCGCGGTGATCGCCGGCAGGTCGAGCAGCGCCCCGGACCGGTAGGCCACGTGCGAGAGCACCACCACCGCCACCGACGGATCGAGCGCCTCGACCACGGACTCCGTCGACACCCCGGCGTCGATGTCGGCCGGCAGGTCCCGCAGCGTCAGCCCGCGGGCCGCGCACAGCCCCTGCAGCACGTACCGGTCGGTGGGGAACTCGTCCGGCGTCGACAGCACGACCGAGCGCCGCGGCCGGGCCGACACCGCCGCCCAGGCCAGCTTGTAGAGGTTCACCGAGGTCGAGTCGGCGACCACCACCTCGCCCGGGCGGGCACCGAGCAGCGAGGTGCCGATCAGGTCGCCGACCCGGCGGGCCAGCGAGATCCAGGTCGACCAGGACCGGACCAGCCCACCGCCCCACTCGTCGGCCACCACCTCGGCGACGCGGCCCGCCGTCGACCGGGGGAGCCGGCCGAGCGAGTTGCCGTCCAGGTAGAGCACTCCCGGCGCCGGTACGAACTCGGCGGCGAACCCGGCCAGCGGGTCGGCGTCGTCGAGCGCCAGCGCGTACTCCCGCGCAGTCTCATCCATCCGGCAGATCATCCCGCGGCCCCGGTCCGGATATGTTCGGCGCATGGCGGAACTCCACGAGATGACCGCGTTGGAGCAGGCCGAGGCGGTACGCAGCCGCCGGGTCAGCCCCGTCGAGCTGGTCGAGCACTACCTCGACCGGATCGAGCGGCGCAACGCTGAGCTGGGTGCGTTCATCACGGTCACCGGTGCGGACGCGCTGGCCCGGGCCAAGGAGGCCGAGGACCAGCTGACCAAGTCGGACCGGGCGACGCTGCCGCCGCTGTTCGGGGTACCGATCGCGATCAAGGACCTGAACCTGACCGCGGGGATCCGGACCACGTTCGGCTCGACGCTGTTCGCCGACTTCGTGCCGCCCGTCGACGACAATGTCGTCACCCTGCTGCGCCGGGCCGGCACGATCAGCCTGGGCAAGACCAACACGCCGGAGTTCGGGCTGCCCTGCTACACCGAGAACAACGTGGCTCCGCCGGCCCGGACGCCGTGGGATCCGACCCGCTCGGCGGGTGGGTCCAGCGGCGGTGCGGCGGCCGCGGTCGCTGCCGGGTTGGTCCCGTTCGCGCAGGGCAGCGACGGCGGCGGTTCGGTCCGCATCCCGGCCAGCGTCTGCGGGCTGTTCGGGATCAAGCCCGCTCGTGGCCGGGTCAGCAACGGCCCGGTCCTCGGCGACGTCACCGGCCTGGCCTGGAACGGCCCGCTGGCCCGCGGTGTCCGGGACGCGGCGGCGATGCTCGACGCGATGGCGGTGCCGATGCCGGGCGACCCGCACTGGGCGCCCCCGCTCGCCGGCGGCGCGACCTTCCTCTCCTACGCCGGCCGCGACCCGGGCACGCTGCGCATCGGCCGGTACGTGACCCCGGCCGTCGAGGGCGCCGAGGTGCACCCGGACTGCCTGGCCGCCTACGAGGCGGCGACCGAGGCGCTGACCGGGCTCGGGCACCAGGTGGAGGACATCGACGGCCCGTTCCCGCCCGAGGCGATCGGCGTGTTCGAGACCGTCTGGGGCGTGTCGGCGGCGTCCGCCCCGGTCGACCCGGCCCGGGAGGGCGAGCTGCTGCCGCTGACCCGGTGGCTGCGCGCCCGCGGCGCGGCGACCAGCGGCGCCGAGTTCGTCGGCGCGATGTCCCAGCTGCAGATGCTCACCCGGCAGTGGATCACCCGCACCGCCGGGTACGACGCGGTGCTGACGCCGACGCTGGCCAGCCCGCCGGTGCCGGTCGGCTGGTTCGGCGAGACCGGCGACCCGGCCGAGGACTTCGTCCGGCAGGAGCGGTTCACCCCGTTCACGGCGATCTACAACGTGACCGGTCAGCCGGCGGTGACCGTGCCGATGCACTGGTCCGGCGGGGATCCGACGCTGCCGATCGGGGTCATGCTCGCCGGGCGGCCGGCGGACGAGGCGACGCTGATCTCGCTGTCGGCGCAGTTGGAGGACGCCGTGCCCTGGGTCGATCGGCACCCGCCGGGGTGGTGAGCAGCCGCGGTTCCTGCCCCCGGCTGCTTCCGAACCCGGAGGTGAACGGCCTGGCGGGGTTCGCTACGGTAACCGGGTGACCGTCTGGCAGACCGTGCTGGTGTTCGCGGTGATACCGCTGGCCGGGCTCGCCGTGCTGGCCGCGCTGACCTTCGCGCCCGGCGCCACCCGCAGCCCGCGCTACCGCGTCGGCAAGCCGTGGGACTACGAGCCGGTCTGGTATATCGCGCGTCCCGACGTGGCGGCGCCGGCCGGCAGCGCCGAGGGGCGGGCCGCGCTGGCCGCCGCCTCCCGACCCGAGCGGTCCGAGCTGACCAGCGGGGGGCCGGCCCACGGGCCGGCGTCGGTCCTCGACGCGGACACCGGCACGGCGAGAGGTGGGGCCAGTGGCGAGTGGTGAGGTGCGGACCGAGCCGCACGTCGACCCGGAGATCGCGGCCCGGACCGAGACGGTGGGCCGCCCCGGCGGCGACCTGGGGCCGGCGGCGAGCGCCGAGCACGGGCGCGACCAGGTGGCCGGCAAGGACCACGAGGTCACCGACTTCACCGCGGTCGCCCGGCGGCGCGCGCCCGGGCCGTTCACGCCGCGCCAGCTGTCCCGGCTGGACGAGGCGCTGACCCTGTCGAGCCGGGAGTCCGGCCTCGACTTCTCGGTGTGGGTGGGTGAGCTCGAGGAGCCGACCCGGGAGCACGCGGAGCGGCTGCACGCCGGGCTGCCGCGCCCGGCCGACGGCGTGCTGATCGCGGTCTCGCCGGGCCAGCGGGTGCTGCACATCGTCACCGGCGAGCACTCCTCCCGCCGGCTGCCGGACCGTTCGGCCGCGCTGGCGGCGCTGTCGATGCGGGCCTCGCTCTCGGTCGGCGACCTGGTCGGCGCGCTGGTGAACGGGCTGCGGATGCTCTCCGACCAGGCCGGCCGGGCCAACCCCCGAGCCGCCGGCACCCCGCTGGCCCCGCCGCACCACCACGGCGGTTAGGTCGTCGGCGCTTCGGGGAGCCGGTAGACCGAGACGTGCGAGCGGGACTCGGCGGTGAACTCGGTCCCGGTCCAGTCCGCGTGCCGGCTCTCCAGCTCGAAGCCGGCCAGCCGGGCCATCAGGTCGAGCTCGGCCGGCCAGATGTAACGGTGCGGGCTGCGGAACAGCGACGCCTCCGTCCCGTCGCCGAACCGGAAGTGGTGTGAGACCACCCGCTGCTGCACGGTGTCGTACGTGTCCAGCACGATGTAGCCGGGCTCGACGTGCCCGACGGTGGCCTCCTGCCCGAGCGGGAGCCGGCGTAGCTCGGGCACCCACAGCTCGATCACGAACCGGCCACCCGGCAACAGGTGCCGCGCCGCGTTGCGGAAGCAGGCGACCTGCTCGTCCTGCGTCTGCAGGTTGGAGATCGTGTTGAATACGAGGTAGACGAGAGTGAACTCGCCGGGCACGCGGGTGGTGGCCATGTCGCCCACGACCACCGCGAGCGCCGCGTCGTCGAGCTTGGTCCGGAGCTGGTCGACCATCGGCCGGGACAGCTCGATCCCGGTGACCGGGACGCCGCGCTGGGCCAGCGGCACGCCGACGCGCCCGGTCCCGATCGCGAACTCGAGCGATCGCCCGCCGCCGGCGAGCTCGGCCAGCCGGTCGACCGCGGGATCGAGCACGTCGGGGGCGAACATGCCCTCGCCCGGCGTGTCGTAGCGCGCCGCCGCTTCCGCGTTCCAGATGTCCTCTTGCCGCACACGCCGACCCTGGCAACGGGCGGCGCCCGGCGTCCACCGGGTTTCGGCGCGCTACCCGGCGGCGTCCCGGGCCCGGCCGCGCAGCGAGCGGACCGTGTCGTCGCGGCCCTCGGCGACCAGCCGGCGCAGCGCCGGCGGGTTGGCCGGGTCGGCCAGGAATGCCTCGGCCCGGTCGACCACGTCGGTCGAGGGTGCGTCCGGGAACAGCCCGACCACCACGTTCTGCGCCAGCTCGCTGGTCCGCCGCTCCCAGACGTCCGGGATCACGGCGAAGTAGGGCTGCACGTACGGCTCGGTCAGCTCGGTCTGGGCCGGGTGGAAGAAGCCGCCGATGACCGCCTCGTTCATCGCATTGGGCAGCTCGTCGTCCTCGGTGGCCAGCCGCCACGCCTCGGCCTTCGCCGCCGGGGTCGGCCGCAGTGCCCGGGCAGTCGCCGCTCGCCGCTGCCCGGCCGCGGTGGGGTCGCGGTCGAGCTCGGCCTCGATCGCGTCGTCGCCGGCAGCGCCGACGGCGACCAGCGCGGACAGCAGCGTCCAGCGCAGGTCGGTGTCCACGGCCAGCCCCGGCACGGTCTCGGTCCCGTCGAGCAGCCCGCGGACCAGCGCGACGTGCGCCGGCGTCCGGGTCGCGGCGGCCAGCGTGCGGGCCCAGGCCAGCTGCAGGTCCGAACCGGGCGCGGCCGCCCGCAGCTGCTCCTCGGCCAATGCGGCCAGCCGGGACCAGCCCTCCGGCGCCCAGGCTGGGTCGACGTAGTGCACCAGCGCCGAGCGGATCTTCGACTGGATCGACTGCACCACGCCGATCTCGGTCTCCCGGGTCACGCCGGCCAGCGCGAGCGCCACGTAGTCGCGGGCGCGCATCTCGCCGTCCCGGGTCATGTCCCAGGCGGCGCCCCAGCACAGTGTCCGCGGCAGCGGGTCGTCGATGTCGCCGAGCCGGGCGATCACGGTCGCCAGCGAGCGCTCGTCCAGCCGCACCTTCGCGTACGTCAGGTCCTCGTCGTTGACCAGCAGTAGCTCCGGCTGGGCGACGCCGACCAGCTCCGGCACCTCGGTCCGGGCGCCGGACACGTCCAGCTCGACCCGCTCGGTGCGGACCAGCTTGGTGCCCTCGGACCGGTAGAGGCCGACCGCCAGCCGGTGGTCGCGCAGCGGGCCGCCGCCGGGCTCGGCCGGCGACTGCGCGATCGCGAACGACGCGTACCGCCCGCTCTCGTCGACGGCGAACTCCGGGTGCAGCGCGTTGACCCCGGCCGTCTCCAGCCACAGCTGCGACCAGCGGGACAGGTCCCGGCCGGACTCCTCGCTGAGCACGCCGAGCAGGTCGGCCAGCGTGGTGTTGCCGTACTCGTACCGGCGGAAGTAGACCTGCATCGCCCGCAGGAACTGCTCGATCCCCACGTACGCGGCCAGCTGCTTGAGCACGCTGGCGCCCTTCGCGTACGTGATGCCGTCGAAGTTGACCTCGACCGCCTGCACGTCCGGGATGTCGGCGGCGATCGGGTGCGTCGAGGACAGCTGGTCCTGCCGGTAGGCCCAGGTCTTCTCGATGGTGGCGAACGTGGTCCAGGCGGACGTGAACCGGGTCGCCTGCGCCTGCGCGAGCACGGACGCGAAGCTGGCGAACGACTCGTTCAGCCAGAGGTCGTCCCACCAGCGCATGGTGACGAGGTCGCCGAACCACATGTGCGCCATCTCGTGCAGGATCGTGTCGGCGCGCCGCTCGTACGAGTAGTCGGTGACCTTCGAGCGGAAGACGTAGTCGTCGAGGAACGTGACGCAGGCCGCGTTCTCCATCGCGCCGGCGTTGAACTCGGGCACGAACAGCTGGTCGTACTTGTCGAACGGGTATCGGTAGTCGAACGCCCGGTGATACCAGTCGAAGCCCTGCTTGGTGATCAGCAGGATCTCGTCGGCGTCGAGGTGCTCGGCCAGCGAGGCCCGGCAGTAGACCCCGAGGTCGATCCCGTCGTGGCTGTCGGTCACCTTGTGGTACGGCCCGGCGACCAGGGCGGTCACGTACGGCGAGAGCGGCAGGGTGGTGCGGAACCTGACGACCTGCGCGCCGCCGGCGCCCTCGGTGACCTCCTCCGCCCGCCCGTTGGAGACGACCTCCCAGTGGGCGGGCGCGGTCACCGTGAGGGCGAAGGTGCCCTTGAGGTCGGGCTGGTCGAAGCAGGTGTACATCCGCTTGGCGTCCGCGGTCTCGAACTGCGAGTAGAGGTAGACCTCGCCGTCGACCGGGTCGACGAACCGGTGCAGCCCCTCGCCGGTGTTCGTGTAGAGCAGGTCGGCGTCGACGACGAGCACGTTGTCGGCAGCCAGGTCGGGCAGCGCCAGCCCGTCCTCCGGCCGGTACGCCGAGGTGTCCAGGGCCCGCCCGTTGAGGGTGACCGCACGGAACCCGGCCGCGATCACGTCGACGAACGTCGCCGCTCCGGGCCGGGACGCGGTGAACCGGATCGTGGTCCGGCAGCGGAAGGTCCGCTCGCCGGGCTTGCCGCCGCCGTCGGTCAGGTCGAGCTCCACCTCGTAACCGGAGACGGACACCAGCTCCGCGCGGGCCCGCGCATCGGCCCTGGTCAGGTTCGGGACACCCATCCCCGCAGTCTGGCACGCCGGTCCGACTGGGCCGACCGGGTTATCCGGACCGCCGCACAGGTGACGGCGGGAATGCGACCGGGCATACCAACGCTGCCGAGGACGGACCATCCGTTTCCGTAGGAGGAGCTGAATGAGCGAGCGGACCAAGGTCGACTTCTGGTTCGACCCGATCTGCCCCTGGGCGTGGCTGACGTCCCGGTGGATTCTCGAGGTGGAGAAGCAGCGGCCGCTCGATCTGAGCTTCCACGTGATGTCGCTGTCGGTGCTCAACGCCGACAAGGAGGGCCTCCCGGACAGCTATCGGGAGATGCTCGGGAAGGGTTGGGGCCCGGTGCGGGTCGCGATCGCGGCCGAGCAGAAGTTCGGCACCGAGGTCCTCCGCAAGCTCTACACGGCCCTCGGCACCCGGATCCACCAGCAGAAGGCCGGCTACGAGCGGGACACGCTGGTCGCCGCGCTGGAAGAGGCGGGGCTGCCGGTCGAGCTGGCCGACGCCGCCGACTCCACCGACTACGACGAGGCGCTGCGGGCCTCCCACCACGCCGGCATGGACCCGGTCGGCTACGAGGTGGGCACGCCGGTCATCCACGTCGACGGCACCGCATTCTTCGGCCCGGTGATCTCCCGGGTGCCGACCGGCGACGACGCGGCGAAGGTCTTCGACGGCGCCGTCGCGCTCGCCACCAACCCGTACTTCTACGAGCTCAAGCGCACCCGCACCGAGCGCCCGCAGTTCGACACGGTCCCGGACTCGGCCCTAGCGGTCGAGTAGCCGCAACGCGCCGAGCTCCGGCGGCTCCACCGGTCGTCGTGCACCCGTCGCCGCGGTGAATGCCGCCGCGACGGGGGCGCACGCGAAGATCCCGCCGACGCCGGCGACCGGCAGGTCACCGAGCCGGGCGCGGACGGCGGCGGCCAGCTCGGCCAGGTGGGCCGCCGCCTCGGCCAGGATCCGCGCCGCCACCGCATCCCCGCCGGTCGCCCCGTCCCTGGCGGCGGCGGCGACCTGCGGGACCAGGCGGGAGAGCAGCCGGCGGTCGGTGGGGCGCTGGTGCACCAGCGTCTCGGCGCCGGTCAGCGTGTCGAACGCGGTGCGGACCACGTCGACGAGCGCGGTCGGCGGGCCGGTGCCGTCGGCCGCCCGCAGCGCCGCCCGCACCGCCTCCCGGCCGATCCAGTAGCCGCCGCCCTCGTCGCCGAGCAGGAACCCGTGCCCGCCGACCCGGACGGTCCGCCCTGCCGCGTCCCGGCCCGCCGCGCCCGACCCGGTGCCGGCGATCACGACGATCCCGGGCCGGCCGGCGAACGCGCCCGCCAGCGCCGCCTCGGTGTCGTCGCCGACGGCCACCGTGGCCCCGGTACGCCGGGCCAGCTCGGCGGTCAGCTCGCCCGCGTGCTCGGCCGAGCGCAGGCCGGCCAGCCCGAAGCCGGCCGCGGTCGCGCCGGCGTCGATCACGGCGGCGGCGAGCCGGTCCACCGCGTCCGCGTGCAGCAGCACGTTGATCGGGCCGAGGTCGCGCCGCGCGACAATCACGCCGTCCCGCACGACGACCGCCCGGCTCCCCGACCCACCCGCATCCACCCCCACCGCGACCCCGCCCGGGATCCGGGCCGTGGCGCCCGCGGGGGTGCCGGTCGGGCTGTCCGCTGTGGCGCCGGTGGTGGCGCCGGCCGTGCCGCCCGTGGTGGCGCCGGCAGTGGCGCCGGCAGTGGCGCCGGCAGTGGCGCCGGCCGTGCCGTCGCCGGAGGTGCCGGCGGTCATGGCGCTGTTCCGAGCAGGAGCTCGGCGGCGGCCCGGGCGCTGGCGGCCGACGCGCCGCCGGCGGCGATCCAGCCGCGGGCCGGCGGCACCGGACCGGGCAGCCCCATCTCCACGACCACCGCGTCCGGCCGGCCGGCGAGCAGGGCCGCGACCGCGCGCCCGACCCAGTCGACCCGGGTCGCGTCCCGGGCCACCAGCACCAGCGGCCGGTCGGCGGGCAGCGGTGGCAGCGGGTCGTCCGGACCCAGAACCAGCTCGGTCGCGCCGGGCAGCAAGCCGTCCAGTCCCCAGGCGCTGCGCCCGACGGCGATCGTCGGCGCCGGATCGAGCCGCACCACGACCGGCGCACCCGACCCGAGCCGCACGTCGCCGGCGGACCGCAGTCCGCGCCGGGCGGCGGCCAGCCCCAGCGCCGCCAGCGAGCCGGGGAAGCGACCGGCCAGCGCCCGCACCCGGGCCGCCGCGGACGCCAGCCGCTCCTCCGCCAACCGTCCACTTCGGACCGCGGCGACCAGCGCGTCCCGGGCCGCGTCGGCGATCGGCTCGCCGGCCTCGTCCCCGCCGAGGCAGAGCGCGTCCACCCCGGCCAGCAGCGCCAGCACCGCGCCCTCGCCGACGCCGACCGAGCCGGCGATCGCGCCCATCTCCAGCGCGTCCGAGACGACCACGCCGTCGAAGCCGAGCTCCGCCCGCAGCAGCCCGTCCACCAGCGCCGGGTTCAGCGTCGCCGGCAGCTCGCCGTATCCGGGTACCAGCAGGTGACCGGTCATCACCGTGGCCACCCCGGCCGCCACCGCCGCAAGGAACGGTTCCAGCGCCCCGGCCAGGTCCGGGCCGACGGTGGCCAGGCCCAGGTGCGAGTCCACGCTGGTGTCGCCGTGCCCGGGGAAGTGCTTGGCGCAGGCGGCGACCCCGGCGGACTGGATGCCGGTCACCGCCGCGGCCACGTGCCGGGCGACCAGCGCCGGCGTTGCCCCGTACGAGCGGACGCCGATCACCGGATTGTCCGGCGCGCTGTTGACGTCGGCGACCGGCGCGAGCGCCCAGCCGATGCCGGCCGCGGCGACCCGGCCGGCCAGCGCCGCCGCCACCGACCGGGTCAGCTCGACGTCGTCGGCCACGCCCAGCGCGTACGGCGACGGCACCGGGGAGCCGACCGCGGCGAACAGCCGGGTGACGTCGCCGCCCTCCTCGTCGGTGGCGACGAGCACGTCGGCCCGCTCGGCCCGCAGCGCCCCGGTCAGCTCGGCCAGCTGCGTCGGCGACACGCAGTTGCGGGCGAACAGCACCACCCCGCCGAGCCCGCCGGCGACCCGGCGGCGCACCCAGTCCGGCGGCGCGGTGCCGCCGAACCCGGGCAGCAGGACCGCATCGGCCAGCGCCTCGAGCGTCATCCCTTGACCGCGCCGGCTGCGGCGCCCGAGGCGATCCGGCCCTGCAGCACGATCGCGAACAGCACGACCGGGATCGCGACGAGCGTCGAGCCGGCCATCAGCCCGCCCCAGTCGACGCCCTGCGGCGTCTTGAACGTACCCAGCCAGACCGGCAGCGTCTGGTTGCCCTGGTCCATCAGCGTCAGCGCCAGGATGAACTCGTTCCAGGCCTGGATGAACGCGAACACCGCGGTGGCGACCAGCCCTGGCGCCATCAGCGGGAACGTGATCCGCCAGAACGCGCCCCAGCGGGAGGCGCCGTCGATCATCGCCGCCTCCTCCAGCTCGACCGGCAGCGCCGCGACGAACCCGCGCAGCGTCCAGATCGTGAACGGCAGCACGAACGCCATGTACGTGGCGACCAGCACCGGCACCAGGTTGAGCAGGTCCGCGTCGCGCAGGGTCAGGTACATCGGGATGACCAGCGCCTCCAGCGGCACCATCTGCACGACGAGGATGGCCAGCAGGTATGCCCGGCGGCCGCGGAACCCGAACCGGGCCACCGCCGTCGCCGCCAGCAGCGCGACCAGCACCGCGAGCACGGTCACCGACAGCGAGACCAGCACGCTGTTGCGCAGGTAGGTCCAGAACCCGGCCGCACGCATGGCGGTTCGGAAGTTGTCCAGGGTCACCGAGTGCGGGATAAGCGACACGTTGAACGTCCGGATGTCGCCGGCCGGCTTGAACGCGGTGGAGATCATCCAGTAGACGGGGAACGCGAACAGCACGAACACCACCACCGCGGTGACGTTGGCCGCGGCCGTCCCGCGCCGGGACCGAAGGGCCCTACTGGTCACAGCTCCTCCTCGCCGACGCGGATCATCGACCGCACGTACCAGACCGTCGCGGCCAGGGTGATCAGCACCATCACCACCGCCGCGGCCGAGGCCACCCCGAAGCGGCTGGCCCCGAAGCCCTCGATGTACGTGTACAGGTTGATCAGCAGCGTCTTGCGGTCCGGCCCGCCGCGGGTGATCACGTACACCTGGATGAAGACCTTGAGGTCCCAGATCACCGACAGCGAGGTGAGGATCAGGTACAGCGGCTTGAGCATCGGCCCGGTCACCGACCAGAACGACCGCCAGGCGCCGGCGCCGTCGATGTGGGCCGCCTCCAGGACCGCGTCCGGCACCGTGGTCAGCCCGGCGTAGAGGGTCAGCGCCACGAACGGGATCGACTGCCAGACCACGCACAGGACGATCACGCTGAACGCCGGCAGCTGCGAGTCGAACCAGGAGTGCTGCGACCAGTCCAGCGGGGTCAGCTTGGTGACGAGCCAGTCGACCACCCCGTACTGCTCGTCGAACAGCCACTTGAACACGGTGGCCGCGCTGACCGGGGGAGTGGCCCAGGCCAGCAGCAGGCCGGCCGAGATCAGCAACCGCATGCTCCGGCCGGTCCTGCGCATGAGCAGCGCCACCAGCGTGCCGAACCCGATCGTCAGGGCGACGCAGACCGCCGCGAAGACCACGGTCCGGACGGTGACCGCCCAGAACTCCCCATCGGACAGGATCGTGCGGTAGTTGTCGAACCCGGTCCACACGGTCTGGCGGCGGATCAGCTGGCGCAGATCGAGCTGCTGGAACGAGGTGCGCACCAGCACGTACATCGGGTAGCCGAGCAGCCCGAGCAGGAGCAGCACGCTCGGCACCAGCAGCCCGTACGGCAGCGCCCCGACCGCCCGCCGCGACCGCCGGCTGCCCCCACGACCCCCGACGGCGCCACCCCTGACTGCCCCGCCGACCGCGCCGCCCCCGGCAGCCCCGCCGGCCGGCCCGACCGCCGCCGGCGGCACGGTGCCGGCGGCGGTCGAGGTCCCTGGCCCGGGGGTCCCGCCGGTCCCCGGGACGGCGCCGTCCGGACGGCGCGGGGAGACGGCGACGGCGGCGTCGGGGGACGCGGCGGGCGAGCGACCGCCCCGATCCGGGGCCGGGTCGCCGGACCGGCCCGTGCCGGCCGAGCGGCGGATCCGCTTCCGGGGATCGAGGGTCACGCGTCCTCCTCCTGGTCCGGCCCGGGCCGCTGCGGACTCGGTACGGGTCCACGGGTCGGCCCCGGGCCGGCTCCGGCCCGGGGCCAACCGGGGTTGGACAGCCGACCGCCCGACCCCGGCGGAGAGCCGGGCGGCCGACAGGCTACGAGTTCAGCGTCTTGGTGATCGCCTCGGTGGCGTCCGTCGTCGCGTCGGCCACGCTCTTCTTGCCGCTGAAGATGGAGACCAGCATGTCCTGCAGGACCGTGCCGCTCTCGACGTTCGCCCACTTCGGCGTGGACGGGGTGGACCGGCTGTTCTTCGCCGCCAGGTCGAACACCGACAGCACCGGGTCCTTCGCGTGCAGGGTGAGCAGCGAGGTCGAGTTCGGGATGACGCCGCCGGTGGTGGCGAGGTCGGTCTGTGCCTTGGTGCCGGCCAGGATCTTGATCCACTCGTACGCCAGCTCGGGGGCGTCGCTGCCCGCGGAGACCGCGAGGTTCGAGCCGCCCAGGAACACCGGCGCGGTCTGGCCGCCGTTCTTGCTCGGCACCGGGAAGACCCCGATCTGACCCTTGAGCTGCGGGTGCGCCTTCTCCACCGTGCCGACCTTCCAGCCGGCGTCGATGATCATGCCGGCCTTGCCCTCACCGAGCGGGACGGCAGGATCGTTGTCGTTCTCGTTGCCGTTGACCGGCGCCTTGGAGTACTTGGTGACGATGTCCTTCAGCGCGCTCAGCCCAGCCTGAGACTGCGGGCTGTCCAGCGCGCCCTTCCACTGGCCGTTGTCCTGGACCGCGACCTCGCCGCCCTCGTCCCAGATGAACGGCAGCGCCGCGTACCAGTACTGGCCCGGGAAGTAGAGCGCGGAGAACTGCTTGTCGCTGCCGTACTTGGCCTGCAGCTTGGCCATGGTCGCGACGAAGCTCGCCCGGTCGGACGGCAGCGTGGTGATGCCGGCCTTGGCGAACATGTCCTTGCGGTAGAGCACCGCGCGGTCGCCCGCGTAGTACGGAATGCCGTACAGCTTGCCGTCGAGCGTGCCGGCGTCGGTCAGGCCCTGCAGCCAGGTGTCCCCGCCGAGGTCGGCCTTCTTGCTGCTGAGGTCCTCCAGGCCACCGGAGTCCGCGAACTTCGAGACGAGCGTGCTGCCGATCTCGAGCACGTCCGGCGGGTTGTTGCCGGCGAGCGCGGTGGTGGTCTTCTCCTGGATGCCGTCCCACTGCTGGATCTGGATCTTGACCTGGGTGTTCGGGTGCGCCTGGTTGAACTGGGCGTTGACCCGCTTGATGACGGCGTCCGGGGCGGAGCCGTTCATCAGCCAGACGGTGATGTCCTTGGCCTGGGTGTTGCCGCTGTCGCCCGATGCAGACTCGGGCGAGTTGCCGCCGCTACCGCACGCCGCGGCGAACAGCGCCACTGTGGCGCCGACAACGGCCGCCGCGCGCATTTTCCTGTGCATCCCGCGATCCTCCTGGTGCGACCTGTGCGACGCCGTGGGACTGGTCCGTACTGGTCCAGACCAGTGGTGGGAAGATGGCACAGTGGCCCGGACAGTGTCAAGGGCGGGCCGTACGGTGGCGACATGACCTCGACCGACACGCGCGCCATTCCCGACCATCTCGACGCCCTGTTCGTCGGCGGGACCTGGGTCGCACCCGCCGGCTCGGACACGCTGACGGTCGTCAACCCGACCACGGAGGAGCCGCTGGCGACCGTGCCGGCCGGCACCCCGGCCGACGTCGACGGGGCCGTCGCCGCCGCCCGGGCCGCGTTCCCCGGCTGGGCCGCGACACCGGTGGCCGAGCGCGCGGCGCTGCTCACCGCGCTCGCCGACGGGCTGGCCGCCCGGGTGCCGGAGTTGGCGCAACTGATCGCCCGCGAGGTCGGCTCGCCGCTGAAGTTCGCCACGTCCACCCAGGCCGGGTTGCCGATCGAGGTGCTGCGCTCGTACGCGGCGCTGCTCGGCGAGTTCTCGTTCGAGGAGGAGATCGGCAACTCGCTCGTGCTGCGCGAGCCGATCGGCGTCGTCGGTGCGATCACGCCGTGGAACTATCCGCTGCACCAGGTGGTGGCCAAGGTCGCCGCCGCGCTGGCCGCCGGCTGCACGGTCGTGCTCAAGCCGACCGAGGTCGCGCCGCTGTCCGCGTACGTGCTGGCGGCGGTGGCCGCCGAGGTCGGGCTGCCGGCCGGCGTGCTCAACGTCGTGCCCGGGACCGGCCCGGTCGTCGGCGAGGCGATCGCCGCCCACCCGGACGTGGACATGGTCTCGTTCACCGGGTCGGTGCGGGCCGGCCGTCGGGTGCAGGCGGTCGCGGCCGGCACGGTGAAGAAGGTCGCGCTGGAGCTGGGCGGCAAGTCGGCAAACGTCATCCTCGACGACGCCGACCTGGCCCGGGCCGTGAAGGTCGGCGTGGCCAACTGCTTCATCAACGGCGGCCAGACCTGCACGGCCTGGACCCGCATGCTGGTGCCGGAGTCGCTGCACTCGGCCGCGGTCGAGCTGGCCATCGACTCGGCGGAGAAGTACACGGTCGGTGACCCGCTGGACGGCGCCACCCGGCTCGGGCCGATGGTCAGCGCGGCACAGCGGGACCGGGTCCGCGGCTACATCGAGAAGGGCGTCGCCGAGGGCGCCACGCTGGCCACCGGCGGCCCGTCCGCCCCGCTGGACCGCGGCTTCTTCGTGCGGCCGACGGTGTTCGCGGCGGTCCGGCCGGAGTCGACGATCGCCCAGGAGGAGATCTTCGGACCGGTGCTCTCGGTCATCCCGTACCGGTCCGAGGCGGAGGCGGTCGAGATCGCCAACGGCACGCCGTACGGGCTGTCCGGCGCGGTGTTCGCGGGCGAGCGGGACCGGGCGGTCGCGTTCGCGCGGCGGCTGCGCACCGGCCAGGTGATGGTCAACGGCGGCGCGTTCAACCCGGTCGCGCCGTTCGGCGGCTACAAGCAGTCGGGTATCGGCCGGGAGCTGGGCCGGTACGGGCTGGAGGAGTTCCTCGAGGTCAAGTCACTGCAGCTGTAGGTAGGCCCGCTCGACGCCCGCCAGCGCGCAGTCGCCGAAATAGGGCAGCTCCTTCGCCACGTCCGCGGGCGGCCGGCCGTTCGCGTGCCCCTCGGTGGCCTTCGCGACCAGCTCGGCGTGCTCGGCCCGCTGGGCGCTGACGAACTCGCGGTCGACCACCGCGCCGTGCCCCGGCACCAGCCGGCCGGTGACCAGCTCGGCCACCGCGTCCAGGGTATGCGGCCAGTCCAGCGGGAACGCGCTGCCGAACTGCGGCGGCGCGCCCTCCTCGACCAGGTCGCCGGCGATCACCAGGTCGTCGGCGTCCGGGAGGGTGAGCACCAGGTCGTTGTCGGTGTGCCCGCGGCCGAGGTGCCGCAGCTGCACCGGCCGGCCGCCGACGCTGAGCGTGGCCAGGTCGTCGACGAGCTGGTCGGGCGGGTCGATCGCGCTCGCCTCGATCTCCGCGGCCATCTCGTCCAGCCCGTGCTCGCGGTAGCGGCCGGCGATGGCGCCGCGCATCCGCTCGCCGTCCTCGATCAGCTGCTCGGCGCAGCGGCGGTGGCCCCAGATCTCCGCCGGCCGGAAGATCCGGTTGCCGAACGTGTGGTCGAAGTGGAAGTGGGTGTTGACCACCGCCCACGGGTGCGGCGTGACGGTGCGGATCGCCTCGACGAGGTCCTGGCCCTCCTTCTCGGTGGCCCTGGTGTCGACGACCAGGCAGGCGCCCTCGCCGACGATGAGGCTGACGTTGAGGTCCATGCTCTTGTGCCGCCGGACGTACACGCGGTCGGCGACCTCGGTCCAGGTGTCGGTCATGACTGCGCCTCCTGCCGTTCCCGCGGCTCCTGCCGCCCCCGCCGCTCCTCGATGGTGACGTCGCCGGCGGCCCAGTGGGTGGCCGGCACCTCCCGCAGCACGACCCGGACGTTCTCCTTCGGCGCGCCGACCGAGTCGACCACGGCGGTGGTGAGCCGGCTGATCAGCGTGCGCAGCTGCTCGGGGGTGCGGCCCTCGACCAGGGTGACCTCGACCAATGGCATGACTGTCATCTTGCCGTGCTGCGAAACTGACCCTCGGGAGGCTCCGACCCCCGAGCGCCCCCCGAGCGCCCCCCGCAGGAGGAAGCTGGGTTTCATGCGTGTCTACGTGGGGTCCGACCATGCCGGCTTCGAGCTCAAGAACTACCTGGTGGAGCACCTCGCCAAGGCCGGCCACGAGGTGGTCGACTGCGGGCCGCAGGCATACGACCCGGACGACGACTACCCGCCGTACTGCTTCCGGACGGCCGAGCGCGTGCTCGCCGACCCCGGCAGCCTCGGCGTGGTGATCGGCGGCTCCGGCAACGGCGAGCAGATCGCGGCCAACAAGGTGCCCGGCATCCGGGCGGCGCTGGCCTGGTCGGAGGAGACCGCCACGCTGGCCCGCGAGCACAACGACGCGCAGGTGGTGGCGGTCGGCGCCCGGATGCACACCAAGGACCAGGCCGCGACGCTCGTCGACACGTTCCTGGCCACCCCGTTCAGCAACGGCGAGCGGCACGTCCGCCGGATCACGCTGCTCGCCGACTACGAAGCCGGGCACTGACGCCGGCGGGACTGCGGTCAGCGGGCGCCGGGGAGGGCGTCGGGCGGGACGTAGCGCCGGCGGACGATGACCACGTCGCGCTCGGCGGCGGCGAGGTCGTCCGCGGTCGGGCGGGCCGCGTCCCGGGCCCGCATCGCGCCGACGACGCCGACCTGCGACGAGCCGGCGCCGACGATCCCGCGCAGGCTCCGCTCGGCGTCCGTCCGCCGCGCCCGTGCCTTGCGCTTGGGCCCCGGCGCCGGCACCGCGGCGGTCTCGGTCGACGCCTGCCCGGCCTCCGCGGCGGCCGATGCCTGCCCGGCAGCGGTCTCGCCGGTCACGTCCTGCGCCGCTGTGGTCTCCGACGCTTCCTGCGCCGCTGTGGTCTCCGACGCTTCCTGCGCCGCTGTGGTCTCCGACGCTTCCTGCGCCGCTGTGGTCTCCGACGTTCCTGCGCCGCCGCGGTTTGGGTCGACGCCTCCCGCGCCGCCATGGTCTGGGCCGTCGCCTCGCCGCTCACCGCGGTTTCGGCGGACGCCTCGTGCGCCTCGGTGGTCTGGGCTGCCGGCTCCCCGCCCCCCGTGGTTTCGGCTGATGCCTCCCGCGCCGCCGTGGTCCGGCCGGCTACCTCCCGGGCGGCGGTTGTCTCGGCCGAAACCGTCCCGGCCGCCGCGGTCCCGACCGTGATCTCGGCCGGGAGCGGGGTTCCGGCCGCGGGCGCGGGCTCGACTGCCGCCGTCGGCGCGGCCTGGGCGGCCCGCCTGCGACGGCGTTCCCGGCGTCGGTGTCGCGACGGGGTCGGCTCCTCCATGCCGCCACCATCGCACAGTCCGCTCAGAACACCTCCGGACACCAGGGCAGCCGGTCGCCGGCGAACGCCCGGCTCGCCGCGGCCAGCGCCCCGGACCGCAGCTCGGTGACCAACCCGGCCGCGGCCATCCCGACCAGCGTCGGCCCGCCGAGGTATGCCGCGCCGAGCTCGGTCGAGGACAGCGCCAGGTCGGCCGGATCCTCCGTGCGCTCGCAGACCGCACCCGACCCGTCCGCGGACAGCCGCCACCGGCCGGCGTTCCACGGGCAGACCTCGTCCCGGACGTCGAACACCACATCCACCGGCGTCGAGTAGGTCCGGGAGGCCAGCGCCCGGTCGACGTCCGCCAGCCGTATCCACAGCGAGTCGTACAGCGACATGTCGAGCGCACGTACGTCCGCGATGATGTGCTGCAGCGGGTCGTCCAGCGGCGCCCGGTAGAGCGTGAGCCGCGGCGTGAGATCGATGCCGGCCAGGAAGGCCCAGAGGGCCGCGTAGGCCTCCGGGGTGGTCGCGTGCACGAACCCGACGTCGACGCTGCTGTCGTTGCGGCCCGGCTCGCCCGCCTCCCGGGTGCGGTAGACGGCGAATCCGGTGACCGAGCCGTCCTGCTCGGTGTAGAGCGCGTGCCGTCGCGCGCTGGCCCCGCGCCGGTTGCGCTCGGGGTCGGCGGCGAGCCGGTCGGCCCACGCACCGCGGCGGTCGAGGAAGCCGACCGAGCTCGGCCGGAGCGCCTCGTAGACCGCCTCCTCGTGCGGCCGGGCCTTCTCCGGCGGGGCAAGCACGACCCGGCCGGTGCCCAGCGACACCCCGGGCCGCACCCGCAGCCGCTCCTTGCGGCCGGTCAAGGCCAGCTGCCGGGCGGCCACCCCGTAGCCGAACCGCCCGTAGATCCCGCCCTCGGACGCCCAGAGCGCCGCGACCGGCTCGGCCTGCTCCTCGTGCAACCCGGTGAGCTGGCGGCGCATCATCGCCGTGAGCAGGCCCCGGCGCCGGTGGGTCGGCTGCACCGACACCACGGTGACGCCGGCGATCGGACGCGGGCCACCGGGCACGGTCATGTCCCGGGTGTAGATGCCGGCGGTCGAGACGATCTGCCCGTCGTCGAACGCGGCCAGGCTGCGCTCCGGCTCGAACACCGTGCCGAGCGACTCCCGGTCGTCGTCGTGCGGGTCTTCCAGGAACGCCTCGGACAGCACCCGGTAGAACTCCGGGAACTCGGTCCGGTCGATCGGCCGCAGCTCGAGGTCGGTCATGCGGCCTTCCTACTCCGGCCCTCCGACAGGACGCGAGGCAGATTTCGATCGGGTGAGCAGCTACTCGCTGGTTACATCCGGTCGCTACTCTGCGCGCCGTCATGGTGTGGCATCTGTGGGGATGGCTCGCCGGCGCCGCGCAACGGCTGCGCCGGCGGCTGGGCGACGTCGGCGCGACGGCCGTTCTCGTCGCCCTCGCCGGCGCGCTCGCGCTCGCGTCCCTCGCCGACCCTGACCCGATGCGGCCGGGCGCCGTGCTCGCGGTGCCGGTGCTGCTCGGCGGCCTGAGCCTGCCGCTGCGCGAGTTCCGGCTGCTGGTGATCGGCTGCCTGCTGTTCGGCGGCCTGGTCGCGGTGGCCCGCGGCCTGCGGGTGTTCAGTGTCGGCTCGCTGCTGGTGTTCCTCGTCGTCGTCGCCGTCTCGTACGAGCAGGCGCGGCGGCGGGAGCGGCTGGGAGTCCGCCGGGCCAGGCCGGACCAGATCCTGCTCGACCTGCGGGAGCGGCTGCGGGTGCAGGGTGAGGTGCCGCCACTGCCGGTCGAGTGGGGGATGGAGGTCGAGCTGCGCCCGGCCGACGACGCGGGGCTGGCCGGCGACTTCGTCGTCTCCCGCCTGCACGTCGTCGACGCCGCGGACGGCGAGCACGAGCTGCTCGACCTGGCCCTGGTCGACGTGTCCGGCAAGGGGGTCGACGCCGGAACCCGGGCGCTGCTGCTGTCCGGCGCCCTCGGTGGCCTGCTCGGAGCGGTGCCGCCGGAGGACTTCCTCCCCGAGGCCAACCGCTACCTGCTGCAGCAGCGGTGGGCCGAGGGCTTCGCGACGGCGGCGTACCTGCGGGTGGACCTGACGACCGGCGAATACCGGGTGGAGAGCGCCGGGCACCCGCCGGTCGCGCACCTCGACGCGGGCAGCGGCACCTGGCATCTGCTGCTCCGCCGCGGTCCGCTGCTCGGCGTGCTGCCGTCGGTCGGCCACCAGCCGGACACCGGCGTGCTGCGCCCCGGCGACGCCGTGCTGCTCTACTCCGACGGCGTCGTCGAGGACCGGCACCGGGACCTCGAGGTCGGCGTCGACCGGCTGCTCGGGGCGGCGGAGCGGCTGGTGCCCCGCGGGGACTACCGGGGCGGGGCGGCGCTGCTGGTCCGGGAGGTCCCGACCGACCGCAGCGACGACCGGGCGATCGTCATGCTGTGGCGGGAGTACTGACCGCGGCGCGTCCTTCTCGAATCAGCACCCCAGGGATGTCAGCAGCGCTACCTTCTCCAAAAGACCGCTTGGACGTCAGGTGAGGTCGTCATGGTGCGGTTGCGCAAGAGTCGTGCTTCCCCGGCTCCGGTCGCCCGGACCGTTGCGCTGATCGCCGGCGCGATGGCGTTCTGCCTCGTCCTGTCGAGCTCGGCCGGCGCGTCGTTGTCCTTGCGGCAACGGGAGTTCTCGCCAAGCGGCGCGTGGAGCTGGTTCGGGGATCCGCGGGCGGTCTACCACGCCGGCGCCCACCGCCGGACGTACCTGGGCTGGGTGAACAGCGCGGGCAGCATCCAGGTCGCCAGCTACGACCACGACACCGGGGTCAGGGTGATCACCACCCTGAAGGCGAACTTCCAGCTCGACGACCATGCGAACCCGTCCCTCCTGGTGCGTCCGGACGGCAGGCTGATCGTCTTCTGGTCCGCGCACATCGGCGGCGCCATGTTCTACCGGCGCAGCGTGCGGCCGGAGGACGTCACCGCCTGGGAGGCCGAGCGCAGCGTGCCCACCAACAGCTCGGGACCGTGGGGATACACCTACCCGAACCCGGTGCAGCTGTCCGCCGAGGGCAACCGGGTCTGGCTGTTCTGGCGCGGCGGCAACTTCAACCCCACGTTCTCCACCTCCAGCGACGAGCTGACCTGGGCGCCGGCGCGAACGCTGGTCACCGTGCCCGGCCAGCGCCCGTACGTGAAGGTGGCCGGCAATGGCGTGGACACCATCCACTTCGCCTTCACGCAGGGCCATCCGCGGAACGTGGTGAGCAACATCTACTACGCCCGCTACCGAGCCGGCAGCCTGTTCCGGGCCAACGGCACGCTGATCACGTCGCTCGCCAACGCGCCGATCGCGCCGTCCCAGGCTGATCTCGTCTACAACGCGGCCGCGCACGGCGGTGTGAAGGCCTGGGTGCACGACGTCGCGTACGACTCGGCCGGCCGGCCGGTGATCACCTTCGCCACGTTCCCGACGAACAGCGACCATCGCTACCACTATGCCCGCTGGGACGGCACCCGCTGGATCGACCGGGAGATCGCCCGGGCCGGAGCCTCCATGAGCGTGGACACGGCCGAGCCGAACTACTCCGGCGGTATCACGCTGGACCACGAGAACCCGTCCATGGTCTACCTGGCCCGGCAGGTCGGCGGGGTGTTCGAGGTGGAGCTGTGGCGTACCGCGGACGGCGGGGCGACCTGGACCCACCGGGCGATCACGGGCAGCTCGGCCCGGGGCAACTACCGGCCGATCTCGCCGCGCGGCGAGACCGGTGCGGACCTCAACGTGGTCTGGATGCGCGGCGGCTACCCCAGCTTCACCCGATACCAGACGGCGGTCGACGCCGAAACCCTCAGCCAGGACGCGTACGACCCGGCGGTCGTCGCCGAGGACGTCGGTCGGCTGCAGGTCCTCGCCGGCGACGGCACCGGTGGCCTGTTCCGCAAGTCGTTCGCCGGCAGCTGGAGTGGATGGGAGGACGTCGGCCGGGGGCCGGCGGGCAACATCATGGGGCCGCCGGCGGTCGCCTCGTCCGCGACCGACCGCCTCGACGTCGTCGCGATCGAAGCGTCCACCGGGCACCTGCTGTACCGGACCCGGATCGCCGGTGCGTGGAGCGGCTGGACCGACCGCGGGGCGGGACCGGGTGGCCACCGGCTCGGCCGGCCCGCGATCGCGTCACCTGCGCCCGGCCGGCTCGAGGTCGTCGCCCGCGACGGCGTGACGAACGACCTGCTCCGCTGGTCGTTCGGCGGCAACTGGACCGGGCCGGTCCGGGTCGCGGCCACTCCGGGCGGCGCGTTCACCCCGAGCATCGTCTCGTGGGGACCGAGCCGACTGGACGTCTTCGCGGTCACCAGCACCGGCCGGCTGGCCCACACCTTCAACGCGGGCGCCGGCTGGAGCCACTGGGAGAGTCTCGGCGTCGGCCCGTACGGCCAGGCGACCGCGGCCGCGTCCTGGCAGGCGCGGCGCCTCGACGTCTTCGCCGCCAGTAGCGACGGCCGGGCGCTCCGGCACCGTTGGTTCGACGGCAGCCGCTGGCTCGGCCCGGAGACGATCGCCGCCGGCACGGGCCCGGACCGGATCCCGCTGCGCGGCCTCGCCGCGGCAGCCTGGGCGCCGGGCCGGCTGGACGTGTTCAGCAGCGACGCGCGGACGCACAATCTCGTCCACAGCTGGTACAACGGCCGCTGGAACGGGCCCGAGCGGCTCGACTTCACCGGCCCCGCCCAGACCGTCCTCGCCGATCCCGACCCGCGGTCCAGTCCGATCCCGGTCGACGCGCGGCTCGCCGACCTGCCCGGCGACTGAACCCGCTAAGGCCGGAGCAGCTTCAGCGTCGAGACCCCCGCGGTCGCGTCGACGTCGTACCGGTCGGGCGCGGTGGTGCGGGCGAGCACGGTGCCCGCGGCCAGCCCGGTACGGCGGACGCCGTCGATCTCGGTGGTGCCGGCGCCGCCGTCGACCCGGACCGCGGTGGCGACGCCGCGCGGCACGTGCAGGGTGAACTCGGTCGCCCCGCCGGCCATCCTGATCGGCACCGCGCGGTCGGGCACCGGCAGCACCAGCTCGATCCGGGCCGCCCCGGCCGCGAGGTCGACGCCGGACAGCCGGGCACCGGGCAAGTCGAGCAGCTGGCTGGTGGCGCCGCCGGACAGCCGCACCTGCCACCGCACCCGCCGGTCGAGCAGCACGGTTACCGCGGACGGCTCCGGTTCGCCGGTCCGCACGAGACGCACGCGGACGGTGTCGCCGGCGGTCTCCAGCACCGGCACCACGCCCGCGCCGTCCGGGGTCACCGCCCGCAGCCGGTCCGCGCCGCTGAGGTCCGCCGCCCGCACGGTCATCGTGGTCGCGCCGCTGACCAGCTCGACGGTTGCGGCGTCAGCGCTCACCGCGGTCGCGACCGCGTGCGGATGCACTTGGCGCAGGCTCCCCGGCCGCCCCGGCGCCAGCGGACTCCCAGGCCCGTCGACCGGCCCGGTCCCGCTGCAGGCGGAAATCACCAGGACCGCCGCCAGCGCCACCCACCACCGCACGCACTCGTCCTACCCCCTCCGCCAATCCCGTAGGCCGCCGCCCTTGTCCTTCGATGGCCCAGTCTCTGGCGGCCGTGCCGCCGGACCTCAACGCCGGGCCCGGCCGGTCGACGCCCTCGCGCTCGATCGAATCGGCGGCGTCCAGGCCGGCCTCGACCTCGTCCTGGAGCTGCGAGACGCGGTGCCTTCGGAGGCGTCCACCGGTGCGTGCACCGTCGCGGCGGGGGCGCCGTAGGCCCGCTTGACGCGGCCCAGCCGCTCGACGAGGACGATCGCGTCTCCGAGGAGTCGGCCACGCTGCGAGTCGGGTTCAGCGGCCTCATTCAGGAGTACGCTCACTCGCTTGAGGGCAGGTCCGGCCGCGGATGGCCGCCCGCAGATCGTCTCGTCGTCTGGTCATGGCGAGGGCGGCCGAGAGTGCCTCGCCGGGCGAGGTCATCCCGTCTCCAGGGATTTCGCTGCCGGCACCGCCTCACCTAGCAGGTTTGCGGGGTGTGAGGGCCGGTTGGTTGTCCCCGAGTCGTAGAAGTTGAGGTGGCGGTCCCCGGCTCGATGCCTGCCGCGTGGTAGGTGTCGGGCTTCCGCCAAGAAGTTCGACCAAGAAGGGGACCGCCGTGACCAACAACTACCAGAACGAGCGTGTGCGCACGAGCGCTGAGCTGCGGCACGCCATGCCGGAGACGGTGAGCGTGTCGATGGCCGAGATCGTCGAGGACATGCGAGAGGGACTGCTCGCGCTCGCGGTCGGTACTGGCCTGCAGGTGATGCAGGCGATGATGGCCGAGGACGTGACTGCGGTGTGCGGGCCGAAGGGCAGGCATGACCCGGCTCGCACCGCGGTGCGCCACGGCACCGAGGCCGGCTCGGTCACCCTCGGTGGCCGGCGGATGCCGGTGACCCGGCCGCGGATGCGCAGCGCCGACGGGACCGGGGAGCTGCCGGTGCTCTCCTACAAGGTGTTTTCCTCCACCGAAGTGCTGGGGCGGATGGCGATGGACCGGATGCTGGCCGGCCTGTCCACCCGCCGCTACCCGGTCGGCCTGGAACCGGTCGGGCAGCAGGTGGAGAACTCGGCTCGTTCGACGAGCAAGTCCGCGGTCAGCCGCCGGTTCGTCGCCGCGACCGAGACCGCGTTGACCGAACTGCTCGCCGCGGACCTGTCCAGGCTGGATCTCGTCGCACTGATGATCGACGGGGTGCACTTCGGCGAGCATCTGTGCGTGGTAGCGCTGGGCATCGGCATCGACGGCACCAAACACCCGCTCGGACTGGCCGAAGGCAGCACCGAGAACACCAGCGTGGTCACCGATCTATTGACCGGGCTGCGTGATCGCGGCCTGGACACCACCCGCCCGATCTTCGTCGGCATCGACGGAGGCAAGGCGCTGCGGGCCGCGGTCGCGCGAGTCTTCGACCACCCGGTGATCGCTCGCTGCCAACTGCACAAGATCAGGAACGTAGCTGACAAGCTGCCCGATCACCTCGCCTCGACCGTGGGCACGCGGAGGCCGTCCAGCCTCTCCCGGAGGGATCGAACGAGGCCGAGGAGAAAGACGATGTTCGGGAAGAGATATGTGCATGACCTGATCAACCGGAGCGCGGAGAACCCGATGGACCGGCGGCGGTTCCTCAAGAGCGCCACCGCGGCCGGCCTGGGAATGATCGGTGCGAGCGTGGTCCAGCCGGCGGCCGCAGCGGCGTCTGCCTCGGCGCAAGACGCCAACTCGATTTCGGATAGCGCGATCTTGAACTTCGCGCTGAACCTGGAATACCTGGAGGGCGAGTTCTACTCCTTCGCCGTGCACGGGCATGGCCTGCCCGGCAACTTGACCCACGGGAAGGGTCGGCGCGGGCCCGTGACCGGCGGCCGCGCGGTCCCCTTCAAGACCAGGTCGATCCGCCAGTTCGCGGCCGAGATCGCCCACGACGAGCTCGACCACGTCCGGTTCCTGCACACCGCTCTGGGCAGCGCGGCGGTGGCCCGGCCGGCCATCAACATCCAGCAGAGCTTCACCGCCGTCGCGATGGCTGCGGGACTGATCAAGCCTGGGCAGACGTTCGACGTCTACGCCAACGAGAACAACTTCCTGCAGGGCGCGTTCATCTTCGAAGATGTCGGGGTCACTGCGTTCAAGGGCGCCGCGCCGCTGATCAAGAACAAGACCTTCCTGTCCGCGGCCGCGGGCATGCTCGCGGTCGAGGCGTATCACGCGGCGACCATCCGCACCGCGCTGTTCCACCGCGACCTGGCCCGGCAGGCTAATGCGATCTCGGCGGCGCGGGACAGCTTGGACGGGCCGAGCGACGACGACCAGGGCCTCACGCTCGACGGCACGGCCAATATCGTGCCCGCCGACCGGAACAGCGTTGCCTTCGGCCGCACCCCCGGCCGCGTGCTCAACGTCGTCTACCTCACCCCGAAAGCCGCAACCTCCGGCGGGTTCTACCCGAACGGCGTCAACGGGCAGATTCACACAAGCAGCTGACCAGCTCACGCCTGCTGCGAGCAGGCGCAGCCTGATCATCGCGACCGCGACTACGTCCGGGGCCGCGTACGACGCGCTGCACTCTCCGGGCTGATGGACCGGTTCACACAGAACCTGCGGCGGTTCGTCGGCTGGGACGTCCAGTACTTCGTCGCGGTCGAACCGTGGCGTCGGAGCGCTGCGCTGGACGAACACCAGCAAAGTGAGAACGGCGACGATCCAGCCCACCATCCGGATGGCTTGCTGCACCGTAAGCGGCTCGAGCTGCAGTGAGCGTCAATCTCGATGTGGATCCCGGCCGACCTGCCAGTCCGTCGAGCCTGTACGTAGCCTGCTGCCGACCGCTGTCTGCGAAAGGGGCTCCCGTGAGCTTCGAGCTCGTCTGCGAGATCGAGCCTCCGGTGCGACCGGACCTCATGCGCGTTCGTCATCAGATCGCCGTCCTGAGCGAGGTCGCCGGCGCCTTCCTCATCCCGGACAGCCACCTCGGCCGGGCGACGCTGTCCAGCGTCGCTGTCGCACATGAGGTGCAGGTGATGGGCGGGCGCAGCATCGCCTGCCTGAACTCGCGGGACCGCAACGCCTTGGGGTTCCGGCGCGACCTGCTCACCGCCGCGGCGTACGGCGTTCAGGAGTTCCTGTTCGTCCATGGCGACAAGCCCTCGACCGGAGATCGTGCCGGCGGTCTGACCGTGCGGGCGATGATGGAGCAGGTACGTGCGCTCAACCAGGATCCCGCGTTCGCCGGGACCACTCCGTTCCGGATCGGCGCGGTGACGGGCCTGCGGCCGCTTCTGCACTGGAAGCGTGCGGCGGACTTCCTCTTCGCGCAGATCGGATTCTCACTGGAGAGCTTTCTCCGGTGGCGGGAAGACCATCCGGTAGACCTGCCGGTACACGCCGGAGTAATCGTGATCGCCAGTCCTTCGATGGCCCGGCGGCTGGCGGCCACGATTCCGGACGTCGACATCCCAGCGCAGCTGGTCGATGCCGTCGCCCGTGACCGTTCGGCGGGCGTGCACGCGGCCTGCGATCTCGTCCTGGCGCTGCGTGACAGCGGTGCCTTCGCGGGTGTCCATCTCGTCCCGGTCAGCCGCTACCGCGAGGTCGCGGCGCGCCTCGAAGTAGATCTCGCCGCGACCGGGCGTTGAGCGCCGGCGACGGACGGCGCTGATCCGCCGGCGGAAGCCGGCGAGCGATCTCGCACGAATCTGGCACGCGGAGAAGGAGAGGAGGTGGTGGCAGACAACGTGCAAGCGCGCCCGGCAGCGCAGCAGACAGGCCGTGTTGATCTATGCCTGGGCCACCGACTGCACGGGACGGGGCGTGGTTATCGGGTCCGCATGACGGTGTACGACCCTCCAGCCGTCGTCTTCGCGGCGGAAGACAGTGGTCACCCGAAGGCTGACCGGGACCTTCTCCGCGGCGTCCCCGAGCTTGGACCGGTTGCGCTCTATTCCGACCTCGTAGGCCAGGTCGGCGGTCTCGACCCACGTGATGGTGTCGAAGGTGTAGCCCTCGCCCTCACTGATCTGCAAGGCCGCGCGGTCCATGACCTGGCAGACCGCGTCGAAGCCCTTCGCCGGGGTCCCGAGGGGGTTGGCCAGCGTGACGTCGTCGCGCCGGGACCACAGCGGCTTCTGGACGTCCGGGTCACCCCGGATGAATGCCGCCACCGACTGGTGGTATTGCTCCCTCAACTTGTTCAGATCGGATGTCATTGCGGCTCCCCCGTTGTCTCGTTCTCAGTCTCATCACGCAGAAAGCGTTCGCGCGCAACCAGAGCAAACACCATCCGGCTCATCTTCTGGGCTGGACCTGGCGACAGTGCAGCGCCCGCGCGGCCCGGGCAAGTCTGGCTCCCGGTGGGGGCCTTCTGCGTGTCGCCTACCAGGAGCCTCCGTTCAGGGGGACCGCTCTTGATAGCTGCCCGGTGCATCGTTGATGCCCAGTTTGACCTGAGGTCTTTGGTTGGAGCCGGTGACGGGAATCGAACCCGCATGGCCAGCTTGGAAGGCGCCTCCGAAGCTGACAGAACCCCCTCTGGCCTGCGCCTTCGGTTGTCCGCTCGTGACCGCCGTACGCCTGTCGAGACCAGCTGATCCCGCTCGATCTGGCACGCGCGTGGCACGCGCCCCGCCATGCTTGCCCGCTCCCGCGTAGGCGGGGCCGGCCGGTGTTACCGCACCGACCGACCCCTTGATCCCGCACCTTCCGCAGAAAGGGCGAGACCCGTGGCGAACGGTAGTAGCCGACGTGTGACGTCGGGACAGAGGGCAGTGGCGGCGGCCGAGCTGGTGGACCAGGGCCGTCTATCGGTGAGCGAGGCGGCGGTGTGGGCGGACGCCCTCGCGATGCTGGTTGAGGACGGCCAGGAGGACGGGCCTGTGGTGCTCTTGAGCCGGATAGTGGATCGAGTCACCGCAGAGCGGGTGCACCGGGCGCTCCTGGGCCGACTGGGCCCCGTGGAGAGGCACATGCTCGCCGCGGTGGAAGAGGTCTTTCGGGCGGCGATCGAGGTCCCTGACGAGCAACTGCCGCGCTGGGCGGAGACCGGCATCGTCGACTCGGCCGGCCGGCGCGTGTTCGGCAGGCACACGCTGGACCTGGACGCGGCCGAGCTGGCGGACGGCACCCCGTGGCCGCCGATCACCGTCATGACCTTTCAGGTGACCGGTATCCCGGCCGGCGTGCTGCTGGAGGTTGGCCCATCCGGCCTGCCGCACCGCCTGTTCAGCCCCCAGGCCCGTCGCGTCGGGGGAGCACTGATCGCGGCCGCCGAGCTGGCAGACGAGGTGAACGCATGAAGTGGCCAGCGGCCGAGGACCACGAGTACGCGCATGAGGTCGGCTGCCGACTCCGCGGCTGGCACGTCCTACGCCGCTTCACCCGGCAGCAGACCGCAGACCTGGCCGGCGTGGACCGTGCGGTCGTCATCGCGGCCGAACGGGGCTCGGTGACTCTCGACCTGACCCGCATCCGCCGACTCGCCCACGCCGTCGGCGCTCCGCTACCCGACCTCCTCGACGAGGCCAGATTCGGTGGGACCGGCTCATGCTTCCGGCCTGCTCCCCGTAGGCGCTGATCTCCTCAAGTGGCCGGGTCGTGTCAAGGGCGGCGCTCGCGCCGTCGCGCAAGCGATGCCGCAGGCACCCTTGACACGACCCGGCCACGCCTCGAGGACAATGACCGCCTCCGCGGAGCCGGCACTCGGCGGAGGCGAGGAGGACGAATCGCCAATGAACTGTCCGACGACACCAAGACGACTGATGCGCCCGCAGGGAGCGTAGGAGTGGCCCAGGTCTGGATCGGCCGCATCGTGGTGCCGGATTCGGTTGAGACGAAGCTCCGTACGCGTCGAGGAATCACCGGTGCGGAGGTGCGGGCCGCGTGCGAGTGGCCGGCTCGCCCACTCCGGGCCGGGTATCACGACCATCCGGAGCATGGTCGTCGACTGATCGTGTATGCCAGGGACGAGCAGAACCGCCTGCTCAAGGTGGTCCTTCAACCTGTAGATCCGGAGGACGGTACGTGGCGACTGCGAACCGCTGTCGTGTCGAGGAGCGTGCGCGCATGATGGGGGACGTGCACCGCGACGACGAGCTCGGCGAGATCGATCTGACGGAAGAAGAGATCGACGCGATGATGGCTGCCGCGCAGCCGGCCGAGGTCGTTGGACCAGCATGGTCGGCTGGCGTTGCTATGCGCTTCGAGTTGCTCACCTCCCACTCCAGCCAGTACTGGTGGCGACTGTCCCTCAGTGACGGTCGGATCTTGGCCACGAGCGAGGTCTATCCGACCAAGCAGGCCGCGCTGGAAGCCGTCGGGGCGATCAAGCGAGCGGTGGCAGGCGCCGACCTGGTCGATCAGACGGCGAGCTGACGCTGTCACGCCTTCGAGGTCCCGCGTGTCATTCCGAGACTTCACTGGCCGTGATCGTTAGCCTCCTGGTGGCCGCCCAAGGCGGTCCGGGCGGTGTGCGCTGCCCTCCGACACGCCGACGCGGCCGAGGATGCAACGTTCTGTAGCGGTGGTGTGCTTTGCTACCCGCCGCCTGGGTGCACGGTGCACAGCTTCCCCTGGGCTGCGAGAAAGGAGCCGGACCGTGGTCCGGTACGAGATCCGTCGGGGCGGCGCGCACGCGCAGCCCTACTACTGCCGTGCAGTGTCGACGGCGAACGGTCAGGTGCTCATGACCAGTGAGACCTACCAAAGCAAGACAGACGCAGTCCACGTCGCCGAACTGATGCGCGGCAGTGGGGGCGCGTCGATCGTCGACCTGACGTAGTAGCCGACGGATGCAGAAGGGTGGAGCCCGGCACGTTCCGAGATGTCACCACCACCTCGGACCGACCGGGCTCCGCCTGCATCTAACCCCGTGAGCGAGGCGGCGGCTCGCCGGATCCCTCACGACTTGGTAACAGGCTCCGGCCGCCTCAAGAGCCGAGTAGGCAGCGTTGAGCGGCTGCGCGACCGAGGACGGCCGAAGGCCGCCCGCAGGTCGCCGCGGCGAACGCAGGGGCCGTGGAGGAGCCTTGATCCAAGATCGTTCAATTCGGCAGTTGAGGCATCCGAACGCTTCAGTGGCGATTCACGGGGCGGCGTCCAAAATGTGTCGGCGCCGTGCCCTAGGCTTGCTAAGGCAGGTTGGGAGGCACCATGGTCAGTCAACGCGCCCCGCTCGGGAAGGTCGTCGGCGCGATGGACCCGAAGTGGTTCGGTGACCCAGTAGGCGAGCTCGGACTCTTTGAGGCTTGCACAACGGTCAATGACATTCGGGTCATATTTCGGGAGCAGGTTGAAATCGAGGTCGGAAGAATGCTTGACCTCATTTCGGACGCGGATGCGTTCGATGTCATCGAGCTGATGCGCATGCGCGAGTTCTCGCCGGTCGCGGATCCGCGGGCCGTGGTGTCAGACGGCTCGGGGCTTGCTGTGGAGATCGTGGCGGCGGTATTGCTGTCACGCCCGAACCGGAAGCCGGATCCGCGACCACGCCGAGACACGCGCCCACACGAAAAGATCAGCGAGCTGCATCAGCTTCCCGACGTCTGATACGGCTGGCTACGTACCGGATCCAATTCGAGCCACGCATCAGCGACGACCCCCTAGCCGCTCTCGCCGCCGAGTATCAAGATTCAGTGCTCAGTATTCGCAATTTGCAGTACGAACATATTCGAGACAGCCATGAGATGCGCCTCTTCGACAATCCGACGGCCGACGCGTTGATGCATCGCTATCTCGGCTACACCTATGCTGACGTAATTGCCGTGCGTTCGGCTATGGCCAAGTTGTCCGCGCAGCGTATGACCAGGCTTCGCGACGGCAGCGCCGACATCATCATGCAGTATCCAAATGTGCCGCCTGCCCAGGTGCCAGCTAAAGCAGCCGAAGCCTTCATGGAGTTTATGATTCCATTCATATTCTTGCCGGCAGATCGGGCAATCATCAGTAGCAGCGAGGTCGCCGAAGCAGCTAACCTTAGTTCAGAAACTGCTTCCACCGTCCTGAACTCTTACGCCCAGACCTTTGACGACACGATCAATGGCACGCGCCGGGTCTTCGATATGCTGGTCGGGACAAACCCATTCCTGCTTACGCCCTTAGTGGCCGACGGCGATGGGAACTTCGTCGCAACCTCGAACGATGTTGGACTGGACTCGCTACGCAGAATCCTCGAGAAAGCGCTACCCGCCAACTCGCCGGACTTCCGGCGATACGACCAGAA
Source organism: uncultured Actinomycetota bacterium (assembly GCA_963728945.1). Classification (GTDB taxonomy): domain Bacteria; phylum Actinomycetota; class Actinomycetes; order Mycobacteriales; family CADCTP01; genus CADCTP01. The sequence goes on along the minus strand of CAVSMA010000006.1, from coordinate 183,610 downwards.
GAGTTCGCCAAGTGGTGAGCGAACGGCTCGCCTTGGAGCACCTCGAAACGATTCTGCAGACCCCGCCCGCACACGCCGCCTTTCACTACTTCGCGCCGAAAGTGCCTGACCAGGTTGATCTTCTCGGACCGGACTGCGACAACCTCAACGAGGTCGCGAACGAGGTCGAGGGCGACGGCCTCTTCCTCGTCGACGACGTCGCCATCGGAGTCGGAGTCAAGGGTAGGTCGATGGCTGTTCAAGCGCGTCGAGGGGATATACGTCGTCTCTCGAGCGACTTGAAGGCGACCATTGGTGAGGCCTGCAATCAAGCCGTCCGTTTACAGCAACTTATCGAGACCAACGGCGGTTTATGGCTCGGTGACCGTTCCTGGCTTGACCTCTCCCACATCCGCGAAGTTCGGTCCGTCACGGCGCTCCTAGACGACCTAGGACCCCTTAGCGCCGCTATTGGCGACCTTCAATGCGTCGGGATCGTCAGCCAGGATCGTCCGCCCTGGATTGCGTCCCTCCATGACCTCGCGGTGATCGCTGAGATCTGCGACCGGCCGGCCGAGTTCCTTCTCTACTTGCGGCGCCGCACTAATAGCGGCGTCACGACATACTATAGAGCATTTGACGAACTGGACCTCTACATGTTGTTTCTTCAAGGACACATGTATGTTGAACCCCGACCCAGAGGAAGTAAAGCGCCGACACTCCACAGCGCCACCTCCGAAGGCAGACGACCGAGACCGATATCGGGATGACGCAGTCGGAACGTTAGTCGGCGACCAATGTCAAGAACTCGATCTCTGGATGCGGCGAAATCATATTCCCGAATGGGAGGACGTGCCTACCAAGCCTGTATTCAACGCAGCGCAGGAGCTACTCGACGTGATTGATCCGCTCGGCGAAAGGCGCACGCCGGGCTGGCTCCGTTGCGGCGCGGACCTTCTCGGACTGAGTGGCGAAGCGCAGCAAAGGGGCTCTTCGCGTTCGAGGGTGATGTCGTTCCCTCGTTGATCGGTGTCACGCCGCGTTCTTCGCGGCGACGTGCAGGACGATACGGCGTTCGTAGTTGGCTTGGTTGCGGTAGCCGCAGCCGACCCGTTTCAGCTGCTTGATCACTCGGTTGGAGCCTTCGGTGCGGGCGTTGGTGATCCGTAGCCGCAGGAATGCTTCGATGGCTGGCCACCAGGTGGCGATGGTCTCGGCCAGCCGGGTGGTCTCGGGTATGTCCGCGGCCAGCACGGCGTCGTAGAAGCGGAACAGCCGGTGCCGGGTGTCGTGGGCGGTGGGGGCGGCGAGCAGCTGGCGGAGTAGTTCCTTGATGCCCCAGGCGGCGCCGATCTCGTTGGTCGGGTCGTCGACCGCGAGCACGTGTCGCAGCCGGGCCAGCCCGTGCTGGCCGAGTCGGTCGCCGGCGGCCAGCAGCAGCCGCCGGTGCGCCCAGGCCGGGTCGGCTTTCCGGCCGCGGCGGCCGTACTGTTCGCGGGCGATCCGCTGCCGGACCTCGGTGACCGCCTGGTTGGCCAGCCGGACCAGATGCCAGTGGTCGACCACGATGGTGGCCTGCGGCAGCAGCCGGCGGATCGCCGCGGCGAACGGCGCCGACGGGTCCAGCGCGACCACTTCGATCCCGGCCCGCCAGGCCGGCGGCTGCGCCGCCAGCCAGCTCGTCACGGCCGCGCCGGACCGGCCCGGGACCAGCCCGAGCAGCCACCCCGGCCGGCCGGTGTCCAGGTCGACGAACGAGGTCATCCACGGGTTGGACAGCCGCCAGCCGGGCTGGTCTGCGTCCCAGGTCCACCGCGGCGTCCGGGCCCGGGTCTCATCCAAGCCGAGCATCCGCACCGGCTGGACCGGCCCGCCCGCGCGAGCGGCGGCGGCGCCGACCAGCGCCCGGTGCACGCTCCACCAGGACACCCCGTACTCAGCGGCGACATCAGACAAGGCCCGCGCCGAGCGGGACGCGGCCTGCTCGAGCCGGGTCCGCAGCCGAGCAGTCAGCCGACACCGCGGCGGCACCTGCCCGGACCGCTCGGTGAACACCCGCTGAGGGCAGCGCCGCTCGGCGCAGCGGTAGCGGCGCTTGCGCCAGATCACCTCCAACGGTCGGTGCCCGAACGGCAGGTCCTTGACCCGGGACTCCCGCACGTCGTACGGCTTGCCACCGACCAGCACTCCACATCGCGGACAGGCATGTTCATCGGCGACCTGCATCACCACGACCCGCCGACCGTCTGCCGGGATCTCTTCGCAAGACACGACCCGGAACCCGGGCAGGTCGAACAACAACGAACTACCGTCGCTCACCGGTGGCCTCCCGCACGATCGCCTAGACACCGATCAGCGTGGGAGGCCACCCCTCCCTCAGCCCGCTACGACACGCAGCCGCTCACCATCCACCGCGAAGAGCCAGCAAAGGATCGTCGCCGGCATAGAGCACTGCGCCGAGCGCACGCGCCGCGACAAAAGCTACCACGACGGCCTCTTCTCCTTCGCTGGGCTATGGGGTCACCCCAGCCTCTTCATCGCCGTCTATCCGCGTGAATCAGATCGGCAAGCCGCTTGCGAGCGACTGTTGCTCTACATGCGCGCTAAGCGCTACCAGCTCAAGTCCGATCGCTCTTACGGCTTGATGTTCGATGAAGACGCCACCCTCGCGGCGGTCACTTATTTCAACACTCCGCCGCCGTCGAAGGATCCGGAGATGGATACGCTTGTTGGGCTGATGGGTTTGCAACCCGTCGGCGACGACAGCCAGCAGGCGCCAGTCGAGAGTCGCCAATGACGCTGCAAGATCTGCTGAGACGCCGGGCATTGCGAGCTGTGTCTTCGCCCGGTGTCAGGTGACGTGGCCTGGCGCGACTACGCTCGGAGGTGCCAATTCTGGGAGCTAGTCTCGGTAGCCTGCCGAGCGATCGCCTTGGCGGAGTCGGTCACCAGAGCCGACAACATACTGCCGTAAAATTGTTGCATGTTGGTGTTGCCGGTCTCGCGATACTCGATGGCTTGGAACAGGCATTCGAGCTTGTCAGCGTCGCGGTGGATGATCGACTCCTTGGTTTCGTAGGACTCGATCTCGTCGACGATGGCGGCCAGGGCTTCACGGACCGCGGGCGGGGTGTCGGCCGTCTGGTCGGCGGTGACGTCGCGGTTGTCGGCGGCCTTGACGTAGCGGCGGCCGATGTAGGCGATGTCGCCGATGCGGGTTTCCTGGGTGTCGTGGATGACCCCCATGAAGGCGACCTTGGCGGGGTCGGCGCCTTCCATCACGGCGAGGACGGCACCTATGAGGCCGGTGCGGTAGGAGTGTTCGGCGACGCTCTCGGGGTGCTTGATGCCGGCGTTCAGCCAGCCGGTGCGGGGGATGCGTTTGAGGGCGCCGGCCTCGAAGAAGTAGTCGACGATCGCGGCGACCTGGCTGTCGTCGAAGGTGGCCTGGTCGGGTTCGTCGGTCACGCGGGCTCCCGGGCGCAGGGTTGGGTCAGGTTCGGACGCCGGCCATCGTAAGCGCGGAGCGGATCGACTCGACCTCGGAGCGCACGGACGGAGCCCGCTCGGCGCCATCGAGCAGTTCGGCGATGCGCGCTGCGAGGGATCGTGCGAGGACCTGGTCGTCTTCGAGGATGCCGCGTCGGGCGACGATCAGTGCCCAGACGGTGTGGACATTGAGGGCGAGGTCGTCGGCGCCGGGGGAGATGCGCGCGGTGAGGTGGTCAGGCAGAGTGAGTCCGCGCCAGCGGCCGAGGTCGCCGCCCATGAAGGCGTCATCGCGCTCGATGCGCCGGCTTTCGCCGGCCCAGTACGCCCAGTAGTTCAGGTTCGCGGTCTCCCAGGTGTCGTCGGTGCGGCCGAGCTGGATGAAGCGGGCCAGCGCATCGGGGCTGCCTTGGCGGCCGAGGGCGACGGCGATCGAGCGGGTTTCGGCCCAGCCAGGTGAGAAGCGGCTACCGCTCCGTGCGACTGTGCTCCGAAGGTCCGCCAGCCAACGCGCGGTGGCCGGTGCCCGGTCGAAGGAGGCCAGGTAGGCGACCTGCCGGCGGACCTGGGACACCCGGTCGGTGGGCGCGGACGGGTTCTCCGCGGCAGCCCGGAGATTCGCAAGCAGTTGGCGACGATCGATGGCGCTCAGCATTGGGCCGCTGGTGACCGATCCTCGGCGAGCTGGGCGGCTGGCTGAGGGGACGACGCGGGGCGGGTTCGTGTTGAGCGGCCAGGCGAGCAGGTCGGAGAGCGGCTGTGGCAACACCCGGGAGGCGAACGGATGGCGCCCTCCGTCGTCATCGATGAGCCGATCGAGCAGGAAGTCTGCTTCGGCAGCGGTGTCGAGGGACTCGACGAGCCGGGGATCAGCGCCGAGGTCGATCAGCGCGAACCGGTGGGCGACGAGCGTGCCGGCCCGGGCGGAGGTCAGCGGTCGGCGGCCGGCCTCCCATGCCTGGATGGTGGTCTTGTCGACCCCGAGTGCACCTGCGAGGTCCTGCTGCGTGAGGTCCGCGGACTCGCGCGCGACCTTGAACAGCGCCCCAGATATGAGGCCGCGGGAGGTGCCATCGGGCCCGGGTTGACCAGCAGTCAGCCCCGGTGATGACGAACTACTGCGCGGCGATGCCACGGCAACTCCTCATTGCGTAGCACTCGTACTACAGGTCAGCCCGATTTAATCACGTCCGTTCCTAGTGTTCTTTCCGTCCGCTGAAGACGCGGCGAGAAATCAAACGGAAGGAACATCCGAATGAGCATCGGGCTAGGAACCCGCTTCCGGGTCGCCATGGAGGACGTGTTCTCGCACGGCGCGTACTTTCGGACGGTCGAGCCGGACAATGACTTCGACCTCGTGCGGGCAAGAGCGGCTGACCCCCAGAAGCGGGACAAGGAGACCGGCGAGCGGCTGTGGGTCGTGACCGTCCTCGACGGCGATCCCGAGGCGCGTACGGCCGAAGTGAAGGTGCGGATCGTCGCGCCCAGCCAGCCGGCGCCTCCGTCGCCGGCGCCCGGCATGCCGTTCCCGCTGGTGGAGTTCGCGAACCTGTCGGTGATGCCGTGGGTCGACGGGCAGCGGTGCAAGAGCCGGCGCCCAGACGACCGGGAGTGTCGTGGACGGGTCGCGTACAGCCTGCGGGCGAGCGACATGCGGCCGGTCACCGCCCGGCCAGCGACTGCGAAGAGCGGCGGTGGCCCGTGACCGCGGCCGGGGCGCCCCGGTCGGACGGACGCTGCCACGTGAATCTCAACGCGGACACCTCGGCGACCGATTGACCGGATCGGTCGCGGTGTTCCTGACCGTGGTCCGGCGGGACCCACTCGCGGTGATGGGTGCGCTCGCCTGGCCGCTGGCCGAGGCGGAGCGAGCGTCACTGTGGGAGTCCTTCCCGGTCGCGGTCGACGAGGACGGCCAGCCGATCACCGTGCGGCTGCCGGAACGCAACGTGATCTTCGGTGGGGAACCCGGCGCAGGGAAGTCGGTGGCGCAGTCGTTGTCGGTCGCGGCGGCCGCGCTCGATCCCGACGTCGACCTGTACCTGTTCGACGGCAACCAGGTCGAGTTCGCCCCGTGGGCCGCGTGCGCGACCCGGACCGTCGGCCCGGACATAGGCCAGGCCGTCGAGGTTCTGGGCGAGCTGGGCATGGAGATGGACGCCCGGTACGCGGTCCTGCTCGGCGAGGGCCGGCGCAAGATCGCACCCGGCGACGGCATGCGGCTGATCGTCATCGCGGTCAACGAGCTGGCGTACTACACCGCGACCGGCGACAGGAAACAGCGGACCGAGTTCGCCGACCGCCTGCGGGATCTGGTCGCCCGCGGTCGCGCCGCCGGAATCATCGTCCTGGCCGCGACCCAGCGGCCATCCTCGGACGTGGTGCCGACCTCGCTGCGGGACCTGTTCGGGTTCCGGTGGGCCCTGCGCTGCTCGACCCCGGACGCGTCAGACACCATCCTCGGGCGCGGCTGGGCCACGAACGGCGTCTCCGCGACCGACGTGCCGGCCGAGGCCCGCGGCGTCGGGCTATCTGCTTGCCGAGGGCGGACAGCCGATGCGGTGCAAGGCGTACTACCTCGACGACGACACCATCCACGCCATCGCCGCCCGTGGCGCGGTCCTCCGCGGCCGGCGATCTGGACCGCACGGGTTGGCCGCATGACCGGGCACCAGACCCGCGCGGAGCGGGCTCAGATGCCGCTGGCCCGGGAGGTGGTCCGGGCGGCCGCGGTCGAGAACGGCGTGTGCATTCGGCCGGTGTCGGTGCGGAAGGTCGATCGGGTCACCGGCGCGACCGAGCTGGTCGACCTGCCGTGTGGGGCGACGCTCGCCAGCAAGTGCCCGTCCTGTGCGGAGCGGGCGCGGCGGCTGCGGATCGCGCAGTGCCGGGAGGGCTGGCACCTCGACGCCGAGCCGATCCACGAAGCGGAGCCGGCGACGGTTGAGCAGCGGACGCTCGCCACGGCCCGGGCCGACCTCGAGCGGGCTCGCGTCGACACCGAGGACGCCGGCGAGGACCCGGCCGACGTCGACGCCGTCATCGGCCAGGTCGACGAGCTCGTCGCCGAGGCCGGCGTGCGCGGAAGGATCGGCGCCGGCACAGCTCCTCGGCGGGTGCGCTCTACTCGCCGGCGGCAGGACGTGGCGGACCTTCCTCGCCGACGCGTCGATGCTCGAACGGTCGGGCGTGTCTACGGCGAGCGGTTCCGGCCGTCCCTGTTCGTCACCGCGACGCTGGACTCGTACGGGCCGGTCCGCAGTGACGGGACGCCGGTGGATCCGGACCGGTACGACTACGTCCGGGCCGCCCGGGATGCGCTGCACTTCTCCCGGCTGGTGGACCGGTTCGTGCAGAACCTGCGGCGGTTCGTTGGCTGGGACGTCCAGTACTTCGCCGCGGTCGAACCGCAGCGTCGGCTCGCTCCGCACGTCCACCTCGCGTTGCGCGGGACGGTCTCGCGGGTCGAGCTGCGGCAGGTCGCCGCCGCGACCTACCACCAGGTGTGGTGGCCGCAGTGCGACCAGGTCGTCTACGACTCCGTCCTGCCGGTCTGGGACCCCGACCATGAGACGTACGTCGACCCAGAGACCGGCGAGCCGCTGCCGACCTGGGACGAGGCGCTGGACGCGGTGGAGGAGCCGGCGCATGTCGCCCGCTTCGGCGTCCAGGTCGACGCGCGCGGCGCGCTCGCTGGTTCGGCTGACGCCAACCGGGCCATGGGCTACCTGGCGAAGTATCTGACCAAGTCCGTCGCCGACTGCCATCGGCCGGAGACCGACCGGCAGCGCGAGCACGTGACCCGGCTCGTGGACGTCCTGCGCTGGGAGCCGTGCTCGGAGCGCTGCGCGAACTGGCTCCGCTACGGCGTCCAGCCGCGCAACGCCCGCGACGGTCTCCGGCCCGGCTCGTGCCGGGGCAAGGCGCACCGGGCCGAACACCTTGGCTACGCCGGCCGGCGGGTCCTCGTCTCCCGGAAGTGGTCCGGAAAGACGTTGGGCGACCACCGGGCCGACCGCCGCGACTGGATCCTGAACCTGCTCGGCGACTCGGCCGGGCCGGCCGACCCGAACCGGTACGCCTGGGAGCCGGTCCGTACCGGTGATCCGGACGTGCGTTCGCTCGACCGGCGGCTCCTGCTCGCCATCGCGCAGCGCACCGCATGGCGGCATGCGCTGGACGAAGCCAAGCGCCGCGCCGGCCTCGACCCGCCCCAGTGCTCGGCAACCGCCCTGTCCGAGCTGGGGAGGACGGCATGAGCCGGAAGTTGCTCACGGTCGAAGAGACCGCAGAGCACCTCGGGACGTCGGTGCGGTTCGTCCGGCGGCTGATCGCCGAGCGGCGTATCGCCTTCGTGCGCATGGGTCGCCCGGGCGCTCCTGTGCGGCTGACGGAGGAGGACGTCGGTGCGTTCGTCGCGGCTTCCCGGGTGGAGCCGGCGCCGCGTCGAGGACGGGTGGTGGCCTGATGGCGCGCTCCCGACACTTCGGCGCCATCCGGAAGCTGCCGTCCGGTCGCTTGCAGGCCCGCTACTCGCGGCCCGGATGGATTCATGAGGCGGACAGCACCGGAGACTTTCGAACGCAAGGGCGACGCCTCCCGGTGGCTGGCCGCTATCGAAGACCGAGATCGTCAAGGGGGAGTGGCGCGACCCGGATCGGGCGCGGCAACTCGTCGTCGAGTACGCGGAGACCTGGATTAAGGAACGGCCCGGCCTGCGACCTCGGACGATCGAGCTGTACGAGGGACTGCTCCGCCGGCACATCGCCCCGTTCTTCACCGGCGTGACTCTGGCCAAGATCGACAACAACCCTGCCGGCATCCGGGCCTGGCGGGCGGCGCTGCTGTCGGCCGGCGTGTCGGTCAGCGTCTCGGCGAAGGCGTACCGGCTGCTCCGGGCCGTGCTGCACACGGCGGTCGACGACGACCTGATCCGGCGCAACCCGTGTCGGATCCAGCGGCGCCGATCAGGAGCACGCCGAGGAGCGGCCGACGCTCACGCCGGCCCAGGTCGCAGCGCTTGCTCGACGGATGCCGCCTCGCCTCGTTGCGCTGGTGATGCTTGCGACGTACGCGAGCCTGCGGTGGGGCGAGCTGGCGGCGCTGCGCCGCGGCGACCTGGACCTCGACGCCGCGACTGTCCGGGTGGAGCGGACGCAGGTCGAGTTGTCCGGCCAGGTCAGCGAGGGACCCACCAAGTCGCGAGCCGGCCGGCGCGTCGTCGCCTTCCCGCCTGCGCTGGTCCCCCTCCTCCGCAAGCACCTGGCCGCGTACGTGGGAGAGGAGCCCGACCGCGCTGGTCTTCACCGGACCCAAGGGCGCGCGGCTCCGCCGGAACAACTTCGGCAAGCTCGTCGGCTGGTCGGAGGCCGTGGCGGCGATCGGCACGCCAGGACTCCACTTCCACGACCTGCGGCACACCGGTAACGCGTTCGCGGCGAAGGTCCCTGGGACCACGATCCGGGACCTGATGGGACGCATGGGCCACGACTCGACCCGCGCCGCGATGATCTATCTCCACGGTTCGCCGGGGGCGGACCGGCTCATTGCCAACGCGCTGCCAATCGAACTGGCGGAGCCTGGCCCATTAGGTCACAGAGATCTCGAATTCGACCTCATCCGTACACAGCCTCGTACAGGTGACGCGGAGGACGTAGCGGCCGAAGGTTCGCCGTGATCCAACCGTGAGGCCCGCCAGTTGCTGTTGCTTGCCGGTGTGGTTGTCGGTCAGAAGGACGGTGACGAGATCTGTTGGACCCGTGTCGTTGATGGCAACCAGTGCGACCGACACAGCGCCATCGAAGGCGTCTTCGGACTGGCCCGCATACAGATTGATCACTTCAGGAGTGGGACGAGGAGCGGAGGGAGCGGTCGTGAGTGCGGGACCCGTAGCGGAGGCTGACGTGGTTGTGGGCATCGACGGCACTGAAGGCGCTTGTGACGGTGATGACGTAGGCGCCGACGAGGCACTCGGCCCGGCACTGCTTCTGAGGGCAAAGATAGTGATCACTAGAGCGATAACGGTGGCGATGCCGCTGACGATGGTCCACACCCGTGCGTGGGTCTCCCCGAAGAGTCGTCCCTTCAGATTCGGCGTCCGTCGTTGCCCGGCGCTCGGGGGCGAGGCCGGATGGCGGTCTTGTTCAGCCCGCTGGTCCTGTCCGTCTTCCTCCGCCACGGCCCGAGAGGGTAGTGCGGCGCGTCGGCTGCCCGGCGATCTTTCGGTGGGGGGACACGTGCGTGGCACGTTCGTGGCACGCATGCATTCGTGTGGAGGTCTGAAGAACGTGCATGTCGGAACGATTGGCCGCCTGAGCTGGGAAGACCGGAGAGAGCGGGTGACGGGAATCGAACCCGCATGGCCAGCTTGGAAGGCTGGGGCTCTGCCATTGAGCTACACCCGCGTGCAGCACCGACCAGCGTAGCGGTAGGCCGGGGCGCACCCGTCTACACTCGCGGACGGTGCCGGGGTGTGGCGCAGCTTGGTAGCGCACTCGCTTTGGGAGCGAGGGGCCGTGGGTTCGAATCCCGCCACCCCGACCAGCTCGCCGACCACCGCCCCGGTGGCCGGTCCCGCCATCACAGTACGAGGAGACGAGCGCGTTGAAGAGCACAGTCGAGACCCTGAGCCCGACGAGGGTCCGGCTCGCCGTCGAGGTGCCTTTCGACGAGCTCAAGCCAAGCCTCGACAAGGCGTACGCGAGCATCGCCAAGCAGGTGCGGGTGCCGGGCTTCCGGCCGGGCAAGGCGCCGGCCCGGATCATCGACCAGCGGGTCGGCCGGGCCGCGGTCCTGGAGGAGGCGGTGCAGGACGCGCTGCCCCGCGCGTACTCCGACGCCGTGCGGACCAACGACGTTCGTGCCCTCGGCCAGCCGGAGATCGAGCTGACCAAGCTCGAGGACGGTGACAGCATCGCGTTCACCGCGGAGGTGGACGTGCGGCCCGAGGTGACGCTGCCGCAGTACGACGGGCTCGAGGTGTCGGTCGACGACGCGGTGGTGGACGAGGCCGACGTCGACGAGCAGGTTTCCGCGATGCGCGAGCGGTTCGCCGTGCTCAAGGCGACCGACCGGCCGGTGCAGGACGGCGACTACGTCTCGATCGACCTCAAGGCCACCGTCGACGGTGAGGAGGTGCCGGGGGGCTCCACGACCGGCCTCTCGTACGAGGTCGGCACCGCCTCGATGATGGACGGGCTGGACGAGGCTCTGCTCGGCGCCTCCGCCGGGGACACCCGCGAGTTCACCACGGAGCTGGTCGCCGGCGAGTTCGCCGGCCGCACCGCCGACATCACGGTGACCGTCCGCTCCGTCAAGGAGAAGGAACTGCCCGAGCTGGACGACGAGTTCGCGCAGACCGCGAGCGAGTTCGACACGCTGGAGGAGTTCCGCGCGGACGTACGCGACCGGCTCCAGCGGGTGAAGGTCCTCGAGCAGGGTGGCCAGGCCCGCGACAAGGTGCTGACCTCGCTGCTGGACAACACCGAGGTGCCGCTGCCGGAGTCGGCTGTGCGCGGCGAGTTCGAGTGGCGCCAGCACGACATCGGCCACCAGCTCGAGAATGCCGGCCTCGACCTGGACACCTACCTCTCCTCCGAGGAGAAGAGCAAGGAGGAGTTCGACGCCGAGGTCCGCAGCAACGCCGAGACCGCGGTGAAGACGCAGCTCATCCTCGATGCGATCGCCGACAAGGAGGAGCTCGGCGTGTCCGACGCCGAGCTGACCGAGCGCGTCATCGCGCAGGCACAGCAGTACGGGGTGTCGCCGCAGGAGTTCGCCCAGCAGCTGACCCAGGGTGGCAACCTGCCGGCCCTGGTCGCGGACGTGCGGCGGTCGAAGGCGCTGGCCACGGTGCTGGAGCGGGCCCGCGTCACCGACGCCTCCGGTCACAGCGTCGACCTCGAGCACCTGCGGCTGCCCCGGCCGGAGGAGAGCGCCGAGGCCGAGGCGGCGGAGGAGCAGGCCGCGGGGGACCAGGCCGCGGAGCAGCCGCCGGCCGCCACCGAGGTCGGATCCGCGACGTCGATCCGGCCGATCGGCTCCTGAACCGGCGGCCTGCGCCGTCAGCGAACACCGCCCCGGTGGGCCGGATCGGGTCCCACCCGCGAGCTAGGGTCGAGTCAGATGTTCAGCACACCCGACAGGAGAGCCGTGAGCGCCATGGACCCCGCGCAGCCGATCCGCGCCCTGCCCGACCTGCGGTCGCCAGGCGCGGGTATGACCCTCAACGACTCGGTCTACGACCGGCTGCTGCGCGAGCGCATCATCTTCCTCGGCCAGCCCGTGGACGACCCGATCGCCAACCAGATCAGCGCTCAGCTGCTGCTGCTGGCGGCGGAGGACCCCAAGCGCGACATCCACCTCTACATCAACTCGCCCGGCGGCTCGGTGACCGCGGGGATGGCCATCTACGACACGATGCAGCTCATCGAGCCGGACGTGGCGACGTTCGCGATGGGTCTCGCCGCGTCGATGGGCCAGTTCCTGCTGTCGTCCGGCACGCCGGGCAAGCGCTACGCACTGCCCCACGCGCGGATCCTCATGCACCAGCCGTCCGCCGGCATCGGCGGCACCGCGTCGGACATCGCCATCCAGGCCGAGCAATACAAGTTGACCAAGCGGGAGATGGCCGAGCTCATCGCCCAGCAGACCGGACAGACCGTCGAGCAGATCGAGCGCGACTCCGATCGCGACCGGTGGTTCACCGCCGCTCAGGCCAAGGAGTACGGCTTCGTCGACGAGGTCATCGAGCGGGTGCAGGAGATCCAGGGCCCGTCGGGCACGGCGCCGGCGTAACCACGGACGAGAAGCGAATTCAGGAGACGCCATGAGCCAGTTCGGCCCCTCCGCGCGGTACGTGCTGCCTTCCTTCGTGGAGCGCACGAACTACGGGGTCAAGGAGTCCAATCCGTACAACAAGCTCTTCGAGGAACGAATCATCTTCCTCGGAGTGCAGATCGACGACGCGTCGGCCAACGACGTGATGGCCCAGCTGCTCACGCTGGAGTCCAACGACCCCGACCGCGACATCACGATGTACATCAATTCGCCGGGTGGCTCGTTCACCGCGCTGACGGCGATCTACGACACGATGATGTTCGTCCGCCCGGACATCGCGACCGTCTGCATGGGCCAGGCCGCCTCGGCCGCCGCGGTCCTGCTGGCGGCGGGCACCCCGGGCAAGCGGGCCGCGCTGGAGCACGCCCGCGTGCTGATCCACCAGCCGTCCGCCGAGGGCCAGGGCCAGGTCTCCGACCTGGAGATCCAGGCCAACGAGGTGCTGCGGATGCGCTCCCTGCTGGAGAAGATCCTGGCCCGGCACACCGGCCAGCCGGAGGACCGGGTCCGCCTCGACATCGAGCGGGACACGATCCTGACCGCCGAGCAGGCCAAGGAGTACGGCTTCATCGACGACGTCATCACGACGCGCAAGCTCAGCGCGCTCAACGTCGGCTGAGCGCCTGAACTGGGCGGAGCCGGGTCGGTACGCCGGCCCGGCCACGGGGCCGTCCGGGTGATCGTGGCGGAACCGGCCGCGGCGCGCCCGAAAGGGGGGTGCAACGGCGGCCGGACGAGGTAGCGTCAACGAACGCACCGGCTAGCGGCCCGGTGTCCGAGACGGAGAGGGTCGTAGGGTGGCACGCATCGGAGACGGCGGTGATCTGCTGAAGTGCTCCTTCTGTGGCAAATCGCAGAAGCAGGTGAAGAAGCTCATCGCCGGCCCCGGCGTCTACATCTGTGACGAGTGCATCGACCTCTGCAACGAGATCATCGAGGAGGAGCTCTCCGAATCCTCCGAGCTGAAGTTCGACGAGCTGCCCAAGCCGGCGGAGATCTTCGATTTCCTCAACCAGTACGTGGTGGGCCAGGACGTTGCCAAGAAGCAGCTGTCCGTTGCGGTCTACAACCACTACAAGCGCGTACAGGCCGGTGGTGACGCGGGCCCCCGGTCGTCGGAGAGCCAGGTCGAGCTGGCGAAGTCCAACATCCTGCTGCTCGGGCCGACAGGCTGCGGCAAGACGCTGCTGGCCCAGACGCTGGCCCGGATGCTCAACGTGCCGTTCGCGATCGCGGACGCGACCGCGCTCACCGAGGCCGGCTACGTCGGCGAGGACGTCGAGAACATCCTGCTCAAGCTGATCCAGGCCGCCGACTACGACGTGAAGCGCGCGGAGACCGGCATCATCTACATCGACGAGGTCGACAAGATCGCCCGCAAGTCGGAAAACCCGTCGATCACCCGCGACGTGTCCGGCGAGGGCGTCCAGCAGGCGCTGCTGAAGATCCTGGAGGGCACCACCGCCTCGGTGCCGCCGCAGGGCGGGCGCAAGCATCCGCACCAGGAGTTCATCCAGATCGACACCACCAACGTGCTGTTCATCGTCGGCGGGGCGTTCGCCGGGATGGAGAAGATCATCGAGGCGCGGGTGGGGCGCAAGGGCATCGGCTTCGGCGCCGAGCTGCGCAGCAAGTTCGACGTCGACTCGGCCGACGTGTTCGCCGAGGTCATGCCGGAAGACCTGCTCAAGTTCGGGATGATCCCCGAGTTCATCGGCCGGCTGCCGGTCATCACCAGCGTGCGCAGCCTCGACCGCGAGGCGCTGATCTGCATCCTCACCGAGCCGCGCAACGCGCTGACCAAGCAGTTCGCGAAGCTGTTCGAGCTCGACGGGGTGGAGCTGGAGTTCTCCGACGACGCCCTGGAGGCGATCGCCGACCAGGCCATCCTGCGCGGCACCGGCGCCCGCGGGCTGCGGGCGATCATGGAAGAGGTCCTGCTCTCGGTCATGTACGAGGTGCCGAGCCGGGACGATGTGGCCCGCGTGGTGATCACCCGCGAGGCGGTGCTGGAGAACGTCAACCCGACGATCGTGCGGCGCGAGACCCCGAAGCGGGAGCGCCGAGAGAAGTCGGCGTAGTCGCCGCCCGGGCTGCCCGCGCTGGCCGCCCGGTCAGGGGGACGGGCTGGGTCGGCCGGTCTCGAGGATCTCCCGCATGTCGCGACGCATCGTCGAGCGCAGGTCGGCGCGCAGCTCGCCCAGGCGCGCGTCGCCCTCGCCGAGGCCGGACTCGATCCGCTCGACCCGGACCGCCATCGTCTCGACCGTCTTCGCCATCGTGTAGAGCTCGTCCCGGATCCGGTCGACCCGGTCGATCGCGCGGAACAGCGCCCGGGCCAGGAGCACGACCAGCGCGATCACGGCGACCGTGAACACCGCGAGCGCGCACCACGCGAACGCCACCACCGCAGCTCCACCTCTCCATCGACTGCCGCCTCGCTGGCGACCGACGACGGACGGTAGAGCCTCAGCCGTGCCGCGTTCCAGTCGGACTTCGAATCTGTGGACGACGGCCGCGGCTGTGGACAGCGGTTCGCATCGCCCTGCTCCGGATCCGTACCATCCCCAGCGTGACCGTGACAGAACCCACCCACGACCCAGCCGGGCCGAGGCCCGGTGCCGACCTGCCGAGCCAGTTCGTTCCCGCGCAGGTAGAAGGCCCGCTCTATGAGCGGTGGATCGACCGTGGCTACTTCGCGGCCGGCCGGCCGGAGGACGCCGGGAAGCCTCCGTTCTGCATCGTCATCCCGCCGCCCAACGTGACCGGCTCCCTGCACCTCGGCCACGCGTTCGAGCACACCCTGATGGACGCGCTGACCCGGCGCCGGCGCATGCAGGGCTACGACGCGCTCTGGCTGCCGGGCATGGACCACGCGGGCATCGCCACGCAGAACGTGGTGGAGCGCGAGCTGGCCAAGCAGGGCCTGTCCCGGCACGACCTGGGGCGGGAGGCATTCGTCGAGCGGGTCTGGCAGTGGAAGGCCGAGTCGGGCGGCAAGATCCTCGGGCAGATGCGCCGGCTCGGCGACAGCGTGGACTGGTCGCGCGAGCGGTTCACGATGGACGAGGGTCTCTCCCGGGCGGTGCAGACCGTCTTCAAGCGGATGTTCGACGACGGCCTGATCTACCGGGCCGAGCGGATCATCAACTGGTGCCCGCGCTGCCTGACCGCGCTGTCGGACATCGAGGTCGAGCACACCGAGGACGACGGCGAGCTGGTCTCCATCCGCTACGGCGACGGTGACGCCTCGATCGTCGTCGCCACCACCAGGGCCGAGACGATGCTCGGCGACACCGCGGTCGCCGTGCACCCGGACGACGAGCGCTACCGGCACCTGATCGGCGCCGAGGTCGAGCTGCCGCTCACCGGCCGGCGGATCCCCATCGTCGCCGACGACCACGTCGATCCGAGCTTCGGCACCGGCGCGGTCAAGGTGACCCCGGCGCACGACCCCAACGACTTCGAGATCGGCCGCCGGCACGACCTGCCGTCGGTGACCGTGCTCGACGAGCGGGGGGTGGTCACCGCGCCCGGGCCGTTCCAGGGGCTCGACCGGTTCGAGGCCAGGCCGGCGGTGGTGGCCGCGCTGCGCGAGCAGAGCCGGATCGTCGCCGAGAAGTGGCCGTACGTGCACTCCGTCGGACACTGCTCGCGGTGCGCTACCACGGTGGAGCCCCGGCTGTCATTGCAGTGGTTCGTCCGGGTCGAGACGCTGGCCAAGGCCGCCGGCGACGCGGTCCGCGACGGCCGGGTCGCGATCCACCCGACCTCGCTGGAGGGACGCTACTTCGCCTGGGTCGACGACATGCACGACTGGTGCATCTCCCGGCAGCTGTGGTGGGGCCACCGCATCCCGGTCTGGTACGGGCCGGCTGGTGAGGTGGTCTGCGTCGGTCCCGACGACCAGCCGCCGACCGGCGAGGGCTGGACGCAGGACGCCGACGTGCTCGACACCTGGTTCTCCTCCGGGCTCTGGCCGTTCTCGACGCTGGGCTGGCCGGACGACACGCCCGACCTGCGCCGCTTCTACCCGACGAGCGTGCTGGTCACCGGCTACGACATCCTGTTCTTCTGGGTCGCCCGGATGATGCTGTTCGGGCTGTACGCGATGGACGGCGTTCAGCCGTTCGACGTGGTCGCGCTGCACGGCATGGTCCGCGACAAGCACGGCAAGAAGATGTCGAAGTCCTTCGGCAACGCGGTCGACCCGCTCGACTGGATGGACGCGTACGGGTCGGACGCGCTGCGCTTCACGCTCGCCCGCGGCGCCAACCCCGGCGTCGACGTGCCGATCGGCGAGGAGTGGGTGCAAGGCAGCCGCAACTTCTGCAACAAGCTGTGGAACGCGGCCCGGTTCGCGCTGCTCAACGGCGCCACCACCGCCGAGCCGCTGCCGCCGGCAGAGGAGCTGTCCACGGTCGACCGGTGGTTGCTGTCTCGGCTGGCCGCGGTGACGGCGAGCGTCGACGCCGACTACGAGCACTTCGAGTTCGCCAAGGCGTCCGAGTCGCTCTACCACTTCGTGTGGGACGACTTCTGCGACTGGTACGTCGAGCTGGCCAAGGTGCCGCTGGCCGCCGGCGGTGCGGGCGCGCACCGCACCAGGCTGGTGCTCGGCCATGCGCTGGACGCGGTGCTGCGGCTGCTGCACCCGGTGGTCCCGTTCGTCACGGAGGCGCTGTGGACGGCGCTCACCGGCGGCGAGTCGCTGGTGGTGGCGAGCTGGCCGCAGGCGGACGGCTCGCGGCTGGATCCCGCCGCGGAGGCCGAGGTGGCGGCGCTGCAGGACGTGGTCACCGAGGTGCGGCGGTTCCGCTCCGAGCAGGGGCTGCGGCCCTCGCAGCGGGTCGCCGCGCGGATCGGCGGGTTGGCGGCGACCGGCATCGCGGCGCACGAGCCGCTGGTCCGGGCGCTGACCCGGCTCGACACGCCGGAGGACGGGTTCGCCCCGACCGCGTCGCTGTCGGTGCGGACGACCACCGTCGAGCTCGACCTGTCCGGCGCGATCGACGTCGCCGCCGAGCGCGCACGTCTGACCAAAGACCTTGCCGCGGCCGAGAAGGAGCTGCGCACCGCGACGGCGAAGCTCGCCAACACCGAGTTCATCGACAAGGCGCCGGAAGCGGTCGTGGCCAAGGTGCGGACGCGGCTGGCCTCGGCCGAGTCGGACGTCGAGCGGATCACCGGGCAGCTCGGGGCGCTGCCGACGCCGTGAGCACCGACCAGGCCGAGCAGGATCGGGCCGACCTCGCCCGCGTGCTCGGCGAGCTGCGGCACCGATGGCCGGAGTCCCGGCTCGACCCGACGCTGGACCGGATCCGGGCGCTGGTGGACGTGCTCGGCGACCCGCAGCGCAGCTACCCGGTGATCCACGTCGCCGGCACCAACGGCAAGACGACCACGGCCCGGATCATCGACGCGATCCTGCGCGGGTTCGGGCTGCGGGTCGGCCGGTTCACCAGCCCCGACCTGGTCTCGCCGACCGAGCGGATCAGCTTGGAGGGGGAGCCGATCAGCGACCGTCGGTTCGTCGACACGTACGAGGACATCCGGCCATACCTGGAGCTGGTCGACAAGGACCAGCCGGTCCCGTTGTCGTACTTCGAGGTGCTCACCGCGATGGGGTTCGCCGCGTTCGCGGACGCGCCGGTCGACGTGGCGGTGGTCGAGGTCGGCATGGGCGGCACGTGGGACTCGACCAACGTCGCCGACGGCCGGGTCGCGGTCGTCACGCCGATCGGGCTCGACCACACGAAATACCTCGGCGACACGATCGGGGAGATCGCCGGCGAGAAGGCCGGGATCATCAAGCCGGAGTCGATCGCGGTGCTGGCCGCCCAGGAGCCGGACGCTGCGCAGGTGTTGCTGCGGCGGGCGGCCGAGGTCGACGCGACGGTGGCCCGCGAGGGCAGCGAGTTCGGCGTGGTAAACCGGGCGGTCGCGGTCGGCGGGCAGGTGCTGACCCTGCAGGGCCTCGCCGGGGTCTACGACGAACTGTTCGTGCCGCTGCACGGCGCGCACCACGCACAGAACACGGCGGTCGCGCTGGCCGCGGTGGAGGCGTTCCTCGGGGCCGGGGCAGACACCGGCGTGATCGACGTCGAGGTGGTGCGGGAGGCGCTGGTCGGGGCCAGCTCGCCCGGCCGGCTCGAGGTGGTCCGGGGCGCGCCGACCGTGATAGTCGACGCCGCACACAACCCGCACGGGATGGCGGCGAGCGTCGCCGCGCTCGGCGAGTCGTTCTCGTTCCGCCGGCTCGTCGGCGTGGTCGCGGTGCTCGGCGACAAGGACGTCACGGGGATGCTGGAGCAGCTCGAGCCGGTGCTCGACGAGGTCGTCCTTACCGAGAACTCCTCGCCCCGCCGGATGTCGGCAGACGACCTCGCCGCCCTGGCGGTGCCGGTGTTCGGCGCCGACCGGGTGGTGGTCGAGCCGAGGCTGGACGACGCGATCGAGGCCGCGGTGCAGTTGGCCGAGGAGGGCGAGGACCAGCTCGGCGGTGCCGGCGTGCTCGTCACCGGCTCGGTCGTCACCGCCGGCGACGCACGCACCCTGCTCGGCGCCGGCCGCAGATCCCGATGACCACGCCCCCACCCCCAGACGAGCCGACCCCGCCGCAGGACGACCGGTCGGTCGGCGCGGACGGCGGCGGAGCAAGCCTGCCGGGCGGGGTAGGCGCGGCCGGCCTGGGGGCCGCGGCAGCGGGGGAGGCCGAGCGGGCGGCGGCGCGGCGCCGGGAACGGGCGGTCAGCGGGACGCTCGCGGCCGGGTTGATCCTCGAGGGGATCACCGTGTTGTTCGTGCCGATGGCGATCGCCAGGATCGGCCAGGACGGGATCAGCACGACGGAGCTCACGCTGCTGCTCCTGCTCGCAGCCGCGCTGTTCACGACGGCCGGCCTGCAGCGGCGGCGGTTCGGACTGGTCGCCGCCAGCGTGCTGCAGCTCGCCGTCATCGCCACCGGCGTCCTCGTCCCGGCGATGTACTTCCTGGGTCTGCTGTTCGCCGGCGTCTGGGTCTACCTGCTCTGGGTCCGCCAGGAGATCACCCGCTCCGGCGCCAGCACCGCGCCCGGCTGACCCGGCGCGCCAGGCGCCCCGGCGACACGCGCCTGTGATGCACGCGCCAGCCCCCACTCCGTGCATCAGGCGGCCCGCGTGTCCGGCCTGAGCGGGGGCGCGCCTGACATCCGAGCGCTCTGGGCTGAACGGGCCTCGCGCGCCGCGAGCGGGGCACCACCTACGCTCTGGCCAGTCAGTACCGCACCGAAGGAGTTCCGTGGACACCGAGCGCACCCTCGTCCTGATCAAACCTGACGGCGTCGTCCGCGGCCTGATCGGCGACGTCGTCGGCCGGATCGAGCGCAAGGGCCTGCGGCTCGTCGCGCTGGAGCTGCGCACCCTGGACCGCGGGACTGCCCAGACGCACTACGCCGAGCATCGGGAGAAGCCGTTCTTCGGCCCGCTCGTCGACTTCATCACGTCCGGCCCGCTCGTCGCCGCGGTGGTCGAGGGCCCGCGGGCGATCGAAGCGTTCCGCCAGCTCGCCGGGGCAACCGACCCGGTCAAGGCGACGGCCGGCACCATCCGGGGCGACCACGCCCTCGAGGTACAGAAGAACATCGTGCACGGCTCCGACTCACCCGAGTCGGCCAAGCGAGAGCTCGCCCTGTTCTTCCCCAACCTCTGAGCAGACCGGCCGGCAGACCGGCCGGCAGCAGACCCGCGCCGGAGCCGGAGCGGCGGGGGCGAGCCCTCGTCCCAGCCGCTCCGCCCGCCGCGAAACTCAGGCGAAACTGTCCGACCGGCTCGGTAGCGTCCAAACCATGACCGAGCCCCCCGCCGACAGCCTGGTGCACGCTCGCGGCCTCACCAAGCGGTTCGACGGCTTCACCGCGGTCGACGGCATCGACGTCGACGTGTGGCGGGGCGAGGCGTTCGGTTTCCTCGGTCCCAACGGCGCCGGCAAGTCCAGCACCATGCGGATGATCGGCTGCGTCTCGCCGGTCACGTCCGGCACGCTGCGGGTGCTCGGCCAGGACCCGGCGACCCACGGGGCCGAGATCCGCGCCCGGCTCGGGGTCGTCCCGCAGGACGACTCGCTCGACCTCGAGCTCACCGTCAGGGAAAACCTGCTCGTCTACGGGCGCTACTTCGGCCTGTCCAAGCCGGTGATCCGGCACCGCGCCGACGAGCTGCTGGAGTTCGTCCAGCTGACCGACAAGCGCGACGCCAAGGTCGACTCGCTGTCCGGCGGCATGAAGCGCCGGCTCACGATCGCCCGCAGCCTCATCAACGAGCCCGAGGTGCTGCTGCTCGACGAGCCGACCACCGGTCTCGACCCGCAGGCCCGGCACGTGCTGTGGGACCGGCTGTTCCGGCTCAAGCGGGAGGGCGTCACGCTGCTGCTCACCACTCACTACATGGACGAGGCCGAGCAGCTCTGCGACCGGCTGGTCGTCATGGACAAGGCCCGCATCGTGGCCGAGGGCTCGCCGACCGAGCTGATCGCGGCCTGGTCGAGCCGCGAAGTGGTCGAAGTCCGGTTCGCGCCGGACGAGCACGAGGCGATGGCGGGCAAGCTGGCCGACCTCGCCGACCGGGTCGAGGTGCTGCCCGACCGGCTGCTGCTCTACACCGACGACGGCGACGCGGCCGCGGCCGCCGTCCACGAGCGCGGGCTGCGCCCGTTCGGCGTGCTGGTCCGCCGGTCCACGCTGGAGGACGTCTTCCTCCACCTCACCGGCCGGACGCTGGTGGACTGATGGTCACCACCACCGCGCCGTTCGCCCTGCGCTCGTTCGAATACTGGCTGTTCCAATACAAGCGGACCTGGCGTGGGTCCGTGATCAGCACGATCCTGTTCCCGGTCCTCTTCCTGGCCTCGATGGGGCTCGGCCTCGGCACGCTGGTCGACTCGTCCACCTCCGGCGGCGTCGAGGGCCACAGCTACCTCGTCTTCCTCGCCCCGGGACTGCTGGCCGCGACCGCGATGCAGACCGCGGTCGGCGAGTCGACCTACCCGGTGATGGGCGCGATCAAGTGGATCAAGACCTACCACGCGATGCTCGCGACCCCGCTCGGCGTGCTCGACGTGCTCGTCGGCCACCTGCTCTACATCGGCGCCCGGGTGCTGTTCGGCTCGGCGATCTTCCTCGCGGTGATGACCGCGTTCGGCGCCGCCGACGGCCCGCTCGCGCTGCTCACGCTGCCGGCCGCGCTGCTGACCGGCCTCGCCTTCGCCACCCCGGTCGTGGCCTACTCGGCGGTCCTCGACAACGACTTCGGCTTCGCCATCCTGATGCGGTTCGTCGTCGTCCCGCTGTTCCTGTTCGGCGGCGTGTTCTATCCGGTGACGCAGCTGCCGCTGGTGTTCGAGCAGCTGGCCTACCTGACCCCGCTCTGGCACGGCGTCGCCCTGTCCCGCGAGCTCGCGCTCGGCGGCGCGACGATCGGCAGCGTCCTGCTGCACGTGGCCTACCTGACCGGGTGGATCGTCGTCGGCTTCGCCTTCGCCGTCCGCAACTACCAGCGTCGGTTGGCGGTCTGAGATGGCCGACACCGCGACCCCCACGCTCGCCGTCCGGACCACGCCGCTGCCGCTGGCCGGCGGGAAGTCCTGGCGGCTGGTCGAGCGCAACATCGTGGTCTACCGGCGGATCTGGCCGCTGATCGTCTCCGGCTTCTTCGAGCCGCTGTTCTACCTGCTCTCCCTCGGCGTCGGCATCGGGGCGCTGGTCGGCACGGTCGCCGGGCCGGACGGCCAGCCGATCGACTACACCGTCTTCGTCGCCCCGGCCCTGCTCGCCGCGAGCGCGATGAACGGCGCGATCTACGACTCGACCATGAACGTCTTCTTCAAGCTCAAGTTCGCCAAGACGTACGACGCGATGCTCGCGACACCGCTCGGCCCGGGCGACATCGCGGTCGGCGAGATCACCTGGGCCCAGCTGCGCGGCACGCTCTACTCGGTCGCATTCCTCAGCGTGATGGCCGCGCTCGGGCTGATCACGTCGTGGTGGGCGCTGCTCGCGCTGCCGGCGACCATCCTCATCGGCCTGGCGTTCGCGGCCGTCGGCATGGCGTGCACGTCGTTCATGCGCAGCTGGCAGGACTTCGAGTACGTGCAACTCGCGATCCTGCCGATGTTCCTGTTCTCCACGACGTTCTTCCCGCTGTCGGTCTACCCCCGGGCTATCCAGGTCGTGGTGCAGTTCACCCCGCTCTACCACGGCATCGAGCTGGTGCGGCCGCTGACCACCGGCGCGGGCGTGGGAATCGGCCTGCTCGGGCACGCGGTCTACTTCGTCGGGCTCGCGGCGATCGGATTTTCCGTAACGGCGCGCCGGCTCGAGCGGCTCCTCCTCAGGTAACCGTAGGGGTCGCGCGGGTAGCATCAACGAACCCGAGCGACCTCCCACGCGCCCGAGGAGATTTGCCGCATGTCGAGCACCACGCTGTCCTTCCTCGGCCGCGACATGGCGATCGACCTGGGCACCGCGAATACTCTCGTGTACGTGCGCGGTCGTGGCATCGTGCTCAACGAGCCGTCGGTCGTGGCGACGAACACCAACACCGGCGAGATCCTCGCGGTCGGCATCGAAGCCAAACGGATGATCGGCCGCACGCCGTCGAACATCGTCGCGGTGCGCCCGCTGAAGGACGGCGTGATCGCCGACTTCGACACCACCGAGCGGATGCTGCGCTACTTCATCCGCAAGGTGCACCGCCGCCGCTACCTCGTCCGCGGGCCGCGGGTGGTCGTCTGCGTGCCGTCCGGCATCACCGGCGTCGAGCAGCGTGCGGTGAAGGAGTCGACGTACGCGGCCGGTGCCAGCAAGGTGTTCATCATCGAGGAGCCCATGGCCGCGGCGATCGGCTCCGGCCTGCCGGTGAGCGAGCCGACCGGCAACATGGTCGTCGACATCGGCGGCGGCACCACCGAGGTCGCGGTGATCTCGCTCGGCGGGATCGTCACCAACACCAGCATCCGCATCGCCGGCGACGAGATCGACCAGGCGATCATCTCGTACGTCAAGAAGGAATACTCGCTGTCCCTCGGCGAGCGCACCGCCGAGGAGATCAAGATCGCGATCGGGTCGGCGTTCCCGATGCCCGAGGACGACCAGGCCGAGATCCGCGGCCGCGACCTCGTCACCGGGCTGCCGAAGACGATCGTCGTCGCCGGCGAGGAGATCCGCCGGGCCATCGAGGAGCCGGTCAACGCGATCGTCGACGCGGTGAAGACCACGCTCGACAAGTGCCCGCCCGAGCTGGCCGGCGACGTCATGGACCGCGGCATCGTGCTCGCCGGCGGCGGCGCGAACCTGCGCGGCCTGGACGAGCGCCTCCGCCACGAGACCGGCATGCCGATCCTCATCGCCGACAATCCGCTGCATTCGGTCGCGATCGGCTCCGGCCGCTGCGTGGAGGACTTCGACGCGCTGCAGCAGGTGCTGGTGTCCGAGCGCAAACGGTCCTGGGCCTGACCGGGGGATCGCCGCGATGATGGCTCCCTCTCGCGGCCAGCGGCGGGCGGTGATCCTGCTGCTGTTGCTCTCGGTCGTGCTGATCACGCTCGACCACCGCGGCGAGGGGTTCCGGGGAGTTCGCAGCGCCGCGCACACCGTGGTCGACCCGGCCCAGGCCGGGGTCACCACGCTGGTCGCCCCGGTCGGCCGGTTCTTCGGCGGGCTCGGCGACCTCGGCGACTCCGGGCAGAAGATCGACGCGCTGCAGAAGGAGAACGCCGAGCTGCGCCGGCAGCTGCGGGAGAGCGAGCTGTCCAGCACCCGCTCCGAGGAGCTGCGGAAGCTCGAGCTGCTGTCCGGGCAGGGCGGGTTCACCGTGCTGCCCGCGGTGGTCACCGGGCTCGGGCCGTCGATCGGGTTCGAATGGACGATCACCGTCGACGCCGGCCGCCGGGACGGCCTGCAGCCGGACCAGACCGTGATCGACTCGGACGGGCTGGTCGGTCGGGTCAAGCAGGTCAGCGAGAGCTCGGCCGTCGTCGTGCTCGCGGTCGACCCCGGCTCGGCCGTCGGCGTCCGGGTCGCCGGCGGCAACGCGCTCGGCGTCGCCGCCGGCAACGGCCTCGGCCCGCTCACCTACACGCCGCTGGACCCCACGACGAGGGTGCAGGTCGGCGACCGCCTGCTCACCGGCCCGTACGGTGGGTCGACGTACGTGGCCGGGCTCCCGGTCGGCGAGGTGACGACGGTGTCCGGCGACCCCGGCGCCCCGGCCCGGGAGGCGACCGTCGCCCCGTACGTGTCGTTCGCCAGCCTCGACCTGGTCGGGATCGTGCTCGCCGCGCCGCGGGCCGACCCGCGCGACCGGCTCGCGCCGTCACCGCCGGCGGCCACCACCCCGGAGCACACGCCGTGAGGGCCGGTCCCGGGGCCGCGGCCGCGCTGGCCATCGTCGTCGCGGTGGTCCTGCAGGCCGCCGTGCTGTCCCGGCTGCCGCTGCCCGGCGGCCCGCCGAACCTCGTGCTCGTGCTCGTCATCGCGATCGGCCTGGCCGGCGGCGGCAGCGCCGGGCTCGCCGCCGGCTTCGGCGCCGGGCTGCTCGCCGACCTGCTCTCCGACCACCCGGTCGGCGTGCTGGCGCTGTGCTTCGGGCTGGCCGGCCTGCTCGCCGGCCTGCTGGACGCCGACGTCCGGCGCAGCGTGCTGCTGTCGGTGGTGGTCGTCGCGGTCCTCACCGGCGCGGTCTACCTCACCTACCTCGGCGTGATGGGCCTGCTCGGCCAGCCGGTGGCCGACGGCGTTGCCGGCGTGCTCGGCACGATCGCGTACGACGTCGTGCTCACGCCGTTCGTGGTTCCGCTGGTCATGGCGGTGACCAGACGGTTCGCCCCGGCGAGGCGAGGGCTGTGAGCGGCGCGCCGGGCGGGAGGCGGGCGCGGTGACCAGGGTCCGGCTCGCGGTGATCCGCGTCGTGGTGATCTCCCTGTTGCTCACCCTCGGCGCCCGGCTCTACTACCTGCAGGTGCTCGACGACGAGAAGCTGGTCCAGACAGCCAACCGGCAGCACACCCGGGAGGTCATCCTGGCCGCCCCGCGCGGCGCGATCGTCGACGACCGCGGCCGGCCGCTGGTGACCAATCGCAGCACGCTGGTGGTGAGCGTGAACCGGTCCGCGCTGCAGGCGCAGGCCGACGGCGGCAAGGCCGTGCTGCAGCGGCTCGGGACGCTGCTGCACGTCTCCCCGGCCGAGCTGGCCAAGCGGATCACGCCGTGCGCGAAGGGCGTGCCGCGTCCGTGCTGGAACGGCTCGCCGTACCAGCCGGTGCCGGTGGTCACCGACACGACCCCGGCGATCGTGCTGACCATCGAGGAGCGGCAGGAGGACTACGCCGGGGTCAGCGCGGAGTCGCAGACCCTCCGGCAATACCCGAACGGCAGCCTGGCCGCGCACTCGCTCGGCTACGTCGGCCCGGTCAACCAGGACGAGCTCGACGCCGCCCGCAAGGCCGGCCGCACCGACCTCAACCTCAACGCCCAGATCGGCCGGGCCGGCCTGGAGAAGACCTACGACGCCTACCTGCGCGGCAAGGACGGCGTCCGGTACGTGACGGTCGACAACCGCGGCACGCTGATCGCGACCCAGCGGGAGACCGAGCCCGAGCGCGGCGACACGCTCGTCACCAGCATCGACCGGGACGTGCAGCGGATCGCCGAGCGGGCGCTGACCGCGGAGATCGCCAAGCGGCGGACCGAGCGGGACAAGGACGGCCAGCTGTACGCGGCGCCGTCCGGGGCCGCGGTCGTGATGGACCCGCGCAACGGCCGGGTGATCGCCCTGGCCAGCACGCCGTCGTACGACCCGAGCGTGTTCGTCGGCGGGATCTCCAAGACCGAGCTGGCCCGGCTCACCGACCCGAA
Organism: uncultured Actinomycetota bacterium; assembly: GCA_963728945.1. GTDB lineage: Bacteria > Actinomycetota > Actinomycetes > Mycobacteriales > CADCTP01 > CADCTP01. The sequence goes on along the minus strand of CAVSMA010000006.1, from coordinate 157,413 downwards.
CGCGGGCACGCCGCTGGTCTCCCGTGCGGTGCAGGGCCAGTTCGCACCGGGGTCGACGTTCAAGCTGTCGTCGGCGTCGGCCGAGGTGATGTCCGGCCGGGCGTCGTTCACCGGCACGTACAGCTGCCCGGGTTCGCTCAAGGTCGGCAACACGACCAAGGACAACTTCGAGGGCCGCGGCATCGCCGGCGCCATCGACCTGCGGATCGCGCTCGCCAAGTCCTGCGACACGATCTTCTACGGCTTCGCGCAGAGTGACTGGTATGCCGACGAGGCCCGCCTCCATGCGCACCAGAAGCCGGCGGAGAACCTGCAGCGGATGGCCAGGGCGTACGGGTTCGGCTCGCCGCCGGACATCGACCTGCCGGCCGGGGAGCAGACCTCCGGACGGATCGTCGACCGGGCGTTCAAGCAGACCCGGTGGGACGAGAACAAGGCGACGTACTGCTCGGACGCCAAGCGCGGCTACCCCGAGGTGTCCGACCCGGCCCGGCGCTCGTTCCTGACCCGGCTGGCCGCCGAGAACTGCACCGACGGCTGGCGGTTCCAGGTCGGCGACGCGGCCAACCTCGCGATCGGGCAGGGCGAGACGACGGTCAGCCCGCTGCAGCTGGCGGTGGCCTACTCGGCACTGGTCAACGGCGGCACGCTGTGGGAGCCGCGGCTGGGCCGTGCCATCGTCGACCCGGATGGCAAGGTGGTCCGGGAGATCAAGGCCAAGTCGCGGGGCAAGGTGCCGGTGAGCCAGCAGGTGCTCGGGAACATCAAGTCGTCGCTGGCGTTCACCGCCGCGAACGGCGCCTCCGGCTCGGTCGCGTTCGGCAACGGCTTCCCGCTGGACAAGGTGCTGGTCGGCGGCAAGACCGGTACGGCCGAGGTGTTCGGCAAGCAGGACACCTCGTGGTTCGCGTCCTGGGCGCCGGCCGACTCGGCGGCCCAGTATGTGGTGGTCGCGATGATCGAGCAGGCCGGCCTCGGCGCGCAGGCCGCGGCGCCGGTCGTCCGAGCCATCTACGAGGGCATCTACGGGCTGACCGGGGCGAAGAAGGCGGCGTTCCCGAACGGACCGCCGGCCGGCGTCCCGCACGTGACGGGCAACCAATGAGCCGCGCCGGACTGCCGCTGGGGCGGGTGCCGCTCGACCGGGGCCTGGTCGGTCCGCGGGAGCGGAACAGCACCTGGTGGCAGATCGACTGGGTGATCGCCGGCTCCGCCCTGCTGCTGTCGTTGCTCGGCTCGCTGCTGGTCTGGTCGGCGACCAAGCCGCGGCTGGTCGACGCCGGCGACGACCCGAACACGTTCTTCAAGCGCCACCTGCTCAACCTGGCCATCGGGCTGGTGCTGTGCGCGGTCGTGACGGTCGTCGACTACCGCGCGCTGCGCGCCTACGCGCCGTTCGTCTACATCGCGTCCTGCCTCGGCCTGGTCGCGGTGCTGCTGGTCGGCACGACGATCAACGGGGCGCACTCGTGGATCGTGATCGGCGGCGGGTTCCAGATCCAGCCCAGCGAGTTCGCGAAGGTCGCGCTGGTCGCCGGGATGGCGGTGCTGCTGGCCGAGCGGCGTACCCACGAAGGGGCGACGCGCAGCCGGGACGTGCCGCTGGTCCTGGCGCTGGCCGCGGTACCGCTGGGGCTGGTGATGCTGCAGCCCGACCTCGGCACGGCCATGGTGTTCGTGTTCACCGTCTTCGGCGTGTTGCTGCTCGCCGGGGCGCCGGCCCGCTGGCTCGTCGGGCTCGTGTTCGCCGGCGTACTGGTCGTGTTCGGGGCCGTCCAGCTGGGCGTGCTCAAGGAATACCAGATCGAGCGGTTCAAGGCGTTCACCCAGCAGGACCAGGACACGCTCGGCGCCGCGTACAACATCACCCAGGCCCGGATCGCGATCGGCAACGGCGGGCTGACCGGGACCGGGCTGTTCAAGGGCACCCAGACGACCGGCAAGTTCGTGCCCGAGCAGCAGACCGACTTCGTGTTCACGGTCGCCGGCGAGGAGCTCGGGCTGGTCGGCGCCGGCGGCATCATCCTGCTGTTCGGACTGCTGCTGTGGCGGACGCTGCGGCTGGCCGGGCGCTCGCCGGACCTGTTCGGCCGGCTCATCGCCGGCGGCGTGGCCTGCTGGTTCGCGTTCCAGACGTTCGTCAACATCGGGATGACGCTCGGGATCATGCCGATCACCGGCCTGCCGCTGCCGTTCGTCTCGTACGGCGGCTCGGCCATGTTCGCCAACTGGATGGCCATCGGCCTGCTGCTCAACGTGGGCCGCTGGCGCGTGGAGTGAGCAGGTGGACCGAACCCGCCGGGTGAGGACGCACGCCGAGTAGGCTCGAACGACATGGAGTCCGTCTTCCCGCTGCTGGAACCGCTGCTGCCCAGGGTGCAGAAGCCGATCCAGTACGTCGGCGGCGAGCTCAACAGCACGGTCAAGGACTGGGACGCGGTCACCGTCCGCTGGGCGCTGATGTATCCGGACGCGTACGAGGTCGGCCTGCCCAACCAGGGCGTCATGATCCTCTACGAGCTGCTCAACGAGCGGCCGGACGCCCTCGCCGAGCGCACCTACGCGGTGTGGCCCGACCTCGAGGCGCTGCTGCGCGAGCACGGCATCCCGCAGTTCACCGTCGACGGGCACCGCCCGGTCGGCGCGTTCGACGTGCTCGGCGTCTCGTTCGCCACCGAGCTCGGCTACACGAACATGCTCACCGCGCTCGACCTCGCCGGCATCCCGCTGTCGGCGGCCGACCGGGGTCCGCAGCATCCGCTGGTGATCGCCGGCGGGCACGCGGCGTTCAACCCGGAGCCGATCGCGGAGTTCATCGACGCGGCCGTGCTGGGCGACGGCGAGGAGGCGGCCGGCGAGATCACCTCGGTGATCGCCGAGTGGAAGGACGCGGGAAGCCCGGGCGGCCGGGAGGAGATCCTCTACCGGCTGGCCCGCAGCGGCGGCGTGTACGTGCCGCGCTTCTATGACGTCGACTACCTGCCGGACGGGCGGATCCAGCGGGTCGTGCCCAACCGGACCGGCGTGCCGCACCGGGTGCACAAGCGCACGGTGATGGATCTGGACGGCTGGCCGTACCCGAAGCAGCCGCTGGTCCCGCTGGCCGAGTCGGTGCACGAGCGGATGTCGGTGGAGATCTTCCGCGGCTGCACCCGCGGCTGCCGGTTCTGCCAGGCCGGCATGATCACCCGCCCGGTGCGCGAACGCTCGATCACCGGCATCGGCGAGATGGTGCAGCGCGGGCTGGACTCGACCGGGTTCGAGGAGGTCGGCCTGCTGTCGCTGTCTTCGGCCGACCACAGCGAAATCGCCGACATCACCCGCGGGCTGGCCGACCGGTACGAGGGCACCAACACGTCGTTGTCGCTGCCGTCCACCCGGGTGGACGCGTTCAACGTCGACCTGGCCAACGAGCTGTCCCGGAACGGCCGGCGGTCCGGGCTCACGTTCGCCCCGGAAGGCGGGTCGGAGCGGCTGCGCCGGGTGATCAACAAGATGGTCTCCCGCGAGGACCTCATCCGTACGGTCAGCACGGCGTACGCGAGCGGCTGGCGGCAGGTGAAGCTCTACTTCATGTGTGGCCTGCCGACCGAGACTGACGAGGACGTGCTGGAGATCGCGTCGATGGCGCACGAGGTGATCCGGGCCGGGCGGGAGGCGGCCGGCACCCGAGACGTGCGCTGCACCGTCTCGATCGGTGCGTTCGTGCCGAAACCGCACACACCGTTCCAATGGGCGGCGCAGGCCGCACCGGATGTGGTCGACGCGCGGCTGCGGAAGCTGCGGGACGCGATCCAGGCCGAGCGGTCGCTGGGCCGCGCGGTCGGCTTCCGCTACCACGACGGGCAGCCGTCCCTGGTCGAGGGCCTGCTCTCCCGCGGCGACCGGCGGGTGGCCGCGGTGATCCGCCGGGTCTGGGCGGACGGCGGCCGGTTCGACGGCTGGAGCGAGCACTTCTCGTACTCCCGCTGGATGGACGCCGCCGCCGCGGTCGGCGTCGACGTGGCCTGGTATACGACCCGGGAGCGCGGCGAGAACGAGGTGCTGCCGTGGGACCACCTCGACTCCGGGCTGGACAAGGAGTGGCTCTGGGCCGACTGGCAGGACGCCCTGTCCGAGGAGGAGCAGGACGACTGCCGCTGGACGCCGTGCTTCGACTGCGGGGTCTGCCCGGGGATGGGCACCGAGATCCAGGTCGGGCCGACCGGCCAGACGCTGCTGCCGATGCCGACGGTGCGCCCGGCCCTCGCGTCGAGTGGCTGACCCGCCGGTGCGGCTGGACGAACGAATGGGTCCTCGAAGGTCGGGAGGGTGAGGGTGGCGCGGCAACCCGCGGGTCCGCCACCGCCGCCGGTCGCGCAGCGGGTGCGGATGCGGTACGCCAAGCGCGGCCGGTTGCGCTTCACCTCCCATCGCGACTTCACCCGGGCGTTCGAGCGTGCGCTGCGCCGGGCCGGCGTCCCGATGGCCTACTCGGCCGGCTTCACCCCGCACCCGAAGATCTCGTACGTCGGCTCGGTGGCGCCGACCGGAGTCGCGAGCGAGGCGGAATATCTGGAGGTCGGGCTGTCTTCGGTCGTCGACGTCGACCGGCTGCGAGCGGCGCTGGACGCCTCCCTGCCGGACGGGCTTGACCTGCTGGAATGCGTCGAGGTCCGGGCGGGGTCGGACGCGCTGGCCGACCGGATCGACGCCTCGGCCTGGCGGATCGAGCTGCCCGGCGTGGCCGCGGCCGACCTCGCGGCCGCGCTGGACACGTTCCTGGCCGCCGAGCGGGTGGAGGTCGAGCGGCTGACGAAGGCCGGCCGCAAACAGCTCGACGCCCGCGCGGCGGTGGTCGGCGCGAGCGCGTCGGCGGTCCCGGGCCAGGACGACTGTGCGATACTGGAACTGGTCGTACGGCAGGTCACGCCGGCGGTACGACCCGACGACGTGCTCGCCGCGCTGCGTGCCGTCGCCGGCTTGGTGCCAGCCGTTCCGCCTCGAGCGACCCGGTTGGCGCAGGGTCGGCTTGACGGAGCTGGCCGGCTCACCGACCCGTTCGCGCCGGATCGCGCGGCGGACATCCCGGCCACCGAGGCCGCGGGTGGGCCGCGCCCGGAGGGGCAGGCGGTGCCGTCCGTCGGTTCCACCCCTTCGGGCTGACCAAGGACAGGCCGGCCCGGGGGACAACGAAGACTTGGTGGTCCGCTCACCGTTCGTGGGTAGGTGCCATCGCAGACCGCTCCCGTGCGGTCGCGTGCGTGATCGTGCGCGCCCGGGAGCCGAAACGGAGACAACCGGATGCTCGACAACGAGCCCACCGGCGCCGAGGGGAACGAGACCCCCGACGCCGCCGAACACACCCTTCCAGCGGAGACCCCGGCCCGGACCAGGCGCCGGCGGGTAGCGACCTCCGCGACCACATCGCCCGCCCCCACCGACCCGACCCTCCCGACCGACGCCGCGGCCCCGACCGACCAGGCGACCGCGACGGAAGCCCCGGCGAAGGCTCCGCGCAAGCGGGCGCCGCGCAAGGCGACGGCCGCCCAGGCTGCGGCAGCCCGGGGTGCGGCCGCCCAGGCTGCGGCCGACACGCCGGCGGAGCCGGCGACCGGTGCGCGGCCGGAGTCGGCGGCTGGCGCGTCGGCGGCTGGCGCATCGTCGGCCGGCGCATCGTCGGCCGGGTTGGCGGCCAATACGCCGGCGGAGTCGGCGGCTGGTGCGTCGGCGGAGTCGGCTGGCACACCGCCGGCCAGGTCGGCGGCCGGCGCGCAGGGGACAGGCGAGCCGCCGGTGCCCGCCAAGCGGACCAGGGCGCGCCGGTCGGCGAGCGACTCTGCCGGACCGTCCGCTGCCGCCGAGACAACCGCGGCCGCCGACGTCGCGGCGGCGGTGGACGCCGCTACGGTGGCCGAGGCCGGCGCTCCGGCTCCGGCGAAGCGGACCCGGTCCCGACGGGTCGCCAAGGCGCCGGCCGGTTCCCCGCCCCATACGCAGCCGATCCAGCCGACCGGGCCGACCGGGCCGACCGGGCCGACCGGGCCGACCGGGCTGGCCGGGCCGACCGGGCCGACCGGGCCAACGGGGCTGGCCGAGCCGACCATGGCGCCGCCCGCCACCGCGGACGTCCCGGCCGCCGCAGAGGCTCTGCCGGCCCGGCGTCGCCGCTCGCGCGCCACGAAGTCCGCTGACCAGCCCGCCGGGATCGCCGACACGCACGCCGCCGACGCGGCCGGCGCGCCCGCCGGGACTGCCGCGCCCGCCGGGACCCCTGCGGCCGCCGCGACCGCGGCGACGGCCGGGACCGCCGAGACACCCGCGACCACCGGGGCCGCGAGCACGGCCGAGACCTCGGAGCCGGCGGTGGCGAGCCCGTTCACCGAGGCTGCCGAGCCGACCAGGCGTACCCGCCGGCGCGCGACCGCCCCCGAGTCCAGCCCGCCGCCGGCCGCGGTGATGTTCGTCGCGCCGGCCGAGCCCGAGGCCCCCGCCCGGCGCCGCCGTACCCGCGCTGCCGACGAGCCGGCCCAGCCGGCCCAGCCCACTCAGTCCGATCAGCCCGCCGAGGCCGCCGAGGAGACCCCGGCCGACACCCAGCCCCGCCGCCGGCGCCGTACCCGTGCCGCCGCGGACGAGCAGCCGGTCCCGGAGCCGGAGGCGACCGAGCCGGAGGAGGCCGAGGAGCCGGAGGACACTGCCGAGGACACCGCCGAGGACACCGACGGCACCGGCGACCGCCGCCGGCGTCGGCGGGGCCGGCGCGGTCGGGGCCGAAGCCGTGCCAACGGCGAGGCCGAGGACGCCTCCGACGACGCCGAACGGAGCACGGAACAGAGCACCGACGAGGCCGAGGCGGACGACGCCGAGGAGAGCGCGGAGGAGGGCGGGGAGCGCCCGTCCTCCCGCCGGCGCCGGCGCCGGCGTCGCCGCGGTGGCGGCGGGGGCGACTCCGACGAGCCGGCCGACGACGACCCGCCGGACACCGTGGTGCACGTCCGCGACAGCGGCCGCCAGGCCAAGCCAAGCACCGACGACGAGGTCAGGGCCGTGCGGGGCTCCACCAGGCTGGAGGCCAAGCGGCAGCGTCGCCGGGAGGGCCGGGACACCGGCCGACGCCGCGCGCCGATCCTCACCGAGGCCGAGTTCCTCGCCCGTCGCGAGGCCGTCGACCGCGTGATGGTCGTCCGCCAGCGCGGCGACCGCACCCAGATCGCGGTGCTCGAGGACGACATCCTCGTCGAGCACTACGTGACGAAGGCGAGCTCCACGTCGTACGCGGGCAACGTCTACCTCGGTCGCGTGCAGAACGTACTGCCCAGCATGGAGGCGGCGTTCGTCGATATCGGCAAGGGCCGCAACGCCGTTCTGTACGCGGGCGAGGTCAACTGGGACGTCGCCGGCCTCGAGGGCCGCGCTCGCAGCATCGAGCACGCGCTGAAGTCAGGCGACAACATCCTCGTGCAGGTCACCAAGGACCCGATCGGGCACAAGGGCGCCCGGCTGACCAGCCAGGTCAGCCTGCCCGGCCGCTACCTCGTGTACGTCCCGAACGGCTCGATGACCGGCATCAGCCGCAAGCTGCCGGACACCGAGCGGGCGCGGCTGAAGGACATCCTGCGCCGGATCGTGCCGGACGACGCCGGCGTGATCATCCGTACCGCCGCCGAGGGCGCGAGCGAGGAGGAGCTCACCCGCGACGTCGAGCGGCTCAAGGCGCAGTGGGAGACGATCCAGCGCAAGGCGGCGCAGACCAAGTCCGCGCCCACCCTGCTCTACGCCGAGCCGGACCTGGAGCTGCGGGTCGTCCGGGACGTCTTCAACGAGGACTTCACCAAGCTGATCGTGTCCGGCGACGGCGCCTGGGAGATGATCAGCCAGTACGTCGACCACGTGGCGCCCGACCTGCTGCCCCGGCTGCAGCGCTGGACCGGCGAGGGCGACGCGTTCCATGACCTGCGCATCGAGGAGCAGCTGCTCAAGGGGCTCGACCGGAAGGTCTGGCTGCCCTCGGGCGGTTCGCTGGTCATCGACCGCACCGAGGCGATGACGGTCATCGACGTCAACACCGGCAAGTTCGTCGGCCAGGGCGGCAACCTCGAGCAGACCGTGACCCGCAACAACCTGGAGGCGGCCGAGGAGATCGTCCGCCAGCTCCGGCTGCGGGACATCGGCGGCATCATCGTCATCGACTTCATCGACATGGTGCTGGAGTCCAACCGCGACCTGGTGCTGCGTCGGCTGACCGAGTGCCTCGGCCGGGACCGGACCAAGCACCAGGTCGCCGAGGTCACCTCGCTGGGGCTGGTGCAGATGACCCGCAAGCGGGTCGGGCAGGGGCTGCTGGAGGCGTTCTCCGAGCCGTGCCCGACCTGCGGCGGCCGGGGCGTGCTCGTGCACACCGAGCCGGTCGACGACTCGCGCAGGAAGACCGCCGAGCCGGCGCCGCGGGCGGGCCGCCGCGGTCGGCGCGCCGCGGCCGCCGAGGCCGGGCCGCCGACGCCGGCGATGCTGGCCGGGCGCGGGCCGCAGGCGACGCCGGAGGAGGTCGACGTGGCCTCGGAGGACCACCGCGTGGCCGACGAGGCGGTCGACACCGTCGAGGCGGTCGAGCCCGAGGCCGACGTGACGGTACGGGCGGAGAGCGAGCCGGCGGGGATCGGCGAGCTGCCGCCCGCCGTCCCGGACCCGAACGCCGGCCCGCCCAATGCCCCGGAGCCCGTTCCCGACCCGGACGCCCCCATACCTGCCGGGTCGACCCCGACCAGGGCCGCCCGTGAGCGCGCCGGGGCCGCCCGTGAGCCCGCCGGGGCCGGTGGCGCCGACGCCACGACCGCCCAGGCCCTGACCGCCGAGGCCCTGACCGCCGAGGCCCTGACCGCCGAGGCCCTGACCGCCGAGGCCCTGACCGCCGAGGCCCTGACCGCCGAGGCCCTGACCGCCGAGGTCGGGACCGCCGAGGTCGGGACCGCCGAGGTCGGGACCGCCGAGGTCGGGACCGCCGAGGTCGGGACCGCCGAGGTCGGGACCGCCGAGGTCGGGACCGCCGAGGTCGGGACCGCCGAGGTCGGGACCGCCGAGGTCGGGACCGCCGAGGTCGGGACCGCCGGCGGGGGCATCGCCGGAGCGGAGGCGGCGGCAACCGCGCCCGCCGGAGCTCTGGCTCCGGAGCCGGCCGCGGCCGAGGCCGCTGCGACGCGGTCCTCCGGTGCCGCCGGGGGTCGGCGGAGGGGGAGGCGTCGGGCAGAGTCCGCTGCCGGGTCGCCGCCGCCGGCCGACGTACCGGCTGGCCCGCTGGAGACCGTCGGCTCGGTCTCGGACGGCGGGAGGCCCGCACCGGCGACCCGACCGGAGTCCCCGGACGGCGGCACCGCCCCGGACGGCTCGGAACCGGTCGCGGGCTCGAACGGCGTCGTCGCCCCCGGCGCCGACACCGCCGGGTTCGCGTCCACCCCTGAGCCGGTCGCCGGGTCCAACGCAACGGTCGGTGCGGACGGTAACGGCAGCGCGCCGCGCCGCCGGCGCCGCGCCGCCAGCCGCCCGGCCGGCCCGCCGCAGCCGGTGTCCGGCGAGTGAGCCGGCCCCGGTTTGACCGGCCCGGAAGGCGGTCCGTACCCTGTCCTACTGGCCCGCGGCGACGTGGACCTGATTTCGCGTGATCACACCCAAGGAGCAGTCGTCGATGTACGCCATCGTCAAGACGGGCGGCAAGCAATACAAGGTCGCCGTCGGTGACGTCGTCGAGGTCGAGAAGATCGTCGGCGAGCCCGGCACGAGCGTCGACCTTCCGGCGCTGCTCCTGGTCGACGGTGATGACGTCACCACCGACGCCGACACGCTGGCCAAGGTCGCGGTGACCGGCGAGGTCGTCGCCCACACCAAGGGCCCCAAGATCAAGATCCACCACTTCCGGAACAAGACCGGCTACCACCGCCGGATGGGTCACCGCCAGCCGCTGACCCAGGTCAAGGTCACCGGCATCGAGAGCGGGAAGTAGAGATGGCACACAAGAAGGGCGCGTCCAGCTCCCGCAACGGCCGCGAGTCCGCCGCCCAGCGCCTGGGCGTCAAGCGGTACGGCGGCCAGCTGGTCAACGCCGGCGAGATCCTCGTCCGCCAGCGCGGCACCAAGTTCCACCCGGGCGACCTGGTCGGCCGCGGTGGCGACGACACGCTGTACGCGCTTGCTGACGGGCACGTGAAGTTCGGGGAGCGCCGCGGCCGCAAGGTCGTGAGCATCCTGCCGCCCAGCGAGGGCTGACAGCACCGATCGGTTTCGGAAGGCGGGCCCCGGCGTGGGCCCGCCTTTCGCATGGAAGGAGCAAGTCCCGTGGCGTCGTTCGTCGACCGCGTGGTTGTGCACGCGGTCGCCGGCAACGGCGGGCACGGTGCTGCCTCGATCCACCGGGAGAAGTTCAAGCCGCTCGGCGGTCCGGATGGCGGGAACGGTGGCCATGGCGGCGACATCGTGCTCGTCGTCGACCCGGGCGTGCATACCCTGCTGGACTTCCACTTCCATCCGCATCAGCGCGCCGGCAACGGCAAGCAGGGGATGGGGAGCCTGCGCGCGGGGGCGGCCGGCGAGTCGCTGGAACTGCGCGTACCGGACGGCACGGTCGTGCAGACAGCCGACGGCGCGGTGCTGGCCGACCTGACCGGCGCCGGCACCCGGTTCGTCGCCGCCCGCGGCGGCCGCGGCGGTCTCGGCAACCACGCGCTCGCTTCGAAACGTCGCAAGGCGCCCGGGTTCGCGCTGCTCGGCGAGCCGGGGGAGGCCCGCGACCTCGTCCTCGAGCTCAAGAGCGTCGCCGACGTCGGCCTCGTCGGCTTCCCCAGCGCCGGCAAGTCCTCGCTGATCGCCGCGCTCTCCGCGGCCCGGCCGAAGATCGCCGACTACCCGTTCACCACCCTGCAGCCCAACCTGGGCGTGGTGCAGGCAGGAGGCACGACCTACACGGTCGCCGACGTGCCTGGGCTGATCCCGGGCGCCGCGCAGGGCAAGGGGCTTGGCATCGAGTTCCTCCGGCACATCGAACGCTGCGCGGTGCTGCTGCACGTCATCGATTGCGCGACCGAGGAACCCGGTCGCGACCCGGTCGCCGACATCGAGGCACTCGAGCGCGAGCTCGACCAGTACGACACGGCGCTGGCCGACCGTCCCCGGCTGGTCGCGCTGAACAAGATCGACGTGCCGGACGCGCGGGAGCTGGCCGAGATCGTCCGGCCCGACCTGGCCGAGCGCGGCTGGCCGGTGTTCGAGATCAGCGCGGCGACCCACGAGGGACTGACCGAGCTGTCGTACGCGCTGGCCGCGGAGGTCGAGCGCTATCGCGCCAGCCTGCCGCCGCCCGAGCCGACCCGGATCGTGTTGCGGCCGGCCGGCGTGGACGACGGCGGGTTCACGGTCGAGCGCGACCCGGACGAGCCGGAGGCGTTCGTGGTCCGCGGCGAGCGGCCGGAGCGCTGGGTGACGCAGACCGACTTCGCCAACGACGAGGCCGTCGGCTACCTGGCCGACCGGCTCGCTCGGCTTGGTGTCGAGGACGAGCTGGTCAAGGCCGGCGCCGTCGCCGGCGCCGCGGTCACGATCGGCGACGTCACCTTCGACTGGCAGCCGACCCTGGCCAACGCGGCCGAGGCCGCCGACGGCCCGCGCGGCACCGACGCGCGGGTGGAGACACGGACCCGGGCCAGCGCGGCCGAGCGACTGGTCGCATACCGGACGCGGCACGCGGGCATCGATCCCGACGCGGCCGAGTCGCTGGAGGACGACGAAGTCCCACCGGAGGCGCCGGCCCGGCACCGCCGCCCGGGCCGCGGCGGCCCGCGCCGGCGATGAGCGTCCGGGACGCGGTCCGCCGTGCGAACCGGCTCGTGGTCAAGGTCGGCTCCTCCTCGCTGACCACCGCCGCCGGCGGCCTCGACCCGGGTCGGCTGGACGCGCTGGTCGACGTGCTCAGCGCCCGGCGCGCCGCCGGCACCCAGGTCGTGCTCGTTTCCTCCGGGGCGATCGCGGCCGGGCTGGCGCCGCTGACGCTGCCGTCCCGGCCGCGCGACCTCGCGACCCAGCAGGCGGCGGCGAGCGTGGGACAGATGCTGCTGGTGGAGCGGTACGCGGCGTCGTTCGCGCGGTCCGGCCTGCTCGTCGGACAGGTGCTGCTGACCGCCGACGACCTGGTCCGCCGCGCGCACTACCGCAACGCCAACCGCACGCTGGAGCGGCTGCTCTCGCTCGGTGTGGTGCCGGTGGTGAACGAGAACGACGCGGTCGCGACCGAGGAGATCCGGTTCGGCGACAACGACCGGCTGGCCGCGCTGGTCGCTCACCTCGTCGCCGCCGAGGCGCTGGTCCTTCTGTCCGATGTGGACGGTCTGTACGACGGCGATCCGCGGCGGCCGGGCGCCCGGCTGATCCCGGAGGTGCCCGGCGGGGACGACCTGGCCGGGGTGCGGATCGGCCGGCCCGGTGGGTCCGGCGTCGGCACCGGTGGGATGGCGAGCAAGCTCGACGCAGCCCGGATCGCCTCCGGGGCCGGCGTGCCGGTGCTGCTGGCCGCGGCGGAGCAGGTGGCCGCCGCGCTGGCCGGCGAGCACGTGGGTACGGCGTTCCCGGCGACCGCGCGCCGCACGGCGTCCCGATTGTTCTGGCTGCGGCATGCGACGACCCCGCGCGGGCAACTGGTTCTCGACGCCGGCGCGGTCGACGCGGTCGTCCGCCGGCGTACCTCGCTGCTGTCCGCGGGGGTGACCGGGGTGCGCGGCGAGTTCGGTGCCGGCGACCCGGTCGAGCTGCTCGGTCCGGACGGCGTGGCGGTCGCCCGCGGCCTGGTCGGGTACGACGCGGCCGAGCTGCCGGAGCTGCTCGGCCGGTCCACCCGCGAGCTCGACCCCGAGCACCGGCGCGAGGTCGTGCACCGGGACGATCTCGTCCTCCTGCGCGGTTAGCCTGCTGCGGCGCCGTGACTGGTCGTACGCTGCGCGTACATAGTCATTCGGTGTCCTGGTGTCGGTTCTGACTCCCTGCCAGAATCCCCAGGTCCAGCGTCGTTTCGTTCCTGGGGGAATCCAGCCATGCCCGACGCGTCCCAGTCGGTTCCGTTCGACGTCGCACTCCGTGGTTACGACCGCGACCAGGTGGACGCGCACCTCGCCTCGCTGGAGTCCGAGTTCTCCGGTGCGCTGAGCGAGCGCGACCGGCTGGCCGAGCGGGTGAAGCAGCTGGAGGCCCGGGTCGAGGAGCTGCACCTGCACCCGGGCGACGAGAAGTCGGCGGACCAGCCCGCCTCCGCATTGAACGGTTTCGGCGCGAGGATCGAGAAGATCATGCGCGTCGCCGAGGACGAGGCGGCCGCGGTCCGGCAGGAGGCCAAGGAGGAGATCGACCGGGAGCGGGCGGAGGCGAAGAAGAAGATCGCCGCGCTGCAGGCCGCCGCCGAGAAGGACGCCGCTGCCCACAAGCAGAAGGTGCAGACGGAGGCCAGCGGACTGCTGGACAAGGCCCGGCAGGAGGCTGCCCGGGTGCGGGCGGACGCCGACACCCAGGCCGCCGCGACGCGCGAGGAGGCCAGCGGTCATCTGGAGTCGGTCCGGGCTCGGGCGGCGCAGGCGGCAGCGGACTTCGAGACCGCGCTGGCCAAACGCCGGCAGAAGGCGGAGGCCGACCACATGGCCCGTACGACCGCGGCCGAGCGGGAGCTGGCCGAGACCGTGGCCCGCACCGACCAGCTGCGCGCCGAGGCCGAGAAGATGCGCGCGGACGCCGAGCGGCGCTCGCAGGAGATGCTCGCCGCCGCCCAGCGCGAGTCGGCCGAGCTGGTCGCCGAGGCGCGGGCGCAGGCCGACCGCACCCGCCGGGAGAGCGAGCGCGAGCTGGCGTCGCTGTCCAAGCGCCGCGACGCGATCACCGACCAGCTCCGCAACGTCCGCGAGATGCTCTCGACCCTGACCGGCGGCGCCGTCGCCGCCGAGTCGGAGCCCGTGCCCGCCCAGGAGCCCGCCAAGGAGCCGGCTCAGCAGCCAGCTCAGCAGCCGGCCCAGTCGTCAGCCCAGCAGCCGGCCGACGCGCAGCCCCAGCGCAACGGCGACCGCTCGACCGCCCGCCGCTGACCCTCCCCGCCCGATCCGGCCTCGCCACTGGGCGCCGGCCTCGCCGCTCCTGACCACACCGCGGCCGGGGCGCGGTGCTCGCAACCGCCCGCGGCCAGGTTCGGCGCTGTCAACCCGCGTTGCGGCCGGGCTTGGTAGCCGCTTCGCGGGCGGCGCGGAGTCCGCAACCGCACCGCGGCCGGGCTCGGTGCTTGCAACCGCATCGCGGCCGGGCTCGCGTTCGCTGAGCGCACGGCGGCCGTGGACTGCGGCGTCCGTTCCGTCCCCCGGTACCTGGGCCAGCAGCCCTGGCCGATTCATTCACGATTCACCCGCAGCATCCATCGTCGTCGCCGCTGATCGAGCAAAGCGCTGCACCCTGCCGGCCGTCCGCAGGCGATCGCGCAGGTTGAACGCCCGGCACCCGCTCTGCCGATCTGTCCCCGGTTGCGTGCGGCGCGGCGGCTCAGGGGTGGGCGGTGGTGTCGAGGCGGCTGAGGAGGTCGAGCAGGCGGCGCTGCTCGGCCGGCTCGAGCGGGCCGAACAGTTCCTCCGCAGTCTGGCGACGTGCTTCGGCGAGCTCGTCGAGCGTGCCCCGGCCGGCGTCGGTCAACGACACGAGCACCGAGCGCCGGTCGGCCGGGTCGGTGTCGCGGCGGACCAGGCCCAGCTCCTCCAGCCCTTCCACCACGCCGGTCGCGGACCGCGGCACGACCCGCAGGGCCGCTGCCAACTCCGCCATCCGCAGCGGCCCACCGGCCCGTTCCAGCACCGACAGCGCCCGCCCCTGCCCGGGCGTCAGGCCCATCGGTGCGAGCCTGTGTCGAGTCCCATGCCGCAACCGCCGCGCGACCTGCTGCACGGCGTCGGCGAGCTGGTCGGTCACCCCGTCCATGGGAACAGGCTAGCCGATTGGTGAGTTAAGCTCACTGTGAGTTTCCCTCAGAAGATCTAGGAGACCGTATGCCCCCACTTCCCGACGTCCGCCCGGACGACCCGCACGTGGATCCCCGCCGGATCCTCCGCCTCTTCCGTCCCTACACCGGCCGCCTCGTCCTGGTCGGCCTGCTCATCGCCGTGTCCTCGCTGGTCGGCCTCGGTTCGCCGTTCCTGCTGCGCGGCATCATCGACAACGCCCTGCCGCACAAGGACACCGGACTGCTGGCCCTCCTCGCCCTCGGCATGATCGGCGTCGCCGTGGTCAGCACGGTCGTCGGCGTATACCAGACGCTGCTGTCGACCACGATCGGCCAGCGGATCATGCGCGACCTGCGTGTCGCCGTGTACGCACACCTGCAGCGGATGTCGCTCGCGTTCTTCACGAAGACCCGCACCGGTGAGGTGCAGTCGCGCATCGCGAACGACATCGGCGGCATGCAGGCGATCGTCACCAGCACCGCGACGTCGATCGTCTCGAACGCGACCGTCGTCGTCGGCAGCGCCATCGCCATGCTCGCCATGGACGTCCGGCTGGCACTGCTGAGCTTCGTGCTGCTGCCTGGCACGGTCTGGATCAACCGCCGGGTCGGCACCATGCGCCGCCGGCTCACCACCGAGCGGCAGCGCCGGCTTGCTCTGATGACCTCGCAGGTGCAGGAGTCGCTGTCGGTCAGCGGCGTGCTGCTGGGCCGCAGTATGGGCCGCTCGCCCGAACTCACCGAGGGCTTCGCCGGCGACGCCAGCGGCCTGGCGGACCTCGAGGTCCGCTCGCAGATGGCCGGCAAGTGGCAGCAGTCGACGATCTCGATCACGTTCGCCGCGGTCCCCGCCGTCACGTACTGGCTGGGTGGTCTGGCGTTGGCCGGCGGCTCGGCCGTCTCGATCGGCACCCTGGTCGCGTTCACCACCCTGCAGAGCTCCCTGTTCAACCCGCTGAACGCGCTGCTGCGAACCGGGGTGCAGGTGCAGAGCTCGCTGGCGCTGTTCGCGCGCATCTTCGAATACCTGGACCTGCCGGTCGACATCGTCGAGAGCCCCTCGCCGGTCGCGCTGCCCGAGGTGCGCGGCGATGTGCGGTTCTCCGATGTCTCCTTCGCGTACGAGCCGGGCGCGCCGACGCTCATCGACGTCTCGCTGGAGGTGCCCGCGGGCTCGACGCTTGCGGTGGTCGGCGCGACCGGCTCGGGCAAGACCACGCTCGGCTACCTGCTCGCCCGCCTCTACGACGCCGACTCCGGCTCGATCACCATCGACGGCGTCGACGTGCGCGACCTGTCCCTGGCCGCGCTCTCCTCGACGGTCGGCGTCGTCTCCCAGGATCCTTACCTGCTGCACGCATCGATCGCCGAGAACCTCCGTTTCGCCCGGCCCGATGCCACCGACGACGAGCTGGTGCGGGCTGCCCGCGCGGCCCGGATCCACGACCTGATCGCGTCGTTGCCGGAGGGATACGACACCGTGGTCGGGGAGCGCGGATACCGGTTCTCTGGCGGCGAGAAGCAGCGGCTCGCGATCGCGCGCACAGTCCTGCGCAATCCGCCGGTGCTGGTGCTGGACGAGGCGACCAGCGCGTTGGACACCCGCACCGAGCGGTCGGTTCAGGCTGCGCTCGACGAGCTGTCCGCCGGCCGGACGACGGTCACCGTGGCGCACCGGCTGTCGACCGTACGTTCCGCGGACCGGATCGCGGTGCTGGACCGCGGCCGGGTGGTCGAGCTCGGCAGCCACGACGAGCTGCTCGCGCTGAGTGGCCGGTATGCCGAGCTGGTGGCGGCGGACGGACAGGTGCCCGTCGCTGCCTAGCCGGTGCGGACCGGTACACGACGATGAGGGCCGACTCGCAGCCCTTGTCCTATCCGTCCGGATCCACACGTTCACACCGGACGTTCTCGCCGCGGTCTGATCCGGTGAGGGACGATGAGTGTCGTGCAGACGCCACTGTTCGGCTCCGCCGCCGAGGTCGGCGAGCGGCTCTCTGAGGTCGGCTACCTGGCCGACCCGGCCACCGCGACGACCGTCTTCCTGGCCGACCGTCTCGGCAAGCCGCTGCTGGTCGAGGGGCCGGCCGGCGTAGGCAAGACCGAGCTTGCCAAGGCGGTCGCGTCGGTCACCGGCTCCGGGCTGGTCCGGCTGCAGTGCTACGAGGGCATCGACGAGGCGCGGGCGCTGTACGAGTGGGACTACCGCAAGCAGCTGCTCCGCCTGCAGGTCGACCGGGACGCCGGCGAGACGGGCTGGGACGTCGAGCGCGGGCACATCTTCTCGGAGGAGTTCTTGCTCGCCCGCCCGTTGCTCGAGGCCATCCGCCGCACCGAGCCGACCGTGTTGCTGGTCGACGAGACCGACAAGGCCGACGTCGAGGTCGAGGGCCTGCTGCTCGAAGTGCTCTCCGATTTCCAGGTCACGATTCCGGAGCTCGGCACGGTGGCGGCGCAGCGCCGGCCGTTCGTTGTGCTGACCTCCAATGCCACCCGCGAGCTGACCGAGGCGCTCAAACGACGTTGCCTCTACCTGCACCTCGACTACCCGGAAGCCGACCGGGAGCGGGCGATCGTGCTGGAGCGGGTGCCCGAGATCGGTGAGCAGCTGGCCGAGCAGCTCGTCCGTACGGTCCGGGCACTGCGGGCGATGGAGCTGAAGAAGGCGCCGTCGATCGCCGAGTCGATCGACTGGGCGCGCACCCTGGTCACCCTCGGCCTGGACACGCTTGATGCGGAGGCCGTGCGGACCACCCTCGGTGTCGTGCTCAAGCACGCCAGCGACGCGGCCCGGGCCACCACCGAACTGAAGCTGAGCTGATCCGTGAGCCTGCTGGACACCCTCGAGGGCTTCACCGGCGCGTTGCGCGAGGCTGGTGTGCCGGCCGGCACGAGCGAGGTCCTCGACGCGACCCGGGTGCTCGGCGCGATCGACCTGCTCGACCGCCCGCAGTTGCGCGCCGGCCTCGCGGCGGCGCTGGTGAAGCGGCCGGTACACCGGCCGACGTTCGACCTGCTCTTCGACCTGTGGTGGCCGCCGGCGGTGGGCGACCCGCTCGAGCTGGCCCAGCGCCGCAACGACGAGTCGGGCGATGAGGCCGGGGAGCCGGGCGAGCCGGACCTGGATGCGTTGCGGGACGAGCTTCGGCAGCTGCTGCTGACCGGCGACGACGAGGCCCTGCGCCGCTTCGCCCGGCTGGCCGTCGCCGAGCTCGGCCATGCCGGCGCCCAGCCGGGGCGGCAGTCCTGGTTCACCTATCGCGTGCTGCGAGCGCTGTCGCCGGAGACGCTGATCGCCTCGATGCTGGATGCGCTGCTGGCCGGCGAGCCGCGCGGCGGTCTGGCCGAGCAGGTCGCCCGGCAGCGGCTGCAGGAGCGGATCGCCGCCCTGCGCGCATACGTGGAGGCTGAGGTGCGTCGGCGGGTCGCCGAGGAACGCGACCGCGACCAAGTCGCCCGATCCGCCCTGCCGCCGCTGGCCGACCAGGTCGACTTCCTTCGGGCGCAGCGAGAGGAGCTGGCCGCGATGCGCCGGACCGTTCACCCGCTGGCCCGCCGGCTGGCGTCCAGGCTGGCGGCCCGCCGCCGGCTCGGGCGGGAGGGTCGGCTCGACGTCCGGCGAACGGTGCGCGCCTCGCTCGGCACCGGCGGCGTGCCGGTCGAGACCCACCATCGGCCGCGCCGGGTGCACAAGCCCGAGCTGGTCGTCTTCTGCGACGTGAGTGGCTCGGTCGCCGGCTTCGCGCATTTCACCCTGATGCTCACCGCTGCGCTGCGCGAACAGTTCTCCCGGGTGCGGGCGTTCGCCTTCATCGACACCTGCGACGAGGTGACGAAGCTCTTCGGCCCGGGCGACGACCTGGCTGACTCGGTCCGGCGGCTGGCCCGGGAGGCCGACCTGGTCGCGTACGACGGGCACAGCGACTACGGCAACGCGCTGCGCGTGCTGGTCGAGCGGTTCCCGGACGCGGTCGGACCGAAGACGTCGCTGCTCGTGCTCGGTGACGCCCGCACCAACTACCGGGATCCCGGGCTCGCCCTGCTCAAGGGCTTGGTCGACCGGTCGCGGCACGCGTACTGGCTCAACCCGGAGCCGCGGCGCGAGTGGGGCAGCGGCGATTCGATGGCCTACCGGTACGGCGAGGTCATCGAGATGGTCGAGTGCCGGAACGTCGCCCAGCTGACCGACTTCGTCGGCCGCCTGCTGCCGGTCTAGCGTCCCTGCGGTGGGCGGCATGCGACTCGGCGTCATGGGCGGCACCTTCGATCCGGTGCACCATGGCCACCTCGTGGCAGCGAGCGAGGTCCAGAGCCTGTTCTCGCTGGACGAGGTCGCGTTCGTGCCGAGCGGGCAGCCGTGGCAGAAGGCCGGGAAGCTGGTCAGCCCGGCCGAGCACCGGTATCTGATGACAGTGATCGCGACCGCGTCGAACCCGCACTTCTGGGTGAGTCGGGTCGACATCGACCGGCCGCGGCCGACGTACACCATCGACACGCTGCGCGACCTGTCGGTGCAGCACCCGGACGCGGAGCTGTTCTTCATCACCGGCGCGGACGCCCTGGAGCAGATCCTGTCCTGGAAGGATGCCGACGAACTGTTCGGTCTCGCGCACTTCGTCGGCGTCACCCGGCCGGGGTATGTACTGTCCGACGACCATCTCCCCCGGGATGCGGTCAGCTTGGTCGAGGTGCCAGCGATGGCGATCTCGTCCAGCGCGTGCCGCGAGCGGGTGCTCGCCGGGCGCCCGGTCTGGTACCTGGTGCCCGATGGCGTCGTGCAGTACATCGGCAAGCACCGCCTGTACCGTGGGACTCCAGCCGAGGACCGCGGCCGGATCGCCCGGCCGGCAGAGACGGAGTGACCTGCCCTGTGACCGCCACCGACCGGGCCCGCGAGATTGCGCTGGCCGCCGCCCAGGCCGCTGCCGACAAGCTCGCCACCGACGTGGTGCTGCTCGACGTGAGCGATCGGCTGGTGATCACCGACATCTTCGTGATCGCGTCCGCGCCGAACGAGCGGCAGGTCGAGTCGATCGTCGAGGCCGTGGAGGAGCGACTGCGGCGCGACGGCGTGAAGCCGGTGCGCCGCGAGGGCGAGCGCGAGGGCCGCTGGGTGCTGCTCGACTTCTCGGACGTGGTCGTGCACGTGCAGCACGCGGAGGAGCGCTCCTTCTACGCCCTGGAGCGGCTGTGGAAGGACTGCCCGACGATCCCGTTCGTGGACCTGTCGATGCCCGCGCAGGCCGGTCGCGAATGATCGCCTGCCGCTAGGAACGCTGACGTGTCCGAGCACGGCCCGACGCCGCGCCGCGTCCTGGTGTGGCGGCACGGCCGCACCCACTGGAACGTGGAGCACCGCCTCCAGGGCCAGGCAGACCCACCGCTGGACGAGGTCGGCCGCCTGCAGGCGGTGGCGTCGGCCCGGCTGCTGGTGGCGTACTCGCCCGGCGCGATCATCTCCTCCGACCTCGCCCGGGCCGTGCAGACCGCACGCCCGCTGGCGGAGTTCTTGGGACTGCCGGTGATCCTCGACCGGCGGCTGCGGGAGCGGTCGCTGGGCGGCTGGGAAGGGCTTACCCGGGAGGAGGTGCTCCGTCGCCACCCGGGCGAGTACGCACAGTGGGTGGCCGGACGCGATGCGCCCCAGCCCGGCGCCGAGACGCGCGCCGAGATCGGCGAGCGAGCTCTTGCTGCACTCGCCGCCGCCGAGGGCGAGACCGTCGTGCTGGTCACCCACAGCGCGACCGCGATGGCCCTGACCGGTCGCTTGCTCGGGTTGCCCGTGACGGGTTGGCGCTCGGTCGGGCCGCTGGGCAACGGGCGGTGGAGCGAGTTCACCTCCGACGAGCACGGCTGGCGGTTGCGCGCGCACAACCTCGGTCCGCTCGGCTCGCCGATCGGCGGGCTGTCCACTTCGGACGGATCGCTCGCTGCGGTGGAGATCCCCGATGCCGACGCCGTCGACGCCGAGCCGGCGCGCTGACCGGGAGCCGCGGTGAGCCTGCTGGTCGTCGGCGACTCGCTGGCCTTCCACGGGCCGGAGCGCGGCGAGCTGGCCACCCACCCCGGCTTGTACGGAAACGTGGCCGCCGCTGCGCTGGGCACCACGCTCGATCTCGTCGCGCGTTCCGGCTGGACGGCTCGGGACGCGTGGTGGGCGTTGACCAAGGACCCGAACGTCTACTCGGTATTGCTGCCGCGCGCCGAGGCGGTGCTGCTGGCCGTCGGTGGGATGGACTACCTGCCCGCGGTGCTGCCGACCTACCTGCGGGAGGGCATCGCCTACCTCCGCCCGCCGGCCGTGCGTCGGGCCGCCCGGGCCGCATATCTCGCCGCCCAGCCGGTGGGCGCCCGTCTCACCCGTGGACACTGGCGGACCCTGCCGCAGCGGCTCACCGACGAATACCTCTCGCTGTGCGTGTACGGAGTGCGCTACTACCACCCTGGCGTGCCGGTGCTCGGCATCCTGCCGCCGCCGCACCGGGCACCGCTCTACGGCGGGGTGACCACCGCGCACCCGGCGGCGGTGGCGGCGGCGCGGGCGTGGGGTCGCCGGGAGGGCGTACCGATGGTCGACGTGTCCGCCATCGCCGCCCGTCACCTGACCGGTGGGCGGTGCAACCCGGACGGCATGCATTGGGGCTGGGACTGCCACGAGGAGGTGGGGCGGGCGGTGGCAGCCGCGGTGAAAGCGGAGTTGCCCGGGCGCGCTATCATTGAACCGTGAGCAATGCCGCACGCCTGCTCCTTCCCGGGCCGCGCTGACCTGGAACGACGTCAGCGCGGCGAGCCCCTGTGGAGACGGGGGCTCTTTTTCTTGCCTCACGACTGGGATCGAGCCTCGACAGGAGCGACGACGATGACGGACGACCGCTACGACTGGCGGGCCATCCAGGAGCGGTGGCTGCCTGAGTGGGAGAAGCTGGACCCGTTCCGGGCCGGCCAGCGCGGTCCCGATGCAGAGCGCCGGTACGCGCTGGACATGTTTCCGTACCCGTCGGGCGACCTGCACATGGGGCACGCCGAGGCGTTCGCCATCGGTGACGTCATCGCCAGACACTGGTTCCAGAGCGGGTACGACGTGCTGCACCCCATCGGCTGGGACTCCTTCGGCCTGCCCGCCGAGAACGCCGCGATCAGGCGGAACTCCAACCCGGCGGAGTGGACGTACGAGAACATCGAGACGCAGGCCGAGTCGTTCCGGCGGTATGCGGTGTCCTTCGACTGGTCGCACCGGCTGCACACGTCTGACCCCGAGTATTACCGCTGGACCCAGTGGCTGTTCCTGCAGCTGTACGAGCGCGGCCTGGCGTACCGGAAGGCGTCGCAGGTCAACTGGTGCCCGAGGGATCTGACCGTGCTGGCCAACGAGCAGGTCGTCGCCGGCGCGTGCGAGCGATGCGGCACGCCGGTCACCAAGCGCGAGCTGACCCAGTGGTACTTCCGGATCACCGACTACGCCGAGCGCCTGCTGGGCGACATGGCCGAGCTGGAGCGGCACTGGCCGGAGCGCGTGCTGACCATGCAGCGCAACTGGATCGGCCGCTCCACCGGCGCGCAGGTGCAGTTCACCATCGAGGGCCGGGACGAGCCGGTCACGGTGTTCACCACGCGGCCGGACACCCTGTACGGCGCGACGTTCTTCGTGGTCGCCGCCGACTCCCACCTGGCCGACGAGCTGTGCGCGCCGGAGCAGCGCGCGGAGTTCGAGGCCTACCGCGAGCAGGTCAGGCGGCTGACCGACATCGACCGGCTGGCCGAGGGCCGGGAGAAGACCGGTGTCCCGCTGGGCCGCTACGCGGTCAACCCGGTCAACGGCGAGCAGATCCCGGTCTGGGCGGCTGACTACGTGCTGTCCGACTACGGCACCGGCGCCATCATGGCCGTGCCCGCGCACGACCAGCGCGACCTGGACTTCGCCCGCTCGTTCGGGCTGCCCGTGCGGGTGGTCGTGGACACGGGCGAGCCCGACCCGGCCGACACCGGAACGGCCACCGCCGGCGACGGCAGGCTGGTCAACTCCGGCCCGTTGGACGGCATGCGCAAGCAGGAGGCAATCGAGACGATCGTGCGGCGGCTGGAGGAGACCGGCCATGGCCACGCCGCCATCAACTACCGGCTGCGCGACTGGCTGGTGTCCCGGCAGCGCTACTGGGGCGCTCCGATCCCCGTCGTCTACTGCCCGATCGACGGCGAGGTGCCGGTCCCGGACGACCAGTTGCCGGTGCGGTTGCCCGACCTGCGCGGCCAGGACCTGGCGCCGAAGGGCATCTCGCCGTTGGCCGCGGCGACCGACTGGGTGCGGACCACCTGCCCGCGCTGCGGCGGGCCGGCCGAGCGGGACACCGACACGATGGACACCTTCGTCGACTCGTCCTGGTATTTCCTGCGCTTCCCGTCCGTCGACCGCGAGGACATCGCGATCGACCCGGTGGAGCTGCGCCGATGGGCGCCGGTCGACCACTACACCGGCGGGGTCGAGCACGCCATCCTGCACCTGCTCTACAGCAGGTTCATCACCAAGGTGCTGTTCGACCTGGGTTACGTCGAGTTCGTCGAGCCGTTCCGGGCGCTGCACAACCAGGGTCAGGTCATCAACCAGGGCAAGTCGATGTCCAAGTCGCTGGGCAACGGCGTGGACCTCGGTGCGGAACTGGCCGAGTATGGCGTTGACGCGATCCGGCTGACGATGCTGTTCGCCGGGCCGCCGGACGAGGACATCGACTGGTCCGACGTCTCGCCCACCGGTTCGGGCAAGTTCCTGGCCCGGGCCTGGCGGCTGGCCCGCGACGTCACCTCCGCGCCGGGCACGGACCCGGCCACCGGCGACGTCGCACTGCGGGCGACCACGCACCGCTCGGTCGCCGAGATCAGATCCTTGGTCGACGCGTTCCGCTTCAACGTCGCGGTAGCCCGGCTGATGGAGCTGGTCAACGCGGCCCGGAAGGCAATCGACTCCGGACCTGGCCCCGACGACCCGGCCGTGCGGGAGGCCGCGGAGGCGGTCGCGATCATGCTGTCGCTGTTCGCTCCGTACTGCGCCGAGGACATGTGGGCCTCGCTGGGCCACGACCCCACGGTTGCGCTGGCCGGCTGGCCGGTCGTCGATCCGGCCCTGCTGGTGCAGGAGAGCGTGACCGCGGTCGTCCAGGTCGCCGGCAAGGTGCGGGCCCGGCTGAGCGTGCCGCCCGACGTCAGCGAGGATGCGCTGCGCGAGCTGGCGCTGGCCGATCCGGCCGTGGCCAGGGCGCTGGGTGAGCGTCCGGTCCGAACCGTGGTCGTCCGGCCGCCGAAGCTGGTGAACGTCGTACCGGGCTGAGCCCGATACGGTGCTCGCATGGGTGGCCGTGTCGTCGTCGTGACCGACTCGACCGCCTACCTCCCGGACGGGTTGGCCGACGAGCTGTCGGTACGGGTGGTGCCCCTGCAGGTGGTGCTTGGCGGTCGCTCCGGGGCCGAGGGCAGCGAGGTCACGCCGGCGCAGGTGGCGGCGGCGTTGGCCGCCTGGGTCCCGGTGAGCACTTCCCGGCCGACGCCGGCCGAGTTCGCCGCCGTCTACCGAGAGGCTCTCGAGGGAGGGGCGGACGGGGTCGTCTCGCTGCACCTGTCCCGTGAGCTCTCCGGTACGTGGGACTCGGCTCGGCTCGCCGCCGCCGAGGTGGGCGCCGGGTCGATCCGGGTCGTCGACTCGCGATCGGCGGCGATGGGCCTCGGCTTCGCCGTGCTGGCCGCCGCCGAGGCCGCCGCGAAGGGCGGCAGCCGCGAGGAGGTGTACGCGGCGGCCGTGGGGACTGCCGAGCGCACCACGACGCTGTTCTACGTGGACACGCTCGAGCACCTGCGCCGCGGTGGCCGGATCGGCGCTGCGCAGGCGCTGCTCGGCACCGCGCTGTCGGTCAAGCCGATCCTGCACGTGCGCGAGGGTCGGATCGTGCCGCTGGAGAAGGTGCGCACGGTGAGCAAGGGAATCGCCCGGCTCGAGGCGCTGGCGGTCGCCGCTGCCGGCGACGGTCCCGCGGACGTCGCCGTGCATCATCTCGCCGCGGCCGAGCGGGCGGCGCTGCTGGCCGAACGACTGCGGAGCCGGTTGCCGCAGGTCAGGCAGTTCTACGCGTCCGAGGTCGGGGCGGTCGTCGGGGCTCACGTCGGACCGGGTGTGCTCGGCGTGGTCGTCGTCCGGCACTGACGACGGGCCAAGCGTGTGCCCCGCGCGACATCCGGGTAGCAATCTGCTGATCAGCCGTATCAAGGCGCGGCCTTCGTTGCTCCTACCAGTCGAAAGCGGGCGTCTGCGGCGGGGCCGATCCGACGAGCTGATGCCGCGCGTGGCGAACAGACGTGATCGAGGACCTATGACCGTGCAGGTGGGCCCGGCAGACCGGCGGTGCCGACCGTCGCCGGGCGACATGTCAGCGACCGCGTCATCACCGCCGACTGTCCTGCATCTCTCCGAGCGAAAGGGCCGCACATGACCTCCGCCGCTCGGGGTGACACCCTTCTCAGCGAGCTTGGCGGTCTGCTGGACCGCCTCGACCCGGTGCCACCGGAACTGATCGATCAGGGTCGCCAGATCTTCTGCTGGCGGTCCATCGACGCCGAACTGGCCGAGTTGTCGTTCGACTCCCTCCTCGATCAGGATCTCGCGCTCGCCGTGCGGTCCGGCGACGGCTCCGTGCTGGGACCGCGCATGCTCGGCTTCGGTGCGGTCGTCGACGGCGAGGACCTGTCCATCGAGGTCGAGGTCAGCGCGACCGAGGGGCAGTGCACGATGATCGGCCAGCTCGAGCCGGCGGGCGCCACGACCATCGGCCTCCAGTCTCGCGACGGCGGCGTCATCGAGGTTCCGGTGGACGACGTGGGCCGATTCAGCGTGGGTTCCGTGCCCAGCGGTCCGGTGCGGCTGCGAATCGAGCACGGCGGACGCCTCGTGCAGACCACCTGGGTGTCGTACATCAGCTGATGCGGCCGTCTGCGGCCCGGTCCCCGTCATGGCGGCGAAGGTAGCCCGACGGCGACCGCCGGCAAACTCGCTATCCACAGGCCGGACCGTCATCCACAGAACGCACTTTCTCGCTTCCGCGGGTTGATCGGCCGCTCGTACGGTCGCTCGCGTGCGTGCCCTCTTCCGCGACTCGACCCGTCCGTCCACTAGCGACGTCGCACTCGAGAGATTCCGTCTGCTGCTGGGATCCGAGCCATTTCAAGTGGAATCCACTATGGATGATGGCCCTCCGTCCACAGTGGAGGAATCGAGCGCAGGCGGACTGCGGGAGGTCGTCGGTCGATGGCCTCCGACCGGGATGCGCGGGGCGAGGACGGATCCGGGCCGGCGTGGGGCAGTGGCCCTTGTCGGCGTTGCGCTGCTTGTGGCTCTGGCTGTCGCGCTCTCTGTGTGGCACGGGCGGCCGCAGCCTCAGGCGATCGCACCACCGCCGGTCGTGACCGGCGCGGCACCCACCGGCCCGGCGGCCTCGCCCACATCGGCGCGCTCGCTGGTCGTCGCGATCAGCGGGAAGGTGCGGCGGCCGGGTGTGGTGACGGTGCCGGCGGGAGCGCGCGTCATCGATGTGCTCAAGGCAGCCGGCGGCCCGCTGCCCGGCGCGGACATCGGGATGCTCAACCTGGCGAGGAAGGTGGCCGACGGGGAGCTCGTGACGGTCGGCGTGCCCGCCGCGCCTCCCGCGGGATCCGGCTCGACCGGCGAGGCGCCTCCGCCGGGGGACGCAGCCGGCGGTCCGACCGCACCCATCGACCTGAACACCGCGACGCTGGCCGAGCTCGACACGCTGCCTGGAGTGGGCCCGGTGCTCGCGCAGCGCATCCTGGACTGGCGGACCGAGCATGGCCAGTTCGCGACCGTCGATCAACTGTCCGACGTGCCTGGCATCGGCGACGCCAGGCTGGCGCAGCTCCGCGACCTGGTCCAGGTGTGAAATGGCGCAGTCCACCGCCGTCGACCGTGCGCCGGCTGACGTCCGGCTGGCCGGCGGCGCGGCCGCCGCCTGGCTGAGCGTGCTCGCGACGCTCGTGTTGCCACCCGCCGCCGGCGTGGGCTTCGGGGCCGTAGCGCTGCTCCTGGCCGTGCTCGCCTTACACCGCCGGCGACGTTGGTCGGCCACCGCCGCACTGCTGCTCGGCTGTGCCGCGGCGGCGGCGCTGGCAACCTCGGTCCGGGTCGCCGGCGTCGAGCACTCGCCGCTGACCCGACTCGCTCAGCAGCGCGCCACCGCCACGGTGGAGCTCGTGCTCAGTGATGATCCGCACCCGCTGGCGGGTGGTGCGGGACCGCCGAGCGTGGTGGTCGCCGGGCGGGCGAGACTGGTGATCGCCCGTGGGCACACCTGGTCGCTGTCCGATCGGGTGCTCGTGCTCGCCCCGGCCGACGGGTGGAGCGGTCTGCTGCCGAGCCAGCGGTTAAGGGTCGACGGCCGGGTGCTTCCGCCGACGCACCGTGACCTCACCGTCGCGGTGCTCGCGGTCCGGTCCGCACCGGCCTGGGTAGAGCCTCCCTCGGCGGTGCAGACCGCGGCCGGCCGCCTCCGCGCCGGTCTCCGTGACGCCGCGGCGGTGCTGCCGGCCGGGCCGCGCGGCTTGCTGCCGGGTCTGGTGGACGGCGACGTGAGCGGGCTGGATCCCCAGTTGGCGGCCGATTTCAAGACCGCCGGCCTCTCGCACCTGACCGCGGTGAGTGGCACGAACGTCGCCGTCGTGACCGGCGCGGTCCTCCTGCTCCTGCGCGGACTGACGGCAGGACCGCGGACGTCGGCGGTCGGCGCGGGGGTTGCGCTGGCCGGGTTCGTGGTGCTGGCCCGGCCGTCGCCGAGTGTGCTGCGGGCGGCGGTGATGGGAGCGATCGCGCTGCTCGCGCTGGCCTGGGGTCGGCCGCGCTCTGCGTTGCCGCCGCTGGGAGCGGCGGTGCTCGTGCTGGTGTTCGTCTCGCCACCGCTGGCACGCGACCCCGGCTTCGCGTTGTCCGTGCTGGCCACAGCCGGGCTGATCGTGCTCGCGCCGGGCTGGGCGGCGTGGCTGCGGAGCCACCGGATTCCGCCGGGAGTGGCCGAGGCGCTGGCGGTGCCCGCCGCGGCCACCGTGGCCACGGCGCCGATCATCGCGGCGATCAGCGGGACGGTCAGCCTTGTCTCGATTCCGGCGAACCTGCTCGCCGAACCGGCGGTGGCGCCGGCAACCGTGCTCGGCGTGCTGGCGGCCGTTGCCTCGCCGGTATCCGATGCCGCCGCCGGGTGGCTCGCGTGGCTGGCGGGAGTCCCGGTTCGCTGGCTCGTCGCCGTGGGCACGCGAGCTGCGCACGCCCCGCTCGCGGCCGTCTCGTGGCCCGGCGGAATCGCCGGAGCTGCGGTGCTGGCAGGGGGATTGGCCGTCGCCGTCCCGGTGCTGCGGTGGCGCCCCGGACGACGCGTCGCGCTGGCCGCGACGGCTGGCGCTGCGGTGGTTCTGGTTCCGGTCCGGGCGGTCTCCCCGGGCTGGCCGCCGCCCGGCTGGCTGTTCGTCGCCTGCTCGGTCGGCCAGGGCGACGCACTGGTGGTCGGGGCCGGCGCCGGCGTGGCGATGGTGGTCGACACGGGTCCCGAACCGACCGCGGTCGACGGCTGCTTGCGTCGGCTCGGCGTGCGGTCGGTGCCGCTGCTCGTGCTGACCCACCTGCATGCCGACCACGTGGACGGGATAGAGGGCGCGCTGAACGGCAGGTCGGTGGCGGAGATCGACCTGGGCCCGTCCCGGGAGCCGGCGGAAGGCTGGCGGGAGGTGCAGGACAGCGGGCGTCGGCACGGGGTGCCGGTGCGGACCGTGTCGGTCGGGGAGCGGCGCGAGTTCGACGGGCTCACCGTCGAGGTCCTGGCTCCGGATCACCCGTTCCACGGCACCCGCTCGGACCCGAACAACTCCTCGGTCGTGCTGCGGGTCTCGGTGAGCGGGCGGACGTTGCTGCTCACCGGCGACGTGGAGGTCGAGGCGCAGGATGCCTTGCTGCGTAAGGAATCCCACCTCCGGGCGGACGTGCTGAAGGTGCCGCACCACGGGTCCGCGTATCAGAGCCCGGCCTTCCTGCGGGCTGTGCACGCGTCGGTCGGGGTGATCTCGGTCGGTCGGGACAACGACTACGGCCACCCCTCGCCGGCGTTGCTGCACGAGCTGGACCGGCTCGGCATCCGGACCGAGCGGACCGACCTGGACGGCGACGTCGCGGTCACCGTGGTGGAGGGCGGGCTGAACGTGGTCACCCGGTCCCGGGCGCCGCCGTGAGCGTCCGCCGCGGGATGCTGCGGTCGTGCCAGGATGGCGGCGTGGTCGATTCGCTGGACGCCCCTCTTCGGCTGGTGCTCGGGGACGAGGAGCTGCTCGTCTCCCGGGCGGTCGCCGAGGTGGTCACTGCGGCTCGGGACGCCGACCCGGAGACGGACGTCCGCGAGCTGCCCGCGGGCGAGCTGACCGCCGGCGACCTCTACGACCTACTCAGCCCGTCGTTGTTCGGCGGCCGGCGGGTGGTCGTGCTGCGCGGCGCACACGAGACCAAGACCGACGTGGTCGACGCGTTGCGGACCTACGTCGCCGACCCGACCGACGAGGTCCTGCTCGTGGTCGTGCATCCCGGCGGCGCGCGAGCCAAGGCGCTGGTCGACGCGATGCGCAAAGCCGGAGCGGTCGTCGTCGAATGCGCCAAGCTCACCCGCGCCGAGGAGCGGCAGGCGTTCGTGCGGGCGGAGGTCGCGCGGGCGGGAGGCTCCATCAACTCCAGCGCCGTCGCCGTGCTGCTCGACGCGGTCGGCAACGACCTGCGTGAGCTGGCCACCGCGTGCTCGCAGCTGGTCGCTGACACCGGCGGGCGGATCGACGCCGACGCGGTGACCCGCTATCACCGCGGGCGGGCGGAGGTCACCGGGTTCGCGGTGGCGGACCGGGCGGTCGTCGGCGACGTGCCCGGGGCGCTGGAGGCCTTGCGCTGGGCGCTCGCGGTCGGGGTCGCGCACGTGCTGGTCGCCGACGCGCTCGCCGACGGGGTGCGGTCGATCGCCCGGGTCAGCTCCGCGGGCCGCGGCAACCCGTACGCGATGGCCAGCGCGCTCGGGATGCCTCCGTGGAAGGTGAAGCGCGCCCAGTCACAGGCGCGGGGCTGGACGGCGGCCGGGCTCAGCCAGGCGATGCGCACCGTCGCCGACCTGAACGCCGACGTCAAAGGCGTCGCCGCCGACCCGTCGTACGCGCTGGAGGCCGCGATCCGCGATCTCGCCGCCGCCCGCGCCAGCTCGGACTGATCGACGAGCCGGCGGCGAAGGCGGAGCAGGCGGGAGACGGCGGAGACGGCGAAGAGCCGGCGCCTTCGCGGGGCCGGCTCCTCGGGAAGCTTCGTGAGCGGCTGGCTCAGATCGCGCTGGCGCGCTGCGCCATCGCGGACTTCTTGTTCGCCGCCTGGTTGGGGTGGATGACCCCCTTGCTCGCCGCCTTGTCGAGCTGGCGCGACGCGTGGCGCAGGGCGAGCTCCGCCTGCTCGCGGTCACCCGCGTCGGCAGCCTCCCGGAAGCGGCGCACAGCCGTCTTCAGCGAAGACTTCACCGACTTGTTGCGCAGGCGCGCCTTCTCGTTGGTCTTGATGCGCTTGAGCTGGGACTTGATATTCGCCACGCGAAAGCCTCGGTCGATTGTCGGGAATCGGGGTGCGCGGCAACCCATGCGAGCTCCGGCGCGACGAGCCAGGTTACCAGCTCGGGCGTAGCCGGCTCAAACGGCTCCCGCCCGGACCGGTCGACCGGCGTGGGACCATCGAAGGGCACCGATCCCACGACCGAACGGACCTGCGTGACCAGCCCTGCCACCGATCCTGCCCGCATCCGGAACTTCTGCATCATCGCCCACATCGACCACGGCAAGTCGACGCTGGCCGATCGGATGCTCGAGGTCACCGGTGTGATCGAGCAGCGCAACATGCGTGCCCAGTATCTGGACCGCATGGACATCGAGCGTGAGCGCGGCATCACCATCAAGGCGCAGAACGTCCGGCTCCCGTGGAACGGACACGTGCTCGACCTCATCGACACACCCGGTCACGTCGACTTCAGCTACGAGGTGTCCCGGTCGCTGGCGGCCTGCGAGGGTGCCGTACTTCTCGTCGACGCTGCCCAGGGCATCGAGGCGCAGACGCTGGCGAACCTCTACATGGCCCTCGAGAACGACCTGACGATCATCCCGGTGCTCAACAAGATCGACCTGCCGGCCGCCCAGCCCGACAAGTACGCCGCCGAGCTGGCGCACATCCTCGGCTGCGATCCGGGCGAGATCATGCGGGTAAGCGCGAAGACCGGCGAAGGCGTCACCGACCTGCTCGACCGCATCGTCAAGGACGTGCCGGCCCCGTCCGGTGACCCGACCGCGCCGGCCCGGGCGTTGATCTTCGACTCCGTCTATGACACGTACCGCGGCGTGGTCACGTACGTCCGCATGATCGACGGACGCCTTGTGCCGCGGCAGCGGGTGCGGATGATGGCCACCCGAGCCACCCACGAGCTGCTCGAGCTCGGCGTGATCTCGCCCGAACCCCGGCCCACCGGCGGCCTGAGCGTCGGCGAGGTGGGATACCTGATCACCGGCGTGAAGGACGTGCGCCAGTCCCGCGTCGGCGACACGGTGACCGACGCAGCCGCACCTGCGGCCGAGCCGCTCAGCGGCTACCGCGACCCCAAGCCGATGGTCTTCTCCGGGCTCTATCCGATGGACGGCTCGGACTACCCGCTGCTCCGCGACGCGCTGGACAAGCTGCGGCTCAACGACGCGGCGCTGGTCTACGAACCCGAGTCGTCCGGCGCGCTGGGCTTCG
Source organism: uncultured Actinomycetota bacterium (assembly GCA_963728945.1). Classification (GTDB taxonomy): domain Bacteria; phylum Actinomycetota; class Actinomycetes; order Mycobacteriales; family CADCTP01; genus CADCTP01. Next base: position 125,605 of record CAVSMA010000006.1, on the reverse strand, counting down.
GGTTCCGGGTGGGCTTCCTCGGCCTGCTCCACCTGGAGATCGTCCGCGAGCGGCTGGAGCGCGAGTTCGGCCTCGATCTGATCTCCACCGCGCCGAACGTGGTCTACCGGGTGGTGATGGAGGACGGCGCCGAGCACGTCGTCACCAACCCCAGCGACTGGCCGGGCGGCAAGATCGCCCAGGTGTACGAGCCGGTCGTGAAGGCGATGATCATCGCGCCGAGCGAGTACATCGGGGCGATCATGGAGCTGTGCCAGTCGCGGCGGGGGACGCTCGGCGGCATGGACTACCTGTCCGAGTCGCGGGTCGAGCTGCGCTACACGATGCCGCTGGCGGAGATCATCTTCGACTTCTTCGACGCGCTGAAGTCGCGGACCCGCGGCTACGCGTCGCTCGACTACGAGGCGGCCGGCGAGGCTGCCTCGGACCTGGTCAAGGTCGACATCCTGCTGCAGGGCGAGCCGGTTGACGCATTCAGCGCCATCGTGCACAAGGACAAGGCGTACTCGTACGGCGTCTCGATGGCCGGCAAGCTGCGCGAGCTGATCCCACGGCAGCAGTTCGAGGTGCCGATCCAGGCCGCCATCGGGTCCCGGGTGATCGCCCGGGAGAACATCCGCGCGATCCGCAAGGACGTGCTGGCCAAGTGCTACGGCGGTGACATCACCCGCAAGCGGAAGCTGCTGGAGAAGCAGAAGGAAGGCAAGAAGCGGATGAAGATGGTCGGCCGCGTCGAGGTGCCGCAGGAGGCCTTCATCGCCGCGCTGTCGACCTCGGACGAGAAGCGGAGCTGAGGCCTGGCTGTCAACCCCGACCGGCACGGCTGTGGACGCCGGAACGGGCTGTGGACAGCGCTCGGAAGTTGTCGGTGGTGGGTCGAACACTCGTGTGCGGGCGACCCGAGGAGGAGCCGATGATGTCCGAGATGTTCGACGGGGCGGTCGTCATGAGCCCGTCCCCTGGATTCGGTCACGCCGACGCGGTGCTGGCGCTGGCGGGACTGCTGCGCGCGGCCGCGCCGCCGGGCCTGCGGGTGCTGTCGGCGCCGTTCCCGGTGCGGCTCGGCCGGCAGACCGAGCTGCGGCCCGACCTGCTGGTCGCCCGCTACGTCGACCTGGTCCGTGACGAGCTGACCGCCCCACCGCTGCTGACCGTGGAGGTCGGCTCGCCGGCCAGCGACGTGGTCGACCGCAGCCTCAAGCGGATGGTCTACGCACACCATCGGGTGCCGAGCTACTGGCTCGTCGATCCGGAGACGCCCGCGCTCACCGTGCTCGAGCTGGACGGCACCGGAGACTACCGGCCGGTGGCCGACGTGGTTGGTGCCGAGACGTTCCTCGCGCTGCGGCCGTTCCCGGTCCGGATCTGCCCGCTGGAGCTCGTCGCCGGGCTGCGGCCGTGCTGACCGTGCTCGGGCGGTGGCACGATCGGCGGCGTGCTCGTGCATCCGTGGGACGCCCCGCTCGACGACGAGGAATGGCGCAGCTGGTTGCTGCGGCACGACTTCGGGCAGCTCATCGCGCCCGGCGACGGTCGCGATCTCCCGATCGTCGTGCCGACCCACTTCCTGTACGACGGGGCCACCAGCGTCCGGCTGCACCTCGCCAAGCCCAACCCCGTGTGGGCCGCGCTGTCGGAGCGGCCCCGGGCGCTGCTCACCGTCGTCGACGACTACACCTACGTGCCCTCGGCCTGGCAGGCGGCGCCGGGCACGCCGACCGAGCTCGGCGTGCCCACGTCCTACTACGCGACCGTGCAGCTGTCCTGCGACGTCGAGGTCGTCGACGATCCGGAGTCGAAGGCTGCGATCCTGCGGGGGCAGCTGGCGCACCACGAGCCGGCCGGTGGCTACCTGCCGCCCGACCCCGGGCACGAGCACTACCGGCGACGGCTGCCCGCCATCCGTGGGCTGCTGCTGACCGTCACCTCGGTGCGGGCGAAGTTCAAGTACGGCGGCAACAAAGAGCCGGCGCACCGCGAGCTGCTGGCCGAGCAGTTGGCAGACCGGCGCGGTCCGGCGGACGAGGCCGCCCGGGAGCACCTGCTGCGGCGGCTTCGAGCGGGCCGGTAGGCCGCTCAGACGGTGAGCACGATCTTCCCCGCCGTGTCGCCGGCGACGATCTTGGCGAAGCCGTCGGCGGCCCGGTCCAGGGGCATCGTGGTGTCGATGACCGGCCGGACGCCGGTGGTCACCAGCATGGCCATCAGCGACTCCAGCTCCGACCGGGTGCCCATGGTGGAGCCGACCACCGACAGCTGCAGGAAGAAGACGCGGCTGAGGTCGGCCGGCGGGTTCGGCCCGCTGGTCGCGCCGCAGACGACGATCCTGCCGCCCGGCGCGAGCGACTTCAGCGAGTGCGACCAGGTCGCCTCGCCGACGGTCTCCATCACCGCGTCGACCCGCTTCGGCAGCCGGGCGCCGGGTTCGAAGGCGGCGTCGGCGCCCAGCTCGAGCGCGGCCTGCCGCTTGGCCTCGGTCCGCCCGGTGACCCACATCCGGTAGCCGGCGGCCGCGCCGAGCGCGATCAGCGCTGTCGCCACGCCGCCGCTGGCGCCCTGCACGAGCACCGTCGCGCCGGGGCGGACGCCGGACTTCACGAACAACATCCGGTACGCGGTGAGCCAGGCGGTGCTGAGACAGGCCGCCTCCTCGTGGGACAGCTCGGCCGGCTTCGGCAGCACGTTGCGGGTCGGCACGATGACCTGCTCGGCCAGCGTGCCCTGGTGCTTCTCGGACAGCAGCGTGCGGCGCGGGTCGAGGGTCTCGTCGCCGGACCAGTCCGGGCCCGGGATCACCGCGTGCACGACGACGTCGCGGCCCTCGCCGTCCACGCCCGAGGCGTCGCAGCCGAGGATCATCGGATACTTGTCCTCTGCCAGGCCGACGCCACGCAGCGTCCACACGTCGTGGTGGTTGATCGACGCGGCCCGCACCGTCACCGTGGTCCACCCGGCCGGCGCGTTCGGGTCCGGACGGTCGCCGACCTCCAGGGCGGCGAGCGGGTCCGACGGGTTCGGCGCCGTGGCGTAGGCAGCGAGCATCCGATCACCCTATTGCGGCAGTCGGCACTGCCGGGTCGCCGGGTGGTGGAGGTGAGGCGGTCCTAGGGTGGGCACGTGCTCCGCACGCGCCGGCCGTTGCTCGCGCTGCTGCTGCTCGGAGTCCTGCTGGCCGGCGGGTACTTGCTCTCCGCGCTCCGGTCCGACGACTCGTCGCCGCGCGGGTCCGGGCCGGCCGTCACCGCACCGAATGGGTCCGTCGCATCGCCGAGTGGCGGGGCCGACGGGCTGGCGACCGTGCGCTCGTCAGAGCTGCCGGTGCAGGCACGACAGGTGCTGCGGCTGATCGACGCCGGTGGGCCGTTCCCATACCCGCAGGACGGGACGGTGTTCGGCAACGTCGAGCGGTTGCTGCCGGCGCATCCGCGCGGCTGGTACCACGAGTACACGGTGCCGACACCCGGGTCGCCGGACCGCGGTGCGCGGCGGATCGTGGCCGGGCAGGACGGGGTCCGCTACTACACCGCCGACCACTACGAGTCGTTCGCCCGCATCGAGGATCCGTGAGCGGCCGGAGACCGGGGGTACGCAGCGCGCGCCGGTCCGTGGCGGCAGTGGTCGCCGACGCGGAGCGGCGGGGTGCGGTCGCCGTGGTGCTCGGGCCGGCGGCCAGCAAGGCGGAGCTGCTGGACGAGTTCGCGCGAGCGCTGGAGTTCCCCGGCTGGGTCGGGCGGAACTGGGATGCGCTGGCCGACGCGCTCGGTGACCTGTCCTGGTTGCCGGCCGGCGAGAAGGTCGTCGTCTGGGTCGGCGCGGACGTGCTCCAGACCCGGCAGCCGGCCGCGTACCGGACGGCGCTCGACGTGCTCCGGGACGGGGCGGCACGCTCGATCGTCAGCGGCCGTCCGCTCACCGTCCTGCTCGCCCCGTCCGCCGAGGACCGGTGAACAGCCCAGGGGCATCGGCCGCCCGGTGAGGGTGACCGGTCAGGGGCCGGGCGGGGCCCAGGAGGGGCGGCGTTTCTCGGCGAAGGCGGTGACGCCTTCGCGGCCTTCGGGGCTGGCGAAGCGTTCGGCCGACAGGGCGGAGAGGGCCGCGTAGTCCTGCGTCGGGTGGGCGAGGAGATCCTTCGTCGCCGCGAGCGCGCCCGGAGCGCCGAGGGCGAGCATGTCGACGTAGCGGGACACCTCGGTGTCGAGTTCGGCGTCGTCGACCACGCGGGTGATCAGGCCGATCTCGGCGGCGCGGGTCGCGTCGAACACCTCGCCGGTGAGGAACAGCTCCCGCGCGGCCCGCGGCGCCAGCATCGGCAGCACCGGCACCGAGATCACCGCGGGCACCACGCCGAGGCGAACCTCGGTGAACGCGAACGTGGCCGACCGACCGGCGAGCGCGACGTCGCAGGCAGCGATCAGTCCGATCCCACCGGCCCGGGCGGGTCCGCCGACCCGGACGACGACCGGCTTGGGTGACTCCGCCAGCGCCGTGAGCAGCGTCGGTACCGACCCGATCGGCATGTCACCGGCGCCGGTCGCCGCCGCGGTCGCTTTGAGGTCGGCGCCGGAGCAGAACACCCGGCCGGCGTGGGTGAGCACGATCACGCCGACCGCGTCGTCCGCGACCGCGGCGGCCAGGCCGGCGGCGAGCTCGGACATCAGCTGCGGCGACAGCGCGTTCCGGTTGGGCTGCGAGTCCAGGGTGAGCGTCGCGACCCCGGCCGTGACGGACGAATGCACCAGCTCGGTCACGGTCCCGACCCTAGAGCGTCGCGAGTGGAACACTGTGCCGCCGTGCCCTCTCGACTTCCGGACGGCGTCCCGGCTCCTGCCGACGGCGCGTTGCCGTTCGCTGCCCGGCGTGAGCTGGGGCGCAATCCGTTCGGGTTCTACGTGCACGTGCCGTTCTGCACGACCCGGTGCGGATATTGCGACTTCACGACGTACACCGCCCAGGAGTTGGGGCCCGGCGTGTCTCAGGCCGCCTACGCGGACACCGCCATGCTGGAGATCCGGCTCGCCCGGCACGTGCTCGGTGATCGGGTGCCGCCGGTGGAGACCGTCTTCTTCGGCGGGGGCACGCCCACCCTGCTGCCCGCCGGGCACCTCGGCTCGATCCTGGGCGAGATCGACGAGCTGTTCGGGCTGGCGGCCGGTTCCGAGGTGACGACCGAGGCCAATCCCGAGTCGGTCACGCCGGCATACCTGGAGCGGCTGCGAGAGGCCGGATTCACGCGCATCTCGTTCGGGATGCAGTCTGCGGCGCCGCATGTGTTGCGCCTCCTCGACCGGCAGCACACGCCAGGGCGGGCCGTCGAGGTGGTCGGCGAGGCACGGCGAGCCGGGTTCAGCCACGTCAACCTCGACCTGATCTACGGCACGCCGGGGGAATCCGAGGCGGACTGGCAGGCCTCGCTGGAAACCGCGATCGCAGCCGGACCCGACCACGTCTCGGCGTACGCGCTGGTGGTCGAGGAGGGGACCGCGCTGGCCCGGAAGGTGCGCCGGGGCGAGCTGCCGGAGCCGGACGACGACCTGCTCGCGGACCGGTACGTGCAGGCGGACGAGACGCTGTCCCGCAACGGGTACGGCTGGTACGAGGTGTCGAACTGGGCGCGCGGGACCGCGGCGCGATCCCGGCACAACCGGCTCTACTGGACGGGCGGGGACTGGTGGGGCGTCGGGCCCGGCGCGCACAGCCATGTCGGCGGCGTGCGGTGGTGGAACGTGCGGCACCCTGCGCCGTACGCAGCCAAGCTGCACGCGGGGGAGAGTCCGGCGGCCGGGCGGGAGCTGCTCGACCCGGCGGCGCGCCGGATGGAGGCGACGATGCTCGGGCTCCGGCTGCGCGAGGGGTTGCCGGTGCGGGAGCTGTCCGCGCGGGCGCGCGAGGCGGCCGGCGATGCGGTCGGCTATGGCCTGCTCGACCGCCGCGCCCACGACGACGGGCGAGCGGTCCTCACCCTCCGCGGTCGTCTCCTCGCCGACGCCGTAGCCCGGGACCTCACCGACTGACCACGCCCAGCCAACCGGTCACACCGGCGCCGGACGGTCCGGCCCGAATGCCTGCCTGCGCCGGAGCAGGGGCAGGCGGCCGTAGCGCGGCGGCAGGACCGCGGTCGGGGGCAGGGCTGCAGAGGGTAGGCGTCGAGCGGCAGGGGTGGGCGGTCAGCGACAGGGCCGCGGGCGGCCAGGCGGGAGGCCGGTCGGCCTCCGGCCGACGACGGCGCGGGCGGATGAATCCAGAAGCGGCGCAGGTCTCGTCGGGCGCGCGACGGCAGCAGGCTCGGCCGCTGGGACGACCGGGGATCGGCGCCCGCGGCCGCGGGGCTACGGGGTTGCGGGGGGTTGGGCAGGGGCGGTGGGGTCCTGGGTCGGAGGCTGGTCGGGCGCGGTCTCGGGGGCCGGGTCCGTCGGCGAGTCGGCGGGTGGCGGCTCGACCGAGCCGGGGTCGGTGGGCGTGCCGGGGTCGGTCGGAGTGCCCGGGTCGGTCGGCGTGCCGGGGTCGGTCGGCGTGCCCGGGGCGGTCGGGGTGCCGGGGTCGGTCGGGGTGCCGGGGTCGGTCGGCGTGCCCGGGTCGGTCGGGGTGCCCGGGTCGGTGGGCGTGCCGGGATCCGTGGGCGTGCCGGGGTCGGTCGGGGTGCCGGGGTCGGTCGGGGTGCCCGGGTCGGTGGGCGTGCCCGGGTCGGTCGTGCCGCCGCCGGTGCCGCCGCTCGTGCCGCCGCCGGTGCCGCCAGCGGTGGGTGCGGTCCCCGACTTCGACGGCCGTCCCGCCGGACGAGCCGGACGAGCCGGACGACGAGCCGGCGGACGAGACACCGGGCACGGCCGCCCGCCCGGGCACCAGGTCCTCGGGATAGCTGACCGACCCGGCCGGCCCACCCGAGTAGCCGCCCGCCGTGGACTGCGACCCGCCACTCGAGCCGCGCGCCGCGTCGCCGTGCTTCGTGTCCGCAGCCGCCTTGTCCGCGGACGACACCGAGTCGGGCGAGGAGTGCTCGTTGCCGATCCCGGGCAGCCCGGCCAGCTGCTCGAACGGTTGGGTCAGCACCGACGGTGCCCCGCCGACGACGGTGGCCACCGCGAGCGCGGTCGCGGCGACGATCGCCGACCCGCTGGTCCACATTCCCGCCAGCTGCCAGCGGGACGGCTGGTCGGCGTCGACCCGGACTATCCGCCGGCCGATCGCCGGTACGACGCCGACGAGTCGCCGCAGCGGCGCGGTGGCCCGGCCGACGGGGGTGGCGGGCCCGGGCAGGATGCGGACGAGCTCCGGCTTGTCGCCAGGGACGGGCGGGTCGTCGGAGGTGAGCATCTCCGGCCTGGTGCGAGGAGAGAACCACTCGCCGGATTCAGGCATCCAATCCTCCTCGCCGCACCCCATCAGGCGACGTCGGGGGCCCAAGGAGGCCCAACCGGACGCTAGCGACGATCGCGTCCTTGTGTCGGTCTTCCGCGTCGCGTGTCACCCGAACGGGTGAACATCCGCTGCCGGTGCGGGTGGCTCGGTGGTGGGTGTGGCGGTGGGGGTAGCCGTGGGGGTCGCCGTCGCGGTTGCTGACGGCGGCGGGGTCGTGCGGGGCGGCGTGGTCCGCGGCGGCGCCGTGGTGTTCGCCGTCGTGGTCGGCGCGGGCGTGGTCGCGGGCGCGGTGGCCGTCGCGCTCGGCGTATAGCGGGTGGTCTGCGGCGGCGCTCCCGCGGTCGGCCGACCGGTCGGCACGGCGGACGTCGATGTCGTGGCCGGCGCGCTCGACGGGGAGGCCGACTGCAGCGACTCCGTCGGCGCCGGCAATCCCGGCGTGTCCGGCCGCGGAGAGGAGGTCGGCCGCAGCGCCACGGTCGCGCCGACGAACGCCAGCACCACCACGACCGCGCCCGCCGCGGCGCCGATCTCGGCCAGCCGACGGCGCCGTCCCGACCCGGCCGGCAGCAGCACGTACCGGTCGCGGGCAGGCGAGTCGCCGCCCCCGCGCAGCGTCGACACCCGCTCCCGCACCCGCGCCAGGCCGTTCGCCAGGCCGTCCTTCATCCGCTCTCCCACCCCCGGAGCCGCCCCCGGAGCCCGTCCGCCCAGGCCTGTCGGTCCGAGCAGGCCGGTAAGGGGATATCACGTCCTACCGACGGGCTGGCCGTCTCGCGATGACGCGATCAGGCCCCGGCCGTCTCGTCCAGGCTCAGCACCCGTACGTGCAGGCTGTTGCGTTGCTGCAGGGCCGCCCGCAGTGCCCGGTGCAGCCCGTCTTCCAGATAGAGATCGCCTTCCCACTGCACGGCGTGCGGGAAGAGGTCGCCGTAGAAGGTCGAGTCCTCGTCCAGCAGCCGGTCGAGCTCCAGCTCCCGCTTGGTGGTGATCAGCTCATCCAGCCGCACCTGCCGCGGCGGCAGCTTGGCCCAGTCGCGGGTGGACAGGCCGTGGTCCGGGTAGGGCCGGCCGTCGCGCACCGCCTTGAAGATCACGTAACTCCCTCGTCCGCCGTCCGGCCCCCCACTGGCCGGGTGAGAGCGTAACCGGCCTATGGCGACGCGGGTCACGGGCAGGACACGATCGGGTGCCGCGCCGGCCTCCCGCCGGTAGACTGGCACTCGACCAGGCCGAGTGCCAGGCCGACCGCCACGCCGACCGCCACGCCGACCGCCACGCCGACCGCCACGCCGAGCGCCAGGGAGCGCCGATGAACCTCGAGGAGCGCAAGCTCGAGGTCCTGCGTGCCGTCATCGAGGACTACATCGCGACCGAGGAGCCGGTCGGCTCGAAGGCGCTGGCCGAGCGGCACCACCTCGGGGTGTCGCCCGCCACGATCCGCAACGACATGGCGCTGCTGGAGGAGGAGGGCTACATCGCCCAGCCGCACACCAGCGCCGGCCGGGTGCCGACCGACAAGGGCTACCGGCTGTTCGTGGACAGGCTGGCCGAGCTCAAGCCGCTGTCCACCGCGGAGCGGAGGGCGATCTCCAGCTTCCTCGAGGGCGCGATCGACCTCGACGACGTGCTGCACCGCACGGTCCGGCTGCTCGCCCAGCTCACCCGCCAGGTCGCGGTCGTGCAATACCCGTCGCTGGCCCGCTCGGCGGTGCGCCACCTGGAGGTCGTGCACCTGGCCGCCACCCGGCTGATGCTGGTGCTGATCACCGACACCGGCCGGGTCGAGCAGCGGGTGGTCGAGCTGCCGGTGCCGGTGACCGAGAGCGTGGTCGCCGACCTGCGTACGACGCTCAACGGGGCGCTGCGCGACCGGCGGCTCACCGACGCGCCCGAGATCGTCACCGCGCTGCCGGAGGCCACCGGGCCGGAGCTGCGCCCGCTGCTGACCACGATGACGACCGTGCTGCTGGAGACGCTGGTCGAGCGGCCGGAGGAGCGGGTGGTGCTCGGTGGCACCGCCAACCTGACCCGCAGCGCGCTCGACTTCCCAGGCACGATCCGGCCGGTGCTGGAGGCGCTGGAGGAGCAGGTCGTGCTGCTCCGGCTCATCGGCGAGGTGCAGGACCCGAGCCGGGTGCTGGTCCGCATCGGCGAGGAGAACCCGTACGAGGGGCTCCGGTCCACCTCCGTCGTCACGGTCGGCTACGGCTCGGACGAGCGCCCGCTGGGCGGGCTCGGCGTGCTCGGCCCGACCCGGATGGACTATCCGGGCACGATGTCAGCGGTCGCAGCGGTCGCCCGCTACATCGGCCAGATCCTCGCCACCGGCGGCTGAGGAACCCCGGCCTCCGGGACCGCCCGCCGACGACGACCGCCGGTCGGTCACCACGAGCGGCTGCACGATGAGCGGAGCCAAGCCGAGCACCGGGATGACCACCGGCCGCGGCCGGTGCTGCGGCGGCGGCAGCCGGTCGGGCAGCTGGGGCAGCTCCCGGATCGCCGGCGAGGCGAGCACCGGCACGAAGTCGGGCACGTCGATGCGCGGCTCGCTGATGCTGCGGACCACGATCAACGATGCGGCCAGCAGGCTGAGCGCGACCATCCCGTCCAGCCAGAAGTGGTTGGCGGTGCCGACCACGACGAGCGTGGTGGCGATCGGGTGCAGCACGGCCAGCCAGCGCCAGCGGGTCCGGGTCGCCGCGACGATCCCGATCGCGACCATCACCGCCCAGCCGATGTGCAGCGACGGCATCGCCGCGTACTGGTCGGCGAGCGTGTTCTGGTTCGGCGGCCCGTACACGGCGGGGCCGTAGACGGCGGCCGTGTCGACGAAGCCAAGGGCGGACAGCATCCGCGGTGGCGCGACCGGGATCGCCAGGTGCACGAGCAGTCCGGAGGCGGTCAGCAGGGCCAGCGTGCGACGGATCCACAGGTAGTCGCCCGGTCTGCGCAGGTAGAGCCAGATCAGGAAGGCCGCGGTGGCCGGGAAGTGCACGGCCGCGTAGTAGACGTTCGCGCTCTTGATCAGCACCGTGTTGTGCATCATCAGCGCCTGCACGGACAGCTCGTCCGGCAGCCGCAGCATCCGCTCCAGGTCCCAGACCACGTACGCGTTGTCGAACGCGGTGCCGACGTGTTTCGCCGCGACGATCCGGCCCAGCTTGTACGCGCCGAACATGACGGCGATCACGACCAGTTCGAGCAGCGGGCGCGGGCGTTCGCCGGGCACCGCGATGCGCCGCCAGCCGCGACTGTGGTCGGGCACCCGGTCGGCGTCGCGCGACGGACCGCGCCCGGTCATCACGACCGCCGGTCCGGTGTGGTGTTCACCCCGCCTACAGGTCACCACCGGTCCAACGCCCTCCAGACGGGTTTTCTGCGCCAATGTGGCTCATGCCACAGATTTAGCAGGAGGGCGCTACCCGATTTGTGCTCAAGCCATCCAGGACCGCCGCACAGATGTCTCCGAGCTCACGCACCTGCTCCGCGCTCAGGCGGTCGAACAGGTGCTCGCGGACCGCGGTGACGTGCCCCGGCGCCGTCCGCACCAGCATGTCCATGCCGGCCTCGGTGAGCACGGCGACCGTCCCGCGGCCGTCCTGGGGCGCCGGCTCCCGGCGCACCCAGCCCCGGTCCTCCAGCCGGGCCACCGCGTGCGAGAGCCGGCTCGGCGACGAGTTGGCGCGCACGGCGAGGTCGCTCATCCGTAGTGCCCTGTTCGGCGCCTCGGACAGCATCGCCAACACGATGTACGAGGCGTGCGTGATCCCGGCGTCGCGCTGGAGCTGTCGGTCCAGCGCCGCGTACAGCAGCTCCGAGGTGGCGAGGAAGGAGCGCCATGTCCGTTGCTCGTCCTCGTCCAGCCAACGTGTCACCCCGACCGTCCCTTACTTGAAGCATCAACTAACCGTGGGTACCGTCGTGCGCATCGACCAAGGGGAGATCGACATGCCCGTGCAGCGACTCAACCACGCCGTGCTCTATGTCCGCGATGTGAACCGCAGTGTTGCGTTCTACTCGAACGTGCTCGGGTTCCGGCAGGTGATGGGGATGGGCGGCGCGGCGTTCCTGCAGGCGGAGGGCAGCAAGAACGACCACGACCTCGGGCTGTTCGAGATCGGCGCCGACGCGGCGGACTCCCCGGCCGGTCGCGGCGCGGTCGGGCTCTACCACCTCGCCTGGGAGGTCGACACCCTCGACGAGCTGGAGCGGATCGCCGGCATGCTGGCCGAGGCGGGCGCGCTGGTCGGCGCGTCCGACCACGGCACGACCAAGGCCCTGTACGGCAGGGATCCGGACGGCATCGAGTTCGAGGTGTCCTGGCTGCTGCCGGCCGACCTGATCACCGACGACGCGCTCGCCGCCCGCAGCCGGATCGGCCGGCTGGACCTGGCCGGCGAGAAGGCCCGGTACGGTGGCGCCACCCGCGGCGGCGTCGGCGTCTCGGTGGTCCCCGCCGGCTGATCCGAGGGTTGGCACAGCCACGTAGACTGGCAGTCGCGGCAATCGAGTGCCAGGAAGCAGGGTTTGGTGGCGATCGACTACTACGGCGTGCTGGGCGTGCGCCGGGATGCGACGAGCGAGGAGATCAAGCGGGCTTACCGGAAGCTCGCCCGTGAGCTGCACCCCGACGTCAACCCCGACCCGCAGGCACAGGAGCGGTTCAAGGAGGCGACCACCGCCTACGAGGTGCTCTCCGACCCGCAGAAGCGCGAGATCGTCGACCTCGGCGGTGACCCGCTTTCGCAGAACGGCGCCGCCGGCGGCAACCCGTTCGCCGGGGGCTTCGGTGGGCTCGGCGACATCATGGACGCCTTCTTCGGCGCGTCCACCCAGCGCGGCCCCCGCAGCCGGGTCAGGCAGGGTGCGGACGCGCTGATCCGGCTCGACCTCGAGCTGGCCGAGACCGCGTTCGGCGTGACCAGGGACATCACCGTGGACACCGCGGTGGTCTGCACCACCTGCTCGGGCGCCGGCACCGCTCCCGGCACCCACCCGGCCACCTGCGACACCTGCGGCGGGCGGGGCGAGATCCAGAGCGTGCAGCGCTCGTTCCTCGGCCAGGTGATGACCAGCCGGCCGTGCCCGACCTGCTCCGGCACCGGGATCGTCATCCCGACGCCGTGCGGCACCTGCGGCGGCGACGGGCGGGTCCGGGCCCGCCGGACCCTGCCGGTCAAGGTGCCGGCGGGCGTCGAGGACGGGATGCGGATCCGGCTGTCCGGTCAGGGCGAGGTCGGCCCCGGCGGCGGCCCGGCCGGCGACCTGTACGTCGAGATCCACGAGCTGCCGCACGACATCTTCGACCGCGAGGGCGACGACCTGCACTGCCGGGTGCAGCTGCCGATGACTGCGGCCGCGCTCGGCACCACGCTGACGCTCGCCACGCTCGACGGCGACGAGGAGATCGACGTGCGGCCCGGCACCCAGCCCGACACGGTGCTCCCGCTGCGCGCCCGCGGCGTGCCGCACCTGCGCGGCGTCGGCCGCGGCGACCTGCACGTACACGTCCAGGTCGTGACGCCGACCCGGATGGACGAGGAGCAGGAGGCGCTGCTGCGGCAGTTCGCCGCGCTGCGCGGCGAGGACATGCCGGTCTCCACCCGGGCACACGGCGGCGGGCTGTTCTCCAAGATGCGGGATGCGTTCAACGGGCGGTGAGCACCCGGCCGGTCTTTCTCGTCGACGCGCTGCCGGACGGCGCGTCGACCGTGCTCGCCGGGCCGGAGGGGCACCACGCGGCGACGGTCCGCCGGCTGCGGCCGGGTGAGGAGTTGGTGCTCGCCGACGGTGCCGGCGGGGTCGCGGACTGCGTGGTGACCGGACCGGCCGAGGGCGGGCTGCAGCTCGCGGTGACCGCGGTACGCCGGCTGCCGCCGCCGGAGCCCCGGTTCGTGCTGGTGCAGGCGCTGGCCAAGGGCGACCGCGGGGAGCTGGCGGTGGAGCTGGCGGTCGAGCTCGGCGTCGACGAGGTGGTGCCGTGGGCGGCGGCGCGCTCGGTCGTGCGCTGGGACGGTGCCCGCGGGCAGCGGTCGCTGGAGCGCTGGCGGTCGACCGCGCGGGCGGCGGCCAAGCAGTCCCGGCGAGCCTGGCTGCCGGCGGTGGCCTCGCCGACCTCCACCCGGGAGGTCGCCGGGCTGATCGGGGCGGCGGCCGGCGCGCTGGTGCTGCACGGCGCGGCGGACGTGCCGCTCGGCTCGGTGCCGCTGCCCGACGGCGGTGACCTCGTGCTCGTGGTCGGTCCCGAGGGCGGGCTGGACGAGGCCGAGGTGGCCGCGTTCACCGCCGCCGGCGCGACTGCGGTCCGACTCGGCGAGCCGGTGCTGCGGACGTCCACCGCCGGCGCCGCCGCCCTGGCCGCCCTCTCGCTCCGTACCGGCCGCTGGGACTAGCGACCCGCCTAACCGACCGGGCGGGACGCGAAAGCGGTCACGCCGGTCGGCCCGGTGGTCCAGGCGGTCACGGCCGCGGCGCCGGTGCCGGTGAGGCGCTGCGACCAGGCACCGGCGACCGCCGGCCGGTCGACCCGGGACAGTTCGCCGGCCGGGCCGCTCAGCCGGACGTCCAGCCGGGCGGCCCCGCCGATCGTCCCGCGGGCGGTGACCGCGCCGTTCCGGGCCGGCGGCGTGCGGTCCAGGGTCAGCGACCCGTCCGGCGCCGCCGCGTCGACGACCACGTACGGGGCGTCGTCGCCGACCCGCACCCGGACCAGGTAGACCAGCGAGATCGGCGCGCCCGCGCGGGACACCTCGATGCCGATCCCGGCCAGGTGGGCACCGCGGGACCGCGCCGTCAGCGACTGCGGACCGAGGGACGACGCGACGAACCGGAGCGCGACCCGGTCCGGCTTGGTCAGGTCCCCGTACGTGCCGGCGGCCTGGTCGGCCGGTGCGTCGCGGAACCCGTCGGCACGGGTCGCGTAGGGCCAGACCGTCCGCATGTCGTTCACGCCGGCGCCTGGGATCGGCGTCGGCCCGGGCGACGTCGGTGCCGCGGCGGTCGTCCGGGCCGGCGGGGACGTCAACGACGGCAGCACCGACGGGGCGGCGACCAGCGCGGCGACGACCGCGGCGGCGCCGGCCAGCACGAGCGCCGGCGTCCGCCACGTCCAGCGGACCCGGGCCGGCCGGACCGTACGTTCGCGGATCCGACGCAAACCGTCGGTGCTCAGCTCGACCTGCTCGACCTCGGCGTGCAGCGACCGGCGCAGCAGCTCCTCCAGCTCAGTCGGCACGGTGCGCCTCCAGAGCGGATCGCAGGGCGGCCATCCCGCGCGAGGCGTGCGACTTCACCGCGCCCGGGCTGATCCCCATCGCCGCGGCGATCTCGGCCTCGGACAGGTCGGCGTAGTAGCGCAGCACCAGGCACTCCCGCTGCCGTTCGGGCAGCGCGCGCAGGGCCGCGACCACGCGGCGGTGCTCCAGCCGGTCCAGCGCGCCCTGCTCGGCCGACGGCGCGTCCGGCGGCGGCGCCGGGGCGTGCCGGCGGGCCACCTGCCGGTGCCGCAGCCGGGACCGGGCCAGGTTCAGCACGGTCGTGCGCAGGTAGCCGACCGCCGCCTGCGGGTCGCGAATGCGCCGCCACGACCCGTGCATCCGCACGTACGCGTCCTGCACGACCTCCTCGGCCGCGCCGGCGTCGTCGAGCAGCAGCGCGGCGAGCCGGACCAGCCCCCGGTAGTGGGCCAGGTAGAGCGCGGTGACCGCGTCGTCCGCGGCGATGCGCGGGGCCGGCCGGGTCAGCACGGGAACGGTGGTGGTCTCGGCGGCGAGGCCGAGCTCTCCGGCCGCGACGGTGGTCACGTACCCAGGACGCGCGCCGGGCCCGGTTCGTTTACCCGTACGATCCCCGCCGTGGCCGACTGCCTGTTCTGCTCGATCGTCGCGGGCGAGCTCCCCGCGACCGTGGTCCGCGAGGACGACCTCACGCTGGCCTTCCGCGACCTCAACCCGCAGGCGCCGACGCACGTCCTGGTGATCACCAAGGCGCACCACCCGGACGTGGCCGAGCTCGCCGCGACCGACCCGGGCGGCCTGACCGCGCTGCACCGCACCGCGGCCGCGGTGGCAGCCGACGAGGGCGTCGAGCGGTCCGGCTGGCGGCTGGTGTTCAACACCGGCGCCGACGCCGGCCAGAGCGTGCCGCACGTGCACGGCCACGTGCTCGGAGGCCGGTATTTGGAGTGGCCGCCCGGGTAGACTAGGTGCGTCACATTTCCGTCCGAAGGAAGCAGGGCCGCCCCGACCCGTGCCCACCACACCCACCAGCGAGAGCGCCGCTCAGACCAAGATCGTCGTGCCTGGTTCGCAGGCCATGGTCGCCCTGCTCGGCTCCCGGGACGAGCTGCTGAGGATCATCGAAGAGGCGCTGGCCAGCGATGTCCACGTGCGGGGCAACGAGATCACGATCAGTGGCGACCCGGCCGACAACGCCCTCGCCGTGCGGCTGTTCGAGGAGCTGCTCGAGCTGGTCGCCGCGGGGCAGACCCTCACCGCCGACTCCGTCCGGCACTCCCTCGGGATGCTGCAGGCCGGTGAGGCGGAGCGGCCGGCCGAGGTGCTCAGCCTCAACATCCTGTCCCGGCGCGGGCGGACGATCCGGCCCAAGACACTGAACCAGAAGCGGTACGTCGACGCGATCGACCGGCACACGATCGTGTTCGGCATCGGCCCGGCCGGCACCGGCAAGACCTACCTGGCCGTGGCCAAGGCCATGCAGGCGCTGCAGTCCAAGCAGGTCAACCGGATCATCCTGACCCGGCCGGCGGTGGAGGCCGGGGAGCGGCTCGGCTACCTGCCCGGCACCCTGTACGACAAGATCGACCCATACCTGCGGCCGCTGCTGGACGCGCTGCACGACATGGTCGACCCGGAGTCGATCCCGCGCCTGACCCAGGCCGGGACGATCGAGATCGCGCCGCTGGCATACATGCGCGGCCGCACGCTCAACGACGCGTTCATCATCCTGGACGAGGCGCAGAACACCACGCCGGAGCAGATGAAGATGTTCCTGACCCGGCTCGGGTTCGGCTCCAAGATCGTGGTCACCGGCGACGTGACGCAGGTCGACCTGCCGGCCGGGCAGCGCAGCGGGCTGCGCGTGGTGCGCGAGATCCTCGACGGGGTCGAGGACGTCCACTTCGCCGAGCTGACCAGCACTGACGTGGTGCGGCACCGCCTGGTCGGCGACATCGTCGACGCGTACGCGCGCTACGACGCGCAGGTCGTGCACGCGGCCCCCCGCCCCAACTCCCGCGGCGGCCGACGCCGATGAGCGAGCCCGAGGGTTCCCGGCGCGAGCGGGCCTGCCCGGCGACGAGGGCCGACCGTCCGGCGCCTGCGGGTGACGGTCGGTCCGAGGAGCGGGCATGAGCATCGAGATCGCGAACGAGTCCGGTGTCGACGTCGACGAGGCGGCGCTGTCGGCGGTCGCCCGGCACACGCTCGACCAGCTCGGGGTCAGCCCGCTGGCCGAGCTGTCCGTGATCGTGGTCGACGTCGCCGCGATGTCCGCGCTGCACGAGCGCTGGATGGGCGAGCCCGGACCCACGGACGTGCTGGCGTTCCCGATGGACGAGCTCGACACCGCGCGCAGCCCGGACGAGCACGAGCCCGGTCCGACGCTGCTCGGCGACGTCGTGCTGTGCCCGGAATACGCGCGCCGCGGCGCCCGGGCCGCCGGCCACTCGCTCGCCGCGGAGCTGGAGCTGCTCACCGTGCACGGTGTGCTGCACCTGCTCGGCTACGACCACGCCGAGCCGGAGGAGGAGCGGGAGATGTTCGCCCTGCAGGCGAAGCTGCTCGAGTCCTGGCGGGCCGGCGCGCAGGCGCGATGAGCGAGCCCGAGGGCCCGCGGACGAGCGGGGAGCGGCGGGCCGAGGGACGAGGCCGGGTCCGTCCGAGGAGTGGGAGATGAGCGAGCCCGAGGGCCCGCAGGGCGAGCGGGGAGCGACGAGGGCTGAGCCGGCCGAGGGACGAGGCCGGGTCCGTCCGGGGAGTGGGAGATGAGCGGGACGGACGTCGCCCTGATCGTCCTCGCGGCGCTGCTGGTGCCGCTGGCGGGGGTGCTGGCCGGCATGGAGGCCGCGCTGGTCCGGGTGTCCCGGGCCAGGGTCGAGGAGATGGAGCGCGGCGGCGACCGCCGGGCCGCCCGGCTGCTGGTCGTGCTGGCCGACCTGCCCCGGCACACCAACCTGCTGCTGCTGCTCCGGCTGGTCTGCGAGACGCTCGCGACGGTGCTGGTCGCCCAGGCGGTCATCGACTGGCTCGGCCCGCACTGGTCCGCGGTCGCGTTCACGGTCGGCGTCATGGTCGTCGTCTCGTACGTGCTGGTGGGGGTCGGGCCGCGGACGCTCGGCCGGCAGCACCCCTACACGGTGGCGCGGGCGACCGCGGGCGTCGTGCACGGGCTGGCCCGGGTGCTCGGCCCGCTGGCGTCGCTGCTGATCCTCATCGGCAATGCGATCACGCCGGGCCGCGGCTTCCGCGAGGGCCCGTTCGCCACCGAGGCCGAGCTGCGCGAGCTCGTCGACCTTGCCGAGCAGCGCGGCGTGGTCGAGCACGGCGAGCGGGACATGATCCACTCGGTGTTCGAGCTCGGCGACACGATCGCCCGCGAGGTGATGGTGCCGCGCACCGAGGTGGTGTGGATCGAGCGCGGCAAGAGCGTCCGGCAGGCGCTCGCGCTGGCGCTGCGCAGCGGCTTCTCGCGGATCCCGGTGGTCGGCGACAACGTCGACGACATCGTCGGCATCGTCTACCTCAAGGATCTCGCCGCCCGGGCCCAGGACCAGCAGGTCAGGGCGACCAAGATCGAGGAGGTCATGCGGCCGCCGACGTTCGTGCCGGAGTCGAAGCCGGTGGACGAGCTGCTGCGGGAGATGCAGGCCCGGCGCACGCACATGGCCGTGGTGATCGACGAGTACGGCGGGACCGCCGGCGTGGTGACGATCGAGGACATCCTCGAGGAGATCGTCGGCGAGATCGCGGACGAGTACGACACCGAGCGGCCGCCGGTGGAGTGGGTCGACAAGGACACCGCCAGGCTGACCGCGCGGATGGCGGTGGAGGACCTCGGCGAGCTGTTCGACCTGCCGATCGAGGACGCTGGAGACGTGGAGACGGTCGGCGGGCTGCTGGCCCGGGAGCTCGGCCGGGTGCCGATCCCGGGGGCGAGCGTGTCGGTGGACGGGCTGAAGCTGACCGCGGAGACCACCGGCGGCCGGCGCAACCGCATCGACACCGTGCTCGTCCACCGCGAGCCGTCCCGCGCCCCCAAGCGGGCCGAGCAGTCCGCGGAAGGCTAGGACCCGCCACCGTCACCGGGCAGATGCACCCTAGGCGGGTCTGCCGAAGCGGCGGGTGTTGCGGCCGGGGAGGCCGGGGGCGAAGTGCGCTCGCACCTCGGGCCGCAGCACGAACCACAGCAGCGCCGCCAGAACCAGGGCCTGGAGCAGCTGCTCGGCCCGCATCCATGCCGGGTACGGCGTGAACTGCACCCCGACCAGAGCGACGATCCCGATGGCGCCGAGGGCGATCACCCGCCGGTAGGCCCAGCGGCGGCCGCGGAACAGCGCCCGCACCAGGAACACGTAGACGACGCTGAGCACGACGTTGCCGACCACCCGGCTCCAGATGCCGACCGAGTAGCTGCGGCGCAGGACGTCGCGCTGGGCCGGGTCGGTGACGTGCCGGTGGTCGAGCTGGAAGGCGACCACGCTGTGCCGGGCGACGAGCACGGTGATCGTCAGCAGCACCGAGAGGCCGAGGTTGGCCAGCAGCAGCGCGACGACCGGGCGCAGCTGGCGCGGGCGCGGGCGGTCCGGCGGCCGGCGGTGGTGGTGGGGGTGGCGGAGGAGCGGGCGGGAATTGTCCGGACACGGGTCGATTCTGCGCCTGCCGGCTGACCGCACCGCCGGCGGCCCTGGGACGATCACGCCGTGACCGAGCTGGACGCCGAGGACGCCAAGATCGTGACGCTCGCCCGGGCCGCCCGCGGCCGGATCGGGGCGGCGGAGGGTGCCGCGGTCCGCGACACCGACGGCCGCACGTACGTGGGCGCGACCGTCGCGCTGCCGTCGCTGGCGCTGTCCGCGCTGCAGGTCGCGGTCGCGGCCGCGGTGGCGAGCGGGGCGACCGGGCTGGAGGCGGCGGCGCTGGTCACCGACGGGGACGGTGCCGATCCGGCCGGCCGGGCCGCGGTCGCCGACCTCACCGCCGACGCCCCGGTGATCATCGCCACACCGCGGGCCTGACCGAGACGCCGAGAGGGCGGTTCCCGCAGGGGAACCGCCCTCTCGTACGTTGCGCACCGCCCCGGCTGGTCGCCTCTCGGCGAGTGGTCGCTCGTAGCGACAGATGTTGGAGCCCGGGGACACAGATCCAGGTCGGTACGTCCTGGTCAACGTACCCCGGTCCGGGGATGTTCCCGGGTGCCGTGAGGTAAGAACCTGCTCGGGCCGGGGCACCGTCGCGGCCTGGCAGGATGGCTGGGTGACGACCTCCCGCTCCGGCTTCGCCAGCCTCGTCGGCCGGCCCAACGCGGGCAAGTCGACGCTGACCAACGCCCTGGTCGGCGAGAAGATCGCGATCACCTCCAGCCGGCCGCAGACGACCAGGCACGCGGTACGCGGGATCCTCACCCGTCCGGACGCCCAGCTGGTGCTCGTCGACACCCCGGGACTGCACCGGCCCCGGACGCTGCTCGGCCAGCGGCTCAACGCGGTGGTCCGGGAGACCTGGGCGGACGTCGACGTGATCGCGCTGTGCCTGCCGGCGGACGAGCCGGTCGGGGCGGGGGACCGGTTCATCGCCCGGGAGCTGGCCGCGTTGCCGGACAAGCCGGTGCTCGCGGTGGTGACCAAGACCGACCTGGTCGAGCCGCCGGGGGTGGCTGCGGCGCTGGTGGAGGCGCAGCAGCTGGGCGAGTCGACCGGCCTTGAGCTCGCCGACATCGTGCCGGTGTCGGCGGTGTCGACGTTCCAGGTCGACCTGCTCGCCGACCTGCTCATCGCCCGGCTGCCGGAGGGACCGCCGCTCTACCCGGACAACGAGCTGACCGACGAGCCGACCGAGACCCGGATCGCCGAGCTGATCCGGGAGGCCGCGCTGGAGGGCGTACGGGACGAGCTGCCGCACTCGCTGGCGGTCTCGATCGACGAGACGTCCCAGCGGGACGACCTCACCGTGATCCACGCGACCGTGCACGTCGAGCGGGACAGCCAGAAGCCGATCGTGCTCGGTGCCCGCGGTGCCCGGCTGCGGGCGGTCGGGACCACCGCGCGGCGGGAGATCGAGGCGCTGCTCGGCGGCCGCGTCTACCTCGACCTGCACGTGAACGTCCTCAAGGACTGGCAGCGCGATCCGAGGCAACTGCGCCGGCTGGGATTCTGAGGTCGAGTGCTCGATCCGTACCGGGAGGTTCTGCGGGTTCCGGGGGCGGTCGCGTTCGTCGTGGCCGGCCTGGTCGCGCGGCTTCCGATCTCGATGCAGACGCTCGGCGTCGTCCTGCTCGTCCGCGCCACCACCGGCTCGTACGCGCTGGCCGGCGCGGTCTCGGCCACCTTCGCGCTGGCGCAGGCGCTGCTCGCGCCGCTGCTCGGCCGGCTGGTCGACCGGCACGGGCAGGCCAGGGTGCTGCTGCCGGCCCTGCTCCTGTACGCGGCCGGCCTCGGCGGGCTGGTCACGCTCGCCCTCGCCGGCGCCCCGTCCTGGACGCTGTTCCCGGCCGCGGTCGTCTTCGGCGGCTCCTACCCGCAGCCCGGCTCGCTGGTGCGGGCCCGCTGGGCGCACGCGCTGTCCGGCACGCCGCTGCTGCCGACCGCGTTCTCGCTGGAGTCGGTGCTGGACGAGGTGGTGTTCGTCGTCGGGCCGGTGCTCGTGACCGTGCTCGCCACGGCGGTCTCGCCGTCCGCGGGCCTGCTGTCGGCGGCGGCGTTCACGCTCGTCGGATCGCTGGCGCTGGCGGCGCAGCGGCGCACCGAGCCGCCGCCGCACCGGGCCGGCGACGGCGTCCGGCAACCCTCGGTGCTGCGGCGTGCCGGCGTGCGCGTGCTGCTGCTGGTCGGGGCGGCGGTCGGCGGCATCTTCGGCGCGATCGAGGTGGCGACCGTCGCGTTCACCGACGAGCAGGGGCAGACCGCGGCGGCGGGGATCGTGCTCGCCCTGCTCGCCGGCGGCAGCCTGCTCGCCGGACTCTGGTACGGCACCGTGCGGTGGCGGGCGCCGCTGCCGGTCCGGTTCGTCCGCGGTGTGGTGCTGCTCGCCCTGGTCACCGTGCCGCTGCCGCTGGCGCCGAACGTGCCGGTGCTGGCCGCGCTGGTGTTCGTCGGCGGGTTCACCATCTCGCCGACGCTGATCGCCGCGTTCGCGCTGCTGGAGGAGCTGGTGCCGGCGCCGTCCCGAACGGAGGGGCTGACCTGGTTCAGCACCGGCATCGGCATCGGGCTGGCGGCCGCGGCGTCGCTGACCGGTCAGGTCGTCGACACCGCCGGCGGTCGGGCCTCGTTCGGCGTCGCGGTCGCCTCCGGCGCGCTGGCCGCCCTGCTCGCGCTGGCCGGCGCCCGCAGGCTCAGGCCAGCCGGCTGACCAGCTCGCCGACCCCGGCCTGCCACTCCCCGATCGCCCGGTGCGGGCGGAAGCCGAGCCGGGTGTTGATCCGCAGCATGTGTTCGTTGCTCGCGGCGTTGCCGGTCATCACCTCGGTCACGTCCGGCCGCTCGGCGCGCAGCCGGCAGAGCATGTCCGCCTTGACCCACAGGCCGAGCCCGGAGCCGCGGTGCGCCGGCACCACCGCCGTGTCCTCCTGGAAGGCGCGCGGCGGCGAGGCGAGCACCAGCTCGGTCAGGCCGGCCACCGCGCCGGTCTGCTCGTGCACCGCCACGGTCACCCAGCCGGTGAAGCCCATCTCGCGGTGGCCGGCCTCGTTCTGCCGGATCACGCCGGCGGTGAAGACCTCGTCGGCGATGTCGGCCCCGTCGACCGGCGCGTCGTTCATCGCCGTCTTCGCCACCGCGTACCGCTCGACCAGTTCGTCCGGGCAGCGGTCGGTCCAGCGCACCAGCCGGTAGCCGGTGTGCGGGGCGGCGGCCAGCGCGCCGACCTCGACCCAGTCGACCGCGGCCAGCCGCAGCAGCGAGAGCCGGGCCCGGCTGACCTCCCGCAGCCCGTGGGCCCGGCAGAACGCCTCGCCCGGGCCGCCCTCGTCCGCCTCCACCAGGAGGAAGCTGCCGCGCCCGTCGGCCGCGGCTTCGCCCACTGCTTCGCGCAGCAGCGCGGTGCCGAGCCCGTGTCGCCGGTGGTCCGGGCGCACGAACACGTTGGACACGGCCAGGTGCTGGTTGTCGATGTCCGGCAGCATCAGCACGGCCGCGCCGAGCATCGCCTCGCCGTCGCGGACGACCCAGCGCAGGATCCGCCGGTCGTCCCGGCGCAGCCGCAGCCGGCCCGCGGCCTCGGCCAGCTCGGTCGGCGGGTCCGCCGGGTGGTCGACCGCCTCCGTCGCGGTGATCAGCCGGTGGTACGCGACGCCGTCGGCGTCGGTGGGGTTCTCCAGCCGCTCCAGCTGCGTCGTTCCCATGCTTGTCACGGTCCGCCCCCGGTCAACGGGATTTGGCCGGGAGTCGACCCGCCGCGGCGCCCACCCGCCTGACCACGTCCGGCCCGCCAGCCGTCGACCTCCTGCCAGGACCGGAACCCCCGCCAACCGGTTTTCGTCGTCCTCGGGTGCGAGGATCGGTGCGTGCCGCTGTACCGGGACGAGGGCGTCGTGCTGCGGGTGCAGAAGCTCGGCGAGGCCGACCGCATCGTCACGCTCCTGACCCGGCGCACCGGACGGGTGCGCGCGGTCGGCAAGGGGGTGCGGCGGACCACGTCCCGGTTCGGCGCCCGGCTGGAGCCGTTCAGCCACGTCGACCTGCAACTGTGGACCGGCCGCTCGCTCGACATCGTCACCCAGGCCGAGACCATCGGGGCGTACGGGAAGGACATCGTCGGCGACTACGCCCGCTACACGGCCGGGACCGCGGTGCTGGAGACGGCCGAGCGGCTGACCGCGGAGGAGCGGGAGCCCTCGCTGCGGCTCTACCTGCTCGTCGTCGGCGCGCTGCGCGGGCTGGCCGCCGGCACCCATGAGCCGTCGCTGGTGCTCGACGCGTTCCTGGTCCGGGCCATGTCGGTGGCCGGATGGGAGCCGGCGCTGGCCGAGTGCGCGCGGTGCGGGGCGCCCGGGCCGCACCGGGCGTTCTCGGTGCCGGCCGGGGGAGCGGTGTGCGCCGACTGCCGCCCGGCGGGGTCGTCCACGCCCGATGCCGAGTCGATCGCGCTGGTATACGCGCTGCTGTCGGGCGACTGGGCCACCGCCGACGCCAGCGGTGCCGCGGCCCGGCGGGAGGCCAGCGGCCTGGTCGCCGCCCACCTCCAGTGGCACCTCGAACGCGGCCTCCGCTCCCTTCCCCTCGTCGAGAGGGTGCGACCCTCGTGATGACAGCCTGCATCATGCACTACCCTGTACTCGATGGATGAGGTCGGGGTGCGCGAGCTGCGCCAGAGCCGGCCGGCGTCCGACCCCTCGACGCCGAGCCGGGGCGCGAAGCGATCGTGACCCACGAGCGGCGAATGGCGGGGTCCGCCCGGATGGCGGCGGTGCTGGTGGCGTCGCCGGGGGATGACCGCGCGTGAGCGCGTCGGACCGGCGGGAGTGGGCGGCGCCGCCGGCGCATCCGTCGGGGGCGCGGCCGCCGGCGATCCCGGCCGAGCTGGTGCCGCGGCACGTCGCGCTGGTCATGGACGGCAACGGTCGGTGGGCCAACCAGCGCGGGCTGCCCCGCACGAAGGGCCACGAGGCCGGCGAGGCCGCGCTGCTCGACGTGATCCACGGCGCGATCGAGCTCGGCATCGGCACCCTGTCGGCGTACGCGTTCTCGACCGAGAACTGGCGCCGCTCGCCCGACGAGGTGCGTTTCCTGATGGGCTTCAACCGGGCGGTGATCCGCCGCCGCCGGGACGAGCTCAACGCGCTCGGCGTCCGGATCCGGTGGGCCGGCCGGCGCCCGCGGCTGTGGCGGTCGGTGATCTCCGAGCTGGAGGACGCCGAGCGGATGACCGTTCACAACGATGTGATCACCCTGCAGTTCTGCGTGAACTACGGGGGCCGGGCCGAGATCGCCGACGCGGCCAGGGCCATCGCCCGCGAGGTCGCCGCCGGTCGGGTCGACCCGGAGAAGGTCGACGAGCGGATGATCGCCCGCCACCTCGACGAGCCCGACCTGCCCGACGTCGACCTGTTCATCCGCTCGTCCGGGGAGCAGCGCACGTCCAATTTCCTGCTCTGGCAGTCGGCCTATGCAGAGCTGGTCTTCCTCGACACGCTGTTCCCCGACTTCGACCGCCGCGACCTGTGGCGGGCCTGCGAGCTCTACGCGAAGCGTGACCGGCGCTACGGCGGCGCCGTCGACGCCGCCGCCCCGCGCTGACCCAGGGCGGCGCTCACACCAGCCGCTGCACCAGCACGTATCCGATCAGGACGACCACCAGCAGCCGGATCAGCCGGCCGCCGGAGTCCAGCTTCGGCCAGGCCAGGTAGGTCAGCCAGAGCAGCGCCAGCAGCAGCAGGACCAGGCACGCCGCGGCGGCCGCCGGCGGCGCGAACAGCCCGGCCAGCAGCAGCGCCAGCACCAGCACGAACGGCACCCACCGGGGGCGGGTCGCGAGCCAGGTCAGCGGGCCGGTGCTGCGGCGCTCGACCGCCCGGCGCAGCGGGGACGACACGCGCTCACCGCCTTTCGGTACGGTTCACCGGCGGCGGGTCCGGCCGGGTCCGCTCCGATCCTCCCAGGCGCAGCCTGGCCGTGGTGGCGGGGGTGAGCGAGTGCTGGTGGTGTCCCGCTTCACCGTGCCGCCGGCGGACGGCGACCGGTTCGCCGAGCTGGCCCGGGCCGCGCTGGGCGCGCTCGCGGCCCGGCCCGGGTTCCGGCGCGGGCACGCCGGCCGCGCGGTCGACGACCCGGCCGAGTGGGTGCTGGTCAGCGAGTGGGACGGGGTCGGGGCCTACCGCCGGGCCCTCGGCACGTACGACGTGAAGCTGGCCGCGACCCCGCTGCTGGCGCAGGCACGCGACGACGCCGGCGCGTTCGAGGTGCTCGTCACCGCCGCCCCCGGCGGCCGCACCGGGACCGCCGCCAGCGACCGCGCGCCGGACGCCGACACCGCCGGCCCCGGATACCCGCTGGGGACCGAGGAAACGCCCAGGTAGATTCGGCACTCTCACCGACCGCCAGCCGGATGGAGTGCAACCGTGCCTGCCGACCGCATCGACACCATCGTCAGCCTCGCCAAGCGCCGAGGCTTCGTCTACCCGTCCAGCGAGATCTACGGCGGGCAGCGCGCGGCATGGGACTACGGTCCGCTCGGGGTCGAGCTCAAGGACAACATCAAGCGCCAGTGGTGGCGGTCGATGGTGCAGGGCCGGGACGACATCGTCGGCCTCGACTCGTCGATCATCCTGGCCCGCGAGGTCTGGGAGGCCTCCGGTCACGTGCAGGAGTTCGTCGACCCGCTGACCGAGTGCCAGTCGTGCCACAAGCGGTTCCGGGCCGACCACCTCATCGAGGCGTACGAGGAGAAGCACGGCCACCCGCCGGAGAACGGCCTCAAGGACGTCGTGTGCCCCAACTGCGGCACTCGCGGCGCGTTCACCGAGCCGAGGATGTTCAACGGGCTGCTGTCCACCCACCTCGGCGTGACCCAGGACGAGTCCGGCCTTGCCTACCTGCGGCCGGAGACCGCGCAGGGCATCTTCATCAACTTCCTCAACGTGCTGCAGTCCAGCCGGAAGAAGCCGCCGTTCGGCATCGGCCAGATCGGCAAGTCGTTCCGCAACGAGATCACCCCGGGCAACTTCATCTTCCGCACCCGTGAGTTCGAGCAGATGGAGATGGAGTATTTCGTCGAGCCCGGCACCGACGAGGAGTGGCACGACTACTGGATCGCCGAGCGGACCCGGTGGTACACGGACCTCGGCATCGACCCGGCCAACCTGCGCCACTACGAGCACCCGAAGGAGAAGCTGTCGCACTACTCGAAGCGCACCGTCGACATCGAGTACCGGTTCCGCTTCCAGGGCTCGGAGTGGGGCGAGCTGGAGGGCATCGCCAACCGCACCGACTTCGACCTGACCACGCACTCCAAGCACTCCGGCGCCGACCTGTCCTACTTCGACCAGGAGAAGGGCGAGCGCTGGGTGCCGTACGTGATCGAGCCGGCGGCCGGTGTGGGGAGGCCGATGATGGCGTTCCTGGTCGACGCGTACGCGGAGGACGAGGCGCCCAACGCCAAGGGCAAGCTGGAGAAGCGGACCGTGCTGCGGCTCGACCGGCGGCTCGCGCCGGTCAAGGCCGCGGTGCTGCCGCTGTCCCGCAACCCCGACCTGTCGCCGAAGGCGCGCGATCTGGCCGCGGTGCTCCGGCAGTCCTGGAACGTCGAGTTCGACGACGCCGGCGCGATCGGTCGCCGCTACCGCCGGCAGGACGAGATCGGCACCCCGTTCTGCCTGACGGTCGACTTCGACACGCTCACCGACGACGCGGTGACGGTCCGGGACCGGGACTCGATGCAGCAGGAGCGGGTCGCGCTCGGCCAGGTGCAGACCTACCTGGCCCAGCGCCTGCCCGGCTGCTGAACGGGCGCCGCGGCGTCAGCGGGCCCGGCGGGGTCAGCGGGCCCGGCGGGGTCAGCGGGCCCGGCGGGGTCAGCGGGCCCGGCGGGGTCAGCGGGCCCGGCGGGGTCAGCGGGCCCGGCGGGGTCAGCGGGCCCGGCGGGCGAGGATGCGGCCGTAGATCGCGCGCGGTATCCGGACCGCGTGCATGGTCTTGGTCCGCATCAGCGCGTCGTACTCGGCCGCCTTGGCCCGCCACTCGACGACCTGCTCGTCCCGGGCCCCGAGCTTGTCGGTGAGCGCGGCCACCTCGGCCCGCAGCGACTCCACTTCCGCGGTCCGCCTGGCCAGTTCCCGGCGCAGCTCGCTCTCCGCCTGCGCGGTGTCCTCGATGCCGTCCGTCACAACGATCCCGTCCGTCCCACGACCCGGCCGGTGGCCGGGTCCTTGCTGCCGGCGAGGCCGGATGCACCGTCGCCGTCCGCCCTTCATACACGGTTCGGGTGTCCGCGTCGTCATCCGGATGTGATCGGTACGGTGCGCACCGCACGGGGTGACCGGCTGTGGGGCCGGCCACCCCGCGCGGGGTTCGGGCGGGTCGGGGTCCGCCCGGTCGGGGGACCTCCGGCCGTCCGTGGGCCTACGGACGGCCGGAGGCTCCGGCACCGCGCGCCCCGGAGCTCCGGAACTCCGGGCGGTGCCGCCGGCGGGGTGCTCAGCCCCGCGGCGTGGGGGGTGCCGGGTGGGAGGGGCTGTCGCCCTGGTCGTGTCCCTTGCCCGGCGGTGCGGTCGGGGCGTTGCCCCGCGGGCTCGCCGACGGAGCAGCCGACGGCCGGTCCGCGCTTGGGCCCTTGTCCTCGTCCAGAACTGCCGCGCAGTAGGGCCGGATCGCGTCGGCACCGCCCGCGGCCGTGGTCAGCCGGGCGAGCACCGCCGCCGCCGGAGCGCGTCCGTCCTTGTCGGCCGCCTGCCAGGACCGGCAGGCGCCCGGCAGGTCCTTGCCGTCGCCGGCCGCGGACCCGGCCGGGTGGGACGCGGACGCCGCGACCGTACGGCAGTATGCGGCGATCTTGTCCGCGCCGCCGGCCGCGGCGGCCAGCCGGCCGAACGCGGTCGCGTCGAGGCGGTTGCCGTTCTCGCCGCCGTTGCCCGACCCGTAGGCCTGGCAGAGGCCGGCGACACCCGGCAGCGCCGGGTGGTCGCTGGCACCGGCGCCGCCCCGGGTGCGCGAGGTGACAGCGGCGGCCCCGTGACCGGCCGGCTTCGCGTCGGGTACCGCGGCGACGATGTGGTGGGCCCTGGCCTGGGCGGCGTCCGGCAGGGTGCCGGTCGCGGCCGCGGCCGCGGTGCCCACCGCCGCCGTTCCGAGCACGGCGGCGGCGACCGCCTTCGCGCCGAGCAGCTTGCTGAGCACGGATCTCCTCCTGGGGGCATCGACGGGTCGACGCGCCGACCGGAACGTCGCCAGCGCCGCCGCCTCCACGGGGGGGACCAGGGAGGGGGAGGCGGCGGCGCTGGCCAGCACGCGAACGACGTCCCGGTACCCGGGCGGGACGTCGTCCTCGTGCACGGTGCCGTCCAGGATCCGCTCGGCCATGGCGGGGTCGAGCGGGGGGACGGGAGTCCTCGGGTGTCGGCGCATCTCACCGTCGACAGCGTCGCCGGGCCACATCGCGTTACACCCCCGTCCGTTCGGCCAGGTGCTGGGCCAGCCGCCGCAGGCCGCGGTGGGCGAGCACGCGCACCGTGCCAGGCCGCTTGCCGACGATCTCGCCGACCTGCGCCGCGTCCAGGCCGGCGATGACCCGCAGCGCGACGACCTCGGCCTGGTCCGGGGGCAGCGCCGCGATCAGCGCCAGCGCCTCCCGGGTCGCCTGCGCCTCGACGGCGGCCCCGGCCGGGTCGTCGGCGGCCGGCCGGTCCGGCAGCTGGTCCGGCGGCAGCGGGCGTACCGGCCGCCGGGCGGCCTGCCGGGCGGCGTCGATCGCGCGCATCCTCGCCACGGTGAACACCCAGGACCGGAAGCCGGCCTCGTCGCCGCGGAACCGGTCGAGGCCGCGGCAGACCTCGAGCCACACGTCAGCTGCGGTGTCCTCGGCGGTCGCCGGCGCGACCACCCGCAGGTAGCGCAGCAGCGCCGGGTTGAGGTCCCGCCAGAGCACCGCGAACGCGTACTCGTCGCCGTCCCGGGCGTCGGCAAGGTAGCCGCCGAAGCCGGCACCGATCACGACCCGCCTCCCGTAGGCCGGGGCCGGCCACGGTGGCCGGCGACCCACCGCGCCCGACCCGCGGCTCGCACGGGTGCCGACCGTACGGGCGCGACGGCCCGGACGTAAGGTCGCCGGGTGCCGGTCACCGTTCTGGATGACGTGTCGGTCGTCGACGTCCTGGCCGGCCGGACGGTGCCGGGGCGGCAGGTGGTCGTCGAGGGCGACCGGATCGCCGCGGTCCGGCCCGCGGGCACGCCGACCGAGCCGGGCGCGCAGACCCCGGACGTGCGCGGCCGTACCGTCCTGCCCGGGTTGATCGACGCGCACGTGCACGTCAAGGCCTGGCACGCCGACCTCGGCATCGTGCCGCGGCGGCCGGCGTCGTACACGGCGCTGAAGGCGGCGGGGCTGCTGGCGGCGATGCTGGCCCGCGGGTTCACCACGGTCCGGGACGCCGGCGGCGCCGACGCCGGGCTGGCCGCCGCGGTCGCGGACGGGACGATCCCCGGACCGCGGCTGTTCTTCTGCGGGCACGCGATCAGCCAGACCGGCGGGCACGGCGACGCCAGGGAGGCCGGCGACGACCGGCACGCCGGCGGCGGCGAGGGCCTGTCCCGGATCGCCGACGGGGTGGACGCGGTCCGCCTGGCCGCCCGCGACGAGCTGCGCCGGGGCGCCCACTTCCTCAAGGTCATGGTCTCGGGTGGGATCAGCTCGCCGACCGACCGGCTCGACTCGCTGCAATACTCCCGCGAGGAGCTGGCCGCGTTCGTCGAGGAGGCCGGCAACGCCGGCCGGTACGTCACCGGCCACGCGTACACGGCGGAGAGCGTGACCAGGGCCGCCCAGGCCGGCTTCCGCTGCGTCGAGCACGCCAACCTGATCGACCGCGCGACCGCCCGGCTGATGGCGGACAAGCAGATGTTCCTGGTCGGCACGCTGGCCACGTACGAGGCGCTGGCGACCCGGGGCAAGGACGAGGGGATGCCGACCGACCAGCTGGCCAAGCTGCAGCGGGTCCGCGACGCCGGGCTGCGCTCGATCGAGCTGGCCAGCACGGCCGGGGTTCGCCTGGTCTACGGCACCGACCTGCTCGGGGCGATGCACGACGCGCAGCTGACCGAGTTCAGCCTGCGCGCGCAGGTGCAGCCGGCCGGCGAGGTGCTGCGGGCGGCCACCGTCGACGCCGCCGCGCTGCTGGATCAGCCGGACCTCGGAAGGATCGAGCCGGGAGCATGTGCGGACCTGCTGCTCCTCGACGCCGACCCGCTGGCCGACATCACCGTGCTGACCCGGCCGGACCGGCACCTGGCGGCGGTCGTCCAGGGCGGCCGTACGGTGGTCGGCAGGCTCGACCGGGCGTCCCGATAGGCTTGCTGGAGGGACCGCATCGGAGGAGCTCATCGTGCCCAAGTACGTGTACGACTTCAGCGAGGGAAACAAGGACCTCAAGGACCTGCTCGGTGGCAAGGGGGCCAACCTCGCCGAGATGACCAACCTCGGTCTGCCGGTCCCGCCCGGGTTCACGATCACCACCGAGGCCTGCACGACCTTCCTGACCACCGGCAGCGAGCCGCCGGAGCTGGCCGGCGAGGTCAGCGCGCATCTGGATGCGATGGAGAAGGCGATCGGCCGCCGGCTCGGCGACCCCGACAACCCGCTGCTGGTGTCGGTCCGGTCCGGGGCCAAGTTCTCCATGCCCGGCATGATGGAGACGGTCCTCAACATCGGCCTCAACGACGCGTCCGTGCAGGGTCTGGCCCGGCAGTCCGGCAACGACCGGTTCGCCTGGGACTCCTACCGGCGGCTGATCCAGATGTTCGGCAAGACCGTGCTCGACATCGACGGCGAGCACTTCGAGGGCGCCATCGACGAGGCCAAGAACGCCAAGGGCACCCGCAACGACCTCGACCTCGACGCGTCCGACCTGCAGAAGCTGGTCGAGACGTTCAAGGGCGTCGTGCGCGAGCACGGCGGCCGGGAGTTCCCGCAGGAGCCGCGCGAGCAGATGAACCTCGCGATCCAGGCGGTGTTCAACTCCTGGAACGCCGACCGCGCGATCCTCTACCGCCGCCAGGAGCGGATCCCGTCCGACCTCGGCACCGCGGTCAACGTGCAGTCGATGGTCTTCGGCAACACCGGGATGGACTCCGGCACCGGCGTCGCGTTCACCCGCGACCCGGCGACCGGCGCCCAGGGCATCTACGGCGACTACCTGCAGAACGCGCAGGGTGAGGACGTCGTGGCGGGCATCCGCAACACGCTCCCGCTGCACGACCTCGAGCGCATCGACAAGCCGGCGTACGACCAGCTGCTGCAGATCATGGCCACGCTGGAAGACCACTACAAGGACCTCTGCGACATCGAGTTCACGATCGAGAACGAGAAGCTCTGGATGCTCCAGACGCGGGTGGGCAAGCGCACCGCCGCCGCCGCGTTCGTGATCGCCGCCCAGCTCGTCGACGAGGGCAAGATCGACCTGTCCGAGGCGCTGCAGCGGGTCACCGGCGCGCAGCTGGCCCAGCTGATGTTCCCGACCTTCGACGAGAAGGTCGACAAGCAGCAGATCGCCAAGGGGATGAACGCCAGCCCCGGGGCCGCGGTGGGCAAGGCCGTCTTCGAGTCGCACCGGGCGGCCGAGGAGGCGGCCAAGGGCGAGAAGGTCATCCTGGTCCGCCGTGAGACCAACCCGGACGACCTGGGCGGCATGATCGCCGCGCAGGGCATCCTCACCTCCCGCGGCGGCAAGACCTCGCACGCGGCGGTGGTCGCCCGCGGCATGGGCAAGACGTGCGTGTGCGGCGCCGAGGAGCTCGAGGTCGACGTGCGCGGCCGGAAGTTCACCGCGCCGGGCGGGATCGTCGTCAACGAGGGCGACGTGGTCTCCATCGACGGCACGACCGGCAGCGTCTACCTCGGCGAGGTGCCGGTGCAGGCCTCCCCGGTCGTGCAGTACTTCGAGGGCACCCTCTCGCCCGACTCCGACCAGCTGGTCGCCGCCGTGCACCGGATCGTCGGGCACGCCGACGAGGTGCGCCGGCTCGGCGTGCGGGCCAACTCCGACAACCCGGAGGACTCCGAGCGGGCCAGGCGGTTCGGCGCCCAGGGCATCGGCCTGTGCCGCACCGAGCACATGTTCCTCGGCGACCGGCGCAAGCTGGTCGAGGACCTGGTCCTGGCCGAGTCCGACGACGAGCGGCAGGCGGCGCTGGACGCGCTGGAGCCGCTGCAGAAGGAGGACTTCGTCGGGATCTTCACGGCGATGGACGGGCTGCCCGTCACCGTGCGGCTGATCGACCCGCCGCTGCACGAGTTCCTGCCGGACCTGACCGATCTGTCGGTGAAGGTCGCGGTGGCCGAGTCGAAGGGCGAGGACCCGGGCCGGGACAAGGCGCTGCTGGCTGCCGTGCAGCGGCTGCACGAGGCCAACCCGATGCTCGGCCTGCGTGGCGTCCGGCTCGGCCTGGTCATCCCCGGCCTGTTCGGCATGCAGGTCAAGGCGATCGCCGACGCCGCGGCCGAGCGGAAGAAGGCCGGCGGCGACCCGAAGCCGGAGATCATGATCCCGCTGGTGGGCGCCGTGCAGGAGCTCGAGATCGTCAAGGACGAGACCGAGCGCGTGCTCGCCGACGTCGCCCGCGCGCAGGGCGTCGAGGTCGACACGCTGATCGGCACGATGATCGAGGTGCCGCGGGCGGCGTTGACCGCCGGGCAGATCGCCGAGGCCGCGCAGTTCTTCTCC
Source organism: uncultured Actinomycetota bacterium (assembly GCA_963728945.1). Classification (GTDB taxonomy): domain Bacteria; phylum Actinomycetota; class Actinomycetes; order Mycobacteriales; family CADCTP01; genus CADCTP01. Next base: position 92,644 of record CAVSMA010000006.1, on the reverse strand, counting down.
TTCGGCACCAACGACCTGACCCAGATGGGCTGGGGCTTCTCCCGGGACGACGTCGAGGCGGCGTTCTTCTCCAAGTACCTCGACCTCGGCATCTTCGGCGTCTCGCCGTTCGAGTCGCTCGACACCGAGGGCATCGGCCGGCTGGTGGAGATCGCCACCAAGGAGGGCCGGGAGACCAGGCCCGACCTCAAGATCGGCATCTGCGGTGAGCACGGCGGCGACCCCGACTCCGTGCACTTCTTCGACAAGGTCGGGCTCGACTACGTGTCCTGCTCGCCGTTCCGCATCCCGGTCGCCCGGCTGGAGGCCGGTCGCGCCGCGATCGAGACCGCCGGCTCCGACTCCCGCTGACGGCTGGTCGGGCAGGCGGGCGGGTCCGACGGCCCATCCGCCTCGGGTGCGCCCGCCAGGTCTGCGTGCGGCCGTGCGGGTAGTGGTCCCTGCGCGTTCGGCTACGTCTCTGCTCGACGAGGTGGAGCAGAGACGTAGCCGGCCGGAGCGATGGTGCCGCCGGACTCGGCGACCACGCCACTACGCCCGGACACCCTAGGCTCGGGGAGTGGACGGGTACGGCGAGTGGGAGCGGGCCCGGCGGGTGCGCGAGCCCGTCAAGCGGGCCCAGATCGCCGCGGGCGCGGTCGCCCGGTCGGAGTTCGAGCGCGACCGGGCCAGGGTGCTGCACTCCCAGGCACTGCGCCGGCTCGCCGCCACGACGCAGGTGGTCGCGGCCGGCGAGGAGGACTTCCCGCGCACCCGGCTGACCCACTCGCTGGAGGTGGCTCAGATCGGCCGCGAGCTCGGTGCCGCGCTGGGCTGCGACCCGGACGTGGTGGACGCGGCCGGCCTCGCCCACGACCTCGGCCACCCGCCGTACGGGCACAACGGCGAGGCCGCGCTCGACGCGGTGGCCGCGCCCAGCGGCGGGTTCGAGGGCAACGCGCAGACGCTGCGGGCGCTGACCCGGTTGGAGGCCAAGATCCTCGCTCCCGACGGCGCCCCGGCCGGGCTCAACCTGACCCGTGCGGTCTTGGACGCGACGGTGAAATACCCGTGGCCGCGCCGGGCGGGCGAGCGCAAGTACGGCGTCTACGCCGACGACCGCCCGGCCTTCGACTGGGTCCGCGCCGGCGCCCCGGACGGCCGCTGCTGCCTGGAGGCCCAGGTCATGGACTGGGCCGACGACGTGGCCTACTCCGTGCACGACGTCGAGGACGGCGTGCACGCCGGGTACGTGAAGATCGAGGCGCTCGACCGGGCCGCGGTCTGTGAACTGGCCGCCGACGCCTACTCGGCCGAGTCCGCCGGCGACCTCGCAACCGTGCTCGACGACCTGCTCGACCTGCCGGTGCTGCGCGACCTGGCCGACCACGACGGCAGCCGCGGCGCCCAGGTGGCGCTGAAGCGGGCCACCAGCGAGCTCACCGGACGGTTCGTCAGCGCCGCCGTCCTCGCAACCAGGGAGCGCGCCGGCGACGGCCCACTGCGGCGCTACGCGGCCGATCTCGTCGTACCGCGCCGGGTCGCCGCCGAGTGCGCGCTGCTCAAGGCCGTCGCCGCCCGGTACGTGATGAACCGCCGGGACGTCACCACCGTGCAGTCCCGGCAGCGCGAGCTGCTCACCGAGCTGATCGACCTGCTCGCCGACCGCGCCCCGGCGGCGCTCGACCCGGCACTGCGGCCGGACTGGCTGGCCGCACCCGACGACGCCGCCCGGCTGCGCGTGGTCGTCGACCAGGTCGCCGGTCTCACCGATCTGTCCGCCCCGGCCTGGCATGCTCGCCTGGCCGGGTGACGAGTGGGGAAGGGACGTCATGGACCCGTACGTGATCGTCGGCGCCGGGCTTGCCGGCGCGAAGGCCGCCGAGACCCTGCGCGCGGAGGGCTTCGGCGGCCCGGTCGTGCTCATCGGCGACGAGGACGAGCTGCCGTACGAGCGGCCGCCGCTGTCGAAGGGCTACCTGCTCGGCAAGGACCCACGCGAGGGCTCGGCCGTCCACCCGGCCGAGTGGTACGACGAGCAGGGCATCGAGCTGCGCCTCGGCACCAGGGTCAGCGCCATCCATCCGACCGAGCACGAGGTGGAGCTGGCCGGCGGCGAGCGGATCCGGTACGGCAAGCTGCTGCTGGCGACCGGATCGGTGGTGCGGCCGCTGACCGTGCCCGGCGGCGACCGGGTGAGCACCTTGCGGAAGCTGCCCGACGCCGACGCGCTCAAGGAGGCGCTGCAGCGCGGCGGCCGGGTGGTCGTCGTCGGCGGCGGCTGGATCGGGCTCGAGGTCGCGGCCGCGGCCCGGGAGTACGGCGCGGAGGTGACGCTGATCGAGGCGCTCGCCCAGCCGCTGGCCCGGGTGCTCGGCGAGGAGCTCGGCGCCGTCTTCGCCGACCTGCACCGCGCGCACGGGGTCGACGTCCGGCTCAACTCCGGGGTCAAGGAGATCACCGCCGACGGCGTGGTCCTGCCGGACGGCGACACGCTGCCGGCCGACCTCGTGCTGGCCGGCGTCGGCATCCGCCCGGACACCCGGCTGGCCGACGAGGCCGGGCTGGCCGTGGACGACGGCGTCCTGGTCGACTCCGCGCTGCGCACCTCCGACGCGGACGTCTACGCGGCCGGCGACGTGGCCAACGTGGCGACCCCGCAGTTCGGCCGGCTCCGGGTCGAGCACTGGGCCAACGCGCTCAACGGCGGGCCGGCGGCGGCCAGGTCGATGCTCGGCCAGGACGTCACGTACGACCGGGTGCCCTACTTCTTCTCCGACCAGTACGACCTGGGCATGGAGTATTCGGGCTGGGCCCCGCCCGGCTCGTACGACCGAGTGGTCATCCGCGGCGACCTGGGCGGCCGGGAGTTCGTCGCGTTCTGGTTGTCCGGCGGGCGGGTGCTGGCCGGCATGAACGTCAACGTCTGGGACGTCACCGACGCGATCCAGGACCTCGTCCGCCGCGGCACCCCGGTCGACCCCGACCGCCTCGCCGACCCGCAGGTCCCCCTCACCGATCTGTGACAACGGCATAGGATCGCCGGGTGGCGGGGCGGATCCGGGACGAGGACATCGCGCTGGTCCGGGAGCGCTCGCCGGTCGAGGAGGTCATCGGCGAGCGGGTGGCGCTGCGCAGCGCCGGCGGCGGCAACCTGAAGGGGCTCTGCCCGTTCCACGACGAGAAGTCGCCGTCGTTCAACGTCACCCCGGCCCGCGGCCTCTTCCACTGCTTCGGCTGCGGTGTCGGCGGGGACGTGATCGCGTTCGTGCAGCGCACGGACGGGCTGTCGTTCGCCGAGGCGGTCGAGCGGCTGGCCGACCGGGCCGGCATCCAGCTGCGGTACGAGCAGGGCGGGGCCGCGCCGTCCCGGCCGCAGGGCCAGCGCACCCGGCTGGTCGAGGCCAACCGGCTGGCCGCCGCGTTCTACGCCGGGCTGCTTGCGTCGTCGCCGGAGGCGCAGGTCGGCCGGGACTTCCTGCGCGCCCGCGGCTTCGACGCCGCGGCCGCCGAGGCGTACGGCTGCGGCTACGCACCGGCCGGCTGGGACGCGCTGACCGCCCACCTGCTCGACCGCGGCTTCAGCCAGGCCGAGCTGGTCACCGCCGGGCTGTCCCGGCAGTCCAGCCGCGGCTCGCTGATCGACCGGTTCCACCGCCGGCTGCTCTGGCCGATCCGGGACATCTCCGCCGACGTGGTCGGCTTCGGCGCCCGCCGGCTGCACGACGACGATCCGATCGAGGCCAAATACCTCAACACCCCGGAGACGCCGCTCTACCACAAGTCGCAGGTGCTCTACGGCGCCGACATCGCGAAGAAGGAGATCGCCCGGCGCCGGCAGGCGGTCGTCGTCGAGGGCTACACCGACGTGATGGCCTGCCACCTGTCCGGCGTACCGACCGCGGTCGCCACCTGCGGCACCGCGTTCGGCGCCGAGCACATCGGCGTGCTGCGGCGGCTGCTGCTCGACTCGGACGAGTTCGCCGGCGAGATGGTGTTCGTCTTCGACGGCGACGAGGCCGGGCAGCGGGCTGCGCTGCGGGCGTTCACCGAGGACCAGCGGTTCGTCATGCAGACCTTCGTCGCGGTCGAGCCGTCCGGGCTCGACCCGTGCGACCTGCGGCTGGCCAAGGGCGACACCGCGGTGCGGGACCTGGTCGCCCGCCGGCAGCCGGCGGTGGCGTTCGCGCTGCGGGCCCAGCTGCGCGAGTTCGACCTCGACTCCGCCGAGGGCCGGGTGCGGGCGCTGGAGAAGACCGCGCCGACCGTGGCCCGGATCAAGGACCGCGCGCTGCGCCCGGAATACGCGCGGCGGCTGGCCGGCGAGCTCGGCATGGAGGTCGAGCCGGTGCTGGCCAGGGTGATGGAGCTGGCCGGCGAGGCCGCCCCGCGCGGTGGCCGGCGCGCGCCTGCCCGGCCGGCCGGCGACGATCCCGCGGTGGCCGTGGAGCGGGAGGTGCTCAAGCTCGCCGTCCAGGTGCCGCAGCTGGCCGGGCCGGTGTTCGACGCGCTGGACGAGACCTCGTTCACCGACCCGACGTACGCGACCATCCGCCGGGCGCTGGCCGCCGCCGGCGGGATCGCCTCCGCCCGGTCCGGACCGGAGTGGGTGGAGCGGATCAGCGAATATTGCCCCGATCTGGTGGCGAAGTCGACGCTCACCGAGCTGGCCGTGGAGCGGCCCCGGACCAGCGGAGAGCCGGACGAGCGGTACGTGGCCAGCCAGCTGTCCCGGCTGCGCGAGCTCGGGGTCTCCCGGCAGATCAAGGCGCTGCGGTCGAAGCTGCAGCGCGTCAACCCGATCGAGGAGCCGGACGAGCACGTCCGGCTGTTCGGCGAGCTGGTCGCGCTGGAGCAGTTCAACCGCGGGCTGCGCGAGCAGGCGATGGGAGCACAGTGAGGCTGTTCGGCAGGCGGGAGAAGCCGCCGCCCGAGGCGGTCGCCCGGCTCGACCCGGACGAGCGGGTGGTGTCCTGGGCGCCGGCGCCGGGCGGTGCCGTGGTCGCGACCCCGCTCGGGCTCTGGCTGCCCGGCGTACCCGACCGGCTGCCGTGGCACCTCATCGACAAGGTGATCTGGCGGTCGAACACGCTGACGCTGATCCCGGCGGTCGACTCCGGCGGTGGGGTGCTGGTCGAGCAGCCGCCGCTCTCGCTAAGGCTGGAGGAGCCACGGGACATCCCGCAGAACGTCCGCGTGCGGATCGAGAAGGCGATCGCCTTCACCCGGCACCACCCCCTGCCGGGTGCGGAGGGCGCGGGTGTGCGGCGCGGGGTCAGGGTGGTCGGCCGGCGCGTACCCGGCCAGGACGGGGTCAGCTGGCAGCTGGTCTTCGACCCCGGCGTCGACCGGGACGACCCCGCGGTCCGCGCCGCCGCCTCGGCGTTCGTGGACCAGGCCCGCGCCGAGCTGGGCGGGTAGCCGGGTGGTCGGGTGCGGGCGGCGCGGGAGTGACGCGCCCGGGCCCGGTGGCGGAGGATCGAGCGCATGAGAACCCTCGTCGCCGGCATCGACTGCTCGACCCAGTCCACCAAGGTCCTGGTCTGCGACGCCGCGACCGGGCAGGTCGTCCGCTCCGGCTCCGCGCCGCACCCGGACGTGACCGAGATCGACCCCGCCGTCTGGGCGGCCGCGCTGGAGTCGGCCTCGTCCGGCGGCCTGCTCGACGACGTCGCCGCGATCTCCGTCGGCGGCCAGCAGCACGGCATGGTCGCGCTGGACGAGGCGGGCGAGGTGGTCCGGCCGGCCCTGCTCTGGAACGACACCCGCTCCGCCCGGGCGGCGACCGAGCTGATCGCCGAGCTCGGCGGCCCGGAGAAGTGGGCCGAGGCGGTCGGCTCGGTGCCGGTGGCCAGCTTCACGGTGACCAAGCTGCGCTGGCTGGCCGAGCACGAGCCGGAGCTGGCCGAGCGGGTCGCGACCGTGATTCTGCCGCACGACTGGCTGACCGCCGGGCTGTCCACCGACGGGATCGGCGGCGCGCACACCGACCGGGGCGACGCGTCCGGCACCGGCTACTGGTCACCGTCCACCGGCGACTACCGCACCGACCTGCTGCGACTGGCGTTCGGCCGGGAGCTGGCGCTGCCGCCGGTGGCCGCGCCCGCGGCGCCGGTCGGCCGGACCGCGGCAGGCGCCGTGCTCGGCCCCGGCACCGGCGACAACATGGCCGCCGCGCTCGGGCTCGGCGCGGTGACCGGAGACGTGACCGTGTCGATCGGCACCAGCGGTGTCGTCGCCGCGGTGTCCGAGACGCCGACCGCGGACGCGAGCGGGCTGGTCGCCGGGTTCGCCGACGGCACCGGGCGGTTCCTGCCGCTGGTCTGCACGCTCAACGCGGCCAGGGTGCTCAGCACCACCGCGACCCTGCTCGGTGTCGACCTGGGCCGCCTCGACGAGCTGGCACTGTCCACTCCGGACAGCGGCGGCCTGGTGCTGCTGCCGTTCCTGGACGGCGAGCGCACTCCCGACCTGCCGGACGCCCGCGGCCTGCTGACCGGGCTGACCCGGGTCAACGCCACGCCGGCGCGGCTGGCCCGGGCGACCGTGGAGGGCCTGCTGTGCGGGCTGGCCGACGGGCTGGACGCGCTGCGCGCGCAGGGGGTGCCGATCCGGCGGGCCATGCTGATCGGCGGCGGCGCCCGGTCGGCGGCGTTGCGCGCGCTGGCGCCCGCGATCCTCGGCGTGCCGGTCGTGCTGCCGGAGCCGGGGGAATACGTCGCGCTCGGCGCCGCCCGGCAGGCGGCGTGGACGCTGTCCGGCGACCCCGAGCCGCCGGCCTGGCCGGTGCCCGCCACCGAGCTGCCCGAGGCCGCCCCCGCCATCGCCCTCCGCGCCGCCTACGCCGACGTCCTGGCCAAGGCCGACCCCCTCCTCCGATAACACCCGCAGCGCCGCGACTCGGGCCCGGGTGTGCGCGTACCGTTTCGCGCATGGCGGTGGTGCGGCCGGACAACGCGCAGCAGGCGCGGCTCCTGCGGCTGCTGCGCGACGACGGGCCGCGCTCCCGGGCCGAGCTCGGCGACGCGGTGGAGCTGTCCCGGTCCCGGCTCGCCGTCGAGCTCGACCGCCTGGTCGAGCTCGGCCTGGTGGAGACCGCCGGCCTGGCCGCCTCCCGCGGCGGCCGCCGCTCCTCGATCGTCTGCATCGCCCGCAACACCCGCTTCCTCGGCATCGACATCGGGGCCACCTCGATCGACGTCGCCGTCACCGACGGCGAGCTGCGGGTGCTCGCGCACGAGACGGAGCCGGTGGACGTGCGGCAGGGCCCGGAGGTGGTGATCGGCCGCGCGCTGGAGATGGTCGGCAAGCTGCGGGCCGCCGACACCGCGGGCGGCCTGGCCGGCGCCGGGGCCGGCGTACCGGGCCCGGTCAGCTTCGCCGAGGGTATGCCGGTCTCCCCGCCGATCATGCCGGGCTGGAACCACTTCCCGGTCCGCGAGGCGTTCGCCTCCGAGCTGGGCTGCCCGGTGCTGGTCGACAACGACGTCAACATCATGGCGCTGGGGGAGAAGCACGCCGGGATCGCCCGCTCGGTCGACGACTTCCTGTTCGTCAAGATCGGCACCGGCATCGGGTGCGGCATCGTCGTCGGCGGCGAGGTCTACCGCGGGGTGTCCGGCAGCGCCGGCGACATCGGCCACATCCGCGTCGACGACGCCGGCCCGATGTGCCTGTGCGGCAACACCGGCTGCCTCGAGGCGTTCTTCGGCGGCAGCGCGCTGGCCCGCGACGCGCTGGCCGCCGCCCGCTCGGAGCGCTCCCCGGAGCTGGCCGCCCTGCTCGCGCGCACCGGCACGCTCACCGCCGCCGACGTCGCCGCCGCGGCGGCCGCCGGCGATCCGGTCTCGGTCCGGATGATCCGGGAGGGCGGCCGCCGGGTCGGCCAGGTGCTCGCCGGCCTGGTCAGCTTCGTCAACCCGGGCCTGATCGTGATCGGCGGCGGCGTGGCCGGCATCGGCCACTCGCTGCTGGCCGAGATCCGCGGCGTGGTCTACCGGCGCTCGCTGCCGCTGGCCACCGGCAACATGCCGATCGTGCTCTCCGAGCTCGGCGACGAGGCCGGTGTGGTCGGCGCCGCCCGGTTGATCAGCGACCGGATCTACGCCGTCTGATCGAGAGCACTTCTTCCTCCGACGGGAAAAAGTTGCGGCGATGTGAGCCCAACTTCTTGTGCGGCCCGTCGCAAGTCCTCTAGCGTCCCCTGTCACCAGCCGGTTCCGGGGGAGGTGAGCGGTGCAGGCGCTGCTGACGGTCAACGGGGTGGTGAAGCAGTTCCCCGGCGTGCGGGCGCTGGACGGGGTCGACCTCGAGGTGACCGCCGGCGAGGTGCACTGCCTGCTCGGCCAGAACGGGGCCGGCAAGTCGACGTTGATCAAGGTGCTCTCCGGCGCGCACCGGGCCGACGCCGGCGAGATCCGCTGGCAGGGGGAGCCGGTCGCGTTCGGCACCCCGATCGCCGCCCTGCGGGCCGGCCTGGCCACGATCTACCAGGAGCTCGACCTGGTCGACGGGCTGTCGGTGGCCGAGAACATCTTCCTCGGGCACGAGCCGGCGACGCTCGGCTTCACCCGCCGCGGTGCGACGAACGACGCCGCCCGGACGCTGCTGACCCGGCTCGGCCACCCCGACATCCGGCCCACCCGCGAGGTCGGCACGCTGTCCGCCGCCGGCAAGCAGGTGGTGAGCATGGCCAGGGCGCTGTCCCACGACGCGAGGCTCATCGTGATGGACGAGCCGTCGGCGGTGCTCGACAGCGCCGAGGTGGAGAACCTGTTCCGGGTCATCCGCCAGCTCACCGCCGACGGCGTGGCCGTGGTCTACATCTCCCACCGGCTGGACGAGATCAGGGTCATCGGCGACCGGGTCACGGTGCTCAAGGACGGCCGTACGGTCGCGGTCGGCCTGCCCGCCCGGACCACCCCGACCGCCGAGGTGGTCCGGCTGATGACCGGCCGCTCGGTCGAGTACGCGTTTCCCCGCGCGGCCGCCGGCGGCCGACGACGGCGCGGAGATCCTCCGGGTGGACGGGCTGAGCCGCCGCGGCGAGTTCACCGGCGTCTCGTTCACCGTCCACAGTGGAGAGATCGTCGGCCTGGCCGGGCTGGTCGGCTCCGGGCGGTCGGAGATCGTGGAGACCGTGTACGGGGCGCGCAAGCCGTCCGCCGGCACGGTCACCGTGGACGGGCGCCGGTTGCGACCGGGTTCCGTCCGCTCGGCCATCCGGGCCGGTCTCGGGCTCGCCCCGGAGGAGCGCAAGAGCCAGGGCCTGCTGCTGTACGAGCCGGTCTACCGCAACATCTCGGTGTCCAGTCTCGGCCGGTTCACCCGCGGTGGCTGGGTGCTGCCCGGCCGCGAGCTGGCCGCCGCCGTCGAGGTGGCCGAGCGGCTCGACGTCCGGCCGGCCGACCCGCGCCGGCCGGTGCGCACGCTGTCCGGCGGCAACCAGCAGAAGGTGGTGCTGGCCCGCTGGCTGCTGCGAGACTGCCGGCTGCTGATCCTGGACGAGCCGACCCGCGGCGTCGACGTCGGCGCCCGCACCGAGCTCTACCGGGTGGTCCGCTCGCTGGCCGACCGCGGGGTCGGTGTGCTGCTGGTCTCCAGCGAGATCCCGGAGGTGCTCGGGCTGGCCGACCGGGTGCTGGTCGTCAGCGACGGCCGCATCGTCCACAGTGGACCAACCAGCGAGATCGACGAGCCGAGTGTCCTCGACCTGGTGATGGAAGGGGCGGTCGCATGACCGAGGCACGGCCGGTGGAGGTCCCGCCCGCCGACGAGCAGGGCCGGGTCGAGCAGGCGGCGTCCGCCACCGTGCAGAGCCGGCTGCGCGGGCGGTTCGCCGAGGTCCGCAACCTCGGCCTGGTCGGCGTGCTGGTGATCCTGGCGATCGTCGGCATCGCCACCACCGACGGTCAGTTCCTCACCCGCAGCAACATCCTCAACATCCTGGTCAGCGCGTCGATCATCGGCGTCGTCACGGTGGGCATGACGTTCGTCATCATCGGCGGCGGAATCGACCTGTCCGTCGGTGCGCTGGTCGCGCTGGCGTCGGTCTGGGCGACCACGCTGGCGACCCAGTCCTACGGCGCGTTCGTCATGGTGATCTGCGCGCTGCTGGTGGGGATGGGCGCCGGGCTGGTCAACGGGGTGCTCATCGCGTACGGGCGGCTGGTGCCGTTCATCGTCACGCTGGCGATGCTGGTGTCCGCACGCGGGCTGGCCCAGTCGCTGTCGGACCGGCGCACCCAGCTGGTCACGGTGCCCGCGATCAACGACATCGCCACCACCGACGTGCTCGGCATCCCGCTGCTGGTCTACATCTTCGCCGCGGTCATCGTGATCGGCTGGCTGGTGCTCAACCGCAGCACGTTCGGCCGCCGCACGTTCGCCGTCGGCGGCAACCCCGAGGCGGCCCGCCTCGCCGGCATCGACATCCGCCGGCACACCGCCCTGCTCTACGTGGTCTCCGGGCTGTGCTGCGGCGTCGCCGCGGTCATGATCATGGCCAGGACGACCACCGGCTCCAGCACCCACGGCGACCTGTACGAGCTGGACGCGATCGCCGCGGTCATCATCGGCGGCACGCTGCTCACCGGCGGCCGCGGCACGCTGATCGGTTCGATCCTCGGCGTGCTGGTGTTCACCACGATCACCAACCTGTTCGTCCTCAACAACCTGCCGACCGAGGTCCAGAACATCGCCAAGGGCCTCATCATCGTCGCCGCCGTGCTGCTGCAGCGGCGCGGCCGGACGGCGGCCGTCCCCTAGACCCGGCGGGGCCGGCCGGAGAAGGGCGCGCCGCCGACCGGACCCCCGCCCGATCCACCGCCCCACCCGCCGCGCCGCGATCCCGTCATGCCTCGATCAGCCGCGCCCGCCCGCGTGTCCGGGCGCACCGACGAAGGAGCGCTGCAATGTCCGACCTCCGTACCGCAGGACTCGACCGGCGGCGGTTCCTCGCCGTCGGCGGGCTGGTGGGCGCCGGCGCCGTGCTGGCCTCGTGCACCAGCAACGACCCCGACACCGCCGGCAACAACAACAACGAAGGCCAGGCGGCCGCGGTCGGCAACAACGACAACGCCGCCGCCGGCAAGGAGGTGACGATCGGGTTCTCGGCTCCGCAGGCCGACCACGGCTGGATCGCCGCGATCAGCAAGAACGCCGAGGACCAGGCGAAGAAGTTCTCCGACGTGACGTTCGAGCCGGTCGAGGCGACCAACGAGGTGACCCGGCAGATCTCCTCGGTGGAGACGCTGATCGCGAAGAAGGTCAGCGCGCTGGTGATCCTGCCGTTCGACGGCAAGGCGCTGACCGCGGTGGCGCAGAAGGCGATGGCGGCCGGCATCCCGGTGGTCAACCTGGACCGGGAGTTCGACACCCCGCAGGCCTACCGGACCCTGATCAAGGGCGACAACTACGGCATGGGCGTGTCCGCGGCCACCTACATCGGCGACCAGCTCAAGGCCAAGAACGTCAGCAACCCGGTGATCGTGGAGATCGCCGGGATCGACAACCTGCAACTGACCCAGGACCGCAGCCGCGGCTTCAAGGAGACCCTGGCCAAGTACGGCTACAAGGTGACGGCACGGCAGGCCGCGCAGTTCACGGTCGAGTCCGGGCAGCAGGTCGCGGCCAACCTCCTGCAGGCCCAGCCGAAGATCGACGCGATGTGGAACCACGACGACGACCAGGGCGTCGGCGTGCTGGCCGCGATCAACCAGGCGGGGCGTACTGAGTTCTTCATGGTCGGCGGCGCCGGCTCGGCCAACGCGATGCGGGAGATCAAGGCCGACAAGGGCGTGCTCAAGGCGACCGTGACCTACAGCCCGAGCATGGCGTCGTCGGCGATCTCGCTGGCCCGCCTGATCGCCCAGGACAAGGGCATGTCCGACCTGGTGGAGAAGCAGGTGCCGGCGTCGATCACGTTGGCCTCGGAGACGATCACCAAGGACAACGTGGACCAGTACATGTCGCTCGGCTTCGAGTCCTGAGGGGTGCCGTCGATGTCCACACCGGACGCTGTCGGGGATCCGGTGCCTCCGCTCGGGGTCGGCATGGTGGGCTACGCCTTCATGGGCGTGGCCCACTCCCGGGCCTGGCGTTCCGCCGGCCGGGTCTTCGACCTCCCGCTGGACCCGCGGATGAACGTCCTCTGTGGACGTGACGCCACGGCGGTCACGGCCGCCGCGGCCCGGCTCGGCTGGGCGTCGGTGGAGACGGACTGGAAGACCGTGCTGCAGCGCGACGACGTCGCGCTGGTCGACATCTGCACCCCCGGCTCCAGCCACGCCGAGATCGCCACCGCCGCGCTCGCCGCCGGCAAGCACGTGCTGTGCGAGAAGCCCCTGGCCAACACGGTGGCCGAGGCGCGGTCGATGGCGGCCGCGGCCCGGGAGGCACGGGCGCTCGGAGTGCGCTCGATGGTCGGGTTCAACTACCGGCGGGTGCCGGCGGTCGCGTTCGCCCGCGCGCTGGTCGCCGCCGGCCGGATCGGCACCGTCCGCCACGTGCGCGCGCAATACCTGCAGGACTGGATCGTCGACCCGGAGTTCCCGCTGGTCTGGCGGCTGCGGGCGGACGAGGCCGGCAGCGGCGCGCTCGGCGACATCGGGGCGCACATCGTCGACCTCACCCAGTTCGTCACCGGGCAGCGGTTGACGGGGGTCAACGCGCTGCTGGAGACGTTCGTGCGCCGGCGGCCACTGCCCGGTGCCGCCGCCGGTCTGTCCGCGACCGCGGCGGGCGGCGAGCTGGGCGAGGTCACGGTCGACGACGCAGCGCTGTTCCTCGGCCGGCTCGACGGCGGCGCGATCGCAACGTACGAGGCGAGCCGGTTCGCGACCGGCAGGAAGAACGCGATCCGGGTCGAGGTGAACGGCTCGACCGGCAGTCTCGCGTTCGACCTCGAGCGGCTCAACGAGCTGGAGTTCCTCGACGGCACCGAGGACGCCGAGCTGCAGGGCTTCCGGCGGGTGGTCGTCACCGAGCCGGGCCACCCGTACCTGTCCGGCTGGTACCCGCCCGGGCACACGCTCGGCTGGGGGGACACGTTCGTGCACGAGATCGCCGACCTCGTGCGCGCCGTCGGGGCCGGGACCGACCCGCTACCGTCATTCGAGGACGGGCTGCAAGTGCAGCTGGTCCTGGACGCGGTGCAGCGCTCCGCTGCCGACCGCGGCTGCTGGACGGAAGTGGAGGAACCGTGACGACTCTCACCCCAGTTGCGACCAAGGAAGACAGGTTCACTTTCGGGCTGTGGACGGTCGGCTGGCTCGGCCGCGATCCGTTCGGCGAGGCGACCCGATCCCCGCTTGACCCGGTGGAGACCGTGCACCGGCTGGCCGAGCTCGGCGCGGCCGGGGTGACGTTCCACGACGACGACCTGATCCCGTTCGGCTCGTCCGAGGCCGACCGGGCCAAGCTGATCGCGCGGTTCAAGGACGCGCTCGCGGAGACCGGCCTGACCGTCCCGATGATGACGACGAACCTGTTCACCCACCCGGTGTTCAAGGACGGCGCGTTCACCGCGAACGACCGGGACGTGCGCCGGTTCGCGATCCGCAAGGTGCTGCGCAACATCGACCTCGCCGCGGAGCTGGGCGCGAAGATCTACGTGGCCTGGGGTGGCCGGGAAGGCGCCGAGACCGACGCCGGCAAGGACCTCAACGCCGCGTACGACCGGTTCAAGGAGGCCTTCGACCTGCTCTGCCGGTACGTGCTGGACAAGGGCTACGACATCCGGTTCGCGCTGGAGCCGAAGCCCAACGAGCCGCGCGGGGACATCTTCCTGCCGACCGTCGGGCACGCGCTGGCGTTCATCGACCGGCTCGAGCACCCCGAGATGGTCGGCGTGAACCCGGAGGTCGGGCACGAGCAGATGGCCGGGCTCAACTACACCCAGGGCATCGCCCAGGCGCTGTGGGCCGGCAAGCTGTTCCACATCGACCTCAACGGCCAGCACGGCGTCAAGTACGACCAGGACCTGCGGTTCGGCACCGGCGACCTGAAGAGCGCGTTCTTCACCGTCGACCTGCTCGAAGGCGCCGGCGGCACCGGCCCGGTCTACACCGGACCCCGGCACTTCGACTTCAAGCCGCCGCGGACCGAGGACCTCTCCGGTGTGTGGGCGTCCGCGGCCGGGTGCATGAAGACCTACCTGTTGTTGAAGGAGCGGGCGGCCGCGTTCCGGGCCGACCCGGAGGTGGCGGCCGCGCTGGAGGCGTCCCGGGTGCCCGCGCTCGCCCAGCCGACGCTGGACGCCGGCGAGGGCTGGCAGGGGCTGATCGAGTCCGATGTGGACTTCGACCCGGAGGTCGCCGGTGCCCGCGGCATGAACTACGAGCGGCTCGACCAACTCGCGCTCGAGCACATCCTCGGCGCCCGGTAACTCAGGAGGACCGATGCCCCGACCCGTCACCCTGTTCACCGGCCAGTGGGCCGACCTCCCGTTCGAGGAGGTGTGCCGGCTGGCCGCCGAGTGGGGGTACGACGGGCTGGAGATCGCCTGTTGGGGCGACCACTTCGAGGTCGACCGGGCGCTCGCCGATCCGTCGTATGTGGACGGTCGGCGGGCGCTCCTCGCCAAGCACGACCTGCGGGTGTTCGCGATCTCCAACCACCTGGTCGGGCAGGCGGTCTGCGACGACCCTATCGACGAGCGGCACCGCGGGATCCTGCCGGACCGGGTCTGGGGCGACGGTTCCCCGGAGGGGGTGCGGCAGCGGGCCGCCGAGGAGATGAAGGACACCGCCCGCGCCGCCGCGATGCTCGGCGTGTCCACCGTGGTCGGGTTCACCGGCTCGTCGATCTGGAAGACGGTGGCGATGTTCCCGCCGGTGCCGGCGGCCATGGTCGACGCCGGCTACCAGGATTTCGCCGACCGGTGGAACCCGATCCTCGACGTGTTCGACTCGGTCGGGGTGCGGTTCGCGCACGAGGTGCACCCGTCGGAGATCGCCTACGACTACTGGACGACCGTACGGGCGCTGGCGGCGATCGGGCACCGCCCGGCCTTCGGTCTCAACTGGGACCCGTCCCACTTCGTCTGGCAGGACCTCGACCCGGTCGGGTTCCTGTGGGACTTCCGGGACCGGATCTACCACGTCGACTGCAAGGACGCGAAGCGGCGGGTCGGCAACGGCCGCAACGGCCGGCTCGGCTCGCACCTGCCGTGGGCCGACCTGCGCCGCGGCTGGGACTTCGTGTCCACCGGGCACGGCGACGTGCCGTGGGAGGACTGCTTCCGGATGCTCAACGCGATCGGCTACGACGGGCCGATCTCGATCGAGTGGGAGGACGCCGGGATGGATCGGCTCCTCGGCGCGCCGTCCGCGCTCGCGTTCGTCCGTGAACTGGTGGCCATCGAGCCGCCGGCCGCCGCCTTCGACGCGGCCTTCTCCTCGCGCTGAGCCGGACACGCCGGAGGGGCGGGCCGAGGTTCGGCCCGCCCCTCCCGCAATGCCTCAGGGGTTCGTCGTCCGCCCGTTCCCCCGCGAGCTCGACGAGCTCGGCGTGGTGGACGAGCTGGGCGTCGTCGACGAGCTGGGCGTGGTCGACGAGCTGGGCGTCGTGGACGAGCTGGGCGTGGTCGGCGAGCTCGGCGTGGTCGAGGAGCTGGGCGTCGTCGACGACGTCGGCTCGAAGAGGTCGCTGCTGCCCGGCCGGGAGTCCACCGTCGAGCCGTACGACGGGGCATCCGACTTGTCGGCGCCCACGGCAGACTTGACCTTGGTGGCGATGTCGGACTGCTTGGCCTTGTCCACCAGCTCGGTGCCCTTGGCCTGCAGCGCCCCGGCCGTGCTCTGCACCTTCTCGTTGCCGGCGACCTTGCGGGCCTGAGCGACGATCTCCTCGTACCGCTGTCGGCCGGCCCTGCTGCCCAGCACGTACCCGGCCGCGAACCCAGCGGCCACGGCGAGCTTCCCGTACATGTGATCTCCTTCGGTTGGTTCGATCCGTGTCAGCCGGTCTCCCGGGGTCTACCCGGCCGTCAGCATGCGTACCCCCGATCGGGTATTGTGGTCCCCCGTCGCCACCGCGCGACCGTTCCCCCGTAGCTCAATTGGCAGAGCATGCGACTGTTAATCGCAGGGTTAGTGGTTCGAGTCCACTCGGGGGAGCATAGCCCCAGGTCAGCGGCCTGAGGCGCTCGGCCCACCGACCAAGATCAAGCCCATAGGAAACCTCATCGTTTACTCGGCGGCCCTGGTAACCGCGGCCGCCTCCAGCGACCGCCGCAGCGTGCGGGTTGCCGATCTTGCGGCCCAAGTAGACGTCCTGGGTCATCGACAGCTTGGCGTGGCCGAGCTGGTCCGCAACGGCCCGGGCCTGACAGGCCGGCCTCGTCCATCAGCGAGCCGACGGTCTTGCGGAACGTGTGCGAGGTGACGCCGGGGTAGCCGATGCGAGCGAAGGCCTCGCGTAGGTCCGCCTGAGTGTTGCTCGGATCACGGAGCAGCCCGCTCGGCGAGGTGAACACCGCATCCCGCCGGTTCGCCGGTCGGGAGACACGACGGCGAGCCATCGCCGTGCACCAGCTCGGCAGCTCGATCGATCGCCATCCGGCCTCGCTCTTGGGCTTCGGCTTGATGACCAGCCCGGTTGGCTTGCCGAGGACGCCCAGGGCCGGGACTTGCGCCGGCATCTGGCTCCGGCCGCTGCCGACTGGGACGCCGCCGGCCGCCCGGACACCGAGCTGTACCGAGGTGCCCGGCTGGCCAGCGCGTTGGACTGGGCCGGTGATCGGCTGGCCGAATTGACCGAGGTGGAGCGGGAGTTCCTGGTCGCCAGCCGGGACTACGCCGACCGCGAACTGGCCGAGGAGACCGCCCGAGCCGACCGGCAGGCCCGCGGCCGCCGCCGGCTGCTGCTCGCGCTCGCCGCCGCGGTCAGCCTGCTGCTGGTCGCCTCCGGCGCCACCTGGGCGGCCGTGAACCGCCAACGTGCCGCCTCCACCGCCGGTCGACAGGCTCAGGCGCGCCGGCTCGGCGCCCTTGCGCTGAGCAACCCCGACTTGGACCGGTCCCTACTGCTGGCCGTGCAGGCGATCCGCACCGACGACGACTGGGAGACACGCGGCGACCTGCTCGCGGTGCTCAACCGCAGCCCGCAGGCGCTGCGGCAGGTACGCGGCTCCAGCGACGTGACCGGAGGGTTCGACCACGTGGCGCTCACCCCGGACGGCTTGACGCTGGTGGCCACCGGCGGCGGCCACGTGCTGACGTGGAACCCGGCGACGCTCACGCCGACCGGACAGCCGATCACGCTCGGCCAACGCGCCGAGGCCATCACCCCCGGACCCGACCCATCCGGCGTCTACATCTCGGTCGCCATCGACTACACCCGCGGGTACCAAGCACTGATCTACTGGGACGCCCGCGGCAGACGGACTCTGGCCAAGTATCCGCTGCCGGCCCGCGTCACCGGCTCAACTCGGCGGGCCGCCCTGTCCACCGACCGGCGAGTACTTGCCGTACCAACACAGGGCCCACTGCTGCTCTACGACACCAGCACCAGAAAGGTGCGTAAGCGGGTATCGCTGCCCGCACCCGCGGGGGACATCTGGCCGATCGGGTCGCGGTTCATCACCACCCTCGCCGACCAGCGGATCGCGGTGCTCGTCGACCCGGTCGCGGGACGGATCGTGCGTCGACTGCCGCTGCCGTTCCCGGGCAACATCGTTCCCAACCCTTCGGGCACCGCGCTGCTGGTCCTCGCCGAGGATCATGCCGCGTTGGTCCGCATCGCGGACGGACGGGTAGTGCCTCCGGAGTTCACCGGCGGCAGCCGAACCGGGACCGAGGCGGCGTTCTCCGCCGACGGGAGGCTGCTGGCCATCGGTGGCGACGACCAGCTCATCGCCGTGTGGGACGCCCGCACCGGCGAACTCCGGGACACCCTGCGCGGGCACGCCGCGGCCGTGCACGGGCTGGTCTTCTCCGCCGACAACAAGACCCTCTACAGCGCCAGCCGGGACAACAGCATCATCGCCTGGGACGTCGCCGGCGACAGATCATTCGGCTCCCTCCGCAGCCGGACGCCAGCCTTACCCGCTCCCTCCAACACCGCCGATAACGCCCTGACAACCCTGACCAGCCCCTTGGTGAGCTGGGCCGGAGATCGTCGTCGCCTGTACGTGCTGGCCGGCGACGGCCGCGCGGCGGCGTTGATCGATGTAACCACCGGTCGGTCGATCAGTTCTCTTGCACCATTGCTGGGGACGTGGGAGGGGGTCGCCGACCTTGATCGACAAGTGGAGTTCAACACAACGACGAACGGAACGCTGGAGCGCCGCGACCTGCGTACCGGCACGGTGACCCGGACCTCATCCGTCAGGCCGCCGTTGCTGAACTTCGCCTCGGCCGTGTCAGCCGACGGGCGCGTCCTAGCCGTCGAAACCGACATCCTGGACGCCACCGGCTTCCCGCATCCGCGGGAGGTCACAGTGCGGGACCCAACCACCCTGGCCATCCGCCGCCACCTTCCCCCACTCGGCTTCCCCGCCTGGACGCTCTGGCTCAACAGCGACGGCTCACTCCTGCTGGCCACCAGCAATCTCGACAACCACGTCGAGTCATGGGACACGAAGACAGGGCAACGGCGGTGGCGAACCGACCTCGGACATCCATACGGTCAGGCCTACGCGCTCTCCCCAGACGGCCGCACGCTGGTGATTGGCACATTGGACGGCGCTGCGGTGCTGCTCGACTTCGCCACCGGCCGCGTGCTGGCCCGGCACACGCTTCGCCTCTCCTCCCAGATCATGTCGGCAGACTTCGCCCCAGACGGCGGCGTGGTCGCACTCGGCGGCAACGACGGCCAAATCCATCTGCTCACCGGCGACACGCTCAATGAGATCGGCGAGCTACCAATCCGCACCGGCGGCACCTGGGCTCTCGCCTCCTACACTGGCGGCTCGACGCTATCCGCAGTCGACGAACGCGGACGCATCGTCCAGTGGGACACCCGGCCACAGTCCTGGATTCACAGCGCCTGCGCCATCGCCGACCGCGACCTCACCCCCACCGAATGGGACACCTACCTGCCCGGCCTACCCCACGAGCGCACCTGCACCACACCC
Source organism: uncultured Actinomycetota bacterium (assembly GCA_963728945.1). Taxonomy (GTDB): domain Bacteria; phylum Actinomycetota; class Actinomycetes; order Mycobacteriales; family CADCTP01; genus CADCTP01. Next base: position 73,587 of record CAVSMA010000006.1, on the reverse strand, counting down.
TGACGCCCGCAGGAACCGCCGGGCTGCCCCCCTCGAAGGGCGCGTAGAAGGCAACGGGAGCTATGGGCAGCCGCTGTTGTGAGCGGCCGCGGAGGTGGGCCCGGACGGTTGTGTGCACGGCATTGACCCAAGCGAGACCACGCTTGTCAGCGCGCGCCGACGCGACACCCCGGTCGAGTACGGCACCGGTGATGCGCTGGCGTTGCCGTTCCCGGATGAGATTTCGACGTCGCCGTCTGCACCCAGGTGCTGACCCCTCTGCCGGAGGCGAGACGCACTGCTTTCGGCAGATGCGGCCCGCGGCGAGGCCTGTTTGGGACAGCGCGGCTGCCGGCTGCTCAGGCCGGGAGCCCTGTCCGCAGGACCCTGAGCCAGTTCCCGCTGGTGATCGCCTCGAGCCGCTCGCCGGTGTAGCCGCGGCCTTCCAGGGCCGCGACCAGCGCCGGATAGTGCTGCGGCCCGGTAAAGCCCTCGAGTCCCAGCCGCGACTTGTCGACCGGCACCATCCGGGCGTGCCGCACATCGTCAGGGCCGCCGCCCGGCGTCGGCGGCGGCACCTGGTCGATGAAGTCGGCCCCGAGACCGACATGCTCGATCCCCATCTGCGCGATCGCGTGATCGAAGTGGTCCAGCCACCGGCGCAGCGTCGGCGCCAGCGGGTCGACGACGAACGCCATCGCCATCATCCCGAGAACCCCGCCGTGTTCGGCGAGCGCCTCAAGCTGCCAGTCGGCAAGGTTGCGGGGATCGTCGCAGACCGCACGGCAGCCCGCGTGCGTGACCGAGAAGGCAACCTCCTCCTCGAGCACGTCGCGCCAGGTCTGCTCCGATGCGTGCGCCAGGTCGAGGAGCACACCGAGCTCGGCGAAGCGCCGGACTAGCTGTCGCCCTCGATCTGTCAGCCCCTGGGTCGGCGTGTAGATCCCGCCGGCGAACTCGTTCGCGTGGTTCCAGGTCAGACTGGCCGAGCGCACCCCAACGGCGTGCCACTCCTCGAAGGCGCCGGGATCGCCCTGCAGCGCCTCGACGCCCTCCATCGATAGCACCAACCGCAGCCGCGGGTCCTCCAGCTGGGCGCGGCTGCGAACCTGGCACACGCGCTGGGCGTTCGCTTCGACCGCACGCCCGAACTCGACCACCTGCGCCAGCGCCCGGCCACGAGCCTCATGCCGAGACACATTCGCGGCGTAGAGCGGACAGACCTGCACCCCAACACTGCCGGTCTCGAGCCTCGGCAGCCAGTACCGGTCGAACAGGCGCTGCCGGCCGCGGCGCAACACCAACTCCAAGGACCGGTCCCCCTCGGGATCCGGGACAAACTCAAGCAACACGTCGGTGTGCGCATCGACGATCACAGCCAACCAGTCTGCCTGCGCCGGCGCAGACGGCCCAGCCGCCGCCCGTGGCAAGGTGGTGATCGCAGCAGCGAGAGCGTCAGCGACGAGCTCGGATGCCGCCAGCAACGGCCAGCCCTCAGACCTTCGACTACGGCGGTGGCCGGCAGGTCACGGTGTACGTCCCCCCGGATCCGCCGGCGGCGGTCGTGTTCGCCGGTGACGGGCAGGTGCTCGCGCGGTGGGGTGACGTGTTGGAGGCGGCGGACGTGCCGCCCACGTTGATCGTCGGTGTGCACCGGATTGCCGATGAGGCAGTCCGCCTGCAGGAGTACTCGCCGCAGTTCGCTCCGGATCGGTTCGCGGCGCACGAGAAGTTTTTCGTCGAGGACGTCCGCCGCCGGACGCGGTCACGGTTCGGTGTCGCGCTGGCCGCCGGACGAACCGCGGTGTTCGGAGTATCGGCCGGTGCAGAGCTGGCGCTCGCTCTCGGGCTTCGACATCCGGACGTGTACGGCGCGGTCTTCTGTGCCTCTCCGGGCGCGGGTTACCAGCCTGTCCCGATGCCGGGCCGGCTTCCGCGCGCGTACTTCGTCGCCGGCACGCTGGAGCCGTTCTTCCACGAGAACGCGACCGGTGGGCAGCAGCGCTGCAGGACGCGGGCGCGGACGTCGTCATGACCGAGCGAGTCGGACCGCACGCTGGCGCGTTCTGGCGGCCAGGAGTTCCCCTCGATGGTGGCGCGGGCGTTCGGACCATGAACCACGACCGTCAGAACCATCGCCCGTACGGCGGCAAATGAGTGCGCCTCCCGCGCGGCCCGGCATGAGGCTTGCTGGCCTTCCCCGGATGGCTGCCGCTGCGGTTGAGGAGTCCTATCGGCCGATGGCGGGGGCGATGTAGGAGGAGACGAGGTCGAGGTATGGGGTGTACCAATGATCTTGGACAGGGCCTCTCACCTGAGCGGATCTGTTCATGGCCGAGCAGCGTCGGCGGTTCAGCCCGCAGTTCAAGGCTGAGGGCCGTGCAGATGGTGATCGAGACCGGTAGGCCCATCGCCGTGGTCGCCCGCGATCTGGCGATCCACGACGGCACGTTGGGCAACTGGGTCAACGCCTTCCGGCGGGCCAACCCCGAACCGTCCGAGCCGTTGAGTCCTGTGGAGCGCGCCCACGTGCAGGAGATGGAAGAGGAGATCCGCCGGCTGCGGATGGAGAACGAGTTCCTGAAAAAAGCCGCGGCCTTCTTCGCTCGGACGCAGCCGTAGCTGAACGCTGCGCGCTGATTGAGGCGGAGAAGGCCAACTACGCGATCATCTGGATGTGCGGTCTGCTCGGCGTTCCCCGCTCGAGCTTCTACGCCTGGCGCCACCGGGTCGAGACGCCGATGCAGGCGCGGCGGCGTGGGCTGGCCGGACACGTGGCTCGGGTCTTCGACGACTCGCAGCAGACCTTCGGCTGCCGGCGCATCGCCGCCTGGCTGAACCGGGAAGGGTACGAGTGCAGCGTCGGCCTGGTCGCCGATCTGATGCGCGAACTCGGCCTGAAGGCGGTGCAGCCGAGGGCGTACAAGCGCACCACCATCGCCGGCGAAGAGCCGATCGACTCACCCGACTTGATCGGCCGGGACTTCAACCCGGCCAGCACCGCGCCGGGACAACGGTTCGTCGGCGACATCACCTACCTCAAGACGGGCGAGGGAACCCACCCCGCTCTCCGTCCGAAGTTCTCGGATGACGCCCTGACCGCAACAGGAGCGGCCCAGCGGCCGGATCGGCGACCCGCCGGCTACTACATGCTGCCGGTGAAGCCAGGGTTGACCTCTGGGCCGCCGCCGACCTCCTCCGAGCGGTCCTTCCCGCATTTCTTGCACCGCTCGAAGCGGTCCCCGTCCTCGGTGCTCAGCCACCGCCAGCGGTGGTGGAGGTTCAGTCGGCAGGTCAGCGGCTTGTGGATGGTTCTCACGGCTCTCTCCCCGTTCACTCCGGGTGCCGCCTCGCTGAGGGCGGCGCGCAGTGCCCACGCGCTGGTCAGCACCCGCGCGGAGTGCCGGCGCTGCTGTGCCTTCGGCATTCCGTACAGCTCGGCGATGAACTCCAGCCCGTACCGCTGTCGGTGCTCGGCAGGCAGCACCCGCACCGCGAGCTCGACGGTCCGGCAACACAAGCTGCCGGGCGGCGCGGTCATGTCGGCTCCGTCGCCGGCCGCATCCGGGCGACCGGGCTCGGCCGGTAGGCGCGGGCCAGCGCCGCCCGCGCGGACTCGACGCCGGTGGCGGTGAGCCGGTAGTACCGGCGGGCGGGCCGGCCCTCGGCCCGGGGGTCGATGTCCTCCCAGCGGGACTCCAGCCACCGCAGCCCCTCGAGCCGGGCCAGGATCGGGTGAATGGTCCCGCTGGGCAGGCCGGCCGCGGTGCCGACCTCGACCCCGTACAGCTCGCGTGTCGGGTCCTCCAGGAGGGCCCGGAGCACGAGCTGGGTCGGGATCGTCATCCGCGGTCCCCCGTCGGCCATGCCTGTACTCTACCTAGGGCTAAGTAGAATACAAGTGAGCAAACGGTCGAACGTCCATGCACCGTCTGGGGGCGAGAGACTGCCTGCCAGCGGGACGGCCACCGTCGGGGCGGCAGCATCCGCTCCTCGGCATGTTCGATAGCTCTGCGCGGATCGCATCGCAGCTGACGCACTGACGCCGGACACCGGCAGTCACCGCCGGCCCGACTCGAAGTGTCACCCATCAAGTGGAGCCGATCTGTCACCGATCAAGCGGAGTACGACACTAACCTGTCCGACTCCCCTTGATGCGTGACACCTCGGTTCAGTTGATGCGTGCCACTCCGCCGAGTGCTGGTGGAGTTGAGCATGACGGAGCAGCGGTATCGAGCCGTGCTCGAGGTCCAGGCCGGGGTGCCGGTGACCGAGGTGGCCGAGCGGTTTGGCGTCTCGCGGCAGGCGGTGCACCGATGGATCGGCTGGTATCGCGAGGAGCCTGGAAGGGCTGGCCGATCGGTCGCACCGACCGCACGCGCACCCGGACCAGACCAGCCCCGAGGTCGAGGCGGCGATCTGTGAGATGCGCCGGGCGCATCCACGGTGGGGACAACGCCGGCTGCAGTTCGAGCTCGGCCGCACCGACTGCCCGGGGCCGGTGCCGTCGCTGACCACGATCTATCGGGTGCTGGTCCGACATAGCTTGATCAGCCCGGTGCCTCGTCGGCGACGCCGGGAGGACTACCGGCGATGGCAGCGGGACCGCCCGATGGAGCTGTGGCAGCTCGACATCGTCGACGGCATCCACCTGGCCGACGGCAGCGAGGCGAAGGTGGTCACGGGCGTGGATGACCACTCCCGCTACTGCGTCATCGCGCACGTGGTCCGACGGGCGACCGGGCGGGAGGTGTGCCTGGCGTTCGTGCAGGCCCTGCGCGAGTACGGGGCTCCGGAGGAGGTGCTGACCGATAACGGCAAACAATTCACCGGGCGGTTCACCCGACCCCGCCCAGGGGAGGTGCTGTTCGAGCGGATCTGCCGGGAGAACGGCATCGTCGCCCGCAACACCAAGCCTCGCTCACCCACGACGACGGGGAAGGTGGAGCGGTTCCACCAAACTCTGCAGGGGAGCTGCTCGATCACGTCCAGGTGTGGCCCGACCTGGAGGCCGCGCAGGCCGCGATCGATGCGTTCCGGGTTGAGTACAACAGTCGCCAGCCGCACCAGGCCCTCGGCATGGCCTTCCCGGCCGACCGGTTCGTTTCCAGGTCCCAGAAGGAACGGCTGCCGCTGCACCTTCCCGCGGGCCTGGGCGAGTTGACAATCGGGTCGGCGCCGTCGCTGGAGGCAGTGCCGTCAGACCTTCCGTCTGCGCCTGTGGCCGTGGCGCCGAAGCCGCCGATGACATCGGGGTTCGACGTTGACGACGTCAGCGGGGCGGTCGAGGTGACGCAGGTCGTCCCCGCGTCGGGCAATCTCGCGCTGCGCCGGCAGCAGTTCTGGCTCGGCCCGGCCCGGGCCAGTACCCGCGTCACGCTGTGGGCGGACACCACGGTCGTGCACGTGCTCATCGGCGGCGTGCGGCTCAAGACCGTGCCGTCCGCTTACCCTGGCCGACCTGGGGCAGCTGCTTGCCGAGGGTGGCAAGCTCGCTGGGTCACCACCGATCTCGACCGACCGGTGATGCCGGGCGGCCCGATGGAGGTCGAGCCGCTGGTCAACGCCTGCGGCTGATCGCCCTGGCCGGGCGCCAGTATCCGGTCGGGTTCCATTTCGCCGGCCGCCGTGTCACCGTCCGGATCGACCGCGGCGTGCTGCAGCTGGTCGCCGACGGCGTCCTGCTGCGCAGCCTGCCCAACCCGCTCAGCCCGGCCGAATCGTTCGCATCCGCGACGCGCGCCCGGCGCCCCCCTCCCGCGGCCGACCGATCCGGGTCCAGCGGCGGTGTCCAGCCGCGGCGCCCTGGTCGTCGCCGGACAACGGATCCACGTTGGCATCACCCACGCCGGGCGCATCCTGGACGTGAACCGGCCGACCGCACCATCCGCGTCTACGACGACAGCGGAGGCCTCCTCGCTGAAGTCCCGTGCATCACGACCAGACGATCGCCAGGTTCAAGGTGCGCAACCCGAGGGGCCTCGAGGTCAGGGCTAGCTGGCTCTGCGGGAGCCAGGAGGCGGCGATGCGGGCGTTGCTGTAGGCCGCCAACGAGCGCTGAGACAGCCTCTCGCCAGCACGCTCGCCGATGTCTGGGCCAGGCCGCAGCGAAGCTCAAGCGCGGCGAGACCCTCGCAGAGGGCCTGGATGACGAGTGCGGCGTCGGGGGGCAAGTCGCCGACGCGAGCAACGCGGCGCTCGTAGAGGGCGTATGAGGACGCTGCCGCCGGTGCGAACTCGGTGACCACGCCGGGGGTGACCGCGACCTGCTGGATGGCGAGGCGGAACAGGGCGGGTGGTCCAGAGCGAATCGGCGAAAGGCCCGCAGCGTGGCTTCGACGAGGTCGGCGGCAGCGTCATCGGTCTCCGGCAGAGCAGCGACCCCTGTGCCCAGCACTCCGAACGCGCGCTGACCGAGCGCGGCCAGAAGGCCGGCTTTGGAGCCGAACACCGTGTAGACAGCGCGGTGTTATGCCGACCCGTCAGCCACGGCTCGGATCGAGAGGCCCTCGACGCCGGCCTCCTGCAACAGGTCCTCAGCGGCGTCGAGCAGGAGTCCTTCACGTCGTCGCCTGCTTTCGTGGTCGTCCCATCTTGTCAGGGTAGCGGAGCGTCGTTACGATACACTGATTCGAAACATCGTCTCGAAACGCACCCAGCGTGAGTCAGCCTGGAGCCGGTGATGCAGACCTCCACGACCCCTCCCACACCTGACACTCTCGATTCCCTTCGCCAGACCCTGCACCGCGGCGACCTCGCGCCTCCACACTGCCGCGATCGCCGTCGGTCTGTCGGCGCCCTCGTCGCCCACGGGAATCGCGGCAGCGCAGGTGATCGAGGCTCTCGGCATAGACCTGACCTCGCTGGACGATGCTGAGCGGCGGATCCGTGCCTCGCAGGCGGCCGCACCGCTGCTGCAGGCCGCGGCGGTGGCGACGGGCGGTCAGGTCACCTGGGGCGAGCAGTCCGACGACGCGTTGCGCGCGCAAGGTAGGGCCAGCGCGCGCGGCGGCGCCGCCTTCGCCCAAATGATCCCAAGGCTGCCCGGTCTGGCCCAGCTGCTCGCCAGACCGGGCGCGACCATCCTGGACGTCGGCACCGGCGTCGGTGGCATGGCCCTCGCCTGCGCCGAAGCCGTCCCCGGCCTGCACGTGCTAGGCATCGACGTGCTTCCCCGCGCGGTCACCCTCGCACGGCAGGCCGTGGCCAGCAGCGGCCTGGAAGACCGGGTCGAGATCCGGCTCCAGGGCGCGCAGGACCTCACCGAAACCGACCGCTTCGCCGCCGCCTGGATTCCCGCCCCGTTCATCCCCGAGACAGCCCTGCGCAGCGGGATTCCCCGAGTTGCCGCGGCGCTCGTCCCCGGCGGGTGGCTGTGCCTGGCCTACGGCCGGCTCACCGGCGGCCCCGTCGAACGGGCGATCACACGCTTCACCACCCTCAGCTACGGCGGCACCGCGCTGGAGGACAGCGCCGCCCGCGACCTGCTGCGCGACGCCGGACTGGTCGACCTCACCATTCCTCCCACCCCGCAGGACAATCCAGCCATCGCACTGGCCCGACGACCTGAGGTTCCCCCGAGATCGCGGAGGCATCAGCTATAAGGGGTAGCGATGCCAGAGATCCGTAAGAGGTACGACCGGGAGTTCCGGGAGGGAGCGGTCCGGATCGTCGAGGAGACGGGGAAGCCGATCGCCCAGGTGGCCCGGGACCTGGGGGTCAACGAGGGCACGTTGGGTAACTGGGTGGCCCGCGCCCGGGAGGCCCGTGAGGGCAGCCAGGGCTTGTCGGCCGGTGACATCGAGGAGCTGAAGCGGCTGCGGGCGGAGAACGCCGAGCTGCGGATGGAGCGTGATGTCTCAAGCGATCCGTGGTCCTGTGGGTGAAGGAGGCGACGAAGTGAGCGTGGCCCGCTTCATCGCCGACCAGAGGACCCTGCATCGGGTGCCGCACACGATCACCTGCGCGCTGCTGGGTGTGTCGGTCTCGTGGTTCTACAAGTGGGCCTCCCGCACTCCGACCCCGACCGAGCTGCGCCGGGCCCGGGTCGACGCCGCGGTCGCCGCGGCGTTCGAGGCCGCGCGTGGGTTGCACGGCTCGCCCCGGTGGTCCCACCTCCCGATGCTGGCTGTGTCGAGAAGACCGTCGCCGAGTCGATGCGCCGCCAACCTCGTCGCCCGGCGGATCCCCGCGTCTGGGCTGACCCGCCAGGACAAGACGCACCGAATTCGCCGACTTGCTGAAACGCAGTTCACCGCCCGCGCCGAACAGCCGCTGGGTCGGGACATGACCGAGATCCCGACGCGGCCGGCAAGCTCTACTGGCCACCGTCATCGACCTGTACTCCCGCCGGCTGCTCGGGCGGCGACTGGCTGCACCCCGATGCGGCCCTGGCCTGCGACGCGATCAAGCATGGCCGTGGCCGCCCGCGGCGACAGCACATCGAGCGCAGTGATCTTCCACGCCGACCGCGGGTCGACCTCACCGCCGATTCGTTCACCGCGCTGTGCCGCCGTCTGGGTATCCGGCAGTCGATGGGCCAGGTTGGGTCGTGCTTCGACAACGCCGCGGCCGAAGCATTCTTCTCCAGCCTGGAATGGGAGGTGCTGTCCCGGCACGAGTTCGATAGCACCGGTCAGGCCCGCGCCGTTGTGATCGACTGGTGCTACGGGTTCTACAACACCCAACGTCGGCACAGCGCCGCCGCCGGCCTGTCACCCATCACCTACGAGATCACCGCTCTCACCCGAGCAGCTGCATAGAGAAGCCCTCCACGATCTCGGGGGAACCACAGTGACTGTCGGTGTTCGGCGTCAGTGCGTCGGGTGCGATGCGATCCCCTCAGAGCTATCGCACATAGCCGATGTGAGTACGCGGGCGCCACACCGGGGCAGCCGGCGCGACGGGGCAGCTAGCCATCGGACGCCGTCGTCGCGTATCAGGGCGCTGCGGCGCCGGTGCCGTGCCGGTCGCGGACGGCGGCCACCGCCTCCTGCTGGGTGAGCCGGGAGCCAGCGGCGGACATCTGGCCGAAGCGGTCGGCCCCCAGCGTCTGGCGGACCTGGGCGGCCAGCTCGGCTTCCTCTCGCCGCCGCAGCGGCCAGGCCTGCAGGCCGACCCGCCGGCGCAGGCCGTCGGCTGCCCCGGCCAGCAGCGCCGCCCGCTCGGGGTCACTCTGCACGAACGCCAGCCGGGCGAACGCGGCCACGCACAGGGTAACGCTGCGGGTGCTGTGGGCCGCCAGGCTCAGCTTCAGCCCCTCGTCCAGCAACCCGCGGGCCTCGTCCGGCCTGCCCTGCGCGACGGCCAGTGTGCCCAGATAGACCCGGGAGGCGGAGGCGAGCCACGGGTTGTCGAACCGTTCCGCCAGGTCGCGCGCCTCGGTCAGGTGGCGCAGCGCGTCCTCGTACCGCCCGACGGTCATCTCCACCAGGCCGGCGCTGTAGGCGGCCAGTGCTGTCCAGAGCGGCTCGTCCTGGCCGCGGAGTTGCTCCAGGGAGACCGACGCGCCCTGGAGGGCGTCGTCGAAGTCGGCGACGATTTCCGCGGCCCACGCCATGACCAGTTGGCACGCCGCGTGGAGAAAGGAGTCCCCGATCCCGTCGAGCAGCGGCGCCAGGCGTTCGCGGGCCGTCAGCGCCATCTGATCATCGCCCACCTCGACGCCAGTCGCCGCCGCCGTCCACAGCAGCTCGGCCCGGGCCACTGGGTCGAGGGAGCCCGCGGCCGGCAGGAGTTGCTCGACCCAGGCGCGGGCCTCACCCAGGTGATCCCGCAGCTCCCAGAAGAGCCAGAGGACCCGGAACAGGTGGGGCAGCGGGCCGGTGTCGTTGTCGAGGTACCAGCGCAGGGCGGCGGCCAGGTTGCCTTCGTCGGTGTCTAGGCGCTGGCACCACTCTCGTTGGCCGGCACCGCGCAGCGGCCGGTCGGCCTGCTCGGCCAGCGCCCGGTAGTGGTCGGCGTGCCGCCGGTGGATCTCGGTGGCCTCCGGTCTCGCCGCCAGCCGCTCGGCCATGAACGCGCGGATGGTCTCCAGCATCCGCAGCCGGGGGCCCTCTGCGGCGGGGTCGAGGGAGATCAGGCTGTGGCGGGCCAGCGTCTCGAACCGTTCCAGCGCCTCGTCTTCGTCCAGGCCGGCGACCTGAGCGGCGGCCTCGGCGGTCCAGCCGTCCACGAACACCGCCGCGATCTCCAGCAGCGACCGCTCGGCGTCCTCCAGCAGCTCCACGCTCCACTCCACCGTGGCTCGCAGGGTGCGTTGCCGCTCGGGCAGGTCCACCGCGCCCGTTCCGAGCGCGTCCAGCGACTTGGCCAGCCGGCCGAGCAGGGCGTTCGGGTCGAGCAGCCGGGTGCGGGCGGCCGCCAGCTCGATCGCCAGCGGCAGGCCGTCCAGCCGCCGGCAGATCTCCGCCACCGCCGCCGCATTGCTCTCGGCGAGAGCGAAGCCGGGGCGGGCGGCGCGGGCCCGGTCCACGAACAGCGTCACCGCCGGCGAGGCCGCCAGCTCCGCCAGCTCCGCCACCGGCACGCCGGCCGGGTCGGTGGGCAGCGGCAGCGGCGGGACCGGGTATTCCCGCTCCGCCCGCAGCCCCAGCACCGTACGGCTGGTCGCCAGGATCACCAGGCCACGGCAGCGGGCCAGCAGCGCGTCGAGGTCGCGGGCGGCGTCGACCACCTGCTCGAGGTTGTCGAGGATGAGCAGCCACCGCTCGGCGCCGAAGTACTCGACCAGGGCCTCCAGCGGCGAGCCCGCCCCCGCCAGCTCAACCCCCACCGCCCGGGCGACGCCCGCCAGCACGAGCTCGGGCCGGGTGACCGCCGCCAGCGGCACGAACGCGGTCCGGGCCTCGAAGCGGTCGACCAGCCGCTCGCCCACCGCCACCGCCAGCCGGGTCTTGCCGATCCCACCCAGCCCGGTGAGGGTTACCAGCCGCACCTCGGGCCGGCCGACCAGACCGGCCACCTCCTCGATGGCCTGCTCCCGGCCGACCAGCGAGGTCGGATCCGCCGGCAGCGGGCGCGGCCCGCGTGGGCTGGGCGGTGCCGCGGCCGGCGCCGCGGGGTGCGCGGCGGCGAACTGCTCGCTCAACAGCATGGCCAGGTCGTCGCGGACCAGCCGGCCCAGCTCCCGCGCGGTGCCGAAGTGACGGTAGGACACCGAGCCCTCCGCCTCGATACCGGCCAGCATCTCAGTCAGCCGCGGCTCGCGGTCGGGCGCCGGCATCTTGACGTACAGCAGCTGCGGGAACGCCTGCGACAGCCGGAACTCGTCCTCCAGACCGGAGATCTCCATGCCCGGACCGACCCACCCGTACTGTTGCCAGTACAGGCCGATGAACACATCACTCTGCGCCAGGTACGCCCGGTAGAGCTCCTGCGGCGGGTGCGGCCGCGCCCCCAGCTCGAACATCACCGGCGTCAATCGCAGCGCCGAAATCGCCCGCGACACTGCCTGCCGCTCCTCCGCCAGCTCGCGCAGCGTGGAACTCACGAACACCCGCAGCCGCTGGTCCGGAGTCCGGATCACCTCCTGCTGCGGCAGCCCTTCGTTCCCCGATCGCCCCCGGTCAGGTTCCACCCGGCAAGCCTCGGACCAGCCGGGCCCATAGGCAACACGCCGCGGCACCCAACCTGGCCGGGCAGCATAGTTAGCCGGCAGAGGACGCGCTGCTGTGGCCGCAACATGCACCTCCAGCGGCTGGTTGAGGAAGGAGGCCTGGAAGCCGGCGGCATCCGGAACCGGTCGGCCGGACTGCACCGTACGCAGATCTGCCACTCATGTACCGGTCTGAACTGGTTGCAGATGACATGTGCCGGACGGTCACTCGTTCAGGGCGAGGCCGGCGGTGGCGCGTATTGCTGCGGGGGTCCGCGTGGTGGCCCGGCACGGGTGGCAGCCCGTAGCGTGCGGGCAGAAGGTGGTTGGGAGGGAAGCCAGTAAGGGACGGCCCTCCTGCTGGCTGAGCTGTCCGGTTGGGAGAGGTGATGGACGCGCCCTCGGACCGGTCGGCGCCGACGGGCGCCGCGCCGGCCCATCTCACCCCGCGGATGGCTGTCCGGCCGCGGCGGCGGCGGCCCACAGGGGCGCCACCGCCCTTGCCGCATCACTTGCAGACCAGCGGGGTGGGCTGGCTGGTGGCTGCGGTGGTGCTGGTTGGGCTGGCGCTGGCGGTGTTTGGTCCTGGGCTGCGCGGTCCTGCCGTGGCGGTCACGGTCGCCGACGACGTCGTCGTGCGGTGGCTTGGCGAGCTGCACGTTCCCGGTCTAGAGGTGCTCTGGCAGGGCTTGGCGTACGGCGGTGCATGGTGGACTCTGACCGCGCTGGAGTCCGGGCTGTTGCTGGCATTGCTGGTCCTGCGGCGCTGGCGTCATCTGCTGGTCTGGCTGGTGGCCTGGCCGCTGGTGAATGCCCTGGCGTACGTCCAGGTGGCGACGACCGCGCGGCGGCCACGGCCATTCGGGGTGAATCTGCGAACCAGCTGGGGCGGCTGGGCGATGCCGGCGGCGGAGGTCGCGACCTTTGCGGCCGTGCTGGTCGCGATCCTGTACACGCTGGTGCCCGAGGGCCGATGGCGCAACATCGGCAAGTGGGTCGCGGCCGGGCTGGTGGCGCTGGTCGGTGTCGCCTGGATCGCGCTGGGCGTCGACGCCCCCACCGACGTACTGGTCGGGGTGGTCATCGGGGTCACCATCCCGCTGCTGGCTTTCCGCTGGTTTGCCCCCAGCGAGGTGTTCCCGGTCGTGTACCGGCGGGGCCGGAGCGCCCATCTGGACGTCGGCGGGGCACGCGGGATGGCGATCCGCCGGGCCCTGGAGGAGCAGTTGGGCTTGGCCGCCGGGGAGATCAAGCCTTTCGGGCTAGCCAGTTCGGCCGGCTCCACCCCGCTGCGGATCACGGTCAGCGATGCGCCAGCTAGGCAGCTGTTCGGCAAGCTGTACGCCCGCACCCACCTGCGTGCCGACCGCTGGTACAAGCTCGGCCGGGAGCTGCTGTACGGCCGGCTGGAGGACGAAAAACCGTTCAGCACCGTGCGGCGGCTGGTGGAGCAGGAGGACTACGCGCTGCGCGTCATGCGGGACGCTGGGCTGCCCAGCCCCGCCCCCTACGGCTTTGTCGAGCTCACCCCAGACCGGGAGTACCTGCTGGTGACCGAGTTCTTTGCCGGCGCGGTAGAGCTCGGTGACGCCGAAGCCGACGACGGTGTCATCGACGACGGCCTGGGGATCATCCGCAAGCTGTGGCACGCCGGGCTGGCGCACCGCGACGTCAAGCCGGGCAACCTGCTGGTCCGCGACGGCCACATGTTACTGATCGACGTGGCCTTCGCTGAGACACGCCCCAGCCCCTGGCGGCAGGCGGTCGACCTGGCCAACATGATGTTGTGCCTGGCGCTGAACTCCAGTGCCGAGCAGGTCTACCAGCGGGCACTGCGCCAGTTCAGCGTGGGGGAGATCAGCGAGGGCTTCGCGGCGGCTCGCGGGCTCGCGTTGCCCTCGCAGCTGCGCCGCATGCTGCGCGCGCAAGGTCGCGATCTGCATGCCGAGTTCACCCGGTTGCTGCCCGCCCCGCCCCAGCCGATCAGGGTCCAGCGGTGGAGTGCCCGCCGAATCGGCCTGTGGGCGGCGATCGTGCTCATCCTTGCCGTGGCCGCCGCGGGCTGGACCCCGCTGCTCGGCTACCAGAGGGCCATCCAGACCCCGCTCGGCGCCCACGCCCTGGGCTGCGGGGATCTGGAGTCGCTGTGGCTGGAGGCGCAGTCGGTCCCGTCGGCGTCGCTGGTGCCGTGCATACGGTCACCGCTAGTCGGCTGGACGGTGGCAGAGGTGGCCGTCAACGACGGCCGGTCGTTGGTCACCCTCAACCACGATCGGGCCGGCCCCAGCGCGGTCGTGTTGCGCCTGGCCGCTGCCTGCGACCCGGCCGGTGCCGTCCAGGTGACGTCCTCGGCGCCGGGGGTCCGCCGCTACCAGCGGGCCGGGCCGGGCGCCGGTGAGTTCAGGGCGACCTGGTACGACCTGTTCCCGGGAGGCTGCCTGACCTACCAGCTGCACTCCGCCAGCGACGCCGAGGGGTCGTTCACCGCGGACCTTCCCGCGCTCATCGGGTTCGCGACCCGCGACGCGCTCCGCCAGGCGCTGCGTCAGCGCTCCGACGGGCGACTCCGGCTGGACCCCGTGGCCGCCAGTCATCCCGTCACCTCGAGCCATCCCGGGGAGGCAGTTGGCTAGGTGAAGGGAGCGGGCATGGTGATGATCGGGGGCTGGCTGTCGCCGGCCGGCCTGGCCCCCGCCCGAGCGGCGGCGGTGGGGTTGCGAACCAGCAGACTCATCACGAGAAGCATCCTTTCCCCTGGTCACCGTCGAGGCGATGAACCGAGCTCGGGCGCCACCCCGAGGGGGCAGCATGAGCATGCAGGACCCCTGACGGGTCCCGGGCCGTCAGGCATGTCTCGGCTCGACCGAACTCGTCAGTTGATGCAGCGGGCCGTGCTCCGCGTAATCGACGGCAGTCCAGCCGTATGGACACGGACCAGCCCCGGTACTGGGTCATGCTGGACTGCTGCTACTCCGGCGCCGGCGGCATGGAGGCACTGACCAGCGCGCTCGCCGGGACCGGCACCCGTACCACCTGGGTGATCGCTCTGGCCCAGCAGGGCAAGTCCGCGGCCGCACAGGCAAGTGGGCAGCCAAGGACGTGATCGGCACGAGCGCTATCTCGTCGAAGGTGTAGGCGCTGGCGATGAATTCGGCCACCGCCGGTTGCGGCGCGAGCAGCAGGCGGTGCCCGCCCGGGTTCGCGACCATTACGACAGCGGCCAGTTCGCGCGGCTGGATCAAGACCCCTACCAGCCGTGGGGTGTCTAGCCGCGGTGACCGCACTGGCGATCTACCTCGCCGTCAACCACTCCACCGCCACGGCCAGCCCTGGCACCTCCGGGACCGTCCACTCCGGAACCGTCGCCGAGCAAACCTGCTACCAACCGCGAGTCCCCTGCGGGGCCGAGAGACCGGCTTCGTCCAAGATCGTCGCGCAGGTCTTCCGGAAGACATGTGACCTAATCCAAGCCAGGCGCCTACCTGGAGCGGACGTAGGGGACTCGTGAGGTTCTAGGGGCTGAGACAAGCGCCCACGCGGCGAGGAGCACAACCCGGACATGCGCCAACCCGGCACAGTCTGGGAATGGCTGTGCCGGGCTGGCGTGGAGGTTGGGCTCAGGTCGTTAGACGCCGGTGGAGACTCGATCCGGGTTCTCGACGGAGGCGCGGCGCCGACGGCCGGTGATCGCCAGTCCGAGCGCGGCCAGACCTGCGATGAGGCCGATGCCGCCCACGATGTACGCGCCAGTGACGGATCCCTTGCTGGCGTCGTCGTTGGAGGCAGTCACGGTGGGCGCGGCGGTGTTGTTCGTCGACGTGGTGGCGCCGGTGTCCGATGCGGGAGCTAGCTTGAGCGTCGGCGCCGGGTGCTCGGGCTCCTGGTTGCTGCCGGCCGCCGGCTCCTCGATCCAGGACACGACCTGGCCGTTGCTGTAGGTCTGGATGGCCTTGAAGGTCATCGAGTCGGCCTTCGGCAGCGGGCCGACCGACAGCTGGAACTCGTTGTATTCACCGGGCTTGATGCCGCCGGCGGTCGCCTTCCAGTCCACCACCGACGGATAGTCGGTGACCTGGTTGCCATCATCGTCGGTGATCGGCTGGGGCAGCTTGGCTCGGGTCACCGTGTAGGTCCAGCCCGGCTGCGGCTTCACCGATACGGACGCCAGCGGCTGGTCGGCCGGCAGTTGCACCTTCAGCTCGGTGGAGTTGGCGTTGTCCATTTCGTTCGGCATGCGGAAGGTCAGTACGCCGAACCCGCCCTGGGTGGCGCCGGGCGAATTGACGGTGACGTGCGCGAGCGCGGGCAGGGCAGTCATGCCGATGGCGGCCGAGGCCACCGCGGCCACGGTCGCCATGCGAATCAGAGAGCGGGACACGAACAGTCCTTTCCTGGCGGGAGTCGCAGAGCCATGGGGCGACGACCCCTCGTGAGTGGTCGGTTGCCGGGCGCGCGCACGCACGACGCGGCCCGCCCGGGCCGCTGCTCATGTCGTGTGCGCGTCACGAACAGATCAGTCGGCCACCGCAGGGCCGCAGTTCCCAAGCCCCCCAAAAGTGGGTGCACAAGTCCCCAGTTGGGCGGGTGCCTGCACTCGCGACCCGCCGGCCGCGGGCGGATGCCGCCCAACCTCGTGTACTCGGCGGCACATACCGACGAGCCCTTGGCACCGGCCGCCACCCAACCCCGTCAACGACCATCCGATGGCGCAGCGGCCGCCATCACCCGACGGTGCGGCACTCGCCGACGCAGCCGCCGGCGGTCGTCCAGCCATCTCCGGGGCAGACGACGAACATCGCCGATCCGGCCGGGTCCGGCCGTCGACTCGACCTCGCCCGGCTGATATCCGGCGCGATCCTCGCCGGGCTCGGCGGCGCCGTCGCCCATACAGTCCTCGACGGCTCCTACACCGCCTACGTCCGACCATTCATGAGGATCCCGCTCGGCCTGGCCGCCCTCATCCTCATCGTGGCCGGCCTCGCCGGATGTGTGTCCGGATTCCGTCCCACCAACGGCACCCCCGCCAGCGACGAACACGGTGACCACCATGCAGACGGCAGCGGCATCCCAGGGGCGGCGCTGATCGCCCTGGTGCCGCTCGCCGTCCTGGCGATCCTGCGTCCGCCGGCGCTGGACGACGCTGCCGCCGACAGCGTTGCCCCGGCAGCGTCCCAAACCCAGCAAGACGCCGGCATCCAAGTGCGGCCGCTGCCCGGGGACCCGACGTCCCCCAGGCGATCAGCTTCAACGAACTCACCATCCGGGGCCAACGCCGGCATGGGCCGCCAACTCTGCGCGGGCGCACGCTGTCCCTCGAAGGGTTCGTCCCGAAGAACCAGGACGGCGTGCCGCCCGGACTCGTCCGCATCGGCCGCTACATGATCTGGTGCCGCGCAGCCGACGCCACCTTCGGCGAGGCATTCGTACGCTGGCCAACCGGCGTACCGGCGCTGGCGGCCGGCTCATGGTTCCGTTTCATCGGCCGCGTCCATGACGTCAAGACCTTCGACGGACTGACCGTGGCCGTCATCGACGTAACTCGCGTCCAAGCCGAGCCGCCACCCGCCCACCCCTACGAGTACTAATCATCAGCAGATCGAGACGCAGGCGGGCGACAGCTCCACGGCCCCGCCAGCCTTGAGATCCGCTACTCCCGATCCCCGGCGGGCCTGGACGCGACCCACGACCGGCCGGCCGCGACGGCGTGCTAACGAGCCGGCCCGCGCCGCCGTCGAATACTTTCCATACGAGATTAGCCGTGGCCGCTCCGCTATACAGGACAACGTCGGAGGCGTCCGGAGTCGTGCAGCGGAACGCCCACCGCCACGCGAACAGGTCCCGCAGCGAGGTCGGGATCAGGTCAGCCGACGGGCGCTCCGCGGACGCAACGACCGGCATGCAGGCGGCGCGTCCGCGGGACACGATGTCCCGACAACCGTCGATGGGGAGCCGCACGGCGGCGTGCGGGAACTTGGCGAGTCGATCCCCGACGGCCTCCGGCGGGAGGTGCGCGAGGAGACCGGCCGACGGTCGAGCCGGACGGGCTCACCGGCGTCTACAAGAACCTCGCCTGCGGCGTCGTCGCGCTGGTCTTGCGCTGCGACGCGACCGGGGGAGCGCTCGCGGCCCATCTCCGAGGCCGGTTACCAGTCGGCCCAGTCCCCCGGATAGTCGGCGTGCTCCGCTGGTGGACTACCGGTATACGAGGGTGGGCGGGATGCTTGTCCCGAACCGTCCGGCGGTGACCTGGTGTCCGCAGATCACGGCGCCGGTCTGTACCTGGCAGAGGAGGTGCGGGTTGACGCACGTTCTCGCCCATGCAGGCGGCCACACTTTGAAGCAAGCCGGCCTGGAAACACTAGTGCTCTTCGTCTGTTGCGGGCTCGGCCTCGCTGCCTTCTGGCTCCGGGACGCACGCGTTCTGGGACGCCCGCACCTAGCCAGCCGAGGGCTGGCAGTGCTGGCCGGCGCGGCCCTAGTGCTGGCATACGTCGTCCCCGCCGCCCTATCCGGGCCACCCAAGATCGCTTCAGTCCGCCCGTCGACCGACGCCAAGATCAGCATCCTCTTCCCGCAGCCGCACCAGGTGCTGCGCGGGGACCCGGCTACCATCCGGGTCCCGCTACGGGTGCTGGGCGCACGCATCGTCACCCAGACCTCCACCCGTCTGGTCCCGGACAAAGGCCATATCCACCTGTACCTGGACGGGGCGCTTGTCTCCATGGCATATGCAGACGCCACGACCATTCAAGCCTACCCCGGCAGCCATCGTCTCGTGGCCGAGTTGGTGGCGGTCGACCACGGGCCCTTCCGCCCTCCGGTCATGGCGTCGGTGAGTTTCCGGGTGGCGCCATGACTCGGCGCCCGGACGCTGCGGCCGCGGGAGGGCGCGTTGGCGCCCTATAGGCCCCGTCGCCGGCCGCGCGGCCCGAGCCTCGGCATCGCCGCTCCGCCAGTGCGACGGCGAAGTCCGGGCGGAGTTCCTGGGGATCAGGCGGCCTGGCGAGGCGACTACACAGCCATGGCGGTGCAAAGGAGCGCAAGACAGTCGCCGAGATCCGGCCGGCGTCACCGGTTCGGGACATCCCCCGGCCAAACGGCGAGGCCGGGCGTTTCCAGGAGGGTTCATGAGAACCAGGATGATGACTGCGCTTGCCGTCCTGGTCGGCGTCCCGGCGCTACTCATCGCCGTGGCCGCCACGCCGGCTTCGGCTCACGTGCTCAAGGCGGTGGGGCCCTACCACATGCTGATCGGGTTCGGTGATGAGCCGACGTACACGGGAACGCGGAATTCGGTCTTCTTGCTGCTGACCAGCGCGAAGACCGGCGCGCCAGTCGTTGACGAGGGACTCGGCGACACGCTGAAGGTGGCTGTCGGGTTCGGAACCCAGCAGATTCAGCTCCCACTAGTGTCGTCCTACGACCCGGACAGCGGCCAGGGGACCGAGGGGGTGTACAACGCATACTTCGTCCCGACGGCCCCCGGCGATTACACCTTCCATTTCTTCGGCAAGATCGGCCAGCAGAAGGTGGACGTGAGCGTGACGTCGTCGCCGACGACCTTCGACAGCGCACACGATCCCGCCGCCATCGAGTTCCCGCAGCACGCACCCTCGAGCGTGCAGCTGGCCCAGCGCCTGAACGCCGAGTCGGCGCGGCTGTCCGCCGGGGTTCACGCCGCCAGGAGCAAGGCCGCCCCAGCTTCGGCGGCGCTGGGCCTTGGAATCGCCGGACTGGTGGTCGGCGTGGTCGGGTTGTGTGTCGGCGGTATAGCTCTTACCCGGGGCCGGGCGCGGTCGCGGCGCGGTGCAGGCGAGCAGCACCCGGCCAACGTGACATGACACCACGGCGGGCCACGTAGCCGGCACAAGGCGGTGAGCAGGCCAATGCGAGCCGGGCGGGCAGCATTACTGGCCGCCGTTCTTGCGCTAGCCGGGGCGGCTGTCCTCGCCTCACCGGCGGACGCGCACGCCCTGCTGGAACGGTCGTCTCCGGCGGCTGGCTCGTCGCTGCCACGCCCGCCCGCTGCCATGCTGCTCGTCTTCACCGAGGCGCCGGAGCCCGGCCTGTCCACGGTTTCGCTCCTCGATTCCTCCGGACGGCAGGTGCCCGGAATCGGCGAGCCCACGACGGTGCCGGGCCACGCGCAGGAACTCCGGGTCGCGCTACCGCGGCTGGCTAACGGCGTGTATACGGTCAACTGGCGCACGGTGTCGAAGGTCGACGGCCACACCACCGCCGGCTCCTTCGCCTTCGGCATCGGAGTGCAACCCGGCCCGGCCGCCGCCGCGGCGCAGGGCGTACCGGGAGGCTCCTCGTCGGGCGGCGGCAACCCGACACCAGCCGCCGTGGCCGGCCTGTGGCTGCTGTTCTGCGGCCTTGCACTGCTCACCGCCGGCGCAGCGACCGGTGTGCTGGTCTATGAGTGGCGGCTGCCGCCCGGAGCGCGGGCCGGGCTCGCGGCGGGATGGCTACTGGCTGCAAGCGGGATCATCACCATGATCCTCGCCGAGCGGGCGACCGCAGGAGTGCCGTTCGGGGAGCTGTTCCACGCCGCCGCCGGGCGGTCGTTGCTGTCGCAGGCCGCCGCCGTGATCGTATGCGGAGTGGCCGTGCTGTTCGCGGCACTGCGCCCGGCGGGCCCGAGGCTGGCCCTGCTAGGGATGGCCGCGGCGGCCGCACTGTTCACCCACGCCCAGGCCGGGCATGCCGAGACCGCGTCCGGGGTCCGTCTGCTCAACGTGGCGAACCAATGGGTGCACATGCTCGCGGCTGCGGTGTGGGTTGGTGGCCTGGTCTGGCTGCTGCTGGGACTGCGGCGCCTGGACGGCGGGCAAAGGGCGTCCGCCGTCCGCCGGTTCTCGCAGCTGGCGTTCGTCTCGGTCGCCCTGCTGGCCGTCACCGGGGTGCTCCGCGCGGTGCCCGAGGTGGGGAGCGTGGGAGCGCTGGTCTCAACCAGCTTCGGCGTCGCCTTGCTGATCAAGACCGGCCTGTTCGTGACGCTCATGGGGCTGGCGTGGCGGAACCGCTACCGGCTGGTGCCCCGGGTCGCGGAGCCTGCCGCTGCAGTGGGGGGGTGGCCGCCCCCGGTGCTAGCCGGCGTGCCGGAGAGTCCGCCGCCGGGCCGGGCGGACCCCAGCCTCCGTCGTGGCCGGGACGGACCTCCGCGGCCGAACGGGACCGTCCCCGGACCGATTGGCTCCCTGCAGCGGGCGGTCAGGTCCGAGCTGGCGCTGGCCGCCTTGGTGCTGCTGGCGGCTGCGGCCCTAAGCGGGCTGCCCCCGGCGAGCTTCGTTCAGGCCGTGGAACACAAGGCGCCAACCCCGCAGTCCGTCACGGTGACGGGCAACGACTACGCCACCACAGTCCGGGTGTCGCTCACGGTGTCGCCAGGCACGGTGGGATCCAACCTGTTCAACATGCGGATCCTGGGATACGACTCGGGCCAGCCCATGCCCGCCGGGGGTGTCCGGCTGGAGTTCTCACTGCCGAGCAACCCCGCCGTGGCCTCCAGCCTCAACCTCTCCCGCGGCGGACCCGGCACCTGGACCGGGCGGGGCACGAATCTGTCGATCGATGGCCAGTGGGACATCGATGCGGTAGTCCAGGAGGCGGCAACCGCCGTCGACGTCCCGCTGCAGCTGCGCACCCAGCTGCCGCCCGAGCAGATCACCGTGTCGGAGGCGACCGGCCAGCCGACCCTCTACACAATCATGCTGACCGGCGGGTACAGCCTGCAGGGCTACCTGGATCCGGCAACGCTGGGAGCCGGCGTTGCCCACTTCACGTTCTTCCGGTCATCAGGTAGCGAGGCGCCCGTCTCGTCTGCCCAGGCCGAAGCAATCACGCCCGCGGGCGCTGACCAGCCGTTGAAGCTGATCCGGCTCAGTGAGGGTCACTTCGCGGCGAACCTGCACCTCACGCCCGGTATGTGGACCTTCCTCATTCGCGGCACCGGCCCGGGTCGGCAGCCGCTGTCCGGGTACTACTCCCAGGCCATCCGGCGGTGATGCGGTGCTAGTAGCGCCCGCTTACGCCGTGCGCCTGACCAACGCCTTGGACTATGCCGGGGCCCGGTCCGAGCCGCGGCGACCGAGACCAGCGCCCAGGCGCCACCGGCCGCGGAGCGCAGCAGCGGCGGAGCAGCCTCGATCAGGCGCAGTCGGGCCGGCGGGTCGTACACAGTGGACAGTGGGACTGGGACGTAGCTCTCCCGGTAGGTCAGGGACTGGATGCGTTCGCCCGGTCGGACAGTCCCGGCAGGACCGGGAAGGAACCTGCGCTCACCGGGCCGCGAACCCGGACTCGTTGAACGCGTGAATCACCTCCCG
Organism: uncultured Actinomycetota bacterium; assembly: GCA_963728945.1. Taxonomy (GTDB): domain Bacteria; phylum Actinomycetota; class Actinomycetes; order Mycobacteriales; family CADCTP01; genus CADCTP01. The sequence continues at coordinate 51,681 of CAVSMA010000006.1, read as the reverse complement.
CGCGTACTGCGGCGTATCGCCGCGACCGCAGACCGCATCCGGCTGCCGGGGGGCGCGACCCGCACCAGGATGCGGAACCGGTCACGGTCAGCCGGGCAGCGGGCTCACGAAATCGCTTCGAAGCTGAACTGCGCACGGCGGCGGGCAAGGGAACAGGCCGAGGCCGAGGTGCTGCGGGCGACCGGTGCGCTGGCCGAGTTGGCGGATAAGGCCGTCACCGACGCCGGACGGCTGCTCATCAATGCCAAGCGGACGCTGCGGCGAGCCCGCGCCAAGGCCGCCCGGCTCAAGGCCTGCGGGCAGCAGGACGCCGCTGCTGGCCGTCGCCGCGGCCGGCTGGCCGGCGCGGTCAACGACCTGTCCGAGCTGCTGACCGTGACCGGTCAGATCGCCGAGCAGACCCGGCAGCGGCTGGCCGGCACGACTCCCAACGGCTCAACCCGGCGGGTCAGCCTGCACGATCCCGACGCCCGCCCGATCGCCAAGGGCCGGCTCGGCAAACCGATCGAGTTCGGCCAACAAGGCCCAGGTCATCGACAACGACGACGGCATCGTGCTCGACCACACCATCGAGCCGGGCAACCCCGCCGACGCGCCCCGGCTGGCACCCGCGGCAGGGACCGAGCCGGGGGCGTCCTGTGCCGGGCCGGCCTGTCCGATCAGGGCGAGTGTGGACGGCGCCGAAGGATGGGGGAGTGAGGGTGAGGAAGGTCGCGGGGTGCTCGCAGACCGAGGCCGGTACGCCCTTGCCGCCGCGGAGGCCGGCCGCGATCAGGTGGTAGGCGTCCCACCGGTAGACCTCGGCGCAGGCCGGACAGACGGACTCGCGGCGGGTACCGCAGGGCTTGTAGAGGATGGCGTCCGGCAAGTGGTCCGTATCGAACGTCTCGACGACTTCCCCGGTACGGGCGTGGATCGTGAGCGACCAGCCCCGTAGCCGGACCGGTCGCGTGCAGCCGCGGGTCCGGGCAGCGTGAGCCTGCCAGCGGGTGAAGTCGGGACGGAGAAGACGGTCGGTGACCGGGTCAGGGTGGCCCGGCGGCACGCCCGTTCCGAGTGCGGAGGCGGTGACCTCCGCGAGCAGGGCACGGAGGGCCGCCGGGTCGCCGGTCACGACCGCCAGCCGGTGCCGAAGCAGAAGCCGCATGGGCAGGGCGGGTCAACGGTCAGGTCAAGGCCGGTGCCGCCACAGTGGCCGCAGCCGTCAGGTGAGTCGAGGGGATCGCCGGTGCGGTCGGGTAGCCGGGACCACAACCGCTCCCGTTCCATGCCGCGCAGGCGGTACTGGCCGTCGCCGGGCCGACGATGGCCGCTCATGTCAGGACTCCGACGATGCGGACCACGACGAGGACCAGGACCACGAGCACGGAACCGGCGGCGGCGACCGAGACCAGCGCCCACGCACCACCAGCCGTCGACCGCAGCAGCGCCGGAGCATCCTCGATCGGGCGCCGTCGGGCCGGCGGATCGTACACAGTGGACAGTGACATCGGGGCGTAGCTTTCCCGGTAGGTCAGTGACTGGACACGTTCGCCCGGGTCGGATAGCCCAGGCAGGATCGGGAAGGAACCAGCGCTCGCCGGGGGCTCCGCAGGTGCAGGCCGGTGCGGACGATGCTGGCGATGCCGTCGTCGGACAGGTAGGCCGACTTCATCCGGAACGTGGCCCGCCGTGGGCGAGCAGGTAGCCGACGGCGGCCGCGTCCGGGTCGAGCTGGGAAGCGTCGTAGCCGGCGGTCGCGGCGCCGCTGTAGAGGACGACGTCCGAGGAGTCCGGAGTCGTAGCCCGGCAAGGAGTCCGGAGTCGTAGCCCGGCAAGGACGAGGCGATGCGCGACGCAGGCGCCGACGTGGTGCTCGCCAGCATGGCCGAACTCGCGCAGGCGACGCAGCGGACTCGCTGCAGGCCGACGACGCGCACGGCGAGGAGCACGACCTGATCACCCAGCACTACGGAATCCTCAAGAGCGATCTTGTCGTCGTCGTCGGCCTAGCCGATTCTTCAATCGTGGGCCGCCACGGCGGCTCGGAAGAGCACGGCGACTGTCCGGGCTGTCTTCAGTCGCTGGCCCTGGGCCGGGTCCGGAACGCAGTCGAGTGGACATCGGCTGCGGGCTGGGACCGGACCAGCCCTGGCGCCGACTAAGCCCGGATCCACCGCGTGGTCTGGTGGGCTCGGGTGGGTGATCTTCATGTGGGCCTGGGGTTGCGGGGGCGTGGCCGGGTGGCCGATCTGCTCGGCGTTTCCACTGTGTCTCCGGTCGGGCCTGGCGGCGGTGGGCGGGTTCAGGTGCGGGCTGGTGGCCCGGTGGCGGCGGTGAACAGTTGCTGCCAGGCGGTGTTCCAGGGCCAGGCGGCGGGTAGTCGCAGGGTGCTGCGCCGGGCGGAGCGGGTGATGCGGGCGGCGAGGTTGATCAGCTGACGGCGCAGGGTCGCGGTGGTGGCTTTGGCGTGGAAGCTTGAGGCCAGCGCGCCGGCGGCGCGGGTGAGGTTGAACGCGATCGCGGCGAGCACCAGCCAGGCGGAGTTCGCGGCGAAGCTGCCCGAGGGCAGGTGCGCCAGAGCGGAGTTCTTCAGGTCGGCGATGACCTGTTCGATGATGGCGTGACGTCGGTGGCCGGCCTCAGCCTGCAGCATCGGCAGGGGCGAGTCGGTGAAGATCGCGTGGTGACGCCAGACCCGGAACAGCTCGCCCTGCGCGTCGACGCTTATGTGGTCGGGGTTGGCGTCGCGGACTCGGCGCACGATCAGCCGCGCTGTGACCTGCCGGGCTTTGGGTTTCGAGGTGAACGCGGTGAACGGGATCTCGGCGACCTCGGCGTCGCTGATCCACTGCTGCAGTTGGTCGTCGAAGACCGCCTTCGGGTAGCGGATCCTGGTCCAGGCGTCCTCGCTGATGGAGGCGATGGCTGCGGTGACGGCCCGGTCCTTGCGGGCGGTGATGGAGAAGTGGGTGCGGTGACGGCGGGCGGCGGCGATCACGTCGGCGCCGTAGTAGGCCGAGTCGGCCCGCAGCACCACAAGCCCGCTCACGCCGGCCGCCCGGCTGGTCTTGATCGCGTCGGCGACCAGCCGGGCGGCACCGCGGGCGGAGTTCACTGACCCCTTCCGCAGCCGGGTCGCGACGATCACCGGCGCCGACGACGCGCTCGACACGGTCGCCAGCAGGGCGTTGAGTCCTTTGACGCCGGAGTAACCGTAGCCGGCGCCCTGCTTGGCGTAGCCGAACGTCGCCCGGATCGTGTCGTCGATGTCGAGATAGGTCACCGGCTCACCCGCTGTGATGATCGGGGCGTGCCGGGCCAGCCCGGCCAGCACTCTGGCAGCGACCGCGTCGAGTTGGCGCACGTGGCCGAAGCGGAACGCGCGCAGGAACGTGCCCAGCGTCGAGGGCGCCCGCACCCCGCCGAACAGCCGCGGCATCGCGCCGTGGCGCAGCACGTCCATGTCGCTGATCGAGTCGGCACCCGCGACCATCCCCGCGACCAGCGTGGACACCTTCGCCCCAGCCGCGACACCGGCAGCGCCGGGCACGCTCAGATGCGCACCGGCCAGCGCCGTCAGCCCAGCCCGATCGGCCAGCGCCATCACCGGAACCAGCCCGGCGCACGACACGAGATTCCGGTCATCGAACACAGCCGACCGAACCGGCGCAGCATGAGATAGTTGCACCCGCCAGATGCCCTTCGTGACGGTAGAAATCGCTTCCTAGACAGCTGCGATTCTCCTGCCGCACAAGGGCATCTCGGCTTCACGGCACGCCCACCACCGAAAGATCACGGTGGATCCGGGCTAAGCGGAAGTACGGTCCGGACGTGGCACGCATGTCGGCCCCAGGGGATGGCGCGTCGAACCGGTCGTGGTGGAGCGCCGGGGCCGCGTCGTGCATCGTCTCCGCGTTACGAGGCTGGGGATCTTCGTGGGCGAGGTGACCAGCCCGCAGCAGCTCGCCAAGCTCGGCGTACTCCTGGCGGAGCTGGTAGAGGAGAACTAGGCACAGGTCGGCTCCGCCCCACGAGTGACGTTTCGAGTCCCGCGGCCTTCTCATCCGCACTGCGGCGGCGGCCCACGGCGGAACTATTGACCGACCCCAGTGCAGTCCTTGGCACTGCGGAGCGGATCCGTTCATGCTTGGACACGCACTCCCCTCGCCGGCGTGGTGTTGATCGGTCCGCTTCAGGCACACGTCCACTCTCGACCGTCTTTAGGTCTCGACCATCCGCGCCGGATGATGCGGGCGCAGAGCCGAACGTGCTCTGGTGAGCCAGCATCTCCTCGGCTGCGAGCGGGTTCTGGCTGCCGTTAGATGGTCAGTTCGACCGAGAGCGGGGCAGAGATGGCTGAGAACAACCAGCTGGTGCTGGTCGCGGCCTATCAGGACGATCGGCTCGCGCAGAAGGAGTTCGACGCACTGGTTGGTCTGGTGAAGGCCAAGGCGGTCAGGACCGACGGGGTGATTCTGGTCGCCAAGGACGCGGATGGGGCCGTACGCCTGTCCGACACCGGAGACCGTCTGGGCCGCAAGGGCGCCGGTTGGGGCGGCGGCGTCGGGGTGCTGGTCGGGCTGTTCGCACCGCCGATGCTGGCCTCGGTGGCGGTCGGCGCCGCTGCGGGCGCGGTGGTGGGCAAGTTCGCCGATCACAAGCTGAAGAGCGGACTGGAGGACAAACTCGGGTCGGCCTTGGCGGCAGGCTCGGCGGCGGTGATCGCGGTCCTGCCGCCGTCGTCGCGGCTGGCGGCGGAGCGGGCCCTGCCGGGTTCTCCGGCGAAGTCGGTGGTCGAGATCGACGGCAGCAAGCTGAGCGACCTCAAGGCCTCGCTGGCTCAGGCCATGGGCAAGTTCAGTCCGGATCGGACCGTGCTGCCCATCCCGGACCGGGCGTTCGGCGGTACGGCCGGGCGAACGCTGAGGGATTCGGTGGCCGACTGGACCATGATCCCCGGGCCGAAGGCTCCGGAGGGTGCGCCGAACGTGCTCGTGGTCCTGATCGACGACGCCGGGTTCGGTGCGATCGATACCTACGGTGGTCCGATCAGCTCGCCGAGCTTCACCCGCGTGCAGCAGATGGGGGTCACCTACAACCAGTTCCACGTCACCGCGGTGTGCTCGCCGACCCGGGCCGCGCTGCTGGCCGGGCGCAACCAGCACCGGGTCGGGTTCGGATCGATCGCGGAGTACCCCGGCCCGTTCCCGGGTTACACGGCCGCCAAGCCACGTAGCTGCGCCGCGTTCCCGCGTATCCTGAAGGAGAACGGCTACGTCACCGGTGGGTTCGGCAAGTGGCATCTGACCCCGGACAACGTGCAGGGCGCCGCGGGGCCGTTCGACCACTGGCCGATGTCGTGGGGGTTCGACCACTGGTGGGGATTCCTGTCCGGCGCGGCCGGCCAGTACGACCCGATCATCACGCAGGACAACTCCACCCTCGGGGTGCCCGAGGGTAGAGACGGCAAGCAGTACTACTTCCCCGACGACATCACCGACAAAGCGGTGGAGTGGCTGAACGCGGTGCGCGCCCAGGACCCGGATCGGCCCTGGATGATGTACTACTCCACCGGCTGCGCGCACGCCCCACACCACGTCGCCTCAGAATGGGCCGACCGGTACAAGGGCAAGTTCGACGACGGTTGGGACGAACTGCGCCAGCGGACGTTGGCGCGGCAGAAGGAGCTGGGCATCGTCCCGCAGGACGCCGAGCTGACCGAGCGGCCCGACGTCTTCCCGGCCTGGGACTCCCTCACCGATACGCAGAAGGCGCTGTACGTGCGTCAGATGGAGGTCTACGCCGGCTATCAGGAGAACGCCGACTGGAACGTCGGCCGGCTGCTGGACGCCGTCGAGACCCTCGGTGACCTGGACAACACGTTGATCTTCTACATCTGGGGCGACAACGGCGCCAGCCTGGAAGGCACCACCACCGGCTCCTTCAACGAGCTGACGTTCCTCAACGGCCTTGTCCTCGACGCCGACGAGCAGACCGCGCTGATCGAAAGGTACGGCGGTGTCGAGGCGCTTGGCGGCACCCACACGGCACCGCACATCGCCGCGGCCTGGGCGCACGCCTGCAACACGCCGTTCCGGTGGGGCAAGCAGGTTGCTGCCTATCTGGGCGGCACGCGCGACCCGATGGTCGTCGCCTGGCCCAGCCGGCTGCGCCCGGACACGACCATGCGCTCCCAGTTCACGCACGTGATCGACATCGGCCCGACCGTCTTGGAGGCGGCCGGAATCCCGGAACCCACCTCGGTCGACGGCATCGCACAGGAGCCGATGGACGGCACCAGCTTCCTCTACACCCTCGACGAGGCCTCCGCGCCCGAGCGTCACACCACCCAGTACTTCGAGATGTTCGGCAGCCGCGCCATGTACAAGGAGGGCTGGTGGGCGGCCTCGAACCCGGAGCGACTGCCCTGGGACGTGTCACCGCAGACCCTGGCGCAGTTCGGCCCCGACGCCGACTGGGACCCCGACCGGGACGTCGGCTGGGAGCTGTACTACCTGCCGGACGACTTCTCCCAGGCCAACAACATCGCGGCGGACCACCCCGAGAAGGTCACCGAGTTGCAGGACCTGTGGTGGCAGGAGGCCGAGCGCAACCGCGTGCTGCCTCTGATGGGAGGCCTGTCGGTCGTCTACGGGATCCTCCCGCCGCTCCCCACCGTCACCCGACTCAGGTTCTCCGGCGACGTACAGAACATCCAGCGCGGGATGACACCCCGGATCCAGGGGCGCTCCTACGCCATCGAGGCCCAACTACACGTCCCCGACGACGGCGCAGAAGGCGTGATCGTCGCCAACTGCGACTTCATCGGGGGGTACGCGCTCTGGATTGACGACAAACGCCGTCTGCACCACACGTACTCGTTCCTCGGAGTCGACACCTACCAGCAGGTGTCCAGCGGACCGATCCCCACCGGGAAGGTCAGCGTCAAAATGCTCTTCGAAATCGACGAGGCCAAACCGGGCAACGGCGGAAAGGTCACACTCTGGGCCAACGACGCCCAGATCGGCGAGGGCCGCCTCGAACACACCGTGCCCATCGCCTTCACCTCCTACTCCGGCATGGACATCGGCCGCGACAACGGGCTCGTCGTCGACCTCGACTACGAGGACAAGGCCCCCTACGCGTTCACCGGAACCGTCAAGGAAGTCGTCTTCGACCTCGCCCCCGCAACCCACGAGGACAAGATCTCTCTGCACCAGCATGCGGCGCACCACGCCGTCGCGGCCGGTGTCGCCGGCTAAGACACGCCTACAACAAGCGGAGCGGCAAGCCAGCGACCACATTCGACGACCAGTCGGGTACGGAAACTCGCGGCGGCCCACCCGAACCAGCGCCTCGTCGACGAGGTCGAGCGCGCCGGGTGGGGCCCAGCTGGGGCCGTCGCGCGAGTGAGGGGGTCACCATGGCCGGCAACTTCCGGGAGTGGCGCGCCGGCTGCGCCACGCGGTAAGGCGGCGACGGCCCCCGTGACAACTCCGGGCGTCACCACACCAGACCAGTCCCACCTCGTGCTCATGGGTCGGCGACAACTCGGCCCGGCGATCAAGGGCGAAATGCCCGCCGGCCCGACTACGTAGGAGGCGCGTCATGTCCGACTTGCAACCCACACCGAGTGCTGAGACCGACGCGCCGGCGCGTCCGACGCGGTGGCGTTCGATCGCCGCAGCGGTTTGTGTCGTGGTGGCGGCGTTGTTGACGGTGCCGGCGGGGATCGCGTTCTGGGGGCAGCGGACGCTGAACGACGGTCAGCGTTACCTGGCTACGGTCGGTCCGCTGGTGGAGTCCCCGCAGGTGCAGGCGGCGATCTCGACGAAGGCCATCAACGCGATCGAGGCGCAGGTCGATGTCGAGGCGATCCTCAACGACGCGTTCGCCGGTGTCATCACCGACCGGCCGCGGCTGCAGAAGCTGGTCGGGCCGCTGTCCGGCGCGGTGAACGGGCTGATCGAGCGCGAGGTCCGCGAGTTCGTGGCCTCGGACGCGTTCGCCGACGTCTGGGTCAGGGTCAATACCCGGGCGCAGCAGGGCCTGGTACGGGTCCTGAGGGGGGACACCAGCGGCGCGGTGTCGGTGCAGGGCGACCAGGTGGTCCTGGACGTGAGCGACGTCATCGACCAGGTCAAGCAACGCCTGGTCGCCCGCGGCCTCACGGTCGTGCAAAACGTCCCGATCCCCGACACGGACAAGCAGATCGTGCTACTGGACGCGCCGCAGCTGGAACGGGCGCAGACGATCTACGCCTTCGCGAACCCACTGGCCCGGTGGCTGATCGTCGTCGTGGCGGCGCTCTACCTGGCCGCGCTCCTGCTCGCCCGCCGCCGGCCCCGGATGACCGTGACCATCGGCGTGGTGCTGGCAGCGAACGCGCTGCTGGTGGCCTTCTGCCTGTCGGCCGGCCGCCAGCTGTTCATCGACAAGCTGGCCGGCTCGGACTTCGGCCCAGCCAGCGCCGTGTTCTACGACACGTTGCTGACCTACCTCGAGCGCGGCTGGAAGGTGCTGCTCTGGCTGGGCCTGATCCTCGTGGTCGCCGGCTGGTTCACCGGACCCAATGTCACCGGTACCGCCGCCCGCTCGACCGTGTCTGGCGGCCTGCAGACCGTCGGAGCCGCACTGGCCGACGGACCGGTCGGCGGCGCCGGCCGCTGGGTCGCGGCCAACGCCCGCTGGCTCCGGGTGGTCATCGGCGTACTCGGCGCCGTCATCCTGCTCTGGGGCAACGACCTGACGCCCTCCCGTCTGCTCTGGTCATTGCTAGCTCGTGGTCGTGCTCCTAGCCGTCGTACAGGTCCTCATCGGCGCCGGAAGCCGCGGCAGCTCGGCCCATCCGCCTGCCGACGAAGCCGAGACCACCACCGACTACACGAGCAACAAGGTCGCTGAGACGGTGGGCCACGGAGGAAGGCCCTGACCGTCCCCGATCCTCGACCTCGTACCGGGCGGCACTGTTCACGCGATCTGCAGGATGCGGCCGCTCAGGCTCCTGGATTGGACCTCACAAGAAAGGTTCGGGCGCGCCGAGGCGCGCTCGTACGCGAGACCGACCGGGGCCGGCTGGCCGAACGCCTCCACAACTCCCGCTCTTGCCACTGGTGGTGCGTAGCTCGCGCCGGCCAGCCGCCCTACGGATGTAACAGCGCGTAGCCGCCCCATCAGGCGCCCGCGGGAACGTGCCAAGCATCAACCGAAGCCGAACTGTCACGCACTATCTGGAGTCCGACGAGCGCCCCGCAGCTGTCGGGTCCCAGCTGATGCCTGACGCAGGCGAGGATCGCTCCAACCACCACCGACCCGACCAGGCCGGCAGCGCCCGCCAGGGGCGGCCATTCGCTGGAGAAGTACAAGCCGCCCACAACGACGACCGCGATGCCCGGGACGGTGTTGGCGACACGGGTAATGAGCAACCGCCGCAAGACCATCCCCGCAGGCTTCCGTATCCCTGACACCGCCTGGCGTCGGGGGTTCGGGGGGCAGCTGCCCGTTCGGGTCCGGGAGTTGATGCGCGAAAGCCGGAGCTAGGAACCACTACTGATCTTGCGGGACCAGGGCCGGTCGGCTTTGAGGTTGCGGATGTGCCGCCTGGTGGTCCGGGTGACGGTGCCGGATCCTCCGTCCGTCTCGATGGTCAGGGTGGTGTCGGCGACGTGGACGGTGACGGTCTGTCCGGCTTGGGCAGGGCCGAGGGCGATCTTCTGCCGGGCGACCAGGATGACGCCAGTGGCGGATGCGCGGCGTTGGACGATGACCGGCTCAGTCGCTGGCCGCGGGGTGGGCCGGCGGCTCGGGCCGCGCCAGCCGGCTGACCTGGTCCCAGCTCAGGGGGTTCGGCCGGGCCCGCAGCAGCTGTCGGGTGTCCGGGTCGAAGAAGGCCAGGGTGGTCTGGTCGATGCGGATGCTGACGAGGCGGCCGCCGAGGATGTCGGCGGCGAGGATCTGTCGGCCGCCGAGGGAGACGATGCCGGCCTTGTTGACGATCCGGTCGACCTCGACCGCGGCACCGGGTTCGGCCAGGGGCAGGGGCGGCGGGCCGGCCGGACGACCACCATTGGCGGCCAGCGTGGCGAAGGGCAGTAGCTGCTCGCTGGTGCGGTCCGTGCTGAACCCGGCTGGCCGGGGTGTCCATGTCCAGTGACTGGTACGGCCGGAGCGTGTTGTATTCGGCCACCCAGCGGTCGAGCTCGGACCGCGGCGCGCTCTCTACGCGCTGTCCCAGGGTCACTTCACCGCCGGCAACCCGGAGGGTTCGCCTGCCGACCCCGGAACGGGCGCACTCGTCCGGGCTGGCCGCCACGGCAGGCTGACGCCGGTCGCCGGTGGGCTCGACCGCCCCTCGTCGCTCGAGTTCGTCCGGGGCAGCGCCTATGTCGTCACGCTGTCCGGGCAGATCTGGACGATCGATCCCGGCTGAGGAGGCACCGCCCGCGCCCGTGGGATATCGGCCCTGACTGGTAGGATCCCGTCCTGAGCTCCTGCCAGACAGAGGATTCGTGCCGATGGCCGATGCTCCTCGTCACGACGGTCGCGGGCGGGACCCGGTTCCCGTCGGCAGGACTCAGCCGGTCTGGATCGGTCGTCCCCCCGCGTACCTGACCGGGTTGGTCGGGCGGGAGCAGGAGGCGGCTCGCCTGCGGGCGCTCCTGCTCGACGGTGCCGCCCGGCTGGTCACGCTCACCGGACCCGGCGGGGTGGGCAAGACCCGGCTCGCCCTCCAGGTCGCGTCGCATCTCGACGGTGGCTTCGACGAGGTGGCATTCGTCGAGTTCGCGCCCGTCCGGGACCACGACCGGGTCGCCGCCAGGATCGCCGAGGCCCTCGGCGTCGCCGAGGCCGCCGGGCGACCGGTCGCCGATGCCCTGGTGGACGCGATCGGTCCGCGGAAGCTCTTGCTCGTCCTCGACAATGTCGAGCACGTCCTCGCCGCCGGGCCGGTACTGGTCGACCTGATGGTCGGCTGCCCGCGGGTCACCCTGCTGGTGACGAGCCGGGCATTGCTGCGGGTCTCCGGCGAGCAGGTCTTCGCCGTGCCGCCCCTGACCCTCCCGGATGCGACCGGATCCTCGCGGGCGACGGAACTGGTCGGATCCGAGGCCGTCCGGCTGTTCGTCGAGCGGTCCGCCGCGGTCAGCCCGGCCTTCGTGCTGACCGACGAGAACGCCGCCGCGGTCGCGCAGGTCTGCCGCGGGCTGGACGGCCTGCCGCTGGCGATCGAGCTGGCCGCGGCCCGGATGACCGTGCTGTCCCCGCAGGCGTTGCTGGCCCGGCTCGGCCGCCGTCTGGCCCTGCTCACCGAGGGCGGCCAGGACGTCCCGGAACGGCTCCGGACCATGCGCGCCGGGATCGCGTGGAGCTACGACCTGCTCGCCGCGCCGGAACAGGCTCTGTTCCGGCGGCTGGCGGTCTTCTCCGGCGGGTTCGGGTTGGCGGCCGCGGAGTCCGTCTGCCCGGGCGGGCCCCCGGCCCTCGACACGGTCACCGCCCTGGTCGACCAGAGCCTGCTGCAGCGCACCACCGGCGAGGACGTCGAGCCGCGGTTCGCGATGCTCGAGACGATCCGCGAGTTCGCCATGGAACGGCTCGTGGACAGCGGCGAGGAGACGGAGGCCCGGCGCAGCCATGCCGCGCACTTCGGCGGGCTCGCCGAGAGCGCCGCGGCCGGACTGCGCGGGCCGGACCAGCAGGAGTGGCGGGATGCGCTGGAGGCCGACCTGGACAACATGCGGGCGGCACTGGCCTGGGGCACCAGCGACTCCGCCGCGGAGGAGGACGCCGTGCAGGGCCTCCGGCTGGCCGGGTCGCTCTGGTACTTCTGGTTCCAGCGAGGCCTGCCCGGGGAGGGGCGGCAGTGGCTCGCCCGGGCGCTGGCCACGGTCCGTACGGCGGGAGCGGATCGTGCCCAGGCGCTGCTCGGCGCGGGGACGCTGGCCTGGCGGCAGGGGGACTTCGCGGCCGCGCGGGTGCACCTCGACGAGAGCGTCGCGCTGTGGCGGGACACCGCCGACCGGCGCGGCCAGGCCGAGGCCCTGCACGTGCTGGGACACGTCGAGTTCGACCAGCGGGACTACGCCGCGGCCCAGGTGCTCTTCGAGGAAAGCCTCGCGACGTACCGGCTCGCCGGGGACGCGCCCGGTGGCCTTCCGCTCATGGCCGACCTCGGGCTGGTGGCCTACCACCGGGGCGATCACGCCAGAGCCGCCGAGGTCTTCGAGCAGAGCCTCGCGCAGTTCCGCCGGCACGGGCTCAAGGACCGGGTGGCGGGGGCGCTCAACGTGCTGGGAGACCTGGCCCGGCTGGCCGGCGAGCACGACCGGGCCGCTGCCCACTACGCGGAGAGCCTGCAGCTGTGGCGCGAGCTGCGCGGCACGCCGGGGACGGCATCCGCGCTGCACAAGCTCGGGCAAGTCAAGCGTTCCACCGGGAACCTCGCGGCGGCCCGTGCGTACTTCGCGGAGAGCCTCGCACTCCAGCAGGACCTCGGGAACGCCCAGGGGATAGGCGAGTGTCTGGCCGGTCTCGGCGGGACGGTCGCCGCCGCGGGCCGGCCGGAGCGGGCGGCACGCATCTTCGCTGCCAGCACGGCGCTCCTGGAAGAGATCGGTGTCCCGCTCGCTCCGGCGGACCAGGCGGCGATGAAGCGGGACATGGCGGCGGCCCGGCGCAGACTCGGCGCGGCCGAGTGGGACGCCGAATGGGCGGCGGGCCGCCTCCTGTCGCGGCAACAGGCCGTCGACGTGGCGCTCGCCGGCGACAGTAACGTGGCCGTCCCGCTGGCGACGGCTTCGGAGCAAGGACCGGCGCTCTCCCGACGGGAACGGGAGGTGACCGCGTTGATCGCCCGCGGCCTGTCCAACCGGGAGATCTCGGCGGCGCTGGTGATCACGGAGAAGACGGTCGGCAGCCATGTCGAGCACATCATGACCAAGCTGGGTCTGCGGTCCCGCACCCGCGTCGCCGTCTGGGCGATCGAGCACGGGATCGGCGGCAGCACGGTCTCGTGACGCCGCACGCGGGGCTGGGGACTTCTCCCCATGCGGAGCTTTCTTCTCCTGCGATAGTGGGGGAATTCGCCGGATGCCCGGCCGGCTAACCGTCACTAGCGTCCGTTTCCAGCGCGCCGGCTCGACCGGATGGCCGGCGCCGGGACGCAGGAGGACACCATGGCGATTCCTGGAGCGGTCGAGGGCAGCACGGCCCGGACCCATCAGGTCAGCGGAGGAGGAGGCGTGCAGCTGCACGTCGAAGAGACCGGGAACCCGTCGGGACAGCCGGTGCTGTTCATCCACGGGCTCTCGCAGTCCTGGCTCGCGTGGAACCGGCAGCTGTACTCGGACCTCGCCCGCGACCTCAGGCTGGTCGCGGTCGATCTGCGCGGTCACGGGGACTCCGAGCGACCGGCCGGCGCGTACGGGGACTCCGACCTCTGGGCGCAGGACGTTGCGGCGGTGATCAGGTCGCTGGACCTGCAGCGGCCGATCCTCACCGGCTGGTCGTACGGCGGCGTTGTCATCTGCGACTACCTGAGTCGCTACGGCGAGGATCTGGTCGGCGGGGTTCAGCTGGTCGGTGCGGTCTGCGGCCTCGGTGAGTCCGTCATGCCGTTCCTCGGGCCGGGGTTCCTCGGCGTGATCCCCGGGCTCTTCACCACGGACGCCGAGGAGAGCGTGACGTCGCTGCGGACCTTCGGTCGCCTGCTCACGCGCGAACCGCTGGAGCCGCAGGACTCGTACCTCGTGCTCGGCACCGCCGCCGCCGCGCCGCCCCGGGTCCGGCAGGAGCTGCTGAGCCGGACGGTCGACCACGACGGCCTGCTCGCCGGGCTCCGTACGCCCGTCCTCGTCACCCACGGACTCGAGGACGAGGTCGTCCTGCCGGCCATGGCGGACCACCACGCCCGCACCGTCCCGCACGCGCGGACCTCGTACTACCCCGGCGTCGGCCATGCGCCGTTCTGGGAGGACCCGGACCGCTTCAACACCGAGTTGCGCGCCTTCGCCGCCTCCGTCTGACAGGATCAGACGACCAGGTGTCCGACGCCGACGACGGGGCCCGAGCCGGAGAGACGTGGCGGCGCTAGCCTACGGATCATGTCCTTGGCGATGACGCCGGCCGAACGCGAGGCGTTCCTCGCCGAAGTGCACGTCGCGGTCGTGGCCGTGGCCGACGGCGACGGCCGCGGTCCGCTGGCGATCCCGGTCTGGTACGACTACCGGCCCAGCGGCGAGATCGTCCTGGTGACCGACCGCAACAGCCGAAAAGCCCAGCTGATCCGCAAGGCCGGTCGGGTCACCGTCTGCGCGCAGACCCAGGAGATGCCCTATCGGTACGCCTCCGTCGAGGGCCCGGTCACCGCGATCCAGGACACGGTCACCGTCGAGCAGCGCTGGGAGCTCGCCCGCCGCTACCTGGGCGACGAGGGCGCCGACGGCTACATCGAGGCCACCCGGGACGTCACCGACCGCATGTGCGCGATCCACATCCGTCCCGAGCACTGGCTGACCCGCGACTACACGAAGGCCGGTGAATAGGGTCGCCGCCCTGCCCGCCGGGAAGTCAACGCGGTCAGCCGCGTGTCGACTGAGTCGGCGGCGATGCAGGCGGTCCCGCCGGCTCGGCTCCGAACCGGCGGGACCTCACGCCGGGCGGCCTCTAGAATGCGGCCCGGCGCGTGCCCTGTGTTCCTGCTACCAGCAGCAGGACATGCCCGTCACGACGAGTCTCGCCGACGCGGCGACGACGCCGACTCCTTCCGCTTGGCCGATGCCTGTCCCGGCAGATCGAGTGTGCCGGTGTCGCCGACCTCGACGGCGATCTGCGCGAGCTTGCGGTTGGTGTTCTGGCTGGCCACCCGGAGCAGGTCGAACGCCTGGGTACGGGTGATCTTGTACTGGTTCATCAGCACGCCCATCGCCACCCCGATCTCCCGGTTGGTGGTCAACGCCCGTTGCAGGTGGGCTGCGAGCTCGCGGGCCGCGGCGGCCGAGACGGCCAACGCGCCGTGCGTGGCCAGCAACGTCCCGATGATCTCGGCGTTGTCGTCGAACGCCTCCCGGGCGGTGGCGTAGAGGTTCAACCCGGCGATGAGGTCGTCGTCCTCCAGGAACAAGCGGAACGACAGCATGCTGTGCACACCGAGGTCGGCCGCCCGGCGCCCGAACTCCGGCCATCGCGGGTCGGTGCCGAGGTCCCCGGTGCGGAAGACGGTCTGCTGCAGGATCGCGTCCACGCACGGGCCGGTGCCCAGCTCGTACTGGATGTGGTCTGCCCGCAGCGCTGCCGGGTCGGTGGCGGCGACGGTCTCGAATGACCCCTTACGGCCCCGCGTGACCGACGCCCGGTCGGCGCCCGGAACGCGCAGCACCGAGATCTCCGCCAACGCCGCCAGGGCATCGTCGGCCCGGCCGTGCGCGGCGATCTGGTGGCCGATATCGGCGAAGAGAGTAGCCAGCCCCGCCGGGGACTGATCGAAGATCACGGGAACACGAGCATGGACAGGATCGCCTCATGTCAACTCGATGCCTATACCGGGGGAGAACCCGTGGCTGCTGACCCAACCGGGAGGACCGTACCTCGTCGTCAGTAAAACACTCGGCTGGCCCGCGCCTCGACGAGCAGCAGCCGTACGGCACCTTACCCGCCCGCGGGCGCCGTGGCACTGTTGTATCGGGCGGGAACGAGACCGAACTGCCTATTGCCTGAGTCAGCGCAACTCGTCGGTAGTTGGGAGATCGCCGGATGGCCAAGCCGGTCGGTGCCGACCAGCGGCGCGCACCCCTGGCCGTCGTTCCCGGGGTGCGCGGAACGGAGGGCACGTGAAGTGCGCTCCCTGTGGGGTTAGGACGGCAGCTCCGACTTGCAGCATGCCGTTGCCGGGCGCCATCCGTCGGGCAGCGGCCGTCGCCGGGAGGGGTGGGGTGGCGCCGACGACCTCACCTCGCGGACCGTCCGGTGCACAGAACGGCGCTGCGGGCCTCCGCGTCGAGATCCAGGATCTCCAGCCGCCAACGCGGCGACTGTTGCGGGTCACCGGGGAAATCGACGTCGCCACCGCCGGCCTACTCCGGTGCGCGATTCATCGCGCGGCCACCGACCGTCAGCACGTCGAACTCGACCTCAGCGCCGTGACCTTCGGCGACGTGGTCGGCGCCACCGCGATCGAGCAAGCGCAGCGGCAACTGGAGGCCCGCGGCTGCCAGCTGACGCTACCCGGCATCGACGGCACACTTCGCCGGCTCCTCGCCGTCGAGGGGCTGTTCAGCACCCTGCAGCAGGTGGCGCTGTTTGACGGGCAGCGACCACCCCCGCCCGATCGGACATCGCGACGCTCGACCCGGATGGACTAGCCCGTCCTGGGTACGGTGCCCGTGCCGGCGCCGACTCCGCGCCCGGCCGTTGCCAACCAGACAAGGCCGGCGCATGAGCGAGGACGAGCACAGCGCGGCGCCCCTCACTCTGCCAACCACCTCTCTCGCGGCCGGGCTCGCACGACGACACATAGCCACGATCGGCGCCTCCTGGCCCGCTGACCTCCGCGACCTGGCGCTGCTCATGACCAGCGAACTGGTCACCAACGCCCTGCGCTACGGCAACGGCGGCATACGCCTCACCGTCCGGCAGACTCCGCACGCCCTGCGGGTGGAAGTCCAGGACGCCAACCCCGAAGCACCCCGACTGTCCCGGAACCTCGACGGAACCGCCGAACAGGGCCGCGGCCTCCACATCATCGACAATCTCGCCACCTGCTGGGGACACACACCATCCGCGGATCCGGCCGGAAAGACCGTTTGGTTCGAACTCCACGGACCGACAGACCCGACGGTCACCCGGACTGACCTTCCCCGATCCCCACGGCCTCCGGTTGACGGGTGACACCTCGCTCAGAGCTATCGCAGATAGCCCAGGTGGGGTCGCTGGTAGTGCGGCTGCGACGCCCGCCGAGGGGTTGACGACCACGATCCTGGCGAAATCCACGGTCCCGGCCCTCGACATCAGGGCGCATACGCGGCCGGCCGACACATGGGGCGTGCGGATCAAGACGCGCGGCGTCAGCGACGGCTATGTGGTCGACAACGTCATCGCACCCGGAGGCACGACGGGGTGGCACTCGCATCCGGGTCCGAGTCTGATCTTCGTCGTCCGCGGCGCCGTGACGAACTACGAGAGCGATAATCCCAAGTGCGCTGGACAGGTGTACCAGGCGGGAACCAGCTTCGTCGACCAGGGTGGTCGCGACGTCCACATGCTGCGGAACGATGGCGACGTCGTCGCCGAGACCATCGCCGTCCAGCTGATCCCCGCCAACGCGTCCCGTCGAATAGATGCGGCTGCACCGCGCAACTGCACCTCCTGACGCTCCTGCCGGGGGATTCGCCGCGGTGTCGACCGCCGGCACCGGCCACACCGCTCGACCTTGGCCGACCTGTCGCGGACGGGCACGTCGACACCACGGGAAGCCGGTGCCACAACACGGGTGACGGCATGGCCGTTAGGCCGGGCAACGCGGGGTCGTCGGTGGGGGACAGGGTTGGACTCCACGACCACCATGGCGGCGGCCGGAGCGCCGTACGGATGAGGACCCCAGGCTGAGCGCGACAAGCCAGTATCGATGGCGGGCCGGTCGCCGTCGTGACCGGCCTACTCCCGTGTCCGGGGTCGAAGGTCCCGGGCTGGGGGGTCGGTCGGCCGTATCGGGGTGTCGCGGGCGGGCCTAGCGTCGGAGGCGGGGGACCGGCCCAAGGAGGCGCGCGGTGAACGCGATCATGGACCAGAGGAAGACCGTGGCAGCGCCGGCGCCGAGCCGGGATCGGGCGGCAACTCTCGCCGGGGCGCTGCTGGCCGCCACCGGAGTCGGCATCGTCTTGTCGACCATCACGAACGAGGCGCTCTATCCGGCGGCCCGGCACTACAGCACCTTCGCGGATACGATCAGCAACCTGAGCGGCACCGAGCCGCCGGACAGCTACACCGTCGAGCCGAACCGGCTGATCTTCATCGTCACGATGGCAGTCGCCGGCGTCCTCGTGCTGGCGGCGGCCGCGCTGCTGCGCCACCTGGCCCGGCGCCGGCTGCTGGTCGCCCTCACCGTTTTCGGCGCCGGCCTGGTCGGTATCGCGGTGTTCCCGGGCGACGTGGCCACCTGGCACCCGATCTTCGCGCTGGCCTGCTTCGTCGGCGGGTCGATCGCCGCGATCCTGTCCCGGACCCTGCTCGAGCGGCCGCTGCGCGGGTTCGCGGTGGCCCTCGGATCGGTCGCGCTGGCGGCCACCGTGCTCGGGCTCGAGTTCTTCGCCGACTTCGGCCCGCAGGCAGCGATCGGCGTCGGCGGCGTCGAGCGCTGGATCGCCTACCCGGTGCTGCTGTGGATGGTCCTGTTCGGCGCCGCGCTGATGACAACCGCAGCCCACCCCGCACTGGACCCCGCCACGCGGGCGGCCGGGGTGAGCCAGTGACCACGTCCGGCACCCCGCATCGCGGGTCCCTTCAGACGGGCGCTCCCACCGGCGTGTCGGTGCCCCGGGGCGCCGCCGGAAGGCTCAGGCGAATCCAGAAACCTACCGTCCGCCGATGCTACTCAGGAGTGGGCATGTTCAAGCCGATAGAGGCGGTTGCCTCGTCCGTGCAGACGTACAGCCCAGGCCGGCGCAACATCGGTGTGGTGCAGGAGACCCACGACCACATGTTTCCTGTGGCGCTGACATTCGAGGTGGTGACGCCGGGCACGAGCTATTCGACGCGGAGATGCTCGGGTTATGTCGAGCTGGCACCCGGTGACAGCACCGAGGTGACTACTGGCAACTCCGTGGCATCCGTGCCGGTTGTCATCGAGAACCTCGACGGGCAGCGCTATCGTCGTCGGCCCCGCCGCGGGCGGATAATCAGGCGGTTGCCCGGTGACAGGGGCAGAGTCATCGCAATGAGGCGCGGCTGATCTCAGCCGGTCGCTGAGCCGCACGATTGCGTGCATGGCGGCGGGCGAGACCGGTGTCGGCGGGCAGCGCCGCCAGGAGGCATTATGCGGTCAGCAGGAACCCGCGTGAGCGAGTCGCCGTACCGCGAGTGGGTCGCGGCCTGGGGTGGCATGGCGCTGCTCGGCGTGGCCAACGGCGTGAGCCGCGCGCTCTACGAGAAGCGGCTGGGAGAGCGCCTGGCTCACCAGGTGTCCTCGGTGACCCTCGCCGCCGCCGTCCTTCCCTACGCGGCCGCGGTGGAACGGCGTTGGCCTCTCCCCACGACCGGCGCGGCCGCTCGGGTCGGGCTGGCCTGGGTCGGCCTCACCGTGGCCTTCGAGTTCGGCTTCGGCCGCCATGTGGCCAAGCAGAGCTGGCGGACCCTCCTGGCTGACTACGACCTGGCCAGGGGTCGCCTGTGGCCGCTGGTCCTCGCCGCCGTCGGCGCCGCCCCTGCGTCGGCGCGGGCCGCCAGGATCCGCACGACGACGCGGGACACCAGGAGCGACAGGTAGGAGACGGTAGTGAGGGCCGGGCTGGTCGGGTTCGTGCTTCCACGAGCCGGGACTGCCGGCGACGCTGACCCGCGTGCCGCTGGAGTACTTCACCAAGGCCATCGCGATCCTGCGGGCCCAGCCTGACGTCGACCCGCAGCGGGTGTACGTCGTGGGCGGTTCGCGCGGCGGCGAGGCCGCGCTGCTGCTCGGCGCCACGTTCCCGCAACTGATGAGCGGCGTCGTCGCGTTCGCCCCCGGCTCCTACGTCAACTCGGCCATCCCCGACCGTGGCCAGTCGGCCTGGACCCTCGGCGGCCGCGATCTGCCGTCCCACCCGGCGCGATCTATACCAGCCAGACGGTCGCCGACTACGGCGGCACGGTTGCCGCCACCCAGCGATCCTCGGTCGAAGCAGAGGCGAGAATCCTCGACCTCCTTGGGGGACCGATGACCGTCGGTGCGCCGGACGGCCAGACCCGGTCGGCTCTCGCGGCTGTTCACCGCTGGTTCGGCACGTCGGCGTGGGAGAGCACGTAGTCGGCGACGTCGGCGTGGGTCGCGAACCACACACCTCGCCGGGAGGCGATGTGATCGACGAGTTCGGTGAGGACCGCCATGCGGGAACGGTGGCCGATGACGTGGGGATGCATCGTCAGTTGGAAAAGTCCCCGGTCCGCGTACGCTCCCTCGAATTCGTCGATCCAGATGGTGAGCACGTTGCGCGGACTCGCGTACGGCCGCAGCGCGGCGTAGCGCTCCATCGGGAAGTAGACGGCGTCGTCGCGGATCCATTCCACCGGGATCTCCACGATGCCGGACGGCTCGCCGTGGTGCAGGATCTCGTACGGTTCGTCGTCGGCCATCAGGGACGAGTCGTACTCGAGCCCGAGTTCCCTGATGATGTCCATCGTCGCGACCGTGAAGTCCCACGACGGCGTACGAATCCCTCGCGGCCGGGTTCCGGTGCTCTTCTCCAGTACGTCGGCGCTGCGCAGCGCCAGTTCTCGCTCCTCGGCCGGCTGGAGGGACCCGATTCTCTCGTGAATCCAGCCGTGCATCGCGACCTCGTGGCCTTCGGTCGCATAGCGGCGTACCTCGTCGGGGTGCAGCAACGCGGACACCGCGGGCATGAAGAACGTCGCCGGGATCCCTCGGTCGGCCAGCAGCGCCAGGATCCGCCGCGCCCCCACCCGGGCGCCGAACTCGCCCTGGGAGAGCTTCCCCGGCCCGATCTCGCCGTCCCGGAGCGGGATGGTCTCGTGATCGGAGTCGAACGACAGGGCCACCGCCACTCGCGCCCCGCCCGGCCACTGGGGCGACAGCGTGCGGCCCGCCCGGATGTGCTCGACGTGCCCACGCCAGGTGGCCTCGTCCCATCGCCACGCCGCGACCTCACCCACCTCGGCCTCCTCGCCTGCGCGGATCACTGGGATCCCGACAATTGTCCCACCGGGTGCCACAGTGAGCGGCGCGAGCGCGCGAAGATCGAGCAGCTGACGTGCATTCGAGGAGAGGAAGGTCGATGCAGACCCTGATGGTGGACTTCATCATCTCCCTGGACGGCTACGGCGCCGCGGAGGGTTGGCCGGGCTTCTGGGGCATGGAAGGACCCGAATACCTGGGGTGGCTCGAGGAGCAGGAGGAGCACACGGCCCTGATGGGCGCGACGACCTACCGGCTGATGTCCGGGTTCGCCGCGCAGGCGCCCGACGAGGCCGGCATGGCGGAACTGACCGCGCTGCCGAAGGTGGTGTTCTCCGCCAGCCTGGAAGGGCCACTGTCCTGGCCCAACACCGAGCTGGTCAGCGGTGACGCGGTCGACGCCGTACGGGCGATGAAGGAGCAGGGCCGCCGTCCGCTGCGCACGCTCGGCAGCCTCGCGCTGAGCCGGTCGCTGCTGCGGGCCGGCCTGGTGGATCGCTATCGGGTCGTCGTCTTTCCCGTCATCACCGGGGCCACCGGCCGGGATCGGATCTTCGACGGGTATCCCGACGTCGCCCTCGATCTGGTGGACCACCGTACGTTCGACGGCAGGCTGCAGATGCTCGAGTACGTCCCGACGGTTCTCGCCGGGCCGCCGGGCGCCGGGGAGACCCCGGCCTGAGGACCAGCTCGACGAGCGGCACGCGACGCTAGGGGTCGGCGAGCCACGCCAGCAAGCGACCCTGGGACCAGCAGCGGCCGACGGCCTCGGTACGCAGAGTCGAGTGGTCGAAGACCGCGAGGCCGATGATGCTGTGACCCGAGGCGCGGCGATCGCCGAGCGTCGGGATCGCCGGCGCGACCCCGACCCCCTCCACCGACACCCACGCCACCGACCGGGCGGTCGCCGCGCCGTCGAGACGGTGCAGGAAGCGCAGGCGGTTCTCCACGGGGAAGCGCGACAGGGCCCACGTCGTGATGACGACCGGCAGGGCGTCCGCCGGCACTCGGGCGAGGGCGCCGGGCAGCGTCTCCACGGGATGGCCGCGCAGCAGCAGCGGACGGACCGTCGCCGCCAACGCCATCTCGGTGTCGAGCCTCGCCGACCGCTCCGGCTGATCCGGCGGGACGCAGGCTCGTAGCCATCGGGCGTCGTCCGCGTCGGTCACGTCGAGCGGGTCGAGGTCGACGCCGATCCGCGCGGCGACCTCGGGCATCGCCCGCGTCGGGATGGGCCGGTCACCCACGGCCGTCGACGACATCTGCACCGGAGACGACAGGTCGCCCAGCGACTGTCCGTTCCCGTAGGCGATGCCGACGCGATCGACGTTGAGGTTGAGCGCAGCCGAGCAGCTCACGTCGATCAGCCCGACCGTGGTCGCGCCCACCCGGCGGGCCGCCTCGGCAATGGCCGGATACAGCACCGCGCAGCGTCCGGTCTCGTTGCTCCGAATCCGCCGGCGTACGGCGACGGCCACGACCGCGTCGGTCATGCGCACCAGCGTGTCGATCGCCGCCCGAGCGGCGGCGTCGCCGTCCGCGTCGGCGTACGCGGCGGCGAGCGCCGGCGCGCGTCCGGCGAGGGCGAGGTCGTGCAGCGCCGCGAGGATCACGGTGGGATGCCGTCTGCGCGCCGGCGCCGCGTCGATGGCGCGCAGCGCCTCGTCGGACTCGCTGAGGGCGACGGCGACGCGCTCGTACAGCGGCGAGGTTCCGGCCGCGTCGACCTCCCCGAAGTGCCGGTACACCTGCGCGAGGGTGCGAGCCCTAGCCATGGGTGCGGCGGCCGGAACCGGTACGAGCGTCGCCCGGCTGGTCCGCTTCCACCCGCCCGAGTATGCCGTTCGTCCCGGCGCGTCCGGCGGCACCGAGGGGATGTGCGAATCTGAGCCGGTGGCGATCAGCGTGCGGCCGGTCAGCGAGATGCTCTTCGACGACGTCCAGACGGTCTTCGGCGTCAGAGGGCAGGCCGCTCGCTGCCAGTGCCAGGGCTACCGGCTGGGCTGGTACGCGCAGCATTCGGACGACGTCCAGGGCCGTCGTGAGCTGCTCCGCGACCAGGTGCTCGAGGGACACGGGCTCGTGGCGTACCTCGACGACGAGCCGGTCGGCTGGTGCTCGCTCGCGCCCCGCAGCGACTACCCCTACCTGCGCCAGACCACCTGGAAGGGCCGCACCGAGGACAAGGTCGACGCCAGCATCTGGGCGGTCACCTGCTTCGTGACCCGGGCCGGCTACCGCCGGCAGGGCGTGAGCCGTGCGCTGGTCGGAGGCACGATCGACCTGGCCCGCGACCATGGCGCCCGCGCCGTCGAGGCATACCCGATGAAGCCGGCGCCCGGCAAGGACGTGCCCTGGGGCGAGATGCACGTCGGGGCGCTCAGCGCGTTCCTCGCCGCCGGGTTCCGGATCGTGCACGTACCGTCGTTGCGGCGCGCGATCGTGCGTTACGACTTCTGATCGCCATATACCGGCGGCCTCGCAGCCACCGTCGGCCGGTGGACCGCGCCGGGCGGCCCCTGCAGCCCGGGACGCCGGCAGGCCGTGGCCCGTGACGGGCCACGGCCGCACCGTCTGCGGTCGGCCGCGCGCTTACCGGCGGTCCACCCGTCGGGCCGTCCGCCGGGACGTGCGCCGGGCCACCCTGCGGGATCCGAACATCGTGACCTCCTCTGTCGACGTGGCTAGCTAGGCCTTGCTCGCCGCGGTGCCCGCCGTCTCCATGACGTGCAGGTCCTTGGCCTCGTCCGATTCCATCAGTCCGATCGCGACCAGATCGAGCGGGCTGACGAACCCGTCGCTGAGCCGCATCCCGCCGGCCCGGGCGATTGCGTCCCGCAGCGGCACCGCCCAGTGGTGCTCGATCAGGATCAGCGCGGCGGCCGAGTCGTTCGGAATGTCGGCCAGCACGTCCCAGGCATCCTCGTCGTCGAAGACCTCGATGCCGTCGGCGGCCGCCTCCGCGCCGGCGATCGCTCCGGCCTCCATGCCTTCCTCGCCCTCGATGCCCAGCCCGATCAGCGCACCGACCTTGGTGCCGACCTCGACGGCCTCTTCCAGCGTGAGGTTGCTCAGGTGAGCCACCTCGATCTCGCCGTCGGCGTCCTTGTGTACGGCCAGGGCGTCGATCACCCGGATCGTGTCGCTCTCGCGCAGGCGTTCCAGCTCGTCGATGATCTCCCCGTGGAAGTTCGGGTGGTTGAACCCGAGAACGATCAACTGGACCGGTCCGATGGCCATGACGGTCTCCTCTCCCGTGCCGGGCGGCCAGCTCTCCGGTTTCTGGCCACCGGCGCCACCACCACGGACGATCCTCACCGCCGGCCGATCCGGCGGCATCACCCCACGCGAATGAGACCGCGCGTACTTCGGTGAACCGGCCGAGGTCGCGGAAGCCCGCGGCGGCGTGGACGCGGCTCGGCGGCCGGGATCACCTGCGCCCCGGCTCGTCCGCCACCGCGACCACCAGCCGGTAGCCGTCGGGGTCGAGGTAGGTCTGCCCGGTGCGGTTCCAGTACGGGTTCGGCGACGCGACCATGGCGACGCCGGCCGCCCTGAGCCGCGCACCTGCCGACTCGAGCTCCTGGTGGGTGCCCACGTACAGGACGAGGAGGTCCTCCTCGGTCGACGGCGCCGGCCCCGTCGGTCCGGCCGTCAGCTCGAGCTCGGTGCCGCCGGGGAGCCTGAAGAACACCCCGTCGTACCCGTCGTGGTTCTCGAACCCACCGACGGAAGGCAGCCCGACGAGGTCGCGGTAGAACCGGACGGACCGGGCGAGATCGCTCGTCGGCCGGGCGAGCCGTGCGCCGGTCCACGATGGACGGTCGCCGGTGGTCAGCTCTGCCATGGTTCCTCCTGAGGATCGGTCGGAGGTTCAGTGCGTGGACGCTGCCGGGCGTTACCGGCGAAGTCGTCGAAGCCGCCCGGGGCGCCGTCGGGCGGCCGTATCGTCGGCGCGTGGGGGCCGATGAGCTGCATGCGATCGCCTTGTTCGACGGCCTCACCGACGCGCAGCGGGATGAACTGGCCGCGGCCGGTGACCACGTCCGGTTCGCCCCCGGCGAGGAGCTGTTCACCGAGCGCCGGCCGGCCGACCACTGGTGGGTGCTGCTGGAGGGCACGGTCAGCCTGGTGCGCCGGCTCGGGCACGAGGAGGTGGTGCTGGCGCGGATGGAGTCGCCGGGGCAGTGGGCCGGCGGCTTCCAGGCATGGGATCCGTCCGGCGTCTACCTGGCCACCGGCCGGGCCAGCTCCGCCGGGCGGATGCTGCGGGTGCCGGCGCCCGTGCTGCAGGAGCTGGGCGACCGCTGGTTCCCGTTCGGCGTCCACTTCATCAGGGGCCTGGTCGGCACGGTACGGAACATCGAGTCGGTGGCCCGGCAACGGGAGGCCCTGGTAGCGCTGGGGACGCTGGCGGCCGGGTTCGCCCACGAGATCAACAATCCTGCGTCGGCGGCGACGCGAGCCGCGGGCGCGCTGCAGGACGCCGGCGCCGCCCTGCTGTCGTCGAGCGCACGGCTCGCGACGAGCGGGGTGACCGCTGACCAGCTTGCCCTGCTCGACGCCCTGCGGCGCGAGATCGACCCGGCCGCAGCGAGCACGGCTCCGCTGGTCGTCGCCGACCGGGAGGACGCCCTGTCCGACTGGCTGGCGGCGCACGGGATCGGGCGGGACTGGTTCATCGCGCCGCCGCTCGCCGCCGCCGGCGTGGACGAGGCGTGGTGCGAGCGGGCGGCCGCGGTCGTGCACGGCGGGGCGCTGGAAGCCGGGCTGGAATGGGTAGCGGCCTCGCTGACCGCGGCGGCGCTGCTCGCCGAGGTGCAGGAGTCGACCCGGCGGGTCTCCGACCTCATCGGCGTCATCCGGACCTACTCGCAGATGGACCGGGCGTCGCTGCAGCTGACCGACGTCGCCGAGGGCCTGGACAGCACGCTGGTCATGCTCACCCACCGGCTCCGGGACGGGGTGGTCGTGGTCCGCGACTTCGACGCCGACCTTCCGCGGATCGAGGCGTTCGCCGGTGAGCTCAACCAGGTCTGGACCCACCTGATCGGCAACGCAGTCGACGCCATGCACGGCAAGGGCACCCTCCGGATCTCCACCAGGGCCGACGGCGGCGGTGTCGTCGTGGAGATCGGCGACACCGGACCGGGGATGTCCGAGGAGGTGCGGGCGCACGCCTTCGAGCCGTTCTTCTCCACCAAGGGCGTCGGCGAGGGTGCGGGTCTCGGCCTGGACATCTCCCGCCGCATCGTCGTGGAGCGGCACGGCGGCACCATCGCGATCGAGCCGCGACCGGGCGAGACGGTGCTGTCGGTGCGCCTGCCGGGCCGGGCCAGGCCGAGCTAGGGGTCAGTCCGCCGGGCGCGCGTACGCGGTGCGGACCGCCGCGAACAGCAGCTCCGGCTCCGCGTCCTTGAGCAGGTAGCCGAGCGCGCCGGCCTCGACCGCCTGCTGGACCTTCGTCTGGTCCGTGTCACCGGTGAGGATGACGATCTTCGCCCGGGGGTCGGCCGTGACGATCCGGCGGGTCGCCTCGATGCCGTCGAGGCGGGGCATGCCGATGTCCATCAGCACGACGTCGGGCGTCAGCTCATGCACCTGGTTGAGGGCCAGGATGCCGTCAGCGGCGGTGCCGACGACCTCGATGTCGTCGACCGTGCCGAAGAGCATCGACAGTCCCTGCCGGACGACCGTGTGGTCGTCCACAATCAGCAACCGGATCACTGGGTCGACACCTCGGAAGCTCAACCAACTCTCATTGACCCCAGCATCCATCACCGGTTCCCGCTGCGCAGCCGAATCTGTGACGCCGTCCGCCATCACAATGCGTATCGCAGCCGGTTGGTGACGCTGTGATCGTGCGACCTCCTGAATCACGCCGTCTCGGTAGGAGCTGCGTGCAACCCGGAGAGCTGCTCCTAACCGGAGGATCCACGTGGACGTGACGAAATACAACCCGGCGGACTGCCTCGCGTCGGTCGGCGCGGCCGGGTTTAGCGGAGCGACCGGCTTCAGCGGAACAGCACCGAGACGCTCTCCCGTGCGGCGATGCGGCGGATCGCCTCGGCGAACAGGCCGCCCACCGACACGACCTCGACCTTGGCCGACAGGCCGGCCGGCTGGGTCTCGACGCTGTCGGTGGTGAGCAGCTGCCGGATCGGGCTGGCGTCCAGCCGCTCGTTGGCCGGACCGGTCAGCAGCGCGTGGCTGACCGCCGCGTACACGTCGGTGGCGCCGCGCTCGACCAGCACCCTGGCCGCGTCGGTCACCGTGCCGGCGGTGATCGTGAAGTCGTCCACGATCAGCGCGGTGCGGCCGGCCACCTCGCCGATCAGCTCGACGACCTCGGCCGACTCGGTGTGGTCGACCCGCCGCTTGTCCGCGATGGCCGTCGGCGCGTGCAGCCGGTTGGCCCACTGCCGGGCCTTCTTCGCGTACCCGGCGTCCGGCGCGACGACCACCAGGTCGGTCAGGCCCTTCGCGGCGACGGCGTCGCAGAGCACCGGCAGCGCGTACAGGTCGTCGACGGGCAGCGTGAAGAACCCCTGCACCTGCGGTGCGTGCAGGTCGAGCGTCACCACCCGGTCGACCCCGGCGGCCTGGATCGCGTCGGCGCAGACCCGGCCGCGGATGGACACCCGCGGCTCGTCCTTCTTGTCGCCCTTGGCGTAGCTGAAGTAGGGGATGACGGCGGTCACCGAGGCCGCGCTGGCCCGGTTGAGCGCGTCGATCCAGAACAGCAACTCCATGAAGTTGTCGTTCGCCGGGAACGCGGTGCCCTGCACGATGAACACGTCCCGGCCGCGGACGTTGTCGAGCACCCGGACGAACAGGTTGCCCTCGGAGAACCGGATCACCTCCGACGCCCCCAGCTGCACGCCGAGCCGGCCAGCGATCACCGCGCCGAGCCTGCGGCTGGCCGAGCCGGCGAACACCATGACGTCCACGGTGGAACGGTATCGGCTTGCTGCCGGCCGGTACGGTGCGGCCGTGAGCGAGGACTGCTGCGAGGTCGTGGTCACCGCCGCCGACCCGGACTGGCTGGCAGAGTTCACCCGCCGGCTGGTCGCCGACCGGCTCGCCGCCTGCGGGCACGTGGTCCCGGCGATCCGGTCGATCTACCGCTGGGAGGGCGCGGTGCAGGACGAGGGTGAGGCCAGGGTGGGCCTGCACACCAGGGCGTCGCTGGTCCCGGCGATCACCGCCAGGGCCGACGCCGAACACCCGTACGACGTGCCGTGCGTGATCGCGCTGCCGATCCGGGACGGCAACCCCGCCTACCTATCCTGGATCCTGGACTCCACGGAGGATCCAGGATGAGTCTGAAGTGGACACTCGACGAGCTGGCGCACGCCGGAGCTGACCACGCGGTGGCTGCTGGAGCCGATGCTGGAGCGCCACCTACGCCTGTCGCCGGAGGTGAGGAGATGACTGTGCGGTTGATCCGCAGCGCGGAACTGGCGCCGACGGCGCCGTACGCGTACGCGGCCGTCGCGGGCGGGACCGTGTTCACCGCCGGTGCCTGTCCGCTCGACGCCGACGGCGCCGTGGTCGGGGTGGGCGATCTCGCCGGGCAGGCCGAGCAGGTGATGGCGAACCTGGTTGTCGCGCTGCGCGCGGCCGGCGCGTCGTTGACCGACGTCGTCAAGACGACCGTCTATGTGGCGACGACGTCGCGTGCCGACCTCGTCGCCGCGTGGGAGGTGGTGCACCGGTGGTTCGGCGAGCACGACGCACCGTCCACATTGGTCGGCGTCACCGTGCTCGGCTACCAGGACCAGCTCGTCGAGGTCGAGGCGGTCGCGGTCCTGGCTTAGTATCCCGCGCCAGTGGTGGTCTCCTAGCTGCCGGCCGGCGCCGGCACGAAGCTCTGCTCGGCCAGCTGCAGGATCCGGCGGCTGTCCGCGGTGTTCCACTGACTCTGCGGCGTCGACCAGTAGATCGCGTGCGCGCGGCTGGCGCTCACCCGGATGTTGCGGTCGAGCACGTGGGTGCTGCCGAGCATGAACTCCCAGTCCGCCGTGGTCCATCCCTCGTCCGGCCGGTAGTCCGGCACCCGGCGGATGCCGATCCGCTGGTAGTCCGGCTTCCCCTGGCGGAACTCCCGCTCGTAGTCGATCCAGTTCTGGTACGGATCGGGCAGCGCGTGGTCCGACGTGTCGATGCGCAGGAACCGGCTGGAGGTCGGGTCGTCGAAGTCGACGAGAGTCTTCGACCGGACCGGGCGCCAGCCGGCCGGGACGACGAGCGAGAAGCCGTCGACCGGATCGGTGTAGCGGGTGAAGCCGGCCGGCGCGACCACCTCGGCGCCGGTCGGGGAGGAGTTGCCGGACGTGGTGGCGCGTGTGGTGGGCGCCGGTGTGCGCGACGCCGTCGTGGCTGGTCGGCTCGTCGGTGCGCCGCTCGACGCCGTGGGAGCGGTGCGTCCGGTCGCCGGCGCCGTGGCGGCCGGCCCGCGCCCTTGGCCGGCCGGACCGCTGGCTTGGCCGGCCGGGCCGGCGGCTCCATTGCCCGGGTCGTTGCGCAACACCGGCACGAGCGCCGCGGCTATTCCGGCCAGCACCAGCACCACCAACCCCGCCAGCAGCGCCGGTCGGCGGCGCCGACGCGGGTCGCGCGGCGGCGCGCCGGGAAGTGTCGGGGTGCGTCGTGGGCCGGAGCCGTCCGCTGCCGGAGCGTCCGCCGATCGTGCGGCGACCGGATCTGCACCCGCTACCGCAGTCGAACCATCCACTCGACCAGGGGCCGCTTCCGTCGTCCGTTCGGTGTCCGCCGCCGTGGACTCGGCGCCGGTCCGGCCTTCGGCCGATGCGGGAACAGCCGAGCCCGCAACCGCCGCGGCGCCGGTCGGCCCGGCGGCTCGACCGTTGGCGGGCTCCGTGACGGTCGGTTCCACGGCGCCGGTCGGAACGTCGGCCGGGATGGCCGGGTCCGTGCCGGTGCTGGCCGTACCGTCGGCCCGGCCGTCGGCGAGTCCGGTGCCGGCGGCGGCCGCTCCGTCGGCCGTACGGTCGGTGGGTTCGGTGCCGGCGGGGGCCGCAGCGTCGGCCGTACGGTCGGCGGGTTCGGTGACTGCGGCGGCCGTACCGCCGGCGGTCGCTGCCGTCGGTTCGCCCGCGACCGGCGTGGAGGCGGTCGTCCCATGCCCTGTGCCGGGCGGCTCCGGGTCCGCGGCGCCGTCGGCGGGCCACGGCCGGGTCGGGCCCATCGGGATCACGACCGGCGGCTCGGCCGCCGGCTCTGGAGCCGATGGCGGCGGTCGGTCGTCGGAGGGATGGCGGGGGAACGGCACGGTCCCGCTGGCCGGGCGCCCGCGCAGCACCCGCTGCAGCATCGACCGGGTCCGGTCGGCGTCCAGCCGGTGCGCCGGGTCCTTGACCAGCAGCCCGTCGATCACCGGTCGCAGCGGTCCGGCCCGCTGCGGCGGGTCCGGCTCGTCCATCACCACGGCGGCCAGCGTCGGCAGCGGCCCGTTCCGCTCGAACGGCCGCCGCCCCTCGACCGCGTCGTACATCGTCGCGCCGAGCGACCAGAGGTCCGCCGCGAGCCCGCCGGTCCGGCCGCGGGCCCGTTCGGGTGCCAGGTAGTCGGGCGAGCCGACGATCAGGCCGGCCGACGTGAGGGTCTCGTCGCCGACGTGCCGGGCGATGCCGAAATCGGTGAGCACGACCCCGCCCTGGGGCGTGACCAGAACGTTCGCGGGCTTGATGTCACGGTGCTCGACCCCGGCGGCGGCCGCCGTGACGATCGCGTCGAGCACCCGCAGCCCGATGCCGGCGACCCGGGCCGGGGGCAGCGGCCCGTCGGCCCGGATGATCTCCGCCAGCGACCGGGACGGCACCAGCTCCATCACGATCCACGGCCGGCCGTCCTGCTCGACGACGTCGAAGATCGTGACCACCGCGGGGTGCCGGAGCCGGGCCGCGACCTGCGCCTCCCGGATTGTCCGGCGGCGGAGCAACTGGCGCGCGTCGTCGTCCAGAGACGGCGGCAGCCGCACCTCCTTGACCGCGACCGGGCGGTCGAGCAGCAGGTCCAGTGCGCGCCAGACCGTACCCATGCCGCCGCTGGCCAGGGGCTCGACCAGGCGATACCGCCCGGACAGCACGAATCCGGCCCCGACCGCTGCGCTGTTCATCGGGGTTCCCTTACCCGGCCGGGCCGCAGTGCAACGGTGGCGCGGCGAAGTCGGTGCGCATCGTGGCCCCGCGCCCGTCCGGCCGCGGCGGCGAGGCGCGGCAGCAACGGAGGACCGTCCACGAGCGACCCGCGTGCAGCCGGACCGGTTCGGGATGGGATCATGGCCGGCGTGAGTGCGCTTTCCGGACCCGTGCCAGGTGGGCTGCGGGTGGCCTTCGTCGTGCTGACCGTGGCGGCGATCACGCTGGCGGTATTCGCCGGGTTGCGCGGGGTGTGGTTCCTCACCGCCATCTGCGGCCTGTTCGCGGTGCTCAACCTTGGTGTGCTGTGGACAACGCGAGCTTCGGCCGGCGCACCGGAGCGAGCCACTCCCGGCACAGGAGAGCCGTCAGCGCCACCTCGATGACGTCGCCGCCGTAATACATGACCTGGGCTCCGGCGCCCCAACCGGTGGCGTAGAGGTGCTTGGCGAGCATGCCGTGCGCCGCCGCGGCGAGCACGAGCGCCGTGGCCCGAACGCTGAACCGGGCGCGATGCCGCGCCGGGTCGTCGATGAAGCCCGCCACGCCGATCCCGAGCAGTGCTCCGGACGCCACGACCCGCACGCCGCCGCCCGGTCCGCGAGGAGGATCCATGCGTTCCGAGCTACCCGGGGTGGATCAGGTCAACCGGCCGGTCGGACCAGCTCGGCGAACCGAACCGCGCCGACGTTCCCGCCGGACAGCGTCACCCCCACCCGCTTGCCGGCGATGCCGGGAACGCCTCCACTGAGGACGGCCGCCAGCGCGCTGGCTCCGCTGGGCTCGAGCACGACCTTCATCCGCTCGAACGCGACCACCATCGCCGCGACGATCTCGTCGTCGGTGACGGTGACGACGTCGTCGACCAGCCGCTGGATGATCGGGAAGTTCAGTTCGCCGGGAGAGGTGGTCTGCTGACCATCGGCGATCGTCCGGGGCACCGGGATCGTCACCCGCTCACCGGCCCGCAGGGACTGCCGGACGTCGTCGCCGGCCGCCGGCTCGACGCCGACCACCCGGGTCGAACCGGTCGCCGTCGCGGCGAGTGCGCAGCCGGCGATCAGGCCGCCGCCGCCGACGCAGACCACGAGCACGTCCAGCGGCCCGGCGTCCTCGACCAGCTCCAGGGCGACCGTGCCCTGCCCGGCGATCACGTCCGGATGGTCGTACGGCGGGATCAGCGTGAGGCCGCGCTCGGTGGCGAGCGCGCTGCCCAGGTCCTCCCGGTGCTGGGTGTAGCGGTCGTAACGGACCAGCTCGGCCCCGTACCCAGCCGTCGCTGCGACCTTGGTCTCGGGCGCGTCGTGCGGCATGACGATCGTGGCCGGGATGCCGTGCAGCTTTGCGGCGAGCGCGATCGCCTGCGCGTGGTTGCCGGAGGAGAACGTGATCACGCCGCGGGCGCGCGCGTCCGGGTCCAGCGCGGCTATCGCGTTGTAGGCGCCGCGGAACTTGAACGCGCCCACCCGCTGGAAGCACTCCGCCTTCGCCAGCACGGTCGCGCCGGCCATGTCGTCCACGGTCCGTGAGGTCAGCACCGGGGTCCGGTGCGCCACCCCGGCCAGCCGTCCCGCTGCGGTCTTGACGTCGTCGAAATCCACCACGACAGGCAGTCTGCCTCAGCGGTCGAGCAGCGCCGCGACCTGCTCCGGGCGGGACACGTGCGGGCAGTGCCCGCCCGGCACGTCGATCGGGTCGGTCTTGAGCCGCTCCCGAGCCACCCGGCGCATCCAGTCCGGGGTGAGCGTCCTGTCCTCGGCGGGTACGACGGCCGTCGACGGCGGCAGGTCGGCCAGCGGCGCGCCCGGCGCCTCGAACAGCGAGCGCACCGGCCACAGTCGGGTCGTGGACAGTGCCCAGCGCAGCGTGGCGAGATCGCAGTCGTGGAAGAGGAAGTACGCGGTTTCGGCCGGCGCGCCCTCGAGGTCGCCGGTCCACTCGTGCCACTCGGCGCCGAACATGCCGGGGTCGGCGGCCAGTTCGTCCATCACGCTGCGACCGGGGTCCGGGACGACCGCGCCGAGCCAGGCCACGTGCCGGGCGCCGACCGCGGCGGCGACCGCCGGTGCCACCACACCGGCAGCAGAGTGCACGACGAGCACCGGCTCGGTCAGCCCGGCGGCCTGCCCGCGCGCGAGGTCCGCATACTGACCGACCGTCCACTCGGGACGGTCGACGGGCAGGTCGGCGGCGACGGTGCGATGACCGCGGTCCTGTAACGCCGCCGCCAGCCGGTCGTACCCGCGGGGGCCCTGGGTGCTGCCGTGCACGAGCAGGAAGTCCATGCGCTCTACCCTGGCCCCGGGTCCGCCCCGGATGCCACCGTGTTCGCTCAGCGCAGGATGCAGAACTCGTTGCCCTCCGGATCGGCGAGCACGACGAACGGCTCCTCCCCGGTCTGCCCGACGTCGACCCGGGTCGCCCCGAGCTTGACCACCCGCTCGACCTCCGCGGCCTGGTCCGGCGCCCGCAGGTCGAGGTGGTCGCGGTTCTTGCCCTGCTTCGGCCCGGCGCTCGGCTGCAACCACACGGTCGGCTCACCGCTCGCCGGTGGCACCAGATGGGTCGTCCCGTCCGGCTGCCGATCGATCTCGTACCCGAGGACCTCCGACCAGAACTCCGCCATCCGCCCGACGTCCTGCACGTCCAACGTCCACTGCGCGATCCGGCTCGTCACCGCTGACACACCTCCGCTGCTCCGATGCGGCCGGCGTACCCGCTAGGCTCGATCAGGCACCACCCAGGGGCGGTAGCTCAGCCGGTCAGAGCAGCGGACTCATAATCCGTCGGTCGTGGGTTCGAGCCCCACCCGCCCCACCCGCCCCACCCGCGTTGAGCTGGGCATCTGTGCCGGCGTAGATCTGCCCGAGCGGTCGGCGGACCGCCGCGAGTTGCGGCGGCGAGCACCATCCACTGTGGAATCGACGGGTTCAGTACAGGCGAGGAGAAGTGGGCCATCACCAACGGACTCCGGTACGGGCCGGGCCCGTACCGGACCATTCTCCGACCGCTGAGGCCAGCCGTTCTGCTCGTCCGCGGTGAGCCGGCAGCAGCGGATCACGTGCTCTCAGGGATCGAGTGCACTCGTCGCTCGGCAAGGTCTGGCAAATGTCGTGCGACCGTCACGAAGTCGTTGTCGTCGTGCAGGACACGTTACCTCGTCGCAGCCGCTTGTCCGCTGCCACGATCAGGCTGGCGGCCACGGCGATGGCGAGGATGCGCAGCCACGCGCCCCAACCGATGGGGGCGGTGCCGAACAGGGTGTTCATGGCGGGCAGGTAGGTGATGGCGAGTTGGCCGATCGCCTGCACGGTGACGCCGAGGATGATCCACCGGTTGGAGAGCATCCCGATCCGCCACGCGGAGTGGGTCAGGGAGCGACAGCTGAACAGGTAGAACGCCTCGACCACGACGAACAGGTTCACGGCCGCGGTCCGGGCCTCGGCCAGGCTGGCCCCGTTCGCCTGTTCCCACTCGAACAGCCACCAGGATCCGGCGACCAGCAGCGTGGACACCAGCAGGATCCGCGCCATCAGCGCTCCGGTGAGCAGCGGCTGGTCCGGGTCGCGCGGTGGCCGGGTCATGATCCCGGCCTCCTTGGGCTCGAACGCGAGCATCAGCCCGAGCGCGACCGCGGTGGTCATGTTGATCCACAGGATCTGGGTGGGCAGGATCGGCAGCGCGGCGCCAAGCATGATCGCGGCGAGGATGACCAGGCCCTCTCCGATGTTCGTGGGCAGGGTCCAGGTAATGAACTTGGTGAGGTTGTCGAATACGCCGCGGCCTTCTTCGACCGCGGCTTCGACGGTGGCGAAGTCGTCGTCGGTGAGGACCATGTCGGCGGCGTCCTTGGCCACCTCGGTCCCACTTTCGCCCATGGCCACGCCGATGGCGGCCTGCCTCAGAGCGGGGGCGTCGTTGACCCCGTCGCCGGTCATCGCGACCACGTGCCGCCGCGCCTGCAGCGCCTCGACCAGCCGCAGCTTCTGCTCCGGGGACACCCTGGCGAAGACACTTGCTCGGTCCACTGCCTCCGGGAGCACCTCGGCGGGCAGTGCGGCCAGGTCGGTGCCGGTCAGTACCACGCCCTGGCCGCGATCGTGCGCGTCGAGCAGGCCGATTTGGCTGGCGATCGCGGTGGCGGTCGCCGCGTGGTCGCCGGTGATCATCTTCACTGCGATGCCCGCCGTGTGGCAGGCGGCGACGGCAGCTGCCGCGGCAGCGCGGGGTGGGTCGAGCATGGCCTGCAACCCGGTCAGCACCAGCCCGCCCGTCAGCATGTCCTCGCCGAACTCGTCCGGGTCGAACTGGCTCGGACTGGTGGCCGGTCGCATGGCGGTGGCCGGTCGCATGGCGGTGGCCGGCCGCATGGCGGTGGCGAGGACCCGCAGTCCCCGGCGGGCCAGGTTGTCGGCCGAGTGCAGCACTGTGGCGCGGTCCAGGAGCCGGACGGTGCCGTCCGTGTCCAGCTGCGTGCCGCAGAGGTCGAGGATCCGTTCGACCGCGCCCTTGATCAGCACGACCTGCCCTTCCGGGTGTCCGGTGATGATGTGGCGGTGCAGGGTGGCCATGTATTGGCGTTCCGAGCTGAACGGGATCGTCGCCAGGCGGGGAAGCAGTTTGGCGACCCGGTCGGCGCCCAGTCCTGCCTTGGCGGCGACGACGAGCATCGCGCCCTCGGTGGGGTCGCCGACGATGTCCCAGCGCCCGTCTTGCTCGGTGAGGGCGGCGTCGTTGCAGGCGGCTCCGGTCAGCAGCGTCCAGCGCAGTGCCTGGTCGGTGTGCGTGGATACTGGGGTGCCTGCGGTGTCCTGGAGGGTCCCGTGTGGGGTGTAGCCCGAGCCGGTGACCTCGTACCGGCCGCCGGGAGTCCACAGCGTCCGTACGGTCATCTGGTTCTCGGTGAGGGTGCCGGTCTTGTCCGAGCAGATGACCGTGGTGCTGCCTAGCGTCTCCACCGCCGGCAGCCGGCGGATCACCGCCCGCCGGCGGGCCATCCGGGCCACCCCGATGGCGAGGGTGATGGTGACCGCCGCCGGGAGTCCCTCGGGGATCGCGCCGACCGCGAGTGCGATCGCGGCGGTGAAGGTCTCCACCGCGTCCTGCCCCCGCAGCAGGCCCACGCCGAATGTCACGGCGGCCAGGGCGAGGATGGCGACCGTCAGAATCTTGCTGAACCCGGCGAGCTTCTGGGTGAGCGGTGTCGCCAGGGTCTCCGCGGCGCCGACCAGCCGGTGGATCTCCCCGAGCTCCGTCTCGGCGCCGGTGGCGACCACGATGCCGGCGCCGCTGCCGGTGGTGACCAGGGTGCCCGAGTAGGCCATGTTGCGCCGGTCGGCCACCGGGATCGCCTCAGCCAGCACGATCTCGTCCTTGGCGACCGACATAGATTCACCGGTCAGCGCCGACTCGTTCACCCGCAGCTCGGTCAGCCGGGTCAGCCGGAGGTCGGCAGGGACCTTGTCACCTGCGTCCAGCAGCACGAGATCACCGGGGACGAGCTCGTCCGACGGCACGGTCCGCTCGTGCCCGCCGCGCACCACCTTGGCGTGGGTG
This sequence comes from uncultured Actinomycetota bacterium, assembly GCA_963728945.1. GTDB lineage: Bacteria > Actinomycetota > Actinomycetes > Mycobacteriales > CADCTP01 > CADCTP01. Next base: position 15,099 of record CAVSMA010000006.1, on the reverse strand, counting down.
CGCACCATCGACCGCAAACCTTCAAGCGCGCCCTCGGCCTTGGACTCCTGGATGAAGCCGACGATCGCGTTGATCAGCACCACCCCGAAGATCACCGCCGACTCGACCCATTCCCCCAGCCCGGCGGTGATCGCCCCGGCGGCGAGCAACACGTAGATGAGCGGGTGGTGGAACTCGCGCAGGATCCGCATCAGCGGTCCGGCGCCCTTCGGGGCGGCCAGCGTGTTCGGCCCGAACCGCGCCAGCCGCTGGGCGGCTTCCTGGTCGGTCAGGCCGCTATGCGGATCGGTCTCCAGCAGCAGGACGACCTCGTGGGCGGCGAGCTGGTGGTGCGCGGTCGCCGACGATACGGATGGGGAGACTGACGGGGACGCCGCCGTGGTCATTGCGTCACCTCGCCGGGCACGACAGCCTGAGGCCGCCGGTCGGACCGCTGTTCCCCGACGGCGTGAGTGATCATGACGGGGCACTGCGCGTTCCGGGTGCAGTGCTCGGTGGTGGAGCCCAGCAGGACGCCGGCGACCGGGTTGTGTGCACGCGAGCCCAGTACGAGCAGGTCTGCATCGGCGCTGTGCCGCACCAGTACCTCGGCGGCGTGGCCGTGCGCTACGACGGGGGTGCCCGCTGTGCCGGTCGCGGCGAGTTCGCCGGCCACGAGCTTGTGGCCCCATTCGGCGAGCTGTTCCGGGGTCGGGGTGAGTAGTTCGGTGCCGATGTCGTCCCACCACACGGCGTGCACCACCGCCAGGTCTGCGTCACGCAGCCGAGCCTCTTCAGCCGCGACACGCAACGCCTGCCGGGCATGGCGGGACCCGTCGACGCCCACGATCACCCGCCCTCGGCACGGCGCCTGCTCGGACCGCGGGCGTACCACGACCACTGGGCACCGAGCGTGCGCCACGCAAGCCCGGCTGACCGATCCCAGCACCAGCCCCGCCAGCAGACCACGACCCCGCGACCCGACCACAAGGAGATCCGCGTCCGCGCCCGCGGCGACCAACTCGGCGACCGCGTCGCCGTGGGACTGGCGCATGGTCACCGGGTACCCACCAGCGGATTCCACCAGCGACGAATCGGGTGTCCGCGCTCCAGCCGGGTCAGCTGCGGTGCGCGACTCCGACGGATCCAGGACCGTGCATGCGAGCAGCTCCGCGCCGCGCAGCCGCGCCTCCTCGGCGGCCCAGGCCAGCGCCGCCGCCGCACCGGGTGAGCCGTCCACGCCGACCACTACGCGGTGTGCCATGACCCGACACCCCTCCCGACCTACGCCAATGGCTGCCGACCACGTCCGGGCGCGGCAGCCTGGTGTGTCTCCAGACTCCGGCCGGCCGGGCGGCGCCGGTAGAGCCCGAAGTCACCGCATCCCACGACTTGCGCGGGTCGCCTCTCGGGGGAGTGGTGGAATCCGTTGGGCCGGTCAGCCGCATCAGCCACGGACCACCCCGACCGGGCAATACGCGTGCCGCAGGACGTGGCCGCTGACCGAGCCGGTGAGGTCGCCGAGCAGGCCGCTGCGGCCGCGAGAGCCGACAACGAGAAGACCGCAGCCCTCGCTCGCTTCGATGAGGGCCGTCGCGGCCGCGGCTGTTCGGCGCTGGACGGCGTCGCGACTGAGACAATCCGCCGGTGACCAGCGCCGAACCCGACAAGCGGCTGGACGCTTCCTGCTGCTCGAGATGGCTGCCTGGTTGTTGCAGCTCGCGCTCCTGTAGGGAGGGATCGTGCCTGACGAGGACGACACGGCGCGGGCTTCGGGCGATCCAGCCTGGCCGATCGTCGACAAGTCCTCGATGTATGAGCATCCCCAGGCGCCCGGGTACCCGCCGGCGTACGGGCAGCAGTACGGACAGCCGCAATACCGGCCACCCGCCGGCGCGCCCCCTCGGTCGGGCAAGAGCCGCGCTCTCGTTCTTCTGGTAGCCCTCGCTGTCATTCTCCTCGTGGCCGACGTAGCGCTGCTGGCGCTGTGGCCCTCAATCGGTGAGCACGAGGTCCCGGGCGGGAGCACTCAGTCCCGGCTGCGGCGGATCGCCCGACCGGACCAGTAACCGACAACGGCTCCGGCAATACCAATGACCGGGGCGATCAGACTGCCCAGGAATACGTGGGAGTCAGGCCGCGCAAGGATGCGGGCTTTCCCTGGGTGACCGAACCGCTCGACCGTCGGGCAGCAACTCGCCGCCGTCATCGAACAGGACGATGCCGTTGCAGAGCAGGCTCCAGCCTTGCTCCGGGTGGGAGGCCACAGGGTGAGCAGCTTCGCGACCAGCCTGGTCGGCTGGCGGGCACGGGGGCCAGTGGGGACACATCGCGCACCTCGGTTCCTCTGTTGCTTCCCTGCTTCTTGGTCTCCCGCTGGATGGTGAACGTTTCACCCGGTCCGAGGCTGTCGCCTCAGCGATAGCGCCGATCCGTAAGGAGCCGGCCGGTCACGGCACCTCCAGCAGGGGACCCTCGCCTCTGCCGGCGCCCGTCCGCCGGTCAGCCCGTCCACGTTTCCAGGCACTACGGGTCAACTACCCAGGATCCGGCCTCCGAACAGAGCCCCGACCTGACATGTTCCTGACGACCCGCGATGGGCTGGGCCTGACACTTGCCCCTGCCGAGGGCGGTCATCGTCCCCTTGTGCCGATACCCGCATCGGCGGCGCTGGCCCGGCCGCGGCGCCGGCGCCTGATATGCCCCGGTCCTTGATCGCTCTGAGTGGGCTTCTTCGCCGTGGGGGACTGTGGCGCCGGAGCCCGTAAGCTTCGGCTTAGGTGTGCCGGGAAGGCTGGTCGGCGTTTCTGTCGACGTGCCTGGAGGCCCCGATGTCCGGAGGCGTAGCGCTGCCCCCACGCCCTGGTCCGCCTAGCCGGCTGCCTCGACCACCAGCCTTCACCGTCGCATTGCGGGAGTTCCTGGCGACGGAGATCGGTTCCGGCCTGTTTCTGGCGGCCGCGACGGTGTCTGCGCTGCTCTGGGCGAACTCACCCTGGGGGGAGTCGTACGAGCGGCTGTGGAGCACCGAGGTGGGGGTGTGGTTCGGCTCGGCGGAGCTGTCCATGGACCTGCGGCATTGGGTCGACGACGGGCTCATGGCGCTGTTCTTCCTGGTCGTCGGCCTGGAGGTGTCCCGTGAGCTGACAGTGGGAGAACTGCGGGACCGGCGCACTGTCGGGGTGCCGGTGATTGCCGCCATCGGCGGGATGATCCTGCCCGCCGTGATCTTCCTGTCGATCAACGGCGGCGGGGACGGTGCCCGGGGCTGGGGCATCCCGATGGCGACCGACATCGCGTTCGTGCTGGGGGCGCTCGCCTTGCTCGGACCGCGCTGCCCTGACCAACTCCGGCTGTTCCTGCTCACCGTGGCCATCGTCGACGACATCGGGGCGATCCTGGTCATCGCGATCTTCTACTCCGACGGCCTGTCGTTGCCGGCGTTGTTCGCTGTCGCCGTGCTGGTGGCCGCGCTCGCCGCGATCCGCTGGCTGCGGATCTGGCGCACGCCGGCGTACGTGGCGATCGGGCTGGCCTTGTGGCTGGCGGTGCTGAAGTCCGGGGTGCACGCCACCATCGCGGGTGTCCTCATCGGCCTGCTGGTCTCCACCCGGCCGCCGGCTGGAGCGGGTGAGGCTACCCCGTACGCGCGGGCACTCGGGGAGAACAGCACCGCCGAGCGCGCCCGGCTCGTCCGGCTCGCGGCCAGCTCCACCGTGTCCCCGAACGAGCGGATGCAGCACGCCCTGCACCCCTGGACGTCGTACCTGATCGTGCCCTTGTTCGCGCTCGCCAACGCCGGTGTCCGGTTGGATGCCGAGACGCTGCGGACAGCGGCGCGGTCCCCGGTCACGATCGGGGTCGTGGTCGCGCTCGTGGTGGGCAAGAGCGTCGGCATCACCGGCAGCACCCTGCTGGCGCTGCGCCTTCGGCTCGGCGTGCTCCCCGGCCGGATCATGCGAGGGCAGCTGCTCGGTGGCGCGACGCTGGCCGGGATCGGCTTCACCGTCGCACTGTTCATCACCGATCTGGCCTTCGACGACCCCGCCCTGCGCGAGCAGGCGGTCGTCGGCGTGCTGGCCGGCTCGCTGCTGGCCGCTGTCCTCGGCTGGACTGTGTTCCATGTCCTCGGCGAGCGCGGCGGCGTCTGCGCCCCACCGGGCGAGGAGGCCGATCCGGTGCCGACGCTGCCCCCGCGACCCTGGTACGAGCCAGCCCACTGACCCGGGGTCAGACGGCAGCGGCAACAATTGCAGCCGTCAGCGAGCGGAGGTCCACGAGACCGGTGTAGCGGCGACCGTTGACGAAGAGCGTGGGGGTGCCACGAACGCCACTGTCCACACCGGATCGGAAGTCGGCCTCCACCTTCTCACCGTGCCGCTGCGCCGCATCGCCCACCACCGCCATTCCGGGTAGCCCGAGCGACTCCGCGTAGCCGGCCAGATCGAGGTCACGGAGCCGGTCCTGCCGCTTGAAGAGGATGTCGTGCATCTCCCAGAACGCTCCCAGGGCCGCTGCGGCCTCCGCGGCGAGGGCGGCCGTCAAAGCGTACGGATGCACATCAGGAAGCGGAAAGTTGCGGAAGACCAGCCGGACCCGACCCACCTGTGCCTTGAGCACGGCAGCCAGGACCGGCTCCGCCGCCGCGCAGTAGGGACACTCGTAATCGCCGTACTCGACGATCGTCACCGGTGCGGCGACCGATCCGCGTACGTGATCCCCGCTAGACACGCCGACAGCCAGCGTCGGCTCGGGCGCGAGCGGCATCCGGACAGGATAGGCCGATCCGCGGACGGTGTTCGCCTGGCGCTCGCCGTCTGGCCCAGCTGCTGGCCGTGGACTTCCTGCCGTCGGTGTGGTCGCCGGACGAGCGCACCACCGTGCGCGCTGCGGTACAACCCGGCGTCGCCCGGTCAGTGGACGTCGAGGCGGTCGAAGGCGAGGGCCGCGGCGACGGTGAGCATTACGCCCACGCCGGTCAGCACCGCTGCCGATCCCATGGATAGGCCCCGCTCCAGCTGGTCATTGCCGACCGACCAGTAGAACAGGGACACCACCCGCAGGGGGTGGATCCAGTGCGTGACCGGCGCCAATGAGCTGACGAGGTAGGAGGCGGCGGCTACCGCGGAGGTGACGCCGAGGGCGGCGCCCCGGCTGCCGGTGAGCGCGCCGATGAGTAACGCGAACAGCCCGAAGTCGATGCCGAGCAGCAGCACGCCGACGGTGGCACCGACCACGGGCCAGGTGCCGAGAGTCAGGTCGAAACTCCGCCCGACGAGTACGAGCAGCAGCGTGGCCAGCGCCACCGGTACGGCCTGGAGAACGAGCGCCGCGATCTTCTGGCCGACGATCGCTCGTCGATGCTGGGGCAGCGTCACCACTAGCGCGAGCGTCCCGTCCTCGTCCTGCCCGGCCACGCAGGCCGCGGCGTACCCGATGGTCAGCACCAGGATCACCAGCGGGAGGAAGTTGGCGTAGATGTTGGCGTTCAACCAGCCGGATGGCGTGGTGAGGCTGCCGGTCACGCCGAAGAGCGCGGCGATGGTGGGATCACCGTTCGTGAGGTTGTTCAGCGACGTCTCGTCTTTGAACGCCGGGTAGAGCGCGACCACGACGAACACGTACGCGACGATGCCGAGGGTGTAGCCGACGATCGCGCGTCGGCGCAGCCGCAGGTCGAGCAGGGCGACGTCAACGGGCATGCCCGACCTCGGGGCGCGCCTCGGCGCGGTAGTAGGCGAGGAACAGCTCGTCCAGGTCGGCGGGACGGGCGGTGACGTCCACCGCGCCGAGTTCGCCGGCCAGGCGCAGCGCCGGCGCGACGGGACCAGACAACGCCAGGGTGACCTGCCCGTCGGCGGCCGCCACCAGGCGGGCTCCGTCGAGGGCGGCGAAGGGCCCTGGGTCGATGTCGTCGGCGAACCGGAACGACACTGTCCGTGGCGCTGCTCGGCGGAGTCCCGCCACGGTGTCGGTGACCACGACGTGCCCCTCCCGGAGGATCGTGAGGCGGTCCACCAGCCGCTGCACCTCGTCGAGCTCGTGCGAGGAGAGCAGGACCGTCCGGCCTTCCGCCACGGTCTCCCGCACCAGCCGGCCGAACTCCTCCTGCAGCAACGGGTCGAGACCCGTCGTTGGTTCGTCGAGCACCAGCAGGTCGGGGCGGTGCATGAAGGCCAGCACCAGACCGATCTTCTGGCGGTTGCCCTTCGACAGGACGCGGACCGGGCGGTCGAGCTCGACGCCGAACCGCTCGACGAGCTCGTCCCGGTAGTGGCGAACGACCCCGCCGCGGGCGTGGCCGAGCCGGTCCAGGTGCTGCCGGCCGGTCAGACGTGGGTACAGGGCGAGATCCCCGGCCAGGTAACCCGTCCGGCGGTGGACGGCGACGGCGTCCTGGACCGGGTCCAGGCCGAAGACGCGGGCTGTCCCGGAGGTCGGGCGGATCAGGCCCAGCAGGAGGCGGATAGTGGTGGACTTGCCGGCACCGTTGGGGCCCAGGAAGCCGAAGACCTCGCCGGAACCGATGGCGAAGCTGAGGTCGACGACCCCACGGTGGGCACCGAAGCGGCGGGTCAAGTCGGCCACCTCGACGACGGTCGTCATGAGGTATCCCGATGGCTGCTCGAGGCCGTCATGGCGACTTCGGATCGAGCTCGAGCGGTGGCCGCGGCGGCGTGCCTGCGGGCCGTTCGCCGGGGCCGTCGCGGTATTCGAGCACCCGCACCCGGTCGTTCTCGAAGATCACCCGGTAGAGGTCGGGATCGGTGACGGTGGGATCGTCGCTGCTCATCCTGGCGCCCGCCTCGTTCGACTCGAGGGACCCGTGCTCGTGGGATTAGAGTACCATGATGGTGATGTCGGTACCATATGAGACCACGGGTCGACGGCGGCAGAAGTCCCGCACGAGGCAGGCACTTGTCGAGGCCACCCGGGGCCTTCTTGCCGAGGGGCTGACGCCGCGGGTGGAGGACGCGGCCGAACGCTCGGGGATCTCGCGCACGACGGCGTACCGGTACTTTCCCAACCAGCGCGCCCTCCTGGTCGCGGCGCAGCCGCTGATACAGCCGGAGACGTTGCTCGACGACGACGCCCCGGCAGATCCTCGTGCTCGGCTTGACGCATTCATGGCCGCGTTCACCAGCTACAACTTCCAGTGGGAGGCCCAGTTGCGCGCCGCACTCCGGCTGTCGTTGGAGCAAGGTGAGCAGCGGCCGCTGCTGCGGCAGGGCCAGGCGGTGCGGTGGCTCGAGGACGCTCTGGCGCCACTCGGCCGAAGCCATCCGCACATCGACCGGCCGGCGCTCGCGGTGGCCATCCGGTCCGCCACCGGCATCGAGGCGCTGATCTGGTTGCGCGACATCGCCGGCCAGAGCCCGCAGCAGGCCGCGCGGACCGTACGCCATACCGCCCGAGCCCTGCTCGACTCCGCGCTGCGCCAGACAACACCGCAACCTTAGGCATCTGCGAAGACCTACCCATGCTGCCGCTGCTCGGATGGGTGGATCGACCGACGCGGCCTGTGCCGCGGTGCTCCTGGCGTCGCCTCATCCCTTTCAGGAGGCGATTCTCGATGAATACCCAGCCGATCGAGACACTGATCATCGGAGCGGGGCAGGCCGGCCTTTCGACCGGCTACCACCTCAAGCGTCGGGGTCGCCCGTTCCTGATCGTCGACGGCAACGCGCGGGGCTCGGCGCAGCGCCGGCCGAGCGCGAGGCCGCCGAACTGCTCTCCCCGACGTATCCGAATGGGCTCACGGCCCGCGACGTGGACGTGCTGCGGCTCGTCGCCGCCGGCCGGACCAACCCGGAGATCGCCGCGTTGCTCTTCATCAGCGAGAAGACCGTCGCCCGTCACCTGAGCAACATCGTCACCAAGCTCGAGGTGACCTCGCGCACGGCAGCGGCCTCGTTCGCGTTCGATCACCACACTGGATGACAGATCGTGACCGGCGCCGTCCCGGCTCAGGTGTTGGGATCGGGTCCGGGATCGCCGCCGGCGACGCGTACGGCCAGCCGCTCGAGGTAGAGGTTCCAGCCGGACCGGTGGTGGTCGCGTTGCTCGTCCGGGGGGAGGTCGTAGTGGCGCAGGACGATCCGGGTGCCGCCGTCTTCCTCATGGAAGGTCACCACGACCCGGCTGCTGCCGGGCGCGACCGCGAGGTCGTGAGTCCAGCCCCACGTGAACACCAACCGGTGTGGGGGGTCGACCTCGACGAACTCGCCGGCGGCCTGCACGCCGTCGCGCATGCTGACCCGGTAGATCCCACCCGGCGCCGGATCCAGGGTCGCGGCGCCACCCATCCACTGGACGTAGCGCGCGGGATCGGTGAAGTAGGAGAAGACCGTCTGCGGCTGCGCGGCCACGTACAGGCTCACCTCGACGACATCGGGCTCGGTCATCGGCCGCTCCGGCTCGAGTCCTGCTCGCGCTGCTCGGCCTCGGCGAGGTCCTTGATCCGGCTGAGGCCGGCGCGCCAGTGCTCCTCCACCACGGCCCGCAGTGATCCGAGGGCGGCCTGGTCGGTCCGGTAGAGACGGCTCCTGCCCGCCCGGCGCTCGATCACGAAGCCGGCCGTCTTCAAGATCGTCAGGTGTTGGCTGATGGCCGACCAGGAGACGTCGAACTCCGCCGCGATCTGGCCCGCGGACAGTTCCTGGTCCCAGACCAGCGTGAGGATCCGGAGGCGGCGCGGCGCGGCGAGGACCTGCATCGGCTCCAACGCCATGTCCATCTCCTCCCCTGGGCCTGGGACAGCATGCTTCGCTCGGCGCTCCGGCGACAGCCTCCGGCCGGACCTGGTTGACTGCCGCTCTCATTTTAGATACTACTAAACTATCTGGAGACCTTCCGACCGGAGGCACCGATGGACCGCTCGATCACTCTCGCCGTCGACGTCGAGGCCGACCCGTCCCGCGTAGCCGAGATCCTCTCGACCACACAGGGCCAGCGGGCGTTCTGGACCGCCGACTGCGAGGTCTCCGCCGACCGCGCCCGATTCGGCTTCGCCGCGGCGCCGGTCGACCTGCTGGCGGACGTGACCGCCGAGCCCGGCAAGCTCGTCCGCATGCACGTGACCTCAGGCTTCCCGTTCTGGGAGGGCTCGACCTGGGAATGGGAGCTCGGACCGGCCAGTCGCGCCGAGTCGGGCACCTCGGTGCTGTTCCGGCACTACGGCTTCGGCTCCGGCTATGCCGAGATCGACCTGGGCCACACTGCGCAGACCTGGGCGCTGATCCTCGACCGGCTCCAGCGCTACGTCGCCACGGGCTCGCCGCAGCCGTTCTTCCCGGCCGAGACCAGCTGAGCCCGTCCATGACGGTGGACGTCACCACGCAGGCGGAGATCGAGCGCCCGCGCGCCGAGGTCGCCGCGTACGTCGGCGATCCGGACAACGCCACGGAGTGGTACGAGAACATCACGTCGGTCCGCTGGGAGACATCACCTCCGGCGAAGGTGGGATCCCGGATCGCCTTCACGGCCCGATTCCTCGGCCGGCAGCTCGCGTACACGTACGAGGTGCGGGACATCGTCGCGGACGAACGGTTCGTGATGAGCACGGCGCAAGGCCCGTTCCCGATGGAGACGACGTACGCCTGGGAGGACATGCCTTCCGGCGGCACCCGGATGACGCTGCGCAACAGAGGCACGCCGACTGGCTTCTCGAAGATCGCCACGCCGATGCTCGCCGCCGCGATGCGTAGGGCAAACCGCAAGGACCTCGCCCGGCTCAAGGCAGTGCTCGAGACCGGCCGCGTGAACTGATCATTTTCCGGCTCACCGCCGGTCCGGCGAGCGAGCGCTCCTTGCGCCGGGTCGACATCGCGCGGTCGAGCGGATCATGGCTCAGCCGGGATGGCGGCGGTCGCGCCGTGACTGCCACCGGCCGAAGCAGCAGGACCCGGACCGCGGCCAGCTGATCGACGCGGTAGTCAACCTGACGATCGTCCTACATCCGCGCTCATCCGGAGGAGGGCGGATCGACAGTCGGGTACGCCCTCGTCGAAGGCAGCGGCGGCCGGACCGACCACCGGCACGCAACTGCCCGACTGCTGAGGAGCCGTCCGATCCTTTCGAGATACGACCTGCGGCTCGACGCCGGCCGGGAGGTGACCCAGGAACGGTGAACGACCTGACCGCTACCCGGCGACCTCTGCCAGCCGGGACGAAGGATCGCCTGACCTCGACCGTCGGGAGAGCGGTAGCCGTCGTGACGCCGTCCTGAGGAGATTCTCGTGACGCCCGTAGAAAGACTGCTTCTTGCGAGCCGGGTTGTCCTGGAGACGGGCGTCGTCGCCGGGCTGGCCTGGTCCGGATACGCAGCGGGCGGAGGGGGTCTGGCCAGTGTCCTGCTGGCCATTTTCGCCCCGCTGGTCGGCTTCGGTCTCTGGGGAGCCGTCGACTTCCGTCACGCGGGCCGACTGGCAGAACCGTTGCGTCTCGTCGAAGAGCTGGTCATCTCGGCGCTGGCCGCCGCTGGCGTCATCGCGACCGGGCACCCCGGCCCGGGGTGGGCGCTGCTCGGCCTCTCCCTGGCCTACCACCTGCTCGTCTACGCAACCGGCGGGCGACTGCTCAAGCCGCCCGCGACTCGCCGACATGGCGCTCCCCCGGGGCAGCGCCGTCCCCTGACCGTCACACGACGACGCACGAACCTACGAGGAGAGCGTCATGGATCGTGACCAGGCCGGCCGCGTGCAGCGCGCGGTCACCGACACCGCATACCTGGACCGTCCTGAGGGCAGGATCGCTTACGACGTGGACGGCGCCGGTCCGCTCGTGGTGTGTCTCCCGGGGATGGGCGAGCTGCGAAGCTCCTACCGGCACACCCGGCCCGCCCTGGTCCGGGCCGGATTCCGCGTCGCCACGATGGACCTGCGCGGGCACGGCGACAGCGACAGCACCTTCACCGACTACGACGACGTGGCCGCCGGTATCGACGCCCTGGCGCTCGTCGACCATCTCGGTGGACCGGCCGTCCTCATCGGCAACTCCATGGGCGCCGGTGCGGTGGTCTGGGCGGCCGTTGAGGACCCGCAGCGGGTCTCCGGCCTCGTGCTCATCGGACCGTTCGTCCGCAACGTACCGATGAACCCGCTGCGCAGCTGGATCTTCCGGCTCGCCATGAGCGGACCGTGGAGCCGGCGCGTCTGGGTCTCCTACCTTCCGAAGCTGTCGCCAGGCCCCCGGCAGGACGACTACGACGAGCACCTGGCCGCCATCTCGGAAAGCCTCGCCCGGCCGGGCCGGTCGGCTGCGTTCACCGCAACCACTCGCACCAGCCACGCCCCGGCCGAAGCCAGGCTCGACGACGTACGCGTCCCTGCACTCGTCGTCATGGGGTCGCGTGATCCCGACTTTCCCGACCCGCGGGCCGAAGCGGCGCACGTCGCCGGTCGCATCCACGGACAGGTCCTCCTCGTCGAAGGCGCCGGTCACTATCCCCACGCCGACGAGCCGGACGCCGTCAACCCCGCTCTCGTCACGTTCCTCACCGCAACAGTGCCCGGATGAGCGTTGATGAGAGGGCACGCCGGGGACACGGTCCTTTCGCCCATCAGCCGGGTCAGGTGTCTGCCTTACCCGTTCGTCGCGAGCTGTGTGACGACTGCCTTACGGCGCCGGCCGATCCATCGCTGCCACCGTCCGGCCACCCTAGGGTCAACGCCATGGTTCGGGCGGTATCGAGCCAAGTGTTCGTGGGCCGGGAAGAGCCGCTGAGCGAGCTGGCGGACGCGCTGCGCGCGGTGGTTGCCGGGACGCCGAGGCTCGTACTGGTCGCCGGCGAGGCAGGCGTCGGCAAGACGCGCCTGCTGGACGAGTTCCTGCGCCGCCGAGACCCGGTCGGGTTCCAGGTGTTGCTCGGCTGCTGCGTCGATCTGGGCGACCGCGGGCCGCCGTTCGCGGCGTTCGGACAGGCGCTGCGGCCGGTGATCGGCGAGCTGCCGTCGGAGACCCGCGACGATCTGCTTGGCACCGGCGAGCGTCGGCGCGGGCAACTCTACGAGTCGGTGCTGCAGCTGCTGGGCCGGTTGACCGAGCAGGCGCCGCTCGTCCTCGCCGTCGAGGATGTGCACTGGGCCGAGCGCTCGACCCGCGACCTGCTGTCGTTTCTGCTGCGCAACCTCGACCACCAGCCGGTCCTGCTGCTGCTGACCTACCGCACCGACTGGCTGCCCGTCGGACACCCCGTTACGGCGTGGGTGACCGAGCTCGAGCGCAACCGGGACGTGAAACGCCTCGACCTGCCCCGCTTCACCGAGGACGAGGTGATCGAGCAGGTGACGGGGATCCTCGGCGCGGCGCCAGACCCCGGGCTGGTCCGATCACTCCTCACCCGCGCCGAGGGCAACGCCTTCTACACGGAGGAACTGATCGCGGCCGCCGACGGCGAGGTCGGAGCCGATCTTCCGCCGACGCTGCGCGAGATCCTGCTCGCCCGGAGCCACGGGCTGTCGCCCCCGGCGAAGCGGATGCTGCGACTGATCTCCGCCGGGGCGCGTCCCGTCCCGGCCGGGCTCGTCGCAGCGCTGGCCGGCCTGCCGGACGACGAGCGCACGGCGACGCTCCGGCAGGTGATCGACGCCCAGCTGCTGGAGGTGCGACCGGGCGACCGGTACGCGTTCCGGCACGAACTGCTCCGCGAGGCGGTGTATGCGGACCTGCTGCCCACGGAGCGGCTGGCATTGCATCACGCGTTCGCCGCGGCGCTCGACCTGGATCCGGCGTTGGCCGGCACCGAGGACGCCACGGCAGCTGAGCGGGCGCACCACTGGCTGGCTGCGGGCGTCCCTGAGCCCGCGCTCCGCGCCGCCGTCCAGGCCGGCGAGGCGGCCTGGCGCCGGCAGGGTTACGCGGAGGCGCTGGCGCACTGGCAGCAGGCCCTTCGGCTATGGAAGGACGTCCCGGACGCCCCCGCCCTGGCCGACGCTGACCTGGCCACGCTCGCCCGCCGGACGGCGGAGGCGGCGAACCTGGCCGGCGAACATGCCCTCGCCGCCCACCATGCCCGGGCCGCTCTCGCCGCCCTCGACGAGCACGCAGCACTCGAGGACGCGGCGCTCCTGTACGAGCGGCTGGGCCGCTACCTGTGGGCCGCCGGAGACAGCCAGTCGGCGACCGCGGCCTCGGGGAGTGGCTGGCGCAGGTGCGTCACGCCGTGCTGGCCGGCGAACGCCAGCAGCAGGCGCAGCGTCGCCTCCTCCGTCCGGTATTTGCGGCCGAGCGCCCGCTTGTGAGCGAGGAAGTCGCTGACGGCGGTGGTGAGGTCGTCGTTCATGACAGGACCTCCTCCCCGTCGCCGAGGGCGACCTGGCGCAGCGCCTCGACGGCTACCTTGGCGTAGACCTCGGTCGAGCGGGCCGAGCGGTGTCCGATGAAGTCGCCGATGGTCTTAAGCGGGAAGTCCGCATCCACCAGGCGCTGAACCGCCGAATGCCGCAGGGTGTGGGAGCCGGGCCGGGGCACGTCGACACCCGCCTTGAGCAGGTAGGAGCGGGCCAGCGCCGACACCGCGGCGGCGCCGATGGGCTGCCGGGGCGCGGCGACGCGGAAGAAGACATGGCGGTCGGCGGTCTGGGGGCGGCCGTGGCGCAGGTAATCCACCAGCGCCTCGCCGACGACGGCCGACAGCGGGAACGCCGTGGAGTGGCCGGCCTTGCGCTCGGGGACCGCCAGCCGCTCGCGCTTCCAGTCGATGTCGTCCAGGGTGAGCGCGGCGATTTCCCGGCCGCGCAGGCCGTAGGTGACCAGCAGCAGCAAGACGGCGTAGTCTCTCCTGCCTGCTGCCGTCCTGCGGTCGACGCTGGCCAGGACCCGGTTGACGTCGTCCCAGGAGATCGAGCGGGGAATGGCTGACAGCCGGTAGATCTGAGGCCAGCCAACCGCCCCGCTCAGGTCGCTGGCCAGGACGCCTTCCCGGTGGGCGTAGCGGAGGAACACCCGCAGCACTCCCGCGCTGTCACGGACAGTGCTCTTTGCCAGACCAGCGCTGGCGCGCTCGACGATGTAGGCGCTGAGGATCGGCGGCGAGAGCTCACCGAGGGACCGGACCCCGATCCGGGCGAGGTAGGCCTCGAAACGGTCGAGATGGTGGCGGTACTGGTAGATCGACGCCGGGCGCAGCCCTCGCTCTTCGTCCAGGTAGCCGAAGAACCCAGGAACGGTGCCGGCGAAAGGCTGGGGGTGATGGCGCCGGCCGGTCGGCTCGAAGCCGGGGAGCACGACCGAGAGCATCTGCTGGACCGGGCCGCGGACCTCCTTCGCCATCGGCCTCGCCGAGCCGGTCTGCGCATGGTGGGCAGCGACCCGGTTGGCCACGAACGCCTCGACATGCGCGGGCAGATCACCGACGGCACGCGCCCCTCGCTCACGGGCGAACTCGCCGAAGGCGAACCCGATGGGCACGCGGCGCCAGATGCTCTTCGTGCTGTAGCCCTGTCCGGCGAGCCAGGCCACGTACGTCTCGATTTCCGTCGCGATCCACGAGCCCCGAAGGCGATCGATCGTTGACGGCTTGACGAAGTACTCCTCCAACATGGCAACTTCCTCTCTGCGTATGCGCTGGAGGAAAGCAGCCTTTCCCGCGGCAAGCGTTATGTGAACAGACCGGGCACCGGATCAGCCATCACGCCTGCTAGCAGACCCATCCTCATCACCTCGGCCACATAACGCGGCCGGGCACAGAACCCGGACAACCTCAAGACCGGGGTCGACAAGCCGGACCTCTACGACCCGAAGATCAACCGGTCCTATGCCGAGCTCGCCGAGCACTACGGCTGCCTGATCGACCCCGCCCGCGCGGTGAAGCCCCGTGACAAGCCGCAGGTCGAGCGGCCGATGCCGTATGTCCGCGACTCGTTCTGGCGCGGCAGGGAGTTCGCGTCGCTGGAGGCGATGCAGGCCGGGGCCGTCCGCTGGTCGGCGGAGGTCGCCGGCCGGCGGGCCTGCCGGCCGCTGGAGGGCGCCGCCCCGGCCGCGGTCTTCGACGCGGTCGAGCGAGAGGCCATGCGGCCGCTGCCGGCGGAGCCGTTCGTGCTGGCCTCCTGGGCGCGGGCGAAGGTAGGCCCGGACATTCACGCGCAGGTCGACCGGGTGCTCTACTCGGTGCCCTGGCGG
>CAVSMA010000005.1:0-130888 GCA_963728945.1 uncultured Actinomycetota bacterium | reverse complement strand
AGGTGCGGCACGCCTACGTAGCCGATGGTGGCGCCGTCCCGGGCGACCGCGATCGCGGTGGACAGCGCCGGCTGGGCGCCGACGCACTCGAGCACGGCGTGCGCGCCGCCGGTCAGCGTGATGACCTCCTCGGCCACCCGCTCGCCGCGGCCGTGCACCACGTCCGTGGCGCCGAGCCGGCGAGCGACCTCCAGCCGCTGCTCGTGGTGGCCGATCACGGTGACGCTCTCGGCGCCGAGCCGGCGGGCGGCCAGCACCGCGCACAGCCCGACCGCGCCGTCGCCGACGATCGCGACCCGGTGCCCGAACTTCACGCCCGCCGACATGGCCGCGTGGTGCCCGGTCGGCAGCACGTCGCACAGCGGCAGCAGCAGTTCCGGCGGGGCGTCCCGCAGCGCGGGCGGCACCACGACCAGGGTGCCGTCCGCGTGCGGGACCCGCAGCGCCTCGCCCTGGGCCCCGTCGTGCCCGGGCTCGCCGAACACACCGCCGTCGATGCACGACGTGGTCAGCCCGGACAGGCAGTATTCGCACGTCCCGTCCGACCAGGTGAAGGGGGAGATCACCAGGTCGCCGGGCCGTACGGTCCGGACGTCGGGGCCGACGTCGGTGACCACGCCGAGGAACTCGTGGCCGATCCGCTCGCCGGGCTGCCGCTGCCCGTACCCCCGGTACGACCAGAGGTCGGTGCCGCACAGGGCGGCCGACACGACCCGCACCACCGCGTCGGTGGGCAGTTCCACCTCCGGGTCGGGCACGTGCTGGATCCGGATGTTGCCGGGTCCCTCGAAGACAGCGGCGCGCATACCCCGGGACCCTAGTGGGCCCCGGCGACTACGACTCGGTCGCCTCCGGCTCCCCCGCCCCGGCCACGTCCGGGCCCTGTGCCCGGAGCCGGTCGACCGCGCCCATCGCCTCGCGCAGCTCGGTCAGCCAGGTGTCGGCGTGCTCGCCGACCAGCCGCACGCACCAGGCCAGCGCCTCCGACCGGGACCGGGCGACGCCCGCGTCGACGAGCGTGTCGAGCACCTGCCGCTCCGGCTGCCGCAGCCGGGTCATCACCGGCGCCGACAGCGTGGTGAACAGCTGCCGGGTGCCGCCGGCGACGGCGCCCCAGGCGACCTTGCGGCCGTACCGGTGCTCGGCCTCCTGCGCGATCGCGATCCGCTCGTCCCGGGTGTCCTCCCGGAACCGGCTGATCCGGCCGGCCTCCGCCGCGCTCACCGCGACCGCGTCGCCGCCCTCGACCGCCGGCGGCTCCAGCGTGCCGACCACCAGGATCTCGTCCCGGTCCACGGTCACGCTGGGCGCGCCGGTGAACCAGCCGTCCGGCAGCCGGCCGGCGAACCAGCCCGCCGCGTCATCGGCCGGCGGCAGGTCGGCCTGCTGCCAGCCCCCTCGCCCGCCGAACCCTCGGCCGTGCCCGTGCCAGCCGCGCCCTCGTCCCACCATCGCTTCCGCCTCCGCGCTTTGATTACACCGTTGCAGTGCAATCACTATGCGCTCGGACGCGGGCCGCGGGTAGCCCCGTCCGCCGAGGGCTGAACCAGCGTCCGCACCTGCCCGGCCAGCGCGGCCGGATCGGTGGACGGTCGGTCGCAGACGAACCCGCGGCAGACGTACGCAGCCGCCCGCCCGTCGACCAGCGGCCGGCCGGCGAGCAGCGGCACGCCCGGCGCGTCCGGGGCTCCGGCGACCACGACCAGCCCCGGCGACGTCCCCCGCCGGGCCACGTCGACCAGCTCGCCACCCCCGCTGACCGCCACCTGCAGCGGGCCGGCCAGCGCGGCCTCGGCGACCGCCGCCGCCCAGCCGCCGGCCCGCGGGTACGCGGCCACCACCGGCGCCAGCACGGCCAGTGCCGCCTCGGCCGCCTCCCGGTGGTCGGTGCGGTCCGACAGCGCGGCGTGGGTGAGCAGCGCCCCGGCCGCGGCGGCCGGCCCGGACGGCGTCGGCCCGTCGGTCGGGTCCCAGGGCCGGCGGATCAGCTGCTCGGCGTCGTCGGCCGTGTCGTGGAACCCGCCCCTACCGTCGGCGAACCGGGCCAGCACCGTGTCGAGCAGGTCGCCCGCGGCGGCCAGCCAGCGCGGCTGCCCGGTTGCCTGGTGCAGCGCGAGCAGCCCTTCGGCCAGGTCGGCGTAGTCCTCCAGCACGCCGGCCGGCGCGCCGACGATCCCGCCGCGGGAGCTGCGCCGCAGCCGACCGTGCACCAGGTGGGTGTCCAGCAGCAGCTCGGCCGCGGTCTCCGCGGCGATCACCCAGCCCGGCTCGCCGAGCAGCGCGCCCGCCTCGGCCAGCCCGGCGATGGCCAGCCCGTTCCAGGCGGTGACGACCTTGTCGTCCCGGGCCGGCTGCGGACGGGCTTCCCGGGCGGACAGCAGCTGCTCCCGCACGGTCGTCCAGCGGGCGTGATCGTCGGGGTCGGCTCGCAGCTGCAGGGTGGACGAGCCGTGCTCGAACGTGCCGGCCCCGGTGACCGACAGCACCTGCGCCGCCCACTCCCCGTCCTCGTACCCCAGGACGGCGATCAGCTGCGCCGGCGTCCACGCGTACGTGAGGCCCTCGACGCCGGCGGCGTCCGCGTCCAGCGCGGAAGCGAACCCGCCTTCGGCCGTCCGCAGGTCGCCGAGCAGGAACGCGGCGGTCTCGTGCACGACCCGGCGGGCCAGCGGCGAGCCGGTCTCCCGCCACACGTGCAGGTAGACCCGCAGCAGCAGCGCGTTGTCGTAGAGCATCTTCTCGAAGTGCGGCACCACCCAGCCGGCGTCGACCGAGTAGCGGGCGAAGCCGCCGGCGAGCTGGTCGTACATGCCGCCGCGGGCCATCGCCTCGGCGGTGCCGACCACCATGTCCAGGCCGTCGCCGGTGCGGGCGTGCCGGCGCAGCAGGAACTCAAGCACCATCGACGGCGGGAACTTCGGCGCGCTCCCGAAGCCGCCGTTGACCTCGTCGTACGCGGTCCGCAGCGAGGCCGCCGCCGCGTCAAGCACGGCCGCGTCCAGCGGGGCCGGGGTCAGCTCGCGCGGGGCGGACAGCGCGCTGACGATCCGCTGCCCGGTGTCGCGCACGTCGTTCCGCCGGTCCCGCCAGGCCTCGCTGACCGAGCCGAGCAGCCGCTGGAAGACCGGCCTCGGGAAGTAGGTGCCGCAGAAGAACGGCGCCCCGTCCGGGGTGAGGAAGCAGGTCATCGGCCAGCCGCCCTGGCCGGTCATGGCCTGGGTGGCCTCCATGTAGACGGCGTCGACGTCCGGGCGCTCCTCCCGGTCGACCTTGACCGGCACGAAGCCCGCGTTGACGATCGCCGCGGTCGCGTCGTCCTCGAAGGACTCGTGCGCCATGACGTGACACCAGTGGCACGCGGCGTACCCGACTGACAGGAGGATTGGTGTATCACGGCGCTTCGCCTCGGCGAACGCTTCGGGTCCCCACTCCCACCAACCCACCGGATTCTCCGCGTGTTGGAGCAGGTATGGGCTGGTCGCGTTGGCAAGGCGGTTGGCCATTTCCCATGACTCCTGACGAGTGGCACGTGTATCACTTCTTCGTCAGTGATACACGAGAGTGATACACGAAGGCAGATTCTCGGGAGCCTGATGCGACTCCCACCCGTCCAGCCTAGGAGGGACGCCGGTGGCAACTCGAAAGAAGCCCACGCTGCTCGCACCGGGCAAGCCGCGCACCCTGGGTGGTAGCGGGCGACCGTGGCGCGCGTGCGGCTCTACGCGCCGGAGAGCGGTGGCACGAAGTATCAGGTGATGTTCCGAGCGCCGGCCGGCGAGGGCGACCGGTGGAAGCGGGTGCTGCGACGAGCCAACTCCGCGGCAGCGGCGCGCAAGATCTTCGCCCAGGCCGAGGCTGCGCTGGACACCGACAAGGAGACGCCCGCCGGCGCCGACGTTCGCGCCTCCCGCCCGATCCGGATGCTCGGCGAGGAGTACCTCGAGGACGGCATCGAGCGCGGCAAGCAACCGCGGACGAGGGAGCACGCTTGTCCCGTCTCTGTCAGGTCTGTAGGTCCGGCTGCCCTCGCCAGGCTGGTCGGCCGGCCTGGTTGCCGAAGCCGTCTCGACGAGCGAACTCGAGCGAGCGCCGAGAGACGGGCGGGGGTCACGTTGTCTCCGGCGGTCCCGGTGGGTTACCGAAGAGGGCCGAGGGCGGGACCGTCCCGGCGAACACACCAGCGAACGCGTCCATCCCCTCTTGTTGATCGGCGATCGCGGCGACGAACTGCTGGAACCTCGGGGGTGGCGGCTCCAGAGAGGCAAGCTGCGCGGTGAAGTCGTACATCGGCGACACGCGAGCATCGCGACAGCAGTGGTAGTCGGCCATGGCCTCGTCGTACCGACGAGAACCCGTCGCGTGGGCGTGGATGGCGTCGGCGCACAGCTCGGCGTCGAGGAAGGCGTCGGTGATGCCCTGAGCGGTCACTGGGTCGAGCAAGAAGCCGGCGTCGCCGACCAGTGCCCAGCCGGGTCCGTAGGGCTTCCTGAAGTGGTTCGCGACTCCGCTCCCGACGACCCTCTCCTCGCGGCGCGCGTCCGCGAGCCGCTCGCCGTACGCCCCTCGGACGGCCTGCAGATAATTGCCCTGGACGTCTTGTCTGACTGACGCGAGCTCCGCAGCCGGCCAGGCGGCCAGCACCATGGTGAGCCCGTCGTGGGTTGGGAAGGCGCCGTAGCCGCGCCCCGGGCGGACCGCCCAGCCGGCGTCCCGGACCGGGAAGCCACTCCAGTATGCGTAGTAGCCCACGCTCAGCATCGGCGCGTCGCGATAGCTGGGCGCGCCCGCGAGCCTGGCCACCCGGGAGTGGGCGCCGTCCGCCCCGACCACGATGTCGGCTCGCAGCGTGGACCTCGATGCCGCGCCGCCACCCCGGATGCCGACGACACGGTCGTCCTCGATGAGCAGGTCGTGCACCGGGTAGCCCTCACGGATCTCCGCCCCTGCTGCGGCAGCTGCATCGAGAAGCAGCTTGTCCAGGACGGTACGCCGCGGGCACAGCGCAGCCCCGGTGCCGTCAGAGGGTGGCGGCGTGCCGCGGAGCACGATCGGCCCGAAGTCGAAGGAGTACGTCGTGATGGCCGGACAGCCGGTCGCCGCGAGCTGGTCCAGTAGGCCCCAACGCTTCAGGGCCGCCGCGCCCGGAGCATGGATCAGGTGCGTCGAGACGGTGTCTGACGGGAAGTGTGCCCGGTCGACGAGCAGCACCCGATGCCCCTTCCGCGCCAGCAGCATCGCCGTGGCCGAGCCCGCGCATCGGGCACCGACGACGATCGCGTCGTACCGCGTCATCGCCCATCACTCCTCAGCGACAGGGCACGCCACGACCGGTCGCGTGGGGCACCGGCCTCGATCCAGTCATTGATGAACCGCAGACGCTCCTCCCAGGTGCGTCGCGCCTGCCGCGCCATCACCGGCGCAAGGACCCGTATCAGGCGGGGTGGCCGCAGGCAACCTCTGAGGGTGACGAGCGTGTCCGGGCCGACTCGCTCGAAGGCGAACACCCCGTGGCCACGCAGCGCACCCACCTCGAAGTCGAACGCGGCCCGCTCGCCGGGCTCGACCGCGGTGTAGGTCGCGTACGCCAGCCCGACGCGGCCCCAGGGTGGGATCGGCTCGCGGAACTCGAAGCGCGTGCCGGCTCCGAGCTCTCCCGGCGTAAGTCGGCGTACCGACTCGACCCCGGCGTCGTAGTAGCGGGAGTTCTCCAGCTCCGCGACCTTCTCGAACACCTCCTCCCTCGGCCGGGCGATGGTGGTGGTGCACTCGAACTGCGCCATGTCAACGACCTCCTTGTCCGGTGTTGCTCGTCGCCGAGACCGTGCTGCACCGGGCTTTCAGTGACCTTTCAGGGCGGCGCGCTCACAGCCACCGCACCTGGTAGCGGGCGGCGAGCCGATCCACGAACAAGTCGTCGTGTTCGCGGTTCGCGTCGGCCGCGGCCAGCTCACGGAAGAAGCCCTCGAACCCCGCAGGGCTGAACAACGTCAGGATCCGGCCCACCCCCGGCACGACCCGACGCTGGGCGTGCGGGACACCTCGCGGTCCGAAGACGAGGTCACCTGGACCCGCGTCGTACTGGGTGTCGCCGACGGTGAACACGTGCGCACCCTCGAGCACGTAGAACAACTCGTCCCGGTCGCGATGCACGTGCAGCGGCACGTCGATCGGGTCTCGCTCCTCCAGCACGGTGAAGGCACCTCCGGTGGACTCCACCGAAGCCCTGACGAGCACCTCCATGCCGCTGAAGAACAGGTGCTCGCCGTCGCCCCGGCCGACCTTGTGCCCGAGCGGCCTGCCGTCACGGACTGTCTGCCCACTCATCTCTGCTCCTCGCCCGGCTCTGTTGGTCTTGCCGTGAGCGGCCAGCGTCGCGTGCTGCCCTTTCACGCGACATTCACCAGCGCAGCGGCGAGGATGAGGGGGTGCCCGACCTGAGATATGGAGTTCTGGGTCCGCTGGAGGTCTGGCGCGACGGCAACCGGCTGGCGGTGCCGGGTGGGCGCCGGGTGGGCGTGCTCGCGGCGCTGCTGGTTCACGCCGGGAGAGCCGTCGAGGTGGACGCGCTTCTCGAGGCGGCGTGGGGTGACGAGCTCCCGGAACAACCGCGGCCGGCGTTGTACACCGTGATCTCGCGACTACGGGGTCTCCTGGGCGAGGGCTCGATCGGCCCGGATCCGGCGGGGTATCGGATCGAGGTCGCACCGGCCGGGTTGGACTCCCGGAGGTTCGAGGACCTGTGCCGCCGCGCTGGCGCTGTGGGGCCGGAGCAGGCCGCCCGGCTCCTCGACGAAGCGCTGTCGCTGTGGCGCGGGAGGGCGTACGCCGAGTTCGCCGACCGCGGCTTCGCCGAGGTCGAGTCGCAACGGCTCGAGCTGCTACGGCTCGACGCCTGCGAGGAGCGTGCCCGGACCGCCCTCGACCTCGACGACCCAGCCGACGCCGTCCGACGCCTCGAGGGACTCGTGGCCGCGGAGCCGTACCGTGAGCACGCCGTCTCGCTGCTGATGACTGCCCTCGCGAGGTGCGGGCGCACCGCCGCCGCGCTCGACCGGTACCAGGAGCACCGGCGTCGATTAGCCGATGAGCTGGGGCTGGATCCCGCTCCGGCCGTGCAGGCGCTCCACGCCCGGCTGCTCGCGGGCGGGGCGCCCCGCCGTACGCCGCCGGGTCCGGGTGTGCCCGGCTGGGTGGACACGTCCACGACGTTCGTCGGCCGCCGGCATGAGCTGGAGGTCCTCGTCTCGGCGTGCGCCATCAGCCGGGTGGTCAGCGTTACCGGGCCGGGCGGGGTCGGGAAGACCCGCCTCGTCGCCGAGGCGACTCCAGACCTGGCGGGCAGGCTTGCTCTCCCGGTGGCGGTCGTCGAGCTGGCGGCCGTCGCCCCGGGTCAGGTGACCGGCGCGGTCTCGGCTGCCGTCAGCGGAGGATCCGGGCCGGCCGACCGGGCCGAGCTCGTGGCGCGGCTTCGCGCCGATCCCACGATCCTGATAGTCGATAACTGCGAGCACGTTCTGCGCGAGACGGCACAGCTCGTGGAGTTGGTGGCGCGGCGCTGCCCGGACATCCGAGTGGTCCTGACCAGCAGGCATCGGCTCGGGTTGCCCAGCGAACACGTGCTGCCGCTCGCCCCGCTTCCCGGCCCGTCGACCGGCACCGCCTCGACGTCGGGGAGGCTGTCGCCGGCCGAGGTGCTGTTGGTCGACCGGATCCGGCGGGCCCGACCTGCCTTCGCGGTGACCGAGCACAACGCGCCCGCGGTCGGCGAGATCTGTCGTCGGCTGGACGGGCTACCGCTCGCCCTGGAGTTCGCCGCCTCCCGTGTTCACCAGCTCGGACTCGAGGGCGTCCGCGCCGCGCTCGCCGGCGACC
The DNA here is from genome assembly GCA_963728945.1 of uncultured Actinomycetota bacterium. GTDB lineage: Bacteria > Actinomycetota > Actinomycetes > Mycobacteriales > CADCTP01 > CADCTP01. Next base: position 123,016 of record CAVSMA010000005.1, on the reverse strand, counting down.
CCGGTGTCCTGGACAAGGCCGGCTGGACCGGGCCGCCGATGCGGGCCCTCGTGGACTGGTCCTGTGCCCTGCTACGCGACGAGGAGAGGGACCTGTTCGCCGCCCTTTCGGTGTTTCCGGGCGAGTTCGGCCTCGAAGCGGTCAGTCGCCTGGTCGCCGGCATCCGCACGGAGGGTACGGGTGGCACGGAGCGCGATGCCCACGCGCAGCTGGCCGAGCTCGTCGACTCCTCGCTGGTGTCGGCCCGCGAGCGCGACGACGGCCTGAGCTGTCGGTTGCTCACGGTGGTGCGCGTCGAGGCGGCCCGCCGTCTCGCCGAGTCCGGGCGGGCTGAGCTGGCCGGACGCGCGCATGCCCGGTGGGTTGCGGAGCTCACCGGTGAGGCCGCCGACGAATGCACCGGGCCGAACGCCACGGCAGCGCTGCTCCGGCTTCGGCGTGGGCGTGCGGACATCGAGGCTGCCTTGCGCTGGGCATTGCGCCACGGCGAGTTGGGTCTAGCGGCGGCTATCGCGGGCGCGGTGCAGCGGTGCCCGCACTGGATGCCGCAACCAGGCTTGGACGACCTGATCATCGAGGCCGGGGAGCGAAGCCTGCGCGACGGCGGGGCCCACGCGGCGGAAGCGATGGCTGCGGCCGGCGTGGCCTTGGCGAGCCGCGGCGGTCTCGGCCGCAGCACCGAGCTCGGTCAGGCCGCACTCCAGGCTGCGTCGAGTCCGGCCGAGCTGTACCTGGCACACCTCGCACTGGGCATCGCCTCGCTCTACGGCGGCGAGCACGAGGAGTCTGGACGCCACTGGCGGGCCATTGCCGGTCTGGCGGAGCTCCCGGTGGCGCTGCGGACAGAGGGACACACGTCCTTGGCGCTGTTGGCCCGCTTCGGCGGGGACCTCGACCTCGCCGTGGAGCAGGCCGGGGTTGCCGTCCTGTCCGCGGATGCCTGCGGATCGGCGCCGGTGCAGGCGTTCGCGGCCTACGGGGCCGGCGAGGCGGCGGTGGCCCAACCAGACCAGGGGATCGCGTCGCTGCGGCGCGCCGTCGAACTGGCGACGGCGACCGGCTGCGGGCAGATTGCCGTCCTGGCGCGGATCGCTCTGCTCGCCGCCCTGGTGCGCACGCGTCAGCACGGCGCTGCGGGGGCCGCGGGCGGTGAGGTGTTGGCCGAGGTGCGCCGTACGGCGATGTGGCCGCAGCTGTGCACCATCGGGCGCATCGTCGCCGAGCTGGCAGCGGCGACCGACCACCCCCGGGAGGCGGCATTGCTGCTGGCGGCGGCCGCCGCACAGCCGGGGTCACCGCCCGCGCACGGTGTGGACGAGGTTCGCTACGCGAGGTTGCGGGAGCAGCTCGAGGAGCGTCTGGGTGGAACTCTCTTCGACAAGATCTGCGCGATGGCCGGCGGACTCAGCCGCGACCAGCTGGCCGATCGCGCGGGTGCTGTCCTGGCATCGGCGCAGACCGGGCCTCCGGCGCGGCGGGCGCCAGGGGGCAGCACCCGGTGATGTGGCCGTCGCAAGTCGTGGCATCACGGCCACTGCTCGACCGCACCGATGTGCCTGATCACGTTCGGTCGTTCAGGTGGGCCGAGGTGCTGGCGGTGGAGCACGAGATCGTGGACCGAATCACTACCCGCGCCGCCGCGAGGTCGATTCGGGCAGGTCCTCGATCAGGTGGATCAACTCGTCGCGCGCGGTCGACGGGGTTGTCCTTGTGCTGCAGCAGGTAGGGGCTGGTCGCGTCGGCGAGGCGGTTGGCCATGGCCCCCATCGTGCCCCGCGCCGGCGACCCGACGCGCCTAACCTGGCCAGGTGCCTGCCGACCTGCCGGTCAACGGCCGGGTGACGATCCCCGGCGACGAGCTGACCGAGCGGTTCTCCCGGTCATCGGGGCCCGGCGGGCAGGGCGTGAACACCACCGACTCGCGGGTCGAGCTGGTCTGGGACCTCGGCGCGTCGGCGCTGCCGGTCGAGCTGCTGGACAAGCTGCGGCGCCGGCTCGGCTCCCGGCTGACCGGGGACACGCTCGCGGTCACGGCGTCCGAGCGGCGCTCCCAGCTCCGCAACCGGGAGGCGGCCCGGAACCGGCTGGCCGGGCTGGTCGCCCGCGCGCTGGAGCCGCCGCCACCGCCGCGGCGGCCGACCCGGCCGTCCCGGGGCGCCACCGAACGCCGGCTCGACTCGAAGCGGCGCCGATCGGCGACCAAACGATCCCGTCGCCGCAGCGCCGACGACTACTGATCCTCGGGCTCGCGGGCCGGATCGCGCCCGGCGGGCCTGGTCGGCGCGTCCGGTCGCCGCCCGGAGCGGGAGAACGAGCCGGGGACCTTGCGCAGGTGCTTGTTCATCGAACGGATCAGGAACACCAGGGCGACCAGCAGCAGCAGGATGACGACCAGCCCGATCGGGCTGGCCTCCCGGTTCTCCGCCGCGGCGGCGAGCAGCGTCGTGCTCATGCGTTGATTGTCTCCCGGACGCCGGCGAACAGGTCGTCCTCCGGCAGGTCGGTGTCGACCAGGGACCGCGCCAGCTCGTAGTCCTCGGTGGGCGCGATCTGCTGGCGCAGCTGCAGCGGCACCGCGAACCAGCGGCTGGTCGGGTCGATCTGGGTGGCGTGCGCGAGCAGCGCCTCGTCCCGGCGCGGGAACCACTCGGCGCACTCGACCCTGGTGGTGATCCGGGGCGTGACGGTGTCCTCACCGTCCCACTCGTTGAGCCACTCCTCGTACGGCGACTCGAGGCCGGCGGCGAGCAGCGCCTCGTGCATCTGCGCCATCCGGGCCCGGCCGAAGGTCATGTGGTAGTAGAGCTTGAGCGGCTGCCACGGCTCGCCGGCGTCCGGGTAGCGATCCGGGTCGCCGGCCGCCTCGAACGCGACCACCGAGATCTTGTGGGTCATCACGTGGTCGGGGTGCGGGTAGCCGCCGTTCTCGTCGTAGGTGATCACGACGTGCGGGCGCTGCCGGCGGATCGCCGCGACCAGCCGCTCGGCCGCCTCGTCCACGTCGACCAGGCCGAAGCTGCCCTCGGGCAGCGGCGGCAGCGGGTCACCCTCGGGCAGCCCGGAGTCGACGAACCCGAGCCACTCCTGCCGGACACCGAGGATCTCCCGCGCCCTGTCCATCTCCGCCTTGCGGATCTCCGGCATGCGCTCGAGCACGTCCGGCCGGTCCATCGCCGGGTTGAGGATCGACCCGCGCTCGCCGCCGGTGGCGGTCACGACCAGCACGTCGACGCCCTCGTCGACGTAGCGCGCCATCGTCGCGGCGCCCTTGCTCGACTCGTCGTCGGGATGGGCGTGCACCGCCATGAGACGCAACTGCTCCTGGGTCACGCCCGCACTCCTACTCGGTGGTTCCGACATTCTCTGGTCAGCAACGAGCAGCCGGTCGTCCGGATTCCACCGACCGGACCCGGTACGGCGGCCGTACTACCATCGAGTGCGGAGGGTCCATCCGCCGGCCGATCGGCCGGGCGCCGGACCCCGGGTCGACGGCGGGACTGGGTGTCGTCGCCGTGCGATGTTACTTTCGACGTTCGTTCCTGATCCGTTTCCCTACCCCCTGCATCCGAGGAGCACCCCGTGTCGATGACGGACAACACTGCCCCCGTCACCTGGCTCACGCGGGAGGCTTTCGACCGCCTCAAGGCCGAGCTGGACCACCTGATCGAGAACCGGACGGCCATCAGCGCCGAGATCAGCGCGCGCCGCGAGGAGGGCGACCTCCGGGAGAACGGCGGCTACCACGCCGCCCGCGAGGAGCAGGGCAAGCAGGAGGCGAGGATCCGTCAGCTGCAGGAGCTGCTGCGCACCGCGCAGGTCGGCGAGGCGCCGCGGCAGGCGGGCGTCGCCGGGCCGGGCATGGTCGTGACCGTCCGGTTCGAGGATGACGAGGAGAGCGAGACGTTCCTCATCGGCTCGCGCGAGGAGACCGGGGCCGACCTCGAGGTCTACTCGGCCGCCTCGCCGCTGGGCAAGGCGCTGGACGGGGCCAAGGTCGGCGAGACCCGCACGTACGAGACGCCGAACGGCAAGACGATGCGCGTCACCCTGCAGAAGGCCGAGCCGTTCCACGAGTAGCGGCGGTCACGGAGCCGTCGACCGGTCCCGCACCGTGTCCCGCACCAACGGGACCACCCGGTACGGGATCGGCGTGGCGAGCGCGATAACGGTCGCGGTGCGCTGGATGTCCGGGTGCGCGACGACCGTGTCGATCACCCGCTGAAGGTCGGCGTTGGACCGCGCCACGATCCGGCAGAGCAGGTCGCCCTGGCCGGTGACGGTGTGCACCTGCAACACCTGCGGGATCTGCGACAGGTGCGCCACCACGCCATCCCGCCCGGCACCCTGCGCGATCTCCAGCGTCACGAACGCCGACACGACGAAGCCGAGCGCCCCCGGATCGACGTCCGGACCGAAGCCGGTGATCACGCCCCGGGCCTGCAGCCGGTCCAGCCGGGCCTGGGCGGTGCCGCGGGCGACGCCGAGCCGGCGGGCGCACTCCAGCACCCCGATCCGGGGCTGCTCGGCCAGCAATGTGACGAGCCTCGCATCGAGCGCGTCGAACTGGGCATTCTGTCCAGCCGTAGGCGCCTCCACGCCTGCTGACTGTACAGCCTGATCAGCCAGGGACGGGCGGCTTGCCCAGTCACCGGCGCTGGTCGGAGGCTGGCGGTGACGGCATCAGCGGAGGAGTGGGCTCATGGACTTCCCGGTGTACGGAATGGACTACGTGCGGTTCGCCGTGGGCAACGCCCGGCAGGCTGCGCACTACTACTCCACTGCGTTCGGGATGCGCTGCGTCGCATACCGGGGACCGGAGACCGGCTCCCGCGACCTCGTCGACTATGTGCTGGAGGCGGGGTCGGCGCGGTTCCTGATCACCGGCGAGGCGCACGCCGGCACCTGGGTCGGCGCGCACGTGCGCGAGCACGGTGACGGCGTGGTCGACCTGGCGATGACCGTGCCGGACGCGGAGACCGCGTACGAGCAGGCGATGTCCGCGGGCGCCAGGTCGCTGGCCACTCCGGCGGTGAGCGAGGACGAGCACGGCAAGGTCGTCACCGCCGCCATCGCGACGTTCGGCCAGACGCGGCACACATTCGTGCAGCGGAACGACTACTCCGGTGTCTTCCTGCCTGGCTTCGTACGCCGCGACCCGATCGTCGCCCACAGGACGCCGTTCTTCACCGCGATCGACCACTGCGTCGGCAACGTGGAGCTCGGCCGGATGGACGAGTGGGTCGGCTTCTACAACCGGGTGCTCGGCTTCACGAACATGAAGGAGTTCGTCGGCGACGACATCGCGACCGAGTATTCGGCGCTGATGTCGAAGGTCGTCGCCGACGGCTCGCGGAAGGTGAAGTTCCCGCTCAACGAGCCGGCGGTGGGCAAGAAGAAGTCGCAGATCGACGAATACCTGGAGTTCTACGGCGGGCCCGGCGTGCAGCACCTGGCGCTGACCACCGACGACATCGTCGCCTCCGTGCAGGCGATGCAGGCCGCCGGTGTGGAGTTCCTCGCCACGCCCGACTCGTACTACGAGGCGCTCGGCGGCTGGGTCGGCGAGACCCGCGTCGACCTGGACACGCTGCGCAAGTTCAACATCCTCGCCGACCGGGACGAGGACGGGTACCTGCTGCAGATCTTCACCAAGCCCGTGCAGGACCGGCCGACCGTGTTCTTCGAGCTGATCGAGCGGCACGGTTCGGAGGGCTTCGGCAAGGGCAACTTCAAGGCGCTGTTCGAGGCGATCGAGCGCGAGCAGGAGCGTCGCGGCAACCTCTGACCCACCCCGACTCCCCGCCCGCCACGGCTCAACGGAGCGCCGCGGCGGGCGGGTTACTGTGTCACCGCAGGCCGCTAGGGGGTCAGGTCGACCGCCGCCCGCAGTGAGCCGTCCATGTGGAACGGCGTCGACTCGTGCGCGTGCACGATCTGCCAGCGCCCGCCGGTCTCCCGCAGCACCAGCGTGGTGCGGAACCACAGCTCGAACGTCGCGCCGTCACCCATCCGGGTCAGCCCGTACGCGACGGCGAGATCGCCGGCCAGCTCGACCTCGACGTCGCGGATCTCGTAGTCCATCGACCCGCCGGCCTTCCCGGCGAACCAGGCCCGCGTCCGCTCCCGGTCGAACGTCCCGGCCAGCGGCGGCGCCAGGTCGTAGACGACCGCGCCGGGCCGGTGGCAGGCGGCCAGCCGGTCGGCGTCCTTGTCCCGCATTGCCGCGGCGTGCTCCTCGAGCAGGTCGCGGACGGCGGCCTCGGCGGTGGTGACGGCCATCGGGTGCCTCCTCGTCTCGGTGTCTGCGTACGGGCTGTCGAGGCGGCGCGGCCGGTTTCGACATCGCGGTGGGACAGTGACCGGACGAGTGCCGCGGAGGACCGGATGAAATACCTGATCATGATGCAGTCGAACCCGTCGTTCCAGGAGATCTGGGGCCGGATGACCGACGAGCAGCTGCGCACGCTCGGGCGGCGGCACCGCGCGCTGCACCAGGAGCTGGTCGAGTCCGGCGAGCTGGTGGCCGCGGAGGGTCTCGACGACGTCGCGCTCACCCGGCGGGTCGCCGTCCGGGACGGGCGGACGGTGGTCAGCGACGGGCCGATGGCCGAGGCCAAGGAGCACCTGGCCGGCTTCTACCTGGTCGAGTGCTCGGCCGAGCGGGCGGTCGAGATCGCCGCCCGGACACCGGACGCCGAGTGGAGCGAGGTGCTGGTACGTCCCGTGCTCGACCTGGCGGCGCACGGGCTGTGACCGTCCCGCGGCAGGTCGAGCAGCTGCTGCGCGAGCTGGCGCCGCGGGTGCTCGGCGTGCTGGTCCGGCGTACCGGCGACTTCGAGACCTGCGAGGACGCGGTGCAGGAGGCGCTGCTGGCGGCGGCGACGCAGTGGCCGGCCGAGGGGGTGCCCGCGAACCCGACCGGCTGGCTGGTCACCGTCGCGTCCCGGCGGCGGACGGAGCTGTGGCGGAACGAGACGGCGCGCCGGCGCCGGGAGCGGGTGGTGTTCGAGTCCGCCGTCGAGCCGGAGCCGGTCACCGGGGTGGACGACACGCTGACCCTGCTGACGCTGTGCTGCCACCCGGCGCTGACGCCGGTCTCGCAGGTCGCGCTGACGCTGCGCGCGGTCGGCGGGTTGACCACGGCGGAGATCGCCCGGGCGCTGCTCGTGCCGGAGCCCACCGTCGCGCAGCGGATCAGCCGGGCCAAGCAGCGGATCAGGGCCGCGGGCGGCACGTTCGCGCCGCCGGCCGACGACGAGCGGGCCGACCGGCTGGCGGCCGTGCTGCACGTGCTCTACCTGATCTTCACCGAGGGGCACACGGCCAGCTCCGGCGGCTCGCTGCAGCGGGTGGAGCTGAGCGCCGAGGCGCTGCGGCTGGCCCGCCAGCTGCATGCGGCGGCGCCGGACGACGGCGAGGTCGCCGGGCTGCTGGCGCTGATGCTGCTCACCGACGCCCGCCGCCCGGCCCGGACCACACCGGACGGCAACCTGGTGCCGCTGGCCATGCAGGACCGGTCCCGGTGGGACCAGGCCATGATCGCCGAGGGCACCGCGCTGCTGGAGGCGACGCTGCCGGTCGCGCCGCTCGGGCCGTACCAGCTGCAGGCGGCGATCGCGGCGGTGCACGACACCGCGCCGACCGCGGCGGAGACCGACTGGCCGCAGATCCTCGGCCTGTACGAGTTGCTCGCGGTCCTCGCGCCCGGGCCGATGGTCGAGCTGAACCGGCTCGTCGCGGTCGCGATGGTGCACGGGCCGGAGGCCGGGCTCGCGGCGCTGGCCACCGCGGCCGAGGACCCCGCGCTGGCCGGGCACCACCGGCTCGCCGCGGTGCGTGCCCACCTGCTGGAGCTGGCCGGGGACGCGCCCGCCGCCCGGGCCGCCTACCTCGAAGCGGCCCGGCTCACCCTGTCCGCCCCGGAACGCCGCTACCTCGAGTCACGCGCGGCGGCCACCCGCTGAGCCGACTGCCGGCCGGTCGGTAACCGTGCCCGCGGTCACGCGCCTACCCCGTGAGGCTGTCGCGGCGGAGGTAGAGGTCGCGCAGGACCGCCACCTCGGCGGTGTGGTGGATGAGCTCGCGGTTCATCCACCACACGATCGAGATGAACGGGAGCTGCGGATCCAGCCCGTACGGATATTGGCCGTAGCCGGGGACGTCGAGCTGCTCGTCGGTCATCTGCGCGACCGACGCGGCGAACCGCTCGGCCTTCTCCCAGAGCACGGCCAGCGCCTTGTCCGCGGACGGCGTGAAGTCGGTGGCGACCGCGGGGTCGACGCTGCGCGAGCCGAACGTCCACTCCCAGCGGTCGACGTACATGGAGATGAGGTGACCGAGGCGCCAGGCGATGGTGGTGAACGGGTCGGGCTGCGGGTGGCCGTCGTCCCAGTCGAGCAGCCACTCGCCCGGCCCGAACGGGTTGGGACTCGCGGCCTCGCCGCGGCGGCGGATCGACCAGCAGTCGGGCACGGGCTCCCAGCGGTATTCCTCGTCGGTCAGCCCGGCCAGGCGTTCCCGGCTGATCCCGACCGAGCTCTCGTGCTGGTCGAGCAGTAGACCTACGCGGTCGATGCGCATCTCCATGGCCGGGACGTTAGTGGCGGGGTGTGACATTCTCGGCTCATGGTCAGGCCACGCGACGCCGTCTCGCCCGGGTGGGACGCGCTCGCTCCGGCGACGGGCCGGGACGCGCTCGCCGCCCCCACCACCGACGTGTTCTCCGCCGGCTACGCCGAGCCGTCCGCGGACGCGCTCGCGGTCGGATACCGCGCCGACGTGCTGGCGGCGGGCGGAGCTCTGACCGATGGCGCCATGGCGGGCGGAGCGGTGACCGGCAACGCGGCGACGAGGGACACGCTGGCTGTGCCGGCGCTCGGCGACAGCTTCGGCGACTCGCTCACCGCGTACGGGGACCCGACCGCCGCCGGCCAGCCGCGGACCCGACCGGCGCCGGCCCGGGGTCCACGCCCGGGCCCCGTCCCGCCGCGAGCGGCCGCCGACTCGGCCACCGACGCCGCCGAAGCCGGCCGAGCGGGCGGACGGGACACCGCCCGATCGCGCCGGGGCGGCTCGATACCCAGCCCGCGCCGCGCGGGGGGCTCGGCGGCGGACCGCACCGGCCGGACCGGTGCCGGCACCGGCAGCTCCACCGGCTTGGGCGGGCGGCCCGCCGGCCGGACCGGATCGGGCACCGGCAGCACCTACACCAGCTCCGGCGGGGCTGCCAGCGGCCGGACCGGATCGGGCGGCGGCCGCTCGACCATGCCCACGCCGCCGGGATCCGGCACCCGGGGCGCTCACCCGGGCGGCCCGACCGCGCGGCGCGGATCCGGCGGCACGGGCGCCGGCACGGGCGGCAGCCCGTACACCGGCGGCACGGGCGCCGGCGCGGGCGGGAGCGCAACGTCCGGCCCGGCACGGGGTCGGTCAGCGGGGTCCGGAGGATCGTACGGCAGGCCACCCGAGGACGCCCCGAGCGAGCGCGGTCAGGGCCCGGGTTGGTCTCCTCCGTGGTGGGCGGGCCCGGCCGGCCGACCGACCGGCACGGTGCCCTGGCAGGGCGGGTCCGGCCGGTCGGGGTGGGACGACTTGTTCGGCGGCGCGGGTGGCACCGCGGGCCGCTCCGGCAGGCAGCCCTCCGGCGCGGAGGTCGCCCGCGCCCTGCTGGACGCGTTCCGCCGCGGCATGCGCGACCGCTGAGGAGTTTCGCCGCGTCACCCGGTCGAAGGTAATAGCCGTCCCATTGGTGGAAAGCTGCAATCTGCAACCACCCGTGCGCGAAAATGACTGGGTCAACGACGAGTCAGCACCACCCGTCCGGCTTGTGGGGCGCTCGACGTCCGCGCAGGAGGGTTCTGGTGGCCGCCGCCTTGACGTTCGACCGCTTCGGCGCTGACAACCTCGACGATCCGTACCCGCTCTATCGGCGGCTGCGCGCGGAGCAGCCCGTCTTCTACTCCGCGGAGTTCGACGTCTGGGTGGTCAGCCGGTATGACCACGTGCGCCGGGTGCTGATGGACCCGACCCGGTTCTCCTCCGCGTTCCCGGTCCGCACGCCGGCCGTGCCGGCGCCCGGGGTGCCGACCATCCTCGCCGAGGGCCGCCCGGAGGTGCCGGCGCTGGTCAACGAGGACCCGCCGGAGCACCGGCGCACCCGCGACCTGGTCGCGAAGGTCTTCTCGGCGCGGCGGATCGCGGGGTTGCAGCCGCCGATCACCGAGCTCGTCTCCGAACTGCTCGACGGGATCGAGCCGCGCGGGCGGGCCGACCTGGTCGCCGAGTTCGCGCGGCCGCTGGCACTGCGGGCGATCTGCGCGGTGCTCGGGCTGCCGGCCTGGGACGTGGCGCGGATCGAGGAGTGGACGGGGCAGCTGGCGCGGCTCACCGCATGCGGCGCGACGGCGGACGAGCAGCGGGCGGCGGCGTGGGAGTCCGTGGAGTTCGAGCGGTATCTGGCGGCGGCGGTGGGCGAGCGGCGAGCGGCGGGACGGGACGACCTGCTGACCGACCTCGTCCGGGTACGGGCGGGCGACGCGGCGCCGCTGACCGACGCGGAGATCGTCAGCCTGGCGATCTCACTGGTGCTCGCCGGGCACGGGACCACCGCGGACCTCCTCGCGAGCGCGCTGGTGCTGCTGCTGCACCGGCCGCAGCTGTGGGCGGCCGCCGGCGACCGGCCGGAGCTGGTGAGCGCGGTGGTCGAGGAGACGCTGCGGATCGACGCGCCGGTGCAGGGGGCCTACCGCCGGGCCGTGTTCGACGTGCAGATCTCCGGTGTCACGATCCCGGCCGGGGCGCGCGTGTTCGCGCTGTTCGCCTCGGCGAACCGGGACGGTGCGGCGTTCGACCGGCCGGACGAGTTCGACCCCGGCCGGCCGGACCGGGAACGGCACCTCGCCTTCGGCCGCGGCATCCACTACTGCCTCGGCGCCGCGCTGGCCCGGATGGAGGCCGAGACCGCCCTACGCCTGCTCCGCGAACGGCTCCCGGCGCTGCGCCTGGACCCCGGCTTCCGCCTCCCGTACGTCCCCGACCTCGTCCACCGCGGCCCCCGATCCCTGCCCGCCACCTGGTGAACGGCCGCTGATCGCCCGATCGCACGGCGATCACACCCCGCGGCAACACGCGCACGGCATCGGCTACGGCGGCCCATGGACGCCGTAGGCCCCAGCGGGCGCGGGGTGCGTTCAGGAGGCGGCGATGGCTCGGAGAGCTCGGGCGGTCTCGTCGCGGCGTTCGAGGACGACGCGACGGCAACCGGGCGGTCTCTCGGCGGCGGCGAGGAAGGCGTCGGTGAGCGTGAGCGTCTCGGGCTCGTCCAGCTGCGGGTAGAGCAGCCGGGTGATCTGCAGGGCGACCGCCGGACCGCGGCTCGCCCAGATCTCCGGCAGCGCGGCGAAGTAGCGCTCCGCCCACGGCCGCAGCAGCTCCTCCTGCCCGTACTGCCAGAACCCGCCGGCCACGGCTCGGGCGAGGTCGTTCGACAGCTCGGCCTGCTCGGTCAGCACCGCGAACGCCTGCTCCTTCGCCGCCGCCAGCGGGCGCGCCGCGAGCGCCGCCGCGTGCTGCCGCTCCCCCGCCGCCGTCGGGTCCTCGCGCAGCTCCGCGTCGAGCCGGTCGGCGTCGGCCCGGCCGAGCGCGGCCAGCCGGTGCAGCACCAGCCAGCGCAGGTCGGCGTCCACCACGAGCCCCGGCGGGACCCGGTCCGCGGGTATCCCCCGGTCGTCGACGGACGCGGGCGGCGTCCCCGCGGCGTCCTCCGGACCGTCCGCCTCGGGCGGCATCAGCAGGCCGTCGATGCGCTCGTCCTCGGCGACGCCGAGGAACGCCTTGACGTAGACCAGCTGCAGGTCGCTGCCGGGCTTGGCCGCCTCCGCGGACGCCCACGCCGCGTCGGCCAGCCGCCGCCGGAACTCCGCCCGCGACCCGACCGGCAGGTAGCGGGTGGCCGCGGTGGTCGCCTGGCTCAGCAGCGTGCGCACCTGCTCGGGATCGTCCTCGACCGCCGCACCGGCCAGCACTGCCTCCACGTACGCCCAGGCCGGCAGCTCGGCGTCCCGGGTCGAGTCCCAGAGCGCGGCCCAGCACAGCGCCCGGCTCAGGTCGTCGTCGATCGTCTGCAGGTGCCGCACGAGCGTCTGCGCGGACCGCTCGTCGAAGCGGATCTTCACGAACGCGAGATCGCCGTCGTTGAGCAGCAGCAGGCTCGGCCGCGGCCCGGACAGCGGCACCGGCGTCGTCCCCGCGCCCACGTCGACCTCGGTGAGGTCACGCCGGCGCAGCACCCCGTCGACCAGGTCCCAGCGGCCGACGCCGATCCGGGCGAGCCGCGGGGTCGGCGACTCCTGCTCGACCGCAAGCGCGTCGCCGTCCCAGACCGGCCGCAGCGTGCTCACCCCGGTGGTGCGCAGCCAGCCGTCGGCCCACGCCCGCAGCTCCCGGCCGCTGCTGCGCTCCAGCGCGTCGAGCAGGTCGGCCAGCGTCGTGTTGCCCCACGCGTGCCGGTCGAGGTAGTCCCGGACGCCGGCGAAGAACGCGTCCCGCCCCACGTACGCCATCAGCTGCCGCAGCACCGAGGCGCCCTTCGCGTAGCTGATCCCGTCGAAGTTGAGCAGTGCGCTCTGGGTGTCCGGGACCTCGGTGGTGACCGGGTGGGTGGTCGGCAGCTGGTCGGCCGAGTAGCCCCAGGCCTTGCGGCCGACCGAGAACGCGGCCCAGCTGCCGGGCAGCCCGGTCGCCTCGTCGACGGTCAGCGTGCCGAGCAGCTCGGCGAACGACTCGTTCAGCCACAGGTCGTCCCACCAGCGCATGGTGACCAGGTCGCCGAACCACATGTGCGCCATCTCGTGCGCCACCACGGTCGCCCGCAGTCGCCGCCGGTCGAGCGTCACCTTCGACCGGAACAGGAAGTCGTCGGTGAACGTGACCATCCCCGCGTTCTCCATCGCGCCGGCGTTGAAGCCGGGGACGAAGACCTGGTCGTACGAGTCGCCGAACGGGTACGGCCGGCCGAACAGCTCCTGCTGCAGGTCGAAGCTCTGCCGGGTGACGGTGAACAGGTCGTCGGCGTCGAGGTGGTCGCGCATCGACTGCCGGCACCACAGCCCGAGCTCGATCCCGCCGTGCCGGGCCCGCTCGACGTGGTATGGCCCGGCCGCGAGCGTGAACAGGTACGTCGAGATCGGCTCGGTCGACGCGAAGACCCAGCCGGCGCCGTCCCGGCTCGGGCGGGTGTTGGCGCCGACCACCCAGTCGGGCGGCGCCTGCACGGTCAGCGTGATCGGCGCCTTGAGGTCGGGCTGGTCGAAGCAGACGAACGTGCGCTGGGCGTCGTCGAGAAAGCTCTGCTGGTAGAGGTAGACCGCGCCGTCGGCGGGATCGATGGCCCGGTGCAGCCCCTCGCCGGTCACGCTGTAGTCGGCGACCGCGCGTACCTCCAGCTCGTGCCGCCCGGCGGACAGCCCGCGCAGCGGCAGCCGGTTGCCGGCGACCGTGCCGAGGTCGAGCGGCACGCCGTCGAGCACCGCCGACTCCCACACCGGCACCGCGTGCTCGACGAACGTGTCGGCGCCGTCGCGCCGGCACTCGAACACCACGCGCGTCCCGGCGCCGAACCGGGTCGCGGACGGCGCCGCCGTCAGGTCGAGCCACACCTCGTACGACTCGACGCGCAGCAGCGCCGCCCGCTCGGCGGCCTCGTCCCGGCTGAGGTTCTTCACCCCCGGCACCCTAAGCGCTGCTCGCGCTCAGGGCCCGCGCACCTACTTGGAGATGTCGCGGTAGCGCCGGACCGCGAGCGGAGCGAAGATCACCACGAACGCGGCGCACCAGGCGACGGTCATCAGGATCGGGTGCTCCGACGGGAAGCCCGTCCCGTTGACCGGGTTGGGGTTGCCGAACAGCTCGCGCATGGACGCGGTCAGCGTGCTCACCGGGTTCCACTCGGCAACCGGTTGCAGCCACCCCGGCAGCGCCTGCAGCGGCACGAACGCGTTGGACACGAACGTGATCGGGAAGATCGCCGTGAACGCGACCTGCTGCGCGGTCTCCACCGTCGGCGTGAGCTGCCCGAGGTAGACGCCGAGCCAGCTCATCGCGTACGCGAACAGCAGCGCGATGCCGACCGCGGCCAAGAACGAGAGCACCCCGTCGCGCACCCGCCAGCCGATCGCGAGGCCGGTCACCATGAGCACGACCAGGATGCCGGCGTTGTAGACCACATCCGCGATCGTCCGCCCGGTCAGGAACGCCGAGCGAACCATCGGCAGCGACCGGAACCGGTCGACCAACCCCTTCTGCATGTCGTCGGTGATGCCGACGCAGGTCGTCGCCGAGGCGAACGCCAGCGTCTGGGCGAAGATCCCGGGCATCAGGTATTCCTTGTAGGACCCGCCGCCGGGCAGCGGGATCGCGCCGCCGAACACGAACGCGAACAGCAGCACGAACATGACCGACTGCAGGATCGCGAAGGCGGCCAGCTCCGGGATCCGCGGGATCCGCTTCAGGTTGCGCCAGGTCAGGACGACTGTGTCGGAGAACGCCGAGCCCTGGGTCCGGTCGGCGACGGCGGTGGAGATCGCGGTCACGACGCCCTCCCCACGGTCGCGGCGGCCGGCTCGCCCGCCGGTTCGGCGGGCCCGTCCGGCTCCGGAGCGGCGCCCTCCTCGGCGCTGTGCCCGGTCAGGGACAGGAACACGTCGTCGAGGGTCGGCCGGCGCAGCGCGACGTCGTCGAGCGGGATGCCGGCCTCGTCGAGTGCGCGCAGCACGCCGACCAGCGACTCGGTGCCACCGGAGGTCGGCGTGGTCAGCCGGCGGGCGTGCGCGTCGATGGACACCTCGGCTCCGCAGCACCGGCCGAGCACGGCCCGCGCGTTCTCCAGGTCACCGGCCTTGTGCAGGACCACCTCCACCCGCTCGCCGCCGACCTGGGACTTCAGCTCATCGGCCGTGCCGCGGGCGATGATCTTGCCCGCGTCGACCACCGCGATGTCGTCGGCCAGCGCGTCGGCCTCCTCCAGGTATTGCGTGGTCAGCAGCAACGTGGACCCGGTCCGCACCAGGTCGCGGATGACCTCCCACATCCCGATCCGGCTGCGCGGGTCGAGCCCGGTGGTCGGCTCGTCCAGGAACAGCAGCCGCGGCCGGCCGATCAGCGCCGAGGCCAGGTCGAGCCGCCGCCGCATACCGCCGGAGTAGGTCTTCACGACCCGGTTGCCGGCGGCGCTCAGCGCGAACTGGTCGAGCAGGGCGGCGGCCCGGCTGTGCGCCTCCGCGCTGGAGAGCTGGTAGAGCCGGCCGAACATCCACAGGTTCTCGGCGCCGGTCAGATTTTCGTCGACCGCCGCGTATTGCCCCGACAGGCCGATCTCGCGGCGGAGCTGTTGGGCGTCGCGGACGACGTCATGGCCGAGGACGGTCGCCCGGCCGGCGTCCGGCCGCAGCAGGGTGGCCAGCACGCGCACCGTCGTGGTCTTGCCGGCCCCGTTGGGGCCGAGCAGACCGAGCACGGTGCCCTCCTCGACCGTCAGGTCGAGCCCGTCGAGCGCATGCACCGTGTGCTTGCGCGAGCCGTAGACCTTCGTGAGGCCCTCGGCGGTGATGGCGGGCAACGGTGACCTCCTTCCGAGTCGCGGGCAGGCCGGACTGTCCTGCCGCATCCGAGGCTAACGAGCGGGTCCGACAAAACGCTCCGGACTTTTTGCCGATTCTTGGTGCGACAAAAGTCGGGGGCGGTCGGGATGGGTCAGGACAGGCTCACCGCGTGTCCGGACCCGCTGAGCGCGGCCAGCAGCTCGACCCGGTGCTCGGCGCCGCGGGTCTCCACCGACAGCGCGACCTCCACCTCGCCGAGGTCGAGGTGCGAGGTGGTCCGGGAGTGCTCGACGTCGACGACGTTCGCGCCGAGCTCGGCCACCAGCGCGAGCAGCCGGGCCAGCTCGCCCGGTCGGTCGGCGATCCGGACCCGGACGGACAGGTAGCGGCCGGCGGCGACCATGCCGTGCTGGACCACCCGCATCAGCAGCACCGGGTCGATGTTGCCGCCGGTGAGCACCGCGACCATCGGCGGCTCCCACCGCCGCGGCTCGGCCAGCACGGCCGCGACCGCCGCCGCGCCGGCCGGCTCGACGACCTGCTTGGCCCGCTCCAGGCAGAGCAGCAGTGCCTTGGAGATCGCCGCCTCGGAGACCGTGACGACCTCGTCCACCACGTTCCGGATCAGCCCGAACGGCAGGTCGCCCGGCCGGCCGACCGCGATCCCGTCGGCCATCGTGGCCATCCGGTCCAGCGGGATCGGATGGCCCGCCGCGAGCGAGGCCGGGTAGGCCGCGGCCGCCTCCGCCTGCACCGCGATCACCGCCACGTCCGGCCGCATCGCCTTGATCGCGACGCCGATGCCGGCGACCACGCCTCCGCCGCCGGTCCCGACCAGCACCGTACGGACCTCCGGGCACTGCTCCAGGATCTCCAGCCCGACCGTGCCCTGCCCGGCCACGATGTCCGGGTGGTCGAACGGGTGCACCAGCACCGCGCCGGTCTCCGCCTCGTATTCGGTGGCCAGCTCGAGGGCCTCGTCCACCGACCCGCCGGCCAGCCGCACCTCGGCGCCGTAGTTGCGGGTCGCGTCGACCTTCGGCAGTGCGGCGCTCACCGGCATGAACACCGTCGCCCTGGTGTGCAGCAGCTGGGCCGCGAGCGCCACTCCCTGGGCGTGGTTGCCGGCGCTGGCGGCGACGACGCCGACCGCGCGCTGCTCGGGCGTCAGCCGGGAGATCCGGGTGTAGGCCCCGCGGATCTTGAACGACCCGGTCCGCTGCAGGTTTTCGCACTTGAGGTGGACCGGACCGCCGGCCGCGGCGGCCAGCACGCGGCTGTGTTCGAGCGGCGTCATCCGGATCACGCCGTCCAGCAGTTTCCGCGCCGCCCGCACGTCGTCGAGGTCCACGCTCCGCACGAGGGATCACCGTACCTTGACGAGCTTTATCGGTAAGCTGTAACTTACGGTTCGTGGAGACTTACGGATCGGCGGCGCTCGCCGCGCTGGGTGACCCCACCCGGCAGGCGATCGTCGAGCTCCTCGCGGCCGGTCCGCAGGCCGTCGGCCAGCTCGCCGAGCAGCTGCCGGTCTCCCGCCCCGCGGTCTCCCAGCACCTGCGCGTGCTCAAGGAGGCCGGCCTGGTCACCGACCGCGCGGTCGGCACCCGGCGGCTCTACCAGCTCGACCCGACCGGGGCGGACGCCGTGCGCGCCTACCTCGACCGGTTCTGGACCAGGGCGCTCGACGCCTTCAAGGCGGCGGTCGAGCGCGACGAGGAGGAGACATGACCATGGCAGCCAGCCAGACCGAGGTCCGCCAGCAGGTGACGGTGGCGGTGCCGGCGGACAAGGCGTTCGCGTTCTTCACCGAGCGGTTCGACGACTGGTGGCCGATGTCCCACCACATCGGCGCGGAGATGCCGGCGGCCAGGGTGATCGAGACCGGTGTCGGCGGCCGGTGGCTCGACCGGGCCGCCGATGGCACCGAGTGCGTCTGGGGTTCGGTGCTGGCCTGGGAGCCGCCGCACCGGCTGGTGCTGTCCTGGGCGATCGACGGCCGGTTCGAGCTCGACCCCGATCCCGCGCACGCCTCCGAGGTCGAGGTCACGTTCACCCCGGACGGCGCCGGCACCAGGGTCGAGCTGGTGCACCGGCACCTCGACCGGCACGGCGAGACCTGGCCCGCGCTGGCCCGCGCGGTGGCCGCGGACGGCGGCTGGCCGACGATCCTGCACCAGTACGCGGCCGCGCTCGACCTGCCGCCGGTCCGTGCCTCGGTCGTCGTCGCCGCGCCCGTGGAGAAGGCCTGGCGCATCTACACCGAGCAGTACGGCAGCTGGTATCCGAAGGGCCACTTCCTGGGTGACGGTCCGGCCGAGACCGTGGTCATCGAGCCGCACGCGGGCGGCCGGTGGTACGAGAAGCAGCCGGACGGCTCGGAGCCGGAGTGGGGCCGGGTGCTGACCTGGCAGCCGCCGCACCGGCTGGTGCTGTCCTGGACGGTCGGCGCGGGCTGGAAGCCGGACCCCGACCCGGCGCACTGGTCCGAGGTCGAGGTGCTGTTCTCGGCGGTGGCCGGCGGGACCAGGGTCGACCTGGAGCACCGCCACCTCGGCCGGCTCGGCGACGCGGCCGCGTCGATCCACGAGGGCGTGTCCCACCCGGACTTCGGCCACCCCTACTACCTGCGCCGGTTCGCCGCCGCGGCGGACGGCCGGCCGGTCGACTGAGCACACGCCCCCGTCCGGGGTCTCCCGATTCCGGTTACCCGCCAGTACGGTCGGGGGCATGGCTCTCGCAGTGCACCCGCCGGTCGAGCGGCCGCCCGGCCCGGAGCTGGGCCGGCTCGAGCTGCTGCGGCTGCTGCGGTCCCGGCAGCTCACGTCATACCTGGACCGGGCGGTCGAGGTCGCCCCCGAGCTGGCGCACTTCCGGATCGGTCGCGAGCACGCCTACCTGGTCGGCACGCCGGAGCTGGTGCGCGAGCTGTTCGGCCCGCTCGGCCGGGTCGGGCGCAAGGGCCGCGGGCTGGAGCAGACCAGGGTGCTGCTCGGCGACGGCCTGCTCACCAGCGAAGGCGACCTGCACCGGCAGCAGCGGCGGCTGATCCAGCCCGCGTTCCACGCCAGCCGGATCGATGCGTACGCGCGGATCATGCGCACGGCCGCGGCCGAGCTGCCCGAGCGGGCCGGCTGGGCGGACGGCGCCGTGCGCGACATGGCCGCGGACATGGCCGCGCTGACCCTGCGGATCGTCGGGCAGACGCTGTTCGCCGCCGATCTCACCGACGACTCGACGGCGGTCTCGGCCGCGCTGGCCGAGCTGCTCGGCCGGTTCCAGCGGGTGATGGTCCCGGGCGGGGCGCTGCTCAACCGGCTGCCGCTGCCCTCGACCCGGGTGCTGATGAGCGCGATCTCCGAGCTCGACACGGTGGTCGGGCGGCTCATCGCCGAGCAGCGGGCCGGGCTCGGCGACGACGGCACGGTGCTGGCCATGCTGCTGCACGCGCGGGACGAGGACGGCCGGCCGATGCCGGACCGGCTGGTCCGCGACGAGGTGCTCACGCTGATGCTGGCCGGGCACGAGACCACGGCCAACGCGCTGGACTGGACCTGGCTGCTGCTGGACCGCAACCGGGCCGCGGCCGACCGGCTGCACGCCGAGCTGGACGCCGCGCCGGCGAACCCGCGGCTCGCCGAGCTGCCGTACACGCACGCGGTGATCGCCGAGTCGATGCGGCTCTACCCGCCGGCGTGGGTGATCGGCCGGCGGATGACCGCGGACGTGACGCTGGCGGGCTGGTCGATCCCGGCCGGGTCGCTGGTGCTCGCGTCGCAGTGGGTCGTCCACCGGGACGCGCGGTGGTGGCCGGACGCGCACGCGTTCACCCCGGAGCGCTGGCTGACCGCGGACGGCCGCTACGACGAGGCGGCGCCGGGCCAACCGCGCGGCGCCTACTTCCCGTTCGGGATGGGCCGGCGGGTCTGCATCGGCGAGTCGTTCGCCTGGACCGAGGCGGTGCTCGCGCTCGCCGCGCTGGCCCGCGACTGGGCGCCGACGCTCGTCCCCGGCCACCCGATCGCGCTGCGCCCGGCGGTCACCCTGCGGCCCATGCACGGCCTGCGCATGGTGCTGCACCGCCGCTGAGCACGGGGATTTCGCCGGGGGCTGAACCGGAGGGCTCTCCGTGCGGTCGTTCGGAGGCCGACGTACGGTCGTCAGGTGAGCACCCCGCCCCCGATCACCACCCTCGGCGCCCTGCGCGCCTCCGGCCACATCCACCGCGGCGTCAAGGCCGAGATCCGGGAGAACCTGCTGGCCCGCCTCGCCGCCGGCGAACCGTCCCTGCCCGGCATCGTCGGCTTCGAGGACACCGTGACCCCGGAGGTCGAGCGCGCGCTGCTGGCCGGCCACGACATGGTCCTGCTCGGCGAGCGCGGCCAGGGCAAGACCCGGCTGATCCGTACCCTCGCCGGCCTGCTGGACGAGTGGACGCCGGTGATCGCCGGCAGCGAGCTCAACGAGCACCCGTACGCACCGATCTCGGTCTGGGGACACCGGATCGTGGCCGAGCGCGGCGACGAGACGCCGGTGGCCTGGAAGCACCGGTCGGAGCGGTACGGGGAGAAGCTGGCCACGCCGGACACCAGCGTCGGTGACCTGATCGGCGACGTTGACCCGATCAAGGTGGCCGAGGGCCGCACGCTCGGCGACCCGGAGACCGTGCACTACGGGCTCGTGCTGCGCACCAACCGCGGCATCTTCTCCGTCAACGAGCTGCCCGACCTGGCCGAGCGGATCCAGGTCGCGCTGCTCAACGTGCTGGAGGAGCGGGACGTCCAGGTGCGCGGCTACCAGCTGCGGCTGCCGCTGGACATCCTGCTGATCGCCAGCGCCAACCCGGAGGACTACACCTCCCGCGGTCGGATCATCACCCCGCTCAAGGACCGGTTCGGTGCCGAGGTGCGCACCCACTACCCGCTCGACCTCGCCGACGAGCTCGAGCTGGTCCGGCAGGAGGCGGCGCTGGTCTGGGACCTCGACGGCACCCACCCGGCCCCGGTCGTGCCCGACCACGTGCTCGAGGTCGTCGCCCGGTTCACCCGGGCGGTCCGGGAGGCGCCGCAGGTCGACCAGCGCTCCGGCGTGTCGGCCCGGTTCGCGATCGCGTCGGTGGAGACGGTGGCCGCCTCGGCGGTACGGCGGGCCGCGGTGACCGGCGAGCAGCTGGCCGTCGCCCGGGTCTGCGACCTGCCGGCGGTGGTGCCGGCCTCGCGGGGCAAGGTCGAGTTCGAGGACGCTGACGAGGGCCGGGAGACCGAGGTGCTCGAGCACCTGCTGCGCCGGGCCACCGCGGACACCTTCCGGGCCCGGCTGGCCGGCCAGGACCTGTCCGCGCTGCAGTCGAAGTTCGACGAGGGGCTGTCGGTGGAGACCGGCGACCTGGTCCCGGCGGACGAGCTGCTGCGCCAGGTCGGCACGTTCCCCACCCTGGCCGCGCTGCTGTCCCGGCTGGAGCCGGCCTCCGGGCCGGAGGGCTCGTCGGCTGTCGGGCTCGCCGCCGCCGCGGTCGAGTTCGCGCTGGAAGGGCTGCACCTGCTGCGCCGGCTCGCGAAGGACGACATCGGCGGCGGCCGCACGGTCTACGGAGGCTGACCATGGCCCGATCCGGCTACCGGTACGGCGCCTGGCACGGTGGGCCTGACCCGCTGGAGCCGCCGTTCGACGTGCGCCGGGCGCTGGACGAGATCGGCGACGACGTGCTGGCCGGCGCGTCGCCCGGCGAGGCGCTGCGCCGGCTGCTCCAGCAGGGCACTGGTGACCCGGGCGGCCTGCGCGGGCTGGACGAGCTGCGCCGCAAGGTGCGCCGCCAGGCCCGGCAGGCGCGCCGGCGCGGGCGGCTGGACGGCACGCTGGAGCAGGTGCGCGAGCTGCTGGACCGGGCGCTGGCGGCCGAGCGGCGGGAGCTGTTCCCCGACCCGGACGACTCGGCCCGGTTCGCGGAGGCGCAGCTGGACGCGCTGCCGGACGACCCGGCCCGCGCGGTCCGCGAGCTGTCGGACTACCAGTGGCGCTCGGACGAGGCCAGGCAGGCGTACGAGGAGATCAAGGACCTGCTGCGGCGGGAGGTGCTGGACAGCCAGTTCCGCGGGATGCGGGACGCGCTGCGCGGCGCCAGCGCCGAGGACATGGCCCGGATCCGGGAGATGATCTCCGCGCTGAACGACATGCTCGAGGCCGACGCCCGCGGTCAGCACACCCAGGAGCAGTTCGACCGGTTCATGGCCGAGTACGGGGAGTTCTTCCCGGAGAACCCGGCCGACCTGGCCGAGCTGGTCGACACGCTCGCCCGCCGGGCGGCGGCCCAGCAGCGGCTGCTGGACAGCCTGTCCGACGAGCAGCGGCAGGAGCTGGCCGACCTGATGGCCGGTGCGATGGGCGACGCCGGTCTGGCCGGCGAGCTGGAGCGGCTGCAGCAGCGGCTGCGGTCGGCCCGGCCGGACCTGCGCTGGGGTGGTCGGGAGCGGATGGACGGCGACCGCCCGCTCGGGCTCGGCGACGCGACCGGTGCGCTGCAGGAGATCGCCGACCTGGAAGAGCTCGACGCGATGCTCGACCAGGACTACCCGGGCGCCTCGCTGGACGACATCGACCCCGAGCTGGTGGAGCGGGCGCTGGGCCGGCAGGCGGTCGACGACGTGGAGGCGCTGCGCCGGATCGAGCGGGAGCTGCAGCGGCAGGGTTACCTCAACCGCAGCGGCGGCCAGCTGGAGCTCACGGCGCGGGCGGTGCGGCGGCTCGGGGCGACGGCGTTGCGGCGGGTGTTCTCGGTGCTCGACTCCGGCGGCCGCGGGACGCACGACGTCCGGGACGCCGGCGCCGCGGGCGAGCCGACCGGCTCCTCGCGCGGGTGGGAGTACGGCGACGAGCAGCCGCTGGAGGTCGTCCGGACGGTCCGCAACGCGGTGCTGCGGGCCGGTCCCGGCCCGGTGAAGCTGGCGGTCGAGGACTTCGAGGTGATCGAGACCGAGCGGCGCACCTCGGCGACGGTCGCGCTGCTGGTCGACCTGTCGTACTCGATGGCGCTGCGCGGGACCTGGGGCGCGGCCAAGGCGACCGCGCTGGCGCTGCACTCGCTGGTCACCACGGCCTACCCGCAGGACAAGATCGAGATCATCGGGTTCTCCAACTACGCCAGGGTGATCTCGCCGACCGAGCTGGCCGGGCTGTCCTGGGACATGGTGCAGGGCACCAACCTGCAGCACGCGCTGATGCTCGCCCGCCGGCACCTGGACCGCTACCGGGACGGCGAGCCGGTGATCATGGTCGTCACCGACGGCGAGCCGACCGCGCACCTGTCCCGGGACGGGCACCCGGAGTTCGCCTGGCCGCCGCTGCCGGAGACGCTCGCGGTCACGCTGGCCGAGGTCGAGCGGTGCACCCGGCGCGGGGCGACGATCAACGTGTTCATGCTCGACGAGGAGCCGGCGCTGGTCCGGTTCGTCGACGAGCTGGCCCGGCGCAACGGCGGTCGGGTCTTCTCCCCGCGCCCCGAGCGCCTGGGTGAGTACGTCGTCAGCGACTACCTGCGGGCCCGCCGGGGCCGCCGCACCCGCCGCGCCGGCTGAGGCCGGACCCCGCGGCCGCCGGATGGCCGGCGGCCGCGGGTCGTGCGGTCAGATGGCGGTCTGCGACGTGATCGAGTAGAGCCGCAGTCCGGACCGGATCAGCAGCGTGCCCTTTCCGTTCGCGGTCACCATCGTGTCGAGGGTGGTGCCCGGCGCCGACACGGTCTGCCCCACGAAGGACTGGCTGCCGTTGTTGCCGCGGGCGTAGAAGACGCCGTTGCCGGTCGTCCAGGCCACGAACTGGGAGCCTGAGGTCGTGCCGACCCGCGGCCCGTCGCCCGGGGTCAGGAAGACGTGACTGGTCCAGGCGCCGGTGGTGTTCTCCGCCTCGACGATCCGGCCGTCCCGGACGAAGGCCAGGAACGTGAACCCGCTGATCCGCTTCACGTCCGCGGTGCGGTTGTCCGTGCCGTCCGAGCTGAAGACCCGGCTGGACCACGCGGTGTTCGCGTTGGTGGCCACCCAGAGGTCGGCCGGTCCGGGCTGCTCCGGTGCGGTCTGCCGGGTCCAGGCCAGCACGGCGCCGTTGCCGTCCAGGCTGATCGACGGTTCGGTGTTGTCGACGTTCGACCCCGTGAAGGTGATCTGCTGGTGATCCGCGGCGGTTCCGTACGTCTTCGCCTGGAACAGCTGCTGCGGCGCGAACTCGCCGCCCGGGCCGACCTGCTCGGTCCACACGGCCCACCAGCGGCCGTTCTCGGCCCCGATGTCGGCGGTCGGCGTCACGACCTGGTGGCCCGCCGCCGTCGACAGCACCCGGGTCGGGTTGAAGGTGCCACCGTGCGTGCGCTTGGTGACCCCGATCCCGCTCGGGTGGCCGGCCGCGTCGGTCATCAGGTAGACGAGATAGGTCGCGGTCTCGTCCGCGTCCACCCCGAGCACGACCCCCCGGTACGGCGACAGCTGGCGGGTGTAGCCCTGGGTGCCGCCCTGGACGTAGTAGATCGAATGCGAGCAGGCGCTGAATCCGGCGAACCCGCGGATCGTGCCGGCGCCGAAGGCGGCGTCGGCGCTGCCCGGTGTGGTCGCGCACGGTGGCGCCACGACGGTCACCGGTGGGCTGAAGCCGTCGGCCGCGTAGGCCGACGACGGTAGTGCCACCGCGGCCAGGCTGGCCGCGGCGACGATGGCGAGACGACGGAACATGGTGGCCCCCTCCTCGGGTATGGCTACCCGACCCCTGTGGATCCAGAGACGCGCACCCTCGCGATCCGGTTGTCATCGGACGCAATCGGGCAGCGATGCTGACCGTTCGGGCAGGTGCCCGGGCCCCGCCCGCCCGGCCGTCCCGGGCCGGGACACCCGGTCTAGGCTGGCGCGACGTGCGGGCGGTTCTGGTGATCCACGTCGTGTTGGCGATCTTCCTGATCGGGCCGCTGGTGGCGGCCGCGAACCAGGTCGCGCGGGAGCTGCGCAGCGGCTCGGCCGGGACGGTCCGGCTGTTGAGCCGCACCGTGACGATCTACGGCTGGGCCTCGCTGCTCGTCGGCATCGTCGGGTTCGGGCTCGTGCGGGACCGGTTCTCGTTCTCCGACGGCTGGCTGATCGCCTCGATCGTCCTGTTCGTCGTGGCCAGCGTGCTGATCCTCGCCCTGCTCGTGCCGATGCTCCGCCGCGCGGGCGCCGGACCGGGAACGGAGGCGGCCGGCACGGCCACCCTCGCCCCGCGCGCGGCCGCCCTCGCCGGCGTCGCCAGCCTCTGCTACGTCGCCGTCGCCGTCCTCATGACCTGGAAGCCGGGACACTAGGGGTTGACGGCGCGTGCCCTCCGGCTCACCGGCTGGCAGAATGGGCGTCGTGCCCGTCAGGACCCGCCGTCCCCGGCTGCTGCCGGCAGCGCTGCTCGCGTCGGCGCTCGTGGTGGGGACCGGCGGCGGGGTGCTGCTCGCGACCACCGGGTCGGCTCCGTCGACCACGGACGCCTGCGCCAACGGCAGCGAGTTCGTGACGGTCCGGCCGGTGGTCGACAACGACGCCTGGAAGCCCGCGATGCCGGCCGGTCCCAGCCTCGCCGGCTGCCTCAACTCGGCCAAGCTCGACAAGGCCGCCTCCGACCCGGCCGCCAAGCGCGGCTGACCCGTCCCGCGAGCCGCGTCGTCAGCTGATCCTCGGCAGCCGCTGGTCGGTCGCCAGCACCGTACGGAACGGGTCGCCGCGCTCGGCCAGCCGCCGCGGCACGTCGGCCATCCGGACGCCGTCCGGCCGCAGGCCGGGGTCGTCGAGCTCGTCCCAGTCGATCGGCGCCGAGACCGGGGCGTGCGGGGCCGCCCGCGGGCTGTACGGCGCGACCAGCGTCTTGTTGACCGCGTTCTGGGTGTAGTCCAGCCGGGCGTGACCGCCCCGGTCGCGTAGCGTCCACTGCCAGCTGACCAGCTCCGGCACCACGCCGCCGACCGCTCGGGACAGCTGCTCCACCCACGCCCTGGTCTCCTCGAACGACGGCCCGCGGGCGACCGGGACCCAGATCTGGATGCCGCGCCGGCCGGTCAGCTTCGGCTGCGCCCGCACGCCGAGGTGGTCCAGCGCGGTCCGGTGCAGCCGGGCCAGCGTGAGGATGTCCTCGAACGAGGTCGACGGGCCGGGGTCGAGGTCGATCAGCGCGTACGTCGGCTGGCGCGGCGCGTCGGTCTTCGAGGTCCAGGCGTGCCACTCCAGCGCACCGAAGTTCGCCGCCCAGACCAGCGCGGCCGGCTCGTCCACGACCAGGTAGGTGGTGGTGTCGCCGTCCTTGGCGTCCGGGTTGTCCCAGCGCGGCATCCAGTTCGGGGCGTGGTCGGGCAGCTGCTTCTGCCAGAAGCCCTTCGTGCCGGCGCCGCCCGGGAAGCGGTGCATGTTCAGCGCCCGACCGGCCAGGTAGGGCAGCACGGTCGGCGCGATGCAGGCGGCGTACCGGACCAGGTCCCGCTTGGTGATCCCGCCCGGGAAGATCTCCTTGTCCAGGTTGGACAGTCGCAGCTCGCGGCCGAAGACCGGCCAGGTCCCCCCGCTGCCCAGCGCGTCCAGCGCGGTCAGCTCGTCCTGGCTCGGCGGGTCGACCACCGGCGCCTTGAGCGGCACCGAGGCCCGCGCGGCCGGCAGGTCCGAGCGCCACAGCCGGTCCGGGTCGGCCTTCACCTCGTCGTTCGTCCGTCCACTGAGGACGGACCGGGGATGGTCCTCCGGGTCCCAGCCGGGCACCGCGTGCTCGTCCCGCTTGTGCAGCAGCAGCCACTGCTCCTTCGCGGCGGGCTCGCGGTCCCGGCGGATCAGCACCAGCCGGCCGCTCAGCTTCTGCCCGTGCACCTCGGCGTGCAGCTCACCGGCGGCGACCGCGGCGACCGGGTCGTCGGCCTTCACCGGCTCCCAGGTGCCGATGTCCCAGACGATCACGTCACCGCCGCCGTACTGGCCGGCCGGGATGACGCCCTCGAAGTCCAGGTATTCGATCGGGTGGTCCTCGACGTGCACCGCGTTGCGCCGGACCGCAGGGTCCAGCGTCGGGCCGCGCGGCACCGCCCAGCTCGCCAGCACCCCGTCCATCTCGAAGCGCAGGTCGTAGTGCAGCCGGCTGGCCCGGTGCCGTTGCACCACGAATCGCAGTGGCCCCGCACCGGGCGCCCGGCCACCGGCCGGCTCCGGGGTGCGGTCGAAGTCGCGCTTCCGCCGGTACGTCCCGAGCCGCTCAGTGCCCACGCTCTGCGCGTTCCCGACCGGAGGCGCCCTCACACCCCGCGGGTCAGCCCAGCGCCTGGATGAGATCGGCCAGCAGGTCGTCGACCGACTCGATCCCGACCGACAGCCGGACCAGGTCGACCGGCACCTCGAGCGGTGAGCCGATCGCGGACGCGTGCGTCATCCGGGCCGGGTGCTCGATCAGCGACTCGACGCCGCCGAGCGACTCGCCGAGGATGAACACCCTGGTCTGCTCACACACCCGCAGCGCCGCCTGCTCGCCGCCGACCAGGGTGAACGAGACCATGCCGCCGAACCCGCGCATCTGCTTTGCCGCCACCTCGTGGCCGGGGTGGCTCGGCAGCCCCGGGTAGTACACCGACGCCACGGCCGGGTGCGCGGCCAGCATCTCGGCGATGCGCAGCGCGTTGGCGCTGTGCCGGTCCATCCGAACGCCCAGCGTCTTGACCCCGCGCAGCACCAGCCAGCAGTCGAACGGACCCGGCACCGCGCCCATCGCGTTCTGGTGGAACCGCAGCTGCCCGGCCAGCTCGCCGTCGGCCAGCACCAGCGCGCCGCCGACGACGTCCGAGTGGCCGCCGAGGTACTTCGTGGTCGAGTGCACGACCACGTCGGCGCCGAGCGCCAGCGGCTGCTGCAGGTACGGGGAGGCGAACGTGTTGTCGACGACGAGCAGCGCCTCCCGCTCGTGCGCGAGCTGGCCGAGCGCGGCCAGGTCGGAGATGCCGAGCAGCGGGTTGGACGGCGTCTCGCACCACAGCACCTTGGTCGCCGGCGTGAACGCGGCCCGCACCGCGTCGAGGTCACCGAGGTGCACCGCGGTGTGCTCGACGCCCCAGCCGGCCAGCACGGTGGCGATGAGCCGGAAGCTGCCGCCGTACGCGTCGTCGGGCAGCACGACGTGGTCGCCGGGCCGGAGCACGGTGCGCAGCAGCGTGTCCTCGGCGGCCAGCCCGGAGGCGAACGCCAGCCCGTGCGCGCCGCCCTCCAGCGCGGCCAGGCACTCCTCGAGCGCGGTCCGGGTCGGGTTGGCCGAGCGGCTGTACTCGTACCCGCCGCGCAGCCCGCCGACCCCGTCCTGCTTGTACGTCGAGGTCTGGTGGATCGGCACGACGACCGACCCGGTGCTCGGGTCCGGCTCCTGCCCCGCGTGGATCGCCAGCGTCTCGAACCCGTACCGCTCGTCCATGGCGGGCGAGGCTACCCCGGTCACCGATATCCGGACGCCTGCAGGGTGAACAGCTCGGCGTACCGCCCGCCCGCTGCCATCAGCTCGTCGTGGCTGCCCTGCTCGACCAGCCGTCCCTCGTGCAGAACGTAGATCCGGTCGACGTGCCGGACGTTCGCGAGCCGGTGACTGATCAGCACGGTGGTCCGGTCGCCGCCGCGCGAGCGCAGCTGCCGGAACAGCGCGTGTTCGGCTCGGGCGTCCAGGGCCGCCGACGGCTCGTCGCAGATCAGCAGCGGGGCGCCGCGGTACGCCCCCCGCGCTGCCGCGAGCCGCTGCCATTCCCCGCCCGACAGCTCCTGCCCGCCCACGAACGTCAGGTCGAGCAGCGTGTCGTAGCCGTGGCTGAGGTTGCGGATCATCGCGTCGGCGCCGACCACGGATGCCGCCGCGACGGCGCCGCGGCCGTCGGCGTCGGCTCGCCGGAGGTCCCCGACCTGGATGCTCTCCCGGGCGGTGAACGGCCAGTGCAGCACGTCCTGTCCGACCACGGCGATGTGCCGGCGCAGCTCGTCATGGGGCAACTCGGACACGGGCACGCCGTCCCACCGCACGGCGCCGGCGCTCGGTACCCAGAGCACGGCGAGCAGCCGGGCCAGGCTGGTCTTGCCGGAGCCGTTCTCGCCGACGAGAGCGACCGTCTCGCCGGCCCGCAGGGTCAGGCTCACGTCGTCCACGGCCGGCCGTGAGGTTCCCGGATAGTGCAGGCTCACCCGGTCGAGGCTCAGCTCTCGGAACGGTCCTGGTGCCGGTCCGATCGCCGGCAGCGGCAGGCGGGTCGCGGCCCGGGCGATGAAGTCGGTGTAGTCGGCGAAGTAGAGGGCCTCCTCGTAGAGGCTGTTGACAGCGAGAACGGCCTGTTGCAGTGACGCCCGGACGGTCTGCAGCGCGACCACGCCGGACGCGGCGGCAGCGAGCGGCACCCGGTCGGTCGCGATGAGCCAGCCCAGCACGGTCCACACGCCGGCGCCGGCGATCCCGGCCAGCGCGTTGCCGGCCGCCCGGGAGGTCGTCTGCCCGTGGACCACCTCCATGTCCGCGGCGATCTCGGCCGCCTGCACCGCCTGGAACTGCTCGAGCAGGAACTCGCGCATCCCGTAGGCGCGCAGCTCCGCCGCCTCCGCTCGGTCGGTCATGAGGTACTCGAGCACCCACAGGCGGCGCTGCCGGGAGATGCGGCGCAGCAGGCTCGCGTACCGGATCCGAGCCGAACGGACCGACGCCCACCCGAGCGGGGCGGCCGCCAGGAGCATCAGCGGCACCAGGACCGGATGCACGAGCAGCAGCGCGACCATCGCGGAGACGACCCCGACCAGTCCGGACAGCAGGTCCACCGCCGCGCCCACCAGCTCGCCCGCCGCGTCGGTGCCCCGGGCGCGAACCCGCTGCACCTCGTCGGCGAACCCGGGGTCGTCGAACGCCGCGGCGTCGACCTGCGTGGTCAGCCGCACCAGCTGCAGCTCGGCTGCGGCGAGGACCTTGGGCTGGAGCCGGGCCTGCGCCCAGCCGGAGGCCGTATTCAGGGCGGACCGCAGCGCGAGCGCCGTCGCGACCAGCAGCAGAGCGGGCAGCGCGGATCGCACCCGCTCGACGGTCGGGCCGGCGGTGAGCAGCGCCGCCGCGACGTTGGACGTGGCGAGCACCCCGAGCGCGGTGAAGATGCCACTGGTGGTGGTGAGGATGACGGCGAGTGCGGTGTCCCGCGGCGATGCCTGCCAGCCGAGCCGTCCGGCGCGGGAGAGCAGCGCCGGCAGCCGGCGCAGCATCGCCAGGAACGACGTGCCCGTGACCGCGTCGGAATGGCCGAACCAGCTCGGCACCGACAGCGGCGCGGTCGCCGACCGGACCGGCTCCGCCGCCTCCGGCACGGCGGGCTCAGTCCGCGTACAGCGACTCGATGACCGGGGCGTAGGCGGCGAGGACGCCGCGGCGCTTGAGTTTCATCGTCGCGGTGAGCTGCGCGGAGTCGGGCAGCCACTCGTCCGGCAGGATCGCGAACTTCTTGATGCTCTCGACCTGGGAGACCCGGCCGTTGATCTCGGCCACGCCGCGTTCCAGCTCGGCCCTGACCTCCGGGGCGGCGGCGAGGTCGGCGAGCCCGGTCGGCAGGCCCTGCCGGGCGGCCCAGCCCGGCGCGACCTCGGGGTCGAGCACGAGCAGCGCGACCAGGTAGCGCCGCCCGTCGCCGACCACGCACGCCTGGCCGACCAGCGGCAGCGACTTGAGCATCGCCTCCAGGTTCGCCGGGGACACGTTCTTGCCGCCCGCGGTGATGATCAGCTCCTTCTTGCGGTCGACGATCGACAGGTAGCCGTCGTCGTCGAACCGGCCGATGTCGCCGGTGTGCAACCAGCCGTCGGCGTCGAAGGTCTCCGCGCTGCGCTCCGGGTCGTCCAGGTAGCCGGGCGACACGATCGCGCCGCGAGCGAGCACCTCGCCGTCGTCGGCGATGCGGACCTCCACCCCGGGCAGCGGCTTGCCCACCGTGCCCGGCTTCACCCGGTAGGGCTCCCAGGTCATCGCGCCGGTGTTCTCGCTCATCCCGTACACCTCGGAGAACGGGAGCCCGATCGAGCGCAGGAAGTGCATGACGTCGACCGGCAGCGGGGCGGCGCCGGAGAAGCAGTAGTAGAGCTGGTCGAGCCCGACCTTCGCGCGGATCGGCGCGAAGACAGCCGCGTCCAGCTTCGCCCAGGTGGCGGCCAGCTCCGCGGGCAGCGGCCGGTCGGCCGCCCGCAGCTCGGCAACCTGCCGGCCGACCACCCTGGCCTGGTCGAACCCGGCCACCTGCTCCGGCCCGCCTGCCGCGACCGCGGCCTCGATGCCGGCCTTGAGCTTCTCGAAGACCCGCGGCGGGCCGAACAGGTCGGTCGGCCGGACCTGGACCAGGTATCCGATCAGCGTGCTCTGGTCCGGGCAGCAGGTCACCGTCGTGCGCTGCCACAGCCAGCCGTAGTGGGTGACCATCCGCTCGGCGATGTGCGCCATCGGCAGGTAGGAGACCGTGCGCCGGTCCGGGGTCGGCCCGACCAGCGCCATGTAGCCGACGCACTCCGCCCGGATGTTGGCGTTGGTGAGCATCACGCCCTTGGGCGGCCCGGTCGTGCCGGAGGTGTAGATGACCGTGGCCAGGTCGTCGGGGCGGACCTCGGCCGCGGCGGCGGCGAGGTCGACCGGCTCGTCCGCGTACAGGTCGGCGAGCAGGTGCACGTCGGCCGGGCGCAGGCCGTCCGGGTCGTCGACGACCACCACCGCACGCAGGTCGGGCAGCTCGTCGCGGACCTTGAGCAGCCGCTCCAGGAACTCGATGTCCTCGACCACCGCGATTCTGGACCGGCTGTGCCCGGCCACGTGGGCGACCTGCTCGGGCGCCGAGGAGTTGTAGATCGACAGCGGGGTGCCGCCGGCCAGCACCGCACCGAGGTCGGCGACGTGGAACTCGGGCCGGTTGCGCAGGAACAGCAGCATCCGCTCGCCCCGGCCGAGTCCGAGCCGGGTGAACGCCGCCGCCAGCCGGGCCGACCGGTCACCGACCTCGGCCCAGGTCCACTCCTCCAGGCCACTGCCGTCCGGGCGCATCCGCCGCAGGGCGACCTGGTCGCCGTTCTCGGCGACGTTGCGCCGCAGCCAGTCCGCAACGGTCGGGCCCGCATCCAGCTCAGTCACGCCAACCCCTCCCGGTGATGCCGTTCACAAGCTATCCGGGGCGGGCGGGTCAGCGGGAGAGGTGCGTCAACAGGTCCTGCCGGGTGAGCACGCCGGCCGGCCGGCCGTCGGCCAGCACGACCGCGGCGTCGGCCTTCTCCAGCGCGGTGACCGCCGCGTCGACCGGCTCGCCGGCACCGATCACCGGCAGCGGCGGGGACATGTGCGGCTCCAGCGGGTCGGCCAGCCGGGCGTGCCCGGTGAACAGCAGTTCGAGCAGGTCGCGCTCCACCACCGAGCCGACCACCTCGGCGATCGCCACCGGCGGCTCGGCCTTGACCACCGGCATCTGCGACACGTGGTATTCGCGCAGGATGTCGATGGCCTCCCGCACGGTGTCCTGCGGGTGCGCGTGCACCAGCGACGGCAGGCCCTGCGTCTTCTCCCGCAGCACGTCGGCCACGGTCGCCTGCTTGGTCGTGCGCAGGAAGCCGAAGTCGGCCATCCAGTCGTCGTTGAAGATCTTCGACAGGTAGCCCCGGCCGCCGTCCGGCAGCAGCACGACGATCACGTCGTCGGCGTCACCGCGCGCGGCCACCCGCAGCGCCGCGGCCACCGCCATCCCGCACGAGCCGCCGACCAGCAGCCCCTCCTCGCGGGCCAGCCGCCGGGTCATGTCGAACGAGTCGGCGTCGCTGACCGCGACGATCTCGTCGCAGATCGACCGGTCGTACGTCTCCGGCCAGAAGTCCTCGCCGACACCCTCCACCAGGTACGGCCGGCCGCTGCCGCCGGAGTAGACCGAGCCCTCGGGGTCGGCGCCGACCACCCGGACGCGCCCGTCGGAGACCTCCTTGAGGTAGCGGCCGGCGCCGCTGACCGTGCCGCCGGTGCCGAGGCCGGTGACGAAGTGGGTGATCCGCCCGCCGGTCTGCGCCCACAGCTCGGGGCCGGTCGACTCGTAGTGCGAGAGCGGGTTGTTCGGGTTGACGTACTGGTTCGGCTTCCAGGCGCCGTCGATCTCCTGGACCAGCCGGTCGGAGACGTTGTAGTAGGACTCCGGGTGCTCCGGCGGCACCGCGGTGGGACAGACCACGACCTCGGCCCCGTACGCGCGGAGCACGTTGATCTTGTCGGTGGACACCTTGTCCGGGCAGACGAACACGCACCGGTAGCCGCGGGTCTGCGCCACGATGGCCAGCCCGACCCCGGTGTTCCCACTGGTCGGCTCCACGATCGTGCCGCCCGGCCGCAGCTCGCCGGACTTCTCGGCGGCCTCGATCATCCGCAGCGCGATCCGGTCCTTCACCGACCCGCCGGGGTTGAAGTACTCGACCTTGGCCAGCACCAACGGCTCGAGGCCGGCGGTGACCGCGGACAGCTTGACCAGCGGGGTGTTGCCGATCAGCTCGACCATCGACCGGGCGTACCGCATCTCCATCGGGTCAGGATGGCAGACCTGCCCCCGGCCGGGCTCCGGCCCGTCCCGGCGGCCCGATCACCCGGTCCAGGAACGAACCGGTCGGTCGTCTCGACTAACCTCGCGGGCGGAGGTGGCGAGTGGCGAAGGAGGCTGCCGTCCGGCTCGCGGACGGGGTATGGCGGATCCCCACTGCACCGGGCGACATGATCAACTCGTTCGCCGTGGCCGGGTCCGACGGTGAGGTGACGGTCGTGGACGCCGGGCTGAGCCTCGCGCCGGCCCGGAAGCGGCTGGTGG
Organism: uncultured Actinomycetota bacterium; assembly: GCA_963728945.1. GTDB lineage: Bacteria > Actinomycetota > Actinomycetes > Mycobacteriales > CADCTP01 > CADCTP01. The sequence goes on along the minus strand of CAVSMA010000005.1, from coordinate 89,584 downwards.
CCGGCCTGGCGGCGATCGGGGCCGCGCCGGCCGACGTGCGGCGGGTCGTGATCACCCACGCCCATCCCGACCACGCCGGCGGCCTGGCCGCGCTGGTCGAGCAGACCGGCTGTGGCGTGCTGGCGCACGAGCGCGAGTCGGTCTACCTGCGTGACGGGCGCAGCCCCCGCACCCGGCGCGGCCGCAGCCGCCACTTCCCCAAGGTCACGGTGACCTTCGAGTTCCAGCACGGCTCGCTGCTGCCCGGCGGCCTGCGCGCGGTGCACACCCCCGGCCACTCCCCCGGCCACACCGCGCTGCTGCACGAGGACAGCGGCGTGCTGTTCACCGGCGACGCGGTGATGAACGTGCGCGGCGTGCGCTACGCGCCGGGGTTCCTCTGCACCGACCCCGACCGCAACCGGGAGTCGGCCGACCACCTCGGCGAGCTCGACTTCGAGGTGGCCGCGTTCGCGCACGGCCCGGAGCTGCGCCGGGACGCCAGGGCCGCCGTACGGGCGCTCGCGCTGGGGCAGTCGCAGTGAGCCCGCTCGTGGAGCGGACCTGGAGCGAGTGCGAGGGCTCGCCGGAGCGGACGCGATGACTCGGGCTTCCCGGGCGCGACGGATCGCCGCGGCGGCCGCGTACGGCGGTGGCGGGCTCGGCCTGATCGTGTCCGCCTGCTGGGGGCTGCTGCTCGGCCAGGCCAAGCTGGCCCGTCGGGTGGTCGGGCCGCCCAGCGCGAGCCCGCCGGTCGGCGACGGCGTGTACGGCAGCGGCGGCGGCCGGCCGCTGACGCTCGGCGTGCTCGGCGACTCCAGCGCCGCCGGGCTCGGCGTGCAGGAGACCTGGCAGACGCCCGGCGTGCTGCTCGCCACCGGGCTGGCCGACGCGGCCGGCCGGCCCGTGCAGCTGGTCACCGCGGCCAGGGTCGGCGCCCGCTCGAGCCACCTGCTGGAGCAGATCGAGAAGATCCGCACGGACCACCCGGACGTCGTCGTGGTCATGATCGGCGTCAACGACGTGACGTCCCGGACCCGGCCCTCGGAGGCGGTCCGGCACCTGGGCCAGGCGGTACGCCGGCTGCGGGCCGAGGGCGCCGAGGTCGTCGTGTGCACCTGCCCCGACCTCGGCACGGTGGAGCCGATCCTGCAACCGCTGCGGCTGGTGGCCCGGGTCTGGAGCCGGCAGCTCGCCGCCGCGCAGACGATCGCGGTGGTCGAGGCCGGCGGCCGGACCGTCTCGCTCGGCGACGTGCTCGGCCCCGAGTTCGCGGCCCGGCCGAAGGAGATGTTCAGCGCCGACCGGTTCCACCCGTCCGCGGCCGGCTACGCGGCGGCGGTGGCGGTGACGCTGCCGTCGGTGTGCGCGGCGGTCGGGCTGTGGCCGGAGGAGACCGACGCGGTCACCGACCGGCGGCTGTTCTCGCTGGCCGAGGCGAGCCCGGTCGCCTCCGCCGCCGCCCGGGCCGCCAGCCGGCCCGGCAGCGAGGTCAGCGGCAGCGACGTGCACGGCCGGGAGCGCGGCCGGCGCGGCCGGTGGGCACTGCTGCGCCGGCGCCGGCCCCGTCCGGTCAGCGACCCGGTGCCCGCCGACGACGAGCCGTGACCGCCGGGCGCGGCCGCCGACGGCCCGCTGCCCGGCCGAACGACCAGCCGGTCTCGGCGGTCGCGGAGACGGTGCCCAGGGCGGGCAAGCCGTGATCCGAGCCCGCAGACACGTCGATCCCGGTCAGCGAGCTGACCGGGATCGGCTTGACGTGTCTGTCGACCGGCGGTGGCCGCCGGCGGGGGTCCAGTCATGAGCGCGTTTCGCGCGAGCGGACGCCGGGCGAGGCGGCGGGGTCGACCGATACCGGGCTTGTATCGGTCGATCCCCGGAATGCCGCCGGTCGTCGCTCAGGCGCCGCCGGGCAGTTGGGTGACCTGCCCTGGTGCCGACGTGCCTACTCGACGTCGGAGGTGACGCGCTTGATCGCGGAGACGTCGAGCTCCAGCTTGACCTTCTCGCCGACCAGGATGCCGCCGCCCTCGATGGCGACGTTCCAGCTCAGGCCCCAGTCCTTGCGGTTGATGGTGGTCCTGCCCTCGAAGCCGGCGCGGGTGTTGCCGAACGGGTCGGGCGAGGAGCCCTGGTAGTCGAGCTCCAGGGTCACCGGGTGGCTCTTGCCCTTGATCGTCAGGTCGCCGACGAGCTTGTACGTGTCGGCGTCGATCTCCTCGGCCGCCGTGCTCGTGAACGTGATGGTCGGGAAGTTCTCGACGTCGAGGAAGTCGGCGCCGCGCAGGTGCTGGTCACGCTGCTCGTTGCCGGTCGCAATGCTGGTCGCGTCGATCTCGACGTTCGCCGCGGACGCGGCCGGGTTGCTGTGGTCGATCACGATCGTGCCGGAGAACACCTCGAACCCGCCGCGGACGGTGGCGACCATCGCGTGCCGCGCCGCGAAGCCGAGGCGGGTGTGCGACGGGTCGATGTCCCAGGTGCCAGTGAGATCGAGCGTGGTCGGAGCGGACATTCCATCCTCTTCCGGGGGTCTGGGGCCGTCCCTCTGACGGCCGCCTGCCTTAGGTACTTGCACAGTCAACTACCTAAGGCGCAGCCGCATTCCCCGGGGGAGAACGAATTCGTCCGGCGAGTGCCGGTGCCCTACGGCGAGGTCCGGTGGATGTCCCGCGGGAACAGCGTGACCGACCGGATGTTGTCCGCCTCCACCAGCCTGGCCACCCAGCGCTCCAGGCCGATCGCGAAGCCGCCGTGCGGCGGCATGCCGTGCCGGAACGGCTCGAGGTAGCCCTCGTACAGCTCGATGCTCTCGCCGCGCGCCGTGAGCGCGGCCGCGTAGTCCTCGTACCGGTGCAGCCGCTGGCCGCCGGTGCACAGCTCCAACCCGCGGAAGATGATGTCGAAGGAGTTGGTCCAGCGCGGGTCGTCCGGCTGTGGGTGGGTGTAGAACGGCCGCTTGGCCGCCGGGTAGCCCTCGACCGCGAGGAAGTCCGAGCCGAACTCCTGCAGGGCCCAGCGCCCGAGCGCGCGCTCGTCCTCCGGGGACAGGTCGGGCTCGTTCGGGTCGGCGCCGGCGATCCGCAGCGCCTCGCTGAAGTGCACGATCGGGATCTCGGCCGGCACCTCGGGCAGGTCGGCCTTGGCCAGCTCGGCCGCGGGCTCGGCGCTTGCGCGGATCTCGGCCACCATGCCGGCGACGACGTCCCGCAGCACGCGGATCACGTCCCGGTGGTCGCGAATGAAGCCGAGCTCGACGTCGAGCGAGCTGTATTCGGACAGGTGCCGCACGGTGTCGTGCGGCTCGGCCCGGAACACCGGACCCGTCTCGTACACCCGCTCGAAGACGCCGACCATCGTCTGCTTGTAGAACTGCGGCGACTGGGCCAGGAACGCCTTGCGGTCGAAGTAGTCGACGGAGAACAGGTTCGCGCCGGACTCGGTCGAGCTGACCACGATCTTCGGCGTCAGGATCTCGGTGAAGCCCTGCTCGTCGAGCGTCCGGCGGAAGCCGCGCAGCGACGCCGCCGACAGCCGCCAGTACGCCGCCTGGGCCGGGTGCCGCCAGAGCACCGGGGCGTGGTCGAGCAGCACCGGCAGGGTGGCGGTCATCGACGGGCGCCACAGCTCGACCGGCGGCGTCTCGGCCGGGTCGGACAGCGCGGTGATCGACGGCGCGGTGACCTCGAACCCGCCGGGCGCCTTGTCGTTGGCCGTGACCGTGCCCTCGACCTCGACGACGGTCTCCTCCGGCAGCGCGTCCAGCTGCGCCTTGGTGGCGTCGTCGCTGACCACGACCTGGGCGAGGCCGCTGCGGTCGCGCAGGATCAGGAACGACACGGCGGACAGCCGCCGGCGCCGGTGCACCCAGCCGCGCAGCACGACGCGCTCGTCCTTGTGGCCCGCCAGCGCGTCGTTGAGCGTGCGCTGCACCATGAGAAAGAGCCTCCCGTCGACCACCACGCACTACCGGGACCACCCTACTCAGCGGCCCGCGACGACCCCGGCGCGGATCCACCGGCGGTGGGCGGCGGGCAGGTCCCGAGCACGTAATCTGGTCGTGTGGACCCGAACCGGTTGACCCGCGGAACGCTCGGGGGTCTGGTCGCCGCCGCCGGTGCCGGTGCCACCGTGCTCGCCGCCGAGGTCTGGGCCGCCGCCCGCCGGCGGTACGCCTCGGCCGGGTCGGCGCCGCCGGTCGAGGGCGACTTCGGCGACCCGGGCGGCGAGCGGCTGCGGCTGGTCATGCTCGGCGACTCCACCGGGGCCGGCGTGGGCGTGACCCACACCGAGGAGACCGTCGGCGGCGTGCTGGCCCGCCGGCTGGCCGGCCCGACCCGGCGCGTCCGGCTGGCCGGGGCGGCGATCGCCGGCTCCGGCACCGGCGATCTCGGCCCGCAGGTGTCGCGGGCGCTGCTGGGTCGCCCCGACGTGGCCGTGCTGCTGGTCGGCACCACCGACGCGACCTCCGGCACCGGGCTGGGAGCGGTGCGGGACAACCTCGGCGACGCGGTCCGGCGGCTGCTCGCCGGCGGCGCCGCGGTCGTCGTGGGCACCTGCCCGGACCTCGGGGCCAGCCGGGTCTTCGCGCAGCCGCTGCGCGCCGTGGTGGCGTGGCGCGGGCGCCGCGTCGCCGCCGCCTCGGCCGAGGCCACCAGGGCGGCCGGCGGGGTGCCGGTCGACCTGGCCGAGCTGGTCGGGCCGGTGTTCCGGGCCGACCGCGCGGCCTACTGCGAGGACGGGTTCCACCCCAGCGCCGACGGCTACCGGCTGATCGCCGAGGCACTGCTCCCGGCGGTGGACGACGCCGCGTCCGAACGCGCTACTCTCCAGTAACAAAGGTCGTCTGACGAGGGAGTCCGCCGTGCCCGAGGCCGTCATCGTCGCCACCGCCCGTTCCCCGATCGGCCGCGCCGCCAAGGGCACCATGACCGGCTTCCGCCCGGACGACCTGGCCGCCACGATCGTCCAGGCCGCCCTGGACAAGGTGCCCCAACTGGACCCGTCGATGCTGGACGACCTCATGCTCGGCTGCGGCCTGCCCGGCGGCGAGCAGGGCTTCAACATGGCCAGGGTCGTCGCGGTGATGCTCGGCCACGACGAGCTGCCCGGCACGACCGTCACCCGCTACTGCGCGTCCTCGCTGCAGACGATCCGGATGGCGTTCCACGCGATCAGGGCCGGCGAGGGGCACGCGTTCGTCGCCGCCGGCGTCGAGACCGTCAGCCGGTACGCGAAGGGCAACTCGGACGCCTGGCCGGACACCCGCAACCCGGTCTTCGCCGCGGCCGAGGAGCGCTCGGTCAAGGCCGCCCAGGGCGGGGTGGAGTGGCACGACCCGCGCGCCGACGGCGAGGTCCCGGACATCTACGTGGCCATGGGCCAGACCGCGGAGAACCTGGCCCAGGCCAAGGGCATCACCCGCGAGCAGATGGACGAGTTCGGCGTGCGCTCGCAGAACCTGGCCGAGAAGGCGATCGCGGACGGCTTCTGGGAGCGCGAGATCACCCCGGTGACCACCCCGGACGGCACCGTGATCAGCAAGGACGACGGCCCCCGGCCGGGCGTGACGATGGCCGGCGTCGCCGGGCTCAAGCCGGTGTTCCGCCCGGACGGCCGGGTCACCGCGGGCAACTGCTGCCCGCTCAACGACGGCGCCGCCGCGGTCGTGGTGATGTCCGACGTGCGGGCGCGCGAGCTCGGCATCACGCCGCTGGCCCGGATCGTGGCCACCGGGGTGTCCGCGCTCTCGCCGGAGATCATGGGCCTCGGCCCGGTCGGCGCGTCCAACCAGGCGCTGGCCCGGGCCGGCATGTCGATCGGGGACATCGACCTGGTCGAGATCAACGAGGCGTTCGCGGCCCAGGTGATCCCGTCGTACCAGGACCTTGGCATCGACCTCGACCGGCTCAACGTGAACGGCGGGGCGATCGCGGTCGGCCACCCGTTCGGCATGACCGGCGCCCGGATCGCCACCACGCTGGTGAACTCGCTGCAGTGGCACGACAAGACCCTCGGCCTGGAGACCATGTGCGTCGGCGGCGGCCAGGGCATGGCGATGATCCTGGAGCGGGTCTCCTAGCGGTAGCCCAGCGCGGCGCGCAACGCCGCCAGCTCGGTCGCGGCGGTCCGCAGGGCGGCCGGGTCACCGGTGCGCAGGATGTCGTCGACCAAGACCGTGAGCTGGTCGGCCAGGTTCACGTCGGCCAGCAGCGGCACCGGCCGGCGCGGTTGCCCGTCCGCGTCCGCGCCCGCGTCGGCCAGCCGCTGCAGGACGGCGGCAGCCACCTCCGCCCGCGTCGGCCGGACCCCACCCGGCAGGGCGGCGGGCACCGACCAGCTGGCGGAGTCCCACCGGCGCAGCCGCGGCAGCAGCTCGCGGGCGAGCGACGCGGCGTCGGAGTGGTCCGGGTCCATCGGTACGGACGGTACAAACGCCCGCGGACCCCACCAGGGTCAGGGGTGGGGTCCGCGCAGTCATACCCCCGTCACTCGCGGAAGTAGCTCAGCAGCCGGAGGATCTCCAGGTAGAGCCAGACCAGCGTGACCGTGAGGCCGAAGGCGGCGAACCAGGCGAACCGCTCCGGAGCGCCCTGCCGGATGCCCTTGTCGATCATGTCGAAGTCGAGCAGGAACGTGAACGCGGCGACGCCGATGCACAGCAGGCTGAAGCCGATCGCCAGCGCCGGGTTGGACGAGTCGCGCAGGCCGAGCCCGCCCGGCGTGAACAGCGACGCGATCAGGTTGACCAGCGACAGCGCCACGACGCCGATGAGCGCACCGAGCAGCCAGCGGGTGAACTTCGGCGTCACCCGGATCGCGCCGGTCTTGTAGACCACCAGCATCCCGGCGAACACGCCCATCGTTCCGACGACCGCCTGGATGACGATCCCGCCACCGAACAGCTCGTTGAACGCCCGGCTGATCGCGCCGAGGAACAGGCCCTCGGCGGCCGCGTAGGACAGGATCAGCGCCGGGTTGGTGCTCTGCTTGAACGCGATGATCAGCGCCAGCACGAAGCCGACCAGCGCGCCGACGATCGCCAGGCCCTGCAGGTCGGCGATCCACGCGACGGCGCCGACGACGACGACCACGCCGAGCGTGGCCGCGGTGCGCAGCACCACGTCGTCGAGCGTCATGAACCGGGCCGGCGGCGCGTACGCCGGGCGGTTGTACATGTCGTCCAGGTCGCCGGCCGACGGAGCCGGCGCGGTGTTCCAGCTCGCGTGCTGCTGACCCTGCCCGAATCCGCGGGCGAGGACGGGGTTGCTGCTCTGCGCCATCTGCGTTGACTCCTCGTACGCGTACGACGATCCCGAACCGGCCCGTCGATCAGCTCAACGGCCGGATGGGGTTCCCCGTTCCCAGTAGTGCAAAGATTACTTTAGGCGCCGTGCAGCCGTCGCGCTGCAGTTCGGAGCGTGTCCACCTGCTTGCAGAACGCAAACCTGACCAGGCCGCGGCCCGGACCCGTCCGGCCGTCGTAGTAGAAGGCCGAACCGGGGATCGCCGCCACCCCGCGGGAGGCGATGAGGTCCTTGACGTAGGCGGTGTCGTCGCCGGCGCACCGGGTCATCACGAAGTAGGTCCCCCGCGGCCGGCCGATCTCCAGGTCGAGCTCGGCCAGCGCGGCCAGCAGGATGTCCCGCCGCTCGGTGTACTGCTCGACCAGTGAGCGGTAGTAGCCGCCGGTCGCCGCGACGTCCAGCATCACCGCGGTCGCCCGCTGCAGCGGCGTCGTCGCGTTGAACGTGACGAACTGGTGGGCCGAGCGTACCGCCGCCGACAGCGACCGCGGCGCCACCGCCCAGCCGATCCGCCAGCCGGTCGCGCTGAACGTCTTCGACACCGACGAGACGGTGATCGTGCGCTCCCGGGCGACCGGGTCGGACGCGACCGGCAGGTGCTCGTCGCCGTCGTAGACCAGGTGCTCGTACACCTCGTCGGAGATGAGGTACGCGTCGTGCCGGGCGGCCAGCTCGCCGAGCGTCCTGATCTCCCCGGCCGACAGCAGCTGGCCGGTCGGGTTGGTCGGCGTGTTGACGACGATCACCCGGGTCCGGTCGGTCACCGCGGCGGCGAGCCGGTCCAGGTCGAGCCGGAAGTCCGGGAACTCCGTCGGCACGTAGACCGGCACCCCGCCGGCCGCCACCACGGCGTACGGGTAGAGGTCGTAGCAGGGCTCGATCAGCAGCACCTCGTCGCCCGGCTCCAGCAGCGCGAGCAGCGACGCGGTGATCGCCTCGCTGGCGCCGGTGGTCACGGTGACGTCGGTGACCGGGTCCCAGGCGAGGCCGTACCGGGCGAGCTGGTGCTCGGCGACGGCCCGGCGCAGCACCGGGTCGCCGACGCTCGGCGCGTACTGGTGCAGGCCCTGGTGCATCGCCTCCTGGGCGGCCGCGACGAGCTCGGCCGGCGGCTCGAAATCCGGGAATCCCTGGGAAAGGTTGATCGCGTTCGCCTCGATCGCCCACTCGCTGACGGTGGAGAAGATCGAGGTCCCGAACTCGCGCAGTGAGCTGCGCAACACGTCGGACACGACCCGATCCTGCCACCCGTGTTTTGCCGGCGCCCGCATGGGCCAGAACAGGAAAGTGGACGAGCTGGAGGCTGCCGGCGACGCAGGACCTGCGCAGCTTCAGCTGCAGCGTGCCCTGTTGCCGACGCGGCTGCCCGGGATCGAGGGCCTCCCGCTGGCCGCGCGCTACCTCCCGGCCGGGGCGCCGGACCAGATCGGCGGCGACTGGTACGACGTGATACCGCTGGACGGCGGCGTGGCGCTGGTGGTCGGCGACGTCGCCGGGGCCGACCTGGCGGCGGCCGCGCTCACCGCGCAGCTGCGCGGCGCGGTGCGGGCGTACTCACTCGAAGGCCACCCGCCGGCCGCGGTCGTGACCCGGACCAACGAGTTCCATCTCGGACTCGACACCGGCCGGCTGGCCACCCTGGCGTACGCGCTGGTCCACCCGATCGATCGGATCATCACTGTGGTCCGGGCCGGGCACGTGCCGCCACTGCTCGCCGCGCCGAACCACGAACCGTGCCTGCTCGACGGTGCGACCGGTCCGCCCCTCGGGGTCCGCGCGGGCGAGCTCTGGCGGGAGGCGACCACCCAGGTCGTCGCGGGCAGCGTGCTGGCGCTGTTCACCGACGGCCTGCTGCGCGACGGTGGCCAGCTGGGCATGGAGGCGGGGCTGCAGCGCGTGCTCGATGCCGTCGGCGACGGCGTGGTCGGCGCTCCGGACGCGCTGGCCGACACGCTGGCCGGCCTGGTTCACGCGCCGGCACCCGACGACACCGTGCTGCTGGTCGGGCAGCTGGTCGGCGACCGGCCCGCGGCCGGCCCGACGCTGCGGCGGATGCTGCCGGCGACCGCGGAGAGCGCGAGCGTGGGCCGCTGGCTGGTCACCGACCTGCTGCGGGACCTGGTCGACGCGGACACGCTCGACACGGCCGCGCTGCTGACCACCGAGCTGGTGTCGAACGCGATCCGGCAGACCCGGGAGGAGCTGGTGCTCACCGTGGGACTGGCCGGTGACCGGATGCGGGTCGGGGTTTCCGACTCCAGCCACCGGCGGCCGCAGCTGGTGCAGGTCGGCAACCGGGACACCTCCGGCCGCGGGCTGCACCTGGTCGAGGCGATGGCCGACCGGTGGGGCGTCGACCCGGACGGGCGCGGCCTCGGCAAGACCGTCTGGTTCGAGCTGGACGTGCCCAGCACGCCGGGGCCCTAGACCCAGAGCGCGTCGAGCTCGGCCGCGACGGTCCGGGCCGGCGCGGTCGCCGAGCCGCCGAGCGCGGGGACCGGCCCGGTCCCGACCGCGGTGCCGACCCGGTCGCAGCAGGCCAGCGCGGCCTCGTCGAGGAACCGGCTGCGCTGGGCGAACGAGTGCCGGTCGTCCCGGGCCCGCGGGTGGTGGTGGTAGCGCAGCGGCGCGTACAGGTGCAGCGCGTCCCGGGCCCGGGTCAGCGCGACGTGGAACAGCCGCCGCTCCTCGTCCAGACCGTCCGGTGTGGACACTCCCAGGTCCGAGGGAAAGCTGCCCTCGGTGACGTGCAGCAGGTGCACCGCCTTCCACTCAAGGCCCTTGGCCGAGTGCACCGTGGACAGCACCAGCCAGTCCTCGTCGACGCTCGGCGGCACCGCGTCGGCGCCGGTCGACCGCGGCGGGTCGAGGGCCAGCTCGACCACGAACGTGCGCAGGTCGCCGTGCTCGGCAGCGGCCGCCGACAGCCGCTCGAGGTCCGCCAGCCGCGCCGCGGCGTCCGGGTATGCCCCCTGCACCACCGGCACCAGCGCCCGCCGCAGCACGTCGGCCCGGTCCGGGCCTCGCTCGGCCAGCGCCGCGACCAGCCGGTCGGCGTCCGCCCGCGCGCACTCGGGCAGCGCGGCGCCGTCCCACCGGTCCAGCACGCCGTCCCGGTCGAGGTCGAGCGAGTCGACGACCCGGCGGGCGGTGGCCGGACCGACGCCGTCGAGCAGCTGCAGCAGCCGGAACCAGGCGGTCTCGTCCCGCGGGTTGTCGGCCAGCCGGTAGAGCGCGAGCAGGTCCTTGACGTGCGCCGCCTCCAGGTAGCGCAGCCCGCCGTACTTGACGTACGGGATGCGGCGGCGGGTCAGCTCCAGCTCCAGCAGGTCGCTGCCGCGCCCGGCCCGGAACAGCACCGCCTGGTCGCGCAGCCGGCTGCCGCGCTCCCGGGCCGCGAGCACCCGCGCGCACACCTGCTCGGCCTGGGTCGCCTCGTCGGCGCAGTCGACCAGCTCCGGGCGGACGCCACCGCCGCGGACCGCGACCAGGTCCTTGGCGTAGCGGACCGCGGCGCCGGCCCAGGCCGCGTTGGCCAGGTCGAGGATCGGCTGGCTGGAGCGGTAGTTGCGGACCAGCCGGACCACGGTCGTGCCCGGGAACTGCGCCGGCAGGTCGAGGATGTGCCGGGCGCTGGCGCCGCGGAACCCGTACACGGCCTGGGCGTCGTCGCCGACGGCGGTCAGCACGGTGTCGCCGGCGCACAAGCCATGGACGATGTCCACCTGGAGCTGGTTGACGTCCTGGTATTCGTCGACCAGCACGGCGTCGAACAACCCGGCCAGCCGGCGGCCCAGCACCTCGTCGCGGACCGCGGCCCGCCAGTAGAGCAGCAGGTCGTCGAAGTCAAGCAGGGCCCGGGACCGCTTGCGGGCCACGTACGCCTTGATCACGTCGGCGACCGGTTCGACCAGGTCGGCCGCCCAGGGCGCGGTCTCGGCGAGCGTCTCGGACAGCGGCCGGCCGGTGTTCACCGACCGCGAGTAGAGGTCGAGCAGCAGGCCCTTGCGCGGGGTGCGGCGCCCGGCCCTGGCCAGCCCCTGCTCCTCCCGGATCAGGTCGAGCAGGTCCGCCGCGTCGGCCGGGTCGATCACCGCGAAGTCGCCGGGCAGGCCGAGGGCGGCCGCGTTGGCGGCGACGATCCGGTGCGCGACCGAGTGGAAGGTGCCGCCCCACGGCTTCTGCCGCCGGTCCCGGGCGGCCCGGCCGAGCATCTCGGCCGCCGCGCGCCGGGTGAAGGTCAGCAGCAGCACCCGATGCGCCGGCACGCCGAGCTCCAGCAGCCGGCCCACCCGCGCCGTCAGCGTGGTCGTCTTCCCGGTGCCGGCGCCGGCCAGCACGAGCAGCGGACCACCGTCGTGCTCGACCGCCGCACGCTGCTCGTCGTTCAGCTCGAACACTCGTTCGACGTTACCGGCGGCTCAGCCGTCGGTCGGTGCGCCACTCCGGGAGTCTTCGGGACTGCGCGAGTCGAGGTAGCCGGCGAACTCCTCCAGGGAGACCAGACCGTCGCCGTCGGCGTCCATCAGCTCGACCGCCTTGGCCGCCGCCTCGTCGGTGACGTCGTCGCCGAGCGAGCGCATGAGCTTGACCAGCTCGGCCGCCGAGACCTTGCCGTCGCCGTCGGCGTCGAGGATCCGGAAGCTGTCCGCGTAGTGGTTGGTGTCGGTCACGGCCGACGGCGTACCCAACGCGCCGCCGGCGCGAACCGGTCAGCTGGCCAGGCTCACCACGAAGTTGACGCTCGCGCCGATGATCAGCGCCCCGAACAGGTAGGAGAGCAGCGCGTGCCGAAGCACCGACTGGCGCAGGACGCGCGTGGTGAGCGGAGTGTCCGACAGCTGGTAGGTCATGCCGACGGTGAAGGCAAGGTAGGCGAAGTCGCTGTACCGCGGCGGGGTGTCAAGGCCGAAGTCGATCCCGCCGGCCTTACCCGCGCCGGGCTGGCCCGGGTCGCCGCCGCCGCAGTAGTACAGCTCGGCGTAGTGCAGCGTGAACAGGCCATGCACGACGAACCACGACACCGCGATGCTGCCGACGCCGAGCGCGGCCACGCCGGCCCGCTGCGCGCCCTGCTCGGCAGCCGCCCGGACCAGCAGGAAGCCGACCCCGCCCAGGCTGGCGACGCACGCGGCCAGCACGATCAGCCGGGTCAGCCGGCGGGTCGGGTCCTCGCGGGTGGCATGCGCGGCGGTCTGCGCGGCGTCCATCCCGCGGACCGCGGCCCAGGTCCAGATCACGAACGTCAGTGCGGCGACGTCGAACCCGATCGAGCCGGCGAACATCCAGCCCATCGACAGCCCGGTCAGCACGCCTGCGACGACGCCGACCGCCGTGCTGACGCTGACCCGCATCGAGGCGGGAGCGGCCATGTCCATCGGGGAAGTGTGGCCCAGCCGCCGACCGGGCCCCTGGGCGGACATGCCAGGCTGGCGGCATGACCCTGCGGCACATCGACGGCACCGCGCTGTCCGCGGACACCGCGCAGACCCCGGGCATGCTGCGGGAGGAGGCGATCTCCGGCGCGTCGGTCGGCTCGGACCGGCTCTGGATGGGCCGGACCACGGTCGCTCCCGAGGTGCGCTCGGCCGACCACCACCACGGCGAGTCGGAGACCGCGATCTACGTGGTGTCCGGGCACCCGGAGTTCGTCTTCCTCGACGGCGACACCGAGCGCCGGGTCCGCACCAACCCCGGGGACTACATCTACGTGCCACCGTTCGCACCGCACCGGGAGGAGAACCCGGACCCGGCGGAGGACGCGGTCGTGGTGATCGCCCGCACCACCCAGCAGGCGATCGTGGTCAACCTGCCGAGCCTGCGGGCCGGCGCCGAGGACGCCTGGCACCGGTCCCAGCAGGCCTAACCGATCGGGGCCGGCACCGGGACGTCCGCGACCTCCCCGACCGCGCCGACCGGTCGCGCCGCGCAGGGCTGCGTGCAGCGGGCGGTCGCGGCCAGCAGCGTCCCGGCCAGCACCGCGAGCGCGACCAGCAGCCAGCCGGCCTCGCGCACCCCGTGCGCGGTGGACAGCGCACCGAAGCCCAGCGCGACAGGCAGGAACGCCAACCAGGACAGCGAGCTGACCCCCGACGCCACCCCGGAGCGGATCGCCGACGGCACCGCGTCGTGCAGCACGGCGCTGACGTGGATCGCGGCCAGACCGGTCAGCAGGGCCAGGGTGACCTGGGCGGCGGTGACCACGAGGAGCCCGGTGCCGGCGGTCAGCAGCAGCGCGGCGACGGTCATCGCGGCCGCCGCCGCCCAGGCGTTCGCCGGCCGGTCCAGCCGCAGCCGGCCGGCCAGCAGCCCGCCGAAGCCGAGCGTCGAGACCAGCCCGGCCCAGTACGGCCCGTACGCGGCGGCCGGCACGGCCAGCGCCACCAGCCACAGCGGGCCGAACTCGAACACCAGTTGGCCGATCACCGCGACCAGCACGCCGAGGGTGACGATCGGCAGCAGCGACCCGCGCCGGCTCACCGCCCGCACGGTCAACCGGAGGTGCCGGCGCAGCGCCACCGGCTCGGCCGCCCGGTGCAGCCTCGGCTCGCGGAACAGCGCGTACCCGGTGATCGAGGCGAGCGCGAACGGGACCGTGAGGAAGTAGGTCACCCGCGGGTCCAGCACCCCGGCGACCCAGCCGCCGGCCAGCGCGCTGGCGACCAGCGCCACCGCCTCCACCGCCTGGACGCGGCCGAGGCGCCGCTGGAAGTCGCCGCCGTCCGCGGTTTCCTCCAGCACGGTGTCGTACACGACCGAGTCGAGGGTGCCGGAGTAGCAGGCGACGTACACGCCGAACAGCAGCGCGGAGATCACGTACATGGTGACGTTCTGGCTGAGCCCGCCGAGCAGCGCGCCGAGCGCGATGGCGACGCTGGAGAGGATCAGCACGCCGCGCCGGCTCCACCGGTCGGCGAGGATGCCGGTCGGCAGTTCGAGCAGCGGGACGATCGCCGAGTACGCCGCTGCGGTCACGCCGACGGCGGCGGCGTCGAACCCCAGCTCGGTCATGAACAGCTTCTCGACCGGCACCCAGAGCAGGAAGCCCTGCAGGAACACCGCGGCGTGCAGCGGACGCAGCCGGCGGCGCAGCGCGGCGGCGGCCGGGTCATGCCTCGCCACGGCCGGGCGCCGCGGCAGGGTCAGCGTCATGCCGGTCAGTCCCGGACGGGACGCCCGGCGTTACACCCCGCGGCGGAATGCGTCCAGCAGCCGCTGCCGGCCCGCGTCCGGGAGCCCACCTGGCTCCGGCAGGTCGCCGACCGCCCGTACGGTCGCCCGGATCTGCTCCAGGTATGTCGAGCAGCCGTCGCAGAGGTCGAGGTGGTCGAGCACCCGCTGCCGGTCAGCGGGATCGAGCGCGTCCTCGAGGTAGGCGGTGACCAGCTCGACGAACTCGTCGCAGTCCAGCGGCTCGGCGTCGGTCATGGGGTCACCGCCCTCGCGTGGTAGTCCTCGATCCGGCCCCGTACGGACGCGCGCGCCCGGTGCAGCAGCACCCGCTGGTAGGTCGGGCTGATCTCCAGTATCGAACAGACCTCGGCGGCGGCGTATCCCTGCACGTCGCGGAGGGTGAGCACGACCCGCTGCCGCTCCGGCAGGTCGGCGAGCGCGGCCGCGACGACCGCCCGCACCTCGGCCGCGAGGGTCGCGTCCTCCGGCGTCGGCCACGGCGCCGGGAACTCCCGCCAGTGCCCGGCGTACGGCTCGCCCGGACCCCGGAACCGGTCCGGGTCGACGGTCGGTCCGTCCTCCGGACCGACGCTGCTCCACGGCACCGACCGCCCTTCCTTGACGCCGCGCCGCTTGGCCGTGTTGACCAGGATCCGGTAGACCCAGGTCCGCAGCGCGGCGCGGCCCTCGAACCGGTCGAGCCCCTCGAGCACGGCCAGCCAGGCGTCCTGCACGCACTCGGCCGCCGAGTCGGGCGTGGACACGAACGACCGCGCCAGCCGGAGCATCCCCGGCGACCACCGGTCGAGCACCAGCCCGAACGCCGCCTCGTCGCCGGCGCGCAGCCGCCGCACCAGCTCCTCGTCGGGCGGCAACGGCGGCATGCCGCCTGTCTATCAGCCACCGCCGACGAACGCGCCCATCCAACCGCTGCCCCGGTACCAGCACGTGTCCGGATCTCCCCCATCGGTTCCTGGCTGCGGGCTCAGGGGATCGACGCAATACGTCGCTGACATACCGGGGCGGATGCTGGGGCAGCACATGCTGACCGGCGGCGCGGTACCCGCGACGATGGGGACGTGGTGGACGGTGCCGGGGGAATCGTGGCGTTCCGGTTGTGGCCGCCGGTGGCGATCGGTGCGCCGTTGGTCGCCGGTTGGCTGGCGACGCTGCTCCGGGGTGACCCGGTCGACCTCGGCGGGTGGCGGGTTCCGCTCGGCTGGGTGCTGGTGCTGCTGTTCGCCGGGTGGAACGGCTGGTCGCTGTGGCTGTTCGGCCGGCACCGGACGGGGCTGCTGCCGGGGCAGGCGACGCACGCGATGATCGAACAGGGGCCGTACCGGCTCTCCCGCAACCCGCTCTACCTCGGCCTGCTCGCGCTCTACCTCGGGCTGGCGCTGCTGGCGCCCACGTTCTGGGGGCTCGTGCTGTTCCCGGCCGCGGTGCTGCTCGTCCGCTGGGGCGCGATCCGGCCCGAGGAGCGGTTCCTGCGAGAACGGTTCGGTGCCCGGTACGACGACTACACCCGGCGGGTGCGTCGCTGGCTCTGACCGGCCGGGTATGGCCGGCAACGGCACTCCGGCGATCACGACGGTGCCGGCCGTCAGCCGGGCACGCCGGTCGGCCACAGCAGCAGGTGCACGCCGGTGGCACCGGTCATCGCGCTGAGCACCTCGACGACGCGGGAACGCAAGCGCTCGAGGCTGGTCTCGGAGCTCAGCGCCTGGGAGGAGGCGAGGATCCCGAACAGGTCGAGCGTGCCGGTCGTGACGGGCTGACCGGCGCGGGCACCGGCCGACCCGGCCTCCAGCGTCGGATGTGCCCAGTCCAGCTGGGTCACCTTCGCGGTCGCGCCCCAGGCCGCGTACGCCTCCCGGGCCTGGGCCAGCAGGTCGTGGCCGACATGCTCGATGCCGTGGGCGAGGTAGAAGCGCGCCGCCCGTTCGGCGATCAGGGCCTGGTGCCAGGGCCGCTGCCGCCGGGCCACCTCCCGCAGCGCCGCGCCGAAGCGAACGCGGTAGCCGGCGGGGTAGTCGCCGCCCTGCACCCCGGCGTGGTAGGCGGCGTGGCCGACCGAGCCGATCAGGCTGCGGCTCGGGCCGTGCTCTATCCAGATCCGCAGTGCCTGCAGCGCGAGCCAGGCGATCAGCGACGGATCGGCGACGAAGTACGCGGTCGGCAGGACGCCGTCGATCAGCCGGCCCGCGGCCAGCAGGACCGGATCGGCCAGCTCCGCCCGGGTCAGGTCGTCCGCGGGGTCGGTCTCGAGCCAGGCGGACAGGCCCGCCGTCCGCGGAGACCACGATGTTCGCGGGGCTGACGTCACGGTGCAGCACACCGCGCCGGTGCATCTCCGCCACCGCCCGCGCCAGGGCCGATCCGAGCCGGACCAGGAGGTCGACGTCGAGCGGCGTCGGCAGGTCGGCCACGCGGCTACCGCCCGCGTCCGCCAGCGTGATCGACGCGAGAGCCGGGTGACCCGGGCCCGGCCGCGGGCATGCGGGGTTCCGGTCGAACCGGAGGCATCCCGGCCGGACTGCACCCCGCGCATGTCCATCGCACGCCTTCCCATGAGGTAGGACGTACCGACGCCTACCTACCGTCGGCCGGCGCGCCCGCGCAAGTGCCTCGTACCGGCCTGGATCAGCGGTGACGACTGACGGCGCCGTGCTGCACGCCGATGCCCGCGCGTCGGCACGCGACCGGTAACTTGCGCACGGACGACATGAGGGGGAGACAGGTGACCACTGGTGGCTTCTCGCCGTACCGGCTGGCACGGGTGCGAAAGCTGCTCGAGCGTCACGTCGAGTCCGGCTTCGTTCCCGGGATGCTGGCCGTCCTCGCCCGGCACGGCGAGGTGCACGTCGAGGCAACGGGCACGCTGGCGTTCGAGGGTGCGGGGTCGACGACGCCGATGGCGGGCGACACGGTCTGTCGCATGGGTTCGATGACGAAGCCGATCGTCGCCGCGTGTGCGATGACGCTCGTCGAGGACGGCACCCTCCGCCTCGACGACCCGGTCGACGACCTCCTCCCCGAGCTGGCGGACATGACCGTGCTCGCCGATCCGGCCGGCCCGCTGGACGACACCGTCCCGGCGAACCGCCCGATAACGCTGCGGGATCTGCTCACCTACACCCTCGGCACCGGCATGGTCCCCGCCGAGCCGGGAACCGTCCCGATCGCGGACGCGATGGACGTGCTCTACGAGGCCGCGCCGCCGGACGAGTGGATCGGCCGGCTCGGCGCGCTTCCGCTCGTCCACCAGCCGGGTGAGCGATGGATGTACGAGACGGCGGCCAACGTGACGGTCGTGCTCATCGCCCGGGCCACCGGCAGGTCGTTCGGGGACGTCTTGCGGGAGCGGGTCTGCGATCCGCTCGGGATGAAGGACACCGCCTTCAGCGTGACCGGCGACAGCATCGGCCGGCTGGCGACCGCGTACGCGCGCGACAACGACGCCACCGGCGGGCCGGTCGTCGACGACGCCCCGGACGGGCGGTGGAGCCGGCCGCCGGTCTTCGAGAGTGGTGGCGGCGGGCTCCTCTCGACCGCCGACGACTACCTAGCCTTCGCCTCGGCCTTGCTCGCGGGCGGTGCCCACCACGGCTCGCGGGTGCTCTCCCGGCCGTCGGTGACGCTGATGACCAGCGACCAGCTGGCCCCCGCGCAGAAGGCGGTCTCCGGGTTCTGGCCGGGGTATTTCGACAACATGGGCTGGGGTTTCGGGATGTCGGTCCGCACCCGCCGCACGCACCTCGGCCCCTCGGTCGGAAGCTACGGGTGGTCCGGGTTCTACGGCACTGCCTGGTACAACGATCCCGCCGAGGACATGACGACGATCGTCGTCATGCAGCGGGCCCACGCGGGCGATCAGACGCTGCCGATGTGGCACGACTTCTGGACCGCCGTCTACCAGGCGATCGACGACTGACCGGGGCACGCCGACTCAGGCGGGCGAGCCGCGGACCGGCCGGTACGCTGCCCGCCCTGACGCCCATCGCCCTCAGGGAGCCGCCGTGCGGGTGAACATGCTGCGGTACACGATCGCCCGGGAGAGTCCCCTCGACGTCTTCGCGCCGCAGGCGGGCGGCACCTACCTGCTCGGCGATTTCGACTGCATCGCGGATCCGGTCACGCTGATCGCGAGGCCGAGGGGGCACTACACCAGTGAGTACGAGGCTCGGCTGGCGCTGGAGCCGCACCTGCAGAGCTGGTCCGCCAAGGCGGAACTGGTCGACCGGATACCGATGTCGTTCCACTTCGTCGAATCCGAGTCGGCGGATCGCCTGCCACCGCCGACCGGAGGCGACGGGATCGACGCCGTCCGACGCCCCCAGTCGGACCCGGTGACCCTGATCAGGGTGATCGAGGACCTCCCCGCTCCCGATCCGCACTGGCACGGCGAGTCGCCGCTGGCGCGCGACCTCAGGCTCCGGGCGCGCATGCTGGCCGACGACTCGTCCCTGCCGGCGGTTGCCTACGCGATGTACGACGCGATCAGGGCGAAGTACGGCGGCCCCGGCCGGGCCGCCACCTCGCTCGGGGTGAGCACGGGCCTGCTGGAGCAGGTGAGCAAGCTGTCGGGAGGAGCGAAGGATCCGGCGAACCCGATCACGCTGTCGGACCAGCAACGCGCGTGGTTGCTCCAGGCGATGAGGGCGCTGGCGAGAAGAGTGGCCGAGGTCGAGGCCGGAATTGCCGCACTGCCGACCCTTACCCAGGCGGACATCAGGCACTGAGGGAGTCGGCGGGCGACACACCTATGACCGGCTCCGGTCACGAGCCACGTCTGCCCGGGGACACCCGGCGCGCGCGAGCCACTCGGCGAGGAGGGCTCGCAGGAGTCCCGGCTGCTCGTGCGGCAGGGCATGTCCGGCGCCGTCGAGCACCGCGAGCGAGACGTGCGGGTAGTGGTCGAGGAGGTCGACGGCGGCGGCATACCCGACCGTCGAGTCCAGTCGTCCCGCCACCAGCACCGTGGGACCGGCGTACGCCTGGGCGTGATCGGCGCTGAGCGCCCACCGTTCGCCGATTCGCTCCATCGCGGCGTGGTCGACCAGCGCCGCGGCCGGGGCGACGTGGCGTTCGTACCGTTCGAGCATCTCCGGGGTGTGGATCACGAAGTAGCTCCGGAAGACCTCGTCACCGATCCCGGCCGATCCGGTGACGATGCGGTGCTCCGGCAGGTCCCGCAGTCCCGGCAGCAACGGGCAGACGAGTGCCAGACCAGCGACCCGCTCCGGGCGTCCCGCGGCCATCGCCTGCGCGTAGTACCCGCCCGCCGAGTGACCGATCAGCAGGTACGCAGCTTCGCCGCTGACCTGGTCGGCGAACTCGAGCAGCGTGTGGAGGACGTCGTCGGCGCTGCGCAGCGATTCGGGAGCGACCGTCCGGCCCATGCCGGGGAGGTCGGGGTAGATCCGCCGCAAGCCCGCGACGCCGTCGAGAGCCGGCTCGAAGCACGACTCGGCTTCGCGGTGGTCGACGCCGGCGCCGTGCAATATCAGCACGGGTCGGCCGGTCCCGTGCTCGACGTAGTGGACCACCACCTCGCCCACCTGGATCTCCATCTCGCCACGCTAACCACTCCGCCGCAACCGGCGGCGCCGACCGTCCCGGACGTGGAACCGATCTCGGGTCGAGCCAGTCAACTCCCTGGAGCTCCTCGATCGTGGTGCACCGGCCGATCTCCGCGGGGAGCGACGGACGGAGGCGGGATGTTCGAGAACCGCGATCCGTTACCGGCGCGGCCGACCTCACGCAGCGCGTACGCGGCCGGCGCCCGCGCGGTGGCGGCTCACGTCCGTACGGTGTGCCGGCGCAGACCGGCTCCGCGGTCGGTTCCGCGTTGCCGGTCGACGGCAAGGGCGAGACCACGGGGGGCATCGGACCGCCCCTGGACCTCAGCCGACTCGGGACCGTGCACACCTTCCGGGTGTCGTGAACCTGTTCGGCGTTGCCGACGGCCGTGTTGGCTGCTGAAGTCTTCGATGATGACGAGAGGTCAGGCGACGAGGAGGTTCAGGGTGGCCGGCAGCGGCAAGGCGACCGTCGAGACGCTCCAACGCGTGGTCGACGCCTTCAACGCCCACGATCTCGACGCGGTGATGAGCTTCTTCACCGACGACCCGGTGCTGGAGCTGCCGCGCGGGCCGCATCCGTGGGGACAGCGGTTCGAAGGACCGGAGGAGGTGCGTGCCGGGCTGGCCAGCCGCTTCGCCGGCATCCCCGACGTCCACTACGGCGACGACCGGCACTGGGTCAGCGGCAACCGAGGGTGCTCGGAGTGGCTGCTGACCGGGACAACCGTGCAGGGGCTGCGGCTCGAGGTACGCGGCTGCGACCTGTGGGAGTTCGAGGGCGACAAGATCGCTCGCAAGGACTCGTACTGGAAGCTCGTCGAGCGGTGAGCTGACACCCGTTAGCGCCAGTCGAGTTCCGGCGCGAGGTGTCGGACGACACTGTCGATCAGGTGGGCGTTGTAGTCGACGCCGAGCTGGTTGGGGACGGTGAGCAGCAGGGTGTCGGCGGCCGCGATCGCCTCGTCCTCGGCGAGCTCCTTCACCAGCTGGTCGGGCTCGCCGGCGTAGGTCTTGCCGAACCGGGCGGTGCCGCCCTCGAGATATCCGACCTGGTCCTGGTCTCCGCGGGAGGCGCCGAAGTATGCCCGGTCCAGGTCGCTGACGATCGGGAAGATGCTGCGGCTGACCGACACCCGCGGCTCGCGCTGGTGACCGGCGGCGGTCCACGCATCCCGGAACCGCTGGATCTGCTCGGCCTGCAGCTGATGGAACGGCACCCCGGTGTCCTCGGTGAGCAGCGTCGAGCTCATCAGGTTCAGCCCTTGCTGCGCGGTCCACTCGGCGGTCGCCCGCGTGCCGGCGCCCCACCAGATCCGCTCGGACAGCCCCGGCGAGTGCGGCTCGATCCGCAGCAGCCCGGGCGGGTTGGGGAACATCGGCCGCGGGTTGGGCTGCGCGAACCCCTCGCCCTTGATCACGTCGAGGAAGATCCGGGCGTGCTCGCGGGCCATGGCGGCGTGGTCGGAGCCCTCCGCGGGGGCGTAACCGAAGTAGCGGAACCCGTCGATCACCTGCTCCGGCGAGCCCCGGCTGATGCCGAGCTGGAGCCGACCTCCGGAGATCAGGTCCGCCGCGCCGGCGTCCTCGGCCATGTAGAGCGGGTTCTCGTAACGCATGTCGATCACGCCGGTGCCGATCTCGATCCGGCTCGTCCGGGCCCCGACCGCGGCCAGCAGCGGGAAGGGGGACGCCAGCTGCCGGGCGAAGTGGTGCACCCGGAAGTACGCCCCGTCGGCCCCGAGTTCCTCGGCCGCGACCGCCAGCTCGATGGACTGCTGCAGGGCCTCCGCGCCGGTCCGCGTCTGCGAGCCGGGCGACTGCGACCAGTGGCCGAACGAGAGGAACCCGATCTTCTTCATACCCGTATGCAACACCCAGGACGGTCCAGACTTCCGCCCGGACCAGCGGCGACCGGTACGTCATCAGCCGGTGCCGCTGCGGGCGAAGCGACCTGTCGGCACGCGGCCGACGACGTCACCGCCGGTGTGTGGCGCGGCAGCCGGGTGTGGATGGGCGAGTTCCCCTCGGCCGGAGACTACCCAGAAGGGAACCCCCCGATCGGCCTCGTCACGATCACGGCCGCCATCGAGCTACACCCCCCCGGCGCCGGCAGACACCCGACTCTGCTTGGTGTCAGTACGCGTTGCCTAGCCAGCGGCGGCCCGGGGCCGTTGCGCGGGCAGGTGCGGAACGAGTCGGCGGGTGCGTCGGGCGGTGCGGGCAGGGATAGTGACCAGCCGGTGGCGGAGGGTCGCGCCGCGGGCGTTGGCATGCCGTCGGCCGGCGAGGGTGCCGGCCGCGCGGAGCAGGTTGTGGGTGATGCCGGCGCAGGTCAGAGGCGGCGTTGGCCGCGAACCGGCCGGAGGGCAGGTGCGCCAGCGCCGGCACTGAAACAGACCCGGCTCAGGATCCCGGTAGACGCATTGGCAACCACGCAGCCGCTCGGAGTGGTACAGGAGGGGCGACACACGGCTGGGGAGGCGGACCAATGTGGGAGTTGTTCGGTGACTCGGACCACCAGTTTCGGCTGGTATCGGCGGTTCTGGCCCCGCGCGGTGGTGGATTGGAGGTCTTCGGCCTCGCCGAGGACGGCTCGGTCTGGCAGAACCTGTCCACCACCCCGTCCATCGATGACTGGACCGGCTGGTCTCTGTTCGGTAGGCAACCGGATCCTGGAAGACCGTTTCCCGGGCGAAGCAATCCTGGGCTCGTGAGTCTTGGCGTGAACATTTCCTACGACGGGCGGCTGCGCGTGTTCGGCGCGGCCAGCGATGGCAGCGCGTGGCTGAACGGGCAGACCTGGGGGATGAACGGCTGGGGAGGGTGGCTGCGGTTCGGCGTCATCGCCAACTGGAGGCGCCGGTTCAGCGTCGTCCCCGACGGGTGGGCGCGGTTCGGCGTCTCGGGAGGGCTGCGCGAGGTGGTCGTGCCGAGTATTGGAGCCGGGCTGGTGAACGTGGTGTTCGGTCTCGGCGTCGACGACGCGGTGTGGATCAACATCCTGAACCGAGTGGACCACCCCGAGCGGTGGCGCGGCTGGCAGGAATTCGGAGAAGGATGGTTGCGCCTCGGTACCCTCACCATCGGCCGACCCGACGACCTCACGATCGAGGCCATCGGCATCCGTTCCGACGACAACACTGTCTGGAGGAACTCGGCGCACGTGTACGACCTCGACCAGTGGAGCGGATGGCAACCTTTCGGCGCACCCAGCGACCAATTCCATGCAGTCGCCTCGCTACGCACCGGCGGACCCGACGGCTCGGAGTCCGACGTGTTCGGTCTGGCCCTGGACGACACGATCTGGCGCCGCGCACCCGGCAGCAATGCCTGGGTTCGGTTCGGCGACCCCGCGGACGTACTGAGCACGATCACCCCGATCTGGAACAACGGTGGTATCGCCGTCGCCCTGGCCGGTACTGGCCCCGACTACTCGACCTGGCAAGCAGACCTGCTCCCGTCAGGCCAGTGGGGTCCGCTCCAGCCGTTCGGGTCGCCCAGCGTCGGGCTCCGACAACTAGACTTTGCGCTCGACATCGACCTTCGAACGCACGCCTTCGCTGTCGACCCGAACGGCGCCGTCTGGCACAAGTCCCAGACCACACCCGGAACCTGGCCGCCGCCGTAGCACCACTGAGAGATCAGTACAGAACACGTCGGGGTGCTGGACTGCTGATGCATGCTCCGGTGCCCCAACGGGCAGGAGGCTTGGGTCGAGCGGACCTGGTCCGGTGGCAGCACCTCGCGACATGATTTCAGGCATCATGCGTGCGAGGAGATTCTGATGGCACTTCCCGACCCCGACAGCTCGGTCGGCCACTCCTTCGGCCTAGAACTGGACGGCATCGATATCAAGCAGATCAGCGAGATCTCCGGCCTGACGATCGAGCAGGATGTGATTGAGCTCAAGGAGAACACGCCGGATGGCGAGATCGTGGTGCGCAGGCTGCCGGGCCGTCCGAAGGCTGGAGAGGTGACCCTCACCCGCGGCCTCACCGCCGACCAGGGCTTCGCCAAGTGGATTAAGGAGTTCCGGTTCGACAAGACCCGCGCTTCCCGGAAGAGCGGATCGATCGTCATCTACGACTTCGAGGGCGTGCCGGTCACGAGCTACTCGATCATCAACGCCTGGCCGAAGAAGCTGACGATCGGCACGCCGAAGGCTGGAGACACCTCGGTCCTCACTGAAACGCTGGTCGTTGAATATGAGTCGCTGGACGTCGAGCAGGAAAGCTGACCATAGTCAGCGAAGCCCCAGCGGAGGCTGTGGTCCCGGCCGTGCCGCCGGAGGCTGCCCAGGAGAGCCGATACGTCCGACGGTGCACACCGCGACGGCTGCCTAGATCTACGAGGACGCCACATCCGCCCATGCGCACTGCGCGCGGGACGCGCGACCCTGCCGCGATCCGGCCGAATCACGGTCCGAACACACGTTCGATATCCTGGGCGCATGGCCGGAGGGATGAGCCGCCGTCGAGTCCACCGCCCCCCGCTCCACGAACGCATCCACAGCACGCCGCCGACTGGCGAGGCTCAACCCCCCGCGATCAAGCCGTGCTGGATCACTGACCGACACGGCCGACGCCCGGCCCGCTCATGGAGTGGCGGCGCACCGCGGCTGGCTGGCAGGGGCGCGCCAGCCTGCCAGCGTGCATCCGAGCCGAAAGGTCGACGAGGGTGCTCAGACCCGACGCACGCAGAACCCTCGGCCAGCAGTTTCCGCAGTCGGGTAGGTCACGGGCTTGACGAAACCCGTACGTCATGGGTTGCGCAGACAGTAGGAGACGATCCCTCGCCTGCGGGTTACGGCGGACTACGCCGATCCAGGACGTCCGGACGGATCAGGCCGGCGCAGGTGGACTAAGGCATTGACATCGGCGTTGATGGTGTGGACGTCACCGGACCCTGCAGGTCTTGGCCGTCATACGGTGAGGTATTCGGGAAGTCGTTCAGGTTGATCTGAATCGGCTCTGGGTCATAGCTCGGCCTGAACAACCGGTTGCCGTCGCGGTTCATGTCGCCGCACTCATGCGGGATGTTGAGGCAAGAGGCGACGAGAGCGTTCTGTACCTGGTTGTTCCAGTTGGCTATGAAGTCGCCGTGGAGCGAATAGATGCCACCACTGGCCAGGTAATAGTCAGGACCACCGGCGATGCCGGGGAAATCGATCTCGAAGGTCACCTCGGGCAGCGACACGGGATGGTCCGCAGGGCAGGTGCCGTTTGGAGCGGCATAAGCCATGTGTGACTTGTGATCTGCACTGTCGAGGTGCACGCCGTCCCAGCAGCTTGGAAATACGAGAGAGGCGTGGATCGGTGAGGAGGGTCCACCTGGGCAGGCGTACATGTGGGGACTCTCCAAACCACCACCGCCACAGTCCCACTGCACGATGGACAGAGACTGATCCGAGGTCGCCTTGGCGTTACCGGCAATCATGCGCAGCCCACTCGGAAATGGCTGGACTCCGGGGCCCATTCCGCCGCCGGCTCGACGGTAGTAGACGGTCGTCATCTGCTCGGTCTTGACCACCGAGGACGTGCCATCCGCGTTCTTCTTCATCAGCGACGGCACCCAGTAGGCCGAGAGATCGCTCGTCCCCATGCCGCGCCCGCAGCTCGACGGGCTCGCCGCCGAAAGGCTGGAAACGGTGCTGTAGGCATCCGTTGAGGTGTTTCCGTAGAAGGTATGCATGTGGGACATGCCCGGTTGGCCCGGGAAGACGATGGGGTCGTCCATTGCAAAGTGGTCGGCACTACACAAGACGTTCCACTGGGCCACATGGTCAGCGAACACGACCTGTGGCCCTGGTGCCGAACTGGACGGCGCGCTGGTCGATGACGATGTCGGCACCGCGGTGGTCGGCGCGGGCGTTGGAGTGTGCGTCGGCGAAGGCACTGGGGCTGTGCCAGACCTCGTCGGCAGGGGGGATGTACTCGCCGAGGGCGCGTGCGTGGGCCGATGGTGATGTCCACCTCCGTGGGCCGCGGCTGCCGGGGGGTTATAGGCGGCCACTCCGACGACGGTGGCGGCGACCAGCGCCGAGCCCGCCACCACGGCGCCCACGGCGCCGATGACGTGGAGTTGCGGGCGGCGGGACTTCAATTTCATCTGTTGTCTCCACGATCTCTCTGTCTTGGTCTGCTCTGGTGCCGATGGTGAAGGTCGCGCGGTTCAGCGCGCGAAAGCGCCGAGACAGTCAGGCAGTAGGATGGACAGGTCATCCGGTGCGAAACGTATGGGACGAGTGCGGATTTCCGCGCGGGGGGCGCTCCTCTCGGTGGGCCCGCCATCATGCCCTGAGTGCGCGGGATCCGGAATAGCTGCCTGTCGGAGCGTGCGTGCGGACTGCTGTTCGACCGTCTATCTGCGCTGGTCAGAGATCAAAGGTGGGCATCGAAAAGACAGGATCCGACGCACGCATGTTCGGAGGTGCCATCCACGTTCGGGAGGAGAGGCCCCCGGTGCGGGGAAGGTGCCCCTATCGTCTGCGGGGCTCATCGGATGCGCCCCGAAGGCCGTGGGCGACGCCTGGCTGATCCCGACTCGGGCGAGGTGAAGGCCGACCCGGCTCCTGGCACAGCGTGCCCGCGGCGCCGCGCGCGGGACGGGAAGGCCGACCAGCAGAGCATCAGCCCGACGCCCACGCCCAGCCCGATCAATGCGACGCACCCGGGCCGCTGGATCAGCTCCGTCGTCGTAGCCGAAGGGGACATGGTGGTACAGTTCGGCCCGCGCGAACTGCACTGGCCCGGCGGGCCATTCATGGGGTTTGACGTCCCCCCAGGCATCGCCACCAGAGACACCGCGTTCGCCTACCGGCTGGCCGACGGCCGGATCGCCGAACGGTGGGCCATCCGCGATGATCTGTCGATGCTGCGCCAGCTTGGAGCACTGGGTCGCTGACAAGGCACGGCGACGGCCTGTCACAGCTGAAGATGTCGCCATAGCAAACCCTCCGCTCGGCCTGACGCGGGACCATGCCGCCGATCGCGACATCTTGCTGGCCTCGCACTGGCCGGCTTCAGTCTTCGGGGGTGTGGGTGTGCTGATTCAGCGTTGCAGCCCGTCCCAAGACCATCGCGGAATGCTCAGGCCCTCGGGGACATCGTCGGCAGAGTCGTGGTAGCGCGCCATCGTCGTGGTGGTGGCCCAGGCGAAGTAGTCGTGCAGCACCTGCCGCAGACGGTCGTCCGCTGCCAGCCCGACGTCGGCAAGGGCCTGGTCGAAGCAGGAGATCGCCCGACGGTCCATCTCCTCGTGCGGTCCGTTGCCGCTGTGGATGCGCACCACCGAGGTCTCGTCGCCATAGGCATCGGAGTAGGTCGTGGGGCCACCCAGCGCCTCGGCCCAGTACGCGGCGAGTCGCTCGCTGTGCCGAGGATGGAATCCATGGCTGAACGCGTGGCTGACAATCTCGTCGGCCATCACCCGGTGATGCCATGCCTCAGCCAGCCGGAGCAGACCCTCGCTGCCGCCCGCCACCTCATAGACGCTCCGCATCTCCAGATGATGTCAGCGGGCAGCCCGCCAGGACGGCCAGGGCCCGCACCGTCCACAGTGCCCGGACTCCGCCGCACGCGCTGTCATGCCGCTGGTGGCGCGGTGCGCGCTCATGCCGCTGGGCGTTCGGTCACATCGAGATGACAGCGAGGACGCGGTCGCTGGCTTCGGTGTCGGCGGCACTGGCTGGGGAGCGGCGGCGGGTAGGTTCGGGCGATGCCGCTGAGCGACTTTCCGGTACGACCGTCGATCGCCGTTTCTGACATTCGTCGTGCGAACAGCTTCTACGAGGACAGACTCGGTCTGCCGGTGCTGCAATCCGGTCCCAGCGCGAAGATCGCCGACGGCAGCCGCGTCTTTGGCTCCGGTGGTGGTGCGGCGCTGAGCGTGTACCAGTCCGTTACGGCGGGGACGTCGCGGGCGACGTTGGCGACCTGGTACGTCGATGACATCGATCGGGTCGTTGATGAGCTGGCGGCTCGCGGCGTCGAGTTCGTCCGTTACGACGAGGTCGAGCACGACGCCAAGGGAGTCACCGCACGCGCCGGCGGCGGACGCATAGCGTGGTTTCAGGACCCCGACGGCAACACCTTCGCCCTCGAAGCCGACACCTGAAAGGGCGAGGGTCGGACCGACGCTCCTAGGGTTGTGCTCACCCCTCTTCTTGTAGGTCTAGCTACGGCCGGCGTTGTCGCCGGCCTACTCCTGGGCGGAGGGATGGGTGGTTTCCTGATCGCGCACGAAGGAGACGTTGTCCGGCAAGTTCCGCGCGCGAGCCCGGCCGCCCCCACCGAGCCTGTGCGATACTCCGGCACCTTTGTGGCAAACGTCCAGACCGGACCGTAACCGCGAGGGGAAGGATGCGGGACCATGCCGCAGGGCGGTACTTTCGGCGGGGCCTGTGGGATCGGATCGGTTGCCTCAGGGCCGCTGGGCACCCTGGGCTTCGACGTACACGCTGTAGAGCGACGAGGTAGCCGTCATGAAGAGACGGTTCTTCTTCGGCCCGCCGAAGCAGAGGTTGGCGCAGCCCTCCGGCAGGTGGATCTGGCCGAGCAGCGTCCCGTCCGGGCTGTAGCAGTGCACGCCGTCGAACCCGGCGCCACCGGCCGCGGCCGCCGCCCACAGGTTGCCGTCCCGGTCGGTGCGGATCCCATCGGACCCGCCTGGCCCGGAGAACTCCACGAACGGGCGGCCATTGACCGGAGTGACCCCGTCGATGTCGAAGACGCGGATCTCGCCGACGTCGACCACGTACAGCCGTGTCTCGTCGGGTGTGAAGCAGATCCCGTTGGGCCGGTCCATTCCGGTGATCACCGGTGTCCCGTGGCCGTCCCGCACCCGGTAGACGTCGCGGGGCAGCTGCTTGGCCGCGCGGTCGCCCTCGAAGTTGCTCTCGATCCCCCAGCCGGGATCGGTGAACCAGACCGATCCGTCGGAGTGGACGGTCACGTCGTTGGGCGCGTTCAGCGGCTTGCCATCGAAGCCGTCCATGACAACCGTGATCGAACCGTCGTGTTCGGTCCGGGTCACCCGACGGGTCCGGTGCTCGCAGGTGACCAACCGGCCCTGCAGGTCCCGCGTGTTGCCGTTGCTGTTCTCCGACGGCGCGCGGTAGACGGCGACCTCGCCGGTGAGCTCGCTCCAGCACAGCATCCGATCGTTGGGGATGTCGGAGAACAGCAGGTAGCGGCCGTCGCCGAACCAGACCGGGCCCTCGAGCCAACGCCCGCCCGTCCACAGCCGCTCGACGACCCCCTGCATGACGGTGAGCGCGCGGAACCGGTCGTCGTGCACCTCGATCGCGGGATCCGGCAGCCGCACGACGGTCCGATCGACGTCCCAGGCGCCGGCGGCTCTCTCGTTGCTTGCCATCTGACGCCCTTCCACCGATCGCCATCGGCCCCGTCAGACCGTACCGGGCACTGCAGTCCAAGCAGCCGACCGGCCGGCTCCCGCCAGACCACCGATGACCGATGCCCGAATCGGCACCCACCCCTGACGCCGTCCCCGTGCCCCACCAATGCACGCTCACGCCGCGAGTCGCGCGGCCGTAGAGCTCGCTCGTGCCGATGAGCGGTTGAAACCGATCCTGCGCGTCTTGCGTCCGCCGCGGTGGTCCTGGGACCGTCTCAGCCTTGTCGACAGGTCGTCGCCGGGCGCCCTGCTGAGGGCTGGAGGGGCGGGTGGGGAACGTCTTGGTGGTCGACGTTTTCGTCTCGGTGGACGGCTGGGCCGGTTCGGACGGGCTTCCGGGCTACTTCGGCTACCTGGGTCCCGAGCTGGCGGACTGGATCGCGGCCGAGGGGGCGGCACCGCAGGTGGTCCTCATGGGCCGGCGTACCTACCTGATGTTGGCGGACTTGCCGGAGGAGGTGCGGGACGAAGGCTGGCACCGCCTGAGCCGGCTGGAGAAGGTGGTGTTCTCCCGCTCGCTGACGGAGGCGAGCTGGTCGAACACGCGGATCTGCAGCGGCGATCTCGTCGATGAGGTCCGAGGACTGAAAGCCGGCAGCGATGTGCCGCTGCGTACTATGGGCAGTCTGTCCGTGGCTCGCCAGCTCCTCGCCGCTGGCCTGGTCGATCGGCTGCGGCTGATGGTCTTCCCGCTCGTCGCCGGACCGCGGGGGCGCGAGGCCGCCTTCAACGGCGCCGATTCCGCCGATCTTGAACTGGTCGACCACAGCGTCCTGGACGGCCGGGTGCTTCTCGTCGAGTACCGACCGACGGGGAACCCGATCCCCCGCGTCTGAGCCGCCGAACGTCCACCTACGCCGTAGCGTGGCGTGGCGCGATGTACGCGGAACGCGCGACTTGCCGCGCAGCGCGCGGGACCCGCGACTCGGCCGCGAGTCGGGCGCCAGCGGCTCGCTCGTGCCGATAGTCGGATACTCGACGGGCGGGCTCGTGCGGCCTTGGCCCCCGACCCTGGGGCGAGTGGTAATCATCGGGGCCGGGTAGGGACGGTTGGTGCGACGTCGCCGAAACGTCCCGGGCCGGGTGGTCGCGTGCTGCGGGCTCGTGGGGGTCGCGCTCACCGGGTGCACCGGCGGTGCCCCGGATCGGTCCCCGGACACGGTGTCGATCAAGGCCGCACCGCAGACGGCGCTGTACGACGTGCCGGTGTCGGTGACCGTCTCGGGTCTAGGGTCGGGTGCCGATGTGACGGTCAGCTCGTCGGTCACCGACGCCAGCGGGGTGCCCTGGTCTGCGCACGCCGCGTTCCGACCCGCCGATGATGGGACCGTGTCGCTGGACCGGGCGCCGACGAGCGGCAGCCTTCCTCGCCGCCCTCGACTGAACACCGTCGCGGTCGCCGCGGCTGGATCCATCACAGTCCAACCCGCCTCGGTGAGCAGGGCAGCCGCGGCCCGCCCCAAGAGCTGCCCATAGCGATCGAACGCCCGCCCATGCCGCTGTCCTTGAGTTCAGTCGCGGCCGGGGCCGCCGGCTGGCGCTATCCGCCGTGGTGGCACCGCGGCGGGCGGCAGCTGGTTAGCGTGGTTCGCGTGCCGCTGCTGGGACCTGGCGACGCCTTGCCCCGTCATCCTCGGCGGGTCCTCGTCGCCGGTACGTCCGGGTCCGGCAAAACCACCCTAGCCGCCCGCATCGCGATCGCCCTCCAGCTTCCGCACGTGGAGATCGACGCCCTCTTCCACGGCCCGGCGTGGACCCCGCGGCCCTCCTTCGAGGTCGACGTGCACCGCTTCAGCGCCGAGCCGAGCTGGGTGACGGAGTGGCAGTACAGCTCGGTTCGGGCCCATCTCGCCGACCGCGCCGACCTGCTGATCTGGCTGGACCTGCCCCGGTCCCTCGTCCTGCGCCAGGTGATCCGCCGGACCCTGAGGCGCCGGCTACGGCGGCAGCACCTGTGGAACGGCAACGTGGAGCCGCCACTGTGGACGATCGTCACCGACCGCGAGCACATCGTGCGCTGGGCCTGGCGCAACCACCGCAGGACGGCCGCGCGGGTAGCTGAGCTGCGGCGGCGCCGCCCGGACCTCGTCGTCGTCCAGCTCCGCAGCAGGGCGGAGATCGCGCGATGGTCAAGCGGCCCGCTGCGGCAGTTCGGAGCCGGACCCGCAAGGCAGTGAGCGGACAATCGGCCGGCGACGTGCACGCCGCAACTCACCCCGAGCCACGCCCGCACATGCCGCACTGCGTGCGTGACGCGGGCTCATGCCGCCGAGCAGCTCATCCGCTTCGGCGGCTGGGTGGGGGTGCCAGCGCGGGCTTCCGGCTAGCCTGCCACGGTGCGGGTGTTGGTGACTGGCAGCTCGGGAAAGTTGGGCGGAACGCTGGTCCGGTTGTTGCGGGCGGACGGTACGGACGTCGTCGGGTTGGACCGCCGGCTGGGGCCGCATACGGCCGTGGTCGGGGACCTGCGGGACGACCGGCTGCTGCGCACGGTGATGTCCGGAGTGGACGCAGTGGTGCATGCGGCCGGCCTGCACGCACCGCACCTGGCGACCGCGGCGAAGACGGACTTCGTGGCGGTCAACGTCGAGGGGACTCAGCGGCTGCTGGACGTGGCTGGGGCGGCCGGGGTCGGTCGGGTGGTCCTCAGCTCCTCGACGTCGGTGTACGGGCACGCGCTGGAGCCCGGGCCGGCCGCGGTGTGGGTCGACGAGGCGCTGATGCCCCGTCCGCGGGACGTGTACGACGTGACGAAGCTGGCCGCTGAGCAGCTGTGCCGGCTGTTCGGCGCCGAGACTGGTGCCGCGGTGGTGTGCATCCGGGTGTCCCGGTTCAGCTTCGCGGACGCCCCGCAGCTGGCCGTGCCGTACTGCCTGCACCGGGCCCTGCACGTGCAGGACGCTGCCCGCGCCCACCGGCTGGCGCTGGTGCGGTCGGTCGCAGAGCCGACGACGCTCGTGGTGTCGGGCGCATCGCCGTACCGCCGGGAGGACGTGCCGGAGCTGCTCACCGCCGCAGATGTCGTGCTGCGCCGGCGGGCGCCCGAGCTCGCCGCGGCCATGGCTGCCGCCGGGGTGCCGCTGCCGCGCCGGGTCGACCGGGTCTACGCCATCGACGCAGCCGCCGCTGTGCTCGGCTACCGGCCGCGCCACGGCGTGCTCGACCTGCTCGCGGTCGGCCAGGGCTGACCCCACCCGCTCATGCCGCCGGTCGCGCGGACGCCTGTGCGAGGTTGGCCGATTTCGGGTGGCGTGGCGGGAGATCACTGCCGGGTGGGGTGGACGGCGCCGGACGTGCAGCGGGTCGACGAGCCGTCGTCGCGGACCTGACTTAGGCCAAGATCGACGATCTTGAGTTGGTCTGGCGATGTTGGGCTGCGGGTTTGGCTCGTCGGGGTCAGCGGATGTGCGCACTGATCCTGGGTCCGTAGGGGTGGGCTGGTGTGCCCGGTCAGGTGCACACCGCCTCGATGATCGACACATCTGATGCCGTCGCAACGACCCGCTCGAGCCGGAAACCGCAGGTCTGCAACAGCGACTCGTGTTCGCTGCGGGTGCGTTGCCTGCCCCCGGTGTGGACGAGCATCATGATGTCCATGGCCTTGGACCAGTCGGGCCCAGGGTCGTCGGGGATGACGCTTTCCACCAACAACAGCCGCGCGTGCGGCGGAGCGGCCTTCCGTACGGCGGCCAGGATCGCCGTGGCCCGCTCGACGTCCCAGTCGTGGATCACGTCCATGAGCATGTAGGTGTCGCAGACCGGCAGCGGGTCCTTGAAGAAGTCGCCAGCTTGCAGCGTGAGCCGATCGGAGGCGACCTCCGCGGCACGCTCGATCACCGAGGGCAGGTCGAAGAGGATGCCCGTGGTTCGCTCGGCCGCGTCCACCACCGCCTGCAGTAGGTGTCCCCGGCCGCCGCCGATGTCGGCGATCGTTCTACAGTCCGAGAAGTCGTAGGCGGCCAGGACACTCGCGACCTGGATACGCGCCTTTGAGACCATCGCGGCGTCGAAGACCCGGCCCACCTCGGGATCACTCTGAAGGATGGCGAAGAACCCGTCCGGATTCAGCTTGTTCGCGGCCGGGAGTCCAGTCTGGAGTGAATAGTCGAAGTAACCCAGTTGCTTTGCAGTACGTTCGGTTCCGAATGTTGCCACGAAGTCACGCCAAGAATGCGGATGGTCGGAACGGAGCATTCGCGACGCGCCGGTGTGGGTGAAGCGGTCGTCGCTGGCCGCGAAGACGCCCTGGGAAGCGAGGAGGCGAAGTACACGACCGAGGGCTTCGGGATTCGCCCCGGTAACTTCGGCCAGTTCCTCGGCCGTCCGCGGCGTGTCGTCGAGCGCGTCGGCGACGCTGAACCTGGCCACGGAGGCCAGACAGTGCCCGACAAACAGGCCCCCGAGCGCCCCGGTCAGTGTGTCGAAGGGCCCCGTCTGTCGATCGATCGCGGCATGGTGATCATCACTAGCGGGCATGAAACGCCTCCGATTTGTCCCCGGCTGCACGCGGACGGCGCAATCGTCGTCGCAATCATTGTGCGAGCCGTAAGGCGTCGTCGGCAGGAGGGACAACCCTGGGTTCCTGACTAGGCCAAGATCGACGATCTTCAGTTGGCCTGGCGATGTTGAGTTGCGGGTTTGGCTCGTCGGGGTGAGCGAAGTGCGCACTAACTAATCCTGGGTCCGTAGGGTGGGCTGGTGTCCCCGTACGTGCGCACGGTGAAGACCGCGTTCGTGCTGAGCACGCACGGCTGGTTCCTGTTCAACGCGGTCGCCGGCGCGACGCTGCCGGTGTTCGCGCTGCGGACGCTGGGTCTGAGCCCGTTCGGGCTAGGTCTGGCACTTGCGGCCGGGGGTGCTGGCGGATTGCTCGGCGCGCTGAGTGCCACGAGTCTCGGCGCGCGGTTCGGTGCCGGGCGCATCGTCATCGCGAGCATTGTCGGACGCGCGCTCGTGCACGTCGACCGGTGGCCGCCGGTCCGGTGCTGTCATGGGCGGAGGGCTCGATGAGCGAGTCGAGCAGCTTCACCAGCGCCGACTGTGCCGTCGCGGACGTGTACGGTCCGACCGCCACCAGCGACGCGACCAGCGCCGATGCCTCGCCGGGTGTGAGCGTCACCGGTGGGAGCACGCGGCGCGCGTCGATTCGGTAGCCGCCGCCGGGACCGTGTTTGACGTGCATGGGGATCCCGGCCTCCTGCAGCCGCGCGATGTCGCGCTCGACGGTGCGGACGGTCGTGCCCGTGCGGAGTGCCAGCTCGGCACCCGGGACGTGACGTGGAGCGCGGGCGCGGAGCTCTTCGATCAGGGCGTGCTGGCGTTCGATCAACGGTAGCGCCTGGTGGAGCTGCGCCATGCCCTTCACGCGACCCGAGCCGACCAGGCGTGGCGTCTTCGCGGAGCCCGTCATCGCCGTCCGAACCTCCTCGCAATACCCGACATCGCGCGGTCGGGGACCCACCCTACGGTCAGAGTGTGGATATCGAAGCTCTCGATGACGATCTCGTCGGCCTGTTCTTCCACCCAGACCCGACCGCCATCCTCCCCGGTGTCATCCTGCTCGGCGGCTCCGAAGGCGGCATCCAGGAACGGCACGCGGCACTCATCGCCGAGCAGGGTTATGCCGTCATGGCCCTGGCATACTTCGGGCTCCCCGGAGTCCCGGACGTTTTCAAGGACGTCCCGTTGGAGTATTTCGGCGCGGCGCTCGACCGGCTGGGTTCCCATCCGGCGGTCGACGGAGACCGGATCGGCCTCGTCGGCGGCTCGAAAGGCGGCGAGGCGGTTCTGCTGATCGCCGCGACGTTCCCGGACAAGGGCATCCGGGCCGTGATCAGCCTGGCCGGCAGCGGCGTCGTGACGCAGGGCATCAGCCAGAGCATCTTCACCGGCGACTTCCGCGAGATCATCACTGTCGACGTCGCCGGGTGGACATATCAGGGCCGCGAGCTGCCGTACCTGCGAAACATTTGGACCGAGCAGATGGAGAAGGCCGTCACTGCCGGCGAGCCGATCGAGCTCGGCTGGATCATGCCCGACCTGGCGACTGCCGACGTCGAAGACGCCATCATCCCGGTCGAGAATTCGGGCGCTGCGATCCTGCTGATCGTGGGCGGTGACGACCAGGGTTACGGCCCGGCTTACCACGAGGTCACCGCGCGCCGACTGGAGGAGATCGGGTATCGGCAGCCGTGGAAGCACATAGTCCACGACGGCGCGAGCCACATGATCATCTCACCCACGGCACGCCGCACAGCGGCCGAGACCGAACCAGGCCCCAGCGGCGTGACGTTCCGCCAGGGCGGCACCGTCGAGATCGACATAGCGGCGCAGGCCGAGACCTGGCGCGAGACTGTGGCGTTCCTCGGAGAGCACCTCGGGAGCCGCGACTCCTGACCGGCGCACAGGACCCGTCCCGCCGACCTTGAAAGGGCAGGCGAACTCCAGTCATCCGCGCGGACGCACCGGTTGAGCAGCGAAAAGCCAACCAGGTCTGCGCGGCCCGCAAGGCACGCCAAGCAGGGCACCGTCACCTCGGATGTGGCTAGAAGGCGGATCGCGGATGGGACGCTCCTAGCAGCGGATGCGACGTCCGCGCCTGCCGCGGAGCCGACATCCGCATATGCCGCCCGGGCGCGCGGTCGGTTCCCCGACCGGGGATCGAACGTCCCGACAGCACAGGACCGGCAGTCACAGGACCTCCTGCGCTCGGGCTCGTCGGTCAGGCTTCGGGGATCGCGCCCAGGCCGAGCGCGGGCATCTCCACGCCGTTGTTGAGGGTCAGGTTGATCATGGCGATTCCTTCTTTCGGTCGGCAGTCAGGAGTCGCTGAGGTCGGTGCTGAGGCTGGTTGCCTCCCAGTCGTCCAGCTCGGCGAGCTGGGCGTCGAAGACGCCCCGGATGCCCCTCAGCGCATCCGGGCCGAGCACGAGCAGCGCGGGCGGCTCGGCGGCCTCGACGGCGGTGATGATCGCCCGCGCGGCGCGGGCGGGATCGCCGGGCTGGGTGCCGTGGGCGGTGTCGACCTCCTTGCGGCGCTTGCCGGCGGTCTCCGCGTAATCGGCGATGACGGTGGCCGACTGCTGCAGGGACCGGCCGGCGAAGTCGGTACGGAACGCGCCCGGCTCGACCACCGTGACGCTGATCCCGAGCGGAGCGAGCTCCTTGCGCAGCGAGCCGGACATGCCTTCGAGGGCGGACTTGGCGGCGGCGTAGTAGCCCGAGCCGGCCGGGGTGATCCGCGCGCCGATGGAGGAGACGTTGACGATCGCGCCGTGCCGCCGGTCGCGCATCCCGGGCAGGACAGCCTTGATCAGCGCGACCGGGCCGAAGAAGTCGGTGGCGAAGAGGGTGCCGACGTCGGCTTCGTCGCCCTCCTCGACGGCGGCGCGGTAGCCGTACCCGGCGTTGTTGACGAGCACGTCGACCGCTCCGAAGCGCTCCTCGCCGAGGCGGACCGCCTCGGTCACCTGGCCGTCATCCGTCACGTCGAGCGCCACCGCGAGCGCGGAGTCCGGGTGCGCGTCCACGAGATCCTCGACGGCGTCGGGGTTGCGCGCGGTGAGGACGGCGTTGTGGCCGGCCTCGAGCACGGACTCGGCCAGCGCCCGGCCGAGGCCGGACGAGCTGCCGGTGATCATCCAGGTGGACATGGGTGTCGCAGCTCCTGTCCTGCGGGTCGAAGGAGGATCTCGTGGATCGCGAGGCACCGCGGCCGGCCGACGACGAACGCGATCGGCCGAGAAGGATGACGCCGACGTTGGTCAGCGGCGACCTCCCACCGATCGAACTCGAGCAAGCCCACTACGGTCAACGGACCGACCTCGACGAGGCCGGATAGTCAACGAAACGAGTCTCCGGACGCGCCGGGACGGTTCACAGGCACCAGCATCATGACGCCTTGACACGGATCACCCGCATAATGCCGGTGTCGGGTCGCGCGCGGCGTCGGTGGCTCGTGGGGTCGGCGACGGATGAGCTCACTCTCGGAACCCGTGTCCTGTCCTCGCCTGTACAGGCCGCCGAATAGACCGCCGGTGATCGCTGACGGCATCTCCGCTGCGGTGGCGTGGCCACGCTCGCCGACGCCGTCGACCGGGTGGCCGCACCGCTGCCCGGCCGCTCGACTGGTCGGCGCCGAGGCGCGGTCGAGGACGGCTTCGCCTAGGCACGCTGACGGGTCCTCTACCGGGCCGAGAGACCGTCAACCGTCCGCGAATGCCCCTGGCTGGTCGCTCTCCAGCCATCCCCGACCACTATCGGAGCGCGAGCATCGCCTCGGCGACCGCGCCTGCCTCCGCGTCGGGGAGCGCCGTGGCGGCTTGCTCGAGGATCAGCAGCCGCGCCCCCGGGATCTCGCGTGCGATCGCCTCGCCGTTGCCGATGGGAAAGAACGGGTCGCGGCGGCCGTGGACGACGAGCGTGGGGACCTCGATCTCGGGCAGCCTCTCGCGCCAGCGGGGTGTGCAGTCGAGCCTGGAGAACACCAGGCCCAGCTGGTTGGCCAGCTGCACCGGGGGTGCGGTGCCGGGAGTGCGGTCCCAGATGCGCGCGGCGGTCGAGCGCGCGGCGAGGGGGTCGTCGCCGCGGATCTCGGCGCCGGCGGCGGCGAAGTCGGCCACCGCCTCACGGTCGGTCCAGTCGGGCATCGGGCGCGCGAACAGCCGGCTCATTGTCGCCCGGTCATGGTCGGGGAGGTCATCGTCGGGCGGGCCGGGCGCGACCGGGCGGGTGCCGACCAGGGTCAGGGTCGAGAAC
The DNA here is from genome assembly GCA_963728945.1 of uncultured Actinomycetota bacterium. GTDB lineage: Bacteria > Actinomycetota > Actinomycetes > Mycobacteriales > CADCTP01 > CADCTP01. Next base: position 51,366 of record CAVSMA010000005.1, on the reverse strand, counting down.
GCGGCCGGATGGTCGAGCACCGCCACCTGGGCGACCATCCCGCCGACGCCGATCCCCGCGAGGTGCGCGGGCCGGCCGCCGAGCACGTCGACCAGGGCCGCCGCGTCGGCGGCGAGGTCGCGCAGGGTGTATGCGGGCGCCTCCGGGTCCGCCGTGGTCGACTCGCCGCTGTCACGCAGGTCGTAGCGCACCACGCGGCGCCCACCGGCGGCCAGGCGCGTGCACAGCGCGTCGGGCCAGGACAGCATCGTCGTCCCGCCCACGAGCTGGACCAGCGGTGCGTCATCGTCACCGAAGGACTCGATGCCCACGGCCACCCCATTGGCCTCGACAGTCGTCATCGGACGACCGTAACCGCAGCCGTCGGCCGGATGGATCTGAACCATCGACGTACGGATCCCGAGTCGGCTGCTGCTGCAACCACAGGATCTACCGCTCCTTTCAATCCCCCCATGCGCCCTGTAGCGCGCCTGCACGCACTCTCACTCCCGCTGCGCATAAGCCGTGCGCGCTGACCGTGGCCCGGTCGCAGACGGCCCACCGGTGGTGGGGCCGCTGCCGGCCGAAGGGCACGGCCGGGATGGTGGACCGGCGTGCCGGCCCCGCACCAGCCCATCCTGGCTGCCCGCGCACGTGAAGCGCCGGTGTCGGCGCAGCGGCTGGCCGAGCGTCGTGGGCCGGCGTGGATCGCTCGCCGCCGCGCTCGCCGAGCTTCGCGCCCGGCACGCGGCCCCCTTGCTCGATTGCGAGCCACGGGGGACAGTGTGACGTGGACCACAGGCCGAGGGGTGGCTTTGCCGGCTGGTCCTGCCTGGTCCTGGCGTGGGGAGGACACGAATGCCTAGACGTCCCGCTGTTCAGGCCGCGGTTGCGCTTGTCGTGGCGGCCGTCGTGCTCGGAGCAAATGGAGCGACGGCGGTTGCTGCCACGGCACCGGCGCTTGCCTCGCAAAATCCCAGCCCGTATGACACGCCGGGCTGTCGTGCTCTGGAACCCCAGCCTGGGTCACTGAACTACCTCAACTCGGAGGTTGAGCCGCAGGTCGCTGTTGATCCGACCAATCCGTCGCACCTGGTCGGCGCCTGGCAGCAGGACCGCTGGTCCAGCGGCGGGGCTCACGGCCTGGTTGCCGGGTACTCGAACGACGGGGGCCTCAGCTGGCGGGTCAGCCCGCAACCCTTCAGCGCCTGCTACCACGCATCCGGCTACCCGGGCGCCTACCTGAACTACCAGCGCGCATCCGACCCGTGGGTTTCGATCGGCCCTGGCGCTCCGCCTGGCTCGCCCTCGACCAGCACCGCCTATTCCGTCTCGATCTCCTTCAACCAGACGCCGTACCCAGGTGACCCGAACGCGCTGCACAACGCCGTCGGGGCGGCCACGTCCTATGACGGCGGCGCGACCTGGACGAACGTCCAGACGATCATCGACGATCCCTGCCTGATGGGAACTCCGACCGGGCCCGGCTACCAGTGCAACAACGCGAGGTCCTATCTGTTCAACGACAAGGAGTCCGTGACAGCAGACCCGGTGCATCCCGGCATCGCGTACGCCGTCTGGGATCGGCTGGTCGCACCGCCGGCCAGCCCGGCCGGATTCCAGCACGAGCGGGCCTATTTCGGGCCGGCGCTGATCTCGAAGACCACAGACTTCGGCAGGACGTGGAGCCATCCTCGGGTCATCGTGGGTCTGCCGTCCCAGGACCAGACCATCGGAAACCAGATCGTGATCGATCGCCAGACCGGTGCGCTGTATGACTTCTTCAACCTGATCCAGGGCGCGTCTAACGCCGGCGGGCACCGCGGATACAACGTCGCCTTCGTCAAGTCCACCGACGGCGGCGCCACGTGGAGCCGGCCCAAGGTGGTCGCGGCCCTGCAGACCATCGGCGTCTCCGATCCCAACAACCTCGATCCCGAGACGAACTCGCCGCCGGCGCCGTCACGCACCGGCGACATCATCCCCGAGCCGGCGATCAACCCGACCACCGGCCAGCTCTACGTGGTCTGGCAGGACAGCCGCTTCAACGGCTTCGCCAACGACGAGGTCGTTATCTCCACGTCGAACAACGGTGGCGCCAGCTGGAGCGCACCCACACTGGTGAACATCCACACCGGGCAGCCGGCCTTCGACCCCAGCGTCTATGTCAACGCCGCGGGCGTGGTGGGCGTCAGCTACTTCCAATGGACGACCACCGTGCGCGGTAACGAGCCCACCAACCTGCTGATCCGGCACTCGACGTCGCCGGGCAGCAGCGCGGCCGGCCCCGCGTTCAACGGCGCCACCGTGTTGGACGGCCCGTTCAACAATCTTGCGGCACCGTATGCAGGCGGCTACTTCCTCGGCGACTACATGGGGCTCGTTGCCAACCCGAGCGGCTTCATCCCCTTCTACGTCAAGACAAACTGCTCGGACGGCAACGCCACGACCCAGCCTTCATGCCGAGCCATTCGATCGGTCCTTAGCCCGACCGACCTGACTCCGACAAGGAACAACTCCACCGACGTGTACGCAGTCGCTGGCGCGTGACCCTTACAGCGACGGCAGCGGTGGGATGAGAAGCTTTTTCATCCCACCGCTGCGGCGGCCGTGACGACCGGACCGGAGACCCGCCATTTCACCTGCCGCCCCGCGAGCGGTATCTGGAGCCCGCTCTTGCCCATGGGAGGGCTGTCGTCGGCGCGCGAGATCCCCGCCACCAGCTCCGCAAGGCAGCACTGCTCATGACCGTGTTGGGTCAGCCTCCCGGCGTTCTGGCGTCTGAGGCTATCCATTCGCCGGCAGCTCACCACTATTCGTTGGGTTACCGGAGGGCTACAGTGCGGGGTCGGGCCCTCATCGTGGCCCACTGCGGACCGCGGCCGCGCGCCGCCTGAAGGGGGCCCACCGATGCGCCTCATTCGATACCGGATGTCTCGATCCCTCGTCGTCGCCGCCGTCGCGGTGGTCGCCGTTCCATTCGTGTGGGCGGCCCCCGCATCGGCCGAGGACGACGAGATCATCCATCCGATCGACATCACCCACAACGGTGTCGATGCACCCGCACCGGTCACTGGCGGTGTGTACGGCAGCCCAGCCGGACAGACAAGGACCGGCACCGCGATCTGCACGACGGCCACGTCGACGGCCAGCAACGTCAACACCGACTGCGAGCGGAACGTCCCGCACAACGAGACGTCGATCGCGGTGAACCCGACCAACCCTGCCAACATGATCGGCGGGGCCAACGACTATCAGCTCGCGATCAACCCCGGCGGCCACGTCTCCCAGACACTGCTGTCCCGCGCGCACGTCACCTTCGACGGTGGCCGCACCTGGTCGGAGTTCCCGCTCAACTCGAACTCGGCGTATCAGGCCACCGGTGACCCGGCGGTCGCGTTCGACGCCAGTGGCCACGCGTACTACGGCACGCTCGGCTTCCGGTTCGTCGGCCCAGTCAACGCCACCAACCCGGATGTGCTCGTCGCGGACTCGCCCGATGGCGGCCGGACCTGGCGGGTCAACCGCGTCGCTGCCGGCAGCGGCACCAACACCAGCGTCGGTCACCTGCTCGATAAGGAGTACGTCGCGGCCTGGGGCAACGGCAATGCGATCGTCACCTACGGCGACTTCCGGCTCGGCCAGAAGGGCGCCCTGCTCTCCGGGCAGATCTACGCCTCGGTCACCCACGACTTCGGCGCGACCTGGTCAGCCCCCCGGCTGATCTCCGGCAGCCTCGACCAGGCGTTCGTCTCCGTGCCCGTGGTGGCCGCCGACGGCCGCATCTACGTGGCGTTCCTCAACACCGACGACCTGACCACCGGCCGCGACAGCTACTACGTGGTGGAGGTCAGCCCGGCGACCGCTGCCCGGGTCGCCGGTCCCTTCCGGGTGGCCCCGGTCATCGACGGCTTCACCGACTATCCGATCGCGCTGGGCCGCCAGACCTACCAGGACAGCGCGTTCCGCAGCTGGGCCGCGGGCAACATCGCCGCGGACCCGACGAACGCCGCCCACCTGGCTGTGGTGTGGTCCGACATGCGCAACAGCGTGCTGCCCGCGCCGACTGACCCGTACGCGGCGGTGACCAACTCCGACGTGGTCGTCAGCCAGTCCTTCGACCGCGGCCGCACCTGGTCTGCGCCGACGGCGTTGGCCCGGGTCAACGACCAGTTCATGCCCTGGGGCGCGTTCGACGCGGCCGGCCGGTTGCGGATCGGCACGTTCGACCGCGGCACCGATCCGGCCAACCACCGGTACGACTATTCGCTAGCGACCCAGACCGGAGCTACCACCTATTCGTTCGCTCCGGTGTCCACCGCCAAGTCGGACCCGACCCGGGACAACCGCTGGTTCGCCATCACCCTGGATCCGGACTTCCCCTTCGCGACCGCGTTCCTCGGTGACTACAGCAACATCGCGGTCCTGCCTGGCACGACTCGAGTCGTCGTCTACTGGACCGACCTGCGGGAGACCGCCTGCTTCGGCGGCCGCTGCGGACACGGCCAGGACGCCTACTTCGCCTCCGTCGGCTGACCCGTGGGACGCGACCACCGCACGCGGCGTGTACGCCGAGCTATGCCTCGGACTGGGCATCCGAGTCGGACCCGGCACGGTGGAACTGCTGATGCGCCGAGCCGGACTGGTCGGCCTACCCGGCCTCAAGTGGCGCCGGCCGGGCGTCGAGCCCGCGGACGTCAGCCAGGTGTCGTCGACTTCGAGGATGCGGCAGACGCTGACGCCGAGAGGGTTGGGCCGATGGGGTCCGCGGGCGGGGAGGACGCGGACTGCTCATGGCCGGACAGTGTGGCTGACGGCGTTCGCCGCGTCCGGTCGTGGGGTCAGTGTGTGGAACGCCGACGGCCGCGGGTACCCGGCTCGACGACCGGACGTCGGTGCCGGCGCCTGGCGAGGAGGCGCTATACCCGGACCGGATGCACGCCTGGTTCGGTAACGTGCCCGAAGACGAGCGGGACGAGGGTGCTGAGCATAACGGGATGACCCGGTGCCCCCGGTGGGAGTCGAACCCACACTCAGACCCTTTTAAGGGGCCGGCCTCTACCGTTTGGGCTACGGGGGCCCAACCGTTCGCGAGAGTAGCGGGTGTCAGCGCTGGGTGACGACGAGCTGTCGCAGATGTAGGTCGAGGAACGTGACCGGGCCGCGCGGGCCGGGCAGCCGGTCCACGTTGATCCCGGTCTCCGGTACGCCGAGCAGCTTGAACCCGTCCAGCAGCCGGGTGGTGACGTTCCAGAAGGCGCCGGTCCCCCCGTAGGTGTCCAGGAACTCGGTCGCGGCCGCGGGGTCTCCGGTCGCGATGCCGGCGGCGAGCCCCGAGGTCTCCGCGTCGGCGAGCCGGGCCGCCGCGACGGGGCCGTCGACCGGGGCGACCGTCACCGTCGCCTCGCGGCCGTCCTGCAGCGCCCACTCCAGCCCGAGCGGGTGGTCGTGCGGCGGCAGCGACGCGGCGATGCCCAGCCGGTCGAGCACCTCCCGTACGCCGGGCAGCAGGTCGTCCCAGCGGTCCCGGTGGATCAGCAGCAGGTTGAGCCGGTTGCAGACGCCGAGCCGGTCCAGGCTCTGCTCGATCAGGTCGAGCGCCTTGCCGGCGTCCGCGGCGCGGTCCAGGTAGAGGACCCCGCCGCCGTCGGCGTGGGCGAGCGTGCGGACGCCGTGCCGGGCCGCTTCCGCGGTGAGCTCGCGGGTGCTGTCCCCGCTGCCGCGCAGGATGACCAGCGGCACCAGGTCCGGCTGCGCCACCAGCGCGCGGGCGGTGTCCCGGCCGGGCAGCCGGACCAGCTGGATCGCCGCCGGGTCGAGCCCGGACGCCGCCAGCGCCGGCGCGATCACCTCGTCCAGCAGCGCGCCGGCCGAGCCGATCGCGGCCGAGCCGGTGCGAAGTACGCCAGCGTTGCGGGACTTCAGCAGCTGCGAGGCGATGTCGACGACCACGTTGGGCCTGGCCTCGAAGTTCGCGCCGATCACGCCGACCGGCTTGCGCCGCTCCTCGACCAGCGCGCCGGGCAGCTCGCGCACCACCCGGGACCACTGCGGGTGCGGCACCTCGGCAAGCACCCGCAGCTGGTGGGCCATGCCGTCGAGCCGGGCCGGGTCGAGCCTTAGCCGGTCGACCATCGCCGGCGGCAGGTCGGCGCCGTCGACGTCGGCCTTGTTCGCGGCCAGGACCGCGTCGGCCCGGTCGAGCAGCCGCTCGGCGATCGCGAGCAGGGCCGCGTCGACGGTGTCGGCGCCGGCGGCGGCGATGCTGCCGGCGGCGGCGTGCGCGGCCTCGGCGCACTCCCGGACGGCGTCGGCGACCTGCGTCATGCGCAGACCTTACGTCGCCGCACGGCGACCCGGCGCGCTGCCACCACTCACGGTGATCCCGCAGCTATGTTGCGGTCGCCGGTCGCTCCGGGGAGGTGCGCATGCGCAGCAATGTCGTGCTCGCCGCCGCGCTCGCGCTCACCCTCGGCCTGGTGGTCTCGACCGGCCGGTCCGCGCCGAGCGCACCCGCGCAGTCGCACGCCACCGTCCCGGCACCCGTCGTGCATCCGGCCGCGCTCCGGGCCGGGCAGAAGCCGCCGCAGTTCGTCATCGTGTCCTTCGACGGCGCGGGTGACCACCAGAAGTGGGCGTTCTGGCGGGACGTCGCGCGCCGCTCGGGGATGCGCTTCACCGGGTTCCTGTCCGGCGTCTACCTGCTCGACCGGGCGCACCGCACCGACTACACCGGTCCGGGCCATGCCCCGGGCGCCAGCTCGCTCGGCGGCTGGAACACCCCGGCCGAGGTCCGCACGCTGATCAAGGACCTCGACGCCGCGTACGCCGCCGGGATGGAGATCGGCACCCACTACAACGGGCACTTCTGCGCCGGCGCCGAGCCGTCGGCGACCGCCTGGACCACCGGGGACTGGTCGGCCGAGCTCGCCGAGTTCTTCCGGTTCTGGCGCTCGCACCGCGATCTGACCGTGCCGGCGTCGTCTGTCCGAGGTGGACGGACGCCATGCCTGGAGGGCCGGCCCGAGCAGCTGCGACCGGCACTCAAGGCGGCCGGGTTCAGCTACGACAGCAGCGGCGGGTCGAACGGGATCGCCTGGCCGCGCAAGGACCGTTGGGGACTGTGGGAGTTCCCGCTGGCCTACGTGCCGCTGGACGGCGGCGGGGCCAAGCCAGGGGTGCTGTCGATGGACTACAACTTCTGGGTCAAGCAGACCGGCAACCCACCGTCCACACGCGACACCAGGGCGAGCTCGGACCAGGTGCTGCGCACGTACCGGGCGATGTACCGGGCCGCCTACACGGGCAACCGGGCGCCGCTCGTGCTCGGCAACCACTTCAACTCCTGGAACGGCAACGCGTACACGGACGCGCTTGCCCGGTTCGTCGAGGAGACCTGCCGCAAGCCGGACACGCTCTGCGTGCCGTACCGGGACGTGATCGCCTGGATGGAGGCGCAGAGCCCGCGAACGCTGGCCGCGCTGCAGGCCCGGCCGCCCGTCTACACCGTCGGCTAACCGGCTTCGCGACCGGCGCCGGGCAGGGCGTCCGGGTGCGGCTGCGCCGCCAGCTCGAACTCGCGCCGCGGCTGCTGGAGCTGGCCCAGCGAGACCACCTCGCGCGGGAAGAAGATCGCCAGCGTCCAGTCGGCCAGCACCCGCACCTTGCGGTTGACCGTCGGCATCCGGGACACGTGGTAGGTCCGGTGCATGAACCAGGCCGGCCAGCCGCGCAGCTTGATCCCGTACACCTCGGCGACGCCGCGGTAGAGGCCGAGGCTCGCGACCGAGCCGACGTACTTGTGCCGGTAGTCGGTCAGCTGCCGCCGGCGCAGCGCCGCGACGATGTTGGCCGCGAGCGTCTTGGTCTGCCGCACCGCGTGCTGGGCCGACGGGCCGGTGAACGAGCCGGGCTCGGTGAGGTCGGGTACGGCGGCGCAGTCACCCGCGCCCCAGGCGTCCTCGACCCCCTCCACCCGGAGGTCGGCCGTGCAGCGCAGCCGGCCCTTCTCATCCAGCGGCAGGTCGGTGCGGGTCAGCATCGGGTTGGCCTTGACGCCGGCGGTCCACACGATCGTCTCGGCGTCGAACTCGTCCCCGTCGGTGAGCACCACGTGCCCGCCGGTGAGCGAGTCGACCCTGGTGCTGAGCCGGATGTCCATGTTCCGCTTGAGCAGCTGCTTCACCGTGTATTCGGCCATCGGCACGCTGACCTCGGGCAGGATCCGCCCGGTCGCCTCGATGAGCACCCAGCGCATGTCGTCCGGGTCGACGTTGTCGTAGTAGCGGGTCGCGTACCGGGCCATGTCCTCGAGCTCGGCGAACGCCTCGATCCCGGCGTAGCCGCCGCCGATGAACACGAACGTCAGCGCCCGCCGCCGGTGCTCGGCGTCGGTCACCGAGGCCGCGTAGTCCAGCCGGGACAGCACGTGGTTGCGCAGGTAGATGGCCTCGCCGACGGTCTTGAACCCGATCCCCTGCTCGGCCAGGCCGGGGATCGGCAGCGTCCGCACCACCGAGCCGGGTGCGACCACGATCACGTCGTACCGGACCGGATACGCCGGTCCCTCGACCGGCAGCACCGTTGCGGTCCTGCTGGCGTGGTCGATGCCGGTGACCAGGCCGGTCAGCACCCTGCACTGCTTGAGCACCTTGCGCAGCGGCACCACCACGTGCCGCGGCTCCAGCGACCCGGCCGCCGTCTCCGGCAGGAACGGCTGGTAGGTCATGTAGTTCTGCGGGTCGACGATGGTGATCCTGGCCTCGTTCCGGCGCAGCTTCTTCTGCAGCCGCAGCGCGGTGTACATCCCGACGTACCCGCCGCCGACGATGAGAATGTGCGGCCTTTCCGGCATGGGCGGAGCCTACCCAGCAACCCGCCGGCCTATCGGGCGTCGGGTTCCCGCGGTGCGGACCGGCTCAGCAGCACCGGCACGACGACCGCGATCACCACGGCGACCACGCCGATCAGCTCCAGCGAGGACGAGCCGGCCGGGCGGGCCAGCAGCAGGGCGACCGCGCCCACCACCGCGGAGGCGGCCAGCACGAGTGCGCCGTGCCGGATGAACCGGACCACGATCGCCGGGTCCACCCGCCCGGTCGACGGCAGCGCTGCGGCGAGCCCGGCCGCCTGGTGGTGCAGGGCCAGCGCGAGCGCGATCAGCACGGTGCCGGTGGCCGGTGCCGGATCGGCGCCGTACCGGGCCAGCCAGGCTCCGGCCGCACCGCCGATCACCACCGCCGGCCCGAACCCGCCGGGCTGGATCAGCGCCGCGAGCAGACCGAGCCCGCCGACGACGAGGCCGACCACCGGGAACCCGCCGACCCAGCCGGCGCCGACGAGCGCGCCGGCGCCTGCCACCAGCATCACCGCCCGGAGGGCGAGCGCCGTCCGGGACCAGCCCGCCAGCCCGGTCATCGCGCCGCCCGGGCGGCACGGGCGGTCCGGGTCACGTCCCGCAACACCTGGTCGAGCGAGCCGGCGCCACCCCAGGTCACGACCGGGACGCCCAGCTCGGCCAGCCGGTCCAGGTCGGCCGACCGGCGCAGCCGCCAGATCCGGAACGCCAGGTCCGACCAGTCGCTGTGTCGGTCGGGGTGCAGGTCGGCCGGCAGCGTGTCGACCGCGACCACCGACCGCCCGGACCGTGCCACCGCCGCGACCGCGGCCAGCGCGGCCGGGTGGGTCAGCGGGCTGAGCAGCACGACCAGCGCGTGCGCCGCGCTGAGCGCGGCCGCCTCGGCCGTCGCCGGGTCGGGGCGCCGATCCCGGTGCGGACGCGCGTCCATCAGCACGTCGAGCAGCCGGACGAGGTGGCTGCGCCCGTTGCGGGGCGGCACCCGGCGCTGCGGGTTGCCGAGATCGATCAGGCCGACCCGGTCGCCCGCCCGCAGGTAGTGCTCCGCGATCGCGGCCGCCGCCCGTACGCCCACGTCCAGGCACGACTCCGGTGCCCGGCCGAGGTCCTGGGTGCTGTCGAGCATGAGCAGGACCTCGGTGTCGCGGTCCGAGTACGTCGCGGTGACGTGCAGCTCGCCGGTCCGGCCGGTGACCCGCCAGTTGATCCGGCGCAGCCGGTCACCGGGGACGAACGGCCGCACCCCGGCCAGGTCGCCGCCCTCCCCCGGCCGGCGGGACACGTGCGCGCCGACCAGCCCCTCGGCCCGGGGCACCGTGTCGGCGGCGTCGAAGCCCTCGCGCAGCGGCCAGGTCGCCGTCGTCGCGGTCTCGGTCCGTACCGGGGGCCAGCTGAGCAGCCCGAAGGCGGCGGTGGCCCGGACCCAGGCCGGACCGACCTGCTGCCGTCCCCACCGGACGGTCCGCACCCGGAACCCGACGTCGACCGACCCGGGCGGGACCCGTACGGCCGCGGCCGCCGTCGGCGCGACCAGGTCCGGCGGCAGCTCCACCTGGACCGCGGCGATGTCCACCCCGTCCGGTGCGGTCACGCTCGCGACGACCGTCGCCCGGCCGCCTTCGAGCATCGTGTCCCGCGGCACCCGCAGCCGGATCGACGGTCCCGCGGTCGGCCGGCCGGCCAGCCCGAACACCGCGCCGAGCACGAGCGGCGCGGCCAGCACGACCAGGTCGGCCCGGCGCAGCAGCACCGCGAGCAGCAGCAGGACCGGGCTGAGCACGACCGCCCGGGCCAGTGCCGCGGTGGGCCGCCACGCCGGTGCGGGGGTCAGCCGGCGCGGTTCCCCGGCCCGCCCGCGCCGCCCCGCGCCGGCGGCAGATCGCCGACGCCGGCGTGGCTCACCGGACTCAGCCACGGCTCAGCCCGCCGGAACCGCGCTGCGTACCGCCGTCGGCGGTGCCGGCACCTCCCCGAGCACGTCCTTGACCACATCCTGCGGCGACACCCGGCGCAGCCACATCTCCGGCTTGAGCGTGATCCGGTGGGTCAGCACCGCGAGCGCGACCGCCTTGACGTCCTCCGGGGTCACGTAGTCACGCCGCCGCAGCACGGCCAGCGCCCGGCCGACGAGCAGCAGCGCCAGCGCCCCGCGCGGGGAGGCGCCGACCAGCACCTGCGGCCGGGTCCGGGTGGCCGCGGCCAGGTCGACGCAGTAGGCGGCCACGGTGTCCTCGACCTCGACCTGCTCGACCGTCCGCTGCGCCCGCAGCAACCCCTCGGCATCGAGCACCGGATCCAGCTCGGTCGCTTCCCGCCGGCGGGCCAGCCGCCGGCGCAGCACGTCAAGCTCCTCGGCTCGCTCGGGATAGCCGAAACCGATCCGCATCAGGAAACGGTCGAGCTGCGCCTCGGGCAGCGGGTACGTGCCCTCGTACTCGATCGGGTTCGCGGTGGCGATCACGTGGAACGGCTCCGGCAGCGCGAACGTGGTGCCTTCGACGGTCACCTGCCGCTCCTGCATCGCTTCCAGCAGCGCCGACTGGGTCTTCGGCGGCGTGCGGTTGATCTCGTCGGCCAGCAGCAGCCCGCAGAACAGCGGACCGGCCCGGAACGAGAACTCGGCCGTGCGCTGGTCGTACACGAACGAGCCGGTCACGTCGCTGGGCAGCAGGTCGGGGGTGAACTGCAGGCGGCGGAAGTCCAGACCGAGCGTCTGCGCGAGCGAGCGGGCGGCCAGCGTCTTGCCCAGGCCGGGGTAGTCCTCGAGCAGCACGTGACCGCCGGCGAGGACGCCCGCCAGCACGAGCGTGAGCGGGTGCCGCTTGCCGACCACGACCCGCTCGACCGAGTCGAGCACCGCCTCGCCGGCCGCCCAGACGTCCGCCAGCGGCAGCGGGGTCAGATCCGTTCCAGCGCGTCCACCAGCCTGGCCAGCTCGGCCCGGTTCGGGCTGCGCGTCGGTGTACGGGTGATCAACTGCCACAGTGGCTCTCCCAGGATGCTGCGGGCGAGATCGGGCTCGGTGTCCAGGTCGATCCCCCGCCGGGTGCGGAGCAGGTCCGCGGCGAGGGTGACCAGCTCGGGCCGGAGGCGACTCCGGAACCGGTCCGGGTCGGTCGCGCCCCAGGACAGCCGGCTCTCCAGCGAGGTGAGCGGGAGCAGGCCCTCCTCCCGGGGCTCGTACGGGGCGGGCGTCAGCAGCGGCTCCGGCGGCGGCACGACCCGCGCCGCCAGCCGCCAGGACAGCCCGACCGCCAGCCCGACGACGACGCAGAGCGCCGGCGCGGCCCGGAAGTTCGCGGCGAACGCGATCCCCCACAGGGCGCCACCCGCGAGCGCCGCGGCGAGCAGGACGAGGACGGGCTCCTTCGGACTCATCGCGAGCCCACGGGGCTGGAGACGATCTGGGCCTGCAGCTGTTCCAGCGCGGCCCGGGCCTCGGCACGGGCGGACTCGGGCAGTTCGTGCCGGGAGTAGCGGGCCTCCCGGTAGAGGTCGGCCAGCCGCAGCAGCGGTCCGGACGACACCGGGTGCCGGTCGATCAGCCGCCCGACCAGCTCGGATGCGGTTTCCGGGGCGGAACGATGGGTGCCGGCGTCGGCAGCAGCCCGTTCGAGCTGCACCCAGCAGGCGACCACGCCCTCACCAGGGCCGCCCTGGTCGAGCTCACGCAGCCCCTCGGCGACCGCGTCCACCAGCGGCGGCGGAGCCACCTCGTCATCGACCTCGGCCGGTTCGGCCGATCTCGGCTCCCGCCGTCCGAACCAGAGCCCGACGTCGGGGACGTAGAGCATCGCGGGGGCGAACAGGAGGGCGATCACCACCGGGGCGATGGCCACGATCGCGCCGAACCAGACCAGCCAGTTGGGTTGGCGGTGCGATCCCGGCTGGGACTGGCCAGCCGAGCCCGTCCCGGACGTCGAGGTCGGGCTGGCGGTGGGCTCGGTGATCACGCCGGTCGGGCCGGCGGCGACCTGCTTCGGAGCAAGCAGCGGGGCGCGGTCGCTGCGGGCGGCGAGCGCGATCAGCATCAGCGCGCTCACGACGACGACCGCGACCGTGATCAGTCGCGCCGTGTTCTGTGCACCCCGCACCGAATCAGCCTCCCACACCACCTCGACTCGATTCGGTACCCGATTCCGTCACGATTCGGGCGCGGGTGAACACCGCGTCGAGCATGGGCTCGGTCAGCTTGCCGGTGAAGGTGTTCTGCTGCGACACGTGGTAGCAGCCGAGCACCGTCAGGCCGTTGACCTGCACCTCCACACCGTGGCCGAACGCGGGCCGCGGCCTCGGCACGCGCGCCACGCCGGCCTCCTCCAGCGCCGGCCACAGTGCCTGCCATCCGAACGCGCCGAGCACGACGATCGCGCGCAGGGTGGGCCGGAGCAGGTGCAACTCGCGTACCAGCCAGGGCCGGCAGGTGTCCCGCTCGACCGGCGTCGGCTTGTTGGCCGGTGGAGCGCAGCGCACCGAGGCGACCACCCGCACTCCGTAGAGCTCCAGCCCGTCGGCGGCGTGCACCGAGGTCGGCTGGTTGGCGAGGCCGGCCCGGAACATCGCCGCGTAGAGCCAGTCGCCGCTGCGGTCGCCGGTGAACACGCGTCCGGTGCGGTTGGCGCCGTGCGCGGCCGGCGCCAACCCGACCACGGCGATCCGGGCGTCGGCGGGCCCGAAGCCGGGCGCCGGGCGGCCCCAGTACGGCTCAGCGGCGAAGGCGGCGCGGCGGGTGAGCGCGACCTCCTCCCGCCAGGCGACCAGCCGCGGGCAGGCCCGGCAGACGGACACCCGCGCGTCCAGCTCCGGCATGGTCTCCACCTGGGCGAGCTCGCGCACGGCCGCGGCGCCGGTCGCGACCGGCGTGCTCTCGTCGGCCGGATCGCCCGGCCATCCCGACCCCGGCAGCGCGCTGCTGCGCCGCTCATCACCGTCCACGGCGGCCTCGGTCGCGCGGCGGATGACCATGGCGGCACCGTACGCCGGGCGTTCCTGCGCCCTGAGCGGAACCCGTGCGTCACGCGGACGACCCGCTGGCAGCCTGCGGGGCAGGGAGCTCTCCGGCGTGGTGGCCGCCGCGTACGCCGAGCACCGGCGGGGGTACCCGCTGCCGGTCGTCGACCTGCTCGGTGCCGAGCCAGCTCCCGAGGTACGCGTTGTGCACCCGGGACCACCGCGACCGAGGTCAGCTTGGACTACCGGGACACCCACACCGTCGCCGGCATAGTGGGCAACGTGTGCTCCGCCCTCTCCCCCGGTTCGCTGCCGACCGACCCGGCCTTCGAGGCCGGCCTGCGGGAGGCGGTCGGACCCGGCCCGTTCGAGGAGGACGTCCGGGTCGCGATCCTGGTGGCCGGCCGGTGAGCGCACCGGTGCACGCGACGACCCGCAGCGCGCTCTCCCGCGGGCTCGGCGTCGTCCTGCCCCGCGACGGCCACGGCACGTTTGACCTGGACGACATCCCGGCCGCGGTGGTGGCCCGGGTCGCCGAGCACGCGCTGGGCGACGAGCCTGAGCTGGTCGCCTCGACCACCGACGTGGTCTTCGGTCACTGACCGACGCGTCCGGCTTGCCTCTCTTCTCGAACTGATCGACGATCACCGAAGGTGTTACTCGTGATCGCGCCGGGTACTCGCCGGAAGCACACAGCGTTGGAGGAGGACGACCAGTGGCTGGAGCGGCGGGCAGGATCGGCTGGAAGGTGGTCGCGGCGGCGTTCGCGGTGCCGACCGGCATCGCGGTTCGCAAGGCGATCGAGAGCGGCTGGCGGAAGACCAAGCACGACGATCCGCCGATGAACCCGGCAGCGCCCGGGACGAAGTGGTCCGAGGCGTTGATATGGGCGGCCGTGTCCGGTATCGCCGTGGCGTCGGCCCGGCTGCTGGCGACCCGGGGCGCCGCGGCGACGTGGAAGTCGCTCACCGGCAAGCTGCCGCCCGGTGTCGAGGATGCCACCGGGCCCTGACCCCCGCGCCCGCGCCGCACCATCAGTGTGGTTCGGCGACAGACCAGGCGATGCCGTCGAGGATGTCCTTCTCGCTGACGACGACCTCGCCCGTGCCGACCTCGTCGGTGAGCACCCGGAGAATCAACGCTCCGGCCCCGATGACGTCGAGCCGGCCCGGCTGGATCACCGCCTTCGCCGCCCGGTCGGCCCGCATGCTGTGTAGCAACCAGTCGGCGGTCTCGCGGACCGCGGCGGCCGGGATGCGGCTGTGGTGGGTGCGGGCCGGGTCGTACCGGTCGAGTCCCTGCGCGAGCGCCGACACGGTGGTGACCGTGCCGGAGACGCCGATGAACGTCCGGGCCCGCTCGATCGGCACGTCCCGCCGGGCAGCGGTGAGCGCGTCGCGCAGGTCCCGCTCGGCCGCCGCGACCTGGTCGGTCGTGGGCGGGTCGTCGTGCAGGTGCCGCTCGGTCAACCGCACCGACCCGATGTCCATGCTGCACGCGGCCTCGACGCTGCCGTCGCCGAGCACCAGCTCCGTCGAGCCGCCGCCGATGTCTGCTACGAGCCGCGGCGTCGCGGTGTCCGTCAGCCCCCGGACCGCACCGACGAAGGACAGCTCTGCCTCCTCGCGCCCGGAGATCACCTCGGGCTCGCTGCCCAGCGTTCGCAGCACCATCGCCCGGAAGTCGTCCCGGTTGGCGGCGTCGCGGATGGCGCTGGTCGCGACCATCCGCACCTTCTCGACCTGCTCCCGCTCGCAGTCGGCAACGTAGGAGGCGAGCGCGACTCTGGTGCGCTCGATCGCCTCGGGCGCGAGCCGGCCGGTGCGGTCGACGTCCTGGCCGAGCCGGACCAGCTCGGTGCGCCGCAGCCGGTCGGTCAGGGTGCGCGCGGTGGCGTCGTAGTCGGCGATGAGCAGCCGGATCGAGTTGGTGCCGCAGTCGATCGCGGCGATCCGCGTCATTCCGACTCCTCGACGGACACGCAGGGCCCCGCGACCCACCACTCCCCGATCGCCGCGCGGGCCTCGTCGCCCAGTGGGTTGACCCCCCGCCCGGCGGCGAGGGAGTGGGCGAGCAGCGCGTGCAGGCACTTGACCCGGGTGGGCATCCCGCCGGCGCTGATGCCCTCGATCTCCGGCACGTCACCCAGCTCGGCTCGGCGAGCCAGATAGGCCTCGTGCGCGGCGCGGTAGCGGGCTGCCAGCTCGGGATCGACGCGCAGCCGGTCGGCCATCTCCCGCATGAGCCCGGCCGCCTCGAGCCGGCCGACTGCCGAGCTCGCCCGTGGGCAGGTCAGGTAGTAGAGCGTCGGGAACGGCGTCCCGTCGGCCAGCCGCGGCGAGGTCTCCACCACGGCCGGCAGGCCGCACGGGCACCGGTGCGCGATGGCCCGCATCGCCCGTGGCACCCGGCCCAGTTGCGCCGCGACCGCACGCAGATCCCGCGCGCCGATTTCCCCGCCGGTGCAGTCGGCGGGGTGACGCACGTCGTCCGCCGACCCGTCGCCGTTCCGACCGCCGGCCGGTCCGGCGTGGCCGCCGCTCACGGTCCGGAGCCGTCGGCGGTGCGAACGGTCTTCCAGAGCCGGCCGTACCAGGACCCGCCCTGGCTGACCGTCGGCAGCGCCGGCTCCGCGCTGCTCTCGGTGCCGCCACCCGATCGGGGCACCACCACGTACACCGTCTCGCCGGGCAGCACGTAGTGCAGCCGGGCCCGCGCCTGCGCCCGTACGTATGCCGGATCGTCGAGCTGCCGCTTCCGCTCCTCCAGCGCGGACACCCTGGCCTGCGCCTGCGCCTGCTCGGCCCGCAGCCGGCCGATCTCGCCGCGCTGGGCGAGGAACTCCTTGGCCGGGTAGGCCAGGCTCAGCACCAGCGCGCACACCACCAGTCCGAGCACCGCGGCCCGACCGGTCAGGCCGCCCGGCGCCCGCCTCTGCTGCACCGGTCCGGCCGACCCCGCACCGGTGTCCGAAGTGGACAGTGCCGTCCGGCGCCGGGCCGGACGCCTCGAGCCGCGCCGGCCGACCGGCGCCGAGCGGCCGCGGCGGGCGCCGGGACCGCTCCGCGCGGGCCCGGCGGACCGACCGGCCGCTCGACCGGACATCAGCCCAGGCTCTCCGCGCTGAACCGGGGGAAGGCGCCGGCCCCTGCGTACCGTGCGGCGTCGTCCAGCTCCTCCTCGATCCGCAGGAGCTGGTTGTATTTGGCCACGCGGTCGGACCGGGCCGGCGCCCCCGTCTTGATCTGCCCGCAGTCCGTCGCGACCGCGAGGTCGGCGATCGTGGTGTCCTCGGTCTCGCCGGAGCGGTGGCTCATCATGCAGCGGTAGCCGGATCGGTGGGCCAGGGCGACCGCGTCGAGGGTCTCCGACAGCGTGCCGATCTGATTGACCTTCACCAGCAGCGCGTTGGCGCACTGCTCGCGGATCCCGCGGGCCAGCCGCTCAGGGTTGGTGACGAACAGGTCGTCGCCGACGATCTGGATCCGCGCACCGAGCACGGCGGTGATCCGGGCCCAGCCGTCCCAGTCTTCCTCATCGAGCGGGTCCTCGATCGAGACGATCGGGTAGCTCCCGACGAGGTCCTCGTAGTACGCGATCAGGTCGTCGGCACTGCGCGTCTTGCCCTCGAACGCGTAGCCGTCGGAGCCGTGAAACTCGCTCGCCGCCACGTCGAGCGCGAGCGCGACGTCCCGACCGACCGTGAGGCCGGTCTTCCGGATGCCCTCGATGATGAGGTCGAGCGCGTCGCGGTTGGTCGGCAGGTCGGGCGCGAAGCCGCCCTCGTCGCCCAGACCGGTGGACAGGCCTTTGGCCTTGAGCACCGACTTGAGTGCGTGGTAGGTCTCGGCACCCCAGCGCAACGCCTCACTGAACGTCGGCGCGCCGATCGGCGCGATCATGAACTCCTGGACGTCGACGTTGCTGTCGGCGTGGGCTCCGCCGTTGAGGATGTTCATCATCGGGACCGGCAGCGTGTGCGCGGTGGGTCCGCCGACGTACCGGAACAGTGGCAGGCCGACCGACTCCGCGGCCGCCCGCGCGACCGCGAGCGAGACACCGAGCACCGCGTTGGCGCCGAAGCGGGACTTGTCCGGGCTGCCGTCGAGATCGATCAGCTCCTGATCGATCAGTCGCTGCTCGGTCGCCTCGTAACCGACCAGGCCGGGCGCGATGTCGTCGAGAACGGCGGCGACCGCCTTCTGCACGCCCTTGCCGCCGTAGCGGTCGCCGCCGTCACGCAACTCGACGGCCTCGAACCGGCCGGTCGACGCACCGCTCGGGATGGCCGCCCGACCGATGGTGTCGTCGTCGAGCGCAACCTCGACCTCCACGGTGGGGTTGCCGCGCGAGTCGAGGATCTCGCGCGCACCGACGGCCTCGATCGTGGCCACGGAAGCACTCCTTAGTCAGTGGAACGAACGGGTCAGAGCCTAGTCGGCGTCAACCCCCGATCCAGGGACGCGGCCAATCTGTGGATGAGCGCGCCGCCTGTGGACAGCCGTTTGCGGCGGCCCTTCCGGCGCTGCATAGTCCCGCTCGTGACAGCCCTCTGGCGCCGGCGGCCCGTCCGGCACGTGGCCTTCGGCCTCATCCCGTTGCTCGTGGTGGGGCCCATCGTGATCATCCTGCTCGCCGTCCGGCTCGCGGATGAGTCGGCACCGGTCCGCGCCGCCACCGCCAAGGCGACCGCCACCGTGCAGCGCAGCGGCCTCGGCGACGATCGCCGCGGGATCGAGCTGACCTGGACCGACTCAGGCGGCACGCCGCACACCTCGACCGTGCAGAGCGCGCGCCCTTCCAACATCGCGCCCGGATCGCAGCTCGTCGTGCGCTACCAGCCCAACGACCCCGGCACGATCTTCGTCAACGGCGACGAGGTGACCAGGAGACTGACCGACCTGACCTTCGGCATCGTGCTGTCCGTCCTGCTCGTCCTCGGCGTGCTGGCAGTCAGCGCGGTCCATGTGGCGAGGCGGCGGATCGCGGAGCGGCGGCCGGCCACCTCGATGCCGGTTTCGTACACCCGGTCACGCTTCGGCATCATCCGCCGAGCCTGGTTGCAGGTCGAGGACGCCGGCCGGACCTGGTGGGTCTCGGTGCACTGGGATCCGGTGCTGGAGACGCTTGCGCCGGGCGAGAAGGCGCTGGTCCACGGCAACCCGGCGCGCGATCGGGTGGTGACGTTCGACATCGACGGCACGCACGTCTGGCAGGCCGGCAGGCGCCGGTCGCGGCCACCACGAGGCGAGGTCGACCGTGAGGGCGTCGACCCGGAGCGCACCGATCGCGTCGTCGGCACCGACATCCCGCTGACCAGACAGTTCCGGGTCGACGCCGGCGTGCTCGCGGCGGCACCGATCCTCGGCCTGCTCTGGGCGTACGTCGACGACGGCGGGAAGGCCAGCTTCCTGCTCGCCACCGTGCTGGCCGGGGCGGCGCTGTTCTGGGTGCCGACCGTGCGTGGTTCGGACCCGACATGATCCCCGGCTCAGCCGCCGGCGGAGCTGCCCTCGGCGGCACGGACGGCGTCCCGATAGGCCCGCGCGGTGGCCCGCAACGCCGACTCGGGATCCTCCCCGGCCGCCACGGCCTCACCCACCAGCCCGAACAGACGCGCGCCGAGATCGTCGCCGCCCGGCGGGGTGGCCTCCACGCCGGCCTTCTGCGCTCGCCGCTGCAGCGTGGCCGCGAGTGCCAGCGCGGGCTGACCGAGCGGCACCCCATCGGTGAGCGACTCGCGCCGCTTCTCCGCCGCCTTGATCGTCTCCCAGTTCGCCGCCACATCGGCGGCGCCGGCGACCTCGCGCCCGGCGAACACGTGCGGGTGCCGGCGGATCAGCTTGGTCACCAGGTCGGCGGCCACGTCGTCGATCGAGAAGCGCTCGGGCCCCGGCCGCTCCTCGGCCAGGCGGGAGTGGAAGGCGACCTGCAGGAGCACGTCCCCCAGCTCCTCGCGCAGGTGCGCCAGGTCGTCCAGCTCGATCGCCTCGAGCAGCTCGTACGACTCCTCCAGCAGGTACGGCGCGAGCGACTGGTGAGTCTGCTCGGCGTCCCACGGGCAGCCGCCCGGCGAGCGGAGCCGGTCCATCACCGCGACCACGTCCAGCAGCCGACCGCCGGGCGGATCCCAGGAGCCGGCCACGGTCTCCAACGCGGCGTCGGGGTCGGCAGCGACCAGCTCGGCCAGCGCCGCGACGAACGCGGCATCGCCGTCCGGTCCGGCCAACCACACGACGGTGTGCCCGGCACGGGCCAGCTGGCGGAACGCGGCCGCGTCCGCCGGCGCCTCCTGCACGTCGACGCCGGCCGCCCGGACGGCCTGAGCCTGGGAGTCGGTCGGGTCGAGCGTGTACACCGGCCCGGACCGCAGCGCCTCCCAGGCCGGCCAGGACAGCAGCCCGGCGGGCAGGCGCGGCGACGACGTGACGATGAGCAGCCGATCCACGGCGACCACGGTACGGGCCGGATCGCCGGCCACCGGTCGGGGCCGGCCAGGTCAGCCGCTCGGCGTCGGCGACGGCTGCGTGCCGGCCCCGCCGCTCGTCCCGCCATCGGGAAGCGTGCCGCCGGAGGGCGACGGCGAGGGTGTCGGCTTGATGACCGGGTTGACGAAGTCGGTGATCTGCAGCTGGTTCTGCTGCCACGCGCCGTAGCGCGGGTTCACCTCAACGCCGAGACTGCTGGCGACGCCGGTCAGATACTTCTTGCCGGCGGTTGTCGCCTGCTGCAGAGCCTGCGCCTCCAGCTGCGGCCGCGCCTGTTCCAGCGTGGGCGTCTCGACCCCGCCGGTGCGGATCACGAGGTAGGTCTTGGCGCCGCCGTTGTCGACCACGTACGGGAAGATCTCGCCCTTCGGCGTCTTCTGCAGCGTGGCGACCAGGTCCGGGGGCAGCTGGTTCAGTGGGATCTTCTGGGGTTGGGCAGCCTGCTGCGCGGCGGACCCGCCGACCTGAGCCGCTACCGCGTCGAACTGCGACGGATCGCTCTTGAGCCGCGCCGCCGTCTGCTCGGCGACCGCCTGGCTCGGGACCTGGATGGCGCTGAGCGTGGCCGAGCTCGCCGTAGCGAGATACTGCTGATAGAGCCCCTGCAGTTGGGCGTCGGTCGGACGCTTGACATTGCCCTGGGCGTAGCCGATCTCGGACTCGATGACCTCGTTCCGCACGAACTGCCGGTAGAGCGCCGGGGACATCGCCAGCCGGGAGGTGAGCTGCGAGGCAAAGGCGTCCGGACCGCCGGACTGGTCCTGGATGAACTTGTACCTGCTGTCGACGGCGTTCTCGTCGACCGTGACGCCGAGCTTGCGAGCGCCCGCCTCGGCGAGCAGCCGCTCGACTTCGCCGCCGAGCACGGTCCGCCGGTAGGCGCCGAGGTCGCCCTTGTAGTTGCTGTTGGGCAGCGCCGCGCGCGCGCCGGGCGCGGACAGCGACTGGTCGACGAGATTCTGCAGATCGCTGTCGGTGATCCGCTGATCGCCGACGACCGCCGCGGTGCCCGGTCGGGAGTCGCCGCACGCCGACAGCAGCAGCGCCGCGGTGGCCGACAGCGCCGCCGCGGCAACGAGCCGGCGGCGGCGACGGGACCGGGCGGTGATCGGCGTCCCCGCCGGCGGGGCACCGGCGGGCAGGCTGGCGGCGGAGACGCGCGCGGACGGGCGCGCGACGGCGGCGTCGTTCACCGGCACAGGCTCTCACGCGCTCCTGTGGACGACGGCGACGGGTCAGACACCGGCGGCCACCGCCGGCTGCGGTTCGCCGAGCACGTCGGAGAGCACCGTCCGAGCCCAGTCCAGCAGCGGCACGTCCCGCAGCGGCTGCCCGGGCTTGCCCGGCCGGGGCACCGAGATCGTTCCGATCGAGCCCTTCCACACCGAACGTGGGTAGAGGCGGTGCATCCGCATCTCCTGCGACTCCCGCAGCGACAGCGGCGAGAAGCGCACCACCGAGCCCTGCAGCGACACCTCGGTCACCCCGTAGCGGCGGACGAACACCCGGAACCGGGCCACCTGCAGCAGGTTCGCCACCGGCTCCGGCAGCGGGCCGTAGCGGTCGGCCAGCTCGTCGCGGACCGCGTCCACCGCCTCGTCCGAGTCCGCCGCCGCCAGCGCGCGGTACGCCTCCAGCCGCAGCCGCTCGCCGGGGATGTAGTCGTGCGGCAGCAACGCGTTCACCGGGAGGTCGACCTTGACGTCGGCGACCTCGTCCTGGGGCGCCTCGCCACGGAAGTCCGCGACCGCCTCGCCGACCAGCCGGACGTAGAGGTCGAACCCGACACCGGCGATGTGCCCGGACTGCTCGCCGCCCAGCAGGTTCCCGGCGCCGCGGATCTCCAGGTCCTTCATGGCTACCTGCATGCCGGCCCCGAGTTCCGCGTTCGACGCGATCGTCTGCAGCCGGTCCAGTGCGGTCTCGGTCAGCGGCATCTCCGGCGGGTAGAGGAAGTAGGCGTACGCCCGCTCCCGGCCGCGGCCGACCCGCCCGCGAAGCTGGTGCAGCTGGGAGAGGCCGAAGTGGTCGGCCCGCTCGACGATGAGCGTGTTGGCGTTGGGGATGTCCAGGCCCGACTCCACGATCGTGGTGGACACCAGGACGTCGAACTCCTTCTCCCAGAAGCCGATCATCACCCGCTCCAGAGCGTCCTCGTTCATCTGCCCGTGCCCGACGGCGACGCGGGCCTCGGGCACCAGCTCGCGCAGCCGGGCGGCGGCCCGATCGATCGAGTCGACCCGGTTGTGCACGAAGAAGACCTGGCCCTCACGCAGCAGCTCGCGACGGATGGCCGCGGCGACCTGCTTCTCGTCGTAGGTGCCGACGAACGTGAGCACCGGATGCCGCTCCTCCGGCGGGGTCAGGATCGTCGACATCTCCCGGATCCCGGTCAACGACATCTCCAGCGTTCGCGGGATCGGCGTCGCCGACATCGACAGCACGTCGACCGAGGTCCGCAGCTGCTTCAGATACTCCTTGTGCTCGACGCCGAACCGCTGCTCCTCGTCGACGATCACCAGGCCGAGGTCCTTGAACCGGGTGGTGGGCTGCAACAACCGGTGGGTGCCGATCACGATGTCGACCGTGCCGTCGAGCAGGCCGGCCAGCGTCGCCTGCGTCTCCCGGGGGCTGTCGAACCGGGACAGCGACCGCACGGTCACCGGGAACTGCGCCATCCGCTCGGAGAACGTGGCGAAGTGCTGCTGGGCCAGCAGCGTGGTCGGCACCAGGACCGCCACCTGCTTGCCCTCCTGCGCCGCCTTGAACGCCGCCCGCACCGCGATCTCGGTCTTGCCGTAGCCGACATCGCCGCAGACCACCCGGTCCATCGGGACGATCTGCTCCATGTCGTGCTTGACCTCGTTGATCGCCTCCAGCTGGTCCGGCGTCTCCGTGTACGGGAAGGCGTCCTCGAGCTCGCGCTGCCATGGCGAGTCCGGGCTGAAGGCGTGGCCCTTCGTCGCCATCCGCACGCTGTAGAGGCGGATGAGCTCGCCGGCGATCTCCTTGACCGCCTTGCGGGCGCGGCCCTTCGTCTTCTGCCAGTCCGCACCGCCGAGCCGGTTGAGGTTGGGCGCCTCCCCGCCGACATACCGGGTGAGCAGGTCGAGCGAGTCCGTCGGCACGAACAGGCGGTCGCCGGGCTGACCTCGCCGCGCCGGGGCGTACTCGATGATGAGATATTCGCGCTCGCCGCCGTTGACCGTCCGGCGGACCATCTCCAGATACCGGCCGACCCCGTGCTGCTCGTGCACGACGAGGTCACCGGGCTTGAGCGCCAGCGGGTCGACCGCGTTGCGCCGGCGCCGGGACGGCATCCGCTGCATGTCGCGGGTCGACTGGCCGCGCTGGCCGGTGATGTCGCCCTGGCCGAGCACGGCAAGCTTGAGCCCCGGCGCGACGAAGCCACCGGCGAGCACGCCGGTGGCGACGGTGACGAAGCCCGGCTCCGGCACGAGAGACAGCGAGGGGACCCCGCGTACCGGCACCTCTGCCGCACCCAGCTGCTCGACCGCGCGCATCGCCGGACCGTGGCCCTCGAAGATCATCGCGACCCGCCAGCCGTCGCGGGTCCACTCGCGCGCGTCGGCCGTGGCCCGATCCGTGTCGCCGCGATACTCCTCGGCCGGCGTCGCATCGATCGCCAGCGCGTCGGTCGAGCCGAGCGAGACGTCGGCGGCGAACGGGCTCAGCGTCCACCACGGGATCCCCAGCGACGCCGCGTCGTCGCGGGCCTGCTCGACCGTGCGCAGCGCGGCCGCGCCGAGGTCGATCGGCGCCGTGCCGCCACCGGCCGCGGCCGCCCAGGACGCCTGCAGGAACTCCTCGGACGTGCGGACCAGCTCCGCGGCCCGGGTCCGCACCCGCTCGGGATCGCAGACCAGGATGTGGCTGCCGGCCGGCAGCTCGTGCAGCACCAGGTGCAGGTCGTCGACGAGCACCGGCGCCAGTGCCTCCATGCCCTCGACCGCCTGGCCGTCGGCGATGCGGTCGAGCATCTCCGACAGCTCGGGATGCTCGGCGGCAAGCTGCTTGGCGCGCTCGCGCACCGAAGGGGTCAGCAGCAGCTCCCGGCACGGCGGTGCCCACAGCCCGTGGTCGGCCGGCCCGAGCGACCGCTGGTCGGCGACCGTGAAGTAGCGGACCTCCTCGACGTCGTCGCCCCAGAACTCGACCCGGACCGGGTGCTCCTCGGTCGGCGGGAAGACGTCGAGGATGCCGCCCCGCACGGCGAACTCGCCCCGCTTCTCGACCAGCTCGACCCGGGCGTAGCCGACCGCGACCAGCCGCTCGACCAGGTCCTCGAGGTCGAGAACGTCGCCGACCTTGGCCGCGACCGGCTCCAGCTCACCCAGCGCCGGCACCTGCGGCTGCAGCACGGCCCGGATCGATGCGACCACCACCCGCACCGGCCCGGTCGCCGGGTCGTCGGCGCTGGGGTGGGCGAGCCGGCGCAGCACGGCCAGCCGACGACCGACCGTGTCCGCGCGCGGCGACAGTCGCTCGTGCGGGAGGGTCTCCCAGGACGGATAGCCGACGACCTCGTCGGCGGGCAGTACGCAGCGCAGCGCGTCGACCAGGTCCTCGGCGTCGCGGCCGGTGGCGGTGACGGCGAGCACGGGCCGTCCGGCGCCGCCGCGCGACGGGTCGGTGGCCAGCGCCGAGACGACGAACGGGCGCAGCGAGGCTGGAGCGGTCAGCTCCAGCGAGTCCACGCCGGCCGACGACACGGCGCGCGACAGGGCGGGGTCGGGGAGTATTGCGTCCAGCAGTCCGGACAGCGACATGACGGCGGCGAGCCTTCCGGGGGCAGCACTATAATCCCCCGATCCGCACGGACCGGGGGTCTCGCTACTCAGGATACGCCCGAGTCAGGCGCGCTTCACGGCCTTGAAGACGTGCTCGGACGGCCACCGCTTGGACCAGGCGGCGGTCACGTAGTCGAAATCGCGGGTGGCATCGGCCGGCGCCTGCAGCTCGAGGAGGTCCTCGATCTCGAAGCCGGTGTCGCGCAGCAGCCGGAACCACTCCCCGTACGGCAGGGCGAACTCGACGCTCCCGTCGTCCGGCCATTCGAGCCGGTGCAGGCCGAAGTAGTCCCGCAGCAGCCGGTCGCCGGCCGGTGCCAGCTCGTCGGGTGCGCACAGCTGCAGCAGCGTGTGGTTGCCGAGGAAGACCAGCCGTCCGCCCGGGCGCAGCAGCCTCGCTGCTTCGGGGATCCACGCGTACGGATCGCACCAGATCGCTGCGCCGTACTCGGAGATCGCCAGGTCGAACGAGCCGTCCGGGTACGGCACGCGCTCGGCATTGCCGTGGATCAACGGGAACTGGACGCCGAACTCCCGCTGGAAGTCCCGGGCCGTCGCCAGTTGTGCGGCCGAGTTGTCGATGCCGACCGGCTTGGCGCCGCGGCGGGCCAGCCACGCCGAGACGTACCCGGTGCCGCACCCGAGCTCGATGGCGTCCATCCCGGCGAGGTCGTCCGGGAGCAGGTGCAGCTCGGCCTCGGGGATGTTCCATTGCCCCCAGCTCGGCTCCGTCGCCGCCCAGTTCCGCCGGCCCGGTTCGACCCACGCGCTGGCCATGTCGTCCCAGTGTTGGCGGTTGCGCTGGACGTGCTCCGGAAGCTCCGCGGACTCGGTCACGCGGGGATTTCACCGGCCCTCCGCTTCGCGGTCAACCGGTTACCTCGCGTCTCAGTGAAATCTGGTGGGCGGCAAGCCCACGCAGTCGGCACCGCCGGCCCAGTCATGCCGGTGCAGGCGGCGACGGCGGGCGCGCCCGGCGTGATCACGTCGGCGCAGAAAGCGCGCGCGCCGCGTCGTCACGTCGGTGCTGGCGGCGGCGTGCGTGGGCCGCCTGTGGACCCGAGGGCAGTACGGTGCCTCGCGGCGGAGTGAATCGGGCGGACAGGGGTAAGGCGGACTCGTGATCGACCGGGAGGGCGTGCTGCGGCGGCGGATCGCGGAGAGCGTCGCTGCGGGGCAGCGGATGCTTGACGGGACCGCCGGCTCCGACGGCGCCGATCCGGTCGTCGCGACCGCCGACGCGGCTGACCGGATCGCGGGGAGCCTCCGGGCCGGCGGAAAGGTCATGTTCTTCGGCAACGGCGGGTCGGCGTCCGACGCAGGGCACCTCGCCGCCGAGCTGCTCGGCCGGTTCGCGCTCGAACGTCGGCCGCTCGCGGCGGCGTGCCTGTCCGACCACACGGCGGCGATGACCGCCATCGGCAACGACTACGGCTACGACGATGTCTTCGCCCGCCAGGTCGCCGGGCTCGGCCGGCCCGGTGACGTAGCGGTCGGCCTGTCCACCAGCGGCAGCTCCGCCAACGTCGTCCGCGCGCTGGAGGCGGCCCGGGAGCTCGGCATGGTCACGGTCGCGCTGACCGGCGCGAGCGGCGGAAAGGTGGCGGCGGTCGTCGACGTCTGCATCCGGGTGCCCAGCGAGGACACGCCCCGCATCCAGGAGCTCTGCATGCTGCTCGGTCACACCCTGTGCGAGCTGATCGAGCAGGAACTGACCGGGACCTCGGACCTCAGCTAGTCAGCGCGACCGCCACGCGCCGGGCGACGAGAGCAGCTCCTGGATCTGCTCGGGGAGGTCGCCGGAGAGGACCTGGGCCAGCGTGACGTCGTCGAGGACGCTGCGGACCGCGGCGCGCAGCGCGACCCAGAGCGTGCCGAGGTGCTCGGCGGCGCCCGCGTACACGGCCTGCTCGGGGCGCTCGCCGCGGACGACGGCAAGCGGACCGTCGACGGCGCGGACGATCTCGCCGATCGGGATGTCCGTCGCCGGCCGGGAGAGCGAATACCCGCCGACCGGGCCCCGGCGGCTGCGGACCAACCCGGCTCGCCGCAGGTCGGCGAGGATGGCCTCCAGGAACTTCTGCGGAAGCTGCTGTTCGGCGGCCAGCGCCTGGCCGGTCACCGTGTGCTCGCCGGCCGCGGCCAGGGTCAGCAGTGCCCGCACGGCGTAGTCGGTACGGGCAGAGATGTGCACGGCCTGAGTGTGGACCACTCGGGCCTGCGGCGCTCTAACGGGCCGCGGCGGGTGACCGACCGGATCGCCGGTGGGCAGGTCTGACCCGGCGACCGACCCAGCCGAGGAACACCGCGAAGTAGACCTCGATGAAGAACGCGGCGATGTAGCCCTCCAGCCCGCGCTGCGAGTAGAGCATCCGGTTGCCGGCCCAGCCACCGACGTGAGCGCCCTTGCGCAGGGCGACGAAGACGATCGGGATCAGCGCCAGCGCCGCATACCAGCTCCAGCGGGCGCGCACCGAGGTCACCGCGTCGGACTGGAGGATGCCGCGGTCGATGAAGTCGAGGCCGATCGGGATGAGGATCAGCATGGCCGCGCTCTCGGCCTGGTCGCGGACGATGCCGCGGTCGCCGACCACGAGCACCAGCAGCAGGACCACCCCCGGCAGCCCGTACGACAGGACGCGGCTGAGCGGACGGCGGGCCTGCACGTACGGGATGAGGACGGCGAGGGCGATGAACGCCTCGTTGAGAGTGCGGAAACGGCTCGGCAGGTGGGTCTGGACCAGCGCGACACCGATCGCGAGCATGATCACGCCGACAAGAACGGCGATCGGCCATTCCGCCCGCCTGCCGGTCAGCCGGGGTCGCACGAACTGGATCCAGGCGGACAGGACCAGGGCGGCCAGATAGGCCTCGCTGTTGTGGGCGACGTGCGAGGCGAGCCGCGCGCCGAGCACCTCGTCGAGCAGCTGCAGCAGGATCAGCGCGAGAACCAGCGCGAGGCCGCCGTAGTAGAGCACCGCGAAGAGCCTGCGCCGATCGGTCACCCGAGCAGCCTAGCCATCGCCGCGACCGGCCAGCGGCCGTTTACCCCAACTTGAACCGCAGGTCAGAGCACCAAAAGGGCACCGCCACCGGCCGGGGCCGGTCACGTCGCAACGGGGGCTCGTTGAGGCGTGGAGGTTGCCGTCAGGCGGCGTTCGGTTCGCCAGGAGGCGGGGAGGCCGACCGCGCGGCGGGCGGCCATCCACAGCAGCGGACCGGCAATGCCGACGACCACCAGCGCCAGCAGCAGCTGGCCGTTCGAGGCGTCGAGCAGCTTGAGACCGGAGGCGATCAGCACCAGCGCGAGTGCGCGGCGGACCACCATCTGCGGGGCGCTGCTCGACAGCCGGGCGCCGATCCACACCCCCGGGATCGCGCCGACCAGCAGACCGACGGTGAGCGCGAGCTGCACGTCACCGAAGATCGCGTGACCGAGCGCCGCCGCGCCGACCAGCGGAACCGCCTGGACCAGGTCGGTGCCGACCAGCTCCCCGGCGCGCAGTCGCGGGTAGAGCACCAGCAGCAGCACGATGATCAACGAGCCGGACCCGACCGAGGTCATCCCGACGACCACGCCGCCGATGATGCCGATCACGATCGTCGGCAGGATCTTCACCGCAACCGGGCCGGAGCCGGCGTGCCCGGTGCCGACCGTGCCGGAGCGCCACGCCCGCCCGTGCCGCCGCAGGTCGAGCAGGCCCCGGGCGGACATCGTGATCACGGCCAGCAGCAGCGCGACGCCGAGCGCGACCTTGACGACGTCCTGCACGCTCTCGCCGTTGCCGAGCGCGCGCAGCAGTAACACGCCGCCGAAGGCGGCCGGCACCGAGCCGACGCACAGCCACTTGACCAGCTCGAAGTGCACCGTCCCGCGGCGGAGGTGGACCAGCCCGCCGACCGGCTTCATGAACAGGGACACGACCAGGTCGCTGGACACCGCGGCGAGCGGTTGGACGCCGAACACCAGCACCAGGACCGGCGTCATGAGCGCGCCGCCGCCCATCCCGGTGAGGCCGACGAGGACACCCACGATGAGTCCGGCGATGACGATGGTCGGATCCACACGCTCCCCAGAATGAGTTCGATCCGAGGGTCCGAGCGTAGGCACGGTGCCCGGATCTGCGGGCCAATTTCTCCAAAGTCTATCGACCCGATAGGCGAACTAGTGAACTGGCTTTTGCGCGGGCGCGGTCGTCCTGTCGGCGAAGCTGGGGGAGGCCGGAGGATTCGAAGGAGTGCTCCGGTCGGGGCGGGTGAGACCGCGCAGGTCAGGTGCGGCCAGGATGGGTGCGCGCGTGGGATCAGGGAGGTACGCGGGGATGGGTGTGTTGCCGGCCGGGGTCGACACGTGGCCGGTGCTGGCGGCCGACGCCGACCTGCTCGCCGATCTCGAACTGCTGCTCGGCGGAGCTCGGCTCGACCTTGGCGGGCAGTTGCGCCCGCTGCCGGACGGTCGGGTCGCGCTGCGCGTCCAGCCGGACGTCGCCGACCAGGTCGCCGCCGCCGGTCACGTCGTCCTCGCCGACCCCGAAGGAACTCCCCTCGCCGTGTTGGCGGTCGACCAACCACCCGCCGAAGCCGCCGCCCAACCCGCCCGGCCAGCCCCGGACACCCGACCAGCGACGGACGGCGCCCCGAGCACGCACGCCGGCCCCAACCCGCACGCCGGCCCCAACACGCACGCCGGCCCCAACCCGCACGCCGGCCCCAACCCGCACGCCGGCCCCAACCCGCACGCCGGCCCCAACCCGCACGCCGGCCCCAGCCCGCACGCCGGCCCCAACACGCACGCCGAGCCAGGCGGGGGCGGGGCCGCCGGGCACGCGCCGGCAGGCACAGACGCCGGGCGAAGCGGGGGTGGCTGGGTGGCCGGCGGCGGGGTCGGTGAGTGGGTCGGGACGCTGACGGCGTCGCGGGCGCCGGCGTTCGGGCCGTTCCGGGGGCTGCAGCGGGGCGCGGCGGAGGTCGCGGCCGAGCTCGGGGGACGCCGCGTGGCCGGGGTGGTCTGCGATCGGCCGTTGCTCGCTGGGGACATCGAGCGGATCCGGGCGGTCGGTGCGGACCGGGTGCTGCTGATCGCGCGGACGGCGGGACGGCAGGCGGGCGGCCTGCCGCCGGAGTCGCTCGTGCGGGCCGTCCTGGCCGCCGGTCGCGCGCTCGGCAACGCGACCGTCGTCGCCGCCCCGCTCCGCCGCCTGGACCCGGCCAGGGACGCCGGGGCCGCCGGCCGGCTGGCGGCCGCGTACGGGGTGACTGATCCGCTCGAGCTCGACGACGCCTCGTGGCAAGACGCCCTGGCCCGGCTGGACGGCGAGGACCCGCTGCCGGACGAGATCGCCCCGGCCGGGGTACGGGCCGAGCTGCGCCGCTGGCGTCCGCCGAAGTCGCAGCGCGGTCTGGTCGTCTTCTTCACCGGGCTGTCCGGCTCCGGCAAGTCGACGCTGGCCCGGGCCCTGGTCGACGCGCTGCTCGAGGACGGCCGCCGCACGCTGACCGTGCTCGACGGCGACGTGGTGCGCCGCGAGCTGTCCCGCGGCCTCGGTTTCTCCCAGGCCGACCGGGACCTGAACGTACGGAGGATCGGCTGGGTCGCCGCCGAGGTGGCCCGGCACGGCGGGCTGGCCGTCTGCGCCCCGATCGCCCCGTACGCGGCGACCAGGGCGGCGGTGCGGGCCGAGGCCGAGGCGGTCGGCGGCTTCTTCCTCGTGCACGTCGCCACGCCGCTGGCGGTCTGCGAGCAGCGCGACCGCAAGGGCCTCTACGCCAAGGCGCGGGCCGGCCTGATCCCGCAGTTCACCGGCATCACCGACCCGTACGAGGAACCGGACGACGCCGAGTTCGTCGTCGACACCTCCACCGAGCCGCTGGACGACGCCCTCGACCGCCTCCTCACGGCCCTGCGACGAGACGGCTGGATGTAGTGCCCCGCGTCAGAAGTCCCCGCACCGCTTGCCGGCACGAAACCTCTGACGCGGGACACTAGGTGCCCCGGCTCAGACGGGTCAGACGCGGGGCACCAGCAGAGCTACGTGACGGGCAGCAAGGCGATCCGGGCCCGCGTCTCGTGCCCGATGTGCGCGGTGTCACTCGCCACCCACAGTCCGCGCGCGGTCACCAGCAGGTCCTTGCCGCCCACGCCGCGGTCCTTGGTCGGGTTCCAGGCCAGCGCCTTTCCGCTGGTGGGGTCGATCGCGCCGATGCCCGGCCGGCTGACCGCGCCGGGGCCGGCGTTGTCGTGCCCCTGCGGGTTGTCCAGCCAGCGCTGATGACCCTGGACGTACACGGCCTTGTCGCTGACGGCAACGGAGTGCAGCGTGTCGCCGCCGGTGTAGTTGATCCAGGTCGGCCGGGTCGGCGCGGCCACGTCGGTCTCGAACCGGGCCGCCGCGTCGCAGATCCCCACACCGCCCTGGCCGCTGCGCGGCGTGCCGCCGGTCGCGACGATCACGAAGTATGACCCGTCCGGCGAGAAGTCCACGTCCCGCACCTGGTCCTGGAGCTTCGGGGCGGAGCAGCCCACCTCCAGCGGGCGGTAGCGCCAGGCGTTCACGGTGGCCGACGTGGTGCCGAGGGTGAGCATGAGCGCCCGCACCCGCGGCTGGCCGCCGACCGTCTTGAAGTTGCCGATGCCGACGAGCCGGGTGCCGGCCGGGTCGACCGCGAACCGGTAGACCTCGACCGGGCCGGCGTTGGTGGCCACCGACCCGGCGATCGGGATGCTGATGTAGCCGGTGTCGGCGCCGGTGGCGAGGTTGAGCGCGGCGATCTTCTTGCTGAACGTGCCGCTGATGATCAGCCGGCCGTTGACCACCGCGGCCTCGGACACGTTGCCGGTGAGCCTGGCGTTGAAGGCCTGGTCGACCGCGCCGGTGGTCGGGTTGAGCTTGACGATGCCGCGGCGGGCCACGCCGTTGACGGTGGAGAACGTGCCGCCGACGTAGAGCGACCCGCCGGCGGCGACGATCGCCCACACGTTGCCGTTGATGCTCGGCGTGAACGACGTCGAGATCGACCCGGTCGCCGCGTTGAACGCGACGATGTGCGACCGGCTGAACGTGCCCGCCGGCGTCGTCCCGGCCGCCGCCGTCACCGTCGTGAACGAGCCGCCCGCGTAGAGCATCCCGTTGACCTCGGCGCTCTTGTAGACCGCGCCCTGGTTGATGTTCGGCGTGTAGTTCACCGGGTTGGTGCTGACCACCTGGCCGAGCGCCGGCGCCGCGCCGGCCGCTCCCGCCCCGGTGACGACCAGCAGCGCCGCGCCGACCGCGGCCGCCAGCGTGCCCGACCTGCCCCCCATTGCTCCCCCACTCAGCCGGCTGGCGCCAGCACGAGTGTCACCATAGTGGCCTTCGTCCCGGCTACGTCGGTATTCGCCGAAAGTCCGCCTGCCGTCCCGGCCGCTGCCGGCCCGTTGCCGTCGGTCAGCAGCGAGGTGACCCGGCCGGTGCCGGTGCCGATCGTGCTGCCCCGCACGGTCTGGCCGGCCGGCGCGGTCCACTCGGTCGTCGACGACGACTTGTCCGCCCAGTAGGAGAGGACCCACGAGTCGGTGCCGGTCACCGGCACGGTCGGCGTGGTGTGCGACGCCTTGGCCGTCGTGTCGAACGCCAGGGCATGCGCCGGGACCGCGCCGGCGTTCGCATAGGCGGCCAGCCGCAGGTCCATCTTGTTGAGCGCGCTGGCGGTGACGGTCACGACCGAGCCGGCGTCGGTCGCGGTCGCGGTCTTCGAGTAGATCCTGGTGCTCACGCCGGTGGTCGAGTCCGCGTCGACCAGCGTCCAGCCGGTCGGGTCCCCGTACGTCACCGTGCTGCTGTTGGTGGTCATCAGCAGCACCATCTGGTCGCCGGCCTGCACCGAGGCCGGCACGGTCACCTTGGCCGAGGTCGCGTTCGCCTGGTTGCCCGCGGTCGCCCGGAACGAGATCGGGTTCGTCACCGGCGGCGGTGCGGTCACCGTGACCGGCTTCGTCGCGGACGCCGTCGCCCCGTCGTTGTCGGTCACGGTCAGCGTGACGGTGTACGAGCCGCCCGTCGCGTAGGTGTGCGACGCGCTCGCCCCGGTCGAGGTCTCCCCGTCGCCCCAGGCCCAGGAGTACGAGGCGATGCTGCCGTCGGGATCGCCGGACCCGGCCGCGCTGGCGTCGCAGGTCAGCCCCGAGCAGGTCACCGACGCCACCGCGGTCGGCGGGTCGTTCGCCGCGATCCGCGGGCCGAGGAACAGCGCCCGGGCGCGCCAGTCCACGCCGTCCACGGACGGGCCGCTGACGACCGCGGGCGAGCCGGACACGGTGCCGGCGGAGAACGGGACCTTGGACAGGTTCCCGTCCGCCCGGGTCGCGTAGTAGAGGTTGCCGCCGGAGTAGAACGCGCCGGTGATGTCCGGCAGCTGCGTGCCGGTGGCGATCCGGTCGGCGTGGACGATGCCGCTGTCCGCGCTGAACGCGCGCTTGTAGAGGTTCCGGTCGCCGAGCAGCGTGTAGTAGAGCTGCCCGCTGCCGTCGGTGAACATCGCGGTGATGTTGACGATCTCGGTGTAGAACGACGGCCGGGCGCCGCGGAACGTCTGCCCGGAGCCGGTGTCCACGTCCGCCCAGGCCGGGTCGTTGTACGGGTCGACCAGCTGCTCGGCGCCGAACGTCGTGCCGTCGAAGGTCCGCCGGTAGAACAGCCCGTCGGTCTTGCCGTAATAGAGCTGGTCGCCGACCAGGGTCGCGCCGCGCACGGCGGTGAAGTCCAGCGGCGAGCTGACCGCGTTCGGCGCGCCGGCGGTGCTGCCGTCGAAGTTGCGCTCGACCAGGCCGCCGGCCGCGCCGGGCGGCGGTTCCGGGACGTCGGTGCGGACGATCTCGATGCCGTCGATCAGCGGGTTCTCGACCTGGTTGGTGAAGTCCACGTGCACGGCGCCGTCGGCGGCCGCGGTGAGGTTCGGGAACTCCTTCATCGTCCCGGTCTGGTCGCCGACGTCGGCGACGATGTCGTAGGCCGGCAGCACCGTGGTCCCGTTGATCGCGACGTTGAACACCCGCTGGCCGACCTGGGACGTGCCCGGGTATCGGTTGGCGAAGTAGAGCCTGACCTTCACCGTCGCCCCGGACGGGATCGGGAAGGTCCAGCTCTGCGCGCCCCACCGCTCGCTGTCGAAGATCGAGCGCGGGGTGCTCGCCGGAACGGTGGCGTCGACGTTCGGCACCGGGCTCCAGCCGGCGTTGTTGCCGCCGCTGACGCCGGCCGAGGCGGAGCCGTCGGCCCAGTCGGGACCGGCGTCGGTCGACTGGATCGCGCCGCCGCCGGCGTTCACCCGGTAGAGCACGTTGCTCGCGCCGTTCCGGGATCCGCCGAGGTACGCGCCGCCCGGCAGCGCCTGCACCGCGGTCGACGCCGGTGCGGCCCCGGACGCCAGCGGGAAGAACGCGATCTTGCCGCGGAAGTACCTCCGGTTGCCGATGAAGTCGGTGTCGCTGCCGACGTACAGGCCCTGCGCGGTCGCCAGCAGCGAGTACGCCCCGGCGCCGCGCGGGTTGCGGCCCGGGTTCCAGCCCAGCGGCATGCCGTTGGCCGGGTCGAGGGCGACCAGGCCGGGCCGCGGCACCGCGCCGCCGCCGGCGAAGTCCGACGCGTTGGGGTTGTTCATCCACCGCATGTGCCCGCCGGCATAGACCGCGGTGCCGGTGATCGCGATCGACAGCACGGTGTCGCCGCCGGCGTAGTCGACCCAGGTCGGCTGGATGTCGGTGCCGCTCGCGTTCGTCTCGAACCGGGCCGCGGTGTCGCAGAGCGTGCCGTTGCCGCCACCGGTCGCGGCGATCACGAAGTAGGAGCCGTCCGGGGAGAAGTCGACGTCGCGGATGTAGGAGTCGTACGCCCAGGAGAAGCAGGCCGGCTCGTACCGGTGCGTCTGCCAGTCGGCGCGCAGCTCGGCCGTGGCGCCGAGGTTCCACATGGCGACCTGGTCGCGCAGCTGGCCGTCGACGTACGTGAAGTTGCCGATGGCGACCAGCCTGCTGCCGTCCGGAGTGATGTCGATCTTGGACACGCCGACCGGCGCCTTGGCCCCGCCGTTGGTCGCGGTCCAGTTGTGGTTGACCGTCACCGTGCTGGTCATGAACGAGTCCACGACGCCGGTGGTGGCTCCCATCGACACGATCCCGCCCCGGGTCTGGCCGCCGATCTGGGTGAAGGTGCCGCCGACGAACAGCCGGTCGCCGGTCCGGGCGACGGTGTTGACGACCCCGTTCATCGGCAGCGTGGCGAACCCGGCGGCCCGGGTGCCGGTGCTGACGTCGAGCAGCACCAGGCCCTTCGCCTTCACGCCGCCGATGTTGTTGAAGGCGCCGCCCACGTAGACGGTGCCCGGCGTCGGCCCGGGCAGCACCGCGTTGACCTTGCCGTCGAGACCGGGCGCGAACGCGGTGTTCACCTGGCCGGTGGCCTGGTCGAACGCCGCGACGTAGGGCAGGTCATAGGTGGTCGCCCGATCCGGTGACTGGATGGAGGTGAACGCGCCGCCCATCACGATGGTCGTGCCGACCTGCGCCATCGAGAACACGGCCCCGCCGACCGCGTTCGGCGTGTCGGCGGACGGCACCGCGGAGACCACCTTGTCCTGCTGCGCGTTCACGGCCCAGGCCGGCGACCCGGCCAGCAGGGTCCCCACCGCCGCCACCAGGACAGCGGCCACCCGACGTCTCGTCACGATCCCCCCACGGGAAAGACGGTGGGGCACCCCGCCGTCCCCCCAGATGCAGACGGGGGGACAGTACGTGTCATGACGCCGATATGGGCTGCGACTGGTCAGTTGTCAGGATCTCGCATGATTCGACTATCCGAGTCGGCAGCTCATCACGGAGAGTGCATCACCCCGCGGACGGGTGCTTCACCCCGAGGACCCGCTCGTCGAGCACGTCGAGCAGCCCGGCGTCCACCCGCTCGTCCAGCTTCCGGGCGAAGTGTGCACCGCGTGAGGTCATCCGGGGCAGGTCGGCGACCCGCAGCGTCTTCGGGTGGTTGCCGGTGCTGCCGCGGAAGTCGAAGTAGCGCTTGCTGTCGCCGGCCAGCGTGAACCGGCCGGAGGAGCGCAGCACGGTCTGGAAGAAGATTTCCTCCGGCGCCAGGACCCGGCGCAGATACCGCACCTCGGCCGGGTGGTCGCGGACCCAGTCGCGCAGGTACGTCGCGCACGGCCGGGACAGCGAGCAGAAGAACGACCCGCCGTACCAGTCCTGCTCGGGGAACGGCAGCCGGCGCCGGCGCACCCCGATCGCCCGGTACGCCGGGGCGAACCGGACCAGCGGCTGCACCCGATTGATCGCGGCCAGCGGCCGCAGCAGCCGCTGCACCCGGGCCGACATGGGCAGCCGGGCGTAGCCGAAGCAATACCGGGTGACGGCCTTGCTGCGCGGCCACTTCGGCCCGTCGAAGGCCGGGAAGAGTTGCAGGTAGCCGTCCGCGCCGCCATCGGCCAGCTCGCGCTCGGCCTGGGCGAGCGGGACCAGCGGGTAGTCCTGGCCGGAGAGGTTGCACAGCCAGTCGTAGTCCTCGCCGCGGTCGGCGAGCAGGTCGACGACTTCGAGCCAGCGGTCGAGGTGCGAGAAGTCGCCGTAGCCACCGGGCACCCGGCGCACGACCACCGCCGGGTCGGCGGCCAGCTCACCGAGGTCGAGCTCCGGGCCGTCCTCGGCGTGGCTGACCACGATCAGGCTGGCGGGGCTCGAGGCGCGCAGGGTCCGGACCAACCGGACGAGCTGGGCGGGCAGGGTGTGGGACTGGACGTGGTAGCAGACGCGCACTCGTTCCCCCAGATCCGGCACCGGGCCGGCCGAGGCCCGTAAGGAAAGGGAGCCTACGCTGTCTCCCTGCCGAGGGGTCCGACCACGTTTCTCCGCGTTCACCCATGGGTCGACCGCCGTACGGGCTAACGTGAGGGCCGACTCGGCCGCCGGTGCGCGTAGCCGGTGGACCGCACGCCTGAGCTCGCAAAACCTGGTCCGCGCCGCGGGCCAAGAGGGGGAACATTGGTGTCGAGCCAGTCCGGCGACAGCACGCTCCAGCTGGGCGACTACCTGCGCCTCGCGAAGCGGCGCTGGTGGGCGATCGCGCTCGGGCTGCTCGTCGGTCTCAGCGCGGGCTACGCGTTCACCGCGACCCGCGCACAGCAGTACACGTCGACGGCCAGCGTCCTCGTCCAGCCGGTCGGCACCGACACCGAGGTGGCCAACGGTCGCACCAGCGGGACGGTCAACCTCGACACCGAGGCGCAGCTGGTCCGTTCCTCGGTGGTCGAGACGAAGGCCCAGGCGCTGCTGCGGACCTCGCTGTCACCGCAGGACCTCGGTGAGTCGGTGAAGGTGACGGTGCCGGCCAACACCTCGGTTCTCAACATCGCGTTCACCGCTGACAACCCCGCGGGTGCGCAGCAGGGCGCGCACGCGTTCGCCGAGGCCTACCTGGCGGCCCGCGGCGACACGGCCAAGGCCGAGGTCAATGCCCGAGTCAAGGCGCTGCAGGCGACGCTCGCCACCCTCGCGGCCCAGCAGAAGCAGGTCGCCGGGCAGATCGCCGCGCTGCCGCGGACTCCCCCGACCGGTCCGCGGCGCAGGCGAAGCTCAACAACGTCAACACCCAGATCGACCAGGCCAACCAGCAGCTCGTCCCATTGCAGACCACGCCGGTGACGCCGGGCAGCATCATCAACGACGCGCAGCTGCCGGACTCGACCTCCGGCCCGCTCGGCATCCTCGCGATCGCCAGCGGCCTGCTGCTCGGCCTGCTGTTCGGCCTGCTGCTGGCGTTCGCGATCGAGCGGGCGGACAAGCGGGTCCGGCGCTCGGTCGACCTCGAGCGCGAGTTCGACGTGCCGGTGCTGGTCGAGGTGCCGACCGGCCCGCGCACCGACTTCAGCGTCGTGCAGAGCACGCACAGCCGGCAGGGCAACGCGTTCAGCGAGCTGCGCAACGTGCTGGTCTCGCTGGTGTCCGACCGGGAGCAGATCATCCTGGTCGCCGGCGCCTCGGACGGGCCGGCCGGCAGCATCGTGGCCGCCAACCTCGCCGTGTCCCTCGCCCGGATGAACCTGGACACCGTGCTGGTCTGTGCCGACCCGGCATCGAGCGGACGGCAGATCCTCGACCTCGACCCGGAGGCGCCGGGACTGTCCGAGCTGCTGCACGGCGGGCTCAACGTGGCCAGCCTCGAGCAGCGGCCGGCGACCGGGCACGGGCTGCGGGTCATCCCGCCCGGCGTCGAGGCCGAGCTGACCAGCGAGGCCACCCAGGTCTTCCTCACCGAGCAGGCGATCCGGCAGTTCCGGCACTCGGCCCGGTTCGTCGTCATCGACGCGCCGCCGATGTCCTCCGGCTCGCAGGCCCAGACGCTGGCCCGGCTGGCCCACGTCACCGTCCTGGTCGTCGAGCTCGGCACGACCACGCACGACCAGGTGCTGCGCGCGGCCCGGCTGATCGACCTGGTCGGCACCCGCTCGATCGGGATGGTCGCGATGCCACGGGTGCCGGTGCGCCGGGAGAAGCGGTCCGCTCCGGCCCCGTCCGCCGAGCGCGCGACCGCGACCGCGACCGCCGCCGGCACCACGACGGCGGAGAGCCGCGGCTTCGCCCCGGACCGGTACGGCGCCACCTCGGCCGACCGGTACGGGCACCGCGGCCGACCGCTACGCCCACCTCGGCCGACCGCTACGGCCAGGACCGCTACGGCTCCGACCGGTACGACGGCTACGGCACGGACGAGCGGCGCTACCAGGCCGACCGGTCCGGCACCCCGGTCGAGGACCGGTACGGGCAGAGCGCCGACGACCTCGCCGCCGCGGCCGGTCGCGGCCCGGTCAACGCTCGGACCAACGGGACCTCGTCGAGGGCGAACGGCAGCGGCCAGCCCGCCAACGGCACCGCGGCCGAGACCGACCCCGCCGTCGAGGCGGCGACCGACGAACCGACCCGCCGGATCACCCGGCCGGCGGTGGACTGAACCGGTGTCCCGAGCGAAGTCGCTGCGGTGGCTGGCGCTGCCCCTCGGTGCCGCACTGCTCGCGGCCGGCTGCGGTGGCGGCAAGGCGGCCAGCCTGCAGCCCGGCGACGCCGCCGCTCCGGCGGCGAGCACCCCGGCGGCGGCCGCGACCACTCCCGCGGCGGCGTCCGGACCGGTCGCGCCGCTGACCGGGCTGCCGGTGAGCGCGGCGGTCGCCGCCCGGCCGGCCATCGCGGTCCGGGTCCCGCTCGAGGGCGGCGTCGGCCTGACCGACGCCGACCTCGTCTACCAGGAGTACGAGCGGTCCACCCTGCTCAGGGTGCTGGCGATCTTCCAGTCCAAGGACGCGCCGGAGATCGGTCCGGTCGGCGGGGTCCGCCCGGCCGACCCGGCGCTGCTGCCCAGCCTGCGCCCGCTGTACGCGAACACCGGCGGCGCCAGCGGGACCGAGGGACTGCTGGCGAAGGCCGCGATCACCCAGGTCACCTCGTCGGCCGCCGCCTCGGCGTACCGGTCGGCGACGGCCGGGCTGATGACCTCGACCGGGGGCGTGCTGGCCGCCGCACCGGCCGGGGCGAAGCCGCCGCCGCCCGTGCTGCCGCTGGCCGGCACCGGGGAGGCGTTCACGACGAGCCACGTCGGCAAGGCCCGGACGATCACGATCACCCCGCCCGGCGCGCCGGCCGAGACCTGGACCTACTCGGCGGCCGGCCACAGCTGGCTGCGGTCGGGCACGCCGGGCGTGGCGGTGGCCAACCTGATCCTGCAGAACGTGGACTACAAGCAGGTCTTGTTGCGCGACCCGGACCGGTTCGCGCAGAGTGCGCGGGTGCTCGGTCGAGGCATCTGCACCGCGGTCTCCGGCGGGACGGTCACGCCCTGCTCCTGGTACAAGCGGTCGGCGACGTCCGTGACCGGGTACGTCGACGCCGCCGCCGTTCCGTTGCGGTTCGCCCCCGGCCCGACCTGGGTCGTGCTGCTGCCGCCGGGCTCGAAGCTGGTCACGGGGTGAGGCGGTGACCAGCACCCTCGACCGGCCGTCGATGCGGCCGTCGGACAGCGGCCCGGGGCACACCAGTGCCCGCACGGTGCACCGCAGCGGCCCCTGGCTGAGCCGTGCGCTGCGCTCGCGCGGGATCCGGCTGCCGGCGCACTGGCCGTTCACCGCGCTGGTCGCCTTCTTCCCGATCTGGTGGGCGCTCGGGCTCGGCAGCTTCGCGATCATCGGCTTCAGCCTGCCCATGCTGCTGCAGCTGCGCCGGGCCAGGCCGCTGCGGGTGCCGCGCGGGTTCGCGTTCTGGCTCTGCTTCCTGGCCGCCGTCCTGGTCAGCGGGCTCATGCTGGGCAGCACCGCGCCGGACACGCTGCCGCACGGGGCGGCGACGCAGCTCATCGCGTACTCGCTGCGGTTCCTCAACTACGTCGCCGCCACCGTGCTGCTGCTCTACGTCATGAACATGCGCGGCCGCGGGCTGACCGACCGGCGCATCGTCGGCTGCCTGGCCACGTTCTTCATCGTCGCGGTGGCCGGCGGCCTGCTCGGGCTGGCCGCGTCCGGGTTCAACTTCACCTCGCCGTTCGAGTGGCTGCTCCCGCACCGCCTCGCCGAGAACTCCTACGTCCGGGTGCTGGTGCACCCGGCCGCCGCGCAGAACCAGGACGTGCTCGGCTTCACCGCGGCACGGCCGAAGGCGCCGTTCGAGTACACGAACACCTGGGGCAACGTCATCGGCCTGCTCATCGTGTGGTTCACGGTGTGGGCCGTACGGGCCCGCGGCCGGGGCCGGGTCGTCGCGGTGGTCGTGCTGTGCATCGCGCTGGTCCCGATCGTCAACTCGCTGAACCGCGGGCTGTGGGTAGGCCTCGGGCTCGGCCTGCTGCTGCTCGCGGTGCGGCTGGCGATGAGCGGCAGGCTGGTCACCGTGATCGGGCTGGCCGCGGCGGTGAGCACGCTGGCCGTCGTGGTCCTCGCGTCGCCGCTGGCGACCGTGGTGCAGGAGCGGCTCAACCACGGGCACAGCAACGACATCCGCACCAACCTGGCCGAGGCCGCGTTCAAGGGCGCGACCGAGTCGCCGGTGATCGGCTGGGGCACCACCCGGGAGGTGCGCGGCAGCTACCAGTCCATCGCGGTCGGCACGACCTCTGGCTGCGCCCGCTGCGGCAACGCGGACATCGGGTCGACCGGGCACTTCTGGTTGACGATCTTCGCCCAGGGCTTCGTCGGGATGGCGCTCTACCTGGGCTTCTTCCTCAGCGTGCTGTGGTTCTACCGAGGTCAACGCACGGCCATCGGCATCGGCGCGCAGATGACGATCATCATGTCGCTCTGGTTCATGTTCGTGTACTCGGCGGTCGGCTGGCCGCTGGCGCTGCAGATGATCGCGGTCGGCGTGCTGTGGCGGCAGAAGCAGCCGCAGCCAGCGTGACCGGCGCGGAGGACGAGCGGGCCGACTGGCTGCGCGAGCTGGCGCCGCTGCTGTGGCCGGCGCCCGCGACCGTGACGCTCGGCCGGGACCGGCAGCCCGGCGCCCGGCGGTCATACCTGATCCTGCCCAGCCTGGCCCGGCCGCGGCTGCTGGTGCCGCGGCGGACCCGGCGGGCGGCCGGCGGTGCGGTCCGCGGCTACGGCGAACAGTCCTCGGCCGCGCGTCGGGCGGCGGTCCGGCTGGCCGCGGCGGCGCTGACCGCCGGCGCCGGCGACGCGCTGCTGCGCGACCGGCTCGAGGTCGCCGGCGCGGACACGATCGAGGACCACCTGGCCCGCGAGCTCGGCCGGCCGGTGCTGGTGAGCCTGCACCTGGGCCCGGCCCGGGCGAACCGCAAGCCGGTGCTGCAGCTGCTCGACCCCGGCGGCGGCACGGTCGGCTTCGCCAAGGTCGCCACCACCGCGCTCGCCGGCCGGCTGGTGGGCGCCGAGACCGAGACCCTGCGCGCGCTCGCCCGGGCCGGCCTGACCCGGCTGACCCCGCCGCGGGTGCTGTCGGCCGCGCCCTGGCGCGGGCTGGAGATCCTGGTCCAGTCACCGCTGCCGGTACGCCAGCCGCGCCGGCCGGCCCCGGCCAGGCTCGCCGCCGCCACCGCCGAGGTCGCCGCGGTCGGCGGGATCACCACCCAGCCGCTGGACGGGCCGTACCTGGCCGGGCTGCGGGACCGGGTGGCGGCACTGCCGGCCGGACCGGCCCGGGACGGCCTCGCCGGCGCGCTCGACGCGCTCCGGCCCGCCGGCACCGAGCTGCGGATCGGGTCCTGGCACGGCGACTGGACCCCGTGGAACACGGCGGTCGTCGCCGACACGGTGCTGGCCTGGGACTGGGAGCGATTCGCCGCGGGGGTGCCGGTCGGCTTCGACGCGCTGCACTACGACCTGCAGCCGCGGGCGCTCGGCCGGGTCGACGCGGCCGGCGCCGCGGCCGCCGACTCGATCCGCCGGGCGCCTGAGCTGCTCGCACCGCTGGGCGTGCCGGCCGGGTCGGCGCCGGCGGTCGCCGTCCTCTACCTCGTCGAGATCCTGACCCGGTACGTGGGCGACGGGCAGGCCCGGTGGGACGCCTGGCGCACCATGACCGAGGGGGTGCTGGCCGCGGCCCGCGCGGCCGCCCCGGTCACTGCCCGCTGAGAGTAGGGAGTCCATACGTGGTGGGGGTTGGCACGCTCAAGGCGGCCGTGAAGGAGCAGCCGCGGCTGCGGGAGCTGGCGCGGGCCACGGCCCGGACGACCGGCCGGCTGACCGCCCCGGCCCGCATGACGCCGTCGTTCCTCATCGTCGGCGCGCAGCGGTGCGGGACGACGTCGATGTACAAGACGCTGTCCCAGCACCCGATGGTGCTGCCGGCGGTGCTGCACAAGGGCGCGCACTACTTCGACACCGGCTACGGGCACGGGCCGGCCTGGTATCGCGGGCACTTCCCGCTGCAGGTCACCGCGCGGCGGGCGGCGCCGGCGCCCGGCCGGCTGCCGATCACCGGCGAGTCCAGCCCGTACTACATGTTCCACCCGCAGGCCGGGCAGCGGATCGCCACCGATCTGCCCGGCGTCAGGCTGCTGGTGCTGCTGCGTGACCCGGTCGAGCGGGCCTACTCCGCGCACACCCATGAGACCGCCCGCGGCTTCGAGACCGAGCCGTTCGAGCGGGCGCTGGAGCTGGAGCCGGTCCGGCTGGCCGGCGAGGAGGCGAAGCTGGTCGCCGACCCCACCTACCAGTCCCACTCGCACCAGCACCACGCCTACGTCACCCGCGGCCGGTACGCCGACCAGCTGCGCCGGTTGGAGGGCCTGTTCGGGCGCGACCGGCTGCACGTGGTGGACAGCCAACGGTTCTTCACCGACCCGGAGCCGGTCTTCGCCGAGGTGGTCGACTTCCTCGGCATCGGTGCCGCGAGCGG
Organism: uncultured Actinomycetota bacterium; assembly: GCA_963728945.1. GTDB lineage: Bacteria > Actinomycetota > Actinomycetes > Mycobacteriales > CADCTP01 > CADCTP01. The sequence goes on along the minus strand of CAVSMA010000005.1, from coordinate 7,914 downwards.
GATCGCGTTCGAGAAGCACAACGCCCGGCCGCGCGCGCCGATGCCGGACTCGGTCCGGACCGCGCTCGAGGACCAGCTGGCCGACTCGGACGCCGAGCTGGAGACCTGGCTGGGCGCGCCGCCGAGCTGGCGCGCCTGAGCAGTACGGACGAGGGCCCGTCGAGGGCCCTCGTCCGGGTGCCGGCTAGGAGGCCGGGTTGAGTACCACGGTGAGCATGGTCGCCTTGGTGCCGGCCAGGTCGGTGGTCGCGGTCAGCCCGCCGGCCGCACCGGGCGGCGCCACCCCGCCACCATCGGTCAGCAGCGAGGTGATCCGGCCGCTGGACGCGCCGATCGACACGTTGCGGACGCTCTGCCCGGCCGGCGCCGTCCACGCGGTCGTGGAGGACGACTTGTCCGCCCAGTAGGAGAGGACCCAGCTGCCCGGCGTCGCCACCGTCGCGGTCGGCGTGGTGTGCGCCGTCTTGGCCGTGGTGTCCACGGCGCCGGTGACCGAGGCGACCGGCGTGGTCGCGCTCGTCCCGGACCATGCCGCCACGGTGAGGCTGGTCTTCACGGTGCCGCCCAGGGTCACCGAGACCGCGCCGGAGGCGTCGGCCGCGGTCCCGACCTTCGACCAGACGACGGTCTGGATGCCGGTGGTCGAGGTCCGGTTGACCCTGGTCCAGCCGGCCGGGTCGCTGACCGTCACGGTGTCGGCGTTGACCGTGGCAGTCAGCACCAGCCCGTCACCAGCCTGCACGGCGGCCGGCACCGTCACCGTCGACGTCGTGCCGTTGGCGTTGGAGTTGGCCGCGCCGCGGAAGGCGATCGCCGTGGTCGGCACCGAGACCGTCACCGGCCGGGTGGTCGTCGCCGTGCCGCCGCGGTTGTCGGTCACGGTCAGCGTGATCGTGTAGGGCCCGCCCGCCGCGTACGTGTGCGACGCGGTGGCGCCCGAGCCGTTCGTCCCGTCGCCGAAGTCCCACGCGTACGAGGCGATGCTGCCGTCGGAGTCGGTCGACGCGCCGGCGTCCACGGTGCAGCTCAGCCCGCCGCAGCTGGCGGTGAAGGCCGCGGTCGGCGGCACGTTCGCGGACACCGTGGACAGGAACACCGCCTTGCCGCGCCAGTCCTTGCCGTCGACGCCCGGGCCGCTGACCGTGGTCGAGGTGGCGCCGGGCACGCCGTTGACCCAGCTGATCCGGCGCAGGTTCCCGGTGCTGCGGGAGGTCAGGTAGAGGTTGGTGCCGTCGAGGAACGCGCCGCCGGTGTCGCTCCAGTTCGTCGTGCCGGCGACGGTGAACTTGTCCGCGCCGACGATCCCGCTCTCCGGCGTGAAGTACCGGTAGAACAGCGAGGTCGAGGTGGACGTCGTGTAGTAGATCCGGCCGCCGGAGAAGAACATCGAGGTGACGTTCGGGATCTCGGCGTAGAAGTTGGACTTCACGCCCTGGTACGTCTGGCCCGAGCCGGTGTCCACTGTGGACCACGCCGGGTCCTGGTACGGGTTGATCAGGTTCGCCGGGCCGAACGTCGAGCCGTCGAAGGTCCGCCAGTAGAGGTTGCTGTCGGTGGCGAGGCCGTAGAACACCTTGCCGTCGACCATGACCGCGCCGCGCACGGTGCTCCAGTCCAGCCCGCTGCTCGGCAGCGTCGTGTTCGCCCCGGCCGTGGTCCCGTCGTACGGGCGGGAGATCGCCGTCGTGGTCGCGCCGGTCGGCGAGCCGATGATCACGTTGTTCGGCAGCCGGCCGGTGAAGTTGGCCGGGATCGTGCCGCCGCCGGCCAGCGGGAAGAACGCCATCTTCCCGCGCTTGTAGGTGAAATTGCCGATCCAGTCGGTGTCGCTGCCGACCCACAGCCCGGTCGGCGTCGCGTAGACCGCGTACGCGCCGGCGCCGCGCGGGTTGCGCCCCGGGTTCCAGGAGAACGGCACGCCGTTGGCGGGATCGAGGGCCGCCATGCCCGGCCGCGGCACGGCGCCCGGCTGCGCCTTGTCCGAGCCGAGGCTGTTGTTCAGCCAGCGCTCGTGCCCGCCGACGTAGACGACCGCGCCGGTGACCGCGACGGACAGCAGCGTGTCGCCGCCGGTGAAGTCGACCCAGGTCGGCTGGAGCCCGGTGCCGGTGGCGCCGGTCTCCCACCGGGCCGCGGTGTCGCAGAGCGTGCCGGCGGACGGGCCGCCGGTCGCGACGATCACGAAGTACGTGCCGTCCGGGGAGAAGTCGACGTCGCGGATGTAGCTGTCGTACGCGCGCCACCCGCAGTCGGGGGTGTAGCGCGCGGTCTGCCAGTTCGGGTCGACGGTGGCGCTGGTCGCACCGAGGTTGATCAGCGCGACCTGGTCGCGGTCGAGCCCGGCGGCGGTGAGGAAGTTGCCGATGATGACCATGCGGCTGCCGTCCGGCGTGATGTCCAGCTTGGTCACGCCCACCGGCGCCTGCGCCCCGATCGGGTTCCCGGACGCGTCGAAGTGCGGGTAGTTGTGGTGCCCGGCCACCGCGATCGTCATGTACGAGTCGACGGCGCCGGTGGTCGGGTTCAGCGAGCCGAGGCCGGGCCGCGAGTTCGGGCCGAGCGTGGTGAACGTGCCGCCGAGGAACAGCCGGCCGCCCGACAACGCGATGTCGTTGACCACGCCGTTCATCGGCGGGAACTTGAAGCCCGGGACCAGCGCGCCGGTGTTGGTGTCCAGCAGCGCGATGCTCTTGAACTTCGTGCCGTTGACGTTCTTGAACGCACCGCCGACGTACACGGTGTTCGGGGTGGGGCCGGGCAGCAGCGCGTTGACCTGGCCGTCGAGGGTGGGCGCGAACCCGGTGTCCAGCGCGCCGGTGGTGGCGTCGACGGCGAGCAGGTAGGTCCTGGTCACCGCGGTGGTCGAGCCGGCCGGCGTCGCCGAGGTGAACTTGCCGCCGACGAAGACCTTGCCGCCGACCTGGGTGAAGGCCTGGACCGAGCCGTCGCCGATGTTCGGCGTGCCGGCCAGCGGCACCGTGCCGACCAGGCTGGTCTGCTTGGTGCTGACGGCACCGGCGGAGTCGGCGCCGACGGCGAGCGTGGCCACGGTGGCCATGCTGACGGCCGTCGCCGCAGCCGCCAGGGCAGCGATGACGCGCTTAGTGAGCACTGATGAATCCCCCAAGAGTGGTCCGGCCCCACCGGACTGCTCGGACAACATAGACGATCGCCGCGGCCGCACAGGTGCGCCTTGGCAACTTTTGGGACGCGAGGCCCAGGTATTTCGACGGTGCCGCGGCACCGCCATGACGTCGGCCCAGCGATGCGCCCGACGGAGCCGCCGGATCCGCTCCGTGTGACAGTGTGAGGCGTGACCAGCAGGCACCAGCCCGGGTTCGACCCCGAGGCGACGGTGCAGCTGGACCCGGAGGCCACGGTCCGGCTGGCCCTGCCGTCGATGGCGGCCCCGGTGCCGGACGCGCCGCTGCCCGATCCGGCGCTGCCCGCCACCGCGGGCATGCGGGACGGGGGTGGGCGCGACCCGGGGTCGAGCGTCAAGGCGGTCGCCCGCGGCGGCGGCGCCAACCTCATCGGCGCCGCGGTGACCACCGTCGCCAACCTGCTGCTGTCGGTCGTGGTGACCCGGTCGATGAGCCAGGCCAACGCCGGCATCTTCTTCTCGATCACCTCGCTGGTGCTGCTGCTGGCCACGCTCGGCCGGGTCGGCACCGGCGGCGGCGCGATCTACTTCCTGCCCCGGCTGCGGCTGCTCGGCTCGCCGGACGAGGTGAGCGAGTGCCTGCGCTGGTCGATCCGGCCGACCGTGCTGGTCTCCTGCCTGCTCGGACTGGGCCTGCTGCTGTTCGCGCCGCAGATCGCCGACCTCGCGGTGGGTCGCGACCCGAGCCCGGACGCGATCCTGGTGCTGCGGCTGTCCGGGCTGGTGCTGCCGTTCGCGGCGCTGGGCGACGTGCTCCAGTCGATCACCCGCGGGTTCGGCCGGATGCGTACCACCGTGATGGTGGAGCGGATCGGCCGGCCGCTGGCCCAGCTCATGCTCGTCGTGCTGGCCGCGCCGACGCACAACGTGCTGCTGCTCGTGCTGGCCTGGACCGTGCCCTACCTGCCGGCGACGATCCTGTCCGCGCTGCCGATCCGGCGGCTCGCGCGGGAGAGCCGGCGCCGCCGCTCGGACGCCGAGCCGTCCGGGTTCAACCGGTCCGAATACTGGCGGTTCACCGGGCCGCGGGCGCTGATCTCGCTGACCCAGGTCGGCCTGCAGCGGGCCGACGTGCTGCTGGTGGTCGCGATCCTCGGCCCGGTGCAGGCCGCGCTGTATGCCGCGGCGACCCGGTTCCTGGTCGTCGGGCAGCTGTCCAACCAGGCGATCTCGGTCGCCCTGCAGCCGCGGCTGTCGGCCGCGCTGGCCCGCCGGGACCTGGACCAGGCCGGCATGCTCTACCGGACCACGACCGGCTGGCTGGTGCTCACCACCTGGCCGCTCTACCTGCTCGTCGGCGCGTTCCCGGCGGCGCTGCTCGGCATCTTCGGGCACAAGTACGCGAGCGCGACCGACGTCGTGGTCGTGCTCTGCGCGGCCATGCTGATCGCCACGGCCAGCGGCCAGGTCGACACCGTGCTGATGATGGCCGGCAAGAGCACCTGGAACCTGGCCAAGGCGGTGCTGGCGCTGGTCGTCCAGCTCGGGCTCGACCTCCTGCTGCTGCCGCACCTCGGGATCCTGGGCGCGGCGATCGGCTGGGCGGTCTCGATCCTGGTCGCCAACCTGGTGCCGCTCGGGCAGCTGATGATCTCGACCGGGCTGCATCCGGTGGGCCGGGCCAGCGTGCTCGCGGTGGCGATCTGCACGGTGGCGGTGGTGCCGGTGGCCGCGGTGGCCCGGATCGTCGGCGGCGACCACCTGGTCCCGGCGCTGATCGCGACCAGCGTGGCGGTGCTGCTGTGGGCGGCCCTCTCGTGGCGGTTCCGCGGCCCGCTCCAGCTCGACGCGTTCTTCGCCCGCCGCCGCCGCGGCCGGCGCGGCCCCGGCAACGGGCCCCCGCCGGCCGGTCCGGCGGGACCGGCAGGACCGGGAAGGCCGGCGGGTCCGGCGGGTCCGGCGGGACCGGTCGGATCGGCCGGCCCAGCGGTGCCGGCAGCGCCGGGACGGCCCGCGCGCTCAGGCCGGGCGGGTCGTGGCCGGCACCGTGCCTAGTTGCCGGTGCGCAGGTCGCGGGCGTATCCGTAGCGGACGATCGCCGGTGCGCTGACCAGGCTGATCAGCCGGCGGGTGCGCGGGTCGAGCGCGGTCCGCCAGGCCTCGTCCAGGCGCAGCTGCTCCGGCCCGGACCGGAACCGCATCGGGTTGCCGGCGACGCTGTGGTCGCGGGGCAGCTCGACGCTCGACTCCCCCACGAACGCCAGGTCGGCGTCGGACACCTCGCGGCCGAGGAACCGGACGATCGCGGCCAGCTCGGCCCGCGGCGCGGCCACGAAGTCCTCGTAGTGCACGAGCCTGGTCGGCACCCCGCGCAGCCGCAGCGCGTCGAGCAGGAAGTTGAACGCCGACCACTCGACCGCGGTGCGGGTCGGCGGATACTGCGGCATCGGCTTGCCGTCCCGGTCCGGCCTGGCGACCGTCTTCGACCACGAGTAGCACACCCCGTACACCGACCGGACCAGGTGCACGAGCTTCAGCTCGACGTCCGGCACGTGCCGCAGCAGGTACGCCGAGGACGGGTATTTCGAGGTGTCCACGACCACGTCCGCGCCGCTGACCGTGCGGACCGACTGGTAGACCTTCGACATCGCCGCCGCGTAGTCGCGCAGCTTGCGGCCGTAGTCCGGGGCGAGCGCCGGCGCCGACAGCAGGGGTGTGTAGCGGACTCGCTCGACCGCCTTACGCAGCGTGAGCAGCGCGCGGGCGTCGACCTGGTCCCAGCCGCCGAACGCCTCCTTGCCGACCGCGGTCCAGAACTCGCACTCGGAGAACGACTTGCCGCAGCCGCACATCCGGTCCATGAGCACGCCCTGGTCCCACAGGTAGCAGAGCTCGCCGACGGCCACGAATCCCGGCACCGCACCCAGCACCCGGGACAGCAGGGTGCTGCCGCTGCGCCCGTGACCCCCGACGAACGCCACCGGTACGGCGGTTGTCATCCGGCTCCCCCTCACGCTGCGCATACCCGCGAGGGACTTTAGTTGGTGCGGCGCCGCCGTCCCCTGATCGGGGGCCGGTAGGCCGGCCGGCCGATACTGCGCTTGCACCTGTGGAAGGCTTGACGCCCGCGCGGACCGGGGCCGGCCGCGGCGTTGTGGACGCTCGCGTGAGGGGATCGGGGAGTGGGGTCAGAGCATCGGCTCGGCGGCGGTGCCGGCTGGGGGCGCCGGCACTGGCGGCTGGTGGCGGTCAGCGGGGTGCTCCTCGCGATCGTCGTGGTGGTCGGTGCGGTCCTCACGGTCGTCAACCACCCGGAGACCGCCGGGCTCGGCGGCCCCACCCCGGGCACGACCCCACCGCCGAGCGAGCCGCGGACCGGCGGCGGTCCGCGGCCACCGGCCGACGGCGCCTACCTCGGCGCGTACGTCCAGCCGGACACCGACTACACGCCCCAGGGCCGGATCGACGCGGTCACCCGGTTCGAGAAGGCGACCGGCCGGAAGCTGGACATCGTCCAGACCTACCACCCGTGGGACGACGACTTCCCCGACGCCACCGACAAGTGGGCGGTCGACAGCGGCCGGATGCTGCTGCTGTCCTGGGCCGGCACCGACACGCGGGTGATCCAGTCGGGCCGGTACGACAACCTGATCCGGCAGCGCGCTCGCGAGGTCAAGGCGCTCGGCAAGCCGATCTTCCTGCGCTGGCGCTGGGAGATGGACCGCCCCAACCTGCAGGCGAGCATCTGGACGCCGCAGGACTTCATCGCCGCCTGGCGGCACATCCGCACCATCTTCGCCGCGGAGCAGGCGACCAACGTCTCCTGGGTCTGGTGCCCGACCGCAGCCGGCTTCTCCGACACCGACCGCGCCGCGCCGTATTATCCGGGCGACTCGGACGTTGATTGGTTGTGTGCCGACGTCTACACGGGTCAGAAGCTGGACACGTTCCAGGCGGCCGCGGCCGGCTTCCTGGCTTGGGCCAAGGGTCACCCGGGCAAGCCGATCATGATCGGCGAGTGGGCGACCTCGGATCGGTTCCCCGGCGGCCAGACCGCCTGGCTCGACCAGGCGCAGAAGACCGCGAAGGACAACCCGTCGATCAAGGCCCTGGTCTACTTCGACTCGGACGACAAGTCCAAGGGACCGCGCGCGCAACTCGCGCTGAAGGGCGCCGCCGTCAGCCGGTTCGGCGACCTGCTGGCCGAGCCCTACTTCAACACCAGACGGCTGCCGTCCTCCCGCTGACACCGCTCCGCAGGTCCGGCCGGTACGGTCCCCGGTTCGGGCGTCCGGTACATTTCCGGCGGGGTCGCGCACCGGGGCCCACGGGACGCGGGTGACACGGGCCGGGGCGCCAGGCAAAGGGGACACGATGAGGGCTGCCGGCGGGGCGGCGGAGATGGCGCACCCTTCCCGCAGGCCGGGACCAGTGCTCCTGGTGGGTTCGAGTGGCGGTCATCTCGCGCAGTTGTTGGCACTGCGGGCGTGGTGGAGCGACCGAGACCGGGCTTGGGTGACCTTCCCCACACAGGACGCGAAGTCCCAGCTTCACGGGGAGCGAGTGGTCTGGGCCTATCACCCAACGACGCGTAACATCCCGAACCTCGTCCGGAACACAGGGCTGGCATTCCGGCTGCTGCGTAAGGAGAAGCCCTCGGTGATCCTCTCGACCGGAGCGGGGGTCGCCGTCCCCTTCTTCGTGCTGGGCTGGCTGCGCCGTATCCCGACCGTCTACCTCGAGGTCTACGACCGCATTGACTCGCCGACGCTCACCGGCCGGCTGTGCCGGCCATTCACACGGCTGTTCTG
>CAVSMA010000004.1:0-901188 GCA_963728945.1 uncultured Actinomycetota bacterium | reverse complement strand
CTCCGACAAGCCGGTGATCCTGGAGTCGATGACGTTCCCGGAGCCGGTCATCCAGGTCGCGATCGAGCCGAGGACCAAGGCCGACCAGGAGAAGCTCGGCACCGCGATCCAGAAGCTCGCCGAGGAGGACCCGACCTTCCAGGTCCACAACGACGAGGAGACCGGCCAGACGATCATCGCCGGGATGGGCGAGCTCCACCTCGAGGTGCTCGTCGACCGGATGAAGCGGGAGTTCAAGGTCGAGGCCAACATCGGCAAGCCGCAGGTGGCCTACCGCGAGACCGTCCGCAAGAAGGTCGAGAAGGTCGAGTACACGCACAAGAAGCAGACCGGCGGTTCCGGCCAGTTCGCCCGGGTCGTCATCGACCTCGAGCCGCTGACCGACGGGGCCGACGGCGCCACCTACGAGTTCGTCAACAAGGTCACCGGCGGCCGGGTGCCGAAGGAATACATCCCTTCGGTCGACCAGGGCGCGCAGGAGGCCATGCAGTACGGCATCCTCGCCGGCTACCCGCTGGTGGACGTCAAGGTCACGCTGACCGACGGCGCCTACCACGAGGTGGACTCGTCGGAGATGGCATTCAAGATCGCCGGCTCGATGGCGTTCAAGGAGGCGGCCCGCAAGGCGTCGCCGGCGCTGCTCGAGCCCATGATGGCCGTCGAGGTCGTCACCCCGGAGGACTACATGGGTGACGTCATCGGTGACCTCAACTCCCGGCGCGGCATGATCCAGGCGATGGAGGAGCGCGGCGGAGCCCGCGTCGTCCGGGCCCTGGTGCCGCTGTCGGAGATGTTCGGCTACGTCGGCGACCTGCGGTCGAGGACCCAGGGGCGGGCGAGCTACACGATGGTGTTCGACTCCTACGCGGAGGTCCCGGCCAACGTGGCGAAGGAGATCATCGCGAAGGCCACAGGCCAGTGAGCACCGGGATCCCGGCCGGCTGAGCCGGTCGGGGTCCACCACCCGCACCAGACCACCGACGTACCAGCACGACAGTCCACAGGAGGACCACAGTGGCGAAGGCGAAGTTCGAGCGGACCAAGCCGCACGTCAACATCGGCACCATCGGTCACATCGACCACGGCAAGACCACGCTCACCGCGGCGATCTCGAAGACCCTGCACGACAAGTACCCGGCGCTCAACCCGGACACCCAGGCCTTCGACCAGATCGACAAGGCCCCCGAGGAGCGCCAGCGGGGCATCACGATCTCGATCGCGCACATCGAGTACCAGACCGAGAAGCGCCACTACGCGCACGTCGACTGCCCCGGGCACGCCGACTACATCAAGAACATGATCACCGGCGCGGCCCAGATGGACGGCGCGATCCTCGTGGTCGCGGCGACCGACGGCCCGATGCCGCAGACCAAGGAGCACGTGCTGCTGGCCCGCCAGGTCGGCGTGCCGTACATCGTGGTGGCCCTGAACAAGGCCGACATGGTCGACGACGAGGAGATCCTCGAGCTGGTCGAGCTCGAGGTGCGTGAGCTCCTGTCCACCTACGAGTTCCCGGGCGACGACGTGCCGATCGTGCGCGTCTCCGCGCTCAAGGCGCTCGAGGGCGACCCGGAGTGGATCGCCAAGCTGATGGAGCTGATGGACGCGGTCGACGAGTCCATCCCGCAGCCGGAGCGCGACACCGACAAGCCGTTCCTGATGCCGATCGAGGACGTCTTCACGATCACCGGCCGCGGCACCGTGGTGACCGGCCGGATCGAGCGCGGCATCATCAAGGTCAACGAGACCGTCGACATCGTCGGTATCCAGGACCGCAAGCAGTCCACGACCGTCACCGGCGTGGAGATGTTCCGCAAGCTGCTCGACGAGGGCCAGGCCGGCGACAACGTGGGTCTGCTGCTGCGGGGCATCAAGCGCGAGGACGTGGAGCGCGGCCAGGTCGTCATCAAGCCGGGCACCACGACGCCGCACACCGAGTTCGAGGCGCAGGTCTACATCCTGTCCAAGGACGAGGGCGGCCGGCACACGCCGTTCTTCAACAACTACCGCCCGCAGTTCTACTTCCGGACCACGGACGTGACCGGCGTGGTGACCCTCCCCGAGGGCACCGAGATGGTCATGCCGGGTGACAACACCGAGATGTCGGTGCAGCTCATCCAGCCGATCGCGATGGAGGAGGGCCTGCGCTTCGCCATCCGGGAGGGCGGCCGGACCGTCGGCGCCGGTCGAGTGACCAAGATCAACAAGTAGTTCGCAACCGGTGGCCGGATCACCCCCGATCCGGCCACCGGTCCGTGTGAGACGGCACCACCCGCAGCGGCAGCAGAGGACGAGAAAACACGATGGCGGGACAGAAGATCCGCATCCGGCTGAAGGCCTACGACCACGAGGCGATCGACGCGTCCGCGCGCAAGATCGTCGACACCGTCACGCGTACCGGTGCCCGGGTGGTCGGCCCCGTGCCGCTGCCCACCGAGAAGAACGTGTATTGCGTCATCCGCTCGCCGCACAAATACAAGGACAGCCGCGAGCACTTCGAGATGCGCACGCACAAGCGCCTGATCGACATCCTCGACCCGACGCCGAAGACGGTCGACGCGCTGATGCGCATCGACCTGCCTGCCAGCGTCGACGTCAACATCCAGTAAGGGCCGCACACAGATGCCAACCGAGAACCGCGCCGTACGCGGCGTTCTGGGCGAGAAGCTGGGGATGACCCAGGTCTTCGACGACCGCAACCGGATCGTGCCGGTGACGGTCGTCAAGGCCGGGCCGTGCGTGGTCACCCAGGTCCGCACGCCGGACAAGGACGGCTACTCCGCGGTCCAGCTGGCGTACGGGTCGATCGACCCGCGCAAGGTGACCAAGCCGGTGGCCGGGCACTTCCGGGCCGCCGGGGTGACCCCGCGCCGGCACCTGGTCGAGCTGCGCACCGACGCGGCCGCCGACTACGAGGTCGGCCAGGAGGTCGGGGCGGACGCGTTCGCCGCCGGCACCGTGGTCGACGTCGTCGGCACCAGCAAGGGCAAGGGCACCGCGGGTGTCATGAAGCGGCACGGGTTCGGCGGCCTCGGCGCCTCGCACGGCACCCAGCGCAAGCACCGCTCGCCCGGCTCGATCGGCGGTTGCGCCACCCCGGGCCGGGTGTTCAAGGGCCTGCGGATGGCCGGCCGGATGGGCAACGCCCGCACCACGGTGCTCAACCTGACCGTGCACGGTGTCGACGCCGAGAAGGGCCTGCTGCTCATCAAGGGCGCGATCCCGGGCCCGACCGGTGGCCTGGTGCTGGTCCGCAACGCGGTCAAGCGCCCGGCGCCGGCGACTGCGCCCGCGGCAGGGGGTGAGTGAGCGATGCCGACCATCGACGTCCGCAACGCCGACGGCAGCACCGCCGGCAGCGTCGACCTGCCCGCCGACGTCTTCGACGTGCAGGCCAACATCGCGCTGATGCACCAGGTCGTGGTGGCCCAGCAGGCCGCCGCGCGCCAGGGCACGCACGACACCAAGACCCGCGGCGAGGTCTCCGGCGGCGGCAAGAAGCCCTACCGGCAGAAGGGCACCGGCCGGGCCCGGCAGGGCTCGACCCGCTCGCCGCAGTTCGCCGGCGGCGGCGTGGTGCACGGCCCGACGCCGCGCAAGTACGACCAGCGCACGCCGAAGAAGATGAAGGCGGCCGCGTTGCGCGGGGCGCTGTCCGACCGCGCCAGGGCCGACCGCGTGCACGTGGTCGAGTCCTTTGTGGACGGTGACGTGCCGTCGACCAGGGCGGCGCTGGCCGCGCTGGTCGCGACCACGAACGCCCGCAAGGTGCTCGTGGTGCTCGACCGGGACGACATCGCCGGCTTCAAGAGCCTGCGCAACGTCCCGTCGGTGCACGTGCTCGACGCCGGCCAGCTCAACACCTACGACGTGCTGGTCAACGACGACGTGGTGTTCAGCCGCGGTGGCCTCGACGCGTTCCTGGCCCGGACCGGGCACAAGGAGCTGCCGGATCTGTCCACTGACGACATTCCCGGGCAGCCGATCCCGTCCGAGGTGCTCGACCGGGGCACAGTCGACCCGGTGCCGTCGGTCGCGCCGGCTGCTGGCGTGGGCACAGTTACTGAGTCACCGGCCGTCTCCGACGGCGAGGAGGACGACGAGAAGTGATCGCCGACCCGCGGGACGTGCTGCTCGCTCCGGTAATCTCGGAGAAGAGCTACGGGCTGCTGGACGAGAACAAGTACACGTTCATCGTCCGCCCGGACGCCAACAAGACCCAGATCAAGATCGCCGTCGAGCAGGTCTTCAACGTGACCGTCCTCGACGTCAACACGCTGAACCGGCAGGGCAAGCGCAAGCGCACCCGGCAGGGGTTCGGTCGCCGGAAGGACACCAAGCGCGCCATCGTGAGCCTGGCGCCCGGCGACCGGATCGAGATCTTCGGCGGACCGGTGAGCTGAGGGACTGACTCGAATGGGCATCCGCAAATACAAGCCGACCACCCCGGGCCGCCGGGGGGCCAGCGTCGCCGACTTCGTCGAGGTCACCCGGTCCGAGCCGGAGAAGTCGCTGGTCCGCCCGCTGCACTCGCGCGGTGGCAGGAACAACACCGGCCGGATCACCACCCGGCACCAGGGCGGCGGGCACAAGCGGGCCTACCGGGTGATCGACTTCCGGCGGGCCGACAAGGACGGCGTGCCGGCCAAGGTCGCGCACATCGAGTACGACCCCAACCGCACCGCCCGGATCGCGCTGCTGCACTTCGCCGACGGCGAGAAGCGCTACATCGTCGCGCCGTCCCGGCTGCGCCAGGGTGACCGGGTGGAGAGCGGCGCCGGCGCCGACATCAAGCCCGGCAACAACCTGCCGCTGCGCAACATCCCGACCGGCACCGTGGTGCACGCGATCGAGCTGCGGCCCGGTGGCGGCGCCAAGATCGCCCGCTCGGCCGGCTCCAGCGTCCAGCTGGTCGCCAAGGACGGGCCGTACGCGCAGCTGCGGATGCCCTCCGGGGAGATCCGCAACGTCGACGTGCGCTGCCGCGCCACCGTCGGCGAGGTCGGCAACTCCGAGCAGTCCAACATCAACTGGGGCAAGGCCGGCCGGATGCGCTGGAAGGGCAAGCGCCCGTCGGTGCGCGGCGTGGCCATGAACCCGATCGACCACCCGCACGGTGGCGGTGAGGGCAAGACGTCCGGTGGCCGGCACCCGGTCAACCCGGCCGGCAAGCCCGAGGGCCGCACCCGCCGGGTCCACAAGTCGAGCGACAAGATGATCGTCCGCCGCCGGCGTACCGGCAAGAAGCGCTAGGAGTGGCTGACTGATGCCGCGCAGCCTGAAGAAGGGCCCGTTCGTCGACGACCACCTGCTCAAGAAGGTGGACGTGCAGAACGAGCGCAACACCAAGAACGTGATCCGGACCTGGTCCCGGCGCTCGACGATCATCCCCGACATGCTCGGGCACACGATCGCCGTGCACGACGGCCGCAAGCACGTCCCGGTCTTCATCACCGAGGGCATGGTCGGGCACAAGCTCGGCGAGTTCGCCCCGACCCGCACGTTCCGGGGTCACATCCGGGACGACCGCCGCAGCCGTCGCGGCTGATCGAAACGCAGCAACGAGAGTCTGAGGGGTAGCGAGAAATGGCACAGGGCACCGCGGTCGCCGACGACCGGCGCGCCCGGGCGACCGCCCGGTACGTGCGCATGACGCCGATGAAGGTGCGTCGCGTCGTCGACCTCATCCGCGGCATGGAGGCCCGGGAGGCGCTGTCCGTGCTCCAGTTCGCACCTCAGGCCGCGAGCGAGCCGGTCGCGAAGGTGCTGGCGAGCGCGGTCGCGAACGCCGAGCACAACCACCAGCTCGACCCGGAATCGCTGATCGTCGCGGTGGCGTACGTGGACGAGGGGCCGACGCTCAAGCGGTTCCGGCCGCGGGCGCAGGGCCGGGCGTTCCGGATCAACAAGCGCACCAGCCACATCACCATCGAGGTGGAGAGCCTGGCGACGCGTCCGGAGCCGGCCCGGCCGGCGAAGAAGGCGGCGCCGGCCAAGGCCACGAAGGCGACCAAGGCCACCAAGGCCACCAAGGCCACAAGCGCCGGCGACCAGGGCGACCAAGGCCACCAAGGCCGCGCCGGAGAAGGCCGCCGCCGAGGACGCCGAGACCACGGCCGAGACGGCGGCGCCGGAGAAGGCGACCACGGCCACGGCGACCAAGGCCAGCCAAGGCCACCAAGGCCACCAAGGCCACCGCCGAGGCGCCGGCCGAGGACGAGACCGTGACCGCGGAGCCGTCCGAGGCCACCGAGACGGCCGAGGCCACCGAGACGGCCGAGGCCTCCGACACCGCGCCGGTTGCCGAGACGGCCGAGACCGCCCCGGCTGCCCAGGCGGCCGAGGCCGCCCCGGCGAAGAAGGCGGCGCCCCGCGCTCGCAAGGCCACCAGGCCCACCGCGAGCGACGAGGCGAGCGACCAGACGGACCAGACGGACGAGACGACTGAGGAGGGGACCCGCTAGTGGGTCAGAAGGTCAACCCGCACGGGTTCCGGCTCGGTATCACGACCGACTGGAAGTCCCGGTGGTACGCGGACAAGCTGTACAAGGACTACGTCAAGGAAGACGTGGCGATCCGGCGCATGATGAGCAAGGGCATGGAGCGCGCCGGCATCTCCAAGGTCGAGATCGAGCGCACCCGGGACCGGGTCCGGGTCGACATCCACACCGCCCGGCCGGGCATCGTCATCGGCCGCCGCGGCGCGGAGGCCGACCGGATCCGCGGTGAGCTGGAGAAGCTCACCGGCAAGCAGGTGCAGCTGAACATCCTCGAGGTGAAGAACCCCGAGGCGGACGCGCAGCTGGTCGCCCAGGGCGTGGCCGAGCAGCTGTCCAGCCGGGTCAGCTTCCGCCGGGCGATGCGCAAGGCCATGCAGTCGGCGCTGAAGTCCCCTGGCGTCAAGGGCATCCGGGTGCAGTGCGGTGGCCGGCTCGGCGGCGCGGAGATGTCGCGCTCCGAGTTCTACCGCGAGGGCCGGGTGCCGCTGCACACGCTGCGCGCCATGATCGACTACGGCCAGTACGAGGCCAGGACGACGTTCGGCCGCATCGGCGTGAAGGTCTGGATCTACAAGGGCGACGCGATCGGCACCCGCTCCGAGCGGGAGGCGGCCGAGGCCGCGCTGCGCCAGCAGCGCCGGGAGCGTCCCGAGCGGCGCCCGCGCCGGTCCGGCTCGTCCGGCACCACCGGCACGAGCACCGAGGCCGGGCGCGCCGCGGCGACCGCTCCGGCGGAGGCCGTGATCGAGGCCCCGCCGACCGACTCGCAGGCGGTCGAGACCGCCGTCGGCGTGATCGAGGCCGGCGACACCTCGGCGCTCGCCGAGCCGATCGGCGACCCGTCGGTGGCGCAGGCCTTCGAGGGCGGCGGGACGAGCGGCGCCGAGGCGGCCGCTCCCGAGGCTGCTCCCGAGGCTGCTCCCGAGGCCAGCGCCGAGGCCAGCGCCGAGGCCAGCCCCGAGGCCAGCCCCGAGGGCAGCGTCGCCGCCCAGGTCGACGCGCCGGCGACGGACGCCGGGTCCGACGCCCCTGTCAGCACCGAGAACACGGAGGGCTGAGGCATGCTCATCCCCCGCAGGGTCAAGCACCGCAAGCAGCACCACCCCGGACGGGGCGGCGCGGCCAAGGGCGGCACCAGGGTCAGCTTCGGCGAGTACGGGATCCAGGCGCTGGAGCCGGCGTACGTGACGAACCGGCAGATCGAGTCGGCTCGTATCGCGATGACCCGGCACATCCGCCGTGGCGGCAAGGTCTGGATCAACATCTACCCGGACCGGCCGATCACGAAGAAGCCGGCCGAGACCCGGATGGGTTCCGGCAAGGGCTCGCCGGAGTGGTGGGTCGCCAACGTCAAGGCGGGCCGGGTGATGTTCGAGCTGTCCGGCGTGCCGGAGCCGATCGCCCGCGAGGCCATGCGGCGCGCGATCCACAAGCTCCCGATGAAGTGCCGGTTCGTCAAGCGCGAGGTTGGTGACGTCTGATGGCGGCAGGGACCGTCCCGAGCGAGCTGCGCGAGCTCGCCGACGACGAGCTGGTCTCCCGCCTGCGGGAGGCGAAGGAGGAGCTGTTCAACCTCCGCTTCCAGGTGGCGACCGGACAGCTGGACAACAACCGGCGGCTGCAGACCGTGCGCCGCGACATCGCGCGGATCTACACGATCATGCGCGAGCGCGAGCTCGGCCTGTCCGTCGCCCCGGGCGAGGGTGTCGCGTGAGCGAGCGCGAGCGCCCGCAGGGTGAGCGGGGAGCGACGAGGCCTGTTCCGACCGAGGGACGAGGTCGGGACTTGATAAGGAGCGGGAGATGAGCGAGCAGACGAGCGCGGCGGCGGACGACGCCGTCGTGCGCGGCCGCCGCAAGGTCCGCGAGGGCCTCGTGGTGGGCGACAAGATGGACAAGACCGCGGTGGTCCAGGTCGAGGACCGGGTCAAGCACCCGCTCTACGGCAAGGTCATCCGGCGCACCAGCAAGCTCAAGGTGCACGACGAGCAGAACGCCTGCGGCGTCGGTGACCGGGTGCTGGTGATGGAGACGCGCCCGCTGTCGGCCACCAAGCGGTGGCGGATCGTGGAGATCCTGGAGAAGGCCAAGTGACGCCGAGCGAAGCGAGAATGCGTCACTTGGTCGGCGGACAGCCGCGCCAGCGGCGCGACCTGGTCCTTTCGGCTGGGCAGCCACGCCTCCGGCGCGTCCGCTCTGGGGGTGCTCTGTGATCCAGCAGGAGTCGCGCTTGCGCGTGGCTGACAACACGGGTGCGAAGGAGATCCTCTGCATCCGGGTGCTCGGCGGTTCCGGCCGCCGGTACGCCGGGATCGGCGACATCATCGTCGCTACCGTCAAGGACGCGCTGCCCGGCGCCGGCGTCAAGAAGGGCGACGTCGTCCGGGCGGTCGTGGTCCGCACCGCCAAGGAGCGCCGCCGCCCGGACGGGTCGTACATCCGCTTCGACGAGAACGCGGCGGTGCTGATCCGCAACGACAACGAGCCGCGCGGCACCCGCATCTTCGGCCCGGTGGGCCGGGAGCTGCGGGACAAGCGCTTCATGAAGATCATCTCGCTGGCCCCGGAGGTGTTGTGATGGCCGGGCCGTCCATGAAGATCAAGAAGGGCGACACCGTCCAGGTCATCTCCGGCCCGGACCGCGGCGCCAAGGGCAAGGTCATCGCGGCCTACCCGAAGGAGCAGCGGGTCCTGGTCGAGGGCGTCAACCGGATCAAGAAGCACACCCGGATCACGACGACCTCGCGGGGTGCGCAGACCGGCGGCATCGTCACGCAGGAGGCCCCCATCCACGTGAGCAACGTGATGGTGGTCGACTCGGACAACAGGCCGACCCGCGTCGGCTTCCGCAAGGACGAGGACGGGCGCAGCGTCCGCATCGCGCGCCGGTCCGGTAAGGACATCTGATGACCGCCCCCACCCACCCCGTGCCGCGGCTCAAGCAGCGGTACGCGGACGAGATCGCGCCCGGGCTGCGCGAGCAGTTCTCGTACGACAACGTCATGCAGATCCCGGGCGTGGTGAAGGTCGTCGTCAACATGGGCGTCGGCGAGGCGGCCCGGGACGCGAAGCTGATGGACGGCGCGGTGCGCGACCTGACCGCGATCACCGGCCAGAAGCCGCTCGTGCAGCGGGCCCGCAAGTCCATCGCGCAGTTCAAGCTGCGCGAGGGCATGCCCATCGGCGCCAAGGTGACGCTGCGCGGCGACCGGATGTGGGAGTTCCTCGACCGCTTGCTGTCGATCGCGCTCCCGCGTATCCGTGACTTCCGTGGCCTGTCGCCGGAGCAGTTCGACGGGCACGGCAACTACACGTTCGGGCTCACCGAGCAGTCGATGTTCCACGAGATCGACATGGACCGGGTGGACCGGCAGCGCGGGATGGACATCACCGTGGTCACCACCGCCCGCACCGACGAGGAGGGGCGCGAGCTGCTGCGGCGGCTCGGGTTCCCGTTCCGCACCGAGGCGGCGGCCCAGCCGACCACCATCACGACGCGCGGCCGGCGCCGCTAGGAGCTGACAGAGATGGCGAAGAAGGCGCTGGTCGTCAAGGCCAACCGCAAGCCGAAGTACAAGGTCCGTGCGTACACCCGTTGCCAGCGGTGCGGGCGCCCGCGCGCGGTCTACCGTGTCTTCGGCCTGTGCCGGATCTGCGTCCGGGAGATGGCCCACGCCGGGCAGCTGCCCGGCGTCACCAAGTCCAGCTGGTAACCGCGGGGCTTGCCCCGCGGATCCCCGACCCTGACCCAACCACTCTTCGCCGCAGGCCCGTTCCCCCGAGGGGGCGCACGGGGGGCTCGCCCCCCGTGGGTGGGAACCGCGGCGAGAAGGGCAAGACCTCCGATGACCATGACCGATCCGATCGCGGACATGCTGACACGGATCCGGAACGCCAACTCGGCGTACCACGACACCGTGACGATGCCGCACTCGAAGCTCAAGGCGCACGTCGCCGAGATCCTCCAGCAGGAGGGCTACATCGCCGGCTGGTCGGTGGCCGACGCCCCCGACGACGCGCCCGGCAAGATCCTCTCGGTCGACCTGAAGTACGGGCCGAACCGGGAGCGCTCGATCGCCGGGCTGCGCCGGGTCTCCAAGCCGGGCCTGCGGGTCTACGCCAAGGCCAACGCCATGCCCAAGGTCCTCGGCGGCCTCGGCGTCGCGATCATCTCGACCTCGACCGGCCTGCTGACCGACCGGCAGGCGACCAAGCGCAGGATGGGCGGGGAAGTCCTCGCCTACGTCTGGTAGGGGAGGGTCACCGATGTCGCGTATCGGCAAGCTTCCGGTCCCCGTCCCCTCGGGCGTGGACGTGCAGATCGACGGTCAGCGGATCGTGGTGAAGGGCCCCAAGGGCGAGCTGTCGCACACCGTCGCGGAGCCGATCACGGTCGCCCGCGGCGACGACGGCGCGCTCCTGGTGAGCCGCCCGGACGACGAGCGGGAGTCCCGCTCGCTGCACGGGCTGTCCCGGACGTTGATCAACAACATGGTCGTCGGCGTCACCCAGGGCTACTCGAAGACCCTGGAGATCGTCGGCACCGGCTACCGCGTCCAGGCGCGCGGCCGGGACCTGGAGTTCGCGCTCGGCTTCAGCCACCCGGTGCCGGTCCCGGCGCCGGAGGGCATCACCTTCCGCGTGGAGGCGCCGACCCGGTTCGTGGTCGAGGGCATCGACAAGCAGCAGGTAGGCGAAGTCGCGGCGAAGATCCGCAAGCTGCGCAAGCCCGACCCGTACAAGGGCAAGGGCGTGCGCTACCAGGGCGAGGTCATCCGCCGCAAGGCCGGGAAGACGGGCAAGTGACATGACGACCACGAAGGCAACCGGGAGCACGGTCTCGCAGCAGCGGCGGGTGTCGCGGCTGCGCCGGCACGTGCGCCTGCGCAAGAAGATCCGGGGCACCGCGGCGCGGCCGCGGCTGATCGTCACCCGGTCCACCCGGCACCTGTACGCGCAGGTCGTCGACGACACCCGCGGGGTCACGCTGGCCTCCGCCTCGACGTACGGCCTGCAGGTCGACGGCGACAAGACCGCCGCCGCCCGCAAGGTCGGCGAGCTGGTGGCCGAGCGGGCCAAGGCGGCCGGGATCTCCGCGGTGGTCTTCGACCGCGGCGGAGACAAATACCACGGCCGGCTGGCGGCGCTCGCCGACGCGGCCCGGGAGAACGGGCTCGACTTCTGATGGGCCCGGGTACGAACAACGACTACGGAAAGGACGCCTGATGCCAGGGCAGCAGCGCCGAGGCGGGGGCGCCGGCGGCGGAGACCGTCGGGACCGTCGGGACGGCGGCGGCCGGGGCGGAGCGGCGGAGAAGACCCCGCACGTCGAGCGGGTCGTCGCGATCAACCGGGTGGCCAAGGTCGTCAAGGGCGGTCGCCGGTTCAGCTTCACCGCGCTGGTCGTGGTGGGCGACGGCGACGGCACCGTCGGCGTCGGCTACGGCAAGGCCAAGGAGGTGCCCGCGGCGATCGCCAAGGGCGTCGAGGAGGCCAAGAAGCACTTCTTCAAGGTGCCGCGCATCCAGGGCACGATCCCGCACCCGGTGCAGGGCGAGGCCGCGGCCGGGGTCGTGCTGCTCAAGCCGGCCAGCCCCGGTACCGGCGTGATCGCCGGTGGACCGGTGCGGGCCGTGCTGGAGTGCGCCGGCATCCACGACGTGCTGTCCAAGTCGCTCGGCTCGGACAACCCGATCAACATCGTGCACGCCACGGTCGCCGCGCTGCGGGCACTGGTCCGCCCGGAGGAGGTCGCGAGCCGTCGCGGCCTGCCGCTGGAGGACGTGGCCCCGGCCGGCATGCTGCGGGCGCGCGCGCTCGGGGGAGCCTGAGATGGCCAGGCTCAAGGTCACCCAGACCCGGTCCGTCATCGGCGCCAAGGACAACCAGCGCCAGACGCTGCGGTCCCTCGGTCTCAAGCGGATCCACGACACCGTGGTGAAGGAGGACCGGCCGGAGATCCGCGGCATGGTCGCGACCGTGACGCACCTGGTCACGGTCGAGGAGGTCGAGTAACCAGTGACGATCAAGATCCACCACCTCCGCCCGGCCCCGGGTTCGCACACCCAGAAGACCAGGGTCGGTCGGGGCGACGCGTCCAAGGGCAAGACGGCCGGCCGCGGCACCAAGGGCTCCAAGGCCAGGGTGCAGGTCAAGCCGGGCTTCGAGGGCGGTCAGATGCCGATCCACATGCGGCTGCCGAAGCTCAAGGGCTTCAAGAACCGCTTCAAGGTCGAATACCAGGTCGTCAACGCGGGCCGGCTCGCCGAGCTGTTCCCCGACGGCGGCACGGTGGGCGTGGCCGACCTCGTCGAGGTCGGCGCGGTCCGCAAGGGTGCGCCGGTGAAGGTGCTCGGCTCCGGCGATCTCGCCGGCGTCAGCCTGAACGTCACCGCGCACGCGTTCTCCGACTCCGCTCGGGAGAAGATCACCGCCGCCGGCGGCACGGTCACCCAGCTTTCCTAACCGATCCGGCTGGTGGCCGGGCGCTGATCACCCGGCCACCGGCTGTTACAGTCGCAGTCTGCGGTTCCGCACCTGGCGTACGGTTTCCGTAGTCCCGCCTCAGGCTTGCCCGCGCGCAGGAGGATCTGTGCTTTCCGCGTTCGCGTCCGCTTTCCGGACGCCTGACCTGCGCAAGAAGCTGCTGTTCACGCTGGCGATGATCGCCGTCTACCGGCTCGGCTCCAACGTGCCGACGCCGAACGTGTCGACCGCCAACATCAACAGCTGCATCAACCAGGTCAGCAACGGTGCGTCCCGCGACCTCTACTCGCTGGTCAACCTCTTCTCCGGTGGAGCGCTGCTGCAGCTCGCCGTCTTCGCCCTCGGCATCATGCCGTACATCACCGCGAGCATCATCATCCAGTTGCTCGTCGTCGTGATCCCGCGGTTCGAGCAGCTGAAGAAGGAAGGCCAGGCCGGCCAGACCAAGCTCACGCAGTACACCCGCTACCTGACCATCGGGCTGGCGATCCTGCAGAGCACCGGCATCATCGCGCTGGCCCGCAACGACCAGCTGTTCCAGGGCTGCAACCTGCCGGTCCTCTACAACGAGGACATCTTCTCGCTGGTGACGATGGTCATCACGATGACGGCGGGCACCGCGGTCATCATGTGGCTGGGCGAGCTGATCACCGACCGCGGCGTCGGCAACGGCATGTCGGTGCTGATCTTCACGTCGATCGCGGCCCGCATCCCGGGTGAGGGCGGCAACATCCTGCGCACCCGCGGCGGCTTCATCTTCACGCTGATCTGCCTGCTGGGTCTCGCCATCATCGCGGCCGTGGTGTTCGTCGAGCAGGCTCAGCGCCGGATCCCGGTGCAGTACGCGAAGCGCATGGTCGGCCGGCGCATGTACGGCGGCACCTCGACGTACCTGCCACTGAAGGTCAACCAGGCCGGCGTCATCCCGGTCATCTTCGCCTCGTCGCTGCTCTACCTGCCGCAGCTGCTGTCCCAGCTCAACAGCAACACCACCAGCGCCTGGCAGCGGTTCATCCAGAACTACGTCGTCAACCAGGCGAGCTGGCCGCACATCCTGCTCTACTTCGCGTTGATCATCTTCTTCACGTACTTCTACGTGTCGATCACGTTCAGCCCGGAGGAGCGGGCCGACGACATGAAGAAGTACGGCGGCTTCATCCCCGGCATCCGGCCCGGCCGGTCGACGGCGGAGTATCTGTCCTTCGTCCTGAACCGGATCACCTTCGCCGGCTCGCTCTACCTGGGAATCATCGCCGTGCTGCCGAACTTCTTCCTCGGCGTGACCGGCAGCGGCAACAGCGCAGCGAACAACTTCCCGTTCGGCGGCACCGCGGTGCTGATCATGGTCGGCGTCGGCCTCGACACCGTGAAGCAGATCGAGTCGCAGCTCATGCAGCGCAACTACGAAGGCTTCCTGAGATAGTGCGGCTCGTCCTGGTCGGTCCACCGGGTGCTGGGAAGGGGACCCAGGCGCAGTTCATCGCGGCGCAGTTCGCGATCCCCAAGATCAGCACCGGGGACATCTTCCGGGCGAACGTGAGCGAGGGCACCGAGCTCGGGGTGACCGCCAAGAAGTACATGGACGCCGGCGACCTGGTGCCGGACGAGGTCACCTCGGCGATGGTGCGGGAGCGGCTGCGGGAGGACGACGCCAACGACGGGTTCCTGCTCGACGGCTACCCGCGTACGGTGCCGCAGGCCGAGACGCTGGACGAGATCATCACCGACGTCGGCAGCGACCAGCTCGACGTGGTGCTCGAGCTGGTGGTCGACGACGAGGAGGTCATCCGTCGCCTGTCCGGCCGGCGGACCTGCCGGAACTGCGGGCACATCTGGCACGTCGACTTCGACCCGCCGAAGCAGGAAGGCGTCTGCGACGACTGCGGCGGCCAGCTGTTCCAGCGCGACGACGACAAGTCCGAGACCGTCCGGCACCGGCTGGAGGTCTACGCCGAGCAGACCGCGCCGCTGATCGCCTTCTACGCCGAGAAGGGCGTGCTGGTCGGCATCGACGCGACCGGTCCCGTCGACGACGTGACGGAGCGGGCGATCGCCGCCCTCCGGCCGTTCGCCTGACGGCGTGTCCCGGACACGCCCTGCCGCCTGCGAGGGGGTCGCTGCGCCGGCAGATACCCATCGGCCGCGCCGCCGGCCGTATCGTCGCCGTATCGTCGTGTTCGGAGGCGGAACGTGCGTGCGTGGAGAAGGCGGGACCGGATGATCCAGATCAAGACCCCGGACGAGATCGCGCTGATGCGCGAGGCGGGCCTGATCACGCAGCGGGCGCTGGCCGCGATGCGTGCGGCGGTCCGGCCCGGGATCACCACCGGCGAGCTCGACCGCATCGCCGAGGACTCGATCCGGTCCGAGGGCGCGGTGCCCTCGTTCCTCGGCTACCGCGGCTTCACCGGCACGATCTGCGCGTCCATCGACGACGAGGTGGTGCACGGCATCCCGTCCCGCAAGCGCAAGCTGCGCGAGGGCGACATCATCTCGCTCGACTGCGGCGCGATCTTCGAGGGCTGGCACGGTGACTCGGCCATCACCGTCGGGGTAGGCGCGGTCCGCCCGGAACACCAGCAGCTCATCGACGTGACCGAGCAGGCGCTGTGGGCCGGGCTGGCCGCGGCGGTCGCCGGGGGCCGGCTGACCGACATCAGCGCGGCGGTGGAGGCCTCGATCCGCTCCCACCCGCACCACTACGGGATCGTCGACCACTACGGCGGCCACGGCATCGGCACCGAGATGCACCAGGACCCGCACGTGCTCAACTACGGGCGGGCCGGGCGGGGGCCGCGGCTGGTGCCGGGGCTGGCGCTGGCGATCGAGCCGATGGTGACCCTGGGCGGTCCCGACACCAGGGAACTGCCCGACGGCTGGACGGTCGTCACCACCGACGGGTCGTACGCGGCGCACTGGGAGCACACCGTGGCGATCACCGAGGACGGCCCCTGGGTGACCACGGCCGAGGACGGTGGGTTCGCCCGGCTGGCGGAGCTCGGAGTGAAGGTGGCGCAGCGGGCATGAGCACGTCAGCCTCCTCCGGTGACGGCTCGATCCGGGCCGGCAACGCCGACCGGGAACGGGTGGTCGCACAGCTGAACGCGGCGTTCTCGGAGGGCCGGCTGGACGTGGCCGAGCTCGACGAGCGGGTGGCGGCGGCGTACGCGGCGAAGACAGTGGGCGAGCTGGTGCCGCTGACCGCGGACCTTCCGGTGGGGCAGCAGGCGGGCCGGTCGGCCGCACCGGTGCCGCGTGCGGACCGCGTCCCGGCGCCGGCCGGCGCGCCGAGCCCGGCGGTGCGCTGGGCGCCGGTGACCGGCGCGCTCGGCCTGTTCCTGGTCAACGTGGTGATCTGGGGGGCGATCTCGCTCGGCACCGGTGAACTGATCTACTTCTGGCCGATCTGGACGGCGATCCCGTTGGCGCTCGCGCTGGTCGGGATGATCGCCGGGGCCGGCGACGCCCGCGACCGCCGAAACCGGGACCGGCGCCGGGACAGGTAGCCCCCTTTTTTGCCGATCGTCCTGCGCCTGCGTACACTGGGGTGTCGGCGCTCGCGCCGTCTTCCGCTGTGCTGTGGCCGCATCAGTCGAAGACGCCCTCGCGCAGCCAGCGCCACCGGAGTAGACGAGTAGTTAGCGGAGGATATGCCGAAGAAGGACGGAGCCATCGAGGTCGAGGGTCGCGTCGTCGAGCCTCTTCCCAACGCGATGTTCCGGGTCGAACTGTCCAACGGACACCGGGTTCTCGCCCACATCAGCGGCAAGATGCGCCAGCACTACATCCGGATCCTCCCCGAGGACCGGGTCGTGGTGGAGCTCTCGCCATACGACCTGTCCCGCGGGCGCATCGTCTACCGCTACAAGTAAGCCAGTCCGCTGGCCCCGCGGCCGGCACCACCGAGGAGAAACGCGGCCGTGAAGGTCAACCCGAGCGTCAAGCCGATCTGCGACAAGTGCAAGGTCATCCGCCGGCACGGTCGCGTCATGGTGATCTGCGAGAACCTGCGCCACAAGCAGCGCCAGGGCTGAGCAGAGTCACCGGCCAGCAATTCGCCTCCCACCTGGGTCCGCGCCAGCGGAGTCCAGGCCACCCCCGGTCGGAGGCCGGGGCCCACGCCCGGGCGGGCGCGGGTCGGGACGGCGGCAGACCTCCGCGAGCAGAAGGAGTCCCGCCCGCATGGCACGCCTCTCCGGCGTCGACCTCCCCCGCGAGAAGCGGATGGAGATCGCGCTGACCTACATCTACGGGATCGGCAAGACCCGCTCGCACCAGACTCTCGCCGCCACCGGCGTGAGCCCGGACCTGCGGGTCCGCGACCTGTCCGACGAGGACCTGGTCCGGCTGCGCGACCACATCGACGCCCACTACCGGGTCGAGGGCGACCTGCGCCGCGAGGTGGCCCAGGACATCCGCCGCAAGATCGAGATCGGCAGCTACCAGGGCATCCGGCACCGCCGCGGCCTGCCGGTGCACGGCCAGCGCACCAAGACCAACGCGCGCACCCGCAAGGGACCGAAGAAGACCATCGCCGGCAAGAAGAAGGCCGGACGGAAGTAGGAGACGCCAGACATGCCTCCCAGGGCTCGTACGGCCGCCGGCGTCAAGAAGGTCCGGCGCAAGGAGAAGAAGAACGTCGCCCACGGGCACGCCTACATCAAGAGCACGTTCAACAACACGATCGTGACCATCTGCGATCCGCTGGGGAATGTGATCTCCTGGGCGTCCTCGGGCCACGTCGGGTTCAAGGGCTCCCGCAAGTCGACCCCGTTCGCCGCGCAGCTCGCGGCCGAGAACGCCGGCCGCAAGGCGCAGGAGCACGGCATGCGCCGGGTCGACATCTTCGTCAAGGGTCCCGGTGCCGGCCGGGAGACCGCGATCCGCTCGCTGCAGGCGACCGGCCTCGAGGTCGGTCAGATCCAGGACGTCACCCCGCAGCCGCACAACGGCTGCCGCCCGCCGAAGCGGAGGCGGGTGTGAGCGAGCGCCGCCCGGCGCCGTTCCCCGCCGCGCCGCACACCATCCTCGCCGCCCGCTCGACGCCGCGTCCCCGGGCCTGAGAAGGAGAGTACGAATTCATGGCCCGTGACACTGGTGCCGACTGCCGCCGCTGCCGGCGGGAGAAGATGAAGCTGTTCCTCAAGGGCAGCAAGTGCCTGTCCGCGAAGTGCCCGATCGAGATCCGGCCGTACCCGCCGGGTGAGCACGGCCGCGGCCGTACCAAGGACTCGGAGTACCTGCTCCAGCTGCGCGAGAAGCAGAAGGCCCGTCGGGTGTACGGCGTGCTGGAGAAGCAGTTCCGCGGCTACTACGCCGAGGCGAACCGCAAGACCGGCCGCACCGGCGAGGTGCTGCTGCAGATCCTCGAGTCCCGGCTGGACAACGTGGTCTACCGGGCCGGCTTCGCCCCGTCCCGGGACGCCGCCCGGCAGCTGGTCCGGCACGGCCACTTCCTGGTCAACGGCAAGAAGGTGGACATCCCGTCCTACCGGGTGTCCCCGAGCGACATCATCGAGGTGCGCGAGAAGTCCCGCGAGCTGACTCCGTTCGTGATCGCGCAGGCCCAGGCCGGCTCCCGGCCGATTCCGGCGTGGCTCGAGGTCATCTCGTCCCGGCTGCGCATCCTCGTGCACTCCCTCCCGGCCCGGCAGGTCATCGAGACGCCGGTCCAGGAGCAGCTCATCGTCGAGTTCTACAGCAAGTGACATCCGGGGGGCTCCGCCCCCCGGAATCCCCCCGAAGGGCCGGGAAGACTTCAGTCTGCCGGCGGCCCGCGAAGGGGGAAAGCACCCGCGGGCCGTCATATAGCGGGCGGCCGGGAAGGAAGACCGGAACATGCTGATCACTCAGCGCCCCACCCTGACCGAGGAGCAGATCTCCGAATACCGCTCCCGGTTCACCATCGAGCCGCTGGAGCCCGGCTTCGGCTACACGCTCGGCAACTCGCTGCGCCGTACGCTGCTGTCCTCCATCCCGGGGGCGGCGGTCACTTCGCTGCGCATCGACGGCGTCCTGCACGAGTTCACCACCGTGCCGGGGGTCAAGGAGGACGTCACCGACCTGATCCTCAACCTCAAGGAGCTGGTGGTCAGCTCCGACGCGGACGAGCCGGTGACGATGTACCTGCGCAAGCAGGGCCCCGGTGAGGTCACCGCCGCGGACATCGCGCCGCCGGCCGGCGTCACCGTGCACAACCCCGACCTGCACCTGGCGACCATCAACAAGAAGGGCCGCCTGGAGATCGAGCTGGTCGTCGAGCGCGGCCGCGGGTACGTCCCGGCGACCCAGAACAAGCAGCCCGGCCAGGAGATCGGCCGCGTCCCGGTGGACTCGATCTACTCGCCGGTGCTCAAGGTCACCTACCGGGTGGAGGCCACCCGCGTCGAGCAGCGCACCGACTTCGACAAGCTGGTCGTCGACGTCGAGACCAAGCCGTCGATCCTGCCCCGGGACGCGATGGCGTCCGCGGGCAAGACGCTGGTCGAGCTGTTCGGGCTGGCCCGCGAGCTCAACGTCGATGCCGAGGGCATCGAGGTCGGCCCGTCCCCGCAGGAGCAGGAGAACCTGGCCAACTTCTCGATGCCGATCGAGGAGATGGAGCTGACGGTCCGCTCGTACAACTGCCTCAAGCGGGAGGGCATCCACACCGTCGGCGAGCTGATCTCGCGCAGCGAGGCGGACCTGCTCGACATCCGCAACTTCGGGGCCAAGTCCATCGACGAGGTCAAGATGAAGCTCGCGCAGATGGGCCTGGCGCTCAAGGACAGCCCGCCCGGGTTCGACCCGTCGCACGTCGTGGACACCTACGGCACCGACGACTACGACAACGCCGGCGACTCGGATTACGCCGAGACCGAGCAGCTCTAGACAGCCACTTTTCGACTGGGAGAACAGCCGTCATGCCTCAGCCCACCAAGGGCCCCCGCCTCGGCGCCGGGCCGGCGCACCAGCGACTGATGCTGGCGAACCTGGCGACGTCCCTGTTCGAGCACGGCTCGATCACCACCACCGAGGCCAAGGCCAAGCGGCTGCGCCCGCTGGCCGAGCGCCTGATCACCTTCGCCAAGAAGGGCGACCTGCACGCCCGGCGCCAGGTGATGACGGTGGTGCGGAACAAGGACGTCGTCCACGCGCTGTTCGCCGAGATCGGGCCGCGGTACGCGCAGCGGCCGGGTGGCTACACCCGGATCGTCAAGGCCGGCCCGCGCAAGGGCGACAACGCGCCGATGGCGATCATCTCGCTGGTCGAGGGGCTCACCGTGGCCCAGGAGGCGGTCGGCGAGGCGGAGCGGGCGCGTGGCACCCGGTTCCAGTCCCGCCGGGCGCGGACCAGGGCCGCGGGGGCGGGTGGAGCTGCGACCGCGGCCGAGGCGTCGACGGCGACGGCCGACGAGACCGCTCCGGTCGGGGCCGACGCCGCGACGGACACCGAGGTCGCCGAGGCCTCCGACGTCGACGCCACCGACACCGTCGAGGCCGACGGGGCTGAGGACACGGCTGAGGACTCGGCTGAGGACACGGCTGCCGAGGACGAGACCGAGGCCGAGGACGGCTCGCTGGCCGAGGCGCTCGACGCCGAGCCGTCCGACGAGGACGAGGACACCGCCGGCAAGGCCTGAGGTGCCCGCACCGTACGACGACGAGCCCGCCGCTCCCCCCGGGGACGGCGGGCTCGTCCGTGTCCGGCTCGCGATCGCCTACGACGGCGGGGGGTTCTCCGGCTGGGCCGCCCAGCCGGGCCGGCGGACCGTGCAGGGCGTGCTGGAGGAGGCGCTGGCCCGGCTGCTGCGGATGCCGGTGGCGCTCACCGTGGCCGGCCGGACCGACGCGGGCGTGCACGCCGCCGGCCAGGTCGCGCACGCCGACCTGCCGGCCACCGCGGACGGGCCCGAGCTGGTGCGGCGGCTGGCCCGGCTGCTGCCGCCGGACGTCCGGGTCCGATCCGTCCAGCCGGCGCCGGCCGGGTTCGACGCGCGGTTCTCGGCGCTGTGGCGGCGGTACGCCTACCGGGTGGCCGACGACCCGGCCGCCGCCGACCCGCTGCGCCGGTACGACACCCTGACCTGGCCGCGCCGGCTGGACCGGGACGCCATGCAGGCCGCCGCCGACCGGCTGCTCGGCGAGCACGACTTCGCCGCGTTCTGCCGGCGGCGGGAGGGCGCGAGCACGGTCCGGACCCTGCAGCAGCTGGACTGGGCCCGGGACGCGGCCGGCGTGCTGACCGCGACCGTACGGGCCGACGCGTTCTGCCACTCGATGGTGCGCAGCCTGGTCGGCGCGCTGCTCGCGGTCGGCGAGGGCCGCCGGCCACCGGACTGGCCGGCCGCCCAGCTCGCCCGCGCCGACCGCAGCGGCGAGGTCACCGTCGCCCCCGCCCACGGCCTGACCCTGCTCGAGGTCGGCTACCCGCCGGCCCCCGAGCTCGCCGCCCGCGCCGCCGCGACCCGTCGACGCCGCGAGCCGGCCTCCGGGGTGGAGGCCGGCCCGGCGGACGGGTGAAGGCGGTCAGGAGATCTCGCGGCGGCGGGTGACGGCGACGCCGGCGATCGCGCTGACGACCAGCCAGCCGGCCAGCACCGCGATCGGGCGGGCGGTGGCGTCGCCCTCGACCAGGTCGAACATCGCGGCCAGCGGGTCGACGTGCTTGCCCCAGGTCGGCTTGGCTCCGTTGAGCACGGTCATCCCGACCAGCAGCACCAGGTAGGTGCCGGTCAGCGCGGCCGGCGCGTTGCCGATCGCGGCACCGATGCCGGCGCCCACCACGGTCAGCGCGGCTCCCGCGGCCACCGTGGCCACCGCCGCGGCGCCGGCCCCGGTCCAGGAGAAGTCGGCCCCGATCGCGGCGACGGCGAACGTCGAGCCCACCACCACGGCGGAGATCGCGGCGCCGAGCAGCGCGGCCCCGACGTACTTGGCGGCCAGCACCCGACCCCGGCGCGGCACCGCGAGGAACGTGGTCTGCACGGTGCCGTGCGTCCACTCACCCGCGGTCGCCAACACCCCCACCGCGATCAGCAGCATCGAGACCAGCGTGCCGAGCAGGGCCAGCATGGTGGCCGCGTTCGGCGGCGTGTCGTTCAGGGCCATCATCAGCGCCACCGCGCCGGCGGGCAGCACCGCGGCGGCACCGGCGAGCGCGATCCCGGAACGGGTGCACAGCGACTTGCGGATCTCCAGGCCGACGAGTCGGGCCAGCGGCGGCCGGCGGTCGGCCAGCGGGCGGGACGGCAGGACGGCGGCGGGGCGGTCGATCACGGCGGTCATCTCAGGATTCCTCTCGGGAGATGCGGGAGAAGGGGAGTGGTCAGGCGGTCAACTGGAAGAACACGTCCTCGAGGCCGCGGTCGGCCGGCCGCAGGTCGGTCAGCACGTGGCCGCCGGCGGCGGCGATCCGCCCGACCTGCTCCGCGGTCGCACCGGCCACGGTCAGCGCCGGCCCGTCGGCCGAGACGGTCAGCCCGGCGGCCCGCAGCGAGCCGGCCAGGGCGCCGGCGTCCACCGCCCGGACCCGCACGCCGTCGCCGGCCAGCAGGGCCCCGATCGGCCCGTCGGCGACGACCTTGCCGGCGCCGATGACGACCAGCCGGTCGACGGTGTGCTCGACCTCGCCGAGCAGGTGACTGGACAGCAGCACGGTGCCGCCGCGGCCGGCGCGCGCGCGCAGCAGCTCGCGCATCCACCGGATGCCCTCCGGGTCGAGCCCGTTGGCCGGCTCGTCGAGGATCAGCACCGGCGGGTCGGCGAGCAGCGCGGCGGCGATGCCGAGCCGCTGCCGCATCCCGAGCGAGTAGCCGCCGATCCGGCGCCGGCCGGCGTTGCCGAGGCCGACGAGGTCGAGCAGCTCGTCCACCCGGCGGGTCGGCACGCCGATCGTGGCGGCGAGGATGGCCAGGTGGGTGCGACCGGTCCGACCCGGGTGCACGGCACCGGCGTCGAGCAGGGTGCCGGCGACCGCGGCCGGGTTCGGCAGGTCGACCCACCGGCGCCCGCCGATCCTGGCCTCGCCGGCGGTCGGCGCCACCAGGCCGGTGATCATGCGCATCGTCGTGGTCTTGCCGGCCCCGTTCGGGCCGAGGAAACCGGTGACCGTGCCCGGCTCCAGGGCGAAGGAGACGTCGTCGACGACGGTGTTGTCGGCGTACCGCTTGGTCAGGCCGGTGACGGTGATCATCGAAAGCTCCTCGGTATCGGGTGCCATCACCGTGCCGCCGGGGCCGGGGTCGCCGGAGTGTCCGGAAGTCGTCACCTCGTCAACGAAAGTGGACAGTGCCGTCACCGATCGGCGGCGGAGCCGCGGGCCGGCGCGGACCTACGCTCTGCTCATGCGCAGGCGGTCGTGGCTACTGGACGGGGCCATCGCCCTCGTCCTCGTCGTGGCCGCGATCGTCCAGGCGACCGTGCCGGTCCCGCCGTTCAGCGACACCCGGGCGGCGATCCTGATCGGCACCGGCCTGCTGACCGCGGCCGCCGCGCTCGTCCGCCGCCGCTACCCGCTCGTGCTGCTGGCAGGTGCCCTGGTCCACGGCCTGGAGTCCGGGGACGCGTCCGCCGCGCTGCCGTTCGGCGCGTACGCCTTCGTCCGCTACGGCCGCACCGGCCGGCTCCGCTGGGTCGTGCTCGCCCTCGCGGCCGCGGTCGCGCTGCAGCCGTGGCAGTTCACGTCCGGCACCGAGGCGCTCAACAACGTCCTCGTCGTGATCGCGCTGCTGGTCCTTCCCGCGGTGCTCGGGCTGTGGGTACGCACCCGGGCCGACCTGCTCACTGCGCTGCGGGAGCGGGCGGAGCGCGCCGAGGGCGAGCAGCACCTGCGGGCGCGCGAGGCCGTGCTGGCCGAGCGGGCCCGGATCACCCGCGAGATGCACGACATGGTGGGCCACCGGGTGAGCCTCATGGTGCTGCAGGCCGGCGCGATCGACATGGCCGCCGACGATCCCGACCGGGTCCGCCGGCTCGCCGATCAGCTCCAGGACGCCGGCCGCCGATCGCTGGAGGAGCTGCGCCAGCTGCTCGGCCTGCTGCAGGAGGATCCGGACGAGGACGCGCCGTTGGCTCCGCAACCCGGCCTGGGCGACGTGGAGGAGCTGGTCGGCGACTCCCGCGACGCCGGCCTCGAGGTCACGCTGACCCGCTGCGGCACGCCGCGCGAGCTCGACCCGACCGTCGGGCGCACCGCCTACCGGGTGGTGCAGGAGGCGCTGACCAACGCCGGCAAGCACGCGCCGGGCGGCCCGGTCACCGTCACCCTCGACCTGCGGGCGGCCGAGCTCGCGGTCACGGTGACCAACCGGGCCGCGACCCGCCCACCGGCGGCGCTGCCCAGCGGCGGCCTCGGCCTGATCGGCCTGCGCGAGCGGGTCCGTACGGTAGGCGGCACTCTGCGGGCCGAACCCCGGCTCGACGGCGGGTTCCGGGTGGAGGCGGTGCTGCCGGGATGAGTCAGCCCGAGAGCTCGCCGGGCGAGCGGGAGACGAGCGTGATCAGGGTGCTGCTCGCGGACGACGAGGAGCTGGTCCGGTTCGGGCTGCGCACGGTCCTGGAGGCCGGCGGCATCGAGGTGGTCGGCGAGGCCGGCGACGGGGCCGAGGCGGTCGCGCTGGCCGCGCAGCTGCGCCCGGACGTGGTGCTGATGGACGTCCGGATGCCGCGGGTGGACGGGCTGGCCGCGACCCGGACGATCCTGTCCCGGCCCGACCCGCCGAAGATCGCCGTGCTCACCACGTTCCACACCGACCAGTACGTGGTCGCCGCGATGGCCGCCGGCGCATCCGGCTTCCTGCTCAAGGACACCCCGCCGCGGCAGATCGTCGCCGCCGTCCGCGCGGTCGCCGACGGCTCGGAGATGCTGTCGCCGGCGGTGACCCGGCGGCTGCTGGCCGAGTACGTCCGCGGCCGGGGGGACTCCCGCCGGACCGCCGCCCTCGGCCGGCTGGCGGCGCTGTCCGAGCGGGAGCGCGAGGTGCTGGTGCTGGTCGGCCGCGGGCTGTCCAACGCCGAGGCCGCGAAGGCGGTGCACATGAGCGAGGCGACGGTGAAGACGTACGTGTCGAGGATGCTCACCAAGCTCGGCCTGGCCAACCGGACGCAGGCGGCGATACTGGCGCACGAGGCCGGTTTGCTCGACGAGGATTAGGCTGCGCTGTCGAGGGGAAGGCGGTGCCCGTGCGGACGTTTCTCGAGGGGTGGCCGGTCTATCGGCAGCTCACCGGCGCCGACCCGCTCGGCCGCGGCACCGCAGTGCAGAGCAAGCGTTCCGAGCACCTCCAGCCGCGGACGAAGACCGCGGACAAGGTCGCCCGCAGCGTCTGCCCGTACTGCGGGGTCGGCTGCGGCCAGCGGGTGTACGTCGAGGGCGGCAAGGTCACCCAGATCGAGGGCGACCCCGACTCGCCGATCAGCCGCGGTCGGCTCTGCCCGAAGGGCAGCGCGTCCGCCCAGCTGGTGACCGGGCCGCAGCGGGAGCAGAAGGTCCGCTACCGCGCGCCGTACGCGACCGAGTGGACCGAGCTCGACCTCGCCACCGCGATGGAGATGGTGGTCGACCGGATGCTCGAGGCCCGGCAGGAGGGCTGGCAGGACGTCGACCACAACGACCACGTGGTCAACCGGACCCTCGGGTTCGCCGGCCTGGGCGGCGCCACCCTGGACAACGAAGAGAACTACCTGATCAAGAAGCTGTTCACGGCGCTGGGCGCGATCCAGATCGAGAACCAGGCCCGTATTTGACACTCCTCCACGGTCCCCGGTCTGGGGACCTCGTTCGGGCGCGGCGGCGCCACCAACACCCAGGAAGACCTGGCCGAGTCCGACTGCATCGTGATCATGGGCTCGAACATGGCCGAGGCCCATCCGGTCGGGTTCCAGTGGGTGATGGAGGCCAAGCTGCGCGGCGCGCGGGTGATCCACGTCGACCCGCGCTACACCCGCACCAGCGCGCTCGCGGACACCTACGTCCAGCTGCGGGCCGGTAGCGACGTCGTCTTCCTCGGCGGCATCGTCAACCACATCCTCAGCAACGAGCTCTTCTTCCGGGACTACGTGCTGCCGTACACGAACGCGGCCACGATCGTCAGCGAGGACTTCCAGGACACCGAGGACCTCGACGGGCTGTTCTCCGGCTACGACCCCGACAAGGCCGTCTACGACCCGACGAGCTGGCACTACGAGGGGATGGAGCCGCACAAGGGCGGCCACGAGGCCAGCGAGGAGGCCCGCGAGGTGGCCGCCGGACTGCAGCACGAGAGCGGCGGCCCGGCACTGGCGCACGGCGCGCCGCCCCGGGACGAGACGCTGCAGCACCCGCGCTGCGTCTACCAGATCCTCAAGCGGCACTTCGCCCGCTACACGCCGGAGGTCGTCGAGGAGATCTGCGGCATCCCGCGGGAGCAGTTCCTCGAGGTCGCCGAGACCTGGGCCGCCGCGTCCGGTCGCGACCGCACCGCCGCGGTCGTGTACGCGGTGGGCTGGACCCAGCACACCGTCGGCGTGCAGTTCATCCGGACCGCGGCGATCATCCAGCTGCTGCTCGGCAACCTGGGCCGGCCCGGCGGCGGGATCATGGCGATGCGCGGGCACGCCAGCATCCAGGGCTCCACCGACGTGCCGACGCTGTTCAACCTGCTGCCCGGCTACCTGGCGATGCCGACGGCGGCCAAGTGCAGCAGCCTGGACACCTGGATCACCTCGCTGCGCGGGGAGAACCAGAAGGGCTTCTGGCGCAACGCCGACGCGTACGCGGTCTCGCTGCTGAAGGAATACTTCGGCGACAACGCGACGTCCGAGAACGACTACTGCTACGACCACCTGCCCCGGCTCACCGGCGACCACGGCACCTACCGGACCACGATGGACATGATCGACGGGCTGGTGAAGGGCTACTTCCTGCTCGGGCAGAACCCGGCGGTCGGCTCGGTGCACGGCCGGCTGCAGCGGCTGGCGATGGCCAACCTCGACTGGCTGGTGGTCCGGGACCTGGCGATGATCGAGAGCGCCACGTTCTGGAAGGACTCGCCCGAGGTCGACAGCGGCGAGATCGTCCCGGCGGAGTGCCGGACCGAGGTGTTCTTCTTCCCGGCCGCTTCGCACGTGGAGAAGGACGGCACCTTCACCAACACGCAGCGGCTGCTGCAGTGGCGGGAGAAGGCGGTCGAGCCGTCCGGCGACCAGCGCTCCGAGCTGTGGTTCATCTACCACCTCGGCCGGATGATCAAGCAGCGGCTGGCCGGCTCGACCGACCCGCGGGACCGCTCGATCCAGGACCTCAACTGGGCCTACGAGACCAGCGGCGGCTCCGGCCTCGACGCCGAGCCGTCGGCGGAGTCGGTGCTCAAGGCGATCAACGGGTACGGCCCGGACGGACTGCTCAACGGCTACACCGAGCTCAAGGCCGACGGCTCGACCTCGTGTGGCTGCTGGATCTACTGCGGGGTGTACGCGAAGGGCGTCAACCGGCCGGCCCGGCGCAAGCCCAGGGACCAGCAGGAGCCGGCGTACCTGGAGTGGGGTTGGGCCTGGCCGATGGACCGGCGGGTGCTCTACAACAGAGCGTCCGCCGACCCGGACGGCAAGCCGTGGTCCGAGCGCAAGAAGTACGTGTGGTGGGACGAGGGCGAGGGCCGGTGGGTCGGCCGGGACGTGCCGGACTTCGAGGCGACCAAGCCGCCGTCGTACCGGCCGCCGGAGGACGCGTCCGGACCGGAGGCGCTGCGCGGGGACGACCCGTTCATCATGCAGGCCGACGGCAAGGGCTGGCTGTACGTGCCGAACGGGCTGCAGGACGGGCCGCTGCCGACGCACTACGAGCCGCACGAGTCGCCGTTCCGCAACGCGCTCTACGGCCAGCAGGGCAACCCGACCCGCAAGGTCTACGGCCGCGACGACAACCCGTCCAACCCGTCGCCGCCGGAGCCGCACAGCGACGTCTTCCCGCACGTGCTGTTCACCTCCCGGCTGACCGAGCACCACACCGCGGGCGGGATGAGCCGCAACCTGCCGTTCCTGTCCGAGCTGCAGCCGGCGATGTTCGTCGAGGTGTCGCCGCAGCTGGCCGAGCAGGTCGGGCTGTCCCACCTCGGCTGGGCGACCCTCGTCAGCAGCCGCAGCGCGATCGAGGCCAGGGTGCTGGTGACCGAGCGGCTGCGCCCGCTGCGGGTGCAGGACCGGCTCGTGCACCAGATCTGGGTGCCCTACCACTGGGGCTACACCGGGATCGTCACCGGCGACTCGGCCAACGACCTGTTCGGCATCGTGCTCGACCCGAACGTGCTGATCCAGGAGTCGAAGGTGATGACCGTGGACATCAGGCCCGGGCGCCGGCCGCAGGGGAAGGACCTGCTGGCGCTGGTGGCGGACTACCGGCAGCGGGCCGGGATCACCCGGGCCACCGGCACCGCGGTCACCACCACCGGTCCGGGCGCGGGCAAGCCGCACCTGGAGACCGCGCGCGACCCGGAGGAGTTCCGTGGCTGACCACCATCGGGTGTACGGACCGGAGACCGACCCGGCCGGCGACTCCGGCTACGGCCCGGACCACCCGCCGCGCAAGGGGTTCTTCACCGACACCTCGATCTGCATCGGCTGCAAGGCGTGCGAGGTGGCCTGCAAGCAGTGGAACGACGTGCCGGACGACGGGTTCGACCTGCTCGGCATGTCCTACGACAACACCGGCGCGCTCGGCGCCTCGACCTGGCGGCACGTGGCCTTCATCGAGCAACCCTCGGGGGGCAGGCCCCCCGAGTACCCCCCGGGAGGGGCGGGGACCGGCCTCGCCGGGCTGCCTGTCGGTTCCGCCGAACGGAGTTCGGCGGCCGGTGGTCGGATCTGGGGATGCCGGGGTCGGGGCCGCCGGGTGCGGCCAGTCGAGCGGGGGGTGCTCGGGGGGCGGAGCCCTCCGAGGGTCAGTTCCGCTGGCTGATGTCCTCGGACGTGTGCAAGCACTGCACGCACGCCGGCTGCCTCGACGTGTGCCCGACCGGAGCGCTGTTCCGGACCGAGTTCGGCACCGTGGTCGTGCAGCAGGACATCTGCAACGGCTGCGGCTACTGCGTCTCCGGCTGCCCGTACGGGGTGATCCAGCGGCGGGAGGGCGACGGCCGGGCCTGGAAGTGCACGCTGTGCTACGACCGGCTCAAGGACGGGCTGGAGCCGGCCTGCGCGCACGCCTGCCCGACCAAGTCCATCCAGTTCGGCGACCTCGACGAGCTGCGCGAGCGGGCCGCGGCCAGGGTCGAGCAGCTGCACGAGCAGGGCGTCACCGAGGCCAGGCTCTACGGCGCCGACCCGGACGACGGCGTCGGCGGCAACGGCGCGTTCTTCCTGCTGCTCGACGAGCCGGAGGTGTACGGCTTCCCGCCCGACCCGGTGGTGCCGACCCGCGACATCCGTCGCATGTGGACGTTCGCCGGACTGGCCGCCGCCGCGCTCACCGCGGTGGCCGCCGCGGTGTTCGGAGGCCAGGGGTGAGCCGGCGCAGCGACGGGAACCGGGCACAGCCCCGCGAGCAGGGCGACTACCGGCCGAGCGCGGCCGGCATCGGCGATGCGGTGGAACGGCGCGGCCCCGGCGGCGGGCAGCTCGGTCCGCTGGTCCGCGCGGACGGCTCGCGGGAACAGGCGATGGTGCCGCCGGCGGAGTTCCGCTCGTACTACGGGCGGCAGATCCTGAAGACGCCGGCCTGGGAAGACAAGATCGCCTACTACTTCTTCGCCGGCGGGCTGTCCGGCGGGTCCGCGCTGCTCGCGGCCGGGGCCGACCTGACCGGCCGGCCGGCGCTGCGCCGCGGCGCCCGGGTCGGCGGTCTGGCCGCGCTGGCCGCCGGAACCTACTTCCTCATCGCCGACCTCGGCCGGCCGGAGCGGTTCCACCACATGCTCCGGGTGGCCAAGCCGACCTCGCCGATGAGCATGGGCACCTGGATGCTGGCCGGGTACGGCCCGGCGATCGGGCTGGCGGCCGTGGCGGAGCTGGTGCCGAAGCGGTGGCAGGGCACCGTGCCCGGGCGGCTGGTCCGCGCGCTCGCCCGGCCGGCGGGACTCGCCGCGGCCGCGCTCGCGCCCGGAGTCGCCTCGTACGGGGCGGTGCTGCTGTCCCAGACCGCCGTGCCGGCCTGGAACGCGGGGCACGAGGAGATGCCGTTCATCTTCACCGCCAGCTCGGCCGCCAGCGCGGGCGGCCTCGGGATGATCGTCGCGCCGGTCTCGGAGGCGGCGCCGGCCCGGCGGATGGCCACCTACGGCGCCGTGGTGGAGTTGGCG
This sequence comes from uncultured Actinomycetota bacterium, assembly GCA_963728945.1. Lineage (GTDB taxonomy): Bacteria > Actinomycetota > Actinomycetes > Mycobacteriales > CADCTP01 > CADCTP01. The sequence continues at coordinate 870,951 of CAVSMA010000004.1, read as the reverse complement.
GCGTCGCAGCGGCTGGAGCGCCGGGTCGGCGTGGTGGGGGAGGTCTACGGCACCGGGCCCGCCGCCCGCTACCTGCAGCGCGCCAGCACGCTCACCGCGGCCGGGGTGCTCGGCTCGGTGCTGTTCGGCCGCCGCTCCCGGATCGCCGCCGCGGCCAGCGGGCTGGCGCTGCTGGCCGGCGGGCTGTTCGAACGGCTCGGCCTGCTGCACGCGGGTATCCAGTCCACAGAGGACCCCAAGTACGTCGTCGAGCCGCAGCGCCGGCGCATCGCCGAGCACGGCCCCACCCGGGCCCGCTGAAAGTCAGACCTAGTCGATTCCGCTGCGTCCGTCGACGCAGACTCGTACCGTTCCGCCAGATCCGTTGGGGGATCGGCGGTCCGGTCCTGGGCCGCGAGGATCGACACGAAGGCAGTTGTTCATGACGCACGTTCTCGCCGGGCTGCGCGCTGCCCGGCTCCGTCCGACTGGTGGTGCCCGGATCGCGCTTGCGGCGGCCGGGGTTGTGTTCGTGGCGGCGTGCACGCCGGTCGACGCGTCGACCGCCCAGCCGCCCGCCCCGGAGTCCAGCATCGGGAGCACGACCGCGACGCCGACGACCGCGGCGCCGACGGCGACCGGTTCGCCGACCGTGCTGCCCAGCACGGCCACGCCGACGCCGACCGCGCGGCGTACGACGGCCAAGCCGGCACCGAAGCCGGCACCGAAGCCGGCACCGAAGCCGGCACCGAAGCCGGTACCGAACCCGGCACCGAAGCCCAAGCCGAGCCCGCCGCCGGTCGCACCTGCTCCGTCCACATGCGACCCGAACTACACCGGGCAGTGCCTGAAGGACGGCATCGGCGACTACGACTGCTCCAGTGGCAGCGGCAACGGGCCCAACTACGTCTACGGCACCGTGCGGGTGGTCGGCAGCGACCCGTTCGGCCTCGACCGGGATCACGACGGACTGGGCTGTGAGGACGGCTAGGGCATGTCTCCCAACTGGCGGTGGATGCCGTCCGGCGCCGCCAGGCAGTTGGGAGACATGCCCTGGCCCGTGCCACCATCGGGGGCGTGACCGCGCCGGCCGACACCGGGCAGGCCCTCGAGCGGGAGGCTGAGGGCCTCTACTTCCGCGGCCGGTACGAGGCGGCGGCGGGCCGGTTCGAGCAGGCGTACGCGGCGTACCGGCGGGCCGGGCGCCCCGGTGACGCCGGCCGGATCGCCCGAACCCTCGGCTGGATCAGCGGCGGCGTGCTCGGCGAGTGGGCGGTGGAGAGCGGCTGGCTCGCCCGGGCCCGCACCGAGCTCGCCGACGCCGGCCCGGACGGCCCGGAGCAGGGCTGGTTGCTGATCCTCAGCTCGTTCGGCGAGCCGGACCCGGCGGCCCGGGAGACCCTGCTGCGCCAGGCGATCGCGGCCGGCCGGCGCTGCCGCGACCCGGACGTCGAGTTCGAGGCGCTCGGTTACCTCGGCGGGCTGATGATCCTCACCGACCGGGTCGAGCAGGGCCTGGTGCACTTCGACGAGGCGATGGCCGCGGCCTGCGCCGGCGAGATGAGCGACCTTGCCGCCGTCGACTCGATGTTCTGCGGCTTCTTCTGGGCCTGCGAGCTGGTCAACGACGTCGCCAGGGCGGACCAGTGGATGCGGGCCATCGCCGGCCGGATGGAGCGCAGCACGGTCGTCGCCGCGTTCTGCCGGGCGCACTACGGTGGCATCCTCACCGCCGCCGGCCGCTGGGACGAGGCAGAGACCGAGCTGCTGGCCGCGACCAGGCAGTTCGACCGCGGCGTGCCCGCCCGCCGGCAGGCCGCGGTGATCCGGCTGGCCGACCTGCGGCTCCGGCAGGGCCGGCTGGAGGACGCGGCCGAGCTGCTGCGGGGCCTCGACCAGCACCCGGACGCGGTCCGCACGCTGGCCGCGCTGCACCTGGCCCGGGGCGAGACCGCGCTGGCCGCCGACCTGCTGGAGCGGGCCACCGCCCGCCCGGACGACGAGGTGCCCGCGGTCGGCGAGTCGGTGTCGGTCGCGCCGCTGCTGTCCCTGCTGGTCGAGGTGCAGCTGGCCGAGGGCCGGCTGGCCGAGGCCGACCGGACGGCCGACCGGTTGGCCGCGCTGGCCGCCACCCGCCGCGGCCCGTACCTGCGGGCCACCGCGGCGCTGGCCCGCGGCCGGGTCTGCGTCGCGACCGGTCGCGGCGATCCGCGCACCTGCCTCGAGGACGCCCGGCACGCGTTCGCCGCGGCCCTGCTGCCGGCCGAGGTGGCACAGACCCGGCTGGAGCTGGCCCGGCTGCTCGCCGGGTCCGCCCCCGAGATCGCCGTCGCCGAGGCCAGGGCTGCGCTGGCCGACTTCGAGCGGTTGCAAGCGGCCCGGCAGGCGGACGAGGCCGGCGCCCTGCTGCGGACGCTCGGCGCCCCGGTCCGCACCGGGCCCAAGGGAGTCGGCGCGCTGACCAAGCGTGAGGTCGAGGTGCTGCGCCTGCTCGGCGCCGGCCTGTCTAACCCGGAGATCGCCGAGCGGCTGTTCATCACCCGCAAGACCGTGGAGACCCACGTCGGCAACCTGCTGGCCAAGCTCGGCCTGCGCAACCGGGCCGAGGCCGCCGCGCTCGCCGCCCGGGAAGAGATCAGCCGCTGACTCGGGGAGCTCCCCGATACTCCGCGGCGTCCCGGCCGCCACCCTGGCCGGCATGACCGACAGCTACGACGCCATCGTCGTCGGCGCCCGCTGCGCCGGCGCGCCCACCGCGATGCTGCTGGCCCGGCAGGGACACCGAGTCCTGCTGGTCGACCGGGCCACGTTCCCGAGCGACACCGTCTCCACCCACCTCATCCACCAGCCCGGCATCGCCGCCCTCGACCGCTGGGGGCTGCTCGACCAGCTGGTGGCCACCGGCTGCCCGCCGATCGACAGCTACTTCTTCGACTTCGGCCCGGTCCAGATCGAGGGCCGGCCCGGGATCGCGTACGGTCCGCGCCGGACCGTGCTGGACGCGCTGCTGGTCGACGCGGCCGCCGCCGCGGGTGCCGAGGTGCGTCCGGGCTTCGCCGTGCACGAGCTGCTCGTCGAGGACGACCGGGTCACCGGCATCCGGGGTCCCGGCGGCGTCGAGCGGGCCGGCGTGGTCGTCGGCGCGGACGGACGGCACTCCACCGTCGCCCGCGCGGTCGGGCCGGAGCAGTACCACGAGAAGCCGCCGCTGCTGGCCGGCTACTACGCCTACTGGAGCGGGCTGCCGATGTCCGGCCGGTACGAGACGTACGTCCGGGAGGACCGGGCGTTCTCGGCCTGGCCGACGAACCACGGGCAGACGCTGCTCGTCGGTGGCTGGCCGTACGCGGAGTTCGAGGCCAACCGGGCGGACGTGGAAGGCAACTTCCTCACCATGCTCGACCAGGCGCCGCCGTTCGCGGCGCGGGTGAAGGCCGCCCGGCGGGAGAGCCGGTTCGCCGGCGCGTTCGTGCACAACTACTTCCGCACCCCGTACGGGCCGGGCTGGGCGCTGGTCGGCGACGCCGGCTACAACCGCGACTTCGTCACCGCGATGGGCATGCAGGACGCGTTCCGGGACGCCGAGCTCTGCGCCGGCGCGCTGCACGAGGCGCTGACCGGCGCCCGGCCGTACGAGGTGGCGATGAAGGACTACCAGAGCGCCCGGGACGCGGCGGTCCTGCCGATGTACGAGTTCACCACCGAGATCGCGACGCTGGAGCCGCCCTCGCCGGAGCTGGCCGCACTGCTCGGGGCCATGCCGGGAGACCGGCAGGCGATGGACGGCTTCTGCCGGATGGCGGCCGGGGTCGACTCGCCGGCCGACTTCTTCGCCGAGTCGAACGTCGGCGCGATCCTGGCCCGCGCCGCCGCCAGGGCCGGGAAAACCGGGTGACGCCGGCCGGACACTGGCAGGCATGGGGTACGTCGACGTCGCGCACGTGTCCGTGCTGCTCCCGGACGGCCGGGTGCTGCTGGACGACGTGAGCTTCCGGGTCGGCGAGGGCACGAAAGCGGCCCTCGTCGGGGCGAACGGCGCCGGCAAGACCACGCTGCTGCGGGTCGTCGCCGGCGACCTGACGCCGACCTCGGGGACGGTCGCCCGCTCCGGCGGTCTCGGCGTCATGCGCCAGTTCATCGGCTCGGTTCGGGACGCCACCACGGTCCGCGAGTTCCTGCTCGGGCTCGCCCCGCCGGCGCTGCAGGCGGCCGGCGAGGAGCTGGAGGCGGCCGAGTGGGCGCTGGCCGAGACCGAGGACGAGCCGACCCAGCTGCGGTACGCGGCGGCGCTCGCGCACTGGGGCGACGCCGGCGGCTACGACGCCGAGGTCGGCTGGGACACCGTCACCGTCGCCGCGCTCGGCGTCCCGTTCGACCGGGCCCAGCACCGGATGGTGCGCACGCTGTCCGGCGGCGAGCAGAAGCGGCTCGCGCTGGAGGCGCTGCTGCGCGGGCCGGACGAAGTGCTGCTGCTCGACGAGCCGGACAACTACCTGGACGTGCCGGGCAAGCGCTGGCTGGAGGGGCGGCTGCGGGAGACGCCGAAGACGGTGCTGTTCGTCAGCCACGACCGGGAGCTGCTGGCCCGCACCGCCGACCGGGTGGTGACCGTCGAGGCGCACTCGACCTGGGTGCACGGCGGCGGCTTCGGGACCTACGCGGCGGCTCGCGAGCACCGCCTCGAGCGGCTGGACGAGCTGCACCGGCGCTGGGACGAGGAGCACGAGCGGCTCAAGGAGCTGGTCCGGACCCTGCAGCAGCAGGCGAAGATCAGCCCCGACATGGCCTCCCGCTACCGGGCCATGCAGACCAGGCTGGCCAAGTTCGAGGCGGCCGGGCCGCCGCCCGAGCGTCCGGTCGAGCAGCAGGTCGCCATGCGGCTGCGCGGCGGGCGGACCGGGGTGCGGGCGCTGACCTGTGTCGGGCTCGAGCTCTCCGGCCTGATGAAGCCGTTCGACCTGGAGGTGTTCTTCGGCGAGCGGGTCGCGGTGCTCGGCTCCAACGGCTCGGGCAAGTCACACTTCCTGCGGCTGCTGGCCGGCGAGGCGGTCGCGCACACCGGAGCCTGGAAGCTCGGCGCGCGGGTGCTGCCGGGGCTGTTCGCGCAGACGCACGAGCGGCCCGACCTCGCCGGCCGGACGCTGGTGGACATCCTCTGGCGCGGCGACGGGCGACGGTCCGGTTTGGACAGAGGGCGCGCGATCGGGGCGCTGCGCCGGTACGGGCTGCACGAGCAGGCGGACGAGCGCTTCGACGTGCTCTCCGGCGGGCAGCAAGCGAGGTTGCAGGTGCTGCTGCTGGAGCTGTCCGGCACCACGATGCTGCTGCTCGACGAGCCGACCGACAACCTCGACCTGATCAGCGCCGAGGCGCTGCAGCAGGCGCTGGCCGCGTACGAGGGGACGGTGCTGGCGGTCACCCACGACCGCTGGTTCGCCCGCTCCTTCGACCGGTTCCTGGTGTTCCGGGACGACGGCGCGGTCGTCGAGACCCCGGAGCCGGTCTGGGACGTGTCCAGAGTGGACAGAGTCCGCTAGCGCGATCCGTCCGAAGTGGACTGGAGCCGGTCAGGCGGCGGTCACCCGGGCCAGGGCGTGCTCGACCAGCGAGATGAGCGTGCCCAGCGCGGCGCCCGGGTCCCGCGCGTCGGTGCGCAGCAGCGGCTGGTCCGGGCGCAGCGCGAGCGCGTCCCGGACCGCCGCCTCGCTGAACGCGGTCGATCCCGGGAAGTTGTTGATCGCGACGACGAACGGCACCCGCCGGTCCTCGAAGTAGTCGATGGCGGCGAAGCAGTCGTCGATCCGGCGCAGGTCGAGCAGCACGACCGCACCCACCGCGCCGCGGGACAGGTCGTCCCACATGAACCAGAACCGGTCCTGCCCCGGTGTGCCGAACAGGTAGAGCACGAGCTGCTCGTCCACGGTGATCCGGCCGAAGTCCATCGCCACGGTCGTCGTGGTCTTGCCGGCGACGTGGGTCAGGTCGTCGACGCCCTGGGACAGCTCGGTCATCAGCGCCTCGGTGCGCAGCGGCGGGATCTCCGACACCGCGCCCACGAAGGTCGTCTTGCCGACCCCGAACCCCCCGGCGATGATGATCTTGACGGGAACGGGCGGCTCGCGCCGCTCAACGCCCACGGAGTCCCTCCAGCAGTCGTTCCAGGATCTCGGCGGGCGGTGGCCCGTCCGCCTGGCTGGGCAGGTGCACGACCAGGTAGTCACCGGCGGCGAGGTCGCCGACCAGCACCCGCGCCACCCCGAGGGGCACCTGCAGGTGCGCGGCCACCTCCATCACCGAGGTCGGCCGGGCGCACAGGTCGAGGATGTCCCGGCGTTCCCGGGGCAGCGACGCATACCGGTCCCGGCCCGTGTCGGTGACCGTGGCCAGGGCCTCCAGCGGCAGCTCGGCGCCCTGGGACCGGGTGCGGCCGCGGGTGAGCAGGTAGGCGGGGACGATCCGGCCGCCACTGGGTTCGGTCACGGCGCCCCGTACCCCCGCACCGCCGGGGTGAGCAGCTGCCCGACCCGGTTGACGAGCATGGTCATCTCGTAGCCGACCATCCCGATGTCGCAGCTGGCGTCGGCGAAGACGGTCAGCGCAGAGCCGTCGGCGATCGAGGTGACGAACAGGTAGCCGCCGGCCATCTCGACGATCGTCTGCCGCACCGGGTCGGCGCGGAAGCACTGCGCGGCACCGCGGGTGAGGCTGACCAGCCCGGAGGCGACCGCGGACAGCTGGTCGGCCAGCCCGGTGTTCAGCCCGTCGGAGGCGGCCAGCCGCAGGCCGTCACCGGAGACGACCAGGCCGTGCCGGACGCCGTGCACCCGCCGGACGAAGTCGTCGACGAGCCAGTCGAGCTGGCGGCCGGCCGCCGCGGCGACCGGGTAGCTCATCGCTGGCCGCCCTCGGTCCGGTCGCCGTCCACCTCGTCCCGGGCCGCGCGCTGGGCCGCCTGGAAACGGGACAGCGCGTTGCGGGCGGCCATCGGGTCGCGGACCACCGGAGTCTCGTCGTGGTCCGGCTGGGCGCCGGCCTCGCGGCGCAGCCCGGCGGCGAGGTTGGCCTGCGGTACGCGGCGACGCAGCTGCGCGGTGCCGCCGTCGTCCACCGGCGGTCGCGGTTCCGGCACCGGCACCGAGCCGGTGGCCGGCTCGGGCGACGGCTCGATCCGCCCGGGCTCGACCTGGACCGGCGCGGTCGGGTGGGGCTCGACCTGGACCGGCGCGGTCGGGTGGGGCTCGACCTGGACCGGCGCGGTCGGGTGGGCCTCCACCTGGACCGGCGCGGTCGGCTGGGCCTCGACCCGGACCGGCGCGGTCGGGTGGGGCTTGACCTGGACCGGCGCGGCGGACCGGGTCCACCAGCTCGACCAGCCGTCCTCGGCGGCCGCGTTGCCGTCGACCACGTGCCCGTTGCCGGCGTGCCCGTTGCCGGCGTGCCCGTTGCCGGCGTGCCCGTTGCCGGCGTGCCCGTTGCCGGCGTGCCCGTTGCCGGCGTGCCCGTTGCCGGCGTGCCCGTTGCCGGCGTGCCCGTTGCCGGCGTGCCCGTTGCCGGCCTGCCCGTTGGCCCGGCCGGGGTCCGGGGCGAACGGCTCGGGGGTGGCCCGACCGGGGTCCGGGGCGAACGGCTCGGGGGTGGCCCGACCGGGGTCCGGGGCGAACGGCTCCGGGGTGGCCCGCAGGCCGCGGGCCATCGCGTCGCCGCGCTCGCGACGGGGCAGCGGGGCCGCGCCGTCGATCGGGTCCGGCGGAAGCGGCGGCCTCGGCCGGGCCGGTGAGGCCGGTGGGGCCTCGATCGCAGGCCGGCCGGCGAAGTGCTCCTCCGGCGGGCCACCGCCGAGGTCGAAGCCTTCCGGCGAGCTCGGGTGCGGCTCCTGGAAGGGCGCGGGACGGCGGCGGTCGGTGCTGGTTCCGTCGGGGCCGGAGGCGTCGTCGTAACCGGGGGTGAACACCGCCGGGGACTCCGGCCGGCGACCCGCGTCCGTCCCGCCGGCGCGACCCGCGGCCGCGCCGACCAGCTCCGCCGAGCGCTCGAAGACCGACGGCGGCAGCGTCGCGACCGCGGTCACCCCGCCTCCGGGGGTTCCGGTCAGCTCGACGCTGATCCCGTACCGCTGGGCGAGGCGGGCCACCACGTGTAGGCCGAGCCGCTGCGAGACCGACAGGTCGACCTCACGCGGGTGGCGCAGGATCTCGTTGGCCTCGACCAGCTCGGCCGGCGTCATCCCGACGCCCCAGTCCTCGATCGTTACCAGCTGCGTGCCGGTCGCGGCCGGCTGCGGCCGGCTGCGTACGACCACCGTCACTCCGGGCGGGGAGAAGTGGACGGCGTTCTCCAGCAGCTCGGCGAACAGGTGCGTGAGGTCGGCGACGCTCCGCCCGGACACCGACAGCATCTCGTCCACCGACTCGTCGACCCGGTCGAGGTCCTCGATCTCGGCGATGGCCGCCCGCATCACGTCGGCCAGCGCCACCGGCTCCCGCCAGGTGCGCGGCGACTCCTCGCCGGAGAGCACGAGCAGGTTCTCCGCGTTGCGGCGGATCCGGGTGGCTAGGTGGTCGAGGCGGAAAAGGTCGGCCAGCGCGTCCGGGTCGCGCTCCTTGTCCTCCAGGTCGTTGAGCAGGTCGAGCTGCCGGTAGAGCAGGTTCTGGTTGCGTCGGGCCAGGTTCACCAGGAGCTCCGAGGTGAACCGGCGGCGGTTGATCTCGGCGTCGGTCAGCTGTTTGGTGAGGGCGAGCGAGCGGTTCTGCTCCTCCTCGGTGTTCTTCCAGAACAGCACCACGCCGACGGAGGCGGCCAGCACGGCGCCACCGTGGATGAGCGACCACCGCCACGGGTGTTCCTGGGCCGAGGTGTGGTTGAACATGAGGTCCGGCACCAAGCTGGAACCGATGCCGTGGCTGAGCACCGTGAACACGATGTTGAGCAGGAACGGCACCCAGTCCTGATAGAGCGCGATGAAGCCGATGATGATGAAGAAGTGGAAGTGGGCCTCGATCGTGCCGTTCGAGAAGCCGACCAGCGCGGCCGAGCAGTAGACCAAGCCGAGCGTTATGAATGACGCGGCCAGCCGCCGCGACCGCATGAGGTGGCCGATGAGCAGGCAGGCCAGCGGCAGCGCCAGCGCCTCCGTGACGTCGTTCGGGCTGAAGCCCCGGGCGACGCCGAAGACGAACAGGGCCGGCAGGTGGGCGGCGAGCAGCCACTGCAGGAGCCTGTGTCGACGGTGCCACTCCTCGTCACTGAGAGTGTTGCCCTTGGGCAGATAGTCGAGCACCGCGGACACGCCAGACCTCCTCGCACACGCGCGGCCTATTCTGGGAAAGGGCGAATATTTCGCCTGCGAACGCGGTCCTGCAATCGGATCGGAAGGATACTTCGCTGCGTCACCGATTGCGTACCCAAAGGGGTTGATCAGTCCCTTCCAGACCCGACGAAAATGGCGGTCGGAGGCAGGAAGAGGACACACGCGCGGCGGACCGTGAGCAGATTACACATCCGCCCTCCGCCACCCACGGCCCCGCGCCGTCCGGCGGAGCCGCGTCACCCACCGCACCCGGCCGGGACGGAGAGCAAGCCGCGCCGGCGCCACCGACCGGCGCCCCGGCCACCCGGGCCTGGACCCAGACCCAGACCCACGCCACGGACCGGCACCGCCGCGCACGCTGCCAAGGACGACGTAGCAGCCCCGCCGGCGCCACCGACCGGCGCCCCGGCCACCCGGGCCTGGGTCTACGCCACGGACGGGCACTGCGGCGCACGCTGCCAGGGACGACGTAGCAGCCCCGCCGGCGCCACCGACCGGCGCCCCGGCCACGTGCCTGGACACGGACGAGCACCGCCGCGCCCGTTTCCCGGGACCACCCGCGGTGCGCGGACTAACTCCTTGACATCGAGTACTTGGGCTCTGATACTCGGGATCGAGTAATCGAACCCGAGGAGATGCGATGCCGCGCCGGAAGGTGAGCAACCCGTTGGCACTCGCCGTGCTGTCCTGCCTGGCCGAGCGGCCCATGCACCCGTACGAGATGAGCACGACCATGCGGGAGCGCGGCAAGCACGAGTCGATCAAGCTCAACTACGGCTCGCTCTACTCGGTGGTCGAGTCGCTGCAGAAGCACGGGCTGATCGCGCCGCGGGAGACGGTCAAGGACGGCCGCCGCCCGGAGCGGACGGTCTACGAGATCACCAGCGCGGGCCGGCTGGAGTATGTCGACTGGCTGGCCGAGCTGATCGGCACGCCGGCGAAGGAATACCCGACGTTCGAGGCCGGGCTGTCGCTGATCGGCGGCCTTCCTCCGGACGACGCGGTCCGGCTGCTGCAGCAACGGGCGGCGCTGCTGCGCTCCCAGCTGCACGGCGGCGCCGAGCTCGAGCGGTACGCGAAGGAGCTGGGCGTGCCGCAGCTGTTCCTGGTCGAGGCGGACTACCGGCGCGGCCAGATCGAGGCCGAGATCGAGTTCGTCGACAAGCTGGCCGCGTCGATCGCGGACGGCAGCCTCGACGGCGTCGACTACTGGCGCCGGATCCACGAGCAGGAGGCGGCGGGCGAGGAGGTGACGCCCTTCCGGCTGCCCAGCACGAGTTAGGCGAGCCCGGCGGGGTGCGGCAACACCCCGCCGGACCGGTACCCGCGATCAACCATCACCGGAGCGACGCTGGCCGCGAGGCCGCACCGTCACGATAGCCAGCGCGCTCCCCCGTAAGAAGGAGCGCACGTGTCCGCTGACCTTGCGATCGCCGCGAGCGATCTGGTCAAGACCTATCCCGGCGACGTCCGGGCGGTGCGAGGCGTCAGCCTCGCCGTGCCCGCCGGCACCGTGTTCGGGCTGCTCGGCCCGAACGGGGCCGGCAAGTCCACCACCGTCAAGATCCTCACCACGCTGACCAGGGCGACCAGCGGCACCGCGGTCGTCGCCGGCCACGACGTGAACCGGCACCCGGACGCGGTCCGGCGGTCGATCGGCTGCGTGTTCCAGAAGCACGCCGTCGACCCCGAGGCCACCGGCCGGGAGAACCTGCTGTTGCAGGGCCACCTCTACGGCCTGCGCGGCGGCGCGTTGCGGGCCCGCGCCGGCGAGCTGCTGGATCGGTTCGGGCTGGCCGACGCGGCCGACCGGCTGGTCCGGACCTGGTCCGGCGGCATGCAGCGCAAGCTCGACGTCGCGATGGGGCTGGTGCACGGCCCGTCGGTGCTGTTCCTGGACGAGCCGACCACCGGGCTCGACCCGGAGGCCCGCGCCGAGCTGTGGGCCGAGATCGGCCGGTTGGGCCGGGACGAGGGGCTGACCGTCCTGCTCACCACGCACTACCTGGAGGAGGCCGACAGGCTGGCCGACCAGCTGGTCATCGTCGACCGCGGCCAGGTGGTCGCGGCCGGCACCGCGGAGCAGCTGAAGAGCGAGCTGCGCGGTGACGCGCTGGTGGTCGAGCTCGGCGCCGCTCCGGCCGTGCCGCCGCAGCTGCCGGGCGTCCGCGAGGTGACGCTGGACGGCCGGACGCTGCGGGCCAGGGTCGACGACGGCGCCCGCGCGGTGCCGGCGGTGCTGGCCGGGCTGGAGGCCGCCGGCCTGGTGCCGGCCTCGGTGACGGTCGCCCGGCCGTCGCTCGACGACGTCTACCTCAGGCACACCGGCCGCGCCTTCGCCGCCGATGCCACCTCCGAGCTGGAAGGAGCGGCCCGATGACCGCGCTCGTGCAGTCACCTGTCACCGCCGGGGCGCCGACCCGGCCGGCCCCGGACCGGGCACTGCGCGGTCTCGTCTCGGACCCGGTGCACCTGGCCGGGCGCGGGGTGCGGGCGCTGCTGCGGCAGCCCTGGTTCGTCGCGATCACGCTGGTGCAGCCGGTGGTCTGGCTGCTGCTGTTCGGGGCGCTGTTCGAGAACGTCGTGCCGGCGCCGAACGGCGACTACATCGCCTACCTCACACCGGGGATCGTGGTCATGTCGGCGCTGTTCTCCAGCGGCTGGGCCGGGATGGGCTTCATCACCGACGCCGAGCGCGGGGTGATGGACCGGCTGCTGGTCTCGCCGGTGCGGCGCGGGTCGGTGATGACCGGGTCGCTGCTCCATCAGCAGGTGACCACGGTCGTGCAGACGCTGGTGATCCTGGCGCTCGGCTTCGCCACCGGGGCGCGGTTCCCCGGCGGGGTCGGGATCATGCTGGTCTTCGTCGGATCGGTGATCCTGCTGGCGGTGGCGTTCGCGTCGTACTCGAACGCGCTCGCCCTGCTGCTGCGCAGCCAGGAGTCGGTGATCGGGGCGGTCAACTTCGTGGTGCTGCCGCTGTCGTTCCTGTCGTCGATGCTGGTGCCGACCGGGTCGCTGCCGGGCTGGATCGCGGCGATCGCCCGGTGGAACCCGGTGGACTGGGCGGTCGTCATCGGCCGGCAGACGCTCTCGGCCGACGTCGACTGGAGCGTGGTGGGCCCGAGGTTCGCCGGCCTGGCCGTGCTGGCGGTCGTCGCCGGCGCCCTGGCCGCCCGCTCGTTCAGCTCCTACCAGCGGTCCGTCTGACCCTGGCCGGCGGCCACGATCCGAGGCCGGCCGGGTTCCCCTGGCACCCGTGCCAGGGGAACCCGGCTGAGGGCGCTGACCGGGGCGCCGAGCCGCGACCGGCCGACCCGGGTGTCCGGTGGCCGCCCCCGGGCTGCTTTGACCCGGTCGGCGGCGCACAGGTACCCTCGCTTGCTGGCGCACGAGGTGTGCCTCCCCGCTCCGAGCAGATTGAGAAGGCATTTCCGTGCGCACGTACACACCGAAGCCCGGTGAGGTCACCCGCGCGTGGCACGTCATCGACGCGTCCGACGTGGTTCTCGGCCGTCTGGCCAGTCAGGCTGCCATCCTGCTGCGGGGCAAGCACAAGCCGCAGTTCGCCCCGCACGTCGACACCGGCGACTTCGTCGTCGTCGTCAACGCGGCCAACGTGGTGATGACCAGCGACAAGGCCGAGCGCACGGTCGCCTACCGGCACTCGGGCTACCCCGGGGGTCTGCGCCAGGACACCTACGCCGACCTGCTGCGCAAGCGCCCCGAGCGGGTCGTCGAGCAGGCCGTGAAGGGCATGCTCCCGAAGAACAGCCTCGGCCGGAAGATGCTCTCCAAGCTCAAGGTGTATGCGGGTCCCGAGCACCCGCACGCGGCGCAGCAGCCGACGCCGTTCGAGATCACCCAGATCGCCCAGTAAGGATTCCTGTGACCGACCCCACCGCGACCGCGACCTCCTACGCGTACGACACCTCGCGGCCCGTGCAGACCGTCGGCCGCCGCAAGGAGGCCATCGTCCGGGTTCGACTGGTCCCGGGGACCGGGCAGTTCACCCTCAACGGCCGCACCCTCGAGGAATACTTCCCGAACAAGGTGCACCAGCAGCTGATCCGCGAGCCGCTGGTCACCCTGGAGAAGGCCGAGCAGTACGACGTGATCGGGCTGCTCAAGGGCGGCGGCATCACCGGCCAGGCCGGCGCGCTGCGGCTGGCGATCGCCCGGGCGCTGATCGAGACCGACTCCGAGGACCGCCCGGCGCTGAAGAAGGCCGGCTTTCTCACCCGCGACCCGCGGGTAAAGGAGCGGAAGAAGTACGGTCTGAAGAAGGCCCGCAAGGCTCCCCAGTACAGCAAGCGGTAGGTCGTCCCCCCCGACTTGCCCGAGCGCGCACAGGGCGTTGCTCTTGGTCGCCGCAGGTGACCAGGAGCAGCGCCCGAACGCTTGGTGACGGAGGTTGTGTATGGGACGGCTGTTCGGTACCGACGGCGTGCGAGGGCTTGCCAACGCCGACCTGACCCCCGAGCTGGCGCTCGGCGTGGCGGTGTCGGCCGCGCACGTGCTCTCGGAGCGCTCCGGCGGTGCCCGGCGGACGGTGGTGGTCGGTCGCGACGGCCGGGCCAGCGGCGAGATGCTCGAGGCGGCCGTGATCGCCGGCCTCAGCAGCGCCGGCGCGGACGTGTTGCGGGCCGGCGTGCTGCCCACGCCGGCGATCGCGCATCTGGTCGCGGAGCTCGGCGCCGACTTCGGGGTGGTGCTGTCGGCCAGCCACAACCCGATGCCGGACAACGGGATCAAGCTGTTCGCCCGCGGCGGCCACAAGCTGGCCGACGCGGTCGAGGACGAGATCGAGGCCCGGATCGGCGAGACCTGGACCCGGCCGACCGGCGCCGGCGTCGGCCGCGCCCGCGACCTGCCCGACGCCGGCGAGCGGTACGCCGACTACCTGCTCGCCACGCTGCCGCACAAGCTGGACGGGATGCGGCTGATCGTGGACTGCGCGCACGGGGCGGCGTCCGCGGTCGGCCCCGCCGTGCTGACCCGCGCCGGCGCCGAGGTCACCGCGCTCGCCGCCGCACCGGACGGCCGGAACATCAACGACGGCGTCGGCTCCACCCACCTTGCCGGCCTGGTCGACGCGGTCCGGCGGACCGGCGCTGACGCGGGCATCGCGTTCGACGGGGACGCCGACCGCTGCCTGGGCGTGTCGTCGGACGGCGAGGTCGTCGACGGCGACGCGATCATGGCGATCTGCGCGCTGGCGCTGCACGAGCAGGGCCGGCTGAAGTCCGACACCCTGGTCGCCACCGTGATGAGCAACCTCGGCCTGCACCACGCCATGCGCGACGCCGGCATCCGGCTGCTCACCACCCCGGTCGGCGACCGGTACGTGCTGGCGGCGCTGCGCGAGCACGACCTGTCCCTGGGCGGCGAGCAGAGCGGGCATGTGGTGTTCGCCGACCGGGCCACCACCGGCGACGGGCTGCTCACCGCCCTGCAGCTGCTCGGCCGGGTGGCCGGCACCGGCGCGTCGCTAGCCGAGCTGGCGGCGGTGCTACGGCGGCTGCCGCAGGTGCTGATCAACGTGCCGGTGGCGGACCGGGCCAAGGTCGCGACCGCGCCGGGGGTGGTGGCCGCGGTGGACGCAGCGGCGGCCGAGCTCGGCGACGACGGCCGGGTGCTGCTGCGCCCGTCCGGCACCGAGCAGATCGTCCGGGTCATGGTCGAGGCGCCGACCCAGCCCGCCGCGGAGGCGATCGCCGGGCGGGTGGCGGCGGCGGTCGCGGCCGGCTGAGGGCCGCCGCCTCTGCATCTTGAGCCGGTCTTCAGGTGACCGGGAGGTCGCCGAGAGCCGGCAGGTCTGCACTGGAGGGACGCCCGGACGGACCGGGCAGGCCCACCGGAGGTATGACCATGCAGGTGTCCAGGACTCGGCTGCTCGCGGCCGGAGCGGCGACCGGCCTCGCCGGCGTCCTCATGCTGACGGCCGCGCAGGCCTCGTCGGCCACGTGGGCCACGTCGGCTCCGCCGGTGGCGTCGCCGGGCAAGACCGCGGCGGCCGCGGGAACGCCGGGTGACGCGCCGGCCAAGCGGGCTGCCGCGGCGCGGGAGCAGCGGGGCTCCGGTGGGTCGCCGGTCGACGTGGCGGCGAAGCGGGCTGCCGCGGCGCGGGAGCAGCGGGGCTCCGGTGGGTCGCCGGTCGACGTGGCGGCGAAGCGGGCTGCCGCGGCGCGGGAGCAGCGGGGCTCCGGTGGGTCGCCGGTCGACGTGGCGGCGAAGCGGGCTGCTGCGGCCGGGGAGCAGCACGGCCCCGGCAGCGACAACCTCTTGCAGCGGCCCGAGACCCCGAGCTCGCTCGCCCGGAGTCTCGGGGTGTCCGTGGCTGCGGTCCGTCAGGCGCTTCGCACCCTCGTCCCGCTGAGCGAGGCGAGCGACGGCCTCGACGTGGCCAGCCGCGGCTTCGTGGCGGCCGCCGCGCAGCTGGGGGTCTCGCCGGCACGGCTCGCCCGGGCCATCGCCGTGTTGAAAGCGGCGGGATAGCCGCGATCATCGTCCCGGACCGCGGTCCGAGCTCCGCTGCACAATCAGGACCGTGATGATTCTCGTGGCCGAGGACGACCAGGACGTCGCGGGATCGCTGGAGGCCGCACTGACCCGGGACGGGCACACGGTCGTCACCGTGACCGACGGCGTCGCCGCTCTCTACGAGGCCGGCCGGAGCCGACCCGACCTCATCGTCCTCGACGTCCTCATGCCGCGTCTGGACGGCCTTGAGGTCTGTCGCCGGCTCCGCGCGGCGCAGGACGCGACCGCCATCCTCATGCTCACGGCCCGCGACCTCATCCAGGACCGCGTCGCGGGCCTCGACGCCGGAGCCGACGACTACCTGGTCAAGCCGTTCGCGCTCGACGAGTTGAGGGCTCGCGTGCGCGCTCTGCTGCGCCGGGCGAGCGGCGGCACCGAGGTGCTCGAGTTCCAGGACGTCCGGATGGATCTGCGCGCGGCGACCGTCACCCGCGCCGACCGCCGGATCCCGGTGACCCGGACGGAGTACGCACTGCTGGAGGCGTTTCTCCGGCACCCGGGCCGAGTCCTCGCCGCCGCCCAGCTCGTGCGGCTGGTGTGGGGCCACGACTACCTCGCGACCTCGCAGGCGTTGTGGGTGCACATGAGCAGCCTGCGCGGCAAGCTCGAGGCCGGCGGCGAGGCGAGGGTCCTGCACACCGTCCGCGGGCTCGGCTACGTGCTGCGGGAGCGGCCGTGACGCTGCGCACCCGGCTCGCCCTGCTGGCCGCGGCGTCGGCGGCCATGGCGACGATCGTGATCGCCACGGTGTTGCTGGCCGTCTACGCGGGTGGCGTCAAGTCGCGGGTGGACGCCGCGCTGGTCGCCGCGGCGGCCCAGGCCGACGACCTCGCGACGTCGGTCAAGCGGCAGGCAGCGCTGTCGGCGAAGCCCCCCGCCTTGGTCAAGCCACTGACGATCGGCGACGTCTCGCTCGAGCTGGTCCCGGACGGCGTCCCGCCCGGCACGCCGATGGCCGCCGGCCCGTTGACCGAACGGGACGCGGGGGTCGCCCGGCGCGAGTTCCCGGCCGGCCTGGACACCAGGACCGTCTCCGGCACCACGTACCGCGTCTACACCATGCCGATGGCCGGGACCGGCAGCGGGCTCGTCCGGGCGAGCGAGCCGGTCGCCACCGGCACGCGCTCCGTCGTCAGGTTCGGCCTCCTGCTCGCCGCGCTCGTGCTGGCGGCCACCGTCATGGCGGGAGTGCTCGGCCGGGCGATCGCCGGTCGGGCGCTGCGGCCCGTCACCCGGCTCACCCGGACCGCCGAGGCGATCACCGCGACCGGCGACCCCGGGCGCAGACCCGATGCGGGAGGCGATCCCGACGGCAGACCCGATGCGGGAAGCGATCCCGACGGCAGATCAGACGCCCGAGGCGACCCCGACCGGAGATCCGACGCCGGAGGCGAACCCCACCGGAGATCCGACGCCCGACGCGGCTCCGGCCGCGGATCCCGGCTCGAAGGCGACCCCGGCCGCAGATCCGATGCCGGTCTCGACGCCGGCCGCGGAGACGAGGTCGGCCGGCTCGCGTCCAGCTTCTCCGCGATGCTGACGGCGCTGCAGCGATCGGTCGAAGCGCAACGCCAGCTCGTGGCCGACGCCTCGCACGAGCTGCGGACGCCACTGACCAGCCTCCGAACGGATCTCGATCTGCTCTGCGACCCACCCGGCCTTGCGGATCCGCGGGCACCCCAGTACGTGGAGCGCGCCCGCCGCCGCACCGTCGAGCTGTCGGATCTCGTCGCCGACCTCGTCAGCCTCGCCCGGTACGGCCGGCGACCGCAGGTGGTGCAGGACGTGCGCCTCGATGAGGTGGTCGCATCCGCGGCGGCCGGCGTCCGCGACCGCACCACCCCGCCGCGGACGCTGTCCCTCGACCTGGAACCCACCCTGGTCGTCGGGGACGAGGAGGCCCTGTACCGGGCCGTCGTCAACCTGCTCGACAACGCGGTCGCCTGGACTCCTGCCGAGGGCGACATCGCCGTCACGCTGCGGGACGGTCAGTTGTGCGTGAGCGACACCGGCCCCGGCATCCCGGCCGAGGACCTGCCCCACGTCTTCGAGCGCTTCTACCGGTCCTCCACCGCACGATCCCGACCGGGGTCGGGTCTCGGCCTGGCCATCGTGAAGCAGGTCGCCAACCAGCACGGCGCCGCGCTGACCGTGCAGTCCGGCCCCACCGGCACGAGCTTCACCCTGGCGCTGGTCCCGCACCCGATCGATCCGGGCGAGCCGGCCGCGACCGGGCCCGTTGAACCGGGCCGGCCGGCCCGACGGCTCCCGTAGGCTTGCTGGCTATGTGCGGCATTGTGGGCTACGTCGGCTCCCGGCAGGCGCTGGACGTGGTGCTGGACGGTCTGCGCCGGCTCGAATACCGCGGCTACGACTCGTCCGGTGTCGCCGTGCTCGATGGTGAGCTGGTGGTCGAGAAGCGCGCCGGCCGGATCGAGAACCTGGACAAGGCGATCGCGGCCGACCACCCCGGCGGCATCACCGGCAGCACCGGCATCGGCCACACCCGCTGGGCCACCCACGGCCCGCCGACCGACCGCAACGCCCACCCGCACCTGGACGGCGCGAACGCGGTGGCGGTCATCCACAACGGGATCATCGAGAACTTCGCGCCGCTGCGGGCCGAGCTGGAGGCCGCCGGCGTCGAGCTGCGCAGCGAGACCGACACCGAGGTGGTCGCGCACCTGATCGCCGCGGAGCTTTCGGCTCTGTCATCGGCCGGCTCCGCCGGCACAGGCGACCTCGCCGAGGCGATGCGGCGGGTGTGCCGGCGGCTGGACGGTGCGTTCACGCTGGTCGTGGCGCACCGGGACCATCCGGGCCGGCTGGTCGCCGCCCGTCGCAACTCGCCGCTCGTGCTCGGCGTCGGGGCCGGCGAGACGTTCCTGGCCAGCGACGTGGCCGCGTTCGTCGAGCACACCAGGGACGCGGTCGAGCTCGGCCAGGACCAGGTGGTCGAGATCACCCCGGACGGCTACGCCGTTACCGACTTCGCCGGCAACCCGGTCGAGGTCTCACCGTTCCGGGTCGACTGGGACCTGGCCGCCGCCGAGAAGGGCGGCTTCGACTACTTCATGCTCAAGGAGATCCAGGAGCAGCCGGCGGCGGTCGCGGACACGTTGCTCGGCCGGCTCGTGGACGGCCGCATCATGCTGGACGAGCAGCGGATGGACGCGCAGGAGCTGCGCGACGTGGACAAGGTGTTCGTCGTCGCCTGCGGCACCGCATACCACTCCGGGCTCATCGCGAAGTATGCGATCGAGCACTGGACGCGGATCCCGGTCGAGGTCGAGATGGCCTCGGAGTTCCGCTACCGCGACCCGGTGCTTGACCGCGACACGCTGGTCGTCGCGATCTCGCAGAGCGGGGAGACCGCGGACACCCTGGAGGCGGTCCGGCACGCGCGGGAGCAGAAGGCTCGGGTGCTCGCGATCTGCAACGCCAACGGCGCGCAGATCCCCCGGGAGTCCGACGCGGTGCTCTACACGAGGGCCGGGCCGGAGATAGGGGTGGCCGCGACCAAGACGTTCCTGGCCCAGATCGCGGCGACGCAGCTGGTCGGGCTGGCGCTGGCCGGAGCCAAGGGCACCAAGTACAGCGACGAGGTGGCCCGGGAGTTCGACGCGCTGGAGTCGATGCCGCCGCTGATCGAGCGGGTGCTCGACGTGGTGGAGCCGGTGCGGGCGCTGGCCCGCGACATCGCCGGTTCGAAGGCCGTGCTGTTCCTCGGCCGGCACGTCGGCTACCCGGTCGCGCTGGAGGGTGCGCTCAAGCTCAAGGAGCTGGCGTACATGCACGCCGAGGGGTTCCCGGCCGGCGAGCTCAAGCACGGGCCGATCGCGCTGATCGAGGACGACCTGCCGGTCGTCGTGGTGATGCCGTCGCCGCGCGGGCGCCAGGTGCTGCACGCGAAGCTGCTGTCCAACATCCAGGAGATCCGGGCCCGCGGCGCCCGCACGATCGTCATCGCCGAGGAGGGCGACACCGCGGTCCGGCCGTACGCGCACCATCTGATCGAGGTGCCGCCCACGCCGACGCTGCTGTCCCCGCTGGTCACGACCGTGCCCCTGCAGGTGCTGGCGGCCGAGATCGCCCAGGCCCGGGGCTACGACGTCGACAAGCCCCGCAACCTGGCCAAGTCCGTCACCGTCGAGTAGGCCGCGGGTCAGAAGCGTTCGATCTGCCAGCTGCCGGGGTTGAGGCGGTCGATGACCGCGACCACCATGTCGGCCAGGTCGCCGGCGCGGGGCGGGGCCAGCAGCCAGCTCGACTCGCCGCGGTCGTCGTCCATCGACCGGCTGGCCACGCCGCCGACCGCGACGAGGACGGCGTCGACACCGGCGTGCAGCTGGTCGACCAGGTCCTTGACCGCCGGCGCGTCCACCGGGCCGTGGCTGACCGTGACGACCCGGTAGGCGTACGGGTCGTCCGGCGGCCGGTCCTGGGCCCAGAAGGCCTGGTCAGGGGCCATCCGTCAACGCGGCGCGAGTGCGTCGATGGCGGCCCGGAGCCGGCCGAGCCCGTCGGCGAGCTGGTCGGCGGCGTCCTCGGCGGCCGGCTCGGTGACCCTCGCCCTGAGCTTGGCGAAGCACTCCTCGACCGCCGTGAGCCGGTCGGCCAGCTCGGCGACGAGGTCGGCCCGGTCGTCGGCGCTCGCCCCCTCGGCCAGCGCCGCCTCCTTCAGCCGCCCGCGCAGCAGCGCCGCCTGCTCCTGCAGCTGGCGGCGCTTCTGGTACAGCTCGACGAACACCGCGACCTTGGCCCGCAGCACCCACGGGTCGAACGGCTTGGACACGTAGTCCACCGCGCCGGCCGAGTAGCCGCGGAAGGCGTGCTCGGCGTCCGGGTGCACCGCGGTCAGGAAGATGATCGGCACGTCCCTGGTCCGCTCCCGGCGCTTGATGTGCGCCGCGGTCTCCAGGCCGTCCATCCCCGGCATCGCGACGTCCAGCAGGATCACCGCGAAGTCGCCGGTGAGCAGCGCCTTGAGCGCCTCCTCACCCGAGCTGGCGCGGACCAGCTCGTGGTCGAAGACGCCGAGGATCGCCTCCAGCGCGAGGAGGTTCTCCGGACGGTCGTCGACCATCAGGATGCGTGCCATCCGACCAACTTAGTGGTACCGGGCCGTATTGGGCCATACGGGCGCTCACCGTTAGCCGAAGTGGTCCCGCAGCAGCCCGAGCAGGTGCTCGATATCCACCGGTTTCGTCACATAGTCCGACGCTCCGGCGTGCAGGCTGCGCTCCCGGTCGCCGTTCATCGCCTTCGCCGTCACCGCGATGATCGGCAGGTCGGCGTGGCCGGGCCTGGCCCTGATCGCCGCCATCGCCTCGTTGCCGTCCATCCCCGGCATCATCACGTCCATCAGCACCGCGTCGATCGGCGGCGGCCCGTCCAGCGCCGCCAGGGCCGAGTCGCCGTTGTCGGCGTAGCAGACCTCGAGGCCGTTCAGCTCCAGCGCGCTGGCCAGGGCGAAGACGTTGCGGACGTCGTCGTCCACGATCAGCACCCGCTTGCCCAGCAGCGCCTCGTCCGGCCCGCCGGCCACCCCGGCAGCCGGCTCGCCGGGCGCCTGCCGGTACGGCGAGGGTTCCCGCGGCGGCACCGGCGCGCCGCGGCGCATCGGCAGGTGCAGCGTGAACGTCGAGCCCCGGCCGACCACCGACTCGGCCTCGAGCTCGCCGCCGAGCAGGTGGGCGATCTCCCGGCTGATCGACAGCCCGAGCCCGGTGCCCCCGTACCGCCGCGAGGTGGTGCCGTCGGCCTGCTGGAACGCCTCGAAGATGATCTTCAGCTTGTCCGCGGCGATGCCGATGCCGGTGTCGACGACCTGGAACGCGACCACGCCCGGCGCCCGGCGCAGGCTCGGGTTCTGGAACCGGGTCCGGTCCACCGCCTTGACCACCAGCCTGACCTGGCCCGACTCGGTGAACTTCACCGCGTTCGAGAGCAGGTTGCGCAGGATCTGCTGCAGCCGCCGCTCGTCGGTGTGCAGCGTGTCCGGTAGGTCGGGGGCGACCGAGACGGTGAAGCCGAGGCCCTTGTCCGCGGTCAGCGGCCGGCACATGCTCTCGACGTAGTCGGTCAGGCTGCGGAAGCTCACGTCCGTCGGCGTGGACTCCATCTTCCCGGCCTCGACCTTCGACAGGTCGAGGATGTCGTCGATCAGCTGGAGCAGGTCGCTGCCGGCGCCGTGGATCACGTTGGCGTACTTCACCTGCTCGGCGGTCAGGTTGCCGGTCGGGTTGTCGGCCAGCAGCCGGGCCAGGATGAGCAGGCTGTTCAGCGGCGTGCGCAGCTCGTGCGACATGTTCGCGAGGAACTCGGACTTGTACCGGGACGAGAGCGCGAGCTGCTCGGCCCGGTCGGCCAGCGCCCGGCCGGCGTCCTCGATCTCGGCGTTCTTCACCTCGAGCTCGGTGTTGGTCCGGCGCAGCTGCTCCTGCTGGCCCTGCAGCTCCTCGGAGCGCACCTGCAGCTCCTCGGTCAGCCGGCGGGACTGGTTGAGCAGCTCCTCGGTGCGGGAGTTCGCGATGATCGTGTTCACCGTGACCCCGATGGTCTCGGTGATCTGGTCCAGGAACGCCAGGTGCACCGGGCTGAACGGGGTGAACGTGGCCAGCTCGATGACGGCCAGCACCCGGCCCTCGAACAGCACCGGCAGCACGACCAGCTCGGCCGGCGGAGCGCTGCCCAGCGCGGAGGAGATCCGCACGTACCCGGCCGGGACGTCGGTGAGGTGGATCCGGCTGCCCTCGGCCGCGGCCTGGCCGACCAGCGTCTCGCCGAACGCGAACGCCTCGCCGTCCCGGGTACCGCCGGGGTAGCCGTAGCCGGCGATCATCCGCAGCCGGGCCCGGCCGTCCGGGTAGGCGTTCGCGGCCGAGGTCACCTCCGCGGCCTCGGCCAGGAAGAACGCGCCGCACTGCGCGGTCACCACCGGGGTCAGCTCGGACATGATCAGCCGGGCGACCGCCTTGAGGTCGCGCTGGCCCTGCATGAGACCGGAGATCCGGGCCAGGTTGGTCTTCAGCCAGTCCTGCTCCTGGTTGGCCCTGGTCGTCTCGCGCAGGGTGGCGATCATCTGGTTGATCGTGTCCTTCAGCGCCGCGACCTCGCCGGCCGCGTCGACGGTGATCTTGCGGGTCAGGTCGCCGCGGGTGACGCCGGTGGACACGTCCGCGATCGCGCGCAGCTGGATGGTCAGCGTGCTCGCCAGCTGGTTGACGCTCTCGGTGAGCCGCTTCCAGGTGCCGGACACGCCCTCGACCTCGGCCTGGACGCCGAGCTTGCCCTCGGTGCCGACCTCGCGGGCCACCCTGGTCACCTCGTCGGCGAAGGCGGAGAGCTGGTCGACCATCGTGTTGATCGTCGTCTTCAGCTCCAGGATCTCGCCCCGGGCGTCGACGTCGATCTTGCGGCGCAGGTCGCCGCCGGCCACCGCGGTGGTCACCTCGGCGATGTTGCGGACCTGGCTGGTGAGGTTGCCGGCCATCGAGTTGACGTTGTCGGTGAGGTCCTTCCACACCCCGGCGACGCCGGGTACCCGCGCCTGGCCGCCGAGGATGCCCTCCGTACCGACCTCGCGGGCGACCCGGGTGACCTCGTCGGCGAACGCGCGCAGCGTGTCGACCATCGTGTTGATCGTGTGCGCCAGCGCGGCCGTCTCGCCCTGCGCCTCGATCATGATCTTCTGGGACAGGTCACCGCGCCCGACCGCGGTCGACACGGTGGCGATCGACCGCACCTGGCTGGTGAGGTTGCCGGCCATCGAGTTGACGTTGTCGGTCAGGTCCTTCCAGGTGCCGGACGCGCCCCTGACCCTGGCCTGGCCGCCGAGCTTGCCCTCCGTGCCGACCTCGCGGGCGACTCTGGTGACCTCGTCGGCGAACGCCGACAGCAGGTCGACCATGATGTTGATCGTCGTCTTCAGCTCGAGGATCTCGCCGCGGGCGTCGACGTCGATCTTCTTGGTCAGGTCGCCGCGGGCCACCGCCGTGGTCACCTCGGCGATGTTGCGGACCTGGGCGGTCAGCGTGCCGGCCATGAAGTTCACCGAGTCGGTGAGGTCGCGCCAGGTGCCGGACGCGCCCCTGACCTCGGCCTGGCCGCCGAGCCGGCCCTCCGAGCCGACCTCGCGGGCCACCCGGGTCACCTCGTCGGCGAACCCGGACAGCTGGTCGACCATCGTGTTCACGGTCGTCTTGAGCCCGAGCAGCTCGCCGGAGACGTCGACGGTGATCTTGCGGGACAGGTCGCCGCGGGCGACGGCCGTGGTCACCTGGGCGATGTCGCGCAGCTGCGCGGTCAGGTTACCGGCCATCGAGTTGACGTTGTCGGTGAGGTCCTTCCAGGTGCCGGCCACGCCAGGGACCGTCGCCTTGCCGCCCAGCACGCCATCCGTGCCGACCTCGCGGGCCACCCGGGTCACCTCGTCGGCGAACGCGCGCAGCTGGTCGACCATCGTGTTCACGGTCGTCTTCAGCTCGAGCATCTCGCCGGCCACGTCGACGGTGACCGTGCGGGACAGGTCGCCGTTGGCGACCGCGGTGGTGACCAGCGCGATGTCGCGGACCTGGTTGGTCAGCCGGCTGGCCATCGTGTTCACCGAGTCGGTGAGGTCGCGCCAGGTGCCGGAGACACCGCGGACCCTGGCCTGGCCGCCGAGCTTGCCGTCGGTGCCGACCTCGCGGGCGACCCTGGTCACCTCGTCGGCGAAGTCGCGCAGCTGGGCGACCATGCCGTTGACGGTCCGGGCCATCCGGAGGAACTCGCCGCGCAGCCGCTGGTCGCCCGAGCGCAGGTCGATCATCTGGGTCAGGTCGCCGGCGGCCACCGCGCCGAGCACCCGGCCCACCTCGACCGTCGGCCGGACCAGCTCGTCGAGCAGGTCGTTGGCCGCGGTGACGGCGGCGGCCCAGGCGCCCTCGGCGTTGCCGGGGCGCAGCCGCTCGTCCAGCCGGCCGTCCCGGCCGACCACCCGGCGGACCCGGTCGAGCTCGCCGGTCAGCTGCCGGTTGCGGTCGACCACCTCGTTGACCACCGTGGCCAGCCGGGCCATCGGCGAGTCGGCGTCGCCCGGCACCCGCAGCCGGACCCGGAACTCGCCGTCCCGCACGGCGGTGAGCGCGGCCAGCAGCCGCTCGACCTCGGCCTCGTCCAGCCCGCGGGACGGTTCCGGCTCGGCCCGCCGCCCGGTCAGCCGGCGCGCCCGGCGCGGCCTCTCTGCTGACTGCTGTCCTGCTCCGAGTGCCGGCGCGGCCACTACGACCTCCTCGAAACCGGGCCGGGTGGCCCTGGCCGTTCGCCAGTCTGGCACGCCTGCCCGCTCGTACGATCGGGCCCGTGCCGCTCCTGGAGCGCGACGACCAGCTGCGCGCGGCGGCCGGCTACCTCGCCGACGCGGCGGACGGACGCGGCCGGGTGCTGTTCGTCGCCGGCGAGGCCGGGGTGGGCAAGACCACGTTCGTCGGCGAGGTCGTCGCGGCCGCGCGGGGAGCGGCCAGGGTCGCGGTCGGGCGGTGCGACGGGTCGGCCACCCCGGCTCCGCTGGGCCCGCTCGCCGAGATGCTGCCGGCGCTGCCGGACGGGGTCTGGCCGCCGGACGCGTCCCGGTACGAGGTGTTCACCGCGGTCACCGCGGCGCTGGCCGGGTCGCCGCCGTACCTGCTGGTGGTCGAGGACGCGCACTGGGCCGACGAGGCCACCCTCGACCTGATCCGGCACCTGGCCCGGCGGGTGCACGACCGGTGCGCGCTGGTGCTGGTGACCTACCGGCCGGAGGACGCGCCGGCCGGTCACCCGCTGCGGCTGCTGCTCGGCGACGCGGCGACTGCGGCCGGCACCCGGCGGATGGCGCTGGCGCCGCTGTCGCTGGCTGCGGTCCGGGCGCTGGCCGGCGCCGCCGGCCCGGACGCGGCCCGGCTGCACGAGGTGACCGGCGGGAACCCGTTCTTCGTCACCGAGGTGCTCGCGGCCGGCGGCAGCGACGTGCCGGCGACCGTCCGGGACGCGGTGGTGGCGCGGGTCGCCCGGTTGTCGGCCGAGGCCAGGCACGCGCTCGACGTGGTCGCCCTGGCCGGCGCCCGGGCCGAGCTTGCCCTGCTCGAGCCTGTGCTCGGCGACGGCTTCGCGGCCCTGGACGAGCCGCTGGAGCACGGGGTGCTGGCGGCCACCGACGGCGGCGTCGAGTTCCGGCACGAGCTGGCCCGGCTGGCCGTGGCCGAGCAGGTGCCGCCGGCCCGCCGGCTGGCCGTGCACCGCCGGCTGCTGGCGCAGCTGCGGTCGTGGGTGGCGGCCGGCACGGCGGTGGATCCGGCCCGGTTGGCCCACCACGCCGACGCGGCGGGCGACTCGGATGGCGTCCTGGCGTACGCGCCGGAGGCGGCGGCCCGGGCGGCGGCGCTGGGCGCGCACCGGGAGGCGGTGCAGCAGTACCGGCGGGCGCTCCGGTATGCCGCTGCCCTGCCGGAGGCCGACCGGGCCGAGCTGCTCGGACGCCTCGGCTACGAGTGCTACCTCACCGACCTCATCGAGGACGCGCTGACGGCCGAGACCGAGGCGTTGCGGATCTGGGTCCGGCTCGGCGACACGGTCCGGGTCGGCGACACGCACCGGTTCCTGTCCCGGCTGAGCTGGTTCATCGGGCACAACGAGCAGTCCGAGCGGCACGCCGTGCAGGCCACGGAGGTGCTGGCCGGAACGGACTCGGTCGAGCTGGCGATGGCGCAGAGCAACGCGGCGCAGCTGCGGATGCTGTCCTCCGACCTGCCGGGCACGCGCGAGTGGGCCACCCGCACGTTCGACCTGCTCGACCGGCTGCCGGACGGCCCTCGGACCCTCGCGGTGCGAGTGCACGTGCAGAACAACCTCGGCACGGTCGAGCTGACCTCCGGCGACGCCGAGCTGGGCCGGCGGCTGCTGACCGACAGCCTGGACCGGTCCCGTGCCGCTGACCTGCACGAGCACGCGGCCAGGGCGTACTGCAACCTCGCCTCCACCGCCATCTCGCTGCGCCGGCACGCGGACGCCGCCGAATACCTGGCGGTGGGTCTGGCCTACTGCCGGAGCGTGACCTCGACGCCTGGACGCTCTACCTGCAGGGCTGGCAGTCGCTGGAACAGCTGCACTGCGGTGACCTGGCGGCGGCGGAGTCGTGCGCCGTCGACATGCTGCGGCACCTCGACGCGGCGCCGGTGAGCAGGATCGTGCCGCTGACCGTGCTGGCGCGGGCCCGCGCCCGGACGGGCCGGGGCGACTGGCGGGATCCGCTCGACCGTGCCGCCGAGCTGGCCGAGGGCACCGGCGAGATACAGCGGTTCGGCCCGGTCGCGGCCGCCCGCAGCGAGACGCAGTGGCTGGCGGGTGACATCACCGGCGCGCGGGAGACCGCGGCACGGACGCTGCGGCTGGTTGGCATCGGCGGCGGGCCGTGGCACCGGGCCCCGATCGCGACCTGGCTCGCCCCGGAGGCCGGGGTGCCGCCGTCCGGCCTCCCGGTCGGCGACCTGCCCGGCCCGTACGCGCTGGAGGCGGCGGGCCGGTGGGCCGAGGCGGCCGAGGCGTGGCGGTGGCTCGGCAGCCCGTACGAGCGGGCCCTGGCGCTGGCCCGCTCCGGCGACCGGGCGGCGCTGACCTCGGCGGTCGCGGTGCTGGACGGTCTGGGCGCGGCGGTCACCGCGGCCCGGGTGCGCGCGATGCTGCGCGCGCGGGGCTGGTCGGCGCCGCGGCGGCCGCGGACCAGCACGGTCGAGCACCCGAGTGGGCTCACAGTACGGGAGGCCGAGGTGCTGGCGCTGGTGTCCGAGGGGTTGACCGACGCGGCCATCGCGGCCCGGCTGGTGCTGTCCCGGCGCACGGTCGAGCACCACGTGGCGTCGATCCTGGCCAAGCTGGGGGTGACGTCCCGGCAGGAGGCGGCCGCGACCCGCCGCGGGTAGCCGGCGGAGCGGGCAGGATGGGCACGTGCGAGCTGCCTTCCCGGTCGAGGTCGTCCGTGCCGTCGAGCGGGCGGCGATGCAGGCGGTGCCCGAGGGCGCGCTGATGCAGCGGGCCGCCGCCGGACTCGCCGCCGAGTGCGTGCGGATCCTGCGGCAGGGCGTGTACGGAACCACGGTCGCGGTCCTCGCCGGCGCCGGCGACAACGGCGGCGACGCGCTCTACGCCGGCGCGCGGCTGGCCGCCCGTGGTGCCGCGGTCACCGCGGTGCTGTTGTCCCCGGACCGCGCCCACCCCGGTGGCCTCACCGCCCTGCGCGGCGCCGGCGGGCGCGCGCTCCCGGCCGGCTCGCCCGCCGCGACCGACGTGGTCGCCGCGGCCCGGCTGGTGCTCGACGGGATCGTCGGGATCGGCGGCTCCGGCGGCCTGCGGCCCGCGGCGGCCGGGCTGGTCGCGGCGGTCACCGGCACGGTGGTCGCGGTCGACCTGCCCAGCGGCGTCGACGCGGACACCGGCGCGGTCGAGGGCGATGCGGTCCGGGCCGACGTGACCGTCACGTTCGGCACGCTCAAGCCCGGGCTGCTGGTCGGGGCCGGCGCCGAGCACGCCGGCGACGTGCGCCTGGTCGAGATCGGCCTCGACCTCCCGGAGCCGCGGCTGCGGGTGCTCGACCCGGCCGACGTGGCCCGGCTGGTGCCCCGCCCCGGCCCGCGCGACGACAAGTACACCCGCGGTGTCGTCGGCGTCGCCGCCGGCTCGTCGACGTATCCCGGGGCCGGCGTGCTCAGCACGGGAGCTGCCGTGCACGGCGGCGCCGGCATGGTCCGGTACGCCGGCGGCGCGGCCGAGCACGTACGGTCCCGGTGGCCGGAGGCGATCGTCACCGAGGGCAAGCCGAGCGAGGCCGGCCAGGTGCAGGCCTGGGTGGTCGGCCCGGGCATCGGCACCGACGACGCCGCGGCCGGGCTGCTGCGCGACGTGCTCGGCCAGGACGTGCCGGTGCTCGTCGACGCCGACGGGCTGACCCTGCTGGCCCGGGAGCCCGAGCTGGTCCGGTCCCGAACCGCGCCCACCGTGCTCACCCCGCACGACCGGGAGTTCGAGCGGGTCGCCGGGCCGGTCGGCGCCGACCGGGTCGGTGCCGCCCGCCGGGCCGCGGCCGAGATGGGCGTGACCATGCTGCTCAAGGGCAACGCGACCGTGGTCGCCGACCCGGACGGCTTCGCGTACGTCAACCCGACCGGCACCCCGTGGCTGGCGACCGCCGGCAGCGGCGACGTGCTGTCCGGGCTGGGCGGCGCGCTGCTGGCCGGCGGGGTGGAGCCGGCGCTGGCCGCCGCGCTCGCCGCGTACCTGCACGGGCTGGCCGGGTCGATCGCGGCCGGCGGCGCGACCACCAGCGCGACCGGCGTGCTGGACGCGCTTCCCGACGCGCTGCGCACGGTTCGCGCCGCGGCCGGCTGAGCCGTCAGACCAGCGCAGCGTACGTCGCGGTCCAGAAGTCGGACGCGACGTTGTGCGCGGTGGGCGAGGTCCACATCGCCTGGGTCAGCAGCGTGCCGACCAGGTCCTCGCCCGGGTCGCAGGAGAACGACGTGCCCATCCCGCCGTCCCAGCCGAACCGCCCCGGGTTGGCGTCGATGCCCACCCGATCGACCGCGACGCCGACGCCGAAGCCCCAGCCGGCGCCGTTCCACGGCACCCAGGCCACGACCTCCTTCTGGGCCGGGGTGAGCTGGTCCGTGGTCATCGCCGCGACCGTGGCCCGGGACAGCATCGGATCGCCGCCGGCGCGCAGCATCCGGCCGAACGCGAGCAGGTCGTCGGCGGTCGAGACGAGCCCGCCGCCGCCCGACTCGAACGCCGGCGGCCGGCTCCAGGCCCCGTCGACCGGGTCGTACACGGACAGCGCGCCGGTCTCCGGGTCGGGCCGGTATGAGGTGACGAACCGGTCCAGCGACCCGGCCGGGACGCTGAACCCGGTGTCGGCCATCCCCAGCGGCCCGAACACCCGCTCGGCCAGGAACCGCGACAGCGGCATCCCGGCCGCCCGCGCGATCAGCACGCCGAGCACCTCCATCGGCACGTGGTAGGCCCAGCGCCGGCCGGGCTGGAACATCAACGGCAGCTCGCCGAGCCGCCGCAGCCACTCGTCCGGGGCCGGCGTCGCGCCGGGGTCGGGCGGCCCCATGCCGATCGCCCGCTCGTTCGCCGCGGCCACCACCGGGACGTCGGCCGGGTCGGCCATCACCTGACCGAACCCCATCGTGAACGTCAGCAGGTCCCGCACGGTGATCGAGCGCTCGGCCGGCACGGTGTCGTAGAGCGGCGCGTCCAGCCGGCTGAGCACCCGCCGGTCCGCGAGCTCGGGCAGCAGGTCGTCGACCGGGTCGTCCAGCCGCAGCACGCACTCCTCGACCAGCATCAGCGCCGCGACCGCGGTGATCGGCTTGGACATCGACGAGATCCGGAAGATCGTGTCCCGGGTGACCGGCGGCCCGCCGATCGACCGTTCACCGAGGCAGACCACCTCGGTCCGGCCGCCCCGGTCGACCAGCGCCACCAGTCCGGGCACCGCGCCGCTGTCGACGTGCCGGGCCAGCACCCGGTGGAGCCGCTCGATCCCGCTGTCGGTGAAGTCGCTCACGGGCACCGAACTTAGTATCGGCGGCCCCGACGGGACCGCGCACGGCGCCGCGGGTGCGACGGGGGCCTCTGGGAGGATGGGCGCCATGGTCCGGTCGGAGGCGGTCGTCGACCTCGAGGCGATCCGGGACAACGTCGCGCTGCTGCGGTCCCGGACACCGGCCGAGGTGATGGCGGTGGTCAAGGCTGACGGATACGGGCACGGCCTGCTGCCGTCCGCGCGGGCCGCGCTGGCCGGCGGCGCGAGCTGGCTCGGGGTCGCGTTCCTGGAGGAGGCGCTGGCGCTGCGCAGCGCGGGGATCACCGCGCCGGTGCTGTCCTGGCTGGCGGCGCCGGGCGAGGACCTCGCCGCCGGGGTGGCCGCCGACGTCGACCTGTCCGCCAGCGCGCCCTGGACGGTCAGCGAGATCGCCGCGGCGGCCCGGGACGCCGGCCGGCCGGCCCGGCTGCACCTGAAGATCGACACCGGCCTGTCCCGCGGCGGCGCGCCGGCCGCCGACTGGCCCGACCTGGTGACCGCGGCGGCCAAGGCCGCGGCCGCCGGCGACGTGCAGGTGATCGGCATCTGGAGTCACTTCGCGTACGCGGACGCGCCCGGGCACCCGACGATCGCCCGGCAGGTCGCCGAGTTCGCCGACGCGGTCGAGGTGGCCCGGCGGCTCGGCGTCGACCCGCCGCTGCGGCACCTGGCCAACTCGGCCGCGACGCTGACCCTGCCGGCGGCGCACTTCGACCTGGTCCGCCCGGGCATCGCGGTCTACGGGCTTACCCCGGTGCCGCCGGTGTGGCACGGGCTCACCCCGGCGATGACGCTGCGCTCGTCGGTCGCGCTGGCCAAGCGGGTGCCGGCCGGCAGCGGCGTCTCGTACGGGCACGTCTACACGACCGAGCGGGAGACCGGACTGGCCCTGGTCCCGCTGGGGTACGCCGACGGGGTGCCGCGCAACGCGACCTCGGTCGGCCCGCTGTTCGTCGGCGGCCGGCGCCGGACGATCTCCGGCCGGGTGTGCATGGACCAGTTCGTGGTGGACGTCGGCGACGACACGGTCGAGGCCGGCGACGAGGTGGTGCTGTTCGGCCCCGGCCGGGACGGCGAGCCCACCGCGCAGGACTGGGCGGACGCGACCGGCACGATCTCGTACGAGATCGTCACCAGGGTCGGAGCCCGGGTGCCGCGGGCCTACCGGGGCAGGGTGCCGTGAGGCGACGCGACGTCATCGGCATCGCCGCCGGGGTGGCCGGCCTCGTCGCCGCCGGCGCCGTGGTCGGCCTGGCGGCCGAGAAGTACGCGATCGGCCGGGTCCGGTCCCGGCCGGACCCGGAGGCGGACCAGCCGTACGGGCAGCTGTCCCCGGACCGGACCAGCGTGGTGCGCACCGACGACGGCATCCCGCTCGAGGTCGAGCAGGTCGGCCCGGCCGACGCGCCGCTGACCGTGGTGTTCGTGCACGGGCTTGCGCTCGCCCTCGGCTCCTGGCACTACCAGTGGCTCGGGCTGGAGGACATGACCCGCCCGAGGCTGCGGATGGTCTTCTACGACCAGCGCTCGCACGGGAGGTCCGGGCGGGCAGCCGCCGAGACCGTGACGATCGACCAGCTCGGCGACGACCTCTACCGGGTGCTGGCCGAGGTGGCGCCGACCGGCCCGGTGGTGCTGGTCGGCCACTCGATGGGCGGGATGGCGGTGATGTCGCTGGTCGACCGGCACCCGGAGCTGTTCGGGCCGCGGGTGATCGGGGTCGCGCTGATCTCCACCTCGACCGGCCGGCTGTCCGAGGTCAGCCTCGGGCTGCCGGCGGTGACCGCGCGGCTGCGTGCCCCGGTGATGCCGCTGGTGCTGCGGACGATGCGGTCCCGGGCCGGGCTGATCGAGCGCAGCCGCAGGGTCGGCTCCGACCTGGCCTGGCTGCTGACCCGGCACTACTCGTTCGGCTCGTCCGACGTGTCGCCGGCGCTGGTCGACTACGTGGAGAGGCTCATCGCCAGCACGCCGGTCGACGTCGTGGCCGACTTCTTCCCGGCGCTGACCGCGCACGACAAGCTCGACTCGCTGTCCCCGCTGGCCGGGCTCGAGGTGCTCGTCGTCGTCGGGGACAAGGACCTGCTCACGCCGGTGGAGCACAGCCGCCGGATGGCCCAGCTGCTGCCGCACGCCGAGCTGCTCGTGCTCGACGATGCCGGGCACCTGGTGATGATGGAACGGCCGGCGCTGGTCAACCTGCGGCTGCGGGCGTTCCTGCACCGGGCCTACCGGGCCGCGGCCACCGGCTCGCACCGGGGCGTGCGGTGAGGGCGACCCGGATCGACCCGGTCTCGCTGCAGGTGTTCAGCCGCGCCGCCGAGTGCACCAGCTGGGCCGAACTGGCCGCCGCGGCGCAGACCTGCGCCGCATGCCCGGAGCTGGTCGGGAGCCGGAGCACGGTCGTCGTCGGCGACGCCCCGGCCGGTGCCCGGCTCGCGCTGGTCGGCGAGGCGCCCGGGGCCGAGGAGGACCGCACCGGCCGCCCGTTCGTCGGCAAGGCCGGGGCGCTGCTGGACCTGCTGCTGGCCGAGGCCGGGTTGGACCGGTCCGGGGTCGCCGTGGTCAACGTCGTGCAGTGCCGGCCGCCGGGCAACCGCACCCCGGCGGCGACCGAGGCGACCCGCTGCCGTGGCTGGCTGGAGCGCAAGCTGCAGCTGATCGCGCCGGAGCTGGTCGTCGCGCTCGGCCTGTCCGCGGCGGCCGCCTTCCTGGGCCGCGGCGTCCGGCTGGCGTCGGTGCGCGGCGAGCTGCACGAGGTGGACGGGCGCCGGATCCTGCCGACCTACCACCCGTCGGCGGCGATCCGGTTCGGCCCGAACGGCGCCCCGCTGGCGGCGCTGCGCGCCGACCTGCGCACCGCGGCCGGGCTGCTCACTTCACGCTCTTGAACTGCAGCGTGTCCAGCACGGACTTGCAGCCGCGGTCGACGTCGGACTCCTTGTCCTTCCACTGGCAGTTGACCTGCAGCTCGTTGCGGCCGCGGAAGACGAAGTAGACGTCGGACTCCAGCCCGGTGGACCGCTGGCTGGCGTGGTAGCCGAAGCTGCGGGCGCCGTCGACGTCGGACTTGTCGGCGGTGGTCGAGTCGAACGTGAAGCCCTGCTGGGACAGTTCCCGCAGCACCTGCGTCAGCTCGCCCTCGAGCGTGTCGTCGGAGATCGTGTCGGTGTCCGAACGCAGCTCGTACACGCTGATGATGATCAAGTCGCGGCTACTCACCGCGACCGCCGAGCGGTATTTCTCCTTCCCGATGCTCGCGTCCACGGTCACCGAGGAGGAGACGTCCTGGAAGCCGGTCGGCATCGTGAAGCAGTACGGCGAGCCGGCCGGCGAGATCTTCGACCCGCCGCAGCTCAGCGTCTGGCGTCCGGAGTCGTCCGGGGTGGCCGAGCCCTTCGGGCTCGCCGACGCGGCGCCCGGTTTGGTGGCGTTCGCGGCCGGTTGGCCGTTGCCGGCCACGGTGCTGGCGCAGCCCGCGAGCAGGCCGCACAGGCCGAGCAGGGCAAGCGCGAAGCGTCTGCGCATGCGGGCCACCGTATCCGGGGCCTCGGGCGAACCGCGCATTCCGTCGGTTCCGGTCAGCGGAGCGCACATCAGTGCGGGCGCTCGGTGAGCGGATACGCTCGGCACGTGCCCGACGGTGCGGCTGGGCGGTGGGATTTTTTCGGGGGCGGCACCCCCCCGAGTGGGAGGTGGGGCCGCGGGGGGTTTTCGGGGGCAGCCCCGCGAGTGGGAGGTGGGGCCGCGGGGGGTTTTCGGGGGCGGCAGCCCCCCGAGTGGGAGGCCGGGCCGCGGGGGGTTTTCGGGGGCGGCAGCCCCCCGAGTGGGAGGTGACCGGGATGCGGGGGGTTCTCGGGGGGCGGCAGCCCCCCGAGTGGGAGCTGACCCGGATGCGGTGGTGGCACGTCGAGCCGGTGCTCCGGCTGGAGCACGAGCTGTTCCCCGAGGAGAGCTGGTCGGCGGCCGCGTTCTGGAACGAGCTGGCCGAGACCGACACCCGGCACTATGTGGTCGCGCTGCTCGATGGTGCGGTGGTCGGGTACGGAGGACTGGCGATCTTCGGCGACGAGGCGCACGTGCTCACCATCGGAGTCACACGGACCGTGCAAGGTGGCGGTATCGGCACCGCGCTGCTGCGGGATCTGCTGGCCGCGGCCGGCCCGCGCCGGGTGCTGCTCGACGTCCGGGTGGACAACGCCGTCGCGCAGCGCCTGTACGAGCGGCACGGCTTCGTCCCGATCGGCCGCCGCCGTCGCTACTACCAGCCCAGTGGCACCGACGCGCTGGCGATGGCCCGCCCGGCAACCTGATCGATGTTCCGAATGGTCATCATTTCTGACCGAGGAGGACACCGATGGCCGACCGCAGCGGGTTCGACGAGTTCGTCGCCACCCGGTCGCCGGCGCTGCTGCGCACGGCGTACCTGCTGACGGGCGACCACGGGCTGGCCGAGGACCTGCTGCAGACCGCGTTGGCCAAGTGCTGGTTCGCCTGGGGGCGGATCGACGGGCCGCCGGAGCCGTACGTGCGGCGCGCGCTGGCGACGACCTACGCGACCTGGTGGCGGCGGCGGTGGCGGGGCGAGCGGCCCACCGGGGAGCTGCCCGACCGCGGCGACCCGGCGGCGACCAGCCACGTCGACGACCGGGACGCACTGTGGCGGGCGCTCGGTGCGCTACCGCGCCGGCAGCGGGCGGTCGTGGTGCTGCGCTACTACGAGGACCTCTCCGAAGCCGAGACCGCGTCCGCGCTCGGGATCAGCACCGGCACGGTGAAGAGCCAGGCGGCCAAGGCGCTGGCGGCGCTGCGCCGGGACGCCGACCTCGCCGGCACGATGGGAGGTGGACAGTGATCGAGAACGAGCTGCGCGACCTGCTCGCCGACCGTGCCGGGACCGTCCCCGACAACCCGGCCCGGACCCGCGAGGTGCACGCCCGGGTGGGCCGGATCCGCCGGCGCCGGACTGCCGGCGCGGCCCTCGTCCTGGTCCTGGTCGCCCTCGCCGGCGCGCTCCTCACCCGCCTGCCCGGCCGCCCTGAGACCCTTCCCGCCGGCGTCCCCGCCGGGCCATACTTCGGCGACGACGGCACCTCCCGCGCCGTCCCCGGCTACCGCGGCAGCGGATACTTCACGTTCGGCGGCGACGCGGTCTGGAGCTACAACGCTCCGTTCGCGATGCTGCCGGTGGTGATCATGGTCGGCTGCGAGAGCCGCGGCGATCTCACCCTCCGTGGCCTGGGTGACGACCGCCGGATCAGCTGCCGCGTCCCGGTCGGCGACCACTACGAGGGTGCGCTCCTGCTCCCCGCCAGGTTCGTCGGAATCTTGTCCAAGACAACGGCCACGGCTGACGTGCACGTCGAGCCCGGCAGCCCGGGTCGCTGGCAGGTCGGCGTGCTGCAGCCGCTGTTGCCGGACCGGCTCAGCGCGGACGACCTGCGCGGTGAGCCGTCCGGGTACGAACCGGGCCGCATCGACATGTTCGTGCCGAGCTACTTCGGGCAGAGCCGCACACTCACGGTCTTCGCGGAGTGCGTCCGGGGCGTGCAACTGGAGATCCGCATCTCGGGCCGACCCGCCGGAACGCTCGACTGCGCCGACCGCAACGTCAACGACGACGGGCTGATCGAGCACACGATCCGGGACCCGTACGTCACCCGGCTCGGGTTGCGGCCGCTGCAGCACATCCTGGTCGACTTCCGGCAGGTGGCGGGGCCGCCGAAGCAGTGGGCGATCATCAGCATCAGTTGATCAGACCAGGCGGCGGTCGGTGGCCCAGCGGGACAGCTCGTACCGGTTGGACAGCTGCAGCTTGCGCAGCACGCTCGACACGTGCGTCTCGACGGTCTTGACCGAGATGAACAGGCGCGAGGCGATCTCCTTGTACGCGTAGCCGCGGGCGAGCAGCCGGAGCACCTCCCGCTCGCGCTGGGTCAGCTGGTCGAGCTCCGGGTCGAGCGCGCGGGACGCCTCCGGCCGGGTGAACGCGTCGAGCACGAACCCGGCCAGCCGGGGCGAGAACACCGCGTCGCCGTCCTTGACCCGGCGGATCGCGGCACCGAGATCGGGACCGGAGATCGTCTTGGTCACGTAGCCGCGGGCGCCGGCCCGGATCACCCCGATCACGTCCTCCGCGGCGTCGCTGACCGACAGGGCCAGGAACCGGACGTCGGGGTCCTTGACCTGCTCCAGCACCGCCTTGCCGCCGCCGTCGGGCATGTGCACGTCGAGCAGCACGACGTCCGGCTTGGTGCGGCCGATCACCGCGACCGCCTCGCCGACGCCGCCGGCCTCGCCGACGATCTCCACTCCGTCGTCGGTGGCCAGCTCGGCCCGGACGCCGGAGCGGAACATCGAGTGGTCGTCGACGAGGACGACCCGTACCGGCTCGGCCCGCGGGCTCTCGGCCTCGCTCATGTGGTGCTCCTGTCCATCGTCAGCTCGACCTCCGTGCCGGCACCGACCGTGCTGCGGATCGTCGCCTTCCCGCCGTGCCGTTCCATCCGTCCGACGATCGACCCGCGCACGCCGTGCCGGTCGTCGTCGACCAGGTCGGGGTCGAAGCCGGCGCCGCGGTCCCGGACGAACACCGTGACCTCCGTCGGTTCGACCTCCGCGTACAGGGAGATCGTCTCGACGCCGGCGTGCTTGGCCGCGTTGACCAGCGCCTCCCTGGTCGCCTGCACCACCGCCCCGAGCCGGTCGTCCACCTCGGCGTCGCCGACGACGACGCTCTCGACCTGCACCACGTAGGCGTCCTCGATCTCGCCGGCGACCGCCTCCAGGGCGGCGGCGAGCTTCGACTCCTGTCGGTTCTCCGGGCGG
Source organism: uncultured Actinomycetota bacterium (assembly GCA_963728945.1). Taxonomy (GTDB): domain Bacteria; phylum Actinomycetota; class Actinomycetes; order Mycobacteriales; family CADCTP01; genus CADCTP01. The sequence goes on along the minus strand of CAVSMA010000004.1, from coordinate 833,692 downwards.
TAGAGCCAGGTCCGCAGCTCGCGCTCCTGGCCGCGGGCCAGGCGGGCCACCTCGCGCGGCTCGTCCGAGTGCCGCTGGATCAGGGCCAGCGTCTGCAGCACCGAGTCGTGCAGGTGGGCGGCCAGGTCGGCGCGCTCCTGGGAGCGGATCCGCTCCCGGCGCTCCTCGGTCAGCTCGGCGACCAGCCGCCACCACAGCGGGGCGGTCAGCAGGGCGAGCCCGGCCAGCACCGCGACGCCGGCCACCAGGCCGTCGCGGGCGGCCGACAGCGTGCCGGACAGCAGCAGGAACGAGCCGACACCGGCGGCGACCAGGATCGCCCCGCCGACGAACCGGACGATCGCGACCGAGCGGCGGGTCGGCTCGGTCTCGAACAGGGACATGCGGCGCCAGCGGTCGCGCTGGTCCTTGTCCGCCTGGCTCCACAGCACCGCCAGGCCGGCGCCGGCCAGCAGCAACGGGACGAGCAGGATGTTGTTGCCGAGGATGGGTACGCCGCGGGCCAGCAGCAGGCCGCCGGCGGCGACGGCCACCAGCGCCAGTGCCGTGCCGCGCTCGAACGCGCGCCGGCGGGGTCGCGGCGGGGCGTCGGCAGCGACCGGCTCCTGCGGCACCACCGCCCAGAGCGCCAGGTAGACGACGAGGCCGAAGCCGTTGAACGTCGCCAGCACGGCGAAGGCGATGCGGACGTAGAGCGGCTTCACCGCCAGGTGGTTCGCGAGGCCCTGGGCGACGCCGGCGACCACGCGGCCGTCGGCCGCGCGGTAGAGCCGGGGCGGCGGGGCCGCGAGCTGCACTGTCTCCTGCTTCCGTCCGTACGGGTGGTTCCTCGTCGATGGTTGCATCGGCACGGGGTCCGCGACCACGGGGAGGTCCCCGGTCTTGCGGACCAGGGTCCGGTCAGGGCCATCCCCCATACCGCTGGCCTCCGTCGAGCCGGACGATTTCCCCATGACCGAGCACCACCCCGTTCCCGGCGAGCCTCCCGCGTCGCCGGACCCCGCGGACCCGGCGGCTCCCGAGCCGGCTCCGGCCCCCGCCGCCGGCCCGGCGTCCGAGCCGGCTCCGGCCCCCGCCGCCGGCCCGGCGTCCGAGCCGGCTCCGGCCCCCGCCGCCGGCCCGGCGTCCGAGCCGGCTCCGGCCCCCGCCGCCGGCCCGGCGTCCGAGCCGGCTCCGGCCCCCGCCGCCGGCCCGGCGTCCGAGCCGGCTCCGGCCCCCGCCGCCGGCCCGGCGTCCGAGCCGGCGTCCGGCCGTCGAGCCGGCCGAGCCGTCGAGCCGACTCCGCACCGCCGGCCGTCGAGTCCGTCGAGTCCGCCAGGGCTGCCAGGTTGCGGGCGGCCGGTGACGACCGTGAGGTGCTCGGCGAGGCCACCGCGTCCGTTGCTGACGGCGCGGCCGCTCGGCCCTTCGCTGAGACGGGGGAACGCGCCGGCGGCACCCCCGCTGACTCCGCGGAGCTGCGAGCTGAGGTTCCCGGCGGAGGGCCGACGGCGGGGCAGGCGCAGTCTGCCAGCGAGGCCGATGGCGGTGCTCCGGCCGGGGTCGGCGAGCCGGTCGGCGGGACGGCCGGCGCATCGGTCGGGGATGGGCCGACCGAGCGCATCCCAGGGTCGGCGACGCCCGGGGGCGACGTTCCGCCGGGGGGTCCGGGTGGCGCGACGGCGGCCGGGTTTCCGGCCGGTGGCGTGCCGCCCTCGGGTGGTTCGTGGAGCGCGTTCTCGGGTCGCCGGCTGGCCCGGAGCTCACAGCGCAAGGTGATCGCCGGCGTCGCCGGCGGCCTCGGCGAATACACCGGCATCGACCCGGTCCTGTTCCGCGTCCTGTTCGCGGTGCTCACCCTGTTCGGCGGCAGCGGCATCCTGCTGTACGTCGTCGGCTGGCTGTTCATGCCGGCCGAGGACGAGCAGTCGTCCCCGGTCGAGTCGTTCCTGCACCGCGGCCCGGGCGGCAGCAGTCGCGCCCGCGACGCCGCGGTGGCGGCCGCGCTCGTCATCGGCGGGCTCGTACTGGCCGGCGTGCTCGCCCTCGGTGACGCCCGCGACCTGGCGCTGGTCCTGGTCGTCGTCGGCGGCGCCTTCTTCCTCGTCCGCAACCTGCAGGAACGCCGCGAGGGTGGTCCGCCGCAGCCGGCGGTCCCGGCACCGGCGCCACCGCCACCGGCCCCGTACGAGACACCGCTGCCGACGTACCAGCCGCAGCCGGCCTACCAGCCGCAGCCGGCCTACCAGCCGCCTCCGCCGTACCCGCCGGTCGAGCACGCCGCGCCCACGGTGACCGTGCCCCCGCCGCCGGCCCCGGCAGCGCCGCGCGAGCACTCCGCGCTGGGGATGATCACGGTCTGCCTGCTGCTCGTCGTCCTCGGCGTCGCCGCGGCGCTCACCGCGGCCGGCGCGATCGACCCGGAGGGGGACGACCTGCTCGCGGTCTCGGTCGGCACGATCGGCGCGGGCCTGCTCGCCGGTGCCTGGTTCGGCCGGGCCCGCTGGCTGACCTGGCTCGGCATCCCGCTGCTGCTCGCGCTCATCGTGGTCAGCACGTCCAACGTGTCGTTCAAGGGCGGTGTCGGCGACCGGCGGTACGACCCGTCGACCGCGGCCGAGATCCAGCCCGAATACCGGGTGGGCGTCGGCAACATCCGCCTCGACCTGTCGAACGTCGACCTCAGCGAGCAGCTGGTGCGGACGAAGGTGTCGGCCGGCGTCGGCAACGTCCAGGTGATCGTGCCGCGGACCGCGGACGTGGCCATCGACGGCCGGGCCGGGATCGGGGAGGTCGACCTGCTCGGCCAGATGGCGAACGGGACATCGGCCCAACGGTCGGTGGTCGACCACGGCCCCGGCGGTGACGGCACGATCGACCTGACGCTCGATCTCGACGTCAGCATCGGCCAGGTGGAGGTGGACCGTGCGACGGCATGACCTGGACGTGCTGTCCCTGGTGCTCGGGCTGTTCTTCATCGGCTCGGCCCTGATCTGGGGCCTGTCCGACAACCCCGGCGACGTTGCCGAGAGCTGGCCGCTGCCGACGCTGCTGATCGTGGTCGGCATCGTCGGGCTGGTGGCCAGCCTGCTGCGGCGGCGGAGCGACCCGGACGACTGACCCCTTACTCTCGACGCCGCGGCGCCCGGTCCGCGGTGCTCGGGAGGAGGGTCGATGACGTCGCAGGACGGTCTCGCCCTGCTCAAGCAGATGCACCAGCGGGGCGAGATCACCGACGAGCAGTACGACACGCTGCGCCGGCACGTGCTCTGGGGAACGCCGCTGCCGGCGAGCCTCGACGCCGTCCCGCCACCGAGGTCGGGCGCCGACCCGTCCGGCGGGTACGTCCCCGGCAGCGCAACCATCGGCCCGGACCGGTTCCCTGGCCCACCCGGATACCCGGACCCGCGCGTCCGGCCGCCGGGAGAGCCGGCCGCCGGGTACCCGAGCCCGTACCCGGCGCAGCCGCCCGGGCAAGCTCCGAGGCGGTACGCGTCCCGCCGCGAACGCCGCGAGGCCGAGCAGGCGCAGGCCGAGGCGGCGCACCCGGCGGCGCACCCGGCGGCGCACCCGGCGGCGCACCCGGCGGCGCACCCGGCGGCGCACCCGGCGGCGGCGCATCCCGATGCGGCGCATCCCGAAGCGGCGCACGCCGAGGCGGCCTACCTGCCGCCCGCCGCACGCACCGGGCCGTTGCCACCGGTACGCGAAGCCCCGCCGCGGCGGCACCGGCGCGACGGCACGGACCCGACGCCGCTCGACCGGCCGCTGCCCGACAGCCCGCCGCCGGGGCGCGAGCGCCGGTGGCCGGACGGTCCGCCGCCGGCTCGCCGGCACCGCCATGCCCCGCCGGACGAGGTCGCGCCCGGGCGCGGGCGCCGCCCCACCGAGCCCGCGCCCGGTCACGTTCCTCCCGACGAGGCCGGTCCTGGAGGCACCGGGGCCGGCCCCGAGCCCCACCGCCGTCGTCGCCAGCCGGTCGAGACCGGGAAGCGGCAGCGCGGCGAGCCGGCGGCCGGGACGCCGAAGCGGCGTCCGCGCCGGCGGTCGGTGGTCGCGGTGCTCACGAGCGTGGTGCTGGCGCTCGCGCTCGCGGCCGGCGGCGTCTACTGGTTCGAGCTGCGCCGCCAGGGCCTCGCGCCGCCCGCGTACGCCCGGCAGGCCTGCGGGGCGGTGCGCGACTGGCAGCAGGGCGTCGACTCCAGCAACGCCCGGTTGGTGAACCAGATCTCGCGGCAGCAGAACAAAACCACGATCCGCGCGGACGTCACCGCGTACTACACGACGATCGCCGGCAGCACCGACCAGCTGCGCGTCGCGATCCTCGACCTCGGTCCGGCCGACCTCACCGGCGGCCGCGACTACGCGGACTCGCTCGCCGCCGCGGTGGGCGACCAGGCGAGCGCGCTGCGCCGGCTGGCCGGCCAGGCCGGAAGGCTGAACCCGGCCGCCGCCACGTTCCCGACCGACCTGCAGGGCATCCTGACCGGCGCGGACGCCGCGGTCAGCGCGGTCACCGCCGCGCTGGCGCGTCCCGCGGCCGGGATCACCACCGAGCTGCGCACGACCCTGTCGAACGAGCCGGCCTGCGCGCCCTACGTGGGCTGAGCTACTCCCACTCGATCGTGCCCGGCGGCTTCGACGTGATGTCGAGCACGACCCGGTTGACCTCGCGCACCTCGTTGGTGATCCGGGTGGAGATCCGCTCCAGCACCTCGTACGGGACCCGGGTCCAGTCCGCGGTCATCGCGTCCTCGGACGAGACCGGCCGCAGCACCACCGGGTGCCCGTAGGTGCGCCCGTCACCCTGCACGCCGACCGACCGCACGTCGGCCAGCAGCACCACCGGGCACTGCCAGATGTCCCGGTCCAGCCCGGCCGCGGACAGCTCGGCGCGGGCGATCGCGTCGGCCTCGCGCAGCACCGACAGCCGGGCGGCCGTGACCGCGCCGACGACCCGGATCGCCAGCCCCGGCCCCGGGAACGGCTGCCGCCAGACGATCTGCTCCGGCAGCCCGAGCTGCAGCCCGACCCGGCGTACCTCGTCCTTGAACAGCGTCCGCAGCGGCTCCACGAGCGCGAACTGCAGGTCGTCCGGCAGGCCGCCGACGTTGTGGTGGGACTTGATCGTGGCCGCGCCCGACCCGCCGCCGGACTCGACGACGTCCGGGTAGAGCGTGCCCTGCACGAGGAACTCGATGCCGTCGGCGGCGGCGATCGACCGCGCCGCACCCTCGAAGGCCCGGATGAACTCCCGGCCGACGACCTTCCGCTTCTCCTCCGGGTCGGCGACCCCGTCCAGCGCGGCCAGGAACGTGTCCGCGGCCTCGACCACGTGCAGCTTCACCCCGGTCGCCGCGACGAAGTCCTCCTCGACCTGCAGCGCCTCGCCCAGCCGCAGCAGCCCGTGGTCGACGAACACGCAGGTGAGCTGGTCGCCGACGGCGCGCTGCACGAGCGCCGCCGCGACCGCGGAGTCGACCCCGCCGGACAGCCCGCAGATCACCCGCTTCCCACCGACCTGCGCGCGGATCGCCGCGACCTGCTCCTCGACGATGTTCGCTTCTGTCCACAGTGGACGGCAGCCGGCTCCCTCGTACAGGAACCGTTCGAGGATCGCCTGCCCGCCGGCGGTGTGCAGCACCTCGGGGTGGAACTGCACCCCGAACAACCCGCGCGAGGGATCTTCGAACGCGGCCACCGGACTGTCCGGTGTGGACGCTGTGACCGCGAACCCGGGCGGCGCCTGCGCGACCGCGTCCCCGTGCGACATCCACACCGGCCCGGGCGCGACCGCGAGCACCCCACCGGAGCCGAGCACGGACAGCGGGGTGCGGCCGAACTCCGACTTCCCGGTGCGGGCCACGGTGCCGCCGAGCGCCTGCGCCATCGCCTGGAAGCCGTAGCAGATGCCCAGCGTCGGCACGCCGGCGTTGACGAGCTCGGTCGGCGCCTGCGGCGCGCCCGGCGCGTACACCGAGGCGGGGCCGCCGGAGAGGATCACGGCCTTGGGCCGGCGGGCCAGGATCTCGGCCACCGGGGTGTCGTGCGGCACGATCTCGGAGTAGACCTTCGCCTCGCGCACCCGACGGGCGATCAGCTGGGCGTACTGGGCGCCGTAGTCGACGACGATGACCAGGTCAGCCGTGGGATCAACCGTCACCCCCACGAGCTTAGAGCCTGCACAGGGTGGAATCGTGTGACGAAGAAAGGGATCGGGTACACACTCGGACCGACAAGGGGAGGAATTCCGGTGAAGATCGGTGCAAGCCTGTTCGTGTTCGCTGTCGGGGCCATTCTCACGTTCGCGGTGGACTGGTCGCCCAGCGGCATCGACCTGGCCACGGTCGGGATCATTCTCATGATCGTCGGTGGCATCCTGTTCCTGCTGTCGTTGATCATCCTCGCCACCCGCACCAACCGGGGCGAGCCGATCGAGCCGGGCGGGATCGTGGAGGAGCGGCGCATCTACACCGACGACGAGCTGCCGTAACCGGTTGGCACGGACGCGGGTGTGGCGGAAGGGGGTCCTCGAGGCGGAGGACTTCCCGGTGGACCGCGTCTCGGACTACCTGCAGCAGGAGGACACGGTCGTGTGGGCCGACCTCTGCGTCCCGGACCGGGACGACCTACAGGCGGTCGCGGACGAACTTGGCTCTCGACCCGCTTGCCGTCGAGGACGCGGTTGGCCGGCACGAGCGGCCCAAGGTCGATCGCTACCCGACGCACCTATTCGTCAACGCGTACGCCACCGCGATCGTCGGTGACGGTCAGCTGCGGCCGGCGAAGGTCTCGGCGTTCGTGCTGCCCCAGGCGCTAGTGACCGTCCGGCAGGAGGCGTGGTTCGACATCGAGCAGGTGGTCCGGAACTGGGACGACAACCCGGACCTGTCCGAGTACGGTCCGGCCTCGCCTCTCTACGGCCTGCTTGACGTGATCGTGGATGGCCACTTCGACACGCTGCAGCGGATGGACGACCGGATCGAAGACATCGAGGACCGAGCTCTTCGCCGATCGGCCGCAGATGGATGCATGCAACGCGCGACCTACGACCTGCGCAAGAGATTGGTGCGCCTGCGCAAGCTGATCCTGCCGATGCGGCGAGGCCGTCGGGTCGCTGCTGCACAACGAGGCAGCCAAGCACGGCGGCGAGATGACCGAGCGGCTGCCAGGACCTGCACGACCACGTGCTGCGCGCCAACGAGTGGAACGACAGTCTGCGCGACCTGATCACCACGATGTTCGAGACCAACCTGTCGCTGGCCGACCACGGCTCAACCAGATCGTCCGCGGCTGTCCGGCTGGGCGGCGATCATTGCGGTGCCGACCGCGGTCACCGGCTTCTACGGGCAGAACCTTCCCTACCCGGGATACCAGCAGTGGTGGGGCTTCCTGGTCAGCACGCTGGTCACCGTGACGCTCGCAGTCGGCATCTGGGCGATCTTCCGGCGGAAGCGGCTGGCTGTAGCTCAGCCGGCGACCGTGAGCTCGACCCGCTGGAACTCCTTCACGCTCGAGTAGCCGCACTTGGCCATCGCCCGGCGCAGCGCACCGAAGATGTTCCGCGCGCCGGACGCGTCGGCGGTCGGGCCGAGCAGCACCTCCGACAGCGCCGGTGCCTGGTCGCCGTCGCCAAGCCCGTCGAGCTGGTCGCGGGAGCGGTGCAGCCAGGACCGGGGCAGCTTGGGGTGCGAGACGGTCGGATCCCAGTACCAGCCGGCCCCGGGCGCCTCGGCCGAGATCGCCAGCGGCTCGCCGAGCATGACCGCGTCGGCCCCGCAGGCGATCGCCTTGGCCGCGTCGCCACCGCTCATCACGTCCCCGTACGCGACCAGGTGCACGTAGCGGCCGCCGGTCTCGTCCAGGTAGTCGCGCCGGGCCGCCGCGGCGTCCGCGATCGCGGTGGCCATCGGCACCTCGATGCCGAGCACCTCGTGCGTGGTCGACCCGGGGTGGGCGCCGTAGCCGACGATCACGCCGGCCGCGCCGGTGCGCATCAGGTGCAGCGCGGTCTGGTAGTCGCCGCAGCCGCCGACCACCACCGGGATGTCCAGCAGCGCGATGAACGTCTTGAGGTTCAGCGGTTCCCGGCCCGCGGCCACGTGCTCGGCCGAGATCACCGTGCCCTGCACGACGAGCACGTCCACGCCGGCGTCCAGCGCGGTGTTGGCGAACACCAGCGTGTTCTGCGGGGAGAAGCGAACCGCGGTGCGGGCGCCGGTGCCGCGGACCTCCTCGATCCGGGCGGCGACCAGCTCCGGGCGCACCGGCGCCGCGTAGGCGTCCCGGACCACCCGCTGCGCGCTCAGCCGGTCGTCCTCGGCGGCCTCGACGATGCGGGCGAGCACCGGCTCCGGCTCCTCGTACCGCGTCCACAGGCCCTCGCCGTTGAGCACGGCCAGGCCGCCGAGCTTGTCCACGACCGCGGCCGTGGTCGGCGAGACCACCGCGTCCGACGGTGCGACCATCAGCGGCAGGTCCATCCGGTGCGCGTCCAGCTGCCAGGCGATCGACACGTCCGCCGAGCCTCTGGTCCGCCGGGACGGCACCAGCGTCAGGTCCTCGAGGTGATAGCCGCGGCGGGCCACCTTGCCCCTACCGATCTCGACCACGTCGCGCAAACCGGCCTCCTGCCCTACGACCTCAGCGGCCGGGGTAGTTGGGCGCCTCGATCGTCATCTGGACGTCGTGCGGGTGGCTCTCCTTGAGCCCGGCGGCGGTGATCCGGACCAGCTGAGCCTTCTGCTGCAGGTCCGCGATGGTCGCACATCCGGCGTACCCCATCCCAGCCCGCAGGCCGCCGACGAGCTGGTGCGCGACCGCGGCGAGCGGGCCGCGGTAGGGCACCTGGCCCTCGATGCCCTCGGGGACCAGCTTGTCCTCGTCCAGCACGCCGGCCTGGAAGTAGCGATCCCTGGAGTAAGACCGGATGGAGCCGCGGGACTGCATCGCGCCGAGCGAGCCCATCCCGCGGTAGGTCTTGTATTGCTTGCCGTTGATGAAGATCAGCTCACCCGGCGTCTCGTCGCAGCCGGCGAGCAGGCTGCCGAGCATCACCGTGTCCGCGCCGGCGGCGATCGCCTTCGGGATGTCGCCCGAATACTGCAGGCCGCCGTCGCCGATGACCGGCACCCCGGCCGGGCGGCAGGCCTGCGCGGCCTCGTAGATCGCGGTCACCTGCGGCACGCCGACGCCCGCCACGACCCGGGTCGTGCAGATCGAGCCCGGGCCCACGCCGACCTTCACCGCGTCCACGCCGGCGTCGACGAGCGCCTGCGCGCCCGCGCGGGTGGCCACGTTGCCGCCCACGACCTGCGCCGCGGTGTCCCGCTTGAGCCGGGCCACGGTCTCCAGCACCGCCCGGGAATGGCCGTGCGCGGTGTCCACCACGACGATGTCCACGCCGGCGTCGAGCAGAGCCATCGCCCGCTTGTAGCCGTCCTCGCCGACCCCGACCGCGGCACCGGCGACCAGCCGGCCGTGCGCGTCCTTGGTCGCCAGCGGGTATGCCTCGGACTTGGTGAAGTCCTTGACCGTGATCAGCCCGCGCAGCCGGCCGGCGTCGTCGACCAGTGGCAGTTTCTCCACCTTGTGCCGGCGCAGCAGCGCCAGCGCGTCGTCCTTCGACACCCCGACCGGCGCGGTCACCAGCGGCATCGGCGTCATGACCTCGTGCACCGGCCGGGACTCGTCGTTCTCGAACCGGGTGTCGCGGTTGGTCACGATGCCGACCAGCACGCCGTCCGCGTCGATGACCGGCACGCCGGAGATCCGGTAGCGGGCACACAGCGCGTCGACCTCGGCCAGCGTGGCGTCCGGCCCGCAGGTCACCGGGTTGCTGACCATGCCGGCCTCGGACCGCTTCACCAGGTCGACCATCGACGCCTGGTCCTCGACGGAGAGGTTGCGGTGCAGCACGCCCACCCCGCCCTGGCGAGCCATCGCGATGGCCATCCTGGCCTCGGTGACCGTGTCCATCGCCGAGCTCAGCATCGGCACCCGGACGGTGATCTCCCTGGTCAGCGGGGCGGACGTGTCCGCCTCTCCGGGCATGACGTCGGACGCGGACGGGAGCAGCAGGACGTCGTCGAACGTCAGGCCGACCGGCGCGAACTTCTCCGGGAGGGAGACGTCCATGGCACCTCTTCCGGGAGTGGGGGCGGTGACCAATCGTACCGGCGGACGGGTGAACGGTTACCGCACCGGCGGGCGAACCGGCTACCGTGAGCAAGGTGACGGACGATTCGCCCCTGGACCCGTTCTTCGGCGACCCGGCCGACCCGGCTGCGGCGCTTGCGGATCTCGAGGAATCCGACGGGATCGACACCCCCCTCACCCCCACCGAGCGGGAGGACGTGCTCGCAGACATCGAGGACCTGGACGTGTTCCAGGCGCTGCTCGCGCCCCGGGGGCTGCGAGGGATCGTGGTCGAGTGCGTCGACTGCGGTGAGTCGCACTTCTTCGGGTGGGATCTGATGCGCAGCAACCTGCGCCACCTGCTCGAGGTGGGGCGTACGCGGGTGCACGAGCCCGCCTACAACCCGGACCCGGCGCGTTACGTCACGTGGGAGTACGCACGGGGCTTCGCCGACGGCGCGTTCGCCGCCGCGGAAGCAGAGTCCGAGGCGTAGTTCCGGGGTTTCCCTGCCCCCTTCATCTCAGGGTCGCTCCTGAGCTCCTTCCCCCACCTCGCGTGGCGTGCTGTCCCCGTCCGCCCGAGGCAGGCAAAGGCGATCACCCTGCCCTCCGGCACGCCGCTGGTCCGGTACCCGCCCCCGCGACCCGGGGCGAAGCCGCTCGGGGGCCAGCGGGCTACGGCCCCCTGCCGGGGTGCAGGGGGCAGCGTTCCATGCCGGGGTCGAGAGGGGCGGAGGCCCCCCCGGAAAGCCCGAGACCACCGAGAGGGGACTACGAAACCCCGGAAGGGGCCAAGACCAACGAGAGAGCGGCCCGAGCTCGCAAGGCGCGAAGACGACCGACAGCGGACTGCTGACGGGACCCCGGAAGGGCCCCAAGACCAACGAGAGAGCGGCCCGAGCTCGCAAGGCGCGAAGACGACCGACAGCGGACTACTGACGGGATCCCGGAAGGGAACTACGAGACGAGACCCCGGCGGAAGCCGTGGGCGACGGCCTGGGCCCGGTCGTTCACGCCCAGCTTGCGGAACAACCGGCGGGCGTGGGTCTTGACCGTGTCCTCGGAGAGGAACAGCTCCTTGCCGATCTCCCCGTTGCTCTTGCCCTCGGTCATCCCGACGAGCACCTGCAGCTCGCGCTGCGTCAACCGGATGTCGGCGTCCTGCTTGGCCGGGCGCGGCCCGGCGAGCTCCACGCCGGCCAGCGCGTGCGCCAGCGCCGCGCAGACCTCCGCGTGCGACGCGTCCCAGCGCAGGTATCCGCGCGCCCCGCAGGCGACCGCGGCGACGATGTTCGCGGTGTCGTCGGCGGCGCCGAAGACCAGCACGCAGGCCCGCGGGTGCCGGGAGACGAGGCGGCGGGTGAGCACGATGCCGGTGTCGACGGCACGCTGGGTGCCGACCAGGACAACATCGGGCCGTTCCCGCGGATACCGCTCCAGCATGTCGTCCCCGCTGGCCACGGTGTCGACCCGGTCCACGCCCGGCACGACGGACATGAACTGAGCGAGCCCGTCGCGAACCCCCCGTCGCTCGTCGCAGATGAGCACGCTGGTCACCGCAATCCTCCTCAGCGCAGGCCGCAGCTGGTCGTAACATCACCCCCCGTGATGTGGAACGCCCCCGTGACTGTAGACCGTCCGGGTGATGTTGGGGAAAGCCCGGGCGGAACAGCTTCGCCGCCCGGGACCTGGGACGAACGTGCGGTCCGTCCAGGAGCCTAACGAAAACTCTGACTCTCGGCCGGATCTTCTCTGATGCTTTGCGCGGCATCGGCGCGCATCCGTTCGCGCGCGGCTACCAACGGCGCTCGGTCCTGCAGGGTGCCGGCCAGCACCATGTGGATCGGAGTCAGGAGCGGGATGAGGCCCAGTCGGACCGCTTCATGGGAGGCCGTACGGAGCACCCGGGCGGCCGCACGGGTGTGACCCGCTGCATCCAGCGCGACGCCGAGGACCAGCGTCGATTTCACGGTGTGTCGATATGCGTTGGCTGTACGTGATATTCGTTGCGCGGTCCGGCCAATTTCGACGGCGCGCGCCGCTTCGCCGGCCAGCAGCGCCGTTTCGGCCGTCACCCACTCCAGTCGGACCCGGGCTCGCCACCGTGCGTAGTCAGTTGTTACTGCAACGATCCTCTGGGTGGTGAGGTTTAGCCGCTCCCGCGCCAGGGCCAGCTCGTTCCGGCCGACGGCGTCGGCGACGAGGCCGATCAGCGCGTCGGCCCGGGCCTCCGGGTCGGTCGTGGTGGCGAGCGCGAGCCGGTCCAGCGGCTCGGCCTCCGCGTGCCGGCCGAGCTGGCGCAGGTGGGAAGCCAGACAACTGGCCGCCAGCGACCCGGCCGGCTCGCCACCCGGCGCCAGCCAGCGCGCCGCGGTCCGATACCGGCCCACCGCCCCCAGACACACCCCCGTCAACCACCGCACCCGCTCCGGCACACCGGCATTCACGTCGTCCGGATCGACGCCCCCCGGGAGGAAGGCGACGCCGGCGGCGGGGTGGCCATACCAGGCGGCGTGGTCGAGGGCGGCTTCGGCGGCCCGCCAGCGGTCGGGGGTCGGCGGGGTCACTCAGCCGCCGACCGCGCGGGCGACGAGGCCGACCGCGGAGACCATGTCCGGCACGTAGGTGACCCGCGCCGGCAGCGGGCGACCGATCCAGCCGACGCCGCCGGCCAGCACCGTCACCGGCGGGCGCAGCACCGGCAGCGCGTCCAGCAGCCGGACGTCGGCGGAGGTGGCCGCGTGCGACCAGACCATGAGCGCCGCCGGCCCGGTGCGGCGTACCGCCGCCCGCAGCGCCGCCAGCGGGAGCCCGCCGCCGAGCAGCCGCGCGCCGATGCCCTGCTCGGCCAGCGCCGCGGCCAGCGCCGACAGCGGCAGGCTGTGCTGCTCGTCCGGCGCGCAGGCCAGCAGCACCGGCCGCCCGTTGCGGGGCTCGGGTGCGGTGCTGACCGCCCGGAGCGCGCTACCCGCGGTCTCCGCCAGCAGGTGCTCGACCTCGACGCCCTCGCCGGTGGCCGCCCACCGCTCGCCGACCGCGACCAGCACCGGGCAGAGCAGCTCGGTCCAGGTCGGGATCACCCCGTGCTCGGCCAGCGCGCGGTCGACCGCCGCCCGCATCGAGACGGCGTCGAGCGCCATCGCGGCCCGGGCCAACCCGCGGGACTCTGCGCTGCCGCCGGGCAGCGCGAGCACCCGGCCGCCGGGACCGCCGTGCCGGGCGCCGTCGTGCCGGGCGCCGTCGTGCCGGGCGCTGTCGTGCCGGGCGCTGTCGTGCCGGGCGCTGTCGTGCCGGGCGCTGTCGTGCCGGGCGCTGTCGTGCCGGGCGCTGTCGTGCCGGGCGCTGTCGTGCCGGGCGGGTGTCGTGCCGGGGGTCGTGCCGGGGGTCGTGCCGGGCGCCGTCGCTCCGGCTCAGCCGGCCGGACGGGCCCGGCGGCGGGCCGTCGTCGGAGCCCGGCGGTGCGGCGTGATCGATCGCCAGCCTGGCCGCGTCGGCGGGCGGCACCCCGTCCAGCACGAGCCGCCGCATCGTCTCCAGCCGGGCGATGTCGGAGCGCGAGTAGCGGCGGTGTGAACCCGCGGAATGCAGGGTAGGCCCGAGCCCATATCGCCGGTCCCAGGTGCGCAGGGTCGCGGGGGCGACGCCGAGTCGTCTGGCAACCGCGGCCACGGTGAGCCTGCCCTCCGGCGGTTCCCGGAGCGGGGCTTGCACCGGGTTCCGCGGGCACGGGCTCATCATCGGGGCCACCCGACGCCGCGGCAACCTGACGGCGACTCGGTCTTGAACAACCTACGGCGCGGTTGTACGGTCGTGTGGTCGGGGGAACCTCCTCCTTCACCGATGGCGCGGAGGAACGCGGGGGTATTGGTATGGCTGACATCCGTAGGCTTCCTGGGGCGAACGCCGACTTCTGGGAGTGGCAGCTCAAGGGGGCGTGCCGGGGGCAGGACGGCAGCCTGTTCTTCCACCCGGAGGGGGAGCGGGGCCCGTCCAGGGTCGCCCGCGAGGAGGCGGCCAAGCAGGTCTGCGCCCGCTGCCCCGTGGTGGACCCGTGCCGGGCGCACGCGATGTCCGCCCGCGAGCCGTACGGGGTGTGGGGGGGCATGTCGGAGTCCGAGCGGGACGAGGAGCTGGCGGCGACGATCGGCGTCCGCCTCCTGCACTAGGCCATGCCTCCTGCCGGCGACGCCAGGCCGTCGACCGGCCGGTACGGGCCCGGTGCCGGCCGACCACCCGTCCGCCCGGCCCCGCGCTCGGTGACCGGACGCCGCCGGCACCTACCGCCGGCCGGAGACATGCCCCGGCGGCACGCGAACGGCGGCCGCCCCCGGGTGGGGACGGCCGCCGTCGTGGCGTGCCGGTGTCTCAGTGGTGGTGGCCGTGCGAGTGGCCGGCGTGCCCACCGTGCGAGTGCCCGTGCGTGGCGCCGTCGTAGTCACCGGCCTGCGGCAGCTCGTCCGGCTTGTCCACGACCGCGCTCTCGGTGGTCAGCACCATCGTCGCGATCGAGGTCGCGTTGACCAGTGCCGCCTTGGTCACCTTGACCGGGTCGATGATCCCGCGCTCGGCGAGGTCACCGTAGTCACCGCGGTCCGCGTCGAAGCCCTGGCCCAGGGCCGACTCGCGGACCCGCGCCACCACGATCGAGCCCTCGAAGCCGGCGTTGCCGGCGATCTGCCGCAGCGGCTCGTCCAGCGCCCGGCGGACGATCGTCGCGCCGGTGAGCTCGTCGCCGTCCAGCTCGAGCCCGTCGATCGCGGTGGTGGCGTGCACCAGGGCGGAGCCGCCGCCGGGCAGCACGCCCTCCTCGACCGCCGCGCGGGTGGCCGAGATCGCGTCCTCGATCCGGTGCTTGCGCTCCTTGAGCTCGACCTCGGTGGCCGCGCCGACCTTGACCACCGCGACGCCGTTGCCGAGCTTGGCCAGCCGCTCCTGCAGCTTCTCCCGGTCCCAGTCCGAGTCGGTGTCCTCGATCTCGCGCTCGATCAGCCGGATCCGATCGTTGATCGCGCCGTCCGAGCCGTACCCGTCGACGAACGTGGTGTCGTCCTTGGTGACGGTCGCCCGGCGGAACCGGCCGAGCACCTCGAGCCCGACCTCGTCGAGCTTGAGGCCGATCTCGGGCGACACCACCGTGCCGCCGGAGACGATCGCGAGGTCCTCCAGGAACTGCTTGCGCCGGTCGCCGAAGAACGGCGCCTTCACCGCGACCGCCGGGAAGGTCTTCCGGATCGCGTTGACCACCAGCGTGGACAGCGCCTCACCCTCGACGTCCTCGGCCACGATGACCAGCGGCCTTGACTGCTCGATGACCTTCTCCAGCAGCGGCAGCAGCTCGGCGAGGCTGCCGATCTTCTGGTTGGTGAGCAGCACGTACGGCTCGTCGAAGACGGCCTCCATGCTCTCCTGGTCGGTCACGAAGTAGGGCGAGATGTAGCCCTTGTCGAACTGCATCCCCTCGGTGAACACCAGCTCGGTGGTCATCGAGTTGGACTCCTCGACCGTGATCACGCCCTTGCGGCCGATCTTGCTGACTGCGCGGCCGATCAGCGTGCCGATCGTCTCGTCCTGCCCGGAGACGGCCGCCACGTGCGCGATGGCCTCCTCGGTGTCGACGTCGCCGGCGATCGACTCGAGGTATGTGACGACCGCGTCGACGGCGAGGTCCATGCCGCGCTTGAGCGCCGACGGGTTCGCGCCCGCGGCCACGTTGCGCATGCCCTCCCGCACCAGCGCCTGGGCCAGCACGGTCGCGGTGGTGGTGCCGTCGCCGGCCACGTCGTTGGTCTTGGTCGCGACGTTCTTGGCCAGCTGGGCGCCCAGGTTCTCGTACGGGTCGGACAGCTCGATCTCGCGGGCGATCGTCACGCCGTCGTTGGTGATGACCGGAGCGCCGAACTTCTTGTCCAGCACCACGTTGCGGCCCCGCGGGCCGAGCGTGACCTTCACCGTCTCGGCGAGGTGGTCGACGCCGGCCTCCAGCGACCGCCGGGTGGCGTCGGCAAAGTTAAGGATCTTTGGCATGTGTCAGGTCCTCACTCCACCACCGCCCCGGGGCCTGCGTACGGGCCCCGGGGCGGTTGCGGATGTCTCGGGTCGGGCGTCAGCGCTCGACGACGGCGAGGACGTCGCGAGCGGAGAGGATCAGGTAGTCCTCGCCCGAGTACTTGACCTCGGTGCCGCCGTACTTCGAGTAGAGAACGACGTCGCCGACGGCGACGTCCAGCGGGATGCGCTTCTCGCCGTCCTCGTCCCAGCGGCCGGGCCCGACGGCGACGACCGTGCCCTCCTGCGGCTTCTCCTTGGCGGTGTCCGGAATGACCAGGCCGGAGGCGGTGGTGGTCTCCGCCTCGTTGGCCTGGACCACGATGCGGTCCTCGAGCGGCTTGATCGAGACCTTGGTGGCGGTCGTCACGAGCTGAGTCCCCCTCCTGAGCTGGGGTTCGTGTGTGGGTTCAGGTTGTGGAGCGGACGTGCCGACCCGTCGTCGCGGGTGCCGGGTCGGAGTGCCCCCGCTCTCCGTTGGCACTCTAGCCCTCAGAGTGCCAACCCCTCAACCCACCCGGGACGGACCGCTGCGGCTCACACCGTGGACGCGATCTGGTATGCCTCGGCGAGCCGGCCGAGCGGCAGGCCGGCGGCGACCGCGTTGCCCCCGTTCCAGTCCCGGACCATCTTCTCCAGCCCCTCGCCGAGGTGCCGGGTCTGGCTCTCGTGCGCCCGCAGCGCGGCCAGCTTCCGCTCGAACGCGTCGGTGATGTCGACCCAGTGGTCGGCCTCGACCCCGCCGGTCATCCACACCTCGGGCACCGACCAGGCCTCCAGGCCCTCGTCGGCGAGCAGTTCGGGGTGCGCGAACGGGTTGCGGGCGTCCGGGTAGACGGCGCACAGCGTCGCCTCGCCGATGGCCAGGTGGTCGGGATGGGACGCGGCCGCACGGCGGAAGTTGCGCACCGGCGAGGAGGTGAGGATCAGCTGCGGGCGGACCCGGCGGATCTGCCGGGCGATGTCCCGGCGCAGCTCGTAGGTGACGGCGAGCTGGCCGTCCGGGTAGCCGAGGAAGGTCACGTCGGTCACCCCGACCGCGGCGGCCGCGGCCCGCTGCTCCGCCTCGCGCACCGCCGGCATCTGCTCCCGCGGGGTGTCGTCGAAGCCACCGGCGTCCCCGTACGTGGCGATGCAGTAGGCGACCTCGACGCCGCGGGAGGTCCACTGCGCGATCGTCCCGGCCGACCCGTAGTCGACGTCGTCGGGATGGGCCACCACCGCGAGCACGCGTTCGGGCGCCATCGGCTCGAGGGTGGTCACGTCGCGGGATCGTACCGGGCGGTACAGCCATCGGCGCTGGTCCGGCTGGTGTCCGGACCGTTGGTCCGCTAAGACCGTGCAATGCACCCGACGGCGGCCGCGTCCCGGATCGGCGGGACCACGACGGCCCGCGGCGCCGCCCGGCTCCCGCTGCCCGTCCTCGTCGGCGCCGCGGTGACCGGCGCCGGGCTCGCCGCGGTGGTGGTCTGGCTGGTCTGGTCGCTGCCGGGCGCCCGCGCGGTCGGCGACGTGGCCGGCCTGGCCGCGGCGGTGCTGGCCGCGGTGACCGCGGGGGTCGCGGCCTGGCGCACCCGCGGGCGGGTCCGGCGCGGCTGGCGGCTGCTCGCGGCCAGCTCCGCGGTCTGGGCACTCGGGCAGCTGTGCTGGACCGCACACCGGCTGCAGGGCTCCGGGCTGGCCCCCAACGACCCGGTCACCGCCGGGCTCATGCTCGGCTCCGGCGTGCTGGCGCTGGCCGGGCTGGTGCTGCTGCCCTCTCCCCGGCTCGACCGCGGCGGCCTGCTCCGGCTCGGCCTCGACCTGCTCATGGTCGTCACCGCGCTCGGCCTGGCCGGCTGGGCGCTGGTCGTCGCCCCGGCGCTGGCCGGACCGGGGGGCGAGCGGATGGCCCGCGAGTACGGCCTGCCGTACTCGGTCGCCTCGGTGGTCACGCTGGCCGCGGTGGTGCTCATCGCGGCCAGGGCCCGCGGCCGCTGGCTGGTGCCGGTGCTGCTGATCTGCGCCGGCCTCGCGGTCCGCACGATCGGCCGGATCACGCTGGTCGGCCTGCTGATCCGGGGGGAATACCACGCCGGCGGGCCGCTCGACCTGATCTGGCCGGTGGGGTTCCTGCTCATGGCGGTCGCGGCGGTGTGCCCGCCGGCGACGCCGGGCGGCGCGGTCCCGCTCGTCGGCCCGGACGACCGGGGCGTCCGGGCCAGGGTGCTGCTGCCCTACCTGCCGGTCGCGGTGGCGCTGATCGCCGCCGCCATGGCGGGTCCCGGTCTGCGCGGTCCCGGATTGATGCTCGGCAGCGTCGCCGTGATCGTCCTGCTGCTGGCCCGGCAGGTGCTCACCGCCCTGGACAACGCCGCGTTCGCCGCCGAGGAGACCCGGATGGCCTACTCGGACCCGCTGACCGGGCTCGGCAACCGTGCCCTGCTCGCCGCGGAGGTGGCCCGGGCGCAGCGGATGGCCCGCGGCGGCGGCCGGCTGTCCCTGCTGCTGCTCGACCTGGACGGGTTCAAGGCGGTCAACGACTCGCTCGGGCACGAGGCCGGCGACCGGCTGCTGGTCCGGCTGGCCCGGCGGCTGGCCGCCACGGTCGGTCCGGACGAGGTCGTCGCCCGCCTCGGCGGGGACGAGTTCGCGGTCCTGGTCGAGGACGAGGCACCGGGCGCCGGCCTGCGCACGGCGCACCGGCTGCTGGACTCGCTCGGCGCCCCGGTGGAGTTCTCCGGGCGGACGGTCCGGGTCACGGTCAGCATCGGCGTGGTCGAGCAGGTCGGCGGCGACACCGGTGACGTGCTGCGGGACGCCGACGTGGCGATGTACGCGGCGAAGTCCGCCGGCAAGGCGTGCGTACGCCAGTTCGAGCCGGCGATGCGCCGGGCCGTGGTGGCCAAGGCGGAGCTGGAGGCCGACCTGCGGCACGCGCTCGAGCGGGGCGAGCTCCGGCTGCACTTCCAGCCGGTGGTCGACCTCGACTCGAGGGACGTGCGCGGCGCCGAGGCACTGGTGCGCTGGCAGCATCCGCGCCGCGGGCTGCTGCCGCCGGCCGCGTTCGTGCCGCTGGCCGAGGAGATCGGGCTGGTCGGCGAGCTGGACGGGTGGGTGCTGGAGGAGGCCTGCCGGACCGCGGCCGGCTGGCAGGCGCTGCGGCCCGGGGTGACGGTGAGCGTCAACGTCACCGCCGACCGGTTCGCCTCCACCGACCTGGTCGGCGCGGTCGCCGACGCGCTGGCCGACGCCGGCTTGCCGCCGCACTGCCTGACCCTGGAGCTGACCGAGACCGCGCTGGTCGCCGACGCCGAGGCGACGATCGGCCGGCTCACCGCGCTGGCCGCGCTCGGGGTGCAGGTGGCGATCGACGACTTCGGCACCGGCTACTCGTCGCTGGCGTACCTGCACCGGCTGCCGGCGAGCATCCTCAAGATCGACAAGTCGTTCGTGGAGGGGCTGGGGACCAACGCCGAGTCGACCGCGCTGGTGCGGGTGATCCTCGGGCTGGCCGACACGTTCGGGCTCGGTACCGTCGCCGAGGGCGTCGAGTCCGAGTCGCAGCGGGCGCTGCTGCGGGCGCTGGGCTGCACGACCGCCCAGGGTTACCTGTTCTCGCGGCCGGTGCCGGCGGACGAGCTGGCCGCGCTGCTCGGCGGGCCGCCGCGCGGGGTCGGCGCGGCCCGGCTGCGGACCGAGGACGACGAGCTGACCGCGGCCGAGGTGCCGGAGCCGGCCCCCGAGCCGCCGCTCGCGGTCGCCGCGCCGGACGCACCCTCGGAGCCGACGGTCGCGGCCGGGGTGGCGGAGCCGCGGCTTCCGGCTGGGGTGCCGGAGCCGCGGCTTCCGGCCGGGGTGCCGGAGCCGCCGCTTGCGGCCGGGGTGTCGGAGCCTCGCCCCCCGGCTGGAGTGCCCGAGCCGCCGCTTCGGGCTCGAGCGACACGGCCGCCGCTGGCGGGCGGAGTGCCGGAGCCTCGGCTTCCGGCCGGGGTGGCGGAGCCGCCGCTTGCGGCTGGGGTGCCGGAGTCTCGGCTGGCGGGCGGGGTGGCGGAGCCGCCGCTGGCTGCTGGGGTGCCGGAGCCGCCGCTCGCGGTCGGCGCCCCGGGCGCACCGCCCGCCGTCGAGGAACCGCCGGAGGAGCCGGCCGCCCGCGGGGTCGGTCCCGCGCGCCTCCGCCTGCTCCCGTACCCGGACGGCGACGACGAGGCCGACCAGGGCCGCAGCTAGTGCCCGGGTCAGTGCCGGCGGTCAGTGGTCAGCGGTCGGCCGGGTCGCGGGGGAGCTCGGCGGCGCCCTGCGGGGAGCGCGGCAGCGGCCGGCGCGGCTCCCGGACCCCGGCGCCGCCCTCCTCACCGTCCCGCCACCCACCCGGTGGCCCGTACGGCGGGGCGGACACCAGCTGGCGCAACCGCCGCCGGATCCGCAACCGCTGCAGCGGCCCGAGCTTCTGCCCGGTCAGCCGCATCTGTTCGTAGATCTGCCTTCGTCGTCGGAGGATCTCGTCACGATCGCCCATGACCGTGACGGTACGCCCGGGTCCCGTACCGGACGGGGTGATTCCGCGCCGGGCGGACGGCTCAGGACTGCAGCGGCCCGCGACAGAGCCGCAGCACCGCGCTGCCGAGCGCGACACCGTCCTCGCCGAGCGTCTGCCGGTAGCCCTCGAGCACCAACCGCTCCCGCCCGAGCTCCACCCGTACGCCGCCGGAGGCGATGCGGGCGGCCTGGATGCGCGACGAGAGCCGGGAGCGCTCGGCGACCAGGCGGGCGATCCCCGCGTCGATGGCGTCGATCTGGGTGCGCAGCAACGGGATGATCTCCGCTTCCCCGGCCGGGGAGTCGGAGGAGTCGGTGGGCGAGGTCAGCATGCTTGTCACTGTGGGCTCCGGTAGGTCGGCGGTCCAGGCCCGGCGCCCGAGAACACGAAACCCCGGGCGATGGGCCCGGGGTATCTGCGGTGTCTGGGGTCAGACGGCGACGGATACCGGGGACCGGTATCCATAGAAAAATCGAGTCGTCGCCTGCACGAGCCGGGACTTTACCAGCGGTTTCGGCGCGCCGGAAGCGGTCGCCGAAAATGTCGGCGCCGGTCGTACGCTTGTTCGGATATGAGCAGCAGCCAGATGGAGATCCCGACGGAGTCCGGGGACTCCGCCCCGGAGCCGCGCCGACCCCGTCGCGTCCGGCTCGCGGTCGACCCGGACAAGCTGCTCGACGACCTCAACCCGGCCCAGCGGGCCGCGGTCGAGCACGCCGGCTCGCCGCTGCTCATCGTCGCCGGCGCCGGCTCCGGTAAGACCAGGGTGCTGACCTACCGGATCGCCCACCTGCTGGCCCACCGCGGCGCCCAGCCGGGGGAGATCCTCGCGATCACGTTCACCAACAAGGCCGCCGGCGAGATGAAGGACCGCGTCGCCCAGCTGGTCGGCCCGCGGGCCCGGGCGATGTGGGTGTCGACGTTCCACTCGATGTGCGTGCGGATCCTCCGGGCCGAGCACAAGACGCTCGGGCTGAAGTCGACGTTCTCGATCTACGACCAGGCCGACTCGCAGCGACTGATGACGATGGTCTGCCGTGACCTCGACCTCGACCCGAAGCGCTACCCGTCCCGCGGCCTGCTGGCCCAGGTCAGCAACCTGAAGAACGAGCTGGTCGACTCGGACGAGTGGGCCGCCAAGGCGAGCAGCGGGATCGAGAAGGTGCTGGCGGAGGCCTACACGGCCTACCAGACCCGGCTGCGGCAGGCGCACGCGCTCGACTTCGACGACCTGATCATGACCACGGTCAGCCTGCTGCAGGCGTTCCCGGCGGCCGCCGAGCACTGGCGGCGGCGGTTCCGGCACGTGCTGGTCGACGAATACCAGGACACCAACCACGCGCAGTACGTGCTGGTCCGCGAGCTCGTCGGCCCGGCCGGCGGGGAGCTGCCGCCCGCGCAGCTGGCCGTCGTCGGTGACGCCGACCAGTCGATCTACGCGTTCCGCGGGGCGAGCATCCGTAACATCCTGGAGTTCGAGCGGGACTACCCGGACGCGACCACGATCCTGCTGGAGCAGAACTACCGCTCCACCCAGACGATCCTGTCCGCGGCGAACGCGGTGATCTCCCGCAATCCCAACCGCAAGCCGAAGAACCTGTGGTCCGACGCCGGTGCCGGCCACAAGATCGTCGGGTACGTCGCGGACAACGAGCACGACGAGGCCGCCTGGGTGGCCGGCGAGATCGACCGGCTGTCCGACACCGAGAGCGTGCAGCCCGCCGACGTCGCGGTCTTCTACCGGACCAACGCGCAGTCCCGGGTGTTCGAGGAGGTGTTCATCCGGGTCGGCCTGCCCTACAAGGTGGTCGGCGGGGTGCGCTTCTACGAGCGGCGCGAGGTCCGCGACATGCTGGCCTACCTGCGGCTGATCGCCAACACCACCGACGTGGTCAGCCTGCGCCGGATCCTCAACACCCCGCGCCGCGGCATCGGCGACCGGGCCGAGGCCTGCGTCGAGGCGCTGGCCGCGCGGGAGCGGATCGCGTTCGGCGACGCGCTGGAGCGGGCCGACGAGGCGCCCGGGATCGCGCCGCGGTCGGCCGCCGCGATCAAGGACTTCGTCGCGCTGATGACCGAGCTGCGGGGGGTGGCCACCGGCGAGGGCAACGGGCCGGCGGCGGTGCTGGAGGCGGTCATCGACCGCACCGGCTACCTGCGCGAGCTGGAGGCCAGCGACGACCCGCAGGACGAGTCCAGAGTGGACAACGTCCGGGAGCTGGTCTCGGTGGCCAGGGAGTACGAGCAGACCCGCGGCGACGCCGGCGCCACCCTGGAGGACTTCCTCGAGCAGGTCGCGCTGGTCGCCGACGCCGACGCGATCCCCGACGCGGACGGCAACGGCGGCGTGGTCACGCTGATGACGCTGCACACCGCCAAGGGCCTCGAGTTCCCGGTCGTGTTCCTCACCGGCATGGAGGACGGCGTCTTCCCGCACCTGCGCACCCTCGGCGACCCGCAGGAGCTGGAGGAGGAGCGGCGACTCGCCTACGTCGGGATCACCCGGGCGCGGCGGCGGCTGTTCGTGTCCCGGGCGGTGACCCGGTCGGCCTGGGGGCAGCCGTCGTACAACCCGGCGTCCCGGTTCCTCGACGAGGTGCCGGAGGAGCTGATCGACTGGGAACGGTCCGAGCCGCACCGGCAGCCACCGGCCCAGGCCAGGGTGGCGGCGACCGCGCTGGCCCGCGGCACGCTCAAGGGCGGCGCCGGCAACCGGCCGATCCCGGTGCTCGACCTCGGCGACAAGGTCAACCACGACGCGTTCGGGCTCGGCACCGTGGTCGCCGTCCGGGGCGAGGCGGAGAAGGCGCAGGCACAGATCGACTTCGGCGCCGACATCGGCCCCAAGTGGCTGCTGCTCCGCTACGCCCCGCTGGAGAAGCTCTAGCACGCGCCCGGCCAGCGAGGCGACCGGCGCGGCCGTCGGTGATCAGCCGAACCCGACCGGGCTCCTCGTACGCGCGTGCGGTGTCCTGCGCTGGGTAGGGGTCAGGTACCGGCGCTTGAGATCCGAGCGTCCGGAAGCGAAGGAAGGAATCGTCCGCAATGTCGGTGCAGGGCAAGACGATCGCATTCCTCACGTCGCCGGAGGGGATCGAGCAGGCCGAGCTCACCGGACCGTGGCAGGCGGTGGAGAAGGCCGGCGGCCGCCCGGTGCTGTTGGCGACCAGCGGTGACAAGGTGCAGGCGTTCAACCACCTCGACCCGGCGGACACGTTCCCGGTCGACCGGCCGGTGGCCGACGCCGACCCGGGCGACTACGACGCCGTCGTGCTCCCCGGCGGAGTCGCCAACGGCGATGCGCTGCGCGCCGACACGAGCGCGCAACGCTTCGTCAAGGCGTTCTTCGACGCCGGCAAGCCCGTCGCGGCGATCTGTCACGCGCCGTGGATCCTGACCGAGATCGGCGTACTGCAAGGCCGCACGATGACGTCGTGGCCGACACTCCAGACCGATCTGCGCAACGCCGGCGCCACCTGGGTGGACCGTGAGGTCGTCGTCGACACCAACGGCGGTGGCACGCTCATCACCAGCCGGAAGCCGGACGACGTCCCGGCGTTCAGCAAGGAGCTGATCGAGGCCGTCTGACCCGTCCCGCGACGGCCCCGCTCCGACCGCGGAGCGGGGCCTCGTCGCGACACCGGCCGGGCTACCCGGGCCAGGGCGTCGTGAGCAGCAGCGTGAACAGGTCCACGCCGTACCAGAGGTTGCCCAGCCGCAGGTTCTCGTCGGCCGCATGCTGGTTGTTGTCCGGGTTGGCGATCGGCATGATCACGGCCGGCGTGCCGAGCCGCCTGCTCGAAGTGGTGCAGCGGGACCGAGCCGCCGAGCGTCGGCAGTGCCACCGCCGGCCGCCCGGCCGCGAGCCGGGCCAGCTCCAGCAGGTGCCCGACGATCGGCAGGTCGGCCCCGGCCCGCGCGGCCGGGTAGCCGACCCTGGCGTCGATGCGGGCGATGGCCGGGTGTGCGCGCCGCTCGGCGTCGGTCGGCTCCCGGTCCAGCACGAGGTAGCCCTGCTCGGCGACGTGGTCGCGGACCCGGTCGAGCATCCGCCGCGGGTCGTCGCCGGCGGCCAGCCGGATGTCGATCGACGCGGTGGCGGAGGCCGGGATCACGTTGCGGGCGGCCGGCCCGACGTCGGCCGCGCGCAGGCCGCGGACGTTCAGCGAGGGCAGCATCAGCCGGTCGAGCAGCCGGCTGCCAGGCACCTCGGCCGCGGCCAGGCCGAGCCGGTCGAGCAGCTCGTCCTCGACCGGCGGCATCGCGTCGAGCGCCGCCTGCTCGGCCCCGGTCGGCGGGCGGGTGTCGGCGGTGAAGCCGTCGATCGTGACCCGGCCGGAGTCGTCCTTCATCGAGGCGAGCAGCCGGGCCAGCGTCAGCGCCGGGTTCGGCGCCCAGTTGCCGTAGTGCCCGCTGTGCAGCTCCCGGGCCGGGCCGTAGACGGTCAGCTCCAGGTCGGTGAAGCCGCGGACGCCGAGCACCACCTGCGGCGCGTTGCCCTGCCGCACCGGGCCGTCGCAGATCAGCCACGCGCCGGCGGCCAGCCGGTCCGCGTACGCCAGCAGGAGCTCGCCGAGGTGCGGCGAGCCGGACTCCTCCTCGCCCTCGAAGCAGAGCACGAGCTCGACCTCCCGCTCCGTCCCGCCCAGGGCGTCCAGGGCGGCGAGCAGCGCGGCGATCGGGGCCTTGTCGTCGGCGGCGGCCCGCGCCCGCAGCCGCCACTCGTCGTCGACCGGCGCAGAGGGCGCGGGCAGCGGCACGGTGGCGCCGTCCGGGCCGACCAGGGTCGGCTCGAACGGCGGCGTGGTCCAGTCCGCCGGCGTCACCGGCTGGCCGTCGTAGTGCGCGTACAGCCCGAGCCGCGGCGCGCCGGGCCGGCCCGGCACGCGGCCGATCACCAGTGGCGCGACGCCGTCCGGCCCGACCGACTCGGCCTCGACGCCGCGGGCGCGCAGCCGCTCGACGATCCCGTCGGCGTTGCGCCGCAGTGCCGGCACGTCCCCGGTCACGTTGTCCAGCGCCACCAGGCCGGCGAACTCGCGCAGCACCTGCGCGCCGTGCGCCCGCCGCCACTCCTGTACGGCCGCGAGCACCGTGCCCTGGCCGGCCGGCGCGGCGGTCACTGGGCGTTCCCGGAATGCTCCAGCAACCAGCCGTAGATCTCGGGCCAGATCTCGTCGGTCAGCCCGTGCCCGGCGGCCGGCAGCAGGGTCAGCTCGGCGCCGGGGATGCGGTCGGTCAGCCAGCGGGTCGCGGCGGCGGGAACGTTGTTGTCGTCGCCGCCCTGCCAGATCCGGGTGGGCTGCCGGAGCCGGGGAAGAAGGCCGCTCCACGTGCTCGCGCCGATCGTGTGGTCCTCGACGTACGCCTCGGCGCCCTGGCGGAAGGCTTCGCGTAGGTTGGCCAGCTCCCAGGTTCGCAGCGCCGGGTCGGCCTGCGCCAGCTGCCGGCGGTCGGCGTCGGACATGTTCGGCGCGAAGAACCGGTCCAGCGCGTCCGGGTCGTCGCGGGCCAGCCGGGCGATCGTCTCGCCGCGCTCCCGCAGCGCGGCCGGGTCCGTCACCGGCACGAACCCGTGGGCCGGAGCGTCAGCCGGCTCGGCCGGCGCGACCAGCGCCACCGCGGTGACCCGCTCGCCCAGCAGCACCCCGCACGCCACCGCGTACGGGCCGCCGCCGGAGCCGCCGATCACGCCGAACCGGTCCACCCCGAGCCCGTCCATCAGCGCGACCGCATCCGCCGGCCAGTCCTCCAGGGTGCGGCCCGGCTTCGGGTCGGAGCCGCCGAAGCCGGGCCGGTCCGGCACGACCAGACGAAATCCCATCGTCCCGGCCCGCTCTGCCTCGCCCGGCGGCAGCAGCCGGCTCTGCGGCGTACCGACGCAGGCCAGGACCACCGGTCCGGCCTGGTCGCCGTGGTCGGCGTAGCTGACGCGGCGGCCGTCCGGAAGCCGCAGCTCGTGGGTGTCGCCCATGGCGTGACGGTAACGGCCGATCGCCGGGTCAGGCGTATAGGTGCACCCGGTTGCCGTCCGGATCGGTCACGTACGCCACCCGCTGGCCGTTCGCGGCGTCCCACGGCTCACGCAGCACCGGCACTCCCGCCGCCCGCAGCTGCTCGGTGGCCCGGTCCACGTCGTCGGCCCGGACGGCCAGCTCGAACGGCTCGCCGCGGCGGGCGGGCGGCAGCCCGTACGCAGTCACGGCGTCGGTGGTCGAGACCCCGATCGTCGTCGCGCCCAGCCGCAGCTCGACGTGCTGCGGCGGTCCCTCGCGCGGGTAGCGGAAGGTCTCGCTGAACCCCAGCAGCTCCCGGTAGAACCGCAGCGAGGCGGCGAGGTCGGCGCAGTAGAGGTTGGGCAGGCAATCGCGGAACATGATCCTCCTCGTCGTTCTGCCGTACTGACGAACGCGTTTCCCCCGGATCGACAGCGCACGGCAATCCGGTGGTCAACGCAGTGGCGTGCATCGGTCACTCGCGCAGCACGGGTTGGACAGGGCAGACTCCGGTCCGCGGCGTGGCGACCGCGACGTCGCTGGCATTCAGCGGAGGACTCGTGACGAACCAGTTCTTGCGACGCACCGCGGTGCTCGCGGTGGCGACCGTCGCCGTGGGGGTGGCCGTGGCGGCCCCCGCGACGGCGGCTCCCGGCCACAATGCGGCACCCGCTACCACGACGGTCCGGCTCATCGGGCTCAACGACTTCCACGGCAACCTCGAGCCCCCGACCGGTTCGTCCGGCCGGGTGGTGCAGAGCGACGGCACCACCGTCGACGCCGGCGGCGCGGCCTTCCTGGCCACCCACGTCCGGCAGCTGCGCGCCGAGCAGCGCAACTCGCTGGTGCTCACCGGCGGCGACAACATCGGCGCCTCGCCGCTGGCGTCCGCGCTGTTCCACGACGAGCCGACGATCGAGTTCCTCAACTCGATCGGCACCACCGCGTCCGCCGTCGGCAACCACGAGCTGGACGAGGGCTACAAGGAGCTGCTGCGGATCCAGTTCGGCGGCTGCCACCCGGTCGACGGCTGCCAGTTCCACAACCCGTACCCGGGAGCCAAGTTCCCGTACCTCGCCTCGAACATCACGTTCACCAAGAGCGGGCTGCCGGCGACGCTGCCGTTCACCGTCAAGATCGTGAACGGTGCGAAGATCGGCATCATCGGGGCCACCCTCAAGGACCTGCCGACGATCGTGTCGCCGGACGGCATCAAGGGTCTCTCGTTCGGTGACGAGGCGGCCGCGATCAACCGGTCCTCGGCGCTGCTGCAGCGCCTCGGCGTCAAGACGCAGGTCGTGGTGATCCACCAGGGTGACAGCACCGTCGGCGGGGGCCCGAACGACTGCAACCTGGCCGCCAACGGGCCGCTGTCGGCGATCAACGCCGCGGTGTCCACGAACGTCGACGTGATCATCAGCGGGCACACCCACACCCAGTACAACTGCAGGCTGCCCGACCCGGCCGGCAAGCTGCGCACGGTGATCCAGAGCCTGTCCTTCGGCCGGCTGCTCTCGGTCGTCGACCTGAAGATCGACCGGAAGACCGGCGACGTGATCCGGGACGCGAGCGCGGCCAGGAACGAGATCGTCACCCGTACGGTCACGCCGGACCCGGCCGTGCAGGCGATCGTCGACGAGGCCGTCACCAAGGCGGCACCGATCGGCAACCGGGAGGTCGGCAAGATCACCGAGGACATCGTCCGCGCCGCCGCGCCCTCCGGTGAGAGCCCGCTCGGCAACCTGATCGCCGACTCGCAGCTCGCCGCCACCGAGCAGTCGGCGGGGGCGCAGATCGCGCTGATGAACCCCGGCGGCGTCCGTGCCGACCTGGTGTTCGCGCCCGATGGAGTGGTGACGTATCAGGACGCCTTTACGGTGCAGCCGTTCAGCAACATCCTGCAGACGCTGACCTACACCGGCGCGCAGATCGACGCCGTGCTGGAGCAGCAGTGGCTGCCCGGCCTGACCCGCATCCTGCAGCCGTCCTCGACGCTGCACTACACGCAGACGCTGGCCAACCCCATCGGCGACCGCGTCTCGAACATCACGATCAACGGCGTCCCGCTCGACCCGGCCGCGACCTACCGGGTGACGGTGAACAACTTCCTCGCGGCCGGCGGGGACAGCTTCACCGCGCTGACCCAGGGCACGGACGTCACGGGTGGACCGATCGACCTGGACGCGTTCACCGCGTACCTGACGGCCAACTCGCCCGTGCCGCCACCGGCGACCGACCGGATCACGGTCGCCTGACGGCCTAGCCGGGAGGTGCCGCGGGGAGCGGCACCTCCCGGACCGGGCGGACGGTGGCCGCAGTGAGCGCGAGGCCGGCGACCACCAGCTGCGCGGTGAGCAGCCACTGGTTGAGGAAGCTCTGCTTGTTGGCCAGGTCGAACGCGGCCAGCACCAGCCCGGAGCCGAGCAGCAGCCCGCCGGGCGTCCGCGGCACGCCCCGCAGCACCAGCGCGTACGCCGCGACCACCAGCAGCAGCACGGTCGCGGTCGCCAGCGGTCCCGGCACCCACTGCCAGACCGAGAGCGAGTCGGTGCGGGCCGGCAGGTCGACGAAGAACTCGACCACGCAGTGCCAGAACCGGCCGGGGTTCCACAGGAAGAACGGCAGCGTCACCGCGGCGGCCCCGGCGGCGGCGCCGACCGCCCGGCGCAGCCCGAACGCCGGCCACAGCGCCCACAGCGGCAGCAGCAGCACGACGTGCTGTTTGGTGCACAGCGCGACCGCGAAGCAGGCCGCCGCCCACCACGGCCGGCGCACCGCCAGCAGGACCCCGGCCGCGGCCAGCGCGCCGAACACGATCGTCTCGTTCCAGGCCTGCTGCACGTCGTACAGGGATCCGGGCAGCGTCCCGGCGAGCACCGCCAGCGGAACCGCGCCCGGACGGCCGCTGCGGGCGGCCAGCCAGACCAGCGCGGCGACGCCGGCCAGCAGCACCGCGGCCGCCGCGTACCGCACGTCGCCGAACAGCAGCCGTCCCGGCAGCGGCACCAGGAACGTCCCGGGCAGGTAGTTGAAGCAGTTGTTCACCTGGCCCGCCGGCACGCCGGCGAAGACCATGTCGTACGGGTTGCGCCCGTCGACCAGGCCGCGGGCAGCGCCCTGCAGGATCGGCCAGACGTCGATGACCGGCTTCGCACCGGCGACCACCAGCCCGTACGCGACCGCGAGCCCGGCGACGGCGGCGACCGCGCCGGCCCCGGTACGCCGCCGCGACAGCAGCAGCACCGCCGCGAGCACGGTGACGCCGATGCAGACGTAGATCCCCGCCCGCAGCATCGCGTTGCGGTCCACCACGTTCATGTACGGCGGTTTGATCACCTGGCCGACCACCGCCAGCGCCAGCGCCGCCAGCACCGCCGGGCGGGACGGCGCCACCCGGGCCGCGCCCTGCCAGAGCGCCACGGCCAGCGCGAGCACGCAGGCGATCAGCAGCGTGACCCCGAACGCGGTGTAGACCGCGTGCCGGCTCACGGATCCGGCCATCAGCACCGCGGCGACCAGCGCGAGGTCCGCCGGCCAGGTGGTGCGCCGGCGGGTGTCGGTCACGGTCACGCCGGCGCCCGCGGGGTCAGCCGCAGCACCCGCCGGACCGCGATCACCGTGATCGCGATGAGCAGCCCGTTGCGGGCGGCCAGCAGCGCGGCGCCGATCGCGTTGGACCAGTGCGGCCCGGTCAGCATCCCGTACCCGACCGGGTAGATGACCTGGGTCAGGGCGCAGGTGACCAGCAGCAGCACGCTGAGCCGGGGCAGGGTCCGCTCCGCCGGCGCGGTCGCGGCGGTGGCGGCGAGCGCGCCGCCGATCCAGAGCAGGTACTGCGGGGACAGGGTCTTGTTCGGCACGATCAGCAGGCAGGCTGCGGCCACCGACAGCAGCCCGACCACGGCCATCGACGCCGGGCCGGCATGGCAGGCCCGCCAGCAGAGGTAGACCAGCAGCAGCACGCAGCCGACCGTCGCGATCGTCGACAGCGTCAGCAGCGTGCCCGCCCCGGGCCCCTCCACCTGGAACGCGAAGAACCGGGTGTACGGCGTGGACCAGGTCGCGGAGTCGAAGCAGCGGGCGAACAGCAGCGGCACCGCCCAGATCGTCTCCAGCTGCAGCCCGCGGTCGCTCTGCCAGGTCAGCGGGGACAGCAGCCGGGCGGTCCCGCCCGCGGCGAGGGTGGCCACCACGGCCAGCACGCCGAACGCGACGAAGCCGGCGAGCACCCGCAGCGGCCGGTAGCGGCGGACCAGCAGCGCCGGCAGCAGCCCGGCCGGCCACAGCTTCACCGCCGCGCCGGCCGCGGCCAGCACCCCGCTCGTCCCTGCCCACTGCCCTGCCAGCGCCAGCAGCGCGAAGCCGGCGAGCACCGCGGACACGAGGTCGAACCGGGTGAACGTGAGCGGCCCGAGCAGCGGGACCAGCACCAGCCAGAGCCGCACACCGGCACCCCGGCCGACCCGCCACAGCCCGGCGACGAACGCCGCGTCGATGACGACCATGAGCGCCACGAAGATCGACGCGTACGTCCACGGGGTGAACCCGGACAGCCAGCGCGGGGTGAGGAAGACCGCGAACGCCGGCAGCGGGTATTCCCGCAGCGTCTCGCCGACCGGCACCCCGCTGAACATGGCGTCGAGCTGGTTGCCGTAGTAGTAGACGTCCCGGATGATCCCGTGCTCGGCCGGCGTGGCCAGCACCAGCAGCGTGATCCCCCTGGTCGCCACCCACCAGAGGACGAGCTCGACGAGGTTCGACGGACCCTGGAGGAGCCGGCGGGCCGGCCCGACCCGGCGCTGCGCGGCGAGGCTCACCGGTCCATGGTGCCGGTCGCGCTCAACGTCGCCGACGTCGGGGCCTGCGCCTAGCCACAGCCGGCGAGATCGATGCCCCGGTCCTTGAGCCAGCCGATCGGGTCGACCTTGTCGCCGTTCTCCGACCCGACCCTGATCTCGAAGTGCAGGTGGTAGCCGGTGCTCTCGCCCTCGCTGCCGACAAGGCCGATCAGCTGCCCGGCCTTGACCTTCTCGCCCTTCTGCACGAGGTATTTCTCCTCGTGCCCGTACACGGTGATCGTGCCGTCGGCGTGCTGGATCATGATCGCGTTGCCGAAGCCGCTCATCGGGCCGGCCTCGATCACGGTGCCGTCGCCGGCCGCGTAGAACGGGGTGCCCTCCGGCGCGGCCATGTCGACGCCGTAGTGGAACGTGCCCCAGCGCGGCTCGAAGCAGGACGAGATGACGAACTTGCCCTTCGGGATCGGCAGCAGCCACTTCGGCCGGGCCGCCTCGATCAGCGCGATCTGCCGGGCCCGCGCGGCCCGGCTGGCCTGGATCGCCACCACCCGGCTCTGCGCACTGGCCGCCGCGAGCATGGTCCGGCCGTTCATGGGTACCTCGGCGGCGACCCCGTCCGGGATCGGGTCCGGGCCACCCATGCCGAGCGCCTGGTCCGGCGCGGGGCCCTGCAGGGCGGCGACGTTCGCGGCCATCGCCGGCAGACCGTCGCCGGACGCGGCGGCGGTCGACAGCGCGGCCGCGGTGGCGCCGACGACGGCGGAGGCGATGACGGCGGGCGTCCTGTGCTGGGGTGGCCTCGTTGCGCGATGTCGGCCTGCGGGCCGGCTGTGACGCGACAAGGAACAACCCTTCGCCCTGGGGAAACGGAGCGGGGCTCGGGACCGGGTGATCTTGCCCGGCCTCGATGCCGGACCGGAAAGTAATCGGGCCCTGCCCCGAAAGGCAATTCTCCGTAAGGACTGTCACCCGAACGGCCCCGTGGTCGCGCCCTTGCGTGCACGCCCTGCTGCTAAGCGCAGTCGATATCAGACCGGCTGCCGTCGATGTCCCAGTGCGTGCCGTCCGGGTCGAGGTGCGCCAGCGCCCGGGACACGGTGCGGGCGACCTGGGCCGCGGCGGGCAGCGACATGTGCCCGAGCCCAGGCACCAGCACGTTGTCCGCGAGCAGGTCGGGGTGCTCGATCATGGCGTTGGTCTTGGGGTAGATCAGCTGGTCGAGGTCGCTCCAGACGGCCAGGAACCGGGTCCGGCAGCCGGGCGCCGGCTCGGCCAGCTCGGCGATCAGGTCGGAGCCCGGCCGCAGCTGCCGGCACAGCCGCAACGGCAGCACTCGCGCGGCCACCTGCGCCGCCAGCGTGCCGCCGTGCGGGGCGCCGAGGGTGACCAGCGTGTGCACCCGGGCGTCGCCGGCCAGTCGCTGGACGTAGTAGCGGGCGACCACGCCGCCGAGCGAGTGCGCGACCAGGTGCACGCGCTCGTACCCGGTGTCGGCACAGACCTGCTCGACCGTCCGGGCGAGGCCGGCCGCGGCCACGCGCACGTCCGACGTGAACACGCTGTAGTTCACGGTCCGCACTTGGCCGAACCCGCAGCGGCGCAGCGAGCGGCACATCAGTGTGAAGATCGACCGGTTGTCGACCATCCCGTGCACGAGCAGCACCGGGGTGGCGGCCGCGGCGGCGTCGTGCGCGAGCAGGCCGCGGTGCTGCGGGGACAGGTCGTCGATCCGGCGCGGCTCGGCGCCGCCGTCCCTGCGTTCCGGCCGGAAGCCGAGCGGGTAGAGCGCGGCGTGTGCGGCGACCCAGGCCAGCTCGGTGCCGACGCCACGCAGGCCGGCCGGCGAGGTGAGCCGGCGCAGGCCGCGCGAGGCCGCCCGTCCCGTCCCGCCGACGCCGCACAGCCATGGCCCGCCTCGCTCGCCTCTCCCTGCAATTGCCGCATACCCCTTCCATGCTGTCGATAGCCCGAAACCGGGGGGTCACGTGTTCGTCACGGTCGTGGTACGGGGCCGGCGCGACGAGGCGAACTCGGAGGCCCGGGGGGTCTCTTGCTAGCGTCGGCGCCCGTGAGCACGCCCAGGAAGACGGCCGGCGAGCCCGGAGGGGCCGGCGGGACCACGCCGCCGGCGCCCGAGACGGCGCCCGGCACCGGCCCCCCACCCGGCTCCGCACCCGGCTCCGCACCCGGCTCCGCGCCCGGCTCCGGCCCCGCCTCCGGAACGGGCTCCCAGGCCGGGACCGGGTCCGAGGCCGGGACCGGGTCCGAGGCCGGGACCGGGTCCGAGGCCGGGACCGGGTCCGAGGCCGGGACCGGGTCCGAGGCCGGGACCGGGTCCGAGGCCGGGACCGGGTCCGAGGCCGGGACCGGGTCCGAGGCCGGGACCGGGTCCGAGGCCGGGACCAGGTCCGAGGCCGGGACCAGGTTCCGAGGCCGGGACCGGTGCGGAGGCGGCGCCCGTCGCGAGGGCCGGGACCGGGTCCAAGGCTGGCCGAGGTGCGAAGGCCGGCTCCCGGCCGGCGACCAGCAAGGCCGTGGGAGCCGGTCAGGCCGGCAAGGCCGGGGCGGCCGGCAAGGCCGGGGCGGCCGGCAAGGCCGGGGCGGCCGGCAAGGCCGGGGCGGCCGGCAAGACCGGGGCGGCCGGCAAGACCGGGGCGGCCGGCAGGGCCCGGGGAGTCGGGAGGGCCGGGAAGGCGGGCCTGCCGCCGCCGCCCGGGCCGGGCCTCGTCGTCGGCGCCGTTCCGGCGCTGGCCAGGGTCGCCGGCGCGGTGGCCGTGCTCGCCGCGATCCTGCTGATGATCGCGCCGGCGTTCCCGCTGGCCCGGGCCGGCGGCGTCGAGTTCGGCAGGCCGGGCAACGCGTGGGCGTTCGTGCCCCCGCTGCCGCTGGCCGCGACCGTCGCCGCCGGCGGCGCGCTGGCCGCGCGGGGGCGGCTGCCGCGGCTCGGCCTCGCCGTGCTGTTCCCGGCCGGCACGATCGCCGCCGGCCTGCTGCTGCAGAACGTCGCGCTGCTGCGCACCGACAGCCACAGCACGATCGACCTGCCGCTGGGCATCGGCACCAGCGCCCGCTACGAGGTGGGGCCGGGCCTGGTCATGTCCGTGGTCGGGTACGGCGTGCTGGTCTCCGCGGCGCTGCTGGCCGCCGTCGCCTGGCCGCGCACGATCATGGAGGACACCGGCGACCTAGACCCGCGCCGGCCCCGGCTGGCCGCCTGGGGTCTCGCCGCCGGCGTGCTGACCGCGCTGGTGCTCGGCATGGCGCCGTACTCGTCGTCGATCGGGGCCGGCGCCCCGACGCTGCCGGAACGGCACGGGCTCGACCTGCTCGGCGGCGCTGTGGTCGCGCTCGGCGCCGCGGTCTGGGCGGTCGTCGCGGCGACGCTGCGGCCCCGACTGGCGGTCGTCGGCGCGTACGCCGGGCTGGCCGCGACGTTGCTGTCGATCGGGCTGGCCATCGCGCTGCTGGTGGCCCGCTCGCCCGCGCTCGGCACCAGCGCCGGCGGGGTCGGCGTGCTGCTGGCCGCGCTCGCCGCGGCGGTCCTCGGCCTGGTCAGCGCGCGGCTCGGACGACCGGGCGGAAAGGCGTCCGGCAAGGCTCTAGAGTGACCGCGTGAGCGAGCGCATCCGGGTGGTGGTCGCCAAGCCCGGCCTGGACGGGCACGACCGCGGCGCCAAGGTGGTCGCCCGTGCGCTGCGCGACGCCGGCATGGAGGTCGTCTACACCGGCCTGCACCAGACGCCGGAGCAGATCGTCGAGACGACGATCCAGGAGGACGCCGACGCGGTCGGCCTTTCGGTCCTCTCCGGCGCGCACATGACGCTCTTCGCCCGGGTGCTCGAGCTGCTGCGCGAGCGCGGTGCGGACGACGTGGTGGTCTTCGGCGGCGGCATCATCCCGGCCGACGACTTCGGCCCGCTGGCCGAGATGGGCGTGGCCAAGGTGTTCACGCCCGGCGCGACGACCACCGAGATCGTCGACTGGGTGCGCGAGCACGTGGCCGGCCAGCCGGTCTGAGGCCGGCCGTCCTCAGTCGGGGTCGGCCCGCCAGAGCTGCACGGTGAGGTCGGCCAGCCCGGTCGCCGGGTGCCGCAGCTCGCGCCGCTGCTCCTGCGTGTGCAGGTCGACGAGTTGCCGCTGCGGCTGGTCGGTCAGGCTCGGAAGCGGGTCGCCGGACGCGGCCACCAGCACCGGGATGCCGCCGGCCGCCCGCACCCTGGCCACCACCTCGCTCACCTGGGCCCGGGTGGGCACGTCGTCGCTGCCGTCGCCGGGCACCCCGAACGCCGGCAGGTCGCAGACCTCGCGCAGCACCGCGGTCCACTCCTGCCGGGTGCGGGCGTCGACCAGCAGCGCGACCTCGCCCGGCGCGAACGCGGCGCAGGCGGTGTCGACCGCCTGCGGCTCGCCGGCCTCGGTCCGGCTCAGCGCCAGGTGCCGCGAGCCCAGGGCCGCCGGAACGAGGACCAGCACCAGCCCCACGGCGAGGGCCGGCCGGCCCCAGCGCCTGGTCGCGGCCGCGACCGACCAGACCGCGAGCAGCGCGACCACCGGCAGCACGGTCGGCACCAGCCGCCGGTCCGCCCAGGGGTGGTCCGGGGTGATGCCCGGGCTCCACAGCACCGACAGGGCCGAGACGACCGGCAAGCCGAGGCCGAGCACCCACCGGCTGGCGGGGCTGCCGCTGACCGGGTCGCGCCGCGCCAGCACCGCGTATCGGGTCAGCAGCGCGAGCGCGGCGCCGGCAAGGACCAGCGTCGGCCAGCCGGTGTACCAGCTGACCCAGGTCAGCGAGTCCTCGGCGTAGTTGCGGTTGCCGTCCACCGGCAGCACGCCCTGGGCGCGCTGCAGGCTCTCGATGAACCGGACGCTGCCGCCGGTGCCGAGCCCGACGTACCAGAGCGGGCGGCTGACCAGCGCGACCAGCCCGACCACGACGACGCCGGCGGCCGCGGTGCCGACCCAGGCCGGCGGGCGCGTGGCCGGCAGCCGGCGCCGGCCCAGCAGCACGCCGACCGTGCAGACCACGATCAGCAGCACGCCGAGGTAGACGGCCATCTTCACCAGCGAGCGCAGGTCGTGCACGTACGGGTAGGTGGGGCCGAGCGCGTCCACCACCCCGTAGCCGGCCCCGGCGACCGCGCCGAGCGCGAGCGGCCACCAGCACGGGTTGCGCCGCAGCGCCAGCCAGGCGACCACCGGCACCAGCAGGGCGAGGTCGCGGACCGCGTCGATGCGGACCAGCAGCCCGAGCCCCATCAGCAGGCCGGCCAGCCCGGCCAGCCAGCGGTGGGTCCCGGCGACCGCGTCCAGCAGCAGGCACAGCGCGGCGAGCATGAGCAGCTGCGCGAGCGGCTCGCTGTAGGTCGAGCGGAACGTCAGCATCATCGGCAGCGTCAGCGCGAGTGCCAGCGCGGCGACCGGGGCCCAGCGCGGGCCGACCAGCCGGGCGGCCAGGCCGCCGAACGCGAGCAGCGCGCAGCCGCCGACCAGCGCCGGCACCAGCAGCATCGCGGTCCAGCCGCCGACCCAGCCGAACGGGGCCAGGGTCAGCCCGGTGCCGGACATGAACTGCGCGGCCAGCCGGTCGCCGGTGGGGTAGAGCGCCTGGGCGGTCGCGGTGACGAGCTTGTCGCCGCTGCCGCCGATCCAGCGCAGCTGCGCCGGGATCGCCAGCCCGCCGGAGTCGGCGATCCACCGGCCGAACAGCGCGTACACGGCCGAGTCACGGCGCAGCACCACGTGCCCGGACGCGAGCACGCCGGTGAAGACGGTGAACCCGAGCGCGACCGCGCCGGTGCCGAGCACGGACCACCACGGCGTGTCCGGCACCGCCGGCAGCCGCCGGGCCGCCAGCCAGACCAGCGCGGCGACCGCCGCGAACGCCGGCACGGCCAGCAGCGGCGTCGCGTGCCCGGCGTACGCGAGCGGGTAGGTGGCCAGCAGCCAGGCGGCGACGGCCAGCGCCGGGGCGACCGAGGCGACGGAGAGGACCATGCCCGGGTCGACGCGGCGGGAGCGCCGCGGCTCGCCCGGCGCGGTCGAGGCGTCCGCGACCGGGGCGACCGGCGTGATGTCGACCCCCACGGCTCCGCAGACTAGAGCGGAGGCCTGGGATCGCTCGCACGGGGACGCTCGGGCGGCCCTGTGAGGGACGCGACGCGGCCGGCCCGGGTGCCGGTCGATACCCTCCCCGCGGGACCTCGGAGCGCCCGCGACGGGGCGTGGTGAATGGTGCCCTCGGCGTGGAGGGATGAAATTTCGTGGACCTGTACGAATACCAGGCGAAGGAGCTCTTCGCCGCGCACGGCGTTCCGGTGCTGCCGGGCGAGGTGGCCGACACTCCCGCCGAGGCGAAGGCCGTGGCCGCCAGGATCGGGACCGCCGTGGTCGTGAAGGCCCAGGTGAAGACCGGCGGCCGGGGCAAGGCCGGCGGCGTCAAGCTGGCCGCCGACGCCGACGAGGCGGCGGAGAAGGCGACCGCGATCCTCGGCCTGGACATCAAGGGCCACGTGGTGCACCGGGTGCTCGTCACCGAGGCCAGCGACATCGACACCGAGTACTACGTGTCCTACCTGCTCGACCGGGCCAACCGGACGTACCTGGCGATGGCGTCGGTCGAGGGCGGGATGGAGATCGAGCAGCTCGCGGTCGAGCGGCCGGACGCGCTGGCCAGGGTGCCGGTCGACCCGATCGACGGGGTGGACGCCGCCAAGGCCGCCGAGATCGCCGACGCGGCCGGCTTCCCGGCCGACGTGCGGCACCAGGTGATCGAGGTGCTGGTCAAGCTCTGGGACGTCTTCACCGCCGAGGACGCGACCCTGGTCGAGGTCAACCCGCTGGTGCTGACCCCGAACGGCCAGGTCGTGGCGCTGGACGGCAAGGTCACCCTGGACGACAACGCGGCCTTCCGGCACGCCGAGACGGTGGCCCGGTTCGAGGACACGGCGACCACCGACCCGCTGGAGCGCAAGGCCAAGGAGAAGGACCTCAACTACGTCAAGCTCGACGGTGAGGTCGGCATCATCGGCAACGGCGCTGGCCTGGTCATGTCCACCCTCGACGTGGTGGCGTACGCGGGGGAGCGGCACGGCGGGGTCCGCCCGGCCAACTTCCTCGACATCGGCGGCGGCGCGTCCGCCGAGGTGATGGCCAACGGGCTGGAGATCATCCTGGGCGACCCGTCCGTACGGTCGGTGCTCGTCAACGTCTTCGGCGGCATCACCGCGTGCGACGCGGTCGCCGACGGGATCGTGCAGGCGTTCCACCTGCTGGACTCCCGCGGCGAGGCGGTCACGCTGCCGATGGTCGTCCGGCTCGACGGCAACAACGCCGAGGAGGGCCGGCGGATCCTCACCGAGGCCACGCTGCCCGGCCTCGAGCAGGTGGACACGATGGACGGCGCCGCGGAGCGCGTCGCGGAACTGGCGGGAGCACGCTGATGTCGATCTTCCTCGACGAGAACTCCAGGATCATCGTCCAGGGCATGACCGGCTCGGAAGGCATGAAGCACACCCGCCGGATGATCGCCTCGGGCACGAACATCGTCGGCGGGGTCAACCCGCGCAAGGCCGGTGAGCAGGTCGACGGGATCCCGGTCTTCGGCTCGGTCGCCGACGCGGTCAAGGAGACCGGCGCGGACGTGTCGGTGGTGTTCGTGCCGCCGCGATTCGCCAAGGACGCGGTGGAGGAGAGCGTCGCCGCCGCCGTGCCGCTGGTCGTGGTCATCACCGAGGGCATCCCGGTGCACGACACCGCGGCCTTCTTCACCCGGGCGCAGCGGTCCGGGACCACCCGGCTGGTCGGCCCGAACTGCCCCGGCCTGATCAGCCCGGGCAAGTCGAACGCCGGCATCATCCCGGCCGACATCACCAAGCCGGGCCGCATCGGGCTGGTCTCCAAGTCGGGCACGCTGACTTACCAGATGATGTACGAGCTGCGCGACATCGGCTTCTCGACCTGCGTCGGCATCGGCGGCGACCCGGTCATCGGCACCACCCACATCGACTGCCTGGCCGCGTTCCAGGACGACCCGGAGACCGACGCGATCGTCATGATCGGCGAGATCGGCGGCGACGCCGAGGAGCGGGCGGCCGACTTCGTCAAGGCGAACGTGACCAAGCCGGTGGTCGGCTACGTGGCCGGGTTCACCGCGCCCGAGGGCAAGACCATGGGCCACGCGGGCGCGATCGTGTCCGGCTCGGCCGGCACCGCCGCGGCCAAGCAGGCCGCGCTGGAGGCGGTCGGCGTGCGGGTCGGCAAGACGCCGAGCGAGACCGCGCGGCTCGCCCGGGAGATCGTCACCGGCTGACGCTCGCGGGCGCCGACGCCCGGATGAGGGGTGCACCGGGCCCCGGCGGGTAGGGTGTCGGCCGGTTCGAAGCCGTCTCCTCCGAGAGGAAGTCCATGAGCGGGTACGGGATGCCCCAGGGTCCGACGCCGGGGTCGCCGCGGTCCGGCCGCACCGGGCCGGCCCTGCCGGTCCTCGAGCTGGTCGGGGTGGGACTGGCCGTGCTGGCCTTCATCGTCGCCTTCCTGCCCTGGGCGAAGCCGGACGTGCGGGGGGTGGACGCCGACAGCGTGAACGGGTGGAACCTGGTGCTGCCGACGGTCGCGACCGCGCTGCTGCTGGTCGCCGCCGTGCTGGTCGCGGCGCCGCTGCTGACCGGGCCGGCGGCCACGGTCGACGACACCGAGGCCGACACCACCGCCTCGCCGGTGCCGGCCCTGCTGGCCTGCCTCGGCGCGCTGTTCATGCTGGTCTGGGTGCTGACCGGCGGGAACTACCTCGGCCAGGACCTCAGCCGCGGCATCGGCACCTGGCTGGGCCTCGTCCTCGGCCTCGGCACCGCGGCCGTGCTCGTGCTGTCCTGGCTGCAGCGCACCGGCCGGATGAAGAAGGCGCCGGCCGCCGGCCCGTCCAACTGGAACCAGGGCCAGCCGCAGGGCTGGGGCCAGCCCAACGGCGGCTACCAGCAGCCGCAGGGTTATGGCCAGCCGCAGG
This sequence comes from uncultured Actinomycetota bacterium, assembly GCA_963728945.1. Lineage (GTDB taxonomy): Bacteria > Actinomycetota > Actinomycetes > Mycobacteriales > CADCTP01 > CADCTP01. The sequence continues at coordinate 793,213 of CAVSMA010000004.1, read as the reverse complement.
GCCAGCCGCAGGGGTACGGGGGCCAGGCGCAGCCGCCCGCGTACGGGCAGCAGCCGTCGTACGGGGCGCCGGGTGGCTACCCCGGCCCGTCGACCGGCGGGCAGCCGGCCCAGCAGCCGTACGGGCAGGAGCAATACCCGCCGCAGAGCGGCGGCTACCCGGCCCAGGGCGGCGGCTACTCCCCGCAGGGCTGACCACGCCGTTGCTCGGCGCGCCTGCCCTGGTCAGGGCCGGCGCGATGTAAGAGTGGGTCGCCGTGACGGACGTGCGGCAGCGACCCGGTGCAGGGCCGGCGTCAGGGCCTCCTACGGTCCGCCCGTCGGTGGTGCTGCACGGCGGCCTGGTCGCCGCCGCGGCGGCGCTGTCCGGGCTGGCGACGCTGGCCGCCGTCGTGCTGGTCGCCTGGGTCGCTGACGCCGGCCCGGGTTCGACCGGCACCGACGCGATCCGGGCCGCCGCCGACGCGTGGCTGCTCGCGCACGGCGGCGGGCTGACCGTGCCGGCCGGCCACCTCCGCGGCATCCCGCTCGGGCTGACCGTGCTGGCCGCGGTCGTGCTGCACCGGGCCGGCGCGTCGCTGGCCCGGGCCGTCGAGGTGCCGGACCTGCCCGCCGCCGGCCGCGCGGTCGCCGCGCTGGCCGTGCCGTACGCGCTGCTGGCGGCGGCGGTCGCCGAGGTCGCCGGCACCGGGACCGCGGCCTCGTCGGCGCCGCTGGCCGGCATCGGGGCGCTGCTGCTGGCCGCGGCGGCCGGCGGTCGCGGCGTGCTGCGGGCGGCCGGACTCGGGCCGGCGCTGGTCCGGCGGGTGCCGTCCTGGCTGCCGGCGGTGACCCGGGCGGTGCTGGCCGGCGTCGCCGCGCTGGTCGCCGCCGGGCTGGCGCTGCTGCTGGTCGTGCTGGTCGGGCGCGCCGGCAGGTTCGCGGAGCTGGTCGGCGCGCTGCAGCCCGGGTTCGTCGGCGGCGTGATCCTGCTGCTCGGCTGCGTGCTGCTGCTGCCCAACGGCGCGCTGTGGACGGTGGCGTACGCGGCCGGCCCCGGGTTCACGGTCGGCGCCGGGACCGGGGTCTCACCGTTCGGGGTGACGCTGGGGCCGGTGCCCTCGTTCCCGTTGCTGGCCGCGCTGCCCGGGGACGGCGTCCCGGCGCCGGCAGTGCGGGCGGTGCTGCTGCTGCCGGTGCTGGCCGGCGTGCTCGCCGGCTGGGTGGTCGGCCGGCGGCTGCCCGCGGCGTCCGGGCCCGGCCGGCTGCCGGTGCTGCCGACCGGTCGGGTCGCCCGGCCGGCCACCTACGGGCTCCTGGCCGGCGGGCTGGTCGCGCTGGTGACCGCGGTGCTCGCGGTGCTGGCCGGCGGTGCGCTCGGCCCGGGCTACCTGGCCGCGGTCGGGCCGTCCGGCTGGCAGGTCGCGGCCGCGCTCGCGGTGGAGGTCGCGGTCCCGGCGGCGGTCACCGCGGCGCTCGTTCCCAACCCCGAGCGCGACCGCGCCGCGGGGTCGCCCGCGCCGGCCGATCCCGAGCCGGCCGCCGGCTCCGGCGCCGCTGCCGGCCCGGCCGACGAGCAGGACGCGGAGGATCGGGACCCGCGCCCGGACGGGCAGTCCGGCAAGCAATAGGCTCTGCCGCGTGAGCGCGCGGCTGGTGGTCCTCGCGTCGGGCGCCGGCAGCACGCTGGGGGCCGTGCTGGACGCGGTGGCGTCCGGCCGGCTGCCGGCCGAGGTGGTCGCGGTCGGCTCGGACCGGCCGGGCTGCCCGGCGCTGGCCCGGGCGGAGGCCGCCGGGGTGCCCACCTTCGCCGTACCGCTGTCGCAGTTCGCCGACCGCGCGGACTGGAACCTGGCCTTCGCCCGGGCGCTCGCCGACCACCGGCCCGACCTGGTCGTCTGCGCCGGGTTCATGCGGGTCTTCGGGCCGTCGGTGGTGCACCGGTTCCGGATCGTCAACACGCACCCGGCGCTGCTGCCGGACTTCCCCGGCGCGCACGCGATCCGGGACGCGCTGGCGGCGGCCGTGCCCACCACCGGCGTGACCGTGCACTGGGTCGACGACGGTGTCGACACCGGACCGGTGCTCGCCCAGCAACCCGTCGACGTGCTTCCCGGCGACGACGAGGACAGCCTGCGCGAGCGCATCCAGGCGGTGGAGAAACCGCTGTACGTCGCCACCATCCGCCGGCTGCTGAAGGAGCTGCCCGAGATGAGCCGGATCCCCGTACGCCGGGCGCTGGTCAGCGTGTCCGACAAGACCGGCGTGGCCGAACTGGCGCAGGGCCTGCACGCGGCCGGCGTCGAGCTGGTCTCGACCGGCAGCACCGCGGCCCGGATCGCGGAGGCCGGCGTCCCGGTCACCACGGTGGAGGACGTCACCGGTTTCCCGGAGATCCTGGACGGCCGGGTCAAGACGCTGCACCCGCACGTGCACGCCGGGCTGCTGGCCGACCCGCGCGACCCGGCCCACGTCGCGACCCTGGAAGAGCGCGAGATCGAGCCGTTCCAGCTGCTGGTCGCCAACCTCTACCCGTTCCGGCAGGCGCTGGCCGCCGGCGTCCGCGGCGACGAGCTGGTCGAGCAGATCGACGTCGGCGGGCCGGCGATGATCAGGGCGGCGGCGAAGAACCACGCCGGGATGGCGGTCGTCGTCGACCCGGACGCGTACGACCGGGCGCTGGACGCGGTGCGCTCGGGCGGGTTCGACGACGAGCAGCGGCGCCGGTTGGCCGCGGCCGCGTTCGCGCACACCGCCGCGTACGACACCGCGATCGCGACGTGGATGAACGACGAGCTCGCACCGGACCCCGAGTGGTGGCCCCGGTATGCCGGGCTCGCACTAAAGCGCGCGGCCGTGCTGCGGTACGGGGAGAACCCGCACCAGAAGGCCGCGCTCTACGTCGACCCGTCGATCGGCGGCGGGGTGGCCACGGCCCGCCAGCTGGCCGGCAAGGAGATGTCGTTCAACAACTACGTGGACGCCGACGCGGCCTACCGGATGGTGTCGGACTTCACCGACCCGGCCGTCGCGGTGGTCAAGCACTCCAACCCGTGCGGGATCGCGGTCGGTGCGCCGGACGCCGCCGACCCGGTCGCCGACGCGCACCGCAAGGCCAACGCGTGCGACCCGGTGTCCGCGTTCGGCGGGGTGATCGCGGTCAACCGGCCGGTCACGGTGGCGATGGCGGAGCAGGTGGCCGAGGTGTTCACCGAGGTGCTGGTGGCGCCGGGCTTCCTGGAGGGCAGCCTCGACGTGCTGACCGCCCGCGCGTCGCTGCGGCTGCTGGTGGTCGCCGGGCCCCGGCCGTCCGGGGTGGAGTTCCGCGAGATCAGCGGCGGGGTGCTGGCCCAGCAGGCCGACCGGCTGGACGCCCCGGGCGACGACGCCGCGGCCTGGCGGCTGACCGCCGGCGAGCAGGTGGACGAGCGCACGCTCGGCGACCTGCTGTTCGCCTGGCGGGCGATCCGCGGGGTGAAGTCGAACGCGATCCTGCTCGCCCGCGACCGGGCGAGCGTCGGGATCGGCATGGGCCAGGTCAACCGCGTCGACGCGGCCCGGCTCGCGGTGCAGCGGGCCGGTGACCGGGCGGTCGGCGCGGTGGCGGCGTCGGACGCCTACTTCCCGTTCCCGGACGGGCTCGAGGTGCTGGCCGAAGCCGGGGTGCGGGCGGTGGTCGAGCCGGGCGGCTCGGTCCGCGACCCGGAGGTGATCGCCGCGGCCGAGGCGGCCGGGATCTCGCTGTACCTGACCGGGACGCGGCACTTCGCCCATTGACCCCCTTTTTCCTAAAGGCGTAGTCTGCCCGTCATGTCCGGCTTCCAGGTGGGAGTCGGCGCCCTGACGGCGCCGGCGCAGCGGCTGAAGCAGATCTCCGCCGACCTCGACTCGGCCCGGTCCGGCGCCGGGTCGGCGGCGAGCAGCGCGCGCGCCGCGGCCGGCGACGCCAGGGTCGCCGCCGCGGCCGGGGCGTTCGGCGCCGGCGTCACCGCGGTGCTGGCCGCCCTCGGCGACGACGCCGGGCTGCTGGCCGACAAGGTCCAGCAGGCCGGCGTGACCTACGAGACCGTCGACCGCCGAGCCGTGCCGGCCCGATGAGCGCCGCGGACGAGCGGGCATGAGCGCGGCCGACGAGTTTCCGCTGCCGCCGGGGGACCCGGCGGCGGTCAAGGCCGCCGGCAGCGCCCTGCAGGACGTCTCGACGGACCTGTCCGCGCTGGGCACCCGGATCGGCCGCGAGCAGGCCGGCATGGCCGCCGCCTGGCAGGGCGACGCCGCTGCCGCCGCCGGCACCGAGACCGCCACTCTGGCCTCGATCGCCACCGACGAGGGCGCCCGGGTCGGCGACGGCGTGAGTGCACTGTCCGACTACGGCACCGCGCTGGAGACCGCGGTCGCCGAGGTCACCGCGATCCGCCGGCAGGCCGACCAGGCCGAGGTCGACGCCCGGTCCGAGGCGGCCACGTCCGGCCAGGGCCTCTCCTACGACGACCGGCAGGCCAGCTACGGGAGCATCCGGTCGCAGGCGCTGGCCCCGCTGCGGATGCACTACCGCGCGGTGATCGAGACGCTCGACCGGGCCGCGAGCACCGCCGCCGATCGGCTCACCGCCGCGGTGCCGGAATACCGCTCGGGCATGACGCCCGGCCAGCTCTCCCGTGCCGCCCGGGACGCGGTGGCGCGGCGGCTGCCGAGCGTGCTGCGGCAGGACGGCCAGCAGCGCGCCCGCGATCTGGCCGCCCAGCTGCAGCCGCTGCTCGAGCACGGCAAGCAGATCCCGGCCGCGCTGCTGGCCCAGCTGGAGGCGGACAAGGACAACCCCTGGTTCGCGAAGACACTGCTGGAGACGCTCGGCCCGCAGGCGCCGGACTGGGCGATGCTGGTGATGGAGGGCAACGGCTTTCCGCCCGACTACAACCAGCGGGTCATCACCGACTTCGGCCAGCTGCTGGCGCTGTCCACCCGGCAGGTCGGCGACGCGCGGCTGTCCGACTCGTACGTGCGGCAGTTCCTCGAGCCGCTCGGCCAGCACAACGGGATCGGCCTGCAGTACGCCTGGCACCTGGGCAACCTGCTGCATTTCGGCGGCACGTTCGGCACCGGTTTCCTGCAGCAGGCCGGCGACAAGCTCTACGCGCTCGACAAGGAGGGCGCGGACAGCGAGATGTACACGATGGTCGGCGGCTGGACCAACCGCCCGCTGACCAACGATCTCGTCCCGGACGACGCGATGGAGGCATACTTCGACGCGGTCGCCAGGGACGCCGACGCGGCCCGGGTGTTCTTTGCCGGCCACGCCGACCGGCTGCACTACTACCTGGCCGACCGGCGCACCGACGACTACCTCGGCGACCGCGGCGAGTCGCTGGGCCGGGCGCTGGAGGCGGCGACCTCGGTGCACGACAGCGGCTTCCGCGGGCAGGGCTCCGCCCAGGTGACCAGCGACCTGGTGCACCTGCTCGGCTCGCAGGACCACGACTTCCTTGCCGACCACGACCGGGCGAAGGTGCTGCCGCACGTGGGGAACATCCTCAACGGCTACCAGGAGGACGTGTACTACTCCCTGTCCCGCACCGACTACGGCGGTGCGACGACCACGGCGCCCCGGCTCGGCCAGCCCGAGCTCGGCACCGGTGGTTGGGGCGTCGAGTTCTCCGCCGCCGACCTCGAGGGCACGCTGGCGCAGGTCGACCACGACTCCGCGGCGTACAAGTCCGTGGTCAAGGCGCAGCTGTCGGCGTCGGAGGAGTTCCTGCGGGACAAGCTGGCCGCCGCCCGGGTTCAGCCGGAGCGCCGCGACGAGCTGCTCCAGGCGTACGCGCGGGGGCACGGGCTCGTGCTCAAGCAGCTGTTCGACACGCACATCGACACCCAGGTCGCGATGGGCAAGCTCGAGGACGACCGCGACCTGCACGACCTGCGGGTGGCCGACGCCGTGTCCAGCTCGCTGCTGACGATACTGCCGGCGTTCCCGCCCGCGGCCGTGCCGGCGACCGTGCTCACCGTGGGCAAGGCGGCCACGATGCCGTTCCTGTACGAGGCGGCCACCACCGACACGCAGGCCGCGGCCAACCGGTCGGCGGCGGTGGCCCAGGTCGACCGGTGGTACTCGGCGACGCTGGGCACGATGGTGACGAACATGCAGGACGGCGGCGGGTTCGCCGGCACGCCCGCCGACGCCGGCAGCTGGATGTCCGCGCACGGGGTCGGCACCGTCGACCGGTTCACCGACGGCGGCGGGCAGGTGCTCGACCCCGGCACCATGACCGACGGGCAGAAGGCCGCCTACCAGCAGTGGCTGGCCGACCCGGAGAACGACGGCGTCCGGGTCGAGATGGTGAGGATCTTCACCGCGCTGGACGCGGCCGGCGGGCAGCAGCGTGGATGAGACACTGACCGGGTGAGTCACGCGGCGCCACCCCGGCAGAGCAGCGCCGGGCTGCGCGCGGTCGACCTGCGCAACCTGCCGATCCTGCTGGTGATCGCGCTCGGCACCACTGGCATCGCCTACTCCGCGGCGGTGCCGAGGCACTGGCTGCGCGGGGTGCTGCTGCTGGCGTTCGCGTGCGGCGTGGCCGGGGCGTTCCGGCTGCTGCTGCCGGTCCGCCAGGCCGGGCTGCTGGTGGTCCGCAGCCGGCTGACCGACGTGGTGTGCTACGTCGGTCTCGCGGTCGCGATCACCACCTTGGGCCTGGCCCTGCCGGCGTGACGAAGGACGCCTGAGGCGGCTGCGACCTGCGCCGAAACCGCCGGGTAAGGTCCGGCTCATGACCACCCACCGCGTAACCCTCATCCCCGGCGACGGCACCGGGCCGGAGCTGACCGAGGCGACCCGCCGGGTGCTGGAAGCCGCGGCCGCGACGAGCGGCTCGTCGTTCGACTGGGACGTCCAGCAGGCCGGGGTCGACGTCATGGAGACGGCCGGGACCCCGCTGCCGCCGGAGACGCTCGAGTCGATCAAGCGCAACAAGGTCGCGATCAAGGGCCCGATCACCACCCCGATCGGCACCGGCTTCCGCTCGGTGAACGTCGCTCTGCGGGCCGAGCTGGAGCTGTACGCGTGCCTGCGGCCGTGCAAGACCTACCCGGGCGTGCGCACCCGGTTCGACAACGTGGACGTGGTCATCGTCCGGGAGAACACCGAGGACCTCTACGCGGGCATCGAGTACGAGCACGACACGCCCGACGCCGACAACGTCATCGAGTTCCTGAACGGCCTGCAGAAGAAGCAGATCCGGCCGCACTCGGGCATCTCGATCAAGCCGATCAGCGAGGAGGGCTCGGCGAGGATCGCCCGGTACGCGTTCCAGTACGCGAAGGACAACGGCCGCAAGCGGGTGCACTGCATCACCAAGTCCAACATCATGAAGTTCACCGACGGGCTGTTCCTGTCGACGTTCCGCGAGGTGGCCAAGGAGTTCCCGGACATCGAGCCGTGGGAGAACCTCGTCGACGCCACCTGCATGGGCCTGGTGCAGCGTCCCGAGGAGTGGGACGTGCTGGTGCTGCCGAACCTCTACGGCGACATCCTGTCCGACCTCACCGCGGGCATGGTCGGCGGCCTCGGCGTCGCCCCGGGCGCCAACATCGGCACCGCCGCCGCGGTGTTCGAGGCGACCCACGGCTCGGCCCCCAAGTACAAGGGCCAGAACAAGGTCAACCCGACCGCGATGATCCTGTCCGGCAAGCTCATGCTGGACCACCTCGGCGAGGACGCGGCGGCGCAGCGGCTGGAGGACGCGGTGGCGGCGGTGATCGCCGAGGGCAAGTCGGTCACGTACGACATGAAGCCGACCCGGACCGACCCGACCGCCGTCGGCACGAGCCAGTACGCGGACGCCATCATCGAGAAGCTGGAGGCCGCCAAGTGACCCGCTCCGGCAAGGCTTCCGTCATCGGGGCCGGGTTCTACGGCTCCACCACCGCCCAGCGGCTGGCCGAGTACGACATCTTCGACGCCGTCGCGCTGGTCGACATCATCGAGGGCAAGCCGCAGGGCATCGCGCTGGACATCAACCAGTCCCGGCCGATCGAGGGTTTCGAGACGAAGCTGCTCGGGTCCAACGACTACGACCTGACCGAGGGCTCGGAGATCGTCGTGATCACCGCCGGCCTCCCGCGCAAGCCCGGCATGAGCCGGATGGACCTGCTGGAGACCAACGCGAAGATCGTCCGCGAGGTCACCGAGAAGGTCGTCGCGGCCTCGCCGGACGCGGTGATCATCGTGGTGTCCAACCCGCTGGACGAGATGACCGCGCTGGCCTCGCTGGCCTCCGGGCTGCCGAAGAGCCGGGTGATGGGCCAGGCCGGGATGCTCGACACGGCCCGGTTCTCCACCTTCGTCGCCGAGGAGCTCTCGGTCCCGGTCGGGTCGGTGACCACGCTGACGCTCGGCTCGCACGGCGACACGATGGTGCCGGTGCCCTCGGCCTGCACGGTCGACGGCAAGCCGCTGGCGGAGCTGCTGCCGGCGGACAAGATCGAGGAGCTGGTCACCCGCACCCGCAACGGCGGGGCCGAGGTGGTGGCGCTGCTCAAGACCGGCTCGGCCTACTACGCCCCGTCCGCAGCGGCGGCCCGGATGGCCCGCGCCGTGAAGGAGGACAGCGGTGCGGTCCTGCCGGTCTGCGCCTGGGTGGACGGCGAGTACGGCATCTCCGGGGTCTACCTCGGGGTCGAGGCCGAGATCGGCGCCGGCGGTGTGAAGCGGATCGTCGAGCGCGACCTCACCGACCGGGAGCTGGCCGCGCTCAAGGAGGCCGCCGACGCCGTCCGCGCCAAGCAGGCCGACGTCGCCGAGATGTAAGGATTGTGGCCCCGCCGCCCGGTCCGGACGGCGGGGCCCGCGACGGTCAGCGTCAGCGCCGGCCGGTCACCCGGTCAGGTCGACCGGCATCAGCAGCGACCAGTCCGTGCGGTCGGGGACGCGGATCGCGAGCGGGGTGATCGGGCCGTCGAGCTCCAGCGTGAGCTGGGCGTGGTCGGCCAGCGCGTCGAGCAGGAAGTCGCGGTTCACGCCGACCTGCAGCACGTCGCCGTTGCCGCCGACGGTCAGCTCGCCGTCCGCGTCGAGGGTGAGCACGACCGCGTCGTACGGGGTCCCGTCCCGGTCCTTGCGGATCGCCGGCCCGCCGGCCAGCGCCGCCCGGAACGCCGGGCCGTCGAGCGCGACCCGGTGCGGGGCCGGTGCCGGTTCCAGCCGCCGCCAGTCCGGGAACTCGTCCGCCACCACCGGGGTCCGGACCGTCCGGTCGCCGGCGGTGGCGACCAGCTCGCCGGCCGCCGTGCGCACGGTGACGGTGCCGCCGAGGCCGCGCAGCTCGTCCACGACCGCGACCGGCACGACGATCCGGCCGGACGCCCCGGCCGCGGGCGCGGTCGCCACCGCGAGCCGGTACCGGTCGCTGGCGACCACGTGCACGGTCTCCCCGGCGGCGTCGAGCAGCACGCCGTGCAGGGCCGGGGCGGAGGGATCCGTGCCGACCGCGTAGCGGACGGCGTCGAGGGCGGCAGCGGGAACGGTGATCTGCATGGCGGGCTCCGATCGGTCGAGGAGGGCACGGACCGTGGCGAGCTCCCGCCGGGCGGCGGTCAGGCCGTCCTCGAGCCGGGCCAGGTGCGCGTCGAGCACCGGCCCCGGGTCGGCACCGGCCAGCAGCGCCCGCACCGAGTCCAGCGGCATCCCGACGCGGCGCAGGCGCGCGACCAGCCGGGCGGCCGCGACCTGGTCCGGTGCGTACCGCCGGTAGCCGGTGCGCGCATCCACCGAGGCCGGCACCAGCACGCCGGCGCCGTCGTAGAACCGCAGCGCGCTGACCGGCAACCCGGACAGCCGGGCGACCGCGCCGATCGCCAGCAGGGAGTCCTCCACGCCGGAGCACCCTGGTCCCTCGACCCGCTCGAGGGTCAACCCGCCGACCTGGCCCGGACCAGCGCGACGTTGGCCCGGCACACGTCGTCCCAGTCCGTCGGCGCCAGCCCCAGCTCGCGCTCGGTCGCGGTCGAATCGAGCACGAACGGCCGGACGAACTGGTAGCGGGTCTCCTCGAGCTCCCGCACGACCGGGTTGACCAGCCCGACCGCCCGCAGCCCCAGGTGCGGCAGCGCGCGCACCCGCACCGGGGGCACGCCGGCCGCGCGGCAGTGGTCCGCGACGGCTTCCCGCTGGGTCCGCGGCGGGTCGGTCAGCGCGTGCCAGACCCGCCCGAGCGCCGGCTCGTAGGCGGCCGCGGCCACCAGCGTGCGGGCCATGTCCGGGACCCAGGTCCAGGAGTGCGGCTGGTCGGGTGCGCCGATCACCCGGACCGCACGGCCGGCGAGCGCCCGGGGCAGCACCCGGTCGAGCACCGACTGCTCGCCGGCGCCGAGGTAGTCCGATGCCCGCACCTCGACCGCGCGGATCCGGCCGTCCCGGTGCCGGCCGAGCGCCTGCGCTGTCATCTCCGCCCTGACCCGCGCCTTCGGGCCGGCCGGCCGGTCCGGACGGCCCTCCCGCATCGGCTCGGTCACCGGGCCGTACGGGTAGAGGTTGGCCGCCGTGGCCAGCACCGCCCCGGTCGACTCGGCCGCCGCCAGCACCGCCGAGGCGATCGGCGGCCACAGCTCGGCCCACTTGTCGTACGGCGGGTTCACGCAGTTGTAGATGACCGCCGCACCGCGCGCCGCTGCCGTCACGGCGGCCGCGTCGCCGGCGTCGCCGCGAACGCGCTCGACCCCGGGACGGTCCGGCCCGGCGCCGGATCTGGTCAGCACGACGACCTCGGAACCGTCCGCGGCGAGCAGCTCGGCCACGGCGGTGCCGACCGAGCCGGCGCCCAGGACGAGGTGCCGGGACGTGGTCATGGCCGGCAACCTACGCCGGTCGGCGGCTCAGGTCAGGCCTCCGTCGGGCTCCCGTCGGGCTCCCGTCGGGCTCCCGTCGGGCTCCCGTCGGGCTCCCGTCGGGCTCCCGTCGGGCTCAGGTCAGCTTGGCGCCGACCGCGAGCAGCTTGGCCCGGAAGTTCTCGTAGCCCCGGTCGAGCAGCTCGGCCCCGCTGATCGTCGAGGTGCCCTGCGCGGACAGCGCCGCGAGCACGTACGAGAAGCCGGCCCGCAGGTCCGGCACGTGCAGGTCGGTGCCCTGCAGCTTGGCCGGTCCGACGATGACCGCGGAGTGCCGGTGGTTGCGGGAGCCGAACCGGCACGGCGTCGAGCCGAGGCACTCGGTGAAGACCTGGATCTGGGCGCCGAGCGCCCGCAGCGCCTCGGTGTAGCCGAGCCGGTCCTCGTACACGGTCTCGTGCAGCACGGTCACGCCGTCGGCCTGGGTGAGCGCGGTGACCAGCGGCGGCTGCCAGTCGGTCATGAAGCCCGGGTGCACGTCCGTCTCGATGACCAGCGGCCGCGGCATCGGCCGCTCCCGCCAGAACGTGACCTCGCCACCGTCGGAGGAGAACTCGAAGTCGCCGCCGGCCCGCCGGTAGACGTTCAGGTAGGTGGCCAGGTCGCCCTGCCGCACCCCGTTGACCGTGATCCGCCCGTCGGTGGCGAGCGCCAAGCCGGCCCAGGACGCCGCCTCCAGCCGGTCCGGGATCGCCGTGTAGTCGACCCCGCGCAGCTGGTGCACGCCGGTGACCTGGATCGACCGGTTGGGCCGCACGGTGATGAGCGCGCCCATCCGCTGCAGCATGCCGATCAGGTCCATGATCTCCGGCTCGACCGCGGCGTTGCTGAGCACCGAGTCGCCGGCGGCGACGACCGCGCCGAGCAGGAACTGCTCGGTCGCGCCGACGCTCGGGAACGGCAGGTCGATCACCGCGCCGCGCAGCCCGCCGGGCGCGGTGAGCTTGTAGCCGGTCGCGGTGCGCTGGGTCGACGCGCCGAACGCCCGCAGCACCTCGAGGTGGTAGCCGACCGGGCGCTCGCCGATCGAGCAGCCGCCCGGCCGGTAGATCTCCGCCTGGCCGGTGCGGTGCAGCAGCGGCGCGCAGGTGAGCACCGGGATCCGGCTGCGCTCGTGGAAGACGGCCAGCTCGCCTTCGCCGGCCACGTGCACGGCCCGGGCGGTGATCGTCACCACGCCGGCGTCGGCGTTCGTGCTCGTGCTGGAACCGAGCGCTTCGACCAGGTCAGCGACGATGCCGATGTCCCGTACGAACGAAACGTTGCGGATGGTGACGGCCTGCTCGGTGAGCAGCGCCGCGACCATCAGCTTCGGGACAGCGTTCTTCGAGCCGCGCACGGGCACAGTGCCGTAGAGGGGGACTCCACCGGTGATGTGCAGCGTGTCGTCAACGCTCATCGAGCTGGGATCTCCGTTCGGTCGCTCCGGTCGGTGCGGGAGGGGCACGTCGTGCCGCAACCGCATCTCCCGGAGTTGATGTTCCCGCCTCGGTCACATGACGCCGTACGGGCTCAGTGCGTTGCGTCCGTACGGCCGGTGAGACTACCCGGACCCCGCGGTTTCACCGGGGAACCGGGCTCCCACTACTCTCCTGCGGGGTCTTCGCCGGGGAGGACCGGACCGGGACACCAGCACGCTGAGGGGATCGATGACGCTGAGCACTCTGCCGGGCACCGGACCGTGGTCCTGGCTGGAGCCGGGTCTGTGGGTCTACCGCTCGCGCGAGCTCGACCTGCTGGGACAGGCGGACGGGCTGCTCGCCGACGCCGCTCCCGCGGCGCAGCAGGGCGGGGCGGCGCTGCTGGAGGCCAAGCGCCGGCTGCACGCGGCCGGTGTGGGCGCGGCGACCGCGCCGGCCTCGGTCGGCGGCGGCGGGCACCGGTACGTGGTGCAGGTGGGGATCCAGTTCCTCGCCGGTTACCGCGACCTCGCGCTGCGGGACGTCGCCCATGTGGGTCACGGCGCGCTGCTGGCGCAGGACCCGGGCTGGCACGGGCGCGCCGAGCTGGCCGCGGTGATCCGCGGCGCGCTGCTCGGGCTGGCCACCACGGAGCCGGCCACCCACCCGCAGGGCGAGGAGGAGCTGGCCGCGGTCAGCACCCGAGCGCTGCGCACCGCGAACGGCTGGGAGATCAGCGGGCGCAAGACCTGGGTGTCCCGGGTGCTCGAGGCGGACGCGTTCGTGGTGTTCGCGCGCAGTCCGGAGCACCTCGGTGCGTTCTACGTGCCGGCCGGCGCGCCCGGACTGACCGCCGAGCCGGCGCCGCGCCCGGACGGCGGCGGGACCGGCCGCGGCTGGTCGTGGGGCGACCTCGTGCTGGACAAGGTGCCGGTGCCGCCCACCGCGGTGCTCGGCGCGCCGGTCGGCGGTGTGGCGGTGTTCCGCCGGCACCTCGCCGACTACCGACCGCTGGTCGCGGCGACCTGCCTCGGCGCGGCGGCGGCCGTGGTGGACGACTGGGTCGAGCGGGTGCTGGCCGCGCCCAACGGCGGCTCGGGGCTGCCCGACCCGGTCGTCGAGCGGCTCGGTGACCTGCGCGGCCGGGTGCTGCTCGCGCTCGGCGGGCTGTTCACCGGCGCGGCCGGCCCGGGCGCGGTGGACAGCTCCTGGTCGAAGATGGCCAAGGCGCAGGCGGTGAACACGGCGATCGAGGTGGTCCGCGCGGTCGTGGCGCAGATGGAGACCGTGCCGGGCGGGGTGCCGGCCCACGCGCTGGCCGAGGTCCGCCGGGTGCGGGCGGAGCTGACCGCCTTCGAGGCGGCCGACGGCGCCCGGGCGCCGCTGCTGCGCTCCGCCGGCGAGCGGTTCGTGCAGTATTCGGCGGCGATCCTGGACGAGATCTCGGAGCCGACCTCGACGATGCCGCGCCCCAACCTGGCCGACTGATCCGATTCAGCCCTGTTCAGCCCGGGAACGCCGGAAGGTCTACCAGTGGGTAGCCGACGCGTGACCGAGGGTTTCTACGCCATCCCACGTTGAGTAGTCAAGACTTTACTTTCCGCCGAAGACCGAGCAAGCTCTGCCACCGAGCGAGGCCTCCGGAAACCGCCGGAGCGAGCCCGCCGACAACCTCATTCAGACTTCCCCGCGAGACGGGGGCGGCTTCCCAGTGCCGGGCCCGCCCCCGTCATCCAATTCTCCGGGCACCCGCTGAGGGCACCGCCGGGAAGAAGCCGGGCTCCCCGTACCCGGCCCGGTCGTACGCGTCGGCGATCGCCGACCGGACGCCGTCCAGCCGGTCGACCGGCACCAGCGCGAGCACGCAGCCGCCGAACCCGCCGCCGGTCATCCGCGCCCCGAGCGCCCCGGCCGCTTCGGCCGTCGCCGCGATGAGGTCGATCCGCGGCACGGTGATCTCGAAGTCGTCGCGCATCGAGGCGTGCGAGGCCGACAGCAGCGGGCCGATGTCCGCGACCCGGCCGGCGCGCAGCGCGGCCACCGTGGCCAGCACCCGCGCGTTCTCGGTCACCACGTGCCTGGCCCGGCGCAGCAGCTCGCCGTCGAGCCGGTCGAGGTCCGCCTCGGTCGCGTCCCGCAGGGCCGGTACGCCGAGGACCCGGGCGGCCTGCTCGCAGGACCGGCGGCGATCCGCGTACGGTCCGCTGGTGAGCTGGTGCGGCGACCGGCTGTCCACGCCGAGCACCGCTAGCCCGGCCGCGTCGGCGTCGAACGGGACCTGCTCGGTGGCCAGCGTGCGGCAGTCCAGGAACAGCACGTGCGCGTCCGTGCACAGCAGCGAGGCCATCTGGTCCATCACGCCGGTCGGGGCGCCGACGAAGTCGTTCTCGGCCTGCCGGGCCAGCCGGGCCAGCGCGGTGCGGTCGAGGCCGAGGCCGAGCAGCTCGTCCAGCGCCGCGGCGACCGAGCACTCCAGCGCCGCCGAGGAGGACAGTCCGGCGCCCTCCGGCACGTCGCTGTCCACCGCCACGTCGACGCCGCCGGCGACGTCGTGGCCGGCCTCGCCGAACGCCCACACCACCCCGGCCACGTAGGCGGCCCAGCCCTCGACCCGCCGCGGCGCCAGGTCGGCCACCCGCAGCTCGGCGTCGCCGTGCCGGCCGGAGCGGGCCGTGAGCACGCCGTCGGTGCGGGCGCTCACCGTCGCGGTCGTCGCGAACGGCAGCGCGAGCGGCAGCACGTAGCCGTCGTTGTAGTCGGTGTGCTCGCCGATCAGGTTCATCCGGCCCGGCGCCCGCCACCTGCGCACCGGTGTCATCTCCCGCTCCTCGGACCGACCGCCGGGCGCACGCGCCGGACGGGCGGCCCTCGGCGCTCCCCGCTCGGGCTGCGAGCCCTCGCCCTCGCTCATGGCCGGCGGGACTGCTCGAACTTCCACGCGTCGGCGACCATCTCGTCGACCGTGGGCTTGCGCGGCGTCCAGCCGAGCTCGTCCCGGATCTTCGCGCTCGACGCGACCAGCACGGCCGGGTCGCCGGGCCGGCGCGGGCCGACCTGCGTCGGCATCGGGTGCCCGGTCACCCGCCGCACCGCCTCGACCACCTCGAGCACGGAGAACCCCGCCCCGTTGCCGAGGTTGTAGATCCGGTGCTCGCCGGCGGTGGTCGCGGCCAGCGCCAGCAGGTGTGCCTCGGCCAGGTCGTCGACGTGCACGTAGTCGCGGATGCAGGTGCCGTCCGGGGTCGGGTAGTCGGTGCCGTTGACCGCGAACTCCGGCCGCGCGCCGGCCACCACCTGCAGCGCGATCGGGATGATGTGGGTCTCCGGGGAGTGCCGCTCGCCCTGCCCGCCGGACGCGCCGGCCACGTTGAAGTAGCGCAGGCTCGTCGCACCGAGTCCGTGCGCCGCCGCCTCGGACGTGATCATCATGTCCACGGCCAGCTTCGAGGCCCCGTACGGGTTCGTCGGCCGGGTCGGCGCGGTCTCCAGGATCGGCACCTCGTCCGGCTCGCCGTAGGTGGCCGCGGTGGAGGAGAACACCAAGCGCGGCACGGCGCTCGCCCGCATCGCGTCCAGCAGCGCCAGCGTGCCGGCCACATTCGTCCGCCAGTAGCGCTCCGGGTGCTCGACCGACTCGGACACCACGGCCTTGGCCGCGAAGTGCAGCACGCCGTCGTACGGGTCGCCGTCGGCGAGCACCGCGCCGGACCGCTCGGCGACGTCGCCCGGCACGAACGTGGCTCCGTCCGGGACCGAGTCCGCGTGCCCGGTGGACAGGTCGTCGAGCACCGTCACCTGGTGCCCGGCCCGGAGCAGGTGCAGGGTCACCACCCCGCCGATGTAGCCGGCGCCGCCGGTCACGAGCAGCCGCACAGGACCTCCCTCTCAGGGGGCTTCGCCCCCGAGTGCCCCCCGAAGGAGGACCCTTCGGGGCGGTCCACTGGTCACGGCGTGCCCGTCGAACCGCGACCGTACACTGACCCGGGTGAGTGGCACCTGGGTCGACGCCCTGCTCGTGCTCCTCTTCGTGCTGCTCGGCGGCTGCTTCTCCGCGGCGGAGATCGCGCTGGTCTCGCTGCGGGAGAGCCAGGTCAAGTCGCTGACCGAGCAGGGTGCCCGCGGTGAGCGGCTGGCCAAGCTCGTCGGCGACCCCAACCGGTTCCTGGCCGCGGTGCAGGTCGGCGTCACGCTGGCCGGGTTCTTCTCGGCCGCGTTCGGGGCGGCGACGCTGGCCGAGCCGCTCGGCGACCAGTTCGTCCGCTGGGGAATGCCGGACCGGCTCGCCCACACGCTCGCGTTCATCGGGATCACGATCCTCATCTCGTACGTGTCGCTGGTGCTGGGCGAGCTGGCGCCGAAGCGGCTGGCGCTGCAGCGGACCGAGGCCGTGGCGCTGGCCGCGTCCGGCCCGCTGGACCGGATCGCGACGCTGGCCCGGCCGGTGATCTGGCTGCTGTCCCGGACCACCGACCTGGTCGTCCGGCTGGTCGGCGGCGACCCGCGGGCCAACCGGGAGGCGATCACCGAGGAGGAGCTGCGCGGTCTGGTCGCCGCGCACGAGTCGCTGCCGCCGGACGAGCGCAAGCTGATCGACGACGTGTTCGACGCCGGCGACCGGCAGGTGCGCGAGGTGATGGTGCCGCGGACCGAGGTCGACTTCCTCGAGGTCGGGACCTCGGTGTCGCGGGCGGCCCGGATCGCCCGGGAGGCGCCGCACTCGCGCTACCCGGTCTACGGGCGCGACTCCGACGACGTGGTCGGCTTCGTGCACATCCGCGACCTGCTCGACCCGGACGTGCCCGGCGGCCGGGCGGCGACCGTAGGCGACCTCGCCCGCGACCTGAAGCGGCTGCCCGGGACGAAGAAGGTGCTCTCCGCGCTGTCCGAGATGCGCCGGGAGGGGCACCACCTGGCGATCGTCGAGGACGAGTACGGCGGGACGGACGGGATCGTCACCCTCGAGGACCTCATCGAGGAGCTGATCGGCGAGATCCGGGACGAGTACGACGCGGTCGGCGTCGCGCCGGCGCGGCCGGGCGGCCCGGCGGAGGTGGACGGGCTGCTCAACCTCGACGACCTGTTCGAGCAGACCGGGCTGCGGCTGCCCGAGGGGCCGTACGAGACGGCGGCCGGGTGGGCGATGTGGAAGCTGGGGCGGCTGCCGGTGCGCGGGGACGTGCTGACCGAGCGGCTGGAGGGCGCCGACGAGACGTGGACGGTCGAGATCCTGGAGCTGGACGGCCGGCGCGCGTCCCGGCTGCGGGTCGTCCCGCCGGAGGAGCCGCAGGAGCCGCAGTCGGCGGAGCCGGAGCGCGCTCCCGAGCGCACCCGCGACCCCGCGGCGATCCCGCCGCCCGCCGACACCGACCGCACCCCCGCCACCCCCGTCCCCAACCGCGCCACCCACTGACCCGCCCCGCCCCCGACTCCCGCCGGATCCCGCCCGGCCCCGCCCCGACCCCGCCCGGCCTCGGCCCGGCCCGGCCCGCCCGGCCCCGGCCCGGCCTGGCCCCGCCCGGCCCCGGCCCGGCCCCGGCCCGGCCCTGGCCCGGCCCCGGCTGGGCCCTGGCCCGGCCCTGGCCCGGCCCTGGCCCGGGCCCGGCCCTGGCCCGGCCCGGCCCTGGCCCCGCCCGGCCCCGCCCGGCCTCGGCCCCGCCCGGCCCCGGCCCGGCCCCGCTCTGGCGCCGGCCCGGCCCCGCCCCGGCCCGGCCGGGCCGGCCGGCTCCGCAGCACGGCCGGCGCCGCGCCGGTCGCGGTGTCGGGGGAACGCGGTGCGTTCGATCGCACAGCCGACTGAGACCGGCGCCGGCCCGGTGGGGAGCCGGGCGGCGTGGGCTCGGGGGCGCACTGGTCTAATCGCCGCGTGCAGGTGAACCTCGGCGTCGCCATCCCGATCCCGGCGCCGTGGGCGGAGGAACTGTCCGAATGGCGGGCGCGGGTCGGCGACCCGGCCGCCGCGCGGGTCCCGCCGCACGTGACGCTGCTGCCGCCGACGCTGGTCGCGACCGCCGCGCTGCCCGACATCGAGGCGCACCTGGCCGAGACCGCCGCCGCGTACCCGCCGTTCGAGATGCACCTGTCCGGCACCGGCACCTTCCGCCCGGTCTCCGACGTGGTCTTCGTCGTGGTCGCGGCCGGCATCGCCCAGTGCGAGCGGCTGGAGGCGGCGATCCGCTCCGGCCCGCTGGCCCGGGAGACCCGCTTCCCCTACCACCCGCACGTGACGGTCGCCCACGACATCCCGCCGGACGGCCTCGACCGCGCGTACAAGGGCCTGGCCGGCTTCGACGCCCGCTTCCCGGTGCCGGCGTTCAGTGTGTTCGCGCAGGAAACGGGCGGGGTATGGGTGCCGAGGAAGGACTTCGCTCTCGGGGGGAGCTGACATGACCTGGGAGCTGAGATGGCCGGTCTGAAGGATCGGCTGATCGCGATGCTGCGCCGGGAGCGGGCCCGGCGCCCCTGGCTGGACCATCTGATCCGCGCGTACCAGCAGTACAAGCGCGCGAACGGCGACCACGTCGCCGCGGCGATCACCTACTTCAGCTTCCTGGCGATCTTCCCGCTCGTCCTTCTCGGTGCCTCGATCGCCGGGTTCGTGCTGGCCAACAACGTCGACCGCCAGCAACGGCTGAACGAGGTCATCAGCGAGAACGTGCCGGGCTCGCTCGGGAACACCCTCACGCAGGCCGTGCAGTCGGTCATCGACAACCGCGGCAGCCTCGGCGTGATCGCGCTGCTCGGTGTGGCGTACGCCGGGCTCGGCTGGGTCGGCAACCTGCGCACCGGCGTGCAGATGGTCTGGGCCAGTGAGGTCACGAAGGAGAACTTCGTCAAGGCCAAGCTGGAGGACCTGGTCGTGCTCGTCGGCCTGGGGGTCGGCATCGTGCTCTCGCTGGCGCTCACCTCCGGCGTGACCGCGGCGATCCACGCCGTGGTCACCGGCCTCCACCTGGACGGCATCCCCGGGATGGGCACGCTCGTGGGCGGCATAGCGATCGTGCTCGCGTTGGCCGCGGACACCGTGCTGTTCATGTGGTTGTTCACCCGGCTGCCGCGTCGGCCGGTGCGCTACCGGACCGTGCTGCACGGGGCGATCTTCGCGGCGGTCGGGTACGAGATGCTCAAGATCGTCGGCACGACGTACCTCGCGAACGTGACGTCGAACCGGACGTACGGGGTGTTCGCGAGCGCGGTCGGCCTGCTGATCTGGATCAACCTGGTCGCCCGTTTCCTGCTGATCTCCGCGGCGTGGACCGCGACCGGCCGGCAGCCGCGCGGCGCGGACAGCGAACCCGAGCCGCCGGAGGAGGGCTTCGCCGTCGCGGTCGACGACAAGCCGGCCGCCGGGGTGATCGGGCCGGTGCCGGCGGGCACCCGGACGCGGGAGGCGCCGCGCCCGGCCGCGGTGGCCGGCGCGCTGGTCGGCACCGGGGCGCTGCTCGGGGCCGGCGCCACCGCCACGGCCACCCGCCTCCTCCGCCGCCGCCAGCCGGTCGCCTAGCGCCCGCGCCGCCCGCGCCGCCCCGGCCGCCCGCACCAGACCGGCCGCCCGCACCAGACCGGCCGCCCGCACCAGACCGGCCGCCCGCGTCGGACCGGTTGCCCGCGTCGGACCGGCCGCCCGCGCCGCCCGCGCCGCCCCGGCTGGGAAGTCGCCGGTTGAGGACCGTCAGGCCCGGCGGCGGACGACCCGGACGGTCAGCGCGCCCAGCAGCACGGCCAGCGCGGCCGCGAGCAGCAGGGCGATCGCCGAGGTCGGGTTGCCGCTGCCGGCCGCGTCCCGGTGTGCGGCCGCGGCCGCCGGCGAACCGGACGCCGGTGCCGACGCCGACGGCGTGCCGGTCGCGCCGGCCGTGCCCGCCGCGGCGGCCAGCGAGCCGACCGGCGCCGCCGTCCGCGGCAGGGCGAAGCCCCAGTCGAGCAGTCGGCCGGCCTGCGCGGAGATGTTGTCCGGCTTGTGCTCGCCGTACATCATCGTGACGATCAGCCGCCGGTCCCCGTGCTTGGCCGCGCCGATGAACGAGTGGTGCGCGGCGTCGGTGAAGCCGTTCTTCCCGCCGAACGCGCCCGGGTAGTTGTAGAGCAGCTTGTTGTCGTTCGCGAACTGGAACGAGTGGTACTTGGTGCCCTGGGCCGGGATCGTGCCCAGCTTCTGCGCGGTGTACTTCCGGAAGTCGGCCCGGGCCAGGTCCGCCCGCCCGATCAGGGCCAGGTCGTACGCGGAGGTCAGCTGGTGCGGCCCGTCCAGCCCGGACGGCGTCGCCGCGTGCGTGTCGTGCGCCTGGATCGACCGCGCGGTCGCGTTCATCGCCGCCACGGTGCCCGGCACCGACCCGGCCACCCGGGCCAGCGTGTTGGCGGCGTCGTTGCCGGAGGCCATCAGCATCGCCTGGAACAGCAGGTCCACCGAGTAGCGCCCGTTCTGGACCAGGCCGACCTTGGTGCCGTCCACGTCGACGTCCGCGTACGAGCAGACCACCCGCTTGTGCTTGTCCAGCTTGGGCAGCAGGGTCAGCGCGGTCAGCCACTTCAGCGTGCTGGCGGGCGGGTAGCGCCCGTGCGGGTTGCGGGCGGCCAGCACGTCGCCGGTGTCGAGGTCGGCGATCACCCAGCCGCGCGCGCTGATGTCCTTCGGCAGCGGCTTGGCCTTCGCCGGCAGCGCGAATCCCACGCTGCCGAGCCGCGCGCCGCCGACCACCTGACCGCCCGGACCCTGCCCGGGCAGCGGCGGCTCGGGCGTCGGCGTCGGCACCGGGGTCGCAGCCGGCGCGGACGCCAGCGCCGGCGCCGTTGCGCCGACCGCGACCAGGCAGCAGAGCACGGCGGCGACGGCGGCAGCGGTCCGGACTGATCGCACGAGCTGAGGCTACGGGGTCAAGAGCAGGTCAAGGATGCTCCACCCGTGCAACGATGCGGTGACGAGAATCGACCTCTCCTCCGTCTCACCCATATCGGCGGTCTACCGTGTCGGCCGATACCGGGCCGGGCGGCGGACCCGGAACCGCGAAGGGAGATCCTCTTGCGCCGAGTGCGTGGGATGGGGCTGGCAGCGGCCGCGCTGGTCGGCGCGTTGATGCTGGCGGCCTGCGGAAGCAGCGACAGTGGTAGTGGCAGTAACAGCGGGGGTAGCGGCAACGGGGGTTCCGCGGCTCCGAGCAACCTCAAGATCGGCATGGCGTACGACATCGGCGGTCGCGGGGACAAGTCGTTCAACGACTCCGCGGCGGTCGGTCTCGACACCGCGAAGAAGCAGTTCAACCTGCCGGACAGCAACGTCAAGGAGCTGTCGGCGCGCGCCGGCGAGACCGACACGGACCGGGCGACGCGGCTCGAGCTGCTGGCCAAGTCCGGGTTCAACCCGATCGTGGCGGTCGGTTTCGCGTACGCGCCGGCGCTCAAGACGGTCGCGCCGAAGTATCCGGACGTGAAGTTCGGCATCATCGACGCCACCCCGGACGACGTGAAGGCGCCGAACGTGTCCAACCTGACCTTCGCCGAGGAGCAGGGCTCCTTCCTGGTCGGCGCGGCCGCCGGGCTGAAGACCACCAGCGGCACGGTCGGCTTCATCGGCGGCTGCAGCGTGCCGCTGATCGCCAAGTTCGAGGCCGGCTACAAGGCCGGCGTCCAGGCGGCGAAGCCGGGCACCAAGGTGGTCACGAAGTACCTGTCCACCCCGCAGCAGAACTGCTCCGGCTTCAACGACCCGGCCGCGGGCAAGGAGGCGGCCACCGGCATGTACGACGGCGGCGCGGACATCGTCTACGCGGCCGCCGGCGGCTCCGGCTCCGGCGTCTTCTCCGCGGCGGCGGCGGCCAACAAGAAGGCCATCGGCGTCGACTCCGACCAGTACCTGTCGGCCGACCCGGCGGTGCAGAAGACGATCATGACCTCGATGGTCAAGCGCGTGAACGTCGCCGTGCAGAAGTTCCTGACCGAGGCCAAGGACGGCAGCGTCCAGTCCGGCCAGGAGGTCTTCGACCTCAAGGTCGACGGCGTCGGGTACGCGACCTCCGGCGGCCAGGTCGACGACATCAAGTCGAAGCTGGACGCGTACAAGCAGCAGATCGTGGACGGTCAGATCAAGGTTCCTACGACCGTTTCCTGACGGTTGCGTCAGGGCGTGTCGTGCAGCGGCAGGCCCTGGATCAGGTCCGGGGGTGACGCCGAGCGGCGTCGCCCCCGGACGCTGCTCTGTCCGAGGGGAGACGCGTGACGTCCGCACCCGCCCCGGCCCGGGACACCATCGCCGTGCAGCTGCGCGGCATCACCAAGCGGTTCCCCGGAGTCGTCGCCAACCGCGACATCGACATCGCCGTGCGGGCCGGCACGGTGCACGCGATCGTCGGGGAGAACGGCGCCGGCAAGTCGACGCTGATGAAGATCCTCTACGGCATGCAGAAGCCGGACGAGGGCAGCATCGAGGTGGACGGACGGCCGGTCAGCTTCTCCTCGCCGGCCGACGCCATCGCCGCCGGCATCGGCATGGTGCACCAGCACTTCATGCTGGCGGACAACCTCACCGTGCTGGAGAACGTCGTGCTCGGGGCCGAGCCCGGCGGCTTCGGCCGGCTCGACTTCGGCGAGGCACGGCGCCGGATCATGGAGATCTCCGACTCGTACGGGCTCGGCGTGACGCCGGACCGGCTGGTCGAGGAGCTCGGCGTCGGCGACCGGCAGCGGGTGGAGATCCTCAAGGTGCTCTACCGCGGC
The DNA here is from genome assembly GCA_963728945.1 of uncultured Actinomycetota bacterium. GTDB lineage: Bacteria > Actinomycetota > Actinomycetes > Mycobacteriales > CADCTP01 > CADCTP01. The sequence goes on along the minus strand of CAVSMA010000004.1, from coordinate 770,244 downwards.
GCCCGGATCCTCATCCTCGACGAGCCCACCGCGGTGCTGGTGCCGCAGGAGGTCGACGAGCTGTTCGGCAACCTGCGCGAGCTCAAGTCCGAGGGCCTCACGATCCTGTTCATCTCGCACAAGCTCGACGAGGTGCTCGCGGTCGCCGACGAGATCACCGTGATCCGGCGCGGAACCACGGTCGCGACCGTGCTGCCGGCCGACGTGACCGCGCGCCGGCTGGCGGAGCTGATGGTCGGCAGCGAGCTGCCGTCGCCGGAGACCCGCGAGTCGACCGTGCGGCCGGAGGTCGTGCTGGAGGTGCGTGGGCTGACCGTGCGGGCGGAGGAAGGCCGGCCGCTGCTCGACGACGTCTCGCTGACCATCCATGACGGCGAGGTGCTCGGCATCGCCGGGGTCGAGGGCAACGGCCAGGCCGAGCTGGTCGACGCGATCATGGGGCTGCGGCCGGCCACCGGCACCGTGCGGCTGGGCGACCGGGACCTGACCGAGCTGGGCACCCGGCGCCGGCGGGAGGCCGGGATCGGCTTCATCCCCGAGGACCGGCAGCGGCACGGCCTGCTGCTGGAGGCGCCGCTCTGGGAGAACCGGATCCTCGGCCACCAGAGCCAGCGGCCCAACGTCACCGGGCCGTGGATCGACCGGGCCGGCGCCAGGGCCGACACCGAGCGGATCGTCCGCGAGTACGACGTGCGGACGCCCGGCATCGACGTCGCCGCCTCGGCGCTGTCCGGCGGCAACCAGCAGAAGCTGATCGTCGGCCGGGAGATGAGCGGCGACCCGGTGCTGCTGATCGCCGCGCACCCCACCCGCGGCGTCGACGTCGGCGCCCAGGCCCAGATCTGGGACGCGCTGCGCAACGCGCGGGCGGAGGGGCTGGCGGTGCTGCTGATCTCGGCCGACCTGGACGAGCTGATCGGGCTGTCCGACTCGATCGAGGTGATCCTGCGCGGGCGGATCGTCGGCAGCGCCGACCCGCGCACGGTCACCCCGGAGGAGCTCGGCTCGGCGATGACCGGCGCCGGCGAGGCCGCCGAGCGGGCCGAGCACGGTGTGGCCGGCGGCCCGGCCGGGGGTCGGCACGGCGCCGGCACGGTCGCCGCCGCCGACAGCGAGGAGGCCGGCCGGCACCTCGCCCCCGGTCCGGACCCGGTGCCGCCCGACTCGGGCCCCGGCGCGGACCCCGACCTCGACGTGCCGCTGCCCGGGACCGCCGGTCCCGGCCTCACCGGCACCGGCACGACCGGCACCGGCGACCTCGCGAACGATCCTGACGCAGGCGGGGAGGAACGGCCGTGAAGCGGTTCGACCTGGAGCGGTTCGGCCTCGGGCTGGCCGCTCCCGTGCTCGCGCTCATCGTCGCGGCGCTCCTGTCGTCCATCGCGCTGGTGATCTCCGGCAACTCGCCGCTGCACACGTTCAACGCGATGCTCGACTACGGCACCCAGCCGGAGACCGTCGTCCAGACCGTCAACAAGGCCACGATCTACTACCTGTCCGGCCTGGCCGTGGCGATCGGGTTCCGGATGAACCTGTTCAACATCGGGGTCGACGGCCAGTACCAGATCGCGGCGTTCTTCGCCGCGGTCGTGGGCGGCTGGCTGCTGCTGCCCGGGCCGGTGCTCATCGTCGTGGTCGTGCTCGTCGCGGTCGTGGTCGGCGCCCTGTGGGCCGGCATCGCCGCGGTGCTCAAGGTGACCCGCGGGGTCAGCGAGGTCATCTCCACGATCATGCTCAACGTCATCGGCGGCGGCATCGTCGCCTACCTGCTCGACCCGAGCCGGCTCGGCACGATCGTCGGCACCCAGCAGGTGACGACCAAGCCGATGCCGTCGGACGCCTACCTGCCCGGCATCCCGGTCTCCGGCGGGGAGATCTACGGCTTCATCGTGGTCGCGATCGCCTGCGGCATCGCGTACTGGGTGCTGCTCGGCCGGACCCGGTTCGGCTTCGACCTGCGCGCCACCGGGCTGTCCGAGACCGCCGCGGTGGCCAGCGGTGTCTCGGTCCGCAGGATGGTCATCCGGACCATGCTCATCTCCGGCGGGGTCGCCGGACTGGTCGGCATGCCGCTGCTGCTCGGCGGCAGCCACGCGTACGCGCAGGACTTCCCGACCGGCTACGGGTTCTCCGGCATCGCGATCGCGCTGCTCGGTCGCAACAACCCGATCGGCATCGCGCTCGGTGCGCTGCTGTGGTCGTTCCTGGAACAGTCGGCCCAGATCCTCGACCTGGAGGGCGTGCCGAAGGAGATCGTGACGATCATGCAGGGCGTCATGGTGCTGTCCGTCGTCATCGCGTACGAGCTGGTGCGCCGGTTCTCCCTGGTGCAGCAGCAGCGCCGGGTCGGCGCCGAGCTGCGTGCCGCCACCGGCACCCCGGCCGCCGGCGAGGGGAGCCCGGCATGACCGCCACCGGCCTCGTGGAGTCGATGACCAAGGCATCGACGGCGGCGGGACGCCGACGCGGCATCCGGTGGCCGCTCTGGCTGCTGGGCATCTCGGGCCTGCTCGTGCTCGTCTCGATCGTCCGGCTCGTCACCGGCGCCAACGACATCACCTCCAGCGGCACCACCGGTGCGGCACTGCGGCTCGCGGTGCCGATCGGTCTGGCCGGCCTCGGCGGCCTGTGGTCCGAGCGGTCGGGCGTGGTGAACATCGGCCTCGAGGGCCTGCTCATCCTCGGGACCTGGTTCGGCGCGTGGGGCGCGTACGAGTTCGGGCCGTGGTGGGGGGTGATCGTCGGCGTCATCGGCGGCGCGCTCGGCGGTGTCATCCTCGCCATCGCGACCGTCTCGTTCGGCGTCGACCACATCGTCGCCGGTGTCGCGATCACCATCCTCGGCGGCGGCATCACCCGGTTCCTGTCCGCGCTGATCTTCGTGAACACCCCGGGCGGCGGCGTCACCCAGTCCCCGAGCCTCCCCCGGATCGGGACGGTGACACTGCCGGGCTCGGGGGTGCTGCGCGACATCGAGCAGAAGCACTGGTTCGTGGTCTCCGACGTCGCCGGCATCCTCGGCGGCCTGATCACCCAGGTCTCCTGGTTGACCATCGTGGCGGTGCTGCTGGTGCCGCTCACCTACCTCGTGCTGTGGCGGACCAAGTTCGGCCTGCGACTGCGTTCCTGCGGCGAGGCGCCGGGCGCGGCCGAGTCGCTGGGCGTGAACGTCTACCGGATGAAGTACACCGCGGTGATCCTCTCCGGCGGGTTCGCCGGGCTCGGTGGCGCGTTCCTCTCCCTGGTCGCGACGAACATCTACCGGGAGGGTCAGACCAACGGGCGCGGGTACATCGGCCTGGCCGCGATGATCTTCGGCAACTGGATGCCCGGTGGGCTGGCGCTCGGCTCGGGCATCTTCGGCTACACCGACGCGCTGCAACTGCGCAGCGGCGGCCAGTCCGTGCACGCGCTGCTGCTCCTGCTGGCGATCGTGCTCGGGTTGCTGGCCATCTGGTCGCTCTACCGTGGCCGGCGGATGCGGGCGGCGACCAGCGTGGCCGTCGCCGCCGGCGCGCTGATCTGGTTCCTGACCAGCGACACGGTGCCGGACGAGTTCGTCGGGTTCGCGCCGCACCTGACCACGTTGCTCGTGCTGGCGCTCGCGGCGCAGCGATTGCGACCACCGGCGGCGGACGGTAAACCCTACCGACGAGGGGAGGCGGGATGACCGCCGTGGACTGGGACGGCCTGCGCGCCGCGGCGGTCGAGGCGATGCGCCGGGCCTACGCGCCGTACTCGAACTTCCCGGTCGGCGCGGCCGCGCTCGTCGACGACGGCCGCACGGTGGTCGGCTGCAACGTCGAGAACGCCTCGTACGGGCTGGGGTTGTGTGCCGAGTGCGGGCTGGTCTCGTCGCTGCACGCGACCGGCGGTGGCCGGCTGGTCGCGTTCGCCTGCGTGGACGCCGAGGGCGGGGCGTTGCTCCCGTGTGGACGGTGCCGGCAGCTGCTCTGGGAGCACGGCGGACCGGCCCTGCTGGTGGACACCGCCGACGGGCCGGTGCCGATCGGCCGGCTGCTGCCGCGCGCGTTCGGCCGCGAGGACCTGGATCGCGTGGCTGGTGCCTGAGCGAGCGCGAGAGCCCGCAGCGCGAGCGGGCGCGGCCTTCGACGCGGTCGACGTCATCCGGACCAAGCGGGACGGCGGTGCGCTGTCGGACACCCAGATCGACTGGGTGATCGACGCGTACACCCGCGGCGCGGTCGCCGAGGAGCAGATGTCGGCGCTGCTGATGGCGGTGCTGCTGCGCGGGCTGTCCGAGGCCGAGCTGGCCCGCTGGACCGGGGCGATGATCGCCTCCGGCGAGCGCCTCGATCTGTCCGGTGTGGACAGACCGACGGTGGACAAGCACTCGACCGGCGGCGTGGGCGACAAGATCACGCTGCCGCTGGCGCCGCTGGTCGCCGCGCACGGCGTCGCCGTGCCGCAGCTGTCCGGCCGCGGGCTCGGGCACACCGGCGGCACCCTCGACAAGCTCGAGGCGATCCCGGGCTGGCGGGCCACGCTGTCGACCGAGGAGTTCCTGGCCCAGCTCCGCACGGTCGGCGCGGTCGTGTGCGCGGCCGGCGCCTCGCTGGCCCCGGCCGACCGCAAGCTCTACGCGCTGCGGGACGTGACCGGCACGGTCGAGTCGATCCCGCTGATCGCGTCCTCGATCATGTCGAAGAAGATCGCGGAGGGGGCGTCGGCGCTGGTGCTCGACGTCAAGGTCGGCTCTGGTGCGTTCATGAAGTCGGCCGACGACGCCCGCGCGCTGGCCGCGGCGATGGTCTCGCTCGGCAGCGCGCACGGGGTGCGTACGGTCGCGCTGCTCACGGACATGTCCGTGCCGCTCGGCCGGTCCGCCGGCAACGGGCTCGAGGTCGCGGAGTCGGTGGAGGTTCTCGCCGGTGGCGGGCCGGCCGACGTGGTCGAGCTGACCGTGGCGCTGGCCGCGGAGATGCTCGCGGCGGCCGGACTGTCCGACGTGGACCCCGCGGCGGCGCTGGCCGACGGGCGGGCGATGGACGTGTGGCGGCGGATGATCGCCGCCCAGGGCGGCTCGCCGGATGCGCCGCTGCCGGTGGCCCGGGAGACGTCCGAGGTGCGGGCGCTGGACACCGGCGTGCTGACCCGGCTCGACGCGTACGCGGTCGGAGTCGCGGCCTGGCGGCTCGGTGCGGGGCGGGCCCGCAAGGAGGACCCGGTGTCCGCGGCGGCCGGCGTGGAGATGCTGGCCAAGCCGGGCGACCGGGTCACCGCGGGCGCCCCGCTGCTGCGGCTGCACACCGACGACCCGGCCCGGTTCCCCCGGGCCGTGGAGGCGCTGACCGGGGCGATCGAGGTCGCGCCGGAAGCGCCGGCACGCCAACCCCTCGTCCTCGATCGGATCGCGGAGTCTTAGGGCGTGCCTCCCAATCATCTGGCGGCGCGGGCGACGCCCAGGCGACGACCGGCCGCGTTGGCGAAGCCGACCGATACAACCCCGGTATCGGCCGCTCCGCCGCCTTGCCGGACGCCGCCTGGACGCCGTCCGCATCCACCGACGATCGGGAGACACGCCCTGATGCCCCAGCACATCGCCGCGCCGACCACCATCCCGGTGCCCGGCGGCAAGAAGATCGACGAGTACGTCGGGCGGGTCAACTCCGGCACCGCGACGGTCTCGGTGGCCCGGATGGCGGCGCCGGGCGGGTGGACCGAGCCGGCCCAGGCGCCGGAGTTCGACGAGGTGACGCTCGTACTGCGGGGGACCGTCCGGGTCGAGCACGACGGCGGCGTGCTCGACGTCGGCGCCGGTGAGGCGGTGCTCACCCGCGCCGGCGAGCGGGTGCGCTACAGCACGCCCGACCCGGACGGGGCCGACTACGTGGCGATCTGCGTCCCCGCGTTCAGCCCGGAAGCCGCCGGTCGGGAGGAATAGCGCCGAGCAGCTCGGCCAGCGGCACGTCGAGCGCGGCCGCCAGCCGCAGCAGCCGGACCACGTCCACGCCGTGTGTCCCCTTTTCGATCAGCGACACGAAGCTGCGCGACATCCCGGCCGCCGCAGCCAGATCGTCCTGCGTCATCTCCCGCGTCAGCCGCAGGATTCGCACCCGCCGTCCCAGCGCACGCAGCCACGCATCCGTATCGAACACTCCGCCCGAACTCACCGACTCGACACTCCTCCGACGTTGTCCGACATGATGTAGTCTTCATTCACCAAGCAGCCGGGCAACATCAGTCTACTGGATCACCACGTGGAGGACCGCCCACGCCACCCGCCGCGCCCGCCGCTCCCTGCGACGACCCGCGTTCGAGGTGTGGGGTTAGGTCTACTGGTGGGGGAGGGGGGTCCATCGAGCGGTTGAGGGCGGACCGATCGGTCGGCTGTGGTGCGGGCATGGGCGGCCCTGGACCATGGATGCATGAGCGATCTGGCAATCCGGGTGTCCGGGCTGCGGAAGACCTACCAGGGACGGGCCGCCGTCGACGGGCTCGATCTCACCGTGCGGCGGGGCGAGGTGTTCTCGCTGCTCGGGCCGAACGGGGCCGGCAAGTCGACGACCGTCGAGATCCTCGAGGGCTACCGCAGCCGTGACGGCGGCGAGGTGGCCGTGCTCGGGCGCGACCCGGCCGCGGCGACCGCCGAATGGAAGTCGCGCATCGGGATCGTCCTGCAGCGGGTCGACGACCTGGCGCAGTCCAGCGAGCTGACCGTCCGCGAGTGGGTCAGTTCCGTAGCGGCCTACTTCCCCGACCCGATGCGCCCGGACGACGCGATCGAACTGGTCGGCCTGGCCGACAAGCGCGACGCCCGCTCGTCCAGCCTGTCCGGCGGCCAGCGCCGCCGGCTCGACGTCGCGCTCGGCATCATCGGCCGCCCCGAGCTGCTGTTCCTGGACGAGCCGACCACCGGCTTCGACCCGGAGGCGCGCCGGCAGTTCTGGGGCCTGATCGAGAGCCTGGCCCACGCCGGCACGACGATCCTGCTCACCACCCACTACCTGGACGAGGCCGAGCACCTGGCCGACCGGGTCGCGGTCATCAACGCCGGCCGCATCATCGAGGTCGGCGCACCCGCCACGCTCGGCGGGCGGGCCACGGCGGCGGCCACCGTGCGCTGGATCGGCGCGGACGGCCCGCACGAGCTGACCACCGACGAGCCGACGAGGACCGTCCTCGAGCTGGCCGCCCGGTTCGGCGGCGGCGAGGTCCCGGAGCTGGTCGTCGAACGGCCGAGCCTGGAAGACGTCTACCTGCGAATGATCGGGAGCCCCGAATGACCGCCGAACTGGTAGGCGCCGCGGCGCCCGCCCGCACCACCGACTACCGGCCGCCGTCCCTGCTGTCGGTCTACCGGGTTCGCGCGAGGGTCGAGCTGAAGACGTTCGTGCGCGAGCGCGAGGCCGTCGTGTTCACCTTCGCGTTCCCGGTCCTGCTGCTGGTGATCTTCGGCGCGGTATTCGGCCGGACCGACGTCGACGGCGGCGTGACGTTCGCGCAGGTCTTCGTCGCCGGCATGATCGCGGCCGGCCTGTTCGCGAGCAGCTTCCAGAACCTCGGGATCGCCATCCCGATCGAGCGGGACAGCGGCGCGCTCAAGCGGCTGGCCGGCACCCCGATGCCGCCCTCGGCATACTTCGTCGGGAAGATCGCGCTGGTCGCCGTCGTCGCGGCCGTGCAGCAGGTGCTGCTGCTCGCCGTCGGCGTGCTCTTCTACGGGCTCTCGCTGCCCGACGACGGCAGCCGCTGGCTGACCTACCTCTGGGTCGGCGTGCTGGGCATCTCCGCCTGCACGATGTTCGGCATCGCGGCCACCGCGTTCGTCAAGAACGGCCGGAGCGCGCCGGCGGTGATCTCCCCGATCGCGATCGTGCTGCAGTTCATCTCCGGGGTGTTCTTCGTCTTCGCCGTGCTGCCGCAGTGGATGCAGACGACCGCCGCGTTCTTCCCGCTCAAGTGGATGACCCAGGGGATGCGCTCGGTGTTCCTGCCGGACGACTACCAGTCCCAGGAGCCGGCCGGTTCCTGGGAGCACGGCCGGATCGCGATCGTGCTCGGGCTCTGGCTGGTCGGCGGTCTGCTGGTGGCGGTGCGCACGTTCCGGTGGCGGAACAAGGCGGACGGGTAGGGCGTCCTGATGGCGACCGCGCCGACCGCCCCCGGCGGGTCAGCCGCGCCCGATGGGTCCGCGGCGGGCCGGGACGTCTGGGACCGCGGGACCGTCCTGTGGGACCTGGCGTTCTTCGTCGCGGTGGCGGCCGGCGTCGCCGTCGTGCTCGGCGCCGACGACCTGGACACCGCCGCTCGCACCCAGGCGGTGCTGACGCTGGTCGCCATGGCCGCCTGGTACGCGGCGTTCGGCGCCCGGGCGTTGCACGGTCGGTCGACCACGCTCGGGATGGTGTACCTGGCCGGGATGATTCCGCTGTTCCTGTTCGCGTTTGCCCAGTACGACACGCTCGGGTTCCTGCTGTTCGTGCTCTATGCCCAGCCGTGGACGCTCCTCGATCGACTGAGCCTGATCCTGGCCGTCAACGGGGCGCTCGCGATCGGCATCGGAGCCGTCGCGTACGCCGTGTACGGCAACTCGTGGCTGTCCGTGCTGGCCCAGTCCGGTATCTCGCTCGGATTCGCGCTGCTGTTCGGCTTCTGGATCTTCCGCATCATCGGGCAGAGCATCGACCGGCGCACGGTGATCGACGAGCTGGAGCGCACCCGGCAGGAGCTGGCGGCGGTCAGTCACCGGGCCGGCGTGCTGGCCGAGCGGGAGCGGCTGGCCCGGGAGATCCACGACACCCTCGCCCAGGGCTTCACCTCGGTGGTCGTGCTGCTGGAGCTGGCGGAGTCCGAAGTGGACATCGACCCGGTCGCGGCCCGCAACCGGCTGGCCGCCGCCCGGGAGACCGCCCGGCAGAACCTCGCCGAAGCTAGGGCGCTGGTGGCCGCGCTGACCCCGGTCGACCTGCAGGCGGCGCCGCTGCCGGAGGCGATCGGCCGGCTGGTCGAACGGTTCGGCGTGGAGACCGGGCTGCCGGCCCGGCTGCGCGTGACCGGCGAGCCGCGGTCGCTCCCGGCGAACGTGGAGGTGGTGCTGCTGCGCGCGGCCCAGGAGGCGCTGGCCAACGTCCGCAAGCACGCCGGCGCCGGCCGGGTGGAGGTCACGCTCGACCGTGCGGTCCTGACCGTGGCCGACGACGGCGGCGGCTTCGACCCGACCGCAGCGACCGGCGGCTACGGTCTGGCCGGGATGCGCCGGCGGGTGGAGGAGATCGGCGGCACAGTGTCGATCACGAGCGGTCCGGGCGGGACGAGGGTGGAGGTGCGGTGCTCAGGGTGATCGTCGCGGACGACCATCCCGTGGTCCGGGAGGGCCTGCGGGCGATGCTGGACGCCGAGCCCGACCTCGAGGTGGTGGGCGAGGCGGCGTCCGGGGCCGAGGCGGTCGCGCTGGCCGCGCGGCTGCGGCCGGACGTGGTGCTGATGGACCTGCGGATGCCCGGCACCGACGGCGTCACCGCGACCGGCCAGATCGCCGCGACCGGCGACGCGCGGGTCCTCGTCGTCACCACGTACGACACCGACGCCGACATCCTGCGGGCGGTGGAGGCCGGCGCGACCGGCTACCTGCTCAAGGACACGCCGCGGCGGGAACTGACCGACGCGGTCCGGGCCGCCGCCCGCGGCGAGACCGTGCTCGCCCCCCCGGTGGCCCGCAAGCTGGTGTCCCGGGTGCGGCTGCCCGCGGTCGAGTCGCCGACGCCGCGGGAGCTCGAGGTGCTGGCGCAGGTCGCGAGAGGACTGTCCAATGTGGACATCGGCCGGGAGCTGCACATCAGCGAGGCCACGGTGAAGACGCACCTGGTGCGCATCTTCGAGAAGCTCGGCGTCTCCGACCGGACCGCCGCGGTCACCAAGGCCATCGGCCAGGGCCTGCTCCCGCCGCCGTAGCCCGAAGGGCCTGCCCCCGCGAGTGCTCGCCGATCACGGATAGTGAGCACTGCCACGATACGCCGCCTCGACTCATCGACCACAGCCGGGGGGACTCGGCCCCCCGAGGGTGTGTACGCCGCCCCGACTCACCGACCACAGCCGGGGGGACTCGGCCCCCGGAGGGTGTGTACGCCGCCTCGACTCGTCGACCACAGCCGGGGGGCACTCGGGGGCAGCGCCCCCCGAGGGTGAGTACGCCGCTCCGACTCACCGACCACAGCCGGGGGCACTCGGGGGGCAGCGCCCCCCGAGGGTGAGTAAAGTCTCGTCATGGCGACCCCGATCAGCTCCCAGGCCCTCCTCCGCGCACCGAAGGTGCTTCTGCACGACCACCTCGACGGCGGGCTGCGGCCGGCCACCGTCGTCGACCTCGCCGCCGAGACCGGCTATCCGGACCTGCCGAGCACGGACGCCGACGGGCTCGGCACCTGGTTCCGGGACGCCGCCGACTCCGGCTCGCTGGAGCGCTACCTGGAGACGTTCGCGCACACCGTCGGGGTCATGCAGACCGAGGCCGCGCTGCGCCGGGTCGCCGCCGAGTGCGCCGAGGACCTGGCCGCGGACGGGGTGGTCTACGCGGAGGTGCGGTTCGCGCCCGAGCTGCACGTCGAGGAGGGGCTGACCCTCGACCAGGTCGTGGACGCGGTGCTGGCCGGGTTCGCCGAGGGCTCCGCGCGGGCGCTCGCCAACGGACACCGGATCAGGGTCGGCGCGCTGCTCACCGCGATGCGGCACAACGCCCGCTCGATGGAGATCGCCGAGCTGGCGGTGCGGTTCCGCGACGTCGGCGTGGTCGGGTTCGACATCGCCGGGGCCGAGGCCGGCCACCCGCCGACCCGGCACCTCGACGCGTTCGAATACCTGCAGCGGGAGAACGCGCACTTCACCATCCACGCCGGCGAGGCGTTCGGGCTCCCGTCGATCTGGCAGGCCATCCAGTGGTGCGGCGCCGACCGGCTCGGTCACGGGGTGCGGATCGTCGACGACATCGCCGTCCCGGAGGACGGCGCGGCGGACGGGATCACGCTCGGCCGGCTGGCGGCCTACGTCCGGGACAAGCGCATCCCGCTGGAGCTCTGCCCGACGTCGAACGTGCAGACCGGCGCGGCCAAGTCGATCGCCGAGCACCCGATCGGGTTGCTGGCCCGGCTGCGGTTCCGGGTCACGGTCAACACCGACAACCGGCTGATGAGCGGCTGCTCGATGTCGTCGGAGATGCAGGGGCTGGTCGACGCGTTCGGGTACAGCTGGGCCGAGCTGCAGTGGCTGACCGTGAACGCGATGAAGTCCTCGTTCCTGCCGTTCGACGAGCGGCTGACCATGATCAACGAGGTGATCAAGCCGGGGTACTCGGAGGTGCTGCCGTAATCCCTTGCGGTTGACGCGGCGTCAACTTCTACCGTCGAAGGCGTGCGGGACGGGAGCTGGTCGATCGCCGAGGTGGCGCGGATGTCCGACGTGACGTCGCGGACGCTGCGGCACTACGACGCGATCGGGCTGCTGCCGCCGGCCTGCGTCGCGGCCGACGGCCGGCGCTACTACCGCCGGCCGGAGCTGCTGCGGCTGCAGCGCATCCTGCTGCTGCGCGAGCTCGGCCTCGGCCTGGCGGCGATCGCCGAGGCGCTGGACCGGGAGGCCGACCCGGTGGCCGTGCTGCGCGCCCACCGGGACCGGCTGGCGGGCGAGCGGGACCGGCTCGCCCGCCTGGTCCGCACGGTCGACGCCACGATCGAGAGCCTGGAGGGAGGTGAGGAGATGAGCGCGGAGCAGATGTTCTCCGGCTTCGGGCACAACCCCTACGAGGCGGAGGCGCGGGAGCGCTGGGGTGACGAGGCGGTCGACGCGTCGTACCAGCGGGTCCGCGACCTCGCGCCGGAGCAGGCCGAGCTGGCCCGGACCGGGTTCGGCAAGGTCCACGGTGGACTGGCGGAGTTGCTGGCGGCCGGCGTGCCGGTGACCGACCCGCGGGTGCAGGAGCTCGTGGGTCTGCACCACGAGGTGGTCAGCCTGTTCTGGACGCCGTCGGCCGAGGCCTACCGCAACCTCGGCCGGATGTACCTGGACGACGAGCGGTTCCAGGCGACGATCGGCGGCGAGGCGGTGACCCGCTACCTGGTCGACGCGATGGAGATCTATGCCGAGACCCTCGGCTGAGCGCGAAACCCGACCGCCGGCACCGCGGGCCGGTGGGAGGGTGGGGCATGGCGGCTCCGTACGACGCGATCGCCGACTGGTACGAGGACACGTTCCAACCCGGGCAGCCGATCGACCTGCTCGAGTATGACCGGGTGGTGCCGGAGGTGCTCGGCGGCGGCTCCGGTCCGTGCCTCGAGGTCGGCTGCGGCACCGGCGCGCACGCCGACCGGATCCGCCGGCTGGGCTGGACCCCGGTCGGCGTCGACCTGTCCGCCGGCATGCTGCGCCGCGGTCGGGGCCGGCTGCCGGCCGCCCGCGCCGACGCCGAGCGGCTGCCGGTCGCCGACGCCTCCGTCCCCGCGGTGGCGTCGATCATGGTGCACACCGACATGCCGGGCTATCCGGCGGTGCTCCGGGAGGCGGCCAGGGTGCTGCGGCCCGGCGGCGTGCTCGCCCACGTCGGCGTGCACCCGTGCTTCTGCGGCGGCTTCGCCGACTGGTCGGACCGGCCGAACGTGCTCATCCGCCCGGGGTACGCCGACGGCCACTGGACCACCGAGTCGTACACGGACCAGGGCATCCGGGACAAGGTCGGCGCCAGCCACTGGCCGCTGTCCGAGCTGCTGCAGACGGTCCTGGCGGCGGGGCTGGAGCTGGAGCGGTTCGCCGAGGGCGGCCGCCCGGTGCCGCTGGTCCTGGCCCTGCGCGCCCGCAAGCCCGGACGCCGGGGCGCCGCCGGTGGGCCGGCGGACCCGCGCTAGACGCCGATGGACGGCTCGTCGGGGGCGGACAGGCTGAGCACCGTGCCGGCCACCGCCGCAGACGAGGTGATCCTCGCCTCCAGGGTCCGCAGCCGGTAGGCGACGTGCGACTCGGTCTCGTCCCCGGTGAGGTCGACGTCGCCGACCACGGAGACCAGCCGCGGCCCGACCACCTCCAGGCGCAGGTAGGTCACCCGAGCCACTTCGGGCTGCTCGAGCAGTTGCTGGATCACCGCGGCGCGCACCCTCGGGTCGGCCTCCTGACCGACCAGGAACCGCCGGTTGCGGTTGATGAGCACCAGCGCGACGACTCCGAGCAGGACGCCGACCAGGATCGAGCCGATCGCGTCCGGCGTCGGCGAGCCGGTCAGCTCGTGCAGGCCGAGCCCGGCGGCCGCGATCACCAGGCCGGTCAGCGCGGCCGCGTCCTCGAAGAAGACCGCCCGCAAGGTCGGGTCGGAGGTCACCATCACGTGCTCGATGAGGTCGCGGTCGAACGAGGCGGCCTCGGGCCTCGCCTGCCGGATCGACTGGCTGAACGAGATCCCTTCGAGGACGAACGACAAGGCCAGCACCAGGTAGCCGATCAGGTAGTCGCTGGCCGGCTCCGGGTTGATCAGCTCCTGGACCCCGTGCGTGATCGAGACGGCGGAGCCGGCCACGAACAGGCCGAGCGCGGCGAACAGCGACCAGACGTAGGCCTCCCGGCCGTGGCCGAACGGGTGCTGCGGGTCGGCCGGGCGGACCGAGCGGCGGTTGGCGACCAGCAGGAAGACCTCGTTGCCGGCGTCGGCCCAGGAGTGCGCCGCCTCCGCCACCAGCGAGGCCGACCCGGTGATCGCCGCGGCGATCGACTTGGCCACCGCGATGAGCAGGTTCGCGCCGAACGCGACGATGACCGTGACCAGGCTCTCCGAGCTGCCCTGACCCTGGTTGGCCGCGGCGAGGATGTCGGAGTGCGGCATGGGACGCGCGCTGGCCATGCCGCCGACACTAGGACACGTCCTGCGCCGCTACGGCTGGAAGACGGGCTGGAAGCCGCAGCGCAGCCGCAGCGTCAGCGTCACCGTACGGCCGTCGTGCGCGCGTACCGGCAGCAGCAGATAGCGGTTCGTGTCGTCGTGAGCGAGTCGCGTGCGGATCACCAGCGGGTCGGCGCCCGGCCGCGGCCGCATCCCGTACGTCGCCGTACCGGCCCGGAAGGTCCGCGTCTCCACCCGGGCGTCGACGAACCGGCCGGACCGGGTGATGAAGTCGTCCACGCCGGCCGCCCACTGCGACTGGGTGAGCGAGCGGTTGGGGTCCGTGCCGTTCACGGCGGCGTCGATCGCGGCGAACAGTCGCCGGTCCGGAGCGCGCACCGGGCCGCCGGCCGTCTCCGGCCCGCCGCACAGCCGCTGGATGAGCACGCCGTTGACGGAGGCCGTCGACAGCTGGCCGGACCGCTCGACCGGCGGGCCGAACGCGAGCGGCTCGGCCACGCCCGGCGCGGACGCGTACGAGTAGGGCACCGTGTGCGGGCCGACGCAGGTCGCCTCCGCGGCGAGCCGGCTCAGCGGGGCGACGGCCGCGACCGCGGTCCTGGTCTCGGCGACCGGCCGCAGCGCCTGCACCCGTGGCTCGTGCCCGCCGACCACGCGGGTGGCGACCAGGCTGATCAGCAGGATCAGGTACGCGAGCAGCGCGACCATGGCCGCCTCGGCCGTGGACAGCGGTCGCCGTGCCCGCGACTGTGCCATCGGGAGTCCCGTCCCTGCTGAGGTTGGGTGCCTCCAGAGTCCCCCGCGCACCGGCACCGGGGCAAGCTACCGGGTCTGCCCGGCCGGGCCGGAGGCGGCGCCGGCCCGATGCCCTAGAGTCGGCGTTCCTCGGGTGACGGAGGGTGGTAGGCGTGTCAGGGGTGGTCGCGGCGGGGCACCCGGTGACCGCCCGGGCCGGCGCCGACGTGCTGCGGGCCGGCGGCAACGCGGTCGACGCGGCGGTGGCCGCGGTGCTCACCTCCGTGGTGGTCGAGCCGATGATGACCGGGCTGGCCGGCGGCGGTTACCTCATGGTCGCCCCGCCCGGCGGCGAGCCGACCCTGCTCGACTTCTTCGTCACCGCCCCGGGCGCGGGCGCCGACCCGGCCGACCGCGCCCCGCTGCTCGACGTCGAGGTCTCCTTCGGCGACGCGGTCCAGGTCTTCGGCGCCGGCGCCGCGTCCTGCGGGGTGTACGGGCTGCCGGCCGGGCTCGCCGCGGCGGTGCAGCGGTTCGGCACGATGCCGCTGGGTGCGCTGACCGCGCCGGCCGCCATCCTCGCCCGCGAGGGTGCCCTGATCACCGAGATCCAGGCGGGGATGTTCGCGCTGATGGCGCCGATCCTGGCCACGGGCAGCACCCGGTACCTCGCCGGCGGCGTCCCGCCCGCGGCCGGCACCGTGCTGCGCGACCCCGAGCTGGCCGACACGCTCGACCTGCTCGGGGCGGAGGGACCGGCGCCGTTCTACACCGGACCGGTGGCGGCCGCGGTCTCGGACGCGCTGCTGGCCGCCGGCGGCCTGGTGACGCGGGAGGACCTGGCCACATACCAGGTGGTGGAGCGGGAACCGGTGCGGGTGCGCTACCGCGACTGCGAGGTCGAGACCAACCCGCCGCCGAGCGCCGGCGGCATCCTGCTGGCATACGCGCTGGCGCTGCTGGACCGGGAGCCGGGGCCGCCGGACGCGCTCGCGCTGGTGCGGGCGATGGAGGCGATCCAGGACGCGCGGGACGCGGAGTTCTTCGCCGAGCTGCCCGATCCGGGCTTCGCCCGCCGGTTCCTGTCCAGCCGGGTCGGCTCGACCACGCACGTCTCGGTGCTCGACGCCGACGGCTGGGCCGCCTCCATCACCACCTCCAACGGCGAGGGCTCAGGTGTCCTGGTGCCCGGCACCGGGCTGCACATGAACAACATGCTCGGCGAGCAGGACCTGTCCCCGCTGGGGTTCTTCTCGGCGCCGCCGGGCAGCCGGCTGCCCTCGGCGATGGCGCCGACGCTGGTCCGCCGGGACGGCGAGCTGGAGCTGGTGCTCGGCTCGGCCGGCTCCAACCGGATCCGCTCGGCGTTGCTGCAGGTCATCGTCAACACCGTCGACCTCGGGATGCCGGTGCAGGCCGCGGTCGACGCGCCCCGGCTGCACGCCGAGGACGGCGTGGTGGCGGTCGAGCCGGGCATCGACACGGCGGCGCTGGCGGCGACCGGCCATGCGCTGACCCGGTTCCGGGACCGGAACACCTACTTCGGCGGATGCCAGGCGGTGGCCAGGGTCGGCCGGCTGCTCAGCGGGGGCGGCGATCCCCGCCGCGGCGGCGCCGTCGTCGCCGGGCTCACGCCCGACCGGCGCGCCCGGTCGACGCGCCGCGGCTGACGGCGCGCCGGGGTCCGGCCGGCCGGCTGGCGCGGCACTGCGGTTGACGGCGGGCCGGCTGGCTCGCGCGGCAATGCGGTTGACGGCGGCCTCATCCTGACCGCATGGACGGGCTGACCACCGAGCGGCTGCTGCTGCGCCCGTTCCGCCCCGAGGACCTGCCGGTGTACGCGGAGCTCAACGCCGACCCGCGGGTGGCGGAGTGGCTCAGCGGCCCGCTCACCCCGGCCGAGTCCGACGAGATCGCGCTGTGGGCCAACGAACGGTGGGCGACCGACCGGCTCGGGCTGATCGCGGTCGAGCGCCGG
This sequence comes from uncultured Actinomycetota bacterium, assembly GCA_963728945.1. GTDB lineage: Bacteria > Actinomycetota > Actinomycetes > Mycobacteriales > CADCTP01 > CADCTP01. Next base: position 753,694 of record CAVSMA010000004.1, on the reverse strand, counting down.
GCCGACGGCCGGTTCCTCGGGATGTGCGGCCTGCACCGGCAGTCGTCCCGCCCGCAGGACGTGGAGGTCGCCTGGCGGCTCGCGCACGAGCACTGGGGTCACGGGTACGCGACCGAGGCCGGCCGGGCCTGGCTGGCATACGGGTTCGAGACCCTCGGGCTGGACCGGATCGTCTCGATGACCGACGAGGCCAACACCCGCAGCCTCGCGGTCATGCGCCGGCTCGGCCTGACCTACCTGGAGAACGACGTCATCACCGACGACGGCGTGACGTTCGACTCGGTGATCTACGCGATCACCCGGTCACAGTGGGCCGAGCACCTCGGCCGCTAGCCGCTTCGGCACCACCATCCGCCAGGCGTCCTCGACGATCTCCCGCAGCTCGGCGCGGTCGATCTCGGACAGCCGGACGACCACCCAGTTGTACCGCTCGTCCGACCGCACCGGTGGCAGGAACTTCACCGGGTCGGAGGCGATCAGCCCGGCCCGCTCCTGCTTCGGGAAGGCGAAGCCCATCGTCGTCTCGTCCCGGGAGAGCGCGAGGTAGACGTACTGGCCGACCTTGAACTTGACCCGGTCCCGGATCGTCCGCTCGTAGGTGCGCGGCAGCGGCAGCGCGAACTCGCGGACGTCCTGGAGCGTCACCGCCACCTAGGGAGTGTCTCTCAACTGGCTGGCGGCGCCGGCGACGCCCAGACGACGACCGGCGGCGTTGTCGTCGTCGCCGATACAACCCCGGTATCGGCTCCTCCTCCGCCTTGCCGGACGCCGCCTGGACGCCGTCGGCATCCGCCGCCAGTCGAGAGACACTCCCTAGACCCCGACCCGGCGGCGTCGGGTGGCCCGGAACGCCGCCTTCCGGCCGGACTCCGGGATCGAGCCCTCCAGCGCGGCCAGGTCGACCACCCGGCTTGCGGCCCCGCGCAGCCGGTCGGACAGCGCCTCGCCGCCGGGGGACAGCACGGTCAGCGGGCCGCGGCCGGCCAGCGCGGCGAAGATCCAGTCGTTGCTCACCAGCACGAACCGCGCCGGGCCGGTCACCTCCGCGGCCGCGTCGAGCAGCACGTGGTCGGCGAGGTCGCTGCCGTCCTCGACCGGGCGGGCCCGGCCGGCGAACTCGGCCAGGTGCGGTCGGGCCCGGCCGACCGCCCCCTCCTGCCCGGCCAGCGCGACCACGTCGGCCTGCCGGGCCAGCGCGACGACCATCGCCATCCGGTCCCGCCAGCGCACCGGGTCGGCGCGCAGGTTGTCCAGGTCGACCAGCAGCACCCGGCAGCCGGTGCCGATGGTCCACGCGCCCTCGCGCTGCAGCCAGGCCGTGACCGCGTCGGCCAGCGGTTGCCGGCCGGTCCGCGGTGCCGGCGGCGGGGTGTCCGGCAGCGGGGCGTCCGGCAGGTCGGCCAGCCGGACCCACTCGTACTCGTCCCGCCAGCTCGGCCCGCCACCGAGTCCCATGGCGTGACCGTACTCGCGGTCGGGCAGCCGGCCGAGCGCCGACCCACTGCCGGTGGGTCCGTCGACGCGGAGCCGTTCGGCGGCCGGCGGCGGGAGCGTAGCGTCGGCCCCATGGCTGCTGCTCCCTTCACCGGCATCGGGGTCGCGCTCGTGACCCTCTTCGACGACACGAGGGCACTCGACGAGAAGGGCACGGCCGACCTGGCCGCGCGGCTCGTCGACGACGGCGTCAGCGCGGTCGTGGTGGCGGGCTCGACCGGCGAGGCCGACACGCTGGACGACGACGAGCGGCGGCGGCTGCTCGACGCGGTCCGGGCCCGGGTCGACGGCGTGCCGGTGCTGGCCGGCACCGGCGGCACCTGGGCCGGGCAGGCGGCCCGGCGCACCGCCGCGGCCCGGGACGGCGGCGCCGACGCGGCGCTGGTGCTGTCCCCGCGGCGTACCGCCGACGTGCGGCCCTACTACGCCGAGGTGGCCGCGGCGGCCGGCGACCTGCCCCTGCTGGCGTACCACTACCCGGTCGTGTCGCCGCCGGGAATCCCGGTCGAGGTGCTGCCCGAGCTCCCGATCGCCGGCGCCAAGGACTCCAGCGGCGACGCCGAGCGGCTGCTGCGCGAACTGTCCACCTGGGACGGTCACCTCTACCCGGGCGCGGCCACGCTGCTGTCGTTCGCCGGCCCGCTCGGCTGCCCGGGCGCGATCCTGGCGCTGGCCAACGCGCGGCCGGAGCAGTGCGCGGCCGCGTTCGCCGGCGACGCCGCGGTGCAGCGGGCGCTGACCGCCGACCACCTGGCCGCGGCGGCCGACTTCCCGGCCGGGATCAAGGCGATGGTGGCCGAGCGGTACGGCACCTCCGCCGTGGTCCGCGGCTGATGCGGGTCCTCGGCACCGAGCATCTGCACGGGTTCTTCGACCCGGACCTGCCCCCGGTGGCCACGGTGGAGCCCGGGGAGACCGTACGGTTCGCAACCCTGGAGTCGGGCTGGTCGCCGGACCCGTTCGAGGTGACCGACCTGGACGGCCGGCGCCGGCACCCGGCCTGGACGCCGGACTGCGGACACGCGCTGACCGGGCCGGTCGCCGTCCGCGGGGCGCGCGCCGGCCAGGTGCTGCGGATCCGGATCGAGGCGGTCGAGCCCGGCGGCTGGGGCACCACCTTCGCCAACGCGCGGCCGACCGCGTTCAACGAGCGGTACGGGCTGACCGGGTCGGCGGTGCACCGCTGGACGCTCGACCCGGTCGCCGGCACCGGGCGCAACCAGCACGGGCACACGGTGGCGCTGCGGCCGTTCCTCGGGGTGATCGGGATGCCGCCGGCCGAACCCGGCCGGCACTCGACGATCCCGCCGCGCCCGCACGGCGGCAACCTCGACTGCCGCGAGCTGGTCGCCGGCAGCACGCTGTGGCTGCCGATCCCGGTGGACGGTGCGCTGCTGTCGGTCGGCGACGGGCACGCGGCCCAGGGCGACGGCGAGGTGAGCGGGACCGCGATCGAGTGCCCGATGGACCGGGTGGACCTCACGCTGTCCACAGTGGACGACTTCCCGGTCACCGGACCGGTCGCCCGCACGCCGGCCGGCTGGGTGACGATGGGCCTCGGCTACACCGTGGACGACGCGGTGTTCGAGGCCCTGAACGCGATGTTCGACCTGCTCGGCCGGTTGCACGGGGTGTCACGGCCGGACGCGGTGGCGCTGGCGAGCGTGGCGGTGGACCTGCGGGTGACGCAGATCGTCAACCGGGTCGTCGGCGCCCACGCGGTGCTGCCGCCCGGCGCCCTCCGCTGAGGGCGCCGGACGGCAGCGTGTCAGAACAGATCGGCTACCTGATGGCCACGATCGTGCCTGTGCCGGTGGGGTTGCCGTTCTCGTCGGTGGGCGCGGCGGTCCCGGCGTAGAGCGTGCCCTTGAAGTACGTCAGGCCGAGCGGCGAGCCGATTTCCACGTACGTCGAGACCTTGCCGTTGCGGATCAGCGAGATCTTGCCGGCGAACAGCTCGGAGACCCACATCTTGCCGTCGGGGCCGAGCTCGACGCTGGTGGCGCCGAGCAGGCCGGTCGCAAGCCTGGTCGCGTTGCCGTTGGCCGGGTTGACCGAGACGACGCTGCCGCGGGCACCGAGGGCCGGGCTCTCCGGGCCGCCGGGTAGCAGGCTGGTGATGTAGCGGCCGTTGGGCGCGAGCTTGACGTCGGTCGGGACCGCTTCGAAGTTGTAGACGGCCCCGACGACGCAGTCGGGCAGACCGAACGCGGCGGCGGCGTCCGCGGTGATCGTGGCCGGCTGGCGCGGCAGCACCGAGAGCACGCTGATCCGGCCGTTCTTGTCGACCTTCAGCAGGTCGTTGCCGCCGGCGTCGGCGACCACCCAGGCGTCGTTCGGCAGCGCGGACACCGCGTACGGGTGGGAGTCCACCACGCCCCGGTAGGAGACCGGGAAGCCGACCGCGTCGAGCGCGTCCCGCTGGCACTGGGTCGGGTTGTCGATCCCGTACCGGATCCACTTGTCGGGGTTGCGGGTCTGCTCGAACGTACCGAGGTCGACGGTACGGGTCTTGCCGTTTTTCGGCTTGATCGTCAGGACGTGCAGGTTGGCGGCGAAGTCGCTCGCGGTGTAGGCGAGCGTGCCCTTGCGGTTGATGGCGACGCCGGCCACCTCACCGCCCCGCGGACCGTGCGCGACCGCGACCAGGCCCTTCGAGGTCAGCTTGGACACCGTCGAGGTGCCCCCGTCGGCGACATAGACAGAGCTGTTGCTGTGGGCGAGGTGGTACGGCGCGAGGACCGTGCGGTTCACGACCGTGACCGTCGGGCCCTTCGCCGCCGCGGGTGCGGCCGACGCGACGCCGGGAGCGGCGACGACCGCCGCGGCGAGCGTGCCGCCGGCCAGCAGGAGAAGGGGAGGACGCAAGCGCATGAGCAGTACCCCCGATGTGTGTGAGCCGCGCTCACCGTGGCGCGGTTCGGCGCAGCCTGACACAGCCCACGGCGGGCCTGGGCAGGATCGGCGAGGATTCGCCCCACGGTGCCGGCGCGCTCGGCCAGGTGGCGCTGTGGGCAATGCTCCCGGACCTAACCGCAGGTCAGACCCTATGTAGGTGCCGGGGACGGGTCCGGTCAGGTGGTCAGACCGGCAGCGAGCAGGACCAGCCAGGTCAACTCGGGATGGACGATGTCGCTGTGCGCGCCGGCGGGCGGACCACCCGCCCGGACCACCTCGCTGGCATCCACGTTGAGCGCCGATCCGGACGCGAACCGGTAGGTGGTGGCGGGCGCGGCCGGCCGGATCGGGTCGAGCCGTGCCTGCACGCCCTGCGCCCCGTCGGCGCCCATGCCGCCCCAGCGGAACAGCGCGTCCTGCGCTCCGGCCGAGTCGTCCCGGGCGGCCAGCGAAGCCAGCGGGTAGATCCGGCCGACGGCGAGGTCGTGCGTGGAGAAGCAGGCGGTCAGCGGGCCGTCGACGCGGGCCAGCATGCCGGCCAGCGCGCCGTTGCGGCCGGCGTCGAACGGCAGCGGCCGGGCGAACGCGAAGTGCGAGAACGCGCCTTGCAGCAGGGTCACCGACTTCACCGGCGAGGGCCCGTCCGGCAGCCCGGCCAGCGCGTACGAGACCAGCCGGGCACCGAAGCTGTGGCCGACCAGGTGCACCCGGACCGGCAGCCGGCCGAGCACCGGGCCGAGACCGGCCTTGCCGACGACGCCGGCCCGGTTCTTCATCTGCCAGTACGTCGCCTGGCGCAGCGCCTCCTTGGCCCCCTGCCAGATGCCGTGCAGCGCATCGCCGAGCCCGGCCGCGCCGCCCGCGCCGCCCGCGCCGCCGTCCTGGAAGCTCACGCCGACGGAGCTGAGCGTGTCCCGGTAGCGCTCGAACAACGTGCGGGCGTCGTCGGTGAGCATCGGCGGCTGCACCGGCCCGCTGCCCTCGCCGTCGTCGCCACCGGCGCCGGCCCGGGTGGAGAACTCGGCCAGCAGGTCGTGGAAGCGGGTCAGCGCCGCGTCGGTCGGCGGCGTGCCGAGCAGCTTGGCCATCTCGGTCAGCTGGTCGGCTGCGTCCGGGAACAGCTCCTGCAGCTGGGCCAGCGTCTGCTTGTCGAGCTCCGGCTCGCCGGCGACCGCGGTCTCCCGCGGGACCGCCGCCGCGGCGCCACCCGCGGCGCCGGCAGCCGCGGCCGGCGCGGCCGCGAAGTCCGGGATCGGCTCGTCCGACCACCGCTGCGACGGCCAGAACACGCCGACCAGCCCGACGCTGTCCCGCCGCGCCGCCGGCAGCTGCCCGGCCAGCAGGCCGAAGAACCGCTCGTAGAGCTCGGTCGCGATCCGGTGGTCGTTGTTCCAGCCGTGCGAGAACACCACGAGGTCGGTGAGCCCGGCATCGCGCACCTCGGCGAGGAACCGGTCCCGGGCACCGGCGTCGGTGTCGCCGTCCTTGTCGAAGGTCAGCTCCCAGAACCGCAGTCCGGCCATCGTCGTCATCTCGTCCGCCCCCCGGTCATACCGATTGCAGTGCCCGCATGAGGTCGAGCAGGCCGCCGCCCTCGAAGTCCGGCCCGCGGCCGAGCGAGGTCGCCGCCTTCACGATGATCTCCTTGACGTCGTCCGGCCGGCCGATGAACTCCCGCCGCACCGACAGCAGCGCGGCGATCGCGCCGGACACGTGCGGTGCGGCCATGCTGGTGCCGCTGTCCTCGACGTACACGGCCGCGGTCGGGTCGGGCGGGCCGGCGGCGACCGCGGCGAGGTTGCCGCCGGCGGCGCACGAGGTGATCCGCTCGCCCGGCGCTACCACGTCCGGCTTGCGCCGGCCGTCGCCGGTCGGTCCCTTCGAGGAGAAGTAGGACACCCCGTAGGTGTGCGGCGAGTCGCGGTGGGTCGAGCCCACGGTGATCGCGCGCTCGGCGTTGCCCGGGTCGTTGATGGTCATGCCGAGGCCGAACCGGTTGGGTGCGTCCATCGTCGTGGTCAGCGTGCCGTAGCCGGAGTTGCCCGCCGCGACGACCACCACGACGCCCGACCGGACCAGCTTGTCGACCTCCTTGCACAGCGGGCTCTGCCCGCAGGCGAACCACTCCGGGTCGAACTCGTAGCCGAGGCTGAGGTTCACGCCGTGGATGCGCATCCCCTCGACGCCCTCGCCGTTGACGTGGCGGATATAGGCCAGCGCGCGGATCAGCCGGCCCACCCGGTCCTCGGTCGTGCCGCCGGCGCCGAGCACCTTGAGGCTGACCAACCGGGCCCGCGGCGCCATGCCCGCCAGCAGCGAGGTGTCGCCGACCTCGCGCGGGACCCGGAGCGGCTCGCGCGGGTTCTCCACGTTGTAGCGGTTGGCGGTGACCCGGACCGACCGCCCGGTGGCGGCGGCCAGCCACGGGTCGATCGCGCCGGCGATGATCCCGGCGACGTGCGTGCCGTGGCCGGTCTCGTCGCACAGGGCGCCGTCGCCGGTGGCCGGCCCGCCGTCGGGCGGGAACACCCGGTGCAGGTCGCGGACGTCCGGATGGTCGAGCGTGTGGTGCGCGGCGAAATGCGGGTGGTCCGCCCAGATCCCGCTGTCCACGACCGCCCAGACGATCCGGTCGCCGTACGCGTTGAAGGCGCGGCGGGCCGCGTCGGCCTTGATCGTGACGCAGGAGCCGTCGATGTGCGGCTTCACCGGGAAGTCGGGCCAGAGCCGGTGCAGGGCGCGCTGCGACCAGACTTCGGGGACGGCGTCGGCGGCGACGAGCCGCTTCGTCTGCTGCAGCGACAGGGACCCGGTCGCGTACTGCTCGGAGATGCGGGTCGGGCCGGGGCCGCCGGTGACCCGTTCCCAGAGCCGGTCCAGCCGCCGGAACGCGCCGTCCGCACCGCCCTCGCAGCGCAGGTTGAGCTCGGCCATCACCGGGTTCGGCGCGTCCTCGGCGGCATGGAAGCCCATCCTCCGCCGGGCCGCCGGGTCGCGCAGCGGGGTCGCGATCACGCCGGGCGTGAGCAGCGGGAGCGGGCCGTCCGGCGGCGTCGCGGTGTCCGCCCGGGCCGGGCCGGCCGCGGCGGCCGCGTCCCGGGCCCGGTCGGCCTCCGCCTGCCCGGCCGGCGCGAGCACGTCGCGCGCCCCGAGCAGCCCGTGCTCGCGCAGGTCGGCGAGGACGGCGCGGACCCGGCCGTGCCACTGCGGGTGGCTGCCCGGGTCGTACGCCCGGTCGGCGGGATCGAACCGGTCCGCGAACAGGATCGCGACCTGTTCGATCACGCTCACCTCGCGCTCGGCCCGGGACGAGCCGGACGGGCGCCGGGTCGCCAGGGCGACCAGCGTCCAGTCCCGCCACCGGTCCGGTTCGGTCACGACCGGACAGTATGGAGCAGCGCGCGCCCCGGCCAGGGCCTATCGGGCACACTTCCGGCCCGACTTCCACCCCACGCCCGCTCCGGCGGTCAGATCTCGTCTGTGGCCGGCCACGGGAAACCGCCCGGATCGGCCTCGATCCGGGCGAGGTGCGTGTCGAGGTCGTAGCCCCGGATCCGCAGCGGGAAGTCGGCCGGCTCGACCGCCAGCTTCGCCAGCGGCTGCACCGGCTGCAGGCAGGCCGCCTGCGCGGTGGGCACCCGCCGGCCGCCATCGACGCACGCGGGCTCCCGCTCGAACCGGCCGGCCGGCAGCTCGAACCGGCCGCGGGTGGCCGGGTCCGGCGGCGGTCCCGGTCGGCTCAGCCAGTACGGCTGCACCCGTTTCAGTCCTCCCAGCGGATGCAGGTCTCCAGCTCGGTGACGGCGGCGGTCCAGGTGTCGAACGGGATGTCGCCGGCCGGCCGGCGGTTCAGCGTCCGGGTGACGCCCTTGAGGTCGCAGTAGTCGGCCAGCTCCAGGGCGAGCTCGATCGCGTCCTCGCTCGGCCCGCGCAGGTCGTACACCTCCTGCGGGTCGGGCTCGACCGGCAGCTCCGCCGCGTCGACGATGTCCGGCCAGGTCACCATCTCGGCCAGGTCGTGCTCGTCGCCGGCGTGGACGTAGTCGACGAGGCCCTGGGCGGTGCGGAAGAGGTAGACGGTCAGGTCGGAGCCGAGGAACACCGGGTCGTCGTCGTCCCCGTTGTAGGTGCGCAGCGTGTAGCCGGTGCCCGAGGGCAGCGTGACCGACAGCGGGAGGATGCCGGCCACCTCCCAGATCGAGTAGGTCCCGCCTTCGGTCGGGTCCTCGTCCTCCTCGACGTCGGGCTCGCCGGACGAGCCGACGGCGGCGCGGGCCACCTCTTCGAGGTCCTCCACCACCCGAGACCGCGGCCGCTCGGGCTGCTGCCCGGTCCCGTCCTCGGTGTCGTCGTCCTCGGTGTCGTCGTCGAGGTCGACCACGTCGATGTCCTCGTCGTCGTCCTCGTCCTCGTCGGTCTCGAGGTCTTCGGCCAGCACCTCGGTGCCGCGCCACTCGATCAACCTGCTGAACCGCTCGAGCAGCGGCTCCCAGGACCGCTCGACGACCGAGCCGACGCTGGTCCACCGGGCCTCGCCGTCGGTGCCGGAGAACGACGCGTCGTCGGCGAGCAGGTGGGCGAACTCCGGGGTCTCCTCGACCAGCCGCAGCAGCGTCCCGTCGTCGCACACCTCGGCGACCCGCTGCACCAGGTCGACCAGGTCGGACAGCTCGGAGACGGTGTAGGGATCGGGGTCGGACAGCGCGAGCTCGTACGCGCCGTCGAGGTCGAAGACGTAGTCGTCGTCGGGCTCGAGCTCGCCCGGGGTGAGCTGCAGCAGGTCCTTCCACCGCGGGTGGTCGGTGAGGTCGTTCTCCTCGCCGGACCGCAGGTGGGCGGCCATCTCCGCGGTCGTGCCGAAGACCAGCACGTGCTGGCCGGCGCCGAGGAATGCCTGCCACTCCTCGCCGTCCTCCTCCCACGGCGTGGCCCACAGGGTCACCCCGGTCCGCCCGTCCAGGGTCAGCCGGATCGGGACGACGGAGGCGTCGGCGGCGCTGGTCACCGCGGAAGCCTATCCCCAGCGCGGCCCGCCGATCAGCGGGAGCCGTCGAGGCTTTCCCGCACGTACCGGCGGGCGTGGTGGATGCGGGCCTTCACCGTCCCGACCGGGACGTCGAGCAGCCGGGCGATGTCCGCGTACTCGAGGTCGGACAGGTCGCGCAGCACGAACGCGCGGACCAGATCGGGGTGCTCGGTCTCCAGCCGCTCCAGCGCGTCGAGCAGGTCCAGCCGGGAGCCGGCGATCACGCTCGTGGTCCGCGGGTCCGGCTGCTCCACCGGCACGTCCGTGGTCGACTCGGCCGCCCGCCGGCGCAGCGACCGGTAGGTCTGCCGGGCCTGGTTGGCGGTCACCTCGTACAGCCAGGTGGAGAACTTCGACCGGCCCTCGAACGTGCCGATCCGGGTGGCCACCTTCAGCAGCACGTCCTGGGTGGCCTCCTCGGCGTCCTGCCGGTAGGGCAGGAACCGGCTCACCTGGCGCAGCACCCGCGGCTCGATCAGCCGCAGCAGCTCGTCCAGCGCCGCGCGGTCGCCGTCGGCGGCGCGGCGGGCCAGCGCCTCCGGGTCGGCCGTCCCCGTCTCGGTGGTCATCGCCCCTCTTCTCCGTTCGGTCGTACCGCCATGATGGCGCGGTGACCACACCGGACCGCTTCGGCCGCTACCGGGTGGTGCGGCGGATCGGCAGCGGCGGGTTCGCCACCGTCTGGCTGGCGCGGGACGAGGTGCTCGACGCTCCGGTCGCGGTCAAGGTGCTGGCCGACAACTGGGCGCACCGGCTTGACGTCCGGACGCGGTTCGAGGACGAGGCGAGGATCCTGCGCCGGGCCGACTCCGACCGGGTGGTCCGGGTGCACGACATCGGCGAGCTGCCGGACGGCCGGCCCTACTTCGTGATGACGTACGCGGACCGCGGCACGCTGGCCGACCGGCTCGCCGACGGACCGCTGCCGGTCGACGCGGCGCTGCGGTACGGCGCCGACATCGCGCGTGGGCTGGCCGTGCTGCACCAGGTCGGCGTGATCCACCGGGACGTGAACCCGGGCAACGTGCTGCTCCGGTCGGCGCCGGACGGCACCGAGCGGGTGCTGGTCGCCGACCTCGGCCTGGCCAAGGCGGCGGCGCACGGGTCCGGCTTCACGCTCGCCGCGGGCACTCCCGGCTACATGGCACCGGAGCAGGCCAGGCCCGGGGACGCGCCGCTGGACGCCCGCGCCGACGTGTACGCGCTCGGCGCCGTGCTGCACCACCTGCTCACCGGCGTACCGCCCAAGCAGGACGAGCCCCCGCCGCCGGTGCGCTCGCTGCGGCCGGCGGTGCCGGCGCCGGTCGAGGCGGTGGTCGCCCGCGCGCTCGCGACCAGGCCGGAGGACCGCTATCGGTCCGCGGCCGCGCTCGCCGACGCGCTCGACGCGGCCGCGATACGGAACAGCAGCGACGAGGCGGGGGAACGGCTGCTGGCGGAACCCGCCGCACCCAGCGAGGACACGCTGGTCCTGACCCGGCCGCGGCGGCACCGCCGGCTGCTCGTGGTCGGGCTCGTCGCGTTGCTCGTGCTGGCCGCCGCCGGCACCGCGGCCGGGCTGCTCCGGGCGCGGCGGGACGTCACGGTCGCCACCGCGGACGGCACGATCCGGCTGCGCGTCCCGCACGACTGGGCCCGGCAGGTACGCCGGTCCGGCTGGGACCTCGGCCCGTACGGGGAGGCCGGCCGGTTCGGGATCGCGCTCGCCGCCTCGCCGGACGTGACCCGGTGGACCGACCCGACCACCGACGTGCCGGGTGTGTTCGCCGGCCGCGCCGACGGCGTGTCCCCGGAGGCGCTGCTCGCCCGCAGCGTCGCGGCCTCCTGCCCGGCGGACCCGGGCCGGCCGCTGACCGGCTCCGGCCTGTCCGGCACGCTGACCCGCCGGCAGTGCGCCGGCGCTCCGATGGCCTACGTCGAGGCGGTGCTGCAGCCGCCCGGCCGCGACTTCACCGTCTACATCCAGGTCAAGGAGCTCGCCGCGGCCGACACCGCCGACGCCGTGGTGCACAGCCTGGCCGTGGCCGCGGCCGGGAGCGGCTGACCTCAGCAACTCGACCGCAGGCAGGCGCCCCGCCGCGTCCCGACGGCGGCCAGTGTCAGCGCCAGGCTCCGGCTGGCGGTGACCTCGCTGCCCGCGCTGGTGGTCGTGAGCAGCACGTCCCCGAGCCGGACGACCGTGATGTACTCGCTCGTCGGCTGGCTGGTCGCCGGGCGGACCGTCCTGAGCACGAGCAGTGCGTCGTCGCCGGCGAACCGCTCCCGCTCCAGCCGGTAGCTCACGATCGTGCCAGGCGCCTCGGGCTCCCGGTAGGAGTGGCAGGCGCCCAGCACCCGGCGCATCTCGGACATCGCCTGCCCGGCTCGGCCGGCCGAGTAGCGGATCACGGCCTCGAAGACGAACCCGGGCTCCGGTTGGCCGGACTCCATCTCGCGGGTCCGCGCGCCGTACCGGTACCGGTCGCTGGGGTACGCGGTGCGGGGCTGGCAGGCCGCCGGCTCGGTCGGCGGAAGCGCCGGCACGTCGGTCTGGTCCCTGACGACCCGACCCGCGGGGAAGTCCGTCGGCTTGAGCATGACCGAGGCCGGGATGTCGGCGCCCGGACCGACGCTGGCCGGGGGCTGCGTGCTGGTCGCCGGCGCGCCCTTGCCGCCCGTACCGGTCTCGGCTGCCTCCTCCGTCGCGGCCGTCCCGGTTCCGCCCGACGGGCTCGCCGCGCCGGCGGTCGACGGCCCGGTCGACGGCCCGGTCGACGGCCCGGTCGACGGCCCGGTCGACGCCGGTGGACCGATCGTCACCCCGGCTTCCCCGGTACACGCGACCGCCAGCGCGACGGTGGCGGCGAGAGCGGCTGATCGAGCAACGGCATGGCGCATCGCGACTTCCCCCCCGGGCAGTGACCTTCACCTGGTGCGACGCCGACTCGGACCGGAAAGTTGTCCGTCCGACCGCATCCGGCCCAGGGGCCGCCTGGACGCCGTCCGCATCCATCGTGAATCGGGAGACCCGCCCCTAACCGGCCTCGGGCCCGATGTGGGTCCAGACCGCCAGGTCGGTGGCGTGGTCATGCACGGTCAGCACGGCGGCGCGGGAGTCGGCCGGACCGGACGCGTAGACGGTAATCACCTGCCCGTTCAACACCCACGCCGACACCTGGGCGACCCGCGGCCGACCGCCGACGGGCACGTCGAGGGTCCAGTCGGCCTCGCGCAGGCCGATGCGGGCCTGGTGCGGAGCGCGGCGGACGGCGACCACGGCGCCCGGCAGAGCGCGGTAGCCCGCGATGACGGCCAGCAGCGACCCGTCCTCGGTCTCCCCGGTCGCCGGCTGGTTGCGGACCCGCACCAGCAGCCGGCCGGACGGGTCGCGCCGGTCGACCTGGCCCACCCGCGACCACCAGCCGACCCCGCTGCCGCTGCTGCGCGCGGTCCACCCGGCCGGCACCGGAACCTCGACCGTGGCGTAGCCGCTCGGCTGTTGCGGGATGTCCACATGCGACCGCACGTACGCGGACGGCGTCCGCAGCGGGCCGCCGTTCGCCGGAGCCCCCGTCGCCGGCGCTCCGCCGGACGCGGGACCGGCCGGCGTCCCGGGTTCACTGCCCGCGCCGGCGCGGGGCCCGCCGGCGACGGACTCACCGGTTGCGGCAGGCGACGAGCCGGCACTGCCTGTCGCGGGGTCGCTGGTGCATCCGGCGAGCACCAACGCCGCAGCTGCAACGGCAGCTGGAAGAAGGATGGAACGGCGCATCTCGTGCTCCTAGGGCCGGGCGACCGGTCGATCCGGTCATCCGGTCCACGCCGTCCCGGCACGAGATGTTGTTGCCCGAAAGGGCCAACTGGTCAGACACCCATGGGGTGCCAGACGGTCTTGAGCTCGAGGAAGCGGGAGAGGCGGCTGGTGCCGGGGTCGGCCGTCCAGTCCGGCTCCGCGGGCGGAGCCGGCAGCACCCGCTTCACCGTCTGCGCCGCCGCCCGCTCCAGGTCCACCGCGGCCTCCGGCTCGACGCCGGCGAGGTCGAGCGCGTTGACGTCGGCGTGCGCGGCCAGCCACGGGGCGAGCTCGGCGGCCGACCCGGTGAGCAGGTTGACCACGCCGCCGGGGAGGTCGGAGGTGGCCAGCACCTCGGCCAGCGTGATCGCCGGCAGCGGCCGGTCGGTGGCGGCGACGACCACGCAGGTGTTGCCGGTGGCGATCACCGGCGCGACGACGCTGACCAGCCCGAGCAGGGCCGAGCGCTGCGGCGCGATGACGCCGACCACGCCGGTCGGCTCGGGCAGCGAGAAGTCGAAGTATGGCCCGGCCACCGGGTTCACCGCGCCGAGGACCGCGGTCACCTTGTCCGCCCAGCCCGCATACCAGACCCAGCGGTCGATCGCACCGTTCACTTCGGACTCCGGATCGGCCGACCCGGAGTCGCCGAGCTCGGCGACGAACTGGTCCCGCCGGCCCTCCAGCATCTCGGCGACCCGGTAGAGCACCTGCCCCCGGTTGTACGCGGTCGCCTTCGCCCAACCCGGCTGCGCCTTGCGGGCCGCGACCACCGCGTCCCGCACGTCCTTGCGGGACGCCTGCGCCGCGTTGGCCAGGAACCGACCATCCACTGTGGACACCTCGTACGACCGCCCGGACTCCGACCGCGGGAACGCCCCGCCGATGTAGAGCTTGTAGGTCTTGCGGACGCCGAGCCGCTCAGACATCGAGGTATGCCTCCAGCCCCTGCCGGCCGCCCTCGCGGCCGAACCCGGACTCCTTGTAGCCGCCGAACGGCGAGGTGGGGTCGAACTTGTTGAACGTGTTCGACCAGACCACGCCGGCCCGCAGCTGGCGCGACATCCAGAGGATCCGCGACCCCTTCTCGGTCCACACCCCGGCCGACAGCCCGTACGGCGTGTTGTTCGCCTTCTCCACCGCCTCGGCCGGCGTGCGGAAGGTGAGCACCGCGAGCACCGGACCGAACACCTCGTCCCGGGCGATCCGGGAGGACTGGGTGACGTCGGTGAAGACGGTCGGCGGGAACCAGTAGCCCCGCTCGGGGATCGGGCAGGTCGGCGACCACCGGTGCGCGCCCTCGGCTTCGCCGATGTCGGACAGCTCGCGCACCCGGGCCAGCTGCTCGGCCGAGTTGATCGCGCCGAGGTCGGTGTTCTTGTCCAGCGGGTTGCCCATCCGCAGCGTGCCGAGCCGGCGCTGCAGCTTCGCGATCACCTCGTCGTACACGGACTCCTGCACCAGCAGCCGGGAACCGGCGCAGCAGACGTGCCCCTGGTTGAAGAAGATCCCGTTGACGATCCCCTCGACCGCCTGGTCGAGCGGCGCGTCGTCGAAGATGACGTTCGCGGCCTTGCCGCCGAGCTCCAGGGTCAGCCGCTTGCCGGTGCCGGCCAGGGTGCGCTGGATCTCCCGGCCGACCTCGGTCGACCCCGTGAACGCGACCTTGTCGATGCCGGGGTGGCGGACCAGTGCCGCGCCGGTCGCGCCGGCGCCGGGCAGCACGTTGACCACGCCCGGTGGCAGGTCGGCCTGCTGGCAGATCTCGGCCAGCACGAGGGCGGTCAGCGGGGTCGTCTCGGCCGGCTTGAGCACCACGGTGTTGCCGGCGGCCAGCGCCGGCGCGAGCTTCCAGGCCGCCATCAGCAGCGGGAAGTTCCACGGGATGACCTGGCCGGCGACGCCGAGCGGGCGCGGGTCGGGCCGGCCGGGGACCGCGTAGGCCAGCTTGTCGGCCCAGCCGGCGTGGTAGAAGAAGTGCGCCGCCGCCAGCGGGATGTCGACGTCGCGCGACTCCTTGATCGGCTTGCCGTTGTCGAGCGTCTCCAGCACCGCCAGCTCGCGCGAGCGCTCCTGGACGATCCGCGCGATCCGGAACAGATACTTCGCCCGGTCCCGCCCCGGCATCGGCCCCCAGGTCGTCTCGTACGCCCGGCGGGCGGCGGCGACGGCCCGGTCGACGTCCGCCTCGCCGGCGACCGCTACCTCGGCCAGCACCTCCTCGTCGGCCGGGTTGACGGTCTTGAGCGTGCCGCCCTCGCCGCCGGTGAACTCGCCGTCGACGAACATCCCGTACGACTCGCGCAGCCGTCCGATCGCCCTCGACTCCGGCGCCGGCGCGTACTCCCAGTCGGCCATGTCACCACTCTATGGCCGCCCGCCCGTACCGTCCCCGGCCGCGGCACGGCGGTGCCGGGGTCAGGCGCTGCCGAGTTCGGCCTGGGCGAGCTCGAGGTAGCTGTCCCTGGCCGCCTTCGCCCGCTTGGTCAGGTCGGTCCAGGACTCGACCTGCTCGGGGGTCCCGCGGTTGCCGACGATCGCGTACGCCGCGGCCGACGCCTGCCGCAACGCGTCGGCGGCCGCCTCGGCCGCCTCCCGCACCGGGGCGGACGCCCGCAGCTCCAGCATCACCAGCGCGTCGCTGACGGCCCGGTTGCGCAGCATCAGCGAGCTGACCGACTCCGGGTCGCGCGGGGCGTTGCCGAGCTCCGGCGCATACTCGCCGGCCGACTCGCAGTAGCGCAGCGCCTCCAGCGTCGCGTGGGCGAACGCGGTGTGCGCCTCGAACCGCCGCTCGCCCCAGATGGCCCGGTCCTCCCGGGTCCACCGGTCCCGCTCCATCGCGTCCTGCCGCTGGCGCTCCTGCCGCACCCGGCGATCGTCCCGGCGGGCGGTCAGGTAGACACCAAGCAAGGCGGCTGCCGCGGCAATGGCCGCAGCGGCGAGCGTCGTCTCCTGCGGAGTGAGGAACACACCACGTACGGTAGCGGTCCCGCACCCGGTCGTCGCCGATTCCGGACAGTTTCCCGACGGCGCGTCTCACCGGCGGCGGGTCGCCAGCGGGAGCGCGACGAGCGTGACCAGCGCGGCGGTGACGAAGCCGGCCGGCGCGCCGAGGCTCGCCACCACCAGGCCGACGCCGATGGCACCGACGCCCCAACCCAGGTCGTAGGCCGCGTTCCAGACCGCGCTCACCGCGCCGTACCGGTCCGGGGCGACCCGCTGCAGCATCGTGGTGAGGCTGGCCGCCTGCGCGAGCCCGAAGCCGGTCCCGAACAGCGCCATCCCGCCGAGCACGGCGATCCCGCTGCCGGTGGCGGCCGCGGTCGCCATCCCGGCCGCGGCCAGCACGACCGCGGGGACGAGCAGCCGCGCGCCACCGCGGCGGTCCGCGTACCGCCCGGCCAGCCAGCGGGTCAGCGTCGCGGTCGCGGCCTGCACGAGCAGCGCCGGCGCGGCCACGCCGCCGACCGCGCCGGGCAGGAACGCGACCACCACGCCACCGGCGACCGCGGTCGCGAAGAACACCACGGCCGGCCGCAGCACGTCGGCCGGCAGCGCCAGCCGGACCCGGTCCCCGGCCGCCGCGGCGGGCGATCCCGGCACCAGCAGCGCGGCGAGCACCGCGGCCGCCGCCCCGATCGCGAACACCGCCGGGAAGCCGACCAGGCCGGCCAGCCAGACCCCGAGCGGCAGCGCGACCACGGCCGGCACCGTCGCGGCGAGGCCGAACACGCCGAGCCCCTCGCCGCGGCGCTGCGCCGGGACGGCGTGCGCGGCCAGCGCGCCGATCGCGACGACGACGATCGCGAACCCGCAGCCCCGGACGGCGGCAACCGCCAGCAGGCCGACCAGCCCGGAGACCGCGGGCAGCGCCAGCGCCGGCGCCCCGAGCAGCACCAGCCCGGCGGCGAGCAGCCGACCGAAGCCGATCCGCGCCGCCAGCGCCGGGGTGGCGAGCTCGGCGGCGACCGCCGTGACCATGAGCACGCCGGTCGACAGCCCGGCACCGGCGGCGCCGATCCCGCGCTCGGACGCGTACAGCGGGACCGTCGACAGCAGCAGGTAGAAGCTGGTCATCGCGGCGAGGTCGACGGCGAGCAGCCGGACGGCGGCCGGGGTCAGCAGGCGGGGCGGTGCGGCGGCGGTCGTGGTCATGCCAGCAGCCTCGCCGCCGTACTGGTCCGCGTTAAGGTCCAGTTCCGTGCCAGTCCAGTGGACCGGTTTGAGCCCGCAGCTGCTGGTCCCGCTCGACCGGGACGGCCCCGAGCTGCTGCGCACCCAGCTGGAGCGGGGGCTGCGGGAGGCGATCCGGGCCGGCCGGCTGCGGCCGGGCGAGCGGCTGCCGTCCACCCGGGAGCTGGCCCGCGACCTCGGCGTCTCCCGCGGGATGGTCGTCGACTGCTTCGACCAGCTGCAGGCCGAGGGCTACCTGGTCGCCCGCGCCGGCTCGGCCACCCGGGTGGCCGACACGGCACGGTCGCCGGCCGCACCGGCGCCGCGTCCGGCCGGCGCGGCGGCCCGGCTGCGGGTCGACTTCCGCCCGGCCGTGCCGGACCTGTCCTCGTTCCCGCGGGCCGACTGGGCCAGGACGGTCGCCGAGGTGTGCCGTTCGGCCGCCACCGCGGCCTTCGACTACGGCGACCCGCGCGGCGCCGAGGTGCTGCGTACGGTGCTGGCCAGCTACCTCGGCCGGGTCCGGGGTGCGGCCGCGGATCCGGACCGGACGGTCGTCTGCACCGGCTTCTCCCAGGGCCTCAACCTCGCGCTGGCGACGCTGGCCGGCCGCGGCGTCGAGCGGGTCGCCTTCGAGGACCCCGGGTACGACGAGACCGGCCGGATCGCCGCCGATCTCGCCGGCATGTCGGTGGTCCGGGTCCCGGTCGACGAGCAGGGCCTGCGGGTGGACGAGCTGGCCGCGACCGGCGCGGGCGCGGTCGTCGTCACGCCGGCGCACCAGTGGCCGACCGGCGTCGTGCTGTCGCCGGCGCGGCGGCGGGCACTGGCCGACTGGGCCCGGCGTACCGGCGGGTGGGTGGTGGAGGACGACTACGACGCCGAGTTCCGGTACGACCGGGAGCCGGTCGGAGCCGTCCAGGGCCTCGCCCCGGACCGGGTGGTCACGATCGGCACGGTGAGCAAGTCGCTGGCGCCGGCGCTGCGGCTGGGCTGGCTGCTCTGCCCGGCCGACCTGGTCGACCCGGTCGCCGACCTCAAGGTCCGCACCGACCGCGGCTCACCCGGGCTCGACCAGCTCGTGCTGGCGCGGCTGGTCGAGTCCGGCCGGTTCGACCGGCACCTGCGCCGGATGCGCCGCTCGTACGCGGCCAAGCGGGAGGTGCTCGTCCGCACGCTGGCCGAGCGCGCGCCGGCCGTCGCGCTGACCGGCCTCGCCGCCGGCTTCCACGCGGTGGCCGCGCTGCCCGCGGGCGTGACCGAGGCGGCCGTGGTCGAGCAGGCCCGCGCCCGCGGAGTGGGCCTCTACGGGATGAGCCCGCACCGCGCCACCGCCGCCGCCGACCCGCCCCGGCTCGTCCTCGGGTTCGGCAACCTCACCGGGACCGCCATCCGCGACGGCGTCATCCGGGTTGCCGGTCTCCTGCATGGGACCTGAAGACCCTCCGGGCCCACCGACCACGGAAAGTCAGCGTTGCGATTTCACCACAACCACGACAAGCTCCGTCTGCGACCACCGCTGCCGGAAGGGCGGAGTCGGGCTGCGACGACCGGGGTGGCGCGCCGTGCATGAGTCCGTCGAAATCCGAGGAGTGTCATGCGAACACGTCGCCTAGTAGCGATCGCTGCGCTGCTTCCGGTCCTGGCCCTCGTGGCCGGCCCCGCGTACGCGGCCCCCGTCACCCCGGGTGGCTCGACCGAGGTGACCGTCGGCAGCAACGACAACCTGTTCTCGCAGAACAAGCAGAACGAGCCTGGGCTGGCCGTGAACCCGATCCACCCCAACGTCCTGGCGGCCGGCGCGAACGACAAC
Organism: uncultured Actinomycetota bacterium; assembly: GCA_963728945.1. Taxonomy (GTDB): domain Bacteria; phylum Actinomycetota; class Actinomycetes; order Mycobacteriales; family CADCTP01; genus CADCTP01. The sequence continues at coordinate 734,515 of CAVSMA010000004.1, read as the reverse complement.
ATCGACGAGGAGGCCTGCAACGCGGGCGACGACCGAACCTGCCCGTTCACACCGGGCGTCGGCGTCTCCGGCGTCCAGTTCTCCACCGACTCGGGTCGGACCTGGACCCAGCCGACCTACACCGGCTTCTCCGCCCGGGTCACGCCGAGCTGCCTGGGCCAGCCCGACCTCGCTCCCGGCGTCCCGCCAGCCACGGACACCGGCTGCGTACCCGACCCGAACGGGCCGATCGGCACGCTGCCGAACTACTTCGAGAACGGGCTGCAGTCCAACGGTGACCCGGAGCTGGCGTTCGGTCCGGTGCGCGGTGCCGACGGGACTTTCTCCTGGGCGAACGGCCAGCGGCTGTACTACTCCAACATCGCGGTCAATGCCCCTGGTCGGTCGGCCTTCCCGGGTGCGGCGGCCATCGCGGTCTCCCGGACCGACGACATCGCGGGCGCCATCGCCGGGCGCAACGACGCCTGGATGGACCCGGTGATCGTGACGCGGCAGAACACCGCGCTGTTCAGCGACAAGGAGCAGATCTGGGCGGACAACGCCGAGTCCAGCCCGCACTTCGGCAACGTGTACGAGTGCAACGTCGGCTTCCGCGGCACCGCTGGGTCGGAGCCCGTGCTGTTCGCCCGGTCCACCGACGGCGGTGACACCTGGCGGACCCGCCAGCTCACCCCGGCGACGAACAACAACCAGACTGGCGGCCGGCAGGGCTGCGCGATCCGGACCGACAGCGCCGGCGTGGTGTACGTCGTCTGGGTCGGCACCGACATTCGCACCCGGCAGGGCGTGTTCTTCCAGGCGCGGTCGTTCGACGGCGGCGCGAACTTCGAGCGTCCGCGGGCGATCGTGGCCGTCGCGAACATCGGCCAGTTCGACCCGGCGCAGGGCCGGTTCACGATCGACGGCATCGCCGGCGACCGGACCAGCATCTTCCCGAGCATCGACATCGCCAACGGCGCGCCGACCGGAACGGACGCCACCGACCAGATCCTGGTGACGTGGTCGGACGACAGGGCCGGTACCAACAAGGAGCGGGCGTTCGTGATCAGCTCCACGAACGGCGGCCAGAGCTACTCGGCCCCGGCGGTGGCCAGCGAGGGTGCCGACCGGGCCAACTTCCCGGCGATCGCCATCTCGCCGGACGGCACCGACGCATACCTGATCTACAACGCCTGGCTGGACCCGTGGCGCAGCGACACGACCTCGCCGCGCCGGATGCTCGGCGTGGTCCGGCACGCCGACGTCAACGCGACCACCGGCACGCTCGCGGCTTGGACCACCGAGCTGCGCGGGGAGATCGGTGACGGGCGGGCGAACAGCGCCAACGGGCTGACCGCCGGGTTCCTCGGTGACTACAACTACGCCGTCGCCACCAGGGACGCGGGTATCGGGGTGTGGAACGACATGCGCAACGCCGCGGTCTGTCCGGCGATCAACACCTACCGGCAGGCGTTCGTCAACGACGTGACCGGCGGTGCCACCGAGCCACGCGACGCCGACGAGGCCGACGATCCCGCGGAGTCGGGCGAGCTACCGGAGGCCCCCTCGGACGCGCTGCGCCCCGGCCCGAACACGCAATGCCCGCCGACGTTCGGCAACTCCGACATCTTCGGCGGCGCGTTCAGCGACGACTCGTGAGCCGGCCGGCGGTCCGGGGCGGCCTCCGCACCGGACCGCCGGGCCCAGCCCAGCCGGGCGGCGAGCGACTACGTGCCCGACGGCTGCGGTGGGCGTCGGCGACGCAGGCCGGCGCGGCGTACGGGAGATCCTGCGCGCGTACGGGAGGTCACGCAGCCGTGGCGGCACGCCCCGAGCACGGGACCGCCGCCGGCTCGGCTGCCGGTGCGGCCGCGGGCCGGGCCAGGACGGGCAGCGCGAGGCTGGCCAGCGCGCCGAGGCCGACCAGGCCGGCGTACCCGACGGTGGTGTCCAGCAGCCCGATCCGCGGGATCAGGACGCCGGCGGCCAGCGCGGGAACGCTGAGCGCGAGGTAGCTGGCGACGAACACGGCGGAGAGCAGCGCGGCGCGCTCGTGCGGCTCGGCCAGCTGGGTCAGCGACCGCATCGAGCCGAGGAAGGCCGAGCCGAAACCGCTGCCGGCCAGGGCGCCGGCGATGACGAACAGCGCCAGCGACGAGACTTCCAGCGCGACCAGGAAGACGCCGGCGCCGACCGCGAGGGCCACCGTGCCGAGCCGCTCGATGCGCTCCGGGCTGAGCGGGCTGACCAGGACTCCAGTGGCGGCGGCGGCGCCGGCGAAGATGCCGAGGACGACGCCGACGACGGCGGTGTTCGGCCGGTCGAACACGGTCCGGACGACGGACCCGCCGACGGAGAACATCAGGCCGCCGAGCGCCCACGTCGACAGCATCGTCGGCAGTGCCGCGGCGAACGGCCGCCGCGCCCGGGCCGGGACCGCCACCTGCGGCCGCAGCGAGGCGAGCGCACCCGGCACCGGCCGTACCGTCTCCGGCAGCGTCGCGGTCACCGCGGCCAGCACCGCGAACACGCCGGCCAGCAGGGCGAAGCTGAGCCGGGTCGGGTACGGGCCGTACTGCACCAGCAGGCCGGTGCCGAGCGCGCCGATGCCGAGTCCGGCGGCCGGCGCCACGCTGTTGACCAGCGAACCCAGCCGGCGGCCGTCGGCCGGCTGCAGGTCGAGCAGGTAGGCCCCGAGCACGCCGATCGCGGCGCCGGTGGCGAGTCCCTGCACGACCCGGGCGGCGAGCAGCCAGTGCGTGCCCTCGGCGGTCAGGAACACCGCCATCGCGGCCGCCTCGACCACCAGCGCGCCGGCGAGCACCGGCCGGCGCCCGGTGAAGTCGGACAGCCGGCCGACGGTGAGCAGGCTCAGCAGCACGGCGAGGACGTAGACCGCGAAGATCGCGGTCAGCTCCAGCGCGGAGAACCTGAACTCCTGCTGGTAGATCGGATAGAGCGGGCTGGGCGCGCTGGACGCGGCCAGCAGCGCGGCGACCGTGCCGCCGACGACCCAGAACGCGGCGGCGCGGGGCAGCCGGAGGGTGCTGCCGGGGTGTGAGGCTGGTCGCAGTGCGGGCATCATGGGCTCCGATTCGCTGACCGTTCGAGTTGTATCGAACGGTCGGAACGCGACCGCCCCGAGGAATAGTTCCAAGAAAGTCGAACTGTTATGCCCGCCACAACCCGTGACCTGCCACACCCGGACCTGGCCGACGTCGAGCTCACCGAGGTGCTGTTCGCGCTCAGCGACCCGTCCCGGCTGGAGCTGGTCCGGCTGATCGCTCGGGACGGGCCGCAGACCGTCGCGAACTGCCAGGCGGTCGACCCGTCGGCGCCGAAGTCGACGTTCTCCCATCACCTCAAGACGCTGCGGGAGGCCGGTGTGGTCCGCAACGTCCCGGCCGGCCGGCAGCGGGTGGTGTCGCTGCGCCGGGACGAGCTGGACGAGCGTTTCCCCGGCCTGCTCGACTCGGTGCTGCGGCCGGCGGGCACGCGGGCCCGCCGCCGGGATCAGTCGAGGGTGACGTAGTCGGGGCCGGAGTAGGCGCCGGTGCGCTCCTTCTGGCGCTGCAGGATGAGGTCGTTGAGCAGGCTGGACGCGCCGATCCGGAACAGGGCCGGGTCCAGCCACTCCGGCCCGGCGACCTCGTTGACCTGGACGAGGTAGCGCACCGCCTCCTTGGCGGTACGGATGCCGCCGGCCAGCTTGACGCCGCACTTGTCGCCGGTGGCGATGGCGAAGTCGCGTACCGCCTCGAGCATGACCAGCGAGGTGGGCGGCGTCGCGGCCGGCGACACCTTGCCGGTCGAGGTCTTGATCACGTGGCCGCCGGCGAGCAGCGCCAGCCAGGCCGCGCGGCGCACGTTGTCGAGCGTGGCCAGCTCACCGGTCTCCAGGATCACCTTGAGGTGCGCGGCCCCGCACGCCTCCCGGACCGCGGCGATCTCCTCGAACACCTGCAGGTAGCGGCCGGCGAGGAAGGCGCCGCGGTCGATGACCATGTCGATCTCGTCAGCGCCGGCGTCGACCGCCTCGCGCACGTCGGCGAGCTTGACCGCAAGGCTGGCCCGGCCGGACGGGAACGCCGTGGCCACGCTGGCCACCTTCACCGGCGAGCCGGCCAGCTCGGACTTCGCGACCGCGATCAGGTCCGGGTAGATGCAGATGGCCGCGACCGGTGGCGTGCTCGGGTCGGTCGGGTCCGGATGCCGGCCCCGGCCGCACAGCGCCCTGACCTTGCCGGGGGTGTCGGCGCCTTCCAGCGTGGTCAGGTCCACGCAGCGGATCGCGAGGTCGAGCGCCCACTGCTTCGACGCCTTCTTGATGCTCCTGGTCGCCAGCGCCGCGGCCCGGGCCTCGGCCCCGACCTGGTCCACCCCGGGCAACCCGTGCAAGAACCGCCGCAGCCCGGCCTCGTCCCGGACCACGTCGTCCAGCGCCCCCAACGTCGCGGTCATATCGTCAGGCTACGCGGCCGACCGGCCGCGCCCCCTGCCGTCGCCGCTGCCCGACCGGCCGTCGAGGCGCCGAGCCGGCGGTCACCCCTGCTCGCTTGACGGCCCTCGACGCCCAGCCGGTCATCCCGGACGCCCATGGGGCGCGAGTAGTTCCGGGGCGCGGGGCCGACCTCGCCGGCGAACCGGTGGGTCGTGTCGCCTCGACGAGTCAGGTTCCGGCGCGCCAGCGCCGGTAGAGATCGATCAGGTCGGCCCACGCGAGCGGGTCGAGATCCTCGGCGCCGACGTGCCCGACAGCCGCCACGGTCGCCTGGATCTGGGCGAGATATTCGGTGCAGTGCGGGCACTCGGCCAGGTGGGCGCGGAAGAGGGCGGCCGGCTCGCCGGTCAACGCCCCGTCCAGGTAGTCGGTGACCAGCGCGACCGCCTGCCGGCAGGTCATGTCGTGCCCGGACGGCGCTGGGCGTCGCCTCATGTCATGACCTCTCGGTCCAGAAGAGCTCGGATGCGGGATCGGGCCCGATGCAACAGCACCCGCTGGTCGGCCTCGGTGATGCCGAGGACGAGGCACACCTCGCTGCTCGCCAGCCCCTCGACGTCTCGCAGCGTGACGACCTGTCGCTGCCCCGGTGGCAGCCGACTGATCAGTTCGCGGATCCGGTCGGCGACGTCCCGGGCCGCGATGCGATCCACGGCGCGGTCGGCCCGGTGCACGGGCGGTGTCGTCCACCAGCCGTCCTGACCGAAGGCGCCGTCGTCGTCCTCGAGATCCCGGTCGTCGACCGGCACATAACGGTGCTCGCGCCGGCCGGCGCTGATCGCCCGGTTCACCCCCCTCCGTCGAACACTCGTGCTGGCGGCCCGGCGGGGGCCGACCTCCTGTGGTCCCGGCCGGGGTGGTTGGCGTTACACCGGGCGGCCGGGTTCCTCCCGACCAGGCGGATCCAGGACGGGACGCCGTGGCCGCCCCGGCCACCGGCGTTCGACGCGGAGCAGTAACGCGGACCCACGGCGGCGGCACTGAGCAGAAGGACGTGATGCCGATGACGGAGGCAGCAGATGCTGGGTCGTGAACAGGCGTGGATGTCGCGCGGACTCGACGATGCTCGATCGCGGCCGACGGACGGCGGTCGTCTGCCGCTGTTCTGCGGTTCCGAACTGGCCGCCCGGATCGAGCGAGCCGAGGCGCAGCTGATCGCCGAGGCGACCGAGGCATCCCGGCGCCGGCGGGCCGACGGGAGCGGTTTCGTCATTCCCGTCGCCGGCGGCGTGGCCACCTTCGCCGAGGCGGACTCCCCGTACAACAAGGTCGCCGGTCTTGGCTTCGGCGGGCTGCCGGACCCGGCCGTGCTGGACGAGGTCGAACGGGCTTTCGCCGGTCGGGGTGCTGCGGTGCAGGCGGAGCTGGCAAGTCTGGCCGATCCCGCGCTGGTCGACATGCTCACGGAGCGCGGCTATCGACTGGCGGCCTTCGAGAACGTGCTCGGTCGGGACCTCAGCGCGGGGTCCCGGCCGGTCGAGGTGCCGGGGATAGAGGTTCGGCGCAGCGGCCCTGACGAGCTCGACGCGTGGGTCGAGCTCGTCACCGACGCCGGTGCGCATCCGGACACACAGGGCATACCGATGGAAGAGTTTCCGCGCGACGTCCTCGAACGCGCCGAGCGCGACTCGGCGGCGATCAACGGCATCCGGCGCTACCTGGCGCTGCGGCATGGTCAGCCGGCCGGAGGCGCCAGCTTCCGCGTCGCGGCCGGCATCGCGCAGCTGACCGGGGCGGGCACCGTGCCGGCCCACCGCCGCAACGGCGTCCAGACCGCACTGCTCGCGGCGCGCCTGGCCGACGCCGCGGCCGAAGGCTGCGACGTCGCCGTCGTCACGACCCAGCCGGGCTCGAAGTCGCAGCAGAATGTCCAACGCCGAGGCTTCGACCTGCTCTACACCCGCGCCGTCCTGCTGAAGCGGCCGTGACCGCGCGGCGCCGACGGCGCCCGGACGACGACCGGCCGCGTTGGCGGGGCCGGCCGAGACAACCCCGGTATCGGCCGGCCCCGCCGCCGTGCCGGACGCCGCCTGGACGCCGCCGGCATCCACCGCCAATGGGAAGACACACCCTAGCGAGTGTGCCCGCCGGCGGGCTGGTGGTTGCCGCGGGCCCAGGTCGTGAGGACGGTCCAGAACAGGCGGAGAGGGACGGTGCCGGAGCCGAGGCCGACGTCGACGAGGAGGTCGAAGACGTCGGTGCGGCGGCCGGCGGTGGCGATCGCGGCGTCCATGAACCGGGACGACTGCGACGCCCGGGCCAGGACGTCGGTGGTGCGCAGGTGGTTGCCCAGCGCCTGCCGCAGGCCGTGCCGGTAGGCCAACAGCGGGTCGGACGGCGCGCCGACCGCCGCGATGCCGGCGAGCCGGCCGGAGAGCAGCGCGTAGTAGATGCCCTCCCCGGTCAGCGGGTTGATCAGGCTGGCCGCGTCGCCGGCCAGCAGCACCCGGCCACGCCCGGGCGTGGCCGGCCGGCCGGTGGACAGCGGCAGGTGGTGGGCGAGCAGGTCCCGCCCGGACAGGTCCGGCAGCAGCGCGGCCAGCCGCCCGTGCAGCACCTCCTTGCCCGGCCGGCCCGCCGCCCGCAGCCGCGGCAGCATCAGCCCGAAGCCGATGTTCGCGGTGCCGTCGCCGATCGGGAACGACCACGCGTACGCCGGCCAGCCCTGCTTCTGCATCGCGATGAACTGGGCGCCGTCGGCCCGCTCGCTGCCCGGCGGAAGGTCGGCGTACCCGCGCACCGCGATCGCGGTGTGCCGCTCCGCGGTCATCGGCACCCCGATCAGCCGCCGCACCGCCGAGCCGGCCCCGTCCGCGGCGACGACCGCCCTGGCCCTGATGCCGTCCACGTCGACCGTGCCCGCGTCCTCGGTCAGCGCCCTGACCTTGTGCCGGCGCACCTCGACCCCCCGCCTGCGGGCGGCGTCGACCAGCCGCGCGTCGAACACCGTGCGCGGCACCACGTGGTTGGGTCTGGCCGCGGTCGCCGAGACGGTGGCGCCGCCGGGGGAGACCACCGACAGCTTCGTCGTCGGCTTGTAGTCGGCGACCAGGTCGGGCAGACCGAGCTTGGCCAGCTCGTCCCGCCCGTGCGCGGCGATGCCGTCCCCGCAGGCCTTGTCGCGCGGGAAGTCGGACCGGTCCAGCAGCAGCACCCGCGCGTCCGGCCGGCGCTGCTTCGCCGCCAGTGCCGCCGCCGAACCGGCCGGCCCGCCGCCGACCACGAGCAGGTCCCAGGTGTCCGCCACGACTACGAGCGTGCCACGCGAGCAGATACTGTGCGGCCCTGTGCAGACCCTCGTCGTGGACCACCCGCTCGCCGCCGCCCGGCTCACCACGCTGCGGGACGAGCGCACCGACAACACCGGCTTCCGGGTCGCGCTCAAGGAACTGGCGACGATGCTGGTCTACGAGGCGACCCGCAACCTGCCGGTCGAGCCGGTGCCGGTGACGACCCCGGTCGCGCCGGCGGTGGGCGCGCGGCCGAGCAACCCGCCGCTGCTGGTGCCCGTGCTGCGGGCCGGGCTCGGCATGGCCGAGGCCGCGCTCGGGCTGCTGCCGGAGGCGCAGATGGGCTTCGTCGGGCTCGCCCGGGACGAGGAGACCTTCCAGCCCCGCGCCTACCTGGAGTCGCTGCCTTCGTCGCTGGCCGGCCGTCCGGTGCTGGTGCTCGACCCGATGCTCGCCACCGGCGGCTCGCTGCTGCACTCCTGCCGGCTGCTGACCGACCGCGGCTGCGACGACATCACCGTGGTCTGCGTGCTGGTCGCCCCGGAGGGGCAGCGGGCGCTCGAGCAGAGCGGGCTGCCGCTGCGGCTGGTCACCGCCGCGATCGACGAGCGGCTCAACGAGAAGGCCTACATCGTGCCGGGGCTCGGCGACGCCGGCGACCGCCAGTTCGGTGCGGTGAGCTAGGAAATCTAGGACAGCCGCGGGGTCAGCTCGGCCCGCAGGCCGGTCAGGGCGGCCGGGTCGCCGACCACCTCCAGGTAGGCCTTGAGCTTCGGCTCGGTGCCGCTCGGCCGGACCACCACCCGCACGTCCTCGGCCCGCCAGCGCAGCACGTCCGCGTCCGGCAGCAGGTCCTCCGCGGTCGCCGGGCGGCCGAGCAGCGTGCGCGGCGGGTCGGCCCGCAGCGCGGCCATCGTGTCGGCGATCTGCCGGAGGTCGTCCACCCGGACCGAGATCTGCGCGGTCGAGTGCCGGCCGAACTCGGCCGCCAGCTCGTCCAGCCGGTCCGGCAGCGTCCGGCCCTCGGCGGCCAGCGCGGCGGCGAGGTCGGCGACGAGCAGCGCAGCGGAGATCCCGTCCTTGTCCCGCACCACGTCCGGCAGCACGCAGTAGCCGAGCGCCTCCTCGTACCCGTAGGTGAGGTCGTCGGCCGCCCGGACGATCCACTTGAACCCGGTGAGCGTCTCGCCGAACGGCACCCCGCGGGCGGCGCACACCTTCGACAGCAGCGACGAGGACACGATCGTCGTCGCGTACGTGCCGGTGCGGCCGGTCCGGATCAGGTGGTCGGCCAGCAGCACGCCGAGCTCGTCGCCGGTCAGCGGTCGCCAGCCGGCGCCGGTCGGCACCGCGACCGCGCACCGGTCCGCGTCCGGATCGCTGGCGATCAGCAGGTCGGCACCGGTCCGCTCGGCCAGCGCCAGCGCGAGGTCGAGCGCGCCGGGCTCCTCGGGGTTGGGGAACGGCACGGTCGGGAAGTCCGGGTCCGGCTCGGCCTGCTCGGCCACCGGCACCGGCGGCTCGAACCCGGCCCGGTCGAACGCCTGCCGCAGCACCGCGCCGCCGACCCCGTGCAGTGCGGTGTGGACCGTCCTGATGCGACGGTGCTCGGTCCGTGGCACCCTCGCCACCGAGTCCACATAGGACTCCAGCACCTCGTCGCCGAGCACGGTGTACGCATAGGACATCGGAACCGTCGACAGTGGACCGATCGCGGCCACCGCCGCCTCGATCTCCGCGTCCACCGGCGGCACGATCTGCGCCCCACCGGCCGTGTAGACCTTGTAGCCGTTGTCCTGCGGGGGGTTGTGGCTCGCGGTCACCATCACCCCGGCGGCCGCGTCGAACAGGCGGACCGCGTGCGCCAGCACCGGGGTCGGCAGCGGCCCGGGCAGCAGCCGCGCGTCCAGGCCGGCGCCGGCCAGCACCGCGGCCGAGTCGGCGGCGAACTCGGCGCTGCCGTGGCGGGCGTCGTAGCCGACCACGACCGGTCCGGTGCCGCCGGTGCGGCGCAGCCAGGCCGCCAGCCCGGCCGCCGTGCGCCGGACCACGGCGCGGTTCATCCCGTTCGGCCCGGCCCGCAACGGCCCGCGCAGCCCGGCGGTGCCGAACTCGAGCCGGCCGGCGAACCGGTCCGCGACCGCCGCCTCGTCGCCGGCGTCCAGCAGCGCCCGCAGCTCGGCCCGGGTGACCGGGTCAGGGTCGTCGGCCAGCCAGCGCTCGGCCGCGTCCCGCAGGTCGGCGTCCACCGATCAGTTCTCCCGGCCGGGCCGCGGCTCGTCGTACGCCGGGCCGGCGGAGGCTGCACCAGGCCGGTCCGGGTCGGTCCGGCCGGCGTCGGCGTCGGCGCCCGGGATCCGGTCGGCGTACTCCTCGGCGTCGTCGACGGACAGGTAGCCGAGCGCCCGCGCCGGCGCGAGGTCCCACCGGGCCCTGGTGTTGGCCGAGATCCCGTACACGATGGCGAAGCCGACGTCGGGTGCGGTCAGCGCGGCGGCCAGCAGCCGCACTCCGTCGGCCGGGCTGATCCAGGTGGACAGCTCCGGCACCGACGTCGGGTACTGCTTCCAGGCGCCGATGCGCAGGCAGACGACCTCGAGCCCGTACCGGTCGACCATCAGCCGGCCGAGCGCCTCCCCGAACACCACGCTCACGTCGGAGTACGTGTCCGGCCGGGGCGGCACGTCGGCCGTCGCGGGCGCGCTGCCCGGGACGAACCCGACGGGGTGACTGCCGGAGGCGTGGACGACCCGGCCGACGCCGGCCCGGCGGGCGGCGTCGAAGACGTGGAACGTTCCCTCGACGGTCGCGGCGAGGACCGGGTCCGGCGAGGCCTGGGCCATCCCGGCCAGGTGCACGACGGCGTCGACGCCCTCGGTGGCCCGGCGGACCGCGCCCGCGTCGGTGACCTCGGCCAGCACCGGCGGGTCGGCCAGCCCGTCCACACCGTCGAGCGGGACCTTGTCCAGACCGCGCACCTTCCAGCCACGGGCGGCGAGCCCCGCGCAGGCGATGCGGCCGATGGGGCCGGCGGCGCCGGTGACGAGCACCCGCCGCCCACCGCCGGGGCGCGCCTGCGGGTGGGCGCCGAACTCGGCCATCGCCCTCAGAGCCCTTCGATCACGGTGCCGAGCAGGGTGCCCATCCGGGTCGCGGCCGCGCGTCCGGCGGCGAGGACCTCCTCGTGGTTGAGCGGCTCGCCGGTCATCCCGGCGGCGAGGTTGGTGACCAGCGAGACGCCGAACACCTCGAGGCCCTCGGCCCGGGCCGCGATCGCCTCCAGCACGGTGGACATGCCGACCAGGTCGGCGCCGAGCCCGCGCAGCATCCTGATCTCCGCCGGAGTCTCGAAGTGCGGGCCGGGCAGCGCCGCGTACACGCCCTCCTCCAGGCTCGGGTCGGCCTGCCGGGCCAGTGCCCGCAGCCGCGGCGAGTAGAGGTCGGTCAGGTCCACGAACCGGGCGCCGACCAGCGGCGAGCGGGCGGTCAGGTTGAGGTGGTCGGAGATCAGCACCGGCTGGCCGGCGCGCATCCCCTGGCGCAGCCCGCCGGCCGCGTTGGTGAGCACCACGGTCCGGCAGCCGGCGGCGGCGGCGACCCGGACGCCGTGCGCGACCGCGGCGGTGCCGCGGCCCTCGTAGAGGTGGGTGCGGCCGAGGAAGACCAGCGTGCGGTTGCCGCCGATGGTCAGCGAGCGCACCGTGCCGCCGTGGCCCTCCGCGGTGGGCGCGGCGAACCCGGTCAGCTCCCCGACCCGCACCTCGGCCGCGGGCTTACCGAGCGCGTCCGCGGCCGGAGCCCAGCCGGAGCCGAGCACCACCGCGACGTCGTGCCGGTCCGCTCCGGTCGCGGTGGCCAGATCCTTGGCCGCCGTGGCCGCATCCTCGGCGGTGGGTCGTACGAGATCGGTCACGCCGACCGACCCTAGGGCATCGGGCGGTCAGCCAGTCCGGAACGTGTCGGCGGCGACCCGGAAGACGTCGGTGCTCTTGGTCCACTGCTCGGACGGCGTGGACAGGTAGAGGCCGAACGTCCGGTTGTTGGTGACGATGCCCCGGTAGAGCACGTGTCGGGCCACGCCGTCCAGGGTGAACGTGAACTCCCAGTCGGCCGCGTCCAGCCCGCGGTAGTCGACCTTCTCCAGCTTGACCCGCCGGTACGCGCCGTACGACGGGTCGTTCTCGAACTGCTGCTCGGCCGCGGTGAGCTGGCTGAGCGCCGAGCGGGTGCTGTCCACCGTGATCAGCCGGAGGAACCGGGTCGAGTTCGGCTCGCGGGCGTCGACCACGCCGTTGGGCCGCTCCGTCGGCGGCCAGTCCTTCGGGATGCCGACGGAGAAGCCCGCGCCCTGGTATCTGGTCGAGTTCGCGGGGATCGCCGCGGGGCCGAGCGAGGCGCTCGCGCTCGGCGGGGCGCCCGCGTTCGGGTCGCCCCCTCCGCGCAGGCTGCGCACCAGCAGGAACCCGCCGGCCAGCACGGCCGCGATCAGCACGACCACGATGAGCAGGGCGGCGACGTTGCGCTTGCGGCGGTCGCCGCGGGAGCGCTCGTCCTGGAAGTCCAGCGGCGAGGACGGCGGCTGCGGGCGGAACGCGCGGGCCGGCTGCTGCGGCCCGCTCGGCGGGGTGCCGAACGGGAGCGGGGCGATCCGCTGGGTGCCGAGCTCGTCGCCCCCGCCGTACGAGCCATATGCCGGCGAGCGGCGGGCGGCCGGCGGGCTCGCGGCGCCGGTCAGCGGGCGGGCCGGCAGCGTGACGGTGGCCTCGGAGTCGGTCCCGTCCCGCGAGCCGTCGCCGGCCGGCCGGTCCGGCATCGCCAGCGGCTCCAGCGGGGCGCCGAGGTCGGTGTGGGTGGCGGCGTTCATGTCGACCAGCTCGGGGTCGGCGACCTCCGGGTCGACGAGGTCGACGTCGTCGGCGAGGACATCCCGGGCCCGCTCACCGACCGTGCTGCCGGCCACCGACTTCACCGCCGGCGGCGCGTCGTCGGCCGGATCGGTCCCGCCCGCCTCGGCCGGCTCGCCCCGCCGCAGCGCCATCGCACCGGCGGCCGCCGCCAGCCCACCGACCGGCACCGCCGCGCCGCTCGCCTCGTCGCCGGCGACCGCGCCGCTCAACCCGTCGCCGGCCACCGACCCGCCGGCCACCGACCTGCTGGCCGATGACCCGGTGGCCGATGACCCGCCGGCCGATGACCCGCCGGGCGACGAGCCGCCGGCCGATGACCCGCCGGCCGATGACCCGCCGGCCGATGACCCGCCGGCCGATGACCCGCCGGCCGATGACCCGCCGGCCGATGACCCGCCGGCCGATGACCCGCCGGCCGATGACCCGCCGGCCGATGACCCGCCGGCCGATGACCCGCCGGCCGATGACCCGCCGGCCGATGACCCGCCGGCCGATGACCCGCCGGCCGACGATCTGCCGGCCGGCGACCCGCTGGCCGGGCTGCTGGTGGGGGCGGCGATCGGGTCGCCGGTAGTGGCAGGGTCCGGCTCGCTGCGGTCCTCAGCCGGCGGGGCACCGAGTGATTCCTCGGACCGGCCCTGTCGCCACACCGGGACCAGCAGGTCGGCCAGCCCTGGACCGGGCGCCGGTGCCGCCACCGGCTCGGGGGGTGGCGCCGGCTCGGGCGCGGGGGCGGGAGCGACGGCCGGCGTGGGGCGCAGCGGCGTCTCGGCCTCGGCGCCGCCGCGCAGCACGTCCAGCAGCGCCCGCCGCGCGTCCACCGGCCGGGCGCGCCGGACCGGGTCCTTCTCCAGCATCGCGGCCAGCGCCGGCACCAGCGGCCCGGCCTTCTCGTACGGCGAGGGCGGCTCCTGCACGACCTTCGACAGCGTCTCCATCGCGTCGCCGCCGGAGAACGGCGCCCGCCCCTCGACCGCGGCGTACAGGGTGGCGCCGAGGCCCCACATGTCCGCCGGCGCGCCAGCCTCCAGGCCCTTGACGATCTCCGGCGCGATGTAGGACGGCGAGCCGACCAGCAACCCCGTGCCGGTGATCGTGTCGTCCCCGGCGGCCCGGGCGATCCCGAAGTCGGTGAGCTTCACCCGCCCGTCGTGCCCGAGCAGGATGTTGCCCGGCTTGACGTCGCGGTGGGTGATGCCGGCCGCGTGCGCCGCCTCCAGCGCACCGAGGATGGCCAGCCCGACGGTCGCCACCCGCAGCGGGTGCAGCGGGCCGTCCTCCTTGATCACCTCGGCCAGCGACCGGGACGGCACCAGCTCCATCACGACCCAGGGCCGGGAGTCCTCGTCCAGGACGTCGAACAGGGTGACCACGTTGGGGTGGCCCAGCCGGGCGATCGCGCGCGCCTCGCGCAGCGTCCGCTCGCAGCTGACCGCGCGCTCCTCCGGCGACAGGCTGGCGGGAAGGACGACCTCCTTCACCGCGACAGTGCGCCGCAGGAACGTGTCCTCGGCTTCCCAGACCGCACCCATCGCGCCGCGACCGAGCACGCGCTGCAGGTGGTAGCGCCGGGCGAGCACCCGCCCCCCGGCACGCTGGCCCCCTGGACTGACCACGGTCTCCCTTCCTGCTGTCTCCCGGACGCGCACAGCAACGGCCCGGTGACCCCTTAGCATCGCCTCACCGGGGTCACCGGACAAAACCGACGCGCTGGAGCCCAGGCCGGTCCCGCCCCGCGGCCAGTGCGGTCGGGACCCTGCGACCCTACGCCGCGCACCTCACCCGAGCACCCCGCGCGGGCCCGGGGCAGACCCGTACGCTCCTCGGGTGCGGATCGACTTCAGCGCCTCCGAGCGGTCCAGCCTGGGGATCGAGTGGGAGCTGGAGCTGGTCGACCTCGACACCGGCGAGCTGTCCGCCGGAGCCGACGAGATCCTGGCCGAGCTGGCGCCGGCCGAGGGTGTCGAGCACCCCAAGGCCAAGCACGAGCTGCTGCAGTCCTGCGTCGAGGTGATCACCGGCGTCTGCACCACGGTGGCGCAGGCCCGGGCCGACCTGGCCGCCACGGTGGCCGAGGTCGAGGCCGCTGCGGCCGGCCGCAACCTCGGCGTGCTGTGCTCGGGCTCGCACCCGACGACGCACTGGTCGACGCAGCGGATCTCGGCCGGCGAGCGCTACCGGATGCTGGTCGAGCGCAACCAGCGGATGGCGCAGCAGTTGCAGATCTTCGGGGTGCACGTGCACGTCGGCGTGCGCTCCGCGGACAAGGTCATGCCGATCGTCAACGCGCTGCTCGACTACGTGCCGCACTTCCTCGCGCTGTCCGCGTCGAGCCCGTTCTGGCTGGGCGGCGACACCGGGCTCGCGTCGTACCGGAGCAAGATCTTCGAAGGGCTGCCGACCGCCGGGCTGCCCTACCAGCTGCACGACTGGGACGAGTTCGAGCGGTACATGGAGCTGCTGATCAAGACCGGCGCGATCGAGACGGTTCGCGAGGTGTGGTGGGACATCCGCCCGCACCCCGACTTCGGCACGGTCGAGCTGCGGATCTGCGACGGGCTGCCCACGCTCGACGAGGTCGCGGCCGTCGCGGCGATGGCGCAGTGCCTGGTCGAGCAGATGGACGGCCAGCTCGACCGGGGCTTCCAGCTGCCCGAGCCGCGCGCCTGGGTGGTTCGGGAGAACAAGTGGCGGGCCGCGAGGTATGGTCTGGATGCGGAGATCGTGGTCGACGCGCGTGGCACCGTGCGACCGGTGCGCGCAGCGATCCACGAGCTCGTCGACGACCTCACACCGACCGCGCGCCGGCTCGGCTGCGAGGACGAGCTCGCGCTCGTGGCGAGGATCCTCGAGCACGGTGCGAGCTATCAGCGACAGCGCCGGGTCGCCGCCAGCGCGGGCGGCGAACTGCGCCCTGTCGTGGAGGCACTGCTGGAGGAGATGCGGGTGGGGCTGCCGTCGTGACCGGACCGTCGACCGGGCTGCGCGAGGCGCCCTGGCTGGATCGCTGGCTGGACGAGCACGGATCCAGCCTGGTCACGTTCCGTCGCGACCTGCACCAGAACCCCGAGCTCGGCTACGCCGAGCACCGCACCACCGAACGGCTCGCCGCGGCCCTGTCCAAGGCCGGCCTGCAGCCGCACGTCCTGCCCGTCGGGACCGGACTGTACTGCGACATCGGTACCGGCAAGCGGGTCGTCGCGCTGCGCGCGGACATCGACGCACTGCCGCTGCAGGACGTCAAGGAGGTGCCGTACGCGTCCTCCGTGCCGGGTGTCTGCCACGCCTGCGGTCACGATGCGCACACCACGGCGGTGCTCGGCGCGGCGCTCGCGCTGGCCTCCGGACCGGAGCTGTCCGGGCGGGTCCGGGTGATCTTCCAGCCGGCGGAGGAGGGGGTGCCGGGCGGCGCGCTGGACGCGATCGACGGCGGCGTGCTCAAGGACGTCGAGCGGATCTTCGCGTTGCACTGCGACCCGAAGCTCGCCACCGGCCGGGTCGGGCTGCGGTCCGGACCGATCACGGCGGCCTGCGACAAGGTCGACGTGCTGCTGTCCGGAGCGGGCGGGCACACCGCGCGCCCGCACCGGACAGTCGACCTCGTCTACGCGCTGGGCCGGGTGATCACCGACGTGCCGGGGTTGCTGTCCCGGCGGGCCGACCCGCGGCACGGCATGTCGCTGGTCTGGGGTGCGGTGCAGGCCGGCCTCGCGCCGAACACCATCCCGCGGGCCGGCACCGTGTCCGGCACGGTCCGGATGCTGGACCGGGACGCCTGGGACGGCGCCGAGGGCCTGGTCTCCGCGCTGATCGAGGAGGTGGTGGCGCCGACCGGCGCCACCGTCGAGGTCCGGTACGAGCAGGGCGTGCCGCCGGTGTCCAACGACGCCGCGTCGACGGCCGCGTTCCGGGCGGGAGTGCAGGCGGCGCTCGGTCCGGACGCCGCCACCGACACCGAGCAGAGCCTCGGCGGTGAGGATTTCGCCTGGTATCTCGGGCACGTTCCCGGCGCGCTGGCCCGCCTCGGCGTCCGTGCTCCGGACGCGACCGGGCCCTACCTCGACCTCCATCAGCCGACTTTCGACATCGATGAGGGAGCGCTCGCCGTAGGCGTCCGGGTGCTGGCCCACACCGCGCTCACCGTGCTGGGCTGACGCCGCCGCCCGCACCGTGACCCGGGGCGACCGATGAGGGTCCGCCCGGGCAGGTGGTGGACCGTTCGGGCGTACCTGGGCTGGTCTGGACCTGTCCTTGGCGGGAGCACGGCGTTCGCGTCCGAATGGGTGAATGTCCTTGTGCGCTCCCCGTGAGGCGTCGTTTACTTTCCGGCGGCTGGACAGCGTAAGGCGCGTGATCCATTCGGCCCTTTCCCCGCACTGTCCGAGTGGACCGTCCGGCCGTACCTCGACGCGCCAGGAGGCGTGTCGGCCGCACCTACGGGAGGCACCCATGACCCGAGGGTCAACGTTCCGCCGGACCGCGCTCACCGGCGCACTCGGTCTGGCCGTGGCCGCGGCACTCGCCGCGCCCGCCGCACAGGCGGCCCCGGCCGCCCCGAGTGCCGCAGCTCCCGCCGCCACCACCGCGGACGTGCAGAGCGTCGCCCTGGCCAAGGCACTCGGCGCGAAGTCCGTCGGCAGCTACGTCGACTCGGCCGGCAAGCTGGTCGTCAACGTCACCGACCAGGCCTCCGCGGCCGCGGTGCGGGCGTCCGGCGCGACGCCGAGGCTCGTCGCGCACAGTGCCGCGCAGCTCGCCGGCGTGCAGGCGTCGTTCCTCACGGCGCCGGCGGTCGTCGGGTCGGCGTGGGGCATCGACCCGGTCAGCAACCAGGTAGTGCTCTCGCTGCCGGCCGGCGCCAAGGGCGCGGCGGTCACCGCGCTCAAGGCCGCGGCGGCCCGCGCCGGCTCCGCCGCCCGGGTGGAGACGCTGAGCACCCCGGTCACGCACCTGATCAGCGGCGGCGACGCGATCCTGACCAGCTCCGCACGCTGCTCGCTCGGCTTCAACGTGCGGAACTCGTCGAACCAGAACTTCTTCCTCACCGCCGGCCACTGCACGAACATCGGCGCCACCTGGCGGACCTCGTCCGGCCAGCTGATCGGCAGCCGGGTCGCCACCAGCTTCCCGGGCAACGACTACGGCGTCGTGCAGTACACCGGCACCGTCACCGCGTCCGGCACGGTGGGCAGCCAGGACATCACCTCCGCCGGCACGCCGGCCGTCGGCAGCACGGTCACCCGGCGCGGCAGCACCACCGGCATCCACTCCGGCACCGTGCAGCAGCTCAACGCCACCGTCCGGTACGCCGAGGGCACCGTGACCGGCCTGATCCGGACCACCGTGTGCGCCGAGCCCGGCGACAGCGGCGGCTCGCTCTACCGCGGCACCGTGGCGTTCGGCCTCACCTCCGGCGGCAGCGGCAACTGCACCACCGGCGGCACCACGTTCTTCCAGCCGGTCACGGAGCCGCTGAGCGTGTTCGGCCTGCACGTGTTCTGATCCCGACCGCGTACGGCTGAGCTACGGCTGGGCCGAACGCCGTCCGCAGATCGAGGGACGCCCACCGCCGCGGCGGTGGGCGTCCTGCTGTCCGCGGGTGCGCGGGGTAGCGATCTTTGACCTGTTCGGGTGGTTCGGTGGGGCGAACGCTTGACCCGACCGGGCTGCTCTGGCCAGGGTGTCGTCCAATACCGAGGCGCTGGCGCGGACCTGGCGCTGATCTGAGCCGCCCGGTGCGGCCGGCGAACCGGCCGCACCGGGACCAGACCGGGCCCGTCGCCTACCTCTCCCGGGCGGCGGGTCCGGTCAAGCGCCCAGCACGTTCTCCGCGCGCAGCGGCAGCTCCCAGACCAGCGTCCCGTCGGCGAACCGGGGCGCGCCGTCCGGCCAGCGGCGACGCAGGATCCTGGCCACCCTCGCGTTGTCCGGCAGCGTGTGCGCGCGCAGCACCGGCACGCCGCGCATCAGCGCGGGGACGAGCGCGGCCGCGCAGAGCTGCCAGCCGAGGCCGCGCCGCTGCCAGCGGTCGGCGAGCACGACGCCGAGCTCGACGGCCCGGCCGCCGTCGACCAGCGTCGTGTCGGCCAGGCCGACCACCTCGGCGCCGGCGACGGCGAGCACCACCGTGCGGTTGTCCGGGTCGGCCTCGACCAGCCGGCGCACCAGCGCGGCCGACGGCGGGGAGCCGATCCCGGTGAAGAACCGCCGGTACGCGCTGTCCAGCGAGAGGCCGGACAGGAACTCCTGGACCGCGGCGGCGTCCTCGGGCCGGGCGTCGCGCAGGAGCACGCCGGGGAGGGCCGCGATTGCGGGCCGATCGAGCAGGCCAGTCACCGAGCTACCCCCTGAGTACGAGAGACGGACTCAGGCTCTCCCGGCCTTGCTCGGTCTGTCAAGCGAACTTAGCCTGGACGCATGGTGCCGGAGGCGTTGCGATGGGACCCCGACCCCTGCTCGATCGCGCGCACGCTCGAGCTGGTGGGGGAGAAGTGGTCGCTGCTCGTGCTGCGTGAGGTGTTCTCCGGCGTGCGGCGGTTCGACGACCTGCGCCGGCGCACCGGCGCGCCGCGGCAGGTGCTCTCCGCCCGGCTGAGCACCCTGGTCGAGGCCGGCGTGCTGCGGCGGCACCCCTACCAGGAGCCGGGGCAGCGGACCCGGTACGAATACCGGCTGACCCGGGCCGGCATGGACCTCTATCCGGTGCTGGTCAGCCTGCTGCGGTGGGGTGACCGCTATCTCGACCTGCCGACCGGTGGGCCGACGCTCGAGCTGACCCACAAGGACTGCGGCGAGCCGGTCGACGTGGTGTTGCGCTGCCGCGCCGGGCACGACCTGGGGTCGGCCCGCGACGTGCACCCCCGTCCCGGCCCCGGCGCCCGGCTCCTGGCCCCCGACGACCCCCGCGCCCCGATCCCCGCCCCGACCCCAGCCACCGCCTGACCCCACTCCGCGCCGCGGCGGTTCCGACCCGGCGCGGGGTTGGTCAGGGCCAGGCCTTGCGGCAGGGCCGCATGCGCAGGTCGGTGACGTAGTCGTGCGGCGCGCCGGCCTTCTCGGCCGCGTCCGCCAGCACGCCGAGGTAGCGCGCCGACGGCAACCCGCCCTCGAACGCGTCCAGCACGTACACCCACGCGAGCACGTCCTGGTCGAGGGTGTGCACCCGCAGCCGGATCTTCCGGTAGAGCCCGGTGTCCGCGCCCTCCCAGGAGTCGAGGTTGGTCTCGTCGTACGGCATCACGTCGTAGAGCGCGACGAACACCGCCTCGCCCGGCGCCTCGACCAGGGTCGCCAGGGAGCCCTCCCAGCCGAGGTCCTCGCCGCCGAAGGTGAGCCGCCAGTCGGTGACCCAGCCGGTGCCCGCCGCCGGCGAGTGCGGGCAGCGCTGACCCATCTGTGCCGGGTCCATGTTGGAGCCGTAGGCGGCATAGAGAGCCACGGATCGGCATCGTACGGGCAGCGGCGGCCACCGGCGTCCACAGGGACGACAAAGCGAGGACAATGCAAGCGTGACCAGCATTGCGATCGTCGGCGGCGGACCGGCCGGCTACGAGGCGGCGCTGGTCGCCGCGCAGCTCGGCGCCGAGGTGACGCTGATCGAGCCGGACGGCCTCGGCGGCGCGTGCGTGCTCTACGACTGCGTCCCGTCGAAGACGTTGATCGCCACCAGCGAGACGATGAGCACCTTCCGCGGTGCGCCGGCCCTCGGCGTGCGCGCCCCGGGCGGGCTGGAGGGCGAGGTGTCCGTCGAGGCCGCGGTCGTCAACCGGCGGGTCAAGGACCTGGCCGCCTGGCAGTCCGAGGACGTCTGGCAGCGGCTGTCCACCGAGGGCGTGCGGATGCTGACCGGCCGCGGCCGGTTCGCGGCCGACCAGCCGGGCCGCGCCCGCCGGGTCGAGGTCGTCGACCCGACCGGCCGGGTCACCGAGACCCTCGACGCCGATGTGGTGCTGCTGGCCACCGGCGCCACCCCGCGGGTGCTGCCCGGCGCCGTCCCGGACGGCGACCGGATCTTCACCTGGCGGCAGGTCTACGACCTGACCGAGCTGCCCGACCACCTCGTCGTGATCGGCTCCGGCGTGACCGGCGCCGAGTTCGCCAGCGGATACCTGGAGATGGGCGTGCGGGTGACGCTGGTGTCCAGCCGGGTCCGGGTGCTGCCGGGCGAGGACACCGACGCGGCCGACGTGATCGAGGAGGTCTTCGCCGAGCACGGCGGCGAGATCGTCAAGCGGGCCAGGGCCGCCTCGGTCGTCCGCACCGAGAAGGGCGTCCTGGTCACGATGGAGGACGGCCGTACGGTCGAGGGCTCGCACGCGCTGATGACCGTCGGCTCGGTGCCCAACACCGAGGGCCTCGCCCTGGACGCGGTCGGCGTGACGCTGGACGAGCGCGGGTTCGTCGAGGTCGACCGGGTCTCCCGCACCGCGGCGGCCGGCGTGTACGCGGCCGGCGACTGCACCGGCGTGCTCATGCTGGCCTCGGTCGCGGCGATGCAGGGCCGGATCGCGATGTGGCACGCGCTCGGCGAGGCGGTGCTGCCGCTGCGGCTGAAGACGGTGTCGGCGACCGTGTTCACGCACCCGGAGATCGCCACCGTCGGCATCCAGGAGCGGGCGATCGCGTCCGGCGAGGTGCCGGCCCGCACCGTGACGATGCCGCTGGCGAGCAACGCGCGGGCGAAGATGCAGGGCCTGTCCGACGGGTTCGTCAAGCTGTTCTGCCGGCCGGCGACCGGCGTGGTGATCGGCGGGGTGGTCGTCGCGCCGACGGCGTCCGAGCTGATCCTGCCGATCGCGATGGCGGTGCAGAACCGGCTGACGGTGACCCAGATCGCCTCGACGTTCGCCGTCTACCCGTCGCTGTCCGGCTCGCTCACCGAGGCCGCGCGTCGGCTCATGATCCACGACGACCTCGACTAGGAGATATCCCGGGGATCTTCGGCGGCGCGGTCGGGCGCCCAGCCGACGACCGGCCGCGTTGGCGGAGCCTGAGGAGCGGGCTGGCGGCGATGCCACGATGTGCCGGTGACGAGCGGACGAGTGCGGGTGGGCGTCGATGTCGGAGGAACGTTCACCGACCTGGTCGCGCTGCGGGACGGCCGGCTCGTGCTGGCCAAGGTGCAGTCCACGTCGCGGGATCAGTCGGCGGGGGCGCTCGCGGCGTTCGACGCGTCGGGTCTGGACGCCGCCGACGTGGCGGTGTTCGCGCACGGCATGACCGTCGCCACCAACGCGCTGCTCGAGCGTCGGGGCGGCCGCACCGCGCTGGTCACGACCGACGGATTCCGGGACGTCGTGGAGATCGGCCGGCAGAACCGCCCGGCGCTCTACGACCTCGCTCGGGACCGACCGCCGCCGCTCGTGCCGCGGGAGTTGCGGTTCACCGTAGTGGAGCGGATGGGTCCGGAGGGTGTGCTGGTCCCGCTGCCGGACAGCGAGCTGACCGGGCTCGTGACCGCATTGCGGGCGGCCGAGGTCGAGGCGGTCGCGGTGTGCCTGCTGTTCGGGTTCCTGCACCCGGAGCACGAGCAGCGGGTGGGCCGGGCGATCCGGGCGGCGCTCCCTGAGGTCGCGGTGTCGCTGTCGAGTGAGCTGCTGCCGGAGTTCCGCGAGTACGAGCGGATGGCGACCGTCACCGCCGACGCCTATCTCGCCCCCCGGGTCACCGCCTACCTGCGCCGGCTCGCCGGTCGGATCCGCGAGCGTGGCCTTCCCGCCCCGCTGGTGATGCAGTCCTCCGGCGGTGTTGCGGAGATCGACCTGGCCGCCGCCCAGCCGGCCCGGCTGGTGCTGTCCGGCCCGGCCGGCGGGGTGATCGGGGCAAGCTACATCGCTGCCCGGTCCGGCTTCGGCGACCTGCTCACCTTCGACATGGGCGGCACGAGCACCGATGTGGCGGCGGTCGTCGGGGGCGCAGTGCAGACCACGACCGAGTCGGTGCTGGCCGGGGTTCCGATCAAGCTGCCGGCGGTCGATGTCCACTCGGTCAGCGCGGGCGGGGGTTCGGTGGCGTGGGCCGACGAGGGTGGCGCGCTGCGGGTCGGTCCCCGTTCGGCCGGGGCCGATCCGGGCCCGGCGGCCTACGGTTTCGGCGGCGACGAGCCGGCCGTCACCGACGCGGACCTGCTGCTCGGCTACCTGCCCGACGGCGCGACCCTCGGCGGGCAGGTCGTGCTGTCCGCGGACCTCGCGCGGCAGGCCCTGCAGCGGCTGGGCGACCAGCTGGGGCTGACCGCCGAGGAGGCGGCCGCCGGCGTCGTCCAGGTCGCGGAGGCCGAGATGGCCCGAGCGCTGCGGATGATCAGTGTCGAGCGCGGTCTTGACCCGCGCGACTTCGCCCTCGTGGCGTTCGGCGGGGCCGGCGGCATGCACGCGTGCGCCATCGCGGACGAGCTCGGCATGCGGACCGTGCTGGTGCCGCGGGCGGCGGGCGTGCTGTCCGCCCTCGGGCTGGCGATCGCCGACATCCGGCGCGACTACGTCGGCCCGCTGTTCGGTGACGTCGCAACCCTCGACCCGGACCGGCTGACTGCCGGTTGGGACTCGCTGGCCGAGCGCGCCCGCACGGACCTGAAGGGCTTCTCGACCGAACCGGACCTCGGCCGGCTGGCAGATCTCCGGTATCAGGGCCAGTCCTACGAGCTCACCGTCGACGGCGGCACGCCCGCCGCGCTCGCCGAGGCCTTCCACCGCGCGCACCTGCGGCGGTACGGCCACCGCGAGGACGACGAGCCGGTGGAGGTCGTCAACGTCCGGCTGGTCGCGACCGTCGTCGGCGAGCAGCCAGACGTGATCGAGTCCGGACCGCCGACGGTCGACCCGCGGACCGGCTCCCGGGATGTCGTCCTGGACGGAGCCCGGGTCCGGGCCGACGTGCTGGACCGCGAGCTGATGGGGCGCGGCAGCACGGTGCGGGCGCCCGCGGTGGTGGAGTTCGGCGAGGCGACCTGCCTGATCCGGCCTGGATGGGGCGGCGTCATCGATTCCGTCGGCACGCTCGTCCTGAGCCGGGAGCAGGCATGACCCTCGACCCGATCACGCTGTCGGTGATGCGCGGCGCGCTGGAGGGCGTCGCGGCGGAGATGGGCTCGGTGCTCGTGCACAGCGCCTACTCGTCGAACATCAAGGAGCGCCGGGACTGCTCGGCCGCGCTGTTCGACGACCGAGGCCGAATGGTGGCCCAGGCCGAGCACATTCCCGTCCACCTCGGCGCCATGCCCGAAGCGGTCGCCGCGGCCATGGCCCGTGGCGCGCAGCCGGGCGACGTGTTCGCGCTGAACGACCCGTACACCGGCGGCACCCATCTCCCGGACATCACGCTGGTCTCCCCGATCGCGGTCCGGGACCGACCGGTCGGCTACGCCGTGACGCGCGCCCACCACTCGGACGTCGGCGGCATGGTTCCGGGATCGATGCCGAGCGGCAGCCGGGACCTCTGGCAGGAGGGCCTGGTCATCCCGCCGGTCCGAGTGGTCCGCGGAGGGCGGCTCGACGAGGACCTGTTCGCGCTGATCCTCGCCAATTCGCGCACCCCGCGGCTGCGCCGGGGCGACTTGCGGGCGCAGATCGCCGCCAACCAGATCGCCGGTGAACGGCTGACCGATCTCGCTGCCCGCCGCGGGCTCGACACGCTGCTCGCGGCCTACGACGAGATCCTCGCCTACGCCGAGCGCCGGACCCGCGAGGCGGTGCGGAAGCTGCCGGACGGCACCTACCGGGCACACGGTGAGCTCGAGGGGGACGGCGTCATCGACGCCGATATCCCGATCGAGGTCTCCCTCACCGTGCATGGCGATCGGATCCGAATCGACTTCACGGGTACGGCCGATGCGGTGGACGGGAACGTGAACTGTCCTCTCGCCGTGACTCGGTCAGCGTGCTACTTCGCGCTGCGGGTGCTTCTTCCGGACGACGTGCCGGCGAACGCCGGGACGTACGCGCCGCTGGAGATCGTCGCTCCTGCCGGCTCGCTGGTGAACGCCGCTCCACCGCACGCCGTCGTGGCCGGGAACGTGGAGACCAGCCAGCGGATCGCGGACACGGTCCTGGCCGCGCTGACCGAGGTGGCCGACGTTCCCGCGGCTGGCCAGGGCACCATGAACAACATCGTGATCGGCGGACGCGGCTGGACGTACTACGAGACGATCGCCGGCGGGCAAGGCGGTTCGAGGCGGGCACCGGGACCGAGCGGCGTGCACGTCGGGATGACGAACACGCTGAACACTCCGATCGAGGCGCTCGAGCTGGAGTACCCGATGCGGGTCGAGCGGTACGAGCTGGCCGAAGGCAGTGGGGGAAACGGCCGGCATCGCGGCGGTGACGGCGTCGTGCGGTCCATCCGGGTGCTGGAGCCGGCCACCGTGTCACTGCTCACCGACCGCCGGCGGCACGCGCCGAGCGGCCTGCACGGCGGCGAGCCGGGCGCTCCCGGCCGCAACCTGCTCGGCACGGGAGTCGAGCAGACCGAGCTCCCGCCGAAGACGACCCTGCACCTCGCCGCAGGGGGGCTGGTCACCATGGTGACGCCCGGCGGTGGCGGTTGGGGCGGCGCGGACGATCCGCGGGCGGCAACTCCGGGACGGTGACCCGCCGGAGGCCCGCCAGCGTCTGAGCCGGCCGAAATTCTGTCGGACCGGCGCGGCAGCATCGAGATGTGCTGCCCGCCGCGTACCGCCCACTGCTGCGCACCCCGGCGGTGGGCCGGGCGCTCGGGACCTCGGTGCTGGCCCGGGTCGGCCAGCCGGCCGGCGGGCTCGCGGTCGTGCTGCTCGCCGTCGACCGCACCGGGTCGTACGGGGCGGCCGGGCTGGTCAGCGCGGTCTGGACGGTCGCCGGCGGGATCGGGCTGTTCCTGTGGAGCCGGCTGGTCGACCGCGGCCGGTCGGCCCGGCAGGTCCTGATCGCGACCTCGCTGCTGTCGGCGGCCGGGCTGGTCGCGCTGGCCGCGATACCGACCTCGACGGTGGGCGTGCTCGCCGGGCTGACCGCGGCGGCCGCGGTGTTCGAGGCGCCGGTGCCGCCGGTGACCAGGGCGTTGTGGCCGGTGCTGCTGCCCGGCGCCGACGCCCGCGCGGCGATGTACTCGCTGGAGGCGACGGTCCAGGAGCTGACCTACATCGTCGGCCCGTCGTTGGCCGGCGCGGCCGCGGCCGCCGCGTCGCCGGCGGCCGCCGTCGTGCTGGCCGGCGGGATCGAGCTGGTCGGGGTGCTGCTGTTCGCGGCGACGCCGGGACTGCAGCGGGTCGGCAGCGGCGAGCCGGCGCCGATCCGGTGGGCCGCGCTGCGCCCGCTGCTGCCGCTGTTCGTGGCCGGCTTCCTGGTGGTCAGCGGGTTCTCCTGGGTCGAGGTCGGGATCGTCGGGGCGGCCGGGGCAGCCGGCGAGACCGCGCTGGCCGGTGCGCTGATCGCGGTCTGGAGCGTGGGCTCCATGCTCGGCGGGTTGGTCGCCGGCGCCCGGCCGCCCCGGCGCGGCCCGGCCCGCCGGCTGATGGTGCTGCTCGCCGCCGTGGCGGTCGGGCAGGCGCTGCTCGCGGCGTCCCCGAACCTGCTCGTGCTCGGGGTGCTGCTCGCGCTGGTCGGTGCGGTCGTCGCGCCGGCCCTGGGCGGGGTCTACACGCTGGTCGAGCGGTTCGCGCCGGCCGGCGCGGTGACCCAGACGTTCGCGGTCCTCTCGGTCGCGTTCCTGTCCGGGGCGGCCGCCGGCTCGGCCCCGGCCGGCCTGGTCGTCCAGGCGTACGGGCCGAGCTGGGCCTTCCTGCTGGCGGCGGTGCCGCCGGCGCTGGCCGCGGTGATCGTCGCCGTCAGCATGGTCCGGAGGGTGGCGGCTCCGAGCGCGGCGGGGTGAGCCCGTGCTGGCGGAACCGGCGCTCCCGCAGCTCGTCGCCGTACGCGGCGCCGACCGAGAGCGCGCCGATCAACACCAGCACGGCCATCGGGATCCGCAGCCCCAGCGGGATCGGCACCACCAGGATCACCACGATCGGGATCGCGGCCTGCAGCAGCGTGCGCAGGATCTGGCGCAGCCGCCAGTCCGCGTCGGTGAGGTCGTGCCGCACCCAGTCGTGCAGGTCGGCGGGCAGCCGGCCACCCAGCGCATACCGCACCCACTGGAGCGCCGACGGCCGCCTGCTCACCCGGGCCAGTGTGCCCGAGCTCGGCGACCGGGACGCCGCCGGCATCCCACCACTGGCCCGGGGAACGCCTAGTCTTCGACGGTGCGCTGGGTGGCGGGGCCGGGGAACGAGGGCGAGGAGCCCGACCCGAGGTTCACCCTCGCCAACGAGCGCACGTTCCTGGCCTGGGTACGCACCGCGCTGGCGCTCGTGGCCGGCGGGATCGGGCTGGAGGCGTTCGTGCCCCGGCTGGCGGTGCCGGGGCTGCGGCAGGTGCTCGCGGTCTGCCTGGTGCTGCTCGGCACCGCGGTGAGCGCGACCGCGTGGTCGCGCTGGGTCCGGACGCAACGGGCGATGCGGATCGGTGCGCCGCTGCCGGCGCCGCGGCTGGCGCCGGTGCTCGCCTTCGGCATCGCCGCGATCGCGCTGGTCACCGTCGTGTTGCTGGTGGTGACCGAGGCGTGAGCCAGCCGCCCGGGCTCGCGGTCGAGCGTACGGTGCTGGCCTGGTCGCGGACGTGGCTGGCCATCGGCGGCTGCGCGCTGCTGCTGGTCCGGATGACCATCGACTCGACCGCCCAGGTCGCCGTCGCGCTGACGGTCGGCGCGGCGGCGCTGGCGCTGATCACGCTCGCCGGCCGGCGCCGCGCGAGCCACCTGCGCTCGATCGCGCCGCGACCGTCCGCGCTGCGAATCGGCACCGGCGCGACCGGCCTCACCACCGCGACCGTGGTGCTGTTCGGCCTGGCCGCGGCCGCCCTCGTCGCCGTCCGCTGAGCCCGCCGAGCCCGCCGGGCCCGCCGAGCCCGCCGAGCCCGCCGAGCCCGCCGGGCCGGCCGAGCCCGCCGAGCCCGCTGAGCCCGCTGAGCCCGCCGGGCCGGCCGAGCCCTCTGAGTAGCCCGCCGGGCCACCTGAGCCCGCCGGCGGTCGGGCGGGGTGGCGTTAGTCGACCAGCTCGCAGATGACCGCGCCGCTGGCGACGACCTCGCCGACGCTCGCGGTCAGGCCCTTGACCGTGCCTGCCTTGTGGGCGGTCAGCGGCTGCTCCATCTTCATCGCCTCGAGCACGACGACGAGGTCGCCGGCCGCGACCTGGTCGCCCTCGGAGACCGCGATCTTCACGATCGTGCCCTGCATCGGGCTGGTCAGCGCGTCGCCGCTGACTGCGGCCCCGCCGCCCTTGGACCGCGAGCGCCGGCCCGGCATCCCGGCGCCGGCCCCGGTGCCGGCCGCGCCGAAGCCTGCCGGCAACGTGACCTCCAGCCGCTTCCCGCCGACCTCGACCACCACGGTCTCCCGGGCGGCCGGCTCCTCGACCTCGGCCGCGCCGGCCCACGGGGCGAGCTCGTTGTTCCACTCGGTCTCGATCCACCGGGTGTGCACGCGGAACGGCTCGTCGGTGAAGTCGGGGTCGCGGACGACCGCGCGATGGAACGGCAGCACGGTCGGCAGCCCCTCGACCACCGTCTCGTCCAGCACCCGGCGTGCCCGCTGCAGTGCCTCGGCCCGGCTCGCTCCGGTGACGATGATCTTGGCGATGAGCGAGTCGAACGCCCCGCCGATCACCGAGCCGGTCCGCACGCCGGAGTCGACCCGGACGCCGGGACCGGCCGGCTCCCCGTACTCGGTGATCGTGCCGGGCGCGGGCAGGAAGTTGCGGCCCGGATCCTCGCCGTTGACCCGGAACTCGAACGAGTGGCCGCGCGGCCGCGGGTCGGTGTCGAGCCCGAGGTCGGCCAGGCACGCGCCGGCGGCGACCGCGAACTGGGCCCGGACCAGGTCGACGCCGCTGGTCTCCTCGGTGACCGGGTGCTCGACCTGCAGCCGGGTGTTCACCTCGAGGAACGAGATCACCCCGTCCAGGCCGACGAGGAACTCGACCGTACCGGCACCGACGTACCCGGCCGCCGCGCAGATGTCCCGCGCCGCGGTGTGGATCTGCGCCCGCTGGTCGTCGGTGAGGAACGGCGCCGGCGCCTCCTCGACGAGTTTCTGGTGCCGGCGCTGCAGCGAGCAGTCCCGGGTGCCGACGACGGTGACCGCGCCGTGCTGGTCGGCGATCACCTGCGCCTCGACGTGCCGCGGCTTGTCCAGGTAGCGCTCGACGAAGCACTCGCCCCGGCCGAACGCCGCCTGCGCCTCGCGCACCGCGGACGCGAACAGCTCCGGGATCTCCTCCGTCGTGCGGGCCACCTTGAGCCCCCGCCCGCCGCCGCCGAACGCGGCCTTGATCGCGACCGGCAGCCCGTGCTGCTCGGCGAACGCGAGCACCTCCTCCGGGCCGGACACCGGGTCGGAGGTGCCGGGCACCTGCGGCGCGCCGACCGCGGCGGCCAGGTGCCGGGCCGCGACCTTGTCACCGAGCACCCGGATCGCGTCCGGCGGCGGGCCGATCCAGGTCAGCCCGGCGTCGAGGACGGCCTCCGCGAAGTCGGCGTTCTCGGACAGGAACCCGTAGCCGGGATGCACCGCGTCCGCGCCGGACCGCCGGGCGGCGTCCAGCACCGTGTCGATGACCAGGTAGGAGTCGGCGGCGGTGGTGCCGCCCAGCGCGTACGCCTCGTCGGCCAGCCGCACGTGCTCGGCGTCCCGGTCGGGCTCCGCGTACACCGCGACACTGCGCAGGCCGGCGTCCCGGCAGGCCCGGGCGACCCGGACGGCGATCTCGCCCCGGTTCGCGATCAGCACTGTACGCACCGCACCACCTCGATTCCTCGTGCCGGAGTCTAGGGATCGCACGGCGGCGGGTCCGCCCAGAGATCCGTCACCCCGACCCCTACCCGCCGCAGCAGCTCCCGCAGCAGCGGCAGGGACAGCCCGATCACCGTGCCGGGATCGCCGTCGACGCCCTCGACGAACCAGCCACCGCGACCGTCGATCGTGAACGCACCGGCGACCTGCAGCGGCTCGCCGGTGGCAACGTACGCGGCCAGTTCGTCCCGGCTCGGCGTACCGAACCGGACCACGGTGGCGGCGACGTCGACGGCCTGCGCCACGACGGATCCACCCCGTACGGACAGCAGGGCGTGCCCGGTGCGCAGGACGCCGGCCCGGCCGGCCATCAGCTCCCAGCGCTTGGTCGCCTCGGCGACCGTGCCCGGCTTCCCGTACGCGGCGCCGTCGAGGTCGAGCATCGAGTCGCAGCCGAGCACGAGCAGGTCGTCGTCACCGGGCCGGACCACCGCGGCCGCCTTGGCCGCGGCCAGCGCCATGACCACGCCGGACGGGGTGGATGCGGTGATCGCCTCCTCGTCCACCCCGGAGACACGGACCTCGGGCTCGACGCCGGCCGCCCGCAGCACCGACAGCCGCGCCGGCGACGCCGACGCCAGGACCAGCCTCACGCCGGCAGGGCGGAGCGGCGCCAGGCTCCGGGACCGGCCCGGTGGGTCAGGCCGAGCCGGCGGGCGGGGTCGGCCCAGGCCGAGCGCGGCCGACGGCGCCGGCGCCGGCGCGGCGGCCGACCGGGCGGCGAGCACGGCGACCAGCGCGGCCAGCTCCTCCGCGGTCGGCTCCCCGCGCACCACCCGCAGGTACGGCGTCTCGGTCACCGGCACATCATGCCAACCGCGCAGCCGGCACCCGGGTGCCGGTCCCGGCCGCGGCTCCACCCCGCCCGACCACCCCGCCCGCCCCGCGCGGGACCGGCCGCGGGATCCGGGCCGGAAGACCCTGTCCGTCAGCCGGCCACGGACGGAGACTTGCCGTACGAGCCGCATTCCGGGAGGAGGACAAGTGGCGAGGACAGCGACGGCGACCCTCGAGGAGCGCGCCCACCGGCGGGCGCGTTACCTCACCGGCCTGCTCTGGCACGCCGGCGCGTTCATTATCATCAACGGATTCTTCTGG
Source organism: uncultured Actinomycetota bacterium (assembly GCA_963728945.1). Classification (GTDB taxonomy): domain Bacteria; phylum Actinomycetota; class Actinomycetes; order Mycobacteriales; family CADCTP01; genus CADCTP01. The sequence goes on along the minus strand of CAVSMA010000004.1, from coordinate 703,937 downwards.
ATCCTCGACCTGATCGTCGGGGCCCCCGGCCTCCAGTGGGCGTACTGGATCACCCTGTGCTGGGGTCTCGCCCTGGCCTTCCACGCGCTCGCCTGGGCGGTGGACGGGCGGCAGGTCGAGGAGCGCAGCGCCGAGCGGTACCTGAGCCGGGAGCGGCGCCGCAGCGCCGAGCGCGGCTGAGCCGTGGCCGCCGGGCCGGAGTCCGTCCGGCTACCGCACCCGGGCGGGAGCATGGCTGCCTACCTGGCCGTCCCGACCGGGCGCCCGCCGTGGCCGGGGGTCGTGGTGGTCCACGACGGGCTCGGGATGACCGCGGACCTGCGCCGGCAGACCGGCTGGCTGGCCGGCGCCGGCTTTCTCAGCCTGGCGCCCGACCTGTTCTCCCGGGGCGGGCGGATCCGCTGCCTGGTCGCCACGATGCGGGCGATCGCGGCGCGCCAGGGGCCGGTCTTCGTGGACCTGGAGGCGGCGCGCGCGTTCTTGGCCGGGCGTCCGGACTGCACCGGCCGGATCGGGGTGGTTGGCTTCTGCCTCGGCGGCGGCCTCGCACTGCTGCTCGCCACCGACTCCCGCTGGTCCGTGTCCAGCGTCAACTACGGCGACGTGCCGGCCGACGCCGAGCGCCTGCTCGCCGGCGCCTGTCCGGTGGTCGGCAGCTACGGTGGGCGGGACCGCTCGCTGCACGACGCGCCGGGGCGCCTGGACCGGGCGCTGACCGCCGTCGACGTCGAGCACGACGTGGAGGTCTACCCGACCGCCGGCCACGGCTTCCTCAACGACCACCCGGCCGGCGAGGTGCCGGTGTGGGCGGCGGTGACCGGTCGCTGGGCCCGCACCGGCTACGACGAGCCGGCGGCTGCCGACGCCAGGCGCCGGATCGTCGCCTTCCTCGACACCCACCTGCGCTAGGCCCGGCCACCCCGGGCGGGTCTCAGGTCACCACTGCCGGGAGCCCGACCGCTTGTTGTCGGCCCGAACCGGGCCAGCCGACGGGCCGCCTCCTCCTCGTCGAGCCCCGTGCACCGGGGGTCGGTGCCCAGCAGCAGCGCGATCTCGTGGGCCGGGAGCCCGTGGTGGCTGTCGCGAGCCGGCAGGGTGAGCACGGGCATGACCTCATGCTCGGCCGTGCGGGCACCGACGGCAGAGTCGCAGGCTCCGACCGTGCAGGACCGACGCCCGGCGCGCCGCACCGGCCGGGCCGCGGGCCCGCGCCTGATCAGCGCCTTCCCCGACGGTCACCCGCGCCGGCGCCGACCACCGCGGCGGCGCGGACCCGCGAGCGCGGTGACCAGGCCGATGCCCGCGTACAGCGGTTGCAGGACGCTGCGCTCGGTGAGCACGACTGTCTCCACGCCGATCCAGCCGGTGAGCAGCGAGCCGGCGACCACGGCGCTGGCATCGGTGCCGGGATGGCCGGTCCAGGCGCGCCGGGCCAGCACCGTGTACGGGACCGCCACCGCGCCGACCAGCGCCAGCCCGCTGAGCGCCGGGCTGCGCAGCGGGAGCTGGTCGGCGAGGTGCCGGACGTGCGGGTCGGTGCCGCGGGCGAGCGCCAGCCCGCCGCCGTACGCCGACGCCGCGACCAGCCCGGCGGCCACCGCCAGCCCGCGTCGGGGGGACATGGCGCCCGCCGCCGGCGGCCCCTCGCGGTGCTCCGCCGCCAGCGCCCGGTCGCGGTGCTCCGCCGGCGGCCGGTCGCGGTGCTCCGCCGCCGCGCCGGGCTCGACGACCAGCCGGAGCAGCGGTATGGCCCGATCGGTGCGGCGCGGATAGCGGGCGTAGTCCGGCGCGGCGGCGAGGACCCGCGGCCAGAACGCGGCGGCCTCGTCCGCCCCGAGCTGCTCGGCCCGCACGTGCAGCCTCCGGCCGTCCAGCTCGGCCGTCGCGCGCGGATCGGCGGTGAGGTTGTGGTACCAGCCGGGGTGGCCGGGCAGCCCGCCGTTGGCAGCGACCACGACGATGTCGTCGCCATCGGGGAACGCCTGCAGCACGACCTCACGGAGCCGCCCCGTCCGCCGTCCCCGGGTGGTGAGCACCAGGACCCGGCGCCGCCACGGGCGGCCGATCCGGCCGCGGGAGTGCCGCACCAGCCAGACCGCGGCGCGCTCGCCCCGCACGTCCATCCAGCGCTCCAGCACCGCGGCCGTGGTCGCGGTGCCGGAGCCGGCCGCGCCCGCCCGCGGACGATGGTCCGGCCGGGTACGCCGTGGCCCTGGCGGCCACGCCCGGGTCCGGCGGCTTCCGGCACCTCGTCGCCCGGCCGGCCTGTCGGTCATGGCACCGCCTCCGCTACCGGTCCGGTCGAGTACGACCCGCCGCGCCCGGGGGATCTAGACCGGCGCCGCCCTGCGGCCGCCGGGCCGGCGGGCGTCCCGCCCGTCGCCCGCCGGCCCGGCCAGCCGCCGCCCCGGTGCTGGCACCGGGTGTCACCCCGACCGGCACCTCGTCGACGACCCGACGCTACGGGCGGCGGCCGGCGGCGGGCAGGGTCCTTGGTCCCCCGCCGGCCCGGGGCGGCTTGCGGTCACATTTTGACCGCAAGCCGGACTAGGATAGGAGTCATGGATCCGACCGCCCGCATCCTCCGGCTGCTGTCGCTGCTGCAGACCTACCGGCACTGGCCCGGGCGAGGAGCTGTCGGACCGGCTCGGCGTCAGCCCGCGGACGCTGCGCCGGGACGTCGACCGGCTCCGCGAGCTCGGCTACCCGGTCGACACGAGCCGCGGCACCGGCGGCGGCTACCAGCTCTCGGCCGGCAGCCGGATCCCGCCGCTGCTGCTGGACGACGAGGAGGCGGTGGCGATCGCGGTCGGGCTGCGGACGGCCGCCGGCGGCGGGGTCACCGGGATCGAGGAGACCTCGCTGCAGGCGCTGGCCAAGCTGCAGCAGGTGCTGCCGCCGAAGCTGCGCCGCCGGGTCGACGCGCTGGCCGACGCGACCGAGACGACGGTGTTCAGCAGCCGGCAGCCGACGATCCCGGCCGACACGCTGGTCGCGGTCGCGCAGGCCTGCCGGGGCCGGGAGCAGCTGCGGTTCGGCTACGAGGCCGCGGACGGCACCGAGACGTCCCGGCTGGTCGAGCCGCACCGGCTGGTCGCCCGCGGTCGGCGGTGGTATCTGGTCGCCTGGGACCTGCAGCGCGACGCCTGGCGGACGTTCCGGGTCGACCGGCTCTCGCACCCGTTCGCCAACGGGGTCCGGTTCACCCCGCGGGAGCTGCCGGCCGAGGACGCCGCCGCGTACGTGACGCAGGCGCTGCGCAGCGTCCCGCGTGGCCACGAGGCGCTGCTCGCCGTCCCGCTGCCGCTCGCCGAGGCCGAGGAGCAGGTCCCGCGCTGGATCGGTGAGCTGACCGCGGACGGCGCCGACCGCACCCTGTTGCGTGCGACCAACGACAGCCCCGAGTGGTTGGCGCTGACCCTGACGATGATCCCGGTCGACGCCACCGTCGTGGACGCCTCGCCCGAGGTCCGGGCAGAACTCACCGCCCTCCGCACCAAGGTCGACCGCCTCGCCGCCTGACCGGCCGCGGCTCCGCGTCAGTAGCGTCACGGTCATGAACCGGCGAGTGCTGCTGACCGGCGCCGGCGGCCTGATCGGTCGGGCGATCGGCCCCCTGCTGCCCACCGGCTGGGACCTGGTGCGCACCGATCTCCACGCTTCGGTGCAGCGGCCGGACCCAGACGCGATCTCGGCGGCGGAGCGGGCGGCCTGGTTGAGCCCGCGCGACGCCGCCGAGCTGATCCGCGCCGCGGTGGAGGCCGAGGACGTCGAGTTCGTCGTCGCCGCCGGCACCTCCGCCAACCGCCACCGCCGCGCCGACCTCGAGGACACCATCCGCCGGCTCGGCTACCGGCCGCGGGACGACGCCTGGTGACCCCGCTGCGACTCGGTTCCCTGGCGCCGCCTGTCGGATCCGCATCGGGGCGTTCGTGGACGAGGTGACCGGCGACCGGACGGGGTCGCGTGCGGCTACCGACCGCGTAGCCCCGGAGCCCGCCGGCGTCCATGACCGCGCAGCGAGAAGGGAACGGACATGACCGCTGTCTATACCTGGGACGTCTTCTCCACCCTCGACGGCTACGGCTCCTACGGCGAGGGCGGCGACTGGGGCGGCTACTGGGGCAAGCAGGGTCCCGAACTGCTCGAGCACCGCGCCGCCCTGTTCGACACCGAGCAGCGGATGGTCTTCGGGGCCACCACCTTCCGGGAGACCGCGCAGATCATGACCTCCGGCATCGATCCGCACGCGCTCGACGAGTGGAACGTCCGGACGATGCGCATGCCGGCGACGGTGGTGTCCGCCACGTTGCACGACACCCTCGGCTGGCCGGACGCGACCATCGTGAGCGGTGATGCCGTGGACATCGTCACCCGGCTCAAGCAGGACTCGGACGTGCCGCTGCGCTCGCCGGCCAGCCTGTCGCTGAACTGGGCCCTGATGGCTGCCGGGCTGGTCGACCGCCTGCAGGTGACGATCTTCCCCGTCATCTCCGGACGGACCGGCACCAGCCCGATCCTCCGCGGCGCGGGCGACTTCGACCTCGACCTGCTCGAGAGCCGAACGCTCGACGGCCGCACCCAGGAGCTCGTCTACCGCCCCACCCCCCGGCGACGGTAGGCACCTACGCGCCGCCGGGCGGACCGTAGGCGGCGGCCTGGCGGCGCATGATCTCGCGCATCGACGTGCCGCGGGCCACGCCGTACATCGTGCCCGGGAAGTCGAGACCTTCCTGGACCGCCCACAACTCGTGGTGCCGGTCGGGAGCGAACAGCTGTGCCGGCCGGCCGGCGGCGATCCAGCCGATGGGCACGACGGTTTCCGCCGGCAGGTGGCTGTTGACGTGCAGCACGCTGCCGACCCGCAGTTCCGAGCGTGCTCCGGCCACCGCACCGGCGAAGACCGAGACCCCGGTGGCCACGAAGACCTCATCCTCGATGCGGGCGCCGTTCAGGTGGGCGTGCGGGCCGACCAGGACCGCGTCGCCGACGACGAGCGGGTGCTCGGGCCGGCCGCGCAGGACGGCGTTCTCCATGATCACGACGTCCGCACCGAGCACCACCGGACCGCGGTCGCCGTTGAGGACCGCCCCGTGCAGGACCCGGGCTCCCGGGCCGAGAGTCACATCGCCGGTCACCATGGCGGTCGGTGCGATCCAGGCGCTCGGGTCGATGCTGCCCACGCCGGCACCGTACCGATCCCCGCCCGCCCGCTCGCCGCCGGCGGCAAGGCCCTGGCCCGTCCCCGACTTCCGCGGTGCCGCAGCACCGGCCGTCGTTGTTCCGGAACCCGGGGCGCAGCCGCTGCGGCACCCCGGAGGTGAGGATCGAGTGCGGGCACCACGACCTTAGAGGGGTATGTTGCCGTGCTTTTTCGGGGGGAGTTGGTCGCGCTTGGTGCGGAGCATCCGCAACGACTGGGTGACGTAGCGGCGGGTGTGCGAGGGCGGGATCACCGAGTCCAGATAGCCGCGCTCCGCCGCGACGTACGGATTCGCCAGCGTGTCCTCGTACTCCTGCACCTTCTCGGCCCGCGTCGCCTCTGGATCGGATGCCGCGCCGATCTCCCGGCGGTAGAGGATGTTCACCGCCCCCTGCGCGCCCATCACCGCGATCTGCGCGGTCGGCCAGGCCACGTTCACATCCGCGCGCAGGTGCTTGGACCCCATCACGTCGTACGCCCCGCCGTACGCCTTGCGGGTGATCACGGTGACCTTCGGGACGGTCGCCTCGGCGTACGCGTAGATGAGCTTGGCGCCGCGCCGGATGATCCCGCCCCACTCCTGCGAGGTGCCGGGCAGGAAGCCGGGCACGTCGACGAACGTGAGCACCGGGATGTTGAAGCAGTCGCAGGTCCGCACGAACCGGGCGGCCTTCTCCGACGCGTCGATGTCGAGCGTGCCGGCGAACTGCATCGGCTGGTTGGCGACCACGCCGACCGGCCGGCCCTCGACCCGGCCGAACCCGACCAGGATGTTCGGCGCGAACAGCGGCTGCACCTCGAGGAACTCGCCGTCGTCGACGACGTGCTCGATCACCGTGTGCATGTCGTACGGCTGGTTGGGCGAGTCGGGCACGAACGTGTCCAGCTCGCGGTCGAGGTCGGTCACCGACAGCTCGGGCTCGGTGTCCAGCACCGGCGGCTCGTCCAGGTTGTTCGACGGCAGGTACGACAGCAGCGCCTTGACGTAGTCGATCGCGTCGGCCTCGTCGGCGGCCATGTAGTGCGCGACCCCCGACTTGGTGTTGTGCGCCCTGGCCCCGCCCAGGTCCTCGAACGCCACGTCCTCGCCGGTCACCGTCTTGATCACGTCCGGGCCGGTGATGAACATGTGCGAGGTCTGGTCGACCATCACGGTGAAGTCCGTGATCGCCGGGGAGTAGACCGCGCCGCCCGCGCACGGGCCCAGCACCAGGCTGATCTGCGGCACCACGCCGGAGGCCATCACGTTGCGGTAGAAGATCTCGCCGTACAGGCCGAGGGAGACCACGCCCTCCTGGATCCGGGCGCCGCCGGAGTCGTTGATGCCGACGACCGGGCAGCCGGTCTTCATCGCCAGGTCCATGACCTTGACGATCTTCTCGCCGAAGACCTCGCCGAGGCTGCCGCCGAAGACGGTGAAGTCCTGCGCGAACACGCAGACCGGCCGGCCGTCGACGGTGCCGTATCCGGTGACCACCCCGTCCCCGTACGGGCGCTCCCCGTCCATGCCGAAGTTCGTCGACCGGTGCCGGGCCAGCTCGTCCAGCTCCACGAACGAGCCCTCGTCGAGCAGCAGCGCGATCCGCTCCCTGGCGGTCTTCTTGCCCTTGGCGTGCTGCCGCTCGACCGCCCGGGCCGAGCCGGCGTGCACCGCCTCGTCGTAGCGGTGCTGCAGGTCGGCGAGCTTGCCGGCGGAGGTGTGGATGTCCGGCTGCGACGCCACGGGTTCAGCGCTCATGCCGCGGACACTATGCCCCGGGCTCAGACGAACGCGCTGTGGCCCGTGACCGCCCGGCCCACGATCAGCGTGTTGATCTCCCGGGTGCCCTCGTACGAGTCAGGTCCTGCACGAGCTGGAAGCCGGCGATCGGCCGGCCGAACTGCTCGCGCTCGGTCGCGTACGCCAGCGCGATCTCGTACGCGGCGAGCATCACCCCCACCGACGACCAGGCCACGCCGGACCGGGTGCGGCGCAGGATCTCCGCGGTGTCCTTGAAGCCGTGCGCCTCCTGCAGCCGGTCCTCCGCCGGGACGCGGCAGTCCCGGTAGGCGATGTCCGCGTTCTGCACGGTACGCAGCGCGATCTTGTGCTCGATGAGCGTCGTGGTCATGCCGGGGTTGTCCCCGGTGCAGGGTCTCCCGCTCGGGTGCGGCCAGCAGCTGCTCGAACCGGTAGAAGTCGCCGCTGAGCAGGCCGTCGTCCGCCACACCCGGTGACCTACCCGGGTCAGGGCCGCTCCATCCGGCGGGTCGGCTGGTCCAGACCGTCCACCGGCCCCCCGTCGGGGTAGTCGGCGTCGTAGCGCGCCTCGTACTGCGCCTCGTAGCGGGCGGCGTTGCGGCTGCGGCGGTCGTGGTCGCCCTCCACCAGCCGGTTGATCAGCTGCTGGGTCTCGTCCGCGTTGGGGATGTTCCGGAAGACCTGTTGCCCGTCCTCGCCGGCCGACTCGACCACGAGCGTGCCGGAGTTGACGATCCGCTCGAAGAACGACTGCTCGTACATGGCGTTGTTGATGCGGTTGAGCGGGATGTCCCGGCCGGTGTGGCTGAGGATGCCGACCCGGGTCATCAGCCGGTGCGTGGTGAGCACGTAGTGGGTGGTCCGCCAGCGCAGGTAGGGGATCAGGGTGACGAGGATCAGCGCGATCACCCCGATCACGCCGATCGCGATCCGCCCGGGTGTCTGCAGGCCGCCGCCGGGGAAGATGGCGGCCAGGAACGAGCCGAGCGCGACGATCACGATCAGCAGCAGGACCGGCCGCACGAGGGTGATCCAGTGCGGGTGCAGGTGCTTGACGACGCGCTCGTCGTCGGCGAGCAGGCTGTCCGGGTACGCCACGGCCCAAGCATGGCGGAGAGCCAGTCCGCCGTCACGGCGTTCCACGCAGCGGGCCGGTTCGTTGCCTACGTGTGACCGTCGGACGATCCGAACGTCACCGGACAGTGACGGGGCGGACCCGGGTGACGTCGCCGGCGGACACCGGCACGTCACCGTCCGTAGTCCTGACGACCAGCCGGCCCATCTCGTCCAGGCCGGTCGCGGTGCCGGCCAGCGCGCTGCCGTCGGGCAGCTGGACCCGCACGTCCTGCCCGATCGTGTCGCACACCGCCTCGTACGCGGGCCGTAGCCGGTCCGGGCCGGCGGACCACTCGGCGTACCGGTCGGCGAGGGTGCGCAGGATCGCCCGCAGCAGCGGGTCCCGGTCGGTGCAGGCGGCGCCCTCGGTGAGCAGCGAGACCGCGCCCTCGGGCAGCTCCGCGCGACGGGTGGTCACGTTGAGCCCCACACCGACGACCACCGCGTCACCGGTCGCCTGGGCCAGGATGCCGCCGGCCTTGCCGAGGTCGTCGCCGAGCAGCAGGTCGTTGGGCCACTTCAGCCTGGTCTCCACCGCGCCCAGCCGGGAGACCGCCTGCTGCACGGCGAGGCCGGCCAGCAGCGGGATCCAGGTGCGTCGCGGCGGCGGCAGCTGCGGGCGCAGCAGCACCGAGAACAGCAGGCCGGCCCGCGGCGGCGAGGTCCAGATCCGGTCCAGCCGGCCGCGGCCGCCGGTCTGCGTCTCGGCGACCAGCACGACGCCTTCGGGACCGCCGCGGCGGGCGACCTCGGCCAGGTCGGCGTTGGTCGACCCGGTCTCGGCGACGACGTGCACCTCGCGCACGAAGCCGCCCGGCCGGACCAGTGCCGCCCGCACCGCCCGCTCCGACAGCGGCGGCCGGTCGAGGTCCGACCACAGGCTCGTCACCGGGTCCAGGCTAGGGCATGTCTCCCCACTGGCTGGCGGCGCCGGACGACGCCCAGACGACGACCGGCCGCGTTGGCGGGACCGGCCGAGACAATCCCGGTATCGGCCGGCCCCGCCGCCTCGCCGGACGCCGGCTGGACGCCGCCGGCATCCACCGCCAATGGGGAGACACGCCCTGGCCCCCGGGGTCAGGTGATCTTGGGGAGGAGGGGGGCGGGCTGTCGGTCGCGCAGGGCTCCGGCCCAGACGCCGGCGCCGTAGGCGAGGTCGTCGGCGACCCGCAGCGCCGCCCAGGCGAGCGGGTGCTGGTCCGGCGATCGCCCGTGCCGGGTGCGCACCAGCCGGACCGCGACCGCCAGCACGGCGGCCCGGCGCGCGGTCCGGCTCACCGTGGCCGCCGCGAGCATCGCCGGCAGCCACGGCCGGGCCGCCGCCTCGGCCAGCCCGAGCAGCGTCCAGCCGAGGCCGGCGGCGGTGAGCCGGACCGACTCGTCGGTCCGCCCAGGGCCGGCCGGCAGCCGGATCCAGAGGCCGACCGCGGCCAGCGCCGTCCAGGCGGCCGCTCCCACCGGCCGGCGCGCGGCCAGGCAGAGCAGCGCGGGCGCCGACCACCGGCTGATCACGACCGGGGCGAGCCGGTCCGGGTGCCGGGCGGCGAGCACCGCCCCGCTGCGGCCGTACCCGAACCGCTGCGCGAGCCAGCGGGCGAAGCCCGGCCTGGTCTCGTGCTCGACGACGACCCGCGGCTCGTACCGGACCGGGTGGCCGACCTCGGCGACCCGCCACACCAGGTCGACGTCCTCGCCGACCCGCATGGACTCGTCGAAGCCGGCACCGAGCGCGTCCCGCCGGCACAGCAGCACGGCCGCCGGCAGGTAGCCGACCCGGGCGCCGGGGCCGACCGGGCTCGCCGTCCCGCCCAGGTCCAGCGGCCCGGAGCCGGCCTCGAACCGGGCCAGCGCGCCGGTGCCGCCGGTGCCGAAGATCCGCGGGCCCACGATCGCGGTGCCGTCGGCGAGCACCGGCAGCAGGTCGGCCAGCCAGCCGGCCGGCAGCCGGCAGTCGGAGTCCACGAACGCGACCAGCGGCGTCCGGACGGCGGCCAGCCCGCTGTTGCGGGCCGCCGCCGGCCCGCCGTTGGCGGCGCGCGCGATCAGCTCCGCCCCGTGCCGGGCCGCCACCGCCGCCACCGCCGCCCGATCCCGGGACCCGTCGTCGACGACGATCACCCTGGCCGCGCCGGGGTCGAGGCTGGCCAGGCAGCGGTCGAGCGACTCCGGCCGGTCCAGCGCCGGGACCACGACCGTCACGTCGGCCGCGGTGTACGGCGAGCGGTCGGCGCGGACCACCGCCAGCCCGTACGAGTGCAGCCGGGCGGCCAGCGCGGTCTCGGCCGGCCCGACCGGCGCGCCGGCACCGTCGCGCCAGCGCGCCACCACCCCGGCGGCCGCCGGGTTGAGCCGCAGCACCCGCAGCGGCTGCCCGCCGACCAGCAGCGCGCCGCCCGGTCCCGGGTGCAGCCGGGCGCCGGGATCGAGCTCGACGGTTGTCACGCCCCCAGTCTGCGGCCCGGCGGCCGGCTCCCTCAGCCGACCACGGCGTGCGGGTTGAACCGCAGCGGCGGAACGGCCAGCACGGCGAGCTGGTGCACCTGATCCGGCCACCAGACACCGGCCGCGGGGTCGACCACGCCCCACTCCGGGTCGACCGGGCCGGCCGTGCCCCGGGTGCAGCTGCCGTCGGACTCGCCGGGCACCTTCACCCACAGGTAGGCGTCGAGCAGGGGCGTGCCGGTGTCCGCCGTGGGCGGCCGGCCGATCCCGCGGCCCGGCGGGTTGCACCAGTCCTGCGGGTCGGAGTAGACCCCGGCCGGCGGCGTCCACGGACCCTGGCCGTTGCGGCTGGAGTCGATGACGAAGTGGGTCAGCGCGGCGCCCGCCGGGACGTGGCCGGCATACCAGGCGTCGGCGTCCGCGGGAGGCCAGTACTGGTTCGCGCACTGGTCGCCGGTCGAGCCGGCCACGTTGGCCAGGTACCAGATGCACTGGGCGATCATCGTCCCGTACCGGACCAGCTCGGCGTCGGTGCGGTAGTTCGACACGTTGAGGAAGAAGCCCTGAGCGCGGGCGACACCGCCGTCCCGCAATCGCTGCGCCATGTCGCCGACCGCGTGCCAGCTGCTGTGCCCGGCGTCCAGGTAGACGTTCGTGCCGGGCTGCCGCTCCAGCCGGTCGACCGCGTAGTTGATCTCGGTGACCCGCGCGGCCTGCTGCTCCGGCGTGCCGCCGCACTGGTCCGGGGAGAGGGCCAGCCCGTCCGGCTCGAGGATCACCACCGACCTGGTCCGGCCCAGCCCGGCGGCGAACCCGTCGACCCAGGTCTCGTACTCGGCCGTGTTCGCGGCCCCGCCGGCGGAGTACTGCGAGCAGTCCCGGCCGGGCACGTCGTACGCGGTGAGCACCGGCACCTGCCGGCGCAGCGCAGCGCTGGCCGTCAGCGCCGCGACATCCCGGCGGGTCTGCTGCGCGCTCGTCCCGCCGGTGAACCAGGTCGCCACCGGCCAGGACGCGAGCTCGGCCATCCGGAGGGCGTCCGCGGTCCGGCCCGCCCTGGCGTCGGTGACCGCCTGCCCGACCGCCTTGCTGGTGAGGTCGACGTAGAACGACGTGCTGGCCGGCAGTGTCCGGGCGGACGTCGTGGGCGGCGCGGGCGCGGCCGGCGCCGCGGAGGCTGGCGCGAGCCCGAGCGCGCCGCTCGCCAGCACGGTTGCGAGGACTGTCCCGACCCTGATCGTGCGTATGCCCACGGTGCACGCTCCTTCGCGCCGGTGTGAGCGCTCCCATGCCCGCCCCCGGGCGACCGTCGCGGAGCGCTCCCAGGGATGGCGCCAGGATCGGGCTCCCGGTCCGGGATGTCAACGGTCGGTCGCCGGTGTCCGGATCGGCTACTGGTACGAGATCATGCTCGGGGTCGGCTTGCGGGACATCGTCTGCGCCGGCGTGAGCATCGGCGTGTCCTCGTCGTAGAAGTTCTTCCAGCCGAACGGCACGCCCTTCGGCGCCGCACCGACGACCGCGGCCCAGGTCTCGTCCTTGTTGCCGGTCGGGCCCTGGCCGTCCATGTGGATGAGCAGTTGCACCGAGTCGCGGTCGTGCTCGAGCGGCTGGTCGTCACCGATCATCGACAGCCGGAACTGGTGGATGACGAACAGCTTCTGCGGCAGCCGGAGCTGGTCGGTGAGGTCGGCCAGCCAGCGGTAGACCGAGTTGATCTCGGACGCCTTGGCGCTGCCGATCTCGGTCAGCGGGAGCTGGTCGGGCCGCAGCCGCCACTCCGGGTCGAGCGCCAGTCCCACGTACGGCAGCCGCAGCAGCGGTTCGTACAGCTTGGCCTGGTCGAGGAAGTTGGCCCGGCCCGGCTGCAGGTCGAGCACCACGTACATGCCGGCCTTGCCGGCCTCGACCACCCAGGGCCGGAGCATGCTGACCGGCGCCTCGTACGAGTAGTCGCCGCCGACGCCGGGGTTGGCCTGCGCGACGGTCGCGATCAGCTCGAAGGTCGGCACGACCGGGGTCGACCCGGACAGCGCCCGGTACGGCGCGGCCAGCCGCTTGGCCCGGGCGATCGCCTGCGGCAGCGGCTGCTCGCCGAGCACGCCGAGGGCGGCGGTGCCCGGGTGGCCGTACATGGCGACCAGCCGGCGGCCCGGCAGCACGACCTGGCCGCCGCCGGGCAGCTGGACGCCGGTGGCCGCGGTGGCGACCCGGGCGGCCAGCCGGCTGGTCGGGCCGAACGCGGTGCCGGCGGCGACCACGTGCTGCGGCTTGTCCTGGGCCAGCGCGGTGACCGCCCGGCCGTCGGCCCGCGGGTCGGTCCCGCTGATCGGCACCACCCGGGCGCCCGCCGCTCTGCCGGTGGTGCTGACCGCGGTGGCGGTGGCCTTGGCGGTCTGGTCGACCAGCACGGTGGTCCCGTCGGCGGCCTGTGGCCGGCCGACCTCGGGCAGCTGGGCCGCGTCGGTGACGACCTTCGTGCCGGTGGACGCGAGCCGGTCGGCCACGCCGGCGCCGAGCGCGAGCACGCTGTCCGGCTTGAGCCGCGTCACCTCGGCCGCCACCGGATCGGACCCTGGCGTGCCGCCGCCGGTCGCCGCCGATCCCGTGTTCCCGCCCACCTCGCCGGCGCCCGCGGGCGTGCCGGCCGCCCCGGACGCGTCGGGCGCCTCGGTCCCCTCGGTCCCCTCGGTCGCGTCGGGTGCGGCGGTCCCGTCGGGCGTGCCGGCCGCCCCGGGCCCGTCGGTCCCGCCGGGCGCCGTGGTCCCGTCGGGTGCCCCACTCTCCCCGGGTGCCCCACTCTCGCCGGGTGCCGCAGTTCCGTCGGGTGCCGCGCTCGGCGTGGTCGGGTCGCCGGCAGCGGCGGGACCGTCGTCGAGGAGCATCGGCACGCCACGCCGCTCGGCCTCGGCGGCGCCGGCCGAGACCGCGCCCGGGTCGCCGGCCAGCGCGACCACCACGACCGGGGCCGTGGCGAACAGGCTCCGGCTGACCGCCGCGGTGATCTCGCCCGGCGTCCGCCCGGCCGCCACCGTGGTCGCCGCGGTCGGCGGCTTGACCAGCGCCGCGGCCGGCGGGTCGGCCGCCGGCGTCTGGGCCGGCCCGGCCGGCCCCTTGTCCCCCGTACAGCCGCCCGCCAGCAGCGCTCCGGCCACCAGGATTGCGGGCAAGGTCGTCCTGCGTCGACTCGTCATCGTCGGGCAGTATGCCCCGGGCGCCCGTTCGCGCCCCCCATTCTGCGGGATAGAAAGGTCGCCATGACCCAGACGACGCCTCAGTCGGACAGCAGCTGGCTCGGCGGCGAGGAGCTGGATGCCGCCCGGGCGCGGCTGCCGATCCTCTACGTCGACGCCATCCCGGTCCGGGTCGACGCGCAAGGCGTGGTCACCTCGGTCGGCCTGCTGCTGCGGGTGACCGGGGAGGGCCGGATCACCCGGGCCCTCGTGTCCGGCCGGGTGCTCTACCACGAGCGGGTGCGCTCGGCGCTGCTGCGGCACCTCGAGAAGGACCTCGGGCCGCTGGCGCTGCCGCGGGTGCCGCTCGCGCCGCAACCGTTCACGATCGCCGAATACTTCCCGACGCCCGGGGTGACCCCCTTCCACGACCCGCGCCAGCACGCGGTCTCGCTGGCCTACGTCGTGCCGGTGGAGGGCGACTGCGCGCCGCAGCAGGACGCGCTCGAGCTGACCTGGTTCACCCCGGAGGAGGCCAGGGACGAGCGGCTGCTGGCCGAGATGACCGGCGGCCAGGGCAGGCTGCTCCAGCAGGGCCTGGCCTACGTGGGCCACTAAATCGCTGGTCAGCGACCGTTACTGTGCGGGCGTGGAGCCAGACATCCACGTGTCCGGGCTGGCCAAGACCTTCCGGGTGCCCGTCCGGGAGGGCGGTCTCCGCGCGTCGCTGCGCAGCCTGGTGCGGCGGACCACCCGGGACGTCGTCGCGGTTGCTGGGATCGGCTTCACCGTCCAGCCCGGTGAGGTGGTGGGCTTCCTGGGCCCCAACGGTGCCGGCAAGACCACGACGCTGAAGATGCTGTCCGGGCTGCTGTTCCCGTCCGCCGGCGAGGTCACGGTGCTCGGGCACGTGCCGTCCCGTCGCGAGCACGCCTTCCTGCGCCGGATCACGCTGGTCATGGGCAACCGCAACCAGCTGCAGTGGGACCTGCCCGCGCTCGACTCGTACGAGATGAACCGGGCGATCTACCGGATCCCGGAGCCCGAGTTCCGCCGCACCCGCGACGAGCTCATCGAGCTGATGGACATCGGCGACGAGGTGCGCAAGCCGGTACGCCAGCTCTCCCTCGGCGAGCGGATGAAGGCGGAGATCACCGGCGCGCTGCTGCACGGCCCGCAGGTGCTGTTCCTGGACGAGCCGACCATCGGGCTCGACGTGACGATGCAGAAGCGGATCCGGGCGTTCCTGGCCGACTACAACGCCCGCCGCGGCGCCACCGTGCTGCTCACCAGCCACTACATGGCCGACGTGCAGGCGCTGTGCAAGCGGGTGATCGTCATCGACGCCGGCCGGATCCTGTACGACGGCGGCTTGCGCGAGCTGTCCACCCGGTACGCGCAGCGCCAGACGATCACCGCCACGGTCGGCGCGGCCGACCCGGCGCTGTTCGAGTCGTACGGCGAGCTGGTCGGCGTGGACGGCGAGCGCGTCACGCTGCGGGTGGACAAGGACCGCTCGGCCCAGGTCGCCGGCCGGCTGCTGGCCGAGCACGGCGTCACCGACCTCACCATCGAGGACCCGCCGGTCGAGGACGTGATCGAGCAGGTCTTCAACTCCGGCGCGCTGCAGCCGTGAGCCGGCGGGGGAGTGAGCATCGCCGGGCTGCCCGCGGCACCGGCCAGCTGCCGCTGCTCGGATGGGGCGGGCCCGGGGGCGAACCGTGACCAGAGCGAAGGGGCTGGCCGGGCTCTACCCGGTGGTGATGAAGGCCGCCGTGCAGACGCAGTTCCAGTACCGCACCGCGAACTACGCCTACCTGCTCGGCATGGTCGCCGAGCCGGTGGTCTACCTGGTGGTGTGGTCGGCGGTGGCCACCTCGCGCGGTGGGTCCGTTCAGGGCATCACGGCGGGAGAGTTCGCCGCGTACTACATCGTCTGGACGCTGGTCCGGAACATGAACATCGTCTTCACCCCGTACGGCTGGGAGCACCGGATCCAGCAGGGCGACCTGTCCGGGATGCTGCTGCGGCCGGTGCACCCGATCCACTACGACCTCGCGTACTTCGCCGGCTGGAAGGTCGTGGCGGTGGTGCTGTGGATCCCGGTCGCGGCGGTGCTGTCGATCGCGTTCCGGCCGACGTTCCACATCACGCCGCTGCACGTGGTGGTGTTCTTCGTCGCGATCTGGGGCGCGTACCTGATCCGCTCGATGCTGCTCTGGGTGCTCGGCATGATCACGTTCTGGACGACCAGGGTCAGCGCGATCTACGACACCTACTTCACCGCCGAGCTGCTGCTGTCCGGCCGGCTGGTGCCGCTGGCGCTGCTGCCGGCCTGGGCGGCCGGGCTCGCCGACGTGCTGCCGTTCAAGTACACGTTCGGCTACCCCATCGAGGTGCTGGCCGGGTCGCTGTCCACGACGGAGCTGTTCACCGGGCTGGCGTTCCAGGCCGCCTGGATCGCGATCGGCACGGCCCTGGTGGCGGCGGTGTGGCGGGTGGGCGTGCGGCGCTACGGCGCGGTGGGCACGTAGCGATGCGCTCGCTCCGGCTGGCCGGGACGTTCCTGCGGATCGGCATCATGAACGAGCTGCAATACCGAGTGAACTTCGCCTTCAGCCTGGTGCAGTCGCTGATCTCGGTAGGCACGTCGATCGCCGTGCTCGCGCTGGTGTTCGGCAACACCGACTCGCTGCACGGTTGGACGGCCGGCGAGCTGCTCGTCGTCATGGGCGTGTACGTGCTCGTCGGCGGCCTGATCAAGATGATCGTGCAGCCCAACATGCAGCAGCTCATGGAAGACGTGCAGCAGGGGACGCTCGACTTCGTGCTGACAAAGCCGGCCGACGTGCAGCTGCTCGTCAGCGTGCGGCGGGTGCAGCTCTGGCAGGGCGTCGACCTCCTCGTCGGCGGCGTGCTCATCGTGATCGCGACGGCGCGGCTGCCGGGCACGGTGTCGGCGCTCGACGTACTCGCGTTCGTCCTCGCGCTGGCGCTGGGAGCGGTGGCGATCTACTGCTTCTGGCTGCTGTTGACCATGCTCGCGTTCTGGGTGACCCGGCTCGACCCGATCGTCGAGCTGTTCGACGGGATGTACCAGGCCGGGCGGTGGCCGGTGTCGATCTACCCCGGCTGGCTGCGGATCGGCTTCACGATCCTGGTCCCGCTCGCGTTCGCGATCACCGTGCCGGCATCGGCCCTGACCGACCACTCGTCGGTCTGGCTGGTCGCCGGCTCGATCGGCTTCACCGTCGCCCTCGCCGCCGTCACCCGCTGGAGCTGGCGGCACGCCCTCCGCCGCTACTCCGGCGCCTCCTCCTGACCCGCTACCGTCGCGCCGGTAGGAGGCGGAGGCTGACCTGTTCGCCGAGGACTCCACCACGTCCACATCCTCAGGCACAGCGCAACCGTTCAGCCTCCGGGCTGGCAGGCGTTCTGTCGGGGTCGGCGTGGTGAGTGAACCCCGAGCGCCGCTGGTCGTGGGGTTCAGAGGATGGGCGGGACGATCGCCTCGATGAGGTGCGGGCCCGGTTCGGCGTAAGCGGCGGTGAGCTGGTCGGCCAGCTCCTCGGCGGTGGTGGCCCGGCTCGCGCTCACGCCGAGTCCGGTCGCGAGGTGCACGAAGTCGGGCGTGGGGTCGGACAGGTCGAGCATGCGTGCCGACGCCGCGCCGGGTGGGTCGCCCGCGCCCGTGCGGGCCAGTTCCATCCGCAGGATGGCGTACGCGGAGTTGTTGAGGACGACGGTGGTGACGTTCGACCGCTCCCGCGCCTGGGTCCACAGCGACTGGATCGTGTAGAGCGCGCTGCCGTCGGCCTCCAGGTTGAGGACCGGGCGGTCCGGGGCCGCGATGGCCGCGCCGGTCGCGACCGGCATCCCCTGGCCGATGGCGCCGCCGGTCAGGGCGAGGAGGGTGTGCCGGGCGGCGGGGGCGAGCGCGGTGGGCAGGCCCAGGCCGGACGTGTTGGCCTCGTCGACGACGATCGCGCCGTCGGGCAGGGTGCTGGCGATCGCCGCGGGCAGGTTCGCCAGGTTGAGCGGACCGGGCTCGGGCACCGGCGGCCCGTACGCCGCGAGCTCCGGCGCGGTGTCCGCCGCCACCCGGTCGGCCAGCGCCTCCAGCGCGGCCTCCACGTCCTGGCCGGTCTCGGCGAGAAGCACGACCTCGCACCCGTCGGGGACGAGGCTGCTGCTGCGGCCGGGGTGGGCGAAGAACGACACCGGCGCCGCGGCGCCGGCCAGAATCAGGGTGCGGACCCCGTCGAGCTGCTGCTCGGCCTGCTCGGCCAGGTAGGCCAGCCGCCTGGTCGCCGGGACGCCGGCACCGGCTTCCATCCGGGCCGGGAACGTCTCGGCCAGCACCCGGGCGCCGGTCGCGGCGGCGATCCGGCTCGCGGCCTCGAGCCCGGCCGCGGACAACCCGCGCCCGCCGAGCAGGAGCATCGTCTGCTCGCCGGCCGCGAGGGCCTGCGCCGCCGCGGCGATCGCCGACGCGGGGGCCGGGACGAGCGGCGGCGGCGGCCAGGGCGCGGCGGTCTGCCCGCCCTCGGTCCACGACACGTCGGCCGGCAGGATCAGCGTCGCGACCTGACCGCCGCCGGCCTGCGCGGCGGCCAGGGCGCGCATCGCGTCGGCCGCGACCCGGCGGGTGGTGCCCGAGGTGTGGACCCAGCCGGACACCGTGCGCGCCACGGACGCGATGTCGGACTCGAGCGGCGCGTCGTACCGCGCGTGGTAGGTCGCGTGCGCGCCGACGACGCACAGCAGCGGCGTGTGGGCGCGGCGCGCGTTGTGCAGGTTCGCCAAGCCGTTGCCGAGGCCGGGACCGAGGTGCAGCAGCACGGCAGCCGGACGGCCGGCCACCCGCGCGTAACCGTCGGCCGCGCCGGTGGCGACGCCTTCGAACAGCGCCAGCACGCCGCGCATCCGCGGCACCGAGTCCAGCGCGTGCACGAAGTGCATCTCGGACGTGCCGGGGTTCATGAAACAGACCTCGACGCCGGCGTCCACCAGGCTGCTGATCAGGGCCTGCGATCCATTCATCGACCTGCGTCTCCCGTCAACCTAGATCTCGACCAAGCCCTGTCCGGTGGAGCACGCCGTGGGTGGCTCGTCCGTCGAGGGGGGTCTGGTCGACAATGATCGCAACAGAGCAGCGTGACCGCCGACGCCGCCTCAGCCGGGCTCACCGTTCGGGCCGTTGCCCTTCACCGGCGTCCCCTCGACGCCCGTACGCGGTTCGCCTCGGGCGCTCAGGCGTTGACGGGTACGGGCGAGTTCCCGACCTCCAGCCGGGCTGGCACACCGAGGAACCGCCCGATGTCCGCGGCCTCGGCCGCGAGCGCGGCGCGGGTACCCCGGGGCAGCCGGCGGAAGGGCTCGACCGCGACGATCAGCCGGCCGTCGGCACGCCGTTGCCGCCAGGTCCCGATGATCCGCCCGCCCAGCAGGACGGCCGGGTGGACGATCCCGCCGCCGGCCTGGATCCGGTGTAGGTGTGCGGCGTCGAGGGCGAGCGCCCGGCCCCGGTAGCCCAGCAGGTACTCGTCGAACGCCGGCACCAGCCGCACCGTACGGTCCTCGGGCGGCGGCTCGCCGGGCAGCCGGTACGCCGGCGCGCCGCCGATGCGGATGTCCTCGACCTCGCCCGCCGCGGCCAGCGCACCCAGCCCGGTCCGGGCGTCCCGCAGCGGCAGGCCGGACCAGGCGGCAAGGTCGGCGGCGCCGGCCGGACCGTGTCCGGCCAGGTAGCGGCGGGCGAGCCGAGCCAACGCGTCGTCCCGCTCGACCGGCTCGACCGGCTCGGCGCGCGCGAGCCAGTCGGAGAGCCGGACGTAGGTCGGCTCGCCGTCCCGGTCCGGGCCGCGGCACACCAGGCCCTCCCGGGCAGCAACGCTCAGCAGGTGAGCGGGCGCCTGACCCGGGCCGAGCGGGACGCCGGCGGCGCGCAGCCGGTCGGCCAGCTCGCTGCGGGTGAGCGGCCCGGCCGCGAGCAGCTCGACGGCGATCGGCAGCGCCGTGTCGAGCACGTGGTCGTCGAGACCGAGCGCGAGCCGGCGGGTCCGGCCGCTGCTGCGGGGCGGTCGGAGCAGGGCGAGCAGCCAGCGCGCGTCCCCGGCTGGCACGGCGTGCAGCGTGCCTCGCATCAGCCAGGTGACGACCAGCCGGCCGGGCTCGGCCAGGGCCCGGTGAACGGCCGGCGCGTCCACGCCGGTGGTCCGGGCCCTGATCGCGAGCCGCAGCGCACGTGGATCCTGGGCCTGCAAGGCCCCCACCCGGCGCACGGCCTCGACCGGATCAGTGGGCCGCACCCCGGTCAGGACCTGCGCGCGGACCCGCTCGGCCAGCACGCGCTCGACCGGCAGCTCCTCCAGCACGCGCTCACGCTAGCCGGACGGGAGACCCGCCGGCCGCCGAGCGGACCTGCAGTCGTGGGACCGCGGCTCGGCGACCACACGTGTAGTCAGGCGTGCAGGCGTCATGCGGACATGGCGGCACGGTCCCTAGATCATGGGCTCCGTCGTGCGGTCCGGCACGGTCGTCCTCACCTGGAACGAGGCCGTGCTGGCGGCCATCCGGGCCACGCGGCCCGCGCCCCCGGTCGCGGCCCGCGCCCTGGCGATCGTGCATACCGCGATGTACGAGGCCTGGGCTGCCTACGACCCGCGGGCGGTCGGCACCCGGCTGGCGTTCGTCGCAACTCCCACCGACCGGGAGGCGACGGCCACGAGCGATGCCGTCGGGTATGCCGCTTACCACGCCGTCCTGGACCTGTTCCCGGACCGAAAGTCCACTGTGGACGCAACCTTGGCCGCGGTCGGACTCGTTCCACCGCCCCCGACGCCGGATCCGGCCACACCGGCCGGAGTCGGAGCCGCGGCGGCCCGTGCGGCGCTGGACTTCCGCCACGGCGACGGCGCGAACCAACTCGGCACGCTGGCGCCCGGCGCGTATGCCGACTGGACGGCGTACGCACCGGTCAACACGCCGGACGTGGTCGTCGTCCCGGATCGGTGGCAGCCGCTTCGCGTGCCGGACGGCCGGGGCGGAAGCGTCGTGCAGCGATTCGCGGTACCGCACTGGGGGCTGGTGGTGCCGTTCTCCTCCTCGCCGTTGCTGATCGACCGGGTTCCGGCGCCCGCGCCGGCCGCTACCCGGCGGTTCCTGCAGCAGGCCGAGGAGCTGATCGAGATCAGCGCGCGGCTGTCGGACCGCGAGAAGGTGATCGCGCAGTACTGGGCCGACGGACCCAACTCGGAACTCCCGCCCGGCCACTGGTGCCTGTTCGCGGGGTTCGTGTCCCGCCGGGACGGACATGACCTGGACGCCGACGTCGTGCTGTTCTTCGCACTCACCAACGCGCTGCTCGATGCCGGGATCGAGACCTGGTATCTCAAGCGCAAGTACGACTACGTCCGGCCGATCACCGCGATCCGCGAGCTGTTCGCCGGCCGCAGGATCCGGGCGTGGGGCGGTCCCGGCCGGGACGATCAGCTCATCGACGGCGCGCAGTGGCAGCCGTACCAGGAGGAGACGGTGGTGACCCCGCCGTTCGCCGAGTATCCGTCCGGTCACAGCACCTTCAGCGCCGCGGCCGCGGAGGTCCTGCGCCGCTGCACCGGCAGCGACGGCTTCGGCGCAACCGCCACGATCGAGGCCGGCTCCTCGCGCATCGAGCCCGGCCGGGTGCCGGCCAGAGACGTGACGCTGCACTGGGACACGTTCTCGGCTGCCGCCGACGAGGCCGGCGTGTCCCGCCGGTACGGCGGAATCCACTTCCGGCAGGGCGACCTTGTCGGCCGCGATGTAGGCCGGAGAGTCGGCGCCCGCGTCTGGCGCCTGGCGACGGCCTACCGCAACGGCGCCACCCCGCGTCCCGACTCCCACCGCGGCACACCGCCCCGCCGGGCCAGCGGATGATGTGCGCTGTCAACCGAGACGATCGGACTGTCCACTGGTCTTCCGAGCGCCGGCTCATAGCATCGATTCGGCGACGGGCTGGTCCTGCCAGCCCCGCGCGACCGGCAGATCGTAGGCTCTGGACGTGCGGTATCGATGAGACCGAGTCGTGGGTCGGTCGACACCCGGAGGGTTCCATGTCAGTCCCGGCGCCGACGGCGGAGCTGGACACGCGTTTCAGCAGTCCGAACGCGACCGCGCGACCGTGGTCCGACGTGCTCGTCGCGCTGGAGCGCGCGGAGATCTTCTGGTTGTCCACCGTCCGTCGCGACGGCCGGCCGCACGCGACACCACTGCCAGCGATGTGGCTGGACGGGTCGCTGTACTTCTGCACCGGCCCGGACGAGCAGAAAGCCAGGAACATCGAGGCGAACCCGCACTGGGTGCTCACCACCGGCAACGACCGGTTCCGCTCCGGGCTCGACGTGGTGGTGGAGGGCAGCCCGGTCCGAACCACGGACGACTCCCTGCTGAGGCGGCTAGCCGCACTCTGGACGTCGAAACTCGAATGGGCGTTCGACGTGTCCGACGGAGCGTTCCACGACCCCAGCACCGAGACCGGCAGCCCCGCGCACGTGTACGCCGTCGCGCCGACCAAGGTCCTCGCCTTCAGCAAGGGCGAACCGTTCAGCCAGACCCGCTACCGCTTCTCCTAGCGGATCACCCTCAGCTGCCACCGGCGGCGCCGGCGGCCCGGCCCCACGCCATAGCATCACTACGAGGCGACCACGAACGCGCGACCGGCGCATGGTCGCGCGTTAGCGCGCGCCGCGGCATGTGGGGACCCTGGCGGAGTCCCTGAGCCGACGCCACGTCGAGCGGTGGTGGCGGGCTGGCAGCCTCCGAACCCTTACCGTCCTTGTCAACGACTGTTCCGTATGACCCAGGCGGCAACTCGTCGGAAGGGCAACTCGGTGCTGGTGCGTGACCTCAGCGGCTAGAACAACCTCGTATTGGCGCACGCAGACACCGCATGATGCTGCGACCCGCATGCCCAGTACTGTGACATCAGGTTAGTACCGGACACCAAGAGTCCGCCCGACGGTGATGACGGGTGAAGATACCAGCTTGGTTTCCTTGAGCAGGTCCCAACTGGCGACGATCCATGCGAGGCCGAAGGAAAAGAAGGCCACGAATTCGCCGCCATAGGTATGCGGGACGAGAATGTCCCAGCCGAGCGGCGCCCATGCGGCTCCGATCAGTACGCCAGCTAGGCAAAGCAGATATAAAACGGTGCGTGGAGCCTTCTGCCAGACGCACCGCACAATCTCACTCCTACGCTTCTGCGTTCTCAGATTTCTCCAGATGCGGATCGGGCCGAGCTCGGTTCGATCGGCGCCGACGACGTCGTGCGCGAGGCGGCCGTAGCCGAAGTCGCGTAGCGCGAAGACCAGGCACAGCATTGCGAAGGCACGCCCTCGTGTTGGTAGGCACAGGTGACGGCTTTCATCGTGTTGGCTTCGTCACGTGGTCTGGCAGTCGGGAATGCAGCGACGCCGAGTACCGCGACACCTCCGATCAGCGAGACCAAGAAGTCCCAGGTCCTCCACTTCCAGAACATGTAGCTGATGAGCGTTACGCCTGATGCCGAAAGCCCTCCGACGAACAAGTCTCGAGCTGGGGAGTGATAGTAGGCGCTCATCGAGCCGCGAAATGATAGCGGTTGGTCGATAAGCAGGTAATCGACCACGACCAACAGGATCGGCAATAACACGCCAATGACGCCGATCATGAGCCTCATGCCGAAATAAGACCTCTCGAAGCCTCTGCTGTCCTCGGGCTCCGGGTCGATGCGGTCGTAGGTCTTCAGGGTTGGCCAACTCATCGGGACGCCCCTTAACGTGCCGGCAAGGACGCAATCATGCCACGCAACCCGCCGGCTAGGAGCCCGACTGCAGGAGCCGGCCCAGCTTGTCGAATGAGTCGGTCCAGCCGTTCCTGTGCAGTTCCAGTCGCGCGTCGGTGGCAAACTCGCCCTGAGTGAGCGACACCTCGGTGGCTTCTCCAAGGTCACGGAGTGACAGAGTGACGGTCGTCGTCCGGTCGTCCGGATCGGGTTCCTCCCAGCGGAAGCTGTAGACGAGCCGGCTCGGCGCGTCGATCTCGAGGAACTCGCCGGCCAGATGGAATGCCTCCGCCTCCGGCGGCCGCATGGTGAAGCGATAGCGGCCGCCCACGCGAAGGTCCAGATCCATCTCCGTCGTGCTGAACCCTTCAGGGCCCCACCAGGCCGCCAGGTCGGCCGGCGTGGTGAGCGCTCGGAAGATCCGTGTGCGGGGCGCCGCCAGCACAGACCTCAGCCGGAGAACCAGCCCGCGTTCTGACTCGTGCGTGACCTGTCCACCTCCTCACGACCTGAATGTCCGCGCCGACCCTCGACGCACCGGTGCTGCAGTTGGTCGTGCAGGCAGCTCGACGACATCCTTGCTCATCGTCGGCTGGTCCGGCCAGGCGCCACTCTGGGCGACGTGACCGGCGCTGGCGTCAGCGATTCCCGGAGGTGGTGCGAGCGGTGCCGCGCCGCCGGCAGTCGGCGGCGCGGCTGGCTGCTCGGACCGGCGAGCTCACCTGGCCGGACAGATCTGGCCGACCAAGCCGTTCGCCTCGTCGTCCGGACCGGCGCTGAACCACACCGTGACGGTGCCTCCGGTCGTGGCGGTACCCCGCAGCAACGCCCACAGGCCGTCGATCGCGATGGTCTTTCCGCGCCGATCGCGGAGTTGGCCGTCCACATGCCCGCTCCGGCGGTCGACGGCGGTGATCCGGCCGTCCCCGAAGTTGCCGACCAGTAGATCACCGGCGAACTTGCCGAAGCTGGCCGGCGCGATCTCCATCCCCCACGGGGCATTCAGCGGCCCCCGGCTGGCCAACCGCGGACGGCAGCGCCGGACGGTTCACGTCCAGCGCGCGTTCCGCGACGGCCACGCCACCACAGCGTTGCCAGGGCAGGCCCGCCCTGCCCGCGGCCCATTACACGAGCTCCTGCAGCAGCCCCCGCTGCCACGGCCTGACCCGTGCCGGGGACGTGAGCCGCCATCGCCCGGAGTTCGATCGCCGGGCGATGGTGCCGTAATCGGGAACTACAGGCTGGCTCCGTGTGCGGTGACGGTCGCCCTGATCCACGTCAGCGCCTGGGCGGTGTCCACCCGGTACGAATATGTGTTGCCGGAACAGATGGAATTGGCGACGAACGAATTGACCGCGAGGACGATGTTGGTGCCGCCGAGCAGGTTCGGCCCACCGGAATCACCGAAGCAGGTGCCGCCCTTGTTGGAGTGCAGCTTGATGAACTCGTCGCTGATCGAGTCGTTGCTGGCGATCAAGGTCGTCGCCGCGAAGAACCGCGTGGTCGCGTCCCCCGGCTGCTTCTTGCACGGGCCTCCACACGGCCCACCGCCGTTGACGAAGTTCTGCACGCCGTAGCCGACGAGGTCCACCGTGGTGCCCATGGGAAGGGTGTCGACGAGACCCAGGGACGGCAGGGCAGCGTACTGGCCCATCGTCGCCGAGGCCGGGATCGGGCCGCACTGGTAGGTGCCGACCCGACCGGTCGGAACCGTGCACCCCTGGGCCGTGAAGATGATGACCGCGACGTCGTGGGTGTCGAAACCGGGCAACCCCCCGCCGCTGCCGATGGCGAACTGCGGGTCGAAGTAGTAGCTGCCCACATACCACGTGCGCTGAGCAGCGGGGGTGTTGGGCAGGTTGGGATCGAAGGAGACACGTACCAGCGGCGCGCCGGTCACGGTGTTGGTACCGAACACCGACGTGCTGTCGCTGAAGCAGTGAGCTGCGGTGAGCATGACTGTTGGCGACAACAGGGCGCCGGAGCAGGAGAAGACCCCGTTGTCCTCGTACGCCACATAGGGATGGGCGTTCCCGTCGAACTGACCGTTCGTGACGGCCTGCGCCGCGGTCGGCGCGAACCCGAGACACACGACCAGGGCTGCCAGCACTGTCAAGAGGCGAGTTCTCACGATCACTCCTTGAGTTCGCTCCGACCCCGACCCGCTGGTGAAACTACTGCTCAGAAGTCACGTTGGGCAACAACCCTCCCACACGCCGAAGCCAGACAACAGCGGTTCCTCGAATGCTCGACGGTGGCCGCCCATGGCCAGCGGACGGTTGCGCGACCCGCCGCCCACCGTCGGTCAGGTATGTGCGGCGATCCATAGCGGACACGCGTTCATGTAGGCCCCACGGCAGTCCGTCGGCGTTGACGGTGGCGCCGGTGATCCGCAGTCAGGGCTCTCGGAGGGGCGCGGCCGGAGGGGTGCCGTGCTGCATCCGCGGTGTCTGGTCGAGCAGCAGGAGCAGGCACAACCAGGCACCAGCCAGCAGCCAGCTGCCGACGACGTCGCTGATCCAGTGCACGCCGAGGTAGAGCCGGCTCACTCCGACCAAGACGGCCCACGGGACAAGGACGGCGGCAGTCGTCCACCGAACCAGGGGCGGAAGCCGCGCCCGTCCAATCAGCCAGATGAGAGCGCCGGCGAGCAGCGCACTGCTGGTGGCGTGGCCGGACGGAAAGCTGAACCCGGTCACCGGTACAAGTCGCTGCTCCAGTGACGGGCGGGCGTCGCCGATGAGGACAGACAGCAGCAGGCGGGACAGGACGCCCAGCGCGACGACGCACAGCGCCGCGACACCGGGCCGCCAGCGTCGGGTGCGCACGCCGACCAGCAGGGCGGTGAGAGCGATCAACGGATAGGTGAAGGGGCTGGCTCCGCTGTTGGTGACGGCGGTCGCGATCGCGGTCCAGCGCGCCGTCCGGTTCGCGACCATGACGTCGAGGACTGCGGTGTCAGCAATCGTGGGCGGAGCAACCAGTTCGGCCACGACGAGGAGGGCGAGCGCGGCAACTAGGCCCCCAGTCGCCGCGACCCACCGCAGTTTGGCGCTGCCGCTGAACATCACCGCGTGGATACCCATCGATTCCAGCCTGGACGGTCGACCGGTTCGGGTCGGTGACATACGTCTTCGTGCCCGGTATCGGCCGCTGGCCACCGTGTCCACCTGCCGATAGATCAGGCTCCTCGCGTCGACCAGCTGCGCCGCCGAGGTCGTCGCGTCCCGCGGCGGCCAGCCCGATCTCGGCAGCTGACTCTTCGGACAAGTCACTTCCCGGACCCGCCGAGCGGCAGCCTACGCCGACGCCTTGACACAGAAGGAAGCCATGAGGGCTGATTTCGAGCGCACCCAGCCGGCGTTCACGACTCCGTGAGGGGCCGCGAGAGGAGAGGCGACGACATGTGATACGTCGAGCTGCGCCGGCACACCGACAGCGACGGTGATGCGCTCACGCCCGACGGCGTCTCCGCCGCGGAGGCGGTCGGTCGCGACCGGCTGCACCCGCCGTACGCCGCGTTCGTCTCCACCGGAGCGGCACAGGCAACCCATACGCTGGAGATCCTGCGGCACGCCCCGGGCCAGGACGACGCGAGAATCACGATGGCGACCGGGATGCGGTCCTCGGTCGAGAACCGTTGGCGGGAGGCAGCCCGCGCTGCCGGCAAGCACGCCGACGTGGAGGCAATGCGGGCGCTCGACCCGGACCTGGTCGAGCTGGACTCCTTGCTGCTCGGCGCGGCGCTGCGGCAGGTAGTGCAGAGCCTGCCCGACGGCGCCCGGGCCCCGGTGGTCGGTCACAGTCCGACCCAATGAGGCCGCCGTGCTGGAACTCGCGGGCCGGGTCGCCCCCCGCTCGGCAAGGGCGAGGGCGTCCTGCTCGTCGAGGACGAGGGGCGATACCGGGTCGAGTCGCTGGACTGATCCATCGTTCGCCGCCTCAGGGGTCCGGGACCGCGGAGCCGGAACGACCGAGGGTGCCGGGCGAGCCGGGTGCGGCGTAGGTGCGACACAGCCGGGAACTCCGCCACCGGCATTCGGAAGACCGACCGGAAGTGTCGGTGCCCGCGGCTAGCGTCCGGGCGGACACGGAGCAGCGGGAGGACGACGATGAGGATCGACAGCACCCAGCCGCTGGGCACGCCGACCTGGATCGACCTCGGCATCCCGGACCTGGATCGGGCGATGGCGTTCTACGGCGCCGTTTTCGGCTGGGACTTCGAGGTCGGGCCGGAGGAGACCGGTCGCTACACCATGTGCCGGGCCGACGGCCGTGCCGTCGCCGCGATCTTGCCCAACCCGGACCCGGGCGCCACCGACTTCTGGTGGAGCGTCTACCTGGCGACCGACGATTGCGCCGGGACCGAGAAGCGGATCGAACAGGCCGGTGGCCGGCTGATCCAGCCGACCATGGACGTTATGGACCAGGGCCGGATGGCGATCGCCGTCGATCCGGTCGGCGCCCAGTTCGGCCTGTGGGAAGGCCGCTCGTTCGTCGGCGCGGAATTGGTCAACCAGCCGGGCACCTTGCTGCGCAACGACCTGGTCACCCCGACGCCGGGCCCGGCCCGCGAGTTCTACGCAGCGGTCTTCGACTTCACTCTTGACCCCAACCCCGACCTGCCCGGACTCGACTTCACCTTCCTACGCCGCCCCGACGGGCACGAAATCGGCGGGATCATGGGCGACCCGTCCGCGTCCTCCTCCCGCTGGGGCACGCTGTTCGAGGTGGCAGACACCGACGCAGCGGTCGCCGGCGCCAGAGCGGCGGGTGGCACTGCTACCGACCCGCAGGACTTCGTATACGGGCGGGTCGCCTCAATCACCGACCCGTTCGGGGCCACCTTCGAGGTCGGCGCACGGCCGCTTAGCCAGCACGGATAACTGGGTCATCGAGAGCGCAACCGCGGCACGCCCCGGATCTGCGGCAACGCTGGATCGAGTTGCTGACCGACCTGCTCGCCCCGCGGCGACCGGAGCCCCTAGCGGCCGGAGCAGGTCAGACCGAGGACTTCGATCACCCTTACTCTACGAGCGCAGGGCACCGTCGCCGCCGTCGAGCGGGACCTGCTGCAGGACGGCTTCGTGCGGGGCTACACCCAGCAGCCGGGCGACAGCGTCGACGGGTATCTCCGGACCGCGCCGTTCATCAGCCTGCACCGCGCCCATGCATCCGAGTCCAAAGGCGAGCGACTGCCCTAGATCTGAACCGCGACCGCGGGGAGCATGCACCCCGCGGCGGCCCCCCGACCTGCTCCTCCTGACGCGGAGGGGGCCGTACGACTGCGGACGCATCGCCGTTTGTCACCTGGCCACCGAC
This sequence comes from uncultured Actinomycetota bacterium, assembly GCA_963728945.1. Classification (GTDB taxonomy): domain Bacteria; phylum Actinomycetota; class Actinomycetes; order Mycobacteriales; family CADCTP01; genus CADCTP01. The sequence continues at coordinate 675,135 of CAVSMA010000004.1, read as the reverse complement.
AGGATCGGCTCGCCGGTCGAATGGGCCCGTCCCCGTTCGTAGCCAGGATGAGAGGCACCCAAGCACCGAAGGAGAACGATCATGCGCACCCTCATCTCGACCTCGTTCGTCTCGCTGGACGGCAAGCTCGACCCGACCGGCGGTGAACCGGAGCTGCGCGACACCCGATGGACGGCCGCCACGGTCGAGTTCGTGCCCGAGGTGTACGAAATCAAGGGCCGCGAGCAGGAAGAGGCCGGCGCTCTGCTGCTTGGCCGCAGGAGCTACGAGCTGTTCGCGCCGGTGTGGCCGGGCATGGAGGAGTTCAGCCGATACAAGGTCCTGCCCAAGTACGTCGTTTCGACCTCGCTGAGCCAGGACGCTCTGGTGGACGACTGGGGCGAGATCACCATCCTCCGCTCCCTCGACGACGTCGCGACGCTGAAGGAGACCGACGGCGACCCGATCCTGGTGCACGGCAGCGCCACGCTGAACCGCGCGCTGCAGGAATCCGGCCTCATCGACCGCTATCAGCTGCTGCTCTTCCCTGTCCTGTTCGGTGCCGGCAAGCCGTTGTTCAGCAGCGCCGACATGCACGCGCAGCGGCTGAAGCTGGTCGAGCAGGCCAGCTACAGCAACGGCGTCCAGAAGCTGGTGTACGACGTCGTCCGCCCGCACGGCTGAGGAGACGTGTCTGGCCGACTGTTCCGGGCTGATGGAACGGCCGGTCGGCGCTCGGTCGCCGTCCGGATGACGACCAGGACCTGGTGCTGCACGTCGATCCTGCGGTGGAGGCTCTTGCCGCTGCCCATCGCGATCACCGGAGCCTCCTTCATCCGCCTCACTGACCGAGAAGTGGCCGTACCTCGTTGGCCGCCGTGCAGCGCTGTTCAGGTCGTTGGGCGATCTTCAGCTGTGCGGCGCGCCGCGGTGGGACAGCTCGGCCCCGAGACCGGAAACCGGGGATTGCGCGCGGCGCCGGGAAGCGCTCCCAGGGCCCGGGCGCGCGGAGGGTCGTACCCCGGTCAGCCCGGCGTTGCCACGGAGGAAACGACCGACCAGATGGCGCGGGCCGATCAGGCGGTCGCGGCACATCAAGCCGACGGTCGGGGCGAGCCCTCTAAAGTCGGCGGATGGGAAACCGACAGTTCGATCTCAAGACGGTCGGCCTGTTGGCCGGTTTGTTGGTGTTGAGCGCTGGAGCGGTCGTGTGGACCGTCCGGCAAGTCTGGACCGACCATGACATCAGCGACCCAGGCGTGGCGCAGTAATCGGGCGCCTGGCAGGACCGCACCTCAGGCGAGCCACCGGTACGGTGTGCCGGGAGCCGGCGGCTCAACGCCGGTGAGGATCCAGGGCACACCGAAGCCCTCAAGGAGCCCAGGGCGGTTCGGAGATGCGGAGGGGGCGATCCTGCACCCCCCGGCAGGACCGCCTCCTCATGCTGAGAGATGACATCGGCTGCTCGCTATGACGCGGGTTGTGCGGCGTCCAGGTTCCCGGAATGTGCTGTCTTCCCGCGCCGGCTGGCCAGCCGCCGGTATTGGGCGTGCAGGTAGCTGTTCTTGGTGCTGGATCCTGAGGCGGCGGCCTCGTTGTCGCCGGGGCAGACACCGTCCCAGGACGCCAGGTCACCGGCGGTCGGGAACCGGCTCATGTCGGTGCCGATCTCGGCGAGAATCGTCTGGGCGCCCCGCTGGTTGATCCCTGGGACGGCCAGCCGGTCGACGAGCGCCTGAAACGGCCGAACCTGCGCCTCGATGTGGGCGGTCACCGTGTTGATCGTCGCGTCCAGGGTGTCGATGTGGGCCAGCATGGTGGCGCTCAGGAACGCGTGATAGTCGTCGAACCGGCCGGTCAGCGCCTCCACCAGGACCGGGATCTTGGTGCGCATCCGGGCCCGGGCGTGCTCGGCCAGTACCCGCGGGTCTCGCTCGCCGGCGATCAACGCCGCCAGCATCGCCCGCCCGGACACCCCCAACACGTCCGAGACGAACACCGACAGCTTGGTCCCGGCGTCCCCCAGCACCTTCTCCACTCGCTGCTTCTCCCGGATCCGCTCGGCGGTCAGTGCGCTGCGGTAGCGGGTCAGATCCCGCAGCCGGCGGATCGCCGGTGGCGGCACGAGGCTCGCCCGCACCAGACCGTGCTCGACCAGCCGGGTGATCCACCCCACCACGCTGACCTGCTCGGCGACCAGCCAGAACCGGGCGACCGCGGCCACCGCAGCACCCTGCTCGGCCAGGTGCAGCGCGAGCCGCCGGCCGACACCGCGGCTGGCTCCGGTCACGATCGCGATCTGCCCAGCGAGGGTGGACGACGGCACAACGACATGATGACCGCAGCGGTCACTCGACCACACCGCGGCCGGCCGATGTCCAATGCTCGATCAGAAACCAGCTCGGCCGAACTGATCATCTCTCGACGTAGGCGGCCGTCCGTTGACGAAGGCGCTTCAGCAGCGCCCACCGCGCGAGCCGGAAGGCGAGGTGCACGCCGAACAGACCTGCCAGGACGCTGCGCTGATAGATCCCGATGCGGCGGCGCCGTCGTAGCCGGGTGACCAGGACGACGAGGATCACGAACGTGGTGATCATGACGGGTGGAGTCAACAATCCGAGGGTCACGATTCCCGCGACGAGCGGGCCGCGCTGCTGGGGGGTGGTGTCCTCCCACCACGCCGCCATCCGCCGACTCAGCTCGTCACGCCTGGAGCGCCGCACGCTTTGATCATCCCCTGAAGGTCGTGGGCTGGACCAGACCTTGACACCGGTACGTCTCGACGTGCGGCGTCAGCATCAGCTGGTCCTGCGCATCCCGCGCGCTCCGCGGCATGATCGGACTCGACGGAGGGAGGCCGCATGCTGATCAGTCGAACGACCGGGTCTGCGAGTGTCGTCCCGGAACTGGTCTACGCCGACGTCGTGGAGGCAATTCGGTGGCTGTGCGAAACCTTTGGCTTTGCCGAGCTTTGGCGGGTCGACGGGCATCGCCCGACTGGCCTTCGGTAATGGCGTGGTGATCGTCGCCGACCATGATCCCGACCACGGGCGCGCGGCGCCGGACGATAGTGACCCACGTAGCCACTCGATCATGGTCAAGGTCGAGAGCGTCGACGCACATTATGATCATGCGCGACAGCGGGGTGCACGCATTCTGAGCCCGCCAACCGACCACTCATATGGTGAGCGGCAGTACTCGGCCGAGGACCTGGCCGGCCACCGGTGGACATTCACCCAAGCCATCGCTGACCTGGCCCCTGAGGATTGGGGCGGAACATCGAAAACGCGGCCAGCGCACGATCAGTAAAGTCGACGCTCCGAGACGCCCGGATGACACTGCTCCCCGCAGGTGCGCTCATCGGCACGAGTGAGCCCCTGGCGCGCCCGACTCGCGGCTACGCGTCCCGCGCGCACTACAGCATGGGCGGACGTCGCATCCGCTGGCAGGAAGATGTCCCATCCATGTCACGCAAATGTCACGGCCCCTATGCTCCTCTCGCTGGCCGACCAGCGACACGTACGGACGACCGTCACGCCCTGAGCTTCGAGTCGCGGCGGATCCGGTCCTGCAGCAAACCCAGACTCCCCTACGACAGTCGCTCCCGCTTCCCACACCGATCACGACCCCAAGATCGCGGTAGCTCGGGGCTACCAGATGTGCTCCTGCCCGAGTGAGAGGAGTCCGATGACCAGCTACACCATCGACAGCTATTCGGTGAGGCTTTGGTCCTCCCGCCCGACTACAGATCTCAACCCTGGCATCGCAGTTGCAGGGATCTACTTGTACGAGGGTGGCGTTTACCGAGGGTACGCGTACTTCTACCCGGACGGCACAGCCCTTGCGCCAGCTGTCGTCGACTCGGCCAACGGACAAGTCTTCGTCCACTTCAACCTGTCCCAATTGGGCCCTGTACTTGAGATGCTGCGAGAGGAGACGCCGATCTACCTTTACGAGTTCGGCGTCGACAATGCGGGCCTCATGACAGGTGGTGAACCGACCGGCGAGGAGGAGGGACTAGCCGGCTGACGCCTGGGAGGAATCTCACTCCACGAGCGCTCTAAATGGCGAAGGAAGCCCGTCGGTGAGGGGTGGGCCACCGTCCGGCCAGCTCGGCGACGACCGGAGCGAGAGCACCGGCGATGTCAGCTCCGAACACGAAGTAGGAGAAGCCGAGTTCGTCGCGTCGTCGTTGGATCTCCTCGGCCGCGGCCGAGGGATCGCTGGGGAGGAAGGCCAGCGAGTCGGCGGCGCGGACGGCGGCGGGGTCCGTGTCGGGCCGGCCATGAACGGAGCGACCGAGTCGCCGATCACGGGTACGTGCAAGGGCCAGTTCGACGTCGCGACGGTTGTCGAACTGCCGTACCCGTTGCGTCGTCTGCGCCCGAGTCCCGGTCTGGGGCATCACGAAGGTCACCGTGTCGCGACCTCGGCGGCCAGCGCGTGCGCCTTCGGGCCGCCCACGGCCATCGCCACCGGAGTGTGCAGATCTGAGCCGTCGAGTTCGCGCAGGGCCATGACGACCTCACGCACCTGGCCCGACCGTTGGCTCGCGGGAACGACCGGCAGGCCCAGCTCGTGGAGCTGGTCGGCGATCCCGGGCCGCTCGGTGCCGATGCCCATCTCGAAACGACCGTCGGTGAGCACGGACAGGGAGTGCGCCTCCCACGCGGTGATCCATGCCGGCCGGACGGGCGACGCGTACACCTGGGTACCCACGCGCAGGCTGGTGATCTGGCGCGTCGACCAGGTTGACGTAGTTACTTCGACCTGAAGAAGTAGGGGGTCTGCGGGTCGCTGACCTGCTGCTTCGTCCGGCGAGCCTCCACCCGGTGGGGTCGGAATGTCGGGATCATGGCCGAGAACCCTTGTGGCGTAGGGGAATCGAGGCCAGATGTTGCGGACGCGGGCGGCGCCGGTGGGCCTGTGGGAGGCGGTGTTGCCGGCGGAGGTGCTGCGGCTGCCCGGCGAGCTGGCCCGGGTCGACGCCCTGCTGGACGACCCGGTGTTCTTCGCCCCGTTCGTGCCGTTCTTCGATCCGCGGATGGGCCGGCCGTCCACACCGATGGAGACGTACCTGCGGATGATGTTCTTGAAGTTCCGGTACCGGTTGGGGTACGAGAGCCTGTGTCGGGAGGTCGCGGACTCGATCACCTGGCGGCGGTTCTGCCGTATCCCGCTCGATGGGCGGGTGCCGCACCCGACCACGCTGATGAAGCTGACGACCCGGTGTGGCAGCTCGGCGGTGGATGGGTGCAACGAGGCGCTGCTGGCCAAGGCCGCCGACGCGAAACTGCTGCGGACCTCCCGGCTGCGGGCCGACACCACCGTGATCCCGGCGGACGTGGCCTACCCGACCGACTCGGGACTGCTGGCTCGGGCGGTCCGGCGGATCGCGGTGACCGGTCGGCGGATTCAGGCCGCGGGTGGGGCGACCCGCACCCGGCTGCGCGACCGCAGCCGGTCGGCCGGGAAGCGGGCGCATGGGATCGCCGCGAAGCTGCGGCTACGCGGCGCGCAGGACCGGGCCGAGGCGCAGCAGACGGTGCAGCGCATCACCGGCGAGCTCGCCGGGCTGGCCGAGCGCGCCGCCGCCGACGCCCAGCGGCTATTGGCCAACGCCCGCCGGGCGCTGCGCCGCGCGCAGCTGCAGGCCGAGCACCTCGCCGCCGCCGGCGGGCACGACCCTGCCGCCGGTCGACGCCGGGGTCGGCTGCGTCGCGCCGTGAACGATCTAAGCGACCTGGTGGACGCGACGCGGCGGATCGCCGCCCAGACCCGACTGCGCATCGCCGGGACCACCCCGGACGGGGCGAGCAGGCGGGTCAGCCTGCACGACGGTGACGCCCGGCCCATCGCCAAAGGCCGGCTCGGGAAGCCGGTCGAGTTCGGCTATAAGGCCCAGGTCGTCGACAACCCCGACGGGATCGTGCTCGACCACACCGTGGCCCAGGGCAACCCGGCGGACGCCCCGCAGCTGGCACCCGCCGTCGAACGGGTCATCACCCGCACCGGACGCCGTCCGCGGACCGTCACCGCCGACCGCGGCTACGGCGAGACGCGAGTGGAAGATGACCTGCACCGCCTCGGCGTGCGGACCGTCGTCATCCCCCGCAAGGGCAAGCCCGGAAAGGCCCGACAGGCCACCGAACGCAGACCCGCGTTCCGCAAGACAGTGAAGTGGCGAACGGGCAGCGAAGGCCGGATCAGCAGCCTCAAACGGGGCTACGGCTGGGACCGCACCCGCCTGGACGGCACCAACGGAGCGCGGATCTGGACCGGACAGGCGGTCCTCGTCCACAACCTGGTCAAGATCGGCGCTCTGGCCAACTGATCACGCCGTCCACCGGAGACCAACGAGAACACTCCGGCCGCCGGTCCACCACGCCCACCCGTCCGGGACTATTTCAGGTCGAAGTAGTTAGCGCTCCTCGGCCTAGGCGTCCGGCAGCTGATCCTTGAGCCATTCCGGCAGGAGATCCTTGACCCCTCCCGGCAAGTCCTTCACGCCCTGCAGCAGGTCGGCCGGTAGATCCTTGAACACCTCGGCGTAGTCGTAGGCGGACTCGGGCCTACTGCGTACTCGCTCGTCGACGAAGGCGACGTCCTTCCCGACGAGGATCCGCCATGCACCCGCTCGCACGCCATCGAGGATGATGGTGGCCGCCTCTGCCGCGCTGAGCAGCGCCCTGTCCTTTCCCTCACCTTCCAGCCGGACGAGGGTCTTGCGCACTTCTTCGGGTGGCGCGCCGCGGCCTACCAGCTTGGCCCTGACCAGGAGGTCCATGATCTTCTCGATCTGCGCGTCGCTCATGTCTTCCGGCCCCGGCATGGCATGGGCGCGGCGGGTGTTGGCGAGAATGTCGGTGCCCACGGACCCTGGCAGCACGACGGCGACCCGGACCTGGGGCGCGTTGGTTCGCAGGTCCTCGATGAGCGCCTCGGGTGAACCCGCGCACCGCGAACTTCGCCGTGCTGTAGGCGTTGTTCGGCATTCCCGGGCCAAGGGAGGCCCACAAGCCGTTCATGCTGCTGGTGTTGACCAGCACGCCGTCGCCGCTAGCGATCAGCAGCGGCAGGAACGCGCGGGCGCAGTAATAGACGCCCCACCAATCGACCGCGAAGGTGCGTTCCCACTCCTGGCGGGAGCTGTTGACGAAGCTGCCGCCCCCGCCGATGCCGGCGTTGCTGAACACCAGGTCCACGTGGTCGCTGGTGTGCTCCGCCAGCAGTTCATCGCGGAATCGCAGCACCTGTGGCTCGTCGGAGACATCGCACCGATGGCCGGTGACACGGACCCCGGGCGGAGCCCCGACGCGCGCCAGCGCCGCGGTCTGCTCGACGGTCCGCGTGTTGACGTCGCATGTCGCGACGGAGCAGCCGGCCGCAGCCAACTGGAGGACCAGCTCACGGCCCATCCCCGAGCCCCCGCCGGTGACCACGGCCAGCTTTCCCGCGAACGACTCCATACCCATGATCGTCACCACCCGCTGAGCCACTGCTCACGATCGTCGCGGCGTCTGGTCTCCCCTGGCGCTCCACTCGTGCTCCTCGCCGCTGTGCGGGCTCGGGGACCGCTCTCCGACCGCCGCAACGGTTGCCCATGAAGGTAGGGCAAAGATTGAGCTCATCGGCAAGAGCGTTCGAGGCAGTCCACGCGAACGGCCGACTCCCGGCACGTGCGTAAGATCGACTAAGACGCATTCATCTCGGCAAAGTCGTGTGATGAGCGTGCAGCCGTGTGGTCAAGTTCCCGAGGCCATGTAGGCGGCGAGGATGTAGTTGGGGTGGCGGTCGAGGTGGTTGCGGGCTCGGTCGTAGGGCATGGTGGTGCGGGGGTCGGCGTGCCGGGCGGCGATTTGGACGTCGGGAGGTCGACGCCGGCGTCGAGCATGGTGGTGACGTAGGTGTGGCGGAGCATGTGCGGAACCCGGCGACGATGGACATCCGGCGGGAGATGGTGGAGGGCTTGAAACGGCGGACCTCCTGCATCCACCGTACGTACAGCTCGATTTGCGGCCGGGACGCCGCGAGCGGATCGAGCCGGTGCTCGGCGCACCAGCCGAGGTAGGCCGGCAGATCGGACTCGGCGTGGGTTCGTGAGGTCGCCTTGAACCGCGCGAGATACGCCGCGACGGCCACGTGCAGCATCTGTGAAGACTGAAGGTCGGCCGAAAAGACCGTGAAGTCGTCATACACGACTGTGCGCCGGAAGCTGGGTGTCGGATGTGCGGCTGCTATTCCTGTGCAGCATTTTGTTGGCGGAGCGGCGACACCGCGCCGTCTGCGGGACCAGGTCGGGTGGCTAGCATGGCCTGGTTCGGTCTGATCTTTCGCCGGAGCCGGCGCAGTACTGCTCTTTACTTCTCCTGGAAGGTGTTGATGATGGGGCAGCGGACGATTGTTCAGCTCACTGACGACCTCGATGGCAAGCCGATTCCGGACGGGAAGGGTGAGACGATCCGGTTCAGTCTGGATCGGACTGACTACGAGATCGACCTCGGCGACAGGAACGCCAAGGCCCTGCGGGACACAGTGGGCAAGTACGTTGCGGCTGCCCGCCGTACCGGCAGCGGCGCCCGCGGCGCCGGCAGCCGGCGAGGCGCCGGTAGCCGGGGCGCCGCCGGTCAGGGCCGCAGCGGGACGGCCCGGGACTATGACCCGAAGGCGGTCCGGGCCTGGGCCGAGTCGCAGGGGATCGAGGTCAGCCAGCGTGGCCGAGTCCCGGCCGATGTCATCGCCAGGTTCCAGGAAGCCAACGCCTGAATGGCGGCCCTGCGCCGATAGTGCCGATAGTGCCGAGGCGATGATGGCCGGGTGATGGCCGAACGGGTTCTGGGAGTCGATGCCTGCAAATCCGGCTGGATCGGCATCGCACTGGCCGGCGACACGACCCGTGCCTACACCGCGGCCCACATCGATGAGCTTGTCGCGGCCGTACACGCCGATGGGCCGATCCGGGTCGTGGGGGTCGACATGCCCATCGGACTGCCCGACGCCGGGTCCCGCCGCGCCGACCAGCTCGCCCGCGAAGCGGTGGGCCCACAGTGGCGGTCCGTCTTCATGACTCCGGTCCGAGCCGCTCTGGAAGCCGCAGACCACTCCACCGCCACCGCCGTGAACAAGAAGGTGACCGGCGCCGGTGTGTCCGCGCAGGCGTTCGCCCTCCGACACAAGCTACTCGAGGTCGACGCGTGGGTCCGCCACGCCGACATCACGGTGGTGGAGGTCCATCCGGAGGTCAGCTTCGCCGCCCTCGCTGGCCACCCGCTGCCGGAGAGCAAACGCACCTGGGCCGGTGCGATCCGCCGACGGCGATTGCTGACCGGAGCCGGGATCGTCGTCGACGACGACCTCGGCCCAGCCGGATCCGCCGCCGCCGTCGATGACGTCCTCGACGCCGCCGTCGCCGCCTGGACCGCCCGCCGCGTCGCCAGCGACGAAGCCCAGCCCCTGCCCGACCCACCGGAGGTCTTCAGCGACGGCATTTCCAGCGCCATCTGGACCTGACGCCGGGCCACGGTCGCCCGCGGCGGCGGCCTGCACACGGCGGTTGTGAACGACCAGGCGCCAGCATCACGTTGCCGTAGGGCGGCCTGAACCGCGTCCCGAGCGCGCGCGGCAGAGGCGGATGTTTGTGATCGGTAGCTGGTCAGCCAGGATGCGGCCCGCTGTGTCACCGGCCCCTTCGGACGGCGCGTCCAGCTGGGCGCTACCCCACCGCGCCAGCAAACTACGGCTGACGTTCGTTGGGCAGGAGCAGCTGATGAGGCTTGAGCCGCTGTATCGCATCCGCTTCACCTATCCCGAAAGCTGGGCGGTCGACCTCGACGGCGGCTGGCAGCAGGCCTTCTTTATCGCCGAGGGACGCTGCGAGGGTGCGGTAACCGGGCGTTTCCGCGGCGCGAACTTCCCCCAGAAACAGGGAACGGATGGGCCCTTCCGACCCGACTTCCGGGCCGTCATCGAGGCCGACGACGGCGCCACGATCATGGTGGAGTGGCACGGGTATGGCCGCGCCTACCCGCCCGGGCGGCGCCAGATCGTGGGGGCAATGTTCCACCTGGCCGACCACGAGCCTTACCGCCGACTCAACGACGTCGTCTGCGTCTGCACGGGCGAGGTCCGCACGTCCAGTACTTCCGGCCAGGCCGAATCCGATCTGGTCATCGATGTCGCGGAGCTGATCTGGGATCCGATCGCTGAATAACGTGACCGCGACCTGCCCCTCGCCTGCCGATGTCAGCTGGCCGGCATGTCGCGGCCATCTGGCAACAGGCCCTCGTGCCGTGCACACACTCCGCGGCTGATGAGTGCGTTCAGTTATCCAGGAGCAGCGAGATCATTCTTATCCGCGTCAGTGGCCGGCTCGGCCCCATCAGGCCATGCCGCGACGCAAACCTTGTTCCCAGCTCTGTCGGAAAGGATCCAACCCGCCGGGGCGTCAACGTCGTCAATGAGGCGACCTCCCGCGGCCAGCGCCACCGCGACTCGCGACGCGGCCTGCTCGTGAGCGATAGACACGTCAAGGTGCATCGCGTGCCGTAGCGACTTCTCCGGGCTAAGTGCCTGCATCCAAACGGTCGAACCGTGTCCCAACGGATCAATCGCGTTGTCGTAGTCCAGCGGCGCGTACCCCAGGACAGCGCGCCAGAAGGTTGAGTCGGCCTGGGGCGCGGTGCCGGGATTGCTCCCGGTCCGTTTCCCCGGGCCGCTCGCCGAACCCGCCGTGCCGGTCTCCCGGCAACGGGCTCTCCACGGTGTCTGCCGTTAGGCGTGGTTGGGCAGGAGCCAGGGGTTGGGGATCTTGCTGCCGCGATATCGGTAGCGGGTGACCGGTACCGATGCGATGTTGAACAGCTCGATCCCGTCTGCCGTCGGCCTGCGCCACCGGCCGTTGGGTCCGGTGAGGTGACGGCGGACGTCCGTCCAGTTCCAGCGGTGCAGGTGCTTCCACCAGCGGATCACCCTGTGCCATACGAAGTTCTCCAGGGCGTCCAGGGTGTGTTTGCAGACTGCGTGCCGGAAGTAGTTGGCCCAGCCGCGCATGATCTGGTTGACCCGGATCAGTATGTCCCTGGGCGGCTGCTGCGATGTCCTGTGGGTCAGGTCTCGCACCTTCTGTTTCATCGATCGGATCGGCCGGTCGGCGATGAAGGTGTAGACGTACCACTTGCTCGTGCCTCGCTTGCGGCGCCACTGGATGTGGAACCCCAGGAAGTCGAGCCCCTCGCCCATGTGCCCGATCCGGGTCTTGGCTGGTGAGAGCCTCAGTCCCATCGGTTCGAGCACGGCGGCGATGTCGTCGTGCAGGGCCTGGACGTCGGCGCGATCGCCGTGCACCAGGATGACGAAGTCGTCCGCATAGCGGACGATCCGCCAGTTGGGCAGGGCTTTCGCGCGGCGTCTAGCGCGTCGGCGGGGAGTGCTCATCGTCCCGCCAGCCAGCCACGGCCCGTGCACGTGCTCATCGAGCGCGGTCAGGGCGATGTTGGCCAGCAGCGGGGACAGGATGCCTCCCTGCGGGGTGCCGGTGAAGCTGTCCTCATATTGCCGGGTCTCGGTGAGCACCCCGGCCTTGAGGAACGCCTTCACCAGCGCCAGCACGCGCTTGTCCTTGACCCGTATCCGCACCCGGTCCATCAGGGCCGGATGCGCGATGGTGTCAAAGCACGCCTCGATGTCCGCGTCGAGCACCCATCGATACCCCTTGGTGCCGTAACGCTGGATCTCGGCGACCGCGTCGTGCGCGCGCCGCATCGGCCGGAACCCGTAGGAGACGGGCAGGAAGTCCGCCTCGAAGATCGGTTCCAGCACCAGCTTGAGCGCTGCCTGGACGACCCGGTCCGCGGTCGTCGGTATCCCGAGCTTGCGGACCTTCCCCGATCCACCCGGCTTGGGGATCACGCGTTCCCGCACCGGCAAAGGGGTGAACGTGCCCGCCTTCAGCTGGGCACGCAGCTCGTCCAGGAACCCGGGCACCCCGATGATCTGCTCGACGTCGGCGGCCGTCAGGCCATCGACGCCGGGTGTGTGGGCGCCCCGGTTGCCCGCGACCCGGTCGAACGCCACGAGCAGCGTCGCCGGGTCGTGCACGAAGTTGAACAGGTCATCGAACCGGCGGCCAGCATCGGCCGCCGCCCAACGGTGAAGCTTGGCCTGCATCTCCGCTACCCGGGTCACGACCGAAGCCGTGACCGGTGCGCTGCCATTCGGCGGCGCGTCTTGCGGCATTGCAGCCTCCTTCCCTTCTCGATACCGCTGCCGCCCTTCCCCATGTGCCGGGCTCTCCCCGGCTCGGAGTACTACGGCGGCTCCGCCCCATCCCGGACCGATCGGCGGTCGACGCGCCCAACCCGAACCGCCGCACCGGATGCACGGCCACGGGTAGGACCGAGACGGTTCCCGTGTTCACTGTGATTCGCTCGATGAAGGAGGAGCCCGACTCGGTCCCTGCGACATCACCACGGCTACCCCGCAGCACTTCACCGTGGTCTCCCGGCCAGTCGTTGAACACCAGCCCAGGAGTTCCCCGCCCGTCCGGGCGGGTGCGCGCCGCTCCCGGCCCAGATCCGCCAGGTTTGGGGCCGGTCCGCACTTTGAGGAACGTACACGCCGGTTCCTTGCGTACTCCTTTCCATCCCGCTCGCCGGACCCGCGCCATCTGGCAGTACTGGCACGTCCCGGCTTTGTCGGGGCCGCTTGCCACCCTCCCCGTCGTCACCCGGATCGGGCTGCCCCCAGCTCCACCTCCCTGCTGCGACAGGGCAGGCGGTGAAGGTCTCTCACCTCCACTCGAATACACAGCGCCTCACGGCGCACTCAACGTCCACCGAATCCGGCTGAGCGGCGATGGCAACCTGAACCTCCTGTACCGCTGCGCGGTCCGCGACAGCGCCGTGCGCTTCCGCGACTTCGGTTATCGCGCGCGCGAGCTCCACGTGCGACTCCTCCAGCCGAAAAACTCCACGGCACAACCGGACGGAGAGTCGGTCATCGGCGACGGTAAGCAGGCCTCCCGAGCCCTCCAACCCCGGGACCTGCGCGATCGCGTCGGCCAACCGCGCCGCCTCGCGAATCGACGCGACTCGGAACACAGCTGTGGCACCCCCGTGCAGCACCACCCAGTCGTCGACGCCGTCTGCGCGCAGGAACTGCTGCCAGCCTTGCTTGCTCATTGCCGCCTCCCATCGCACGATTCGGTGAGTAGCTAACCAAGGGCCGACGGCGTGGGCTGTCAACGCCTGCGTCCGCTCATCGGCTATCTCAGACTCGACGGACGGTTTCGGTCTGGCCAGGCTGTCGTCGAGGTGCCCGGTGGGGTGGCTCTCACAGCGGCTGCCCACCGCGGATTGGTGTGGCTCAACTTTGGCGTGCGTCTCGCCGGGCACCGTGCCGAGGAGTGGCTCCAGAGGGGGCTGACCGGCTCGAGATAGCGCTGCCCTCCTCCGTCGATCGCAGGTCCGGGACGAGGGCGAGGGAGCGTGCTGGTGGGCAGGGTCGTGATCGGGATGGACCCGCACAAGCGATCCGCGACGATCGAGGTACTCGACGACGACGAACAACCGCTGATGGGTGGCCGGTTCGGCACCGACAGCGAGGGCTACCGGCTGCTGCTTGCCGCGGCCGGCAGTTCCCGCAGCGGTTGTGGGCGGTCGAGGGCTGCCAGGGGGTGGGCCGGCACCTGGCCCAGCGGCTGGTCGCCGACGGCGAGATCGTGGTAGATGTGCCGGCGAAGCTGGCGGCGCGGGCGCGGGTCTTCTCGACCGGGCAGGGCCGCAAGACCGACGCCACCGACGCCCACGCGGTCGCCGTCGTCGGACTGAGAACCCGGTCGTTGCGCCAGGTCCGCCCGGATGACCGGACCGTCGCGCTGCGGCTGCTCGCCGACCGCCGGGACGAGCTCGGCGCGGCCCGCACCCTTACGGTCAACCGGCTGCACCGGCTGCTGGTCGAGCTGGTGCCCGGCGGAGCGAAGAAGGCCCTCACCGCACGGCAAGCCCGGGCCCTGCTCGCCGACGTGGCCGCCGGTGATGCCGCCGGGGAGGTGGTGCGCGAGACCCGCCGGCAGCTGGCGGCCGAGCTGGTCGACGAACTCGAGGTCATCGACGCCCGGATCAAGACGGCGAAGAAGCAGTTGGCCGTCCTGGTCGCCGAGACCGGCCGCGGGCTGATGCGGCTCAACGGGATCGGCCCGTCCGGCCCGCCTGTCACTAAGCGTGACCACCGGGGGATCCGTTCCGCCCAGCGTGGTGAGGTTTGGCCCGGAGCGTGGCTCTCGTCGCGCCGCTGAAGAATTACGTCGGGAGTGAGACGCGACACTGGGTCGGCCTCAACGGTCCGTCGGCGTCAGGTAGGGGAACAGCACCTTGACGGGGGCCGGGTCGCCGTCCCGTCCGGTGGCTAGCCTCGGCGAATGACCTTTGTGACCTCCGGGGAGTTGCGGCTGTGGGTCGAGCGGATCGGGGATCCGGCGGATCCCGCGGTGCTGCTGATCGCCGGTGCCGAGGCCCAGGGCATCGGCTGGCCCTCGGCGCTGGTGGACCGGCTGGTCGAGGGCGGCCTGCAGGTGATCCGGTACGACCACCGCGACACCGGCGAGTCCGACTCGGTGGATTTCGACGAGAGCCCGTACGCGATGGTGGACCTGGTCGAGGACGCGGTGGCGGTGCTTCACGGTCTGGACGTCGAGTCCGCGCACGTGGTCGGCGCGTCGATGGGCGGCGTGATCGCCCAGTGGCTGGCCGCGACCCACCCCGACCGCGTCCTGACACTCACCCTGATGTCGACCACCGCACCGGGCCGCCGCGACCTGCCGCCCCCGGACGCCGCATTCCTGGTCCGCTCCGAGGAGATCGCGACGCTCCCGCGCGGCTCGGACGAGGAGCGCGTCGAGGCCGACGTGCAGGGGTACGAGCTGATGAACGGCGGCAGCCTGCCCTTCGACGAGCGAGCCGCCCGCGACCTGGCCCGACGGCATTTCGCTCGGGCCCGCGACTGGACGAAGTCCGCCAATCACCGGCGCATTGGCGAACAGCGCAACGAGCCCCCGGCCTTGACCGCCATCAGGGCCCCGACGCTGGTCATCGTCGGCGAGGCCGACCCGATCTTCCCGCCGGCCCACGCCGAGGCTCTCGCCGACGGCATCCCGGGAGCCCGGGCAGTACGAGTCTCCGGCCTGGGCCACACCTACTTCTCCCCGGGCCTCCCCGAGCACCTCGCCGACCAGATCGTCGCCTTCATCCAACAACCGTGAGCACTGCGCGACCGGACCCGGCGATCGATGGCCGGTGCCGGGTCGGCGCGGAGGCGATCCTGGGTGGGCGAGGCGCGGCGTCCGCTTGCCGTCGCCAGGGCAGGCGGGCTCGACGTCCGCGCCGCCGGCCCCGCATCGGCGGGCGGGGGGCGGGGTCGCTCAGGTCTGGTCCGCGGCCCGGTACAGCTGCGCGATGTCGATCTTCTTCATCTGCAGCATCGCCGCGAACGCCCGGTCCGCGCGCTCGCGGTCCGGGTCGGCGGTCAGCTCGAGCAGCGCGGTGGGGACGATCTGCCAGGACAGCCCGTAGCGGTCCTTCAGCCAGCCGCACGGCCCTTCCTCCCCGCCGTCGCTGAGCTTGGCCCAGTAGTCGTCGACCTCCTCCTGGGACTGGCAGTAGACCTGCAGCGAGATGGCCTCGGAGAAGGTGAACGCAGGGCCGCCGTTCAGGGCGATGTAGTCCTGGCCGTCGAGGGAGAAGTTCACGGTGCTCACCGTGCCCTCCTCGCCCGGCCCGGTCTTCGTGTAGTGCTGGACCTCGGTGATCCGGGAGTTCGGGAAGACCGACGTGTAGAACGTTGCCGCCTCCTCGCCCTGGTTGTCGAACCACAGGCACGGTGCGATCTTCGGCATGGGTACGGTCCTTCCTCTCGGTGGGTCGGCCGTCCGGGATGGACACCCTCTCACCCATGGGTCGGAGCGGACCCGGCGCACTCGACACCCGGCGTGAAGTCGAATCCGATGGGTCAGGCAAGCACCGCCGCCGCGAGCGCGTGCTCGGCCAGCGACGGGAGACGGCTTCAGGCGCCGAGCAGCGGCCGCTGAGGGCTATGGGGCGGTGTGGTCACCGCGCGCGATTTCGGCGAACAGCACCGGGCCGATCGGTCGGGTCAAGGGGTCTGCGTGGCGGTGCACCAGCCGCCATGCGCCGTCGTCTCGGCGGAAGACGAGGGTGACCCGCAAGGACCAGTCCTGTCGCGGCAGCGGCGCAACGGTCGCCTGCTGTCGCTCGAACGCCACGAGAACGGCGAGGTCTCCGGAGGCGTACGTCTGGAATACCTCGACGTCGGTGTCTCCTCCCAGGAACGTCCGTGCCAACCACTGCGCGGCCTCGTCGGATCCGTCGAAGCCACGGCGGGGCTGTCCGCCGTTGGGCGGCATGAGCGTGTAGTCCTCGCCGTGTCGGGCCAGCCCGGCGTAGGTGGGGAGGTCGCCGTTCATGTACGCCCGCGCTGCGGCCGACCACCGCTCGACGAGCCCGGCGACGTCCTCCCGGTGGTCTTCGTCCGTCATCGCTGGTCCTCTCCACGGGATGGCTGGTGCGGGCATGATGCGCTCGGATGCTGACTCGGGGCCGTCGTGGAACGTGGCCTGCTGCGGGTTATTCGAGGTTGGGGCGCGCGCGAAACCCGCGGGCGCCACGGTCGGGCATTGACGACGCAAAGCGAGTCGGATTCTCCGCCGGCGTCAAGGCGTGTTCAGCAGAAGGCAAGCGTCAGCTGCCGCACGATCAGTGCCGACTGTGCGGGCTGTGCCGGAAGTCGGCGTCTCGATCCGGCGGCGGCCTGCGCTTATCCGTATCCGGACAGGCCGGCGGGAGCTACGCTTGCGCTCGGGAGAGCGATGAGCACACTGATTCGGGCCGACGAGGTGCCCGCGGCCGACCGTCTGGACTTCGTCCGGGAGCTTACGGCGGCGACGTGGGTGCCGATGGAATGCCGCGCCGAGCACGCGGCCGGCTACTGGGGTCAGTTCCGCGCCAGTGGCCTCGGTCCGATGCAGGTCGTCGTGATGGACGTCGAGCCGATCACGGTGCACCGCACTCCCGCGCTGATCTCCCAGGCCGACCCGGACATGCTCAAGATGCTGGTGGCCTGCGACTACAGCTGCTCGGTGGTCGAGCAGGGTGGCCGCCAGGCTCGGCTGTCCTCGCCTGGCGAGTTTGCCTTCTACGACACCCGGCGGCCGTACGAGGTGGCCTGCGCGGTGGGTCAGGAGCGCCCGGCGCGGTTGTTGACGTTCATGTTCCCGCCGTCGCTGCTGCCGTTCCCGCGAAGCCGGCTCAGCCAGCTGGCCGCGCTGCGGATCCCGGCGTCCACCGGCCTGGGGGACCTGACCGCGCAGTTCCTCCTTCAGCTGGCCGGCAACGTCGATCACTACAGCGAGGCGGAGGCGGCGCGGCTGTCCACGGCCGCGCTCGAGGTCCTGGCGACGCGGCTGGCCCGCGAGCTGGACGGCTGCGCATGGACGACCCGGGAGGCGCACCGGCACGCTCTGCTCACCACGGTGCAGTCCTTCGTCTTGCAGCACTTGGGCGATCCTCGACTCTCGCCGGTGACGATCGCCGCGGCGCACCACATCTCGGTGCGCTTGCTGCACCAGCTCTTCCACGACGAGGGCCTGACCGTGGCGGGCTGGATGCGGGGGAGGCGCCTGGAGCGCTGCCGCCGTGACCTGGCCGATCCGGGGTTGGCCTCCCGCCCGATCGCGGCGATCGCGGCCAGCTGGGGTTTCTCCGGCGCGGCCGATTTCAGCCGGGCCTTCCGGGCCGCGCACGGCCTGCCGCCCTCGGAGTACCGCAGGTCTGCACGCGATGTGAAGAACCCTGCGCGCTGACCCAACGACAGGTCCGGCCCCAGACCGGATGCTGTCGGCATGGATTACCCGTTTGCCAATAGGGCGGCTGAGGACGAGCGGCTCGTCGCCCAGGGGGCGCTGTTCGACCCGCTCACCCGCAGGCTGTTCCAGCAGGCCGGAATCACCTCGGGGATGCGGGTCCTGGACCTCGGCAGTGGCGCGGGCAACGTCGCGCGGCTGGTGGCCGAGCTGGTCGGGCCGGCCGGCGCCGTGGTCGGCGTCGAGCGGGACCCGGTCGCGGTCGAACTGGCCCGCCGGCGGACCGACGCGCCGAACGTCGAGTTCCGCGTCGGTGATGTGCAGACGCTGCAGGACGTCGAGGACGGCTTCGACGCGGTCGTGGGCCGGCTGGTCCTGATGTACCTGACCGACCCGGCCGCCGCGCTGCGCCGGGCCGCCAGCCGGGTGCGGGCCGGTGGGCTGGTCTGCGTGCACGAGGCCGACCTGGACAACCTGTGCGCCGACCCGCTGACGCCGCTGTGGGCTCAGGTCCACGAGTACTTCGTGCAGGCGCTGGAGAAGGCCGGCATCGCGACCCGGCTCGGGCCGCGGTTGTTCAGCACGTTCCGTGCCGCCGGCCTGCCCGGACCGCAGCTTCTCGTCGAGACCTTCGCCGCCGGCGGCCCGGACGCCCCGGCCTGGGGCTGGGCCAACGTGATATCGGCCGCGGTGCCGCTGATGGAGCGGGTCGGGGTCGCCACCCGGGTGGAGGTGGACCCGCCCACGCTGGCCGACCGGCTGCTGGCCGAGACGCTCGCCCAGGACGGCTGTGTCATCGGACCGCCGATGACCGGCGCCTGGGTCAGGCTGCCCGGCGCGGACTGACCAGCGGCGCCGTCCCGGCGCCGTCCGGGCGTCGCTCGGCGTACCCGCCGGCTCAGGCGGAGCGGCGCGCAGTTCGCACGTCGCTCCGCGGCTGGGCGCCCCCAGGCCGGGCATCCCTCACGAGCCCCAGGAGCGGCAAGGAGTTCGCGGTCGGGGCCCGGCGGGCGGTTGATCACGGCGGCCGTGGATCGTCCCGATCAGGAGCGTACTGGTCAGGCAGGGACGGCCAGCGTTGCGAGGCCCACTGTGACCAGGTGGCGTGCTGCGGTGGGACGGGTGGAATGTGAGCGCCTCGCAGTTCGTCCTCGTCCGGCGCTTGGAACTCGGCCCGCCACTGCTCGAGTTCGACGTCGCTGATGTGGAAGGTCTCACCGGGCGTCGTGGCGAACCGGTTGGTGACCCGCCGGCGTTGCTCCTCGTGGTCGATCGGCAGGTAGACGACCTGGCTACGGGCACCGACCGTGCCGGCGATCCAGCGGAGCGCTGATCGTTCGTCCTTTCCCCAGAACCCGAAGTCGAAGACGACGTTGACGCCAAGCTGCGCGGCCCGCATACCGAGCTGAATCAACTTTCCCTCGACGAGGTCACGCTTATCGGGTGGGTTCTGATCACCAAACAGCATGATCTGCCACTCGTCGGGCGTCAGCCGCAGAGCCGGCGCGCTGATCTCCAGTTCTTTCGCCTGGGACGTCTTTCCCGCGCCGGGAAGGCCGACGATCAGATAGACGACCGCAGGTCCGACCCGCGGATCGGTCGGCCGGCGGTGCTCGGGTGCGTCCATGCGGCGGCTCCTGAGGAATGGCAGGGGCCGGGCAACGTCACATCGCCGCCCGGTCGGAAGCCGGCGCCGCGGAACCGAAAGATCTACCGGCAGACCGTCCCCGCGCCGTCAGCGAAACGGCAGCGACGAGGTCACGGACGCACCAGCACACATGCCCGCAACCCTACCGATGAATAGACGGATCGCCCGTCCACCCCGACGAGAACATCCCACTCGTACTCCCTTGCGCCGAGACGTGGAGTTCGGCGAGTCCGGCGCTGTGCTCTTGATGAGCTCGCCGGCGTCGTCCGGTGTATCTGCGCGGCATCGGCGGGCCTCAGGTTCAGGGGTGAGCGCGTGCCGCTCACACCAGGCCCATCGCTTGCAAGGGGGATGCGATGGCTCGACGGGTGCTGTTGGGAACGTTGGCGCTGGCGACGGTGCTCTGCCTGTCGGCGTGCGGCGGTCCCGACGGGAATGGTGGGACCGGCGGCGGGTCCGCCACGGCGAGCTCGTCCGGTACGAGCAGTCCGGGGAGCGGGACCGGGACGGCGGAGCCGACCGGCGGCGGATCCGGCGGGGGCGGCGGCACCGGCAGCGGCAGCGGTGGCAGCGGCGGCAGCGGCAACGGCGGCAGCGGCAACGGCGGCAGCGGCAACGGCGGCAACGGTGGCAGCGGCAACGGCGGTGACAAGGGCTTCGCCTATGTCCCCTGGGGGCCGGACGACCCTCCGATTCCCACCCAGTACGCGGTCCTGGCAGCGTCCGGGAACCGCCCGCCCCGGTGCGAGGACATCCCGGACAACGTCGTGGATGCCGCCTTCTGGGCCGTCGCCCGACGGGTGTGTCTCGCGATGCGGGACGGCACCGGCTGGCCGGAGACCGCCAACGTGCCCTCGCCACCGAGCGCCGACAACGCTTATCAGGGCTGCCTGAACGCGGAGCTGACCGCGCTGCTGCAGCGGGCGCTGCGGTGGCACGCCGGCAACCCGGGACGCCGACCGGTCGTCTCCTACCCGGGCGAGTCCACCACCTCGCCCTGCCAGGCGCGCCTGTACGCGCTGCGGACACTCGAGGTCGGGGAAGCCGAGAACATCGGCTGTGACCCGGGAGCGAAGATCGCCGTGATGCTGGACGCGCCTCCCGGCCGGAACGGCGACCTCGACGTGACCGTGAACGGGCGGTCGCCCGGGGCCGATGACGTGTGCCACCCCGGCGGCGCCGGAGACGGTCTGGAGCGCGTCGTGATCTTCGTGAGTCCGCCCGAGCAACCGGCCAAGGCGACGGTCGCCGTGTCGAACGGCCGAGGCACGATGACCGGCACCGTCGATCTTCCGACGGTTACCGGCAGTGGCGGCTCGAGCGGCTCGAGCGGCTCAAGCGGCTCAAGCGGCTCGAGCGGCTCGAGCGGCTCGACCGGGTCGGGCGGGTCGAGCGGGTCGGGCGGGTCGGGCGGGTCGACCGGGTCGGGCGGGTCCGGGGGGTCGGGCGGTTCCGGCGACACCGGTTCGGACGGGTCGGGCGGTTCTGGCGGCTCGGGTGGATCTGATACGGCCGGCGGCCCGGGCGGGTCCCACGGCTCGGGCGGCTCCGGCGGCTCCGGCGGGTCCGACGGGGCGACCGGCACGGGGTCGGCGTCACCGGATGAGTGAGCGGGAGGCGCGGTTGGCGCGCGACCGGCCGGCGCTCGGTCGGCCGCCGGCGCCCCGGCCGGCACCCGGGCCGCCGGCGCCCGCCGTGCCGGCGACGGGCTTTCCAGGACCGGATCGGCCGACACCCGACCGGTCAGCGCCCGAGCAGCCGCGGTCCGCGCGAGGGGTTACCCGGCAGGACATCTTCTCGGTCCTGGGTGCACTGGGCGCCGTCATCACGCTCGTCACCGCGGTGATGTTCTACTTCGGCTGGCGACGCAGTGACGTACAGGCGCAGGCCATGGGTATCGACGTCAGCCTCTTCGGGTACTCCTCGCAGGACTACGTGCTGCAGAGCATCAGCTCCTTCTACGTGCCGCTGCTCGTGCTCGCGGGCATCGGGCTGGGCTGCGTGTGGCTGCACGGGCAGGTGGTCGACCTGCTGCGGTCGCAGTGGCTCGCGACCGGCGGGCGACGGTCGGCGGCCGCGGCATGGACACGCTGGATCGCGCTGGCCGGCTTCCTGCTCACAGCCGTCTGCGTCCTGTTCACCGTCGCCGCCGGCCTGCAGTCGACGCCTCCCCCCGTGGCCGCACTGAAGCGGGCGCTGGTCGATCGGCAGTGGGCGGTGCCGCTCGTGCTCGTGCTCGCCACCGTGGCGGCCAGCTACGTCTGGTGGATTCACCGGCAACTCGCGCCGGTCCCGGCGGCCCCGGATCCGCCGCCGTGGTGGCGCACTCTGCTGCCGGCCGTGTTGACCGCCGGCATCGTCCTGCTCGGCGCCTTCTGGATGTTGGAGGAGTACGCGTCGGCCGTGGGTCGCGGCTACGCGCAGCAGGTCGCCGACCACGTTGGCGGGCTGCCCCGCACGGTCGTGCTGAGCCGGACACCCCTCGGCATCCGGGCGCCGGGTGTCCGGGAGGAACGGATCGGTGCAGCGGGAAGCCCGGAAGTGCGCTACCGAACGACGGGCCTGCGGCTGCTGGCCCGCAGCGGTGGCAAGGTGCTCCTGGTGCACGACGGCTGGTCGCCACGGACCGGCACCGTCATCGTGCTGTCGGACGACGACCAACTCGGCTGGGAGTTCTCCCGCTGACCGAGCGGTGGACCGACGAGCGCGGTCGGGTCAGGCGGCTGAGGCACCGGCCGGCCGGAGATGCCGGACCAGGAACTCGTGGTCGATCCCGAACCAGCGCACGGTGCGATGATCGCCTGGGTTGGCGTGCAACGTCTTCTCCGTCGAGGCGAAGGCGTCGAACAGTGCGAGCGCGGACTGGCGGTCGACGTGCTCGTCGTCCCACGGGAGCAGGAACTGCACCGGGACGGTGATCCGTCTCGCCGCCTCGATCAGCGCCGGGTGCACGACGAACCCGCCACCGAAGATGGCTGCGGTGATCCTGGGTTCGATCGCCGTCAGCGGTATCCCGATCGCGGTGCCCAACGTGATGCCACCGCCGTAGCCGATCGGCGCGTCGGGACCGATCTCGGGCAGCTTCTGCAGGGCGTCCAGGGTCGCCTGCCATTCCGGTACGGCGCGCTCGGCCACCGCGGCGCCGTACCGGGCGCTGATCGACGCGACGCGCTCGGCCTGGCCCGCCGCCATCGCCTGGCGGAGGTCGGCGCGGGCCTGCTCGTCCGCCGCGCTGCGGGGGCGGTCGCCGTGTCCGGGCGCGTCGAGGGCGACCACGGTGAAGCCCCAGCGGGTCACGGCGTCGTGCGCGCGGGCCCTGAGTGCCGGTGTCTTCTTGTGCTGGCCGCCGCCGTGACCCATCAGCACCAGGGGCGCGGGATCGGAGCCGGATGCGGGCGACCAGAGCACGCCGGGGATCTCGCCCAGGACGAAGTCGCGTTCGACGACACCATTCGACGACGTCTCCGCGGTGAAGTGCACAGAATGCATAGGTCGTTTGCCTTTCGGGAGTGCCTAGTCGAGGCGCTCCCGGCGACCCCTACGTCAATCGCCCGACCGTGGCGAAGTGAGGGAGCACCCACCTCGATACAGCGATCATGGGTCTCACCTCCTCGCGCGATGCCACGGCCTCCGGCACGCTACAGCCGGACGTCGTCCCCCGGCGACCCATTTCCGGCCGACCGCAGCTGGCGGGCCGGGCCGGGTGCCGGCGGAGCACACTCAGGTCAGGCTGCCGTCGATGAAGCTGCGGACGAGTTGCTGGAGGTGACGCCGCCCGGCGTCGGGGACGTCGCGCAGGGGCCCTTGCCCG
Source organism: uncultured Actinomycetota bacterium (assembly GCA_963728945.1). Taxonomy (GTDB): domain Bacteria; phylum Actinomycetota; class Actinomycetes; order Mycobacteriales; family CADCTP01; genus CADCTP01. The sequence continues at coordinate 651,825 of CAVSMA010000004.1, read as the reverse complement.
GTGAGTACGGCAAGCCCGTGCACGGTCGACCAGATCGGGAATTCGATGCCCTCGCGGCGCCGCGGGCTGAGCACGTCCGCGTCGACGAGCTCGTCGAGCACGGCACGAAGGTGACCCAGGGGCGTGCGCGCCGGGCCGGTCGCGTCGTCCGGAGGCGCGTACGCGTGCCCCTGCGGTAGGGCGAACGCGGTTGCGAACAGCCCCGGTTCCTCGCGGGCGAACGCCAGGTAGGCCGTGCCGACCGCGTGCAGTCGGCGGCGGGCCGCGGCGGGATCGCCGTGCTTGCCGCGCACGCGGGCGACGCCGGCTGCCATCCGGTCGGCCAGCTCGCGCAGTGCGGCCGCGCAGACCGCGGCGAGGAGCTCGTCGCGGTCAGCGAAGTATCGGTAGGCGGCGTTGGGCACCACGCCCACCATGCGGGTCGCTTCCCGGAGCACGACGGCGTCCGGGCCGCCGGTCCGGGCCAGCTCGAGCCCGGCGGCGACCAGGCCGTCGCGGACGGCGCCGCGCGGCCGCCGCCGCCTCGCCCCGGTCTTCTCACCCACCGATCGGTCCGCCGTCACCAGCGCAGGCTAGTGGACGGCGTCCACATACTCAAGTATTGTGGACAGCGTCCACTAAGTCAGGGAGGCTCGCGATGAACAGGAACAAGACGGCTCGTCCGCCGCGGCAGGATCGGGCCTGGGTATCGGCGGCGGAGTGGTTCGCCGGCGGTCAGCGGATCCCGTACGACCCCGGCTCTGCCCGCACGCTGACCGAGGAGCAGGCCGCCGCGACCCCGGGTGCGCTCCGGGTCTTCGAGCGCGTCGCGGGTGCGGGGCACGACCCCGACCGCGTATGGCTCACGCTGCTGCCCGGATTCCCGGACGGCTCCTACGGCTGGGCCCAGGTGGACCGGATGCTCGGCGACGGCCTCGGCCCGCGGCTCTACGTGGAGCCGGTCGGCCAGGGTGACTCGGACAAGCCCCGCGACTACCCGTACTCCACCGTCGAGCGAGCGGATCTGGTCGAGGCGTTGTGGCGGCACCACGGCGTGCGGGCCACCGTCGTGGTCACCTTCGACTACACCTCGCTGGCGCTGCTCGAGCTGCTGCGCCGTCAGCTGGAGCGGACGGCTTCCGGCGACAGCTCGGGGCCGGTGATCACGGCTGCGTTCATGATGAACGGCGGCCTGTTCGCCGACGCGCACACCCACCCGTGGCAGGGCACGCCGCTGCTGGGCAGCCCGCTCGGCGCCCTCGCGATGCGAGGGTGGCAGCGGTCCCCGCGCGGGTTCGACTCGGGCTGGCGGCGGGCCCGCATGTACTCCCGCAACTACCATCCCACCCCGGTCGAGCTCGCCGAGCTGTGGTCGGCGATCACCCGGCGGGACGGAGCGGCGTTCCTCCACGACGCGGCCGGATTCGTCAGCGAGCACCGCCGCCACGCGGAGCGCTGGGATCTCGCCGACATCGCCCGTGCCGCCGGCAGCTCGGTCGCCTTCTGCGTCGGCGGCAGCGACGAAGACCCCTACGAGCACCGGCAGATCACGGCCACCCGCCAGCGGGTGCCTCAGGCCGAGATCCTGACCTTCCCCGGTGGCCACCTGACCACCAGTGAGCACCCGGACCTCCTCGCCGCGGCGATCCGCGACGTCGCGACCCGCCACGGGGTGGGTGCCCCGGTCGCCGCCCTTCGATGACATGACGGCGCGAAAGGAATCGCCATGACCAAGATGACCCCCCTGCTCCAGCGCAACGAGCAGTTCGCCCGCACCTACACGCCGGTGGCGCTCGGACTGCCGGCCGCACAGGTGATCATCGTCACCTGCCTCGACCACCGGGTCGACCCCGCGACCGTCCTCGGCCTCCAGCTCGGCGACGCCCCCGTCATCCGCAACGCGGGCGGGCGGGTCACCCGGGCCGTCATCGACGACCTCGCCTACCTCGCCTTCCTCGCCGAGCAGCTCTCCGGCGGGCAGGGCGCGGAGGACGGGCTCGTCGAGGTCGCGGTCATCCACCACACCCAATGCGGAACCGGCCTTCTCGCCGACCCGGGCTTCCGCCACCAGGCCGCCGCGTCGACCGGCCGGCCCGAGGCGGCACTGGAAGCCTCCGTCGTCGGAGATCCGCACATCACCGTCAAGACCGACGTCGAGCGGCTGATCTCCGCACCCGCGCTCCCTCCGACGGTGAGCGTCTCCGGCCACGTCTACGACATCGCCACCGGACGCGTCACCACCACCCTCGAGCCCCGACGGCCACGGCGGCGGGCCGCGCGCCCATCCGGGGTCAGCGCGACCGCGTCGGGCTGAGCACGCCGGCGTCGACGTCCACTTGTTCGAGGTACCCAGCCGCGGAGGCTCGCGGCCGGAGTGCCCGGAAGGCGGGGCGGGGCGCGTAGGGTCGCGGGGGTGGCCGGCATCGAGGCGCAGTTGTTGTTGTGCGACGCGGCCGTCGCCGACCAGGGCGGGAAGCTGCACATGCTCGGCGCGGGCTGGTCGATCACCAGCTCGCCGACCTCGCCGCAGGCGGTGGCCGTCCTGCTGAAGATCCCCTGGGATCGGGCCAACGAGCGGCTGGCGCTGATGCTGCGGCTGGTCGACGACGACGGGCGGCCGGTGGCCGTCGCGACCTCGGAAGGCACCCAGGAGCTGACGATGGGTGGGGACATCGAGGCCGGGCGACCGCCGGGGGTAACGCCGGGGAGTCAGCTCGACGCGGCGCTCGCGTTCACAGTGCCGTCATTGCCGTTGCCGCCGGGGCGTTACCAGTGGCGGCTGGACGTCGCGGAGGACACGTTCACCTCCTCGTTCCAGGTGGTCGGTTGACGGCGGCGCGGCGCGATTGACTGTGCGGCTCAGCTGAGCCCGGTGCCGGCGTCGAGCTGCTGCAGCAGCTCGTACGCGGCCCGCTCGACCGCCTTGTGCCGCCACTCGGCCGCCCGGTAGACGCAGGCGATCAGGCCGGACCGGTGCACCCGGCGGAAGTCTCCGTAGACGAACGCATACCGGGCCTTGGTGTGGTCGGTGGCGCCGGCGGTGAGCCCGAGGTGCCAGCCGGCGTAGTCGTCCCAGTCGTGCCGGGCCAGGTATGCGTTCTGGTCGGCCGCGCTCGGCTGCACCTCGCCCCAGTCGCTGTCGAGCACATACTGCTTCGCCTCGATCAGGCTGCGCGCCCGCTCCACCCCGGCCGGGTTCACCTCGTACTTCGCCATCCGGTCATCCTGGGGCCACCCGGGCCGGTCGGTCCACGACCGGCCCGGGTGCCCGCGTCAGTGCGGGCCGAACAGCCGCGCCAGGCTGTTCACCGAGGCGTCCCGGCTGGTGAGCGGGGCCAGGTGGAACCGGGCCTCGATGGTGGCCAGGATCGAGGTCGTGTCGGTAGGAAGCGAGCTGACCTTCGGGCCGCGCAGCAGCGGCGAGATCACGATGGCCGGGATCCGGGTGCCCGGACCCCACCGGTCGGAGACGCCCGGCTTGGTCGGCGGCGGAACGTGGTCCCACTGCCCGCCGAACTCGTCGTACGTCACCACGATCGCGGTCGACCGAGCCTGCGGGCCGGCCTCGATCGTCTTGATCAGGTTGACCAGGTGCTGCTGTCCCGCGCTCACGCTGGCGTACCCGGGGTGCTCGTTCTCCTCGCCGATCGGCTTGACGAAGCTGACCGCCGGCAGCCTGCCGGTCTTCACCTGGTGCACGAAGTCCTGCTCGTCCCGCAGGTGCCGGGCCCTTCCCGCGGTGCCCGGTGCGAACTCGGCGAAGTAGTTCAGCGGCTGGTGGTGGAACTGGAACAGGGCGTCCGGGCAGTTCGGGTAGACCGCGCCGGTGGCGTGCTGCGGGTCGGTGCAGGTGCCCGGGGTGTTGCCGTTGGTCCAGCCGCGCCCGTTCACATTGCCGTTGGCGTTGTCCCAGCCGCCGGAGTACCAGGCCCAGGACAGGCCGGCGGCCGACAGCCGGGTGCCGATGTTCGGGTAGGTCTGCGGCGGGAGCCGGTTGGCGGCCGCGGTGCCCGGTGCGAACGGCTGGTAGAAGGGCTGGATCGTGTTGACCGTCCAGTCGCCGCAGACGGTCCCCGGCGGCGGGGTCGGCTGCCCGGCGCGCACCAGGCAGCTGCCGTCCGGGTTGGCCGCCTGGGTCAGCGCGGCGTCCTTGAGCCCGGTGGTCGGGTGCAGCGGGGTGTTGGCCGGGAACCCGTCCGCGCCGACCACCGAGTGCAGGTCGGCGGCGCTGCCGTCGGCGACCGCGTTCGGGTAGACCGGCGTGCGTGCGGCGACGAGCCACTGGTGGTTGAGGTACGACCCGCCGAACGCGCTCTGGAAGAACCTGTCGAGCACGACGCTGCGCGGTGCGTGCTTGCCGGTCAGGTACCGGTAGATCGGTAGCTGCCGGGTGTCGTAGAAGCCCTGGGTCAACCCGGCCGCGTCGCTGCCGGTGGAGTACCGGTCCATCCGGCCGCCGTCGATCTGGTACTGCTCGTTGTAGAAGCGGTGCACCAGGTCCCGGGTGCAGCCGCCGGGCAGCCCCTGTCCCTTGAGGATCCCGTTCGCCGCGAAGACGCCGGGCGGCGGGCAGGTCGTGTCGGTCGGCCGGATGTACGCGTCGATCGGGAACGGCCGGTTGCGGAAGTGGCTGTCGAACGCGATGCCGCCCGGCGTCGTACCCGAGCAGACCGGCGACAGCGGCGGCGAGGTCAGGTTGACGTCGAGCTGGAGCAGGCAGTTCCACGGGGTGCGCGCGGCGTCGGGACCGACCTGCGTCGCGCGGGGCGTGCGGGCGGGGTCGCGGGCCAGGCCGTCGACCCCCGGCCATCCGCCGAGGAGGTTGTCGAAGCTGTGGTTCTCCTCGTAGATGACCACGATGTGGTCCACCTTCTGCAGCCCCCGGTCGTGGCCGGGCGGGTGCGCCTGCGCGGCGGACGGGAGTGCGACGCAGACCAAGCCTGCAGTGGCGAGCAGCGTGACGAGGCGGCGACCGGTACGCATAGGGCCCTCCAGTCCGGGCATCGTTGCCCTCCTGGGAGTCATAGCCCCCGCACAGCCAGGTCACAAGACGCCAGGCCGCGTCACCGCACCCTGAGCAGGACGTCTTCGCGGGGAACCAGCTCGCCGATGACCGGGTGGCCGGGGATCTCGCCGGCCAGCAGCAGGCCGCCGGAGGTCTGCGCGTCGGCCAGCAGCAGCGCCTCGTCCTCGGACACCGCCGACAGGTCCGCGTGCGGCCGGACCCAGTCGAGGTTGCGCCGGGTGCCGCCGGACAGGTACCCGTCCCGCAGCGCCTCCCGCGCGCCGGCCAGGTAGGGCACCGCGGCGGCGTCGATCACCGCGGTCACGTCGCTGGCCCTGGCCAGCTTGAGCAGGTGCCCGAGCAGCCCGAACCCGGTCACGTCGGTCGCCGCCCGGATCCCGGCCGCCACCGCGGCCGCCGCCGCATCCCGGTTCAGCGTGGTCATCGCCTCGACCGCGGCCGGGAACACCTCCCCGGTCTGCTTGTGCCGGCTGTTGAGCACGCCGATCCCGAGCGGCTTGGTCAGCGTCAGCGGCTCGCCCGGCCGGGCGGCGTCGTTGCGCATCAGCGCGAACGCGTCGACCAGCCCGGTCACCGCCATGCCGTACTTCGGCTCCGGGTCGTCGACGCTGTGCCCGCCGGCGACGTGGCAACCGGCCGCCCCGGCGACGTCCAGGCCGCCGCCCAGCACCTCCGCCGCGACCGAGAACGGCAGCACCTCGCGCGGCCAGCACAGCAGGTTCAGCGCCACCAGCGGGGTGCCACCCATCGCGTACACGTCGGACAGCGCGTTCGCGGCGGCGATCCGGCCCCAGTCGTACGGGTCGTCGACGACCGGGGTGAAGAAGTCCGTGGTCGAGACCAGCATCGTCCCGCCGGGGATCCGGACCACCGCCGCGTCGTCGCCGCCGTCCAGGCCGACCAGCAGCTCGCCGGGCGGGTCGACCGGCTTGCGGCCGGTCAGCGCGGCGACCGCCGCCTCCAGCTCGCCCGGTGGGATCTTGCAGGCACAGCCACCGCCGTGCGCGTACGAGGTCAGTCGGTCCACCGGACTATCGTGCCTTGCGGAGGCGTACGGGCGCCTGGTGGCCCCCGCGGTCTTCAACACCGTCGTGGTCGAGGATCTCGGCCAGGGGGGTTCGATTCCCCTCCGCCTCCGCGACGCTGTGCCCGCACTGGGCCGACAGCGCGCCGCCGCGGCCGGCACCCGGCCGCGGCGGCACTGGTCCTCAGTAGAGCGGCAGCAGAGCGATCCGCTTGCCGGTCTCCCCCTTGATCGTGTCGGCGTCGCCGCCGACCCACAGGCCGGCTGCAGTGCCCTGCGGACCCGGGTTCGGCAGCATCGCCGTCCACCCGCCGCCGCGACCGGTGCTGGTGCCGTCGTTCCAGCCGGAGATGGACAGGCCGCTGGTGTACGTGGCGGCGATAACGCCGAGACCGTAGTGGGTGTGGCCGGAGAAGCTGACCTTCTTGCCGAACCGGTAGACCGCGTGGTCGAGCTCACGGAAGTGCCCGCCGACGTACACGTGCTGGCCGGTGACCCGCACGACGAGGAAGGTGTCCCCGCCGCTGTAGTTGATCCAGACCGGCCGGGCGTCGCGGTTGTCGTCGTTGGTCCAGCGGCTCACCGAGTCGCACAGCGACGGGTACGGGTGGTTGCCGCCGGTCGTGGCCAGCGCCCACCACGTGCCGTCCGGCGCCCAGTCGATGTCGCGGGCCCACAGCGGGGTCGCGGTGCTGCACGGGTTCGCGCCGACGCCGAGCTGGCTGGCCCGCAGGTGGAACGGGCTGTACCAGGGCGCCAGCGAGGCGATCCCGGTCGAGGCCACGTTGAGCACCGCGACCTGGTAGCGCTCCTGACCCATGATCCGCGTGAAGTTGCCGATGATCACGACCCGGCTGCAGTTCGAGCTGGGCGCGATCTTGGTGACCCGCGTGGGGCCGGCGGTCGAGCTCGCGGTGCCCGAAATGCCGAGGTTGACCGCGTTGGTGACCGCGCCGGTGGTCGGGTCGAGGCTGACCAACGCGGTCCGATTGACGCCGCCGACCTGGGTGAAGTCGCCGGCCACCCAGAGGCGGCCGCAGAAGTACTTCACGTCGTAGACCCGGGCGGTCTTGTTGTCCGAGGCGATGCGCGCGTTGAACGCGGTGTACCGCGTGTTCGTCGCCACGTCCCAGCGGACGAGACCCTTCATGGGGACGCCGTCCACCTGCTTGAAGTCGCCCCCGAACCACACCGTTGTGCCGAACGTGCTCCGCTCCACCGCCTGCACCTGGCCGTCCTGAAGCTTGCCGGACGCGCCGGTGAACATCGGCCGGAAGTCCTGCCGCACCGCGCCGGACTTCGCGTTGTACGAGACGGCGTTGCCGAACGTGCTGGTCCGGCCGGTCGTCCTGTCGGTGACCGAGTCGATGATCCCGCCGGCCCAGACCGTGTCACCGATCCTGGTGATGTCGCGGACGCGGCGGCAGGAGTCGTCGGCCACGTCGTCGTTGAGGCACGCGGAACCCCGGATGATCGGCGTGTAGTCGACCGGGTTGTCTTTCACCAGGGACGGCAGCGGCGCCGATGTGGCTGCGCCGCTGGGCGAGAGCAGGCTGATCCCGAGGACAGCGGCGAGGCCGGTGACCCCGACGGCCACAGCGACTCGTGCTCGCTTCACGTTGGCTCCTGTCGACGTTCGGGTTTCACCCCAGGGAATTCCCGCGGGCGGGACGCGCTATGGCGGAGCACCTTACGACTATCGCGATCCGTGTGTACGCGTTACACGACCGGTCCTCGGCTCGTCACCCGGACGAGGCACGCAGTCGGTGACGATCCGGACTTCCGGAATCGTTCAAGATCATCCGTTTGACCGCGGTCCGGACCGGCTAGTGTCGCGTGAACGGGTGCAACCCGGCGCCCGTCGGCGGAGGGAGCTGTCATGGCCGGTAACAAGGCGGTCGCGTACGAGGGACCAGGCCGGGTGGAGGTCCACGACATCGACTACCCGACGTTCGAGCTCAAGGACGGGCCGGGGGTGAATCCTGCCAACGTCGGTCGCAAGCTGCCGCACGCGGCGATCCTGAAGAACGTCGCGACCAACATCTGCGGCAGCGACCAGCACATGGTCCGCGGCCGCACGACCGCGCCGGAGGGACTCGTCCTCGGGCACGAGATCACCGGCGAGGTGGTCGAGGTGGGGCCGGGCGTCGAGTACATCAAGGTCGGCGACCTGTGCTCGGTGCCGTTCAACATCTCCTGCGGGCGCTGCCGCAACTGCAAGGAGGGCAAGACCGGGATCTGCGAGAACGTCAACCCGGACCGCCCCGGATCCGCGTACGGGTACGTGGACATGGGTGGCTGGGTCGGCGGCCAGGCCCAGTACGTGCTGGTGCCGTACGCGGACTGGAACCTGCTGAAGTTCCCGGACAAGGACCAGGCGATGGCGAAGATCCTCGACCTGGCGATGCTGTCGGACATCTTCCCGACGGGTTACCACGGCTGCGTGAGCGCGGGCGTCGGCACCGGGTCGACGGTCTACATCGCCGGCGCCGGACCGGTCGGGCTCGCAGCGGCCGCCAGCGCGCACCTGCTCGGGGCAGCGGTCGTGATCGTCGGGGACCTCAACGCCGACCGGCTCGCGCAGGCCCGCAGTTTCGGCTGCGAGACCGTGGACGTGTCCCAGGGCGACCCGAAGGACCAGATCGAGCAGATCCTCGGCGAGCCCGAGGTCGACTGCGGCGTCGACGCGGTCGGCTTCGAGGCCCGCGGGCACGGCGCCGACTCGTCGTCCGAGCAACCGGCGACCGTGCTCAACTCGCTGATGGAGATCACCCGCGCCGGCGGAGCGCTCGGCATCCCCGGCCTGTACGTGACCGGCGACCCGGGCGGCGTCGACGACGCGGCCAAGGTCGGCTCGCTGTCGATCCGGCTCGGCCTCGGCTGGGCCAAGTCGCACGCCTTCACCACCGGACAGTGCCCGGTGATGCGCTACAACCGGAAGCTGATGCAGGCGATCCTGCACGACCGGGTGCAGATCGCGAAGGCGGTCAACGCGACGCCGATCCCGATCGACGAGGCACCGCAGGGGTACGCGGACTTCGACAAGGGCGCGGCCCGCAAGTACGTCCTCGACCCGAACGGTGAGCTCGCCGGCGCGTCAGCAAGCTAGCAAACCGCGCAAGCGGGCCCGACCACTTGGTCGGGCCCGCTTTTTGGTCAGACGTATTGATTCCGCCTCAGCACGGCTCATTGTGTCGTACTCTTCCTGACACATAACGGGGCCGCTGATGAGGAGGCGGACAGTGAAGATCCTCAACCGGGTGGGCGGAGCCTTCCTTCTTCTCGTCCTAGTCGCTGCCGTGGTCCTGGGCTTCCAGACGCCCACCGGCCGGCAGATCTGGGACGACCTGTGGGCGGCCGGGTCCGCCGTGGTGAGCTGGGTGCGGGACCAGATCCAACTGCTGACCGGCACCTCGATCCCGGGCCATGCGGGCGCGGCGATCGCCATCGCGTCGGTGGGCGTGATCGTCGTGCTCGCCCTGCTCAAGAAGCCGGTCAGCGTCCGGACGTTCACGCTGATGGTGCTGCTCGCCGCTGTCGCGGCGTACGTCCTGTACAACCCCGGCTCGGTGGCGAACACCGCGTAGTGCCCCGGGTCAGAAGTCCTCGCGCTGTTCCCGGCACGGAAACCTCTGACGCGGGACACTAGCTTCCGGCGAGGAGGTTCTCGAACGGGGTCGGGTCGTCGAACGGGTCGGCGGGTCGCGCCGGTGCGCGAGCGGTCAGCAGGTCGGTCAGCTCCCGGGCGGCCCGCTCGATGCGCGTCGAGAGCGGGGCGGCGTCGCCGCCGGCCCAGTCCTCGGGCGCGGCGAACACGCCGGTCGGCACGGTCAGCGCGCGCAGGTAGGAAAACAGCGGGCGCATCGCGTGCTCGATGACCAGCGAGTGCCGAGCCGTGCCCGCGGTCGCCGCGAGCAGCACCGGCTTGCCGGCCAGCGCGTCCGGGTCGAGCACGTCGACGAACGTCTTGAACAGCCCGCTGTACGAGGCAGCGAACACCGGCGTCACCGCGACCACCGCGTCCGCGGCGGTCACGATCCGGATCGCGTCCCGGAGGTCGCCGGCCGCGAAGCCGGTGACGACGGCGTCGGCCAGTGCCCTGGCGTGCTCGCGCAGCTCGACGATCTCCACCTGGGCCGGTACGCCGGCCGAGCGCAGCTCCTCGCCGATCGCGGCGGCCAGCCGGTCGGCCAGCATCCGGGTGGACGACGGCGTGCTCACGCCGGCCGCGATGACGGCGACCTTGCGTGTGGTCATCGGACCGCCTCGGCGGCGAGCTCGGCGGCCGCGCCGGCGACCAGCGAGGCGTGGGTGGGCGGCTCCTCCGGCACGCCGGCCGGCCGCAGCGCCGCGAACTCCTTGCGCAGCACCGGGACGACCTGCTCACCGAGGATGTCCATCTGCTCCAGCACGGTCTTCAGCGGCAGCCCGGCGTGGTCGACCAGGAACAGCTGGCGCTGGTAGTCGCCGACCACGTCGCGGAAGCCGAGCGTGCGGTCGATGACCTGCTGCGGGCTGCCCACGGTCAGCGGGGTCTCGGCCATGTACTCCTCCAGCGACGGGCCGTGCCCGTACACCGGGGCGTTGTCGAAGTACGGCCGGAACTCGCGGATCGCGTCCTGGCTGTTCTTGCGCATGAACACCTGGCCGCCGAGGCCGACGATCGCGTGCTCGGCCGGGCCGTGGCCGTAGTGCTCGAACCGCCGCCGGTAGAGGGCGACCATCCGGCGCACGTGCTCGGCCGGCCAGAAGATGTTGTTGTGGAAGAAGCCGTCGCCGTAGTAGGCGGCCTGCTCGGCGATCTCCGGCGAGCGGATCGAGGCGTGCCAGACGAACGGCGGCACCCCGTCCAGCGGCCGCGGGGTGGCGGTGAAGCCCTGCAGCGGCGTGCGGAACCGGCCCTCCCAGTCCACGTTCTCCTCGCGCCAGAGCCGGCGCAGCAGCGCGTAGTTGGACACGGCGAGGGCGATGCCGTCGCGGATGTCCTGACCGAACCACGGGTAGACCGGGCCGGTGTTGCCGCGGCCGAGCATCAGGTCCACCCGACCGCCGGCGAGGTGCTGCAGCATGGCGTAGTCCTCGGCGATCTTCACCGGGTCGTTGGTGGTGATCAGCGTGGTCGCGGTGGACAGCAGCAGCCGGCCGGTCTGGCCGGCCAGGTAGCCGAGCAGGGTCGTCGGCGAGGACGGTACGAACGGCGGGTTGTGGTGCTCGCCGGTGGCGAACACGTCGAGGCCGACTTCCTCGGCCTTGCGGGCGACCGCGAGCATCGCCTGGATCCGCTCGGCCTCGCTCGGCTCCCGCCCGGTGGTCGGGTCGGGCGTGACGTCGCCGACCGAGAACACCCCGAACTGCATGGCGGACTCCTCAAGTAGTTGCGTCTGCAATTACTCTCGGAACCATCCGGTCGACCGGTCCATTCCCCGGGCGGCCGCCCGGCACGCATCCCGGCTGCGCCAGCTCACCGGCGCGGGAGTCGCGCCGCCTCGCTCACCGGCACCGGCACGGGACCTCTGCCTCGGGACACTGGCTCACCGGGCACCGGCACGGGACCTCTGCCTCGGGACACTGGCTCACCGGCACCGGCACGGGACCTCTGCCTCGGGACACTAGAGTGCGGCGGTGGCGGTGGGTGAGCGCGACCTCGATGCCGCCCTCGACGCGGTGCTCGGGTCCGGCTCGGAGCTGGCTCCCGCGGCCGCGGCGCTGTCCGCGGCGTACCGGTCCGGCCGGCGGCCGGGGGAGGTGCTCGACGACCCGACCGCGGCCCGGGCGTACGCGGCCGTCCGGATGCCGGCGACGTTCGCCGCGGTCCGGGCCGCCCTGCGCGCGGCCGGCCCCGGCCTGCGCCCGGCCACCCTGCTCGACATCGGCGGCGGCACCGGAGCCGCGGTCTGGGCCGCCGCCGCCACGCTGCCGTCGCTGCGGTCCGCACACGTGCTCGACGGCTCCGCCCCGGCGCTGGCGTTGGGCCGCGGGATCGCCGCTGCTGCGCCGGACCCGGTGCTCGCCGGTGCGACCTGGACGCAGGCCCGCTGGCCGGTCGACCTGCCGGGCGCCGATCTGGCGACGCTCGCCTACTTCGCCGGCGAGCTGCCGCCCGAGCAGCAGGTCGCGGTCGTCGCCGCCGCCGCCGAGCGGGCCGGCGCGGTCGCGGTGGTCGAGCCCGGTACGCCGGCCGGCTTCGCCGACCTGCTCCGGGCCCGGGACACCCTGCTGGGCACGGGGTTGCGGATCGTCGCCCCGTGCCCGCACGACCTGGACTGCCCGTGGGCGACCGGCTCCGACTGGTGCCACTTCCCGGCCCGGCTGCACCGCTCGGCCCGGCACCGCCAGGTCAAGGGCGCCCGGCTCGGCTGGGAGGACGAGAAGTTCTCGTACGTGGTCGCGGTCCGGGCCGGAGCCGACCGTCCGGAGGGGCGGCCGGAGGGGCGGCCGGAGGGGCGGCCGGGGGCGCGAGGGGCGGATCGTGCGGCACCCGCTCCAGCGCAAGGGGATGGTCGAGCTGACCGTCTGCGCGGCCCGGCCCGGGATCGAGCGGGTGATCGTGTCCAAGCGGAGCGGCGCGGACTACAAGGCGGCCCGGGACGCGGGGTGGGGCGACGCCTGGCCGCCCCACCCGTGAGCGCGGCTACGGCAGCCGGTCGAGCGCCGGCGCCACGGTGTTCGCGAACGCGTACCCCTGCACCTGGTCCCAGTTGATCGACCACGTCATCGCGCCGCGGATGCCCGGCCACGTCGTCGGCGGGTGGAACGAGCCGCAGCCGACGCCTTGGGCGAGGCAGGTCAGCGCGGCGGCGACCACCGACGGCGTGACCGCTCCGCCGCCCGCCGCCCGGCTGGAGGCGGGCAGGCCGAGCGCGACCTGGTCCGGCCGCAGCCCGCCCTGCAGCTGGATGCAGGCCAGTGCGGTGAGGAAGTCGATCGTGCCCTGCGCATACACCTTGCCGTCGCAGCCGAGCATGGTGCCGGAGTTGTAGTACTGCGTGTGCACCGTGGTGAGGATGTCCCGGACCGCGAGCGCGAGCTGGAAGTACGCCCCGCCGGTCGACTGCATGTCGATCGTCTGCGGTGCCAGCGTGAGGATGAACCCCGAGCCGCTCGCCGCGGCGACCTGGTGCAGCGCCTGGGCCATGAACGTCGGGTTGACGCCGTTCTCCAGGTCGATGTCGACGCCGTCGAACCCGAACCGGGTCATGATCGACCGCACGCTCGTCGCGAACGCGTTGGCGCTGGCCGCGTCGTTCACCGAGACCGTGCCGAGCTCGCCGCCGACCGACAGCACCACCCTGGCTCCGCGCGCGTGCAGCGTGCCCACGTCGGCGGCGAGGTTCGCGTCGGTGTAGCCGCCGAGCGCGGACGACAGCTGCGGGTCGACGGTGAAGCTGACCGCGCCCGGCGTCGCGGTCGCGTTGGCGAAGGCGATGTCGACCACGTCGTACGTGGCCGGCACGTCGCGCAGCCAGTTGCGGTCAACCGTCGATGCGGAGGACCCCGGCGGAGCTGCGTGTATACTCGTCCACGAGTAATCGTCGGCGAGCAAGGAGCGCACATGAAGCGGAGGCGGGTCGGCAGCCTGCTGGCGCTGGCCGTGCTCGCGGTCGTCCGGGAGCGGCCGGTGCACCCGTACGAGATGGCCTCGGTGCTGCGGGCCCGCGGCAAGGACCAGGACATGCCGATCAAGTGGGGCTCGCTCTACACGGTCGTCGGCAACCTGGAGAAGCACGGGCTGATCGAGGTCGCCGGCAGCGAGCGCAGCGGCGCCCGGCCGGAGCGGACGGTCTACCGGATCACCGCCGCCGGCCGGGAGGAGCTGGCCGACTGGGTGCGCGAGCTGATCGGCACGCCGGAGCGGGAGCAGCCACGGTTCGAGGCCGGGCTGTCCGTGCTCGGCGTCCTCCCGCCGGCCGAGGCGACCGCGCTGCTGCGGGCCAGGCGGTCCGAGCTGCAGTCCCAAGTGGACCGAGCACGCGCCGCGCTGGCCGAGACGGCCCAGGAGGTGCCGCGGCTGTTCCTGGTCGAGGACGAGTACGACCTGGCGATCCGCACCGCCGAGCTGACCTGGCTGGACGGCCTGCTCGCGGAGCTGGCCGACGGCACGCTGCCCGGGATCGACCTGTGGCAGTCCTGGCACGACACCGGCCAGGTACCGACCGAGCTCGCCGAGCTCGCCGACCGGGGGAGGAACCCGTGACCGAAGTGGACACCGCGGCCGTCACGTCGGCCGACGGCACGACGATCGGCTACCGCTCGTTCGGCGCCGGACCGCCGCTGCTGGTGCTGCACGGCGCGATGCAGTCCGGGCTGAGCCAGCGCGACCTGGCCGAGGCGCTGGCCGACCGGTTCACGGTCGTGCTGCCGGACCGCCGCGGTCGCGGCGCCAGCGGGACGTTCGGCCCGGACTGGTCGCTGGACCGGGAAGTGCAAGACGTCGCGGCGCTCGTCGCCGGCACCGGCGCCCGGCTCGGGTTCGGGATCAGCTCGGGCGCGGTCATCCTGCTCGAGGCGGCGCTGACCGGCGCGTTCGAGCGGCTGGCGCTGTTCGAGCCGGTGCTGGTGGTCGACGGTTCGATGCCGACCGGCTGGGCCGACGAGATCGACGCGCAGCTGGCCCGCGGCGACGTGGCGGCGGCGCTGGTCACCGGCATGCGCGCCGCCCAGATGGGCCCGGCGTTCATCCGGAAGCTGCCGCGGCCCCTCTTGGAGCGGATGACCGCGGCGATGATGGACCGCGCCGACGCCGGCATCCCGAGCTTCCGCGAGCTCGCGTCGACCCTCCCGTACGACGGGCGGATCGTGGCCGAGCGGGCCGGGTCCGCCGACCGGTACGCGGCGGTCACCGTGCCCACGCTGCTGCTCGGCGGCGGCAGGAGCCCGGCCTACCTGAAGGCCGCGCTGGCCGGGCTGGACCGGACCCTCCCGGACGTCCGGCGGGTCGAGATCCCGGGCGTCGGTCACGGCGTCACCGAGAACGCCGACCGCCGCGGCAAGCCTGATCTGGTCGCGGCCGAGCTGCGCCGCTTCTTCTGAGACAGCGGTGACGAGGTCGTGCCGATGTCGCAGCGATGAGTGCTTGCCCTGGTCCTGCTCGGGCCGTGCAACCATGCGGGCGGCGCTACCGAGGCTGATCGACCGGAGGGGCTGTGGGACCGTCGAGCGTGCCCGAGTGACGACCGCGGCGACCGGCCCGACCACCCGCCACGCCCGGGCCCGCGAGCGGCTGCTGGCGCAGTACGCGGCGATTCCGGCCGGCGACCCGGTGCGGCTGGCCAAGCACACGTCCAACCTGTTCCGCCCGCGGGCCAGGGTGAGCCGGCCCGGCCTCGACGTCTCGGACCTCGACCTGGTGCTCGGGGTCGATCCGGACGCGCGCACCGCGGACGTGCAGGGCATGACCACCTACGAGCACCTGGTCGACGCGACCCTGCCGCACGGGCTGATGCCTACCGTGGTGCCGCAGCTGAAGACCATCACGCTCGGCGGTGCGGTGACCGGGCTCGGCATCGAGTCGAGCTCGTTCCGGGAGGGGCTGCCGCACGAGGCGGTCCGCGAGGTGGAGGTGCTCACCGGCGCCGGCGAGATCGTCGTGGCCACGCCGACCGAGCACGCCGACCTCTTCCGCGCGTTCCCCAACTCGTACGGGACGCTCGGCTACGCGTTGCGGCTGGTGATCGACCTGCTGCCGGTCCGGCCGTACGTCCACTTGCGACACGTCCGGTTCGGCCGGCCGGCCGAGCTGACCGCCGCGGTCGGCGAGATCGTCGCGAGTGGACAGTGGAGCGGCGAGCCGGTGGAGTTCCTCGACGGCACGGTGTTCTCGGCCGGCGAGTGTTACCTCACGCTCGGGTCCTTCGTGGACAGTGCGCCGTACACGTCGGACTACACCGGACAGCAGGTCTTCTACCGCTCGATCCAGCACCGGCAGCAGGACTACCTGACCGTGCGGGACTACCTCTGGCGCTGGGACACCGACTGGTTCTGGTGCTCGCGCGCGTTCGGCGCGCAGAACCCGTGGCTGCGCCGGGTCTGGCCGAAGCGCTACCTGCGCAGCGACGTCTACTGGAAGATGATCGCGCTGGAGAACCGCTACCACCTGGTGTCCAGGCTGGAGCAGGCCCGGGGCAAGCTGCCGCGGGAGCGGCTGATCCAGGACGTGGAGATCCCGCTCGAGCGGACGGCCGGCTTCCTGGACTGGTTCCTGCGCGAGGTACCGGTGCAGCCGGTCTGGGTCTGCCCGCTCAAGCTGCGCCCGGCCGGACCGGCCGGAGCGCCGGTGGCCGGTGAGACGCCCTGGCCGCTCTACCCGCTGGTCGCCGGCGAGACGTACGTGAACGTCGGCTTCTGGTCGACCGTGCCGATCCGGCCGGGCCGCGCCGACGGCGACGTCAACCGCGACGTCGAACGCGTTGTGGCCGAGCACGGCGGGCACAAGTCGCTGTACTCCGACGCGTACTACGACGAGGAGCAGTTCCGCGCGCTCTACGGCGGCGCCGGGTACGCGGCGGTCAAGCAGCGCTACGACCCCGACGGCAGGTTGTTGGACCTCTACGCGAAGGCGGTGATGCGGCGATGACCGTCGAGCCCAGGACGAGGCCCCCGGCCCCGCCGGCGCTGGACGCGCCCGCGGTGACGCTCGGCCAGATCTTCGAGCACCTGTACGGACCGGACGTCCCGATCCGGTTCGAGGCGTACGACGGCAGCCGGGCCGGTGACCCCGAGGCGACGATCGCCGTCCGGATGGTCAGCCCACGGGCGGTGTCCTACCTGATCACCGCGCCGGGCTCGCTCGGGCTGGCCCGCGCCTACCTGCAGGGTGACCTGGAGATCGACGGCGTGCACCCGGGCGACCCGTACGAGCTGCTGCGCATCATCGACGGGCTGACGCTGCGCCGGCCGTCGCCGGCGGTCGCGCTGCAGTGGCTTCGCGGGCTCGGGCTCGGCACGCTCAAGCCGCCGCCGCTGCCCGACCTGGAGCAGGTGCCCGCCCGCCGGCTCGGCATCGGCCTGCGGCACAGTCGCAAGCGCGACGCCACCGCGATCAGCTACCACTACGACGTCTCCAACGACTTCTACGAGCTGGTCCTCGGTCCCTCGATGACCTACACCTGCGCCTGCTACCCGACCGAGGACTCGACGCTGGAGCAGGCCCAGGAGCACAAGTACGACCTGGTCGCCCGCAAGCTGGGGCTGACCCCGGGGATGCGGTTGCTCGACGTCGGCTGCGGCTGGGGTGGGATGGTCCGGCACGCCGTGCGCAACTACGGCGTCTCCGCGCTCGGGGTCACGCTCTCCCGGGCGCAGGCGTCCTGGGCCAGCCGGCGGATCGAGACCGAGGGCCTGACCGGCAAGGCCGAGGTGCGCCACCTCGACTACCGGGCGGTCACCGAGACCGGGTTCGACGCGATCAGCTCGATCGGGCTGATCGAGCACGTCGGGGTGAAGAACTACGACTCGTACTTCCGGTTCCTGAAGGGAAAGCTGCGCCCGGGCGGCCGGCTGCTCAACCACGGCATCACGCGCGCCGACAACCTGCATCCGGGGCTGCAGCGCCGCGGCTTCATCGGCCGCTACGTGTTCCCGGACGGCGAGCTGACCGGCTCCGGCGACATCGTGCGCGCGGTCGAGAACGCCGGCCTCGAGGTGCAGCACCAGGAGAACCTGCGGGTGCACTACGCGAAGACACTCACCCAGTGGTGCGCGAACCTCGCCGCGCACTGGGACGAGGCGGTCGCCGACGCCGGACTGCCGGTCGCCAAGGTGTGGGGGCTCTACATGGCCGGCTCGCGGCTGGGGTTCGAACGCAACCACATCCAGCTGCACCAGATCCTGGCCACCAGGACGACGCCGGACGGGGACGCGGACTACCCGCTGCGGCACGAGTTCGGGGTCTGAGCGTCAGGAGCCCGGCGCGTCGAACGAGAGGGTGTCGAGGTCGAGGTGCCGGGCCAGCTCGGTGGCGCTGCGATACTCCCGGGTGGTCCGGTCCGGGTGGATCAGCCGCAGCATCGATGAAGCCTGCTCGACCCGCTCGCCGGTCGGCCCGACCAGGGCGACCTCGCCGGAGACGACCCGGCGGGCGGTGGTGAGCAGCTTCAGCGTCACCTCGGACGGCGCGCTGGCGCCCATCTGCACGCCGGCCAGCCGGCGCTCGGTCTCGATCACCCGGTCGAGCAGGTCCAGCCGGCCCGGCGCCGCGAGCGCGATCTTGGCGACCGCGTGCCGGAACTCCATCCGGCCCTCGGCGACGGCGGCCGCGACCCGGTCGGTCTCGTCGTAGAGCCGGGTGTACGCCCGGGCGTCGGCGGCCGGGTGCTGCCGGGCGTCCGGCCGTACCGGACGGGCCATCTCCACGGTCGCGTCGTCGACGCCGGCCGCGCCGTTCCGCCGCTGCGCCGCGGCCTCTCCCGGGCGACGCCTGGGCAGTGTCGGGCTGCCGGCCGGCTGGCCACCCGACGGGTCGCCGACCCTGCGGCCGACCCCGGCCCGCTCGGCCGCTTCGGCGGCGGCCCGACCGGCCGGGTCGGACGCCGGGGCCGTCCCCGCCTGCTCCGCGGCGGGCCGCTGACCGGTGGCGGCTCCCTCGGCGGGGGCTGGCTGACCGGCGGCGGTGCGGTCGGCGGCGGTGCGGTCGGCGGGCTGGCTGACCGGCGGCGGTGCGGTCGGCGGCGGTGCGGTCGTGAGCGGTGCGGTCGGCGGCGGCGCGGTCGTGAGCGGCTCGGTCGGCTGGCTCGTCCCAGGCCAGCACCGGCGGGAAGGCGGCGCCGTGGACCGGGATCGTCGACGTGCCGGCGGCGGGGCGGCGGGGCAGGTCCTGGGGTCTGTCCGCGGAACCGGTCGGCTCCGGTCCACGCCCCGCCGGCTCCGCGCCGCGCCGCGCCGGCGCCCCGGCCGGCGCACGGCCGCGCCGGCGGGCCAGCAGCAGCGCGGCGGCGACCAGAGCGACCAGCACCAGCGCGCCGAACGCCCACCACCGCGGCGAGCTCCCCGATGCCGCGCCCGCCGGCGCCGCGGTCTCCGCCGCAGCCTCCGGCACCATCGCGGACTGCGAGACGGTCTGGCCGGCGGCGCTCATCGACACCCGTACGGTCGCCGGCAGCGTCGCCGGCCGCGGGAACGTCAGCACGAACCGGCTCCGCAGCGTCGAGGCCACCTGGTCGAACGGACGCAGCGAGGCCGCCCCGGTGGCGGCGACCGCGACGCCGCCGGTGACGCCGGCCGCGTCCGACCAGTACTGCTGCCCCGGTCCGGTGGTCACCACCGCGAGCACCACGCCGGCCTGGGCCAGCCGCCGGCCCAGCTGCTCGGCCGGCTCGCCACCCGCGTCCGGCGCGCCGGTGTAGAGCAGCACCAGCCGGGACCGACCGGCCTGCGGGGGCAGCCCGTCCGCGGCGGCGTCCAGCGCTGCGCCGGTGTGCCGGGTGCCGGCGGCCCTGGCCGAGTTCAGCGCGGCGATCGCCTCGGTCGCGCCCTGGGTGAGCGGGGACACCGTCCGCGGCGCGTCCCCGCCGTCGGCGACGACGAGGTTGCGTACCCCGTCCGGCAGCTGCAGCAGCAGGTCGGTGGTGCCGTTGATGCCGTTCTGCAGCTGGGCGGCGCCGGCCGCGGAGGTGTCCAGCACGGTCGCGGCCGCGAGCTGCGGCCCGAGCACCGGCCTGGCGTCGGTCGGCAGCTTGCCGGCGTCGCCGCTCGCCACCGTGAACGTGCCCGGCTGGGCCAGCGACGGCGGCGGGTCGACCCCGACGACCATCGTGACGTGGTCGTCGCCCGGCGCCACCGAGACGACCGTCAGCGTGGTCGCGGCCCCGGCCGGGCCGGCCCAGACCAGCGCGCCGGCCACCAGGGCCAGCGCGCCCGCGGCGAGCCAGCTACGCCGGCGAGGCGAAGACGATGACATTGTCGAGGTAGTTGTGGGCGTCGTAGTCGAACTGGCCGCCGCAGGTGATCAGCCGCAGCGACGCCTGCAGGTCGGGCGCGTAGACGTCCTGGGTCGGGAAGTCGGTCTTGGCCACCTGCCGGACCGCGGTCACCGTGAACCTCTCGCTGCTGCCGTCGGCGCGGTCGACGTACACGGCCTGACCGGGCTTCATCTCCCGCAGCCGGAAGAACACCGCGGGCGCGTGTGCCATGTCGACGTGGCCGATGATCACCGCCGGGCCGGGCTGGCCCGGCCGCGGCCCGTCCTTGAACCAGCCGGCCCGCAGCGGGTCGTGCGGCAGCGCGATGCTCTTGTCCTTCGGCATCCGGCCAAGCTGCTCCAGCGGCGGCGTGACCAGGTCGATCGCCGGGATGCGGACCCGGGTCGGCGGCGCAACGGTCGCGTAGGTGCGGACCGACTTGAACTGGTCCGCCGCCGGGTCGGACACCCCCTTCGGGGTCGCGGCCGGGTCCGAGGCGCGCGGCGGGGTGGCGGTCGAGCCGGCGGTGCTGGCACCGCACGCGGTGAGCGTCACTGCCAGCACCGACCCGGCAGCCAGCGACACGAGGCCGCGCACCCGCATCAGCGTCCTCCGATGATCGCGGCTTCACCGCCGAGTCCGGTCTGAGCGGCTCCGACAGGCATCCGCTTGGCCACGGTCTCCCCAAAAGCCTGCGCGAGCTGGCCGCTCAACCCGAACATCTCCTGGTAGGTGGAGTATGCGACATCGTGCGCCGTCACGTAATCCTTGGCGACGAACGCATCGACCTGCTGGCGGAGCATCGAGTCGTGTGCGTTCAGCGCCTTGGCCAGCTGCTGCGAGGCCAGCTTCTTGCCGGTCGCCGTGGACAGGAACGCCGACAGCCGGGCCTCGAACCCGTTCAGTCCCTGGGCGATCTGCGCCTTGGCGGAGTCGTCGCCCTTGGCGAGCACCGCGGAGTAGGCGACCAGCAGGTCGACGTGGTCGGCCCAGAGCTGCTCGAAGCTGTGCCCGGCGGCCGGGGTGAACAGCGTGCCGACAGCGCCGGCCAGGGCGGTGGTGTTGGCGTTGACCGAGTCCGCGGCGGCCTTGAAGTCGGGGGCGTCGGTGGCGCCGGACCGCATCGCGCCGACCACCAGCTCGACGTGCTCGCCGAGCAGCTGGGTCAGCGCGGAGCGCAGCCGCCAGCTCGGCGTCTCGGTCACCTTCGCCAGGGACGGCGTGAGCAGCGCGGTCCCGAGCGCCTGTCCGCCGCTGAACGCGTGCGCGTATCCCTCGCGGTAGGTGGCGTCGGACTTCTCGTAATCCTTCGCCGCGTACTGGTCGGCCTGGTCGAGGAGGTGGTTGATGTGGTCGGCGACGCCCTCGAGCGCCTGCTGCTTGCCGAGCTGGCCGTGCGAGTGGTCGGCGAAGAAGCCGGCCAGCTTGTCCTCGTTCTGGGTCACCTGCAGCTTGGCCTGTGCCATCGCGGTCTCGTCGCCGGCGCCGAGCCCCCGGGCGTAGTTGAACAGCCCGGTCACGTGCCCGGACCACAGCGGCGTGAACGTCTGGGCGGCGTCGGCGCCGAGCTCGGCCGCGAACAGCTTGCCGAGCGCGTCGGTGTTCTTGCCGATCGCGGCGTTCGCGGCCTGCGCCACGTCCGGGTCGTTGCGGATCCGGCCGCGCATCATGTCCGCCGCAAGCATGGTGTGCTGGCCGAGCAGGGCCTGGAACTGCAGCGTGAACTGGCCCGGGGTGACCGGACCGCCGGCCGGCTCGGCCCCGGCCAGGCCGCCGTCGGTGCTGCCGTCGGTGTCGCTGGAGCCGGACGGGAGGGGAGCGGCCTCGACCGCCGCGCGGCTGGTCGGGGCGGCGGCCGGCGTGCCTTTCGACCCCGCGACACACCCGGCCACCAGGGCGATGGCGACCACCGAAGCACCGAGCAGGAGCAGCCGGGACAGCCCGCTGCGAGTCCGGCCAGATTCGCTCACTGCAAGAACCCCCACACTGCGTCTCCCCACCGGTCCCGGGACAGGCCGCAACTGCCGGCTACCGGATGTCACGGCTTCCCCCGAGTGTCGGACACCATACTGACGGTTGCTGCGCTTTCGCCGCCGAAGCGCTATACGGGGGTTCTTGATCGCTAATTCCGGGGCCGGCGGCAGCCCCAGGGCTCGCCGCCGTACCGTGGCGCAGTGGCCGAGTTGACCGACCCGCGCCGGCTGGTCCCGCGCACCGATGCGGTGCTCGCCGACCCGCGGCTGGACGGTGCACTCGGCCGGCTCGGCCGGGCCCTGGTCAAGGAGGCGGTCGTCGCCGCCCAGCAGGACGTACGGTCCGGGCTGCTGACGCCGGACGAGCTCGTGCCGGCGGTGCTGGACCGGTTGCCGGCGGTGCCGGCGTCGCTGCGGCCGGTGCTCAACGCGACCGGCGTGCTGGTGCACACCAACCTGGGCCGGGCGCCGCTGTCGGTCGCCGCGCGGGCCGCGGTGCTGGCCGCGGCCGGCACCACCGACGTCGAGCTCGACCTCGCCTCCGGTCGGCGCGGGCCGCGCGGCGCCGGTGCGCTGGCCGCGCTGGCCGCCGCCGTCCCCGACGCCGGTGGCGTGCACGTGGTCAACAACGGCGCCGCCGCGCTCGTGCTCGCCGCGACCGCGCTGGCCGCCGGCCGGGAGATCGTGCTGTCCCGCGGCGAGATGGTGGAGATCGGCGACGGGTTCCGGATCCCCGACCTGGTGGCGTCCACCGGAGCGCGGCTGCGGGAGGTCGGCACCACCAACCGGGTCACGCTGGCCGACTACGCGGCGGCGGTCGGGCCGGACACCGGGTTCGTGCTCAAGCTGCACCCGTCGAACTTCGTGGTCAGCGGGTTCACGGCGGCCGTCCCGGCCGAGCGGCTGGCGACCCTGGACGCGCCGCTGGTGGTGGACATCGGGTCCGGGCTGCTGGCGCCGTCGGCAGTGCTGCCGGACGAGCCGGACGCGGCCACCGCGCTGCGGGCCGGCGCGGCGCTGGTCACCGCGAGCGGCGACAAGCTGCTCGGCGGACCGCAGGCCGGGCTGCTGCTCGGCCGGGCCGACGTGGTCGAGCGGCTGCGCCGGCACCCGCTGGCCCGGGCGCTGCGGGTGGACAAGCTGACGCTGGCCGCGCTGGAGGCGACACTGCGCGGCCCCGCGGTGCCGGTGGCCCGGTTCCTCGCCGCCGACCCGGTGGCGCTGCGGGCCAGGGCGGAGCGGCTGGCCGCGCTGCTGCGGGCGAACCGGATCGACGCGACGGCGGTGGACAGCGAGGCCGCGGTCGGTGGCGGCGGCGCGCCGGGGGTGGCGCTGCCGAGTGCGGCGGTGAGCCTGCCGGAGCCGTACGCGGCGGCGCTGCGGGCCGCCGATCCCGCGGTGCTGGGCCGGGTGGCGGGCGGGCGCTGCCTGGTGGACCTGCGGGCGGTGGACGAGACCGACGACCGGGCGCTGCAGCGCGCGATCCTGTCCATACGGGTCTGAGCCGGTGTACGTGATCGCGACGGCCGGGCACGTCGACCACGGCAAGTCCAGCCTCGTCCGGGCGCTGACCGGGATGGAGCCGGACCGGTGGGCCGAGGAGAAGCGGCGCGGGGTGACCCTCGACCTCGGCTTCGCCTGGACCCGGCTGCCGGTCGGCGAGGTCGCGTTCGTCGACGTGCCGGGGCACGAGCGGTTCGTGCCGACGATGCTGGCGGGGATCGGGCCGGTGCCGGCGGTGCTGTTCGTGGTCGCCGCCGACGGCGGCTGGATGCCGCAGTCGACCGAGCACCTCGACGCCCTGAACGCGCTCGGCGTCCGGCACGGGGTGCTCGCGGTGACCCGGTCCGACCTGGCCGACCCCGGTCCGGCGCTGGCGGCGGCGCGGGAGCGGCTGGCCCGGACCTCGCTCCGCGGCGCGGTGCCGCCGGTCGCGGTCAGCGCCGCGACCGGCGCCGGCCTCGACGAGCTGCGGGCGGCGCTGGACGCGATGCTCGCGGCGCTGCCGGTGCCGGCCGCGGACGAGCCGGTGCGGCTGTGGGTGGACCGGGCGTTCACGATCCGCGGCAGCGGGACCGTGGTGACCGGCACGCTGGCCGCCGGAACGCTGCGGGTCGGCGACGAGCTGTCGCTGGACGGGACGCCGGTGTCGGTACGGGGCCTGCAGTCGCTGGAGCGGCCGGTGTCCTCGATCGTCGGCACCGCCCGGGTCGCGGTGAACCTGCGCGGGATCCCGGTCTCGGCCGTCGGCCGCGGTGCGGCACTGGTCACGCCGGCCGCGTGGGCGTCGGCGTCGGTGCTGGACGTGGCGGTCAGCGCCGGCGACCTGGCGTCCGAGCTGACCCTGCACGCGGGGTCGGCCGCGGTGCCGGTGCGGGTCCGGCAACTCGGTGACGCCGCGGCCCGGCTGACCCTGCGGCGGCCGTTGCCGCTGCACGTCGGGGACCGGATGCTGCTGCGCGATCCCGGCCGGCACGCCGTGGTCGCCGGCGTGCGGGTGCTCGACGTCGACCCGCCGCCGCTGCGCCGGCGCGGGGCCGCGGCCGACCGGGCGAAGGTGCTGGCGGGTCTCGACGGGACGCCGGACGGGGCGGGCGAGCTGGCTCGGCGCGGGGCGGTGCAGGCGTCCCGGCTGCGGGCCATGGGCGTGCCCGCGCCGCCGACCGGGGTCCGGGCCGGTGACTGGCTGGTCGACCCCGATCAGGCGGCGCGCTGGCGGGCGGCGCTGGTGCGCGCCGTCGCCGAGCACGCGGCCGCGCACCCGTTGGAGCACGGCCTGCCGCTCGAGGCCGCCCGCCAACGCCTCGGCCTCCCCGACCCCCGCATCCTCACTGCCCTGCTGTCCCTCCCCGGCTCCCAGCCGGGGCTCGGCCGGCGTTCGGGTGTCACTCCCGGCGCTGGGCCTGGTCCGGGCGGGCGGGCCGGTTCGGGTGGGTCGGGGTCGGGGTCGGGTGGCGATGTGGGAGCGGGGGACGAGCTTGTGTTGCGGGACGGGCGGATCGTCGGGGCGGCTGGGGTGGGGCTGCCGGCCGAGATCCGGGCCGGTGTCGAGGCGGTGCGGGCCGATCTGGCCGAGGCGCCGTTCGTGGCGCCGGAGGCGTATCGGCTGGCGGAGCTGGGGCTGGGACGGCGGGAGCTCGCGGCTGCCGTCCGGGCCGGCGCGCTGCTCCGGGTCGCGGACGGGATCTACCTCCTCCCGGGCGCCGACAGCGCGGCGGCCGCGGCGCTCGCCGGGCTGCCCCAGCCGTTCACGTTGTCCGAGGCCCGCCGCGCGCTCGGCACCACCCGCCGCGTCGCCGTCCCGCTGCTCGAACTGCTCGACGCCCGCGGTCTGACTCGTCGCGCCCCCGACGACCGCCGCACCCTGGCCCGCCGCCCGGCGGCCGGAGACGACTGAGCGCGACACACATCGTGTGTCGCGCTCTCTGGGGTGTCCGGGGCCCGGCTCGCCTTACCGGCGGCCGAGCGGGTACGGCGGGTTGAACACCTCGATGGTCCAGCGGTCGAACCTGTCGAGGAGCTCGCTGAACTTCCTCATCGCACGTCCTCCTCTCGCGTCGTCCACCGGGTACAACGCGAGGTCATCTGAATCGTTCCCGAAACCCAGCGTGTGCCGAGTCACGCCGATCCGGTTACAAGCTGTTACGGCTTGATGTCGGCCGCGACCTGGTGCCGCGGCTCGTAGAGGCCGATGCGTGCGCCGCTGGGCAGCACGAGCTGGGTGAGCAGCCCGAACCCGGCGTCCTGCACCTCGCCGGCGAAGCTCGCGCCCTTGGCCGACAGCTCGCGCACTGTCGCGTGCACGTCGTCGCACAGGAAGTACAACTCGTGCCGCGGCTGGTCGCCCGGGTCCAGCGGGTGGACGCCGACCTCGCCGGGTGGCAGCCGGAAGATCAGCCAGCCGGGGTGGTCCTCGACGAACGACCAGCCGAGCGTGTCGCGCAGGAAGGCGCGGTCCGCGTCCGGGTCGGGGCTGTAGATCAGGGCGTGCATCCCGTTGATCATGGTTGCAGCTTATTCGGTGCGAAACTGGAACCGTGAGAGCCGATCGGCCGGGAGCGGCCACCCGCGCCAGAGTGTGGACGCTGGACGGCGAGACCGAGGTCCGCCGCCGCGACAGCGTGGTGACCGAGGAACCGCTGGAGATACGGCTCTCCGCCGGCGGGCGCACCCAGACCGTCGCGGTGACGATGCGGACGCCGGGCCACGACTTCGAACTGGCGACCGGGTTCCTGCACGCCGAGGGCCTCCTGCCCGGCGTGCCGCACCAGGTCTCGTACTGTGCGGACGTCGAGCGGGCGGACCAGAAGTTCAACGTAGTGACGGTCGAGACGGACGGCCCGGCGCTGGAGGCGCCGGTGCGTTCGGGGATCGTGTCCAGTGCCTGCGGCGTGTGCGGATCGGCGTCGCTGGACGCGCTGCACGAGCGCGGGCTGTGCCGGGTCGCCGACGACGTGACGGTCCCGGTCGACGTGCTGTACGGGCTGCCGGACGCGTTGCGGTCCGCCCAGGGCGTGTTCGAGGTGACCGGTGGGCTGCACGCGGCGGGGCTGTTCACCGCGGACGGGTCGCTGGTGGCCAGCCGGGAGGACGTCGGGCGGCACAACGCGGTCGACAAGCTGGTCGGCTGGGGCGCGCTCGGCGACCGGCTGCCGCTGTCCGGGACGGTGCTCATAGTCAGCGGGCGGTGCGGATACGAGATCGTGCAGAAGGCCGTCGCCGCCGGGATCCCGGTCGTCGCGTCGGTGTCGGCGCCGTCGTCGCTGGCCGTCGCGGTCGCCGAGGACTTCGGCGTCACGCTGGTCGGATTCCTGCGCGGTCGCCGCTGCAACGTGTACGCCGGCCGCGAGCGCCTCCGACTCCCCGTCCCGGCGGCAACCTGACCCGGGCGCGGAGGCGGTGGCGGCAGCCGGAAGGATCGCGGGGAGCGCACGCGAGCGGCAGGGAGTTGAGCTGAGATGAGCACGTTGGACGACTGGACGGTCGCGGTGGTCGCCGAGCTCGGCATCGCCGACCTCGTCGACGACCGCACCCGGGATCTGGTCCTCGACATGACCAAGGACGTCGCGCACGGGGTGGCCCGGCCGGCCGCGCCGCTCACCGCGTACCTGATGGGCCTGGCGGCGGGGCGGGCCGGCAGCGCCGACGAGGCCACGGGGTATGCCGCCCGGATCAGCCGGATGGCGCTGGCCTGGGAGAACCCGGAGGAGCCTGGGACCGGCGCGGCCGAGGACCGGGCCGCGCGGCGCGAGCGTCGCACCTCCGCCGAGGGGTAGGACCGCGCCCGTGCGGGTGCCGTGGACCGAGGCGCGCCGGGCGGCGTACGCCGCGGCGCGTCCGATGCCGCCGGCCGACCTCCCGCTGGCGGAGGCCGGCGGGGGAACGCTGGCCGCGCTGTTGCGAGCGGCGGCACCGCTGCCCGGATTCGACTGCGCCGCCATGGACGGATACGCGGTGGGCGACGTCGAGGGGCCGTGGACCGTGGTCGGGCGGGCGATCGCGGGTCAGGCCGGCGCGCGGGATCCGCTGGCCCCGGGTCTGGCCCTGGAAATCGCCACCGGGGCCGTCCTGCCGCCGGGGACCGTCGCTGTCGTCCCGTACGAGCACACGACGCGGGATGGCGATCGCGTGCAGGGCTCTGCGATAGCCGGCCGCAACGTGCGGCGGACGGGCGAGGACGTGCCGGCCGGCGTCGACCTGGTGCCGGCCGGGTCGCCCGCCACTCCGGCGGTCGTCGGGCTCGCCGCCGCCGTCGGCCTGGACACGCTGCCGGTGCGGCCCCGGCCGGCCGTCGCCCTGCTCGTCACCGGCGACGAGCTGGTCGGGACCGGGACCTCGGCGGACGGCCTGGTCCGGGACGCGCTGGGACCGGCGCTGCCCGGCTGGGTGACCGGGCTCGGCGGGCGGCCGCTGCCGACCGTCCGGGTGCGCGACACCGACCCGGACGACGTGGCCAAGGCGCTCGAGGCGGCCGGCGGTGACGTCGTGGTCACCTCGGGCGGCCTCGGCGGCGGCCCGAAGGACCTCATGGTGCCGGCGCTGGCGGCGCTGGGTGCGGAGCTGGTCGTCGACCGGGTCGACTGCCGGCCCGGGGGACCGCAGCGGCTCGGCCTGCTGCCGGACGGGCGGCCGGTGGTCGGGCTGCCCGGCTACCCGTACGCGGCGCTGGTCGGGGTGCTGACCCTGCTCGGGCCGCTGCTGGCCGGAATGACCGGCCGGCCGCTGCCGGACCTGCCGACGGCGCGCCTGGTCGGCGGCGCACCGTCGGTGGGGAGCCGGCCGCACCCTCCGGGCCGGCCCGCGCCGGCACCGACCCGGATCCTGCCGGTCCGGCGCCGCCCGGACGGTTCGGTCGAGTCGGTCGGCCTCGACCGGCCCGGCTCGCTCTGGGGCGCCGCCCTGGCCGACGCGTTCGCCGTCGTCCCCCCGCACTGGCAGGACGACCCCGTCCCCCTGCTGGACCCACCCCACTGACCCCGACTCCGCCGGCTGACCCCGACTCTGCCCGCTGACCCCGACCGCGGGTCCACCCGGCAACGGCGGGTCAAACGCGGCTGATCTCCGCGGGTCAGCGGGGCTGGTTACTCAGTGGAGCCGCTGGCTATGACGGCGAAGGGTGCGCCCTGCGGGTCGGCGAGGGTGGCCATCGGGCCCTGCGGGGTCGGCTGCACCCGGGAGAGCACCCGCGCCCCCAGGTCCTGGGCCTGTTTGACGGCGGCGTCGGCATCGGCGACCTCGAAGTAGATCCCCCAGTGCGGCGGGAGCTCGCCCATCTCCGGTGTCGGCGGCATCGCCCCACCGACCGTCCGGCCGTCCACCTTGACCAGCTTGTAGACCGGCATGGTCGGGTCGGACCCGGCCAGGTCCTCGAAGCTGACGCCGATGGTGGCCCGGTAGAACTCGGCCTCCTTGTCGATGCCCGGCGCGACCAACTCGTTCCACACCACGGTGCCGGGCTCGTTGACCAGCTCCGAGCCGGTGTGGATGGCCTGCTGCCAGACGGCGAAGAACGCGCCGGCCGGGTCGGTCGCCAGCGCCATCCGGCCCTGGTCGGCGATGTCCATCGGCGGCCCGACCACCGTCCCGCCGGCGGCGGGCACCGCGGCGGCGAACGCGTCCGCGTCGTCGACGGCCAGATAGGTCACCCAGGCGGGCCGCATGTCCGGGATCATCGTGCCGGACAGCCCGACCACCCGCTTGCCCCGCAACAACGCGATCGAGTAGCCGCCGAAGGCTGGATCCGGGCTGACCTCCCACTCCCAGCCGAACAGCCCGGCGTAGAACGCGCGGCCGGCCGCCGGATCATCGGTCCAGATGTCCGCCCAGCACGGCGTGCCCTGCGGATAACCGGTGCGCTCGCTCATGACCGACCTCCTCGCCGGCGGTCCCGGCCCGGTGCCGGGGCTCCCCGTTGCGGCGCAAGACTGCCACCGACCACCGACAGAATTGGTGACGGGAGTAAAACTGGGTCGTGAACTACGACGGCGGGGTCGCCGGGGCCAGGGAGACGGTCGAGAAGGGCGGCGCCGCGCGCTACCACGAGGCCAACGCGGCCAGGGGCAAGCTGTTCGCCCGCGAGCGCGTCCGGCTGCTGGTCGACAAGGACTCGTTCGTCGAGGACGGCATGCTCGCCAACGTCATGGCCGGCGACCTGCCGGCCGACGGCGTGATCACCGGACAGGCGCTCATCGACGGCCGACCGGTGTGCGTGATGGCCAACGACTCCACGGTCAAGGCGGGCTCGTGGGGGGCGCGCACCGTGGAGAAGATCATCCGCATCATCGAACGGGCGTACGCGACATCCGTGCCGATGGTCTACCTGATCGACTCGGCCGGGGCGAGGATCACCGACCAGGTCGACCTGTTCCCGGGCCGGCGTGGCGCCGGCCGGATCTTCTGGAACCAGGTGCGCGCCTCCGGTTCCATCCCGCAGGTGTGCGCGCTGTTCGGGCCGAGCGCCGCCGGCGGGGCCTACATCCCGGCGTTCTGCGACGTGGTCGCGATGGTGGACGGCAACGCCAGCATGTATCTCGGGTCCGACCGGATGGTCGAGATGGTGACCGGGGAGAAGACGACGCTCGAGGACATGGGCGGAGCCAGGATGCACACCGGCGAGTCCGGCGTGGGCCACTTCCTCTGCAAGGACGAGCCCGAGGCGCTCGACGTGGTCCGCCGCTACCTGTCCTACCTGCCGTCCAACTGGCAGGGCGAGCCGCCCGCGATCGAGCCGGCCGGGCCGGGCAGCGGCGACCTGCGGGCGCTGGTGCCGGGCAGCGAGCGCCAGGCGTTCGACATGCGCCGGTACGTGCGGGCGCTGGTCGACGACGGTTCGTTCTTCGAGATCCAGGCCCGCTGGGCCCGGGAGGTCACGGTCGGGTTCGCCCGGCTCGACGGCAGGGCGGTCGGCGTGGTCGGCAACAACCCGCAGTTCAAGGGCGGGGTGCTGTTCGTCGACTCGGCCGACAAGGCGACCCGGTTCGTGCAGCTGTGCGACGCGTTCAACCTGCCGCTGATCTTCCTCTCCGACGTGCCCGGCTTCATGGTCGGCTCGGCGGTGGAGAAGCAGGGCATCATCCGGCACGGTGCCAAGATGATCAGCGCGATCGCCGAGGCGACCGTGCCGAAGTTCTGCGTCGTGGTCCGCAAGGCCTACGGCGCGGGCCTGTACGCGATGGCCGGGCCCGGCTTCGAGCCCGACGCGACGCTGGCGCTGCCGACCGCGAAGATCGCGGTCATGGGCGCCGAGGCCGCCGTCAACGCGGTCTACGCGAACAAGATCGCGGCGATCGAGGACGAGGCCGAGCGCGCCGAGTTCGTCCGCAGCCGCCGGGAGGCGTACGAAGAGGACATCGACGTGCTGCGGCTGGCCAGCGAGCTCGTCGTGGACGCGGTGGTGGAGCCGGAGGACCTGCGCGCCGAGCTGGTCGCCCGGATCGCCGCCGCGCGCGGCAAGGACAGAGGATTTTCCCGTCGTCGGCATGGGGTGACACCGGTATGACAACTGTGCTTCTCGCCGAGGACGACCCGGCGATCTCCGAACCGCTGGCCCGCGCGCTGCAGCGCGAGGGCTACTCGGTGCTGGTCCGCAACGACGGCACCAGCGCGCTGTCCGAGGCGATGGGCGGCGACGTCTCCCTGGTCGTGCTCGACCTCGGCCTGCCGGACATGGACGGGCTCGAGGTGTGTCGCCGGCTGCGTGCGGGGCGCAACTCGGTGCCGGTCCTCGTCCTGACCGCCCGGACCGACGAGATCGACCTGGTGGTCGGGCTGGACGCCGGCGCGGACGACTACGTCGCCAAGCCGTTCCGGCTGGCCGAGCTGCTGGCCCGGGTGCGGGCGCTGCTGCGGCGGCGGACCGGCGACGTGCTCGAGGCCAGCGGCGTGCGGATGGAGCTGGCCTCCCGCCGGGTCTGGCAGGACGACGTCGAGCTGCACCTGAGCAACAAGGAGTACGAGCTGCTCCGGGTGCTGCTCGAGGAGGCCGGTGCGGTGGTCACCCGCAACCGGATCATGCGCGAGGTCTGGGACGACGCCGAGGGCGGTGCGTCCAAGACGCTCGACATGCACGTGTCCTGGCTGCGCCGCAAGCTCGGCGACGACCCGCAGCGGTCCCGGCTGCTCACCACGGTGCGCGGGGTGGGCTTCCGGTTCGAGCGCGGCTGAGGCATTGGGCTCCAGGGTGCCTCCCCCGCCCGACTGGCGGAGCGGGCCGACGCCCGGGCGACCGGCGGCGTTGTCCGGTACCGACCGCCTCCGCCGTGCCCCGCACCCGCCCGCACGAAGCGCGCCCGGTGACCGGGCCGCCGGCCGCGTCCACGGACGACCGGGGGAGGCATCCCAGTGCGCCGACGGCTGATGGCCGCCACGCTGGCGGTGGTCGCGGTGTCGGTCTTCTCACTCGGGCTGCCGCTGCTGGTGGTCACGGTGCGCCTGGTCGCCGACAGCGCTCGCACCGAACTGCTCCGGCAGGTGCAGACGGTCGCCGCGGTGGTCGAGGACCCGACCACCGGCGGCGCCCCCACCCCGGATCGCCTGACCCGGCTGGTGCCGCCGGGGGAGCAGGTGACGATCCGGGACCCGGACGGACAGGCGACCACAGCCGGCCCCGACCCCGGTCCGAGCCCGTACTCGGCGCAGGCCCCGTTGCCCGGCGGCGGCGAGGTCGAGGTGGCCCGGCCGGCCAGTGACGTGCGCGCCCGGCAATACCGGTTCGGCTTCGGCGTGGTCGCCGGGATGGCCGGCTCCGCGGTGCTCGCGGCGATCGCGGCCGTGCTGCTGGCCCGCCGCCTGGCCGAGCCGCTGCGTGACGTGGCCGGACGGGCGGCCCGGCTCGGCGCGGGCGACTACCGGGCCTCGCCGGCCCGGCCCGGCATCGACGAGCTCGACCGGATCTGCGACGTGCTGGACCGGGCTGCGGCCCAGATCTCCGCGGTCATCCAGCGCGAGCGCACGCTCGCCGACGACGTGTCACACCAGCTGCGCAACCGGCTCACCGCGCTGCGGATGCGGCTGGAGGAGATCTCCATGTCGCCGGAGCCGGACGTGAAGCGGGAGGCGACCGCGGCGCTGGAGCAGGCCGAGCGGCTGTCCGCGGTGGTGGACGAGATCCTGGCCCAGGCTCGCACGGCCAGGGCCGAGGGCGCCGGCGACGTCGAGGTCGGCCGCGAGGTCGCCGCGGTCGTCGACGAGCGGGAGCCGACGCTGCGCACGCTCGGCCGCCAGGTCGAGGTGGACGCGCCGGACACGCTGATCGCCCGGGCCGAGCCGGGGCGGCTGCAGCAGGCGGTAGGCGTGCTCGTCGACAACGCGCTCGAGCACGGCCGCGGTGTGGTCAGGGTCGGCGTGCGCCGATCCGGCCGGCACGCCGTGGTCGAGGTCACCGACGAGGGACCGGGGGTGCCGCCCGAGCTGATCGGCAAGATCTTCGAGCGCGGGGTGAGCGGCGGCGACGGGACCGGGATCGGGCTGGCCCTGGCCCGGGCGCTGGTCGAGTCCGACGGCGGCCGGCTGGAGCTGAGCCGGCCGGTGCCGCCGGTCTTCGCGGTCTATCTCCCGCTGGCCGAGGAGCCGGGGCCCTAGGCATGTCTCCCTACTGCCTGGCGGCGCCGGACGACGCCCAGACGACGACCGGCGGCGTTGGCGGGACCGGCCGACACAACCCGGTACCGGCCGGCCCGCCGCCTTGCCGGACGCCGCCTGGACGCCGCCTGGATGCCGCCGGCCATCCACCGCCAATTGGGAGACACGCCCCAGATGCCAGGGCGTGTCCCGGGACACGGCCTACTCCGCGGCGGTGGCGCCGGCGCCGACGGTCGCGGGGTGCGGCGGGAACACGAACCGCTTGTACGACCAGAAGCGGAACACCGTGCCGATGCCGATGCCGACGAACTTCGCCACGTTCAGCGCGAACGCGCTCTGCGCGCCGACGACGTAGAACGTGAACGCGATCACCACACTGGAGATCCCCAGCGCGATCAGGTTGATGGCGAAGAACAGCACGTACTCCCGGCGCAGGCCGGTGCGGGCCCGGTGCGAGAAGGACCAGTGCCGGTTGCCGAAGTAGGAGAGCGTGGTGGCGACGCTCGTCGAGATGATGTTCGAGGTCGTCGGGCCGAGCCCGATGCGGAAGTGCATCAGGTTGAACAGGCCCACGTCGACGAACAGGTTCACGACGCCGAGGACGCCGAATGCCGAGATCTCCTTGAGCAGAACACGCCACGGCGTGCCGAGACGATCGAGCAGAGGCACCGGAAGAGTGTACGTGGCCGACCAGCACCCGGTTTCCGGCCGCGTCCCGGGGTGACACGATCGAGGGCATGCCCGACCTCGACGCTGACCAGGAAGAGTTCCGCCGCACCGTCGCCGACTTCGCCCGCACGGTCGTCGCGCCGGTGGCGCACGACTACGACGAGCGCGCCGAGTTCCCGTACCCGGTGGTCAAGCAGATGGGCGAGCTTGGACTGTTCGGGTTGCCGTTCCCGGAGCAGTACGGCGGGATGGGGGGCGACTACCTCTCGCTCTGCCTGGCGATCGAGGAACTGGCCAGGGTCGACTCATCCGTGGCGATCACGCTGGAGGCCGGCGTGTCGCTCGGCGCGATGCCCGTGTTCCGGTTCGGCACCGAGGAGCAGAAGCAGGAGTGGCTGCCGCGGCTGTGCAGCGGGCAGGCCCTCGGCGCGTTCGGGCTGACCGAGCCGGGCGGCGGCTCGGACGCCGGCGCCACCCGCACCACCGCCCGGCTGGAGGACGGCGAGTGGGTGATCGACGGCACCAAGGCGTTCATCACCAACTCCGGCACGGACATCACCGAACTGGTCACGGTGACCGCGGTCACCGGCACGCTGGCCGGCGGCAGATCCCGTTCCGATGGCTCACCGCAGGCGGGTAAGGAGATCTCCTCGATCCTCGTGCCGGTGCCGCGGCCGGGCTTCACGGTCGCCAAGTCGTACTCGAAGGTTGGCTGGCACGCGTCCGACACGCACGAGCTGTCGTTCTCCGGCTGCCGGGTGCCGGCGGAGAACCTGCTCGGCGAGCGCGGCCGTGGCTACGCCAACTTCCTGTCCATCCTCGACGAGGGCCGGATCGCGATCGCCGCGCTCGGCACCGGGCTCGCGCAGGCGTGCGTCGACGAGTGCGTCCGGTACGCCCGGGAGCGCGAGGCGTTCGGCCGCAACATCGGCGCGTACCAGGCGATCCAGTTCAAGATCGCGGACATGGAGATGCGCGCGCACCTGTCCCGGCTCGCCTGGCGGGACGCGGCGGCGCTGCTGACGGCCGGCCGGCCGTTCAAGCGCGAGGCGGCGATCGCGAAGCTCTACTCGTCCGAGGCCGCGGTGACGAACGCGCGGGAGGCGACGCAGGTCTTCGGCGGGTACGGGTTCATGAACGAGTTCCCGGTCGCCCGGCACTGGCGGGACTCGAAGATCCTCGAGATCGGCGAGGGTACGTCCGAGGTGCAGCGGATGCTCATCGCCCGGGACCTCGGCGTGTCCTAGCGCCTCCTGCGTCTCGTGGCGTCTGCTGCCTCTCCCGGCGTCTCCCGGCCTCTGCTGCGTCTTCCGGCGACTGCTAGGGAAGCACCACGAGCGTCCCGGCGGGGATCGGGGCGCTGGCGACGCCTTCAGCCCGGAGGGTTCCGGACGCCGTACCGTCCGGGACCGCCGCCGCGGTGACGTCGACCCGGACGTGCACGGTGGTCTGGTCGCCGCCGTCCAGGGCGTCGAGCGTGCAGGTGGTGACCGCGCCGGGCGTGCAGGTCCAGTTGTCGCTGCCGGAGCCGCCGCGGGCGGTGATGCCGGTGGGCAGGCGGAGCGTGACGACCAGGCCGCGGGAGTCGTCGTCGCCCGTGTTGCGGATCGGGACGGCGATGGTGCCGGTCGCGCCGGCCCGGAGCGTGCCCTGGGCGTGGGGAGAGCCGGCGACCAGGGTGCCGGCGCCGACCGCCGGGACGGACCCGGTGGGAGACGGTGGGCCGCCGGGCGTCGGTGTGCCACCCGCGGTCGGGACCGCGGTCGGGCTGCTGCTCGGGCCGCTGCTCCGGGTGCTGCTGGGGGTGCTGCCGCTGGGGGTGGCGCCGGGGCTGAGAGGGCCGGCGGACGGGGCCGGGCCGGCTTCGTTCGGGCCGGGCAGGCCGGCGACCGTGGTCGCGGCGACCGCCGCAGTGCCGGCGGGACCGGGGCCGCCGTCCTGGGTGACGACGACCGCCGTGGTGCTGCCGATCACGACGGCGGCGACGGCCGCGGCGGCGGCCTGGCCGGCGTGCGAGCCGGCCACCCATGCCGTCACCGAACCCAGCGCCGAACCACCGCCACCCGCACCACCCACCCCACCGGCCGCCGCTCCACCCACCGCGGCGGCGGATCCACCTGCCGCTCCGCCGGCCGCTGCTCCGCCGGCCGCTGCTCCGCCGGCGGTTGCGACGCCGTGGGCGGCGACCGCGGCGGCTTCCGCGGGGGTGGCGTGGGCGGCGAGGTAGGCGCCGGCCGCGGCCGTGCCGAGCACGAGCGGCGCGATCACCCCGCGCAGCCCGGCGTTGACGTCCGCCAGCTCGCCGGCGAGCGCCCGGCAGTCCGCGCAGGTCGCGAGGTGCGCCTCCACCTTGGCCCGCTGCCGGGCGGTCAGCCCGCCGCGCGCCCACGCGCCGAGCCGGTCCACCGTGGCCGCGTGCCGGCGGCCGTCCCGGTCGGCGAGGTGTTCCTGCAGGTACGCCTGCCGCAACCCCTCCCGGGCCCGGTACGCCAGCGCCGCCGCGCCGTTCGGCGTCAGTCCGAGCAGCGGAGCGACGTCGGCCGGCGACTCCTGCTCCACCTCGGTGTGCCAGAGCACCGTCTGCCAGCGCTCGGGCAGCCGGTGGAACGCCCGGGCGGCCAGGCTGATCTCCAGGTCCGCGACCGCGGAGTCCTCCCACGGCACGCCGGGGTCGTGCCTGCTCATGTCGTCGGACCAGGCCAGCTTCTTGTCCCGGCGGGCCCGGTCGTAGCGCACGTTGCGCAGCGTCGTGAGCAGGTATGCCCGGAACGCCACGTCCGGCCCGCCGCCGCCGCGCAGCATGTCCAGCACCTTGGCGAACGCCTCCGCGACCAGGTCGTCGGCCTCCGCCCGGGAGCCGGTCAGCTGCCGGGCCAGGGTCGTCGCGGCGCCGACGTGCCGCCGGTAGAGCAGCCCGTACGCCTCGACATCACCGGACCGGACCGCCCCGATGAGTTCGGGATCGCCGGGCTCGATCGGGCCGTCGGGTTCCGCGGTCCGCGGCTGCGGTACGGACATGCGGTGCGCGCTCCGTTCACGGTCGGGGACCCGGACCTCACCAGCTATGCCCACCGATCGGCGTCACGGAACGCCTTCGCGCCCGTCCCACTCCGCACCCGACCGTTCGCTGGACGGTCTGCTGGCACCGACTCGGCCCCCGTGGGGCGGGTGGCTCGACCACCCGGCGGGGCCGAGCGGCGCCGGGCCCGTGCTCTAACCTCGCCGGCATGCACGAGACCACCGGCCTGCCCGTGGTGGGCATGGTCGGCGGCGGCCAGCTGGCGAGGATGACCCACCAGGCCGCGATCGCGCTGGGCCAGTCCCTGCGGGTGCTCGCGTCCTCCCCGGACGACTCGGCCGCGCTGGTCGCGCCCGACGTGATGCTCGGTTCGCCCACCTCGTACGCGGACCTGGCGGCGTTCGCGGCCGGCTGCGACGTGGTCACCTTCGACCACGAGCACGTGCCGACCCAGCACGTGCGCGCGCTCGCCGCCGCCGGCCACACCGTGCTCCCGGGTGCCGGCGCGCTGCTGCACGCGCAGGACAAGCAGGTGATGCGCACGCGGCTGGGCGAGCTCGGCGTGCCGGTGCCGCGGTGGGCACCGGTCGGCTCGGTCGACGAGCTGGCGGCGTTCGCCGGCGGCACCTGGCCGGTGGTGGTCAAGGCGGTGCGCGGCGGGTACGACGGGCGCGGCGTGTGGGTCGTGCCGTCCGCGGCCGAGGCGGCCGAGCTGTTCGGGACCGGCACGCCGTTGCTGGCCGAGGAGCTGGTGCCGCTGCGCCGGGAGCTGGCCGCCGTGGTGGCGCGCTCGCCGTTCGGGCAGGGAGCGGCCTGGCCGGCGGTGCAGACCGTGCAGTCCGACGGGATCTGCGTCGAGGTGCTGGCCCCCGCGCCGGACCTCGATCCGGCCGTGGCGGCGGACGCCGAGCGGCTGGCGCTGCGGATCGCCGGCGAGCTGGACGTGGTCGGCGTGCTCGCCGTCGAGATGTTCGAGCGGACCGACGGCGCGCTGCTGGTCAACGAGCTGGCCATGCGGCCGCACAACAGCGCGCACTGGACCATCGAGGGCGCCCGGACCTCGCAGTTCGAGCAGCACCTTCGCGCGGTGCTCGACTACCCGCTCGGCGCGACCGAGCTGGCCGCGCCGGCGGTGGCGATGGCGAACGTGCTGGCCGGGCCGGGTCTGGAGGGCGCGGCCGGGCTGGACGAGCGGGTGCACCACCTGTCCGCCCGCTGGCCGCACCTGAAGATCCACCTGTACGGCAAGCAATCCCGGCCGGGCCGCAAGATCGGCCATGTGACCGCGCTCGGGACCGACCTGGCGGCGCTGCGCCGGGACGCCACCGCGGCCGCCGCCTACCTGGCCACCGGAGTGTCGGACGAGGTGAGGCACCAGTGAACCCCGTCGTGGGCGTGATCATGGGCAGCGACTCGGACTGGCCGGTGATGTCGGCGGCCGCCGAGGCGCTCGCCGAGTTCGCGGTGCCGTACGAGGTGCGGGTGGTCTCGGCCCACCGCACCCCGCGGGACATGCTCGACTACGCCGCCGGGGCGGCCGGGCGCGGGCTGCGGGTGATCGTCGCCGGTGCCGGCGGTGCGGCGCACCTGCCCGGAATGGTGGCGAGCCTCACGCCGCTGCCGGTGGTCGGCGTGCCGGTGCCGCTCAAGCACCTGGACGGGCTGGACTCGCTGCTGTCGATCGTGCAGATGCCGGCCGGGATCCCGGTCGCCACGGTCGCCGTCGGCGGCGCCCGCAACGCCGGGCTGCTGGCGGTTCGCATCCTGGCCACGGCCGACGAGCAGCTGCGCGCCCGGGTCGCCGACTTCCAGACCGCGCTGGCCGAGACGGCCCGCTCCAAGAACGAGTCCCTCCGCGACCGCCTCGGCTAGGTAGCCGACCGAACCGCCACGCCGGGTGCTGGCCGGTCTGCGCGCCGCCACCGGCCGCACGCTGCCCGACTGCGGCGTGCTGCTCGCGGCCGAGCAGATCCGCGGCGGCCTGGCCACGTTCGACGACCGGCTCGCCGCGGCCACCCGGGAGCGCGGAGTCCCGGTGCACGGCTGACGGCTGACGGAACTGTCGGTGGGGCGGCTTAGCGTCGGCGCATGGCAGTGTTCGCGGTGACGATGGTGAACGGGCCGGCGTGGAATCCGGCCCGGCGGCGGCGGCAGCAGGCCGGCTGGGACGAGCACGCGGCGTACATGGAGCGGCTGTTGGCGGACGGTCGGGTGATCCTCGGCGGGCCGATCGGCGACGGCACCGAGGTGCTGGTCGTGCACGACGCCGCCGACGAGGACGACCTTCGGGCGACGCTCGCGGCCGACCCGTGGGCCGACCGGATCCTTCGGGTCGGCCGGGTCCAACCCTGGACGCTCTGGCTCGACTCGCGGGCTCAGGCACGTACGGCGGTGCCGAGCGAGAGCGCGACGAACGGTCTCGGACCCGCGTCGTAGAACTCGTCGACCTCAATCACGGTGAACCCGGTCGCGCCGACGATGTCGAGGATCGGCCGGGTGATGTGGCAGCCGCCGAACAGCCGCTTCTGCAGCGGCTCCAGCCGGTGCTGCCAGCGGCGCACCCGCTCGTCCGGAGCCAGCCCGTGCTCGACGAAGTGCAGCGTCCCGCCCGGCTTCAAGACCCGGTGCACCTCGGCCAGTGCCGCCGCCGGGTCCGGGATCGTGCACAGGCTCCAGCTGGACAGCGCGCTGTCGAACGCACCGTCCGGAGCGGACAGTCGCTGACCGTCCAGATCGGACCGTCGCACCGGGACGGTGCAGTCCCGCAGCCGGCGCTCGGCCAGCCGCCAGGCCAGGTCGGACGGTTCCACCGCGGCCACCCCGCGCACCGCGGCCGGGTAGTGCGGCAGGTTGCCGCCGGAGCCGAACCCGATCTCGAGCACCTGGCCGGTCAGCCCGGCGCAGACCCGGTCCCGCAGCGACCCGGTGGTCCGCTCGCCGAGCGAGCGGTCGACGATCCTCGGGAGCACGCGGTCCCCGTACCAGCCCATCCGGCCAGGATGCCAGCCCACACTGTCCTGGTGGACCGCCTCCTGCTGCTGCTCGACGTCGACGGCGTGCTCAACCCGTACGGTGCCGAGTGCCCGGCCGGTTTCACCGAGCACATGCTGTTCCCGGACGAGATCGACCCGGTGCGGGTCTGCCTCGACCACGGCGCCTGGATCGCCGAGCGGGCCGGCGCGTACGAGGTCGTCTGGGCGACGGGCTGGGGTGAGGAGGCCAACCGGCTGCTCGGGCCGCTGCTCGGGATACCGCGGCTGCCGGTGCTGCCGTTCCCGCAGGTGCCGTTCTCGGCCGATCTCAAGGTGCCGGCGATCGACGCGCTGGCCGGGAACCGCCCCGCTGCCTGGATCGACGACATGCTGGGACCGGTCGCGTACGACTGGGCCGCCCGCCGGCCCGCGCCGACCCTCCTGCTTCCGGCGGACCCGGCGATCGGGCTGACCCGCGAGCTCGTCGACCACGCTCTCACTTGGGCCGGTGACCCCGGCCGGTAGCCGGCCCTCAGCTCGTCGGCGCCGTACGCGACAGCCAGGTCACGGTGTTCTCCCAGGCGCGCCGGGCGGCGTCCGGGTGGTGGAACATCGGCAGGGGGTTGTCGAACGCGTGCCCTGCGCCGTCGTACGTGTGCACGCTCGCCGCCGACGGCCCGGCGGTGACCGCGCGCTCGATCTGCCGCACGGTCTCGACCGGGAGGTAGTCGTCCTCGAGGCCGAAGTGGTGCAGGCTCGGCGCCGTGACCTGGCCGGCGGCATCGAGCAGGCGCGGCAGCGCCGACCCGTAGTAGCTGACCAGGAAGTCCGGGTCGGCGGCGGCCGCGACCGCGAAGGCCAGTCCGCCGCCGAAGCAGAACCCGAACACGCCGGTGGGACCGGTGGTCTCGGCCCGCCGCCGCAGCGCGGCGACCGCGGCCACCCCGTCGGCGACGGCAAGGTCCCAGTCGACCTTCGCCAACGCGTCCATGGCCCGCGGCAGCGCGTCGTCGCCGGAGATCACCGGGTCGCCCTGCCGCCAGTAGAGGTGCGGGACGAGCACGACGTAGCCCAGCGCCGCCAGGTCCCGCGCCCGCCCGTCGATGTAGTCGGTGACCCCGAAGATCTCCTGGAACAGGACGATCCCTGGACCGCGGCCGCCGGTGGGCAGATGGAGGTCGGCGGGCATCTCCCCGCCGTCGACGGACACGCGGACGCTGGTCACGAGGACCGAGTATGCCGTGCGCGATGGAGGCGTTCAGCGCGGGCCGTGCGCCGACCACTCGATCGCCGGGCAGTGATCCATGATCACGTCGAGCCCGGCGGCTGCGGCCCGGTCGGCCGCGGCCTCGTCGATCACGTCGAGCTGCAGCCAGACCGCCTTGGCGCCGGCCGCGACCGCCTCGTCGACGTGCTCGCCGGCCTTGTCCGAACGGCGGAACACGTCCACCACGTCGACCGCGAACGGCACGTCGGCGAGCGACGCGTAGCCCGGCTCGCCGTGCACGGTCTCCGCTCTCGGATTGACCGGCACGATCCGCTTGCCGTGCTGCTGCAGGAACCGGGCCACCCCGTACGCGGGCCGGCGCGGGTTGGCCGTCAGCCCGACCACCGCCCAGGTCTGGTAGGCCAGCACTCGTTCGATCGTGTCCGAATCACCACGTGCCATGCCTCCATGGTGCCCCGACCCCCGCGCCGGCCCGCGCCCTAGGATCGCCGGCATGACGCGGACGGCCGTGGTGACGGGGGCGAGCAGCGGGATCGGGGCGGCGACCGCCCGCCGGCTGGTCAAGGACGGGTACGAGGTGATCGCCGCCGCCCGCCGGGAGGACCGGCTGGCCGCCCTGGCCAAGGAGACCGGCGTCCGTCCGGCCCGGCTGGACGTGACCGACCAGGAGTCCGTGCGGGCGTTCGCGGCGATGCTGACCGAGCTGGACGTGCTGGTGAACAACGCCGGTGGTGCGTTCGGCGCCGACCCGGTGGCGACCGGGGATCCGGCCGACTGGCAGGCGATGTTCGAGGTCAACGTCGTCGGCACGCTGCGGGTCACCCAGGCACTGCTGCCGCTGCTCCAGGCCGGGCCGGGCGGCACGATCGTCAACCTCACGTCCACCGCCGCGTACGTCAACTACGAGGGCGGCGGCGGTTACAGCGCGGCCAAGCACGGCGAGCACGCGCTGACCGAGACGCTGCGGCTGGAGCTGGCCGGGGTGCCGGTGCGGGTGATCGAGATCCAGCCCGGCATGGTGCGGACGGACGAGTTCGCGATCAAGCGCTACCGCGGCGACGAGAGCGCGGTCGAGAAGCTCTACGGCGGCGTCGACCAGCCGCTGACCGCGGAGGACGTCGCCGACTGCATCGCGCTGGTCGTCGGGTTGCCGCTGCACGTCAACGTCGACCAGATGGTGCTGCGCCCGCTCGCGCAGGCCGCCCAGCACAAGCTCTACCGCGGCCGCCTCTTCCCGACCTAGCCGGCCTGACCCCGCCCGGCCGGGACGCCGGAACTCGGCGCGGCTCGGGGCCGGGGCGGGGGGTGCCCCCGGAACCCGTGGCCGGGAGCCCGCGGGCCTGGCGGGGCGGGTCAGGAGCGCCGGAACTCGAGGCGCCCGGGAGCCGATCCCTGGCCGGGGCGGGTCACGGGGCGCCCAACTCGGGGTGGCCGGGAGCCGCGGCCCCGGCCGGGCGGGTCAGGGGGCGCCGGGGGTCAGGGGCGGCCGAGCGCTCGGTAGGTCCAGCCGGCGGCGCGCCACGTCGCCGGGTCGAGCGCGTTGCGACCGTCCACGATGCGCGGCGCGGCGACCACCGACGCGAGCATCGCCGGGTCGGTCTCCCGGAACTCGGACCACTCGGTCAGCAGCAGCAGCACGTCCGCGTTGCGGGCCGCCTCCAGCGCCGAGGACGCCATCGCCAGCTGCGGGTGGGTCCGCTTGGCGTTCTCCATCGCCTCCGGGTCGTAGACGATCACGGCCGCGCCGAGCTTCTGTGCCGCCGCGGCCACGTCCAGCGCCGGCGAGTCGCGGATGTCGTCCGAGTTGGGCTTGAACGCCGCCCCCCAGACGCAGACCCGCTTGCCCGCGTAGTCGCCGTCGAGCAACTCCCGGCCGAGGTCGATGGCCCTGGCCCGGCGCCGCTTGTTGATCGCGTCGACCTCCTCCAGGAACGCCAGCGCGTCCTGGGCGCCGAGCTCCTCGGCCCTGGCCATGAACGCGCGGATGTCCTTGGGCAGGCAGCCGCCGCCGAAGCCGAGCCCGGCATGCAGGAACCGCTTGCCGATCCGGGAGTCGTAGCCGAGCGCCTCGGACAGCGCGGTCACGTCCGCATGCACGACCTCGCACACCTCCGCCATCGCGTTGATGAACGAGATCTTGGTGGCCAGGAACGAGTTCGCGGCGACCTTGACCAGCTCGGCGGTGGCGAAGTCGGTCACCACGACCGGCGTGCCGGACGAGATCACCGGCGCGAACGCCGCCCGCAGCGCCTCCTCGGCCGCGGCCGACCGGACGCCGAAGACCAGCCGGTCCGGGCGCAGGGTGTCCTCGACCGCGAAGCCCTCGCGCAGGAACTCCGGGTTCCAGGCGACCTCGACCTCGTCCGACGGCGCCAACGACGCGACCAGCTCCGACATCCGCTGCGCGGTGCCGGCCGGCACCGTCGACTTGCCGACTACCAGCGCACGCCGGTTGAGCAGGGGGGCCAGCGTCGAGAACGCGGCCTCCACGTACGTCAGGTCGGCTGCGTAGCCGTCCGGGCGCTGCGGCGTGCCCACGCAGACGAAGTGCACATCGGCGAAGTCGGCCACCTCCTGGTAGGAGGTGGTGAACCGCAGCCGGCCGGAGTCCAGGGCCTTGCGCAGCAACTCCGGCAGCCCCGGCTCGAAGAACGGCACGTCACCGGCGGCGAGCCGGGCAACCTTCGCCTCGTCGACGTCCAACCCGATCACGTCGTAGCCGAGCTCGACCATGGCCACAGCGTGGGTCGCGCCGAGGTATCCAGTGCCCAGGACCGACAGCTTCGGCTGGGCGCCGTCGTGAGCGAAGGTCATCGCGAAAGGGTACGACACCAGGCGTGGCCGGCCGTCCGCGCGCCGGTCCGGCAGGGCTGACCGGCCGGTAACATGAGCCCTGTGGACGCCGCGTTCGACATCTACCGGCTCGGCGAGGAGCACACGATGCTCCGGGAGTCGGTCCGCGAGCTGGCCGAGGACAAGATCGCCCCGAGGGCCGCGGAGACCGACGAGTCCGGCGAGTTCCCGTGGGACGTCTACGAGGCGCTGCGCAAGGCCGACCTGCACGCCGTGCACATCCCGGAGGACTACGGCGGGGCCGGGGCCGACTCGA
The DNA here is from genome assembly GCA_963728945.1 of uncultured Actinomycetota bacterium. GTDB lineage: Bacteria > Actinomycetota > Actinomycetes > Mycobacteriales > CADCTP01 > CADCTP01. The sequence continues at coordinate 607,852 of CAVSMA010000004.1, read as the reverse complement.
TCGCGACCGCCATCGTCATCGAGGAGGTCGCCCGCGCCTGCGCCGCGTCCTCGCTGATCCCGGCGGTCAACAAGCTCGGAACGATGCCGCTGCTGCTGTCCGCGTCGGAGGAGCTGAAGCGGGAGGTGCTGCCCCCGGTCGCCAGCGGCGAGGCGCTGTTCTCGTACGCGCTGAGCGAGCGGGAGGCCGGCTCCGACGCGGCCGCGATGCGCACCCGGGCCGTCCGCGACGGCGACACGTACGTGCTCAACGGGACCAAGGCCTGGATCACCAACGCCGGCGTCTCGACGTACTACACGGTGATGGCCTCGACCGACCCGTCGGAGGGCGCGAGCGGGATCTCGGCGTTCGTCGTGCACAAGGACGACCCCGGGTTCTCGGTCGGCGCCAAGGAGCGCAAGCTCGGCATCAAGGGCTCGCCGACCTGCGAGATCTACTTCGAAAACTGCACGATCCCGGCGTCCCGCATCGTCGGCGAGGAAGGCACCGGCTTCAAGACGGCGCTGCGCACGCTGGACCACACTCGGCTCACTATCGGTGCGCAGGCCGTCGGCATCGCGCAGGGTGCGCTCGACGCCACGATCGCCTACGTCAAGGAGCGCAGGCAGTTCGGGAAGTCGGTGTCCGACTTCCAGGGCGTCCAGTTCATGCTCGCGGACATGGCGATGCGCACCGAGGCCGCCCGCCAGCTCGTCTACGTGGCGGCGGCGAAGGCCGAGCGCGGCGAGCCCGACCTCACGTTCGTCTCGGCGGCGGCCAAGGTGACCGCGTCCGACGCGGCGATGTCGGTGACCACCGACGCCGTGCAGCTGTTCGGCGGCGCCGGCTACACCCGCGACTTCCCGGTCGAGCGGATGATGCGCGACGCCAAGATCACCCAGATCTACGAGGGCACCAACCAGATCAACCGCATGGTCATCGCCCGCCAGCTGCTGCGTGGCTGACCCACCCGCGCAGGGCCGGCCGGTGAGGCCCGTCCCGGCTCTGGGGGGTGAGCCGGGACAGGCTGATGAAGACATGTCTCCGCGGCACCCCGGAGGTATGCGACCGGTTGGCCGGATCTGCGGCTCGCATAGCTCCGGGACGGCTCAGCCGGTGCCCTCGAGGATCTTCTTGAGGAGCGCGAGGTCGCTGGTCACGAGGGCGGCGTCGCGCTCGAACTCCGCGTCGGTCATGTCCGGCGCGCGGCGCAGCGTGAAGTCGACCTCGCAGCCGTCGCCGTCCCGGGTGGCCCGCAGCGGCACGTACACGGTCTCGCCCGAGGGCGTGACCACCACCTGGTCGAGCACGCCGTACTCGTTCTCGGGCGCGACGGTCACCCGCGCCCGCCCCCCGGGCGTCTCGACGAACCAGTCGTCGCCCTCCCGGACCGCCGAGCTGCCCAGGCCGTGCGCCCACTGAGGCAGGTTGGCGGGGTCGGACGCGAAGGCGTAGACGTCCGCCACGGGCCGGTCGATGTACACGCTCAGGTGCCGGGTCTGCGTCACCGGCGGATGGTGTCACGGCGGGTCGGCCTCCGTCAGGCCGGTCCGGTAGGCGAGCGCGACGGCCTGCACGCGGTCGCGGAAGTCGAGCGTCCGCGGCACGTGGGTGACGCTGGGCAGGGGAGCCGAGCTTCGGCAGCACGGGGCGGCGTGCGCCTTCGCTAGGCCGGGGAGCCGAGCTTCGGCAGCACCTCCGAGCCGAACACGTCGATGAACTCGTCGTCCTCGCCGACCGGGTGCAGGTAGAGGCTCTCGAAGCCGAGCTGCTGGTAGTCGTGCAGGCGCTCGGCCAGCGCGCCGGCGTCCGAGGAGACCAGCACGTTGCGGGCGACCTCCTCCGGCGGCACGTGCCGGGTCGCCGCCTCGAACTGCTCGGGCGTCTCCAGCTCCCAGGCCAGGCTGGTCGGCAGGCAGTTGCTCCGCCAGGTCTCGCAGGCGGCGGCGAGTGCCGCGTCGTCGTCCCGCGCCCAGGACAGGTGCACCTGGAGGTGCAGCTCACCGCGCCCGCCGGCGTCGCGGTAGGCGCCGACCACCCGGCGGAGCAGGTCGGGCGGCTGGTTGACGGTGATGAGCCCGTCCGCCCACTCGGCCGCCCAGGCCGCGGTCTCGGCGCTGACCGCGCCGGCGACCAGCTTCGGCGGCTCGTCCGGCAGTGACCACACCCTGGCCCGGTCCACGGTGACCAGCCCCCGGTGGGAGACCTCCTCGCCTCGCCAGAGGGCCCGCATCACGTCCACGCACTCGCGCAGCCTCGCCATCCGCACGTCCTTGGTCGGCCACGGGTCGCCGGTGACGTGCTCGTTGAGCGCTTCGCCGCTGCCGAGCGCGACCCAGGGGAAGCGGCCCGGGAACATGGCGGCCAGGGTGGCGAACGCCTGCGCCGAGATCACCGGGTGGTAGCGCTGGCCGGGCGCGTGGAAGCAGCCCATCGGCACCCGCTCGGTCGCCTGCAGCGCGGCGCCGAGCCAGGCGAAGGTCAGGCCGGAGTGGCCCTGGCTGCGGCTCCACGGGGCGAGGTGGTCGGAGCACATGACCGCGTCGAAGCCGGCCTGCTCGGCGTGGACGGCGGAATCGCGCAGGTCGCGCGGGTGGGCCTGCTCGTGCTGCGCATGGAATCCGATGGTGGGCATGGGTTGGCCCTACCCACGCCCAAGGATTCACCAAGCCTCCGGGCCGCCAGCCTTCCTGGATCGGTGCGGACGACTCGGAGCGTCACCGATGCGCTCCGGGTCGATCACTATGGGGCGGACCGAGCGAGCGAAGGAGCGGGCGTGCACAGACGAGTCCTGGTGGTCATGATCTCGGCGCTGGCGGTCGTGCTGGCCTGGGCGATACCGGCGAACGCCATCACTCACGGGCAGCCGGACAACGGAGCCCATCCGTACGTGGGTGAACTGCTGTTCTTCGTGCCCGACGAGCCCGACTCCCGCTTCGACGATCCCGGGTCGTGGTTCACCTGCTCGGGGACGCTGCTCAACGACCACGTCGTGCTCACGGCGGGCCATTGCACGTACGGGACCGGCCGTGACGGCGCCTCGACGACCGCGAACGGCGGCTCCGGCTCCGGGGGAACGGACGTGTGGATCAGCTTCAGCGAGTCCCCGGACTTCTCGATCCTGCCGCCGAGCTCCTCGTACGGCCGGGACCAGAACGCCCAGCGCTACCACGACTGGTCGACCGCGCTGGACGCGTCCCCGGACTGGCACCAGGCCACCGCGTTCCCGCACCCGCAGTTCGACCCTGACGCGTTCTTCCTGCACGACGCCGGCGTGCTCGAGCTGCAGGAGCCGGCGCCGATGAGCCGGTACGGCGCGCTGCCGGAGCAGGGCTTCCTCGACCAGTTCCAGACCGCGCGGCGGGCCGGCCAGACCTTCACCGTCGTCGGCTACGGCCTGAACAAGGTCAGGCCCAACCTCGAGGTCGGCGGCGACACCCGCTTCACCGGCACGGTGAAGCTCAACACTCTCAACGGCCTGTTCGGCCTGCCGGACGGCACTGCCGCGCGGTTCAGCAACAACAACGGGACCGTGCACCAGGGCGGCACCTGCTTCGGCGACTCCGGCGGTCCGACGTTCTACGACCGGACCAACATCGTGGTCACGGTGACCTCGTTCGGTATCAGCCCGAACTGCACCGGCTCCGACGACGAGTACCGGATCGACCAGCCGGACGACCTCGCCTTCCTGGCCGGCTTCGGCGTGACCCCGTAGCGGTTGGACGGGGAGGGCCCGACGCGGCCCTCCCCGGTGCCGGTTCCCCGCGGTCGGACCGGCTGGCGTGGCCAAGGTGGTGGCTCAGGCGCCGCCGGCCGCCAGGGGCAGGTTGGGGCCGGGCGGGGTCAGGCCGGCCGAACGCGGGTGCACCACGTAGCGGTTGCCGCCGTCGCCCTTCGCCGCGTAGAGCGCGCGGTCGGCCTGGGCGAGCAGCCGGTCCACGTCGGCCCGCGGGTCGTCGGTGACGGTCACGCCGACGCTGGCGCCGGACCAGGCGGTCACCCCCCCGGTCAGCAGGTATGGCGAGCTGATCTCGGCCACGATCCGCTCGGCCAGCCGGGCCGCCCCGGCCACGTCCAGCTCGGTGCAGAGCAGCACGAACTCGTCGCCGCCGAGCCGGGCGACCAGGTCGAGGTCGCGGACCACCGAGCGCAGCCGGCGGGCGGTCTCCCGGAGCAGGTCGTCGCCGGTGGCGTGCCCGTAGGTGTCGTTGACCCGCTTGAGCCCGTCCAGGTCGACGGCGATGACCGCGACGTGCCCCGCCTGGCCGGCCGCCCCGTCCAGCGCGGCGATCGACCTGCGCAGCCGGTCGACCAGCAGCAGCCGGTTCCCGAGTCCGGTCAGCGGATCGGTCAGCGCGGTCCGGCGCAGCTCCTCCTGCACCCGGTGCCGCTCGGTGACGTCCTGGGCGGAGCCCCACACCCGGACCGGCCGGCCCTTGGCGTCGTGCTCGACCTCGCCGCGCACGGCCAGGTGCCGGACCTCGCCACTGGTCAGCATCATCCGTTGGGCCAGCTCGAACGGTCCGGGCCGGGTGAACGCCTCGGTCAGCGCGGCGGCCACCCGCTGCCGGTCCGCCGGGTGGGTCACGTCCAGCCACAGCCGGGGGGTCACCATGACCGACTGCGGCACCAGGCCGGCCAGCCGGTACATCTCGTCGGTCCAGGACATCCGGTCGAGCCGGCCCGGCGCCTCCCACTCCCAGCTGCCGACGTGGGCCAGCCGCTGGGTCTCGGCGAGCAGCCGCTCGCTGCGGCGCAGCCGCTCGGCCGCGCCCCGCTCGCTGCTGACGTCGGTGAAGCAGACCACGACGCTGCGCCGGCCGTCCTCGGCCGGCGGCAGCGGGGACGCGGTCGCGCTGACGAAGCGCAGCTTCCCGTCGGCCCGGACGACCCGCAGCATGTCCGCGCTGGCCACCCGCTGCTCCCGCAGGCAGATCGCGCTCGGCCACTGGTCGCGGGGCAACGGCGACCCGTCCTCCTGCTGCAGCACCCAGCTCGGCGAGCGGCGCATCAGCTCGTATCCGGGCTCGCCGAGGATGCGCTCGGCCGCCGAGTTGACCATGGTGATGCGGTCGTACTCGTCGACGACCAGGATGCCCTGCTCGACCGAGGCGAGCACGGTGCGGTATTTCTGCCGGCTGGCCGACAGCGCCTGCTCGCTGCGCCGGCGCTGGTCCCGGGCCAGCGCGAAGTCGAGCCGGCTGCTGGCGACCCGACCGAGCCGGGCCAGCAGCGTGACGTCCTCGTCGGTGAAGTAGTCGGGCTGGTCGGAGCAGACCAGCAGCACGCCGATCGCCCGCTGCCGCTGCCGCAGCGGGAGCGAGATGGTGGAGCGCAGGCCGAGCGAGCGGGCGGCGGCCCGGTCACCGCGCGGGTCGACGGTGGCGTCGGCGCTGCGCACCACCTCGCCGCGGCGCAGCGCGGTGCCGCACAGCGTGCCCTCCACGGTGTTCAGCGTGCCGAGCTGGTCGCGCAGCATCCCGGAGGTGGCGGCGAACAGCAGCTCACCGGGCTCGGCCGACTCGAGCAGCTGCACGGCGGCGCCGCCGGCCCGGACCAGCGCGCGGGCCCGCTCGACGCAGAGCTCCAGCAGCAGCGACGGCTGGGCCGGCGCGCACGCGATCTCCTCGATCGCGTCCAGGGCGGCTGCCCGCCTGGACGCGCTCGGCTCAACGGCCGGCCGCTGCTGGTCGTCGGTCACCGTCGCCTTTCGTCTCGACCCCGGTGCGCAGCGTACCGTCCAGTAGCCAGGATGGAACCGGTCCGAGTGGGTTGGATTCGGGCAACCGCGGGCAGGTGGACGGCATGACCGGTCACCCCCCGTCGCCCCTGGTCGCCGCCGTCGGCCTCGTCGCGACCGCCGCGGACGGTCTGCGGCGGCTGCCGCGCGCACTCGGCTCGGCCGGGCACGCCGCCCTGCGCCAGTACGACGAGTTCGCCGTCCGCGGGCAGCAGCTGCTCGCCGGCCACCCGGCCGGGGACGCCGGTGTCCCGCCCGAACCCCGTGGTCCCGCCCGCGGCGAGCACGTCCCCGCCGACCCGTACGAGCCGGTCGGCCCCGTTCCGGCGGTGTCGCCCGATCCGCCGATCGGGCTGACCGAGCCGGTCGTGCTGCCCGAGGACGTGCAGGAGGACGTCGCGCAGCTGACGCCGGGTGCCGACCTCGGCCACGACGAGCTGCCGCTGCCCGACTTCGACCACCAGACGGTGCCGCAGCTGCGCGGCCGGCTGCGCACGCTCGACCTGGCCGAGCTGGTCCAGCTGCGCGACTACGAGCAGGCGCACGGAGCGCGGCTGCCGGTGCTCACCCTGCTCGACAACCGCATCGCCAAGCTGCTCGCCGGCACCGAGGGCTAGTCAGCCGGTCAGCGGCGGTCAGTAGCGCAGGAGCTCCTCGGTGGCCGGCAGCCGGCCGTTGACCCGCAGCCGGCGCAACCAGCCCTCCCAGCCGGGGCGCTCCCGCAGCGTGCGCAGCGCGTCCCGGGCGCCGTCCCGGTCGCCGCGGGCCGCCGCGGCCAGCGCGCCGTGCAGCTCCCGGACACCCTCCGGCGCCTCCTGCGCGAGCAGCTCGTAGTCGCCGGTCTCGTACGCGCGCTGCAGCCGCAGCAGCCGCTCCAGCTCGCCGACCGGGTCGGCGGCATCGTCGACGCGCAGATCCACCAGCACGCCGTCCCAGGGCGCCTCGTCGTCCCTGCTGCCGGAGACCACGATCAGCGCGGCCGACTGCCGGCCGCGCAGGTCACCGCCGGCCGTGTCGCCGGCGCGCAGCGCGGCGACCAGCCGGGCCGCGAGATCCCCGGACGCCTCGGCGTACCCCTCCGCGACCGACGGGACGACCGACCGGGAGGCCAGCATGTTGCCCTGCGCGCTGGAGTCCGCGCCGGTGCGGTGCCCGCAGGCGGACAGGCAGCCGACCCCGGTCCACGCCGCGGACGCCCCGGCCGGGCCGACGACCGCGACCTGCCGCTGGTCGGCGTCCTTGTCCTCGGCCAGCAGCCGGTCCAGCGCCTGCTCGGCGGCGTCCCCGGCGGCGAGCCGGTCGAGCAGCCGGGGGCCGTAGCCGCGCTGCGACAGGGCCTGCGTGGCGACCGCGCCGACCCCGGCCCTGGCCCACGGCGCCGCCCGGCCCACCGCCAGCGCGCAGGTGGCGACGGCCACGCCGAGCTGTCCGGTCGCCGGATCCCGCGCCACGATCGAGAACGTCATGTCGGACCCGACTCTAGAGGGGTCGGCGGCCGGCTAGAGCGGCCGGACCCCCGGCACCTGCGTGCCCAGCGTGGCGGTGACCCGCTCGGCCTCGACCTTCGCGCTCAGCCGCGCGTCGTCCGGGTTGGCCACCAGGACCACGCTCGCCGCCGCGGCCAGCGGCACCAGCAGCCCGTCGAGCCAGCCGGTCGGCGTGGTCCACGGCTGGGTGGACAGCACCCGGTCGCCGGCGAGCAGGCCGAGCTCGGCGGCCCGGCGCAGCGCGATCTCGACCAGATCGCCGGCGGAGACCGTGTTGCCGCCGGTGTCCAGCGCCGGCACCGCGTCCGGTACGGGGCGGCCGGACCAGTGGTCGCCCATCGCCAGCACGTCGACGGAGTAGTCGCGGGCCCCGGGCGGCGGGCTGTCGGCGAACCCGCGGCCGAGCGGGGCGAGCGAGAGCGCGAACACCTCGTCGGCGGCGGTTGCCTCGGCGACCCGGTCGGCGGTCGCGAACGCCACTGCGGCGCCGGCCGGATCGGTCCCGACCACGGCGGCCGCGGTCCACGCGCCGAGCAGGATCGCCGCGGCCTGCCAGTGCGCCGGCAGCAGCACCGCGACCCGGTCGCCCGGCGCGGCGCCCACGTCGTCGCGCAGCAGGTTGGCGGTCTTGGCCACCCAGTTGGCCAGCGAGGTCGCGGACAGCTCGGTCCGCTCTCCGGTCGCGTCGTCGTAGTAGGTCAGCAGCGGGCCGGCCGGGTCGCGCAGCAGCGCGGCGGCCAGCAGGGCGTCGGGGGCGGACACAGCCAGCAACCCTAGGCCGTGCGGCGCGCCCGTCCGGATTCCACCGTTCGGCGGCTGTCGCCCGGCGGACGCTCGGGCTGACCAGGCGGCCGGCGCCGTGCACCTCGTCGGCAGCGTCCGCGTGCCGGCCGGTGCGGGCTTCCTGGCAGCGGTCAGTTGATGCAGCTGGTGTCGGCGGCGGTACGGGCGTCGGCGGACGCCTTCGGGGAGCCCGAGGCCGCCGGTGCCTTGCTCGGCGTACCCGCACCGATCGAGCTGAAGTCGGAGCCGAGCACCAGCTGGACGCCGCTGACGCCGTCGCGCTGCACCAGCGTCGCCGACGGGATCACGGCGAGCACCGCGCGGGCGCCGGCCTCGCCGCCGGCGGCGTACCGGATCTCGGTGCGGCGGTAGTCCTGCCGGTCCGCGTTGCCGGTGCCGCCGACCTTGAAGCCGGCCTTGGTGAGCCCGCTCGCGGCCTGCGCGGCCAGGCCCGACCGGCCGCTGCCGTTGTAGACGGTCACGGTCACCTCGCCGCGCGGGGCCGGCTTGACCGCCGCCTTCGGCTTCGGCGGGTTGATCACCGACTCGAAGAACCGCGGGATCGCCGCGTCGTCGACGAGGATCACGTCCTGGCCGTTGCGGACGCCGCTGCCCTCGGTCGGGATCGTGGTGAACGTGACGTTTCCGGCGGCCAGCCCGCGCAGCTGACCGGCGAGCTGGATCGGGTCGAGGTCGGCGTCCATCCGCATCGAGCTGCCGATCGCGTCGAGCAGCCGCTTCAGCTTGATCGGGTTGGTGAGCACGCCGAGGCTGGTCACCTTCCGGAACACCGCCGACATGAAGTACTGCTGGCGGACGATCCGGTCCAGGTCGCCGCGGGGCAGCCCGTGCCGCTGCCGGACGAACGCCAGCGCCTGCTTGCCCTCGATCGTGGAGACGCCCTTGGGCAGGTCGATGCCCGAGAACGAGTCCTTCTGGGCCTGGTTGAGACAGACCTGGACGCCGCCGACCGCCTTCGTGATCCGGTAGAAGCCGAGCAGGTCGACCTCGACGTAATGGTCGATCTTCAGCCCGGACAGCTCGCTGATCGTCTCGACCAGCTTCTGCCGGCCGCGGTCCGGGTCGGCCTTGGTGGTGCCGCAGTCGGTGGCGCCGTTGATGTACGCCGAGTTGAGCTTGTGCTGCCCGCTGCAGCCCGGGATGGTCACCCACGAGTCGCGCGGGAACGAGACCGCGGTGGCCTTCCGGCCGTCGGCCGGGATGTGCACCAGGATCATCGTGTCGGTCGAGTTGGTGACCTGCTCGGTGGTGGACAGCTCCTTGAGCTCCGCCGGGGTGGCGTTGGTCCGGTCGTCGCTGCCGACCAGCAGGATGTTCGTGTCCCGGCCGTCGACGTCGTCGTGGGTCGCGCCGATCGCGTTGACCCGGTCGACCTTCGTGCTGAAGTCGCGGTAGAGGAACCACATCGCGCCGCTGGCGACCAGCACGAGCACCGACAGGAACGCCGCGGTGACGCGCAGCGCGGCGACCAGCGGGGAGTGCCGGCCGCGGGGCGCCCGGGCCGGTGCCCGGCCGGCCGCCGGGACGTCGTAGCCGCTGAGCCCGTCGGGCCGGTACGAGCCGCGCGGGTCGAGCTCGGGCGGCAGTTGGCCGCCGCGCCGGCTCCCCGGGTAACCGCCGCGCGGGTCCTGACCCCGGCCGCCGCCGGAACCACCGCGGTAACCGGCTGAGCCGCCGTCGCCGCGGGAGCCGGAACCGGAGCCGTCGGGGTAACCGCCGCCCGGCCGGCCGCCGGGATTCCGGCCGCGCGGCGGCCGCGGCGACTGGCCACGGCGCGGGTCGAACTCCGGCGGCAGACCGTCCCTCGGACCGCTCACTGTGCGCTCACCGGTCTGCGACCCACCTCGTCTCTGTGCCCCCGCCGCATGCGAGGGGAACCTTCACTCCCGCAGACGTGCCCCGCCCCCGGAATGTTGCCGTTCTACTCAGCGTCACCGGGATGCGCGGCGAGCGTAACCCGGTCGACCGTGCCCGGAGCGTCGGCCGCGGTCTGTCACACTCGTCGGCGTGTCGGTGCAGACCGCGCGCCGGCCGAACGCAGTTCTTGACCACGGAGGTCGCGCCCTGATGCGCCTGTTCGTCACCGGCGGCGCCGGTTTCATCGGCTCCCACTACGTCCGCAGCCTGCTGCAGGGGGCGTACCCAGGGTACGAGGAGGCCGAGGTCACCGTCTTCGACAAGCTGACCTACGCCGGCAACCTGGCCAACCTGGCGCCGGTCGCCGACAACCCGCGCTACCGGTTCGTGCAGGGTGACATCTGCGACCCCGTGGCGTTGGAGGCGGCGCTGCCGGGCCACGACGCGGTCGTGAACTTCGCCGCCGAGACGCACGTCGACCGGTCGATCACCGGCGCGGCCGACTTCGCGATGACCAACTTCGTCGGCGCCCAGCAGGTCTTCGACGCGGCGCTCCGGCACAGGGTCGGCCGGGTCGTGCAGGTGTCTACCGACGAGGTGTACGGCACGATCCCGGACGGCTCCTGGCGGGAGGACCACCTGCTCGAGCCCAACTCGCCGTACTCGGCCGCGAAGGCCGGTGCCGACCTGCTCGCCCGGGCGTACGCCCGCACGTACGGGCTGCCGATCTCGGTGACCCGGTGCTCGAACAACTACGGACCGTACCAGTTCCCGGAGAAGGTCATCCCGCTGTTCGTCACCAACCTCATCGACGGCGCGCACGTGCCGCTCTACGGCGACGGGCTCAACGTCCGCGACTGGCTGCACGTCGACGACCACTGCCGCGGCATCCAGCTGGTGCTGGAGCGCGGCGCGCCGGGCGAGATCTACAACATCGGCGGCGGCCGGGAGCTGACCAACAAGGAGCTGACCGACCTGCTGCTGCAGGCCACCGGCCGCGGGTGGGACTACGTCGACTACGTGACCGACCGGCTCGGCCACGACCGGCGCTACTCGGTCGACCATTCGAAGCTCGCCGCGCTGGGCTACCGGCCGCGGTATGCGTTCGAGGACGGGCTGGCCGAGACCGTGCGGTGGTACCGGGACAACCGGGCCTGGTGGGAGCCGCTCAAGGCGCGCGGATGAGGCTGCTGGTCACCGGCGCCGGCGGCCAGCTCGGCGCCGACCTGCTCCGGGTCGCCCGCGGCCACGACGTGGTCGGGCCGACCAGGGCCGAGCTGGACGTCACCGACCCGGCCGCGGTGGAGCGGGTCGTCAAGGAGGTCCGGCCGGACGCGGTGCTCAACGCCGCCGCCTACACGGCGGTGGATGCGGCCGAGACCGACGAGGCGACCGCGGCGGCGGTCAACGCCGAGGCGCCGGCCACGCTGGCCCGGGTCTGTGCGCTGCACGGTGCCGGGTTGGTGCACGTGTCCACCGACTACGTCTTCGCCGGCGACGCCGACGCGCCCTACCAGGTCGATTCGCCGGTGCGGCCGGCCTCCGCGTACGGGCGGACGAAGCTGGCCGGCGAGCGTGCGGTCCGCGAGCTGCTGCCGGAGCGGTCCTGGGTCGTCCGTACCGCCTGGGTGTACGGGGCGGGCGGCGGCAACTTCGTCACGACCATGGCCCGGTTGGAGGCGACCCGGGACACCGTCGCGGTGGTCGACGACCAGCGCGGTTCACCGACCTGGTCGCGGGACCTCGCCGCCGGCCTGCTCGCGCTGGTCGAGGCCGGCCCGGCGCCCGGCATCTACCACTGCACCAACGCCGGCGAGACGACCTGGTACGGGCTGGCCCGGGCGGTCTTCGCCGAGCTCGGCGCCGACCCGGACCGGGTCCGGCCGACGACCACGGCCGCGTTCCCGCGGCCGGCTCCCCGCCCGGCCTACTCGGTGCTGTCCCCGGCGACCTGGCTGGCGGCCGGGTTGCCGGCGCCGCGGCCGTGGCGGGAGGCGCTGCACGCGGCCTTCGCCGAGGTCGGCGACGCCTTTCGACCGGCCTGAATCGAACCCTCGGGAGTTCCGCCGCTCGGTTAGGCGGGAACGCTAACGTTGCGTCGGCCGTCGCGGGTCGGCTGGCCCACCGGCTCCGCCCATCCCGCTCCGACGGTCGAACGGGGACCGAGACGGACGGGGCGATGACGATCGGGAGTTGGCGACCGCGCTGGCGGGGCGGCGCTGCGGCGATTGCCCGCCCCGCGGACAGCCCGGCGCCGGCCGGCAACGCACAGGCCGCCCGACCCGCCACCCCTGTCGACCCCCCCACCCCCGTCGGGCCCGGTGTTCTGGCCGGATCCGGCGTCGCGGTGGCGGCCGGGCGGGACCGGTGGAGCGCCCGGTTGCGCGGTCTCGGGTCGGGCGGCCGGGGCGGGAGCATCCCGTGGACCGTCCCGGCCGGCTGGCCGGCCCGAGCCGCCGTGGTGCTGGTGCCGGCGGTGATCTACACGGCGCTCGGCATGCTCCGGCTCGCTCCGGCGTGGCGGGCGCCGACCAAGCTGACGCAGTGCGGCTGCGGCGACGGCGGCTTCACGATGTGGTATCTGGGCTGGATGCAGTACGCCCTCGGGCATGGGCACAACCCGCTGTTCACCGACTGGTTGTTCTACCCGACCGGCGTGAATGTGATGTGGAACGTCTCGCTGCCGCTGCCCGGGTTCCTGCTCAGCCCGCTCACCGCCGAGTGGGGCGTGATCTTCAGCTACAACGTCCTGGTCGTCGTGGCGTTCGCCGGCACGGCCACCTCGGCGTACCTCGTGTTGCGCCGGTGGGCGCCCTGGCCACCGGCCGCGTTCGCCGGCGGCCTGCTCTACGGCTTCTCGCCGTACATGATCGGCCAGGGGTTGGGCCACGCCCACATGCTCCTGCTGCTGCTGATCCCGGTCATGCTCCTGCTGCTGGACGAGCTGCTGGTTCGGCAACGGATCCGGTTCTGGATCACCGGCCCGTTGCTCGCGGTGGTGGCCGTGGCGCAGCTGCTCACCGCCGAGGAGCTGCTGGCCAGCGCCGCCCTGATCGGTGGGGTCGGCGCGGGCGTGCTCATCGTGCTCTTCCCCGGCCGGGTCAGGACCAGGCTGCCACACGCGCTGGCCGGGTTGACCCTGGCCGGGGTGACCGCGCTGGCGCTCGCCGCCGTCCCGCTGAAGAACCAGCTCACCGGGCCGCAACGGCTCACCGGCACGGTGAGCAGCCCGGACCTCTACCGGGCCGACCTGCTGAGCTGGGTCGTGCCGAGCCGGCTGGTGCACTTCGCGTCGCCCGCGGCGCTCGACATCAGCAGCCGGTTGGGCGGGAACGTGGCGGAGAACGGCAGCTACCTCGGCATCCCACTGCTCGTGATCGCGGTCGGAGTCGTCGTGCTGCTCTGGCGTTCGCGACCGGTGGTCGGCTGGGCCGGGTTCACCCTGCTCGCGGTGATGGTGCTCGCGTCCGGCCGGTCGCTGAGGGTCGGCGGCCACGAGACCGGCGTGCCGCTGCCGTTCCGCGTTGTCGAGCATCTGCCCCTGCTGGAGAGCCTGGTCAGTAGCCGGCTGGCCTCGTACGCGGTGCTGCTGTGCGCGCTGCTGCTCGCCGTCGGGATGGATGGCCTGCGCGGATGGATCCGTACGCGGCGGGCGGAGCCGGCCCCGGCCGAGGGCACCGGCACTCGCCGGGCGTGGCGGCCGACCGCGGGCGTCTCGGCCGGCGCCCTGGCCGCCGCGCTCGCTGTCGTCGCTCTGCTGCCGCTGCTGCCGACCTCCTATCGGTACAACGGGATCAGGGATGCCGACATACCGCCCTGGTTCACCTCGGTCGCCGTGCAGGCACGGGTGCCAGACGGCAGCGTGCTGGTCACCCTGCCGCCGGCCAGTCCGCAGACGTCAGCCCCGATGGTCTGGCAGTCGGCGGCGCACTACCGCTTCAAGGTTCCCTTTGGCTACTCACTGCACCCCGGCGACGACGGGCGCGGCCAGTTCGGGCCGTATCCGTCGACGTTCGGCGGGGTGATGGCCCGGGTCCGGCGCGGGCCGCAGCCGCGCCTGAACTCGGAGACCATCCACGAGATGCGGGCCAACCTCGCCGCCTGGCAGGTCCGCACGGTCGTGTTGCGGGACCAGGCGCACATCCACGTGGCCGAGCAGATCGACGTGCTCGACCGGGTGCTCGGCCGGGCGCCGGAGCACAGTGGCGGCGCCTGGGTCTGGTACGACATCGACCCGGCCGGGCTGGCTCGGCTGCCCATCGTGCCGCCGCCGTGGCCGCCCAAGCCGGTCAAGCTGCCCTCCGGCTGACGCCCGGCGGGTCCGACACGCCCGACCTGACATACTCAGCGCCCATGACCCAGCAGCGGGAGATGGAGACGTCGACCGACCTGGAGCCGCCGCCGCAGGAGGCGGCGGAGTCCGGGCCGTCCCGGCGTATCCGTCCGCCGGTGCCCGCGGTCGCCGAGGACGAGCGGCCGAGCCGGCGCGGACTGCTGGCCGAGGCGGTCGGCATCGCCGTGATCACGGTGGGACTCGCCTACTGGGCCATCCCTGCGCTGCGGGACCGCCGGCAGACGTTCTACGAAGACGTCATCGTCAACTGGTTCGGCCCGCAGGCGCACGGTCTCGGACAGCTGGCCAGCCGCGGGATCTGGCTGCCGATCTGGCTGCGGACCAACTACGGCGGCGAGCCGTACATGGCCAACACCCAGCACGGCGCGGTCTACCCGGGCAACCTGCCGTTCTGGTTCCTGCCGACCGCGACGGCGTTCGAGGTCGTGGTGATCTCGCACTTCATCCTCGCCTCGGTGGCGATGTGGGCGTACTGCCGGCTCGGCCTCCGTACATCGATGTGGGCCGGCTGGCTCGGCGCCATCTGCTTCACGATGGGCGCGAGCACGCTCGCGCACATCACGCTCGGCGGCCAGGTCGAGGTGATCTGCCTGATGCCGCTGATCTTCCTCACCGGGCACATGGCCCTGGAGCGGCGGACGCTGCGCTGGGTGGTGGCCTGCGCGGTCTCGATCGGGCTCGGCTTCCTCGCCGGCCACGTCGAGGAGTGGCTCTACATCATGGTCGCGCTGGCCCTGTACGGCGCGGCGTGGATCCTCTTCCGGGAGCGCGGCGGCATCCTGCGCCGGCTGGGTCAGGCGGTGGCCACGCTCGGCGGCGCGGTCGGCCTGTTCGTGCTGTTGTTCGGTTGGCAGCTGTTCCCCTCGCTGCTGTTGAGCCGGCAGACCTACCGGAACTCGCCGACCTTCCGCCAGCAGTACCCGCTGCCCAAGCAGTGGGGTCTCAACGCGCTGCTGCCCGACTTCAACCACGTGCTGGTCGGGGAGAACGAGGCGTTCGTCGGCCTGGCCGCAACCTGCCTGATCGGCCTGGCGATCGCGGTGCGGGGCTGGCGGGACCTGTGGGTGCGGGTCTTCGTGCTGGTCTCGATCGGCCTCGGCCTGCTCATGGCGATCGGCAGCCAGGAGCCGGTGTACAGCTTCCTGTACGACCACGTCTCCCTGCTGCGGGGCTTCCGGGTGCCGTCCCGCTGGCTGCTGCTGTCGGCATTCGGATTGTGCGTCGGTGCAGCGCTCGGCCTCGACCAGCTGCTCAGCGTGTACGTTGGGCGGTGGAAGGCGCGGCTGACGCAGGGCGTCGCCGGCTTGGTGGTGCTGGCGGTCGGCGCCGGGGCGGCGCTCGTCGTGGTCGACGTGGTCGACAACGGCCGCACCACGCTGAAGTGGTGGGCCGCCGCGGTTGCGGTCGGCGCGGTGGCCTGGCTGATCGCCGGGGTGCGCAGGGTGCCGCGGGCGGTGCCGGCGCTGATCCTGCTGGCGGTCACCGCGGTCGAGCTGGTGCACGGGCGGCCAGGGGCCGAGTGGCGACAGAAGGCGCCCGACCAGATCTACAACGACTACGGCGAGAATCTCGCGGCGCTGTCGGACCAGGGCGGCCGCTACCTGTCGATCGCCGGCCGGCCGGCGCCCAACCAGCTCGGCGAGATCCCGATCCCGGCTGACATCCCGCAGGACCCGACGACCCTGTCCTACTACCGGGCCGGCATGGCTACCCGGATCCCGGCGACGCCGGACACCAACCTGGCCGTGCAGGCGGAGACGATCGTCGGCCGGGACGGCGGGTTCCTGCCGCTGCGGTGGTACCGCGAGTTCTACTACGCCGCGGCCGGTGGCGGTGGCGACCTGGCCTCGGGCGCGATCAGCTCGCCGCCGTCTAAGTGGAACTGGGACACGCTCGACTTCATGGCGGTGAAGTGGTTCATCACCGGCGACCAGCTGCCCGCATCGGAGCGGTCCGTGCTGCAGCGGGAGGGCTTTCGGCTCGACGGGAAGTACGGTTATACGCTGAGGTGGAAGCGGGACGGCACGAACCTCGCCCGGCTCGTCCACCAGGTCGACGTCGTCCCGAGCAGCGCCGACCGGATCAACCGGTTGACCAACGGCTACCCGCTGCTGCAGCGGGCGATGGTCGAGAAGCCGGTGCGGATCGACCCGGTGCCGGCCAGCGCCGCGGGCGACGAGGTGCAGACCAGCACCCAACTCAGCGGCACCGTCGACGTGCGGGTGCGCACCGACCGGCAGTCCCTGCTCGTGCTCGCCGACTCGTGGTACCCGGGCTGGCGGGTCACCGTGGACGGCAAGCCTGCCGAGCTGCTGCAGACCGACCACGCCTTCCGCGGGGTCGTCGTGCCGACCGGCAAGCACCAGGTTCGGTTCACCTACGTCGACCGGCCGCTGCAGGCGGGTGCAGGGTTGGCCGCCCTCACCGTGCTCGGGATTGTGCTCGTACCGCTCCTGCTGCGGCGCCGGCGCCGAATGTCCGACCTGGTCGAGGACGCGACGCCGCAGGAGGAGGAGGAGTCGCCGGCCGACGGTGCGCATGACGGCGGCACTGCCCATGACGGCGGCACTGCCCATGACGGCGGCACTGCCCATGACGGCGGCACTGCCCACGACGGCGACGACCGGGACCGTCCGCCGGCCGGGCGACAGCCGTCCGGCAACGCCGAGGATGTCTCCACGGACGGGCGTCCACCGGGCAGCGCCGGGTAGGACGGTCCCGTCGGGCTGGTACGCCCGGGCGGCTATTGTTGGCCGGTTCGCGGGGGGGCCGGACCGGCCGTCCTGAGGCGAGAGGAAGGTCGCAATGGCACGTCGGCCCCGCGCGGTCGTCACCGGGGGTGCCGGGTTCCTCGGCTCGCACCTCTGCGAGCGGCTGTTGCACGACGGCTGGGACGTTCTCTGCCTGGACAACTTCGTTACCGGCGACCCCGGCAATGTCGCACACCTGATCGGCATCGGCCCGTTCCGGATGGTGCAGGCCGACGTCACCGACTACGTGCACGTCACCGGCGACGTCGACCTCGTGCTGCACTTCGCCTCACCGGCTTCGCCGGTGGACTACCTGCGCCTGCCGATCCACACCATGAAGGTCGGCGCGATCGGCACCCTGCACACGCTGGGGCTGGCCCGGGAGAAGGGGGCCCGCTACGTGCTCGCGTCCACCTCGGAGGCGTACGGCGACCCGGCCGTGCACCCGCAGCCCGAGTCCTACTGGGGGCACGTCAACCCGGTCGGCCCGCGCGGCGTGTACGACGAGGCGAAGCGGTTCGCCGAGGCGCTGACGATGGCTTACCGACGTACCCACGACGTCGACACCGGCATCGTGCGGATCTTCAACACGTACGGGCCGCGGATGCGGCCGGACGACGGCCGGGCCATCCCCACGTTCATCCGGCAGTCGCTGGCCGGCGAACCGATCACGGTGGCCGGCGACGGCGCGCAGACCCGCAGCGTCTGCTACGTCGACGACCTCGTCGACGGCATCCTCCGACTGGCTGGCTCCGACCTCGCCGGCCCGGTCAACATCGGCAACCCCGGCGAGTTCTCGGTGCTGGAGCTGGCCGAGCTGATCCGGGAGGCGGTCGGCTCCGCCTCGCCGATCGAGTTCGTGCCGCGGCCGCAGGACGACCCGACCGTGCGGCAGCCGGACATCACGCTGGCCCGCGCCGAGCTCGGCTGGGAGCCGGCGGTGTCCCTGCAGGACGGGCTCAAGCCGACCATCGCCTGGATCCGCGACGCCGTGACCAACTTGGAGGCTGCGCGGTGAAGCTGTCGATCCTCATGCCGGTCTTCAACGAGGCCGAGACCGTCGAGGTCGTCGTCAAGCGGGTGCTCGACGTGCCCTACCCGTGCGAGGTCGAGCTGGTCATTGTCGACGACGGCAGCTCGGACGGCACCGCCGCGCTGCTGGCCGGGATCCACGACCCCCGGGTGTCGGTGCACACCCACCCGGTTAACCGCGGCAAGGGCGCGGCGATCCGGACCGCGGCGGCCGCGGCCACCGGCACGCACGTGGTCATGTGCGACGCCGACCTCGAATACTCGCCGGAGGACCTGCCGGCGCTGCTGCGCCCGGTGCTCGAGGGCGAGGCCGAGGACGAGGTGGTCTACGGGACCCGCTCGTTCTCCAGCCACACCGCGTTCTCGTTCTGGTTCGTGCTCGGCAACAAGGGCGTCACGTTCTTCGCCAACGCGCTGTTCGACTCCTGGATCAGCGACCTGGAGACCTGCTTCAAGCTGATGCCGCTGGAGGTCTACCGCTCGCTCGACGTGCGCTCGGCCGGCTTCGGCATGGAGGCGGAGATCACCGGGAAGCTGCTCAAGCGGGGCATCCGGCCGTACGAGGTGCCGATCCGCTACCGGGCCCGCAGCCGGGCCGAGGGCAAGAAGCTGACCTGGCGGGACGGCGTCGAGGCGATCTGGATCCTGAGCCGCATCCGGCTCGGCCGCTCCGCCTGACGGGGCCCGCGACTGACGGGGCCCGCGACTGACGGGGCCTGCGCCTGACCGCGGACGGGGCCCGCGACTGACGGGGCCCGCGACTGACGGGGCCCGCGACTGACGGGGCGCGCCCGTGGGTCCGGGTGACGGCCCGCCGGGGGCGGCGCGGGCCCGGCGATGGTCAGGTGTCCGCGCGGGACCGGACGATGAGGTCGGCCAGCAGCGCCATCGAACCGATGATCAACCCGCTCATCAGCAACAGCAGCGTGCTCGTGGTCACCCGCAGGTCGTGCCGGATCACATCCGCGATGCCCTTGGCGATGCCGAAGAAGAACAGCCACAGCGCCAGCGGCATGAGGACCTTGATCGGGTTGAAGTACATGACCATCCGCAGCACCTGGAGGATGTAGCGGTAGGCGTCCTTCACGAAGTGGAACTTCGAGGTGCCCGCGCGCTTGGCGTAGTCGATCGGCAGGTAGTCGACCGGGTGCTGGTTGGACAGGAATGACATCGTGATCGTCGTCACGCAGGAGAACCCGGGCGGAAGCAGCCGCAGGTAGGGCAGCGAGACGTCCCGGCGAAACGCGCGCAGGCCCGAGTTGAGGTCCGGGATCTTGGTCGCGGCCAGCCGCTCGGCGACCTTGCGGATTACCCACTTGGCCGGCACCCGGAGGAACTTGTGCGTGCCCTGCTCGGTGGTCCGGGCGCCGACGACCTGGTCGACGTCGGGGTTGTCGAGCAGGTATTGCACGAACTCCGGGATCCGCTCGTTCGGGTAGGTCATGTCGGCGTCGGTCCAGACGACGATCCGCCCGTATGCCTCGTTGGTGCCGATCCGGCGCGCGGTGCCCGATCCGCCGTTGCGGCGGAACGGCATCAGCCGCATGTTCGGGAACCGCGGCAGCGCCTCCTGCAGCACGGCGAGCGTGTCGTCGGTGGACTTGTCGTCGATGACCAGCAGCTCGTAGCTGAACTCGGTCTCGTCCATCGCGCGGGTGATCCGCTCGAGCTCCATCAGCACGTGGTCCTGCTCGTTGTAGCAGGGCAGCACGACGGTGACGTCGAGCGTGTTGGGGCCGCCGCGCCGGGGGGAGAGGGTCTCGCTGCTGTGGCCGAGCGGCGGGACCGGCTGCGCCGGCTGGTCGAGCGGATGGGCGATGCTCACGGCCGAGCATCGTACCTCGCGGCGAGGTAGGGCCCGGACGGCGTGGAGGTTGCCAAGGCGCGCTCAGTGACCGCGATGTACTTTCGCAAGGTGACGGTCCCGATCTCCGCGCTGCCTGCCGTGCAGGAGGAGCTCGAGCTGGTCGATGCCGAGGTGCACCGGCTGGCCCTGGGCTCCAGCGAGCTCGGCATGGACACCGCCGTGGCGCAGCTGCTGGCCACCGGCGGCAAGCGGATGCGCTCGGTGCTGCTGCTGCTCACCCACCGCGCGTTCGGCGGGGTGCCGGACGGCACCGAGATCACCGCCGCGGCGGCGGTCGAGATGGTGCACGCCGGCTCGCTCGCACACGACGACCTGATGGACGCCGCGACCGAGCGGCGCGGCGTCCGCACGGTCAACGCCGACTACGGCACCAGCATGGCGGTGATGGTCGGCGACCGGCTGCTGGCCCGGGCCGGCCAGGCCGCGCTGTCGGTCTCCCCGCGGGTCGCGTCCGAGCTCATCCAGTCGCTGGTGGAGCTCATCGAGGGCCAGGTCATGGAGATGACCGACGCGTACGACCTCGGCCGCACCGAGGAGCGGGCGCGGCGGTCGATCTCGCTGAAGACCGGCACGCTGTTCCGGTCCGGCTGCGTGATCGGTGCGCTCGCCGCCGGCGTCACCGAGGAGGAGGAGCTGGAGCTGGCCAGGCGCTTCGGCGACCGGTTCGGCGACGCCTTCCAAATCCTCGACGACCTGCTCGACCTGGTCTCCACCACCGAGCTGCTGGGCAAGCCGGTCGGCAACGACCTGCGCCAGGGCACCTACACGGTGCCGCTGCTGCGGGCGCTGCGCCGGCCGGAGCTGGCCTGGATCCGCGACGTGCTCGCCTCCGACGGGCGCGACCTGACCGACGGCCAGGTGGACAAGGTGCTCGCCGCGCTCAAGCAGGGCACGTTCGTGGACGAGACGCTGGCGTACGTACGGTCGCTGGCGGCCTCGGCGTCCGCGGTGCTGGACGAGCCGGCGACCGCCGGCCGGGACTGGTCGGTGCTGCGCGAGCTCCCGCTCGACTACATCACCTGGGCCGAGTCACTGATCAGCCGCTGACTCCGGGTCCAGTCGGGGACTCCGGGTCCAGTCGGGGACTCCGGGTCCAGTCGGGGACTCCGGGTCCAGTCGGGGACTCCGGGTCCAGTCGGGGACTCCGGGTCCAGTTGGGGACTCCGGGTCCAGTTGGGGACTCCGGGTCCAGTCGGGGACTCCGGGTCCAGTCGCTGACCCCGAACTCAACCGCTGACCCCCGGACTCAACCGCTGACCCCCGGACTCAACCGCTGAGCCCCGGACTCAACCGCTGAGCCCCGGACTCAACCGCTGAGCGCGGGACTCAGCCGCGCTCCTGCACCGCTGCGGCGATCCGGGCCGGGTCAAGCGTGACCGGGTTGGCCGCCCGCTGGCCGGCCGCGGCGAACCCGGGCAGCGTCCCCGGCCCGAGCCCGTACGTGCCGAGCCGGTCCGACCAGCCGGCCGCCCGCACCAGCGCCGCCAGCGCGTCGGCCGCCGGCTCCGGACCGCCGCCCGGGCCGGCCAGCACCGTGCAGACCGCCCGCAGCCGCTCGGTCACGAACGCCGGCCCGCGGTCGTCCGCGCAGCCGTCGGCGAGGTGCTGGCAGTTGTACGGGAGCAGCCAGCTCAGCGTGAGCAGGCAGGCGACCCCGTGCGGCACCTGCCGGTGCGCGGTCAGCCAGCCGGCGAACGCCTGCACCGCGCCGGTCCGGGTGGCGTCGACCGCCCGCCCGGCCCTGGTCGCCGCGGCGGCCAGCTGGTTGCGCTGCCGCGGGGTCGGCGTGTCCAGCGGCGCGGCCAGCGCGGCGACCAGGTCGCCGGTCGCCTGCCAGGACAGCGCCCTGGTCTCCGGCGTCGACCGGGCGCTCCAGTACGACTCGATCGCGTGCGCGAGCGCGTCGAACGCCGCCGGGTAGGTCACCGCCGGCGGGCAGGAGTCCGACAGTCTGGGGTCGACGATCGCCACGTCGGCGAGCAGCGCGGGATGGTCGAGCGCGCGCCGCTCCCGGCCGGTGCCGACCGCGGCGAACCGGGTCATCTCGGCGCCGCTGCCACCGGTGGTGGGCACCAGCACCAGCCGCGGTGGGTTCTTGCGCAGCTTCGGCCGGGGCTTCGGCGCCGGGTCGGCCAGCACCCGGCCCAGCTTGGCGGTGTCCAGCGCCGAGCCGCCGCCGAGCGCGACCACCACGTCCGGACGGGACCGTTCGAGCAGCCGGACCAGCTCGGCGACCTGCAGCCAGCGCGGGTTGGCGCGGACCGCGTCGAACCAGGTGACCGCCGCGTCCCCGAGCAACCCGAGCGCGGACGAGGTGGCCACCGCCCGCCGGCTGCCGACCAGCAGCACCCGCTCCGGCCGCCACCAGGACAGCACCTCGGGCAGCCGACCGATCGAACCCGGCCCGGCCACCAGGAGCGGGCGACCGGGGTCGACCGGGGTGGGCATGGATCGCCTCTTCTCGTGGTCACGGCAGGGACGGCGCCGACCGGCAGAGCGTAGGCGATCAGCGCCCGGCTCCCGACCGCGACGGTAAGGTCCGCCGATGTGATGCGGATCGCGGCGGGCTGATGCTGCCGGCGGTGGTGGACTGCCTGGCCTGCCCGTACTGCGGGCTGCCACTGTCCGCAGTGGACGGTGCGGTGCGGTGCGCGCGCGGGCACTCCTTCGACCTGGCCCGGCAGGGGTACGTGACGCTGCTGCCGGCCGGCGCCCGCGGCCGGGCGGGTGCGCGCGGCCGGGCCGGCGTCCGGGGGCCTGCCGAGGCTCGCGGCGCGGGCGGGGGCCGGGGTCCGGCCGGGGCCCGTGGCGCGGGCGGGGGCCGGGGTCCGGCCGGGGCCCGTGGCGCGGGCGGGGACGACGCGGCCATGGTGGCAGCCCGGGCCGAGTTCCTCGCCGCCGGCCACTACGCGCCACTCGCGGCTGCCCTGGTGGCGGCCGCCGCTGGAGCCGCCGGGCCGGTGCTCGACGTGGGCGCCGGCACCGGCGCGCACCTGGCCGCGGTCCTCGATGCCGACCCGGCCGCGATCGGCATCGCGCTGGACGCGTCCCGGTACGCGGCCCGCCGCGCCGCCCGGGCGCACCCCCGGGCCGGCGCTGTCGTGGCCGACGCCTGGTCCGGGTTGCCGGTGCGGACCGGCGCGGTGGGGTTGGTGCTGGACGTGTTCTCACCCCGGAACGGGCCGGAGACCGCGCGGGTGCTGCGTCCGGGCGGCCGGCTGGTGGTGGTCACGCCGGGACCGGACCACCTGACCGGGTTGGTCGACGTGGTCGGCGGGCTGCAGGTCGACACGGCCAAGGACAGCCGGTTGGCCGCCGCCCTGGAACCGCACCTCGTCCCGGTGGACCGGGCCGAGCACCGCTGGGAGCTGGCGCTGTCCCGGGCCGACGCGGCCCGCGCGATAGCGATGGGGCCGTCCGCGCGGCACCTGCCGGACCTGAACGACCGCGTGGCAGCGCTGCCCGAGCCGGTTCGGGCGATCGCCTCGATCGTGGTCAGCCGCTATCAGCGCCCATGAGCCGCTCCCCGGCGGAACTCCGCCCGCCACCGCGAGCCTGCTTTGTGCGCCCCTGCCTTGCGCAGGCCTGCCGTACGGCGGCGGCCGACCACTGCGCGGCGCGGGGCTGGCGGTCGGGTACAGCGGCCGACAGGAGATGGTCGAGGCGGCGGGGGTGGTCCCTGCAGGACTGCAGGGACCCTCCCCGGCCGAGCTCGCCCACATCATGATCCAGGTCCGGCGTGGTGGGTCAGCCGGCGTGGTGGGTCAGCCGGCGTGGTGGGTCAGCCGGCGTGGTGGGTCAGCCCGTGGGGCAGTCGGGTGGTCGGGTGTGGTGGGGCGGGGGCATCTGGTGCCGGCTCACCAGGCGGTCCCGACGGGGGGTTGGGGGATCCGGCTAGGCCGCGCGGGGTGGTGCGTTCGCCATCGCGCGGTGTCCTTCGTGGACGGTGCGGTGATGTTGGCGGCAGAGCAGCACCAGGTTCTCGAGCGACGTGCTGCCGCCATCGGCCCAGTGCTGGATGTGATGAGCGTCTGTCCATTGTGGACCCCGGTCGCAGCCGGGGTAGGTACAACCGCGGTCACGGACGACCAGCGCCGTGCGGACGGCTGGCGGGATCAGCCGCGTCCGCCGGCCCACGTCGAGCGGCTGGCTCTCCGGACCGAGCACGACTCGGGTGAGGGAGGCATCACAGGCGAGCCTCCGGGCCGCGTCCGGAGCCAGGACCGCGCCCCACATCGTCTCAGAGCCGACCAGTCGACCGGACCCGCTGAGGTGATCGCCGGCCGGGCCGGAGCGCCGCGCCGCACTATCGCTCGGCCGGAGGGTCGCGATCGCGGCCGGAGCCTTACCCGTGGCGTGGTGACACGACGGGACGTCGTTGCTCGCCGGAGCGACCGGCAAGCTGTGGATCGGGACCAGGACCGTGAGGTGGGGGCGCTCGCCTCCGAGCGCCGGGAGCTCACCGCGGCCAAGCTGGCGATGGCAGAGTTCGACCAGGGCGTCGGCGCGGCGCTGGCTGGCGCTGTGCGGGTCATCGGGACCCCATCGACCCGACAGCGTGGCGAGCGCGGTCAGCAACACCTCGCCGCCTTCGGCGTCCAACACGCCGCTCACGGCGACCATGCCTTCGAACGTCGACGCGACGTCGATTCGCCGGCGGTGGTGAGCCGACTCGTCGGCGGCGACGGTGGCCTCGGGAGTCAACGCGTAGCGAGCGTGGGTGATGCTGCGGCGCAGGCGAACCGGATCGAGCTGGCGGGCCGCGTCCAGCAGCGGCCCTTCGGTCTTCGCGGCCAGCTGAGGATCGACGGCCGCCAGCTCGTCGAGAGCGGTGGTCAGCAGGCGAGCGTGGTCGACGGAGATCTCACCCGCCGACAGCTCCTGGGCCACGGTGGCCCGCTCGGTCAACCGACGCGCCAGCGTCACCCGGGACCGGGCGGCCGCCGGAGAGAGCCGGCAGCTGGACCGCAGCCATGCCGCCGTGCCGCCGTCAATCGCGCCGGACCCGTCCAGGGTCGCGACCAGTCGGGACCAGGTCCCCTCCAACCCGTCGATCAGCCGGCGCAACTCGACGACCGCATCTTCCAGCAGGGCTGCGGGAAGCGTTTGCCGGGTCGACCGCCGCGACCGCAACCGCGGCCGACCGCAGCGCCGACACAGCAGACATTCTCCGTACCTCCATCCGAACTGGTGTTCGAATGATACCACCCTTGCGACCGGTGCGTTACGCCCGAAAGGGGCACCGCGGTATCGGTGATCCGCATGCCATGACCGGACGCCGATCGACTACCGGCAGTCGGAGTGCGCGCCCTCGATGCGGGTCGGCGGGCAGTCCTCGGCCGTCGGCAGCCAAACGGGGACGGCGCCGGCGTCGCAGATCTGAACGCCAACGTGGGTGGGCTTTGCCGGGGCGGCTCGGCCGGGGCGGGCGGGGACGGGGGCGGCTCGGGCGGGGGATTGGCCGGGGTCAGTGGGGATTGCGGCGGAACTCGGCGCGCCAGCGGGGCAGGCCGTCCGGGCCCGGCGGCTGTTCGAGGCGGACCAGCTCGAAGCCGTCGGCGGCGAACGAGTCGACGTCGGCGCGGCTGAGCGGCCACGGGCCGATCTCCGTCTCGGTCCGCACGCCCTGCTGCGAGGAGACCACCAGCACCGTCCCGCCGGGCGCGGCCAGCGAGCGCACCGCGGCGATCACCCGCGGCCGGATGGAGCGCGGCAGCGACTGCACGGTCAGGCTCTCCACGACCAGGTCGAACCCGGCGAGCCAGCCCTCCGGCAGCGCGAGCAGGTCGGCCACCTCGTAGTCGACGGTGGAGGTCGGGTTGAGCGCGCGGGCGGCCTCGATCGCGGGCGCGGAGAAGTCGAAGCCGACCACCGCGAAGCCGAGCCGGGCCAGGAACTCGGCGTCGCCGCCGAGGCCGCAGCCGACCACCACGGCGCGCTTCCCGGCGCCGCCCGGCTCACGCAGGCCGCGGTCGGCGGCCCAGTCGGCCAGCAGCTGCTGCGGGGCGCCGCCGCGGTCCCACGGCAGCGGCTCGCCCCCGCCGCCGGCAGCCACGTAGAGGCCGTCGAAGAACTCCCGGCGCTCGGCCATGGTGGGATCGGTCATCCGGCGAGGTTAGCGAGCCGGTCGGCGACGGCCAGAAACTCCCGGCCGGCCGCCTCGGGCCCGGTCTCCAGGGTGAGCAGGCCGTTGGACGTGCGCTCGATCGTGCCCCACTCCCAGATGGCGACCGGGTCGGTGCCGGTGCGGGCGGCGAGCCGGTGCGGGCGCCCCCACGGGTCGCCGGCGAGCAGCTCGGCCGGGTCCTCGCGCATGAGCACGCCGAGGTCGGCCTCGGGCTCGGCCAGCAGGCCGTCCGGGTCGACGAGCTTCCAGTCGACGCCCGCCTGCAGGGTGTTCCACTGGTGCACGTCGCCGTGCAGCAGCACCGCCCGCTCCGGGTCGTACGCGGCGGCCCGCTTGGCCGCGTCGGCCAGCGCGACCTGGATCGTCCGCTCGGGGCAGGGCCGGTCGAGTCGGTCCCAGGCCGACTCGACGTACGCCGCCAGCCTGGCCGCCTTCTCCGCCCCGGTCGGCAGCCCGCTGTCGGGGGCCGGCCGCCAGAGCCGCATCGCGACCCGGCAGAGGATCTCGTGCCGCTGCTCGATCGGCAGGCCGATCCGGTACAGGGAAGGGCCGAGCCGCTCCAGCAGCATCGCGCCGGACTCGTCGTCGTGCCGCAGCAGCCGGGCGCAGCCCGCACCGTTCACCAGCCGGAGGACGGTGATCTCCTCGGCTGCGTGCCGGCTGTGACCGCGCTGGATCAGCAGCTTGAGCACCGCCGGAGTGCCGTCGGCCAGCGTGGCGGCGGCGACGAGCGCCTCGGTCGCGTCCGGGTATACGGCGCCGACCGTGATCCGCCAGTCCCGTTCGAGTCGGGCGACTCAGCTCCGGCAGCGCGGCCAGCCAGTCGTCCGCGCCGGCCGCGCGGGCGAACGCCCGCACGGTCTCCGGCACCTCGACGCCCGCCACCGCCCCCATCCCACCGCGCCGGTCCAGTCGATTATCACAGCAGGTCGGCGAGCAGCCGGGCCGCCCGGGCGGCGCCGTCGCCGGGAACCGGCAGGTAGTCCACCTCGCGGCCGAGCTGGCCGACGATCGCGGCGGCGAGCCGGTCCGGATCGCTGGCGTCGGCGTAGTCGAGGCACTCTCCGGCGCCGTGCCGCTGCAGCCGGTGCCGGACGTGGAAGTTCTGCTCGAAGTGGTTGCGCAGTGGGACGTAGACGAACGGGCGGCGGTTGGCCGTCAGCTCCATGCAGGTGGTCAGGCCGCCCTGGACCAGCGCGACGTCGCAGGCCGCCAGGTGCTCGTGCAGGTCGGGCAGGTAGCCGCGGACGGTCAGCCCGCGCCGGCGGGGCAGCGACTTCGGATCGATGCGCGGGCCGGTGACCACGACGAAGCGCAGGTCCGGGGCCAGGCGGCGGGCGAGCGGCACCGCGTCGGCGAGCCGGCGCAGCAGCGGCAGCCCGACCCCCGAGCCGCCGACGCTGACCAGGCAGACCCGCTCGTCCGGCCGGTAGCCGAGCCGGCGCCGCAGCGCCGCCCGGTCGGCCAGCTCCACCGGGTCGAAGCCGGTCACGTACCCGGCGAAGTCGAAGTTCTGCTCCGTCCACCCGCGGATCGACGGCAGCCCCGGCCCGAAGTCGTCCGGGACGATGTCCTCCGGGTCGCCGACGAACACCGACCGGTCCCGCAGCGCCCGCAGCCGGGCCCGCTGCTCGAGCATCTCGGCGTTGTAGTCGGCGGTCAGCGCCGCCTCCCGGTCGCCGCCGGACGGCATCGGCAGCCAGCCGACGAAGTCGGTCAGCCAGGCGTACGCGGTCGACTTCAGCTCCGGGTTCTCGTGCAGGAAGTGGTCGACGTCCCACGCCTCGTCGCCGATCACCAGGTCGTACCGGCCCTCGGCGACGACGTCGTGGAAGACCATGAAGTTCGCGACGAGGATCTCGTCCATCCGGCGGATGGCGCCGAACGCGTGCAGGTCGTGCTCGCCGCACTCCTCCTCGAAGTGCTGCGACTCGCTGGCCAGATACGCCGAGGCCGGATGGATGGTCTCCTTCCGGTCCTCCAACACCCTGGTCACCGGGTCCTGGGCGAGCCAGTCGACCTGCAGGTCGGGATGCAGCCGGCGCAGCTCGTCGGCGATCGCCAGGTCGCGGCGGGCGTGGCCGAGCCCGATCGGGGAGGACAGGTAGAGCGCGCGCGTCGGCCGCCGGGCGGCCGCCCTGACCCAGCTGCGGTGCGGCGAGCGCGGCACCACCCGCTCGACGAACGTCCGGATCTCCCGGTTGACCAGCACCGGGTCGCGGCCCGGCAGACCGTGCCCGGCGCCGTCGACGAGCAGCAGCTCGGCGCCGGTCAGCTCGGCCAGCCGCTCGCTGATCGCGTGCGTGCGCACGCGGTCGTCGGTGCCGTGGATGGCCAGCACCGGGCAGCGGACCAGCGCGCACAGCGGCTCCACCGAGGTGCAGACCGCGCCGTCGCAGCCGAGCCGGCCGGCCGTCGTCGCGACCAGCACCTCCGGCTCGACGTCGAGCCCCCAGGCGGTCGCGTCCTCGATCTGCTTCGTCGAATGGCGCTCCGGGAACATCTCGGCCATGAAGAACCGGACGAAGTCCTCGTAGCCGCCGTTGAGCCAGTAGTGCTTGTTGTACTTCGCCCAGCCCTGGTACGTGCCGTACGGCACCGACCAGACGTAGTGGTCGCGTTCCGGCTGGGCGACCGGGAACCCGCAGGCGGCGCCGATCGCGACGATCCCGTGCACCCGGTCGGGGTGCCCGGCGGCGACCCGGATCGCCCAGGACGCGCCGCAGGACAGGCCGACGAGCACGGCCCGGTCGACGCCGGCGTCGTCGAGCACCGCGACCGTGTCGGCCGCGTACTGCTCGTCGGTGTAGGCGGCGGCCTCGCGCGGGCGGCCGGACCGGCCGCTTCCCCGGCCGTCGAAGGTGACCACCCGGTAGTGCCGGGCCAGGTAGGGCACCTGGGCCTTCCACATCCGCGAGTTGACGATCGACCAGGCCGGCATCAGCACCACCGTGGTGGGCCCGTCCCCGTAGCTCGCCCACGCGAGGGGGACGCCGTCCCGGACGGCGACCCCCTCCCGGTCGGGGAGCCGGGCGGGCCCGGACTCCAACGCGCTCATCGCGTCGCAACTCCCCGCGTCGTCACTTGCGCACCTCCAGGACGTTGTTGAACGGAGTCTGCGCCGCGATCCGGAACCGGGTGAAGCCCGCGCTGGTGATGACGTCCTTGATGCGGGCCGGGCCGGCCTGGGTGCCGAGCGCGAGCCCGACCTCCTGGGCCAGCGAGGACGGCGTGCACAGCAGGGTGGAGAAGCCGTAGTACGCCCGGCCGACCGGAGTGAGGTTCTGCTCGATCGCGTCGCCCGCGGCGGGCTCGACGATCATCCAGGTGCCGTCGTCGGCGAGGCTCTCGTACACGTGCCGGGCGGCGCCGATCGGGTCGCCCATGTCGTGCAGCGCGTCGAAGGTGGTGACCAGGTCGTAGCCGGTGCCGGTGAACTGCTGGGCGCTCGCCACCTCGAACTCGATCCGCCCGCCGACGCCGGCCGTGCTCGCCCGCTCGCGCGCGGTGTCGATCGACCCGCGGTGGTAGTCCGAGCCGTGGAACCGCGAGGCCGGGAACGCCTGCGCCATCAGCACGGTCGACGCGCCGTGCCCGCAGCCGATGTCCGCGACCGTGCCGCCGGCCTGCAGCTTGGCCACGACCCCGTCGAGCGCCGGCAGCCACTCGCCGATGAGGTGGCCGTTGTACATGGTGCGGAAGAACCGCTCGCAGCCGTCGTGCACGTCCCCGTTGTGGTCGTGCCAGCCGACCCCGTCGCCGGCCCGCGCCACGGCCAGGATGCTGTCGGCGTCCCGGACGGTGCCGTATGCGATCTGGAAGAAGCCGGGCAGGTACGCCGGGCTCGACTCATCGGTCAGCGCGACGACGAGCTCGGGCGGCAGCGTGTACTGCCCGGTGGCCGGGTCGTAGCTCACGTAGCCGCCCGCGGCCTGCGCGTTGAGCCACTCCCGGGCGTAGTGGCTGCCGGTGCCGGACCGCTCGGCCAGCTGGGCCGCGGTCAGCGGGCCCTCGGCGAGCAGCCGGTAGTAGCCGAGCTTGTCCCCCATCACGACCAGCGCGGTGTTGAGCGTGGCGCCGACCTCGTCGACGGCGCGGAAGACGAACGCCATCAGCTTGTCCGGGTCGAGGGCCGGCGGGGCGGTGGTGGTCATTGCTGTGCCTCCTCGGGCATCGGGTGTGCCCTCACGCTCGCCGGGGAGCGGATTCGATCGCATCCGGGTGCCCCCCTAGTCCAGACTGGACCCGTGCTCGTCGGGCGGGACGCCGAGCGGCAGGCCGTCGACGCCCTCGTGGCCGGCGCCCGGCTCGGTCACAGCGGGGTGCTCGTGCTCACCGGCGAGGCCGGGATCGGCAAGACGTCGCTGCTGGCGTACGCCGGCTCGGTGGCGACCGGCGCACGGCTGCTGCGGGCGACCGGCTCCGAGGCCGAGCGGGACGTGCCGTTCGGCGGGCTGGCCCAGCTGTTCCGGCCGACCGCCGTCGACCTGGACCGGCTGCCGGCGCCGCAGGCCCAGGCCCTCGGCGTCGCGCTGGCACTGCGCTCCGGCCCGGTCGCGGACCGGCTGGCGGTCGGCGCCGCGGTGCTCAGCCTGCTCGTCGGGTGGAGCGAGGACGGCCCGCTCGGGCTGCTCGTCGACGACGCCCACCTGCTCGACCGGCCGTCGGCGGAGGCGCTGGCGTTCGCCTGCCGCCGGCTGCTCGCCGACCCGGTGTTCGTGCTGGCCGCCGCCCGGCTCGGCGAGCCGGGCGCGCTGCTCGAGGCGGGCCTGCCCACCCTGACGCTGACCGGGCTAGACCTCGCCGGCACCGGCCAGCTGGCCCGCGAGCACGGCAGCCACGTCCCGGCCGCCGCGCTCACCCAGGTGCACCGGGCCACCGGCGGCAACCCGCTGGCGGTGATCGCGCTGATCGCCGAGCCGGACCGGCTCCGGGAGGTGACCCCGGGCGTGCCGGTGCCGGTGCCGGCCCGGATCGCGGCCTGGTTCGCCCGCCGCGCCGCCGGGCTCGACCCGGACACGCACCGGGTGCTGCTGGTCGCCGCGGCCGGCGACGGCGACCTTGCCGTGATGGCCCGGGCCTGCGCGGCCCTCGGCCTCGACGTCGGCGGCCTGGCCGCGGCCGAGCGGGCCGCGCTGGTGACGATCCGGTCCGGCCGGGTCGAGTTCGCCCACCCGCTGGCCCGGGCCTCGGTCTACGCGGCCGCCGACCCGGGCGACCGCCGCACCGTGCACCGCGCGCTGGCCACCTCGGTGCCGGAGGGCGACGTCGACCGCCGGGCCTGGCACCTGGCGCACGCCGCGTTCGGGCCGGACGACACCGCCGCGGCGGCGCTGGAGACCGCCGGCGACCGGGCCGCCAGCCGGGGCGCGCACGCGGTCGCGGCGACCGCGTACGAGCGGGCGGCGCAGCTGACCGCCGATACCGTCGACCGGGCCCGCCGGCTGCTCGCGGCCGGCGGCTCGGCCTGGCGCGGCGGAGAGGCGGCCTGGGCCCTGGCGCTGCTGGCCGGCGTGCCCGAGCTGGACCCGCCGGCGCGGGTGCGGGGCGAGACGCTCGGCCTGCGCGGGGACATCGAGGTCTCCTGCGGCTCGCCGGAGCGGGCGTATCGGCTGCAGGTCGAGGCAGCCACGCTGCTGGCCGACGACCCGTCCCGGGCGATGGTGCTGCTCACCGAGGCGGTGTGGGCGAGCGTGCTGTCCTCCGACGCCAAGGCCGCCCTCGCCGCGTGCGGGCGGGCGCAGCAGTTGCTGGACCGGCCGCTGACCGACAGCGCCCGCGCGGTCGGCATGCTCGCCACCGGTATGGCGAACGTGTTCGCCGGGCGGCCCGGCGGGGAGCTGATCCGCTCCGGGGTGGAGCTGCTCACCGCCATCGACGACCCGGCCGGCGCCCCGATGCGCACGGAGTGGCTGATGCTCGGACCGCTGTTCCTGCGCGAGTCCGACACCGGCCGGACGCTGGTGCGGGCGGCGCTGGAGCAGGGCCGGGCCCGCTCGGCCGTCGGGACGCTGCCCGGGCTGCTGTTCACGATCGCCCGGGACGGCGCGACGACCGACCACTGGAGCCTCGCCGCGGCCGACTACGGCGAGGGGATCGGGCTGGCCCGGGAGCTCGGCCAGACCACGATGCTGGCGCTGCTGCTGGCCGGGCTGTCCTGGCTGGAGGCGCGGCAGGGGCACGCGGACGCCTGCCGCGCGCACGCCGAGGAGGCGCTGGCGCTGTGCGCCAGCAACCCGGTCTCGATCGCCCGGGTCTGGGCCGAGTACTCGCAGGGCGAGCTGGCGCTGGTCTCCGGCGACGTGCCGGCCGCGGTCGAGCGGCTGTCCGGGCTGGTCGACCTGCTGGCCGAGCTCGACATCGGCGACCCGGACGTCTCGCCGGCGCCGGACCTGGTCGAGGCCTACCTGCGCAGCGGCCGGACCGAGGAGGCGGCCGAGCTGGCCGCCCGGTACGGGGCGGCCGCCGCGGCCAAGGCGCTGCCGTGGGCGCAGGCCAGGGCCGCCCGGCTGCGCGGGCTGCTGTGCGGCTGGGACGAGCTGGACGACCGGTTCGCCGAGGCGTTCGCGCTGCACGCGCGGACGCCGGACGTGTTCGAGTCGGCCCGGACCAAGCTGGTCTACGGCGCCCGGCTGCGGCGGGCCCGGCGCCGGTCGGACGCCCGCGGGCCGCTGCGCGAGGCGCTGGACTGCTTCGAGCGGCTCGGCGCCCGGCCGTGGGCCGACCTCGCCGCGGTCGAGCTGGAGGCGACCGGCGAGACGGTGGCCCGCCGCGGCGGCGACGAGCGGGCGGCGCTGACCCCGCGCGAGCTGCAGATCGCGCTGCTGCTGGCCGAGGGCCGGACCACCAGGGAGACCGCGGCCGCGCTGTTCCTCAGCCCCAAGACGGTCGAATACCACCTGCGGCACGTCTACACGAAGCTCGGCATCGCCTCCCGGACCGAGCTGGCCGCCGCCCTCGCCGGCACTGCCTGAGGGGTGTTCCCCACTACCTGCCGGCACTGAGTCGGCCGCCGCCTGGTGTCGGACCCGGCCGGTACGGTCGCGCGATGGCGTGTCGGATCACCGAACTGGTGCTGGACTGCAGGGATCCCGAGCGGCTCGCGGGCTTCTGGTGCGAGGTGCTCGGCTGGAAGGTGCTTGACCGGGACGGCAACGAGGCCATCGAGATCGGACCGGAGGGCGGCGCCGGCGGCGCGCAGCCGGTGCTGGTGCTGAGCGCCAGCACCGACCCGAAGCGGGACAAGCTGCGCCTGCACCTCGACGTGAACGCGACCGACCGGGACCAGGCCGCGGAGCTGGAGCGGCTGCTCGCGCTCGGCGCCCGCCCGGCCGACGTGGGCCAGACCGGCGCTGAGTCCTGGCACGTGCTCGCCGACCCCGAGGGCAACGAGTTCTGCCTGCTGCGCCGCCGGGTGCCCCCGGTCGGCTAGCGGCGGCGGCCTCCAGCTACGGTGGGCGAACACGCCGGTACGTTGTGTACGCGGCGGGGCCGGATCCAGCGGTAGGGCATACTGCTGCGATCCACGCGGGACCCGCGGGCCCCGCGTTCCTCCGCGCAGAAGGATGGTGCACATGCCTTCGGGCTCCCAGGACGACCGGACCCTCGCCCGACGGGTCAAGCACGGCGTCGCGACGACCGTGCGGAGCATGCCGAAGGGCTTCCGCGAGCGGGTCGCCAACCTGGTGCTGCCGCCGGACGAGCGGTCCGCGACCGTGCCGGTGGACGCGCCCGAGGTGATCCGCCGCGGCGCCGAGATCCCGTTCGAGGTGTGGGAGCAGCATGGCTGGCACCTGACCCCGAACCACTTCTACTCGGTGATCCCGGACACCAGGGTGCTGCCCGACTCGCTGTGGACCACCGAGTCCGAGCTGCCCGGCATCGACATGCGGGACGAGGCCCAGCTGGCGTTCCTGACCGACGCGGTCGGCCGGTTCGGCACCGAGCTCAACGCGCTGCCGCGCCGGCAGGAGGACGCCGGCCCGGGGCAGTACTTCGTGGACAACGGCGCGTTCGAGTCGGTCGACGCCGAGGCGCTGCACTCGATGGTCCGGATGCACAAGCCGGGCCGCATCGTGGAGATCGGCTCCGGCTGGTCGACGCTCGTCTCGATGGCCGCGCTCGACCTCAACAAGGCCGAGGGGTCGCCGGGCACGCTGACCGCGATCGAGCCGTACCCGCACGCGTTCGTCAAGGACGCGATCACCGCGCACGCCGACGCGACGCTCGTCGACGAGCAGGTGCAGGGCGTGCCGATGGACACGTTCTCGTCGCTCGGTGAGAACGACATCCTGTTCATCGACTCGTCGCACGTGCTGAAGATCGGCAGCGACGTCCAGTACGAGTTCCTCGAGGTGCTGCCGCGGCTGCGGCCCGGCGTGCTGGTGCACGTGCACGACATCTTCCTGCCGGGCGAATACCCGAAGGACTGGGTGTACGGCGAGGAGCACCGGTTCTGGAACGAGCAATACCTGCTGCAGGCGTTCCTCACCGACAACGCGCACGTCGAGGTCGTCTGGGCGAGCAACTGGATGCACCGCCGGCACCCGGACGAGCTGGAGAAGGCGCTGGAGTCCTACGACCGGAACACCCGGTTCCCCGGCTCGTTCTGGTTCCGCCGGGTCTGACCGCCGCTCGCCGCGGGCCCGGCCGGTCCCGGCAGCGGGCCGGGCCCCTTTCCGGGGTAGCGAGCCGGGCACGGTCCAGCGGGCCGGGCACGGTCCAGCGGGCCGGGGGGCACGATTCCCGGGGCAGCGGGCCCGGCGCGGTCCGGCCCGCTGCTACAGCGCCGGGGTCACCCGGTAGACGGTGAAGTCGTACGGGACCTGCACCGCCTTGTCCGGTCGGCTGGTGCTGCTCTCCACCCAGTGCGGCATCGTCCCGGCGAACCGCCGCCACCGGCGTCCGTCTCCAGCCCGGGCAGCTGCGGCACCGCCGTCCCGGCCTCGTAGACGAGGAACAGCGGCCGGTCCGGGAAGGTCTGCGCGTACTGCTGGACGTACGGGACCGACCCCGCCGGGGCCGACGGCAGCAGCGCGCTGTCCTCGTCCGCCGATCAGCCAGACCGGCGAGCCGAACATCTCGACGGATGCGCGCAGCAGTTCGTCGCCGGCGCCCACAGGTAGACGCCCTTCTCGGCGCCGGACAGCGCGGCGAGCGACTGGTCATCCGGTACGACCCGCCCAGCTCGTCGTGCCAGCGCAGCGGCAGCGACTGGCACAGTTGCATGGCGCCGACGAACGCCATCAGCGCGACTGCGAGCGGTACGCCGAGCCGCAGCCGGCCGCGCATCTTCCAGATCCACAGCGCCGCCAGCGCGACGCCCGATGAGCAGCACCATGCCCGGCACCACCGAGGGCATGTACCGGCGGCCCACCCACATGTAATAGGGCGAGTTGCGGCAGTGCCAGACGTAGAACACCAGCATCACCACGGTCGGCAGGATCAGCAGCCAGGCCGACGGCGACCAGCGCCGGCGCAGCGCGACCACGCCGATCCCGGCCAGCATCAGCAGCATACCGGGCCAGGTGAAGAACCAGGACAGCCGCTGCAGGTTGATCTCGTCGAACGTGCGGATTAGGTTCGGGCCCGACTCACGTAGTCGGCGCCGAACAGCCGCTCGCGCACCCGGCCCAGCGCGAACAGGCCCACCGCCACGAGGGTGACCAGCCCGCCGAACCAGAGCCTGGCCCGGGCCCGGTCCAGCAGCCCGTCGAACCGGCGGACCGCCCGGGCAAGCAGGGGCGCAGCACCAGCGCCCCGACCGCGCAGACCGCGATCAGTCCGACCATGGCCGCCAGGCCCGGGCACGTTGTTGGCCCGCCGTGTACGTCCCGGCCGGCCCGTACGCCTGCCAGAGCGCGTACGGCAGGACGACGCCAGACCGACCGCGAACCACCCGGCCCGGCGTCCCACCGGCGCAGCACCCACAGCAGCGCCAGCATGCCCGACCGCGAACAGGACGAGCAGGATCGCGTCCGGCCGGCCGAGGTAGCCGATGCCACCAGCAGGCCGGCCACCAGTGCCGGCCACCGCCACCGGGTCTGCACCGCCAGCAGCACGCCGAGCAGCGCACCGACGAACAGGACCTGGCAGAGGATCTCGGTCGTCGGATACTTCGCCTGCCAGACCTGCATCATGTTCGTGCTCAGAGCAGCGCGGCCGCCCAGCCGGCCACCGGGCCGGCGATCCGCCGAGCCACCACGCCGTGAGCATGACGCCGAGCACGCCGAGCAGCGGGGTCGTCGCGACCAGCGCGCCGTACCCGCCGGCGTGTACGAGGTCGCCAGCAGCGCCGGCCACAGGTGGTAGAACTGCGGCAAGATCGTCCCGGTAGCGGCGTCGGAGATCCAGATGCCCGGGAAGCGGGCGCCCGGCGCGGCCACCTGCACCGGCAGGTCGCCGCGGCCAGCAGCGGGTCGTGGATCCAGACCGAGTGGCCCCGGGCGATCGCCATCGCGTGCATGACGTACACGCCGGGGTCGGCTTGTCACCGGTCGCGTAGTGGAAGCCGGGCAGGAACATGCACCAGCGCCAGCACACCGCCGGCCGCGACCGGCAGCAGCCCGGCCGGGTCGAGCGCGACCCGGGGCAACGCGGCGGCCCGCGACCGGGCCAGCGCGCCAGGCCGACGACGAGCACTGCGGTCACCACCGAAGCACCAGCCCGGCCCGAACATCGCCGAGGTGCGCGGTCGCCGAGCGCGACCGTCGCCAGCACGCCGACCACCGCCGCCGCGCCGAGATCACGGGCACCGAGCGGTCCGCGACCGTGCCCCCACCGCCGCCCTGCGGCGGCGGCGACCACCAGCGGCGTGCCCGGCGCGGCTGGCCGTGCCGGTCGGCTGGGCGCCGGTCGGCCGTCCGCGGGTCAGCCCGATCCGCGTGCCGCCGGCATCGTCCCGCCAGGCACCACCGGTGGCCGGCCGTCCGACCGCCGCGCGCGGTCGCGTCCGGGCCGGCCGGTCGTCCGGCTGCAGCCGGTGCCGGCAGCCGCTGGGTGCCGGCGGGCGTCTGGCTGTTCCATGCCGGGAAGGGTAGCCGCCGGTCTCGGACAGCAGCACAAGCTAGGGTTGACAGTCCCGCCCCCGCGCCGGCGCGGACCTCCCCGACGAGCTAGAGAGCGCGAGGAACCGTACGCAATGGTGACGACGACCAGCCGGGAGCGGTCGCGTGCCCAGGGCCGGGTCCGCTGGGAGCTGCTGGTCGGCCTGGTCCGCAAGGACCTCAAGGTCAAATACCAGGGCAGCGTGCTGGGCTTCCTCTGGTCGCTGGCCAACCCGCTGCTGCTGCTGGTCGTCTACACGTTCGTCTTCCAGGTGGTGCTGAAGTCCGGCATCCCGCAGTTCGGCTTCTACCTGCTCTCCGGCCTGCTGGTGTGGAACATGTTCGCCGGCGCGGTGGGCACCTCGACCGCCGCCGTCGTCGGCAACTCGGGGCTGGTGAAGAAGGTCCGGTTCCCGCTGTCGGTGCTGCCGCTGTCCCAGGTCGGGTTCGCGCTCGTGCACTTCGTGCTGCAACTGTTCGTGCTGCTCGTGGTGATGGCGGTGACCGGCAACACCGAGTTCGCCGGACCGAACCTGCTGCTGGCCGTGCCGGCGATCGCGGTCGCCCTGCTGTTCACGGTCGCGGTCTCGTTCCTGGTCGCCGGGCTCAACGTGCGCTACCGGGACACCCAGCACGTGGTCGAGGTCGTGCTCATGGCCGGCTTCTGGATCAACCCGATCGTCTACTCGGTGTCGCTGGTGAAGACCGAGCTCGGCGATCTCTACTGGGCCTACTTCCTCAACCCGATGGCCGGCGTCGTGGTCGCGATGCAGCGCGCGATCTACGCGCAGAACCCGACGCTGCCGGGCGGCAGCACCGTCCTCGCCGCCGACGGGTACGCCTTCTACCTGGAGAAGCTGGGCATCGGCGCGCTCGTCTCGGCCGCGGTGCTGGCGCTCGGCCTGTGGCTCTACCACCGGCTGTCGGCGGACTTCGCCGAGGAGCTCTGAGTGGGCGGCGAGATCGCCATCCGGGCTCGCGGAGTCGGCAAGAGCTTCCGCGGCACCGGCCGGGCCACCAGCCTCAAGGAGCGCATCCTGCGGATGGGCCACGGCACGGCTGAGCCGTTCGAGGCCCTGCGGGACGTGAACCTCGAGATCGCCGCCGGTCAGACGGTCGGGCTGATCGGGCACAACGGGTCGGGCAAGTCGACGCTGCTGAAGATCCTCACCGGGATCCTGCGACCGACCACGGGCACGGTCGAGGTCAACGGGCGGGTGTCGTCGCTGCTCGAGCTGGGCGCCGGCTTCAACGGCGAGCTGTCCGGCCGGGACAACATCTACCTCAACGCGTCGCTGCTCGGGCTCTCCCGCAAGGAGACCGACGGGCTGTTCGACTCGATCGTCGAGTTCTCCGAGCTCGAGGAGTTCATCGACAACCCGGTCAAGCACTACTCGTCCGGCATGTACGTCCGGCTCGGCTTCGCCGTCGCGGTACACGTCGATCCGGACATCCTGCTCGTGGACGAGGTGCTCGCCGTCGGCGACGAGGCCTTCGCCCGCAAGTGCCTGGACAAGATCGCCGAGTTCCAGCGCGAGGGCCGGACGATCCTGTTCGTCACCCACTCGCTCAGCCTCGTCGACGAGATCTGCGACCGCGGCGTCGTGCTCGACCACGGCCGGGTGGTCTTCGACGGCGACCCGCAGTTCGCCACCGGCACGCTGCGGGCGCTGCTCGGCACGGCCGAGGACACCGTCGGGCCGGTGGAGGAGCCGGAGCCGGGGCTCGAGTTCGGGCCGATCACGATCGGGGACGTGCCCGGGCGGGAGCGGGGCGAGTTCACCGGCGGCGACCCGGTCGGGATCAGGGTCGGGATGTCGGTCTCGCCAGCCATGGCGCCCACCGTCGGCGGCGTGGTGGTGGTGGTCATGGGCGCCGGCGACTTCCCGGTCTGGGTGATGGACGCCGAGCGCGACCAGCTGCCGACCGAGCCAGGCGACTGGACGCTCGACTTCGCGGTGGCCGCCTGCCCACCGCTGCACGGCGCCTTCCAGGTCGCCGTCCGGGTCGACGACCGCAACGGCACGGCGATCGGCGTGGAGCGCAGCGCCCAGACCTTCTGGGTCCGCAGCGGGCAGGAGTCCGGCCTGCTCGCGGTGCCGTACGAGGTGGACACCGAGGTGACCGCGGCGGCCCGGCCCGGCCCGGCCCCGGTGCAGGTCGGCACGGGGACGAAGGCGGGAAGGGGAGCCGGGTGACTCGGCTGGAGAGCGACTACTACGCCTACATGGGCTACGACAGCGATCGGGCCCGCGAGGCGCTGAGCCACTACCTGTCGTTCTTCTCCACCGGTCCGGTGCTCGAGCTGGCCTGCGGCCGGGGCGAGTTCCTCGATCTGCTGCGTGCCGCCGGCGTCCCGGCCGGCGGCGTCGACCTGGACGAGGGCATGGTCGAGCGGGCGGTCGAGCGCGGCCACGACGTCGTGCTCGGCGAGGCGGTCTCCTACCTGGAGGGGGTCGAGCCGGGCTCGCTCGGCGGCGTGTTCTGCGCCCACTTCCTCGAGCACCTGCAGCCCGACGACGTGGCCAGGGTGTACGCGGCGGCGGCCACGGCGCTGCGGCCCGGCTGCGCGTTCGTCGCGGTGGTGCCGAGCGCCGGCAGCCTGTCCGTGCTCGGCTACGACTTCTGGCGCGACCCGACGCACGTCCGCTTCTACGACCCCGCGCTGCTCTCGTTCTTCGCCGCCCAGGCCGGGCTGGCGGTGACCGAGTCGGCCGGCAACCCGCGCAACGACCCTGGTCCGCCGCCGCAGCTCTGGCCGCAGGAGTTCGAGCCGGTCGCGTCGCTGAGCTCCTCGGTGGCCGAGCTGCTCGGCGCCGCGGAGAAGGTCTACCCGGCGCTGCCGCCGCAGCACCGGCGGATCCGCCGGGACGCCGAGTCCAACGGCGAGGCGGTGACCGCGGTCGCCGACCCGCGGGCGGACCTCTGGTCGCACGCGGCGCACCTCATCTCGGTGCTCGACCAGCGGATGCAGGCCGTGCAGCACCAGCTGGCCGAGCTGCACCGGGCGTACCGTTCGCTGTTGGCACAGCTCTACCCGCCGAGCGAGGTGTACGTGGTGGCGGTCGCGCCGGGCGGTGAGGACGAGAAGTGACCGGAGCGCGGGCCACGGTCGTCGTGGTCAACTACAACGGCGCCCACCTGCTCCCCCCGTGCCTGGAGGGCCTGCGCCGGCAGGACCTGCCGGCCGGCACGGTCGAGACCGTGGTGGTCGACAACGCCTCCCGGGACGGGTCGGTCGAGCTGCTCGCCCGCGACTTCCCCGAGGTTCGGGTGATCGCCAGCCCGGTCAACACCGGCTTCGCCGGCGGCAACAACCTGGCCCTGCGCACGGTCTCCACGCCGTACGCGGTGCTGCTCAACAACGACGCGGTGCCCGAGCCGGACTGGCTGCGCAACCTGCTCGCCCCCTTCGACGAGGCCGGGGCCGACCGGGTCGGCGTGGTCACCGGCAAGGTCGTGTTCGCGCCCCGGTTCCTGCCGCTGCGGCTGCGCACCGAGGGCTTCGACCCCGGCCCGCACGACCCGCGCGAGCTCGGCGTGCGGCTGGTCGCGGTCGAGGTGGACGGCCGGGACGTGACCGAGAAGGTGCTCTGGGAGAAGCTCGCGTACGGGCCGGAGGGCACCGGCGCCGGCCGGTTCCGGTGGACCAGGCCGGAGGGCACGTTCCTGGTGCCGCTGCAGGACGGCCCCGGCGACGTCGCCGCCGCGGTGAAGGTGACCTTCCGCTGGATCGCCGAGCGGGACAAGCCGGTGACGATCAGCGGCGCCGGCGTCTCGCTCACCGCGACGGCGGCCGAGGCCGGCAGCGAGGCGGTGCTCGCGGTGCCCGAGGGCACGCCACTGGTCGACGTGGTCAACAACGCCGGCGGCATAGTGCTGGTCAACGGCTACGGCGCCGACCGCGGCTTCCAGGAGCCGGACACCGGCCAGTACGACCAGGCGGTCGAGGTGTTCAACGCCTGCGGCAACGGGATGGCGATGCGGACCGCGGCCGGCCGGGCGGTCGGCTGGTTCGACGACGACTTCTTCCTCTACTACGAGGACACCGACCTGTCCTGGCGGCTGCGGGCCGACGGCTGGTCGATCCGCTACCAGCCGACCGCGGTGCTGCGGCACCTGCACTCGGCGTCGAGCACCGAGTGGTCGCCGCTGTGGGTGTTCCACGTCGACCGCAACCGGCTGCTGATGCTGACCAAGGACGCGTCGGCGCCGCTGGCGCTGCGCGAGGTGCTGCACTACCCGCTCACCTCGGCCTCGATGCTGGTCCGGGCCGGCCGGGAAGCGCTGCGTTCGCGGAGCCGCCCGGCGTTGCGACCGCACCTGCTGCGGGCCCGCGTGCTTGCCTCGTACGTACGGCTGTTGCCCACGATGGTGCGACGCCGGCGGCAGTTCGGTCGCCGGGCGGTGCGCTCGAGAAGGGATCTGGAACGCTGGCTGGTCAGAGAGCGATGAGGGCGGCCATCTACGACCGCTATTGGCACTCCATGGGGGGCGGTGAGCGGCACTCCGGGATGATCGCGGAGGTCCTGTCCAAGGACGGGGTCGAGGTCGATCTGATCGGACACAGCCAGGTCGACCGCGACGAGTTGGCCGAGCATCTCGGGCTCGATCTGTCCCGCACGAGGATGCGCACGGTTCCCGACAAGGGCGACGCCTACGTGTCGGCGCTGTCCTCCGAGTACGACCTGTTCGTCAACGCCACGTACATGTCCGTGGTGATGCCCGAGTCCGCGCACTCGGCGTACCTGTGCTTCTTCCCGACCCCGTTCGACCACGACCTGGCGTCGTGGCGGCGGACCGCGATCAGGGTGCTCGGCCCGTGGCTGACCGCCTACCGGGACCGGCTGGCGATGGGCTGGGGCACCGGCTGGTATCCGCCCGAGGGCGGCCGGATGCGGCAGTGGACCTGGACCAACGGGGAGGCGGTGCTGCACCTGGAGCCCGGTCCGGCTCGGTCGATCCAGTTCGACCTCGGCCGGCCGGGGATGACCGAGCCGGTCGAGATGACCGTCGAGGACGAGAGCGGCGTGATCGCGACGCTGACCGCGCGGCAGGCGTTCGCTCGGCAGATCGTCGACCTGCCGAGCAGCCCGGCCGGCCGGGAGATCCGGTTCCGGTCCAAGACGATGGTGCCCGGCCCGGCGGACACCCGCACGCTCGGCGTCGCGGTGTCCCGGCTCCGACTGGCCGGCACCAGCGGCGGCGGCCCGCGGGCAGCGCTGGCCACCCGGTTCCCGTGGCTGCTGCGCGACCTGTCCGGCGAGGCGTTCCTCGGCGCGTACGACACGGTAATGAGCAACTCCGAGTACACCCGGAGCTGGATCCAGCGGCTCTGGCAGAACGACGCGGAGGTGCTCTACCCGCCGATCCAGGTCGACCGGCTGCACCCGGCGCCGGAGCGGGAGAAGGTCGTGCTGTCCGTCGGCCGGTTCTTCGAGCCCGGGCCTCGGGCACGCGAAGCGGCAGCTGGAGATGGTCCGGATCTTCGGCCAGATGGTCCGCGACCGGCAGCTCGACGGCTGGTCGATGACCGTGCTCGGCGGCTGCGAGGAGTCGCAGCGGCCCTACCTCGAGACCGTGCTGGCCGCGGCCGAGGGCCTGCCGATCCGGATCGAGGCCAACGCGCCCCGCCCGGTGGTGGAGCAGGCCATGTCGACCGCGTCGGTCTTCTGGTCGGCGACCGGGCTCGGCGAGGACGAGGAGCGCTCGCCCTGGGCGCAGGAGCATTTCGGCATGACCACAGCGGAGGCGATGGCCGGCGGCTGCGTGCCGGTGGT
Source organism: uncultured Actinomycetota bacterium (assembly GCA_963728945.1). Taxonomy (GTDB): domain Bacteria; phylum Actinomycetota; class Actinomycetes; order Mycobacteriales; family CADCTP01; genus CADCTP01. The sequence goes on along the minus strand of CAVSMA010000004.1, from coordinate 565,030 downwards.
CATCGACCGGGCCGGCCAGCGGGAGATCGTCCGCGAGGGCGTGCACGGGTTCCGCTGGTCGACGCCGGCCGAGCTGATCAGCAAGACGCTTCGGGTGGCCGGGGACCCGCAGCTGCGGGAGAAGCTCTCGGCCGCGGCGGTGGAGCGGGCCCAGGACTTCTCCGACGCGGCGTTCGCGGCGCGCTGGCGGGAGATCGTCCGCGCGCACCGGTTGCTGGACCGGGCCCCGGGTCGCTGACCTCTCCGGGCCCCGCCGGCACGGGCTCGGCGGCGTCCTCGGCCGGCGCGGGCCGGCCGCGCAGGCCGAGGCCGGCGAACACCGGCACGGCCAGGGCCAGCAGCGCGGCGGGCACCAGCGCGATCCGGTAGACCGTGACCCGCAGCTGGCCGGTGAGCAGCCGGGCCGCGACCGGGTCGGACGGCGGACCGAGCGCGGTCGCGACGTACTGGGCGTAGAGGACGGCGACATCCAGCGCGACCACGGCCACGACGAAGACCACCAGCCGGCCGTGACCGGCCCGGATCGCCAGCGCCGCGGCCGGGACCAGCGCGACCAGCAGCACCAGCCCCCAGCCGGCGCCGCCCGGCCACTGCTGGACCATGCTGCGAGCGACCGTCCCGGCCCAGGGCAGCACCTCGCGCAGGTGCGCCGCCGACAGCGTGGTCCCGTTCGCGACCCAGCTGCGCAGGTGGTGCACGCACGCGTACGCCTGCCAGGGCAGGAAGCCGACGAGCCCCGCCGCGGCGGTGACGACCAGCACGCCGCGGCGGCGGGCGGGCGCGAGCACGAGCGTGACTAGCAGCGCGCTGCCGGCGAACAGCTGGCCCTCGGCTTTCGTGCCGATCGCGCCGGCGGCCAGCACGGCTGCCGCGGCCAGCCAGGCCTCGCCCGCGTCCGGCCGGCTCAGCCAGAGCGCCAGCACCAGGGTCAGGCAGAGGGCATACCCGAACACCGGCAGGTCGGCCATCAGCCGCAGCGACTGCACGGACAGCACGGTCGGCAGCGACAGCACGAGCAGCACGCTGACCAGCGCGGGCGCCGGGCCGGCGAGCCGGGTCAGCACCGCCCCGGCGACCGTGACCGTCGCGCCGACCAGGGCGGCGATCGCCACGTGCGCCGCGGCGTCGCTCGGCCGGCCGGCCCAGCCATCGAACCAGGCGAACAGCGCCGGCAGGAACAGCGGGTACTCCTGGTGCTGGTAGCCGGTCGCGGTGTCGGCGAACACGGCCGAGTCGAGCCGGCCGAGCTGGGACAGCATCCGAGCCCGCAGGATCCAGATCGCGTACTCGTCGTTGCTGCGGGTGGGGATGCCGGCCGACTGCACCGCGATCAGCACGGTGACCGCGACGGCCAGGATCGCTGCGACCGTGTCGCCGAGGCGGACCTGCCGTCGGGTCGGCCCGTCCGTCCGCGGCGCGGGCCGCGCGTGCTCCGGAGCCGGACGGCCGAACCGGGCCGGGAGCGGCACCAGGCCGGCCAGCGCGACCAGGCCGAGCACCGGGCCAAGCACCGGCAGCGGCCGGGTCGACCCGCCCAGCACACCGACCAGCGTAGTCAGCGCGCCGAGCAGGGCCACACCGGCGAACCAGCACAGGCCGGTCCCGGCGGTCGGCCCGTACGCGGCGAGCGGTCGCCGGCCGGTCGCGAGCCGCAGCACGCCATGCCCGGCGAGCAGCACCAGCAGCCCGCCGGCGGCGACCGCGGCGGTACTCACCGCCGGACCAGCGTCCAGGTGCCGGACCGGGCGTACACGCTCGCCCCGGGCGGCAGCGGCGCGGGCGGCGCGACCCGGGCGTAGAGCGTCCAGCGCGCGTCCGGGTCACACGTCATCGGGTGCGGGACCAGCGCGTACGCCAGCCAGTAGTACGTCAGCCCGGTCGCCGCGTAACCGCAGACGCCCGGCTGGCCGGAGGTCCGGCTCTCCAGCCGGGACACCGGGGTGATCGGCTGCACCACCCGTACCGGCTGGTGGGCCGGCACGCTGCGCCGGACCAGCGCGAGGAACTCGGTGCCGGCGGCGCCGATCGAATCCTGCACCGGGATCGACGCGACCGTCGGCATCGCCCGGCCGGTCGCGGCGGTGTCCGACTGCGTCGACAGCTCGCCCGGCAGCCGGACCAGCGCCAGCACCGCGGCCAGCACCAGCAGCCCGACCGCGACCACCCGCGTCCCCCGCCCCGCGGGCATGGCCCGGCCGGCGGGGTCGGTCACGGCCGCCGGCTCGCCGTGCGCCGGTCCCGCCAGCGCCGCCCGGCGGCGACCGCGGACCGCGTCCCCGGCACGCGCCTGGCGATCGCCCGCAGAGTCGGGTTGGCCCGCAGCCAGTGCAGCGGCGTTGTCGGCGCGGCCGCGGCCGCCTCCTCCGCGGCCCTGGCCCGCGTCGCCTGCGCCGCGGCGGTGTGCTCGGCCGTGGCCAGCCGGTCCGCGATGCTGTCCAGGTCCCGGCGGGCGCCCGCCAGCTCGCGGGCGGCGACGTCGAGCCGTTCGTACAGGACGGCCATCATCGTGTCCGGGTAGTAGCGCCCGCCGTCGGCCGCGGCCCGGCGTTCCCGCTCCTGCTCGGCCGCGGTCCAGCCGGCCAGCTGCGCGGCGTCGGCCAACGCCTGCTTGCGCGGCCGCGCGATGACGTACCCGAACAGGGTGTTGGCCTCCGGGTCCGCGTCGGTGTACGCGGCGTCCGCCGCGAGCACCTGCTCGATGGCCGCCGCGACCTCGGGCTCGGTCTCCGACCTGGCGAAGATGGCCTTGTTGAAGGTGAGCACCGGATAGGCCACGCCGCCGCCGAGCGCCCGGTAGTGGTCGATCTCGAAGTATCGCCGCAGGGTCGGGAGGATCAGCTCGGCGTGGATCGCCTCGGTCGGGTCGCTCACCAGCATGGTCGGCAGGTGCGGGTAGAGCAGGTCGTTGCGAAGGTGCGCCGGAAGCGCCTCGTTGGCCGTGAACGCGGCCTCCCATTGGGCCGTCGGGTATTGGTTGCGGTGCGCGCCGAGGTAGTCGAACGAGACGAACAGCCCGTCCTCGGGCAGCAGCTCGGCGATGCTGCGGAACACCTTGTCCAGGTATGCGACGTGGTGTCCGGCCGCGTGGTTGATCACCAGGTCGAAGCCGTCCTCCGGCCAGGCCGCGGTGTTGGTGTCCAGCTGCGCGTAGCGCAGCGGCAGGCCGGCCTTTGCCGCCTCCTCCCGCGCGCTGACCAGCAGGTCATCCGCGTAGTCGACGCCGACGGCCTCCTTCACCAGCCCGGCGGCGACCAGCCCGCGCTCGACCCAGCCGTTGCCGCAGTTGAGCACCAGCGCCTTGGCGAACGTCCGGCCGGTGGACGTGGCCAGGTGCTCGGACCAGGACACCGCCGGGTCTCCGCTGGCCCGGCGGTTCATGTAGCGCTGCACCGCGGCCAGGTCGTTCCAGTAGCCGGAGTGGTAGTAGACGCTGCTGTCGGTGGCGACGGTGCCGGTCGTACCGTCGGCGCTGGGGGTCGCTGACACCATTCCTCCACCTCGACGCCACCGCTACGCCGGACGGGTCCGGCGGCGGGTTCGGGTCACCCTAGCGCGCGGTCATGACCGACCGTCTGGTTGGCTGCCGGCCGTGGGAACCAGGGTCGTGCTCGACGCCACCCCGCTGCTCGGGCCGCGCACCGGCGTCGGCCGGTACGTCGAGCACCTGGTGCGCGAGCTGGCCGCGCTCGACTCGCTCGACCTCGTCGCCACCGCCTTCACGCTGCGCGGAGCCGGCGCGCTGCCGGCCGCCGTGCCGGCCGGCGTGCGGGTGCGGCACCGGCCCGCGCCGGCCCGCGCGCTGCAGGCGGCCTGGGACCGGCTGGAGCTGCCGCCGGTGGAGTGGCTGGTCGGGCGGGCCGACGTGGTGCACGGGACGAACTTCGTGCTGCCGCCGCTGCGCCGGGCCGCCGGCGTGCTCACCGTGCACGACCTGTCCTACCTGCGCTACCCGGAGACGGTGGCGGCGGCGTCGCTGCGCTACCGGACGCTGGTGCCGCGCGGGCTGCGCCGGGCCGCCGTGGTCGTCACCCCGTCGCAGGCGGTCGCCGCCGAGGTCAAGGCCGAGTACGGGCTCGGCGACCGGGTGCTGGCCACCCCGCTGGGGGTGGACGAGGGCTGGTTCGGCGCGACCCCGATGCCGGCCGCCGAGCTGGCCGCCCGCGGCCTGCCCGAGCGCTACCTGCTGTTCGTCGGCACCGTCGAGCCGCGCAAGGGCCTGCCGGCGCTGCTGTCCGCGCTGCGGCTGCTGCACGACTCCGACCGGGTGGCGGACCCGGACACCCCGCCGCTGGTGCTGGCCGGACCGCCCGGCTGGGGCCCGGCGCTGGAGACCGCGGCGCTGCCGGCCGGCGCGGTGCTGTCCGCCGGTTACCTGGACACCGCCGACCTGCGCCGGCTGGTGGCCGGCGCGGCCCTGCTCGCGTACCCGTCGGTGTACGAGGGGTTCGGGCTGCCGCCGCTGGAGGCGTTCGCGGCCGGGGTGCCGGTGGTGGCCAGCGACCTGCCGGTGGTCCGCGAGGTGACCGGCGAGCTGGCGACGCTCTCCCCGGTCGGCGACGCGGCGGCGCTGGCCGCGGCGGTCCGGGCGACGCTGGCCGACCAGGGTGACCCGGCCGCCCGCCGGGACCGGGCCCGGGGGTTCACCTGGGCGGCCTGCGCGGCACGCACCGCCGAGGCCTACCGGCTGGCCCTGGCCGGATGACCGCCCCGGCGGGACGCCGACCAACGCCCGGTAGGGTCGGCCCGCGTGAGGGTGCTGGCGTTCGGGACGTACGACGTCCGGTCGCATCCCCGCATGGGCGTGCTGATCGAGGGCCTGCGGGCCAGCGGCGACGACGTCGCCGAGGTGAACATCCCGCTCGGGCTCGACACCGCCAACCGGATCGCGATGCTGCGCCAGCCGTGGCGGCTGCCGGCCGGTGCGTTCCGGCTGGCCCGCTGCTGGCTGCTGCTCGCGGTCCGCGGCCGGCGCGCCTACCGGCGGCAGGCGCCGGACGCCGTGCTCGTCGGCTACCTCGGCCACTTCGACGTGCAGCTCGCCCGGCTGCTGTTCCGGCGGGCCACGATCGTGCTCGACCACCTGATCTTCGCCGCCGACACCGCGGTCGACCGGCGGCTGTCCAGCGCGGTGACGATGCGCCTGCTGAGCCGGCTGGACCGGCGCGCGCTGCGCAGCGCGGACCTGATCCTGCTCGACAGCGCCGAGCACGCCGAGCTGGTCCCGGCCGAGCTGGCCGACCGGGCGCTGGTGGTGCCGGTCGGCGCGCCGGCCGCCTGGTTCGACGCCGGCTCGGCGGCCGGCCCGCGGACCGACCCGCACGTGCTGCGGGTGGCGTTCTTCGGGCTGTTCACCCCGCTGCAGGGCACGCCGACGATCGGCCGGGCGCTCGGACTGCTCGCCGACACCCCGCAGGTGCGGGCGCTGGTGATCGGCGCCGGCCAGGACCGGGCGGAGACCCGCCGGCTGGCCAGGGCGAACCCGGCGGTGGAGTGGCTCGACTGGGTCGAGCCGGCCGAGCTGCCGGCCGTGATCGCGGCCCACGACGTCTGCCTCGGCATCTTCGGAGTCGGGCCGAAGGCGCTGCGGGTGGTGCCGAACAAGGTCTACCAGGGCGCGGCCGCCGGCTGCGCGGTGGTCACCTCCGACACCCGGCCGCAGCGGGAGGCGCTCGGCGACGCGGCGGTCTTCATCCGGCCGGGTGACGCGCACGCGCTGGCCGCGGTGCTGCGCGGGCTCGCCGGCGACGCCCCGGCGCTGGCCAAGCTGCGGGCCGCCGCCCGGGACCGGGCCCGCGAGTCGTTCGCCGCCACGGTGGTGGTCACCGCGCTCCGCGAGCGCCTCGGCGCGCCGGCGGCCCGGCGGTGACAGCGCCGCTCCCACCGCTGGCCCCCCGGGCCTGGCTGCGCTGGGACCTGGTCGACCGGCTGGTCGCCGAGCTGCGCCCGGCCACGATCCTGGAGATCGGCTGCGGCCAGGGCTCGATGGGCGCCCGGCTGGCCCGGCGCGCCGACTACCTGGCCGTCGAGCCGGACCCGGGCTCGTACGCGGTGGCCGAGGCGAGGGTGGCCGCCAGCGGCGGGACCGTGCTGGCGGCCGACCACACCGGCGTCCCCGCCGGCCGCCGGTACGACCTGGTGTGCGCGTTCGAGGTGCTCGAGCACCTGGCCGACGACGCCGCCGCGGTGGCCGACTGGGCGGCGCTGGTCCGCCCCGGCGGGCACCTCGTGCTCTCGGTGCCGGCGTTCGCCCGCCGGTTCGGCCCGATGGACACCAGGGTCGGCCACTACCGCCGGTACGACCCGGACCAGCTGGCCGCGCGGCTGGGCGGGGCGGGGCTGGTCGAGCCGCGGGTGCAGGTCTACGGCTGGCCGCTGGGCTACGCGCTGGAGGCGGTCCGCAACCGGCTGGACGCGCGGCACCTCGCCGCGGAGGCCGGCGGCGAGCCGCAGCTGACGCCGGAGCAGCGGACCGCCGCCAGCGGCCGGCACCAGCAGCCCGGCGGCGGCCCGGTCGGGCGCGCGATCGAGCTGGCCACGCTGCCGTTCCGGTATCTGCAGCGGCTCGCGCCGGACCGCGGCACCGGCCTCGTCGCGGTGGCGACCCGGCCGGCCTGACTACCCGCTGCGGGTGGGCTGACCGGGGTCGTCCGCGGGTTCGGGCTCGGGCACCCGGGTCCCCCGGCCCAGCACCACCCCGATCAGCGCGGCGGCCACGTCGGCCAGCGTGAGCAGGAGCCGGGACAGCACCGCGATCGTCAACGCCGCGGCCGTGCCGCCGGGCAGCAGCGAGGCGAGCGCCAGTGTGAGCACGGCCTCCCGGGTGCCGGCGCCGGTCGGCACGACGACCACGAGGAACCCGGCACACCAGGCGGCCGCGAACGCGCCGGTCGCCGGCAGCAGCAGGTCGCCCGGGTCGGCGCCGAGGCTCCAGCCGAGCAGGGTGATCTGCAGGCCGTACGCGAGCCAGGTGCCCAGCAGGCTGAGCACCGCGATCCCGACGCCGGTCCAGGAGAACGTGACGTCCAGCGGCGGCCGGCGCAGCACCCGGAACACCAGGTTGCAGATCCAGGTGAGCACCGGCGGGGTCAGGCAGGCCAGCCCGAGCGGGACCAGCACCGGGCTCCAGTGCAGCCAGCGCGGCGCGCCGTCGGAGAGCAGCTCGGGCAGCGCCAGCAGCGCGACCAGCAGCCCGACACCGAGCGTGACCAGATTGAGGACGATGCCCGCGGACGCCGCCCGCTTGCGCGGCACGCCGTAGTCGTGCGCCAGCTCGGTCTGCGCGAGCACGGCCCAGACGGTGGAACCGGGCAGGTACTTCGCCAGCTGGCCGAGGAACAGCACCCGGGTGGCGGGCCGGACCGGCAGCGGGTTGCCGAGATCGCCCAGCAGCGCCCGCCAGGCCAGCATGCTCGCCACCAGCCCGAGCAGGCAGTACGCGAACGCACCGACGGCCGCGGCCGGGGAGAGCTGGTCGAGCAGCGGGCGCACCTCGTCCCACCGGCGCGCCAGGGCCAGCCCGAGCGCGGCCAGCACGGCGGCGGTCAGCACCATCCGCGCGATCCGCAGCACGGCCGGACGCTACCGCCGGTGGCCAGGTCCCGACGCCGGCGCCCCGGTCGCGCCTGTCCGCCCGGACCCGGCACTGCCCGCCCGGCTCCGGTCCGGTCCGGCTCCCCGGCGCCGGCCGTAGGGTCCGGCCGTGCGGGTGGGCGTGCTGGTCGAGCAGGTGCTGGCGCCGGTGCCCGGCGGCACCGGGCGGTACGCGCGGGAGCTGGCCCGGGCGCTCGCCGCGACGGCGCCGGCCGGGGGCAGCGTGGCCGGCTGGACCGCGTGGCACCGGGACGTCGGTCCGGCCGCCGTCGAGGGGGTGTCCGGCCCGCGCCGGCTGCCCTTGCCGCGGCGGGGGCTGGTCGCGGCCTGGGAGCGCGGCCTCGGCCCGGGGTTGCCGCGCGTCGACGTGGTGCACGCGCCGACGCCGCTGGCCCCGCCGCGGCGGCGCACCCCGCTGGTGGTGACCGTGCACGACGCGGTGCCGTGGACGCACCCCGGCCTGCTCACCCCGCGCGGCGTGGGCTGGCACCGGACCGCGATCGGCGCCGCCGCCCGGCACGCCGACCGGATCGTGGTGCCGACGGCCGCGGTCGCCGCGGAGCTGGCCGGGCACGTGCCGGAGCTGCGGCCGGACCGGGTCGTCGTGGTCGGCGAGGGCGTGGCCGACGAGCTGCGCGAGCCGCCGACGGATGCCGACCGGCGGGCGGCCCGGCTCGGCCTGCCGGACGCCTACCTGCTCAGCCTGGCCACGCTGGAGCCGCGCAAGGGGCTGGACGTGCTGCTGGCCGCGCTGGCCGACCCGAAGGCACCGGACCTGCCGCTGCTGCTGGTCGGGCAGCCCGGCTGGGGCGGCGTCGACCCGGCGACCATGGCCCGCGAGCTGGGCCTGCCGGCCGACCGTGTCCGCACCCTCGGGCGGATCTCCGACCAGGACCTCGCGGTGGTGCTGCACCGGGCGGCCGCGCTGGCCGCCCCGAGCCGGTCCGAGGGGTTCGGGCTGCCGCCGCTGGAGGCGATGGCCGCGGGGGTGCCGGTCGTCGTCTCGGACGCGCCGGCGCTGGTCGAGGTGACCGGCGGCGCCGCCCTCGTCGCCCCCCGCGACGACCCGGCCGCGCTGGCCCGGGCGCTGGCCGAGGCGGTCGACCCGGCCGGCCGGGCGGAGCGGATATCCGCCGGTCGGGAACGCGCCGCCCACTACTCGTGGTCCGCGGCCGCAAACGAGCTGTGGCGGCTCTACTCCACCCTGGGGACATGAGCGCCCGTCGTGACGGACAGTGGCGTCGGCGGGCGTACGCTGTGCAACGACGGAGCCGACGGGGTATCCGCCGGGAAGACGTACCACCGCCGAGCAGACAGCAGGAGCCGACTCGTGTCAGGACGCGCGCCCCGCGTGCTCGTCGATGCGACGGCCGTCCCCGCCGATCGCGGTGGAGTTGGACGGTACGTCGACGGACTGATCTCGGCGTTGGACGCCGCACAGGCCGACTTCGCGGTCGCCTGCCAGCGCGCTGACGCCGAACGGTTCGCCCGGATGGCACCGGGGGCGACGGTCGTGCCCGGACCGGCCGCGATCGCGCACCGGCCGGCCCGGCTGGCCTGGGAGCAGACCGGCTTGCCGCTGGTCGTCCAGCAGGTCAGCGCGGACGTGCTGCACTCGCCGCACTACACGATGCCGCTGCGGGCGGGGAAGCCCGTCGTGGTGACCATCCACGACGCCACGTTCTTCACGCAGCCGGACGTACACACCTCGGTCAAGGGGCCGTTCTTCCGGTCTGCGATCAAGACCGCGCTGCACCGTGCTGCCCGCTGCGTCGTCCCGTCCAAGGCGACCCGGGACGAGCTGATCCGCGTGCTCGACGCCGACCCGACCCGGATCGACGTCGCCTACCACGGCGTCGACCAGAAGACCTTCCACGTGCCGACCGACACCGAGCGGCAGATGGTGCGGGCCAGGCTCGGCCTGCGCGACACGCCGTACGTGGCCTTCCTCGGCATGCTGGAGCCGCGCAAGAACGTGCCGTCGCTGGTGCGCGGGTGGGTGAAGGCGGTGCAGGACCGGCCCGAGCCGCCCGCGCTGGTGCTGGCCGGCGGGTCCGGCTGGGACGACGAGATCGACCTGGCCATCACCGAGGTGCCGAGCCATCTGCGGGTGCTGCGGCCGGGCTACCTGAAGTTCTCCGACCTGCGCGGGTTCCTCGGCGGCGCCACGGTCGTCGCCTACCCGTCGCACGGCGAAGGGTTCGGCCTGCCGGTGCTCGAGGCGATGGCCTGCGGGGCCGCGGTGCTGACCACGCACCGGCTGTCGCTGCCCGAGGTCGGCGGCGACGCGGTGGCCTACACCGAGGGCGACCCCGACTCGATCGCGACCGCGCTCGGCGCGCTGCTGGACGACCCGGAGCGGCGGCGGGCGCTCGGCGAGGCGGCGGTGCGCCGGGCGGCCGAGTTCACCTGGGCCGCCAGCGCCGAGGCGCACCTCGCCAGCTACGCCCGCGCCGCCGGCCTCCCCGGCTGAGCTAGCTGTTTCCCCCGCCCGGCACCCCCCGCCTACCCGCGCCCTGACCAGGCGCCCGCCCCAGCCCGACCCGAAGTAGCGCTTGCCGGACCCGAACACCACGGGTACGACGTCCATACGCACCTCGTCGACCAGGCCGGCGGCAAGCACCTGGCCACCGACGTCGCCGGCGGCGACCTCGACTGTGCGGTCACCCGCAAGCCCTTGCGCCGTGGCCACGGCTGCCTCGACGCCGTCGACGAAGTGAAACGGCGCCTCGGCGTCCCAGCCCTCTGGCTCCGGCCGGTGCGTCACGACGACCACGTGGTCGACCCCGCTCGGAGGCTTCCCGTCCCAGCCGTCGGTCAGGTCGAAGACGTGGCGGCCGACGACCGTCACCCCGATCTGGTCCCAGTACGGCCGGGCGTAGTCGTAGGACGTCTGCGACACCGTCACCTCGCCGCTCTCGTCCAACCGGACGTCACCGCTGGACAACCAGTCGAACAGCGGCCCGGGCTGGTCTTGCTCGTCCGCGACGAAGCCGTCCACCGACACCGAGCTGTACATGACCACCGTGCCCACGGGGCTCTCCTCTGCTTCGGGGTGGCCCCAAAGTAGGGTGTCGTGCGCTGTCGCTCTTGTACGAATCAATCGGCCGGCATCGGCCAGCCGTCCAGCCGCGCTGCCGCCAGCATCGAGCCGGCGCCGATCCCGGACGAGCCGGAGAGAGCCGTGCGCCGGACGGCCGGGCCCCGTGCGGGACGCGGCCGGGTGACGGCGCCGTCAGTTGCCGAGGCGGACCCAGGCGACGGTCCAGGGGAACGGCTTGGAGACCGCGCGGACCGTGCCGACCTGGGACAGGAAGCGTACGAAGCTGCGGGTCGACCAGTGGTTGAAGTGGCCGGGCGTGTTGCCGAGATCCTTCACGTACCGGCCGGTGATCAGGTTGCAGCCGCGGAAGATCGGCTCCCGCGGGACCGAGACCAGCAGGTGCTGCGAGGTCACCCGGGCCAGCTCGCGCAGCCCCTGCTCCGGGTCGTTGAGGTGCTCGAGCACCTCGACGCAGACGGTCAGGTCGAACTCCTGGTCCCGGAACGGCTGCTTCTCCGCGTCGGCGTGCAGGTAGCGCGGGCCCGGCCGGGTCTTCCACTCCGCCCGCAGCCCCGAGTCGGGCAGGTCGATCGCGGTCGCGTCGCCGAACCGCTCGAACAGCCGCATCGAGATGACGCCCTCGCCGGCGCCGACCTCGAGAGGGCGCTTCGGCGGCGCCTCGCTGTTGCCGATCTGGCCCAGGAAGTCGTCCAGGCGGGCCACCCAGCGCTGGGTGAGGAACCGGATCGCCGGGTTCTTTGCCACGTACTTGTTCGTGTGGTTGCCGATCACGACGCCAGGACTCTCAGCGCTGCGGGCCGGGCCCGGTGCCGGGGTGCCCGCGGTGGAGCCGTTGACGGTGGACATGGCACGCCCCTCAATCCTCATAGCCAGCTCGTGCCCGGCCCTCGCGGCTCGGGCTCCCGCGGGCGGATACGCTACCGCAGTGAGCGAGTCGTGAAGATTCCCCGGTCTGCCACCCGGGCGGCCCGCATCGCCATCGCCCTCACCGCGCTGGCGCTGCTCGTGTTCACCATCGCCCGCCAGCGCGAGGCGGTGGTCGACGCGCTGCACCGGATGGGTCCTGGGTGGTTCGCCGCGTCCCTGCTCGCCGCGATCATCGGCCTCGGGTTCACCAGCTTCGCCTGGCGCACGATCATGGCCGACCTCGGCAGCCCGCTGCCGGTCGCGGCCGGGATGCGGGTGTTCTACCTCGCCCAGATCGGCAAATACCTGCCCGGCGCGGTCTGGCCGTTCGTCGCGCAGATGGAGCTGGGCAAGGCGCTCGGCGTGCCCCGGCAGCGCAGCGCGGTCGCCGGACTGCTGTTCGTCGGCCTGCACTGCGCGACCGGCCTGCTGGTCGCCTCCGCGACGCTGCCGTTCGCCAGCCCGGCCGCGGCCGAGCACTACTGGTGGGTGCTCGCGCTGACGCCGGTGCTGCTGGTCGTGCTGCACCCGCGGGTGCTCTCGCCGCTGCTCGACCGGCTGTTCTGGATGCTGCGCCGGCCGCCGCTCGACCGGCCGCTGACGTTCGCCAACACCGCGCGGGCCTGCGGGTTCCTGCTGGTCACCTGGCTGTTCTACGGGCTGTCGCTGCTCGCGCTGGCCCGCCCGCTCGGGCTGACCGGGGCCGGCTCGCTGGCGCTGGCCATCGGGGCGTACGGGCTGGCCTGGTCGGCCGGCGTGATGGTGCTCGGGCTGGTGCCGGCCGGGATCGGCGTGCGCGAGGTCGTCCTCGGCGCGATCCTGCTGCCGTTCCTGCCGGCCGGGGCGGCGACCGCGGTGGTCGCGACCTCGCGCGTCGTGCAGACCCTCGGCGACGCGCTGTGGGCGCTGTTCGCCGGGATCGCGCTGCGCGGACCGATGCGCCGGGCCGAGCAGCGCCTGCGCGTCGACGACCCCGCTCCGACCGACGCTGCCGCCGACCAGTCACCGGCGGATCCGGGCCGCGCTCCGTCGACCGGCGCCACCGCCGGGCCGGACCGCCCCGGGGACGCCGGTCAGGACCCGGCGACCGCCGGCCGCGGAGCCGGAGCGGGCCCGGCGACCGGTGCCACCGCCGGGCCGGGCGTCGGGCCCGGCCGGGCGGGGCGCGACTGACGGATCGGGCCGGTAGGACACGATGGGCTATCGTTCCTCGCCGTCTCGACCGCTGAGGAGGGTGTGACTCGTGCCGGAACGTGCGCCGGAGCTTGGCGTCGTCGTCGTCACATACTCGCCGGGTCCCCACCTGGACACGTTCCTCGAGACGCTCGACAAGGCGACCACCCGCGCGGTCGGGGTGGTGCTCGCCGACAACGGGTCGACCGACGGCGCGCCCGAGCGCGCGGCCGAGCGGCCTGGCGTCACGCTGCTGCGCACCGGGTCCAACCTCGGCTACGGCCGGGCCGCCAACCTCGGCGTCCGGCAGGCGCCGGGGGACTGGGTGGTGATCGCCAACCCGGACCTGACCTGGGAGCCCGGCGCGCTCGACACGCTGCTGGAGGCGGTCGGTCGGTGGCCGTCGGCCGGCGTGCTCGGCCCGGCGATCCTGTCCCCGGACGGCACGCTCTACCCGTCCGCCCGGCAGCTGCCCTCGCTGGGCCGCGGCATCGGGCACGCGCTGTGCGGCTGGTGGTGGCCGTCCAACCCGTGGACCGCGGCGTACCGGCGGGAGCGCGGGGTGCCGACCGAGCGGCTGGCCGGCTGGCTGTCCGGGTCGTGCATGCTCGTCCGGCGCCAGGCGTTCGACGCGGTCGGCGGTTTCGACCCGGCGTACTTCATGTACTTCGAGGACCTCGACCTCTGCGAGCGGATCGGCCGCGCCGGCTGGCAGAACGTGTACGTGCCGACCTCGGTCGTATGCCACGAGGGCGGGGCGTCGACCTCGAAGGACCCGCGGACGATGGCCGACGCGCACCACGCCAGCGCCTGGCGCTACCTGTCCCGGCGCTACTCCGGGCTGCGCTGGCTGCCGGTCCGGGTGGTGCTGCGGGCCGGGCTGGCCGCGCGGGCCGCACTCGCCCGCCGGGTTCCCGCGGTCGCCGCGGGCGCACGTCCCGCGCCGGACGCCGGTCCGAAGCCGGCCGGCTGACCGGGCTACGCTCGCACCAGGACGACTCCCGAGGAGGGCCCCATCGACGCGATCGTGCTGGTGGGCGGCCAGGGCACCCGGCTGCGCCCGCTGACGCTGAGCGCGCCCAAGCCGATGCTGCCCACGGCCGGCGTTCCCTTCCTGACCCACCTGTTCAGCCGTGTCAAGGCGGCCGGCGTGCGCCGGGTGGTGCTGTCTACCTCCTACCAGGCGGACGTGTTCGCGGACCACTTCGGCACCGGCGCCGACCTCGGGCTGGAGCTGGAGTACGTCACCGAGGAGACGCCGCTCGGCACCGGCGGCGGGATCCGCAACGTGCTCGACCGGGTGCGCTCCGACGACGTGCTGGTCTTCAACGGTGACGTGCTGTCCGGGGTCGACCTGACCAAGCTGGTGGAGACGCACCGGGCCGGCGACGCCGACGCCACCCTGCACCTGACCCGGGTGGAGGACCCGCGGGCGTTCGGCTCGGTGCCGACCGACGCCGACGGGCGGGTGCAGGCGTTCCTGGAGAAGTCGCCCGACCCGGTCACCGACCAGATCAACGCCGGCTGTTACGTCTTCCGCCGGTCGGTGCTGGAGACGATCCCGACCGGGGGGCCGGTCTCGGTCGAGCGGGAGACCTTCCCCGGGCTGCTGGCCTCGGGCGCGGTGGTGCTCGGCTACGTCGACTCCACCTACTGGCTCGACCTCGGTACGCCGGCCACGTTCGTGCGGGGCAGCGCCGACCTCGTGCTCGGGATCGCGCCGACCGCGGCGCTGCCGGGCGAGCCGGGCGAGGCGGTGGTGCTGCCCGGCGCGGCGGTCGCGCCGAACGCGGTGCTCGCGGGCGGCACCACCGTCGGCGCGAGCTGCACGGTCGGCCCCGGCGCCCGGCTGGACGCGGCGGTGCTGTTCGACGGTGCCCAGGTGCACGACGGCGCCGTGGTCACCCGGTCGGTGGTCGGCCGCGGCGCGGTCGTCGGCGCCGGCTGCGTGGTCGAGGACGCGGTCCTGGGCGACGGGGTGCAGCTCGGCGGCCGCAACGAGCTGCGGGCCGGCGTCCGGGTCTGGCCCGGGGTCTGGCTCGGCGACGCCGCCGTCCGCTTCTCCTCCGACGTCTGAGACCGCCGGATGGGGAGCGGGGGGATGAGCGAGCCCGAGGGCCCGCAGGGCGAGCGGGGAGCGACGAGGGCTGAGCCGGCGGAGGGACGAGGCCGGGTCCGTCCGGGGAGCGGGGGGATGAGCGAGCCCGAGGGCCCGCAGGGCGAGCGGGGAGCGACGAGGGCTGAGCCGGCGGAGGGACGAGGCCGGGTCCGTCCGGGGAGCGGGGGGATGAGCGAGCCCGAGGGCCCGCAGGGCGAGCGGGGAGCGACGAGGGCTGAGCCGGCGGAGGGACGAGGCCGGGTCCGTCCGAGGAGCGGGGGATGACTGCGGTCGAGGTCGGGACGGTCTCGACCGTGTGGCGGGCCGGCCGGCCGGTGGACATCCGCGGCACGCTCTGGCCGCTCGTCCGCGGCCGCAGCGACCGGGCCCACCGCATCGCCGGGGGGATGTTCTGGCGGGCCGCGCTGACGCCGGCCGGGCCGGCCACGGTGGCGCTTCGCCAGGCCGGCGGCGGCGAGGTGCACGCGACCGCGTGGGGTCCGGGCGCGGAGTGGACGATCGCGTCGGTGCCGGATCTGCTCGGCGCGCGGGACCCGGTGGACGGGTTCGTGCCGCGGCACCAGCGGCTGGCGGACGTGCACCGGCTGCACCCGGGCGTACGGATCCCGCGCACCGGGTTGGTGCTGGACTCGGTGATCCCGGCGATCTTCGAGCAGAAGGTCACCGGGAAGCAGGCGCACGAGGCATGGCGGTTCGTGCTGCAGCGGTACGGGACGCCGGCGCCGGGGCCGGCGCCGGCCGGGATGCGGGTGCCGCCGCCGGCGGCCCGGCTGCTCGACGTCCCGACCTGGGACTGGCACCGGGCCGGGGTCGGCATCGACCGGCAGCGGGCCATCCGCGCGGCGGCGACCGTCGCGGACCGGCTGGAGGAGTGCGTCGACCTGGCGCCGGCGGCCGCGCTGGCCCGGCTGCGGACGGTGCCCGGCATCGGGGTGTGGACCGCCGCCGAGACCGCCCAGCGCGCGCTCGGCGACGCGGACGCACCCTCGGTCGGCGACTTCCACATCCCCGGCCTGGTCGGGCACTTCCTCGTCGGGCGGCGCGTCGACGACGACGGCATGCTCGAACTGCTGGCGGAATGGCCCGGTCACCGGCACCGCGTGGTCCGGCTGATCGAGCTGTCCGGCGTCGGGAAGCCGCGGTACGGCCCGCGGTTCGCGCCGATCGACTACCGGTCGTTCTGACCGGTGCCGTACGCCCGCAGCACCGCGTCGGCCAGCGGCGGCCAGGCGTCCTTGGCCCACTGCTCGAACTCGGTGTCGGTGAGCACGACCAGCCCGAGCCGTGCGACCGGGTCCACCCAGAGGAACGTGCCGGACCGGCCGAAGTGCCCGTACGTGGACGGGTGGTTGCTGCGGCCGGTCCAGTGCGGCGACTTCGCGTCGCGGATCTCGAACCCGAGACCCCAGTCGTTGTCCTGCTGCCGGCCGTACCCGGGCACGACTCCGGACAGGCCGGGGAACTGCACGGTCGCCAGGGCGGCCACGGTGCTCGGGTGCAGCAACCGGCCGGGGCGCACCAGCTCGGCCGCGACCAGCGCCAGGTCGCCGACGGTCGACTCGCCGCCTCCGTGCGGCCGGCCGACCAGCGCGGTGCCGGTCAGGCCGAGCGGCTCGGCCAGCGCCTGGTGCAGGTAGTCGGCGCAGCCGAGGCCGGTCACCGCGGCCAGGTGGTCGCCAAGCACGTCGAAGCCGGCGTTGGAGTAGATCCGCCTGGTGCCCGGCTTGGCGACCACCAGGTCCTTGTCCGGCGCGAGCCCGGAGGCGTGCGCCAGCAGGTGCCGGACGGTCGAGCCTTCCGGGCCGGCCGGGTCGTCGAGGCCGAGCGCACCCTCCTCGACCGCGACCAGCACCGACAGCGCGACCAGCGGCTTGGTCACGCTGGCCAGCGGGAAGACCTTGTCCTGGTCGCCGTACGTCTCCAGCACGGTGCCGTCCGGGCCGACCACCGCGGCCGCGGCCGCGCCGACCGGCCAGGACCCGACCGGGTCGAGCGCCCCCATCAGGACCGGCCCCGGACCCGGGCCACGGCCCGCCCGACCGCGACCGCCACGTCCGCCGGCGCCTCCGGCAGCGCGTCGACCGGGAACCAGCGCAGGTCGTCGGACTCGTGGCTGCGCACCTCGACCGCACCGGGCGGGGCCACCGCGAAGAAGATCACGTCCAGGTGCCGGGTCGGCACGCCGAGCGAGCAGGTCACCGGGAACACGCCGAGGTAGAGCGGGACGGGATCCAGCCGCAGGCCGGGGATGCCGCTCTCCTCGGTCGCCTCCCGCAGCGCGGTCGCGGCCAGCGTCGGGTCCGCCGGCTCGATGTGCCCGCCCAGCGGCAGCCAGGCGCCGACCCTCGGGTGCAGGGTCAGCAGCGTGCGCCGGGCGTCGGCGTCCAGCACGACCGTGGTCGCGGTGAGGTGACCGGGGCGGCAGGACCGGAAGGTCGCGTCCGGGCGCGCCGCCAGGAAGGCCAGCATCGCCGTGGCGAGCGAGCGCTGGTCCAGCTCCGGGTCGTCGTACGCGGCCAGCACGGCCACCGCGTCCCGGTGCGCCGCCGGCGGGTCGGCCGCCCCGGCCAGCGCCTGCCGCCGGCCCTCCTCGACCGCCTCCGCAGTGCCGAGCCGGAACAGGTCGTCCGCGGGCGGGCGCAGCAGCGCCCGGGCGCCGCGCGGATCGTCCACAGGCGACAGTCCACGGACGACGGCGACCGGGACGCCGCTGAGCTTCCCCTTGGCCAGCTCGGCCGCGGCGGCCAGCTCGTCGGCGACCGCGACCTCGGTCATCTCCAGCCGCATCCCGTGCGTGTCGGTGCGGCCTCGCAGGTCCTCGACCGCGCGGACGCCGGCCGCACCGATCGCGACGTCGACGACGCCGGTGCGCCAGGGCCGGCCCATCGTGTCGCTGACGACGACCGCGACGGTGCGGCCGAGCGCGGCCTTGAGCTCGTCCCGCAGCGCCCGGGCCGACGCGTCCGGGTCGACCGGCAGCAGGGCAAGCTCGCCCGACCGGACGTTGCTGGCGTCGACGCCGGCGGCGGCGAGGACGAGGCCCTGCCGGGTCTCGACGATCCGCGTCCGGCCGCGGGCGGCGACGACCCGGACGGTCTCCGCGTCGACCGCCCGCTGCCGGGCCGCCTCCCGCGCGGCCGGGTCGGCCGGCGCCGGCACCAGCCGACCCTCCACTTTGGACACTGCTTTGGAGGTGACGACGACGACGTCGCTGTCCTCGATCCACGGCGCGGCCGCCGCGATCGCCCCCGCCAGGTCGTCCCCGGGCCGGAAGTCAGGCAGCCCGACCACCGGGATGACCCGCACCTCGGCCGGCACGGCACCCCCGGCGCCGATCCCCACCGACCGACCGGTCCCCGCTGCCTCCCGAGCCGCGGTTGTCGTGTCGGTCGGCCCTGTCGTGTCGGTCGGCCCTGTCGTGTCGGTCGGCCCTGTCGTGTCGGTCGGCCCTGTCGTGTCGGTCGGCCCTGTCGTGTCGGTCGGCCCTGTCGTGTCGGTCGGCCCTGTCGTGTCGGTCGGCCCTGTCGTGTCGGCCGGTCCTGTCGTGTCGGCCGGCCCTGTCGTGTCGGCTGGTCCCGGCGTGTCGGCCGCGCGCGTCGGGGTCGGCTCGCCGGCAGGTCGGGTCGACACCGCGTCGGCCGCGCCGCTGCTCGGCTCAGACACCGGCGAGCGCCAGGGCGGCGCGGGCCATCTCGGCGGTCGCGGCCTCGTCGGTCATCATCAGCGGCACGGCGCGCACCAGCACGCCGGGCACCTCGGCGCCGGCGTCCGCGGTGTCCACCAGCCAGCCGTCGAGCACGCCGTCGGCCCAGGCGCGGGAGCCGTACCAGCGGCCGACCGCCTCGGCGGAGGTGTCCACGCCGATCGCGGTCAGGCAGGCGTCGGCCATGCCGCGCACCGGCGCGCCACCGACGATCGGCGAGAGCCCGACCACCCGGCCGGGCGCGGACCGGACCGCATCCCGGACGCCCGGAACCGCCAGCACCGTGCCCACGCTCACCACCGGGTTGCTCGGCGCGAACAGCACCGCGTCGGCGGCGGCCAGCGCGTCGAGCACGCCGGGCGCCGGCTTGGCCCCGTCGACGCCGACCTGGACGAACCCGTACGCGGGCAGGGCGGCCCGGTGCCGCACCCACCACTCCTGGAAGTGGATCGCGTGCCGGCCCTGCCCGTCCTCGCGGTCGACCAGCACGTGCGTCTCGACCCGGTCGTCGCTCATCGGCAGCAGCCGCACGCCCGGTTGCCAGCGGGCGCACAGCGCCTCGGTGACCGCGGACAGCGGGTAGCCGGCGTCGAGCATCCGGGTGCGCACCAGGTGGGTGGCGAGGTCGAGGTCGCCGAGCCCGAACCAGGCCGGGTCGGCGCCGTACGCGGCCAGCTCGTCCTTGACCCGCCAGGTCTCGCCGGCCCGGCCCCAGCCGCGGTCGGGGTCGATGCCGCCGCCGAGGGTGTACATCACCGTGTCGAGGTCGGGGCAGATCCGCAGGCCGTGCAGGGTCACGTCGTCGCCGGTGTTGACCAGCGCGGTGATCTCGGCATCGGGCACCGCGGCCCGCACACCGCGGAGGAACCGGGCCCCGCCGATGCCCCCAGCCACCACGACCAGCCGCACGCCTTCATCCTCCCACTCACTCGGTCACCCACGCCGACCCACCCACCCCGACTCACTCGGTCACCCACGCACCCACCCACCCCGACTCACTCACCCGACCCACCCACCCTCCCCCACCCGAACGCGGGCGTGCGCGCCCGGAATCCCGCTTCCCGGGCGGGCCGGTGTCCCGGACGGGCCGGTGTCCCGGACGGGCCGGTGTCCCGGACGTGCCGGTGTCCCGCCCGGTCCCGGTCCTGCCCGGCCCGGTGTGCCGGTGTCCCGCCCCGCCTCGGTCCCGTCCCGGGACTGGTGTTCCGCCCGGCCTCGGTCCCGTCCCGGGACCGGTGTTCCGCCCGGCCTCGGTCCCGTCTCGGGACTGGTGTTCCGCCCGGCCTCGGTGTTCCGGCCCGGGACCGTGTTCCGCCGGGACCGGTGTTCCGCCGGGACCGGTGTTCCCGCCGGCTCCGGTGTTCCCGCCGGGACCGGTGTTCCCGCCGGCTCCGGGCCTGGGAGTCCTGCGCGGGCCCGGGGTCTCGGCGGTCCCTGTCGACCGCGTCCGCGGTGCGTCACCGCCGGGTGGTCGGCGTTCCGCGGTTCCTTTGACGGGATGCGGGTTCGGGGATCGAGGGTGGGTGCGGGGGCGGAACGGGGGGTGCGGCACACTTCGGCGGCCGTCGTAATCGGGCGTTCCGGGCGGGTCGGCGTGTTGGGGCGACACGCCGGGGGACCGGGGTCGGATCCGGCCGAACATGATCGTGTAGCAG
Source organism: uncultured Actinomycetota bacterium (assembly GCA_963728945.1). Classification (GTDB taxonomy): domain Bacteria; phylum Actinomycetota; class Actinomycetes; order Mycobacteriales; family CADCTP01; genus CADCTP01. The sequence continues at coordinate 544,820 of CAVSMA010000004.1, read as the reverse complement.
ATCCCGGCTTGACTGTGCGGTAGCGACACGGGTGTACTTACACCGGTGTGATTCTCTGGACCGGGGGGAACACACCGACACGGGGTGTGGGTCGAGTGGTGGGAAGGGGCCCCGATGAGCGAGCCCATGTACGAGGAGGGGTCCGTGTTCGCGGGGTTCTTCGGCTTGGCCGAGGAGCCCGGCTGGCAGGAGCGGGCGTTGTGCGCGCAGACCGACCCGGAGGCGTTCTTCCCGGAGAAGGGCGGCTCCACCCGGGAGGCCAAGCGCATCTGCACGACCTGCGAAGTCAGGGCGGAGTGCCTGGAATACGCACTGGAGCACGACGAGCGGTTCGGCATCTGGGGCGGGCTGTCCGAGCGGGAGCGCCGCCGGCTCAAGCGCCGCGCGGTTTAGGGCGCGCCAGACAAGCACGACGAGCGGTTCGGCATCTGGGGCGGGCTGTCCGAGCGGGAGCGCCGCCGGCTGAAGCGCCGCGCGGGTTCAGGGCCGGCCGCGCGGTTCAGCGGTCGGCCGCTGAACTCCCTGGCGGCGCGGTTCAGGGGCGGGCCCGCTGAACACCCGGACGGCGTGGACCCCAGCGGCGCGCCCGGGGCGTCACTCCACCCAGACGAGGTAGAGCGGGCACGGTTCGGCGCGGGGCGGCTCGCGGGTGATCACCCAGCGATACCAGTCGTGCTCCGAGCAGATCGTGACCGCGACGTCGCCGTCCGCGTCCAGGTACGGCTCGCTCACCGCCCGGCGGTGCCGGATCGGACCGCCCGGCTGCACCACGACCACCCGCCGCCCGGCCAGGTCGGGCACGTCGCCGGCGCGCCGCGGCGGCCGCTCCGGCGGCACGTCCGGGGTGACCAGCCGCTCGAAGACCCCCGACGGCGGCGTCTCCGCCGGCGTCGCCTCGACCTGCTCGCCCTGCTCGACCCAGACCCGGTCCAGCCGGTAGGGCGAAGTCCGCACCGGCTCCTTCCGGATCCGCGAGCGGTACCAGTCGTGCTCGCTGACCACGTCGACGTAGAGCTCGCCGTCTTCGGCCCCGTACGGCTCGCTGACCGCCCGCACGTCATACCGGAAGGCACCCGGCGGCTCGGCCAGCACCACGCGGCGGTCGGAGAGCTTCTCCGCGCCGACGGCCGGCAGCGGGCGCCAGCCCGGCGGGACCGTCAGGTACCACTCCGAACCGCCCACGCCTGACCATAACCCGGCCGGGCGACGCTCGGTCGCCCGGCCGGGGTCGGTGCGTGACTATGCTGCCGCGGTCGCGGGCTCGGCGACCACCGACAGCGGGGTGGCGACGTCCTCGAGCGACTTGTTCTCCGCGTCGATGCCGAGGAACACCTCGACCAACCCGCCGACGACCATCACCGCGGCGCCGATGAGGTAGCCGATGGTGAGCATCGTGTGGTTGGTGCCGTCGCCGATCAGCTGGCCGTAGAACCACGGGCCGAAGGCGCCGAAGCACTGCGCGACGGCGAAGAACAGCGCGATCGCCTGCGCGCGGATCTCCATCGGGAAGATCTCGCTCACGGTCAGGTACGCGGCACTCGCACCGCAGGAGGCGAAGAAGAAGATGATGCACCAGGCCAGCGTCTGCGTGTACGCGTTGAGCATGCCGGCCTGGAACATCGCCGCCGAGATCGCCAGCAGCACGCCGGAGAGCAGGTAGGTCCCGGCGATCATCTTGCGCCGCCCGATCGTGTCGAACAGCTTGCCCAGGGTCAGCGGACCGACCAGGTTGCCGACCGCGAACGCGATGAGGAACGCCGGCGCCCACGACTCCGAGATCCCGTACACCTTGGTGAGAACCAGCGTGTAGGTGAAGAAGATCGCGTTGTAGAGGAACGACTGCGTGATCATCAGGGTCGAGCCGAGGATCGTGCGCCGGCGGTGCGACTGGAACAGCACTTTGGCCAGGTGCAGGAAGCGCACCGGCGGTTGCGGCCGGATCTCGATCGCCCGGTTGTCCGGCACGTCCTCGAGCGTCTGGCCGGACGCGCGCACCTCGTCCTCGATGATCCGGATGTTGTCCTCGGCCTCCTGCTCGCGACCGTGGATGACCAGCCACCGCGGGCTCTCCGGCAGGTTCTTCCGCAGGCGCCAGATGCACAGACCGATCGCCGGGCCGACCAGGAAGCCGAGCCGCCAGGCGATGCTGTGGTCGAGCGTGTTCAGCAGCAGCAGCTGGACCAGGGTGCCGAGGATCGCGCCGCCCCAGTAGGTGCCGTTGATGGCGATGTCGACGCGGCCGCGGTAGCGGGCCGGCATCATCTCGTCGATCGCGGAGTTGATCGCCGCGTACTCACCGCCGATGCCCATGCCGGCGACGAACCGGGTCAGGTAGAGGAAGCCGATCGCGACCGCGGTGTTGCTCCAGGTCAGTGCGGTCAGCGCGTTGCCGGCGAGGTAGACGCCGAGGGTGATGATGAACAGGTTCTTCCGGCCGAGCTGGTCGGACAGCTTGCCGAAGAACAGCGCGCCGAACACCTCGCCGAGCAGGTAGACGGTGGCGATCAGGCCGACGGCCGCGGAGCTCAGGCCGAGCGTGTCGTTGTCGCTCAGCACCGCACCGAGTGCGCTGACGATCGTGATCTCGAGACCGTCCAGCACCCAGGCGACGCCCAGTGCGATCACCATCCTGGTGTGGAACGGCGCCCAGGACAGCCGGTCGATGCGAGCGGGGATCAGGCTCCGCACCGAGGGCTCGGAGGCTTGTGAGATAGCCACCGTCTTCCCTCCCTGACTTTGGAAAGCCTTTACCAAGTCCTTTGGAAAAGCTTTACGAGTACGTTTCCCTCTTCGTCTTGCTGACTACCCGCCGAGATAGCTCGGAAACGACTTGGAATGACGCGTGAAATGGCAATCGGAAGTGGGTAGGAATGATCGTTGATTCGTGAGCGAAGGAGGACCAGATGGGTGTCGGGCGGTCGATGCGGGACGCGGTACGGGCCGCGCGGGACAGCCGGGGCGGCCGGATCGGAGCCGGCGGCGCGGCCGCCGCCGCGCTCGGGGTGCTGCTCGGCTGGCTGGCCGGGCGGCGATCCGCGGTGCCGCCGGTCCGGGCCACCGGAAGCGCGGCCAACCTCCCCGGGTCCGGCCAGCGGCAGTCGGTCTAGCGTCAGAGGTTCCGTGCGGTTGCCGGTGATCCAGCCGGCGTCCGGCACGGCCGAGAAGTGGCGGATACCGGGGTTCTCGGCCGCGATGGCGACTCGGCCGGTCGTGGTCCGGCCGCCGGGAAGCGGTGCGAGGACTCCGGACGCGGACACTGGCTCGCCTGGCCCGGTTCGCCGCGAGCCGGCGGTGGCGTATCGAGCGTCGGCGCCGCTCCCGGCGCCGGTCGGCGACAGCAAGGGCAAACCGGGTCGGCGGGAACGCGCCGGCGCCGGAGATTGCCGGAATGGGCGGATGGCGGGATCACAGGCAATCGAAAGCGTCGCGGGACACCATTCGGAATGGGTCGGGAATCGGCCCAACGCCGGGTGGTTTGTCGATGATGAATGCGGGGAAAAATGCGCCGTCAGCCGGTGACTATGCGGCGGATCGAGATGATGTCCGTGTAGGTGCGCGCCGGCACGAGGCGCACCTGCGCTCCGGTGAACGGCGCCTCGACGACCATTCCGTGCCCGACGTACATCCCGACGTGTCCCGCGACGGTCGGCGTCCCGTCCGCACCCGGAATGGTGATCAGATCACCGGGCTGGATGTCGGCCGGGTTCGGCACCTCGCTGCCGAAGTGCTGCTGGTCCCGCGCCACCCGCGGGATCGCCACGCCGGCGTGCGCGTATGCCTGCTGGGTGAGCGACGAGCAGTCGCAGCGGCCCATCACGCTCGGCCCGAACGGATCCTTGCAGGTCCCGCCCCACTGGTACCAGGAGCCGATCTGCGCGACCGCCCACGACATCGCGGTGTCGATGATCTGGTTGCCGGTCAGCTCGACCTCGCCCGGCTCCGGCGCCGGTATCGGTCCCGCACCGGCACCGACCAGCGTCGGCGTGACCGCCCACTCGGAGGCGAGGTCGGTGATCGTCCGGACGTACGCCTGGGTCTCCTGGAACGGCGGCACGCCCTGGTATTGCTGCACCGCTCCCGGCCCGGCGTTGTACGCGGCGAGCATCAGCTCGGTGCGGTCCCCGGGCACCGACGCGACCTGGTCGGCGACGTGTGCGTCGAACCGGGCGGCCGCCGGGATCGCGTCCTGCATGTCGAACGGGTCGGCCCTGCCGTCGCCGTTCTCGTCCCGGCCCCAGGCCGCCCAGGTCGCCGGCATGAACTGGGCGATCCCCTGTGCTCCGACCGGCGAGACCGCGGCCTCGTTGAAGTGCGACTCCTGGAAGAGCTGCGCGGCGAGCACGCTCTCCGTGACGAACTGGCTGCCGGCCGCCTGGATCGACGACTCGACCAGCGCGACGACCTCCTGCGGCACCGGCACGCCGCCCTTGAGCGTGCCACCGACGACCCCGCCGGGCGGCACGTCGTTGTTGCTCACGCTGCCGCCGCCGGCCAGCGCGGTCAGCAGGAACGCCGCCACCAGCATCAGCGCCACCGGCACCGTGACCGGCGCGCTGAGCAGCAGTGCGATCGCGCCGCGCGAGACCCTCGGCCCCGCCCGCGTCGCGCCGGTCGCCCCACTCGGCGCGTCGGCAAGGCGTACCGCGCCTCTCCCCGCGTATGTGCCCAGGGCTTCGGGGGGGTCTACGGGGGGTCTCCCCCCGTATGTGCTCACACGTCCGCCAGCAGCCGGGAGACCAGCCAGCGGCCGTCGTTGCCGCGGGTGACGAGCAGGTTGAGCACGTCGACGGTGGACGTCGGGGGCTGGGCGCCGGCCGTCGGCCGGACCGTCTGCCGGAACTGCACCCGGGTGTACGCGGTGGTCGCGGTCGGTGCCGGCGCCCCGTCCGGGACGCCGGCGGCAAGCACGGTCACCTCGACGGTCGCCTCGCTCGCCAGCCACTGCCGCCACTGGTAGTCACCGCGGCGCGGGTCGGCCGCCGTGATCTGCCGGTACAGGTCCGCGGTCACGTACGGCTTCGCGCGCCCGTACGAGTCGGTGAAGGCCTTGTCCCGGCCGGGGCGGGCGTCGTGGCTGTTGGCCGCGACGACGTACGCGACCGCGGCCGCCTGCTGGGCCTGGCTGAGCCGGAACGACGGCACGGTCGGCTGCGGCCGGACCGGCGTGGTGGTGTCCGGCAGCTCGGTGGACCGGGGGCCGGTCGGCGTCGGCGCGGCCCTCGTCGGGGCGGCGACCGGCCCGGATCCGGTGGTGTCCGGCCGGTCCCGCATCGGCCCGGCCGCCAGCGCGACCGCGACCAGGATCGGGACGGCGAGCACACCGATCACCCGCCGCGGCGTCCTGGTGGCCCAGTGGACCGCCCAGGACACCAGCCGCAGCAGCCTGATCACGAGCGGCCGCTCCCGTTCCGGGACGGCCGGGACGGCCGGGCCGGGTCGAACAGGCGGTAGAGCTCGTCGTCGGCGACCTCGACCCGGACCGGGCTGAGGTAGCCGCGGGCGTCGTCCTCGGGCGCCGGCCGGCCGGGGGCACCGGCGTCGAACAGGCCCTCGTCGAGGCGCCGGTTGGCCCGCACCGGGCTGGCAGTCGGCCGGCGGCGCGGGCTCGGCGGCGGTGCGTGCACCGGCACGCTGTCGCCGACCCCTGCCGTCCCGCCGCCCGTCGCGGCCGGGCGCCCGCGGCCGGAGCCGCTGCCGCCCGCCGCGCCGGCCGCCGCACCGGCCGGGGAGCGCGCACCGGAGCCCGCCGGCCCGCGCCGGGGCCCGTCGCCGGTGGCCGCGGTCGACCGGCCGGGCGGGTCGCCACGGGAGCCGGCCGCCGCCGCGCCGACCGCAGCCCCCGCCGCGGCCGCGGCGACCTTGCCGCCGCCGTCCGACCTGGTCGAGGACACCGAGACCGGCGCCACCACCGCCGCCGGCGCGCCCCGCGGCATGCCGGCCGGACCGCGGGCCTCCTCCCGGGACAGCACCGCGGCATGCCCGTCGTCCGCCACGATCGCCGCGTCGAAGCCGCGCCGGCGGCCGAACAGCCCGCCGCGCTCGTAGTACGACCGGTCGCCCATCGCCCAGGCCATCCGCCCGGTCGTCACCATCGTCGTGAGCTTCCGGAACGGCCTGGTCAGATACCACATCACGACCGTGACGACGCCGACCAGCACCAGCCGGAGCCAGGCCGGCAGCGCGGTCGACGGGTCGAGGATGGCCGAGTCCACCCGGATCACCAGCAGCACCGCGAGCGTGAACAGGATGCCGTTGATGATCGCGGCGGCGACGACCCGACCGGCGGCCAGCACGATCCCGCGCAGCGGGAAGAACGCGCCCGCGGTGAGCAGCGCCGGCGCGAAGATCACCGCGAACCGCACGACCAGGTACGCGGCGATCAGGATCAACCCGCCGACCAGCAGGAATGGTGCCATCAGCAGGACGCCCACGTCGGCGAGGATCGACGCCTCCAGCGACGCGCTGCCGTGCCCCGCGACGCACTCGTACGCCGACGGGTCGTCGCTCTTCACCTTCCCGGCCACGTCGCCGAACGTCTTCTGCTTGGCGTCGGTGACCTTCTCCCCGCCCGTCTTGGCCTGCTCGGCCTCCTGCCAGCTCAGCGCCTGCGCCTGCAGCAGCGCGGAACCGTGCTTCTGTGCGCCGGTGCTGTCCGGGTCGCAGAACTCGCCCATCAGCCACATGCGGTAGAGGAACGGCCCGTACAGCATGTTGGCGACCTGGTCGCCGGGGTCGCCGCCGTTGCCGGTGATGCCGGCCGAGACCGTGGCCACGCCCTTGCTGATCACCGTGTCGGCGGCATGCCCTGCCTTCACCGGCCAGGCGAACAACGCCGCCGCGATGACCGTGACGAGCAGGCACCAGCCGATCGCGGTGGTCGACTCGGACACCCGTTGTCGGGTCGCCTGGGCCATCAGCAGCAGGCCGGTGAGCATCACCGCGAGCGGGAACAGCGGCGTGTAGACGGCCCGGCGCAGCTGGCTGACCAGGCTGTTGAGCAGCGGGTCGAACGCGGACAGGTACGTCGGGTGCAGGGCCGCCTGCATCACCCCGGTCAGCGCCGCGACCGTGGCCTTGGCCGGAATGAACATCAGCCGCGCTGCCCAGGTCGAGATCGAGCCGGACGGGTCGCGGGCGGCACCGCCGCAGCCGAGGTCGTAGGTGTACCAGGACAGCCCGGCCAGGCCGTACTGCTCGAACGGCGTCGTCTTCGCGTTCGCCGCGAACGGGTCCTCGGTCGGCGGCAGCGGGTTCGGCTTCGACATGAAGAAGCCGGAGATGCCCTGCTGGGGCGACTCCGGCGCCGGCGGCGTGGTGCACCCGCCGACGATCGGCAGCGCCGACGCGGTGCCGGGCGCGACGAACAGCGTCGCCGCGGCCAGCACGAACACGCCGAGCACCTTCGCGGTGACCCGCACCCACCGAGGCCGGCGGCCGGGGCCGGCGCCCCTGCTGCCCGGGCGCCGGCAGCAGCGCAGCCGCGGTGGGAGCAGGCCGGACCGGCTCCGGAGCCGGCGCGTCGGCCCGGCCGGCGGCGTGGTCGAGCGCCCGGGCCGCCGCCCGCAGGACACGGCCGGGCGCGGCCGTCGGCGTGCTGCTCACACCGTCACCCGGTCGTCGGTGAAGTCGGCGTAGTCGTCCACGCTGGACGGGTCGGCGTCGGCCTCACCCGGCTGCCGGGCGTCGGTGTTGACCACCGCGAGCAGGCCCTGGTTGTACGAGAGGTCGGCCACGAACCGGTCCACGTTGCCGTCCGCGTCCCGGAACACGAACTCCCGGTAGTCCGGCGGCGTGCCGTCCGGACCGGGCTGGGACAGCGTGCCGATCGCGTGCTCGTACCCGGCACCGGTCGGCACGCCGAGCAGCCGCAGCGCGTCCGCCGCCACCCGCTCGTCCTCGATCCGGCCGATGAAGCTCGCGGCCACGTGGTTGGCGACGTCCATGTTCAGCGTGTCCGCCGGGTCCTGGGAGGCGGCCAGGCAGCACACGTTGTACTTGCGGGTGTCCCGGCCGACCCGCTGGAACAGCGCCCGGCCGACCGGCCACATGGCCAGGAAGTGGCACTCGTCCAGGGCGAGCACCTTGCGGACGTGCCGGGGCAGGCCGTAGATCGCCCGGGTCGCATACCAGGAGGCGAGGTGCAGCGCCGGCACGCTCATCCGTTCGGTGAACGACCAGTGCTCGCGCGGGACGGTCGGGTTCGGCAGCACCAGCCCGCTCATCGTGATCACGGTGAGCACGGCCTCGGTGTGCAGCGGGCGGGCCGCCAGCTCCTGCCCCTGCGGGGTCAGCGGCGGGAAGAACAGCCGGCCCTGCCTGGTCTCCGCGGTGTCGGAGAGCAGGTCGGCCAGGGTCTGCGCGTGCATCGCCGCCGACTCGTCCCGCAGCCGCTTGTAGCCCTCGTCGTCCGGGTCCATCGGCGCACCGTCGAACCGCAGCCCCGCGTACTCCCGCAGCCGCCAGGTGACCGCCCAGTAGTTGCTCGTGGGTTCGGCGCCGACCTCGCGGATCGCCCGCAGCAGCAGCGGCTCGGTGTGCGGGTTGTGGTCGATCTGGGCCGGCAGCAGCATCCGGGCGATGTCGATGGCCAGCGTCTTGCGCTCGGCCCTGGCCTCGTCCATCGCCTCGTCGTACTGCTCCTGCGAGTCGAAGTGGCCCGGCTGCGGCTCCGGGACCACCGCCCACGGCGAGAGCGTGCCGGCCGGCGCCTTGGCCAGGTCGATGTGCTCGGCGAACTCCTTCAGCTCGGGCATCTCGACCAGCGCGGCCAGCGGGCCGGACGGGTCGAGCATGACCGTGCGGATTCCGCGCCGGGCGGCCTGGTAGCAGATCGCCGCCTCGAGCACCGACTTGCCGGCGCCCTGCCGGCCGACGATCGGCACCAGCCCGGACGCCTTCTTCACCTCGGTCGAGTAGTGCGTGTCGAACATGACCGGCCGGCGCACGCTCGACGCGATGATCCCGATCAGCGGCCCGCGACGGTCGCCCAGCCGGGTGGCCACCTGCGGGAGGCCGGCCGCGAAGTAGCGCATCGGCAGCCGGCGGCGGTACGCGCTGGAGGCGATCGGCTCGCCCGGCACGAACTCGCGGACCAGCGCGGCCTGGCCCTTGGTCAGCACGGCGTCCATGTGCCGGCGCTTGTAGAGGTCGCGCACCGCCCGGACCCGCTCCATGCACTCGTTCTCGGTGCGGCCGGCGACGGCCAGCCGGTACCAGCCCTCGGTGCGGGTGGAGACCAGGTCGTCGCCGTGGCTCATCTCGTCCTCGATGCGCCGGGCGTGCTCGGCCTGCCGGGTCAGCGCGGCCGGCTCGTCGACGTCGTGGATCTGGTATTGCCGCTGCTGGTCCCGGATGCGCAGCAGCGCCTTGGTGACGCCGCCGCGGGTGGCGGTGCCGGCCAGCACGTCGACCGTCGAGCACACCTCGACCGGGAACGGCAGCGCGTCGGTCGCCGACAGCCAGGGACCGCGCGGGTCGGGCACCACGAGCTCCGGCATCCGGCCCAGCGTGACGACCGCGACGTACGAGGTCAGCGGGTCGTGGTCGGGCCGGCGGTCGATCATCTGCACGCACCGGCCGAGCGGGGTCGGGCGCACCACGACCCCCTCGGTGAACGCGTGCAGGTCGGTCGTCTCCCACTCCGCGGACAGCCCCGGCGGCGACATCAGCCCACCCGGGGCCGGCAGCCCGAGCCCGACCGAGCGGTGCAGCAGCCACTCCATCCGGCGCGGGTCGGCCGGTTGGCCACCGATGCCGGGGGAGCGGACCACCTCGGTGATCAGCTCGACGTCCCGGTCGAGGTGGGCGAGCTCCCGGTTGCCGGCCTTGCCCAGCACGGCGTCGGCGAGCGCGGTGATCCGGGACCGCGGCGCGATCTCGACGCCGAGGTAGACCTCCTTCTCCGCGGTGGCGGAGGTGCGCAGGTAGCGCTGCTGCGCGAGCAGGTTGTCCGACCAGTCGTTGTCGCGCGCCCCGGGCAGCGGGGACGGCGTGCGGGCGTGCAGGCCGCGGGCCCAGGCCGCGACCGGGTACGGCCGGCTCGTGACCCGGATCCGCAGGCGGCGGCCGGCCAGGCCGGCGTACGCGATGCCGGCGGAGTCCACCATGGCGCGCCGGTCGCCGTCGGCGCGCCAGGCCCAGCGGGCGGGCGGCACGACGTACCAGGCGTACGCGCTGCGTTTGGTCAGCGTGATGTTGCCGGCGATCTCGCGGAGGGCGAGCCCGAGCTGAGCCGGGCGCGGCTCCTCGCGGCGTCGAGCCATCAGCGGTCCTTCCTGGCGGGGAGCACGAGGCGCCGCTCGAACGCGGCGTGCGGATCGACCTCGTCGCCGGCCGGAACTGCCCGGCCGCCCCCGTTCGACTCGGCCCGGTGCGGATCTGTCCGGAAGGGACCGCCGGTGCCGGCGCGCGGCCCGACCGGCGGCTCGGCCACCGTCGGGACCGTCGCCGGCGCGGGCTCCGGCCGGCGGACCGCCGCTGCCACGACCTCAGGGGTCGGAGCGGGCGCGGTCTCCGGATCGGGTGCACGGACGAACTCGTGCACCTCGTCGTCGACCGGCACCGGGACGGGTGCCGGCTCGTACACGTCGTGCTCGTCGGCCCTGATGCTCCAGGCCGGCGTCCGGCGGGCGCGCCAGCCGTCGACCGCGGAGTCCGCCGTCCAGGCCGGAGTGCCGAGCCCGCTCGTCGGCTCGGTCGTCGCGGGCGTCGCCAGCTCGGTCGTCACCGGCTGCCCGACCGGCGCGACCTCGGCCACCGGCTGCTCCTTCCGGTGCGCCTTGCGCCACGCCTTGCCGGCGGTCTTGCCGGCGGTCTTGCCGGCGGTCTTGCCGGCGCCCTTGCCGGCGGCCTTGCCGGCGGCCCGGCTGCGCTGCCGCTCGCGCATCGCGAGCACCTTCGGCGGGGTGTCCCGCACGACCACCCGGCCCGGCCGGACCAGCAGCGACCGCTCACCGCGGCGGCGGGAGTGCATCGCCGCCCGAGCCTCCGCGCTGAACAGCGCCGGCAGCGACCGCAGCGGGCGCTCGTGGTCGACGATCAGCATGATCGCCCGGGACAGCACCACCGACAGGCCGAGAGACCAGACCAGCGAGCCCAGCACGCCGGCCGGCCCGCCCCCGCCGAGCGGGATGATCAGCACGGCCGCGACCAGGAAGCAGGCCAGCCAGGTGCCCCAGGCGACGTAGCGCGCCTGGATGGGCAGCGTGTATTCGTCCGGCCCGAGCCAGACGGTGTCGAACTGGTAGACCTCGTCGTCCGGTCTGACGGTCAGCGCCATGTGTCTCCCTCCGCTGGCCGGTGCGTGATCGGACTCAGCCGAGGATCAGGTTGACGAGCTGCTGGCCGAAGGCGAACAGGGCGCCTCCGGCGGCGATGAGCATGATCCCGAGGAACAGGTTGACGGCCACGACGGCGTTCTCGCGAGTCCGGCCCTGGTGGGCCCGAGACATGATCACCACGGCGGCGAAGGCGAACAGCAGCGGGATGATGTACTTCACTATCCATGCCACGACGCCGGTCGTGTTGATCGTGGGCTCGGCGGCCAGGACGTGGACGGCTAGATGCTGCACGTCCAGTGCTCCCTTCGGCGGTAACGCGACGCTGCGACGACACTACGGCACGTGCTGGATTCACGTGAGGGGAAGTCTAATGCGACTTTCCTATGACTCCCGCCGGGCGCCGATGCCCCGGGACCAGTGACTGCGTCACTTATACTACTTTCTGTGGCCGGAATTCGACCTAGCGCACGCTTAGGGTGCGTCCGTCCGGGCGAGGCGGCACCACGCGGGGAAAGGGGTTGGGTCCGACATGGGGGAGCGGGATCCGTACGGGGACGGACCGCGGCGACGCAGCCGGACCAGCCCGGACCGGGTACAGCGCAGCTTCTACCTGCCTCGTGACCTGGTCGATCGGGCCAGAGCCGCGGTGCGCGCCACCGCCGGCGAGCCCGGGGAGTCGGCCAACCTGAGCGAGCTGGCCGGGCGGGTGCTGGCAGCGGAGGTGAGCCGGTTGGAGGAGAGGTACAACGCCGGGCGGCCGTTCCCGCCGGTGGCGTCGGTGCCGCCCGGTCCGGGTCCGGCCGGGATCGAGCGGATCCGCAACGGGGTCCTCCGGCGCGGCCGGTCCTGACTCTCCTGGTCGGCCTCTCCTGGTCGGCCCGTTCGGGGTCGCTCAGTGGCAGTCGCAGTTGCCGGTGCGGTGGACCGCGACCCAGTCCGCATACTCGGCCGGGTCGTCCTCGTACGCGTCCAGGGCGTTGACGACGATGCTGGACACGACCTTGAGCACGTCCACCGACGGGCTGGTCCACACCTCGTCCAGGACCTGCTCGTTGATCGCCAGCGCGTCGTAGACGGCGGCCTGCCGGGGGTCCTCCGGGCGGCCCTGGCGGGAGCGGGTGCCGGGCTTGCGGGCGGCCGAGCGCGGCGTCTCCCCGCCCTGCTGCCGGTCCCGGGAGCGCGGCGGTTCCGGGCCGGCCGGCCGGTACGGCGGAGGCGGAGCCGGCTGCTGACCGTACGGGCCGCCGAACGGCTCGGGTGGGCGCTGGGGCTCGCGCCGCGGCCAGGCCTGCGGCTCGGGCGGCGGCGGGCCGGTGGGGAGATCGGTGCTCGGCGGCGCGTCCGGGCGGGCCGGCCACGGCTGGTCGTCCGGCTGGTTGGCTCCCGGCTGGTTGGCTCCCGGCTGGTTGGCTCCCGGCTGGTTGGCTCCCGGCTGGTTGGCTCCCGGCTGGTTGGCTCCCGGCCGGTTGGCTCCCGGCCGGTTGGCTCCCGGCCGGTTGGCTCCCGGCCGGTTGGCTCCCGGCCGGTTGGCTCCCGGCCGGTTGTCCGGCTGGTTGTCCGGCTGGTTGTCCGGCTGGTTGGGGTCCGGCCGCGGTTCGCCGAGCTGCTCGGCGAGCGCGCCGAAGCGGGCCGCCCAGTCGTCGTCGGGCTCGCCGCCCGGCGGGGTCGCGCCGAGGTCGGGCAGCGGACCCTGCTGGTCGACCACGGGGCCGAGCTGGTGGCCCGGGGCTGCCGGGCGCTCCCGGGCCCAGTCCTGGAGCAGGTCCTGCTCGTCGGGCGCCCCGTCGGGGGGCGGCGCCGGTGGCGGCAGCGGAGTCTGCGGTGGCGGCAGCGGCGGGTGGGCGGACGCTCCGCCGAGCACCGTGCCCATCGGCATGACGGCATCGCCGGGCGGCACCGGCGGGGCGGGCCGCGGCTGCTCGTGGGTGTCGTCGGCCTGCGCGGCCAGCGACTCCGCGAAGCTCGACCGCGGCGCGACCTGAGGGACGTCGGACTCCCGCCGCGCCGCCCACCCAGCCGCCGCAGCAGCTCCGGCGGCTGCTGCCCCGGCAGCGGCTGCCCCGGCACCCCGGTGCTTCTCGGGCGCCGCCGTCTCGGCCGCATCCGCCGACCCCGGGGCAGCCGCGCCCGGCGCCGCCCCTTCTGGCGTCGCGTCCGCCGCCGTGGTGGGCTCGTCCGCATCCGCGGCGGCCCGCGCCTCGCCGGTGGATCCGGCCGGTGCCGCACCGGGCGACCGGCCGGCTTCCTCACCGGGCGCCTCCGCCGGCGCCTGCTGCGGCGCAGGTGCCTCAGCGGCAGCCTCGCCGGTTGGTTCGCGGTCGGCTGGTTCTCGATCGGTCGGTTCGTGGTGGGATGGTTCTCGGTCGGTCGGTTCGCGGCCGGTTGGTTCGCGGTCGGTTGGTTCGCGGTCGGTTGGTTCGCGGTCGGCGGGGGGCTCGTGCGGCGGCTCCTCCTCGGCGGGGCTCGGTGCCAGCGGCCGGTCGGTGTCCTCGGGCGGAGCCGGCTCGTCGGCCGGCGGCACCGGACTGCCCCAGTTGGCCGACCCGGCCAGCAGGTCGAGCCCGGCCGCCTCCTCGGCCAGCGCCTCGTCCGGATAGCGCCCGGGCGCCTCGTCGCGAACCGGCTCCTCGGGCGGCACCCGCTCGCGGGCCGGGTGGACGAGCAGGTCTTCGTCCGGCGGGAGCCGGTCGGGCACCGGCCGCTGCCACGGCTCGTCGTCCAGCGGCGGCGCCGACGTCCGGGCCACCGCGGCCGGCGGGAACGCGATCGGCGTCCTCGGCCGGTCGGCGACCGGCGGCGCCGGCCGGGGAGCGGGCCGCGCCGGCCGGGGCTTGCGCGGCACCCCGAACGAGGCGCGCAGGATCAACCAGGTGCCGAGGGCCAGCAGCACCACGCCGACAATGACCACCGCGATCGCGAGCGGACGCATGTCGCTCACGCCAGGCGGTCAGGGACGCCGACGTCGCTCACCGGTCCACCTCCGATCGGCACCGCCCCGTACCGCATATACGTACCCACTGAAACACAACGGTGCCCCGCTTCGGTCGACGACGAGGGGCACCGCGTTCATGATCAGCTTACGGTGTGGCGGGCCGGCGGGCGGGAGCTGCCGGGGCGTGTCCTGCACGGTTCACTCCGCCGGTGGGTCGACCTCGTCCGGATCGAGACCCAGCAGGTTGGCGACCTGCTCGACGACCACGTCGTGGACAAGGTCGGCCAGCTCGGTCCGGTCGATCGCGCGCAGCTCCAGGGGGCGCCGGTAGAGCACGATCCGCGGCGGGGTGGGCCGACCGCCCGGGTCGGACCCGGCCGGCAGCAGCCGCGCCAGCGGCACCGCTCCGTCCTCGATCACGTCGGTGCCCCAGACCAGCGCCTCCGGTGGTCCGTCCGGCACCGCCGGCACGTCCTCGACCGCGAACTCCACCGACTCCAGCTTCGACGCCCAGCGCCCCTCGAGGTGCTCCACCGCGTCGAGGACCATGTCGTCGAACAGCTCCGCGCGGCTGCGCGAGAGCGGCACCTCGGCCGGCACCAGCACGCCGCGCAGGCCCCGCCCGCGGCGGTCCCGGCGGACGCCCGGCCGGTTCCGGCGGCGGGACGGCGCGAGCCGGTCACCAGGCGGGCTCATGGTGCGGATCGTACTCGTCCCGCGACACGCCGTCCGGGAACGACGACACGCCCGGGCGAATCCCGGCGCGACACGGCCCGCGCGGAGCCGAAGGTGCCGGCCGGCGGCCAGGTGCGGGTCTATGGTGCCGCCGTAGGTGGGACGGATCGGCGTGGGAGGCGCAGCAGGCATGGTCAGACACGTGCGCCGGTGTTCCCGCACCGGGTGCCCCGACTCGGCGGTCGCCACCCTGACGTACGTGTACTCGGACTCCACCGCGGTGGTCGGCCCGCTGGCCACGTACGCGGAGCCGCACTCGTACGACCTGTGCGAGGAGCACGCCCGCCGGCTGACCGTCCCGAAGGGCTGGGAGGTCGTCCGGCACGAGGGCGACTACAGCCTGCCGATGCCGAGCAGCGACGACCTGGAGGCGCTGGCCGACGCGGTGCGCGAGGCCGCCCGCCCGGAGCGCCGGACGCTGGCCGTGGACGCCGGCACCGATCCGGCCGCCCGGTCCGACTCGGGCACCGGCCGGCGGGGCCACCTGCGGGTCATCCCCAGCCCGCAGTGACCGACGCGGCCGGCAGCCACCGCCGGTACGGAGACACGCCTTAGCCGGAGCGGTGACGCGCGGTATCACTGCGGCCGGTACGGTCGGCGGGGTGCGGAACCTGTCCTCCATCGTCAAGGCGTACGACATCCGCGGCGTGGTCCCCGACCAGCTGGACGAGCAGGTCGCGCGCGCGGTCGGCGCGGCCTTCGCCCGGGTCGCCGGCGCGGAGCGGATCGTCACCGCCCGCGACATGCGCGAGTCCAGCGTCCCGCTGGCGGCCGCGTTCGCCGAGGGCGTCACGGCCCAGGGCGCCGACGTGCTGGACGCCGGCCTCGGCTCGACCGACCTGCTCTACTTCGCCTCCGGCTCGCTCGACCTGCCCGGCGCGATGTTCACCGCGAGCCACAACCCGGCCCGCTACAACGGGATCAAGCTGTGCCGGGCCGGCGCGGCTCCGGTCGGCCAGGACACCGGCCTGCGCGAGATCAGGGCGCTGGCCGAGCAGGACCTCGACCCGACCGCCCGCCGCGGCCGGGTCGAGCAGCGCGACCTGCTGCCGGCGTACGCGGACTACCTGCTGGGGCTGGTCGACCTGGCGGCGATCCGGCCGCTGACCGTGGTCGTCGACGCCGGCAACGGGATGGCCGGACACACCGTGCCGGCGGTGCTCGGGCCGCCGCTGACGGTCGTCCCGCTGTACTTCGAGCTGGACGGCAGCTTCCCCAACCACGAGGCCAACCCGCTCGACCCGGCCAACCTGCGCGACCTGCAGGCCAAGGTGGTCGAGGTCGGCGCCGACGTGGGCCTCGCCTTCGACGGCGACGCGGACCGCTGCTTCGTCGTGGACGAGCGCGGCCGGCCGGTCTCCCCGTCCGCGATCACCGCGCTGGTCGCGGCCCGCGCGCTGGCCGAACACCCGGGCGACACGGTGATCCACAACCTGATCACGTCCCGGGCGGTGCCGGAGATCATCCGCGAGCGCGGCGGCGTGCCGGTGCGGGCCCGGGTCGGACACTCGTTCATCAAGCAGGTGATGGCGGAGACCGGCGCGGTGTTCGGCGGCGAGCACTCGGCGCACTACTACTTCCGCGACTTCTGGCGCGCCGACACCGGCATGCTCGCCGCGCTGCACGTGCTGGCCGCGCTCGGGCGCAGCGACCTGCCGCTGTCCGCGCTCACCGCCGAGTACGAGCGGTACGCCGGCTCCGGCGAGGTCAACTCGACCGTCGCCGACGTGCCGGGGCGCACCGCCGCCGTCGAGGAGGAGTTCGGCAAGCGGGACGGGGCGACCGTCGACCACCTCGACGGGCTGACCGTGTCGCTGCCCGACGGCAGCTGGTTCAACCTGCGCCCGTCCAACACCGAGCCGCTGCTGCGGCTCAATGTCGAGGCGCCGGACGAGGCCTCGATGACAGAGTTGCGCGACGCCGTGCTGGCGCTCGTCCGGGCCGGATAGGCCCGCATCCCGCATGAAGACCCGCATGAAGAGAGGAAACCCGTAGTGAACCTCGACCCTGTGCTGCTGGAGATCCTGGCCTGCCCGGACGACCACGCGCCGCTGGAGGTGCACGAGGAGACCAGCGAGCTCTGGTGCACCTCGTGCGACCGCGCCTACCCGGTGCAGGACGACATCCCGGTGCTCCTGCTCGACGAGGCCAGGCGCCGGGGTGTGCCCGCCTCGTGAACTGCCCGACGAGGCAGGACGTCAGCCGTTCATGAACGCCGCGCTCGACGAGTCGGTCCTGGACGACGAGGCCACGCTGGTCGCGGCCGACCGGACCGGGCTGCTGCGATCGGTGGCGACCGCCGGGGCCCAGGTGCGGGAGAGCACGGCGCTCTCGGCCGAGGCCGACGTCCCGGACGTGATGTCCGGCATGCGGCCGCGGGCGGTGCTGGTGGCGGCCGACGCGGCTGCCGACGACGTCGCGATCGTCCTGGCCGGGCTGGCCGAGCGACCCGACGCGACCGCACCGGTGGTCCGGCAGGACGGCCCGGTGCTGCCGGTCTGGGTCGGCGCCGCGGACGCGCTGCTGGCCGTGACCACCGCGGCGACCGCCACCGCAGCCCCGGCGCTGGTGGAGGCCGCGGCCCGGCGCGGGGTGAGCGTACTCGGCGCCGGACCGGCCGACTCGCTGCTGCACGAGGCCTGCGGCCGCAACCGGGCCGGCTACGTCGCGCTGCCCAGCGGCCGGCACCCGCGCGCCAATCTCTGGTCGTTGCTGGTCCCGATGCTGCTCGCGGCAGGCGAGCTCGGCCTGATGCCGGAGCCCGGGCTCGACCTGCGGGCGGCCGCCGACGTGCTCGACTCGGTGGCCGAGCGCTGCCGGCCGGGCTCGGACACGTACGTCAACCCGGCCAAGTCGCTCGCCCTCGACCTGGCCGAGTCCGTCCCGGTCGTGGTCGGCAGCACGCCGGCCGGCGGCGCGGCCGCCTACCGGCTGGTCGGCAGCCTGGCCGCGGTCGGTCGCCCGGCCGCCGTGGGCGGGCTGCCGGTGGCCAGGACGCGGCTGGCCGGCCTGCTCACCGCGCCGACCGGGGCCGGCGCCGACGACGACCTGTTCCGGGACCGGGTGGACGACCCGTCCCCGGCCCGGCCGCGGCTGGTGCTCATCCGCGCCGGCGACGAGCCGGACGTCGCCAGGGCCCAGGTCGACGAGCTGGTGGCGGACTGCGGCCGGCGCGGCGTACCGGTCACCGAGCTGATGGCCGAGGACGCGGACGGACCGGTCGGCCGGCTCGCCTCCGTGCTGGCGTTGCTCGATTTCACCGCCGCGTACCTGGGCATAGCCGGCGCGGCCGGGGAGGGCGGATGAGCGAGCCCGAGGGCCCGCAGGGCGAGCGGGGCATGGGTCCCCGGCGGAAACGCGAAGCGTTTTCGTTGGGCCCAGCGACGAGGGCTGACCCGGCCGAGGGACGAGGCCGGGTCCGGCCGAGGAGTGGGAGATGAGCGCAGAGGGCGGCACCAGGGCGATCCTGGCCGCGCTGGGAGCGAACCTCGGCATCGCGGTGGCGAAGTTCGTCGGCTTCGCGATCACCGGCTCGTCGTCGATGCTCGCCGAGGGTACGCACTCGGTCGCCGACTCGGGCAACCAGCTCCTGCTGCTGGTCGGCGGCCGGCGGGCCCGGCGGGCCGCGACCGCGGAGCACCCGTTCGGCTACGGCCGGGACCGGTACTTCTACGCGTTCGTCGTCGCGCTGGTGCTGTTCACCCTCGGCTCGCTGTTCTCCCTGTACGAGGGCTACCACAAGCTGCGCGACCACGAGGCGACGCTGGACCGGCCGCAGGTGGCGATCGTGATCCTGCTGGTCGCGGTGGGCCTGGAGAGCTTCTCGCTGCGCACCGCGGTCGTCGAGTCCAACGAGGTCCGCGGCGACAGCAGCTGGGTCCAGTTCATCCGCCGGGCCAAGGCGCCGGAGCTGCCGGTGGTGCTGCTGGAGGACACCGCGGCCCTGCTCGGCCTGATGTTCGCGCTGGCCGGCGTCGGGCTGTCCTGGGCGACCGGCGACACGGTGTGGGACGGCATCGCGACCGTGCTGATCGGCCTGCTGCTCGGCGTCATCGCGGTGATCCTCATCATCGAGACCAAGAGCCTGCTCATCGGCGAGGGCGCCTCCCCGCAGACCCTGGACAAGATCGTCGCCGCGCTCGTCGGGCCGGGCGTCGACCGCGTCATCCACCTGCGGACCGAATACCTCGGGCCGGACGAGCTGCTGGTCGCGGCCAAGATCGCGATCCCGCGAACCACGGTGATGGAGCGGGTCGCCGGCGCGATCGACGACGCCGAGCGGCGGGTCCGGCAGGCGGTGCCCGAGGCGCGACTGATCTACCTCGAGCCCGACCTCGACCGGCCGGTGGCCCGGCGGCCGGCCGGCGTCGACCCGGACGCGCCCGAGTTCGAGCCGTCACCGTGAGCGCGCAGATGGGTCCGGTCAGCCGGGCACGTCCGGTAGGGTCGTCCGCCGTGCGGACCAGCTCGATGATCACCCGAACGGCCGACCTGCTCGAGAATCCGGTTCGGCCGAATGCCTGGGGCTCGGCCACCGAGATCCCGCGGCTGCTCGGCCTGGAGCCGACCGGTCGCCCGCAGGCCGAGCTCTGGATGGGTGCCCACCCGGCGGCGCCGTCCCGGCTGCGGTCCGGCGGCACGCTGGCCGAACGGATCGAGGACGACCCGACCGGTGAGCTGTCCCCGCTGGTCATACGGCACTTCGGGACGCGGCTGCCGTTCCTGATGAAGATCATCGCGGCGGAGCGGCCGCTGTCGCTGCAGGCACACCCGAACCTGCAGCAGGCCCGTGCCGGGTACGCCGCGGAGCAGCAGCGCGGCGTCCCGATCAGCTCCCCCGAGCGCAGCTACGTCGATCCCAACCACAAGCCGGAGCTGATCTACCCGCTGACGCAGTTCGAGGCGCTGTGCGGGTTCCGGCGCATCGACGCCACGCTGCGGCTGCTGACCGAGCTCGCGGGCGTGGCGCCGGCGCTGACGAAGTACGTCGAGGCACTGCGGGCGCGGCCCGACCCGGAGGGGCTGCGCGAGGTGGTCACCGGTCTGCTCACCGTGCCGGCCAACCGGCGCCGGCAACTGGTCGACGCGGTGGTCGCGGCCTGCGCGGCCGGCTCGGCGGAGTTCCCGGCCGAGTATGCGACCGGCGTCCAGCTCGGCGAGGCATACCCGGGCGACCCCGGCGTGGTGATCGCGCTGCTGCTCAACCGCATCACCCTGCAGCCGGGCCAGGCGGTGTTCCTCGCCGCCGGCAACATGCACTGCTATCTGCACGGCACCGCCGTCGAGGTGATGGCCAACTCCGACAACGTGCTGCGCGGCGGGCTGACCGGCAAGCACGTCGACGTGCCGGAGCTGCTGCGCGTGGTGGACGTGGCCGACGGGCCGGCGCCGCTGATGGTGCCGAAGGAGCAGGGGCCCGGGCACACCGCGTACCGGCCGCCGATGCCCGACTTCCGGCTCGACACGTACGCGCTGACCGAGACGCCGGCCGAGATGGGGCTGACCGGACCGCGGATCGTGCTCACCGTGGCCGGCACGGCGGTGGTGCAGGTCGGGCCGCAGACGCTCACGCTGCCGCGCGGGGCGTCGGCCTGGCTGCCGGCGGGGCTTGCCGCCACGGTGGCCGGCAGCGGCGAGCTCGTCGTCGCGACGACGAACCTCTAGATCTCAGCCTCCCACGCTGCGCCGCAGCAGCTCGTCGACCCGGCGGGCCAGCTCCTCGTCCTCCAGCTCGGCCGGCCCGAGCATCTCCGCCCAGGTGCGGCTGACGCCGGACTCGTCGACCCACTCCAGCGCGCCGCTCCAGCGCTGCCGCCCGCCGCCGGCCGGCTCGACCAGCGCGACCTGCATCGAATACCGCGGCGAGCGGATCTGCACACCGGCCATGCCGCCGGCCGAGGTCACTGAATGGGCCTCGTAGCCGAGCGCGCGCAGCAGCTTGGCCAGGCCGCCGGGAGTGGCCACGTCGTCGCCGTACGCGTCCCGACCGACCAGGTTGGTGCCCTCCCAGGGCGTGCTGCACAGGAAGCGGGCCTCGCCCGGGAACGTCCGCTCGCCCAGCCCCGACTCCAGCAGCCCCCGGGTCTCCCTGGCCAGGTCGGTCACCGCGGTGAGGACCTGCTCGATCGCGGTGAGCAGAGCGCCGAGCTGCCGCGGCGCCGCCGGCCCGCTGGCGACGACGAGCGCGGCCTGCAGGTGCCGGCGAGCGGCCTCGACCTGGCGGGCCAGGACGGCGGCGGCCGGCTCGTCCAGCGGCTTCTCCGGCGCCGCGTCCCGTCCGGCGAGCGGGAAGACCGGCTCGGCGGTGCCCCAGGCCGGGTGGTCGACGGCCCCGATCGCGTGCTCGTCCCGGACCGCGTGCTGGGCCGGCGCGAAGGTGGCGGCGCCGCTGAGGTCTCCGCCGGCCCAGTCGCCGCCGGCGGGCCACGGGCCGCTCTGCTCGAGGTCAGGGTCCTCCGGGACCGGCGGGACCAGGCTGAGCGAGCGCGGTTCGGCCGAGACCGGGTCGCCGTGCCAACCCGGGCCGTCCGGGTCCGCGGCCGGATCGGTGACGGGGTCGGTGATCGGGTCGAGCATCGGGCCGGTCACCAGATCCGGCGCCCGGAGGGACAGCAGGTCGGCCAGCGGGTCGCGGGTCAGGTCCGGCACCGGGTCCTGCACTGGGTCCTGGACCGGGTCCTGGACCGGGTCGGAGTCCAGCGCCGTGCGGGCCCTGTCTGCCATGTCCCCGGGGTAGCGGGTGTCGCCGGGGTAGCGGGTGTGGCCGAGGTAGCGGGTGTCGCCGGGGCCGCCGGGGTAGCGGGGGTCGCCGGTGTCGGCCGTGTCCGCCCGGTGGCCCGTTTCGGCCCGGTGGGTCGGGTCGGCGAGGTAAGCCGCGTCGGTCGCGTCGGTCGCGTCGGCGAGGTAAGCCGCGTCGGCCCGCTGCGCCGCGTCGGCGGTGTCGACCGGGTCGGCCACCGGAATCGTGAGCCGGTCGACCGACGGAGCCGCGGCAACCGCCCGCTCGGGAATCGGGTGGCCTTGGTCGTCCGCGTCGTCGGGGTCCACCACGATCCAGCCGGCCAGCGCGGCCGCGGCGACCTCGGGCCGGGCGACGGGTTGCGCTGCCGTCGCCCAGCCGCGGAGGCCCTCACCGTCGACGTCGTCCGGGGTGTGCTCGTCCTCCGGTGGCGCTGGCAGTTCGGTGATCCGTGGCTGGATCTCGATGTCGTCGCGCGTGTGCTCGCCGACGGTTCCCGCCTCCTCGGCCCTGTCCCCGTCCGCTGTGGTCTCGTCCGCCCTGCTCCCGGCCGCCATGCCCGCGGCCGTCACGATGCCGTCCGCTGTGCTTTCGGCCGCCATGCCGGCGGCCGTCACGCTGCCATCGGCCGTGGCCTCGCTCCCCGTGGTCTTGGCTCCGGTGGTCTTGGCTCCGGTGGTGTCGGCTCCGGTGGTGTCGGCTCCGGTGGTGTCGGCTCCGGTGGTGTCGGCTCCGGTGGTGTCGGCTCCGGTGGTCGTCGGCTCCGGTGGTGTCGGCTCCGGTGGTGTCGGCTCCGGTGGTGTCGGCTCCGGTGGTCTTGACTCCGGTGGTCGCGACTCCGGTGGTCGCGGCTCCGGTGGTCTCGGCAACCGTGCTCTCGTCCCTCACGGCGCCGTCCGCGGTGGTCTCGTCCGCCGTACTCCCGGCGGCAGTCTGGAGGTCCTCCGCGCTCGTCTCGTCCGCCGTGCCGGGGCCTGCTGCGCTCTCGGTCGCCGTGCTCCCGCCCGCCCTGCTCTGGGCCGACGCGGTGCCGCCCGCGGTGGTCTCGTCCGTCTCGACGTCGTCCGCGGTCGGCTCGGCCGGCAGGATGCTGTCTCTCCACCCGCGGGCCGGTGAAGCCCAGGCCCGCAGCCCTTCCCCGTCGAGATCGTCCGGCCCGCGGTCCAGCTCGTCCACGCCGAGATCCGTCGCGTCCATCGGCGGCCCGGGCGACACCTCGTCGATCCCGCGATCGGCCGTGCCCTCCGCCGGCCCTTGCGCGTCCGCGTATCGACCGAGCGTGCCCTCTGCCGGCCCTTCCGCGTCCGCGGCTCGATCTAGCGTGTCCTGCGCCGGCTCTCTCGTGTCGGCGGCTCGATCTAGCGTGTCCCGCGCCGGCTCTCTCGTGTCGGCGGCTCGATCTAGCGTGTCCTGCGCCGGCTCTCTCGTATCCGCGGCTCGACCCGGCGTCTCCTCGGCCGGCATCGCCGCGTCCGCGGCGACACCGCCCACGCCCTCCGTCGGTCCCGCGTCGCTCGGGATACGGCCCAGCGCGTCCGCCGCCGCGCCGACCGCCGAGTCCAGGTCGCTGCCCGCCGAGTTCGAGTCGTCCTCCACGGCCGCCAACGTGCCCGCGGGCGAGCCGATCGCAGTGCTCAGTGCGGGCGGTTCGCCCGTGTCCGTGCCGGTCTCGGCAGCCAGCGGGTCAGCAGGCGCCTCCGTCCCGTCCACGACGTCCGCCGCATCGCTCATCGCGGTCGCGCCGGACACCGTGTCGGCGTTCGCTGCACTGGTCGCGGCGAAGTCGCCGGTCGCCTCGGGCGGGACAGCGTCCGGCCCTGCGGCCAAGTCGTCCGATTCCGGCGTCGTCGCTGGCTCACGGACCACCTCGACCGGCTCCGGCCTGGACTGCTCGGCCGCAGTCCCGATCGGCTCGCCCGCGGTCTCAGCGGCGGCGCCCGGGGCTGCGATCGCAGTCTGCTCGTCGGTCGCCGCGGCGGGGATCCCGTGCGGGTCCGTGGCGTCGGGCGACGTCGACTCCGGGCGCGCCCACGGCCGCTGCGCCACGGCCGTACCCGCCTCGTCCTCCACCGTGAAGGCCCGTGACGGCACCTCGACGAACGCGTCGGGCCAGGTTCCGCTGCTTGCCGGCGGCCCCGGCGGCCCGATCCGCGGCCGGCGACTGTCCAGCGCCCCGTACGCCGAGTACAGCAGCCCGAGCGTGCCCCGCGCCGCCGACGCCGCCTCGTCCAGCAACGCCGCCGTACGCTCCGCCCGAAGGCGTCCGAACCCGGCGACGATCGGGTCGTCCGGGACCATTCCCGGCACCGGACGCAGCGCGTCGGCCAGGTCGGCGCACGTGTCGGAGAGCGTGCGCGCGGCGCTGATCAGCGCCTGCACCCGCTCGCGGACCTGCTCGAACGCCTCGTCGTCGGACTCCGGTTCGCCGGGAGCCGAGCCGAGCACGTCGCCCAGGCGTTCCTGCACGTAGCTCCTGTCTCGGTCGGCGGCCCCGGTCGGGCCGGGCATCCGGGCATACTCTCGCGCCCGGCGCGCGCAGACTCAAGCCCGGGGCATGATCGAATTCCGGGCGAGCAGCAGGCGCCGGGCCTTCTGCTGGTCGAAGTCGAGCGCGGCCAGCGGAGCGGTCCCCGGACCGGTCAGCTGGGACAGCCGGCGCACGTCCGCGTTCACGACCGGATCGTTGAGCACGCGCAGCGCGAAGGCCAGCGCCGACGGGCTCACGTCGTACGTCTGCTCGAGCGTGATCGCATACCGGGCCGCCCGCAGGGCCTCCTCGTCGTACCGCCGGTGCGCACCGGGCGACCCGTGCGCCGGCAGCAGGCCGAGCGACTCCCGGTAGCGCAGCATGCGTGGCGTCGTACGCAGCGCCTTCGCCGCATCGGTGATGCTCAACACTCGTCCAGCCAAGCTTCTTGACAATCTGTTGTCAAGAAACGGATCAGCGGTCGCCTCGCCTCTACCGTCTGAGCCATGACCGAGCTTCCCAGGCACGACGTCGCCGACCTCTCGCTGGCGGCGCAGGGCAGGGCGCGGATCGAGTGGGCCGAGCGCTCGATGCCGGTGCTGCGCCAGATCCGCGAGCGGTTCGAGAAGGAGCGCCCGTTCGACGGCGTCACGCTCGCCGCCTGCATGCACGTCACCACCGAGACCGCGAACCTCATGCGCACGCTCAAGGCCGGCGGTGCCGAGCTGGCGCTGTGTGCGTCCAACCCACTGTCCACACAGGACGACACCGCGGCCGCGCTGGTCGCCGAGTATGGCATCAGCGTTTTCGCCCGCAACGCCGTCGACACCAAGGGCTACTACGAGCACATCAACTCCGCGCTCGACAGCCGCCCGGACTTCGTCTTCGACGACGGCTGTGACCTCGTCAACACGGTGCACACCACCCGTACCGAGCTGCTCGAGACGGTCAAGGCCGGCTGCGAGGAGACGACCACCGGCGTGATCCGGCTGCGGGCGATGGCCGCCGACGGCGCGCTGAAGTTCCCGATGGTGGCGGTCAACGACACCGACACCAAGCACATGTTCGACAACCGGTACGGCACCGGGCAGTCCACTGTGGACGCCATCTTCCGGGCCACGAACACGCTGCTGGCCGGCAAGACCGTCGTCGTCGCCGGGTACGGCTACTGCGGCAAGGGCGTCGCGTCCCGGGCCAAGGGCATGGGCGCGAACGTCGTGGTCACCGAGATCGACCCGACCAAGGCGCTGGACGCGGCGATGGAGGGCTTCAAGGTCCTGCCGATGGCTGAGGCCGCGCGGATCGGCGACGTGTTCATCACCGTGACCGGCAACCGCGACGTGCTGCGGGCCGAGCACTTCGAGGTGATGAAGGACGGCGCGATCTTCTGCAACTCCGGGCACTTCGACATCGAGATCGACGTGAAGTGGCTGGAGGACAACGCGGCCGCGAAGAACTCGAAGGTCCGCCACCAGACCGACGAGTACGTGCTGCCGGACGGGCGGCGGCTGCTGCTGCTGGCCGAGGGCCGACTGGTGAACCTCGGCGCCGCCGAGGGCCATCCGGCCGCGGTGATGGACATGTCGTTCTCGGACCAGGCGCTGACCGCCGAGTGGCTGGCGAGCGAGGCGGCCTCGCTGCCGCCGTCCGTGCTCGAGGTGCCGGAGGCGATCGACAAGGAGGTCGCCCGCCTCAAGCTGGCGTCGATGGGCATCGACATCGACACCCTCACCCCCGCCCAGGCCGACTACCTCACCTCCTGGGAACACGGCAGCTGACCCCGACGCCCCGGCCCTCCCCGGGCCGGGGCTGCTTCCCCTCGCCCAGCGACCCACCCACCGCTTGCCCTCGGCCTGGCCCGCTGGCCGTCCTGGCACGGTGGATCGCCGTACTTCGGTGGCCGTCCTGTTCGCTGGCCCGTTCTGGCCCGCTGGCCGTTCTGGCCCGCTGGCCGTCCTGGCCCGCTGGCCGTCCTGGCACGGTGGATCGCCGTACTTCGGTGGCCGTCCTGTTCGGTGGCCGTTCTATCTCCGTGGGCCGCCGTAGCTGGGTGGGCCGCCTGCGTAGTCGGGTGGGCCGCCATACCTCGGCGGGCCGCCTGCGTAGTGGGGCGGACCGGGGAAACCGGGCAGGTTGCCGTGGGCCGATGGTGGGCCGCCGTAGCCGGGCGGGCCGGCCGGGGGCGCGGGCCAACCCGGGTACCAGCCCGGCGGGAGGCCGGGCCGCCCCGCCGTCCGCAGCGCCCGGTCTTCCTCGCGCCGCCGCCGCTCGGCCAGCACCGCGCTCAGGTATGCCCAGCCCGGTGTACCGGGCGGCGGATCGGGCCTGGTCCTCGCCCTCACCTCGTCGACGAGCTCAGCCGCGAGCGCCTCTCTGGCCGGAGCCGACAGTTCCCCGGCGCGCCCGAGGAACTCCCGCGCCGACAGCGCCAGCGCATCGTCGAACCTGGCCAGGTCGAGCGTCGGCGCCCACCACGCCAGCGGCGGCGGCATCACCGGTGTCCACTGTGGACGAGCCGGCAGCCGCTCCTGCAGCACCACGGTTCCGGCCATCATGTCCCCGATCCGCTTCCCGCGGGCCGAGAACATCGCCACGGTCATCCCGACCGCCGGCCCGAACCCCAGCAGGATCAGCCCGGGGCGCTCCAGGACCAGCCCGACGAGCCCGCGCACCAACGCCTGGCGGAACGCGATCGGCCCACCGTCGTCCCGGACCACCCGCAGCCCGAGCGCCATCTTGCCGAGCGTCCGCCCGCGGGTGAGCGTCTCCATCGCGACGGGGTAGCCGAGGAAGACCAGCACCAGCAGCGACAGGCTGACCGCGGCGGTGAGCGCCGGGTCGGCGTCGGACAGGCCGGCGTAGAGCACCGCCGCGGTCAGCCCGCCGTATACGGCGACCATCAGGAGCAGATCGAGCACGGCCGCGGTCAACCGGGACGGCAGCTGGGCGATCCGCAGGTCGAGCGCGACCGCCTCGCCGGTCACCACGTCGGACACCGGCCCATCCTCCCGCATAGGCTCTGCTCCGTGGACGTCGACGCCTTCGTCGCGCGGCACTCGGGGGAGTGGCGGCGGCTGGAGGAGCTGCTCTCCCGGCGCCGGCTGACCGGTACGGAGGCGGACGAGCTGGTGCTGCTCTACCAGCGCACGGCGACCCACCTGTCACTGGTCCGCACCCGCTCGCCCGACCCGGCGCTCGTCAGCCGGCTGTCGTCGCTGGTGGCCCGGGCCCGCGGCGCGGTGGCCGGCGGGTCGGCACCGGCGTGGTCGGACGTGCGCCGGTTCGCGGCGGTGACCTTCCCGGTCGCGGTCTACCGGGCCTGGCGGTGGTGGTGCGCCGCGGCTGTCGGGTTCTGCGCGGTCGCGTTCGGGTTGATGGGATGGATCGCGGCTCGTCCCGAGCTGTGGAACCGGATCGGTACCCCGGAGCAGATCAAGCAGCTGGTCGACAACGACTTCGCCGCGTACTACTCCGAGAACCCGGCGCAGTCCTTCTCCCTGCAGGTGTGGACGAACAACGCCGTGTCGGCGGCCGCCGCGCTGGTGCTGGGCGTCACGCTGGTCGGCACGATCTGGGTGTTGCTGCAGAACGCGGCGAACGTCGGACTGATCGGCGGCCTGATGATCGGCAGCGGCCGCGCGAACGTGTTCTTCGGCCTGATCAGCCCGCACGGGCTGCTCGAGCTGACCGCGGTGTTCGTCGCGGCCGGTGTCGGGCTGCGGATGGGTTGGTCCTGGGTCGATCCCGGTCCGCTGCCTCGCTCCCAGGCGCTGGCCGCGGCCGGCCGGGAGGCGATCACGGTTGCGCTCGGGCTGGTGGTGGTGCTGGCCGTGAGCGGCGTGATCGAGGCGTTCGTGACGCCGTCGCCGCTGCCGACGTGGGCGCGGGTCGGCATCGGCGTGCTGGCCGAGGCGGCGTTCCTCACCTACGTCATTCGATTCGGTCGGCGTGCCGTCCGTACGGGCGAGACCGGCGACCTCGACGTCGGCCTCCGAGAGGACGTCGCTCCCGTCTCATGATCGCCCTGCCGGACGGGACGCCGTCGGCCGGCAGGACCCGCGCTGCCGGCCATCGTGCGGCCAGCCGCCGCTGAGGTCAGAGCCGGCCGGCCGCCTTCAGTGCCAGGTATTCGTCGGCGACCGAGGACGCGAACGTGTCCGCCGGCGCGTCGACGAGCAGCACGCCGCGCCGGCGCAGCAGGCTCATGACCCGCCGCCGCTCGGCCAGCGCCCGCTCGGCGGCTGCCGCGTCGTACACCGCCGCGGTGTCGCCGCGGCGCGCGGCCAGCTCGGCCACCCGCGGGTCGCCGACCGCGGCCAGCACCACCGTGTGCCGCGAGGTGAGCGCGCCGAGCACGGGCAGCAGTCCCTGCTCGATCGGTTCGGCGTCCAGTGACGTGAACAGTACGACGAGCGCGCGTTTTCGCTCCCGCCGCAGCACTTCGGCGGCGATCAGCTGCGCGTCGGACTCGACGAGCGCCGGCTCCAGCGGCGCCATCGCCTGCACGAGCGCTGGCAGCACCTCGTTGCGGGAGGCGCCCTCGACGGAGGCCCGGACCACGGAGTCGGCGGCGAGCAGGTCGATCCGGTCGCCGGCCCGCGCGGCCACCGCGGCGAGCAGCAGGCAGGCGTCCATCGCCGCGTCCAGCCGGGGCATGTCGCCGACCCGGGCGGCGGAGGTGCGCCCGGTGTCGAGCACGCAGACCAACCGGCGGTCCCGCTCGGGTCGCCAGTTCCGGACGACGACGTCGCCGCGCCGGGCGGTCGCCCGCCAGTCGATCGAGCGGACGTCGTCGCCGTCCACGTACTCCCGCAGCGAGTCGAACTCCGTCCCCTGCCCGCGCCGGTTGAGCGTCACGGCCCCGTCGAGCTCCCGCAGCCGGGCCAGTTTCTCCGGCAGGAACTTCCGGGAGGTGAACGGCGGCAGCACCCGTACCGCCCACGGCACCTGGTGACGCCGCTGCCGGCCGGCCAACCCGAGCGGTCCGAGCGATCGGACGGTGACGTGTGCGGCGGTCCGGTCGCCGCGCCGGGTCGGCACCAGCGTGGTCACCAGCCGACGGCGCTCACCGGGCGGCACGTCGATCTGCTGGGTCCGCGGGGTGGCGCCCGCGGACGGCAGCCACGCGTCGCGGAGCAGCCCCCGTACTTGCCGCCGACCGGCGTTGGTGACCAGCAGCGCGACCTCGACCGGTTGGCCGAGCCGCGTGGTGGTGCCACCGGATCGCTCCATCCGCAGGTCGGCGATGCGCCCGGCGAGCGCAACATCCGCGGCGACTGCGAGGGCGAGCAGACCGACCACGGCCAGCGGCCAGACCGCACCCAGCGGCGCCAGCAGCACCCCGAGCGCCGCGACGAGTGCGGTGCGTCCGGTGATGGCCATGGCGCTGTCTCCGCTAGCGCGGTGCCGGCACCGACGCGAGGACGGTGTCGAGCACGCCGTCGGCGGTGACGCCTTCGAGCTCGGCCTCGGGCCGGACCGCGACCCGGTGCCGGAGCGTCGGCCGGGCCAGCGCCTTCACGTCGTCGGGGGTCACGTAGTCCCGCCCGGACAGCCAGGCCCACGCCTTCGCCGTGCTCAGCAGCGCGGTCGCGCCGCGCGGCGAGGCACCAAGCGACAGTGACGGCGACTGCCGCGTCGCTCGGCACAGGTCGACGACGTAGGCCAGCACCTCCGCGGCGGCCTGCACACCCCGCACTGCTGCCCGCCCGGCGGCGAGGTCGCCAGCGTCGGCGACCGCGGTGACGCCGGCTCCGGCCAGGTCTCGCGGGTCGAAGCCGCGGTGGTGGTTGTTGAGCACCCGGAACTCTTCGTCCCGGGACGGCAGCGGCACGGTGAGCTTGAGCAGGAAGCGGTCGAGCTGCGCCTCCGGCAGCGGGTAGGTCCCCTCGTACTCGATCGGGTTCTGTGTTGCGACCACGACGAACGGGTCGGGCAACCGCCGGGGCTCGCCTTCGACCGAGACCTGCCGTTCCTCCATCGCCTCCAGCAGCGAGGCCTGGGTCTTCGGCGGCGTCCGGTTGATCTCGTCGGCGAGCAGCAGGTTGGTGAAGACCGGTCCCGGCCGGAAGGAGAACTCGGCCGTCCGCGCGTCGTACACCAGCGATCCGGTCACGTCGCCCGGCATGAGGTCCGGCGTGAACTGCAACCGCTTGGTGTCCAGCGCGAGCGCCGCCGACAGCGCCCGCACCATGAGCGTCTTCGCGACGCCCGGCACGCCCTCCAGCAGTACGTGCCCCTGGCAGAGCAGCGCGATCACCAGCCCCGTGACGGCAGGATCCTGCCCCACCACGACCTTCCCGACCTCGGCCCGAAGCCGGTTCAGCGCCCCCCGCGCCCGCTCCGAGTCCGCGATGCGGCCAACACCGCCGGGAGCACCGCCGGCAGCACCGCCGGGAGCACCGCCGGGAGCTCCGCCGCCGGCACCTCCGCCAGGAGCGCCGCCGATCCCGCCCGCCGGCGGCTGCCTGAACCCGCCCTGCCCAACCACCGATCCGAACCCGTGACCCCCACCGGCAGGACCACCCGACGTGGTGGAGTCTCCGTCGCCGCTGAATGTGGCCGGCTGCGCTTCGATGCTCTGGTCTCCGGCCGGCGGGTCGGGAGCGGAACTGCTCTGTTGCGTCTCCGGACGGCCGAAGCCGGCGGGACCGCCGGAGTCGCCCGACGTGCTCGCGTTCCCGGTCTGCGGGGTCTCAGGCCGAGAGGTCGGCGGCTGGCTCACTGGTGCGGTACCTCCGGGTCGAGCGTGTCGCGGACGATCGAATCGAGCGAGTCGGCGAGGGCGACGAGACCGGCGTCGTCGCTCGGCGGCGGCCCGAACAACACCGCGTACACGGCCGCCTCCGGGCGCCCCGAACGGGACGCGACTGCCGCGATGACCGCCTCCGGCGGCGGCTCCGCCCCGCGGGCCCGGTCGATGCCGAGTCGCGGCACCAGCCGGGCGAGCGCTCCCGAGCGCAATGCCTCGGCCGCCCGGTCCCGCGCCCGCGCCCGCCGGTAGAGCCGGGACCGGCCCTCGACGGCCTCGGCCGCACGCACCACGACGGGCAGCGGCTCCACCACCGGCGGCCCGAGCCGCCGCCCGCGCCAGAGCGCCACCAGCAGCCCGACGAGCAGCAGCTGCAGCGCGGCCGGCAACACCCAGTCCGGCAGGATCGACGCGGTCGATTCGCCGTCGGACGCCGCCCCCGGATTCGGCACGAGCCACTTCAGCTGGTTCGCGCTGCCGTCGCCGCCGAGGAGGTTGAGCCCGAGAGCCGCGTTCCCGTCCTCGTCCAGCCGGTCGTTGGTCAGCATCCGGCCGGTCCCGAGCACGACGAGCCGGGCGCCGCCGCGAGTGGTTCCGATGATCATCGGTGCGGCGTCGCCGTCTCCGCCGTAGCAGCGCGTGCCGGCAGCGGAATCGTACGTACTCCCACCGATGAGTGCGTCCCCCGCCGCCACCGCCGCCGCCTCGTCGCACTCTGGCGAGCGGACCCGGACGGACACGAACGACGAGGACCGGACGTCCGCCGTCACGGCCTCCAGCATCGCTCGGGGCGGGTCGACGAGCACGACGATGCCTTCGCTCGCATCGCCCAGCGCCCGCGCCGCACCCTCGCCGAGCAGGCCCGGGACCGGAACGAGCGCCGCGGTCGTCGAGCCCATTCCGGTGGCCAGCGCGTTCGGGTCGATGACGCGGTCGACGCGAACACCGCGGTCTGCGAGCAGCGTCGCCAGCGCCCGGCCGCCCTCAGGCTCCACCGAGCGCGGGTCGAGCCGTGCCTGCACGCCTCGCGAGCGGGCCACCCCGATGGCGACCGCGGCGAGCAGGACAAGGACGATCACGAGCAGCACCACTCGATACCGCCGCCACAGCCCGGGCGCCGACGCTCCCGACACAGTGGACGGTGCGGCGTCGGCCGGCCGGTCGTCGGTGGATACGGGCGTGCTCATCGCGGCACCTGGTAGCCGGCGACCGCCGGAACCCCGCCGCCGGCGACCACCATCGGCGCCCGGCGAACTCGGTCGTCCGCGTTTCGCATCAGTGCGTCGGACTGCGGCGTGGCCGGCCGACCGCCGTACCAGACTTCGTCGAAGACCCCTGCCGCGGCCCGCAGGTCGGCAGCGATCGTCGGCACGGCGGTGCCGGCGTCCCGCGCCACCTCGTCGGCCGTACGCCCGGGCCGCGGATCGAGCACCCCCCGGGTCTCCAACTCGCGGACGACCGCCCGCATCCGTTCCCGGACTGCCTCCGCGAACCGCCCGGCGGCCGCGTGCTCGTCCGCCCGGCGCCGGTGCTCGTCCGCGCCGACGTTACCGGACAGTTCGACGTGCGGTTGGCGGATGCGTGCGCCGCGACGGATCGGGCCGGTCCACCACACCACGACAGCGGCTACGACCAGGACGAGCGCCAGCAGTACCAGCGCCCCCGACGATCCGCCCGGTGCCCCGGCGGCGAGCCGATCGAGGAACCGCTCGATCCAGTCGATCACTGCGTCGAGTGCCCGCGTGAGCGGGCCCGGCTCGCTCTGGTGGTAGATGCCCTTGGACAGTTCCCGCTGGGCGGCTCGCCGGGCCTCGTCCCGACCGACCGGTGCGACCGCTGCGAGTTGCGCCGCTATGCCGGTGACGGTCATGGTGCTCCACCACCGACCACGGTGCGGCCAGTTGCGCGCTCCTGCCGGCGGAGCACGAAGTCGAGGCCCTCGGCCCGCATCCGGCGATCGATGTAGAGCAACGCCAGGACGCCGGCCAGGAACGGCGCGGTGATCATTCCGGCGAGGATCCCGCCCAGCACTTCGACGGCGAGGACGGCGACGGTCGCCGCGGTCCCCGGATCCGGGTCACTGGCGACGACGATCAGGACCGCGATGAGCCCGAACGGCAGCGCGATGAGCGCCTGGATGAGTAGTCCCATGAGCACCGACAGCGTCCGGACGGACCACACCCGGATCAGCGCCGGCCAGGCGAGCTGAGCCGAGCGGCGCAGCGCCGCGAACGGTCCGAGCCCTTCCAGCACGAGCGCCGGAGTGGTCAGGGCCCACAGCGCCCACAGGATGAGCCCAGGGACCAGGAGGAACACCAGCCCGACGTACGGGACGATCCCCGCGATGGCGGCCGCCAGCAGCAGCGGCCACAGCCGAGGGCGGATCCGGCGCCAGACATCGGCGGCGCCGACCCGACGGCCGAGGACGTCCTCGGAGACGACGACCACCAGCATCCCGGTCAGCACGGCACCGATCACGGCAGACACGAGAGCGCCGGTGATCCCGCCGAACCCGCCGATCAGGTCCTGGATGGACGCGGTCTCGTTCCCGATGCCGATCTGCGTCGGCAGCCCGTTCGTCCCGAGATCGACAGCAAGGGAGATCACCTGCTGCAGCGCGACGAGCACGGCAGCCAGGCCGACGGTCGCCCGCGGGTTACGCCGGATCGTGCTGAATGTGCCGTCCAGCAGCTCACCGACGCCGAGCGGTCGCAGCGGGATCCCGTCCTGCTGGGGCCGGTGGGCCGGGCGGAAGGTCCGCAGGGTCGGTGCGTGGATCTCGACCGGCGAGGCGGCGCGGCCCGCACCGGTCGCGTCGGGCGCGGACCAAGGGGCGGCGGCCGGGTCGGAGCGCTGGACCTCGCCGTCCGGGCCCGGCTCCTGGCTCATCGACGCTCCTCCGCCTCCCGTCCCGGTAAGGGCGCCTGGGCGCCGGTCGACCCATGATGCCACGTTGCTGCTGACGCCCCTACGGTGCCCGCGGCGGGGTCGCTGCGGTGTTGAACAACACACCCGCCCGCTCGGGTGACAACATGAAGGTATGAAGGGACGCGTCCTGGTCGTCGATGACGACCCGGCACTCGCAGAGATGCTCGGGATCGTTCTGCGTGGAGAGGGCTTCGACCCTGCCTTCGTCGCGGACGGCGGTCGGGCGCTCAACTCGTTCCGCGAGATCAAGCCGGACGTCGTTCTGCTCGACCTCATGCTGCCCGGCGTGAGCGGCATCGACGTCTGCAAGCTCATCCGCGCCGAGTCCGGCGTTCCGATCATCATGCTCACCGCCAAGAGTGACACTGTCGACATCGTGTTGGGCCTGGAGTCGGGGGCCGACGACTACGTCGTCAAACCGTTCAAGCCGAAGGAACTGGTCGCCCGGATGCGGGCTCGGCTCCGGCGTACGGACGAGCCGCCGGCCGAGTCGCTGGCGATCGGCGATGTCCTGATCGACGTGCCGGGCCACTCTGTCTCCCGCGACGACCAGCAGATTCCGCTCACGCCGCTGGAGTTCGACCTGCTCGTCGCGCTTGCCCGCAAGCCGCGCCAGGTCTTCACCCGTGAGGTGCTGCTCGAACAGGTCTGGGGATACCGGCACGCTGCGGACACCCGGCTCGTTAACGTCCACGTGCAACGGCTGCGGTCGAAGGTCGAACGCGACCCCGAGCATCCCGAGATCGTCCTGACGGTACGCGGCGTGGGATATAAGGCAGGACCCCCGTGACCGTCCAGCCCCGGATCGGCCCGGACGGGTCGATAGCCGTCGAGCCGGACCACCCCGCCGTCGAGACTCCCCGGACGTCTGACGACGAATCGGTGCCGGAGGCTCCCGCCCCGCCGTCGCCGGCACCTCCGGCCGGGACGACCGGCGGTGCGGACGCCAGCTCCGCGCCCTACCAGCCCGGGCCTTCTACCGACGGTGCCGACGTGCGACCCAGAACCGAGGCCGCCGGTGACCCGCAGTCGTCCGATGCGGCCCCCTCGGTCGTCGACGCGGCAGCCGCGCGTTCGGCCGTCGCCCTGTCCAGGCTGACCGGCACGCCGCGGTCCGCCGAGCCGACCGTGGACGCGGCCGAGGCAGCGTCGATGCCGATCCCCTCGTCCGCGGACACGGTGGACGGGCCGCGGTCCACCAGCGGCACCAAGCCGGGCTGGTCCGGCTGGCACCGAGTCCGTACGCGGCTCGCCCGTCGGCGGATCGATGCTCGCTTCACCGTCGCGAACTGGTTCCGTTGGGTCGTCGAGCGCTGGCGCCGCTCCCTGCAACTTCGGGTTGCGGTGACCACGATGCTGCTCTCCGGTCTTGTCGTGATCATCGCCGGCATCCTGTCCGTCGGGGCGATCAGCTCCGGCGTGCTGGACAGCAAGCGCAACGCGGCGCACGCAGAGGTGATCAACGGCGTCCGAGTGATCCAGGACCAGCTCGCTGCGGCGGCTCCGCAGGACAAGAACGGTCTGAACCGGGCCACCCAGGCACTGCTCGACACGGTCGGCAACCGAGGTGCCGCCGCCGGCCTGTTCTCCATCGTCGTCGTCGTCCAGGGCGCCACGCCCTCCGTCTCCGGCTCCACAGACGTGGCGGAAGTTCCCCAGCAACTGCGTGCGCTGGTCGAGCAGGGCAAGTTTGCGGACATGTTCTCGCCGGTCCGCGCCGGGGACGGCACGTTCACCAAGGGCCTCATCGTCGGCGCTCCGGTCCCGCGACAGCAGAGCGCCGTGCAGCTGTACTACCTGTTCCCGCTGGAGGCCGAGCAACGGACGCTCACCCTCGTGCGCAACACCGTGCTGTTGACCGGCATCCTGCTCGTCGCTCTGCTCGCAGTCGTCGCGCTGATGGTCACGCGCCAGGTCGTGCGGCCGGTGCGGGTCGCGGCCGAGGTTGCCGAGCGATTTGCCTCCGGCCGGCTGCGCGAGCGGATGACGGTACGCGGTGAGGACGACCTGGCGGCGCTGGCGGCATCGTTCAACGACATGGCCGACAGCCTGCAGGGCCAGATCACCAAGCTGGAGGAGATGTCGCGGCTTCAGCGTCGTTTCACGAGCGACGTGTCTCATGAACTGCGCACCCCGCTCACGACGATTCGCATGGCGACGGACGTGCTGCACGCCTCGCGCCCGGACTTCGAGCCGCACGTCGCCCGCTCCGCGGAGCTGCTGCATGCCGAGCTCGACCGGTTCGAATCCCTGCTCGCCGACCTTCTCGAGATCAGCCGGTACGACGCACACGTCGCCGTCCTCGAGCCCGACCCGATCGATCTGCGCAGCCTCGTCCGTAGCTCCGTGGACACCGTCGCCGCGGTCGCCGAGAGAGCCCACGTCGGGATCGAGGTCGACATGCCGGACGGTCCGGTGGTTGCCGACGTGGACAGCCGGCGGGTGGAGCGGATTCTCCGCAACCTTCTGGTCAACGCTGTCGAACACAGCGAGGGCAGGCCGGTCGAGGTCGCCCTTCGGGGCGACGGGCGTGCGGTCGCGGTGACCGTCCGGGACCACGGCGTCGGCCTGCGCCCGGGAGAAGCCGCGCTGGTGTTCGACCGGTTCTGGCGCGCGGACCTGTCGCGCAACCGGCGGACCGGGGGCACCGGCCTCGGTCTGTCGATCAGCCTCGAGGACGCCCGCCTGCACGGCGGATGGCTGCACGCCTGGGGGCGCCCAGGCCACGGCGCCCAGTTCCGGCTGACGCTGCCGGTGCACAGCGGTGACCCTGTCGTGTCGTCGCCCCTGCCGATCGAGCCTGCCGATGTCACCAGGCCGGCTGGCGCCGGCCAACGCACGACCCCGGGGTGGCCCGCATGATCAGGTCTGTCCGGCGGCGCCGGAGAGCGACGGTCGGTCTGCTCGTCACCGCCGGTGCGCTGCTCGTCAGCACTGGCTGTGCCAGCATTCCCGTCACATCTCCGCCCCAGGTCATCCCGCAGTCCGTGCCGGCAGCGGCGCCGGCCGGTGGCGACATCCGCTACGACGGGATAGTTCCGCGACCGGGAGAGGCTCCCGAGGACGTCGTCCGGGACTTCCTCAGGGCAGGCGGTAGCACGGAACGTGCGCACACGCGGGCCCGGGCGTACCTCACCCCCACCGCCTCCGAGCGTTGGAACGACAACGCCGGCGCGCTGATCATCGAGAACAGCTTCTACGTCGACACCCAGCAGGGCGACTCGATCAGCAAGTTGTCCGCGCAGCGACATGGGCGCATCAATGAGGACGGCTCCTATGTCCCCAGCGAGGGGGCCTTCAACTACCTGTTCCATCTCACGAAGGTCGACGGGGAGTGGCGGATCGACAATCCTCCCGAGGGACTGCTGATCGAGTTGAGCACGTTCGAGTCGGCCTACCGGCCGTACGACGTCTACTTCCTCAACTCCGGCGCGTCGAAGGTGGTCCCGGACGTCCGCTGGTATGCGGCGCCGCCCGACTCGCTGGCCACCCTGCTGGTCACTGCCCTCGAGCACGGGCCGTCGAAGTGGTTGGCGGACGCGGTCTCGAACGATCTGACCGGAGTCACGCTCGAGTCCAACATCGTGCAAGAACGCGACCGTGTGAAGGTCTTCCTGACCGGTCTGGGTGACCAGGAGGACACTCTGCCCGCGGGAGGCTTCGCCCAACTCGTCTGGACCCTCAGCCAACTCGGTGTCGGCGCGGTGGAGGTCTACTCCGACCGCCAGCTGATCAGGCCGCCGAAGAGTCCGGACCTGACCCTGCAGCAGCTGAAGAACTGGCAGGGCTTCGCCCCGGACAACCTGTCGGTGAATGCGTCCGGCTACTTCATTCGCGACGGCGCCGTGTGGACCACCACCAAGGACGCCCCGCTGGCCGGACCCGCCGGGCGCAACTCGTTCGGTGCGGTCTCGGTGGCGGCCTCGGTCGACGAGGGCTCCGTCGCGGTGGTCCAGCGCACCCCAGCCGGTGGCAGAGTGCTCTATGTCGGTGCTCCAGGGTCGCTGCGTCCGACCGTCTCCGCCGCCGCGTTGACTCGCCCGACGTGGGGATCGGGGATCCGCGAGGTCTGGACGGTGCGCGACGCCCGTGACGTCCTGCTGGTGACGATGGACGGCCATGCCTATCCCGTCGAGGTACCGCAGGCGCAGCAGATCGGCCCGATCCGCGCGCTGAGCCTGTCCCGCGACGGAGCGAGGGTCGCCGTGGTGGCCGGGGCGGCTGGTCGTGAGCGGCTCTGGATCGGCGTGGTGGCCAGGGAGGACGGCGCTCAGATCCAGGGGCTGCGGCCGCTGGACGTCGGCGACACCCCCGTCTCGGACGTCAGCTGGTCCGACGCCGGCACGGTGGTCGCGCTGACTCGCTCCGGCGAGCAGGACAGCAGCCTCTACTCCATCGACGTCGACGGAGGGTCGCCGGCGGTGCTCGTCTCGACGGCGGGTCTGCCCGGACCGCCGACCGCGGTCGCCGCCGGTCCGACGTTGCTGACGATCGCCGCCGGGACGCTCTGGCGGACGCCGGTCGCCAGCGAGTCGTGGACGAGGGTGGAGGACCGTCGCGGCGGTGAGTCGGCGCCCGCCTACCCGGGCTGAGATCCGACCCAGGCAACGCCGTCCGAGGCGTCCCATCGCTTCACCTCCACTCGTCCGGACGGGAGCAGTCGTACCAACGCCGTGTCGGGTAGCTCAACTCGCCGTCCACAGGCCGGACCGTTGTCCACAGATCGCGAACTCCACCTACCGGGAGTCTGCTGACCGCGGCACCGTCGTCGCGTGTTCGCCGCCCTGGCCGATCTGGCCTTCCCGACCCGGTGCGTCGGTTGCTCCGCCGCCGGTGGACCCGTCTGCCAGCGGTGCCGGCAATCGTTCGCCTGGCCCCGGCGACACCGTCCGGACCCGGCTCCACCCGGTCTGCCACCGGTGATGGTGGCGGCGGACTACGCCGGTGTGGTGCGCGACTGCCTGCTGGCATACAAGGAGCGGGGACGTCACGACCTGGCACGGCCGCTGGCGGTGGCGTTGGCCACGGCCGTCGCCGAGTTGGACGGCGGGCCGATGTGGCTCGTCCCGATTCCGTCAGCCAGTGCGGTGGCGCGTCGCCGCGGTGGTCAGCACGTCGAGCGGCTGGCCCGACATGCGGTCCGCGCCCTTCGCCGACGGGGCGTCGTAGCCGGAGTCGCCCTGGTCCTCGGGCTGGCCACGGACGGGCCGGACAGTGTCGAGCTCACCGCGGCCGAGCGCCGGACCGCCGCCGCGGGCAAGTTCGTCGCTCGGCCACAGCGAGTCCGGCCCTCCCGTTCGACCAAGGTGGTGATCGTCGACGACCTGGTGACGACCGGGAACACCGTTGCCGCTGCGGCCGCTGCCCTTCGCGGCGTGGGCCTTCCCGTCGCCGGTGCGGCGGCGGTCGCCGGCACTCGGCGGACGTTTCCTCTGTATACGCGGAGCAACGCCGCGCTACGGTTCGTGCCCGTTGACCGGGCCCGCGCCGAAGATTCACCGGGACTTCGGCAGTGGCTCGCACGCATGCCGGGTACGAGTCCAGCGGACCAGGATCGCCGCGGGGTGTCCGCACCCCACTCGGCTCGGCTAACGTCAGGGAGGACCTGGGTAGAGGAGGCGTCACGCCGTCACCGGCTCTGGTTCCGGTGGTGTGCCGCTCGTGGCGGGCCGAACTCGCCGCGGTGCGGAGCCGAGCGCGGCGGGCGCCCATCACCGCAGTGGAGGTCGCGTGGACGTTACCGTCAGGGGCCGGAACGTGGAGGTGCCCGACCACTTCCGGCAGCACGTCACGGAGAAGATCGAGCGGGTCGAGCGCTACGACCACCGCATCATTCGTGTCGACGTCGAGCTCTACCACGAACGCAATCGGCGTCAGTCGGCCTCCTGTCAGCGCGTCGAGGTGACCTGCGCGACCCGTGGACCGGTGGTCCGCGCGGAAGCCTGCTCGTCCGACTTCTACCGCGCGCTGGATGCCGCGGTGACGAAACTGGACAGCCGGATGCGACGGGCAGCGGATCGGCGACGGGTGCATCGCGGCACCCGCACGCCCACATCGGTAGCGGCCGCGACCCGTGGCATCGCCCTCAACGGGACGACGCCGGTGGCCGCCGTGGACGGATCGCAGGAAGAACAGGAGCAGGAGGAGTTCGGCGGCCTCGTCGTGCGGGAGAAGGAGCACTCCGCCGAGCCGATGACGATCGACCGCGCCCTGTTCGAGATGGAGCTGGTCGGCCACGACTTCTATCTCTTCTCCGATGCAGACACCGGACGGCCGAGTGTCGTCTACCGCCGCAAGGGCTACGACTACGGGGTCATCCGGCTGGTCGACTGAGGTGGGTGTGTTCGGCCGACCGGCCGTACCCCGACCGGTCCCTGATCGACTCGAGATGGCAGGATGCCCGCTGTGTGCGTCGGGACACCGGCGCTACGGCGTCGCAGGATGCGGGAGCGATCGGTGACCGAGGACAGGGGAACGGATCGGGCCGGCCGGTCGGACGTGGTCCGGGTGCTGCTGGTCGACGATCACGCCCTGTTCCGGCGAGGTCTGCGAGTGACGCTCGAGCTGGAGCCCGACATGGTGGTCGTCGGGGAGTCCGGGGACGGCGCGGACGCAGTGGCGAACGCGATCGAGACGCTGCCCGACGTCGTGCTCATGGACGTCCAGATGCCCCGTCGGGGTGGGATCGAGGCTTGTTCGGCGATCAAGACCGCGGCGCCGTCCACGAAGATCCTCATGCTCACGATGAGCGACGACGAGGGCGATCTCTACGAGGCGATCCGTTCCGGGGCCAGTGGCTACCTGCTCAAGGACCTCCCGGTCGACGAGGTGGCCTCCTCGATCCGGGCGGTGCAGACCGGGCAGTCGCTGATCAGCCCGGCGCTCGCCGCGAAGCTGCTGACCGAGTTCGCGGCGCTGGCGAAGCGGGGCGAGTCGCCGCAGGCGGCGCCGACCCCGCGGCTGACCGGCCGCGAGATGGAGGTGCTTCGGCTGGTCGCCCGCGGGATGAACAACCGCGACATCGCCCGCGAGCTGTACATCAGCGAGAACACGGTCAAGAACCACGTCCGCAACATGCTGGAGAAACTGCAGCTTCACTCGCGGATGGAGGCCGTTGTCTACGCAGTGCGGGAGAAGCTGATCGAGATCACCTGACGCGGATGTCAGCCCGGCGGCATCAAGCCGTAGCGCGCTTCGTCCGTGCGTCCGCCGGCCGAGGTCGGCAGGCGCATCCGGGCGATGCCCTCGAGCTGGAAGCCGGCTCTGGCCGCCACCTGCCGGGAGGCGGTGTTGGCCGCGGCGGCGCCCAGTTCGAGCCGGGCGATCCCGACCCGGCTGAACGCCCAGTCCGCCACCAGCCGAACCGAGCGGGTGGCAAGCCCGCGCCCCCGCCAGCCGGCACGCAGGCCATAGCCGATCTCGGCGATCCGGAAGGCGGGCACGGTCATCCGCAGGCCGAGCGAGCCGGCGCAGTCACCGGTGGCAGTCTCGACGATGGCGAACCGGGCCTCCGCGCCGGTGAGCCAGGCCGCGGGTGCGCCCGCGACGAAGACCTTGACATCGGACGGGGTCCACAGCCGCGTGGAGGTGGCCCACCGCCGCGACTCGGGATCGAGCCGCTCGTCCAGCAGCGCGTCCTCGTCTCCGGGTCTGACCCGGCGCAAGGTCACCACCCCGTCCGACAGCTCGCCGACGTCGGGCAGGCCGCGTCGCATGGGCAGCGCCGAGTCCGTCGCGAGTCGGGCGTAGAGGATCGCGTCCGCACGGGTGCGGCCGGTCGGCAGCGCCGCCCGCAGCTGCCCCTCACGGCGGAAGCCGGCGGCCAGCGCCAGCCGCTGTGCCGGCTCGTTCGCCGGATCGGCGAGCAGCTCGACCCGCACCATGCCGTGTCGGAACGCCCAGGCCGACAGCGTACGGACGACCTCCCCGCCGTACCCGCGACGTCGGGCCGAGGTGGTGATCCACACCTCCAGCCGGGCGGTCGCGGCGCACCGCCACGGGTCGACGCACAGGTTGGCGGCGCCGAGCAGCCGGCCGGTATACCGCTCGGTCACCGTCGTACGCATCCAGCTGGTCTCCCGGTGGTCCGTGGCGGCGGCCCACAACCGGAAGCGACGGTCCTCGTCGACCAACCGCAGCTCGTCCAGATCGCGTGGTCGCAGCGGACGAAGCAGCAGCCGCGCCGTCTCCACCCGAGCGGTCGACCACTCGACCTCCGCATACCCGGTCACGCTGCCTCCTCGCACCGCCGCGCGATCTCCATAACCCGGCACGGAACCAGCCATCCGTCCGTTCGACACTCGGGGTGGTGCGCCACACAGCCGCCTACGATGGTGTCTGTCGAGCCGTATCGAGGGAGCTGACGTCGCACCGTGGTACTGAACAAGATCCTGCGCGCCGGAGAGGGGAAGATCCTCCGCCGGCTCAAGGTGATCGCCGATCACATCAACACGCTCGAGCCCGACTACGTCGAGATGACGGACGCGGAGCTGCGGGAGCAGACCGACGTCTTCCGCGAGCGGCTGGCCGACGGTGAGACGCTCGACCACATCCTGCCCGAGGCGTTCGCGGTGGTGCGGGAAGCGGCCAAGCGGGTCATCGGGCAGCGGCACTTCGACGTCCAGATGATGGGCGGCGCTGCGCTGCACATGGGCTACATCGCCGAGATGAAGACCGGTGAGGGCAAGACGCTGGTCAGCACGCTGTCGGCATACCTCAACGCGCTCGCCGGCGACGGCGTGCACGTGGTCACGGTGAACGACTACCTGGTCAAGTACCACGCGGAGTGGATGGGCCGGATCCACCGCTTCCTCGGGCTCGAGGTCGGCATGATCCTCGCGCAGATGCCGCCCGCCGAGCGACGCGCTGCATACGCGGCGGATATCACGTACGGCACCAACAACGAGTTCGGCTTCGACTACCTGCGCGACAACATGGCCTGGAGCCGCGAC
The DNA here is from genome assembly GCA_963728945.1 of uncultured Actinomycetota bacterium. Taxonomy (GTDB): domain Bacteria; phylum Actinomycetota; class Actinomycetes; order Mycobacteriales; family CADCTP01; genus CADCTP01. Next base: position 502,038 of record CAVSMA010000004.1, on the reverse strand, counting down.
GACCTGGTCCAGCGCGGCCATCACTTCGCACTGGTCGACGAGGTCGACTCGATCCTCATCGACGAGGCCAGGACCCCGCTGATCATCAGCGGTCCGGCCGAGCAGAGCGCGCGGTGGTATCAGGAGTTCGCCCGGCTCGCGCCGATGCTGAAGAAGGACACCGACTACGAGGTCGAGGAGAGCAAGCGCACCGTCGCGATCACCGAGGCCGGCGTCGAGAAGATCGAGGACCAGCTCGGCATCGAGAACCTCTACGAGGCGGTCAACACACCGCTCGTCGGCTACCTCAACAACGCGCTCAAGGCCAAGGAGCTCTACAAGCGCGACCGGGACTACATCGTCACCAACGGTGAGGTGCTCATCGTCGACGAGTTCACCGGCCGCGTCCTGCACGGCCGCCGCTACAACGAGGGCATGCACCAGGCGATCGAGGCCAAGGAAGGCGTCGTGATCAAGGACGAGAACCAGACTCTCGCCACGATCACCCTGCAGAACTACTTCCGCCTCTACGACAAGCTCGCCGGGATGACCGGCACGGCGCAGACCGAGGCCGCCGAGCTGCACCAGATCTACAAGGTCGGCGTGGTCTCGATCCCGACCAACATGCCGATGATCCGGGCCGACCAGCCCGACGTCGTCTACAAGTCCGAGGGCGCCAAGTTCAACGCGGTCGTCGAGGACATCGCGCAGCGGGTCGAGGCGGGTCAGCCGGTCCTGGTCGGAACGGCCAGCGTGGAGAAGTCCGAACTGCTCTCGTCCATGCTGCTGCGCCGGGGCATTCCGCACGAGGTGCTCAACGCCAAGCAGCACGAGAAGGAAGCGGCGATCGTCGCGCTGGCCGGCCGGACAGGCGCGGTCACCGTCGCCACGAACATGGCCGGCCGCGGCACCGACATCGAGCTCGGCGGCAACAAGGAGTTCATCGCCGACATGCAGCTGCGCGAGCGCGGCCTGTCGCCGACCGAGACGCCGGAGGAGTACGAGGCGGCCTGGGAGTCCGCCCTCGAGGACGTCCGCGCGCAGGTGCAGAAGGAGCACGACGAGGTCGTCGAGGCCGGCGGGCTGTACGTGCTCGGCACGGAGCGGCACGAGTCCCGGCGCATCGACAACCAGCTGCGCGGCCGGTCCGGGCGGCAGGGCGACCCCGGCGAGTCGCGCTTCTACCTCTCGCTCGGCGATGACCTGATGAAGCGGTTCAACGCCGCCGCGGTCGAGACGATCATGACCCGGCTCAACATGCCCGATGACGAGCCGATCGAGTCGAAGATGGTCTCCCGGGCGATCAAGTCGGCGCAGACCCAGGTCGAGCAGCAGAACTTCGAGATCCGCAAGAACGTCCTCAAGTACGACGAGGTCCTCAACCGGCAGCGCACGGTCATCTACGACGAGCGGCGGCGCGTGCTCGAGGGTGCCGACCTGCAGGACCAGGTCCACAACATGCTCACCGACGTGGTCAGCGGATACGTCGAGGGCGCGACCTCCGAGGGTTATCCGGAGGAGTGGGATCTCGATCAGCTCTGGACCGCGCTGCGCTCGCTCTATCCGGTCTCGGTGACCATCGACGAGGTGATCGAGGAGGCCGGCGGCGACCGCAACGGCCTGTCCACAGAGCAGCTGACCGAGCTGCTCGTCGATGACGCGCACGCCGCCTACGAGGCACGCGAGGAGGAGCTCGGCTCGGAGGTCATGCGCGAGTTGGAGCGGCGGGTCGTCCTGCAGGTGCTCGACCGCAAGTGGCGCGAGCACCTCTACGAGATGGACTACCTGCAGGAGGGCATCGGACTGCGGGCGATGGCCCAGCGCGATCCGCTGGTCGAATACCAGCGCGAGGGCTTCGACATGTTCAACGCGATGCTCGACGCTATCAAGGAGGAGTCGGTCGGCTTCCTGTTCAACGTCGAGGTCGAGGTCCAGCAGCCCGTCCCGGAGGAGCCGGCGGTGGACGCCGAGGAGGTGCCCGCCCTGGTCGCTCCGGTCGGCGAGCGGTCCGCGCCGCCGCTGACCGCCAAGGGCCTGCAGACCGGTGGCCGCTCCGACAACCTGCAGTACTCGGCGCCGACGCTGGACACCACCGAGCCGGAGAAGGCCGCGACCGGAGGCCCCGCCGTCAGCAGCGGCGAGCCCGGCCGCAACGCGCCCTGCCCCTGCGGCTCGGGGAAGAAGTACAAGCGCTGCCACGGCGCACCGGCCGCAGCTCGCTGACCGCTGCCACCGCCGCCCCAGACCGCGCTGGTCCGGGGCGGCGGTGTCTCCCGCTCACCGCACCTCGAGGGCGACCGCGCGCCAGCGGCCGTCGAAGCCCTCCAGCCGGGCGGCCGCCGCCGAATAGACCGTGCCGCGCAGAACGACAGCGGCGACCTCGGCCACGCCGTCCGCGGGCTCGCTCACCCGTACCGACTTGACCAGCGGCACCACACCTGGTGCGGTCTTCCACCGCACGTCGTAGGTCATCCGGGAGATCTGCGAGCGGACGGACTGGCTCGTCCACTCCTGCAACTGGGCCGACGCACGCGAACCGGCCAAGGTCTCGAACACCGCCTGCAGGAACCGCGTCGCCCACACCTCCGGATCGGGCAGATTCCGGCGCGCGGTCGGCTGCGGATCGAAGAAGTCGATCTCATGCTCGAACCGGCGCGGCGCCGGCTCCTCGAACGGCAGCTCCTCCCGCTGCCGGATCACGCCGAGCGGACCGTCGGGAAGCTCGTCGTCGTACGGCGGCTCCAGCCGCGGCACGCGGCGGACGGTGGGCCGGCGCGGTCGGCCGGCCCCTCCGGACGAGGGATCGAGCGCGGGCACGGACACGGGAAGGTCCTTCCTCAGAGCGAACGCTGGCGGTCAAGGAGCATACCCGGAGAAACGGGCAAAAGGGAGTTTTCATCCCGTGCTGAATGGTGAATCGACGCTCACGTTCGGCGCCGAACGAGTTGGTATCGACATTCCGCATCGGCTACCAGTGGCATGCACGATTTGGCGTCCGCATTCGACAATTGGACGTCCCGTGTGGATCATCGCGCGGCAACGCCGTCGATTCGCGTCCCTCATTGGGATTCAGACGAGAGGACAGCGTAAGAGATCGGTGGCGGCGGGTCCCGCCGCCACCGGACGATCAGTCGGGAGGCAGTGGTTCGTCCCGGCCCAACGGGTGGGCCTCGACGAACCGTCGGGTCTCCGCGTACATCCGCTCGATGTACGCCTCGAGCTGCTCGCGCTCGACCCTCCATTGCCCGCGGCCGCCGATCTTGATCGCCGGCAGCGCGCCGCTGCGCACCAAGGCGTAGGTCTGGGATGCGGAGATGTTGAGTACGTCGGCCACGTCACCGAGGGTCAGAAAGCGGTCCGGGGTCATCGATTCCTTCCAGCGCCATCTCATGTCGACCCACCGTCAGTGTGGCATCGGCCACGTACTCCTGATCGACGTGAGTCCAACCCAGTACCGGGACTTAGTGCGCAAAACGGTCAGAACGATGTATAACGTCGTTGACGCACTCGAGAGGAGCCAGTTGTGAATCCGCCCGTCCTTCGTGAGCCGCCGCTGAAGCTGGGTGTCCCACCGGCAGCACCGGTTGTCATCGAGCCGGACGCTGAGTTCGACCCCGAAGCGGAGACGCAGTTCCCTGACCTGGCTTACGCGCGTCGTCCGCCGTGCCCGGCCGCGGAGCCGGGCCGCGGGAGGGTGGTAGCGGTGTGGGGTCCGGCCGGGGCGCCGGGGCGAACGACGGTCGCGATCGGCGTGGCGGACGAGGCGGCGCGGCTCGGGGTCTCGACGCTCTTGGTAGACGCCGATCCGTACGGTGGCACGGTCGCGCCGGCCCTCGGCCTGCTCGACGAGACCGCGGGGCTCGCACTCGCCTCGCGCGACGCGGCGGCCGGCAGGTTGGACTCCATCCGGCTCGCTCAGCGCAGCCGGCAGCTGCGCCCGCGGCTGCGGGTGCTCACCGGCCTCCCTCGGGCCGACCGCTGGCGCGAGCTTCGGACCGCGGGACTGGGATCCGTGCTCGACGAGGGCCGCCGGTTGTCTGCGCTCACGGTGGTGGACTGCGGGTTCTGCCTGGAGCAGGACGAGGAGCAGACCGCACCTCAGCGCAACGGCGCGACCCTGGCCGCGCTCGCGGCCGCCGATGTGGTGCTCTGCGTCGGCGCGGCTGGTCCGATCGGGCTGCACCGGCTCACTCGCGGTCTGGACGAGTTGCGCGAGGTGCTGCCCGCCGTTGCACCGCGCATCGTCGCCAACCGGGTCACCGGCGCCGCGAGGGCCTGCGACGTAGCGGCGGCGCTGCAACGCTGGGGCGACGTCGAGGCGAGCGCCCACCTCCCGGCCGACCCGGCCGCGCTCGACGCTGCCACCCTGGCCGGCGCCACGCTCGCCGAGGTCGCACCGGCCAGCCTGTTGCGTCGATCCCTCGTCGACCTGGCTGGCACGGTGGCCGGCGTCCCCGGACCGGTGCCGGTGCGGCGGCGGCGCCTGTTCGCCCGCCACTGAGCCGCCCGCAGTTCTCCCTCCCCGCGCGTTGCCAGCCGTCGACCGAGACACTCCGCCCGTCCGGGCCCGGGCTGTGCCGTTGGCGGCGTTTCCGGTAGACGTGACGGCGTGGGCGGACACCTTCGCGGACTTCTCGTCGACTACGGGGGCGTGCTGACGAACCCGCTGCCTGAGTTCATGACCGAGTGGGTGAAGGCGGACGGCATCGACCCTGACCGGTTCGGAGAGCTCATGCGTCGCTGGCTCGGGCCGGGCGCCGATCGCAACCCCGTGCATGATCTGGAGACAGGCCGGATCAGTGCGGCCGAGTTCGAGCGCCTGCTCGCGGCCGAACTGCTCGAGCAAGCGCCGGCTCAGCCGGCTGCGGCCGACCGTGCCGCCGGCATGCTCACCCGGATGTTCTCCGGCATGCGGGTCGAGAGCAGCATGATCGACGTCGTGCGAACGGCCAGGGCGGCCGGCGTCCGCACCGGGTTGCTGTCGAACTCCTGGGGTCTCGACTACGAACGCGACGGCTGGGACGCGCTTTTCGACGCGGTGGTGATCTCCGGCGAGGTCGGGCTGCGCAAACCGGATCCGGCGATCTACGCGCTTGCCTCGGAGCGGCTCGGCCTGCCACCGAAGCAGATCGTCTTCATCGACGATCTTCGTCCCAATGTGCAGGCAGCCGCAGCAGCCGGCATGGTGGGCGTGCAGCACGTCGACCTCGAGACAACGGTGTCGGAGCTGGAGATCCTCTTCGAGACCTCGCTGCGCTGACCGCCGTCCGGGAGCCGTTGGCTGTCCGTCCATACCGACGTGTGCAAGTCCGATGTCGCGCGCTGTGGACAACTTCCGGCCTGTGGACGGCTGCCGACGGCCGCCGCGCTCGCGTGTCACGATGGTCGTGCTCCCGCGGACCAGCCAGGTCCGCCCCGGCCGGCGAGGAGGTGCGTCCACATGGCCGATCGGCTGAGCGCGCTTGACGTCTCGTTCCTTTACATGGAGGAGCCGACCACTCCGATGCACGTGGGTGGCCTCCTGGTGTTCGAGCCACCGCCGGAGGGCTTCGACTACGACCGCCTGGTCAAGCTCATCGAACACCGGATCGGTCTGGTCCCGCGCTACCGGCAGAAGATCCGCGGGGTGCCCGGTCACCTCGCCAACCCCATCTGGGTGGACGACGCCGATTTCGACATCACCTTCCACGTACGCCGGTCCGCGCTCCCGCGGCCGGGCTCCGACGAGCAGCTGCACGAGCTGGTCAGTCGGCTGATGTCCCGGCGCCTCGACCGCAACCGCCCCCTCTGGGAGATGTACCTCGTCGAGGGCCTCGAGGGCGGTCGCATCGCGATCATCAGCAAGACCCACCACGCGATGGTCGACGGGATCAGCGCGGTGGACATCGGCCAGGTGATCCTCGACGTCACCCCGACCCCGCGCGACGTGCCTGAGGACCTGTGGATGCCAGCACCGCAGCCCGGGACGGTCGGCCTGGTCACCGACGCGGTCAGCGATCTGATCCGGCGGCCGACCGGGGTCGCCGACACGGTCCGGATGGGCCTGCTCGACCTGCGCGCCACCGCCGGCAAGGTGGTCGGCGCGATCGGTGGGCTGGCCGCCGCGGCCAGGATCGCCGCACGTCCGGCTCCGTCCACCCCGATGAACGTGCCGATCGGCGAGCAGCGGCGGTTCGGCGTCGCCCGCACCGACCTGGACGACTACAAGCGGGTCCGCAAGGCGCACGGCGGCACCGTCAACGACGTGGTGCTGGCGACCGTGGCCGGCGCGTTGCGCGGCTGGCTGCTGTCCCGGGGCGAGGCCGTCACCGCCTCGACCACGATGCGGGCGATGGTGCCGGTTTCGGTCCGAACCGACGAGCAGCGCGGCGCCGGCGGCAACCGCGTCTCGTCCTACCTGGTCGACCTGCCGGTCGGAGAACCCGATCCGGTCGTCCGGCTGTCCCAGGTCAGCTTCGCGATGAAGGCGCACAAGGAGTCCGGCCAGTCGGTCGGGGCGGACGCGCTCGTCGCGCTCGGCGGGTTCGCGCCGCCGACGCTCCACTCGCTCGGCGCGCGGGCCGCCAACGGCTTCACCCGCCGGCTGTTCAACCTCGTCGTGAGCAACGTGCCCGGCCCGCAGTTCCCGCTGTACGCAGGTGGTGCACAGATGCTCGAACTGTTCCCGGTCGTCCCGCTCGCCCGCGGGCAGGGCCTGAGCATCGGGCTCACCTCCTACAACGGGCGGGTCTACTACGGACTCAACGCCGACCGGGACGCGCTGCCCGACGTCGAGGTGATCGGGGCGCTGCTGGAGGAGGCGCTGGCCGAGCTCGTGGATTCGGTCAGATGAGCGCCGCGGACGGGGACGGCGTACGCCGCGGGCTCGTGCTCGGAGCCGGCGGCGTGCTCGGGCTCACCTGGATGATCGCCGCGGTCCGCGCGCTGGAGGCGGAGGCGGGCTTCGACGCCCGCGACGTCGAGGTCTGCATCGGCACGTCGGCCGGCTCGGTGCTGGCTGCGCTGCTCGGCAGCGGGATCGGCATCGACGTGGCGCTGCGCCACCAGCAGGGCATCCCCGCGCCGGCCGACCCGGACATCAGCTGGGACTACGACCGTGACAGCGGAGGCGCGGTGCCGCCGCGGCCCGGGTTCGGCATCGGCTCGCCCCGGTTGCTGCTGACCGCCGCCCGGCATCCGCGCCGGGTGCCACCGATGGCTGCCTTCTCCGCCGCGATGCCGCGCGGACGCGGCACGCTGCTCCCGCTGCACCGGATGGTCGAGCTCGTCTCCGAGCCGCCGTCCGGCGGCGGCTGGCCGGCGGCGCCGAGCACGTGGATCGTCGTGATGGACTACGCCGCCGGGACCCGTACGGTGTTCGGCCGGGCCGGGTCGCCCCCGGCCACGCTGGCCGACGCGGTCACCGCGTCCTGCGCCATCCCCGGCTGGTACGCGCCTGTCGTGATCGACGGCCGGCCGTACGTGGACGGTGGGACGCTCTCGCCCACCTCGCTGGACCTGCTGGCGGGCGCCGGGCTCGACGAGGCCTACGTGCTGGCGCCGATGGCGTCGTTCGCATACGACCGGCCTCGGTCGGCGATGGCCCGGGCGGAGCGGCGGTGGCGGCGGCTGGTGACCCGACGGGTGCTCGCCGACGCAGAGGTGCTGCGTGCGTCGGGCACGTCGGTCACGCTGCTCGGCCCCGGGCCGGATGACCTGCGGGCGATCGGGGCCAACCTGATGGACCCGCGGCGCCGGCAGGCGGTGCTGGCGACCGCACTGCGGACCACCGTCGCGGCGCTGCGCGGCGGCGGTACGGGCTGGCCGTTGCAAGCCGGATCGGTGAGCTGATGCGGGTCTACTTCCCGGCGACCACGCGGACTCTTCGGGAGCTGGTCGATACCGGCGAGCTAGGGCCGGCGCCGCTGACCGGGTTCGCCGTGACGCCGCAGCTGCGGGCCTGGTATCGGGACAGCGACCTGGACGAACTGGAGTACGCGGCGCTGCTCGACGCCGCCCGTGGGTCGCTGCGGCTGCTCGATCAGGATCCGGTTGCGATGCCGCGTCGCGCCGTGGTCGCCGTCGACGTGCCGGACGAGCAGGTGACGCTCCGGCCCGACCTCGATCGCGCGGTGGTCCGGGTGGCGATGCCGGTGCCGATGAAGCTCGTCGCCGCTGTGCACGTCGACAGCGTCGAGGCGGAGAAGGCGGTCGCGGCCGCGGTCGCGGTGGTCCTGGAGGCGGACCTCGGCAGCGACGACGCCAAGTTCGTCGTGGACGGGGCCGAGGGCTACGACCTGCTCTGGTACGCGAGCCAGGAGGTGGGGCCGCTGCTCGACCTGCTCTGACCGCAGATCAGCGAAACAGGTTCGGCGCCGCATGCGGGCTGATCTTGACCCGAGGTGCGCCGTCCTGGGCCCACGGCGCCTCACGCAGGGCGCGCAGGGCAGCCCGGCGGCGCGGGGTGTCCATCCGGTCGATGAACAGGACGCCGTCGAGGTGGTCGGTCTCGTGCTGGAGACAGCGGGCCAGGTAGCCGGAGCCGACGATCTGTAGCGGGTCCCCGTGCTCGGTGAAGCCGCGGGCGACGACGTTCTGCCGACGGAGCGTGTCGATGTAGATGCCGGGCATCGAGAGGCAGCCCTCCGGGCCGTCCTGCTCCTCGCCGTCCGGGAAGTCCAGCACGGGATTGACCAGCGTTCCCTCGACGCCGTCCACATGGAAGGCGAACACCCGCAGGCCGACGCCGAGCTGCGGGGCGGCGAGTCCGGAACCCTGCTCGTCGTAGAGCGTGTCGTGGAGGTCACGCACGAGCCGGCGCAGCTCGGCATCGAAGGTCACCACCGGGTCAGCCGGCGTGGTCAGCACCGGGTCGCCGAACAGGCGGATCGGCAGGACGGTCATCGCTCTCCTCCACGACGGCCCGCGTCGACTTTTGACCGCGGGCTTGCAAAGCATCATAGTTTGCAAAGTGGGGGCAGAGACGCCGTGGGTGCAGCCGCGTGATCCAGCCGTTGCCGCGCTGCTCAGCCACCCCGTGCGGGCGGCCCTGCTGGAGCTGCTCGGCCGGGTCGGCACGCTGACCGCGACCGACGCGGCGCGGGAGCTCGGCGGCAACACCGGACTGCACTCGTTCCACCTGCGGCAGTTGGAGCGGTACGGGGTGGTCGAGGAGGTGCCGGGACGCACCGGCCGCCGGCGACCGTGGCGGCTGGTCGACCCGCACCGGCCGGCCGCCGCCGAGGGGCTCGACCTGCTCGCGCGCGGGCTGGAGGACGAGAGCTACCAGCGGTGGGTGGCGGTGCGCGACCGGGCTCCGGAGCGGTGGCGGAAGGACGAGGCGTTCAGCCAGGTCGTCTATCTGACGCCCCGGGAGCTGCGCGAGGTCGGTGCAGTGATCCGCCGCGCGTTGGCCCGCTATCGCGCACGGGAGGACTCGCCCGCCCACCGTCCCCCGGACGCGGCACCGGTCGCCGTCGTCGCCCGCCTCTTCCCGCTGCTCGCCCCCGACCACGATCACCCGGCCTGACGGGATCCGGCGCCGGTGCAGTCTCAGGGCGTGTGGCGCAGGTGGTCGACGACGAGCTGGGGGACCAGGTCGGCGTCGGTGCCGGTGGACTGATCGGGAAAGTCGAAGACGGCGACCATCATCTGCATCGGGTACGCCGGCGGGTGCGGGCAGGAGCGGATCAGCTGCCCGTCGACGAAGAACTTGGCCTGCTCGGCCGTCCAGTCCACGGCGTAGTCGTGGAACTCGGCCACGTCGATGGTCAGTCGTGGTGCCGCGAAGTCGCGCTTCACGTGCGGATCGCGGAACTCCTTGAGTCCCATGCCCACCTCGGCCGACCGGCCCGGCTCGACCCCTGAGCCGAAGACCTCGACCACGCAGATCTCCGCGCACCGCTCCGGGCGATCCTCCAGGCCGACCATCCACCACGCCGCCATCGACCGGGGTGAGATCACCATCCGCGCCCGCATCTCCAACCGCCCGTACTCCGGAGTGAAACCCCAGAACGTCTCCTGCTCCTCGCGTACCACCGAACCGCCGTCGAGCGGCTGCTGTCCGATCCGGCTGCCGACCGGTCCGGAGAAGTTGCCGGTCTGGATTCCTGACACTCGCAGCGGGGTCGGGTGCTCGGCCGCCATCCACAGCCCCTGGTCCGGCGGGATCGACAGCACCAGGCAGGAATCCCGGATCTCGTACGTCGCGGCGGTTTCGGCGCGCGAGCTCCACGCCGGTAGGTAATGCGGCAGCCAGACCGAGGTGTCCACCGTCGGCCCGTCGAACTCCTCCGCGAACATGGCGCAGATCATGCCGGGCGGCACCGACAGAATGGGTCCGTGCCGCGCACGGTCAGCACCCGCAACGCCGCCTTCCAGCAGTGGCAGGCGCTGCTGACCAATCGGACCAAGCGGCAACGGGCGGGAGAGTTCCTGGTCCAGGGGGTTCGGCCGATCACGCTCGCTGCCGAGCATGGCTGGGACATTCGCACGCTGTTGCACGCCGGCGGCCCGAGGTCGCGCTGGGCGGAGGAACTGCTGCGCCGGTACGACCACGTCGAGCTGTCCGACGAGCTGTTGCGCGAGCTCGGGGAGAAGGACGAGCAGGAGCTCATCGCGCTCGTCGGACTGCCGGAGGATCGGCTCGACCGGATTCCGCAGCGGGACGACCTGCTCGTCGTCGTGTTCGACCGTCCCGCGACGCCTGGCAACATCGGCACGCTGATCCGATCAGCGGATGCGTTCGGCGCGCATGGTGTGATCGTCACTGGCCATGCCGCCGACCCGTACGACCCGCGGTCGGTGCGTGCGAGCACCGGCTCGCTGTTCGCGATCCCGGTCGTACGTATGCCCAGCCATCGCGAGGTGCTTGCCTGGTCGACCGGGCGGATCGTCGCGACGGACGAGCATGGCGCCACCGATGTGGATGCGGTCGACCTCACCCGGCCGATGGTTGTGCTGATCGGCAACGAGACGACCGGTCTGTCCGCGGCATGGCGGGAAGCCGCGGACGAGACCGTGCGAATACCGATGACCGGCGCAGCCAGCTCCCTGAACGCCGCCTCGGCCGGCACGGTGCTCCTCTACGAGGCAGCGCGCCAGCGCCGGCGCGCCGCCCCGTGAACCGAGACGCGCCTCGGTCGCTGGCATCCCGTCGGCGGCGCAGAGGGACGGCCCGGCGATCGGTACCAGCGCACCCCGCCACGCACGGTGCGACCTGGGCGGGCGGTGTGCTACGGAGTCAGGAGTGGGCGGGGTGCGGGGCGGCGTCGAGTTCTTCGACCAGGGCACAGGCGTCGGCCACGGGGTCGAGGTCCTGGGCACGCACGGCCAGCTTGCGTAGCAGGCGGCGGAAGCGGGTGCGCTCGGCGTCCGACAGCGGCTCCAGCATGTGGTCCTCGGCCTTGCCCAAGCGGTGTTGCAGGTCGGCCAACAGGCGCGCGCCGTGGCCGGTCGCGACGATCTGCTTGTTCCGCCGGTCCTTGGTGTCGGCGCGGCGCTCGACCAGCCCGGCCGCCTCCAGCTCGTCGACCAGATAGGTCATCACGGTGCGGTCGATGCCGAGCCGATGTGCCAGCGCTCCCTGGCCGACCGGCTCCTCCGCGGTCGCCGCGGTCAGCACCTGGAACCCTCGCGGGCCTCCGGGCACGGAGCTCATGAGCGTGTCGGCGATCCGGAAGTACGTGCGGAAGACGACGCCGAGGGACCAGCCCAGGTCGTCGTCCAGCACGCGAAAATGTTATCGGCAGATCGTCTGTTCGACAATTCGTCTGCTACACATATCATCTGGATGTGGAGCATGATCTGGTCTTCGGCAGCTTCCTGACGCCCTCCGCCGAGCGGCCCGAGCGGGTGGTCGACCTGGCGCGGCTCACCGAGCAGGTCGGGCTCGATCTGGTCGGCATCCAGGACCACCCGTACCAGGCGCGGTTTCTCGACACCTGGACGCTGCTGTCCGTGATCGCAGCCAGGACGTCGAGGATCACGGTCACGCCCAACGTGGCCAACCTGCCGCTGCGGCCGCCGGCGGTGCTCGCCCGCAGCGTCGCGACGCTGGATCTGCTCAGCAAGGGGCGGGTGGAGCTCGGCCTCGGCGCGGGCGGGTTCTTCGAGGCGATCGCCGCGATCGGCGGTCCCCGGCTGGACGCGCGGCGCGCGGTCGACGCGCTGGAGGAGGGCATTCGCATCATCCGCGCGATCTGGGATGTGAACGGCGGCACGGTGCGGATCGACGGGCAGCACTACCGGGTCTGGGGGGGCGCATCCGGAGCCGGCTCCGGCGCACGACGTCGGGATCTGGGTCGGCGCATGCAAGAAGCGGATGCTCGGGCTGACCGGGCGGCTCGCCGACGGATGGTTGCCCAGCAGTCCGTACGCGCCGCCGGACGAGCTGCCGGCGATGAACCGCGCGATCGACGTGGCGGCGGAGGAGGCCGGGCGGGATCCGGCGGCGATTCGCCGGCTCTACAACATCGCGGGGCGATTTGCTTCGCGAGGTGAGGGATTCCGGTTCGAGTGCCGGTACGGACGGCACCCCCCGCGGCCTGAGGCGCGAGAGGTTGGTTGCGGAGGCGCTCGGGGTGGTGCCCACGGCGGACGACGGGGTGCGGTTGTCGGGCCGGCAGGTGTGGGACGAGACCACCCGGCCGACCGGGCCGGCGCCCGACCTGGACCGGGCGTACACCGCCCACGAGCGCGCCGCCGGCCGGCACCTGGTCGATGTGCACGACGGGCTGCGGGACGAGCTGGAGCGGATGCGTGACCTCATCGACCAGGTGACCACCGGGCGGACCGACCCCGGCGCCGCGCGGGACCACATCAGCCAGATGACGATCCGGCAGAACAACTGGACCGTCGCCACCTACTGCGAGTCGTACTGCCGGATCGTGACGACGCACCACACGATCGAGGACCGCAGCGTGTTCCCGCACCTGCGCGGCGCCGACCCGCGGCTCGCCCCGGTGATCGACCGGCTGGAGCAGGAGCACGTCGCGATCCACGGCGTGCTGGAGCAGGTGGACCGGGCGCTGGTCGCGTTCGTGTCCGGGCCGGACGGCGACAAGCAGTTGCGCGAGGCGGCCGACCTGCTCACCGACGCCCTGCTCAGCCACCTCGCGGACGAGGAGCGGGAGCTGGTCGAACCCTTGGCCCGGCTGGGGTTCTACTAAACGTCCACATCGGACCCCATGATCACGGTCTGGTTGCGCGGCAGGCCGAAGATCTCGGCCGGGTCGCCGGCGTTGTGCGCGAGCACGATGAACAACTGCTTGCGCCAGCGGCTCATCCCGGGTCCGTCGGTGCGCCGCAACGCGCCGCGGGAGAGGAAGTAGGACACGTCGTCGATGTCCACGTGGAACGGGATCAGCCCATCGGCGGCGGCCTTCTCCACCGCCGCCGGCAGGTCCAGGCTGTCGAAGAACCCGTACCGCACCGTGAGGTGCATGATCCCGTCGTCGTCGTAGCCGAGGTCGTCGACGACGAGCTGGTCTTCCGGCTTGACGTGCGGCACGCCCTCTGGCCGGGCCGAGACGATGAGGACGTGCTTGTGCAGCACGTGGTTGTGCTCGACGTTCGCCCGCAGCGCCAGCGGGGTGGTGTCCTTCGTCGGGTGCGGGAAGACGCCGATGCCGCGGACCCTGGTGATCTGGTGCTTGCGCACCTTGTCGATGAAGTCCTGCAGTGGACCCTCGGCCGCGGTGCGGTTCTGCACGGTGATCTCCCGGCCCTTGCGCCAGGTCGTCATGATCAGGAACACGGTGGTCGCGATGAGCAGCGGCAGCCAGCCGCCGGAGAGCACCTTGGTCAGGTTGGCGGCGAGGAAGGACAGCTCGATCCCGCCGAACACGACCACGGCCAGCACCAGCTGCCACGGTCGCCAGTGCCAGCGGCGCCGGGCGACGACGACGAGCAGCGCGGTGTCGACCAGCAGCGCACCGGTGACCGCGATCCCGTACGCGGTGGCGAGCCGTTCGGACGACCGGAACACCACGATGAGGACGAGCACGCCGGCGAACAGTGCCCAGTTGACCGCGGGCAGGTAGACCTGGCCGGCCTCGTGCTCGGAGGTCTGCCGGATCCGCAGCGGCGGCAGCAACCCCAGCTGCACCGCCTGCCTGGACACCGAGAACGCCCCGGAGATCACCGCCTGGGACGCGATCACCGTGGCCGCGGTGGCCAGCACGACCATCGGGATACGGGCCCAGCCGGGCAGCAGCAGGAAGAACGGCGAGGACGTGGCGCTCGGGTCGCCGAGGATGAGCGAGCCCTGGCCGAGGTAGTTGAACGTCAGCGCCGGGAAGACGAGGAAGAACCAGGCCCGCCGGATCGGCGGCCGGCCGAAGTGGCCCATGTCCGCGTACAGGGCCTCGGCTCCGGTGATGCACAGCACGACGGCCCCGAGGGAGATGAACGCGATGAACGGGCGCTCGGCCACGAATGCCGCCGCGTAGCTCGGCGACAACCCCTTGATGATGTCCGGGTGGGGCAGGACGTGCGCCAGCCCGGCCACTCCGATCGTGACGAACCACAAGGTCATCACCGGGCCGAACAGGGCGCCGATGCGGTGCGTGCCGAACCGCTGGCTGACGAACAAGATGGTCAGGATGGTGATCGCGATCGGTACGACGAGGTCGGCGAGGCTGGGCGCGGACACCTTGAGCCCCTCGACCGCGGACAGCACCGAGATCGCCGGCGTGATCACCGAGTCGCCGTAGAACAGCGAGGCGCCGACCAGGGCCAGCAGGATCACCCGGACCGTGACCACCGAGTGCGGACCGGCCATCCGCCGGATCAGCGCGGCCAGCGCGAGCACGCCGCCCTCGCCGTGGTTGTCGGCCCGCATGATGATCGTCACGTACTTCACCGAAACGATCAGCGTGATCGACCAGAAGACCAGCGAGATCACCCCGTACACGTCGCCGGGGGTGGCCTGGACCTTGTTGTGGTCGAGGGAGAAGACGGTCTGCAGCGAGTAGAGCGGGCTGGTGCCGATGTCGCCGAAGACGACGCCGAGCGCGGCGATGACGAGCGTGGTCATGGCGGCCTGCTTGGGCGACCGACCGGCGCCGGCGGGCCGCCGGGACGGTTCCTCCTCGGCGGCGTCCGGCCCGGGCTCCGGCAGCGGAGAGGTCACGGCGTCGGGCACACACCGATGATTCCCTGCCACCCGGAGGAGGACACGGAAAACCTGCAGGTCCACTTCCCGTTATAGCTTTGCGGGTATAGCGTTGCGGCTATGGAGGACGACGGGCTGCCGGTGCTTCCCGGCTTCCGGGAGATCGCCCAGCGCCGGCGCCGGGTGATCGACGAGCTGGCCGGCGCCCGCCGGGCGGCCGGGCTGTCGCAGACCGAGGTGGCGGCGCGGATGGGCACCTCGCAGTCGGTGGTCGCCCGGCTCGAGTCCGGCGAGATCGACGCGCGGCTCTCGACGCTGCAGCGGTACGCGGTGGCGGTCGGGCAGGAGCTGGAGCTTGGCGTGCGGCGGACCGGCCAGCGCGAGGAGTGTGGAGCATGACCGATCCCCGCAGCCCGGAATGGCCGGGGCGGCCGGGCTGGCAACCGCAGCCGCGGCCCGGCTGGCTGCCCGGTGCGCCGAGCCCGGAGCCGGCGCCGGCTCCGACGGTCGTGTACGTCGACCCCCGCCGGGACGACCTGGCCGACCAGCTCTGGCGCCGCCGGGTCGTGCTGCTGTCCGGCCGGCTCGACTACCCGGCGGCCGAGGCGGCGATCGGCCGGATCCTGCTGGCCGACGCCGACGGGCCGGAGCCGATCCGGTTGCACGTGCACTGCCCGGACGGCGACCTGGACGCGGGCGTCGTGCTGGCCGAGACGCTGCAACTGGTACGGGCCAGGGTGATCGCGGTAGCCAGCGGCTCGATCGGCGGTCCGGTCGTGGGGGCGTACGCGGCGGCGAGGACGAGGCAGGCCCACCCGAACGCGCGGTTCGCGTTCACCGAACCGCGCACGGCCTTCCACGGTCGCGGCAGCCGGATCGTGGCCGAGCTCGAGCTGCAGGCGCAGCAGCTGCGCTTCCTGCAGGAGACGATCGGCGCGGCCACCGGGCTCGATCCGGCCGACGTGGCCGCGGACATGCAAGCGAGCCGGATCGTCACCGCCGACCAGGCCCTCCGGCTCGGCCTCGTGCACGAGATCGTCACCCGCGACACCCCCTGAACGGCGCGGGGAAGCCAGCCCGTCGGCGGCCGAACGCGACCCCGGCTGCCGAGCGGCGGCCAGCGCCGGGCGTCGGCGGCCGGCCCGGGCCGACGAGCGCTCGAGGGCCGGCCGGGCCGCACACCGGCCTGCGACCGGTGTCGACGGCCGGGCGGTGACGATGAGGCGGGACGGTCGTCGACCGCACACCGACCGGTGGCGCCGGCCGGGTCCGGACAGCGGCGCCCATGGCCGGGCTGGGCGGCGACAGCGCCGGGTCAGTCGAGGAAACGGCTGAGCAGGGCGGCCTCGCAGCGGAGGCGGTCCGCCGCGGGGGAGCGACCGTAGTGGTCGGCCGCCGCGGTCCGCTCGGCGATCTCCGACCGGACGATCGCCGCCGCTTCGTCCTCGGTGAGCTCCCGGCGCGGCACCTCGGCCGCGCCGAGCCCGGCCATGCCGCCGGCGATGTGCCCGTCCGCGCCGGGCGCGAGCGGGACGGATTCCACCGCGGTCGCGTTCGCCAGCGCCGCCAGCGTCGGGCGCAACGCGCTCATGGCGACCGCGTTCCGCTCCCGCAGTGCGACGCGCAGCGCCGATCGCAGCCGCTCCTCCAGCGCGGTCACCGCAGGTCCACCTTGGTGAGCTGCCCGAGCAGGCGGGTGAGCTCGGCGATGTCGCCGGGCGGCCACTCGGCCAGCGCGGCCCGCCACCGCTCCAGCCGGGCCGCCCGCAGCGCTTCCAGCCGCTTCTGCCCGTCCGGCGTCAGCCGTACCGTCACCGCTCGCGCGTCGTCGGGGTGCGGGCTGCGCTCGACCAGGCCGAGCCGGGCGGCCGCGTCGATCTGCCGGCTGACCGTGGACTTGTCCAGGTACAGCGCGGTCGCCAGGTCGGACGGGCGCATCGCGCCGCGCCAGCACAGCATCGAGACCAGCGGGTAGGCGGTCAGATCCAATCGCGGGTCAAGCGCGTTCGCGCCGGCGCGGGCGTTCGCCCGGGCCCACGACCAGGTCTCCGAGATGGCGGTCTCGAGATCCGCCAGCCCGTCGCCACGGTCCTCCACACGACCTCCACAGACGCCGTCGGGGAAAGTTGCGCTCTCAACTACCTTGCCACGTGCGGTCCCCGTCAGCATGCGCCACGAGAGATACCCCACGAGGTCGAGGTCTGACCAGCGTGACAGCGGTCTCGTCCCGCTACCCCCGAACGGCACATAGCGTGGGAGATGTGACCGCCACTACCGAGATCCCCACCCGCGACCAGCTCGTTACGCACCTCGTCGACTCCCGCATCGCCGGCAACGTGGCGACCACCAGGCAGAACAACCTGCAGAACTTCGGCCGGATGAGCCGGCGCGAGCCCCTTTACCTGTTCGGGCTGCGGCCGGCCGGGCGCTGGTCGTCCGAGGACGTGCTGGCGCTGATGGCCGAGCGGTGCGGAGTGATCGCCGACCCGGCGCACGCGTACGGCCAGGACACGATCGACCCGGACCGTACGCTCGACCGGCTCGACGCGATGGCCGACCGGATCCGGCTGGCGGCGCAGCGGCAGGAGCGGGTCGTCATCGGCACCGGCCACCCGATCGGGCTGCGGCCCACCCACGCCGCGGTCGGGGCCGGGCTCGCCGCGGCGGGCTGCACGCTGCTCACGCCGGCCGCCGGCTGGGCTCACCCGGACGTCCCCGAGCTCGGCGAGCAGTCCGGGACGCTGGACTGGGTGGACGGCGTCGGGGTCCTGCGCTCGCCGGGCGGCATGCTCAAGCACAGCCACTCGCCGCTGCTGGTGGAGGCGGTGCTGGCCGCGCTGGACACGCCGCCGGACCTGGTCATCGGCGACCACGGCTGGGCCGGCGCGGCCGGGCAGGCCGGCATCGACTCGGTCGGGTTCGCCGACTGCAACGACCCGGCGCTGTTCGTCGGCGAGGCCGAGGGCCGGGTGATCTCCTGCGTGCCGCTGGACGACAACGTCGACCCGCGGCTGTACGTCCCGCTGACCGCCTACCTGCTCGACCGCGCGGGGCTCAGCGAAGCCGCTCGATGACCGCCGCGGCGGCGTCGTAGTCGTCGATCATGATGCTGGTGATGCCGAAGCGCTCGCGCAGCTCGCGGCACTTCTCGGCCAGCCCGTCGACGGAGCCGATGAACACGTGCGGCGACTCCAGCACCTCGTCGACGGTCAGCTCGACCCCGGAGTGCCGGCGGATCAGGTCGGCCCGGCGGGCCGCCTCGCCGCGGGCGTCGTCGGTGACGACCACCGGCCCGCCGGACGGGTACGCGTTCAGCTCCAGCGCGTCGAAGCGCTCGCCGGCGGCCTCCCGGATCCACCCGATCTTCTCCTCGGTGGCCGCCGCGGTCATGCTGCGCGGGTCGCCCGGCCGGGGCGCCAGCCCGACGATGTCCGCCTCCCGCCCGGCGAGCCGGAGCGTCCGCCGGCCGCCGCCGCCGAGGAACAGCGGCGGGTGCGGCCGCTGCACCGGCTTCGGATAGCCGTCGTGGTCGGTGATCCGGTAGTGCTCGCCGGCGTACGAGAACGGGCCGTCGGCGAAACAGCCCTTCACCACCGCGACCGCCTCGGCCAGCCGGGACACCCGGGTCGGCACCGGGTCGAACGGGACGCCGATCGCCGCGTACTCGGGCTGGTTCCAGCCGGCGCCCATCGCGACCTCGAGCCGGCCGCCGGACAGCACGTCCAGGCTGGCCAGCTCCTGGGCCAGCACGGCCGGGTGGCGCAGGTCGACGTTGAGCACGAAAGTGCCGATCCGGACCCGCTCGGTCGCCGCCGCCACGGTGGCGAGCACGGGCAGCGGGGCGTACTGCTCGAGCAGGTGGTCGGAACGGACCAGCACGTCGATGCCGATGTCCTCGGCGCGGCGGGCGTCGGCGACGAGCGTGCGGGCGTCGACGAGCCCGTCGCCGATCGGGGCGAGGAAGCGGAACGGTCGCATCAGACCGCCACGGCGTGCAGCAGGGTGGGGCGGAGATGTCCGCCCGAGATCAGTCTGGCCACCCGGGCAGTCTGCTCCTGCGCGGTCTGCCAGCGCGGGTCCTCCGCGTGCCGGCGCGCCAGCGCGTCCTCGACCCGGTCGGCGCGCGAGCGCCAGGACACCGGCGTGTCCGTCAGCGACCCGGCCGGCGTGGTCTGCAGCACCTGGAACCGCGCGGCGCCGAGCAGGCGGTCGAGCTCGTCCGCCGAGGAGAACTCGTTCCCCTCCGGCAGCGGGGGAGGCAGCGGGCCGTCGGCGAGGAAGGCGAGCAGGCCGAGCCGGCCGCTCGGCCCGAGCACCCGGCGCAGCTCGGCCAGCAGGGCGGCCTTGTCCTCGGCCGTGTCGAGCACGCCGAGGCACCAGGCGGCGTCGAACGCGCCGTCGGGGAACGGCAGCGCCTCGCCGGTGGCGGCGACGGCGGGCAGGCCGAACAGCCGGTGGCTGGCCCTGGCGGCGGCGCGCATCGGCTCCGCGCAGACCGGGGTGACCCCGAAGCGCTCGGCCAGCCAGGCCGCCGGGCCGCCGACGCCGGAGCCGGCGTCGAGCATCCGGCGGGCCCGCGTGACCTCGAGCGCCTCGGCCAGCCAGGCCAGGCTGGTCGGGCTGCCGGAGCCGCGGCAGGCGGCGGCGATCGCGTAGTCCGGCCCGAGCTCCTCGACGACCTGCTCGGTCCAGCCCGCGACGACGTCGAACTCGTCCTCCAGCGCGTCGGTCACGCCGCCACCGCCGCCCTGATCTCGGCGGCGACCGCGGCCTTGACCTCGGCCGCGGACCGCTCGCCCCGGCCGGAGGCGAGGCCGGACAGGTTGACGCCGGCGACGCCCGGCACCGCGAGCAGCGCCCGGGCCTCGGTGACCGCGGCGGCGACCCCGGCGGCGAGCGGGTCGGGCGCGGCCAGCACCGCCTCGATCGCCACCGGGTCAACCCGGAGGCCGGGGAAGCGCTGCAGCACGCGGGCCGAGCGCTCGTCGGTGTAGACCGCGACCGCGGCGACGAACGGCAGGGTCGCGCCGGCGGCCCGGGCGGCCGCGACGAACTCCGCCACCCGCACCGGTGCGGCCACGTGGTTGAGCACGCAGAGCCCGGCGCCGGCGCGCTGCTTGTCGGCGACCCGCGCCGGCCGCAGTCCGACCGGCGGCGCGTCCGGCGCCTCCGGCACGGCGACCGGCACGCCGAGCGAGGCGGCCAGCGCGGCCAGCCGGGTGCCGTCGAGGTCGAACACCTGGGTCACGTCCGGCCGCACGCCCTGGCCCCGGGCGTCGCCGGTCGCGCACAGCACGCCCTCGACGCCGAGCGTGCCCAGCCCGACCAACTCCTGCTCCAGCACGATCCGGTTGCGGTCCCGGCAGGTCAGCGTCGTCCACGGCCGGCCGCCCGCGTCGAGCACCTCGCCGGCGAACAGCGTCGGCGGCAGGTCCGGACGGTTCTGGTGCTCGCCCACCAGCAGGCCGTCGGACACCGGTGCGAGGATCCGGACCACCTCGCGCACCGAGGCCGGGTCGTACGGGCGGACGGTGAGGTCGGTCAGCACCAGCGGCACCGCCAGCGGGGCGGACTCGACCGGCTCGGCGGTCCAGCGCACCGGCGGGGCGGTCGCGAACGGGCAGGGACGGTCGCCGAGCTCGCAGCTCAGGTCGTCCCGCACGCCGCTGCAGGGGCCGAACACCATCCGCTTCGGGCAGCCTTCCACCCCTTCCCGCTACCCCGAATCGGTCCTGACGCCACCCCCGAAACTGTCGTACGCCGGCCCTAGATATCCCAGGGCTCTAACGTGTCAAGCGGCCGGCGTTTGGCGGTGGGCCCATGCGGTTGTCTCGTCGTAGAGGCGGCGGTGCCGCAGGCAGCCGTCGAGGATGCCGACCAGTCGGTTGGACAGTGCGCGGAGTGCTTGGTGGTGGGTGGCGCCGCGGGCGCGGTGGTTGTTGTAGTAGGCCCGTGCGCCGGGTGAGGCGGTCAGGGCGGCGAAGGCTTGCTGGTGCAGGGCGTCGGCGAGTCGTCGGTTGCGGGCGAAGCGTGCCAGCACGACTCGACGGGTGCCGGATGCCTTGGTGATCGGGCTGGTGCCGGCGTAGTTGCGGCGGGCCTTGGCATCGGCGTAACGGTCGTTCGCGTCGCCGAACTCGGCGAGCACCCGGGCACCGAGCACGAGACCAAGCCCCGGCTGGCTGGTGATGATCTCAGCGTCCGGGTGCTGGCCAAAACACCGGTTCACCTCAGCCTCGAGGGCCTCGACCTGGGCGGCGATGGCGGTGATCACCGCGACCAGCGCGGCGATGCTGACCCCGTAGGCGTTCGTGAGCGCGTCGGGCAGGCCGAGTTGCTGGCTGCGCAGCGCCTGCATGATCTGTGTGGCGCGGGTGTCGATGTTGCGTTGCCGGCCGGCCTTGCCCAGTGCGGTCGCGATCTTCGTCTTCGACAGTGCCCGTGCCGCGGCCGGTGTCGGGGCGAGCGCCAACACCGCCAGAGCGTCCCGGCCGGCCAGCTCGTCACCGAACGCGACCAGCGCGGCCGGATAGAACTCCCGCAGCATCGAACGCAGCTGGTTGGACTGCCGCTGCCGGGTCCAGATCATCGTCTGATGTGTGCGAGCCACGGTCTTGACCACCTCGGCCTGCTCGCTGTCTGCGGCCGTGGCCCGGTGATGGGCCCGGTCGGTGCGCACGATCTCGGCCAGCACGTGCGCATCACCCGGATCACTCTTGGCGCCCGAGGTGCCGTGCCGCTCCCGATACCGCGACACCTGCTTCGGGTTGATCGCGTAGACCGCGTAACCGGCGGCGGTCAACGCCCGCACCCAGGGACCGCGGTCGGTCTCGATCGCGACCAACACCGACTCCGGCTCGTCTTCGTCGGCCAGATGATCGGCGATCAGGGCATGTAACTGGCTCAGCCCGGCCACCCCCTCCGGCAGCCGACGACGGACCAGCACCGTGCCGTTCTCGTCCTGGATCTCCACATCGTGATGGGCCTCAGCCCAGTCGTCGCCCACGAACAGCACGCGCTCTCCCCTCTCGACGAACCGATCGTCCCGAAGAGGCCCGCGACGCCCTAATGGTTCAGTGCTCGTGGCACGTCATCCCAGCAGCCATCCCACCTCCTCGTTCACCAGTAGGGGCACGATCTAGGACTAGACCTCATACACGGGCCAGGATCACAAAGTGCTCACCCACTGGCGGACTCGGACATCATCCCGACCGAAGATCGGGAAGATGCAGCCCCATTAGGTTCACGGTCATGGAGATGCGGATCGAGCTGGTGCCGATCCCGGTCAGCGACGTCGACCGGGCCAAGTCCTTCTACGTGGACAAGGTGGGGTTCAACGCCGACCACGACCACAAAGTCAGCCCGGAGCTGCGGTTCGTGCAGTTGACCCCCACCGGGCTCGGCCTGCTCGGTGGTGCTGGGCGTCGGGATCACCGACATGCCGCCCGGCTCGCAGCGCGGCGTGCAGATGGTCGTCGCCGACGCGGACGCCGCCCGCAAGGAGCTGGCCGACCGAGGGGTCGAGGTGAGCGAGGTCGACGACCAGCCCTGGGGCCGGTTCGTCCACTTCGCCGATCCGGACGGCAACACCTGGACCCTCCAGCAGATCGTCCGCCCCACCTGACCGGCGCCCGCCGCCGGCAGCACCACGCAGGACCGGTCACTGCCGGGTCCGCCAGCGGGATCTGGTCTGGACGCCGGGTGAACAGCGTCGGCAGGCCCGGTCGGCGCCGGGCTCGCCGGCCGGATCTGGCCGGCCCCGGCGACAGCGTCCGCAGGACCGGCCGCCGGGCCCGCGGCGGGATCTGGCGGGCCGGCGACAGGACCGGCCGCCGGGCCCGCGGCGGGATCTGGCGGGCCGGCGACAGCGTCGGCAGGACCGGTCGCCGGGCCCGCGGCGGGATCTGGCCGGGCCGGCGGTCGGGGGTCGGGGGTGCGGCCGTAGGCTCAGGCCCGTGAGCGGCCTGCTCGAAGGCGGGATCGACCGCGGGTTCGCCTCGCTGCGGGAGCGGCCGATCCCGCGGGCGGAGCGGTACGAGCTCGGTCGCGGGCTGCGCAAGCGGGTGCCGCGCTCGTCCTGGGGCGACTGGTCGGCGCCGCCCGGCCGGCCCGACCCGGTGGACCGGATCGCGGCCTCGCACGTCGGGCGGGTGCCGTGGCTCGTCCCGGTCCGGGTCGGCCGGATGGCCGCCTCGCCGTACGCGTTCCTGCGCGGCACGGCCGGGATCATGACGGCCGACTTCGCCGCGTTGCCCGCCACCGGGATCACGCCGGTCGTCTGCGGCGACGCGCACCTGGGCAACTTCGGCTTCTACGCCTCGCCGGAGCGGGAGCTCGTCTTCGACCTCAACGACTTCGACGAGGCCCACCCCGGCGCCTGGGAGTGGGACCTGCGCCGGCTGGTGACCAGCGTCTGGGTGGCCGGCCGGCAGAACGGCTCGACCGAGGACCAGTGCGCGGACGCCGTCGCCCGCTGCGTCTCGGCGTACCGGCAGCAGGTGCGCTACCTGGCCGACGAGCCGCTGCTGGCCCGGTCGTTCGAGCGGCTCGACGTCGACCAGCTCGGCGCCGGCAGCCAGCTCGACCCTCCGCAAGGAGGTGAAGCGGGCGGCGAAGCGGGCCCGGCGGCGGACCAGTGACCGGGCGCTGCCGCGGTTCACCGAGCAGCGCGGGGGTGCCCGGCGGATCGTGCAGGAGCCGCCGCTGATCACCCGCCCGACCGACGCGCACGCCCAGCTGCTCGCCGCCGGTCTGGACGACTACCTGCGCACGCTGCCGTCGCACTGGTCCCGCATCGTCGGCGGCTACACGCTGGTCGACCTGGCCCACAAGGTGGTCGGGGTCGGCTCGGTCGGGCTGCGGGCGTACGTGGCGCTGCTGGAGGGCAGCTCCCCGGACGACGTGCTGTTCCTGCAGCTCAAGCAGGCCCGCCGGTCGGTGCTCGGCCCGTACGTGCACGGCGACCAGGCCTGGCACGCGCACCAGGGCCAGCGGGTGGTCGAATATCAGCAGGCGCTGCAGACGGTCAGCGACCCGCTGCTCGGCTGGACCACGGTCGGCGAGCATCAGTACTACGTGCGCCAGTTCCGGGACATGAAGGGCGCGATCACCGTGGACGGGATCGACGCCGCGGCGCTGGCGGACTACGCCGGGGTGTGCGGCTCGCTGCTGGCCAAGGGCCACGCCCGCACCAGCGGCGCGTCCATCATCGCCGGCTACGTCGGCCACGGCGACCTGCTCGACCAGGCGTTGTCCCGGTTCGCCCGGGCGTACGCGGACCAGACCGAGGCCGACCACGCCCGCCTGCTCGTCGCGGTCCGGCAAGGGGTCCTGCCGTCCGATCCGGACCACTGATGCTTGTTTCCGTCGCAGCCGGGGTATCAGCGATTGTCCGCTGCTGCTGGCTGGCGCAGCGCTGATCCAACCGCTATCGTGCTCGACCGGTCGATCTGTCTGGAGGTACCGGTGTTCGGCATTCGGTTCCGCGCCATTGCCGCCGCTGCCCTGCTCGCCGCTGTGGCGACAGTGGCCGGGGTGTCGACGACCCAGCATCGGGCCGGCGCTGATCCGATCTACGTCGAGTGGCCGGCGCTGCTGCCCGGTCTCACCGACGGCTTCGACCCCGGCAGCTCCAACGTGTGCGTCTCGGGCAAGGTGCAGTGCATCGACGCGGTGGTGCGGGAGATGCAGCGCCGGGCCGAGCCGCTGATCGAGAGCTGCTCGCATCAGGCCCTGTTCGCGCTCACCTACCTCCGGGTGACCCAGACGTACGCGTGGAGCGCCCGGCAGCCCGGCTACTACGCCGATCCGGCCTGGACCAACCACGCGGTCGCCGTGTTCGCCAAGTATTACCTGCGCGCGTTCGACGCCTGGACGGCGGACAGCAACTCCTCCGCCGTGCCGCAAGCCTGGAAGACGGCCTTCGACGCGGCCCAGGCCGGCCGGGTCTCCGCGGCCGGCAACTTCTTCCTCGGCCTCAACGCGCACATCAACCACGACCTCGCGCTGGCCATGGCGGCGGCCGGGCTCACCGGGCCGGACGGCCGGTCGGAGAAGCCGAACTACGACCACATCGACGCGCTGCTCAACTCGGTGACGCTGCCGCTGATCGCGGAGCTGACCGCGCGGCTCGACCAGAGCATGGACGACAGCTCGCTGCCCCTGTCGCTGGACGCGGTCGCCACCGGCAACGTCATGTTCACCTGGCGGGAGCAGGCCTGGCGCAACGCCGAGCTGCTGGCGAGCGCGACGCCGTTGACGAAGGGTCTGGTCACCGCGACGATCGACGCCAACTCGATCGCCCAGGCGACGACGTACTCGACCGCCTTCTCCTACCAGCCGCCGGTGACGAGCCGTGCTGACCGGGACAGCTGGTGCGCCGGACACCACGACGACCCGGCGCCGCAGGCCTACCCGTTCGGCTTCCCGACCGACTGAAGCTGGCCCCGCACCGCAGCGGTGGTGCGGGCCACGTCACCGGTGGCGAGGACGTCGAGCATCGCGCCACGCAGCACCGCCAGGACCGCCGTCCGCTCGGCGGCCCCGGAGGCGGTGCGGCGGCGGGAGACCGGCTGGCTCGCGGCGAGCAGCTCGAGCCAGTCGTCGACGGTGCGGGCGGCGAACCCGGACCACGGTCCGTCCGGCTCGACCAGCGACCGCGCATAGGCCTCGACCCACAGGGTCAGCAGGTCGCGCCGTTCGGGCGCGGCCAGCCACTCCCACACCCGCCAGGCGATGGCCGCCAGATCGGCCGGTGGTGCTGACCCGAGGAACCGCAACTCGTCCGTCCGGGCCCGCTCCAGCAGCGCCCGTACCAGCCCGTCCTTGGACCCGAAGAGGAACAGCAGGACCCGCGGGCTCGACCCGATCGCCTCGGCCAGCGGCCGCAGCGACATCGACGCCAGGCCGTGCTCCAGCGCGTAGCCGTACGCGCGCTCCAGCAGTTCCTCCCGGCGTGCGGTCACTGCGCTAGTCTACTGAAACAGTCGTTTCAGTAACTCGGGAGGTGTCGATGACCGCGACGATCCGGACCCTTGGCCGACCCGGCGACCTGGGCTGGGTGATCGGGGCGCACGGCGAGGTGTACGCGGCGGAGTTCGACTGGGACGCCAGCTTCGAGGCGCTCGTCGCCCGCATCGTCGCCGACCACGCGGCGACGGCCGACCCCGAGCGGGAGGCGGCCTGGATCGCCGAGACGGCGGCCGGCGAGCGGGTCGGTTGCGTCTTCTGCGTGGCCGAGGACGAGCACACCGCACGGCTGCGGATCCTGCTGGTCGTGCCGTCCGCCCGGGGCGAGCGGCTCGGCGCGCGCCTGGTGGACGAGTGCGTGCGGTTCGCCAGAGCGGCCGGATACAAGCGCATGGTGCTCTGGACCAACGATCCGCTGGTTGCGGCACGGCGGATCTACCAGGCTGCGGGATTCGTGCTCACCGGCGAGGAGCCACACCACAGCTACGGCGTCGACCTGGTCGGCCAGACGTTCGAGCTCGAGCTGTGATCAGCCCGGCATCGGGGCGAGGATGACCTCGGCCGGAGCGGCGTCGCCGGGATAGGCGAGCGCCTCACCGACCACGGACAGGCAGACCAGCGAGCCGGGCCGCGGCCGGTCGTGGCCGGCCACCCGGGCCAGCACCTCGGTGCCGCCGGGGATCAGCTCGAGCCGGACCGACGCGTCGTGGCCGTAGTAGCTGACGTCGCGGACCCTGGCCTCGACGCCGCCGCTGCCCGCAGCGGAGAGCACCAGCTGCTCCGGGCGGAGCAGGATCCGGGCCGGGCCGGAGACGGAGCCGGCGACAGCGCCCCGGACAGCCAGCGAGCCGAGCTCGCACGTCGCGTTCCCGTCGGAGACCGAGGCCGGCAGCAGCACCGCCTCGCCGACGAACCCGGCCACCCCGGCGTCCGTGGGCGAGCCGTAGACGGTCTCCGGCGCGGCCAGCTGCACCAGCCGGCCGTTCCGCATCACCGCGACCTGGTCGGCCAGCGAGAGTGCCTCGGCCTGGTCGTGGGTGACCAGCACCGCGGTCGCCTCGGCGGCGACCAGCGCGTCGGCAACCGCCCGCCGGGTCGACTCGCGCAGGCCCGCGTCCAGCGACGAGAACGGCTCGTCGAGCAGCACGATCGACGGCCCGGGGGCCAGCGCCCGGGCCAGCGCGACGCGTTGCTGCTGGCCGCCGGACAGCTCGTGCGGGTGCCGGCCGGCCAGCGCCGGAGACAGCCCGACCAGCTCCAGCAGCTCGGCGACCCGCTCGGCCGAGCGCTGCCTGCGGGGCAGCCCGAAGCCGACGTTCGCGGCCACCGACAGGTGCGGGAACAGCGCGCCCTCCTGCGGCACGTAGCCGACCCGGCGGTGTCGCGGCGGCCGCGGCCGGCCGGCGCCGGCGACGGTCTCGCCGCCGAGCGCGATCGTGCCGGAGTCCGGGTCGTCGAAGCCGGCCACCAGCCGCAGCAGGGTGGTCTTGCCGCAGCCGGACGGTCCGAGCACCGCGGTGAGGGTCCGCGCCGGCACGTGCAGGTCCACCCCGCGCAGCACCTGGGTGGAGCCGAACGCCTTGGTGACGCCGGAGAGGGTGAGAGCCGTCATGCGGTCCCCCTTCTCGCTTGCCTGGTGAGCAGGTATGTCGCGGGCGCGGACAGCGCCACGAGCAGCGCCGCGTACGGCGCGGCGGCCCCGTACGCGAGGCTGTTGCTCTGGTTCCAGAACTCCGTGGCCAGCGTCCGGGTGCCCAGCGGGGACAGCAGCAGGGTCGCGGTCAGCTCGGTGACCACCGCGAGGAATACCAGCGCGGCACCGGCGCCGAGGCCCGGTGCGATCAGCGGCAGGGTGACCCGGCGCAGCGTGCCGATCGTGCCTTCGCCGAGGCTGCGGGCGACTGAGTCGAGCACCGGCGGCGCCTGCGCCAGCGCGGCCCTGGCGGTGACCACGGCCCGGGGGATGAACAGGATCGCGTAGCCGGCGATCAGCAGCGGCGCGGTCTGGTAGAGCGGCGTCGCGGCCCGGATCGAGATCGTGACCAGCGCCAGCGCGACCACGATCCCGGGCAGCGCGCTGGAGATGTACGTGCTGCCCTCCAGCAGCGCCGACACCCGGCCGCGGTAGCGCACCGCCAGCCACGCCACCGGGATCGCGAGCACCACCGTGACGACCGCCGCGACCGCGCCGAGGCTCAGCGACGTGCCGGCCGCCTGCAGCAGCCGGTGCGTGTCGACGCCGGTCGAGCTGCCGGCCAGCAGCCAGCGCACGATCGATCCGAGCGGTACCCCGAGCGCGAGCACGACCAGCGCGGCCAGCCCGGCCAGCACCGGCCACCTCGCCGGACCGAGCGGCGCCCGGGCGACCGGCCGGGGCGCGCCGCCGCCGATCCGGGCGTACCGGGACCGGCCGCGCAGGCCCAGGTCGGCCAGCAGCAGCGCCAGGCAGAGCAGCACCAGCACACCGGCCAGCATGGTCGCCGCCGAGCTGTTGAACGACGACTGGAACTGGTCGTAGATCGCGGTCGTGAACGTCGGGTAGCGCAGCAGCGCCAGCGCGCCGAACTCACTCAGGAGGTGCAGCGAGACCAGCAGCGCGCCGCCGAGCAGGGCCGGTCGCAGCTGCGGCAGCACCACCCGGACGAAGCCGGCCCAGCGCCCGAGGCCGAGCGAGTATGCCGACTCCTCCAGGCCGGGGTCGAGCCCGCGCAACGCCGCCGTGGCCGGCAGGAAGACCAGCGGGAAGTAGGACAGCGTGGTGATAGTGACCGCGCCGGTGTAGCCGTCAAGGCCCGGTGCGATCGAGATCCAACCGAACGCGTTGACGAACGACGGCACCGCGAGCGGCGCCACCAGCAGCACCGTCCACAGGCGACGGCCGGGCAGGTCGGAGCGCTCGACCAGCCAGGCCGCGGCGACGCCGAGCACGAGGCTGAGCGCGACGGCAGCGGCGGTCAGCCGGACGGTGTTCCAGAGCAGATCGGCGGTGCGCTGCCGGAAGATCAGCCGGGACGCCTCGGCCCAGCCGGTCTGCACCGCCTCGTACGCGACGAAGGCGAGCGGGAGCAGCGTCAGCGCCGCCACCGCGATGCCGGCCAGCACCAGCAACGCCGGCGGCCGGGGGCCGCGACGGCGGCCGACCGGTGCGGCGGCGTCGGCGGGGGCGGCGGTGACGGCGACCATGGCTAGAGGAGCCCCGCCTGCTGCATCATCGAGACCACCTGCGGGCCGTTCAGCGAGCCGATGTCGACCTTCGGCGGGTCGAGCTCGGACAGTGGCTTGAGCTTCGGGTTGGCGGCGACGCCGTTGCCCAGCGGGTATTCCAGCGCCTTGCTGTCCACCAGCGCCTGCTGGCCCTGCTTGCCGGTCAGGTAGTTGACCAGCTTCTGCGCGTCCTCGGCGTGCCTGCTCGACTTGAGCACGCCGGCGCCCGAGGTGGACAGGAACGCGCCCGGGTCCTGGTGGCCGAAGAACTCCAGCTGCACGTTCTTGCTGTTGGCGCCGGACTCGGCCTGGTCCTGGTACCAGTAGTAGTGGTAGATGATCCCGGTCCTGATCTCGCCCGCGTTCACCGCGGACAGGATCGCGACGTTGTTGCGGTAGATCTTGGCGTTGGACTCGAGCCCCTTCAGCCACTCCTGCGCCTTGCTCTGGCCCTCGACCTCGACCACCGCGCTGACGATCGCCTGGAAGTCGGCGCCGGAGGGGGCGATGCCGACCTGGCCCTTCCACCGCGGGTCGGCCAGGTCCATGATCGAGGCCGGCAGCTGTGCCTTCGGCACCGACTGCGTGTTGTACGCGAGCACGGTCGAGCGGGCGGCGAACCCGATCCAGTCCTTCGTCGACGACACGTACGCGGCCGGGACGTGCGCCGTCGTGTCCTCGTCGAGCGGCGCGAACAGGCCCTTGTCGGACACCAGCGTCATGGCCGGCGAGTTCTCGGTGAGGAAGACGTCGGCCGGGGACGCGGAGCCTTCCTGGACGATCTGGTTGGCCAGCTCGAAGTCGCTGCCGTTGCGCAGGGTGACGTCGATCCCGGTGTCCTCGGCGAAGCCCTTGAGCATCGCGGCGACCAGGTCTTCGTGCTGCGCGTTGTAGACGACCAGCTCGGTCTTCGAGCCTGATCCGAGCCCGCATCCGGCGGCCAGGGACAGCACCGCTGCCCCGACGACCGCCGCCACCGTCGTACCGCGCCAGCGCATGAAAGGCAGCTCCATCGTTCCATTCGTTAGGTTAGGGCAACCTTAGCTGCCGCGCGACAGCAGCGCGCCCCCGGGCCAGGGGAGAGGAGGGCCGGCAGGCGTGCGCAGGCGGACAGGGTGAGCCGGGACACGTCCCCGCGCCGGTCGCCCGCCGCTCGGATCCCGGGCGGCCCCGGCGGGTGCCGGGCTGGTGGTGTCTCGGTAGGATATAAGCGGAGGCGCCTCCGCTATGTCCGGGACCAGGCGGAGGACTCACGAGTGTGACGGAGGAGGCTTTCCGTGCAGACCCGCCCGTTGCGCGCCGACGCCCAGCGCAACCGGGACCGGCTGCTCGCGGTGGCGGTGCGCGCGTTCTCCCAGGACGGCCCGGACGTCCCGCTGGACGCGATCGCGCGGGAGGCCGGGGTCGGGATCGGTACGCTCTACCGGCACTTCCCGACCCGGGAGGCGCTGGTCGAGGCGGCGTACCGGACCGAGCTCGACAAGCTCTGCGCCGCCGCCCCGGCCCTGCTGACGACGCTGCCACCGGACCGGGCGCTGCGGGCCTGGATGGACCGGTTCGTCGACTACATGACCACCAAGCGCGGCATGGCCGAGGCGCTGAAGGCGGTGATCGCCTCCGGCGGCAACCCGTACGCGGTGAGCCGCGACCGGCTGCTGACCGCGGTCGGCTCGCTGCTCGACGCCGGCATCGCGGCCGGTGTGCTGCGGGCGGACGTGCCGGCCGCGGACGTGCTCACCTCGCTGTCCGGGGTGACGCTGGCGGCGACCGATCGGGAGCAGGCCGGCCGGCTGCTCGACCTGCTCGTCGACGGGCTCGTCCGGCTCGGTGCGGGGCGTTAACCCCCGGGCGTCCAGTTCCGGTCCCGGCCGGTCGCGCCGAGCAGCCGGTCGAACGGCGGGGCGTCCGCAGGCACCGCGACCGACGGACCGAACGGGCCGCCCTCGAGGTCGGCGAACCGCTCGGCGAACTGGAGCGCGGCCCGCACCAGCACCGGATCGGGCCGGTACGGCTGGCCGGTGCCGCGGGCCAGGTCCCAGCCGTGCACGACCAGCTCATCGGCGACCACTGCGGCGGTCAGCTCGGCCGGCAGCGTCACCCCGCCGACCGTGGTCTCGCCGGCCCAGGCGGCCGGGTCCCGCCATGCCTCCACCAGCCCGTCCAGCCGGGTTCGCAGCAGGTCGCGCCAGCCGGCGGGCAGGTCAGCGGTGGGCTCCGGCGAGTCGTGCCGCGGCGTCTTGCGGGCGCCGTCGGTGAACGCGTCGGCCAGCCCGATCAGGTGGTCGAGCACGACCGCGACCGGCCAGCCCGGGCACGGGGTCGGGTCACCGAACTGCCGCTCGGTGACCCCGGCCGCGAGCCGCTCGATCTCCACCGCGGCCGGGGCGAGGTCGTACGGGACTGTCATGCCCGCGTTCGTACCACGGGCGGCAACCGCGGTCGCGGCGAGTCCCGTGTGGACGGAGGGCGCCGGCGGGTCACGGGTGGAACAGGGCGGTGCCGGTGGCGGCGTCGAAGACGTGCGCGCGGCGGGCGTCGAGCCGGACCCGCACCGCGTCGCCGGTCCGGACCTGCTGCCGCGCCGGGAAGAGCGCGCGCAGCGTCGCCCCGCCGGCCGCCGACAGCCCGGCGCCGGGGGCGGTGACCGGCGGCGCGCCGACCGCGAGCGTCACCGCGTGGTGCCGGCCGGTGTACTCGACGCCGGTCACCACCGCGTCCACCGGCACGGTGTCCGCTGCCGCGGCCGCCTCCCAGCCCGCCGCCGCGCCCGCCGCCGGGTCGGGGTCCGTCCGCACGTCCTCGGCGCGGAAGCCGAGCACGAGCGGACGATCGTCCACTCCGGACGGTGCCGGCCCCCACAGCGGAAGCGTGACGCCGCCGACCTGGTAGCCGGCCAGCTCGCCGGCGTGCACCAGCCGCCCCGGCACCAGGCCGATCGGCGCGACCAGCGCCGCGACGACGAGGTCGGCCGGCCGGTCGTAGAGCGTGCCGGGCAGGTCGAGCTGGCGTACCCGACCCTCGTGCAGCAGCGCGACCCGGTCGGCCACGGCGAGCGCCTCGGTCGGGTCGTGCGTCACGTACAGCGTGGTGACCGCGAGCGAGCGCACCACCTCGACGATCCGGCGGCGCACCCGCATCCGCTCGGCCGCGTCCAGGTGGGCGAGCGGCTCGTCGAGCAGGAACACCCGGGGCGTCTGCACCAGTGCCCGGCCGACGCCGACCAGCCCGCGCTCGCCCTCGGAGAGCTGGTCCGGCTTGCGGTGCAGGATCCGGCTCATCCGTAGCTGCCCGGCCCGGCCGGCCACCCGACGGTCCACTTCGGACCGCGGCACCCGGCGGGCGCGCAGCCCCCAGCCCATGTTGTCGGCCGCGTCCAGGAACGGGATCAGCGCGCCGTCCTCGAAGACCATCGCGACCCGGCGCTCGCCCGGCGACATCCTGGTCGCCGGCTCGCCGTCGATGACGACCTCGCCGGCGCGCAGCGGCAGCAGCCCGGCCACCGTGCGCAGCAGCGTCGACTTGCCACTGCCGGACGCGCCGAGCACGGCGAGCAGCTCGCCCGGGGCGGCGAGCAGCGTCACGTCCCGCAACGCGACCACGTCGCCACGGACCACGGTGACCGCGCGTACGCCGGTCTCACCGTCCATGCGGTCCATCGTGCCGCCGCTGGCAACACATGTCGCCGCCCGTGTCGGAACCGGTGTCTGGTCGTGCCGTGTGAGGTGCGGTACGGGTGCGACACCCGGGGGCAATGCCGTCAGTTCCCCCACCCGACCCCGCCGCCGCAGAGCATCGGGTTGCCGCCGTCCGGGCTGACCGTCGGGAGTCATCCGGCTCTGAGCGGGACATCACAGCATCGGGCGCTCCCCAACATCGGTACCGTCGTCCGGTGCGTCGCGTTGCCTTGGCCGTCGCCGCCGCGCTGCTGCTGACCGCGGCGTGCTCGAGCGGTGGCGATACGGTCAGCGGTGTCCGGCCGAGCGCGTCCGCGTCCGGTGCGGCCAGCCTGGCCGGGGTCTGCCCGGCCACCGTGATCGTCCAGTCCAACTGGTGGGCGCAGGCCGAGGACGGTGCCGTCTACCACCTGCTCGGCGGTGACCTGCAGGTCGACAAGCAGCACAAGCGGGTCACCGGGTCGCTGGTCGCCGACGGCGTGGACACCGGGGTCAAGCTGCAGATCCGCTCCGGCGGCCCGGCGAACGGGTTCGTCCCGGCGGCGAGCGTGCTCTACACCGACCCGTCGGTGCTGCTGGCCACCGCGGACACCGACCAGGCGATGCAGCTCGCCGCGACCCGCCCGGTCAAGGCGGTGGTCGCGCCGATGGAGCGGTCGCCGGTGGTGCTGATGTTCGACCCGGCGCAGCACTCGTTCCGGACGATCTCCGACATCGGCAAGACCAACACCCGGGTGCTCTACTTCCAGGGCGCGACGTACATGGAATACCTGATCGGGTCGGGGCAGCTGAAGCGCTCGCAGACCGATCCCGGGTACGCCGGCACGCCGGACCGGTGGGTCGCCGCCCGCGGCTCGATCGTGCAGCAGGGCTTCCTCACCAACGAGCCGTTCGCGTACGAGAACGAGCTGCCGGCCTGGAACAAGAAGGTCGCCTGGCTGCTGGTCGCGGACGCCGGCTACCCGGTCTACCCGGAGACGCTGACCATCCGGCCGGACCACGAACAGGCCAACGCCGCCTGCCTCAAGCGGCTGGTCCCGATGATCCAGCGGTCGGCCGTGGGCTACCTGGCCGACCCGGGCGCGACCAACGCGCTGATCGTGCGGCTGACCGAGGACTACGACGCGTACCCGTACTCGCCGCAGCGGGCGGCGTACGCGGCCAGGGTGATGCGGGACAACGGCATCGTCGGGAACGGGCCGGACGAGACGCTGGGCAACTTCGACCGGGCCAGGGTGACCCGGTTGCTCGACATCGTCCGGCCGGTGTTCGCCCGCGAACGGGCGCCGCTGCCGGCCGGGCTGACGGTGGACGACGTGGTCACCAACGCCTACATCGACCCCAGGGTCGGCGCCGGCTCCTGACGCGCGGACTGTGATCCGTCTCTCGCCCGGGGCCGGTCCTGGGAAGTTTCTGTCGGACCCTGAGTTCATGCTGTGAAGCCGAAATGCCGGGAGGGGTCCGCAGCGTTCGCCCCGCGCGGAACTCGGTTGCCGACGTTTCGTGAAGGCTCTTAGCATTTTCCGCGGGTCTGGACCCCAGCCTGCAGACGGGAGAAGTCGTGACCAGCTCGCCCAGCACCGAAACTCTGGCCTCAGGGGCGGTGGCGAAAGACCCGAGACGGTGGCTCGCGCTGGCCGTGATCGCCTCGTCCCAGCTCATGGTCATCCTCGACGCGTCCATCGTGAACATCGCGCTGCCGTCGGCGCAGCGTGACCTCGGGATCTCGGACGCCGACCGGCAGTGGGTCGTCACCGCCTACACGCTGGCCTTCGGCGGCCTGCTCCTGCTCGGCGGCCGGATCGCCGACTACGCCGGTCGCAAGCGCACGCTGCTGATCGGCCTGGGCGGGTTCGCGTTCGCGTCCGCGCTCGGCGGGTTCGCCGGCAACGCCGAGATGCTGTTCGCCGCCCGCGCCCTGCAAGGTGCGTTCGCCGCGCTGCTGGCGCCGGCCGCGCTGGCCCTGATCACGGTGACGTTCACCGAGCCGAGGGAGCGGGCCAAGGCGTTCAGCGTGGTCGGCGGCATCGCCGGCGGCGGCGCCGCGATCGGTCTCGTGGTCGGCGGCGTGCTCACCGAGTACGCGTCGTGGCGCTGGTGCCTCGGTGTCAACGTGCCGATCGCGATCCTCGTGATCCTGGCCGCGATCCCGATCGTCAAGGAGAGCAAGGCGCAGGGCAGCACGAAGTACGACATCCCGGGTGCGGTCCTGTCCACGCTCGGACTGGTCTCGCTGGTCTACGGGTTCACCGAGGCGGCCAAGCCGGACGTCGGCTGGGACGCTCCCAGCACGATCGCCTTCCTGGTCGCGGCCGGCGTGCTGCTGGTCGGGTTCGTGCTCTGGGAGCAGCGCACGAGCAACCCGCTGCTGCCGCTGCGGATCGCCCTCGACCGCAACCGCGGCGGGTCCTACCTGGTGTTCTTGCTGGTCGGCGCCGGGCTGTTCGCGATGTTCCTGTTCCTGACCTTCTACTTGCAGGTCGTCCTGCAATACAGCCCGCTGCGGGCGTCCGCGGCACTGCTGCCGTTCAGCGCCGGCATCATCGTCGGGGCCGGCCTGATGTCCCAGCTGATGCCGAAGCTCGGGCCGAAGCCGCTGATGGTGACGGGCCTGGCGATGGCCACGATAGGCATGCTGTGGCTGACCCAGATCGACGTGGGCACGAGCTACGCGACGCACGTGCTGCCGTCACAGGTGGTGATGAGCCTCGGCATGGCGGCGGTCTTCGTGCCGGCGTCGAGCACGGCGCTGGTCGGTATCGACCCGCACGATGCCGGGGTGGGCAGCGCGCTGCTCAACACCACCCAGCAGATCGGCGGCTCGCTGGGCACCGCGCTGCTCAACACGCTCTACGCGGGAGCGGTCACGTCCTACCTGGCCGCCCACGCCGGGCTGGCGCCGAAGGTGGCCCAGGTGGACGCGCTGATCCATGGCTACCGGGTGGCGTTCTTCTGGGGCGCGGTGTTCATCGCGGTCGCCCTGCTGGTCGCGATCGTCCTGATCAACGCCAAGAAGGACGACATCCCGGCCAACCCCCAGACCGCGGCCGCCGCGGCCTAGGAAACTCAGGGGCCCCGCCCATCAGCCCGCGGGCTGGTGGTGCGGGGCCTCGCCGTGCCGCCGGCTAATAGATCCCGCCCCACTCGCCGCCCTCACCGGCCGCCGACGGAGCGGTCACGGCGCCGATCACGAGCACGACGGCAACGACGGCGATCACCAGGACGAGGGTTCCGGCCAGGACGGCCAGCAGCATCCGGAGCCGGGACGCGCCGGCGGAACTGAGCACGGGTCGTCCTCTCGATCGGGGCCAGTCGAGAAGCTGACACGAACGGTCGCGGCGACCGGTTCAGTGTCCGGGTGGAATCGGGACAACTCTGCCGTTCCGCGCTCAGGTGAGCAGGACCCAGCCGCCGGCCGCCAGGGCCGCCAGCGTGCCGAGGCCGAAGAACCCGACCCACACCCCGCCCGGCACGCGGGTGAGCCGGGCCAGCTGGTCGGCGTCGGTCCGGCCCTGGCCGCGCCGCCGCCGCTCCCGCCACAGCTCGCCGACCGGCCGGACGGCGGCCAGCAGCAGGAACCAGGTCACCGCGTACGCGAAGCCGGCCTGTACGTCCGCCCCGGCCAGCAGCGACACCGCGACCACGATCGCGCCGGTCAGCACGAGCGAGAGCGCCCCGTACGCGTTGCGGACCATCACCAGCATCGCCAGCAGCAGCCCGGTCGCCGCCCAGAGCATGACCGTGACCTGGTCGAACGCGAGCAGCACGACGCCGATCAGGCCGGCCAACGACGGCGCGAGGTAGCCGGCGGCCGCGGTGGCGACCATCCCCGGACCGCTCGGCCGCCCGGTGGACAGGGTGAGCCCGGAGGTGTCCGAGTGCAGCCGGATCCCGGTCAGCCGCCGCCCGGTGAGCACCGCGGTCACCGCGTGCCCGGCCTCGTGCACGATCGTGACCAGGTTGCGGCTCCACCGCCACAGCCCGTCCACGGCGACCGCGAGCAGCGCCGCCACCCCGGTCCCGACGACGAGCCAGTCCCCGGGCTCGTACTGCCGGATCCAGTCGAGGCCGGTCAGGTCGCTCAGGCGGCGACCTCGTCCAGGCTGGCGACCATCTCGCTGACCAGGTCGCGCAGCTCCCGGGTCAGCGCGCGGCCGGTGCCGGCGAGGATGACCGGCACGCCGTACTCCGGGGCCGGCCCGTAGACCGCCTTCGAGTCGCGCATCGTGGTGCCGAACGTCGGCACGCCGAGCCCCTCGACCCGGCTGATGTAGGAGCGCTGCGCCTCGATCGGCTCGTTGTCGTGCAGCTGGACCATCGTGAACACGACCGCGGCGGGCGGCCGCCCGAGCGGGGCGCCGCCGTCGCCGGCCTCGGCCAGCTGCTCGTTGTATTCCTGGGTGAACGCCTGCACCTTGCGGCCGAGCGAGTCGATGCCGTTGATCGACAGGTAGTCGGGCCGGGTCGGGATCAGCAGCATGTCGCTGGCCGCCACCGCGTTCTTCGCGATGAGGCCGAAGTTGGGCGCGCAGTCGATCAGCGCAACGTCGTAGTCGGCGATCTCCTTCTCGGCCAGGCCCTCGCGCAGCCGCCGGTGCGCGGTCAGGTAGTGCTGCGGGTCGATGAGCAGCTGCGCGGCCAGTGCCGTGTCCAGCTCGGACAGGTCGCGGTGCGCGGCGATGAGGTCGAGGCAACCGGTGGCGTGGCTGAGGTAGCCGGACACCCGGCTGGGCGTGGCCACCAGGGAGGCGAGCGACTCGGCGCCCTCGTCGACAAGCCCCTCGAACCAGTTCTTGATCGTCTTGTTCGGCGCCAGGTCGGCCTGCCACTCGGCCTGGGTGAAGAACGAGACCGTCAGGCTCGCTTGCGAGTCCAGGTCGATCAGCAACACCTTCCGGCCCCGGGCGGCCAGCCCGGCTCCGAGGTTTGCCGTGAGCGTCGTCTTGCCCACGCCGCCCTTGTGGTTGATGACGGAGACGACCTTCACCACGTTCTCCCTGGTCGACATCTGGACGGTTCCCACCTCCGCCGGGTATCGCTGCGCGAGAGGAGCCGAGGGTTGAGGATGCCACGGACCGCCTCGCAATGAGACACCGACCGGTAGGTCATTGCTCCGGTACGG
Source organism: uncultured Actinomycetota bacterium (assembly GCA_963728945.1). Lineage (GTDB taxonomy): Bacteria > Actinomycetota > Actinomycetes > Mycobacteriales > CADCTP01 > CADCTP01. The sequence goes on along the minus strand of CAVSMA010000004.1, from coordinate 463,997 downwards.
TGATGGCGATCTCGAGTCCGAGCCGAGCGTGTCCGATCAGCGGCAGGTCGTCACCACTCCAGAAGCTTCCGGGGTCGTAGGAGTTGGGTCTGTGGTCGGCCGGCAGGAGTCCCATCTCCTGGTACGTCAGGGCGATCACCTCGGCGCAATAGGCGGTCTCGAGCCCGGCATCGGAGCGTTTCCGGGACAACGGGACCCGTCCGGACAGCCAGCGCGAGGCCAGCCGGACCGTCGACGGGAACGGCGTGCCGTCCAACCGGGCTATCGTCCGGAGCACCGCATCTTCCATCGACCGGGTGACGGGCGTCTCGAGTTGCCGGAGCCAGGCACGCTGCCCGTACCGGTTGGCCCAGAGCATGATCGCGTCGCGCGCGTCGTGCAGCTGGACGCCGCGGTGCCGGTCGCCCGACCAGAGGTCCGGCAGCGACCGGCCGAGCTCGGCGTGCCAGAGCAGTGGGGGCAGGTCGTCCAGCGCGACCGTCATCCCGACGTGGTTGACCGGGCTGTTGGTGCCCAGCCGGATGGCCCGGTCGGCCGTCGACCGCCCCCGGAAGATCCACAGGTCGCCGGTCCGGGTGGCCTGGAGCGCCTCGGCCAGCGTGATCGACACGGTCGGTAGCCTAGGGGCGTCCCTCTCATCGAGCTGGCATCCACCGACACACGAGAGGCGCGCCCGAAACCGTGAACGTGTGGAAGCTGCTGGGCCTGGCCGGGCTCGTCGGGGTCGCCGCCGGCGGGGTGGTGCTGGCCCGGGCCGAGCGGCGGCGCCGGGCGTACACGCCCGACGAGATCCGCGAGCGGCTGCACGCCCGCGCCGCCGAGGCCGAGGCGTCGGCGCCCTAAGCCACCAGGTTGCCGACCGCGTGGATGATCACGCCGGCCAGCGCGCCGACCACGGTGCCGTTGATCCGGATGAACTGGAGGTCCCGGCCGACCGCGAGCTCGACCTTGCGGGCGGTCTCGACGCCGTCCCAGCGCTCCACCGTGTCGGTGATCGTGCGGGTCAGCTCGTCCCGGTAGTGGGTGACCACGTAGCCGGCCGCATCGGCGACGATCGCGTCCACCCGGGCGCGCAGGACCTCGTCGGTGTCCAGCCGGCGGCCGAGGTCGGCGAGCGCGCCGCTGAGCCGGGTGCGCAGCTCGCCGTCCGGGTCGTCGACCATCTCCAGCAGCAGCCGGCGCCCGGCGGAGATCACGTCGCCGAACGCCCGCCGGACCTCGGGCTGGGCCAGCAGGCTCTCCAGCACCCCGGACGCCCGCTCGATCGTCGCCGGGTCGCTGCTCAGGTCGTCGGCGAAGCGGGCGAGCAGCCGGTCCAGCGCCTGCCGGATCGCGTGCTCGGGCTGGGCCCTGACCTCGGCCGAGACCCGGGTCAGCTCAGTGAAGACCCGGGTGGCGACGGCCCGGTCGACGAACTCCGGCGACCAGGCCGGCGCCTGCCGGGCGACCAGGTCGATCACCTGCTCCCGGTTGGCGAGCAGCCAGTCGTCCACGGCGGCCGCGACCAGGTCGACCAGCCGGTGGTGGGCCTTGTCCGCCACCACCTTCGCCAGCAGCCGGCCGAGCGTCGGGCCGACCGGCAGCGCGGCCAGCCGGCGCAGCACCACCGGCTCCAGCACCGCCCGCAGGTCCTCGTCGCGGAGCACGTCGACGGCGCCGCGCAGCGCCCGGGACAGCTCGGCGGTGACCCGGGCGGCGTGCTCCGGCTCCGCCAGCCAGCTGCCCAGCCGGCGCGGCACCTCGGCGTTGCGCAGACGCTCCCGCACCACCTGCTCGGACAGGAAGTGGGTGCCGACGAAGTCGGACAGGTTGCGCCCGAGCGCGTCCTTGCGGGTCGGGATGATCGCGGTGTGCGGGATCGGCAGCGCCAGCGGGTGCCGGAACAGCGCGGTCACCGCGAACCAGTCGGCCAGGCCGCCGACCATGCCGGCCTCCGCGGCGGCCTGGACGTAGCCGACCCAGCCGTGCCCGCCGGCGCGACGGGCCAGCACGTAGACGACCGCGGCGAGCAGCAGCAGCGCGCTGGCGCCCACCTTCATCCGGATGAGACCCCGGCGGCGGACCCGGTCGGCCGGGCTCAACAAGCCCGGCGGCCGGCGGCGGCGGGTCGGTGCGCTCACCAAAACATGGCCTAAGCGACCGCGCCGCCGGCGCGGAGCGCGGCGATCTCGGCAGCGGACCGGCCGAGCTCGGCCAGCACGGCATCGGTGTGGGCGCCCGGCCAGGGCGGCGGCCGGTCGAGTGTGGACGGTGTCCGGTCGAACCGCGGGGCCGGCGCGGACTGGGGCACGCCGTCCACCGACGGGTACGTCCCGCGCGCGGCCAGCTGCGGGTGCCCGGGCGCCTCGTCCCAGTCGAGCACCGGGGCGACGCAGGCGTCGCTGCCGGCGAACAGCTCGGCCCACTCGTCCCGGGTGCGGGTCGCGAACAGCGCGGCCCACCGCTGCTTGGCCGCCGGCCAGCCGGCCGGGTCGAGCCTGCGGTCCGGCGCGAGCTCGCCCACACCGTCCATTCCGGACAGTCGCAGCAGCTCGGCGTAGAACTTCGGTTCCAGCGCGCCGACCGCGATCTCCCGGCCGTCGGCGCAGGTGTAGACCTCGTAGAACGGCGCGCCGGTGTCGAGCAGGTTGTGCCCGGGCGGAGCCGGCCAGCCGCCCGCGTTGCGCCGGCCGAGCACGAAGTTGGCCAGCGCCGCCGTGCCGTCGACGATCGCCGCGTCGACCACCTGGCCCCGGCCGGCGCGGGCCGCCGAGAGCAGCGCGCTGACCACCCCGAAGGCGAGCATCATCCCGCCGCCGCCCATGTCGCCGAGCAGGTTCATCGGCGGCACCGGCCGGCCGCCGGCCCGGCGGGACCCGTTCAGCGCTCCGGTCACCGCGATGTAGCCGATGTCGTGACCGGCGACCGTCGCGAGTGGACCGTCCTGCCCCCAGCCGGTCATCCGGCCGTATACCAGCGCCGGGTTGACCGCGTGGCAGTCGGCCGGCCCGAGCCCGAGCCGCTCGGTCACCCCCGGCCGGAAGCCCTCCAGCAGCACGTCCGAGCCGGCGACCAGGTCGAGCACGACCTGCCGGCCGTCCGGGTGCTTGAGGTCGGCCGCGAGCGACCGCCGACCACGGAGCACGACGTCGGGATGCGGGCCGTCCGGGTGCGGGCGCACCTCGGTGGTGCGCTCGACCCGGACCACGTCCGCGCCGGCGTCGGCGAGCATCATCGCGGCGAACGGGCCGGGCCCGATCCCGGCCAGCTCCACCACGCGCACGCCTGCCAGCGGACCGCCCATGCCAGCAGGATAAGGAGCCGCTCTATACGAACAGCGGCGCCGCGTCGGCGCGCTCGTTCAGCGCCCGCATCGCCTCGTCGGTCGGCACGTCCTCGAACCGGGACGCCGCGTCGAGCACCTTCGGCAGCACGTCCACGTCGCCCGGGCTGATCACGTGCACACCGTCGCGGCCGAGCGACCACCACAAGGACAGGTCGAGCGCGTCCTGGTCCTGGTAAGGCTCGTACCAGGTCGAGGCGGTGTGCTCGCGACCGAGCCAGGGCCGGCGGGCGGCCGACTTGATGGTCTGCACCGCCACGCCGCGCTCGGCGCACGTCGCCGCCAGGGCGTCGAAGTTCTCCGCGTAGTACGGACTCTGCATCGTCACCCAGTTGTACGGCAGCAGCACCGAGTCGAACGCGTACCGCTCCAGGCTCCGGCGGTGGGTCGCGGCGATCTGGGCGCCGTGCCCGGTGACGCCGACGAACCGGACCAGTCCCTCCTGCTTGGCCCGGACCGCGGCCTCGATCGCCCCGCCCGGACTGAGCGCGATGTCCCACTCGATCGGGTCGGCCAGGTTGTGCAGCTGCCACAGGTCGATGCGGTCCACGCCGAGCCGCTCGAGCGACTGCTGCAACTGTTCGTAGGCGGCGTCGGCGGTGCGCTCGCCGGTCTTGGTGGCCAGGAAGAACTCGTCCCGGTGGGTGCGCAGCCACGGCGCCACCCGCAGCTCGGCGTCGCCGTAGCCGGCGGCGACGTCGATGTGGTTGACGCCGTGCTGCAGCAGCAGGTCGAGCACCCGGTCGGCCACGTCCTGGTTGACGGCCGCGAGACTCGCAGCACCGAAGATCAGCCTGGTGCTGCGATGTCCCGTCGAGCCGAACTCCAGCGTGGGTATCGGCATGTGGCTCCTGTCGTCGAGTTACGGGCGGGTCGTCCCGGGGACGTCCCGATCCTCGACCGTCCCGTCCCGCTCGTCCACCCTGCCGGTGAGCCGGTCCTTGAGCCGGCGCAGGCCACCGGCGGTCCGGTCGTCCGGCACGCCGTCGCCGTCGCGGTCCGGCAGGCCGTCGCGGTCCACGTAGGTCTGCTCGTGCACGGTGCCGGCGTCGCGGTCCACGACGGTCTCGCGGTCCACGTACGTGCCGTCCCGGTATGCGGTGTCCCGATCGGCGTAGGTTCCGTCGCCGCCGCGGTCGCCGTCGACGCGCTCGCGCAGGCTCCCGTCGGGGCGCCCGTCGGCGTCGCTGTCCGGACGGGCGTGCCGGCCGACGTCCCCGTCGCCGACCCGACCGTCGACCGTGCGGTCGGCGTCCGGATCGGTCACCGGCGCGGTGTGCCGGTATGCGGCCGCCGGCGGCCGGGAGTCGACCGCGTCGGCGTCCCGGACGGTGCTGTCGTCGTACCGGTCGGCCGTGCTCGGGACCGCGGGACCGGCGTGGCTGTCCCGGAACGCGCCGTCGGGGGAGCCGGCGGTCGATGCCGCCGCGACGCCGGCCGCGGTGCCGGTGCTGGTCTCGGTGGACAGGTGCGGAGCCAGCTTGTGGGCCCGCTCCTCGAGCTCGGCGGCCCGGGTCTGGTCGCGCTCGGCGTCCGCGGCCAGCTCGGCCGACTCGCGCTCCTGCTGCGCCATCCGCTGCTCCAGCTCGGCCCGCTCCCGGCGGAGCTGGGCCGCCTTCTCGTCCGCGGCCGCGCGGGTGCTCTCCGCCCGCGCCTGCCGCTCCCGGGCCTCGTTGAGGTGCGCCCGGGCCTGTTCCTCGCGCCGCGCAGTGCTCTGCCGCCGTGCGGCCACCCAGGCGACGACCGCCAGGACGACCAGGATCACGACGACCAGCAGGACGATCTGCCAGGCATTCATGGTCTTAGTCCGTTTCCTTCCGACCCCGGAGGAGCTTTAGGCACCCTCTACCCGCCGGGCGCGGCCGCCGAACCGATCAGAGCGCGAGACCGCCGTCGACCGGCAGCACCGCTCCGGTCACGCCGCTGCTGGCCTCGCCGGCCAGCCAGACCAGCGCCGCGGCCACCTCGGCCGGGTCGAGCAGCCGGCCGACCGGCTGCTGGTGGGCGAACTCGGCGGCCGAACCGAGGCCGTACAACCGGGCGCTCTCGGCCAGGATCGCGGTGTCGGTGGAGCCGGGGGAGACCGCGTTGGCGGTGACGCCGGTGCCACCCAGCTCGACGGCGAGCGCCCGGACCAGGCCGGTCACGCCGGCCTTGGCCGCGCAGTAGGCGGCGAGCAGCGGCAGCCCGCGGGTCGCGGCGGCGCTGGCGACCGCGACGAACCGGCCGCTGCGCGGCTGCGGGCGGCGCAGCAGGGCGGGTACGGCCACCCGGGCCAGCGTGACCGCGCCGCGCAGGTCGACGTCGAGCACGGCGTCGAGCTCGGCCGGGGGCATCTCCCACAGCGGCCGGCCGCCGGCGATCACGCCGGCGACGGCGAGCGCGGCGTCCACGCCACCGAACTCCGCCTCGGCCAGGACGACCGCGCCGGCCATCGCGTCCGCGTCGGTGGCGTCGGCGACGACCGTGCGGACCCGCTCGCCGGCCAGCGCGCCGAGCTCGGCCCTGGTGCCGAGGTGGTACGGCAGCCGCGGGTCGTCGGCGGCCCGGTCCACCGCGACCACGGACCAGCCCGCCGCCACCAGCCCGCGCACGGTCGCCGCGCCGATGCCGCGCGCGGCGCCGGTGACGACCGCGACCCGCCCGGTCACCAGCGCTCCACGAAGGCGACCAGGTCGGTGGTGGCGGCATCGAGCAGGGCGGTGCCCTCCGCCGCGGACGCGCCGGTGGGGTCGCCGAGGACGCCGGTCGGGCTCACCGAGCGGACGCCGCCGGCCCGCAGCGCCGGCAGCAGCTCGGCCAGCGGCGCCGTGTTGCCGACCACTGTGGACGGTCGGACCCTGGCGGGGTCGAGCGCCAGCTGCACCGAGGTCTCGGTGCGCCCGGCGTGCGCGTCGCCGTCCCACCGGGGCGACCAGGCCCGCACGTCCCGCCCCTCCGCCCGCAGCAGCCGGACGGCCACGGTGACCGGCTCGGCGTTGCCGCCGTGCGCGGACAGCAGCAGCATCCGGGTCACCGTCGCCGGCAGCGCGGACCGGCCGAGCTCCACCAGCAGCAGCTCGGTCGCGGCGGCGCCGATCGAGAGCGTGCCGGGGAAGCCGGCGTGCTCCCCGCTGGACCCGTACGGGACGGCCGGTGCGACCAGCACGCCGTCGACCCTGGCGGCGAGCCGGGTCGCCAGCGCGAGCGCCACGTCGGTGTCGGTGGACAGCGGCAGGTGCGGCCCGTGCTGCTCGGTCGAGCCGACCGGCACGACCAGCAGCCGGCCGGCGACCTCGGCCGACGTCAGCGAGCCGAGACCGGCCGGCCGCCGGGTCGGCGGCCCGGCCAGCGAGCCGACGCCGGTCGGTCGGCCGGCCGCCGGGTCGGTCGGCGGCCCGGTCGGTGGCCCGGTCGGCGGGTCAGTCGGCACCGAGGCGGCGGACGAAGTCGGACGGGATGACCAGGTCCTTGCGGGAGAGGTCCTTGAGCGTCGAGTGGCCGAGCCCGAGCAGCCCGGAGTCGATCCCGGACCGCAGGATGTCCAGCACGTTCTCCACCCCGGCCTGCCCGTTCGCGGCCAGCCCCCACAGGTACGCGCGGCCGATCAGCACCGCGCGGGCGCCCATCGCGACGGCCTTGATCACGTCCGACCCGCGGCGGACGCCGCCGTCGAGGAGCACCTCGACCTGGTCGCCGACCGCGTCCACCACCGCCGGCAGGGCCCGGATCGTGGCCGGGGTGCCGTCGAGGTTGTTGCCGCCGTGGTTGGACACCGAGATAGCGTTGACCCCGGCGTCGACCGCGCGCTTGGCGTCGTCGACCCGCATGACGCCCTTGAGCAGGAACGGGCCGCCCCACTGCTCGCGCAGCCAGGCCACGTCCTGCCAGGTCGGCAGCGCCGTGCCCATCCACTCCCCGTACGCGCCGAAGAACGTGGGCACCGGCCGGCCCGCGATCGCCATGTTCGGCACCGTGAGGTCCGGCGGCCGCAGCGTCTTGGCCCAGCTGGAGAACCAGCGCGGCCGGACCATCGCCTTCGGCCCGTACCGGACCATCGCCCGCAGGTTCATCGCCTCCGGGATCGTCGGTGAGCCCCAGTCGCGGCCATTGGAGAACGACCAGTCGAGCGTGACGATGAGCCCGACGGCACCGGCCCGCCTCGCCCGCTCCACCCGGGCCAGGATGTCGTCCTTGGACCCGGCCCAGTAGAGCTGGAAGAACGTCTTCGGGTTGGCCGCGACGACCTCCTCGATCGGCTTCGAGGCGAACGAGGACAGCCCCATGGCGGTGCCGCGGCTGGCGGACGCGCGGGCGACGGCCACCTCGCCGTCCGGGTGCACGGCCTGCACTCCGGTGGGGGAGCAGATCACCGGCAGCGCGAGCTCCTGCCCCAGCACGGTGGTGGCCATGTCCCGCTCGGCGTGCAGGCCGACGACGTGCGGGGCAAGGCCGAGCTCGGAGAACGCGTCGACGTTGTCGCGCAGCGTGACCCCGCGCTCGGAGCCGGCGACCAGCGCCTTGTAGACCGGCTCGGGCAGCCGCTTCTTCGCCCGCCGCTGTGCCTCCGCGACCGTCTCGAACCAGGGATTCGCCATCGTCGCTCGTTCCTTTCCTGGATCTCCTGCCTCAGGCGGCGAACGCCCGGCTCAGCGCCGGCGCCACGTCTCGATGGTGTCGCACCCGCAGCAGCCGCCCGCGACCGGCCACGGCAAGCTCCCGGCCGAGCTCGAGGTCGTGCTCGCCGGCGGTGTCGAGCAGCACGTCCAGCCGCGGCAGCCGGGCGGCGAGCGGTCGCGGGTCGGGGCCGGCGTTGTGCACGCAGTCGGACAGCAGCAGGACCCTGGCGTCCCGGGTGGCCCGGCGGGCCAGCTCCCGGGCGGCGACCTGGAGCGGGAAGCCGAGGTTGGTCAGCCCGCGGGCCGGGATCGCGAGCAGCTGGTCGAGCAGCCGCAGCGGCCGCACCGGGGTGCCCAGCCGGAGCAGCACGGCCGCGTCGGACCAGAACGCGACCACCGCCAGGTCGTCCCGCCGGAGCTCGCCGGCCAGCGCGCCGACGGTCGCGGCGGCGGTGCGGATCCGCTCGCCCCGCATGGAGCCGGACACGTCGACGGCGAGCACGACCGCGCGCCGGGTGCGTACCCGCTCCCGGACGACGATGTCCTCCTCCTCGGGCACCGGCCGCTCGGTGAGCACCTCGATCGTGCGGTCGAGGTCGATGTCGTCCGAACCGCCCCGGTACGGCAGGCTGGCCAGCTCGCCGGGGCCGCGCGCCGCGGCCGGGTCCCGCCGGGGCCGCGGCACCGCGAGCCGGGACGCGATCTGCCGGGCCCTGGCCCGCGTCTCGGGGTCGATCGGCCCACCCGTCGGCACCGCGACCAGCTCGGCCTGCTCGTCGGTGTGCTCGGTGGTCGACCCGCTGCGGCCGCGCGGCACCGGGCCGCCGCGGTCGAGCCGTCCACTGAGGACCAGGCCGCCGCCGCGACCGGGCTCGTACAGGTTCGGCGCCTGCTCCAGTTGCGTGGGCCGCCGCCGGAGCGGCCGGGCGGACCGGGCCGGCCGGCCCGCGCGGGGCCGGCGCACCGGCGAGTCGGCCGGCACCGCTCTTCAACCCGGCGCGGCGGTGTGCGGACCGAGCAGGAAGTGGTCCGCCCAGATCTGCCGCAGCACCAGCTCCGGCGTGGTCTCGGCCGCCTCGTCCAGCTGGATCCGGCCGGACAGCGCGACGGTCATCGCGTCGAACACGACCTGCGGGTAGCGCTCGTCCTCCCGGTCGGGCACGCCGCGCAGCTCGGACACCTCGGTGGCGATCAGCGCGGTGTCGATCGCGCCGCGGACGCTGGAGCCCTGCCGGACGTCCGGGTGCATCCGGGTCGCCCTGGTCAGCGCGACCGCGTCCGCCACCAGACGGTCCGCCATGGACAGTCCGGTGCGCAGCGCGACGATGCCGCGCTCGGCCGCGTCGTCCTGGTAGTCCACCGACAGCCGGCAGAGCCGGTCGGAGATGCTGGTGGACAGCCGGACCGTGCCGACGTTGTCGTACGGGTTCATCGAGGCGATCACCCGGAAGGTCGGCTTGGCCCTGGTCGTGCCCACCCGCGGGACCGTGACCTGCCGCTCGGCCATCGCGGTGAGCAGCGTGTTGAGCGTGTCGTCCGGCGCCCGGTTGAACTCCTCGATGTAGAGGAAGCCGCCCTCCCGCATCGCCTCCACCAGCGGGCCCGGCACGAAGTTCTCCGCGTTGTAGTCCTCGCGCAGCACCCGGGCCGGGTTGTGGTGGCCGATCAGCCGGGACGGGGTGAGGTCGGCATTGCCCTCGACGAACAGCAGCGGGATGCCCCACTCGGTGGTGATCGCCCGCAGCAGCGTGGTCTTGCTCGTCCCCGGCGGCCCTTCCAGCACGATGTCCCGGCCGGCCGCCACGGCCGAGAGCACCAGCTCGAGCTCGCGCTCCCGGCCGACGAGGTGCCGCGCCACCCGGTCCCGGATCTGTCCGAGATCCTCCACAGTGGACATCGCCGGGTCGCTCACGTGACCGCGGCCTTCGCCGTGACTGGTCGCACCGGACTCCTATCTCGACTTGATGACGGCGCCGGCGTCGACCGGCATCGGCACGCCGGTGATGTAGCGCGCCTCGTCCGAGGCCAGGAACACCAGCGCGTTGCTGATGTCGAACGCCTCCACCCACGGAACAGGCAGGGCGTTCATCTCCTGGGACGCGGCCGCGAACGCCTCCGGCGCCGGGTGCTCCTGGTCGGGCATGAACAGCCGGTAGATCGTCTCGTTCATGATCATCGGAGTGTTGACCTGAGTGGGGTGCAGGCTGTTGACCCTGATGCTGTGCGGCGCGAGCTCCAGCGCCAGCGTCTTCATCAGCCCGACCACGCCGTGCTTGGCCGCGACATAGTGCCCGATGTTCGGGTATGCCATCAGCCCGGCGGCCGAGCTGGTGAGGATCATCGACCCGCCGCGCCCGCCCTGGATGAGGTGCGGCACGGCGGCCTTGCAGGTCTGCCAGACGCCGGTGAGGTTGACGTCGATCATGTCCTGCCATTCCTGGTCGGACAGCCCGACGGTGCCGTCGGCGGTGCTGGCGATCCCGGCGTTCGCGGCGACGATGTCGAGCCGGCCCAGCTGGGCGACCCCCTCGTCGACCGCGGCCCGCAGCGCGGCTCCGTCCCGCACGTCCGTCTCGGACGCGACGATCCGCCGGTCGAGCGCCTCGACCTGCTTGACCGTCTCGGCCAGATCGTCCGATGTGGACATCGGGTACGGCACCGTGTCGATCTGCCTGCACAGGTCGACGGCGATGATGTCGGCGCCCTCCTCGGCCAGCCGGATGGCGTGGCTGCGACCCTGGCCCCGGGCGGCCCCGGTGACGAACGCGACCTTGCCCTCCACTCGTCCCATCGTCAGCCCCTCACTTCGTCGTGAAGCCGGCGTCGACGGGCAGCGTCACCCCGGTCACGTAGCGGGCCTCGTCGGAGACGAGCCAGAGGATCGCGTTGCTGATGTCGACCGGCTCGACCAGTTCGACCGGCAGCAGGTTGGCCATCGCCCCGGCCACGGACGGATCCTGCTCCAGGAACCGCTGCATCACCTCGTTGACCACCATCGGAGTGTTCACGCCGGTGGGGTGCACCGAGTTGACCCTGATGTTGTGCTGGGCGAGGTTCGTCGCGTACGCGCGCATGAGGCCGACCACGCCGTGCTTGCTGGCGGTGTAGCCGAGGCCGCCGCCGGACTCGCCGCCGATGCCCTTGAGCCCGGCGGTCGAGCTGGTCAGCACGATCGCCCCGCCGCGGCCCTGCTCGACCAGCCTCGGCACGGCCACCTCGACGGTGTTCCAGACGCCGGTGAGGTTGACGTCGACGACGTCTCGCCAGGACGCGATCCGGTCCTCGTTCTCCGCGCCCATCGGGGCGATGCCGGCGTTGGCGAGCACGATGTCGATGCCGCCGAGCTGCGCGGCGCCCTCGTCGAGGACGGCCTTGAGCGCGGCCTGGTCGCGTACGTCGGCCTGCCTGGCGACGATCCGCCGGTCCAGCGCCTCGACCTCCTTGACCGTCTCAGCCAGGTCCTCGGGCGTCGCCATCGGGTATTCGACGGTCGCGATCTGCTCGCACAGGTCGACCGCGATGATGTCGGCGCCCTCCTCGGCCAGCCGGATCGCGTGGCTGCGACCCTGGCCCCGAGCGGCGCCGGTGACGAACGCGACCTTGCCCTCGACACGCCCCATCGCGTGCTCCCTTCCGGAGATCCCGGGTGCACGGGAATCCCCCGATCGTGCTGGCCGGCTACCGGCCGGCCACGGCTTCGTTCCCGACGAGGTCCACAGTGGACCCGTCGGCGGTACCGGGTGTGGTGAGTGCGGTCTCCCCGCCGATCCCGGCCAGCGGGCTCTCGTCACAGGCGTGCGCCGGCGGGCGGCGACGGCCGATGGTGACGGGGACCGGGCCGCCCCGGGCGCCGCCGGCGTGGGAGTGGTCGCCACTCGGTCGCGGCGCACCAAGGCGGTCCACAGTGGACAGAGCGGTGGCGCCGTGCCCGATCACGCACTCGGGGTCGGGGCCGTCCAGCGGCAGGCCGGTGAAGAACTTCGCCGCCATGCACCCGCCGCGGCAGGCGTCGTAGGCGCCGCAGGACCCGCACGCGCCCGCGGACTGCGGCTGCCGCAGCGAGCGGAACAGCTCCGAGGTCCGCCACACACCGGCGAACCCGCCCGGCGCGCGGACGTTGCCGGCGAGGAAGTTCTCGTGGATGGCGAACGGGCAGGCGTACACGTCGCCGACCGGGTCGATCAGGCAGACCACCCGGCCGGCCCCGCACAGGTTGAGCCCGGGCAGCGCCGAGCCGTACGCGGCCAGGTGGAAGAACGAGTCCCCGGTGAGCACGCCCTCGCCGTGCTCGACCAGCCAGTCGTAGAGCTGCCGCTGCTGGCCGGGCAGCAGGTGCAGCTCGTCCCAGACGTCGGCACCGCGCCCGGACGGGCGCAGCCGGGTCAGCCGCAGCTGCGCCCCGAACCGGTCGGCCAGCGCCTTCAGCGCGTCGAGCTGGTCGACGTTGTGCCGGGTGCAGACCACCGAGACCTTGAACCCGAGCATGCCGGCGGCCCGCAGGTGCTCCATCGCCCGCAGCGCGGTGGCGTACGAACCGGTGCCCCGGACCGCGTCGTTGACCTCCGCGGTCGCGCCGTCCAGGGATATCTGCACGTCCACGTAGTCCGACGCGGCGAGCCGCCCGGCCACCGCCGGGGTGATCTTCACGCCGTTGGTGGAGAACTTCACCCCGACCTTGTGCGCGGTCGCGTAGTCGACCAGCTCCCAGAAGTCCGGCCGGACCGTGGGTTCGCCGCCGCCGATGTTGACGTAGAAGACCTGCATCCGCTCCAGCTCGTCGACGACCGCCTTGGCCTCCACAGTGGACAGTTCACGCGGGTCGCGGCGGCCGGACGAGGACAGGCAGTGCGCGCAGGCCAGGTTGCACGCATACGTCAGCTCCCAGGTCAGGCAGATCGGCGCGTCGAGCCCGCGCTCGAACTGGTCGACCAGCCGCATCACGCCACCTCCAGCATGCCGGTGCCGGCCAGCGTGGCCAGCGCCAGGGCGAAGCGGGTGAGCTCGGCCTCGCTCACCCCTGCGGCCGTGCAGGCCGCGCGGGCGCTGGGCGCGTCGGCCAGCCCCTTGACCACCGCGAGCAGCCGCGGGTCCTTGAGGAACGACAGCCGGCGGGTGCCGAAGTGGTAGAGCAGCGCCCCGAACGGCTCCGGGCGGACCGCGACCTGCGGGTGCAGGGCATACCGGCGTTCCAGGTCGAAGCCGGCAACCACGGTCAGTAGACCCCGCACATCCCGTCGATCGACACGTCCTCGACCAGCAGGTCATCCTCGACGGCGGGAGCGGCGGCCTCCATCTCGGCGGTGTCGGCGGGCTCCGTGGCGGGGGTCGGCTCGTCGGTCATGGAATGCTCCCCGATGGTGTGTAGGTCACCGGCGCGTGACCGCCATGTTAATGACACTCAGTGCCGAAAGGAAGGGCCGTGCCGACCGGACGGCGTCCCAGCACGTCCAGGGCCGAGCTGGAACGGGTCGCGCTCGACCTGTTCGCCAGCCGCGGGTTCGAGGAGACCACGGTCGACGACGTCGCCGCGGCCGCCGGGATCGGCCGGCGCACGTTCTTCCGCTACTACGCGTCGAAGAACGACGCGGTCTGGGGCGACTTCGACACCGAACTGGAGAAGCTGCGGCGGTGGTTCGACGCGTGCCCGCCGGACACGCCGCTGATGGACGCCGTGCACGCCGGGGTGGTCGAGTTCAACCGGCTGCCCAAGGCCGAGGAGCCGTGGCACCGGCGGCGGATGGCGCTGATCCTCAACACGCCGGCCCTGCAGGCCCACTCCACCCACATGTACGCGCGCTGGCGGGCGGTGATCGCCGGGTTCGTGGCGAAGCGGACCGGGGCGCGGACCGAGGACATGATCCCGCAGCTGATCGCGTACGCGGCGCTCGGCGCGGCGGTGGCCGCGTACGAGCAGTGGCTGCGGGACGAGGGCGAGGAGCTGGAGCCGCTGCTCGACGTGGCGATGGGTGAGCTGCAACGCGGCTTCGGCGGCCACGAGCCCGGAGGCTAGGCCGCCGGCAGGTTGTACTTCTGGCGGGCGGCGGCGGGGACCAGGTCGAGGTAGTCCTCGTGCCGGCCGATCCAGCCACGGACGAACGGGCACACCGGCAGCACCGCCAGCCCGCGCTCGCGCGCGTCGTCGAGCACGTGCCGGACGAGCACCGAGCCGAGGCCCTTACCCTCGTACGCCTCGTCGATCTCGGTGTGGACGAGCGTGATCGTGCCCGGGTCGAGCTGGTATTCCACGTGCCCGGCGACCTCGCCGCCGGCGAGCACCTCGTACCGGTGCGCCTCCGGCCGGTCCACGACCTCGGTCTTCACGCGACCACCCTATGCCCGCCGACGCCCGGCCGTGTCGTCGTCGCGGCCGGGACAACCCCGGTATATCGGCGACTCCTCCGCCTGGCCGGACGCCGCCGGGGTGCACCATCGAGGGCGTGGTGGATGCGGGTGAGGCGGGGCTGACCCGCCGGGTGGCCAGGCTGTTCACGCCGTACCGCGGGCGGCTGGCGCTGATCGGGACGGCGATCCTGGTGACGTCGGTGCTCGGGATCGCGAACCCGTTCCTGACCAGGGCGGTGTTCGACCAGGCCCTGTTCGTGCCGGACGGACCCGACCTGCAGCTGCTGTTCGTGCTGGTCGGTCTCATGATCCTGATCCCCATGGTGTCGGCGCTGATCGGGGTGGGGCAGACGTTCCTGACCACCTCGCTCGGCAACCGGGTCATGCAGGACCTGCGCAACCGGCTGTTCGAGCACCTGGAGTCGATGCACCTCGGCTTCTTCACCGGCACCCGCACCGGCGACATCCAGTCCCGGCTCGGCAACGACGTCGGCGGGGTCGAGTCGGTGGTGACCCAGACCGCGTCCTCGATCCTGTCCAACGCGGTCACGGTCATCGCGTCGCTGGTCGCCATGCTGCTGCTGTCCTGGCAGCTGACGCTGGTCGCGGTCGCGCTGCTGCCGGTGTTCGTGCTGCTGCAGGTGCAGGTCGGCCGGGTGCGCCGGCGGATCGCCGCCCGGACGCAGACCTCGCTGTCCGAGATGAGCTCGATCACCCAGGAGTCGCTGTCGGTCTCCGGCGTGCTGCTGGCGAAGATCTTCAACCGGCAGCCGTTCGAGATCGCCCGCTACCGGGCCGAGAACGAGACCCAGGCCGCGCTGCAGGTCCGGCAGGCGATGACCGGGCAGATGTTCTTCGCCACCGTCGGCACGTTCTTCGGGATCACCCCGGCGCTGGTCTACCTGGTCGCCGGGCTCACCGCGAACGGCCCGAGCGGGCTGCTGTCGGCCGGCACCCTGGTCGCGTTCACCACGCTGCAGGCCCGGCTGCTGTTCCCGATCGTCAACCTGCTGCGGGTCGCCCTGGACGTGCAGACGTCGCTGGCGCTGTTCGCCCGGATCTTCTCGTACCTGGACCTGACGCCGGCGATCGTCGACCAGCCGGCCGCCCGGCCGCTGCCGGCCCCGGTCCGCGGCGAGGTGGCGCTCGAGCATGTCTGGTTCCGCTATCCGAGCGACCCGCCGGCGCCCGAGCCGGCCGACGACGCCCCGAGCTGGGCGCTGCGGGACCTGTCGCTGCGGGTCCGGCCCGGCCAGCTGGCCGCGGTGGTCGGCCCGAGCGGCGCCGGCAAGACCACGCTGTCCTACCTGGTGCCGCGGCTGTACGACCCGGACCGGGGGCGGGTCACGGTGGACGGGACGGACGTGCGCGACCTGACCCTCGACTCGCTCGCCTCGGTGATCGGGATGGTGACCCAGGAGACGTACCTGTTCCACGCGTCGATCCGGGACAACCTGCGGTACGCGGTCGACGACGCCACCGACGCGCAGCTGGAGGCCGCGGCGCGCGCGGCCAACATCCACGACCGGATCATGAGCTTCCCGGACGGGTACGACACGATCGTCGGGGAGCGGGGGTTCCGGCTGTCCGGCGGGGAACGCCAGCGGCTGGCGATCGCCCGGGTGATCCTCAAGGACCCGGCCGTGCTGATCCTGGACGAGGCGACCTCGGCGCTGGACACCACCAGCGAGCGGCTGGTGCAGGAGGCGCTGGAGCAGGTGCTGGTCGGGCGGACCACGATCGCCATCGCGCACCGGCTGTCCACGATCCTCGCCGCGGACGTGATCTTCGCGCTGGATGGCGGGCGGCTGGTCGAGCAGGGCACGCACGAGCAGCTGCTCGAGCTGGACGGGCTGTACGCGTCGCTCTACCGGCAGCAGTTCGGCGGCGGCGCGGTGCAGGCGCGCTGCGCCGACGGGCTCCTCCTGGCGGACGGCACCGTCATCCCCGCCACTCCCTGACCCTCCCGGCCCACCCATCCCGCGGCGACCGCGTGGACGGGTGGGACCGCGGCGCCGGAGGGCTCGGGAGGGCTCGGGAGTATCCGGATGGTCAGGCGAGGGCGGCGTCGAGGGTGATCTTGGTGGCGGCGAGGGCCTTGCTGACCGGGCAGGTGCGCTCGGCCGTCGAGGCCAGCTCGGCGAAGCGGGCCGCGTCCAGGCCCGGCACCGCCGCGCGCAGGGTGATGTCGATCCCGGAGATCTCCGCCCCCGCGGCGCTGGTCGACAGCGTCACCTCGGCGCTGACGTCGATGCTGTCGGCGGTGATGCCTTCCTGGCCGAGCACGCCGGACAGGTTCATCGCCAGGCAGGCCGACTGCGCGGCCGCGATCAGCTCCTCAGGGCTGGTCTTGCCGTCCGGCGACTCGAACCGGCTCGGGAACGTGACGTCGAACTGACCCACGTTCGACGAGTCGAGCGTGACGTGGCCGGTCCCGTCCCGCAGCCCGCCGGTCCAGTGGGTGGTCGCGTCCCTGGTCGTACTCGGCATGTGCACACTCCTCACGCCCACGGCGCCCACCCGATGCGGGCGCTCGCCCACGATCCTGCTACCTCTGTACGCCACGTCTAAATCCCTGCCGCGGTGACACCGAATCTTGCGCCCAGATCGTTTTCCGGTAGGAAGGCAGGCCGGAGAGGGGGAGCGACCCGCGTGGCGGCACGTAACTGGGCCGGGCCCTGGCAGCACGTCCCGGCGGGAAAGCCGGCGCTGGCCCGTGACTGGGCCAAGGCGCTGGCCCCGTTCGCGGCGCCAGACGCGGGCCGGCCGGAGGTGCAGCTGCACCTGCGCCGGCACCTGGAGACGCTGCACGACGCGGTGCTGGCGGAGCCGCCCGACACCGCCGCGGCGGCCGGCGTCGGCGCCGCGCTGGTCGAGCACGGGCTGGTCGACGCCGACGCGATCGCAGTGAGCATCGCCGTGCTCGGCGACCGGCTGCTCGCCGACCTCGGCCTGGACGAGAGCACGTTCCGCCCGGCGCTGCACGCGCTGCTCGGCGCCGTGGCCGCCGGCTACGCCCGCGCCCTCGCCGCCCGCTGACTCCCCGCCCCGCCGCCGACCGGGGCGGCCTTATTGCGTGGCGGAATCGGGGGTCGGGCGGGATCGTTGGACATTCGGTATGTCTTCTTCCCTCGCTGAGCTGCGGGCTCGGCTGCCCGAGCTGACGCTGCGCGACGAGTTCCGGCTGCGGCGCCGGCTCGACGGCGTGCGCGGTGCCGGCGTCCCGGCCGCCCTCGCCGAGGACGTCGAGAAGGCCGCGACCAGGGCCGCGAAGCGGCGGGCCGCGATCCCGGCGGTGAGCTACCCGAGCGACCTGCCGATCACCGCCCGCAAGGATGACATCCTGGCCGCGGTCCGGGACCACCAGGTCGTCGTGATCGCCGGCGAGACCGGCTCCGGCAAGACCACCCAGCTGCCCAAGATCTGCCTCGAGCTCGGCCGCGGCGTGCGCGGCACGATCGGGCACACCCAGCCGCGCCGGATCGCCGCCCGCACCGTGGCCGAGCGGATCTCCGCCGAGCTCGCCGTCGAGCTCGGCACCGCGGTCGGCTACCAGGTCCGGTTCACCGACCGGGCCACCGAGGACACGGCGGTCAAGGTGATGACCGACGGCATCCTGCTGGCCGAGATCCAGCACGACCGGATGCTGCGCCGGTACGACACGCTGATCATCGACGAGGCGCACGAGCGCAGCCTCAACATCGACTTCCTGCTCGGCTATCTGAAGCAGCTGCTGCCGCGCCGCCCCGACCTGAAGCTGATCATCACGTCCGCGACGATCGACCCGGAGCGGTTCTCGACGCACTTCGGGGGCGCGCCGATCGTCGAGGTGTCCGGCCGGACCTACCCCGTCGAGGTCCGCTACCACCCGCCCGAGGACGGGGTCGACCAGATCGAGGCGATCACCGCCGCGGTGGACGAGCTCGGCCTCGAGGCGCCCGGTGACGTGCTGGTCTTCCTGTCCGGCGAGCGGGAGATCCGGGACACCGCCGACGCGCTGCGCCGGCACCTGCCCGACGGCACCGAGGTGCTGCCCCTGTTCGCCCGGCTGTCCGCGGCCGACCAGCACAAGGTGTTCGCGCCGCACGCCGGCCGCCGGATCGTGCTCGCGACCAACGTCGCCGAGACCTCGCTCACCGTGCCCGGAATCCGGTACGTGGTCGATCCCGGCACCGCGCGGATCTCCCGGTACAGCGCCCGCACCAAGGTGCAGCGGCTGCCGATCGAGCGGGTCTCCCAGGCGAGCGCGGACCAGCGCAAGGGCCGCTGCGGGCGTACCGCTGACGGCGTCTGCATCCGGCTCTACTCCGAGGAGGACTTCGAGTCCCGGCCCCGGTTCACCGAGCCTGAGGTGCAGCGGACCAACCTCGCCTCGGTGATCCTGCAGATGACCGCGCTCGGGCTGGGCGACGTCGGCGCGTTCCCGTTCGTCGACCCGCCGGACCGGCGCGCGGTCGCCGACGGCGTCGCCTTGCTCAACGAGCTGCGCGCGCTGGAGAACGGCGAGCTGACCCGGGTGGGACGCACGCTGGCCCAGCTGCCGATCGACCCGCGGCTGGGGCGGATGGTGCTGGAGGCGGAGCGAAACGGTTGCCTGCACGAGGTGCTGGTGATCGCCGCCGCGCTGTCGATCCAGGACCCGCGGGAGCGGCCGGTCGAGAAGCAGGAGGCGGCCGACGCCGCCCACCGCCGGTTCGCCGACCCCGCCTCCGACTTCACCACCCTGCTCAACCTCTGGAACTACCTCGAGGACCGGCAGGACGCGCTCTCCTCCAGCGCGTTCCGGCGGCTGTGTGCGGCCGAGTTCCTGCACTACCTGCGGGTGCGCGAGTGGCAGGACCTGTACGGGCAGCTGCGCAGCATCCTGCGCCAGCTCGGGATCGCGGTGCCGCGGCACGCGGCCGAGGTGGACCCGAAGGCGGTCACCCGGTCGCTGCTGGCCGGCCTGCTCTCGCACCTGGGCATGCGGGAGGAGACCGGCCCGCGCTCGCGCGAGTATGCGGGGGCGCGCGGCGCGAAGTTCGCGATCTGGCCGGGCAGCGCGCTGGCCAAGCAGCCGCCGCGCTGGGTGGTGGCGGCCGAGCTGGTGGAGACCTCCCGGCTGTGGGCCCGCACGGTCGCCCGGGTCGAGCCGGAGTGGGCCGAGGAGCTGGCCGGCCACCTGGCCGTCCGGTTCTACACCGAGCCGCACTGGTCGAAGCGGCGGGCCGGGGTCGTCGCGTCCGAGCGGGTCACGCTGTTCGGGCTGCCGATCGTCGTCGGCCGGCCGGTGGACTACGCCCGGATCGACCCGGAGCTGTCCCGCGAGCTGTTCATCCGGCACGCGCTGGTCGAGGGCGACTGGCGCTCGGACCACCGGTTCCTGGCCGCGAACCGAGCCCTGCTGGAGGACGTCGAGGAGCTGGAGCACCGCGCCCGCCGCCGCGGGTTGGTGGTCGGCGACGACGCGCTGTTCGACTTCTACGACCAGCGGGTGCCGGCCGACGTGGTGTCCGGGCGGCACTTCGACGCGTGGTGGAAGAAGGCCAGGCGGACCGATCCCGACCTGCTCACGTTCACCCGGGAGATGCTGCTCGCGGCCGACGTGGACACCGCCGACACGCCGGACGAGTGGACCCAGGGCGGCCTGACGCTGCCGGTCGCGTACCGGTTCGAGCCGGGGGCGCCCGACGACGGGGTGACCGTCGAGGTGCCGCTGGCCGCGCTCAACCGGGTACGCCCGGACGGTTTCGACTGGCAGGTGCCGGCGCTGCGCGAGGAGCTGGTGACCGCGCTGATCCGGTCGCTGCCCAAGCAGCTGCGGCGCAACTTCGTCCCGGCCCCGGACGTCGCCCGGGCCGTGCTGGCCCGGCTGGAACCGGGCCGCGAGCCGCTGGTCGAGGCGCTGGCCCGGGAGCTGCGCCGGATCAGCGGGCAGGACGTGCCGATCACCGCGTTCGACTGGGCCAAGGTGCCGGCGCACCTGCGGACCACGTTCCGGGTGACCGACGGCGCGAAAACCGTCGCCCAGGGCAAGGACCTCGAGCAGCTGCAGCACCGGCTCGGCCGGACGGTCCAGGACGTGCTGTCCGGCGCGGCCCGCTCGCTGGAGCGCACCGGGCTGACGACCTGGACGGTCGGCACGATCCCGCGCACGTTCACCGCCGAGGGGACCAACGGGCTGGTCGGCTACCCGGCGCTGGTCGACCACGGCGCGACCGTCTCGCTCACCGTGCTTCCGACCGAGGCGGAGCAGCGGGCCGCGCACTGGGCCGGCGTGCGGCGGCTGCTGCTGCTCGGCGTGCCGTCCCCGGTCAAGTGGATCTCCGGGCGGCTGGACAACCGGGCCAAGCTGACCCTCACCCAGAACCCGCACGGCAGCCTGCCGGCGCTGCTGGCCGACTGCTCGGCGGCCGCCGCGGACGAGATCCTGACCGAGGCCGGCGGTCCGCCGTGGGACGGGGAGGGCTTCGGCAAGCTGCTCGACCGGGTCCGGGCCGAGCTCAACGAGCGGGTGCTCGAGCTGCTGCGCGGCGCCCAGCAGGTGATCGCGCAGTGGCGGCCGCTGACCAGCCGGCTGGCCGAACCGGTGCCGGCGCCGCTGCGGCCGGCCGTGGACGACCTGACCGCCCAGGTGCGCGCGCTGGTGGGTCCCGGGTTCGTGACCGCGACCGGGCGCCGGCGGCTGCCGGACCTGCGCCGCTACCTGGCGGCGGCCAACCACCGGCTGGACCGGCTGGCCGGCGACGTGGCCAGGGACGGGGCCCGGATGGCGAGGGTGCACGCCGTGCAGGCGGAGCTGGACGCGTTCGTGGCCGGGCTGCCGCCGGGCCGCCGCGAGTCCGACGAGGTGCGGCAGCTGCGCTGGATGGTGGAGGAGCTGCGGGTCAGCCTGTTCGCGCAGTCGCTCGGCACGCCGTACCCGATCTCGGAGCAGCGGATCTACCGGGCGATGGATCAGCTCGGCTAGCGACCGTCCTCAGCCGGCGATCGTCAGGGGCAGCTCGGCCCAGACGGTCTTGCCGCGGCCGGGAGAGGCGCGCCAGCCCCAGGCGACCGCGAGCCGGGTGACCACGGACAGTCCGCGGCCGGTCTCCGCGTCCCTCGGCGGGCGGGGGTTGCCGTGCGGTGACGCGGCGGCGGCGCCGTCGGTCACCTCGACCCTGACCCGCTCCGGCGCCCGGACCATCGTGACCCGGATCGGCTCGGCCCCGTGCACGACCGCGTTGGTGACCAGCTCGCTGACCACCAGCAGCAGGTCCTCGCGGGCGCCGGGCTCGCAGCCCCACTCGTCCAGCACCGCGGTCACCGCGTGCCGGCCGCGGGACGGCGCGTCCGGGTCACCGTCCAGCTCGATCACCTTGGTCCGGGGGCTCTCGCTCCCGTCCTGAGCTCCGTCCACGACTCCTCAATGCCCGCCCCACCTGTGGACGTACCGCGATCGGGCGGGTGATTTCCCGCAGCACCGGGATCGTCGGAGGCCTCGGCTAGCTTGCCGGCATGACCGTGCAGCTGCGGGACCTGGCCGACACGTCGGCGGCGGTGGCCGGCACGCCCGCGCGGCTGGGAAAGGTCGGATTGCTCGCCGACGTGCTCGGTCGGGCCGACCCCGACGAGGCGGCCGCGGCGGTCGCATTCCTGTCCGGCGAGCTTCGGCAGCGGCAGATCGGTGTCGGCTGGGCCACGCTGCGCGAGGTGCCGCCCCCGGCGGAGTCGCCGACCCTGCGGGTCGGCGCGGTCGACGCGACGTTCGACGAGATCGGCCGGCTGTCCGGGGCCGGCTCGCAGGCGGCCCGCCGGGCCCTGCTGGCCGAGCTGTTCGCCCGCGCCACCGCACCCGAGCAGCGGTTCCTGCGCCAGCTGCTGGTCGGCGAGCTGCGCCAGGGCGCGCTGGAGGGCGTGATGGTCGACGCGGTCGCCCGGGCGGCCGGCGTCCCGGCCAAGGACGTGCGGCGGGCGGTGATGCTGCGCGGCGACCTCGGCGTGGTCGCGTCCGCCGCGCTGGCCGGCGGGGCGGCGGCGCTGGCCGAGTTCCGGCTGGAGGTGGGCCGGCCGGTGCTGCCGATGCTGGCGCAGACCGCCGACAGCGTGGACGCGGCGCTGGCCAAGCTCGACGCGTCCGCCGACAACCCGGCCGCGGTCGAGTGGAAGCTCGACGGGGCGCGGATCCAGGTGCATCGCAGCGGGTCCGACGTCGCGGTCTACACGCGGTCGCTGGACGACATCACCACCCGGGTGCCCGAGGTGGTCGAGGCCGCGCTCGCGCTGCCGGTGACCACGGTCGTGCTCGACGGGGAGGCGATCGCGCTGAAGCCGGACGGCCGGCCGCAGCCGTTCCAGGTCACCGCGTCCCGGGTCGGCAGCCGCGGCGATCCGGCGGCGCTGCGGGCGGCCACGCCGCTGTCACCGGTGCTGTTCGACCTGCTCCACCTCGACGGCGCCGACCTGCTCGACGCGCCCGGGTCGGAGCGGGCGGCGGCGCTGGGCAAGGTGGTGCCGGAGTCGGTGCGGGTGCCGCGGGTGGTGGCCGGGACGGTGGCGGACGCGTCGGCGGCGTTCGCGGCGGCGCTCGACCGCGGGCACGAGGGTGTGGTGGTCAAGTCGCTGTCCACGCCGTACGAGGCCGGACGGCGCGGTGCGGGCTGGCTCAAGGTGAAGCCGAGGCACACGCTCGACCTGGTGGTGCTCGCGGTGGAGCGGGGGCACGGCCGGCGGACCGGCTGGCTGTCGAACCTGCACCTGGGCGCGCGGGATCCGGCCGGCGGGTTCCTGATGCTCGGGAAGACGTTCAAGGGGCTGACCGACGAGATGCTGCGCTGGCAGACCGAGCGGCTGGCAGCGCTGGCGGTCGACGACTCGGGCTGGGTGGTGCACGTGCGGCCGGAGCTGGTGGTCGAGGTCGCCTTCGACGGCGTGCAGACCAGCCCGCGCTATCCCGGCGGGGTGGCGCTGCGGTTCGCCCGGGTGCTCCGCTACCGCGAGGACAAGACCGCCGCCGAGGCCGACACCATCGACACCGTCCGCGCCATCCACGCCGGCACCCGCCAGCCCACCTGACCCGGGCACCCGGACCGGGGGGTCGCGGGGGCCGCGGTGGTCCGCACAGCGGGAAGGCCCGGCCGGAGCCGGGCCTTCCGTCACGCTGCGCGATACTTGATCAGAGGCGGGTGCGGGTCCGTCCACCCACGCCGCGCCGCGTCGCGGCCCGGTAGATCAGCAGCGCGATGATCGCGCCGATGATCGAACCGATGATGCCCGACGGCTGGAGTGCGCCCTCGTTCATGTCCTTGCCGAACAGGGCCCAGCCCAGGAAACCGCCGATGAACGAGCCGACAATGCCAAGCAGGATCGTCGCGCCGATGCCCATCGGGTCCTTGCCCGGCACCAGCGCGCGGGCGATGAAGCCGGCGATCGCGCCGATGATGATGAGCGAGATGATGAACCAGAGCACGGGTTCCTCCACTATGTCGTGACGGCCCCACACCGTCACATTCGGTCAGGGGGTGAGGTACCCCAGACCGTCGCGGTCCAATCCCCGCAACCGGCGCCCGCGTCGACCGGGGCCGTGTCTCCCCACCGGCGGTGGACGCCGGCCCGCGCGCCGCCCGGTGGCTCTGGAGACGCGTCCTGGAGGCACCGATGGCACGCTCCGCCCCGGTGGACCGGGCGGCGGGGTCCCCGGGCGCGCCCGGCGGGCCGGGGACTATTCTGCGAATGCTCGTTGCCGGGACCACCTGGTCCCGGCCGTGCCGACCCGCAGGAGGCCAGCAGTGACCGTCACCGCTCCCTCGCCGATCGTCAGCCGCCCCGCACCGGTGCGGACGACGACGCGTGGGTCGCTGTTCCTCTCGCTGCTGCACACCACCGATCACAAGATGATCGGCAAGATGTACCTGGTCACCGCGTTCATGTTCTTCCTCGCCGCCGGGTTCATGGCGCTGCTGATGCGAGGGGAGCTGGCCCGGCCGGGGCTGCAGTTCCTCAGCCTGGAGCAGTACAACCAGCTGTTCACCATGCACGGCACGATCATGCTGCTGTTCTTCGCGACGCCGATGGTCTTCGCGTTCGCGAACCTGGTGCTGCCGCTGCAGATCGGTGCCCCGGACGTGAGCTTCCCGCGGCTGAACGCCTTCTCATACTGGCTCTACCTCTTCGGTGCGCTCACCGCGACGGCCGGCTTCGTCACCCCGACCGGCGCCGCCGACTTCGGCTGGTACGCCTACGCGCCGCTCAGCGACGCGACCAACTCCCCGGGCGTCGGCGGCGACCTGTGGTTCGTCGGTCTGGCCATCTCCGGCCTCGGCACCATCCTCGGCGCCGTCAACATGATCACCACGGTGGTCACCCTGCGCGCGCCCGGCATGACGATGTTCCGGATGCCGATCTTCACCTGGAACATCCTGTTCACCAGCTTCCTGGTGCTGCTGGCGTTCCCGATCCTGACGGCGGCGCTGTTCGGCATGCTGGCCGACCGCAAGCTCGGCGCGCAGATCTTCGCCGCCGACAACGGTGGGGCCATCCTGTGGCAGCACCTGTTCTGGTTCTTCGGCCATCCCGAGGTCTATATCGTCGCGCTGCCGTTCTTCGGCATCGTCACCGAAGTGATCCCGGTGTTCAGCCGCAAGCCGCTGTTCGGCTACAAGGGGATGGTCGGCGCGACGACCGCGATCGCGGCGCTGTCGGCGACCGTGTGGGCGCACCACATGTTCGCCACCGGCGCGGTGTTGCTGCCGTTCTTCTCGTTCCTGTCCTACCTGATCGCGATCCCGACCGGGATCAAGTTCTTCAACTGGATCGGCACGATGTGGCGGGGCTCGATCAGCTTCGAGACTCCGATGCTGTGGTCGATCGGCTTCCTGGTGACGTTCCTGCTCGGCGGGCTGACCGGGGTGATCCTCGCCTCGCCGCCGCTGGACTTCCACCTCAACGACTCATACTTCCTGGTCGCCCACTTCCACTACGTGCTGTTCGGCACGATCGTGTTCGCGGTCTTCTCCGGGTTCTACTTCTGGTTCCCCAAGTTCACCGGGCGCTACCTGGACGAGCGGCTGGGCAAGCTGCACTTCTGGGGCACGTTCATCGGTTTCCAGACGACCTTCCTGGTGCAGCACTGGCTCGGCGCCGAGGGCATGCCCCGCCGCTATGCGGACTACCTGCCCGGCGACGGGTTCACCACCCTCAACACGGTGTCGACGATCGGCGCGTTCCTGCTCGGCATCTCGACGCTGCCGTTCCTGTGGAACGTCTACCGGTCGTACAAGTACGGGGAGGTCGTGACCGCCGACGACCCGTGGGGACACGGCAACTCGCTGGAGTGGGCCACGTCCTGCCCGCCGCCGCGACACAACTTCACCGTCATGCCGCGGATCCGTTCGGAGCGGCCCGCCTTCGAGGCGCACTACCCCGAGCTGGCCGAGCGGCTGGAGCTGGAGGCGCACTCGGGCGGCAGCGGACCGGCCGGCCCGCGGGCCGGCAGCTCGGCCGGCAGCCGCCAGGGCGCGAAGGACACCGATCCGAGCTGATTCGCGCCCGCCGTCACCCGGTGGGTCGCTGTCACGTGTAGTGGGCGACTGATACCGTTACGTAGCCCGCTGTTACGAGCTGACCAAGCCGGCCCGACCGGGCCCGCGTACCCCAGCGCACGACCCCTCCTCATGCACCCACATTCCGTGCTCGTCACCGTCACCGGACACGATCGACCCGGCGTCACCTCAGCACTGTTCGCGGCCATCGCCGCCCACGACGTGGAAGTGCTCGACGTCGAGCAGGTGGTCATCTCCGACCGGCTCGTCCTCGGCGTGGTGCTCGCCGTGCACGGCGACCCTGCCCCGCTGCGCCGGGCGGTCACGCACGCGGCCGAGGCGCTGGGCATCCAGGTCGACGTCTCGATCACCGAGGACCCGGACGAGATCGGCGCCCGGATGCCGGTGCGCCACCACGTCATGGTGCTGGGCCGGCCGCTGCGGGCCGGCGCGGTCGGGGAGATGGCCGGGCGGATCTCCGACCTCGGCGGCAACATCCAGTCGATCGTCCGGCTGACCCACCGACCGGTCACCGCGCTGGAGCTCGTGGTGTCCGGGGTGGACCCGGCCCGCCTGGCCGCCGGCACCGTGTTCGGGGCGGCCGCGGCCGGGGTGGACGCCGCGATGGAGCGGGCCGGCCTGCAGCGGCGGGCCAAGCGCCTGCTGCTGCTCGACCTGGCCACGGTGATCACCGGGCCGGAGCCGCTGGCGGCGCTGGCGGACCAGATCGGCCGCGGGGCCGAGTCGCGCCGGCTGCTGGCCGACGGGACGGCGGACGGGCGGTCCACCGCGGACGTGGTCCGGGCCAGGGCGGCGCTGCTGGCCGGCGCCCCGGTGAGCAGCCTCGAGGTGCTGCGCGGGCAGCTGCAGTGGACCCACGGCGCGCGGGCGCTGATCGGCGCCGCCCGGCAGGCCGGTCACCGGACGGGCGCGGTCACCTGCGGCGTCGCGCAGGTCGCCGAGCGGCTGGTGGACGGGTTGCAGCTGGACTTCCTCGCCGCGAACCGGCTCGAGGCCGAGGACGGGCGGCTGACCGGCCGGATCGTCGGCGAGGTGGTCGGCGGCGGCGGCCGCGGCCGCGCGCTGGTGCGGTTCGCCGAGACGTACGGGGTGCCGCTGGCGCAGAGCGTCGCGGTCGGCTGCGGGCCGGAGGCGGCGGAGCTGGTCCGGCTGGCCGGGCTCGGCGTGGTCGTGGACGCGGCCCGCCCGACCGAGGGCACGCACGAACGCAGCGCCCACCTTGACGCCCTGCAGTTCCTGCTCGGCCTGCGCGCCGACGACCCCGAGGAGCCGCTGCGCCCCGAGGACGCCCTCACCACCGCCCGCTGACGGTCAGGGTCACCGCGGGACGAGGACGGGGGTGCCGTGGAGGGTGACGCCGGCGGCCTTGAGGCGGTCGAGGGCGGTGGCGGTGGTCTCCGCGCCGACGCCGGCGGTGAGATCGAGCCGCACCGTGGTCTCGAACCCCTCGCGCACGGCGTCCAGCGCGGTGGAGACCACGCAGTAGTCGGTGGTCAGGCCCATCACCTCGACCGCGTCCACGCCGGCGCCGCGCAGCCAGTCGGCCAGCGAGATCCCGCCCGGCCCGCGTCCCTCGAAGCCCGAGTAGGCCGCCGCGTACTCGCCCTTGTCGAAGACGACCTCCAGCAACGACCGGTCGAGCTCCGGATGCAGCTCGACCCCGCCGGTGCCGACCACGCAGTGCGCCGGCCAGGTGTGCACGAAGTCCGGCCGGTCGGCGAAGTGCGTGCCCGGGTCGATGTGGTGGTCGCGAGTCGCGACCACGTGGTCGTACGAGCTGGTCCGCAGGTGGGCGGTGATCGCCGCTGCGACCCCGGCACCACCGGGGACGGCGAGTGAGCCGCCCTCGGTGAAGTCGTTCTGCACGTCCACGACGATGGCCGCTGTGCTCATCCGCGCGCCTCCCGGCTCGTTCCGCTCCTCGGGCGCTGGTCCCGGCGACCGCCGCGGAGAACCCTGCGATGCTCGCTCCCCGTGCTCATCGGGCTCCTTCCAGCAGCACGGTCGGCAGGGCCGGGTCGCCCTGGGACAGCTTCAGTCCCTCCCACGGTACGGAGCGCAGCGCGGCAGCCAGCCGGGCCCTCGCCGCGTCCATCTCGGTCGCGTCGCTCTCCACCCGCTTCCCGCCGCGCATGAGCGGCACCTGCGGCAGCCGGTCGTGCGGGCCGAGCTCGGGCCGGCCCCGCGAGACCAGCACCTCCTCGGTCGCGGTCCCGGTCGCCCGGTGCCGGCGCACCACGGTCTTCCGGCCGCCCTGCGTCGCCTTGTGCTCCGACCGCTTCGCCACCGGCTGCCCGTCCACCTCGACCAGCTTGTAGACCATGCCAGCGGTCGGCGCGCCGGAGCCGGTGACCAGCGCGGTGCCCACCCCGTACACGTCCACCGGCGCCCCGGACAGGCCGGCGATCGAGAACTCGTCGAGGTCGCCGGACAGGACGATCCTGGTGCCGGTGGCGCCGAGCGAGTCGAGCAGCTCCCGGGCCTCCTTCGCCAGCACGGTGAGGTCGCCGGAGTCGATCCGGATCGCGCCCAGCGACGGGCCGGCCACCTCGATCGCGGTCCTGATCCCGCGGGCGATGTCGTAGGTGTCGACCAGCAGCGTGGTGCCGATCCCGAGCGCGTCGACCTGGGCCCGGAAGGCGTCCGCCTCCGAGTCGTGCAGCAGCGTGAACGCGTGCGCCGCCGTGCCGGAGGTGGGCACCCCGTACCGCCGCCCGGCCTCGAGGTTGGACGTGGAGGCGAAGCCGGCGATGTACGCCGCCCGGGCGGCGGCCACCGCCGCGTCCTCGTGGGTGCGCCGGGAGCCCATCTCGATGATCGGCCGCCCTGCCGCTGCGGTGACCATGCGGGCAGCGGCCGACGCGATCGCGCAGTCGTGGTTGAGCACCGAGAGGGCCAGCGTCTCCAGCAGCACGGCCTCGCCGAACGCGCCCGCCACCGTCAGCACGGGCGAGTTGGGGAACCACAGCTCGCCCTCGGGGTAGCCGTCCACGTCACCGGTGAACCGCCACTCGGCCAGCCAGTCGAGCGTCTCCGCGTCCAGCCCGGACTCGGCCAGCACGGCCAGCTCGTCGGGACCGAAGCGGAACGACTCGATCGCGTCGAGCAAGCGCCCGGTCCCGGCCACGACCCCGTACCGCCGGCCGGTCGGCAGCCGGCGGGCGAACGTCTCGAAGACACAGGTACGCGAGGCCGACTGGTCCCGGAGTGCCGAGGCCACCATCGTCAGCTCGTACCGGTCGGTCAACAGCGCGGTCGACGGCACGAGGCGAGGGTAGCGGGGCCGGTCGGCACCGCGTGCCGCTCGGTCTGGGTCCCGGGACGCAGGTCGTGCCACCATGGGCGGGTGAGCGGCATGATGGCAACCGGAACGGAGGCCGGGACCGCGACCGACACGCGACCGGACACCGAGCAGGGCACCGACGTCCGGGCGGCGCTGCCGTGGGTGACGCTCGTCTGGAACGACCCGATCAACCTGATGTCGTACGTGACGCACGTGTTCCAGAAGCTGTTCGGGTACGACCGGGAGAAGGCGACCAAGCTCATGCTGGACGTGCACCGCCGCGGCCGGGCCGTGGTGAGCACCGGGTCCCGGGAACAGATGGAGCACGACGTCGCCCGCCTGCACGCGTACGGCCTGTGGGCCACCCTGCAGCAGCAGTGACGGGCGTCAAGCGCACCCGGCGCGGCGTCGTGGTGTCCTTCGACGAGGTCGAGGCGTCGCTGCTCCGGCACCTGGTCGGCGAGGTCAGGGACCTGCTCGCGGACGGCGAGCCGATGCCGCCGCCGGCCGGCGCGGCCCCTGCCGTGCCCAGCGACGCCGAGCTGTCCGCGCTCACCGGCCTCGACGCCGGCCTCGGCCACGACGCCCTGACGCCGCCGAGCGACCCGGCGCTGGCCCGGCTGTTGCCCGACGCCTACCGGGACGACGACCAGGCGGCCGGCGAGTTCCGCCGGCTGACCGAGAGCTCGCTGCGCCGGGACAAGGTCAGCGCGGCCGACCGGCTGCTCTCCGCGCTGCCGGCCGACGGCGCCGGCGAGGTGCGGCTCGACCCGGAGAGCACCGAGTCGTGGCTGTCGACCATCAACGACGTGCGGCTGGCGCTGGGCACCAGGCTCGAGGTGACCGAGGAGATGGCCGAGCCCGACCCGGAGGACCCGGACGCCCCGGCATACGTGGTCTACCTGTGGCTGACCGAGCTGCAGGGCGTGCTGATCGAGGTGGCCGACGGCTAGCCGGCCCGCGGCGGCGGGCAGCCACACCGGCGTGGTGCGCCGGACCGACGGCTGGGTGGTCCGGCTGGATGCGCCGGGCGGGCCGGAGGAGGGCCCGCGGGTCGCGGTCAAGGACGCGATCGCGGTCGCCGGCCTGCCGACCCGGGTGGGCTCGCTGGCCACCCCGGACACCCCGGCCGCCGCGGACGCGCCGTGCGTGGCCGCGGTCCGCCGGGCCGGCGGCCGGATAGTCGGCACCACGGCACTGACCGAGCTGTGCTGGGACGAGAGCGGCATCAACGAGGCACTCGGTACGCCGGTGAACCCGCTCGACGCGGCGCTGGTGCCCGGCGGCTCGTCCAGCGGTTCGGCCGTCGTCGTCGCCCGCGGCGAGGCCGATGTCGCGCTCGGCACCGACACCGGCGGCTCGGTCCGCATCCCGGCCGCGTGCTGCGAGGTAGCCGGGCTGAAGACCACCTGGGGCCGGATCCCGCTCGCCGGCGTGCACCCGCTCTCGCCCTCGTACGACACGGTCGGGCCGATCGCCCGGGACGTCGCCGGGCTCGTGCTCGGGATGCGGCTGCTGGAGCCGGGGTTCGCGCCGCGCCCGGTGGACCGCCCGGTGGTGGCCCGGATCCGGCCGCCCGCCTCGCCGGTCGCCGACGCGGCCGTCGACCGGGCGCTGGCCGCGACCGGCTGGGAGGTCGTCGAGAAGCCGGTGCCGTGGTGGTTCGAGATCCGCTCGTACGGACGGCTGCTCGGGGCCGAGGGTGCCCGGGCCAACGCCGAGCTGCCCCGGCACCTGCTCAACCCGGTCACCCGGACGGCGATCGAGCGCGGTGTCGCGGTGCCGCGGGAGCGGGTGATGGAGCTGCGGGCCGGGCTGGCCGAGGTGCAGCTGAGGTTCCTGCGGCTGCTCGACGGCGTGCACGCGCTGGCGCTGCCCACGCTGGACCGGTCGCCGCCGCGGCTGACCGACCGCGACCTGCGGCTGGTCCAGCTGACCTTCCCGGTCAACGCGGCCCGGCTGCCCGCGGTCGCCGTGCCGGTGCCGGGCGGGTCGCTGCAGCTGGTCGGGCGCCCGTACGCCGAGGAGACCCTGCTCGGGTTGCTACTGGACCACTGAGGCGCGGTGCGGGTCCCAGTACTCCAGACCCGCCTCCTCGAACCGCTGCTCCAGCGCGTCAAGCCCCCGCTCGGTAGCGTACGCCCGCTCCTTGGCAGTGATCGGGATGACCCAGCGGAAGTGCACGGTCCGGCCGGGCAGCGGGAGCCGCCACAGCTCGTCGGCCAGCAGGTAGGGGTTGCTCACCAGCAGGTACCCGCAGCTCGAGCCGGGCAGCCACGGTTCGCCCACCGAGACGATGTCGCCGACCGAGAGCTCCTGCACCCCGTGGAAGTAGACGACCATCGCCAGCAGCTCGACCGCGCGCAGCGTCTTGAACGGCGTGACCAGCACGAACTCGGAGCCCTGGGTGCCCCCGGCGGACCTCTCGGCCGACCCCCCGGCCGACCCCTCGGCGGGCAGCGACGCGCCGCTGGACACGTGCAGCCACAGGCCGCCGCGGCTCTCCGGGTCCACCCGCAGCACGCGGACGTGCGGCGCGGACATCGCGTCCGTGCGCCAGCCCTGCACGACCACCCGCTGGCCGGGGAATCCGTGCCGCAGGTGTGCCTCGATCGCACTCTGCGCGTCGACGCCCGTCACCGGCCCCACCACCCCTGACACGCTACCGAAGTCGCTCCGGACGGCGGCGGTAACCTGGGCGGGTGCTGATCCTCGACCGCTCGGTCCGGGACGCGATCGTCGCCCACGCCCGCCGTGACCACCCGGACGAGGCGTGCGGGATCGTCGCCGGCCCGGCCGGGTCCGACCGGCCGGAGCGGGTCGTCGAGATGACCAACGCGGCCCGGTCGATGACCCGGTACGAGTTCGAGCCGGCCGAGCAGCTGCGGGTCTACCGGGAGCTGGACGACCGGGACGAGGAGCCGGTCGTCGTCTACCACTCGCACACGGCCACCGAGGCATACCCGTCCCGCACCGACGTGCGGTATGCGAGCCAGCCGGACGCGCACTACGTGCTCGTCTCCACCCGGGATCCCGAGGAGACCGAGTTCCGCTCGTTCCGGATCGTGGATGACGTGGTGACCGAGGAAGAGATCCGCATCAGCGAGACCGTCGGCGGGGAAGCCTGAGGCGGTTCGCGCGGTTCGAGGCGTTGACAACCACAGAATCCAGGAGTCTTCAGCATGGCCATCGCAGTACGGATCCCGACGATCTTGCGGAACTACACCGGCGGGGAGAAGCAGGTCGAGGCGAACGGCAGTTCGCTCGCCTCGCTGATCGACGACCTGGACGCCAAGCACCCCGGCCTCAAGGGGCGGCTGGTCACCGACGACGGCTCGCTGCACAGGTTCGTCAACGTCTACGTCAACGACGAGGACGTGCGCTTCACCGGCGCGCTGGACACCGGGCTGTCCGACGGCGACGAGGTCACCATCCTGCCCGCGGTCGCAGGCGGCTGACGATGCGCTACCGGTCGCTGGTCGAGGCGGTCGGCGACACCCCGCTGGTCGGACTGCCGACGCTGTCGCCGTCCGACGACGTGCGGCTGTGGGCGAAGCTGGAGGACCGCAACCCCACCGGCTCGGTCAAGGACCGGGCGGCGATCTGGATGATCCGGGCCGCGGAGCGGGACGGCCGGCTCCGGCCGGGCGCGACGATCCTCGAGCCGACCAGCGGCAACACCGGCATCTCGCTGGCGATGGTCGCGCAGCTGCACGGCTACGAGCTGATCTGCGTGATGCCGGAGAACACCTCGATCGAACGCCGGCAGCTGCTGGAGATGTACGGCGCGAAGATCATCCTCTCGCCGGCCGCCGGCGGTTCCAACCAGGCCGTGGCGATGGCGAAGGAGCTGGCCGAGGAGCATCCCGACTGGGTGATGCTCTACCAGTACGGCAACCCCGCCAACGCGATGGCGCACTACGAGACGACCGGCCCGGAGATCCTCCGGGACATGCCGACGATCACCCACTTCGTCGCCGGGCTCGGCACCACCGGGACGCTGATGGGCACCGGCCGGTTCCTGCGGGAGCACGTCCCGGGCGTGCAGATCGTCGCGGCCGAGCCGCGCTACGGCGAGCTGGTCTACGGGCTGCGCAACGTCGAGGAGGGCTTCGTCCCCGAACTGTACGACCCGTCGGTGCTGACCAGCCGCTATTCGGTCGGGGCCAAGGACGCGGTCCGGCGGACCCGGCAGCTGGTCGAGACCGAGGGCATCTTCGCCGGCATCTCCACCGGCGCGATCCTGCACGCGGCACTCGGCGTGGCCGAGAAAGCGGCCGGTGCCGGGCAGCAGGCGGACGTCGTGCTGCTGGTCGCCGACGGCGGTTGGAAATACCTCTCCACCGGCGCGTACGGCGGGACGCTGGAAGAGGCAGAAAACGCGCTCGAGGGACAACTCTGGGCCTAGGGACGGCCGTCGCGACATCGCTGACGTCACGCCTTCGGATGACGGTCGGAAGCGGACGGGTGACGCGCCGGATCCCGCTCGTGCGCTGCTCCTACCAGTCGTTAGTGTGTTGATCCTCATGGCCGACATCACTGACCGCTTGGAGCGGATGAACAAGCGGGACGAGCTGACCCGCCGCGTGCTGGCGCAGCGGGCACTGCCCGACCCGGTGGCCGAGTTGGGCGCCGACTTCGTCGAGGTCGTCGAAGCCGTGGTCGTCGTGGTGCGCCGGCAGCCGGGGTCCTCCGTGATGGTGGCGCCCGGCGACGGGCGGGCCGGTTCGGCGGTCGTGCGGATCACCGAGGTGGCCGGCGACGTCGAGATCACCGTCCTGTCCGCGCCCGCCTGACGCGCGCCGCCGGAGCCGTGGCGGCGGGCCGGGACCCGCGGGTCGGGCCGGGTCAGCCGCCCGGGGTGCGGCTGGGGACCGGGTCGGCGCAGGCGACCGCGGGGCCGGGGCGGCACGGCGAGCCGGGATCGCGCACGGCGGCGCCGATCGGGCGGCCGGCAGCGTCGAGCACGGTGACGTCCTCGACGGTGACCGAGCCGGCGAGCACCACCCCGAAGAACCGTGCGACCTGGTCGGTCGCCGTCCGCCGAGCCGGGACCCGCTCGACCGTCCCATCGGCGAGCCGGATCAGGACCGCCGGCCCCGGGGCGACACCGGCGATCGACGTGACCGTGACCCGCCCGTTCCGTACCGGCACGCTGGCCCAGGTGACCGGCGCCCCCGCCGTCCAGCTGTCGAAGCAGACCGTGTCCCGGTTGAACGCGGCGCCTTCGGAGCGCAGGCAGCGGCGGGCGCCCGCCGACACGGTCGTCGACCCGATCGCCCACGGCATCCCGTCGACCACGCCGGACGCGACCGGGTAGACCGGCGGCTCCGGCCGCGGCGCGGGGACCGGACCCGACGGCGGCGGGATCGGCGGTGCCGCCCCGCCCGGGCTGGCCGCCGGCAGCCCGGCCGGCGACGGCAGCAGCAGCATCGGGCCCAGCAGCGCGAGCATCACCGCCAGCCCGGTCCCGCCGACGGCGAGCAGCGTCCGCTGCCGCACCCGCCGGCGCCGCACCCGGGCCACGATCTGCGGCACCGGGTCGGACGGCCCGACGTAGTGGGGGATGAGGTCGCGCAGCGCGCCACGGAACTCGGCATCGGGTTCGGTCACGGCCGCACCTCCTCAGCCCCCGTCCGGTCCGGGTGGCCGGTGGCCCGCAGCCGGGCCAACCCCCGGAACGCGTGCGTCTTCACCGAACCGGTGCTGATGCCGAGCGTCTCCGCGACCTGCCGCTCGCTCATGTCCTCCGCGTAGCGCAGCACGACCACCGCGCGCTGCAGCATCGACAGGTCGGCCAGCCCCCGGCGCAGCCAGTCCCGCTGGTCGACCGCGTCCGACTCGAGCGGGCCCTGCGGCATCGGCGGCTCGGGCAGCTCCCAGTGCGGCTCCTCGCCCTTCCACCGCCGGCGGGACGCCGAGATAGCGCCGTTGACGATCGTCTGCCGCACGTACGCCTCCGGGGCGCCGTCGCGGACCTGCGGCCACTTGCCCCAGAGCTTGGCCAGCGATTCCTGCACCAGGTCCTCGGCCCGGCCGACGTCGAGGGTCAGCGAGTAGGCGAGCCGGACCAGCCGGCCCCAGCGCGACCGGGCGAACTCCGCGAAGCCGTCCTCGACCGCCGCTGTGCCGGGCGCCGCTGTGCCGGGCGCCGCTGTGCCGGGCGCCGCTGTGCCGGGCGCCGCTGTGCCGGGCGCCGGTGTGCCGGGCGCCGGTGTGCCGGGCGCCGGTGTGCCGGGCGCCGGTGTGCCGGGCGCCGGTGTGCCGGGCGCCGGTGTGCCGGGCGCCGGTGTGCCGGGCGACGGTGTCCCGGACGCCGGTGTGCCGGGCGACGGTGTCCCGGACGCCGGGGCGTCCCCAGGCGGCGGATCGTCCGCCGCCGTTCGCGACGCTCCAGGCCGTCCCCGTCGCCGGCCCGGAGCCTCGCGCGATGCGCCGGCCGGCGTGCGGCGCGGAGGGTCGGCCGCCGCGCGGTCCGCGGCAGAACGCTCGCGCACCCACGGCTCCCTCCTCGCATCAGCCCGCGCATCCCGCTGCGGAAACGCGACCGGGGACGAGTCGGGTTGACGCTCAGTTGAACGTCAGCGAACTGGCCTGGTCGTTGGCCGCGGCCCCGACGTAGGACAGACTGGAGATGATGATGGTCAGCGACCCGCCACCGAAATTGGTGTTACGGAACAGTTGCTGAGCGCAGTTGGAGAAGCTGCGGAAACTGGAGATCCGGTCGTTCCATCCGGACGGCAGCGATGCGAACCGGAAATCGGCGTCCGAGCTGTTGTCGCAGTGGCCGGCGCCGAAGAGGCTCAGGCTGGCGCCGCCGAAGTTCGCGTTCGCGTACTCGGTGCCGAGCAGCACGCTCGCCGCCGCCGTCACCGTCGGCAGCGCGGACATCGTGCGCGCGAAGGCCGGGTCGAGCGCGGCCGACCGGGCCGACACCGGGGCGTCGGTCACCCGCCCGCCGGTCCCGTACGCGACCGCGGCACGGTAGGTGGCGAAGCAGTGGGCCGTGGTCGAGCCCGCGACCAGCGCGCAGTGCGGTGCGGCGGTGGCCGGCGCGGGCGCGGCGGCGGTGGCGGACTCGGCCGTGCCGCCGGTCGCCGGGGCGGGGACGGCGGCGGGGCCGACCGGGACCGCGGCGGCCGGGCCGGCCAGGCCGGCCAGCGCCAGCGGTACGGCCGCGGCGAGCACGATCAGCGCGCGCCCGCCGAGTCGGGAACGGATCCGGGGGGACGGGGGCGGTGCTGGCGCCGCGAGTCGCATCGCGGACTCCTCTCGACCGGCGTGGGGGGAGAGCCGGCAGCCGAATCCTATATCCGTGCTGTGATCGACTGAACACAATTAGTCGCAGCGCCGGTCGCGGAAATGGGTTCCGACGATTCTCATCCGGGGTCCGGACCACCCTGCGCCGAAAGTCGGATACTGTGCGCCGAGTCGGGGCAGCCCGACCGAGCAGCACAACCCGGGGGAGAAGCAGGAAGGCCGGATGTCCCTGAGTTCCGCCTCGACCGTATCGGGCCGGGGGTCCACCCGGATCGCGACGGCGGTTGCCGTGGCGGTTGCCGTGCTGGTGCCGGTGGCGATCCTGTTCGTCCAGGTGTGGTCGAGCACCAGCGGCGCGCGGTCGTTCACCGCCGACGAGCGGCGCGGGGTGGCCTACCTGGAGCCGCTGACCCGGCTGCTCGGCGCCACCACCAAGGCGCAGTCCGACGCCGTCCACAACCGGCCGGTCGACACGGCCGCGGTCCGGGTCGCGGTGGCCGCGGTCGACGAGGTCGACGGCCGGCTCGGCCGCCAGCTGCGCACCACCGACCGGTGGATCGACGTGCGGCAGCTCGTGCAGCAGCGGCTGACGGTGCCGACGTGGACCCCGCCCACGGCCTACACCCAGTACAGCGATGTGAACACGAAGCTGCTGGAACTCACCCGGACCGTCGGCGACAATTCCCGGTTGGTTCTCGACCCCGCGATCGATGCGTACTACGTGATGAATGCCAGCCTGCTGCGAATACCCGAAATCATCGTCGACTCCGGTCGTTACACGGATCTGTCCGTACTGTTCCCGACCGGCGGCGGGGAGGCGACCAGGGCGCAGCTCGCGGCCGCCCGCAACCGTATCGCCGCCGACGAGACCGACCTGTCCGACGGCCTGCTCAAGGCGTTCGCGCAGACCGACAGCAGCACGCTCGGGCCCGGGCTGACCCGGCCGCTGGACGACTTCCGCACCGCCGTCGACGCCGTCGCGCCGTCCGCCTCACTGCTCGCCCCCGCCCCGGAGCGGTCGGTGCCCGACCTGATCGCCAACCAGGACGCGCTGCAGCAGGCCGCGCTCGGCCTGCAGGACGCCGCGCTGAAGCAGCTCGACGACCTGCTGGCGGACCGGGCCGGCGGGCAGTCCCGCAGCCGGATCATCGCCGTGATCGCCGCGGTGATCGGGATCCTGGTCGCGGCCGCGCTGGCCTGGCTGGCCTGGCGGTGGGCGCCGGTCCGGCCCCGGCGGCGGGCGGTGGACCCCGACGACGAGCCGGCCCCGCAGCGGTCGGCCAACGGCACCAGAGTGCCCGTCCACGCCGAGCGCTCCGGAGGTGCCCGTGCTGCTCGGTAGGTTGCGGGTCCGGCAGAAGCTGGTCCTGCTCGTCGTCCCGCTGCTGCTGCTCGCGGTGGCCGGCGCGGTCCCGCTGGTGCTGAGCCGGGTGCAGGCCGCCGAGCGGTCCAGCGACAGCGCCAAGCTGGTGCAGCGGGCGGTACGGATCACCGAGCTGGTGCAGGAGCTGCAGCAGGAGCGGCTCGCCTCGCTCGGCTACCTGTCCAACGACGTGGCCAGGGACGAGGTGGTCGCCCGCTCGACCCGGGTGCTCGAGCTGGCCCGGCAGATCGACGCCAACTACGGCAGCGCGGACGACAAGCTGGCCCTGGCGCTGCGCCAGGTGACCCTGCGCTCCGCGCTCGACGGGCTTCGCCCGCAGATCCTCGAGCAGCGGACCGCCGGCTTCGGCGTCTACACCGGGTTCACCGGCGCGATCGACGGGCTCGTCGACCAGCTCCGGCTGACCGACGATGCAGACCTGCGCACCAACGCCGGCCGGCAGCAGGTCGCCCTCGACGCGATCATCCGGCACGACGAGGCCACCGCGGCCGAGGGCGCCGCACTGTTCATCGAGCCGCGCCGGGAGATCACGATGCGCGTCGTCGGCCTCGTCGGCGGCGGGCTGGCGCTGGAGAACCGCGAGGAGTCCGTCTTCAAGCAGCTGACCGACCCGAGCTCCGCCGACCTGTACGAGCGGGTCGAGACGAGCCCGTCCAGCACCCGGCTGAACAACTACCTGGACGGCATCGTCGGCAGCAACGCCTCGCAGGTCACCGCGACCATCGCGGCCGACCTCGCGCCGCAGGTGAAGTCGCTGACCTCGCTGAGCCGGCTGGTCGAGACCCGGGTGGCGGCGCAGGCCGTGGCCGAGGCCAACCGGTCCGCCCGGGCCGACCGGTGGCTGGCCGGGATCGTCGGCGGCCTCGCGCTGGCGCTGCTGATCGCCGCCGCGCTGCTGTCGGTGCTGATCACCCGCTCGATCGCGCGGCCGCTGCGGCGGCTGACCGCGTCCGCGGACGAGGTCGCCGACGTCGCCCAGCTGGAGCTGGTGCGGGTGGCCGACACCGACGACCCGGAGGCCGCGGTGCCACACCTGCGGCCGGTCCGGGTGGGCACGGCCGACGAGCTCGGCGAGCTGGCCCAGGCGTTCAACCGGGTCCAGCAGATCGCGTCCAACCTGGTGGAGCGGCAGCTGGTCAGCCGGCAGAACGTGGCCACGATGTTCGGCAACGTCGGCCGGCGCACCCAGAACCTGGTCGGCCGGCAGCTGGCGATGATCGACTCGCTGGAGCGCAACGAGCAGGACCCGGCCCTGCTCGACCGGCTCTACCGGCTCGACCACGTCTCCACCCGGCTGCGCCGCAACGCGAACAGCCTCGTCGTGCTGTCCGGGGCCACCGAGCAGCAGATCACCAGCGAACCGCTGTCGGTCGCCGACACGATCCGCTCCGCGCTCGGCGAGATCGAGGGCTTCCAGCGGGTCCGGCTCGGCTCGGTGGACGACGAGCTGCTCGCGCCCACCGTCACCGCGGACGTCATCCTGCTGCTCGCCGAGCTGCTGGAGAACGGCACCTCGTTCTCGCCGCCGCACACCGAGGTCGAGGTCGAGGCGCGGTCGAGCGACGACGGCGGCGTGCTGGTCCGGATCGTCGACCACGGGCTCGGCATGACGCCGGAGCAGCTGGAGGCGGAGAACGCCCGGCTGGTCTCCCGGGAGCGGCTCGACCTGGCGCCGACCGACGTGCTCGGGCTGTTCGTGGTCGGGCGGCTGGCCCGGCGGCACGGGATCGACGTGCGGCTGCTGCCGACGCCGGGGACCGGCGTGACGGCCGAGGTGCGGATCCCCGCGACGCAGGTGGTCCGGTCGGACCGGCCGGCGCCCGCGGCGGCGCCCGCACCGGCGCCCGCGCCGGCCCAGGCTCCGCCGGTTCCGGTGATCCCGACCGAGCCGGCGCCGGCCGGGGACGGGCGGGGCTGGTGGGAATCGCCGACCCAGGCCGCGGCCCAGGGCCGGCCGGCGGCGCCGACCGCGTTCCGCGCCGGCCCCGGTGCGCCGGAACCCCACGCTGCGCCGTCCCGGAACGGCTCGGACTCGCCCGGCAACGGCATGGCGGCTGCGGCGGCCGAGCTGGCGGCGGCCGCCGAGGGGCGGGCCGCCCGTGCGGACGTGTCCGAGCCGGCGCCGGACGTGCCGCGACCGCGCGGCGCGGCCGGGATGGTCCGCCGGGTCCGCGGCGCGCAGCACCCGGACACCGGCGTACGGGACGAGCGGTCCGAGGCGTTCCGGCCACCATCGGCGGCCGACGCCCGCCAGGACATCGAGGACTTCGAGGCCGGCGTGCGGCGGGCGCTGCGGGAGACCGGCGCAGACGGCGGGAGCGGGTTCGTCGTCGAGGACGGCGTGGCGCCCTGGACGGACCTGGACGTCGACGACCCGGTGGGGACCGAGCAGACCCGCGCGCTGGTCGAGGAGTTCGAGGACGGGGTACGCCGGGCGCTCGCCCGCCTCGACCAGGTCGCGGGCCGAACCGGCCGGCCGTCCGCGCTCTTCGAGCGCCGCGCCGGAACGGAGTCCCACCCGGGCACGAACGGTGCCCCTCCGCCGGGCACCGTGTCGCCGCCGGCGAACGGCAGCGAGCCCGGCACCGCGCGGCCGCCGGTGAACGGCGGCGAGCCGGCCACCGGGCTGTCGCCGGCGAACGGCGCCGAGCCGGCCACCGGGCCGTCGCCGGCGAACGGCGGTGAGCGCGCCACCGTGTCGCCGCCGGCGAACGGCGGCGAGCCGGCCATGGAGCCGTCGCAGCGGGCGAACGGCGCCGAGCCGCCGTTCGCGCCGCCGAACCGGCCGACCAACGGCGCCGAGACGCCGCAGAACCCGCAGCCGACGAGCGACGCCGATCGGGCGGGCACGGCGCATCCCGACCCGCGCCCGCTGGAGCGGCGCCGCCCGCCGGAGCCGCCGCAGTTCCGCGCACCCGTGCCGCCGTTCCCGCCGGCCCAGGCGCCGTTCCCGCCGGCCCAGGCGCCGTTCCCGCCGGCCCAGGCGCCGTTCCACGCACCGGCCGCGGGGAACGCCCCGTCCCGGCCCGCCGCGGAGCCCGCGGACGGCGTCCCGACGGATGCCCCGGCCGCGCGGGGCGGCGCCACTCCCGTATCGGACGGCGCCGGAACGGCCGAGGCCGGTGCCGCCCCGCCGGCGGGCACCGCGGAGCACAACTCCGGGACGACCGGACCTGAAGACGACAGGACAGACGAGAAGACAGCGGACAAGTCCGCCCAATCAATGCTGGGAGGCTCGTCGGGAACTGACAACGGCACGGCCGGCGCGGGTACGGGAGAACCCGCGGCCGAGGAAGAACGCGAGCACTCGGACAGCCGGGGTAACGGTACGGGTCCGAACGGACGGGCCGCTACCGACCTGGACACGGGCAAAATGGACCCGTCCGGACGCGGCCTGGTCCGGCGCGTCCCCGGTGCGCAGATGCCGGCCGGTGCCGTAGCGGCCAGACCGGGTATGCCGACCGCGGCGCCACCGGACGCGGCCGGGCAGGACGTCGCCGAGCAGGATGCGGCAGCGGCCCGGTCGCTGGTGGAGGAGTTCGAGGCAGGCGTACAGCGGGCGTTGCGTGACGCCCCCGGCACGGCCGAGACGGACGAGGACGGTGTCAGGTGAGCCACACCGCGTACGGATTGAGTGCCGAGGCGCAGAACTTCAACTGGCTGCTCGGCAAGTTCGCCGCCGAGACGGCCGGCGTCCTCGAGGCCATCGCCGTGTCCTCCGACGGCCTGCTGATGGCCATGTCCGCCGGCCAGCAGCGCGGCGGGGCGGACCGGCTGGCCGCGATCACCTCCGGCATCACCAGCCTGGCCGGCGGCGCCGCCCGGGCCTACCAGCTGGGCAACCTGAACAAGGTCATCGTCGACATGGCCCACGGCTACCTGCTGGTCTCCGCGATCAGCAGCGGCTCGGTGCTCGGGGTCATCGCCGCGAAGACCGCCAACCTGGGCAACATCGCGTACGAGATGACCCTGTTCGCGACCCGCGCCGGCGCGGCGCTGACCCCGCAGCTGATCAACGAGCTGAAGAACTCCCTCGGCGACTGATGGACCCGTGACCAGAGACAAGACCCCGACCGAGCGCACCGCCGGAGCGCTCGTACGACCGTTCCTGTCCGGCCAGAGCGACGGTGCCGGCGGCGCCGACGGTGCCCGCGGTGCCGACGACCAGGCCGACGCGCCGGTGCCCGACGGTGCCCTGCGCCCGTTCCTGCTCACCGCCGGCCGCGTCGCCGGCCAGGACTCGATCGCGATCGAGACCCAGGTGGTGACCACGGACAGCGGCCGGACCGCGGTCGACCAGCTCGGCTTCGAGCGGCGGGACATCGTCTCGCTCTGCGGCAACCCGCTGTCGGTCGCGGAGATCGCCGCGCAGCTGTCGCTGCATCTCGGCGTGGTCCGGGTGCTGGTCGGCGACCTGTCCGCCGACGGCCACCTGTCGGTCTACCTGCCCAACGCCGACGCCTCGACCGACGTCGACACGCTCCTGAGGGTGATCCGTGGTCTCCGCGCAATCGGCTGAGGTCGGCGGGCCCACCCGCCGCCGCCCACCCCTCCCGGTCAAGCTGGTGATCGCCGGCGGCTTCGGCGTCGGCAAGACGACGACGGTCGGCAGCATCTCCGAGATCAGCCCGCTGACCACCGAGGCGGACATGACCTCGGCCGCGGCCGGCATCGACGACGCCAGCAAGGTGCCGGGCAAGCGCACCACGACCGTGGCGATGGACTTCGGCTGCATCACGATCGACGAGAGCCTCAAGCTCTACCTGTTCGGCACGCCCGGCCAGGACCGGTTCGGCTTCATGTGGGACGACCTGGCCATCGGTGCGATCGGCGCGCTGGTGATCGTCGACAGCCGCCGGCTGGACGACTGCTACCCCGCCGTGGACTACTTCGAGCGGCTCGGATTACCCTTCGTAGTCGCTGTGAACAGATTCGACGGCGCAGTGGCTCACGATCTTCCCTCTATCAGGTGGGCCTTGGCTGTCGATGACGCCGTTCCGCTCATAACGTTCGACGCACGTGACAAGCTGTCAGTACGGGACGCGCTGCTCGTCGTCCTCGACCGGGCTCTGGCCAAGGCGCGGGCAGCGCAGACCGAGCGATGAGCTGATGACTGTAGGTAGCGGGGCGTTGGGACCGAGGGAACCGACGGGGGAAGACGTGGCTGACATCAACGAGCGGCTGGACCGGCTCCAGCGGCGGGAGGACTTCGACCGGTTCGGTCGACCGCTTCGTCATGCGCCCGCCGACACGCCGGTCGGGCCGCCGCTCGCGCGACCGGCCGGCGTGGACGACCGGCTCGGCGAGGTGCTCGACGCGGTCGCCTCGGTGGTGCGCCGCCACCCCGGGCTGTCGGTGATGGTCGCGCTCGCGGACGGGCGAGCGGGCCGGCCGGTGATCCGGGTGACCGAGCGGGACGGCGGCGTGGAGACCGGCGTCGTGGTCGCCGGCTCGGGTCCGCCGCGCGTGGTCGAGCCGGGGTCGCCGCCGGCCGAGCCGCGCCATCCGGCCGCGTTCGGCCCGTACGACGGGCTGTCGTCCCCGGCCGCCGCCCCGACCCGCGAGTCGGTTCCCGGCAGCGACCCGGTCTTCGAGCCCGCGCTCCGGGACAGCCCACGCGACACCGTGGCCTCGCTCGACGGCGTGCTCGGCCGGGACGTGCTCGGCCGGGACGTGCTCGGCCGGGACGGCCCGCTCGCCCGCGGGG
Source organism: uncultured Actinomycetota bacterium (assembly GCA_963728945.1). GTDB lineage: Bacteria > Actinomycetota > Actinomycetes > Mycobacteriales > CADCTP01 > CADCTP01. Next base: position 420,579 of record CAVSMA010000004.1, on the reverse strand, counting down.
ACCTCGGCTCGCTCGAGGGCGTGCTCGGCCGCGACGGCTCGCCCGCCCGGGAAGACCTGGCTGGCCGCGAAGCCCCGGAAGGCCGCGACGGCAGCCGCGACGTCCCCGGCGGTCCTGACGGTGGCGGGGTCCAGGACGACCTCCAGCCCGGTCGGGGTCCCGCCCGCAGCGCCGCCGCCAACGGCCGGCACGCCGCCGCCCGCGAGTCGCAGGGCCGCACCGGCTCGTCCTGGCACGACGCGCTCTGGTCGCCCGAGTCGCGGGACCGGTTCCGGCAGGCCGAGCAGGAACGGCAGCAGGACCGGCAACAGGACCGGCAACAGACCGGCACCAGACCGGCAACCAGACCGCGAGGAGCACGGCGGGGCCGCGGGCACGATCCCGCTGGCCGAGGACACCAGCCAGGTGGTGAGCCGGCTCGCGCAACTGCTCCGGGACAACCCGACGCTCGCGGCGAACTGGAGCCGCGAGGGGCAGGAGTGACCGATCGGGACCTGCCCATCGGGATCTTCGACTCCGGGGTCGGCGGCCTGACCGTCGCCCGGGCCGTGCTCGACCAGCTCCCGCACGAACGCCTCCTCTACGTCGGCGACACCGCCCACGGCCCGTACGGGCCGCTGCCGATCGCCCAGATCCGCCGGCACGCGCTGGCCGTGCTCGACGACCTGGTCGCGCGGGGCGTCAAGCTGCTGGTGATCGCCTGCAACACGGCCAGCGCGGCATGCCTGCGCGACGCCCGCGAGCGGTACGACGTGCCGGTCGTCGAGGTCGTCCTGCCGGCGGTCCGGCGGGCGGTCGCCACGACCAAGAACGGCCGGGTCGGCGTGGTCGGCACGGCCGCCACGGTGGCCAGCGGCGCCTACCAGGACGCGTTCGCGGCGGCGCCGCACATCGAGGTGACCGCGGCCGCCTGCCCGCGGTTCGTGGACTTCGTCGAGCGCGGCTACACCCGCGGCCGGCAGGTGCTCGGCCTGGCCAACGCGTACCTCGCCCCGCTGGCGGCGGCGGACGTGGACACGCTCGTGCTCGGCTGCACGCACTACCCGATGCTCACCGGCGTCATCCAGCTGTCCATGGGCGACGAGGTGACCCTGGTCAACAGCGCCGAGGAGACGGCCAAGGACGCCTACCGGGTGCTCACCGCGGCCGACCTGCTCCGGGACGACGACGCGCCCGCGCCGCGGCACCGGTTCGTCGCGACCGGCGACCCGGAGCCGTTCCACCGGCTGGCCCGCCGGTTCCTGGGCCCGGACGTCGGTGCGGTGGACGCGGCTACTGTGCCCGCGTGAAGCTCACGATCGTCGGCTGTTCCGGCAGCGTTCCCGGTCCGGACAGCGCCGCCTCGTCATACCTGGTCGAGCACGAGGGCTACCGGATGGTGCTCGACCTAGGCAGCGGTGCGTTCGGGGCTTTGCAGCGGCACGTCGAGCGGGCCGAGGTGGACGCGGTGGTGCTGTCCCACCTGCACCCCGACCACTGCCTCGACGTCGCGCCGATGGTCGTGCAGCGCCGGCACGGGCTGCCCGCCGTGCCGCCGCGGATCCCGCTGCTCGGGCCGGCCGGTACGCACGACCGGCTGGCGCTGGCGTACGACCCGACGTCCCGGGACGGGCTGCGAGACCTGTTCGACCTGGCCGCGGTGACACCGGGGGAGCGCGAGCTCGGCCCGTTCCGGCTGCGGTTCGAGCGGGTCGACCACCCGGTGCCGACGCACGCGGTGCGGGTCGCCGCCGGCGGCCGCACGCTGGTCTACTCCGCGGACACCGGGCCGTGCGACGCGCTGGTGGCGGTGGCCGAGGGCGCGGACCTGCTGCTGTGCGAGGCGTCGTTCGAGGAGGGGCCGGCGAACCCGCCCGGCCTGCACCTGACCGGCCGGCAGGCCGGCGAGCACGCCCGCCGGGCCGGTGTCGGCCGGCTGCTGGTCACCCACGTCCCGCCGTGGACCGACGCCGGCCGCGCCCTCGACGCCGCCACCGCCGCCTTCGGCGGACCCACCACGCTAGTCGCCGCCGGCGAGACCTACGAGGTCTAACCGGCCAGGAACGACAGCCGGACCTGCCGGGTGGGGTTGTCGCCGTTGGTGTCGACCAGGCAGACCGACTGCCAGGTCCCCAGCTGCAGCCGGCCGCCGACGACCGGCAGCGTGGCGTACGGCGGGACGAACGCGGGCAGCACGTGGTCGCGCCCGTGCCCGGGACTGCCGTGCCGGTGCCGCCACCGCCCGTCGGCCGGCAGCAGCTCGTCCAGCGCGGCGAGCAGGTCGTCGTCGCTGCCGGCGCCGGTCTCGATGAGCGCCAGCCCGGCCGTCGCGTGCGGCACGAACACGTGCAGCAGCCCGTCGCCCGCGCCGTGCACGAACGACGCGCACTCCTCGGTGATGTCCCGGACCACCGGGCGCCCACCGGTCCGGACGGTCAACATCTCGGTGCGCATCCCGGGAGGTTAGTGCCCCGCGTCGACGGTCCGCGCACCACGGCCCGAGACCCCGGACGCGGGGCACTAGGGTGGCCGGCGTGACGCGACCCGACGGACGGAAGGCCGGCGAGCTGCGGCCGGTGACCATCACCCGGCACTGGCAGAAGCACGCCGAGGGTTCGGCGCTGGTGGAGTTCGGCGACACCAAGGTGCTCTGCGCCGCCAGCGTGACCGAGGGTGTGCCGCGCTGGCGCAAGGGCAGCGGCCTCGGCTGGGTGACGGCCGAGTACGCGATGCTCCCGCGCGCCACCCACACCCGCTCCGACCGGGAGTCCGTGCGCGGCCGGATCGGCGGCCGGACGCACGAGATCAGCCGGCTGATCGGGCGCTCGCTGCGGGTCGCGGTCGACCTGCGCGCGCTCGGCGAGAACACCATCGCGATCGACTGCGACGTGCTGCAGGCCGACGGCGGCACCAGGACCGCGTCGATCACCGGCGCGTACGTGGCGCTGGCCGACGCGGTCGCCTGGCTGCGCGCCCGCAACGCGCTGGCCCGGCCGGAGCCGCTGGTCAGCTCGGTCGCCGCGGTCAGCGTCGGGGTGGTCGACGGGGAGTCCCGCCTCGACCTCGCCTACACGGAGGACGTCGCCGCGGACACGGACATGAACGTGGTCTGCACCGGCTCCGGCGAGTTCGTCGAGGTGCAGGGCACCGCCGAGGGCGCCCCGTTCGACCGCGGCACGCTGGGCGCGCTGCTCGACCTGGCCGTGGGCGGCTGCGCCCAGCTCGCCGAGATCCAGCAGGCTGCGCTGGCGCAGTGAGACTGATTCTCGCCACCCGCAACGTGGCCAAGCTGGAGGAGCTGCGCCGGATCCTGGCCCCGCTCGTGCCGGTCGAGGTCATCGGTCTCGGCGACGTCCCGGCGTACCCGGAGGTGCCCGAGACCGGCGCGACCTTCGAGGAGAACGCGCTGATCAAGGCCAGGGAAGCGGTGACCCGCACCGGGTTGCCGGCGGTCGCCGACGACTCCGGGCTGACCGTCGACGCGCTCAACGGGATGCCGGGGGTGCTGTCCGCCCGCTGGTCCGGCCACGGCTCGACCGACGAACGCAACCTGCGCCTCGTGCTCGAGCAGACCGAGAACGTGCCGGACGCCCGCCGCGGCGCGGCATTCGTGTGCGCGGCGGTGCTGGTCACGCCGAACGGCGCCGAGCAGGTCGCGCACGGCACGGTGACCGGCACGCTGCTGCGCGAGCCCCGCGGCAGCAACGGTTTCGGTTACGACCCGATCTTCCAGCCGGCCGGCGAGATCCGCACGACCGCGGAGATGTCGCCGCCCGAGAAGGATGCGATCAGCCACCGGGGCAAGGCGTTCCGGGCCCTAGCCCCGCTCGTCGCCGCGACTCTCGGTTAGGGCACGTCTCCCGCGGCCGCCCGCGCGCTCGGTGACCGGACGCCGCCGGCATCCACCGCCAGCCGGGCGACACCACCCCTAGCCTGGGTTCTTCGTGAGCAGCCAGCCGTCCGGGGCGGCGAGCTGGTCGGCGGCGGCCGGACCCCAGGAGCCGCGCGGGTAGGACTGGACCTCGGGCCGGTGCTTCAACACCGGGTCGATCGCCTCCCAGGCGTGCGCGAGCCCGTCCGGCCGGGTGAACAGCGACCGGTCGCCGCCGATCACGTCGTGGATGAGCCGCACGTACGCCGGCAGCGGGTCGCCGTCGGGCACCTGCTCCAGCGGCAGCCGGGCGGTCCCGGTGGTGAGCACCAGCTCCGGCCCCGGCCGCTTCAGCACCACCCGCAGGTCGATCGCGCCCGACCCGGACAGCGACACGGTCAGCACCGTGCCGTCCGGTGGCAGCTGGTCGGCCAGCGGCCCGCTCGGCTCCCTGCAGATCAGGCTGATCTGCTGGGCGCTCGCCTTGAGCTGCTTGCCGGTGCGGAGCAGGAACGGCACCCCGTGCCAGCGGGGCGTGTCGATCCACAGCCGGGCGGCGACGAACGTGTCGGTCTGCGAGTCCGGCGCCACGCCCTCGGTGTCCCGGTAGCCCTCGAACTGGCCGAGCACCACCTCGTCCGGGTCGAGTGGCCGGAACCCGGCGATGACGTCCTCCCGGGCCGACTGCAGGTCGCTCGCGGACAGCGAGGCGGGCGTCTGCATCGCCACCTCGGCGGCGAGCTGGAACAGGTGGGTGACGATCATGTCCAGCATCGCGCCGGTGGCGTCGTAGAAGGTGGCCCGGTCGGCGATGTCGAGCGTCTCCGGCACGTCGATCTGCACCGCGCGTACGTGCTCGGCGCTCCACAGCCGGTCGAACACGCTGTTGCCGAACCGCAGCGCGTGCAGGTCCTGGGTGCCCTCCTTGCCGAGGAAGTGGTCGATCCGGAAGACCTGGTCCTCCTGGAGCACCTCGTGCACCACCCGGTCCAGCTCCCGGAAGCTCTCCGGCGAGGTGCCGAACGGCTTCTCGTAGACCACCCTGGCGCCGGCGGTCAGCCCGTGCCGCCCGAGGCCCTCGGTGACCTTGCCGAACGCGGCCGGCGGGATCGCCAGGTAGTGCACGAAGCGGGCGTCCGTGCCGACGTCGCGCCTGCCGTCCTCGATGACGTCGAGCAGGCTGCCCGGGTTCATCTTCTCGAAGCCGCCGCCGGCGAACCGCAGCCGCCGGGAGAAGTCGTCCCACGGCCCGTCCTCCGGCTTGGGACCGAACTCGGTCAGCGCGCTGTGCACCCGTCCCTTGAAGTCCTCGTGGGAGACGTCGCCGCGCCCGTTGCCGATGAGCAGCCAGCGTTCCGGCATCAGCCCGTGCTCGGCGAGCTGGAAGAACGCCGGGAGCACCATCCGCTTGGCCAGGTCGCCGGTCGCCCCGAACAGTACGAACACCACTGCGTCGTCGTCAGCCACGCCACCACTGTGCCCGACGAGAGCCGGACCCGAACCGAAAAGTGCGGGAGGGGGGACTCGACCGCCCCCAAGGGCGGTTAGGTGCAGCAGCCTCGGGTGCGACGTCTGAGCCGTTGACCTGCGCTCTCCCCGTCGAGCGTGGCCCTCCTGTGCCGCGTGCTGGGGCGCCGCAGAGCGCCGCCGAGGTGCCGCCCTGCTCCAACGCGGCCTTCCTGCACAGCATCCCGCCCGACGGGACCGAGCCGATCCGGGCCCGGTTCCGCTCAATCAGGCAGGCACGCCGCCCACTCGCCGAGAACCCGAAGGACGTCATCGACGCTCATCTGGCGGGCCATCGCCAGGTCGTGGATGAGCAGGTTGCTCACCTTCACCATCGCGGCCACGTGGATCTCCCACTGCTCGACCTGCACCCGGGGGTCCAGGTAGCTGGACGTCGCTTCCATCGGGGCGACGTCACTGCTCTGCACGGCGGTCAGTGCGCCGACCAGCCCCCGCACGGCCTCGCCGACCTCGCCAGGTGTCGTCATGCCCATCACTTAAGCACTACCGACGGCTGGCATCGCCTAGTCGGCGGCCGCCTTCGCACCCCGGAGGAAGTGCTCGCCGGCCACACCGACTGCGAGGCCACGCCGCTATCGGGATCACGACGGACAGCGTGCGGGAGGGGGGACTCGAACCCCCACGCCCGAGGGCACCAGAACCTAAATCTGACGCGGCTGCCAGTTACGCCACTCCCGCCTGAACCAGAGCGTACGGGCTGTCCCGTTCGCCCGTGCGGCGACCGGCCGCGATACCAGGCCGGCTGCTGGGGCGGACCTGAACCCGGTGCGGACGTGAAGATCGTCGGTGGACCGAGCCGGGCCAGGGGTGTCCGCCGACGCCACCCGGGCGGCGAGCACGGTCTTCGTCTCCGGACACTCCTATTTGGACACCGGCTTCTCCACCGTCACCGAGATCGTGGACGCCCGCAGTGGCCAGGGTTTCGGCAACCTGGAGACGTTCCGGATCGTCAAGGACGGCCGGACGTACAAGAGCATCGACGTCAACTTCTGGGGCGTGACGTTCGCCTCCGACGACGAGTTCTACGCGACGCTGGGGACCAAGGGGCAGACCTACCTGGTCCGCGGCAGCGTCGCCGCCCGCACGGTGACCGTCCTGCACGAGAACGTCGAGTGCCCGTCGCTGTCCCCGGACGGCACCAGGATCGCGTTCAAGAAGGCGTCCGGGCCCAGCACCGCCCGCAAGTGGCGGTTCACCGTGCTCGACCTTCGCACGGACGTGGAGACGCCGCTGCCGGAGACCCGCAGCATCGACGACCAGCTGGCCTGGCTCGACGACCAGCACGTCATGTACGGGGTGCCGCGCGGCTCGGGCGGCCGCGTCGACGTCTGGGTCAGCCCGCTGACCGGCGGGACCCCGCAGCTGCTGGTGCCGGACGCCGACTCGCCGGCGGCGGTCCGCCCGTGACCACCGCCTAGACCGACAGCTTCTTGCGCAGCGCGGCCACGTGGCCGGTGGCCTTCACGTTGTAGAGCGCCTGCTCGATCTTGCCGTCGGCGCCGACCACGAAGGTGGACCGGATCACCCCGACGGTCTTCTTGCCGTACAGCGTCTTCTCGCCGTACGCCCCGTACGCCTCCAGGACCGAGCGGGACGGGTCGGACAGCAGCGGGAACGTCAGCTGCTGGGCCTCCCGGAACTTCGCCAGCTTCTCCGGCTTGTCCGGCGAGATGCCGACGACGTCGATCCCGGCGCCGTCGAGCGAGGCCAGGTTGTCCCGGAAGTCGCAGGCCTCCTTGGTGCAGCCGGGCGTCATGGCGGCCGGGTAGAAGTAGACGATCACCCGGCGGCCGCGGTAGTCGGCCAGCGAGACCTGCGTGCCGTCGGCGTCGGGCAGGGTGAAGTCGGGGGCCGGGTCGCCGGGGCTCAGTCGCGCGCTCATGGGCGCGAGGGTAGTCGCGGGCGTGCCGCGGCCCTTGCGAACCCTCCCCGCCGTGCAGCTAAGGTAAGGCTCGCCTAAGTTTCCGGTTCGGGGAGTCTCCGTGCGCAGGTCCTTGTCCGTCGTCGCGCTGGCCGCAGCGCTCGGTCTGCTCGCCGCCTGCTCGTCCGACGACGGTGGCACGGTCCGCTCCGAGGGCGGCGGCTCGGCCAGCGGGTCCGGCTCCGGTTCGGGCTCCGGCCTGTCCGGCTCCGACCTCGGCAGCCAGAGCAGCGACGCGACCGTGACCAAGGCCGTCGACGACTACAAGGCCTGGGTGCAGACCCAGGTCGCCGGCTTGCGCACGGACGCGAAGAGGTTCACCGACGCCGTCCGGGCCGGCGACGTCGCCGAGGCGAAGGAGCAGTTCGCGCCCAGCCGGTACAAGTGGGAGATGATCGAGCCGATCGCCGGACTCGTCCCCGACATCGACGGCGCGGTCGACGCCCGGGTGGACGACTTTGCCTCGGTGAACGACCCGAAGTGGACAGGATGGCACAAGCTGGAGTATCTCCTCTGGGTGAAGAACACAACGTCCGGTGGCGCGGCGCTGGCGGACAAGTTGGACAAGGACCTTGCGACCCTGCAGACGAAAATGAAGTCCGTGGAGATCACCCCGAAGGCTGTCGCCCTCGGGGCGGGTGAGCTCATCGAGGAAGTGTCGGAGGGCAAGATCAACGGTGAGGAGGACCGCTACTCGCACACCGACCTCTCCGACTTCGACGCCAACCAGCTCGGCGCCAAGCGGGCCTACGGCTACTTCAGGCCGATCATCGAGAAGAAGGACGAGGCCCTGGTCACCGCGATCGACCAGGGCTTCGCGAACGTCGACGAGTCGCTGGAGCCGTACGAGGTCAGCGAGGGCGTCTTCAAGCCGTTCAGCACCCTCACGGCGGCGGACAAGCAGAAGATGCAGAGCCAGCTGGCCACCCTCTCCGAGAGCCTCGCCAAGGTCCCGGCGGCAATCGGAGTCTCCTGAGTAGTGAGCACGCATGACTGACGACAGCACCGGCACGCCGCTGTCCCGCCGGGCCTTCCTCGGGACGGCGGCGCTCGGCACGGCCGTGGTCGGCGGGGCCGCCGCCGGCGGGATCAGGCTGGGCTCGGCCGGGCGGGGGGACAGCGCGGACGCGGACGAGGCGCGGCCGGCTCCGTCGCGCGGGTTCCGCGGGAACCACCAGATCGGCGTTCTCGAGCATCCCCGGCCGCACGGCCTGCTCGCCGCGTTCACCTGCGTGGACATCGACCGGACGGCGTTGCGCGAGACGTTCCGCGAGCTGTCGGAGGAGGTCGACGGGCTGCTGTCGGGCCGGGCGCCGGCGGACACCGACCGGGCGCTGCCGCCGTCGGACAACGGCGTGCTGGAGGAGGTGACCGACCCCGGCCTGATGGCCACGGTCTCGGTCGGCGCCTCCCTGTTCGACCACCGCTACGGCCTGGCCGACCGCAAGCCGCGGGAACTGGTCACGATGCCGTTCCTGGCCAACGACCGGCTCGACCCGGCCCGCTCGCACGGCGACGTGCTGATCGCGCTGCAGGGCAAGGAGCCCGACGTCTGCGTCCACGCGCTGCGGCAGATGATGCGCCGGACCCGGTCCGGGCTGGTGCTCAAGTGGATGCAGGACACGTTCACCCGGCCGGACGCGATCCCGAAGGTCGGCCAGACCCAGAGCCGCAACCTGCTCGGCTTCAAGGACGGGACGGCCAACCCGGACGCGGGCGACGAGGCGTTGATGAACACGCTGGTCTGGACCCAGCCCGCGGACGCCGCCGGGACGGCGACCAACCGCGAGCCGGCCTGGACCGTCGGCGGGACCTACCAGGTGGTCAGGGTCATCCGGATGATGGTCGAGCGCTGGGACCGGGCCTCCCTGGACGAGCAGGAGGAGATCTTCGGCCGGCGCAAGGTCTCCGGCGCGCCGCTGTCCGGCAAGGCGGAGGCCGACATCCCGGAGTACGCCAACGACCCCGGAGGCGAGGTCATCCCGCTGACCGCGCACATCCGGCTGGCCAACCCGCGCGACGGGCGGACCAAGGACAAGGTGCTGGTCCGGCGGGGGATGAGCTACTCCCGCGGGGTCGACTCGGCCGGCCTGCTCGACCAGGGCCTCGCGTTCGTCAGCTACCAGCGCCGGCTCTCGCACTTCCTGGAGGCCCAGGAGCGGCTCAAGGGCGAGCCGCTGGAGGAATACCTCCGGCCGGAGGGCGGCGGGTTCTTCTTCGTGCTGCCGGGCGTGGTCGAGATCGGCGACTTCCTGGGGCGGGCTCTGTTCGACGCGCGATGATCGCCGATGCCCTAAGGTGCAGCGCGTGACGCGTCCCCGGGACCCCGACCAGATCCAGCACGAGATCGAGGCCACCCGCACGCAGCTGGCCGGCACGCTCGACGAGCTGGCCGAGCGGGTCAGCCCGAAGCGGCTGGCCGACCAGGCCAGGGAGCGCGCGGTCGAGTTCCTCCGCACCCCGGCCGGGGCGGCCGTCGTGGGTGGCGTGACGCTGCTGGTCGCGCTCGGGATCGCCCGCCGCGCGCGCAACCGGAGGCGCTGATCGCGGGGCGGTCCGGTTCAGCCCGGGTCGGACAGCACCGCCGCCGGGTCGGTGTTCCCGCCGCAGACCACCGCGGCCACCCGCTCGCCCGGCTCCGGCAGGTAGGCGCCGGTGATGAGGGCGGCCAGCGCCGCCGCCCCGCCGTACTCGGCCAGCACCCGCAGCTCCGACCACAACCGGCCGCGCGCCCGGGCGATCGCCTCGTCCGGCACCAGCACCGAGCTCATCCCGGTCGCCTTGGCCATCTCCCAGCAGACCGAGCCGATCCGGCTGGCGCCGAGCGAGTCGGCCGCGATGCCGCCGACGTCGACGTCCACCGGCGCACCGGCGGCCAGCGCGGCGTGCAGGGTCGGGCAGCGCTCCGGCTCGACCGCGATGACGCGGGCCCGATCGGCCAGCGCCGCCGCGATCCCGGCGATCAGCCCGCCGCCGCCGGTCGCGACGAGCACCGTGTCCACCGGACCCACCTGCTCGACGAGCTCCAGCCCGAGCGTGCCGTTGCCGGCGCAGACCTCCGGCTGGTCGTACGCGTGCACGAGCGGCAGCCCGGCCCGGAACGCGTAGCCCTCGGCCACCGTGAACGCCTCGGCGTAGACCGCGCCCTCCTGCACCACCGCGGCGCCCAGCGCCCGCAGCCGGGCCACCTTGACCGGCGGCGCGGTCACCGGCACCACGATGTGCGCGGTCAGGCCGAGCTCGCGGGCCGCGTACGCGACGGCCAGGCCGGCGTTGCCGCCGGAGGCCGCCACCACCCGGCCGCCGGCCGGCAGGTCCGCCGCCAGCAACCGGTTGAGCATGCCGCGAGCCTTGAACGATCCGGTGTGCTGCAGCAGCTCCAGCTTCAGCGCGACCGGCGTGCCGAACGCGCGGGAGTCCACCACGACCGACGGGGTGCGCCGGACCCGGTCGCCGAGCCGGTCGGCGGCCGCGAGCACGTCGTCCCGCGCGAGCACCGGACGCGCCGGTGCCGCCGGTGCCCGGTCGTCCGGGACGGTCACCGGTCGGCGCCTCGGCCCGGCTCCCGGAACTGGCCGGCGTTGCTGCCCGGCTCGCCGTAGGCACCGAGGTCACGGGTCGGCTCGGCGGTGGCCGGCTCGCCCTCCGGCGCCGGCGCCTGACCCGGCCAGTAGGGCTCGGCGCCCTCCCGGTAGGAGGCGGCCGGCGTGAAGCCGCCGGTCGGGTACGGGTCGGTGCCGGGCCGGGCGAAGCTGCCGGTCCCGTACGGGTCCCACAGCTGGGTCTCCGGGCCGGCGTCCTCGTCGGCGTCGTCCTGCGGCGGCGGCTCGGTGCTGCCGGCCGCCTCGACCACCCGCCCGACCAGCAGGCCGAGCACGATCGCGCCGCCGAGCAGCGCCGGCCGGGTCCACGCCCCGGCGTCCACGAGCCGGAGCCAGAGCGTCGCGAGCTGCAGGAAGCCGGCCGCGAGGACGGTGCCGAACACCCCGCCGCGCCGCCCGTACGCGCTGGTGCCGCCGAGGAACGCGGCCGCGGCGGCGACGCCGAGCAGAGTGAACCCGTCGTCCGGGACGGCGGTCCTGACCCGCATCGCAAGGATCAGCCCGGCTCCGGCGGCCAGCAGCATCGAGCCGATCAGCGCGGCCGTGGCGGTCAACCCCGCCCGGCTGCCCCGGGCGGCCGCGGGATCGCCGGACGGGCGGTATTGCCCCAAGGTCAGCCGGGCCCGCGGCAGCAGCCCGAGCACCCCGCCGATGATCGACAGCGCGGCCGCCCCGATCGCCAGCGGCCAGGCCCAGTCACGCAGGTTCGGCACGCCGTCGAGGGTCAGCGTGCGGCCGGCGGACAGCGACTGCGCGGCCGCCCACAGCCCGAGGGCGGCGCCGAGGCCGACCGCCCAGCCGGGCAGCCGGAAGCCGACCACCACGAACGCCGTCACCAGCCCGAGCGCGACCGCCCCGCCGAGCGCGATCAGCGCGGCGATCCGCAACTCGTAACCGTGCTCGGCCTGCAGCCACGCGGTCAGCACGCCGGCGACGACCGCGACCGCGCCGACGGCGAGGTTGGGCACCGCCGCGCGCAGGCTCAGCGCGAACGCGCTGCCGAGCAGGATGCCGGCCGAGACCAGCACCAGCAGGTTGTCCCGGCCGGCGCCGGACAGTGCCCCCGGGTCCTCGTGGCGCACCGCGAAGACCGCGGCCACCACCCCGGCGGCGAGCACGATCTCCCACACCACGTGCGGCCACAGGCGGTCCCGCGCCACCGGTCTGCGGTGTGCGGCGGGCTCCATGCCCTCGGGCTCCATGGCCGATCACCGTACCGCTAAGTGGTCCTGGAGTTCGGCCAGCATCTCCCGGGTCACCAGGCCACGCAGGGTGATGTGGCGGTCGGGTTCGGTGCTGGCCCGGCGCCGGGCGATCCGGGCGTCCCGCTCGACCGAGAACGGCTTGCCCCAGCGGCCGACCGCCGCCAGCACCAGCCGCTCCGGGCTCACCCCGAGCCGCCGGGCCGCGTTCCGCTCGGCCTCGCCGATCGCGGCCAGCGCCCGGCCGACCTCGACCTGGCCGCGGACGCCGAGCCTGGCCGCGGCGTCGACGAGCGCGTCCGGGGTGGGCACCGGGGGCACCGGTCGGGTCGCCGGCACGTCGAGCGCGTCGTCGGGCAGCGCGCGCAGCTCCTCCCCGCCGTCGGCCAGCAGCGCGCGGACCGCGACCGCGGGCAGCCGGGCGCCGGCGGCCAGCTCGATTTCGTCCGGGTCGGAGCCGGCCAGCTCGGCCAGGCTGACCCGGTAGGCGGCGCACAGCAGCAGCAGCTCCTCCACCGCGAGCGGGCGGACCCCGGCCTCGACCTGGGTCAGCGTCCCGACCTGCCAGGTCACCAGCCCGTACGAGCGCAGCAGCTCGGCCGCCTGCTGCTCGGACAGGCCGCGCTCGGCCCGCACCCTGGCCGTGCCGGCCGCCAGCAGCGCCCGCAGCGACTTCGCCCGCTTCACCGGCCACCTCCGTGCGTACCCGTCCCCGGGGTGCGGCCCCAGACCGCCCGGCCGGCGGCGCCGATCGCCATACGGTAGACGGGCCCGGTCCCGATCCGGTTACGGGCCAGCGCCGCCCGGGCCGCGTTCGAGCCGCAGGCGCCGTGCACTCCGCCGCCCGGGTGCGCGGACGCCGAGGCCAGGTAGAGCCGGTCGACCGGGGTGTCGGCGCGACCGAGCCCGGGGATGGGCCGGAACAGCAGCTGCTGGGACAGGGCGGCGGTGCCGCCGCCGACCGCACCGTCGTCGAGGTTCGCGTTCTCCGCCTGCAGGCCGGCCGGCGAGCTGACCGCGCGCCCGAGGACCTGGTCACTGAAGCCGGGCGCGTGCCGCTCGATCGTCGCCTGCACCCGGTCGGCGACCTCGGCCGCGCGCTCGGGAGTCCAGGTCAGCCCGCGCGGCACGTGCGTGTACGCCCAGAGCGTCTCGGTGCCGGCCGGCGAGCGGGACGGGTCGGCCGAGGTCATCTGCCCGGCCAGGATGAACGGCCGGTCCGGGATGCGCTCGCTGGCCAGGTCGAGCGCGAACCGGCCGAACGCGTCCAGGTCGAGGTCGAGGTGCACGGTGCCGGCCCGGCCCACCGCCGGGTCGGCCCACGGCACGGGTGCCGACAGTGCCCAGTCGAGCTTCACGGTGGAGTCGTCCCAGACGAAGTTCGTCAGGTCCGCGGCCACCCGGGCGGGCAGCTGCTCCAGCCCGACCAGGTCCCGGTAGAGCGCCGGCGCGGACACGTCGGCCAGCACGGCCCTGGCCGCGGCGTGCGCCTCGCCGTCGGCGGTACGGACGCCGACCGCGGTGCCATCCCTGACCTCGACCGCGGTCACCCTGGCCCCGCAGCGCAGCTCGCCGCCGCGCTCCTCCAGCCGGCGGACCAGCGCGTCGGTGATCGACTGGGCGCCGCCCTCGGCCACCGGGAAGCCGACGTCCTGGGCCAGCATCGACAGCAGCCAGCCGAGGATCGCGCCGCCCGCGGTGTCGAGCGAGAGGTCGGAGTGCATCGCGTTGCCGGTGACCAGCAGCCGGGCGCCCTCGCCGCAGAAGAGCTCGCTCGAGTAGCGCCGGGTGGACTGGACGGCGAACCGCGCGAACCGCAGCAGCTCGGCCGGCCCGAGCCGGTGGGCCAGCCGGACGCCGGGCCGTACCGGCGGGAACGGCGTCAGCAGCGCGTCGATCACCGCGTCCTTCATCCGGCCCCAGGCGGCGAACTCGGCCAGCCAGCGCTCGCCGTCACCGGCCCCGTACTTCTCCACCGAGGCCGCGGTCTCCGCCGGGTCGCGGGACAGCGTGACCGTCCGGCCGTCGGGCAGCACGTGCACCAGCGGGACGTGGTCGTTCCGCCAGCGCAGCCCGTACCGGCCGAGCTCCAGCGCGGCGATCGTCGGCGACGCGGCGGTCAGCGGGTAGAACGCGCTGCACAGGTCGCTGCGGAAGCCGGATGCGACCAGCTCGGCGGTTCGGGTCGCGCCGCCCGGGGTCGCGTTGGCCTCCAGCACGAGCACCGACCAGCCGCTGTCGGCCAGCAGGTTGGCGGCGACGAGGCCGTTGTGCCCGGCGCCCACCACGACCGCATCCCAACCCATTGCCGCATGCTCCTCTCGCCGGCCTCGTCCGCCGGTAGCGGGGTACCCCGGCCGCCATGGACGACGCGTACACCGACGGGCTGTGCTTCATCGGCACCGCCACCACGCTGATCCGCTACGCCGGCTTCACCGTGCTGATCGACCCCAACTTCCTGCACCGCGGCGAGCGCGTCTACCTCGGCAAGGGCCGGTGGACCACCCGCCGTACCGACCCGGCGATCGAGATCGGCGACCTGCCCGACCTCGACCTGGTCGTGCACTCCCACCTGCACGGCGACCACTTCGACCGGGTCGCCCGGGAGGGGCTCGACCGGTCGGTGCCGATCGCGACCACCCCGGCCGCCCCCCGCCGGCTGTCCCGCTGGGGCTTGCCACCCGGCCGCTGTGGACCTGGCAGTCGACCGCCGTGCACCGCAACGGTGCGATGCTGCGGGTGGTCTCGCTGCCCGGCCGGCACGCCAGGAGCGCCAGAGTCGCGCGGCTGTTCCCGCCGGTGATGGGCAGCCTGCTGGAGATCACCTCGCCCGGCCTCCCGCCGCTGCGGCTCTACCTGTCCGGCGACACGCTGGTGTCCGACGACCTGCGCGAGATCGCGCGGCGGCACCCGGATCTCGACCTCGGCGTGCTGCACCTCGGCGGAACCAAGGTGTTCGGCCTGCTGCTGGCATGGACGGGCGGCAGGGCGTCGACCTGCTGGAGATCCTGCGGCCGCGGTACGCGGTGCCCGTGCACGTCGACGACTACCCGGTCTTTCGGTCGCCGCTGTCGGACTTCCTGGCCGAGGTCGAGCGGCGCAGGCCGGCCAGCCGGGTCGTGACGGTCGGCCGGGGCGAGACGCTGCCGCTGCCGGTGACCCGGCCCGGGCGGGCTAGCTGCCGTCGCTGAGGGTGCTGACGTCGACGTGCCGGCCCAGCTCGTCGACCGTGCGGTAGTCGCCGACGAGGTCGCCGTGCCGCGCGAGCCGCAGCACCCGGCGGGTGTAGCCGAGCTCGTCGGTGTAGGCGACGTGCTGCACGGTCACGGTCTCCGGTGCGGTGAGCCGCACGGTGCCCTGTGCTACCCGCCGCGCGGAGTCGAGCAGGGCGACCTGCACGGAGCGCGGCGGCCACTCGACCTCGGCCGGCGGGACCGAGCCGACCCGGGCGAGGACCCGCTCGGTCAGCTCCGGCCGGCACGGCGCGATCAGCGACAGCGCGGCCACCGCCTGGCCCCGGGTGGTGACCCCGTGGACCACCGCGCTGGCCAGCGTGCCGGCGCGGGTGTGCAGCCGCACCTCGAGGGTGCGGTCCGCGGACAGCGGTCGGCTGGGCATCACCGGGAGTCTATCGAACACCTGTTCGGTGTACGCTGCCTGCCGTGTTTCGGCGTCCCGAGCTGCTCGTGGCCGCGTCCGTCCCGGTGCTGCTGCTGGCCGGCGTGCTGGCCTGGCAGCGGGACGTGGTGTGCACCCGGTCCGGCTGCGGCACGGTCACCGCGTCGGCCTGGACCGGCTCGCCGGTCTGGGCGGTGGTGCTGGTCGTCGCGCTCGCGCTGGGCGGGGTCTGGGTGCTGCTGCCGCCGACGCGCGGCGAGGTGCCGCTCGGGGTCGCCGCGCTGACCGGGGTGGCGGGCGTGGTCTCGGCCGGCATCGTCCTGGTCAGCCTCGACGCGCTGGTGTTCAACCACGCCGCCTTCTTCGGCTTCGACCTGCCGGTGACCGAGACGTTTCCGGTGCTCGCCGTGCACCCCGGGCCGGGGCTGCCGATCGGCCTGCTCGGCCTGATCCTGCAGGCGGCCGGCGGCTGGACCTCGGTCCGCCACCGCACCGCCCTGCTCGCGCCACCCCGCCGCCACCCGACTGCCGCCCAGCCTTGGCCGACGGGCGTGCCCTCGCCCGAATCCTGGCCGGTGGGCGCGCCATCCCGCGCCAACCCGCAGCCCCCCACCGCCGCCGCCGATCCCTGGCCGGTGCGAACGCCGTCGCCCGCCACGCCCCGGCCGACCAGGCAGCCGGGCGTGGGGCACGAGCGGGAGTGGGAGGCGGTGGCGTTCGGGCACGGGGCTCCGCCGCCGCGGCGGCACCGCCGGCGTGCGGAGTGAGCCAGAAAACATCGCCGACTTATATAAGCCGCTGATATAGTTGACCGTGTGATCACGGAGACCAAGCCCGGTCTGGACGAGCTCGCCGGCTGCCTGGAGCGGCTGGTCGGCTGGCTGCGGCGCAGCACCCCGATCCCCGGCTACAGCGTGACCAGCCGGCTCACGCTCAGCCGCCTGGAGGGCGACGGCCCGGCCCGCATCTCGGATCTGGCCCGGCTCGAGGGCGTCACCCAGCCGGCCATGACCGGCCTGGTCAACCGGCTCGAGGGCGAGGGTCTGGTGACCCGCTCGGCCGACCCGACCGACGCGAGGGCCGCCCTCGTCACGATCACCGCCGCCGGCCGCGCGTTCGTCGAGGCCCGCCGGGGCGAGCGGGTCCGGGTGCTCTCGGCCCGGATCGAGCGGCTGCCGGACGCCGACCGTGAGGCGATCCTCGCCGCCCTGCCGGCCTTAGACCGGCTCTCGAAGCTGCCCGACCCGGCCTGACCCCCCGGCCGGGCTGTGCTGCACCCGCCGCGTACGACCCTGGAGAACCCCGTCCCGATGTCGGCCCACACCACCTCTGTCAGCCCGTTCCGCCAGCCGCGCGCGGTCTACGCCGTCGCCTTCGCCTGCGTGGTGTCCTTCATGGGCATCGGCCTGGTCGACCCGATCCTGCCGGCGCTGGCCGAGCAGCTGCACGCGTCCCGGGCTCAGGTCTCGCTGCTGTTCACCAGCTATCTGGTGGTGACGGCGGTGGCGATGCTGATCACCGGTTGGGTGTCCAGCCGGATCGGCGCCAAGCGGACGCTCATCGTCGGGCTGTCGCTGATCGTCGCGTTCTCGCTGGCCGCGGCCAGCTCGGACACGATCAGCCAGATCGTCGGCTTCCGGGCCGGCTGGGGTCTGGGCAACGCGCTGTTCATCGCGACCTCGCTGGCGGTCATCGTCGCCTCGTCCAGCGGCGGGTTCGCCGGCGCGATCGTGCTCTACGAGACCGCGCTCGGTGTCGGCATCGCCGCCGGCCCGCTCGTCGGCGGCCTGCTCGGCAGCATCTCCTGGCGCGGTCCGTTCTACGGCGTCGCCGCGCTGATGGCGATCGCGCTGACCGCGACGCTGGTGCTGCTGCCGCCGACCCCGCGCCCGGCACGCCGCTCGTCGATCGCGGCGCCGATCCTCGCGCTCAAGCATCGCTCGCTGGCGACGATGGGCCTGACCGGGCTGTTCTACAACTGGGGCTTCTTCACGCTGCTGGCCTACTCGCCGTTCCTCATGGGCCTGGACGTGATCCAGCTCGGGCTGGTGTTCTGCGGCTGGGGCGTGCTGGTCGCGATCTTCGCGGTGTTCGGCGCGCCGCGGCTGCAGGCCCGCTTCGGCACCGCGCGCACCCTGTACGTGAACTTCGTGCTGCTGGCCGTCGACCTCGCGCTGATCGCCTCGTTCACCACCAACCGGACGGTCGTCATCGTGGCCGTGATCGTCGCCGGCATGTTCCTCGGCATCAACAACACGCTGGTCACCCAGGCGGTGATGATGGTCTCGCCGGTGGAGCGGCCGGTTGCCTCGGCGACCTACGGGTTCGTGCGGTTCATCGGCGGCGGCATCGCGCCGTACGCGGCCGGCAAGCTGGCCGAGCGGTTCACCGACTCGGTGCCGTTCTGGGTGGGCGCAGCGGCGATGCTGGTCGCGCTGGCGATCTTCGCCACCGGCCGCCGCATGATCGACGCCGCCGACGCCCGGATGGCCGCCGACGCGGTCGGCTCGGGTGACGCCACCGAGTCGCGGGAGCTCGAGGGCGCGGAGGGGCTCGAGTCGTTCGGCGGCGGCGAGACCGCCGAGGAGAGCTGGGAACCCGCCCGCTCCTGACCGCGGGACAACGGCCGGCGGCTCCCGAGGGAAGAGGGAGCCGCCGGCCGTTTGCTCGGCCGGACTGTGGGGGACGGCCGCGGCCGCTGCTCCGCGGCCGGCCCCCGGCTCAGCGGACCAGCCGCAGCGGCTGGTATTCCTCGAACCGGGCCGGCTCCGGGATCGTGACCCGCACCGGCGCCGGGACCGGCTCGTTGAGCAGCGTCCGGCAGGCGACGGTGAAGGCGCGCGGTGCGTTCACCGCGACCACCCCGGCCAGCCGGCCGTCCTCGACGTAGTCGGCGACCACGCCGGCCCGGGCGGTGTCCCGGCGCCGCGGCCGCAGCTCGGTCACGTGCACGTCGGCCTGGTCCGACAGCCGGCCGCAGACCTCGATGCGCAGCCCGTTCTGGTCGGACCAGAACCTCGGCAGCAGGCTCACCGGCGGCGCGTAGTCGCCGGCAAGCAGCGTCCGGGCGGCGGCTCGGCCCTGCTCCACCGCCATGATCCACTGGCCGACCCGGCGCGGTGCGTCGATGCCGTGCCGCCGGTCCGGCCAGCGGGCCACCGATCCGGCCGCGACCACGCCGTCCAGCCCGGCCACCCGCAGCGAAGCGTCGCAGAGCACGCCGTCGGAGGTGTCGGCCGGGGTGTTCGCCAGCCAGTCGACGTCCGGCTTCTCGCCGGCGGTGACCACGACCAGGTCGGCCGACACGGTCTCGCCGGAGTCGAGCAGCAGCCGCCAGCCGGTGCGCCGGGGCTCCGCGTCGGCCACCTTGCGACCGAGCCGGAGGTCGATCCCGGAGGCGAGGTGCGCGGCGGTGATCAGCGCGCCGACCGGCTCGCCGACCGAGCGGGGCATGAGGAAGCGCTGCGAGTTGACCAGCACGGCGGAGCGGGCCATCGCGGTCACCGCGCAGGCCACCTCGCAGCCGGTCAGCCCGCCGCCGACGATCGCGACCCGGCCGGCGCCGCTCAGCGCGGACCGCAGCGACCTGGCGTCGGCGAGGTCGTGCAGCATGTGCAGGCCGGGACCGGTCGGCCAGCCCCGCGGCAGGGTCGCTCTCGTGCCGGAGGCGACGACGAGGCCGTCGTACGCGAGCGTCTCGCCGGTGTCGAGCAGCAACCGCCGCCCGTACGGGTCGGTGTCGAGGACCCGGGTGCCGGTCCGCCAGCTCACCTGCGGGTGGCCGCGCAGGTCGAGGACCGTGTCCTTCGGCTTCTGGTGTCCGTTGAGCAGGCCCTTCGAGCAGGCGGTCCGGTCGTACGGGTGGGTGGGCTCGGCGCCGATCGCGACCAGCTCGCCGGCGAAGCCGAGGCGGCGCAGCTCGCCGGCCGCGCTCCAGCCGGCCGCGCCGGTGCCGACCACGACGATCCGGTCGCGCGGCCCGAACGCGGGACCGCCGACGGAACGAAGGAAACTCACGACCGGCCTCCCGCGATGCCGCGAAGTCGGGGCAGGTGGTGCCGCCCGGTGTCCTGGAGCTGGTCCGGCGCCGGCAGCGTGTCCTCGGGCGGCGGGTCGGCCGCCGGGCGGCGACCGACCGACCGCAGACCCGGCTGCGGCGCGCGCGCCGGTGGCCGGGCCACCGGGCGCAGCGCCGGTTGCGGACCGGTGTGGCCGTTCGCCGGCGCCGAACCGACCGGCGGCAGCGAACCGACCGGCGGCAGCGAACCGACCGGCGGCAGCGAACCGACCGGCAGCGGGCTGCCGTGTCCGTTGACCGCGGGCGGGCGGCCGTGCCCGTTGGTCCCGACCGGCCGCGGTCCCGGCTGCGGCCCGGTGTGCTGGCCGACTGCCGCCGGCGGGTAGGACCGCGGGTCCGCGGCCGGCACCCGCGGCTGCGCGCCCACGGCCGGGAACGAGCCGCTGTCGGTGACCCGAGGGAAAGAGCCGCTGTCCGTGACCCGAGGGAGAGAGCCGCTGTCCGTGACCCGAGGGAGAGAGCCGCTGTCCGTGACCCGAGGGAAAGACCCGTCCCGGGGGAACGAGCCGGTGTCCGTGACCCGGGCTTGCGCACCCACGCGGGGGAACGAGCCCGCGTCTGCGGCGACGCGCGGTTGCGGGCCGGTCCCCACCGGCGGGAACGAGCCGGTGTCGGTCACCGCCGGGCGTGGGTGCGACCCGGTGCCCTGGTCGACCGCCGCCGCCGCCATCCGCGCCAGCGAACCGGCGTGCAGGTCGGCGTGGGTGTCCGGCACCGCCGCCTGCGTCCCGGTGTGCGGCGTGAGCGTGGTCGCCAGCGGCGCCACCGTCGAGGTGTCGGCGCCCGGCTGGGAGACCACGACCGTCGCCGGCAGCCGGCCGAGCTTGATCGCCCGCGCCGGGCAGACGACCGCCGCCCGCATCGCCGCCTCGGCCTGGTCGCTCGGCACCACCGACCGGTACGCCAGCCGCTGGTCGCTGCGCAGCGTGAAGATCCCGGGCGCTTCCTGCTCGCAGAAGCCGAACGAGCCGCACTTGCCCGGGTCGACCGCGACCGTGACCTCCTCGGCCCGGTGTCGCGGGGACAGCCGGTCCAGCACCGCCCGCGGCATCCGCGCGATTGGCGCGACCGTGGAGACCCCGGCCAGCACCACGACCGCCCAGGAGCCGGCGACCGCCGTCCGGACCGGCGCCGGATACATCTCGCTGCCGGAGATGAGCAGGTGCGCGGCCACCATCGTGAACGACAGGTAGCCGAGCGAGTGCAGGGCCCGCCAGCGCGCATAGCCGAGCTTGCGCTGGATGAGCACCGACAGCGCGGTGGCGATCATCAGCTCCAGCGCGACCACGCCGAGCCCGATGCCGATCGGGTCGGCCCGGTCGATGAACGGAACGACGACGTCGATCGCCCGTACCTTCCCGTACGGCGCGGCCATCTGCACGATGCCGTGCACGATGCCGAGCGTCAGCCCGAGCAGGACCACGTGCATGTGGACGCTGTACACCGTCTGGTGCCGCAGCCGCGACGTCGCCCACCCGCTGCGGAGCACGGTGCCCCAGAGCGTGCCGCCCCACAGCGCGGCATACGAGACGAAACCGATCGTGGCGGCTACGAGGTGCACGCTGTCCTGTGCTGTCCGCAGCATGGAAGCGGAAATCTCCTTACCGGGTGCAAGCTGAATTCACGCTGATTTCGGAATTGTTCCGGCGTTACGGCGTACCACCGCGGGCGCCCGCGGTGGTACGCCGCCTGTGCCGCGACGCACCGCGACACAAGTTCAGCGGGCTAGAAGCGCACCCCCCGGTTGATCATGGTGGCCACCATGCTCATCAGCCGGGTCGGCATGACGTTCTCGAAGTCGTCGTGGTCGGTCGAGGCCTTGCGCAGCTGCTCCGGGAAGGAGTCCACCGCGTACGAGTCCCCTGCCGGCACCCGGTAGCTCAGCGTGATCCGCAGCTGCGGGATGGCCTTGAAGCCCGCCGGGCAGGCGCCGGTGGTGGCGTCGGCGAACGCGACGTGTGTGCGGTGGTTCGCGCTGTCGAGGTCGACGCCGTTCCAGCAGCCGGCGAAGTCGTGCACCCGCTGGACGAGCTGGCCGGACGGGCACAGCACGTACTGGGTCGCGCTGAACCGGTTGGGGGTGCCGGAGCAGGTCCAGTGGGCCCTGGAGTTCGCCGGCCCGTTGGTGATGGTCTTCGCGTCGCCGGTGACGATCCGGAGGAACCGCGGCATGGGGACGACCTTGGCCTGGGCGTTGCCCCGGAACTGGATCGACGCGGCGCTCGGCGCGATGATCTTGCCGAGGTTGCCGTCGGCGCCGCCGCCGGGCTGGTCGGCGTCGTCGCCCTCGGTGGTGGTGTCCCGGATGACCGGCCAGAAGTAGGTGGACTTGTCACCGAACCGGCAGGTGGTCCCGGCCGCGGCCAGCGACGCGTCGGTGGCGTTGCCGTCGGTGGAGGTGTTGCCGACGTAGTCGTGCACGTGGTGGGCCGCGTTGGTGACGCCCGGCGAGGTGATGAAGTTGTCGGAGTTGCGGTGGGCGCCGTCGGCGTTGCGGCCGCACTGCGACGTGAACGTGCCGCGCGAGGCGTTGCGGCCCGGCCGCGGCGCCCGCGGTACGGCCGAGGCGTTCTGGATCTGGACGTAGTCCTCGGACGTGGGCTTGACGTGCACCGGCTCGGTGCTCGTCTGCACCGTGGCGTCGGCCGCGGTGGGCTCCTCGGCAGCGGCGGCAAGGCGGATACCGATGCCGCCGGCCCCGCCGATCGCGAGCACGGCGAAGACGGCAAGCATCCGCCGTCTTCGGTTGCCTCGCTGTTCCTTGTACGGCACGGGGGGAACTCCTCTCGGGTTTCTGTTCTCGGACGGGCCGTCTGAGGTCAGGTCCAGGACCGGCGCGCGGCCAGGGCGAGGTTGGCGGCGCCGACCAGGACGACGGCGACGATCACCAGCTGGGTGGTGATGGGTCCGTGCGGGGCCGGCGGGGCGAGCACCGCGGCCGGGATGGGCGAGACGAACCCGGTGCTCTCCAGCAGCCTCATGTGCTTCTCGACCACCTCGTTGGCCTCGGTGGCGAAGTCACGGACCATCGTGTTGCGGGTGCTGTCGCGAACCTGGGCGATGATTGCGAACACGACGCCGTGGGCGCTGCGCAGCCGGTTGGCGAAGGTCTCGTCGAACGGGTGACCACGCTCCGAGGTCATCTCGTCGAGCCAGCCTTGCTGGGACAGGATCGGCCGGTCGGGCATCGTCACCTGCAGCTTGCGCGCCGCGACGGCGACCTCCGCGTTGAGCCGGCGGTGGTCGGCGGCGAGCACCCGGCCGACCGCCTTGACCCGCTGATCGGTCGAGTGGGTCTGGGCCATGTCACCGGCCGGTATCTCCCAGAGGCCGGCAAGCTTGACTCGGACCAGCAGGTCCCGGTCGGCCGCGGTGAGCGGTCCCCAGGAGGTGTCGGTGACCGGACCGTCGTCGGCGGCGGCCACACCCGCGGCCAGCGATCCGGGGACGGCGAGGTGCCCGGCCGGGTGCCCGGTGGCGGCCGCCGGTCTTCCCTGCGCCGGTGTCGACCACCACCCCACGGCCAGCACGGCCAGGACGCCGACGGCCAAGATCGTCACAGGCCGTCGCCACTGGTGCGCACGGCTCGGCTGCTGCCGCGCGCGGGCAGCAGGGAAAGGTCGGTGCATCCGTTGGCCCTCCGGGTGCATTACTCGTCGATGGTTCAGGGGCAGCCGTCGCCGAAAAAGCACGACAGCATTTCTCGAGCACCGGCGCGTCGGCGCTCGCGGGGCAAGTCGGGGTGTATAGCCACCCGGCACGGTGCGTCGCGCCTGAGAAAGCCACCCAGCCCGACGGAAACAGGTCCGTCCCCCCTGAGCGGGGAACAACTTGGCAGCACAACGGCGAGGAATCAATACCCCTCACCGAATTCGTAATGGCCAACCCCGGAACGTTACTTAGCCCATCAGGGTGACGCAGGGTGGTCGTCCTCGGCAGGCTTGCTACGGTGCCCGGTGTTGGTCAGCGGGCCCGGGGACCGGCGGCGGTCTTGGTCAGCCGGTCCAGGGACCGACGGCGTAGCGGAGGTAGACCACGTCGCCGGCGAAGCGCTGCTCGTCGAGCAGCCGCAGTCGCAGCCGGAGCCCGTCCGGCAGCCACGGCGTGCCGCCGCCGACGACCACCGGCGCCACGTAGACTCCGCACTCGTCGACCAGGCCGGCCCGCAGCGCGGTGGCGCCCAGGGTTGCCCCGCCGACGCTCAGGTCGGCGCCCGCCGCGTCCTTCATCGCAGCGACCGTGGCCGGGTCGAACGAGCGCTCCAGCCGGGTGCGCGGGGTCGAGACCTCGTCCAGGGTGGACGAGTAGACCACCTTGTCGGCGGCCCGCCAGATCTCGCCGTAGTCGCGGACCTCCGGCACGGCGCCCGGCTCGGTGCCCAACGTCTGCCAGGCCGCCATCGTCTCGTACATCCGGCGGCCGTAGAGGTAGGTGCCGATCGACCGCTCGGCTTCGTTGACGTGCGCGTGCACGTCGGCGGGCGGCGTCGCCCAGTCGAACCGGCCCTCGGCGTCGACGGTGTAGCCGTCGAGCGAGGCGATGACGGTGTAGAGCAGCGCGGCCACGGGACAAGACCTCCGGTCAGGGACGGCGATGGGCGACGAGCGGCAGCACCGGGCCGCAGCCGGCGTCGTGCAGCAGGGCGGCGCAGGCGGTCACGGTCCAGGTCGAGCGGGCGACGTCGTCGACGAGCAGCACCGGACCTCCCGGGACCTCGCCGGTGACCGCGAGCCCGGCCAGCAGCGCGGCGACCCGGGCGCCGGACGCGACCTCGTCCGGCGGCCGCGAGCCGGTCGTGGCCAGGACGTCGAGCAGCGGCAGCCGGCCGACCTCGGCCACGTGCTCGGCCATCCCGCGGACCCGCCGCGGCCGGGACCGGCTCGGCGCCGGCAGCACCGCCACCGGCCGCTCGTCCCACTCCCGGGCCCACCGGGACAGCACGTCGACCAGGGCGCCGCGCAGCTCCTCGGAGGGCGCCGCGTCCGGCCCGTCGACCTCGGCGATGAGGTCGCGCCAGGCCGGGTCGTCGGCGAACGCGACCGCCCGGCCCGGGGCCAGCCCGACGATCCGGCCGCGCCGACCGCCGCCGGCCGGCCAGAGCTTGCGCGGCTCGAGCACGTGCCGCCGGCCGCGCAGGTGCCGGCGGGCGGCGAGCGCCCGGTCGGGGTCGGGCCGGGCGCCGGGGGCCGGCAGCGTGCCGGTGCAGACCGAGCAGCGTCCGCACGGACCGGCCGACGGGTCGTCCAGCGCCTCGGTGAGCACCTGCATGAGGCAGCGCTCCCCGGCCGCGTAGACCCGCATGAGGTCGGCCTCGGCCCGGCGGGCGGCGACCACCCGCCGGTATTTGTCCGCGTCGTAGTGCCAGGGCCGGCCGGTGCCGACCCAGCCGGAGCCGACCCGGTCGACCGCGCCGTCCACCCGCAGGGTCTTCAGCAGCGCGTCGAGCCGGCCGCGCCGCAGCCCCGTCTCGGTCTCGATCGCCGGCACCGACACGGGGTCGGCGCCGGGCCCGGACGGCAGCAGCGCGAGCACCCGCCGGGCCGCGTCCGGGTCGGGGATCGTGGCGGTCGCGAACCAGTCCCAGATGCGCGGGTCGCTCTCCGCGGCCGGCAGCAGCACGCCGACCGCCTCGGCCAGCGCCCGGCCGGCCCGGCCGACCTGCTGGTAGTAGGCGACCGGCGAGTCGGGCGAGCCGACGTGCACGCAGAAGCCGAGGTCGGGCTTGTCGTAGCCCATCCCGAGCGCGGAGGTGGCCACCACCGCCTTGAGCTCGTTGGCCCGCAGCGCGGCCTCGATCCGGGCCCGCTCGTCCGGCTCGGTCTGCCCGGTGTAGGCCGCGACCCGGTGGCCCTGCGCGGCCAGGAAGCCGGCCAGCGAGTGCGCCTGGTCGACGGTCAGCGCGTAGACGATGCCGGAGCCGGGCAGCTCGGCCAGCGCGTCGGCCACCCAGGCGAACCGCTGCACGCCGTCGAGTCCGGGCACCACCGACAGGCGCAGCGAGGCCCGGGCCAGCGGCCCGCGCAGCACCAGGGTGTCGGAACCGAGCTGGTCGGCGACGTCGGCGGTGACCCTGGCGTTGGCCGTCGCGGTGGTGGCCAGCACCGGGCTGCCCGGCGCGGTGGCGGCGAGCAGGTGGGTCAGCCGCTGGTAGTCGGGCCGGAAGTCGAAGCCCCAGTCGGAGATGCAGTGCGCCTCGTCGACGACCAGCAGGCCGGTCTTGGCCAGCAGCGGCAGTGCCGTGTCGGCGAACCTCGGGTTGGCCAGCCGCTCGGGGGAGACCAGCAGGACGTCGAGCTCGTCGGCGCCGAGCGCGTCGAACACCGGCTGCCAGTCGGCCACGTTGGCCGAGTTGACCGTGCCGGCGCGCAGCCCGGCCCGCTCGGCCGCGGCGACCTGGTCGCGCATCAGCGCCAGCAGCGGCGAGACGACCAGCGTCGGGCCGCGGCCGGCTTCGCGCAGCGCGGCGGTGGCCGCCCAGTAGACTGCGGACTTGCCCCAGCCGGTCGCCTGGACCAGCAGCACCCGCCGGCCGCCGACCAGCGCGGCGACCGCCTCCACCTGGTCCGGCCGCGGTGTCGCGTTCGGCCCGGCGCTGGCCGCGAGCACGGCGGCCAGCTGCCGCTCCGCCACCCCGTTGGTGTCCATGGCGGCCACTCTGCCAGCCGCGACCGACAGAACCGGCCGGCCGGGGCGGGCCCGTCCGAACCCGGTACCGGATGCGGGAATCCCGGGCGGCGGGTCAGAGATCGGCGATGTCGATGAGGACCTTGCCGGTGATGCCCTGCTCCACCGCCGCGTGCGCCTTCGCCGCGTCCGCGAGGGGGAAGTGGTGCACCGGCAGCCCGGCCTCCGCCCCGATCCGTACCGCACCGTCCGCGACCGCCGCGTTGATGTCCTCGATCGCGGCGCCCTTGGCGTCGTTCGGCTCGGTGTAGACGAGCACGAACTGCCAGCGCGCGTTCGGCCCCATCATCGGCCGGATGGGGATCGTCACGGTCGTTCCGCCGTCGTCGGCGTAGATCGCGACCGCCCCGTGCATGCCGATGACCTGGGCGTCGACCCCGGCGTTGCGGGCGACCGAGACCTCGACGATCGTGTCCACCCCGTGCGGCACGATCTTGCGCACCTCGACCGGCACGTCCTGGGTCCGGTAGTTGATGATGTCGTGCGCCCCGGCCGCGGCCGCGAGCTGGGCCTTCTCCGGGCTGCTCACGGTCGTGATGACCCGCGCGTCGGCCCACTTGGCCAGCTGGATCGCCGCGTTGCCGACCGCACCGGCGCCGCCCTGGACCAGCACGGTCTTGCCGGTGAGCGCACCCTGGTCAAGCCGGTCGGGCATCGACTCGCCGAGGGTCAGGCAGCGGTGCGCGGTCAGGAACGGCACGCCGAGGCAGGCACCCAGCTCCAGCGACGCGTTCGCCGGCAGCAGCACCGCCCTCCGCTGCGGCACGACCGTGTATTCGGCGGCCGTCCCCCACGGCCGCTGGTACGCCGACTCCCACAGCCACACCCGCTCGCCGCGGACGGCCGGATCGACGCCGTTGCCGACCGCGTCGACCACCCCGGACCCGTCCTGGTTCGGGACCTGGAAACCGGCCGCGACCGGGGTGTTGCGCCGGGACTTCCAGTCGGTCGGGTTCACCCCGGACGCGGCCACCCTGACCCTGACCTCGCCCGGCCCGGGCTCGGGCGCCTCCCGCTCGGTCAGCTCGAGGACGTCCGGGTCACCGTTGCGCGTGTAGACGACTGCCTGCATGGGCTGGTGCCTACCCTGTCGTACCGCCCAGCACAACGGCCGACGAGGATCGTCGCATGGACGCGTACGTGGTGACCGGCGGCGGGCGGGGGGTCGGCCGGGCGATCGCCGAGCGGCTGGCGGCCGCAGGGACGGTGGTGGCGGTGGAGCTCGACCCGGCCGGGCTCGACTGGGTGGACGGGTCCCGGGTCCGCGGCGTGGTCGGCGACGCCGGTGACGAGGCGGTGCTGGCCGGGGCGGCGGACCTGGCCGAGTCCGCCGGCCGGCTGGTCGGCTGGGTCAACAACGCGGCGGTCTTCCGGGACGTGCCGATCCCGGCCACGCCGGCGCCCGAGGTGCTGGCGACGATCGAGGGGAGCCTGCGCCCGGCGCTGGCCGGCTGCCTGGTCGCGGGCCGGCGGTTCCTCGCCGCGGGCACCGCCGGGGCGATCGTCAACCTGTCCTCGCACCAGGCGGTGCGGCCGGTGCCGGGGTCGCTGGCGTACGCGACCGCAAAGGCGGCGATCGAGGGGCTGACCCGGTCGCTCGCGGTCGAGCACGGCCCGGCCGGGATCCGGGTCAACGCTGTCGCCCCGGGCACGGTCGCCACCGGTCGCTACACCGAGCTGCTGGAGACCTCCGGCGCCGAGACGGTGGCCAGGCTCGAGCGGGAGATGGCCGAGCTGCACCCGCTGGGCCGGGTCGCCCGGCCGGACGAGATGGCCGCGGCGGTGGAGTTCCTGCTCTCCGACGCGGCCAGCTTCCTGACCGGGGCGACGCTGCCGATGGACGGCGGCCGGACGATCCTGGGCCGCGAGCCGCAGCCGTAGGGCTCAGACCATGAACTGGTCGTGCTGGCGGTAGAACTCGGTCATCTCCTCCGCGGTCGGCTGCCGGCCGGAGGCGGCCAGCTCGGCCAGGCCCTCGAAGTACGCCTCCCGCGGCGCGCCCGGGGTGAACAGCAGCAGCATCGAGGCAGGCTCGCCGGACTCGTTGCGAAACGCGTGGATCCCGCCGGGCGGGACGAAGTGGTAGTCGCCGGCGGCGGCGTCGGTCCACTCCGTGCCGTCGTACAGCCGTACGGTGCCGGACAGCACGTAGAACGACTCGGTGATCGAGCGGTGGAAGTGCGGCGCCGGGCCGGTCGGCGGGCCGGTCATCTCCCAGCGGTAGAGCCCGAAGTCGCCACCGGTGGTGGCGCCGGTCGCCAGGTAGTGCACGTTCGTCGCCGGCAGGATCAGCTCCGGCTTCGCACCGGCCGGCCGGGCCGTCGCGCTGGTCTCACCGGTGTCGCCGAGGTAGCGCGGTTCTGGGTATGACATGGCCCGACCCTAGGACCGGACCGCCCGGTCACGCACCACCTATCCACTGTGGACAGTCTCAGCGGCCGGAGAGCCGGTGCAAGGCACGGTACGTCGGCACGAGCGCGTCGTACAGGTCGGCGAAGACCGGCCGCAGCGCCGCGTAGACGGCCGCGGCGGACGGGTCCGGGCGGACCGTGTCCGCGATCCGGACCAGGTCCACGGCCACGTCGAGGGAGTCGACCAGACCGAGCGCGTACATGCCGAGCAGCGCCGCCCCGAACCCCGACCCCTCGTGCCCGGCCGGGAACTGCACGTCCAGGCCGAGCGCGTCGGCGAGGATCTGCCGCCACAGCGGGCTGCGGGCGAACCCGCCGGTCGCGCGCACCTCGCGGACCTCGTTGCCGGCGGCCCGCATCGAGTCGAGCACCAGCGCGAGCTGCAGGCACACCCCCTCGATCGCGGCGCGGACCAGGTGCTCGCGCTGGTGCTCCCGGGTCAGCCCGACGTACGCACCGAGCGGCAGTCCGCTCCAGTGCGGCGCGCGCTCGCCCAGCAGGTACGGCAGCATGATCAGTCCGCCGGCGCCGGGCGGCACCCGTCCGGCCAGCTCGAGCAGCGCCTCGGCCGGCTCGTCCCCGAGGTCGGGGGCCAGCGCGTGCCCGGCCCAGTCGAGCACGATGCCGCCGTTGTTGATCGCGCCGCCGACCACCCACCGTTGCCTGGTCAGCGCGTAGCAGAAGACGCCGCCGTGCGGGTCGACCGCCGGCTGCTCCACCGTGACCCGCAGCGCGCCGCTGGTGCCGATCGAGCAGGCGGCGACACCGGGGTGCACCGCGCCGAGGCCGAGGTTGGCCAGCGGTCCGTCGCCGCCGCCGGCGACGACCGGAGTGCCCGCGGGCAGCCCGACCCGGTCGGCGACCGCGGCGGGCAGCCCGGGCAGCACGGCCGTGGTCTCCACCAGCCGGGGCAGCCGTTCCGGCCCGACGCCGGCCAGCTCCAACGCCTCCCGGTCCCAGGACAGCGTGCGGAGGTCGAGCAGCCCGGTGCCGGAGGCGACCGAGTGGTCGGTGACCAGCGCACCGCACAGCCGGGACACCACGTAGTCCTTGATGCCGGCCCAGCAGGCGACCCGGGCGAACAGCTCCGGCCGCTGCTCGCGGAACCAGATCAGCTTGGGCAGCGGCGCCATCGGGTGCACCGGCGTGCCGGTCCGCCGGTGCAGCGCCAGGCCGCCGTCCGGGGCCGCGCGAAGCCGGTCGGCCTGTGCCGCGGCCCGCGAGTCGGCCCAGGACAGCGACGGGGTGAGCGGGTCGCCGGCGGCGTCCAGCCCGATCAGCGTGTGCATCGCCGAGCTGAACGACAGCGCGGCGACCCGACCGTCCACTTCGGACACCACGGAACGCAGGCAGGTCAGCACCGCGTCGAGGATCCGGCCCGGATCCTGCTCCGCCCAGCCGGGGTGCGGCTCGTCGAGCGGGTAGCCGGCCGAGGCGCCGGCCAGCCGCCGGCCACTCGTGTCGTAGGCGATCACCTTGGCGTTCGTGGTGCCGAGGTCGACCCCGACCACGACCTCGCCGGCGCTCACCACACGAGCTCGGGCAGCAACACGCGGACCCTCCCCATGACCGGAATGATCGTCCCCCGCACCGACCTGGTCTACCCGCCCGCACCCGGCCCCAGGCGCGTGGCGGTCGGGCCCGGCCAGGGTCGGATCGTAGGGGAGGAGCACCGCCCGTGGCGACGCATCAGGGATGCGGGCGGGGACCGGTGGGGAGGCCGGCGACGAGCGATCCTGGCAGCCGGACGGTGAACGTGGTGCCGGCGGGGGAGCTCTCCACGCCGACGGTGCCGCCGTGCGCGTCCGCCACCGCGGACACGATGGCCAGCCCGAGCCCGGTGCTGCCGGCCGCCCTCGACCGGGAGCCGTCGCCGCGGGCGAACCGCTCGAACACGCGCGGCAGCAGTTCGGCCGGTATGCCGGGCCCGTCGTCGGACACCCGCACCAGGACGCATCCGTCCTCAGCGGACAGCCCGACGGTGACGGTGGAGCCGGCCGGGGTGTGCGCGCGGGCGTTGCCGAGCAGGTTGACCACGACCTGGTGCAGCCGGTCGGCGTCGCCGACCAGCTCGACCGGCGCGTCCGGCAGCTCGAGCACCCAGGTGTGGTCCGGGCCGGCGGCCCGCGCGTCGCTCACCGCGTCGACCACCAGTCGGCTCAGGTCCACCGGCGCGCGCGCGAGCGCCCGGCCGTTGTCCAGCCGGGCCAGCAGCAGCAGGTCCTCGACCAGGCCGGTCATCCGGGTGCTCTCCGACTCCACCCGGCCCAGCGCGTACGCGATGTCGGACGGCACCGGCTCGTGCCCGCGGCGGGACAGCTCGGCGTACCCGCGGATCGAGGCCAGCGGGGTGCGCAGCTCGTGGCTTGCGTCGGCGACGAACTGGCGGACCCTCGTCTCACTCTCCTGCCGGGCGGTCAGCGCGGCCGAGACGTGCCCGAGCATCCGGTTCAGCGCGGCGCCGACCTGCCCGACCTCGGTGCGGGGGTCGGTGTCGGCGTCCGGGACACGCTCGGAGAGCTCGACCGTGCCGCGATGCAACGGCAGCTCGGACACCCGGGTCGCGGTGGCGGCGACCCGGCGCAGCGGCCGCAGGGTCAGCCGGACGATCAGCGCGCCGGCGATCCCGGCCAGCAGCAGGCCGCCGGCGGCGACCGCCGCGATGATCGCGCTGAGCCGGGCCACCGTGTCGTGCACCCCGGCCAGCGGCAGGCCGGCGATCGAGACGTCCCCGTCCGCTGCCTGCACGGCCCGCAGCCGGTAGTCGCCGAGGTCGCCGCCGAGGTTGCGGGTGTGCGCGCGCCCGTCCGCCGGCAGTGTCAGCAACACCTGCTGCTGCGCACCGGTCAGCTGGGTGTACGTGGAGCCGTTGATCACGCCGACCGGGTCGAGCGTCCCGCTCCGCACGTGCGCGTCGAGGGTGCCGTCGGCCAGCCCCGGCGGCGGCGTCCGGCGCGGCGGCGGCGGGTCGTCGTCGAGCTCGACCGGCCCACCGAGCCGGGCGCTCGCGGTCGCCAGCTGGCTGTCGAGCCGGTCGGTCAGGAACGAGTTCAGCGCCAGGACGCTGACGACCCCGACGACGACGCAGACGGCCGCCAGCAGGGCCAGCAGGGCGGCCAGCAGGCGCGTGCGGAGCGTCACCGTCGGAGGATGCGCTCAGCCGGCCGGGCGGAGCACGTAGCCAACACCCCGGACGGTGTGGATCATCGGCTCCCGCCCGGCGTCGAGCTTCTTGCGCAGGTACGACACGTACAGCTCGACGACGTTGGCCTGACCGCCGAAGTCGTACGACCAGACCCGGTCGAGGATCTGCGCCTTGGACAGCACCTGGCGCGGGTTGCGCATGAGGAACCGGAGCAGCTCGAACTCGGTGGCGGTCAGCGTGACCAGCGTGCCGGCCCTGGTCACCTCGCGCCCGTCCTCATCCATCACGAGGTCGCCGACGACGAGCTCCCCGGACGAGCGGATCGCGGTGGCGCCGGAGCGGCGCAGCAGCGCCCGCAGCCGGGCGACGACCTCCTCCAGGCTGAACGGCTTGGTCACGTAGTCGTCCGCTCCGACGGTGAGCCCGGCGATCCGGTCGTCCACGGCGTCCTTCGCGGTCAGGAACACGACCGGCACGTCGTGGTTGTCGGCCCGGATCCGGCGCAGCACGGACAGCCCGTCGAGGTCGGGCAGCATCAGGTCCAGCAGGATGACGTCGGGACGGAACTGGCGGGCCGCGGTCACGGCGTGCGCGCCGTCGGCGGCGGTGCGCACCTCCCACCCCTCGTACCGCAAGGCCATCGACAGCAGGTCGGTGAGCGCCGGCTCGTCGTCCACCACGAGGGCGCGGATCGGGGTGCCGTCGGGGCGGCGCAACGCCGGGCGGTCGGCGGTCTCGCTGGTCGTCGTCATGCCGGCAACCTTCGGTCATCGGCATGGAGGCCACCTGTACGCCGCCTGTGCGGTCGCTGTGCGTGTCCCTGCCGGCGGCTGAGGGGCGCTCGCCCGGCCGTGAAATCGTGAGCACATGGCTGACACCGCCGCCCGCTTCCCCGCGCTCGCCGAGGACGCGGTCGAGGACCTGCTCCGGCTGGACCCCGAGTGGGCCACCGACCTGGGCGACCACCGGTTCGACGACCAGCTCACCGACCTGAGCGAGGACGGCCTGGCCGGGGCCGCCGCCACCCTGGCCGACCACCGCGACGAGCTGGACAGCCTGGACGCGGTCGAGCTCGAGCCGGCTGACGCGGTCGACGCGCAGATCCTGCGGGCCGGCCTCGACCGCCGGCTGTTCGGGCTGCAGCAGCTGCACGAGCACACCTGGAACCCGCTGCCCTGGCTGCCCGGCGAGGCGATCTACCTGCTGCTGTCGCGGGACACCGGTCCGGTGGACGACCGGCTGCGGGCGCTCGGCGGCCGGCTGGAGGCGGTGCCGCAGCGGCTGGCCACCGCCCGCGCCACGCTGCAGGACATGCCGCGGGTGCACGTGGAGACCGCGCTGACCCAGATCTCCGGGCTGATCAGCATGCTGCGGGAGCAGGTCCCGCCGCTGGCCGGCACCGCGCCGCGGACGTTCCTGTCGGTCGAGCCGATGCGGACCGCGGCCGAGGACGCGCTGGTCGAGCACCGGGACTGGCTGCTCGAGCAGCTCGACGGCGCGCACGGCGACCCCAGGCTCGGGTCGAGCCTGTTCGCGGCCAAGCTGCACCTGTTCCTGGATGCCGACCTGTCCGCCGAGCACGTCGCCGCGGCCGCGCGGGAGCACCTCGACCGGGTCACCGACGAGCTCACCGAGCTTGCCGTCGGCTGGGTCGGCCCGGGTGACGACGCGATCCGCCGGGCGCTGGACCGGGCCGCGGCCGAGGTGCCGGACGACCGCACGATCGTGTCGGTGGCCCGGCGCTGGCTGGCCGAGGCCACCGAGCTGGTGACCAGCAGCGGCGTCGTCCGGGTGCCGGACGACCCGCTGGAGATCGAGGTCATGCCCGAGCTGCGGCGCGGTGTCGCGGTGGCCTACTGCGACGCGCCCGGCCCGCTGGAGGAGGGCGGGCTCACCCGGTTCGCGATCAGCCCGACGCCGGCGGGGTGGTCGCCGGAGCGGGTCGCCTCGTTCTACCGCGAATACAACACCGCGATGATGGCGAACCTCACCGTGCACGAGGCGATGCCGGGGCACATGGTCCAGCTCGCCCACGCCCGCCGCTACCGCGGCGCGACCAGGGTCAGGCAGGTGCTCGCCAGCGGCTCGTTCATCGAGGGCTGGGGCGTGCACTCGGAGGAGATCATGGCCAGGCTCGGGTACGGCGGCGTGCCGGTCCGGCTGCAGCAGCTCAAGACGAAGCTGCGGACGATCATCAACGCGTTGCTGGACGCCGGCGTGCACGCCGGCGGGATGTCCGAGGCCGAGGCGATCGAGCTGATGACCGGGCGCGGCTTCCAGGAGGAGGGCGAGGCGGTCGGCAAGTGGCGCCGGGTGCAGCTCACCAGCGCCCAGCTGTCCACCTACTTCGTCGGCTACCTGGAACTGGCGCCGACGCTCGCCGGCCGGACCCGCTACGACGAGGTGCTCGCGCACGGCAGCCCGCCGCCGCGGCACCTGCCGGCCCTGCTCGCGGCGCCCGAGGGCGGCGCGGGGAACCGCGGCTGACGCACCGGCGTCCGACCGGCATGCGCCGCCTCGCCGCCGCGATCGTCCTCTCCGTGCTGCCGCTGGCCGCCTGCTCGCCCGGCGGCGGTGCCGGCTCCGGCGGGTCGACGGCGTCCCAGGCGCCGGCGCCCGCTGTGTCCCTGCAGCGGTTCGGCGGCATCGCTGGCAACCGGGACGAGATCACCGTGCAGCCGGACGGCAGCTGGCGGCGGACCGCCCGGGTCGGCGGCACGACCACGGGCACGCTCAGCTCCGACCGGCGGGACGAGCTGAGCCGCATGGCCGCGGAGCCGATGCTGCGCGCCGAGGCGACTCGCACGGTTCCGGAGTCCGACTGCGCGGATGCGTTCGACTACTCGCTCACGGTCGGCGCCACCCGGATAGCCTGGCGGGACTGCGGCCCGGCAACGAGACCCCCGGCGACCGCGAGCCGTATCGCACGGTTCCTGCTGGAAAGTACCAACTCGAGGTAACGACAAACCCACGGTCCGTCACCCACACAGCGGCTTTCCGGGCACCGGTGCGCCTGCCACATTTGCGCCACCGCATTCCTTGGTGCTCGGCCGAAAGGCCGAGCCGGCTCCCGGGAAGGGAGTACCGCAGTGAGACGTGCCATCACCCTGGGCGCGGTGGCCGCGGTCACGATCGCCGTGTCAGCCGCAGTCGCCACCGGAACCGCGCAGGCCGCACCCGCGCCCGCGCAGGCCGCCAGCCCCGCCACCCTGGCGGCCGGCGGCGCCGCCGCCCTCGTCGCCGCACGACCGGCACAACTGCACGCGTCGGCCGGCGACCGCTTCGCCGCCAAACCCGTGATCACCTCCAAGCAGGGCCTGCAGTACGTGCCGTACCAGCGCACGTACCAGGGCCTGCGGGTGTACGGCGGCGACTTCGTCGTGGTGACCGACAAGTCCGGCCAGGTGCTGTCCACCGAGGTGGCCCAGTCCGAGCCGATCGCGCTGACCAGCCTCACCCCGGCCGTGTCGGCCGCAGCCGCCGCGGCGACCGCCACCAGGGCGTCGAGGGCCGCCACGGTCGACGGCGTCATCGCCAACGACACGATCGTGTACGCACTGGACACGCCGCGGTTGGCGTACGAGACGGTGGTCGCCGGGCACACCGGCGCGCGGCCGAGCCGGCTGCACGTGTTCACCGACGCGACCACCGGCACGGTGATCAACTCGTACGACGAGGTCGCCGACGGCACCGGCAACGGCGCCATCTACGGCACCGTGTCGATCAACACCAGTGGCTCCGGCACGTCGTTCTCGATGACCGACCCGACCCGGCTCGGCATCTCCTGCCGGAACATCAACACCCGCGCGGTGCTCACCGGCACCGACGACGTGTGGGGCAACGGCGTCGGCACCAACCTCGAGACCGGATGCGTGGACGCGCTGTTCACCGTGCAGCGTGAGTGGGACATGTTCGGCTCCTGGTTCGGCCGCAACGGCATCACCGGCACCGGCCGCGGCTTCCCGATCGACATGGGTCTCAACGACGAGAACGCGTTCTGGGACGGCAGCAGGGTCGCCGTCGGCCACAACACCGCGGGCGCCTGGATCGGCTCGTTCGACGTGGTCGGCCACGAGTTCGGGCACGCGCTGGACTCCAACACCCCGGGCGGTACGTCCGGCAACGGCGTCTCCGAGGCGACCGGCGACATCATGGGCACGTCGCTGGAGTTCTTCGCGAACAACGCCAACGACCCGCCGGACTTCACCATCGGCGAGGAGGTCAACCTGGTCGGCTCCGGCCCGATCCGGGTGATGTACAACCCGTCGCTGGTCGGCGACCCCAACTGCTTCTCCGCCTCGATCCCGACCGCCGAGACGCACGCCGCCGCCGGCCCGTTCGACCACTGGTTCACGCTGGTGGCCAAGGGCAGCGCGGCCGCCGGCGGGCAGCCGGCCAGCCCGACCTGCAACGGCTCGACGGTGACCGGCATCGGCACCCAGACCGCGGCGACGATCTTCTACAACGCGATGCTGTCGAAGACCGCGGGCATGACCTACCAGCGCTACCGGACCGCGACGCTGAACGCGGCCAAGAACCTGTTCCCGACCTCCTGCACCAACTTCAACACGGTGAAGGCGGCCTGGGACGCGGTCTCCGTCCCCGCGCAGTCGGCCGACCCGACCTGCACGGTCGGCGGCGGCACCGTGACGGTCACCAACCCGGGCAACAGGGCCGGCACGGTCGGCACGGCGATCACGCCGTTCACGCTGACCGCGTCGCCGGCCGGGACATACACCTGGTCCGCGAGCGGGCTGCCGCCGGGGCTGACGATCGGCTCGGGCACCGGCACGGTGTCCGGCACCCCGACCGCGGCCGGCACGTTCACCGTGACGGTCACCGCGACCAGCACGGCCGGGTCCGGCTCGACGTCGTTCACGATGACGATCGCGGGTGCCGGCGGCGCGTGCGCGAGCCCGGGCCAGAAGCTCGGCAACCCCGGCTTCGAGACCGGCTCGGCGCCGTGGACCGCGACCGCCGGAGTGATCGGCGCGAACACCGGCACCGGAGCGCCGCGCACCGGCACCCGGGACGCGTGGCTGGACGGGTACGGCGTGACGCACACCGACACGCTGAGCCAGTCGGTGAGCATCCCGGCCGGCTGCACGGCCTCGACGCTGAGCTTCTTCCTGAAGATCGTCAGCAGCGAGACCACGACGACGACCGCGTTCGACCGGTTGACCGTCCAGGTCGGTACGACGACGCTGGCGACGTTCTCGAACCTCAACGAGGGGAGCGGGACGTACGTGCAGCGATCGTTCAACGTGGGCTCGTTCGCCGGGCAGACCGTGACCCTGCGGTTCACCGGCACCGAGGACGCCAGCCTGCAGACGTCGTTCGTCATCGACGACACGGCGCTGAACGCCGGCTGAGCTGACCGGAGGGGGCGCCGGCCCACTGTGTCCAGTGTGTCCACTGTGGACACCGGGCCGGTGCCCCCGCCCGGGTCAGCGCCAGCCGGTCGGCTCGATCGCGACTGCGTCCCGGCCGATGTCGGCGATCCGCGGGCGGCCGGACAGCAGCATGCACTCCTCCAGCTGGTCGCGCAGCGTCCGGAGCACCTCGTACGCGCCCTGCCGGCCGGCGGCGGCCAGGCCCCACAGCACCGGACGGCCGATCAGCACCGCCCGGGCGCCGAGCGCGAGCGCCGCGAACACGTCCGAGCCGCGGCGGGCGCCACCGTCGACCAGCACCGGCATCGACTCCGGCACGGCGGCGACCACCTCGGGCAGCGCGGCCAGGCTCGGCACCGCGGCGTCCAGCTGCCGGCCGCCGTGGTTGGACACGACCAGGCCGTCGACGCCGTGCTCGGCCGCGAGCCGCGCGTCCTCCCCGGTGAGCACGCCCTTGAGCAGCAGCGGCAGGCTGGTCCTGGCCCGCAGCCAGGCCAGGTCGGCCCAGGTGATCGCCTGGTCGTGGCGCTCCCGGGAGTGCTGCTGGATCGCCGAGCGGCCGGTGGTCGCGGTGTGGGCGGTGCCCATCAGCGTCTGCGGCAGGTTCACCGCCCGCACGTCGTCGGGCAGCGTGAACGACGAGCCGAGGTCGCGCGGGCGGGTCGCGACGTGCGGCGTGTCGACCGTCAGCACGATCGCGCCGAAGCCGGCCTGCTCCGCCCGGCCCAGCACGTCCGCGAGCGTGTCCCGGTCGCGCAGGTAGTAGACCTGCAGCCAGCGCGGGCCGGCGGTGGCCCCGGCCATCTCGGCGAAGGTCCGGCTGGCGAAGATGCTGGCGCAGAACATCGTGCCCAGCTCGCCGGCGGCACCGGCCGAGGCGAGCTCGCCGTCCGGGTGCGCCAGCCGGTGGTACGCCATCGGTGCCACGCCGAACGGCACCGCCCAGTCGGCGCCGAGCACCGAGGTGCGCAGCGAGATCGCGCCGACGTCGACCAGCACCCGCGGGCGGAGCGCGACCTTGTCGTAGGCGGCCCGGTTGGCGCGCAGGGTGCGTTCGGCGCCGGAGCCGCCCTGGACGAAGCCCCAGACGTCCGGCGGCAGCACCGCCCGGGCCGCGGCGGCCACGTTCCCGAGGTCGCCGTCGTCCGGTCCGGCCGGCTCCGTGCCGCCGCGCTCGACCCACACCACCGCCATGCCTGCCCTCCCTGTCGCTGCCGCCGCTCTCATCATGGCCTCGACCTCGGGTGGCCCGGACCGGACCGTTTGCGACAATGGGGTGGATGACGATGCCATCCCAGTTCCAGTCGGTGGTCGATGCGCAGATCCGCGCCGCCGAGGCCAGGGGTGCGTTCGACAACCTGCCCGGGGCCGGGAAGCCGATCCCGGGCCTGATGGAGCCGGACGACCCGGCCTGGTGGATCAAGGGGTTCGTCGAGCGGGAGAACGTGCCGACCGAGATGCTGCTGCCGCCGTCGCTGGCCATGCGGCGGGAGATCGAGCAGCTGCCGGAGACGGTCCGGACGCTGCGGACCGAGCGGGAGGTCCGCGAGCACGTCGAGGACCTCAACCACCGGATCCGGCGGTGGATCCAGATCCCGGTGGGTCCGCAGGTCCCGCTCGCCCCGGTCGACGTCGACGAGATCGTCGCCGCCTGGGCCGAGGCGCGCCGCCCCGCCCCGACACCACCCCGCACCGCCCCGACCCCCATCCCACGCCGCCGCCGGTGGTGGCACCGCCGCCGCGCCTGAGTCCCCCCGGCCGCACCGGACCGGCGTCAGGCGAAGGAGCCGTCCCAGCGGCGCCGAACTCCCGCGTGCCGGCTGCGGGATGTCCTCAGCGTGTGGTGCAGGTGCGTTGGTGGGGTGCGCCGGGCAGGTACGTGTCCCATTCCGTGTCGGTAAGGTTGCGGGCCGCGACGGAACACGCGCGGTCGACCCAGGATCGCGGCCGACTGTCCCACTGGACGATCTGGCCGCGTTCGTCCACTGCAGCCAGCACCGAGTCCCTGCGGGTGTAGGCGGCGAAAGCCCAGACGCCCCCGGTACGGATCGGCAGTTGCCCGACCTCGTGCAAAGTGTCTGCGGTGAGCACGTGGATCTGGCCGTCACTGCCGCCCAGGGCGACAACGCCGCCGTCCGGGGAGAAGTCTGCCGACCAGATTTGCGAGGACAGGCGAAGGGTGTGCCGCGCGAGCACCCGCCCGGTGCCGATGTCGAGCAGCACTACTGCGCCGTCGAATGTGCCGATCACCAGAGTTCGCCCGTTCGGGGAGAGCGCGAAGGCCTGACCCTTCGAGTATCCGATGTCGGTACGCCACCGTCGCTGCCCGGTCCGGGTATCCCACATGTCCACGCGGTTGTCGAAGAACCCGCTGGCGAGCAGCAACGAACCGTCGTCGTTGAGCCATCCCCTCCAGGTGACGAAGCCAGGCCCGGTGATGCGGGTTCGGACCGCCAGTGTCGTCGGGTCCCGCAGGATGAGATCCGGTGGGTGCGCATTGCGGGCGGTATCCGGACTTTCCGATTCGATAGCCAGGACACGTCCATCAGCCGACACGGCCAGGGGGTGGAAGAGCACTCCCGGCTGGACTTCTGTGGTCTGCGTTGCCGCGCCCGTGCGCACGTCGTAGCGCGTCAGACGGTCGTACTGTGCATTGGTGGCGAATACCGCTTGTCGACCGATGTCGACGACCGCCTCCCAGATATCCGGCAGACGTGGGAGGCGCCTGATCAGCTTCCCTGAGGTGGCATTGATCAACGCCTGGTCACTGCCGTCGCCGGAACTCACGTAGACGTGGTGGCGATCGCCGGACCAGCTCACCAGCGGGACGGTCAGGCTGGTCAGGGCGTTGGCGCTGGATGAAGCTTGCAGAGCCGGCGTCCGGCTGGGCCGGGATCCGAACGATCTGTCTCCCGCGGCATCCCAGGCGATGATGCTGTTGTCCCGGCTGGCGCTGTAGAGGGTGCGGTTGTCGGCGGAGAAGACCAGCCCGTGCACTGCGGCGGCGTGTCCCCGCAGGGTGTCCCGCAGTTCGCCGGTCCGGGTGTCCCATACTGCGATGATCTGGTCGTCACCGCCGATGGCCAGCAGTTTCCCGTCGCTGGAGAACGCCGCCGCGGCCCCGGCTCGGCTGCCACCGGTGAAGCGCCTCTCCAGCCCGTCCGCGAGTCTGACAAGTGCGGCCCGATCCTCGGCGAAGACGACGAGCGCGGTGCCGGTGGGGTCGGCTGCGACGGCGCCAGGGAAAGGCAGCGGCAGCCGACGGACGATCCGTCCCGCTAATGGGTCGATGAACACCGCGATCGGTCGGTCGGCGAGCGTGGTCATCAACAACGACCCGATCGGCCAGACGTCCCCGGCTGCTGCTGGCAGCGGCAGCGCGGTCCGCAACTGTCCGGTGGCCGCCTCGTAGAGCAGAAGCGACGGGCCTTCGGTAGGTACGGCCAACACTCGCCGGTCGGTGGATAGCGCGGCCCGCCGGGTCGAGCCGACGATGCCTTCCGGCAGCGGATACGTGGCTAGGGTTCGTCTCGTACGGGCATCCCAATGGAGCACTGCCTGCTCACCGGTGAAGAAGTCGATGGCCACCGAGATGTAGACGTCCGACCGGCCGGGTCCCGGGATGATCGCCTCGGCGCGCTGACCGATCGGGATCGGCTGTCCGGCTGTTGCGAGTGTCGACGCATTCCAGGACAGGACGCGGCCGCCGCCGGCGCCTTCGGTGGCCAGCAATGTCGAGCCGTCGCGGGTGAGCGCCACGTGTTCGATCACTCCGGTCGGGTCGCCGACGCCGCGTACCTGTCGCCAGGCCTGGGGGCTGCGGGCCAGCACCGCGAGAAGGTCGCCGCGGGTCTCCCAGTCGTCCTGGGTGCGCACCGCCTGCACCGCCAGTAGCAGGGAGCGGTCCAGGTCGGGGCTGCTCAGCGCGAGCGCACCCAGCCGATGCGCTTGCGCCTGCAGGCCGGCGGCGGACGCGGCACGCTGGCGGTTCACCGCCGCCCAGGTGGCGCCGGAGGCCACCAGGAGCAGGCTGACCGCGGCGGCGAGCGCGGCGAGCAGCCGGCGCCGCGCCCGCGCTTGCCGATCGGCTCGGGCGATCTCCTCGGCCAGTTGGCGGTCGGCGTAGTCGCGACTCGCGGCCAGGAAGTCGCTTTCCACATCAGTCAACTCGGCCAGCCGGTCGTCGGCCCAATCCAGCGCGCTGGAGAGGCGGGCCCCCCGGTAGAGCTCCGTGTCCGGTCGGCCAGTGGCGTCCCATTCCGCCGCGGCGGGCGCGAGATGCCGCCGCAGCGCTCGGCCCTGATCGTCCTCTGCGAGCCAGGCAGCCAACCGTGGCCAGTGCGTCAACAGCGCCTCGTGGGTGACCTCGATCCCGGTCTCACCGGCGGTGAGCAGCCGCCGATCGACCAGCGAGTGCAGGGCCTCCTCGGTCGCCGCGTCGTCGCCGAGCTCACGCCGGGACACCCGGCGACGTACCAGCACGCCGCCCTCACCGGTCTCTGCCAGCCGCAACAGGATCCGCCGCGCCGCGGCCCGCGCCGGCTCGTCCAGCTCGGCCAGGGCCGCCTCCCCCAGCCGCGCCAGCGCTCCGGGCACACCCCCGGCTCGGTGGTATGCCGCCTCGGTCAGCGTGTTGTCGGACCGGCCCCGCCATACCTCGACCAGCGCGGTGGACATCAGCGGCAGCGCACCCGGTGCGTCCTGCATGTCGGAGACGACGGCGTCCACCAGGGCCGGTTGGATCTGGAGCCCTACCTGGCGGGCGGGCTCCTCGACCGCCCGGCGGATCTCCTCCGGGCGCATCGACTCGACCAGCACGGTGCCGTCGCCGAGCAGCCGGGCCAGCCTGGCATGCGCGGCGCACGCTCCGACGAAATCACCGCGCAGCACCACCACGATCCGGGTGGCGGGCCGGGCGGCGAGCGCCGTGAGGTCGTCGAGGAAGCGCTGCCGCGCTTCGTCGTCGGTGGCGGCGAAGAGCTCCTCGAACTGGTCCACCACGACGACGGCGGGACCGTGCAGCGCCGGCAGTGGCATGCCGGGAACCAGGAGGTGCTGCCCGGCCTCCCCGAGCCCTGGCAGCACCCCGACCGCCAGCGCCGGCAGCAGGCCGGCCTGTACCAGCGAAGACTTGCCCGCACCGGAGGGCCCGACCACGGCCACGAACGGCGTGTCGACCAGACGCGCGCACAGCCGCGCCACCAACTCCTCCCGACCGTGGAACAGTGGGCCATCGCTCGGCTGGTAGAAGGCAAGGCCCTTGTAGGGGCAGGCGATCGCCGCTGTGCCGGTCGCCCCTCCGATGTGTCGCCTGACGCGAGCCAGGTCCCGTACCCCCGAAGCGACCTCTTCACGGGCCGACGCCAGTGCCTGGCTCGCCGGACCGGCCTGCTCGACTGCGGCGACCACTCGCCGCATGGACCGCTCCTCGATCAGTTGGGCAGCGAGACGTTCGGCCTCGCCCGGCCGGCCGGTCGCGGCCTGGACGATCTCCTCCTCGATCGCGGCATCGAGCGGGCCGGCAACGCGGGTCACGATCTCCGCGATCTCGGCACGGTCCAGTGGCGACAGCAGCCGCTCCTCGTGGGCCGTAGTTAGCAGCGTCCTGCGCAGGGCAGCGCTGGCTGTGCTCGGGTCGTAGGTCGCGATGCACAGCACCGGGCCGTCGGGCAGGCCATCGACGAGCTGATCCGCCGTCTGGTCGTCGAGGTCGTCGAGGACGGCCAGGCCCGACGCCACCCGCGCGTAGTGCACACGGACGCCCCGGACATGCAGCCGCGCCGCGAATTCGGACACCAGCCGGGTCCGCCCGCTCCCGGCCGGGCCGGCAATCACCAGCAGCCGACCCAGCCCGCCGCGCGCGACGTCGGCCCACGCCTGATCCAGCCATGCCAGCTCCTCGGCCCGGCCGAAGAACGGGCGGCCGGCGGGATCCAGTTCGACGGGGAGCGGCGCAGCCGGACCCCGATGCGTCGGTGCGGTCAGCGTCAGGTCCTGGCGCAGCACCCGTCGCTCCAGCTCACTCAACTCCACTCCGGGATCTGCGCCTATCTCCTCGGCCAGCAACTTCCGGACACGACGCAGTGCAGCCAGCGCGTCGGCCTGTCGGCCGCACCGGTACAGCGCTGTCACCAGATGCACCCAGAACTGCTCATGCAAGGGATGCGCGGCGCACAGGGCCTGCGCCTCAGCGACCACGTCGGCGTCCCGACCGAGGGCCAGCCCCGCGGCCAGCTGGATCTCGAGACCGGCCAGCCGGATCTCGGTCAGCCGCTGCGCCTCCGCTGCGAACCAGCCGCCGTCGGCGAACTCGCTGTACGGCTCACCCCGCCACAGGCCGAGCGCCTCAACCAGATGCCGCTCGGCCTGCTGCGGCGCCCCATCGTCGAGTGCCTGGCGGGCCCCGCGGACCAGGTCCGCGAACGCGTACGCGTCGACGGCGTCGGCCGGTAACGCCAGTCGGTAGCCCCGGCCAACGGTCCGGATCAGATCGGCGTCGAGGTTGCCCGCGGCCAACGCCGCCCGCAGCCGGGTCACGTACACCTGCAGCGTCTTCACCGCGCTGCGAGGCGGATCCCCCTCCCACAACGCCTCGGCCAACGCGTCCACCGAGACCACTTCACCAAGGTTCAGGGCCAGGATCGCCAGCAGTCGGCGCTCCTTCGGGCCGCCCGGTGACCACACCCGGTCACCAATGCGGACCTGCAGCGGACCCAGCACCTGCAGCTGCACGTCCCGAATTCTCCACCGCGACGCACCTGAAGTACCCCGAATGGCAAGGACGCCTGACATCCAGACCTCACTATGATCCAGAATTCCGTCCGCCTTTGGCCGTACTTGCTCCAGGCAGCGCGGATCCCAGCACGTTCTGCACAGTGCGTGTGGAGCACCTGGTCCAGCAATGCAGCTCGGTTACAGCCGGAACGCAGCCCTCGTGAAGCCAGCCGGTGGCGTCCTCAAGCCCGGCGGCGCAACCGCCGCCCCAAGGCAC
This sequence comes from uncultured Actinomycetota bacterium, assembly GCA_963728945.1. Lineage (GTDB taxonomy): Bacteria > Actinomycetota > Actinomycetes > Mycobacteriales > CADCTP01 > CADCTP01. Next base: position 376,157 of record CAVSMA010000004.1, on the reverse strand, counting down.
CTGAGGAGGCTGCCGTGACCACCGTCGTACCCCGACCCACACGTCCGCACCACAGCCATCCGCGGCTACTCGCCGCCGTCGGCATCGCGCTGCTGATCGCCGGGCTCACCATCGGGCTGCTCCTCGCGTTCTCCAGCGGCGGGACAGCCGGATCCTCGGTCGAACCGACACCACCCGTTACCGCGCCGAGCGTCGTCGAGCATCCGTCGACCGATCGAGTGTGCGGCTCCGGGCCCCTGCAACCCCAGCGGCCCTGCTGACCAGGCCCAACCAGCACCCGGCAGCCCTCGTCGCCGGGAGGCCGCCGTGATTCACACCGGGCGCGGCGGCCTCACGACGGCGAGACCGCCGTCGCTAGACCTGCGCACGTCCGGCTTCCGGTCTGACGGCCCGGCCGACCCGCCGAAGCCGGGTCGAGCCGCGGCGGTTCCGCGGGTGGGGTGGAATCAGGGGGTGGGGCGTTGGCAGGTCATGCAGAGGTCTACGGCCGGGAGGATCTCCAGGCGCTCGACCGGGATGGCCGCCCCACACTGCACGCAGGTCCCGTAGGCCCCGCGGTCGATCCGCGCCAGCGCCGCCTCGATCCCCCGCAGCGCGATCCGCGCGCCCCGGCGCAGCGTCTCGATGACCTCTTCCTGGGCAGGGTCGTCCGGCGAAGCCGTCCGCAGGTCGGCCAGCTGCTCGATCCGGAACCGGCGTTGCTGCAGCAGCGCGGACCGGAGAGCGGGAAGGTGCCGGTTCAGGTCCTGACCGGGACCGGGCTGGGCGGCGGACTCGGCTGGAGACGAGGAACGCACACTCTGTAGACGCCCTGGCCCACCGCCGAGGTTCCCCGCCCACAGCGGACTCTCAGTGACCCCCGCCCGGCCACGCCCGCGTCTCCACGTCCGCCCCGTACGCGAACCGGAACCGGTCGGTGCGGTAGAGCTGCCGGGTCACCGCGAGCAGCCCGCCGGCCTCGCTGCACACCCGGGACCGGATCATCACCAGCGGCGCCCCCTCGGCCACCTCGAGGAGCCCGCCCTCGACGCCGGACGCGAAGGTCACCTCCAGCCGCAGGTCGGCGTGCCGCGGCCGGTGGCCGTGCCCGACCAGCGTCGGAAGCACGCCGCCGGCGGTCACCGCCCGCCGGCTGAGCACCTTCGACAGCGCGGCCGGGAACGCGGCCGACAGCAGCGCGACCGGCTCGCCCTCCACCCGCCCGACCATCCGCACCCGGTGCACCCGGGGACGGTGCCGGCGCGGCACCAGGTCGGCCTCCTCGGCGTCGGCGGTCGGACCGATCCCGATCTCGAGCAGCTCGGCCTCGAACTCCGTCGCCCCGATCGAGGTCCCGGTGGCGGCCGCGGCGGAGCTCAGGTCCTCCACCATCCGGCGCCGGTTGACGAAGTAACCCGCGCCCTTGCGCACCGACAGCCGCCCTTCCAGGACGAGCTGGTTGAGCGCCTGCCGGACGACGTGCCGGCTCACGTCGTAGCGGCGCATGAGCTGGCTCTCCGACCAGATCCGCTCACCGTGCGCCAGGTCGGACTCGTCCACGGCGCGGTCGAGGACGCTGCGCAGCTGCAGGTGCAGCGGCACCTCGCCGGCCGACTCGAGGTCGGCGAGCGAGTCCACCAGCCCGTCGTCCCGGCCCGGCTCCGGCACGGCGACGGCCTCGCCCGCTCGGCGGGCAGGGCGGAACTGCGTCGTCGTCATGGGTCCCCGGCACCTCTTTCGATCGTGCTCCCCCTTCCGGACGTGAGCGCTCACGTCCGGTCGCGCCCACGCGCATGAGGTTGCACGGGAAGTGCCCCGATCCCGTTCAGACCGTGACCGGATCGGTGCGGGAGATATGCGACCTTCTGTCCCGAAAATGGGACGAGCGGCAGTTCTCCGCGGCAATCCTGCCGCTTCCTTCTGCCAGGTCTGTCCGATCGGGCAACGCGGATAGTCCGACTGCCGGCCGGCGGTGCTGGTCTAGCGGGCGGCGCCCCAGGCGGCCAGCCAGTCGAGCATCTCGTGGTCCGACACCGCGCCGGGGGCGGCGACCTTGCCGGGGTCGGCGCCCTGCAGCACCCGCTTGACCGGCACCTCGAGCTTCTTGCCGGTCAGCGTCCGCGGCACCGCCCGCACGCCGACGATCTCGTCCGGCACGTGCCGCGGCGAGAGCTGGGCGCGCAGCGCCGTGCGGATCCGGTCCCGCAGCGCGTCGTCGACCTGGTGCCCGTCGGCCGCCACCACGAACAGCGGCATCAGGTACGACCCGTCCGGCCGCTCGACGCCGATCACCAGGCTGTCGGCCACCTCGGGGAGCTGCTCGACGACCGCGTAGATCTCGGCCGAGCCCATCCGTACGCCCATCCGGTTCAGCGTGGAGTCGGACCGGCCGGAGATCGAGATCGACCGGTCGCTGTGCACGGTGATCCAGTCGCCGTGCCGCCAGACGCCGGGGAACACGTCGAAGTAGCTGTCGTGGTAGCGCCGGCCGTCCGGGTCGTTGAGGAGGTAGAGCGGCATCGACGGCAGCGGCCTGGTGACGACCAGCTCGCCCTCCTGCTCGATCACCGGCTTGCCGTCCGGGTCCCACGCCTCCAGCGCGACGCCGAGCTCGGCGGCCGGGATCCGCCCCACGTACACCGGCTGCAGCGGGTTGGCCCCGACCAGCGCCGAGCAGACGTCGGTGCCACCGGAGATCGAGTTGAGCTGCGCGGTCGCGCTCACGTGCTCGCTGGTCCAGATCCAGGCGTGGTCGGGCAGCGTCGAGCCGGTCTGCATGATGCCGCGGATCCGGGACAGGTCGAAACGGTCCTTGGGGGAGGACCCGGCGTTGCTGCCGGCCATCAGGTAGCCGGCACCGCAGCCGACCACGTCGGCCCGGGTCAGCTCCGCCACCCGCCAGGCGCCGTCCACGTCCGGCCAGGTGGGACTGCCGTCGTGGATCACCGGCGCGGCCCCGACCATCAGCCCGGCCACCATGAAGTTCCAGATCATCCAGCTGGTCGAGGTGACGAAGAAGAACCGGTCGCCGCGCTGCACGTCGCCGTGCAGGCTCACCGCCTTGAGCAGCTCCAGCACGATGCCGCCGTGCGAGTGCACGATGCCCTTGGGCGCGCCGGTGGTGCCGGACGACCAGAGCACCCACAGCGGGTGCTCGAACGCGGTGTCGGCGAACTCCAGCGGCGCGTCGGTGCCGACCGCCTCGGCCCAGCCGACGGTCGGCACCGGCAGGTCCCAGCCGGCCGGCACGGTCAGGTTGTCCACGGTGAGCACGGTCCGCACCGAGGGCAGCCCGGCGACCAGCTCGGCCACGGTCGCCCGCCGGTCGTACGGCTTGCCGCCGAACCGGTAGCCGTCCGCCGCGATGAGCACGACCGGCTCGGCCTGCTCGAAGCGGGCCAGCACGCTGGGGGTGCCGAAGTCTGGGGACGCGACCGTCCACACCGCCCCGACGGCGGCGGTGGCGAGCAGCGCGACGGTGGCCTCGGCCACGTTGGGCAGGTAGCCGGCGACCTTGTCGCCGGGCTGCACGCCGAGCCGGCGCAGCGTCGCGGCCACCGCGGCGACCTGCCGGCGCAGCTCGCCGTAGGTCACCCCGACCGGCTCGTTGAGCCCGGTCTCGCCCTCGCCGACCAGCACCAGCGCCGTGTCGTCGTCGGCACCCGGGGCCAGGCAGCGCTCGGCGAAGTTGAGCCGCGCGCCCGGGAACCAGACCGCGCCGGGCATCCGGTCGTCGGCCAGCACCGCCTCGTACGAGGAGACCGCGTCGAGGCCGAAGTGGTCCCAGACGCTGGCCCAGAAGCCGTCGAGGTCGGCGACGCTCCACTGCCACAGCTCGTCGTAGGAGTCGAAGCGGCGGCCGGTGCGCTCCTCGAGCCGGCGCAGGTAGCGAGTGATCTCCGCCCGCTCGAGGCTTTCCGGTGTCGGCACCCACAGCGGCTCGCTCATGCCCTCTTTCTACCGCGTGCCCCGGCGCCCCGGCCGGGCCGGCCGTGGTGCGGCGGTCGTACCGGCGACAGAGCGCCGCCCCGGAGGTGGGGACTCCGGGGCGGCGCGGGTTGGGCCGGGTGTCAGGTACCTGCGGACGGGCGGCCGCGGACCGGCTCCGCGGTCGGGTCGGCCCCGGTCGCCCGGACCTCGCCGCCGGCCGGACCGGGGCGGGGCTCGCCGTCGGCCTCGGCGGTGGGGACGCGGACCTCGCCGTCGGGCCGGTTCGCCTCGTGCCGACCCTCGCCGGCGTGGCCGTCGACGGGCACCCTGACCTCGCCGTCGTGCCCGTGGGCGGTGTGCCGGCCGCGCTCGTCGGCGTCCGGGTCCGGCGGCTCCGGCTCGTTCCGCTCGGCAAGGGCCACCTCGGTCCGTTCCGCGACCGCCTCGGCGAACGCCGCGCCGGGCACCGCAGCCGCCTCGGCGGCGGCGCCGGCCTCCGCCTGTGCCTCGGCCGCGCGGGCCTGGCTGGCCGACCGGTCGGCCAGCGGGATCTCCGGCAGCAGCAGCACGATGACGAACCCGACCACCATGATCGCCGCGCCCATCAGGAAGACGGTCGACATCGAGTCGGAGAACCCGACCTTGAACGGGTGCGCGATGACCGGGGCGAGCCGGGAGATGAACGACGTGTCGTTCAGGTCGGCGTTGCCCGATCCGGCGGCCTGCAGGGTCGCCGCCTGGTCCGGGTGCGCGGCCAGCGCCGCCTGGAACCCGGGGGTGCCCCGCACCGAGTTGAACGCGTCGGCGATCCTGCCCGGCAGCGTGCTCAGCAGCACCGACAGGAACACGGCGGTGCCGAGCGTGCCGCCCATCTGCCGGAAGAACGTCACCGACGAGGTCGCGACGCCGATCTCGCGCGGCGAGACCGCGTTCTGGATGGCCAGGATGATCGGCTGCATGTTCCCGCCGAGCCCGAGCCCGACGATCGGCATGATCAGCGCGGTCTTCCACAGCGGGGTGTCCGCCCCGATCAGCGAGAACAGGTAGAGCCCCACGACCATGAGCCCGGTGCCCACGATCGGGAAGATCTTGTAGCGCCCGGTCCGGGAGATCGTCTGGCCGGAGATCACCGAGCCGGCCATGATGCCGAGCACCAGCGGCAGCGTGGCCAGGCCAGCGCCGGTCGGCGAGTAGCCCTTGACGATCTGCAGGTAGAGCGGCAGCACGAGGATCGCGCCGAACATGCCCATACCGACGATCACGCTGGACATGGTCGCCACCGTGAACGTGCGGCCGCGGAAGAGCCGCAGCGGGATCAGCGCGTCGTCCTTGCACATCCGCTCGGCCAGGTAGAACAGCACCAGCCCGACGATGCCGAGGCCGTAGCAGAGCATGCTCCGGCCGGACGACCAACCCCAGATGCGGCCCTGTTCCGCCACGATCAGCAACGGCACCAGGCCGATGATCAGCGCGACCGCACCCTGCCAGTCGATGCGATGGTCGCGGCGGGTATGCGGGATGTGCAGTACCCGGTTGACCACGACGAGCGCGGCCAGCCCGATCGGCACGTTGATGTAGAAGATCCACCGCCAGCCGGAGATGCCGAGGATGCTGTCCGCGCCGGCGAACAGGCCGCCGAGCACCGGCCCGAGCACGCTGGACGTGCCGAACACGGCCAGGAAGTAACCCTGGTAGCGGGCCCGCTGCCGCGGCGGCACGATGTCGCCGATGATCGCCAGCGCCATCGAGAACAGGCCGCCGGCGCCGATGCCCTGGATCGCCCGGAACGCCGCCAGCTCGTACATCGACCGGGACAGGCCGCACAGCGCGGATCCGGCAATGAAGATCGAGATCGCGAACAGGAAGAACGGCTTGCGGCCGTAGATGTCCGACAGCTTGCCGTACAACGGGGTGGAGATCGTCGACGTGATGAGGAACGCGGTCGTCGCCCAGGCCTGCAGCGAGAAGCCGTTCAGGTCGTCGGCGATCGTCCTGATCGCGGTCGAGACCACGGTTTGGTCCAGGGCAGCGAGGAACATCCCCATCATCAGGCCGATGAGGATCATCACCGTCTGCCGGTGGCTGAAGCCGCCGTCGGTCTGCTCCGACGGAGCGCTCCGGGTGGCCGGGGTGGTCATGCGGGCTCCTGCTCTGTGCCGGCTGGCGGGCCAGCGGCGATGGTTGTCAACGTGCGGGGCGGGGAGGTGCGGGTCCCGGCGGCGCGGGTCGCGGTGGTGCGGGACGGGTCGGGTCGGATCGGTGCGGGTCGCGCCGGCGGCGGGCAGTACGCGGCGCCGAGGGCGCCGTTGAAGCGGCTCAGCAGGTCGGCGAAGGTGTCCAGTTCGGAGTCGGTCCAGGCGGCGACGGCGGCCGCGAGCAGCTCTCGCCGCAACGTCCGCACCCGGGCGCAGACTTCCCGGCCGGCGTCGGTTATCGCCAGCAGGCTGGCCCGCCCGTCGGACGGGTCGGGCTCGCGGCGCACCAGCTCGCGCCGGACCAGCTCGGCGACCTGCCGGCTGATCGTGGACGGATCGGCATGGCTGAGCTCGGCCAGCGCGCCGGGCCGCTGCGGGCCGTCCATCAACGGGAACAGCAGCAGCATCGCCGACCGGTCCGGTCCCAGAACGCCGCCGCCGTCCCGGGCGGCCGCGGCTTTGAGCGGGTGGATGAGCCGCAGCAGCGTGCTCACCTCGGTCGCGAGCTGCTCTTCGGTTGCGGCTCGGTCCATGATTACCGAGGGTAAAACTGGTTGCATGACTCAACCAACTAAAATCTCCGCCAAGTCGCCGGACGCCGGGACTGAGTAGGGTGGCCGGCCGTGACGAGTGCTGATCTCCTCGCGGACGCCTTCGACCGGATCAGGGGCGTCGTCGGCCGTGCCCTCGACGGCCTGACCGACGAGCAGCTCACCGAGCAGGTCGGGCCGGACGCCAACCCGATCTCCTGGCTGGTCTGGCACCTGACCCGGATCCAGGACGACCACGTGTGCGACGTCGCCGGCATCGAGCAGGCCTGGATCGGGCAGGGCTGGTACGAGCGGTTCGGCCTGCCGTTCCCGGTGACCGACCACGGTTATGGCCACACCGAGCAGCAGGTCGAGCAGGTACGGGTGCCGGGCGAGCTGCTGCGCGCGTACCACGACGCGGTCTACGCGCGCACGGTCGACTACGTGAAGACGATCCGGGACGCCGACCTCGACCGGGTCGTCGACACCAACTGGGACCCGCCGGTGACCCTCGGCGTGCGGCTGGTCAGCGTGATCTCCGACGACCTGCAGCACGCCGGCCAGGCCGCGTACGTCAAGGGCCTGCTGCTGAACCGCTGATCGCATCCCGCCGGCCGGGGCACACTCAGCGCCATGGCGGTGTACGTCTTCGACGTCAACGAGACGCTGTCGGACCTTGCGCCGATGCGGACCCGGTTCGCCGAGGTCGGCCTGCCGCCGACGGCCGCGCAGCTCTGGTTCACCACGCTGCTGCGGGACGGGATCGGGGTGGCCGCGGCCGGTGGGCTGGTCCGGTTCGCCGACGCCGCCCGCGGCGTGCTGGCGCCGATGCTGCCCGGGGACCCGGACGCCGTCGAGCACGTGCTGGCCGGGTTCCAGGAGCTGCCGGTGCACCCGGACGTGCCGGGCGGGATCCGCGCGTTGCGGGCGGCCGGGCACCGGCTGGCGACGCTGAGCAACGGTGCGGCCGAGGTCGCCGTCGGGCTGCTCGGCCGGGCCGGGATCCGCGACCAGTTCGAGGCGCTGCTGTCGGTGGAGGACGCCGGCGTCTGGAAGCCGGCACGCGCCGCGTACCTCTACGCCGCCGACCGGCTCGGGGTGCGGCCGGGCGACGCGACGCTGGTGGCCGTGCACCCGTGGGACATCGACGGCGCCGCCCGCGCCGGCCTGCGCACCGCGTACGTCGACCGCACCGGGACGGACTATCCGCCGCACCTCACCCCGCCCGACCGTACGGTGGCGTCGATCGCCGGGCTCGGCTGAGCCGTGGTCCGCCTGCTCGTCGCGCCGGAGCTGCGGTTCTTCCTGCCGGCGCGCCGGCGAGCCGGCACCGTCGAGCTCCCGGACGACCGGGCCGCCTCGCTCGGCCACGTCGTCCAGTCGGCCGGCGTGCCGCTGACCGAGGTCGGCCGGCTGGCGATCGGCGGCCGGCCGGTGCCGCCCGCGCACCGGCCGCCGCCAGGAGCCGAGGTCGAGGTCGCGGCGGTGCGCCGGCCGCAGCCACTGGACGGACCGCCCCGGCTGCTGCTCGACGTGCACCTGGGCACGCTGGCCCGGCGGCTGCGGGTGCTCGGGGTGGATGCCGGCTACCGCAACGACGCCACCGACGACGAGCTGGTCGAGCGGGCCGACGCCGAGGACCGGCTGCTGCTCAGCCAGGACCGCGGGCTGCTGATGCGCCGGGCGCCGCGACGGGCCGCGTACGTCCACGGCAGCCGGCCGGACGACCAGCTCACCGATCTGCTCGACCGGTTCCGGCTGCCGCTGCTGCCGTACAGCCGGTGCACGGCCTGCGGCGGCCCGCTGCGGCCGGTGCCGAAGGCCGACGTGCTGGACCGGCTGGAGCCCGGCACCCGGCGGACCCAGCACGAGTTCGGCCGGTGCGAGCGGTGCGGGCGGGTGTACTGGCAGGGCGCGCACGCGGCCCGGCTGGACGCGCTGGTCCGGCGGCACGCCGGCGGACCGCCGGCGGGGTAGGCGGTGCCCCGCGCCGCCGGGGTGTCTGCGCGGCCGGGGGTGTCTGCGTAACCGGGTGTCTGCGTAGCCGGGTGTCTGCGCGGCCGGGGCGTCGTGCAGCCGGGCGTCAGTGCAGCCAGTCGGCCGGGTCGACGTCGGCGATGGTCTCGGAGAACGTCCAGGTGTGCCCGATCGGGTCCGTCGCCGTGTATTGCCGTTCCCCGTACGGGTAGTCGGCCGGCTCGGCGACGATCCGCGCGCCGGCGGCCCTGGCCCTGGCGCAGTGCGCGTCCGCGTCCTCGACCCTGACCATCACGCTCGCCGGCGCGCTCGGGCCGTTGACGAGGACCAGCGAGCCCGACCCGTACGAGAGCTGGATGCGATGCCCGCCGATCGCGAGCCGCTCCAGGAAGCCGAACGCGGACCGCAACCAGGCGCTCGCCGCCACCACGTCGGGGCAGTTGAGCACGGGGATCACCGCCGACGGCGGCATCGACCGGTTGTCCAGCATCCGCACATCCTGACGCACGCGCCGCCGGAGGTGCGCCGGCTCTGCCAGGCTCGGACCCGTGGAGATCACGCATCCGGATCAGGAGCTGTTCGACGGGGCGGGGGCGACCAAGCGCGACCTCGTCGACTACCTGGCGGCCGTGGCCGACCGGATCCTGCCCGAGCTGGCCGGGCGCCCGCTGTCGGTCATCCGGGTTCGCCCCGGCCAGGAGCCGTTCATGCAGAAGAACCTGCCCAAGTACGCGCCGAGCTGGATCCGCACGACGAAGGTCTGGGCCGAGCGGTCCCGGCGCGAGGTCACGTATGCGCTGTGCGACGACGAGCGGACCCTGCTGTGGTTCGGCAACCAGCGGGCCGTCGAGTATCACCCGACGCTGATGCGTTACGACGTGGCGGACCCGCCGATCACGATGGTGATGGACCTCGACCCGCCGGAGGGCGCCGGCTTCGGCGTGGTCACCGCCGCGGCACAGCTGGTCCGCCGGGCGCTGGACGAGGCCGGCATGACCGGCGCGGTGAAGACCAGCGGGTCGAAGGGCGTGCACGTGATCATCCCGGTGGCCGGCGGTACGCCGCTGGACGAGGTCGCGGCGGCCACCCGGGCGCTGGCGGCCCGGGCCGAGCGGCTCGACCCCGCGCTGGCGACGACCGCGTTCGTCAAGGACCAGCGGGAGGGGAAGGTGTTCCTGGACTCCACCCGGGCGGGCGGCGCGACCGTGGTCGCCGCGTACAGCCCGCGGGTCCGGCCGGGCGTCCCGGTCTCGTTCCCGGTCGCCTGGGACGAGCTGGACGGGACCGATCCGCGCGCGTTCACGATCGGCACCGCTGTCGAGGCACTGCGACACCGGCCGGACTGGGCGTCGCTGCTGCCGGAACCGCAGCGGCTCGACCCCGGGCTGGTCGAGGAGGGTCGGGGCATCCCGATCGCCCGCGTCCAGGCCATGCACGAAGGCAAGCGCCGGGCCCGCGCCCGTCGCGCGGACTCCGACCAGAGCTAACGGCACGGGCCGGGTCGGGGTGTCCGCCGGCGGCAGGCGCGGTGAGAGCGGCCGCTCGGCGGGTGGCGCGTGGGCGCCGTCCGGGACGGGTCGGCTCAGCGGCTGAGGGGGTTGCCTCGGGTGGAGCGGACGTCGTGGCGGTCGTCGGCGGGCTGGTCGTCGCGGTCGTCGTGGTGGTGGGTGAGGTGCGGGCGGGCGTTCGCCTCCTCGGCGAGCTCGTCCGGTGGCGGCAGCGGCTCGGCCAGCAGCGGCGAGTGCGCCAGCACGTATACCCCGACGCAGACCAGCGCGGCCCCGAACGCCAGCCCGGCCAGCCCGGCGACGGTGCTCGGCATCGGCTCGCTGAACCCGATCACCGCGAGCACGGTGCCGATCAGCGGGTTGGCGATCGTCATCGCGGTTGCCGCCACCGGCAGCCGGCCCGAGGTGAACGCGAGCTGCTGCAGGATGACGCCGGTTGCCGTCCCGAGCGCTAATGCGTATCCAGGCCAGTCCGTCGCGGTGTAGACCACTCCGTGGTTGACGAGGTCGTTGGAGGTGAGCTTGATCGTGCTCGCGGTGGCCGCCAGGGAGACCCCGGCCGCGCTCGCGAGCAGCGTGGCCCGGATCGGTCCGCTGCGCAGCGCGCCGGCCAGGGCGAGCAGCACGACCAGGCCGGCCAGCGCGAGCAGCAGGAGCAGCAGCCGACCCCGGTGCGCCTCGGCCGCGCCACCGGCGGGGACGCCGCGGGCGGCGAGGAAGATCGCCAGCCCGACCGCGATCGTGCCGGCGCCGAGCCAGTCCCGCAGCCGCGGCCGGACCGCCGAGCCGATCCCGGCCAGCGGCAGCGTGAAGATCAGCGTGGTGACCTGCAGTGACTGCACCACCGACACCGACCCGAGGTTCAGCGCCGCGGCCTGCACGAAGAATGCGGTCGTGCCGAGCGCCCAGCCGAGGAACCAGACCCGCTGCGTGGCCATCAGCCGCAGCGCACGACCCGCCGCTCCGGCCTCCGCCCGCAGCCGGGCCGAGCGGTCCTCGGCGTCCGTGTCGACGGTCTGCGCGCTGCGCCACGCCGCCCGCTGCTGGAGGTACTCGGACAGCGCGTACAGGAACGCAGCGACCACCGCGAGAACGATGACGATGGCCAGCACACCTATGAGTGTGCTCAGAAACCGCGATTCGCGCTCGGCCGTATCCGTCACACGGCGTTTCGCGCGAGGTCGGGAAGACTCTTCGTCGTCTCGTCGCGGGTACGCCGGGGACGGAGTCCCCGCGACGGGAAGATTTGTCGGGACGGTGGAGTAAGCCAAGGTGATGGCGACGGTGCGGGCTGAGCCGAGCCGACCCCGGGTGCGGGTCGAGTTGGCGCTCGGCCTGCTCGTGTTCGCCTACTACCTCGTCGTCTCCCACCTCGGCGGCGCGTCCCGGGAGGCCAGGGCGATCGGCCACGCCGAGTCCGTGTACGGCCTGGAGAAGGCGCTGTGGCTGGACGTCGAGCCCTGGCTGAACAACGCGCTGCGCCCGCACCACACGCTGGTCCTGCTGGCCAACTACGAGTACGCGACGACGTACGTGGTCAGCGCGCTGGCGCTGCTGATCTGGCTGCTGGTGCGCCGGCCCGAGCAATACCGGTCGGCCCGCAACTCGTTCCTGCTGCTCAACGTCGTCGCGATCACCTGCTTCGCGTTGTGGCCGACCGCCCCGCCGCGGCTGGTGCCCGGCCAGGGCTTCGTCGACACGGTCCGGCTCGGCCAGACCTGGGGGTCGTGGGGCTCACCGGTCGGCGACCACGCCAACCAGCTGGCCGCGATGCCGTCACTGCACTTCGCCTGGGCGGTCTGGGTCAGCGTCGTGCTGGTCTGGATCGGCCACCACTGGTGGCTGCAGTCGGTCAGCGGCGTGCACGTCGCGGTCACGTTCCTGGTCATCGTCGCGACCGGCAACCACTACGTGCTCGACGCGGCGGCCGGCTTCGTGCTGGCGGTGATCTGCGTGGCGGTGGTCGGCCGGCCGACGCCGGGGACGACCAGGGTGCCGCCGGGGGACGCGTTCTTCCTGCACGTCGAGACGCCGGCGGCGCCGCAGGTGGTCGGCGGCGCCGTGCTGCTGTCCGCGCCGCCGTCGCTGGCCGCGCTGGAGGAGGTGCACCGGGAGGCGCTGACCGAGCTGCCGCGCTTCGACCAGCGGCTGACCCGCCGGTCGGTGCTGCACCACTGGCGCTGGCAGCGGGTCGACGAGCTCGACTGGTCCTGGCACGTGGTCGACGCGCGCACACTCGGGTTCGGCGGGCTGACCCTCGACGAGCTGGTCGGCCGGCTGGCGGCGACGCCGCTGCCGCGGGACCGGCCGATGTGGCGGATGGTCGGCGCCGAGCTGCCGGACGGGCGCGGTGCCGCGATCCTGCTCGCCCACCACGTCTGCGCCGACGGCGTCGGGCTGGTCACCGGCGCGCTGTCGATCCTCAAGCCGCGGTTCGAGGCGCACGGGCTGCTCGGTCCGGTCGCGCCGCCGCCGGGAACGCTGCGTACGGCCGCCGGGCTGGCCGGGCTGGCCATCGACACGGTGCGCGGCCGGGGGCGGATGCGGCTCCCCACCGGCGCCGGCCACGAGTTCGGCACCCTGCACCTGCCGGTGGGCCGGGTCAGGGCGGCGGCCCGCCGGCACCGGGCCGGCGTGCCCGACCTGCTGCTCTCGCTGGTGGCCGGTGCGCTCGGCGAAGTCAGCGGCCGGTCCGGGCTGCTGCGGGTGTCGATGCCGCTGACCACCCGCCAGGCCGGCGGTCCGGCCGAGGGCAACCGCACCGGCACGATCCTGGTCGACGTGCCGGTCGCGCCGGGCGTCCGGCCGGCGCCGGCGATGCTGGCCGGCCGGGTCGCCGAGCTGACCGGCAGCGGCCGGACGGCCGCGGGCCAGCTGGTGCAGCGGCTGTTCGGCCTGCTCCCGGCGCCGCTGCACCAGCTCGTCGCCCGCCTCGTGTACGGGCGGGGCACCTTCGGTGCGATCGTGTCCTGCATGCCGGGTCCGCCGGTCCAGCTGACGCTCGGCGGGCCGCCGGTGGAGGCGGTGTTCCCGATGGTCCCGCTCGCGCCCGGCACTGCGGTCGCAGTCGGCACGCTGACCTGGAACGGTCGGCTGTGCGTCGGGATCGAGACCGACCCGGCGCTGGTGCCGGCGGCCGTGCTGGCCGCGGCCGTCGAGGCCCAGTTCGCCGCGGTCACCGCCCGGTCGGCCGGTGCCGACCAGACCGCGGCCGCCGGCCAGCCGGGCGGCGACGACCGCGACAACCCGATGGCCTCGGCCTGAGCCGGACGGTCAGCGAGCGGCGTCCGCGCCGCTGTCGTGCGGCGGTCCCCAGGCGAGCGCGAGGGTGAGGCGCAGCCGGGTGTCCGGGTCGCCGTCCAGGTCCGGCCCGAACAGCTCGCGCAGCTGCTTGAGCCGGTAGCGCACGGTCTGCGGGTGGACGTGCAGGTCGGCCGCCACCGCCGCGCGGTCGCCGCCGTACCGCAACCAGGCCGCGAGCGTCTGCTCCAGCCGGCGGCGGGCGGTCGGGCTGCATCCGTCCAGCGGGACGAGCACGCGCCGGCGCAGCGCCGTCAGCAGGTCGCGGTCGCGATGCACGATGATCGTGTCCAGATGCTCATCCACGAACAACGGATCGCCCGGCAGCACACCGTCTCGGCTCAGCCGTGCGGCCGTCTCGGTGATCCGCACCGCGCCGGGAAGCCGGTCGAGCGGCACGGTCGGCCCGACCACCGCCGGCACGCCGGCCAGCGTGGACGCCAACCGGTCGCGCTGCCCGGGCCCTGACGAGTCGGGCACGATCGCGCCCAGCAGGCTGCCCCAGCGCACCGGCAGGCTCTCCGGCCCGAGCCGGCGGAGCATCGCCGGCGCGGCCGGTTCGTCGGCGTGGACCAGGACCAGCGCCGCGGAGGCCGGCAGCCGCCAGCGGCAGGCGGCGGCCAGCTCCCGCACCGCGACCGTGCTCGACCGGTCGGCCAGCAGCAGCTCGGCCAGCTCCTCGCGCTGCCGCTCCCGGCTCGATGCCTGCTCGGCATGCTCGGCCACGTAGCCGTCGGCAGTGGCCGAGGCCAGCGCGTCGACCAGCACGAACATCTCGTCGGCCAGCGCGGCCAGGGTCTCGGCGGAGGCGCCGGCCGCGGTCGCGATCCGGCCGAGGTGCCGCCAGCCCACCCTGGCGGCCACCCGGTACGCCGCGAGCAGGTCGGACAGGTGCCGGCCCTCCCGATACTGGCCGGCGCCGACCTCGGTGAACAGCAGCGTCACCAGCTCCGGCAGCGGCTCGGACAGCTGGTCGACGGACTCGCCGGCCTCCGCCCGCGCCACCAGCTCCAGGGTCGGCCCCTCGATCGCGCCGAGCACCTCCGACCGGTCCTCGTCGAGGAACTGCGCGAACGCCGGCCACTTGTCGCGGAAGAGCATCGCGATCTCGTCGAGCGCGTCCGGAAGCCCGGCCGCCAGAGCGGATCCGAGCTTGCTGGGGACGAGGGACGGTTCCAGTCGATCTCCCACAGTCGGCGGAATGCGCTGCGAACCCGAGGTTATGCCCGATGCCGCGGAATTTGTCACCTGGGCGCAAACACGGTAGGCCACCCTGACCCCGTCGGAGTAGAGAAGATCGGCATCGGTGAGGAGTCTCATAGCGTGGAGGCAGAGCGGGTGGTGGAAGGTCGGGCCCACCCGGGGAGTCGGCAGAGCCGGCTGCGCCGGCAGGAGTCCGCGGAAAACTTCCCAGTCGCCCTGCGCGTCTTACCGGCTGCGGTGCGCGGTCATCTGCGTGCCGTGTACGACGTGGTCCGGGTGATCGACAACCTCGGCGACGACCCGGGGACGCCCGCGGACCGGCTGGCCGCGCTGGACGCGTTCGGCGCCGACCTCGCCACGGTCTGGACCACCGGGCGCCCCCGCGACCCGGCGCTGGTCGCCCTCGTGCCCTCGGTGCGCGCGGTCGGGCTTGAGCAGCGCGACCTCGCCGCGCTCGTCGACGCCAACGTGCAGGACCAGCGGGTCACCCGCTACCGCACGTACGAGCAGCTGCGCGGATACTGCGCGCTCTCCGCCAACCCGATCGGCCGGCTGGTGCTGCAGGTCTTCGGCGTCTCCACCCCGGACCGGGTGGCGCTGTCCGACCAGGTCTGCGACGCCCTGCAGCAGCTGGAGCACTGGCAGGACGTGGCCGAGGACCTGCGGCGGGGCCGGATCTACCTGCCGGCCGAGGACCTGGAGCGGTTCGGGGTGACCGAGGCCGACCTGGCCGCGCCGGCGTCCTCGCCCGCGGTCCGCCGGCTGCTCGCGTTCGAGACCGCGCGGGCCCGCGCGCTGCTGGTCGCCGGCTCGCCGATCGCCGGCACGCTGCGCGGCTGGGCGCGGGTCGCGGTGGCCGGCTACGTCGCCGGCGGGCTGGCGGCGGCCGACGCGCTGGCCCGCCCCGGCGCCGACCCGCTGGTCGCCACCCCGACCGCGTCGAAGGTCCGCACCGCCCGGCACGCGCTGGTCGTGCTGGTCCGGGGGCGGGCCGCATGACCGGAGCCCGGCCGTTGCCTGGCCCCACCCAGGTGCAGGACGCGTACGAGGTGTGCGCAGCCATCACGAAGACCCAGGCGGCCAACTTCTCGTACGGGATCAGGCTGCTGCCGGCGTACAAGCGGGACGCGCTCTCGGCGGTGTACGCGCTGGCCCGGCGGATCGACGACATCGCCGACGGTGACGGCGCCGGCGAGCAGGTGCCGGCGGCGCGGCGGGCCGAGGAGCTCGACCGGCTGCGCGAGAAGATCCACGAGGCCAGCAGGGGGCCGGCGCCGGCGGACGACCCGGTGCTGGTCGCGGTCGCCGACGCGGCGAGCCGGCTGCCGATCCCGATGGGTGCGTTCGCCGAGCTCATCGACGGTGCCCTGATGGACGTCACCGGTCGGCGCTACCAGACCTTCGCCGAGCTGGAGGCATACTGCCGGTGCGTGGCCGGCGCGGTCGGCCGGCTGTGCCTGGGCGTGTTCGGCTGCCAGCCGGACCCGGCCGCGCCCCGCTATGCGGACGCGCTCGGCATCGCCCTGCAGCAGGCCAACATCCTGCGCGACCTGCGCGAGGACCTGCTCAACGGCCGGGTGTACCTACCGGCCGAGGACCTCGACCGGTTCGGCGTGCGGCTGCGCATCGAGGGCGGCCGGCTGGCCGACCCGGACGGCTCGCTGGCCCGGCTGATCCGGTTCTCGGCCGAGCGGGCCCGGTCCTGGTTCGCCGACGGGCGCCGGCTGATCCCGCTGCTGGACTGGCGCAGCGCCGCCTCGGCCAGCGCGATGTCCGGCATCTACGCCGCGCTGCTGGACCGGATCGCGGCCGAGCCGTCGCTCGTGTACGGCGGGCGGCTGTCGCTGCCGGTGCGGGAGAAGGCCACGATCGCCGCCAAGGCCCTGTCGGGGCTGGGCCGATGACCAGGGTGGGCGTCGTCGGCGGAGGCCTGGCCGGCATCACGGCGGCCCTCGACCTTGCCGCCGCCGGGCGCGAGGTCGAGCTGCTCGAGTCGCGGCCCTGGCTCGGCGGGCTCGCCTCGTCGTTCCGCCGCGGCGAGCTGACCGTCGACACCGGGCAGCACGTGTTCCTGCGCTGCTGCACCGCATACCGGGCTCTGCTCGACCGGCTCGGCGTGACCGCGCTGACCACGCTGCAACCCCGGCTGGACATCCCGGTGCTCGGTCCCGGCGCGCGGCCGGCCCGGCTGCACCGCGACCCGCTGCCGGCGCCGCTGCACCTGGCCCGCGCGCTGCTCGGCTACCGGGTGCTGCACCCGGCCGAGCGGGTCTCCGCGGCCAGGGCCACGCTCGCGCTGGGCAAGGTCGACCCCGCCGACCCGGCGTCCGACGCGGTGACGTTCGGCAGCTGGCTGACCGCCCACGGTCAGAGCCAGCGGTCGATCGCCGGCCTGTTCGACCTGATCGGCGTGGCGACCCTCAACCTGCCGGCCGTCGAGGCCACGCTGTCGCTCGCCGCGAAGGTCTTCCGCACCGGGCTGCTCGAGGACCCGTCGGCCGGCGACCTCGGCTGGTCGCGGGTACCCCTCGGCCGGCTGCACTCCGAGGCGACCGCGGCGGCGCTGGCCGCGGCCGGGGTGACCGTGCGGCTGTCGGCCCGCGTCCGCGCACTGGATCGAACTGGAGAGGAGTGGCGGTTGGTGCTCGACACGGACTCGATCGCGGTGGACCAGGTGGTCCTCGCCGTGCCGCCGCCGGCGGCCGAGGCGCTGCTGCCCGGGGGCGGCACGCACGCGCCGGCCGGCTGGGCCGAGCGACTCGGCGCCTCCCCGATCGTCAACGTGCACGTCCGGTACGACCGGCCGGTCACCGGGCACCCGTTCTTCGCCGCCGTCGGGTCGCCGGTGCAGTGGGCCTTCGACCGGACCGAGGGCAGCGGCGCCGGCACCGGGCAATATCTCGCCGTCTCGCTGTCGGCCGCTGGCCGCGAGGTGGACGAACGGGCCGCCGACGTGGTCGGCGAGATCGTCCCGGCGCTGGCCGCGCTGCTGCCGGCGGCCCGGGACGCGACGGTGCTCGACAGTTGGGTGACGCGGGAGCGCACCGCGACGTTCCGGCAGGCGCCGGGCAGCGCCGCCCTCCGCCCGCCGGCCGACCCCGGGGTGCCGGGGATCGCGCTCGCCGGGGCGTGGACCGACACCGGCTGGCCGGCGACGATGGAGAGCGCGGTCCGCTCCGGCCACGCCGCCGCCGAGACGCTGCTGGCGCAGCCGGCCGTAGCGAAGGTGGCACAGTGACCGCCGTGGCCGAGCTGGTGAGCGTCGGTCCCGCGCTGCGGGCGGCGGTGGACCGGCTCGAGCCGAGCACCTGGGCGCTCGCGGCATACCACTTCGGCTGGGTGGACGCCGCCGGCCGGCCGTCCGGCTCCGACGTCACCGGCGGCGGCAAGGGGGTGCGGGCCCGGCTGGCGCTGCTGTCGGCGCGAGCCGCCGGCGCGCCCGCCGAGGTCGGGCTGCCCGGCGCGGTCGCGGTCGAGCTGCTGCACAACTTCTCGCTCGTACACGACGACGTGATGGACGGCGACCTGCAGCGCCGGCACCGGCGCACGGTCTGGGCGGTCTTCGGCGTGCCGGCGGCGATCCTCACCGGCAGCGCGTTGCAGTCGCTGGCGCTCGAGGTGGTGCTCGACCCGCCGACGCCGACCGGCGCGGCGGCCGCCGACCTGCTCGGGCGCACCACCCGGGCGCTGATCGGCGGCCAGTTCGAGGACCTCGCCTTCGAGCGGCGGGAGTCGGTGACCGTGGCCGAGTGCCTGGCCATGGCCGCGGGGAAGACCGGCGCGCTGGTGTCCTGCAGCGCGGCCGTCGGGGCGGTGCTTGCGGGTGCGCGGGCGGACACGATCGCCGCGCTGGAGGCTTACGGGCAGCGGGTCGGGCTGGCGTTCCAGCTGGAGGACGACCTGCTCGGCATCTGGGGCGACCCGGCGGTCACCGGCAAGCCGGCGCTGGCCGACCTGCGGGCCCGGAAGAAGTCCCTGCCGGTCGCCGCCGCGCTCGCCACCGGCGGCCCGGCGGCCGGCCGGCTGCGCGACTGGCTGGCCACCCCGGCACCGCCGCCCGACCACACCGTCGACGACCTGGCCGAGCTGCGCGGGATCGCCGGGCTGGTCGAGGAGGCCGGCGGACGGGCGTGGGCGGCGGCCGAGGCCCGGCGCCAGGTGGTGCTGGCCGAGCAGGCGCTGTCCGACGCGCCGGTCGAGCCGGCCGCCGCGACCGAGCTGGTCGCGCTGGCCCGGTCGCTGCTGGGGCGGTCGGCGTGACCGCGACGGCCGGGCCCGACGACCTTGACCGGCCGGGCGGCCTCGGCACCACGGTCGCGACCGGGCGGCCGGTCGACGCGGCGATCGGGGCGGCGGTCGCGCACCTGTGCGGACTGCAGGACGAGGCCGGCTGGTGGAAGGGCGACCTCGAGACCAACGTGACCATGGACGCCGAGGACCTGCTGCTCCGGCATGTGCTGGGCATCCTGGAGCCGGACGACACCGCCCGGGCGGCCCGGTGGATCCGCTCCCAGCAACGGGCCGACGGCAGCTGGGCGACGTTCGGCGGCGGGCCCGCCGACCTGTCCACCACGGTGGAGGCCTGGGTCGCGCTGCGGCTGGCCGGCGACCCGGCGGAGGCCGCGCACATGCGGGCCGCGGCCGAGTTCGCGCGGTCGAAGGGGGGCGTCGCGGCCACCCGGGTGTTCACCCGGATCTGGCTGTCGCTGGTCGGGCTGTGGTCGTGGGACGACGTGCCGACGATCCCGCCGGAGATCGTGCTGCTGCCGCGGTGGGTGCCGCTGAACATCTACGACTGGGCGTGCTGGGCCCGGCAGACGATCGTGCCGCTCGCGGTCGTGTCGAGCCTGCGGCCGGTATACCCGGTGCCGTTCGGCATCGCCGAGCTCGACGCCGGCCCGCGCCGGCGCACCGACCGGCCGTCCGGCTGGGACCGCGCCTTCGGTGTGCTGGACAAGGCGGTCAAGGCGTACGGGCGGCACCCGGTGCGCCCGCTGCGCGCGCACGCGGTACGCAACGCCGAGCGCTGGATCCTCGACCGGCAGGAGGCCGACGGGTCCTGGGGCGGCATCCAGCCGCCGTGGGTCTACTCGCTGATCGCGCTGCGGCTGCTCGGGCACCGGCTGGACTCGGGCCCGGTCCGGGCCGGGCTGGACGGGCTCGACGCGTTCACGGTCCGGGTCGACCGGGTGCCGTGGGCGCCGCTGCCGACCGGGCCGGACGACCCGTCCGGGACCCCGGCGGCGACCGCGGCGTTCGCTGAGCCGGAGGACGGGCCGGTGCGCTGGCTGGAGGCCTGCCAGTCGCCGGTGTGGGACACCGCGCTGGCGCTGATCGGGCTGCTCGACGCCGGGGTGCCGGCGTCCGACCCGGCCGTCCGCCGGGGCACCGACTGGTTGCTCGGCGAGGAGATCGCCGGCGCCGGTGACTGGGCGGTACGCCGGCCCCGGCTCGCCCCGGGCGGCTGGGCGTTCGAGTTCGCCAACGACCTCTACCCGGACGTCGACGACACCGCGGAGGTCGTGCTCGCGCTGCGGCGGGCAGCGGCGGGCCACCCCGAGCCCGAGCGGGTGCACGCGGCCGCCGACCGCGGTGCCGCCTGGGCGGTGGGGATGGCCAGCAGCGACGGCGGCTGGGGTGCGTTCGACGCGGACAACACCCGGGAGCTGGTTCGCAAGCTGCCGTTCTGCGACTTCGGCGCGGTGATCGACCCGCCGTCGGCGGACGTCACCGCGCACATGGTGGAGATGCTCGCGCACACCCCAGGGGTGCCGCGCGACGGCGGGATCGACTGGCTGCTGCGGGCACAGGAGGAGGACGGCTCCTGGTTCGGCCGGTGGGGCGTCAACCACGTGTACGGCACCGGCGCGGCGGTGCCGGCCCTGGTCGCGGCGGGGATCCCGGCGCACGGGCCGGTGATCCGGCGGGCGGTGCGCTGGCTGGAGGAGCACCAGAACCCGGACGGCGGCTGGGGCGAGGACATCCGCTCGTACACCGACCCGCGGTGGATCGGGCGCGGCACCTCGACCGCGTCGCAGACCGCGTGGGCGCTGCTCGCGCTGGTCGCAGCCGGCGCGCTGACCGGTGCGGCCGAGCGCGGGGTCGACTTCCTGGTCCGCACCCAGCGGGCGGACGGCACCTGGGACGAGCCGCAGTTCACCGGGACCGGGTTCCCCGGCGACTTCTCCATCAACTACCACCTCTACCGGCTGGTGTTCCCGCTGTCCGCGCTCGGCCGGTACGCGGAGGCGACCCGGTGAGGATCGTCGCCCCGCTCCGCGTCGAGGCGCTGGCCGTGGGCGGGACCCGCATCGGGCTGCGGGCCCGCCGGTTGCCGCGCGGCGACCGGCTGGTGCTGGCCGGGGTGGCCGGCGCGGTCGTCCCCGGTCTGGCGCCGGGCGACATCGTCGTCGCCGACCGCGTGCTCCTGAGCCCGACGCTGCCGCCGGACCCGCCCGGCCCGACGGATCCGACCGATCCAGCGGACCCGGCCGACCCAGCGGACCCAGCGGACCCGGCCGACCGAGCCGACCCGGCGGACCCGGCCGATCCGGGTCCGGCGAGGGCCGGCGGAGAGGTGATGTTGCCCGGGGCGGTCGAGCTGGCCAAGGCGCTGCGGATCGGCGGGCTGACGGTGCACCTCGGTCCGGTCGGCGGCGCGGACGAGCTGGTCACCGGGTCGGCCCGGACCGCCTGGGCGGAGCGCGGCGCGATCGCCGTCGACATGGAGTCCGGCGTCGTCGCCCGCACCGGCCGGCTGGCCGCCGTGGTCCGGGCGATCGTCGACACCCCCGCACACCCGCTGGTGTCGCTCGGCACACTGCCGCGCGGCTCCCGCGCGCTGCGCGCGCTGCGGCGCGCTGCCCCGATCCTGTCCGCCTGGGCCGCTGGCCAGGGCGACGCCGATGTCCGCGAGCGGCAGGCCGCGCACGTCGTTGACATCACCATCACCATGCCGAGAGAGGTCGAGAACTCGTGAGCATGCCGCTGCGCCAGTCGATGCGACTGGGTGCATACCTGGCCAAGCAGAAGATCAAGCGGGTGGAGAAGTTCCCGCTGCTGGTCGAGCTCGAGCCGCTGTTCGCCTGCAACCTGAAGTGCGCCGGCTGCGGCAAGATCGAGCAGCCGCACGACGTGCTCAAGAAGCGGATGCCGGTCGAACAGGCGGTCGCGGCCGTGCTGGAGTCCGGCGCACCGATGGTGTCGATCGCCGGCGGCGAGCCGCTGATGCACAAGCAGATCGACGAGATCGTGCGGCAGTTGCTGGACCGCAACAAGATCGTCTTCCTGTGCACCAACGCGGTGCTGCTGCCCAAGCACATCGACAGGTTCAAGCCGCACCGGAACTTCGCCTGGATGGTGCACATCGACGGCCTGCGCGACCGGCACGACGAGTCGGTCCGCAAGATCGGCGTGTTCGACCAGGCGGTGGCCGCGATCAAGGAGGCCAAGGCGCGCGGCTTCCGGGTCATGACCAACACGACCTTCTTCGACACCGACACGCCGAACGACGTGATCGAGCTGCTCGACTACCTCAACGACGACCTCGGCGTGGACAACATGCAGATCAGCCCGGGGTACGCGTACGAGCGGGCGCCGGACCAGGAGCACTGGCTCGGCACCGAGCAGACCAGGGCGCTGTTCAAGGCCGCGTTCGGCGAGGGCCGGCGGAAGAAGTGGCGGCTGAACCACTCGCCGCTGTTCCTCGACTTCCTCGAGGGCAAGCGCGAGTTCGAGTGCACGCCGTGGGGCATCCCGTCGTACTCGCTGCTGGGCTGGCAGCGGCCGTGCTACCTGCTCGACGACGGCTACGCGGAGACGTACAAGGAGCTGATCGAGACCACCGACTGGGACGCGTACGGCCGGGGCCGGGACCCGCGGTGCTCGAACTGCATGGCGCACTGCGGGTACGAGCCGACGGCGGTGCTGGCCACGATGAGCTCCCTGCGCGAGACGATCCGCGCCGCCGGTGTCATGGCCTAACGACCGGCCATCCAGTGGCGCGGCTCAGCTGAGCCGGCGGGCCAGGGCGCGGTAGGTCCTGGGGGCGGCTGCCGAGAGCCGGGCCGGGAACGCCAGCCAGCGTGGCTCGACCCGGCGCTCGCGGCCGGTCGCGATCGCCTCGACCACCGCCTCGGCGACCCGGGACGGCGGGATCGGCCGCGGGAAGCGGCGGTCGTACGGGACGCCGCGGGCGGCGAAGAAACCGGTGTCGACCGCGCCCGGGGCGACGGTCGACACGGTCACGCCATCGGTCTCCTCGCGCAGCAGGGTCGCGAACGTCTCCAGCCCGGCCTTGGTCACCGAGTAGACGGTCTCGCCGGGCACGCCGACCAGGCCCGCGATCGAGGTGACGAACACCAGCGCACCGGGCCGGCGCAGCACCGGCAGCGCGGACCGGGCCAGCAGCATCGGCGCCCGCAGGTTGACGTCGACCAGCTCGGTGATCCGGGCCGGGTCCATGGCGGCGAACTCACCGGCCCAGCCGAGACCGGCATTGGCGACGACCGCGTCCAGCCGGCCGTGCCGGTCGACGGCGGCGGCCACCAGCGTGGGCGCGGCGGCCGGGTCGGCCGCGTCGGCGACCACGGTCGAGGAGGCAGCCACCTCGGCCAGCGCGGTCTCGTCCCGTCCCGCGGCGACCACCACCGCGCCCCGCCGGGTCAGCGCCGCACAGGTGGCCGCGCCGATGCCGCGCGACGCGCCGGTGACGAGCATTACCCGCCCGGCCAGCTCCACCGGGGACCGCCGGGCGGCGCCGGGTCTCAACCCTGGATCGGGGCGGGACCGCCGGCGGAGACCGAGAGGCGGATGCCGTTGCGGCGCAGCGAGCGCCAGCCCCAGGCCGTGCACACGGCGACCGCCAGCACGGTCAGCAGCGGGCTCAGCAGGCCGCGGGCCCACAGCCCGGCATCCACGCCGCGATGCAGGAAGCCGAGGTTGAGCGCGACGTCGATGATCCGGGAGAAGCCCCAGATCACCGCGACCTCGGTGAACATCCGGCGCACCCCGCGCTTGTCCAGGATGTCCGCCGGCACGTGCACGAAGTCGCGCGCCAGCCGCAGCGTGATCGGCCGGCCGAACGCGGCGCTGCCCAGGAACAGCAGCGCCATCACCACCGAACCCAGCACCGGCTGCAGCAGGTAGATCAGGATGCTGCCGGAGGCCAGCGCGATCGCCGCCTTCACCGCGAGCGCGGCCGAGCCGAGCAGCAGGGTGCCGGGCAGCCGGCGGTCCACGTACCACCGGAAGGTGATCGCCAGCGCGCACCAGCCGACCGCCACCAAAATGCTTCGCGTCGTGCCGATGACGTGGAGCAGTATTGCCAGCAGCACCGTCGGCACGACCACGGCTTCGAGGAGCAGCCGGAAGGCGCGCACGACCGTGGCCCGAAGACCGTGGATCTCCAGCACGTCGGAGTGCCGGGAGCGGTCTCTCGGTGGTGCCATCAGGCCTCCAGCGGGTCGTGAGGTGCGGCCATAGTGGCACAGGTCCCTGGTGATCCCGATCCGTTCCGGGGCCCACCTTGAAGACGTGTGGGCCTCCATCATCGTTTCCCCATCGGGCACATTTCCTCACCCAATTCGGGGGGTGAGCAGGGGGTAGTTGCCATCCGTATCGATGAAGTACGCGGTCCGGACCGCGGCACCGCTCGGAAAAGTTCACCCGATCGGCCGTGCCGGGTACGAACGGACCGCGGGCGAGGGTGCGCGGGGGGTGAGCGTTCCGGCCCCGCGGAACCGGCTCCGTCGTCCGGAATCGACCGATCCGAGCCCGTGCCGGCCCGGGGATGCCGGGCGGGTCCGGGCGGGTCCGGCGACCGGCGGCGCCCGGCCCGGCGGCGGCGGGCCGGCCAGGAGACGCGCTAACGGACGGAGTGAACCGGCCGGCCGGGAGACGCGCTAGCGGACGGAGCTGAGCCGGCCGGCCAGGAACGCTTGCTCGGCCGCGTTGCTGGCCAGCTCCAGCGCCCGCTCGTACTCGACCGCCGCCTCGTCGGGCCGGCCCAACCGGACCAGCAGGTCGGCCCTGGTCGCGTGGAACAGGTGGTATGCGGGCAGCTCCAGCCGGTCGATCTCGGCCAGCCCGGCCGCCGGCCCGTGCACCTCGGCCACCGCGACGGCTCGGTTCAGCGCCACCACAGCGGTGGGCGCGACCGCGGTCAGCTGGTCGTACAGGGCCAGGATCTGTCCCCAGTCGGTGTCGGCCGCGGTCGGCGCGTCCGAGTGCACGGCCGCGATCGCGGCCTGGATCTGGTAGAGCCCGGGGCGGTTGCGGCGCAGGCAGGCCCGCACGATCGCCTGGCCGGTCGCGATCAGCTCGCGGTTCCACAGCGTGCGGTCCTGGTCGGGCAGCAGCACGATCGTGCCGTCCGGCGCGGTCCGGGCCGGCCGGCGGGACTCGGTCAGCAGCAGCAGCGCGAGCAGGCCGGCGACCTCGGGCTCGTCCGGCATCAGCCCGGCAAGCTCGCGGGCCAGCCGGATCGCCTCGGCGCACAGGTCCGCGCGGACCAGGTCCGCACCGGCGCTGGCCGCGTAGCCCTCGTTGAAGACCAGGTAGAGCACGGCCAGCACGAACGGCAGCCGGTCCGGCAGCTGCGCCTCGGTCGGGATCCGGTACGGGATCCCCGCGTCCTTGATCTTGCGCTTGGCCCGGACGATCCGCTGCGCCATCGTCGCCTCCGGGACCAGGAAGGCCCGGGCGATCTCCGGCGTCTCCAGGCCGCCGAGCAGGCGGAGGGTGAGCGCCACCTGGGACGCCGGCGCCAGGGACGGGTGGCAGCAGGTGAAGATCAACCGCAGCTGGTCGTCCCGCACGGGTCCCACCTCCTGCGGCTCGTCGGGTTGGTGCAGCAGCGCCGCCTGGGCGTGCTTGTCCTCGCGGGCCGACTCCCGGCGGAGCCGGTCGATGGCCTTGTTGCGGGCGGTGGTGACGATCCAGGCGCCCGGGTTCGGCGGCAGGCCGGCGGCCGGCCACCGCTCCACGGCGACGGCGAACGCCTCCTGGACCGCCTCCTCGGCGAGGTCGATGTCGCCGAGGACGCGCACCAGGGTGGCCACGCACCGGCCGTACTCCCGCCGGTAGACCTCGGCCACCCGGTCCGGGTCGGTCATCGGGCCGTCTCCCTCGTCGTCGCCTCGCTGCTGGTGCCCCGGGTCAGAAGTCCTCGTACCGTGTCCCGGGCGCCCGGACGGCGACCGGCGGCGTTGTCGTCCGGGCGCCGCCGGAATCGCCGGGAACCGGCACGGAACCCTGACCCGCGACACTAGGCCGTGGGCTCGTCCTGGAACGGCCGCACCTCGACGGGCGCCCGGCAGGCCACCGTGGCCTTGCGCGCCCAGTCCAGCGCCTCGTCCAGGTCGTTGGCCCTGATCACCCAGAAGCCGCCGAGCTGCTCCTTGGTCTCCACGTACGGGCCGTCGGTCAGCATCGGCTGGCCCTTCTCGACCCGGACGACCGTCGCGTCGGACGGGTCGGTGAGGCCGCCGCCGAACACCCAGGCGCCGGCGGCCATCATCGCCTGGTTGACCTTGTCGACGTCGTCGAACATCTGCTGCATCAGGTCGGGCGCGGGCATGTCGTCGACGGCCCCGTGCACCGACAGCAGGTACTGCTTCATGGTTCGTCTCCTTTACTCGGTTGGCCAGATCTTTGCAGTTCGTGGTTCTCACTCCGGCTACGAAGGCCCGCCCGCCGGATCGACACCTCGGCGGAAGAATCTTCGCCCGCTGCCAGAATCGCGGCGTGGACATCGACGCCGGCTTGTTCTCGCCGGTCTCCGCCGGCACCGAGGTGAGCGCGCTGACCTCGGACCGGGCCTACCTGCAGGCGCTGCTCGACGCCGAGGCGGCGCTGGCCCGGGCGCAGGCCCGGCTGGGCGCGGTCCCCGCCTCCGCCGCCGCCGCGATCACCGCGGCGGCCCGGACCGACCGGGTCGAGCTGGCCGCGGTGGCCGAGCGGGCCCGCGGCGGCGGCAACCCGGTGATCCCGCTCGTGTCGGAGCTGACCGCGGCGGTCGACCCCGCCGCGAGCGGGTATGTCCACAGTGGAGCGACGAGCCAGGACATCGTGGACACCGCGCTGATGCTGGTGTCCCGGCGGGCGCTCCGGGTGATCGGTGCGGACCTCGACCGCACCGCGGCCGCGCTGGGCCGGCTGGCGGCCGCGCACCGGGACACCCCTGCGGTCGGCCGGACGCTGACCCAGCACGCGGTTCCGACCACGTTCGGGCTGCGGGCGGCCGGCTGGTACGAGCTGGCCGCCGCCGCGGCCGGCCGGGTCGACGCGCTGGCCCGGGCGCTGCCGGTCTCGCTCGGCGGTGCCGCCGGAACGCTGGCCGGCTACCTCGAGCAGGCCAGGCTGCGGTCGGTGGTGGCCGACGACCCGGCGCCGTTCGTGGACGGGCTGGTGGCCGCGTACGCGGCCGAAGCCGGGCTGGCCGAGCCGGTGCTGCCGTGGCACACGCTGCGGCTGCCGGTGGCCGACCTCGGCGCGACGCTGGCGGTGGTCACCGGGGCGGTCGGCAAGTTCGCGGTCGACGTGCTCGGCATGGCGAGGACCGAGGTCGGTGAGGTGGCCGAGCCGGCGGGCGAGGGTCGGGGCGGCTCGTCGGCGATGCCGCAGAAGCGCAACCCGGTGCTGGCCACGCTGATCCGGTCGGCGGCGCTGCAGGTGCCGGCGCTGGCCTCGGTGCTGGCGCAGTCGATGCTGGCCGAGGACGAGCGGCCGGCGGGGCCGTGGCAGGCCGAGTGGCAGCCGCTGCGGGACTGCCTGCGGCTGGCCGGCGGCGCGGTGGCGGCCGCGGCCGAGCTGGCCGAGGGGCTGGTGGTGTTCCCGGACCGGCTGCGGGCGAACCTCGAGCTGACCGGCATGGCGGTCGTCTCCGAGCGGCTGGCCGCGGTGCTCGGCGCGGTCCTGGGGAAGTCGGCGGCGCGGGAGGTGCTGGCCCGGGCCACCGCTGAGGCGGAGCGCCTCGGCCGGCCGCCGGCCGAGGTGCTGGCCGGGGTGCTGGCCGCCGAGGACGGGATCGACGTGACCGGGGCCGAGCTGACCGCGTTGCTCGACCCGGTGCGCTACCTCGGCGCCGCCGGGCACCTGGTCGACCGCGCCCTGGGCTGGCGCGACGGCTGAGCCGCCGGCCGGTCGACGGCCGGTCTACCGCTCATGCCGGCCGGCTGTCGGCCGCTCGTGCCGGCCGGCTGTCGGCCGCTCGTGCCGGCCGGCTGGCGGCCGCTCGTGCCGGCCGGCTGTCGGCCGCTCGCATGTCCGGCTGTCGGCCGCTCGCACTGTCCGGCCGGTCGGCCGCTCGGGCCGGCCGGCCGGCACCGGCCACTCCTGACCGCGCCGTGTCCTAGGGCTAGCGTGGCCTGGTGACCCAGTGGGACCTCGAGGTGCTCGCCGCCGAGTTGCGCCGGCGCAGCGACGACCTCTCGCTCTACGCCGGGTTCCTGCTCAGCACGCTGTCGTCCGCGCTGCCACCCGAGCTGGTCGACGTCGAGCGCAAGGGCAGCGTGCTCGGGCGGCTGCGCGGTGCCGAGGCGCCGGTCGTCGCCGCCACCGTCCGGCTCGGCGACCAGGGCTTCACCCTGCGCCGGGAGCGGATGGGCGCGCCGGCGGTGGCCACGATCCGGCACGAGTCCGGCGGGATCGCGTTGCGGACCGAGACCGTCGACCTCGACGAGTGGTCGCACCGGCTGGCCGCCGCCCTGGGCGCGTACGCGGACCGGCACGCCGGGGCGGCCGAGGCGCTGCGCCGGTTCACCCTGCCGGACGCCCCGTGAGCTTCACCAGCAACCTCACCGTCGCCGAGCACCATGCGATCCGCTCGGTCGGGTTCACCCCGGTCGGCCAGGTGCTCGGCAGCTGCGTCTACGTGGTCGGCTGGACCGGCGCCTGGAACTGCGGCCTCGGCTACGGCTGGGGCCGGGGCGGCGGCTCGGCCGGCCGCTGGACCGGCGGCTCGGGCGGGTTCGCCGGCGGCGGCACGCCCGGCGGCGGCATCGCCGGCGGCAGCTACGGCGGCTTCGGCTGGGGCCAGGGGATGGCCCGCACCGTCGAGGCGCCCGGCCTGCGCGACGCGCTCTACGCCGCGCGGGGTGCGGCCATGGAGCGGATGCGGGGCGAGGCGGCGCAGGTCGGCGGCGACGGCGTGGTCGCGGTGCGGCTGACCGTGGCCCCGTTCCAGGGCATCGGGACGGAGTTCCGGGCGATCGGCACGGCCGTCCGGGCCGACGGCGACGTGCACCCGGCTCGGCCGTTCACCTCGGACCTGTCCGGGCAGGAGTTCGCCCAACTGATCGCCGCCGGCTGGGTGCCGGCCGCGCTGCTGCTCGGCATCGCGGTGATGGTCCGGCACGACGACTGGCGGTCCCAGCCCGGCAGCTGGTCGTGGACCAACCAGGAGGTCGTGGGTTACACCGACCTCACCGCCGCGGCCCGGTCGTCAGCCCGCAGCCGGCTCGCCGCCGACACCGCCCGGTTGGGCGACGGCGCCACCGCCGTCGTCCGGGACATGAGCCTGCGGATCCGCCGGCGCTCCTGCGCGGCCGGCAACGACGCGCACGACCACGTCGCCGAGGCGATGGTGGTCGGCACCGCGATCGTCCCGTTCCGGCACCGGGGCGGGAACGCCCCGGCTCCGCCACTGCCCGTGCTGCGCCTCTCCGGGAGGACACCGTGACCGATCCCGCCGCCGTCGGGCTGCCCCAGGACGCGATGACCAGGCTCGCCGAGCTGCAGCCGGGCCGGCCGGGCAGCATCTTCACCTCGGACCTGACGGTGAACGAGTTCCTGCTGCTGCGGCAGGCCGGCTTCCGCCCGCTCGGGCTCGTGCTCGGCACCTCCGTCTACCACGTCGGCCTGCAGGTCGGCCGGTGGAGCAGGAACCAGGAGATGGACGTGCTGTCGCAGGCGATGTACCACGCGCGGGAGCTGGCGATGACCCGGATGGAGGCGGAGGCGGACGTGCTCGGCGCGGACGGGATCGTCGCGGTCCGGCTCGCGGTCGAGCTGAAGGAGTGGGGCTCGGACATCGCCGAGTTCCTCGCCGTCGGCACCGCGGTGAAGGCCGAGGCCGGCGGCGACTGGCGCAACAACCGCAACCAGCCGTTCACCTCCGACCTGTCCGGGCAGGACTTCTGGACCTTGCTGCAGACCGGCTACGCGCCGCTGGGCATGGTGATGGGCACCTGCGTCTACCACGTCGCGCACCGGTCGCTGGGCAACGTGCTGTCGAACATCGGCCAGAACACCGAGCTGCCGCAGTTCACCCAGGCCCTCTACGACGCCCGGGAGCTGGCGATGGAGCGGATGCAGCGGGAGGCCGAGGCGCTCGCCGCGGAGGGCATCGTCGGGGTGCAGCTGTCCCAGCACAACCACGCCTGGGGCGGGCACACCACGGAGTTCTTCGCGGTCGGCACGGCGGTCCGGCCGATCCGCCCGGACCACGTCGTGCCGGCTCCGCAGCTCGTCCTCGGCCTGGAGCGCTGACCCGCCCGCTGGCCGGGCCGCTGTCCGGTCAGCTCGCCTCGGACAGGTGGGCGACCAGAGCGGCACGGAACTCCTCCGGGCGGTCGAGGTGCGGCCCGTGCCCCGACCCTTCGAGGGCGACTTCCCGGTAGCGGCCGCCGCCGGCCGCGTACGCGTCGAGCACCGCGCGGGTCTGGCCGATCATCGGCTGGGCCGGGTGGCGGTCCGGGCCCGGCCAGCCGGGAACCGCGCCGAGCGCGCCGAGCTGGGCCAGGTCGTAGAGGGACGTGTCGGAAACGATCACGTCGGCGGTGCCGCGGATCCACAGCACCGGCGGTTTCGGGTCCACAGTGGACAGACTGTCGAGCCGGAGGTGGGTGGGCGCGAGCGTGTTGAGCACGCCGCGGTCACCCGGCGCCGTGCCGGGCCAGGTCTCGACGGCCCTCGCCGTGCCGGGGTAGAAGTCGTCGCCGACCCGGGTGGACAGCATCGACTCGACGAACGCGTCCAGCGGCTCGGGCACGCACGGCGGGGCGACGTAGTGGGCCAGCAGCACGTTACGGGGCGAGAGCGGCGAGTCGGTGCCGCGGTCGCCGGCCGCGAGCCGCTGCACGAACTCCGGGTTGGCCGTGCCGCCGCCGGTGCCGGCGCCGTCCGGGTCGACCAGGGCGCCGTCCGTGCCGCTGGTGCCGCCGAACCCGTACGGCGAGACCGGCGCGACCAGCGTGAGCGACGCGACCCGCTCGGGCGCGTCGATGACCGACTGCATGGCCACGCCGCCGCCGAGGCTCCAGCCGACCAGGTGGACCCGGTCGAGCCCGAGCGCGTCGAGCAGCGCGGCGACGTCGTCCGACCAGTCCCGCACGCCGCGGGTCGCGTCCACCGGGACGGCGTCGGTGTCGCCGAACCCGCGCAGGTCCACCGCCAGCGGCCGGTACGGCGCCGGCAGAGCGAGCATCGTCGGCTGCCAGAACAGGCTGGACGACACGTTGCCGTGCACGAACAACACCGGTGGCCCGTCGCCGCGCCCGGTCTCCAGCACGTTCTGGGTCAGCCGCGGGGTCGGCACCCGGCGGGCCGCGATGCCGGCCATCAGCGCCGTCACCGCGCGCTCCAGCCGCCGTCGAGCACCAGCGAGCTGCCGTTGACGAACGAGGCCGCGTCCGAGCAGAGGTAGGCCACCGCGGCGGCCACCTCGGCCGGCTCGATCAGCCGCTTGATCGCCGGCTCGGTCAGCATGATCTTCTCGACCACCTCGTCCTCGGCGATCCCGTGCGTGCGGGCCTGGTCGGCGATCTGGTTCTCGACGAGCGGCGTGCGCACGTACGCCGGGCAGACCGTGTTCGAGGTGACCCCGCGCGGGCCGCCCTCCAGCGCCAGCGTCTTCGACAGCCCCTCGGTCGCGTGCTTGGCCGCCACGTACGCGCTCTTGTACGCCGAGGCCCTGATGCCGTGCACCGAGGAGATGTGCACGACCCGGCCCCAGCCGTTCGCATACATGCCCGGCAGGACCGCGCGCAGGATGAGGAACGGTGCCTCGACCATGAGCGTGAGCATCCGGTGGAACTGTTCCGGCGGGAACTCCTCGATCGGCGCGACGTGTTGCACGCCGGCGCAGTTGACGACGATGTCGGCGGCGAGGTCGAGCCCGCCCACAGCGGCGGTGTCGGTGAGGTCTGCGATCACGGCCTCGCCGCCGAGCTTCCCGGCCGCGTCGGCGACCCGCTCGTCCCGGTCGAGCAGCACCACCCGCGCCCCGTCCGCGGCCAGCCGCTGCGCGCACGCCGCGCCGATCCCCGACGCCGCCCCGGTCACCAGCGCCGTCCGTCCACTGAGCTCACTCACACGCAGATCCTAATGGGGCTGCATCTTCCCGATCTTCGGTCGGGATGATGTCCGAGTCCGCCAGTGGGTGAGCACTTTGTGATCCTGGCCCGTGTATGAGGTCTAGTCCTAGATCGTGCCCCTACTGGTGAACGAGGAGGTGGGATGGCTGCTGGGATGACGTGCCACGAGCACTGAACCATTAGGGCGTCGCGGGCCTCTTCGGGACGATCGGTTCGTCGAGAGGGGAGAGCGCGTGCTGTTCGTGGGCGACGACTGGGCTGAGGCCCATCACGATGTGGAGATCCAGGACGAGAACGGCACGGTGCTGGTCCGTCGTCGGCTGCCGGAGGGGGTGGCCGGGCTGAGCCAGTTACATGCCCTGATCGCCGATCATCTGGCCGACGAAGACGAGCCGGAGTCGGTGTTGGTCGCGATCGAGACCGACCGCGGTCCCTGGGTGCGGGCGTTGACCGCCGCCGGTTACGCGGTCTACGCGATCAACCCGAAGCAGGTGTCGCGGTATCGGGAGCGGCACGGCACCTCGGGCGCCAAGAGTGATCCGGGTGATGCGCACGTGCTGGCCGAGATCGTGCGCACCGACCGGGCCCATCACCGGGCCACGGCCGCAGACAGCGAGCAGGCCGAGGTGGTCAAGACCGTGGCTCGCACACATCAGACGATGATCTGGACCCGGCAGCGGCAGTCCAACCAGCTGCGTTCGATGCTGCGGGAGTTCTATCCGGCCGCGCTGGTCGCGTTCGGTGACGAGCTGGCCGGCCGGGACGCTCTGGCGGTGTTGGCGCTCGCCCCGACACCGGCCGCGGCACGGGCACTGTCGAAGACGAAGATCGCGACCGCACTGGGCAAGGCCGGCCGGCAACGCAACATCGACACCCGCGCCACACAGATCATGCAGGCGCTGCGCAGCCAGCAACTCGGCCTGCCCGACGCGCTCACGAACGCCTACGGGGTCAGCATCGCCGCGCTGGTCGCGGTGATCACCGCCATCGCCGCCCAGGTCGAGGCCCTCGAGGCTGAGGTGAACCGGTGTTTTGGCCAGCACCCGGACGCTGAGATCATCACCAGCCAGCCGGGGCTTGGTCTCGTGCTCGGTGCCCGGGTGCTCGCCGAGTTCGGCGACGCGAACGACCGTTACGCCGATGCCAAGGCCCGCCGCAACTACGCCGGCACCAGCCCGATCACCAAGGCATCCGGCACCCGTCGAGTCGTGCTGGCACGCTTCGCCCGCAACCGACGACTCGCCGACGCCCTGCACCAGCAAGCCTTCGCCGCCCTGACCGCCTCACCCGGCGCACGGGCCTACTACAACAACCACCGCGCCCGCGGCGCCACCCACCACCAAGCACTCCGCGCACTGTCCAACCGACTGGTCGGCATCCTCGACGGCTGCCTGCGGCACCGCCGCCTCTACGACGAGACAACCGCATGGGCCCACCGCCAAACGCCGGCCGCTTGACACGTTAGAGCCCTGGGATATCTAGGTGCGGCCGCCCGCCGCCCCGGCATGGCAGGGTTGAGGCGTGCGGGAACTCGATCCGCGGCGGGCGCGGACGTTCGGGGCGCGGGCGGGTGACTACGAGCGGTGGCGGCCGTCGTACCCGCCTGATGCGGTGGCGTGGCTGGTACCGCCGGGCGCGGTCAGGGTCGCCGACGTGGGCGCCGGCACCGGCAAGCTCACCGGACCGCTGCTCGCGCTCGGGCTCGAGGTGGTGGCGGTCGAGCCGGATCCGGACATGCTCGCGGTGCTGCGCCGGAAGCACCCACTCCGGGCTCGCGGTGATGCCGGCGGACGAGCGGGAGCGGCTCATCGCCGCGGCACGCCGTCCGTCCCGCTGCGGCAAGCTGCGCACTGCGTACGTTGGCGGCCGGTATAGGCAAGTGCGCGAGGTGCCGCGGTGGACCTGGGAGCGGGGCCCTAGACGAGGCCGAGGTCGGTGACCTTGCCGGCGTTCACCTCGAGGTGGCGGCTGGTGTGCACCACCTCGAGCATGTGCCGGTCGTGGGTGACCAGCAGCAGCGTCCCCTGGTAGGAGTCCAGTGCCTGCTCCAGCTGCTCGATCGCCGGCAGGTCGAGGTGGTTGGTCGGCTCGTCCAGCACCAGCAGGTTCACCCCGGCCGCCTGCAGCAGCGCCAGCGCGGCCCGGGTCCGCTCGCCCGGCGACAGCGTGCCGGCCGCGCGCAGCACGTGGTCGGCCCGCAGCCCGAACTTGGCCAGCAGCGTCCGGGCGTCCGCCGGCAGCAGCCCCGACACCGCGGTGAACGCGTCCAGCAGCGGCTCGCCGCCGACGAACAGCGCCCTGGCCTGGTCGATCTCGCCGACCACGACACCGGGCCCGAGCGACGCGGTGCCCTCGTCCAGCGCGATCCGGCCGAGCATCGCGGCGAGCAGCGTTGACTTGCCCGAGCCGTTCGCGCCGGTGATCGCGACCCGGTCGGCCCAGTCGATCTGCAGGTCGACCGGCCCGAGGGTGAACGGGCCGCGGCGTACCACCGCGCCGCGCAGCACCGCGACCACCGCGCCCGAGCGGGGCGCGGCGGCCACCTGCATGCGCAGCTCCCACTCCCGCCGCGGCTCCTCGACGACCTCGAGCCGCTCGATCATCTTGTCGGTCTGCCGGGCCTTGGCCGCCTGCTTCTGGCTCGACTCGACCCGGTACGCGCGGATGCTGCGGTCCGGCTCGGAGGCCAGGTTCCGGCGCACGTTGCGGACGCCCTTGTCGGCCCAGGCCCGCTGGGCCCGGGCGCGTGCCTCCAGGCCGGCCTTCGTCTCCGCGTACTCCTCGTACTCGAGGCGGGCGTGCCGGCGCTGCGTCTCCCGCTCGGCCAGGTAGCCCGCGTACCCGCCGCCGTAGTGGTTGACCTTGTGCTGCGGCAGGTCGAGCTCGAGCACCCGGTCGACCGTGCGCTCCAGGAACCGGCGGTCGTGGCTGACCAGCACCGTGCCGGCCCGCCGCGCCAGCACGAAGTCCTCCAGCATCGCCAGCCCGACCAGGTCGAGGTCGTTGGTCGGCTCGTCCAGCAGCAGCACGTCGTATCGGGACAGCAGCAGCGACGCGAGCCCGGCTCTGGCCGCCTGGCCGCCGGACAGGGCCGCCACCGGCCGGTCGAGCTCGACGGTGAGACCGAGCTCGGCGGTGACCGCCTCGGCCCGCTCGTCCAGGTCGGCCGCGCCGAGGCCGAGCCAGCGCTCCAGGGCCACCGCGTACGCGTCGTCGGCGCCGCGCTCGCCCCGCTCCAGCGCCACCGACGCCGCGTCCAGGGCGCGCTGCGCGGCCGCCACGCCGGTCCGCCGGGCCAGCACCTCGCGGACCGTCTCGCCACCACTGCGGTCGCGTTCCTGCGGCAGGTAGCCGACGGTGGCGGTGGGCGGGCTCAGCGACACCGTGCCGCGCTCGGGCAGGTCGATCCCGGCCAGCATCCGCAGCAGCGTGGTCTTGCCGGCCCCGTTCGGACCGACCAGGCCGATCACGTCGCCCGGCGCCACCACCAGGTCGAGCCCCGAGAACAGCTCCACGTTGCCGTGCCCCGCCGCGAGCTGCCGGGCGGTCAACGTCGCGCTCACAGTGTCACGATGCTACGCGGTGTCGATCAGGTCACCGATCGATAAAGCCGGGCGTGGCCCGGTGCACGACTGTGCCAGCGTGCCTCATGACCCGGACCCGGCACCGCTGACCCGCCACTCCAAGTCATAGTGAGTCTCAGGATGGGACAGGGCAGGGCCGCCGCCGCCGCGTAGCGTCGGTCCATGGAACGGTTCCAGATGCTCATCGGCGGCAAGTCGGTCGACGCGCTGTCCGGGCGGACGTTCGAGTCGCAGAACCCGTACACCGGCCGGCCGTGGGCGCTCGTGCCGGACGGCGGCCCCGAGGACGTCGACGTCGCGGTCGGCGCGGCCCGGGCGGCGCTGGACGGCGAGTGGGGCACGGCGACCGGCTTCGACCGCTCCCGGCTGATGCACCGGCTGGCCGACCTGATCGACGCCGACGCCGAGCGGCTGGCGACGCTGGAGGTGAACGACTCCGGCAAGCTGTTCCGGGAGATGATCGGCCAGCTGCGCGGGCTCGGCGGCTGGTACCGCTACTTCGCCGGGCTGGCCGACAAGCTGGAGGGCCGGCAGATCCCGGCGCCGAACCCGGACTATCTCGTCTACACCCGGCGCGAGCCGATCGGCGTGGTGGCCGCGATCACGCCGTGGAATTCGCCGCTGCTGCTGATGACCTGGAAGCTGGCGCCGGCGCTCGCGGCGGGCTGCACGATCGTGGTCAAGCCGTCCGAGCACTCGCCGACCTCGACACTCGGCTTCGCGTCGCTGGTGACCGAGGCCGGGTTCCCGCCCGGCGTGGTCAACGTGGTCACCGGGCTGTCCCGGGAGACCGGGGCGGCGCTGGCCGCGCATCCCGGGGTGGACAAGGTCGCGTTCACCGGCTCGACCGCGACCGGCCGGGCGGTGGCCAGGGCGGCGGCCGACAACCTGACCAAGGTCACGCTGGAGCTGGGCGGCAAGTCGCCGCAGGTGGTGTTCCCGGACGCCGACCTGGGCGCGGCCGCGAACGGGATCGTGGCCGGCGTGTTCGCGGCCACCGGGCAGACCTGCATGGCCGGCTCGCGGCTGATCGTGCACGCCGACGTGCACGACGAGCTGGTCCGGCTGGTCGCCGACCGGGCGGCCCGGATCCGGCTCGGCGACCCGACCGACCCGGAGACCGAGATGGGCCCGGTGGCGAACCGGCCGCAGTACGAGAAGGTCGTCGGCTACCTGGACACCGCCCGGGCCGAGGGGGCGACGGTCGCCTACGGCGGCGCGACCGAGGACGGGCTGTTCGTCCGGCCGACCGTGCTCACCGGCGTGACGCCGGCCTCGACGGTCTACCGCGAGGAGGTGTTCGGGCCGGTGCTGGCCGCGGTCCCGTTCCGGACCGAGGACGAGGCAGTGAAGCTCGCCAACGACACCCCGTACGGGCTGGCCGGCGCGGTGTGGACCAAGGACGTGCACCGGGCCCACCGGGTGGCCGGGCGGATCAGGGCCGGCACGGTCTGGGTCAACGCCTACCGGGTGGTCGCGCCGAACGTGCCGTTCGGCGGCTTCGGCAACTCCGGGATCGGCCGGGAGAACGGCCTGCACGCGGTGGACGAGTACCTGGCCGAGAAGGCCGTCTGGGTCGAGCTGACCGGCGGCACCAGGGACCCGTTCGTCCTCGGCTGAGGCTTCCTCACGTAATGGCCTGCCTTGCTGAAGGACAGACCTTAGAGCCATACTCCGACGCAGACCGGGTCCGGCTCGGCCCGTGCCGGCGGTCGACCGGGGCCCGGAGCGGAGGGAGTGCATGGTGCCGTTCAGCACCAAGGACCGGATCGCGCTCGTCGGGGCGGGCGCGATGGGCGCGCCGGTCGTCGGGCACCTGGTCCGGGCCGGCTTCCCGGTGACCGTCTGCGACCTGAACGCCGACCGGCGGGCCGACGCCGAGGCGGTCGGCGCCCGCAGCACGTCCACTGTGGACGATCTGGGCGACTGCCGGGTGGCGCTGGTGATGGTGCCGACCGACGACGACGTCCGGCTCGTCGCCAGCCGCTACGGCGCGGTGGCGCCGGAGGGCGCTGTCCTGGTCGTCAGCAGCTCGGTGGAGACCGCGACCTGCCTCGCGATCGAGCAGGAGCTGCGCCCGCGCGGGATCAGGGTGGTCGACGCGGCGCTGACCGGCGGCATACGCGGGGCCGTGGCCGGGCAGCTCGACCTGCTCGTCGGCGGGTCGGACGCGGACGTGGCCGACCTTGCCGCGGTGTTCGCGCCGTGGTCCCGGCGGGTCAACCACCTCGGCCCGGTCGGCACCGGCCAGGTCGGCAAGACGGTCGGCAACCTCATCCACTGGGGCGAGATCGTCGTGCTCGCCGAGGCGCTCTCGCTCGGCGCGGAGCTCGGCGTGCCGGTGAGCGTCATGCGCCCGGTGCTGGCGGACGGGCCAGCCGACAGCCGCACGCTGCGCGAGCTGCAGGAGATGCGGTTCACCTGGTACGAGAAGGACATCGACATCGCGGTGCGGATGGCCGCCACGGTCGACCGCGAGCTGGTGCTGTCCACGTTCGTGCAGCGACTGATGCGGGACATCGACGTGCCGAAGATGGCGGCGCTGCTGGCCGACCGCGGCACCATCGAGCTGACCGGCGCGCTGGAGGCCGCCCGGCACTGACCATCCCCCGAGAAGCCGGCCGCCCGGGCGTCCTCAGCCGCCCGGGCGGTCCTTCTCGTCGAGCGGCAGGCCGATCCGATCGCGCAGCTCGACCAGCGAGATCCCGTACGTCTCCCGCACGGCCACGTCGCCGTCGCCGCCGAGCAGGAAGACCGCGTGGTCGGTGTAGACCCGGCTCACGCAAGCCACCCCGGTCAGCGGGTAGCTGCACTTGTCCACCAGCTTCGCCGACCCGTCCCGGGCGAACAGCGGCATCATCACGTAGACCTCGCGGGCGCCGATCGCGAGGTCCATCGCGCCGCCGACCGCGGGGATCGCGTCCGGCTCGCCGGTGTGCCAGTTGGCCAGGTCGCCGCCGACCGACACCTGGAACGCGCCGAGCACGCACACGTCGAGGTGCCCGCCGCGCATCATCGCGAAGCTGTCCGCGTGGTGGAAGTACGAGGCGCCGGGGGTCTCGGTGACCGGGATCTTGCCGGCGTTGACCAGGTCCCAGTCGACCTCGTCGCCCTCGGCCGCCCTGCCCATCCCGAGCATGCCGTTCTCGGTGTGCAGGGTGACGCCGCTGCCGACCGGCAGGTGGTCGGCGACCGTGGTCGGCAGGCCGATGCCGAGGTTGACGTACGCGCCGGTGGGGATGTCGGCGGCCACCACCGCCGCCAGCTCGGGCCGGTCAAGCGGCCCGCGGTCGAGATGTTCCGTGGTCACGCCGTCACCAACCGGTCCACGTAGATGCCGGGGGTCACGACCGCCTCCGGATCGAGCTCGCCGGCCGGCACGACCTCGGTCACCTGGGCGACCGTGGTGGTCGCCGCGGTCGCCATCACCGGGCCGAAGTTGCGGGCGGTCTTGCGGTAGACGAGGTTGCCGACCTCGTCGCTCCGGTGGGCCTTGATGAGCGCGACGTCGCCCTTGATCGGATATTCCAGCACGTACTCCCGGCCGTCGATGGTGCGCTGCTCCTTGCCCTCGGTCAGCGGCGTGCCGACGCCGGTGGGGCAGAAGAACGCGCCGATGCCGGCGCCCGCCGCGCGCAGCCGCTCGGCCAGGTTGCCCTGCGGCACCAGCTCCAGCTCGATCTTCCCGGACCGGTAGAGGTCGTCGAAGACCCACGAGTCGGTCTGCCGCGGGAACGAGCAGATGATCTTCCGCACGTTGCCGGTGGCGAGCAGCGCGGCGAGCCCGGTGTCGCCGTTGCCGGCGTTGTTGTTGACCACGGTGAGCTCGCGGGCGCCGTGCCGGCGCAGGGCGTCGATGAGCTCGATCGGCTGCCCGGCCGGTCCGAACCCGCCGATGAGCACGGTCGCGCCGTCCGGGATGTCGGCGACGGCCTGGTCCGGGTCGGCGAAGACCGCGGTCATCCGGTGTTCTCCAGCACCACGGCGAGCCCCTGGCCGACGCCGATGCAGATCGCGGCGACGCCCCAGCGGTGCCCGTCGGCACGCATGACGGCGGCCAGCGTGCCGAGGATGCGCCCGCCGGACGCCCCGAGCGGGTGCCCGATCGCGATCGCGCCGCCGCGGGTGTTGACGATCTCCGGGTCGATCGGCCAGGCGTCGAGGCAGGCCAGCGACTGCACCGCGAACGCCTCGTTGAGCTCGACCGCGCCGACGTCGGACCAGCCGATGCCGGCCCGCTCCAGCGCCCGGTTGGCCGCCTCCACCGGCGCGAAGCCGAAGTCCTGCGGCTCCAGCGCCATCGCCCCCCGGCCGGCGATGCGGGCCACCGGGTCGCGACCGATCGTGGCCGCGGCGCCGGCCGAGCCGAGCAGCACGGCGGACGCGCCGTCGTTGAGCGGTGAGGCGTTGCCGGCGGTGATCGTCCCGTTCGGACGGAACGACGGCCGCAGCGAGGCCAGCTTCTCCGGCGTGCTGCCCGGCCGGATCCCCTCGTCCCGCTCCAGGCCGGTGTCCGGCACCGGGGAAACCAGGTCCTTGTAGAAGCCGTCCGCCCAGGCCCGGTCGGCCAGCTGGTGCGAGCGCAGCGCGAACGCGTCCTGCCGCTCGCGGGAGATGCCGTGCTTCTCGCCGAGCTGCTCGCAGGCCTCGCCGAGCGAGACCGTCCACTCCGGACTCATCCGCGGGTTGACCAGCCGCCAGCCCAGCGCGGTGGACACCGCGGTCACGTTGCCGGTCGGGTAGGGCTTGTCCGGCTTGGGCAGCACCCAGGGCGCCCTGGTCATCGACTCGACCCCGCCGGTGACGACGACGTCGGCGTCTCCGGTCTCGATCAGTCGCGAGCCGCCCATCGCGGCGTCCAGGCTGGAGCCGCAGAGCCGGTTCACCGTCGACCCGGGCACGGAGGTCGGCAGCCCGGCCAGCAGCGCGGCCATCCGGCCGACGTTGCGGTTCTCCTCGCCGGCGCCGTTCGCGTTGCCCAGCGTGACCTCGGCCACGGCGGCCGGGTCGAGCCCGGGGGAGCGGTCCAGCAGCGTCCGCACCGCGAACGCGGCCAGGTCGTCCGGCCGGGACTGCGCCAGCGCCCCGCCGAGCCGGCCGAACGGCGTGCGGATCGCGTCGTAGACGTACGCCTCGGTCACTGCGCTTCCTCCTCGAAGACCTGCCGGGCGATCCGGAACGCGGTGTTCGCGGCCGGCACCCCGCAGTAGACGGCGCTCTGCAGCAGCACCTCGCTGATCTCTTCCAGTGTCAGCCCGTTGGTGCGCGCCGCCCGCAGGTGCATGGCCAGCTCCTCGTGGTGCCCGAGGGCGACCAGTGCGGTCAGCACGGCGATCGACCGGCTGCGCCGGTCGAGCCCGGGCCTGGTCCAGACCGAGCCCCAGGCGAACCGCTCGATGAGCTCCTGGAAGGGCCGGTCGAAGGTGGTGACCCGACCGAGGGCCCGGTCGACGTGCGCGTCGCCGAGCACCTCGCGGCGAACCCGCCGCCCGGCGTCCCGGACGTCGGCCACCGTCAGGTCGGCGCCGACCCGCAGCGGGCGGCGCAGGAGGTAGCCGACGATGAGCGCGGCCGTGGCGGCCGGGGCCTCGGCCGGGGCGAGGTGCCCCACCGGATCCAGTACGGCCAGCCGGCCGTCCGGCACCTGCTCGACGATCTCGCGCAGGCCGTCGACCGGCGTCCTGGAGTCGTACCCGCCACCGATCGCGACCAGCGGCGAGCGGGCCTCGCCGAGCCGTCCGGTGACGTCGAAGCCGGCCAGCGCCTCGCAGGCCCAGGCGTACGAGGCGTCGTCGGTGCCGGCGAGGTGGTCGAGCAGCGCACCGGCCACACCCGGCTCCCGGTCGGCGAACCCGGGGCCGAACCAGGTCTGCGCCGCGGTCGCCACAACCGCCTTGGTGCCCTCGGCGCGGACCAGCGCCGCGCGCTCCCGCCAGCTCTCCGCGGTGCCGATCTTCGCGCCGGTGCAGACCAGGCCGGCTCCGCCGACCCGGTGGTCGAGCAGCAGCTGCAGCGCGACCGCGCCGCCGATCGAGTCGCCGGCGCAGAAGAACGGCCGGTCGCCGGCCAGCACGCGCACCCCCTCGGCCAGCTCCGCGACCGTGAACGGGCCGGTCGCCGGCGCCGACTCGCCGTGCCCGGGCAGGTCCCAGCCGATCACCTCGAAGTGCTCGGCCAGCTCCGCGGCGCACCGCGCCCACAGGGCGGCCACGGAGGTGCCGAGCGCCGGCCCGACCAGCAACCGCGGCCCGCGGCCGCCCAGCGGCGTCCCGGCCAGCGTGGGGACCGGACTCACCGCCTCGACTCCAGGAACACGGTCTCGCCGGCGCCCTGCAGCACCACGTCGAACGCATACCCGGCCGGGTCCGCGGTGGCGACCAGCGTGGCCCGCCGCTCGGCCGGCAGCGACGACAGCAGCGGGTCGGCGGCCAGCGCGTCCTCGCTGTCCGGCAGGTAGATGCGGGTGCGCAGCCGGTCGAGCAGGCCGCGGGCGAACACGGTCAGCGCGAAGAACGGGGCCGCTCCCGGCCGGCCCGGACCCGGCCGCAGCGTGCTGAACGACCAGTGTCCGGCGTTGTCGGTGGCTGCCCGACCCCAGCCGGTGAAGGTCCAGCCGTCCCGGTTGAGCGAGCCGGGCTCCTGCACGACCGCGCCATCCGGACCGGGCTGCCAGAGCTCGAGCAGCGCGTCGGGCACCGGGTCGCCCGCGCCGTCCAGCACCCGGCCGTGCAGCCGGATCGCGCCGGCGGCGCCCGGTGGCACCAACTCCGGGCCGGCGGGGTAGGGCAGCGAGAGCCCGAAGAACGGGCCGACGGTCTGGCCCGGGGTGCCGGGCGTCGGATCGGTCATGACTCCGTCCAGGTCCGGTGCGGCCCGGTCAGCACGATGTCCCACCGGTAGCCGGTGAACCACTCCGGCTGGGTGATGCCGTGGTCGTAGCTGGCCAGCAGCCGCTGCTGCCCGGCCGTGTCCGGGATGGATTGGAATATCGGGTCGAGCGGGAGCAGCGGGTCGCCCGGGAAGTACATCTGGGTCACCACCCGCTCGGTGAAGTCCCGGCCGAACAGGGAGAAGTGGATGTGCGCCGGCCGCCAGGCGTTGAGGTGGTTGCGCCAGGGGTAGGGCCCCGGCTTGATCGTGACGAACCGGTACCAGCCGTCCGCGTCCGTGCGGGATCGCCCGGTGCCGGTGAAGTTCGGGTCGAGCGGGGCCGGGTGCCGGTCCCGGCCGTGCGCGTACCGCCCCGCGGCGTTGGCCTGCCACACCTCGACCAGCTGGCCGGCGACCGGCCGGCCGGCGCCGTCCGTGATCCGGCCGGTGACGACCATCCGCTCGCCGAGCGGCTCGCCGGGATGCTGGGCGGTCAGGTCTGCGTCGGCCGGGTCGACGTCCCTGGCCCCGAACACCGGCCCGGCCAGCTCGACCTCCTCCGGGTCCACCTGCACCGGGGCGAACGTCGGGTGTCGCAGGATGCTGCTCCGGTAGGGCGGGTAGTCCAGCAGCGGGCCTTGGCCGGCCTTCTCGTGCGCGGCCGCGATCGAGGCGATCTCCGCGCTGATCGATTCCTGGGTGTCGGGTGGCGCGTTCTCGGGCACGCCCCGAACGTTACGAGGTGGAGCGCTCCGGTGCGACCATGACCACCCGCCCGAGGGCTTCCGACCGGCTTCCACCGGCCCGTTGCGACGTGGATGAATGGTATTACTATTCGTAAGTCCAGCGTGTAGTGTCCAACGAGTCGGCGCGCCGACCGGGACGGGCGGCGGCGAGAGGCGGTCGGTGATGCTGAAGCAGGACGTCAACGAACTCCTGACCCGCACCGGGCCCGGCACCGAGATGGGCGACCTGTTCCGGCGCTACTGGCTGCCTGCCCTGCTGGCCGAGGAACTGCCGGAGGACGGCTGCCCGCCGGTGCGGGTCAAGCTGCTGTCCGAGCGGATGGTCGCGGTCCGCGACTCCGAGGGCAGGTATGGCCTGCTGGACGAGTTCTGCGCCCACCGCGGCGCGTCGTTGTGGTTCGGCAACAACGAGCAGGGCGGTCTGCGCTGCGCCTACCACGGCTGGAAGTACGACGTGACCGGCGCGTGCCTCGACGTGCCGTCCGAGCCGGAGAACTCGAGCTTCTACAGGAAGGTCAAGCTCACCTCCTATCCGTTGGTGAAGATCGGCGACGTGCTCTGGACGTACATGGGTGACCCGGCCGACCAGCCGCCGCTACCCGAGTTCGAGTGGTGCCTGGTCCCGCCGGAGCAGACGTACACGTCGAAGCGGTGGCAGGAGAGCAACTGGCTGCAGGCGCTGGAGGGCGGCATCGACTCCAGCCACGTGTCCTGGCTGCACTCGGCCGGGCTGCGCAACGACCCGCTGTTCAAGGGCTCGAAGGGCAACGACTACAACCTCAACGACATGCGGCCGTTCTTCGAGGTCGTGGACGCCGACGGCGGGCTGTTCGTCGGGGTGCGCCGCAACGCCGAGGAGGGCCGGTACTACTGGCGGATCACGCCGTGGGTGATGCCCTCCTTCACGATGGTGCCGCCACGCGGCGACCACCCGGTGCACGGCCACTTCTGGGTCCCGATCGACGACGAGAACTGCTGGGTCTTCACCTTCGACTACCTGCCCGCGCGGGCGCTGACCGCGGCGGAGCTGCAGGCCATGAAGGACGGCCACGGCGTGCACAACGAGTACGTCCCCGGGACCTACCGGCCGCTGGCCAACAAGGACAACGACTACCTGATGGACCGGGCCGCGCAGCGGCGCGGCGAGACGTTCTCCGGCGTCAAGGGCATCGCGATCCAGGACGCGTCGCTGCAGGAGAGCATGGGCCCGATCGTGGACCGCTCCAAGGAGCGGCTGGTCTCCGCGGACAGCGGGATCATCAAGGCCCGCCGCAAGCTGCTCACCT
This sequence comes from uncultured Actinomycetota bacterium, assembly GCA_963728945.1. Classification (GTDB taxonomy): domain Bacteria; phylum Actinomycetota; class Actinomycetes; order Mycobacteriales; family CADCTP01; genus CADCTP01. Next base: position 331,734 of record CAVSMA010000004.1, on the reverse strand, counting down.
CGGCGGTCGCGCTGCGTGCCGACGGCACGGTGCCGCCGGGCGTCGACCCCGCCCACCACCGGGTCCGGTCGGCCTCGATCGTGCTGCCCGAGGAGCGGTCGTTCCTCGACGCCGCCCGGGACGCGGTCAGCGTGATCCCCGGCGTCCCGCAGACGTCGGTCTGAGGCGCGCGATGGCCAACCGACCGATCCTCGCCAACAGCTGTGCGCTGGCGGCGACCGCGGCCGAGGCGCGGTTCCGGATCGACGCGAAGCCGCAGACGCCCAGGGCCACCAGCGTGGTCGCGCTCGACGACGGGGCGATGGTGCTGGTCCGAAAGCTGGCCGGGCAGGAGTGGAACGCGGCACGGTTCCTCGGCCTGCCCGAGGCCACCCCGGCCGGGGAGTACGCGGACCTGCAGCTGCGTACGGTCGACGGTGACGCCGTCCGGCTGTCCGACGAGCTGGCCCGGGCCGACTTCGTCATGATGATCGCCACCGAGGGCGCCGGCGCCGCGGCCGCGACGACCATCGGCGACGCCTGCACGCTGCGCGGGATCATGACCGCCGGCCTCGTGGTCGGCACCAACGGCGAGTCCGGTCCGGCGCTGACCGCCCTGCGCCCCAATGCCCGCGTCCTGCTCGTCACCGGCGACGAGCGGGACGCGACCGAACTGCTCGCGGCGGTCGGCGCGTGAGCGGGCGGAAGGTCACGCTGGCAGATCTGGCGCGGATGAAGCGCGAGGGTCGCAAGATCGTCGGCGTCGTCGCCTGGGACTACCAGATCGCCCGGATCGTCGACCGGGTCGGCGTCGAGATCGTCTCGGTCGGCGACACGGTCGGGATGAACCTCTGGGGTCACGCCACTCCGTTCGAGGTGACCCTCGACCAGATGGTGACCGTCTGCCAGGCGGTACGCCGCGGGGTCAGCCGGGCGCTGGTCAGCGGGGACTTCCCGTACGGGCCGCTGCAGGAGGGGCCGGACTCCGCCGTCCGGGCCGGCATCCGGCTGGTCAAGGAGGCCGGGGTCGACCTGGTCAAGCTGGACGGAGCGGCCGACCACCTGGAGGCGGTGCGTGCGGTCGACCGGGCCGGCATCCCCGTGTTCGCCCAGCTCGGGGTGACCCCGCAGGCGGCGCTGCGGCTCGGGCTCGACTACGCCGCGATGGCCGGGCCGGGTGCGCAGGTGCCGGACGAGCTCGCCGACCGGCTGGTGGCCGAGGCCAAGGCGCTCGAGGACGCCGGAGCGGCGCTGCTGGACTTCACCAACTCCGGGCCGGTGGTGGGCGCCGAGGTGGCCCGGTCGGTGTCGATCCCGGTGCTCGGCGGCTTCGGCGGCGGTCCCTGGCTGGACGGGCGGGTCCGGATGGCGCACGCGGCGATCGGGTACGCCGCCGCCGGCCTGGACGACCCGCCGGACACGTACGCCGACGTGGCCAGGATCAGCTTCGACGCGCTGTCCGCGTACGCGGCCGACGTGCGGGCGGGCAACCAGATCCGCGGCGGGATCCCGGTGCGCTGATGCCCACCGCCACCGTCGACGGCATCCCCACCCGGTACGAGGTGTCCGGGGACGGGCCGCCGCTGCTGATGTTCTCGCCCGGCGGGTTCGACTCGACGCTGGACAACTGGACCCGGCACGGCCTCTACCCGCGGATCGAGCTGATGGCGCGGCTGCGCGAGCGGTTCACCTGCGTCGCGTTCGACCGGCGCGAGTCGGGCCGGTCCGGCGGCCGGCGGGAGCGGATCCGGTGGGACCACTGGGTCGCCCAGGGCGCCGGCCTGCTCGACCACCTCGGCATCGAGCGGGCGCACCTGATCGGCGCCTGCGTCGGCTGCTCGACCGCGGCCGCGTTCGCGGTCGCGCACCCAGCCCGGACCGACCGGATGGTGCTCTACTCGCCGGCCGGCGGGCCGCGCTACCGGATGACCCAGCTGGACCGGTTCGGCGCGCACGCCGCGTACGTGGCCGCGGAGGGGCTCGCCGCGGTGGTCGAGCTGGCCCGGTCGGGGACCGCCGGCTTTGCCCACGACCCGCGGGTGGGGCCGTGGGTCACCGTGCTGCGCACCGACGACGCGTTCGCGAAGGACTACGCGGCGGCCGACCCGGTGGCGTACGGGCGGATGGTGACCGCGATGGGCCGGCTGCTGTTCGACCGGGACACCGTCTGCGGGGTCGAGCCGGCCGACCTCATGGCGCTGGACACGCCGGCGCTGATCGTGCCAGGGCAGGACGCCTCGCACGCCCCGTCGGCCGCGCGCTACCTGCAGGAGTGCCTTGCCCGCGCCGAGTACTGGGACGTGCCGGTGGCCGAGCAGACCGCGGACAACGCGCCGGCCCGGGTCATCGAGTTCCTGTCACAGCAGTGACTCGCCGCGCTCCAGCGCCGCGATCATGTCGATGCGCCGCTGGTGCACGCCGCCGCGGAACCCGGTGCGCAGCCAGAGGTCGACCAGCTCGTCGGCCCGCTCCGGGGAGAGCACCTTCGCCCCGAGCACGAGCACGTTCGAGTCGTTGTTCGCCCGGCTGATCTCGGTGGTGAACGGGTCGGCGGCCAGCCCGGCCCTGATGCCGCGCATCTTGTTGCAGGCGACCAGCTCGCCGGCGCCGCTGCCGCCGACGACGATGCCGCGGTCGGCGGGGCCCTCGGTGACCTGCCGGCAGACGTCCTCGCACAGCGGCGGGTAGTCGACGGTGTCGGCGCCGTGCGCGCCGCGGTCGTCGAGCTGGTGCCCGGCGGCGGACAGCCGCTCGACCAGCCGCGCCTTGATCGCGATGCCGTTGTGGTCGGCGCCGATCGCGATGCGCATCAGCCGACCAGGTCCCGGGTGCCGGGCGCGAACATCGCGTCCAGGTCGGGCGCCCGGTCGAGGATGTGCTGGTCGACCGCGGCCCGGGCCAGCTCCTCGAGCACCCGCCGGTTGGGCTCGAGCCCGTACGGCAGCGGGTCCCCGCCGGTGATGTCCCGGACCCGCCGGTGCATCCGGTCGACCGCGGTCGGCTCGGGCAGCGCGTCGAGCTGGTCGACGTACCGGCGCTTGGACGCGGCGAACGCCTCGAACAGGTCGGCGGCCAGGTCGGGGTGCTCGGCCAGCAGCTCGTCGCGGACGACGACGAGGTGGTTGATCGGGTAGTGCGCGCGCTCGGCGAGTGCCGCGTAGCCGGCCGCCTCCGGGTCGGGGATCAGTGGGGCCAGCTCGGGGCGGTCCGGCGGGTAGCCGACCGCGGCGGCCAGCTCGCCGGTCAGCACCGCGGCGGTGAGGTCGCCGGCGACGATCGAACCGGACAGCTGCGCGCCGATCGGCGGCAGCACGTTCGGCGGCGGCACGTATGCCGCGACGTGCTCGTCGCCGGACGGGACCCAGGTCACCGAGTCGAGGTCGAGGCCGTGCTCGTCGCGCAGGATCGCCCTGGCCCAGACGCCGGTGGTGACGGTGTAGCCGCGGTTGACCCCGACCCGGCGGCCGGTCAGGTCCTTCGGCCGCAGCTCCGGCCGGTCGGCCGGGCGGACCATCGCGCCGTGGTGGAAGCCGCGGACCAGGAAGACCGGGATCGCCGTGAACGCCACCCCGTGCGCCTTCGCGGTCAGGTAGGTCGTGACCGCCATCTCGCAGACGTCGAACTCAAGCCCGCGCACCATCCGGCGGAACGCCTGGACGAGTACCGGCACCTCCTCGAAGTCGAGCCGGTAGCGAGCCGGGGTCACCTCACCCGCCTTGAGCGCCCGGTTGTTGCCCTGGGTCCGGGACACCGCCCGGAGGTGCGGCTGCTCCATCGGCCCTGTCCTCCAGTTGCTCGACGTGGTAAAGATAGCAAACTGTATGACCATTCGAGGGTCAGGAGGCGACCGGTGGCCGAGCAGGTCCTTGCCGCGGTGCGGACCGCGCCGGGAACCACGTCCTACCGGGAGTACCCGATGCCGGACGTGCCCGCGGACGGAGCCCTGCTCAAGGTCGAGGTCGCCGGCATCTGCGGCACCGACGTGAAGATGTACGCGTCGCCGCCGTTCCCCGATCCGGTCATCATGGGCCACGAGAACGCCGGCGTCATCGCCAGGGCCGGGCGGGAGTTCGTCAAGCGGCACGACGTCGACGAGGGCGACCGGGTCTTCGTGGAGCACTACGTCGGCTGCTACCACTGCGCCTGGTGCCACGCGGGGGAATACCGGCACTGCGAGAACACCGACTGGCGCACCAACCCCGACGCCCGCCGGTACGGCTACACCAGCGCCGAGCATCCGCCGCACCTGTGGGGCGGGTTCGCCCAGTACCTCTACCTGCCCTGGAACGCGGTGCTGCACAAGCTGCCGGGCAGCGTCGGCCCGGAGCTGGCCGGCATCGCCACGCCGCTGTCGAACGGCATCGAGTGGGCGCTGGTCGACGGCGGGGTCGGCTACGACTCGACCGTGCTCATCGAGGGTCCGGGCCAGCAGGGGCTGTCCCAGACGGTCGCGTGCAAGCAGGCCGGCGCCTCGCTCATCATCGTCACCGGCACGGCCGGGACGCCGCCCGGCTGGAGCTGGCCAAGCGGCTCGGCGCCGACCACACGATCGACGTGCAGGCCGAGGATCCGGCCGGACGGATCCGGCAGATCACCGGCGGCGCCGGCGTGGACGTGGTGCTCGACTGCACCGCGGGGGCCGGTACGGCGCCGGTGCTGCTCGGCATCGACGCGCTCAAGCGCCGGGCCGGCACGATCGTCATCCAGGGCGAGCTGGCCGCGTTCCCCGACTTCCCGGTGAAGAAGGTGACCGAGAAGGCGATCACCATCAAGAGCGCCCGCGGGCACAGCTACCGTTCCTGCGAGCTCGCGGTCGCGCAGCTGGCCTCCCGCCGGTTTCCGCTGGAGGCGCTGGCCACGCACAGCTTCGGGCTGTCCGAAGTGGACCGCGCGATCCGCGCGGTGGGCGGGGAGGAGAGTGACGGCGTCGTGCACGTCTCGCTGCTGCCCTGGCTGGAGGACTGAGCCCATGCCGATCGTCGTCCGCAACCCGGTCCGGACCGACCCGGTCGTCGCCGCCGCGTTCAGCCGGTTCGGGGTGGCGACCGTGCACGAGGCGCAGGGACGGACCGGACTGCTCGACCCGCGGCTGCGCCCGATCCACGCCGGTTCCCGGATCGCCGGGACCGCCCTCACCGTCAGCGTGCCGCCCGGCGACAACTGGATGATCCACGTCGCGGTCGAGCAGTGCCGGCGCGGCGACGTGCTCGTGGTCGCACCGACGTCGCACTCCGAGGCCGGCTACATCGGCGAGCTGATCGCCACCGCGCTGCGGGCGCACGGCGCGCTCGGCGTGGTCATCGACGCCGGCTGCCGGGACGTCGCCGAGCTGACCAGGATGGGCTTCCCGGTCTGGTCGGCCTGCGTATCCGCCTACGGGACGGTCAAACAGACCCTGGGCGACGTCAACGTGCCGGTCGTCTGCGCCGGCCAGCTGGTGAACCCGGGCGACGTGGTGGTGGCCGACGACGACGGCGTGGTCGTGGTGCCGCGGGCCGGCGCGGCCGAGGTGCTGGAGGCGTCCCGGCAGCGGGAGGAGAAGGAGGCGCTCTCCCGCAAGCGCTACGAGGACGGTGAGTTGAGCCTGGACCTGTCGGTGATGCGGGACAGGCTGGCGGCGGAGGGACTCGTCTACGTCGACGCCGAGGACGCCCGATGATCATCGACGCGCACGGGCACTACACCACCGTTCCGGCCGCCCACCGCGACTTCCGCGCGCGGCAGCTGGCCTGGCTGTCCGACCCGTCCGGACCGCGGCCGGTCGAGGACGCGATCGGCGACGACGAGATCCGCGAGAGCATCGAGAGCAACCAGCTGAGATACCTACGCGAGCGCGGCGAGGACGTCATGCTGATCTCGCCGCAGGCCTCGGCGATGGAGCAGCACGTGCCCGACCCGGTGGTCGCCGTCGACTGGGCCCGGTCCTGCAACGACCTCGTGCATCGGGTGGCTGGGCTGTTCCCGAACCACTTCGCCGCGGTCGGCCAGCTGCCGCAGACCCCGGGCGGCGACCTGGCCGAGCCGATCGCCGAGCTGCGCCGGTGCGTGTCCGAGCTCGGCTTCGTCGGCTGCAACGTCAACCCCGACCCATCCGGCGGGCACTGGACCTCGCCGCCGATGACCGACCCGTACTGGTTCCCGCTGTACGAGGTGCTGGTCGAGCTGGACGTGCCGGCGATGGTGCACGTGTCCTCGTCCCGCAACCCCAACTTCCACGCGCTCGGCGCGCACTACCTCAACGCCGACACGTCCGTGTTCATGCAGCTGGTCGAGGGCGACCTGTTCGGCCGGTTCCCGACGTTGCGGCTGGTCATCCCGCACGGCGGCGGCGCGGTGCCGTACCACTGGGGCCGCTACCGCGGGCTGGCCGACCGGCTCGGCCGGCCGGAACCGCGCGAGCACGTGCTGTCCAACGTCTTCTTCGACACCTGCGTCTACCACCAGGCCGGGATCGACGTCCTGCTGAAGGTCATCCCGGCCGACAACATCCTGTTCGCCTCGGAGATGATCGGCGCGGTCCGCGGCATCGACCCGGAGACCGGCTTCCACTGGGACGACACCAAGCGGTACGTCGACGCGGCCGGGCTGTCCGAAGTGGACCGGACCAAGATCTTCGAGACCAACGCGCTGCGCGCGTACCCGCGGCTGGCCGCCCGGCTGGCCGCCAGGACCTGAGGAGGACCGGCGTGACCACCTCCGAGTGGATGGACGAGAAGCTGGCCGCGCGCTGGACGGCCGCGGACTCGCTCAAGGAGCTGCTGGTCCTGCCGCGGCGGATCAGCGCCACGGTGATCGCCGCCGACCGCCCCGGCACCGCGCTGGTCGTGGACGTCGGCAGCGGTCCGGGGGACTACCTGTCGACGATGCTCGACACCTTCCCGGCGGCCAGGGGTTTGTGGACGGACGTGTCGCCGGCGATGGCGGACATCGCCCGGCCGGCGCTGGCCGGGTACCGGGACCGGGTCGAGTTCCGGCTGGTCGACCTCGAGGACCTGTCCCCGCTGCCGGAGCGGGCCGACGTGATCACGACCTCGCGGGCCAGCCACCACTTCGACGCGGACACGCTGGCCGGGTTCTACGCGTCCGCGGCCGGGCACCTCGCCCCCGGCGGCTGGCTGGTCAACCTCGACCACGTGCTCTCACCCGGCGCCTGGGACCGGCGGCTGCGAAACGCGCGCGCGGCGATGATCCCGCCGAAGCAGGACGGCACCGGGCACAGCCACGACAAGCCGCTGCCGATGGTCGAGGAGCACCTGGCCGCGCTGGCCGCCGCCGGCTTCGAGGACGTCGCGATGCCCTGGCGGTCCTTCTACACCGTCCTGCTCATGGCCCGGAAGTCCGGCTGACCTTTGCTGACAGCGGCCACGCAGCCCGCCGCCGTCAGCACCCGACACCATGCTGGGCCGCTGGATTATTCGTCAGGACTACCGGGACCCCTCTACCGGCCGTCCGCGGCCGGCGTGACCGGGATCGTGGATTCCCGGCGGGAGCCGGGCTGCTGCGCTGCCAGCCGGGTTGACCGCCTCAGGTGAGCTGCCAGCCGACGCCGCTGGGCGTGGCGGGCTTCACGGGCCCGCCGCGCCTCACCGGCCTCGGCGATCAGATCCCGGGTGTGCCCGGCGGCGAGCTGCCACAGGATGTCTGGATGCATGGTGTCCTCCTCGCCGGGTCGATCTTCGTTAACCGGGATCGAGGCGGCGTACCTGAATCGGGGGTCGGCCCACAATGGAACGGCCATTGGCGCTAGCGGGCCGGGAGTCGCCGGGTTACCGCCTGCGACCGCCGCTCCGCGTGCTGCCTGCGTACGGCCCGCTGCTGCAAGGCTGGTCACCGGGCCGGGAGCGATCGCGGCAGCCCGAACCACGGCAGCACGTTGGCCTCGAAGCGGGTCATGCCGCAGATCCGGTCGCCGGCCAGGGTGAGCACGTAGAAGCCGGTCGCGTGGCGGATCCCGGCTGGGACGCGCAGGTAGGCTCCGAACGCGGGCTGGCCGTTGGCTCGGGTCGGCACGAGGTCGAACATGCGGTCCGCGCCGAACTGGCGCGCCCAGTAGCAGGCCACGTTGTCACGGCCCTCGTATCCGAAGGGCTCCGGAGGCATCGCGATGAAGACGTCGTCGGTCAGCAGGGCTACCAGCGCCTCCAGATCGGCCGACTCCCAGGCGCGGGCGAACATGGCCACGATCGCGTCCTCGGCGGGCGAGCCTGCGACGGGCGGCGGCTGGTGGCCGGCGGCTGGCTGCCGGCGCTGCAGGCTAGCGCGCGCTCGTTTCAGGGCGCTGTTGACCGATTGGACGGTCACCTCCAGCATGCCGGCCACCTCGCTGGCGTGGAAGCCAAGGACGTCGCGCAGGATGAGGACGGCGAGCTGGCGCGGCGGAAGCAGCTGCAGGGCGGTCACGAAGGCCAGCGAGATCGCTTCGCTCTGCTCGTAGCGGGCCTCCGGCCCGAGCGGCCGGTCGACGGCGCCCTCGAGGAATGCGTCAGGAAACGGCTGCAGCCACACGGCCTCGTCGCGGGGGGTCGGCACGGGCGCTTCGAACTGCGACATGTCCCACTCCCGGGCCGGGCGTCGGCTCGCCGCGCGGCGCGCGTTGAGGCACCGGTTGGTGGCGATCTTGTACAGCCAGGTGCGCAGCGAGGCGCGTTCCTCAGTGAATCCGCCGATGCCTTGCCAGGCGGCCAGCATCGTTTCCTGGACGGCGTCCTCGGCGTCGGCGAAGGAGCCGAGCATCCGGTAGCAGTGCACCTGCAGCTCCCGCCGGTGCGACTCGGCCAGCTCCCGGAAAGCCTCGCCATCCCCGGCCCGCGCCCGGGAGAGCAGATCGGCTGTCACCATTCCTGCGCACCTTCCTTCCGCACCACGTCGTCCCTCCGCCCGGTATATGCACCGCCCACGGCGCAAACTGGGCGGCTCGCGGGCGCCCAGTTTCCTGGTGCCGCGGTGTATGCACTACCGACCGCTCGGACGATCCGCCCACCGGGTCGTGCCGCGGCAGCTGGGAACAACCCCGGAAGGTTGACGATGGAATCGTCCGCTTCGGCCGGGGCGCGCGGCGTCCGCCGTTCTCGATCCGCGCCGCCGCGCGGGGCCGATGAACGCGCGAGTCTCAGGCATGCACGGGAAGGCAGCCGACCGCAGGAAGCAAGTGAGCACGACGCTCGCTCGTGTGTTCGGCGGCTGGCGGACAGGCCTGCCGGGGCCTGTCCTCGTTCTTCAACACCTTCTTCATCGTCGTCGCGCAGATTCCAGCGACACGGGTCGTCGAGCGGATGCGCCGCACACGCGCTCTTGCCGCGACCTGCGCGCTATTTGCAATCGGCCCGCTGGCGGTCCCGCTCGCACCGCAGACGAGCTCGACGCTCACCGCTACAGTCGTCTTGGCTGGGGTCGCGATCGTGATCGCGATCGGTGAGTGCGCGCAGTTCATCGTGGTCGGCCCAACCGTCGCCGACCTCGCACCGCCGCATCTGATCGGCCGCTACATGTCGCTCTACGGCCTCAGCTTCACGGCAGGCGTGGCCCTCGGCCCCGCGGTCGGCGGTGCGCCGCTCGCAACGTCACCCGACGCCGTCTGGCGGGGCGGCGCCTTGGCGGTAGCACTGACCGGAGCCGGCTTGCTGCGACTCGGCGACCGGATAACCGACCCGCTCCTGCCGGCGCAATGCCCTCCGCCGCAAGCGGTCAGCGCGGCCGATATGGACTACGCCGGCCACAGCCAGATGAATAGTTGAGGTGGCGCCCGAGTCCCGGACAGGGAGATCAATAAGACTTTCCCAGAAAGGGGGACAGGGAGAAATGGCGAAGGATAGTGTCAGCCGGCGTGGTGTGCTGGGCGGGTTCTCATCGCGACGGCTGGACAAGTGACGGCGAGCCGGTACCGATCGGGAAGCTGTGATTGCCGGCATCAGCGACGCCGTCTCGGCCGCGGGGGTCTCGCGACGTACCAGGTCATGGCCGCGCCGCTGAAAGGCAGCACCGCGGACACCGTGCCGGTGGCGGGTTTGTAGTCTTCCATGCGCTCCAGTACGGTTCGGCCGGCCCGAGGTCTCGCCCGCTCCGGGGCCTGACTCGTAGACGCTGGCTGGGGTTCACGTCACTGGGCACGACGAGCACGGCGTCCTCTTTCTCGGGCGCTGCCAGAATGGTGGCATGCTGCAGCCGGTCACTGCCGTGCCCGTTCTCCTGCGCCTGGGCGGCCGCCCGGTGAGCGCGGTCGGTCCGGTGCGGATCTATGTCTGCGGGATCACGCCGTACGGGGTCACTCACCTCGGTCACGCCGCGACGTTCGTATGGGCGGACGCGGCGGCGCGGGTGCTGGCGTGGACGGGGCACGCCGTGCACACCGCCCGCAACGTCACCGATGTCGACGACGTGCTGTACGAGGAGGCGGCGCGCCGGGGCCAGGAGCCGAGCCTGTTCGGGGCTCTGCAGCGGGCGTCGTTCGATCTGACCATGTCGACGCTGCGGGTCGGCATCCCGGAATACCAGCCGACGGCGGCGCAGGCAGTCCGCCAGGTGATCCGGCTCGCGGCGATCTTGCTGGCGGTCGGCGAGGCGTACGAGCGTGACGGCACGGTCTACGCCAGGACGGCGCGCGCCGCCGCCGGGATGGACCGCGACACGGCGCTGGCGTTGTCCGCCGAATATCGGGATGAGCCGGACGACCCGGCCAAGGACGACCCGCTCGACGTCGCGGTGTGGCGATCCGCTGCGAAGACCGACCACCCGGCATTCGGGTGGCCGAGCCCGTGGGGCGAGGGCCGGCCGGGCTGGCATGCTGGCTGCGCCGCGATGGTGCTGGCCCGCTACGGACCCGGGCTGGACCTACATTGTGGCGGCGCGGATCTCGCCTACCCGCACCATGCCTGCGAAGCCGCGCTCGCCGAGGCGGCCACCGGGGTCACCCCGTTCGCGCAGCACTGGCTGCGCGCCGGGACGGTGCAGGTCGGAGGCGAGAAGATGGCGAAGTCGAGCGGCAACCTCGTCCTGGTCGAGGACCTACTCCGGGACCACTCACCCGCCACCGTGCGGCTACTGTGTCTCAACCGCCCGTACGCCGACGCCTGGGAGTACGAACCGGCCCTGCTCGACGAGGCCGGCGCCACCCTCGAGCAGCTCTACTCGGCCGCCGGCAAGCCCGGCGGGGACCAGCCGCCTCCACCGCTACGGGACGCTCTCCTCCAGGACCTCGACGTCCCCCGGGCGATCGAGATCGCGCTTGACGAGGGCGGCGCCACCGCGCGGGCGCTGATCGAGGTCCTCATGCTCGGCTGAATCGGGCGTTGCCGGTCCGCCGGCCGACCGAGGTGGCCGCCTCCGCGCTCTCTCGCCGACGGCACGGGCTTGCATGCCTCCAGCACCTCACCCCCGGACGCCCGCCTCGGGCCGCACCGGCATGGACGTTCATCGCTCGACCGTGCCGATGAGCGCTCGTTCTCTTCGAGATGGTCACTCGTTGTCGTGACGGATCAGCGGACGGGCCTCGGTCGGGGGACGGGATGCCGGGCTCGGAGGAGATCGGGCCACTTGACGGCTCGCTTGGCCGCTTGCCGGCCTTCGGCGGGGGAGCTACAGGCTGGCCAGCAGGGTCAGGATCTTGGTGTGCAGGTCAAGGTTGGCGGCCTCGGTGCCGGCGATGGTTCCGCCCGTTCTGCTGAGCGTCTCGTCTGTCGTGCTGGTGTAGGGCGGGAAGGTGGCGATGTAGTGACCGGCGTCGCGGTAGCGCAGCACCGTGACGCCCTGTCGTCCGCCGAGTCGATGAGTGATGTCATCGATGTTGCGGCAGGAGGGCCACTCGAGGTCCAGCTCTCCGCATGCGAGCAAGATCGGGCCACGGATGCGATCGACCGGGATGTAGGTCTTCGGGTCGACCTCCGCGGCGGGCGCGCCGAATTGGCCGGCCGGCGCGAACGGAAGCTCCTTTCCGTTGAGGGTCCAGGACGACCGCTTCCTCGTGAACGGCGCCACGTCGACGTAGGAGTTGGGCGCTTCGGCGATCACCCCGTTGACCAGGTCCGGGTACGTGGCCGCCACCAGCAGGCTGCCCTCGCCGCCCCAGGATGCGCCGGTGACCAGCAGATGATCGGTGTCGACGCCGGGCTGTGCCCGCAGGATCGTGAGCGCCTTTCGGAAGTACTCCAGGGGTATCGCGGCCAGGTCCTTCGGTAGCCCGGGCGCCTCGAAGTACGCCAGGGCGAGCGTGGGGTAGCCGTGCGCCGCGAGCAGCGCAGCGTTCACCTGCACCGGCTGGCTCAGCCCGCCCTCGGTGCCGCCGAAGACCAGCAGCGCCGGCTTCCTCGTCGTCGTGTCCTTGGGCCGGTAGAGGACGCCGTACACGCCGTCGGCCGCCACCGTCAGCTTCCTGGTCGTGACCCCGAGTGCCTCGGGGCTGCGCCGAGTCGCCCTCGCCGTCGCCACGGTCCTCCCGTCGACCTTGACCTCGAGCCTCACCACGTAGCTGCCTGACAGCGGCGGCCCGAAGCCGAACGGCAGAGGATCGTCCGGCGTCATGAACTGGAACAGGCCCATCGGATTCGGCCCGGAGTAGCTGCCGTCCACCGGCGCTTGGTCGAGCGAGAGCGTTCCGTCCCCGCTGGGCCGGAACTCCGCCGAAGACGACCACGTCACCCTGACAACGTCCTTCGCGGTCGCGGTCACCGTCACGGGGTGGCCGGCTCGCAGCCCAGCCACCGACACCCTGACCGGTTGGTCCATCAGGGCGTTCGCCGGCGAGACGGTGATGGACGCGTTGTCCACCCGGTGGCCCGAGGTGCACCCTGCCACCCCCGCCGCCAGCACGACACTCACCAACATCGGCACCGCACGCCGAGCCACCCAGAATTCCTACCCCGGCTCCGCGCCCACACACCCAGACACCCCGACACGCCGTCGGTCCCGCTGGCGATGGTGTGATCGCTGATAGCGGCTCTCAAGGCCCGCTCCTGTGGGCAGCCGTCCGTACCCGCTCAATCGCTGACCATCACCTGGCGTCCGGAGCTGTTCGGCGGGTATAGAGTTGACTCACGGTGGAGCGATAGTCGCCCCGGGTGGAGAAAGCCAAGCGAGATGAATTCGCTACTGTTTCCGGTCGTCATCTTCGCTCTGTGGATCTCCCCTGTCGTTGTGATCGTCGTCCTGGTACGGATAGCGCGTCGTTTCGACATCGACCTCCGCCGTCAGCCACCCCCTGAGGACATCGACTACAAGAGGTGGTAGTCGGCGCCGACGTAACCGAAGACGGTGATGCACCGGTTCTGGACCCGCACCGCCAGCTCGACGGTCCGGCAGCACCAGCGGCCGGGCGGCGTGGTCATGTCGGCTCCGTCGCCGGCCGCAGTGACGGGGCCCGGCTGGGCCGGTAGGCCCGGGCCAGCGCCAGCCGGGCGGATTCGACTCCGGTCGTGGTGAGTCGGTAGTACCGGCGGGCGGGGCGGCCTTCGGTCCGGGCGTCGATGTCCTCCCAGCGGGACTCCACCCACCGCAGCCCCTCCAGCCGGGCCAGGATCGGGTGGACCGTCGCTCCGTCCGGGGGCTCAGCTGAGTAGGTCGGCTTCCGCCTCGGTGAGGTCGGCGCAGCGGGAGTCCAGCTCGGTGTAGGCCTGCCGGTGTTCGCCGAGGAAGCGGTGCCATGCCTCCTCGGTCGCGAAGCGGTCCACGGTCACGTACCGGCCGGGCCATTGGACCGCCCGGAACAGCTCGGTCCCCAGATAGCCGGAGCTTCGTGCGAACAGCTGCGCCCAGGCGCCCGATGCGCCGTAGAGCCGCTCGAACTCCGCCTCGTGGCCGGGCGTCACGTCGTACTGCCATCCGCGTACCAGCAAGACCGCTCCTTCCGTGGTGACGAACTCTCGAAGACGGCTCTCCGCGGGAGCCGATCGTCCTGTCATGCCGCTACATGCGCGGGTGGCGGGAAGGTCGCCGGGTGCGTCAGGCCCGGATGGTCATGCGCGTGATCCTGGGCCCACCCGGTAACAGTGTCCACACGGCCTCCTGCCGCCACGGGTGATCCGTCGAACCGTACTGCTGGAGCAGCGGGCAAGAGGTCGGCGCAGACGTCCGCATCTGCCGTAGGTCGCTCCGCGCTCCTGGGTCTTGGAAGGCGGTCTCGGCATTGTGAGCGGTCGGTGGCCGACGGTCCGGTCTCCGCCGACCACTCGACCCTGCCGAAGTCAGTGCCATGTTGCGGTCGCATCGGTCATTCGACGTGGTTGTCGGGGGCGCTGTCGAAGAGGTCTTGACCGTGCCAGGTCGAGAGGCAGAACGGGTGGCCGGCGGGGTCGAGGTACACCAGGCAGTGATCGGAATTGGGCTGGAACTCGAGTCGGGTCGCCCCGGCGGCGAGCGCCCGCGCGCCGGCCGTTTCCGGGTCGTCGACGAGGAAGTCGAGATGCATCTGCATCGGCACGGATCTGTCCGGCCAGGTCGGCGGCTCGAACTGGTCGACCTGCTGGAAGGCGATGAACGCGTTCGGGCCGGCGACCGCTGCCCAGCGGGAGGTTCCCCTCGCGACGCCGTCGGTGATCTCGGCATAGAACCGCGCGAGAGCGAGTGCGTCCGGCGCGTTCACCGTGATCCCGTCCAACCTGATGTGGTCGGACATCAGCGGGCCGCCGCGTCCTGGTAGGTCGGGGTGAGGGCGGTCCAGCGCCGGTGCCAGGCCGGGGCCGGCCGTCCGGGCCGACCAGCCGTCGACGTGTACGGAGCCGTCGCGGGCGAGCGACGTCCCGAGGTCCTCCAGATGGGCCTGCCAGCCGGCGCCGTGATAGTGGAGCTCGCCGATCGGCAGGCCGCGCTCCTCGACCACCAGCCTGGTCCGCGCTCCCTCCGCGGTGAGCCAGGCCTCGATCTGCGCCTCGTCATCCGTCCCCGGCTGGGTCGTGAGCAGCAGGTGGTGCGGGGCCTCGCAGGCCTCGATCCGCGCCGGACCGCTCCACGTGCTCGTGAAGACGGCATGGACCGTCCCGCCCACGCGCAGGTCACCGGAGACCTCCGCGATCCAGCGGGCCAGGCGCTCCGGTGTCGTGCACGCCTGCCACAAGTCCCCGATATCGGTGTCGTAGACGTCCTCGACCCGCACCGCGCCACGGGTCTCGTCGAGCGTCCGCATCGTGCCCATGATCTTCACTGCCGGGTCCTCTTTCCTCGGGAGATCTCCGTGTGCAGGGCGTCGAGCCGGTGCTGCCACAGCGCGCGGTAGCTCCCCAGCCACTCGTCCACCTCGGCGAGGGCGTCGGGCCGCAGGCTGTAGATCCTCCGTTGCGCCTCCTGGCGCACGTCGACCAGCCCGGCCTCCCGCAGCACCCGCAGGTGCCGGGACACGCCGGGCCGCGCGATCGGTAGCGCGTCGGCCAGCTCGCCGGCAGTCGCCGGATGGTCGCGCAGGATGTCCAGCACCGTCCGTCGGCTCTGGTCGGCCACGGCGTGCAACACGGCGTCCACACGACGATCGTACCCGATCGGTTACGTACCCGCAAAGGTAAATAAAACATCGTCGGCTGGATGGACGAACGGATCCGGCGACCGCCAGCAGCCGCTCGACCTGTGCCGCCGTCCGGCTATCAGTCGCCGACGGACTGATTCGGAAGGTCTGACGCCGCCAGCGGTTGGGGATGTCATCGCAGGGGCGTGAAGAACGCCTCGATCTCCTGGACGAACAGCGCCGGCTGTTCCCATGCCGGGAAGTGGCCGCCAACCTGAGGCTCGTTCCAGTAGCGAATGTCGGTGAAGCGCTGCTCGGCTTCGTGCCGGGTCGGCTGTTGCAGCTCGTACGGGAAGACGCTGCAGCCGACCGGAGCGTGGACCAGGTCCCGGTCCTCGAGCGGTCCCTCGAGCCATCGGGAGACGTCGCTGAGGCTCTCCCAGTACAGGCGTGCCGCGGACGCGCCGGTCCGCGGCAGCCAGTAGTGCATCACGTTGTCGAGGACCGCGTCCCCTGCGAGCCGGCTGCGCGGGTCGGTCCAGCTGCTGACCTTCTCGACGATCCACGCGGCGAGGCCGGCAGGAGAGTCTGTCAGTGAGTAGCCGATGGTTTGAGGGCGGGTTCGCTGCTCGAGCGAGTAGCCGCCGTCATCAGACGGCTGCCCGCGCCCGGCGCGTCCGGTGTCCGGCAGGGGTGGCGCCAGCGGCGGCAGAAGCAGTGCGCCGGCGACGTGCCGCCGGTCCTGCTGGGCGATGCTGGCGCTGACGCTCGTGCCCCAGTCGCTGCCGGCCGCGCCGTAGCGGTCGTATCCCAGCTGCGCCATCAGCCCGGCCCATGCCCGCGCGATCCGCTCGACACCCCAGCCTGCCTCCCGCGGCCTGTCAGTCCAGCCATATCCCGGCAGCGACGGCACCACACAGTCGAACCCGGCACGGGTCAACGGCTCGAGTGCGTCGAGAAACTCCACGACGGAACCCGGCCACCCGTGGGTCAACAGGAGAGGGAAGGCGTCGGAGCGGGACGACCGGGCGTGCAGGAAGCAGATCCCCAGCCCGTCGACGACGGTCCGGAACCGCCCCACGGCGGCGAGGCGGTCGTCGCACCGTCGCCAGTCGTACGTGTCGCGCCAGTATGCGCAAAGGTCGAGCAGCTCGGCGAGCGGGACGCCCTGGCCAGGATCGGTCTCCGGCTCCGGCCACCGCGTGGACTCGAGCCGGACGCGCAGGTCCCTCAGCTCGGCGTCGGTCACGACCGGGTCGAACCGCTCGATCACGCGGTCATTCTCACCCGAACGGGGCCGCTGCGCGCGGCCCAGAGGGAACGGCGCACGCTCATCGCGCGCGAGTCGGGCTGTGCGCAGCCCGGCCGCGGTACGCGCTCGCGTCCGACACGGCCGCCGCGCTGGGCCAGGTCCGGATGGCGGCGGGAGTCGTCCTGGTGCACTGTCGCGACCTCCGCCTTTCTCGACGAGCGATCACTGCGGGACACCCCCACACTGACGGTGGGACGTGGGCGGGAAGAGGGGGACGGATCGTGGCGATCTTCGGGACGAGGAACCTGCCTCACGACAATCCGTTGAACCGGGTCTACCGATTCAGCGCGGGAGTCATCGGGGCCGGCCTGCTCGTGTTCGGCGTGCTGGGGTTCGCCGATGCCCTTGGCTTCTTCGACACGATGGGCGACCAGCTGGCGGGCCTGTCGACCAACACCCTGCTGAGCGCGATCTCGGTCCTCGTCGGACTGATCCTCATCGCCGGCGCCATCATCGGCGGAAACATCGCCGCCGAGCTCAACGCGGTCGTCGGGGTGCTGTTCCTGTTGTCCGGGCTCGTGAACCTTGCCGTACTCCGGACCTCGGCCAATATCCTCGACTTCAGCATGCGCAACGTCATCTTCAGCTTCGTGTCCGGCCTGCTCCTGCTGACCTTCGGCCTGTACGGGCGGGTCAGCGGCGGGCTTCCACCGGACAACCCGTTCTACCGGGCGCGGCATGGACTCGATCCGGCCACCGGTGAGGTCGTCGACCCGAAGAAGGCGGGTGCGATGCCGGCAGCGCGCGGGCACGAGGCCCCGGCCCTCCGCGCCAGCGACACCGGTACCGACCCACGCCAGCTCACTGTCGCCGACGATCACGGCGAGCCGGGCGAGGGCTGACCCCGGTTCCTCGGTCCGGACTACCGCGGGACGGGGAAGGTCGGCACACCGGCCGCCGGCCGGAGTGCAGCCGCACCAGGCTGGTGGCCAGTGCCACCGCGGCCGCCGCGCGGCCCGCCCCGGGGAACGGCGCCTCGCGGTGCCCGGTGGCGCGATCCGCCGACTGAGCCCAAGCTGGGTGGATGAAGCTGCTGGTCGCCGGCGCGTCCGGGTTCGTCGGTCGCCGGCTGTGCCCGGCGCTCACCGACGCGGGCCATGAGGTGCGGGCGATGACCCGGCGCCCGGACCGCTATTCCGGGGGCGGACAGCCGGTGTACGGCGACGTCGCCGAGCCGGAGTCCCTCGCCGCCGCTGCGGCCGGCTGTGCAGCGGCGTACTACCTCGTTCACTCCCTCGACAAGCCGACGTTCGAGGCCGATGACGCGGCGGCCGCTGAGCGGTTCGGCGCCGCGGCGGCGAACGCCGGGCTGTCCCGGATCGTCTACCTCGGCGGCCTCGGCGACGAGGACGACGTCCTCTCGGCTCACCTGCGAAGCCGCCGCCAGGTGGAGAAGCTGCTCGGCTCCGGCGGCGTCCCGGTGACGACCCTGCGGGCGGGCATCATCGTCGGCTACGGGGGGATTTCCTGGGAGATGACCCGGCAGCTCGTCGAGCACCTGCCCGCGATGGTCACTCCCCGCTGGGTGCGCACCCGGACCCAGCCGATCGCGGTCGCCGACGTCATCCGCTACCTGGTCGCGGTGCTGGAGCTGCCGGAGGCAGCAGGTCGGGCGTTCGACATCGGCGGACCCGACGTCCTGGAGTACGTCGAGATGATGCGCCGGGTGGCGCGCATCGAAGGCCGCAAGACGCTCGTGCTGCCGGTGCCGCTGCTCAGCCCGTCACTGTCCTCGCGCTGGCTGTCCCTGGTGACCGACGTCGACGTGGCGACCGGGCGGTCGCTGGTCGACTCGATGACCAACGAGGTGATCGTCCGCGACGACAGCATCCGCAAGCTGGTCCCGTTCGAGCCGATGGACTACGACACCGCCGTGCTGCAGGCCCTCGGTGAGCGCGCCAGGGCGAGCCGCAGGTGACCCAGGCGCGACCCCGGCGCGGGCGAGCGGGCCGACCCGGTCGCCGGGCCGATCTTCACCGATCTGCCCGCGGGCTCGTACCTGTCCCTGGGCCGGGTCGTGAGGCTGCACACCACGAACCCCGAGTTGTTCGCCTGGTGTCGGTGACCTGACGGGACCACCTGGGGAGGGCCGGGACACCGGCCCTGCCTCGCCGGGCGTCGACAGCCGGGTCAGATCATCGGCTAGGGTGCGCGTCGTTCCGCAGCGGATGTGCATCGAGGCGATGACCGTGCCACGTGTCGGCAAGTGGACCATCACGTCGATCGCCGCGGCGGGTGTCGTCGCGGCGGGAGTGCTCGCCGCGACCGCGCAGGTCGACCTGGGCGTTGGCACGAGGTCGGACGAAGCTGCGACGACCGTCTCTGCGCCGCCGGCGGGACACGAGGTCCCGCCGCGGCGCCAGGTCGCGGGAATCGCCCCGGCACCGCACCGGCTGCAGGTGACCAGTGATCCTCCGGGTGCCCAGTTGCGCATCACCCGGGAGGACGGTCGGACCACCGTCGAGCGAACGCCGTTCTCCGGGACGGTGGCCGGTGGTCACCTGCGGCTGGCGCTGGCGCGGCCCGGCTACAACTCGCTGACCGAGGAACTGGACCTGGACCGTGACCGGGCGCTGCAACGGTGGCTGGATCCGTCCGGTCTGCTACACCACAAGGTCGGCGCGGTCCACACCGGGCCGGCGCCGAAGCAGGTGGCTTTCACCCCTGACGGTCGGGAGATCTGGGTGAGCCTGCTGGGCGGTCACGGCCTGCAGGTCTTCGACCCGGTCACCCTCCGGCGCAAAGCCGACGTGCGGCTGGGCTCGCATGGCGCGGTCGAGGTCGTCTTCAGTCGGGACGGCCGCACTGCCTACGCCAGTCAGATGGAGACGGCGTCGGTCTTCGAGATCGATCGACGCAGCCACCGGGTCCGCCGGCAGATGTCGACCAAGGGCGTCTGGAGCAAGGTCATGGCGCTGTCGTCGGACGAGCGAACGATGTACGTCGCCAACTGGGTGAGCAACGACGTGTCCGAGATCGATCTGGCCTCCGGCCGGGTGCGGCGGCTGTTGCCCACCGTCGCGACGCCCCGCGGCCTCTATCCCACGGCCGACGGCAGGCGGCTCTACGTCGCCGGCTACGCACGCGGTGAGCTCGCGACTATCGACCTGGCCACCGGCCGATCGACGGTGCTGCTGCACACCGGCGGCGCGATGCGCCACCTCGTCGCCGACCCGGTCCACGGCAGGCTCTACGCCGACGACATGGGGACGAACGAGGTCTTCGTCGTGGACCTGCGGACCAACGCCGCACGCAAGCTCGCCGACACCGGGCACACCCCGAACACCATCGACCTGAGCCCCGACTACCGGGTGCTCTACGTCTCCAACCGGGGCCGGAACGGCAGCAACTACTACCTGCCCGGCCCGGAGTGGGGCTCCGTCATCGCGATCGACACCCGGACCGGACGGATCCTCGACGCGATCGTGGGCGGCAACCAGCCGACCGGTCTCGACGTCTCGCCGGACGGCCACACCCTCGCCTACAGCGACTTCCTCGACGACCGGATGACCCTCTACGCGATCCCGACCTACGCCACGCTGGCAGCCGGCCACGGCGGTCGGGCTCGGACCTACCTGGCCGACCTCCCGAAGAAGTAGACGACACGTCCGCGGCAGCGCAGTGCACTCAGTCGGCCAGGCGGGCCACGGCCAGCGTGATGTTGTCCGGGCCGCCGCCATCGATCGCGGCCTTCCACAGCTCGAACGCAGCCCGCCCGTCCTCGTGCTGGTGCAGGATCCGGGCGAGCTCGTCGGTCGGCACCACGTCGCTCAGGCCGTCGGAGCAGACGAGGTAGCAGGCGCCCGCCGACAGCGGTGAGCCGGTCACGTGCGGCTCGATGGGGGACAGCTCGCGGTTCCCGCCGAGCGTCTGGAGGACGGTGTGCCGGGACAGCATCCCGCCCGACGGCCGATCGTCGACGCTGACCTGCTCGATTCCCTCCGTGCCGACCCGGTAGATCCGGCTGTCGCCGACGTTGAACCCGAGCACCTGCTCCTCGGTGACGACGAGACCGGCCACGGTCGTGCCCATCGTCGCCAGTCGCGGGTTGTCGGCCGCCGCGGCGTACACCGCGTGGTTGCACTCCTGGAGGACCTCCCGGATCGCGTCCTCGCGGTCGAGGGACGGCCCGGCCCGGGCCAGGAGGCGGACGACCAGCGAGCTGGCGAGGTCGCCTCCGGGGTGACCGCCGAGCCCGTCGGCAACCGCCACGACGACCGGCGTGCCGACCGGGAAGACCAGGGTCTGGGGGCTGTCCGTTTCCGTCCCACACAGCGTCCACGGCCCGACGACGAGGCTGTCCTCGTTGTTGTCGCGGACGAGACCGACATGGCTCAGCCCGCTGACCGCGATGTAGGTCATCGGAGTCCTTCCCCAAGCCTCGTCCCGATCGTGCGCCAGACGATGTGCCCAACGTCCGACACGGTCGGTGACCACCGGCAGAAGTGGAGCTGGCCGGGGCCCGACCGGACGGCAGCGACGGCAGAGATCCGGGCGCTCCGACCGCCCAATGTCACCATGGTGAATCGCTACGAGTACAAGGTGCCCGAGCTCCGGGTTGGCAGCTCACGGTCACGCGGATGTGGAGCACGCACGTGCCGCACTGGCGCGCCACGTCGGCGTCAGCGTAGACGGGGAAGCCTGTGAGGCAGGAGCTGGCCGTTGACCGACACGGCGAAGGCCGTGATGCACAGGGCGAGGACGGTCCACCAGACGGTGTTCGACGACAGCCCGGCGCCACCGGAGGTGGGGAAAGTACTCACCCGGCGCGCCACAGCGGGCACCAGACTGGGCGCCATCAGGATCAGGGCGACAGCGGTGGCGGCCGGCGCGCCGGGCTCGCCGGTACGGGTGCGGGCCAGGCAGGCTACGGTGAACCCCAGCACGACGTTGCCGCCGAGCGCGAGCACGGTCGCCCCCCAGGGCAGCCCGAGCCCGCGCTGCACGCCGGCCAGGATGAGCACCGTGCCGGCGGCGACCAGGGCCAGCAACGCCACGGCTCGGATGCCGGTGCGCCGGACGGGTCCGGTCGGCGTCACGTCGACGACCTGGTAGGCCGGCTCGTCGAGGGTGAACGCGGCTGCGGCGGCCAGCAGCGTGAAGGCGATCGGAAGCAGGACGGGGCCGGCCGTGGGGAACGCGATCCCGCAGCCGCCCGCGACGAGCGCCACGCCGCCGATCCCCGTCACGGCCGGCCACGCCCCGGCCCGGAGCATCTGCGGAATCATCATGCGTCCGGGACGGCCCCGACGGTGCTGGTCAGCACGACCATGACCGCGGCCACCGCCAGGGCGGCCAGCAGAGCGTGCACGATCCGGGACCGCACCCGGCCCTCCGCCCCGCGCAGAAGGGCGACGAGCGCCGCGATCGCGCACAGCGCAAGCTGCCAGCCGAGAAAGAACCACGGGGAGCCGCGCCACAGAGTGATGTCGGGGCTGTTGTCGGCCAAGGAGAAGAACGCGAACGGCGAGAACAACCGCAGCGCGGCGATGGGCGCCGAGTCCGGATGGGTCAGCGACGCGACCGTCACCAGCTCCACCCAGCCGAAGATGAGCAGGAACGCGACGAACGCTGCGCCCGGGAAGCTGATCCACCGGCCAAGCGCGACACCGAGCAGCGGGCCGCCGAGCGACGGGACGACGATCTGCCCGACGAGGATCGCGACCTGGGCCTGTGCGCTGAAGTCCCCGTACACCGGGGATCCGATCGGGAAGACGCGGACGAAGGCCAACAGGGTCAGCCAGCCGCAGAGGAACGGCACGATCGCGACCGCGCACAGCGCGGCCGTGCGCACCGGCCGCGTCGTCGGGGTGACGCCGACGACCGGCTCACTGTCGCGCATCGAGCGGGTCAGCCAATACATGGCCATCATCCCGAAGCCACCCAGGAAGACCGCCGGATACCCGACGACCCCATCGATCTCCACGACCCCGTCGCTGTCGCCGGTCCCGATCAGCACGCACATCCCGATGGCGAACAGGAAGACCGGGTTGACGACAAGCCGGCGCAGCTCCCGGGCGGCGAGCGGAACGAACGCGGGGTGGTGGCCGGAAACCGCTTCCGGGCCGGCCGCCAGCGTCGCGCTCACCGGGTCACGATCCCGGTGCCGGAGCGGTCCCCGCGCAGCAGGAGGTAGGCGTCCTCGAGGGACGGTTCGACGTGCTGGACGTCATCCCGCGCCTGCGCGGCGACGTTGCGGTACCGCCCGGTGCCGGTCCGCCAGGACACGGTCGCCGCCGGGTCCGGCTGGTCCGCCAGCCAGACCCGGCCGGCGGCCCGGTCGACCAGGTCGGTGACCGCACCGTCGTAGCGGACCCGACCCCGGTCCAGCACGACGACGCGCTCGCACAGGGCCGCGACGTCCTCGGTCTGGTGGGTGGACAGGACCACGATCGACGTCCGCGCGAGCTCCGCCAGCACGGTCCGCAGCGTGACACGCTGTTCCGGGTCCACGCCGGTGGTCGGCTCGTCGAGGATCAGGACCGGCGGTGACCCGAGCAGCGCTTGGGCCAGCGCGACCCGGCGCCGCTGGCCGCCGGACATGGCCCGGATCCGCTTGGTCGCGGCGTCGGACAGCCCGACCTGGTCGAGCACCCGGCGCACCTCAGCGTGCCGGGCGGCCGGGTCGGCCCACTCCTTGAGAAGCGCGATGTAGTCGACGAACGCGAACGCGGTGAAGCCGCGCGGGAACCCGACCTCCTGCGGGAGGTAGCCCAGCCGGCGGCGGATCTCGGTGCGCTCGGCCAGCACCTCGACGTCCCGGCCCAGGACGCGCACCTTTCCCCGGCTGGGCGGTAAGGCGGTGGCCAGCAGCCGCAGCAGGGTGGTCTTGCCTGCCCCGTTCGGGCCGAGCAACCCGATCACTCCCGCTTCCAGGTCGAGGTCGACGTCGGCGAGGGCCTGGGTGGCGCCGAACGAGCGCCCCACACCACGCAAGCTGATCAGAGATCCGGTCGAGGCGGTCATCGCCGCTACCTCCGTGGTCGAAGCTGGCTCAGGTGGTGCGCGCGTACGACGAAGATGCAGAACGATGCTGCGGCCAGCACCAGGAAGGCGACCTGGATCCAGCCCTCCAGCACCACGGTCGGGGAATGGGCCCGTTTCACCAGCCACACGGCCAGTAGCCAGGCGACGCTGACGGTCGTGGCCGCGTTGAGCGGGTTGATCCAGGTGGACGCCGCGAGCACCACCGCGACGAAGCCGAGGGCCGGCAGTAGCCAGACGAACGGCGTCTGGCCCGGCACGATCAGCCCGAGCAGCAGCACGGCAGGCAGCGCGAGGGCCAGGACCGCGGTCGTGCGCAGCAGGACCAGGCGCAGGGCCGGGTATGGCGTGACCATTTCCGGCTCGAGGGCCGGGTCCCATCGCCGGTCGTAGCTGACCGCGACCAATAGGCAGGGCGCGGCAGGCGCCACGGCGAGGAAGAACCAGAGTTCGCCGGTCTCCCCGATCTCCGCTGCCAGAGCCGCGAAGGCAATGACTGCGGCCACGCCGATCAACCACACGCCGCGGAACGCGCTGGCCACCGCGACCATCCGGGCCTCAGCGGAAGGGAGCCCGACAGCGCTCAACAGCCGCTCGAAGACGGACGGACGCGGTATCTCGACGGCGTCGCGCGTGCGGTCCCACACGGCGTCGAGATCGACCACAGCGAGCTCGACGGCGACGGCCGCGGTGTTGACCCGGGCCCGGCACCGCTCACAGGTCACCACGTGCTGCTCGACCGATGCACCCTCGGCCACCGAGTCGATCCGCTCGACGTAGCGCCGCAGTGTCTCGTCGTCGACGTGCCAGCCGGTCATGACAGTCCCTCCGCCAGCGCGGCCCGCAGATGTGCCTTTGCCCGGAACAGTCGCGTCTTGACGCTGCTGACCGGCACGTTCAGCAGCTGCGCCGCTTCCTTGGCGGAGAGCCCGTCCAGGACGACGGCCTGGATGACGGCGCGCATCTCCGGCGACAGTCTGGACAAGGCCGCGCCCATGTCGCCGTACTCGACCGACAGCAGGACCTCGTCCTCCGCCGCCGGTACCGTGTCAGAGCTCCCGAACGCGGCCGCGACGTCGCTCCGCTGGCGCAGGCGACTGATGAGCCGGCGGATCGCGATGCCCCACAGCCACGCCGCGACGTCGCCGTCACCGCGGAAGCTCCGCGGCTTCTGCCAGATCACGACGAACGTGTCCTGGACGGCGTCCGCCACGAGCTCAGCGTCGTTGCACCGGCGGGCGAGCCGGAGCGAGAGCCAGCCGGCGTGGCGTTCGTAGAGTGTGCGGAAGGCCCCGATGTCGCGTCCGGCGACGCCGACCAACAGCGTCGCGTCGCTCGGCGGGCCTTCCATACCTCAACTGTCGCGCCCTACGCCAGAAAAAGATTCACCTGGCGGGAGTCTTCGGCCGGGTGGCGCCGGCGGGTCGGCGGTCGCGAGCCCCGTCGCGCTCCGGTTCGCGCTCTGAGCCCGATCCTCAGAGCGACAGCGGCACAGGTGCTGGTCGCGTCGGGTCCGGCGCCCGTCACGGGGCGCGGAGTGACATCCGACTCTGGCACACCCCTGCGCGGGACGTCCGCTCGAAGCCGCGGAGCGGCTCATCCGACCATGCAGCACTGCGCGCGGGACTGGCACCCATGCTGCTGGTCGTGGTGATCGTAGGTCGCCGGCGGGGCCTAGGGTGCAGAGGTGGCCCTGCGACTCGAAGCGGTGACCTTCGAAGTGGCCGATGCGGACGCGGCGGCGGCGTTCTGGGCGGGGCTGCTCGACCGACAGATGCTCGCAGAGCCCGGTGGCGTGCTGGTGCCAGGTGACGAGCTGCAGGTCGGGCTTCGCTTCGTAGCCTCCGACGGGAGGCGGGTCGGCCGGCCACGGCTGCACGTGCACCTGACCAGCAGCAGCTGCGAGGACCAGCAGCGAACCGTCGACACGGCGCTGCGCCTCGGCGGCCGGCACCTCGATGTGGGCCAAGGGCCCGACGACCCACACGTCGTCCTGGCAGACCCTGGCGGCAACGAGCTCTGCGTGATCGAGCCGGGCAACAACTACCTGGCCGGCACCGGCTACCTCGGCGAGGTCACCTGTGACGGAACCCGTGACGTCGGCATGTTCTGGCGCGACGCACTGGGCTGGCCGCTGGTGTGGGACGAGAACGAGCAGACCGCCGTCCAGTCGCCGCTCGGCGGTACCAAGATCTCGTGGGACTCATGGGGCGGGCCGCCAGTGGAACCCAGAACCGGACGGAACCGGCAGCGCTTCGACCTGGTCACCGCTGACCCCACCGGCGAGGCAGAACGACTGGTCTCGCTCGGTGCGACCCGACTCGCCGACCTGCCTGACGGCATCGAGCTGGCCGACCCGGACCGCAACGAGTTCAGACTTCACACAGCCTGAGCGCTGACGCGACCGACTACGTGCCCTTCCCGATAACCGATCCGCATGCGACGCGAACGGCTGCCAAATTGTGGGCATGATCGACATGCGTACCGACGCGATCCTCAGCAGAATTCGCCGGGCGGTCCCGCCCGCACGGGGGGCGGGCGGGCCGGCCTTCTGCGGGTTGCCGATTAGTTACCGGCGAGTACCCTGCCGGTCCAGCGGCCCGCCTTTGGTCCCCCCGTGCCAAGGGCGGTCCGCCCACACATGAGTCCTGGGTACGGATCCCCGTCCCCGGCAAGGACAGGGCTGGGGACGGGTCAGTCCGGGAACCGCCGGGTCCGCAGCGCATGACGTGGCTCCTCAAGGCCCGGAAGCGAGGCTCCTGTGGGTCTGGCTGTCAGCATGTCGAGCTGCAGCAGGATGAGCCGCGAGACTGTGGCAGCGGGCGTCGACCAGCCTGCATGGACTGCCCCCGTCCACCGCCGGCCGCATCAGGCCCCGGGCACCTGCTCGCCGGAGCGGACTGACACATCAGCGCAGGAGTCGCACCGCTGAACAGCCACATTCCGGAACCTGGACGGGGCACAACCCGCGTCATAGCGAGCGGCCGATGTCATCTCTCACCGTGCGGAGCGGAGGACCGACGGCGACGACAAACCCGACAAGCGCGTACGCGGGACCGTCCACGCGACATTCCTGTCCACCGGCACGACCGCTCATGCCGCCACGCCGACAGCGCGTCACTCCGCACCGACGTCCTGCGGGCAACGCGAGGAGCGGCGGATCTGGTGCACGATGCGGTCCACGGCGCGTGGATCGGCGACCGTCCGTCGAGGACTACCGCTCCGGGAGCTGGCGGAAGAGGGACAGTCTCGTCGGCATGGCCGCCGGTGGCGGCTCAGTCGCGCGGCTCTTCGTACAACCCGATGACGTTGCCGCCGGGGTCGCGGAAGCGGGCGGTGAGCTCGCCGGGGTCGGCACCGACGCCCTGCACGATCTCGCAGCCCTCAGCGCGGACGCGGTCGATCGCGACGTCGATGTCATCGACCCAGATGTAGACGAGCACGCCGGGATCGGCCGGCGCCCGACCCGGTACCCAGTGGCCGCTGACTTCGCCGGTCGAATCGTCGAACGTTATCGGGCCGCCCGGGTGGCGGCGTGCGTGCCAGTCGAACACCCGCTCGTAGAAGGAGGCGGAGCGCTCGAGGTCGGTCGCGGGCAGTTCGACATGGCAGATCTTGCCGTGCTTCAGGGTCGGTGGCATGGCAGCTCCCGGGCGAGGTGTGGCCATGAGGATGCCACGGGGCCGCGACGCCCCGAGCGCGCCCGTGAATGCTGAGTTCGGCTGAGCCCGGTGGCGCGTGCCGAGGAAGACCGCATCGAGGGCGTGGGCGGCGGCCGGGGCGACGTGGTCGCCGGGTACGGCACCGGCGTCGACCGCGACGTGGTCGTCGCGTGGTGGTCGCTGCGCAGCCTGCTGGCCGTCCGCTGGCTGGCCGAGCACGGCTTCGAGCCGGCCGCGCCCGGCTGCGAAGTCGACGTGCTACGGGCGCGGATGTGAGGCGGCGCCAGGGGAGTGGGTCGCCTCGCGCCCCGGTCGGGACTACTCGGGACAACGGGTTGGTCATCCGCTGCGGGTGAGGATCGAGCAGCTACCAGGTGATCACCTTTGGCCCGACTCACGTCGACGACCCAGCAGCACAGGGTGGAGGTTCCCGTGTCCGATCCCTCGTCTTCCCCACCGTCGTCTTCCGAACCGCAGGTTCTCGCGATCAGCGACGGCGCCTACACGCTGCTCGCGGCTGACTTCCCCAACCTCGACGATGCCTGGCAGGCGTACGAGGGCCTGAAGGACGCGGAAGACGGCGCGACCGTAAAGGTCGAGGGTGTCGTCGTCGTCCGCCGCGGAGCGGACGGCAAGGTCGAGGTCCAGAAGGCGACCGACCACAGCACCCGGCGGGGGCTGGCGTGGGGAGCGGTCGGTGGCGCGATCGTCGGCATCATCTTCCCGCCCTCCTTGCTCGCCTCGGCGGCGGTCTTGGGCGCCGGCGGTGCAGCGGTCGGGGGTCTGCGGCAGCGGCACCACCGCAAGGAACTCGAGGACATGCTCACCACCGCTCTGGTGCCTGGCCACTCCGGAGTCCTCGCCCTGGTCTCCGATCCCGGTGCGGTCAAGATCCGGGAGGCTCTCGGGCGGGCTCAGTGGATCGTTCAGTCGGCGATCGACGACGCCGCGGCCCAGGACTTGAAGGCTGCTGCCAAGCAGGCTGAGGACACCTCGCCAGCGGCTCCGTCCTGAGCTGGCTGGCGCGGTCGCCGGCAGCACGCACAGGACCGCCGGAAGGCTTCCACCTGTCCGACGGTGTCGGCCGTCGGCGGCGGGTGTCAGTACCGGTGGACCGACAGTTCGAGACCGCGGTCGCGCAGCCGGTTCACCAGCTGGCCACCCAGCGCCGCGGCCGGGGTGAGCACCCCACCGCCGGCGGTCAGGTCGTCCTGTGCGAGCGAGAGCGCGGTCTCACCGAACATCACCGCCGTGGCGCCGTACCCCGGGTCGGCGTCCGCGGCAACCGTCGCCGCGTACCGGGCACCGGTGCTGGTGACGGTGTGCACCTCGACGCGGAAGTGCCCGGTGGTGCGGGTCCGTTCGGAGGGTCCCTGTCCCGCGGCAGGCAGCAACCGGTCCAGCAGCGTCCGGGTGGGCGGCAGCCGCATGCCGGCCACGAAGGTGGCCATTCCCGCGGTCACCAGGCCCGCGAGAACCGGAGCGGCCGGACCGCCGCCGATCGCCAGCCGCTCCCGGTATCGGAAGCGGGGCCCGTAGAGGTGGCCGAGTAGCGCGTTGCTACGTCGCACGATCCGGCTGTTGTGCGGCCCGAACGGGGAGGGCGCTACCCATCGGTGCAGCAGCGGGTCCCGGGCCGGCAGCAGCGGATCGAGTTCCCCCGTACCGGACGGATCCGCACCGCGGTCGGGGCTGAGCGCGTACGGGTCGGCGAGGATGCGCCGCTGCGCCGGGTCGGCCATGTCCTCGACCACGCCCCGCGCCGATTCGACGGTGCCGCCGCTGACGCCGCCGCGGGCCGAGACCAGCACCAGGACGGTTTCTCCGAGCGTGCCGGCGCCGTCCGCCCGGACCTGGTCGTGCAGCAGCCAGACACCCAGATCCGACGGCACCGAGTCGAATCCGGCCGAGTGCACGATCCGAGCCCGGGTGGCGACGGCCCGTTGGTGCGCAGCGTCCGCGCTGGCCCGGACGAACAGCGTCTCGCCGGCCAGGTCACAGTACGAGCTGCCGTACTCGGCACAGGCCTCGACCAGGGGCAGGCCGTGTCTCCGGTAAGGCCCCACGGTCGTGGCGATCACCGCGGACGCGGCGGCCAACTCGACCACCGAAGCCCGGTCGCTGGCATCGGTGACCAGCAGCGGCCAATCCACACCGAGCTCGTCCCGCACCGCCCGTAGCCGTTGCTCGGAACGGCCGGACAAGCCGACCCGCAGGCCGCCCGCTCGCCCGGCCAGGTGCCGGGCGGTCAGCCGACCGACGTAGCCAGTAGCGCCGTGCAGCACGAGGTCCAGCCGGCGATCGGTCACCCTGGCGAGCCTAGAACTCCTGTGCCGCGCCGCTGTGAGACCTGCCGGGGCCTTGCTGGCCGGGGAGGGTGGTTGCAAGCTTGCGTGGTGGGTCGGCTCAGGGGCGATCGGTGAGCGGGGGGCCGCAGGATGAGGTGGTCATCCGGACCCCGGACCGGCGTCTGCGGGTGTTCGTGAGTTCCACGCTGGGTGAGCTGGCGGAGGAGCGGCGGGCGGTTTCGGGTGCCATTTCGGCGCTGCGGCTGACCCCGGTGATGTTCGAGCTCGGCGCTCGGCCGTACCCTCCCGCCGAGCTGTACCGGGCGTACCTGGCGCAAAGCGATGTGTTCATCGGCCTGTACTGGCAGCGGTACGGCCAGCTCGTCCCCGGCGCGCAGGTCTCGGGGCTGGAGCAGGAGTTCGAGCTGTCCGGTGAGCTGCCGCGGCTGTTGTACGTCAAGTCACCGGCGCCCGATCGCGAGCCTCGGCTGGCTGATCTGCTGGCGCGGGTCAAGGAGGAGTCCTCGGAGTCCTACCGCTCTTTCCGCACCCCCGCCGAGCTGCGCCGGCTGGTGCGTGACGACCTGGCGGTGTTGCTCAGCGAGCGGTTCGCCGCCGCTGGTGGCCGGACCCGGGCAGCTGCGCCGTCGTCGGCGGGCTCCCGCGGGCCGCGCCCGCCGCCGGCGAGCACGACGTCGCTGCTGGGGCGGGCGCGAGCCATCGATGAGGTGGCCGGGCTGGTGGAGCGGTCGAAGGCGCGGCTGGTGACCTTGACCGGCCCGGGCGGGGTCGGCAAGACCCGGCTGGCGGTGGCGGTGGGCGAGCGCCTCCGGCACCGGTTCGGCGAGGGCACGGTGTTCGTGCCGCTGGCGGCGGTCACCGACCCTGCGCTGGTCCCCGCCGCCATTGGCCGGATGGTGGGGGCCGACCTGGCGCGGGCGGGCTCGCCGGTGGAGGCGCTGGCCGAGCTGTTCGGCGACGGCGCGTGGCTGCTGATCTTGGACAACCTGGAGCAGGTGGCCCAGGCCGCCCCCAGCCTGGGCGAGCTGCTGGCCCGCTGCCCGCAGGTGGTGATCGTGGCGACCAGCCGGGCGGTGCTGGGGCTGCGGGCCGAGCGGGAGTATCCGGTGCCGCCGCTGGCCCTGCCCACCGGCCCCGCTGCCGTCCCGCTGGAGGAACTGGAGTCCTCGCCGGCGGTGGCGTTGTTCGTGGACCGGGCCCGCGCGGTGAGGCCCGGGTTCGGGCTCACCGCGGGTAACGCCGCGGCGGTGGTGGAGATCTGCCGCCGCCTGGAGGGCCTGCCGCTGGCGATCGAGCTGGCCGCCGCCCGGACCCGGCTGCTGGACCCGGCCGCCCTGCTGGACCGGCTGGCAGCCTCGCTGGATGCGCTGGGGACCGGCGCGGTGGACCTGCCCGAGCGCCAGCGCACCCTGCGGGCCACCGTGGGCTGGAGCGTGGGCTTGCTGGAGGACGCCGAGCGGTCGCTGCTCGAGGCCGCGGCGGTGTTCGTGGACGGCTGGACCATCCCGGCCGTCGCACAGGTGGCCGGCCTGGAGGAGGAGCGGGCGCTGGAGCTGTCGGAGGCGCTGGCCCGCCGCAGCCTGGTCTACGCCGACAGCACCGGGCTCGGGCCCCGGCTGCGGATGCTGAACACCGTGCGGGAGTTCGTGGCCGAGCGGCTGGCGGCCCGGCCCGACGCCGACGACGTTGGGCGCCGGCACGCGGCGTACTACCGGGCGTTGGCCGAACAGGCGGACCGGCCGCTGCGCGACACCGGCGAGGGCGAGTGGCTGGAGCGGCTGCAGGCCGAGGCGGGCAATCTGGCCGCCGCGGTGCGCTGGTACCTGGCCCACGACCCCGGGCCTCTGCCGCACCTGTTCCGGGTTCTGTGGCTGTTTTGGACCGAACGCGACCGTGAGCATGAGGCCCGCCCGTGGGTCGAGCAGCTCCTGCCCGTCGCCGGCACGCTGGACCCGCAGGCCCGGGCCGAGCTGGCGTGGCTCGCGGCGGTGCTTGCCGTCGACACCGGGGACGACGCCGGCGCGCTGGCGGCCCGCGAGCGCCTGGCACCGGTGCTGGCCGGGGTCCAGGACCCGTTCCTGCATGCGGTGTGCCGGCTGGCCATGGCGTGGAGCTTGCCGATCGCCGGCGACCTGGACGGGGCTCTGCGAGAAGCGACGGCCTCGCTGGAGGAGCTCCGCGGCCAGGACGAGCCCGTCTTCACGACGATGGCCGCGTTCACCGTCGGCTCCGCGGACACGGCGCTGGGCCGCTACGATGACGCCCTGCGCCACCTGAGTGAGGCGCGTGAGCTGGCTGAGCGAGTTGGCGGTGACTGGTCCGCCGCGGGCTCCCGGGTGCAGCTGGGCATCCTGGCTGTCTTGAGGGGCCGGCTCGATGAGGCCAGGGCGCTGATAGATGGGGCGCTGGACCTGAGCCTGGCCGCCCGCAGCGCCCCGTTTGTCACCCTGTGCTTGGCCGGGTATGCCCAGCTGGCGCTGGCGGAGGGTGACCCGGACCGGGCGGCGCTGCTGGAAGGCGCGGCCGAGGGCCTGCGCCGGCGGGTCGGCCTGCCGGCCTGGCCTCATCTTCGGCGGGTGGAGGCCGAGCTGGTGACCCAGCTCCGCCAGAGGCTGGGAGCGGCCCGGTTCGAGCAGGCGTTCACCGGCGGCTCGAGGCTCACCCAGCGAGAGGCGGTGGCGATCGTACGGGACCAGCGCATCGACGCGGGGAACGGCGCCCAAGCCCGCAACGCCAGCGCGACCACTTGACGTCCCCGGATCCGACCGGACGCAGCATGCAGCGACGTCAGAGATCCGAGCTTCCGCCGACGGGCGAGGTCAGCCGCCAGGTCTCACCGCGGTTGGCACGGCGGGCGATGCGCTGGAAGCCGGCGCTGAACGCCTAGCGATCCTTCGACGGCCGTACCGTCCCTACTGGCCTCAACTGACCGAAACGGCCGGCTACACCGTTGCCCCGGACACTTCCCGTCCGGTGCAACCTTTCGGTCGGTCCGCGGCATAGAGGAGGGTGACCGAGGAGGACCATGCGGACGACCGATGCTGACCGGTTCGACGCGTACTACACGCGCGGTACCGGCCGCTGCGGCATACCGCGTACCTGCTGTGCGGCGACTGGCACGAGGCCGAGGACCTCACCCAGGCGGCGTTCGTCCGGTTGTACCTGGCCTGGGGAAGGGTTCGGACGGACGGCGCGCACGCGTACGTCCGCCGGGTGCTGCTGAACGAGTTCCTCGGCCGGCGGCGGCGTGGCCGCGAGCATCCGGTGGACGCGGTGCCGGACCGGCCGGCTCCTGCCGGCGGCTCACTGGACGATCGCCTGGACCTGTCCGCCGCGCTGCGGGCGATCCCGGCGCGGCTGGGCCCGCGCCCGCACATCAAGGCGGGTCCGGTCGAGTGGCTCCGGATGTGCGAGATGGACGTGGGCTACACCGTGTTCCCGCCGCACACTCAGAACCACGCCGAGTTCGCGCTCCCCGTGCTCCGGAGACCGGGCGACGCCGCGACCCCCGCCACGGACAACCTCACCGCCGCCACCGACCGGTTCGAGCAGCTGCCCCGGCAATACCGCACGCCTGCAAGGACGACCTGATCACCGAGCACGTGGTCTGCCGCCAGCGGCGGCTGCCCGACGGATCAGTGCTCGTCCAGCGTGACTTCTACGACATCCTGATCTACGGCGACCCGAAGGACCCTGCGGCGAAGCGCGACAAGCAGGCGGTGCGGGACGCCACGCGGATCTTCCCGGACGGCCGGGTGGTGACCGCCGGACTCGTGTACAACCTGATGCCGACGTGGAAGAGGTCGTTCGATCGGCACGTCCTGTCGCTGTGCTGCGCAGGCGGGCGACCTGTCACGCCGTGGCGGCCGGAACGACCGCGCTCATCACGCAGTTGCCCTTACCCTTCGATCGCTCGTAGCTGAACCCGAGCCGCTCGTACATGGTCCTGGTGGCGTTGTAGAGGAACGATGCCGAGGTCTTCTTGCCCTCGGGCAGGTCGTGCGGGTACGCCTCGACGAGGCCGCCGCCCGCCGCGGCGATCAGCGCCAGCGCACCTCGCACGGCGACTGCGGCCATTCCCGCACGACGGTAGCCGCGGTCGACGAACAGGCACGTGATCCGGTAGTCCGGCATCTGGGCGACGCCCCGCTCCCACTCCTTGCGGTGGTGGATGTTCGGTAGCTCTGGAACCGTCCCGAACTGGGCCCAGGCGACGGCGACAGCACCGTCGAAAACCAGGGCGGCGTGCGCACGGCCGGCCTCGACCAGGCGCCGCTTGAACTCGCGATGGCCGAGCGCCCGGCGCTCCTCCGTGGGATCCGGGTAGAGGTGGAAGTACGTGCACCAGCACCCGCCCCACACGCCGTTGTGCCGTTCGGCGAGATCCGCAAACGCGTCCCACGTCTGCATGGTCAGGGATTCGATCCGGTAGCCGTCCACCGTCAGGGCGCCCATCCGCAGACGGTAGCCCCAGAGGCCGCCGCCCTCAGCCGAAGTGCGCCGTCGCGGACTCTGCTGCGGGTCGGGACGACGACGGGCGGGGTCGGCTAGCCTGCGCCGACATGGACGACGCTGGAGCCGCCGTGCCGCCCGACCTGCGGGTGCTCACCGGCACCGAGCGAGAGGTGCTCGAGGGGTTCCTGGAGCTGTGCCGTGGGGCCGTCGCGCGCAAGCTGGCCGGTGTGGCCGAGCTGGACGCGCGCCGGTCGCTGGTCCCGTCGAGGACGACGCTGCTGGGCCTGGTGAAGCACTTGGCGGCAGTGGAACGGGAGTGGTTCGGGATGGTCCTGGGCGGTCGGTCCCCGGACCAGCTCGGCATTCCGGCCGACGACGGCTGGGGTCCGGGTCCGCGCGACACGGTCGAGGGCGTGCTGGAGGACTACCGGCGGGCCTGCGCGGAGTCGCGGGCGGTCGCCGCGGGGTTCGACTTGGCGGAGACGGTGGTGCGCCCGCAGCTCGGCTCGGTGTCCGTGCGGTGGATCTACGTCCACATGATCGAGGAGACCGCGCGACACGCCGGCCACGCGGACATCCTGCGCGAGCAGACCGACGGCAGCACCGGCGTCGACTGATCACCTCAGAGCCGCCACGATCGTCCCCGCCGAGCGCGCTACCGCATGTGCCGCGCTGTTCGCGGGCGCGCTCGACTCTGCCGCGGAGCCGATGCCTTATTCGGCCGGAGCATCGGCGTGGGTCGGCACGGCGTCCGGCGTCGTGGGTTGTCTACCGGGTCAGGATGTCCTCGATGACCTTGTCGAGGAGCTGGTTGAATCCGGCGGGGTCTTGCAGCATCAGGAAGTGCCCGACGGCCGGAAGCACTGCCGTCGCTACGCCGTGGCGGGCGAGCGACTCGATGTCGGTGGGTGGACTTGCCGGGTTGATCGCCACGGCCGGTACGGCGGCTTGCCGCAGGCCGGCGATCGCCGCCTGCTCGTTGGCAATGGCGTGCCGCATGGCGTCCAGGGCGATCTGAGGTGGTGCGGCGGCCATGTCGTCGGCTATCCGGTCAACCAGGTCCGGGTCGGTGTCGGCGGCGGCGATGCGCCGAACGAAGGCCCGGGTGGCGGCACCGAAGTCGGCTTCGAACGGCGCCATGAACGCCGCGGTCTCCTCCTCGGTCCCCGCGTTCGAGCCGGGCTCGTCGAGGCTGCGGTAGACGTCCGCCCAGACCAGCCCGCGTACCCGTGGCCGGATCCGGCGCGCCGCCTCGACGATGACGTCGCCGCCCATCGAGTGACCGACCAGCACCACCTCGGGCAGGTCGAGCCCGGTCACGACGGCGGCCACGTCCGCACCGAAGGCGGGCATGGTCCACCTCCGTCGATCGGTTCCCGACTCGCCGTGGCCGGCCAGATCGACGGTCACCACCGTGAACCGGGCGGCAAAATGGCCCACCTGGCCGAGCCAATACCAGCGGTCGCACGACCAACCATGGACGAACACGATCGCGGGCAGGCCAGCGCCGTACACCGCATACCGCACCGGGACGCCGTCGGCGGACATCACCTCCCCGACCCGCCCGCCAAGATTACTTCCTGTCACCAGGACGGGCGCTTTCGGACCTGAGGCCGGCGTGCTCATGCGCACCTCCTCGCAACCCTGTCTCCGGTCAGCGAGCAACCGACAAGCTGAGGTTCCCCCAAGATCCTGGACCTGTAGGGAGAGGCTGTGCCAGAGACACGTCGGCAGTTCACGGCCGGCGTCGCCGGGCCGGGCCGCCGTTGGTGCTCGTGCTGTCAGGCGTGAACCGCTTTGAAGGTGAAGTCGGTGAGCCGCTCCGGCTGCGCGAGGACGGTCCCGTTCAGCTCCGTCATGCTGGTCGGGGTGCCGTCGAGGAGCCTCGGCTGCCCGCTGGTGGCGAAGGCGTTGAGGTCGTCGAAGTAGACGACGCCGAAGCGGGCCAGCGGCTCCGGCGGTCCGTTGAAGTGGTTGCCGCGGGAGACCCCCGCATTGATCCGGTGCGCGGGCGGGAAGCCGGTGGGCACCGAGAAGTTCGTGGCCTGGCCGGTCGTCTCGTTCGCCAGGAAGTACGCGGCGGTGCCGGCGGTGTCGGTCTGCAGGCACAGGGTGGCACTGATCGTGTCGCCGGGCCGTACGGGAAAGTTCGCCACGGTGCCGACGTGCGTCGACAGGCTGCTCGTGACGTTCTGCCCGGCGTCCACGGACATCTCGACGTGGACGTCGAGGAAGCCGAGGCCGAAGAACGTGTGGAAGAGGTTCGACAGCCCGCCCGGTGCGGGGTTGTACGCCAGGTTCGGCACCGTCCACCGCCCGGAGGCGATCGTGATCGGCGCGGCGGCGAAAAGCAGTTCGTAGCCGCACGACTCGAGGGTGGAGAGCTGCAGACCGGCGGCGACGACCTCCGCGGTCCTCTCGGCGGGGACGAGCTCCGGCCGGATGTGCTCGAAGCCGCGGTAGCGCCGCGCGCGCTCGTCCCACAGGGCGGCCGCCCCCGGCTCCGCGGGACGCTGCGGCAGCCCGTGCCGCAGCAGGTCGGTCCTGCTCGCCGTCAGCGGGTCGAAGTCCCGCGGCGCCGGCGGGAAGTCTCGGATCTTCGGCGTCGTCTCGGTCATGTCGTGCCTCCTGCTGGTGCGGTGGAGGCTCAGCACAGCGCGGCCCCACCCCGCCGCGGTAGGTCCTCCGGGCCAGCCTTCAGGGCAGCTCCGCTGACCGAACAGCCGCATCCGCGGTCGATGCTTCAGCCGAGGGGGCCGTGCTGGGCCAGGCCCGTGGCCAGCGCGGCAGCCGCGAGTGAGAGGTAGATGAGCGGCCAGGCAAGCTGGAAGTCGTGCGCCCGCAGGTGGGCGGCCACGGCGATGAGGAAGTATGCGACCAGTCCGGCCGCGGCGGCGGTCCCGAGCCCGGGGGCGGCGAGGCCGGCGAGTAGCCCCACGGCGGCCGAGCCGAGAAGGACTGCGAACGGGACCGTCAGCGACAGGGAGATATCCAGCCGCTGGGCGGTATCGGTGATCAAGCTGGCCTGCCTGAGGTTCAGGTAGACGGCGTACGCGCAGGCGAGCGCGGCTAGGCAGGTGCACGTGACGTAGGCCGCGAGCACGGGGATCGACCTCCTTGATGTTGTCCGGGACGGGCGGGCAGTTCCTCGTCGCCTTGGAGAACCGCCCGGCGAAGGTGCGCCCGCCCGGAACCAAGCCTCGCCGCGGTGCACGGCCGGGGTCCAATACATGGATACATAACCTGATGGCATGGATGTCGACACCCGCCTGCTGCGCTATTTCTCCGCCGTGGCCATGGAAGGGAATCTCAGTCGTGCGGCGGAGGGGCTGTTCGTGTCACAGCCCGCGCTGACGAAGCAGATTCGGCGGCTGGAGAGCCAGCTGGGAGTCCGGCTGTTCACGCGGTCCCGTGCCGGGATGACGCTCACCGCGGCAGGGCAGGCGCTGGCCGACCGGGTGCCTGCCGTACTGGCCGGCTGGGATCAGGCGCTGCGAGAGGCCAGAAGCGCGGCCAGCCAGGCCGGCCGAGTGCTCCGGGTCGGATTCCTGGCCGGCGCCGCCAACGAGGCCACCCAGCAGATCGTCGCCGCCTTCACCCGCCGTCGGCCGGGCTGGCGGGTGGAGATGCGCGCTGCCTCCTGGACCGACCCCACCGCCGGGCTGACCAGCGGCGACGCCGATGTCGCCCTGCTGCGGCTGCCTTTCCCCGGCCAGGCCAGCTTCCGGGTCGACGTGCTGATCACCGAGCCTCGGTACGTAGCGCTGCCCGCCAGCCACCGGCTCGCCGCACGCGACCACATCCCCTTCCGAGACCTGTGGGACGAGCCGTTCGTCGCCGCCCCCGCCGAGACCGGAGCGTGGCGCGACTGGTGGCTGGCCGCCGACGAGCGCGAGGGTCACCCGGTCCGGATCGGCGCCGTCACTGACAGCGGCCAGCCCGACGATTGGCTGGCCGCGATCGCCACCGGCGGCGGCATCGCCCTCGCCCCCGAGTCCGCCGCCCGGTACTACGCACGTCCCGGCGTCACCTACCGGCCGGTCACCGGGGTCAGCCCCAGCCAGGTCGCCGTCGCCTGGCCGCCGGCGGCCGACACCAATCCTGTCATCCAGGACTTCGTCCGCTGCTGCTTGGAGAACAAGCCACCACACGACGTCGAGAACGCCACCTGACAACGGATAGCCACGCCACGCGCACCGATCACAACGACGCGCGTGGGATTCCGCGGTCACCGGCGAAGCGTGCCCGATGAAAGGGAACCCGCACCACTTGTGTCACACCGGCGTTGGCGGCGGTGTTCAGCGCGCATCGTGGGTGACGTCTCGGCGTTGGTCGCTCATCGATCTCAGCCCACTGGCGCGTCCAGTAGGCACGCACCTCCTCACGCCCCGCATTGCGCCGCCTTCCCAGCCGTTCGGCCAGACGACGTCCGGCGCCATCGCGGGTAGCACAGTGTCGATGTCACGGGCGTTGAAGGCCGCGTAGAGGGTCACGAACGTGATGATCCATGCTGATGGATCACGGCAGCTCATCCAAAGGAGCACACCGATGTCTCGCACGCGTATCCATAACCTGTCCATTTCGCTCGACGGCTTCGCTACCGGGGAGCCGCAGTCGGCCGAAGCACCCTTCGGCCACGCCGGCGAGCGGCTTCACGAATGGATGTTCGCCACCCGGTTCTGGGCAAAGCCTGGCGGGACCGTCGGTGCCGACAATGCCTTCGCGGAGCGCCACGAGGTCGGCATCGGCGCCGAGATCATGGGCGCCAACAAGTTCGGCCCGCCCGGCTGGCAGGACGATCCGGACTGGACGGGCTGGTGGGGCCCGAACCCGCCGTTCCACACGCCGACCTTCGTCCTCACCCACCGGCCGCGGCCACCGATCGAGATGGAGGGTGGGACCACCTTCCACTTTCTCGACGCATCCCCCGCCGAGGCGTTGCAGACCGCCCGGGAAGCAGCCGGCGGTCGGGACGTGCGCATCGGTGGCGGAGCGACCGTCGCACGCGAGTTTCTGGCCGCCGGACTCGTCGATCACATGCACCTCGTTCAGGTGCCGATCGTGCTCGGACGCGGGGTCAGGGTCTGGGACGGTCTGGAGGGGCTCGAGAAGGACTACGACATCGAGGCGGTCTCGACCCCGAGCGGCGTCACGCACCTGACCTTCACCAGGAGCGAGTGAGCGGGCGCCCCCTATGCCGGCGCCGCGCCAGCGGCAGGGTCCCTTGGCGGCCGGGACGAAAGCCGGTGCAGGACCGACCGGGCGGGTCGTAGGTTGCGCGGGTGGCCGGGCCGCTGTCGTACCTGCTGCTCGTGCGTGGCGTTTCGTCGTCGGATGCGGCCCGCGCGAGAGCCGAGTCCCTGCCGATGGTCGCGCTGATACGTTCGGCGGGTGCCCCGGCTCCTGGTCCGTCGTCCCGCGCCGGATCTGACCCGTGCGGAGTTGACCCACCTGGACCGGGTGCCCGTCGACGCAGCCCTAGCCTTGACGCAATGGGAACGGTACGTCGATGCCTTCCGATCGCGCGGGTGGACGATAATAGAGGTCGATCCGGCAGACGGTCACCCGGACGGGGTCTTCATCGAAGACGCCTTGGTCGTCTTCGACGACCTCGTCGTGGTCTGCCGCGCCGGCGCGGCGAGCCGTCGCGGTGAGGCGATTACCGCTGCTTCGGCCGCCGGACGGCTCGGCCTCGAGAAAGTGGCGATCACCGAACCCGGCACGCTCGACGGAGGCGATGTCCTCAAAGTCGGCCGTACTGTCTACGTGGGCGCCTCCAGCCGGACCAACGCCGACGGGATCGGCCAGCTTCGTCACCTCCTCGAACCTCGGGGTTGGACAGTGGTCGAAGTTCCGGTCACCACAGTGCTTCACCTGAAATCCGCGGTCACCGCGCTACCGGACGGCACGATCGTCGGCTACGAGCCGCTGGTCGACGATACGAGCCTGTTCCCGGGTTTTCTTCCCGTCCCGGAGGCGCCCGGGTGCGCGGTTGTCGTGCTCGACCCCAGCACCGTCGTCATGTCCGCCGACGCGCCGCGAACCGCTGTGCTCCTCCAGGAACGCGGACTCACTGTTGTCACCACACCGATCACCGAGTTCGAGAAGCTCGAAGGCTGCGTGACCTGCCTCTCGGTCCGCCTTCGCGGGTGATGCCGGCCGCGGTGACCGGTGCGGTGGTCAGCGCCGGTTGTGCCGTCGCCCTGCGGGAGGAGTCGACCGCGGCGGACCGACGCACGCCTCCGCCGCCGACGGTGTGGTGCCGCGGGCGTCGGTGCTGCCGAGGTGGGCGGTGGGACGCGGCACGGCGGAAAGTCCGCAGGTGCACGGTCTCGTCCTCCGAGCCGGCTGGTCGGCGCTGCGGGACCGCTCTACTCCGCGGGCGTTTCGGCGGCGCGGGCCAGGCGCTTGGCGGTGCGGCTGAGGTGGCGGTGCATGATCTCGGTCGCCTTGGCCGCGTCCCTGGCCGCGATCGCCTCGACGAAGTCGCGGTGCTCGTAGACGCCGCGCTGGCCCATCAGCGGCGCCGCCGTGGCGGCCTCGCGCAGCGACATGAGCAGCGGACCGTGGAAGGAGTGCATCAGCATCTCGATGGCCCGGTTGTGCGTGCAGGCCGCCACCCGGTTGTGGAACTCGGCCGACTTGGCCATCGTGTATTCCCCGCGCCGCAGGGCCGCGATGTGCTCCCGGGTGAGCTCGCGCAGGCCGGCGATGTCTTCGTCGGTCGCCCGCTCGACCAGCATCGGGATGATGCCGAGTTCGAAGACGAGGCGGGCTTCGGTGACGTCGACGGCGGTGACGGGGGCGAGTTGGATGAGGTCGGCGAGGCCGGCGCCGAGGCGTTCGGAGGAGGGGGTGGTGACGAAGGCTCCGCCGCGGGCGCCGACGCGGATCTCGACGAGGCCGCCGGCTTCGAGGATGCGGAGGGCTTCGCGGACGGTGACGCGGCTGACGCCCATGCGTTCGCAGAGTTCGCGTTCGGAGGGGAGGCGGTCGCCGGGGCGCAGGCGGTTGGTCCGGATCAGGGTTTTGATCTGGTCGACGATCGCTTCGGACATGCGGTTGGGGGAGACGGCGGTGAACATGCCGTCCCGACTTGCCTCCGCGCTCGACTCACGCACGGCCACCGCGGCATCACCTCACCTTTCGTCCCCGCTCGGGTGGGCGGGCCTGCTGAGGCGCTAAGGATAGTCGGTCAGTCCACCATTCCCCACTGTTCGTCACCACGGTGTCCGATCGGGCATCGGAACGGACCCGGTGGGGTCGCCGGCCGGTGGTCCCGTCCCGGGTCGCGCGGCACGTCGGCCAGACGGTCCTACCTTGACCCAGGTAGACCTCCCTGTCGCCACCCGCGGTGGGACAGCAGCACCGGCACCGCGACGGCGATGCAGCAGGTCCCGCCGAAGGCCAGGCCATACCGGCCGCCGAGGGTCTGGCCGAGAACGCCGACCACCGGCGCCCCGAGCACGGTGGTGCCCTGCCAGCCCATCGACCACAGCGCCATCACCCGGCCGCGCATCTGATCCCGCGACGTGATCTGCAGGAACGTCTTGGACATCGCGTTGAACGTCACCGCGCCGGACCCGACGACCGCCAGCAGCCCGTACGCGACCGCCAGCGACGGGGCGAACGAGGCGGCGAGGATCGCGATCCCCCACAGCAGGGCCGACGCTGCCACCGACCGCTGGCTGACCGCCCTGCGCCGGGCCGCGAGCAGGCCGCCGGCGATCGAGCCGGCGGAGATGGCCGACAGCGCCCAGCCGAACTCGCTCGCGCCGCCGTGGAAGGTGTCCGAGGTGAACAGCGGGATCGACACCGGGAACTCCCACGCGAACGCACCGGCCACGGCGACCAGCAGCAGGGGCGTGCGCAGGTCCGGTGTGGACAGTACGTAGCGCAGCCCGGCCCGGATCTGTCGCTTCGCCGCGACCTCGACCGCGGTGGGGATCAACTCGTCCCGGCGCATGAGCTGCAGACCGAGCCAGGTCGCGCCGAAGCTGGCCGCGTTGAGCAGGAAGCACGGGCCGACGCCGACGGTGGAGATGACGAATCCGGCGATGCCGGGGCCGACCACGCGGGCGCCGTTGACGAGCACGGAGTTGAGTGCGATCGCGTTGCCGATCCGGTCCCGGCCGACGATGTTGTTCATGAACGCCTGCCGGCTCGGCGTGTCCACCACGTCGACCACGCCTGCCACCAGGATCAGCGCGGTCAGTGACCAGACGTCGATGACGTGCGTCATGGTCAGCACGCCGAGCACGGCGGCCACGACGAGTTGGATGATCGCGGCGAGCCGCAGCAGCAGCCGCTTGTCGTGCCGGTCGGCGACCAGGCCGCCCCAGGCGCCGAGCAGCAGCAGCGGCGCATACCGGGCCGCGGTGACGGCGCCGAGCACGGTGCCGCTCCGGGTGAGCTGCAGCACCAGCCAGCCGACCGCGACGTTCTGCATCCAGTTGCCGGCGACCGACACGGTCAGGCCGGCCATGTAGAGCCGGAAGTTGCGGATCCGCAGGGAGGAGAACATTCCTCCCGCAACGGACGGGGCGCTCGCGGTCTCGGCGGTCACCGCCGGTCAGAGCGAGCTCGCCCGGGCGAGCCGGCGAGCGGTGCGGCTGAGGTGGCGGTGCATGATCCCGGTCGCCGCGGCGACGTCCCGCGCGCCGATCGCCTCGACCAGATCGCGGTGCTCGTAGACGCCGCGCTGGCCCATCAGCGGCGCCGCGGTCGACGCCTCGCGCAGCGACATCAGCAGCGGGCCGTGGAAGCTGTGCACGAGCATCTCGATCGCGGCGTTGTGGGTGCACGCGGCGAGCCGGACGTGGAACTCGGCGGACTTCGCCATCGTGTACCCACCCTGCCGCAATGCGGTGATGTGCTCGCCGGTGAGCCGGCGGAGCTCCTCGACGTCGTCGTCGGTGCCGCGCTCCACGAGCATCGGGATGATGCCGAGTTCGAAGACGAGGCGGGCTTCGGTGACGTCGACGGCGGTGACGGGGGCGAGTTGGATGAGGTCGGCGAGGCCGGCGCCGAGGCGTTCGGAGGAGGGGGTGGTGACGAAGGCTCCGCCGCGGGCGCCGACGCGGATCTCGACGAGGCCGCCGGCTTCGAGGATGCGGAGGGCTTCGCGGACGGTGACGCGGCTGACGCCCATGCGTTCGCAGAGTTCGCGTTCGGAGGGGAGGCGGTCGCCGGGGCGCAGGCGGTTGGTCCGGATCAGGGTTTTGATCTGGTCGACGATCGCTTCGGACATGCGGTTGGGGGAGACGGCGGTGAACATGCCGTCCCGACTTGCCGGCGCGGCCGGCTCCGGGACCACCACGCGGCCACCACCCTCCGGTGTGTCGTGTCGCCCCCGCGTCGCCGCAGGCAGTCAGCGGCGTTACTGATCGCCAACGGTTATAGGATAATCGGTCAGTCCAATTTGCCATACCACGGGACGGGTGGCCGGCGGAGTGTGGTCCTACCTCAACTGCCTTGCGAGGGAGCCGGTATGACGGGTGCGGAGTCGGTCGCCGCGGCGTGCCGGGTGCTCGCCGCGACCGGGCTGGTCGAGCACGTGCTCGGCCACATCAGCCTGCGCACCGGCCAGGACCGACTGCTGGTGCGCTGCCGCGGCCCGCAGGAGAGCGGGCTCGCCTGGACGACCGCCCGGGACGTGCTCGAGGTGCCGCTGGCCGGACCACCGGACGTCGCGCCCTGGTCGGTGCCGAACGAGCTGCCGATCCACCGGGTGCTGCTGCGCCGGCGTCCGGAGCTGACCGCGGTGGTGCACGCCCACCCGCCGGCCGTGGTCGCGTACTCGCTGCTGGACCGCCCGCTGCTGCCGGTCTACGGCGCGTACGACATCCCCGGCGCCGCGCTGGCCGCCGGCGGGGTGCCGGTCTGGCCCCGCGCGGCGCTGGTCCGCACCGACGCGCTGGCCGAGCAGCTCGCGGACGCGCTCGGCGACCGGCCGGTGGTGCTGCTGCGCGGGCACGGGCTGGTCAGCGTGGCCGGCGGGCCGGCGGAGACGGCGGTGCCGCAGGCGGTGCTGCAGGCCCTCGCGGTCGACACGCTGGCCCGCACCACGCTCGCGGTGCTGCAGGCCGGCGGCACACCGCGGGCGATCGACGACGCCGACCTGGCCGAGCTGCCCGACCTCGGGGCCGGCTTCACCGTCGAGACGATGTGGCGGCACCTGCTGCGGCGGGTTGACACCTGACACGCCCGGCGGCTTGACTGCTTCCGGATAATGGTAAGACCAGCCGAGGAGGGCGGATGCGGGACGACTACCTGCGCGGCGTGCTGGCTTCGGAGAAGAAGAACCTCAGCTCCTCGGAGATCGCCGAGCGGGACGCGTTCAACCGCGCGCACCCGCCGAACAAGGGGCTCGT
This sequence comes from uncultured Actinomycetota bacterium, assembly GCA_963728945.1. GTDB lineage: Bacteria > Actinomycetota > Actinomycetes > Mycobacteriales > CADCTP01 > CADCTP01. Next base: position 287,239 of record CAVSMA010000004.1, on the reverse strand, counting down.
GGTCGCCGACGACCTGCGCAAGATGGAGCTGCCGGTGCGGCCGTGGCGGAACAACCGCGGCCACTACTTCGACCTCGCCGACTACGAGGTGCTCGGCGCGCACATCTCCGAGCTGATGCCCGGCCGGCCGTCGGTGCGGCACCGGCACACCACCGAGGCGTACCTGTACGTGGTCAAAGGCCACGGCTACTCGCTGGTCAACTTCGACGACGAGCCGATCGAGGTCGTCGAGTGGTCGGAGGGCACGCTGTTCGCGCCGCCCCGCTGGGCCTGGCACCAGCACTTCAACCTCGACGAGAACGACACCTCGCGCTACCTGGCCATCCAGGACACCGGCCTGCTGCGGACGATGCGGCTGCACAACATCGAGCGGCACCCGGTCCAGCTCACACCGGAGGACGGCGCCACGCTGCTGCGCGACGCGATCGACAAGGGCACGGTGCACGGGCGGCACTGACTGACGCCACCCAGCGCTCCTAAACCGCCTCCGCCAGCCGAGGGCCGGTGCCGTCGTCGGCCACCAGGTGGCAGGCGACCAGCTCGCCGGCCGGCCCGACCGGGCGCAGTTCCGGCACCTCCCGCGCGCACACCTCGGTCGCAACCGGACAGCGCGGGTGGAACCGGCATCCGGACGGCGGCGACACCGGGCTCGGCACCTCGCCGGAGAGCACGATCCGCCGCCGGGACCGCTGCCGGGCCGGGTCGGGCACCGGCGCCGCGGACAGCAGCGCCTGCGTGTACGGGTGCCGCGGCGCTCGGAACAGGCTGGCCCGGTCGGCCACCTCGACCAGCTGCCCCAGGTACATCACCGCCACCCGCTGGGCCAGGAACTCCACCGCGGCCAGGTCGTGGGTGATGAAAAGGCAGGCGAAGCCGAGCTCGGACTGCAGCCGGCCGATCAGGTTGAGCACCGCCGCCTGCACGGACACGTCCAGCGCCGACGTCGGCTCGTCGGCCACCAGCAGCGACGGCCCGGCCGACAGCGCGCGGGCCAGGCTGACCCGCTGCCGCTGGCCGCCGGACAGCTCGTGCGGGTAGCGCCTGCCCACCTCGGGCCGAAGCCCGACCTGGTCGAGCACCGTGTCGACCCGGCGGGCCCGCTCGGCCCGCGAGCCGATCCGGTGCAGCCGCAGCGGCTCGCCCACGATCTCCGCCACGGTCATCCGCGGGTTCAGCGAGGACGCCGGGTCCTGGAAGACGATGTTGAAGTCCCGCCGCAGCGGCCGCAGCCGGCGGCGGCCGAGCCGGGAGATGTCGGTGCCGTTGATCCGCACCGTGCCGTCGGTCAGCTGCTCGAGCCGGGTCACGCACCGCCCGAGCGTGCTCTTGCCGCTGCCGGACTCGCCGACCAGACCGACCACCTCGCCGGTGGCGACGGTCAGGGTCACGCCGTCCACCGCCCGGACCGCGCCGAAGTGCTTGACCAGGTCGACGACCTCGAGCGCGGGAGTCACCGGGACACCTCCGGCAGCGGCAGCGGGTGGACGCAGCGGACCGGGTGCCCGGCCGGACCGGGCAGCAGCTCCGGCCGGCGCGCCCGGCACAGCGAGTCGGCCCGCCCGCACCGGTCGGCGAACGTGCACTCGTCCGGCGAGGAGCGCAGCGTCGGCACCCGGCCGGGGATCTCCCGGATCCCGCCGGCCCGCCGCTCCGGGTCCGGCACCGCCTCCAGCAGCCCCCGGGTGTACGGGTGGCTGTGCCGGGCGAACAGCGCCTCGGTGCCGGCCTCCTCGATGGTGCGGCCGGCGTACATCACCACGACCCGGTCGGCGAGGTCGGCGACCACGCCGAGGTCGTGGGTGATCAGCAGCACCGCGGTGCCGATCTCGGTCCGCAGGTCCCGCAGCACGTCGAGGATGCCGGCCTGCACGGTCACGTCGAGCGCGGTCGTCGGCTCGTCGGCGACCAGCAGCCGCGGCTGGCAGGCGACCGCCATCGCGATCATCACCCGCTGCCGCATGCCGCCGGAGAGCTGGTGCGGATACTCCTTGAGCCGCCGGGAGGGCAGCGGGATGCCGACCAGCTCGAGCAGCTCGGTCGCGCGCCGGTCCGCCGTCCTGCCGCGCATCGCCTGGTGCCGGCGCAGCACCTCACCCAGCTGCTTGCCCACGGTCAGCACCGGGTTGAGCGAGGTCATCGGCTCCTGGAAGACGTACGCGACGTCCCGGCCGCGCACGTCCCGCATCCTGGCCTCCGGCAGGTCGAGCAGCGACCGGTCGCCGAGCCGGACCGAGCCGGTGATGAGCGCGTTCGACGGCAGCAGCCGGGTCAGCGCCATCGCGGTGACGCTCTTGCCGCAGCCGGACTCGCCGACCAGCGCGAGCACCTCCCGGTCGGCGACCGTGAAGCTCACCTGGTCGGCGGCCAGCACCGGCCCGTCCTCGGTGCGGAACCGGACGCTGAGGTCCGCGACCTCCAGCAGCGGCCCGCCCACCGTCGAGCGTCGCGCGGTCGCCCAGGCGGTCTCGCGCTCGCTCATCTCCCGCTCTCCCGGGGATCGAGGGCGTCGCGCATGCCGTCGCCGACGAGGTTGAGCGACAGCGTGACCACCACGATGCAGATGCCGGGGATGACCGCCAACCACGGGCCGGACCGGAACAGCGGCTGGGCGCTGGCCAGCATCACCCCGAGCGACGGCATCGGCGGCCGGATGCCGAGGCCGAGGAACGACAGCACCGCCTCGCCGATGATCGCCGCCGGCGCGGCCACGGTCGCCAGCACGATCAGCGTGTTCACCGAGTTGGGCAGGATGTGCCGGCGCAGCAGCACGAAGTCGCTCGCGCCGTCGGCGACCGCACCGGCCACGAAGTCGAGCCCGCGCAGCCGCAGCGTCTCGCTCCGGGTGACCCGGACGACGGCCGGAATGCCGGCCACGCCGATCGCGGTGGTCGCGGTCAGCAGCGACGGACCGAGGATGGCGGCCAGCCCGACCGCGAACACCAGGAACGGGAACGCGAGCAGGGTGTCGGCGAACCGGGACACCACCCGGTCGAGGCCACGGTAGAAGCCGGCCGCGAGCCCGAGCGGGACGCCGACCGCGAGCGAGATCGCGATCGACAGCACCGCCACCAGCAGCGAAACCCGCAGCCCGAACAGCACCCGGGACAGCTGGTCGCGGCCGAGCTCGTCGGTGCCGAACCAGTGCGCCGGCGACGGCGGCTGCAGCGCGGCCGAGAAGTTGGTCTGGTCCGGTGGGTACGGGGCGATGAGGTTGGCCAGCAACGCGGCCAGCACCGCCACGACGACCACGACCAGCCCGGTCAGTGCCAGCGGGTTGCGCAGCAGCCGGCGCAGCGCCCGGCGCCGGCTCGGGCTGACCGCCGCCTCGGCCGGCGCGGTGTCCACAGTGGTCAGATCGAGGGTGGTCACCGTGCCCGCTCCCCGGACAGGTGCGGCCGACCGGCCCTCGCCGCTCTCCGCTCGTGCTGCGGACTCTCACGCTCGCTCACAGCACCGCTCCGCCCACCCGGACCCGCGGGTCGATCACGCTGTAGAGCAGGTCGACCAGCAGGTTGATGACGATGTAGGCGGTGGCGGTGACCAGCACGACGCCCTGGATCATCGGGTAGTCGCGGGTGAAGACCGCGTCGATGGTGAGCTTCCCGAAACCGGGCAGCACGAAGATCTGCTCGGTGACCACGGCCCCGGAGATCAGCGCGCCGAGCTGCAGGCCCACGATCGTGGTGACCACGATCAGGCTGTTGCGCAGCGCGTGCCCGACCACGACCTGCCTGCTGCCGAGCCCCTTGGCCTTGGCCGTGCGCACGTAGTCGGTGCTCATCGCGTCGATCATCGCCGAGCGGGTCTGCCGCATGACGACCGCGGCCAGGCCCGATCCGAGCACGATCGCCGGCATCAGCAGGTGCCGGAAGCTCTCCACCGGGTTGTCGAACACCGAGACGAACCCTGACGCCGGCAAGATCGGGTAGGCGATGGCGAAGACCAGGATGCCCATCAGCCCGAGCCAGAAGCTCGGCACCGACAGGCCGATCAGCGCGACGCCGTTGGCCGTCCAGTTGGCCGGCCCGCGGCGGCGCACCGCGGCGATGATGCCGGCGCCGACCCCGATGAGCGTGGCGATCGTGACGGCGAACACCGCCAGCTGCAGGGTCACCGGGATGGCATGCCCGATCGAGCTGGCCACCGGCAGCCCGGTGCGGGCGGAGGTGCCCAGGTTGCCCTGCAGGGCGTTGCCGACGTACTTGACGTACTGCACCGGCAGCGGTTGGTCCAGGCCGAACGAGTGCCGGACGGCGGCCACCGTGGCCGGGTCGTTCTCCTCGCCGGCCAGCGCCCGGGCCGGGTCACCCGGCAGCGCCCGCACGCCGATGAACACGACGATCGTCACCAGCACGAACGTGACCACCGACTCGGCCAGCCGGGGGATGAGATACCGGACCATCCCGCTCCTCCCCGGACGGTAGGTCCCCGTGCCCGCGTCCGTCGTTCGATACCCCGGGTCAGCGGTCGGGACCCCGCCTGGCCGCCGACCCGGGATACTGACCTAGCTGGCGGCGAACCCGGCGTGGGCGAACCGCATCAGCCCGTCGCCGTACATCTGGACGCCGACGACCTTGCGGGAGACGCCGGTGAAGTTCTTCAACCGGTAGACGTAGATGATCGGCAGATCCTTGTGCAGCTGGGTGATCACCTGGCCGAACAGATCCGCCCGGGTGCTCTGGTCCTCGGTGGTCTGGCTCTTCTCGAGCAGCGAGTCCACAGTGGAGTTGGCGTAGCCGTTGTTGTTCTGCGACCCCTCGCTGTGGACGAAGTTGGAGATGTTCCCGTCCGGGTCGACCCGACCGGACCAGCCGATCGCGAACATCTGGAAGTTGCCCGCGTCGGTCTGGTCGAGCGAGGCGGCGAACTCGGTCGGCACCAGCTTGAGGTTGAAGCCGCCCTCCTTCACCTGAGCCTGGATCGCCTGTCCGAGCCTGGTGCCGTCCGGCGTGTTGGCGATGATCATGCTGACGTTGAACGGGGTCTTGACGCCGGCCTGCTGCAGCAGGGCCTTGGCCCCGGCGGGGTCGTGCTTGGCGCAGGCTTGAGCGGCATCGGTGCTGAACGGGCTGGCCGGGCTGATCGGTCCGCAGGCCGGCGAGTACTTGCCCTGGAACACGACCTTGTTGATGGCGTCCCGGTCAAGGCTCATCTCGAACGCCTGCCGCACCCGCGGGTCGGTGGCCATCGCGCTGTTCAGGTTGGCCGGCAGCGTCCCGGCCGGCTTGCCGACGCCGTTGACGTTGCCGAGGTTGATGGTGATCCCTTGGTAGCCGATCGAGTCCGAGGTGATCAGCTGCAGGTTGGAGTCGGACTGCAGCGCGTCGACGTCGGTCGCCGCGACCGCGTCGAGCACCTGGACGTCGCCGGAGCGCAGGTTGTTGAACCGGGTGGTCGAGTCGGCGATGATCTTGTACGACACCTTGTCCAGGTGGACGTTGCCGGCGTCGTAGTAGTTGGCGTCCTTCACCACGTCGATGTGGTCCTGCGCGACCCTGCTCTGGAACTTGAACGGCCCGACGCAGACCGGGTGCGCGCCGAAGTTCGTGCCCTCGCTCTTGAGCGCGGCCGGCGACATGACCATGCCGGCGCGGTCGGCGAGCTGCGCGACCAGCGGTGCGAACGGCGCCTTGAGGTGGAGAACCACTGTGGACGGATCGGTCACCGACACGCTGTCCACGCTGGCCAGATCGCTCTTGCGGGCGGAGGTCGGCAGGGTCAGGTCGCGGTCGAGGCTGGTCTTCACCGCGGCGGCGTCCATCGCGGTGCCGTCGGCGAACTTGACGCCGGAACGAAGCTTGATCGTGACGGTCTTCCCGTCGGCCGAGATCTGCGGCATCGACGCCGCCAGTTGCGGCACGATCTCGAGCTTCGCATTGATGTCGTAGAGCTTCTCGCAGATAGACATGAACACCGAGCGGCCGACCAGGGTCCGGGCGGTGGTGGGGTCGAGCGGATCGGGCTCGTCGGAGAGGGCGACCACGAGCGTGCCGCCGTCCTTCGCCGCCCGGTCGTCGGCCGTGGGCGACTGCCCGCCTCCCGACGGCGTGTCGATCGAGCTGCAGGCGGCCAGCACCAGGGCCGCTACGGAAACGGCGGCGGCGGCCCGCACCGCACCGCCGGAGACTGTGTGTCGCATCAGCCACTCCCTACCGTGGGCGAGGTAGTCACCCTCGGGGCCCCCGCCCCCGAGTACCCCCGTGGCGGTCACCGGAGATGACGGCTCGGGACACCGTCGTAGGGCGAACCGTAGCGCCAATCCTTGAATCAGAAAAGGTTGCCCACGGAAGCGTTAGAAGCCCGCGACCACATCGAGGTCGAGCGCCTCGGCCCTGGCCAGGTATACCGGCGCCTGCAGGTGGCGGCCGCTCATCACGGCCCGGCCCCGGCCGCCCTCGACGACGGTGCCGTCGCAGACCGAGTCCAGCACCGGCGTGGCCAGCGAGCCGGCCCGGGACGCGAGCGCGGCCAGCAGCCACATGCCGTCGTAGCAGCCCTCGCCGTGGCCACCGGGCACCGGCGCCAGCGGGCCGAACCGGGCGGCGTACCGGGCCACGAAGTCGAGGCCGGCGTCGGTGGCGATCGAGGCGAAGTAGCCCATCGTCGCGTAGAGCTCGCCGGTCGCGTCGCCGCCGACGCCGAGCAGCCCGTTCTCCTCCAGTGCCGGGCACAGCCGCAGGACCCGCTGGGCGAGCGGGCTGTCCGCGAAGGCGCGGTTGAACTCGACCAGGTCGCTGCCGACGAGCGTGAGCAGCACGGCATCGGCCCGGGTGGCCGCGATGGCGGACAGCAGTGGCTCGACGTCGAGCCGCCCGCGCGGCACGTACCGCTCGGCGACCACGCCGGCACCGAGTGCCCGCAGGTAGTCGCGGGCCGCCAGGCTGAGCCGGCGCGGCCAGACGTAGTCGTTGCCGAGCAGGAACCAGCGCGAGCCGCGGTTGCGCTCGGCCAGCCACCGCAGCACCGGCCGGACCTGCCGGTCCGGGGTCTCGCCGGCGAGGTAGACGCCCGGCGCCCGCTCGCCGCCCTCGTACGGCGGGGTGTAGACGTAGGGCACCTGCGCGCGCAGCGCGGCCACCAGCGCCACCCGCACGTCCGAGGAGTGCACGCCGACCACCGCCTGCGCCTCGCCCCGGCGGACCAGCCTGCGCACGTCCACGGCCACCTCGAGCGCGGGCCGGCCGCCGTCGACCAGCCGTAGCTCGACCGTCCGGCCGAGGATCCCGCCGGCCTCGTTGATCTCCTTGGCCGCGAGCGCCGCGCAGTTGACCGCGCCCGGACCGATGAGGCCGAGCGTCCCGGACAGCGGCACCACGAGGGCAACCCGGACGATGCCCGCCATAGGGCAGAGTATGGGCCGAGACCGGGCGACGAGCGAGTCTGGACTCGCGGTCGTAACCTGTCCTTGACCAGTGCCGATCGGGGGAGGCGAACGTCGGTGCCGGAGACCACGCTGCGATCACACCTGGCATACCTGCTGGCGGAGGCGGAGCAGGCGGTGAACCGCGGTCTCGCCGAGTCGCTCTCGGCGGAGGGCGTCACCGTCGAGCAGTGGCGGATCCTGCGCGCGCTGTCCGACGGTTACGGGCACTCGATGGGCGACCTGGCCGCCGCCGTGCTCATGCCGCACCCCACGCTGACGAAGGCGGTCGACCGGCTGGTCGAGAGCGCGCTGGTCTACCGGCGGCAGGACGAGGCCGACCGGCGCCGGGTCGCGGTCTACCTGGCCGACCGCGGCCGCGACCTGGTCCGCCGGCTGGACGAGCAGTCTGTCGAGCACCAGGGCAGGATCGAGGCCGCGTACGGCGTGCAGCGGACCGAGCGGCTGATGCGCGAGCTCGGCCGGCTGGTGGAGAGCCTGAGCTGATCCACAGTGGACCGACCGGCTAGACGACCACCTTGGTCATGATCCCGGTCGGGAAGACTTCGTCCGGCGTCGCCAACCGGTGCGCGATCCCCTGCTGGTGGGCGTAGCTGAGCAGCTGGCCGACCGTGGCCCGGTTGGCCTCGATCCCGTACGGGAACGGGTCACCGCCGAAAAGGTCGGCCATCCGCCGGCCGTACGCCGGCAGCCAGGGCAGCGGGTAGCGGGACACCGCCGGGTCCAGCAACCGCTCGACGCTGCGGTTCTTCGACTCCAGGAACGCGTTGTAGAGGTTGCGGGCGACCCAGGGGTTCTCGTCCAGGATGCGCCGCCGCATCGCGATGATGTGCATGATCGGCCAGATGCCGGTCTGCTGGTAGTACGCCAGCTCGCGGGTCTCGAAGTCGGGGTAGAGCCGCACGATGTCCGGGTGGCCCCGCAGGAAGCAGGTCGGCGGCCGGGCGATCAGCGCGCAGTCGATGTCGCCGGCGGCCAGCAGGTCGGACAGCGAGCGGTCGCTCACCCGGGTCAATCGCACCCCGTCCGGCAGCGACAGCTCGACCTTCTCCTCCCGGCCCGGCGAGTTGGCGCCGGCCTGGTACCACTCGACCTGGTCGAGCTTCACGCCGACCTCGTTGTGCAGCCAGCCGCGCATGTAGACGGCGGCCGAGTGGGCCCACTCCGGCGAGCCGATCCGCTTGCCGCGCAGGTCCTCGGCGCTCTCGATGCCGCTGCGCCGGTTCACATAGAAGGCGCCGAACCGGAAGACCCGGGAGCAGACGACCGGCAGGCCGACGATGTCCGGTTCGTCCCGGGTCACCTGGGCGGCGAACTTCGCGATGGACAGCTCGGCCACGTCCCACTCCCGGTGCGCGGTGAAGCGGGCGAACACCTCGTGGTGGCCCAGCACCGACCAGACGTGCTCGATCCCCTCCGCCCGCACGGTGCCGAGCCGGAAGTCCCGGACGTGGTCGTAGTCGGTGGTGGCGATGCTGAGCCGGAGCACACCCATTACTGACCTCGCCGTCTGGATTGGTCTGTCCGTTAGCCCTAAGATGGCAGCGTAGCGGGAGACTTCCGAACCGGACAGAGCGACGGCGCCGGGCGCCGGGAAGCGAGCGAGCATGGCGAAGAAGGGACGGGTGTTCGTCCGCGGGATGACCTCCGAGACGTACGGGCTGGGCGAGTTCCGCACCCGGCAGCTCGCGACGCCGCGCGTGCGCGACAACGACGTCGTGGTCGACACCGGCGACAACGCCGCCCACTCCGGCGACTCGGCGAAATCCCGCACCTGGTGGCGGGTCGGCCCCGGCGACGACCCGTTCCTCACCCAGACGATCCAGGTGCACTTCGTGGAGCTGCCGCCGAACAGCTCGAACAACGGCCACGGACACCAGAACGAGGCCGCGTTCTACATACTCACCGGGCGCGGCTACGAGATCCACGACGACCAGCGCTACGACTGGAAGCAGGGGGACCTGGTCTTCGTGCACACCGACTCGGTGCACCGGCACTTCAACCCGTACGACGAGAAGGCCGTCGCGCTGGTCATGAAGGCCAAGTGCACGTGGATGTTCCTCGGCCTGATCCAGCAGGGCCGCAGCGGCCCGATCGAGCGGCCGGACGAGTTCGAGGACCGCTCCGAGTGGGGTCTGATCTGGACCCCGGGCGTGCTCGACCGCAAGAAGGTCGTCACCGCCGAGGACTCGGCCTGGGAGACCACGCCGATGGGCCGCATGCGGGTGATGAACGCCAAGGAGATGACCGACAACCGGCAGTTCGGCGTCGACGTCTTCGAGCTGACGATCCCGGGTGGCAGCCGGTCGGGCAGACACTGGAAGATGGCCGACGAGATCCTCTACGTGCTCGACGGCGAGGGCTATTCGCTGCACTGGGAGGTGCAGGCGGAGATCGCGGAGAAGTACTACGCGCGCATCGCCAAGGAGCCGACCCGGCACGAGATCACCAAGGGCGACACGCTCTACGTGCCGCAGAACACGATCGCCCAGCACTTCGCCGCCGACGGGACGCCGCTGCACCTGCTGTCCGCGCAGAACCGGGTCTTCAAGCACCTCGGCTACGACAACGTCCACTACTTCGAGAACGCCCCCGAGTACGACTCAGCCCTGGCCGGCGCGGCGACGGGCTGACCCGACCGTGGTGGCCCGGGACATCCCCTCCGCCCGGGCCACCACGTAGAGCTGGCCCAGCGCAGCGGGCAGGTCCCGGGCGTCGGCGATGACGTGGTATTCGCGCGGGTCGCACATCTCCGACAGGTAGTCGCCGCCGGCCGGGTCGACGGTCACCAGGTATGGCCGCACGCCGCGGTCGCGGGCCTCGGCCAGCGCCCGCGCGGTGTCGGCGACCGCGTAGTCGAGCACCGCCGCGTCGCCGTACTGCTGGCCGTAGTCCAGGTCGTACGGGCGCCCGTCGGAGACCACGAGCAGCACCTTGGTCGCCGCCTCGCTCACCGCCAGCCGGGCGGTGAGGTGCCGGATCGCCGGGCCCATCCGGGTGGTGTGGTCCGGCGTCAGCCCCTCGAGCCGGTGCAGCATCGCCGGCGTCCGCCGCTCGTCGAGGTCCTTGACCACCGACAGCCGCACGTCGTCCCGGCCGCCGCCGGAGAACCCGTAGACGCCATAGCCGTCGCCGACCCGCTCCAGCGCCTCGACCAGCAGGCTGACCGCGTCGCGCTGCAGGTCGAGGATCCGCTCCACCCGGGTGGGCCGGCCCGGGTCCGGCGGCAGCCGCTCCGCGGTGGACGAGCTGAGGTCGATCGCCAGCGCGACCGCGACGTCCCGGCGCTCCTCCCGCAGCGCGGCGTACACGTGCGGTGAGGGCGGCAAGCCGGTGCGCAGGTCGACGATCGCGTCCACGCAGGCGTCCAGGTCGAGGTCGTCCCCGTACGGCTGGCGGGGCACGAGCACGCGACCGGCCGGGCGGACCCGCTCCAGCTGGGAGACCAGCCCGGGCAGCAGGTGACCGTGCCGGTGGAGCGCCCGCCGGTGCCGCCGGTCGGACCGGACCGGCTTCGGGCTGCCCACCCTGACCAGGCACCAGTCGGCCAGGTAGTGGCCGGCGCGGTGGTCCCACTCCGGATAGACGAACTCGTCCCGGCCGCGTGCGTGCAGGTGGCCGTGCGCGTCCTCGTGGTGGTCGTCGAGGTCGGGACCGTGGTCGTGCGGCAGCGGCTCGGGCGGGCGCTCGGTCGCGGTCACGTCGACGCCGCCCCGCTCGGCCTGCAGCGAGCGCTCGGTGAACCCGTCGATGTCGGCGTCCCGGGACTGCTCGGTCTCGACGGTCATGCGCAGGATCGCTTCCTGCAGCGGCATCCCGGACGTCGCCTGGCCCGCATACCGCGGCCCGGGAACGTCGCGGTAGCGCACCGGCACCAGCCGGACGTCCAGCGCCTCGTCGCCCTCCAGCCGCACCTCCTCGGTGGCCGCCACCAGCCGCGGGTCGTCCGGGTCGAGCTCGGGGTCGGCGGCGAGCGAGTCGAACGCCACCGGGCGCGCGGTGCGGATCGCGCCGACGTTCGGCAGCCCGGCCAGCACCGCGTAGACCCGGATCGCCGCCTCCGCGCTCGACTCCACGGTCGCCGTCGGGTCGAGCAGCCGGGCGGCCACCGCGACGACCGTCGACAGTGGACCGTGCAGCGCCGCCGGCGCCAGCACCTGCCGGGCGCCGAGGCTGAACCGGACCAGCGCCTCGGCCACCGCGGCGCGCGGCGGCAGCACGGCCAGCTCCGGCCGGTCGGCCAGCGCCGCGTGCCGCACCCGTGCATACGCCGGGGCCAGGCCGGCGAACAGCCGCGGCGCGGCCGCGTCCACCCGCAGGTCCTCCAGCACCGCGAACACCTCGACGGCGAGCGCGGTCCGGCCGAACAGCCGGGTGAACCGCTCCAGCGCCGGGACGTCGGCGGGCGGCAGATCCGGCCGGCGGCGGGCGAACAGCGGCTCCGCCGCGGCCACGTCGAGGCCGAACGTGCCGAGCGCGTGGTGCAGCGCGCGGTGCGTCATCGCGACCCGGTACCACTCCTCCGGGTCCGCGTAGTCGACGCTGGCCGGCAGCCGTACGGTGGTCGCGGTGTCCGGGTGCTGCCAGAGGTCCGCGTCGTCGTCGTACGGGACCAGCTCGCAACCGCGCCCGGCCAGCGCCCGGAAGTAGAGCGTGAGCGCCCGCTGACCCGGCTCGAAGGCCGCCCTCAACTCCCGCTCCTCGGACTGACCCGGCCTCGTCCCTCGGCCGGCTCAGCCCTCAGCGCTCCCCGCTCGCGCTGCGAGCACTCGCGCTCGCTCACGGGAACACGGCCGTGGTCACGGCCCGGACCGCGCCCTGCACGTCGGCGTCGTCGCTGACCGCCTGCACCAGCGCGACGTCGCAGGCCCGCGGCGCCGGCACGCCCTTGCGGATGAGCGCGCCGACGTGGACGAGCAGCCGGGTGCTCGGACCTTCGATGATGTCTGCCTCGTCGAGGTTGCGCAGCTTGTCGGCCAGGAACGCGAGCGACTCGGCGGTCGAGGCGTCCACACCGGACTCGTGCGCGACGATCCGCGCCTCGAGCTCCGGGCTCGGGTAGCCGAAGCCGATGGCCAGGAACCGCTGCCGCGTCGACGGCTTGAGGTCCTTCGCGGTCGCCTGGTAGCCGGGGTTGTACGAGACGACGAGCAGGAAGTCCGGGTGCGCCGGCACCGTCGTCCCGAGCCGCTCGATCGGCAGCATCCGGCGGTGGTCGGTCAGCGCGTGCAGGATCACCGTGGTGTCCTTGCGGGCCTCGACGATCTCGTCCAGGTAGCAGAGCGCACCGGTCCGGGCGGCCCGGGTCAGCGGGCCGTCCAGCCAGCTCGTGCCGTCGGCGGAGAGCAGCTAGCGGCCGACCAGGTCGGCGGAGGTCATGTCGTCGTGGCAGGTGACCGTGACCAGCGGCTCGTCCACCGGCTGCTCGCGCTCGCGGGCGATCCGCCAGGCCATGTGCTCGACGAAGCGGGTCTTGCCGCATCCGGTCGGTCCCTTGAGCAGCACCGGTATCCGCTGCTCGTACGCGGCCAGGAACAGCTCGACCTCGTCGCCGGTGGGCAGGTAGAAGGGTTCCGCCACGGACTCAGCCAAGGTCGAACTCCCCGGTCTGCTCGCGCCGGATCCAGGACACCGGGTCGGGGGCGTAGTCGGTCCGGTAGTCGCCGGGGTAGTTGATCCCCGGCAGCGCCGGGATCCAGTCGTACTCGAGGTGGTGCGTGCCGCCGAGGCTGCTGGCCAGCCGGACCACCCGCGGGTGGTCGAGCGCGACGATCCGGCCCTTGTCGATGAGCTTCACCCACTCACCGGTGTCCCGCTGCTTGATCTCGTACGTGGCGAACAGGTTGTGCACGTGCGGGACGTGCATCGTCGGCAGCTTGTTCGACTTGGCGTAGTCGAGGAACGTCTTGTCCCAGTGCTCCGCGCCGAAGCCGAAGTGGATGACGCCCGCCTGCGCCCGCTCCGGCAGGTTGGTCCACGAGTCGGTGTAGTTCCACAGCGTCTCGATCTGCCGGTAGCTCTTGGGGTTCGTGCCGATCGAGCAGTCGTTGAAGTAGGCCCAGCCGCGGTAGGGGAAGCCCGGGTACTGCGTGTCCCGGAAGCGCTCGACCACCTCGCGCCACAGCTCGCCGTACCGGCCGCCGCCCTCGATGCGGGCGATCATCCCGCTCTCCACGGTGACCTGGATGTGCGGGTAGTAGCCGGTGTGGTTCGAGGTCCCGCCGATCACGCCGTTGAGCGTGGGCATCAGGATCTGCGCCTCGCGCAGGAACGTCTCCACCGGGTGGCCGAACCGGATGCCCTGGATCGTCGAGCCGAGGATGTGCCCGGAGATGTACGCGCCCTGCGGCCACAGCTCGGCCTGCTGCTCGGTCACCTCCCAGCCGATGTCCGTCCCTTCCGGACTGGTGATCCGGACCGCGGCGGCGTTCCGGAACGCGTCGACCACCATGAGGTCGACGGTCCGCCAGATCTCGTCCGGCACCCCGTTGGCCCGCCCGACGAAGTCCTCGTACGTCGCGTACACCCAGTTGTTGCGGATCCGCTTGCCGGCGGCGCGCTTCCAGTGCGAGCGGCCGGCCTCACCCGCGTAGACGCCGGTGTATCCCGGCCGGTCGTCGAGGAACCGCTTGAGCGCGGCGGCGGCGACGTTGAACTCGACGCCCTCCTCGATCATCGGCGGCAGCCGGTCGGTGATCTCCCGCCAGCCGTCGGCCGCGCTGTACTGCGTGGTCTGCATGCCGAGGTCGGTCACGTCGATCCGGTCGACCTTGGCCACGCCGATCTCCAGCAGCGCCCGCCGCAGCGCGGCGAAGACGATCTCGTTCTGGTGCGGGAACGTGACGATGAGCAGCTCGTCGCCGGGCTGCACGTCGCCGAGCGCGGAGCGGCCGTACCGCCGCCGCACGTGCGCCCGGGCCAACGGCATCAGTTCCTCGATGTCGTCGGTGCGCTCCTGAAGCAGGTAGCGCGGGAACCGCGGGGCGGGGTAGTCGAACCCGTCCAGCGGCGCGGGCACTCCGGGGGCGGTCAGCGGCGGTCGCGGCATCAGCTCTCCTGTCCGGGCGGGAACGTGGACGTGCCGGGTCACACCTCGGCGTGGTCAGGCGCCGGCTGGTCGGAACCGGCGGCCGACCGGTCGCCGGTGATCACGATCGTGCTGTCCCCGTCGGGCTCGAGGAAGACCGCGTCGCCGTGCGACAGGCCGATCTTCTCCTGGTAGACGCGCACCTTGAGCACGTCCTCGTCGACCCGGACGTGGTAGTCCCAGCAGTCGCCGTGGTAGATCGAGAACACCACCGTGCCGGGCCAGGCGTCGTCGGAGTGCCGCCGGCGGGACAGCCGGAAGCTCTCCGGCCGCATGAACAGGCTCACCTCGTCGCCCGGCGCGGCGTTCGCCAGCCCCCGGCACAGCAGGCTCCGCTTGCCGCAGTTGACCAGCGCGCCGTTGCGGCCGGCCGACTCGACCACCCCGCGCAGGTTGTTCGACAGGCCGAGGAAGCGGGCGGTGAACTCGTCCTGCGGGCTGGTGTAGATCGCCTGCGGCAAGCCGCGCTCGACCACGTTGCCGGTGTTCATCACGACGACGTCGTCGGAGATCGCCAGCGCCTCGTCCTGGTCGTGGGTGACGAACACGGTGGTGATCCCCAGCCGCTGCTGCACTTCGCGGATCTCGTCCCGCATCCGCCCGCGCAGGCCCTTGTCCAAGTTGGACAGTGGCTCGTCCAGCAGCAGCACCTTGGGCTGCCGGACCAGCGCCCGGGCCAGCGCGACCCGCTGCTGCTGGCCGCCGGACAGCGCCGGCGCCGGCCGGTCTGCGAACTCGGTCAGGCCGACCGAGTCCAGCGCGGCCATGGCCAGCGGCCTCGCCTTGTCCTTGGGCGTGCGCGGCCGGCTGGCCACGAGCGGGAACATCACGTTCTGCAGCACGGTCATGTGCGGCCAGATCGCGTACGACTGGAACACGATCCCGATCGGGCGGCGGTGCGGCCCGACGTAGATCCGCCGGGCCGGGTCGGAGACGACCTGGCCGCCGATCTCGATGACGCCGGAGTCGGCGCGTTCCAGCCCGGCGATCAGCCGCAGCGTGGTGGTCTTGCCGCAGCCGGACGGGCCGAGCAGGGTGACCAGCTTTCCCTCGGGGATGTCGAGGTCGATGCCGTCGACCGCGTTGGCGGTCACGGCCCTCCCGCGATAGCGCTTGACGACCCCGGTCAGCTTGATCATCGACTCACCCGTTCCTGATGCCGAACCGGCGGGTGAGCAGCCGCACGCCGCCGGCGAGGATGCTGAGGAAAAGCACGAGCACGACGCCGAGCGCCGCCACCACGGGATAGGACCCGTTCGAGAACAGGTCGAAGATCTGGATCGAGACCACCTCGGTGCCGGAGGAGTAGAGGAAGATCGCCGCGGACACCTCGCGGAACGAGACGATCATCGCGTAGAGGAACGCGGCCAGCAGCGACGGCATGAGCAGCGGCACGAAGATGCGCCGGAACGCCTGCCACCAGCCGGCCCCGCTGGCGGTCGCCGCCTCCTCCAGCTCGTCCTTGATCTGGGCCATGCCCGGCACGATGTAGCGCATCCCGTACGGCAGGGTGATCGTCACGAACGCGACGATGAGGATCGCCAGCGTGCCGTAGAGGTGGAACGGCAGCGGCGCGGCCAGGTACCAGTACAGGATGCCGACGCCCATGACCACGCTGGGCACCGCGATCGGCACGGTCGCCAGCCCGTCGAGCAGCCCGCGCCCGCGCAGCCTGGTCTTCACCGTGATGTACGCGACGAGCGCCGCGAGCACGGTCACGATCACCCCCGCGGCGACGGCGGTGATGAAGCTGTTCTTGACCGAGTTCACCAGCCCGGGGCGCCGGAAGATCTCCGCGTAGTTGGACAACGTCAGCTGGTGCAGGGCTTCCGCCGACGGCTGCTGGAAGCCGGGCAGCAGCGACGACCAGATCAGCATGAGGATCGGCAGCGCCACCGCGACGAGGAAGAACAGGACGAAGAACGCGAAGCCGGCCCACCGCCACTTGCCGATGTCCTGCCCGGTGGCGCGGAAGCCCTTGCCGGTGATCGTCTGCACCGCCGTGGTCGCCGACATCCGCCGGGACATCCACAGCCCGACGGCGGCGATCACCAGCACGAAGATCCCGATGCAGCCGACGGTCCCGTAGTCCGGCGGGAAGGTCTGCAGCGCCGAGTAGATCCGGCTGACGAACACGAACCGGCGGCCCGGCACGCCGATCAGCTGCGGCACCTCGAAGGTCGAGATCGTCTGGATGAACATCAGCAGCCCGGCCGAGAGCATCGCCGGCCGGGCCATCCGCAGCGTGATCACCCGGAACGTGGTCCACGGCGAGGCGCCTGAGGCCAGTGACGCCTCCTCCAGCGAGGAGTCCATCGAGGCGAACGCCGCGACCCCCATCAGGTAGGCGATCGGCACCACGTGCATGGACTGCACGAAGATCATGCCGTGCAGGGAGAACACGTTGAACGCGGGCAACCCCAGGTGCCGCAGCCCGGCGTTGGCGGTGCCGCGCTGCGGCGAGAGCAGCAAGCTCCAGGCGACCGTGTTGAGGATGCCCGGCACGATCAGCGGCACCAGCGCGGCGACCCGGGCGAAGCCTTTGCCCGGGGTGTTGGTCCTGGCCACGAGCCAGGCGAGCAGGAAGCCGATCACCGTGCAGACGATCGCGGTGGCGCCGGCGTAGACGAACGAGTTGAGCACCAGCGTGCCGAAGCCGTCGCTGGTGAACGTGTCGATGTAGTTGCGGAACGTCCAGGTGCCCGGCCCGAGACCGAGGAAGTTCGTGCGCAGGCTGCTGTAGACCATCGTGCCGATGGGCACCAGGGCGAGGTAGGCGACCACGAGCGCGGCGACCGCGAGGGTGAGGTAGCGGGGGTCGAGCAGCTGCCGCCAGTCCCGGCGCCGCGATGGCGCCTCCACCGGGGCGGCGGCGGTCTCGTCCACCAGCAGGGCCATCACGGTTCCAATCGCCGACGGGGTGGGCAGCGGCGGGTGCGGGTGGCCGGCGCCGGGTCACCGGGGTCACGGCGCCGGCCACCGCGGCTCACGGCGCGTGCAGCGCCGACTTCATCTCGGCCAGCTCCGCGTTGTACTCGGCGGACGGCAGGTTGGGCTTGCCCCAGGCCGGCGGCCACTTCTGCTCGTTCCACACGGTCGGGTCGTTCTTCACGTCCGGCCGGATCGAGGTGTGGTTGGTGATGTCCACGACCGCGGTCTGCCCGTCCTTGGACACGATCCAGTCGGTGAACAGCCGCGCCGCCGCCGGGTGCGGGGCGTCCTTGACCACGTCGACGAGCGTCAGCGAGGAGGGCAGCGGGTCGGAGTTGACGAACTCGACCGCGTCCGGGGTCTTCTTCTTCTCGCTGGCGGCCTTGTAGCCGTAGATCGTCGCGGCCGCGATCGGCTCGCCGGCCTGCACCTGGGTCAGCGCCTGGGTGTGGCTCTCCACGAACCGCGGCTGGTTGTCACCGAGCCGCTTGAGCAGGTCGAGCGCCTTGTCGTGTCCCATCGACTGCACCAGGCTGTCGTACCAGTTGACCGCACCGGGATCGATCGAGAACTGGCCCTTCCAGACCGGGTTGGTCAGGTCCTCCCACGACGTCGGGGCCGGCAACCCCTTCTGCTTGACCACCTTCGGGTTGTAGCCGACCGCGGTGGTGACGATGTAGATGACGCCCTCGTAGCCCTCGGGCAGGTCGAGCCCGCTGGGCAGCGCGGCCAGGTCCTTCGGCGTGTACGGCTGCAGCGCGCCGGCCTGCAGCAGCTGGGCGACCTGGGGGGAGTCGCCGGAGACGACGTCGGCGTTGTGCTTCCCGCCGCGCTGCTCGGTGATGATTCGTTGCGGGATCTTGTCTGCCGACAACCGCAGTGCGTTCACCTTGATGTTCGGATAGGTCTTGTTGAACGCGGCGACCATCGGCTGCACGTCGTCGTCCGCGAACGTCGTGTACCAGGTGAGCGAGCCCTCCTTGGCGGCCTGGGCGGCCAGCTCCTGGGTCGTCATGGAGTCGAGACTGGTGTTCTGGGAGTTGGCCGCGGCCGCGCCGCTGTCGCCGCCGGACGAGCCGCAGGCGGCGGCGCCGAGCAACACGCCGGCAAGACCTACCGGCAGGAGCACTGAGGAGAGTCGGCGCCGTCGTCTCATCGCCCTGATCCCTTCGTTGGGGTCGCACCCCGGCACCCGGCCGGGTCGGGTCGCTGCGGTGTGGCTCTGGCGTGCGCTGGATCACGCCTGGCGGTCAGTATGGCAATAAGGTAGGACCATATGTCAACCGCCGCTCGTCCTCTCGTACCCGGACCGTGACCGTCCGTCCACAGCGGACCGCTCCCCCGGGGAAGCCGGACGCGGCGACCGGCCGCGACCTGACGACCGAGCGGGCCGGAGGACTGGCCCCGTCCCCGGAGGGAGAAGCCGGGGCCGGGGCCAGGCCCCGTCACGCCCACCGCCGGACCGGCAGTCCGGTAGGCGGGCGCCAGCGCCCCGCACCCGCTCCCGCTGGAGGACAGGAGGCGGACGGGACGGGCCCTCGCCGGGTCCCCAGCCTATCGGGGGGTTCAGCTGGGGACCGCGGCCAGGGCGGTCAGGGAGGTCGCCCGGGTGTTCGGGTGCGTGCTGAGCAGCGCCAGCAGGGCGCCGAGCGCGACGAACTCGCCGTCGTCGGTGACCGCGTGGTGCAGCATGATCCCGACCCGGCCGTCGCTGCGGATCGCGGCGGCCAGCCGCCCGGCCAGTTCGTACGGGGTCCACCGCACACCTTTGCGGGAACCGAACCAGTCCACGGTGACGGGCACCTCGGGGATCCGCGCGTCGGGCAGCGGGGTTGCCGTACTGTCCCGCGACAACACCGCGAAACCGGCGTCCACGAGTGCGTCGGCGGTGACCGCGGTGCACCGGTTCCACGGCGGCGTGAAGACCGGCGCGACCAGCTCGCCGAACGCGTCGGCGAGGATCGCCGCGCCACGGGTGATGTCGGCGGCCTGCGCCTCGTACGAGCGGGCCGGGCCGAACTCGCACTTGCGCCCGGTCGGCTCGTGGTTGGCGTGCGCGAAGCCGTGCTGGTGCAGGAGAACCCCGCCCGCCCTGGCCCGCACGGTCAGTTCGGCCGCCAGCGTCGGGCGCAGCTCGGCCGGGATCACCGCGAGGTCGACCGGCAGCGCCCGCCGGTCGAACAGGTCGAGCAGCGCCCACAGCCGATCGTCGCCCCAGCCGGCGTCGTCGTCGCGGAAGAACACCGTGCACGGGCCCTCGTCCAGCGCCCGGCGGACCGGATCGAGCCAGCTCATCGGACCACCTCCAGCGCAGTCGGGACGTCGGCGAGGATGCGTGCGGTGCGCTCCGCCCCGGACAGGTCCAGCCGCACCGGCGCGGGCTCCGCGGCGGCCGCCGCGACCAGCGCCGCCAGCAGCCGCTCCCGGTCGCCCAGCGCGGTCGCCGGCACCATCCGCAGCATGCCGAGCCGGGCCAGCCGGGCGGTCCGTACGGTCTGCTCGTTCTCGCCGCCGTCCGCGAACGGGACCACGACCGCCGGCGTGCCGGCCCGCAGCAGGTCCATCGTCGTGTTGTAGCCGCCCTGGCTCAGCGACAGCGCCGAGCGGGCGATCTCGCCGGCCAGGTCGTCCACCCGGCGGACCGCCTCCAGCACCGGGCTGCGGGTGGCCTGGTCGCGCAGCCAGGCCCAGACCGGGTCGGGCAGGAACGGGCCGGCCACCACGGTCGTGCACAGTCCGGTACGGATGAACAGGTCGCGGTGCACCTCCACCGCGGCGCGCACCAGCGGCTCGCCGACCATGCCGCCGCCGGAGGAGACCACCAGCCGGGGCAGCACCTCGGTGACCGGCGCCGGCGCCGGCGGCGCGACGAACCCGGTGTAGTGCACCGGCACCCGCAGCGGGGTGGCCGGCCGGAAGGACTCCTGGAGTGTGGCGAACGCCGGGTCGGCGTGCATGACGATCGCGTCGAACGAGGCGTTGAGCCGGGTCACCGCCCGCTCGTCGTGCTTGCGCTGGCCGGTCGCCCGCTGTACGAGGATGTCGCGCAGGCTGCAGACGACCCGCGGCCGGTCGGCGCCGAGCGCGGCCACCGCGTCGAGCAGCGGCACCAGTTCGAACTCGAACTTCCGCCGGCCGAACGGGTACATCTCGATCAGCACCACCGCCGGCCGGGTCTCGTCCAGCGCGGCGAGCAGCAGCTCGGTCCGCCGCGCGCAGGCCTGCTCGACGGTGTACGCCGGGTCGTGGCTGACCAGCATGCCGTCCGCGTCGTGGCCGAGCGGCGGCAGGTTGAGCACGTCCACGCCGGCCGGCACCGTCGTCCCGGCCGGGAACCGGCCGCCGTTGAGCAGCCGGACGTCGAACCGCCCGGTCAGGCCGCCGGCCAGCCGCAGCGAGCGGGCCAGGTGGCCGAGACCCAGGGAGTGCTGGCAGTAGAAGAGCAGGCGGTCTCGGGTCACGGTCCGACTCCGTTCAGCAGTACGTCGTCCGCGGTCTTCAGCAGCTCCGGAAGCCGGTCCAGGGTGGGCAGGTGCACCCGGTTCACCGCCCGCACGCCCCGCTCGGCGACCAGCGCCGCCGCGGTGTGCCAGCGCAGCGAGCCGGCCGGCGGCAGCGGCCGCACTGCCTGGTATCCCGACAGGAAGGCCGAGCGCATCGTCCCGGTGTCGCCGTCGGCGATCAGCCGGGCGATGAGGCTGCCGACGTCCGCGGCGGCCACGCCGGCACCGGCCTGGTCGAGGTCGATCAGCGCGATCGAGTCGCCGGCCAGCAAGGCGTTGCGGGGGTGGCAGTCGCCGTGCAGCGCGACCCGCGGGCCGCCGGGCGGCGGGCCGTCGGCGAGCCGGTCGGCGAGCCGGACCGCCGCGGCCGCCACGTCCGGCCGGCCCACCGCGACCAGGTGCGCGCTGTGCACCACCCGCCGGACGTCCAGCCGCCCGAACCGGGGCAGCTCCCCGGCCGCCCGCCGCCCGGCGGCGTGCAGGGTGGCGATCGCCGAGCCGAGCCGGCCCATCGCCGCCGCCAGCGCCGGTCCGGACAGCTGGCCCCACTCGGCGCCGGGCATCGGCTCCAGCACCAGCACCGAGCGGGCCGCGGACGCGCCCAGCGGCGTCGGCGCACCGATGCCGCCTACGGCCAGCACGGCCGCGATCCGGGCGTACCGCTGCGACCGCTCCGTCACGTCGACCGTGCCCGGCGCGTACGCCTTCGCGTAGCCGAGCACCGTGCCGGTCGCGTCGAGCGCGCGGAACGTCGCCGCCCGCTCGGGCGAGTACTCGACCAGCTCGCCGGCGACCCACCCGGGCGCCAGCGCGGCCAGCTCGGGGGCGGGGGAGAGCAGGTCGGCCAGCCCGCGCAGGCGCCGGTCGGCGGGGAACGCCCACCACACCGCCGCCAGCGCCGGGTCGTGCCACACGCCCGGACCGGCCGCCTTGCGGTAGGCCGAGCCGCTCTCGCCGGGCCGGAACGCCCGTACGGTGAGGAGCTCGGACCCGTCGATCCGGTAGGTGACCCGCAGGCTCTCGCCGATCCGGTACTTCACCCGGACCAGCTCGCAGCCGGTCACGTCGCGGCCGAGCAGCCTGGCGAGGTGCTCGCCGGCCGCGTCCTGGTCCAGCAGCAGGTCCCGGGCCGACAGCGTCACGTCCGGGGCGAGGCCGTGCCGCCCGCCCAGGGGCGGCAGCCCGCCGAGGCTCCGGCCGGGGCGCGCGGTGTGCTCGGGCGGCGGCGGCCCCTCGAGGGTCTGGGTGGGGTGCGGGGGGTGCTCGGGGGGCGGCAGCCCCCCGAGGGTCAGCATTTCCGCTC
Source organism: uncultured Actinomycetota bacterium (assembly GCA_963728945.1). Taxonomy (GTDB): domain Bacteria; phylum Actinomycetota; class Actinomycetes; order Mycobacteriales; family CADCTP01; genus CADCTP01. The sequence goes on along the minus strand of CAVSMA010000004.1, from coordinate 265,034 downwards.
CCAGTCGGGGTCGTCGGTGCCGCTCCACCGGACGGTGTCCACGCCGACGCCTGGGCGGTCGATCCGGACCGTCACCGCGTCGCCGGCGCAGTCGGCGGTGACCGTCGCGCCGGTCGCGCCGGTCGCGCCGGGCGCGGTCCGGCAGCAGCACCGTGACGAGGTCGACGTCGGCGCCGGTGGCAGCCAGCACGACCACCGGCGCCGACTCCTTCACCCCGTACGACGGCGAGACCCAGCCGTCGGTCAGTCGCAGCGTTCCGTGCGGGGCGAGCAGCAGCAGGCCGGGTGCGGACACCCGGCCGGCGCCGAGCTCGACCGCGCCGTCGCCGCGGACCGGCGCCAGGTGCCAGCGGGCCGCGTACTCGTGCCGGGTCGGCGCGCGCAGCCGGTCGTGCACCACCCAGTAGTCGCCGTCGACGAACGCGACCGTGCGGGTGTGCACCGCGTCGTAGCACGGGCTGGTGACCTCGGCCCGCAGCACGTCGAGGCCGGGGCTGGTCCACCGGCCGAGCAGCCGGGCGGTCGAGACCGGCGTGCTCCTGGCCGGCTTGCCCGGCCGGTACGGCGTCTGGTCGAAACCGTCGACGCACACCGTGTTGTGCGCGGCGGTGCCCTTGAACCAGTGCCGCCAGCCGGCCGGGTCGTCGGCGTCGTAGGTGTAGCGGCCGGGGTCGACGACGAGCGCCCGGCCGGCCGCCGCGGCCTCCACCGAGAGCTGGTCGTAGTGCCCGTGACCGCCGTCGCCGACCGGGCCGGCGTCGAAGACCAGCCACCGCTCCTGCTCGTACGGGCGGTCGGTGCCCCAGCCGCTGCGCTGGGTGTAGTAGCCGCCGACGGGGAAGGTGCCGGCGGTGCGCTGGGGCGGCGTGCCGGCGGTGCCGCCGGTGGCGACCCAGCGCAGGTCGGGACGGTCCAGCAGTTCGGCGCCGAGTGCGAGCACGGCCCGGAAGTCGCCCTGGTCGCCGTCGGACAGCGCCGGCGTCAGCCCGTCCGGGCGCTGCACGTGCAGCGCGAAGTCGCAGGCCCGTTCGGTGGCGTGCAGCAGCGCGGGTGGTACGTCGAGGCCGAAGCGGCGGGCGTTGGCGATCCCACCGAGCAGCGAGCGCAGCACGATCAGGTGGTAGTCGGTGCTGCACTCGCGGTGGACGCCGTCGGCCCAGATGTCGGTGGCCGCGTTGGCGGCGAGCAGGTCGAGCGCCGACCGGGCGCCGGCGGAGTCGTCGAAGGCCAGCGCGACCAGCAGCAGCGCGTAGATCTCCAGCGTGCGGTGGTTGCGCTCGGCGGTCAGGTGCTCGGCCAGGTGCGCGGCGTCGGCGGTGATCCGGGAGACCAGCAGGTCCTCGAGACCGGGCCGCAGGCCGGCGAAGTCGGGGTCGGCGGCGAATCGCTGCCAGGCGTACAGCCAGTTCTGCAGCCGGCGGGCGGAGACGTCGGAGGTGTCGTGCCCGACCGGCACCTGGTAGCAGAACGACTCGACCAGGTCCTCCCAGGCGGTGAGGTAGTCGCCGTCGCCGGTGGCCACGCAGGCGTGGGCGAGGTCGAGGCCCTCGTAGAGCTTGACCCACTCGATCCGCCACTCCGGGTCGGCCAGGCCGCCGTTGACCCAGTCGGGCCGGCGGCCGAGGTCCAGGGTCACGCCGCAGTGGCTGAACCGGCCGGCCCGCGCCGCCCGCGCCACGGCCAGGTCGCGGCCGAGCTCGTCGATGACGCAGCGGACCGGACGGGGGGTGGTCGGCGGTCGCCCCACGGCCGCCGACCACCCCGTCTCAACCGGTGCTGTCACGGCTGGCCACCGCGAAACAGCCCGGCCATCCTGCGGGCGAGCACGTCGCCGTCGAACCGTTCGGCGACAGTCTCCCGCCCGGCCGCCGCGAGCCGATCCCGCAGCGGCACATCCGTTGCCAGCCGGAGCAGCGCGGACGCGAGCGCGCCCGGGTCCTCCGGCGGCACGAGCAACCCGTTCTCCCCGTCCCGGACCAGCTCCGGGATCCCGGACACCGCGGTGGAGACGACCGGCAGCCCGGCTGCCATCGCCTCGACCATGACGTTCGGGATGCCGTCCCGGTCGCCGTCCGCGTCCACCCGGCAGGCCAGCGCGAACACGTCCGCCCCGCGGTAGAGCGCGAGCAGCTCGCACTGCGAGAGCGGGCCGGTGAACTGCACGGCGTCCGGGCAGCGTTCGGCGACCAGCCGGCGGACGTTCGCCGCGTCCGGGCCGTCCTCGCCGGCGATGACCAGCTCCAGCTCGAGCCCGCGGGCGGTCAGTTCGGCGACGGCCTCGACCAGCACGTCGAAGCCCTTCTTCGGCACCATCCGGCCGACGGCGACGATCCGCAGCGGGCTGACGTCGTCCGGCTCGGCGGCGAGCGTCGCGGTGCCGGCCGCGCCGACGGCCCGATCCCGGGCGAGCTTCGCCGGCACGGCGTCCACCGTGACCGGCTCGGCCCGGACCGCGGCCGGCACCGGCTCCGGCGCCGCCGGCACCGGGACCAGCGCCGTGGGCGCGGCCGCCGCGGTGGGCAGCAGGGCGGCGAAGTCGGCGTTGAGGCCGTGGTAGACGAGGTGCACGTCGGCGGTCGGCTCGACCCGGCGCAGGTGCTCCTGGTTGGCGCCGGTGCAGGTGACCACGAACGAGGCGGCCCGCATCTTGCGGCCCAGCAGCCCGGCCGGGTTGAGCGACTCGCGGTAGATGTCCTTGGCGTGCCCGGTGAACGAGAACGGCAGCTTGGTCAGCATCGACGCCAGCCAGGTCACCGTGGTGGTGCCGTGGGCGAAGTGCGCGTGCAGGTGCCGTACGTCGCCGGCCCGCATCAGCCGGTCGGCGACGTCCGCCGCCTGCAGGAACTCCTTGAGGTAGATGGAGCGTGGCCGCAGCCCGTCCCGCGCCCGGATCGCCTGCCCGGTCGCCGCGGCCGCGGCCCGCAGCGTCCGCAGCGGGTGCCGGCGGGCCACCCGCCCCAGCGCCGGCCGGAAGGACGCGACGTTGTCCCGCAGCCACTGGCCGGCCCCGGCCCCGGACAGCGACGTGGTCTCCGGCAGGTATGACGGGGTGGCCTCGATCCGGTCGACCACCGGGTGGTGCTCGGCCTCGTCGGCCGGCTTGAGCACGAACAACCGCAGCCGCAGGCCCAGCTGCTCCAGCCGCCAGATCTCGCTGGCGATGAACAGCTCGGAGATGCGCGGGTAGCCCTTGAGGACGTACCCGACCGTCTCGGGGGCCCGCTGGGCCCGGTCGTCAGCCATACGCCCGCTCCAGCACCCGGCAGAACTGTCCGGTCCGGCGGTCGAGGCCGAACTCGGTCTCCGCGGTCTGCCGCGCGGCCCGGCCGAGCCGCGCCCGGCGGGCGGGCGAGTCGATCAGCGCGGCCAGCGCGCCGGCCAGCGCATCCGGGTCGCGCGGCGGCACGAGCGTGCCGGTGACGCCGTCGCGGACTGCCGCCGGGATCGCGGCGACCGCGCTGGCCACCACCGGGCGCTGGCTGGCCATGCTCTCCAGCACCACGTTGGGAAGCCCGTCCCGGTCGCCGGTGGAGTCGACCACCGACGGCACCACGACCACGTCCGCGCCGGCGTAGTAGTCCGGCAGCGTCGCGTGCGTGCACCGGCCGACCAGCTCGACCCGGTCGGCCAGCCGGTGGGCGGCGATCATCGCCTCCAGCCGGGGCCGCAGCGGGCCGTCCCCGACCAGCCGCAGCCGGTACGGCCGGTCCAGCCGGGACAGCGCGTCGAGCAGGACGTCGAAGCCCTTCTTCTCCACCAGCCGGCCGACAGCGAGCAGCTCGACCGGGTCGTGCTCGGCCGGCCGGCTCGCCGGGAAGGCGGCGAGGTCGACGCCGTGCCGGACCAGCGTCGGGCGGATGCCGGCGGCCTCGACCTCCGCGGTGGCGTCCTCGTTGCAGGTCACCACGACGGCCGCCCGCCGGGCCCGGTCGCCGAGCTCCCGCTTGGACACCTTGCGGGCGTCCAGCGCGTGCACGCTGAACCCGTACGGGACGCCGAACTTGTCCGCGACCGCCGCGGCGACCGCGGCCGGTGCGTGCGCGAAGTAGCCGTGCACGGCCGAGACGCCGATGCCGTCGAGCCGGCTCACCGCCGCCTCGGCCTGGGCGCTCACGTCCCCGGGCGGGAGGATCTCCACCATCGGCGCGAGCTGCGCCGCGGCCGGGTGCGGGATGCCGCCGTCGCCGGTCTTCAGCGCGAGCACCGCGGCCAGCAGGCCGGCGCGGTGCAGCGCAAGGATCTCGTTGAGGGCGAACGACTCGGACACCCGCGGCCAGCCGGAGAGGATGACCGCGATGCCGGGCCGGCTAGAGCTGCTCGACATGGGGACCGTCCAGCCGGTGCCTGGTGTCCAGCACCAGGGCTGCGTGCGCGGTCACCAGGTCGTAGTCGAAGGCGTCGTGGTCGGTCACCAGCACGACCGCGTCCGCCCGCTCCAGCTCTCGCTTGCTGAGCTCGACGCGCCGGGTCAGCGCGTCGGTCGGCATCCGCTCCACCACGTGCGGGTCGGCCACGGAGACCTCGGCCCCGTCGGCGAGCAGCCGGTGGATCAGCGCCACCGCGGGGGACTCCCGGGCGTCGCCGGCGTTGCGCTTGTAGGCCAGGCCGAGCACCAGCACGTTGGCCCGGGACAGCGCGACGCCCTTGCGGTTCAACGCCCGCATCAGCCGGGAGGCCACGTAGTCGGGCATGTGGTCGTTGATGTCGTTGGCCAGCTCGACGAACCGGAACGACCGGCCCAGCCGCTGCCGCACCGTCCAGGACAGATAGCTGGGGTCGATCGGCAGGCAGTGCCCGCCGACGCCGGGCCCCGGGGTGAACTTCATGAACCCGAACGGCTTGGTGGCCGCCGCGTCGATCGCCTCCCAGACGTCGATGTCGAGGTCGTGGGCGAACATCGCCAGCTCGTTCACCAGCGCCACGTTGACGTGCCGGAAGGTGTTCTCCAGCAGCTTGGCCAGCTCGGCCGCCCGGCAGGTGGAGACCCGCACGGTGGTCGCGACGAAGCTCGAGTAGAACGCGTCGGTGCGGTCCAGCGACTCCGCGTCGATGCCGGAGACCAGCTTCGGCGTGGTCTCCAGGTGCCAGGTCCGGTTGCCAGGGTCGATCCGCTCGGGGCTGTACCCGACGGCGAAGTCGAGGCCGGCGATCAGCTGCGAGCCGGCCTCCAGGATCGGCACGAACAGCTGCTCGGTCGTCCCCGGGTACGTCGTCGACTCCAGCACGACCAGGCAGCCGGGCCGAATGTGCGGGGCGAGCATCCGCGCCGCCGACTCGATGTAGGACAGGTCCGGCGCACCCTCGTGCAGCGGGGTGGGAACGGTGACCACGGCGACGTCGAATCCCTCGCAGGCGAGCGCGTCGTCGGTGACCGTGTAGCGGCCGCCGCGCAGCGCCGCCTCGAGCGCCACCCTCGGCACGTCCTCGACGAACGAGTCGCCGTCGGCCAGCCGCTTGACCCGCTCGGTCGAGGCGTCGATGCCGACCACGTCGTGGCCCGCGGCGACCGCCTTCATCGCCAGCGGCAGGCCGACGTAGCCCTGGCCGAGCACGGCCACCCGGGTCGGCGTCACCGGCGTGGTCATGACGCCCGCCCGGCGACCAGCGCGATGTCGGTGGGGATGACCTCGAGCTCGGCCTCGCGGCGCTCGCGGACCCAGTCCAGCTCGGAGCGCAGGCCGTCGCGCAGCGACACCCGCGGCCGCCAGCCGATGCTCTGCCTGGCCCGGCTGGTGTCGCCGGCGGTGCGCCGGACGTCGCCGATCTGCGCGGCCTGGTGGTCCACCGGCACCCGCCGGCCGGTGAGCCGGCCGAGCTCGCGGATGACGTCGCTCATGCTGGCCTGCACGCCGCCGCCGATGTTCAGCACCGGGTACGGCCGCTCGGCGGTCAGCGCCCGCGCGGTCGCGTCGACCGCGTCGTCGACGTGGGTGAAGTCGCGGATCTGGGAGCCGTCGCCGCGCAGGGTGAACCGCGGGCCGCCGGTCGCGGCCTCGCACAGCCGGCGGATCGCCATGTCCGGGCGCTGCCGCGGGCCGTAGACGGTGAAGTACCGCATGCCGACGGTGGGCAGGCCCATCCCGGCGTAGATCTCGGCGAGCTTCTCGCAGGCCCGCTTGGTCACCCCGTACGGGGAGCGCGGGCGGGTCGGGGTGGCGTCCTCGTAGCAGGGGTAGGCCTCGGCGTCGCCGTACACGGACGAGGAGGAGGCGTACACGACCCGCGGGCAGCCGGCCTCGGCCGCGGCCTCGAACAGGCGCTGGGTGGCAAGCAGGTTGTCGTGCAGGTACTGGTCGAAGCCGGTGCCGAAACTGCCGAGCACGCCGGGTTGGGCGGCCAGGTGGACAACCAACGGGCGGTCCGCGAGCAGGCGGTCGAGGGACATCGTCGCCACGTCAGCGCGCACCAGGTCGAACCGGCGCTCGCCCACCAGGGCCGCGAGGTTCGCCTCCTTGTCGGCGGCGGCGTAGAAGGGGCTGAACGAGTCGACCCCGGTCACCCACCAACCTTCGGCGACCAGCCGCTCGGCAAGGGTGCTGCCGATGAACCCGGCGGCCCCGGTGATCACTGCTCTCATGGTGGCTCCTCGCCCCCGGCCGTTCCCGCCGGTCAATTACCGCCGGGACATCGCTGCTTGACGCTTCGAACTGTCCTGGCTGGGAGGCACGGATCTCCATTGCACCTGCGTGCTAGTACCTCTGGTGGGACTTGCCATGGGGGGGTGCTAGGACCTTCGGACACCTGTGCGGCTCGGTCCGGGATGAAAGACTGTGTCTCTCAGTTGCGTCCGACGAGAAGGAGGTTGGCCGTGGTCGCGGTGGCCCCCGGAGCGGCGGCACCCTCGGACGGCCCGTCCGGCGACGGTTCGCTCGAGTCCCTGTTCGAGGGACCCGAGGAGGCCGGCGCGCGGGCCCGGTCGGGGCGCAAGGCCAGGTCCGGCGCCGAGGCCAGGACCACGACCATCGACCTGTCCGCCGCGGCCGACCCGGTGCCCGGGCGCCGCGGCGTCGTCCCGCTGCGGCGCATCGTCGGTGCCCGTCCGCCGTCCGGCCGCTGGCAGGCCCGCGCCCGCCGGTCGGTGCGGATCGGCGCCTGGGTGGCGGCCGCGGCGACCGTCGGCGCCGGCCTCGTCGCGCTGTGGGTGCTGCTGTTCACCACCGTCTCCGGCGGCGACGTCTGGTTGGGCCGGCCGCTGACGCCGACCAAGCACGACGAGAACGCCGGCCAGCAGCGCCCGGTGCCGGCCAGTCCGGGCGCCGGCTCGCTCCGGCCGAGCAGCACGGCCCCGCCGACGCCGGCCGCGACCGCGGCGAGGAAGGCCGCGACGCCGTCGCACACCTCCGGCAAGAGCCGCGGCGGCGCGGCGACCGCGGTCTCGGGCAGCGGCGGCTCCGGCCGCAACGGCGCCGACGACCCGCCGGGCGACGCCTCCGGAGGCGGCTCGGGCAGCAGCTCCGGCGGCTCAGGCAGCAGCTCCGGCAGTTCCGGCGGCTCCGGGAGCTCCGGCGGGTCCGGCAGCTCGGGCGGGTCCGGCAGCTCGGGCGGTTCCGGCGGCCACGGCTCCGACGGCTAGGGTCCGGCGTCGGAAGGTTCCGTGCCGGTGACCGGGGCGAGGACTTCCGACGCGGGGCACCAGGTCGTGCCGGTAGCCCCACCACCCCCGGACCGGCGAGGACCGCGGGTGCGCGGCTGACCGCCGGCCAGCCGCCGGGACGCCGGTGCTACGACCATCGTTCACTGGGGACCCGTCACGTCGGCGTGTCAGGGTCGATGACATGGCCCGGTATCTGTTCGCCTCCCATGACGGGTTCGGTCTGGGACACGTGCGGCGGAACACCCTTGTGGCCCGGGCCATCCTCGCCCGGGAGCCCGAGGCGGAGATCGTCGTCGTCACCGGACTCCCGATGCGCCCGGCCTGGCTCGGCCAGGGGGTGCGCGTCGTCCCCGTGCCGGCGCTGCTCAAGGACTCCGCCGGTGCCTACCGCAACCCCGGGATGTCCGTGCAGCAGGCGCTGGCCGCCCGCTCGGCCGCCTTCCGCGCCGCCGTCGACGAGGTCCGCCCGCAGGTGGTGGTCGTCGACCGGCACCCGTACGGCACCGCCGGCGAGCTGCGCGACGGGCTGCACGCCGCCAAGCGCGCCGGCGCCGCCCTGGTGCTCGGCCTGCGCGACATCCTGGACCAATCCGCCGCGGTCGAGGCCGAGCTCGCGGGCGCCGGCTGGGCCGGAGTGCCGGAGCTGTTCGACGAGGTGCTCGTCTACGGCGAGCGGATCCTCTGCGACCACGAGCGCGAGTACGGCCTGCCGGTCGCCCCCCGCTACACCGGCTGGGTCGCCGACCGCAGCGGCCCGCGGACCCGGGAGCCAGGGCTGGTCGTGGTCTCCGCCGGTGGTGGTGGCGACGGTGCCCCGGTCTTCGACCTCGGCGCCGAGCTGGCCGGCCGGCTCCCGGCCGCCCGCTTCGTCGTGGTCGCCGGCCCGTACGCGACGAGGGACGTGACCGCCGCCGGGAACCTGACCGTGCTGCGGGACGCCCCCGGCTGCGCGGAGCTGTTCGCCCGGGCCACCGGCGTGGTGCAGATGGCCGGGTACAACACGACGTTCGAGGCGCTGGCCGCCGGACTGCGGCCGGTGCTGGTGCCGCGCCGCAACCCGCGGCGGGAGCAGGCGATCCGGGCCTCCCGGCTGACCGCGCTCGGCGTGGCCGACACCGTCGACGAGGGCGTGCCGGCCGAGGAGGTCGACTGGCTGCTCGGCCGCGACCGGCTGCTGCCGCCCGGCGTGCTCGCCGCGGCCGGGATCCGGCTGGACGGCGCCGAGCGGGCCGCGGCCGCGGTGCTGGAGCTGGCCCGGGGGAAGCCGGCGCCGGCGGGCGCCACCCGGACCGAGGAGCAGGTGCAGGGGGACACCGTGGGAAGCGCGTCATGATGCACACGATCCGGCGGCTCCGGCCGTACGCCTCGCCCTACCGGCGCGCCCTCGCCGTGGGCGGGGTGCTGACCCTGGCCGAGGTCGGGCTCAGCCTGGCCCAGCCCTGGCCGCTGCGCTGGGTGGTGGACAAGGTGCTGCAGCCCGCGCAGCCGGCCACCCACCCGCAGCTGATCCTCGCCGTCTCCGCGATCACGCTGGTCGTGCTGGTGCTGCTGGCCGGCGTCGCCGACTACTGGGCCACCCGGCTGCTGTCCGCGGCCGGCCTGCACGTGGCCAACGACCTGCGGCTGTCGGTGCTGGCCCGGCTGCAGCGGCAGTCGCTGCGGTTCCACGGCAAGCACCGGGTCGGCGACCTGACCACCAGGGTGACCAGCGACGTCGCGTACACGCAGGACATGCTGGTGCAGGTGCTGGCCACCCTGCTGCCGGCCACCGCGCTGGTGATCGGCATGTTCGTGGTGATGGTGACCCTCGACCCGGTCTTCACCGTGCTGGCGCTGCTGTCCACGCCGCCGCTGATCTGGGCCACCCGGCGCGCCCGCAAGGAGCTGCGCTCGGCCGCCCGCCGGGTCCGCAAGGCCGACGGCGCGCTGGCTTCGGCGGCGACCGAGGACCTGTCCGCGATCCACCTGGTCCAGGTCTTCGGGCTGGAGCACGAGCGGCTCCGGCACTTCGCCGGGCTGTCCGAGACCAGCCTGACCGCCGGTGTCGAGTCGGTGCGGGTGCAGTCCCGGTTCGGCCCGCTGGTCGAGGTCGCCAGCGTGTTCGCGACCGCGGCGGTGCTCTGGTTCGGCGCCGAGCGGGTGCTGTCCGGACATCTCAGCCTCGGTGTCCTGCTCGTGTTCATCACCTACCTCGGCTCGCTCTACAAGCCGGTCAAGCAGCTGACCAAGCTGTCCCAGGTGGTCAGCAAGGGCGCGGCCGCGCTGGAGCGGATCGGCGAGGTGATGGACGCGCCGGTCGACATCGTCGACGTGCCGGGTGCGGTGGCGATGCCGATCCGCGGCCAGGTCGAGTTCCGCAACGTCTCGTTCTCGTACGGCCGGGAGCCGGTGCTGCGGGACCTGAGCCTGACGATCGAGGCCGGCCAGAACGTCGCGCTGGTCGGGCCGACCGGGGCCGGCAAGAGCACGATCGCGGCGCTCATCCCGCGGCTTGCGGACGTGAACGCCGGCCAGGTGCTGGTCGACGGCATCGACGTGCGCCGGCACCAGCTGGCCTCGCTGCGCGGGCAGATCGCCACCGTGCTGCAGGACACCGTGCTGCTGGACGGGACGCTGCGGGAGAACATCATCTGCGGCTACCCGGGCGCGCGGGACCGGGACGTGCGGCGGGCCGCGCGGCTGGCGCTGGTGGACGAGTTCGCCGCCCGGCTGCCGGACGGCCTGGACACGCACATCGGCGAGCGCGGCGCGAACCTGTCCGGCGGACAGCGGCAGCGGGTCGCGATCGCCCGGGCGATCCTGCGGGACGCCTCGATCGTGATCCTGGACGAGCCGACCTCGGCCCTTGACGCCGGCTCCGAGGAACTGCTGGTCGCCGCGCTGGCGAACCTGCCGCAGGGACGCACGAAGATCGTCATCGCGCACCGGCTGTCGACCGTGCGCGACGCCGACCGGATCTTCGTCCTGGAGCACGGCCGGATCGTGGAGGCCGGCACGCACAGCCAGCTCGCCTCGTACGGCGGCCTGTACGCGAAGCTGACCCGGTTCCAGACCGGCGACCAGCGCCTGGCCACGTCGGCCGGGTGAGCCGCACCACCCCGGCCCGGGCCCCGGAGCGACCGCCGCTCCCGGGTAAGGGTGACCCGCACCCACCCGGCATCCACCGCCAACCGGTGCAATGCCCTGGGCGGGTGTGAGCGGGGCGGGTCAGCCCTGGGAGAGGTGCTGGCGGGCCCAGAGCGCGGCCTGGACCCGGTCGGTCACGCCGATGCGCTGGAACACGCTGGTGAGGTGGGCCTTGACGGTCCGCTCGGTGATCTCCAGCCGGCGGGCGATCTGCTTGTTCGCCATGCCCTGCCCGACCAGGCCGAGCACCTCGCGCTCGCGCGGGGTCAGGTCGACCTCCTTGCGCCCGCGCCGGCGCTGCTCGATGAGCACCCGCCCGGCCCGCGGGTCCAGCGGCGCGTCGCCGGCGTACGCGACCCGCACGCCCTCGATCACGTCGTCCGGGTCGCTGTGCTTGAGCAGGTAGCCGTGCGCACCGGCGTTGAGCGCGTCGAGGATCTTGCTCTCGTCCCCGTACGAGGTCAGCACGACGACCCGGGTGAGCGGCAGCTGGTCCGCGATGAGTCGGGTGGCGGCCACCCCGTCAAGGCCGGGCATGCCGAGGTCCATGAGGATCACGTCCGGGCCGCGGTCGTGCGCGGACTTGACCGCCTCCTCGCCGTCGGCGGCGGTCCCGACCACCTCGATGTCCTCGACGGTCGCGAACAGCTGTTCCAGGCCCTGCCGGACGATCGCGTGGTCGTCGACGATCAGCAGCCTGATCATGGTCTGGGCATCTCGAGAGCGAGCACGGTTCCCTTCCCTGGGGTCGAGGAGAGGGTCAAGGACGCGCCCATGGTGGCGGCCAGGCCACCGAGGGCACGCAGGCCGAGGTGGCCGGGCTTCTGCGGCAGGTCGGGGCCGGGCAGGCCGCGGCCGTCGTCGGACACCTCGAGCACGATCGAGTCGCGCTCGCCGTAGACCGCGATGCTGACCTTGGTCGCGTCGGCGTGCGCGACGACGTTGCGCACGCCTTCCTGCGCGGCCCGGTAGATCAGCTGGACGGCGTCCATGTCGAGGGTGTCCAGCGGCGCGTCGACCCGCAGTGAGGTCTCGATGCCGCGCGGCTCCAGCCGGGCCAGCAGGTCGGACAGCGCCGCCTCGAGGCCCTCGTCGTAGAGGTTCGGCGGGTAGATCTCGACCATCAGCGAGCGCAGCGAGCGGACCCCGTCGCGGACCTGGTCGGCCGCGGCGCGCACGGTGGCGGCGTCGTCCGGGTCGCGGCCGGGCTGCCGGGCCGCGGCGCCGAGCGAGAACGCCACCCCGGCCAGGTCCTGCACGACGCCGTCGTGGAGGTCGCCGGCGATCCTGCGGCGTTCTTCCTGGGTCGCCTCCAGCGCGTTGCGGAGCAGGTCCTCGCGTTGATATTGGGTGCGGCGCAGCCGGCGGGCCAGCGAGAGCACCAGCGGCACCTGCAGCAGCGACAGCAGCACCAGCGCGCCGAGGCTGAACGGCGCGAACTGGAGCCAGAGCTGCCGGCCGGCCTCGGTGATCCCGGAGTATTCGAAGTAGGCCTCGAACAGCATCGGGTGGCCCTGCTTGGTGGTGACCGGCAGGTATACCTCGAGCAGCTGCTTGGCCGGCTCCTCGTACTGGTTCTCGGGCTCGGACAGGTCGGACAGTCCCGCCTCGGTCTCCCCGCTCCGGAGCGCCTCGAGGTCGTCCGCCTGCAGCTGGAACTTCCGGCCGATCAGCCGGGTCTCGTCCGAGTAGCGAATCGTGCCGTCGGTGTCCCAGATCTTGATCCGGGTGAGGGTTCCGCGCAGGACCTGACCTCTGATGATGTCGTCGAGCCGCTTCATCGATTGCCGGTCGCCGGTGAGGATTCCGTTGTCGAGCACCGGCTCGACCGCGACGTGGGCGGTGAGCGTCGCCCTCCGGTTGGCGCTGTCGATGGCGGCCTTCGTCCCGAGGCTGCGGCTGGCCCACGCGGTGAACACCGCGATCGTCACCAGAGCGATCAGGCCGGTGAGCACGTAGCGCGCCATCAGACGCGACAGGTTGACCGGCTGGTCGAAGACGGCTCCGCCGGGCAGCCGCAACCGGCCGACCGACCGGCCACCATGACCGGACCACCTCAACACCATGGCTCGCTGCCTGTCTTGTCCGAATTGGTCGATGCAGAGTGATGCGGTTGTGTAGCCAACGGCCCCTGTCTCGAGCCGGTTGACGAGATCCCACCACCACAGTGCCCTGAAAATCGCGTCCGGAGGCCGTATCCCCCTTCCTTTAGGGGGGTCTTAGCCGAGACTTATCCTCGGCCGATCAGCCGAGCGTGTCGTGGACCCGGCGGCGGGTGACCGACTCCAGCCGGCGCAACGTCTCGACGTTCCGGATCCGGATGAGTGCGTCCAGGGCCGGGTTGTGGAGGGTTCGGGCCGGCCCGCGCAGCGGATGCTCGTCGATCGTCACCAGCGTGCCGTCCTCGACCGGCTCGGCCCGCAGCTCGATCCGGGCGCTGCCGGCCGGCCAGGCATGCGCCTCAAGCTCCAGCCGGTGGTCCGGTTCGTAGCTCAGGGAGCGGGTCTCGTCGTCCTTGCGGAGCGGCCCGTAGCCGACCGTGTAGTGCAGCCCGGTGCCCGGCTCCGGCCAGCCGGGCTCGACCGTGCGGATCTCCCGGGTGCCGACGACCCACTCCCGGTAGCTCCGGCCGTCCCGGAGCACGTCGAAGACCGCCTTCGGGGTCAGGCCCCGCATCACCCGCCGGTTCACCGTCATGGTCGGCAGCGTTCCCGGCTGTCGCCCGGGCTACCCCAAGGGTCAGCACGGTTCGGGGATGCGGTAGCGGCCGAGCGACGCGTGCACCTCGCGGACCGCGGCGGTGGCGTCGGCCAGGCCGGCCGGGTCGGCGGCGCGGGCCGCCCGCATCGCCGCGCCGAGCGCCACCGGCACCTGCCGGGCGCTGACCGCGTAGTCGTGCTTGGCGGTCCAGGCCACCCGCTGCGACCAGCGGGCCGCGTGCGCGCTCTCCAGCAGCGCCGCGGCGTACAGCGACTCCAGCCGGGCCGGGTCGCCGCCGTGCGCGGCCGCGTGGGCGAAGTCACCGACCAGGTAGGTGAGGTCGTCGTGCGCGACCAGCAGCCGCTGTTCCGGCGCGGTGCAGCGCAGCCGCCGGCGGACAAGCTCGACGATGCCCTCGACCGGTGCGGCGGCGGCGGTGGCGGCCGCGACCGCGGCGTCCCCGTGGGCGGTGCCGTCCCGGGTGGCCAGCGCCAGCACTCCGAGCAGCCCGACCGCGGCGGTGGACAGCACCCGCAGCGACCCCTCCAGCAGCAACTGCAGGTGGCGCAGCGTCAGCGGCCGGTCGACCCGGTGGCCGAGCACATCCCGCAGCGCGCGCTGCAGCTGCCGCAGCCCGCTGCGCAGGTCCTCGAAGCCGTGCTCGATCTCGTCCGCGTCCGGCCGCAGCGCGCGCAGCGCCCGCTCCACCCGGGCCGCCGCCTCGACCTCGACCTGGCTCGGCTCGCCGGCCGCCCGCACCAGCGCCATCGCGTCGACCTCGCGGGCGCCCACGACCGCGCGCAGCCGGGTCTCCAGGTCCCAGTGGCGGTGGCTGAGCGCGTACTGCTCCAGCTGCTCGACCTGGCCGAGCAGCTCGCCGGTCACCGTCCGGGCGCCGACCAGCGCGTCCTCGAGCCGCTCCCGCAGCCACCGTTCGTCCGGGTCCCGGCGGTGGGTGTCCTGCGCCGACCTGACCTCCGCGGTGAGCCGGTCGACCTCGGCCAGCGCGGCCCGGGCGTCGTCGGCGAGACCGGGGCCGCGCCGCCAGGTGGGCACGCGGACCGGGTTGGCGACGGCCAGCCCGGACGAGGCGGGCGCGGACGGATCGACGGCCGCTGACTCGGCGGCATGGGACGACATTCGGGAGCGCGCCTTTCCAGCCCGTACGGCTGCTCGTCATTTCGTGAACACCTGTCGACCCAATGTGATCGAGGTCGCGAGCTTGTGCCTAGAGCCGTTCAGCCAGCCCGGATGCCGCCGTACGGGCGGTCGCCGTTGACGCTCGGACACCCGCTCCGTAGCGTCCCCGCCGTGGCCGCGAGGGTCGGGTACCGGGAGGCGGCGCGGTTGCTGGCCGAGCGGGACCCGGTGATCGCGCGGCTCGTCGCCGCCGCCGGCCCGCCGAGGATCCCGGTGGCCCGGGAGACCCCGTTCGCCACGCTGGTGCGCTCGATCACCTACCAGCAGCTGGCCACCCGCGCGGCCAGGGCCATCCACGGCCGGCTGGTCGCCGCGCTGGACGGCGACGTCACCGCCGGGCGGGTGCTGGCCACGCCGGCCGAGACGCTGCGCGCGGCCGGGCTGTCCGGGCGCAAGGTCGAGTCGCTGCGCGACCTGGCGACCAAGGCGCTCGACGGCACGGTGATCCTGGATCCGCGCCGGCTCGCCCGGCAGAGCGACGAGGAGATCACCGCCCGGCTGTCCACGGTCAAGGGCATCGGCAAGTGGTCGGCCGACATCTTCCTCATGTTCCGGCTGCGCCGGATCGACGTCTGGCCGACCGGCGACCTCGGCGTCCGCAAGGGGTACGCGCTGGCTTGGCAGGTGCCGCTGCCCACCGAGAAGCAGCTGGTCCCGCTCGGCGAGCCGTACCGGCCGTACCGGAGCGTGGTCGCCTGGTATTGCTGGCGGGCCGTGCAGCTGGCCGGCGACGCCGCGCTCAGCAGACCGGAGAGTGCCGCGCAGGTGCTCTGATCGCGGGGTTCGCGCGGAGTCGTTACCGGCACTGGATAACGTGGCGGGTGCATCCCGGCGGCGCCGGCGGGATGCGGTGCTGTCCACGTGGCTGCGGCGCCGGTCGGGAGCGGTCCGCAGGAGGCGCCGATGAGCGAGCCCGAGAGCCCGCAGGTGAGCGGGAGATGCGCGTGCCCGAGAGCCCGCAGGGGCGGGAGATGAGCGAGCTGACGGTCGGGGTCGTCCGGCAGGACGACGCCGGCGAGCGGCGGGTCGCGCTGGTCCCGGAGAGCGTCGCCCGGCTGGCCGCACTCGGCCTCGGCACGGTGGTGCAGGAGGGCGCCGGAGCGGCGGCGTGGTTTCCCGACGCGGAATACGCGGCGGCGGGCGCCACGGTGCTGCCCGGCCAGGCCGTGTACGAGCGGGCCGACGTCGTGGTCTGCGTGCACCCGCCCGAGGGTGCCCCGCTGCGCGCGGGCCAGCTGCTGCTCGGCCTGCTCCAGCCGCTGCTCCAGCCCGCGCTCGCCCGCCGGCTGGCCGAGGCCAAGGTGAGCGCGGTCAGCCTGGACGGGCTGCCCCGCACGCTCAGCCGGGCGCAGTCGATGGACGCGCTGACCTCGCAGGCCAACGTGGCCGGCTACAAGGCCGCCGTGCTCGCCGCCGACCTGTACGGCGGCTACTTCCCGATGCTGATGACCGCGGCCGGCACGGTCCGGCCGGCGTCCGTGCTGGTGCTCGGCGCGGGGGTGGCAGGCCTGCAGGCGATCGGCACCGCCCGCCGGCTCGGCGCCGTCGTCACCGGCTACGACGTGCGCGAGGCCGCCCGGGCCGACATCGCCTCCACCGGCGCGAGCGTGCTCGACCTCGGCACCGAGGCGACCGGCGAGGGCGGCTATGCCCGCGAGCTCACGGCCGAGGAGGCGGCCGGCCAGCAGGACGCGATGGCGGCCGCGGTGGCCCGGTTCGACGTGGTGATCACCACCGCGCAGGTGCCCGGCCGGACGCCGCCGGTGCTGGTCACCGCCGAGGCGCTGGCCGCGATGGGCCCCGGCTCGGTGGTGGTCGACCTGGCCGCCAGCGACCTCGGCGGCAACGTGGTCGGCTCGGCGCCGGAGCGCACCCTGGTCACCGCCGCCGGCGTGACCGTGGTCGGTGCCGGCAACCTCGCCGCCGCGGTGCCCCGCGCGGCCTCCACGGCGTACGCGCGCAACGTCGTCGCGCTGCTGTCCCACCTGGTCGCGGACGGGCGGATCGTGTTCGACCCGGCCGACGAGATCACCGCCGGCGTCCTCGTCACCCATGACGGGGAGGTCGTGCACCCGGCCGTACGCGAGCTTCTGAACGGAGATCCTGCGTGAGCCCGATGCTGTTCGCCGACATCACGGTGTTCGTACTCAGCCTGCTGGTCGGCTTCGAGGTGATCAGCAAGGTGCCGGCGACGCTGCACACGCCGCTGATGTCCGGGGCCAACGCCATCCACGGCGTCGTCCTGGTCGGCGTCATGCTGCTCGCCGCGACGATCGACAGCCCGCTGGGCTACGTGCTGCTGTTCATCGCGGCGGCGTTCGCGGCGATGAACGTCACCGGGGGATACCTGGTGACCGACCGGATGCTGGAGATGTTCAAGGCCCGGCCGAGGGACGTGCGCAGGTGAGCGGCCTGGACACCACCACCCACCTGGTCTACCTGCTGTCCGCGGTCTGCTTCGTGATCGGCCTGCACCTGATGAACTCGCCGGCCACCGCCCGGCGCGGCAACCAGGTCTCGGCGGCCGGGATGACGCTGGCGATCCTCACCACGGTGGTGGTGCTGGCCGACGACAAGTCGAGCACGGCCACCGCGCTCGCCGTGCTGGTGCTCGGCGCGGCTGTCGGCGCGATCGCCGGCGCGATCATCGCCCGCCGGGTCGCGATGACCGCGATGCCGCAGCTGGTCAGCGTGCTCAACGCGGTCGGCGGCGGGGCGGCGGCGCTGATCGCGCTGGCCGACGCGCTGCACCACGAGGGGTCGCTGCCGCTGGCCCAGGTGCCGGTCTCGACCACGCTGGCCACGTTCCTCGACCTGCTCATCGGCGGCGTGACGTTCTCCGGCTCGGTGGTGGCCGCGGGCAAGCTGGCCGGGCGGATCGCCGGGCGGCCGATCGTGTTCCGCGGCGGGCACTGGGTGAACCTCGGGCTGTTCGTGGTCGCGCTGGCCTGCGGGCTGACCTACACCGCCCGGCGCGGCGGGGTGCCGGTGCTGATCGTGCTGCTGCTGGCCGCGCTCGCGCTCGGGGTGCTCGGCACGCTGCCGATCGGCGGCGCGGACATGCCGGTGGTGATCTCGCTGCTCAACGCCTGCACCGGCACCGCGGTGGCGATGGCCGGGTTCGTGCTGGCGAGCACCCCGTTGATCATCGCCGGCGCGCTGGTCGGCGCGGCCGGCGCCATCCTCACCAAGCTGATGGCCGACGCGATGAACCGCTCGCTGCTGAGCATCGTCGCCGGCGGGTTCGGCACCGGGGACGGCGGCGCGCAGGTGGCGCCCGCGGGTGGCGGCACCGTTCGCGAGGCCAGCCCGGACGACGCCGCCCTGCAGCTGGCGTACGCGTCCAGGGTCGTGATCGTCCCCGGCTACGGCCTGGCCGCGGCGCAGGCGCAGCACGAGCTGGTCGCGCTCGCCCAGGCGCTGGACGAGCACGGCGTGGACGTCAGCTACGGCATCCATCCGGTCGCCGGCCGGATGCCCGGGCACATGAACGTGCTGCTGTCCGAGGCGAACGCGCCGTACACGCAGCTGAAGGACCTGGAGGAGATCAACCGGGTGTTCCCGACCACCGACGTGGTGCTGGTGGTCGGCGCCAACGACGTGACCAACCCGGCCGCCCGCCGGCCCGGCAACGCGGTGTCCGGGATGCCGATCCTCGACGTCGACCTGGCGAAGTCGGTGCTGGTGATCAAGCGCTCGATGGCCAGCGGGTACGCCGGCATGGACAACGAGCTCTACACCAACCCGCGCACCGCGATGCTCTTCGGCGACGCGAAGGCCGTTCTGGCCAACCTGAACAGCGCGCTCACCGCCTACATCACGGTGGGTCCTGGCTGACCGCGACGACGACCGTCAGCGCCGACGCCGTCTGAGCCCGGGGACCGCCGACCCGCCGCCAGCCCGGTCCAGGTGTCGGTGCAGCGCCGGCTGCTGGAGGGCCGTCCAGGCGTTGTTGGCCAGCCAGTAGAGCAGGATCACGACCGGGAACGGGAACACCGTGCCGCCGAGCAGCGCGCCGGCCGGGAACGCGTAGAGCGTCAGCGGGCGGGTCAGCGGGTCGCCGGGCGGGGTGCGGCGAAGCGCGTGCCGCGAGGTCAGGTACGTCGCGAGCGCGGCCAGCGCGGCCAGCGGGATCGCCACGGCGGCGACCTGCCAGCGATCGACCCCGTACGCCACCAGCCGCTCGGCCGGCATCCGTAGGTACGCGCCGAGCGGGGCACCGAACAGCCGCGCCCGACCGAACGCGGCGACGTCCGCCGGCCCGAACACGTAGTCGCTCCCTCCGCCGGTCAGTCCGCGCAGCACGGGCAGCAGGCCGAGGAAGACCGGCACCTGGGCCAGCGCGGGCAGGCAGCCGCCGAGCGGGTTCACCCCGCGGTCGCGCTGCAGCTTCCGCACCGCGGCGACCAGCGCGGCCCGGTCGGCGCCGTGCTGCTCCCGCAGCGCCCGGATCTCTGGCTGCAGGCCGGCCAGCGCCCGGCCGGAGCGCAGCTGGACCAGGGCGAGGCGGACCAGCAGCACCCGCAGGGTGAGCACGAGAAAGACGACGGCCAGCGCCCAGGACAGGCCACCGGCGGGATCGAGGACGGCACCGAAGGCGCGGTGCCAGCACCAGAGGATCGCGGAGACGGGATAGCAGACGAGCGCGTACAGCGAAGCGAGCATGGCAGGACTCCGTCCAGGACGTACGGGAAGGGGACGGGTGCCGACCGCCTTGTCAGGCGGTCAGCGGGTCCCGGGACGGTGCTCGCGGGCGCGGCCGGCCGGCCGCGTCAGGGTCGCGCTGCGGATGTGTCGCGGTGTCGGCGGAGCGGGCCCGCAGGACCGGGCCGGGCAGCGTGCCGGCCGGTGCGACCCGCAGCACGTGGACCAGCCGGACCAGCAGCGTCGCGGCCAGGACGACGGCGACGCCGGCGAGGACGGCGCCGGGCTGGGCCTGCCCGGCCAGCAGGCCGAGGATCCCGAGCAGCCAGGCCCCGCCGCCGAAGCGGACGAGAGCGGCGACCCGGCCCATGACCGAACGCTATCCCTGCGGTGCTTACCGGGAGAGGATCGGCGCAGCCGGACGACGGAGGAGGCGCGATGAGCATCGCGGTGGAGCCGGAGACCGACGCGGCGCTGCGGGCGGTGGAGGAGCGGGTGCTGTGGCTGGCCACGGCGATCGTCGACCACGCCAACCGGGTGCGGCCGAACCCGGACGGGCTCAAGGTCGGCGGCCACCAGGCGTCCAGCGCCTCGATGGTGACGATCATGACCTCGCTCTGGCTGGAGCAGCTCGGGGCCGAGGACCGGGTCTCGGTCAAGCCGCACGCCTCGCCGGTGCTGCACGCGCTGGAATACCTGCTCGGCGACCTGGACGCGGCGTACCTGACCTCGCTGCGGCAGTTCGGCGGCCTGCAGTCCTACCCGAGCCGGCTCAAGGACCCGGTGCCGGCCGACTACTCGACCGGCTCGGTGGGCATCGGCGCGACCGCGCCGATCTGGGGCGCGCTGGCCCGCCGGTACGTCGCCGGGCACTTCGGCGCCGCCGGCACGGGCCGGCAGTGGTCGCTGGTCGGCGACGCCGAGCTGGACGAGGGCGCGGTCTGGGAGGCCGTGCTCGACCCGATGGTGGCCGAGCTGGGCGAGGTCGTCTGGGTCGTCGATCTCAACCGGCAGTCGCTGGACCGCGTCGTGCCGACCATGGGGGCGACCCGGCTGCAGGGCATGTTCGGCGCGGCCGGCTGGCAGGTGCTCACGGTCAAGTACGGGCGGCTGCTGGAGGAGCTGTTCGCCCGGCCGCACGGCGCGGCGCTGCGGGCCCGGATCGACGACATGTCCAACGCTGAATACCAGCGGCTGCTGCGCCGGGAGCCGGCCGAGCTGCGCACCGCGCTGCCCGGCGACCGGACCGCCGCGGCCGCCATCGCCGAGCTGATCGCCGACGTTCCGGACGACCGGCTGGCCGCCGCGGTCCGCAACCTCGGCGGGCACGACCTCGGCGCGCTGCGGGAGGCCTACCGGGCCATCGACGACCGCCGGCCGACGGTGATCATCGCGTACACGCTCAAGGGCTACGGGCTGGCCATCGAGGGGCACCCGCAGAACCATTCCGCCCTGCTGACCGCCGGCCAGCTGGCCGCGCTGGCCGACCGGCTCGGGCTCGACCCGGCCGACCCGTGGGCCCGCTTCCCGGCCGACAGCGCGCCGGCCGGCCTGCTCGCCGCGGCCGCCGACCGGCTGCGCCGGCCGCCGGTGTCCACAGTGGACAGCGCGGCGGTGCCGGCGGATCTCGGCCGCACCCCGCACGGCAGCGGGACCACCCAGGCCGCGCTCGGCCGGACCCTGCTCGACCTCAACCGGGCCGCGCCGGAGGTCGGCGCGCGGGTGGTCACGGTCAGCCCTGACGTCAGCTCGTCGACCAACCTCGGCGGCTGGGTGAACAAGGTGGGCGTCTGGTCGCACGACGACCGGCGGGACTGGTTCGCCGACGACCCGGAGACGATCCTGCACTGGCGGGAGAAGGCGACCGGCCAGCACGTCGAGCTCGGCATCGCCGAGACCAGCCTGGTCGGGCTGCTCGGCGAGCTCGGCGTGACCTGGAGCCGGTGGGGCCAGCCGCTGCTGCCGATCGGCGTGCTCTACGACCCGTTCGTGGAGCGGGCGCTGGAGCCCTGGTCGTTCGGCATCTACGCCGGCGGCCAGTCGATCCTGGTCGGCACGCCGTCCGGGGTGACGCTCGCGCCGGAGGGCGGCGCACACCAGTCGATCACCACGCCGTCGATCGGGCTCGAGCAGCCGGGCTGCACGAGCTGGGAGCCGGCCTTCGCGCTGGACACCGAGTGGTGCCTGCTCGCCGCGCTCGGCCAGCTCGGCCGGCCGGGCGGGTCCTCGGCCTATCTGCGGCTGTCGACCCGGCCGGTGGATCAGGCGCTGGCGGCGGTGCCGGCTGACCCGGCCGCGCGGGAGCGGCGGCGGCGCCAGGTGGTCGCCGGCGCCTACCCGCTGCGCCGGGTCACCGCGCCGGCGGTCACGCTGGCGGTGCTGGGCGCGCTGGTGCCCGAGGCGCTGGGTGCCGCCGACCGGCTCGGCGAGCTCGGCCTTCCCGCCGACGTGGTCTGCGTGACCAGCCCCGACCTGCTGTTCCGGGCGGTGCAGGGTCGCCGCGGGCTCGGTGACGCGCCGGGCTGGGTGCTGGACAGCGTGTTCCCGCCGGAGCGGGCCCAGCCGCTGGTCACCGTGCTGGACGGGCACCCGCACACGCTGGCCTTCCTGGCCGGGGTGCGCGGGGTGCCGGCGACCCACCTCGGGGTGACCGCGTTCGGCCAGAGCGGCGACCTGGCCAGCGTCTACCGCTACCACGGCATCGACACCGACGCGATCGTCGGCGCCGCCCTCGACCTGGTGGACTAGGTTTGCCCACCGTGGTGACGGTGGAGCAGTTCGACTCGGTGCACGCGGCGGTGCAGCCCCTGGTGGCGGCGGTGGGGTCGGACCAGTGGTCCGCACCGACCCCATGCGCCGACTGGGATGTGCGGGCGCTGGTCACCCATCTCGTCGGCGGCAACCGGGTGTCCGCCGCCGCGATCCGCGGCGTCCCGCTGGACGAGGCGCGCACGGTGCTGGCCGGGGACCTGCTCGGCGGCGACGCCGCCGCGGCGTACGCGGACGCGACCGCGGAGGTGGCCGCGGCGTTCCGGGGGCTCGACGGGCTGGAGCGGCCGGTGACGATTCCGTTCGGCACCGTCCCGGCCGCCGTGGCGCTGCACCTGCGGATCGTCGAGGCGCTCGTGCACGGCTGGGACCTGGCCAGGGCCACCGGCCGCACGGTGTCCTTCCCGGACGACGTGGTCGAGCAGGAGATCGCGTTCAGCCGGGAGTTCCTTCCGCGGGTGCCGCCGGACCGGGCGCCGTTCGGGCCGTCCCGGCCGGTGCCGGACGACGCCCCGCCGCTCGACCGGCTGGTCGCCCTGCTCGGCCGCGACCCGCACTAGCCCTCGCCCGGACGGCGCAACTCGACCGACCCGCCGGTGCGGCGGGCGCCGAGGGCGGCGAGCAGCGCCTGCGACGGCGTGTTGGTCACGTCCGCCTCGGCGCTGACCAGCTCGATCCCGCGCTCGGCGAGCGGGGTGAACGCGGCGTGCAGCAGCGCGCGGGCCAGCCCGCGGCGGCGGTGCCAGCGCAGCACCGCGATCAGCCCGAGCCGCGGCACCCGGTTGCCGCGCCAGATCCTGACCAGCCCGGCGTACTCGCCGCCGACGACCGCGACCAGGTAGAGCCGCGGGTCGAAATGCTCGTCGAACGTGTACGCGCGGAACTCGGCCGGGTCGTTGACCCAGCCGTCCGAGCCGGGCACGTCCTGGCGCAGCCGCTCGTCCAGCCTCGCCAGCCGATCGGATTCCTTCTCGTCCGCCGGCACGATCGTCACACCGGCCGGCACCGGGCCGGCTGTCGCGGCCAGCACCGCCGCCACCGGCAGCACGAACTCGTCCTCCCGCCGCGTCACCCGGTAGCCGGCCGCGGCGAGCAGCGCGAGCTGGTCGGCCTCGTCCTCGCCGGCCAGCGTGTACAGCTCGCCGGGGACGTCGGCGGCGACCGCGTCGAGCAACGCCCGGGTCACCGGCTCCCGCCAGGCGTCGGCGGCGACGAACGCGCGGCCGTCCGGCCGCCGGCGCAGGTGCGCCCGGCCGACCACCTGGTCGTCCTCGAGCGCGTGCCAGCGCCGGTTGGGCACCACCCGCTCGATCACCACCACGCGGCTGTCACCATGCCTGCGACCGTACGTCCGCCGTCGATCGGGTTTTCCACAGCCGCGCCTTCCTGGCTCGCGATCGCCGGAGGGTGCGGGAGACTGCGGGAGGGAGAAGGCCGGCGCCACCGGCCGTCGAGACGGGGAGCAGCTGCATGACCGAGTCCGGAGCCGGCACGGGCGCGTTGCGGGCGAAGAAGAATCTCGCGCTCGCGGCCATGATGTTCGCGGTCGCGATGACGTTCATCGACCAGACCATCGTGGCGATCGCCTCGCCCAACATCCAGTCCGAGCTCTCGCTCAGCCGGGGCGGCACGCAGTGGGTGGTCAACGCCTACCTGCTGGCCCTGGCCGCGACGTTCGCGCTGGGCGGCAGGCTGGCCGACGTGCTCGGCCGGCGCCGGATGGTGCTGATCGGCATCGTGGGGTTCGCCGGCTTCTCGGCCTTGTGCGGGGCCACCCCGAAGGGGTCGATCGCCGAGCCCTGGATCATCACGTTCCGGGCGCTGCAGGGCGTCTCCGGCGCGATCATGATCCCGGCGGCGCTGGCGATCGTGGTCGCCGCCTTCCCGATCCAGGAACGCGGCCGGGCGCTGGCGATCTTCTTCGGGGTCAGCGGCGGGCTGACCGCCATCGGCCCGATCCTCGGCGGCTGGCTGACCCAGTGGACCTGGCGGGCGATCTTCTGGATCAACATCCCGGTGGCGGTCGCCGCACTCGTGCTCACGTTCATCGCGGCCATCCCCGACACGCGCAAGCGGGAGCCGATCGACTGGGTCGGCGCGGTGCTGACGATCGCCGGCATGGGCCTGTCCGTGCTCGGCTTCGAGCAGGCGGCCAGCTGGGGCTGGAACAACCCGGGCACCTGGCTGTGCATCGTCGGCGGCCTCGCCGTGCTCGCCTTCTTCGTCCGGCTGGAGGCCCGCACCGAATACCCGCTGATCCGGGTCCAGGTCTTCCGCGACCGCGCGTTCGTCATCGACAACGCCGTGCTGTTCCTGTCGATGATCGCGTTCGTCCCGATCTTCTTCTTCGCCAGCGTCTACTCGCAGGTCTCGCTCGGCTACGACGCCAGCGACGCCGGGCTCTACCTGCTGGTGTTCTTCGCCGGCTTCGCCCCGGCGGCCCAGGTCGGCGGCCGGATGCTGGACGCCGGCGGGGCACGGCGGCCGGTGGTGCTCGGCTGCGCGGTGGGCACGGCCGGGTTCGCCCTGTGGGCCTGGAAGATCACCGACCTCAGCCTCAACGCGCAATGGCCCTACGTGGTCATCGCCGGCGCCGGGCTCGGCCTGCTGCTGGGCCCGGCCAGCACGGACGCGGTCAACCGGGCGATCGGCGCCTCCTACGGTGAGGTCACCGGCATCACCCAGACCGTCCGCAACTATGCCTCCGCGCTCGGCATCGCGGTGCTCGGAACGGCCCTGACGACCGTGCTGACGCACCGGCTCACCACCTCGTTCACCGGGCTCGGGCTGCCGGCCTCGGCCGCCGAGGCGGCCGCCAACGGGTCGGTCGGCCAGTCGTCGGGCGGGGTGCCGGCGTCGGTGCCGGCCCGGCTGCGGGAGGCGATCCAGAGCGCGGTCGCCGCCGACTTCGCGGTCGCCACCAGGGCCGTGCTGATCGGCATGGCGATCGCGCTCGGGGCGGCCTTCCTGGTCTCGCTCGCGCATCCCGGCCGGCGTGCACCGGCGGCGCCCACCAGCCCGGCGGCGGAGCAGGCCGCCGAGGAATCGGCGGCCTGAGCCGTGACTGCGCGACCCGAGGCCTACGACGCCGCCCTGTCCGCCGCGGCGCGGCACGCACGCTCCTGGCTGGCTTCGCTGCCGGACCGCCCGATCCCGCCCCGGCTGACCGCGGACGAGCTGGCCGCCGAGCTGGCCGAGCCGCTGCCGGACGGGCCGACCGACCCGGGGAAGGTCGTCGACCTGCTCGCCGGGCTGGTCGAGCCCGGGCTGATGGCGATGCCGTCCGGGCGGTTCTTCGGCTGGGTCATCGGCGGCACGCTGCCGGCCGCGCTGGGCGCCGACTGGCTGGTCAGCAGCTGGGACCAGAACACCGCGATCCGCTTCGCGACGCCCGGCACCACCGCGGTCGAGCAGGCCGCGGCCGGCTGGCTGCTCGACCTGCTCGGGCTGCCGGCCGACGCCGAGGTCGGCTTCGTCACCGGCGCGACGATGGCCAACTTCACCGGCCTGGCCGCCGGCCGGCGCCAGCAGCTCGACGCGGCCGGCTGGGACGTCGACCGGCTCGGCCTGGCCGGCGGACCGCGGGTGCGGGTGCTTGCCGGCGCCGAGCGGCACGAGACGCTCGATGCGGCGCTGCGCTACCTCGGCCTCGGCGCGCCGACCGAGATCCGCGCCGACGCCGGGGGCCGGCTGGAGACCGACGCGCTGGCCGAGGCACTGGCCGCCGGCAGCGGGCCGGCGATCGTCTGCCTGCAGGCCGGCAACCTGCACTCGGGTGCGTTCGACCCGCTCGGCCCGGCCGCCGCCGTGGCGCACGAGCACGGCGCCTGGGTGCACGTGGACGGGGCGTTCGGGCTGTGGGCGGCGGCCTCGCCGCAGCTGCGACACCTGGTCGCCGGGCACGAGACCGCCGACTCCTGGGCGACCGACGCGCACAAGACGCTCAACGTCCCCTACGACTGCGGAATCGTCGTCGCCCGCCGGCCGGCGCTGCGGGCGGCGATGGGGATGCGCGCCAGCTACCTGGTGCAGGGCGCCGGCGACCCGGTCGACTCGGTGCCGGAGCTGTCCCGGCGGGCCCGCGGCGTGCCGGTGTGGGCGGCGCTGCGCTCGCTCGGCCGGACCGGGGTGGCCGACCTGGTCGACCGGCTGGCCGCCAACGCCAGGGCGATTGCCGCCGGGATCGCGTCGGTGCCGGGCGCGCAGGTGCTCAACGACGTGGTGTTCACCCAGGTCTGTGCCGCGTTCGGGGACGACGAGCGGACCAGGGCGGTGACCGCGCGGCTGCTGGCCGACGGGGTCACCTGGATGTCCGGCTCCCGCTGGCGCGGCCGGGACGTGATGCGGGTCTCGGTGAGCAACTGGTCCACCGACGACGCCGACGTGGCCGCCGCGGTCGACGCGGTGCGCCGCGCGGCGGCCGGGTGATCACCAGCCGGCGCCGTTCTGCAGCGCGTCCAGGAACAGCAGCTCCAGCCGGATCACCCACTCGAACGTGCGCAGCATCTCGGGCGTCGCCGTGGTCGCGTCCACGAGCCGGCCGAGCGAGGACAGCCAGATCTCGTACGTCGGGTTCGACCAGGCGTCGACCAGCGGCCAGTACGGCGTGGACCGGTCGGCCTGCGGCCGGACCGCGGACCAGGCGTGGAAATAGACCTGTTCGCATGCGTAGAGTCCGGTGACGGACGGCGGGTAGCCGCGCCAGAGCTGGGCCTGCAGATAGGCCGCCAGCGCGACCGTCGCCGGTGCCGGCTCCTCGCCGACGTCGATCGCGAACCGCTGGGCCAGCTGACGGATCTGGGTCAGCCCGAGCCGGGTGTCCGACAGTGCGGTCGCGAGGACCTCGGTGATCGCGTCGTCCGGGGCGCTGCCGGCCAGGCTGGCGATGAACCGCTGGTACTCGACGTTGAAGTAGAACATTTGCCGGGCCGTCCGGGTCAGGTCCGCTACCTGCGGGAATCCAGCCCAACGCCCTCTCTCCTGCCTCTGACCTGCGGAGATGGGTCCGCAGTACGCCGGACCTCCGCGTACGACGCCGCGCACTGACGAAGTGCGGCGCGCTGCTCCCACGGACCAGCCACGGACCAGGCCGTCCACAGTGGACGGTCAGAGGGGGTCGTCTGAGGGGTGGTACCCGGGGGCCTCCGGGGTGCCGAGCAGGAGACGGCCCACCACCCAGAGGCGGGCCCGGACGCGGTGCAGCAACACCGGCCGGGCCCTTGACACCGAGGAGCGACCTCGATGCCCGACCAGAACCTACCTGATCCCGGACTTCGCTGATGACGGCGTGCTGCTCGCTGTGGAGCCGCCGACGGCCAGCCGGGGAACGATCCGGATGCTCGCCCGTGCCGACGTGGTCGGCGTCCGGGTCGATCTCACGGCAACCGGCGCCAGCGCACTAGCCCGGATGCTCTCGGCCGCAGCAGCGGCCGGCGTCGCGCAGCTGGACCAGGACCAGGCCGACGAAGACGACGGGGTCTGACGCTGCCCATCGGTCACGGGCTGTCCCGTGGCCGGTGGAGTGCGCCAGGCACAGATCGGCGGAGGTGACCTAGTGGGGATGACCGCACGCGAAGCTGCCACCCGACCAACCACCCCAGGTCCGAACGATAAGTGTGACGACCCCGAACGCGACTGGCGGGAATCGGCATCCTGCGAGTGGTGCGGCGGTCGGAACACCCGACCCCGGTCGCCCTACTGCACTTCGGCATGCGGGCAGCGAGCAACCCGGGCCGCGCTCCGGGCGAGCCGCCTCCGTCGAGCCTGCCTCGAATGCGACGGACCGATGGCGCCGACTCGGTCGTCCGCGGTGTTCTGCACGTCGGCATTGCCGGTCCCGGCACCACCGGAAGGCGGCGAACCGGTGACGATCACGGCCCAGCTGCTCGACGCGTGAACGTGTCGCTACACGAACACCATCAGGAGGCCGAGGGCGGTAGCCAGAGCGGCCGACCTACGCCCTCGCGGTGCTCCAGCTCGCCAGGACTCGGCTCGCGTAGGTCAGGGATACCGAGGCGCGTCGATGTAGAGGCGGAGTTGGACGGCCTGCTTCCCGTACTTCAGCGCCATCCGGTGCCTCAACTCCTCCATCGTCTCGCACGCCGAGGCCATGCCGATCAGCATCCACAGGTGCTCCAGGAGCTTCTTCAGTCCGTACTGGCTGGAGAGCCACTGGTGGTAGTTCTGCCCGTGCCGGGGCTTCGGCTGGTTCTCCCGGAGCCACTGGGCCACGTCCGAATCCGGCAGTCGTACACCATCTCGTTGACGAGCTTCCCCCAGTACTTCGGGCGGCTGTGGATCGCACCCTTCCAGCCCGTGAGCCGGCCGAACTCCTTCCAGAGGTCGTCCGGGAACGTCTTCTCCCACGGGCGCATCTCCTCCTCCAGGTACGCCCGGAGCTTCACCCGGAGCGCATCCTCCGCCCGGTCGTACTCGTACCCGGTCACCTCATCGATGAGGGCGGTCAGGCCGACGGAGGAACACGCTGCGAGGAAGGAGCCGGCCTGCTTGGCTATCTCCCGCTGGCGGTCCGTCTGGAGGGCGTCGTCCGTGTAAGCGGCCTGGTAGGCCTTGCAGATCGCCAGGAACACCTCCGCCGTGATCCCGTAGACGTTCTTGTTCTCCACGCCGAACAGCCGGAACTGGACGAACTCGTCCTCCAGGTTGACCCCGAGATACGGGCGTAGGGCTTCGGCCCCGGTGTAGCTCAGCAGGTCCCCGCCGCGCTTGATGCCGGACAACGCGGTGGTGGCGCTCGTGCGGCTGATGACCCGCTGGCCGTCAGAGAGGACGTAGCAGTTCACGTCTGCGGTGCCCAGGCGGAGGACTCCCTCGTACGCGGCCTTGGGCAGGTCCGAGGCGGTGGAATCGGGGGCGGGAGGAGCCACCAGTTCGGCGGCGGAGAGGGCCACCCCGTTGGCCGCCGCGACCTTAAGCAGCTCCCCGTGCCACTTGGACGGAATGCTGCCGGTCTTGGCCCAGTAGGCCACCGTGCTCTGGGTCTTGCCCAACATCTTGGCCAACTTCTGCTGGCCGCCGAACTTCTTGATGACCCGCTGCGCCGTGTTCACCTGGCTCCTTCACCCGTGGAGGCTGACCGGAGCACCCTATCAAGATTTTCGTTACTAGATTCGGCCAACTTGTTCAGCGGCGCGTCGTGGACGACGGGTCATCGTCGTGCCGCCGTCGGTCAGCGCCCAGGGCGTGATCTCGACCGTCTCCAGTCGGAAGTTGCGGGTGCCCCGGCCCGGCGGCAGAGCGACCGGCAACGATGGCGATCGCGGCCGGCTGCCGGTCGGTGCCGAAGGCCGTCCGCCCGGCACTCGTCCGGTCCCGATGGGCTCAGGCTGTGGCGGGGCTGCGCTGCGACTGTGTACCACACCCCCGTACCCTCTCCGGCCATGCGGCCGCCCAGCTGGCCCCCCGACGCGATGACAGTTGTTAGCGCGCTCGGCGACGATGCGAGCCGCTACGCAATGTGGGCGGTCTGGACCGTCGATGGGTTGTATTACCTGGACGACCTGGATCAGGAGACCGAGCGAGCCCGCTGGATAACGGCAAGGCACAACGACGCCGCCGTCGACCTCGCGCATGTGCGCTGGGCAAGCGCATCGGCCATGACTGCCCTGGACCTCTGCGCGGCGACGCTGGGGGTAATCCACGGAGTGCCGGTGATGAAGAACGGCGAAGTGATGCCGGATCGGGTGCACGACGTGCAGGGCCTTCGGTCGCACCGACCTGAGCTGTGCGAGGGCTGCCGGGACTGGTTGACCAAGGTCGTCGGCGACCAGCGGTATAAGACCCTGAAGGACCTCCGTGACCCGATGACCCATCGGACACTGCCTCGTCTGCTCAGCATCACGGTGAACGCCCTGCCCGGCGCCGACTCGGACCGGCTCGGCTTCGCGCTGTCCGGGTCCCCTCAGGGTCCGCACACGCGTGCAAGAGAGCTGATCGAGCTTGCGAGGGCCTGCACGACACGGCATGTCCTGGCCTTCATTGATGCCGCCCGGGCTGGCGACCTCTAAGTCGCGCGTGCTGTCGGGGAGCCCCTTCGTCCTCGACCAGTTCGGCGAGGTCGATCACCTTGGCCAGCTCGTCCGGGGTCTTGTACTCGCCGACGAGCACTCCGAGCCGGGTCATCGCCCGGTACACCCGGCGGTCCTGCTGCATCGTGTCCCGGTCCCGGATCACGTCCACGATCACGTCCTCCGGTCCGCGCATCCGCGTCTCCCCCAGGTGCATCCGCTTGACCCGGAACGCGAGCTGGTGGACCAATTGCACCGGCGGCCAGTCGCGGGTCAGGTTCAGGTCGCGACGGCCGACCAGGACGAGCACCTCGTCCACGAGGTCGGTGCGGGCAGGCGGGACCAGCTGGGTGAGCCGGGCGACGGCGGCCGGCATGTCGGTGCCGCCCTTGGTGATGTTCGCCGCCTCCACGTCGAGCTGGGTGTGCAACTTGACCACGGCGCTCCGGTCGGCGGACAGCGGTCGGGAGGGCACGGTCCGGAGCGTAGGGCAGAGCGGCCCGGCTGAACCCGTCGCTCCCGTACCCACCGCCCGGCGCCGCCCCGGCCGTTCTCGCGGTCGAAGGCGCCAGGTTGCCAGTAAGCGAGAGGTCAGGCGTAGCCCGTCCCGTGAGGGTCGATCACCACGTGACCCTCGCTATCCAGGAAGACGTCCTCGATCCCCCAGGTCCATGTGCTGCCGTTCTCCCAAAGCACGGTGACCTCTGCCGCGGGGTCGAACTGGGCCAG
This sequence comes from uncultured Actinomycetota bacterium, assembly GCA_963728945.1. GTDB lineage: Bacteria > Actinomycetota > Actinomycetes > Mycobacteriales > CADCTP01 > CADCTP01. Next base: position 234,245 of record CAVSMA010000004.1, on the reverse strand, counting down.
CCGCTCGACTAGCTGGCCGACCCTGAGGATGTTGGCTGCTCTGGCATGGCCGGCAGTGTCGCCGACCTAAGCCCCATTCACGAAACTAGGACATGGACGTCGGCGCGGGGGCGTCAGCCGCCCTGACTCCCAGCCGCGCTGCGGGAAGTTGTGGACGAAGCTGACCTCGGCTTGCGACGGCTTCGACTCTGACGCCACCGCGTCCACCGTCGTCACAGCACTCGACCGAGCTTCCCGTTGCAGCCTTGCCACGCCCAGCCGAGAGCGGTAGCCCGCCGCGCCTATAACGATCCTCCGGGAGGCCGGGCGTCGTCCTCGGTCGGCGAGGCCTCTGTCGGTCCCGGGTCCTCCACCAGGAAGCCTTGGACGCCTCGGCGTGGCACGGGCGGGAGTGGGAGGACTTTCCACCCGGCCGGCCAGTCCCAATCCCTCAGCCTTTCCTCGTTGGTGCCGAACACCGTCGCCCCGTCGAACGTTGCGTCGCGAGTGAAGGTCGTCCCGTAGAACGACCCGAAGCCGCTGAAGGTCGCCCTCCGGAACGTCGCGTCGCGACTGAACGCCGTCCAGTGGAACCCGGCGTAGCCGGTGGAGCTTGCCCACTCGAACGAGGCATCGCCCTTGAAGGTTGCCCTCGTGAAGATCGCGGAGTCGACGAAGGTCGCATGTTTGAAGTCGGCATAGCCTAGGAAGGTCGCTCCGGTGAACGTCGCCTCGACGACCGATAAGCGGGAAAACTCCCCTCCGAGGAGAATGGCACCTGCGAGATCGAGGCTAATGCGAGCCCAGAAGATCTGGTTCGGGGACTGACGGAGGCGCTGGGCTTTTGTGCCGCTGCCCATCTAGGGATGTCTCCAAAAAAAAAAAAAAAAAAAAAAAAAAAAAAAAAAAAAAAAAAAAAAAAAAAAAAAAAAAAAAAAAAAAAAAAAAAAAAAAAAAAAAAAAAAAAAAAAAAAAAAAAAAAAAAAAAAAAAAAAAAAAAAAAAAAAAAAAAAAAAAAAAAAAAAAAAAAAAAAAAAAAAAAAAAAAAAAAAAAAAAAAAAAAAAAAAAAAAAAAAAAAAAAAAAAAAAAAAAAAAAAAAAAAAAAAAAAAAAAAAAAAAAAAAAAAAAAAGAGGAGACCTGGCAGGAGGCTCGACTGATCCCGACGTCTGGTATCAATGGGGCGGAGGAGCAGGAGCGGCGAGCGACCTCGGCGCTGCTGGCCGTGATGGGTGCGGTGCGGGAGTTCGGCCGGGCGCTCACGCAGCCGTTTGGCGCACCTGCCGGGGCAGTCGAGACGTTCATCGAGGTGCCGTTCACCCGGGCGACAAGCAACTGTATCCCGGACGGGCTGATCCGGGTCCGTCGAGGCAGCGCACCTGGACTGCGCTGGTCGAGGTGAAGACCGGCCAATAACCTGTTGCAGCCGAGCAGATCGAGTACTACCTGGACGTCGCCCGGGAACAGGGCTTCGACGCCGCTGCTCACGATCTCCAACGAGATACCGCCGATGCCCGGCCAGCACCCCACGCCAATCGACAAGCGAAAGCTGCGGAAAGTCGACCTGTACCACCTGTCCGTGGAGCCGAGATCCTCACCCAGGCGGTCATGCAGAAGGAGTACCGCGGGGTCGCCGACCCGGACCAGGCGTGGATCCTCGGCGAGCTGATCCGGTACCTCGAACATCCCCGCTCCGGCGCGATGGAGTTCGACGACATGGGTCCGGCCTGGGTACCGGTCCGTGAGGCTGTCGCTGCCGGCACCCTGCGGCCCACCGACGCCGCCGCCGCAGAGTCGCTGGCCGCTTCGACGCGCTGCTCCGCTACGCCTGCCTGCGACTCGGCCGCCACTTGGGAACCGAGGTCACCCCGGCGCTGTCCCGGCACGACCTGACCGACCCGGCGTCGCGTACCCAGAGTCTGGTCCACTCAGTTGAGCACGAGCGGGACGCTAACCGGCGGCATCAAGATCCCCGGCACGGTCGGCGTCCTTTCCGTCATCGCAGATCTACGCGCCGGGCAGGTCATCTGCCACGTCGACGTCGAGGCGCCCCGCGCCGGTCGGCAGACCACCCGCGTGAACTGGCTGGTTCGCCAACTCAAGGACGCCCCGGACAACACCCGCGTCGAGGCGTTCGCCATGCACGCGCGTGGCCCCGGCGCTGCCGAATGCTCCACCGGGCCCCGGCAGGACCCGACCGTGCTGATCACCGATCCCAGTAAAGACCTGCGCGCCTTCCGCGTAGCGCAGTCCTCGCCGGCCGGCTCCAAACGCGGCACCGGCCGCGGCGCGTTCATCGACTCGCTGCTGGACGCCGTCGACAGCTTCTACGAGCAGGTCATTCAGAATCTCAAACCGTGGATGCCAGCACCGCCCCGGCTGCGCGCCAGTGATGGCACAGCGGTGGTTGTAGGCATCGAGCACGACGCCCTTGAACGCCTGCTGGCCTAGCCGCTGGGGTTGCAGACGCGGGTCGCCGTAGACAGGGCCTTTGCTGTGCCATGGCGCAGCGAGGTCGATGTCCACCTGGGCGCCCGTCAGCCGGTGGAACAGGTCGAGGAAATAGCCCGCGTACCGCGGTCGGCAAGGTCATACCCCTTGCCTTGGACGATGTTGGACGCGAAGTCCGGTGGCGGGTCGGCGCTGTCCGCGGCGAAGAACCGGGTGTCGCGGATGAAGACGCAGCCGATGACCGGGTCCTCTCGCGGCGCGATCGGTCGGTACCGGCCGATGGTTTGCGCATCTGCTCAAGGCCGCTGGCCCCGTTACCTTCCAGGAACAACTCCCACGCCTCCGAGATCGGCAGCCGGGCAAAGCCGCTGAAGAAGCCGCCGCCGATGATGCGGTTGTGCGGGCTGTGGCTCTTGAAGAAGAACGGCTCACCGACCGCAGCGCACGGAAAAAAAAAAAAAAAAAAAAAAAAAAAAAAAAAAAAAAAAAAAAAAAAAAAAAAAAAAAAAAAAAAAAAAAAAAAAAAAAAAAAAAAAAAAAAAAAAAAAAAAAAAAAAAAAAAAAAAAAAAAAAAAAAAAAAAAAAAAAAAAAAAAAAAAAAAAAAAAAAAAAAAAAAAAAAAAAAAAAAAAAAAAAAAAAAAAAAAAAAAAAAAAAAAAAAAAAAAAAAAAAAAAAAAAAAAAAAAAAAAAAAAAAAAAAAAAAAAAAAAAAAAAAAAAAAAAAAAAAAAAAAAAAAAAAAAAAAAAAAAAAAAAAAAAAAAAAAAAAAAAAAAAAAAAAAAAAAAAAAAAAAAAAAAAAAAAAAAAAAAAAAAAAAAAAAAAAAAAAAAAAAAAAAAAAAAAAAAAAAAAAAAAAAAAAAAAAAAAAAAAAAAAAAAAAAAAAAAAAAAAAAAAAAAAAAAAAAAAAAAAAAAAAAAAAAAAAAAAAAAAAAAAAAAAAAAAAAAAAAAAAAAAAAAAAAAAAAAAAAAAAAAAAAAAAAAAAAAAAAAAAAAAAAAAAAAAAAAAAAAAAAAAAAAAAAAAAAAAAAAAAAAAAAAAAAAAAAAAAAAAAAAAAAAAAAAAAAAAAAAAAAAAAAAAAAAAAAAAAAAAAAAAAAAAAAAAAAAAAAAAAAAAAAAAAAAAAAAAAAAAAAAAAAAAAAAAAAAAAAAAAAAAAAAAAAAAAAAAAAAAAAAAAAAAAAAAAAAAAAAAAAAAAAAAAAAAAAAAAAAAAAAAAAAAAAAAAAAAAAAAAAAAAAAAAAAAAAAAAAAAAAAAAAAAAAAAAAAAAAAAAAAAAAAAAAAAAAAAAAAAAAAAAAAAAAAAAAAAAAAAAAAAAAAAAAAAAAAAAAAAAAAAAAAAAAAAAAAAAAAAAAAAAAAAAAAAAAAAAAAAAAAAAAAAAAAAAAAAAAAAAAAAAAAAAAAAAAAAAAAAAAAAAAAAAAAAAAAAAAAAAAAAAAAAAAAAAAAAAAAAAAAAAAAAAAAAAAAAAAAAAAAAAAAAAAAAAAAAAAAAAAAAAAAAAAAAAAAAAAAAAAAAAAAAAAAAAAAAAAAAAAAAAAAAAAAAAAAAAAAAAAAAAAAAAAAAAAAAAAAAAAAAAAAAAAAAAAAAAAAAAAAAAAAAAAAAAAAAAAAAAAAAAAAAAAAAAAAAAAAAAAAAAAAAAAAAAAAAAAAAAAAAAAAAAAAAAAAAAAAAAAAAAAAAAAAAAAAAAAAAAAAAAAAAAAAAAAAAAAAAAAAAAAAAAAAAAAAAAAAAAAAAAAAAAAAAAAAAAAAAAAAAAAAAAAAAAAAAAAAAAAAAAAAAAAAAAAAAAAAAAAAAAAAAAAAAAAAAAAAAAAAAAAAAAAAAAAAAAAAAAAAAAAAAAAAAAAAAAAAAAAAAAAAAAAAAAAAAAAAAAAAAAAAAAAAAAAAAAAAAAAAAAAAAAAAAAAAAAAAAAAAAAAAAAAAAAAAAAAAAAAAAAAAAAAAAAAAAAAAAAAAAAAAAAAAAAAAAAAAAAAAAAAAAAAAAAAAAAAAAAAAAAAAAAAAAAAAAAAAAAAAAAAAAAAAAAAAAAAAAAAAAAAAAAAAAAAAAAAAAAAAAAAAAAAAAAAAAAAAAAAAAAAAAAAAAAAAAAAAAAAAAAAAAAAAAAAAAAAAAAAAAAAAAAAAAAAAAAAAAAAAAAAAAAAAAAAAAAAAAAAAAAAAAAAAAAAAAAAAAAAAAAAAAAAAAAAAAAAAAAAAAAAAAAAAAAAAAAAAAAAAAAAAAAAAAAAAAAAAAAAAAAAAAAAAAAAAAAAAAAAAAAAAAAAAAAAAAAAAAAAAAAAAAAAAAAAAAAAAAAAAAAAAAAAAAAAAAAAAAAAAAAAAAAAAAAAAAAAAAAAAAAAAAAAAAAAAAAAAAAAAAAAAAAAAAAAAAAAAAAAAAAAAAAAAAAAAAAAAAAAAAAAAAAAAAAAAAAAAAAAAAAAAAAAAAAAAAAAAAAAAAAACCCGCAGTCCGCGTCTCGCGCCCATCTCCCGAGCGTGCCCGCAACACCCTCGCGTCTATGCCGCTGCGACGCCGCGATCGTCCGCGGAAGTCGTAGCCGTAGTCATCCGTCGGCATGATCGTCTCCCGTCCAGTAGCGCCCGTCATCCAGCAGGATCGCGCGCCGTCGCGCACCTGCATGTCCCAGCCCTCGCGGCTGAGCAGCTGCCGGGACGGCTCGTCCAGCAGGGGCCACAGCCGAGTCGCCAGCGCCAGCTGCACCGCCTGGACCTGCCCGCGGTCAGCTGCACGTTAGCCTCGATGAGCGAGTCCACCAGGCGCGGCGATCGGAGTCACCTCGTCAGCGGTGATCATGGGTTGCTACCTCTTCCGTGACCTCCACTGCCCTACCAACCCGCCGGGCCCAGTCGACCACCGCGGCGACCTGCTCCGCCGGCAGCAGCCAGCCGCAGCGCTCCGCATCCCAGCGCAGCCGGTGCCCGGACGAGATCGTCTGCAACGCCTACTGCGGCGCGCCCGCGACCAGCACCCGACCCGGACCGGCCGGGCGGACCGTCACCGGCGGACGCGGCGTCATTGGGCCACCTCGTCTGCCGCAAGCAGAGCGCGCCTGGCTACCGATCCCGCCCAGCACCGCCGGCACATCGGCGACCCCGCCGGCCCGAACCGGAGCGCGTGATCTTCGCAGCACGCACCGGCGCCGCCCTCGCGCGCGCGTTCGGTAGTAGTAGTGGTCACCTCTCCCTCTTCGGTGCTAGTAGTTCCCGGTCCCGGTTCGGGGACCCCCCGTCCCTTCCCGCGGGAGCCTGCAAACCCTTCCCACGGGCGCCGCTGGCCGTGGGAACCCCCGTCCCTTCCCACCGGTGGGACCCCCCGTCCCTTCCCACGGACTGGCCTCCCACGGACGGGGGGAACGTCGTCTCTGAGGCTGTAGACGTACGGGTCGTTGACCGCCGTCCGGGTCCGGTGGATCAGCCGCGCCTCGGCCAGCTCCTTGAGGGCATCCCGCGCGGTCGCGCACCGCTTGCGGACGCCGGTCACCTCGCGGGTCTGGGGGTCGATCGTCGGTTCCTTCTGGATGGCGAACCCGACCGCCTCGCCGAGTGTGGCTTCGCTGACGCCGTCGCCGGTCTGCCCGGTCTTGGAGTTGACCCTGTCCGCCAGGGCCGAGCTGATGCGCAGCGCAGCTCGGGAGATGTCCGGTGCGCCAGCGACACGCACCAGCCAGGCGATCCGCCGGGACGGCGGCCACGTCGCGGTCATCGCCGACCGCCCCCGCCGACGAGCCGGGCGATCAGCTCCCGGCGGGCCGCGGCGCCTTGCTCGACGCTGGCGAGCGTGCCCGCGGTGTACCACCGCCGGGCCGGCCCGCCGCCGAGCGCCTTCGCGGTCACGCCGACCGGCTGAAGGTCCGTCCGCCGGCCACGGCGTCTGGTTCGTCGTTCCTCGCTGCCGGGCTGATCGGTAACATTCTCGGCATCGACCTGCTTGGCGGCGGCGATCTGGGCGGTTTCCTGGGCGACCAGGGGCCGCCCTCGCCGTCCCGGTGGTGCTCCGGGCCGGTCCGTCACCTCGGCCGCCGGCTCGGTCTCGACCTGGGCCGGCACCTTGGCCCCGGTCACGGCCCACCACCGATCGCGGCATGCAGCCGGGCCCGGTCCGCCTCGGTCAGCCGGTCCGCCTCGACCAGGTCCCGCAGCTGCTGCTCGGCGGTGGCGACCGCCAGCTCGCGCAGCACTTCCGACGCCTGCTCGTAGTGGCCCTGCCGCCTGAGGCCGCCGGCTCTGGTGGCCAGCACCCGCAGGTGCCGGTGGCGTGAGGGCATGGCTCACCTCCTTGGGGTTCCGGTGGTGAGCGAGTAGACGGACTGGAGAGCCGGACTGGGGGAACCCGATCTTGTGCCAGGTTACGCCCGTAGATGGCGGACGGGAAGTACAACTGAGCATCCGTCCTACGCCGGAGTGCGCCGTACGAAGCCGTAACGCCGCGCTCGCCGGAGCGCCGCATTTGCATACGCCATAGCGGTTTTCGCGACCTCAGCTGATCCGGCCGTCTCCGTCCATGTCGCCGTAGGGTTGACGGGTATTCTCAACCTACGGTTACATGAGCGGCATGCTGCAGAGGATCTCGATGCAAGCCAGCAACGCGGCCGGCCGGGTGGCGAAGTCGCCTCGGGCTGACCGCAAGCTGGCCCAGCTGGTCGAGCTGGTCAAGCTGCGGGACGTGGTCGATCGGGCGATCAGCGAGCAGCTCCGGGCCCTGGACGCGGCCGGGGTGACTCAGGTGGCGATCGCCAAGCGGCTGGACGTGTCCTCGCAGGCGGTCAACAAGCGGATGCGCCGGGCCAAGGCGGCTCGGGCAGCAGAGGGGGGAACCGATGGCGCACGTTGACGACCGGTGGCACCGCAGGGCGCGGCCAAGTGAGGACCCGCAGCTGTGCCGGGAGCACCGGAAGGTTCCGACGGACCGGCACGGCCGAGGGAAGCGGTGGCAGGCCACCTGGCTCGAAGTCGACCCGGCGGACGGGAAGATCAAGGAGCGGACGCTGACGTTCCCGGACGGGCAGAAGGCGGACACGGACGCGCTCAAGACCAAGATCGAGTCGGAGCAGCTGAGCGGGCAGTACATCGACCGGTCGGACCGGTCGACGGTGGCGGAGTACGCCCGGAAGTGGGCCGCCAGCCGCCCACACGGGCCGCGGACGGCCCGGCGGGTCGACTCCCTCATCCGCACCCACATCGAGGGGACGCCGCTCGGCAGGCGCCCGTTGAGGGAGGTGCGTCCTAGCGAGGCGCAGGCTTGGGCGACGGGCCGGTCCATGGTGCTGGCGCCGTTGTCGCTGCGGACGCTGGTCTCCCTGCTCCGCAGCGTCTACGCCGCCGCGGTGGCGGACCGGCTGGTCGCCTCGTCGCCGTTCGCCCGGCTGGCGCTGCCCTCAGCCCGGCGCGTGCGGCTGGTCCCGCTGACCGTGGACCAGGTCAAGATCCTCGCCGACGCAGTTCCGCTCTGAAACCGGGCGATGGTCATCACGCAGGCCGGGCTCGGGTTGAGGCTCGGCGAGCTGCTCGCGCTGCGGGTCGAGGACGTCCAGCTGCGCACGGTTCGGGTCGAGTGGCAGATCGCGCCGGGCGAGCGGACCCGGTGCCCACCGAAGACCCCGACGTCTCGCCGGACGATCCCGATGCCCGAGTTCGTCAGGGTGGCCCTCAAGGAGCACATGCGGCAGTTCCCACCAGCCGAGGACGGGACGCTGTTCACGACCCGGTACGGCAGCCCGTACAGCCATGACTACTACGGCGCGCAGATCTTCAAGAGGGCGGTCCGGGCCACCCCGGCGATCCCGAACACGACGACCACGCACAGCTTGCGCCACCACTACGCGTCAGTGCTGTTGCTGGCCGGCGAGTCGGTGATCGCGGTCGCCGAGCGGCTCGGCCACGAGAACGCAACCCTGGTGCTCTCGACCTACGGGCACCTGATGCCGGACACCGAGGACCGGACCCGCCGGGCGCTCGAAAAACGCGTGGGCGGGCGATCCTGCCACGGACCAGCCACGGACCAAGGACGGGCCGTGAGCGAGAAACTGCAGGTCAGCGGCCCTGTCAGGGCTGGTACTCAACGTTGAAGTAGTAGTCGTTGACCATCCACCTGCGGAACTCGGCGTCGGTGAGGTGGCCGGCGCCGACCGCGCGGACGAACGGGTGCTCGGTCAGGCGTGGCCAGAGGTGGGCCGCGTGCTCGACCATCGCCTCACTCGTGCGCATGCCGGTGATCCGGCCCTCGGCCACCTCCGGGTTCCGGCTGGTCCGGCGGGTCAGCTCGTCGTGCACCCGCAGCAGCACCTCATACCGGGTGCGCCAGTCGGCCACCAGCCGGTCCACGTCCGGCTTGCCGCGCAGGCAGGTGCGCAGCAGCGGCTCGACCAGCCGGTCCCACTCGGGCGGCCGGCGGATCCGGCCGTCGAGGATGTCGTAGAGCTGGGACCGTCCGTAGTGGATCTCACGGGCCAGCGAGCTGCGGCTGATGCCGGAGGCGACTTGCAGGTCCCGGAGCGCGGCACAGAAATCCGCGACGGGACCGTTCGGATGAGACGCAACCACGAATCCTCGTCCGACGTTGTCCGGTGCGAGCTCGTCGCAGACAGCGTACAACCAGCGTCACGGCGGGTAGCGTCCGGAACCCGTCCGGAACAGCGGGTGATGATCTCGCGGTTTGCTGCAATGGTGATGCGGGGCCCACCGGCACCGGCGGTGGTCAGCCACGGGGGATGATCGCCGCCGGTGCCGGTGTGGAACTACGCTGCCGCGATGGCGACGCTGCGGCAGACGGTCCTCGATTCGCTCGACCCGCGCCGGGCGGCTGAGTTCTGGCGGGAGCTCCTCGGCTGGGCCTACCGGCCGGGCGACGAGCCGCCGCCGGCCGGCCAGCCGGACCCGCGCGGCCAGGACTGGCTGGTGCTGCGCAACCCCGACGGCGGCATCGGGCTGGCGTTCCAGGGGGTGGCCGAGCTGCCCCGGACGACCTGGCCGCGGCCGGGCGTGCCACAGCAGCTGCACCTCGACCTCACCGTGCCGGACGTCGCCGCCCTCGACGCCGAGCACGAGCGGGTGCTCGGGCTGGGTGCCACCCTGCTGGACGACTCCCGGCAGCGCGACCCGGAGGAGCCGCTGCGGGTCTACGCCGACCCGGCCGGGCACCCGTTCTGCGTCTTCGTCGGCTGAGCCACTCCATCGGCCACGTCACTGCGGCCCGGCCGCCGCCAAGGGGGTAGGACAGGGGCGTGGACTACCGGACCCTGGGACGCAGCGGCTGCGCCGTCTCCACCCTCGCGCTCGGCACGATGACCTTCGGCGTGGAGACCGCCGAGCCCGGCGCGCACGAGCAGCTCGACGTCTTCCTCGAAGCGGGCGGCACGCTCGTCGACACCGCCGACGTGTACGGCGGCGGCGAGTCGGAACGGATCATCGGCAGCTGGCTCGCCGACCGGCCGGCCGACGTGACCGACCGGGTGGTGCTGGCGACGAAGGGCCGCTTCCCGACCGCCGGCGACCCGAACGGGGCCGGCCTGTCGGCCCGGCACCTGACCCGGGCGCTGGACGCGTCGCTGGCCCGGCTCGGCGTCGACCGGATCGACCTCTACCAGGCGCACGCGTACGACCCGCTGACGCCGCTGGAGGAGACGCTGCGGGCGATGGACGGCTTCGTCCGCGCCGGCAAGGTCGCGTACTGGGGGCTGTCGAACTTCACCGGCTGGCAGCTGACCACGCTGGTGCACCTGGCCCGCGCGATGGGAGTGGCGGAGCCGGTGACGTTGCAGCCGCAATACAGCCTGCTGGTGCGTGAGATCGAGTGGGAGATCGTGCCGGCCGCGGTCGACGCCGGGCTGGGGCTGCTGCCGTGGAGCCCGCTCGGCGGTGGCTACCTGTCCGGCAAGTACACCCGCGAGCAGGGGCCGGGCGCCGGCACCCGGCTCGGCGACGACCCCGGCCGCGGCATGGAGGCCTGGGAGCGGCGCGGCACCGAGCGGACCTGGTCGGTGATCGCCGCGGTGCAGCGGGTCGCCGAGGCCCGTGGCATCTCGATGGCCGAGGTCGCGCTGGCCTGGGTCACCGACCGGCCCGGGGTGACCGCGACGATCCTCGGCGCCCGCACCACCGAGCAGCTGCGGGCCAACCTCGGCGCGGCCGACCTGCACCTGTCCGCGGCCGAGACCGCGGCCCTGGACGCGGCCAGCGACCCGCACCCGCCGGACTACCCGTACGGGGAGCTCGGGGTGGACCAGCGCGACCGCACGCTCGGCCGGAGCGGCTGACCGGCCGGACCGCGCTGCCCGCAGCGTCGAGAGAGCCTGCCCCTTGGGGCAGAGCCGCTGCCGGGGCGGGTGTCATCGGCGGATCCCCTGACGGCCAGGAGATCGTCGAGTGGCCCGAGCCTGTGCCGATCCGAGGTCGGGTGTTCAGCGCCTGGTCTCGTACCTGGTCAGGAGCACGCCGTCGGGAAACGTCCGGGTCTCCACCAGGTCCAGGTTCACCCAGTTGTCCAGGGCCGTGAAGAACGGCGTGCCGCCGCCCACCAGGACCGGGTGGGTGACCATCACGTACTCGTCGATCAGCCCGGCCCGCATGGCCGCCGCGGCGAGGGCGGCGCCGCCGATGTCCATGGGACCGCCATCCCCAGTCTTGAGCCGGGTGATCTCGGTGGCAGCGTCGCCGGTGACCAGGCGGGTGTTCCAGTCGACCGCGCTGGTCGTCGACGAGAACACCACCTTCGGCATGTCCCGCCAGCGGCGGGCGAACTCGATCTGCGCCGGCGTGGCGCCGGGCTGCTGGTCGGCGGTCGGCCAGTGGGAGCTCATCGTCTCCCACAGCCTGCGCCCGTACAGCGCCAGGCCCGTCGCCGCCACCCGGTCGGACCACCACTGGAACAGCTCGTCGCTCGGCACGCTCCAGCCGAGGTCGTCACCGGGCGCGGCGATGTAGCCGTCCAGGCTCACGTTCATGCCAAAGGTCAGTCTCCGCATGGCGTCAGCCTCCCGTGAGTCGATGCGGAAATTCATCGGTCACACCACACCGAGGGCGGGGTTGACCACCCGCGCCGAGCGGATGCCGCCTGGCACGGTCCAGCCCGGAACCCTGCCAGAAGGTCTGACGCGCACCAGGCCTAGGCGTTCGAACACGTGTTCGATACAGTGCGATCATGCCCCGCGGGCCGACGATCCTGCACGCGGACCTCGACGCGTTCTACGCGTCGGTCGAGCAGCTGCTCGACCCGGCGCTGCGGGGCCGGCCCATCGCGGTCGGCGGCAGCGACCGCGGCGGCGTCGTGCTCGCCGCTTCGTACGAGGCGAAAGCGTTCGGCGTGCACGGTGGGATGGCGGGCTGGCAGGCGCGCCAGCTGTGCCCGCGGATCACGTTCGTCCGGGGGCACTTCTCCCAGTACCAGCGGCTGGCCGACGACGTGATGGACATCCTGAACGGCGTCACGCCGGCGGTGGAGCGGATCTCGATCGACGAGGCGTTCCTCGACGTCACCGGCTCGACGCACCTGTTCGGGCCGCCGGGCGAGATCGCCGCCCGGCTGCGGGCCAGGGTCCGCCGGGAGGTCGGGCTGCCGATCTCGATCGGCGCGGCCCGGACCAAGCACCTGGCCAAGGTCGCCTCGCAGGTGGCCAAGCCGGACGGGCTGGTGGTGGTCGAGCCGGAGCGAGAGCGGGAGTTCCTCGACCCGCTGCCGGTCGGGCTGATGTGGGGCGTCGGCCCGGTGGCGCAGCGGCGGCTGGCCGAGCGTGGCGTGCACACGATCGGCGAGCTGGCCGAGATGTCGCCGCGGGCGCTGGAGGGCCTGCTCGGCCATGCCGTCGGGCTGAAGCTGGCCGCGCTGGCGGTGAACGAGGACCCGCGCCGGATCAGCGGCGTCGGCCGGGCCAAGTCGGTCGGTGCGCAGTCGGCGATCGGCGCGCACGAGCCGACCCCGGGGCTGGTGACCGAGGTGCTCAGCCACCTCGCCGACCGGGTGGCCGGGCGGCTGCGGGCCAAGCACCGGGCCGGCCGGACCGTCACCGTGCGGGTGCGGTTCGCCGGGATGAAGTCGGTGACGCGGTCGCTGACCCTGCCCGGACCGATCGCGGCCACGCTCACGCTGACCGAGGTGGCCGAGCAGCTGGCCTGGCAGGCGATCCGGGACCAGGACGCGGCGGTCGAGATCAGCCTGCTGGCGATCTCGGTCTCCAACCTCACCCTGCAGCACTCGATCCAGCTGGAGCTGCCGGTGCCCCCGGACGACCCGCGCCGGCCCGGGTCCGCGCGCGGCTCGGCCCGCTGGGCGCTGGACAGCTCGGTCGACGCCGTCCGCGACCGGTTCGGCCGCGAAGCGGTCGGCTACCTGCCGGCCCGCACCCGCTCCCGCGGCGTCCCCGACGAGTTCCGCGAACTCGCCGAACACGACTGAGGGCCGGTCGCTCAGGGGAGCGGGGTGTGATCCGGTGGCACGGTCTCCGGCGGCGACGGCGGACCGGGGGGCGTGCCGGTGCCGAACGGCGACCCGCCGAGCGCCGCCCGCCCGTGCGGCTCCAGCCAGTTCGCCAGGTCCGGACCGCGCGGCACGATGCCGCTCGGGTTGATGGTCCGGTGCACCTCGTAGTAGTGCCGCTTGATGTGGTCGAAGTCGACGGTGTCGCCGAACCCCGGCGTCTGGAACAGGTCCCGCGCGTACGCCCACAGCACCGGCAGCTCGGTCAGCTTCTGCCGGTTGCACTTGAAGTGGCCGTGGTAGACGGCGTCGAACCGGACCAGCGTGGTGAACAGCCGGACGTCCGCCTCGGTGACCGCGTCACCCAGGAGATACCGCCGGTCCGCCAGCCGGTCCGACAGCCGGTCGAGCGCGCCGAACAGCCGGTCGTACGCGTCGTCGTACGCCTGCTGGGACGAGGCGAACCCGCACCGGTAGACCCCGTTGTTCACCTCGGTGTAGACCCATTCCATCAGCTCGTCCATCTCGGCGCGCACCGCCGCCGGCCAGAGGTCCGGCGCGCCGTCGCGGTGGTAGGGCCGCCACTCGAAGAACAGGTCCCGGGTGATCGTCGGGAAGTCGTTGGTGACCACCTGCCCGGTCGGCACGTCGACCATCGCCGGCACGGTGATCCCCCTGTCGTAGCCCGGGAAGCGGGCGAAGTAGGCCTGCTGCAGCCGCTCGATGCCGAGCACCGGGTCACGGCCGCCGGGGTCGAGGTCGAAACTCCAGCTGCGCTCGTCGTGGGTCGGCCCGCAGATGCCCATCGACAGCACGTCCTCCAGCCCGAGCAGCCGGCGCACCACCACCGCCCGGCTCGCCCACGGGCAGGCCCGGCTGACCACGAGCCGGTAGCGCCCCGGCTCGACCGGGTAGCCGTCCCGGCCGTCGGCGGTGACCCGGGTCGTGATGTAGCGGGAGTCGCGGGTGAACTGGCCCTGTGCTTCCTCGGTGCGTGCCATGGTCCGATCCTGCCCAGCTGCCGCTAGGTTTCCCCGCGTGGGGCGACTCGGTTTGGGGCTCGCGGCGATCGGCCGGCCGGCGTACATCACCTCGGGGCGGGACCGCGACCTGCCCGGCGACCGCAGCCGGGACGAGCTGCGGGCGCGGGCGCACGAGCTGCTCGACGCCGCGTACGGCCTGGGCATCCGGTATGCCGATGCGGCCCGCTCGTACGGGGACGCCGAGCAGTTCCTCGGCTCCTGGCTGGACGACCGGCAGCCGGAGGACATGTTCGTGGCCAGCAAGTGGGGCTACGAGTACGTCGGCGACTGGCGGCTCGACGTCGACACGCACGAGGTCAAGCACCACGACCTGGCCACGTTCCGCCGGCAGCTGGCCGAGTCGCTGGCCCTGCTCGGCGACCGGCTGCGGCTCTACCAGGTGCACTCGCTGACCTCGGACAGCCCGCTGCTGACCGACCGCCCGCTGCTGGCCGCGCTGGCCGAGCTGCGCGACAGCGGGATCGAGATCGGCGTGTCCACCTCCGGCCCGCGGCAGGGCGAGGCGATCGAGCGGGCGCTCGAGCTGTCCGCCGGCGGCACCAGCCTGGTCACCTCCGTCCAGTCGACCTGGAACCTGCTGGAGCGCTCGGCCGGCCCGGCGCTCGGCGCCGCGCACGAGGCCGGTTGCCGCGTCGTGGTGAAGGAGGCGGTCGCGAACGGGCGGCTGGTCGACGGGGAGGCGCCGGCGGCGCTGCGCGCGGTCGCCGACCGGTACGGCGTCGGTCCGGACGCGGTGGCGATAGGCGCCGTGCTGGCCCAGCCGTGGTGCGACGTCGTGCTCTCCGGCGCGGTCACCGCCGACCAGCTCACCTCCAACGCGGCCGCGGTCTCGTTCGACCCGGACGAGCTGGCCGAGCTGACCGAGCCGCCCGACCGATACTGGGCGACCCGCTCCGCCCGCCCCTGGGCCTAGCGACCGTCCACAATGGACGCTTCCCGCACCGGCCGGCGGTGTCGGACGGCCGGCGTGCCAACCGGCTCGTAGCTGCTCGCCGCTTGTGTCACCGTAGCGGCATCCGGGCGGGGGAGCAGCGCTAGACTGCGGCCTCCCGTGCTCTCGATCAGTCCCGAGGTGACGATGCCCAGCGCCACTGCGTCCGCCCGGGGGACCCGGCCGGAGCTGCCCCGGCGCGGCCGGTCGGGGCAGCCGGCCGACCGGCCGGAGCAGGTGCGCACCGCGGCGCTGGAGCTGTTCGCCGCGCACGGCTACCGGGCGACGACCGTGGACGAGATCGGTGCCAGGGTCGGCATCCGCGGGCCGAGCGTCTACAAGCACTTCCGGTCCAAGCAGGAGCTGCTGGTCGACGTCGTCGTCGGCACCACCGACGCGATGCTGGCCGCGCAGCGGGCCGCGGTCCGCTCCGCCGGCGACGTCCGCGGGCAGCTGCGCCGGGCGGTCGAGGTGCACGTCCGGTTCCACGCGGAGCACCCGCGGGAGGCGTTCGTGGCCGGCCGGGAGGTCGACAGCCTGCCCGAGCCGCACCGGTCGGGGGTGCTGCGCAAGCAGGCCGAGTACGAGCGGCGGCTGCGCCGGCTGGTGGAGACCGGGGTGCGGGACGGTGTGTTCGCGGTCGAGTCGCCGCGGCTAGC
The DNA here is from genome assembly GCA_963728945.1 of uncultured Actinomycetota bacterium. Classification (GTDB taxonomy): domain Bacteria; phylum Actinomycetota; class Actinomycetes; order Mycobacteriales; family CADCTP01; genus CADCTP01. The sequence continues at coordinate 218,779 of CAVSMA010000004.1, read as the reverse complement.
GGCGTTCGCGATCCTGGACATGGGCGCGGGCGTGGCCGGCTGGTTCCGGCCCGGCGGCGCGGTCGGTCAGGACGAGCTGGCCACCCGTTACGCCGAGTTCGCGCTGCGCCTGGTCGGCGCCCGGCGGGCCGGCCGCCGGTCCGGCTAGCCGGTCAGGGCGCCTCGGGCCGCCGGGGCGGCGCGGTGGAGCGGCGGACCACCAGCGACGGCGCCAGCAGCACCGAGCGCGGCATCCGGTCCGGCTCGTCGATCGCGTCGAGCAGCAGCCGCGCGGCCTCGAAGCCCAGCTCGTGGTGCGGGATGCTCACCGTGGTCAGCGGCGGCTGCATCTTGTCCAGGAACGGCATCCCGTTGAAACCGACCACGCTGATGTCCTCCGGGCAGCGCAGCCCGCGCTCGTGGAACACGTCGTAGCAGCCGAGGGCGAGCAGGTCGTTGCCGCCGACGATCCCGGTGAACTCGACGCCCGAGTCGAGCAGCCGGCGCAGCGCCTGGGCGCCGTCCGCCTCCGACCAGTACGCGCTCTCGGCCACCAGCGCCGGGTCGTCGGCGAGCCCCTGGTCGCGCACCGCGTGCCGGAACGCCCGGGCCCGCACCACGCCGGTGGACGTGTTCTGCGGTCCGGCCAGGTGGGCGATCCGGCGGTGGCCGAGCCCGGCCAGGTGCGCGACCGCAAGCCCGATGCCGACCGCGTCGTCGGCGGTCACCGCCGGCAGCTCGAGGTCGTCGACCCGCCGGTTCACCAGCACCATCCGTACGCCCTGGGCGTGCAGCCGGACCAACAGCGGGTGCTCGCGGCGCGCGGTGGCCACGATCAGCCCCTCGACCTGGCGGGAGCGCAGCGATTCGATCTGCGCCTCCTCCCGGACCGGGTCGTTGTCGGTGTTGACGATCAGCGCGCTGTAGCCGGCGGGGGACAGCACGTCCTCGATGCCGCGCACGATCGGCGGGAACAGCGGGTTGGTGAGGTCCGGGATGACCAGCCCGACGGTGGTGGTCCGGGCGGTCTTGAGGCTGCGGGCGATCGGGTTCGGCTGGTAGCCGAGGGACTCGGCGGCCCGCAGCACCTTGCGGGCCGTGTCGGCGTTGACCAGCGGCCGGGTCTGCGGGTTCAGCGCGCGGGACGCCGTCGCCGGGTGAACGCCGGCCAGCTGGGCGACGTCCCGGAGTGTCGGCGCGGGCACGCGGAGCATCCTAATTGGCCGATACGGAACCGGGTACGCCATCGGTGACCGGGTCGGCCGGTGGTCGCCATCGGGCCCGGCCGACGGTCCCCAGCAACGCGAGCGGCACGGCCAGCACCGCGAGCGAGCCGAAGATCGCGCTGAACTCGCCGGCGCCGGCCGGGCCGGCCACCACCGCCGAGGCGAGCGCGCTGCCGGCGAACAGCGCCCCGGCGAACAGCGAGACCATGGCGGCCCGGGCATCGGGCAGCACGCTGGTCGCCCAGGTCTGCAGCGACGAGTGCATCGCGGCCCAGGCGAGCCCGAGCAGCACCGCCGCGGCCGTGTCCACCGGCGCCTGCTGGGACAGCGCCGCGGTCAGGCAACCGGCGACCGCGGCGGCGCCGCCGATGCCGATCAGCCGCCAGGTCGGCCAGTGCCGGGACAGCCGCCCGACCATCGGCGCGAACGCCAGCACGGCCAGCCCGTACGCGGCGGTCACGGCGCCGGCTACCGCCGCGCCGGTGCCGGCCGACTCGACCGCGGCCGGCAGCAGGGTCAGCGTGCCGAGCAGCACCACGCCCTCGATGAACGACAGCAGCAGCACCAGCAGGGCGACCGGCGTGGCCACGACCTGCTTGAGCGGGGCGAGCAGGTGTTGCCGTGGCCGGCCGCCGGGCTCGGGCAGCCGGCGCAGCAGCACGGCCAGCACGAGCGCGCAGCCGCCGGTGATCGCGAACGCCAGCCGCCAGGTGGCGACCTGGGCCAGCGCGCCGGCGCCGACCGCGCCGAGCGCCGTGCCGAGCGCGACGCCGACCAGCAGCCGGGTCACCTCCTGCTGGCGGTGCCGGATCGGCACCACGTCGCCGACGTAGATCAGGCAGGTCGGCATCGCCGCGCCGAACAGCGCGCCGGCGATACCGCGGGTGACGATCAGCCCGGCGATGTCGTGCATGCCGGCCGACACCGCGGTCGCGACCGCCGCCAGCAGCAGCGTGACCCGCAGGGTGCGGACCCGGCCGAGCCGGTCGGAGACGATGCCCCAGACCGGCTGCATCGCCCCGTACGCGATGTAGTAGACGCTCGCCGCGGTGACCACCGACTGCAGCGGAACCCCGAGGTCGCGGGAGATCGCCAGCAGCACCGACGGCATGGCGAACCGGTCGAGCGTGCTGACGAACGAGGTCAGCTGCAGCAACCGGAGGGAGGAGCGGCCGGGTTCGGTCGTCGGCTGGGTGGTCGGTGCTGCCATCAGGACGCGACCAGCAGGCCCGATCCCACCGCCAGCGCCGGGGCGAACAGATCGGTCCCGCCGTCGGTCTCGGGCCGGTAGCGGCGCCGCAGCTGCACGATCGTCCGGAGCGCCGCCGGATCGACGACGCCGTCCGGCACGAGCCCCTCCTCCTGGTCCTTCAGCCGGGCGAGGTAGCGCTCGGCCAGCGGCGCCGGCAGCCCGAGCGCGTCGGCGGCCTCGGCCGCGGTCGGCTCGTCCAGCTTGCCGGCGACGATGTCGGCCGCGGTCCGGGCCAGCGCGGTGGCCAGCCGGCCGGTCGGCTCCAGCCTGCCGTCGCCGACCACCGCGAGCACGGTGCCGAGGTAGGGCGCGCAGACCCGGCTGACCGCGGCGAGCGCCCGGCAGCCGGCCGCCTCGGCGTGCAGCTCGTTGCCGGCGTTGAGCATCGTCGCGGCGCACTCGCCGCGCACCAGCGCCTGCAATCGCTTGGGGGTGGAGCCGAGGGCGACCACCTCGTAGTCGTCCCGGGACAACCCGACCGACTCGGCCAGCGCGTACATCGCGAACGCGAAGCCGGAGCCCGGCACGTCGACGCCGAAAGTGCGGCCGCGCAGTTCCGCCGGGTCGGCCGCCGCGCCGGCCGCCGCATACAGGGCCAGGCCGAGGCCACGGTCCACGGCGGACACGATCCGGGCGTCGGCGGTGCGCCCGAGCGGGTTGGTCGGGCTGTACCGGTAGGCCAGGACGTTGTCCGGGCTGGTCAGTACGGCATCGAGGCTGCCGTCGAGCAGCGCGGAGAACTGCCCCGGCGAGGACGGCACCGGCGTCTCCGTCACCTCGAGCCCGGCGTCGGCCAGCGCGCCGGTCCCGCGGGCGACCCGCAGCAGCACGGACGGCGTGAACGATCCCAGGGTGAGGCTGGTCGGCACCGGTGCTCCTGTAAGCGCAGCGTTGTCAGGGGGATCGTAACCGTACACCGCAGTCGTTTGCAGTAAGGGTCACGAGCGAATATCCATTGCCTGCGTGTTCCGCGCGAACCCTTGACAGTCGTGTGGCCACCACCACATCATCCGGGCAGCAAACGATTGCTGTCCCCTGGCGACCCCGTGCCGCCTCAGCATGGAGGGCCCGATGAGCGCTCGTCCGTTCCCTGTCCCCGGTCGGCCCGGTGCCCCGGATCGGCCCGCAACCCGCCGCCGGCGCCGGCTCGGCGCCGCCGCGCTGGGGGTGGTGGCGGCGCTGACGCTGGCCGCCTGCGGCTCCCGTCCGTCCGAGCAGGCGGCCACCTCGACCGAGCCGATCGTCATCGGCATCTCGCTGCCGCTCACCGGCGACTTCTCGCAGCCCGGCGGCGAGGCCAAACGCGGCTACGAGGTCTGGCAGAAGCAGGTCAACGACAACGGCGGCCTGCTCGGCCGGCAGGTCCAGCTCAAGATCGTCGACGACGCCAGCAGCCAGGACACGGTCGTCTCCGACTACACGAAGCTGATCACGCAGGACAAGGTCGACCTGGTGCTCGGCACGTTCTCGTCGCTGCTGAACTACCCGGCCTCCGCGGTCGCCGAGAAGAACCAGATGGTCTTCGTCGAGCCGGCCGGTGGCGCGCCGAACATGTTCACCCGCGGCTTCAAATACCTGTTCTTCGCCCAGCAGGCGACCGCGCCGCACCAGGCCGACGTGTTCGTCAACTACATCAAGACGCTGCCGCCTGACCAGCGGCCGAAGACCGCGGCCTACCCGACCCAGGACGACCCGTTCGCCGCGCCGGTGATCGAGTCCATGCAGAAGCAGCTGTCCGCGCTGGGCGTGCAGACCGTCTACACCCAGACGTACCCGGCGGACACGACGAACTTCCAGTCGATCGCCAGCCAGCTGGCCGCGAAGAAGCCCGACCTCGTCGCGCAGGGCGCGGTGTTCGAGGACGGCGTCGGCCTGGTCCGCTCGCTCAAGCAGCTCAACTACTCGCCGAAGATGCTCTTCCAGACCTCCGCGCCGAGCAACGCCGGCCAGTACAGCAGCGCGGTCGGTACGGCCAACACCGAGGGCGTCTTCTACACGGTCAGCTGGAACCAGGACGCGAAGACGCCGCAGAACGCGGAGTTCGTCGCCGGCTACAAGGCCGCGTACAAGAACGCCGACCCGGCCGAGGATGCGGCCGACGCCTTCGCCACGGCGCAGGTGCTGCAGACGGCGGTGACCAAGGTCGGCACGATCGACCAGGCCAAGATCCGTGACTGGCTGCACGCGAACGAGGTGCAGACGATCCTCGGCCCGCTGTCCTGGACCGCGACCGGCGAGCCGCGGGGCCAGTTCCTGCTGGCGCAGTGGCAGTCCAACAAGGTCCAGGTCGTCGGGCCCCCTGACCTGGCGACGACGGAGACCGTCGTCAACCCGAAGCCCGACTGGAAGTAGAGCTGATGGCGCAACTCGTCCAGGCCCTCGTCCTCGGGATCCTCATCGGCGGCGTCTACGCGCTGATGGCCTCCGGGCTGACCCTGATCTTCGGGGTGATGCGGATCATCAACATCGCGCAGGGTGCGTTCCTCATCCTGGTTGCGACGGTGACGTGGTGGCTGTGGCGGGAGACCGGCATCGACCCGATCATCGCCTCGGTGATCACCACGCCGATGATGTTCGCCTTCGGCTGGGTGCTCTACCGCACGGTGGTCTCCCGCATCCGCGGGCAGTCCGCCTCGATGTCGGTGCTGCTCACGTTCGGGATCGCCCTCGTCATCGAGGGCGTCCTGAACGTGGCGTCCGGCAACAAGTTCCGCTCGGCCACACCGGGCTACTTCGAGCAGTCGTTCACGGTCGGCTCGATCCACCTGCCCAAGCCGCAGGTGTACGGGTTCCTCGCGGCGGTGGTCGTGCTCGCCGGGCTCTACCTGGTGCTGACCCGGACCTGGACCGGCCGGGCGATCCGGGCGGTCTCGCAGAACCCGTCGGCGGCGGCGCTGGTCGGGGTGAGCGCGACCGGCACCGCCGCACTCGCGTTCGCCCTCGGCACCGCCAGCGCCGGCGTCGGCGGGTCGATCCTGTCGGTGCTCTACCCGTTCTTCCCGGCCTCGCACTACGACTGGATCTCCCGGCTGCTCGGGATCGTCGTGCTCGGCGGGATGGGCAGCCTGCCGGGTGCGCTGGTCGGCGCGCTGGTGCTCGGCCTGGCCGAGACGCTCACCGCGACGTACGGGTCGCTGCGCTGGTCGACGCTGGTGTTCTACCTGGTGATCATGGTGGTGCTGCTGGTCCGGCCGCAGGGCCTGTTCGGCGCGCGGCTGCGCGAGGACGGGGTGACGGCATGACCGAGGACGCGCGGCGGGCGCGGGCAGCGACGAGGGCCGGCCGGCCCGAGGAGTGGGCGCAGTGAGCGCCGTCCGGCTGCCCGGGTTCCTCGCCCGGGTGCCGCGCTCGCACCTGGTCGCCGGCGTGTTCCTGCTGGCCGCCGTGCTCTACCCGGTGGTCAACCCGTGGAGCCCGTACACCCAGGGCGTCGCGCTGCTGATGTTCCTGCTCGCCATCCAGGCGGTCAGCTGGAACATCATCTCGGGTTACGCCGGATACACCTCCCTCGGCCACAGCATGTTCCTCGGCCTCGGGTCGTACACGGTCGCGATCATCGCCCTGCACACCGGCGTCAATCCACTGTGGATCGCCGCGCTCGGCGGGATCACCGCCGTCGTCGTCGCGGTCCTGGCCGGGTTCGTCGTGCTGCGCGCCCGCGGGCACGCGTTCGTCATCATCACGATCGCGCTGCTGCTGGCGGCGCAGATCCTGGCGGTCAACCTGCGGCCGCTGACCAAGGGCTCCGACGGGATCACGCTGGAGCTGCCGTTCTGGAGCAAGGACTTCCAGAACGTCCCCTTCTACTACGTGTTCCTGCTCATCCTCGTGCTCACCGTGCTGTTCAGCGGCTGGATCAAGCGGACCAAGTTCGGCACCGGCCTGATCGCGATCCGGGAGGACGAGGGCAAGGCGGCCGCGATCGGGGTGAACACCACCCGGTTCAAGGTGCTCGCGTACGCGGCCAGCTCGTTCTTCATCGGCGTCGCCGGCGGCGTGTACGCGTACTTCATCACGTTCCTCAACCCGCTCGGCGCGTTCGCGATCCTCGGCAGCGTGATGATCGTGCTGTCCGCGCTCGTCGGCGGCCGCGGCACCCTGTACGGACCGCTGGTCGGCGCGTTCATCGTGCAGTTCATCAACGAGGAGGCGACGGTCTTCGGCGGTGGCACCGGCACCAGGGTGCTCATCATGGGCGTCCTGCTGGTGCTGACCGTGCTGTTCCTGCCGGCCGGGCTGCTGCCGGTGGTGCAGGCGACGTGGCGGCGGCGGCACCCCGAGAAGGTCGAGTTCACCGACCAGACCGGCGCGCTCGGCCGAGCCGGCGGCGCCCTCACCCGCGACCGCGCCCTGGCTGAGCTGCAGACCGCCGCGTCGGCGGACTCGCTGGTCGCCGGCGAGCCGCTGCTGGAGATCAAGGGCGCCAGCAAGCGGTTCGGCGGCCTGGTCGCGGTCGACGACACCGACCTGACCGTGCGGAAGGGCACGATCACCGCGCTCATCGGCCCGAACGGGTCCGGCAAGACCACGCTGTTCAACCTCGTCACCGGCGGCATGCAGGCCGACTCCGGGCAGATCTGGTTCGAGGGCAGGCGGATCGACCGGATGCCGCCGTGGAAGCGCGGCCACCTCGGCCTCGGCCGCACGTTCCAGGTCACCCGGTTGTTCAAGGAGATGTCGGTGCTGCAGAACGTGGTGGCACCGCTGCCGGACGGCCGCTGGCGGACGATGTTCGCCGACGCGGTCAGCGGTGACGAGGCCGTCCGGGCCCGCGAGCTGCTCGACGTTGTCGGCCTCGGCCGGTTCGCCGGGCAGCGGGCCGGCGACCTCTCCTACGGGCAGCAGAAGCTGGTCGAGCTGGCCCAGGTGCTGATGCTGGAGCCGAAGCTGATCCTGCTCGACGAACCCGCCGGCGGGGTCAACCCGAGCCTGCTCGGCCGGCTCACCGAGGTGATCGGGGAGCTGAACGCGCGCGGCATCACGTTCCTCGTGGTCGAGCACAACATCCCGATGGTGCTGGAGCTCTGCGACCCGGTGGTGGTGTTCTCCCGTGGCCGGCCGATCGCCGAGGGCGAGCCGGCGGAGATCCGCAACGACCCGGTGGTGCTGGACGCCTACCTGGGCGACGACTGGCGGCCGCCGGCCGTGCAGGCGTCCGCCGCGGAGCGGCCCGAACTGTCCACAACGGACCGGGGGTGAGCGGGATGTTGCTCTCGCTGTCCGGCGTGAGTGCCGGCTACGGCGGCGGGGACGTCCTGCAGGGCGTCGACCTCGACTGCGCCGAGGGCACCGTCACCTGCGTCGTCGGCCCCAACGGAGCCGGCAAGTCGACGGTGCTGCGGGTGATCAGCGGCCTGCTGCGGTGCAGCAGCGGCACGATCACGATGGCCGGTGACCGCACCGACGGCCTCGCCCCGGACGAGGTCCTGCGCCGCGGGATCACCCAGGTCCCGCAGTCGCAGGCGCTGTTCCCGTCGATGAGCGTACGGGAGAACGTGCTGATGGGCGGATTCCTGCTGCGGCGCCGGCGGTCGGTGCTGGCCGAGCGGCTGGAGATGCTCACCGAACGGATCCCGATCCTCAAGGAGCGGGCGCACGACACCGCCGGCAACCTCTCCGGCGGCCAGCGGCGGATGGTGGAGATCGCCCGTTGCCTGATGCTGGACCCGCGGCTGATCCTGCTCGACGAGCCCTCGCTCGGGCTCGACCCGCGCAGCCTGGCCGCGGTGGCGGAGCTGATCCAGGAGCTGCACGCGGGCGGGACCACCGTGCTGCTTGTCGAGCAGAACGTCCGGCTCGGGCTGGGACTGGCCACGCACGGCGTGGTCATGGAGGGCGGCAAGGTACGCCTGACGGGGACGGCGGCCGAGGTCCGGGACCACCCGGAGATGGCGACGCTGTACCTCGGCGGGTCCGCGGCCGCGGCCTCGTGACCGTCTCGAGAGGGCGTGCCTCCGAACTCACTGGCGGCGCGGGCGGCACCCAGGCGGCGACCGGCCGCGTTGTCGGGGATCGACCGATACAACCCCGGTATCGGCCGACCCCTCCGCCTTGCCGGACGCCGCCTGGACGCCGCCCGCATCCACCGCGAATTCGGAGGCACGCCCTAACGGGGTCCCATCACCGCCCCCGGATCGAGGTCGAGCGCCGTGAGCACGGCCCGAGCGGCGTTGCGACCCGGCCGGCCGGACACCGACCCGCCGGGATGGCTGGTGGCACCGGTCAGGAACAGGCCCGGCACGCCGGTGCCGTAGTCGGTCCAGCCCGGGATCACCTCGCCGGACGGCGTGACGAACTCGCCGCCGTGGCAGGACCCGCCGAGATTGAACGGGTTGTGCGCGGCCACGTCGACCGGCGACTCCGCTCGCACCGCAAGGATGTCGGCTGTGGACAGACCGCTCGCGTGCAGGCCGACCCGCTTGATGAGGGCCTCGGCGTGCTCCTGCTTGGCCTCGGCCCAGTCCCGGCCGTCGGCGCGCTGGTACGGCGCGATCGTGAGGATCTTGAACGTGGCCGCGCCGCCGGTCGCCCGGTCGGGATCGACGACGGTCTGGTCGACCACGAGCAGCCAGGGGTCGCGGGTGTCCGGCTCGCCCCGCCAGAACGCGTCGAGCTGGTCGGCCACCCCGGCGACGCTGCCGTAGCCCGCCGCGACCGCCCGGGTGCCGCCGAAGTCGAGATCGGCCCGGAGGGCGGCGTGCACGGCGAACACGCTGAGCCCCGGCCGCCAGCTGTCCCTGGCCGCGACCAGGTCGGCCGGCGGGTCGGCGAGCATGCCGGCCAGCCGGGCCAGGTGCGCACCCGACACGACGGCCCGCCGCGCGGCGATCCGCCGACCGTCCACTGTGGTCACCTCGGCTGCCCGGCCGTCCCGGACGCCGACGGCGGCGACCGGCGCGTCGGTGACCACGGTGCCGCCGTGCGCGCTCAGCTGCCGCACGAGCGCGGCCGGCAGCGCGCCGGAGCCGCCGATCGGCGTGGCCCAGCCGAACCGCAGCCGGCCGGCCGCGATCGACGCGGGCAGCACGCCGGTGCCGGGCCGGCGCGGGTCCTGGATGGTCGCCAGCGACAGCCACAGCATGAACGCGCGCACCACCGGGTGCTCGAACCGCCGGTGGATCACGTCCCACCCGCTGCCGGCCCGGGCGGCCAGGTAGGCAGCGCCGTTCGGGCCGAGCGGCAGCCCGGAGCTCCACCGGCCGTGCTCGGCCGCCAGCCCTCCGGTCCACTCCTCGATCAGCTCGGTGAACGCGCGGGCGTCCGGGCCGGACCACCGGGCCAGCTCGTCCGCGGTGGCGGCCAGGTCCGGGCGCATGACGAGCAGGCCGCCGTCGTCCTGCGGCAGCACGACCGCGGGGTCGGTCGTCGCGTACCGCAGGCCGTACGTGGACAGCAGACCGAGCTCGTCGTCGGCCAGCAGCGGGTTGGACTGGATCAGCACGTGCGCGCTGGAGCAGGAGTCGTGCGCGAAGCCGGGCAGGGTCAGCTCCTCGGTGACCGTGTTGCCGCCGACCACCTCGCGCGCCTCGAGCACGCAGACCTCGAGCCCGGCCGCGGCCAGGTATGCCGCGCAGACCAGCCCGTTGTGCCCGGCACCGATCACGACGACATCGGTGCTGTCCGGCAGCGGCGCCATGGTGCCTCCCGGTGGCTGCAGTCGATTGCAGCACTATGCCGCAGGAACTCGACCAGACACAAGCCAGAGCCTTGACACGAACAGCAATACATCCGGACACTGAGCGGGCAATCGTTTGCAGAAGGGCGGCGAGATGAGCGACTCGAACCTGTCGGTCGGCTGGATCGGCGCGGGGCGGATGGGCGCGGCGATGGCCGTCCGGCTGGCCCGCGCCGGGGTGAAGCCGCGGGTGTGGAACCGCACCCGGGCCAAGGCCGAGGCGATCGCCGACCAGGGCTGCGGCGTCGCCGACACGATCGCCGACCTGCGCGACAGCGACGTGGTGTTCACGATGGTGGCCACCCCGGCCGACCTCGAGCAGGTGCTGCTCGGCGAGGGCGGCCTGCTGGTCGATCCGGCGCACCTGCCCGGCGCGGTGGTCGACTGCTCGACCGTCTCGATCGAGTCCTCCGAACGCATCCGGACCGAGTGCGCGGCCGCCGGCGTCGACTTCCTGGCCGCGCCGGTCAGCGGCAACGGCAAGGTCGTCGCCGCCGGCCGGCTGACCTTCGTCGTCTCCGGTCCGAAGGCGACCTACGACAAGGTCGCCCACCTGCTGGGCCACATGGGCAAGTCGGTCACGTACGTGGGGGAGGGCGACACCGCGCGGCTGGCCAAGATCTGCCACAACCTCATGCTCGGCGTGGTCGCGCAGACGATGGCGGAGATCACCGTGCTCGCCGAGAAGGGCGGGATGTCCCGGGCCGCGTTCCTGGAGTTCCTCAACGAGAGCGTGATGGGCTCGACGTTCACCCGCTACAAGTCGCCGGCATACGTGCACCTCGACTACACGCCGACGTTCACGCCGGTGCTGCTGCGCAAGGACTTCGACCTCGGGCTGGCCGCCGCCCGCGAGCTCGACGTGCCGATGCCGCTGGCCGCGGTCACCGCGCAACTGGTGCAGGCGACCGTCAGCGCCGGCCGGGTCGACGAGGACTTCGCGGTGTTGCTCGAGCAGCAGGCCGCCGCGTCCGGCCTCGAGCTCAGGCCGGAGGACACCCCGGTCGACGACGGGCTCGGCGGGGGCCCGAAGTGACGTCGTCGAGCGCTCGCCCGCTGGCGGCGCCGGGACACACCGGCGTCGACTACGAGACCAGGGTCGACTTCGACCGGCTGCGCGAGCACCGGCTGGCCCGGGCCCGGCAGTCGCTGGAGGCCAGCGGCTGCGGTGCTTTCCTGCTGTTCGACTTCTACAACATCCGCTACACCACGCAGACCTGGATCGGCGGCGCGCTCGGCGACAAGATGACCCGCTACGCGCTGCTGACCCGGGACGGCGGCGGCCCCACGTTGTGGGACTTCGGCTCGGCCGCCCGGCACCACAAGCTCTACGCGCCCTGGCTGGCCGCGGACGACTGCCGGGCCGGCATGCTCGGCCTGCGCGGCGCGATCGCGCCGACCGCGGGGCTGATGGAGGACGCGGTCCGCGAGATCAAGGGCATGCTCACCGACGCCGGGCTGGCCGGCGAGCCGGTCGGCGTGGACATCGTCGAGCCGCCGTTCCTCTTCGAGATGCAGCGGCAGGGCCTGACCGTCGTGGACGCCCAGCAATACCTGCTGGACGCCCGGCAGCTCAAGTCGCCGGACGAGATCATGCTGCTGACCCAGGCGGCGGCGATGGTGGACGGCGTCTACCAGGACATCGTCGAGGTGCTCAAGCCGGGCATCCGGGAGAACGAGATCGTGGCGCTGGCCAACAAGCGGCTCTACGAGATGGGCTCGGACCAGGTCGAGGCGATCAACGCGGTCTCCGGCGAGCGCTGCAACCCGCACCCGCACAACTTCTCCGACCGGCTGATCCGGCCGGGGGACCAGGCGTTCTTCGACATCATCCACTCCTACAACGGATATCGGACCTGCTATTACCGGACGTTCTCGGTGGGCAGCGCGACGGCGAGCCAGCGGGACGCGTACACGAAGGCACGGGAGTGGATGGACGCCGCGATCGCCGCGGTGAAGCCGGGCGTCGGCACCGACGAGATCGCGGCGGTGTGGCCGCGGGCGACCGAGTTCGGCTTCGAGAGCGAGATGGCCGCGTTCGGGCTGCAGTTCGGGCACGGTCTCGGGCTCGGCTTGCACGAGCGGCCGATCATCTCCCGGCTGAACAGCATGCGGGAGCCCATCGAGCTGCAAGCCGGGATGGTCTTCGCGCTGGAGACGTACTGCCCGGCCGACGACGGCTTCTCGGCCGCCAGGATCGAGGAAGAGGTCGTCGTCACGGCGGACGGCCCACGGATACTGACCTTGTTCCCCGCACAGGATCTGGTGGTCGCGAACCCGTTCTAGGAGGAGCCATGGCCGACACTCCCACCGACCTCTTCCTCGGCGGCAAGTGGGTGCCGGCCTCGTCCGGTGCCCGGTTCGACGTGTACGACCCGTCCACTGGGGACGTCATCGCCGCCGTCGCCGACGGCACCGTGCAGGATGCGATCGCCGCGGTCGACGCCGCGGACGCCGCCGCCGTGGGATGGGCCGCGACCGCGCCCCGGGCCAGGGCGGAGATCCTGCGTAGCGCGTTCGAGCTGATGACCGCGCGCAAGGACGAGCTGGCCCGGCTCATCTCGCTGGAGAACGGCAAGGCGCTCACCGACGCCGCCGGCGAGGTCGCGTACGCGGCCGAGTTCTTCCGGTGGTACTCGGAGGAGGCCGTCCGGGCCGAGGGAACGGTCATGACCGCCCCGTCCGGGGCGAACCGGATCCTCGTCGTGCAGCAGCCGGTCGGCATCGCCGTGCTGGTGACGCCGTGGAACTTCCCGGCCGCAATGGCCACCCGCAAGATCGGCCCGGCGCTGGCGGCCGGCTGCACCTGCATCCTCAAGCCGGCCAGCGACACCCCGCTGACCGCGCTGGCGATGGCGGCGATCCTGGCCGAGGCCGGCGTCCCCGACGGCGTGGTCAACGTGCTGCCCTCGCGCAGCTCCGGCAAGGTCGTCTCCGCGATGCTGCACGACCCGCGGGTGCGCAAGGTGTCGTTCACCGGCTCCACCGAGGTCGGCCGGATGCTGCTGGCCGAGGCGGCCGACCAGGTCGTCAACACCTCGATGGAGCTCGGCGGCAACGCGCCGTTCCTGGTCTTCGCCGACGCCGACCTCGACGCCGCGCTGGACGGCGCGATGGTCGCGAAGATGCGCAACGCCGGCGAGGCCTGCACGGCCGCGAACCGGTTCTACGTCGAGGCCTCGGTCGCGCCCGAGTTCTCCCGCCAGCTGGCCGAGCGGATGGCCGCGCTGCGGGTCGGTCCCGGTGTCGACGAGCAGACCCAGGTCGGCCCGCTGGTCAACGAGGACGCGGTGGCCAAGGTCGACGAGCTGGTCACGGCCGCGGTCGCGGACGGAGCGGCCGCGATCACCGGTGGCACCCGGCCGGACGGCACGGGGTGGTACTACCCGCCGACCGTGCTCTCGGACGTACGGCCGGCGTCCGCGATCCTCCGCGAGGAGATCTTCGGCCCGGTCGCGCCGATCGTCACGTTCACCGACGAGGCCGAGGCGATCCGGCTGGCGAACGACACCGAGTTCGGCCTCGTCGCCTATCTCTACACCGGCGACCTGGCCCGCGGGCTGCGGGTCAGCGAGGCCTTGGAGGCCGGCATGATCGGCCTCAACCGCGGGCTGGTCAGCGACCCGGCCGCCCCGTTCGGCGGGGTGAAGCAGAGCGGGATCGGCCGCGAGGGCGGCCACGAGGGCATGCTCGACTACCTCGAGTCGAAGTACATCGCCGTCAGCTGGTGACGCCGGTCCGGCGGCCGCGGCGGCGGGGCTGCCCGACCCGAGCGCGGTCGGGTACGGTCCGCGGCGTACCGGCACCGGTCATCGGAGGTCACATGGCCAGCACCGCACCGCTCCGGATCCGCCTGATGCTGCGCGTGTTCGCCGTCCTGTCGGTCGGCCTCGTGGTCGCGGCCGGAACGACGACCGCCGCCTCCGCCGGGCCGCCGCCGCAGGCGGAGCGGCGGGTCCCGGTCCTGTCGTACAACCTCTACCTCGGCGCGGACCTGCAGCCGCTGTTCACCGCCACCCCGGCGACGATCAGCAGGCTGGCGCAGGCGGTGTGGGATCACGTCCAGCAGGTCGACTTCCCGGCCCGGGCGGCGGCGATCGCCCGCCTGGTGGACGAGTCGGACCCGACGGTGATCGGTCTGCAGGAGGTCGCGCTCTGGGAGCGCGGGCCGTCCCCGGATGCGCTGGCGCCGGCCCTCGACTACGAGCAGATCCTGCTCGACGCGCTGGCCGCCCGTGGCGAGCACTACCGGGCGGCCTCGGTCAGCCGCAACTTCCAGAGCCCGCCGGTGCCGCTGTCCTCCGGGGGCGTCGCCCGGTTCACCGACCGGGACGTGATTCTGGTCCGCGCCGGCGAGCCGGCGTCGGTGGTGAAGGTCTCCAACCCCCGGTCCGGGCTCTACCAGGCGCGGATCCCGCTGCCCAACCCGCTGCTCGGCAACCTGCCGATCGTCCGCGGCTGGGCGTCGGTGGACGTCAAGGTGCGCGGCAAGTCCGTCCGGTTCGTCGACACCCACCTCGAGGCGTTCAGCGCCGCGGTCCGCGCGCTGCAGGCGGCCGAGTTGTCGCAACTGCTCGCCGGCGCGCCGCTGCCCGTGGTGCTCGTCGGCGACCTCAACTCGGAGCCGACCGACGCCGCCGGGGCGTACGGGATCCTCACCGGCGCGGTGGGTCTCGAGGACGCCTGGGTGGAGGTGCACGGGCCGGCCGGCGGCAACACCTCCGGTCAGACCGACGACCTGAACCTGCCGGAGTCGCGGATCGACCACCGCATCGACTACGTGCTCTACCAACCCGGCGCGCTCGACGCGGTCGCCGCCGACGTCGTCGGCGACCAGCAGGCCGATCGGACGCCGCCGGTGCCGGGAGCGCCGTTCGGTCTCTGGCCCTCCGACCACGCCGGCGTGGTGGCGACCCTGCACCTGGCCCGCCCCTGACCGGGCCTACTGGCCGAGGTGCTTGTCGAGGAACTCGACGACGCCGTCGACGGCCCGCTCCTGGGTCGCGTCGACGGCGTCGCCGACCGGGAAGATGTAGCCGTGCAGCGGGTGGTCCCAGGACACCCACTCGACGTCCTTCCCGGCCTCGGCGAGCACGTCGTAGCTGACCCGGAAGATGCCCTGCAGGTGGTCGTCGTCGCGGCCCATCACCAGCATCGGCGTCCGGATCGGCGCGACCCGCTCGGCCACCAGCTTCTCGTTGATCCGCGGCCGGACGTACTCGGCCGAGCGCATCTGCATCTCCTCGATGTCGCGCAGGCTGGTGTCCGGGTTCACGGTCACCGTCGCGTCGGTGTCGAGGTCGAGGAACTCGTGGTTGGCCGGCTCGCAGGCGACGCCGGCGGTGATCGCGTCCGGGTACGCCGAGGCGATCTTGTAGAGCATCTCGCCCGCGTGGCTCACGCCGACGTGGCCGATCCGCCCCGGGTCGAGGCCGGGCAGCGACCGCACGTCGTCGAGGATCGCGACCTCGTCCTCGAACTCCAGCGGCGACCGGTTGAACAGGTCCATGCCCTGCCGGCGGTCCCGGACCAGCGGGCCGCCGGTGTGGTAGCCGAGCTCGACCTCCGAGCGGTATCGGCCCCAGGCGCAGGCGTAGCCCGCGTCCAGCAGCCGCCGCACCACGTACGGGTAGCCGGCGACCCGCTCCCGCAGCCAGTCCAGCCCGCCGCCGCCGTTGCCGTAGGCGAGGAAGACGAACGGGTGCGGCCCGTCGCCGGCCGGCCGGTGCAGCGCGTACGGCGCGTAGAGACCGTCCATCGTGGCCGCCAGCCGGTACTCGACCGGCCCCTCCTCGACCAGCAGCAGGCTCACGCCTTGGCCCAGTAGTCCGGCTTCGCCTTGCTCGCGGCCAGTGCCTCGGCGCTCTCGAAGCCCGGGGCCATCGAGGCCTCGGTGCCGGCCATGTACTCGTGGTGGTCGATGTCCAGGAGCCGGATCCAGCTCTGCTGGCCGAACGTCAGCGCCACGAAGCAGCCCAGCTCGACCAGCTCCGGCTCGCTGAAGTTGCTGTGCAGCCGGTCCCAGAACTTGTCGTCGACGTCGAGCCGCCAGACGATCGCCTCCGCGTACGCCAGCGCCGCCTTCTGCCGCTCGTCGTACCGGTCCGAGGTCTCGAAGTTGAGCAGCTCGTCGTACTGCTGCTCCAGCAGGCCGGCCGTGGTCGCCTTGATCGAGCGCTGGTTGCCACAGAACTCGCACTTCACCGTCCGGGACACGTAGACCCGGCACAGCTCCTTGACCGAGTGGTCGACAACGCCGGTGTGGAACACGTCCCGCCAGGAGTCGGCGAACGCCCAGAACGCGTTCGGCGCGTGCGCGCGCACCGCCGAGCTCTCCGGCCGGGGCGTGCCCTCCCGGGCGCAGCGCTCCATCTCGGCCTGCATCCGCTCGTCCATCGACTCGAGCGGTACGTAGCTGATCCGTCCCACGACGGTCACATCCCTTCTATCGCCTGCATCACTGCTTGCGGGGTCAGCGGGAGGTCCCTGACCCGCACGCCGACCGCGGCGGCCAGCGCGTTGCCGATCGCGGCGGCGGTCGGGCCCTGGGCGGCCTCGCCGGCGCCGATCGACGGGTTGCCCTCGCCGGGGGCGAGCTCGACCAGCACCTCGGGCACCGCCGAGAACGGCAGGATCGGGTAGGACTCCCAGGTGTCGCTGGTGACCCGGCGCCGGTCGAACCGGACCCGTTCCAGCAGCGTCCAACTGGTCGCCTGCACGGCGCCGCCCTCGATCTGGTTGCGCACGCCGTCCGGGTTGACCACCCGGCCGACGTCGACGGCCGTCCACAGGCGACGGACCCGGACGTCGGCCTCGGCGACCACCTCGGCGGCGACTGCGCACCAGGCCCCGGTGCCCTTGTAGCGGGCGTAGCCGAGGCCGAGCCCGGTGCCCTCGGGCACCGGGCGGCCCCAGCCGGCCGCCTCGGCGGCCATCCGCAGCACTCGTCGCCCGCGCTCGTCGGACAGGTGCGCGAGCCGGAACTCCAGCGGGTCGGCGCCGGCCACCGCGGCCGCCTCGTCCATCATCGACTCGATCGCGAAGACGTTGAAGTAGCCGCCGAGCGAGCGCATCGCCGACGTCCGGATCGGCGACTCGGTCAGCCGGTGCCCGGTGATCCGCCGGTTGGGCAGGTCGTAGCCGGGCAGCGCGTTGCGGGTGCTGCCGCCGCCGTTCGCGAGCGGCGGGTCCACCGCGGCCGGGTACGTCGCCGGGTCGGCCAGCGTGGTCGCGGCCAGCAGCCCGGGTACGCCCGCGTAGCCGGGCCGGGAGCTGTGGCCGTGGCCGTAGACGTCGTAGCGCCACGCCGCCAGCCGGCCGGTCGCGTCGACCACCGCCTCGACGTCGGCCACCATCGCGGACGAGAACGGCGCCCAGGCCAGCTCGTCCTGCCGGCTCCACAGCACCTGCACGGGCGTGCCGGGAACGGCCCTGGCCACCAGCACCGCGTCGAAGGCGACGTCGTCGGCCCCGTTGTGGCCGTAACAGCCGGCGCCCTCGACGTGTCGCACGTGGACGGCCGCCGGGTCGAGGCCGAGGGCGGCCGCGATGGCCCTGGCCAGGTTGCCGATGCCCTGGCTGTGCGACCACACCTCGACCGTGCCGCCCGAGTCGGTGCCGTCCGGGGCCGGGCCGTCCGGGGCCGGGCCGTCCGGGGCCGGGCCGTCCGGGTGCCAGCGGGCGACCGCGCAGCTCGGCGCGATCGAGGCGTGCGCGACGAACGGCCGGCGGTAGGTGGCGGCGACCGAGGTCCCGGTCGGCTCGGTGCTGATCCCGTCGTTCACGCCGTCGGCCGCGACCTCGATCGTCTGGTGCGGTCCGGCGCGCAGGAACGTGTCGAGGTCGTCCTCGTCCGGCAGCGTGTCGGTCTCCGCCCAGACCGCCTTGGCCCGCACCCGGTCCGACGCGCGCAGCACCGCCGCCTCGTCCGGCCCGGCGACGGCGAGGAACGACCCGTCCCGGACCACGGTGATCCCGTCGCCAGCCACCGCCGGGTCGAGCTCCCGCAGCCGGGCCCCCCGCGACGGCGGTCGCACCACCCGGGCGTACCACTGGCCCGGCAGCCGGACGTCCTGCACGTACCGGGGCCGGCCGGCGACCTTGTCCGGCAGGTCGAGCCGGGGCACGTCGGTGCCGGCGAACCGGCCGCCGGTCTTGACCGGCACGCTCGGGTCGGCCGGCACCTCGAGGTCGACCCGCCCCGCCAGCTCGCCGTACGAGCTGTGCTGCCCCTCCGGGCCGGCGAGCCGTCCGGAGTGGACGGTCACGGTGCTCGGGTCGACCCGCCAGTCGCGCGCGGCGGCGGTGACGAACAGCGTCCGCACGTTGGCCGCCGCGGCCCGCAACGCCGGCCCGCAGGTGGAGATCGACAGGCTGCCCGCGGTCAGGCCCTCGTCCGGCCCGTCGGCGCTGTCCGCGCCCAGCATCCGCACGTCGGCCAGGTCGGCGTCCAGCTCGTCGGCGGCGAGCTGGGCCAGCGCGGTCAGGATGCCCTGGCCGAGCTCGACCTTGCCGACCCGCACGTCGATCCGGCCGTCCGTGCCGACCCGGATCCACCGGGCCAGCACCGGGTTCGCGGCCAGGTCCTTCGGCAGGATCGCCGGTTCAGCCATCGCTCGCTCGCAGGATGGCCCTGACCATGCGGTTGTGGGCGCCGCACCGGCACAGGTTGCGCTCCAGCGCCTCCACCACCTCGGCCCGGTCGGGATGCGGCGACCGCTCCAGCAGCGCGGCCCCGCTCATCACCACGCCGGTCAGGCAGTAGGCGCACTGGGCGGCCTGCTCGTCCAGCATCGCCTGCTGCACCGGGTGCAGCCCGTCCCCCGGGACCAGGCCCTCGACGGTGACCACGGCCTTGCCCTCGACCGACCACAGTGGAGTGTCGCAGGAGGCCAGCACGGCACCGTCGACGTGCACGAAGCAGGCGCCGCAGAGACCGAGCCCGCAGCCGAACCGCGCGCCCATCAGGCCGAGCTCGTTGCGCAGCACGTACAGCAGCGGCGTGTCCGGATCGGCGCCCGACTCGTGCACCGAGCCGTTCACGGTCAACCGAGTCTGCGTCCGCCCCTCGGACGGACCGTCCGGGGCGGCTGCCGGACGGTCGGCCCTCGTCGCTAACCCCGGGCGTGCTGCCCGCCCTCCCACTCGCTCACGGCAGCCCTCCGAAGACGGCCGGGTGGTGGGAGAGCTCGATGCGGGTGCGGCGGATGTGGCCGGCCAGGAACCGGCCGGCGTCGACGTCGTCCCGCCGCCGCACCGCGTCCAGCAGCAGCCGGTGCTCGGCGTTGACCACCCACATCCGGCCCGGCCCGGTCAGCTGCATGAACGCCCGGCGGTAGTGCTGGGTCGTGTTCCACAGCCGGGACACCGTCGCGGTGAGCTGCTCGATCCGGCATCCGCCATAGCTGCCGAGGTGGAACTCGCGGTCCAGATCCAGGAAGCGGGCGATGTCCACACCGGACTCGATCTCGTCCTGCAGCCCGGCCAACCGCTCGATCTCGGCGTCCGCCAGCTCGGGCAGGCTCTCGGCCAGCGCGAGCGGCTCCAGCAGCTCGCGCATCCGGTAGATCACGTCGACCTCGTGCATGCCGAGCCTGGGCACCCGGGCGCCCTTGTTGGCCTCGTGCTCGACCAGCCCCTCGGCCTCCAGCATCCGCAGCGCCTCGCGCACCGGCAGCCGGCTCGCGCCCAGCCGCTGGGCGATGTCCTCCTGCCGCACCCGCTCGCCCGGGCCGATGCCGCCGCCGAGGATCTCCGCCCGCAGGTGGTCGGCGACCCGCCGGCTGGCCGCGACCGTCGCGACGACCTCGGCGGTCATCCGTGCTCCCGGTCCCACGCCTTGCCCTCCGGGTAGGACACCAACTCGAACTGCATTCCCCACGGGGCCAGGAAGTAGACCCAGCGCTGTCCCTCGTGGTGGCCCTTGCTCGCGGTCGGCGCACCGCAGACGGTCACTCCGGCGGAGCGTAGGTGGGCGACCGCGGCGTCGAGATCGTCGACGTAGAGGGCGATGTGGTGCCCGCCGACGTCGCTGTTGCGCGGCGGGGTCTCCCGCCGGTCGGGGGCGTCGTAGTGGAACACCTCGAGGATCGTCTGCCCGCCGAGCCGGAAGAACCTGTTCTCCACCATGGTCGTGCGCGGGTGCACGTTGAGATGCTCGGCCATCCAGTCGCCCTCGTCGGCGAACGGGCCGAGCGAGTAGAGGTAGTCGCAGCCGAGCACGTCGACCAGGAACCGGGTCGCCTCGTCCAGGTCGGGCACGGTGAACCCGACGTGGTCGAGCCGGCGCAACCCGGGCAGTCCCACCGCGACCCTCCTTCCGCTGGAGTCGGGCACTCGTCGGTGTGCCGCCGAGTGTGTGGGTGGTTGTGGGTCCTCAGGGGTTGGTCCCCGTAGGCGTGAGGTCGGTTCGGGAGTCTCTGGCGGTCGTCGGGTTGTTTGACGGTGTTCGGGCTGGCGGTGCATGGCGGTTACTGGGGGGCCGGTTTGGCGACTGTTCGCGGCTGAGGGGTGGTTTGGGGGGTACTCGGGAGCGGTTTGGCGCTGTTCGGGTCTGGGGGTGGTCTGGGGGTAGTCGGGGGCGGTTTGGCGCTGTTCGGGCTGGGGTGGTCTGGGGGACTCGAGGGCCCGCCCCCGAGTGTATGGATCCAAAGCGACTATCTCGCGAGCCCGTGGGGGCTGTCCAGGGCATCCGACCTGGAAAATGGATCCGATCCGTGCGACGCTCGCCCCGAGCGGCAGCAGGAGGATGCGATGAGCGAACACCGCACGCCCGAGCTCGGCGCGCCCTGGACCGAGCTGGTCGTCACCGACGCCGACTGGGACGCCGCCGACCCCGAGCTGCTCTCGGCCATGTTCGGACAGCTGGTGCTGATCCGGGCGTTCGAGGAGTACGTGCTCTCGCTGGCCGCCGGCGGGCTGGTGCACGGCCCGGCCCACTCCAGCATCGGCCAGGAGGGCGGGGCGGTCGGCTCGGTGCTCGCGCTCACCGGCGAGGACAAGGTCAACGGCTCGCACCGCGGGCACCACCAGTTCCTGGCCAAGGCGCTGGCGTACGTGGCTCCCAAGGGCTTCGACCTCGTCGAGGGCGTGCCGCCGGACGTGCGCACGGTCCTGGTGCGCACGCTGGCCGAGATCTGCGGGCTCGCCCGCGGTTACGGCAGCGGCCGCGGCGGCTCGATGCACCTGCAGTGGAAGGAAGCCGGCGCGATGGGCACGAACGCCATCGTCGGCGGCGGCGTCCCGCAGGCGGCGGGCTACGCCTGGTCGGCCCGGCAGGCCGGCACCTCCGCGGTCTCGGTCACGTACCTCGGCGACGGCGCCGCCAACATCGGGTCGACGCTGGAGAGCTTCAACCTCGCGGCGGCCTGGCGGCTGCCGGTCTGCTTCTTCGTCGAGAACAACCAGTACGCGGTGTCCACCACGGTCGCCGAGGCGACCGGCGAGCCGCGGCTGTCCGCCCGCGGCCCCGGCTTCGGCATCGCCAGCTGGCGGGTCGACGGCATGGACCCGCTGGCCGTGCACCTGGCGATGCGCGAGGCGGCCGAGCACATGCGGGCCGGCAACGGGCCGACCCTGATCGAGGCCGTGACCTACCGATTCTTCCACCAGAACGGGCCCTTCCCCGGCAGCGCCTTCCGCTACCGCAGCAAGGAGGAGGAGGCGGCCTGGCGGGAGCGCGACCCGGTCCGGCAGATCGGCGACCAGCTGGTCCGCCGCGGCCTGCTCACCCGGGAGCGGGTCGAGCAGGCGGTGGCCGCCGCCGGGCGGCTCATGACCGAGGTCGGCGACGAGCTGCTGGAGCCGCTGCCGGGTGGCAAGCCCGGCCAGCAGCAGGTCCGCCCGGCCGAGTGGCCCGATCCGTCCTTCGTGGACGTCGGCGTCCGCGGCGACCTGTCCGAGTTCGACGGCGCCCGGTACGGCGACGACAAGGTCGCGACGACCGACCTGCCGTTCATCGACGCGGTGTCCGCGGTGATGAACCGGCGGATGGCCGAGGACGAGCGGATCGTCGTCCTGGGCGAGGACGTGCACCGGCTCAACGGCGGCACGAACGGCGCCACCCGCGGGCTCGCGGCGGCCTACCCGGGCCGGGTGCTCGGCACGCCGATCAGCGAGAACGCGTTCACCGGCCTGGCCGGCGGGATCGCCCTGGACGGCCGGTTCCGCCCGGTGGTCGAGCTGATGTACGCGGACTTCATGTGGGTCGCCGCCGACCAGCTGTTCAACCAGATCGGCAAGGCGCGGCACATGTTCGGCGGCACCAGCCCGGTGCCGTACGTGCTGCGCAGCAAGGTCGCGACCGGCACCGGCTACGGTTCCCAGCACTCGATGGACCCGGCCGGGATCTTCGCCACCCAGCCCGGCTGGCGGATCGTCGCGCCGTCCACTCCGTACGACTATGTGGGGCTGATGAACAGCGCGCTGCGCTGCGAGGACCCGGTGGTCGTGCTGGAGCACGTGGACCTGTACGGGTCGACCGGTCCCGGGCCGACCGACGACCTCGACTACTGCCTCCCGGTCGGCCGGGCCGCGGTCCGGCGTGGGGGCGGCGCGCTCACCGTCGTGGCTTACCTGGCGATGGTGCCGGAGGCGTTGGCCGCGGTCGAGGAGGCGGGCATCGACGCCGAGGTGATCGACCTGCGCTGGTTGGACCGGGCCAGCCTCGACTGGGACACGCTCGGCGCCAGCATCCGCAAGACCAACCGGGTGCTCATCGTCGAGCAGGGACCGATCGGCACCTCGTACGGCGGGTGGCTGGCCGACGAGATCGGCCGCCGGCTGTTCGACTGGCTCGACCGCCCGATCGACCGGGTCACCGGCGGCGAGGCGTCGCCGAGCATCAGCAAGGTGCTGGAGCGGGCCGCGATCGTCAAGCGCGAGGAGATCGCCGCCCGGCTGGCCGGGATCCGGCGCGAGATCGAAGGAAACTGAGATGGCCCGGCTGCTGCGGATGCCCGAGGTGGCGGCGAACACGCTCGAGGCGACGTTGTCGGAGTGGTTGCTCACCGAGGACGCCGAGTTCGCCGACGGGGACGCGATCGCGACGGTGGAGACCGACAAGGCCGCGGTCGAGGTGCCGGCCGACGGGGCCGGCGTGCTGGTCCGGACGCTGGTCGGGCCGGGTACGACGGTCGCGGTCGGCGCGCCGATGGCGCTGATCGCGGCACCCGGCGAGACCGTCGCCGACGTCGACGCGGCCCTGGCAGAGCTGGGCGGGACGGCGGCACCGGCCACTGTGGACGATCCGGACGCGCCGGTGCGGCTCGCCGGGCAGACGCCGCCGACCGACGTGAGCGGCCCGCCGGACGCGGCGCCACCGGCCGCGGCACCGCCGGCCGCGGCGCCGCCGGATGCGGCGCCGCCGGCCGCGGCGTCACCGGCCGCGGCGTCACCGGATGCGGCGTCACCGGCCGCGGCGCCGCCCGGGGTCGGGGCGCCCGGGGTGGTGCCCGCCGAGGCCGGTCCGCAGGCCGGCGCCCCGGCGGCCGCGGCGCCGGAGGGCGCGGCAGCGGAGGGCGCGCCGAACGGGGCGCCGGCGCGGATCATGTCCAGCCCGCTGGCCCGTCGGCTGGTGCGCGAGCACGGACTGCGGCTGGAGGACCTCACCGGCACCGGCCCGGGCGGGCGGATCGTCCGGGACGACGTGCGGCGGGCCGTCGCCGCGCGCGAGCAAGCGAACGCAAGCTCGCCGGCCCGGCCGGAAAGGCGCCCGCACCATCCACAGCGGACGGCCGGATGGGAGGACGTGCCGCACACCCGGATGCGGCGGGCCATCGCCGGCCGGCTGGCCGAGAGCAACCGGGAGGCGCCGCACTTCGCCATCCGGGGCACCGCGCGCGTCGACGACCTGCTCGCGCTGCGGGCGCAGCTCAACAGCGGCGACGGCCAGCGCATCACGGTCAACGACCTCGTCGTCGCCGCGGTCGCGCGCAGCCACGCGCGGCTGCCGGAGATGAACGTCGTCTGGACCCCGGACGCGGTCCGCCGGTACGCGGCGGTCGACGTGGGGATCGCGGTCGCCACCGAACGCGGCCTGGTCACACCGGTGCTGCGTGCCGTCGAGACCCGGACGGTGTCCTCGATCGCCCGGGACGCCGCCGACCTGACCGAACGGGCCAGGGCCGGCGCGCTGCGCCAGGACGAGCTGGAGGGCGGCACGATCACCGTGTCGAACCTCGGCGGCTACGGCGTCGAGGAGTTCACCGCCGTGCTCAACCCGCCGCAGGCGGCGATCCTCGCGGTCGGCGCGGCCCGCAAGGAGGCCGTGGTCGACGGCGACGCGCTCGCGGTGGCGACCGTGCTGCACGTGACGCTCACCGTCGACCACCGGCCGGTCGACGGGGCACTGGCGGCCCGCTGGATGGCTGCCTTCATCGCCCTGCTCGAAGACCCGCTGCGCATTCTGGCTTGATCCCGCGAGGAGCACCCATGGCTGACGCCGCCGTCGAGACCGCCCTGGCCCACTGGGGCCCGCGCCTGATCCAGAACGGCGTCGACTACAACGACATGCTCGCCACGATCGCCCGGATCGACACCTGGGACCGGTGGCTGCCGGAGTGGAACCGCACGGCTGACGAGCAGGCCGAGTTCGCCGGCGAGGCGGACGCGGCCGGGCACCGGCTCACCGCCGGGCAGGCCTGGCGGCGGGCCTCGGTCAACCGGCACTTCGGCAAGTTCGTCTGGATGGTCGACCTCGACCTGGCCCGGGACGCCACGCTGCGCTCGGTCGAGGAGACCCGTACGGCGCTGGACCGGCTCGACCCGTCCGCCGAGCGGCTGGACGTCGCGATCCCCGGCGGCACCGCGCACGCGAACCTGCGCCGGCCGGTCGGGGCCCCCCGCTCGCCGTACGTGGTGCTGATCCCGGGGCTGGACTCGACCAAGGAGGAGTTCTTCTTCTTCGAGCAGTCCTTCCTCGACCGGGGCCTGGCCACCGTGTCGCTGGACGGCCCCGGGCAGGGCGAGACGGGGCTGGCCGTGCCGATCCGGCCCGACTACGAGACCGCGGTGGGCCCGCTGCTCGACCTGCTGGCCGGCCGCGCCGACCTTGACCACGACCGGATCGGCGTCGTCGGGGTCAGCCTCGGCGGCTACTACGCGCCCAGGGTGGCCGCGTTCGAGCCGCGGGTGACGGCGGTGGCCGGGATCAGCGGCCCGTTCTGCTTCGGCGACATGTGGGCCGACCTACCGCCGATGACCAGGGCGACGTTCGTGGTGAAGTCCGGCGCCCGGGACGACGCCGAGGGGCACCGGATCGCGTCCACACTGGACCTGGCCGGCGTCTGCGACCGGATCAAGGTCCCGGCCCTGTACGTGACCGGGGCGAAGGACCGGCTCATCCCGTGGCGGCAGACCGAGCGGCAGGCGGCCGAGACGCCGGACGGCACGTTCGTCAACTTCCCGGACGGCAACCACGGAGTGTCCAACCTCCCGTCCAAGGCCCGCCCGATGATCGCCGACTGGATGGCCGACCACCTCGGCCGCTAGGCCCGGCCAGCTCAGCCGTCGGCGACGGCCAGCCAGCCGCCGGTGACGGCCGGCTCGGCTCAGGTGCGGGCCAGCAGGGCGCGCAGGGCGGTGTCGGTGGCGGCGACGACGGCGGCCGGGTCCACTGTGGTCAGTCGACCGGCCCGCTTGAGGATCCGGCCGTCCACCACGACCGTGTCGACGTCCGCCGCGCCGGCGGCCAGCGCGAGCACGTTCGTCGGGTCGGTGAACGGCGCGGTGCCGACGTGGTCGACCCGGACCAGGATCAGGTCGGCCCGCTTGCCCGGGGTGAGCGAGCCGGTCACGTCGCCAAGCCCGAGCGACCGGGCCGCGTCCACTGTGGACAGCTCCAGCATCCGCCTGGTGCCGACCGCGAGCTCCTGCTCGGCGCCGGCCCGCACCAGCCCGGTCGCGAGCCGGATCGCCGACCAGAGGTCCGCGGTGCCGGTCAGCGACAGCGTGTCTACCGACAGCGTCACCAGCACGCCGCTGTCGATCATGTCCTGCACCGGCGGCATCCCGTAGCCGATCAGCAGCTCCGACCACGGGCTCAGGCTGACCGAGGCGCCGCTGTCCCGGACCGCCGCCCGCTCGCCGGCGGTCGTGTAGAGCGCGTGGATGAGCTGCGTGTGCGGGCCGAGCATCGACTCGGCGGCGAGCCGCTCGATCATCCGCAGCTCACCCTGGGCCCTGGTCGAGTTGGCGTGGTAGCTGACCGGCAGGCCGAGCGAGCGGGCCGCCTCGTACTCGGGGCGGAACACCGACTCCTCGGTCGCGCCCGGTGGCCGGGCGGCCAGGCCGAGATGCATCAGCGGCAGCCGCGACCCGTCGAACCACTCGCCCGCGACGCGGGCCAGGTCGGCAAGGTCGGCCGTCCGGTCGGCCGGGTGACCCTGGCCGGTCCCGTACGAGAACCGGCCGCGTAGGCCGATCTCCTGGTGCGCAGCGAGGATCGCGTCGGCGCACCCGGGGGAGCGGACGTTGTGCGCCCAGTCGTGCACGGTTGTGATGCCGGTGTTGATCGCGTCGACCAGGCCGAGCCGGACGCCGTGGTAGAGGTCGTCCGGCCGGCAGCGCCGCCCGTTGGCCGCGTTGAGCGCGAAGTATGCCGTCTGCGGCGACGAGCTCGACATCGACCGGAACAGCGTGGTCCACAGGTGCCAGTGGGTGTCGACCAGCCCGGGCATGACGACGGTGCCGCCGGCGTCGATGCGCGGACAGTCCGGGTCGAGGCCGGGACCGACCGCGATGATCTCGCCGTCCCGGACGTGCACGCCGCCGCCGGCGAGATCACCGAGCGCCGGATCCATCGTCAGCACGTACCCGCCGTGCACCAGGAACTCGTTCACGACCTACGTATACCGGTCAACCGGGACAGCCTCTCGGAAGGGTCTGTCTTTGTCGTCGCAACTTGGCATCATGTGATCCGTGCCGACCTCCCGAGGAGCAGACCGCGCGACGAAGCCGCTGCTGGCGCCGCTGCGCCGGCACGATCCGCCCCGGGTCGGGCCCTACCTCCTGCTTGGCCGGCTCGGCGCCGGCGCGATGGGCCGGGTCTACCTCGGACGGTCGGCGGCCGGCCGGCTGGTGGCGGTCAAGACGATCCGGGACGACTACGCCGAGGAGCCCGACTTCCGGGACCGGTTCGCGCACGAGGTCGCCGCCGCCCGGCGGGTGAGCGGCGTGTTCACCGCGGCCGTGGTCGCCGCCGACCCGGAGGCCGAGGTGCCCTGGCTGGCCACCGCGTACGTGCCGGCGCCCTCGCTGTCCCGGCTGGTCGAGACCTGCGGGCCGCTGCCGGTGCCGGCGGTGCGCTGGCTGGCCGCCGGCTGCGCCGAGGCGCTGGAGTCGATCCATGCGGCCGGCCTCGTGCACCGCGACCTCAAGCCGTCGAACGTGCTGGTCTCCCTGGACGGCCCGCAGGTGATCGACTTCGGGGTGGCCAGGGCGGTCGAGCGGATCCAGCTCACCGCGACCCGGGAGGCGCTCGGCACGCCCGCCTACATGGCGCCGGAGCAGGCCAGGGAGGCCCGCAGCACCGGCCCGGCCAGCGACGTGTTCTCGCTCGGCTCGCTGCTGCTGTACGCGGCCACCGGGCACGCGCCATACCGGGGCGAGACGACCATGGACGTGCTCGTCCGGCTGGCCACCCAGCCGCCGGACCTCACCGGGCTGCCGGCCGAGCTGGTCGACCCGCTGGAGCGCTGCCTCGACCGCGATCCGGACCGGCGGCCGACGCCGTCGCAGCTGGTCGCCGGGATCGCCGCGACGATGCGGTTCGAGGGCAACGACGGCCCGCGGTCGCTGCCGCCGCGGGCGGTGGAGCTGATCGAGGACCACCGGCGCCGGCCGCTTCCGGCCGAGCCGGTGGACGCCGCCGACCATCCGTCCCTGCCAGGGCGGGAGCCGGAGGACACGGTCGGGTCGAGGGCCGGCGAGCAGCACCCGTCGTTCCCGCCGGCCACGCAGCTGCCCGAGCTGCAGGTCGGCGAGAGCACCGGCGGCGGCGCTCACCGGGCCGATCCCCGCCGGCGCGTCGACCGCCGGCTCGCGATCGTGCTCGGCTGCCTCGCCGCGGTGGTGCTCGTCGGTGGCGGGCTGGAGATCGGCTCCCGGCTCGGCAACGACGGCAGCGGCACCGCCACCCAGCAGCAGGTCGATCCGGGCCTGCCGCCGGGTGGCCCCGGCCAGCGGCCGCCGCCGCCGCCGACCGGAGACCCGGCCGCCAAGCCCGAGGTCAAGGTGAACCAGCCGTTCGGCGACCCGCGGACCACCTTCGTCGTCTCGGGCCGCGGCTGGCGGCCGAACACGACGGTCACCCTGACGCTGGACGGGAAGCCGGTCGTGCCGAAGGCGCCGGTCACCGACAAGCAGGGCGCCTTCAACTACACGCTCAACCAGGGGCAGGAGATGTTCCCGGCCGGGCTGCCCGCCGGACCGCACTCGGTGCAGGCGACCGGCAACGGCGGCCTGAAGGTGGTCGACACGTTCAAGGTCGGCTGATCAGCGCTCCCACCACAGGTCTTCCTGGCGGGTGCACCAGTCGGGGTCGTCCAGCCGGGCCAGGTCGGCCCGGGTGATCACCGCGTGCTCCAGCAGCACCGAGGCGACCACCTCGTCGGACAGCCGCACCGCGCGCGCCGCCAGCCCGCGCTCGCTGATCTTCTGGCGCAGCGCCTTGACGTGCTCGCCGACCCGGGCCGAGAGCCTGTCCCGGAACGCCGGATCGGTGTCGAACCGCTCCAGCTCGTAGTGCGCGTCGGTGACGACCAGCGCCTCCCGGGCGATCTCCGGCGTCCGCGGCAGCGGTGTGCGCCGGGTCGGGTCGACCAGCCACGGCCGGCACCACAGCAGCGCGACCAGGAACAGCTTCGTGTCCGGATCGAGCCGCAGCGGCAGCACGGTCGCGTCGCCGGCCGGCTCGAGCTCGGGCTGCGTGTCGGCGGCACCGAGCACCGTGACCCGCAGCGGCACGCCCTCGTCGAGCATCGCCTGCGAGCCGACCGACACGGTGCCGGCCCGGACGAACCAGCCGCCGGGCGGCTCGTCGCCGTCCTCCAGCCGGGGCAGCCGGATGCGGTAGCCGTCGCCCACCACGTACAGCGCGTGCGACCGGCTGATGTTCGTCACCAGCACGCCGCCGGGCATCCCGGCGATCACCCCGGCCCGGCGGGACAGCCCGCGGCCGGCCACCACCACGAGGTCGACGTCCGGGCCGCGGCCGAACACGAGCCGGCCGCCCGGCGGCACGTCAACGAGCTCGCCGGAGCCGGTGCTCACCCGCACCGCCGCGTGCCCGTTCAGCTCCGTCACACCGCCACCCACAAGGACCAACGATCGTCGCTATGTCGTTGCGTACGCAACTCCCCACCCCCGGATCCGGGGGTAGGCGTACCGGCCGGAAACTGGTCTCCTGAACACGCCCGCGGCGAGTCCGGGACTCGGCGCGTGGACGGGGCGGCGGCGCTGGCCGGGAGGCAACATACCTCCCGGGACGACGGCCATGCGGGGGGCCGCCGCCCCGGTACCGCGCGCGGATCGCGATCCATCCCACTCAGCCGAACGTGAAGGAGTAGGCCGACAGGCCCGGGGACAGGTCCACCTGCAGCACCCCGCTCTCCTGATGGTCCCGGTGCAGGACCGGGTAGATGTTCGGCGCCCCGGACACGCGGTAGCGGGTCGTCGTCCGGTCGACCGTGACCGTGAGCGTCCCGGTGCCGCCGACGTCGAGGTAGACGTCGTCGGCGAGGAAGTTCAGCGCGATGCCGGCGTTCTTGCCGGCCGTGATCGACTCGCCGGTCACGGACCAGGTCCCGGTCAGCGCGAAGTACCCGGGATCGACGCGGGCCGGGTAGTGGTAGGTGTGCGTGCCGTTCGCGAGCGGGGCGGCGTCGTTCTCGTAGTACTGCGCCCGGTGGGTGCCGAGGTAGGTCTCCGGCGACTGGTCGGCGGTCGGGGTCAGGTCCGGCACGCTCGTCCCGCCCGGCAGCGCCCGCCCCGGGTGGGCGGTGTCGAGCAGCTGCCGGATCAGCTGCTCGGTCTGCCCGTACTCGCCCTCGCCGATCGAGGTGAGCCGGACCGTGCCGGACGCGTCGATGAGGTAGTCCGCCGGCCAGGAGTCGGTGCCGTAGTTGTTCCAGGTCGCGTAGCCGTTGTCGAGCGCGATCGGATACCGGATGCCGAGCCGCTTCGCGCCGGCGGCGACGTTCGACGGCACGTGCTCGAAGGCGTACTCCGGGGTGTGCACGCCGAGCACCTCGAACCCGGCCGACCGGTACGCCGCGTACCAGGCGTTGACGTGCGCGATGGCCCGCTGGCAGTTGACGCACGAGTACGCCCAGAAGTCGACCAGCACGACCTTGCCGTGCAGCGCCGACAGCAGGCTGAAGCTCAGCGCCAGCCCGGCCACCACCAGGTATGGCCGGCGGTTGCCCGCGGGCGCCGGCTCGCGCTCGGCCAGCGCCACCCCGCCGGCCGGTGTCCACCGCGGTGCGGGCCGCGTTGATCGACGCCGCCCGCAACCGGGCGCGGGCGCAACTGCGCGGCGAGGCCGAGATGCTCGCAGCCGACGACGAGGACCGCGCCGAAGCCGCCCGGGTGCTGCGCGACATGGAGACGCTGCGTGCGTGGTGAGGTCTACCGCCTAAACGTGCCGCGCGGCACTCGCGGCCACAAACAGTCCGGCACCCGTTACGCGGTCGTCGTCCAGTCCGACTCCCTGCCCCTGTCCACCTGGCTCGTGGCCCCGACCTCGACCTCGGCCCGTCCGGCGACGTTCCGCCCGGAGATCGAGGTCGCCGGCCATCCCACACTCGTACTGGCTGAGCAGACCGCGGCCGTCGACCCCACCCGCCTCGGTGAGCGCGCCGGCCTCCTGACCTTCGAGGAGGTGCGCCGCGTCGACGCCGCCCTCCGCCTCGTCCTCGAACTCTGAGTCTTCGAACTTTGAACCCGGCGCCGGCACCCGCTAGCGGTGGAGGCGGTGGCGGGTCCAGGTCAGGAAGCGGCGCAGGGCGCCGGCCAATCCGCCGGGGAAGAAGAACAGCACCACGAGCAGGCAGATCCCGAAGATCAGGTAGGACCGGCCGGGGCTGATGTTGTCGGTGACGTTCGGGACGAGCACGAAGAACGCCGCACCGAGCAGGGCGCCGAGCAGGCTGCGGGTGCCGCCGACGACGAGCGCGACGAGCAACGACACGGCCAGGTTGAGCTGCAGGATCGCCGGCGAGACGAACTGGACGGCGATCAGGTAGAGCCAGCCGGCGACGCCGCCGCAGAGCCCGGCCACGGTGAACGCCAGCACCTTGTTGCGATGCACCGCGACCCCGTTGGCGGCGGCCATCGCCTCGTTAACCCGGATCGCGGCCAGCGCCCGGCCGAGGCGCCCGTCGAGCAGGTTGTGCACCAGCCAGAACACGACCGCGGCGACCACGCCGACCAGGTAGACCCGCCACTGGTCGTCGGCCTGGCCGGTCCACTCCGGCGCGGTGGTGGCCACCACCGCGACCCCCTGCGAGCCGCCGGTCAGCTCGACCAGCCGGTTGGCCAGCGGCACCGCGAACGCGGGCAACGCCAGCGTGATGATGCCGAACGCGAAGCCGCGCAGCCGCACGGCCGGGATCGCGACCAGCACCGCGACCACGCCGGCCAGCGCGACCGCCAGCGCCAGCGCGGCCACCGGTCCCCAGCCGTGCCCGAACGCGTACGCCGCCGCGTACGCACCGAGGCCGACGAACGCGCTCTGCCCAAGCGAGACCTGCCCCGCCCGGCCGACCAGCACGTCCAGCCCGAGGATGGCCACGCCGTAGACCAGGATCAGCGTCAGCTGCAGGTTCGTGTACGGGCTGGCGAACTGCGGGATCGCCAGCAGCACCACGGCCACGACGGCGTACGCGACCCAGCGCAGCGGCCGGGCCCGGGCCGAGAGCGTGGCCGGCGCGGCCGAGGCTCGCTCGGTCGTGGTCACAGCCGCTCCACGTCGCGGTGACCGAACAGGCCCTGGGGCCGCACCAGCAGGATCAGCGCCAGCAGCGCGAGCGGCACCGCGATGCGCAGGTCGGAGCCGATGACGTCGATGTTGGCTCCGGCGACGGTCTCCACGATGCCGATCAGCCAGGCCGCGACGACCGCACCGAGCGGGCTGTCCAGACCGCCGAGCACCGCGGCGGCCAGCGCGTAGACCAGGATCGTGTCCATCATGTTCGGCTGCAGCGGCACGCTCGGCGCGACCAGGCAGCCGGCCAGCCCGCCGAGCAGCGCGGCCAGGCCCCAGCCGACCAGCAGCAGCGAACCGACCGGCAGGCCGAGCAGCCGGGCCGAGGACGGGTTGTCGGCCGCGGTGCGCAGCGCCAGCCCGAGCCGGGTGCGCAGGAAGAACAGCTGCAGGATCACGACGGTGCCGACCAGCACGGCGACCGTGCCGACGTCGCCCCAGGTGGCCCTGGCGCCGAGGAACGAGACCACGTCGTCGGGGAACAGCGACGGGAACGCCCGCACCGACCCGCCCCAGACCAGGTTGATCAGCCCGTTGAAGCAGATCAGCACGGCGACCGTGGCGACGATCGCGACCAGCGGCTCCTGGCCCTCGAACCGGCGGATCAGCAGCCGCTCCGTGAGCGCGCCGATGACCAGCGAGATGAGCAGCGTCAGCAGGACCGCCAGCCACACCGGCAGCCCGGTCTCCACCAGCGACCATCCGATGTAGACGGACACCGCCGCCATCTGGCCCTGGGCGAAGTTCACCAGCCCGGTCGACCGGTAGACCAGGACCAGCGCCAGCGCCAGCGCGGCGTAGATGGAGCCCGCGGTGATGCCGTCGACGATCTGCTGCACCGCGATCACACGCCCAGATATGCGCGGCGGACGCCGTCGTCGCCGGCGATCTCCGCGGCCGGGCCGGTCAGCGTGAGCCGGCCGGCCTCGACCACCGCCGCGTCGTCAACCAGGTCGAGCGCGATCCGCGCGTTCTGCTCGACCAGCAGCAGGGTCAGCCCGCTCTCGGTGCGCAGCCGGTGCAGCGCCGCGAACACCTCCGCGGTCACCCGCGGCGCCAGCCCGAGCGACGGCTCGTCCAGCAGCAGCAGCCGTGGCCGGCCCATCAGCGCCCGGGCGATCGCCAGCATCTGCTGCTCGCCGCCGGACAGCGCCGCGGCCGAGGCGTCGATCCGCTCGCCCAGGCGCGGGAACAGTTGCAGGCACTCCGCGACGGCGACCTTCACCTCGCGCCGGTTCCGGCGCAGCAGCGCGCCGGCGAGCAGGTTGTCCCGCACCGACAGCCGGTTGAGCGTGCCCCGGCCTTGCGGCACGTGGCCGACGCCGAGCCGGGCGATCTGGTCGGTGCGCCGGGCGGTGATGTCGGTGCCGTCGAACGCGATCCGCCCGGACCGCCGGACCCCGCCGGTGATCGCCCGCAGCAGCGTGGTCTTGCCGGCCCCGTTCGCGCCGAGCACCGCGGTCGCGCCGCCCTCGGCCACGCTCAGGTCGATCCCGTGCAGCACCTCGGCCGCCCCGTACCCGGCCCGCAGGTCGGCGACCTCGAGCAGGCTCATGCCCGGCCCCGCTCGTGCTGCCAGCGCCCGCGCGGCGGGGCCCCGCGGGGCCAGCTCCCGCGCTCGCTCATGCCGCGCTCCCGAGGTAGGCCTCGACCACCACCGGGTCGCGCTGGATCTCGGCGGCCGAGCCCTCGGCCACCTTCCGGCCCTGCACCAGCACGACGACCTTGTCGCAGATCGACGCGACCAGGCCCATGTGGTGCTCGACCAGCAGCACGCTGATCTCCCGCTCGGACCGCAGCCGCCGGATCACCTCGCCGAGCGCGTGCACCTCCTCGTGCACCAGCCCGGAGGCGAGCTCGTCGAGCAGCAGCAGCCGCGGGTGGGCCAGCAACGCCCGGGCCAGCTCCACCCGCTTCATCACTCCGTACGGCAGCGCGCCGGCCGGCTCGCCGGCCCGCTCGGCGATGCCGAGCCAGTCGAGGGTCTCCCGCGCCTCGGCGGCGAGCTCGCGCTCGGCCCGCCGGGCGCTCGGCCACCGGACCGGGTATCCGGCCAGCCGCGCCGGCAGCCGGTTGTGCCCGCCGAGCAGCACGTTGGCCAGCACGGTCGCGTCCGACTGCAGCACCGGGTGCTGGAACGTCCGGGCCAGGCCGAGCCCGGCCAGCCGGTGCGGTGCGGTCCGCAGCGCGTCCGTGCCGTCGACCAGCACCGTCCCGGCCGTCGGACGGTAGAGCCCGGAGACGCAGTTGAACAGCGACGTCTTGCCGGCCCCGTTGGGCCCGACCAGACCGCAGATCTCGCCGGCGGCGACGGTCAGGTCGACGCCGTCGAGCGCCCGCAACCCGCCGAAGGTGAGGCTGAGCCCACGGACGTCCAGCAGCACGGGATCAGGGTGCTGGCCGGTCTCCGTCAACCGCCGTTCACCTGCGTCCAGGTGCCGTTCTGGAAGTGGTCGAGGTAGAGCTTGTCGATCGGCGGCTGCTGGCTGCCGTCGTACGACAGGCCCTGCTGCAGCAGCGGCACCTCGGTCTTCAGCGACCGCACCTCCTGCATCAGCCCCTCCCGGGTGACGGTCTTGAGTTGTTCCAGCGCCGCGACGAACGTCTGCGCCGCACCGTATCCCCACTGGGCGTTGGTGATGTAGGGGTTCGCGTTGCCGCCGTACTGCTTGAACCGGTCGAGGTATTCCTTCACCGCCGGGTCGTCCTTGTAGGCCGGATTGTCGGGGGCCTTGAGGAACGAGGCCGTGTAGAGCTTCGTGTTGTCGGTCAGCTTGCCGGGGCCGAGGATCTGGTTGATCGACGAGCTCATGCTGGCCATGAACACGGTCGGGTTCCAGCCGAGGGTCTTCGCGTGCTGCAGGCCGCTGATCATCAGCGGCGGGATCGCGACGGCCATGAACAGCGCGTCCGCGTTGGTCGCCTTCAGCTTGGAGATCTGCGCGTCGACGCTCGGATCGCTCGGCACGTAGGTCTGGGTGCCGACGAGCTTGACCTGCGAGCCGGCGATGCCCTCCTGCAGGCCCTGCAGGAAGACCTGGCCGAGCGTGTCGGCCTGGCGCAGCACCGCGACCGTCAGCGGCTTGTTCTGGCCGGCCAGGAACTTGCCGTACATCTGGCCTTCGCTCTCGTACGTCGGCTGCCACCCGATGGTGAACGGGTTCTTGTCCGGCTGGTTCGAGAACAACAGGTCGCCGGCGTGCACGAAGACCTGCGGGACCTTGCGCTGGTTGGCCTGCGGCATGATCGCGATGTTCGGCGCGGTGCCGAAGGTCTGGAACAGCGAGAACACGTTGTCCTGGTTCACCAGCTTGGTGAAGTTCTGCGTGGTCTTCGCCGGGTCGTAGCCGTCGTCGTAGTAGACGAACTTGATCTTGCGGGTCTTGCCGTCGCCCATCTTCACGCCGCCGGCCGCGTTGACCGCGTCGAAGACGGCCTTGGCGCCGCCCGCGGCGGCCTGCCCGTTCGGGCCGAGCGGCCCGGACAGCGGGTAGGACCCGCCGATGGTGATCTGGGTGTCGGTGATCCCCGGCGCGCTCGCCGAGCCGCCGCCGGCGGACGAGTTGTCGGGCCTGCCGCACGCAGTCGCCACCAGGGCGAGCGCCACGCAGACCACTGCCGGGCCCACCGGCCTCCGCATCCTCATCCGGCGCTCCTTCACTAGGCTGAACCGCGCAACGCCAGCCGCTGCTGCGGGGATTCTCGGCCTGGTCCGTTGCGTAGTAAAGGAGGCGTTACGGACCTGAAAGGCGAGAAGCCGCACGGGCGCGCCGAACGGTCGCGTCAGGCGCCGAGGTGCCGCCGACGGGCGCGGTCGAGGCTGGCCGGGACCGGCACGCCGGCCGGCACGTCCGGGTCGGGCTCGGGCTCGCCGGCGGCCGTGCGGAGCGGCAGCACCCCGGCCCACACCTCGCGCGACTCGCCGTCGTCCGGCTCGCCCTCGGCGCCCGCGGACCGCAGCTTCACGCTGGCCTCGGCCAGCGGCACCCGCAGCACCAGGGTCGCCGCCAGTTCCCGCTTCGTCGGCTCCCTGACCTCGACCCAGCGCCCCGGCATGAGGTGCTCGGACAGCAGCCGCAGCGCCACCGGCTTCTCCGGACCGGTGACCGGGGTGGCCGTGCCGATCACCATCGCGCAGCGGTAGTTCATCGAGCTGTCGAACAGCGAGCGGGCGTACACGAGCCCGTCGAGCAGGGTGACGGTCACCGTGACCGGCGCGCCGCCGGCCGCCTGGCGGAGCAGCCCGCCGCCGGTGGAGCCGTGCAGCAGCAGGCTGTCGCCGTCCCGGGCGTACCCGACCGGCAGGACCACCGGCACCCCGTCGCGGACCACGCCGACGTGCGCGACCAGTCCCGCGTCGAGGATCTCGTGCAGCACCCGGCGGTCGTGCACCTGGCGGTACGGCAGCCGGGTCACCCGGGTGCGGTCGCTGGTCGGCAGCAGGTCCATGCCGCCATCATCGCGTGCGGGTCGACCGCGCCGGTCGAGTCCACCGCGCCGTAGACGACCGGTACGGAGCTGGCCGCAGACCGGCACCCGATCGTGACACCGGCCGCCCCGGCAGGGCAGAGTTGCCGGCGTGCGCAAGGCAGTGCTGGTGGCCGCCGGGACGCTGCTGGTGGCCGGCTGCGGCGGTGGCGGTGACCGGGCCGACGCGCCGGCGCCCTCCGGTGCCCCGCAGACGATCACGGTGACCAGCCCGGCGTT
The DNA here is from genome assembly GCA_963728945.1 of uncultured Actinomycetota bacterium. Classification (GTDB taxonomy): domain Bacteria; phylum Actinomycetota; class Actinomycetes; order Mycobacteriales; family CADCTP01; genus CADCTP01. The sequence continues at coordinate 181,958 of CAVSMA010000004.1, read as the reverse complement.
CACCGACGGCCGGCCGATCCCGCGCGAGTTCACCTGCACCGGCGGCGGCGCGGCGCCCGAGCTGGCCTGGCGCGGGGTGCCCGCCGGCGCGGCGTCGGTGGCGCTGGTCGTCACCGACCCGGACGCGCCGGGCGGGACGTTCGTGCACTGGGTGCTCTACGGGTTGCCGCCGCGGGACGGGCAGCTCGCCGGCGACCGGCCGCCGGCCGGCGCGAGCGAGACCGACAACAGCCGCGGCGACAAGGGCTGGACCCCGCCGTGCCCGCCGAGCGGCACGCATCACTACCACTTCACGGTGTACGCGCTCAGCGGCCGGCCGAGCGGATCGTCCACTCAGGACGTGCTGGACAGCATCGGCGGGATGACGCTGGCCCGCGGAGAGCTCACCGGCGTGGTGTCGGCCGGCTGAGGTTCAGCGCGGCGTGCCGAAGTCCTGCGTCCAGTAGACGCCGTACTGGGAGGCGGAGTCGGTCGCGTAGCCGACGCCGATCTCCTTGAGCGCGCAGTTGAGGATGTTGGCGCGATGGCCCGGGCTGTTCATCCAGGCGGTCATGACGTCCTGCGGCGTGCGCTGCCCGGCGGCGATGTTCTCGGCCGCGGTGGAGTAGCGGTAGCCGGCTGCGGTCATCCGGTCGAACGGCGTCCGGCCGTCCTGGCTGTTGTGGTCGAAGTAGTCGTTGGTCGCCATGTCCTGGCTGTGTGCCTGCGCCACCGCGGTCAGCGTCGCGCTCACCGAGAGTGGACCGCAGCCGGCCTTGGCCCGCTCGGCGTTGGTGAGCGTGACCACCTGGGTGGTGACGCCACCGCTCGGGGCCGGGGCGGCGGTGCTCGGTGCCGGCGGCTTCGGCCGCGGTGCGGTCCGGGTGTGTGCCGGCGCGGATATCGTCGGCCGCGGGGCCGGGGGCCGGCTGCGGGACGGGGACGCGGTCGGCTGCAGCCGGCCGGCCGGCGGGATGATCACCACCCGGCTCGCGCGCTCGGCCGGGTCGGCGGCCGCCCGGTCGGCCGCGGCCCGGTCCGCCGCCGACCGGTCGCCGGTCGTCCGCCCGCCCTCGAAGGACGCCGGCGCGGCCGCGCGCGACGGCCCCGACCCGTTCGATGCGCTCGCCAGGGCAACCGCCGTCCCCACGGCCGCGGTCGCGAGAGCCGTCGGGAGGACGACCCAGCGGCTGCGGGGTGTGAAGCGGGGCATCGGCGTCCTTCCGGCCGGCGGAGTCGGGCGACGCGCACAGTACGGAAGATCTGGTAAGGATCAAGACCCACGAACCCGTTACCGCCGGTGGCGCACCGTGAGAACCACTCCTGACCAGGCGCGTTGTGCCGGACCAGGTCGTTCTCCACGCGTACCGGACACGCCAGTTCAACCGAACGGGTGACAGGTCCCTAGCGTCGGCGACGCCTAGCTGTACTGACCCCGGCTGAGGCCGAGCCAGCCGGCCAGCGCGTCCAGCTCGGCCCGGACGGCTGCGGTCGTGGTCCGGGAGAACGTTGCCCGCGGTGGCATCGGGCCCGCTCAGCCGTCCATCCCCTCGCCCTCGCGGTACATCCGGGGCGGCTTGCTGCCGGCGTGCTGGCCGCCGTCGATGGGGATCGTCGCCCCGGTCACGAACGACGACCGGTCCGAGCAGAGCCAGAGCACGACGTCCGCGACCTCGTCGGCCCGGCCGACCCGGCGCATCGGGGTGGACTGGCCGGCCAGCCGCTGTGCCTCCGCGCCGGCCGCCTCGAGGTGCTCGGTGAGGATCGGGCCGGGCGCGACGACGTTGACCCGGATGCCCTGGTCGGCGTAGTCGAGCGCGGCGACCTTGGTCAGCCCGATGATCCCGGCCTTGCCGGCCACGTAGCCGGCGAGGTTGGCGACGCCGCGCACGCCGGCCAGCGAGGCCATGTTGACGATCGCCCCGCCGCCGGTCGGCAGCATCGCCCGGATCTCGCAGCGCAGGCCGAGGAAGGTGCCGCGGACGTTGCTGTCGATCACGCGGTCGAACTCGGCCGGGTCGAGGTCGGCCAGCGGGGTCGGCGGCGGGCCGTTCGACGCGTTGTTGAACGCCGCGTCGAGCCGCCCGTACTCGTCGACCGCGCTGGCGACCAGCCGCTCGACCGAGGCCGGGTCGGTGACGTCGGTGCCGACCGCCAGCGCCTGCCCGCCCTTGTCGCGGATGCCCGCGGCCACCTCGGCGAGGGCGCGCTCGTCCCGGGAGCCGAGCACGACGGCGGCGCCGGCGTCGGCGAACGCCCGGGCGGTGACCGCCCCGATGCCGCGGCTGGCGCCGGCGACCAGCGCCACCTTCCCCACGAACGGCCGGTGGTCGGTTGCTGCGGTCATGGCGCGGCTCCCTCGTCCGCGGCCGGCTGGTCCGGCCGGTGCGTCTACAAGCGTGCCGCCGGCAGGGGTACGGAGTCGTCAGCGAGCCGCCGGCATCGAGCTGCGCGCGGTGCGCAGGTCGGCGTACGTCAACTGCCGTACGCCGGTGGCGTGTGCGGGGGATCGTCGGCGGCCCGGACGACGCCCGGTCGCGTCGGAGCAGCCGGCCGAGACAACGCCAACTCCGCCGCGTCGGCGGACGCCGGCCCCGGCAGTAGACCTAGTCCGGCTCGACCTCGCGCATCTGCTCCAGCCGGGAGTCGCCCTCCGCACCGGGCTCCGCCGGACCGTGCGTGCCCTCGGCCTCGGAGCCGGCCTCCGCGTTCCGCACGGCGGCGGCGACGTCCGGGCCGCCGAGGGACGGCTCAGGGTCGTGCAGCGGACGGTCAGCGTCGCCGGGCTTCTCGGTCATGGCCACCTCCACCTGGGCCGCCGCGCCACCGCGCGGGTCGACTGAGCCATCCCCGACCGCGGCGACGCTCAATCACCCGCCGCCGGCTGCTTCGGCCGGCCGGCGCGCTGCGGCTGCTCGAGGAGCGCCAGCGTGCCGGTGTCGAGCACGTCCGCGGCGATGTCGCGCAGCTTCCGATTGGTCCGCTGGCTGGCGATGCGCATCAGGTCGAACGCCTGCTCCCGGGTGATTAGCATCCGGGCCATCAGCACGCCGAGGGCGGCGCCGATGTCCCGGTTGGACTGCAGCGCGGCGGTCACGCCCTCGGCCCGGCGGCGCTGCTGGGCCGCGGAGACCGCGAGCGCGCCGTGCGTGGCGACCAGCCCGAGCATGGTCTCGTCGACCTCGTCGAACGCCTCCGGCTTGGTGGCGTAGAGGTTGAGTGCCGCCAGCAGCTCGGCGGACTCGGCGTCCTCGAAGAACAGCCGGAACGACAGCATGCTGAGGATGCCGGTCTCCTCCGCCGCCCGCCGGCCGAACTCCGGCCAGCGCAAGTCGCCGCGCAGGTCGCCGGCGTTGAAGAGGCTGTCGGTGAGGATCGCGTCCACGCACGGGCCGTGCCCGAGCTCGTACTGGATCCGGTCGACCTGCGGCGGGACGTCGCTGGTGGCGCCGACCGTGACGAAGCCGGCGCCGGCACGCCGGCTGGCGGAGGCGTGCTCGGCGTGCGGGACCAGCCGCAGGCTGGCGCGGGACAGGTCGGTCAGCACCTCGTCGACGTCGGTGTAGCTGCGCAGCCGGGCGCCCACGGTCGAGAACTCGTCGATGAGCTGGCGTGCCAGCCCAGCCAGAGCGTCCGGACCTTCTGGAAGGTCGTCCCGCGTCATCTCTGCCTCGATTTCGGCCCGTGTCATGGTGCGCCGACCCAACCCGACGGCCCGCGCCGATCGACTCCGGCGAGCGTAACCACCCGCACCGTTCCCGTCCCCTCCAGCCGGCTACCGACCGGCGTCGCCAGTTCGCCGATTGTGTACGTCCTGGCGCACCCGGTCTACCCGGTCGGTGACGCTCCTCACCTGCTCGGCGAGCTGCGACTCGGTGTGGCCGAGGTGGGATCCGGCTTCGGCCAGCCGGTGGACCAGCGCGGACACGTCGTCCTCGCCGAGCGCGTCCTGGACGACGTCGACCTGGCGCTGCGCCTCGGCCGGCAGGCCCTCGAGCGCACTGATCCGGCCGGCCAGCAGGCGCAGCTCGCGGGAGTTGCGCCGGGCCCACTCGGCCACGGCCCGGTCGCCGGCGCGGCGGTCGCGCTCGTCCCGGACCCGCTCCTCGCCGGTCCGCCGGTCCTGGTCGCCGGACGGCTGCAGCCGCAGGAACCGCCGCTCGGCCGCCTGCCGGCTGCTCACACCGAGGGCCGGGGCGAGCTCGGCCCAACTCACGCCGGCCGAGCGGGCCGCGGCGATCAGCGCCGGCTCCCAGGAGGCCAGCTCGTCGCGCAGCTCCCGCAGCGCGGTCAGCGCTGCGACCAGCTCCGAGCTGTCGGGCGCCGGCCCGGCCGGCTCGTCGGCCGCCGCCACGACGGCCGAGACCAGCGCGAACGCCTCCGGCAGTCCCGACATCAGTCGTCCTTTCGATGATAGAACCTCTTGTCGTCGTAAGGACGACATGCTATCACTGAGGTGCGCGTTGACAGACCGCCAGAGCAAAGGAGGACCGAGCGATGTTGATGCGCACCGACCCGTTCCGGGACTTCGACCGGCTGGCGCAGCAGGTCTTCGGCAACACGGGCACGTGGTCCCGCCCGTCGACGATGCCGCTGGACGCCTACCGGTCGGGCAACGAGTACGTCATCGCCTTCGACCTCCCGGGCGTCGCGCCCGACGCCATCGAGCTCAACATCGAGCGCAACGTGCTCACCGTCCGGGCCGAGCGGCGGCCCAACCCGGTGGGGCAGGACGTGGAGATGCAGGTCGCCGAACGGCCGCTGGGCGTGTTCTCGCGCCAGCTGTTCCTCGGTGACACGCTGGACACCGAGAAGGTCTCCGCCTCGTACGACGCGGGCGTGCTGACCCTGCGGATCCCGGTCGCGGAGCAGGCGAAGCCGCGCCGGATCGAGATCTCCAACGCGGACACGGGTGTCCGCCAGATCGACGCCTGACCGGCGCCGCGACCGGAGTCCGACGATGCTCGCCGACACCGACACCGAACGGGACGCCTTCCTCGCCGTCGTGTACGCGAACGCCGACTGGGTGCGGGCCGAGTTCGATGCGATCGTGGCCGCGAGCTGGGACGAACCGCCGGCCGGTGCGGAGCGTCCCGACCGTCCGGTCGCCGTGCCGCCGCCGGCAAACGGGACCGGCTTCGGGGACGACCGCATGCCGGCCGAGCGGCCGGTCGCGGCCTGGCCGGCCCGGGAGCGCTCGCCGCCGGGCCGCCGGACCGGCGGGCGATGGTCGTCAGCGTCGTCGCGGTAGGTCGACAGAGAGGGGGCTGATCATCGGCGCGAGGGGGTCCGGGCGGACCCCCTCACTGCTGCCCCGGCAACGACCGGTCTGGGCCCCCGGTGACGCCGGTCGGCTAGACGGCCGGGCGGGTCGAACGTCGGGTCGGTCAGCAGCCGCACCCCGCCAAGCTCGATCACGGCCGTGGGCCCGCCCACCAGCCGTACGGTCAGCTCAGCCGTCGTGGGTCGATACTGCCCGAGTGGCCCAGCGGGTCATCGACGGGTACGGCCAGCCGCGGTGCCGCTGGAACGGGATCTCGAAGACCCCGGCGAACAGCCGCGCGAACCCGAGCGACAGCGGCACCGCCACCACCAGCGTGACCAGGAACAGCGGCAGCCCGCGCGGCACGAGGTCATGCCCCGTGAGGGTGCGGCTGACCGCGACCACGATCGGCAGGTGCACCAGGTAGAGGCTGTAGGAGAACCGGCCGAGGCCCTTGACCGGGCCGGTGTCGAGCAGCCGGACCAGCGCCGCCGGCCGGCCGGTGCTGACCCCGACCAGCAGCAGCACCAGCGCCGGCCCGAGCGCCAGGTCGATCCAGAAGTAGTGCCGGACCGTCCACACCGTGCCGGCGCCGATCATGACCGCGAGCACCGGTGCGGCGGCGAGCGCGGCCAGCCACGGCCAGGGCAGCCGGCGGATCCGGTCCCGCGCGGCGACGATGCCGGCCCCGGCCAGGCCGAACGCGAACAGCGGCGCCAGCTGCGGGGTCAGCCAGGACAGCTTGTCCACCGGCGGCACCGACGCCACCCGGGGGACCAGCAGGCCGAGCGCGACCACCGGCAGCGTCGCCAGCGCGACCATGGCCGGCCCGCCCAGCCGGCGGCGGAGCAGCAGCAGCAGCGGGAACACCACGTACAGCTCGCACTCGACGGCGATCGACCAGAACGCGCCGTTGGGGGTCGGCGCGACCGCGACGTCCTGCAGCATCAGCCCGAACACGGCCACCGTGCCGGCCGTCGGCGATGCGGAGTGCGGCTGCGGCACGATCGTCCAGGCGACGACCAGGCTGAACGCCAGCGCGGCCCAGTACGGCGGCAGGATCCGCCAGGCCCGCCGGCGCGCGAACAGCCCCACGCCGCCGGGCAGCGTCCAGCCGGCCCCGGCCGGCCCGACCGCCAGCGAGAAACCCGAGACGACCAGGAAGAACACCACCGCGAGGTGGCCGAACATCAGCGAGCCGGTCCAGTACGGCCCGTGGTTGGTGGGGAAGCCGGGGTAGCTCAGCAGCCAGCAGTGGCCGAGCAGCACGTACAGGGCGGCGAATCCGCGCAGGCCGTCCAACCCGGACAGCCGCCCGCGGTCGGGGGCGCGTACCGGGGTCTGCTGTTCCTCGACGCGGGTCACCAGTCCTGACTACGGCGGCCGCCCCGGGATGGTTCTGCCCCGGTCCGGCTCCAGTACGGTCGGCCCCTCGGAGGGAGGTGCGCCGTCGAGACCGAATGGTTCCTGACCGCTGCCGAGCGGGGCAACGCGAGCACCCGGCTCGACTCCCGCCACCCCGGTGGCCGTCCGTACACGTCCGGCAACCGTGCGGAGCCGCTCGTGCACGGCGCGGTCTACTTCGCGGAGCTGGCCCGCTGCGTCGGCGCGCTGCGCCGCGGCGAGCTGCTGCTGTTCACCGACTGGCGCGGCGACCCGGACGAGCGGCTGACGGCCGAGGACGACACGACGATCGCCGACCTGTTCTGCGCGGCGGCCGAGCGCGGGGTGGACGTGCGCGGGCTGGTCTGGCGCTCGCACTGGGACCGGCTGGCGTTCAGCGCGGAGGAGAACGAGCACCTCGGCGAGCGGATCGAGCGGGCCGGCGGCGAGGTGCTGCTGGACATGCGGGTGCGCACCGGCGGATCGCACCACCAGAAGTTCGTCGTGCTGCGGCACCCCGGCCGGCCCGAGTTCGACGTCGCGTTCGTCGGCGGGATCGACCTCAGCCACAGCCGCCGGGACGACGCCCACCATGGCGGCGACCCGCAGCGCCAGCCGATGTCCGCGGTATACGGGCCGCGGCCGCCGTGGCACGACGTGATGGTCGCGCTGCGCGGGCCGGTGGTCGGCGACGTCGAGACGGTGTTCCGGGAGCGCTGGGAGGACCCCCAGCCGCTGACCCGCAACCCCGTGCACCTCGTCGGGGAGCGGGTCAAGAAGGAGGATCGGCGCGGGTCGCCACTGCCGCCGCAGCTGCCCGACCCGCCGCCGGCCGGCGACCACCACGTGCAACTGCTGCGGACCTACCCGCGCCGGCTCGGTGGCTACCCGTTCGCGCCGGCGGGCGAGCGCAGCATCGCCCACGGCTACACGAAGGCGCTGCGGCGGGCGCACCGCCTGGTCTACGTCGAGGACCAGTACCTCTGGTCGAACGAGGTGGCGGCGACCTTCGCCGAGGCGCTGCGGACGCACCCGACGCTGCACGTCGTCGCGGTGCTGCCGATGTACCCCGACCAGGACGGGCGGTTCTCGCTGCCGCCGAACCTGGTCGGCCGGGACCGGGCGATCTCCGAGATCCGCGCCGCCGGCGGGGACCGGGTCGCCGTCTACGGCATCGAGAACCACCTGGGCGTGCCGGTGTACGTGCACGCGAAGGTGTGCGTGGTCGACGACGTCTGGGCGGTGGTCGGCTCGGACAACTTCAACCGCCGGTCCTGGACGCACGACTCCGAGCTCAGCGCGGCGGTGCTGGACGGGACCAGGGACCCGCGCGAGCCGCACGACCCGGGCGGGCTCGGCGACGGCGCCCGGGTGTACGCGCGGGACCTGCGGCTGCGGCTCATGCGCGAGCACCTCGACCTGGACGCGGCTGACGCGCTGCTCGACCCGGCGGCCGCGTTCGCCGAGCTGCGCCGGTCGGCCGACGCCCTGGAGGCCTGGCACCGCGGCGACCGCACCGGCCCGCGTCCGCCGGGCCGGCTGCGCCCGCTCGTCGACCCGGACCTCAGCCGGACGACCCGGCGCTGGGCCACCGCGCTATACCGCTGGGTCTACGACCCGGACGGCCGCCCGGCCGCGACTCCGCCGCCGGCACAGGTTCTGACCCGGGACCTCGCCGCGCGGCCCTCGGCCGGGCGTTCCCGGCGTAGAGGCTGGCGGTGCGGGCAGTGGTGCGGGAGGGTCACAGGCGCCGGCGGGCAACCGGCGCGGAGGAGCGGAGGAGGACTGCGTGGCGCCGATCGACATCACCACCACCCCGGAGTGGGACGCCCTGGGCAAGCACTGCGCCGAGATCGGCCCGCGGCACCTGCGCGAGCTGTTCGCCGAGGACTCCGAGCGCGGCCGGCGCATGACGGTCGAGGCGGCCGACCTCTACCTCGACTACTCCAAGCACCGGGCCACCGCCGAGACCGTGCGGCTGCTCGTGGCGCTGGCCGAGCGGGCCGGCCTGCGGGACCGGATCGACGGGATGTTCGCCGGCGAGCACATCAACGTCAGCGAGGACCGGGCCGTGCTGCACACGGCGCTGCGGCTGCCGCGGGACGCCAGCCTCACCGTCGACGGCCAGGACGTGGTCCACGACGTGCACGAGGTGCTCGACCGGATGGCCCGGTTCGCCGCCCGGGTGCGGTCCGGGCAGTGGACCGGCGCGACCGGCCGGCCGATCCGGTCGATCGTCAACATCGGCATCGGCGGCTCCGACCTCGGCCCGGTGATGGCGTACGAGGCGCTGAAGGACTACAGCGACCGGGACCGCAGCTTCGGGTTCGTGTCCAACATCGACCCGACCGACGTGGCCGAGGTGACCCGCGACCTCGACCCCGCCGAGACGCTGGTGATCGTGTCGTCGAAGACGTTCGGCACGCTGGAGACGCTCACCAACGCGAAGGTCGTCCGGCGGTGGCTGCTCGACGGGCTCGGCGACCGGGCCGGCGACGACGCCGTGGCCAAGCACTTCGTCGCCGTCTCCACCAACGCAGAGCGGGTGGCCGAGTTCGGGATCGACCCGGAGAACATGTTCCCGTTCTGGGACTGGGTCGGCGGGCGCTACTCGATGGACTCGGCCATCGGCCTGTCGACGATGCTCGCCATCGGGCCGGACGGGTTCGGCGAGCTGCTCGCCGGCTTCCACGCGATCGACGACCACTTCCGCACCGCGCCGTTCGAAGCGAACATGCCGGTGCTGCAAGGGCTGCTCAACGTCTGGTACTCCGGGTTCTTCGGTGTGCAGGCGCACGCGGTCCTGCCGTACAGCCAGCACCTGCACCGCTTCCCGGCATACCTGCAGCAGCTGACGATGGAGTCGAACGGCAAGTCGGTGCGCTGGGACGGCACGCCGGTGACCACCGCGACCGGCGAGGTCTTCTGGGGCGAGCCGGGCACGAACGGGCAGCACGCGTTCTACCAGCTGCTGCACCAGGGAACCCGGCTGGTGCCGGCGGACTTCATCGGTTTCGCCGAGCCCAACCACGACATCGACGACCTGCACGACCTGTTCATGTCCAACTTCGTGGCGCAGACCGCGGCCCTGGCCTTCGGGCGTACGGCCGAGGAGGTCGCGGCCGAGGGGACGCCGCCGGAGGTCGTGCCGCACAAGGTGATGCCGGGCAACCGGCCGACCTCGAGCATCCTGGCGCCGAAGCTGACCCCGGCGACACTCGGCCAGCTGGTCGCGCTGTACGAGCACACCGTCTTCGTCGAGGGAGCGCTCTGGGGAATCGACTCGTTCGACCAGTGGGGCGTCGAGCTGGGGAAGGTGATGGCACAGCAGCTCACCCCGGAGCTGATCCGGCCGGAGCCGCCGTCGGCCGACCTTGACAGCTCGACCCTCAACCTGGTCCGCCGCTACCGCAGGCTGCGCGGCCGCCGGGTCTGACCGCCCGCCGCACCCGCTCCCGCGGATCCGGCTAGGGTGCCGGGGACGTCAGGGGTGGGTGGTGGACGTCCGACCGACCTGCGAGGAGGACGCACGCATGCTGGACGAGGCCGCCGTCGCGGCGATGACCCGGTTGCCGAAGGTGGAGCTGCACTGCCACGTCGAGGGCACGATGCGGCCCGCGACCGTGGCCGAGCTGGCCGCCCGCAACGGGCACGCGCTGCCGACCGACGACCCGACCGAGCTCTACCACTACGTCAGCCTGGACGACTTCCTCACGGTCTTCTGGCTGGTGCAGTCCACCCTCGGCAGCCGGGACGACTGGGCCCGGCTGGCGTACGAGTCGGTGCTGGACGCGGCCGCCTGCGGCGTGGTCTACCGGGAGACGTTCTTCACCCCGGCCCGGCACCTGGAGGCCGGGCAGGACCTCGCCGACATCGTCGCCGGGCTGTCCGACGGGCTGGCGGCGGGGGAGGCCGAGACCGACACCAGGGTCATGCTGGTCTGCGACATGGACCGGGCGTACGGCGGTGCGGCGGCGCGTGAGCTGACCGAGCGCCTGATCGAGCTGCGCCGGGCCGGTGCGGCCGGCACCGAGCGGGTGATCGGCGTCGGGATGGACTCCACCGAGATCGGCGTCGACCCGGTCGACTTCGTCGACGCGTACCGGCTGGCGGCCAAGGCCGGGCTGCGCCGGACCGCGCACCAGGGCGAGAACAACCCGCCGCCGGTGATCGCGACCTGCGTCGACGTGCTCGGCGCCGAGCGGATCGACCACGGTCTGTCCATTGTGGACGACCCGGAGCTCACCCGGCGGCTGGCCGACCGGCGGATCCCGCTGACGGTCTGCCCGACCTCCAACATCCGCATCGCGAACGCGGTCGAGCGGCTGGAGGACCACCCCTACCGGGCCATGCGCGCGGCCGGGCTGCTGGCCACGCTCAACACGGACGACCCGGCGATGATCGACCTCGACCTGGCCACCGAGTATGCCGCGGTGCAGGCGGCGTACTCCTACAGCCGGGACGACATGGTGGCGATCGCGCTCGACGGCGTCGAGGCGACCTGGCTCGACGACGAGGACAAGGCCCGGCTCCGGGACCGGGTCCGCTCGGTCGGCGAGGAACTGCGGGCGGCTCCCTGACCCGCTCGCCTACGAGCGGGTCGCCGACTGCGACCTCGACGCCGACGACACCGCCACGGTGCTGCTCCGAGCCGCCGGCTGGCGCGGCTCGCCGAGCTTGACCGAGACGACACCGGCGAGGATCAGCACGCCGCCGGCGACCTGGATCCAGTGCGGCACCTCGCCGAGCAGCAGCCAGGCGGCGACGAGCGCGACCAGCACCTCGGTCAGCGCCACGAACGAGGCCAGCCTCGACCCGAGCCGCCGGGCCGCCGCGATGCCGGTGCCGTAGGCCAGGGCCGCGGTCACCACGCCGAGCGCGAGCACAGGCAACCACCACGGCGCGGTGAACGCGTGGAAGGCGACCGGCCGGGTGGACGCGGTCAGCGACAGGATCCCGACCGCGCCGGCGACGAGCAGGGTGAGCCCGCCGAGCAGGAGCCCGGCGGCGGCGAGCACCGTGGGCGGCAGCCCGTTGTCCTCGTCGGAGGAGAGCACGAAATAGACCGCGGCGCCGACCATCGCGCCGAGCGCCCAGAGGATGCCGGTGGTGCTGGCCTGCGCACCGGAGATCAGGTCGAGGACCAGCACGAGCCCGGCGGCGCCGAGCAGCACGCCGAGGACGGTCAGCCGGCCGGGGCGCTGGCCGCGGCGGAGCCAGAGCCAGCCGACCACGGCGACCGGAGCGGTGTATTCGATCAGCAGCGCCACGCCGACCTGCATGTGCGCGACAGCGTTGAAGTACGCGAGCTGGCAGCCGGCGACGGCGACCAGGCCGTAGCCGGCGACCAGACGCAGGTTGCGGACCAGCAGCGGCCAGCGCCCGCGCAGCTGCGCCAGCGCGATCGGCGCCAGCACGGCGGCGGCCAGCAGGATCCGGACCACCACGGCGGCGGCGGACGACCAGCCGGCGTCCATCAGCCCGCGGGCGAGCGAGCCGGACAGCCCGAACGACGACGCCGAGAGGACGGCCAGGCCGAGCCCGGACGCCAACCGCGTACCGGCCCTGGTCGTGCTCGGAGTGTCATGAGCCAACACCGCCATGACTCCTGACACTAGGGCGTGCGGATGTAAGGTGTCAACGTGGTCTTCGCTCATGACACCGCCGCGGCGCTGCAGGCCGCGGTCGCGCTGGTGAACTCGGCGGAGCCGCCGGACACGATGACGACTCCGGGCGAGCTGGACGAGTTCTTCGCCGCGCACGACTACACCGGGTCCCGGACCCACGACGCGGCCGAGCTGGCCGCGGTGCGCGCGCTGCGCGGCCCGCTGCGGCGGCTGCTGACCAGCGACCGGGACGAGGCGGTACCGATCGTCAACGAAATCCTGGCCGAGCGGCACGCGGTGCCCGCGCTGGTGCGGCACGACGGCTGGGACTACCACCTGCACGCGATCGACGCCGGCGCACCGCTGGCCGATCGGATCGCGGTCGAGACCGCGATGGCGATGATCGACCTCATCCGGGCCGGCGAGCTGAGCCGGCTGGCGGTGTGCGCCGAGCCGAGCTGCGCGGGGATCGTGCTCGACCTGTCCCGCAACCGGTCCCGCCGGTTCTGCAGCACCGCCTGCGGCAACCGTGTCGCGGTAGCCGCCTACCGAGCCCGCCGGCGCTGATCCCGGCCGCGCCAGCGCGGCTCACCGTTGCGGGGCCGGGTGCGCGGCGCGGACCAGGCTTGCGTAGCCGGTGGCGATCACCATCGCGGCGAGGGTCAGCACCAGCGGGGTGTACCGCTGCGGGTAGATGACGTTCTCGATGTAGTGGTCGACGAAGCCGCCCGGGTAGATCCGCTCGCCGGCCAGCCGGCGGAAGTGGTTCTCCAGCGCGGTCAGCGGGCACTCGTACCCGACCGCGACGATGCCGACCGCCCAGGCCAGCGCGGGCAGGTGCAGCCAGACGACCGGCCGCCAGAGCCGGGCCAGGTACGGGCCGGCCACGACGAAGGCGATGAACGCGAAGTGGGTGGCGACAACGGCGTCGGCGAGGACTCGGTAGACCATGGCGGGCCTCCTGCCTCGACGGTATCAGCGCGCCCACCGGCGCCCCGGGCAGCATGGGTATCCGGGCGGGCAAGGTGGGTACGCGCTGCCGATGTCGCGGCCCCGGCCGCTGCCTAGCGTCGCGGGCATGCACCACGAACCGATCCTCTCCGACCTCGTCCGAGCGCACGAGCGGGACCTGCGCGCCGCCGCCGACCAGCACCGGCTGGCCCGGTCGGTCCGCCCCGACCGGCCGCCGCTGCTCGGTCACCTCCGTGTCGCCACGCTCGCCTGGCTCGCCGGCGGCGCCCGGCGCACCGCGCCCGGGACCACCCGCGGTGCCCGGCGCACGCCGACGACGACCCGCGGCGGCGGGCGTACCGCGCGCCCGACGATCACGCCCGGCGGCCGGCGCGCCGCGCCGGAGACCACCCGCGGCGCCCGGCCCGCCGCACCGGAGACCACCCGCGGTCCCGCGCCGACGGCGGCCGCGGTCCGCCCGCGCTGCCGGCGCGCCGACGCGGCCCACCCGGTCGAGTCCTGCTGCTGACCGTGCCGACGCCGGTCTAGCTCCCGGCCGCGCCGCGCCGCGCCGGTGCCTCCGTCGTCCGCGGCTCGTCGTCGGCGTCGCCGGGGCCGACCAGGCCGATCCCCTTGCCGGCGCAGCGAACAAGCTGCCCCGGCACCGTCCGGCTCCGGCGGGGGTGATCCCTCCGGCCGCGCTACGTCTGTGCTTCGCCTCGCGGAGCACAGACGTAGCCGGGCCGCCGGACGGACCGTTCCCGCGACCCTGCTTCGCCTCGCGGAGCACAGACGTAGCCGGGCCGCCGGACGGACCGTGCCCGCGACCCTGCTTCGCCTCGCGGAGCACAGACGTAGCCGGGCCGCCGGACGGACCGTGCCCGCGACCCGCTCCGCCTCGCGGAGCACAGACGTAGCCGCGCCGGCGGGATGTCCGCCCGGGGACGGTCCGCCCGGGGTGGGGACGTCGAACAGCCGCCGCAGCGCCTCGCCGGCCCGCCGTCAACAACCTCTCAGGTCACAGCAGCTACCGAGTGGCCGGCAGCGGGTGGAACGGCTCGGTCGGGTGCGCGGTGCCCAGCACCGCGCTGCTCGGGTAGCCGGCCGGGTACCGGCGCCCACGCCTTGCTCGGCGCGTCCGCCGGGCCGATGCCGGCGTCGACCAGCACCGTACGGCCGTCCTCGAACCGGATCGCGTAGCAGTGGAAGTGCAGGATCCACTGCCCGGCCGCACCCGCGGCGGCCGGGTCGTACCGGTCGGCGGCCGCCCACGCCTGCGCGGGCGCGTCCGGGAACGCCTCGTCCCGGGTCCGGAAGAACGGACCGGCGCCGTCGCAGAGTGCGTACACCGTGCCGCCAGGGAACTCCCGCCAGCCGAAGGACATGCCGCTCCGATCGTCCGATCCTGTGCCGTGGCGGGATCCTTGCAGGTCGACCCGGAGCCACCGCGGACCGGAGGTGGCACGATGTCCTGCGGGCCGATGTGACCGAGGGGGTGCCGGCGGTGCAGACCAAGATCCTGCTCGACGAGGACTCGATGCCGACGCAGTGGTACAACCTGGTGCCCGATCTGCCGGAGCCGCCCCCGCCGCCGCTGCACCCGGCGACGCACGAGCCGGTGGGTCCGGACGACCTCGCGCCGCTGTTCCCGATGGCGCTCATCGGCCAGGAGGTGTCCGGGGAGCGGTACATCGACATCCCGGAGCCGGTGCAGGAGGTCTACCGGCTGTGGCGGCCCTCGCCGCTCTACCGCGCACACCGGCTGGAGAAGGCGCTCGGCACGCCGGCCCGGATCTACTACAAGTACGAGGGCGTGAGCCCGGCCGGCTCGCACAAGCCGAACACCGCGGTGCCGCAGGCGTATTACAACGCGATCGAGGGCGTGCGGAAGCTGACCACCGAGACCGGCGCCGGCCAGTGGGGCAGCGCGCTCGCGTTCGCCTGCAGCCAGTTCGGGCTGGAGTGCGAGGTCTGGATGGTCGCCGCCTCCTACCGGCAGAAGCCGTACCGGCGCTCGATGATGGAAACCTGGGGCGCGACCGTCCACTCCAGCCCGTCGCCGCTGACGGAGTTCGGGCGGGCGGTGCTCGCCGACGACCCCGACAGCACCGGCAGCCTCGGCATCGCGATCAGCGAGGCGGTGGAGAAGGCCGCGCAGTCGCCGGACGCGCACTACGCGCTGGGCAGCGTGCTCAACCACGTCCTGCTGCACCAGACCGTCATCGGCGAGGAGGCGATCGCCCAACTGGCGATGGTGGGGGACACCCCGGACGTCATCGTCGGCTGCACCGGCGGCGGCTCGAACTTCGGCGGGCTGGCGTTCCCGTTCCTGCGCGAGAAGCTGGCCGGGAAGATCGACCCGGTCATCCGCTGCGTCGAGCCGGCGGCCTGCCCCAGCCTGACCAAGGGCGAATACCGCTACGACTACGGCGACACCGCCGGCCTCGCGCCGATGGTGAAGATGCACACGCTCGGCCACGACTTCATCCCGGACCCCATCCACGCCGGCGGGCTGCGCTACCACGGGATGTCCCCGCTGCTCAGCCACGTGTACGAGCTCGGCCTGGTCGAGGCCGAGGCGATCGGCCAGAACGAGTGCTTCGAGGCCGGCGTCCGGTTCGCCCGGACCGAGGGCATCGTCCCGGCGCCGGAGCCGACGCATGCGATCGCAGCCGCCGTCCGGGAGGCCCGCCGCTGCGCCGAGACCGGCGAGGCGAAGGTGATCCTCACCGCGCTGTGCGGGCACGGCCACTTCGACATGGCCGCGTACGACGCCTACTTCCGCGGCGAGCTCACCGACTTCGACTACCCCGAGGAGCGGGTCCGCGCCTCGATGGCACGCGTCCCCGTCGTCTCCTAGCGGAAGCGGGCGAGCTTGGGGCGCCCGACCCCGGTCCGGATCGGTTCGCTAGCCGAGACCCAGCCGGCCGGCCTCGGACACGGCCTGGCCGCGGCTGCCGACCCCGAGCTTGCGCAGCACGGCCGCGACGTGGTGCTCGACGGTCCGCTCGGACAGGAACAGCTGGGCGGCGATCTCGGCGTTCGACCCGCCCGAGCCGAGCAGCGCGAGCACCTCGGTCTCCCGGGCCGTGAGCCCGGCCGGGTTCTGCCGGGTGGAGCGGCGCGGGCCGCGCGGGACGCCGCGCGCGCCGCCCTCGCGCAGCCGCCGCGACACCAGCGCCGCGGCGGGACGGGCACCGAGCCGCTGGAAGCAGGCCAGCGCCCGGCGCAGGTCGTCCTCGTCGTCGGAGGCCGCCAGCGCCAGCGCCGCGTCGTACGGGCAGTCGAGCTCGTCCCACCGGGCCGCGGCGGCAGCCAGGTCGCCGACCAGCTGCAGCGCGTACGGCCCGGCGGCGCGCTCTGCGCCCGCCGGCAGCCCGGCCAGCCTCCGCAGCCAGGCCAGCTCCCCGACGACCCAACCGGCGCCGCGGTCGGCGGCCAGCGCGAGCACCTCCCCGGTCTCCTCGCGGACCGCCGCGGCACCGCGGCCGTCCAGCCAGGCTGCCTCCGCGCGGGCGGTGGCCACCGGCACCCGGTACTGCGGCTCCCGCTGCCCCTTGGCCTCCGCGGCCGCCTCGTCCAGCGCCTCCCACCGGTCCTGGTCGCCGCGGCGGGCGCGGACCAGCCCGAGCACGGTGAGCCCGAGGATCCGCAGCAGCGGCACCGATCGCGCGTACTGCAGCACGGACGCCGCGTCCTCGGCCGCCTCGTCCCACTGGCCGAGGTCGAGCCTCGCCCTGGCCCGGTACGCCAGGACGTAGAGGCGCCACGCCTCGAGGCCGAGCTCGGCGCACCTCGCGATGCCGCGGTCGAACCAGGGCAGCAGGTCGTACGAGCGGGTGCGGGTCGCGGTCCAGCCGAGATGGATGTAGGCCCGGCCGACGTGGTCGTCGAGCCCGGCCTCCTCCGCGAGCGCCAGGCTGCGCTCCATCTTCGCGAGGCCGCCGGGCCGACCGGTGATCAGCTCGATCGAGGCGAGGTTGTTCAGGCCGTAGACGATGGCCGAGGTGTCCCCGAGCCGCTCGGCGAGGTCGAGGCCGCGCCGGCCCCAGGCGACCGCGTCCTCGTACCACTCGTCGTTCATCGCGAGCGCGGACAGGACGCCGTAGACGAGCGCGAGCTCGGGCCCCGGCGGCAGCTGGTCGAGCAGGCCGACCGCGTCGCCGATGGCCGCGTCTGCCTCGTCCGGGCGCCCGGCGCACCACAGCTGCCGGCCCAGGTTGGCCAGCGCGGCCGCGGTCGCGCGGGCGTCGCCGGCGGCGCGGCGCAGCTCGACCGCCTGCTCCAGGAGCGCGATCGCGTCGTCCATCCGGTCGGTCAGGTAGCACTCGTACGAGCCGGCCTCCAGCAGCGCCGCCCGGTTCCCGCCCGGCAGCCCGGCCGCGGACCGCAGCGCCCGCGCGTACTGCTCGGCCGCCTCGCGGTGCGCGCCGGCCGCGGACGCCTGCTCGGCGGCCGCCGGCGCATACCGGACCACCGCCGCGGTGTCGCCCGCCGCATCCGCGTGATGGGCGAGCCGGGCGAGGTCGGCGGACCTCGCGACCAGCGCGGCCAGCGCCGCCCGGTGCAGATCCCGGCGCCGGTGCGGAGGCAGCGACTGCTCGACCGCGCGCCGTGCGAGCTCGTGCCGGAACCCCGTCGCGTCGGCCGTGCCGACGAGGACCCCGGCCGCCAGGCACTCGTCGAGCCCGTCCGCGGCGTCCGGGACGAGGGCGTCCAGCAGCCAGAGCTCCGCGTGCGGCACGCAGACCGAGACCGCGTCCGCGACGGCTGCCGCGCACCGGCCCAGCCGCGCGGTCCGGGCGAGCACCGCGTCCCGCACCGTCGCCGGGATCGTGACGCCGCCGGCCTCGACGACCTCGGTGACGAAGAACGGGTTGCCGCCGGTGACGCGGTGCAGCTCGTCGCCGTCGAGGCCGTGCGGGCGGGCGAGCCGGCCGACCGCGTCCCGCGACAACGGCTCGGTGGACATCCGGCGGACGCCCCGCAACTCCCCGACGAGTGTCCGAAGTGGATGGTGGCGGACCAGCTCGTCGTCCCGGTACGTGCCGACCAGCAGCAGCGGGAGCTCGCCGATCCGGCGGGCGAGCAGGCTGAGCACATCGAGCGTCGCCTCGTCCGCCCAGTGCAGGTCCTCCAGCACCAGGACCGCGTCGCGGCGGGACGCCGACCGCGCGTGGTCGGCGATCGCCGCCGCGACCTGGTGCGGCTTCGGGGCGCCGGCGAGCAGTGGGCCGAGCCCGTCCACGTGGTCGGCGAGGTCCGCGAACGGACCCAGCGGCCTCGGCGTGAACAGCGGCGCGCACGCACCCCACAGGACGATGCCGGGCGGCCGGCACTCCGCCTGGAACCGCCGCAGCAGCGCTGTCTTCCCGCTGCCCGCCTCCCCGGCGAGCAGCACCACGACGCCGCCGGACCCGCCGCGGACGGCGTCCCACGCCGCGTGCAGCGCCGCGAGCTGCGGGCCGCGTTCAAGCAGCACGGCCTCGTCCCCGGTTCCGACCCCGACCCCCATCCGGCCAGCGTGACATCCGTCCCCGCAACGCGCCAGGGAACGGGTCATCGCCCACCAGCGTCGTCTGTTCGCTCCCGAACCGTTGGTTTGTCCGGTTGCCGACGTCCGTCCGCCGTCGTGCGGGCCGGCGACCTCAGCCGGCGAGGGCCAGCGCCAGCGGCGGTCGGGAGTCCGGCGTCCGGTAGTCGTTGCGGATGGTGGCAAGCGCCCAGGCCATCCGGGCCGCCGCGAGCTCGGGGTGATCGCCGAACTCGGCCGCGAGCCGGGCGGAGCAGCCGGCCGTTCCGAGTCGCCGCAGCGTCGTCGCGACCGCCCCGCGTACCTGCTCGGCGGACGGGTGCTCGGACGCCTGGAGGGTCGATGCGAACAGCGCCGCGGCGCTGTTCCGCTGCACCGTGTTCGACTGGTCCGGCCTGCGGTCCGGAGTCCTCTCGATCAAGACTCCCATGGTCGTTCGCCTCGTTTCCGATCCGCCTCGGATTCTCCGGGGTCCACTCCAGCGTCGCCCCGGCCACCGGAGCGGTCCAGCGCCCAATATTGGCTACCCGCCCGGCCCACCCTGAGGGTGCGCCGGTCGGCTCAGTCGGCGCGGTTCAGCCGGTCGAGCAGGCGCGCGCAGGCATGCACGGCCTGCACGTGCGGCACCTCGACTCCCAGCCGGCCGGCGAGCTCGGTCACCGCGCCGGTCATGCAGTCCAGCTCGAGCCGCTTGCCCGCCCGCAGGTCCTGCAGCATGGACGTCTTGTGGTCGCCGACCGCCAGCCCGGCCTCCAGCCGCCGGTCGAGCGAGACCGGGAAGCTGACTCCCAACCGGTCCGCCACCGCCGCGCACTCGGCGAAGATCGCCCTGAGCAGCTCACGCATCTCCGGCAGGTCGCCGAGTTGGCCGAGAGTCGCGCCGGTGAGCGCGGTGATCGGGTTGAAGGCGACGTTGCCGACGAGCTTGAGCCAGATCTGGTCGCGCAGCTGCGACTCCACCGGTGCGCGCAGCCCGCCCGCCGTGAAGGCGGCGGAGATCTGCCGGCAGCGTTCGCTGTCCGAGCCGTCCGGTTCGCCGATGGTGAACCGGGTTCCCTCGATGTGCCGGATGAGGCCGGGCTCGACGATCTCCGTCGAGCAGTAGACGACGCAGCCGACGTTGTGCTCGGGCCGGATCGCCTGGCTGATCGCCGCGCCGGGGTCGACGCTCTGCAGCACCGGTCCGCCTGGGGGTGCCGGCAGCGCCTGGAAATACCACCAGGGGATGCCGTTCTGCGCCCAGACGGCCGCCGCGTGCGGCGCGAGCAGCTTGCCGAGCTGACCCGCGATCTCCGGCAGGCTGTATGCCTTGAGCGCGACGAAGACCACGTCGGCGTCGGACACCGCGCCCCAGTCGTCGGTCGCCGCCGGATGGGCGGTGAAGTCGCCGCGCGGCGAGCGGACCTGCACGCCGTGGTCCCGCATCGCCGCCAGGTGCGGGCCGCGGGCGATCAGCGTCACGTCCGCGCCGCCGCGGGCCAGCGCCGCCCCCACGTACGCGCCGATGGCGCCGGCGCCGAGGACCGCGAACTTCATCCGGTCGCCTCGCCGCTGGCCACGAACTCGCCGACCCGGCGGCGCTGCACCTTGCCGGTCGCCGTGCGGGGGATCTGCGGCAGCACGTGGATCACCGCGGGCACCTTGAACGCGGCCAGCCGCTCCCGGCAGAAGCCGATCAGCTCGCGCGGCTCGACGTCGCTGCTGAGGGTGACCGCCGCGGCCGGCAGCTCGCCGTACTTGTCGTCCGGTATGCCGAAGCAAACCGCGTCGGTCACCGCCGGGTGGGCGAGCAGCGCCTGCTCGATCTCGGCCGGCGAGATGTTCTCCCCGCCGCGGATGATCATCTCCTTGATCCGGCCCTCCAGGAAGAGGTAGCCGTCCCGGAGGACGCCGCGGTCGCCGGTGCGGAACCAGGGGCCGAAGAACGCCTCGGCCGTCGCCTTCGGGTTGTTCACGTAGCCGGACATCACACCGGGTCCGCGGATGACGACCTCGCCGGCCTCGCCCGCGGCCCGGAAGCGGCCGGTGGCGTCGACGATTCCGAGCTCGGTCCCGGCCGACACGCCGACCGAGCCGGGTATCCGCTCGCCCGGCGGCAGCGGGTTGGCGGCCATCTGGTGGCTGGCCTCGGTCATCCCGTACGACTCCAGCATCGGCACCCCGTACGCGTTCTCGGCCCGATGCAGCAGCTCCGGTGACAGCGCGGAGCTGCACGAGCGGACGAACCGCAGCGTGCCGGGGGCGCCCTCGGAGTCGATCTTGTCCAGCAGCATCTGGTGCAGCGTCGGCCCGGCCGACAACCAGGTCGTGCCGCACTCGCGGGCCTGCCGCCAGAACCGCTGCGGGGTGAGCCGGCGCGGGGACACCACGGTCCCGCCGGCGGACAGCGCGGCGAACGTCGACGCGACCAGGCCGTGCACGTGGAACAGCGGCATCACGCAGAACGACACGTCGTCCGGGCCGAGCCGGAAGTGGGCGGCGATGTTCCTGGTGGAGGCCATGAGGTTGCGCTGCAGCAGCGGCACCTGCTTCGGCCGGCTCGTGGTGCCGCTGGTGTGCAGGACGATGGCGACGTCGTCCGGCGTGCCGCGGGCGAACCCGGCCCGGCCGCTGATCGGCTCCCCGTCGCGCAGCAGGTCCGGCGGGCCGCCGGCGACGTCGGCGACGCCCAGCACCGCGGTGCCGGTGGCGGCCGCGGCGGCCGTCGCGGCCGGGGGCATGCCGGCCGGCACCAGCAGCAGCCGAGGAGCGACGTCCTCCAGGTAGAACGTGTATTCCGGCTCCGTGTACGCCGGGTTGAGCGGTGCCGCCGCCGCGCCGAGCAGGGTGATCGCGAGCAGCAGCTGGACGAAGTCGGGGCTGTTGGGCAGCGTCAGCGCCACCCGGTCACCGCGCCGGACCCCGGCCGCGGCCAGCCGCCCCGCCAGCGTCTCGACCCGGTCGGCCGTCTCCGCGTAGCTCAGCACCTGCCCGTCGTCGGGAACGACGAACGCCGGGTGTGCCGGCTGACCACCGCCGAACAGCACGTCGAGTGTCTCGCCGGCAGCGGGAGCGGCCGCGTGGGCCATCGGCTTTCCTCCGCATCGTCAGGCGGGCTGATCCGGACCGGATCCTACCGCCGTTCCCGTCCGTCCACAGTGGACGAGAAAAGCAGGGAGCATCGACACTCCCTGCCACTTTCAACATATAGCGCATGGGGGGCCTTGCGGCAAGACCCCGTTCGTGCCGCAGAATTCGCCGGCACGAGGACGGCGCGGAGGGTCTGACAGAAAGTCCATTCGTCAGAGCGGAGATTCATGACCGACGTGATCATCGCCGGCGGCGGACCGACCGGCATGATGCTGGCCGGCGAGCTGCGCCTGCACGGGGTGCAGGTGCTCGTACTGGAGAAGGAGGAGAAGCCCGCCCCGTACGTCCGCTCGCTCGGGCTGCACGTGCGCAGCATCGAGGTGATGGACCAGCGCGGGCTGCTGGACCGGTTCCTCGAGCACGGAACCCGGCATCCGCTCGGCAACTTCTTCGCCGGCATCGACAAGCTGGCGAAGAACCT
This sequence comes from uncultured Actinomycetota bacterium, assembly GCA_963728945.1. GTDB lineage: Bacteria > Actinomycetota > Actinomycetes > Mycobacteriales > CADCTP01 > CADCTP01. The sequence continues at coordinate 159,693 of CAVSMA010000004.1, read as the reverse complement.
GCCGGACCGGCTGGACACCGCGCACGGCTACACCCTCGGCATCCCGCAACCCGTCACCGATCGCCTGCTCGCCGAGCACGCCGCCGAGGTCGGCACCGAGATCCGGCGCGGCTGCGAGCTGGTCGGGATCAGCCAGGACGACGGCGGGGTGACCGCCGAGCTGGCCGACGGCAGCCGGCTGCGCGCGCGCTACCTCGTCGGTTGCGACGGCGGCCGCAGCACGGTGCGCAAGCTGCTCGGCGTCGCCTTCCCCGGCGAGCCCAGCAAGGTCGACACGCTGCTGGGCGAGATGGAGGCGACCATGCCGCGGGAGGAGGTGGCGGCCCGGGTGACCGAGATCCGCAGGACCCAGAAGCGGTTCGGCCTCGGACCCGTCGGCGGCGGGACGTACCGCGTCGTCGTACCCGCCGAGGGCGTGGCGGAGGACCGGACGGCACCGCCGACCCTCGAGGAGTTCAGGCGGCAGCTGCGCGCCTACGCCGGCACCGACTTCGGCGTGCACTCCCCGCGCTGGCTGTCCCGCTTCGGCGACGCCACCCGGCTGGCCGAGCGCTACCGGGTCGGCCGTGTGCTGCTGGCCGGGGACGCGGCGCACGTCCACCCGCCGACCGGCGGGCAGGGCCTCAACCTCGGCATCCAGGACGCGTTCAACCTGGGCTGGAAGCTGGCCGCCCAGGTCGACGGCTGGGCGCCGGAAGACCTGCTGGACAGCTACCACGCCGAGCGGCACCCGGTGGCCGAGGACGTCCTCAACACCAGCCGCGCGCAGATGGAGCTGCTGTCCACCGAGCCGGGTCCGCAGGCGGTGCGCCGGCTGCTGGCCGATCTGATGGACTTCGACGACGTGAACCGGTATCTGATCGAGAAGATCACCGGGATCGGGGTCCGCTACGACTTCGGCGCGGGCGACGAACTGCTCGGCCGGCGGTTGCGCGACGTGGCCCTGAAGCAGGGCCGCCTCTACGGGCTCATGCACCGCGGTCGTGGGCTGCTGCTCGACCAGACCGGCCGGCTCCCGGTCGCCGGGTGGGCGGATCGGGTCGACCACGTCGTCGACGTGAGCGAGGAGCTGGATGCGCCCGCCGTGCTGCTGCGACCGGACGGCCACGTGGCCTGGGTCGGCGCGGACCAGCAGGACCTGCTCGCGCACCTACCCAGCTGGTTCGGCGCTGCTGCCAGCTGAGGCCGCCCGCACCCGGTCCACTTCCGGACCCGAGGTGTCGGCGGCATGGTGGGCAGATGCCCGAGCCCGAGTACCGCGCGCAGCTCGACGCGACCGTGACGTTCAGCAACGGCGGCGAGCTGTCCGCCCGCGACCCTCGGTGTCTAAGACTTTACTTATATAAGTACGTACTCATAAGATGTCTGTCGTGCACGCGTTCGACGTACTCGGCGATCCGGTGCGCCGCCGGATCCTGGAGCTGCTCCGGGACGGCGAGCTGACCTCCGGTGCGGTCTGCGAGGTCATCCGGCGCGAGTTCGGCATCTCCCAGCCGGCGGTCTCCCAGCATCTGAAGGTGCTGCGGGACAACGGTTTCGCCACGGTACGGCCGGACGGCCAGCGCAGGCTCTACGCGGTCGCGCACGAACCGCTGCGCGTCGTCGACGACTGGCTCGACCCGTTCCGCCGGTTCTGGACGCCGCACCTGGACGCGCTGGCCACCGAGCTGGCGCGAGGAAAGCACGAGCGGAGGAAGCGACCATGATCGATGTCACCGAACAGATCAGCGCAGTCCGCCGGGAGGTGGGCGGCCGGGTGCTGGCGGCCGGCGAGGCCAGGGTCATCACGATCTCCCGCAGCTACCCGGCCGAGCTCGCCGACGTCTGGGACGCCTGCACCAACCCGGAACGGATCCCGCGCTGGTTCCTGCCGGTCAGCGGGGAGCTGCAGGAAGGCGGCCGCTACCAGCTGGAGGGCAACGCGGGCGGCACCGTGACCCGCTGCGACCCGCCGGACGGATTCGACGCGACCTGGGAGATGGGCGGCGACACGAGCTGGATCGAGCTGCGGCTGACCGACGAGGGCGACGGCCGGACCCTCTTCCAGCTGCACCACATCGCACACGTCGACGACCAGCGGTGGGCGCAGTTCGGCCCCGGCGCGGTCGGCGTGGGCTGGGACGGCGTCCTGGCGGGCCTGTCCCTGCACCTGACCACCGGCAAGCCGCTGGACCCGGCCGAGATGGCCGAGTGGTCCGCCTCGGATGCGGGCCGCCGGTTCCTGACCTCGTCCAGCGACGCCTGGTGCGAGGCGAGCGTGGCCGCCGGCACCGACCGGACCGAGGCCCGCGCCGCCGCCGACCGCACCACCGCCTTCTACACCGGCACTCCCGCCTGACCCCGGCCACCCTCCGCGCGCGGTCAGGTCGGCTGCCGCAGTCCGATGCTGCTGGACGATCGTGCGTCCGGCTATGACGCGGTGCTCCCACCGGCGCCGCCAGCCGGCGGCGAACGGCCCGGCCTGCTCCGGTGACCAGGGACCGTCGACCCACCTCACGACCGCCGGGTCCTGGTACAGCAGCCACACATCGTGCGCGTGCTCCGGCCCGATGGGCTCCAGACGCAGCCGCCCCGTTGTCCGCACGCTCACCGGAACCGCCAGCGGGTGGCTCCGCCGGGTGCGGCGGCGAGGACTACGGTCGCCCGCCGGGGCGTGATCCGGTAGACCTGCCAAGGCGGCGGCCCGGCCGACGGCGCGCTGTACTCGGCCGTGAGCGCGGTGCCGGTCGCGTCGACGCGTGCCGGCCAGCCGCCCGCGACCCAGCGTCCGACCAGATCCGCGACGACGTCGGGGTCATCGACGAGGGCGGCGCCCCCCTCGACCGCGAGGTCGAACTCGTCGGTCGAGATGCCGAGCGTGCACCGGGGATCCCGGGCCAGGTTGCGCGCCTTGCGGGTCGCCTCCCCGGTGGTGAAGTAGAACAGCCCGGACACGTACAGCGGGCCGAGCCCGGTCAGGTGGGGGCTGCCGTCGGCGTTCGTGGTGGCCAGCCAGCTCCGGTTATCCGAACCGCCGGTGCCGGCCAGCGCCTCGGGGCCGCGGCTCAGCCTGGCTTCCACCCGGTCCCAGTCGACCAGCGGCAGTCCGTACAGGTCGGCGAGGTTCTTGGCTTCCATCTGGATCACCCTTCCTCCGATGAGCTGGTCCCGCACCCTCACCACGAACGACCGACCCCCGGATCGACGCCGGCGGTGATGACGGCGCGGTGCGGCGGTGACGTCGGTCAGGCCAGGGCTAGCGATGCGTAGCCGACCACGCGGCTCCGCTCGCCGGTCGCGTCGGCGGAGGTGCGATAACACAGCAGCCTGGGGGCACGACCGGTGCGGCCGGCCCAGGTCAGCAGGCCGCGCAGGGCGGCGGCACCGCAGGCCGACCCGGGCCCGATGCCGCCAGGGTCGAGCGCCAGCACGGCGTCGAGCGTCCGGCCGTCCCGGCGGCGCGCCGCCGCGTCCGGGAGATGGTGGCTCAGGTCCGTGCTGGCGATGACCAGGGTGTCCGGCCCGACGACCGCGTCCAGCAGGTCAGCCACGTCCTCCGGAGCCGCCGCGGTGACGACCGGCAGGACCGGCAACCGCGGGTCCAGCGAGCGTTGCAGGAACGGCACCTGCACCTCCAACGAGTGCTCGTCCGCGTGCGGCTCGTCCGCCACCTGCACGCCCGGGACCGACGTGGCTCGTTCCCACGCAGCCGCATCCACCGGTACGGGACCCAGCGGCGTCGACCACTCCGCCGCCCGCGGCACCGCGGACCCGGGCAGCGGGACGAAGTGGGCCGGCCCGAGCAGGACCGCCCGGGTCGGCGACCACGTCCGCGCGAGGGCGTAGGCCGTCGCGGCCACCTGTCCCGAGTAGCGGTAGCCGGCGTGCGGCACGACCAGCGCCGGCAACCGGTCGCACGTGGACGCCGCCGCGGCCGACAGCAGCGCGTCGACGTCGGCGGCCAGCCGGGCCGGGTCGGCCGGGTAGAACCTCCCGGCCACCGCGGGCCGGCGGCGACCAGAGGGTCCACTATGGACGGTGGTCACCGCCGGTTCAGCGACACCGGCAGCCGGCGCCGTCCCCAGCTGCCGCACGGTCCACTGTAGACACCGGCCACCGCCGCACCGCACGAGGCGCACCGGCCGTCGTCGGTGAGCCGGTAGCCGCGGATGGCATACCAGTCCCGCACGACGACGGCCGTCCCGCAGGACGGGCAGCGGGTGGTGCCGCCGTCCTCGTCGTGGACGTTGCCGGTGTAGACGTAGCGCAGGCCGTTGCCGAGCCCGATGCGCCTGGCCCGGCGCAGGGTCTCCGGCGGCGTGGGCGGCACGTCGCGCATCTTGTAGTCCGGGTGGAACGCGGTGAAGTGCAGCGGCACGTCCGGACCGAGGTGCTCGGCGATCCACCGGGTCTCGGCGTCGATCTCGGCGTCGGTGTCGTTGCGGCCGGGGATGAGCAGCGTGGTGATCTCGACCCATACCCCCGTCTCGTGTACCAGGTATTCCAGCGTCTCCAGCACGGGAGCCAGCCGCGCGGCGCAGACCCGGTGGTAGAAGTCGTCGGTGAACGCCTTGAGGTCGACGTTCGCGGCGTCGAGGTGGCCGTACAGCTCGCGCCGCGGCTCCGGGCAGATATAGCCGGCGGAGACCGCGATCGACCGGATGCCCCGCTCCCGGCAGGCGTCGGCGGCGTCCGCGGCGTACTCGAGGAAGATCGTCGGATCGTTGTAGGTGAACGCGACACTGCGCGCCCCGCTCGCCTCGGCCGCCAGCGCGAGCGCCTCCGGACCCGCGGCGTCGGCGAGCGTGTCGATCTCCCGGGACTTGCTGATGTCCCAGTTCTGGCAGAACTTGCAGGCGAGGTTGCAGCCCGCGGTGCCGAAGGACAGCACCGCGGAGCCCGGCAGGAAGTGGTTGAGCGGCTTCTTCTCCACCGGGTCGAGGCAGAACCCGCTCGACCGCCCGTACGAGGTGAGCACGATCTGGTCGCCGGTCCGGGCCCGGACGAAGCACAGCCCGCGCTGTCCCTCGTGCAACCGGCAGGCCCGCGGGCACACGTCGCACTGCACCCGACCGTCGTCGAGCCGGTGCCAGAACCGGGTCGGCACGGTGTGCGGGTCGGCCAGCGAAACGTCGTCGAACATCGAAGCCCTCGCCCGTCACCGTACGCGCGGTGACCCCGGGATCCCAGCGGAGCCGAGCCGCAGGTATCTCGCCGGTGGTCCCGCGGCCCTGCCTGACGGACCCTCAGGTCGTCGGTGCGGGCGCCGGCGGCCAGATCGCGCGCAGGGGCCGCAGGCCGTCCTCGACGTAGGTGGCGATCGGCTGGTCGCCACCGTCCAGGTACCACTGCTCGAGCGCGGCGAAGTAGCCGAACACGAGTGCGTTCGTGACCACCCGGGCCTGCGCCTCGGTCATCCCGTTGCTGCCCGCCAGCAGCGGCGCGATGCGGGAACCGGCCCGGTCGAGCTCGGCGAGCGCCGCCGTGCGCACCGACGGTTCCCGGAAGAAGTAGCGCACCCGGCGCCAGGGGCCGCCCGCGGTCCGACCCGCCTGCTGCGGCGCCGACTCGTACCTGACCACGATCTCGATCAGGCTGCCGACCGGGTCGGTCACATCGAGGATCTCGCGGACCGCCTCCTGGCTCATGCTGTCGAACTCGTCGGCGACGATGAGCCCTTCCTTCGTGCCGAACCAGCGGTACACCGAGGAGGGCGACACCTCCGCCGCGGCAGCGATCTCCTCGATCGTGACCGCGTCGAAGCCGCGCTCGTCGAACAGGTCGAGCGCCCGTTCCTGGATGGTGCGCATGGCGGAGCGCCGCTTGCGTTCCCGAAGCCCGGTGCCCACGCCGCGACCGTACAGAGAGCTTCGGACAGTTCTGCAAGTCACTGTCTAAAGACCTTGACTCTCTAGACACGTCTTCGTACAGTCGCTCGCATGAGAGAGTCACTGTCACTGTCCGCTCCACCCGTCCCCACCACCCGCGGCCGGCGCGGGGCGGCCGGCGCCGCGATGTCGTCGGTCGTGCTCTCGGCGGTCCTGCTGGTCGCGGCGGTCGTCGACCAGGCCGGCGGTCAGAGCCTCATCGACCACGCGACCGCGGTGTACGCGCCGTACGGCAAGGAGGCGGATCCGAACCTGCTCTACGGCCTCGTCTACACCGTCGCCGTGGTCGACGTGCTGCTGTCGCTGCTGGTGTTCCGCGCCGCGCGGGCACACCGGCGGTCGGCGCCGATCCTCGCGGTCACCACAGTGGTGGTCAGCGCCGCGCTGGCCGTGCTCCTGCTCGCGACGACCGAATACGGCGCGCAGCTCTTCCCGCCGGTGTGGGGCATCCTCGCGCTCCTGCCGCCGGCGGCCGGCGTCGTCACCTCAGCGCTGCTGCTCCGCCGCCGGTAATGGGAAAAGGGTCCGCTCCGAGCGCAGGATCACAGTGGTCAGGTCGCGACCAGCAGCGCCCGCAGGGCCTTGCGGTCGGTCTTGCCCACGCTGGTGACCGGGATGGCGTCGACGACCTTGACGTCGTGCGGGCGGTGGATGCCGGACAGCCGAGCCGCCGCGAACGCCTCCACCTCGGCCGGGTCCAGCGTCGCCCCGGGGCGGGGCGCGACGAACGCGACCACCTCCTCGCCCCGGACCGGGTCCGGCCGGCCGACCACCGCGGCCGCGGCGATGCCAGGGTGCTCGAGCAGCACCTCCTCCACGTCGCGGGGAAACACGTTGACCCCGCTGCGGATGATGAGGTCCTTCTTCCGGTCGACCAGCCAGAGATAGCCGTCGGCGTCGAGGTGGCCGACGTCGCCGGTGTGCAGCCAGCCTTCGGCGAGGGTGTCGGCGGTGGTCTCCGGGTCGTGCCAGTAGCCGGTCATCACGCCGGGCCCGCGCACCCAGATCTCGCCGTCGGTGCCTGCCGGCACGTCCCGGCCGCCGGCGTCGACCACCCGCACCTGGTAGCGGGGCAGCGGCCGGCCTACCGACCCGCTGCGCCGGTCGTCCAGCGTGGAGCTGGAGATCACCGCGCCGGACTCGGTGCAGCCGTAGCCCTCCAGCAGCGCCGCGCCGGGCACCCGCCGCTCCCACTCCGCGCGCACCGCCGCCGGCAGCGGCGCGGCGCCGACGCTGAGGTACGTCAGCTCGGACAGGTCGTAGTCCTCCACCGGCTGCTGCAGCAGCAGCGCGAGCATCGACGGGACCAGCTGGCCGGCGCCGACCTTGTGCTCCGCCGCCAGCCGCAGCCAGCCGGCCGGCTCGAACCAGCGCATCAGCACCGACGGGCCGCGCTGCTCCTCGATGAACGTCCCGACGATCGTCACGATCATCCCGAATGCATGCGACAGCGGCAGTGCGGTCAGGCTCGGCTTGCCGTCGTAGGTGTCCCGGCCGCGCTCGTAGGCGCAGCGCCCGCACCACCAGAGATTGCCGTGGCTGAGCATGACGCCCTTCGCCCGGCCGGTGGTGCCGCCGGTGTACATCAGCGCGCCGAGGTCGTCGGCGTCGCGCGGCACGAGCGGGTGCGGGTCGGCGGCGACGAGGTCCGCGTACGGCAGCGCGTTCGGCGCGTCCCCGGCCACGATGATGTGCCGGATCTCAGCCGCGTCCGCGGCCGCGGCCGACACCCGGGGCAGCAGCTCGGGGGAGGTGATCACGGCGACCGCACCGGAGTCGACCAGGACGTGCCGCAGCTCGGCCTCGCTGAGCAGGAACACCACCGGGGTGACGACCGCGCCGGCCCGCCAGATCGCCCCGTACGCGACCTCGACCTCGGGGCCGTTGGCCATGCAGACGACGACCCGGTCGCCCGGCCGCACACCGAGCTCGACGAGGCCTCCGGTCATCCGGCGCAGCGCGTCGAGCCGCTCGGACGCCGCGATGCGCCGACCCTCGTAGATGAGCGTCTCCTCGTCGCCGCGCCGCTCGTACGCCGACTCGACGAGCGCGCCGAGATGGATCTCGCCGGCCATGTGACGCCTCCCGGGTTCCGCGACTGGCTCCCGCAGTCTCCGTCCCCGGGCGCGCCGCCGTCCATGCCGGCGTCTCCCTAGGCGGCCGGCACCCGCCTGCGCATCACGGTGTTCTTGGCTGCCTTGGTCCGCTCGACGAACAGGCACGGGAGGCGGCCGTCAGGGGCTCAGCGCCGCCCGGCGGCTTCCGGAGTGGTCCTCGCCGCCACCCGGTCGAGACGCTGCTGGATTCCTGGGTGTTGGTGAAGCGCGTTCCACAACCAGCCGGTCCGTCGCTCACGACAGCGGACGGGCTCGCACGGACCGGCCCGCCGGCAAGGAGTAGCTAGCGTCATTGGCATGGTCCCTCACGATGGGGAGCCCGCGGCCGGTCCGTGGCGAGTGATCTCGGTAGCGGAGCTCTGGCGGATGCTGTTGGACGCCGCCGGCCCCCGGACGGGCAGGCCGGTCGTCCTGGGCATCGGCGGCCGGAGCTCCAGCGGCAAGACCACCTTGGCCGGTCGGCTTGCGGCCGAGAAGTCCCGGGTAGCCCTGCTGCACACCGACGACATCGCCTGGCGGCAGGCAGTGCTGGACTGGGATGGGTTGCTGGTCGACGGGGTGCTGGCGCCGGTCCGCCGCGGCCACCCGGTCGCCTACCGAAGTGGGCCGAGCGTTCCGCGCTGATGGCAAGTCTTTTGGCTGGGGCCGGATCGTCGTTCGCGCCAGGGGTGGCGAGCGGGCCGATGACACAGCCGGCGAGTGGCGCTCGGACTCATTCCAGGATCTCCCCGGTACGGTCGGCGGCGGTGGCTGGAGCATTCTCCGGGCGCCTGAGCCGACTCAGTGGTGGGCGCGGTGTTTCGCGATGAAGCGCCCGAGGGCGGGATCGAACGCCGCCGGCGGCGCAGCGTAGATCTCCTCCGGCGACCACCATCGCACCGACCGGAACTCGGTCCTGTCGATGTGCAGCTGCTCGTCGCTGCGAAGCACGATCGGAAACCACAGGCTGACATCGGTGTGCCCGGAGTCGACGCCGACGGTGACGGTCGAGGACAGGAACACCGGACGGTCGCTCAGCCGGCGGCGTGGCTCGATGCCCAGCTCTTCGGCCGCTTCCCGCTCGGCCGTGACGGCGGGATGCTCGTCGACCTCGACGTGACCGCCGGGTGCCAGCCAGAGCCCGGCGTTGAGGTGTTCGCCGAGCAGCATGCGGCCCGATCCTGGGTCTGTCGGAACGACGTACGAGACCAGGTGCCGATCCGGGCCGGCCGGCTTCACCCGCCGGAACACGTCGTCCGTGCTGTCCAGCCAGCTCAGCACCGTCCGTATGTCCGCCGCCTCCTGGGGATCGCCGGGCACGATCCCGGCTACCAGCTCAGCCACTACCGCGACGGACGGGCGCATCCGCTCACTGTGCCAGGGCGACGTCCGGGTATCACCAGCAGCGCGGCTCACACCGGCATGGGGACGCCGAGGTCGGCGAGTTCGGCGGCGGCTTCGGTGCGGCGGGAGGGGATGAGGGCGAGCGTGCAGGCGCGTTCGTAGCGGGCGCCGACGCGTTCCCAGGCGGCCACCGCCGCGGCGAGATCGGCCGGGTCGCCGGTGAGGCGGGCGCGGGCACGGGCGACGCAGGCGGCCGCCCAGCGGTTCTCCTGCGCCGCCGGTTCCGCTGCCGCGAGGCGGGCGGCAGCGTCGGGCCGCCCGGCGGCGACGGCGAGGTCGGCCGCGACGGCCCACGGGTACGCGTCGAAGTACCAGTGCCGCACCTGCCACCAGGCGTCCTTCCCGGTCGGAAGGTGGGCGAGCAGCCGGTCCGCCTGGTCCCACCGTCCGAAGTGGAGTGCCAGCCGCTGTTCGACGAACGACGTCATGCCGCCGACCTGGAAGTGGATATTGCGGGTCTGGTCGCCGGCCAGTTGCACGCCGGCGAACGAGCGCCACTCGGCGGCGACCGCGTCGTCGCCGCGCAGGGAGTGGCACAGCACCAGGGAGTACATCGGCGGGGCCAGCCAGCGGGCCACCGGGCGGCCCGCGTTCTCCCACATCTCCCGGGCCCGCTCGCCGAGCGGGATCGCCTCGTCGAACCGGCCGAGCAACACCAGCGCCACCATCGGCTTGCTCTCCACCATGTGCGGTGCCGCGGCGACCAGCCGATCGTCGCCGAAGCGCAGCGCTGCCTCCAGGGCCAATGACACCTCGCCGGCCGTGATCGCGTTCTCCGCCGCCATGTGCAGGATGTCGTGGATCTCGGAACCCGCCCGCGGGTGGTGTGCGGGCAACCGCGACATCAGCGCCAGCCGCCGCGCAGCCCGCTCTTGCGGCTCCACGAAGTGCCCGCTCATCACCTGCATCGAGCCCAGGGCGTCCAGGGCGGCGCTGATCAGAACCGGATCGTCCGCGCGCTCCGCGGCAGCGAGCGCGGCGCGGAACGACGCCGCGTCCGGCACGTCCACCAGCCGGGTCTGCGTCCACGCGTCCGCGGCGCGCAGCTGCGCGGCGGCGGCGACGTCGCCGGGCGGGGCGACCCGGTGCGCGAGATCCAGGATCTGCTGCAGCTCGGCCAGGCCGACGTCACGGTCGAAGATGGCCGGGAACCGGGTCGCCACCGACACCGCCTCGGCCAGCACCGCGGCCTGCGTGCCGTGGTCTCCGGCCGCGGCCGCTCGCTCGGCCGCCGCAACGGCGTACTCGTACCGCAGCTGCCCCTTGCTCTCGACCTGCGCGACGCCCGCCGCCGACCAGAGATCACGCGCGGCTGCGGCGTCGTCGGCGGCGCACTCCGCCGCGCGCAGGTAGTGCCGCCGCGACTCGGCGAGGAAGCGCCGGGCGAACATCAGGTGTCCGAGCGAGCGGGCGAGCGCAGCCGCGACGGCACCGTCGGCGAGGCCGAGCGCGGCTCGCAGATCGTCGGCCACCGCGTCGAACGCCGCCTGCCAGGGCTCGCCGCGTTCCAACCGGTGCTCGAGGTCCGCGGCCAACTCGCCGGCCCAGCGCAGGTAGCGGCCGGTCACCTCGTCGAGCTCGCCGGCCTCGATCAGCTTGTCCAGCGCGTACGCCCGCACCGTCTCCAGCTGCGACCAGCGCTCGCCGCCGTGCCGGTGCACCAGCAGGCTCTTGTCGGCCAGCCGCCCGACCAGGTCGGCCATCGCGGCCGGCGGCTGCCCGGTGACCGCGCTCGCCGCGGGGATGTCGACGGCGCCGGCGAACCGGCCCAGCCGGCGCAGTGCGATGCGTTCCTCGTCGTCGAGCAGCTCGTGGCTCCAGTCGAGCACCGCTCGCAGCGACCGGTGCCGCTCGTCGCCGCTGCGGCCGCCGCTGAGCAGCCGGAGCCGATCGCTGAGGCCGGCGCGCAACCCGGTGAGGCCGAGCGTCGCGCTGCGGGCGGTGGCGAGCTCGATCGCCAGCGGCATCCCGTCCAGCTGCGCGCACAGCTCGCCGACGGCGGCGGGGTCGGCGTCGAACTGCGCGTCGAGCAGCCGGGCCCGGTCGAAGAACAGCGCCACCGCCTCGGACTCCGCCGATCCGCCGGTCGACTGCGCGACGAGCGAGAGCCCGGACAGCGGCACCACCCGCTCGCCGGGCACGCCGATGCGCTCCCGGCTCGTCGCCAGCACGAGCAGCTCGGTCGTCTCCCCGAGCAGCGTCGTCAGGAAGTCGGCGACGTCGTCGATCAGGTGCTCGCAGTTGTCCAGCACCAGCAGGGACCGTCCCGGCCGCAGCCGGGCGAGCACCGCCTCCCGCAGCGCCTGCCCGGACCGCTCGGTCACGCCGAGCACCGACGCCACGGTCTGGACGAAGAAGCCCGGACGCGTGCTGACCAGCTCGACGAACGTCGCGCCGAGCGGCAGCGTCGGCGCCACGTCGCGCGCCACTTCCGCCGCCAGCCGGGTCTTGCCGACGCCGCCGGGGCCGAGCAGCGTGACCAGCCGGGACGTCTCCAGCGCGGCGATCAGCTCCGCCCGCTCGCGCGTCCGCCCGACGAACGGCGTCCAGGTGGCGGGCAGGCCACGCACCACACCGGCCGCACCCCGCGACTCCGCGGCCACCAGGGTAGGCGCCAGCGCGGCCAGCGCCCGTCGGTCCGGTACGTCCAGCTTGCGCAGCAACGACGACACGTGCGTCTCGACCGTCCGGACGGACAGGTGCAGGCGGGCGGCGATCTGCGCGTTGGACAGGTGCTCGCCGAGCGCGGCGAGCACCTCCGCCTCGCGCTCGGACACCCGGGCCACCACCTGGCTCACGGCCTCATCTTGCCGTCCGCGGGCCGAAGTCGGTGCCGACTCCGTGGTGAACCCGTGGTCGGCACGGATGGCAGCGGTCGCCGCGGCGGCGAGTCTCGACGGCAACGAAAGGAGCCTCCGATGCTCACCAGCCTGATGACCGGCGATCTCGTCGCCGCCCGGCAGGCCGAACTGCTCGTCGCCGCCGAGGACGAGCGCCTCGCCATCCGGATGCGCCGCGCCCGCCGTGCCGAGCGGCGGTCAGCCGCGACCACACACGTCCGTCGCACCGAGCGCGTGTCTCCCGACCATCTGGCGGCGCCGGGACGACGGCCGTCGGCCTTGTCGTCATCGCCGATACAGCTCTGGTATCGGCTTCTCCTCAGCCGTGCCGGACGTCGCCCGGCCGCCGCCGGCATCCACGGCCAGTTGAGAGACACGCCGTAGCTGCGTACGGCGACCCGACCCCGTCCGTCCCAGAAGGAGGACCAGATGACAACGACCGTCACCAACGAACTGGACGAGGCCGCGGTGAGCGAGTTCGTCCACCGGTTCGTCACCGACCTCGGCGCGGCCCATCACGCCGTCACCGTGGTCATCGGCGACCGGCTCGGGCTCTACCGGGCCGTCGCCGAGGTCGGCCCGGCGACCGCGCACGACGTCGCCGCGGCCGCCGGCTGCGACGAGCGCTACACCGCGGAGTGGTTGAACGCGCAGGCCGCGTCGGGCTACTGCGAGTACGACCCGGAGACCGGCCGATATCAGCTCACGCCGGCGCAGCGGGCCTGCCTGGCCGACGAGGACTCGCCGACCTTCCTCACCGCCGGCGTGTTCCTGGCCGCGGCGCTGTTCAAGGACGAGCAGCGGCTGGCCGAGGCGATCAGGACCGGCGCCGGGTTCGGGTGGGGCGAGCACCACCACGACCTCTATGTCGGGGTCGAGCGGTTCTTCCGCCCGGGCTACGCGGCGAACCTCGTGTCGAGCTGGATTCCCGCGCTCGACGGCGTGGAGGCGAAACTCCGCAACGGCGTGACCGTCGCCGACGTCGGCTGCGGGCACGGCGCGTCGACGATCCTGCTCGCCCAGGCCTACCCGAACTCGACGGTCGTCGGGTTCGACAGCCACGCGCCGTCGATCGAGGCGGCTCGCGTCGCCGCCGAGAAGGCCGGCGTGGGCGACCGGGTCCGCTTCGAGGTCGCCGCCGCCCAGGACTACCCGGGCGAGGGCTACGCGCTGGTGTGCATCTTCGACGCGCTGCACGACATGGGCGACCCGGTCGGAGCCGCCCGGCACATCCGTTCGTCGCTGGCGGAGGACGGCACCTGGCTGCTCGTCGAGCCGATGGCCGGTGACTCCGTGGCGGCGAACCTCAACCCGATCGGGCGGCTGTTCTACTCCGCCTCGACGCTGGTGTGCACGCCGTCGGCGCGGTCACAGCCCGGTGGCTGGGCGCTCGGCGCGCAGGCGACGGACGAGCAACTGCGCGCGGTCGCCGCCCAGGGCGGGTTCAGCCGGTTCCGGCGTGCCGTCGAGGCGCCGGTCAACCGGATCATCGAGATCCGTCCCTGACCAGCGGGCCCGCCGGCCGTCAGTCCACAGTGGACCGACGGCTGGCGGGCGGCGTCGTGCCGGCGGCTCGGCGCCGGTTGTCAGACGCGCAGGGTCGTACGGGCGGTGCCGAGGTCGAGGCCGCCCGCGAACACGCGGGTGGCGAGGGCCTGGTTCAGGGCACCGGCCGCGACGGCCGTCAGCCGCACGTCGATGTTGCCGACCTTCACCCGGCCACCCGAGGCGGACACGGTCGCCGCGGACAGGTCGAGGGTGAAGACCGGCACCCTGGTCGCGGTCCGGTTGACCCTGGCGGTGAGCGTGCCGGTCCGGGTGTCGATGACGAAGTTGCTGACGGTCAGCCGCTTGCCGTTGCGCAGGTTGACGAAGACGATGCCGCCGCGGTGCTCGATGGTGCCGGCCAGGGAGCTCAGGTCGACCGCCCCGCCGGTGACCGGGAACGAGAACGACGTCGTGAGGCCGCCGCGGCCGTAGCCGACCGACTGCCGCCCCGGAGGCACGGCCAGCGGCACGATGCCGTTGCGGAGCAGGGTGGTGGCGATGCCGGGGCCGGTGGTGACGGTCGTCGTGCCGCCCACCAGCGGGGTCGCGGCGGCCGGCGCCGCCGCGGCGGTGCCGGTCAGGCCGCCGGCCAGCAGCGTCGCGCCCGCCACCGCGGTGGCGGCCAGGGTCCGGAGAAGGCCGTTCATGGGTATCCCTTCGTCGCGTCGGAACGGTGTACTGCCGCTACGGCGCGGCGGCGTCCCGCGGATGCACGTGCGGCCGGATCGGGTAATTGCCGGCTCGGGTGCATCCGTGCGGGCGGGACCGGGCGTAGTGGCCGTGACAAGTCACCTCGTTCCGGGAGGACGGATGAAGCGCATTGCCGCACTCGCGGTGCTCGGCCTCGCTGCCGGGTTCGCGATGCTCGGCCTGGGAGGCGTCGCGGCTGCTGCCGACAACGCGTCGGTCAGCGTCGTGCACGGCATCCCCAAGACGCCGGTCAACGTGTTCGTCAACGGCAAGCTCACGCTGCGGAACTTCCAGCCGGGCAAGGTCGCCGGCCCGCTGTCGCTGCCGGCCGGCTCCTACCAGGTCCGGGTGTTCCCGGCCGCGAACACGGCAGGCACCGGCAACCCGGTGATCAGCGCGACCGCGACCGTCCCCGCCGGCGCGAACGTCAGCCTGGTCGCCCACCTCGACACGGCCGGCAAGCCGGTCCTGACCCCGTACGTGAACGACGTGTCCCGGGTCGCCGCCGGGCAGGCCAGGCTGGTCGTGCGGCACACCGCGGCCGCGCCGGCGGTCGACGTGCGCGCCGGCGGGACTCCGGTGGTGCGCGGTCTCACCAACCCGCGGCAGCAGGAGCTGACCGTGCCGGCCGGATCGGTGCGGGCAGACGTCGTCCTGGCCGGTACGAGCACCGTGGTCATCGGCCCGGCGACGCTGAACCTGGCCGAGGGCAGCGCGACGATCGTCTACGCCGTCGGCTCGGCCGATCAGAAGACCCTCGGCCTGGTAGTCCAGACGATCAGCGGGCTGCACTCCGCGCCCGGTGGCGTGCCGGCCGGGTCCGGTGGGCTCGCCGACGACGGCGGCGTCCCGGCCTGGCTGCCGCTGACCGTCGCCGCTGGCCTGCTCGTGGCCGCCGGCGGCGCGGCTCGACTGGCGGCCAGCCGCCGTTGACCGCAGAGTGAAGACCCGCCGGCCGATCGTGGAGGAACCGCCGAATGCGCCGCCAAGGCTCGATCGTGCTCGTGGTCGTCGGCGTGCTCGTCGCCGTCACCGCGCCGGTCGGCTGGGTCCTCACCCGGTCCTCCCGGACGGTCGGCGCGGCGGCCGCGGAGGCGCTCGCGCAGGCGACGCCGTCCGGGCACGCTGCGCCGTCCACGCGGCCCACGCCGCCCGGGCGGGCCACGCCGCCCCGGCGGCCGGCGGACGCCGCCGTGCGCGGGATGGCCGGCGCACGTGCCGTGCCGGTACGGGACGGCCGGGTCGGTGCCGGCCGTCCCGCCCCTGGTGCGGTCCCGCTCCGGGTGGACCTGCCCTCGCTCGGCGTGAGCGCGGCGATCCGTCCGGTCGGCGTCGACGACCGCGGCACCCTGCAGATCCCGGCCGACGTCGCGGCCGTGGGCTGGTACCGGTACGGGCCACGGCCCGGCGACCCGGCCGGCTCGACCGTCCTCTCCGGACATGTCGACTCGGCCGAGCAGGGCCGCGGCGCGTTCTTCCGACTGCGGCGGCTCGGTCCCGGCGACCCGGTCGTGGTGCACGGCAGCGACGGCCGCACCCGCCGGTACCGCGTCGTCGCACGGGAGGAGTGGCCCAAGGGCGAGGTCCCGCTCGACCGGCTCTTCGCCCGCACCGGAGCGCCGCGGCTGACGCTCGTCACCTGCGGCGGTGGGTTCCGCGAGGACGTCGGCTCCTACCTGGACAACGTCGCGGTGACGGCGGTTGCGGACGGTGCGCCGTGATTCCGGAGGGGGAGCGGACGCGGC
This sequence comes from uncultured Actinomycetota bacterium, assembly GCA_963728945.1. Taxonomy (GTDB): domain Bacteria; phylum Actinomycetota; class Actinomycetes; order Mycobacteriales; family CADCTP01; genus CADCTP01. Next base: position 143,503 of record CAVSMA010000004.1, on the reverse strand, counting down.
GGCACGCCACCGACGAGCAGCTGCCCGAACAGCTGCTGGCGGACCGGTTCCGGTCCGGCGACGACACCGCGCTGCGGGAGATGTACGACCGCTACGGCGCGCTGGTGCACTCCGTCGGTCTCGCCTGCCTGCCCGTCCGGTCCGACGCGGAGGACCTGACCCAGGCCACGTTCGTCGCCGCATGGCGGGGCCGGCAGACCTACGACCCCGACCGCGGCACGCTCGCCGGCTGGCTGCTCGGCATCGCGCGCCGGCAGGCCGTCGACCGGCTGCGGGCCCTGCGGCGGGAGCAGAGCGTCGCCGATGCCATCCTCCGCCAGCCGACACAGGCATACTCGGAGGAGCTCGGCCCGGAGCGGGTGGTCGACCAGATCGTCGTGCTGGACGAGCTGAGCCGGCTCTCCGGCGAGCAGCGGCGCGTGGTGGAGCTCGCGTTCTTCGACGACCTCACCCACGTCCAGATCGCCGGGGTCACGGGCCTGCCGCTCGGTACGGTCAAAAGCCACCTCCGGCGGGGACTGACCAGGCTGCGCGGGAGATGGGAGGTGGACGGTGCAGCACGTGGACCCGGATCAGCTGGCGCTCCTCGCCCTCGGTGAGACGCTGGGCGAGCCAGCGGACGCCACGGTCGCCGACCACCTCGGCAGGTGCCCCGCCTGCCGGGCCGAGGTCGACGCGCTGCGGCACACCGCCACGCTCGCCCGCGAGGGCGTCCAGCACCGCGACACCCCGGCGCCGCCGCCGGTCGTGTGGGACCGGATCGCCGCGGAGACCGGCATCGAGCCGGAGCGGTACCCGGCGGCCGGCCGCCCGGCGCCACCCTCCCGAACCCGCCACCGGTGGGTCCGGCCGGTCGCGGCGCTCGCGGCCGCCGCTGCCGTCGGCGTCGCGGGCACGCTCGGTGTGCTCCAGCCCTGGCAGTCCGGTTCGGCGCCGACCACCGGCTCGTCGGCGGCCCTCGCCGCGGTGGCCGGCGGCCCGGCGGGGGTCAGCGGCCGCGCCGTGGTGGTGCAGGGCCCGGACGGCCCCACTCTCGACGTGACCGCCCACGGGCTGCCGTTGCAGTCGGGCTACTACGAGGTCTGGGTCTTCGACGGCAGCCGGAACATGGTGTCCGTCGGCGTGCTCGGTCCGCGGTCCACCGCGTCGCTGCCGCTGCCGCCGACTCTCGACCTGCGCACCTACCACATCGTGGACATCTCCGCCGAGCCGTACGACGGCGACCAGACCCACTCCACGGAGAGCGTCCTGCGCGGCACCCTCACCAACTGACCGGCGGCGGCGAGCGTGAGCTCCCGGACGCGGCGCTCGCCGGGTCGGTCCGCGCTGTCCACGACACCATCCTGGCGGCGCCACCGCGCCGGTGTCACGGCCTTGCCGGCAGTGGAACCGCTGACACCGCGCCAGGCAAGGCGGGCGAACGCTCGCTAGCCGGGCGGGTCAGGTCTCGGCGGCCCAGGCGATCGCCCCGGCGCGGTCGGCCAGCGGGAAGCGTCTCAGCTCGCCGGGCGTCATCCAACCGAACAGCGACGCCACCGTGATCATCCAGTCCAGGTCGGTGACGAGCGCGATCCGCTTCCACTTCGTCAGGTGCTCGACGCCGAGCTTCAGGTCCTGCCGGGCGCCACCTGCCGACATCCCGTCGAAACGCTCGAACACCAGGACGATGCGAATGTCCCGGCCCTGCTCGATCAGCCCGTCGATGGCAGGCATCAGGACGTCGGTGTAGTCGGACGCCTCGATCCGGCCGACAGCCTCGAACCCGACGACTCCGTTGGGCAGGTCGGCGATCGGCTCGAGCACGATGCCGACCGTAGCACCGGTGCCGCGACTATTGACTAGGGTTCGACGCATGAGCCGAACTCGGGCGTGGCGGCTGCGCGGGGTGGCCACGCGCTACGTCGATCCGGTCCTCCGCCCGCTCGCGCGGCGGCTGCCGGCGTTCGGTGTCGTCATCCACCGCGGCCGCACGTCGGGACGGGTCTACGAGACGCCGGTCAACGTCTTCCGGGAGGGCGAGGCCTACCTGTTCTTCCTCACCTACGGGTCGGACGCCCAGTGGGTGAAGAACATCCTCGCCGCCGGTTCCTGTTCGCTCGAGACGCGCAGCCGCGTCGTGCAGCTCGTGGATCCCGAACTCGTCACCGATCCCGAGCTCCGGCCGGCGCCGCAGCCGGCCCGGTTCATCGAGCGCAGGCTCGCCGGGGTCACGCAATACCTGCGCATGCGCGAGGTGCCCCAGGACTGACCCAGCCCACTCCTCGTCGATGCGACGTTTCAGCCGTCCTCGGATGGGAAGGGCGCGGACATCACGTCTCTACACCGAGGGGGCGTACTCGATGCGCATCCGGGTGCTCGTCCTGTTGGCTGCCGGCAGCGCCGGCTTGTCCCTGGTGTGCCGCCCCGGGCGTCCAGGCCGCCCCAGGCGTCCAGGCGGCCTCGGGCGTCCAGGCCGCGCCCGGGCGGCCGGGAGCGTGTCGGCAGCCGGGAGCGTGTCGGCAGCCGGGAGCGCGTCGGCAGCCGGGAGCGCGCCGGCGACCGGCCCGACGGATCCCGGCTTCGTGCTGACGACGACCCAGCCCGGTGGCCCCGGCTTCGCGCCCGCGTTCGTCGGCAACGGCTACCTCGCCGGCCGGCAACCGGCCGAGGGCCAGGGGTTCGCGGAGGTGCAGCTGCCCGACCAGACGCTGCCCACCCAGTCACAGGTGCACGGCTTCTACGCGAAGTCGGTGCCGCCGACCCCGCCGGGCCTGCCTCCGTCGACTCCGATCGAGCGACGGGCCGCGCTGCCGGCCTGGTCGACGCTGTCGTACGACGACGGCAGCGGTCGCTACTCGCTGCGCTCGGGACACGTCGACGCCTACCGGCAGAGCCTCGACGTCCGCACCGGCACGCTCACGACCGAGGTCACCTGGACCTCCACCGCGGGCCGTACGGTCGACCTCCGGTACGACGTGACGCCCGACCGGGTGCACCGGCACGCGGCGATGGTGCGGCTGCGGCTGGTGCCGCACTTCACCGGACCGGTCACGGTCACCGACCTGCTGGACGGGCAGGCGGCCGAGATGGTCACCAGCCAGGGCACCGGGCACCACCGGACCACCCAGTGGGTGAAGCTCTCCTCGGTCGGCCTCGGCATGACCGCCACGGTCGCCTCGACCGTGGTCCCGCCGAAGGGCGCCTCGGTCAAGCCGGCGCGGACGACCGACTCGGTCAGTGTCGGGCAGGACGTCAGGTTCCGCGTCAAGGCCGGTCAGAGCTACACCGTCACGAAGGCGATCGGCGTGGCGGTGAGCGCCGACTCCACCGACCCGTTCTCGACCGCGGTCGCGGTGTCGAAGGACGAGGCGGGGCTGGGCTACCACCGCATGCGTACCGGCTCCGACGCGGCGTGGGCGGCGCTCTGGCGGTCCGACATCGTCGTGTCCGGCGACGCCCGGCTGCAGCGACAGGTGCGCTCGGCCTTCTTCGCCCTGCTCGCCAGCGTGCGGGACGACACGCCGTGGGCGCCGTCACCCGGCGGACTGTCCTCCGACGGCTACAACGGCCACGTCTTCTGGGACTCCGAGACCTGGATGTACCCGTCCCTGCTCGCCACCGAGCCCGCGATCGCGGCGCAGAGCCTGCAGTACCGGGTGGACCGGCTGCGGGCCGCGTACCAGTACGCGGCCGAGACCGGCTGGTCGGGCGCCCGGTATCCGTGGGAGAGCGCGTTCTCCGGTGGCGAGGACACGCCGACGTGGGCGAACACCGGCCTGTTCGAGATCCACGTCAGCGCGGACGTGTCGCTGGCCATGTGGCAGTACTGGCTGGCCACCGGCGACCGCAGGTGGTTGGCGACCAAGGGCTGGCCGGTGCTCAAGGGCATCGCCGACTTCTGGGTCAGCCGGGCCACCCGCAACTCCGACGGCAGTTACAGCATCAACACGGTCATCCCGCCGGACGAGTACGTCGAGCAGGTCGATGACAGCGTCTACACCAACGTCGCCGCGCGGGACGCCCTGCGGTTCGCGACCCGGGCGGCGAGCCTGGTGGGCCGGCAAGCCTCGCCGCAGTGGGCCGCGGTGGCCGACAAGCTGCGGGTGCTGTTCGACGCCAACCTTGGCATCCACCCCGAATACCAGGGCTACCCCGGCGACGCGGTGAAGCAGGCGGACGTGACGCTACTGGCGTACCCGTGGGAGAACCCGCAGCCGGCGGCGGTCACGAAGGCCGACCTCGACTACTACGTCCCGCGTACCGACCCGGGCGGCCCGTCGATGACCGACGCGATCCACTCGGTGCTCAGCTCGCAGCTCGACCTGCCGGGCTGCCCGGCGTTCACGTTCACCCGGCGCAGCGTCGACCCGTTCATGCGCCCGCCGTACGACCAGTTCTCCGAGGCGCGCACCGGCGGCGCGTTCACCTTCACCACCGGGGCGGGCGGCTTCCTGCAGGAGTTCCTCTACGGCTACACCGGCTTCCGGTGGCGCGACGACGGCCTCCGGCTCGACCCGAGCCTGCCGCCGCAGCTGACCGGAGTCACGGTCTCGGCGCTGCACTGGCGCGGCCGCGTGCTGCGCATCTCGGTCGGTCCACATCGGACGGTGGTCTCGCTGCTCTCCGGCGGCGCGGTCGCGGTGGACACCCCGTCCGGGGCCAAGACCGTCGCGCCGGGCGCGCCGCTGGTGCTGCCGACCCGCCGGCCGGATCTCACCCCGACCACCGACGTGGCGCGGTGCAAGCCCACGCTGGCCGACCCGACCACGGCCGAGCCGGCCGAGGCGGCCGCCGACGGCACCGACATCACCCAGTGGATCGGTCCGACTGCCGACGCCAGCATCCGGGTGGATCTCGGAAGGGAGGTGCCGCTCGGGACCGTGACCGTCACCCGCTCGGCGGTGACCACGTTCGCCTCGACGACCGGCGGCAAGGGGGTCACCATGCCGACCCGCAGCGCGGGTGAGCGGGTGGAGGCCTCCACGGACGGCACCACCTGGCGGACGATCGCCACGGTCTCGTCGCCGACCCTGACCGATGTCGTGCCCGGCGATGGGCGCCCGGCCCGGTATGTCCGCCTCGTCGCGCTCGGTGCCACCGCGACGGTTCCGCTGATCGTCGGCGAACTGTCCGCGCAGGCTAGGCAGTCGTAGCCAGCCGGGCCTGGTCGCGGACGGTGGCCAGGTAGGTGTCGAGGGCGGGCGGCGTCCGGCCGTCCCGGGTGATGATCATGAGCCGCCGGGTGATGGCCGCCTCGGTGATGTCGCGGACGGCGATCGCCGGGTCGGCCGCGGGGAGGGCGAGCGTCGGCATCAGGGCGACGGCGCCGGTCCGGCGGACGAGCTCGAGCTGGACGTCGGCGTCGTTGGAGCGGTGCCGCAGGTCGGGTTCGTAGCCGCCGAGGGAACGGCAGGCGCCGACGACGAGCGCGTGGTGGCCGGTGCCGGTGGCCGAGGCGACCCACACGTCCTGGCGCAGCGCGGCCAGCGCGACGGGTCCGCCGTGCCGGGCGCAGGGATGCGCTGCCGGCAGCACGAGCCTGAGCGGTTCCTCGTGCAGCGGTTCGAAGGTGAGCCCGGCCGGCCGGGGGCGTGGGTGGCCGGCGTACTCGTCGCTGACGACCAGATCGAGCGCGCCGAGGCGGAGTTCGGGCAGCGCCTGCTCGAGCTCGAGCTCGGAGATCTCCAGCCTGACCTCCGGGTGGTCGGCGCGCATGCGCGCCACGGCCGGGATGAGGAGGCGGCGGGTCGCGGACTGCAGGCCGCCGGCCCGGACGGTGCCGCGGATCTCGCCGGTCAGCGCGGCCAGGTCGGCGCGGGCGGCGTCCGCCTCGGCCAGCAGCACGCCCGCGTGCCGGGACAGCAGCCGGCCGGCGTCGGTCAGCCGCACGCCGCGACCGGCCCGGTCGAGCAGCCGCACCCCGACCTCCTTCTCCAGGACGCTGAGCTGCTGGGAGATCGCGGACGGCGTGTAGCCGAGCGCGGTCGCGACGGCGGCGAGGGTGCCTCGCTCCTCCAGCTCGTGGAGCATCCGGAGCCGGCGCAGATCGAACGCGACCATGTAGGGACTCTAACGAGAGCAGTCCAATAACGGTCACTGGACGTGACGGGAACAGCCGTCGAGGCTTGGGCCCGTGGGTCCCGCACTGTGCCTTTTCTCGGCCGCGTGCTTCGGCGCGATGGCGATCTTCGGCAAGCTCGCCTACGCGGCCGGCGTCTCGCCCGGTGCGCTGCTCCTGCTGCGGTTCACCGTCGCGGCTGTGCTGCTCGGCCTGCTGCTGGCGCTCCGGCCCGGTCTCCGGACGACCTCCGCGGTCCCCGGGTCTCCGGCCGGGACGAGCCGGGTCCGGCTGGTGGTCACGGCGCTCGGCCTCGGCGCGGTCGGGTACGCGACCCAGGCGACCCTCTATTTCTCGGCCCTGCAGCGGATCGACGCCTCGCTCGTTGCTCTGGTGCTCTACACGTACCCGGCCCTGGTCACCGTCGCCGCCGCCGCACTGGGCCGGGAGGCGTTGACACCGGGACGGCTCGCCGCGCTGGTCGTCGCGTCCGCCGGGACCGTGCTCGTGCTGCTCGGCGCGGGCGGGTTCAGCGTCGACCGGATCGGGGTGGGCCTGGCCTTCGGAGCCGCCGTCACCTACACCGGCTACATCCTCGTCGCCGACACGGCGGTGCACCGGTTGTCCCCGGTGGTGCTCGCGGCGTTGGTGATGACCGGCGCGTCCGCCGCGCTCGCCGTCCGGTCGGTCGCGGCCGGCGGGATCGACGTCCGCTTCGGGTCGGCCGGGTGGGTCTGGATCGCCTGCATCGCCGTCATGTCCACCGTCATGGCGATGCTCGCCTTCTTCGCCGGCCTGCGCCGGACCGGCCCGTCGACCGCGGCCATCCTGTCGACCTTCGAACCCGTCGTCACCACCGCACTCGCGGCGCTGACGCTGAACGAGTTCCTGACGCCGGTGCAGCTCGTCGGCGGACTCGTCGTGCTGTCCTCCGTCGCCGTCCTCCAGCTGCGGCCGCAGCGACGTCCGGCCGCCTCGCCACCGGAGCCGGACGCGGCGCTCCCGGTCGGCTGCTCGCCCGGCACGACGACGATCCCGTCCGCGCCGGGAAGGTAGCAACGGCCGCCCGCTACCGCTTCAGGCGGTCGTGCAGCTCCGCGGCTCGGGTAGAGCAGGACCTGCCGGTCCGGCAGCGCCGCCGGCCGTTCGGACCGCAGCCGGAGACAGGCGAGCGCGGCCAGCGTGCCGCCGGCGCTGTCCCCGACGACCGCCATCCGGCCGGTGACCGGATCCAACGCCGGGGGCCGGCGGGCGACCCACTCCAGCGCGCCGACCGTGTCGTCGACCGACGCCGGCCACGGGTGCTCGGGCGCGAGCCGGTAGTCCAGCGCGAGCACCGCCGTCCCGGACCCGGCGGCCAGCCGCCGGCATACCCGGTCGAACGTGTCCAGGCTGCCGATGGTCCAGCCGCCGCCGTGCAGGTAGAGGACCAGCGGCAGCGGCCCGGGCGCCGGCCGGTAGAGCCGGGCCGGGCGGCCGGCCACCTCGAGGTCGGCGACGGTGTCCAGGGCCGGCCCCGGCGCCCGGCCGCGGGCCCGCTCGGCCGACTGTGCCCGCAGCGCCTCGACCTCGATCTCGCCGATCGACGGCCCCGGCCGCGACACGAACTCGGCCAGGCCGTCGTCCGCCACGGCACCCACCCGGCGACCGTACGCGCCGGCGTGTATCCGATCGACCGGTACGCGGCTCAGTTCCAGTACTGGTACCCGTCGCACCACGGCTGGAGGAGCCATGACGACGATCACCTTGCCGAACGGCATCAAGGGCATGGGGTGGCTGCGCGACCATCCCGATGTCCGCGACTATCCCGCGGACGCCCCGCAAGTGCGCGAACTGCTCGCGGCCAGCGGTTCGACCGCGCTGGCCCGGCTGACCGCCGGCGACGCGCCGGCCGCGGCCCCGTCCGCCGTCGACCTGCGGGCCTACTTCTCGCCGGTCGAGGACCAGGGCGAGCTCGGTTCCTGCACGGCCAACGCCGCCTGCGGGATCGTCGAGTACTACCAGCGGCGGTCGTTCAACACGTACGTGGACATGTCCCGGCTGTTCCTCTACAAGGTCACCCGCGAATACCTGGGCCTGAGCGGGGACACCGGCGCCTACCTGCGCTCGACGATCGGCGCCCTGGCCCTGTTCGGGATGCCGCCGGAGCGCTACTGGCCGTACGACACCGCCAAGTTCGACGACGAGCCGCCGGCGTTCGACTACGCCTTCGGCCAGTCGTTCAAGGCGGTCACCTACTTCCGGCTCGACCAGCCGGGCACCTCCGGCGACCAGCTCGTGCAGGACATCAAGACGCACCTGGCCGCCGGGCTGCCGGCGATGTTCGGCTTCACCGTCTACAGCAGCATCCGCAACCCCGAGTCGCCCGGCGACATCCCCTACCCGAGCACGGGCGAGGGCGTCCTCGGCGGGCACGCGGTCGTGGTGGCCGGCTACGACGACGACCGCATCGTCACGAACCCGATCGACGGCGAGAAGCAGACCGGTGCGTTCCGCATCCGCAACTCCTGGGGCCGCACCTGGGGTGAGAACGGCTACGGCTGGATGCCGTACGAGTACGCCCGGCGCGGCGTCGCCGACGACTGGTGGGTCATGACCTCGGCCGACTGGATCAACCCGACCGCGTTCGACGCCTGATCCCGTCGGACGGCGCACTGACAGCGGCCGTACCCGAACGACCTCGGCGGCACGCAATCCCTTCCCGCCGCGGTCGTTCGCGAACAGCCGACGACCGACCCGACGTCAGCGCGGCGTCGTGAAGACGCCCCGTCGGATGACCACGCCGGTCGGTCAGGCGGTGCGGGCCGCGACCAGACCGGACTGGTATGCGAAGACGACGAGCTGCGCGCGGTCGCGGGCGCCGAGCTTCGTCATGGCTCGGCTCACGTGGGTCTTCGCGGTGAGCGGGCTGAGCACCATCCGCTCGGCGATCTCGTCGTTGCTCAGCCCGTGCGCGACCAACGCGACGACCTCGCGCTCGCGGTTCGTGAGCAGGTCGAGGTCCGCCGAGGCGAACACCTCCGCGGGCCGGGCCACGAACTCGCTGATCAGCCGGCGGGTGACGGCGGGGGAGAGCAGGGCGTCGCCGCGCATGGTGACCCGCAGCGCCTGCAACAGGTCGGCCGGCTCGGTGTCCTTGACGACGAAGCCGGACGCGCCGGCCCGCAGCGAGTTGAAGACGTACTCGTCCAGGCCGTAGTTGGTCAGCACCACCACGTGCACGTCGGCGAGCCGCTCGTCGTTGGCGATCCGGCGCGTTGCCTCGATGCCGTCCACCTCGGGCATCTGCACGTCCATCAGCACGATGTCCGGCAGGTGCTCTCGCGCGAGTGCGACTCCCTCGCGGCCGTTGGCTCCCTCCGCCACCACGACGATGTCGTCCTCGGCGTCGAGCAGCGCCCGGATCCCGGTCCGGATCAGCGGCTGGTCGTCGACCAGCACCACCCGGATCACGCCGCCCCGTTCATCGGCAGTTCGGCGAGCACCGTGAACCCGCGGGACGTACCCGGCTCCGCCCGCAGGCACCCGCCCAGGGCGGTGACCCGCTCCCGCATCCCGACCAGTCCATACCCGGGCACCGGCGGGCGCTGCGATCCCGCCCCGTCGTCCTCGATGCGAATGGTGAGCGTGCGCGCGTCGTAGGCGAGCTGCACCGAGGCGGTCGCCTCGCCCGCGTGCCTGCTGACGTTGGTCAGCGCCTCCTGCACGACCCGGTACGCCGCCTGGTCGACCTCCGGCGACAGCGGCTGGCGGTCACCGAGCACGGTGTAGGTCGTCGGCAGCCCGGAGGACCGCGCCCGCTCCACGAGCGCCGGGAGCTGGTCCACCCCGCTGCCGTTGAGGTTGTCCTCCCGGCGCAGCACGTCGAGCGTCGAACGCAGCTCGCGTACCGCGTCGCTGCTGGCCTCCTGTATCGCGAGCAGCGCGTCGGACGGCTCCTCGCCGTTCTTCTTCGCCAGGTGCGCGGCGACGCCTGCCTGCACCTTGATCACCGAGATGCTGTGGGTCAGCGAGTCATGCAGCTCGCGGGCGATCCGGAGTCGCTCCTCCACGGCCCGGCGCCGGGCGACCTCGTCGCGGGTGCGCTCGGCCTCCTCGGCGCGCCGTTCCACCTCCCGCATGTGGGCATGCCACTGGACGAAGGCGACCGCGCTCACCGCGGCCGACACCAGCCAGCCGGTGGCGTAGAGCCTCTGCCGTCCGCGATCGGTCCGCATGGTGTCGATCGTAGAACCGCGGCCGGGTTCGGACGTCCCACCGAGGGAGTACGCCGGAGCCACTCCCCGGGTGGTATCAGCCGCCGCGACAGCCTGTCCGGCTGGTAGCCGGAAGAGACGTCCCCGGGCCGACGCGCTGCCGCGCGGATCCGCGAACCATCGGTCGGGTCCACACATGACCGAGGAGAGAGATCCGATGAGCCTGCAACACACCGACCTGACCGTCGAGGCGGTGCGGCCCGGGGACGACGGGTACGAGGCCGCGGCGCGGGTGTTCTTCGCGACCGGCGAGCCGGCGCTGGTGACCCGTCCCCGCGACCCGGACGAGGTCGCGGCCGCGCTCGCCCACGCCGGCCGGCACCACCTCGCCGTGTCCGTCCGATCGGGCGGGCACAGCCCGCTCGGACACAGCACCAACACCGGCGGGGTGGTGATCGACCTGTCGCATCTCGACGACGTCCGGGTCCTCGACGCCGGCCGCCGGCTGGTACGGGTTGGCGGCGGTGCGACCTGGGGCCAGGTGGCCGCCGCGCTCGATCCGTACGGCTGGGGCATCACCGCCGGTGACACCGGCAGCGTCGGCGTCGGTGGCCTCACCCTGGGTGGCGGGGTCGGCTGGATGGTGCGCCGGGACGGCCTGGCGATCGACAGCCTGGTCGGCGCCCGGGTGGTGACCGCCGACGGGCGGCTGATCACGACTTCGGAGCGCGACCACCCTGAGCTGTTCTGGGCACTGCGCGGCGGCGGCGGCAACTTCGGCGTCGTGGTCGACTTCGACTTCGTCGCCCAGCCGGTCACGAACCTGCATTTCGGGTCCGTGGCCTACCGCCTCGACGACCCGGCCGACCTGCTCGTCCGCTGGCGGGATGCGATGCGGCTCGCCCCGGAGGAGCTGTCCAGCACCCTGGTGCTGATGCCGGGGGCGCCGGCGGCGGCGACCGTCCTGCTCTGTTACGCCGGGGACCCCGGCACCACCGCGGCCCACGTCGACGCCGCGACCGAGCCCCTGTTCGAGCTGGGAACGGTGACCAGGGCGAACCTCGCCGAGCGCCGCTACCCGGACATCCTCGACGACGGCCAGCACCCGCCGGGCCTCCGGTTGGTCGTCCGCAACGCCCTGGTCCCGACCCTCGACCACGCCGTGATCGGGGCGATGACCCGCATGCACGCGGCCGCGCACCCGACCGCGATCGCGGTACGGAGCCTGGGCGGGGCGTTCGGCCGGGTGCCCGCGGATGCAACGGCGTTCGCCCACCGTGACGCGGAGGCCATGGTCGTCGGCATGGTGATGCTGCCGGACACGGCAACCGACGCCGAGGCCGAGCGGGCGCTGGTCGGGTGGCGCGCCGTGGCCGCCCACGGCACCGGCACGTACGTCAACTTCCAGGGCTCGGCGACGGCGGCGGACCTGGCGGCGGCGTACCCGCCCGCGACGTACGCCCGCCTGGCCGCGGTCAAGCGCGCCTACGACCCCACCAACCGGTTCGCCCTCAACCACAACGTCGAGCCGGCTCCGGCGGAGAACCCGGCGGCCTGATGCCGGCCCGGCGGGGTGGCGTCACGGCAGCGTGCGGTCCCAGACCGCCGCTGCCGTGACGCGGACAGCCGGCTACCGCTGGAAGGCGGAGACGAGGGCCGACACGCTCTCGGCGAGGGTCTCCAGGCGAGCTTGCAGGTCGGCCCGCGCCGGGCCGGTGACCGACCGGTACGGACGGTATCCGGTCGCAGTCCGATACGGCGCGAGTGCTCGGGTCATCGCGATGAACCGCTGGTCCAGCAGCCGGGCCAGCTTCGGATCGCGTGCTTCCAGGGCGGGCCGAAGCGTCGAATATGCCGCCCTCGCTCCTTCGACGTTGCCGGCCACGTCCCAGAGGTCAGTTCCTGAATATCGGTCTTCCGCGCCGGTGAGCTTGTCTGCGGCCGCGTCCTCGACCAGCCGCTGCGCCGCCGTCGTGATGACGCTCGGGGTGATGTGCACGGCGGCGACGACGAGGGGCAGCTCGTTCACATCGTGATCGAGTCGGTCGGCCAGGTTCCTGAGGCTCGGCGTGTCGGGGCTGACCCACAGTGCGTGCTCGAACCGGTGCCAGCCGGTCCAGCGCGGATCGGTGGGGCTGGCGAATTCGTCCGCCCTGGCATCGAGACGCCGGTCCAGGTCCGGAGCGTAGAAGGCGAGCCAGAGAATTCGTTGCCAGCCGGCGCGGCTCGGGGCGAATCGCTTCCTGGCGAGGTCGAGATTGCCTGCGCGCACGGCGTCGGTGAATGCCCGGGTGCCTTTGACGGAGAGCTTGGCCTGGGAGTCGAGGTAGGTCCGGTACGACTGGACGGCGGCGAGCAGTGCTGGATCCGTCGTCTTCGTCGGGGACGAAGCGCTGGGCATCACTGCGGCGGAGGCGGGTGCCGGAGCCGACGATGCGTCGACCCCCGAGCTCCCGTCCTCGCAGCCGGTGCACACCACGGCCAATGCCGCCGCGAGAAGGCATCCCCCGGCTCGGACGAACGTTCCTCTCATCGGAGCCACCTCGGGCTTAGTCGGTAATCCCTGTCCTTCGACCCCGCACCGACCATAGAACCCCATAGCGGTCCTCGTGGCGACAATCGACCTCGACCTGCCATCGTGGACCCTGGCGGTCGTGGTGCCGAGACCGGTGCGGTTCACGGAGTCGGTCGTGCAGGGTGAAGGCGGCCCTCAACCCGCCGAGGGGCCGATCGGCCGGAACGCGACCATCGGGAGCTCACCCACGAGCCCTCGGCCCGCCGGCGGCGCGGTGCGGCGCGGCGGCGAGCTGGTCGGCGGTGTGCTCGACCAGGTCGAGCAGCCGGGTCAGGTCCGCCGCGGTGACGTGCGGGTTCAGCAGGGTCAGCTTGAGCCAGAGCCGCCCGCGGCCGGCCGGCCCCGCAACCGTGGCCCGACCGAGGACCGCTCGACCGCTGGCCAGCAACGAGCGGCGGATCCCGGCCACCAGCTCGTCGCCGGCCCGGTCGTCGAGCTGGTCGGCGGCGACCGGCCGGAACAGCACGGTGCTCAGCTCGGGCCGGGACAGCAGCCGGAGCCCGGGCCGCCGGTCGATCTGCCCGGCCACGTCCTCGGCCGCCGCGCAGCAGCGGTCGGTGAGCCGGCCGAGACCGGACCGGCCGAGCGCGAGGAAGGTGGCCGCGATCTTGACCGCGTCCGGCCGGCGGGAGGTGCGCAGCGACCGCCCCAGCAGGTCGGGCAGCCCGGCCTCGGTGTCGTCGTCGGCGTTCAGGTAGTCCGCGCGCACCGACAGCGGCGCGAGCAGGGCGCCGTCGGCAACGGCGAGCAAGCCTGCGGCCAGTGGTTGCCAGCCGAGCTTGTGCAGGTCCAGCGCCGCCGTGTCGGCCCGGTCGAGGCCGGCCAGCAGCCCGCGGCGGGTGTCGCTGAACAGCACGCCGCCGCCGTATGCGGCGTCGACGTGCAGGTGGGCCCCGTACGCGGCAGCGACGTCGGCGATCGCCGGCACGGGATCGACGATGCCGCGGCTGGTGGTCCCGGCGGTGGCGGACACCACGTGCGGGCCGGGGGTCCGGTCCAGGGCGGCGGCGAGGTCGTCCGGGTGCAACCGGCCGTCCCGGGTCGGCACGATGACCGCGGTGGGCAGCCCCAGCAGCCAGGCCGCCCGCGGCATGCTGTGGTGCGCCTCGTCCGAGCAGACCAGGTGCACGGGGGCCGCCGCCCGCTCCCGCGCCAGCAGCAGCGCGACCATGTTCGACTCGGTGGCGCCGGTGGTGACCACGGCGTCCGCGGACGGACGGCCGGGATACACCAAGCCGGCGACGGCCGCGGTCACCAGCCGCTCCAGCTCGCCGGCCGCAGGCGCCTGGTCCCAGGAGTCCATCGACGGATTGATCGTGCTCGCCGCGAGGTCCGCGGCCGCGGCCACCGCCAGCGGAGGCCCGTGCAGGTGGGCGACGCAGAGCGGGTCGGCCGGGTCGGCGGCGCCGGCGGCGAGAGCCCGTACGACGGCCGTCAGCGCGACCTCGGCGCCGGCGCCGTCCGGTGGCAGCACGTCCGGGCAGGCTTCCCGGACAGCCCGGGCGACGGCGTCGGGACCGCCCGCCGGTACCGGTCCGCCACGGTGGCGCGCCCCGGCCGCGGCGGCGTCCAGCGCCACTGCAGCCAGGCGGCGGACGAGGTCGGGGCCGTCGGCACCGCCGGCCAGGCCGGCGGCGCCGGCACCGCCCGCCAAGCCGGCGGCCGGATCGGCCGGCCAGCGGTCGGACCGTGCCGCGCCCGGCGCGGGCCGGGCCGGTCCGTTCGGGGTTGCCGGCCGGCCGGCACCAGCTGTCACCATGGGTCCTCCTCGGAGGCGGAAGATACGGGCGTCAACCAGCAGCGCACCTACGTCCGGTTCCTCCGGCGCCGCAGCACGGTCGCACCAGAGCCCCGCAGGCAATCCGGGCTGCACGAGAGTGCAGCTCAGGAAGGTAGGGACAGGAGAGCTCTCCTCACATCGTCCGGGATCAAGAACGGCAGCATCCACGACGCGCTGGTCGACCTGCTGGGCAAACCGATCGCCGAGTCCGACGCCCTGTTCATCCCCACCGGGATCTACCCCTTCCCCGGCGGCCCCGGCATGGCGTGGCGAGCAATCTGCGGCAAGGCTTCCTCGCCGTTGTGCGAACTCGGCTGGAGATCCTTGGGGGTCCTTGAGCTGACGGCGCTGCCGAGCATCGAGGAGGCTGCCTGGGTGCCAACGGTCCGGGACGCCGACGCACTGCTGGTGTGGGGCGGCGACCCCCTGTTTCTCGCCAACTGGATGCGGCGCTCCGGGCTGACCGGTCTACTGCCGAGCCTGCGCGCCGAGGCGGTCTACGTGGGGGTGAGCGCCGGGAGCATCGCTGCTGCCTCCACCTTCGTCGAGACCTACGACGAACCGCCGCGCGGCGATGAGGGACCGCTGAAGTCGGAGAACGTCGTCTTCGCCACGCCCCAGGGTGACGTCGACAGAATCCTGGCCACGGGACAGGGAGCGGGACTCGTCGACTTCGCGGTGATCCCGCACCTGGAGCACCCGAACCACCCCGACGCTTCCCTGCCGAACGCGGAGAGGTGGGCGGCCCGGATCCCCGCGCCGACGTACGCGATCGACGACGAGACCGCTGTCAGCGTCGTCGACGGCGTCGCCCAGGTCGTCTCCGAGGGACGCTGGAAACTCTTCCAGCCCTGAGTGAACCGGGGGTCGAGTCCCCATCCTCCGCGCAGGCAGGCGCTCGGCGGTCAGGGTCCGGTGGCGGCGCGCGCTCGCCCTACGTCCCGAACCGGGCGTCGACCGCCGCGAAGTCCTTGGCATCCGGGCGCGTGCTGGCGCCCGGATCGATGTAGGCGTGCATGCAGGTGCTCAACCCCTGGCGGTGCGGCCGGCCGAGCGCATGTCCCAACTCATGACAGGTGGTCTGCAGCCGATCGTGCGCGGATGCGGACCTGGCGTTGCGGTTCAACCGGACCATCCGCAAGAACGCGAAGGTCTCACCGAACTTGCCGCCGTGCCCGCTGCTCACCCGACCGAGGTCCGCTTCGGTGACCCGGATACAGATCTGACCGGCAGGACACCGCCCGTACCGGAGCCGCACGCGGCGCAGACCGGAGTTCCACACCGATACTGCGCGCTGCACCGGCCACGCCGAGCTCGCCTTGCTCTGCACGTAGATGACGGTCGCACCCGATCGGCCGGTACCGTGCTGGGACGGCGGCGAACAGCCTCCCTGCGCCGCGGTCAGCGGCACCATCAATGCGACCGCCGCGGATGCGATGGCCCGGCTCCACCTCACGCCGCCGTGCCCCCTCCGCGCGTCCGGCTCGTCACCAGCCACTGTCACCCGCCGGCGGCCCCGGGTCTACCCGCGCCGGCGCCGAGGGCGGGACCGGGCTCGTGCGCTGCCGGTGCCTTGCGTGGGGGAATACGTTGAGGTCGTACCTGCCGAGGAGGTCGCCATGCCAGTCAGCCGACCGTCCCCTGAGGACCTGACCCGGATCGCAGCGGACTATCACTTCTCGATCCCGCCGGAGCAGATGGCGGCAGTGGCGGCGTTGGTGGAAGGCTTCCTGGCGCCGTACGACGACCTGGATGTCAGCGACGAGCCAGTCCCGCCGGTGCGCTATCCACGCACGGCGGCCCAGCGCCCGGCAGCGGAGGACAACCCGCTGGGCGCCTGGTATGTGCGGACCCGGATCGAGGGTGCGCCGGGCGGGCCGCTGTCCGGCCGGACGCTCGCGGTCAAGGACAACATCTGCGTCGCCGGCGTCCCGATGATGAACGGAACCTCCGTCCTGGAGGGCTACGTCCCGGAGGCGGACGCGACCGTGGTCGAGCGCCTGCTCGACGCCGGAGCCACGATCCTGGGCAAGACGGTCTGCGAGAGCCTGTGCTTCTCCGGCGGCAGCCACACCAGCGACACCGGGCCGGTGCGCAACCCGTACGACCGCAGCCGGTCCACCGGAGGGTCGTCGAGCGGCTCGGCGGCCCTGGTGGCCACCGGCGAGGTCGACCTGGCGCTCGGCGGCGACCAGGGCGGCTCGGTGCGCATCCCGTCCTGCTGGTGCGGGACCTACGGGCTGAAGCCGACCTGGGGACTGGTGCCCTACACCGGCGCGTTCCCGATCGAGACGACGCTGGACCACCTCGGCCCGATCGCCCGCAGCACGCGGGACGTCGCGCTGATGCTGTCGGTCATCGCCGGACCGGACGGGCTGGATCCCCGCCAGCAGGCCGGCCTGCAGCCGCAGGACTACCTCGGCGCCCTGACCGGTGACCTGGCCGGGCTGCGGATCGCGTTCGTCCGGGAGGGCTTCGGGATCCCCGGACTGTCGGAGGACGACGTCGACGAGGCGGTGCGCGGGACGGCCCAGGACCTCGAGAAGCTCGGCGCCTCGGTCGAGGAGGTCTCCATCCCCTGGCACCGGCAGGCGATGGCGGTCTGGAACGCGGTCGCGCTCGAGGGCGCCACCCGGCTCATGGTGGCCGGCGAGGGCATGGCGACCGGCTGGAAGGGCCGGTACACCACGAGCATGATGGACCACTTCGCCCGCGGCCGGCTGGACGGCGACCGGCTCTCGGACACGGTCAAGCTGACCCTCCTGGCCGGCGAGTGGATGCAGCGCGCGCACCACGGCCGCTACTACGCGAAGGCCCAGAACCTCGCCCGCACGGCCACGGCGGCGTACGACCAGGTGCTGGCGGACCGCGACCTGCTGGTCATGCCGACCCTGCCGATGAAGGCGACGCCGATCCCCTCGCCGGACGCGCCGCTGGAGGAGCGCGTCGCCCGGTCGCTGGAGATGATCCCGAACACCGCGCCGTTCGACGTGACCGGGCATCCGGCGATGAACGTGCCGTGTGGCATGTCCAGCGGGCTGCCGATCGGCATGATGCTCGTCGGCCGGCACGGCGAGGACGCCACCGTGCTCCGGGCGGCCGATGCATTCGAACGCGGCGTGTTCACGCCACCGCCACCCGGCGAGGCGCACGACTGAGCGGCCCGGAGGATCCGGGCGATGCCGGCTAGCTGATCCCGAGGTAGCTTTCCCGGACTCGCTGGTCGGCGAGCAGCTCACCGGCCTGTCCGGACAGCACGACGTGGCCGGTCTCGAGCACGTAGGCCCGCTCCGCAATGGACAGTGCGGCGTCCACGTCCTGGTCGACGAGCAGCACGGAGGTGCCGGACGCGGCGATCTCGGGGAGTCGCTGGATGATCTCGTCCACGATCATCGGGGCAAGTCCCAGCGACAGCTCGTCGATCATGATGAGATCCGGCCGTCCCATGAGCCCCCGCGCGATCGCCACCATCTGCTGCTCGCCGCCGGACATGCTCCCGGCGACCTGGTTGAGCCGGTCACCGAGCGCCGGGAACAACTCCACGACGCGACCGACGTCGCGGTTGTTGACCCGCCAGCCGCCGAGTCGCAGGTTGTCGCGGACCGACAACCCGGGGAACAGTCGGCGGCCCTCCGGCACGTGCGCGATACCGAGGTCGACGATCTGCTCTATCGACCGCCCGCCGAGCTCCTGTCCGCGGAAGGTCGCGTGGCCGGCGGATATCGGGATCATGCCGGACAGTGCCCGCAGCAGGGTGGACTTCCCGGCGCCGTTCGGCCCGACCAGCGCGACGATCTGCTGCTGCCCGACCGACAGGTCGACGTCCCACAGCACCTGCACCCGGCCGTAGCCCGCGGACAGTCCGGCCACCTCAAGCATCGGGCGACACCGCCTGCTGCCGCTTCACGTACCGCTGGCCGAGGTAGGCCTCGATCACCCGCGGGTCGGACAGCACCGTGTCGGGTTCGCCGGAGGTCAGAACCCGTCCCTGGTGCAGCACGAGCACCTCGTCGCTGATCGCGACGATCGCCTTCATCACGTGCTCGACCGCGATGATCGTCATACCTTGCGCTTTCAAGGAGTCGATGAGCGCCAGGCTGGGTTCGATCTCCCGGTGCCGCAGTCCGGCCATCACCTCGTCCAGCAACAGCAGCCGGGGCCGCAACGCCAATGCCTTGGCCAGCTCGAGGCGACGGGCATCGGCGACGGTGAGCGCGCCCGGTGACCGGTCGGCGAGCGCACCGAGACCGACCTGCTCGAGCACCTCGTCCGCCGCGCTGAGCGCGTGTGACATCACTCCGGTGCCCTCGGGGCCGTAGAGAATTCCGACAGCGACGTTCTCCCGCACGGTCATTCCGCGGAACGGCTTGACGATCTGGAACGTACGAGCGACTCCGGCCCGTGCCACCGACCACGGTCTGGCCCCGGTCATGTCGCGGCCGTCGATGAGGACGCGACCCGAGGTCGGCCGGATGTGCCCGGTCACCAGGTTGATGAACGTGCTCTTGCCGGCGCCGTTGGGGCCGATGATGCCGAGGGTGCGACCCGGCGGGACGGTGAACGAGACGTCCGACAGTGCCTGCAGTCCTCCGAAGCGCCGGCCCAGCCCCCGAACGTCAAGCACCGGGCTCCCGGTCGCCGGCTCGCTCATAGCCGGTACCGCCGGACGTTGCCGAGCAGTGAGAAGTCCCGGGTGCGTGTCGCCTCCCGGGCGTAGGTCACCACTCCCTGGGGGACGAGGACGACGGCCGCGATGATGATCGCGCCCAGGATGAAGATGTGCAGGTCGGTGTAGTGCTGCCGAAGGTATTCGGACACGTACTGCAGCCCGACCGCGCCGAGCAGCGGGCCGAGCACGGTGCCGCTGCCTCCGATGACGACCATCATCACCATGAGCACGGTGATGTCGACGTCGAAGAGACGCTCGGGGAAGATCGTCACCTGCTGGAATGCGTAGGACGCGCCGACGAGCCCGACGAGGAAACCGGAGAGCGTGAACGCGGCCACCTTCACCCGGGTCGTGTTGACGCCCATCGACCCGGCGGCATCCTCGTCCTGGTTGATCGCCCGCAGCGCCAGGCCGAACTTGCTGCGCGAGACCAGGCCGCCGGCCAGCACGGCCAGCGCCGCCAGGAGCAGGAAGAGGATGTAGAAGCCGTCGTTGCCGAGATACGGCGTCGACGCCCTCGGGCCGACCGTCGGTATCGAGACGCCGGCCCCGCCACCGGTGAGACCCGGGACGTTGTTGACGACCTCCCGCATGCCTTCCGCCACACCGAGGGTCGCGATGGCGAAGTAGTGCCCCTTCAAGCGCAGCAGAGGCAGCCCGATCAGCGCGCCGAAGGCGGCCGCGAGCAGCCCGCTGAGCACCAGCGCCAGCCAGAAGTTCAGCTGCAGGTGATACATCACCACGGCCGTCGAGTAGCCGCCGATGCCGAAGAACACGACCTGGCCGAACGATGCGTAGCCGGCGAACCCGCCGATGATGTTCCAGGCCTGCGCCAGCGCGACGAACATGAAGATCGTGGTGACCGTGCGCTCCTGGCCGGTGTAGAGCTGCGTCTGCAGCCCGAAGCAGGCGAGGAGCACGAGCACGCCGATGGCCCACGGCAGCAGCCGCCGCCACCTCGCCCCGGCCCGCGGACGGGCGGTCGCCGTCTCCGCCCTGGCCGGCGCGCTGATCTCGGCCGAGGACGCGCCCATCACACCTCCACGCGGGACGCGTAGAAGGCCCGGCCCACCAACCCCGACGGCCGCAGCACCAGCACCACGATCAACGCCAGGAAGGCGAACGCGTTGACCCAGGTGCCGGACAGGTATTGCCCGGCCCACGCCTCGACCAGACCGATGACCAGGCCGCCGACCAGCGCGCCGTACATGTTCCCCAGGCCGCCGAGCACGGCCACGACGAACGACAGCAGGGTGTATCCACCGGCCGCGGCGGGGTTGAAGGTGCCGACGGTCCCCACCATGGCCCCGGCCATCCCCGCCAGTGCCGCCGACAGGCCGAAGGTCAACGCGTAGACGTGCCGGGCGCGTATGCCCATCAGCCGGGCCGCGCCCCGGTCCATCCCGGTCGCCATGATCGACAGACCGGTGCGGGTTCGATTCACCATCGCAACGAGCAGCAGGGTGACCGCCACCGCGACGGCGAAGGCAAGCAACCGACCCAGCGGCACCCGGACGTCACCTAGCGCGATGCTCTTTCCGGCGTAGGACGTCGGGATGCTCCGGAAGTCCGCGGTGAACGCGATGTTCATGCCCTGCACGAGCATCAGGTCGAGACCGAAGGTCAGGAGCAGGGTCAGGTAGATCGGCGCGTTGACGATCAGGTTGATCAGCCCCCGCTGCACCACATAGCCGAGGACGAACAGCACCGCCGCCGCGCCGAACATGCCGAGGAACGGGTCGAGACCGAGCGCCGCGTTCAGCTCCCAGGCGACGTAGGCGCCCAGGATGACGAACGCGCCCTGGGCCACGTTGATGATGTTCATCACGCCCCAGACCAGGGAGAAGCCGACGGCAACCAGCGCCAGCAACCCGCCCTGGAGCAGGCCGTACAGCGTTGCCTGGGCGAGCGCGGTCACTGCTTGGCGCCGGGCCAGACGAACTTCGAGTCCGCGGCCTCAGTCGGCCACACCGTGACGGCCTTGCCGTCCTGGATCTGGATCACCGACATCGGCTTGGAGACGTTCTTGCCGGTTTCGTCGAACTTGATCCGGCCGAAGAACGACTCGGTGTCCAGGCCGGCGAGCGCATCCCTGACCTTGTCCGGCTCGGTCGAGCCGGCCTTCTCGGCGGCGAGTACGAGCGCGAGGCAGGCGGCGGTCGCCTCGGCATTGTGGTATTCGGGTCGGTGGTTGTACGTCGCCTGGATGTCCTTGCCGTACTGCTGCGCGGTGCCGAAGTATTTGTCCTGGCCCTTGACCGTCTCCGTCCACTGGCTGGACCCGAGGACGTTCTCGGCCTGGCTGCCCAGCGTCTTCACGAAGTCCGGGGTGGGCGGCGCGACCGACTCGCCGAAGCCGCCGGCCGGCGTGACCCCGAGCTCGTGCGCCTGCTTGACGATCGCGATGCCCTCGACCAGGTGGACCGAGCCGAGGATGACGTCCGGCCGCTGTCCCCTCAGCTTCGTCAGCGCCGAGCTGACGTCCGACGTGCCGTTCGGGACGTACTGGGCGGGCAGCACGGTGAAGCCCTGGTTCTTGGCCTCCGCGATGCCGCCCTCGGTCGCGGTCTTGGAGAAGCCGTCGTCGGCGGAGACGAACGCGATCGTCTTCGGCTTCGGCTGGGCCAGTTCCGCGAGCGACTTCACGATCGAGGCGAGGTATTCGGTTGCCGGGGACAGCACCGCGAAGGTCCGCCGGTAGCCCTTCTCGAAGATCTTGTTGTCCGCGCCGGCGGAGTCGGCCATCACCTGGCCGTTGCGCTCGACGACGGCGGCCTGGGCTTCACTGTTCGCCGAGCCGTACGAACTCAGGATGAGCTTCACGTCCTTGTCGTTGAACTGCTCGACCAGCTGCGCCGCCGTGTCGGGCTTGGACGTGTCGTCCTGATACTGGATGTCGAGCTTGAGCTTCTTCCCGCCGACCGGGACACCTCCGGCAGCGTTGACCTTGGATTGGCAGACCTCATAGCCCTCCTTGGTCAGGCCTCCCTCGCGCGCCAGCTTGCCGGTGAGCGAGACCGCGGCGCCCAAGGTGAGCGTGTCGCTGCCGGCGTCACTCTGGGCCGCTCCCTTGGAGCCGCAGCCGGAGAGGACGAGGGCGCACGCGGACGTGATGACCAGCAGTGTCGAGAGTCGCACGAGCCTCTGCCTCTCATGATCAATGCCGTTGACCAGGTATACCCCGGCTGGACGTACGAGCACAAGCCATTCGTATCAGTGCAAGCTCGGCAGTAATACCCCGCACCTGGTAGTTCGCGGGAGTAGTCACACGTTCGGAACGAGTGCACCACGCAGACACCGGTGCGTCAGTCGACCCGCCGGAGCCAGCGAACGACCCGCCGCGTCGGACGGTCGGTGGTCCGGGTGCCGACGGTCGGGCTGGCCAGGGTCGCCAGCGCGGCCGCCAGCACGCCGACCATGCCGAGCGCGACGAAGACGGCGGGATAGCCGCCGAGAGGACCGGCGAGGGCAGCGCCGGCCCAGGGAGCGAGGGCGGCGGCGAGCGTGCTCGGTGCCGAGAGCAGGCCGTTGAGCCGACCGTAGTGGGTGGCGCCCCAGCGGTCGGTGACCGCCGTGGCCTGCAGGAGCGTGTAGATGCCGCGGGCGGCGCCGGCGAGGACGGCGGCGATCACGAGCGCGGGTGCCGGACCCGGGAGCAGGCCGAGCAGGATGATGGTCGCGGCCGCGGCGACCAGGACGACGGCGGTACGGGTCCGGACGTCCGTCGCGGCGGTGAGGCGGCCGTAGCCGAGCCGGCCGAGGACCTGACCGACGCCGCCGAGCCCGAGCGCGACGGCGGCTCCCCCAGTGGTGAGGCCGCGCTGATGCAGCAGCGGGATCAGGTTGACGACGGCTGCGTAGACGGCGAACGCGGCCAGGCTCATCGCCGCCGCCAGGACGATGAAGGCGCCGCTGCGGGCCACCGCATCCGGAGCCCGGGACCGGTGCGGGTGGCGTTCGGCCGCCGTCCAGGGCAGTCGCAGGCCGAAGACGTGGCCGGGAAGAGTGATCACGGCGAGCACGACGGTGAGGACGACGTAGGTCTGCCGCCAGCTGAGAGTGCTCACGAGCGCGGCGGTGATCGGCGCGTAGACGGTGCTGGCGAGACCGGCGACCAGGGTGAGGATCGTCAGGGCGGTGACCCGGCGCGGTCCGTACCAGCGCGTGAGGGCGGCGAACGCCGGCTGGTAGAGCACGGCGGACATGGCCAGGCCGGCCAGCACCCACGCGGCCAGGAACTCCGGCAAGGTCCGTGCGGCGGCCAGCGCCAGTGTCGCCGGGATCGCCAGCAGCGTGCCGCTCGTCATCACCGGCCGCGGGCCGACGCGGTCCAGAAGCCGGCCGACCGGAACGCCGGCGACGGCGGACACCACCAGGCCGATCGAGAAGCCGGCGGTGACGGCAGGGATGGACCACCCGGTGTCCGCGCTGATGGACGGTGCGAGGACCGGGAAGGCGTAGTAGAGCACCCCCCAGCTCGTCACCTCCGTGATGCACAAGGTGGCCAGCGGGCGCCGGGGCCGCAACCCCGTCGCCGTTACCCGGGTGTCCACTTAGGACCGTCCGGATGGTCCGATCGGCAGCCACCCGTTCGTCAGCGGTGCGGGCTCAGCTGCCGCCGGGGTCGGCGCGGCGGACTCCGTGCCGCCGGCCATCGCCGCGGCGACGCTGCGGACCTGCTCGTACCCGGTCATGGTCAAGAAGGTCGCTGCGCCGCCGTGGCTGTCCATGTCGACCAGATATACGCCCGGCTCTGGGTGGGACAGCTCGCGCACCGGGCCCCCGGCGCGCCGCGAACCCGCTCCGCGGCCCGATGCCGGTGTCGCGAAGATGTGTGCAGCGCCGGTCGTCGACTGTGGCAGCCTGGGCTGCAGCGTCTGATGGGGGTGCACGCGATGACTGATCTTCGTGGGGTCAGCGAGCCGGCTCGGGTCGCGGACGCGGACGAGGGGATCTCCACCGAGGAGCTCCAGCTCGCCGCGCGCAATCACGGTCTGCCGCTGGAGGCGCTGGCCTTCGACGTCACGCCGGCCGGGCTGCACTACCTGCTGGTCCACTACGACGTCCCGGTGATCGATCCGGTGGGCTTCCGGCTGGTCGTCGACGGCCTCGTCGACACGCCCTTGTCGCTGGACCTCGAGGCGATCCGCCGCCGGCCGAGCGTCTCGGCGGTGGTGACGCTGGAGTGCGCCGGCAACGGACGGGCCGGGCTGCTCCCGCGGCCGGTGAGCCAGCCCTGGCTGGTCGAGGCCGTCGGCACCGCCCGGTGGACGGGCACTCCGCTGGCCGCCGTGCTCCGGGAGGCCGGAGTGCGCGACGGCGCCGCCGAGGTGGTCTTCACCGGCGCGGACCACGGCGTCGAGCGCGGCGTCGAGCAGGACTACCAGCGCAGCCTCACCGTGGCGGACTGCCTGCGCGAGGACGTCCTGCTCGCCTACGAGATGAACGGCGCGCCGCTGCCGCCCCAGCACGGTTTTCCGCTGCGCCTGCTGGTGCCCGGCTGGTACGGCATGGCGCACGTCAAGTGGCTCACCGGGATCACCGTGGTGGCCGAGCCGTTCGACGGTTTCCAGATGCAGGCCTACCGGCTGCGGGAACGGCCGGACGAGGAGGGGGTGCCGCTGACCCGCATGGAGCCGCGCGCCCTCGTCCGGCCGCCGGGGTTCCCCGACTTCATGTCCCGCAGCCGGATAGTCCGCGCCGGCCGGACGATCCTCGACGGCCGGGCGTGGTCGGGGTGGGCCCCCGTCACCGCCGTCGAGGTCAGCGTCGACGGCGGTGGCAGCTGGGCGGCGGCGGAGCTGGAGGTGCCGTCCGGCCAGGGGTGGGTGCGGTGGACCTGGCCGTGGGAACCGGCCGCCGGACGCTACTCGCTCGCCGCGCGCGCGTACGACGCGAGCGGTCGCAGCCAGCCGGTCGACGCCCCCTGGAACCGGGGCGGCTTCGCCAACAACTCGGTCCAGCGCGTACCGGTACTCGTGCTCGACTGACCTCAGCCGCCGCCGAGTGCCGGCGAGCCGACGCCCGGCAGGACCGGCCGCTCACGACGCTGCACGCCACCCGGTGACCCCGGGAGACGGGACTTGCGCGGGCCAGACCGCCGACCCCGGCACGGGTGCCTGCGCCGTCTGGATCAGCTGGCCTGCGCGTGCGGAGGGGCTTTCCGTCGGCGGTCGCGGGTGGCGGCCAGCGGAGAGGATCAAGGCCAGGCCGATGATCAACAGCGTGATCCCGCTGTCACTCATCGGTCTATCCGCAGCGCCGATGGCCCGGCATCCGAAGACGTGTCGGTGACCGGTCAGTAGCCGAGCGCAGCGCCGTCACCCCGTGGGTCCGCCCCTCCTTCGAGGAAGCCCCGCTCGCGGTCGATCCGGATCGCCTGGGCATGGCCCATGTTGTCGTTCCAGTCGGTGACCATCTGGACCGGCTGGCCACGCCGCTTGAGCTCGCGCACCACCTCGTCGGAGATGCGGCCCTCCAGCGACAAGTTCCGGGAGGGTGTGCCCCAGGTGCGTCCCATCAGCCACCGCGGTGCCTCGATCGCTTGTTGCACGTCGTACCCGAAGTCGAGGATGCGGGTGGCCATCGCCGCCTGCGACTGCGGTTGGCCCTCACCGCCCATGGAACCGAAGGCGAGGTAGGGCTCGCCGTCCTTGAGCAACATCGCCGGCGCGAGCGTGTGGAAGGTGCGCTTGCCCGGCTGCAAGCGGTTGGGGTGGTTCTCGTCGAGCGAGAAGAACGCCCCGCGGTTCTGCAGGATGATGCCGGTGTCGCCGCCCACGACGGTGCTGCCGAAGTCGTGGTAGATCGACGAGATGAGCGAGACCACCATGCCGTCGCCGTCGGCGGTGCAGAAGTAGCAGGTGTCGCCGTCCGCGGCCCGGCGCTCGTGCGGCTGCGGGTAGGGGATGCCCGGTGGCACCCTGCTGATGTCGAGCGCCCGCTCGGGATCGATCAGTCGGCGGCGCTCCTCGGCGTACTCCTTGCTGATCATTTTCTCGATCGGGATGTCGACGTAGTCCGGGTCGGACAGCCACTCGTCGCGGTCAGCGAAGGCGACCTTCACCGACTCCGCCATGTGGTGGTAGTAATCCGCGGTGCCCTCACCCCACGACGTGACGTCGAAGCCGTCGAGGAAGTTGAAGATCTGCAGCGCCGTGAACCCCTGGGTGCTCGGGGGCATCTCGACGACGTCGTACCCCCGGTAGGTCGTCGAGATCGGGTCGACCCACCGCGCCTGGTAGGCCGCGAAGTCCTCGGCCGCCAGAGGTGAGCCCTCCGGCCGGATCGACGTGCAGATCCGTTCGGCGAGGTCGCCCTCGTAGAAGCCGCCGCGCGCGCCCGCGGCCGCCAACTGCTCGAACGAGCGCGCGAGATCGGGCTGCACCAGCCGCTCGCCCTGGCGCGGCAGCCGCCCGTCGGGCAGGTATATCGCGGCGGTACGCGGCTGCTTGGTCAGGAGCGGTTCGTCCTGCACGAGCCAGTCCGTCAGCGAACGTGTCACGGCGACGCCGCCACGTGCGTACTCGATCGCTGCCTCGAACAAAGACGCCCACGGCAGCTTCCCGTGACGCTCGTGTGCCAGCCGCCAGCCGTCGACGGCCCCGGGGACGGTCAGCGCTGCCAGCGCGCTGCGCGCCGGGATCTCGCTGGTGACGCCCCGCTCGCGGTAGTAGTCGCGGGTGGCGGCGCTTCCCGCAGGTCCACAGGCATCGATCGCTTCGACGCCGTCGTTGCCGGCGGCCCAGATCAGCCAGAAACCATCGCCGCCGAGGCCGGCCATGTGTGGATAGGCGACGCACAGCACCCCATTGGCGGCGATCGCGGCGTCGACGGCGCTGCCACCGCGCTGCAGTGCCGCCACGCCGGCGGCACTGGCGAGGTAGTGCGGCGTCGAGACGACGCCGTTGCGAGCGAGGAAGGGGGGACGACCCGTGCGCGGGCCGTTCGGATGACTCATGGTCGGCCTCCTGACATTGCCACGCCTGGACAGTGCTGCGGGGCCGCGTCGCTACGTGGTGCGATCGTCGAACTCCGCGCACCCGCGAAGACGGCGGCTGGACCATCGACGCCTACGAGCGACTCGTCCTGATCCAAGGGTGGTCGCAGCAGCGTTATGCGAACTGGCTGGCGCACACCATGGTCAGCGCACTGCAGTGAGTGCGTCGACCCTCGACTGAAGCGTTCGCACCGCGAAGAACCTGTCGCAACCGGCCGTGCAGCCGAGGAGTTCCGGGCGACGCCGTCAGCTCGACTTCGACTCCACGTCCATCGGGCGGCCGCCCTCCCAGGTGTGCCAGCGCTCGATCTCGATCCAGGCGTTCACCCGCGGCCGGTCGCGCTGGCCGTACGGGTTGCCCATGTAGTGCGTCGAGAGACGGTCGACCCCGGACAGGTCCGCGTCGTCGGTCAGCTCGGCGACCCGGCCGATGATGCTGACGTGCCGATACCAGCTGTCGTTGTCCATCACGGTCAGCGAGACGCGCGGGTCCTGGCGCAGGTGCTCGACGCGCTTGCGGCCGGCGTCCATGTTGACCAGGATCCGGTCGCCGTCGAGGACGTACCACGTGGCGACCGTGACCGGCTGCCCGTCCGGACGCAGCGTGGCGATCACGGACGGGTTCGGCTTCGCGAGGAAGTCGCGCAGTTCGTCGGGCAGCGGTGAGGTCGGCATGGCACCCATTCCATCACTGGGACGGGACCCGCCGTCACCCGGTCAGCGGCGGCGACGAAACGCCGGTCGGCCGGGTGCTCGGCACCGAGTCAGGAGTGCTGACGGCCAGCGCATGCAGCGCCAGGGTGGAGTGCGCGTACGCCCCTCCGGCGCGCATCTCGGCCGCCACCCAGATGCAGGAGCCGGCCGGGACATCGCCGCGGGCTGTCTTCTAAAGGCAAGGATCGTTGATGTTAGAGTGGGGGCGTGGAGGACCGGACGTTGGCGGAGCGGGTGGCGGCGGTCAGTGCGCTCGATGAGCCCATCCGTCGTGCTCTGCTGGACCACGTGTCCCGCAGCGACGCGCCGGTCAGCCGGGACGACGTCGCGGAGGCATGCGGACTGGCGCGCAGCACCGCCGTCTTCCACCTCGACCGGCTCGCCGAGGCGGGGCTGCTGGCGGTGGAGTTCAGGCGGCTCGCCGGGCGGGCCGGGCCGGGGGCCGGGCGGCCGTCCAAGCTCTACACCAAGGCTGCCGGCGAGGTCGCGGTCACCGTCCCGGAACGCCGGTACGACATCGCCGGCGACCTGCTCCTGGACGCGATCGAGGAGTCGGCGCGCACCGGTGCGGCGGTGCAGGAGGCGTTGCGGCGCACCGCCGAGCAGGCCGGTCGGAGGCTGGCTTCCGGCGACCGGTGCCTGGAGCAGATCCTCGAAGATCAGGGGTTCGAACCCCGTCCCGACGGCAGCGGCGGGCTCGTGCTCGGCAACTGCCCGTTCCATCGACTCGCGCGGCAGCACACCGAGATCGTGTGCCAGCTCAACCTGGACCTGCTGCGCGCCGCCGCGGACGCGGCCGGCGACCGGCACCACACGATGATCCTCGATCCCGGAACCGGGCGGTGCTGCGTCCGCGCCGTCCGCCGCTCTCGCCCGCGTGTCCGCCGCTCCGGAGCGGATCAGGCCGATACGCCGGCCACCACCGAGAACCCTCGTACGGACGGCCGGAAGGAAGCCCGATGACCAAGCTGCAACGCCTCTACGCCGAGCAGGGCCAGAGCCCCTGGCTCGACAACCTCACCCGCGGTTACCTGCGCGACGGCACCCTGGCCCGCATGGTCGGCGACGGGATCCGCGGCGTCACCGCCAACCCGACGATTTTCGCCAGGGCCATCGAGGGTTCGGCCGACTACGACGAACAGTTCGCCTCCCTGACCGCCGTCGGCGTTCCGGTCGAGGACGCCTACTGGGACCTGGTGATCGCCGACGTCACCGCCGCCCTCGCCGTCCTCCGCCCGGTCTACGACGCGGCCGCCGGGACCGACGGCTTCGTGTCGGTCGAGGTCGCTCCCGAGCTGGCCCGGGAGATCCACGCGACGATCGCCGCCGCCCGCGCGCTGCACGAGCGGATCGACGAGCCGAACCTGTTCGTGAAGATCCCGGCGACGGCGGAGGGCATCCCCGCGATCGAGGCGATGATCGCCGAAGGCCGCAGCATCAACATCACCCTGATCTTCTCCCTCGCTCGCCACGCCGAAGTCATCGAGGCCTACCTGCGCGGCCTCGAGTCGTTCGTCGACGGCGGCGGCGATCCGTCGACCGTCCACAGTGTCGCCTCGTTCTTCGTCAGCCGCGTCGACACCGAGGTCGACCGGCGGCTGGAAGCCCTCGGCACCGACGAGGCACTGGGGTTGCGCGGACGAGCCGCGGTCGCCCAGGCCAAGCTCGCCTACGCGCTGTTCCAGCGACAGTTCTCCGGTGCGCGGTGGCAGCGCCTGTCCGATCTCGGCGCGCATCGGCAACTGCCGCTGTGGGCTTCGACCTCCACCAAGAATCCCGCGTACCCCGATACCCGCTACATCGACGAGCTCATCGGCCCGGACACCGTCAACACCCTGCCCGAGACCGCGATCGCCGCGTTCGAGGACCACGGCACTCTGGCCCGCACCATCGACGCCGGGCTGGAGGATGCCGCCGACGTGATGCGCCGGCTGGCCGCCGTCGGCGTCGACATGGACGACGTCGGCCTGACCCTCGAAGACAACGGCGTCGCCGGCTTCCACGAAGCCTTCGAGCACGTGCTCGCCAGCCTGGACGCCAAGGCTCGCCAACTCAGCAGCCGCTGAGATGGACTGGGCCGGATGGGCACTGTTCGGGGTGATCGCCACGAGCACCCTCACCGCCCTGATGATCACTGCCCAGCTGGCCGGACTCACCCGGCTCGACCTTCCCCTCGTGCTCGGCTCGCTCGTCACCGCCGACCCGGACCGGGCCAGGATCGCCGGGTTCTTCGTCCACCTCACCGTCGGTCAGGGCTTCGCCCTCGGCTATGCCGCGACCTTCGCGCTGCTGGATCGGGCCACCTGGTGGCTCGGCGGGCTGCTCGGTCTCCTGCACGTCGGCATCGCGATGACGGTGCTTCTCCCGCTGCTGCCCGGCGTCCACCCGCGGATGGCGTCGCACCGGGCCGGCCCGTCCAGCACCGCCGTGCTGGAGCCGCCGGGTCTTCTCGCCCTCAACTACGGCATCCAGACCCCCGCGGTCGCGGTCGTCGCCCACCTCGTCTACGGAATCGTTCTCGGCCTGCTCCTCCAGGCGCGCTGACATGCGCCGTCCTCAGCTCCCGCGCCCGGACCCGGCAGCCGGCTCCGGGGCTGCCCGCGCCCCGCAGCTGCCGTCGATCGGGGACTACGGGCTGATCGGCGACACCCGCACCGCGGCGCTGGTCTCCAGCGACGGCGCGATCGACTGGTTCTGCGCGCCCCGCTTCGACGGCGAGCCGGTGTTCGGCCGGCTGGTCGGCGGCGCGCCGGCCGGAACGTTCCGGGTCGGGCCGGCCGGGGCGGCCGCGGTCGTCGAGCGCCGCTACCGGCCGCACACCGCCACGCTGGAGACGACGTGGGCGGCGGGTGAACGTCGCCTCACCCTCACCGAGGCGATGGTGGCCGAGGTGACCGGGCGCCTGCTGCCGGCGACGCTGCTCGTGCGGCGCCTGTCGGCCGAGGGCGGAGCCGTCGACGCCGTCGTCGAGTTCGACCCCCGCCTGGGGGAGTCGCACCGCCCGCCGCGGGTCCGCCGCGACCGCGGGCGGGTGGTCTGCCAGTGGGGGTCGCTGGCAATCTCCCTGGGCTGCGCCCCGCAGCTCGCCGTCGAACCGGGCCGGCCGGCCCCGGTCACGGTGACGCCGGATCAGCCGGTCACCCTCGTCCTGGCCGTGGCCCACCGCGAGCCGCTCATCCACGTCGACCCCGACGCGGCGTGGGACCTCCTCGCTCACGACGAGGCCCGGTGGCGGGACTGGACTGCCCGTATCGACGAGTCGATGCCGTTCCGCGATGCCGCGGTGCGCAGCCTGCTGACCCTGCGGCTGCTGACCTACTCGCCCTCGGGGGCTCCGGTCGCCGCGCCGACCACCTCGCTGCCCGAGGACCCGGGTGGCGTGCGGAACTGGGACTACCGCTACGTCTGGCCCCGTGACGCAAGCATCGGCGTCGGCGCCTTCCTCGGAGTCGGCAAACCCGACGAGGCAAGGGGATTCCTCGGCTGGCTGCTGCACGCCAGCCGGCTCGAGCGACCCCGGCTGCCGGTGCTGTTCACCCTGGACGGCCGCCACGCCCACCAGGAGCGCGAGCTTCAGAGCTGGGCCGGCTACGCCGGCAGCGTGCCGGTGCGAACCGGCAACGGCGCCGCCGACCAGCACCAACTCGACGGCTACGGCTGGGTCGTCGACGCCGCCTGGGCGTTCGTCCAGGCCGGACAGCACCTCAACTCCGAGACCTGGCGGGCGATGCGCGGCTTCGCCGACCTGGTCGCCCGGCGCTGGCCGGAGCCCGACGCCGGCATCTGGGAGATCCGCGACGACGCCGCTCAGCACGTGCACTCCAAGCTCATGGGCTGGCTCGCCCTCGACCGCGCGCTCCGGATCGCCGACACCCACCACCTCAGCGCCCGGCAACGCCTGCGGTGGCAGACCGCGCGGGACGCCATCGCCACCGAGGTCCGGGCGCGAGGCTTCAACCCGGTCGAGGCCAGCTACACCCGCAGCTACGGCTCCGACGACCTCGACGCGGCGCTGCTCGTCCTGCCTCTGCTGGGCATCGAGGACATCGACTCCCCCCGCGTACGGGGCACGATCGACGCCATCGGAAAGGAGCTGTCCGCCGGCGGCCCGCTGCTCTACCGCTACCCGCCCGGACGCGACGGCCTGCCCGGCACCGAAGGCGCATTCCTGCCCTGCTCGTTCTGGCTCGTCCAGGCGCTCGCCCGCACCGGACGACGCGGCGAGGCCATCGAGCTGATCCGGTCGCTGCTCGAGCGCGCCACCGCACTCGGTCTCTACGCCGAGGAGATGGACCCCCGGACGGGAGTCCACCTCGGCAACTTCCCGCAGACGCTGACCCACGCGGCGCTCGTCCAGGCGGTCCTTGCCATCAGGGATGCACCCGGCCCCGAGCCACCGCTCGACGGCATTCTTTTCTCGTCGTCGCAGCGCCCAGGCGGTCAGGTCCAGCCGAAAGGGAGCGGCGGTGGGCAGACGTAACACTTCACAGCGCGTTCATCTCCGGCTTTTCAGCTCCCAGCAGCTGGCGAAGGACGTAGCGCAGGATCCCGCCATGGCGGAAGTACGCCGCCTCGGCCGGGGTATCGATCCGCACCGTCGTGATGAACTCCTGTGACCGACCGTCCGCCTCCGCGCGGACCGTGACCTGCCGGGGCAGCGGGTCCGCGCCGTCCAGCCCGGTGATGGAGAAGATCTCCGCACCGCTCAGGCCGAGCTGGCGAGCTGATTCTCCCGGCTCGAACTGCAGGGGCAGCACCCCCATGCCGACGAGGTTGGAACGGTGGATGCGTTCGAAGGAGGTCGCCAGCACCGCCTTGACCCCGAGCAGCAGGGTGCCCTTGGCGGCCCAGTCCCGGGACGACCCGGAGCCGTAGTCCGAGCCGGCGAGGACGATCAGCGGCACGCCCTCATCGGCGTACCTCATGGCCGCGTCGAAGATGCTCTGTTGCTCGCCGTCGGGCAGGTGCCGGGTGACGCCGCCTTCGACGCCCGGCACCAGCTGGTTGCGCAACCGGATGTTGGCGAACGTGCCGCGGATCATCACGTCGTGGTTGCCGCGGCGGGATCCGTAGGAGTTGAAGTCAGCCGGTGCGACCCCGTGTTCGAGCAGGTAGCGCCCGGCCGGGGAGTCCTTCCTGATCGCGCCCGCCGGCGAGATGTGGTCCGTGGTCACCGAGTCGCCCAGGACGGCCAGCACCCGCGCACCGGTGATGTCGCGCACCGGCTCGGGCTGGCGGCCCATTCCGTCGAAGTACGGCGGCCGCCGCACGTAGGTCGAGGCCGGGTCCCAGCTGAACATCCCGGAGCTCGGCAGCTGCATGCCGCGCCAGTTCTCGTCGCCGGCGAACACGTCGGCATAGCCCGCGGTGAACATCGTCGCCTGCACGCAGGCGTCGACCACCTCCTTGATCTCCGCCGTGGTCGGCCAGATGTCCCGCAGGTAGACCGGGGTGCCGTCCCGGTCCTGCCCGAGCGGCTCGCGGAGCAGGTCGGCGTGCAGGGTGCCGGCCAGGGCGTAGGCGATGACCAGGGGAGGGGAGGTGAGGAAGTTCATCCTGCATTCGGAGTGAATCCGGCCCTCGAAGTTGCGGTTGCCCGAGAGCACCGAGCACACCGTCAGGTCGTGGTCGGTCACGGCGGTGCCGACAGCGCGGATCAGCGGGCCGGAGTTCCCGATGCAGGTGGTGCAGCCGTAACCGACCAGATCGAAACCGAGCTGCTGGAGGTACGGCGTGAGCCCGGCCCGGTCGTAGTAGTCGGTGACGACCCGGGACCCGGGGGCGAGGGTGGTCTTCACCCACGGTTTGCTGCTGAGTCCCCGCTCCACGGCCTTCTTGGCCAGCAGGCCCGCGCCGACCATCACGGTCGGGTTTGACGTGTTGGTGCACGAGGTGATCGCGGCGATGACCACGTGCCCGTGGTCGACGGTCGCGGTGCCGCCGTCCGCGAAGGTCACCGGCACCGGATCGGACGGCCAGGTGTGGCTCTGCTCGCACA
This sequence comes from uncultured Actinomycetota bacterium, assembly GCA_963728945.1. Classification (GTDB taxonomy): domain Bacteria; phylum Actinomycetota; class Actinomycetes; order Mycobacteriales; family CADCTP01; genus CADCTP01. The sequence goes on along the minus strand of CAVSMA010000004.1, from coordinate 109,535 downwards.
CGTGGGCCGAGGGCGGTTCGTCGCGGGGGAGCCGGCGACTGACCGAGATCGGGTCGCTGGCCGGGAACGATCCCGCCGACGCGTCGTCGAGTCCTCCTTGCACCGCGACGGCCTGGGGCTCGCCGGCCAGCAGGCAGCGGAACGCGTGCGACGCGCTGGCGAGCGGGATGCGGTCCTGCGGTCGCTTCGGCCCGGCGATCGACGGCTCCACGGTGGCCAGATCGAGCTCGATGGTCTGGCTGTAGTCCGCCTCGTGCTCCGGCTCATGCCACAGTCCCTGTTCCTTGGCGTATGCCTCGACCAGCCGGATCTGGCGCTCGGGCCGTCCGGTCAGCCGCAGGTAGGTCAGGGTCTCCGCGTCGACGGGGAAGATGGCGCAGGTCGAGCCGTACTCCGGGCTCATGTTGCCGATCGTCGCCCGGGTCGCCAGCGGCACGTTGGCCACGCCCGGCCCGTAGAACTCGACGAACTTGCCGACCACTCTGGTCCGGCGCAGCAGCTCGGCCACGGTGAGCACCAGGTCGGTGGCGGTGCTGCCCTCCCGCAGCTCACCGGTGAGCTTGAGGCCCACGACCTGGGGGATAAGCATGCTCACCGGTTGGCCGAGCATGGCCGCCTCGGCCTCGATGCCGCCGACGCCCCACCCCAGCACCCCAAGGCCGTTGACCATAGGGGTGTGCGAGTCGGTGCCGACGAGGGTGTCCGGATACGCCAGGGTGCCCGCGGGGCCGTCCTTGGTGAACACCACCCGGGACAGGTACTCCAGGTTGACCTGGTGGCAGATGCCGGTGTCCGGTGGCACGACGAGGAAGTCGTCGAACGACTCCTGGGCCCAGCGCAGGAGCTGGTAACGCTCCTGGTTGCGCTCGAACTCGAGGTCGGCGTTGCGGCGGAAGGCGTCCGGCCGGCCGAAGACGTCGGCGATGACCGAGTGGTCGATGACGAGCTCGGCCGGGATGAGCGGGTTGATCCGCTGGTGGTCGCCGCCGAGATCGGCCATCGCGTCGCGCATGGCGACCAGGTCGACCACGCACGGCACCCCGGTGAAGTCCTGCAGGAGGACCCGGGCCGGGGTGAACTGGATCTCCGGGTTGGTCTCGGCCTTCGCATCCCAGGCGCCGAGCGCGCTGACCTGCTCGGCGGAGACGAGCCGGCCGTCCTCGTTGCGCAGCAGGTTCTCCAGCAGCACCTTCAGGCTGTACGGAAGCCGCTGCGTTCCACTGACCCGGTCCAGTCGGAACACGTCGTACGCCGCGTCGCCGACCCTGAGCCGATCACGGGCGTCGAAGCTGTTCGCTTCCATCGTCGCCTCCTGGCAGTCGGTGCGTCGAGGCAGAGCCGGCGGGAGGGTCGGCATCGCCAGAGTAGGCGCAGCCGTCACGGCCTTCCTGGGTCGCCGTACCGTCGGATCCAGCGTGCACCGGCCGGACGGGGACGGCAGGGGGTGCCTCCGGCCAACAACCGTTCGGGATGTTGCCGGCTTCCGGCACTGAGCGTCGAGTGGCGGTGTGAGAAGTTCGCCGGTGACCCAGCAAGGAGGTCGACGTCATGGTGAGCAAGGCTGATGTGCGGGTTCGCCGCGTCTACGACGAGCCGGACAGTCACGACGGCACCCGGGTGCTGGTCGACCGGATCTGGCCGCGCGGCCTCACCAAGGCCAGAGCCGATCTCGCCGAGTGGTGCAAGGAAGTCGCGCCATCGACGGCGCTGCGCAAGTGGTACGGCCACGATCCGGCGAAGTTCGACGAGTTCGTCAGCCGCTACCGAGCCGAGCTCGAGCAGCCGGAACGAGCCACCGCTCTCCAGCACCTGCGCGACCTGTCCCGGAACCGTCCGCTGACGCTGTTGACCGCCACCAAGCAGCCCGATATCAGTGAGGCGGCCGTGCTCGCCGATCTGCTGCGCGAACGACCGGGCACGACCTAGTGCCGGCTGGGCCGCCGCCCGCACCGGCCGGTCGATCAGTCGTGTTTGGCGACGGTGAGCAGGACGACCGCCTTCTCGACGGCCTGCAAGGAGTGTCTGGCGGGGGGTATGACGATCAGGTCGCCCTCCCGGCCGTCCCAGGAGTCGCTGCCGGCGACCAGGCGTACCCGGCCGGAGAGGACGTGGACGGTGGCCGCGCCCGGGTTCTCGTGCTCGGACAGGGACGTTCCGGCGGTCATCGCGATGAGCGTCTGGCGGAGCACCTGTTCGTGGCCGCCGTAGACGGTCTGGGCACTGCGGCCACTCGACGCCGCGGCGGCGAGTTCCAGTTGCGTGCGGGCCAGCGCCTGCAGGGACATCTTCTGCATGCCGGTCATCCTCCCGGAGTCGGTGCGGCGGCCGAGAGGCGGGGACCCAGCGGGCCGACTCGGTGACGAGCGCCCGATCCGGCAGCCTCGGCCTCACCGCGTCGAGTCCTCGCGACTGCCGGTGGCCGGCCCGCCGACCGCGTCGAGTCCGTAGACCTCGATCGCCTTGTCCCGTACGGAGCGGGCTGCACGATCGGTTCGTTGTAGATGGGTGAGGTAGTAGAAGACGTCGCGGTCCTCACCGAGCGAGGACGCCGTACATCCGGCGCAGCCCGTCACGCACGATGTGACCGAGTTCGAACGCGTATGCGGCGTCGTAGGCCACGCAGGCCGGGTTGGCGGAGGCGAGCAGCGGCGAGTGTCCGTCCTGGTGTTGCAGACCCTCAGCGTTGAGCGTCGTCCGCCCAGCGGTCGCGCCGAGCAGGAACCACATCTCGTCCAAGAGCTGCAAGTCGGCGTCAAGTTGTCTCGACGGCCTCCGCTGAGGTCCCTGCCAGGTGGTGGCGGCTGCTGGCCTCGGCGTGACCGTTGCCGCTCGCCGGAGCAGACGGCGGTGCCTCCGGTCCGTCCTGGGAGGACAGCGAGGTCGAGGACAGCGCGGCCGGTGGCGGAGGAGGTTCTGGTGCTTCGCGCAGCCGCGGGGGGGCGGCGGTCCAGGCCTTGATGTACTGCAGAACCTCTCCGTAGAAGCTGTCCACGGCATCCCGGATCGAGTCGATGAACGATCCTCGGCCCCGGCCCCGCTTCGTCCCCAGGGAGGCAGTAAGCGCGACCCGGAAGGATCGCAGCTCCTTCGAGGGGTCCTGGACGAGGACGGCTGGGTTGTCGCGGACGTTGCGGATCAGGTCAGCGGTTCCAGCGCCGCGGCCATGCAGGATGAACGCTTCAACACGGGTCGTGTCCGGGGCGGCGCGAAGCTGCCGGATGAGCCAGTTGACCCGTGTGGTCGGGCGGCCCTCCCGAGGGGCGTCGAGGTCGACATGACAGGACACCCGGTTGGCCCGGAGATCCGCGGTGACCGTCAGCGGGCCGACCGCGTTGGGGATCCGTATGCCGCCGTGAAGGACGCCGTCGCTGGCGAGAGTGGCAGCGAGTTGCTGGAGGTGCTGGGCGGGGTCGGCCAGGTCCTTGCGGGACAGCGCGGGCACGACCTCGGTGCCCAGTTGGCGGCCGAGCTGGAGCGCTACGAACCGCAGCAGGCCATCGAAGCGTGCCGCGACCTCGCCGGCCACCGGGTCAGTCGCGCGAAGCGTTCCGGCGGCGACCGCTTCCCGGGCCGGCACCCATGCCGGTCCCATGTCGTCGAACTCGAGGGCCCCCGAGCGGGGATGTTCGAGGTAGCGGATTAGCTCGCCGAGGATCCAGGCCTGGTCGGGATCAGCGACCCCCCGGTGTTCTTTCTGCATGACCGCTTCAGCAAGGATGTGGCTCCACGACCAGTGATGCAGGTCGACCTTGCGCAGCTTCCGCTTGTCGACCTTCGTCGGGTGCTGGCCGGGGATCGGCGGTATCTCGTTGGAGATGGTCAGGACGGCGTCGAAGCCCTGTTCGCGGGCCACGTCGAGGTAGGTCTCCAACTGCTCGGCGGACAGGGCATTGGCGCCGGTCTTTACCTCGACCAGCGCCGTCCAACTGCGCTGGCCCCGCTTGACCCGGATTAGCCCGTCGGGGATGCACTTTCCCTCCGGCCGGGTGAACGGCACCTCGATGAACGTCTCCACTGGACCGGCCGGCGCGCCCAGCGGTGCGCTCAGGCCGCGGCCGAACTCGCGCACCGCCGACATCACCGCCAGCAGCGCCGAGGTCGCCCGACGCTCCTGCTCGTCCGCCCCGTTGATCCCCGACGTCGGAATTAGCCGCGCCTGGTGCCAGGTCTCCTCAACCACGCCGTCTCCGTTTCGTTCAACTGACAGGTCCCGAGACCGTAACCACACCTTTGCGCCGGGCGCAGGACTTCCCCTCGAAACTCAGCCGCCCGTCGCGGCAGCCCGAATCGCCGGGATGACCGGTAGGCGGAAGCCGGAGAACGCAGTGACGTGAGCCGGTCACAAACTGTCAGGAGGCTACTGTGCTTCCAACGGTGCTTCCGGTCTGATCGGCCAGCGGTGTGCGTAGCGGGAGGGCGCGGAAATGACCGCGACACTGCCGGATGTGGCAGGGAAGTAGAGGCTGGTCGAGAACTCGGGGGCAGCGGGCTGCGGCCGTGTTGGTGCGGCTGGCCATGGAGCAGGGACTGTCCCTGACCGGGCGGGGACGGGCTGCTCAAGCAGTGATAAAGACTGTAGTCGAGTCGCGATTCAGTTCAGGAGGAGCTGACCGAGCACTTCGGCTACGAGAAGCGCGAACAGTTCCGCCACTGAGCCCCCGCTCGAAAACATTCCGAGGCCGGGCGGACGCTCGGCCCCACGGTCATACAGGTCCTTCGGCCCTGTGCGGTACGAACCCTCCGCATCAGGATCGTGGGCGGGGGTGGTGTCGATGGCGTCCGTCGTCCGGTACGCCGCCGTCTCCGCACTGGTCGGGTACGGCGCCGTGCAGGCCCTGGGCAGGCGAGCCGGCTCCACCGCCTGCGAGCGGCGGATGCGGTTGCCGGGCGACGAGATCGTCGCGCGGCCGCAGCTACGCACCGACCATGCGATCACCATCAACGCGCCGCCAGCGGAGATCTGGCCCTGGCTGACGCAGATGGGCTGGCACCTGGGCGGCTACTACACGCCCGAGTGGGTCGACCGACTGCTGTTCCCGCAGAACTGGAACAGCCTGCACCACCTGGACGCCGCGCTGCTGCGCGACCTCGCGGTCGGCGACACGATCCCGGACGGCCCGCCCGGCACAGCCTGGTATGTCGTAGCCGAGGTGAACGCCCCCGACACACTGGTTCTGCGCTCCGGCACGCATCTGCCGCCGGGCTGGCGGGAGAGGTTCGGCGCGACGATCGACTGGACCTGGAGTCTGCGGCTGACCGAGTGTCCGGACCGACGGACGCGGCTGCACACGCGGGTCCGCGGGCGCACGGCGCCGTGGTGGGTGACTGCGGTCTACCGGGCGACGATCGTGCCGGCCGACTACGTCATGGCCCGGGGGATGCTCCGCGGGATCAAGCAGCGCGCCGAGTCGCGCCCGCCACGGCGACTCTCCGGCGATCCCTCATGCGGGCACCCTGCGGCGCCCGAACCGGGAGATCATGCCGAATCCTGCTCGGACGGCCGTGTTGTGGGCGGGGACGGGTGCGGACCTTCGCTGCCGTGAGGCAGGACCTTCGGTCCTGGCCCGGCGGGGTCGCGTTGGCGAGGCTGGATGTGATGCGGCCCTCCGCGCGGCCGCGGGGAGGGCGGGACCATGGGACTCAACTTGGCGACGATCCTGCGGGAGTCCGCCCGTTCTCGGCCGGAGAGGGTGGCGCTGATCTCCGGTGCGGCCCGGGTGACCTACGGGGAGCTCGACGCGGCGTCGGACCGGTTCGCCGCCGGGTTGGCCCGGCGGGGGCTGGTCGCCGGCGACGCGGTCGCCCTGCAACTGCCGAACCTGCCGCAGTTCGTGGTGGCGTATTTCGGGATCCTCAAGGCCGGCTGCGTCGCGGTGCCGGTGAACCCGCTCTACAAGGCGGGGGAGCTCGGCCACGTCCTGTCCGACTCCGGTGCCCGGCTGATCGTCACGTGGGCGGGTTCGCTCGACGAGGCGGCGAAGGGCGCCGCCGACGCGGGCGTCGACGAGCTGTTCGTCGTGGCGGCGCCGGGAATCCCGCTGCCGCCGGCGTACCGCCGGTACGAGCAGCTGCTGGCGCCCGCTCCGGCCGTGCCGCCGCTGCACCAGACCGACCCCGGCGACGTCGCGGTGGTCGTCTACACCGCGGGGACGACCGGCCGGCCCAAGGGCGCCGAGCTCACACACTTCCAGCTGCTCATGAACGCGGACACGCCGGGGCGGCTGTTCGGTGTCCGGGACGACGACGTCGTCCTGGCTGTCCTGCCGCTGTTCCACGTCTTCGGGCTCTCCAGCATCCTCGACGTCTGCGTGCGCTTCGCCGCGACGATGACGCTGGTTCCCCGCTTCGACGCCACCGCGGTCCTCGAGGTCATCCAGCGGGACCGGGTCACCGTGTTCGAGGGCGTGCCGGCGATGTACGTCGCCGTGCTCAACCACCCAGACCTCGACGACTACGACCTGTCCTCGATCCGGGTGGGCATCTCCGGCGGAGCCCCGATCCCCGCGGAGGTCCTCGACGCCTTCGAGCGGCGCTTCGGCGTCGTCATCCTCGAGGGCTACGGGATGTCCGAGACCGCCGCGACGACCACCTTCAACCCGAGTGCCGACGAGCGTCGGGTCTACAGCATCGGCAAGCCGATCTGGGGCGTCGAGGTCGAGATCCGCGACAACGCCGGCCACGTCCTGCCGCCCGGCCGGGACCACGTCGGTGAGCTCGTCGTGCGCGGGGTCAACGTGATGCGCGGCTACCGGCGAGATCCGGCGGCCACCGCGCGCGTCGTGGTCGATGGCTGGCTGCACACCGGTGACCTCGGATACGTCGACGGCGACGGCTTCTTCTTCGTCGTGGACCGGAAGGACGACCTGATCATCCGCGGCGGCTACAACGTCTACCCCCGCGAGGTCGAGGACGTGCTGTACAAGCACCCGGCGGTCGCCGAGGCGGCGGTGGTCGGCGTCCCGGACGACCGGCTCGGCCAGGAGGTCAAGGCGGTCGTGGTCGTCCGAAGTGGACACCGGGTCACTGGCCCGGAGCTGATCGAGTACGTCAGAGAGCGGCTCGCGTCGTACAAGTACCCGCGATCGGTGGAGTTCCGCGAGTCGCTGCCGAAGAACGCGGCGAACAAGATCCTGAAGCGGGGACTGTAGAGATGGACCGCATGACGCCGTTGGACGCGGCTTTCCTGCAGGCCGAGGACGAGGAGCCGGGCGTCTCGCTGGCGATCTGCTCGGTGGCGGTCTTCGAGGGACCGCCGCCGTCGACGGAGGAGTTCGCGGAGCTACTGCGGGGCCGGTTGCCGCTGATCCCGCGCTACCGGCAGAAGGTCCGCCAGGTCCCGTTCGACCTCGGCCCACCGGTATGGGTGGACGACGAGCATTTCGACCTCGGATACCACCTGCGCCGCACCGCGCTACCCGCCCCCGGGCGCGACGCGGAGCTGGCCGCGCTCGTCGGCCGGGTGATGGCCGCCCGGCTCGACCGCAGCCGGCCGCTGTGGGAGTACTGGCTGGTCGAGCGACTGCACCGGGGCCGCTGGGCACTCATCTCCAAGGTGCACCACTGCATGGTCGACGGCGTCTCCGGCACCGACCTCTACGGCGTCGTGCTCGACCCGACGCCGACCCCGCGCCCGCCGGCACCCGACGACTGGCTGCCGGAGTCGGAACCGACGAACCTGGCCCTCGCGACCCGCGCGCTCGCCGGCCTGGCCGCCAAGCCGGTCACGCAGGTCCGGGCCGCGACCGGCGCCCTCCGCCAGCCCGGCGTGCTCCTGGGTCGGACGCGGGACACCGCGCGCGGGCTGGCCGCGCTCTCCGGTGCGCTCGTGCCGGCCCGCCGCTCCGCGCTCACCGGGCCGCTGACGACGGCCAGGCGGTTCGCCGTCGCCCGCGGTCGCGTGGCCGATGTCTCCGCCGTGCGCAAGGAGCACGGCGGGACCTTCAACGACGTCGTCCTCACCGCGGTGGCCGGCGGCTTCCGCCGGCTGCTCCTGGAGACCGGCGAGGAGCCGGCGGACCGCACGGTGCGGGCGCTGGTGCCGGTCTCGACCCGGCTCGCCGGACAGCAGTCCATCCGGGACAACCGGGTCTCGCTGATGCTCGCGGACCTCCCCGTCGACGTCGCGGACCCGGTCGAGCGGCTGCGGGCGACGCGGGAGCATCTCGAACACCTCAAGGCGGTCCACGAGGCCGAGGCCGGCGCGGCCGTCACCGGTCTCGCCGCGCTCGGTCCCTTCCCGCTGGTCGCGACGCAGGTGCGGGTGGCGGCCCATCTCGCGCAGCGGTCGATCGTCACGACGACGACCAACGTGCCGGGTCCGCGCGAGCCGCTGTACGCGCTGGGCCGGCGCCTGCTGGAGATCATCCCGTACGTGCCGATCGCGTCGAGGGTCCGCACAGGCGTCGCGATCCTGACCTACTGCGACCGCCTGGCGATCGGCGTTACCGGTGACTACGAGTTCGCCCCCGACGTGGAGATCCTCGCTCGCGGGATCGAGGACGACCTGTCGGCCCTGGCCGCGACGGCCCGACCGCGCAGGCCGCCCCCGCGCAGGCGGGTCCCGCGCACGCCGGCCCCGCGGAGGGCGGCTGGGCGGGCATGACAGGGACCGCGAAGGACGGCGACCGTGGTGGCCCCGCACCGGGGTCGAGCTGGTGGGCGGACCTCGGCGGCGCCGTGCACTACGTGGACTACGGCGGTCCGGCGGACGGCCCGGTGCTCGTCCTGGTGCACGGGCTGGGTGGCTCGCTGCTGAACTGGGCGGCGGTCGCGCCCGAGCTCGCCCGCACCTGCCGGGTAGTCGCGCTCGACCTCGCCGGCTTCGGGCGCACCCGTGGTGGCGAGAAGTCCAGCTCGGTCCATGCGAACCAGCAGCTGCTGCACCGCTTCCTCACCCAGGTCACCGGCGTACCCGTCGTGCTGGTGGGCAACTCCATGGGCGGGCTGATCACGCTGCTGCAAGCCGCCGAGCACCCGGACAGCGTGGCGGGCGCGGTCCTGGTCGACCCGGCTCTGTCCGTCGGTCCGGTGGCCCGGCCGGACCCTCTGGTCGCGGCGGTCTTCGCGGCGTACGCACTGCCCGCGGTGGGGCGCGCCGTGATCGGCGGTCAGCGCCGGCTGCGGTCGCCCGAGGAGACCGCCCGCGCGCTGCTCCGGCTGTGCTGCGTCGACCCGTCCCGGGTGCATCCGGAGGTGGTCGCGGAGCACCTCCGGCTGGCCCGCGAGCGCCACGACTACCCGGACACCGACGCGGAGCTGCTGGTGGCCGCCCGGTCGCTGCTGTGGGTGCTGGCCCGCCGGCATCGCTACGCCGAGCTGATGCGGTCGATCCGGGTGCCGGTGCTCCTCCTGCACGGCGAGAAGGATCGACTGGTCCCGCTCGCCGCCGCGCGGGCCGCCGCGGCGCAGAACCCGGCCTGGCGGTTCGCGGTCGCCCCCGACGTCGGCCACGTCCCGCAGCTCGAGGTTCCCGAGTGGACGGTCGCGCAGATCCGCGACTGGCTCGCCACCGACGGGGCCGACGCCGCCGACCGCACCCGCCGCCGGCGATCCGGCTCGGTCCGGTAGGCACAGACAGTCGGCGCCGGTCCGCCGCGCGCCGGCGACTGTAGCGGTTCCTCCTCCGGCCGTTCGTCACCCAGCAGGACCGAGTCCGGTGAGGATGGCGGAAGAATCGAGCCCACGAACGCCGAACGGAGGATGCTGTGCGGTCCACTGACGAGTACGAGGGGATGATCGCCGAGACGATCACCCTTCCCGGCCACGGCGGCGACCACATCAACGCCTACTACGCCAGGCCGCTGGGGCCGGGTCCGTATCCGGCGGTCGTGCTGTTCCATCACCGGCCCGGCTGGGACGAGTGGTACCGGGAGGCGACCAGGAGGTTCGCCCACCACGGATACCTCGCCCTCTGCCCCGACCTCTACTCCAGGTTGCCGGCCGGCCCGCCGGACGAGGTCGCGGCCCGGGTCAGGGCCGAGGGCGACGTGTCCGACGAGCAGGTCGTGGCGGACGGGCTCGCCGGGGTCTCCTTCGTGCGCGCGCAGCTGGTCAGCAGCGGCAAGGTCGCCCTGATGGGCACCTGCTCGGGCGGCCGGCACGCCTATCTGGCGGCATGTCGCGGCCGGAACGTCGACGCCGTCGTCGACTGCTGGGGTGGTCGGGTGGTGATGCAGCCGGAGGATCTCAACGACAAGTATCCGGTCGCGCCGATCGACCTGACCGGGGACCTGCCCTGCCCGGTGCTCGGGCTGTTCGGCGAGGACGACAAGTCACCGAGCCCCCAGCAGGTCGCCCAGCACGAGGCCGAGCTGCGCCGGCTCGGCAAGACCTACGAGTTCCACAGCTACCCCGGCGCCGGCCACGGGTTCTTCTACTACGACAAGCCGGCGGCCTACCGGGCCGAGCAGGCGGTCGACGGCTGGGCCAAGATCTGGGACTTCCTGTCCAGGCAGCTCGGCTGAGACCGGCACGCGGATCGGAGTGTCATGTGCACCACCATCGGCCATGCGGCCGGCATCGCCGGTAGCGGCAGGAGCACGCAGGGATGGTTCAGGTTCGACCGGGTCTGGCTGTCGTACGACCATCCGTTCCACGCCCAGGTCGAGCACGCGGTCAGCGTCGACTTCGTGGACGGGTCGCGCCCCAGCGGCGAGCGGGTGGCCGTCGAGCTGACCAGGGAGGCCGCCCGGCAGCTGGCGCTCGACCTGCTCGCGGTGGCCGACCAGGCCGACGCGTACGAGGCCGGACTGACGGCCTGAGCGACCCTCGATGGCGGCGAGGACTTGCACACCCCGGTCATCGACCGCACTACGGCCGTCCGGTCCACCGGTGGCGTTGTCCCGTCGGTCGACCTGCGGCTCAGCGGGATTCGGTGGCGAGCCTGATGCCGAGGCCGACCATGACCGCGCCGGTGAACCGTTCGAGGGTCGCCTGCACCTTCGGCTGGAGGACGTGCCGGGCGCGGTCGACGGCGAAGGCGAGCAGCGAGAACCAGGCGACGTCCAGGGCGACGATGACCGCGGCCATGGCCAGCGCGTACGGCAGCACCGGCGCGCCGGGTCGCACGAACTGCGGGAACAGGGCGACGAAGAAGACCGCCAGCTTCGGGTTGGACGCGCTGGTGACCAGCCCGGAGTGCCACCCGGCGGGCCGGGCCGGCTCTGCGGCCGGGCTTGGGGGCGGCCCCGTCGCCGGCCCAGCGGTCGGCGCTGTGCCCTGGCGTCGGTGCAGCAGTGACCGCAGCCCGAGGACGATCAGCGCGCCGGCCCCGACGATCCGCAGCGTGTCGTAGGCGATCCGGGACGCGAGGATGAGCGAGGACACCCCGAGCGCGGACAGCGCTCCCCACATGAGCACCCCGCCGCTGTTGCCCACCACAGCGGACATGGCCGCGCGCCGGCCGTCCCGAGCGGCGACCCGGAGGACGGTCGCCGTGCCGGGGCCGGGCGTCAGGGTCACGGCGAGCGCAACGACCAGGAACTCCAGCATGGATCGCACGCGTCGACCGTAGCCGCTCACGAGCCCTGGCCTTGCCGCGCTACGGCAGGCGAAGAACGTCCGGCGCCGAACCATGCGCGCCCTCGACCGGGTCAGGCAACCGAGGCCGCGGCCGATGGGATCCGGGGGTGGGCCAAGGAGCCGGCCGCGGTCGTGCCGTTCGGCACGATTCCCTGTACGAGTGGGATCGCGGTCGGCAGGACGCGGTTGAGAACGGGCGAGAGCCCGATGCCGCCGCCGGCGGAGGATCATTCCCCTCCTGGCCGCCATCGCGGACGAACATCGCTTCAGGTGCGCCGGGGCGGTGGACCGGTCCACGAAGCGGAGGGGCAGGCTGTATCGCAACGCGTACTCGGTCCACTACGGCCTCGGAACTCTGAACCCCGACAGGAGCAATGACATGGCGGACGTGACCTTCACCAACAGTCGGGCCGACAGCTCGGCCAACGAGGACCTGACCACGCTCGCCCGCCACGGCGCCGACGCCTTCGGCTACAAGGCCCACCTGCGCATCGATCGCAAGCTCGCCCAACTCCTGCGCCTTCGCGTGTCCCAGATCAACAACTGCGCCTACTGCCTCAACCTCCATTACGAGGCCGCACGCGATGCCGGCGTTGCCCGACCGGTGATCGACACCCTGACCGCGTGGTGGGAGACCGACTTCCACGACGACGCCGCCCGCGCCGCCCTCGCCTACACCGAGGCGATCACTCGCGTCGCCGACGCGACCGCCGCCGACCACTTCGGTGAACGGCACGAGGCGCTCGCCGAGCATTTCTCGCCGGAGGAAATCCTCGAGATCATCGGAATCGTCATCAACATGAACGTCTGGACCCGACTCAAGCTGGCCGAGGGCGCCACTCCCAGGCTCGCCGAGGGCCAGGCGGCGGCTTCCTGGTAGGAGTGTGGTGGCCTAGGCGGCCGCGTCCGGAGCGGTCACCATCCGGGGGCCGTCACAGGCTGCCGCCTGGAGCACGCACGAGGCCCGCTACGTCCCGCGCCGGATGACGATCACAGAGCAGGTTGCGTGCCTGACACACTTTTCACTGACCGATCCGACAAGCAGCCGATTGAAGCCACCATGGCCGCGGGAGCCGACGACGAGCATGTCCGCACCCTCGCAGCGACGTAGGAGGACCGCGGCCGGATCGCCTTGCTCCACGACTTGCTCGATGTCCAGACGCCGGTCGTCTCCGAGGACCTCCCGCACCGTCTGGTCCAGCGCGGTCCCGGCCCGGCGGGCGATCTCCTGCGAGTTGGGCAGTCCGACGGGTTCGGGTGAGTAGCTGGTGGCCAGACCCGAGAACGGGAGGTCCCACGCGCAGACGACCTCCAGCCGAGCGTCCTGGGAGACTGCCTGATCCGCGGCCCACCGCAAGGCCTCGCGGGATTCCTCCGACCCGTCGACGCCGACGACGAAGCGCCGCGCGGTTGTCCGCACCTGACTGGTCATGTGTGGTCTCCATCCCTGCGGGGGCTGCTGAGCCCGCTGGTGCTACTTGCCCGGTCTGGGCAGCTGAAGAACGGAGTAGTAGCCGTCTCTCTGCTGCGCAGGCGCCGGACGCCCCGGGTCAACAGTGTCGGTGTCGATGCGACCGCGACCGCGACCGCGACCGCAACCGCAACCGCAACCGCAACCGCAACCGCAACCGCAACCGCGATGGCCACAGCGTAGTGGCCGAGGGATACGCCGTTGAGCATGTCGACCGGCGCTGTCGTCAGTGTCGTCGGGAGCCCGTCGCGGACACCGCCGATGGCGCCGAGCGCGCGTCAGCGAGCCGCTGCCTCTGCCTGGCGCTCGATTCGCTCTTGCCGCCGGCGGATGTCCCGAACCCCCCACCGGGTCACTCCGAGGTAGTGCAGGGTGAGCCCGATCCCCCAGCAGACCAGCGGGAAGAAGAACCACAAGAAGTCATCCTCGGTTTCCGCCGCCAGCATCAGGTTGAGGATGATCAGTCCGATGTTGACGACCGCGTAAACGGCCGCGTGAATGAACCAGCCCCGCTTCATCTCCCGCAGGCTGAGGTCGAGCTCGGCCCTCTCGTAGTCGGCGATTGTGATCATGGCGAATTACCTCCTTCCAGTTCTAGCATCCGTCGCCAGATGCATCCCGGGAAGTGCCAAAGGTCGCCGACCAGAGGCACTTGCGCTCCGCCAGTTCAAGGCCATCGCCCTCGCCATCCGCTCGCGCGCACGTTGGTCATCGTCCGACCGGAATCGCTGCTCACTGAGTGCGATGACATGGGCCCGTCACCGTCCTTTGGAATTCCGGATCGACTGCGTAGATCTTCCCGTGGAGACACCGGCGCCCCAAGCACCTTCCCTGGTGGTGGGACGAGAGGACGGATCAGCCGTGACTTCCAGACGTGTCTGGCCGCGGAGGCTGGCGCCGCCGTCGCCTCCTAAACGTGATCGACGGCCGTCCCGTTCCCGAGCAGCGCGGTCCGCGAACTGGCTGCGAGGCTCCCAGCTTCCCTGTGCCGGGCGTCAATCACCAGCGACGTTGACAGCGGAATCGTCGCCGTCAAGGACCTTCGACATTGCTCCCCGAGCCATCCGAGTCCTAGGCTTCTTGGGCCGTTCTCGCGGTTCCGAGGCGGCCCGGGTCTCCAGCGGACGGCAGCGGGTACCGCAGGGGGTGGAACCATGATCACGCGACGGACTTTCCTCAAACTCACCGGCGCGTCCACTATCAGCAGGTGACATTCCCGCCGGCTACGCCACCGAGGGAACCTGGTACGACTTCTTCGCAAGCAAGGCGAAGGCGAAGTTCGGCGTCGACTGGGCCCCGGCTTTGCGACCTTTCAATACCCGAACAACCAGCGCGCGGCGACGCTCTGGTACCACGACCATACGCTCGGCATGACTCGTCTCAATGTCTACGCGGGCCCGGCCGGCTTCTTCCTCATCCGCGGCGGGCCCGAGGGGGACAAGGCCATCCTCGACCGCGCACCGGCAGGACGGCCGTCCTGCCGGGTCCCGCGCCCAAGGAAAGAGATGCCTTCCCCTCCAACAAGACGTATTACGAGATCCCGATCGCGGTCCAGGACCGGTCGTTCAACACCGACGGCTCACTGTTCTACCCGAACAGCCGGGCTTTTTTCGACGGCATCACCGGGCCGTACATCCCCGACACCGACGTCTCGCCGATCTGGAACCCGGAGTTCTTCGGCAACATGATCATGGTGAACGGGAACACCTGGCCGTTCCAGCGGGTGGAGAAGCGACGTTACCGACTGCGCTTCCTGAACGGCTGCCAGTCGCGCTTCCTGATCCTCGACTTCGACGACATCCCCGGCGTCGAGGTCTGGCAGATCGGCAACGAGGGGGGTTTCCTGGCCGCCCGTGTGAACCTCACCGCCGACAACGGCAATCGGCTGCTGATGGGGTTGGCGGAGCGGGCCGACCTGATCGTCGATTTCACCAACGTGCCGGTGGGCGACTACGTCCTCGGCAACGTCGGTCCGGACGAACCGTTCGGTGGCGGAGTGCCCGGCGTGGACTTCGAGAGCGCCGACCCGGACAGCACCGGCCAGGTGCTGCAGTTCCGGGTCGTGCCCGCGGTCGCCGCCGATCCCACCACGCCGCCGCAGTTCCTGGTGCTCCCGGCCATGACCAGGCTGACCGGCGGGACGACCCGGCGGCTGGCCCTGCTGGAGAAGGCCTCGGAGTTCTTCGAGGACTCCCCGGTCGAGGCACTGTTGGGCACCGTGGACGGCGATCCTAATTCGGCACCGGCACTCACCACGCCCAGGGAATGGATGGAGCCCGTCACCGAGAACCCCGCGGTCGGCGCCACCGAGGTCTGGGAGTACTACAACGCGACTGCCGACGCTCACCCCATGCACATCCACGAGGTGACCTTCCAGGTCGTGAACCGACAGAACATCGTCGTCAGCGAGAACGAGACCGTCCAGGTCCAGGTGGACGCCACCTCGGCGCCCACCCCGGCGGAGGCGTGGGAGAACGGGTGGAAAAGGGGGGGGGGGAGGGGGGAGCGAGGGTAGAGGGTGTGGGAGGGGAAGCCGGCGCAGCTCCAGAGAACTGCGCTGCGAGGCGCAGCTGAAGCGCGATGGGATGGCGTCTGCGGCCGCGGCGAGCCGGTCGGCCGCGAGCGCCGAGTCCAACCCCGGATGCGGGCCCGGTCACACATTGAAGCCTCCGCCGGATCGGCCGCTTATCAATCCAGACGGCTACGGCTTGAGACGGAGCGCTCGCCTGACCTTCGGCCCTACCGATGTCAGACCGACCTGATCAAACTAGGACTGGGTTCGCCGGAGGAGGCAGTCATGACGACAACGATGGAAGAACAGGCCTCCGCTCGATCTGCTCGCGATGGATGGGCCGCACGTGTCCTCGTCCCCGAGATGTGGGCCACGGTGTCTATCGTCGCCATGTGGGTGGCGGTCCTTTTCGTGGGAGTGTTCGGAAGTGACATGAGCTTCCACGGGGTGGACGGGAGTGTCACCGTCATGCCGTCGGTCGCCGCCGTGGCCCTGTTCGCCGCCATCGGAACGGGCTCGGTCGCCAAGAGAGTCTTCGGGCGCCGGCCCACCTGAACGGTCCGGACCGACTGCCGTCACTGGTGCCAGCTCCGCTGGCCCGGATCCGCGGTGGGGATGCACCGGCGTCGACCGCGCGCAGACTGAGGACTCGGCGGCCGCCCGACGCCGGAACAGCGACCGTAGGCCGTTCTGCGCCGAGCCGGTGCCGGACCGCATGGTCGACTCGCTGATCGCCGTGGCTACCCACGACGGTGTGTGTCCGGTCGCCGTGGAGCGGCCAGAAGACCGGGTGTGCCTCGCCGTAGCGTTCGCCCTTGCCGACCGGGTCGGGCGCGGTGCTCCGGCGCGTGCCGCGGCACCGGCCGGGCGACGTATCGCCCGGCCGGTGCCGCGGGGGTAGGTCAGATGCCTGGAGCGTCAGACTGTCGCGTACTCCGCGGGGGGGTTGGTGGTGGGTGTCTTGGCTGCGGTCCTGGCGTGGCGGAGGCCGAAGGCGGCCAGCAGGAGCAGCAGGACGCCGGCTGCCAGGGAGATCCAGGCGGCGATGAAGGCGATGGTGGCCATGGTGTCCCAGGCGTAGGCGTTCAGGAGCAGCCCGCGCAGGGTCTCGCCCCGGAAGAGGGTCTGGACCTGCCCGGCGAGTTTCTGGTCGTCGGGGTTGGCCAGGGCCTTGGCGCTGACCTGGGAGTAGGTCTGGCCGTCGGCGACCTCGGTGAGGTGGACCTTGATGTAGTGGTCGGCGAAGGCGCGGGCCTGGGCGCCGTTGACCATCGTCTGGCCGGCGTACTGGGAGATCGCGGCCTGGTCGGCCTGCGGTAGGGAGGTGATGGACTCGCTGCCGGCGGCCGGGAAGCTGATCTGCTGTTCCCGGAGCTGGTCGGTGACCTGTCCGTGCACGTAGCTGTGCGCGTAGAAGAGCAGGGCGGCCGCGGCGAGCAGGACGACGCCGACGATGGCGCCGGTGGCCGAGACGAGTCGGTCCACGAAGCTGCGGTTCATGGTCGTTCCTCTTTCTCTGCGGGGAGATCGTTTCCGTCCTGCTCAGCCTGTCCTGGCCGCCCCGGTCGAAGGAGGGTCATTGGTCCCGAGCCGGAAGGCCCTTCGGTCCGCACTTCCCGGCGTCACGGGCGGGTCCGGGCGGTGGTCATGCTGGCGGGAGGGTTCGGCCACCCACGATCGCTCGGGCAGGCTGGCCCGGCGAGAGGTACTGCCAGCCCTCCGGCGGACAGCCGTGTCGGGACGTGTAGGCCGCGACGTAGGCCGCCACCGCGGTCGGCAGGGTCGGGAAGATCCGCTCCTCGCCGATCCGGCCGACCAGTCCGGCGGCGGCCAGCTGCCAGCGGAGATCCTGCTTGACCCGGGCCATACCGAAGACGACGCCGCGCCGGTCCAGCTGCTGCCGCAGCTCCTCCAGGGCGTCGGCGGACGTGACGTCGAGCTCGACGTTGGCCTCGGCGTTGAGGACGAACCACTCGGTGTCGGCGCCGGGGAGGTCGATCGAGGCGAGGGCGCGGCGGGTGAAGTCCTCGGCGTTGGCGAAGCACAGTGGGGCGTCGTAGCGGTAGACCACCAGTCCGGGGACGGTCCTGGCGTCGGGGTAGTCGTCGACGTCGTGCATGCCGGCCACGCCGGGCGCGTAGCCGAGGATGCCGTCGTGCGGGCGAGCCACCCGCCGCAGCAGGTCGAGGATGGACAGCGCGACGGCGATGAGCACTCCGTACAGGATGTCGACGGCGAGCACGGCCGCGGTGGTGGCGAGCGCCAGCACGAGCTCGCTGCGGCGGAAGCTGGCGATCCGACGGAACTCCCGGACGTCGATGAGCCGGGTGGCCGCCCAGATCACGACGGCGCCGAGCGCGGCGATGGGGAAGCTTGCGAGCACCGGACCACCGACGAGCAGCGTGACGGCCACGACGACGACGGCGACGAGCGAGTAGAGCTGGCTGCGGCTGCCGAGCGCCTCGCCGATCACCGTGCGGCTGCCGCTGCTGCTGACCGGGAACGTCTGCGCAAACCCGGACGCGACGTTGGCCGCGCCGAGTGCGAGCAGCTCCTGGTTGGGGTCGATGCGGTAGCCGTTGCGGACGGCGAACGCCCGCGCGGTCAGGACGTTGTCCGTGTACGCCACGACCGTGACACCGACGGCCGGCAGCAGCAGTGCGACGAGATCGGCCGCCGACACGGCGGGAACCCGCGGGTGCGGCAGCGCCGTGGTCATGTCGCCGACGACCTGGATGCCCTCAGCGGGCAAGGCCAGGGCGGCGGTGGCGAGCGCGGCGAGTGCCATGACGACGAGCGGCACGGGCGCGCGCGGGAACCGGTGTGCTCCTGCGAACAGCACTACGAGCACCGCCGCCGACAGCAGCACGGTGGGACCGTGTATCTCGTCGAGCCCGCGTACGAACGACTCCAGTTCGGCCGCCACGCTGTCGCCCTCGACGGGTACTCCAGTGGTCTTGCCGAGCTGCCCGACGATCATCAGCACCCCGACGCCGGCCATGTAGCCGACCAGCACGGGCTTGGACAGCAGGTCGGCGACGAAGCCGAGCCGGAGCAGCCAGGCCAGCAGGCACAGGGCGCCGACGACGACAGCCAGCGCCGCGGCCAGCGCGGCGTAGCGGGCTGGGTCGCCGGCGGCCATCGGCCCGACCACGGTCGCCGCGAGGAGAGCAGTGGTGGACTCCGGCCCGACCGACAGCTGGCGGGACGAGCCGAAGACGGCGTACACCAGCAGAGAGATCAGCACTGCCCAGAGCCCGACGACGGCAGGGAGCCCCGCGACGCCGGCGTAGGCCATCACCTGCGGCACCAGGTAGGCCGCGACCGTGACGCCGGCCAGTACGTCTCCCCGGAGCCACACCCGCTCGTACCGGCTGAGGCTGTCGACACCCGGAAGCAGTCGACGCCACCAGGATCGCCGAATGTCGCCACCGACCGAGCCACTCACGACGTCCCCGCATGCCGGATCGGTCAGCTCGTGGTCGGAGTCCGGTCGCGGACGAGGTGGACCGACCCGACACCGGGAACGGTGCGGGCAAGTGCGACCTCGGCGCGGCCGTCATCACCGACGTCGCCGACGATCTCCACCTCTCCGTCGGTGACCTTGACGTCCCAGGCTCCCGGACCCCGGTAGTCGGCGATCCGGCGGACGATCTCGGCCCGGATGGCGTCGTCGTCCCGGACGAGCGTGCGCAGCAGATCGCGCCGGCTGACGATGCCGATGACGGTGGCTCCCTCGACGATGGGGATGCTGCGGACGTCGGAGCCGAGCATGGTCTCGGCGAGGTCGGCGGCGTCGGCGGACGGGCCGAGTGCGATCACCGTTGTGGTCATGACCTCCCCGACGGTCTGCGGTCCGGGTGGTTCGTCCTGGACGGGCCGGACCTGGTTGCGCGGATCGTGGCCGAACCGGTCGACGACCAGATCGCCCTCGCTGACGATGCCGATCACGTCTCCGCTGGCGTCGAGCACCGGTGCCGCGGTGATCCGGTTCTCCAGCAGGAGGGTCGCCGCTTCCCGTACGGTGGTCCCCGGCCGGACGGTCAGGACCGGCGAGGTCATGATCTGACGTGCTTGCATCGTTGGCCTCCTTCTATCGCCACCGCACGGGCGGCGGACCGACGACCATGTCGACTGTCCACACCCGGAACGATCGCCGACGAGTCGTCGTGGAGGGAGAGCCGAAGGTCCTGCCCCACGGTGTCGCCCCGCACCGTCCGAACGCCCCCACCGGTCGAAGTGACGGCATGCGGCCGGCGGTCGGCAACCACCTGAGGTCTCGAGGATCGTGCCGAGATCGGCTGAGCCGCGCTGTGGCGGCGGATGGACCCGCTCCCGGCCGATGGCAGCTGGGCTGGCTAGCGCGCGATCACGACCGGGCAGTGCGCGTGCCGGATGGCCGCATGGCTCACGGACCCGAGCAGCATCCCGGCCAGCCGACCGTGTCCGCGGGTACCCAGGACCAGCAGGCTCGCCGTCCGGCTCGCCTCGACCAGCTTCTCCGCCGCGGCACCCTCAGCCACGGTCATGCGCGCCCGGACCCCGGGATACTTCTGCGTCAATACTTCGAGGCTGTGCTCGGCTGCGCGGACGACCTCAGCCCGGATCCGGGCCAGCTCCTGCTCGATCCCGTACGGCGGCACGGGGTACGGCACGGCCGGGTAGACAAAGGCGCCGAGCGTGTACACGTGCAGCCCCACCAGCGGCAGACCGTGCCGGTCGGCGTACGCGAAGCCGTACTCGAGGGCCGCGCCGCTGTGCGGGGAGTTGTCGATCCCCACGACGACCGGACCCGTGCGCGGCCGGCCGCGCACCACCACGCCGGGGCATGGCGCGTGCTCGGCGACCCGGCTCCCGACAGAACCGATCAGCAGCCCGCCGAACCGACCGGTGCCATGCGAGCCCACGACGACCTCGTCGGCGCTGGCCGCCAGTCGCAGGAGCTCGGCCGCCGCGTCGCCGACGAGCACCCGGACCAGCACCGGCACGCCGCGGACAACGTCCCGGCTGCGAGCCACGGCGGCGGCCACCCGGCGCCACGCGGCGAGCTCGGCAGTGCCGACCAGCTCGGCGCTCAACGGGACGTCCGCCAGCCGGGGAAGGTCCACCACGGTCGCAATGGTCAGGGGAGAGCCGCGCAGAAGCGCCCGTGGCGATGTCAGAACTTGTAGCCGATGTCCCGGAGGAGTCGTTGGCGGTCCGCGACATCGGCGTCGGTCTCGATGCCGACCGGAGGCTCGCCGTCGATAACGCCGACGATCCCGCGACCGGACTCCGTTTCGGCGATGACGACGGTGACCGGGTTCGCCGTTGCGCACAGGATGCTGCACACTTCGGGAACGACTTTGATCGCACCGAGGACGTTCACCGGGTAGCCCTCGGTCAGGAAGATGACGAAGGAGTGTCCCGCGCCGAGCGCGAGCGCGTTCTCGGCGGCGAGCCCGATGAGTGCGTTGTCGTTTCCGGAGCGGCGGACCAGGCGTGCCCCGGATGCTTCACAGAACGCCAGTCCGAATCGAAGGTGAGGGCTCACGCCGACGAGAGCCTCGTGGAGGTCCTCTACGGTCTTGATGAAGTGCGCCTGTCCGATGATCACGTTCATGCCCTCGGGCTTCTCGACTGGCATGAGTCTCAGTTCCACGGTGGGCCTCCCTGCTCCGACGTTCCTGCAGGACCGGCTCGCCGGTGGCGGTCCTGCTCCTGGCCGTTCTCGGTGCCGGCGCATACCGCCAGCATCCTGTGCTTATCGCGCCAGGAAGTCGGAACGACCAGGGCACATGGTCACGACCTGTGCGAGCGTGGTCGTGCCACCTCGGTTTCGGGTCCTTTGCCACTGTCGGAGACCGAAGCGGCGGCGCACGGTGGCGATATGAAGGGGACCGTCCGGCTAGGCCGAGTCGCCGGCGTGCCGGTCTCAGCGCACTGAGCGCTTCTCGGGCACGAACTGTCACACGCCTTGGTGGCGCGCCGGTCCCGGCTGCGGGTGCAGGGCATCACATTGTGGATGCTCGGCGGAGTGGCCCGGCTGGAGGGCGAGCCACCCACTCCCCGGGCCGATCTGGCGGTCGCCGCCGCCGGTCCACTGACCAGCCTGCTCGCCTGCGGGCTGTTCGCGATGCTGGCCTGGCTGGCCGGATCGCTGTCCGCGCCGACGCTGATCGTGGCCGGGCTGGCCTGGCTGGCCGGGATCAACCTGCTGCTGGCGGGGTTCAACCTGCTGCCGGCGGCGCCGCTGGACGGCGGCCGGGTGCTGCGGGCGCTGGTCTGGCTGCGGACCGGCGACCGCCGTAAAGCGGCCGCGATCGCCACCACGGCCGGCGTGTGGCTGGGCGGTCTGCTGGTCCTGGCCGGCATCGTGGACGCGCTGGCCACGGCCGACCTCATCGGTGGTCTGTGGTTCATGCTGCTGGGGTGGTTCCTGCGGTCGGCGGCGAGGGCGGAGGCGTCGAGCCAGCGCACCGCCGACCTGCTGTCCGGGCTGACCGTGGCCGACGTCATGACCCGGACTGCCGGCTTTGCCGGTTCACCTCAGCCTCGACCAGGCTGCGGCCGTGGCCCTGGACAGCAGACAGGAGGCCTACCCCGTGCTGCCGCCGACGGCACGCCGCTCGGCGTGGTCACCGCCGACCAGATCACCGCGGTGCCTGCGCGCTGCGGCCCTCGACCCGGATCGGCGATATCTCCACTCCGATGGTGTGGGCGGCGACAGCCGGCCCGCGCGAGCCGCTGTCCGCCGTACTTGCCCGCAGCGTCGGCGATCGCCCCGTGCTCGTGCTGCTTGACGGCCGCGTCGTCGGCGTGCTGACCCCAGCTGACGTGGCTGCCGCGCTCCGCCGGTCGGTGCTGGGTGAGCGGCTGCCGGTCGACTGAGACCGCGACCAGGAGCAGGTCGAGGTGGACCGCGGGCCGCCGGATTCGAAAGGACCCGGCCGAGTCGATGGTCCTCGCCGCGAGGACCTCGGACCGTGGCAGGACGGCACGCAGCGGCCTAGCGTCGAACCATGGGTGAGGTGTCGGAGGTCTCCGCCGGACAGCTGATGTCTTCCAGCGCTGGTGCTGACGACGCGCGACAGCATCGCCGCGGCACGGAGGCCATGCGACGCGCGGGTGCACCACCTGTGGTGGTGGACGACTACGGCGTCGCCGCAGTCGTGACGACCGCACTCTCGCGGCTCACTGCCCGCTACGGCCCGGAGGCGGCGCATTCCATCCGGCTCGGCAAGTTCATCGTGCGAGGCGCGCGGTGCGTACTTCCCGATGAGCCGGCGATCGCGGTGGCCCGCATCATGGCGGAGGGGCGGTGCGATGCCCTGCCGGTCGTCAGCACGTCGGGGGGCCTGCTTGGCCTGGTCACCGCGACAGACGTGGTCGCCGCGGTAGCCCGCGGCACGATCCCGGTCATGGCCGGTGCCGACTCGTGAACGCCCGCCAGCGTGCCCGGTGCGAGGGGCGATGTGCGCTGACCGTCGACCCTGACCGCTCCGGCTTTCCGGAGGTGGCGCTGGTGAGCTCCGCCGGGGCGCCGGCGGCAATGTCGGAGGTACTCACCGCCCTGCGCCGAACCTGCCGGCGACGATCACTGCTGCGCAGCACGCGGTCGCAGTGGCGCCTGCTTCGATCTGAGCTGGGAGGTGGCGGCGGGTGGTGTTCCTGAACCGTGTCGCTGCTGGGCGGGAGTTGGCCGAGCGGCTGGCTGATTTGGCTGGGCTGGATCTGGTGGTGCTCGGTCTGCCTCGGGGTGGCGTGCCGGTTGCTTTCGAGGTGGCCGAGGCGTTGGGTGCTCCGCTGGATGTGATCGTGGTGCGCAAGGTCGGGGTGCCGTTCCAGCGCGAGCTGGCGATGGGCGCGGTCGGTGAGGGCGGGGTGCGGGTGGTCAACGAGCGAGTCCGCCGGGCGGCCGGGGTCGGACCGGACGAGTTCGCCGCGGCCGCCGCCCGGGAGCAGGCCGAGGTGGACCGGCGGACGCGCCGGTTCCGCAGCGGCCGGCCGCCGCTGCCGATAGACGGGCGGATTGCCGTGGTGGTGGACGACGGGATCGCCACCGGCGCGACGGCGCGGGCGGCATGCCAGGTGGCGCGGGCGCAGGGCGCCGCCCGGGTGGTGCTGGCGGTGCCGGTCAGCCCCCGTGATACGGCCGAGCGGATGCGGGATGTCGCCGACGAGGTGGTCTGCCTCCGCGAGCCGCGGGCCTTCGGCAGCGTCGGCGAGTGGTATCGGGACTTCGGCCAGATCAGCGACGCCGAGGTAGCGGCCTTGCTGGAACTGGGCGCCCCGGACCGGCAGCCGGCCGCCGCCGGCTCCGCCAGCGCAGCGGATCCGGCGGCCGCCGATCCACCCGATCCTCCGGCGCGGGACGAGCAGATCACGGTGCCGGTGGGAGGGCTGCGGCTGGCCGGGCGGCTGACCGTGCCGGACGGGGCACGCCGCCTGGTGGTCTTCGCACACGGCAGCGGCAGCAGCCGGCACAGCCCGCGCAACCGGTACGTGGCCGGTGTGCTGACCGACGCCGGCCTGGCCACCCTGCTGTTCGACCTGCTCACGCCCGCGGAGGAACCGCAGCGGGCGCGGGTGTTCGACGTGCGGCTGCTGGCCGGCCGGCTGTCCGAGGTGACCCGGCAGGTCCGCCCCGCGTTCAAGTGGATCGGATACTTCGGTGCCAGCACCGGATCGGCCGCCGCGCTGTGGGCGGCCGCCGAACCCGACGCCGACATCGCCGCGGTGGTCTCCCGCGGCGGCCGGCCCGACCTGGCCGCACCGCGGCTGGCCGCGGTCCACGCGCCGACCCTGCTCATCGTCGGTGGCCAAGACCCGATCGTGCTCGAGCTCAACCGGCAAGCGCGGGCCCAGATCGCCGGCCCCACCGAGCTCGTCGTGATCCCCGGCGCCACCCACCTGTTCGAGGAACCCGGCACCCTGGAAGCCGTGGCCGAACGGGCCAGAGACTGGTTCCTCAGCCATCCCGGCGGACGACCCCTGCCCGACATCGCCGGGACGACGAGGCCCGTGCGGTCGCAACCCCCCATGCCGCCGCGGGGACCGAGTGGCCAGTAGCGTTCCTCCCGGAAGGCCAGCATCCGGGGCTATCACGGTGATTAGGCCACCCGAGCCGGCTGCGACGACCGCAATGGCTGATCCACGAGGCGCGCCGGCGGAGGCGCCGGTCATAACCCGGCCGAGCGCGGGATACGGGAGCGTGCCGCACACTCCCGGCCTGCGGATCGAGGCCTGGCGCCAACGCGGTGCGACCGTCGTCGTCGAGGTCGCCGACGATGAGAACGGCCCCGGCGTGGGGCGAGATCCACCGTCCACATCGGAACGACCGCCCATGGACGGTCGATCTGGGAGAGCCGAAGGTCCTGCGGGTGCGGTGCAGTCGGTTACCGTCCGAACGCGACAGACCCGCCGCGGACCGATGTCCGCGGCGCCTCCGTCCCCTCCCCGCGGGGTCAGAACAACGGGGCGGTGGTGTCGGCGCGGGCTTCCGCCAGGGTCTGGCGTGGACGCGGCTCTGCCGGCAGCGGGGCTGGGTGCACCACGGTGACAGGGCAGTGTGCGTGCAGTACGCACTGCATGCTCACCGATCCCAGCACCAGGCCGCGGAACCCGCCATGTCCACGAGACCCGACCACCAGCAGGTCGCAGTCGGTCGATCTGTCCACCAGCGCCCGTGGAGCCGGCTCGGCCGTGACGACGGGGTCCAGCACCAGACCCTCCGTGTCCATCGAGGCGAGCACCCGATCCAACTTCTCGCGAGCCCGCCGCAGGGTGCCCTCCTCCTCCTCGGGACGCCGCGCCCCGTACGGGTCGATCCACGCGTAGTCCGGCAACTGCACGGCCATCACTGCGACTAGCACAGCGCCGCGCAGTCGCGCCTCGGCTATAGCGAACTCCAGCGCAGCGCGCGCCG
Source organism: uncultured Actinomycetota bacterium (assembly GCA_963728945.1). GTDB lineage: Bacteria > Actinomycetota > Actinomycetes > Mycobacteriales > CADCTP01 > CADCTP01. The sequence goes on along the minus strand of CAVSMA010000004.1, from coordinate 84,125 downwards.
GCGCCGAGCCGTCCACACCCACCAGCACTCGCGGCCGCGGACTGGTCGTGTTCTCGGTCATCGGTCTCTCCTTCCCCGGGTATCTCGCCGTCTGCCGCCCGGTCAGGTGGCACCAAGGTCCTCCATCAGAGCCGTCGACCGGTGACGGCGTCGGGTCGGATCACGACCCAATCCGGGCGCGGCACCCGGTTGCGCCACGATCGCAGGCCGGCCGCCCGCAGCCGGATCTGCAGCATGCTCTCGTCCAGCAGCTCCGCCCGTCCCTTGATCAGGACGCTCCAGCCGGTGTTCGACGCGGCGTCGTACCGGTCGACCTCGAACGCCACGACGGATCCTTCCAGCGCCGCACCGAGCTTCGTGCCGTCGGCCGTACGGAAGGCCACGACGCCGTCAAGCACCTGATGGTTGACCGGGAAGACGTGGATGTCTCCGCCTTCGGCGAAGGCGATCCTCCCGACCGGCTCGGAGCCGGCCAACCTGAGGCACTCCTTGTAGCCGAGAACCTCGAGGCCGGCGTGGTCGCGCAGCGGCTCAGTCTGCATGGTCACGGTAACAACCCCCGGCGTTTCCTCCTGTCTCAACGCTAGATACGCCGTCGTGCCGACGGCAGAGGCGAAGGACCTCAGTGCCTCAACACCTCGGCCACCGGCCGGCGTGGGGATGGTGGCGGCTGTGGCTCCTGCGGCCGCCCGAGCCCGAGCAGCACCTGCAGCCGGCTCATGTCGATGACCCACCGGCCCGCGCGTATTTCGGCATCGCCGCGAGATCCTCGACGGTCAGCTCGAGAAGACGGTGCCCGAGCGCGGCCAGCGCTCTGGATGTCGCGAGCTCGGCGCCGATCTCCGGCACCGTCGCGTTCGTGCTGAGCCGGGCCGTGCCGCGGCCGACGACCGGTTGGGCGGCGTCCGCGTGCAGCACGGCTTCGGCGGTCACTTCGGCGCCGTCCTCGAACAGGAAGACGTCGACCTTCCACTGCCCGGTGTGTGCCATGTCCTGACGGTAGGAAGTCGGTGGGCTCGCTCGACAGAGCCGGAAGTCCTCACTGGGACCGCGGATGCGACTCGTGTGACCAACGTCCGTGGTTTCGGGGTCATTGGACGGTGTCCAACGTGGATCCGTCCGTTGTCTGCTGAGGGCGATACGAGGCGGATGAAGGAGGCCGGCGATGCCAGAACGAATGGGACTGTCGAAGCGTGGGCTGGAGACCGGGAAGCTCGCGAGGCTGCACCGCATCCTCGGCCGGCATGGCCTCGCCAACGGCACGGCTCTGTTCCTGCCGTACGACCAGGGCCTCGAGCACGGGCCGAGGGACTTCTTCGCCAACCCGGACGCGGCAGACCCGCGGTACGTGCTGCGGCTCGCGGTCGACGGCGGCTTCAATGCCGTCGTGCTCCAGGTCGGCCTGGCTGAGAAGTTCTACCGGGACTACGCCGGTGAGGTGCCGCTGATCCTCAAGCTGAACGGCAAGACTGACATCCCGCCGGACGACGAGGCGCTCTCGCCATTGCACGCGTCGGTGGAGGATGCGGTGCGGCTCGGCGCTGACGCGGTCGGCTACACCCTCTACGTCGGTACGCCGGCCGCCTCGGCGGATTTCGCGCAGTACCGCCAGGTCCGGGCCGATGCCCAGCGTCTCGGGATGCCGCTGATCGTGTGGGCCTACCCGCGCGGGTCGGCGGTCGAGGCGAAGGGCGGCCGCAGTTCGTTCTACGCCGTCGACTACGCCGCCCGCACCGCCTCGGAGCTTGGCGCTGACATGGTGAAGGTGAACTTCCCGAAGCCGACGCTGCGTGCCGGCGTCAAGCCGGAGTACGACGCCGAGTTCGGCCCGCAGCAGGCGATCGACGCCGTGGTGAGGTCCGCCAACCGCACGATGCTGCTGGTCTCCGGCGGGACGAAGTCCGGCGACGAGGCGATGATCGAGAAGGCCCGCATGTCGATGGAGGCGGGCGCCACCGGCCTCATCTTCGGTCGCAACGTTTGGCAGCGGAGCCGCGACGAGTCGCTTCGCTTCGTCAATCGGCTGCGGGAGATCCTGGCCAAGCATCCGAGCACCGACTGACACGAAGTCCGAGGTCCTGATCGGCGTCGACGGATCCGAACCGAGCTTGCGCGCCGCCGAGTGGGCGGCCGCCCGCTACTCCCGCACGCCCATCTGTCGGCACAGTCGAGTGTCCAGCCTGCCGAACTGCGTCCCCGGGAGGTTGGACCGGCTCATCCGAGTGCCTGCGTCGGCGCTCCGACGACGACCAGGCGACGCCGCCGGCCGAGGACACGCCCGGAGCCGAAGGGCAGCCGCAGCGAGAGGTGCGCGGCCAGGGACCTTCGACTCTCAACGACCCGGGCCGCGACCGAGGAGCCTGGAGTAGAGGGAGAGAACCTGCGATGACGACCGTCGCGCACGCCGCGCTGATGGCCGACCGGCACCTCCACTTCCGGTTCGACAAGGGCGGTCAGGAGGCTGCCGGCACGTTCGTCGTGTCGCCATCGATCGCGCCGGCCGGGGTCCGTGGCACCGTCTCCGCCATGCCGACCCGGCCGGCGGCTCGTGGACCCGGTTGGATCGCCGTGCTCGTGCTCGGGTCGCTGCCCACGTTGATCGGTCTCGCCGGGTCGGCGATCAGCGGTAGGGAGGCATCACCATGCACGTCACAACACAACAAGATGCCGGACCGCCCACGGGTCAGGACCGTAGGCTGCGCCAGCTATTGCTCGTCCTCGGCGTGGTGGTCGCGCTGGCCGTTGCGGTCGCGGTGACGTGGGCGATCGCATCGAACAACGGCGGTGGTCCGAGTACCGGCGCTTCGCCGTCGGCGACCCGGGCGCCGACCGGCGGAGCCACCGGGCCGGCGCCGACACCCAGCAGTCCGGTCTCTCCGCCCGCGACCGGTGTGCCGGCGCCGGTCTTCGGCTACCAGCCGCTGTGGCCGTTCTCGTCCGTGGCTGCCGCCACAACCTGGCAGCTTGCGTACCGGTCCGGCGGTGCGCAGCCATGGCACCTGGACCCGGGGCTCACCACCGTCGGCTTCACCACCGGCCACCTCGGCTTCGCCGAGCTGAACCAGGAGACCAGCCGGCGGGTGGTGGGCCGGGAAGCCTGGATCGGGGTCGGCCATGACCGGCACGTGGGCACCGCGGCCGCGATGGACCCGGCCCGGATGGGCACCGCTGCCGTGGTGCACCTGGCTCGGATGGGCGCCGGCGGAGACGCTCCGTGGGAGGTCGTCGGCACCCGGGACAGCACGCTGTCCATCACGGCGCCGGAGTACGGGGCTGCCGTGTCCTCCCCGCTGACCGTCGGTGGCCGGATCAGCGGGGTCGACGAGGCCCTGCGCGTCGCGGTACTCGACGGCAACGGACGGACGCTCGGTCAGGCGGGCGGCGTTCCTGCCGGCGGCAGCAACACTCCCTGGTCCGTCACGGTCGGCTACAGCCAGCCGACCGGGGGAGTGCTCACCGTCGTCGTCTCTACCGGTGGTCATGTGGCGGAGGTCGAGCGGTTCGCGGTCATCGGGGTGCGGGCCGGGGGTTCGGGTTGATCGCTGGCTGTCGCCCCGGAGTGGGTGGTTCGCTCCGGGGCGGCTGCGTGGTCAGGTCGTGGTTAGTCGGTGGTGACTAGTACTTTCAGGGCGCCGCTGTGGGCGGGGTCGGCGAAGACCTGGTAGGCGTCGAGGAACTCCTCCATCCGGAATCGGTGGGTGACCAGGGTGGTGACGTCGAGTTGTCCGGCGGCGAGCAGCCGCAGCAGGGTCGGGGTGGTTCTGGTGTCGACCAGTCCGGTGGTGATGGTGAGGTTGCGGATCCAGAGTGATTCCAGGTGCAGGGTCGCGGGCTTGCCGTGCACGCCGACGTTGGCGACGTGCCCGCCGGGGCGGACCAGTTGGGTGCACAGTTCGAACGTGGCCGGGATCCCGACCGCCTCCAGGGCCGCGTCCGCGCCCAGGCCGCCGGTGACCGCCCGGACCACCTCGAGTGGGTCGCTCGCGGCCGGGTCGATCGGGGTGGCGCCGAGGGCTTCGGCGGCCCGCCGCCGGGGTTCGGCCGGGTCGACCACGAGGATCGCGCTCGGCGAGTACAGCTTGGCCGTCATGATCGCGGCCAGGCCGATCGGGCCGGCGCCGACGATGACCACGGTGTCACCCGGGCCGACGCCGCCGTTGAGGACACCGACCTCGTAGCCGGTCGGCAGGATGTCGGCGAGCATGACCGCGTCGGCCGACCGGACACCGTCGGGCAGCAGGTACAGCGAGGTGTCAGCGAACGGGATACGGGCGTACTCGGCCTGCACCCCGTCGATGGTGTGACCGAGGATCCAACCACCACCGGCCAGGCACTGCCCGTAGGCGCCCTCCCGGCAGTACCGGCACCGCCCACAGGCCGAGATGCAGGAGGCCAGCACCCGGTCACCGGGCCGGACCGCGGTCACCGCCGGCCCGGCCGCCACCACCGTACCGACCGCCTCGTGCCCCAACACCAGACCGTCCGGCACCTCCGGCACGTCACCCTTGAGGATATGCAGATCCGTACCGCAGATCGTCACCGCTTCGACCCGGATGATCGCATCAGTCGGATCGACGATCTCGGGATCCGGGGTCGACTCCCAGTCCTTCTTACCAGCACCGTGATACACCAGCGCACGCATCGGAACCTCCTCGTTCCTACAGAAGCTGCGTCCCGTTCACGCTCACCCGCGCCGGTCATCTCCCGGCAGAGGCGAAGGGCCCGGTCCTGAGCCGATGGCCCGCACCATTCCGGGACCCAAGGGCTACCAGCGGCTGTGGCTGAACTTGGCTGCTTCCAGAACGCTGAGGTAGCCGGCGCGCGCATACGCGACCGGGTCGGTGTCTGCCGGCACGCTCAACAGGCCCCGTACGGAGTCGACCGAGTCGAATCCCTTCCAGGTCATCCACTCGTGCAGTCCGGCCAGCAGCGTGCCGACGTGCCCGACCCCGTGCCGGAGCAGGGCCGATGCGGTCATCACCACGTCCGCTCCGGCCAGCAGGTAGCGGGCCACGTCGGCCGCGTCCTCGACCCCGGTCGTGGCAGCCAGTGATCCCTGGACCCGCCGGCGGAGGAGCGAGATCCAGGTCCGGGCGAGCCGCGCCTCCGCCGGCGAAGAGAGGTCGAGCGTGGGGACGAGCTTGAGCGTGTCCGGGTCGATGTCGGGATGGAGGAACCGGTTGAACAGGACGAGCCCGTCCGCACCGGCGGCGTCCAGTCGCAGGGCCACCTCGCCGGAAGCGATGAAGAACGGGCTGAGCTTGACGGCGACCGGCACCGACACCGCGGCCTTGACCGCCGACAGGACTTCGATGTGCCGGTTCTCCACCTCGCTCGCCGAGACTCCGGGCCCCGGAATCCAGTAGACGTTGAGCTCGACGGCGCTCGCGCCGGCGTCCTGCATCGCCCGCGCGTGGCTGACCCAACCGCCGGCGGTCGCCCCGTTCAGGCTGCCGATGACCGGCACGTCGACGGCAGAGCGGGCCTGTTCCAGCAGGGTTAGGTATTCGCGCGGGCTCAACTGCTCGGCCCGCTGCGGCCCGTCCCGGCGGTCGCCCGCACCCTGATCATTGTCGGGGATGCGTCCGTCGCCAAGCTGCTCCTCGAACTCGGAGTACAGGACGACAGCCCCGATGCCGGCGTCGGCCAGGCCGCGGATTCCGTCGACCGTCTGTGACAACGGGGAGGCGGAGGCGACCAGCGGGTTACGCAGCCGCAGTCCGAGATAGTCGGTGGCGAGGTCCATCCGGCCCTCCTCGGTGGTCACTCCAAAGAAAGAAGTCCCACTACGAGAGCGATGATGGCACGCCCACGGCAGGTCAGGAACGTCTCACCGCCGCCTCCTCTGGTCGAGGCACTCCCAGAGAAGGTGAATAGAGTCCAAGGTCCCTGGGCGGAAAGGCTTGGGACCCTGCTCGGCTTGCTCGGACGGTGGAAGCATGACGAGCGTGACTGAGACAGCTGTCGGCACCGTGCGAGTGTTCCTGCTCGACGACCATGAGGTGGTCCGGCGTGGGGTGGGCGACCTGCTGGACGCCGAGCCGGACTTGACCGTGGTGGGGGAGGCGGCAACCGCGGCGGAGGCGTTGGCCCGGGTGCCGGCGGTGCGGCCGGACGTGGCCGTGTTGGACGTGCGGCTGCCGGACGGTGACGGCGTGACGGTGTGCCGGCAGCTGCGGTCGATGTTTCCGGATCTGCGGTGCCTGATGTTGACGTCGTTCGCCGATGAGGACGCGCTGTTCGATGCGATCATGGCCGGAGCGTCTGGGTATGTGCTGAAGCAGATTCGCGGCACCGATCTGGTCGGCGCGGTTCGTACCGTCGCGAGTGGACAGTCGCTGTTGGATCCGCGGACCACTGCCAAGGTGCTGGAGCGGATGCGGGCCGTGGCCGAGGACAAGGGTCCGGTCGCCGGCTTGTCCGAGCAGGAGCGCACGGTGCTCACGCTGATCGGTGAGGGGCTGACGAATCGGGAGATCGGCGAGCGGATGTTCCTGGCTGAGAAGACGGTGAAGAACTACGTTTCCCACTTGCTGGCCAAGCTCGGTATGCAGCGTCGTACCCAGGCGGCGATCCTCGCCACGGAGCTGAGCCGAACCGGCGACCTAGGGCCCTGAGCGTTCAGACCGGGTGGGTGACCCGCTGCTGCACCAGGACCGTTACCGCTCCAGACCGGTCGGGGTGCGAGGCCCACAAGCCGAGGCCGCCGCCTGCGGCCCGAGTGGACCGGGTCGTCGTCATGCTCCAAACCTCACCCAAGGCCGAGTCCTTCGGCAGGGTCCAACGGCCCGGCGACCAGCGCTTGTTGCCCGCTGCCGGCCTGTTCCGGAATGTGACCGTTGGGCCCGGTCGGATGGGACCTTCGACTCCGGCGCGAGCGGTCGCCGGGGCGGGAGGCTGTGGTCGCAAGGGGGTTCACTCGAGGAGGCGGAAATGACCACTAGCTATGCGGGCAGGTCGCCCAGTGAGCTGGTCGAGGAGACCCAGCAGAGCCCACGGGAGCGGTACTGGGCCCGCATCGTCTTCGCGACGCTGCGGATCGTCATGGGGTTCACGTTCTTCTGGGCGTTCGTGGACAAGCTGTTCGGGCTGGGGTACGCGACTCCGTCGGAGCGGTCCTGGATCAACGGTGGCTCGCCGACCAAGGGTTTCCTGGCCAACTCGGCCGACGGCCCGTTCGCCGGGTTCTACAAGGACATCGCGGGCAGCGGTTGGGCCGACTGGCTGTTCATGATCGGTCTGGCCGGGATCGGGATCGCCCTGCTGCTCGGCGTCGGCATGCGGGTCGCGGCCGTGTCCGGCGCGGTCCTGTACCTGATGATGTGGACGGTGGTGCTGCCGCCGGAGACCAACCCGGTCGTGGACGAGCACGTCATCGGTGCGCTGGCGCTGCTGGCGCTGGCCCTGGTGCACGCCGGTGACACCTTCGGCTTCGGCCGGTGGTGGAAGCGGCAGCCGGTCGTCGCCCAGAACCGCTGGCTGATCTGATCGCACGCCCCACACAACCGCCGCCGACCGGCCCTCCGGTCGGCGGCAGTCGTATGTGTCGGGCACCAGCGGAACCGGCGTCATCGCCTCCGGTCCACCGGGCCGTCGCCGAAGTGCTGAAGAGTCGTAGTTCCGGCCGCACGACGGGCCTGCGGATTAGGGGCTTTCGGCGCCGCTGGCCGGCAGACGCTGGCATAGCGGTCACGTCATGACCGATACGTCGCCCGGTGCTGCGGTTGCTGCCGCCGGAAAGGGACCAAGGACCTCGGGACGAGGGTCCGGCTTCCCTGGTCGGCCACGAAATCCGGCGACAGGGTGGGCTCATGAGTCGAGTGGAGCGAATCCTGGAGCGGCTGCGGCCGGCCGGGGCGCCTGGGACGGCCGCGCCCGCCGGTGTGCCGGCCGATCGGGTGGCGGAGGCCGCGGCCGAGCTGGAGCCGGTTCTCGCCCGTCTCGACGGCGTCCAGGCTGAGTGCGATCGGATCCGAGCCCAGGCGGCCGGGGAGGCCGACCGCCGCCGCCGGGTCGCTGTCGAGCAGGCCCGACAACTGGTCGCCGAGGGCAGGCGTGCAGCCGAAGCAGAGCGCTCTACTGCGGCGGCCGCGGTGGAACGCAAGGTCGCGTCGGATGCGGCGGCCGCTCGGGCGGATGCCGAGCGGTCGGCGGGTGACGTGCGGAAACTGGCCGACACCCGGACGGCTGCCCTGGTGGATCGGGTTGCGGCGATGGTGCTGGCCCTGGCAGACGAGCCTGGGCAAGTGGCATGGAACCGGCTGAAGGGTCGCTGAGGTGGCTACGGGATGGGTCGCCGGGAGCGTGCGGGCCCGCGCACTGGCCCGGCGGAGGCTGGGCCGGGCAGGGGCGCGCGCCATCGCCACCAGCGGTTCGCTGGCGCCCGCGGTCGAAGCGCTCGCCGCGTCGCCGTACGGCCGGGACGTGCGAGCCGGCTCGTCACTGACAGACGCCCAGCGCGCGCTGGGCGCGGCACTGCTGTGGCACCTGCGGGTGCTCGCTGGCTGGCAGCCGGTCGAGGGCAGCCAAGCGGTGCGGGCGCTGGCGGGCTGGTTCGAGATCGCCAACGTGGATGACCTGCTGCGGGCGCTGTCCGGGGGCGGCCGGCCGGAGCCGTACCGGCTCGGCCGGCTGTCGGTCGCCTGGTCGCGCCTGGCCGGGGCAACCTCCGCCGAGCAGGTCCAGCGCGTCCTGAGCACGTCTGCCTGGGGTGATCCGGGTGGGGAGACGCCGTGGCAGGTCGGGCTCGGGATGCGCTGCGCTTGGGCGGAGCGGGTGGCCGAGGTGTCCGACGCCACCTGGCGCTGGGCCGCGGGCGGGGTGGCGCTGCTGCTGGCCCGTGAGCGGTTCGGGTCCGGCCGGCCGCTGCCCGAGCGTGCGGTTGCTCCCGCGGTACGCCTGCTCGGCCCTGGGATCCTCGCCGCTGCCTCGATCCCGGAGGCCGTAGCCCGGTTGCCGGTCGCCGCGCGGTACGCGCTGGCCGACGTCACCTCTCCGGAGGACCTGTGGGCGGCGGAGGCGCGCTGGTGGGCGCGGGTCGAGCGGGACGGGTTCGGGATGCTGCGGGGTCCGCGGTTCGGCCTGGACGCCCCGGTTGGCGCGGTCGCGGTGCTTGCCGCCGACGCCTGGCGCGTAGCCGGCGCGCTCGAGGTCGCGGCGGGCGGCGATCCGGTGGAGGTCTTCGATGCGCTGGCCTGACCCTCCGGAGCCGGCCCCGATGAGCCGCGTCGCGCTCGTTGCTCCGGTGACTGCGCTCCGCCCGGTCCTGGTCGGCGTCGCCGGCTCCGGCACCGTCGAGGTCGACCCGCCCGGCAACGAGGCGGCACCAGGCGAGGCGGCACGCCGGCTGCAGCGGCTCGGCCGCGCGTCCGCCGGAACGCCGCGGGTCGCGGCCGTCCGGCCGGACCTCGACCTGCTCGAGCGGGCCGGCCGGAGTGACCTGCTCGCCGGGGAGGCGGAGCTGGAGGAGCGGGCGGCCGGTGCCGTCCGGCGCGGCGCGGTGAGCGCGCTCGCCGGTTGGGTTCCCCTGGCGGACCTGCCAAACCTGGCCGCCCGCCTCGCCGGCGCCGGGGGCGCGGTCGTCCGCCTGCCGTCGCCGCCCGGGGTCGACCCGCCGACGCTGGTCCGCCATTCGGGCGCGGCGCGGTCCTTCGAGCCACTGGTGGGCACCTATGCGACGGTGCCGTACCGGGACGTCGACCCGACGGTCGCGGCGGGCATCGCCTACGTCGTGATGTTCGGGATGATGTTCGGTGACGCCGGGCACGGGCTGCTGCTCCTGCTGGCCGGTCTGGCGCTGCGCGCCGGGTGGCCCCGTCGGCTCGCCCGGCTCCGGCAGCACTGGCAGCTGGTGGCCGGGGCGGGCGCCGCGGCGACCCTGTTCGGCCTGGCGTACGGGGAGTTCTTCGGGCCGACCGGCGTCGTTCCGGCGCTCTGGCTGGACCCGCTCGACGAGCCGACCACACTGTTGGCCGCGGCCATCGGTCTGGGCGCGCTGCTGCTCGCCGGCGCGTACGCGGTCGGGATCGTCAACCGGCTGCGTGAGGGTGGTTGGTCGCGGGCGCTGTACGCCTCCGGGGGCATCGCCGGTGCCACGCTCTTCCTTGGCGCGGGGCTGGCGGTGGCCGGGTGGTACGCCGGCTGGGGCTGGCTTGCCGTCGTCGGCGGCACCGTGGCGGTGATCGGCCTGGCGCTGGCCTTCACCGGGATGTACGCCGAGGCAGGCGGAGGTGGCGCCGGCGCCGGCCAGGCCGTCGTCGAGCTGGTCGACACGGTCACCCGGCTTGGCGGCAACGTCGTGTCCTTCACGCGGCTTGCCGCCTTCGGCATCACTCACGCGGCTATCGCGGGCATCGTCTGGACAGGCGCCGTGGCGCTGTGGGGAAAGGGCCCGATCGGCGCGGCGGGCGCGGTGGTGCTGTTCGCCGTCGGCACAGCGCTCGCGTTCGGGCTGGAGGCGCTTGTCGCCGCGATCCAGGCGCTACGTCTGGAGTACTACGAGTTGTTCTCCCGGGTCTTCGCGACCGAGGGCAGGCCGTTCCATCCCTGGCTGCTGCCGGTAGTCCCGGCGGAGGAGGTACCGCGATGAGCGTCTGGTGGGCCGCGATCCCGGTGGGGCTCGGGGGGATGGTCGGCGTCGGAGTGCTCGTCCGCCGGCGCGGCCGGCAGGCTGTGCGTTGGGTCGTGGTCGGCAACCTCGCGCTCCTGGTCGCCGCGCTCGGCGTTCTCGCCTTCGCCGCTGTGGGACGGCCCGCACCGGCCGAGGCAGTCCCGCCCGCGGCGCCGGCGGCCGCCGTCGCGACCACCGGCACCGGGGTCGGGACCATGGCCGGCAGCACCGGTGCGCCGACGGCCGATCCGGTCGCCGCGCCGGCAAGCTCGTCCACCGGAGCCGGCGGCCCGGCACTCATCGCCGCGGCGATCGCCGTCGCCGGCTCGTCGCTCGGTGCCGCGATCGCGGTGGCGTACACCGGTGCGGCGGCGCTGGCGGCGATCAGCGAGCGGCCCGAGCTGTTCGGCCGGGCGATGGTCATCGTCGGGCTGGCCGAAGGCATCGCGATCTACGGACTGATCGTGTCGATCATCCTCATCGGCCGGGCCTGAGATGGCCAGGGTGGCCGTTCTCGGCGAGCGGGCCGTGGTGGAGGGCTGGGCCCTGGGCGGCGCGCGGGTGCTGCCGGCCGACTCGCCCGCGCAGGTCCGCACTGCCTGGGCCGGCCTGTCCGATGACGTCGCGGTCGTCCTGCTGACGCCGGCGGCCGCACGGGTCCTCGGACCCGGCCCGGTGGACCACTCCGCACCGCTCACGGTGGTGCTGCCGCTATGACCACCCTCCACATCGGACCATCCGGCGGCCGGGCACGACCGGTCGCCGGTGCGCCGCCCTTGACCGCTGGTCCGACCGCGGGCCCCGACCGGGTGGAAGCCGAGCTGGAACCGGTGCGCGCGGCGTTGCTGGCGGCCGCCCGCGCGGACGCCGCGGCGGTACTGGCCGCGGCCGACGAGGACGAGGCCGCGACGATGGCGGCCGCGCGGGCTCAGGTGGCGGATCTGGCCGGGGCGGCCCGCCGCGAGGGTGCCGCGGACGCGACGGCCATGCTCGCGGCGGACCGGGCCCGCGGTCGGCGGGAGGCCCGCCGGATCGAGCTGTCCGCCCGGCAGGAGGTCTGGGACCAGCTCCGGTCCCGAGCCAGGGCCGCAGTCACCGCGCTGCGCGACGATCCGGGGTACGGCCGGCTCCGTGATCGGCTGGCCGCCCGGGCGCGCGAGCTGGCTGGACCCGATGCCGTGATCAGTGAGCCGCCCGAGGGCGGCGTCGTTGCCGTGTCCGCCGGCCGGCGCTGGGACCTCTCCCTGCCGGCGCTGGCCGAGCGTGCGGTCGGCGCGCTGGGGCCGGAGGTGGAGCAGCTGTGGACGCCGTGAGTCCGCCAGCCGTGCAGGTGCCGGGTACCGGACGGGTGGGCAGGGTGACCGGACCGGTCGTCGAGGTCCTCGGCCTCGGCGGCGTGGCGCTGCACGAGCTGGTGGAGTTGGGCGTGGACGGCGTTGCCGGTGAGGTGACCGCGATCCGCGACGGGCTGCTGGTGGTGCAGGCGTACGAGTACACCGGCGGCCTCACGCCGGGGCAGCCGGTTGTCGCGACCGGCCGGCCGCTGTCTGCCCGACTGACGCCCGACCTGCTCGGGCAGGTCTTCGACGGGCTGCTCCGGCCGCTGTCCTCGGCCGGCACCTGGCTCGTGCCGGGCCACGCCGCTGCCGCGACGGACCGCCGCTGGCCGTGGACGCCGGCCGCCCGAGAACCGTCCATAGTGGACGAGGGGGACGAGCTCGGCACGGTCGGTGCGGCCGGCTCCGTGCCGTACCGGGTGCTGGTCCCGCCCGGCCTGCGCGGCCGCGTGCGTGCAGTGCGCCCGGTCGGACTTGTCGGCGCCGCCGACCCGGTCGCCACGGTCGGCGGCATCCCGGTGACCGTCGCGCAGGACTGGCCGGTCCGTCGGCCGCGGCCGTTCCGCTCCCGCCGGGAGGCCGCGGTTCCGCTGGTGACCGGTCAGCGGGTCGTCGACATGCTGCACCCGGTGGCCCAGGGCAGCGCGGCCGGGGTGCCGGGCGGGTTCGGCACCGGGAAGACAATGCTCCTGCAGCAGATCGCGAAGTGGTGTGACGCCGACGTGATCGTCTACGTCGGCTGCGGGGAGCGGGGCAACGAGCTCGCCGACGCCGTCGCGGACCTGTCCGAGCTGGACGACCCGCGCACCGGCGGCCGGCTGCTGGACCGGACCGTGGTGATCGCGAACACCTCGAACATGCCGCTGATGGCGCGGGAGGCGAGCATCCATACCGCGGCGACGGTCGCCGAGTTCTACCGGGACATGGGTCTCGACGTCGTGGTCATCGCCGACTCGACGTCGCGGTGGGCCGAGGCGCTGCGTGAGTTCGCGTCGCGGACCGGCGAGATGCCGGCCGAGGAGGGCTACCCGGCGACGCTCGCGTCGGCGCTCGCCGCCTTCTACGAGCGGGCTGGGCGGGTCGAGACGCTCGGCGGGCGGACCGGGTCCGTCACCGTCGTCGGCGCCGTGTCGCCGCCCGGTGGCGATCTCACCGAGCCGGTCACGGCCAACACCCAACGGTTCGTCCGGGCACTGTGGACACTCGATCGCGACCTCGCCTATTCGCGACACTATCCGGCGGTTGGCTGGGCTGGCTCTTTCTCCCGGGACGCCGCGGTCCTCGGTCCGTGGTACGCCCGCAACGGGGACCCGGCCTGGACCAGGCGCCGGGCGCGGATCCTGAGCCTGCTCGCCGAGGCCGACCGGGTCAGTGGGCTGGCCGAGCTCGTCGGTGTCGGCGCGCTGCCGGCGTATGAGCGGGTCGTCTTGCTCGCCGGCCGGCTGCTGCGCGAGGGCGTGCTGCAGCAGAGCGCGCTCAGCACGAGCGACGCGCGCAGCGGTCCGGCCCGGTCCGCGGCGCTGGCCGACGCCGTCCTCGCCGTGATCGACAGCGGCCTGGACGCGGTCGGCCGGCAGGTGCCCGCGGCCGAGGTCGAAGAGCTGGACTACGGGCCGCTCGTCCGGGCCCGCGAGGAGGTCGGCGACGACCTCGTGGAGATCCGCGCCCGGGCCGATGCGCTCCGCGCCGCACTGGAGGAGCTGCGATGACCCGGATCGAGACGACCGCGGAGTTCACCGACGTACGCGAGATCGCCGGCCCACTGATCGTGCTGCGGGGCGTCGACGGTGTCGGCTGGGACGAGTACGCCACGGTGCTGGTCGACGGCGAGCCGGACCGGCACGGTCTGGTGCTCGAGGTCGACGGCGACCTCGCGGTCGTGCAGGTGCTGGAGGGGACGGACGGCCTGCGCCGGGCGGGCAGCCGGGTCGCGTTCACCGGGTCCCCGCTGCGGGTGCCGATCGGCGCGGGGTGGCTCGGGCGGACCTGCAACGGCCGCGGCGAGCCGGTCGACGGCGGCCCGGCGATCGTCGCGTCCGCGAGCGCACCCGTGAACGGTGCGCCGCTGAACCCGGTGCACCGGCAGCCGCCGGCCGAGCCCGTGCTGACCGGGATCTCCGCGATCGATGCGCTCACCACGCTGGTGCGCGGACAGAAGCTGCCGGTGTTCTCTGTCGCCGGCCTGCCGCACCTGGAGATCGCCACCCAGATCGCCGCGCAGGCGACCTGTGGCGGGGAGCCGTTCAGCGTCGTGTTCGCCGGCATGGGGCTCACCCACGCGGACGCCGCCGCGGTGCAGGACGACCTCGAGGACCGGCTCGCGGCCGGCGAGCTCGTGCTGCTGCTGAACACCGCCGACGACCCGGTGATCGAGCGGATCGTGACACCCCGGCTGGCGCTCACGATCGCCGAGTACCTCGCCTTCACCGCCGGCCGGCACGTCCTCGTCGTGATGGCGGACATGACCAGCTACTGCGAGGCGCTGCGGGAAGTGTCGGCGGCGCGCGGCGAGATCCCGGCCCGCCGCGCGTACCCGGGCTATCTGTACAGCGATCTCGCCTCACTGTACGAGCGGTGCGGCCGGATCCGCGGCGTGCCGGGCTCGGTGACCGTGCTGCCGGTGCTGACGATGCCGGCCGGGGACATCACCCATCCCGTACCGGACCTCACCGGCTACATCACCGAGGGCCAGGTGGTCCTCTCCGCCGACGTGGCCGCCCGCGGCGTCTACCCGCCGGTAGACCCACTGGGATCCCTCTCCCGGCTGATGCGGCACGGCGCCGGCCCGGGTCGTACCCGAGAGGATCACCTCGACGTAGCGGCACAAGTGCTGGCCGCACTGGCCCGAGCGGCCCAGGTGCGCGAGCTGGCCGAGCTGATCGGGGCCGACGCACTGTCCACTGTCGACCGTCAGTACCTCCGCTACGGCGAGCTCGTCGAGCGAACCCTGCTGGACCAGCGGCGCGACCAGGACCGCGGCATCGAGGAGACGCTCGATCGGGCCTGGCGGTCGCTGGCCGCCCTGCCGCGCCAGGAACTGACAATGCTCCCCGCCGCACTGCTGGACCGGTACCTTCCCGCGCCGGAGGGTGAGCCGTGACGATCCGCGGCATGCCACCGGGCCGGGCAGGTCGGCTGTGGCTGGAACGCCGGATCGGCGTTGCCCGGCGGGCGGCAGACGTCCTCGACCGCCGGTTGCGCATCCTCGCGGCGCACCAGACCCAGCTCGAGGCGGACGCCGCCCGCGCCGACATCGACTGGCGCGAACGGCACGCCGAGGCGGAGGCCTGGTTGCTGCGCGTCGCCGTTGTCGCCCACCGGCGGGGGATCCGGGCCGCGGCGTCCGACCGACCCGCGGCGGAGATCGAGCTCGGCCGGGAGGTCGTCGCCGGTGTGGCGTACCCGGTGCTGGTCCGGTTCGCGGTGGGGGAGCCGGCCCCGTCCGCGGCGCCGGTCGCCACCGCGGCGGCGGACCCCGCCGCCCGGGCGTGCGCCGCGGCGCTGGAGGCCGCGGTCCGGTACGCGCTGACGGACGCGGCAGCGCGGGCGGTGCGGGCGGAGGCCGAGCAGACCCGGGTGCGTCGGCGGGCCGTCGAGGACCGCTGGCTGCCTCGCCTCGAGGAACGGTTGCACACCCTCGATGCCGAGCTCGACGAGCAGGAGCGGGCGGAGGCCACCAGCCGGCGGCGCGGGCTGGGCCGGTGAGCCGGCACACCGCAGGGCCGGAGCTCGGTCGCTCCGGCCCAGGGCCGGCTCGCTGACCTTCGGCATCGACGGCGGCATGGTGCACTCGACCGGCAGCCGCAGGTCGTCCGTGACCGCGGGGTCATCATGACGGTCCCGAGCTGGCCGGGCTCGCGGTGCTGAAGTACGCCGCGCGTCGGCGCAGATGCCGGCGCCCAGGGTGCGGCCGGCGGTGCGGGGACGGCGGCGGCAGCCGGTAGAACAGCCACTTGGCCAGCTCGATGAGGGCGAGGTAGGCGACGACCATCCCGGCGAGTGCGGCGAAGAACGCCCCAGGGAGCGGGCGGAAGCCGAGCGGCTCAGCCAGCGGCGTGGCGGGCAGCAGCGCACCCGTCGCCACCACCGCGAACACCGCCAGCGTCAGCGGCAGGCTCGGCCGGCTCCGGAAGAACGGCACCCGCCTCGTTCTGATCACGAAGATCACCAGGCTCTGGGTGGCCAGCGACTCGACGAACCAGCCGGTGCGGAACAGCGCCGGTCCGGCGTGGAAGACGCCGAGCATCACGGCGAACGTGAGGAAGTCGAAGATTGAGCTGAGCGGGCCGAAGCAGAGCATGAACCGGCGGATGAACCGGATGTCCCAGTGCGACGGTCGCCGCAGCTGCTCCGGATCGACCCGGTCCGTGGGGATGGCCAGCTGGCTGGTGTCGTACAGCAGGTTGTTCAGCAGGAGCTGGGACGGCAGCATCGGCAGGAAGCTCAGGAACGCCGAGGCTCCGGCGGCACTGACCATGTTGCCGAAGTTCGACGACGTGCCCATCAGGACGTACTTCATCGTGTTGGCGAAGATCCGCCGGCCCTCGGCGACGCCGTCGGCGAGGACATCGAGATCCTTACGCAGGAGGATGACGTCGGCCGCGTCCTTGGCCATCGGCCGCCTTCTCGGCCCGGTACTCGTTGGCCACGCCGAGCCCGACCGACAGAGCGACGATCACGCCGATGATGACCGCGTCGGTCCGCTCACCGACGAAGTACGACGCGGTTGCGGCGGCGACCAGCAGGCCGAGCAGCGGCGAGCGCAGCTGCTGGCCGAGCACGGAGCCGAGCCGCGCGCCGTGCGTCGCCACCGCGTTCGGCCCGTACGCTGCCCGCCGGCGTGCGGCCTCCGGCGCAGTCAACCCGTCCGGGCCGGATTCGAGGCCGGCCAGCACCTCCTCGGCCGGCGCGCACGCCGCCGTCGTGAGCGCGGAACCGGGTGGCGCCGCGGGTCGCCGGGTCTGCAGCGCGGCGTCCATGCCGCCGCCTCAGCGGAGTCGGCGGAGTAGCAGGTCGCGGTCCGGGCCGAGGGGGGCGACGCGGGTCATGACCCAAGCCTCCTGACGCCCACGCTCCACCGGCAGGGTCCAAGGACCTCTCGGGACCGACGGAGGACCCCGATCAGCGGGTGATCACCACCGGGCAGCGCGCGCGGCGGGTGAGGACCTGCGCGGTGGGGCTGCGCAGCATGGAGGGCAGCCCGGCACCGCCTCGAGCCCCGACGACCAGCAGGCCGGCGCCCGCGCTGACCTCGAGCAGCAGGCCCGTCGCCGGGCCCGGCAGGGCAACGCATTCGACCAGCACGTCCGGGTAGACGCGGGCCCACGGCGCGACCACCGCCTCGACCAGCTCGGTTGCGTCCTGCCCCGGGAAGTGCGGCGGCACGTGGCCGGACGGATCGACGTACGCCGTCCGGTACGCGTGCAGGGCCCGCAGCGGGACCCGGCGCCGCCGGGCGTACTCGAGGGCGTCCCGCAGCACGAGCTCGTCCGGACCGGCGCCGGACACGTGCGCGATCACCGGCCCGGCCGCGCCGGCCCGGCCCCGCACGACGACCGCCGGCCGGCTCGTCCGCGCCGCGACCTGTCCGGCCAGGGAGACGTACAACCGGCCGGTTCTGCCTTCTCCGAGCACCACCCGGCTGGACTCCTGCGCCAGCCGCAGCAGCTCCGGCAGCGGGTCACCCCGCACGGCACAGGTGGTCACGGGAAGCCAAGCCGCTCGTTCGGCGACCCTCGCGGCGGCGACGTCCAGCTCCGGCGCGCGGCTGCCGGCAGCCAACACGGCCGGAGCGCGGTCGGGCGTTACGGGACCGGCGTACAGACGGGCGACGGTCAACCCGGCACCGAGTGCGGCCGCCTCGTCAGTGGCCCAGTCCAAGGTAGGTACGTCCTGAGCCGAGCCGTCGAGCACCACCAGCACCCTGTCCTCGCCGACTCGGCCGACGCTGTTCACGGTCCCTCCCGCGCAACTCGACGGTTGTCGACCTCAAGCACACCGCGCCGGAAGCCAGTGCGGGCAGAGGCAGAAGTCCCGACGACACGGGAGTTCCGCCGCTCCACTGCCGCAGTCATCCCCACCGGGATCAGAGCCTGATGCTGCATGGCGTCCTCGCCGCGGAAATGCTCAGCGCACGACGACGACAGTGCACGGCGCGTGCCGGAGCACGTGCTGGCTCACCGAACCGATCCGGAGTCGCTCGAAGCCGCCGTGCCCGCGGGCGCCGACCACCAGGATCGCGGCCGTCGAGGCGGCGTCGAGCAGGGCGGCGGCAGCGCCGTCGTGCACTGCTCTCGTCTCGATCTTCAGCGGCTCGCGATCAGGTCCGAGATGGTCCAGCGCTCGCTCCACCAGATCCTCGGCCGCGGCGCGGTGGTGCGGTTCGTCCACGCCGGCATTCGGGCCGTACTCGGCGGGCGCGGGTAGTCGGTATGCGTGGACGACGATGAGTCGACCGCCGAATCGCCGCGCCTCGGCCGCGGCCAACCGCAGCGTCATCTCCGAATGGGAGGATCCGTCCACGCCGACGACCACGTCCGCGAGCTCCGGCGCCGTTGGGGGGCGGACGACCATGACGGGGCAGTGAGCGTTCGTCGCGACCTGCTCCGCCACGGAGCCCAGCCGCAGACCGGCGAACCCGTCATCGCGATGAGCGCCGACCACGAGCATGCGGGCATCGAGCGATGCCCGAACCAGCGCTGGCACGACGTGGTCCTGGCCGATCGTCGTCGTCACCGCGAGACCGGGAAACCATGCTCGCACCGTGGTCTCGGCCTCGCGGACGAGCTGCTCGGCCGCTCCGGCCGGCTCCACTGTGCCGACGTAGGGTGCCCTCCGTTCGTGTTCCTCCCGCACGTGGCATACCAGGAGATCGGCGTTGCGCGCAGCGGCTTCCTCGGCCGCCCAGCCCAGCACGATTCGGTCCAGGGTCCCGCCGGCGACCCCGACCATGATCGCTCCGTCGAACCGCATCGCGACCTCCCGTCGGTAGAGGACCGTCGCGAATGGACGGTGAGTCCGCTCCAGGCGAGACGGTCGTCAATCCCAACGCTAGGAGCCAGTTCGCCGCTACGGCAGAGTCGTTGGTCCCTCGTGAGAAGTTCCGTGAGGTTCGACCGGAGGTCCCTTCAGCTGGGCCCAACGACCCTGTTCTGCGGACCCCCACAGCTGACACCGTGGAATTCGGCCACCGAGGTCGGCGGCGGCGTGAGATCGTCTGACGAGGCCGAGGAGACCGGCGATGGCGACGACATCCGACGAAGCCACGCACGACAGGGACGCGAGGACTCGTCCTGTCCGGGAAGACGCCCTTCACCACGCTCCCGTCCGGTTTGGCGGGCCAGAGTTGCGGGCGTGGATGGACGGGATTCTCAACCGGCATCCGGCCGTCGGCCTCGCTGTGGGGATCGTCCGGGACGGATCACTGGAGCTGTTCGACGGACGGGGGCTCGCCGATATCGCGTCGAACGGGCCGGTCGCCGCGGACACGGTGTTCCGGATCGGCTCGGTGACCAAGCCCTTCACTGCGGTCGCTGTGATGCAGTTGCACGAGCAGGGCCTGATCGACCTCGACGCGCCGGCTTCCGACTACCTGCGAGCCTACGAGTTGATCGTGGCGCGCCGGGGCTTCGGGCCGGCGACCGTGCGGCATCTGCTCACCCACACCGCGGGGATCGCGGAGGTCCAGCGGGTGCGGGATCTGCTCCATCCCGACGCCGGCCCCATCGGAGGCCGTCCGCCGATCCTCAGCGTGAGCGCCGGCGAGCCGATGCCCTCGCTGGCCGAGTACTACCGCCGCGGCCTGCCGGTGGTCGCCGAGCCCGGTGCGCACTTCGCGTACTCGAACCCCGGATTTGCCACGCTCGGCCAGATCGTCGAGGACGTGAGCGGGATCGGCCTCGATCGCTACTTCCGCGAACGGATCTTCGAGCCGCTCGGAATGACCGACACCGATCTCGTCCGATCCGATCGGGTTTCCGCACGCCTGGCGACCGGCTACGCGGTCGGACGGCGCGGGGTGACGGCGGTCCCCGACCGAGACTGGATCGGCGCGGGAGGGGGCGGGATCTACTCCACCGTCCGCGACATCGCCCGCTTCGCCGCGGCGCTGACGGGCGGCGGCGGCACCGAGCATGGCTCGATCCTCCAGCCGGCGACGCTGTCGACGATGTTCGCGCCGCACTACCAGCCGGATCCTCGGGTGCCGGGTTGGGGACTCGGCTTCGCCCGCGGCGAGGCCGGCGGGCATCGCGTGGTCGGGCACGACGGGATCCTGCCGGGATTCAACTCGACGCTGCTGGTGGCCCCGGACGACGGTCTGGCCGTCGTCGCCTTTACGAACGGGTCGGCCGGGGCGTTCGGGTGGATGGAGACTGAGTTCCCGCGGTTGCTGCGCCACCTGCTCGATGCACCGGGCGAAGCCATCCGCACCGACATCCCGCACCGTCCCGAGCTGTGGCAGGAGCTGTGCGGTCGATACCGGCTGCCGGCGCGGATCTCGGATCTGCGTGGGCGGCTGGCGATCCCGGGCGGCGTCGAGGTGTTCGTGCGTGGTGGGCGCCTGGTACTCCGGGCGGTGACGCCCGTGCCCGCGCTCAACCGGGGCCTGCCGCTGTGCCCCGACGACGAGGACGATCCGTACGTCTTCCGGCTCGACCTGTCGGAGTTCGGGCAGGGCACGGTTCGGGTCGTGTTCGGCCGCGACGCTGCCAGCGGCGCGGCGGCCATCCATGCGGATCTCGGCGGCCAGCCGGTGTCACTGGTCAGGCGACCCTACGACGGGAGGGTGCGGGCGCCGCTGACCGTGCTGAGCGCCCTGGTCGCCGCCGCGGCCGGCCGATCCGTCATGCGGCACCGGGAGCGGTCGAAGGAGGCGGCTGCGTGAGCGGCGCAGCGGACACCGAGTTGTGGCGGATGAGCGCGACCGAGCTTGCCGAGGCGATCGC
The DNA here is from genome assembly GCA_963728945.1 of uncultured Actinomycetota bacterium. GTDB lineage: Bacteria > Actinomycetota > Actinomycetes > Mycobacteriales > CADCTP01 > CADCTP01. Next base: position 63,234 of record CAVSMA010000004.1, on the reverse strand, counting down.
GAGGGGGCAGGCGTCCAGCGTTGAAGTCGTCGAGGCCCACCTGCGGCGGATCGAGTCGGTGAACTCCTCGATCAACGCCGTCGTCATCGTCCTCGGCGAGCAGGCGTTGGACGCGGCGAAGGCCGCTGACCGGGCGGTCGCCGCCGGCGATGACCTGCCGCCGTTCCACGGTGTCCCGTTCACGATCAAGGACAACATCGACGTCGTCGGCACGCCGACCACCCAGGGATACGCGGCGCTGGCGCAGGCGTATCCGGCGCGGGACGCTCCGATCGTCGAGCGGATGAAGGCCGCCGGAGCGATCGCGATCGGCCGTACGAACCTTCCCACCGGCGCGATTCGCTGGCACTGCGACAGCGAGCTGTGGGGAGCGACAGTCAACCCGTGGGATCGGACCAGGACGCCCGGCGCGTCCAGCGCCGGCGAGGCCGCGGCGATCGCGACCGGGATGAGCCCGTTGGGGCTCGGCAGTGACGGCCTCGGGTCGCTGCGCCACCCCGCCCAGTGCTGTGGCATCGCCGCGCTCAAACCGACGCTCGGACGGGTGCCCCAGGCCAGCAGCATCGAGCCGGAGTACGCGCCGATCGGCGTCCAGCTCACCGCCGTCAGCGGCCCGCTGGCCAGGCGGGTCGCCGACCTGAGGGCGGCCTTCGAGGTGGTGGCCGGGCCGACCTGGCGCGATCCCTGGACGGTGCCGGCACCGCTGCACGGGCCGCAGCTGTCCACGCCGGTTCGAGTGGCGCTCGTGCTCGACCCGGCGGGCCAGGGCACGTCCGCCCAGGTGCAGGAGGGCGTACGCAAGGCGGCCGCGGTCCTGGCCGACGCCGGTTACGACGTCGAGGAGATCGAACCGCCGGCGATCGACGTCGCTGCCAACACGCTGCTGGTCATGCTCTCCACCCCAGGGCACCCGGCAGGGATGGCAGGAACTCCTGTCGCCGGTGGCACCGGTCGACACGAACCGGTTCATGGCCGCCTTCTTCGACGCCGCCGGCCATCCGGACGTCATGACCGCGGAGCTCAGCCTCATGACCCGGCAGGCGGTGCTCCGCGCGTGGGCAGAGTTCCAGGAGGAGCGTCCGCTCATCGTCGGCCCCGTCTGCACCGAGCCCCCGGGCCGGGCGGGCACGGATCTCGACGATGGTCAGGTGGCGAAGACCATCCGGACGATGCGCATGGCCATGGCGGTCAATGCGCTCGGACTGCCGGCCGTGGCGGTTTCCGTGGGCGTGGGGGACGGTCTTCCGCAGGCAGTGCAGGTTATCGGCCCGCGGTACCGGGAGGACCTGTGCCTGGATGCGGCCGCCGCGATCGAGGAGCGGCGCGGCACGATCACGCCGATCGATCCGAGGTAGCGGTGAGGACCATGGGTACATCGATCGACAGGCTCACCTCGCTCGACCGGCTGATGCTGGGCGCGAGCACGCGGTGGCCGCAGGATATCGGCGCCCTCGCGATCCTCGACGGAACGAGCCTTCTCGATCCCGCCGGCGAACTGCGGATCGACGTCGTACGTACGGCGATCGCATCGAGGCTGCACCTCGTTCCTCGCTTCCGGCAGGTCATACACGCCCCGCGGCGAGGGCTCGGCGGACCCTTCTGGACGGACGCCCGGCACTTCGACATCCGTGACCACATCCTGGTCCGCCCGCTACCACCGGAGACCGACGAGACCGGCCTGCTGGCGGTCACCGACGCGCTGCGGCGCGAGCGGTTCGACCCGTCGCGTCCGCTGTGGCGCCTGTGGCTCATGCCCGGGCCGTCGCGCGGGCGGGTCGCCATGTTCGTGAAGCTGCACCACTCGATCGCCGACGGCATGGCCGCGATGCTGACGCTCGCAGCCCTTCTCGACACCGACGGGGGCCGGCCGGTGATGCCGGCAGCGCCGTGGACGCCCACGCCCCCGCCATCGGATCGAGAACTCTTCGACGACACCATCCGGCGGTGCCTCCGCGGGGTCGAGCACACCGGAAGGATGCTCATCCGGCCGGGCACGACACTGCGGCACGCGCGCGAGGCCTGGCCGGCGATCCGCGAACTACTCGCGGAGGAACCCGCGACCCGGACGAGCCTCGACCGGATGGTGGGTCCCGACTGTAGTCTCGCCGTCATCCGCACTGCCCTCGACGACGTCAAGGCCGCCGCACACGCGCACGACGCGACCGTGAACGACGTCCTGCTGGCCCTCACCGCCGGCGGCCTGCGGACGGTGCTCCGCGGCCGTGGCGAGCCGGTCCAGGCCACGACGGTCCGCGCCTACGTCCCGGTCTCGTTGCGACGCCGCGGAAGCGGCCCGCAACAAGGCAACCTGATCGCGCAGATGGCTGTCCCGCTCGCGATGCGCGAGTCGGCCGCCGGGGAAGAGCTGCGCCGCATCGCCACCGCGACCTCGATGAGGAAGGCGAGGGCCCGGACCTCCCTCGGGACGCTCATCCGCGGCCGGCTTGCCCGCAGGCTCATCCTCTTCGCGGTCATGCGCCAGCGCGTCAACGTGACCACGGCCAGCATCCCCGGTCCGACGGGACCGCTGTCCCTGTGTGGTGCGCGCGTGCTCGAGGTGTTCCCCGTGCTGCCGCTGATCGCCAACGAGCCGCTCGGCGTGGGTGCGCTGTCCTACGCCGGGCAGTTCGCCATCGGTGTCATCGCCGACCGGGACGCGTACCCGGATCTCGACGTCTTCGTGGCCGGCGCGCGCGAGGAGCTGCAGGCGCTCGGCGTGCCGGCCGATGCCCTGTCGACGGTGAAGGAGGCGCGGGGATGACGACGATCCCAGTACGAGACGTTCAGCTGTCCGTCGACGTCGTCGGGCGCGGCTACCCGCTCGTGCTGATGCACGGAGGGCCGGGAGCAGATCTGTGGACCTTGCTGCGCTTCCGGCAACTGTCGGACTCGTACACCCTGGTCTTCTACGACCATCGATGCAACGGGCGGTCGGTGGGCGTGCCGGTTTCGTCGATGACCTGGGAGAACCTGACGGCCGACGCTGATGCGCTGCGGGAGTCGCTCGGGTTCGACAAGTGGGCAGTGCTCGGACACTCGTTCGGGGGCAAGGTGGCCCTCGAGTACGCGCTGCGCTATCCGGACAGCCTGTCGCACCTCATCCTGCTCGACGCGGGTGGCGACAGCTGGTGGGACCAGGAGAATGCGCCCGAGCTGCTGGCCAGGCGCGGATACTCCCGCAGGAAGGTCGAACTCGCGCGGCGCTGGTTCAACGGGCGCATCGCGCCCTGGGAGTTCTTCCCGACCCTCATGCGACTCGGCTCCGCCTACGACCCCCACACGAGTTGGTTCTCGGCCGTACGCACCATGATCGCCGAACGTCGCTCGAGGGCGCGGCCGCAGGCGGAGATCTTCGGCTTCAGCCAGCTCCAGAAGGGCTGGACGGTGATGGGCCGCCTCGGCGAGATCACCGTACCGACGCTGGTGATGGCCGGGCGGGACGACTTCGTGTTCCCGCCGGAGCATCAGGGCCAGCTCGCGGCGGCGATCCCGGACGCCCGATTGAAGATCATCGAGCGGGCTGGTCACAACCCGCACGACGAGCGGACCGCCGAAGTCATGCAGGCCGTCAGGGATTTCATCCCGCACGCCGGTCAGCCTGACGGGCGTGGCGGGGTCGGGTAGCACTGCCGGCTCGTGACCGGCAGAGTTCGGTCGCGTCCCGCTGACGGGCCGCTGGACGATCAGCTGTGCACCTGGGGACACCAGCCTCAGGACGTGGAGGGCGGTGGCGCGTCTTGGAACGACTCCCGGATCCTCCTGCCGACCCACCGCAACAGCCTCCACAGCACGGGGGACAGCCACCAGACCACGAGGAACATCCCCAGGAGCACCGAGCTGGCGACGCCGAGACCGATCCCGGTCACGATGAGGAGAATCCCTAGGACCGCGGCGGCGCCGACCATCCAGTTCGGACGGCGGCTTCGCTGGCTCGACGCAACATCGCCGTCGTTTTCCTTCGTCTCCGGCGTGCCGGTGGCGAACTGGTGCTCCAGCTCGGCGAGGATCCGACGCTCGCGTTCGGTGAGCTCCATGAGTCGAAGTGTCGGCTGTCCCCCACCGGGCCGACAGAGCACAACGACCCCGGGAGTACGGGCATGAGGCCGGTGCTCCGCCACGCCTTGCGGTTGCGTCGGTTGTCTCATACCTAGCCGACATCTCCTCCGGCCGAGAAGGCTGTTCAGTTCCGCCTCGTGCTCTCGCGGGTTCGTAGCGATATGTCAGACGTGGGTCGAGGTGTCGGATCGCTCGGTTCACCGCGGCCACGTGGCGTCCCGAGCGCTCGAGGCATGGCGAACGCGGCCACGATGCAGAGGCTGCCGGCGGCGAGCAGCACGGTCTGGGGGGGTTGCAGCGTGCCGAGCAGTGGGGCGCGGACAGGCTGGAGCAGGTCGGCGACGACGCCCGAGAGCACGGCCGAGACGGCCAGGCCGGCGCGGAGGGTGAGGTGGAACATGGACAGCGCGAGATCCCGCAGTCCGCCGGCCAGGGAGTCCTGAAGCAGGCTGACCGCGTTGACGAGGGCGATCGCGACAGCGGAACCGAATGCGACGGCGCCGAGCAGGGCTAGCAGCGGCGAGGCGACTGCTGTCATGGACACGATCACCCCGCCTTGGATGGCCAGGACGCCGCGGATCAACGGCGCGCGTGCGCGGTCGCCTATCAGCCGCTGGGCGCCGAGACCGCTGGCAGCACCGACCCCGAACAGCGCGACGAGCGCACCGAACCCGAGCGTGCCGAGCTCCAGTGTGGACGTGACGAACACCGTGCCGAGCGAGAAGAGCGCGCCAATTCCCACAGCGGCGGCGAACGTGGCCTGCTGGACGTACCGGGCCGCCGGATGCTGCCAGAGGACGCGGAGGCGGGGAGGCGTCGGCGTTGCGCATCGACCGCCGTCTGCGCCGACTTTGGGCATGGCGGGCAGCCGGTGGCCGAGGTGCTCGATGCCGCGGATGGCGATGAATGACACCACGAACGTGAGGGCGTCGAGCCAGAACGCCACCACGAGCTGCAGCCCGGCCGGAACGCCGAGGGCACCGCCGATTGTCGTGATCACGGCGAACAGCCCGGCTCCGATGGGAATGGCGCCGTAGTACGTCCCGAGCATCACGGCGTTGGCTGCCGACAGGAGTGACTCCTCCTGCCTGCCCTGCTGGCCCCCGTCGAGGCCGGTCACGTTCGGGATGGCGGCGTCGCGGGCCGGCAGGAACGCCAGACCGGCCAGTTGCAGGAGGAACGCCCACACGTAGATCCAGCCGACCGCCGCAACCAGCGGCAACACGCCGGCCAGCACGGCGCGGATCGCGTCGGAGGCCAGCAGCACTTGTCTCCGGTCGACCCGGGCGACCAGCCGGGACACGAGCGGCGCGGCAACCACGGCCGGCAGCAGTTGAAGCACGAGCACACCGCCGACCGCCGTGGCGGACCCGGAAAGTCGAAGGACCGCCATCATCACGGCGATCGTGCCCAGCCAGTCGCCCAGCGCGGACACGCTCTGCCCGAACAGCATGCGCCGGAAGTCGCGACGAGTGAGCAGCTCCCGCACCACCGAGGTGCGGCCGGACGCGCCGGACTCTGCTGCCGGGTTGACGCCCAACGAGCCGGGATCCATAGCATGACCGTGCGCCGGCCGGGTTCGGCACGATAGTGGCAAAGGACCCGCGTACCGGCAGGACGGATAGCGGTCGGGCCGCAGGACGGTGGCCGGGCGCGGTGCGTGGTGCGTCCGGGGGCAGGCGCGCCTGGCGGCTGCGGGGATCGGGCCGGCGTGGCTCGTGGTGGTCGAGACCGTCGGGCGGCGCAGCGGCAGGACGATCACCTTCCCGGCCGTCGTCGCGGACTTCGAGGGCGATCGCTATCTCGTGTCCATGCTGGGTGCGGACACCAACTGGGTGCGCAACGTCCGAGCGTCCGGTGGGCGGGCGGCGCTCCGTCACGGTCGCCGGGAGCCGGTCAGGCTGGTGGAGGTCGAGGTGAGTGAGCGCGCACCGATCCTTCGCAGCCACGTGCGGCGGGCGACCGGCGCACGGGCGCACATCCCGGTGGATCCGGACGCGCCGATCGCTGCCTTCGAGGGCATCGCGGCTGACTATCCGGTATTCCGGGTGACGACGGAGGAGGCGGCCGGACCCCAGCGGTCCGGATGATCGCGGGCGCTGTCTGCGGCACGTCGCCCGGCTTCGATGCCGTCCGGCGCGCTCGCCTACGGCCAGAAACAGCGCTGCGCAGCGAGACCTAGGAGGCGGAGGTGGTGGGGGAAGCCGGGGCCACCGGCGGATGCCACTCGACGATCGCCGACTCCGGCGGCGTAGGGCAGAAGCCCTTGAGGATCAGCCACCCGGCCAACACCATCTCCTGCACGCCGATGGGGATGTTGAGGGCGACTTGGAAGCCCGACATCGTCCCGGTCACTCGGAACATGACCAGCAGTCCGGCGACGAGACCCAGAGCCGTGCCTGCGAGGCCCCAGCCGGACAGCCAGCGCGGGATCAGTTGCGACCGATAGAAGACCAGGTAGTAGATGGTCGCTCCGATGTAGAAAGCCAGCACTCCCACGACGCCGGCGGAGTCCCGGAAGCTCCGAACTGCCTCAGCGGAGGTGCGCACCGAGAACGCCCCGGCCGTTCCGGCTGTTGCCAACTGCTCGGACAGGGCGACCAGCACGAGGGTGCCGGCCGCTGACAGCGCGTAGAACACCCCTTCGATGAGGCGGAAGCCGACCGCTCCCAGCGCCATTCCGGCGGCGTGCCGCCTCAGCACCGGATAGAGCGAGATCGCGATGGCCGCACTGGTGAAGGCGGCCACGAGCTGGAAGAACGCCGCCACCAGCACCCGGTCCTGATGCAGGGACACACCGGCCAGAAAGCCGGATCCGTCGAGGAGAGAGCCCAGGAAAGCAGTGGCCAGCAGACTCGCGGTGGTCGCGGCGATGAACAGCACTCCCGCGGTCGTGGCCCGGACGTCGCGTGATCTCATCGCGCCTCCTCTGACCAGGTCGCGGCGCTACCGGCCCGCGCGTGACTGGCGATCGGCCCTCAGGGGTGATGCTCCGCGGTCCCGTGCCTGTGCGGCAGTGCCGAACGTCCCGAGGAGACGGTCAGATCGCCAGCCCGTCCGTGACCGCGGCGGAGCGGCGGCAGGGCGTCGGCGGTGAGTCGGCAGTGGTCGGCAAGAACGTCAAGTCCATTGTGGACAGCGCGGGCACCCTCCGGGGACCGGGACGGTGGCGACGTTGCCGGCAGGGCCGGTCGCTGCCGATCGCCGGCCAGCCAGCGGGCGCGCCGTTCGGACTTGATCCCGATTCTCACCCGGCGCGCAGCCCGTCAGCGCGGTGCGGGACCTTGGTCCCTTCTTCAAGGGCGGAACGGACCTGGCTCGGGTCCGGTCGGGGCCCGAGCGTAGGTGTATGACCAGTGCTGCAGCGGCGACGTCCCCGTCATGACCCGGGACGGGCGACGTACGACCGGACCGGTTGGCCGGTCGATTTTCCGGCCTGAGGTTCCGCTCCCGGCCGGGCGTGCGCGAGAGCCGGAAGACGTTGACCGCGAAGCCGCAGGTGCTGATGGAGGTGCGCGGGCGGGGGGAGAGTGAGGTCGATGTCGAGACGCTCGGTCGACGGACAGAGGGCCCAGCGGCCCGCTGGCTACCCGTCCGAGTTCGAGCGGCAGGTAACCCTGCAGGACGGGCGGATCGTCGACGTGCGGCCCGTCGTTCCCGACGACGCGGCCGAGCTCCGCGAGGCGATCAACACCGCGGACGCGGACACGGTGAGCCGCCGGTTCCTCGGCGGGCCGCCGTCGGTCACGCCGGCTCTGCTCGAGTACCTGACTGTCCTGGACTACCGGACCCGCTTCGGGCTGGTCGCCCGGGACAGGCTGACCGGCCGGGGCGTAGGCATCGCCCGCTACGAGCAGGTCGGCGACGGCGCGGCCGAGGTCGCCGTCGTCGTCCGCCCGGAATGGCGGCGGGTAGGGCTGGCCACCGCGCTGGTCCACCTGCTCGCGGAGGCCGCACTCGCCCGGGGCATCTCCACCTTCGCCGCCTCCTTCCTCACCGACAACCACCCGGTCGCCGCGCTCCTCGCCGACGCCGGCGTCGGGGCGGCCGGCTTCATCGCCGACGGCATCGCCGAGGTCCAGATCCCACTCGCCGGACCGCCAACCCCGCCAGACCGTCGAACCAACCCGCCGCGCAGCACGCTGTAGCAGTGGGGCGACATGAGTCGGAGCGGGCGCGGCCTGCTTCCCGGTGCTGGCGCTGGTGAGCTCCGCCGGAGGCCGGCCGCGATGTCGGAGGTGCTTGGGCCGCTGCCGGCCGACACGCCGGCAGCGACCGTCGCCCGGCGACCGGGCACCGGTCATCGTCGACAGGCGGATCAAGTGCGGCCCGCGCGCCCTGTCGGCGGCGTGAGCCGGAGGTCCCTTGGGCACTCGTGGTTGTCATGCCGCGGCGGGGAGAGGAAGCTTGCCTCGACGGGATCGACCTGGAAAGCGACGGACGGTGTTCGACGGGAGTGTCGGGGGCTTTAGGCGTTCGATCGCGACTCGGCGGGCATCGGCGGACCCGTAAGCGAGGCTGCGACCATGAGTGCCGCGGGGCCCGACAATCCCCACCCGGACGCCGAGGCCTATCGCGACCCGGCCGAAGACGCGGCTGCGCCGCCGTCACTGACCTTCCCGGATCTGCCCAGGCTCGAGTTGGACCAGTTGCTCGCACAGCTGGTCGATCGAGCGCACGAGGTGATGGCTGCCCAGGGCCGGCTGCGGGGGCTTCTGCGGGCATCCCAGGTGGTGACCCGGGACCTGGCACTGCCGGTGGTGTTGCGGCGGATCGCCGAGGCGGCCAGGGAGTTGGTCGGAGCCCGGTACGCGGCACTCGGGGTCATATCGCCGACCGGAGGGCTGATCGAGTTCGTGCACAGCGGCATGCCGGATGACGCAGTTCAGCGGATCGGTCACCTGCCGGAGGGCAAGGGGCTGCTCGGCGCCCTCATCGACGACCCGCGGCCGATCCGGCTGCGGCGGATCGCCGACGATCCCCGTTCCACCGGCTTCCCGCCCGGGCACCCGCCGATGGACAGCTTCCTCGGGGTGCCGATCCGGATCCGGGACGAGGTGTTCGGCAACCTGTACCTGTCCGAGAGCACCCGGGGCGAGTTCAGCGCCGAGGACGAGGAGCTGGCCAGGGCACTGGCGGCGACCGCCGCGGTCGCGGTGGAGAACGCGCGACTCTACGAAGCGGCGCAGACCCGCGGCGAGTGGCTGCAGGCGGTCGCGGCGATCACGCGGCAGGTCCTGGCGGCTGACGCCAACGATGCGAACCGGCCACTTCAGCTCATCGCCGAGGCGAGCGCGCGGACGGCGCACGCCGACCTGGCCACAGTCGTCCTTCCGACGGACGACGGCGAACTTCGGGTCGAGATCGCCGTCGGCACCGGAGCCGAGCGGGTGTCCGGGACGATCCTGCCGATGACCGGATCGCTGTCCGGACAGGTCTACACCACCGGGGTGCCGGTACATCAGTCGCTGTCGGATCCGGAGACGGCGGTCATCGCGACCGTCGCGGAGTTCGAACTCGGCGCCGTGGTGGCAGTTCCGCTGCTGGGCTCCACCCGGGTGCGCGGAGTCCTTTGGGCCGGCCGCCGCCGTGGCCAACCGGCGTTCGGATCCGAGGAACTCTCTATGGCCGCCGGGTTCGCCAACCAAGCCGCCCTGGCCATCGAGCTAGCAGAGGCACGTGCCGAGCAACAGCGGGTCGCACTGCTGGACGAGCGAGATCGGATCGCGGCCGACCTGCACGACCACGTGATCCAGCGGCTCTTCGCCGCCGGGCTCGGCCTGCAGAGCCTTGCGGGAATCCTGGGACCAGGTGGTGCGACCGACCGAGTTCTCGCCACCGTCGACGATCTCGACGACACGATCCGACAGATCCGTACCAGCATCTTCCAGCTCCAACAGGTCCGGCACTCGGCGGTCCGGGGCCTGCGCGCGCGGCTGCTCGACGTTGCGGGAGAACTGACAGCAGTCCTCGGATTCGCCCCTTCGCTGCGCATGTCCGGTCTCCTCGACACGCTGCCCGACGAGCTGGGCGAGGACGTCCTGGCGGTCGCGCGGGAGTCGCTCACCAACGTTGCGAGGCACGCACGGGCCAGCTCGGCAGAGATCAACGTCGCCGCCGTCGAGAACCGGCTGACCGTCGAGGTCCGTGACGACGGCATCGGCCCGGGCTCTTCGGGCCGGCGCAGCGGCCTGCACATCCTCCAACGGCGCGCAGAAAGCCGGGGCGGCAACGTCGAGATCCAGGCACGTGAGCCTGCCGGGACCTGGCTGCGCTGGTCAGTTCCGCTCCGCTGAGCACCACGTCGCGCCGTCCGATGTGGACGACCGTCGCCTTGACGCCAAGGGCGACGGTGCGGGATGAAACCCCTGACAACCAAGCGCCCACTTTGCGGCACAGTTGGTGTCCGGCCGATCTCACACCGGCGTGCCCAGTTGCTTCACCCGACCGACGCTGCGCGGGAGGATCGCGACCGGACAGAGTCCTACGTCCCGACGCCGAATGGTCTCATGCAGGGCTGCCCGCGCCGACCATCGGCGGCCGAGCGGTAACCGGTCCGGTCGGTGTAGCCACCGGCTCCGGACGAACGACCGTCACCGGGCACCGCGCATGCAGAGCGCAGCGCAGACTTACCGAGCCCAGCACGAGGCCCTGGAACCCGCCGCGGCCTCGTGAGCCGACGACGAGCAGGTCGGCGAATGCACCCTGGTCGATGAGCGCCCGCGCCGGCTCGTCGGTGCTCACGACGACGCGGACGTCCAAACCGTCGGTGTCCAGATCCCGCAGCGCCGCGGCCACCGTCTCTTCGGCCCGTCCGACGATCTCCAACTTGGGATGCACGTGGACCGAGTATGGATCGAACCGGACGACGTCCGGAAGGCCGAGTGCGTTCACCGCGACAAGCCTCGCCCCGCGTAACCGTGCCTCCCCGACAGCGAACTCCGCGGCCGCCTGCGCACCGGGCGATCCATCGATGCCGACGACCACCCGTGGTCCGTCTCGAAACGTGCCTCGTGTCATCGCCTTGCTCCTCCCTCGGCGCATCCTGCCGACACCGCCGATGCCGCACCTCTATCCCCAGGTTGATCCGAGGCAGGCCGATCCGACAGAGCCGTTCGTCCCGGCTACCTTCCGATTGACCTCCCGTCGTGGGGAGCGTGCAGACTGTCCACAAGAGACGGCCGGAACTGTCTCGCCGATCTCCAGGGGCAGCCCGTGGCAACCGCCTGGGGTCTCGAGACCGCAGACTCTGACGAGGCAGGGGCGGGCCGGTAGTGGCGTCAGGCGGCGCCGGAGGTTCTGCGGGCGAGCACCATCATCCGCTCCTCGATCGTTGCCGAAACAGGCTGGAGCCGCGCCGGGATGCCTTCGGTCGCGAGGATCTGCCCGAGCCGGGCCGGGTCGCCGTCGGCGACGCGCACCGCGCGTCCGTCCAGCACGACCGGCTGTCCGGCCGCGTTGAGGGCGGCGAAGGTGCGCGCCCAGTCGTCGGTGTGCACGGCGATGGCGGTCGTGTCGCCGATGATGTCGTGCTCGCTGCCCTCAGCGACGAGGACGCCGTCGGACATCAGGAGCAGCCGGTCGCACTGCTCGGCCTCCTGCATGTTGTGCGTGGTCACCAGGACCCCGACACCGGCGTCGGACCGGTCACGGATGGTGTCCCACAACCGGGACCCCCCGAGGGCGTCCACGCCGGACGTGGGCTCGTCGAGCAGCAGCACCTCGGGCGTGTGGCACAGGGCCGCAGTGAACGCCGCCTGCCGCTGGGCCCCCAGCGGCAGGTCACCGATCAGGACGTCGGCATAGGAGTGCAGCTCCGCTGGCACGGCCGGCCTGGCGGCACCGTAGGCGCCGGCGACGAAGGCGAGGTTTTCCTGCAGGGTGAGGTCCCGGTAGAGCCCCAGGTTCTGCGGCACATAGCCGAGCCGGCGGCGGCGGGCCCGGTCCGGCGGCCCGCCGAGCACCTCGACCGTTCCCGCGCTGGTGCCCAGCAGTCCGAGGAGCATCCGGATGAGTGTTGTCTTGCCCGCGCCGTTCGCCCCCAGCAGTCCGACGACCTCACCTGCCTGCACGTGCATCGACACGTCGTCCACGGCGACGACGTCGCCGAACCGGCGGGACGCCGACGACGCACGCAGCAGGACCGCGGTCATGCCGCGGCCTCCTGGTTTCTCGCGGTGAGCGACAGCGCCACCACGAGGTCTTCGAGGTCGGGGTCCACTACGAGGCTGTCATCGGGCTGGTCGGCGGCCGGCCAGTATTCCCGGCGCTCGCGCCCGCGTCGCCACGACCACTCCGGACGTACGGCGGAGGGGCCGCAGGTGACCGTTCCGCGGAAGCCGGCCCGCACGTCGTCGTACGTACCCTGCAGCAGCGCGCGACCCCGGTCGAGCACGAGCAGCTGCCCGGCCCGCTCGGCCTCGTCGAGGTAGGTGGTGGACATGACCACCGTGGCGCCGGCAGCGGCGGCCTCGGAGATCAGCCGCCACAGGTCGATCCGACTCACCGGGTCGACGCCGGTGCTCGGCTCGTCGAGGACGAGCAGCGACGGCCGGTGGACCATCGCCATGCAGAAGCCGAGCTTGCGGCGCATCCCGCCGGAGAGCTCGGACGCGAGTCGGCCCCCGGCCGCCGTCAGTCCCGCAGCCGCGAGAAGCTCGCTCCGCCGCGCCGCGAGGGACTCGCCGGCGAGCCCGAAGATGCCGCCGGCGAAGTCGACGTTCTGGGTCACGGTCAGCGCGGCCCAGCTTCCTGACGACGCCGGGAGATAGCCGATCTCGGCCTTCTCCGGTGTGTTCACCGTGCCGGCGTCCAGTGTCACTTGGCGTACGAGGGCGCGTAGCAGGGTCGTCTTGCCTGCGCCGTCGCCACCGACGACCGCGGTCACCGATCCGGCTGGCAGCTGCAGGGTGACGTCGTCCAGAGCGGTCCGGTCGCCGAGCCGGACCCGCGCCGAGGTGATTCCGTACGTCACGGCGTGCTGCCCGGACCAGCGGCGGTCACGGCCTGCGTTTCCGCCGGCTGCTGGCCGCCTCGGGCATGCCCGGAACCGGGGGCGAGGTCACGACGGAACCGCAACGTGGCACCGGTGAAGACGACCGCCGCCATCACCGCAAGGATCAGGTAGGCGAGCCAGAGGGATGCGATCGACGCGCTGCGCAGCATGATCCCCTGCGAGATCATGGTGAAGTAGGTCAGTGGCAGCAGGTAGCCGATCCAGCGCACGCCGGCGGCCATCGCGTCGAGCGGGAAGATCATCCCCGACAGCAGGATCTGCGGCAGCAGGAAGAAGAACGCCGTCTGTATCGCTTGCCCGGCCGTCTTCGACAGCGTCGAGATCAGCACGCCGAGCCCGAGCACCACGAACAGGAACACCGCGGCGCCGAGGGCGAAGGCCAGCACGTTGCCGTTGAACGGCACGCCGAACAGCAGGATGCCGAGCACGGTCACGATGGTCATGTCGATCGCCGCGACGAGGAAGTATGGCGTGATCTTCCCGATGATCACGGTGCTCGGCTTGATGGGCATGACCGCGAGCTGTTCGAGTGTGCCCGCTTCGCGCTCGCGGACCAGTCCGATGCTGGTGATGATCGTGCCGATGAACGTGAGGATGAGGCCGATGATCGCCGGCACCATCACCCAGGACGTCTTGAGGTCCGGGTTGTAGCGCACCTCGGTCTGTACGGAGTCGCCGGCCTTGTTCAGCGTGCCGACGATCGACTGGGCGGCGAACAGGTTCGAGCCGTCCACGAGGGCCCGAACGGGCCGCTGCCCGGTGACGAAGGCGACGTCGACCTTGTTGTCCTGCAGCAACGACTCGGCGTCGGCGCGCGAGCCGTCCGGCTCGGTGGTCGTGACATCGAAGTACGGCGGCAGCTGGGACGCGACCTGTGTCGCCTGTGGACCGACGACGGCGGCCTTCACGCTCGTGACATAGAAGTTCGCCGCGTAGCCGAAAATGATCAGCAGCAGCAGTGGCATCACGATCAGCATGGCGAGCGTGCGCCGATCCCGGACCAGCTCGCGGAACTCCTTGACGATCATGGCCCTCATGGACGCACGCTAGGTCCGTCCGAACCGGCAGGTCAACGTATGCCGCCTCTGCCGGCGCCGGTAGCCCGCGGCCCGTGGGACGGCTGCCCAGCGCACGGCGCCGGCAACGAGGCACAGCGCTCGGACGGTGGGGTGGAGAATGCGCATGGCAGGCCCTCCTTCGTGGACACCGCGGGCGCCGTTGCCCTACGGCCGGTCCACACCTCAACTATCTCAAACTGCTGCATACAGGTCCAAGGTCCCACCCCACTCTTCATAGGCAATGACGAGGACCGGCTCCGCGGCCGGGAACATGGCCGCGGGCCCGCTCAGGGAGGTGATCGCGATGCGCGCGCTCGTGGTGTACGGCACGAAGCGGGCCGGTACGTTCGGAATCGCGGAGTGGATCGGTGACACGCTGACCGAAGCCGGCATCGAGACCGACGTCCGCCCGGCCGACCACCGGATCCATGTGAGCGATTACGACGCGGTCATCATCGGCGGAGCCCTGTACACCGGCAGGTGGCACCGGCACGCGCGCCGATTCGTCAAGCGGTACGCCGACGTGTTGAGCGGCCGACCGGTGTGGCTGTTCAGCAGCGGCCCGCTGGACGATTCAGCCAGCGCCACCGAGATCCCACCGGTCCCGCAGGTGCGGCAGGCTATGGACCGGATCGGTGCACGGGGCCACGTCACCTTCGGTGGCCGCTTGCTGCCGGATGCGAAGGGCTTCCCCGCCAGCGCGATGGCGAAGAAGTCGGCCGGGGACTGGCGCGACCCGGCACGCGTCCGCTCGTGGGCGACCGCCGTGGCTGGCGATCTGCGAGGCGGCGGCCAAGCCGGCTGATCCGGCCTGATCCGATCGAGGCGACCCGTCTTCCCGAGTCCGCCGCCCGCCACCGTGTCCCTGCCGTGGCCGCGCCGGCAGGGGCCTGAGCACCCTGTCTGCGGCGTGTCGCTCTGCTTCGGCGCCGTGCGGCCCGGTCGGAGGCGCGGGGCGGCGCGGGCGTAATCCGGCCGGTCAGGGTAGGTACTGCTCGGTGATGCGGACGGCCTGTCCGTTGTGGACGGTCACCCAGAACACGCCGTGCGCGGGGTGGTCGCTGGCCGCACTGAGCTGGTCCAGAGTCCAGGGAATGTTCCGGGTTGCGCTGCCGGACTCGGCCGCGCCGTGCACGTTGACCGTGATCGGAGCGTCCCGGGCGACTGGGAGGGTCCGCAGTTGTGGGTTGGTGTTGCGGATCCACACGTCGTTCGGTGGCGGGACCTCCGCGGCGTGGTCCTCCCGCGCCGCCCGGACCGCGTCGGCGCCGAAGAAGATCTCGACGACGTCGACGGTGATCTGGCGGGCGGCCGGATCGACGCCGGTGATGCGCACTGCGTATCGGCCGTCGGCCAGCACCGGCGCCGACCCGCCGACCACCCGCACCCCGGTCACGGCGAAGCGTTCCACGGCCGCGACGTGGCCGCCGGTGGAGACCGCGATGGTGAGCACGGTCCCGGCCGGGGCGGTGAAGCTGACCGGCACCGACCAGGGTGTGCCATTGCCGCCGGCAGGGATCGGGGCCGAGCGGCCGATCAGGCCGCCGGTCAGCGACCGCACCTGCACGAGCAGGCTCTCGTCCACCCCGGTGATCCGGCCGCCCACAGTGGCCGGCGACGACACCCGCGACCCGTAGGCCGGGGTGGTCAGGCTCAGCGTGCTGTCGCGGGTGCCGGCGACCTCCCAGGGGGCGTCCCGGCCGGTCCCGATCCGGGCCAGATGCACGACTGCGGCCGTGCTGTCGGTGCCGTCCGGCAGCTCCGCGCCGACGCCGATCCACGCCTGGGAGCCGACCACGACCCGGCTGGTGGTGCGGTCGAGCTCGGTGTAGCCGAGGTAGCCACGGGTGAACGCCAGCGCGGTCGCGGCCGGGTCGAGGTGCCAGGGCTGGTGCCCGCCGGTCCGGTACTCCTGCTGCCAGGCCGCCGCAGCCGCCGCGCTGCCGAATGGCCACAGCGGCTGGAACGCGAACGCCGGCACCCCGGCCGGCGCCGACGCGCTCGGCGACGGCGGAGACGGCTGCGTCGACGGCGCGGTGGACGGGGCCGGCGAGCTGCCGCCCTGCCCACCGCCACCCCGGTCGACGACCAGCAGGGCCACGCCCGCGCCCACCGCGGCAAGCAGCACCACCGCCGCCACCACCCACGCCATCACCCGTCGCCGGCGCGGAGGCGCCTCTCCCGCCGGCGGCATGCCTTGCCTGGTGTCGATACTCATCGCCGACCTCCTGGGTGCACTGCGATCGAGCACGCCACACCCAGCACACCCCGTTCGGGCGCGACGCACTACGGCCGAAGGAGCCGAACCGGCAGGGACTTTCGTCGTTCGCGGACGTGCCGGCGGCAGATTGGACCTGTCCGTGCGGCCGGAGATCCTTCGGGTTCGTGGGCGAACGGGACCGGCCGAACGACGACGATCCGGCTGCTGCTGCACCTGCCGCTGCCGGCGCCGGCCGGCGGCGCGCGGCAGTGCCGCAGCTAGCGCTCAGGGGGAGGCTGCGTCACGCGTGATGAGCCCTCCATCGGTCGAGAAACTCCCGCAGCTCAGCCCTTATCTCGTCTGACACCATACAGCTGATTGGGATGAGGAAAGCCGCCAACACAATGGCTGTGAACACCTCGGTCGCCACCTCTCAATACGCTGCATATCCATTCAGCCCTGTCCGCCGAGGCCTCGCGAGGGACGTTGGTCATCGACCCGTGGGGACCAACGTCAGCAGCCGGGGCCGGGGCGCCGGGGTTAAGGACTCACGCCTCTGGTGGGTGCGCCTGCGCAGGCGCAGGGTCGAAGGCGGGACCGAGACGAGCCGGCCGGCCGTGATGGAGGAGCTTCCATGACGATCGCTACCCCACGCGGTGCCGCGCTACCACCACCGGTGGTCGCCCGGCGGCGGCCGTCGACGCGCGGCTACCGGATCGGCGGGCGTGCCGTGGCCACGTTCCGCCCGAGTCAGGTTGGTGCCTACCAGATCGGCTCGGCGCCCACGACGGGCGTCGCCGGGACCCTCGCCGTCGGCGGCGACATCGTCCGGGACGCCGTCCCGTACGCGGTCGGCGGCGGAGCGCTGTTCCGGCTCGGCGGCGGTCCCGGGATTGCAGTCCTTGCCGTCACGGCCGTCCGCCCCAACAACGACGCCCGTCACTAGACGGCAGGAATTCGGTCGGAGGTGTCCCAGTGGAAACCCGTCCCTACCCGGCTCGGCTCGACGGCCGGCTCGACCCGGCGACATCCCGATGGCTGTGGCTGATCAAGTGGCTGCTCGTCCTGCCGCACATCGTCGTGCTGGCGTTCCTGTGGCTCGCAGTCACGGTCACGACGCTCATCGCGGGGGTCGGCATCCTCATCACCGGCCGATACCCGCGGTCGTTGTTCGAGTTCAACGTCGGCGTGATGCGCTGGACCTGGCGGGTCGCGTTCTACTCGATGAGCGCGTTCGGCACCGACCGCTACCCGCCGTTCAGCCTGCGGCCCGACCCGGCCTACCCAGCCGATTTCGACGTCGACTACCCGCACCGGCTCAGCCGTGGGCTCGTGCTGGTGAAGTGGTGGCTGCTCGCGCTGCCGCAACTGCTCATCGTCGCGGTTCTCGCCGGCGGGTCAGGCCTGCACTTCGGCAACGTCATCGGTCTGTTCGCCCTCGTCGCTGCCGTCATGCTCGCCGCGACCGGCACGTACCCACGGGAGGTCTTCGACCTGCTGATGGGTTTCAACCGCTGGTGCTACCGGGTGCTGGCCTACGTAGCGCTGATGCGCGACGAGTACCCGCCGTTCCGGCTCGACACCGGCGGCGAGGACCCCGGCCACGGGCAGGCCGGGCCACCGCCGGCACCCGAACCCGCCGGCGTCAACTCCGCCGGCTGAGCGGGCAGCGCGCGTCGAGGCTGAACACATCCAGATCGAGGAGCACCGATGTAGACCACCGCTCCGCCGCCCGTGGCCCGCGGCCGCTGCCCGTCGGCTGGGGACCGCGCCGGCTCCGGCACCCCGTACTGTCGGCGGGAATCGCGGCTGTGGTCGGCGTCGTCGCTACGGCCGTCGGTGCCGCCGCCCGACACGCACCGGCTCACCGCGGGTCGGGACGTACGGCTCTGGAACCCGTGGTTGTCCGCGCCGGATGCTCGGGTCAGGAGCTGGGTCATCTACGAGGGTCGAGTTGCCATGGCGGTGGTGGAGCACGCGGTGTCGCGGAGTCGGCGGCGGCGCATCCTCGGCGAGCTTGGGACGAGCCGGTCATGATCGCCGGGCGGGATGCGGACGTCGTCATCGTCGGCTCGGGCCCCGGCGGCCTGGCCGCGGCGGCGTATCTGGCGGCGGCGGGGCGGCGAGTCGTCGTGGTGGAGGCGCGGGACACGCCGGGCGGGCATCAGTCCGCTTTCAGCCGCGGCGGCTACGAGTTCGACATCGGCCTGCACTACGTCGCGCCGAGCCCTCTGCGCGCGCTGCTGGCGCCCCTGGGCATCGGGGTCGATGTCACCCGCTTCAACCCGGACGCCCTGTTCACCCTTGAGTTCCCGGACGGGACCATCCGGCTGCCCCTCGGGATCGAGGTTGTCGGCGACCGACTCTGCGCGACGTTCCCCGGTGAGGCAGCGGCCGTACGCGAATTTCTTGCCACGATCGCCGCTCTGGCCGGGGACATGCGGGCCCTCGGCGACGACCGGCACCTGCGGGACCTACTCGGGATGCCGCGGCCGGTGTGGCAGCTGCTTCGGCACGCGCCCATGACCCTCGGTGGTTACCTGGATTCCCTGCGCGTCTCGCCGCGGCTGCGGACGGTGCTGTCGTGGGCGGACGGCGTCTTCGCGCTGCCGCCCTCCCGGCTGCCGCTGCTCGGCTACGCGGCCGTGGTGGTGGACTACCTCACGGATGGCGTGGCGTATCCCTGCGGTGGATCGAGGCGAATCAGCGAGGCGCTGGCTGAGCTCGTGCTCGCCCACGATGGGCGGGTGCTGCTGCGCACCGAGGTGACCGGAATCATCGTCGAGCACGGCAGGGTACGCGGCGTGCGGACTCGTCCAGCCGACTCCGGGGCGGTGGCCGGACCCGAGACGGTGATCCTCGCCCCGGTCGTCGTGGCCGCGGGGGACCTCAAGCACACCTTCCTGGAGTTGCTCCCGCCGGAGGCGGTGCCCGCCCGGCTGCTGCGCCGGGTGCGCGGGTTCGAGATGGCGCTCCCGCTCGCGGTGGTGCACCTCGTCCTCGACCGGGACCTCGCCGCGGAGGGCGTCCCTGCCACCAACCCGATCGTCATCTCCGGCGATCGGGGCGAGGAGATGTATGCGGCGCTGCGGGCCGGGCGGGCATCAGCGGACACCGTCGTCCATCTTGGACTGAGCAGCCTGGCGGACCCCGGCAACCGGAGGCTGTGCCGGCCGGGGCAGAGCACGGTGCAGCTGATCACCGTGGCCCCGGCCAGCCCCGACTATTGGGGCGTCCGGCCGGGTTGCGCGCCCACCGCCCGATACGCCGGTCGCAAGCGCGAGCTGCGCGACCGGCTCCTGCGGGCCGCCGACCGCGCGATCCCCGGCATCGCGGAGGACGTCGTCTACGAGGACGTGTCGACGCCGGTGACCGACGAGCGGCTGATGCGCTGCACCGGTGGGACGCCGTACGGCATCGCGGTCACCCCGGAGCAGATGCTGCACCGCCCCGGGCCGGTCACCTCGGTCCCCGGGCTGTTCCTCGCCGGCGCGAGCACCCGGAGCATGCATGGGCTGGTCGGCGCGCTGACCGGGGGGATGGCGGCGGCGTCGGCCGTGCTCGGGTCACCTCCGGCCGCGCTCCTCGGTCCGCTGGCGCGTCCGTTCCCGCCGGTCTCCCTCGTCCCCCGCGCACCCGCGCGTTCCCCGGCCGGCTGAGGACCCGGCGGCAGGGCATGTGGGACGCGGTGATCGCCGGCGGCGGGGCGAGCGGGCTCTCGCTGGCCGCGCACCTGGCCGCGGGGGAATGGCGGGACCGCCAGGTCCTGATCGTCGACGACGGGAGCCGGCCGCTCGACGGGCGCGCCTGGGCGTTCTGGTCGACGGGCGGTGGCCTCCTCGACGCAGCGGTGGACCGCTGCTTCGACCGCCTCCGCCTCCGCGGCCACCGGCGGGTCGTCGACGCCCGGCTGGACCGCTACCGCTACCGGGTGGTGTCCGGGACGGGCCTGCGCAGGGCGGCCTCGGCGCTGGTCGAGCGGGCACCCGGGTTCCGCGTGCAGCGCGGCCACGTCGACGCCGTCGACGACCTGCCCGGCGGCGCCGTCGTGACCGTGGATGGCCGCGCGGTGGAGACCCGGTGGGCGTTCGACAGCGTGACCGAAGGTCCGGCGGCGAGCGCGGCCGCGTGGTTGACCTTTACCGGGCAGGAGGTCACGACCTCGGCGGACCGGTTCGACCCTCGGGTGCCGGTCCTCATGGACTTCCGCACCCCGCAGGACGGCGGGGTCTGCTTCGTCTATGTCATGCCGTCCGGGCCTCGCCAGGCGCTGGTCGAGCACACCCGCTTCGCGACCCGGCCGGCGGCGAGCGGTGACCAGGCGCTGCGGGCGTACCTGAACGACGTCGTCCGGGCGCCCCCGTACCAGGTGGTCCGCCGGGAAGGGGCCCGGCTCCCGCTGCGGCTGCCGCGGCCCCGGGCGGCCGCCGGGCACATCATGCCGATCGGGATACGCGGGGGCATGCTCAAGGCGAGCACCGGCTACGCATACGGCCGCATCCAGCGGGACAGCGCCGCCATCGCTCGCTCTCTGGCCGACCAGGGGCATCCCTTCGCGCCGCAGATCACCCGCCGGCGCCACGCCTACCTCGATGCGGTGCTCCTCGACGTCCTGGCCGCCGAGCCCGACCGCCTGGAGCCCACCTTCCTTCGGCTCTTCGACCGGAACCCGGCCGACCTCGTCCTGCGCTTCCTGGACGAGGACAGCTCACTCGGGCAGGAGGCCCGGCTGGTCCTCACGCTGCCGCCGCTGCCGTTCCTCCGGGCCATGGCTCGCAGGACCAGCCGGATGCGCCGACCCGGGCTCGAGCCGGGTTGAGTGTCAGGTCCGCCGCTCCGGGTCCCAGTTACGCTCGGCGTGGCGGGCATGGACCGCGACCGCGACGGCCGCCGCCACACCGACCGCGCCCACCAACACGGCGACCGACAGGAACATCCGGGCCTTTGCCACCCGGGCATCGTGCGCCGGAGTCTCCGCCGAGGCAACGAGGGACCGCGAGGTCGAAGCACCACCGCGGAGACCAGCGCCGCGAGCAGGGCTACGCCAGACCGGCCGGCCTACCAGGTCTGAACTGGCGATCAGGGGGCCCGTTCGACAGCAAGATCCGATACAGCCCGGCCAGCGTCGGATCGCCGTGCACGATGGTGGCGTCCGCCGTCGAGCAAGGCTCGACCGGGCGGGTGACGTCGGTGCCGAGGCGGGTGGTGGCGACATTGACGACTCGGCGCAGGACGCTCCCGCCGGTGGGCGGCGCGAGATTGTCGAGTACGGCCGCGCGGCCACCTTGGCTCAGCGCAGCCACCGCAGCGTGTAGGCAGGCGCGCCCGTCCGGGACGACCGGCAAGATCAGGTTCAACACGGCTGGCAGCCCGCCGCTGCCAGCCCCGGGCCCAGGGTATGTGGGCCTAGGGCGTGTCTCCCAACTGCCTGGCGGCGCCGACAGCGCCCAGACGGCGACCGGCGGCGTTGTCGGGGTCGGCCGATACAACCCCGGTATCGGCCGACCCCCCGCCTTGCCGGACGCCGCCTGGACGCCGCCTGGACGCCGCCGGCATCCACCGCCAATTGGGAGACACGCCCTAGCCGAGGTGGCCTGCCAGCGTAAAGGAGCTCGAGACAGCGCTGCGGCACGTCACCGAGGGCATCGAGCTGTGCCGCCAGTTCGCCTACGCGCCGCCACTGGCTGCAGGCCTGGTGACGCTGGCATGGATCCGGCAGGCGAGCGGTAATCCGGTCGGTGCCCTGGCAGCTATCGGGGAGGCCGGGCAGGCCTCGCCGGGGCCGCCCGGACTGCTCAACCCGGTCCCCGCGCAGCGCGCGGCTGCTGCTGCTGACCCAAGGCGACCTCACGGCGGCAGCCCGCTGGTCGGAGGGGCGCGCCCTGGGCCCCGACGATGGCCCGACTACCCTCGCGAGCGTGCCAGCCCGGGCTGGTGGCGGTCATGCTGCTCTGGAGGGACCGTCATGTCGTGTCGGCCTAGCGGCGACGGGCCGCCGCAGCGACGGCGGCACGAAGGTCTGCTCGATGATGGCGATCGTCCCGCCGGTCTATGGCGTCACTTCCGGACGGCATAGCGCAGATGGGTGGCGGCCGGGGTGTGAATGACCTCGAGGATCTCGAGCTTGGTGTGGTTCTCGCCCAGGTTGTCGAACATCCGGGTGCCCCGGTGGAAGAGCACCGGCACCAGGTGGATCGAGAGCTCGTCGACCAGGCCGGCCGCGAGGTACTGCTGCCCGAGGCTGGCGCCGCCCATGATGCACACATCCCGCTCACCCGCCGCGGCCTTCGCCTGCGCGAGCGCACTCTGTAGGCCGTCGGTGACGAACGTGTAGACCCCGTTGTCCAAAGTGGACTCCGGCGGCTCGTGAGTGACCACGAAGACTGGCTTGCGTGCGTCGCCGGACGGGCCGTCCGGGCCCCACCAGGGCACCGAGGTGTCGTAGGTCTCGCGTCCGGCGATGGTGGCGCCCAGCCCGGCCACGCCGTCGCTGAGCACCTGCGCGCCCCGGGTGTCGTGGAACGCCCAGTCCATCAGCACCAGCCCGCCGGGGCCCATCGGCTCCTGCGGCGTCCGGTCCGCCGCCGTCATGAATCCGTCGAGCGACATCGAGGTGTCGAACACAACCTTGGCCATCGTGATTCAGCTCCCTTGCTCGATGAGGTCGGCCGAGTTCCAGGCCGGCGCCGAGACCGGGGCCGTTGAGATTGCCGGAGACCGTCTTCGCGGAGCCGGAACTGATGAGTCACGGCTGGCGTGACGTTACGGTTTCCGGCCTATCACGGCACCGTTTGCCCCAGCCGCCTCGAACCAGACCGTGCGCAGATCTTGGAAGCCCAGGTCGCGCAGCCAGGCGCGGTACTCGGCTGGTGTGTAGTTGCGGCCTTCGGTCTCGACCAGCATGTTGAGACTCATCAGCGCCGCGGCCGGCGGGCCGGTCCGCGCATCGTTGACCAGCAGCTCGGCGATGATCACCTGACCACCGCTCGGCAGTGCCGCCCAACACTTCTGGAGGATCGCGCGACAACGATCCTCCGCCCAGTCGTGCAGGATCATGGACAGCAAGATCGTGTCATACCCACTGGGCAGCGCGGAGTCGGCGAAGAAGTCACCGGCCACCGTCTCGATCCGCTCCGTAAGGCCAGCTTCTTTGACTTTCCTGGCTGCGATGTCGGCGACATTCGGTAGCTCGAAGACCGTCGCGGTCAGGTCGGGGTAGAGCCGGCACAGTTCGATGTCGAATGCTGCGGAACCACCACCCACATCGAGCAACCTGCGCGCACCCCTCAGATCGATGGCCTGGCCCAGCGCGCGGGCGGTGAACGTCGACAGCGAGTGCATCGCCTCCCAGAACACTGCAAGCAGTCGGGGATCCTCATCGTCGAACATCGAGCTCTGCCGGTCCGGATCCCACGTAATCGGGCGGTTGGTGCGGATCGCCTCGCCCAGCCTGCCCCATCCGGGATACAGCCGCTGGTCGAGCATCTGCACAAAGCCGCCGAAGTAGTAGGGCTTGCCGCGGACCAGGAACTCCTCGGCAATCGGGCTGTTGAGATAGCGGTCGTCATTCTTCACGAGCAGCCCGAGCGCGGTGCAACCGGTGAGCAGCATCTCCGTCGGTCGCTCCTCGATCGCGAGCGCCTCGGCAAGCCCTCCGACCGTCGTACCGGACGTGCCGGACAGGCGGGAGAACAGGTCGAGCTCGTGGGCTGCGGCGAGCGTTTTGAAGACCCAGAAGCCGGTCGCCATTTGCATCAACGGGACGGGCGACAATGCTTGATCAGCGTCCGCGGTCATGGAACCTCCACAGGGTGTGTCGTCGGTCATCGCGATCGGCTCAGTTCGCATGTCTGTAGACGAAGCCCTCCATGGAGGTGATCAGCTCATCCCGGTTCTCCGGTAGCGCAGCTGGACGCGCATGGGTGTGACGCTACGGACCGGCTTGGTAGCTTCGACAGGTCCAAGCTGGACCAGATCGACCCGACCAAACCGGGGCGGCCATGGAGCTCTTCATCGACCCTGGGGATCACCGCAGCCTGACCGTGCAGCTCTACGACCAGCTCCGGGAGGCGATCGCCGACGGACGGCTGCCGCCCGGCGCACGGCTGCAGCCCAGCCGGGCCGTCGCCGAGAAGCTCGCGATCGCCCGGTCAACGGTCACCGACGCGTACGCGCGGCTGACCGCCGAGGGGTTTGTCGAGGGCCGCCGCGGCGGCGGCAGCATCGTGACGGGCGGCGCCTGCGTCGAGCCGTCGCCGGTTGCGACCCCGACCGCGCTGACGCCGACGCCGGGCGTCGCGGCGATCCGCCGCTACGGCAGCGACCTCACCACGCCGGTCCGCTACGACCTCACGGCGGGACGGGTCGACGCCCGCCTGTTCCCGCTCGCGGACTGGCGGCGCTGCACGAACCGCGCGCTCGCCGGTCTCGGCGACCAGTACGGCAGCTACGGCGATCCGACCGGCAGCCCGGAGCTCCGGCAGGCACTGACGCGCTGGGTCGCGCAGTCCCGCGGCGTGGCCGCCACCCCGGAGCAGGTGGTGGTCACGCACGGAGCCGCGCACGCGGTCGACCTGCTCGCCCGGGTGTTGCTCCGGCCCGGCGAGGTTGCCGCGGTCGAGGAGCCCGGCTACCCGCCGGTGGCCAACCTGCTGCGCACCCTGGGTGTCGACGTTGTCGGCGTCCCGGTCGACGAGCACGGCCTGGTCGTCGACGCGCTGCCCGGGAACGCGCGACTGGTCCACGTCACGCCCTCGCACCAGTACCCGCTCGGGGTCGTGCTGAGCCGGGAACGCCGGCTCGCACTGCTGCGCTGGGCCGGCCGCCACGGCGCCGCGATCGTCGAGGACGACTACGACAGCGAGTTCCGCCACACGGCCCGGCCGCTCGAGCCCCTGCACCGGCTGGACCGGGATGGCCGGGTCATCTACGTGGGCACGTTCAGCAAGATCCTGAGCCCCGCGTTGCGCACGGGCTTCGCGGTGGTCCCGACCGGGCTGGTTCCGGCGGTGACCGCGGTCCGTGAGTCCGTCGACGCCGGGCCTTCGCCGTTCATCACGGCCGCGCTGACGACCTTCATCGACGAGGGACACCTCGGGCGGCATCTCCGTCGTGCCCGCAGGCTCTATGCCGAGCGGCACCGGGTCGTGTGGTCGGCACTGACCCGGCCTGCCGGGCGCCGGTTCACCCCACTGCCCGCCCAGGCCGGGCTGCACCTCGCGTTGCTGACACCGGGCGCACCGGACGACGACGAATTGGCGGCCCGAGCGGCCCGACGGCAACTCCGGCTCTCGAGACTGCGGCTGAGCTACCAGTTCAGCGAACCCCGGGCCGGCATCGTCGTCGGCTTCGGCGCGATTGCGACGCCGGACGTACCGAGGGCGATCTCGCTGCTGCGTGATTGCCTGGACTGAACCGTATCGGAGGATCGCCAGCATCCGGCGATGTCCTCAGCCGAAGTCCCAACGCCGATGTCGCGCGACGTCCGTCTGGTCGGTGGCAGGATCGAGCTGCGGCCGCTGGACGTGGACCACGCCGCCGCGTTCGACGAGGCGGTGCGCGAGTCGGTGGCGGAGCTGACGGGGACGGTGCCGTGCTGGAGATCACGGCCGACCAGCGGACTTCCCGCCGCCCGACGTCGGCGTCGCGCAGGCGGCCGGCGATGCGCTGGTTGTCGCGGTCCTGGGCCAACGGTTCCCGCGGTTAGAGTTGCGGGTGTGCTTCGGCCTGACGTCCGCTACGCGCGTGCGGACGACGGCGCGGCGATCGCCTATTCGGTTGTCGGCGACGGGCCGATCACGATCGTGCTGGTGTCGCCGCTCGTCAGCCATGTCGAGGTGATCTGGGAGGAGCCGGCACTCGAACACCTGATCAGCCGGCTTGGCGTCTGCTCGCGCGTTGTGGTGTTCGACCGTCGCGGCATCGGGCTGTCCGACGCATCGCCAGGACCGGGGGAGGGGGTAAAGCTGTCGCGGCTGGCGGCGGACGTGGCCGCGGTACTCGACGGCTGCGACACGCAGGCGGCTGTCCTGATGGGGGTGACGTTCGGCGTTCAGCTCGCGCTGCAGTTCGCGGCGGATTTCCCGAGCCGGACGCAGGCCCTGGTCCTGGTCGGTGGGTGGGCGAGGCTGACGCGGATCATGCAATTCGACTTCGAGACCGATCCGGGTCAGATCGATGCGTGGGCTGAAGCTGCGGCGCGCAGCTGGGGCACCGGAACGATACTGGCAGCGCACGCGGCGACCATCAGCGAGAGCGCTCGTTATCGGGAGTGGGCGGCGCGGGTCGAGCGCAATGCATCCTCGCCGGGAGCGGTCGTGGCGATGTTGCGCTGGGCCGCCGAGCTCGATGCACGGCCGCTGCTGGCCCGGGTGCGGGCGCCGACGTTGGTGCTCCATCGCACAGCCGACCGGACCGTGCCGGTCGAGCACAGCAGATATCTGGCGGCGCACATCCCCGGTGCCACCCTGGTCGAGCTGCCGGGCGACGCGCACACGATATTTCTGGGTGATCAGCGTCCGGTCATCGACGCAATGGTCGGCTTTCTGGACCGGGAGGTCGCCGGCGGAGCGCTGCGCGCGGCGCTGCGCCGGGCAGATCGCCGGAACGCGTCGGCGCGCGGATGGCGCAGCCTGACCCAGGCGGAGCGGGAGATCGCCGATCTGGTCGCCGCCGGGATGACCAACGGCGAGATCGCGGCTCGCCTGCACATCTCGCGTCACACGGTCGATGGCCGGCTGCGCCGCGTGTTCGCCAAGCTGGAAGTGAACACGCGGGTGGAGGTCACCGCCGAACGTGCCCGCATCACCGGCTGACCCGCGAACTCATACGCGATCGCGTCTGCCGGGCGGTACCGGCTCGGATCTAGAACGGTAATCGCAGATGCCGACGAGTTCCGAATCCGGAAGAGGTCACGCCATGACGACGACGTACACCCTGGAAACCGCGGAGGCCGACATCGTCTACGACGTCCGCGGTCCGCTGCCTACGGCGGACGGACGCCCGCCGCTGTTTATGATCGCCCAGCCGATGGACGCCGGCGGCTTCGCCACCTTGGCGTCGTACTTCCCCGACCGGACTGTCGTGACCTACGACCCCCGTGGCCTCGGCCGCAGCGTCCGCAAGGACGGCCGGGTCGAGAACACGCCCACGCTGCAGGCCGCGGACGTGCACGCCGTGATCGAGGCGGTGGGCGTCGGCCCGGTCGAGATGTTCGCCAGCAGTGGCGGTGCGGTGACCGCGCTCGCGCTCGTGACGGCCCACCCCGACGACCTGACCACCCTGGTGGCGCACGAACCGCCGATCATCGCGGTGCTGCCCGATGCCGAGGCCGCCGAACGCGCCCGCGCCGGTTTCCGGGACATCTACGAGGCTAAGGGCAGCGGTGCCGGCATGGCTGCCTTCATCGCCATGACGTCATGGCGCGGCGAGTTCACCGACGAGTACTTCTCCCAGCCCGCGCCGGACCCAGCTCAGTTCGGGATGCCGGCCGAGGACGACGGCCGCCGCGACGACCCGCTGCTGTCCGACCGATCCTGGGCGATCACCAGCTATCGTCCACAGGTCGACGCACTGGCCGCGGCGCCGACACGAATCGTGATCGCCGTGGGTGAGGAGTCGCTGGGGACCTTCACCGGACGCAGCGCCGTGGCCGTCGCCGAGCTGCTCGGGCAGCAGCCGACCGTGTTCCCCAGCCACCATGGCGGCTTCATGGGCGTCGAGTACGGCTACCCCGGCCAGCCCGAGGCGTTCGCACGTAAGCTGCGCGAAGTTCTCGACAGCTGACGCGACGACCAGCGGCCGATCACCGTCCAGGCTGTCGGCCTCCGCGGACGTCGCGCGCGTGGTGGTGAAGCCCGGGGCCGCGTCGGGCAGCACCTGGACGGTGAACGGTCATCTGGGCGACGAGGCCGTACTACTCCGGCTCGGACGTCGTCTTCCTGGTGTGCTGGCTGCCGCCGGTGGTCTTCAGCGACGGCGGGCTCCTCTCGCTGAAGTTGCGACGACACGATCATTCGTGGCAGCAGGCCCGTTGCGGCCGGCTCGAAGAACGCACCGGCGGTGCCCGGCAACAGCGTGCACCAGTTGTGGCACCCCAGAGGGCGCAGGAGGGAGCCGGAGCAGGCGACGTGGCCATACTGGCCACCGTGAGGGGTGGGCGTCTGGCTGTTGGGAGGGGGCACGGTGGGAGACGGATCGATGGGTGGCGCGTTCGCGGCCGACCCGGAGTCGGTGTTCACCTATGTGCGCCGCAGCTCAAGTTTGGTGTCGGCGCGGCCGACGAGATCGGGTTCGACCTGAGCCAATACGGCGTGCGGCGGGTTCTGGTCGTCACCGATGCGGGGGTGGCGGCCACGGGGACGCCCCAGCGGATCGCCGAGCGGATGGGCCAGTTCGGCATCCGGGCGCAGGTGTTCGACGGCGTCCATGTCGAGCCGACCGATGAGAGCCTCAACGCTGCGGTCGGCTACGCGCGGGCCAGCGGACCGTGGGACGCGTTCGTCGCGGTCGGCGGTGGGTCGGCCATCGACACCGCCAAGGCGGTGAACCTGCTGGTGACCAACAGCGGGGAGCTGATGGACTACGTCAACCGGCCGGTCGGGGCCGGCCGAGCCCCGGCCAACCCGCTCAAGCCGCTGGTCGCCGTGCCGACGACGACCGGGACCGGCTCGGAGAGCACCACGATCTGCGTGCTGGACGTGCTGTCGCTGAAGGTGAAGACCGGCATCAGCCACGCCCGGCTCCGTCCGACGCTGGCGGTCATCGACCCGGTCCTGACCCTGACGCAGCCGCCCGGGGTGACCGCGTCGGCCGGCATGGACGTCCTGTGCCATGCCCTGGAGAGCTACACCGCCCGCTGGTACACCGACAACGAGCGCAAACGCCCCGAGCAGCGGGTACCTTACTGCGGCTCGAACCCGATCTCCGACATGTGGCCGGAGAAGGCACTGCGACTGCTGGCGGCGTCGTTGCGTACCGCGGTCCGCCATGGTGACGACGCCAGGGCCCTGGCCGACCTGGCCCTGGCGGCGACGGTCGCCGGGCTCGGCTTCGGCAACGCGGGTGTGCACCTCCCGCACGCCAACGGCTACCCGATCGCCGGGCGAGTGCGCGAGTTCCACCCGAAGGACTACCCGGGCCAGGAACCGATGGTGCCGGATGGCATGTCGGTGTCGTTGACCGCGCCCGAGGCCTTCCGGTTCACGTTCCCGGCGTCGCCGCAGCGGCACGTCCGCGCCGCCGCACTGCTCGCCCCGGGCGCGGACCGGCCGGCGGACCCGGCCGAGCACCTTCCGTCGGTACTGATCGACCTCATGCGCGACATCGAGATCCCCAACGGGATCGCGGCCGTCGGCTACCGCGAGTCCGACATCGCCGACCTGGTCGACGGGACCATGAAGCAGCAGCGGCTGCTGGCGATCGCGCCACGGCCGATCACCGAGGACGACGCCGCCGGTATCTTCGCCAGATCGCTCGAACTGTGGTGACCGGCCGGCCGGCATCCAACCTGCTGGCGGGTGGATCTGCGGGTGGGCCCGACGTCGCCCGCAAAGCCGCCGAGCAAGTCGCCGCCCTCGTGCTGCGCGCCGGCCGGCTCGTCCCCGGCGCCACCCGCACACGCCAACCCGTCCGACAGCCACGACGGTCTCGCCCAACCCCGGCCATGCCCGATCGGTCAGTCACGCGCATCCCGCGCGGCGGCTCCGCCGAGCTGGCCGTGGCGGAGGTACCACTCGACCGCGAGGGTGATCACCTCGGGTTGGAGCCGGTGGCCGGCAGACGCCGACGCTCGAACGAGGGACGGACGGCTCAAGGTCGACGCACCCGCCCCGCCTCCTAAGCCAGCCCCGACAGCCGCGCCCGGACCGGCCTACGCAACGGACCCCTCTGACTGCCTTGCCGCACTAGTCGCCGCTGCGGGTGGACGGCCACCGCGCGGTCCGCTTCTCCAGGAAGGCGTCGATCCCTTCCGCCGCGTCCACGGCGGAGAGGTCCCGCACCATGGCGTCCGCGGCCACCGCGTAGGCGGTGTCGAGGGGCTGGTCGATCTGGGCGTAGAACGCGCGCTTGCCGTTCGCGATCACTGGAGCGGAGTGGGCCAGTATCGCCCTGGCCAGCTCGTCGACCTCGGTGTCGAGGTGCTCGTCCGGGACCACCCGGTTGACGAGTCCCCAGTCCAGAGCGGTGGCCGCGTCGATCGGTGTCCCCGTCAGCAGCATCTCCATGGCCCGCTTGCGGCCGACCGATCTGACCACCCCGACAGCGGGGGTGGAGCAGAACACGCCGATGTTCACGCCGGGCAGCGCGAAACGCGCGGTGTCGGCGGCGACGGCGAGGTCGCACATCGAGACGAGCTGGCAGCCGGCCGCCGTCGCGATGCCATGCACCCGGGCGATCACGGGCTGGGGGATCCTGGTCAGAGTGGTCATCAAGTTGTTGCACTCGGCGAACAGTGTGTTCTGCCAGACCGGATCGTCCGTGTGTGCGCGCATCTCGGCCATGTCATGCCCCGCGCAGAATCCGCGGCCCTCAGCCGCGAGGACAACCACGCGCGCCGTGACGTCCTCGGCCAGCGCATCGAGCTCCGCCTGCAGCGCGGCGATCATGTCGCGCGACAGCGGGTTGTAGCGGTCGCCGCGAGTGAGTGTGAGCCGGACGATCCCGTCCGCGCTTTCCCGCCGAACGAGCGCGCGCCCCCGCTCGACCTCGCTCGCCGTCCCGGGCGTTCGTACGGTCTCGACCATGACGTGCTCCCTCCTCGATCGCCTGCTCGATCGACCTACTCGATCGCCGCCGTGGAGCGGGAACGGTGGCGCAGGACATGCTTCTGGATCTTGCCTGTCGAGGTCTTCGGGATCTCGGTGAAGACAACAGTGCGCGGCACCTTGAAGCCCGGCAGCAGTCGCCGGCAGTGCTCGATCAGCTCGGCCTCCGACACCGACGCTCCCGGCTGCAACTCCACGTAGGCGCACGGCGTCTCGCCCCACTTCTCGTCGGGCTGCGCGACGACTCCCACGAATGCGACCGCCGGGTGGCGGTCGAGCGCCTCCTCGACCTCCACCGACGAGATGTTCTCGCCCCCGGAGATGATGACGTCCTTGGCCCGGTCCTTGATCTTCACGTAGCCGTCCGGTTCCCGGACCGCCAGATCCCCGGAGTGGAACCAGCCGCCGGCGAAGGCCCTCTCCGTGGCCGACGGGTTCTTGAAGTACCCCATCATGGTGATGTTGCCACGGAAGACGATCTCCCCGACCGTCTCGCCGTCCGCGGGCACCTCGTCGCCGCTCTCGGCGTCGATAACGGTGACCCTGTCCTCGAGCAGGTAGCGGACGCCCTGGCGCCCGTTGCGCCGGACGCGGGTCGGGCCGTCCAGGTCCGCCCAGGCGGCGTGCTTGGCGCACACGGTGGCCGGCCCGTAGACCTCGGTCAGTCCGTAGACGTGGGTGAGATCGATCCCGAGCCGTTCGGCGCCCTCGAAGGTGCGCGCCGGCGGTGGCGCGGCCGCGATCATCGCATGGAGCTCGTGGTCGAGCGTCGCCCGCAGTTCGGGCGCGGCGTCGATGAGCAGGTTGTGGACGATTGGGGCGCCGCAGTAGTGGGTGACGCGGTGCTCGGCGATCAGCCGGTAGATCGCCGCGGCCTCCACCGCTCGCAGGCAGACGTTCGTTCCGGCGTTCGCTGCCATCGTCCAGGGGAAGCACCAACCGTTGCAATGGAACATCGGCAGCGTCCACAGGTACACGCTGTGCCTCGGCATGTCCCAGGTGAGGATGTTCCCCACGGCGTTGAGGTGAGCGCCGCGTTGGTGCACGACGACACCCTTCGGGTTGCCCGTGGTGCCGGAGGTGTAGTTCAGCGAGATCGCCTGCCACTCGTCGGCGGGCTCGTCCCGGTCGTACCGGGGGTCCGCGGAGGCGAGCAGGGACTCGTACTCCTCGGTGCCGATCGGCTCGCCCGGGCCGGTGTACTCGGAGTCGTCGACGTCCACCACTGTCGGGGGCCGGTCCAGTGCAGCCACGGCCCTGGCCGCGAGGCCGCTGAAGGCGCGGTCGACGAGCAGGACCTTCGCCTCGCAGTGTTCGAGGATGAACGTGATGCCGGCGGTGTCGAGGCGGGTGTTGAGCGGCACGAGGACGGCCCCGGTCATGGGGATCCCGAAGTGGGCCTCGATCATCTCGGGGGTGTTCGCGAGCAGGACCGCCACGGTGTCGCCGCGTCCGATGCCCCGGACGGCGAGCGCGGACGCCAGCCGACGGCACCGGTCACGGGTCGCGCTCCAGCTGTACCGACGCGCTCCGTGCACGATGGCGAGGTGCTCGGGATAGACGTCCGCGCTCCAGTCGAGGAACACCAGCGGTGTCAGGGGAGCGAAGTTCGCCGTCCGACGTCCCAGTCCGACCTCGAAGTCGTCGATTCCCACGGGCCCTCCCAGGCGTCGGCGACCGGTGTAGCGAATCTAGACGCCGCGGTCCCACGCCGGGAGGCCCGGAGGCTCACGGGCCGGGACGGCGTCCAGGCCTCAGACGAGGGCTTCGCTAGACCGGGGCCACCAAGGGGTGCTCGTCGAAGCGGCGTCGACGACCGTGGCCGCTGCTCAACTCTGGCCTCTCGTGGTCGGCCCCTCGTGGTCTCCTGATCGTCGGCAGGCGAGTCGGTTCAGTGCCAGACGGGCGTCTCATGGGCGCAGGTCTATCGGCGGTACGGATGCATTGATGTAGGAACCGGGCGGGTGATCTCGGCGGGCCAGTGCCCGCGGCTGCGGCCACGTCCGCTACGCCCCGGGGCGTATGACGATCACGGAGCAGGTTGCGTGCCTGACGCACTTCTCACTCACCGATCCCATCAGTAGCCGATCGAAACCACCATGGCCGCGGGAGCCGACGACGAGCATGTCCGCACCCTCAGACCGACGTAGGAGCACCGCGGCCGGATCGCCTGATTCCACGACTCGCTTGATGTCCACAGCATGTCGCTTCCTAGGACCGCCCGGAGCGTCTCGTCCAGCGCGTTCTGGGCCCGGCGGGCGATCTCCCGCGAATCCGGCAGCCCTGCCGGTTCGGGTGAATAACTGGTGGCGAGACCCGAGAACGGGAGATCCCAAGCGCACACGACTTCCAGCCGAGCGCCCTGAGCGACTGCCTGATCGGACGCTCACCGCAGGGCCGCGCGGGACTCTTCCGACCCGTCGACGCCGACGACAAAGCGCCGCCCAGTCGTCTGCACCTGAGTGGTCATGTGTGGTCTCCGACTGGTCGGTCGATCTTCCCGAGTGAGTCGATGCTCGAGAGTGAGAGTCAGGCGGAGCTCGGGTGCGCGCTCCGCGCGGGCAGGTCACGACCTGATGGCGCTCATTGCTACGAGGCCACCGATGAGCGCCTGTCCAGCACCAGTCAGGTGTCGGCGAGAGGGGAGTGCGGGGTTGCGGTTTCCCAAGATCATGGAGGCATGGCCTATGAGGAGGGGCCGTGCCAGAGACACATCGGCAGTTCACGGCCGAGCTCCGGGAAGGGGTGGTGCGGATCGTCCGGGGAGACCGGCCGGCCGATCGCCCAGGTCGCCCGGGAACTCGGGATCAACGCCGGGACGCTGGGAACTGGGCCGCCAAGGACCACTTCGGCCACGGTGACCGGCCGCAGCTGAGCGACGACCGCGCGCGGCAGGCCTTCGCCGCTCCGCTCCCGTCCCCGGGCAGCGGGCAAGTCCCGCACCGTGACCCGGCGGCGGACGAAGAACAACCGGCTCGCCCCGATCGGCTACTCCTGGGCGCTCGCCGCCGCCGGCTGACCATCCCCGGCTCGCTAGCAACCATCTACGTCGACGCGCACGCGGGGAAACCGAAGCGGGGGCAGTCCGCTCGCCTCAATCCTCATCTGGCTTCAATAAGGAGACGTTGCCCAAGGTGCGCGTAGATTGACGTCGTGGTGGAGCCCCCGCGACCCTTCCAGCGGGCCGAGCGCCGCCCGGCGCCGGGTCCTGCTGGCCTGTCGCAGGACATCACGCCGCTGCCGGATCTGATCCATGGGCGTTCCCGCGCGGGGCCGGCCCGGGTCGAGCGTCCTGTGTACGTCGATCTACTCCCGCCGTGCAATGCGGCCTGTCCGGCGGGGGAGAACATCCAGGGGTGGCTCGCGCAGGCGCAGGCAGGCGAGCATGAGCGGGCCTGGCGTGTGTTGGTGGCGGACAATCCGTTCGCGGCCATCCATGGGCGGGTCTGCTATCACCCGTGCGAGAGCGACTGCAACCGGGCCAGGCTCGACAGTGCGGTCTCGATCCACTCGGTCGAGCGGTTCCTGGGGGATCTGGCGCTGGAGCGCGGGTGGCTGTTCGACCGGCCGGCGGTGCGCAGCGGCAAGCGGGTGCTGGTGGTCGGCGCGGGCCCGAGCGGGCTCTCGGCTGCCTATCACCTCGCGCGATCGGGCCATGAGGTCGAGATCCGCGATGCGGGCGCACAGCCGGGCGGCATGATGCGCTATGGCATCCCGGCCTACCGGCTGCCCCGCGACGTGCTCACCGCGGAGGTGGACCGGCTCGCGGCACTCGGGGTGCGGTTCACCAGCGACTATCGGGTGACCGATCTCGGGGCCGAGCGCCGCGAGGGCGGCTTCGACGCGGTGTTCGTGGCGGTGGGCGCGCACCTGTCGAAGCGCGTGGATATCCCGGCAATGGACGCGGGGCCGATCGTCGACGCGGTGTCGTTCCTGCGTGGGGTGGCCGGGGGCGAGCGGCCGGCGATCGGGCGCCGGGTCGCGGTCTACGGGGGCGGCAACACGGCGATGGACGCCGCGCGGACGGCGCGGCGGCTGGGCGCGGAGGAGGCGCTGGTCGTCTACCGGCGCAGCCGCGAGCAGATGCCGGCGCACGAGGACGAGGCGCAGGACGCCGAGCGCGAGGGCGTGCGGCTCAACTGGCTGCGCACCATCACGGCGTTCGAGGGCGAGCAGTTGCGGGTCGAGGTGATGGAGCTCGACGAGTCCGGGTTCCCACGGCCGACGGGGCGGTTCGAGACGCTAGCCGCGGACACCGTGATCCTGGCCGTCGGGCAGGTGACGGACAGCGCGTTCCTGCGGTCGGTGCCGGGAGTGCAGTTCGAGTCCGACGGCTCCGTCCGCGTCTCGAGTTCGTTGATGACCGGATGCCCGGGCGTGTTCGCGGGCGGGGACATGGTGCCTGCCGAGCGCACGGTGACAGTAGGGGTGGGACACGGCAAACGAGCCGCGCGGGAGATCGACGCGTGGCTGCGCGGCGAGCAGGCGCAACGGGCGCCGAAACACCCGCCCGTCACATTCGACATGTTGAACCTGTGGTATTTCGGTGATGCGCCGCGTCGCCGGCAGCCTGAACTCGAGCCTTCCGACAGAGTCGGTGGCTTCGCGGAGGTGGTCGGCGGTCTCTCCTCGGGCGAGGCCACGTTCGAGGCGCGCCGGTGCCTGTCCTGCGGAAACTGCTGTGAGTGCGACGGATGTCTGGGTGCCTGCCCTGAGGACGCGGTGATCAAGATCGGGGTCGGGTACGGCTACCAGTTCGACTACGACCGGTGCACGGGCTGCAGGGCGTGCTTCGAGCAGTGCCCGGTGCACTCGATCGACATGTTTCCGGAGCCGGGCCGATGAGCGTGACGATCGACGGCAACGAGGCGGCGGCTTCGGTCGCGTACCGGTGCAGCGAGCTGTGCAGCATCTACCCGATCACGCCGTCCTCGACGATGGCCGAGTTGGCGGACGAGTGGTCGAGCCAGGGCAGACCCAACATCATGGGCACGCTTCCGGTCGTGGTGGAGATGCAGAGCGAGGCCGGGGCCGCGGGCGCGCTGCACGGGGCGCTGCAGGGCGGGACGCTGGCGACGACGTTCACCGCCTCGCAAGGCCTGCTGTTGATGATCCCGAACATGTACAAGATCGCCGGCGAGCTGACCTCGGCCGTGATCCATGTCGCCGCCCGCTCGTTGGCGGCGCAGGGCCTGTCGATCTTCGGCGATCACTCCGACGTGATGGCGGTGCGAGCGACCGGCTTCGCGCTGCTCGCCTCCGCGTCGGTGCAGGAGGCCCACGACCTGGCGCTGGTGGCGCACGCGGCGACACTCGCCACTCGGGTGCCGTTCCTGCACTTCTTCGACGGGTTCCGCACCTCGCACGAGCTGAACACGATAGAGCCGCTCGCCGACGAGGATCTGCGGGCGCTGGTGCCGGAGGATCTGGTCCGAGCGCACCGCGGCCGGGCACTGTCGCCGGAGCGGCCGTTCATCCGCGGCACCGCCCAGAACCCCGACGTCTACTTCCAGGCGCGGGAGACCGTCAACCCGTTCTACGCCCGGGTACCCGACCTGGTGCAGCGGGCGATGGACCAGCTCGGTGAGCGCACCGGCCGGCGCTACGGGCTGGTCGACTACAGCGGGCATCCCGAAGCGGAACGGGTCATCGTCGTGATGGGCTCGGGAGGGCAGACCGCAGCCGAGACGGTCGCATACCTGCACGCTCGCGGCGAGCGGGTCGGGGTGGTACAGGTTCGGCTGTACCGGCCGTTCCCGGGCCGCGAGCTGGCTCGGGCGCTGCCCCCGACGGTGCGGCGGGTGGCAGTGCTGGACCGGACTAAGGAGCCCGGTTCGTTCGGCGAGCCGCTGTTCCTGGACGTGCTCGCGGCGCTCAACGAGTCCCATGTGGATGGTGAGCGCGAACTGATGCCGGTCGTGATCGGTGGCCGCTACGGCCTGTCTTCGAAGGAGTTCACCCCGGCGATGGTGGCCGGCGTGCTCGACGAGTTGGGCCGCGAGCGTCCCACCCGCCGATTCACGATCGGGATCCACGACGACGTGACGCGCACGAGCCTGCCGTACGAGGCTTCGCTGGACATCGAGCCGGCCGAGACGGTGCGGGCGGTGTTCTTCGGCCTGGGCGCCGACGGCACGGTCGGGGCGAACAAGAACACCATCAAGATCCTGGGTGCGGAGGGCCTGCACGCGCAGGGCTATTTCGTCTACGACTCGAAGAAGTCGGGCTCGCAGACCGTCTCGCACCTGCGCTTCGGCCCGCACCCGATCAGCGCTCCGTACCTCGTGTCGCAGGCGACGTTCGTCGGCTGTCATCAGTTCGGGATGATCGAGCGGGCCGAGGTGCTCGACCGGGCCGCTCCTGGCGCGACGCTACTGTTCAACTCCCATCTGCCGCCGGAGCGCGTGTGGGACACGCTGTCTCGCCCGGTACAGGAGCGGATCCTGACCAAGCGGCTCGACCTGTATGTGATCGACGCCGGACGGATCGCCCGCGAGGCGGGTCTTGGCGGGCGGACCAACACGGTGCTGCAGACCTGCTTCTTCGCGCTGTCGGGCGTTCTCGAGCCCGGGCTGGCGATCGACCGGATCAAGGCGTCGATCGCCAAGACGTACGGCAGACGCGGCGCCGAGGTGGTGGAGCGCAATCAGCGGGCCGTGGACCATGCGCTCGAGGCCCTGCACCGAGTCACGCTGCCCGAGCTGGTCACGGCGACGCGCGAGCCGGCACCGGTCGTGCCGGCGCAGGCGCCTCAGTTCGTGCGCACGGTCACCGCGGCGATGATGGCCGGACGCGGCGACGAGCTGCCGGTCAGCGCGCTCCCGGTCGACGGGACATACCCGAGCGGCACGACCAAGTACGAGAAGCGGAACATCTCCGACCTGGTCGCGGTCTGGGATCCCGACCTGTGCATCCAGTGCGGCAACTGCAGCTTCGTCTGCCCGCACAGCGTGATCCGCTCACGCCTGTACGAGCCCGCGCGCCTGGACGGCGCGCCGGAGGGCTTCCGATCGGCTGAGCTCAACGCCCCCGGCTCTGCCGGACGCCCGTTACACCCTGCAGGTGTACGTCGAGGACTGCACGGGCTGCGGGTTGTGCGTCGAGGCCTGTCCCGTGTCGGCGGGCGGACAGCCCGTACACAAGGCGATCAACCTCGACGTGCGGGAGCCGCTGGTGAACGCGGAGCGCGAGAACATCGCGTTCTTCGAACAACTGCCGGCGGCTGACCGCTCGCGAGTCGACTTCGGTACGGTCCGCGGCACCCAGTTCCTGGATCCGCTGTTCGAGTTCTCCGGCGCCTGCGCCGGCTGCGGCGAGACGCCGTACCTGAAGCTGCTCTCCCAGCTGTTCGGCGACCGGCTGACCATCGCCAACGCCACCGGTTGCTCGTCGATCTACGGCGGCAACCTGCCGACAACGCCGTGGACCACCGACGTCGACGGCCGCGGCCCGGCGTGGTCGAACTCGCTGTTCGAGGACAACGCCGAGTTCGGGCTCGGGCTGCGGCTGGCCGCCGACCGCCACACCGACCTCGCCCGCCGCCGCCTGTCCGAACTTCGCGAGGAGGTCGGCGCGGACCTGGTGGACGAGATCCTCAACGCGCCGCAAGCTACGCGAGTCGGAGCTGCGCGAGCAGCGCCTACGCCTCGCCGAGCTGCAGCGGCGCCTCGACCGGCTGGACGGAGCGGCCGTCGCCGACCTGCATAGCGTGCTCGACCACCTCATCCGGCGAAGCGTGTGGATCGTCGGCGGCGACGGCTGGGCGTACGACATCGGCTCCGGCGGACTCGACCACGTCCTGGCCAGCGGGCACAACGTCAACGTCCTGGTGCTCGACACCGAGGTCTACTCCAACACGGGCGGGCAAATGTCCAAGGCCACGCCGCTGGGAGCGGTCGCGAAGTTTGCCGCAGCCGGGAAGACGACGCCGACCAAGGACCTCGCGTTGCAGGCGATCGCCCTCGCTAACGTGTACGTCGCCCGGGTCGCGATGGGTGCCGACCCCCAACAGACCCTGCTCGCCTTCCGCGAAGCCGAGGCCTACGACGGGCCGTCGCTGGTGATCGCCTACAGCCACTGCATCGCGCACGGCTACGACCTGCGCGATGGCCTCGACCAGCAGTACCGCGCCGCGGCCAGCGGACACTGGCCGCTGCTCCGCTATGACCCGGTGGCCCGCGCCGCCGGCGCCAACCCGTTCCTGCTCGACTCGCCCCGGCCGCGGATGTCGCTGGCCGACTACCGCAAGCGAGAGCTGC
This sequence comes from uncultured Actinomycetota bacterium, assembly GCA_963728945.1. Classification (GTDB taxonomy): domain Bacteria; phylum Actinomycetota; class Actinomycetes; order Mycobacteriales; family CADCTP01; genus CADCTP01. Next base: position 23,881 of record CAVSMA010000004.1, on the reverse strand, counting down.
GCTTCCGGACCCTGGCCAACAGCGACCCCGAGGAGGCCGAGCGCCTGCTCGGGCTCGCCCAGCAGGCGGCCGACCTGCGTTGGCAGACCTACGAGGAGATGGCCACCCGCGGCGCCGCGCAGTTCACCTCCGACGCCCGCAAGGACCGGTGATGGAGCTCGCGACCCGCTACATGGGTCTTGCGCTGTCCAACCCGCTCGTGGCCTCGGCATCCCCGCTGTCCTACACGGTCGACGGCGTTCGGCGGCTGGCGGACTCTGGCGTCGCTGCGGTGGTGCTGTTCTCGCTGTTCGAGGAGCAGCTGAGGGAGCAGGCCGAGCGGACCGCCCGGCTCGTCGACGAGCCCGCCGAGAGCTTCCCCGAGGCGCTCGGCTACTTCCCGGCCGGCGCCGAGGAAGACGCCGGACCGCGCCGCTATCTCAGCCTGCTGGAGCGCGCCGCGGCCGCCGTGCAGATCCCCGTGATCGCCAGCCTCAACGGCGTCACCCCGGCGGGCTGGACCGACTATGCGCGAGCGATGCAGGACGCCGGCGCCGCCGCGATTGAGCTGAACATCTACTACCTCCCCGGCGACCCGCGCATCTCCGGCCGCGATGTGGAGCAGCGGCACATCGACGTCCTCAGCCGGGTCAAGGCCGCCGTGACCGTGCCGGTCGCGGTCAAACTGGGCCCATACTTCAGCTCGATGGGCGAGCTCGCACGCGCACTGGATCAGGCCGGAGCCGACGCGCTCGTGCTGTTCAACCGCTTCTTCCAGCCTGACATCGACGCGGAAGAACTCACCGTCGTGCCCACCATGTCGCTGTCGAATCCGGCTGATGCCCGGCTGGCACGCACGTGGATAGCACTGCTGCACGGCAGGGTCCACGCCGCGCTGGCCGCCACCACCGGCGTCGAGGGACCCGCGGACATCGCCAAGTATCTCCTCGCCGGCGCGGACGTGGTGATGACCGCCTCAGCGCTCCTCCGGCACGGACCACAGCATGCCGGAGTACTGCTCGACGGGCTGTCCGACTGGATGGCGCGCCACCGTTTCCACACCGTCGACCAATTGCGCGGAATGCTCGCCGTACCCCTTGGCACCGACGGGGCGGAATACGAACGTACCAGCTACGTCAGCGCGCTCCGTCGCGCCAACGCGGCCGCCTACGGTTCTTGGTAAGGGCGCCACACAACCCGTATCACCATGCGTGCTGGCTTGAGTACAAAGCCAATGTCCTTTTGGCAGCGTCCGCTGTGCGCGTGCGTTCTTATCGGTGTGTCGCCGGGCGGCGGGTGGTGGTTGCCGCGCTGGCCGCGTGGGCGGGTCAGGACGTTCGGCCCTGTCATCATTGCTGCGGGCGGGTGACGGTGCGGGTCTGGGGACCGCGATACATCGATTTCGTCATCGGCGGCCCCGGACGTGATCGTCATTGAGGAGCAAGCCGATGAACGCACTGATCATCGTCCTCGTCATCGTCGGGCTGCTGGCCCTGATCCTGCTGGGCCTGGCGGTCCGGATCGTCAAACAGTACGAGCGAGGAGTGGTGTTCCGGCTGGGCCGGGTCATCGGATCCCGCGAGCCCGGATTGCGCCTCCTCATTCCGGTCGTCGACATCCTGCACCGGGTATCGCTGCGGATCGTGACCATGCCGATCCAGTCCCAGGGCATCATCACCCGGGACAACGTCAGCGTCGATGTGTCCGCGGTCGCCTACTTCCGGGTGGTCGACGCGGTGAAGTCGGTCGTGGCGATCGAGAACGTGCACGCCGCGATCGGCCAGATCGCCCAGACGACCCTGCGTAAGGTCGTCGGCCAGCACACCCTGGACGAGACTTTGTCCGAGACCGACCGAATCAACGTCGACATCCGGGAGATCCTCGACGTCACAACCACCGAGTGGGGCGTGGAAGTGACCCTCGTCGAACTCAAGGACATCCAGCTTCCCGAGAGCATGAAGCGGGCGATGGCCAGGCAGGCCGAAGCCGAGCGGGAGAAGCGGGCGAAGATCATCAACGCTGAGGGTGAGTCGCTGGCGGCGGCCGCACTTGGTGACGCCTCGGACACGATGATGGCGCACCCGCTCGCGCTGCAGCTGCGCAACCTGCAGAGCCTGGTGGAGATCGGCGTGGACAAGAACACCACGGTCGTGTTCCCCGCCCCGCTGATGAGCACCATAGGGGAACTCGGCACCTTCCTGGCCCGGGAGGCCGCCGCTGCCGCACCGGCAGCCGTCCCTGTCGACCTACCCAAGCTGAACGGGGTCGCGACCCCAAACGGAGGCTCCGACACCGCAGCCATCGCACCGAGATAGCACCCGTTGCACGTGGGCAGGCTGGGGTGCCCCGCAGGTTCCGGACAGTGGATCTAATAGAATCCGCGTCTGGAATGGAGGGATATGGTGCCCGAACGTCGTCGGAAGTTCACGCCGGAGTATCGCGAGGAAGCGGTGAAGGCGGTGATCGAGACGTCCCGTCCGATCGCGCAGATCGCCCGTGAGCTTGGCATTGTGGAAGGGACTCTGGGGAATTGGGTGGCCGCGTACCGGCGGGATCATGCTGGTGAGGAGCCACCGCTGGGTGTGTCGGAGCGGGCCCGGCTGCGGGAGTTGGAGCGGGAAGTCCGGGAGCTGCGGCTGAAGAATGAGTTCCTGGGAAAGGCCGCGGCCTTCTTCGCCCAGGAGTATCGGTGAGCTCACGGTATGAGCTCATCGACGCGGAGAAGGCAGCGGTCACGGCCGGCGGCGCACTCAAGTATTCGATCGTGAAGATGTGCCAGTGGCTGGGCGTGTCGAGTTCGGGCTACTACGAATGGCGGGGCCGGCCGGCGTCGGCGACCGCGGCGCGTCGGGATCGGCTGAAGGTGTTGATCGCCGAGGTGTTCACTGGCTCGGACGGCACCTACGGCCATCGCCGGGTTCACGCCCAGCTGGCCCGCTGGGGTGAGCAGGCCAGCCTCGAGCTGGTTCGCGGGCTGATGCGTGAGCTGGGCCTGGTGGCCTGCCAGCCGCGGCCGTGGCGGCACAGCCTGACCGAGGCCGACGCGGCGCCGGCGCCGATCCCGGATCTGGTGCGCCGGGACTTCTCCGCCGACGCGCCCGGGTGCAAGTTGGTCGGTGACATCACCTACATTCCGACCTGGGAAGGCTGGGTCTATTTGGCGACCGTGCTGGACTGCCACACGAAAGCGGTGGTCGGGTGGGCGATCGATGACAACTACAGAACGCCGCTGATCAGCGCGGCGATCAGAATGGCCGCCCGCAACCACGACCTGCCATTCGGTGCGATCTTTCATTCCGACCGGGGCAGCAACTACACATCGACCGAGTTCGCAGCCGTTCTGGCGGAACTAGACATACGACAGTCGGTCGGGCGGACCGGGATCTGCTACGACAATGCGATGGCGGAATCCTTCTTTGCTGCTCTCAAGACCGAGCGGGTCCACCGCACCCAGTATCCGACCCGGGAACACGCCCGCCGGGATATTGCCCGCTACATCGAGTTCCATTACAATACCAAGCGGCTCCACTCGGCACTCGGCTACAAGACCCCGCAAGAGGTCCACGACGAGTACCTGAATCGGCCGGCAGCAGCATAGGAACACGTTTAGTGACTGTCCGGAAAATGCGGGGCGGCCCATATGACTCGGGCTTGGTCCTTCACGGACACACCGCCGGAGGGCCAGAAGGGACACGTTAGCTCTCTTCCTCGAGGGTCGGGCGTCGGCGCGCGCCTAGCCTCCGGCGCCCCCGGAGGTGGGTTGAACCGCTCCGGTGAGTCCGGAGGCTTTGATGTGCCCCGGACTCACCGGGGCGGTTCAGTCAGGGTGGGGAGGTGGACGGCCCAGGCAAGCTGGGTGCCGCCCTGGTCGGGTGTGGTGATGGTGAGGGTGCCGTGGTGGTGTTCGGCGCGGCGACGCATGTTAGTGAGGCCGCTGGAGCGGGTGGGTGTGCCGAGGCCGCGGCCGTTGTCGTTGATCTGGAGGGTGAGCAGGTTGTCGGCGAGGACAATGGAGATATCGAGGCGGGTGGCGTGGGCGTGTCGCGCGCAATTGGAGATGGCCTCGCGGGTGACGGCGAGCACGTCGGAGGCGAGGCCTTCGTTCACGGCGAGGTCGAGCGGGCCGGTGAAGCGCAGTTGCGGGGTGTAGCCGAGCTGTGGGAAGTGTTCGGTCGCGATGTCGAGTACCCGTGCGCGCAGGCCGGCAGGATCGTGGTGGCTGGGCTGCATCTGGAAGATGGTGCCGCGGATGGTGCTGATGACCTTGTCGAGTGAGTCGATGTAGCCGACCAGCCTGTTGACCTGAGCTGGGTGGTCGGTGAGGCTGGCCAGCCCTTGCAGGCCCATGCCGAGCGCGAACAGTTCCTGGATGACGTGGTCGTGCAGGTCGCCTGCGATGCGCTCGCGGTCCTCTGCGCGGGCAAGGCGTTCGTGGGCGTCTCGGGCGTCACTGAGTTCCAGGGCCACCGCGGCTTGGGTGGCGAAGGCGAGCGCCATGTTCAGGTCGGTCTCGGTGAGGGCCGGCCGGTCGGCGACGCGGCCCAACGTGAGCGCGCCGCGGGTGTGTTCGCCGGCGGTGAGGGGGACGACGAGCAGCGGTCCCATCTCGCCGCTCACCGCGATCGCCGGGCTCTCGTCGTGGTAGTCGGTGATCAGGGCGGGTTTGCCGGTGCGGATGGCGCGTCCGGCCAGCGAGGATGCCAGCGGCGCGGTCCGCTGCGCCAGCTCGGTGGCCAGCACTCCGCTGACCGCGGCCACGATGACCTGATCGTCGCCGTGCGGCAGTGCGAGGGTGGCGAAGTCTGTCCCAGCCGCGGTCTTGGCCTGCTCGGTTATCACCGCCAGCGGCTGGGCAGTCTCGGGGTTGAGCACCTGGTTGGTGAGCTCGCGGGAGGCGACGAGCCAGCGTTGGCGCTGCTCGGATTCGGTGAACAGGCGGGCGTTGGCGATCGCGGCGCCGGCGGTCACGGCCAACGCGGTGGCCAGTTGTTCGTCCTCCGCGCTGAACTGAGCTCCGTCGGCGCGTTCGCTGACATACAGGTTGCCGAACACGGTCTCGCCGACCCGGATCGGCACACCAAGGAAGTGGCCGGGCGGCAATCCGTCCCCGGCCGGATGCGAGGCAAGGCCAGCAGGCCGGACCAGGGTTGGGTCGGTATCGGTGATCAGCAGGCTGAGGACGCCGCGCCCGCGCCGGAGCTCCCCGAGCCGGGTGAGCGTCTCGACGGGCATGCCGGCGTGCACGGACTGCTCCAGTTGTCCGTCGCGGCCGATGACCCCGATCGCCGCATGGCGGGCGTCGAGCAGGTCGCGGGCCGCCTCGGTCACGCGGTTCAGCACCACCGGCAGGCTCAAGTCGGCCGCCACCGCGGCATTGGCGCGCAACAATCCCCGCAGCCGGCCCTGGGTGCCCAGCACGTCGTCGGCCCGGTCGCGCAGCTGGTGTAGCAGAGCATCCAACTCCAGCCGCTCCACCTCGACAAACTCCAGCCCGGCAGCAGGGGGTGGTCCGTCCGGACCGCTGCGGCTGCCCTGCGCGTTGTCGGCTGTGGGCGCTGAGCCGTTCGAGGTCGATCGTGGATCGTTCGTGGCCGTCATGATGGTGAGCCACCTGACACGTGCACCGCCAGCGCGGTCGTCCGGTCGGCCGACCGGACGCTCGATCCGCGCGACAGCGGTGTCTATCCCCGACTACCACTTCCCGGTAGCCAGAGGCCTGAGCTTACCTCTCATTGTCGAGCACGGACCTTGTGGGCCAGATCTGTTCACCTAGCCGCTGTACGCCGGTCATTTCCGGAGGCCGCGGTGACCTAGTGCTCTGTGGTCAGCGGCCCCAGCGCGGTTTAGTGAGGTTGTGTTCGTATGCGAAGAAACGCTCCTGTCTGCGCCGGTGACCCTGGTGCGACAGCGCGTGCTCGCCCAATTGCACGATGACGGGCTGCACGCCGCCGCGGCCGCCGCCCTCCACGACGGGCAGCGCATGCTTCACGACGAAGGCCACATCGTGGGCTACCAGCCCGTGACGGTCCACACGCTCGCGGCCTACCCGCGCGGAGTTGTCACCGTCATCCCGATCCGCTGGCTCAGCCTCGGAGGGCTCGTGGACCCGGAACCAACGCTGGACGCCAACCTCGAACTCAACGCCATCACCCTGACAATCACCCGACTCGTCCTTACCGGGATTTATCGACCATTGCCTCTTCCCCTCGCCAAGCCGATCGGGCCCAGCGTGCAACAGCGAATGGCCCAGCGCACAGTGCAAGGATTCCTGGCCCACATCGCCGGCTTGATGCCCACCTCCGACCTGGCAGCCGACGGCAGCGCGCCCGCAGCGGGCTAGGTGTACCGGGCCAGGAGGTTGGTAGCGGCGGGTTGATCTTGACGTGGGGAGAGCCTCCGGGCTGGGGTGTGGCTTGTCGAAGGTCACCGCGGCACGACCACGTGCCCGCGCGGGTGAGGGCCGGCGACGATCAGGTGCGAGCCGGTCACCTGAGATCGGGCGCAGGGGCCTGGGTCAGCGGGGTCCGTCCGTCCTTCTTCGACGCGTAGCGCAGCGAGGCCCGGATCAGGCGGACCACGCGGGTCTGCAGGACCGCGGCCGGCCAGGTCACCGCGATCGCGTCGGGCAGGCCGGTCAGCCCTTCGCAGCAGACGATGCACACCTCGGCGACGCCGCTGCACTTCAACTCCCGCGAGCACCGACCTCGCCGTCTACACCGCCGAGCAGATCCACGACGTCGCCGCCGACCTCAACGACCGGCCCCGCAAGTGCCTCGGTGACCTCATTCCGCGCCAGGCCATGCGACGATCAGGCCACCAACCCAACAAGCTGCTCGTTCGCGACGTTCGCTGGAGACTGCCCGGCATCCAGCGGCCGCGAGCGGGCCGCTGCGCTCGTTCCTCGGACGCGTCGTGACAAGTCGGTGACCACTCCGGGTCCCGAAAGCAAGTCAGCGGGTCCCCGTTTCCAGGAACCCGCTGGTGAGCTGTCGACGCCGCCTGAAAACTGACCCCGGAGCGCCGCCTGAATTTTGACCCCCTTGGCGCTGACTCTCGGCTCAATCGAGCCGAGGGGGACGAAGGGGTGTTATCCGTGGAGGACTGGGCCGAGATCCGCCGGCTGCATCGGGCGGAGGGTCTGCCGATCAAGGCGATCGCCCGGAAGATGGGCGTTTCGAGGAACACCGTGCGCGCGGCGATCGCGTCGGATGCCGCGCCGAAGTACGAGCGCAAGCCGGCCGGGTCGATCGTGGACGTGGTCGAGGCGCAGATCCGCGAGCAGCTCCAGCTCGACGCGAGGATGCCGGCGACGGTGATCGCGGAGCGGATCGGCTGGACCCGTGGGATCACGGTGCTCAAGCAGCGGGTCGCTGAGCTGCGCCCGGCATACCTGCCGCCCGATCCGGCCTCGCGCACGAGCTATGAGGCCGGAGACATCGCGCAGTGCGATCTGTGGTTCCCGCCGATCCAGCTGCCGGTCGGGTTCGGCCAGCAGCGTCGAGCGACGCAGTTGCCGGTGCTGACGATGGTCACCGGCTACTCCCGCTGGCTGTCCGGGCAGCTGATCCCGACCAGGGCGGCGCCGGATCTGTTCGCCGGCTGGTGGCAGGTCATCTCCCGGCTCGGCGCGGTGCCGCGCACGCTGGTCTGGGACGGCGAGGGCGCGATCGGCCGCTGGCGTCACGGCAAGACCGAACTGACCGGCGAGTGCCAAGCCTTCCGCGGCACCCTCGGGGCGAAGGTGGTCGTGCTCAAGCCGCGCGAGCCGGAGCACAAGGGCATCATCGAGCGGGCCCACGACTACCTGGAGACCTCGTTCCTGCCCGGCCGCCGCTTCACTGGCCCGGCCGACTTCAACACCCAACTGCAGCAGTGGTTCGTCTTGGTCAACGCCCGCCGTCGCCGGCTGCTCGGCTGCGCCCCGACGGAGCGGATCGCCGCGGACAAGGCGGCGATGCTGGCGTTGCCGCCGGTCGCGCCGGCGACCGGATGGCGGGCCAGCACCCGGCTGGCACGCGATCACTACGTGCGCATCGACTCCAACGACTACTCCGTCCATCCGGCCGTGATCGGCCGGCGCATCGAGCTGATCGTCGACCTGCACCGCGTCCGAGCGCTCTGCGACGGCAAGCTCGTCGCCGACCACGAGCGGGCCTGGGCCTGGCACCAGACCATCAGCGATCCCGACCACCTCGCCGCCGCCAAGCTGCTGCGGAACGAGCGCGTCGGCGCGCTGCGCCCGGTAGTCGAGCTCGAGGTCGAGCAGCGGTGCCTGGCCGACTACGACACCGCACTCGGCCTCGACAATGCCGCTGACAATGCCGCTGACGGCGGGGTGGCGTGATGGCTGCCCGCGCCAGCACGGCCAAGACGACCCGCGACCTGACCAGCGAGATCACCTACCTCACCCGAGCGCTGAAGGCACCGACCCTGCGCGACAGCGTCGAGCGACTCGCCGAACGCGCTATTGCCGAGTCCTGGTCCCACCTGGAGTTCCTCGTCGCCTGCCTGCAACGCGAGGTCTCCGCCCGCGAGTCGCACGGCGGCGAAGGCCGCATCCGCGCCGCCCGCTTCCCAGCCCGCAAGAGCTTGGAGGAGTTCGACTTCGACCACGCCCGCGGCCTCAAGCGGGACCTGATCGCGCACCTCGGCACGCTCGACTTCGTCACCGCCCGCGAGAACGTCGTGTTCCTCGGACCGCCCGGCACCGGCAAGACCCATCTCGCCATCGGCCTGGCGATCCGCGCCTGCCAAGCCGGCCACCGGGTCCTGTTCGCGACCGCCGCCGACTGGGTCGCCCACCTCGCCGAAGCCCACCACGCCGGCCGGCTGCAGACCGAACTCACCCGGCTTGGCCGCTACCCGCTGCTCGTCATCGACGAGGTTGGCTACATCCCCTTCGAACCCGAAGCGGCCAACCTGTTCTTCCAACTCGTCAGCTCCCGCTACGAGCGCGCATCCCTCATCGTCACCAGCAACAAGGTCTTCGGCCGCTGGGGCGAAGTGTTCGGCGACGACGTCGTCGCCGCAGCCATGATCGACCGCCTCGTGCACCACGCCGAAGTCGTCGCACTGAAAGGAGACAGCTACCGCCTCAAAGACCGCGACCTCGGCCGCGTCCCCGCGGCCAGCACCACCGAAGACTGACAACCGATCACGCCGTCAGGGGGTCAATTTTCGACCGGCGACAGAGGGTCAATTTTCGAGCGGCGTTGACATGAGCGTGGTGTGCCGCCAGGGACTCGAACCCCGAACCCGCGGATTGAGAGGCCAAAGTTCACCCGTTTGCTGTAATCTCCCGTCGCGCGGAGGCCGTCTTAGCGCACCACACCACGCGATGGCGGGAGACGGCACGTGATGTGGATGACGGTGTGGCTGAGATCCGCTCACCGTGCAGCCCGTGAGCGCGCCGCCCACCGCCAGCCGGGGTCGATGGCGGCAGTGCCCATGCCGGATGGCTGCATCCGAAGCCCGACCGGTCTCGGATTCGGCTTCGCTCGCGGCCCACGCCGGAACATGTTTACCTGGCTTGCAGCCGTAGGAGGCGGTCATGCGTCAGGTCGAAGTCCTGTTGCACGGTCATCGGGTGATCTGCCGGGTGGCCGGTGACCCTGGGCTACCGGTCATTCTGCTGATCCACGGGATCACCTGCAGCGGTGCCACGTGGGCTCCGGTGATTCCGGCGCTGGCCGAGCGCGCCCATGTCATTGCCCCGGACCTGCTCGGCCATGGCGAGTCGGACAAGCCGCGCACCGACTACTCGCTGGGCGCGTTCGCCAGTGGGCTGCGGGATCTGCTGGAGTGCCTGGGTCATGAGCGCGTGACCGTCGTGGGCCACTCACTCGGCGGTGGCGTGGCCATGCAGTTCGCCTACCAGTACTTCGAGTACTGCGAGCGGCTGGCCTTGGTCTCGAGCGGCGGCCTGGGCCGGGAGGTGAGCGTGGCGCTGCGGGCAGCGACGCTGCCGGGCGCGGAGTTGGTGCTTCCGGTGATCACCCATGGTCGGGTACGCGACGCTGGGGTGGCGGCCGCCCGGCTGCTGCGCTGGCTGCCGATGCGGCCGGGCCCGTCGATGGCGGAGGTGTTCCGAGGCTATGCCACCCTGGCGGACAGCCCGGCCCGGGAGGCCTTCGTACACACCCTGCGCAGCGTCGTCGAGCCCGGCGGGCAGCGGGTTGCCGCGGCCGACCGGCTCTATCTGGCGGAGGGGCGGCCCACCCTCATCGTGTGGGGCAAGCGGGATACCGTGATTCCGGTCGCCCACGCCCATGCGGCTCATGCGGCCATCCCAGGCAGCACGCTGGAAGTCTTCGAGCGGGCTCGCCACTTCCCGCACCTGGACGAACCCCACCGATTCGCCCGGGTGCTGCTCGAATTTCTCGACTCGACCGAACCGGCTCCGATCGACCGCGCGCTGCTGCGGGCCCGGATGACCAGCCACGGCCGGGCACTCCAGCAGATGCGGGTCGGGAAGGACGAGTCCTCACCCCCTCCGACCGAGATCGCTCGATTCCACGGCTGCGTACCCACCAGGAGCCGTGATGTGGCGACCTCAGCCGCCCGAGTGGTGCCCGAGTAGCTCCCCCATTAGGTACGCGCTGGCCTCGGGCCGAGCGGGGGGCTGTCCGGGTTTGACCAGCCAGGCTTCACAGGCTCGGCGGTCGCCGAGCGCCCGTGACCCGCACGCCGTCGAGAACGACCTGTCCGGTCGGTCGGGCCTTCCAGCCGACATCGGCTTGTCCGACTCGGTAGGACAGTCCGGCGTCGTCCCGTTCGATCACGAATGCCGACAGTCCGTGCGCACCGGACTGTGTCGTGCGTGCGATCACGATGTAGACGTCGGCCGAGCCCGCGCTTGGTACGAGGTGCTTGACTCCGCTGATCACATAGTGGTCGCCGTCGCGGGCCGCGGTAGCTCGGACGCCTGCGACGGCCTTCCTCTTCGATCTGGTGAAGCGGCTGGTTCGGTCACGAGAGGACGCCCCGGATCGCCTTTCCGCAGCGCAGCACGAGCTCGTCGACCTGAGAGTCCGCGATGACCAGCGGCGGCCCGAACAGGATGAGGTCGCCGTCCGTGCCGTTCGCGCCCCCGGTCGAGGAGTAGACCAGCGCCCCTTCGTCCGCACAGGCGGCGACGATCCGTTCGGCGACTCGCTGGGCGCGGGGAAACGGCGTGCGGGCGTCGCGGTCGACTACGAACTCCACCGCTCGCAGCATCCCGATCCCGCGGATGTCCCCGACCGCGGGATGCCCGGCGAGCTCCGCGCGCAGGGCGGCGTCGAGTCGCGCTCCTTGCCTCTCCGCCGCGTGCACGAGGCCGCGCTCGCGCAGCACCCGCAGCACGGCCAGCCCGGCCGCGGCGCCGACCGGGTGGTGGGAGTGGGTGAAGCCGTGCGTGAACCCGGCGGCGGCGATGGTGTCGTGCACGGCACCCGTGCTGGCCGCGAACCCGAGCGGCCAGTAACCGGAGGATGCGCCCTTGGCACCGACGACGATGTCCGGGCGTACCTCCCAATGGTCGCAGGCGAACCACCGGCCGGTCCGCCCGAACCCGGTCATCACCTCGTCGGCGATCAGCAGAATGCCGTACCGTCGGCACACCTCGACGACAGCCGGCCAGTAGTCGTCCGGCGGGACGCAGGCGCCGAGCGCGGCGCCGGCGACCGGCTCGGCGATGAATGCCGCCACCCGCTCCGGGCCGGCGGCGAGGATGGTGTGCTCGAGCTCAGTGGCGTGCCGGGCACCGCACCCCACCGGGTGGGTGTCTGGGAACGGGCAGCGGTACTCGTAGGGCGTGCTCGTATGCCGGCCCGCCCCGAGCCAGGGCAGGTACGGTGCGCGCAGGCCGGGCCGGCCCGACGCGTCCAGGGCTCCGCGGGTGTTGCCGTGGTAGGAGCCTCGCCGGGACACCACCACGTGCCGGTCCTCCCCCCTGGACAGGTGGTAGGCGCGAGCCATCTTCAGCGCCGTCTCGACGGCCTCGCTGCCGCCGGAGACGGGGTAGACCCGGGCGTCGTCCAGCGGCAGGACGGCGGCCAACTCGTCCGCGTACCTCTCGACCGACTCGGACGCGAAGGCGGTGCCGTGGACGTACGCGATCCGTCGGGCCTGCTCGGCGATCGCGTCGACGACCTCAGCGACGCCGTGCCCGATCCCGACCACGATCGCGCCGCCGGAGCCGTCCAGGTAGCGCCGACCGGCGGCGTCGACGACCTCGGCGCCGGTCCCGCTGACCGCGACCGGCAGATCGGCCCGGGACGACCGGGCGAAGACGTGCCCGCTCACCCCGCCAGCTCGGCCAGCACCGCGCCGAAGAGATCCAGCGCGGTCTTCGCCTGGTCCAGGCTCACCACCAGCGGCGGCGACATCCGGACCGTCGTCTCGCCGCACTCCAGCACGAGCAGTCCGCGCTCGAACGAGCGCTGCTGCGCCGCCTCGGCCTGCTCGGCGGTGCGGAACTCGACGCCGATCATCAGCCCGATCCCGCGCACGTCGGTGACCAGTCCCGGGAAGCGTGCCGGCAGCTCGGCGAGCCGGCTCAGCAGGAAGTCACCGACTTCGGTGGCGTGCGCCAGCAGGCCCTCGGCGCGGATGGTCTCCAGCGTCGCGAGCCCGGCCGCGCACGGCACCGGACTGCCGCCGTAGGTCGAGCCGTGCGAGCCGGCGCCCCACGACTCCATCAACTCCGCCCGAGCCACGAACCCGCCCAGCGGCAAGCCGGACGCGAGGCCCTTGGCCGTGATCAGCACGTCCGGCTCGACCCCGGTGTGCTCGATCGCCCACATCTTGCCGGTGCGGCCCATTCCGCACTGCACCTCGTCGGCGACCAACAGGATCCCGTACCGGTCGCAGAGCTCGCGCAGCCGAACCATCCACTCCACCGGCGGCACGATGTAGCCGCCCTCACCCTGGATCGGCTCGACGAAGACCGCGGCCACCTCGGTCGGGGAGACCTGATGCCGGAACAGGACGTTGTCCAGGTAGTCGAAGGTCTGCTCCGGGTCGTGGCTGCGTTCGCCGGTCTGCGGGTGGCGCTGCGCGAACGCGTACGGCGCGTGCAGGATGCCGGGCAGCAGCGGGCCGAAACCCGTGTGGTACTTGGCCTTCGACGCGGTCAGGCTGACCGCGCCGTAGGTCCGGCCGTGAAAGGCGCCCTGGAATGCGAGCACGTACGGACGTCCGCTGGCGTAGCGGGCCAGCTTGAGCGCGCCCTCGACGCCCTCGGCGCCGGAGTTGGTGAGGAACACCCGCGTCGGGCCGGACATCGGCGCGACCTCGGCCAGTGCGCTGCACATCTGCGAGTAGATCGGCAGGTAGAAGTCGCTGGCCGAGTAATGCAGCAGGTTCTCGGCCTGCTCTCGGACCGCGGCCACCACCCGCGGGTGGGAGTGGCCGGTCGAGTTGACCGCGATGCCGGCGTTGAAGTCGAGGAACAGGTTGCCGTCAGGGTCCTCGAGCGCCGCGCCGTGGCCGCGCCGTGGCACCATCGGGTAAGCCCGGGGGAGCGACGGGCTGGTCACCGCCGCGTCGGCGGCGAGCACCTCGCGGGCGCGCGGCCCCGGCAGCTCGGTCCGCACGTCCGGCACCGGGCGGGTCGGGTCCCACCACGCCGGCGCGGGGAAGGTCGAGGTCACTGCGTCACCACCGTTCGCGACTGCTCGCGCAGATACTGCTGGACGTAGTAGAGGCCGCCGCCGGCCTTGCCGGCGCTGCCCGAGCCTTTCCAGCCGCCGAAGGGCTGCACGCCGGGCCAGGCGCCGGTCGTGGCACCGGCCGGCCGGTTGACGTAGACGACGCCGGCCTCGATGGTGTCGAGGAACCGCTCGACCTCGGCGTCGTCGGCAGAGAAGAAGCCCGCCGTCAGGCCGAGGTGGGTGCCGTTGGCCAGCGTGATCGCCTGCTCCAGCGAGTCGACCGGCGCCACCGCTACGAGCGGGACGAACAGCTCGTCGGTGAACAGCCGGTCGTCGGTCGGCAGATCGGCGACCACGGTCGGGAGGAGGTAGTGACCCTCGGGCCGGCCCTTGCCGGCGGGGGCGGCCTCCCCGCCGGTCACCACCCGGCCGATCTTGCGCGCGTGCTCCACGGCGTCGGTGAAGCGTTGCACCGCCTCGGCATCGATCACCGGGCCGAGGTACGTGCTGCGCTCGGTCGGCTCGCCGACCACCAGCGCCCGGGCCCGCTCGGTCAGCGCGTCGAGGAAGGCGTCGTACACCTCCCGCTCGACATACACCCGCGAGCAGGCCGAGCACTTCTGTCCGGACAGGCCGAATGCCGAGCGGGCGACGCCCAGGGCGGCCGCGGCCACGTCGGCGTGCCGGGAGACCACGGTCGGGTTCTTGCCGCCCATCTCGGCGATGATCGGCTTCGGGTAGTCGGTGAGGAAGCTGCGCTCGATCTGCATGCCGGCCTCGTACGAGCCGGTGAAGGTCAGCCCGTCCACGCCCGGGTGCGCCACCAGCCGTTTGCCGACCTCGTCGCCGCCGGGCAGCAGGTGCACGGCGTCGGCCGGAACCCCCGCCTCCAGTAGGCATTCGTGCAGCTTGGCCGCGCTGAACGTGCCCTGCCGGCTCGGCTTGAGCAGCACGGTGTTGCCGGCCACCAGAGCGGCGGCGGTCGGGCCGGCGGCCAGCGCCATCGGGTAGTTGAAGGGCACGATCACCGCCCACACCCCGTACGGCCTGAGCACGCTGCTGGTGATCTCCGCGTCCGAGAGCCGGTCCATCGGCCGGTCGAAGCCGTCGTTGTCCTCGACCTGAGTGGAGTAGTAGCGGAAGAAGACCGCCGACTCCTCGACGTCGCCCAGCGCCTCCAGCCGGTTCTTGCCAACCTCCATGCTCATGAGCGCCGCCAGCTCTGCCGACCGGTCGCTGATCAGGTCGGCGGCCCGGCGCAGGACGGCGACCCGTTCCGGCCACGGCGTGTGCCGCCAGGCCGAGGCCTTGGCGGCGGCGACGGCGTCGTCGATGTCCGCGGCGGTGGCCTCGTGGGCGGTGCACAGCCGGACCGAAAGGTCCCCCGGACTGGGCACGTCGAAGCTCGGACCGGTGGTCCGCTCGGACGTCCCGACCCGAGTCGGAATCGTCGTCCCGAGCCAGGACCTGGCGATCTGCCGGCCCTCCTCGTACGCGGCGTGCAGATCCTCGTTGTCGGCGGACAACGTCGCGTACGTGACGCGAATGCGCGAGCCCATGCGGGACAGCTCCGATCTCGGGACGACGTCGGCCTCACCCCGCGTACAGGCGACGCGGTCAGGTACAAACAAGAATACGGCCCGTTCCAGAGACACCTCGGCGGCACGGTGGTTCCCGGGGGAGCGGCTTGATCGTCGGCGATACCGGCAGCCCGATCGCCGAGGTCGCTCGGGAACGTGAGATCAACGTCGGGAGGCTGGAACGGGCCGCCAAGGATCGCGCTTCGACCCGGTGACGGCACCAGCTGGACTGTCGACGACAGGGCGTGTGACAGGACTGGATCCGCCGCTATTCGCGTCGTGCCGTCCCGTCCGCATCTGAGGGATAGAGACCACGGTGAAGCCTCAGGTCGTCACGCAGCCGGGGTGGGATCGGCAATCGCCGCGCCGTCAGCGCGGCCACGTATGCCTCCATGCAGGCGAGCAGCTTCCCGCGGGCAGGGCTCGGCTGGTGGTTGCGCCCCGGGGTCGCATCATGGGCAACCGCGTTCCTGGCCGCAAGCAGATCCACGAGCAGCGACGGCAGATCGACCCCGTTCGGTCGCTGGCCAGCAGGTCCGGCGGCAACCGAGGCGCCGAGGCCGTCGTTGGAACCGGACGCAGCCGCTCGATCTGAATTCAACGTCGGCCTCCGGTCACCGGACCGACCCACCTGGCAGGCACCGGACTGACTGTTGACAGTACGCCGATCTGCCCGGCCGGGTCTGTTGCATCCGCCGCGGTACCGGCGGTTGCGGTCGAGGCGGGTCGAGGAAGCTGTCCGGATGCGTCGATCTCGAGCCGCTCGCGTGAACGTCGATCGGCCGGCGTTCGCCGGGTTCCGGTTCCCGCCGTACCGGTCGGCGGCGCGTTCGACGGGGGCACGACGACCGGCGCAATGCCGATTGCCCGCCGCGTCGCGGGACTGCTAGCGTCCCGGCGATCGTGATCTATCGGCAGGAGGTGAGACCCATGTACGCAGTATCCGCAGCGGGTGCTCCCCTGCAGTCCACGATCGCGCGACTGAGGTAGTCGCCAGTCGGAGCGCCCGACACGCAACTCGCGAAAGGCGACTCCCATGAACACAACACCTTCTTCGACGCCGCGCATCAGTTCGACGACCACGTCCGATGGCATCGCGGTGTCGCGAACGGCAGGGCGGGGAAATTGGCCGATGCCCGACCAGCAGGTCGATGCCACGAGACGGGCTGGCAACGCACACAAGCGAGCCTTGGTTCTCGCCGGTGGCGGAGCGGCAGGCAATGCGTGGGAGCTGGGTCTCATCGCCGGGCTGTCCGGTGCCGGGGTCGACGTAACCGAGGCGGATCTCATCATCGGGACGTCGGCAGGATCGACGGTGGCCGCCCAGATCACCAGCGGGACAGGACCGGCCGAACTATATGCCGCCATCGTCGCCGAGGCGCCACAGCCACAGCTACAGACGCGCGAGGCCGGATCGGACAGGGGACGCGCTCGGAAATTCTCGGGGCAGGACTATCTGGAGTGGTCGAACGGAATCATCGGCTCTGCTCAGGATGCGTCCGACATGCGCCGCAGGATGGGCGCCGCGGCGCTCGAAATGGATGCTTCCGACGGCTCTGGCCAGCTGCGGTGGCGCGACATCGTCGCGGCTCGGCTTCCCAGCCGGCACTGGCCGCGGCAGCCTGTGCTCATCACGGCTGTTGATGCCCGCACCGGGGAACCGGTCGTGTTCGACCGCCACAGCGCAGTCGACCTGGTGGACGCCGTCGCCGCCAGCACCTCGGCGATGACGCCTTACCGCATCGGCGAGGACCGATACATCAACGGCGGCTATCGACGCAGCGAGAACGCCGACCTGGCGGCTGGATACGGGCGGGTACTCGTGCTGTCACCGTTCGGCGGCAGGTCGCGCATGCCGCCGGAGTGGGGCATGGACCTCGCAACCCAAGTCGACGAACTGCGAGCGGGCGGCAGCGAGGTCGAGACCGTCTTTCCGGACGGCGGCGCAGGTGACGTGTTCGACGCAAATGCGTTGGACCCATCAACGCGTCTGCAGGCGGCGCGAGGAGGCTACGACCAGGGCCGGGCCCTTGCGGAGCGGCTGGCTGAGATCTGGCGCTGACGCTGGCGCCGTCGCGATTGAGTGGCCACAGCGCTTGAGCCGATGCCGACCGACCCAGAGCCACCATCCGCTCCGACCGTGGGGGTGGACGCGGCACTCGAGTGCGTCGGTACCGAGCGGTAGGTGCCGACGCGGCTTCCCCGGGCCCCCACGGGGAAGCCGCCGGTCAGGAGGCGTGGGGTCGGATGCTGAGGGTGCCGCGCAGCTGGATGGTGCGTGACGAGCTCCCGACGAGCACCGTCACCCGGCCGGCGGGGGTGACCCAGCGGTCCGCCTGACTGTCCCAGTAGGACAGTGACTGGCGGTCGAGGGAGACGGTCACGGTGCGGCTCTCACCGGGCCGGAGGGTGATCCGGGCGACGCCGGCGAGCTGTTTGACCGGGGTGGGCAGGCTGGTGGGGAGTCGGCCGACGTAGACCTGCGCGACCTCGGTGCCGGTCCGCGATCCGGTGTTGGTCACGGTGAAGCGCACGCGTGGGATCCCCTCCTTTCCGCTGCCCAGCACCTGAAGTTTCCGGTAGCTGAAGGTGGTGTAGGACAGGCCGTAGCCGAACGGGAATAGCGGGTTTATCCGGTTCTGGTCGTACCAGCGGTAGCCGACGAAGATCCCTTCGCTGTAGTCCTCCTGTCCGTCGACGCCGGGGTAGCGAAGCGGCGAGGTCGCGGTCGGGGTGTCAGATTCCCGGGCCGGGAATGTCACCGGCAGCTTGCCTCCGGGCACTGCCGCACCGACCAGCAGGTCGGCGGTGGCCCGGCCGCCCTCCTGGCCGGGGTACCACATGTCCAGGATGGCGTGGACGTCGTTGACCCAGGGCATCAGGACCGGGTAGCCGCTGTTCAGCACGACGACGGTGCGCGGGTTGGCCCGGGCCACCGCCTCGATCAGCTGGTCCTGCCCGTCCGGCAGGGCGAGGGTGGGCTGGTCGACGCCTTCGGTGCCTTCCATGTAGGCGAAGACCACCGCGGTGCGGGCCTGCTTGGCCGCCGCGGCCGCGGCCGCTAGGTTGGCCCGCCGCTGCTGGGGGGTGATCCAGGCCAGCCGGATCTGCACCGGGCCGCTGCTGGCCTCGACGAACGGCGGGAACGCCGGAATCGGTGCCGCGGTCACCGAGATCGTGTGCGGGCCGGCGGTCAGGTTGACGTGCGCGAAGGAGTTCGCCAGGCCGTCGGTGGTCCGATGCAGTGTGGTGCCGAGCAGCGCCAGGATGCCACCGCTGACGACCGGCTGACCGTCGACGGTGAGCGATCCGCCGGTGCCGGCCGTCTGTACGGCCAGGAGGTACTCCCCGGTGGTCGGCGCGACCAGCGTGCCGGTCCAGGTCGCCTGGGTGCCCTCTGGCAGCGCACGGGAGCCGACGAAGTTCAGGTTCGGGTCGATCTGGGTGGCGCCGGTGACGGTGTTGGTCCGCAGCAGGCCGTGCTGGCCGGGCGCCGCGTTCGGCGGTGCCAGCGCGGAGCTGGGCACGGCGACGCCCTGCACGTCGCGGCCGACCCGGAACGTGATGTGCCCGCCCGCGCCGGCCCGCTGGCGCAGCGCGTCCAGCGGGCTGATCTCCCGCTGCTGGACGCCGAGAACGCGGGAGCTGCCGCCGCCCCCGACCAGCAGCGTCCGGGCGGTCGTCCCGATCACCGCGAGCGAGCGCAGGTCGGCCCGGCCGAGGGGCAGCGTCCTGCCCTTGTTCTTCAGCAGCACGGCGCCGTCCTCGGCGATCCGGCGCGCCTGGCGGGCGTCACCCAGCAGCGGGAACGGCGGGTTCGGCCGGTTCACCACGGTGCCGCCGTCCGGCGAGGCGTGCGCGAGCAGCCCGAAATCGCCCATGGTGGTGAGGATGTGCCGCACCGCCGCGTCGAGGGCCGCCACCGGCACCGCGCCGCTCTGGATCAGCGCCTTCAGCTCGTGGAAGTGGGTGCCGAAGAACTCGACGTCCAACCCGGCCTGCAGCGCTGGGCCGGCGCTGTGGTTGGCCCCGTAGTCGGAGACGACGAAGCCGCGGAAGCCCCACTGGTGGCGCAGGATGTCGGTGAGCAGCGTGGGGTTTTCGCACGCGAACTTCCCATTGACCGAGTTGTAGGAGCACATGACTGAGCCGGTGTGGCCCTGTCGCACCGCGGCTTCGAAGCCGCGCAGCTCGATCTCGTGCAGCGTCCGCTCGTCGACGTTGACGTTGATCGTCTGCCGCTGGTTTTCCTGGTTGTTCTCGGCATAGTGCTTCGCGGTGGCGATCACGCCCTCGCCCTGGATCCCCTTGGTCTCGGCCGTGACCAGCCGGCTGATCAGGAACGGGTCCTCGCCGAGCGTCTCGAAGTTCCGCCCAGCCTGCGGCACCCGCACCAGGTTGAGCATCGGCGCGAAGATCACGTCCTGGTCCCGCGCCCGGGAGTCGCGGCCGAGGACCTGGCCGTAGCGCTGCGCCAGGTCGGCGCTGAACGTCGCGGCCAGCGCCACCGGCGCCGGCATCGCCGTGGTCGGCAGGTTCATCCGGACCCCGGCCGGGCCGTCGGTGAACGTCAGCGCCGGGACGCCGAGCCGGGGCACGCCAGGGATGAACCCGACGCCGATCAGCCGGTCGGTCGTCGGCGGCGGTGTCACCCCGTCCGGCCAGCCGTTGACCATCCCTAGCTTCTCGTCCAGGGTCATCGCCTGCACCAGCCGGCTCACCAGGCCGGCCCCAGCGGCTGCCGGCCTGGTCCTGTCCGGAGCAGCCGCCCCGGCCGGAGCCGGCACGGCCACCAGACAGGCCACCGCCACGAGCAGGACCGCGACCAGAATCGACGACCTTCCACGCCCACGAGACACCATCGTCGACACCTCCCGCCGGCAGCCACGACGCACTCCCTTGGATCTACCCGATGTGACCTGCGCCACACCAACCGATCGAGTCAATTCACAGCCGACGTCGCCGAGCTTCTTCTCCCCGATGGACACGGCGGGTCTGCGCGGTGCCCGCTGGCGCGGTCCGCGGCTGCGCTCAAGCTGGGGGATGAAGCTCCTCGTCGCCGGCGCGTCCGGGTTTGTCGGTGGCCGGCTGTGCCCGGCGCTGGCCGACGCAGACCGTGAGGTGCGGGCGATGACCCGGCGCCCCGGACCGCTATTCCGGGGCGGGGGAGCCGGTGTTCGGCGACGTCGCCGAGCCGGAGTCGCTCGCCGCCGGCGCGGCATTGCGAAGCCGCGTACTACCTCGTCCACTCCCTCTGCAAGCCGACCTTCAGGCGGACGACGCCGCGGCCGCGGAGGCGTTCGAAGTCGCGGTGCTGGAGAACGCCGACCGGTCGACACAGGGACAGACGGGGCGAGCGCGATGCACGCGCCCAGCATCCTCAGCCGGGTCCGGCGGTCGCACGCCGGCTCGGCCGACGCAACAGACCCCCTGTGGCTGCCGAGAAGGCCGTCCGCCGGGGGTGACCTGCGTTACCGGCAGAGCTGCGGCCTCGTCGTCGGATCAGGCGGTCGGGCGGCGTCGAGAGAACCGCCAGGTGGCCGTGCCGGTCAGCAGCAGGACGAGGCCGAGTGCGGTCACCGGCAGGGTTGGGAATCCGGTCTCGGCGAGCTGTCCCGCGGCCGCGGTTGTGGGAGCTGCGAGGTCGATGACTACGCGGTCGGGCGCGCTGAGGGTGAATACTCGGAAGCCTGCCTTGGTTGCCTGGCCGATCCCGTACGAGGTGACCGCTTCGAAGTCGCCAGCTCCCTTGAGCTGTCGCAGCGCCGGGAAGCCGGGGGTGATCGTCGGCTGCGGCGAAGCCGGTGTCGTATTTCTCAGGGTGACCGACAGGAACGCCGAACCGAGCAGGCTGATCGGCTGACCCGACGCATCCTGACGCACCTGGCTGACATAGCTCACGGTCACCGCAGGCCGGCCGTTGCGGCTGGTGATGACGACCCTGTCGAAGCCGACGTGGGTCCCGACCGTCACCGACTCGATGGTCACCTGGTTGCCGGGACCAACGCCGCCCGAGCCCGCCAGGCTCACCGGAGCCGTACCGAACGAGGGCAGCGCGGCCGCGGGCGAAGCCGCGAGGGTGATCGCCGCTACGGCGAGAATGCCGACAACGGCGACCCGACGACCGCAGGACATAACGGACATGCCAATCCTCCGGGTGCTGCATTCTCCCGCGATGCTCGCGGGCTCGCGGATGCATACCAGACGCCAGCCCAACTGGAAAGGCTGCTTCCGCAGCGGGCGTGTCCTCGCTCCTGATACTCCAGCCGTAGTTCGTGATCTTCATCGTTGTTGGCTGGCCTGTCGCCGGTAGTGGCTGGTGCGGGCACGGTGTTGGTGGCGTCGCCGCCAGGCCGACCAGTGCAGTCGCTCGTCGAGAGTTCGGAGTGGACGTAGTAGTACGGCTGCGAAGAGGTGGCCTATTCGTTGCGGATGATCATCATGACCGGCGGACTTCACGCCGCCCCGGTTTCCGCTACCGAGCATCGTTCGAGTACCGAGCAGTCCACTGGGGACACTCAAGCGAGTGGAATGCACCACCAGCTGCAGCAGCTCCCGCGCCTCCGCCTGGACGACCACGACCGGCCGGCGCCTGGTGGTCAGGTCTGCTGACCCTGGCCGCCGGCGTCGCCGTCGATGACCTGAGGCTGGCTGTCTGGGAGACCTGGATGCGGCGTGGCTGGGACGCGCCTGGGTCGAGGCCTGGAACGAGGGCTATCTTCACTCAGTGGCCGACAACGACCATCGTCGGTGTCACGGCCCTGTCACGCCCAGTGTCGTTGACTGTCCACGGTGGCTCAGGCTGGATGGGATGGGCCAGACGGCGCTCATGCCGAGACTGCCGTGCCGGTGAATCCTTCCAAACCCATTCTC
This sequence comes from uncultured Actinomycetota bacterium, assembly GCA_963728945.1. Taxonomy (GTDB): domain Bacteria; phylum Actinomycetota; class Actinomycetes; order Mycobacteriales; family CADCTP01; genus CADCTP01. The sequence continues at coordinate 1,815 of CAVSMA010000004.1, read as the reverse complement.
GTAGCGCCCGACACCTCCACGGGGTGAGACAAAGGTGTCCGAGCTACTCGGCAACCACACGAGACAACGGGGAGGTCGTCGGATGGCGGCAACGAAGTCGACGACTGGGTCCTCCGCTTCTGCTCGACGCAGCGACGCGAAGGGACGGACCCCCAGACGCACCACGGAACAAGTGGAAGCCCGCGCGGGCGGTATCGCGGCCGAGACCAGCGACGGTCCGGATGAGACCGAGGAGCGGCACGGCGGTGTCGTCGTTGCCGAGCACGTCGCGCCAGCGGATAGCACCCCGCTCGCCCTCGCGCCGCCGGGCGGCGCGGCGACGTCCAAGTTCAGCGACAACGGCGGCAAGGTGCTGCAGGTCGTACAGGTGCAGCTCGTCTATTGGGGCTCGGCCTGGGCCAGCACCAGCCCGCCGCCGAACCCGTCGAGTACTGCCGTCACGAACGACGTCCGCGCCATGGTGCACAGCGCCTACATGACCGGACTGGCCGAGTACCGGGGCATCGGTCGCGGATTCCTGCGCGGCGCCACCGTCATCACCTCGAGCGACCCGCCGAGCGGTTTCACCGACGACCAGGTCTGGACCTTCGTCGACGGCCAGATCACCGCCGGCACCCTCCCGGCGCCGGACGTCGACGACCAGACTCTGTACGTCGTCGTGATGCCGCAGGGCGTCAACTCGTCGAACACGGCCTTCATAGGCGAGCACACCTACCGCACCCGCGGCGGCGTCCGGGTGCCGTTCGCCTGGATCACGAACAACGGGACCCTCTCGTCGGTCACGCGCATCATTTCCCACGAGGTCGTCGAGGCCGCCACGGACCCTGAGGGCAGTGCGATCCTCGGCACCGCGGGCACCTGTACCCAAGGCGGCTGGTGCGAGATCGGTGACATCTGTAGCTCGACGCAGGTGCGCGACGGCGTCACGGTCCAGTCGTTCTGGTCTGACGCCACCGGCGCCTGCATCGTGCCCGACTGGCCCGCCCGGAGCTACCCGCGTTCCGGCGTCCAGTTCAGCGGTTCGCTGCCCGCGAACGGCACCGGACGCTGGTTCACCTTCCGCTGGCCGGAGTGGGAGCGGGTCGAGTGGTGGATGCTCCCGACGAACCCGCGGCCTGGCGCGGCACAGGTCAGCTGGGACGTCGCCATCGAGCGAGCGTCCGGCAACTACCTCACCTACTGGCTCACAGTGAAGAACCTGACGAACGTGCCGCTGACGTTCGAGGGCCGCTACACGGTGCTCGGCCGCGAGTGACGAGAGAGGCGCACCATGGTGACCGGAGTGCAGTTCCGTGGAACGCTCAACCCGAACCAAACGCAGCGCTGGTTCACCTTCAACTGGTCCGCGACGCAGCACGTGCTGTGGGAGGTCATGCCGACGACTGCCCGCGCCGGCGCCGCACAGGTCGACTGGGACGTCGCCATCGAGCGTGCCGACGCCAGCCACATCACCTACTGGATCACTATCACCAACCTGACTGGCCAGCCCGTGCAGTTCGAGGCCCGCTACGCGATTCCGTAAGAGGTGAACCGATGCGCATCACGATCGAGACCGACGACCAAGGGGCTGCTGCCGCGCCGACGTCCGCCCACGCCGCCCCGAGCACAGACATCGGCGCCGCGATAGTCATCTTCGACGGCGGTGCAGCGCCCGACGCGGACGCCGCGACCGGCGCCGCAGCGGTCGGCGACCGCACGACTGTCTTCAACGGCGGCGCGTTCGGCGGGGAGACCGCCGCGCTGCACGCCGAGCACGCCACGGACGGCGGCGCTGCCGGCTGACCAACGAGGCGCCGGCCGGCGGCATCACCCGCC
>CAVSMA010000003.1:0-234593 GCA_963728945.1 uncultured Actinomycetota bacterium | reverse complement strand
GCGTGTAGCGACGCGCGGATGACGCCCTGGTCATCCGTCGGTTCAACATCGGCGACGGCGACGACCTCGCCATGCTCCGCGACAATGACCTGTCGGACGCCCCGCTCAGCAGACATCGACGGTTTCCTTGCCCCCACCGCGGCTGAGGGCGAGAGATGGTCCGCTGAGCCTCTGGCCACCTCGACTGCGTCGGCGGAGGGCTGCGCAACTGCTCGGTTCGACGCGCCGGAGGCGGTCCGGTCGGGCGACAGGGTAGCGGCGCGGTCCACGGTGCCATCGGTCGACGTCATCTCATCCGCCCGTCCCCAGCCCAGATCGAGCTCGTTGTCGACGCTCGCCGGAGGCGACGAAGACTTGGCTGTCAGCGCGCGGGGTGACCTCCGTGACCTCACCCTACGCCTCCGGAGCCGACGGCCAGGTGTGCCAATTCGACCACCCGGAATGCGGGTGCGATCGCGGACGACGCCAGGTTCGGCTCAGCGCTTGGGCTTGGGCTTGGGCTTGGGCTGGTGGCTGCGCTGCCGGCGGCGGCGCTGCGTTTGGAGTCCGTCGATGAGGGTGTCGAGGCCGGCGGTGAACCGTTCGTCGCGGTTGTCGACCCAGACGTGCGCCTCGAGGGCGACCAGGGCCGGGAAACGGTCGGGTGGCAGCGAGCGGAGGAACGTGTGGAGTCTGGTCCTGGTCGCGACGTCCCGGCGGCGTTGCTCGTTGATGGAGGTGGGGCCGCTGAGGGCGAAGCCGACGGTGTAGTCGTAGAGCAGGGAGAAGGCTAGGCCGGTTTCCCGCGGGGGGAGACCACCGGCGTACAGCGGTGCGAGGAAGGCCTCGGCCAGCGCGAGGGAGTGCGGTCCGAGCGGGTCGCGGGTCTTCAGCAGCGCGGCGATGCCGGGATGGTTGTCCAGCACCGTCCGCAGCCGGTGCGCGAGGATCTTGATCTGCTCGGTCCAGGCGTGGGTGTGGTCGAGATGGTCGTCGACCTCGGCCAGCACGCCGTCCAGGACCAGATCGTAGAGCTGCTCCTTGTTGCGTACGTGGCGGTACAGCGCCGCGGGAACGACCTCGAGACGGGTGGCCAGTGCGCGCATGCTCAACCCGTCCACGCCGTCGGCGGCGATGACGGAGAGCGCCTCGGCAACCAGGCGTTCCCGGGTCAGGGCGCGGCGCCGGTCCTGGTTGACCACTGGAGGGGTGAACCACAGCTGGTGCGAACCGACAGCTGCACGTGTGTTATCTGGCTCGACCATCTCCGCCTCCGGCGCCACGGTTGACTGTGAACACTGTTCATAGTACAGTGAACGATGTAACTCGGAAGCGAATGTTGTTCACTTGAGCTGCATCTCCCCGGGGCGTCGGGCGACTGGTCCGGCCAAATGTGTGAGGGAGAACGCGATGACAGTCATGACAGGCTGGGACCTGTTCGAGGACCTACTCAATGCGCAGGACGAGCAGCTGCGGACCAACAGGCTGCGCGCCCACCGGTTTGGTCAGCGCGCTCAGTACGACCCCGCGATGAGCGGCCAGGCTTGGGCGCCAGCGGTCGATATCACCGAGCGCAAGGATGCCTACCTGGTTGCCGTTGATCTTCCCGGCGTGCGGATCGACGATCTGGAGATCACCTTCCAGGACGGCGTGTTGACGATCCAAGGCCAGCGGCAGTTCATGCCCGACTCCTCGGAGGAACGGGTGCATCGGGCCGAGAGCCGCTACGGCGCGTTCCGCCGCTCGGTGATGATGCCCACCCACGTGCGGGCAGACGGGATCGAAGCATCGACCGAAGACGGCGTCCTGCAGATCCTGGTGCCCAAGGCCGCAGAGTTACACGCCAAGCGAATCGAGGTACGGGTCGCCGGCGAGCGGGGTGCTCTCACAGCGGGCGAGGAGGCGCGACCCCCAGCTGACGCCTGACCGACGCGCTCGTGTTCCGACGGGTTCGCGCTCCGTGAATCGAGTGGTCTCGCTGGATGAACCGACCGGTTCGCGGTCCGTGGACCCGCCACGAGGGAACATGACGGCTCCTGCCCGCCACCGCCAGACACCGGGGTGGCGCGCAGGAGTCGTACCGCTGCCGGGACGCCCGAGCTGGCAAAGGCTGGATTTCTTGGTCGGAGGGGCTTGCCGTGCCTGACAACGCCGAATTGATCATGAGCTTTCATCCGGTGCGCGGTGAAGACGTCTCCGTGCTGAGCAAGGATTCGACGGCGAGAACGAGGCGCTGAAGCGGATCGCCCACGTTCTGCACGACCGCCTCGGAGAGCATCTCGAGAGTGGGCGGGAAGTCACCGGACCGGCCGAGAATGCGGTCATCGCTGCTCCTCGGATCCTGCGTGGGGTCGGCATACATGGGAGGGCAACCATGATCGGCGCGGACCCTCGTCAGCCGTCCGGGTCTGCCGTGGTCTCACTTCTGGTCTCAGTTGCTGGTCGTCGGCCCAAGTCCGTGGGCGTCCGCGCGACCTTGCTGTCCTGCGCCCGCGGACGCCCAAGACCGCCCCGGCGCCGAGACCGCGTCTCGTAATGAATAGGTCGTCGGCCCGATTCCGACAGGCGGCTCCACCACGCATACCGCCGCTGAGCAGGGCGGACGCTCCACCCAAGCACCGTCCGAACCCTCCTCGTCGGCGTCCTGCTGCCCGTCCACTCCCTGCTGAGTACTCACACCGCCAGTGGGTCCCTGCGGCCTCCGCTGCCAAGAGCCGGCCTACGGCCGTCAGGTAATGCCCAGCGCCGCCCTACTCAGGGTCGAGAGGACCTGCTGCTGGTAGTAGACCGGCCCGCCCTCGTCCGCGGTCACCGACGACGGGTAGTGGGTCGACACCGCAAGCACGTAGACGTTGTCGGCCGAGACCGCCAGGCCGAAGTAGTCGCCGATGAAGGAAAGGCTGCAGGGGTCGTCGTGGCTGGCGCACGCCATCTGCCCGAGGCCGCCGACGTGCTGAGCGGGATTCTCCGGGTCCCAAGTGAAGGTGGAGGCGCGCACGTTGGGTCCTACCGGCACCGCTCCCTGCCCGGCGTCCCGGTAAGCCTGCACGGAGACGTCGATGCAGAAGTTCGTACGGCCGCGGTCAGCCGGTAGGACGCTGGGATCGGCCGGGCAGGCGGCCCGCCGGTCGTAGAACGCGACCGCGACCGCGCCGCCCGGCCCCTCGGCCACCGACGGCTGGAACTGGTCGGTCGCGGCCGGGTCGGCGTTGTCATTGACGCGGGCGGGCTCCGACCAGGTGAGGCCGCCGTCGACGGACTGGGTGAAGTAGACGTCGAATTGCGCGCCGTCCCAGTCCTCGTAGGTCAAGTAGAGGTGGCCGGCGTGCGTCCGGCTCGCGGTGAAGTTCTCGACGATGCCGTCCCGGAACGTGGTGTTCGGCAGCGCCGCTGCCGGCAGGATGCCGACGTCGGGCACCGCGGCCACGAACGGGCTCCAGGTTCGGCCGTCGTCCGTGGACCGGGCGACGTAGATCGAAGACGCCTTACCGTTCGGCGGGAACGACACGACCGAGACATAGACGTTCCCGGCGGCGTCGACGGACGGGTAGACGTACGTCACCGCTGGACCGACCTGCGCCGGCGCGCTGAGCGTGAACGCCTTGTCGAAGGTCTGCCCCCGGTCGCGGGAGATCGCCATCCGGACTTTGGTCGCCGAGCCGTTGAAGACGGCCCAGGCGGCGTACACGTGGTCGGCGTAGCGGTTGCCCGGGATGTCGTTGACCGCGACCCACTGCTTGTCCTCGACGTGGCCGAACTGCTTGCTTGACGCGTTCGGCGACTGCTCCAGCGGCCGGCCGCCGTTGCCGGTGACCCAGTGCCGGCCCAGGTCGTCGCTATAGGACAGCATGATCGCGGCGTTCGGGTGCAGGTTCTGCCAGTACGCGTTGAACGGCAGCGTCACCTGGTAGGCGCGGCCCGTGGTGTCGAAGGCGACGTTCGGGTCGGTGTTGTGGGTCCAGCTCGGCGGCATCGCCTGGGTGCCGACGGTCGTGCACTCGTAGCCCTGGACCTGGTTGTTGCCGGCGGGCGTGCCGTTCAGGATCGTGTACGAGCCGAGGTGGAAGTTGTAGAAGGTGCTGTACCTATCGAAGAAGAACTTCGACGTCCCCACCAGGTCCTCGGTTCCCGGCCTGGCCGCGATCCACGACTCCGACCGGTTGGAGTTCATCATCCCGGGACCGCAGCGGCCGGGCACGTAGACCCCGTCCGGCGTGGGATACCCCCCACCCGGGACCGCCGAGCTCGCGACCTGGCTCGTCACCGGCACCGACTGGTGCCAGAGCGCTCCAGGCTGAGCAGCCGCGGTGCCGGAGGCGGCCACGAGGGCCATCGCAGTCACGACGACCGTTCCTGTGAGTGGACGAGTTCCGCGCATGGCGCACTCCCCACCGACCCGGTCTCCCGGTCGATCGTTATACGCCCTCCTGCGGCCGAGTACCAGGGCCGTCGTCGGCACCAGCGACCTCCGCCGCAGGCGATGCTGCGCTGTTCGGCCGCCGCGGACCCGCAGCGGTGCTGCCGGCCGACTGCGACTGGTGGGGCTCGGCGGCCTGCGAGCCACGCCGAGGCCCCCCGTGGATTGTGGCGCACCGCAGGGTCGCCGCCGCTGGGGCTGCGTCCGTGGCCGCGCTCATCGTGATCACGGCGGCGATCCTCGGCGGCGGGCCGGGGTCGAGCCGGCTGCGACGGGCGGTGGCGAGTGGACCACCGTGCCCGCCTCCTCGCCGGCACCGGCCGTGCCGAGCGTCGGGGGGCTGCCCGTTCCGCTGCCCGCCGCTTCCCCGACAACCGGAGCTGGTACGCAGAAGCCAGGCGGCCGAGCCGGAACGCAGGGCGGTCGGCATCGGGCGCACCCCGGACCGAAGCGCACGTTCTGCACGACCGCGCTGGGGAGCATCCCGAGAGTGGGCGGCGGGCCGGCCGAGAATGCGGTCATCGCTGGATCCTCGGATCCTGCGTGGGGTCGGCATACATGGGAGGGCAACCATGATCGATCGCTCGGGGGCGTAGTTCGTAGTGCCACGGCTCGTTGCGGTAGATCTGGCACAGTCCGTACTCGGCGCCGTGTTCGGACAGCCACGCCCTGGCAGCCACGTGCCCGATGTCGACCGCGTCCCCGGACACGTGCGCGGAGGTCTCCGCGGTGGAGACCCATCGGGCGGCTTCCGCGGCCGAGCCGTACTTCGAGACCGCCTCACGAAGAAGCTGATTCTGGTACTGCGGGGAACGCCAGCCGCTGTTGACGGTGAACTCGATGCCGTCGTCAGCCGCATCCGTCGCCGCTTCGCGTAGGGCCCGGAGCAGCTCGGGGTCGAGGTTGGCTACGCCGGGATGCTCGTCGGCGAAGACGGTCACGCCGTCCGGCACGGCGCCGTCAGCCTCGGTAGCGGCACGGTCAGCCCCGGTGGTCTTAGAGCCGTGGTCGCCGCGAAGGACGTCGCTGAACGCGTGCGCTGATGACGCTGCTGACTGATAGACGAGAGTCCCGATGATCGCAGCGGTGACGACGACCAGGCCGACGGTCGTGCGCCCGACAGTGCTGCCGGACCTTGCTCGTGCTGCTGCGGTATCACTCATGCTGCCAGCCAAGGCAGCGTGGTGTTGTCAGCCCGTATGTGGGTTTCGGTACGCCGACGATATGCGCCGGCTCCTAGCATCGGGAGGATGCGCGTGCTGGTCGTCGAAGATGAGCCCTATATGGCAGAGGCCATCCGGGACGGGCTGCGCCTGGAAGCGATCGCCGCCGACATCGCCGGTGACGGTGATACCGCGCTGGAGCTGCTGAGCATCAACGCCTACGACATCGCCGTCCTCGACCGGGACATCCCCGGGCCGTCCGGTGACGAGGTCGCCGAACGCATCGTCGCCTCTGGCAGCGGTGTGCCGATCCTCATGCTCACCGCTGCGGACCGGCTCGACGACAAGGCCTCCGGGTTCGGGCTCGGAGCCGACGACTACCTCACCAAGCCCTTCGAGCTGCGAGAGCTCGTGCTCAGGCTGAGAGCCCTCGACCGCAGGCGGCCGCACAACAGGCCGCCCGTGCGGGATATCGCGGGGTTGCGGCTGGACCCGTTCCGCCGGGAGGTCTATCGCGACGGCCGGTACGTTGCGCTCACAAGGAAACAGTTCGCCGTGCTCGAAGTTCTTGTCGCCGCCGAAGGCGGTGTCGTCAGCGCGGAAGAATTGCTGGAACGGGCGTGGGACGAGAACGCCGACCCGTTCACCAACGCCGTACGGATTACGGTCTCGGCCCTGCGCAAACGGCTCGGCACACCGTGGGTCGTCGCCACGGTGGCCGGCGTCGGCTACCGCATCGACACACGACCGGACACCGGAGCTGCGGGAGGCGAGCGTGGATAGGCCACCGGGGTTGAGTGTTCGCCTCAAACTCACCCTCAGCTACGCCGGATTCCTCGTGCTCGCAGGTGCTGTGCTGCTCGCACTGTGGGTGGTCCTCCTACGATTCTTCCCGGACGCTGCGATCGTCAGAACCACGAGAGCTGGCATCGGCGGGGCCTTCGTTCCGGGCCGTTCCGACACCCAGCAAGCCTTCGGCCGAGCGGCAGTCGCGGTGTTGGCATTCCTGCTGCTGTTCGGCCTCGTGGGCGGGTGGATCCTCGCCGGTCGGATGCTCGCCCCACTGAGCCGCATCACGGACGCCACCCGCCTGGCCTCGACCGGATCGCTCTCACACCGGATTCTGCTCCCGGGCCGCACGGACGAGTTCCGCGAACTCGCCGACGCCTTCGACGCCATGCTCGCGCGGCTCGAAGCGTACGTCGCCGAACAGCGGAGGTTCGCGGCCAACGCTTCCCACGAACTGCGCACCCCACTGGCGATCACGCAGACCCTTCTCGACGTGGCCCGTGACGATCCGAACCGCGACATCGGCGAGTTGGTCGAACGCCTCCGCGCCGTCAATGCCCGAGCGATCGACTGCACCGAAGCATTGCTCCTGCTCAGCCGCTCGGATCAGCGATCCTTCACCCGAGAACGCGTCGACCTTTCCCTCGTCGTGGAAGAAGCGACCGAAACACTCCTCCCCCTCGCGGAAAAGCACGACGTCACCATCGAGACCTCCGGGGACATCACCCCCACGGTCGGCTCACATGCTCTCCTGCTGCAGCTGACCACCAACCTCCTGCACAACGCCATCGTCCATAACCTGTCCGAACACGGCACCGTGCAGGTCAATACCGTCGTCGGCGGCGATTCCGTCGTGCTCACTGTCGAGAACACGGGCGACAGGCTCAGTCCGCAGTTGGTCACGTCACTCACCGAACCGTTCCAGCGCGGCACCGAACGCATCCGGAGTGACCATGCAGGTGTGGGCCTCGGTCTGGCGATCGTCAAGAGCATCACCCGAGCACACGACGGAACACTCACCATCGCCCCCCGCCGCGACGGCGGGATCCGCGTCACGGCGCGGCTACCCGCGGGGGTCCGCGACCCGAACGGTGTCGTCGGTTAGGCCTGCTCGCTCGGATGGATCTGTTGAGCTGGATCGCGTTGCGAGCCGGCCGGATGTGCCGGTCACCCCTTCCGGGCCGGGGGCAGCGTCGTGCAGACGCAGGCCTTGTTGCCGTCCTGGTCGGCGATCACGGTGTACGACGGCGCCTGGCTGTCGTCGACGACGATCCCGCCTGCGGCGACGGCGGCGGCGATCCGCTGGTCGGCTACCTCCGGCGGCACCCACACGTCGATGTGGAACCGCTGGCGCGGGGTCTCGTGCTCGTCGGTGTCCTGGAACCACAGGATCGGCACCCGCCCGGTGGCGTCGCGGATGTCGTCGCCGATCGTCCCGTGGCCGCGCGCCTCCGTACTCCCGGTCAGCAGGGCCGCCCATACCGGAGCGATCGTCGCGGCGCGCGCCGTGTCGAGGGCGAGCTCGATCGCGGTGATCGAGGCCGGATCCGGCGTGACCGCCAGTTCCGCGGCGATCTCGGTGATCCGGCGGGCGAGGTCGAGATCCCGCTGGGTGACCCACTCGACGACGTGCTCGTTGCCTTCGTTATCGCGATAGACGGCGTCGTCGCTGACCAGCTTGAGATCGACGTACCCGTCGCCCAGCATCACACGCGGGTGATGTCCGAGCGCGTCGCCGGCCTCGCTCACCGTGGCGACGAACCGTACGCCGGTGCCGAAGTCGTCGACCACGTAGCGCGCATGTAGTCCTTGACCGAGCTTGCGCCAGTCGGCCAGATTCGCCTCGGAGATGCGAGCGCCCGTCAGCATGTCCATGGGCGGACCGTAGACCGGATTCCGGACGATCGGCGTCCGGGACCGGGCGTCGATGGAGGCGGGATGACGGCGGTGGTGCGGCGTCTCCTGCCGGGGTGGTTGCGCGGGTACCGGCGGGAGTGGGTGTCGAGGGACGTGGTCGCCGGCGTGACGCTCGCGGCGGTGGCCATCCCGGAGTGCATGGGCTACACGTCTATCGCCCAGACGCCGATCGCGACTGGCCTCTACACGGTGATCTTCCCGACGATCGTGTTCGCCCTGCTCGGGTCGTCAAAGCTGCTCGTGGTCGGCGCCGACTCGGCCACCGCCGCGATCCTCGCCGCGGGGCTGGCCGGGCTGACCGTGCCTGGCCTGACGCCGGCATCGTCGGAGTGGGTGGCGTTCACCAGCCTCGTCGCGCTGGTCTGCGGCGGGATGCTGCTCCTCGCGCGGCTACTGCGGCTGGGTTTCCTCGGCGACTTCCTGTCCGCGTCCGTTCTGATCGGGTTCCTCACCGGAGTCGGGATCCAGGTGATCGGCGGCCAGATCCCGGACATGCTCGGCGTGCCCAAGGGCGGTGGCCGCTGGCTCGACCAGCAGTGGGACTGGATCACCGAGCTCCCGGACGCCAGCGTGCCGACGATCGGCTTCGCGCTGGGCACGCTGGTCATCTCGCTCGGGTTCAAGCGCTTCTGGCCGCGAATTCCCGGCGCGATCGTCGCGGTGGTGCTGTCGATCATCATTTCGGCCGCCACGGACGCGAAGGCGCACGGGGTTGCCGTCGTCGGCTCGGTCGAGCCCGGCCTCCCGCCGATCGGCCTGCCCCCCGGCATCTCCTGGGACGACGTGCCGCGAGTGCTGGGGATCGCGTTCGCCTGCTTCGTACTGATCATCGCGCAGAGCGCCGCCACCTCTCGTTCGTTCGCGATGCGGCACGGCGACCGGGTGGACGTCAACCGCGACATCGTCGGCCTTGCCGGCGCGAACCTCGCCGCCGGGCTGTCCGGCACCTTCGTGGTCAACGGCAGCCCCACCAAGACACAGATCCTGGACGGTCAGAAGGGCCGTACGCAGCTGGCGAACCTGACGATGTCGGCGGCGGTGCTGATCGTCGTGCTGGTCGCCACCGCGGTGCTGGACGACATGCCCAAGGCGGTCCTGGCCGCGATCGTGTTCCTGATCGGCATCGACCTCATCGACCTGCTCGGGCTGAGGCTGCTGGCGCGACGCCGGTGGAGCGAGTTCCTCATCGCGGCGATCACCTGCGTCGTGGTCTTCACGGTCGGTGTCGAGCAGGCGATCATCCTGGCGGTCATCCTGTCGGTGCTCGACCTGCTCCGCCGCCAGTACAGCCCGCGCGACTTCATCATCCGGCCCGACGGGCGCGGTGGAGTCGTCTACGAGAAGGCCGTCACCGGCCGCGAGAGCCTGCCCGGGTTGATCATCTACCGGTACGACGCACAGCTGTTCTACGCGAATGCGAGCCGGTTCGTCGACGACGCGGAAGCGATCATCGAGGCGGCACCTGATCCGGTGCGGTGGTTCGTCCTCGACGCAGGCACGATCGACGACGTCGACTACTCGGCCGGAATCAGCCTCGGCCGCCTGCTCGACTACCTGACCTCGCGGAACGTCACCTTCGGCCTGGCGCGGCTGGACGAGTCGCTGTCGACGACACTCCGGATGTATGGACTGCTCGACCGCATTCCGGCCGACCACCGGTTCAGCACGCTGGAGGAGGCGCTGGCCGCATTCCGGGCGGACGCGGGGCCCCGAACGATCCCGGCCGGCTGAGCCTTTGCCGATGGCCTCGGGGTCAGCGGAACGCGGAGATGACCTTCGCCGCCCGCTCCAGCGGCTCGGGATCGGCGAGGCCGGGGAGGCGGATCATCACCTCCTGCACGCCGGCCTCGGCGAGGTGGCGGAAGCGGCCGATATGGTCCTCGATCGTGCCGGCGTTGACCGCGGCGGCGTAGCGGGCCGGATCCTGCTGGCGTGGCCGCTGCCGGTCGACCAGTTCGGTGACCTGACGGTCGTCGGCACCGATGAGCGTGGTCGACAGGTGCGTCAGCTCGACGTGATCGCGGCCGACCGCGGCGCAATGCTCGCGCAGGACGTCCCGCTTGCGATGCACGGTCGCGAGGTCGCCCATCACATTGGCTGCGTCGGCGTACTGCGCCGCCAGCCGCAGGGTGCGTCGTTCGCCTCCACCGCCGACGACGATCGGCACATGGTGCAGTGGTCGCGGGTAGCAGGTGGTGTCCGGGAGGGAGATGGCGCGACCCTCGAACGCCGGATTGCCCGGACCCCACAGCATCGGCAGGACCTGCAGGGCGTCCTCGAGCAGGGCATAGCGATCCGAGGTGGACGGGAACGGCCACCCGTACGCGGTGTGTTCCTGCTTGAACCACGCGAGCCCGAGGCCGCACACCGCCCGACCGCCGCTCAGCACGTCGAGGGTGGCGATGATCTTTCCCAGGTGCCCGACGTTCCGGTACGTGATCCCGGTGACCAGCGCCCCGATACGTACGCGTTGCGTGCACGCCGCCAGGTAACCGAGCGTCGTGTAACTCTCCAGGAAGTCGTCCCAGGCGCGGCCGATCTGCGGGATCTGGCGGAAGTGGTCCATCACGTAGATCGCGTCGAAGCCGGCCGCCTCCGCCGCGGTCGCGATCTCGGCCAGCCGGTCCCGGGTCGCCGCTGTACCCCCGGTGAACCCGTACGTCCCCAGGTGCAGGCCGAACCGCAGCCCGGTCGGCGTGTCCTCCTGCCGTCGTACCGCCGGCGCCGCGTCCACGAACGCTTCGGGAACCACGCGCACCGGCTGCGGCGACACCACTTGGTCGAATCCCTCTGTCGGCAGCAGGCCCCGGGTCGCCCTCCAGGTCCGCAGCTGGGTGGCGAGCACGTCGGTGGGGATGCGCTTCGCCCGGTGCCGGTTGCGCTCCCGGCACTCGGCGGCCGGCGTGTCGAAGGCGACGGCGACGCAGGGAAGACCGTGCTCACGGGCCAGCGCGAGCCAGCCCAGACGGCGCTTCGCATCCAGCCCCAGCGTGTCGATCACGGTTGTCAGGCGCCGCCCGAGCCGTCGCCGCACGATCTCGTCGAGCAGGCCGAACGCATCCGTGCTCGCCGCGACGTCGTTCTCACCCGACCCGACGAGAGCCCTCAGCCGATCGCTGGACACGACAACGTCCGCCGGAAACTGAGCCGCCGCCCACGTCGACTTCCCGGACGCGCCAGGACCCACGAGCACGACAACACACGGCGCCGGGAAGTTCACCGACCCAGTGTGCCGCGCCACCTCGGCCGTCGGAGCGGCGTTATACACGCCACGTCATCTGCCGACCTGCGCCCCGGCCCTTGCCGCCGTCCCAGCTCCGCCGGGCGGCTCCGTCACGGAACAGGAGTATGTCTGCGCGTATCGAGCGCCACGACGGAGCCGTCCGGCACATCTGAGATCTCCGGCGCAGTAGCGAGGTAGGCAAGCACCTCGTCGGCGATCAGTGGTCGGGTGAAGTACGGACCCTGAGCCGCGTCGCATCCGCGCTGCCTCAGCGCGGTGATCAGCTCCGGACTGTTGACCCCGGTCGCGATGAACTGCAGGTCCGCACGGCGACTGAGATCCAGGCCGAGACAGACGACCGCCATGGCCTCGGGGTCGACGAGCATGTCGCGCACGTAGTGCCCGTCCACCTTGACGTGGGTCGCCGGTACTCGTAGGAGGCTGAAGAGCGAACTGCTGCCCGTTCCCAGGTTGTCGATCGCGATCTGTACGCCACGTAGCCGCAGGACGGTCAGCACGTCGCCGACCAGCCCGAGATGGCTCAGCACCGCCGTCTCGTCGATCTCGAACATCAGCTGGTGGGGCGGCAGGTCCGCGCGATCGAGCGCAGCGAAGACCTGTTCGGGGAACCGATGATCCAGGAGGCACCGGCTCGCGAGGTTGATGCTGACCGGGAGCTGCCGATCTCCCCACCCGCGCCGGGCGTTGAGGGCTCGGTCGAGTTGCCACGCGACGAAGCGTGGATGGTCAGGAGACCGCTCGAGGACCGATGCGAACTCTCCGACCCGGAGCAGGCCCTTCGTCGGGTGGGACCAGCGCAGCATCGCCTCCATCGCGAGCGGCGCGCCGGAGGGAAGGTCGATGATCGGTTGGTAGTGCAGGTCCAGCTGGTCGTTCTTGATCGCTGCGCTCAGCTCGGAGTTGAGAACGACCGCGGCCGGGCCGCCGAGCTCGTCCATGGCCGGGTTGTAGAACTCGAAGTTGATGTTCTCGGCGCGCGCTTGGTTGAGGGCGACCGAGGCCTGGCGGAGCAGTTCCGCACCGCTTCCGATCGGGATTATCGAGTAGGCGGCGCCGGCGGTGGCGTTGAGAGTTACATGCGTGGTCTCAGGATCGGACGTGCCGAGTTCGATCGGTCTGGTGATCGCGCTCAGAAAGGCAAGCGCGCGACCGCGTACGTGGGCAGGATCATTCGCAGTCGGCAGGTACACTCCGAAGTCGTCCATGCCGACATGCGCGACGTATTCGCCACTGTCGGCCGCTTCCCACAGTCGCCGTGCCGTCTGTGCCAGCAAGTCTTCGGCGACATCGTGCCCGAGTGCGCGGAGAATGTCTCGATAGCCGATGAGGTCGAGCACGATCAACGCAGTGGGGCTTGAGCCTGTTCCAGTACGGAATCGTTTCTCGACGTGGTCGATCAATACTTGCCGAGTGGGCAGCTCGGTCAAACGGTCATGAGTTGCGAGAAAAGTCTGCCGGGCGTGGATGCGGGCATTCCGCACCGCGGCCCCGGCGTGCGCCGCCAGACTGTGCAGCGCATCTTCTTCGAACCGACCGAGATGGAGGTCGGAGGCTCCGCCGACGAGCCACGCACGCAGTCGTCCGGGGTCGGCGCCGTCGTTCGTCTGCACCAGCATGTCGGCGACCATGCGAGCTGGCAGGGTGGGTGCGTCGGCAGGATCGCCCACCCAGGGTGGCTCGCGCCGGAAGTGCCGATGCAGCAAGGCCGGAACGCCGTCGTGCGCTGGAAGCTCGATCTCCACGACGTCCACGTCGGCGAGTGCGCACGCGTCCTCGGTGGCACGCCTCAGAACTCCTGGCTCATCAAGGTCCTCGGTCAACCGGCCAACAGCAGCAGCATGCCGCCGCCCCGCCTCCCGCTCCTGACCCCCACGGAGTCGCCCCTCATAAGCCTGATGTAGGCACAGAACGACGAGCGGCAGAAGGCGACCAGCCATTATTGTCATAGCGGGCAAGAAAGAGCACAGCCGAAGCTAGCGCCATGTTTCCTGCCAGAGTTAGTAATTGAATCCCGCGCTCGCTCGCCATGTCGCCAATAGAGGAAGACCTCCTGGGCCATAGCGACAACCGCAGCGACTGCGAAGTATGTAACGAGCCCGCCACCGCGCCGCGGCGGCAAGCGTCAACAGCTCAGCGCCATCATAGGTCGGGAGACTTGACGATCGCCATACTCCCGCTGCGGCCGCGGCGACGCTCACTGTATTGACTGGCGATATTATACAACCATTCTTCATCGGCGCGATAACGTCGTTGTGCGAGACTAATTCGCGGCAAGGCAATGGCTGTTATCAATACCGACCCATGGTGCGGGTACCATTGCCAGCGCTAGTACGAGGCCGGCCTCGCCCCAGGCGAGCTCCACACGCTGGGCGCCCAGTCGGATTGGAAGATGGAACCGAACACTCCAGCGAGAGCAGCGCCAGGGACCAAGCCAGGCGAGTGGCGGATGGCAACGGAGCCGTGCGGCTTGCATGCCAGCCACGATCAGGCAGACCGCCGCAGCTGTGCCCACCGAGCCGATGAGGGCGCCAGAAGCGGTCGCCGCGGTGCGCGTTGTCATCCGAGCCGTCCCCCGTCTGTCGCAACGTGTCATCGGCCGGATCGTACGTATGCGAGTACGGAGAGTCGCCACCCCAATGGGCGATCTTCGGACATCAATGCCCGGATGTACTAGCGAGGGCGAATCTCGAAGCGGGACACTCTCGTGGGGTTGCGGTCGACCTCCGACGCCACGTCGATCGCTGTTGCTGTCGTCGCCGCACGGTGTCCGCGACCTCCCCAGGGGTCGGCTGGCTAGGCGCACAGCGATCCCTCCCTCAGTTGTCTTGCCTCGGTGCAGCGGCGCGTCGGCAGAGGGTTCGACGGCCGCCTCCCTGGGCACGCCAGAAGCGCCCCCCTGGAGACTTGCGCAGGGAGGCGCTCTTTGAATGGCTGACCGCACCCCCTTCCGGCCCGCGAGACTAGGGGCTCGGTCCGCGGCGGCGGCTTCGCATCGTCGTGGGTGCGTGATCCGCCAGACCGGTGGTTCGATTTAGATTGCGGGATAACCCGACTGGGCTACAAGTTTTTGTGGTTGATTCGCAACAGACGTCACCGCATCGTGGCAAGGGTGTGCGGCTTCGTTGCTACAAAGTCACGAGTCCAGTGCTGAGCGGCGGGCGGGGCCGTTGGGGCGGGGGTGGCGTTCGAGGTAGGTGGCGCGGCTGGCGGTGTGGGCGGCGCGGAGTTGGTCGTCGGTGACGGACAGGACTCGGGCCAGCGCCTGGGTGTCGGTGTAGGAGAGCGCGGCTGTCTCGCCTCGTTCGACGGCGGAGTATGTGTTGCGGAGCATGCCGGCGGCTTCCGCTGTCTGCTGTTGGGAGAGGCCGGCGGTGGCGCGGAGGCGTTCGAGGGTGAGCGCGTCGCCTTCGATCGGCTCGAGCAGGGCAGACGGCTCGATGCGCAGGGCACGGGCCAGTGCGGCGACCGTCTCGACGCGCGGCACCTGTCGGCCGGCTTCCCACTCGCTGATCGAGCTGACGTGGACGCCGGCGGCCTCGGCCAGGGCGCCTCTGGTCAGGTTGGCCGCCTCGCGGGCGGCGCGCAGCCGTTGCGGGTCGAAGCCGGTCGCCCCCTGCCGGCCACCGGCCACGTCAACTCACCCTCCTCGCAGATCAGCAGCGACGACTCGCGGCGTCGTCACTGTCGGTGCCGGGGCAAGGATGCCCGACGAGCACCGTTGGGGACAGCCCCAACCTGATTGATCCCTATGCATTCTTGACGCGACTGCGTGACCATGCCAATCTCTTGGCATGGTCACGAGCGCACGGGATGTGCGACAACGCGTCAGGGTGCATCGCGGAAGAGTTCGGTGATCGGCACGTGCAAGGCGGCGGCGATGTCCCACAGGCGATCGACGCGGGGGGACACGGCGCCGGTCTCGATGTTGGAGTAGAACGACCGGTCCATGCCGGCCCGGCGGGCGAGCGCCTCCTGGGAGAGGTTGCGCGCAGCTCGCAACTGGCGGAGCCGACTGCCTAGGGCGCTGCGACGCACCTGCTGCAAGCGGACGTGCTCGTCCTCGGGCGTCGACATGACGTAGCGAACCTACTGACGAGTGCCCCTTCCTGACGTTTCCTGTTGCTAACCCGCAACGATCTGTGGAGGATCAGCCACAATGACCGCGGTCGGCGAGACCGAGTTGGATCGCTATCTGCGCGACCTGATGGCGATGGTCGCGCGGGCTACGCCGGGGGCGTTCGTGATCGGGCGAACCGGTGACCGCCGGTACGCGCTGACCGCGCAGGACGGGCGCCCTGTAGCGGTGGTCAACCGGCGTTCCGACGCCGAGATCTTCGCGCGCGATCGGCTCGACATGCGGGCCTTGGTGACCGGCATCGCCGAGGTGCTCGGGCGCCATCACGACGACGGGGAAGGGCGCTGCTCGCAGGACGGGCAGCCGTTGCCTTGCGACACCCGGCGGGAGTTGGTCAGACGGGTCATGCCAAGAGGGCAGACCACACGGTGACGAGAGAACAGGAGACGGACGAGATGCTCGACCAGGGAGATGCCGGAGGTGGCGGCGACCGGTCCGGATTGATGAGAGTGCTCGTGCCGGACAACTACTGCACGCAGGCGACGTACCGGCGGGCGGTCGGACGGCGGCTGCGGACGGCCCGGGTCGTGCTGAACATCAGCCAGCAGGACGTGGCCGACGCGGCGGGGTGCTCCCGCAACTTCGTGAGCGGGATCGAGCGCGGTGCGCAGGGGGTCGACGCCTACCGGCTCAGCCTCGTCGCGCTCGCGTTGCGGATGCGGCCGCGGACGTTGATGGAGGGTGACGGCTGGGACAACTGGATGAACGGGATGAACCTCGGCATCGATGAGTGACGCATCCTGGGTGCGTGCAGGACGACGTGCGGGGTGTGCTTGCGGCGGAGCGGGCCGCGGTGGTCCAGCGGGCGGCCGAGTTGCGGGATGAGCTGGATCAGCTGATCCAGGACTCGGTCGGGTCCAATGCGGACGACGAGCACGATCCGGAGGGGGCGACGGTCGCCTTCGAGCGGGCCCAACTGAGTTCATTGCTCCGGGCGGCCGAGCGGCGGTTGGCGGATATCGACCGTACGGTCGCGAGCCTCGATGCAGGGACCTACGGACTGTGCGAGCAATGCGGGCAGCCGATCGGGGCGGAGCGGCTCGTGGCTCGGCCGACCGCGAGCGCCTGCGTTACGTGCGCGTCCGCCTGACGGGCGTTTCGGCCATGGGCGTCGGCGCAACCGCCTTGCCTGCGGCCCGTCGAGTTTGCCGGCCGGTCAGGAGCGGGGTTGGGGCATGCCCAGCGGGTTGGGATGAGGGATGAGGCCGCTGGTGCGGATGGCGGTGGCGACCGGGTCGAGGAGGTCGCGGAGGCGGGCGGTCGCGGCGGGGCCGATCGCCTCCCACGGCTGCTCGGCGGCGGCGTCGGTGGCGGCCTCCACCGCCTCGTGCTCGGCGACGCCACGGGCGGTCAGCCGGCCGTCGGCGTCGAGCCAGCCGCGCTCGACCAGGCCCGCCCGCGCCGCGGCCCACTCGTCGTCGGGAAAGCCGCGGTGCAGTTTGAGGGTCGCCTCGTCCGACTCGCCCGAGCCGGACTTCAGCAGGTGCGACTCGATCGGGCCGATGCCGCGGGCGACCAGCACCGCGACGTGGCCGTCGCCGCGGTGCTCACGCAGGACAGCGGTCGCCTGCCAGAGCGCGACCCGCGGGTTGTCCGGGCGCGGCTCCGCCTGGTGCGCGGCGGCCAGTGGCCGGCCGGACACGTCCGCCGCCGATGCCGCCTGCCAGGCCAGCTCGGCTGCCTCGTCGAGGCCCTCGATCGGGCCGAGGTCGGCCATCGCCGCGTCGACGGCGGCGTTCCGGGCGGCGAGCGCCTGCTCGACGGTGGTGTACGACCAGGCGTCCGGCAGGGCGCGGTGCACCCGGCTGCGGTGGAAGCCGAAGAACGCTGCGCCGACCACGTCCGGCGAGACCGCCCCGAGCGGCGCCGACCGGAAGGCGAAGTAGCCCATCCAGAACCCGCGCATGCCCAGCGCGTCTGCCTGTTCGGTGCGGCGGGGGCTGAAGTAGATCACGTCGTGGACCGGCTCGTACCGGTACCAGAGCTCGCGGGCCGCGGTCATCGGCACTCTCCTCGCAGGTACGATGTTATGACAGGCGTCATGAGCTGGGAGAACTGATGGCGGATCAGGGACGACGTCCCCGGGACCGGATGGTCTACAGCGCGGCGCAGCTCGTGCGCGAGCGGGGCGTCTGCGCGACCGGCGTCCGCGACGTGGTCGACCGCGCCGCGGCGCCGCGCGGATCGTTCCAGCACTACTTCCCCGGCGGGAAGGATCAGCTCGTCTCCGAGGCGCTGCTCTGGTCGGGGGAGTTCGCCGCGCAGTGGGTCGCCTCCTATGTGGACCGTGCCCGGCGGCCGACGCCGTCCGGGCTGTTCACCCACATGGTGTCGCAGTGGAAGCGGGAGTTCAGCACCCGGGGGTTCGAGCGTGGCTGCCCGGTCAACGCGGCCGCCGCGGATCTCGCCGGCGGTGACTCGCCGGTCAACGACCCGCTGCGGGAGGCGCTCACCGGGTGGGAGGAGGCGATCGTCGCCGCGCTGGTACGGATGGGGATCCCGCCCCGGAGCGCCCGCCGGCTCGCCACGCTGATGCTCTCCTCGCTGGAGGGGGCGATCATGCTGTCCCGGGTGCACCGGGACGTGCGGCCGCTGACCGCCGTCGCCGCCGAGCTCGGCCCGCTGCTCGACCAGGCTCACCCGGGCTGAGCCGTCGCTCGTTCGGCCGACCCCGTTCGGGCCTCGAGGGCGCGGATCACCGCGATCATGTCCTCCCCGCCGTGCCCCTGCGCGACCGTCTCGGCGAACAGCGCGTGGCTCACGTCCAGCGCCGGCGAGGCCATCCCGGCCTCCCGGGCCGCCGCGGCGACCAGAGCGTTGTTCATCAGGACGTCGGCGGCCGCGGCCTGCGGGGAGAAGTCGCCGGCCAGCAGTTTGGCCAGCTTGCCCCGGGACACCGTGCTGGCCATCGGGCCGGCGTCGAGGACCGCCCGGAACGTGCTCATGTCCAGCCCGTGCACCGCGGCGAAGTGGGCCGCCTCGGCCAGCCCGGTCACGGTCGTGATCAGGTAGAGGTTCACCGCCAGCTTCATGGTGAGCGCGCTCGGCACCGGCCCGCACTCGACGGTCTGCCGGCACATCGGCGCCAGCAGCGGGCGTACGGCCGCGACCGCGTCCGGTGCGCCGGCCAGCATGCCGACGAGCTCGCCGGCCTCGGCCGGGCCGCGGGAGCCGGAGACGGGCGCCTCGACGTACCGGCCGCCGGCGGCGCGGACGTCCGCCTCGAGGCCGTGCGAGTACGCAGGGGCGGTGGTGCCGAGGTGCACCAGCGTCCGCCCGGCCACCATGGACGCGAACCCCGGTGTGCCCCGGGCGAGCGTGGCGTCGATCGCGGCGCCGTTCGCCAGCATCGCGAGCACCACCGGCGCCCGCTCGAACACCTCGGCCACCGATCCGGCCACGTCCGCGCCGGCCGCCCGGAACGGCGCCGTCCTGGCCGCCGTACGGTTCCAGACCACCAGCTTCGTGCCGGCCCGGAGCAGGTTTGCCGCCATCGGCTCGCCCATCAGTCCCAGTCCGAGGAATCCCACCACCACGCCGGCAGCATAGCTATGACCGTCGTCATATGACAGTGGTCATGACGAAGTCGCGGACGGCGCCGGCCAGCGCCGCCGGTTGGTCGAGAGGAACCAGCGTGTAGCTGTCGACGACCTCGACCAGCCGAGCGTCCGGCAGCAGCTCCGCGAGCCGGCGGCCGTGCTCGGGCGGCATCACCCGGTCCTCGGCGGCCCAGACCACCAGCGCCGGCCGGTGGAACGACGGCATCGCGGCGGTTGCCTCGGCCACCGCACGGCCGTCGATCGCCCGGAGCATGCGGACGGTGTCCCGGCGGATCTGCTGGCTGGTGAGGACGGGCCTGATCCAGCGGGCGGTGGTGGCGTCGCCGCGCTTGGTCAGCCAGCCGAACGCGATCGGCAGCCGGCGCACCGCGCGCAGCCGCAGCTGCTGCATGAACGCGCCGAACAGCCGCGGCGACAGCCGGCCGGACAGCACGAGGACCTTGCCGGTCAGTCCCGGCGGGACGTTGTCGAACGCCTCGCAGGAGACCAGCACCGCGCGGGCGACCCGCTCCGGCTTGCCGGCCAGCACGAGCTGGACCAGCGCGCCACCGGTGTCGTTGCCGACCAGCGTGACGTCGTGCAGGTCGAGCCGGTCCAGGAACTCCTCGACCAGCCGCGCGATCGCCGGCAGGGAGAGGTCGCCGGAGATCGGGTGCCGGTGCGCGCCGAGCGGCAGGGTCGGCGCGATGCAGCGGTGGTCGGTGGACAGCTCGGCGATCGGGCCCTCCCACAGGGAGCTGTCCATCAGCAGGCCGTGCAGCAGGACGACCGACGGGCCGTCGCCGCCCGTGTCGAGGTAGTCGAGGGTGCCGGCGGCCAGGTCGATTTCCATGAAAGAAGTGAACCACGCGGTTCACATCTTGTCGACGGCGGCCTCTTCGCGGTCGAGGGCCCGGGCGAGGGCATCCAGTCCGGCGTCGACGCCGTCGGTGGTCCCGCTGGTGAGCCGGTCGATGAGGAAGCCCCGCAGGGCGCCGAGGATGAGCTCGGCGATCTCGAGCCGGCGCCGCTGCGGCCACGTCTCCGGCAATAGCGAGATGAGGGCCGGCAGGTACTGCTGGGAGGCGCCATGGCCGAGCGCGGCGTACCGGGCCGGGTCGTACATGGACAGGCCGATCGCCTGGTCGAGGACGTGGCCCTCCTCCGCGACGAGCGCCGGCCAGAGGTCGCGGACCCGGGACGACAGCGGGCGGTCGGGGTCGCGGGCGGCAGCGGCCAGGCCGCGGTCGATGCGGCGGTCGCGCAGCTTGAGGATCGCCTGGGTGAGGAGATCGTCGGCGCCGTCGAAGTAGTAGAGGAGAACCTTGTGGGTCGTGCCGGCGGCGCGGGCGGCGCGGCGGAGGGAGAAGTCGACCAGCCCGTTGGCGGCGAGGTCGTCGGCGACGCGGTCGAGCAGGTCGCGGCGGCGCGCCTCGCCACGCGCCGATCCCGCCGAACGCCGGTATGCCGGGCCGCCGGCCGGCCGCGGGTCGCCCCGTTTCGCGGCCCCGCCGCTGGAGCGGGTCATGGGGAGGGGGTCCAGCCGAGGGCGGGGCCGAGGCGGGTGGCGATGTCGGTGAGGATCTGTAGGTAGTCCGGCTCGTCGAAGCTGAACGGCAGCGCGAACGCGACCTCGGTCACCTCCTGGAAGCCGGTGTGCGCGTGCAGCGCCGCCGCGATCTCCGCAGCCGATCCGAGGATGTCGCGGGCGAACAGCAGTCGCCCCGGCCCCTGCGGCGAGGCCGTCCGCGGCGTCCGCGCGGCCACGTACTTCTCGTACTTCTCCCGCTGCGACGGCGACGCGCTGTCGGTCGGGATGACGACGAGACCCTGCGAGACCCGCCCGGTCGGATGCGCCGACCGGAACTCCCGGATGTGCGAGCGCTGGATCTCGGCGAAACCACCCGGGGCGGGCCGGTCTGCCGGGTCCGCCGACTCCTCGGCCCGGACCACGCTGCTGGTGAGGAAGTTCATCCCGTGCTGCCCGGCCCAGCCGGCCGACCGCAGGCTCGCCCCGCCGTACCAGAGCCGGGAACGCAGGCCCGGTGAGTGCGGCTGCACCCGGTCGGAGAACCGCTCGATCCCCTCCGTGCCGTGGAAGCCGGACGCCGGCTCGCCGGCGACGAACCGCAGCAGCCGCGACACCCGCTCGTAGCCGAAGTCCTCGGCGTCGGCGGTGTCCGGGTAGAGCGCGGCCTTCACGTCGTCCCAGTGCATCGGCGGGCCGACGCTGACGCCGGGGTTGAGCCGGCCGCCGGAGAGCACGTCGACGGTCGCGAGGTCCTCGGCCAGACGCAGCGGGTTCTCCCAGCCGATCGGGATCACCGCGGTGCCGAGCTCGATCCGGCGGGTGCGCTGGGTGGCGGCGGCGAGCACCGCGATCGGCGACGAGATCCCGTACTGCAGGTGCCGGTGGCGGACCCAGGCGCTGTCGAAGCCGAGCCGCTCGCCGAGCTCGATCATCCGTAGCGTGGTCTCGTGGCCGGCTGCCGGGTCCGCCTCGTCGAACAGGCCGATGGTGAGGAATCCGAGCTTCTCCAGCGGTGTCCCGGCGGGCGGCATCCTGCCACCGTACGGTCACCGGGCGGCGAACGTAGGATCGGACGATCGTGTCCGGGATCCCTGTCGCCGTGGTTCCGGTGGTGCTGTTCGCCGCGCTGCTGCACGCGACCTGGAACGCGATGGCGCACGCGGTGCCGGACCGGCTGATCGGGTTCGCCCTGATCGGCACCGCCTACCTGGTCGCCGGCGGGGCGATGGCCGCGGTGGCACCGCCGCCGGCCGGCAGGTCGTGGGTCTACCTGCTCGCGTCCGTGCTGCTGCACGTCCTCTACAACCTGCTGCTGATGCGCTCGTTCATGCTCGGCGACTTCGGGCAGGTCTACCCGCTGGCCCGGGGTACGGCGGTGGCCGTGGTCGCGGTGCTCGCCACGGTCGTGGTCGGCGAGGCGATGCCGGCGATCCGGCTGGTCGGCGTGATCCTGGTCTGCGTCGGCCTGGCCACGCTCATCGCGCCGCTCGGCCGGACCGCGGCGGCCGAGCTGCCGGCGGTGGTGGCCGCGCTCGGCACCGGCGTGATGATCGCCGGCTACACCACCGTGGACGGCGTCGGCGTCCGCGGCTCGGGCAGCGTGCTGGGCTACACCGGGTGGCTGTTCATGCTGCAGGGTGCCGCGCTGCCGATCGTCGCATTCGTCCGCCGCGGCCGTGGCCTGGTCCGGCAGGCGCGCCCGTACCTGCTGGCCGGGCTGGCCGGCGGCGTCCTCTCGCTGGCCGCGTACGGGCTGGTGCTGTGGGCGCAGACCAAGGCTCCGCTGGCCCCGGTCTCGGCGCTGCGGGAGACCAGCAGCCTGATGGGCGCGATCATCGGGGCGGTCGTGTTCACGGAGTCGTTCGGCCGGCGGCGGGTGCTGGCCGCGGTGGTGGTGACGGCCGGCGTGGTGCTGACGAACCTGTGACGCTGCCCGTTCAGGCAGATTTCGTTGACGGGGTGCGGCGCGGGCGGGATGGTTCGCCGCGGGGGGATGTGCGATGCGGGCTTTCCACGACGAGGGCGGCCTGTCGGTCCGGGCCACCGCCGGCACGAACACCGTCCTGCTCGGCTGGGATCTGGCCGACCCGGCCGGCTGCCTCGGGTTCGGCGTGCACCGGACCGACCACACCGAGGACGAGGCGTACTGGCTGCGCGGGCTGAAGGTGTTCCGCTCGGTCGTGCCGCACCCGGGCGTCGGCATGGACTTCTCGCTGCGAAGCCATCCCGTGCAGGGTTTTCAATGGGGCGACTACACGGCCAAGCCCGAGCACGACTACACCTACCGGGTGGTCGCCCGGGGCGGTACGCCCGGCGCGCTGACCTCGCTGGCCGAGGTGCGGGTCGACGTACGGACCGAGGCCGAGGACGACGGCCTGCACGGGATCTGGTTCAACCGGGGCGTCGCGGGCTCGCAGGCGTTCGTCAAGCGGTTCGGGCAGTTCACCCCGCCGGTCGGGGCGAGCGAGGACCATCCGGCGTTCGCCTGGCTGTCCCGCGGCCTCGGCGAGGCGTTCGCCCGGTTCGTCGGCCGCGCGAACGGGCCCGAGTGGGGGCTGCGCGGCGCGTTCTACGAGTTCACCTGGAAGACCGGGCTGTCCGCGCTCGCCGCGGCCCGGGACGCCGGCGCGGACGTGCAGCTGGTCGTGCACGGTCGGGACCGCGACGCGGCCGGCAAGGACAGCGACACGACGGGGGAGGACAACCGCGCCGCGGTCGCCGCGGTCGGGCTGGACGACGTGGTGACCTGGCGGACGGCGCCGAACAAGAGCGCGCTGCAGCACAACAAGTTCCTGGTGCTGACGAAGGCCGGGCAGCCGGTCGCGGTGTGGACCGGGTCGACCAACCTCACCCAGGGCGCGATCTTCGGCCACCTCAACGTCGGCCACCTCATCGGCGACCCCGCGGTGGCGCAGCGCTTCCTGGACTACTGGGCGCAGCTGGCCGACCAGGCGGTCACGACCGCCGCCCTGCGGCTGTGGACGGAGTCGACCAACCCGGTCGAGCTCGCCGCGCCGGGCATCGCGACGATCCTCTCGCCGCGAGCGACGACCAGCCCGCTGCTGGACGGGTACGGCGACGCGTTCGACGGCGCGGTCTCCAGCGCGCACATCACCGGCGCGTTCGGACTGAACAAGGTGTTCCGGCAGCGGCTGGGCGTCGACCGGAACCTCGTCCGTACCGTGCTGCTGGACCAGAAGCCGGACGCCGGGCAGGAGATCCCGACGGTCGACCCGGACGTACGGGTGTCCTGGGGGGACTACCTGCACAAGGTCACGTTCGAGCAGTGGGCCGACGAGCACCTGACGAACTTCAACGCCTGGGTGAAGTTCATCCACACCAAGATCATCATGATCGACCCGCTGGCGCCGTCGCCGGTCACGCTCACCGGGTCGGCCAACTACTCGGACAACTCGACCACGGACAACGAGGAGAACACCGTCGTGATCCGCGGCGACGGGACCCCGGCCGGTGATGCCGCGGCGCGGCGGGTGGCCGACATCTACCTCACCGAGTACCAGCGGCTGTTCATGCACTTCGTCTTCCGGGACTGGGCGGCGAAGGACGCGGAGGGCGGCGAGGGCGGCGGGTTCCTGGCCGAGGACGACGGCTGGACCGAGCGCTACTACGAGCCGGGCGGTTGGCGGGCGCGGCAGCGGGCGACGTTCGCCTCGCCGGTCGCCTGAGGACCGCCGAGGGCCGCTCGCCGGTTGCCGGAGGGGCGCCGAGGGCGGCTCGCCGGTCGGCTGGACCGCCGAGGACGCCCCACCGGTGTGCCCGGAGGGGCGTCTCGGCGGAGGTCCTACGCGGGGCAGTGCACCTGGGGATTCCACATCGACAGCACGCCGGCCGGGTTGCTCTTCCAGATCCAGACGTGCTGGGAGTAGAACGGCGCCAGGCCGAACCGGTTCGGTGCCGTGGTCAGGTCGAACGATCTGCCGTCGAACAGCCGCGGCGGCTTGCTGTGGTGCGCGTCCCAGGCGGCCTTGTCCACGATGAACTCGAGCGCGGCCAGCCGGAGCGTGCCGTCCCGGTCCGGCGCGTACACCAGCGCCTCGGGGGTGCGGATGTCGAGGCCGGGGTCGGCGACGAGCGGGCCCTTGACGAAGTGCACGCCCATGCCGCCCTCGCCCGGCATGGCGATGCAGGTGAGCCCGGCGACGTCGTGCAGCAGGCCGTAGCCGGCGTCCTCGGCGTTCGCGATGTTGTGGAAGGTCGCGGTCGCGGCGCGCATCTTGGCGATCTGCAGCGCCGACGGGCGGCCCGTCGACGCGGAGTGCCCGGAATGCTGGTGCGCCGCGACCGGCGTCGACGCGGCCGCGGACGGCCCGGTCAGCGCTGGGACGAGGCCGAGCGCGGCGACCCCGGCGAGCCCGACGACCAGCCGGGTGACCCTGGCGGCTCTCACACCCCCTCCTGCACCTGGTAGAGCTCGTCGGCGACCAGGCCGTGCGCCTCCTTGTGCACGGTCTCGGCGGCCTCCGGCGACGGGGCCTCGACCAGGCAGAAGATCTTGCCGTGCGACTCGTCGACCCAGTAGCGCAGGTAGCGCACGTCGTGCGTGCCCTGCGTCGCCAGGTCGGCGAGATGCGCCTTCTCGACGGCGGCGCACTCGACTCCGCCGTCGATCGTGTGGACGTCCAGGTAGAGCGGCATTCTCGTGCTCCTCGGTTCGCGGAACGTTGCGCACTGAACGTAGGAACAGCAGTGGTGCCGGGAGATCGGCAGCGGTTACCCATACCGGCCGCGGGAGTACCCATCTTTCCCAGTCGGTGCAGGGCAGACTGGTGCGGTGTCCTCGACCCGACGGGTTGTCCGGCTGGCCGGCCTCGTGGTGCTCGTGTACGCACTGCTCCGGCTGCCGGCGGACGCCGGTACGCCGCCGGCCACGCTGTCGGTCCTGCAGCTCAACATGTGCGGCAATGCCTGCGGGACGCGGTTCGCGGTGGTCGACGACCTGGAGGCAGAGATCACCGACCGTGCACGGCAGCCGTTCGTGGTGACGCTGAACGAGGTCTGCCGCGGCCAGTACGACCGGCTGGCCGCCGATCTGCCGTACCACGGGCACTTCCAGCCGACGATGCCGAACCGGTGCTGGGACGGCAGCGACTACGGCATCGCGGTGCTGGTGCGCAGCAGCGACATCCGGTACGCGGGCAGCGCGCCGCTGCCCGCTTCGGCCGGCGGCGAGCCGCGCACGGTGACCTGCGTACGGACGGCGTTCCAGAGCCGGCCGCTGGTCGCCTGCGCGACGCACCTGGACACCGACCCGGCCAACACGGCCAGCCAGGTCACGGCAGTGGCCGGGCACGCCGGGGCGTTCCGGGCCGGGGCCGCGGTGGTGGTCGGCGGCGACTTCAACACCACCCCGGGCCGGCCGGCGCTCGACCCGATGCGCGCCGGCTTCGTCGAGGCGGACGCCGCGGACGACGCGTTCACCGGTGGCTGCTCGCGGGCCCGTTGCGGCGACGGACCCGGGTACGCCCACCCGACCCGCAAGATCGACTACGTGTTCCTGTCCCGCGGCGACTTCACCGGCGTTTCGGCGCTGGTCACCTCGGCGGCCCACTCGGACCACACGCCGCTGTGGGCGACCGCGACCCTCACCCCGGCACGCTGACCTCCGCCGTGGCCGGGTCGGCGTGGGTGCGAGCCACCGCGCGGGCCGGGTCGGGGATGCCGAAGCTCGGCGCGACCGCCGGGTCGAGCACGAACAACTCGACCGGGAAGGAGTCCGGCGCCCGAAGGTTGAGGTGCGAGCCGGCGTCCGACGCCACCACCCCCGAGTGCGGCACGCCGTGCTCGTCCAGCCAGCGAGCCCACGCGTCGAGGCCGGGCACGTTCGGGACGGCCAGTGCGAGGTGGTCCAGGCCCACCCGGCGCTCGTCGAAGCCGCTGGCCACCGCGCCGCCGTGGTCGCCGACGCCGATCGCCAGCCCGACGTCGACCCGGATCAGGAAGGTGAACCCGGGTTCCTCGACCACAGCCCGGAAGCCGAACACCTCGACCCAGAACTGGACCGCCGCCGCGACGTCGTGCACGCTGAAGCCGAGGTGGGACAGGCCGTGCAGTGCTGGCGCGGTCATCGCTTGGCCCCGCGGGACTGCAGGTAGAGCGGGAAGCCCAGGCACCGGCCGGCCGGGCCGAGGTACGCCACCAGGCGATTGACGAAGGTCCTCATGCCGGCACGATCCGGCGCCGGGCCCGCCGTTCGCGTCCGTGGAAGCACCTATCCCGGTAGCGTCCGGATGGTGATCGTCGGGCGCGCGCTCGAGCTGGCCGAGATCGCCGCGGTGCTCGAGACCGCGCGGCACGGGGCGGGCGCGAGCCTGTGCCTGGTGGGCGAGCCGGGCATCGGCAAGACGACCCTGCTCGACGCCGCGGCCGGGTCGGCGGCCGGATTCCTGGTGCTGCGCGCCACCGGCGTACCCGCCGAGCTCTCCCTGGGGCACGGGGCCCTGCTGGCGCTGCTGCTTCCGGTGCGAGACCGGCTGGACGCGGTGCCCGGTCCGCAGCGGGACGCGCTGGCGGCCGCCCTCGGCTGGGCCGGGCCCGGCGGCCACGGCGACCGGTTCCTCGTCGCGGCCGGAGCGCTGTCGCTGCTGGCGGCCGCGGCGGAACGGCAGCCGGTGCTGGTCGCGGTCGACGACGCTCAGTGGATCGACCGGGAGTCTTTCGCGGTGCTGGCGTTCGTCGGCCGCCGCCTCGGGCACGACCCGGTCGCGCTCCTCGTCGCAGCCCGGCCCGAGCCTGACTCCGCGACTGTCGTGGACGGCATGCGCTCGCTGGCGTTGGCCGGCCTGCCGGTCGCCGACGCGGCGGAGCTGCTGCGCGGCCAGGTCGGGGCCGGGCTCGTCGACCCGCTGGTGGTCGCCACTGGCGGCAACCCACTTGCCCTGATCGAGGCCGTACGGCGGCTGACTCCGGAGCAGCGTCGGGGCTCGGCGCCGCTGCCTGCTGTGCTGCCGCTCGGTGATCGCCTGGCGTCCGCGTTCCGGCGGGACGGGGACGAGCTGCCGCCGTGCGCGCACCGGGCGCTGGTGCTGGCCGCGACGTCAGGCGAGCCGGACGCCGGTCCGGTGGTGGCGGCGCTGCGCGCCGAGGGCCACGACCCGGAGGCGGCGCTGGCGGCGGCCGAACGGGCCGGTGTGGTCGTGCTGGACGCCGGCCGACTTACCTTCACCCATCCGCTGCTGCGCTCGGCGGTCTGGTCGACGACCCCCGCCGCCGAACGCCGGTCGGCGCACGCCGCGCTGGCCGCCGCGCTGGCCGGGGATCCGGACCGGCAGACCCGGCACCGGGCCGAAGCGACCGTCGGGTACGACGCCGGCCTGGCCGCCCGGCTGGAGGCGCTCGCCGGCCGGGAGCGGACCCGGCGCGGCTATGCCGCCGCCTCCGTGGTGGCCGAGCGGGCCGCCGGGCTGCACCCCGACCCGGTCCGGGCCGCCTCCGCCCGGGCGGCCGCGGTGGAGGACGCCCTGCTCGGCGGTGACCCGAACCGGGTCCGCAAGCTGGCCGGGCAGGTCCTGGCCGGTCCGGCCGAAGGCCCGACCCGCGCCCGCGCGCTGCTCGCTCTCGGCACGCTGGAGCACTACGCGGGCGCGCCGTCCCTCGCCCGACCGCTACTGACCGAGGCCGCCGGGCTCGGCACCGGCGCGGTCCGGCTGCGGGCGTTGGCCGAGCTGTCCATCGTGGGCTACCGGCTCGGCTCGGCCGAGGCGATGGCCGCGGCGGCCGATGCGTTGGCGGCCGACGTCGACTCGACCGATCCGGAGCAGGCGATGCTCGCCCACTACACCCGGGCCGCCGCGCTCGCGTTCGGCGGTGACTGGGCAGCCGCGCGGGTCGCCGGCCTGCGGGCGGTGGACCTGCTCGAGGGCGAGCCGAGCCTGCGGGACGAGCCGCGGCACCTGGTGACCGCGGTGCTGGCGCCCGCCTGGGCCGGGGAGCCGGAGCTCGTCCGGGGTTACCTCGACCGGCGGATGGACGCCGCCCGCGCGCTCGGCGCGCTGGGCGTGCTGCCGCTCGCACTGAGCCTCATCGCGGGCGGTGCGATGGCCCTGGGCGAGCACCAGCTGGCGTACGCCTGGGCCGGCGAGGCGGTCGAGCTCGGCACCGAGCTCGGGTACGTCGCCGACCTCGCCTACAGCTACGAGGTGCTCGCCTTCGAGCAGGCCGCCCGCGGCTTGCACGCCGAGGCGGCGGCCGGACTTGCCGAAGCGCGCCGCCTGGCAGACCGGGCCGACATCTCCGCCGGCGCCGTGCACGGGCACCTCGTCGCGGCCTTCGCCGCGCTCTGCCGGGGCGACCTCGACGCCGTGGTCCGGGTGCTGGAGTGGCGCATCGCGGTGGACGGCGGGCGGCTCCCGCGCGGCGACTACCCCCTCGGGGTGGCGCCCGAGCTCGTCGAGGCGTACCTCGGCCTCGGCCGGCGGGACGACGCGGTCGCCCTGGCCGGCCGGCACGCCGAGGCCAACCGGGACTCGCCGGTGCCGGAGATCCGCGCCCACGTCGCCCGGCTCGACGGCGTGCTCGCCGTCGACCACGCGGCCGCGGAGGCCGCGTTCGAGGCCGCGTACGGGCTGCACTCCGACCCGTTCGGGGCTGCCCGGACCCGGCTGCTGCACGGCGCGCGGCTGCGCCGGGCTGGGTGGCGGGTGGCGGCCCGCGAGCAGCTGCGGGCGGCGGCGGCGGGCTTCGACGCGCTCGGCCTGGACGGGTGGACCGCCCGCGCGACCGCCGAGCTGGCCGCGACGGGCCAGCGGCCCCGGCGCAGCCCGCGCGACGGCGACCAGCTCACCTCCCAGGAGACCAGGGTCGCGCTGCTGGTCGCCCGCGGACTGTCCAATCGCGACGTTGCCGCGGCACTGTTCGTCAGCCCCCGTACGGTGGAGCACCACGTGAGCAGCGTGCTGCGCAAGCGTGGGATGCGATCCCGGACCGAGCTGGCTGGCGCGTTCGGCGACGGCGGGGGCTCCCGCGCTCGATAATGCCGGCGTGTCCATCAGGCCCGCGGCACCCGGCGACGTGAACCGCATCCTCGCGCTCGCCGAGGCGCAGCGGGAGGAGTACGCGGGCTTCCAGCCGCGGTTCTGGCAACCGGCGGCCGGCGCGGCCGAGGCGCAGCGGGCCTACCTGCTCGGGTTGATCGAGGCCGGCGATGCGGTCGCGCTGGTCTCCGAGCCGTCGTTCGGCTACGCGTTCGGCACCCTGCTGCCGGCGCCGCCGGTGTACGAGCGGGGGCCGGCATGCCTGGTGGTCGACTTCGCGGTCGAGGACCGGCAGCTGTGGCCGCGGGTCGGTGTCGAGCTGCTGGCGGCGGTGCGGGTGATGGCCAGGGACCGCGGCGCGACCGACGTGGTGGTCGTCACCGCCCGCCTGGACGGACCGAAGCGGGCGGCGCTCACCGCGGCCGGCCTGGTCCCGGCGTCCGAGTGGTGGGTCGGCCGGCTCGACGCGCCGTAGCTAGTGCCCCGCGCGGGGCACTAGCCGTGCAGGACCGCGTCGACGAGCAGGTCTCGGGCGGCGCCGGCCGGCCCCTCGATGTTGAGCAGCACGACCACGGTCGCGTCGGCGGACGGGATCCGCTGCACCAGCGTCGTCACGCCCGGATCGCCGCCACCGTGGCCGAACCGCCCGTCGCCGTAGAGGAAGCAGCCGTAGCCGTAGTCGATTCCGGCGTCGACGGCCGCGTGCGGGGTGAGCATGACGTCCCGCC
The DNA here is from genome assembly GCA_963728945.1 of uncultured Actinomycetota bacterium. Lineage (GTDB taxonomy): Bacteria > Actinomycetota > Actinomycetes > Mycobacteriales > CADCTP01 > CADCTP01. The sequence continues at coordinate 204,161 of CAVSMA010000003.1, read as the reverse complement.
GGTCGCCGAGCAGCGACCCGTCGTCGCACCGGCGGAGGAACCGGTCGAGGTCCGCGGCCGTGCACTGGGCGCCGCCGTCGGCCCCGCCGATCACCGGGATCGAGTACACATTGGACCGTCCGGACGGGAGGTACCCGACCGCCAGGTCGGGCACCGGCTCGTCCAGCCGGAAGAACCCGCTCGCGGCCATCCCGGCAGGCTCGAACACCTGCCGCCCCACGGCGTCCACAAAGGACAGTCCAGAGACCTCCTCGACGATCAGCCCGAGCAGGACGAAGCCGGCATTGGAGTAGTGGAAGCCGCCGCCGGGCGGCCCGTACGGCGGACGGTCGGCGAACAGCGGCAGGAAGTCGGCCGGGCGCTCGAATCGGTAGCACGGCCGGTCCGTCCACAGTGTCTCGTACTCGACCGGATCCGGGCCCTCCTCCTCGGCGTAGTCGGCGATGTGGGAGGTGTGGCTGAGCAGGTGGTGCACGGTCACGTCCGGCCGCAGCGTCGAGGGCCGCCGGTCCGGCGGCAGCAGCGAGACCACCGGCGCGCCGACGTCAACGCCGAGGGTCGCGACCGTCACCGCGGTGAACATCTTGGTCACCGAGGCGAGACCGAACCGGGTTGCCGGCGTGACCGGGATTCCGACCGTGCGGTCGGCCAGCCCGAAGCACTCCTCGAACTCGACCCCGTCCGGGCCGGTGATCTGGGCGATCCCGGACAGGTCGAGCTCCCGCAGTCGCTCCGCCAGGTCCGCCATGAACCCAACGTCCCACACGGCCGCCACGGATTTACCGGGTTCCGCGGCGGCTTGGGCGACGGCTCGGGCGGCGGACCCAGCGGTGGCGCGCGCGGCGACTGAGGTGGGGCTCGGGCGGCGGACCCGGCGGCGGCGCGCGCGGCGACTGAGGTGGGGCTCGGGCGGGCGCTCGGGCGGCGGACCCGGCGGCGGCGCGCGCGGCGACTGAGGTGGGGCTCGGGCGGCGGTTCAGGCGGCGGCGCGCGCGGCGACTGAGGTGGGGCTCGGGCGGCGGTTCAGGCGGCGGCGCGCGCGGCGACTGAGGTGGGGCTCGGGCGGCGGTTCAGGCGGCGGTTCAGGCTGCGGCGCGCGTGCGCAGCCGGCGCAGTGCGACCGCGCGGCCGACCCGGTCGCCGGCCCGCAGGCAGGCCTCGTAGGCCTCGGCGTACCAGGCCAGCGCCTCGACCCGGCGGCCCTGCCGGTCCCGGCAGCCGGCCAGCTGCAGCAGCGCCGCGGCCCGGTCGGCCGGCCGGCCAAGCCCCGGCAGCGCGGCCCGCAGCCGCTCGGCGCCCTCATCGTGCCGGCCGAGCCGGCACAGCGTCAGGCCGAGCCGCAGCCGCATCTCCGGGTCGCCGCCGGCGGCGGCCCGCTGGTAGAGCAGCAGCGCGTCGTCGTCGGCCAGCTGATCGCCCAACGCCCGCGCGAGCCGCAGCGCGAAGGTGGGATCCGGGACGGCGAGCAGGGTCGGCAGCTCGGCCGCCAGCCAGGAGCGGGCGCCGGCAGCGGACCGGAACGGCGGCAGCGCGACGGCCGGGCCGTCCGGGGCGGCGACCGCGGCGGCGGCGGTCGCCCGGGTCAGCAGGTGGCGCAGCAGCCGGTCGCGGGCGGCGCGGGTCTGCGCGTTGTCCGCGGTCACGGCGCGCAGCCCGGCGGGCACGACGACCCGGCCGCCGACCGTGTCGACCACCCCGTCGGCGGCCAGCTTCGTCACCGCCGCGCGGGCGACCGGCCGGGACACGCCGGCCAGCGCCGCCACCGAGCCCAGCGCGGCCGACGGCCCGGGGTAGACACCGAGCAGGCGCAGCAGGCTGCCGGCCTGCTCGGCCGGCGCGGGCGCGGCGCGATGGTGCACGCGCGGCAGGGTGCGCACGGATCACCTCCGGATTCCTCACCGGACAGAGCAGCGGGAACGCGCCGCGATACGTCCGCACCGACCGGCCGAGTCGGTTGAATCGATCCTGACGCGCACCAAAAGGAACTCCATGGGCATCCTTTGCACTTTCTGTGTATCAGCTCGGAATTCGGACCGTTAGCGTGCGCAACGACCTCTTCCGGTCGACCATTGCCGTTCTGCCTGGGGGGATGAGTGTCCCGAGCTGGTCTCCGCCGTGCACTGGTGTGCGCGACAGCCGTATCCACAGGGGTTCTCGGACTGGTGGGAGTGGCGGAGGCCGCTCCGGCGCCGTCCGCGTCCGGCCCCACCCAGCACGTGATCGTGCTGCTGAAGAACCAGCACTCCGAGCTGCCCGCGACCGCGGCCGACGCCGGCCGCCGCGTGCAGGTCACGAACGGCGACCAGGCACCCCTGGTCGCGCGGGCCAAGAGCCACGGCGGCAAGGACTTCCGCCAGCTGCACGTGGCGAACGCGTTCGCCACCGCGGTGCCGGCCGCCGAAGCGGCCGCGCTGGCCGCGGACCCGTCCGTTGCTGCGGTGGTGCCGGACAAGCTGATCAAGGCGCCGAGCCCGAACCGCGACAAGCCGTCGAAGGCGGCGCCCGGACCGGTGTCGAACCTGGTCTGCCCGACCGACCCGAGCAAGCCGCTGCTCGAACCCGAGGCGCTCGATCTCACCCACACCACCGCGGCGCACCGGATCTCGACCGGCAAGGGCGTCCGGGTGGCCTTCCTGGCCGACGGCGTCGACCCGAACAACGCCGATTTCATCCGGCCGGACGGGTCCCACGTCTTCGTCGACTACCAGGACTTCTCCGGTGAGGGTCCGTTCGCTGCGACCGGCGGGGCCGAGGCCTTCGGCGACGCGAGCTCGATCGCGGCCCAGGGCCGGCAGGTCTACGACCTGGCCGACTACGTCAACCCCGCACACCCGCTGCCGCCGGGCTGCACGATCCGCGTGCTGGGTATGGCTCCGGACGCCTCGCTGGTCGGTCTCAAGATCTTCCCGGCCGGCGGGTTCGCGTTCAACTCCGCGGTCCTCGAGGCGCTGGACTACGCGGTCACCCACGACCACGTGGACGTGATCAACGAGTCGTTCGGCAGCAACCAGTTCCCGGACACCAACGACGACCCGACCGCGGTGTTCAACGAGGAGCTCGTCCGGGCCGGCATCGTGATCACCGCGAGCAGCGGCGACGCCGGCGACTTCAACACGATCGGCTCGCCGGCCAGTTCGCCGGGGGTCATCTCCGTCGGCGGCACGACGATGTTCCGCAGCTACGCGCAGACCACCGGCAGCGGCTTCCAGCTGAGCAACGGGAAATACCGCAGCAACGCGATCTCGGCGCTGAGCTCGAGCGGCTTCACCCAGCCCGGGCGGACCATCGACCTGGTGGCGCCCGGTGACCTCGGCTGGGCGCTGTGCTCGACCGACGTCGACATCTACCAGAACTGCTTCGACAACAAGGACGAGCCGTCCCCGATCCAGCAGTTCGGCGGCACCAGCCAGTCGGCGCCGCTGACCGCCGGAGCCGCGGCCCTGGTCATCCAGGCGTACCGGGACAGCCACCGCGGCGCCAGCCCGAGCGCGGACCTGGTCCGGCGGCTGCTCACCAGCACCTCCGAGGACCTCGGCCTGCCGGGCTCGCTGCAGGGCGCGGGCCTGCTCGACTCGCTGGCCGCGGTGAAGGCCGCCCGGTCCATCCGCGGCGGGTCCCGCCCGGCCGACGGCGAGCTGGTCGCCGGCGTCAACCAGCTCAACCTGTCCGCCGGGGCGGGCGGCTCGGCGACCGCGCGGGTGCAGGTCACCAACGTCGGCAGCCGGCCGCAGGTGGTGCGGTCCTCGATCCGGACCACCACCAGGGTGCTGGCGAGCACCGCCAAGACGGTGCCGTTCGACCGGGACAGCCTGCCGACGTTCGTCGACGCCTTCGGCATCACCCGGACGTTCACCACGACCAAGTTCTCGGTGCCGAGCGGCGGTGACCACCTCGCCGCCTCGATCGCGTGGCCGGGCAACGGGCAGTTCACGGTCCGGCTCGTCCTGCTCGAGCCGGACGGCACCTACAGCGGGTTCAGCCTGCCGCAGGGCGCCGGCAGCGGCTTCGCCGTCGTCGACATCCCGCAGCCGAAGGCCGGCACCTGGACCGCGGTCCTGTTCAGCTCGCCGGGCGCGGCGGGCTTCACCGGGACCGTCCAGTTCGGTGCGACCACGTTCAAGAACGTGGCCAACGGCTCGGCATCGCCGCGGCAGCTGGTAATCCCGGCCGGCGCGACCCGCACGGTCACCGTCCGGGTGCCGGCCCCGCGCAAGGCCAGCGACACCAGCGACGCGCTGGTGCTCACCGGCTCCGGCCCGAGCACGGTCATCCCGATCACGCTGCGCACGCTGGTGCCGCTTGACCGCAACGGCGGCACGTTCACCGGCGCCTTCGCCGGTGGCAACGGCCGCGGCGGCATCCCCAACCCCGGCGCCTGGTACGAGTTCGACATCAGGCACGGCACCAAGGCGCTGTCGGTCGGGTTCACCGTGAACGGCAACACCAACCAGGCGCTGTACGGGTTCCTCATCGACCCGAACGGCGAGCCGGTGTCGGAGAAGACGAACCAGCGGGCCGACGGCACCCTGGTCGGCAGCCTGCAGTTCAGCACGGTCAACCCGCAGCCGGGTCGGTGGCGGGTCGCCCTGGCCGTGTTCGGGCCGATGTCCGGCACCGCGCTGGAGACGCCGTTCACCGGGAAGATCTCGCTCGACCCGGCGAAGGTGTCTGCGTCGGGCGTGCCGAACTCGCCGTCCGTGCACCTCAAGGCGGGCAAGCCGGTGACCACGACCGTCCGGTTCACCAACCGCGGCGCGGCCGACCAGGCGTACTTCCTGGACGGCCGGCTCGTCGGGCGGGCGAACCTCCCGCTGGTGGTGGACAACGCCGACTTCACGATCGTCAACGCACCGCTGGGGCCGTTCCCGGCGGCGCGGGTGCCGACCGAGTCGGACTCGTTCCACCTGGCGGGGACCGGCGACGGGCCGTTCAACTTCGAGGTCTCGCCGTTCCCGGCCGACCACACGGAGGACCTGTCCTTCGAGGGTGACCCGGACCGCGAGGCGGGTCCGGTGGGCACCAGCCCGTCGGTCACGGTGTCCGACCCGATCGTGGCGCCGCAGACCTGGCTGGCGCTGCCGACGATCGGCAACGGGCCGTTCGGCGACGCCGGTGCCGGGACGGTGCACATGCACTTCACCGCGAGCGCGCACACCCGCCCGTTCGACGCGGCCGTCAGCTCGGCCACCGGTGACCCGCTGCTGGCGTACGTGTCGGCCGAGGCGCCGGCGGCGACGCCGGTGACGGTGGACGTGGGCGCCAACGGCTCGATCCAGGTGACCATCACCCCGGCCGGGGCGAAGGGCACCGTGGTGCGGGGCACGCTGTTCCTGGACGCGACCGACCCGATCACCGGGAGCACGGACGAGGTTGCCGCGCTGCCGTACGCGTACACGATCAGCTAGCAGGGACGAGAAGGGCGCCCTCCTCGCGCGGGGAGGGCGCCCTTCGCCCTGTCCCGCCTCCGGTCTCTAGGGTGAGCCGGTGACTGTGTTCGACCAGCTCACCGACGCGCTGTCGGCGTCGAGCTGGGCGTATGCGCTGATCTTCGCGGTGGTCGCGGGCGACGCCGTGCTTCCGCTGCTGCCCGGGGAGACGATCGTGGTCACCGGCGGGGTGCTGGCCACCAGCGGCGACCTCAACCCGATGTTCGTGTTCCTGGCCGCCGCCGTCGGCGCGTTCGCCGGCGACTCGGCCTGCTACTGGATCGGCCGCAAGCTCGGCACCAGGGCGGCCCAGCGGTTCCTGCGCGGCGAGCGCGGCAAGCGGACGCTGGACTGGGCGCAGAACGCGCTGGAGCGGCGGGGCAAGACGCTGATCGCGGTGGCCCGGTTCGTGCCCGGCGGGCGGACCGCGGTCGCGCTGACCGCCGGCACCACCGAGTACCGATGGCGGACCTACGCGCTGGCCGACGTCGTCGGCGTCTCGATCTGGAGCGCGTACAACGTCGGGCTCGGCATGATCGGCGGCGCCACGTTCGAGCACGAGACCTGGAAGGGGCTGCTGCTGGCGTTCGGCCTGGCCGCCGCGAGCGCCGGGATCATCGAGGGCGTCCGCTGGCTGTGGCAGCGGCGGAAGAAGGCGCGCGCGGCTTGACCCTGACATCGTGTCAGGGCCTAGACCGGGGGAGTCATGTTCGGAATCGGAGACTTCGCCAGCCACGGCCGCGTGTCGGTCCGGATGCTGCGGCACTACGACGCGATCGGCTTGCTCCGGCCCGCGTACGTGGACCCGGTCACCGGCTACCGCTCGTACCAGGCGGCCCAGCTCGCCCGGCTGAACCGGATCGTCGCGCTCAAGGACCTCGGCTTCACCTTGACCGACGTACGCACGATCGTCGACGACGAGGTCGGCCCGGAGGAGCTGCGCGGGATGCTGCGGCTGCGGCGGACCGAGCTGCGCTCGCGCATCGACGCGGACGAGGCCCGGCTGCGCCAGGTCGAGGCGAGACTCCGGATCATCGAGACGGAGGGTGCAATGCCCAGCGAGGACATCAAGGTCAAGGCGCTGCCCGCGGTCCGGGTCGCGCACGCCGACGGGGTTGCCGGTGGCTTCGAGCCGGCCTCGATCAGCCCAGTCATCCAGCCGCTGTACGACCGGCTCTGCGCCGACCTGGACAAGGCCGGGGTGCCGATGGTCGGCCCGGCCCTGGCCTGGTATGACGACGCGCCCGGCGGCGGCGTGCTGGTGCATGCCGCGATGCCGGTGGAAGCCGAGCCCGGCACGTACGACGGGTTCACCGTCACCGACCTGCCGCCGGTCGAGCTGGCTGCCACGATCGTGCACCGCGGCCCGATGGACGACGTGATGCCGACGATCCAGACGCTCGCCCGGTGGATCGAGGCGAACGGCTACCGGTCCGCCGGCTACAACCGCGAGCTCTACCTCTCCTACGGCGAGGGTCCCGGCCCCTGGGAGGTCGAGCTGCAGGAGCCGGTCCGGACCGGCTGAATCAGACCCGGTTCATCGTGTCCGGGTCGGGCCCGGTGCGCTCCTGCCGGTCCAGCGCGGTGATCTCGCCCATCGCGTCGTCGTCGAGCTGGAAGTCGAACAGCCGGAAGTTCTCCTCGATCCGGCTGCGGGTGACCGACTTCGGGAAGACGACGTCACCGCGCTGGATCGCCCAGCGCAGGGTGACCTGCGCCGGCGTGCGGTCCAGTCGCTTGGCGATCGTGGTGATCACCGGATCGTCGAGCACCCGGCCGCGCGCGATCGGGGCCCAGGCCTCGGTGACGATCCCGTGCTCGGTGCCGAACGCGCGCACGTCGTCCTGCACCAGGTAGGGGTGCACCTCGATCTGGTTCACCGCCGGGACGACCTCGGCCGCGGCCAGCAGCCGGCGCAGGTGGTGCGGCTTGAAGTTCGACACGCCGACCGCGCGGGCCCGGCCGGAGCGGTAGATCTCCTCCATGACGTGCCAGGTGTCGACGAAGTCGCCGACCCCGGGCAGCGGCCAGTGGATGAGGAACAGGTCGACGTGGTCGAAGCCGAGCTCGGCCAGCGTCCCGTCGAAGGAGCGCAGCGCGTCGTCCCGGGCATGGTTGGGGTTGTCCAGCTTGCTGGTGACGAACACCTCGTCCCGGTCGAGGCCGGCCGACCGCACCGCCCGGCCGACACCGGCCTCGTTGCCGTACATCTGCGCGGTGTCGACGTGCCGGTAGCCGACCTCCAGCGCGGTCCGGGTGACGTCCTCGGTCTGCTCCGGCGGCACCTTGAACACGCCGAACCCCAGCTGGGGGATCTCGACGCCGTTGTTGAGCCGGACGGTGGGCGCAGCGGTCACGGTTGCGAGGTTCCCTTCGTGGGCCGGGTCTGCACCTCACAGCTTCCCCGACCCGGGGGCGTCGCAAGCGCAGAGATGCCCCGGCACCTGCCCGTGCCTCCAGGCGGCCCGCACGCCCGACCCCGCGGAACCCCGCCTGGCTCCCCGTCGCCAGGCGCATCCCCCCGCGGACGGGGCCGGCGGTGCGGGCCGCCGGCCTGGACGATAGGCGGCAGAGGTGACCTGGTCATGATGGCCGATTGGTCGTCATGGGAACCGGTCCGGCCATCTCGCGCCATTCCTGTCGCGGGAGGCAGTAGTTTCTTGCCGCAGCCTTCACCCCCGGGAGTACCCCCGTCATGCCGGCCACTGGCAGTCGCGTCGCCCGCACGGCCTTCGCCCGGTTGATGGTGCGCTGCGCCGTCGGGCTCCGGATCGGCAGCGCGGTGGCGGCCGGCATCGCCGCGTTCGCCGGCCTGGCGCCGCCGGCCACCGTCGTCGCGGTGGCCGCTGCGGTGACGGTCACCACCGTGTGGTCGGCGGCGTACGCGGTGCTGCTGCTGCGGCGCCGTGGCGGTGGCTGGCCGGTGCTCGGCGACGCGGCGGTGGCGGCCGTGCTCGGCCTCGCGGTGGGAAGGCTCGTCCCGGCCGCGGTGCTGACCGACACGACCGGCTGGGTGTTCCTCTACGCGAGCACTACGGTGATCATCAGCCCGCTGGTCGCCCGGACCCTCGTCGGGCTGGCGGTCAGCGTCGCCGTCCCGGCCGCGTACGCCGCCGGCCTGGCGCTGGCGACCGCGGCCGAGCCACCGGGCGGCGCGCTGCTGCTGTTCGTCCAGGGCGCGCTGGTCACCGCGCTGATGACCGTGCTGCGCCGGGCGGCGGCCGCGGCCGACGGCGCGGTGCTGCAGCAGGAGGCGACCGAGCGGCAGGCGGCGGTGCTGGCCGCCCGCCGGGCCGAGGAGCGCGAGCACTACCGGCTGCTGCACGACAGCGTCTCGGCCACCCTCACCGTGGTCGCCGCCGGCGGGATCGACGCCGGCTCGGCGAGCCTGCCGGCCCAGGCGCGCCGCGACCTCGCGGTGATCGAGCGGCTCAACGCGCCCGACCAGCCCGCCGGTCCCGACCTGCCCGGCTGGCTGCGGCCGGTCGTCGACGGCCGGCCGGTCTCGGTCGACGCGCCGATCCCGGCGGTTCCGGTGCCGACGGCGGTCGGGGCCGCGCTCGCCGGCGCCACCACCGAGGCGCTGACCAACGCGGCCCGGCACGCGGCGCCGGCCCGGGTGCAGCTGCGCGCGGCGGTCGAGCCGGACGGCGCGGTGACGGTCCTGGTCGCCGACGACGGGCCGGGGTTCGATCCGGCGGCGGTGCCCGACTCGCGGCGCGGGGTGCGGGAGTCGGTGGTCGGCCGGATGCGGGCGGTGCAGGGCGACGCGACCGTCTCGTCCCGGCCCGGCGGCGGCACCCGGGTGCTGCTGCGCTGGCCCGGCCACCCGGACGGCGGCGACGACCCGGCCGCCGGCGCCGGGCTGGGCGAGGTGATCGCGACCCGCTACCGGCGCGGCCTCGATCTCGTGGTGATCCTGCTCGTCGGCGTCTGGCACGTCGGCAACGACCTGCTGGTGCTGCTGGCCAACCGGGGCGACTACCGCTGGCCGGTCGCCGAGCTGCTGTCCTGGCTCGCGCTGGCGGCGATCGGCGCGGTGGCCGGAATCCGGCTCTGGCAGGGGCGGACCGGGCGCACCGTCACCTGGCTGCTGGCCGGCGGCGCCCTGGCGGCCGGCGCGGTCGGCATCGCCGCCGTCCCGGCCGACCTGCTGCTGTCCGGCGCCGACTGGGCCTGGGGATCGACCGGCTGGTTCGGCGTGCTGGTGCTCTTGCGCCGGCCGCCGCGAGAGCTCGGCACCTTCCTCGCGATCAACGCGGCGGTCGCGGTGGGGGTGCTGGCCGACGCCGGCGCGCTGGACCGGATCGGCCTGGCCCGGGCCGCGACCATGATCTACGGGACGGCGGCGCTTCAGTTGACCCTGCTGCTGGCGGCGCGGGCGCTGGCGGCGACCGCCCAGCGGGCCGCGGCGGTCGCCGAAGCCGAGAGCGCGGTCCGGCGCCGGCGGCAGGTCGCCGAGCGGCTGCACGCCGACCGCCGGCAGCGCTACCGCACCGTTCGCGACGCGGTCGCCCCGCTGCTGGCCGGGCTCGCCGACGGCACCCTCGACCCGGCCGACCGCGAGGTGCGGCACCGCTGCGCGGTCGAGGCCGGCCGGCTGCGGCGGCTGTTCGCCGAGACCGACGACGTCGCCGACCCGCTGCTGCACGAGCTGCGCGCCTGCAGTTACATCGCCGACCAGCGCGGCGTGGCCGTGGACCTGCAGCTGACCGGCCGGCTGCCGGCGCTGGACCGGGACGTCCGCCGGGCGCTGACCGAGGCGCCGCTGCTGGCGCTGGCCGGCGCCGAGCGGCGGGCCAGGGTGACCGTGCTCGGCCGCAGCGACGAGGTGGCGGTCAGCGTCCTGGTCGACGGGCCGGGGCCGGCGCCGGCCGATCCGGCCGGCACGGCAAGCTCGACCGTGATGGTGAGCGTGCTGGACGAGGACGACCGGCGTTGGGTGGAGGCACGATGGCGGAGGTGACCGTCGTCCTGGTGGACGACCATCCGGTGGTCCACGACGGCATACGGGCCTGGCTGGAGCAGGACCCGCAGCGCCGGATCGAGCTGGTCGCCGCCGGGGACGACGTCGAGGTGGCGTGGACCGCGCCCGGACTGACCGCCGACGTCGTGCTGCTCGACCTCAACCTGCACGGCACGATGGTGGTGCCCGAGGTCAGCCGGTTCGCGGAGGCCGGCCGCCGGGTGGTCGTCTACTCCGAGCACTCCGACGACGCCACCGTGCTGGCCGTGATGGAGCGCGGGGCGTACGCGTTCCTGGCCAAGCAGGAGGCCCGCGACCACTGCGTGGCGACGATCCTGACCGCCGCCGGCGACCGGCCGTACGTGGCGCCGCTCGCGGCCGGGACGATGGCCGCCGACGAGCGCCCGGACCGGCCGGCGCTGTCCGACCGGGAGCGCACCGCGCTGCTGCTGTGGTTCCAGTCGATGTCGAAGGCGGCGGTGGCGACCCGGATGGGGATCGCCGAGACCACAGTCCGGCAGTACATCCAGCGGGCCCGGATCAAGTACGCCAACGCCGGGCGGCCGGCCGCGACGCGCACCCAGCTGCTGGCCCGGGCGATCCAGGACGGCCTGATCCGCGCGGACGAGGTCACCGAGTACGCCTCCCGGGCCAGCCGCACGACCTGACCGCCCCCGCCGGTACGGTTGACACGTGAGTGAGCCGGCCGTCACCGAGCGCCTTTTCCACGAGACCGCCGCGGAGAACAGCATCCGCGCGGCCGAGCGGCTGTCGGACGACGCGTGGGCGCAGCTGACCGAGCACCCGGAGAAGTTCCGGGTCCTCACCGGCGACCGGCCGACCGGCGCCCTGCACCTCGGGCACTACTTCGGCAGCCTGCAGCGCCGGGTCGAGGTCCAGTCGCAGGGGGTGCAGACCTGGCTGCTGCTGGCCGACTACCAGGCGCTCACCGACCGCGCCGGCTCGGTCGACCTGCAGGACTCGATAACCGACATCGTGCTCGACTACATCGCCGTCGGGATCGACCTGCAGAGCGACCGCGGGCTGGCCTTCCGGCACAGCCAGGTGCCCGAGCTCAACCAGCTGATGCTGCCGTTCCTCTCGCTGGTCTCGGTCAGCGAGATCGAGCGCAACCCCACGGTGAAGAGCGAGATCGAGACGCTCGGCAGCGGCCACGTGACCGGGCTGATGTTCAACTACCCGGTGCACCAGGCGGCGGACATCCTGTTCTGCCACGGCAACCTGGTGCCCGGTGGCCGGGACCAGCTGCCGCACGTGGAGATCACCCGCAAGATCGCCCGCACGTTCAACAAGACCTACAGCCCGCGCCGGCGCTACTTCCAGGAGCCGGTGCTGCTGTTCGGCGAGGCGCCGATGCTGCTCGGCACCGACGGCAAGAAGATGGGCAAGAGCGCCCGCAACGCGATCTTCATCCGGGACGACGAGGCGACGACGGCGGCGGTGCTGAAGAAGGCCGTCACCGACTCCGACCCGCACATCGCGTACGACCCGGTGAACCGGCCGACGGTCGCCAACCTGCTGCTGCTCGGTGCGCTTGCCGCCGGGACGACGCCGGAGGCGGTCGCCGACGAGATCGGGTCCGGCGGCTCGGCGCGGCTCAAGGCGTACGTGACCGAGGCCGTCAACGAGCACTTCCGGCCGATCCGGGCGCGCCGGGCCGAGCTCGCGGCCGACCCGGAGATCGTCAAGAGCGTGCTCGACCGGGGCAACGAGATCGCCCGCGAGACCGCGCGCAGGACGCTGCGCGAGGTCCACGAGCTCATGCATCTCTAATGGAACCAGGTCGTCCCTATGGACGACCTTGGGGTTGTGACCGCAACCGCCCGCCGGCTCGCCGTGGTGTGCACGGCCGCCGGGCTCGCCGTCGTCCTCGCCGCCGGCCCTGCCCTCGCGCACGTCGAGGTCGAGGCCACGCCCGCCCGCGCGCTGGCCACCGACGCGCTGCTGTCGCTGACCGCGGAGGCGGAATCCGGCACGGCCGGGATCAGCGGGCTGCGGATCCAGCTGCCGGCCGGGCTGGTGCCGACCGACCTGCGGCTGGCCTCCGGGCCGGCGGGCTGGCGGCTGACCGGGACGGGTGGCGTGGTGACGGTGAGCGGGCCGGCGCTGCCGGTCGGGCGGTCGCTGCGGCTGGGGATCCGGGTGCGGCAGCTGCCCGACGACCGGCAGCTGGTGCTCAAGACGATCCAGTCGTACGCGGACGGGAAGCAGGACGCGTGGATCGAGCTGCCGACGGCGTCGGTGCCAGAACCCGAGCAGCCGGCGCCGATCGTGCGGTTGCAGGCGGCGGCCCCGGGGGCGACCGCGGTGCCGCGGGCCGCGCCGACCACCGCCGCCGCGCCGACCACCGCCGCGCCGACCACCACCCCAGCGCCCGCACCCACCCCCCGTACTTCGGGGGCTGCGCCGGTCGCGGACCCAGCGGAAGATGGATCCGTCGCTGTGTGGATGTTCGGCGGCGTGCTGGCCGGGATCGCCGTGCTCGGTGTCATCGTGCTGGCCGCGCGTCGACGCCTGCGATGATCTGGACGTCCACTGGCGCGGTTGGCGCCGTGGGCCGCAGGGCGGCCCGGATCGTGGGGATCCGGGCCGCCCCCGTTGCCACCCCGCGCGCAGTCGGAGGCGTCCCCGGTTGTACGCGAACCGTGGGATCCGCGCCGTCCCGCCCCTGACTTGGGTTGGTCTTTGGAACTATGGCACAAGCTTTACTTGTACGGAACCCGCTCCCCGCAACTCACAGGAAGCCGGCCCCGCCCGGGGTCAGGCTGCGTGCGTGCTGGGGGCGGAGTGCGTGGGCCGCTCGGTCACCAGATGGACCGGACGGCCCGGACCGTGCGGGTCCGGGCCGTCCGTGGGGGGTGGTGGCTCACGCTGTCGTCGGGGCCGGCGGCACGGGCGGTGCCGGCGGCGTCTGCGGGGCCTGCGTGACCGTCTGCTCCGACGGCATCAGGATCCAGAGCAGCGGGTAGATCAGGATCTGGCTGCCCGGGATGATGAGCAGGATCAGCACGAACAGCAGCCGGGCGGGCCAGGGGTCGATGCCGAAGCGGCGGCCGAGGCCGGCGATGACGCCGCCCAGCACACGACCGTCTCGCGGTCGCACCAGGCCCTGGTCGGCGAAACGGGCGTGGATCTCGTTCACGGTGTTCCTTCCTTCTGTCGTTGACGGGATCCACTGTGCGCCGGCACCGACCCTCGGCACATCGGGGACCGCCCCGAGCCGGACCCGGATTCCTCGCCTCAGGGTGGTGTGACCGGCAGCGCTTTTGTCGGTGCCGGGCGGGATCATGCCGGCATGGCGCGCTGGGCGGATTTCGAGAAGGACGCACCGGAGTTCGCGGCCCGGGTCAGGGCCGTGCTCGACCGGCACAAGCACAAGACCATGGCGACCATCCGGCGGACCGGAGCGCCGCGGATCAGCGGGGCGGAGATCCAGTTCGTCGGCGGAGACGTCTACACCGGCTCGATGCCGGGGGCGGTGAAGGGTGCCGACCTGCGGCGCGACCCGAGGGTGGCGTTCCACTCCCAGTCCGAGGACGCGGACGAGAACGATCCGGGGTCCTGGGTCGGCGACGCCAAGTTCTCCGGCCGGGCGGTGCTGGTCACCGACCCGGCTGAGCTCTCCACGTTCTGGGCGGCGTACGGGGGGCCGGAGCCGCCCGGCGGCGCGGACGCCTCCGACCTGTTCCGGATCGACGTCGAGGACGTCGTGCTGGTGACGATCGAGCTGCCGCACATGGTGATCGAGTCCTGGCACGAGCGCGGCGGCTACCGGCGCCGCGCCCGCACCTGACGGTCACCCGGCGCCGTGCCGGCACCCTGACGGTCACCCGGTGCCGCGCCGGCACCTGACGGTCAGCCGGTGCCGTGCCGGCACCCTGACGGTCAGCCGGTGCCTGACGGTCAGCCGGTGCCGCGCCGGCACCCTGAGGGTCACCCGGTGCCGTGCCGGCGTCTGACGGTCAGCCGGTCCCGGGGTCGGTGCCCGCGCGGCGGCGGGCGCGGGCGGCCGCGCGCGGGCCACGGGCGGAGCGGGCGATCTCCGGCCAGTCGGTGCGGGCCTGCTCGTCCACGTCGCGGTGCCGGCCCGCCGGCCGGTCCGGATCGGGTGGCGGCGAGACCCCGAGCCGGTCGGCGAGGCCGATCGCGTCGAACGGCGCCCGGACCTTCACGTCGTTGTCGAAGTAGACCAGCACGTCCCGGGGCTGGCGCGGCGCCGGTGGCGCCAGCACGGTGCCGTCGGTCGGCGTGCCGCCGGCGGCCCAGGTCCGGATCCGGGCCGCCCACCGGTCCAGCGCCGGCGGGTCGTACCCGCTGACGTACAGCTCCTCCTCGCCGTGCAGCCGGATGTACACGTGGTCGGAGGTGGCGTCGAGCAGCGCCGGCCACCTCCCGGCGGTGTCGGCGACCACGAGCGCGACGTCGTGCGCCCGCAGCAGCTCGACGAAGCCGGCCGTCTCGAACGAGCCGTGCCGCACCTCCAGCGCGTGCCGCAGCGGCCGGTCGGCCGTGGTGGTGAGCAGCGTGCGCCCGTCCATCCGCTCGTCGTGCCGGGCGGCCAGCTCGGCGGCGGCAGCGGTGCTGCGTGGCAGCTGGGCGAAGAACCCGGCCAGCCGCTGCGGGTCGTAGCCGAGGCTGGGCGGCAGCTGCCACAGCACCGGGCCCAGCTTCGGCCCGAGCGCCAGCACGCCGGAGGCGAAGAAGTTCGCCAGCGGCGCCTCGACCCCGGCCAGCTTCTTCATGTGCGTGACGAACCGGGGCCCCTTCACCGCGAAGACGAAGTCCGCCGGCGTCTCCGCCGCCCACCGCGCGTACGACTCCGGGCGCTGGAGCGAGTAGAACGAGCCGTTGATCTCGATCGTCCGCAGCCGGCGCGAGGCATACTCCAGCTCCTTCCGCTGCGGCAGGCCGGGCGGGTAGAACACGCCGCGCCAGGGCGGATACCGCCAGCCGGAGATGCCGGTCCGGACGTCGCTCACGCCGTGCTGACTACCACGTTCGGGTCACTGCCACGCGTGCCGGATCCGCCGCGGCAGTGCGAACACCAGCAGCAGCGCGACCAGCACGAGCCCGGTGCTGGCCAGTGTTGCCAGCTCGGCGCTGTGTACGAAGGCGCGCGCGGCGTCCTGCGGGTCGGCAATGTGCAGCGTGCCGAACAGGATCGTGCCAATGGCCGCGATCCCGACGGACGCGCCGACCCGTTGCCCGGTGTTGAGCACACCGCTGGCCGCGCCGGCCTCCCGCGGCGGCACGGCCGAGAGCACGAAGTCGATGTTCGGCGCGATGAACAGCCCGTTGCCAAGCCCGGCGACGGCCAGCGGCAGCGCGACCTGCCAGCCGGCCAGGTCCGGCCCGGCCGTCTCCAGCACGAGCAGCAGGGCGAGCATCCCGGCCGCGACCATCGCGCAGCCGATCACCAGCACGGTCCGGCCCAGCCGGGCGGAGAACCGGTCCGACAGCGCGGCGGTGAGCAGCGACCCGGCCGGGAACGGCAGCGTGACCAGGCCGGCGGACAGCGCGCTGTGCCCCAGCCCGACCTGCCAGAGGATCGAGAGCGTGAAGAACACGCTGGTGAAGCCGGCGAAGTAGACCAGCGCGAGCACCGTGCCGGCGGCGAACGCGCGGTCACGGACCAGGTGCGGCGGGATCAGCGGGTCGCCGCCGCGCCGCTCCAGCCGGACCAGCCAGCGGCCCAGCGCGACCAGCAGCAGCACCGACAGCGCCAGGCACCCGTACGTCCAGGGCGGCCAGCCGAGCCGCTGCCCGTCGATGACCGGAACCAGCAGCGCGATCAGCCCGGCCGACAGCAGCACGACGCCGACAGGGTCGAGCCGCTGCCGGTCCCGGTGGCTGGCGTCCCTGGGCAGCAGCGCGGCCGCGAGCGGCACGGCGACCAGCCCGATCGGCACGTTGACCAGGAACACCCAGCGCCAGCCGTGCTCGACCCCGGCGCCCTGGATGAGCAGCCCGCCGACCAGCGGGCCGAGCGCGGTGGACAGCCCGATGGCCGCGCCGAGCGCGCCGAACGCCCGCCCGCGAGCCGGTCCCGCGTACAGCAGCTGGATGAGCGCGGCGATGGCCGGGAAGAACACGCCGGCGCCGAGGCCCTGCACGACCCGGCCGGCGACGAGCTGACCCGGGGTCTGCGCCAGCCCGCACGCCAGGCTGGCCAGCGTGAACAGGGTCAGACCGGCCACGTACGTGCGGTGGTGGCCGATCCGGTCGCCGATCCGGCCGGCCGGGATGAGGGTCAGCCCGAGCGCGAGCATGTAGCCGGACACCACCCACTCCAGCTGGCTCGGCCCGGCGCCGAGGCCGCTCTGCACGCTCGGCAGCGCGACGTTCACGATCGTCGTGTCGAGCAGCGCCATGAACGCGCCGACCAGCAGCAGCACCAGGCTGCGACCGGCGGCGGGGCGGACCCGCGGCCGCGGCGGCGAGATGACCTGCTGGCTGCTGCTCACTGCTCCTCCACGGGCACGAACCGGCGATCGGGAGAACCGCACCGAGCCCGCGGTGCATCCCGCGCGGCGCGCCCGGGTCAGCGGTGGGCGACGGCTAGCACGTGGGGGCTGGCGCCGAGCAGGGACGGCTCGGTCTCGATCCGGGCCAGCTGGCGCAGCAGCCAGTCGCGCCGGGACGGGTCGTCCAGCCACTCGTCCGGGTCCTCGACCAGGGTGCCCGGGCCTTCGACCGCGTACAGCCGGACCGGGTCGAAGCCGGCCCCGGCGACCTCGGCGGCGAGCTCCTCCGGCCGGGCGAAGTGCGCGGTGGTGAAGCGGTGCGGCAAGGCGTCGGGGTTGCGGTGGGTGCCGGTGTGCAGGCCCGACTCGACGACCCCCGGATGGTCGCAGGCCCAGCCGTGCCGGAGGCCCTCGATGAAGCTCGCGAACCGGCTGACCGCGACCGCGGCCAGCACGCCACCCGGGCGAAGCACCCGTCGGGCCTCGGCGAGCGCGGCGATCCGCTCGTCCGCCTCGAGCAGGTGGTAGAGCGGCCCGAGCAGCAGCACGGCGTCCGCGCTCGCGTCCGGGAAGGCGAGGTCGCGGGCGTCGCCGATCTCGGCCGAGGCCAGCCTGGTCTCGGCCGCCTGGGCCGCCATCCGAGCCTGCGCGACGTGCAGCGGCATCGCGTCGACCAGATGGACGTCGTGGCCGGCCAGCGCGAGCGGGATCGCGTACGCGCCCGGGCCGCCGCCGACGTCGACGATCGTGGCCGTGGGGTCGGGCAGGTGCCGCTGCAGCAGGTCCCAGGTCCGGGCCCACTCCAGCCGGCCGGCCCGGGCGATCAGCCGGTCCTGCTCGTAGCCGCACTCGTAGTACGCGACGACCTCGGGCGGGAGCATGCATCGACGGTAGGCCGGTGGGGCGAGTCGATTTCGGGGTATCAAGGGATCATGGTCATGCCGCCGATCGACCCGGAACCGCCGACACCGGCACCGGACCCGACTCCGCCGGGACCGGCGCCCGACCCGATGCCGCCGTCGCCCGTGCCGGACCCGAACCCGCCCACGCCGGATCCGCTGCCGCCGACACCCGACCCCGGCCCGATGCCCAACCCGGGGCCTGACATCGACTTCTGATCCCGCCAGACTCCCGCCCGGCCGCTGACCCCCGACGCGGCCGGGCGGTGTCACCGCGGGGTCGAGACCGGCCGGTCGGCGCTGTCGGGGCCGGGCGTTCCTCGGGCGGGGTCAGTGGTCGGGGGAGCCGGAGGCGAGCTGGCCGTCGGACTCGGCGAGGCGGCGCCGGGAGGCGAGGATCTCCTCCTCGGCGTCGTGCCGGCCGACCCAGGTCGCCCCCTCGACCGACTTGCCCGGCTCCAGCTCCTTGTAGACGTTGAAGAAGTGCTGGATCTCCAGCCGCTCGAACTCCGGCAGATGGAAGATGTCCCGCAGGTGCTCCATCCGCGGGTCAGCGGCCGGCACGCAGAGCACCTTGTCGTCGCCGCCCATCTCGTCCCGCATCCGGTACATCCCGATCGCGCGGCACCGGATCAGGCAGCCGGGGAACGTCGGCACCTGCAGCAGCACCATCGCGTCCAGCGGGTCCCCGTCGTCGCCGAGGGTGCCCTCGATGAACCCGTAGTCCGCCGGGTATTGGGTGGCCGTGAACAGGGTCCGGTCCAGCCGGATCCGCCCGGTGCGGTGGTCGTACTCGTACTTGTTCCGCTCGCCCTTGGGGATCTCGATCGTGACGTCGAACTCCATCGGCCGCTCCTCCCAGGAGACTGGTCGTCCCGGAGTCTAGGGCGCGGTGATCCGTCCGTACGGGTGCGACGAGACGCCTAGGCTTCGCGTTGTGCGGTGGACGGGGGCGCGGGTCGCGATCGCCGGTGGCAGCGCGCTCGCGATCGGGGCAGCCGCGGTCATCGGCGGGGTCGTCGTGGCCGGCGGCGGCGGTGCCGCGGACCAGGGCGCCGCGCCGACGGCCACCGCCAGCCCGTCGCCGAGCCCGCTGGTCACCCCGACCCCGGTGCTGGCCGCGCCGCCGACCGGCGCGCCGCAGACTGCCACGGGCGTCGCCCGCAAGCTCGCCGGCCCGCTCGCCGACCACCGACTCGGCAGCAGGGTCTCCGCGACCGTCGTCGACGCCGAGACCGGGCAGGTTCTGCTCGACCGCGGCGCCGCCGACCCGGTCACCCCCGCCTCGACGGCCAAGCTGGCCACCTCGGTCGCGTTGCTGTCGGTCACCGAGCCGGACCAGCGGCTGACCACCAGGCTCGTCGCCGGTTCCCGGCCGGGCGACGTCGTGCTGGTCGGCGCCGGTGACCCGACCCTGTCCGCGGCCCCGGCCGGCAAGCCGACGGCGTACGAGGGGGCCGCTCGGGTGAGCACGCTGGCCGCGCTGGCGAAGCAGGCCGGGCTCGGGCGGGTGAGCCGGGTCGTCGTCGACTCCAGCCTGTTCTCCGGTCCGACGATGGCGCCGAGCTGGAACCCGGCCGACGTCCGCGGCGGCTACATCGCGCCGATCACGGCGGCCATGGTCGACGCCGGCCGGCAGGACGGCCTGCGGGCCCGGTCCACGACGCCGGATCTCGCAGCCGGCCGGGCGCTCGCGGTCGCGCTCGGGGTGCCGAAGGCCACAGTGGTCCGCGGCCGGGCGCCGGTCGGGGCGACCACGCTGGCCACCGTCAGCTCGCAGCCGATCCCGCGGCTGGTCGAGCAAATGCTGCTCGCGTCGGACAACGTGCTGGCCGAGGCGCTCGCCCGGCAGGTCGCGATCGCCGAGGGCCGGCCGGCCAGCTTCGCCGGCGCCATCGACTCGACCCGGGAGGTGCTGGCCCGGCTGGGGATGCCCGCCGGGGACCGGCTGGTCGACGGCAGCGGGCTGTCCGCCCAGGACCGGGTCACCCCGGCGTTGCTGGCCGCGCTGCTGCGGGCGGCCGCCGACCCGGACCAGCCCGGGCTGCACGCGCTGGTGCCCGGCCTGCCGGTGTCCGGCTACCTCGGCACGCTCGACGATCGCTACCGCGCCGGACCGGCTGCGGTCGCGGCCGGTGAGGTGCGGGCCAAGACCGGCACCCTCGACGGGGTCAGCTCGCTGGCCGGGCTGGTCCGTGGCGCCGACGGGCGGCTGCTGGTGTTCGCGGTGGTGGCCGACCGGGTCCCGGCCGGTGGCACGCTGCCGGCCGAGGCGGCGCTGGACGAGGTGGCCGCCGCACTGACCACCTGCGGCTGCGGTCAGTGACGGACGTGGTGCTGGTCGTGGTGCTGCTCCATCACCCTGGCCAGCCCTGACATCCCGGTCAGCAAGCCGTTCCGCTCCTCGTCGGTCAGCTCGGCGAACAGGTACTGGTGCTGCGCGCTGACGTGGCCGCCGATCCGCTCCGCCGCGCTCATGCCGGCAGGGGTGAGCGCCAGCCGGTAGTAGCGCCGGTTGGCCGGGTCGCGGACCCGCTCCAGCCAGCCGCGCCGCTCCAGCCCGGCCGCCAGCCGGCTGGTCGTCGACTTCTCCAGCCCCAACCGCTCGCCGAGCTGCTGCTGGGAGAGCGGACCGGCCTCGGTGAGCTCGGCGAGCGCGAACACCTCGGACGCCGAGGCCCGCACGCCGTCGTGGTCGTGCGGCTCCAGCAGCCCGCCGGCCCGGACGAGCCAGCGAAGCAGCCGCCGCAGCTCGTCGTCGGGAAACGGTTGTGCCATACAACTCTCCTGCTCTACCGTAGTTGTACTACACAACTCTAGGAGGACGAGATGCCCCACGGTCACCGGCTCCGGCACCTGTTCATGCACCGCGACGGGAGTATGACCGGCTGGTTCGGCGACCCGGAGCACTACGACCGGTTCGCGGGCCGGTTCGAGCGCCGGCTGCGGACCGGGATCGCCGCCGAGGTCGCCGCGTTGCGGCTGCCGGTCGGCGCCCACGTGCTCGACGTCGGCACCGGTCCCGGCCGGCTGCCGGTCGAGATCGCCCGGCACAGCCCGCAGGTCTGGGTGACCGGGCTGGACGTCTCGCCCCGGATGATCGAGGCCGCCAAGGCCGCGATCGAGCCCGGCCAGCAGGTGATCGCCGAGGTCGGCGACGTGGCCAAGCTGCCGTACCGGGACGGCAGCGTCGACCTGATCGTCTCGACGCTCAGCCAGCACCACTGGCCGGACCGGCCGGCCGCGCTCGCGGAGCTGGCCCGGGTGCTCGCGCCGGGCGGCCGGATCTGGATCTACGACCTGCGCGGGGCGCTACGGACCGCGCGGGCCGCGGCCGAGGTCGCGTTCCCGGGGGCGGACGTGCGGGTCGAGCGGGTGCGCTCCGGCATCGTCGGCCGGGTGCTCGCCCGCCTCACCATCCAGCCCGCCGCCGTGACCGTCTGATCGTGCCGCTTGCCGGAGTGGGCGGCTGCGCCGGGCCGGATCGGCTGCTCGGCGTACCGTGGCCGCATGAGCATCCAGCCCGGAATGGTCGACTGGGACCTCGCCGTCTCCACCGCGACCCGGTTGATCTCGCCGGGGCCCGAGGTGTCCCGGAGCGAGGCCGACGCCGCGGTGCGCTCGTTGCGCGACCAGGTCGAGATTGCCGCCGCGCACGTGGAGCGGATCACCGGCCTGCACCCGGTGGGCCCGATCCCGGTGACCAGGGTGGTGGACCGGCCCGGCTGGGTGCGGGTCAACGCCGAGGGCATGTCCCAGCTGCTCACCCCGCTGGTGCAGACGCTGGAGGAGCGCCGGCCGCGCCCGGCCGGGCGGTTCGAGCAGACCGTCGGGCCGAAGGCGACCGGGCTGCAGGCCGGCGGGGTGCTGGCGTTCCTCTCCGGCAAGGTGCTCGGGCAGTTCGAGTTCTTCGCCGACCCGGCCGGGCAGCTGCTGCTGGTCGCCCCCAACGTGGTCGAGGCGGAGCGGTCGCTGGCGGTCCCGCCGGGCGACTTCCGGCTCTGGGTGGCGCTGCACGAGGTGACCCACCGGGTGCAGTTCACCGCGGTGCCGTGGCTGCGCGGGCACCTCGGCTCCGAGATCGACGCGCTCGTCGACGCGACCGACCTCGACCCGGACGCGGTGCGCGAGCGGCTGTCGGCGTTCGTCAGCCAGCTCGGCTCGGCGCTGCGCGGCGGCGAGGAGTCGCAGGGGATCCTCGGGCTGATCCAGAGCCCGGCGCAGAAGGAGATCATCGAGCGGCTGACCGCGTTCATGTCGCTGGTCGAGGGGCACGCCGAGTACGTGATGAACGCGGTCGGGCCGGACGTGGTCCCCTCGATCGCGCAGATCCGGGAGCGGTTCGGCCAGCGGCGCAAGGGCACCGGGCCGGTCGACCGGCTGCTGCGCCGGCTGCTGGGGCTGGACGTGAAGATCCGGCAGTACGCGGACGGCAGCAAGTTCGTCGGCGCGGTCGTCGAGGCGGTCGGGATCGACGGCTTCAACCAGGTCTGGACGTCACCCGAGACGCTGCCGCGCAAGCCTGAGCTCGCCGACCCGCACGCCTGGGTCGAGCGGGTCCACGGATTCCGCCCCGCCGCGTCCGCCTGACCGCAGCGACCCCGGCGCGGCGGCACCGCTGCGTCCGCCGCGGCAGCAGCGGGTGGCCGGCGGGGTCCGCCTCGGGTGGGTGCGTCGGTGCTGCGGCTGGCGGTGCAGAGGCGTAGCCGGCTGCGGCGGCAGTTGGTGGCCGGCGTGGTCCCGCCCGGGTGGGTGCGTCGGTGCTGCGGCTGGCGGTGCAGAGGCGTAGCCGGCTGCGGCGGCAGTTGGTGGCCGGTGTGTTCCGCCTCGGATGTGTACGTCTGTGCTGCGCCTGGCGGTGCAGAGGCGTAGCCGGCCGCGGCGGCAGCTGGTGGCCGGCGTGGTCCGGCCCGGGTGGGTGCGTCGGTGCTGCGGCTGGCGGTGCAGAGGCGTAGCCGGCCGCGGCACATACGCCGCCGCGCGGCGGGAAGCGCCCCGGCGTCCCCGCCGGCCGGCCCGGGCTAGCGTGCGGGGTGTGGGTGATGGGCCGGCGCCGGCGGTGGCGGACGTGCGGGTGGCCGTGCGGCGGCTGCTGGCCGAGGTGCGGCCGGCCGGCGTGCTGGTCGCATGCAGCGGCGGCGCCGACTCGGTCGCGCTCGCGGCGGCGACCGCGTTCGAGGCGCCCCGGCTCGACGTGCCGGCCGGGTTGGTGACCGTCGACCACGGCCTGCAGGAGGGATCCGCGGCCTGGGCGGTCGAGACCGCCGAGCTCGGTCGGCGGCTCGGGCTCGACCCGGTGCTGGTCCGCCGGGTCGAGGTGGGCGACGCCGGTGGCCCGGAGGCGGCCGCCCGCACCGCCCGCTACGGCGCCCTCGCCGAGGCCGCCGGCGACCGCGCCGTCCTGCTCGCGCACACCCTCGACGACCAGGCCGAGACCGTGCTGCTCGGGCTCGGCCGCGGCTCCGGCCCGCGGTCGATCGCCGGCATGCGCCCGGTCGAGGGCCGCTGGCTGCGCCCGCTGCTCGGGATCCGCCGGGAGACCACCCGCGCCGCCTGCGCCGCCGAGCACCTGCCCTACCGGGACGACCCGCACAACGCCGACCCGCGCTTCACCCGGGTACGGCTGCGCACCGACGTGCTGCCCCGGCTGGAGCAGGCCCTGCACAGCGGCGTCGCCGAGGCGCTGGCCCGGACCGCCGAACTGGTGCGCGACGACCTCGACGCGCTCGACGGCCTTGCCGCCACCCTCACCCCCGCGAGCCCGACCCTGCCGGTCGACGGCCTGGCCGCGCAGCCCCGCGCGATCCGCACCCGGGTGCTGAGGAACTGGGTCGGGATCCCGCTCAACGCGGCACAGGTTCGCGCGCTCGACGCCCTGGTCGTGGACTGGCACGGCCAGGGTCCGGTCGCCCTGCCCTCGGGCCGTACGGTCCGGCGCGCGTCTGGCATGCTGCATCTCGCCGGACCTGATCGCTGAGCTGAGGGCAGACCCAGAACGGGGAGCGGTGCACAACTACGACGGCGACATCGACGAGGTCCTGCTGACCGAGCAGCAGATCGCGACCCGCATCCAGGAAGTGGCCGACGAGGTGTCGGCGGACTACTCCGACCGCGAACCGATGCTGGTGGGCGTGCTCAAGGGCGCCGCGATCGTGATGGCCGATTTCGCCCGGGCGCTGAGCCGGCCGGTGACGATGGAATACATGGCGATCTCCTCGTACGGGTCGTCGACGAGCTCGTCCGGGATCGTCCGCATCCTCAAGGACCTCGACCGGGACATCTCCGGCCGGCACGTGCTCGTGGTCGAGGACATCGTCGACTCCGGGCTGACGCTGTCCTGGCTGCTGCGCAACCTCGAGGCCCGGCAGCCGGCATCGCTCGAGGTGATGGCGCTGCTGCGGAAGCCGGACGCGGTCAAGATCGACGTGCCGGTGCGCTATCTCGGCTTCGACATCCCGAACGAGTTCGTGGTCGGCTTCGGGCTCGACTATGCGGAGCGCTACCGGGACCTTCCGTACATCGCCCGGCTCAAGCCCGAGGTCTACACCAGGTAAAGGAACGCTACAGGCCGCTCGACCGTTGCCCCGGACGAGGCCATCGACCCTGGTGGCCTGCGTCTGCGTAGTGCCCGGTGTACCTTTCCTACCAGGGACTGATCGCCGTGCGCGCCGGGTGCGCCCACCAGCAGGAGCGGGAGGACCGGAGCTGCCGGGCACGGCGTCTCCGCTGAGATATGGATCGTCGTCGCATCCTCAAGTCGCCGTGGTTCTGGATCGTCCTCGGCCTGCTGGTCGTGCTCGCCGTGCCGACCCTGTTCCGGGGCAACGGCGGCTACTCGCAGGTCCCGACGTCGGTCGCGCTCGCCCAGCTGGAGAGCGGCAACTACACGACCGCCACGGTCAACGACCGCGAGCAGACCATCGACATCACCTTGAAGAACGAGGTCGACGGGCACGAGAAGATCACCTCCGCGTACCCGACCGGGCTGGTCGACCGGGTCGGCGAGGTGCTCGACCAGAAGAAGCAGCCGTTCGAGACCAAGATCAGCTCGCAGAACATCTTCGTCAGCCTGCTGATCAGCCTGGTGCCGATCCTGCTCGTCGTGTTCCTGCTGTTCTTCATCATGAACTCGGTGCAGGGCGGCGGTTCCCGGGTCATGAACTTCGGGAAGTCCAAGGCGAAGCTGGTCAGCAAGGACACGCCCAAGACGACGTTCGCCGACGTGGCCGGCGCCGACGAGGCGATCGAGGAGCTCCAGGAGATCAAGGAGTTCCTGGAGAACCCGGCCAAGTTCCAGGCGATCGGGGCCAAGATCCCCAAGGGCGTCCTGCTCTACGGGCCGCCCGGCACCGGCAAGACGCTGCTTGCCCGCGCGGTGGCCGGCGAGGCGGGCGTGCCGTTCTACTCGATCTCCGGCTCCGACTTCGTCGAGATGTTCGTCGGTGTCGGCGCCTCCCGGGTGCGCGACCTGTTCGAGCAGGCCAAGTCCAACGCGCCGGCGATCATCTTCGTGGACGAGATCGACGCGGTCGGCCGGCACCGCGGCGCCGGTCTCGGCGGCGGCCACGACGAGCGCGAGCAGACCCTCAACCAGCTGCTGGTCGAGATGGACGGCTTCGACGTCAAGGGCGGGGTCATCCTCATCGCGGCGACCAACCGCCCGGACATCCTCGACCCGGCGCTGCTGCGGCCCGGCCGGTTCGACCGCCAGATCGCGGTCGACCGGCCCGACCTCGAGGGCCGCCGGGCGGTGCTGGCCGTGCACGCCAAGGGCAAGCCGCTGGCCCCGGACATCGACCTGTCCGTGATCGCCCGCCGGACCCCCGGCTTCACCGGTGCCGACCTCGCCAACGTGATCAACGAGGCGGCCCTGCTGACCGCGCGGCAGAGCGGCAACCTCATCCACATGAAGGCGCTGGAGGAGGCGATCGACCGGGTCATCGCCGGGCCGGAGCGCCGGACCAGGGCGATGAGCGAGAAGGAGAAGAAGGTCACCGCCTACCACGAGGGTGGGCACGCGCTGGTCGCCTGGGCGCTGCCCAACCTCGACCCGGTGCACAAGGTGACGATCCTGCCCCGCGGCCGGTCGCTCGGGCACACGCTCGTGCTGCCGACCGAGGACCGGTACACGCAGATCCGGTCCGAGATCACCGACCAGCTGGTCTACGCGCTCGGCGGCCGGGCCGCCGAGGAGCTTGTCTTCCACGAGCCGACCACCGGCGCCAGCAACGACATCGAGAAGGCCACCGCGCTGGCCCGCGCGATGATCACCGAGTACGGGATGAGCGCCAAGCTCGGGGCGGTGAAATACGGCCAGAAGGAGTCCGAGCCGTTCCTCGGCCGCGACTACGGCCACCAGCGGGACTACTCGGAGACCGTCGCCACCGACATCGACAGCGAGGTCAGGCAGCTGATCGAGATGGCGCACGACGAGGCCTGGGAGATCCTGGTCGAATACCGGGACGTCCTCGACGACCTGGTGCTCGAGCTGATGGAGAAGGAGACGCTGGGCAAGGAGGACCTGGCCCGGATCTTCGCCCATGTGGCCAAGCGGCCGCCGCACAACACGTACGCGGGGTTCGGCCGGCGGGCGCCGTCGGACAAGCCGCCGGTGATGACGCCGGCCGAGTTGCGCGCGGTCAGCACCGGCCGCGGCCCGGTCAACGGGGCGGCCGCCGCCCCCGGCATGCCCTCGCCCAGCCCGCGACCGGCACCGGCGCCCGCCCAGTACGGCGCCAACGGCGCCGGCCGGCACGCGACGACGCCGGACGGGCATCCGGCGCAGCCGGGCTACGGGCAGCCGCCGTACGGGACCGGTCAGTTCGCCGGCGGTCCCGCCGCCCCGCCGCCGTACCAGGCGCAGCCCGGTGGTCAGCCGCCGCACCAGGCCCAGCAGCATCCGGGTCAGGCCCAGCCGCCCTACGCCGGCGGGCAGCCCGGATACGGGTCGGAGGAGTCGAGCCGCGGGTCCGGCGGTGACAACGGGCAGGCCGGCGGCTACGGCCAGGGCTGGACACCCGGGGACGGCCAGCCGGGATCGCGTTGACCGGGTCGTTCGACCCGGCCGGGGTGGAGCGCGCGGTCCGCGACCTGCTGGTCGCCATCGGCGAGGACCCCGACCGGGACGGCCTGCGGCGCACCCCGGAGCGGGTCGCCCGCGCGTACGCCGAGCAGTTCGCCGGCCTCCACATCGACCCGTCCGACGTCCTGCAGACCACCTTCGACGAGGGCCACGAGGAAATGGTCCTGGTCAAGGACATCGAGATGTATTCGACCTGTGAGCATCACCTGGTCCCGTTCCACGGGGTTGCGCACGTGGGCTACATCCCGAACGTGGACGGGCGGATCACCGGGCTGAGCAAGCTCGCCCGGCTGGTCGACCTGTACGCGAAGCGGCCGCAGGTGCAGGAGCGGCTGACCTCGCAGATCGCCGACGCGCTGGTGCGCCGGCTGGAGCCGCGCGGCGCGATCGTCGTGATCGAGGCCGAGCACCTGTGCATGTCGATGCGCGGCATCCGCAAGCCGGGCGCCCGCACGGTGACCTCCGCGGTCCGCGGCCTGTTCCAGTTCGAGCCGTCCACCCGCGCCGAGGCGATGAGCCTCATCCTGGGTCGATGACCGAATCGACCCGCCGGCCGGAGGCGGCCGGGCTGCCGCACCCGGACCGGTGCGTGGTGATGGGCGTGCTCAACGTGACCCCGGACTCGTTCAGCGACGGCGGCCGGTACGCCGACTTCGACGCCGCGGTCGGGCACGGGCTGGCGATGTGGGCGGCCGGGGCCGACATCGTCGATGTGGGCGGCGAGTCGACCCGGCCGGGGGCCGAGCGGGTCGACGCCGAGGAGGAGACCCGCCGGGTGGTGCCGGCGATCCGCGCGCTGGTCGGCAGCGGCGTCGCGGTCAGCGTGGACACGTCCAGGGCCGCGGTCGCCGAGGCCGCGCTGGACGCCGGGGCCGGGATCGTCAACGACGTCAGCGGCGGGCTGGCCGACCCGGCGATGGCCAAGACGATCGCCGCCGCCGGCGTGCCCTGGGTGCTCATGCACTGGCGCGGGCACAGCCGGGACATGCAGGCGCTGGCCCGATACGACGACGTGGTCCGGGACGTGACGGCCGAGCTGGCCCGGCAGGTCGACAGCGCGCTCGCCGCCGGCGTCGCGGCCGGCAACATCGTGCTCGACCCGGGACTCGGGTTCGCCAAGACCGCCGCGCACAACTGGGCGCTGCTGGCCCGGCTGGACGAGCTCACCGCGCTCGGCTTCCCGGTGCTGGTCGGCGCGTCCCGCAAGGCGTTCCTCGGCCGGCTGCTCGCCGGTCCGGACGGCACGCCGGCCCCGGTCGACGCCCGCGAGCACGCGACGGTCGCGACCAGCGTGCTGGCCGCGGTGATGGGCGCCTGGGGTGTGCGGGTGCACGACGTGGCCCCGACCCTCGACGCGGTGAAGGTCGTCCGGGCGTGGAAGGCGGCCGGCCGTGGCTGACCGGATCACGCTGACCGGGCTGAAGGTCCGCGGGTTCCACGGCGTGTACGAGCACGAGCGCCGGGACGGGCAGGACTTCGTCGTCGACGCGACTCTCTGGCTGGACAGCCGCCCGGCCGCGGCCAGCGACGACCTGGCCGACACCGTCGACTACGGCGGGCTGGCGAACCGGCTCGCCACCGTCGTCGAGGGCGAGCCGGTGAACCTCATCGAGACCCTGGCCGCCCGGCTCTGCGAGCTGTGCATGGCCGACGAGCGGGTGATCGCCGCCGAGGTCACCGTGCACAAGCCGCAGGCGCCGATCGCCCGCGAGTTCGCCGACGTCGCGGTCACCGCCCGGCGGTCCCGCCGATGAGCCGAGGAGGGAGCGAGCGGTGAGCCGGGCCGTGCTGTCGATCGGCTCCAACCTCGGCGACCGGCTGGCGCACCTGCGTTCGGTCGTGGCCGCACTGCACCCGGTCGCGATCAGCCCGGTGTACGAGACCGCACCGTGGGGCGGCGTCGAGCAGGACGACTACCTCAACGCGATCGTCCTCGTCGACGACCCCGGCACCGACGCGTACGGCTGGCTGGCCAGGGCGCACGAGGTGGAGCGGGCGGCCGGCCGGACCCGGGAGGTTCGCTGGGGTCCGCGCACGCTCGACGTCGATCTGATCGACGTGGACGGCAGCGCCAACGCCGATCCGGAGCTGACGCTGCCGCACCCGCGGGCGCACGAGCGCGCGTTCGTGCTCGTGCCGTGGGCGGACGCCGACCCGGACGCGGTGCTGCCCGGGCAGGGCCGGGTGGCCGAGCTGGTCGCCGGGCTGGCCCCCGCCGACCGGTCCGGCGTGCGCCGGACGGACCTGGAGCTGCGGTGATCGGCCCAACCCGGATCCGTGACCTGATCGCCTACGCGGCTGCGGTCACGCTGATCACCTGGCTGGCGATGCGCCAGTGGTACGGCGATCTCCCGCGGCTGCGCTGGTTCGTCCCGCTGTCGCTGGTCCTGCTGGCGATCGCCGAGGTCCTCGCGGCGAACCAGCTGCGCGACCGGATCCGCCGCCGCCCCGGCGCGCTGCCCGTGCAGCCACTGGTCGCGGCCCGGATGCTGGCGCTGGCCAAGGCGAGCGCGGTCGTCGGCGCCGTGATGGTCGGGATCTGGGCCGGCCTGCTGGTATACGTCCTGCCCAGGCTCGGGCAGCTGAACGCGGCCGGCAACGACACCGTCGTGGGCGCGATCGGGGTCGCGGCCGCGGTCGCGCTGACCGCGGCGGCACTGTGGCTCGAGTACTGCTGCCGGACCCCTGCTCCGCCGGACGGGGATCGGCATGCTAGGCCGGACGGATCAGTGGAGTCGTAACTAGTTGTCGTAGCTCCGAAGCGTCCACTGGAACGCGGGACGCAATGCGATCGGACTGTTAGCTTCACAGGGATCACCGGAGGGTCCGAACCGGTCCTGTTAGGGGTGGGATGGGCAGGCACAGTCGGGAGGGCGAGCTCGCATCCGGCGGCGAGCCGGCTGCCGGTGGCCTTGTCATCGGACCCTCCGACGAGCACTTCCGTGCGCTCATCGAGCTGTCCCCGGATGCGGTGTTCGTGATCGTCGACGGCTACCACGCCTTCGCCAACTGGCGCGGCCTGCAGATGCTCGGCGCCAGCAAGATCTCCGACCTGCAGACCCGTCCGGCACTCGACTACATGCACGAGTCGATCCGCGCGGAAGCCGAGCAGCGGCTGGCCGGCATGGTGGCCGGCAACAACCTCGAGTACGTCGAGGAGACGCTGGTCCGGCTGGACGGGCAGGTCGTCCACATCGAGGCGGCCGGCCGGCAGATCTCCTTCGGCGGCCGCAACGGCGCGCTGGTCGTCGCCCGCGACATCAGCGGCCGGCGTACCTCCGAGGCGAAGGTCAAGGCGGCGGAGGAGAAGTTCCGGGCCGCGTTCCAGAACGCGCCGACCGGGATGGCGATCGTCGACAAGGCCGGCATGTTCCTCGACGTGAACGCCGCGCTGGCCCGGCTGTTCGGCCGCCGGGTCGAGACCCTGCACGGCGACCTGATCTGGCACCACTTGCACCCGGAGGACTCCGAGCGGGTCCGGGGCGACTTCGCCCGCGTGGTCGAGGGCACCGAGGACGACGTCTCCGGCACCTTCCGCTACCGCACCGGCGCCGGCAGCGACGGCTGGGTGCACGCGTCGGTGTCCGCGCTGGTCGGCCAGAAGTCCTACATCGTGCACCTGGTCGACGTGACCCAGCAGAAGAACACTGAGTATGACCTGCACCGCAAGGCCACCCACGACCCGCTGACCGGGCTGCCGAACCGCGGGCTGGTGCTGCACAAGCTCGGCGCCGCGCTGCGCTCGCTGCGGGCGGAGCCGGGCCAGGTGCACGTGCTGTTCGCCGACCTCGACGGGTTCAAGCAGGTCAACGACGTGCACGGGCACGCCGTGGGAGACCGGGTGCTGCGCGCGGCGGCGGAGCGGATGCGCGGCGCGCTGCGGCCCACCGACACGATCGGCCGGCTCGGCGGCGACGAGTTCGTCGTGATCCTCAAGAGCCTGCCGCACGAGGTGCCGGCCGAGGAGATCGCGCACCGGCTGGCTCAGGCGGTCGCCGCGCCGGTCGCGTTCGAGGGCGGGATCGTCAACGTGCGGGCGAGCATCGGCCAGGCCTCGACCGACGACCCCGACTTCCCGGCCGCCCGGCTGCTCGGCGCCGCGGACGCGAACATGTACAAGGTTAAGCAGGCGACCCGGAACGCCGAGAGCTACCTGCCGCACCGGTCCACGCCGTCGCTGCGGGCGGTGAAATAGGGGCAAGTCCTCACGGCCTGATGTCCTACCCTGGCGGCGCGTCGTGCGGCGCGCGTGATTGTCTGGTCATCCCGGCGACAGTCGTCGCCGGCCGGGCCCCTGGACGGGACGGGATCCGGGCGCGGCCGCGGAGAGGGTGGTCGAGCACCAGTGAGGTCCGCGTTGCTGGTGGCGCTGGCCGTGCTGCTGGTTGCCGGCTGCACCGGCGACGAGAAGCCGGCGGCGGCCAAGCCGAAGCCCGAGGTCACCGTCGGCGCCGGCCTGTCCGACGAACAGCAGATCATCGCTCGGATGTACGGCCAGGCGCTGCGCAAGGCCGGCTTCGAGGTGACCATGAAGCTCAACGCCGGCGCCCGCACCGCGTACGTCCCGGCGCTGGAGCGCGGCGACCTCGACCTGGTGCCTGACTACCTCGCGCCGGTCATGAACTACCTCCGGATCGGGGTGCCGGTGACGCACCGACCACCGGCCGCGAGCGGTGACGTCGAACACACCGCGTACGTGCTCGACCAGCTGCTGGCGCACCAGCCGCTGGGCGTGACCCGGCCCTCGCCGGCCACCGACCAGACCGCGCTCGCGGTGTCCAAGACGCTCGCCGACGACGAGAACCTCACCGATGTCTCCGACCTGCGCCGGCTCAACGGCACGCTGGTGCTCGGCGGCCCGGCCGGCTGCAGCACCGACGCATACTGCCTGGTCGGGCTGGAGGACCGGTACGGCCTGCGGTTCAAGCGGGTGGACGAGCTCGGCGAGGTCTCCGGCAAGCCGATCTTCGACGCGCTCCGCAAGGGCACCGCGGACGTCGGCTCGGTGCAGTCGTCGGACGGGGAGATCGCCGCCGAGAGCCTGGTCGTGCTGCGCGACGACAAGCTGCTCGAGCCGGCCGGCAACATCATCGCGCTCTACCGCAGCAAGCTGCCGGCCTCGGCCCGGGCGGTCGTCGACAGCGTGAACCGCGCGCTGACGACCGAGAAGCTGCAGGAGCTGAACAAGCGCCAGGACCTGGACGGGCAGGACCCGGACGGGCTGGCCAAGCGGTTCCTGCAGGACGCCCGGTTGATCTGAGCCGGTCCGGCCGCGCACGGGATCGCCGGCCCGGGCGGGTCCCCTAAGGTTGCCCCGTGGCGCGCTCCAGCTCCGGCGGCCGGGGCGGCCTGCGCACGCTCGCGCTGGTCGCCGCGGTGGCGATCGCGCTCGCCTCCACCGCGGCAGTCGTGCTCAGCGACGACCCGCAGACGCTGCGGCTGGCGGTCGTCGGTGCGCTCTGGGCGTTCGTGCTCGCCGCGTTCGCGGCCCCGCGCCGGCGGGAGTCGGACGCCCCGGCCGGTGATCCCGGCACCGCGCTGGAGCTGCGCCGCACGTACGAGATCGAGCTGGAGAAGGAGGTCGCCGCCCGCCGCGAGTACGAGCTGCAGCTGGAGGTCTACCTGCGCCGGGAGCTGGAGCGCGGGCTGGCCGAGGACGTGGCCGCGCTGCGGGAGGAGGTCGGTCGGATGCGCGGCGAGATGATCGACCGGCTCGACGGCGAGCTGCGGATGGAGCGGATCGAGACCACCCGGCTGATCGGCGGGAGCCTGCGGGCGCTGCAGGACGAGGCCAGGCGGCTGGGAATCGGCCTGCCGGTCCCGCCCGAGCTTGCCGCCGACTACCCGCCCGAGCCGGCCCGCGACGGCCCCGCCGGCTTCGGACCGGCCGACGGCCCGGCCGGCTTCGGCCCCGCCGACGGCCCGGCCAGCGGCTGGGTCGATGCCCGAGGGCCGACCGGCCAGTCGAACTACCCGCAGCCGGGCGTGTTCGGGGACCCGGCGGCGCCGTCCCGGCCGGCGTACCGCACCGGTCCGGCGTACCCGCCGCCGTACCCGGCGCCCGAGCCGGCGCCGCCCGCGCCGTCACCCAGGTCCGGTCCGCCGTCGGTGCCGAGAGCGCCCACCGCAGGCGAATCGGTCCCACCCCGCCGGCGTCGCGCACGCGAGGACGGCGAGGACAACGAGGTGATGTCCCGGCTGCTGGGCCGCTGACCGGTCCCAGCCGGGCCGACTACCATCCGAGGGGTGACTTCCCCGATGCTGGCGTTCACCGGCGTCGGCCGGACCTTCCCCGACGGCACGCACGCGCTGCACGACGTGGACCTCACCGTGGACGCGGGCGAGTTCGTCTCGGTCGTCGGTCCGTCCGGCTGCGGCAAGAGCACCTTGCTGCGACTGGCGTCCGGTCTGGACGAGCCGACGAGCGGGCGGGTCGACGTCGCCTCGAAGCGGCTCGGCTACGTCTTCCAGGACCCGACGCTGCTGCCCTGGCGCACGGTCCGCAGGAACGTCGAGCTGCTGGCCGAGCTCGAGCACCTGCCCAAGGCCGAGCGGCAGGCCAGGGTGACCGAGGCGATCGGCCTGGTCGGGCTGACCGGCTTCGAGAAGCACCGGCCCCGGTCGCTGTCCGGCGGCATGCGGATGCGCACGTCGCTGGCGCGCTCGCTGGTGCTGCAGCCGGACGTGTTCCTGTTCGACGAGCCGTTCGGCGCGCTGGACGAGATGAGTCGGGAACGGCTCAACGACGAGTTGCTGGCGCTGTTCGCGGACCGCGGCTTCGCGGCGCTGTTCATCACCCACTCGGTGTCTGAGGCGGTCTACCTGTCCACCCGGGTCGTGGTGATGTCGCCACGTCCCGGCCACATCCTCGGCGACGTGTCGGTTCCGTTCGGCTATCCGCGTCAGCCGGACATGCGCTATTCGGAGGAGTTCGCCAAGGTAGCCGGCGAGGTCTCGGACCTGCTCCGCGACGTGCCGCGTCGCCCAGCCGGGTGACGGAGGCCCTGACGGCGCGAATTCCATCCTGACGCTTCGCAGTTTCTGGACGCGTCGGTGCGCGTCCGCAACGGCGTGTCCGGCCATGCTTCGGAATGCACGAAACGGACCCGCCCGCCGCTGGCACGACCCGGTTCCAGCCGTCCGTGACAGGGGTGGCGGTGCCGGCTGCACCCCCGGCCGGCGTGAAGAACCGCAGGCTGCGGTAGGTGAAATCACTCCGTGGTCGCTCGCTGACGATGCGTGGAACCACCGCTGGCCGCCGGGGTGCGTCTGGGTGGCTCGCAAGCGCGCGGCCTGAACAGCCGAGCGCCCGTCCGGCGAGTCAGGCTAGGTTTCCGCGACGATCACTGTGTGTCATTGCTCCGCAACCCCGATGCAGCATCAAAGGGAGGTGCTATACGGTGTCTCGACGCGGGGGTCCACGGAGGGGCAGATCGGCAACGCGGAAGGTCTGGTACGCACAGCACCGACAGTGATTGCCGGCGCCAGGGTCGAGGTCCGGGAGGCGTTCGGATGAGCGTGGACACCCGTTTGCCGGAAACGGGTGCGGTAGGGGTTGTCGGCTCCGCCGTCGGCAAGCCGCCTCCCCGGCGTCGTCGCCGCAGCCTGCTCCGCACCTGGGTGCCGCCGCTGGTGACGCTCCTGGTGTTCCTCGGGGTCTGGTACTACATCTCCTATGTCGCGCTGGACGCCGACCGCCGGTTCCTGCTGCCGCCGCCGCACCGGGTGATCCAGGTGTCGTTCCTCGACTCGGGGAACCGCACCGACATCCTCGCCGCGTTGTGGCTGTCGACCTGGATCGCGGCGCTCGGCCTGTTCATCTCCATCGTCGTGGGGATGGCCCTCGGCATCGCGATGTCGCAGGCCCGCTGGGTGGAGCGGTCGATCTACCCGTATGCGGTGATCCTGCAGTGCATCCCGATTCTGGCGCTGGTGCCGGTGATCGGGTTCTGGTTCGACTTCGGCCTGGCCAGCCGGCTGATCGTGACGGTGCTGATCTCGATATTCCCGGTCATCTCCAGCACGCTGTTCGGGCTTCAGTCGGCCGAGCGGGGCCAGCACGAGCTGTTCACGCTGCACCACGCCAACCGCCTCGTCCGGCTCAGGAAGCTGCAGCTGCCCGCGGCCATGCCCGCGATCCTGACCGGCTTCCAGGTGGCGGCGACGCTCGCGGTCGTCGGCTCGGTCGTCGGCGACTTCTTCTTCAAGCAGGGGGACGCCGGCATCGGCGTGCTCATCGATGTCTACCGGGCCCGGTTGCTGTCCGAGCAGCTGTTCGGTGCGGCGCTTGCCGCGTCTCTGCTCGGCGTGTTCGCGTTCTGGCTGTTCGGGTTCATCAACCGGGTCGTGACCGGCCCCTGGTACGGCTCCACCGCGTACGACAGGCCCGCCTGACCCCACTCTGCCCTCCCGCGCCGGCCCGGAGCCGGACCGCACCACCCCGCACAAACGAGGAGAACAATGCGTCCACGCAAGCTCGTTCCGGTGGCAGCCGGACTCACCCTCCTGCTGGCCGCTGCCGCCTGCAGTAGCAGCGACAGCGGATCCACCGAAAACAGCGCGCCGGCGCCGAAGGCATCGGGGGCGGCCCTCACGCTGAAGGGCACGTGCCCCGACACCATCGTCATCCAGACCGACTGGTTCACCGAGAGCGAGTACGGCGGCATCTACCAGCTGCTCGGCCCGAACCCCACCATCGACACGAAGAAGAAGCTGCTGCGCGGTCCGCTGGTGGCCTCGGGCCAGGACACCGGCGTCCAGGTGGAGATCCGCAACGGCGGCCCGGCGATCGGCTACCAGACGGTCACCGCGCAGATGTACGCGGACAAGTCGATCACCCTCGGCCAGGTGAACACCGACGAGGCGGTCGCGAACTCCAAGTCCCAGCCGACCATCGCGGTGGTCGCCCCGCTCGAGGTCAGCCCGCTGATGATCCTCTGGGGCACGAAGGCGCACCCTGACTTCAACACGATCGCGGACATCGGCCAGACCGACACCAAGATCCTCTACTACCAGGCCGACGCGTACGCGCAATACCTGATCGGTGCCGGCCTGGTCCGGGCCAGTCAGATGGACGGCTCGTACGACGGCACGCCGGCCCGCTTCGTCGCCTCGCGGGGCACGATCGCCAACGCCGGCTTCGCCACCTCGGAGCCGTACATCTTCAAGAACGAGCTCCCCAAGGGGCAGACCGGCTTCGACACGCGGCTGCAGCTGATCAACGACACCGGCTACCCGCTGTACAGCCAGGCGCTGTCCATCCGGGCCGAGGACAAGGACAAGCTGGCGCCCTGCCTGAAGAAGCTGGTGCCGATCGTGCAGCAGGCCTCGGTCGACTTCATGGCGAACCCGGGCCCGACCAACCAACTGGTCATCTCGACGGTCGAGAAGATGAAGGACTTCTGGACGTACTCGCCAAAGATGGCCGAGTACGCGGTGAACACGCTGAAGAATCTCGGCCTGGTGAGCAACGGACCGGACAAGACGCTCGGCAACTTCCAGGACAGCCGGGTCCAGCGGATGATCGACATCCTCAAGCCGATCTACGCCACCCAGCACAAGGAGCTCAAGGCCGACCTGAAACCGTCCGACCTGGTCACCAACGAGTACATCAACCCGGCCATCGGGCTGCCGACCTCGAAGTAGTGACAGTGGAGCAAGGGGGTGCGCGGGCCGCCGCGCACCCCCTTCTCGTCCGGGCCCGGCACGTGCTCACGTCCGGACCGGAAGGGCACCTTCGCGGCGGCGCGGTCGCCGTCGCCGGCACGCTGATCGTCGCGGTCGGGCCGTACGAGCGGCTGCGGGCCGAGTTCCCCGACGCCGGCGTGGTCGGCGACGGCACCGGCATCCTCACCCCGGGCCTGATCTCCACGCACGGCCACTTCTCCGAGGGCCTGGTCACCGGGATCGGCGAGACCCACACGCTGTGGGAGTGGTTCGTCCACGTCACCGGGCCGATCGAGGCGCACCTGACCCGCGAGCTCGCGTACGTCGGCACGCTGCTCAAGGGCGCGGAGATGGCACTGTCCGGGGTGACCACGACCGCCGACATGTTCTGCCACGCACCCGGGCCGGAGCCCTCGACGCCCGGCGTCGTGCAGGCGCTGACCGAGCTCGGCCTGCGCGGCGACCTCTCGTACGGGGCGCAGGACGACAGCAACCCGCGGCCGCTCGAGCTCGTGCTGGCCGAGCACGAGGCGTTGCGGGCGGCGGCCGCGGCCAGCGAGCGGTGCCGGTTCCGGGTCGGCCTTGCCACCGTGCCGGCCGCCTCGGACGAGCTGATCGGGGCCACCGTCGAGCTGCTCCGGGACACCCCGCGGCTGCACGTCCACCTGCACGAGGTGCGCGAGGAGGTCACCCACTCGCGCAGCACCCGCGGCGTCGGCTCGGTCGAGTACGCGGCCAGGGCCGGGCTGCTGGACGCGCAGGTGGTCGCCGCGCACTGCGTCTGGCTCGACGACATCGACGTGGAGCTGCTGCGCGAACACCGGGTCGCGGTGGCGCACAACCCGGTTTCGAACATGATCCTCGCCTCCGGGGTGGCGCCGGTGCCGCGGCTGCTGCGCGAGGGGGTCACGGTCGGCCTCGGCCTCGACGGCCCGGCCAGCAACGACAGCCAGGACATGCTGCAGACGATGAAGGTCACCGCGCTGCTGCAGAAGGTGCACCACCTGCAGGCGACGGCGATGACCGCGCCGCAGGTGCTGGAGCTGGCCACGATCGGCGGCGCCAGGGCACTCGGGCTCGACGCCGAGGTCGGCTCGCTCGAGCCGGGCAAGCAGGCCGACCTCGTGCTGTTCGCCGAGGCCAGCCCGTCGCTGTCGAACGTGCACGACCCGTACCAGGAGCTGGTCTACTGCGCCTCACCGCGGGACGTGCACACCGTCTGGGTGGCCGGCACGCCGGTGGTCAGCGAGGGCCGGGTGCTCGGGGTCGACCTGGCCGAGCTGCTGCCCCGGGCCCGCGAGCTGGCGGTGAAGCTGGCCGTCGACGCCGGGCTCGACTCCGAGCTCGCCCGGGAGGCGGCGGCGTCGGGCTGATCCCGGGCTGCCGGGGTCGGGTCAGCCCGCGGCGTTCGGCGCCGGGTAGATGGGCTTGGCGCCGTTGGCGGCGGCGTCGCTCGGATAGACGATCGAGAACGCGCGGTTGTGGTATTGCTCGATGAGCGGCTGGGCGAGCGTGTTCTGGTGGGTCTCGTCGAACTGGATGCCGGCCCACGGCATGATCGTCTGCTCGCCCGGGATGTTCAGGCTGAGCAGAGCGCTGCGGACCCGCTGCTCGTCGACCGTGCCAGCGTTGTTGACCGCCTGGGCCGCGGTCATCACCGCGGTGAACGCGGAGGCCGCGGCCTCGGTCATCGGGCTGTTGAAGCGGCGCTGGTAGAGCCCGGTCACCGCCTGGGCGGCCGGGTTGCGCTGGGCCGCCTCGATCGACCACGAGGTCGACCGCATCAGCCCGTCCACCGCCGCGGCGGCCGGGTCGAAGGTCTGCGCGGTGACGTAGCCGAGCGAGAACGACATCGCGGCCTTCGGCTTCCAGCCGCTGGTCGCCACCGCCTGCAGCAGCGGCTGCACGCTTGCCGGCGAGGAGTAGAGCAGCAGCGTGTCCGGGTTGTATGCACGGACACTGGCGTAGGCCGCCGCGGCGTCGGAGCCGTCGGGCTTGAAGCCGAACGTCGCAACCTTGTTCGGCTGGTCGAGGCCGCCCTCCTTGGCCAGCTGGGTGGTGGAGGTCACGACGTCCTGGCCGGCCTTGTCCTGCGCGTACAGGACGGCGATCTTGTCGATCTTGATCTTCGGATCCTCCTGCAGAGCCGAGAAGAACGCCTGGCCGGCCTGCCGCCAGGTGGGGCCGATCCGGAAGAACCAGTCGCGGCCGGCGTCGGTGAGGAACGTGGCGGGGCTGTCGGCGTTGATGAACGGCACCTCGAACCGCTCGGCCCGCTGGCTGGCCGCCTCCGTGATCTCGGGGTCGTAGGCCCCGATGAGCGCGTTCACGCCCTGGTTGGAGACCAGGTCCGTCACCGCCTCGCCGGCGGCCTTCTGGACCTCGTCCACACCCTTCTTCGCGTCGGCCTCGCTGGTCTTGGCGTCCGCGGCGCCCGGCGTCACGTCCTTCACCACCAGGCTGACCTTGGCCCCGCCGAGGTTGGGCAGACCGGCGTCCGAGGCCAGCGGCAGCGGGATCGACGGGTTGAGCCCGTTGATCACGTCGACCGCGAGCTTGGCGCCGTTCTGCGCCTCGCTGCCGGCCGCCTGACTCGGTCCCCTCAGTTGCGTCAGGAGCCCGACCTTCAGGGTCTGGTCGCCGCTGGCCGCGGCCCCGGAGGAGTTGTCGCCACCGCCGGTGCAGGCGGTGGCCAGCGCGAGCGCGGGGACGATGAGCAGAGCGAGGCGGGATCGCCGGGTGATCATCGAGCAGGTCCTCAGGCGGCCGGGGGCGGGGACTGCTCGGGCACCCCACCCCGTTCGGGCGCCGCGAGACCCGGGAAGGCTACCTCGTCACGAGTGACACCGGTCCATCGGCGACGTACGGTGACCGACCGGCAGCGCAGCGCTGATGCCACCAACGGCGTTCACGGCGCGGTCGCCGGTGGCCCTATAGTGCCCGGGAAGTACACGAAACTGCGTCGGCACGTGGGAAGGTCGCGAGAGCTGGTGGAAAGACTACCCGCGGAGCACCCGGCCGCCTCGGGCCCGCCACTGCGGGCCAATGGCGAGTCGGAGGGTCACCCCGGCAGCGTCGGCACGATGACGCTGCAGCGACCTCCGGAGCCGTCGCCTGACGACGTACCGGTCGGCGCCACTCTCGCGCCGCAACCCCCGAGGAGGGCCTGGTCCCGCGGCAGCCTGTCGCCGCGGAACTGGAAGGTGCGCACCAAGCTGGCCGCCGTGCTGCTGGTGCCCGCCATCGCGTTCCTCGTGATCGCCGGCATCAACATGGGCACCCAGATCGGCAACGCCCGCGACTACGGCCGCAGTGCCAACGTGGCCGCGTTCGGGCGGCAGGCGAGCACGCTGGCGCACGAGTTGCAGGCCGAGCGGGACATCGCCGCCGGCTGGATCGGCGAAAGCCGCCGGCCGAACAACCAGGCCGCGATCGACAAGGTCAACGCCGAGAACGAGCAGATCACGAAGCAGAACGAGAACCGACAGACGGGTCAGGACGCGATCCCGCTCAAGGGTCTGCCGCTGCCCAGCATCCAGATCGCCCTGCAGGCCCAGCAGCGCAACGTGGACACCGCGCTGTCGGCGTACCAGTCCGCGGACGCGTCGCTCGGCGACGTCAGCCCCGAAGCGCAGGCCGCGGTCGACGCGGCCCGTTCCCAGCTCGCCGGGCTGCCGCAGCTTCGGCAGGCGCTGAACCGGCAACTGCTCACCGAGGGCGCGATCACCGACAAGTACTCGGCGATGGTCGGGTCGCTGCTGGACATCAACCGGCAGATCGGCGTCGGCACCGACAGCACCGAGCTGAACAACGAGGTCGCCGGTCTCACCGCGCTCGGCGACCTGAAGGAGACGCTGTCCCAGGAGCGCGCGCTGCTCTACAGCGTCACCGCCAACGGCGGGCTCAACACGGCACGGGACGGTACCGAGACCCGCAAGGGCGGCCGGTTCCAGCTCGGGCAGCAGGTGGCGTTCTCCTCGGCTCTCGCCGAGCGGCTGGCCGCGCTGCAGCGGTTCCGCTCCGCGGCCACGCCGAGCCAGGTCGGCGCGTACGACGCGCAGGTCAACGGCCAGGCCGTGCTGGCGGTCAAGCGGCTCGAGGACAGCATCACCGCCGACCAGAACTCGCCCAGCCTGACCGCGGACGCCGAGCAGTGGTACTCGGCCGCCACCACCTACATGCAGGCGATCCGTGGCGTCGAGAGCGGCCTGCAGGACCAGGTCGTCAGCACCACCAGGGACCTGCGCTCGGAAGCGCAGCGGCAGGCGATCACGACCGGTGTGATCATCGCGACGATCCTCGTCATCGCGTTCCTGACCTCGCTGCTCATCGCCCGGTCGATGATCGGCCCGCTGCGGCGGCTGCAGGCCGGTGCCCGTGACGTCGCCGAGGTCAGGCTGCCGGAGGCGATCGCGCGATTGCAGCGGCCGGACGCCCCGGCGGCACCCGACGAAGTCGAACCGATCGGGATCGACTCCCGGGACGAGATCGGCGACGTCGCCAAGACCTTCGACGAGCTGCACCAGCGGGCCGTCGAGCTGGCGTCCGAGCAGGCCGGTCTGCGCCGCAACGTCAACGACATGTTCGTCAACCTGTCCCGCCGGTCGCAGGGCCTGGTCGAGCGCCAGCTCAAGCTGATCGACGAGCTGGAGACCGGCGAGCAGGACCCCGACCAGCTGGCCAACCTGTTCAAGCTGGACCACCTGGCCACCCGTATGCGCCGCAACTCGGAGAACCTGCTGGTTCTCGCGGGTGAGGACGCAGGTCGCCGGTGGGGCCGGCCGATCCCGCTGGTCGACGTGCTGCGGGCGGCCACCTCCGAGGTGGAGCAATACCACCGCATCCAGCTGACCGGCGTGCCGGACGTCGAGGTGATGGGCCACGCGGTCAACCACCTCGTCCACCTGGTGGCCGAGCTGCTGGAGAACGCGACGGTGTTCTCCTCGCCCGAGTCGAAGGTGCTCGTGCACAGCCAGCGGCTGTCCGACGGCGGTGCCATGGTCGAGATCGAGGACCGCGGCATCGGCATGAGCCCGCACGAGATCTCCGACGCCAACGAGCGGCTGGCGCACCCGCCGGAGTTCGACGTCTCGGTGTCCCGGATGATGGGCCTGTACGTGGTCGGTCGGCTGGCCACCCGGCACGGCATCACCGTCCGGCTGCGCCAGTCCGAGACCGGCGGCGTCAGCGCGTTCGTACGGATCCCGATCGACGTGCTGGCCAACCGGTTCGAGCAGCGTCCCGACGACGCCGCCGGCGGTCCGCCGCCGGCAGCCGCGTCCCCCGACGGCCGGCCCGGTCGGCCCGCCGCGCTCGCGATGCCGCCCGCGCCGGGCCCGCAGCAGGGCCCCGGTCCGCGGCCGCTCGGCCCCGGCCCGGCCCGCGACCTGCCGCGCCGACCGCTCACTGGCCGCCCGGGTCCGCCCGACCAGCCCGTCACGCCGGGCGCGGCGCCGTTGCCGCGGCGCACCCCGGCCCAGGCCGCCGGTGGCGACGGCGCGGCCGCCGGTGGCGCCGAGACGATGCGGCCGGACCACTCGCTGCCGGTGAACGGCGCGATGCCGGCCAACGGCGGCCCGCCCGGCCGGCCGGTGCTGCCTGCGGGCGGCAACGGTCCCGGCCGCCCCGGCGGCCCGGTCCCGCCCGGCGACCAGCCGGCGCGTCCCCCGCTGCCGATGCGGGGCGGCCCCGAGGCCGGCTCCGCCCCGCGGCCGATCCCGCCGCTCGGCACCGCGGCCGGCCGGCCGGTGCCCCCGGGCGGCCCGCTCGACCAGCCCTACCCGCGGCCGGACGGCGCCGAGGAGCGCACGCCGATCTTCGAGCAGCTGCAGTCGGAGTGGTTCCGGCAGCGGCCGGCCGGCCAGCGACCGGCGGCCCGACCCGGCACCCCGGGCACTCCGGCGGCCCCGGCCGCGCAGGCAGCCCCGGCCGGCGCTCCGCCGGCGACCGAGGAAGCCTGGGCGTCCCCGGCCGACGAGGGCTGGCGGCGGGCCGAGCAGCTGCTCCAGCCGACCAGCGGCGGCACCACCCGGGCCGGGCTCCCCATGCGGGTGCCGCAGGCCCACCTCATGCCCGGCGGCGCTGACGTACCCTCGGCCGCGCCGCCCGAGCCGGTCCGCCCCGCATACCGGTCCCCCGAGGCGGTGCGCAGCCGGCTGGCGAGCTACCACCAGGGAGTCCGCCGCGGCCGGCACGCCGACCGGGCGGAAGACGGCGACAACCGCGGCAACCCGTCCGAACTCGTCCAGCAATCCCAGGAGAAGTCGTGACTACGTTGAGCCCCGCCGCCCAGAACCTGAACTGGCTCGTCACCAATTTCGTCGACCGGGTGCCGGGGGTGGCGCACGCGGTCGTGGTGTCCGCGGACGGGCTGCTGCTGGTCGCGTCCGAGGGACTGCCCCGCGACCGGGCGGACCAGCTCGCCGCGGTGGCATCCGGCCTGACCAGCCTCACCCAGGGCGCGGCCCGCTGCTTCGAGGCGGGCAACGTCGTGCAGACCGTGATCGAGATGGAGCGGGGCTTCCTGTTCCTCATGTCGATCAGCGACGGGTCGTGCCTCGCCGTCCTCGCGGCCACCAGCTGCGACGTCGGCCTGGTCGGCTACGAGATGGCCTTGCTCGTCGAGCGGACCGGTGACGTGCTCACGCCGGCGGTACGCAACGAGCTGCAGGCCGTCCTTCCTCGATGACGTCCACGCCTCCGAGAAAGCAGCCGCGGGGTGAGCACCTTCCAGCCGGAACAGGGTCCGCTGGTCCGGCCGTACGCGGTGACCGGGGGACGGACCCGGCCGGACTACGAGCTTGCCATCGAGGCGCTGGTGTCCACCACCAGACTCGGCGACCGGAGCGCGGAGTCGACCGCGCCCGAGCGGCAGCAGATCTGCGACCTGTGCCGGCGGGCCCGGTCGGTCGCGGAGATCGCCGCATACCTGCGGATGCCGCTCGGGGTGGCGCGCGTCCTGGTGGGTGACATGGCCCAGGAGGGCCTGGTGCGCGTCCACCAGGCGCACACCCCGACCGACCGACCTGATCTTGCCTTGATGCAGAGGGTGCTGAATGGACTTCGAAACCTCTAGGCAGACCGCCTACGTGGACTCCAGCGCGGCGACGACTTCGGCGAAGATCGTCATCGCCGGTGGGTTCGGCGTCGGCAAGACGACGCTGGTCGGCGCGGTCTCCGAGATCGAGCCACTCACCACCGAGGCCGTCATGACCGAGGCGAGCGCCGGGGTCGACGACCTGTCGCACACGCCCAACAAGATCACCACCACGGTGGCGATGGACTTCGGCCGGGTGTCGCTGGACAGCGACCTGATCCTCTACCTGTTCGGCACGCCCGGGCAGCACCGGTTCTGGTTCATGTGGGACGACCTGGTCCGCGGCGCGATCGGCGCGGTCGTGCTGGTCGACACCCGCCGGCTGACCGACTGCTTCGCCGCGATCGACTTCTTCGAGGCCCGCCGGCTGCCGTTCATCGTCGCGGTGAACCGGTTCGACGGCATCCTCACCCACTCGATCGAGGACGTCCGGGAGGCGCTCGCGGTCGGCGGGACCACGCCGGTCATCCAGACCGACGCGCGCAGCCGGGAGTCGACCAAGCAGACGCTGATCACGCTCGTCGAGCACGCGATGCGCCGGACCCAGGAGGAGTTGACCGCGCGCCGCTGACGCGC
Organism: uncultured Actinomycetota bacterium; assembly: GCA_963728945.1. GTDB lineage: Bacteria > Actinomycetota > Actinomycetes > Mycobacteriales > CADCTP01 > CADCTP01. The sequence continues at coordinate 159,965 of CAVSMA010000003.1, read as the reverse complement.
GGCCGCCCGACACCATCTTGCCGGCACCCCCGGCCTCAGCGGTCGATGTCGCCGACCACGAAGAACAGCGAGCTGAGGACCGTGGTCAGGTCCTCGACCCTGGTGCCGGGCAGCAGCGCCGCCAGCGCCTGGACGTTGTTGAACGAGGCCGAGCGCAGCTTGAGCCGCCACGGGGTCCGCTCGCCCCGGGAGACCAGGTAGTAGCCGTTGATGCCGAGCGGGTTCTCGGTCCACTCGTAGACGGCGCCCTCGGGCGCCTTCACCGTCTTCGGCAGCCGTACGTTCACCGGCCCGGACAGCCGGGGCAGCCGGTCCAGCACGGCCTCGGCGAGGTCAAGCGACGCGTGCACCTGGTCGAGCACGCACTCGTACCGGGCCAGCGCGTCGCCGGCGGTCCGGGTCACCACCCGGACCGGCAGCTGCCCGTACGCGAGGTAGGGCTCGTCCCGGCGCAGGTCGACGTCCAGCCCGGACGCGCGGCCCACCGGCCCGCTGACCCCGTACGCCTTCGCGTCGGCCAGGCTCAGCACGCCGGTGCCCGGCGCGACGTCGAGCCCCGCCGGCAGGTCCGGGCGCAGGCCGTCGACCGCCCGGCGGACCCGGTCGGTCCAGCCAGCCGGCACGTCCTCCTTGAGCCCGCCGACCCGGTTGGCCATGTAGTGGATCCGGCCGCCGCTGGCCTCCTCCAGCACCGCCTGCAGCGGCTCCCGGGCGGCGAACGTGCCGGGCAGGAAGGCGAGATGGTTGACCACCCGGTTGAGCTCGGCCAGCAGGGTGCGCAGCCAGACCGCGCGTTCGGGCACCTCCATGCCGAGCATCCGCTCGACCGCGAGCACGACACCCAGCTCGCTGCCGAACGCCGACAGCCAGTCGTGCCGGTTGGCCAGAACTGTGATCTGCCGGTAGTCGCGTACCTCGAACAGCTTCTCGGCGCCGCGGTGCAGGAAGCCGATCCGCGGCTCGGCCGAGACCACGGTGTCCCCGTCGACGGTCAGCCGCACCTGCAGGATGCCGTGGGCGGACGGGTGCTGCGGGCCGAGCGGGAGCACGACGTCGGTGCCGAGCTGGGCGGCGCCGGCGCCGGTCCCGACGATCAGCTCACGCAGCGCAGCTCACCCGGAGAACGGCCAGGACTCCGCGGCCGGCTGCTGCCGCTGCGCGGCCATCGCCGAGCGGTACATCCGGTCGGCCGCGACCTGCACCGCCTGCCCGGTGTCGACGCCGGTCTGGTCGGCCAGGGTGATCAGCGCGAACGCGACGTCGCCGAGCTGCTCCTCCCAGTCCCGGGTGGGCCGGAACGGCCGCCGCCCGTGCTCGGTCGCCCGGATCACCTCCTCGGCCAGCGCACCGACCCTGGCCTGCAGGTCGAGCAGCAGGGTCGCCGGCGTCGCGTGCAACCCGAGCCTGTCTGCCGTCTCCGCCACGTACTGCTGCAGCTCACGCACGGCAGGAGAAACTAGCGCAGTCCAGCGGATGGCGCGTTAACCTCCGGGTGCGCGCGCAGGGCGCCACCGGTCCGCGGGAAGGGCTCGACCCACCTGAGCACGGCCTGGAGCACGGCCCGTACCGCTCCTTTCGGCCCGACCTCGCGGACGGCGGGCGTACGAGAGGAGTCCGCGTGCCCACGCTCAGCCTGCCCGACGACCCGACCGTCGAGCACTTCCGCCGGCGGGCCCGCCGGCTGCAGCATGCGGTCCGCGCCGGCGATCCGGAGGCCGCAGCACTCGTCGGCCGGTACGACTTCGCGGCCGGACCCGACTTCCCGCTCTTCGCCGCGCAGCTCGTGGTCGCCCGGGAGTGCGGTTTCTCCTCCTGGCCGGCGCTGCGCCGGCAGCTCGAGCTGCTCGCCGGCTACCGCCGCGACCCGGACGCGGTGCCGGCGGTCGCCGACCCGGCCGACGACTTCTGCCGGCTCGCCTGCCTGGTCTACTCCGCGGAGGACGGCCCGGACCGGTGGGCGGCCGCGGCGGCGCTGCTGGCCGAACAGCCCGACCTGCCGGCCCGCTCGGTGGCGGCGGCCGCGGCCGCCGGCGACCCGGCTGCCCTGGCCACCCACCTCGCCGACCCCACCGTGGCGTCGGCGCCGACCGGCCCGTACGGCTGGCAGCCGCTGCTCTACCTCACCTACTCCCGGGTGCCGCAGGTCGACCCGCTGCGGGCGGCCGGGCTGCTGCTGGACGCCGGCGCCGACCCGGACGCCGGCTACGCCTGGCACGGTCTGACCCCGCCGTTCACCGCGCTGACCGGTTGCTTCGGCGAGGGCGAGCAGGGCCCGCGGCGCCAGCCGCGGCACCCGCGCTCGATCGAGCTGGCCCGGCAGCTGCTGGCGGCCGGCGCCGACCCCAACGACGGCCAGACCCTCTACAACCGGATGTTCTCCCCCGACGACGACCACCTCGAGCTGCTGTTCGCGTACGGGCTCGGCCGGGAGCGCTCCGGCGTGTGGCGGGACCGGCTCGGCGGCGCGCTGGAGACGCCCGCGGAGATGCTGGCCCGGCCGCTGACCTGGGCCGCCGCGCACGGCTTCACCGACCGGGTGCGGCTGCTGCTGCGGCACGGCCTCGACCCCGACGTGCGCTCGCCGGAGGGTCGGGCGCTGCCGCTGGCCGCCGCGGCCGGGCACCGCGAGATCGTCGAGTTGCTGCTCGCCGCCGGGGCCGAGCCGGTCGAGCTGTCGCCCCTGGCCGGCACCGTGGCCGCGGTGCTGGCCGGGGACGAGGCGGCCGTCGACCGGGCGGTGCTGCCGGCCGTCCTGGCCGACCGGCCCGGCCTGGTCGCCGAGGCGGTCGAGGCCGGCGCCGACCCCGGCCTCGCGGTCCGGCTCGGGTTCGACGTGTCCGCCCGGCACGACGGGCAGACCGCGCTGCACACCGCGGCCTGGAACGGCGACCTAGACCTGGTCCGGCGGCTGGTCTCGCTCGGCGCCGACCTTGACGCCCGGGACGGCCGGTTCGGCGGCCGGCCGGTCGACTGGGCCGGGCACGCGCAGCACCCGGACGTGGTCAGCTTCCTGACGGAGGCGGGTGGCCCGGCGGCGGCGGAGCGGGCGCCCGGCGGACCCGGGCCCGGGTCGCCGCCGGCGGGAACGGCACCCTGATCCCGACCCCCTGCACCAGCCAGCGGAACGCGCCGAGCCCGGACCGATCGGTCAGCTCGGCCGCCTCGCCCGCCCGGGCCAGCGCCCGTACGTATCCCTCCGGGTCGGTCCGGGCGCGGTGCACCGGCGGCCGGCGGGGATCGACGCCGAGGCTGAGCAGCGCGGTGCGCTGATCGTCCAGGCGGGTGTCGCCGGCCCCGGCGGCCCGGCCGGCGGCGGCGACCGAGTCCAGCGCGACGTGCGCGGTGAGGTTGCCGCGGCCGTCCGGGACCGGCGGGACCCGGGCGCCGGTCCGGTAGCCGGCCAGCGTCCCGGCGGCCGGCCGGCCGGCCGCCTCGTGCCCGTAGTCGATCGCGACGGCGACGCCGCGCTCGAGCCGGCCGATCGCGGCGGCCCAGGCGTCGTCCCGGTACCGGCCGATCTCGGCCCGGTCGCCGGGTTCGGCCAGCGGCCACCAGCGGTGCAGCCAGGCCCGGTCGGCCGGGTCCGGCGGCGGGCCGAGCGACTCGCGGCCGTCGGCGTCGACCAGCACCAGCCGGGGGCCGTCCCTGGTCTGCTCCACCACGTCGAGCGGGACGTCGTCCAGCCACTCGTTGGCGACCAGCAGCCCGGTCACCGGCGGCAGGTCGGCGACGTCGCGGACGGTGCCGACCCCCGGCCGGGCGAGCGGGCCGACCTCGACCGCCAGCAGCCGCAGCCGGCGCCGGTACGGCCGGTCCGCGGCGGCCACCGCGGCCAGCAGCTCACCGCGGCCGGCGCCCACGTCGGCCAGGTCGAGCGGGTCGGGCCGGCCGAGCGCCGCGTCCACCCGGTCCAGCAGCGTGCCGACGGCCTCGGCGAACAGCGGCGAGGCGTGCACCGAGGTCCGGAAGTGGTCGGCCGGCGCCTCGCCGCGGCTGTAGAAGCCGCCCGGCCCGTACGCGGCGGCCGTCCACGCCTCCCGCCACCGCACCGCCACCCGGGCAGGGTAGGGGGCGGTGGAGATCACAGCGCGTTTCCGCGGGCCTGGATTTACCCTGACCGCGACCGGTACCCCACTTTCGAGGACTGGATCGCCCATGAGCGCACCGCAGCGCGCCCGCTCGCTGACCGTCGGCCTGATCGGGACCGGCCGGGTCGGCAGCGTCCTGGCCGCGGCCCTGGCCGCCGCCGGCCACCGCACCGTCGCCGCCACCGGGGGCTCCCCCGACTCGCTCGACCGCGCCGCCCGGCTGCTGCCCGGCGTGCCCCTGCTGCCCGCCGACGAGGTCGCCGCCCGCGCCGAGCTCGTCCTCGTCGCCGTGCCGGACGACGTGCTCGGACCGCTCGTCGCCGGCCTGGCCGAGCTGGGTGCCTGGCGCCCGGGCCAGCTGGTCGTGCACACCTCCGGCGCGCACGGCGCCGCGGTGCTCGCCCCCGCCGCCCGGGCCGGCGCGCGCACGGTCGCCATGCACCCGGCGATGACGTTCACCGGATACGCAGCCGACCTCGGCCGGCTCGCCGGCACGAGCTTCGGGGTGACCACCGCGCACCCGGACGCCGCCCGCGCGCTCGTGGCCGAGCTCGGCGGCGAGCCGGTCGAGATCGCCGAGGCCGACCGCGCGCTCTACCACGCCGGCCTCGTCGTCGGCGCCAACTACCTGGTCACGCTCGTCAACGAGGCGGCCGACCTGCTCGCCCGGGCCGGCGTGGCCGAGCCGGGCCGGGTGCTGTCGCCGCTGCTGCACGCCGCGCTGGACAACGCGCTGCGCTCCGGCGACGCCGCCCTGACCGGCCCGGTGTCCCGCGGCGACGCCGGCACCGTGGCCGGCCACCTCGAGGCGCTCGGCGAGCGGGTGCCGGACGCGGTGCCGGGCTACGCGGCGATGGCCCGGCTCACCGCCGGTCGCGCGCTGGCCGCCGGCCGGATCACGCCCAGCCAGGCCGCCCCGCTGGTCGACGTCCTGGCCGAGGCCGAGTCGCCGGTGCCCGCCCCGCGGGTGCACGCCGCCGCCACTCCCGCCCCGGACGTGGTGACCGCCCGGCTGCCGAAGCCGAGGCGGCCGCGGTGACCGAGCTCGTCCGCACCAGGGCCGAGCTGGCCGCGGCCCGGGCCGGGGTCGCCGGCTCGCTCGCGCTGGTGCCGACCATGGGTGCGCTGCACGACGGCCACGCCGAGCTGATCCGGCTGGCGGGCACGCTGGCCGACGTGGTCGCCGTGTCGATCTTCGTCAACCCGCTCCAGTTCGGCCCGGCCGAGGACCTCGACCGCTACCCGCGTACGCCGGAGCGCGACCTCGAGCTGCTGGACCGGCTCGGTGTCGGCCCGGTCTTCGCGCCCGGCGTCGCCGAGATGTACCCGGACGGCCGGCCGGCGGTCACCGTCGACCCCGGCCCGCTCGGCGCCCTGCTCGAGGGCGCCAGCAGGCCCGGCCACTTCGCCGGCGTGCTGACCGTGGTGACCAAGCTGCTCGGGCTGGTCCGCCCGGACGTGGCCGTGTTCGGCGAGAAGGACTATCAGCAGCTGGTGCTGATCCGCCGCACCGTGGCCGATCTGGAGCTCGGCGTCCGGATCGTCGGCGGCCCGACGGTACGGGACCGGGACGGGCTCGCGCTGTCCAGCCGCAACCGCTACCTGAGCGCCGAGCAGCGGCAGCAGGCGCTGGCGCTACCCCGGGCGCTGCGGGCCGGTGCGGACGAGGGGCCGAACGGTGCCGGGGCCGTGCTCAAGGCGGCCACCGAGGCGCTGCGCGGCGTCGACGTCGACTACCTGGCCCTGCGCGGTGTCGACCTCGGCCCGGCGCCCGCCGCGGGCCCGGCCCGGCTGCTCGTCGCCGCCCGCATCGGCACCACCCGGCTGATCGACAACGTGCCGCTGACACTGGGCCCCGGGTGAGCGAGCGCGAGCCCTCGCCGGGCGGGCGGGGCTCGGGTCCCCGGCCGAAACGCGAAGCGTCGTCGTCGGGCCCGGCAGCGACGAGGGCCGGTCGGCCGCGTGACCACCTGTCCGAGGAGCGGACGCAGTGATCGTCTCGCAGCTGGCCCGGCACCTGGTCGCCCCGGAGCCGGGCTGGACGCACACCACCGACGTCGTCGTGGCCGGCTCCGGCATCGCCGGGCTGTCGGTCGCGCTGCACGCCCGCGCCGCCGGCCACGCGGTCACCGTGGTCACCAAGGTCGCCGTCGCCGACGGCTCGACCCGCTGGGCCCAGGGCGGGATCGCGGCCGCGCTCGACCCGGCCGACTCGCCGGCCGAGCACCTCGCCGACACGCTTGCCGCCGGGGTGGGGCTCTGCGACGAGGCCGCCGTACGGGTGCTGGTCGAGGAGGGCCCGGCCCGGCTGCGCGAGCTGATCGAGCGCGGCGCCGTGTTCGACACCAACCCCGACGGCAGCCTGGCGCTGACCCGCGAGGGCGGCCATCACCGCAACCGCATCGTGCACGCCGGCGGCGACGCGACCGGCGCCGAGGTGCAGCGCGCGCTGGAGGAGGCGGTCGCCCGCGACCCCGGCATCACCCTGGTCGAGCACGCGCTGGTGCTCGACCTGCTCCGCGGCACCGACGGCCGGGCCGCCGGCGTGAGCCTGCACGTGCTCGGCGAGGGCAGCCCGGACGGCGTCGGGGCGGTGTTGGCGAGGGCGGTCGTGCTGGCCACCGGCGGCATGGGCCAGGTGTTCGCCGCGACCACGAACCCGGCCGTGTCCACCGGCGACGGTGTGGCGCTGGCGCTGCGGGCCGGCGCGGTGGTCACCGACCTGGAGTTCGTCCAGTTCCACCCGACCGTGCTCTGGCTCGGCGCCGCCGCCCGCGGCCAGCAGCCGCTGATCAGCGAAGCCGTCCGGGGTGAGGGGGCGGTGCTGGTCGACGCGGCCGGCAAGCCGATCATGCAGGGCGTGCACGAGCTGGCCGACCTTGCCCCGCGGGACGTGGTGGCCAAGGCGATCCTGCGGGTCATGCACGCCGACGGACTCGACCACGTCGCGCTGGACGCGCGCGGGCTGGGACGGCAGCTGCTGGAGCGCCGGTTCCCGTCGATCCTGGCCCGCTGCCGGCGGGCCGGCATCGATCCGGTGACCGAGCCGATCCCGGTGGTGCCGGCCGCCCACTACGCCTCCGGCGGCGTCCGCACCGACCTGCACGGCCGTACCAGCGTCCCTGGCCTGTACGCGTGCGGCGAGGTCGCCTGCACCGGCGTGCACGGGGCCAACCGGCTGGCCTCCAACAGCCTGCTCGAAGGGCTGGTGTTCGCCGGCCGGATCGCCGCCGACCTGGCCCGGGAGCTGCCGCCGCAGGCCGACCCGGTGCCCGCCGACGTGGAGACCGGCCTGGTCGACCCGGCCGACCGGGCGGAGCTGGCCCGGCAGATGTCTGCCGGCGCCGGCGTCATCCGCACCGACACCAGCCTGCACGCCGCCGCCCGGGCGCTCGCCGCCGCCCGTACCGAGGGGGTCGAGCCGCGGCCCGAGGCCTGGGACGCGACCAACCTGCACACGGTCTCGACCGCACTGGTCGCCGCGGCGGCCCGGCGCGAGGAGACCCGCGGCTGCCACTGGCGGGAGGACTTTCCCGACCGGGACGACGAGCGCTGGCACGGGCACCTGCTGGCGGTCCTCGGCATCGACGGGGTGCTCAGCGAGACCTACCAGGCGGCGGGATGAGCGAGCGGGGGATGAGCGAGCGCGACGGCTCCCCGGGCGAGCGGGGGATCAGCGAGCTCGATCCGGCGTACGTGGACGACCTCGTCCGGCGGGCGCTGGCCGAGGACCTGGCCGGCGGCGTGGACGTGACCTCGACGGCGACCGTGCCGGCCGACCAGACCGCGGTCGGCGACCTGGTGGCCCGGGCGGACGGGGTCGTGGCCGGCCTTCCGGTCGCCGCGGCCGTGTTCGCCGCGGTGGATCCCCGGGTGGTGGTCGAGCCGGCCGTCCGGGACGGGGACCGGGTCCGCCGCGGCGCGGTGCTGGCCACCGTCACCGGCCCGACCCGCTCGCTGCTCACCGCCGAGCGAACCGCGCTCAACCTGCTCTGCCACCTGTCCGGGGTGGCGACGGCGACCGCGCGGTGGGTCGACGCGGTGTCCGGCTCGGGCGCCGCGATCCGGGACACCCGGAAGACCACGCCCGGCCTGCGGGCGCTGGAGAAGTACGCGGTGCGCCGCGGCGGCGGCCGGAACCACCGGATGAGCTTGTCCGACGCGGCGCTGGTCAAGGACAACCACGTGATCGCGGCGGGCGGCGTCGGCACCGCGTTCGCGCTGGTCCGGGCGGCCTACCCGGCACTGCCGGTGGAGGTCGAGTGCGACTCGGTCGACGACGTGCGGGAGGCGGTCGCGGCCGGCGCCGACCTCGTCCTGCTGGACAACATGACCCCGGCGCAGATGACCGAGGCGGTCGCCGTGACCCGGCCGGCGGGGGTACGCACCGAGGCCTCCGGCGGGCTCACCCTGGACACGGCCGGCGCCGTCGCCGCGACCGGCGTCGACTACATCTCGGTCGGCGCGCTCACCCACTCGGCGACGATCCTCGACATCGCCCTCGATCTCCGGGACGGCTGATGCCTGACCTCGGGCGTCGCTGTCTGGAAAGCTGGAACCGTGCTGCTCGCGGTCGACATCGGTAACACCAACACCGTGCTCGGCGTCTTCGACGGGCCGCAGCTGATCGAGTCCTGGCGGGTGAAGACCGACGCCAGGGACACCGCCGACGAGCTCGCGCTCGCCTACCGCGGGCTGCTCGGCTCGACCAAGGTCGACGGGGTGGCGGCCTGCTCCACGGTGCCGGCCGTGCTGGCGCAGCTGCGGATCATGCTGGAGCGCTACTACGCGCACCTGCCCGCGGTCGTCGTCGAGCCCGGCGTCCGCACCGGCGTCCCGCTGCTGTACGACAACCCGAAGGAGCTCGGCTCCGACCGGATCGTCAACGCGCTCGCCGCGTACCACCGCTACGGCGGGCCGTCGATCGTCGTCGACTTCGGCACCTCGACGAACTTCGACATCGTCAGTGCCAAGGGCGAGTTCGTCGGCGGCGTGCTGGCGCCGGGCATCGAGATCAGCATCGACGCGCTGGCGTCCCGGGCCGCCCGGCTGCTCAAGGTCGAGTTGACGCGGCCGCGCTCGGTGATCGGCAAGAGCACGGTCGAGGCGCTGCAGTCCGGCATCCTGTACGGCTTCGCCGGCCAGATCGACGGGCTGGTCCGCCGCATCGAGGCCGAGCTCGGCGCGCCGGCCACGGTGATCGCCACCGGTGGGCTGGCCCAGGTGGTGATCGCGGAGAGCGAGACGATCCAGCACTACGAGCCCGACCTCACGCTGGTCGGGCTGCGGCTGGTCTACGAGCGCAACACCTGAGGCCGCGGGCCGGGTCTCAGCTGGCCAGCGCGTAGCGCTGCACCGTCGTCACGTACGGCAGGTAGAAGTGCTGCCGGCCGACCAGCTGCGGATGCGTCCGGGCCAGCGTCCGCGCCCGGTCGAGCAGCTCGGCCCGGGCGTCCGGAGCCATGGTGATCACGTAGCTGCGCGAGCCGAGCAGGTCGGCCAGCCCGTCCGCGTCAAGCTCCTGCTGCTGCCGGAAGCGGGCCAGCTCCTCCGGCTCGAACGGGCCGAGCACCTCCGGTCGGTCCTCCCGATGCGCGCTCGCGTGGTCGGCGTGGTCGCCGACGAGGTCGGCCAGTGCCTGCACCCAGCCCACCGCGTCGTCGCGGGAGTTGTAGAACAGCGCCAGCCGGCCGCCCGGCCGCAGCACCCTGGCCATCTCCGGTATCGCCCGGTCGAGGTTGAACCAGTGCATCGCCTGGCCCACGGTGACCAGGTCGACCGAGGCGTCCGGCAGCGGCAGGTCCTCGGCGGTGCCGGCCAGCACCTGCGCGCGGGAGACCGCGTGCCGGAGCACCTTCAGCATGCCGGGCGCCGGCTCGATCGCGACGGTGCTCACGCCGGCCGCACACAGCGCGCTGGTCAGCTTCCCGGTCCCGGCACCGACGTCGGCGGCACGCAGGTCGGGCCGGCCCCGCAGCGGCGCCAGCGCGAACGCCACGGCTCCGGGCGGGTAGCCCGGCCGGGCCCGGTCGTACTGGACCGCGATCTCGACCTCGCCCCAGGAGGTGCGCCGTGCCTCGTCCTCGTCCACGTCCGCCGAGGCTACCGACGAGCCGGCCAGGTCCGGCCGATAGGCTCGACGGCCGTGACGCAGGCGCCCGCCGAGGGAACGATCACGGCCGTGACCGACGACGACGAGCAGGACCACTCCGAGCAGGAGCTCGTGCGCCGGGAGAAGCTGGAGCGGCTCAAGGAGGCGGGCGCCGACCCCTACCCGGTGTCCGTCCCGCGGACCGCCACGCTGGCCGAGGTGGTCGCGCGCCACCCCGACCTGCCGCCGGACGTCGCGACCGGCGACCGGGTCGGCGTGACCGGCCGGATCATCTTCATGCGCAACACGGGCAAGCTGTGTTTCGCCACGCTGCGGGAGGGCGGCGCGTCCGGCACCGAGCTGCAGGCGATGATCTCGCTGGACAAGGTCGGCCCGGAGTCGCTGGCGGCCTGGAAGGCCGACGTGGACATCGGCGACCACGTGTTCGTCTTCGGTGAGGTCATCACCTCCCGCCGGGGCGAGCTCTCCGTGCTCGCCGAGGAATGGCGGCTGACCGCGAAGGCGCTGCGGCCGCTCCCGGTCGCGCACAAGCCGATGAGCGAGGAAGCGCGGGTCCGGCAGCGGTACGTCGACCTCATCGTCCGGCCGGAAGCGCGCCGGATGGTCGAGGCCAGGGACACCGTGGTGCGGACCATCAGGGCGGAGTTCCACCGGCGGGGCTTCGTCGAGGTGGAGACCCCGATGCTGCAGGTGCAGCACGGCGGTGCCGCCGCCCGGCCGTTCGTGACCCACAGCAATGCGCTGGACATCGACCTCTATCTGCGCATCGCGCCGGAGCTGTATCTCAAGCGGGCGGTGGTCGGCGGCCTCGAGAAGGTCTTCGAGGTGAATCGGAACTTCCGCAACGAGGGCGTGGACGCCACCCACTCGCCGGAGTTCGCGATGCTGGAGGCGTACGAGGCCTACGCCGACTACGACTCGATGGCGACGCTGTCCCGGGAGTTCATCCAGGCCTGCGCGGTCGCGCTGTCCGGCGATACTGTCGTGACACATTTCGACGGCACCGAATACGATCTCGGTGGCCAATGGGCCTCGATCCGTCTGTACGACGCAGTATCGAACGCAGTGGACGAAGAGGTGACACCGGCCACATCTTTGCGGCGCCTGCACGAGATCGCGGAACAACGTGGCATCGAGGTGAATCCTGCTTGGGTTCCGGGCAAGGTCGTCGAGGAACTGTTCGAGGCACTGATCCAACACACTCTTGTCGCGCCGACGTTCGTCCGGGATTTCCCGCTGGACACCTCGCCGCTAGTGCGTGCACACCGCACGGATTTCGGTCTGGCTGAGAAGTGGGACCTCTACGCCGCCGGCGTCGAGCGGGGCACCGGATATTCGGAGTTGGTCGACCCGGTCGTGCAGCGGGCGAGACTGGTGGAACAGGCGAGGATGGCGGCCGCGGGCGATCCGGATGCCATGCAACTGGACGAGGACTTCCTCCGGGCACTGGAGTACGGGATGCCGCCGACCGGTGGTATCGGATTCGGTATCGACCGCCTTCTGCAGCTGCTCACCGGAGCACGCGGTCTTCGTGAGACGATCCTCTTCCCCTTGGTGCGACCCTCCTGAGGGTCGAACTACTTGGCATTTCCGGTGGGTGATGAATATGCTGTTCTCACCCCCGGCAGAAAGAGGAACTCATGGCACAGAAAGTCCAGGTGCTGCTCGTCGACGACCTCGACGGCGGCGAAGCCTCGGAAACGGTCAGCTTCGCACTCGACGGCAACAACTACGAGATCGACCTGTCCGGCAAGAACGCGACGGAGCTGCGTGACTCGTTCGCCAAGTACGTCGGCGCGGCGCGGAAGATCGGGCGCTCGACGAGCTCGTCCGGCCGGTCCGGCCGGCGCGGCGGCGGCACCAGCACCAGCATGGACCGCGACCAGGCAGCCGCCATCCGGTCCTGGGCGAAGAAGCAGGGTCTCAAGGTCAGCGACCGCGGCCGCATCCCGGCCACGATCATCGAGCAGTACAACCAGTCCGCCTGAGCCGGCCGCCGCCGGGCGGCACCGGTGCGGGGGTGGGCGCGGACCACGGAGCGCCGGGGAAGCTTCTCCCCGGCGCTCCGCCATGTCCTGGCCATGCCCGGGGCTGCCACGGCCGCAGCTTGGTAACTGTTCGCCCTGGGCGTAGGGCGGCCCGGAACGTGCCGGGGTACCACTGAGTTGCGCTGGTGACGGCCGCGAAACGGCTCGTCATCGGGGCGTACGGCCGGCGGACGGTGCACCGCCCCAGCCCCAGGGGGAAGGACGGCGCCACCGGTCGCGACTAAAGTGGGAAGGGCAACGGGGCGCCGAGGCCCGGGAACCAGTCCCGGACGGGTGTCCTCCCTCGACGGAGAGGGGACCCTCCGGGGGAGGGCACGTGAGGAGATGACACATGTTCGAACGGTTCACTGACCGGGCTCGCAGGGTTGTCGTGCTGGCGCAGGAAGAGGCCCGCATGCTCAACCACAACTACATCGGCACCGAGCACATCCTGTTGGGCCTCATCCACGAGGGCGAGGGTGTCGCCGCCAAGGCTTTGGAGTCCCTTGGCATTTCGTTGGAGGGTGTCCGTTCCCAGGTCGAGGAGATCATCGGCCAGGGCCAGCAGGCGCCGTCCGGGCACATCCCGTTCACCCCGCGGGCCAAGAAGGTTCTCGAGCTGTCCCTGCGCGAGGCGCTGCAGCTCGGCCACAACTACATCGGCACCGAGCACATCCTGCTCGGCCTGATCCGCGAGGGCGAGGGTGTCGCCGCGCAGGTCCTGGTCAAGCTGGGTGCGGACCTCAACCGGGTCCGTCAGCAGGTCATCCAGCTGCTCTCCGGCTACCAGGGCAAGGAGCCGGCCGGCACCGCGTCCGAGGGCACGCCGTCGACGAGCCTCGTGCTCGACCAGTTCGGTCGCAACCTCACTGCCGCCGCCCGGGAGTCGAAGCTCGACCCCGTGATCGGCCGGGAGAAGGAGATCGAGCGGGTCATGCAGGTGCTGTCCCGCCGCACCAAGAACAACCCGGTCCTGATCGGTGAGCCCGGCGTCGGCAAGACCGCCGTCGTCGAGGGCCTTGCCCAGGCGATCGTCAAGGGCGAGGTCCCGGAGACGCTCAAGGACAAGCAGCTCTACACGCTCGACCTGGGCGCGCTGGTCGCCGGCTCCCGCTACCGCGGTGACTTCGAGGAGCGGCTGAAGAAGGTCCTCAAGGAGATCCGCACCCGCGGCGACATCATCCTGTTCATCGACGAGCTGCACACGCTGGTCGGGGCGGGCGCCGCCGAGGGCGCGATCGACGCGGCGAGCATCCTCAAGCCGATGCTGGCCCGCGGCGAGCTGCAGACGATCGGCGCGACCACGCTCGACGAATACCGCAAGCACCTGGAGAAGGACGCAGCGCTGGAGCGCCGCTTCCAGCCGATCCAGGTCGGCGAGCCGACCGTGGCGCACACGATCGAGATCCTCAAGGGCCTGCGCGACCGCTACGAGGCGCACCACCGGGTGTCGATCACCGACGCCGCGCTGGTCGCCGCGGCCGGCCTGGCCGACCGCTACATCTCCGACCGGTTCCTGCCGGACAAGGCGATCGACCTCATCGACGAGGCCGGCTCGCGGATGCGGATCCGCCGCATGACCGCGCCGCCTGACCTGCGCGAGTTCGACGAGCGGATCGCCGGCGTGCGCCGGGAGAAGGAGTCCGCGATCGACGCGCAGGACTTCGAGAAGGCCGCGTCGCTGCGCGACCGGGAGAAGCAGCTGCTGGCCGCCAAGGCGCAGCGGGAGAAGGAGTGGAAGGCCGGCGACATGGACGTCGTCGCCGAGGTCGACGACGAGCAGATCGCCGAGGTGCTGGCGACCTGGACCGGCATCCCCGTGTTCAAGTTGACCGAGGAGGAGACCGCCCGGCTGCTGCACATGGAGGAGGAGCTGCACCACCGCGTCGTCGGCCAGGAGCAGGCGATCAAGTCCGTCTCCCAGGCCATCCGGCGCACCCGTGCCGGCCTCAAGGACCCGAAGCGGCCCGGTGGCTCGTTCATCTTCGCCGGCCCGTCCGGTGTCGGTAAGACCGAGCTGTCCAAGGCGCTGGCGGAGTTCCTGTTCGGCGACGACGACGCGCTCATCCAGCTCGACATGTCGGAGTTCCACGACCGCTACACGGTGTCCCGGCTCGTCGGTGCGCCTCCCGGCTACGTCGGTTATGACGAGGGCGGGCAGCTGACCGAGAAGGTGCGCCGGAAGCCGTTCTCGGTGGTGTTGTTCGACGAGGTGGAGAAGGCCCACCCGGACGTCTTCAACACGCTGCTGCAGGTGCTGGAGGACGGCCGGCTGACCGACGGCCAGGGCCGGATCGTGGACTTCAAGAACACCGTCCTGATCCTGACCACCAACCTCGGCACCCGGGACATCGCGAAGGCGGTCTCGCTCGGCTTCCAGGCCGGCAACGACACCGCGAGCAATTACGAGCGGATGAAGAACCGGGTCACCGACGAGCTCAAGCAGCACTTCCGGCCCGAGTTCCTCAACCGGATCGACGACATCATCGTCTTCCACCAGCTCACGCCGGAGGAGATCGTCGAGATCGTCGACATCATGCTCACCCGCGTCGACGCCCAGCTGAAGAACAAGGACATGGGCCTGGAGCTCACCCAGAGCGCCAAGCAGCTGCTGGCGAAGAAGGGTTGGGACCCGGTGCTCGGCGCCCGGCCGCTGCGCCGGACGATCCAGCGCGATATCGAGGACGCGCTCTCGGAGAAGATCCTCTTCGGCGAGCTGGCCGCCGGCCACATCGTCGTGGTGGACACCACCGGGGAGGGCGACTCGGCCGAGTTCACCTTCCGCGGTGAGCCGAAGCCGGCTCCGGTGCCGGACACGCCGCTGGTCGCCGACATCGCCGGCGGAGCCGCCGCCGAGGAGTAGGCACGCCGGAAAGGGCCGGGATCCACATCGGATCCCGGCCCTTTCCCATGTCCCGACTCCGTTGTCCCCACTCCGTTCGTGGCGCGCCGTCCGCGGCCGGGGACAGGACCCGATCGAGGACCCTCCACGTGCTGGCCGGTGATCCGAGGCCAGGCGTTTGCCCTGCCTGTTCTCGAAATCGGGGTCCGATGAGACCCGGCGTCGGGCGCACGGTGCCCCGGAGTGGGCATGGGATGCCGATCGGAGTCAGGCCCATTTCATGGGTTCTGGCCATGCCTCGAGGCCCGGCGTTGGCGCCGGATGCGATCCCTCAGCGTCGGCCGTCCGGGCCGGGGTCAGGGGCGGGGTCGGGGTTGGTGGTGGCGATCGCATCGAGGTCGCGTTCGGCGAAGCGGCGGTGATCACACTCCTCGTTGAAGATCACCCGGAGGCAGCGGTACACGCTGAACTTCCGACCGCCGTTCCAGACCGGCCCGACGACCTCCGCGGCCAGCTGGTCCGGCGTCACCTCCGCCAGGAACCCGCTCACCCGGGCGGCCCGGTCCGCCCGCAGCGCGAGCACCTCCGGGTACGACGGCGCCGCGGCCGGGTCGATGCCGAGGTCG
Organism: uncultured Actinomycetota bacterium; assembly: GCA_963728945.1. GTDB lineage: Bacteria > Actinomycetota > Actinomycetes > Mycobacteriales > CADCTP01 > CADCTP01. The sequence goes on along the minus strand of CAVSMA010000003.1, from coordinate 144,270 downwards.
GTCGCCGGGCCGGCGAACTCCTCCAGCTCGCTGAACGGCCGTCCCCAGGGATGGAACGGCCGCGCCTCACTCCGGATCGCGCCAAGCCACCCGTCGGTGGCGAACACCAGGTGCCGCAGGGTCTGCGCGAACGACCACTCCCCGTCCACCGAGACGTCGACGGTCCCGGCCGGCAGCCCGGCCACCCGCTCGTACGTGACCGCCCAGGCAGCCTGGATCGCCGCCCAGGCCGACCGGAGCCCGGCCGGGTCGGTCGCGTCCCGCCAGGCCCGCTCCGGGTAGCGCCGGTCCAGCTCGGCCCCGACCAGCGGGGCGACTTCCACCCCGTCGATGCGCAGGCCCTCGATGTCGCTGCCCCAGACGGCGGCGCCGGCCAGGCTGACGTCGCGCAGGTCGGCTCGGGACAGGTCGACCATGCGGAACCGCGCGTCGTCGAGGTGGGTCTTCCGGAACCGCGCCCCGGTCAGGTCGGCGTGGTCGAACTCGGCGCCGCGCAGGTCGCCGGTGTGCTCGAACATGAGTACTCCTCTGGCTGTGCCGGTCACCGGCGAGCGTAGATCGGCATGCGGACGCTCGACGTCCGGATAGGGCCGGACCGCACCGAGGCCCGGGCGGTCAGCCGGCGGTACGGCGGCGGAACAGCACGCCGGCCGCCGCGTGCGCGCCGATCAGCAGCGCGCCGCACCACAGCACCGCCTGCCAGCCGTGCGAGCCGATCGGCGTGCCGAGCAGCAGCCCGCGCAGCGTCTCGGTGATCGGCGTGGTCGGCGGAGCCGTCGGGGATGTCAAGCGATGACCGACACCGGATCGCGGTTACCGGCTGCGGTCGAGCAGCTCTGGGGCCTGCGGGAGCCGACCCGCCGCGGCGGCCCCAAGCCGGCGCTGAGCCTCGACCGGATCGTCGCCGCCGCGGTCGGGCTGGCCGACGAGGGCGGGCTGGCCGCGCTGTCGATGAGCCGGCTGGCGGAGAAGCTCGGCTTCACCACGATGTCCGTCTACCGGTACGTGGCCAGCAAGGACGACCTGCTCGTGCTCGCGCTGGACGTGGCGATCGGTCAGCCGCCGGAGATCGACCCCGCCGCGGCCTGGCGGGACCAGCTGGTCGCCTGGGCCCAGGAGCTGCAGGTCCGCTACCGCGCGCACCCGTGGATGACCGAGGTGCCGATCAGTGGGCTGCCGGCCGGGCCGAGTCAGATGCTGTGGTTCGAGTTCGGGTTGCGGGCGCTCGCCGGCACCACGCTGCAACCGGGCGAGCGGGCCAGCCCGGTGCTGCTGCTGGCGACGTTCGTGCGGGCCCAGACGCAGCTGGCTCAGGACCTCACTCGGGCGGCCCCCAGCGCCGGCGGCGGACCCACCGTCGACTGGGCCGAGGTCGTGCGGCGCGTCGCCGATCCGGCCCGGTTCCCGGAGGTCGCGGCGACGGTGGCGGCCGGGATCTTCGACGACGACCCGGACGAGTTCCCCGACGACGAGTTCGACTTCGGGCTGCAGCGGATCCTCGACGGCGTCGAGGCGCTGCACCGGTCTAGGGTCTCGGCGTGAGGTTGACCAAGCTCCCGCACTCGTGTGTCCGGTTCGAGCAGGACGGCGCGGTGCTCGTCCTCGACCCCGGCGGCTTCTCCGACCCGGCCGGCGCGCTGCGCGGCGCCGACGCGGTGCTCATCACCCACGAGCATCCCGACCACCTCGACGTCGAGGCGGTGCGGGCCGCCGGCGTGCCGGTGTTCGCGCACCCCGAGGTGCTGGCCAAGCTGCCCGGCGTGCCCGGCACACCGGTGCAGCCGGGTGACTCCGTGCAGGCGGCAGGCTTCCCGGTGCAGGTGTTCGGCGGCCGGCACGCCCACATCCACGAGGACGTGCCCGACCTGCCCAACAACGCCTACCTGATCGGCGAGCGGGTCTACTACCCCGGCGACTCGTTCTCGTTGCCGGGCGTGCCGGTGGACGTCGTGTTCGTGCCGATCGGCGGCCCGTGGATGAAGATCGCCGAGGCGATCGACTTCGTCCGCGCCGTGCGGCCGAACCGGGCCCACCCGACCCACGACGCGGTGCTGTCGGCGCCCGGCCAGCAGTTCAGCGACAACTGGGTGGCCCAACGCGGCAACGCCGACTACTCCCGGCTGGAGATCGGCTCCCCGATCGAGATCTGAGGCGGGGGCAGGCCCGGCAGGGCGAACGTGCCGTCCGGCAGCGCGTCGACCAGGCCGTCGGCGACCAGCCCGGCCAAGGCCCTGGCCCGCTGCGCGTCGAGCGACCAGACCGCGTCCAGCGCCGCCGCCGGCACCGGGCCGTCGGCGGCCCGCAGCACCTCCAGGAGCAGCCCGCGCACCTGGCGGTCGGTGCCGGCGAACCGCTGCGGCCGCGGCACCGGCCCGTCGTACGGCGGCCTGCCGGCCACCTGCCACGCGCAGGACGTGACCACCGGGCAGTCCGCGCACCGCGGCGTGCGGGCCGTGCAGACCAGCGCGCCCAGCTCCATCGAGGCGACCCCGAACCGGGCCGCCCGCGCCGGGTCGGCCGGCAGCAGCGCCGCCACCGCGGCCAGGTCCCGGGCGGTCGACGGCGGGCCGGCGTCGCCCTGGCCGAGCACCGCCCGGGCGACCACCCGGCGCACGTTTGTGTCGACCACCGGGTGGCGCCGGCCGTAGGCGAACGAGGCGACCGCTCGGGCGGTGTACGCGCCGACCCCGGGCAGCGCGAGCAGCTCGTCGAGCTCGGCCGGCACCTCGCCGCCGTGCCGGTCGACGATCGCTCGCGCGGCCTCGTGCAGCCGCAGCGCCCGGCGCGGGTAGCCGAGCCTGCCCCACATCCGCACCGCCTCGCCGGACGGGGCCGCCGCGCAATCGGCCGGCGCCGGCCACCGGGCCAACCACGCCTCGTAGGCGGGCAGCACCCGGCTCACCGGCGTCTGCTGCAGCATGATCTCGCTGACCAGCACCGCCCAGGCCGAGACGCCGGGCCGGCGCCACGGCAGGTCACGGGCGGCCGTCTCGTACCAGTCCAGGACCGTGTCGGCGAACCCGCGCACCCCGGCAGGGTAGGGCATGTCTCCGGACACGCTCTGGCGGCAGGGTGACCGGCGCGGCTCCCCGGCGAAACGGATCATCGCGGCTACGGTGATTTTCGTGCTGCACCCGGTGGGCCCACTGCCGGCGTCGGTCTACTGGCGGCGCCGAGCGGTGGCGTTCGCCGCGGTGGTGGGAGTGCTGCTGCTGTTCTGGGCGATCCTCCCCGGCGGCGGCGACGGTGGAGGCGACCGCGCCGCCGCGGTCGGCTCGCCGAGCCCGAGCGCGCCGGCGACCGGGTCGGACTCGGCCGACCCCTCCGTGGACCCGGGCGGGCTGACCGCGTCCCCGGCGACCAACGACCCCGGCCGGGCGGCGGACGGCAACGGGTCGACGGCCGGCGGGTCGACGGCCGGCGGGTCGCGGCCGGCGGTCGCGGCCGGCGGGTCCGGGACCGCCCCGGCGCCGACGAGCCGGCAGCCGGCCCCGCAGCCCACCCCGGCCCCAAAGCCGTGCCCGGACGCGGAGCTGCGGCTGGTCGTGTCCCCGGCCCAGCCGGCATACCTGGTCGGGCAGGCGCCGGTGCTGCGGCTGCAGGTGCGCAACGTCGGCACGGTCGCGTGCACCCGCGACCTCGGCGCCGCACTGCAGGAGGTGCTGCTCTACCACGGGACCACGCGGCTGTGGTCCAGCAACGACTGCTACCCGGAGGGCGAGCGCGACGTCGAGGTGATGCAGCCGGGCGTGCTGCACACGTTCTCGGTCACCTGGTCCGGCCTCAGCTCGCAACCCAGCTGCGCCGGCACCCGCACCCGCGTCGGCGCCGGCACGTACGCCCTCGTCGCCCGTCTCGGCTCGCTGACGAGCCCGCGCGCCCCGCTGACCCTGCGCGCTTCCTGAGGGCGCGTCTTCCCACTGCCTGGCGGCGCCGGACGACGCCCAGACGACGACCGGCGGCGTTGGCGGGACCGGCCGACACAACCCCGGTATCGGCCGGCCCCGCCGCCTTGCCGGACGCCGCCTGGACGCCGCCGGCATCCACCGCCAATGGGGAGACGCTCCTAGACGTAGCGCTCCAGGATCGAGGATTCGGCGAGGCGGGACAGGCTCTCGCGGACCGAGCGGGCCCGGGACTCGCCGACGCCGTCGACCGTCTGCAGGTCGTCCACCGACGCCGCGAGCAGCTTCTGCAGCCCGCCGAAGTGGTCGACCAGCCGGTCGACGATCGTGGCCGGCAGCCGCGGCACCTTGGCCAGCAGCCGGTAGCCGCGCGGGCTGACCGCGGTCTCCAGCGACTCCGGGGTCGCCGCGTAGCCGAGCGCGCGGGCGACGGCGCCGAGGTCGAGCAGCTCGGTCGCGGACAGCGCCGCCAGCTCGGCGAGCACCTCGTCGGTGGTCCGCCCGCGCCGGCCGCCGCCCGGCAGGTAGTCCCGGGTGATGAGGGCGCGCTCGGCGTCCACGCCGGCCAGCAGCTCCTCCAGCTGCAGCGACAGCAGCCGCCCGTCGGTGCCGAGCTCGACGACGTAGCCCTCGATCTCGTCGGCGATCCGGCGGACCATCTCCAGCCGCTGCGCCACGCTGGTCGCGTCCCGCACGGTGACCAGGTCCTCGATCTCCAGCGCGGACAGCGTGCCGGAGACCTCGTCCAGCCGCAGCTTGTAGCGCTCCAGTGTGGCCAGCGCCTGGTTCGCCCGGGACAGGATCGCCGCCGAGTTGTCCAGCACGTATCGCCGGCCGTCGACGTACAGGCCGATGACCCGCATCGACTGGCTGACCGAGATGACCGGGAAGCCGGTCTGGGAGGAGACCCGCTGTGCGGTGCGGTGCCGGGTGCCGGACTCCTCGGTCGGGATGCTCGGATCCGGCATCAGCTGGGTCGCGGCGCGCACGATCCGCGAACCGTCGGTGTCCAGCACGACCGCGCCGTCCATCTTGGCCAGCTCCCGCATGCCGGTCGCGGAGAACTCCACGTCCAGCGGGAAGCCGCCGGTGCACAGCGACTCGACCAGCTTGTCGTGCCCCAGCACGATCAGGGCCCCCGTGTTGCCGCGCAGGATCCGCTCGAGGCCGTCCCGGAGTGACGTCCCGGGCGCGATCATGGCGAGGGTCGTGCGCAGCTTGTCCTCGCGGTCCGGCACCGCCACCTGCTCTCCCCGGCTCCTGAAACTGCGTCAGTCTACGTACGCCCGCAGCACTGATAACCACCCGTGACGGGCTGGTACGTCGCCGTGCACGGTACCCGTCCGGGGTGGGGCGGTTCGAGCGGCTCAGCGCGGCAACGCCCGCAGCGCCGCGCCGAGGTCGGCCACCTCGGTGACCCGCATGCCGTCCGGCAGCGGACCGGGATCGGGCGGCACCAGCGCGGTGGTGAAGCCGAGCCGGGCCGCCTCGGCCAGCCGTCGGCCCACCGCACCGACCCGGCGCACCTCGCCGGACAGGCCGACCTCGCCGAGCACAACGGTGGCCGGCGGGATCGGCGCGTCCCGGGCAGCGGAGGCGACGGCGAGCGCCAGCGCCAGGTCGGCCGCGGGCTCGGTCACCCGCACCCCACCGACGGTGGCGGAGAACACGTCGTCGGCGCCGAGCCGGACCCGGCCGCGCCGCTCCAGCACGGCCAGCACCATGGCCACCCGGGCCGAGTCGAGCCCGCTGACCGCCCGCCGCGGGGTGGCCAGCGTCGAGCGGGCCACCAGCGCCTGCACCTCGGCCAGCAGCGGCCGGCGACCCTCGACGGTGACCGTCACGCAGGTGCCCGGCACCGGCTCGGTCCGCCGGGACAGGAACAGGCCGGACGGGTCGGGCAGGCCCTCGATGCCGCCGTCGGTGAGCTCGAAGCAACCGACCTCGTCGGCCGGGCCGAACCGGTTTTTCGTGGCCCGGACCAGTCGCAGGGTCGAGTGCCGGTCGCCCTCGAACTGCAGCACCACGTCGACCAGGTGCTCCAGCACGCGCGGCCCGGCGATCGCGCCGTCCTTGGTCACGTGACCGACCAGGACCGTGGCCATGTTGCGCGACTTGGCCGCGGCGATCAGCGCGGCCGCGACCGCCCGCACCTGGGTGACCCCACCGGCGCTGCCCTCCGCGGCCGGTGAGGCGATCGTCTGCACCGAGTCGACCACGAGCAGGCCGGGGGCGACGGTCTCGACGTGGCCGAGCAGCGCGGCCAGGTCGGTCTCCGCGGCGAGGTAGAGCCGGGGGTGCAGCGCGCCGGTGCGCTCCGCCCGCAGCCGCACCTGCGCGGCCGACTCCTCGCCGGTGACGACCAGCGCGGTGCCGCCGGCCGCGTAGTGCCTGGCCACCTCGAGCAGCAGGGTGGACTTGCCGACCCCGGGCTCGCCGGCCAGCAGCAGCACGGCGCCCGGCACCAGGCCGCCGCCGAGCACCCGGTCGAGCTCGCCCACCCCGGTCGGCTGGGCCCTGGCCGCCTCGACGTCGATCTCGGCGATCGGCCGCGCCGGCGTGGTGACCGCCCCCGCGATGACGGCGGCGGTCAGCGGGCGCAGCGCGACGGGGGCGGCGCCGACCTCGGCCACGGAGCCCCACGCCTGGCACTCCGGGCAGCGGCCCACCCAGCGCGGCGGGGTGTGCCCGCACTCCGCGCACCGGTACGCCGGTCGGTCCCTGGTCTTCGCCACCCGGCGAACGTAGCCGGGTGCTACGACAGAACCGGCTCAGCCCTCGCTCTCGCCGCCCGGCTCGACCGAGACGGTCGGCGCCGGCGGCAGCTGGATCTCCGGCGTGCCGACCGCGATCGTCATCGTCACCGAGCCCGCTCGCTGGAAGGTCAGCGTGACCGGGAGGTTCTGCCCGGGCCGCAGCTGCCTGGTCAGCCCGGTCAGCATGATCCGCGGCCCGTCCTCCCGGAACGAGACGTAGCTGTTCGGCGGGATCTGGATCTGCGCGTTCTCGGGTGTCGGCGACGGGGTCGGGGAGGAAGTCGGGGACGGGGAGGCGGACTCGCCCGGGCTCGCCGACGGCGTGGCAGTGCCGGACGCGGTGTCCGACGGGGTCGCGGTCGGGCTGGCCGACTCGGACGCGGACCCGGTCGGCTCCGGCGTCGCGCTGCCGGTCGCCTCGGCCGAACCGCCCGCGCTGATCGTCACGTCCGTCGCCACCGGGCTGGACACCGAGACGAGCGAGTCGGGGGCGACGCCGCCGTTCACGACGACCATCCGCAGCCGGGCGTCGGAGCCGCGCTCGTACACGCCGCCGACCGGGTAGTCCAGCGCGACGTTGCGGATCGCGAGCGACCCGACCTGTGCCATCTGGCCGTCGACGGTCGGGCTCATGTGCGCGGTCTGGGCGATCTGACCCGACGCGCAGGCGGACAGCGCGAGGCCGCCGGCCACGACCAACCCGGCCAGCACTGACCGGGACGTTGAGCGGTTCACGGCACCGGCCTCCTGTCGTACGCCGAACGTCGGGTGGTCAGCGTAGTGCCCCCGCGCCAGCGCCTCCCGCGCAGGTCAGCGCAAGCCGCGACCGGAGGCGAGCAGCAGCGCCACGTCGATCGCCGCGACCACCAGCACGCCGAGGAACGCCGCCCGGGATCCCGGCCGCCGGCCGAGCACGGCGGCACCGACGGCGGCGGCGACGGCGACCGCGACCGCGCCGACCCCGAGGGCGCCGGGCGGGCCCGGCGGGCCGACCGCGAGCACCAGCGACGCCGCGGCGAGCAGCGTCCCGGCGGCGATCCGCGAGCCGGTCGCGCCGAGCCGGTGCGGCAGCCCGCGTACGCCGGTGCGCAGGTCGTCGTCGATGTCCGGCAGCACGTTGGCGAAGTGCGCGCCGGCACCGAGCAACGCGCCGGCCGCGACCAGCCAGCCGTACACCGGATGGCCCGGCAGTCCGGCGGTGATGAACGCGGGCAGCAGCCCGAACGAGATCGCGTACGGCAGCACGGACAGCACGGTCGCCTTGAGCCAGAGGTTGTACGACCAGGCCGAGGCGACGGCGATCAGGTGCAGGCTGCCGGCGAACCAGCCGGACAGCAGCGACAGCGGCAGCACGGCGACGGCGGCGACGGCGGCCGCGGTCCGCACCGTGGTCGACGCGAGCGTCCCGGCGGCGACCGGCTTGTCCGGCCGGTGCACCCGCACGTCGCGGTCGCGGTCCAGGTAGTCGTTCATCCAGCCGATCGAGAGCTGGCCGGCCAGCACGGCGGCGGCGACCGCGACCGTGCCGGCGACGCCCCGCCCGACGGCCGCGGCCAGCGCCGCGGACACCGCGGTCACGGCCGCGGTCGGCTCGGGGTGGCAGGCCCGGACCAGCGCGCGGACTGTCCCCACGGCGCCCACCGTAGAGACGCCGGTCAGCTCGCGGAGGCGGCCTTCGGGGCCAGCATGGACAGGTCGCGTTCGACCGCGCTCGGGACCGGCTGCGGCAGCACCTCGGTGACGTGCCCGCCGGCGTCGACGAACACCAGGACCGGACCGCCGGCGACGCGTTTGCCGTCCTTCTCCGCGTTGTACTTCTCGGCGACCACGCCGGTGCGGTCGACCAGCCGGCTGGCGGTGTCGTCGGTCAGCCCGCGCGGCAGCCGCGGCAGCGACCGGTCGACCAGGAAGAACCGCAGGTTGTGCTTGTGCACCGCGGTGCCGACCGCGGCCAGCGCGGCGGCGCAGTTGCAGCCGTTGGGCGCGAGCGCGAACACCGCCGGCCGGAAGTCGCCGATCGGGCGGGTGGCGCCGCCGACCAGCTCGACGGACGTGTCGGGCAGCCGGCTGTCGGTGGCCTGTGTCGCGCCCGGCGGCGTGACGGCGCCGGTGGTGCGTCGTGGCTGGAACATCACCAGCAGCCCGGCGACACCGGCGATCAGCAGCAGGGCGACGAGCAGCAGCGGTCCACCGCTGCGCCCCGAACCGGTCAGCCGGCGCAGCCTGGCCCGCCGGCGCCGCGCCCGCCGCTCCCGGTGCAGCGCGCGGACGTCCGCGTCCAGCTCGCTGATGTCGTCCGGGATGACGATCCGGTCGACCCAGGAAGGTCCGCCGGCCCCGCCGGAGCGGTCGTCCTCGTCGTCACGGCGCACTGCTCCACTCTCCGCTCGCACCGCGATGGGCGCAACGTACCGGCTCGCCCCGATGTCGGTGAGGAACGGATCGGGCGCCACGCCGAACGGGGTGCGCCAGCACGAGGATCTCCGCTTGTCAACCCCCCGCCTGCCCCAGTGTGTGGGCCTGACCTGCGGAAACGGCCAGTCGAGAGGGTGAGCTCGGCTTCCGGTCGTGTTATTCTGGAAGGAGCGAAAGGGGTCACACACACATGGTTTTCAAGGTCGGCGAGACCGTCGTCTACCCGCACCACGGGGCAGCTGTCATCGAGGCCATCAAGACCCGCGTCATCAAGGGCGAGGAAAAGATCTATCTGGTGCTGAAGGTTGCCCAGGGCGATCTGACCATCGAGGTTCCTTCCGCGAACGCCGAGATCGTCGGCGTGCGTGACGTGGTGGGCCAGGAAGGCCTCGACCGCGTGTTCGAGGTGCTGCGTGCACCGCACACGGAGGAGCCGACCAACTGGTCCCGGCGCTACAAGGCCAATCTCGAGAAGCTCGCCTCCGGCGACGTGAACAAGGTGGCCGAGGTCGTCCGGGATCTGTGGCGGCGTGACCGGGAGCGCGGCCTGTCCGCGGGGGAGAAGCGCATGCTCTCCAAGGCCCGGCAGATCCTCGTCAGCGAGCTCGCGCTCGCCGAGGGGACCAACGAAGACAAGGCCGAGGTGCTGCTCGACGAGGTCCTCGCCTCCTGAGCGGTTCATGACCGTCGCCGGCGTCGTCCTCGTCTCCGGTGACGACATCGAGTCGGCTGGGCTCGATGGCATGACGTTGATCGACCACGCCACTTCCGCGTTGCGCGGGAGCGGCGTGGTCGATGTCGTTTCGGTGCTGCCGCCAGGCTCTCCGGTGCGCTTCCCGGACGGTACGGAGATCGTCGTGCTGCACGACCCGCACGTGCCGCTGGCGCCCGCATCCCTGGTGGTGGCGGTAGTCGCCGCGGTCCGGGCCGGGGTGGACATGGCGGTGCCGGTGGTCGAGGTGACCGAAACGGTCAAGGAGGTCGACGCCGGCGGGCGGATCGTCCGTACGGTGCCGCGCGACGAGCTGGTGCAGCTGCAGTATCCGCGGGCGGTGCGCGCGTCCGCCCTGCGTCCGGACCGGTCGGTCGCGCCGGGTGCCCGCACGGTCACGGTGCCCGGCGCGGCGGACGCCTTCCCGGTGCGCGACCGGCTCGACCTCGAGCTGGCCGCCGCCGTGCTCGCCACTAGGACCGCAGCAGCCGCTCGGCCAGGGCCAGGTCCGGGCGGTAGGTGATCTTGACGTTGCGCGGGTCGCCGGGGATGCAGTGCACCGGGATGCCGGCGTAGCGCTCCACGCAGGCGGCGGTGTCGGTGCCGGTGAAGCAGTCCGCGTCCGCCTGCGAGTACGCAGCCAGCAGCAGGTCGGCCCGGAACGCCTGCGGGGTCTGCACCCGCACCAGCGTGCCGGCTATCGGGGTGAGGTCATGGTCGGACACCCCGGTCAGCGGTACGCCGGGTACCGCGGCGCCGTGCTCGCGGGCGGCGGCGAGCGCGTCCGCGATCAGCCGCTGGCTGACCACCGGGCGGGCGCCGTCGTGGATGGCGACCACGTCGAGCTGACCCGCCTCGATCGCGGGCGCCAGCACGCGCAGCGCCGACCACTCGGAGTCGTGCCGGGTGGCGCCGCCGTCGATGATCTCCACCGGCCGACCGACCGCGGGCACCGCCGCCACCGCCTGCTCGGCGTGGCCGTGGTCGGCCGGGCGGGTCACCAGCACGAGCCGGCCGATCCCCGGCGCCCGCGCGAACGCGGCGAGCGACCAGGACAGCAGCGGCCGGCCGGCGAGCGGGAGGTAGACCTTGTTGCCGCCGGCGCCGAGCCGGCTGCCGGAGCCGCCGGCGAGCACCACGGCGGCGGCGGTCGGCATCCCTGCATTCTGGCCGGATACGGTGCTACCCGTGCGAGTGGGCATCGGCGTGGACGTGCACCCGCTGGACGCCGGGCGGCCGTGCTGGCTGGCCGGGCTGCTCTGGGCGGGCGCGGACGGGTGCGCCGGCCACTCCGACGGCGACGTCGCCGCGCACGCCGCCTGCGACGCGCTGCTGTCGGCGGCGGGCTTGGGCGATCTGGGTTCGGTGTTCGGCACGTCGGACCCGCGGTGGTCCGGGGCGTCCGGGGTGGCACTGCTGGCCGAGACCGTACGGCTGGTCGCCGCGGCCGGGCTGCGGCCGGGCAACGTGGCGGTGCAGGTGGTGGGGGAGACGCCGCGGATCGGGCCGCGGCGGGCGGCGGCCGAGGCGGCGCTGACCGCGGCGGTCGGCGCGCCGGTGTCGGTGGCGGCGACCAGCACGGACGGCCTCGGCCTCACCGGCCGCGGTGAGGGCCGGGCGGCCATCGCCACCGCGCTCGTACTTCCGGCCTGACCTGCTCTACTCTGCTCGCCCGTGATGGAGCGCGGGCCGGCCGCCACCGTGGACGCGCTTTCCGCGGCGGTGGGTGCGGAGCCCGGTCGGGCCGACCTCTGGAGCGAGCTGGCGACCGCTCTGGTCGCGGCCGGGCGGGCGCCTGAGGCCTGGGACGCGGCGGTGCGGGCGGTCGAGCTCGCGCCGCGCTCGGCGGCGTCGCACCGCGCGATCGGTTCGGTCGCCGCGGCACTGGGCGACACGGCCCAGGCGGACGCGGCGTACCGGCACGCCGCGCGGCTCGATCCCGCCGGCACAACCGACTCGAACGGGCGGGCGGACGCGGCGTACGGGCAGGCCGCGCCGCTCGATCCCGGTGGCGCGCGCGACTCGGGCGGGGGGCGGCACGCATCGGATCGCGCCGATGCGCTCGCCGCCTGGATGGCCGACCAGATCGCCCGTGCTGGGGGGCGCGCTGCCGAGCCGGCGGTGCCGGAGGTGGACGGATCCCGGCACGCGGCCCCCGACGACTCCCCGAGCGGCCGGCACGGCGTCCCCTCTCCGCCGGGCGGAGACCCCGGGTGGCCGCTCGCCCCTCGACCGGCCACCGGCCGCCGTCGCGCGCCCGAGGACACCGAGGCCGCACCGCAGCCGTCCGGCGGTCGCCGCCGCGCTCCCGAGGACGGTCCTCCCATCGCGACGTGGATGACCGCACCCGCGCCCGCCGCGGCCGGTGGGCCGCCGACGGCGGTGTGGCCGGTGGGGACCGCGGCGACGGGCGGCGGAGCGGTGGCGGACGTGCGGCGGCCGGCCGCGGCGGGTCTGCCGGGGTGGCTCGGTCCGTCCGCACCGCGCGACTCCGCCGCGCCCACCGCAGCGACCAGGATCGCCGACCCGGAAACCTGGCGCCGCGGCCTGATCAGGGTCGTCCGGATCGAGTGGCTGGTCGGGATCGCCTGCTTCCTCGGCCTGGCCTACGCCCGCACCGCCCCGTACACCGCCGGCCTGCTCGCCGGCGCCCTCGTCGTGGTCGGCGCGTACGGCCGCGTCCGCTGGCGCCCGCTCGCCCGCCTCCGACCGCCGGAACCGGACCGCATCCCGACCTATGCCGCCGTCGCCGCCGTGGCGACCGCGGTCGTGATCATCCCGGCCGCGATGGCCGGCGCCCTCACGCTCGCCCGGCTCGCCGCCGCCGCGGCCGTGACCTCGGCCACAGTCGCCGCCGTGCTCCTCGCACGCCTCGTGGGTAGGGACCTCACGTCCTAGTTGCGTTGCGAAGGAGCCGTTCGATGCCCGTCGTCCTGTCCGACACCGCTCGTCGCCTGCTCGACGGCAGGACCTACGTCACGCTCTCGACCGTCAACCCCGACGGGAGCCCGCAGGCGTCGATCGTCTGGGCCAAGCGCGACGGCGACGACGTGCTGATCTCGACCACGGCCGCCCGGCAGAAGGCCCGCAACCTGAGCAAGGACCCCCGCGTCTCGGTGACGTTCTTCGATCCGGACGAGCCGTTCGTCTACGCGGAGATCCGCGGCGAGGCGACGGTGTCCGAGGAGGGCGGCCGGGAGCTGATCGACGAGCTGTCGGTGAAGTACACCGGCGACGCGTACCCGGCCGAGCCCGAGGGCACCGTCCGCGTCGTGATCCGGGTGACCCCGGACCGCGTGCTCGGCCGCTGATCCTCGGTCTCCATCGCGGTCAGCCGCTCCCGGAGTCGGGCCAGCGCGCGGCTCCGGGTGGTCCGCACGGTCACCTCGCTGATCCCGAGCAGGTCCGCGACCTCGTCGTCCGGCCGGTCGTCGAGCACGGTCAGCGCGATCACCCGCCGCTGCCGCGCCGTCAGCGCGCGCATCGCATCGGTGAGCGCGAGCCGGTCCAGCACCGACTCGTCGGGGGCCGGTCGCGGCTGGTCCGGCAGCTCGGCCACCACGACCTCGCGGCAGGTACGCCGCCAGCGGCTCACGCACTCGTTCCCGACGGCCCGCCGAAGGTACGCGCCGGGCGTTGCCATCTCGTCCACGTCCTTGCCGCCGCGCAACACCCGGACCACCACGTCGTGGACCACGTCCTCGGCGTCCGCGCCGCCGGCGCCGAGCCGCGACCGGGCCGTACGGACCAGCTCACCCCGGTGGGTGCCCAGCACCCCGGCCCAGCCGTCGGGGCGGGTCTCCAGCATGGCGGTCATCGCAGTCTCCCGGGCTGGGCAACATCGGACGGGATCGACACTGCCGCCACCGGAAGGGGGCCAGAAGGGGGGTTACCCCCCTGCACGCACCCGCGTACGCGGGGGAGGGTGGCCGCCGTGGACGTCACCGTCGCCAGCCGGACCGGGCGCAGCCGTCCGGCCAGCGAGGACCGCTGGGTCGCGGTGACCGGCGCGGCGGGACTGCTGCTCGCGGTCGCCGACGGGATGGGTGGCACGATCGCCGGCGGACCCGCCGCGGACGCCGCGCTCGCCGGGCTCGTCGAGGCGCTGGCCGTGACCACTCCCGCCGCCGCGCCGGCCGGGACCACCCCGGCCGTCGCGCTGACCGCGACAACCCCGGCCGAGATCGCCCCGGCCGCGACAACCCCGGCCGCGACAACCCCGGCCGCGACCACTCCCGCCGTGGCCCCGGCCGTGACGACCCCGGCCGGCGCGCCGGCCGTGACCACGACGGCCGGCGCGCCGGCCGTGACCACTCCCGCCGGCGCGCCGGCCGTCGTCCCCGCGGAGGCTCCGACCGTCCGGTCCGGCCCCGCCCGCGGTTGGCTCGTCGAGTCCGGCGCCGCCGCCCAGCCCGACGGCCGGACGACCCCGATGGCGATCGTCGCCCCGGATCCGGGACCAGACCTGGCTGCCGCGGTCGCCGCGGCGCACGAGCGGGTACGCGGTCTCGCCACCGACGGGATGCCGGTCCCGCTGCGCCCCGGGACCACGCTCACCGCCGCCCTCGTCACCGGCCGCCGGCTGCGGCTGGCGCACCTCGGCGACTCGTCCTGCTGGCTGCTGCGCAAGGGTCGGCTGCGCCGGCTGACCGAGGAGCACACCCACGCGGCGCAGCTCGTCGCGGCCGGCGCGGTCCAGCCCGGCTCGGTGGCCCAGCGGCGGCTGGACGGCATGCTGACCCGGTTCGCCGGCATGCCCGGCTCGGCCTGCCCGCAACTGGTCACCGTACGGTTGCGGGCAGGCGACCGGCTCCTCGTCGCGACCGACGGGGTGACCCGGGCGCTGACCGTGCCGGCCCTGGCCATGCTGCTGGGCCGGCCCGGGGTCACGGCAACCGACCTGGTCGACGCGGCGTCCGACGCCGGAGGGAGGGACGACGCGACCGCCCTGCTGGCGGCGCTGCCCGGGGGCGTACCGGGCGACGTGGACACCACCCGACCGGATCTGAATACTCGGTATGTGGCGGAGGGGGCACGATGAGCGGCACTGCCCGGGACCCGGCCCTGCCGGCGCGGACCGTGCCGCTGGACCCCGGCGAGATCATCGGCGAGGCGCCCGACTCCCGCTGGCGCGTGGTGCGCCACGTCGCCGACGGTGGCTTCTCCTCGGTGTACGAGGTGCGCCCGGCCAGCCCCGAGACGCTCGACCGGCACGGCGCCGCACCGCGGGCGCTCAAGTGCGTCTGGGGCACCCCGGCCGAGCTGACCGCGATGAACGACGAGGCGGCCAAGACGCAGCTCGTCGACGGTCACCCGAACGTGCTCACCCTGGTCACCAGCTTCCGGTTCGAGCGCAGCACCGCCCCGCACCACCATGTCGGGCTGGTGCTGGAGCTCGCCGACGAGGACCTGCCGACGTTCGCGGCCCGGGTGCGGCTGGACGAGCGGGCCTGGGCCGCGGTGTTCGAGCAGGTCGCCGCGGGGCTGGAGCACATCCACGCGCGCCGGGTCGTGCACGGTGACATCAAGCCGACCAACGTGCTGCGGATTGGCGCGCGCTTCGCGGTCGCCGACTTCGGGGTATCGGCACCGCTGGAGTCGACCCGGTCCGCCGGGATCGGGCTGGCGCGGACGATCGCGTTCTGGCCGCCGGAGTCGGCCACCCAGGGCGTGCTGCAGGCCGACGGGGTGCGCCGGCCGCCGGTCGAGGGCTGGCGGGCCAGCCAGCTCGGCGACGTCTGGGCGCTCGCGGTCAGCGCGCACCGGATGCTCACCGGCCGCCACATCACCGCGGGCACCACCCCGGAACAGCAGTACGAGCTGGTCTGCCTCGGCCGGTACGCGGTCGACCGGCGGCTCGGCCCGGGCTGGCAGCGGCTGCTGGAGGACTGCCTGGTTCAGGACCCGCGGCAGCGCCGCGTGACGACGCCGGCACAGTTCCGGCACCGCGCGGCCGAGCTGGCGGTGCCGCCGGCGTACGCGGGAGTGCCGTGGCCGGCCGGGTCGCCGCGGCTGGCCGCGCTGGTCGACCTCGACCCGGCCGCCGGCGGGCCGTTGCTGGCGCTGTCGGTGGACCGGCCCGGAGGGCGGGTGTCCGGCGAGCTGGTGCCGGCGGCCGGCGTGCTCCCGGCCGCCGTGCTCCACCTCACCGAGGACGTCCTCCCCGTCCTCGCCCGTCCCGCCACTGCCGCCACCCCCAACGGCACTGCCGCCGCCAACGCCGCAGTCGCCCCCGGTCCCGGCCTGGCCGCTCGGCTCCCCCACGGCGCCCCGGCATTCTTCCCGGGCGGCGCGGCGGCGCCTGCCCCGAACGGCGCCACCCCGAACGGTGCGGCCCTGAACGGCGCGGCTCGGCGTGGAGCAACCCCGAACGGCGCGGCCCTGAACGGCGCGGCCCTGAACGGCGCGGCCCTGAACGGCGCGGCCCCGTACGGCGCGACGGCCGTGTACGGCGCGGTCCGGAACGGGGCGGCCGATCCCGCCGCGACGCACATCGTCACGCTGGCCGAGCTGGAGCGGACCAGGCAGCAGACCGCGGCCATCTCCCTCCAGCGGGACCGCCTGGCCGCCCAGCGCGACGAGGTCGCCGCCGACCGCGACCGCCTGCGCCGCGAGCACGCCGAGCTCGCCCGCCGGCTCGACCGGCTGGAGCGGGAGGCCGGCCTGCGCCGCCCGCCGGTGGCCGAGCGCGAGCGGACCGCGATCCTCGGCCCGGCCCGGCGCGAGCCGACCCTCACGATGGCCCCGGTCCGCCGGGAGCCGACCAAGACCTACGAGCCGCGCCCGGCCGCGCCGCAACCCAGACCGTCCACATCGGACAAGCCGGGGACCCCAGCGGCACCGTCCACTTCGGACCCGAAGCCGAGTGCGATCGCGACCGCAGGCGGCCGGCTGGCCCGCCGGCTCGGACGGATGCTGCGCCGGCTGATCATGCTGGTCGTCGTGCTCGGCATCCTGTCCGTGCTCGCCCTGGTCGGCGTCTCCGCGCTGTTCAACACCACGCCGGACAAGGTGATGAACCGGGTCGTCGTGATCCTCGACCAGGTCCACGGCGCGGGTTCATGACCGCACCCCCACCGGGCCTGGTGCGGGCCAGGGTGCTGTGCCCGGGCCGGCGCCAGGTGCCGCTCGGCCCGGGCGAGTCCGTCTCGTTCGGACGGTCGGCGCCGCGCCCGGCCGCCGACCTCACGGTCAGCGACAGCCCGCGGGTGAGCCGGCGGGCCGGCACCTTCGACGTGACGCCGTTCGGCGTGCTGCTCACCAACACCGGCTCGAACCCGCTGTTCGTCGACGAGGCCTCGGTCCGGCACACGGTCCGCCCGGGCCAGGCGCACCTGGTCACCGACGGCCGGGTCAGGGTCGGCTTCGCCGGCACCGACGACGGGATGGAGCTCGAGGTGTCCGGCGCGGTCAAGCCGGGCGACATCCCCGGTGCCGACGAGGCGACGGCCGAGCGGACCCGCCCGGCCTGGTCGCTGCTGGAGGGCACGGCCTACTTCGCCTGCCTCGTCGCGCTCTGCGAGCCCACCCTGCGCCACCCGGACAGCCCGTGGATCCCGACCAGCCAGCAGGTCGCCGACCGCCTCTACGAGCGGGG
Source organism: uncultured Actinomycetota bacterium (assembly GCA_963728945.1). Classification (GTDB taxonomy): domain Bacteria; phylum Actinomycetota; class Actinomycetes; order Mycobacteriales; family CADCTP01; genus CADCTP01. The sequence goes on along the minus strand of CAVSMA010000003.1, from coordinate 126,885 downwards.
CCTGGTCCCGGAACGGCGCACCGCCGACTGGGTCGACCGCCGCCTCGACGACGTGCGGGCCAAGCTGCCGGTGGGCGAGCGGCCCTGGTCGGCGGTGCGGGCGCGCAATGCCAGCACCGCCGAGCAGCAGCAGGCCGTGGCCCGGGAGCGGTCCGGTGCCCCGCGTCGCGGCGGCCGCAAGGAGCAGCTGGTGGAGTTCGCGGTCTCCTCGGGCATCGTCACGCTGGCGACGGTGCAACGGCTGCTCGGCTGACGGTCAGGCCGACTCGCGCCGGAACGTCCGCGTCCCGAACCAGAACCCCAGCAGCACCAGGGCCGCGGTCACGCCGAGCCCCCACCACGCGGTGCCGCCGGAGAAGTCGCCGCGGAAGAACGCCCGCACGCCGTCCACCACGTGCTTGAGCGGGTTGATGTCCGACAGCTTCTCCAGCCAGCCCGGCGCCAGCGTCATCGGCAGCAGGATCCCGGACAGCAGCAGCACCGGCATCGCGACCGCGTTGAGCAGCGGGGCGAGCGCGTCCTCGCTCTTGAGCGTCAGCGCCACCGCGTACGAGACGGCCGAGAACGCGGCGCCGAGCAGGGCGACCACCGCGAGCCCGATCAGCACGCCACCGACCGGTGCCCGCAGCCCGAGTGGCAGCGCGACCAGCGTCAGCAGGATCGCCTGCACCAGCAGCACGACCACGTCCCGGCCGACCCGGCCCATCAGCAGCGCGGTCCGCGGCGCCGGCGTGACCCGCTGGGTCTCGATGACGCCGGCCCGGTATTCGGCGATCAGCCCGAAGCCGACGAAGAGCGCGCCGAAGATGCCGAGCTGCACGAGGATCCCCGGCACGAACAACCGGTAGGCGTTGCCGGTGCCGAGCTGGGAGGCCAGCGGCTTGAGCAGCGGCCCGAACAGCACCAGGTAGAGGATCGGCTGGGCGAGCCCGATGATCACCCAGGTCGGGTTGCGCAGCGAGAGCCGCATGGCCCGGCGGAAGACGACGAGGGTCTCGTTCATCGGGCACCCACCAGCTCTCCCTCGGCCGGCGTCTCGGCGTCCCGCAGCGAGCGCCCGGTCAGCGACAGGAACACGTCGTCCAGCGTCGGCCGGCGGACCTCCACCGCGGCCAGCGGGACGCCGGCCCGGTCCAGCTCGCGCAGCAGGCCCGGCAGCGCCGAGGCCCCGTTGGGCACCCGGACGTGCACGACGTCGCCGTCCACCCCCGGCTCGTCGGCCTCGGGCAGGGCGGCGGCCAGCCGGGTCGCCGCCGGCACGTGTGCCGGGTCGGCCAGGCGCAGCAGCACCGCGTCGCCGGACACCCGCCGCTTGAGCTCGTCGGGCGTGCCGGCCGCGACGATCTTGCCGTGGTCGATGACCAGGATGCGGTCGCAGAGCACGTCGGCCTCCTCCAGGTAGTGCGTGGTGAGGAAGACCGTGACCCCGGCCTTGTCCCGCAGGTCCGAGACGTGCACCCAGAGGTTGGCCCGGGACTGCGGGTCGAGGCCGGTGGTCGGCTCGTCCAGGAACACCAGCGGCGGCTGGTGGACGAGGCCCTTGGCGATGTCGAGCCGGCGGCGCTGGCCGCCGGACAGGCTCTCCACCTTCCGCGTCCAGACCCCCTCCAGGTCGAGGCGGGCGAACAGCTCCTCGCCGCGGGCGCGGGCCACCGCGGTGGGGATCCCGTACAGCGCGGCGTGGTCGGTCAGCTCCTCACCGACCCGCGCGATCGGCAGGGACGAGCCGCTCTGCGGCACGTAGCCGATGTTGCGGCGCACGCCGACCGGATCGGTGCGCAGGTCGTGGCCGGCTACCGACGCCTCGCCGGCGGTCGGTTCCAGCAGCGTGGTCAGCATCCGCAGCGTGGTGGTCTTGCCGGCGCCGTTCGGGCCGAGGAAGCCGACCACCTCGCCGGCCTGGACGTCGATGTCGACGCCGCGGACGGCATGCACTTCCTTGGCACCGCGGCCCCGGCCGCGGAACGTTCGTACCAGTCCTCGGGCATGGATCACGCCGACCACTATTCAAGCTTGAATAGTGGTCCGTCAAGTCAGTTAGCCGGGGTCCTCGGGGCGGAGCCGCCTGAGTGCTGGTCAAGCCGGTTGTGCCGGGGGTCCTCGGGGGGCGGAGCCCCCTGAGTGGGTTTGTCCAGCGGGCCGTACCAGTGCCCGTCGACCGGTCCGGACGCCGCACCCGGCTCGCCCGCGAACCGGTAGTGGCCCGCCTCGATCCGCTCCTTGGCCGCCCGCACCCAGCTCAGCTCGCCGGTCAGGTGGGCGATGCCGAGGTCGATCAGCTCGACCGTGTGCGGCGGCACCCGGCGCTGCTCGAGCAGCATCCGGCTGCGCGCCTGCATCGACCGGACCCGCAGCGCGATCGCCGCCTCCCGGCCCTCCAGCGCCTCCACCGCCTGCTTGCGGGTCAGCACCGTCACGAAACACAGCCCGGCCGGCAGCAGGTAGGGGTCGCGCTCGGCGATGTCCCACAGCGCCGAGGTGAGCAGGCCGAGGAACGCGGTCTCGCCGTCCGCCGTGAGCCGGTAGGCCACCCGGGCCGGGCCCTTGCCGACGTCGGCGGTGTCGACCTCCTCGAGCAGGCCGTCCCGGGTCAGCGTGCGCAGCATGTTGTAGATCGAGCCCGGGTTGATCGCGGCCCAGTTCTCCACGTCCCAGCTCAGCAGCTCCCGGCGGACCAGGTAGCCGTGCGCGGGCTGGAAGATCCGGACCGCCCCGAGCACGAGCAGGCGGGTGGCGCTCATGGCGTCGGGCTCGCGATCCGTACTGCCGGCTCGTGCGTGACCGGGAAGCTCACGGAGCTGGCGATGAAGCAGTCCCGGTGCGCCCGCTCGTGCAGCTCGGCGCAGGCCGCCGCCATCTCCGGCTCGGCCACGGTGACGACCGGTCGCAGCACGACCCCGGTCATCCGCCCGCCGGTGCCCTCGGTGCGCATGGTGCCGCTGGCCGCGTCGGCGTAGTCGACCACGACCACACCGCTGTCCGCGGCCGCGTGCAGGAAGGCCAGCAGGTGGCACTGGGACAGCGCGGCGACCAGCAGCTCCTCCGGGTTCCACCGGTCGGCGTCGCCGCGGAAGTGCGGGTCGGACGAGCCGGCCAGCACGGGCTTGCCCTCGGCCCTGACCTCGCAGGTCCGCCGGTACGACCGGTAGGTCGACGTGCCCGAGCCGGTGTTGCCGGTCCAGGTCAACTCGGTCGCGTAGTGGTGCGTGCCGGGCATGGGCTCCTCCGTTCCGTTTCCAGCATGCACCCCCCGTATCCTCGTACGGGTGAGCTTGGCGCTGTACGACACGGGCACCCGGTCGGTGCGGGAGTTCGTCCCGCTCGAGGACGGCAAGGTGTCGGTCTACTACTGCGGCGCCACCGTGCAGGCGGCCCCGCACATCGGCCACCTGCGCTCCGGAATCGCGGTGGACGTGCTGCGCCGCTGGCTGGAGCACTCCGGCTCGACGGTGACGATGGCCCGCAACGTCACCGACATCGACGACAAGATCATCGCGACCGGCGCGGCCGAGGACGTGCCCTGGTGGCAGGTCGCCTACCGCAACGAGCGAGCGTTCACCGCCGCGTACGACGTGCTCGGCGTGCTGCCGCCGACGATCGAGCCGCGGGCGACCGGGCACATCCCGGAGATGATCGTCCTCATGCGACGGCTGATCGAGTCGGGGCATGCCTACGCGGCCGGCGGCGACGTCTACTTCTCGGTCCGGACCTGGCCGTCGTACGGGCGGCTGTCCGGTCAGCACGTCGAGGCGATGCAGCAGGGCGAGCCGACCGGGGCCAAGCGCGACCCGGTCGACTTCGCGCTGTGGAAGGGCGCCAAGCCGGGCGAGCCGGCCTGGGAGACGCCGTGGGGACCGGGCCGGCCGGGCTGGCACCTCGAGTGCTCGGCGATGTCGACGAAGTATCTGGGGCCGACCTTCGACATCCACGGCGGCGGGCTCGACCTGATCTTCCCGCACCACGAGAACGAGCTGGCCCAGTCGACCGCGGTCGGCGACGGCTTCGCCCGCTACTGGTTCCACAATGGACTGCTCACGCTCGCCGGCGAGAAGATGTCGAAGTCGCTGGGCAACTCGCTGCTCGTGGTCGAGCTGCTGCGGCGGTGGCGGCCGGTGGAGCTGCGCTACTACCTGGCCTCGGCCCACTACCGCTCCGCGATGGACTACTCGGAGGAGGCCGTCGCCGAGGCCGCCGCGGCCTACCGGCGGGTGGAGGGGTTCCTCACCCGCGCGGCCGAGCTGATCGGTGAGGGGCCGGCGACCGAGGTGCCGGCCGCGTTCGCGGCGGCGATGGACGACGACCTGTCGGTGCCGCAGGCGCTCGCGGTCGTGCACGGCTCGGTCCGGGAGGGCAACGCCGCGCTGGCGGCCGGCGACAAGGCTGCGGTGGCGGAGAAATACGGCGAGGTGCGGGCGATGCTCGGCGTGCTCGGCGTCGACCCGCTCGCGGCGCCGTGGCGGGACGACCGTGGCGCCGACCTCGAGCCGGTGGTCGACGCGCTGGTCCGGGTCGCGCTGGAGCAGCGGCAGGAGGCCAGGGCGCGCAAGGACTACCCGGCCGCGGACGCGATCCGGGACCGGTTGTCGGCCGCCGGCATCGCGGTCGAGGACACCCCGTCCGGACCGCGCTGGACGCTGGAGTCTTAGGGCATGTCTCCCGACTGCCTGGCGGCGCCGGCGGCGTCCAGACGACGACCGGCCGCGTTGGGGATCGACCGATACAACCCCGGTATCGGCCGACCCCTCCGCCTTGCCGGACGTCGCCTGGACGCCGCCGGCATCCACCGCCAGTCGGGAGACACGCCCTGATGGCCGGCAACTCCCAGCGGCGCGGCGCCCGGCGCGGCGCCGGCAGCAAGAAGGGCGCGGTCGTCGGCTCCGGCGGCCAGCGCCGGCGCGGTCTCGAGGGTCGCGGGCCGACCCCGCCGGCCGAGCTGCGGAAGGGTCACCCCGCCGCGCGCCGGGCGGCGGCGAAGAATGCGGCCCGCAAGCCGGGCCGGGCCCGCGGCGAGTCGCCCGAGCTGCTGGTCGGCCGCAACCCGGTGGTCGAGGCGCTTCGCGCGGAGATCCCGACCACCGCGCTCTACGTCGCGGTCGGCCTCGAGCCGGACGAGCGGGTGGCCGAGGCCGTGCAGCGGGCCGCCGACCGGGGCGTGCCGGTGCTCGAGGTCGGCCGGGCCGAGCTGGACCGGATGACCGGCGGCGTGTTGCACCAGGGGATCGGCCTGCAGGTCCCGCCGTACCGGTACGCGGAGCTGGACGACGTGCTCACCCGGGCGATCGAGGCACCGTCGGCGGCGTTGCTGGTCGCGCTGGACGGGGTGACCGACCCGCGCAACCTGGGCGCGGTGGTCCGGTCGGCGGCGGCGTTCGGCGCCCAGGGCGTGATCGTGCCGGAACGGCGGTCCACCCCGATGACGGCGACGGCCTGGCGCACCAGTGCCGGAGCGGCCGCCCGGCTGCCGGTGGCCAGGGTGACCAACCTGGTCCGGGCGCTGCGGTCGGCGAAGCAGGCCGGGCTGTTCGTGCTCGGGCTCGACGCCGACGGCGAGGTCGCTCTCGACGACCTCGAGGCGGCGGTCGACCCGCTGGTGGTCGTGGTCGGCTCGGAGGGCCGCGGGCTGTCCCGGTTGGTCGGCGAGACCTGCGACCTGCGGGTGTCGATCCCGATGACGGCGGCGACCGAGTCGCTCAACGCCGGTGTCGCCGCCGCCGTCACCCTCGCCGAGATCGCCCGCCGCCGCCGCAGCGCCGGTTAGCCGGCCGGCGGAGGAGCGGTCGAGTCGCGGACGACGAGGCGGGGGCGGAAGACGCTGCCGGCCCTGACCCTGGTCGGGCCGTTCTCCATGTCCGCCAGCAGCCCGTCCACCGCCGCGCGGGCGATCTCCGGGATGGGCTGGGCCAGCGTGGTCAGCGCGGGCGTGCAGTATGCGGCCAGCGGGATGTCGTCGAACCCGACCACGGACAGGTCCTGCGGAACCAGCAGCCCGCGCCGCCTCGCCTCGCTGATCGCGCCGAGCGCCATCAGGTCGGACGAGCAGATCACCCCGGTCGGCCGCGGCCCGTCCAGCAACCGACCCATCGCGCTCGCCCCACCGGCCGGCCCGTACGGGGCGTGCTCGATCAGCTCGACGCCGTGCGGCAGGCCGGCCTCCTCCAGCGCCACCGCCCAGCCGGTCGCCTTGAGCCGGGCCGGCATCGACCGCGTCGGGCCCGACACGAAGCCGATCGTGCGGTGCCCGAGCTCGGCCAGGTGCCGGGCGGCGAGGTAGCCGGCGGCCTGCTCGTCCACCCCGACGTCGGGCACTTCCAGCGACGGCATCCCGCCGTTGACGAACACCATGTGCACGCCCTCGGCCTTCAGCTGCCGATAGTGGTCGTGCGAGGCGCGCACGTCGGTCGCCTCCGGCGAGACGAACACCATTCCCTCGACCCCGCGGGCGAGCAGCATCCGGACGTACTCCTCCTCCCGGATGGAGGCGGATCGGGTGTTGCACAGCACGGTGGAGTAGCCGCGGCCGGCGGCCCGCGTCTCCAGCGCCTCGGCGAACGCGGGAAAGACCGGGTTGGACAGCTCCGGGATGAGCAGGCCGAGGACGCCCGTCCGCTGCAGCGCGCCGAGCCCGCGCGGGCTGTACGGCTTCTCCGCCAGCACTCGCAAGACCTTGCGGCGGGTCTCCTCGTTGACCCCGGCCCGGCGGTTGAGCACCCGGCTGACCGTCGAGATGCTGACCCCGGCCGCCTCGGCGATCTCCGCCAGTCCCGGCACCTTCTGCCCTCCTGACCTGCGCGTGCGCCACACCTTGCAGGATGCCGGCAAGGTCTTGCAAGACCACCGGTCCGCTCCGGTCGGGTACGCCCGGAACGTACAGAGCGTGATCCTGGTCACCGCTTGGTCAACGCCTTAGGGTGAGCGTGAGGATTCCGACCGCCGCGGCGCGCGTCGGGCAGGGCACCACCGGATGGAGAGGGCACGTCATGGCCGAAGTGCAGTATGTAGGGGCGTCGCGGATCTATCCGGGTAACCCGGTGCCCGCGGTGAACCACCTGGACCTGGACATCACCGACGGCGAGTTCATGGTTCTCGTGGGTCCGTCCGGGTCGGGGAAGTCCACCGCCCTGCGGATGCTCGCCGGCCTCGAGGACGTCGACCAGGGCGAGATCCGGATCTCCGGCAAGGACGTCTCGAACAAGCCGCCGAAGGACCGGGACATCGCGATGGTGTTCCAGAACTACGCGCTCTACCCGCACATGACCGTGGCCGACAACATGGGCTTCGCGCTGAAGCTCAAGGGAATCAACAAGTCGGAACGGGACGCGAAGGTCCTCGAGGCGGCGAAGCTGCTCGACCTCGAGCGGTTCCTCGACCGCAAGCCGAAGGCACTGTCCGGTGGTCAGCGGCAGCGGGTGGCGATGGGCCGCGCGATCGTCCGGTCGCCCGCGGTGTTCCTCATGGACGAGCCGCTGTCCAACCTGGACGCGAAGCTCCGGGTGGAGACGCGCGCGAACATCGCGGCACTGCAGGCGCGGTTGGGCACGACGACGATCTACGTCACGCACGACCAGATCGAGGCGATGACGATGGGGCACCGGGTCGCGGTGCTCAAGGACGGGATCCTGCAGCAGGTGGACACCCCGCGAGCCCTGTACGACCGGCCCGGGAACTCGTTCGTGGCCGGGTTCATCGGGTCGCCGGCGATGAACCTCAAGACGGTGCCCCTGGTCGAGGGCGGGGCCAAGCTCGGCGGTCTGGTGGTGCCGCTGCGACGAGAGGTCGCCTCGGCCGCGGCCGCCGCCGGCCTGTCGTCGGTGACGCTGGGGATCCGGCCGGAGGCGTTCGACGTGGCGACCGATGGCCAGCCGAGCCTGGACCTGCGGGTGGACATCGCCGAGGAGCTCGGCGCCGACGCGTACGTGTACGGCACCATGCAGCTCGATTCCGGTGACGAGCAGTTCGTCGTCCGGGTCGACAGCAAGCACGTTCCGCAGATGGGCCAGACGCTCCCGCTCGCCGTGCTGGCGGGCTCGGAACACGCCTTCCACCCGGAGACCGGCGAGCGCCTCGGCGACTAGGACACCGCGAGGCACTAGGACACCGCGAGGGCCGGCATCCACCGAGGGTGCCGGCGCTCGTGCTGGTCAGCGGTGCCGGTAGAGGTCGCGCAGCAGCGCGATCTCGGCGCCGTGGTGGATCTGCTCCTCCAGCAGGATGCTCAGCGTCCGCCCGGCCGGCAGCGGGTCGCCCACCGGGTTGGGCCGCACCTCGTTCAGGTCGAGCGGCCCGGCCGTCTCCAGCCACTCCTCGATCGGCTGCCGGCTGTCGGCCCAGTAGCGGATCGCGTCCGGGGCCGTTCCCGGCACGGGCAGGTCGGGGAACGTCCGCTCACCGGAGCCGTACGCGTGCTCCCAGCGGATCCAGTTCCCGTTGGCCAGGTGCACCAGCCGCCAGGCGATCGTGGTGACCGGCGCCGGCACCGGTGGCGGGAACGGGTAGTCGATCTGCCAGCCGCTGGGCGCCGCCGGGTCGGGCCGCACCGACCACGCCGGCTGCGCCGGCTCCCAGAAGAACTCCTCGTCGGTGAGCCCGTACATGCGCTTGGCCAGCCGCCCCGACGAGCTGATCCAGAGCTCGCGCAGTGCCCCCACGGCGTCCATCGGACGTTCCTACTCCGGGTCGGCCGCCCGGGCCAGCCCTCAGCCGAGACGGCGGGCGACCAGCACCGTGTCGGCGACGGTGACGCCGTGGTGCTCGGCCTCGTGGTCGAGGGCCGGCCGCCGCCGGGTGGCCGCGGTGACGACCTCCCACTCGGCCGGGTCGAGGCTCGCCGCCACCTCGCCGGCGGTGAAGAACCGTTCCGGCGCGTGCGGCCGGTGCGCGCCGGACTCCAGGTCGCTCACGTCGTGCCCGACCAGCAGCAGCCGCCCGCCCGGTGCGACCGCGGCGGCCAGGCCGGCGAACACCACGGCGCGCTCCGGCGGGGCGAGGTGGAAGAACTGCGCCGACACCAGGTCGTAGCGCTCCGGCGGTGTCCACGACCGCAGGTCGGCCTGCACCCACTCGATCCGGTCGGCCACGCCGGCGGCCGCCGCGGCCCGCGCGCCCCGCTCCAGCGCGGTCCGGGCGAAGTCGACCGCGGTCACCCGCCAGCCGCGGCCGGCCAGCCACACCGCGTCCGCGCCTTCGCCGCTGCCCACGTCGAGCGCCGTTCCCGGCGGCAGGTCCGCGGTCTCCGCCACCAGCTGGCGGTTGGGCTCGCCGCTCCAGACCGCGGGTGCGGTCCGGTAGCGCTCCTCCCAGTACGCCTCGTCGAACAGGCTCACCCCACGCTCCTCCCGGCCGGCCGGCGCCGGCCCGCACAGTCTCCTCCTCCTGACCCGCGAACCGCCGGGGTGCCGGGCCGACCACAGGAATGACGGCCGGTATGGATTCCCCATATTCTCTTTGCTACCGTGAGGCTGGCATTTGAGGGACCGGCCGCGGCAGGTGCGCGCTCCGGCTTTCCGAAGTGGCCGCGGCTACGCTTCGCCAGCCGCGCGGGGCCCCCTCATCTTAGGGGTGTTCTACTCGTCCGAACGGCCGAGTGCCGCCGTACGGACAGCCGCAGACCCCCAATTTTGGGCGCCCTTTCATGGACCGATCGGGGGTAGTGGCCCGCTTCCCCGGCAGCGCAGACTTCATCTCGCCGCAACGTGTGGAATGACCCGGTTGACTGGTGGTTCCGACCTGGCCAGGGCCGGAACCGACCAGCCGGTCGTCCGTCCGGAGCGGCCCGCACCACCGCCGCGACCAGCGGCGTTCACCCCAACCGGACGCGTCGCCGTGCCTGTGGACGGCAATTGCACGTCGCCTGCAGGAATTGAGTGCGTCCTGATTCAGCTGGCACCACCGCACGAGGGCTTTGGGAGAACCCGGAATGACTGCGGAGCGCCGGCCATAAACGCGCCCGACACGGCGCGTGCATTGTTCGACCAAACTGGAGGTTGGTCTTATGACGGAAGTCGTGGACGCGAGCCTGGAGACCGCGAGCAGCAGCGGTGTCTCCCGGCGCAACGTCCTCCGGGCCGGGGCGGTGGGTGCCGCCGCCGTCGGTCTGGGCGCCGGCAAGGTGCTGATGGCGCCCACTCTGCAGATGCGCGGTCTCGCGTCGCCTGACGGCGTCTTCGGTGCCGCCTCGATGGCCTTCGGCGACGCCCTCTACATCGAGGCGTTCCCGACGAGCCCGCTGATTCTCAACCCGTTCACCGACCCGCTGCTGATCCCGCCGGCGGCGAAGCCGCTGACGCCGGCGGAGGTGGCGGCGCTGCCGCTGCCGCCGGGGCCTGGTGTCGGTCAGCAGAACTCGTTCCGCAACGAGACGCACCAGATCTGGCCGGACGCGATCGGGTTTCCGGACCCGATCGTCTACAAGTTCGACCTGCTCGTCCGGCAGCACTCGTTCACCAGCTCGCAGGTGCTGCCGATCAACTCGCTCGGCCAGACCGTGACGTCGTTCGACGCGGCCGGCAACACCTACCCGGCCGGCACCGTCCGCACGCTGCCGCCGTCGACGATCTACGGGTTCAACGGCACCTTCCCCGGACCGCGGATCAACGCCGAGTACGGCAAGCCGGTGCTGGTGCGGTTCGAGAACCACCTGGACGAGAACCCGCTGAACCTCGACCGGCAGGACTTCGGCACGAACGACTACTCGTTCCTGACCCACCTGCACAACGGCCACACCGCGCCGGAGTCGGACGGCAACCCGCACTACGCCGTCCTGTTCGGGCCGAAGGCCAAGGGTTACCCGGTCAAGTCCTTTGTGGACAACCTGTACCTGAACTGGCCGGCCGGCAACGACAGCCGGGAGAAGCAGTCGTTCTTCTGGTTCCACGACCACCGGATGGACCACACCGGGTCGAACGTCTACAAGGGCATGGTCGGGCTCTACCCGATCTACGACCCGGAGAACAACCTCGACGCCGGCGACGAGACCCAGGGCCTGCGCCTGCCGGGTGTCCGGACCAACCACGCCGACGGCACGTTCGACGTCGACTACGACATCCCGCTGGCCATCTACGACTGCCGGCTGGACGACGGCACCACGATCCACAAGGACATCCACGACACCCAGGGCGAGTTCCCGGCTGCCGGCAACCCGAAGACGCACCCGGAGTGGTGGGGCAAGACGTTCTTCAAGCACTTCCCCAACCACGGCTTCGTCGGCGACATCTTCACCGTCAACGGGACCGCCTTCCCGACCCTCGAGGTGAAGCGGCGCAAGTATCGCTTCCGCTTCCTGGACGCGTCGATCTCCCGGATCTACGAGTTCACGCTGATGACCTCGACCACCGGGCCGGTGCCGGCGCGTGACCTCGGCTACGCGACCGACGGCGATCTGCAGGGGCAGTGGCGGATCGAGGACGGCCAGCAGTGCATGCGCTGGACCGAGATCGCCGACGACGGCGGCCTGCTGCCGTTCGCGATCACCCGGGACTCGTTCGAGCTGTGGCCGGCGAAGCGGCGCGAGCACATCGTCGACTTCACCAAGTACCAGGACGGCTCGCCCACCAAGAAGGGCGACGTCATCTACCTGACCAACGTCATGCGGATGCCGGACGGCCGCATGTGGTCGAACTCGTCGCGGTTCCTGCCCGACCCGAAGTACAAGATCCCGATGATGAAGGTCGTCATCGGCGACGACGCACCGGACAACAGCGTCCTGCCCGGCCCGACGAAGAAGCTGCGGGACCTGCCCCCGCTGCCGTCGAACTGGCAGACGCTGCTGGACGACCGGCTGATCTTCGAGCTGCAGCGGGGCTCGGCCGGTGGCGAGATCGAGTGGCTCATCAACGGAAAGGAGTTCGACCCCGCAGTCGAGGCGGTCAGCCTGAAGAACAAGGCCGGCCACCAGTTCTCGGCGACGCCGAAGAAGAACTCCTTCAACCTCTGGGAGATCCGCAACGGCGGCGGCGGCTGGGTGCACCCCTTCCACCTGCACATGGAAGAGCACCGGACCGTCATGCGGAACAACAAGGACGTCACCGTCAACGTCGACCCCGGGCACCCCGACGACAAGTCCAGGGAAGACCTCGTCGCGCTCGACCCCTCGGAGTCCGTGATCATCTATCGCGGGTTCCGGGACTTCGTCGGACCGTACGTCGCGCACTGCCACAACCTCGCGCACGAGGACCACGCCATGATGTTCGGCTGGACGATCGTGCCGTAGGGAGCCCTGGTGATCAGCACGTACGGATAGAGGCTCGGTGCCTGCCCTCGTGGAAGAGACGCGCGAGGGCAGGCGCCGGACCATGACCGGACTCAACCCCACATACGCACCGCGTCCCCACAGAGTCAACGAGGTGAGCCCCATGGCGACCGTGTCCACCACCGAGACCGAGCCGGCGCAGGAGCCGTTCGTGCGCTTCGCCGCGTTCCGCGGCAAGGTCCCACTCCCGTGGGTCACCGTCTTCGCGGTCGCCGTCGTCATGGCGGCGGCCGACGGGTTCATCGTCACCTCGATCCAGGGCGCGGTCGGCGCCATCCAGCGGTCGCAGAGCCCGTTCGCGAGCTGGTCCAGGGACACGGCGATCCTGCTGCCGGTGTTCGTCGTCGCGGTGATGTGGGCGTTCGGCCGCGCGCACCGCAAGCACGGGCTGGGCAGCCTGGCGATGCGCTCGTGGCGCCGCGGTGATCACGACCGCGTTGCTGATCGCGGCCGCCGGCGCGGTGGTCGGCATCGCGCACACGACCGTGAGCGCCGCGATCGACTACCGGCTGCAGTCGCAACAGCTGCAGCGGACCGCCGCGCTGCACAGCCACACGGTCGGCGGGCTCGACGGGTCGCCGACCGCCAACCAGGCCTACACCGACGGCAACTGGTCGCCCGAGCAGCGGGAGACCATGGCGCTGGACGTGAAGGCGGTCGGGTATGGCGCCGGGCTGATCCTCGCCACCAACATCGTCCTCGTCGGCTGGGTCGTCGCCCTGCGCGGCGGCCGGCTGGACGTCGTCCCGTCCCGTCGCCGTCGCGTCTCCGGCACGGCAGCCGCAGCCGCCACCTCGGCGTCGCCCGCGACCGCCTGACCGTCCCGCCGGACCCCACGCCCGGCCTTTGACCCCGCGCCGGTCCCCACGCCCGGCCGTTACCCCCGCCGGTCCCCAGGCCTCTGACCCCCGCGCCGGTCCCCGCGCCCGGCCCTTACCCCCCGCCGGTCCCCACGCCCGGCCGTTACCCCCACGCCCGCCCTGACCCTCGCGCCGGTCCTCGCGACCGGCCCTGACCCTCGCGCCGGTTCCCACGCCCGGTCTCGTCCCTGCCCGTCCGCGGGCCGGCACCCCCGATCCCTCGGCCGGCCCCGTGACCCATGTGCCATCTCGCCGTCGACCGCGCCCCGGCTCCGACCACCGGGGCGCGGTCGACTACCTTCCCCGGAGTGGTGAGAGAGACCGATGTCGTGCTGGCCGACGGGCGCACCCTGCACGCCTACGACACCGGCGGCGGTTCGCTGCCGGTGTTCTGGCTGCACGGCACCCCGAACGTCGGCGCGCCCCCGCGACCACTGTTCGGGCTGTCCGAGCCGCTGGGCATCCGTTGGCTCGGCTACGACCGCCCCGGATACGGCGGGTCCACTCCGCGTCCCGGCCGGGACATCGCCTCCGCCGCGGGGGACGTGGCCGCGGTCGCCGACGCGCTCGGCGTCGACTCGTTCGCGGTCGTCGGCCATTCGGGTGGGGCGCCGCACACGCTCGCCTGCGCCGCGCTGCTGCCGGACCGGGTGCGGGCCGCGGCCGGCGTCTCCGGCTACGTTCCGTACGGGACGCCCGGCGTGGACTGGTTCGCCGGCATGTCCGACGCGACCGCGGGAGCGCTGCGGGCGGCGCTCGCCGGCCGGGAGGCGAAACAGCGGTACGAGGCGGCCAACGAGGCGGACGACCCGGGCTTCACCCAGGCCGACCTGGACGCGCTGGCCGGCGACTGGTCCTGGTTCATCGAGGTGGTCCGGCCGGCGCTGGCGAACGGCCCGGCCCCGCTGATCGACGACGACCTGGCGCTGGTCGGGCCCTGGGGGTTCGACGTGACCGCGATCGAGGTCCCGCTGTTCCTGCTGCACGGCGGCGAGGACCGGATGGCACCGGTCGCGCACGCGCTCTGGCTGGCCGACCACTGCCCGACCGCGGCGCTGCACGTCAGCCAGCCGGACGGGCATGTGTCGGTGCTGCGCCAGGCCGGTCATGCCCTCGACTGGCTCGCCGCCCAGACCGCCTGATCCCCGGCCGGCCGCGTGATCCCCGCGGCCCCTGCAGTCCACATGCGACAGTCGCCCGGCCGCTCCGGGCGCGTACCGGTCCTACGACCTCCGTCCAGGAGGTCTGTCGTAGGACCAACGTCCACTTAAGAACCGCCCGCGGCACCGCGGAGACTTCAGGTGCGCGGTTGACGGAGCCTCCAGATCCGGTCAGCCACCCACCCCCACACGAGGAGTTTCCGATGAACACGAGCGTCAAGCTGGGCCTGAGCTCCCTGATCACCGCCGGTGCGCTGGGTGCGACGCTGCTGCAGGCCCCGGCCGCGTCCGCCGCCCCGGGCTTCGTCTGCCCGGCCGGCAGCGACACCATCCCGGCGCGCTACGGCACCGCCGCCGACGGCACCCCGGCGATCGCCGGCACGGTGTGCGTGTTCGCCGGCACCACGGCGTTCCGCTCGCTGGACGAGACGGCGGGCTGGCGCGCGGTGGCGAAGGAGGTCTTCGGTTCCTCCACGACCGACGTCATCTTCACCCGCACCTTCGACCGGGCCAAGGTCGAGGTCATCTACAAGTCCGGGCGCCTCGAGATCAAGCGCTGACCAACTCTCCCGAGCCTTCCCGACCACCGACTCTCCCGACCACCGACTCTCCCCACCTGCGAGAGGCTCCGCCCCCGACTCCCACGGGGCCCGGAGCCTCTCGCCGTTTCCGCCTATCTGCCCGCGGGATCACGCGCGTGGCTGGGGACCGGGGTGCCAGTCGCGCCCGATCGTGCCTTGCGCTGCGGCGGTCCCGCTGCGGCCACCGCCGGGGCCCCGCAGGACATAGGCGAACCCCACCGCGATCAGGCCGCCCACCACCGGACCGACCAGGTAGGCCCACCAGGAGGTCCAGTCGCCGAGCACCAGGGCGGGGCCGAGGGAGCGGGCCGGGTTCATCGAGGCTCCGGACACCGGCGAACCCCAGAGCCCGGCCAGCGCGATGTAGCTGCCGACGCCGATGGCGGCCAGCGGCCCGATCTGCTGGGCGCCGGACGCCGTACCCAGGATCACGCTCACCAGGCCGGTGGTCAGCACGATCTCCCAGAGCATCGCGGTGGTCGTCGAGATGCCGGCACCGGGCAGGGTCAGGCCCGCGCTGCCCTGCTTCCCGATCAACCCCCACAGCAGCAGCGTGGCGAGGACGGCACCGAGCAACTGGGCCACGATGTACGCGGGGACCCGCTTCCAGGGGAAGTCGCCGCGGGCCGCGAAGGCGATGCTGACCGCCGGGTTCAGGTGCGCCCCGGACACCGTGCCCATGAACAGGATGATGGCGGCGACCATCAGCGCCGGAGCGACCACCTTCGCCCCGTACGGGACGGCGTTCCCGCCGAACTTGGCGCTGACCATGCCGCCGCCGACGGCGACCAGCACCAGGAAGAAGGTACCGAGCAGCTCGGAGAACAGGCGCCGTCCCTCGTACCTGTCGTTCCAGAAGTCGAACTCGCCGGCGACCGAGTTCGGCTGCCCCATCGAGCGCAGGGCGACCTCGGCATGGCGGGCGGCCTGCTGTTGCTGCCGCCCGTTCGGCTCTATCGGCGGGGCGACCCCGCCTGGCTGGCTGGTCATCTGTCACCCTCCCCGGCCGCCGTCGGCTGCCCACGCGGCTGCCGCCCTCCGCGACCACCGACATGGTCACGCCGACCCGATCGCCGCGGCCTCCCCCCGGGGGAATGAACCCGCATCCGACAAACCATGACAGAAGTTCACAACGGCGCCGTTCCCCGATGCATCACCACCCGTGGCGGGACGGCCGACCGGTGGAGCGCCGCCCGGCCGGTCGCGAGCCGCCTGTCGGGATCGAACCGACGACCGGCCGCTGACAAGGTCACAGCGGCCGAGCGCTGTACTGACCTACACCACCCGGTGGGACGCGACCCGAGCGAACCGCCAACAAGCGGTCGGTCTTCCGACGACGCCGTACTGGTTGATACCGACGCCAGCACGGTCGCCTCGATCGCCGAAGAGCTGGTTCAGCTGACCGGTTGACACTGACCGGCCCGGGGTGGAGCCGCCTGTCGGGATCGAACCGACGACCTGCCGCTTACAAGGCGGCCGCTCTGCCGACTGAGCTAAGGCGGCGACGGTGCGATGGTACGGCGGGTTCACGCGGTCGGGGGATCGGGGCTTGGCGGCCGGCTCAGTGCGGGTATGGACCAGGGTGCACGGGGCTGGTGGTGGAGGGCGTACGTGCGTCGGATCGTCGGGATCCTTGCGATTGCGTTGGTGGGCGTGACCGGCTGCGCCGAGCTGGACCTGCCGGACGGGGCGATCGGAGCGCCGGGCGGGCCGGCGGCGACCGGGACCGCGCCGGCGGCCACGGTGCCGGCGGCCTCGGTCGCGCGGGCGAGGACCGAGCTGACCAAGCTGACCGTGGCCGACCCGCGCGAGGGCGGCTACCAGCGGACCCGGGACTTCGGCCCGGCCTGGTCGGTCGACGTGGACCGCAACGGCTGCGGCACCCGGGATGACATCCTGCGCCGCGACCTGGAGCAGGTGCGGTTGCGCGGCCGGTGCACGGTGATCGCCGGCGTGCTCGCCGACCCGTACACCGGCCGCACCGTGACCTTCACCAAGTCGCACGCGACGGCGGTGCAGATCGATCACGTCGTCCCGCTCGGCGCGGCCTGGGCCCGCGGTGCCCGCGACTGGCCGCAGTCCGAACGGGAACGGTTCGCCAACGACCCGGTGAACCTGCTCGCGACCTCGGCCGAGGCCAACCAGAGCAAGGGCGACCGCGGGCCGGCCGAGTGGTTGCCGCGCGCGGCGTTCCGGTGCGCCTACGCGGTGCAGTGGATCGGAGTGTCCACACGCTACAAGTTGGCGGTCACCCCGCCCGACAAGTCCAGCCTCACCACGGTGCTGGCCCGCTGCCAGTCCAGCTGACCGGGATCAGTCCCGCGGCTTGCCGGTGCTGTTGCGGACGACGAGCGTCGTCGGCAGCAGCACGTGCCGGGCGGCCGGCCGCTCGCCCTCGTCCAGCAGCAGCTGGCCGGCGACCCGGCCCTTCTCCAGCATCGGCTGGTGCACGGTGGTCAGCGACGCCGCCGACGCCTCGGGCACGTCGTCGAATCCGGTCACCGACAGCTCCCGCGGCACCCGCATCCCGCGCCGGCCGGCCACCGCGAGCGTCGCGAGCGCGAACACGTCGGTGGTGCACGCGACCGCGGTGAGCTCGGGGTGCCGGTCCAGCAGCGCTCTCGCCGCCGCCTCGCCGGCCGCGGAGGAGTTGTCGAACCGCTCCTCGACTCGTACGTCGGCCCAGTCCACCCCGTGCTCGGCCAGGCCGTCGGCGAGGCCGGCCAGCCGCGCCTTGACCACCGCGTACGGGCAGTGCTCCTGCCGGTCGAGACCGGCCGGCCCGTCGTTGCGGTCGGTGCCGAGCCGGTTGGCGACCACGCCGACCCGGCGGTGCCCGAGCTCGCCGAGGTGGCGGCCGAGCTCGGCCGCGGCGCCGCGGTCGTCGAGCCCGACGAAATCCACATCGGACAGTCCGACCGGCTGGTCCACCACGACGCTCGGCACCGGGCGCTCCAGCACCGCGGCGACGTGCGGGTCGCCGGCCGGCATCGAGTAGACGACGAACCCGTCCACCGCCGCCGCGTACACGAGCGCCCCGGTCAGGTCGCCCGGCGCCGCCGGCACCATCAGCAGGCCGGTTCCGCCGGCCTCGCAGGCCAGGCCGAGGCCCTCCAGGAACGCGACCGCCGCCGGGTCCCGGAACGCGTAGGACAGACCCTCCGTGAAGATCAGACCTATCGCGCCGGCCTTGCGGGTGCGCAGGCTGCGTGCGACCGGATCCGGCCCGGGGTAGCCGAGCCGCCGGGCCGCCTCCAGGATCCGTTGCCGCAGCTGCGGGGACAGCTGGTCCGGTCGGTTGTACGCGTTGGACACCGTGGTGCGGGAAATGCCCAGCTCGGCGGCGAGGGAGGCGAGCGTGGCAGGACGCCGGGTGCGTCCGCGTCCCCCTGCTGCCGCCACCGGCTCACCGTAACCGGCGGATCGCCACCGCCGGGCGGGTGTGCCGATACCGTTACCCGGGCACTCCATGCCTTGTGGCGAACAACCGCGCGGGGGTCGTCTTCGACATCGACGGCACCCTGCTCGACACGAACTATCTGCACGTGCTCGCGTGGTGGCAGGCCTTCCGCGACACCGGGCACGAGATCGCGATGTGGCGGCTGCACCGGTCGATCGGCATCGCGAGCGAGGAGCTGGTGAAGCGGCTGCTCGGGGCGGCCGACGGCGACGTCGTGCGGGCCCACTCGGAGCGGTACGCGGCGCTGCGCGACCAGGTCACGGCGTTCCCGCGGGCGGCCGAGCTGCTGGCCGCGTGCACCGAGCTCGGGCTGACGGTCGTGCTGGCCACCAGCGGGACGAAGGACGACCTGGAGTGGATGCTGCCGGCGATCGGCGCCCCGGACGGCGTAGTGGCCGGCGTCACCACGTCGGCGGACGTCGAGGCGGGCAAGCCCCATCCCGACCTGCTCGAGGTGGCCCTGCGCGACCACCGGCTCGACCGGGGCCGCACGGTGGCGGTCGGCGACACCGTCTGGGACGTCGAGTCGGCGCGCTCCGCGCACCTGCCGTGCGTGGCCCTGCTCTCGGGCGGGATCGGCGTCGGCGAGCTCGGCGGCGCGGAGGCCGTGTACGACGACCCGGCGGCCCTGCTGGACCGGCTCGGCTCCTCCCCGCTGGCCCGGCTCGGGGTCCTCGGGCTCTGAGTGTCGACGTTTGACAGCCCCGGCGCCGACCAGGAAGCTGAGCTCGCCCGACAATCGAATAGCCCGTCCGTGGGGGAAGTCCGGTCCGAGTCCGGCGCTGACCCGCAACGGTAGGCCGACCGCCAGGTCGGCGAGCCCGAACACCCACGGCCGAGCCGTCATCCCCCCATCCCGTCGAGGTCTGCGGGACGGTGCCCCGGGACGTCGGCGGTCGTCGAGTCGGCAACGTCCCGGCTCCCGGTCCCGGCTCCTCTCGGCTCGTCGCGCGGACCCGGTGCCGAAAGGCGGCCCCTGGTGGCCCTGTCCGTCCCCGGTCCGACGCGGCGTGTCCTGGCCGCCGCCTCGGCCGCGCTCCTCGCGCTGCTGACGGCATCCGCCGTCGTCGCGGCCCCCGCCCAGGCCGCCCCGCCGAGCACCGACGACCCGGCCGCCGCCGCCGCCGGCTGGCTGGGCCGCCAGTTCGTGGCCGGGAACCACCTGGAGACCACCTCCAGCGGCCAGGTCTTCCCGGACCCTGGGCTCACCCTCGACGCCGTGTTCGGCTTCGCCGCCGCAGGCGTCGCCGGCGACACCGCCGAGGCCGCGATGGACTGGATCGGCGAGCCGGCCAATTTGGCGTCCTACGTCGGCAACGGGAGCACCGAGTCGTACGCCGGATCGCTGGCGAAGCTCTCGCTCAGCGCGCAGGTGCAGGGCTTGGACCCGACCGCGTTCGGGTCGGCGCGGGTGGACGTACTGGCCCGGTTGCGAGCCCTGATCACCCCGTCCGGCCGGTTCTCCGACAAGTCGTCGTTCGGCGACTTCAGCAACGGCTTCTCCCAGTCGTACGCGGTGCTGACGCTGGCGCGCGCCGGTTCGGTGCCTCCCACCGCGGTGTCGTTCCTGGCCGGGACCGCCTGCCCGGACGGCGGATTCCCGCAGACGTTCGGCGGTGCGTCGTGCACGTCGGCCGTGGATACGACGGCGGTCGCGGTGCAGGCGCTGGCCGCCGCGGGTGACGGCGCGGCCGCGAAGGCCGGGATCCGGTGGCTGGTCGGCGTCCAGCGGGCGGACGGTTCGTTCGTCGACGTCGCCAGCGGCGAACCCAACGCGAACAGCACCGGGCTCGCCGGGCAGGCGCTGCGGACGGCGGGTTCGACGGCGGCCGCGGGCCGGGCGGCGGCCTACCTTCGCAGCCTCCAGTCCGGGTGCACTGCCCCCGCGGCGCGGCGCGGTGCGATCGCGTTCGACCGCAAGGGGTTCGACGCGACGATCGCACCACGGGCCACCGCGCAGGCGTTGCTCGGGCTGTCCGGGCCCGGGCTGCTGACGCTCGACGGCACCGGCGCGGAGCCGGCCGCGCCCGAGCTGGCCTGCGCGGCGCCGCCGTCCAGCTCGGCCCCGGCCACGCCGTCGCCGACCCCGTCGGCCGCGCCGACTGCCGCGCCGACCACCCGGGCCGCCGTACCGGTGCCGGCGCCGAGCACCTCACCGGCCGCCTTCGGCGGCACCCTGCCCAACACCGGCGCCAGCCCGGTCCCGGTCGTCTGGATCGGCCTCGGCCTGCTCGCCGGCGGTGCGGCACTGGCGTTCCTCGGTCGCCGGCGCCCGGCCAAGCCGTGACCGCGGGGGCGCCTCGCGCCCGGCGCCGCGGCTCGGTCCCGCCGGGAAGCGCGCGGCGGTTGGCCGCCGGCTCCGCTGCGCTGCTGGTGGCGGCGGCCGGGCTTGCCGTGGTGGCGCCGGCGGCCGAAGCCGCGGCCTGTTCCGGCTCCTCCGGGGTCACCGTGGTCGTCGACTTCGGCTCGCTCGGCGGCGGCGTGCAGACCGGTTGCGCCGGCGGCGACCCGGCCAGCGGCCTCGCGGCGTTGTCCGCCGCCGGGCACGGCTACACGTTCGTGCCGCGGCAGATCGGCCTGGTCTGCCAGATCGACGCGCGGCCCAACCCCTGCAACGGGGCGCCCACCACGGCGTACTGGTCCTACTGGCACGCGGCCCGTGGCGGATCGTGGAGCTACGCCACGGCCGGCGCCGGGGGATACAACCCCAAGCCGGGCACGGTGGAAGGCTGGGCGTTCGGCGCCGGTGGCCGGCCGGGGATCGCGCCGCCGGCCGCCCAGGCACCAGCCCCGCCGGCGCCGAAGCCGACGACCAGGCCTGCCCCGAGGCCGTCCGCCCAGCCACCGCCCGCGCCGGCCCCGCCGCGCGGGTCGGCTGCGGCCGGCGGTGAAGCACGCGGTGGGCCGCCTGGCAGCGCGGCCGGGTCGGCGAGCCGGAGTCCCGCCCGGACCACCACGGCGCCGTCCACATCGGCCGGTCCGACCGCGACGGACGGCACGTCGCCGCCCCCGACCGGCGCGGCCGCCGCACCGTCTACATCGGACTCCGGGTTGACCGCGGTCGGCACCGTCCAGCGGCCGCCACCGCCGCGCTACCCGTGGACGAGGCTGCTCGGGTCCGCCCTGGCGATCGTCCTGATCGTCGCGATCGCGGTGACCGGCATCCTGGTCGCGCGCCGCCGTCGCAGCCAGCCGCCGATGTAGCGCGGACGCCCGCTACCCGCCGAAGAACGCGAGCAGCGCGCGGTTCACCTCGACGGCGGGATCGAGCGGCAGCGAGTGGTGCGTCGCGGTCGGCAGCACCTCGACCCGGACGTCCGGCAGGGACGCCCGGGCACCGGCGGCCGCCTTGCCGGCGTCCTGGGCCTTTCCACGGCCCGCCAACAGGACGAGCGTCGGCAGGTCGAGCCCGCGCATCCGGTCCCGGCTGGGCTTCGGCCGGGTCACCAGCCGGCCGGTCTTCGGCGCCTCGGCGGCCGCGTCGGCGACCGCGGTCCAGGCCGGGTCGAGCGCGGCTCCGCCGGTCTCCCAGCGGCGGAGCGCCGCGGCGGTACGCCGGTTCGGCCGGAGCAGCACCGGCAGCGCGTGCAGCAGGTAGCCGGGGCGGAAGCCGGCGAAGCACTGGGTCGGATCGAGCAGCGCGAGCCGGCGTATCCGGGCCGGCGCGTGCAGCGCGTAGGTCAACGCCACCCAGCCACCGTACGAATGGCCGGCCAGGTCGACCGGGCCGCCGGCGACCGCGTCGAGCACCGAGTCCAGCCACCCGCTCAGCCCGGCCGCGTCCCGGACCGAGACCGCGGTGCCGCCGGCCGTGCCGGGCAGGTCCAGCGCATGCACCCGCGCGCGTTCGGACAGGGCCGGCGCGCTCGCGAACCACGCCGTGGCGGTCGCACCACCGCCGGGCAGCAGCACCACCGGCGGCCCGTCGGCCGGGCCGGAGGACAGCACCCGCGTCGTCCCGTACGGCCCGGCCAGGTCGGCGACCTCGACCTGGGGCCATGACCGCAGCACGGCCTCGTACGCAGCCTCGAACTCGCGCATCGCGGACAACCTAGCGCGCCGGCTCGAACTCGACCGGGGCGTCGAAGGCGGCCCGGCGCGCCGCCCGCCGCAGCGCGACCAGCACCGCCGGCCCCAGCAGCACGATCGCGACGAGGTTGGTCAGCGCCCGCCCGGTGTCCCAACCGGCGGTCGAGGTCACCACGGTGAAGACCAGGAACCGCTGCAGGTTCTCCAGCATCGGCCCACCGGCCACATAGGACAGATCCGTACCCGGGCCGGTCGCGTACGGCCAGTACGACATGTTCAGCAGCAGGCCGTAGGCGTACGCGGCCAGCACCCCGTAACCGGCCAGCATCGCGATCTCCTGCTTCCCCCGCACGCCGCGGGGAAGCAGTCCGGCGCCGAGGCCGACCCAGGAGGCCGCCAGCATCTGGAACGGCAGCCACGGCCCCACGCCGGCGGTCAGCAGCGCCGAGGCGAACATCGAGGTGGCGCCGAGCACGAAGCCGAAGCCGGGTCCGAACACCCGGCCGGCCAGCACGAGCAGGAAGAACACGGTCTCGATGCCGGCGGTGCCGGCACCGAGCGGTCGCAGCGCGGCGTTGATGGCGGACAGCACGCCGAGCAGCGCCAGCGCCTTCGCGTCGATGCCGCCGGAGCCCAGCTCGGTCAGCACGATCAGCACCAGCACCGGCAGGGTGAACAGGAACACCAGCGGAGCGTCGGCGCTCCGCCCGGCGACGCCGGCGCCGGGCGAGATCAGCAGCGGCCAGACGAACACCGCCAGCCCGGCCACCGACGCGAGCAGCAACACCAGCCGCGACCGCAGCCGCACCGGCAGCGCCGGGATCATGCCCGCACCCCGGTGAGCGCCTGCGCCACCTGGTCCACCGTCAGCCACGGCTGCGGTGCCAGCACCTTGGCCACCTGCGGCGCGAACGCCGGGGACGCGACGAGCACGTCGGCGGTCCGGCCGTCGGCGATCACCTCGCCCTCGGCCATCACCACCACCCGGTCGGCGGCCGCGGCGGCGAACTCGACGTCGTGCGTCGCCAGGACGACCGCCCGACCCTCGGCGGCCAGCGCGCGGACCAGCTGCCGCAGCCGTGCCTTGCCCGGGTAGTCGAGGCCGCGGGTGGGCT
This sequence comes from uncultured Actinomycetota bacterium, assembly GCA_963728945.1. Taxonomy (GTDB): domain Bacteria; phylum Actinomycetota; class Actinomycetes; order Mycobacteriales; family CADCTP01; genus CADCTP01. Next base: position 103,436 of record CAVSMA010000003.1, on the reverse strand, counting down.
CGTCCAGCAGCACGACGGCCGGGGCCGCGGCGAGCTGGATCGCCAGCACGAGAGCCAGCCGCTGCCCCTCGGACAGGTCGCGCGGATGGTGGTCGTCGGGGATGCCTGGCACCAGCTGGTCGAGCAGCGCGCGGCAGTGCCCCGGCACCGCCTCGGACTCGAGGTCGGCCTGCGCGCACTCGGCGCCGACCGTGTCCAGGTAGAGCAGGTCGGACGGGGTCTGCGGGACCAGCCCGACGTGCCCGCGGGCCCGGTGCGGCGGGACCTGCGCCGGGTCGACGCCGCCGACCGACACCGAGCCGGAGTTCCGGGTGCCGGTTCCCTGCAGCGCCCAGAGCAACGAGGACTTGCCCGAGCCGTTGCGGCCCATCAGGGCCACCACCTCGCCCGCGGGCAGGTCGAGGCCGACCTCCCGCACCGCGAGCACCGCGCCGTACCGGACGACGACGTCGCGGGCCGTGAGCACCGGCCTGCCGGCCGGATCGGCCGGCGCCGGAGGCGGCACCGGCTCCGCCGGGACAGCGTCCGCCAGCGTGGACCGCAGCGGCGCGGCCCGGCGCCGGGCGTCCCGCACCGACAGCGGAAGCGGGCTCCAGCCGGCGAGCCGGCCCAGCTCGACGACCGGCGGCGCCACCGGCGAGTCGACCAGCACCTCTGCCGGCGGACCGGAGACGGCGGCGCCGGAGCCGGTCAGCAGCACCAGCCGGTCCGCATACTGCACGACCCGCTCCAGCCGGTGCTCGGCTATGACGACCGTCGTACCGAGGTCGTGCACCAGCCGGGTGATCGCGGCCAGCACGTCCTCCGCCGCGGTGGGGTCCAGCGCCGAGGTCGGCTCGTCGAGCACCAGCACCGCCGGATGGGCGGTCAGCGCGGCGCCGATCGCCACCCGCTGCTGCTGGCCGCCGGAAAGGGTCCGAAGTGGACGGCGGCGCAGCTCGGCGATGCCGAGCAGGTCCAGCGTCTCCTCGACCCGCTTGCGCATCGCGGCCGGCGGCACGGCGAGCTGCTCCATCGTGTACGCGAGCTCGTCCTCGACCGTGTCGGTGACGAAGCCGGCCAGCGGGTCCTGACCAACCACACCGACCACGTGCGCCAGCTCCCGCGGCGGCGCGGTCCGGGTGTCCAGGCCCGCCACGGTGACCCGGCCGGACAGCCGGCCGCCGGTGAAGTGCGGCACCAGCCCGTTGACCGCGCCGAGCACGGTGGACTTGCCGACCCCGGTGCGGCCGGCGACCAGGCACAGCTCGCCCTCCTCGACGGCGAGCGAGAAGTCGCGCAGCACGGGAGCGGCGGCGTCCTCGTAGGTGACGGTCACCGCCTCGAAGCCGATCACCCCGCCGTGCATGCCGCCGGCGTGCCGCCGGCCGTGCCGCCGGTCATGCCGCCACCGCCCGGGCCACCGGTCGTGCCGGCGGTCATGCCGCCACCGCCCGGGCGGGGCTGAGCACGGACACCGGCGGCGGAGCCAGCCAGGCCGGCAGCAGCGCCGCGAGCACGGCCAGCGTGGCGCCCAGCGGCAGCCCGGGCCAGCCGAGCGGGTCGAGCGAGGGATAGAGGTTGCCCGGGTCGACCCGCGCGGTCAGGACCAGCACGGCCGCCGGCAGCAGGCCGCTCGCCGCGACGAGCGTCTCGGTCAGCCGCCACGGATCCGGCCGGTAGACGCTGCGGCGGACCCGTCGCCCGGCCAGCGGCAGCCCGAAGCCGGCGACGAGCAGGCCGAGCAGCAGCATCGGCAACCCGAGCCAGCCCGGGCTGGTGCCGTCGAGCAGGCCGTAGACACCCACGCAGATGCCGAGCAGGCCGGCGACGAGCAGCGTGCCGGTGGCCAGCCGGACCGGTCGCGTCGCACCGGTGCCGCGGCCGTACCCGCGCGAGTCCATCGCGGCGGCCAGCGCCAGCGACCGGTCGAGCGCGTCGACCAGCACCGGCATCGCGATCCCGCGCAGCGCCCGCAGGCCGCGCTGCCGGCCGCCGCGCAGCCGCCGGGCCCGGCGCACCCGCAGCACGCTCTCCACCAGCTGGGGCGCGACCGACAGCGCGACGACGACCGCGGTGCCCACCTCGTAGAGGGCGCCGGGGACGGCCTTGAGCATCCGCTTCGGGTCGGCCAGCGCGTTCGCGGCGCCGACGCAGATCAGCATCGCGGCCAGCCGCAGCCCGTCGTACAGGCCGGCGAGGAGGTACTCGGCCGAGACCGGGCCGAGCAGGTGGATGCCGGCGAAGCTGCCCGGCAGCGGGATCTCCGGCAGCCAGAGGATCACGTGCCCGGTGTCGCCGCCGCCGAACAGCACCCGGAACAGCACCCGGGACAGCGCCACGATCAGCCCGGCCCACAGGTAGAACTTGAACGCGAACGCCCACGGCGCGTCGCCGCGCCGGCTGGCCACGACCAGCCCGGCCACCGCGATGATCAGCGCGAGCAGCAGCGGGTTCGTGGTCCGGCTGGCCGCCGTGGCCAGCCCGAGGGCCCACAGCCACCACGCCCCTGGATGCAGCGCGCGCGGGAGCCGGGACACGACTGCCAGTCTGCTACGGCCGGGCGACCCGGTAGCGAGCGAGCTGTTCGAGGCGCGTTCTGGCTAGCCTTTAGCGTCTTCAACCAGGCGAGGTGGCCCATGGTTGCGGCTGGGTGGCCCGGGCTGGCCGGCTGCTCGATGATCTTCAGCGGGATTGTGTCGAACGGGGCTGCCTGCCGTTCCCGGCTGGGCCGTAGCGGATGGCCGGCGGCGATGCCGCGGCGGCCGCTGCCGCAGTTCAGCCAGGCGGCCAAGATCGGTGAGCGCTTCGGCGACCTGTGAGGTCAGTGCCCAGTCCGTCAGTTCGTCGGTCGCGAACCACAGTTTGCGGAGCCGACGTGGTTCTGTACGTACGTGGTCAGGCCGGGCACCTTGCCGACTAGTGCGACGTGCTGCTCGCCGCTCCATTGCGCGAGCGCCCGCTTGCGGGTCAGGTCGGCCTGCCGTTGCATACGAAGATCACTTTAGCCATGCGGATCCTCCTTCACCCGGACGGCATCGCGCCGATTTGCTTGAGGAACGCGGTCATGTCCCAGTAGTCTGTGCAGCGCGCGATCCGGCCAGAGGACAGCGCGAGGATCGATGAGCCCCGCAGCGTGAACGGCTTGCCGGTGGCTGGCAGGCCTGGGAGGTCGCCGCGGTGGGTGCCGGACATGGTCCACTCCATGCCGCCCCAGCGGTTGGTGGCGAAGCGTGCGCTGAGCTCAATCGCGAAGTCGGGGATCGCCGCGAAGATGCCGTCGGCGAAGGCCTTGAGCTCCGCCTTTCCGTGGGTGAGAACACCCATCGTCACGTCCTCGTAGACGCAGTCGTCGGTGAAGATCGACGCGAGCCGGTCCATGTCGCCGGCGGACCAGGAGGCGGCCCATTCCTCCAACATCACTTCGGCGCCAGTTACCGTCATGATGTCCTCCTGAAGCTCTGTGCTGCTGGTGACGGGCATGACGCTAGGCGCGCACGAACCGCATCGAATCCGGGGAGTGACCTAGGATCCGGACCGCACGCGGGCGCTTGGATCCGGGGGGCCGGGGGTCCTACCATGGTCCGGTGCTGCTCGGGCGAGTGGCAGAGTGCGCCCAGATCGACCGTTTGCTTGCAGCCGCACGGGCTGGGACGAGCGGCGTGTTGCTCATCCGTGGGGATCCCGGCATCGGCAAGACGGCGCTGCTCCGGTACGCCGCTGAGCACGCCGAGGACATGACGATCCTGACGGCGCGCGGGGTCGAAGCCGAGGCCGACGTTCCGTTCTGCGGGCTCCTCGAGCTCTTCCGGCCGATCTTGAATTGCCTGGAGCGCGTCGCCGAACCGCAGGCACTGGCGTTGCGTAGTGCTCTCGCGCTCGGCCCGGTCAGGGCCACTGATCGGTTCATCATCGGGGCCGCGACCTTGAGCATGCTGGCGGCGCAGGCCGAGGAGTCGCCGTTGCTGGTCCTCGCCGACGACGCGCAGTGGCTCGACGCCTCCTCGGGGGCGGCTCTGATGTTCGCGACACGTCGCCTGCTTGCCGACTCGGTGGCCGTCGTGCTGGCCGTCCGGACCGGCGAGGCGCCCGCCATCGAAGCCGCCGGTCTGCCCGAGGTCGTCCTCGGCGGCTTGGACCCCGAGGCTGCGGGGAAATTGCTGGCGCGCCACGCCCCCGCCCCGGTACCACCTGAGACGGCAGACCTGCTGGTCCAGGCGACCGGCGGCAACGCGCTGGCGCTCGTGGAGCTCGCGACCGCCGCAGGTCTCAGAGCCGACCTGCTGGGCGGCCTTGCTCCGGTCGCCACCAGCGTCGAGCGGGCGTTCCTGCGCCGCACCACCGGGCTGTCACAGGAAGCACGCCGCGCGCTCACGCTCGCCGCGGTCGCCGGGTCCGGCGAGCTCAGCATCACAGCGCAGGCTGCTGCGATCCTCGAGAATCGATGTCTCCGCGCTTGAGGAAGCCGAGCGCACCGGGCTGATCGCGATCGCCGACGCCCAGCTGGAGTTCCGGCATCCGCTGGTGAGGTCAGCGCTTTATCATGCCGCGCCTGCGGACGAGCGCCGCGCCGCCCATCGCGCCATCGCCGACATCTTCCGGCTCCGGCACGACCCGGACCGTCAGGCCATGCACTTGGCGTCCGCGGCGTTCGGGCCGGAAGAGCCGACGGCGCGCGCGCTCGAGCAGGCCGCCGCGCGTGCCCAGGACCGGAGTGCCTACGCGGTCGCCGCGAGCGCCTTCGAACGCGCGGCGCGCCTCACGCCGGACGATGGCGATAACCGCGGGCGCCGCCTGTTGTCGGCGGCCGACGCCGCCTGGCTCGCCGGCCAGGCCCAGCCCGCGCTCCGCCTGCTCGACGAGGCGCTCGAGTGCTGTGCTGACCGGCGGCTGCGCGGCGACGCGCTGTACCTTCGCGGCCGGGCGGCGGCGCAAACCGGGCCGGTGATGCAAGCCCACGACATCCTGGTGCAGGCGGCATCGCAGGTCGAGGCGGTCGATCCGGCCAAGGCGGCGATGATGCTGGCGGAGGCGGCCGACGCCTGCGTATACGCGGGGCAGCCCCGGCAGATGCTGGCGGCTGCCACGCGGGCATGGGAACTCGCGGGATCCTGCGCCAGCGAGTGGGAAACCGCGTTTGCGGGGCTCGCGCTGGGAACTGCGCTCATCTACAACGGACAGGGTGTGGCCGGCGCCAGGCTGCTTCGCGACACGATCGCACTGATTGATTCCTCCGACGTGCTAGGCGACGATCCGCGCCTGCTGTCGTGTGCGGCTCTGGCGCCCCTGTGGCTGCGCGAAGCCCACATCGGCCAGCCGCTGGTCAATCGCGCGATCGAGGCGACCCGGGCCCGCGGCGCGGTCGGAGTCCTGCCGTTCGCCGTGCAGATCGCCGCACTCGATGCCGCTGCTGACGATCGCTGGGCGTTGTCCGTGGCACTGCACGACGAGGCGATCCGGCTTGCCCGCGACACCGGCCAGACAGTGCGGCTGTGCGGCGCGCTGGCCGGCCTGTCCCGTATCGATGCGCGCCAGGGACGCGAGGCGGATTGCCGCGAGCACGCGACCGCCGCGCTGGCGCTGAGCGAGCAGGCCGGCCTTCCCTTTTACCGGGTGTGGGCGATCGGGGCGCTGGCCGAGCTCGGGCTCTCGCTCGGACGGCTCGACGAGACGCTGGCTTGGCTCGAGCAGAAGGATCACCTGCTGGCCACCTTGCAGATCGCGGATCCCGATCTCTCCGCGGCGCCGGAACTCGTGGAGGTACACGTGCGAGCTCTCCGGATCGGTATCGCCCGTGCCATCGCCGAGGACCACCTTCGACGGGCCAGGGAGAAGGGCCAGCCCTGGGCGCTCGCGCGCGCGGAGCGCAGCCAGGGTCTGCTGGCAGAGGCGGACGCGATGGACGAGCCCTTCGCCCGGGCGCTGCGCCTGCATGCCCAGACCCCGGACACCTTCGAGCTCGCACGGACGCGGCTGTGCTACGGCGAACGACTGCGCCGCGCCAAGCGCCGCATGCAGGCGCGCGAGCAGCTTCGCGCGGCATTCGAGGCGTTCAGCGACTTGGGTGCGGCCACCTGGGCCCAGCTCGCCCGCCTGGAGCTGCGGGCGACCGGGGAGACGGTCCGCCGGGATGCCAGCGCCCTCTACGCGCTCACGCCGCAGGAACTGCGCATCGCGATGGTGCTCGCAGAGGGGCGAACGACCCGCGAGGCTGCAGCACAGTTGTTCCTGAGCCCGAAGACCATCGAGTACCACCTCCGCAGTGCCTATCGCAAGCTCGGGATCTCCTCACGGGACGAGCTCGCCAAGGCGCTGGCCAGCGATCACCCGATTACGACAGGACCGCGCGCCCGGACGGCGGTGTGACGCCGTGCGCGCGGCCAGCCCGGTCGAGTCGGGTCATCTTCTCACCCAGGGTTTCCGGATCTATTACGAGGTGTTCGGCGAGCCGGCCGCACCGGCCGTGCTGCTGCTGCCGACCTGGCAGATCTCGCCGAGCCTGCACTGGAAGTTGCAGGTCCCATACCTGGCGCGTTCGTTCCGGGTGGTCACCTTCGATCCCCCGGGGATCGGCGGGGCGGAGCGCACTGAAGATCCGGCGGCGTTCGAGCTCGACCGCGTGGTCGACTATGGCGTCGACCTGCTCGACCTTTTCGGGGTCAGCCGGGCCAACGTCATCGGGCTGTCGATGGGCGGCGCCTACGGCCTGTGGATGGCCGGGCGCTATCCGGAGCGCGTCACGCGGCTCGTGCTGATCAGCCCGGTTTCGCCCGAGTGGGCGTTCGGCGAGGATCCCGCGTTCTGGCAGCGGCGCGACACCTACGTTGGATGGGACAAACGCAACGCGCACTACTGGCGCGAACACTACGACGACTGGCTCGCGTTCTTCCTGCAGCAGGTCTTCAGTGAGCCCCACTCGACGAAAGCAATCGAGGAAGCGATCGGGTGGGCGAAGCAGACCACCCCCGAGATCCTGATCGCCAGCGTGGCCAACCCGCGGCTGCGGCCGGTCATGCGACTCGAGGAGATCCTTCGCCGCGTCCGCTGCCCGGCCCTGCTGATGCACGCCCGCGACGACCGCATCGCCGACATAGCCATGACCAGGACGCTGGCCGAGGCCAGGCCCGACTGGGAGCTGATCGAGTTCGAGGCCGGCGGCCACGCCATCCACGTCCAGAACGCGGTGCGGGTCAACCTGGAGATCGGACGGCTCCTGGGCGTGCCGACGCCCAAGCGCCGGGTCCTGCGCCGCGCCATGGCGCGGCGCAGGCCGCGTGCCCTGTTCATCTCAAGCCCGATCGGGCTTGGTCACGTCCAGCGGGATCTGGCCATCGCGCGCGAGCTTCGTCGCCTGACCGGTGATCTCGAGATCGAGTGGCTGGCCCAGCATCCAGTCACGCGCGTGCTCGAGGACGCCGGAGAGCCGGTTCATCCGCTCAGTCGCGCGCTGGCCAGCGAGTCCGCCCACCTCGAGGGCTCAGCGGGCGAGCACGAGCTGCGCGCGTTCCGGGCCTTCCGCGATATGGATGAGATCTTCCTGGCGAACTTCATGGTCTTCCTGGAGGCGGTGCGCGACGGCGGCTACGACCTGTGGATCGGGGACGAGGCGTGGGAGGTCGACTACTGGCTGCACGAGAATCCCGAACTCAAGACAGCCCCGTTCGCCTTCCTCACCGACTTCGTCGGCTTCCTGCCCGTCGACCGCCGTCCCGGTTCCGAGGAACGCCGCCTGACCAGCGACTACAACGCCGAGATGATCGAGCAGGTCGAGCGCTTGCCCCGCGTGCGGGACCGCGCGATCTACCTCGGCCATCCCAGCGACATCCTCCCGGAGCGCTTCGGGCCCGGTCTGCCGTCGATCCGCGACTGGGCGCTCGAGCACTTCGCTGCCACCGGCTACGCCGCTCCCTTCGACCCGGCCGACCACGCGGATATCCGTGCCGTGCGTCAGCGGCTGGGCTATGACCCCGAACGCCCGCTGGTCATCTCCGCGGTCGGCGGCACCGGGATCGGTCAGCATCTGCTGCGCAAGACGATCGCCGCCTGGCCGCTGATCCACGCCCGCCGCCCGGAGGCCCGCTGCGTGGCGGTCGCCGGTCCTCGCATAGATGTAGCAAGCCTGCCACAGCACCTGGGTCTCGAAGTGCGCGGGTACGTGCCAGACCTCTACGAGCATCTCGCCGTCGCTGACCTCGCGATCGTGCAGGGGGGGCTGGCGACCACCATGGAGCTGGCCATCACGCGCCGTCCCTTCCTGTACTTCCCGCTGGCCGGCCACTTCGAGCAGCTCTACCACGTGACCCACCGGCTCGACGCCCACCGCGCAGGCCACCGCCTCACCTACCAGGACACCAGCACGGATGCCCTGGCCGACGCGGCACTCCAGGCCCTGGGCACCGATACCAGCGGCTACCGCCAGCACCAACCCGGCGCGGCCCGCCGCGCCGCGACGCTCATCGCCGAGCTGCTCTGACCGACCAGGGCGCGCTACTGCTCGCCGACATCCAATGCTCACGCAGGTCGCGTATTGATGCCGACCTTTCTCAGCGAATCGGCCCCCGGGGCCGCCGCCCGAGGGCAGGGCGTGGTCATGACCATGTTGCCGTATCTTGAGATCTTGCTTTAGAATACTTGCCCGGCGAGGGGAGTACTCCCGCGCGCCGGCCCGGACAGTACGGACCACGGTCCCCGGGCGGCGGCCACGGTCCCGCGCCGGACCGGGGTGGAGAAGACCTCGGCCAGGACCAGTGTGACCTGACCGAGGAGGACCCGTCGATGACCGTAGGAACGCCGACGTTGTGGGCGATCACCCTGGCCGCCGTGCTCGGCCTGGTCGCCGTCGACTTCCTGCTGACCCGCCGCCCGCACGAGGTGTCCCTGCGCGAGGCGGCGCTGTGGTCGTCGTTCTACATCGCCCTGCCGCTCGGCTTCGCCGGCTGGGTCTGGTCGCGGTACGGCCAGGAGCGCGGCACCGAGTTCCTCGCCGGCTACCTGGTCGAGAAGTCGCTGTCGGTCGACAACCTGTTCGTGTTCATGCTGCTGCTGGCCGCGTTCGCGGTGCCGGCGGCGCTGCAGCAGCGGGTGCTGCTCTACGGGATCGTCGGCGCCCTGGTCCTGCGGGGCGTGTTCATCGCCGTCGGCGCGGCCGCGCTGGACGCGTTCACCGGCACGTTCCTGGTCTTCGGCGCGATCCTGGTCGCCACCGCGGTCAAGGTGTTCCGGGACGCCCGCTCCGGCCACGACAAGGAGGTCGACGTCGGGCACCTGCGCTCGGTCCGCCTGCTGCGCCGGTTCTTCCCGGTCACCCACGACTACGCCGGCCCCCGGCTGACCGTTCGGGAGGCCGGCCGGCGAGCCCTGACCCCGCTCGCCGTCGTGGTGGTCGCCGTCTTCGCCACCGACGTGGTCTTCGCGGTCGACTCCGTGCCGGCCGTGTACGGGATCACCGACGACCCGTACCTCGTCTTCGCGACCAACGCCTTCGCCCTGCTCGGCCTGCGCGCGCTCTACTTCCTGCTGGCCGGGGCGCTGTCCCGGCTGGTCTACCTCGGCTACGGCCTGGCCGCGATCCTCGGCCTCATCGGCGTGAAGCTCGTCCTGCACTGGGCGCACACGGTCTGGCCGGCGGTGCCGACCATCCCGACGCTGCTCTCGCTCGGGCTCATCGTCGGCATCCTCGCCGTGGTCACCGTGCTCAGCCTGGCGTCCACCCGGGACCGGGAACCGACCCCGGTCGGCTGACGCCGGCGTGCGTCCCGCAGCGGCGAGCGGGACGCACGCCGGTCAGCTCACACCGGCAACACCCGCAGCACCCCGGCGCCCCAGAGGTTGTCCCGGCCGGGGTCGCCGCGGTCGACGGCCAGCTTGGCCAGCGCCAGGTTCAGCAGCCGCGGCGGGAGCCGACCGCCGAGCTCCTGCCGGACCACCGCCGCGACCCCGGCCGCCGACGGCGCCGCCGCCGAGGTGCCGAAGAACAGGCACTGCCCCGTTGGCCGTCGCCGGGCAGACGTCCGGGTCCGGGAAGCCGCCCGACCCGCTGATCGAGACGCCGTCCGCGGCCGTCCAGGTCGGCGCGATCGCCGTGCGGAACCGCGACCCGGCCACGCCCTTGCACGGCCCGACGGCGCCGTTCGGGCACTGGGTGGTCGAGCCGACCTGCACCGGGCCGCCGGCGCTGAAGCTCTCCAGCGGCACGGTCTTCGGGTCGGTGGACTGGCTGGCGTTGGCCGCGCCGGCGCTCGTGGCCGGCCGAGGTAGTTGGAGTCGGGGTTGAGCGAGCCGGCCCGGCTGGGCGTGTCGATCGCCAGCGAGCCGTTCACCCCGGTACGCCAGCGCAGGTCGATCAGCGGCGGGGCCACTGCGGAGGAGGTGCCGGCCACGTCGACGACGAGCTTGAGCGGGTGGTTGCCCGCGCCGAGCTCGGCGCTGTCGTACAGGACCTGCTCGATGGTGTCGCCGACCCCGTTGGCCTGCCGGCGTTGCTGACCGCGAGGCAGCGGCCGGTCTGTGTCGAGCAGGTAGAGGTTGACGTCGGTAAAGCCGCCCCGCCCCGGCGTCGGGAAGATCGCCCGCGGCTCGCTCCACTGCAGCGTCGCGAGGATCACGCCGTCCTGCCCGAGCAGCAGGTCGAAGGAGTTGTCGGTGCCGCCGGCGACCGCCACCGCGTTGTGCGGGGCCGACCGTCCCGCAGGCCGTGCCGAACGTCGCGTCGCGAGATGTCGTCCGGCTGCGGCCGGTGCCGATCGCCGGCACCCGCGGCGTGTGCCGGGCGCCCAGGTTGCCGGCGAGGAGCTGACGAAGACACCGGAGCGCGCCAGCGCCTCGGCGGTGGAGGCGGCCAGGCCCTGCTGGAACGCCGGCTCGTCGTCGAACGCCAGGTCCTCGGTGATGAGGTTCGCGCCGGCCGCGGCGAGCTTGCGCAGGCCGCCGACGTGGTCCGCGAGCGTCTCGCCGGTGCCGGTGAACAGCAGCTTCGCGCCCGGTGCCATGTCGTGGACGATCTCGAGCATGCCGGTGCCCTCGTCGCCGTCGCCGGGATCGATCACCCTGACGTCCGGCGGCAGCTCGCCCTTGGCCACCGAGTCGGCCAGGTGAGTGACGCCGTCCGACATCGCGCCGACCCGCTGACCGCGCCCGGTCAGGCCGATCCGATGGGCGACGCCAGCACGGTGCAGGGCGACGCCCTCGCTGGTGATCGGGCCCGCGTCCACCTGCGGCCGGCTCACCGGCCGGACCGCCGCCACCCAGGGCAGCGCCGCCACCGCGTCGAGCTTGTCGACCGGCACGGCCGCGTGCACCAGGCCGGCCGGCGGCAGCGCGGCGCCGGGCACCGCCGCGAACTGCGCCGAGGAGGACTCCACCGTCACACCGAGCCCACGCAGCTGCGCCAGCTGGGTCGATCCGACGGCCGCGGTGGCGTGCAGCTGGAGGTCGAGCGCGCCGCCGGCGTCCAGGCCGACGAGATCCCCGCCGCGATCCTGGCGGGCCTTGGCGCTCGGCGTCGCCCCGCCGCTCCGGCTCTGCTCGGTGCGGAGCTTCGCCGCCAGCTGGCGGACCAGCGACGGCACCTTGGCGGCGGCAGCGTCCGGGGTGGACGCCGCGGAGCCGGGTGTCGCGCCGGGCGCCGGGGCAGCGCCCGCGGGCCCGAAGCCGACGGCGAGGGACAGGACGACGGCTCCGACGGCCGCCGCGGCGATCGAGGATCTGCGCACTCGGATCCCCTCCATCCTGGGTGTGCGGATGAGGGACGCTAAAGCCCCGACCCCGTCGCGCTCGTCCTCCTAACGACTGAACAGAGCTCGGCCAGATGCGCACTCTGCGTTGTCGTGACCGACATCCCGCCCTAATCGGTTCGTACCGAGGGCACAGAATCCGCGCCGCTGCCGGCGCCGGCCCTGGCGATCAACCGGATCAACGGGACGGCGACCGTGCTCGTGCCGAACGGCGGCACGCGGGTACGCCGGACGATCACCACCGCCGCCCGTCAGCGGTCGGTGTGGATGGCCTCGTTGAGGAGGGTGGTGAGGGTGGCGGTGGCGGGGGAGCCGAGGAAGGCCTCGAGGCTGACCTCGGCGCCGGCGCGGTCGGCGAGCGGGAGGCGCCAGTTGGGGTACTCGTCCAGAGTGCCGGGGAGGTTGGGCTGGCGGACGTCGCCGACCGCGTCGGCCGGCATGGCCAGCACGACCCGGCTGGGTGTCCGGGCCAGCAGCCGGTACATGTCCAGCACCAGCTCGGAGTCCGGCGCACCCGGCCGGGCCAGGCCCTCGGCGCGCATCATCGCCAGCAGGCGTTCCCGCTCCGCCCGCACCCTGGCCCGCTCCTCCTCGACCGGACGGTCGAGCTGGTCGAGCTCGGCCCGCACCCGCACCTGCTCGTCGGCGAGGAACCCGTACGCGGTCGGCAGGTCGTGCGTCGACACGCTCGCGACCGCCCGCGCCCGCCACCGCCGTGGCGGCAGCGGCGTGATCTCGTCGTCCTCCCGGGTGAACCAGAGCACCGACGACCCCAGCACCCCGGCCTCGTCCAGCGCCAGCCGCACCTCCGGCTCGACCGTGCCGAGGTCCTCGCCGACGACCGCCGCCCCGGCCCTGGCCGCCTCCAGCACCAGCACCCGCAGCATCGCCTCGTGGTCGTACGACACGTACGTCCCGTTGACCGCGCCGAGCCCGGCCGGCACCCACCAGAGCCGGAACAGCCCCATCACGTGGTCGACCCGCAGCCCGCCGCCGTGCTCCAGCGCTGCCCGCACGACCTGCCGGAACGGTCGGTAGGCGGTCTCGGCCAGCCGCCCGGGCCGGAACGGCGGGAACCCCCAGTCCTGCCCGAGCTGGCTGAACGGGTCCGGCGGCGCCCCGACGGTGGCGCCGGTGGCCAGGTCGCCGGGCAGCAGCCAGGCGTCCGCACCGACCGGGTCGACGCCGACGGCCAGGTCGTGCACGATCCCGACCGCCATCCCGGCGTCGCGGGCCTCCTGCTGCGCCGTGTCCAGCTGCTCGACCGCGCGCTGCTGGATCCACCGGTGCAGCCGGACCCGGTCGGGGTCGGCCGCCGCGACCGCCGCCGGACCGGGCTGCCGCAGCGAGCCCGGCCACGTGCGCCAGTCCGAGCCGTGCTGCTCGGCCAGCGCGCAGAACACCGCGAACCCGTCGACCCCGGTCCAGTCCACCTCCGCCGGGAGCGGCTCGCCCGGCGGCCGCAGCAGCGCGAACGCGGCCCGCTTGGCCGTCCAGACCGCGTCCCGGTCGATCAGCGGACCGGACGGCGGCCGCAGCGCGTCCACGCGGGCGCGTACCCCGGCCGGCGCCGCCTCGTACTCCGGCAGCGCGTCGACCGCCACCCCCAGCTGGTCGGCGAACCGCCGGGAGGACGGGAAGTAGGGCGAGGGCTGGATCGGCCGCACCGGTGTGACCGCGTGCACGGGGTTGACCAGCAGCACGTCCGCGCCGCGGGCGCCGAGCTCCCGGGCCAGCGTGCGCAGGTCGGCGTAGTCGCCGATACCCCAGGACCGGGCCGAGCGCAGCTGGTAGAGCTGCACCTGCCAGCCCCAGCCGCGCCGCTCGGTCGGCGGCAGCGCCGGCGGACCGACGACGACCGGAGTCCCGTCGGCGAGCTGGTGCACCCCGGCCGGCAGCGGCTCGCCGACCTCGGTGTCGACCGTGACCCCGGACTCCAGGGTCAGCCGGCCGGCGACCGGGGACGGCCCGGCGGTCACCAGCGCGTGCCGCGGCGGCGATCCGACCAGCTCCAGCGTGGCCTCGACCGCGGCCGGCGGGACGTCCACCCGGCGCCGGGCCCAGTCGAGGTAGGAGGTGGCGACGCCGGCCTCGGCCGCCCGCTGCGAGAGATCCACGCCCGGCGGCTTACCCAGCAGGCTCACTCGCCGTACAGCGGGACCGGCAGGTCGGCCGGCGGCGCGATCCTGGCCCACCGGTCGAGCGTCGCGTCGGTCGCCGCCGGGGCCGAGCCGGCGAACCGCACCACCTCGGCCCGGTCGAGCACGTCGTCCGGGTGGGCGCCCCGCGCCGCCGCCCGCCGCACACCGCCGAGCGGCAGCGGCACGTCCGCGGCCATGAACACGACGTTGCCGGCGTCCCGCTCGCGCAGCAGGTCACGGTCGGCGACCAGCCCGATCTCGCCGAACGCGGCCAGCAGCGTGGCCGCCTCGGCCCGGGACACCCGCAGCGGCGGGCAGTCGATGACGTTGAGCAAATAGACGCCGTCCGGGCGCAGCACCCGGCGTACCTCCCGGGCGAACTCCAGCGTGGCCAGGTGCGCCGGCACCACCACCCCGCTGAACGCGTCCCCGATCAGCAGGTCCGCGGACGCGTCGGGCCGCTCGGCCAGCCGCGCCCGGGCGTCGCCGACCCGCACCCGCAGCCCCGGCGAGGCGGCGAGGCCGAGGTGCTCGCGGGCGATCCGGACCAGCCCCGCGTCGTACTCGAAGACCACCTGGCGGGACCGTGGCCTGGTCGCCGCCACGTACCGGGGGAGGGTGAAGCCGCCGCCGCCCACGTGCAGCACGTCCAGCGGCTGCCGCGCCGGCCGGATCAGGTCGATCACGTCGCCGATCCGCCGCATGTAGGAGAACTCGAGGTGGGTCGGGTCGGCCAGGTCGACGTACGAGCTCTCGTGGCCGTCCAGGAACACCATCCGCCCGGTCGGCCGGCTCGGGTCGGCCTCGATGCTGACGACCGAGTGCGAGGCCTGCAGGTCGTACGGCGGGGCCGGGGGATAGGCCGGGGTGCGCCGGCGCCCGGAATCCCGGACGGAGCTGCGGCGGTGCATGATCCCAGGGTGACACGCGCGGGCACATGCACGTTCTGCCGGATCGTCAAGGGTGAGCTGCCCGCGTCCGTGGTGCTGGACACACCCGACCTGCTGGCGTTCCTCGACACCAAGCCGGTCTTCCGCGGGCACGTGCTGCTGGCGCCGAAGCTGCACGTCACGACGTACAAGGAGCTGCCGGCCGAACTGGTGCCGGAGTTCGCGCTGACCGCGCAGCGGCTGGAGGTCGCGGTCGAGACCGGCCTGGCGGTGCCCGGGTCGATGGTGCTGGTCAACAACGTCGTCAGCCAGTCCGTGCCACACCTGCACCTGCACGTCATCCCGCGCCGGCCCAAGGACGGCCTGCGGTTCTGGCTCGGCCCCCGGCACCCGTATACCGACGACGACCCACCGGAGGGGTACGCCCGGCGCATCCGAGCCGTCCTGGGCCGCGAGCCGTAGCCAGGGCCGGCGCTGTCCGAAGTGGACGGCAGGCCGGGGGCGTGCCCCGGTCCGTCTTGGGTACAGTCGCAACTAGCCGCCGGTCAACGGCGACCGGCGGGGATCGCACAGCGGGAGTGTTCTTCGTGGCACGGATGTCGGCGTGGGAGTCGGCTCAACATCAACTCGCCGAGGCGGTCCGCCAACTCGGCCTCGACGACGGCTTTCACGAGCTCCTGCGCACGCCGCGCCGGGAGATGGCTGTGGCAGTGCCTTTGCGGCACGACGACGGGCACGTCGAGGTGCTGCGCGGCTACCGGGTGCAGCACAACCTCACCCGCGGCCCGGCCAAGGGCGGGGTCCGCTTCCACCCGGCCACCGACCTGGACGAGGTCCGGGCGCTGGCCATGTGGATGACCTGGAAGTGCGCGCTGATCGGGGTGCCGTACGGCGGGGCCAAGGGCGGCGTCGCGGTCGACCCCAAGGCGCTCTCCCGCAACGAGCTCGAGCGGGTCACCCGCCGCTACGTCTCCGAGATCATCCCGATCATCGGACCGGAGCGGGACGTGCCGGCGCCGGACGTCGGCACCGACGAGCAGACCATGGCCTGGATGATGGACACCTACTCCATCCACTCCGGCTACACGGTCACCGGCGTGGTCACCGGCAAGCCGGTGTCGGTCGGCGGCTCGCAGGGCCGGGGCGGCGCGACCAGCCGCGGCGTGCTGTACGCGGCGTTCAGCGCGCTGCGCGAGGCCGACGTCGACCCGCGCGGCGCGACGGTCGCCGTGCAGGGGTTCGGCAAGGTCGGCGGCCTGGCCGCGCAGTTCCTGCACGACGCCGGCTGCACCGTGGTCGCGGTCTCCGACGTGGGCGGGGGCGTGTACGACGGGTCAGGGCTCGACACCGCCGGCCTGCTCCGGCACGTCCGCAGCGGCGCGCCGACCGTGGTCGGCTACCCCGGCACCGACACGATCACCAACGAGGAGCTGCTCGAGCTCGACGTCGACGTGCTGGTCCCGGCCGCGCTGGAGGGCGTGCTGCACGAGGAGAACGCCGACCGGGTCCGGGCCCGGTTCGTCGTCGAGGGGGCGAACGGGCCGACCACCCCGGACGCGGACGAGATCCTGGCCGACAACGGCGTGCTGGTCGTGCCGGACGTGCTGGCCAACTCCGGTGGCGTCGCGGTGTCCTACTTCGAGTGGGTGCAGGACATGCAGGCCTACTTCTGGAGCGAGGACGAGGTCAACAACCGGCTCAAGAAGCTGATGGAACGGGCGTACGGCGAGGTCTCGGCGCTGGCGGCGGAGCGGAAGGTGTCGATGCGGACGGCGGCGCAGATGATCGGCGTCGGCCGGGTCGCGGAGGCGCACCGCACCCGCGGGCTCTATCCCTGATCCGTATCCCTGATCCGTCCCGGTCGACCCCCGGTCGACCCTCGGGCTCGACCTGAGCTTGACTGCGGCGCGCCTGGCCCGGGCCGGCGGTCGCGCGTGCTTGAATGGCCGCTGAGCCCCATCCGTACGCACCGCGCCGGAGGAAGCGACACAGTGGACGCCGCCGAAGCCCTCAACCCGCCGGTCGACCGGACCGACGGCGCCGAGCCGGCAGACGGGCTGACCCGCCGCGAGCGTGAGATCCTCGCTTTCGAGCGGCAGTGGTGGAAGTACGCCGGCGCCAAGGAGCAGGCGATCAAGGACCTGTTCGACATGTCCACCACCCGCTACTACCAGGTGCTGAACGCGCTGATCGACCGTCCCGAGTCCCTCGCGGCCGATCCGATGCTGGTCAAGAGGCTGCGCAGACTGCGCGCCAGCCGGCAGCGTGCGCGCTCCGCCCGGCGCCTGGGTATCGACAGTCCTTAGAGGCTCCGGTCACCCGATACTCGTTCGACGACCTCACCGGCGGCTCGGGGGACCAGCCGGACGGGGAACACCTGGCCGCATCGACGACCACCCGGTCGTCGCCTGGAGGGAGACCACCCGTGGACGGGCTGCGGTCCACGCTGGCCGCGCCCGGCCGCGCCCGGTTGATCGGGGCGCTGGTCGCGCTGCTCGGCGTGGTGTTGCTCGTCGTCGGCGTGGTCGCGCTCGGCGGCGGGGACTCCGGGCCGTCCGGGGCCGCGCCCGCGCCGTCGCCGTCCGTGGTCAGCTCCCCGGCGTCACCGTCCCGCTCGACCGGCTCGCCGTCGGCGAGCACGTCCGCCGGCCCGCAGCCCACCACGGTGTCGCGCACGACCGTCGCCCCGCCGCCGCGGACGACCGCGGCGCCCCCGCCGACCTCGGCCGCCCGGGCGCCGCTGACCGTGTTGAACAACTCGACGATCAACGGGCTGGCCGACCGGGCCGCGGGCGAGGTGCAGAACCGCGGCTGGCAGGTCGCCCAGGTCGGCAACTTCGCCGGCCGGCTGCCCGCGACCACCGTCTACTACACGCCCGGCGACGCCGCCGGTCAGGCCGCCGCGGACGAGCTGGCCCGCGAGTTCCCGCAGATCGACCAGGTGCTGCCGCGGTACGCCGGTCTGCCGCCGACCCCGGCCGGCATCGTCCTGGTCGTGACCAAGGACTGGTAGCCGGCTCCGGCGCCGCACGCAGTAGCCTGAGCGCCATGTGTGACCCAGGCCACATCCTGCTCGACCCGGCGATCGTTCCCGCGGAGGCCGAGGCGTTCGCGGGGGAGCGGATCACGCTGCGGCCGGTACGCCGGGTGCACGTCACGACGCTGATCGACAACACGGTCGACGTGTTCGCCGCCGACGCCGGCCCGGCCCGGCGGCGCGTGCTGCCGGACTGGCCGCGGCTGGCGGCGCCCGTGCACCAGGACGACCTCGGCGTCGACGGGCCGCTCGCCGAGCACGGCTTCTCCGCCCTGGTGGAGGTCGAGCTCGAGGACGGTGGCGTGCACCGGCTGCTGTTCGACACCGGCGTCAGCCCGGACGGGATGGTCGAGAACATGCGCCGGCTCGAGGTCGCGCCGGACACGGTCGAGGCGGTGGTCTGCTCGCACGGTCATTTCGACCACACCACCGGCCTGGACGGACTCAGCCGGGCGCTCGGCGGGAGCGCTCACCTGCCGGTGCTGGTGCACCCGGAGTTCTGGGCGCGGCGGCGGATCGCGCTGCCCGGCCGGGAGCCGTGGGAGCTGCCGGCCACCAGCCGCGGCGCGCTGGAGGGCATCGGCTTCGACATCATCGAGCGACCAGAGCCGTCGTTCCTGTTCGCCGGCAGCGTGCTGGTCACCGGCGAGGTGCCGCGGACCACCGACTTCGAGCAGGGGTTCGCGATCCATCAGGCGCTGCGGCGCGGCGGCTGGGCGCCGGACCCGCTGATCCTCGACGACCAGGCGCTGGTCGTGCACCTGGCCGGCCGCGGGCTCGTCGTCGTGACCGGGTGCGGGCATGCCGGCGTGGTCAACATCCTGCGGTACGCGCGGGCGCTGACCGGGGTGGAGCGGGTGCACGCGGTGCTCGGCGGGTTCCACCTGACCGGCAGGCTGTTCGAGCCGGTGATCGGGCCGACGGTGGACGCACTGGGCCAGCTGGCGCCGGACTTCGTGGTGCCGGCGCACTGCACCGGCTGGCGCGGCATGCACGAGCTGGCCAACCGCCTGCCAGCCGCGTTCGTCCCCAACAGCGTCGGCACCCGCCTCGAACTCACCGCCGCCTGAGCGCGCGCCGACCTTGCTCCCGCCGCGCCGGGGCTAGGCGGGTTGGTGGCGGGAGGCGAAGGCGGCTAGGGCGGCGACCTGGGCCGGGTCGAGGGAGGGGCGGACCGCGCGCCGGGCCGCGAGCACGTCGTCGGCGGTGACTTCCGGCGCGTCCAGGTCGCGGCGCATCGCCGCCAGCGCCGCCTCCCGGACCAGCGCGGCCAGGTCGGCCCCGCTGTACCCGTCGGTCTCGGCGGCGACCGCGTCCAGCTCGACGCCGGGCCCGAGCGGCGTCCGCTTCGCCGCCGCGCGCAGGATCTCGGCCCGGGCGGCCGCGTCCGGCGGCGGCACGAACACCAGCCGGCCCATCCGTCCCGGCCGCAGCAGCGCCGGGTCGACGAGGTCGGGCCGGTTGGTCGCGCCGACGACGACCACGTTGCGCAGCCCCTCGACCCCGTCCAGCTCGGTCAGCAGTGCCGCCACCACCCGGCCGGCGACCCCGCTGTCGGTCGACTGGCCGCGTACCGGGGCCAGCGCGTCGACCTCGTCGAGGAACACCAGCGCCGGCGCCGCCTCCCGGGCCCGGCGGAACAGCTCGCGCACCGCCCGCTCGCTCTCGCCGACCCACTTCGACAGCAGCTCGGCGCCCTTGACCGACAGCACGTTCGCCTGCCCGGTGCCGGCGATCGCCCGGACCAGGAACGTCTTCCCGCACCCCGGCGGCCCGTACAGCAGCAGTCCGCGGGCCGGCTGCACCCCCAGCCGGGCGAACGTGTCCGGATAGGACAGTGGCCAGAGGACGGTCTCGGTCAGCGCCTGCTTGACCTCGGCCATGTCGCCGACGTCGTCCAGCCGAAGGTCCGGTATGTCCAATGTGGACTCCGCCAGCGCGGTCGGCCGGACCACCTCCAGCGCGCCGAGCAGGTCGGCCGCGAAGATCATCGGGTTTGCGACGTCCCGCTGCCGGGCCGCCGCCCGCACCGCCGCCTCCCGCCGCAGCGCCAGCAGGTCGGCGGCCACGTATCCGGGCGTCTTCTCCGCGATCTCGTCCAGGTGCACGTCCGAGGCGAGCGGCGCGGACCGCAGCAGCACGTCGAGCAGCGCCCGCCGGCCGGCCCGGTCCGGCAGCGGCACAGACAGCTCGTGGTCGAGCCGCCCCGGCCGGCGCAGCTCCGGCGAGACCCCCTCCGGCCGGGCCGACGTGCACACGACCGCCACACCCGGCGCACCCACCGCTCGGCCGACCACGTCGAGCAGCACGGTCGCCACCGGCTTCGCGTCGTCCCGCGGCGCCAGCGCCTCGACGTCCTCGACCAGCAGCACCGCCGGCGTCGACCGGCTCGCCTCGGTCAGCGCCTCGCGCAGTGCCGCCGCGGCCGCGGACGCCTCCAGCGCGGCGATCCCCGGCGCCCAGCGGCGGACCACGGCGGCACCGACGGCGGTGGCGACCGACCGGACCAGCGTGGTCTTGCCGGACCCGGCCGGGCCGGTGACCAGGATCCCGAGCTGCGGCGTGGTGCCGAGCCGGGCCAGCACCTCGGTGTGGTGGAAGCCGAGGTCGAGCCACTCGCGCAGCTGCCCGGCCTGGGACTGCAGGCCGGGCAGGTCGTCGATCGCCGGGACGGGCGCGTCGTCCGGTCCGGTCTCGCCGCCGCTGGCGAGCGCCGGGGTGGTGGCGACCATCGGGGTCGCGCTGCCGGTGGTGGCCGCGCCGTCGCGCCAGCCGACCACGGTGCCCATCGTCACCAGCGCCGGCCCGTCCGGCTCGGTGCCGGTCACGGTGAGCAGCGTGGTCGTCCACGCCATCCCCATCGCCGTGGCCAGGCTGCGCCGGGCGGACGCCGAGTCCCGCAGCGCTCCGGGCGGCGCGTCCTGGGGCAGCAGCGACACGTTGTCGCCGCTCGTGACGATCTTGCCGAGCAGCGCCTCGCGGAGCATGGTCGGCCGGACCGCGGTCATCGCCTCGGGGGTGCCGGCCACGACGACCCGGCGCGCCTCGTGCAGGGGTGCCGGTGCGACCGTGACCTGGTCGCCGTCGCGGACGCCGAGGTTGCCGAGCAGCAGGTCGTCGCAGAGCGCCTCGCCGCGGGCACCGTCGGAGACCGCGGCGACGGCGCCGGTGGTGCGGGCGCCGGTCAGCCGGACCGCGTCCCAGGGCGAGAGTCCGAGCGCGGCGAGCACCTCGCGGTGCAGGCGGACGACGCCGCGGCGCGCGTCGAGCCGGGCCCCGGTGAGCCGGGCGGTCACCGTCAACGCGTGCCCGTCGGACCCAGGATTCGTCACCCGAGGAGCTTAGTGCGCCGCCTCGGAGGCCCCGGACGGCCCTAAGCTGAGCCGGACATCACGACGGGGCAACCGAACGGGCACGGATCACGTCTCCCTGGGGAGGAACTCGTTCTCGGGATGGCGCGTTCGCGTTACGGTCATGGCGCGCAATTCGGCAACGGGGCCGAGGTGTCGGCGGGTGCAGGGAGCAGGAGCAGATGGACAGCAGCGGGTACCGCAGTGACGGCGTCGGCCTGGCCGTGGCGATCGTCAACGCTGTGTACGGGACCGATCCCGAGGCCGACGACGGCGCGCTCCTGGAGAAATCGCTGCACGAATACGGCGTGATGAACCGGGCACTGTCCGCGCGCGAGAAGGCGGGCCTGCGGGGCTGGGCCGGCCACCTGCACAACGTGTTCGCAGCGGACAGCGCGAGCGAGGGTGCGCACCTGCTCAACCAGCTGCTCGACGTCGTGGTCACCCATCCGTACCTGACCGATCACGGTGGCCGCCTGCACCTGCACTACGCGCCGGCCGAGGCCGACCCGCTGCACCGCGTGCAGGCCAGCACGGCGATGGGCCTCGCGATCGTGCTCTGCGACTACGGCATGGCCCGGCTGGGCGTCTGCCGCGCCGCCGACTGCGAGTGCGTGTACGTCGACGTCTCCCGCAACGCGCAGCGCCGGTTCTGCTCGGAGAGCTGCGCCAACCGCACCAACGTCGCCGCCTTCCGCGCCCGCGCCAAGAGCACCGCCGCCACCGCCTCCCTTCCCGGCTGACCCGGCGCCGGTTCGACCGGCGTCGAAGCGATCCGGCCGTACGGTCGGTCGGGTGAGCGTGCTGACGGATGCCCGGTGGGTGGTGCCGCCGTTGCCGGACGGCGACGGCCGGGGAATGGACCGGTTGCGCCGGTCGGTGTCCCGGTTCAGCACCGGTCGCGACCACGCCCAACGCCGGACCGTGCTCGAGGCCGTGCTGGCCCAGGTCGACCCGGATGCCCTGCGGGTGGCGACGCGCCGGCTGGCCGCGGCCGACCCCGCGCCGCCGGTGGTCCCGCGGGTGCCGCTGACCGCGCTGGCCGGGGCGCTCGGTGCGCGCGAGCCGGCGACGGTGGCCGCCCTGGTGCCGCCGGTGGCCGCCGCGTACCTGCCGGGTTCGGGGGCGGGTGGTCCGGCGGCGGACGCGGCCGCGGACGAGCTGCTCGACCGGCTCGGCGCCGCCCGGGCCGCGGTTCTGGTGCAATCCTGCCTGCCGGTGGCGGCGTGGGTGCGGACCGCGCTGGACCGCGGGATCACGCTCGACGAGGTGCTGGCGACCGCCCCGCCGGTCCCGGCCACCACGCGGTGGCGGGACGGCGAGACGGTCACCGTGCCGCTGGCCGGCATTCCGTTCGGCGAGGGTCCGCGCCGCTGCCCGGGCGTGGCGCACGCCCGTGCGCTCGCCGAAGGAGTCCTGGCGGCGCTGCGCCCCGCCGCGCCGGTCTGAGCCCGGGGCGTCAGGCCAGGACGACTTCGACCTCGGGCGCGGTGGCGGTGGGGTCGAGCTCGACGTGACTGGCGCGCGCGGCCAGCGCGAGGTCGACCGCGGCCGGCCGCAGCGCGAGCGCCTGCCCCTCGTCCACCGCGACGGACAGCCGGGAGACCGGCGCCCGCACCGACACGTGCGCCCCGCTCTTGGCCCGCCGGACCTCGCTGAGCACCCAGGACGCCAGCTCCGGCAGCCGCGGGTCGACCGTGCCGGCCGCCGCCCGCAGCGGATCGGCTTCCGGCCAGGACGCGGCGTGCACCGATCCCGGCCGCCACCACGACCACACCTCCTCGGTCGCGTACGGCAGCACCGGCGCGAGCAGCCGCAACAGCACGTCGAGCGCCGCCCGCAGGCCGGCCACCGCCGACGCCGCCCCGGCCGGGTCGGTCGCCCCGTACGCCCGCGACTTCACCAGCTCGACGTGGTCGTCGCAGAACCACCACGCGTACGACTCGGCCGCCGCCAGCGCCCCCGCGTGGTCGTACCGGTCGAAGGCCGCGGTCGCGGTCCGCACCGTGTCGGCGAGCCGGGCCAGCGCCGCCCGGTCGACCGCCGCGGTCGGCCGGTCGGACGGCGGCTCGGGCAGCCCGAGCACGAACCGGGCCACGTTGAGCAGCTTCACCGCCAGCCGGCGCCCGACCCGCAGCTGCCCAGGGTCGTACGCGGTGTCCACGCCGAGCCGGGCCGAGGCCGCCCAGTAGCGCACCGCGTCCGGCCCGTACTGGTCCAGCGGCTCGGCCGGGGTGGTCACGTTGCCGCGCGACTTGGACATCTTCTTCCGGTGCGGGTCGAGCACCCAGCCCGAGATCGCGGTGTCCGACCAGGGCAGCCGGTCCAGCGCCAGGTGCGAGCGCAGCACCTCGGTGAACAGCCAGGTGCGGATGATCTCGTGCGCCTGCGGGTGCAGGTCGTAGGGGAAGACCCGGTCGAACAGGTCGGGGTCGGCCCACCGGTCGCCGGCGATCCACGGGGTCAGCGACGAGGTGGCCCAGGTGTCGAGCACGTCCTCGTCCGCGGTGAACCCGCCGGGCCGGTCCCGCTGGTCCGGCGCGTACCCGGGCGGCACGTCGACGGCCGGGTCGGTCGGCAGCGTGTCCGGCCGCAGCACCTCGTCGTACGAGACCTCGCCGTCGGCCGAGATCCGGTACCAGACCGGGATCGGCACGCCGTAGAACCGCTGCCGGCTGACCAGCCAGTCGCCGGCCAGCCCGCGCACCCAGTCGTCGTACCGGGCCCGCATGTGGTCCGGGTGCCAGCGCAGCTCCCGGCCCCTTGCCAGCAGCTGCTCGCGCAGCTCCGGGTCACGGCTGCCGTTGCGCAGGTACCACTGTCCACTCACGACTATCTCCAGTGGACGGCGACCGTTTTCGTAGAAGGCCACGCTGTGCCGGGTGGGGCGCGGCTGCCCGCGCAGCGCCCCGGCCGCGTCGAGCAGCTCGGCGATCCGCTGCCGGGCCGAGAACACGGTCAGCCCGGCCAGCGGCGCGTACGCGGCCGGGTCGACCCCGGCCGGCGGCGCGGCCAGGAACCGCCCGTCCCGACCGAGCACCGCCCGGGTCGGCAGGCCGAGCTCCCGCCACCAGGTCACGTCGGTGAGGTCGCCGAACGTGCAGACCATCACCAGCCCGGTGCCCTTGTCCGGCTCGACCAGCCGGTGCGCGAACACGGTCACGTCGACCCCGAAGATCGGCGTGGGCAGCGAGGACCCGACCAACCCGGCGTACCGCTCGTCGGCCGGGTGCACCACCAGCGCCACGCAGGCGGGCAGCAGCTCCGGCCGGGTGGTGTCCACGGTGAACTGTCCGAACGCGAGCGAGTACCAGGCCGCGTCGACCTCGCGGTCGGCCAGCTCCGCCTGCGCCACCGCGGTGCCGAAGTCGGCGTCCCAGAGCGTCGGCCCGTCGGCCCGGTAGGCGTCGCCGCGGTCGAGGTCGTCCAGGAACGCGCGCTGCGCGGTGCGCCGGGACCGCTCGTCGATCGTCGCGTAGGCCAGCGACCAGTCCACCGACAGCCCGATCCGGCGCCAGACCGTGGCGAACGCCGCCTCGTCCTCGGCCGAGAGCCGCTGGCACAGCTCGATGAAGTTGCGCCGGCTGATCGACACCGGCCGGCGGGTGTCCGGTGTGGACGGTGGCGTCCAGTCCGGGTCGTAGGGCAGGCTCAGGTCGCCGCGGACGCCGAAGACGTTCTGCACCCGGCGTTCGGTCGGCAGCCCGTTGTCGTCCCAGGCGACGGGATAGAACACCGACCGCCCGCGCATCCGCTGGTAGCGGGCTACCAGGTCGGTCTGGGTGTAGGACAGGACGTGCCCGATGTGCAGCGATCCGCTGACGGTCAGCGGTGGCGAGTCGACCGAGAAGACCTCGGCCCCGGGGCGGGAGCGGTCGAAGCGGTAGGTGCCGGCGGCGTCCCAGCGCGCGGCCCACTTGTCCTCGAGGCCGTCCAGCGACGGCCGATCCGGGAGCGCGTCCATGCAGGGACGGTACGGCCCCGCCGGCCGGCGCGGGCAGGGCATTTCCGTCGAGGCCGCACCCGAGGCCGGATCCGGGTACGGCGGCGCGGCCCGGGCGGGCGACGAAGCCGATCCCGCCGTCGAGGGCGGTCAGCCGGTGAGCGGGTAGCGCAGGGTCGCGCCGAGGCCGTGGGTCAGCTCCAGCTGGCCCGGCACCAGGGTGACCATCGCGGCGTCGGTGCCGGCCGCGGCCCGCACCAGGGCGGCGTCCAGCCGGTCCTGCACCGGTTCCCGGACGCCGAGCTCGGTCAGCTCTTCCGCGGTGAGCGCGATGTGCACCGGCTCCGGCCCGATCCAGCCCATCGCGTTCGACGAGGGGTCGTCGACGATGAGCAGCGTCTCGACCGCGGCCGCCCGCAGCGCGCCGACCGTGTCGGACAGCCCGGCCACCGCGAGCACCTCGCCGACCGCGGACGCGGCGCGCCCGCGCGCCTCGCCGAACCGGTCGAGCACCGCCTGGTCCTGGTCGGCGGCGACCCGGGCGACCGCCTCCTCGACCTCGGCGCGCAGCTTCTCCTCGTCGCCGCCCTCGTGTCGGGTGCCGCCCTCGAGCTGCACGACCAGGCTGCGGGCGTGCTCGCCGAGCGAGTCGACCAGCGCGGTGCGGGCACGCACGTCGCCGGTCACCACGACGACCTGGGCCGCGACCCGCTTGACGCCGGAGTCGACCACCTCGGCGACCTGCCGCGCGTTGGCCTCCCAGAGGTTCTCGGACCGGTTCTGGTAGCGGTCCTGCGCCCAGCCGCCGACCTTGACCTTGTGCACCTCCGTGTCGTCGCCCTGCACGGTCTCCGACTCGGTGCCCCGCGGGCCGTGCACGCTCACGTCGGCCCCGGTCCGGTCGACGACGGCCAGCACGTACGGCACGACGGGGCCGAGCTGGGCCACCATCGGCATCAGGTGCGGCAGCGCCGCCCAGCGGGCGATCTCCCGCCGCGGCGGGGCGGGCAGCACGGTGTCGAGCCGCACCCGGCCGCCGCCACCGACGATCACCTGGCCGTGCGGGCCGGGCACGTCGGTGTGCCGGCCGGCGACGGCGTCCATCGCGTCCAGCGTCGCCGCGTCCGCACCCTGCTCGGCCAGCGAGTCGCGCAGCGCGCGCCACCGGGCCGCCACCTCCTGCGGGCCGAGCTCCTTGGACCGGGTCGCGTCCAGGTAGGCCGTCGCGTACGGACCGGGAGTGGTCACCAGCTCGGTGAGGGTGTCGAGACGGAACATGGCTGCTCCCTACCCTGGGGATGGTCGGTGTTCACGCCGCCCGGCGGAACGTCCGACGGTACCGCTGGGGCGAGGTGCCGACCCGCCCCACGAAGTGGTGCCGCAGGGTCGCCGCGCGGCCGAAGCCGCACCGGCGGGCGATCTGGTCGACGTCGAGCTCGGTGGACTCCAGCAGCCGCTGCGCCAGCAGCACCCGCTGCCAGGTCAGCCAGTGGTGCGGGGTGGTGCCGGTCTCGGCCCGGAACCGGCGGGCGAACGTGCGCTCGGACATGTGCGCCCGCCGGGCCAGCCCGCTCACGGTCAGCTCCTGGTCGAGGTGCTCGGCCATCCACGGCAGCAGGTCGGCCAGGTCGTGCTCGCACTCGGTCGGCACCGGGCGCTCGACGTACTGCGCCTGACCGCCGTCGCGGTGCGGCGGCACCACCATCCGCCGGGCCACCGCGTTGGCCACCTCGGGGCCATCGACCTCGCGCAGCACCTGCAGCGAGAGGTCGACCGCGGCGGACGTGCCGGCGCTGGTCATCACCGGGGTCTCGGCGACGTAGAGCACGTCCGGGTCGAGCTCGACGTCCGGGAACAGCGCCCGGAACTCGTCGGCGACGTGCCAGTGCGTGGTCGCCCGCCGGCCGGTCAGCAGCCCGGCGTACGCCAGCGCGAACGTGCCCGAGCAGTAGCCGAGCAGCCAGGCGCCCCGGTCGGCGGCGGCGACCAGTGCCTCGGTGACGGCCGCCGGCGGCGGCTGCTCGATGTGCGGCCAGCTGGGCACGATCACGAGGTCGGCCGCGGCCAGCCGGTCGAGCCCGTACGGGCTGTCGAGGGTGAAGCCGGACCGGCAGCGCAGCGGGCCCGGTGCGTCGAGGCAGAGCGCGAAGTCCCACAGCGGGATGCCGCGGTCGGACCGGTCGGTGCCGAAGACCTCGCAGGCGGCGCCGAGCTCGAACGCCGACATGTCGGCCGTGCCGAGCACCGCGACGGACCGCCCGCGCAGCGGAGGAAGCATGGCAGGATCTTAACGTAGAACGGCATCTCTGCCACTCACAGTCTGGTCCAGACCGGAGCATCGTCGAGGTATGGAACTCGTCGTCCTGCTGGTGTTCTTCCTGGCGATCGCCCTTGCCGCGACGCGCTGGGGCGTGGACACCCGTGAGCAGCACAACAACTGGGATCGCGACTGACCGGTGGGTCACAGCGAGGCCAGCACCGCCTCGGCCCAGCCCACCCCGACCGGCTCGGCGGTGACCCGCACGTCGGCACCGGCGTCCCGGGCCGCCGCCAGCAGCGGCGGCATGTGCGCGGATGCCGCACCGTTCGCCGTCACCCACATCCGCCCGACGTGCTCGGCCATCCCCAGGTCGCTGGCGCTGTCGCCGACCGCGACCGCGTCGGCCGGCGTCAGCCCGCGCCGGGCCAGGTCCCAACCGACCGCGGCGCCCTTGGACAGGCCGTCCGGCATCAGGTGGTAGATGTGCGTCTGGCCCGGATCCAGCCCCGGCCACTCGGACGACGGCAGCACCCCGTTGTCCCGCACCCGCAGCCAGTCCAGGCCCTGCTCGGCCAGCCAGGACTCGACCTCCGGCACGTCGACGCGCCCGCGCAGCATCGCGTCCGCCTCGTGCCCGGCGTGCCAGGGGGAGTGCCACTGCAGCTGCCCCGGCCAGCGGTCGAACAGCGCCTGCGGCAGGCCGAGCGAGGCCATCACCTCGATCGGCAGCCGGTCGCCGTACCCGGCCGGCATCGCGCCGGGCAGCACCTGCACCGCCCGGCCGTGGTCCCAGCCGACCAGCGCGCCGAGCTCGGCCACGAACCCGTCGGCGCCGAAGATCAGCGCCGCCTCCTGCAGCTGCAGCCGGGTCCGGCCGGAGACCAGCACGAGGGCGACGCCGGCCCGGTGCAGCTCGAGCAGCGCCCTGGCCGGCGCCAGCGTCGGGGCGTGGTCCTCCGCGGCGAAGAAGTTGCCGTACGGCCCGACCATCGTCCCGTCGAGGTCGGTGTAGAGGACCTTCAACTGGCTTCGCGGTAACGCGTCATGTATTCGGGCACGGTCCGGATCGGCGGCCGCTCGGCCGGCGCCAGGTCGACAGTGAGCAGCACGTAGTCGTCCCCGGACCGCTCGAACTGGGTCAGCTCGGTCGCCGCCGGCGCCATCGCCAGCCGACCCTCCCGGCGCAGCCGCTCGTACGCGACCTGCAGGATCTCGCTCGACATGCGGCCCAGTTTGCCGATCTCCTGGTTGCGGTGCTTGCGCCGGGACAGGTCGACCTGCGCCAGCGCCGGGAGCCCGACCAGCCGCAGCGCGTCGACCAGCATCCCGATCTCCACGCCGTAGCCGGTGGGGAACGGCAGCTGCTCCAGCAGCGGCCGGCGGGCCGCGTACTCCCCGGACAGCGGCTGCACGAAGCCGGCCAGCTCCGGCCAGTGCAGGTTGATCATCGGCCGGGCGACCAGCTCGGTGACCCGGCCGCCCCCGGCCGGCACCACGGTCCTGCCCTGCGTCAGCGGGCGGTCGTAGGTGGCCTTGACCAGCTGCACCGACCGGTCGGTGAGCAGCGGGCCGAGCAGCCCCGTGACGAAGCTGGTGGTGAAGTCGCGCAGGTCCGAGTCGATGAACACGAGGATGTCGCCGGTGGTCGCGGCGAGCGAGCGCCAGAGCACCTCACCCTTGCCGGGCAGCGGCTCGAACTCGCCGAGCACCTCCTCGCGGCGGACCACCTTGGCCCCGGCCTCGACGGCCGCGTCGTAGGTCCCGTCGGTGGAGCCGGAGTCCATCACCACCAGCTCGTCGACCAGCCCGTGCCGCTCCATCAGGCGGGTGCGGATGGCGGCGACGATCGCGCCGACCGTGTCCTGCTCGTTCAGGGCCGGCAGCACCACGCTGACGGTGGTGTCGCCCTTGACGTCCACGAGCCTGGACGTCTTCCAGTCCGAGGCCCGTGAGGTCCGCCGGTCGAACCAGCGCCGCACGTCTTCCCGCATCCACCTCCCCTTCCGTCGGCCAACGGCTTGGTGCGCCGTGTTTGAATTGCAGTACAACCGAACGCACGCCTCATCCAGAGGGGCAGAGGGACACGGCCCGATGAAGCCCCGGCAACCACCGCGTGACCGCGGCAGGTGCCAAGTCCGTCCTGGGATTCTGCCCGGGAAAGATGAGAGGAACCCTTCGAGTGACCTTGACCGCCGACGCGCCGGCCTCCTCTGCCGCCGACTCGCTCCGCTGCCGTAACTGCGGAGCCCGCTATCCCCTCGGACCGCAGCACGCCTGTCTCGACTGCTTCGGGCCGCTCGAGATCGGATACGACCATGATGCGCTGGCGGTTCTGACCCGCTCCGGCATCGAAGCCGGTCCGCACTCGATCTGGCGGTACGCCGGGCTGCTTCCGGTCGGGCAGGACCCGGCCGGCCGGGTGACGCTGAACCCGGGGATGACCCCGCTGGTCCGGGCCGACCGGCTGGCCGAGGAGCTCGGCATGCGCGAGCTGTGGGTCAAGGACGACAGCGCCAACCCGACCCACTCGTTCAAGGACCGGGTGGTCTCGGTGGCGCTGACCGCCGCCCGCCAGCTCGGCTTCACCCGGGTGGCCTGCGCGTCGACCGGCAACCTGGCCAACTCCGTCGCCGCGCACGCGGCCAGGGCCGGGCTGGAGTCCGTCGTGCTCATCCCGGCCGACCTCGAGGAGGCCAAGGTCGTGCAGACCGCCGTGTACGGCGGCACGCTGGTCGCGGTCGACGGCTCGTACGACGACGTGAACCGGCTCTGCTCGGAGCTGGCCGAGACCGACGCGTTCGAGAAGACCGCGTTCGTCAACGTCAACGTCCGGCCGTACTACGCGGAGGGGTCGAAGACGCTCGGCTTCGAGGTGGCCGAGCAGCTCGGCTGGCGGCTGCCCCGGCAGATCCTCGTGCCGATGGCGTCCGGATCCATGCTGACCAAGATCGACAAGGCATTCGCCGAGCTGGCCTCGCTCGGCCTGGTCGAGCCGGCCGAGTGGCGGGTGTTCGGGGCGCAGTCGACCGGCTGCTCGCCGATCTCGACCGCGTTCGCGCTCGGCCGCGACGTGGTCGAGCCGGTCCGGCCGACCGGCATCGCGAAGTCGCTGGCGATCGGCAACCCGGCGGACGGCCCGTACGCGCTGGACGCCGTCCGGCGGACCGGTGGGGCGATCGCCGACGTCGGCGACGACGAGATCCGGGACGGGATCGAACTGCTGGCCCGGACGACCGGGATCTTCGCCGAGACCGCCGGCGGGGTCGTGGTGGCGACCCTGCGCAAGCTCATCGCCGCCGGCGCGCTCGACCCGGCCGAGCAGACCGTCATCTACAACACCGGCGACGGGCTCAAGACGCTGGACGCGGTGGCCGGCCGGCAGGCCCCGACGGTGACGGTGAAGCCCAGCCTGCGCGCCGCCCGCGAGGCCGGCCTCCTCGACTGACCCGGGCCGCGGGATGATCTCCGGGTGACCGGGGATCCGCTGGCCGCGGACGACCTGACCGGATGGGCGCGGCGGATCGCCGGGGTGCTGCGGCGCAGCGGCCGCCCGCTGCTGGTCCTGCAGGTCGCGGTGCTGCTGCCGGCCGGCGCCGCCGGGTTCGGGCTGACCCGGCTCGGCTGGGTCGGCGGCACGCTGGCCGGGCTGCTCGCCGCCGCGGCGCTGTCGCTGGCCCAGGCGGCGTCGGTGGACCTGGCGATCCGGGAGGCCGCCGGGCGACCCACCGCGGTCTCGGCCGCGCTCGCGGCCGGCGCCCGGCGCACCCCGGCGCTGCTCGGCTGGTCGGCGCTGCTGGCCGTGCTCACGCTGGTCGGGCTGGCACTCGCGGTCCTGCCCGGCCTGTACGCCGCGATGGTCGGCGCGGCCGCGCTGCCCGGCGCGGTGGTCGTCGAGCGGGCCGGGCTGCGCCGGGCCGCCGTCCTGGTCAACCGGCGGCTGCCGGGCACCGTGCTGCGCTGCGCGGCCGGCCTGTTCGCCGCCGCGTTCTACGGCGCGCTGGCCGGTGCCCTGGTCGCGACCCTGCCGGCCGGTCCGGCCGAGGTCGTCCGGGCGGTCGTCGTCATCCCGTTCTCGGTGCTCGGCGCCGCCTTCGCCACGGTCACGTACGCCGGGCTGCGGCGGGCGGTGGACGGAGCGGGGGTGAGCCGATTGGCGGCAGAACTCGACGGCTGAGACGGTGACTGCCCGGTCGGCGATCGTGTACCGTCCCGCTCGGTCGAAGTTCAGGTTTCGGACGCGAGCATCACGTCCTGGCAAGGCGTGCACACGGCAAGTGCGGGACCGGCGACGAAGACCCGGGCTCCGTGCGGTGCGGGGTCTGATCGCCCCGAGGTAGGAGTGCACGTGGCACAGGGCACCGTGAAGTGGTTCAACGCCGAGAAGGGCTACGGCTTCATCGCCGTGGACGGCGGTCAGGACGTGTTCGTCCACTACTCGGCCATCCAGATGGACGGGTACAAGTCCCTCGAAGAGGGTCAGCGCGTCGAGTTCGACGTGGCCCAGGGGCAGAAGGGCCCGCAGGCCGACGCCGTCCGCTTCCTCAGCTAGTCCGGCTCAGCCAGTCCAGCGCCGTCGGCGGCCTGGCTCCCCACCGGGAGCCGGGCCGTCGGCGTCTGCCGCGCCGCAATCCGGTCCTCGCAGTGGTCGAGCCAGCGCAGCTCGGCCTCGGCCTGGAAGATCAGCGCGTCCAGCACGAGCGTCCAGGCCAGGTCGGCGCCGGCGTCCGCGCCGGACCTGAGCCCGCCCAGCTCCCGCACCGCCCGCGCGGTGGCCGCGCGCTGCACCCGCACGATCCGGCTCGCGTCGACGGCCGGTGCGCCGACCGCGAGGGCCAGCTTGATCGCCAGCTCGTCCCGGACCGCGGCCGGCCGGTCGACCGGGCCGGCGAACCAGTCGGCCACCGCCGCCCGCCCTGCCTCGGTGATCCGGTAGGTCGCCTGGCTGTCGGCACCGGTCGGCTCGACCAGCCCGTCCCGCTCCAGCCGGGACAGCGTCGTGTAGACCTGCCCGATGTTCAGCGGCCAGGTGCCGCCGGTGCGGGCCTGCAGCCTGGTCCGCAGCTGGTAGCCGTAGCTCGGGCCCTCGGCGAGCAACGCCAGCAGCCCGTGCCGTACCGACACCGCAGCCTCCTCGGGACCGTACGAATACCGGGTATGCATACCAGGTATGGCGGCGGTCGGTCCAGCCGTCCGGACCGCTTGCACTCGACCGCCGAGAGTGCCAGACTCGCCGTTGGCACTCTCATATGATGAGTGCCAGGCCGGGACGGTGAGGTCCCCCGCCTGACACGGGGACCGTCCGTCGCGGGCACCTCTCGGCCGATGCCAGTGTCCAGATATACGGAGGACATAACCGCATGGCCAAGATGATCGCGTTCGACGAGGAGGCTCGTCGCGGACTCGAGCGCGGCATGAACCAGCTTGCCGACGCTGTAAGGGTGACGCTCGGTCCCAAGGGCCGCAACGTCGTGCTGGACAAGAAGTGGGGCGCTCCCACGATCACCAACGACGGTGTGAGCATCGCCAAGGAGATCGAGCTCGAGGACCCCTGGGAGAAGATCGGCGCCGAGCTGGTCAAGGAGGTCGCCAAGAAGACCGACGACGTCGCGGGTGACGGCACCACCACCGCCACCGTGCTGGCCCAGGCGCTGGTGCGCGAGGGTCTGCGCAACGTCGCCGCCGGCGCCAACCCGATGGCCCTGAAGCGGGGTATCGAGAGGGCCGTCGAGCTGGTCTCGGAGGCGCTGACCAGCTCCGCCACGGAGGTCGAGACCAAGGAGCAGATCGCCGCGACCGCGTCGATCAGCGCCGCCGACACCACCGTCGGGGAGATCATCTCCGAGGCGATGGACAAGGTCGGCAAGGAAGGCGTCATCACCGTCGAGGAGAGCAACACCTTCGGGCTCGAGCTCGAGCTCACCGAGGGCATGCGCTTCGACAAGGGCCACATCTCGGCCTACTTCGTGACCGACAACGAGCGCATGGAGACCGTGCTCGACGACCCGTACATCCTGGTCGTCAACTCGAAGATCTCCGCGGTCAAGGACCTGCTCCCGCTGCTGGAGAAGGTCATGCAGGGGGGCAAGCCGCTCGTCATCATCGCCGAGGACGTCGAGGGCGAGGCCCTGGCCACCCTGGTCGTCAACAAGATCCGGGGCACCTTCCGCTCGGTCGCCGTCAAGGCTCCGGGCTTCGGTGACCGCCGCAAGGCGATGCTCGCCGACATCGCGATCCTCACCGGCGGCGAGGTGATCTCCGAGGAGGTCGGCCTCAAGCTGGAGAACGCGACTCTCGACCTGCTCGGCCGTGCCCGCAAGGTCACGACCACCAAGGACGAGACGACGATCGTCGAGGGCGCCGGTGACCCGGAGCAGATCGCCGGTCGGGTCAACCAGATCCGCCAGGAGATCGAGAAGAGCGACTCCGACTACGACCGCGAGAAGCTGCAGGAGCGGCTGGCCAAGCTGGCCGGCGGCGTCGCGGTCATCAAGGTCGGCGCGGCCACCGAGGTCGAGCTGAAGGAGCGCAAGCACCGCATCGAGGACGCCGTTCGCAACGCGAAGGCGGCCGTCGAGGAGGGCATCGTCGCCGGTGGCGGCGTCGCGCTCGCCCAGGCGGCCAAGACCGCGTTCGAGAAGCTCGACCTCGAGGGCGACGAGGCGACCGGTGCGAACATCGTCCGCATCGCGCTCGAGGCGCCGCTGAAGCAGATCGCGGTCAACGCCGGCCTCGAGGGCGGCGTCGTCGCGGAGAAGGTGCGCAACCTCGAGACCGGATTCGGCCTCAACGCCGCGACCGGCGAGTACGTGAACATGCTCGAGGCGGGCATCCCGGACCCGACCAAGGTCGTCCGGGCCGCCCTGCAGAACGCGGCCTCGATCGCCGGTCTGTTCCTCACCACGGAGGCCGTGGTGGCGGACAAGCCGGAGAAGACCTCGCCCGCGGCCGGCAACCTGCCGGGCGCCGGTGACATGGACTTCTGAGTCCCGCACCACCTCGACAGGGGCGGTCCGCTTCGGCGGGCCGCCCCTGTCGCGTCTACCGGGTCTCGCCGCGCAGCGCCGCGGCCGCCCCCTCCGGGCTGATGTCGTTGATCCAGACCTCGGCTCCGGACTCGCTGCCGGCGAGGTACTTGAGCTTGCCGGCGGCGCGGCGGATCGAGAACACCTCCGCGTGCAGGTGCATCAGCTCCCGGTCGTCGCGGGCCGGCGCCTGCATCCAGGCCGCGATGTACGGGGTCGGCGTCGGGAACAGGCGGTCGAACCGCTGCAGCAGGTCCAGGTAGGCCCTGGCCACCGCCGCGCGCTCGGCGTCGGTGAGCGCCGGCAGGTCGGGCACGTGCCGGCGTGGGTAGACGTGCGCTTCGTACGGCCACCGGGCGGCGTGCGGCACCACGACGGTGACCAGGTCGTTCTCCGCGACGATCCGGGTGCCGGCGTGGCGCTCGGCGGCGAGCAGGACGCAGTGCAGGCACTCGCCGGTGCGCTCCCGGTAACGGCGGGCCGACTCGATCTGCCGGCGCATCCGCGGCGGGACGAACGGGTAGGCGTAGATCTGCCCGTGCGGGTGGGAGAGCGTGACGCCGATCTCCTCGCCCCGGTTCTCGAACACGAAGACCTGCTCGACCTCGGGCATCGCGTTCAGGTCCCGGGTGCGGTCGACCCAGGCGGCGAAGACCGTGTCGACCCGCTCCGGCGGCAGCGAGGCGAACGCCGCCGAGTGGTCGCTGGTGAAGCAGACGACCTCGGCCCGGCCGACCCCGGCCCGGCGGGTGAACAGCGGATCGTCGTCGGCCAGGTCGTCCGGGTCCGGGCCGAGCAGCGCGCCGGTCTCCAGCGAGGGGAACCGGTTCTCGAACACGACGACCTCGTAGTCGTCCGCCGGGATCTCGGTGTGCCGGCCGTCCCGGGACGGGTCGAGCGGGCACTCGTCCGGCGGCGGCAGGAAGGTCCGGCCCTGCCGGTGCGAGGCGATGACCACCCACTGGTCGAGCAGCGGGTCCCAGCGGATCTCCGAGGCGGTCGTCGTGCGGGGCAGGTCCCTGGTGTCCTTCGCAGTCCGGACCACGCCCGGCTCGGCGTCGAAGTAGTAGAGCACCCGCCCGTCGGCAAGCCGCGTCTCCGTCCGATACGCCACCCGCGCTCCCTTCCCTCGCGGGGACCGTACCCGGTTCAGCCGGACAGACCCGGGTCGGTGAACGTCGCCGTGGTCGCCCCGTGTCGCAGCTGATCCGCGGGTCAGCTGCCCTGCTCGCTCGCCCGACCAGGCCAGCCGGGAGGTCGAGCCGGCCGTGACGATCGGCGCGGCGATCTGGCGTTGGTCGATCAGCAGGACGGCCTGGATCTGCGCAGTGAGTTCGCACCCACCCGCTGCACGTAGCCGCCGCCGGAGTCCGGCGCGAGGTCGGTCAGGTGTCGCGACGTCGACCCGGCCGAGCTCGACCCGCTGTCACGTCGGCGCACTCGGCGATGAACCTGACGCTGACGGCGTGGAACGTGCCGCGCTAGCGGAATGCGGGGCGACGGCGAGGGGGTGGTTGCCGTACGTGCGGCGCAGGGCGGCGGCAACCTCGGCGGCGAGGTCGGCCAGCGGACCCTCGCCGGGCCGCCGCGGCCAGTACCTGCTCCACCGGGTCAGTCTGCCGGGAGGGCCGACCACATCTGCTCGCCCTCCGAGATCCGGCCGGTCGGGGTGAGGCCGATCCGCGCGGCGACGCGCTCGGAGCCGAGGTGGCCGGGCACGATGTAGGCCTCGATCCGCCGTACGCCGCGCGCCCGCAGCAGCCCGACCAGCTCGACCGCCGCCGCGGTGGCGTACCCGCGGCCCTGCCAGGGCAGGCCGATCACCCAGGCCAGCACCGCGCGCTCGCCGGAGTGCACGGTCGCCTGGACGTACCCGACCGCGGTGCCGTCGACCCGCACGACCCAGTTGAGCCACTCCTCGCGGCCGTCGGCGGAGCGGCCGACGACCTGGCGGCGATACTGCTCGGTCAGCTCGCCCAGGGTCGGCGGCCGGCCGCCGATGAACGAGTACAGCTCGGGCGCGGCGAGCACCTGCACCATCTCCGCCGCGTCGGCGACCCGCAGCGGCTCCAGCCGGATCACCCGGCCGCGAGCAGGTCGTCCGCGTCGACGATGGTGTACGCGTAGCCCTGCTCGGCGAGGAACCGCTGCCGGTGCGCCGCGTACTCCTGGTCCAGGGTGTCGCGGGCCACGACCGTGTAGAAGTGCGCCGTGCCGCCGTCCGACTTCGGTCGCAGCACCCGGCCGAGCCGCTGCGCCTCCTCCTGCCGCGACCCGAACGTGCCGGACACCTGGATCGCCACCGACGCCTCCGGCAGGTCGATGGAGAAGTTGGCCACCTTGGACACGACCAGCGTGCTGACCTCGCCGGCCCGGAACGCGTCGTAGAGCCGCTCCCGCTCCCGGGTGGTCGTCGAGCCCTGGATGATCGGCGCGTCGAGCTCCTCGCCCAGCGTGTCGAGCTGGTCGAGGTAGGCGCCGATGACCAGGACCTGGTCGCCGCGGTGCCGGTCCACCAGCGCGCGCACCACCGGCAGCTTGGTCCGGGCGGTCGCGCCGACCTTGTAGCGGTCCTCCGGCTCGGCGGTCGCATACTCCATCCGCTCGGCGTCGGTGAGCGTCACCCGCACCTCGGTGCAGTCGGCCGGGGCGATGTAGCCCTGCGACTCGATGTCCTTCCACGGCGCGTCGTACCGCTTCGGGCCGATGAGGGAGAACACGTCGCCCTCCCGGCCGTCCTCGCGCACCAGCGTCGCGGTCAGCCCGAGCCGGCGGCGGGACTGCAGGTCTGCGGTCAGCCGGAAGATCGGCGCCGGCAGCAGGTGCACCTCGTCGTACACGATCAAGCCCCAGTCCCGGGTGTCGAACAGCTCCAGGTGCCGGTACTCGCCCTTCCGTCGCGTCGTCATCACCTGGTACGTGGCGATCGTGACCGGGCGGATCTCCTTGCGTTCGCCGCTGTATTCGCCGATCTCCTCCTCGGTCAGGCTGGTCCGGGCGATCAGCTCGCGCTTCCACTGCCGGCCGGCCACCGTGTTCGTCACCAGGATCAGCGTGGTCGCCTGCGCCTCGGCCATCGCCGCCGCGCCGACCAGCGTCTTGCCGGCGCCGCAGGGCAGCACGACCACGCCGGAGCCGCCGGCCCAGAACCCCTGCACGGCCTCCACCTGGTAGGGCCGCAGCGACCAGCCGTCCTCCCGCAGCGAGATCGGGTGCGCCTCGCCGTCGACGTACCCGGCCAGGTCCTCGGCCGGCCAGCCGACCTTGAGCAGCGCCTGCTTGAGTCGCCCGCGCTCGCTCGGGTGCACCAGGATCGTGTCCTCGTCGACCCGAGCGCCCAGCATCGGGGCGATCTTCTTCTGCCGGACGACCTCCTCCAGGACCGCCCGGTCGCGGCTGACCAGCGCCAACCCGTACGCGGGGTATTTGACCAGCTGGAGCCGGCCGTAGCGGTCCATCGTGTCGGCGACGTCGACGAGCAGGGCGTGCGGGACCGCATACCGGGAGTAGCGGACCAGGGCGTCGACGACCTGCTCGGCGTCGTGGCCGGCGGCGCGCGCGTTCCACAGCCCGAGCGGGGTCAGCCGGTAGGTGTGCACGTGCTCGGGCGAGCGCTCCAGCTCGGCGAACGGCGCGATCGCCGCGCGGGCGTCGGCGGCGAGCGGGTGGTCGACCTCGAGCAGCAGGGTCTTGTCGGACTGGACGATCAGCGGGCCGTCGGTCACGGTTCTCCAAGCGGCGGGGTGAGCGGGGGTTTGGTAACGACACAGTGTGCAACGCACGCCGGTGCGCCGCGAATCCCGTTGAGGAATCCGGAGCTAACCGTCCGTGAGGACGGAGGCACGGCGGAAAGGCAGCTGTGCCTCCCGTCAATGCGGTTCGATCCAGGTGAATTTTGACTGGATGAGTTGCCCCGTGCTGGAAGTACGCGGATGCTGCCTCAGGGCGAGGAGAGGGGGGCTGCGCGTGCAAGAACGGATGTTGGAGGTAGCGCTGCGCGCTGCGGTGCTCCAGGATGCCACCGGGCGCACCCTGCGCAGCCTCGGTGACCTGGTCGGATCGCTCGCCCCCGCGGACCACGCCGAACCCGCGGGCGAGCCGCCCCCGCTTGCCGCCGACCTCGCCCTGGCCGACGCGGTGAGCGCGCTGCTGTCCGGGCCGCACGCGAGCGCGATGTCGCTGTCCGTGGTCAACTGCGACGGCGATCAGGTCACGTACTCGGCCCGCGACGTGTTCGCCGCCCTCGCCGCGGCGCTCGCCCACTCGACCCTGTTCGACCCGCTGACCGGGCTGCCCACCCGGCGCTGGCTGCTCGACGAGGTCGACCGCCGGCTGGCCCGGGCCTCGCCGGCGCACCCGGTCGGCGTCCTGCAGGTCGAGCTCGGCCAGCTCAAGGACATCAACGACAGCCTCGGGTACGAGCTCGGCGACGCGCTGATCAAGGAGGCGGCGCGGCGGCTGGCCACCGCGATCGGGCCGCCGGACGCGGTCGGGCGGCTGGTCGGCGACGAGTTCGCGATCGTGCTCGGCGACCTGCCGGCGGACGACCCGATCGCGGGCGCCGCCGACTGCGCCCGCCGGGTGCTCGACCTGCTCGCCGAGGGTGTGCGGCTCGGCGAGCACGAGCTGCAGCTGCAGCCCAGCGTCGGCGTCTGCGTGGTCGACGGCGACCCGATCAGCGCCGAGCACGTGCTCCGCCGCGCCGACAGCGCGATGACCAGGGCGAAGATGTCCGGCCGTGGCCGGGCTGAGCTGTACGACCCGAACGCCGACCGGCCGGTGGACCGGCTCTCGCTCACCATGCGGCTGCGCGAGGCGCTGGCCGCGGACGCGTTCTCGCTGCACTGGCAGCCGATCCACCGGCTGCGCGACGGCGCCCTCGTCGGCGCCGAGGCGCTGGTGCGCTGGCAGGACGAGAACGGCGCGTTCGTGCCGCCGGACGAGTTCATCCCCTACGCCGAGACGGTCGGGCTGATCGTGCCGATCGGGGCGATGGTGCTCGACGCCGCCGCCTGGCAGGCCGCCCGCTGGCGTGCCCGCGGGCTGTCGCTGCCGGTCAGCGTCAACCTGTCCCCGCAGCAGATCGTCGGCTCGGACGTGGTCGCCGAGGTGCGAGCGGCGCTCGGCCGGCACGGCGTCGACCCGTCGATGTTGCGGCTGGAGCTGACCGAGACCGCGGCGGTCACCGACTTCCCGGTCACCCGGCAGCGGCTGTCCGAGCTGCGCGAGCTGGGCGTCGGGCTGTCCCTGGACGACTTCGGCACCGGCTACTCGTCGCTGCGCCTGCTGCGCGAGCTGGCCGTGGACGACGTCAAGGTCGACCGGCTGTTCGTGCAGGGCCTCGACGTCAACGGCGCGGACGCGGCGATGGTGCGGCTCGTGGTGGAGACCGCGCACGCGCTCGGGCTCACCGTCACCGCCGAGGGGGTCGAGCGGCCCGACCAGCTCACCGCGTTGGCCGAGCTCGGCTGCGACTCGGTGCAGGGCTTCCTGCTCGGCACGCCGGTCCCGGTGGAGGACTTCGACGTGGTCGGCGACGCCGCCCGCGCGCTGTGCGAGCCGGCCACCGCCCGCGCCGCCGCGAACGCCTGACCCGCGCCGCCGCGAACGCCTGACCCGCGCCGGTGAGTACGCCTGGCCCGTCCGGCAAGTACGCCTGACGGGCGGGCAAGTACGCCTGACCGCCGGGCATGCCGACGGTCACTCCCAGGGTGTCGCCGGCGGGCGCGGCCAGCTCATCCGGCCGTCGTCCAGCCGCAACTCGGCGTCCAGCTCGGCCGCCGCCTCGGCGTCGTGCGTCGCCATCACGACCACCGCGCCGGCCCTGGCCTCGGCCCGCAGCGCGTCGACGACCTGCTGCCGGTTGGCCGCGTCCAGGTCGCTGGTCGGCTCGTCGGCCAGCACGACCGCGGGCGCGGCGGCGAGCGTGCGGGCCAGCGCCACCCGCTGCTGCTGGCCCCCGGACAGCTCGTCGATCAGGTGGTTCGCGGAGTCCTCCAGGCCGAGCAGGGCGAGCGCGGTGGCGGCCCGGGCCAGCGCGTCGGCCGCGGGCACGCCCGCGGCAAGCAGCGGCAGCACCACGTTCTCCTCGGCGGTGAGGAACGACGGCAGCCCGTTGCCCTGCGGGGTGAGCGCGATACCCCGGCCGGCCGCGTCGGTCCGGCCGCCCACCGGCACCCCGCCGACCTCGACCGTGCCGGCGTGCGCGGTCGCTCCGGCCAGCGCCCAGAGCAGGGACGACTTGCCCGCGCCGGACGGCCCGGTGACAGCCAGCGTCCGTCCCGGCGGGACCACGAACGTGGCCGGCCGGACCGCCACCAGCGTGCCGTACCGGACCTCGACGCGGTCCGCCCGCAGCGGCCCCGGCGCTCTCACGGCGACCCCCCGGCGGCCGGGTCCTCGACCTCGAGCAGGAACCCCTCGGGGACGTGCCGCACCCGCACCAGCGTCCCCGGCGGCAGGCTCGGCAGCGTGTGCGCCGGCAACGGCAGGAACCCGTCGGCGGTGACCACGGCGTATTCCTCGCCGAGCCGGCCCTCGCCGCCGATCTTGCCGTCCCGGATGGTGACCGTCCGCGGCAGCCGCTGGGCCACCGCGGGGTCGTGGGTGACCAGCAGCACCGTCGTGCCGAGCTCGCGGTTGGCCCGGGCGATCGCCTGCAGCACCGTGTCCCGGGCCGCGTGGTCGAGCTGGCTGGTCGGCTCGTCCGCGAGCAGCAGCCCGGGCCCGGCCGCCAGCGCGACCGCCACCGCGGCGAGCTGCAGCTGCCCGGCCGGGAGCGCGGTCAGCGGGACGTGCGCGTGGTCGGCCAGCCCGACGGCGGTCAGGACCTCCCGCGGCGCCGGCAGGTCGGACCGGCGCCGGCGGGTCCAGCGCTGCGCGAACGCCACGTTCTGCTCCGGGTTGCGGTAGGGCACCAGGTTGCGCGCCGCGCCCTGCAGCATCATCGACACCGCGGTCGCCCGCAGGTCGTCGAGGTCGCGCTCGGCCAGTCCGGACAGCTCGGTGTCGCCGAGGAAGATCTTGCCGGCGCTCGGCCGGAACATCCCGCCGAGCAGGCTGAGCAGCGTGGACTTGCCGGCCCCGGACGGACCGAGCAGCCCGACCAGCTCGCCGCTGCGTACCTCCAGGTCGACGCCGGACAGCGCGGCCACGTCGTGGCCCTCGGTGTGGTAGATGTGCACGAGCCGCTCCGTACGCACGGGCAGACCGGTCACAGCACCTCCCGCACCCGCGACAGCCGGGCCCGGGCGGCGACCGTCCGCCCGCACAGCCAGGCGACCAGCCCCAGCACCAGCAGCGCCGCCAGCAGCACGACCAGCACGCTGCCCCACGGCGCCGACAGGTCGAGCGTGGCGGCGTCCCTGGGCTCGGCGAACAGCGGCACCGCGGGCAGCGCCAGCACCGCGCCGAGCAGCCCGCACCCCGCGCCGACGAGGACGGCGAGCAGCACGACCGGCAGCTGCTCGCCGACGGCGGCCCGGCTGAGACCGCGCCGGGGTACGCCGGTCAGCCCGAGGCAGGCGAGGTCCCGGGACCGCCGCCGCCAGGTGCTGGCCACCAGCAGCACCAGCACGAGCGCGGCGAGCAGCAGCCCGGCCGCCGCGGCCAGCACGCCGAGCTGCAGGCTCCAGGCCGGCACCGCGCTGTCGTACGAGTGCCGCACGTCGCTGACCCGGCGCACTCCGGAGATCTCGATGCCGGCCCGCTGCAGCGCGGTGCGCACCTGGCCGAGCACGGCCGGGTCCTCCGTGTCGAACCAGGCCTGCATCCGCGCGGTGCGGCCGGCCCTGCTGCCCCAGTGCTGCAGGAGGCCGAGGTCGACCACGGCGGCCGGTCCCTCCACCGCCGGCGCCCGCGGCAGCGCGCCGATGCCCGCGAGGGTGAGCTGCCCGCCGTTGAGGGTGTTGC
Organism: uncultured Actinomycetota bacterium; assembly: GCA_963728945.1. GTDB lineage: Bacteria > Actinomycetota > Actinomycetes > Mycobacteriales > CADCTP01 > CADCTP01. Next base: position 61,171 of record CAVSMA010000003.1, on the reverse strand, counting down.
CGAGCACCGTGCCCGCCGAGCGGGCGCCGGGAGGCGCGATTCCGGGTCCGACGATCAGCGCCGGCAGCGCGGCCGGGAACCAGCGGGAGGCCAGCCCCAGCTGGTTCCGGCCGTCGTTGGACATCCGCACCACCAGCGTGCCGGGCGTCCCGACCGACGCGTCGACCCGGTTGTCGTCCGCGACGGCCGCCCGCCAGTCGCCGGCGGTACCGGGCAGGTCGGTGCGGCCGCCGGCGACGCGGACGGCGGAGATCGTGAGCCGCCCGCTGTAGCCGGTGCCGTAGTAGGCCGAGACTGCGAACTGGACGACCGTGCAGCCGGCCTGGCAGGGCACGCTCGCCCGCAGGGTCGCCGGCTCACCCCTGCTCGGGATCGGGCCGAGGTCGATGTTCTTCTGCTCGCCGAGCGCGTTCAGCAGCTGGAGCTGCAGGTGGGCGGCGGAGTCGTTGGCGACCCGGAACCCGTCCGGCGTCACCAGCAGCGAGATCGCCTTCCCGGTGAGGCCGAGCCGGCGGCCGGTCGGCACCCGGAGCTGCGACCACGGCACGGCCGCCGGATCGGCGTCCGGGAGCAGCGCGACCCGGCCGAAGGCGTCCGGGTCGACGGCGAGCGTGGTCCGGAACGACTTGTCCCCGGTCAGCCGGACCACCGGGGTCGCGTGCCCGCCGCCGGCGCCGGCCAGCGCCTGCACCGCGCTGGCCACCTTCGTGCCGGTCAGGTCGGCGACCATCGGCGCGCCGTTGTCCCGCTCGGCCGCGAGCTCCCGGTTCCGCCCGCCGACGCTGACCGCGTACGTGGAGAACACCAGCAGCGCCGAGGCGACCGTGACCACCGTGACGACCCGCCGGGTGGCCGGCCGGCGGGCGACGGCGAGCAGCGCCAGCGCCCCCGCGTACGCCCGGCGCGCGGTCAGCCGCCGGCCGAGCCAGGTGGCGACCGGCACGATCAGGTACGCGAGCAGCAGCCCGGCGATCAGCGCGAGCAGGGCCGGTGCGGCCGCCGCCAGCGGGCCGGTGAGGCTTCCGGTGGCGAACGCGAGCACCGCGGTGCCGGCCGCGGCGATCACGACCGCGTCGACGGCGCCCAGTGCCCAGCCGCGCTGCCGGATCGGCACGGTGCGCAGCAGCGCGGAGATCCCGTCCCGGGTGCCGGCCGCGGCGGCGGCCCAGGTCAGCGCGGTCAGCAGCAAGGCGGCGCCGGCGACCGCCAGCCAGAACCCGGTGCCGAGCTCGAACGGGGCCACGCCGTCCAGCACGGTGCGCCGGGCCACGGTGGCCAGCCCGAGCCCGACCGCGGTGCCGACCGGTACGCCGACCAGCACCACCGGAAGCAACTCGGACAGCACCAGCCGGCGACCCCCGCCCCGGCCGGCGCCGCGCAGCCGGGCCACCGCCACCTCCGGCCGGCGCTGCTCGACCGCCGCGCCCAGCGTCAGGCCGAGCACGAACAGCGCGAGCAGGCCGAGCTGGATCATCAGCAGCGGCACGGTGACCAGCGCCTGCCGGCGGCCACGGTCGATGGTCGAGCCGATCTCCGGCAAGCGGGACTGCACGTCCGCCAGCACGGCGTCGGTCGGGTTGATCGACTGCCCGAGGTCGTCGACCTCGACCGCGCTCCGGTCGGCGATGCCCGTCACCATCGCGCCGGCGCGCAGCATCCGGTCGACGTCGACCGTCCGCCGGTCCAGGTTGTAGGAGACACTGTTGACCGGGTCGATCCAGCCCCGGGCGGTGAACGTGGCCGGCGCGGTCAGCCAGGTGTCGTGCGCCGGCCGGTACGGCGGCTGGGTGTCCACCGAGCCCGACAGGCCGGCCAGCACCTGGTCGTCCCAGTACGGCGCCGGGGTCTGCCGGTAGATGCCGGTCACCCGCAGCGCCACGGTCGGCAGCGTGCCCTGCTGCTCTACCGCCGGCTGCTCGACGACCGACACGGTGGAGCCGACCGTCAGGCCGAAGTTCTTCCGGTCGGCCGCGGTGACCGCGATGTCTCCGTCCCGGGTCGGGCAGCCGCCGACCAGCCAGCTGACGTGCTCGCAGGCCCCGGCCCGCCACTGCAGCACGCCGACCGGCGACCGCTCGGTCAGGTCGGCCCGGGTCACCAGCAGCGACGTGCCGTCGATGCGCGGCTGGAACCAGGATCGGTCGGCCGCCGGCAGCAGGCCGGCCAGCTGGTCAAGCGACGCCGGCTGGAGGGCGGGCGAGCCGGCCCCGAACCGGAACCGCGACAGCGACCGGAGCTGGACCGCGGTCGCACTCGCCGGCGCCGAGTCGACGCTCAGCCGGGTCAGCGCCTGCTGCATGGCCCGGTCGTACAGCGGCGCGAGCACCGTGCAGGCGGTGATCAGTGCCGAGAGGGCGAGCAGCACGAGCGCCTGCAGGCGCCGGTACCGGATCGCCGCCCACACGCCCCCAGCCTGCCACGACCCGCTAAGCCGGACCCGCTTCCAGCACCGCCCGCACGATCTCCAGGGCCCGGTCCCGCGGCAGCCCCAGCCCGCGCACGGTCGCCGCGTACGCGGCCGCGGCGTCGACCGCGCGGGTCTCGTCGGTGCCGGTGACGACCGTGCCGTTGCGGCCGCGGGTGGCGACGAGCCCGGCCTGCTCCAGCTCCCGGTAGGCGCGGGCCACCGTGTTCACCGCCAGCCCGAGGTCCCCGGCGAGCCGCCGGACGCTCGGCAGCCGGGTGCCGGGGGCCAGCTCGCCGGACTGCACCTGCCGGGCCAGCTGGGCCCGCACCTGCTCGTACGGCGGGATCGGGGACCGCGGGTCGAAGCTGATCACGCGGGCACCGGCAGCCGGCCCCGCCAGTACCGCGGGCCGCCGCCGGCCTCGTGGACGGTGCCGACCGCGACGGCGGCGAGCAGCAGGACGATCGGCGCCCAGCCGCCGACCGGCCGGGCGACGCCCTGCACGGCGGGATCGTGCAGGGCCAGCGAGAGTGCGAACGCCATGGCCAGCGACGTCGCCGCAGTCAGGTGCAGCGCGTCCCGGACGGCCTGGGCCCGGAAGGCGTCGTCGGTGGCCAGGTCGGCGGCGGAGCTGACCCGCTGGCGCCGCCGGACGAGGAACCGGGCCAGCAGCAGCGATCCGGCCAGCGCCGCGGCCGCGACCGCGACCAGGCCCGCGACCTCGGTCCCCGGCGTACCGGGGACGTCCGCGTCGACGCCGCCGCGCGGCGCCAGCACCCACAGCAGCGCGAGCAGCGGCGAGCAGGCGAAGGCCGCGACGACCGCGCCGAGCAGCCAGCCGGGCACGTAGTCGGTCAGCCGGGTGCCGGTGGTGTGCGCCACCCTCGGCCCGCCGTCCGGGGCGGCCGGCGTCGCCAGCTGGTCGGCCAGCGCCCCGACCGCGAGGCCGCCCCAGACCAGCGCGATCGAGCCGTCGGCGGCGACCGAGGCCAGCGCGCCGAGCGCGACCCCGGCCAGCACGAACCGCTGCCGCCGGGCCACCCGGCGGACCAGGTCGGCGTCCACCTCGCCGGGCAGGCCGCAGCGGGCCGCGAACCGGCCCGCCCGCCGGTGCTCCAGCCGGGCGCCGCCCAGCGCGCCGAGACTCGCACCGGCCAGCAGCAGCGCCCCGGTCCAGATCCCCACCGTCACCCAGCTGGCCGCGGCCTCGCTCATCGTCTCAATGTAGCAATACAAAGAGCGGCGGAACTAGTCCTCGGGCAGGGCGTCGTCGGCGAGGACGGAGACCGAGGTGATGCGGTGCAGCGCGAAGGTGCGCATCTCGTCCCGCTGGTGGTCGTAGCCGTGCAGGTAGCCGCCGTTCACCGAGGCCGGCTCGACGATCCGCTGGGACGCCGCCCCCTGGGCGTTGACGTATCCGAGCAGCACCGCCTGGTTGGCCGCGGCCGCGTCCCGGAGCAGGCCGAGCGTGGTCGCGGTGGTCACACCGGGCACGTCCACCGCCGCCGACACCGCCTGCGCGGCCGAGCGCTGGGCTGACTGCATGGCCCGGTCACCGGCCCGTACCGCCCGGACCAGCTCGGTCAGCTGCGCCTCGCCGACCGCCGGCGGCTCGGCCGGGCGGGGCAGCGCCGGCCGGCCCGCGGCCCGGCGCGCGTCCGGCCGGGTGATCACCACGGCGCCCTCCGGCGACTCGGCCACCGGCGCGTACCCGGCCTCGCGCAGCACGGCCAGCATCCGCTCCACCCCGGCCTTCGCGACCAGCACGGTCGGCGCGATCCGGCGCAGCCGCAGCGAGTCGGCCTTCCGGTCGGCGACCACCGCGGCCAGCAGCGCCTCGTCGTCGCAGCGCAGGTAGGACCCGGCCGACCCGGCCCGCAGCGCGCCGTGCCGCCGGGCCACGTCGTCGATCAGGTAGGTCAGCGCCTGCGGCACCGGCGTCCGGGACCGGCTCCGGAACAGCTCGTGCAGGTCGGCCGCGGACCGGCCGGCGTCGAGGGCCCGGCGGGCGGTCGCCTCGGTGACCCGGTAGACCGTGGCCGCCCCGGCCGACTCGACGTCCGCCACCAGCGCCATCTCCCGGGCCAGCTCCACCTCGAGCGGGCCGGGCGCGACGACGGTCAGGTCGGCCTGCACCAGCACGTGGTCCACCGGCGGGGGCAGCCGCTCGGCCAGCGCGGTCGCCACGGCCGGCTCCGAGCCACCGGCCAGCAGCGTCCGCCCGTACGAGGTGAGCGCGCCGCGGCCGGTCAGCCCGAGCAGCTCTGCCTCGCGCAGGATGCCGTCGACAAGGTCGGCGCGCTGCCCGCTGCGCCGCGGTGACCGCCAGGCCAGCCGGTCGGCGATCGCGGCCGCGTCCAGCGCGGTGCCCGGCGGCAGGTCGGCCAGCACCGACAGCACCCGGCGGCGGGTGCCCGGCGCGCTCGTTCGCTCCACCTCCATCGACAGCGGCGCCAGCGCCCGGCCGCGGTCGTCGCGCTGGCCGACCAGCGCCGGCAGCCGGGTCATCGACAGCCAGCAGGCCGCCAGCCGGACCCAGCGCAGCGCCGCGTCGAGGCCGAGCCACCCGTCGTACCGCTCGGTCGGCAGCCAGACCGGCTCCGGGTTGCCGCCCACGTCGAGCAGCCCGGCCGCCCGGGCGGTCTCCAGCAGCGCGGCCGCGGTCGGCTCGTCGGCGTCGACCACCTTGGCGGTGCGGCGCAGCTCGCGGACGCCGAGCCCGCCGGAGCGCAGCTCCACCGGCGGCTCCAGCGCATACGCCTCCAGCAGCGTCTCGACCAGTCGCAGCGCGGTGAGCACCTGCCCGGCGCCGGTGGCGTCCGCGGTGTCCGGGCCGACCTCGCCGCGGCGTCGCCTCCGGCGGGCGCAGCCGCGACGGACCGAGCGGCTCGTCGCCGCGGACCAGCAGGCCGACCTCGCGGGGCAGCTCGACCGTGTCCGAGTCGATCCCGACCAGCAGGCCGTGCGCGAGCAGCCAGCGCACCGGGGTGTCCGCGTCCCCGGCCGGGACCGGCCGGGTCGCCTCCCGGACCGAGCCGAGCGGCGGCCCGGCGGCGAGCTGGCCCAGCACCTCCCGCTCCCGGTCGCCGGCCAGGGCCAGCAGCCCGCGCAGCCGCGCGGGGTCGGACAGCGCCTCGGTCAGGATCGTCCCGGCCGCCGGCTGCCGGGCCTCGGGCAGGCCGAGCGCGGCCAGCACCGGCGCGAGCTGCGGTCCGGTCGCGGTGGTCAGCAGCGACCCGTACGGCCGGCCGAGCCCGCCGGCGTGCACCCCGACGACCTCGCGGACCGTGCCGGGCACGTGCAGCGCGGCGTCGTCACCCCAGACCAGGGCCAGCGAGCGGAGCCGGTCCACCGCGGCCCGCACGTCCGGCGCCGGCGCGCCGGGCAGCAGGTCGCGCACCGACCCGTACGAGCCGGCGGTGCCGGACAGCAGGGTGGCGGCGTAGCCGACGGCGCGGTTGCGCGCCGGGACGGCCTCGGTGGCCAGCACGACCGCGTCGAGCACCTGCAGGGTCCAGGCGTCGAGGCCTTCCAGTGCCCGCAGCACCGAGAACCGCACGCCGGCCCGGTTGGCCAGCGCGCCGAGGTCGCCGGCGGCCGGGACGGCCAGGTCCGGGCGGGACCGCAGCAGGTCGGCCAGCATCTCGTCCGGCTGCGCGCGCAACCAGTCGGCGAGGCTGCGGGCCCTGCTCTCGGTCATCCGGTCCAGAGTAGTCGCGAAGCCGGAGCCGGACCCGGTTCAGGTGGCGAGCACGATCATGAAGATGATCAGCACCAGCAGTGCGGCCACCACCGCGACGCCGAGCCAGACCATCCGCTCCTCGACCGGCCACTGCGGCTGCTGGATGAAGTCGACGAACTCGCACTCGGCGTCGGTCTCCTCGGCCCGTACGCCGATCGGCACCCACCACCGCCGCGGCCGGGTGCCGATCAGGTAGCGCGGGGCGGTGATGATCACGTCGAAGTCGTGGGTCTGCCGCGGCCGCAGGCCCTGCGGCGTGCGCGGCTCGCTCTGCTCGCCGCGGATCGCCCGGCGTGCGATCCGCATGAGCTCCTCACGACGGCGGTCGTCGTCGCGCACCCAGTACTTCATCGTCACGCGCTGGGCGTCCACCCGCAGCGGGATGTTGCCGTCGTTGCGGACGTGCACCCGCAGCTGGACCGGCACCTCGCCCTGCACGACCGGCGGGGTGGCGCCGACCGGCCGGGTCGCCATGGACGGCGACGGCTCGACGCCGATCCGGGCGGTGCAGGTGAACACGACCTGCTCGGTCTTCTCGTCGATCACCACCGCGTGCAGGTCGTACGCGTGCCCGCCCTCGGGCCGGGTCTCCTCCGGCCGCACCTCCAGCGGGATCTCCTGCTGGCGGCGGGACTGCAGCTCGAGCCTCGGCTGCCGGCGCGGGCGGGTGTAGCGGGCCAGCGGGCCGGCCAGCTCCAGCCGGACCAGCCGGGCGACCGTGTCGTGGTTGTCCAGCACGAGCGTGAGCCGGGCCGGCTCGCCCGGGTCGCTGCGCCGGAAGTCGGGCGCGAACTGGGCGCGGACCAGCGAGTCGCGCGGCCCACCCGGCTCGTGCGGCGCGCTCAACTCCCGCTCCCCGAACGGACCCGGCCTCGTCCCCGCGCCGGCTCGGCCCGCGTCGCTCCCCGCTCGCCCTGCGGGCTCCCGGGCTCGCCCATGCGGCCTCCTGCTCACAGCGTGCTCGTCGATCGTGCCCGATCATGGTGACAGAAGTGGGCCGCGAACAGGGGTAGCGGTGACAGGACGACCGGCTCGCGAGACACTGCGCGCAACGTGATCGTGGAAGTCCTGGAGTCGAGGAGGTCGCCGATGGCCGAGCCCGAGGACCGTGACCGGGGCACCGTGCCCGACGGCCGCCTGCCGGTCAGCGAGTTCGCGGCCGAGCGGCCGGGACCGCTCTCACCGTACGGCGAGGACGTGGAGTTCCCGCTGCCGCCGGAGAAGGTGGCCTACGTCCACCCGGCGGCCGAGGACCGCCCGACGCTGGCCGGCGACCCGTACAGCTGGGACTGACCCGTGGCCGCGTCGTACGCCAGCGGCACCTCGACGGTGCCGCTGCTCGGCGAGACGATCGGGGACAACCTGCGCCGCACCGTGTCCCGCTTCGGCGACCGCGAGGCGCTGGTCGACCGCGGCTCCGGGCGCCGGTTCAGCTACACCGAGCTGCTCGACGCGGTCGAGGCGCTCGCCGCCGGGCTGGTCGAGGCCGGCGTGCGCAAGGGCGACCGGGTCGGCATCTGGGCACCGAACCGCTGGGAATGGGTGATCCTGCAGTACGCGACCGCGGACATGGGCGCGATCCTGGTCAACATCAACCCGGCCTACCGGACGCACGAGCTGGAATACGTGCTCAACCAGGCCGGCATCTCGATGCTGGTGGCCGCGCCGGCGTTCAAGACCAGCGACTACCGGGCGATGGTCGGTGAGGTGCGCGACCGCTGCCCGCAGCTGCGGTCGGTGGTCTTCCTCGGCGACCCGGAGTGGGAGTCGCTGTCGGTCGGCGACCGCTCGGTGCTGCCGGAGATCCGCGCCGGGCTGAGCTTCGACGACCCGATCAACATCCAGTACACGTCCGGGACCACCGGGTTCCCGAAGGGTGCGACGCTCTCGCACCACAACATCCTCAACAACGGCTTCTTCGTCGGCGAGCTGTGCTCGTACACGGAGCAGGACCGGATCTGCATCCCGGTGCCCTTCTACCACTGCTTCGGCATGGTGATGGGCAACCTCGGCGCCACGTCGCACGGGTCGTGCATGGTGATCCCGGCCGAGGGCTTCGACCCGCGGGCGACGCTGGAGGCGGTCGCGGCCGAGCGCTGCACCTCGCTCTACGGGGTGCCGACGATGTTCATCGCGGAGCTCGGCGACCCGTCGTTCGGCTCGCACGACCTGTCCTCGCTGCGGACCGGGATCATGGCCGGCTCGCCCTGCCCGGTCGAGGTGATGAAGCGGGTCGTGGCCGACATGGGCATGACCGAGGTGACGATCTGCTACGGGATGACCGAGACCTCGCCGGTGTCCACCCAGACCAGGGTGACCGACGACCTGGAGCGGCGGGTGTCCACCGTCGGCCAGGTCCACCCGCACGTCGAGATCAAGATCGTCGACCCGGTCACCGGGCTGGTCGTGCCGCGCGGCACGCCGGGCGAGTTCTGCACCCGGGCCTACTCGGTGATGCTCGGCTATTGGGACGAGCCGGAGAAGACCGCCGAGGTGCTCGACGCCGCCGGCTGGATGCACACCGGTGACCTGGCCGAGATGGACGAGGCGGGATACGTCAACATCGTCGGGCGGATCAAGGACATGGTCATCCGCGGCGGCGAGAACGTCTACCCGCGGGAGGTGGAGGAGTTCCTCTACACCCACCCGGACATCGTGGACGCGCAGGTGATCGGCGTGCCGGACGAGAAGTACGGGGAGGAGCTGGCGGCCTGGGTGCGGCTGCGGCCGGGCGCGCCGGAGCTGACCGCGCAGGCGCTGCGCGAGTTCTGCACCGGCAAGCTCGCCCATTACAAGATCCCGCGGTACGTCCAGGTGGTGGACGAGTTCCCGATGACCGTCACCGGCAAGGTCCGCAAGGTCCAGATGCGGGAGGAGTCCGTCAAGCTCCTCGGCCTGGAGGACGTCGCCGGCCGCGAGCACGCCTGATCCGGAGCGCCCCCGCCGGCGCGCATAGGCTGGCTGAGTGGATCTCGCGCAGCGGCTGGCGGAGCTGGACCGGGCCCTCGGCTCGTACGGGTCGGTGCTGGTGGCGTTCTCGGGCGGGGCCGACTCCGCCTTCGTGCTGGCCCGGGCGGCGGCGGTGCTCGGGCCGGGCGCGGTCGTCGGTGCCACCGCGGTGTCCGCGTCGCTGCCGGCCGCCGAACTGTCCGCGGCCGGCGAGTTCGCCCGCGGGCTCGGCGTGCGCTGGGAGACGCCGCGCACCGACGAGATGTCCCGTGCCGGCTACCGCGCCAACGCCGGCGACCGGTGCTTCTTCTGCAAGGCCGAGCTGCTCGACGTGCTCGGCCCGGTCGCCGACCGGCTCGGCCTTGCCCACGTCGCGACCGGCACCAACGCCGACGACGTGCGGGCCGGGTTCCGGCCGGGGATCCGCGCGGCGGCCGAGCGCGGCGCGGTCACCCCGCTCGCCGACGCCGGCCTGACCAAGGCCGAGGTGCGCGCCGCCTCCCGCGAGATGGGGCTCTCGACCTGGGACAAGCCGGCCGCCGCCTGCCTGTCCAGCCGCATCGCGTACGGCGTCGAGGTCACCCCGAGCCGGCTGGCCCGGGTGGAGCGGGCGGAGGCGGCGCTGCGGGCGGCGCTGGCCGCAGCCGGGCTGCCGGTTCGCGACCTGCGGGTGCGCGACCTCGGCGCGGCCGGCGCCAGGGTGGAGATCGACCGGGAGCTGGTGCCGGCGGTGGCCGAGCGGCCGGATCTGCTCGCCGTCGTCGACGGGTTCGGGCCGGTCACGCTCGACCCGCTCGGGTTCCGGTCCGGCTCGCTCAACGCGGCCCTGGACGACCGGTATCGCTGAGTGCCGTACCGGTCCGTCGTCGCTCGGTCACGGGCGGCCAAACTGGCTGGGGGGCGGCTGCGGCGGGCGACTAGCCTGGTAACCATCAGCGCCGGACGTGGCGCGCAGCGTTGGAGGACTGAGGGCTCGTGCCGACTGGCAAGGTGAAGTGGTTCAGCTCGGAGAAGGGCTTCGGCTTCCTCTCGCGGGACGACGGTGACGACGTGTTCGTGCACCGTGATGCGCTGCCGTCCGGGGTCACCGAGCTCAAGCCCGGCTCGCGGGTGGAGTTCGGCGTGGCCCAGGGCCGGCGCGGCGAGCAGGCGCTGTCGGTCCGCGTGCTGGACCCGATCCCGTCGCTGGCCAAGGCGCAGCGCAAGCCGCCGGACGAGCTGGCGATCATCGTCGAGGACCTGATCAAGCTGCTGGACGGGGTGTCCGACGCGCTGCACCGCGGGCGCCACCCCGACCGGGCCGCCTCCCGCAAGGTCGCCACCGTGCTCCGCGCCGTCGCCGACGACCTGGAGGCCTGACGCGCGACCGCCCGGGTCCCGACTCGGGACCCGGGCGGTTCGACGTACGGATCAGACCGTGCCGGCGAAGTACGTCTGCGCTCTGGTCCAGACGTTGAGTCCGGTCAGGGCGCCGAGCGCCCGACCTTGCTGGTCGCCGCTCTCGAAGTGGATGCCGCCGTACCGGCGGGACATCCCGGCCTGGTCGGCCATGGCGTCGAGCGTCTTCCAGGACAACACCACGTCCTTGGCCGGCAGGTTCTTCTCGAACTTCGAGCTGCCCGCCTTGATCGTGACCTTCGCGTTGAAGTTGTCGGTCCCGAAGAACTGGTTGATCACCGCGCGACCGGCCGCGCTGAACGTGCTGTGCCCGGAGACGTACTCGGGGAACGGCGGGGTGACCACATTGAGGGCCTGGTACGGCAGCCAGTACTGGCCGAGCACCTTGCCGTAGCCCTTGTTCGGGCCGAGCCAGGAGGTGATCATCTGGTTGCGGTACCGCTCCCGGATGCCGGTCGTCGGGCGCTCGGAGTCGTACTGGAACTTCGACGTCCAGGCGAAGATGCTGGCGTCCAGCAGCGCGTTGCCCAGGGCGAAGAACAGCTTGACGTCCTTGTCGGCCGTGTCGCCCTTCATCCGGGAGAAGGCCTGGGCGAACAGCGCCATGTGTCCCGGCGGGAACTCGCTGTTCGGCCCGTCCGCCCAGTACTCGGCCATCATCTTCTGCGTGTCGGACAGGTTCGAGCTGTCGGCCAGCTCCTTGTCGATGTCCGCGGTGGCCTGGGTGTGCGTGCCGTCGGCGTTCGGTCCCGGGAGCGCGAACTGCGGCGGGTAGCCGTTCGAGGCCTCCGGCCCGAAGGTCTTGATCGTCTCCCACTGCGGGGTCAGCGGCTTCTGCTCCGAGAAGTCACCGGAGCAGTCGACGGGGAACGGGTTCGGCGGGGTCGGCCGGGCCGCGGCGGCCGCACTCATCACACACATCGGCTGCCAGGACCACTTGTCGTTCAGCACGTTCCACGAGTTCTTCGCCGTGTAGCTGGTGCTGTTGGCGTAGTTGCCGAGCTGGTTGGACCCGTCGACGTGCCGGTAGGCGATCACCGCGGCGGCGGCCGCGTTGCCGACACCGGCCGGCGTGCCGAGGTCCGTGCTGGCGTTCGCCGGGTCGTAGCCCTGGTTGCGCAGCAGGGTGTCCGGGGTCGTGTACAAGCCCTTGTTCGGGAAGTACCACGTCGAGGTCGGGTCCTGCCACTGGAACAGGTCGGCCAGCGTGCGGTAGGCGGCGTAGCTCATCGCCTGGTCGCGGTCGGCGGCGCTGCCGTTGGCCGGCAGGACGGGCGCGCCGGGAGTCGCCCCGACCGCCGTCTGGTCGTACGCGGCCCAGGCGTCGTACATTGCGGTGTGCACCTCGGCCAGCGCTCGCGCGGTGACCGTCGGGCCGGTCTGCGGCGGGTAGGCCCGGATCGTGCTGAGCAGCTGTTCGTCCCACTTGAGCACGACGTTGTCGGTCGCGCGGGGGGTGCCGTACGTGTCGATCGGCCAGGCGGGACCGCTGCCGGCGGCGGCGGCCTCGGGCGTGTGGGTGGTGACCGCTACGATGGTCGCGGCGACGAGCGCGCCGACCACCAGCGTGGTCTTCGCCAGGGTGAGTCTCATCTGCTCCAGTTCCTCGGGGACACGCGCGCACCAGTGGTCGCGCGCGGTGTGCTGGCGGTGTCCGGACAGGACGGTCCGGACCGCGGGTCATGACGGACGCGATGCCGTGGCACGGGCTCCGCCAGACGGCTCGACGCACCAGTGGGCCACGGGCGCCGCCCGGGGACAACCCCGCCGACTACCGAATTACCGAGCTCGTGCGAGCCGCTACTGGACGTGAGCTGTGCCGACGAGCTGCCCGGCCGCAAGCCGCTGGTAGAGCTCGTCGGTGGCCAGCAGCTCGGCGTGCGTCCCGGCGGCCCGCACCCGCCCCCCGTCCAGGACCAGGATCCGGTCGGCCCTGACCACCGTGGACAGCCGGTGCGCGACGAGCAGCACCGTCGTGGTCCGGCCGACCTCGGCGACGACCTCGCGCAGGGCCAGCTCGTTGGCCGCGTCGAGCTGGGAGGTCGCCTCGTCGAGCAGCAGCACCCGTGGCCGCCGCAGCAGCGCCCGGGCGACGGCGATCCGCTGCCGCTCCCCGCCGGACAGCGTCCCGCCGCGGTGGCCGACCGCGGTCCGCGTCCCGTCCGGCAGCTGGGCGAGGACGCCGTCCAGCCTGGTCAGCCGGGCCACCGCGGCCACCTCCTCGTCCGAGGCCTCGGGCGCGGCCAGCCGCAGGTTCTCCGCCACGCTGCCGGCCAGGATCGGCGCGTCCTGCTCGACGTAGCCGAGGGTGGCGCGCAGGTGTGCCAGCGGCCAGCGCCGCACGTCCACCCCGTCGACCTCGACCACGCCCCGCTGCGCCTCGTGGAAGCGCTCCAGCAGCGAGAAGATCGTGCTCTTCCCGGCGCCGGACGGCCCGACGATCGCGGTCACCCCGCCGGCCGGCACGCTGAAGGTCAGGCCCTGGTGCACCCAGCGGTCGCCGTGCCCGACCGGGTAGCGGAACCAGACGCCGGAGAACCGCACGGTCGCCGGCCCGGCCCCGGCCGGCACGGCCGGCGCGGGCTCGCCGGGCTCGGCCGCCAGCCGGTGCAGCTCCTGCATCCGATGCACGGCGGCCAGCCCGGCCTGCAGCTGCCCGGCGCCGGTCACCAGCGCGGTCAGCGGCTCGGAGAGGAGCAGCAGGTAGAGCAGGAAGGCGATCAGCGAGGACACCGGCAGCGCGCCGGAGGCCACCCGGGAGCCGCCGACCGCGAGCACGGCCAGGAAGGAGCCCTGCACGGCCAGGCCGGTGCACGCCTCCATCACCGCGGTCCAGCCGGCCACCTCGAGCCCGCGCCGCCAGGCCCCGCGGGCGGCCCGCCCGGCGGCGGCGATCTCGCGCTGCTCGGCGCCGCTGGCCTTGACCGTCCGGAAGGCGCCCAGCGACCGTTCCAGCACCGCGCCCATGCCGCCCACCGCGGCCTGGGACCGCTCGCTGGCCAGCCGGATCCGCGGCACGACGACGAGCACCGCGAGGCCGTTGAGGGCGAGCACCGCCGCGGTCACGGCGAGCAGGAGCGGGTCGAGCAGGCCCATCAGCACCACCGCGCCGGCCAGCGCCAGCACCGCGTTGACCATCTGCACCAGGCCGGTGCTGGTCACCCCGCGCAGCACCGTGGTGTCCGAGACGACCCGGGACAGCAGGTCGCCGGGACTGAGCCGGTCGACCGCGGCCACCGGCAGCCGCAGCAGCCGGGAGACCAGCCGCTGCCGGGCGCCGAGCACCACGCTCTCGGCCGCCCGGCCCAGCAGGTAGCTGCCGCCCGCCGTGAGCAGCGCCGCGGCCAGCAGCGCGGCGGCCAGCAGGGCCACCGGGCGGACCAGCGACCGGTCCTGGCCGAGGCTGTCGACGACCAGCTTGGCCAGCATCGGCTGGGCCAGGGTGGCCAGGCTGCCGAGGAAGCCGAGCAGGCCGCCGGCCAGCAGCAGCCGCCGGTGCGGCCGGACGTGGTCCAGCAGCAGGCGCAGCGCCGGCCGGTCCCGGTGCCCCCGCGCCGGGCGACCAGCGGCCGCGGCGCCGGTCACCGCGGCGCTGCCGGCACCCGGATCAGCGGGCTGAAGTAGTCCGGCGGGTAGTCCTCGTCGACCATGACACCGTCGGCCTCGACCCAGGCGTGCGCCGCGAACGGGGGCAGCCGCCGGGTGCCGACGCACCAGGCCGGCCAGCTGCCCTGCAGCCGGCACAGCAGCGCGGTCGCCAGCGACCGGGGCAGGCAGCCTTCCCGGGCCGCGCAGGTGAGGCTGACCGCCACGACCGTGTCGCGGGCCGCCTTGGCCTGCTCGTAGCTCGCTGGTGCGGCGCCGCGACGGACCGCGCCGAGCACGGTCCGGATCCGGCTGGGGGAGCGGGTGGCCAGCAGCCGGGCCACCCCGACCACCGCGTGCGCCAGCAGCCGCCGGGGCAGCGGCACCGATCCCGGCCGGTACTCGACCGCTTCGGGGGTGGTCACCGGTCGGTCACCAGACCGGCGGCGCGGAGCCCGGCGACGAGGTCGGCGACGTCCCGGCCGGCGGTGTCGGCCGCCACCGCGTACTGGTCGGCGAGCGCGCGCGCGGCCTGCTCGGCGGTGCCGCCGGTCAGCAGCGTGCGCAGCACCAGGCTCCCGGTGGGGTTGAGCGTGAAGTACTCGCCGCTGTCCTCGTCGAGCAGCGTCGTGCCGTAGTCGGTGTCGGCGGTGGACACCCCGGGACGGAGGGTCAGGGTCACGGGTCCTCCTCAGCTCGTCGAGGGCGCGGGAACGTGCTCCAGCGATCGCAGCCAGACCTCGCCGGCGACGACCTGGTCGAGGACGCCGAACTGGATCTCCGGCGGCAGCGGGCGGGTGCACGCCTCGCGGACGGCCGCCGCGTCGAGCAGGCCGAGCGCCGCCAGCCGGGAGTCCTCCCACAGTGCCAGCAGCTCGGCCCGGTGCCGGCGCAGTCCCGGTTCGAGGTCGCCGGAGCCGTTGGCCTTGGTCTGCCGGTCCAGGCTCGCGTCCGGGACGATGCCGCGCATGGCCGCCACGATCAGCGGCTTGTAGCGCCACGGGGTGATCCGGTCGGCCGGCCGGACGGCCAGGCCGGCCTCGACCACCCGGTCGTCGTAGTACGGGGCACCGAGCTCGATCCCCATCAGGCCGGACACCTGTCCGAGCTGCCGGGTCATCCGGGACAGGTAGCGCATGGTCTCCAGTTCGCGTTGCTGCCCGCGCCGGGGCGAGAGCGGCTCGACGGCACGCGCGGCCGCCCGGATCTGGTCGCGGACCGAGGCCACCGCGGCCGGCGTGGCCCAGGGCGGCATCCGGGCCCGGAACCCCCACTCCAGCAGCGGCTCGGCCGGGCCCGGCGGCGGGCCGGTCAGCTCCTCGGCCACGCCGGCCAGCCAGTGCCCGTACGGTCGGGCGTCGGCGAGCTGCCGCAGCACGGCGCGGCGCGGCCAGCGGTACTTCGCGGTGAACCCGCGCAACGCCCGCAGCGCGGTCCGCGGCTCGGTCCGGAGCAGGTCGTGCAGGTGGGCGAGCGAGCCGTAGAGCAGCTCGTCGCCGCCGAAGCCGGTCAGGTGCACGGAGGAGCCGCGGTCGGCCGCGCGGCGGGCGATGGTCAGCCAGCGAGCGCCGTCCACGGTGGCCGAGCACGGCTCGTCGAACCCGTCCACGACGTCGTCGAGCCCGCCGAAGACCAGCGGCATCTCCTCGGCCGGGATCACGTGGTGCTCCACTCCGGGGAGCGCGGCGACCGTCCGCTCGGCCCAGGCGACGTCGTCGGCCAGCGGGTCGAGGCTGGCCGCGGTCCAGGCGGCCACCGGGCCGCCTGGACCGGTGGCGAGCGCGCAGACCGCGGTGGAGTCCAGGCCGCCGAGGTCGCAGCTCACGAGGTGGTGTCCGTCGGTGCGCACGGCCACCGCGGCGGTCAGCGCCTCGCGCAGCCGGGGCGCGCCGTCGGCCATCGGCAGCACCGGCTCGGGCGGGGTCCACCAGCGGACCGTCCGCCGCCGGTCGCGGTCGAGCACGAGGTAGGAGTCGCCGGGCAGGGCCTCGACGCCCCGCCAGACCGGCAGGCCGGCCACGGGGTGCAACACGTGGGGATGCAGCAGGTGCAGCGCGAGCCGGTCCTCGTCCGGTCCGGTGCCCAGCAGCCGGGCCAGCACGTCGGCGCGGTCCGCCGCCACCGGGATGCGGGCCAGGTCGGCGGAGAAGACCCGGCGGACGCCGGTGACCGTGCCCTGCACCCGGACCACTCCGCGGATCGAGGCGATCAGGTGCACGCTGCCGACCAGCCCGGCGGCCAGCTTGTCGACGTCGGCAACGTGGGTGATCCGGCCGGACCGGTCGGCCAGGGCGCGGGCGTCCAGCGCGTGCCGGCCGACGACGGCGAGCGCCGTGTCGCCGGCGCGGCCGGTGGCCAGCGTGCCGTCCGGCCAGGAGCCGACGATCCACGGCCGTCCGGACGGGTGGTCCACGACGCGGACCGGTCGGTCGGCCGCCGCGGCGCTGGCCACTGAGCCGGCGGCGTCGGTGTCCGGAAGGACCACGAACCAGGGATGGCCTGACACCGCCGATCCTCCTGTTCGTCGGTCCGGGGCTTGGCCGGGTGGCGGCGCGTGGCCGCCACCCGGGCGGTCATTCCCGGCTCCGCGGGCGGGCCGGGGGGACGCGGGACTCAGAGCGACTGGTGCCGGCCCAGCACGTCCCTCGGCCCGCTGCCGCCGAGCCCGGTGATCTGCTTGAAGGAGCCGGCGCGGGTGAGCGTCGGCCGCTCGTACGTACGCATTGCTGCCTCCTGTCTCTGGGTTGCCGATCGGGTACGGCCCCCCAGGTACCCGAGGCGGGCCGGCCGAAACGACTCGACCCCGGCCTGCTACGGGACGCGCGCGCACTGTCACCGGGAAAGGCGCAACGTTAGTTCCTGGAGCGGCGGACCAAGCTCCGTAGCGCTCCGCGAATACGTCGTGATCTGCTCGTTATACAGAGCGACATAACCGGTCGGCGGCCCGTGTTTACGCCATTTGGTCGTGCGCGTTCACGTTTGGCCGCCGGAAGTGAGTGGGTACGGCCGTTGTCGAAAGCAACGGCGCCACCTGGGCCCGCATTCTCGATGACAATTCGAGAATTCCCGGCCGCCGTTTCTGTCCTGCGTGTCTCAAATACAGGAGGCTAAAGTGAAGCGCGTCATTCTCGGTGCGGCGGCCACGGCGATGGCGGCAACGGCCGCGGTCCTCGTCCCCCAGGCCGCCGGCGCGACCGGCAGCGGCGGCGGCGGTACGGGCGACTCGGTCTACATCGCGCCGACCGCGGACTACAACCTGTCGGGCGCCAGCCTGGACCTCGACCTCGTGGTCAAGTGCTCGGGCAGCGGCACCGTGGCCGGCGCGGTCAACGGCAGCGTGTCCCAGTCGCCGCCGGAGACGGCGAGCCCGATCACCTTCTCCACCGGTAACACGCTCGTCGTCTGCGACGGCAAGTCGCACACGGTGGGCATCACCGTGGACGGCATCGGCTACGACGACGGGTACGCCACGGCCACCATGACGCTGGTCAACCCGAACACGCTGAAGACCACCACCGCGACCGCGAAGAT
The DNA here is from genome assembly GCA_963728945.1 of uncultured Actinomycetota bacterium. Taxonomy (GTDB): domain Bacteria; phylum Actinomycetota; class Actinomycetes; order Mycobacteriales; family CADCTP01; genus CADCTP01. The sequence continues at coordinate 43,559 of CAVSMA010000003.1, read as the reverse complement.
CTACATCACGGCCCACTGACCAGATAGGCAACGGGCGCCCGTGCAGATCGCGCGGGCGCCCGTTCGCTGTGTCCGGGCTCAGCCCGGAACGCTGCCGGTGATGTATCCCATCGCCTTGACGATCACCTGCTTGGCGACCTGGGACCCGATCGAACGCCCGGCTGCGTCACCGCTGGCGAAATGGATCCCACCGATCCGGCGGGACAGCCCGGAATCGTCCCCGACGTTGGTGAATGTCGGCCATGTGAACACGATGTCCGTGCTGGGCGTATTCGCCTCGAACTTCGAGGAGCCCGCCTCGATCGTCACGTACGCGCCGAACGTGTCGCCGTTGGTGAACGACTGCAGAATCTGCACGCCGGCCTGGCTGAACGTCGAGTGGCCCGAGATGTACTCGGGGAACGGCGGCGTCTCCACCGTCACGTGCTGGTACGGCAGCCACTTCGAGCCGTCGACCATCCCGTAGCCCTTGTTCGGGCCCAGCCAGGAGTTCACCTGCTGGCCGGCCAGCTCATACCGGATGGCCGTGATCGGCCGGACCGAGTCGAACTTGAACTTCTGCGACCAGGCCGCGATGCCGGCGTCCATGTCGGCGTTGCCGAGCTCGAAGAAGAGCTTGACCTCCTGGTCCAGCGAATAGCCGCTGTGCCGGGAGATGGCCTGGGCGAAGACGAAGTTGTGCCCGGGCGGGAACTCCGACTTCGGACCGTCCGCCCAGTACTCGGCCTGGGACTTCTTCCGGTCGTCCAGGTTGGCCGCGTCCGCGACCTCCTTGAGGACCTCGGCGCGGTTGTAGACGCCGTCCGGGTCCTTCGGCGGCCCGGCGACCCGGTAGAACGATCCGGGCTGCGCGAACGCGCTGATCGAGCCCCACTGCGGCGTGGTCGCCTTCTGGATCACGTAGTCGCCGGAGGCGGTGTCGCAGGTGCCGGTGGACGGGGCCGGCTCCCGGCCGTGCGCCACGCCCGCGTCGGTCAGCACGCACATCGGCTGCCACAGCATCGGGTAGGTCACCGGGGCCGGGGCCGGAGCGTTCTTCGGCTGGTAGCCGGTCGTGTCGGCGTACCCGTTGAGCTGGTTGGACCCGTCCGCATGCCGGAAGTCGAGGTTGGCCTTCGCGGCCCGGTTGCCGACGCCGGTCGGCGAGGTGTCCATCGTGGTCGTGTCTATCGGGTAGCCGAGCGCCGCCATCTGCGCGTCGTACGACGCCTTCGCGTTGGGCAGGCCGCTGAACAGGTCCACCAGCGTGCGGTAGGCGGCGTAGCTGATCGCCTTGCTCTTGTTGGCCAGCGTGCGCTCCGCGGCGGGACGGCGCAGCTGCGAGCCGAGCCGGGTCCCCTTCGCCACCGGGTCGTACGCGGCCCAGGCGTCGAAGACCGAGGTCTGCAGGACGCCGAGGGCCCGCGACGTGACCGTGGGGCCGGTGGCGGCCGGGTTGGCCCGGATCGTCGCGAGCAGCTGCTCGTTCCACTTGAGCACGACGTCGTCGCTCGGCTTGGGGCCGAAGGCCTCGAGGTCCCAGGTCGCCGGCGCGGCGGCCGCGGCGGCGGGCGAGGCGGTGGTGTGCACGGTCAGGGCGCCGAGGGTCAGCGCCGCAACGAGGGCAGGGGCGATCGCGAGCTTGGGTCTCATCACTCTCCAGGAAGGTCCGGACGGTCCGGACGAGGGGAACTGGTCGGTCAGGGTAGGTAGACAGGCAGCGAGACGCCGGTGACGGCCCGGCCGCTGTGCACGCGGAGCGTGCCGACGCCGCAGGGGAAGCCCATCGGAGCCACCAGGAGCGCTGCGAACGCCTGGTCGACCGGCTGGTCGTCGGCCCGGTGCGCGGTTCCGGCGAACCGTTCCTGCCCGGCCGGCGACGCGGTCGGCTGCAGGGCGGTCTCGACGCTCAGCGCCTCCGGGGCGCCGACCACCTGGACGATGCCGGGCATCATCTCGCCGGGGATCGGGCAGCGCAGTGCCCAGGCCGTGGGTTCCGGTGCCGAGCCGGCCGGCATCGCCGAGGCGCAGACGGTCTTCCCGGCGACGTCGACGACCGAGCCGACCCACGTGTTGCCGCCGCGGCGCAACTCGTACGCGCGGGAGGACACCATGCGCTTGTCCGCGCTGTCGAGCGGGCGGGCCGCCAGCCGGGGGCCGAGGGCGGCCACGGTGAGCGTGCCCTTGCCCGGCACCTTCGCCGCCAGCTTCGCCCCGTCCGCGAACCACTGCGTCTCCGGCAGCGCGTCCCGGTCCGGCGCCAGCGTGGGGCTGCCGACCTCGACCTTGTCCGGCATCCCGGCGAGCATCTCGGCGGTCATGATCCCGCTGTAGAGGACGCGGGCGCCGCTGGCCCCCGGGTAGCCGGAGTCGAGACCGAGCAGGACCACCCGGCTGCAGGTCGGCACGCCGGGCGGCGACGGCAGGATGCCGCTCACCCCGTCCTCGCCGACCGTGGCGTGCTGCAGCGGCTTGCCGTCCATCGGGTTGCTGGTCAGCAGGCCGTCCGCGAGCTGCGCCTCGGGCGAGACGAGCACCCGGACCGGTCCGGCCGGCCCGCTCGGCGGCAGCAGCGTGAGGACCTGCGTGCCGCCGTGCAGCAGCTCGGCGTGCTGCAGCCGCACTGCCGACCGATTCGCGCCTTGCACCTGCGCCAGCTGCGGCCGGCCGGACAGGTCGAGGCCCTGCAGTACTGCGACCGCGCGCCGGTCCAGCACACCGGCCCAGAGCACGGTGACCCCGCTCGCCGGCGCCTCGGCCGCCGGCACGCCGGCCTTCCAGGCCCTGGTCGCCGCGGCCAGCAGGGTCTGATCGGTGGACAGGTTACCGCGCGCCGGCCAGTTCAGCAGGCCGTCGGCGACGTCGATGCTCGGCACCAGGGGTCGCGGGGCGCTGCGTACGGGTCCGGTGCCGACCGGCGCGCCGGCGATCGGACCGGGATCGGGCGGAGCGGGATCGGCCCCGCCGCCGAGCCGCGGCACGACCACCGCGGCGGTCAGCAGCAGCGCGGCGACCGCGCCGGCGGCCAGGGCCACGGGTCGCGGGGACCGCGGCGGCCGGGGCACGACGGTGGCCCCGTGCGCGTGTCGCGGCGCCGGAGCCGGAGCCGGCGCCGGAGCCGGTGCCGGGGCGGACAGGACCTCGGCGACCCGGGCGGCCGCCGGCCGGGTGTAGTCCGACCAGCCGCGGCCGGCGGCGGCGAGCGCGTCGGCGACCCGCATCCACGGGTCCGCCACGCCGGGCACCGCGGTACGCAGCGTCAGCATGGCCGCGTCCACGTCCGCGCGGAGCAGCCGCGGCGTGGTGTCCATGCGCGCCGCCGCGTGCTCCTCGGACAGTGCCTCGTCGTAGCGCAGCACGATGGCGGCGCGGCGGCGCGGCGCCAGCCGGCAGATCGCCCGCCACATCGCGACGTCCGGATGCGGGGTCGGACCCCCGGCGGCCACCGGGGGCGGCGGCGGCCCTGGATCGGCGACGTACGAGCGCACCAGTTCTTCCTTGGCGCGCTCCAGCGCCTCGGCCGATCCGAGCCGGTGCCCGTACCCCTCGACGACGCGGGCGGCGCTGTCGGCCAGGTCGCGTGCGCGCTCCGGATCGCCCGTCAGGAGGTAGGCCTGCCGGAGCAGGTCTCCGTGTGGTTCCCGGCGCACCGCATAGGTCCGCGTGTCGTACGTCAGCACCCCGTGTCCCCTCCGCGCTCGGTCGTGCTCCGACGCCCGGTGGTTTCGAGCCGGACGACACGGTAGACGCCGGTCCGGGCGGCGCGATGCTGCCGCGGAGCGGAGATTCCGCTGCTCCGTGTGGCGGTGCCCGTGCGGAGAGGAAGCGGTCGTCGTGGTCAACGCAGCGCTTACGAGTGGCGACCGTGCGGCGAGATTGTGACCTGCGTCGCACGTGGGAGGCGACAAGCACGGCCCGCCGTGGCCAGATTCGCTAGGCCATTCGGGCTCAGTACTACGGAGCACTGCGGGTCAATCAACGATCATGTCGTACGGCCGAGCGGGTGCGGCCGGGAGTCAGCTCCGCCCCGGACGCGGCTCGGGCGCCGCCGCCGGCGGTGCGGATGCGGATCCCCGGCCGCGCCTGGTCAGCGGGCGGCGGCGGCCGAGCAGGGTGATGGTGAACGCCGCGACCAGCAGGCCGGCCGCGACGGCGAAGCCGAGCCTGCCGTTGGACGGCAGCGCGACGCCGAGCCCGCCGCCGGCCACCCAGGCCAGCTGCAGGAGCGTCTCGGACCGGGCGAACGCCGATGCGCGCATCGCGTCGGGCACGTCGCGCTGGATGATCGCGTCCAGGCAGAGCTTGCCCAGCGCGTTGGCGATCCCCGCCGCGGCGACCACGAGCAGCGCCGTTCCCAGCCCGAACGACAGCGCACCGATCACCGACACCCCGGCGACCACGCCGATCGAGCCGAGCAGCACCGGGTCGGGGTGCTTCATCGGCATCCGGGCGCCGATCGCGGTGCCGACCACCGCCCCGCCGGATGCGCCGGCGACCAGCCCGGCCAGCGCGAGGGCGGCCGTCGTGCCCGTCTCGGTCGCCTGGATCCAGAAGGCAAGGAACAGCGTGAGGAACCCAGACAGCCCGCGCAACGCCGCCGACGCCCGCAGCGCGGTCACCACGTGCGGGCCGAGCGACAGGCTGCCGGCTCGCCGGGGGATCGGCCCGGTGCGGGTGAGCGCCGCCGGCGGGACCGGCTGCTCGCCCTCGGCCGAGTCGACCGCCGCCGGCAGCCGCAGCGACAGGATCGCCGCAGCGAGGCAGAACACCGCGGTGATCCGCAGCGCCAGCGGGTAGCTGCCGGACAGGTGGATGATCCCGGCCAGCACGCCGCCGCCGATCGCGGCCGCGGCCAGACCGAACATCGACATCCGCGCGTTCGCCGAGACCAGGGTCAGGCCCCGCGGCAGCACCCTGGGCAGGCAGGCACCCTTGAGCACCGCGTAGGACTTGGACAGCACCAGCGCGCCGAACGCGGCCGGATAGAGCGCGAACCCGTTGTGGAACTCGGCCGCCATCACCCAGGCCAGGATCCCGCGGCCGAGCGCGGTGGCCGCCAGCGCCATCCGCCGGCCGCGCTGCAGCCGGTCGAGCGCCGGCCCGATGAACGGCGCCACGATCGCGAACGGGGCCATCGTGACCAGCAGGTAGAGCGCGACCTGGGTGCGCTGCTCGCTGCGGGCGGCGGAGAAGAAGATCGTGCCGGCCAGGCAGACCGCGATCATCGCGTCGGAGGTGTAGTGCGCGGCGTGCGTCCAGATGAGCTTGGTCAGGCCGGACTCGCCGGCGCCGCCGGCCCGGGACGCCTCGCCGATCCGGCGGGCGCCGGCTCCGACGAGGTAGCGCGATCGGGATACGGCGACCCGGGTCACCGTCACCTTCTTCGGCGCGTGCTGCTGCGGACCGCGCGGCCGGCCGCCGTCGTCCGCCCCGTCGGGGCGCGGTGGCGGCTGCGTGCTCACCCTCTCATCCTGCCGCACGGGTCCGACCGGATTGGGGGATCGGCCTCGGCTTTGGCACGATGGCACCGTGCCGACCACCACAGCCGCGCGGTCCGACGCGACGCTCGCCGCCGCGGTCGACGTCGCCGAGGCGGCCGCCAGGGCCGAGGGTGGCGACCGGGTCGGCGAGCACCTCGGCAGCCGGGCCGATGGCGAGCGGGTGCTCACCCACTTCTTCGCCGCGACTCTGCCCGGATACTCCGGTTGGCGCTGGGCCGTCACGCTCGCCCGCGCGTCCCGGTCCCGGACGGTCACGGTCGACGAGGTCGTGCTGCTGCCGGGCGACGATGCGCTGCTGGCGCCGGAGTGGGTGCCGTGGTCGGAGCGGCTGCGCCCGGGTGACCTCGGCGTCGGCGACCTGCTGCCGGCCAGGGCCGACGACGAGCGGCTCGTCCCGGCCTACCTGCTCTCCGACGACCCGGCGGTCGAGTCGGTCGCGTTCGAGCTCGGTCTCGGCCGGGTGCGGGTGATGTCGCGGCTCGGCCGCGACGAGGCCACCGAGCGGTGGTACGCCGGCGACGGCGGGCCGGACACCGCGATGGCGTCGCACGCGCCCGGCCGGTGCGGGACGTGCGGGTTCTACCTGCCGATCGAGGGGTCGTTGCGAGCGATCTTCGGGGTCTGCGGCAACGCCTACTCGCCCCGCGACGGCGGGGTGGTCTCCGCCGACGCCGGCTGCGGCGCGCACTCGGAGGCCGCGGTCGAGCCGGCGGCCGCGCCACCGCCGCCGCCCACGTACGACGACGGTGTCGACATCGAGCGTGCCTGACCCGTTCGGCACCGCCGCGGTCCGGGACCGGGTGCTCGCGGCGTGGGCCGCCTCGCCGGTCCGGTTCCGCGAGGACGCCAACGCCGAGCAGGACCTGACCCACGGGGCATACCGGGACCGGCTGCTGGTCGAGCTGGCCCAGAACGCGGCCGACGCGGCGGCACGGTCCGGTGTGGACGGACGGCTGCGACTGTCGCTCGTGGACGGACAGCTGCTGGCCGCGAACACCGGCGCGCCGCTCGATGCCGCCGGCGTCGAGGCACTGGCGACGCTGCGGGCGTCGGCCAAGCGGGACGGCGGCAGCGTCGGGCGGTTCGGGGTCGGGTTCGCGGCCGTGCTGACCGTCACCGACGAGCCGTCGGTGCGCTCGACCACCGGCGGTGTCCGGTTCTCGGCCGCGGACACCAGGACGGCGGTGGCCGCGGTGCCGGCGCTGGCCGGCGAGCTGGACCGGCGCGACGGGCAGGTTCCGGTGCTGCGACTGCCCTGGCCCGCAGACCCGCTGCCGGCGGGGGAGTGGGACACCGAGGTACGGCTGCCGCTGCGGCCCGACGCCGTCGACGCCGTCCGGGCGGCGCTGGCCTCGCTCGACCCGGTGCTGCTGCTGGCGCTGCCGGCGCTGCGGTCGATCGACGCCGGCGGCCGGGTGCTGTCCCGGGTGGACGACGCCGGCGCGGTCGTGCTGACCGACGGCCAGACCGTGTCCCGCTGGGTCGTCCGGTCGGTGACCGGCGTGCTCGCCGGGGAGCTGCTGGCGACCCGGCCCGCGGAGGAGCGCGACCGTCCGGAGTGGACGGTGAGCTGGGCGGTGCCGGTCGACGGCGCTGACCGGCCGGTGCCGCCGCCGAACCGGCCGGTGGTGCACGCGCCGACGCCGACCGACGAGCCGCTGTCACTGCCGGCGGTGCTGCTGGGCACGTTCCCGCTCGCCTCCGATCGCCGGCACGTCACGCCCGGCCCGGTCACCGACGTGCTGGTCGCCGCGGCCGGACGGCTGTACGCCGAGCTGGTCGGCGCGCTGCCGCCGGACCCGGCCCTGCTCGCGCTGGTGCCGCGGCCGACCCTGGCCGCCGCCGAGCTCGACTCCGCTCTCGCCGCCGCGGCTCTCGACGCGCTTCGACGCACTCCCTGGCTCCCCCCGGCCGCGCGGCCCGAGCCCGCCGCCGCGCTCCCGTCCCCGGCGCTCCCGGCCTCTGCGCTCGGCGCGGACGAGCCGGTTCCCAACGCCGATGGCCTGGTGCCGGACGCCGGTGGCCTGGTGCCGGACGGGGATCTGGTCCCGGCGGGAGGCGGGTCGGGTCGCGGCCGGGCGGCTGGTGCCGACCGGCGCGGTCGTGGTCGACGCCGCGTCGGAGGAGCTGGTGACGGCGCTGGCCGATCTGGTGCCCGGCCTGCTGCCGGCGTCCTGGTCCGGCCGCGGCGCCGCGGCCGCGCTCACCGCGCTCGGCGTGCGCCGGCTCGGCACCGCGGACGTGGTCGAGCTGGTCTCCGGCGCCGACCGCCCGCCGGCCTGGTGGCGCGCCCTCTACGACGCGCTCGCCGACCGGCCGGACCGGGAGGCGCTGGCCGCGCTGCCGGTCCCGCTGGCCGACGGCCGGACCGTGACCGGTGCCCGCGGCGTGCTCCTGCCGGACAAGGACCTGCCGGCCGACGCCGCCACCGCGCTCGGCCTGCGCATCGCGCACCCGCACGCCACCCACCCGCTGCTGGAGCGGCTCGGCGCGACCCCGGCGACCGCCCGCGGCGTGCTGGCCGACGACCGGGTGCTCGCCGCGGTCGCGGAGTCGTACGACGCCGAGGACCCGGAGCCGATCGCCGAGGCCGTCCTCTCGCTGGTCGCCGCGGCCGGGCTGCGGCCGGGCGAGCTGCCGGAGCTGGCCGAGCTGGCGCTGCCGGCCGAGGAGGCCGACTGGTACCCGGCCGGCGAGCTGCTGCTGCCCGGCTCCGCGCTGGCCGCGGCAGTCGGCCCGGACGCCCCGTACGGAACGGTCGCCGCGGACCTCGTGCGGCGGCACGGCACGGAGGTGCTCGCGGCGGTCGGGGTGCTGCGCACGTTCCCGGTGCTGCGCACCGGCGAGCTCGAGCTCGACCCGGACGCCGCCGACCACGACCTCGACCGCGAGGCCGAGTGGATGGAGGCCATGCTGGACCGGCTGCCGGAGCAGCGGGTGCCGCCCCGGCTCGCCACCTTCGTCGCGGTCCGCGACCTCGAGCTGGTCGTCGACTGGGAGCGCGCGTTGCCGTTGCTGGCCGGCGTCGAGCCCACCGCCGACATCCAGCTCGCGGACGGCGGCCTCGTTCAGGCACCCTCGTACACCACCTGGTGGCTGAGTACACACCGTACGCTCCTAGGCCGCCGCCCCGACCAGCTACGTACGCCGACCGCCACCGACCTCGACGGCCTCTACGACGTGGCCGAGGCGGCGCCGGAGACGCTGGCGCTGCTGGGCGTCGCGCACAGCCTGGACGAGGTGGTCGCCGACCCGGACCGCGCGCTCGACCTGCTCGACCGGCTCGGCGACCCGGCCCGCACGGTCCCGGCGGCCACCCTGCGCACGGCCTACCCGCGGCTCGCACTCGTCCTCGAGGACGCCGTCGACCCGCCGGACCGGGTCAGGGTCGACCCGGCGACCACGGTGTCCAGGGACGCCGCGGTCGTGCTCGACCTGCCCTACCTGCTCCCACTGCTCGGCGACGGGCGCACCCCGGTGCCGGCCGACGAGGCGCCCGGGCCGGTGGCCGACCTGCTCGACCTCCCACTCGCCGGCGAGCTGCTCGGCCCGCTCGGCCCGGACCAGGGGCCGGCGCGGACGATCCCGTGGGCCGACGTCCCCGGCGCCGACCTGGCCGCCGCCCGGTGCGGCGGCCCGGTCCCGGACGCGACCGTGGCCGTGCACGAGCGGCTCACCGTCGGCGGCACCCCGGTCCGCTGGTGGCCGGACGGCGAGACCGACCACACCGACGGCAGCCCGTACGCGGCCGGCCGCGCGCTGGCCTGGCGGCTCGGCGCCTGGTCGGCCCGGGCCGCGGCGGTCGAGGCGCTGACCGACCCGGACGACCCGACCCTCCCGGCCGAGGACAGCCTCGCTTAGCCCGGATCCACCGCGTGGTCTGGTGGGCTCGGGTGGGTGATCTTCATGTGGGCCTGGGGTTGCGGGGGCGTGGCCGGGTGGCCGATCTGCTCGGCGTTTCCACTGTGTCTCCGGTCGGGCCTGGCGGCGGTGGGCGGGTTCAGGTGCGGGCTGGTGGCCCGGTGGCGGCGGTGAACAGTTGCTGCCAGGCGGTGTTCCAGGGCCAGGCGGCGGGTAGTCGCAGGGTGCTGCGCCGGGCGGAGCGGGTGATGCGGGCGGCGAGGTTGATCAGCTGACGGCGCAGGGTCGCGGTGGTGGCTTTGGCGTGGAAGCTTGAGGCCAGCGCGCCGGCGGCGCGGGTGAGGTTGAACGCGATCGCGGCGAGCACCAGCCAGGCGGAGTTCGCGGCGAAGCTGCCCGAGGGCAGGTGCGCCAGAGCGGAGTTCTTCAGGTCGGCGATGACCTGTTCGATGATGGCGTGACGTCGGTGGCCGGCCTCAGCCTGCAGCATCGGCAGGGGCGAGTCGGTGAAGATCGCGTGGTGACGCCAGACCCGGAACAGCTCGCCCTGCGCGTCGACGCTTATGTGGTCGGGGTTGGCGTCGCGGACTCGGCGCACGATCAGCCGCGCTGTGACCTGCCGGGCTTTGGGTTTCGAGGTGAACGCGGTGAACGGGATCTCGGCGACCTCGGCGTCGCTGATCCACTGCTGCAGTTGGTCGTCGAAGACCGCCTTCGGGTAGCGGATCCTGGTCCAGGCGTCCTCGCTGATGGAGGCGATGGCTGCGGTGACGGCCCGGTCCTTGCGGGCGGTGATGGAGAAGTGGGTGCGGTGACGGCGGGCGGCGGCGATCACGTCGGCGCCGTAGTAGGCCGAGTCGGCCCGCAGCACCACAAGCCCGCTCACGCCGGCCGCCCGGCTGGTCTTGATCGCGTCGGCGACCAGCCGGGCGGCACCGCGGGCGGAGTTCACTGACCCCTTCCGCAGCCGGGTCGCGACGATCACCGGCGCCGACGACGCGCTCGACACGGTCGCCAGCAGGGCGTTGAGTCCTTTGACGCCGGAGTAACCGTAGCCGGCGCCCTGCTTGGCGTAGCCGAACGTCGCCCGGATCGTGTCGTCGATGTCGAGATAGGTCACCGGCTCACCCGCTGTGATGATCGGGGCGTGCCGGGCCAGCCCGGCCAGCACTCTGGCAGCGACCGCGTCGAGTTGGCGCACGTGGCCGAAGCGGAACGCGCGCAGGAACGTGCCCAGCGTCGAGGGCGCCCGCACCCCGCCGAACAGCCGCGGCATCGCGCCGTGGCGCAGCACGTCCATGTCGCTGATCGAGTCGGCACCCGCGACCATCCCCGCGACCAGCGTGGACACCTTCGCCCCAGCCGCGACACCGGCAGCGCCGGGCACGCTCAGATGCGCACCGGCCAGCGCCGTCAGCCCAGCCCGATCGGCCAGCGCCATCACCGGAACCAGCCCGGCGCACGACACGAGATTCCGGTCATCGAACACAGCCGACCGAACCGGCGCAGCATGAGATAGTTGCACCCGCCAGATGCCCTTCGTGACGGTAGAAATCGCTTCCTAGACAGCTGCGATTCTCCTGCCGCACAAGGGCATCTCGGCGTCACGGCACGCCCACCACCGAAAGATCACGGTGGATCCGGGCTTAGCGGGTGTCTCCCCATGCGCGGTGGACGCCGTCCGGCACCGCCAGGCAGTGCGGAGGCACGTCCCTAGCGGGGCCGGCCGTGCCGGAAGCGCCGATCGCGGGTCAGCCACAGCCCGATGAACCCGAGCCCGAACCCGGTCGCGCAGATCTCCAGCCACAGCCGGTGCTCGTGCCGGACCGGCAGCAGGGCGAGGAACGCGATCGCCCACAGCACGATCCCGATCAGGACGAGCACGAACGTGTCCGCCTCCAGCGGCGGTGGCGCCGGCCGGAGCCCGGCCCGGCCGGGCGGCTGGCCGGTTTCGGCCGCGGGACTCCGGGGAACGTCCCCGGGTGCCGGATTGGCCTGATCGGACACATACGCAAGGCTAGCCGCCGTGGCGACGACGACCGATGCCCCCACCGGAACCCGGAGCGGGTTCGACCGCTACTTCCGGATCACCGAGCGCGGCTCGACGGTCCGCCGCGAGGTGCGCGGCGGCTTCGTGACCTTCATGACGATGGCTTACATCGTCGTGCTCAACCCGCTGATCATCGGCCTGGCCAAGGACGCGGACGGCCGCGTCCTCGGCATCCCGCAGGTGGCCGGCGTGACCGCGCTGGTCGCCGCCGTGACCACGATCGCGATGGGCGTGTTCGGCCGGATGCCGATCGCGCTGGCGACCGGGCTCGGGCTCAACGCCTTCCTGGCGGTCGCGGTGGCCTCGCAGATGTCCTGGCCGGACGCGATGGGCCTGATCGTGCTCGAGGGCCTGATCATCACGCTGCTGGTGCTCACCGGCTTCCGCATCGCGGTGTTCCGGGCCATCCCCGGCCAGCTGAAGACGGCGATCGCCGTCGGCATCGGGCTGTTCCTGGCCCTGATCGGGCTGGTCGACGCGGGCATCGTGCGGCGTACCGGGGCCGGCACGGTGCCGGTCCAGCTCGGCGTGAACGGCAACCTGCGCGGCTGGCCGGTGCTGGTCTTCGTGCTCGGACTGGCGATCACCGCGATCCTCGTCACCCGCCGGGTCCGCGGCGCGATCCTGCTCGGCATCCTGGCCGGCACGGTCATCGCACTGATCGTCGACGCGATCGCGCACCCGGGACCGGCGGTCAACCCGGACGGCTCGATCAACCCGACCGGCTGGCAGCTGACGGTGCCGACCTGGCCGAAGAGCGTGGCGGGGATGCCGGATCTCTCGCTGGTCGGGCAGTTCTCGCTGTTCGGCGGGTTCGCCCGGATCGGCGTGCTCAGCGCCGTGCTGCTCGTCTTCACGCTCATGCTGGCCGACTTCTTCGACACGATGGGCACGGTGGTCGCGGTCAGCGCGGAGGCCGGGCTGCTCGACGAGGAGGGCAACCCGCCGGACGTGCAGCGGGTGCTGCTGGTCGACTCGCTGGCCGCGGCGGCCGGTGGTGCGGCCAGCGCGTCCAGCGCGACCAGCTACGTGGAGAGCACCGCCGGCGTGGCCGACGGCGCCCGTACCGGGCTGGCCAGCGTGGTCACCGGGCTGCTGTTCGTGCTGGCGCTGTTCCTGACCCCGCTGGTGTCGCTGGTGCCGTCGGAGGCCGCGACGCCGGCGCTGATCATCGTCGGCTGCCTGCTGATGATGCAGGTGCGCGATCTCGACCTGACCGACTTCGGGCTGGTGCTGCCGGCGTTCCTGACGATCGTGCTGATGCCGTTCACCTACTCGATCACCAACGGCATCGGCGCCGGCTTCGTCTCGTACGTGGTGCTGCAGGCCGCGCGTGGCCGGGCCCGGACCATCCACCCGCTGCTGTGGGTGGTGGCCGCGCTGTTCGTCGTCTACTTCGCGCTGGCGCCGATCGAGGACCTGCTCGGCATCACCTAGCGCGGAGCCCCGCGGGGTCCTCCCTTTAAGGGGGGTCCTCGGGGGGCGAAGCCCCCGAGGGGGTCCACCTAGCGCGGAGCCCCGTAGGGTCCTCCCTTTAAGGGGGGTCCTCGGGGGGCGAAGCCCCCGAGGGGGTCCACCTAGCGCGGAGCCCCGTAGGGTCCTCCCTTTAAGGGGGCACTCGGGGGGCGAAGCCCCCCGAGGGGGTCGTTTGATATGCTAACGATGTGGTGAGGTCGGCGACGATCGACGCCGCGCTCGCCAGCTCGCTGAGGTTGTCCGTGGTGCGGCTCAATCGCCGGCTCCGCGGCCAGCGTGCCGACACGTCGGTGACCCTCACCCAGCTGGCCGCGCTGTCGACGCTGAAGGGGCACGGGGCGCTCACACCGGGCGAGCTGGCGGCGCACGAGAAGGTGACGCCGCCGTCCATGACACGCGTGCTGGCCGTGCTGGAGGAGCGGGGGCTCGTCTCCCGGCGGCCGCACCCGACCGACGGCCGGCAGGTGCTGGTCGAGCTGACCGACGCCGGGCGGGACCTCCTGCACGGCGAGGTCCGGGCCCGCGAGGCCTGGCTGGCTCGACGGCTGGGTGAGCTGTCCGAACCGGACCGCGAGGTGCTGCGCGCGGCCAGCGCCGTGATCGACAAGCTGGTGGCCTCCGAGTAGGGGCCGGACCGTCCGCGGGGACGCGGAGGAAGCAGAGGGTGCACGTGGCCGCCGCGGCGGAGATGTTCCGAAGCCTGCGGGTGCGAAATTACCGGTTCTACGCCGGCGGCCAGGTGATCTCCCTCACCGGTACGTGGATGCAGCGGGTCGCCCAGGACTGGCTGATCCTCGAGCTGTCCGGCAACTCCGGTGCCGCGATCGGGTTCGTGCTGGCCCTGCAGTTCGGGCCGACGCTGCTGTTCTCGATGCTCGGCGGCCTGCTCGCGGATCGGTACGACAAGCGGCGCATCCTGTTCGCCACCCAGTCGACCATGATCGCGCAGGCCGCCGTGCTCGGCGTGCTCGACGTCACCGGCGCCGTCCAGCTCTGGCACGTCTACCTGCTCGCGGCGGTGCTCGGCATCACCAGCGCGATCGACGTGCCGGTGCGGCAGTCGTTCGTGGTGGAGATGGTGGGCGCCAGGGACCTGCCCAACGCGGTCAGCCTGAACTCGGTGACGTTCAACCTGGCCCGGATCGTCGGGCCGGCGCTGGCCGGCGTGCTGATCGCGGTCGTCGGCACCGGCTGGGTCTTCCTCGGCAACGCGGTCTTCACGATCGCGGTGATCGTGGGCCTCGCGTCGATGCGCGCCGGCGAGCTGTTCCGCTCGGCGCCGACCGGCCGCACGCCGGGGCAGCTCCGGGAGGGCCTGCGGTACGTGAAGAGCCGTCCGGACCTGGTGCTGCCGATGGTGCTGGTGTTCGTGATCGGCACGTTCGGGCTCAACTACCCGGTCACGATGGCGTTGCTGGCCAAGGAGGTCTTCGGCCGCGGCGCCGCCGGCTACGGCCTGTTCACCACCGCGATCGCGGTCGGCTCGCTGGGCGGCGCGCTGATGTCGACCCGGCGGACCGCGGTCCCGCGGACGCGGCTGCTGCTGTCGGCCTGCTTCGCGTTCGGGTTCATCGAGATGCTGGTGAGCCTCATGCCGACGTACTGGTCGACGGTCGTGATGCTGCTCCCGATGGGCGCGGCCGCACTGACGTTCACGATCGCGGCGAACTCCACCGTGCAGCTGAACAGCGACCCGGCCTTCCGCGGCCGGGTGATGGCGATCTACATGATGTGCTTCACCGGCGGCACTCCGATCGGCGCGCCGCTGGTCGGCGTGATCTCCGACGCGCTCGGCGCCAGGGCCGGCGTGCTGTGGGGTGGCGCCATCTCGGCGCTGGCCGCGGTCGCCGCCGCGGTCGTGCTCAGCCGCCGCCGCGGACTCACCCTGCGGACCCAGGTCGGCCAGGTGCTGCCGCACCCCTCGCTGCGGACGCGGTGGGCCGGCGCGGACGAGCCGGACGGCGCCGGCATCCCCGTGGGCGTCGACCCGGTGGCGGAACCGCGCCGGGCCGGGTGAAAACACCGGTGGCACGCGGGTCCCGGGCGGTTTACCGTTCAAAGATGGGGGCGTCAGCCACCTCTGTCACCGTGGGCGTGATCAAGCTCGTTGCCGCCGCGCTCCTGCCGGTCGCGCTGCTCTACGTGATGATCAACTTCGGCCGGGTCAGTCGGGTCGTGCTGCGGGTGCTGCGCTGGTGCCATCTGGTCCCCCGGCCGAAACCCGCCCCGCCGCCCGCGCGGGTGCCGCTGGAGAAGATCACCGCCGACCTGTGCCGGCTGTCGACCGCGTTGCGGGACGTGCCGCCGGAGGCGTCCCGGGCGCGCAAGCGCGGCCTGCTGCTCGCGTACGACGACGTGCTGGGCAAGGCGGCGCTGGCGCTGGACGTGCCCGAGGCGCTTGCCGGGCTGCCGCTCGGGATGGACCGCGACCTGGAACGGTTGCGGGTGGAGACCGACCTGCGCGACGCCGGACTGCGGTTCGGTCCCCGCAACCGGCAGGACACGCCCTGAACCAGCGACTGTTCGCGGCCGTCGTGCCGCCGGAGTCCGTCCTGGACCACCTCGACGGCGCGCTGCGCCGGCTGCGGGACCGGCCGGGCGCCCCGCGCTGGGTCGGCCGCGACCTGCAGCACGTGACGCTCGCGTTCTTCGGCGAGGTGCCGGCGGCCACGGTGCCGGCGCTGGGCGCCGCGGTCGGCGGGGCGGTGGCCGTGGTCGACGTGCACCTGCGGTTGGCCGGCGCCGGCACGTTCCCGGCCAAGGGCGACCCGCGGGTGCTCTGGGTCGGCGTCGACGGCGACATCGAGGTCCTCGCCGAGCTGGCCGCGGCCGCCGCCGACGCGGCGCGGTCGGTGGGCGTAGTGGTCGAGCGCCGCGCGTACCGGCCGCACGTCACGGTCGGTCGCTGGCCGCGCTCCGCCGGCGGCGAGCGGCGGATCGCCACCGCGCTGGGCAACTACGCCGGGCCGCACTTCACCGCCGGCGAGGTCGTGCTCATGCGCAGCCACCACGGCGCCTCGCCGCGGTACGAGACGATCGCGCGGTGGCGCGGAACGCCGAGCGACACGGTGGGGACGCGCCGCCCGACGCCCCGCTGACAGCGTGTCTACCAGGCGTAGTGCTCGGGCGCCGCCTGGTATCCCGGGAAGATCTCGTCCAGCCGGTCCAGCACCTTCTCCTCCAGCCGCAGCTCCAGCGCCCGCAGCGCGCCGTCGAGCTGCTCGCTCGTCCGCGGGCCGATGATCGGCCCGGTCACCGCCGGGCGGGTGAGCAGCCAGGCCAGCGCCACGGTGGCCGGCTCCTCGCCGAGCTCCTCGCACAGGTCCTCGTACGCGCCGAGCTGCTCGCGGTGCTCGTCGATCACCGACTGCTGGCGCGGCGCGCTCCGCCGGCTGCCCTCCCGCTCCTTGCGCAGCACCCCGCCGAGCAGGCCGCCCTGCAGGGGGCTCCACGGGATCACGCCGAGCCCGTACGCCTGGGCGGCCGGCAGCACCTCGAGCTCGACCTCGCGGGTGAGCAGGTTGTAGATCGACTGCTCGCTGACGAGGCCGAACGAGTGCCGGCGGGCGGCGGCCTCGTTGGCCCTGGCCAGGTCCCAGCCGGCGAAGTTGGACGAGCCGACGTAGAGGATCTTGCCCTGCTGGACGAGGACGTCCATCGCCTGCCAGATCTCCTCCCACGGGGTTTCCCGGTCCACGTGGTGCATCTGGTAGAGGTCGATGTGGTCGGTCTGCAGGCGGGCCAGCGA
Organism: uncultured Actinomycetota bacterium; assembly: GCA_963728945.1. Lineage (GTDB taxonomy): Bacteria > Actinomycetota > Actinomycetes > Mycobacteriales > CADCTP01 > CADCTP01. The sequence goes on along the minus strand of CAVSMA010000003.1, from coordinate 26,944 downwards.
GGCGTCGCACGCGCGCCGGATGTTCAGGGCGGACAGCTTGTCGTTGTTCGGCCAGCGCTCGCCCATCAGGCCGTTGAGCTTGGTCGCGAGCACCGTGCGGTCCCGCCGGCCGCCGCCCTGGGCGAACCAGGTGCCGATGATCGTCTCGGTGCGGCCGCGGTTCTCGCCCCAGCCGTAGACGTTGGCGGTGTCGAAGAAGTTGATGCCGTACTCGTGCGCCTTGTCCATGATGGCGTGCGAGGTGGGCTCATCGGTCTCCGGACCGAAGTTCATCGTGCCGAGCACGAGGCGGGAGACGCGCAGTCCGGACCGGCCGAGGTGGGTGTACTCCATACCGGCAGCATGCCCCGCCCTTAGCCGGGCTAACGACCCGGCCCGGGGAGCGGGCGCCGAGAGGGGCCCAGCGACAGTGGGCTAGTGGACCGGGTCCGGCGCGCCCTCGGTCAGGTAGCCGTCGTGCATGGACAGCACGCGGTCCGCGTAACCCCAGGTCTCCGGGTTGTGCGTCGCGATGAGGCAGGCGCCGCCACCGCGCAGCAGCTCGCGGAACCGGGCGAAGATCGCGTCGGTCCAGCCCGAGTCCTGGTGTGCGGTCGGCTCGTCGGCCAGCAGCAGCGTGGGGGACAGCAGCAGCGCCCGGGACGCCGCGCACCGCTGCTGCTCGCCCAGCGAGGTCTGCTTCGGGTAGCGGCCGGCCAGGTGCGCGATGCCGAGGGACTCCATCAGCTCGTCCGCCCGCGGGCGCAGCTCGGCCAGCCGCCCGGTGAGCCGGGCAGGCAGCAGGATGTTCTCGGCCACGGTCAGGTCGTCGAGCAGGCCGAGCGCCTGCGGGATGATCGCCAGCCGGCCCCACGGCAGCCGGTCCGGGGACGTGCCGGCCAGCTCGGCGGTCCACCGCATGCTGCCGTCGTCCGGCTTCTCCCACCCGCACAGCACGTTGAGCAGGGTGGACTTGCCCGAGCCCGACGGCCCGACCAGCGCGACCAGCTCGCCCGGGTGGAGCACCAGCGTCACCTCGCGCAGCGCGTGCACGTGCTCGTCGCCGCGCAGGTAGGACTTCTCCAGGCCGCGGACGTCGACGACGGTGTCGGCGGGGACGCTCACCAGGACTCGACCACCTCTCCGTGCTCCAGCCGCAGCAGGTGGTCGGTCGAGGCGACCACCCGCGGGTCGTGCGAGGACAGCAGGAACGCCACGCCCTCGTCGCGCAGGTCGTGCACGGACTCCAGCACCCGGTCGGCCGAGGCGGAGTCGAGCTCGGCGGTCGGCTCGTCCGCCACCACGATCGCCGGCCGGCCGAACACCGCGCAGGCGAACGAGAGCCGCTGCTGCTCGCCGCCGGACAGCTGCACCGGCAGGTGGTCCGCCCGGCCGGTCAGCCCGAGCACGCCGAGCAGCCGGTCGATCTCGGCCTCGTCCGGCTTGACCCCCCGCAGCCTGGCCGCGAGCCGGACCTGCTCGGCCGCCCGCAGGTATTCGACCAGGTTGTCGACCGGGTTCTGGAACACGTAGCCGACCGCGGTGCGGCGCAGCGCGCGCCGCTTGCGCACCGACAGGCCGGCGATCTCCTGGCCGCCGACCCGGACCGAGCCGGTCGTCGGCCGGTCGACGCAGGCCAGGATCCGCAGCAGCGACGACTTGCCGGAGCCGGACGGGCCGACGATCGTGCTCACCCGCCCGGGCGGGAACTCCTTGTCGATGCCCTTGAGCGCCTCGACCCGCTCGTCCTCGATGACGTACGTCTTGTGCACGCCCTCGACGGCCGCCGCCGGCTCCACCGTGGTCGCGACCGGCCCGGCCCAGTCCGGGTCGCCCCAGTCGGAGCCCCAGCCGTCGGCGCCGAACGAGTCGCTGCCGTACGAGTCACGAGCCAAGGCGGAGCACCTCCGAGACGTCGGCGCGGTCGGCCGACCGCTGCGCGTAGAGGGCGGCCAGGACGACGACGACCGCGACGGCGATCGCCGAGCCGGCCAGGGCGAGTACCGGGATGGTCAGCAGCGGGGTCGGCGGGCGGGTGGGGTCGATGTCGAGGCGGTGGTAGACGAGCAGCACGGCGGCCCAGGCCAGACCGGCGCCGATGACCCAGGCCAGCCCGAGCAGGACGCCGAGCTCGGCCAGCAGCGAGCGCAGGTGGGTGGCCCTGGTCAGGCCCATCCGTCTGCCCAGCGCGTACGAGGCGGTGCGGGAGCGTTGCCGGGTCTCCAGGTAGAGCAGCAGCCCGCCGATGGCGACCAGGCCGACCAGTGCCGCCAGCGCCGACAGGTAGCCGAACGTCCAGGACACCCCGAGGAAGTTCGCCACCTCGAAGACGGTGTCCTGGGAGGTGATCAGGTAGATGCGGGCGTGCTGGGCGGTGACCGCGTCCCTGGCCCGGTCCGGCGAGGTGTCCCGGGACCACATCTCCGACAGGGAGCCGGCGTACCGGTCGACGGTGCCGAGGCGGGAGCGGTCGACGACGAGCATGGCGCCGGGGACGCGCCGGCCGGAGAAGTGGGTGGCGTGCGCGACGACCTCGGTGCGGACCTTGGTGGTGCCGAGGCCGAGCTCGAACGCCCCGGGCGGGAACTCCGGGCCGTCCTCGACGACGGCGACGGCCGGCACGACGCCGCCGGCGGTCGGCGCGCGCAGCTTGGCCATCAGCGCGTCCAGCGAGTCGGAGGCGAACCGGCGGTCCCAGAAGGCGGTCTTCGGGAACGTGTCCGGGTCGATCGCGAGCACGGTGACGTCGTCGGGCTGGTTGCCGACCTTGCCGTACAGGTAGCGGACGACCAGCGTGCCGACCGCGTCGGTGGCCGGGGTGCGGCGGACCGGGTCGACCGACTGCACGGTCGTGGTGCTGCCGTTGATCAGCCCGGCCTTGGCGTCGAGGGTGTATCGGGAGGTCTGGGTGAGCGCGGCGGCGTAGACCAGCATGGCGATCGGGAGGGAGGCGGCGGCCAGCAGGACGACGCTGATCACCCGGGAGGCGGTGACCCGGCGGGCGGCCAGATACCAGGCCGGGGCCAGCCGCGCGGCGGTCCGGCCGAGCCGGGGCAGGCCGAGGGCGAGCAACCGGACGATCAGCACGGCGGCGCCGGCCAGGAACAGCAGCGGGAACGCGACCACGAGCAGGTTGATCTGGGCGATGCCGGCGTCCAGGGTGACCGCGTCGCTGCCGCGCAGCCGCAGCCAGCAGCCGCCGGCGGCGGCCAGCACCAGCAGCTCCCAGGGGACGAGCGCGACCCAGCCGCGGCGGGCGCCGACCGGCCGTTCGGTCGCCGCCCGCGACCGCAGCCCGGCGACCAGGGCGAGCAGGCCGAGCCCGGCGACCAGCGCGATCAGCGCGGTGATCCCGGCCTGCCACGGCGCGGCCCGGTCCAGCAGCGGGGACGGGCCGAGCAGGGCGACCAGCCAGCGGGCCAGCAGCCATCCCAGCACCGTTCCCACGACCGCCGGCAGGGCGAGCTCCAGCACGGCCTTCAGCGCCAGCGCGGCCGGGCCGACGCCGCGGGAGGACAGCAGCCGCACCTCCCGCGACCGCCGGTCCGCCCAGTACGAGCCGGCGGCCCCGACCAGCAGCAACGCCAGGATCGACCCGCCCAGCGCGATCGGCAGCACCGGCCCGCGCAACCCGTCCCGGGTCAGCTGCGTCCGCTCCACGAACTGCGGCATCCGCCCGGTGCCGGAGTTGCGGTCGGCCAGCCGCTGCGAGGGCGACAGGCCGGCCGCCGCGTACGCCGCGGACTGCTTGTCGGCGATCGCCCGCCCCTCGGTCAGCGTGATGTCGGTGGTCTTGGCCGGGGACACCCAGCTGTCCGTGCTGGAGCCGAAGTAGCTGTCCCGGACCGATTCGAACGTGCCCGCGTCGGAGGCGATCACCAGCGGCGGCGGCGTCGAGTCGTTGCCGTAGCTCGGGTTCTGGAACAGATTCGTGTACGAGCACCAGTACGGCCGGACAGCCTCCTGGTCCTAGGTTGCGGTAGATCCCGACGACCCGGAAGCCGCCTGCCGCCGCCTCGCCGGAGCTCGAGAACGACACCCTGGAGCCGACCGTCGCGTCCAGCCGGGTGGCCATCCCGGCCTGCAGCCAGACGCCGGGTCCGGGCAGGCTGCGGCCGACCGGGGTGATCTGGCTGGTCACGCCGTCCCGGTAGAACAGCCGGCCGCCGGTGGCCTGGACGCCGCGGACGACCTGGGCGGTCTGCTCGCCGAGGCGCACCCGGTACGGGTCGGCGAGTCCGGCGCCCGTCATCGTCGAGCGGACGGTGCCGTCGTCGACGTGGCGGCCACCGAGGGCGTCCGTCGAAACTTCGCGCCGACGACCTCGGTGGCACGGACGGTGGGGTAGCCGGCGTCCGGGCACTCGACGGCCAGCAGCCGGCGCAGCGACTCGGAGGACGCCGAGGACAGGAACAGCACGCCGGACGAACTGGCGCAGGCGAGGATCAGCGCCGCGCCGAGCACCGCGAGGATCACCGCGGGCTGCCTGAACGGCAGGAACGGCGCCCTTGTCCACGGCGGGAGGAAGATCACCCCGCCGCCGGAGCGCCGCCTCGGGGTGCGGCTGCGCGGCGGTGCCGACGTCCGGCGCGGCGGGTCCTCCACGGTCCCGACCCGGGCTCCCGTCGTCTCCAGAGTTGTCGTCCGCACGTACGCCACGGTAGGGGGTGATCCGGGTCGAACCGGTGGTTCCGTGACCGGATCGTGAACCGGGGCGGCCGTTCGGCTTGCGGTCGGTAGCCTGCCCGGGTGCACGAGGTCACCGAGGTCACCGACCCGGCTGACCCGCGGATCGCCGACTTCCGGGACCTGACCAGCGCCGACCGGCGCCCGGACCGGCCCGGCGGCAGGGGCCTGGTCATCGCGGAGGGCGTACCGGTGGTGCGGCGGCTGCTCGACTCGCCGTACCGGCCGCGGGCGGTGCTCGGCGTGCCGGCCCGGCTGGCCGACCTGGCCGCGGACCTGGCCGGGGTGCCGTTCCCGGTGTACGCGACCAGCGCGGACGTGTTGGCCGGCACCGTCGGGTTCCACCTCAACCGGGGCGTGCTCGCCGCCGCCGACCGCGCGCCCGAGCCGGCGCCCGGCCCGCTGCTGGCCGCCGCCGGCCGGGTGCTCGTGCTGGAGGGCGTCAACGACCACGAGAACCTCGGCGCGCTGTTCCGCAACGCCGCCGGGCTCGGGGTCGACGCCGTGCTGCTCGGCCCGCGCTGCGCCGATCCGCTCTACCGCCGGTCGGTGCGGGTCTCGATGGGCCACGTGCTGCGGGTCCCGTTCGCCCGGTTGCCGTCCTGGCCGCGGCTGCGCGCCGCGCTGGCCGGCTTCACCGTGCTCGCGCTCGCCCCGCACCCGCCGTCCGTGCCGCTGTCCACCGTGGACCCGTCCGAGCCGAGGCTGGCGTTGCTCCTCGGCGCCGAGGGCCCCGGCCTGACGGCCGAGGCCCTCGCCGCCGCGGACGCCAGGGTCCGCATCCCGATGGCGTCCGGCGTCGACTCGCTCAACGTGGCCACCGCCGCCGCGATCGCGCTCTATCACCTGCGGCCGGAGCGCTCCTAGACCAGCGAGTCCCGCCAGGCCCGGTGCAGCCCGGCGAACCGGCCCTCGCCGCCGACGAGCTCCTCCGGTGACCCGTCCTCGACGACCCGGCCGGCCTCCAACACCAGCACCCGGTCGGCGATCTCCACCGTGGACAGCCGGTGCGCGATGATCAGCGAGGTCCGCTCGGCCAGGATCGTCCGCAGCGCCCGCTGCACCGCCCGCTCGCTCGGCACGTCCAGCGACGAGGTGGCCTCGTCCAGGATCAGCACGGCCGGGTCGGCCAGGAACGCCCGGGCGAACGCGACCAGCTGCCGCTGCCCCGCCGATAGCCGGCCGCCGCGCTTGCGGACGTCGGTGTCGTAACCGTCCGGCAGGGCCTCGATGAAGTGGTGCGCGCCGATGGCCTCCGCGGCCGCGACCACCTGCGCCCGGGTGGCACCCGGCCGGCCGAACGCGATGTTGTCCGCGACCGACCCGGAGAACAGGAAGTTCTCCTGGGTCACCAGCACCACCGACCGGCGCAGGTCCACTTCGGACAGTTGCCGCAGGTCGACGCCGTCGAGCAGCACCTGGCCGTCGTTCGGGTCGTAGAAGCGGGCCAGCAGCCGGGCGATCGTGGTCTTGCCGGCGCCGGTCGCGCCGACCAGCGCCACGGTCTGCCCGGCCGGTACGGACAGGTCGAGGTGCGGCAGCACCACCGCGTCCCGGTAGCCGAACCGCACCGACCGGAACGTCACCTCGCCGCGCGGGTCGGGCAGCGGCGTCGGGTGCTCCGGCTCGGGCACGCTCGGCCGCTCCTCGAGCACGCCGGACAGCTTCTCCAGCGCGGCGCTCGCCGACTGGAACGAGTTGAAGAACACCGCGATGTCCTGCATCGGGTCGAAGAACCGGCGCAGGTAGAGCAGGAACGACGTGAGCACGCCGACCTGCATCGCGCCGTCCAGCACCCGGATACCGCCGTAGAGCAGCGCGGCCACGGTCGCGATCGTGCCGAGGATCGCCACTCCGGGCACGAACACCGCCATCAGCCGGAACGACCGGGCGTTGGCGACCCGCACGTCCTGGTTGAGCTGCTCGAAGATCTGCCCGTTGCGCGGCTCCCGGCGGAACGCCTGCACCGCCCGGATGCCGGCCAGCGACTCGACGAACTGCACGATCAGCGCGGCGTTCGCGACCCGCGTCCGCCGGTACGCGGCGAACGAGCGGGTCCGGAACCACCGGGACAGGAAGTACAGCGGGATGAACGTCGCCAGCGTCACCAGCGCCAGCGGCAGGTCGAGGACGAGCAGGATCACCCCGATCGACACGACCGACAGCAGCGCGGTGACCAGCCCGTCCAGGCCCTCGTCGAGCAGCTCGTCGAGCGCGTCCACGTCCGAGGTGAGCCGGGCGATGACCCGGCCGGACGTGTAGCGCTCGTGGAACGCCGGCGAGAGCCGCTGCACGTGCTCGAACAGCCGGCGGCGCAGGTCGAGCAGCACCGCCTGGCCCATCCGGCCGGCCCGGAGCAGGAACACCGCCCGCAGCCAGGCGTCGACGCCGGCCGCGGCCAGCAGCAGGCCGCCGATCACCAGCAGCGGCGTCCAGTTTCCGTCGACCAGCGCCGGGATGCCCTTGTCGATGCCGACGCCGACCAGCCACGGGCCGACCATCGCCGCGCTGTTCTGGATCAGCACGACGACGACGAGGAACCAGAGCACCCGCCGGTGCGGGCGCAGCAGGCTGGCCAGCAGCCGGCGGCTGCGCGCCCGCAGCACGATGCCGATCTTCTCCGGCAGCTCGTCGACGTCCTCGGCGGAGACGCCGCGCCAGTCCCGCTCGACCGTCTCGTCCGCGGTCACCGTCCCGGTCCCGGTCTCGGTCATGGTCACGACGCCACCTCCTCGAGGTCGGACTCCTGGGCCAGCAGGTCCCGGTACGCGGGGACCGTCGCGAGCAGCTGCGAGTGCGTGCCGACCGCGGCCAGCGTGCCGCCGGCCAGCAGCGCGACCCGGTCGGCGAGCAGCACGGTGGACGCGCGGTGCGCCACCACCAGCGCGGTCGTGCCGTGCAGCACCCGCCGCAGCGCCCGCTCGACCAGCGCCTCGGTGTGCACGTCCAGCGCGGACAGCGGGTCGTCGAGCACCAGCACCCGCGGCCGGCCGAGCACCGCGCGGGCCAGCGCGAGCCGCTGCCGCTGCCCGCCGGACAGGGTCAGGCCCTGCTCGCCCAGCCTGGTGTCCAGACCCCACGGCAGGTCGTAGACGAACTCGGCCTGGGCGACGTGCAGTGCCTCGCGGACCTCGTCGTCGGTGGCGTCCGGCCGGCCGAAGGTCAGGTTCTCCCGGGCGCTCACCGAGAACAGCGTCGGGTCCTCGAACGCGGTCGCGATGACCCGCCGCAGCTGGGCCAGCGGGATGTCGCGCACGTCGGTGCCGTCGAGCAGCACCCGGCCGGCGGTCACGTCGTACAGCCGGGGGACCAGCGCGGTCAGGGTGGTCTTGCCGGAGCCGGTGGCCCCGACCACCGCGACGGTCTCGCCGGGCGCGAGCTCCAGCGTGACGTCGTGCAGCACGTCCCGGTCCGCGCCGGGGTAGCGGAAGCCGACGCCGTCCAGCAGCAGCCGGCCGGTGGCCGCCGGCATCGGCCGCACGCCGGGGCGGTCGAGCACCGCGGACGGGGTGTCGAGCACCTCGTACACCCGCTCGGATGCGGTCTCCGCCTCCTGCGCCTGCGCGGCCAGCCAGCCGAGCGAGTCGATCGGCCACTGCAGCATGAGGAACAGCGACACGAACGCGACCAGCCCGCCGAGGCTGAGCGCGCCCTGGGCGACCGCGACGCCGCCGCCGAGCGCCACCAGCGCGAGCACGAGCTGCGGGAACAGCTCCAGGACGACCCAGAAGTAGGCCAGCACGGTGACCTTCTCCAGCTGGGCGCCGCGCAGGTCCCGGGACCGGTCCATGAACCGGCCCAGCGCCAGCGGCCGCCGGCCGAACGAGCGGATCGTGCTGATGCCGGCCGCCGACTCCTCCACGCTGGAGGTCAGCTCGCCGTTGAGGTCCTGCGCGCGCCGGGACACCCGGGAGTAGCGCAGCTCGAACCGGCGGACGGTCACCACCAGCGGCACCGAGAACGCGAGCACCAGCAGGGCCAGCGGCCAGTACTGGAAGAACAGCAGGATCCCGACCACCACGCAGACCGTGGAGTTCACGACCAGGAAGACCAGGCCGAAGCCGAGGAACCGGCGGACCGTGGCCAGGTCCTCGGTCGCCCGGGACAGCAGCTGCCCGGACGGCCAGCGGTCGTGGAAGGAGACCGGCAGCGCCTGCAGGTGTCCGTACAGGTCGCGGCGCAGGTCGGTCTCGACGCCGAGCGCGGCCTTGCTCATCACCCAGCGGCGGACCAGCACCGCCACCGCCTCCAGGAGGCCGAGCAGCAGGGCGAGGCCGGCGAGCGGGTAGAGCGCGCCGCGGTCACCGGTGCTGATGGCGTCGTCGACCACCCGCGCGGCGATCAGCGGCACGGCGGCCGGGGCCAGCTCGGAGGCGAGCGCGGCCCCGGTCATGGCGAGGAATCCGGCCCGGTAGGGGCGCGCATACCGCCCGACGCGCCGGAGGGATGCGTACGAAGACCGGCGCTGGGACACGATGACCAACGCTAACCGACGTCGGCACCGATGACATCCGAGTTTCCCGCCGTCAGGCGCTCCGCCCCGGGGTGCCCGCATTCGTCCCGGTGCGCCGCGTCCGGAGTGGTCCTGCCGCCCTCGGGGCCCTGCCGCTGAGGGCCCGGAGGCCCTTCGGTTGCACCCGGACCCGCGCCGGGTGCGCTGCGCCCTGGAGTGGTCCCGTCCCGAGGGCGGCCGGCGCCGGTTCAGTGGCGGCGGCGGACCCCGAGCAGGATGTCGTCCCAGGACGGCACGGTCGCCCGCCGGGCGCGATCCTCGTCACCCGGGACGTCGACCAGCGGGACCGTCCCGCCGCCGGCCGCGATCCGCGACTCGGCCGCCGGATCGGCGTCCTCCTCGGCGTCCCGGGCCTCCCGCGGCCGCCGTCCCTCGGCGTTCCCGCGCTGGGGGCGGTCCGCGCGGGCCCGCTCACCGGTGCCGCGGTCGGCCGCCGCCTGCCGTGCGGGCCGCTCGCCGCCGCCCCGGTCGGCGGCCGGTCGCGCGGGCCTGTCCCCGGTGCCGCGCTCCGGGACGGCGCTCCGCCCCCCGCTGCCGCCCTCGGCGGCGGTCCGTGCGGGCCGCTCCGCCGGCCGCCGGTCCGCCTCCCGCGGCGGCCGCCGGTCCGCCTCCCGCGGCGGCCGCCGGTCCGCCTCCCGCGGCGGCCGCCGGTCCGCCTCCCGCGGCGGCCGCCGGTCCGCCTCCCGCGGGCCGGTCGGCTCGGCCGCCGCGCGCGCGGCCACGGCCAGCGGGGTGACCGCAGTGATCGTCCGCGCGTGGAACTCCTCGGCGCTCAGCTGCTCCGCGGCCGGGTCCTCCGCCTGCAGTGCGCGCCGGCCGAGGTCGAGGCTCCAGTGCGCGGCATGCGCGCTGTCCCCGTGCCGCCAGCTCAGCCGGACCGCCCACCGCCCGTCCTCCCGGCGCCAGGCGTCCCACTCCAGCGTGGCCGCGTCCGTACCCCGCCCGACCAGCCGTTCCTCCACCAGGTCGCCGAGCTGCTCGGAGGCGCGCGGACGCACCGGCGCCGTCCGCGCCTGGGCGACGACCCTGGACCGCTCCTGCAGCACCGGGTACGCGAACCGGAGCACCCGGTCCAGGGCCATCCCAGCCGACGCCGCGACCTGCTCGGCCGACTCGCCGGCCCGGACCCGGGCCTGGATCTCCCGCGGGCGCAGCGGGTTGTCCGACTCGATCTCGATCTGCCCGAGCCGGGTCAGGTCGCCGCGGCAGGCCGCCCGCACCCGCTCGTCCAGAGGCAGCCGGTAGGACTCACCGGTCGGGCTCTCCAGCAGCAGGCTGTCGCCTTCCTCGGCGAGCCCGACGAGCCGCAGCTGCCGCATCCGCACCGCCTCCGCCCCGTCGAGATCCGCCGTCGGTCCAGGCTAAAGACCCATCCGCGTCTCGCCGGGTCGCGACACGCAGGCGGCGGCCACCCGCACGACAGGACGCGGGGCTACCCGAGCTTCTCCACCACCGTGTCGATGCAGACCGTGAGCGCCTCGACGTCGTCCGGGTCGACCGCGGGGAACATGCCGATCCGCAGCTGGTTGCGGCCCAGCTTCCGGTACGGCTCGGTGTCCACGATCCCGTTCGCCCGCAGCACCTTCGCGACGGCCGCCGCGTCCACCGAGTCGGCGAAGTCGATCGTGCCGACCACCAGCGAGCGCAGCGCAGGGTCGGTCACGAACGGCGTCGCGTACGGCGACTTCTCGGCCCAGGTGTAGAGGCGCGAGGACGTGTCCGCGGTCCGGGCCACCGCCCAGTCGAGCCCGCCGTTGGCGTTGATCCACTCGATCTGGTCGACCAGCAGCCAGAGCGTCGCCACCGCCGGCGTGTTGTACGTCTGGTCCTTGGTCGAGTTGTCCAGCGCGGTGGCCAGGTCGAGCGACGGCGGGATCCAGCGGCCCGAGCCGGCCAGCGACTCGACCCGGTCGAGGGCGGCCGGCGAGAACAGCCCGATCCACAGCCCGCCGTCGGAGCCGAAGTTCTTCTGCGGAGCGAAGTAGTAGACGTCGGCGCGGCTGACGTCCACCGGCAGCCCACCGGCGCCGGAGGTGGCGTCGATCAGCACCAGCGCGCCGTCGTCCATCCCGGCCGGCCGGGTGATCTGCGTCATGACCCCGGTGGAGGTCTCGTTGTGCGGCCAGGCGTACACGTCCACGCCAGGCTCCGGCCGCACCGCCGGCGCGCTGCCCGGCTCGGCCGTCACCACCACCGGGTCGGCCAGGAACGGCGCGCCCTTCGTCACGTCGGCGAACTTCGAGCCGAACTCGCCGAAGGCGAGGTGTTCGGCCCGCTCCCGCACCAGCCCGCACGCCGCCGCGTCCCAGAACGCGGTCGCCCCGCCGTTGCCGAGCACGACCTCGTAGCCGTCCGGCAGCGAGAACAGCGCCGCCAGGCCGGACCGGGTCCGCTGGACGAGGTCCTTCACCGGCGCCTGGCGGTGCGAGGTGCCCATCACCGCGGCCCCGGCGGAGGCCAGCGAGGCCAGCGCCGCCGGGCGCACCTTGGACGGCCCGCAGCCGAACCGGCCGTCGCGGGGCTTGATCTCGTCGGGCAGGACGATCTGAGCTGAGGTCACCTCTCCATGGTCGGCTACGCCGTCGGCGTCTTGTACTGGGGGGGCATCTCGGCCCAGCCCGCGACGTCCTCGGGCTTGCGCGGTCCGGGGCCGACGTACCGGGCCGACGGCCGGATCAGCTTGTTCAACCGCTTCTGCTCCATGATGTGCGCGCTCCACCCGGCCGTCCGGGCGCAGGTGAACATCGAGGTGAACATGTGCGGCGGGACCTCGGCGAAGTCGAGCACCACGGCCGACCAGAATTCCACGTTCGTCCGGAGTGGGCGGTCCGGGTAGCGGTTGGTGAGCTCCTCGATCGCCGCCTTCTCCAGTGCCTCGGCCACCTCGACCCGGCGCGAGCCGAGTTCCTTGGCGGTGCGCCGGAGCGTGCGGGCGCGCGGGTCCTCGGCCCGGTAGACCCGGTGCCCGAAGCCCATCAGCCGCTCCTTGCGGTCGAGCACACCCTTGACGTAGCCGACCGGGTCGCCGGAGCGTTCGACGTCGTCGAGCATCTTGAGCACCCGGGACGGCGCGCCGCCGTGCAGCGGCCCGGACAGCGCGCCGATGGCGGCGGAGATCGCGGCGGCGACGTCGGCGCCGGTGGACGCGACGATCCGGGCGGTGAACGTGGACGCGTTCATCCCGTGCTCGGCCGCCGAGACGAAGTAGGCGTCGACGGCCTTGACGTGGCCGGGGTCAGGCTCGCCGCGCCAGCGGATCATGAACCGCTCGACGATCGTCCTGGCCTTGTCGATCTCGCTCTGCGGTACGGCCGGCAGCCCGAGCCCGCGCGCGGACTGTGCCACGAACGACATCGCCGTGACCGAGATGCGGGCAAGGTCGTTGCGGGCCTGGTCCTCGTCGATGTCGATGAGCTGCTCCAGGCCCCAGTGCGGCGCCATCATCGCGATCGCGCTCTGGACGTCGACCCGGATGTCGCCGGAGTGCACCGGGATCGGGAACGGCTCGGCCGGCGGCAGCCCGGGGTTGAACTCGCCGTCCACCAGCAGGCCCCAGACGTTGCCGAACGCCACCCGGCCGACGAGGTCCTCGATGTCGACCCCGCGGTAGCGCAGCGCGCCGCCTTCCCTGTCCGGCTCGGCGATCTCGGTCTCGAAGGCGACGACGCCCTCCAGCCCCGGCTTGAACTCCTCGGGCATGCGCACTCCCCGACTCGGCTGGCGTTATGGCTGCCATCTTGCCCACCCGCTGTCACGTTGACGACACCGGAAGCCGCAGGGGCCGCCGGAGGAGGAAAATCGGCTGGTGCCTGATCTCAGTTCTGTGACCGGCGTGCGGCGCACGTACGCCCGGGGTGCCCTGTCCGAGGCGGACCTGGCTGCGGACTGGGTCGGGCAGTTCACCCGCTGGTACGACGAGGTGGCGGCGTCCGGCCTCGTGGTGGAGCCGAACGCGATGGTGCTGGCGACGGCGTCGCCGGACGGCCGGCCGTCGGTGCGCACGGTGCTGCTGCGCGGCGTGTCGGCGGACGGTTTCGTGTTCTTCACCAACTACGGCTCCCGCAAGGGGCGTGAGATCGCCGCGAACCCGTCCGTCGCGCTGATCTTCTCCTGGGTGCCGGCCGAGCGGCAGGTGATCGTCACCGGGACCGCGGCCAGGGTGACCCGGGCGGAGTCGGCCGCGTACTGGGAGTCGCGGCCGGCGGAGTCCCAGCTGGCGTCGGCGGCCAGCCCGCAGTCGACGGTGGTCGAATCCCGGGCCGAGCTGGAGGCCGCGGTCGACGCGCTCGCCGCCGGCCACCCGGACCGGGTGCCGCTGCCCGACGGCTGGGGCGGGTTCCGCGTCGCGCCGGACTCGGTGGAGTTCTGGCAGGGCCGGCCGGCGCGGCTGCACGACCGGCTGCGGTACCGGCGGTCGGACGGGACCTGGGTCGTCGAGCGGCTCGCTCCGTGACCGGTCGGCTGCGCGCGATCGCGATCGACACCAAGCCGCTGCGACACCCCGACTACCGCCGGCTGTTCGTCGGGCAGGGGGTGTCGTTCGTCGGCTTCCAGGTCACCGCGGTGGCCGTGCCGGTGCAGGTATACGCGATCAGCCGGTCGTCGTTCTGGGTCGGCGTGCTCGGCCTGGTCGGGCTGGTGCCGCTGATCGTGTTCGGGCTGTGGGGCGGAGCCGTCGCCGACGCCGTCGACCGGCGCAAGCTGCTGCTGGTCTCGGCCGCGGTGACCTGGGTCGTCACGCTCGCACTGCTGGTCCAGGCGCTGCTCGGGCTGGACAGCCTCGGGCTGATCATGGTGCTGGTCGCGATCCAGTCGGCGGCGTTCGCGGTGACCTCGCCGACCCGGAACGCGATCCTGCCGCGGCTCATCGAGCGCTCCGAGGTGCCGGCGGCGAACACGCTGAACTTCACCGTCACCAACGTCGGCACGGTCGCCGGACCGCTGCTGGCCGGCGTGATCATCGCGAAGTGGGGCGGCTTCGCCGTCGCGTACGCCACCGACGCGGTGCTGTTCACCGTCGCGCTCTACGCGGCGGTCCGGCTGCCGCCGCTGCCGCCGCTGGCCAGCGGGGCGCACCTGCCCCGGCCCGGCCTGCGCTCGGTCGTCGACGGGCTGCGGTTCATCTGGAGCAGGCCGGTGCTGCTGATGTCGTTCGGGGTGGACATCATCGCGATGGTCTTCGCGATGCCGCGGGCGCTGTTCCCCGAGGTGGCCGACGAGCGGTTCGGTGGTCCCGCCGCGGTCGGCTGGCTGTTCGCCGCGATCTCGATCGGCGCCGTGATCGGCGGGCTGTCGTCGGGCTGGATCGGCCGGGTGCGCCGGCAGGGGATCGCGCTGACCGTGGCGATCGTCGGCTGGGGCGCGGCGGTGGCGCTGTCCGGCCTCGGCCGCGTCCTGTGGGTCACGGTGGCGCTGCTGGCCGTGGCGGGCGCGGCCGACCTGGTGTCGGCGGTGCTGCGGCAGACGATCCTGCAGGTCTATGCCCCGGACGAGATGCGCGGCCGGTTGCAGGGCGTGTTCGTGGTGGTGGTCGCCGGCGGGCCGCGGCTGGGTGACCTTCGGGCGGGCGCGACCGCGGCGGTGGCCGGGGTCACGTTCTCCTGGGTGGCCGGCGGGATCGCCTCGGTCGTGCTGGTGCTGTTCGCGGTGGCGCTGGTGCCGGCGTTCCGGCGGTACGACGCCTCGGTCCTGCCGGAGCCGGCCGTCCCGCCGGAGCTGGAGGAGCCGGCCGAGCCGGCCGAGCCGTCGATGACGCCGGTCACCGCGGACGACGAGGCCCTCCGGGACATCGCCATCTCCGACCGGCGCTCGTGAGGCCGCTGCCGCGCTGCCGCTCGTCCGCGCTGCCGCCCGGCCGCTCAGGCGAGGGCGGAGGCGCCGATGCGGAGGTCGGCGACGAGCGCGTCGTAGGCGTCCTGGCGGCCCTTCTCGGGGACCCGCAGCACCGCGGAGGGGTGCGTGGTCGCCATGATCCACGCGGACTTGACCGCGGCGTCCTCCGGCTCGTCGAACAGCGACCCCTCGCCGCCGAGCGCGACCTGCTGGTCGAGCGGCACCAGCTGCCCGCGCTGCTTGGTGATCCGGAACGACGGCCCGAACATCGCCTTGGCCGCGGTGGCGCCGAGGCAGACGACCAGCTCGGGGTTGACCAGCGCGAGCTCGGCGTCCAGCCACGGCCGGCAGGCGGCGACGTGCTCGGGCCCCGGCGTCTGGTGCAACCGCCGCTTCCCGCTCTGGGTGAACCGGAAGTGCTTGACCGCGTTCGTCACGTAGGTCTCGTCGCGGTCGATGCCGGCATCGACCAGCGCCCGGTCGAGCAGCTTCCCGGCCGGCCCGACGAACGGCTCGCCCTTGCGGTCCTCGACGTCACCGGGCTGCTCGCCGACGAACACCACCCGCGCGTCCGCCGGCCCCTTGCCGAACACGGTCTGCGTGGCCGGCTCCCACAGCGGGCAGGCCCGGCACCGCATGGCCGCCTTGCGCACACCGTCGAGCCCGACCCCGGTCGGCGGCTTCGCGACGGAGAACTCCGTGGTCGCCATGCGCGGATCCTTCCCCACCGGGAACCGGGCACACGCGGTGCGGTCAGTTCTGGTACACCCAGGGGCGCGTGCCCGTCGCGTACGGCCCCATCGCGGGGACGACGATCCTGCCGTTGGCGGGGTCGACGTACGGCCGGGGGCCGGCCGGCCGCGATCGGCCCGGCGAACGGCACCGGCGCCCGCCCCGACGGTGCCGTGCCGACCTGGCGTCCAAAGCATCCGAATTAGCCGACTGGCCCGGTGCGGGAGTTAGCCGGTTCGGGGGAGGATCGCAGTACAGCCGGCCATCCAGAGAGGAAAGCATGCTGGAAGTCGACGGTCTGACCAAGCGATACGGAACAAAGCTCGCCTTGAGCGACCTGTCCTTCTCGGTCCGCCCGGGAGAGGTGTACGGGTTCGTCGGTGCCAACGGGGCCGGCAAGACGACCGCTATGAGGATCATGCTCGGCGTCCTGGCCGCCGATTCCGGCGTCGTGCGGTGGCAGGGCAAGCCGGTCACGTTCGAGACCCGCCGCCGCTTCGGATACATGCCGGAGGAGCGTGGCCTCTACCCGAAGATGCGGGTGACCGAGCACCTGGTCTACCTGGCCCGACTGCACGGCCTTGACCTGGGGACCGCGACCCGCTCGGCCGACGCGCTGACCGAGCGGCTCGGCGTCGCCGAGCGCCGCACCGACGCGATCGAGAAGCTGTCCCTCGGCAACCAGCAGCGGGTCCAGCTGGCAGCCGCGCTCGTGCACGACCCGGAGGTGCTCGTCCTCGACGAGCCGTTCTCCGGCCTGGATCCGGTCGGTGTGGACGCCCTGGCCGGCGTCCTGCTGGAGCGCGCCCGTCGTGGCGTGCCGGTCGTGTTCTCCTCCCATCAGCTCGACCTGGTCGAACGGCTCTGCGACTCGGTCGGGATCATCAACGCCGGCCGGATGGTCGCCGCCGGCACCGTGGCGGACCTCCGCGCCCAGGAGGGTCGCCGGCAGCTGCTGGTGATCGTGCGGGATGCGCCGGCCGGCTGGGCCGCGGTGATCCCGGGTGTGACCGTGGTGTCGGAGCGCCGTGGTGAGCTGGTGCTCGAGCTCGCGGACGGCGTCGACGACCAGGAGGTGCTCGCCGCCGCGGCCCGCGCCGGCCGGGTCGAGCACTTCAGCTGGCGACAGCCGACGTTGACCGAGCTGTTCCGCGAGGCGGTCACCGACGCCGACGAGCAGGCAGCACCGGCCGACGGCGGCCGCGACCGGCAGGGGGTGACGGTGTGAGCGAGCCCGAGGGCCCGCAGGGCGAGCGGGGAGCGACGAGGGCTGAGCCGGCCGAGGCACGAGGCCGGGTCCGTCCGAGGAGTGGGAGATGAGCGATCGGGGCGCCCCGCGGGGCATGGTGCCGCTCGTCGTGCACCGGGAGATCACCAGCCGGATACGCGAGCGCAGCTTCCTGATCTCGACCGCCGTCACGCTGCTGATCGTCGCCGCGGTGGTCATCGTGCCGAGCCTGTTCAACTCGGATGACGACAACGTCACCGTCGGCCTGGTCGGTGACACGTCGACCGTGCAACCCGCGCTGCAGCAGGCCGCGCAGGTGCAAGGCGCGACGCTCACGGTCAACCGCTATCCCGACGAGGCCGCCGGGCGGGCCGCGGTGTCGTCCGGCGACGCTGATGCCGTCTTCGTCGGCATCAACCGGGTGCTGGTCCACCACGAGCTCTCCGGCACGACCCAGCAGGTCGTGCAGACCGCCTATCGGCAGGCCGAGGGAGCGGCCCGGCTCACCGCGGCCGGGATCGACGCCAGCGCGGTCAGCCAGGCACTCGACGTGCCGCCGCTCGCGATCACCGCGCTGGACCCGCCGGACCCCGACTCCGACGCCCGCCGCAGCGCGGCGTTCTTCGGCGTCCTGCTGCTCTACTTCCAGCTCATCGGCTACGGCGTCTGGGTCGCGCTCGGCGTGGTCGAGGAGAAGTCGAGCCGGGTGGTCGAGCTGCTGCTGGCCACGCTGCGGCCGTGGCAGCTGCTCACCGGGAAGGTGATCGGGATCGGGCTGCTCGGGCTCGGCCAGCTCGTGCTGACCGGACTGGTCGGGATCGCCGCGGGGCTCGGCACCGGCGCGATCGACGTGCCCACCGGGATCGCCGGTGTGGCCGGCCAGGTGATCATCTGGTTCCTGCTCGGCTTCGCCTTCTACGCCTGCCTGTACGCGGCGCTGGCCGCGCTGGTGTCGCGGCAGGAGGAGGTGCAGAACGTGACGGCGCCGCTGACCATCCTGCTGGTGGGCAGCTTCTTCCTCGCCATCTCGGTCCTCAACAGCCCGGACTCCGGCCTGGCCAGGGTCACTTCGATCGTGCCGCCGTTCTCCACGATGGTGATGCCGATCCGGTGGGCCGCCGGCGACGTCCCGCTGTGGGAGGTCGGCGTGTCGATGCTGCTCATGGCCCTCGTCGTGGTGGCGCTGATCCGAGTGGCCGGGCGGATCTACGCCGGAGCGGTGCTGCGCAGCGGGCCGCGGGTGAAGATCAAGGACGCGCTGGCGGCGGCCCGGCAGGACGAGCGCGCCGGCGCCGGCGTGTGACCGCGACTATCGGCGAACCTTCTCATACCGGGCCAGCGCCTCCGCCCGGGCCGCGGCGTGGTCGACGATCCGCTCCGGGTAGCCCCCGGGCGGTCCGTCGGGCAGCTCCCACGGCGCGTGCACGGCGGGTCCGCCCACCGACCGCAGCTCGGGCACGTACCGGCGCACGTAGTCGCCGGCCGGGTCGAACTTCCGTCCCTGCGTGACCGGGTTGAACACGCGGTGGTACGGCGAGGCGTCCGTGCCGCAGCCGGCCACCCACTGCCAGCCGTGGTTGTTCGAAGCCAGGTCGCCGTCGACCAGCCGGTGCAGGAACTCCCGCGCCCCCACCGTCCAGTCCAGGTGCAGGTCCTTGACCAGGAACGATGCGACGATCATGCGGATCCGGTTGTGCACCCAGGCCTCCGCCCGCAGCTGCCGCATGCCGGCGTCGACGATCGGGTACCCGGTCCGCCCCTCGGCCCAGGCGGCGAACCGGTCCTGGTCCGAGTCGAGCTCCAGCGCCGCGAACCTCGTGTTGAGGCATTCCCGGGCCGAGCGCGGCTCGTGCCACAGCACGTCCGCGTAGAACTCGCGCCACGCCAGCTGCTTGCGGAACGTTTCCGCTCCCTGCCCGGTGCGGCCGGAGAGGTCGGCCAGCAGCGTCCGCGGGTGCACCGTGCCGTACTTCAGGTGTACCGACAGCCGGCTCGTCCCCGGCAGGTCCGGCCGGTCGCGATGCTCGGCGTACCTGCCCACCGCGGAGTCGCGGAACTCGACCCACCGGTCGAGCGCGGCCGCCTCGCCGGCCTCGGGCAGCCGCAGGCCGGCCGGCAGGTCGGGGTCGGCGGGTACGCCGGTCGAGTCGACCCCGGTCAGCCAGCGCACCGAGACATCGGCCGACCGGGCCGGGGCGCGCCAGCCGTGCCGCAGCCAGGCCCGGTAGAACGGTGTGTAGACCCGCAGCGGCGTGCCGTCGTCCTTGCGCACCCGCCCCGGCGCGACCGCGTACGGCGAGCCGGTCCGCACCAGCGGCACCTCGCCGGGCAGCGCCGCCTCGACCCGGCCGTCCCGCTCCCGCCCGTACGGGCCGAAGTCGGCGGCGACGTGCACCGACGACGCCTCGACCTCCTTGGCGACGCGGGGGACGACGTTCTCCGGCCGCCCCCGCAGCACGACCAGCCGCCCGCCGACCGCCTCGTCGAGCGCGCGCAGGGCGCGGTAGAGGAGCGCCAGCCGGGGAGCCCCGCTCGGCCGGCGTAGCGCGTCGTCGAGCACGAACAGTGGCAGCACCGCGTCGCCGCCGGCGTCGCGGGCCGCGAGCAGGGCCGGGTTGTCTCCGAGCCGCAGGTCACGGCGGAACCACAACACGCTGGTCACAGCGGCGACCGTACGGCCGGTGCGGGTCGCCCGCCTGTCGAGGGAACCCGGCGCGGGCGCGGCACGTCGGACGACACATGGTGACGGTCCGGTTCCGTGCCCTGTCCGCACTCGCCGTCGCGGGCGCTGCCCTGCTGCTGGCCGCCTGCGGGAACGCCACCGTGCAACCCGGCTCCGGCTCGAGCGACCGGCCGACCGCCGGTACCTCGGCCGGCGCGCCCGCGAGCTCCGCGAACCCGAAGCCCGTGCCGTCCGGCGGCGGGTTCCATCCCGGTCCGACCGGCATCCCGGTCGGCTCGCCCAAGGCGGTCACGGTGGACGGCGTGATCGAGGCCGGCGTCGAACCCGGCTGCAAGATCCTCACCGCGGGCAACACGAGGTTCCTCCTCCTCGGCGCCAACGATGCGCCGATGGGAGTGCCGGTCCGAGTGGAAGGCACGCTCCAGCCCGGGGTTTTGAGCACCTGCCAGCAGGGGACGCCGCTGCGAGTGACTAGCGTGAAGCGTCGCTGACGACACGGCGGCACAGAGGCCGATGCATAGAGCGAGGAGGGCCGACACATGAGCGTGGATCCGGGCGGGCTCGAGTCGGGCAGCGACCCGCAGGACCCCGTCCTCGATTTCGACGAGGAGTCGACGCTCGAAGACAACGAGCTCCTCGACCCGATCGACGAGAACGACAACGACAACGACCCCGCGTTCTCCGTCTACGACACGAGCTGGGTGCCGGAGGACCGGCCGAGCCACCGCACCGACTACGGCGACACCCTCGCCGAGATGCGCGAGGGCGAGTCGCTCGACCGGAGGCTGGCCGAGGACGAGCCGGACGTGCTCGACAGGGAGCTCGGCGACCCGGTCGACCAGATCCTGGGGCAGCGCCGCGACACCGAGGACGACCCGGACTTCGAGGAGGACCGGGACGCGCGGCTGGCGACCGAGGCCGACGAGGACGACCCCGAGATCGCGGCGTCGCTCGCGGAGGAGGGCGGCGACACCGACGTGCCGGCGCCGGAGTTCGAGGAGCAGCAGCCGCGCGCCGGCCGGCTGGTGGAGCCGGACGAGGGCCTGGAGTCCGACACCGAGAAGGACCTGATCGCCTACGACGCCGGCATCTCCGGGGCCGGCGCCTCCGCCGAGGAGGCGGCGGTTCACATCATCGACGAGCCGTAGGCAGGCCTCCGGCTCATCGCCCGCGGCGCGGCACCTCGAGGGCGACGTGCAGCTGGTAGCGGTCGGCCCGGTAGGTCGAGACGGCGAACTCGACCGGCCGGTCGCCGACGAACGAGCGGCGCTGCAGCAGCAGGACGGCTGCGGCACCCGCGGGCAGGTCGAGCAGGGCGGCGTCGGTCGGGTCGGCGATGCCGGCCTCGATCGTCTGCTCACCACGGTCGAGCAGCACCCCGTACGTGGAGGCCAGCAGGTCGTAGAGTGACCTGCCGGCCAGCGACTCGTCCGACAGCCCTGGCGCCACCGCGTCCGGGATGTGCGAGCGCTCGACCGCCATCGGGATGCCGTCGGCGGTCCGCAGCCGCTCGATGACATGAACATCGTCGCCGGGCGCGATCTGCAGCATCCTGGCCAGGTGGGCACTGGCCCGGTCGGTACGGCGGTCGAGGTCGCGCGAGCCTGGCTCCAGCCCGCGGGCGCGCATGTCCTCGGTGAACGAGGCCAGCCGCAGCGGCATCTCGATCTTCGGTCGGGCCACGAACGTGCCCTTGCCCTGCACCCGGTAGAGCCGGCCCTCGGAGACCAGGTGGTCCACCGCCTGCCGGACGGTCATCCGGGACAGCCCGAACCGGGCGGACAGCTCCCGCTCGGACGGGATCGACTGGTCCTCGTCCAGCTCGGTCTCGACGAGGTCGAGCAGGATCTCCCGGAGCTGGGAGTACTTGGGCACCGGGCTGTGGTGGTCGATGGTGACCTTTCCCGCGGTCTCTCCGGCGGCCATTGCGCCTTCTTCCTTCCCGCGGTTACAGTCGCCGCAACTGGTATGGACCGGTCTAGTCCGGAAGTGGACCAGACCGTCGTGCACAGTGTCAATGTTCTGGGCCGCGGGAGGTACCCGTGCACGTGATAGGCGCGCCGCGTGTCGTCGCTGGCAGCGTGCCGCTCGGACCGGCCTGTGTCGCCGTGTCGGACGGTGTGATTCTGGGTGTCGCTGCCGGAGCGACGTACGGTGACGTACCGCCTGACGTGGTCCTCCCGTCCGGCGTCCTGGTTCCCGGCCTGGTCGACATGCAGATCAACGGCTGCTTCGGGGTCGATTTCGTCGCCGCCGACCCGGCCGGCTGGGCCGAGGTGTCGGCCCGGCTGCCGGAGACCGGCGTGACCTCGTTCGTGCCGACGTTCATCACCGCCCCGGTGCCGGACCTCGTCGCCGGGCTGCGCCGGACGGCCGCGCTGCCCGCCGACCTCGGCGGCGCCCGGGTGCTCGGCGTGCACGTCGAGGGCCCGTTCCTGTCGCCCGACCGGCACGGCGCGCACGACCCGGCGCTGCTGCGCGACCCCACCCCGGAGGCGGTCGACGCGCTGATCGAGGCCGCGCCCGGGCTGCTGCGCATGCACACGCTGGCGCCGGAGCGGCCCGGTGCACTGGCCGCGATCCGCCGCCTGGTCGACGCCGGCGTGCTGGTCAGCGTGGGGCACAGCGACGCCACCGCCGAGCAGACCGAGGCCGCCGCGGACGCCGGTGCCCGGCTGGTCACCCACCTGTTCAACGCCATGCGCCCGCTGCACCACCGGGAGCCCGGCGTGGTCGGGCAGGGCCTGGCCGACCCGCGGCTGACCTGTGGGCTGATCGCCGACCTGCACCACGTGGCCGCACCGATCTGCCGGCTCGCGTTCGCGGCGGCGCCGGACCGGATCGTGCTGGTCACCGACGCGGTCGCGGCCGCCGGCATGCCGCCCGGCACGTACGACCTCGGCGGCCAGCAGGTCTCGGTCGACCCGCTCGGCCTGCCCCGCCGGCCCGACGGCACGATCGCCGGCTCCGGGCTGCGGCTGGACGCGGCCATCGCCAACGTGGTCGCGGCCGGCGTCGACCTGCGCTCCGCGGTCGATGCCGCGAGCCGGCTGCCCGCCGACATCCTCGGCCGGCCGGATCTCGGCCGGATCGAGGCCGGCGGCACCGCCGACCTGGTCTGGCTCGGCGACGACCTCTCGGCCCGCGCGACCTGGCTGGCCGGGCGGCTCGCGTTCGGCCGGCTGCCCGGGACGGTCGACGGCGCCGCGGCGACCAGCCCGGCCGCCGACCGGGTGCTGCCGTGATCCCGACCGCCGCCGCGCCGATGACCCGGATGGCGGCGGAGATCCGCGAGCAGCCGGCCGCGCTGCGGCGCACGCTGGACGCGCTGCTGCCGCTCGAGCCCGCGGTGGCCGAGCTGGCCGCCCGGACCAGGCAGGTGCTGTTCATCGCCCGCGGTTCCTCCGACGCCGCCGCGCTGTACGGCCGCTATCTCTGCGAGGTCGGCGCCGGCCGGCTGTCCACGCCGGCCTCGCCCTCGGTCGCCACCCGCTACCGGCGCCGGCTCGATCTCGACGGCGTGCTCGCGGTCGCGCTGTCCCAGTCCGGCCGCACCGAGGAGATCGTCGAGACGCTGGGCTGGGCGGCCGACTGCGGCGCCAGCACGATCGCGATCACCAACGACGGAGCCAGCCCGCTGGCGGCCGCGGCCGGGCTTGCTCTGGTCACCCAGGCCGGGCCGGAGCGGGCGGTGCCGGCGACGAAGTCCTACACCACCCAGCTGGCCGCGCTGGTGGTGCTCGGGCTCGGCCTCGGCGCCGATCCGGCCCTGCGCGGCGAGCTGGCCAGGGTGCCCGACGCCGTTGCCCGCGCCGTCGAGTCCGATGTGGACCGGCTCGTGTCCGCGCTGTCCGATGTGGACGGACTCGTGGTCTCCGGCCGCGGGTTCGCCGCATCCACCGCGTGGGAGCTGTCCCTCAAGGTTCGTGAGACGTGCGGCATCGACGCAAGTGGACTGTCCTATGCGGACCTTCTGCACGGCCCGATCGCCGTCACCGGCGCACGAGTTCCTGCGCTGCTGGTCGCCGCGGACGGCGGGCCGGTGCTCGCCGGCGTGCTCGCCGTCGCCGAGCGGCTGCGGGCGCTCGGCGTGCCGGTGCATTCCATCGGCGGCGGCCCGGAGCTGGCGGCGGTCGCCGACGTCGCGCTGCCGGGTTCGGACCTGCCCGAGCGGCTGGCTCCGCTGGCGCTGGTCGTGCCCGGCCAGCTCGCGGCCGAGGCGCTGGCCCGCCGGCTCGGGCTCGACCCGGACGACCCGGCCGGCCTGGCGAAGGTGACCCAGACCGACGAGGAGCCGGCATGACCGCTTCGGTGCACGTGGACTCGCCGACCGAGGGCCGCAATCCGGCCACCGTCGACATCGACCGGCTGCCGACGGCGGACGTGGTCCGGCTGGTGATCGCAGAGGACGCGACCGTGCCGGCCGCCGTGGCGGGCGCGCTGCCGGAGCTCACCGCGGCGGTCGACCTGCTGGTCGCCGCGCTCCGCTCGGGCGGTCGCGTGCACGTGGTCGGCGCCGGCACGTCGGGGCGGCTGGCCGCGCTGGACGCCGACGAGATCGGTCCCACGTACGGGCTGGAGCCGGGGCGGTGGACGGCGCACGTGGCCGCGTACGACGGCGTCGTGGACGGGGAGGACGACGCGGTCGCCGGCGCGGCGGTCGGCACGCTGGCCGGACCGGGGGACGTCCTGCTCGGGGTGACCGCCAGCGGTCGCACACCCTACGCGATCGCGGCACTGCGGACGGCGAGGGACAGCGGCGCGGCAACGGTGCTGCTGTCCGGAAATCCCGACGCCGCAGCAGGGTCCGAAGTGGACGTTCACGTCGCGGTACGCACGGGACCGGAGGCGGTGACCGGCTCGACCCGGCTCAAGGCCGGTACGGCCCAGAAACTGGCGCTCAACGCGTTGTCCACAGCGACGATGGTCCGCTGTGGACGGACCTGGTCGAACCTCATGGTCGGCGCCGTTGCGACGAACTCGAAGCTGCGCGGCCGGATCGCCGCGGCCCTGGTCGCCGCGACCGGGGAGGACCCGGACACGTGCGCCGATGCGGTCGAGAACGCCGACGGCGACGGGAGAGTGGCGCTTCTCACCATCCTCTGTGGAGTGTCGGCGCCGGTTGCAGCGCGTGCACTGGCTAACACCGGCGGTCACGTACGGGAGGCATTGACGATGCTCAACGCGGCAAATGATGCTCCGAACGGGTGATCTCTAGGCGGCGGAGCCTGACCGACGGTCAGGGCGCCTTGACTCCGTCCGTACAGGCCGTAGTCTTCACGCGGCTTACCGGCCGTCTGTCACCCAGTCGGGGGTGGCACCGGGAAGTCACCGCCTAATCACGGCTCCGGCAACGGTGTCGTGAGCCGGGGAACCACATCTTCCCTGGGGTGAATCGGCCAGCCTCCGTGCCACGGATGGCCCTGCCGTAGGGCGACTTCCACGCCCGAACCCGTCAGCTAACCCGGTCGGCGGAACTGGAAGACAAGGAGTGCCGCCTCGGTGGCAATACCGAGACCCACTTCCCCCCTGTTCCGATCGTTGTCCGTAGCCGGTGCGGCCGCCCTCATTGTCGGGCTGTCCGCCACCAGCGGTCAGGCGGTCCCCGGTGCCCCCTCCCCCTCGGCACCGACGACCTCCGCACAGGCGATGGCACAGCTGAGGGCGTTCAACGAGCAGTTCGAGAAGGTCACGGAGCAATACAACGACGCTCGGATCCTGCTCACGAAGCGCACGGCCCAGGCGAAGACCGCTTCGGCGAAGGCGACGGCCGCAGCCAAGACGGTCTCGGCGTTCCGGGGTCGGATCAAGCAGCTGGTCGCCTCGGAGACCCGGTCGGACCCGTTCGGGACGTTCGGGGCGATGCTGTCCAGCGATTCGCCCGCGGACTTCGTGTCTCAGGCGAGCATCATCGACGTCGTCTCGAGCCGCCGTGCTGCGGTTCTGGCCGAGGCGAGCAAGGCGAGCGCGGCGGCCACCAAGGCTGCCAAGGACGCCAAGGCCGCCCAGGCCGCGGCGGCGAAGCTCACCCATGACCTGTCGGCCAAGCGCACCCAGCTGGCCAAGCAGGCGGCGCAGAGCAAGGCGATGTTCGACCGGCTGTCCGCTTCCGAGCGGCAGGCGTTCGTCGACTCGCAGGCGGCACCGGTCGACCGGGCGTCGCGGAACGAGACCCGCGCAGACCCCTCAGCGGGCGCTCCGACCGTCAACGTCCCGGCGAGTGGAGGCGCGGCGACCGCGGTGGCGGCGGCCAAGTCGAAGCTCGGCAGCCCGTACGTCTGGGCTGCCGCCGGACCGTCCACATTCGACTGCTCCGGGCTGACGATGTGGGCCTGGGCGCAGGCGGGTGTGTCGTTGCCGCACTCCTCCTCGATGCAGTACAGCTCCGGCTCGAAGGTGTCGGTGTCCTCGCTGCAGCCGGGAGACCTGGTCTTCTACGGAAGCCCGATCCACCACGTCGCCCTGTACGTCGGTGGTGGACAGGTCATCCACGCTCCCCAGACCGGTGACGTGGTGCGGTACGCAAGCGTCGACATGATGCCGATCGTCGGGGCGGTACGTCCCTAAGCGGCACCATGACCGTCCTCAATGGACGGTCGGCTCCAGCGAGGGTCCGGCAGCGGTGCGCCGGACCCTCGCGGCATGTCGGAAGCCGGGTTCGGCCGGGGCGTCGAATGGGTAATCCGATCGGCATGACCGAGCCGGAGGACCTCGATCTGCAGCCGATCACCGAGGCGATGACCGCACCCGCCGCCGCCCGCGCCGCGGAGGAGGCCCTGCGCCAGGCCGCCCACGCGAGCTGGGACGGCGTCGGCACCGCCGCCGACGTCTACGCCGTCTTCGGCGCCGTGGGCTACTCGCTCGAGCTCGTCCCGCAGTTGCTCGACCAGCTCACCGCCTGGCTGGAGAAGCACCAGGACCGGCTGGACGTCTCCGAGGCGGACACGACCGCGGCCGCGCGGATCGCCGCGGTCCGCGCCGAGGTGGCCGCCGCGGGGGAGACCATCGATGCCGGCCGGGCCGGCGTCGCCCGCGCCCAGGCCGCGCTCGCCCCGCTCTTCGGCCCGGTCGAGTCCCGCGGGTAGCGGTGTTCCGCCGGCGGGCACCGCTATCCGCCAGCGACCGTGGCCCGACCCTCCGCTTCCGCAGAGTCCGGGTCTTGAGTGAGATGTCTCGGCCGCCCCGTGAGAGACTGGGTCGCCCGGCCAGCCCGGGGCCGCCCTCGTAGCTCAGGGGATAGAGCACCGCTCTCCTAAAGCGGGTGTCGCAGGTTCGAATCCTGCCGGGGGCA
>CAVSMA010000002.1:0-2486902 GCA_963728945.1 uncultured Actinomycetota bacterium | reverse complement strand
CGGAGCTGATGACCGACATCGCGCTGGGCCACCTCAAGGCCAGCCCGGTCTTCGACGCGGTCGTCGACCTGGCCGGAGTGCCCGACGGCTACCTGGCGATGGACGGGCGCAAGGCGGTCAAGGTGCGGGTGGACGTCTCGTCCGTGTAGTGGACGTCTCGTGCGTGCAGTGGACGTCTCGTCCGTCTAGATGATCGATTCCAAGGGGTCAGTGGTCGTAGGCGAGTAGGGATCGGTTGATCGGTTGGCCGGTGCGGTCGTTGTGCCAGATCGCGGCGGTCAGGGCGAGGATGCGTTGCAGACGCGGACGCGACGCCGGCGGGGGTGTGGCCGCCGTGTGCTTCCAGGTCGAGTTGGCCCTTGAGGGTCTCGTTGATCGACTCGATGACCTGCCGCAGCGGTCGGAAGAACCGGTGCCCGGGCCGCGGGCGCTCGCCCTTGCGGGCCGGGCGCAGCAGGTCCAGCCCGGCCTCGGTGCAGGGTGGCCTCGAACTCCCGGCCGTAGTAGTTCTTGTCGGCGATCAGGATCTGCCGGCCCGCCCGGTGCAGCAGGCCGGGGTCGGCGGCCAGGATGCCGAGCAGCACCTGGCGTTCGTCGGCTTTCGCGCCGGTCAGCGCGAACCCGACCGGCAGCCCGTGCAGGGTGCACACCAGGTGCAGGCGCAGACCCCAGAAGTAGCGGGAGTGGCTGGCGCAGTAGCCGTACTCGGCCCAGCCGGCCAGGTCCGAGCGCGCGACCGTCTCCCGGGAGCGGCCGCACTCGACCGGGGTGGAGTCGGCCACCCACACGTCATCGGTCCACAGGCTGGTGTCGCGGGCCAGCACCCCGACCAGCCATGCCGATCGTCGCGCCCAGCCGCCGCAGCCGCTTGTTGTAGCCGGGCTGCTTGGGCAGGTACGGGAACAGATGCCGCAGGTGGGCGCGGGCGTAGCGCAGCCAGCGGGCCTCGCTGGTGAACCCGAGCAGGGCCTGCATCACCGCCAGGGTGACCAGCTCGGCGTCGCTGATCTGCGGCGCGATCCCGACCGCCGGCCGCCACGGCGCCCGCTCGGGCGCAGGCCTTCAACAGGTCGTCGGTCCGCACGTACAGTGCGGTCGCGAGGGTGTCCAGGTCGGCGTCCACGAGGCCTCCAGCTCGTCGTCTGGGTTAGCAACGCTGATCTTGGACACCCTCCGCCACTCACCGGCACACGCCGCGCCACACGCCGACCCCTTGGAATCGATCGTCTAATAGACGGCGAGCCAGACCGCGATCATGTGACAGGTCGCGGCGACCACGGTGCAGAGGTGGAACACCTCGTGGTAGCCGAACGTGCGCGGCCACGGGTCGGGTCGCTTCAGCCCGTACACGATCCCGCCGAGGGTGTAGATCAGGCCGCCGGCGATGATCAGGACGAACGCGGCCACCCCGCCGTGCCGGAGGAGGCTCGGCAGCACGAACACGGCCACCCAGCCGAGACCGAGGTAGAGCGGCACGGACAGCCAGCGCGGTGCGGTGATCCAGCTCGTCTTGAGCAGCACGCCGCCGAGGGCGCCGAACCAGACCACCGCCAGGACCGCCCGCCCGGTGTGTTCGGGCATCGCCAGCAGGGCGAACGGCGTGTAGGTCCCGGCGATGAACACGAAGATCATCGAATGGTCGAGCCTGGCCAGCAGCGCCCGCCGGCCCGGCGTCGACCAGTGCACCCGGTGGTAGGTCGCCGAGGTGCCGAACAGCAGCATCACGGTCAGGGCATAGACCGAGGTGGCCAGCGCTGCCTCCGGGCCGCGGGTGGAGCCGGCGACCGCCACCAGCACCAGCCCGGCGACCACCGAGACGACGAACGCCCACAGGTGCAGCCAGCCGCGCATCCGTGGACGGGCGGCCAGGGCGGCGAGGTGCTCCGTCATGGTCGTCACCAGTCAGAGGTTACGGACGCCGGGTGTGCCTCGGCATGGGGCGAACCCCCGATTCCCGGTGCGGTCTTCATCACGCCGGCCCGACCGAAACGCCCCGGTCCGGTGGGCTCGCCCGCGTAGAGTGCACGGGTGCCTGCGCGTGACCTGCTGTACGCCATGTATGAACGGCGGTTGCGCCGCCAGCTCGTCGGCCGTCCCGTGCCCCGCCACGTCGGGGTCATGTGCGACGGCAATCGGCGCTGGGCGCGCGCCGCGGGGGCCGGCGACGTCAGCTTCGGCCACCAGGCCGGCGCCGACAAGATCGAGGACGTGCTGCGCTGGAGCGCGGACGCCGGCGTCGAGGTGGTCACCCTCTGGCTGCTGTCCACCGACAACCTGTCCCGGCCCGAGTCGGAGCTGCAGCCGCTGCTGCGGATCATCGAGGAGCTCGTCGACGGCCTGGCCGCCGACCGGGCGGGCTGGCGGATCAAGCTGGTCGGCTCGCTCGACCTGCTCCCGCCGGAGACTGCGCACGTGCTCAAGGCCGCGGCCGAGCGCACCGTGGACCGGCGCGGGCTCGCGGTGAACATCGCGGTCGGCTACGGCGGCCGGCAGGAGATCGCCGACGCGGTGCGGTCGTTGCTGCACGAGCACGCGCAGGCGGGCACGACGATCGAGGAGCTGGCCGAGCTGCTCGACGTCGACCACATCGCCGAACACCTTTACACCCGCGGCCAGCCCGATCCCGACCTGGTCATCCGGACCAGCGGCGAGCAGCGGATGAGCGGGTTCCTGCTCTGGCAGAGCGCGCACTCGGAGTTCTACTTCTGCGAGGCATACTGGCCGGACTTCCGCCGGATCGACTTCCTGCGCGCGCTGCGGGCGTACGCGGACCGGCACCGCCGCTTCGGCGCCTGACCGCTCGGCGGGCGGGGTGGTCCTGCCGTAGCGTGCGCGTGTGGATCTGGCGCGCGAGTACGTCCTGCTCGGGTTGCGGTTCGACCGGCTGTCCACCGGGTTCGTCGACGCCTACACCGGCGATCCGGCGCTGCGCCGGCAGGTCGAGGACGAGCCCCGGCCGCTGCCGGTGGCGCTGGCCGCGCAGGCCCGGTCGCTGCTGGCCGAGCTGCCGTCGTCCGGGCTGGCCGAGGAACGGGTCGCGCTGCTGCACTCGCAGCTGACCGCGCTGGAGTGCAACGCCCGACGGCTGGCCGGCGAGCCGGTCGGGTTCGTCGAGGAGGTGAAGGCGTACTTCGGGGTCGACATCGCGCTCGGCGACGAGTCCTACTACGCGGCCGCGCACGAGGAGCTGGCCGAGCTGCTGCCCGGGGCCGGCCCGCTGGCCGAGCGGTACGCGGCGTACCGGACGGGTGACGAGTGCCCGCCGGACCGGCTCGACGGGCTGGTCCGCGACCTGTCCTCGGCGCTGCGGGACGTGGTACGGACCGGGTACGGGCTGCCGGAGGGGGAGACGGTCGAATTCCAGATCGTCACCGACGAGCCGTGGAGCGGGTTCAACTACTACCTCGGCGGGTTCCGGTCCCGGGTCGCGATCAACGCCGACCTGCCGCACCGGCTGTCCCAGCTGCCGCACCTGGTCGCGCACGAGGCGTATCCCGGCCACCACACCGAGCACTGCCGCAAGGAGCGCGGCCTGGTCGGCGCCGGCGGCCGGCTGGAGCACACGGTGTTCCTGGTCAACACGCCGGAGTGCCTGATCGCCGAGGGGCTGGCCGACCTCGGCGTCCCGGCCTCGATCGGCGCCGGTTGGGGACCCTGGGCCGGGGAGATCTACGCCGACCTCAAGCTCGGCTTCGACGGTGAGCTGGCCGAGCGGGTCTCCGCGGTGACGCAGCGGCTGGAGCGGTGCCGGCAGGACGCCGCGCTGCTGCTGCACGACCGCGGCGCGTCCGAGGACGAGGTGGTCGCGTACCTGCAGCGGTGGATGCTGGTGCCGGAGCCGCGGGCCCGGCAGTCGCTGCGGTTCCTGTCCCACCCGCTCTGGCGCGCGTACACCTCCACGTACGTGGAGGGCTACCGGCTGCTGTCGGCCTGGCTGGACGCCCGGCCCGCGGGCCAGCCGCTCGGCGAGCGGTTCGTACGGTTGCTGGACGAGCCGCTCACGCCCGGGCGGATCGCCGCGGAACTGGGGGTCTGAACGATGGTCGGCCTCGTGCTCGTCTCGCACTCGGCGACACTGGCCAGCGGGCTGGTCGAGCTGATCAAGCAGCTCGCGCCGGACGTCACCGTGGTCACCGCGGCCGGCACCGACGACGGCCGGATCGGCACCTCCCCGGACGCGGTCGCGGCCGCGCTCGGCTCGGCCGACTCCGGGGACGGCGTCGTGGTGATCCCCGACCTCGGTTCGGCCGTCTTGTCGGTGCGGGTCGCCCTGGAGGACGCGCCCGACGACCGGATCGTGCTGGTGGACGCGCCGTTCGTGGAGGGCGCGGTGTCGGCCGCGGTCACCGCCGGCACCGGCGCCACCCTCGACGAGGTCGTCGCCGCGGCCGAGGAAGCCCGCGAGATCCCGAAGTTCTAGGGCAGAGCTCCGCGGTCTGTCCGCGGTGGCCGCGCGATCGCCCGACCCCGCCGCGGCCGGCTCCGACCGGGGAGGTCTCAGCCGGCCGTCACCTTCGCCAGCGCGGCGAACAGCATCGTGCTCGACGTCGCACCAGGGTCCTGGTGGCCGATCGAGCGCGGGCCGAGGTAGGAGGCGCGGCCCTTGCGGGCCTGCATCGGGATCGTCGCCTCGGTGCCGGCCGCGGCCGCCTTCGCCGCATCGGCGCTCGCGTCGGCCAGCGACGACCCCGACCCGAGCGCGGTGTCGAGCGCGGCCAGCGCCGGCAGCCACGCGTCGACCATCGTCTTGTCGCCGGCCTCGGCCTTGCCGAGCCGGACGATCCCGTCCAGACCGGCCCGCAGCCCCGCGGCGAGCGTCGTGTCGTCGACCTCGCCGGCATCGCCGAGCGCCTTGGCCGTCTCCCGGAACGCCGTGCCGTACAGCGGTCCGGACGCGCCGCCGACCTTCGAGATCAGCGTCCGGCCGACGAGCTTGAGCACGTCGGCCGGCGTGTCCCCGGCCAGCGCGTCGGTCGCCGCGGTCATCCCGCGGGACAGGTTGGCGCCGTGGTCGCCGTCGCCGATCGCCTGGTCGAGCTTGGTCAGCTCGTCCCGCGCCGCCGAGACCGAGGAGGCGAACTCGCGGACCCAGGCCTCGGCGAGCTGCGTGTCGAACGGCACTCAGACTCCCCAGCGCAGACCCGGGGTGTTGACCGGCGCGTCCCAGAGCCGGGTCAGGTCCGCGTCGAGCTTGGTCAGCGTGAGCATGCAGCCGGCCATCTCCAGGCTGGTCACGTAGTTGCCGACCAGCCGGCGGGCGACCGTGATGCCACGGTCCTCGAGGAGCTTGGCCACCTCGCCGAAGACCAGGTAGAGCTCGATCAGCGGCGTGCCGCCCATGCCGTTGACGATGACCAGCGCCTCGTCGCCGCGGTCGAGCGTGCCGTCGTCGAGGATCGCCTGGGTGGCGATCGCGGCCAGCTCGGAGGCCGGCCCGATCGGGCGCCGCTCCCGCCCGGGCTCGCCGTGGATGCCGATGCCGATCTCGATCTCGTCGGGCCCGAGCTCGAACGTCGGCGTGCCGGCCGCCGGCACGATGCACGGGGTCAGCGCGATGCCGAAGCTGCGGCTGGCCTGGTTGGCCCGGCGGCCGATCGCGGCCACCTCGTCGAGGTCGGCGCCGGTCGCGGCGAGCGCGCCGGCCACCTTCTCCACGACGACCGTGCCACCGGTGCCGCGCCGGCCGGCCGTGTAGAGGCTGTCCTGCACGGCCACGTCGTCGTCGACGAGCACCGTCTCGACCTTGATGCCCTCGTCGTCGGCGATCTCGGCGGCGAGCTGGAAGTTGAGCACGTCGCCGGTGTAGTTCTTCACGACGTGCAGCACCCCGACCCCGCCGGCCACCGCGGTGGTCGCGGCGGTGATCTGGTCGGGTGTCGGTGATGTGAACACCTCGCCGGCGATGGCTGCGTCGAGCATGCCGGGGCCGACGAAGCCGCCGTGCAGCGGCTCGTGTCCGGACCCGCCGCCGGAGATCACGCCGACGTGGCCCTGCACCGGGGCGTCACCGCGGACGACGATGCGGTTCTCGAGGTCCACCCGTAGCTCCGGGTGGGCGGCCGCCACCCCGCGCAGTGCGTCGACGACGACGTTCGCGGGGTCGTTGATGAGCTTCTTCACCCGGGTGCTCCCCCCAGTGATCCACGTTGTTTCCGCACTATGTCGGCGCGGGCAGCAGCGGGTCAAGGGGCGGGATCACTACGGATCTCGCGTCGGCGTTGTCCTTGGAACTCGCCGCCTTCGCGTCGTACCGTTCGGATCGGTGGCGCCCCGTGCCGGGACGCCCCCCGGGAGGCCCTGACGTGTCGAGCAGTCGACGGCGAGGGGGCCGGCACCAGCCCCCCTGTGGGCATGCCGGACCTTCGAGACCCGGGCGTTGGTGCGTCGCCTCCAGGGAGGGCCTGTGGCCGACCGCCGCACGACCGAATCCCGCAAGACGTACGTCCTCGACACCAGCGTGCTGCTCTCCGACCCGGGCGCCTGGGCACGCTTCGGTGAGCACGAGGTAGTCCTGCCGCTCGTGGTGATCAGCGAGCTGGAGGGGAAGCGCAACCATCCGGAGCTGGGCTGGTTCGCCCGGCAGGCCCTCCGCATGCTCGACGACCTGCGCGTCGCGCACGGCCGGCTGGACAATCCGGTGCCGATCGGCGACAGCAGTGGCACGCTGCACGTCGAGCTCAACCACAGTGACCTGTCCGTGCTGCCGGCCGGGTTCCGCCGGCACGCCGACGAGGGTGCCGACAACGACTCGCGGATCCTCGCGGTCGCCCGCAACCTGTCCGCCGACGGCCGGGACGTGGTCCTGGTCTCCAAGGACATGCCGATGCGGGTGAAGGCCGCCTCGGTCGGCGTCCCGGCGGACGAGTACCGCGCCCAGCTGGCGGTCGACTCCGGCTGGACCGGGATGGTCGAGCTGGAGGTGGGCGAGGACGACATCGGCACGCTCTACTCCGCGGAGCGCATCGAGCTGGCCGCCGCCGCCGACCTGCCCTGCCACACCGGGCTGCGGCTGATCTCGGCCCGCGGCTCGGCGCTCGGCCGGGTGACCGCGGACAAGCAGGTCCGGCTGGTACGGGGAGACCGGGAAGCGTTCGGGCTGCACGGCCGGTCGGCCGAGCAGCGGGTCGCGTTGGACCTGCTGCTCGACCCTGAGGTGGGGATCGTCTCGCTCGGCGGTCGGGCCGGCACCGGCAAGTCGGCGCTGGCGTTGTGCGCCGGGCTGGAGAACGTGCTGGAGCGGCGGGCGTTCAAGCGGGTCGTCGTGTTCCGGCCGCTGTACGCGGTCGGCGGCCAGGAGCTCGGCTACCTGCCGGGTTCCGAGGGCGAGAAGATGCAGCCGTGGGCGCAGGCGGTGTTCGACACGCTCGGCGCGCTGGTCAGCAAGGAGGTCGTGGACCACGTGCTGGACAGCGGCATGATCGAGGTGCTGCCGCTGACGCACATCCGCGGCCGGTCGCTGCACGACTCGTTCGTCATCGTGGACGAGGCGCAGTCGCTGGAGCGCGGGGTGCTGCTCACCGTGCTGTCCCGGCTCGGCGCCGGGTCGCGGGTGGTGCTCACCCACGACGTCGCCCAGCGGGACAACCTGCGCGTCGGCCGGCACGACGGCGTGGCCGCGGTCATCGAGGCGCTGAAGGGGCATCCGCTGTTCGCCCACGTCACGCTGACCCGCTCGGAGCGGTCCCCGATCGCCGCCCTGGTCACCGAGATGCTCGAAGACCTACCGCTGTAGGCGTTTCCGCTCGCCCCGGAGCCACCCCGGCTCCGGGGCGCGTACGGTGCGCGGGTGGATGTGTTCGACGTCCTGGGGGATCCGGTGCGGCGCCGTCTGCTGGAACTTCTCGCCCGCGGCGAGCGGTCGGCGGGCGGGCTCGGCGCGGTGGTGCGGGTCGAGTTCGGGATCACCCAGCCGGCCGTCTCCCAGCACCTGCGGGTGTTGCGGGAGACCGGCTTCGTCCGCGTCCGCCCGGCCGGCACCGTCCGCCTGTACGCCGCCGACCCGGACCGGCTGCGCGAGGCCGACGACTGGATCGCCGGCCTGCGCTCACGCGTCCGCCAGCGGGACCTGCACCGGTAGGTAGCTACCGCGCAGCACCAGCAGCCCGCGGCCCTTCGGCATCGGTCCGACCGCGCTGCGCGGCGGCTTGATCCCGAGCAGCTCGCCCTCCATCGGGTGCTCAGGGTTGAGCAGCACGCCGGACTTCGTCTTGCGGGCCTCGACGATGTAGCCGCGGTAGCCGTTGACCATCTCGCCGGTGGTGCCGCTGACGACCAGCGCCCGCTGCCCGTCCCGGCCCTCCCGCAGCACCGCCTCGAACGCCACCGCGCAGGGCGCATCGACCAGCAGCTCGCCGTCGTCGACGAGCACGGCGACCGGGCCGAGGGCCTGGTCGAGCAGCCCGTACACGTCGGCCTCGGACGGGGTGCCGGTCAGCACACCGAGCACGCCGGGGTGGCTGGCCAGCTGCCGCAGCGGCGACGGCCGCGGGGTCACCACGACGAGCTCGCTGCCGCCCTCCAGCAGCGAACCGGCGACCGTCAGCAGCATGGTCGACCGGCCGGAGCGGGCCGGTCCGCCGATGACGAACCCGGGTCCGTCGTCGTCGAGGTCGGCGCCGATCGGCGCCAGCTCGTCGCCGCCGACGCCGACCAGCGCCCACATCGGCGTCGCCGGCCGCGGCGGCGCCGGCAGCGCCAGCACCTCCGGGAGCGTGATCCGGGCGGGCAGCACGTCGACCCGGGCCGGCCGCTGGCCCCGCGGCACGTAGGCGTCCCGCTCGCGCGCGGCGGCGGCGATCCGGGCCAGCGCCTTGACCTGCGCCGGGCCGGACGGGTCGGGGTCGAGCAGGGCGAGCTGCGTCTCCAGCATCGAGTCGTTGCGGAACGCCCGGCCCGGCGGCATCGAGTCGGGCATCTTCTTCGTCTGCAGCCCGGCCAGCCCGTAGTCGTTGCGGTCGCCCATCCGCAGCACCAGCTTGTCCTCGATGGTGGTGGGCAGCCGGCCGAGCAGCGCCGACCGGTCGCCCGCGACGACCGCGCGCAGCCCGACGCTCGGGCCTTCGCGCAGGATCCGCAGCACGTTCTGGGTGAGCCGGCCGCCGTCGAGCTCGTCGAAGGACGCCATGAACCCCTCCCACCGGTCGAGCAGGAACACCAGGTATGGCAGGCGTTCCTCGACCGGCGCGGCGGCCCGCTGCTCGGCCAGCGACCCGTAGCCGTGCTGGGCCAGCAGCACCTGCCGGCGGGCGATCTCGTTGAGCAGCACGGTGAGCAGCCGGTCGGTGCGGTCGACCTGGTCCCGGGACACGACCGCCCCGCAGTGGGGAAGGTCGGCCAGCGGCATCATCGCCGCGTTGCCGCAGTCGAGTGCGTAGAGATGGACGTCGCGGCAGCTGGTCAGCCGGGCGATGCTGCCGGCGAGGGTGCGCAGCGCGGTCGACCGGCCCGATCGCGGCGCACCGGCCAGGATCAGGTGGCTGCCGTGCTCGAGGTCGAGCAGCAGCGGTGCCTGGGCCTGGCTCTCCGGCAGGTCCTCCATCCCGAACGGGATCGACGGCACCCGACCGGCCGGGTCGGCCGGACCGGGCTGCCCGGCGAGGACCGGCACCTGGTCGAGCGCGACCTGCTCGCTCAGCGCCGGCAGCCACGGGCTGCGGTAGCGCGGGATGCCCGCCGCCATCGCAGCGGACCTGATCGAGTCGACCAGCACCTGCAGGTCGGTCTCCAGGTTGGAGTCGTCCTCGGCGACCTGCGGGCGCTGGATCGGCGCGTCCAACCGCTCCCAGTCGACCACCGCGGCGAAGGCCGGCGGCGGTCCGGCCGCCGTGCCCGGCCGGCGACCGCCCACGCGCCCGGCCTGGAACGCGGTGAGCGCCGAGAAACCGGTCCGCGCGTAGGCCCGGCCGGGGGTGCTCTTGGCGATCCGCGCCGCGTCCCGGGCGTCGATGACGTCGGTGGACTCGGAGTCGTCGGTGACCCGCAACGCGATCCGCAGGTTGGTGTTGGCCCGGATCACCGGCGAGACGACGCCGGACGGCCGCTGGGTGGCCAGGATCAGGTGCACGCCGAGCGACCGGCCCCGCATCGCGATGCCGACCAGCCCGGTGACGAACTCCGGCAGCTCCTCCACCAGCGACGCGAACTCGTCGATGAGCAGAATCGTCCGCGGCATCGGGTCGACGGCGAAGCCCGCCGGCGGGACGAACTCCGGATGGTCGATGGTGTCCCAGTAGTCCTCGACGTCCTTGGCCCCGACCGCGCCGAGCAGCAGCTCCCGCCGCTTCAGCTCGGCGTTGAGCGACTGCAGCGCCCGTTCGGTGAGGTGGCCGTCGAGGTCGGTGACCATGCCGACGGTGTGCGGCAGGTCGACGCAGTCCTTGAACGCCGCGCCGCCCTTGTAGTCGATCAGCACGAACGTCATCGCGTCCGGCGGGTTGCCGACGGCGAGCGACGCGATGATCGACTGCAGCAGCTCGGACTTGCCGGAGCCGGTGGTGCCGGCGACCAGCGCGTGCGGCCCGTCCTTCTTCATGTCGACGACGAACGTGCCGGTCGCGGACTCGCCGATCGGCGCGGCCGTGGTGCGGCCGTTGGCCCGCCACAGCTCGGCGATCCGGTCCGGCGCCGGCGGCTCAAGGTCGAGCACGTCCAGCAGCCGCAGCGAGGTCGGCAGCGAGCTGTCGTCCTCCTCCCGGCTGACGTCGCGGACCGCGGTCATCGCCCTGGCCACCCGCTCGCACCACGGCACGCTCACCTGGTCGGCCAGCACCCCGGTCACCCGGTCGCCGAACGCCCGCCGCACGGTCATCGTGACCTGCTCGCCCGGCACGTAGGAGGCGACCACCCGGCACTCCTCGGGCAGCAGCCGCTCCTCGGCGTCCAGGCAGATCGCGAACACGCCGACCGCAGGCCCGTCCTGCAGCACGATCGGCATCCCGGGCAGCGAGCGCAACTGCCGCGCGCCGTCGAGCACGACCAGGATCACCGGCATCCGGGCCAGGCTGAACCCGCGGCCGCTGGCCTCCAGCTGGGCCTGCCGCTGCTGCACCAGGCCGGCCAGCTCGCTGACCCGGCGGGCGGTGGTGGCGGCGGAGCTGCCGGTCAGGGAGACCGCCTCCCGGCTGTCCGGCCGGGTGTGCGGCAGCCAGCGGGTCCACTCCCAGTCGGCCCGGCCGCCGGCATCGGTGAGCACGACGATCGACAGGTCGCGCGGGCTGTGCAGCACCGCGGACTGCGCGACCAGCCAGCGCGCGGTGGCATGCACCTCCCGGGCCGGCCCGGCGACGCCGAGCACGCCACCGGCCTCGATCAGCGGCACGGTCACCGGCACGTCCTCGAGCATCGGCGGCTCGGGCGTGTCCTTGGGTGAACCGCCGGTCAGCTCGATCGCCGAGCGCAGCCGGGCCGTGCCGAGCCGCAGCAGCAGCCGGTCGGAGTCCCAGCGGCGGCGCTCCCACAGCCGGCGGCGCGGACCGAGCGCGGTGACCAGCACGGCGGCCGGGTCCGGCGCGTCGTGCCGGCGCATCCGGCGCTCCCACCGGGCCGCCTCGGTGATCTTCTTCTTCGCCTCGGCGAGATCACGCTTGTAGTCGGCGAGCTGTTGCCGGTAGGACCGCTTGCCCTGCCTGCGCTCGGTCAGCCAGCTGCTCAGCATCAGCACCGGGCTGAGCAGCGTGAACAGCAGGAACATCGGCGACTTGGTGATCAGGAACATGGCCACGCCGAGCAGCACCGGCGCCAGCGACGCCAGCAGCGGGATCGGGCGGCGCTGCCCGTCGGCCGGCTCGGCGGGCATCTCCACCGTGACGCTGGCCGGCGCCGGAGGCAGCCGCGGCGGCCGGTTGTAGGCGAGACCGCCGTCCTCGCTGGGCACCAGCGCCGCGTCCGGCGCCTCCGCCGGCACCACGGTGAACCGGCTGGTGCCGACGGCGACGACCTGACCCGGCCGCAGCGCCCTCGGCTCGGTCAGCGGGCGGCCCTCGATCGTCGCCGGCGTCGCCCCGTCGTACGGCGTCCAGCGCACCTCCTGCGGGGTGACCTGCAGCCGGGCCTGCCGGGCGGCGACCGAGCCGTCGGCCACGTAGGCCTCGGCGTCGTGCGCGGCGCCGAGCACGAACTCCCCCAGCGGCAGCCGGTGCACGCGGCCGGCGTCCGGACCGCCCACCACCCGTACCTCGGCCACGCCGCCGACGTCCGGGTCGTGCACGCCGAGGCCGACGGGCCCGCCCAGACCGACCACCGCGCCCTCGCGCAGCGGGCTGACCGTCATCGGCAGGGACGGCTCGACCGGGCGGCCGGCGATCCAGACGTCGGTGCCGGAGGGCGAGGTCGGGCCGTAGCCGTCGACGTAGCCCTCGACGGTGTCGGGCAGCCCCAGCGCCGCGCGCAGCGCGCGGGCCGCGTCGGCCACCGTGCTGTCTTTCTCCACGACCAGCACGACGTCCGCGGACCGGCCGCTGCGGGCGTCGACCGCGGTCAGCTGCACGTCCACCGGTGCTCACCTCCGGCCGAGCACCTTAGGCCAGTCCGTCGCATTCGCGCGTTTTGTTGTCCACAAGCGGACCGCCTGTCCACAGCCCGTCACTTGGTGGGGATGGATCGCCCGAAAGTGCTTAGACTGCCCCCCGACCACGACCGGGCCCCTCGACCGGAGCGACCACTGATGAGCACCCAGACGACCAACGGAGAGCTGCCCACCCGTGCCGCCCGGCGCGCGGCCGGCTCCGTCGTCGCCGGCGACCGGCTCCCGGTCCCGACCCGGCAACGCCGGCCGCTGCTGGCGCTGCTCGCGCTGGTGCTGATCCTCGGCGGAGCGGCACTGGCCGCGTCGCTGGTGCTGACCAGCGGCAAGAAACAGGAATACCTGGTGGTCGCCCACGACGTCGCGCTCGGCCAGACGCTGACCCGCGACGACTTCCGACAGCAGGCGCTGGCCGCTACCAACTCGTCGCTGTTCGCGCCGGTGCCGGTCAGCGACTTCTTCACCCGGGTGCAGGGCAAGAAGGCGCTGGTCGCCCTCAAGCAGGGCTCGCTGCTGTCCGAGGGCACGTTCGGCAACGCGGTCACCCCGGCCAAGGGCCTGGTGCAGATCGCGCTCAACGTTCCCGACGGTCAATACCCGCACACGCTCGTCGCCGGCGACGTGGTCAAGGTGCTCTACACCCCGC
Source organism: uncultured Actinomycetota bacterium (assembly GCA_963728945.1). Taxonomy (GTDB): domain Bacteria; phylum Actinomycetota; class Actinomycetes; order Mycobacteriales; family CADCTP01; genus CADCTP01. The sequence continues at coordinate 2,473,736 of CAVSMA010000002.1, read as the reverse complement.
GCGGCAACAGCGGGCAGAACTCTGGGTCGACCAACTCCGGCGCCGTCGACGCCAAACAGGTGCCGCACGCGCCGACCCTGATCGGCTCGGCGTTCGTGACCAGCGTCGACGCCAGCGCGTCCGGGCAGAACGCGGTCGTCGTCGGCATCGAGGTGCGCAACCGCGATCTCGGCACCGCGCCGGCCGACGGCCTGCCCGCGGTCACCGCGGCCAACGCGCAAGGAGCGATCACGATCGCCCGCCTCGACCCCGGCCACGAGTACGACAAGGGCGACGGCTGATGGCCCTGATCGCGCTGGCGGCCGACAAGGGCTCGCCCGGGGTCACCACCACCGCGATCACCATGGCCGCGGTGTGGCCGCGGCGGGCGCTGCTCGCCGAGCTCGACCCGTCCGGCGGCGACGTCGCGCTGCGGCTGCGCGGGCCGCGCGGGGCGCCGCTGTCGCCGGAGCTCGGGCTGATCAGCCTCGCGGTGGGCGCCCGCCGCGGGATGCGCCCGGAGCAGGTCTTCGAGCACGTGCAGCGGCTCGACGGCGGCCTCGAGGTGGTCGTCGGGCTGTCCGCCGGCGAGCAGGGCAGCGGCCTGTCCGGGCTGTGGGGGCCGGTCGGCGAGCTGCTCGAGCTGGCCCCGGGGGTGGACGTGATCGCCGACTGCGGTCGGCTCTACACCGGCAGCCCGGCGGCCGACGTGCTCGCGCACACAGCGGCCGTGGTGCTGGTGACCCGCCCGTCCATCGACGCGGTCGCCCACCTGCGGGCGAGGGCCGGGGCGGTGCTGCGCGAGCTCGACCGCCGCCCCGGCCGGCCGCCCGAGGTCTACACGGTCGTGGTGACCAGCCCGCGGGACGACTCGTCGCCCAAGCAGATCGAGCAGGTGCTGCGGCAGGCCGGGCTGCCGGTCCCGGTGCTGGGCCGGGTCGCGCTCGACCCGAAGGGTGCCGGGCTGCTGGCCGGCGACTGGGTCGGCCGGCTCGATCGCTCCCTGCTGGTGCGGTCCGTCCGCGAGATCGCCCGCCAGCTGGCCGGCCGGCTCGGGGCTCCGGTGACGCGGTAGTGGCCATGGACCACGCGCTGGTGCGCCGGCTGCGCACCGAGGTCGCCGAGCAGATCGCCGGCCAGCGCCGCGACGACGCGGTGCTCGGGCTGGCCATGAGCCCGGAGGACGAGCGGCAGTACGCGCGGTCGCTCATCGCGCGGGCGCTCGCCTCGCACGCCCGGCTCGAGCTGGAGTCCGGCCGGGTGCCGCCGACCGCGGAGGAGGAGGAAGACCTCGCCGCCGCCGTGCACGCCGCGCTCTACGGCGTCGGCCGGCTGCAGCCGCTGCTCGACGACCCGATGGTGGAAAACGTCGACATCAACGGCTGCGACCGGGTCTTCGTCGGCTACGCCGACGGCCGCGAGCTCATGCTCGACCCGGTCGCCGAGACCGACGAAGAGCTGGTCGAGCTCGTCCAGACCCTCGCCGCCTACTCGGGGCTGTCCAGCCGGCCGTTCGACACCGCCAACCCGCAGCTCGACCTGCGGCTGCCGGACGGGTCCCGGCTCTCCGCGGTCATGGAGGTCACCAAGCGCCCGGTGGTCTCGATCCGGCGGGCCCGGCTGCCCAAGGTCTTCCTGTCCGACCTGGTCGGCAACGGGACGCTCGACCAGGGGCTGGCCGCGTTCATGCGGGCGGCGGTGGTGGCCCGCAAGAACATCATGATCGCCGGCTCCACCAACGCCGGGAAGACCACGATGCTGCGGGCACTCGCCAACGAGATCCCGCCGCACGAGCGGCTCATCACGGTGGAGCGGGCGCTGGAGCTTGGCCTGGACGAGTTCCCCGACCTGCATCCGAACGTGGTCGCGTTCGAGGAGCGGCTGCCCAACTCGGAGGGCCAGGGCCGGATCTCGATGGCCGAGCTGGTCCGCCGCTCGCTGCGGATGAACCCGAGCCGCGTCATCGTCGGTGAGGTCCTCGGCGACGAGATCGTGACGATGCTCAACGCGATGAGCCAGGGCAACGACGGCTCGCTGTCCACGATCCACGCCAACAGCTCGTCCGAGGTGTTCAACCGCATCGCGACGTACGCGCTGCAGGCCGCCGAGCACCTGCCGATCGAGGCCTCGCACATGCTCATCGCCGGCGCGATCAACTACGTGATCTTCGTCGAGCGCCGCAACGACTACCGGTCCGGCGGCCAGCTGCGCCGGTTCGTGTCCAGCGTGCGCGAGGTCAACGGGGTCGACGGGCGGGTCACGTCGAGCGAGATCTGGGCGCCCGGGCCGGACGGCCGGGCCCGGCCGGCGGCTCCCATCCAGGCGATCGACGACCTGGAAGCGGCCGGCTACCGGCCGGACGACTTCGGGCGGTGGTCCGGGTGATCTCCTCCGACCTGCTGCTCGCCCTGCTCGGCGGCGCGCTCGCCGGTGGCGGCGTGCTGCTGCTCGTCGCGTCGCTGATCGGCTGGGCACCGCGGGAGACGGTCGGCCCGACGCTGACCGACCGGCTGGCGCCCGCGGACATCGGCCGCCGGCTGCTGCTCGGCGGCGGGCTGGCGTTGGTCGCGTTGCTGGCTTCCGGCTGGCTGGTCGTCGCGATCGGCGTCGGGCTGCTCGGGTTCTTCGCGACCAAGCTGTTCGGCGGCGCCACGCACGGTCGGGCCGAGGTGCTGCGGCTGGAGGCGCTCGCGTCCTGGACCGAGTCGCTCCGGGACACGATCGCCGGCGCGGTCGGACTGGAGCAGGCGATCCCGGCCTCGTACAACGCCGCGGCGCCTATCCTCAAGCCGCCGCTGGCCCTGCTGATCGACCGGCTGCACACCCGCGAGCCGCTGCCCGACGCGCTGCTGAAGTTCGGCGACGACCTCAACGACCCCGGCGCCGACCTGATCCTCGCCGCGCTGATCCTCAACGCCCGGCTGCGCGGCCCCGGCCTGCGCGACGTGCTCACCGCGCTGTCCCAGGCGGCTCGCGAGGAGATGGACATGCGTAACCGGATCGAGGCGAGCCGCGCCTCGACCAGGCGCAGCGTGCAGATCATCACCGTGCTGACCCTGGTCGTGGTCTTCGGGTTGCGGTTCCTCAACCCCGACTACGTCGAGCCGTACGACTCCGTCGGCGGGCAGGTCACGCTGGCCGTGGTCTGCGCGATATTCGCCGCCGGGTTCCTCTGGCTGCGGCGCCTGAGCAGGTACGACACGGCCAGGCGGTTCCTCGACAGCCGGCCCGAGCGGCTCGCCACCCGGACGGGGGTGCCGTCGTGATCCTGTCCGCGGACCTGGTCTATGCGCTGATCGCGGGCGCGGTCGTCGGCTTCGGCCTGCTGATGCTCGTGGTGGCGCTGCGCCCGGCCCGCACCGGCATCGCCGCCGGCATCGCCCGTCTCGACGCCGACCGGCAGCCGTCCCGGTTCTCGGTGTCAGAGGCGTTGCTGTCCAACGAGGGCATGCCCAGCTGGCAACTGCGGCTCGGCTCCCGGCTGGCGACCGCATTCGAGGTCCGCGGGTTCCGGGTCACCCCACTGCGCTCGGACCTGGCGGTGCTGGGCCGGTCGCTGGAGGGCTTCCTGGCCAGCACGGTGCTGTTCGGGGTCGGCGGATTGCTGTTCGGCCCGGTGCTGGCCGCGAGTGCCGCCGTCGCCGGGATCCAGCTCGGCTTCACCGTGTCGGTCGGGGTCACGATCCTGTTCGCCCTGCTCGCAGCGCTGCTGCCGCTGGCCTCGGTGCGGCGGGAGGCCGCGGCGCGGCGGCAGGACTTCCGGCACGCGGTCGGCGCGTTCCTCGACCTGGTCTCGATGAACCTGGCCGGCGGCCGCGGGGTGCCCGAGGCACTCACCGCGGCGGCCTCGATCGGCGGCGGCTGGCCGTTCGCCCGGCTGCGCGACACGCTCGCGTTCGCCCGGCTGCAGGGCCTCACGCCCTGGGCGGCGCTCGGCCGGCTCGGCGACGAGGTCGGCATCAACGAGCTGCGTGACCTGGCCGCGGCGCTCGCACTGGTGGCCGACGACGGTGCCAAGATCCGTGACTCGCTGGCCGCGCGGGCGGCCACCCTGCGGCGGCGGGAACTGGCCGAGATGGAGGGCCGCGCCGGCGAGCGGTCCCAGTCGATGCTGGTGGCACAGATGCTGATTGTCCTCGGATATCTCCTTTTCCTGGCCTACCCGGCAGTAATCCGGATTCTGTAGGTTCGGGCGGTACCGCACGCAGGTACCATTCGTCGGTCCGCCGCGATCTTGCCCCCATGATCACGAGGAGCAGCAGTGTTCAATCTCTTCGACCACCCGATGGTCGCGTTCACGATGGCCTTCGTGCGCACCCGGCTGGAGCCGCTGCGGGAGCGCAGCGAGCGGGGGGCGTCGGCGCTGGAGACGGCGATCATCTCGGCTGTGCTGATCGCCGCGGCCGTGCTCATCGGCAAGATCGTGATCGACAAGGTCAACGGCGCCGGCGAGACGGTGAAGAACGAGCAGATCCCCGCTGCGCCGTGACCCGCCGGCTGCCCTGGCGACGGCGCCCCGCCCAGGGTGACCGCGGCTCGGGCAGCCTCGAGTTCGCGGTGCTGTCGCTGGCGTTCCTGCTGCTGGTGTTCATGACCGTGCAGGCCGCGCTCTATTACCACGCCCGCAACGTGGTCAAGGCCGAGGCCGAGGGCACCGCACGCGCCGTCCGGGCCTACCCGACCAATGCACAGCTGGCGGACAGCGTCCCGTCGGCGCAGCAGGTGCAGACGCTGGCCCGCGCCGCGGCGCTGGACCAGTGGGAGCGGCTGGACGACAGCGGCGACACCACCAGCCGGCCAGTGGTCGACGGCCGGATCACCGGACTCAACCAGGTGCAGGTCACGGTGTCGGCCGACCCGATCATGCTGATCCCGGGGATCTTCGGGAAGAGCAAGCTGACGATCACCGCAACCGCCGGCGGGCCGTTCGAGGTGTTCAAGCGCTCGGGGGAGGACTGAGCATGACCCGGCAGCTCGGCGCCCGCGGCCGGCGTCGCGACCGCGGCTCCTTCTCGCTGGAGCTCGCGGTGCTGGCGCCGGCGTTGCTGCTGGTGATCTCGTTCATCATCTCGGTGGGCCGGGTGACCGAGGGGCGGGCGCTGGCCGAGGGCGCCGCCCGGGACGCGGCCAGGGCCGCGACGATCAACCACAACGGCAACGCCGAGGCGGCGGCACGCGCGGCGTACGACGCGGCGACCAAGGCACACGACTGCGCCAACCTGGTGATCACGCCGCGGGTGCCGGTGCCGGGCGGATCGGTCACCGCGACGGCGAGCTGCCGGGTGACGACGCTGTGGGGCAAGCAGACGATCACGCGGACGTCGGTGTCCGCGGTCGACATCTACCGGGGAACGGACTGATGCGCGGGTTGCGCCGGCAGGGCCCGCCGGACTCCGTGGGCCGACTGGGCTCTGTGGGCCGACTGGGCTCTGTGGGCCGACTGGGCTCTGTGGGCCGACTGGGCTCTGTGGGCCGACTGGGCTCCGTGGGCCGACTGGGCTCCGTGGGCCGACTGGGCTCGCTTGGCCGGCTGCGTCCGTCCGGGCGGCCGAGCCGTTCCCGGCCGCTGAGCCTCTCGCGGAAGGCGCGCCCTTCCCGGCGGCCGAGGCGGGTGCGGCGGGGGGCCGAGCGCGGGTCGGCGGCGCTGTTCGTGGCGATCTTCGCCCCAGCCATGATCTTCATGGCGGGGCTGGTCATCGACGGCGGCGCCGCCCTGGAGGCGAAGCAGCGGGCATCGGACATCGCCGAGCAGGCGGCCCGGGCCGGTGCCGGGCAGTGCGACGTGGCGCTGCTCCGCTCGCAGGGGATCTGCTTCGTGGACAAGGGCCTGGTGCCGGCGGCGGTCGCGCCGTACCGGAACAGCCCGGGTGTGACCGACTTCGACTGGGTGCCGTTGGCGGATCCGAACCACCCCGGGCAGGACAACGGTGTCCGAGTTACGGTGACTATGACGTTTCGTACGACTTTGCTCGGTATCATGCCGAAGTTCAAGACGTTGACGATCACCGAGCGGGCCGACGCGGTAGCGGTCACCGGGTTGTGAGGGGCAGGCACAGGTGGGCAGGACGATGTCGAGAGCGCCGCTGGAGGGCACGCGCCGGGTGAGCCGCGGAGGCGACGTGCTGCGCGGATCGGTCTCCGCGCTGCTGCTGCTCGGCATCGTGGTCGGCGTCCCGGTCGCGTTGGTGACCGTCGTCGGCAACCCGATCCCCGAGATCCCGCGCGATCCGCTGGGCGGGCAGGTGCCGATCGAGTTCGTGCTCGACGTCATCGTCTGCATCGTCTGGCTGGCTTGGGCGCAGCTGGTGTCCTGCTTGATCGTCGAGCTGGTGGCCGGGGTCAGGGGCAGCGGCCTGCCGTGGCGGGTGCCGTTCGCGGCCGCCGCGCAGCAGGACGTGGCTCGTCGGCTGGTCACGGCCGTGCTGCTGCTGGCCACCGCTGGCCACGGGTTGCAGAGCGCGCACGCGCCGGCCGGTCCGCCGGCGCCGGCTGCGGTCGCCTCGGTCTCCGGTGCGATGGACCAGGTCGCGGTGGCCACGGTCGGGCAGGCGGACGCGGCGGCCCGGCAGGCGGACCGGGCCCGGACCGCGCCCGCCCGGAGTGAGGCGCCGGCCACCCCGCACGGCACGAAGCAATACGTGGTGATGCCGCCCCAGGGTCGCCACCACGACAGCCTGTGGGACATCTCCGAACGCTACCTGGGATCCGGCATCCGTTATCGGGAGGTGTTCGAGCTCAACGAGGGTCGGCCGCAGCCGGACGGGTCGAAGCTGACGCTGGAGAGCCTGATCCGGCCCGGCTGGACGCTGATCATGCCGGCGGACGCGCGCGGTGAGGGCCTCGTCGAGGTGAGTCCTGACCTGCCGACCCCGAACGCAACGGTCGCCAGCAACGGCGGCACCGACTCGACCACGGCTCGGTCCGCTCACGCGGCCCACCCCGCCGCCGGCTCCGTCTCCGCCCCCGGCGCTCTCCCCGGTGCCGGCTCGCACGCGGGTTCCGGACCCTTGTCGGGTTCCGGCTCCCTGTCCGGCTCTGGTCCGCTGTCCGGCTCTGGTCCGCTGTCCGGCTCTGGTCCGCTGTCCGGCTCGTGGCCGGCTCGGCCACGGGCGCCGGGTCGCCCGTCGGCCCTGACTCGCCCGCCGGTGCCTCGGCTGCGGTGAACGGGAGCAGCTGGGCGCCGGGCTCGGGCTCGACGGATGGGGTGGGGAGTGGGACGTTGCCGGCGCCGGGGACGGTGGGCGGGCCGCTGGCACGGGCCGGGGCGGACGGGCACGCGATCGGCGGGCAGGCGCGCGCGCCGGAGCGGTCGCCCGAGCTGCCGTGGGACCTGGTCGGCGCGGAGCTGCTGGCCGCGGGCGTGCTCGAGGTGCTCGTCGCGCTGCGCCGCCGCCGGGCCGCCGTGCGCCGCGCCGGCAGCACGGCCCCGCTGCCGGACGCCGAGGCCGCCGCGGCCGAGGTCGCGGTCCGGCTGGGCGCGGACCCGGCCGGCGCCGACTACCTCGACCGCGCCCTGCGCACGCTCGCCCGCACGCTGACCGAGCACGACCGCGCGGTCCCGGAGGTGTACGCGGCCCGGCTGTCCACCGATGCGCTCGAGCTGCTGCTCGCCGTCCCGCAGGACCAGGCGCCGCCGCCGTTCGTGGCCGAGAACGGCGGATCCCGCTGGGTGCTCGACCGCTCGACGCCGCTGCCGGCGGTGGACGGGGTTGCGGCGCCGCTGCCGGGGCTGGTCTCGGTCGGCGGCGACGGGCACGGGCGGATCTTCGTCGACCTGGAGAGTTGCGGCGGCGCGATCTGCGTGGCGGGCGATCTCGACCGGGCCCGCAGCGTGGTTGCCGCGGCCGCGGTCGAGCTGGTCACCAACCGGTGGTCCGACGACATGCGGGTCACGCTGGTGGGCTTCGGCTCGGCGCTCGCGCCGATCAGCGAGGACCGGCTGCGTTGCGTCGACTCGCTGGACGAGGTGGTCGAGGGCGTCACCGACCGGCTGTCGGCCGGCCGGCAGGAGCTGTCCGCGGCGGGGATCGACTCGGTGCTCACCGGCCGGGTCCGCGGTCTGCGCGGCGACGGCGTGACCCCGGACTTCCTCGTGCTGGCCAGCCCGCCGGCCCCGGAGCAGCTGGCCGAGCTGCAGGACTGGGCCCGCTCGGCCCGGCGCGCGCCGCTCGGCATCCTCATCGCCGGCGAGGTGCCCGGCGCGCGTTGGCGGTTCGAGATCGACGACCGCGGGATGCTCGACACCGGTGTGCTCGGCGTGACAGTCGGGGCGCAGCTGCTCACCGCGCGCAGCTACGCGGCGCTGGCCCGGCTGATCCGGGCCGAGGCCGCCGTCGCCCAGCCGGAGCCGGCCGCGGCGCCGCCGCCGGTGTGGGCGCCGGTCTCGGCGGCCGCGTACGAGCCAGCCGGCGAGCTGGTCGTGCCGCACCTGCCGCGGCCGGTCGACCCGGACCGGGAGCCGGCGGTGCTGCTGCGCATCTTCGGTGAGCCGGCCGTGGACGGCACCGACCGGCTGCTGCCGGGCACGCCGCTGGCGCTGGAGATCGCCGGCTTCCTCGCGCTGTCCGGCGGGGTGACGCCGCGGGCGCTGGCCGCGTCGGTCTGGCCGTACGGGGTGACGGTGGCCGAGCGGGACGCGACGCTGGCCCGGGTCGGCGACTGGCTCGGCACCGACGCCGACGGGAACGCCCGGCTGCGGCTGGACGAGGACGGGCGGCTGCACCTGTCCGACGACGTGCAGCTCGACTGGCACCTGTTCGCCGCGCTGGCCGAGCGTGGCGACGAGTCCGACGTGCTGCGGGCGCTGGAGCTGGCCCGCGGGCCGCTGCTCGAGCCGCACCTGCCGCGGCGCTACACCTGGGTCGCCCGTGACCCGGTGGCGCACGAGATGCCAGCGTTCGTGGCGGACGTGGCGCACCGGGCGGCGGCCGGCTACCTGGCCGCGGGCCGGCTGGACGGGGCGATCGCCGCCGCCCGGGCCGGGCTGCGGGTCGAGCCGGCCGCCGGCGTCCTCTGGGACGACCTGGTGCAGGCGATCCGGGAGCGTGACGGGGAGGCGGCGGCGAACCGGGCGCTGACCGACAAGGCGACCGCGGTCAACCCGCCGGCCACCGATCCCCGCGGCATTCCCGCCCGCCTGACCGCCTAGCCAACCCCACGACCGACCCGGCAGCCACGGACCCTCGCGGCGCCCCGGTCGCCGCCCAGCCGCGCGATCCGCCGGCGGCCACGGATGCCGCGGCACGCACCCCGGCCGGCGGGCACGGACGCCGCGCCAGCCCGACGGGCGGCCACGGACGCTGAGGCACGCACCCCGGCCAGCGGGCACGGACGCCGCGGCAGCGGCCCGGCTGAGCCTGTTCGGCGGCGGCTCAGCTGGGCAGGACCGGACGCATGGTGTTCATCTTCGGCTTCCGGGTCTACAGCCAGTTGCTGGCCACGGTGGCGTACGTCTGCGAGAACTGCGGGCAGCCCGTCGCGCATTCGGTGACCAAGCGCGTCCGGAGGTTCACGCTGTTCTTCCTGCCGCTGTTCCCGGTGTCCACCAGGTACGTCGACCAGTGCTCGTTCTGCGGCCGCGTCCTCCGGATCCCCCGGGAGCGCGCGGAGTCGGCGATGCGCCAGCCGGTCTGGGGCCGATGAGCGCTACTCCGCCGGCCGGGTCATCGACAGCACGTCGAGCACGCGGTCGAGGTCTTCCTCCGAGATCTTTCCGGACGCCACGTAGCCGCGCTCGATCACGACCTCGCGGATCGTCTTCCGCTCGGCCAGCGACTGCTTCGCCACCTTGGCCGCCTCGTCGTAGCCGATGAAGCGGTTGAGCGGGGTCACGATCGACGGCGACGACTCGGCCAGCTCCCGGGCCCGGTCCACATTGGCGGTGATGCCGTCGACGCAGCGGGTCGCGAGCAGCCGGGACACGTTGGCCAGCAGCCGGATCGACTCGAGCACGTTGCGGGCCAGCACCGGCAGCATCACGTTCAGCTCGAAGTTGCCGGCCGCCCCCGCGTACGTCACGGTCGCGTCGTTGCCGATCACCTGCGCGCCGACCATCTGCACGGCCTCGGGGATGACCGGGTTGACCTTGCCGGGCATGATCGACGAGCCTGGCTGCAGGTCGGGCAGCGCGATCTCGCCCAGCCCGGTGCGAGGACCGGAGCCCATCCAGCGCAGGTCGTTGCTGATCTTGATCAGCCCGACGGCGATCGTCCGCAGCTGCCCCGAGGTCTCCACCAGCGCGTCCCGGGCGCCCTGCGCCTCGAAGTGGTTGCGGGCCTCGGTCAGCGGCAGCCCGGTCTCGGCCGCGATCAGCGCGATCACCTCGGCCGCGAACCCGGCCGGCGCGTTGATCCCGGTGCCCACCGCGGTGCCGCCCAGCGGCAGCTCGGCCAGCCGCGGCAGGGACGACTCCAGCCGCTCGATCCCGTATTCCACCTGGGCCGCGTAGCCGCCGAACTCCTGTCCGAGCGTCACCGGCGTCGCGTCCATCAGGTGCGTCCGCCCCGACTTCACCACCGACGCGAACTGCCCGGCCTTCGCCGCCAGCGACGCGTGCAGCACCCGCAGCGCCGGGATCAGGTCGTTGACCACCGCGTTGGTCGCCGCGATGTGGATCGCCGACGGGAACTGGTCGTTGCTCGACAGCGGGTCGTTGACGTCGTCGTTGGGGTGGACGGTGACCCCACCGAGCCGCTCCGAGGCGAGCGTCGCGATGACCTCGTTGGCGTTCATGTTCGAGGACGTGCCGGATCCGGTCTGGAACACGTCGATCGGGAACTCGGCGTCCCAGTCGCCGCGGGCCACGTCGAGGGCGACGGCCGAGATCGCGGCCGCCTTGTCATGGTCGAGCAGCCCGCGCTCGGCCCGTACGCGCGCCCCGAAGCCCTTGATCAGCGCGAGCCCGCGGATCAGCTCCCGCTCGATCGGCCGGCCGGAGATCGGGAAGTTTTCCACCGCGCGCTGGGTCTGCGCCCGCCACTTGGCCTCGGCGGGCACCCGCACCTCGCCCATCGAATCGTGCTCGATCCGGAAGTCCTCTGCCTGCTGGCCGCCGCGCGGCCTGGCCTCGCTCACACCGGCTCCTTCGACGCTGTCCAGGAGTGATCCTAATGGGGCTGCATCTTCCCGATCTTCGGTCGGGATGATGTCCGAGTCCGCCAGTGGGTGAGCACTTTGTGATCCTGGCCCGTGTATGAGGTCTAGTCCTAGATCGTGCCCCTACTGGTGAACGAGGAGGTGGGATGGCTGCTGGGATGACGTGCCACGAGCACTGAACCATTAGGGCGTCGCGGGCCTCTTCGGGACGATCGGTTCGTCGAGAGGGGAGAGCGCGTGCTGTTCGTGGGCGACGACTGGGCTGAGGCCCATCACGATGTGGAGATCCAGGACGAGAACGGCACGGTGCTGGTCCGTCGTCGGCTGCCGGAGGGGGTGGCCGGGCTGAGCCAGTTACATGCCCTGATCGCCGATCATCTGGCCGACGAAGACGAGCCGGAGTCGGTGTTGGTCGCGATCGAGACCGACCGCGGTCCCTGGGTGCGGGCGTTGACCGCCGCCGGTTACGCGGTCTACGCGATCAACCCGAAGCAGGTGTCGCGGTATCGGGAGCGGCACGGCACCTCGGGCGCCAAGAGTGATCCGGGTGATGCGCACGTGCTGGCCGAGATCGTGCGCACCGACCGGGCCCATCACCGGGCCACGGCCGCAGACAGCGAGCAGGCCGAGGTGGTCAAGACCGTGGCTCGCACACATCAGACGATGATCTGGACCCGGCAGCGGCAGTCCAACCAGCTGCGTTCGATGCTGCGGGAGTTCTATCCGGCCGCGCTGGTCGCGTTCGGTGACGAGCTGGCCGGCCGGGACGCTCTGGCGGTGTTGGCGCTCGCCCCGACACCGGCCGCGGCACGGGCACTGTCGAAGACGAAGATCGCGACCGCACTGGGCAAGGCCGGCCGGCAACGCAACATCGACACCCGCGCCACACAGATCATGCAGGCGCTGCGCAGCCAGCAACTCGGCCTGCCCGACGCGCTCACGAACGCCTACGGGGTCAGCATCGCCGCGCTGGTCGCGGTGATCACCGCCATCGCCGCCCAGGTCGAGGCCCTCGAGGCTGAGGTGAACCGGTGTTTTGGCCAGCACCCGGACGCTGAGATCATCACCAGCCAGCCGGGGCTTGGTCTCGTGCTCGGTGCCCGGGTGCTCGCCGAGTTCGGCGACGCGAACGACCGTTACGCCGATGCCAAGGCCCGCCGCAACTACGCCGGCACCAGCCCGATCACCAAGGCATCCGGCACCCGTCGAGTCGTGCTGGCACGCTTCGCCCGCAACCGACGACTCGCCGACGCCCTGCACCAGCAAGCCTTCGCCGCCCTGACCGCCTCACCCGGCGCACGGGCCTACTACAACAACCACCGCGCCCGCGGCGCCACCCACCACCAAGCACTCCGCGCACTGTCCAACCGACTGGTCGGCATCCTCGACGGCTGCCTGCGGCACCGCCGCCTCTACGACGAGACAACCGCATGGGCCTACCGCCAAACGCCGGCCGCTTGACACGTTAGAGCCCTGGGATATCTAGGCAGCCGGCGGCCGGCCGGCGGCGTGAGCCCCCACACGATCGGTCTGTCCCCGGGCGGACGGCCGGGTCCATACTGATCATCTACGGGCGGCGCGCGCCGTGGGTCTTACTGCGCACCCGAGGAGACGGCATGGCCGGTGGGACGTCGGTGTTCCGGCGCGAGCTGAACAGCTGGGAAGCAGTCGGCATCTCGGTGGCCCTGATGGCCCCGTCGATGGCCGCCAACATCAACCCGCAGGGAGTGATCGGCAGCGTCGGTCGCGCGGTCCCGCTGACCTTCGCGCTGGCGACGGTCGGCGTGCTGCTCGTGTCGTACACGTTCGTGCGGCTGACGCAGAAGTTCCATCACTCGGGGTCCGTGTACGGGTTCGTCGGGGCGACGCTCGGCGCCAGGACCGGCGTGGTCGCCGGCTGGGGCCTGCTCGGCACGTACACCTTCTACGCGGTGGTGACCTCGACCGCCGCCGGTCGGTTCCTCACCTCGTTCCTGGACGGGCTCGGAATCTGGAACGACCCACCGGAGTGGGAGCCGTTCCTGTTCGCGCTGCTGGCCCTGCTCGGGGTGTACGCCCTGACCGTCTCGCCGGTCCGGCGCGGCACCCGGTTCCTGCTCACCGTCGAGGGACTGACCGTCCTGCTCATCCTCGTCGTCTCGGTGATCATCCTGGCCAAGCTGGCCGGCGGCAGCGCGCCGGGCGGCAAGGGGGTCACGTTCACCCCGTTCGCCATCCAGCCCGGCACCGAGACCAGTGCGCTGTTCCTGGGCGTGGTGTTCGGCTTCCTGTCGTTCGCCGGGTTCGAGGCGGCGGCTACGCTCGGCGAGGAGGCGAGGCAGCCGCGCCGGGACATCCCCCGGGCGATCCTCGGCACCGCGATCTTCGGCGGCCTCTACTTCATCTTCGTCACCTGGGTCGAGGTGATGGGCTTCGGCACCGACCCGGCCGGCCAGCAGGCGTTCGCCGCGTCCGGGTCGCTGCTCGGCGACCATCGGCGGTCAGTACGTCGGCAGCTGGGTCGGCGACCTGATCAGCCTCGGCGCCTCGGTGAGCGCCTTCGCCTGCGCGCTCGCCTGCGGGGTCGGCGCGTCCCGGCTGCTGTTCGCGCTCGGTCGGGACGGCGTCGTGCCGGCCCGGCTCGGCCAGGTCCGCGAACAGAACCGGACCCCGGCCGCGGCCGCCAGGGTCGTCGTCGGCTGCGCGGCCGCGCTGATCGTCATCCTCGGCATCGCCTACCGGCACGACGAGTCGCCGTCCTACAGCGTGTTCGCCAACTCCGGCGTGATCGGAACGCTGATCCTGCTGGTCGCGTACGTGCTGGCGACGATCGGTGCGATGCGGCTGCTGTTCTTCTCCGGCGACACCACGACCCGCCGCTGGGAGATCGTCATCCCGGTGCTGGCCCTGGTCGTGCTGGGCTACACGATCTACCGCAACGTCATCCCGTACCCGACCGGCGAGGCGGGATGGAACCCGGCCATCTGCGCGGTCTGGCTGCTGCTCGCGGTCGTACTGGTGCTGGCGCGGCCAGCGATCGCGCGCCGGGCCGGCGAGCGGCTGACCGCCGACCAGGGACTCGCACCGACCCGGGAGCCCGCATGACGACCACCGCCGATCCCGTCCCCGGCGGCCGCCCGGGCGACCCCGAGCACGCGATCGAGCAGGCCGGCGAGCTGGCCGCCGCGGGGGTCACCGGCGTAGCGCTGTCCTGGGTGGACACGGCCGGGATCAACCGGGTGAAGACCGTCCCGGTCACCGCGCTGGAACGGGCCGCCACCTGGGGCGTCGGGATGTCGCCGGTGTTCGACACGTTCCTCGCCGACGACTCGATCGTGGCGACCGACGTCCTCGGCGGGCCGGACGGCGACCTGCGGCTCTACCCCGACCTGGACGAGCTCGTCCCGCTGGCCGGCCAGCCCGGCTGGGCCTGGGCACCGGTGGACCGGATCACCCAGGACGGCGCGGTCCACCCGGCCTGCACCCGGACGCTGCTGCGGCACCTGGTCTCGGCCGCGGCGGCCGACGGCGTGACGTTCCAGGCCAGCATCGAGATCGAGTTCGCCCTCGCGCTGCCCGGCGGCGTGGCCTTCGAGCCGGCCTGCCGCGGTCCCGCGTACGGGATGACCAGGCTGGTCGAGCAGAGCGAGTTCAGCGCCGAGCTGCTGCGGGCGCTGGCCGCGGAGGGCCTCGAGGTCGACCAGTTCCACCCCGAGTACGCGGCCGGGCAATATGAGGTGTCGGTCGGCGCGGTCAACCCCGTCGCTGCCGCGGATCACAGCGTGCTGGTCCGGCAGACCATCCGCGCGGTGGCGCAGCGGCACGGGCTGCGGGTGTCCTTCGCGCCGGCGGTGCTGGTCGGCGGCGTCGGCAACGGCGGTCACCTGCACCTCTCGGCCTGGCGGGACGGGCGCGACCTGCACGCCGGCGGTGACGGCCGGCTGGGGATGACCGCGGACGCCGAAGGGTTCCTGGCCGGGATCGTCGAGCAGCTGCCGGCGCTGGCCGCGCTGCTCACCCCGAGCCCGTCCAGCTACCTGCGGATGCAGCCGTCGCACTGGGCCGGCGTGTTCGCGGCCTGGGGGCACGAGAACCGGGAGGCCGGGGTGCGGGTGGTCACCGGCTCGGTCGGGCAGCGGGACCGCACCGCCAACCTCGAGGTGAAGTGCGTCGACCTGGCCGCCAACCCCTACCTGGCCTTCACCGGGGTGCTGGCGGCCGGGCTGGACGGGATGCGCCGCGGGCTGCGGCCCGGACCGCCGGTCGTCGGCGACCCGGCCGGTCTCGACCCGGCCGAGCTGGCCGAGCGCGGGATCCGCCGGCTGCCCGAGTCGCTCGCCGACGCGCTGGTCGCGTTCGAGAAGTCCGGCCTGCTCCGGGAGGCGCTCGGCGACGTGCTCGCCGACGCGGTGCTCGCGGTCCGCCGCGGCGAGCAGGCCAGGGCCGAGCAGCTGACCCCGGAGGGGATCGCCGAGGCGTACCGGTGGGTGTACTGATCCGGGACGCGGTTGACCGGATGGACCTGGTCGACCACCACTGCCACGGCGTCGCCACCGTCGAGCTCGACGACGACGGGGTGGAGGCGCGCCTCGGCGAGGGCGGGCCGCCGCCGCCCGGCGGGACCAACTTCGACAGCCCGGTCGGGCTGGCCGTGCGGCGGCACTGCGCACCGGTGCTCGACCTCGACCCGCACGCGTCCCGGCGCGACTACCTGGACCGCCGACGGGAGCTCGGCCCGGCCGAGCTGGCCCGCCGGTTCCTGGCCCCGACCGGCACGTCCCGGTTCTGCGTCGACACCGGCTTCCGGCCGGAGGAGCTGTCCACGCCGGAGCAGCTGGCAGCGTTCGCCGGCGGCCGCGGATATCACCTGGTCCGGCTGGAGACGGTGGCCGAGACGCTGGGCGCCGGGGGCGTCGAGCCGGGCGAGCTGGCCCGGCGTTACCCGGAACGGCTCGCGGAGACGGTGGCGGAGGTCGGCGCGGTCGGGGTGAAGTCGGTCGCCGCGTACCGGGTCGGGCTCGACCTGGACCCCACCCCGCCCAGCGCGGACGAGGTCGCGGTGGCCGCGGCGGGCTGGGACGGCCGGCGCCTCGATGATCCCGTGCTGACCAGGATGACGCTGGCGGCCGCGGTCGAGCTGGGGCTGCCGATCCAGTTCCACATCGGCTTCGGCGACTCCGACATCCGGATGGCGAAGGTCGACCCGACGCTGCTCACCGACTGGCTGCACCGGCACCGGGTCCCGGTCATGCTGCTGCACTGCTGGCCGTACCAGCGGCAGGCCGGCTGGCTGGCCTCGGTGCACCCGCACGTCCATCTCGACGTCGGGCTGGCGCTGCACTACGTCGGTCCGACCCGGGCGGCGGCGGTGCTGGCCGAGGCGGCGGAGCTGGCCCCGTTCGGCAAGCTGCTCTACTCCTCCGACGCGTACGGGCTGCCCGAGCTCTACTACCTGGGCGCGCTCACCTTCCGGCGGGCGCTGGGCGCGCTGCTCACCGAGCGGGTCGAGGCCGGCGAGTGGTCGGCCGCCGACGCGACCCGGATCGCCCGGCTGGTCGGGCACGGCAACGCCGCCGCCGTGTACGACTTGGACTAGATCTGCCATTAGGGTCGGCCGATGGAGTTGGAACCGAGGCCGGAACGGCCGCCCGCCGCGGTCACCGACGCCGACCGGGAGGCCGCCGCCGAGCGACTCGTCGACGCGGCCGAGGCCGCGGCGCACGCGGTGATGGGGGACCTGCTCGTCCGGTCGGCCGGGGCAGCGTACGAGCGGCGCAAGGGCTGGCGACGCTGGCTGGGCGCGGGGCACGCCGAACCGCACGGCGGGAAAGAAATCTCACCATGACCCGTCGGAGCACAGGCCGCCGGGACGACGGACAGGTGTGAGCGAGCGCGAGGGCTCGCAGCGCGAGCGGACAGCGACGAGGGCCGGTCGGCTGGTGGCCGCACCTGCCGATCCGTCCGAGGAGCGGACCCGGTGAGCGAGCAGCCCGCGGCGGGGACCGACCTGCTGGCGCTGTACGAGGAGGCGCTGCCGCAGGTCTACGGCTACCTGCTGTCCCGGTGCGGGCAGAAGGCGCTGGCCGAGGACCTCACCGCGGAGACGTTCCTGGCCGCGGTGGACACCGTCCGCCGGGACCAGCCGGTCACCGTCGGGTGGCTGATCGGTGTGGCCCGGCACAAGCTGGTCGACCACTGGCGGCGGCTGGCCCGGGAGGAGCGCAGCCTCGCGCTCGTTCCGGCCGAGCCCGAGCCGCCCTGGGAGGACGGTGTGCTCGACGCAGTCACCGCCCGGGCCGCGCTGGAGCGGCTCGGCCCGCACCACCGGCTCGCGCTCACGCTGCGCTACCTGGACGGCCTGCCCGTCCCCGAGGTGGCGCGGTTGCTGGACCGGACCCTGCACGCCACCGAGGCGCTGCTGGTCCGGGCCCGCGCGGCCTTCCGCCGCGCGTACGACACGCCGGGGACGGAGGTGGACTAGATGACCGACCCGTTCGACGTGCTGCGCGAGCCGGTCGTCCCGACCGACCCGGACCCGGACTTCGCCGCCAGCCTGCGCGCCCGCATCGAGCGCGCGCTGGCCCTGCCCCGAGGAGTCGCCGTGACGAGCACGATCGTGGAACAGCCGCGGAGCGCCGCCCTGGGCGCCGCCATCCCCTACCTGGCCGTGCCGAACGGGTCCGGCCGCCGGGCGCTGGACTGGTACGTCGAGGTGCTCGACGCCCGCCTGGTCGGCGAGCCGATCACGATGGACGACGGCCGGGTCGGGCACGCCGAGCTGGCGTTGTCCGGCGGCACGCTCTACCTGGCCGAGGAGTTCCCGGAGATCGGCGTGGTCGCGCCGTCCCCGGCCGGCACCCCGGTCAGCCTGTCGCTGCAGGTCCCGGACGTCGCCGAGACGATGCGGCGGGCGATCAGCCGGGGCGGCACGATGCCGAGGCCCATGTACGACGACTACGGCAGCCGCAACGTCACGATCGTCGACCCGTTCGGCCACCGGTGGTTGCTGCACACCCCGCTGGACCTGCTGCCGGAGACCGATCGGCAGGGCGACGTCGGCTACGCCTGGCTGACCGTGCCCGACCCGGACCGGGCCGCCGCGTTCTACGCCGCCGTGCTCGGCTGGGACTACGCGCCCGGGCACGCCCAGGGTGGTCGCCAGGTCGTCGGTCAGTCGCTGTCGATGGGTATCGGCCGCGGCGAGCCGGGCTTCCACCTCTCCTACGCGGTGGACGACGTGGCGGCGGCGGTCGAGCGGGTCCGCGCGGCCGGCGGAACGTCCACGGAGCCGGAGGAGCGGCCGTACGGGACGGCCGCCGACTGCACCGACGACCTTGGCACGGTGTTCGCGCTGCACCGGGCCGGGTCCGGGCCGCGCTCGCCCGAGAACGGGGCCCGCCAGGGCGATCTGTCCTACCTGACCCTCGAGGTGGTCGACTCGGCCCGGTTCCGCACCTTCTACGGCCAGGTGCTGGGGTGGACGTTCACCGGCGGCACCATCGAGGACGGGTGGAGCGTGCCGGGAGTGAGCCCCATGACCGGGATGCACGGCGGGAACGCGGCCGGCACCGCGGTGCCGATGTGGAAGGTCGACGACGTGGCGGCCGCGGTGGAGCGGGTGCGTGCGGCCGGCGGGACGGCCACCGATCCGCAGCGCCAGCCGTACGGGACCACCAGCGAGTGCACGGACGACCAGGGCGTCCGCTTCTACCTCGGAGATGCCTGACCATGAGCTATGCCGACGTCGAGGACGCCCGGCTGTACGACGCGCAGAACCCGTGGGGGCCGGCCGACGAGTTCTACCTGTCGCTGGCCCGCGCGGCCGGGGACGTGCTCGACGTCGGCTGCGGCACCGGCACGCTGCTCAAGCGGGCCCGGCGGGACGGCCACCGTGGCCGGCTCGTCGGGCTCGACCCGGGCGCAGGCATGCTCGCCATCGCCCGCGAGGACCCGTCGATCGAGTGGGTCGACGGCATGCTGCGGCCCGGCGCGTACGAGGCCGAGTTCGACCTGGTCACGATGACCGGGCACGCCTTCCAGGAACTGCGCACCGACGAGGAGGTGCTGGCCACGCTGCGCGGGATGCGGGACGCGATCCGGCCCGACGGCCGGGTCGCGTTCGAGACCCGCAACCCCGGCGCGAGGGCCTGGGAGTCGTGGGACGGCCGCTCGTTCGAGATCCCGTACCAGGGCGACACGGTGACCGTCCGGTACGAGGTGCGCAAGGTCGAGGGCGAGTTCGTGACGTTCGCCGAGATCACCGACGGCGGCCGCTGGCACGACCAGGTCGACCTCGGCACGCTGCGGTTCCTGCCCCGCATCGAGCTGGACCGGTTCCTGGCCGAGGCCGGGCTGCGGGTCGCGAGCTACTACGGTGACTGGGACCGCGGCCCGCTCGCCGAGGACAGCCCGGAGATCATCTGCCTGGCCCGGTCAGCCGTCTAGACCGGTGCCGGGTCCGTCGAAGTCGATCGACGAGTATGCCCGGAGCTTGGTCAGCGAGTGCCAGCTGTCCACCAGCCGGATCGTGCCGCTCTTGCCGCGCATGACGATCGACTGGGTCTGCGCCCCGCCGGCCCGGTAGCGCACGCCGCGCATCAGCTCGCCGTCGGTCACCCCGGTCGCGGCGAAGTAGACGTTGTCGGTGCTGACCAGGTCGCGGGTGGTGAGCACCTGGTCCAGGTCGTGCCCGGCGTCGACGGCCTTCTGCCGCTCGGCGTCGTCGCGCGGCCACAGCTTGCCCTGCAGCACGCCGCCCATGCAGGTCAGGGCGCAGGCGGCGATGATCGCCTCGGGCGTGCCGCCGACACCGAGCAGCAGGTCGACGCCGGTGCCCTCGCGGGCGGCCATGATCGCGCCGGCCACGTCGCCGTCGGAGATGAACTTGATCCGGGCGCCCGCGTCCCGCACCTGGCGTACCAGGTCCTCGTGCCGCGGCCGGTCGAGGATGCAGACGGTGACGTCCTCGCGCGCGGCGCCCTTGGCCTTGGCCACCCGGGCGATGTTCTCCCTCGGCGGCACGGTGATGTCCACGACGTCCGCGGCCTCCGGGCCGGTGGCCAGCTTGTCCATGTAGAACACCGCCGACGGATCGTACATGGTGCCCCGCTCGGCGACGGCGAGCACGGCGATCGCGTTGGGCATTCCCTTGGCCATCAGCGTGGTGCCGTCGACCGGGTCGACGGCGACGTCGCATTCCGGGCCCTCGCCGGCGCCGACCTCCTCGCCGTTGAACAGCATCGGCGCCTCGTCCTTCTCGCCCTCGCCGATGACGACGACACCGCGCATCGAGACCGTGCTGATCAGCGTGCGCATCGCGTCGACCGCGGCGCCGTCGCCGCCGTTCTTGTCGCCGCGCCCGACCCAGCGGCCGGCGGCCATCGCCGCGGCCTCGGTCACCCGCACCAGCTCCAGGGCGAGGTTGCGGTCGGGCGCCTCCCGGCGGACGGCGAGCTCCGGAGGGACATCGGTCACAGCGGCCTCCCGTGGCGCGTGCGGGCAACGACCGCATCCTCCCAGACCGGCGGGCGGACGGCCGGGCCACAATGGTGGGTGTGAGTACGCAGACGCCGGTGCCGACCGAGCGCCGCCGGCGACCGGGGCGGTCGTTCACCGGGCTGCTCTGGTCGCTGGTGCCGATCCTGGTCGTCGTCGTGCTGCTCGTGCTCTGGCAGCGCGGCGCGCCGACGCCGGTGCCCTCGGTCGACCCCCGCCCCGACGTGGCCTACGCGCAGCGGGTCTCGCCGGTGCGGCTGCCCGCGCCCGGCCCGCTGCCCGGGGACTGGCGGGCGACCAGCTCACACGTGGACGCGCCGGCGGGGGAGAAGCGGTCGCCGGTGACGCTCACGATCGGCTACCTGACCGGCGAGAACCGGTTCGCCGAGGTCGTCATCGGCGACCGGCCGGTCGGCCTGCTGCTCGACGCCACCCAGCCGGGCGCGACCGCCGCCGGCACCGCGCCGGTCGGTGCGACCCGCTGGCAGGCATACCGGACGCAGCGCGGTGAGCAGCTGCTCGCCACCACGATCGGCAAGGCGGGCGTGCTGGTCACCGGCGACGCGTCCGGTACGGACCTGGCCGAGCTGGCCGCTTCGGTGCGCTGAGGCCTCAGGCCGCCAGCGGCTGTGCCGCCGCGCGCCGGGTCCGGGCCTGGCCGGCGATCTGCCCGGCGATGTGGTCGGCGTCGCGGCCCACGCCGTGGATCATGGAGGAGGACAGCGAGTCCTGGAACAGCCGCCCGAGGAGATACAGGCCCGGTCGGCCGGTCACCGCGCCGCGGCGCTGCTCCGGGTCGCCTCCCGCGTCCAGCCCGGGCAGGTCGATCCAGCCGGCGTCCGGGCGGAACCCGGTGCACCACACGACGTTGGCCACGTCCGGCACGCGACCGTCGGCGAGCGCCGGGCGCCCGTCGGTCACACCGACGGTCCTGGCCGTCCGCTCCACCCCGGCCGCGGCCAGGTCGGCCGACTTGATCCGGATCAGCGGGCCGCTGTGCGCAAGCGCCTGCCGTCGCATCGCGCGGCCCATCGGCGTGCGGACGGTCAGCACGTGCCGGAAGGCGAACATCACCAGGGGAGTGAACAGCCGGGCCGTCCACCGTTCGATGTGCCAGGGCAGCTGGCCGGGGTGCCGGCCGGACAGCAGCACCCGGTGCGTCCCGGCCAGGTCGAGCGCGATGTCCGCGCCGGAGTTGCCCGCACCGACGACCAGCACGTCGCCGTCGGCCAGCTGCGCCGCGTTGCGGTAGTCGGCCGGGGTGAGCTGGACGATCCGCGGATCGAGCTCGGCGGCGAACGCCGGGACCGTCGGGATCCGGTCGTGGCCGGCCGCGATCACCACGTTGTCCGCCTCGTACCGGTGGTCGCCCGCGTCGAGCACGTAGCGCTCCCCGTCGTGCCAGAGCCGCCGCACGGTGACTCCGGTCCGCACCGGCAGCTCCCACCGGGCCGCGTAGTCGACCAGGTAGTCGGCGAACTCCTGGTGCGTCGGGAACGACCAGGCCGGCCCCGGGTACGGCATGCCGGGCAGCCCGTCGTAGCTGGCCGGGCTGAACAGCCGCAGCGAGTCCCACCGGTTCCGCCACGAGTCGCCGACCTGCTCGGCGGCTTCCAGGATGACGAACGGGCGGTGCCGGCGGGCCAGCTGGTAGCCCATCGCCAGCCCGGCCTGCCCGCCGCCCACGATCACGGTCTCGAACCGCTCGACGCTCATGGCCTGTCCCCTCTCGGTCGTCGTGAGGAGATGCTCGCCAGGACGGCGGCCGGCCCGCTTCGGAAGCACTGCCCATTCGGGCCGGACGGCCGTGGGTAGTTCTGCGTAGCCGCGTGCCCCGCGTCAGACCAGCCCGTGCTCGTACGCGTACGCGGCCGCCGCGGTCCGCGAGCTGACCCCGAGCTTGCCGAAGATGTTGCTCAGGTGCCGGGCGACGGTCTTCTCGGACAGCACCAGCTCCGCCGCGATCGCCTGGTTGCTCCGCCCGGCCGCCACCAGGCGGACCACCTCGAGCTCCCGTGGCGACAGCCCGGCGGTGTCCACAGCGGATCCACGCATACCGTCCACTATGGACAAGTCGGTGGCGGCGCCGAGCTCGGCGAACACCCGCCGCGCCGTCTCCAGCTCCAGGTCGGCCGACTCCCGGTCGCCCAGTGCCCGGCAGGCCTGCGCGATCAGCGTCCTGGTCCGGGCCGCCTCGTACGGCACGTCGAGTTCGTGCCACTGCCGGCAGGCCGCCCGCAGCGCCGGCAGCGCCTTCTCCGCCGCTCCCTCGGCCAGCCGCACCTTCCCGGTCGCCTGCCCGGACAGCGCCACCAGCGCGGTGGTGCCGAGCTCCTCGGCGACCGCGGCCAGCTCGGCCGCCGCCTGCGCCGCGCCGGTCAGGTCGCCGGCCGCGGCGAGCACCTCGGCCGCCGCCGGCAGCAGCGGGGCGCGCTGGGCGAGATCGGCAGCCTCGGTCAGCGCCCGCCGGATCGCGGCGGCGGCCGCGTCGGTGCGGCCCTGCGCCAGCCACAGCAGCGCCATCCCCGGCTGGATCTCGCCGCCGTAGCGCAGCGCGTCCCGGTAGGCCGCCTCGGCCTCGGCGAACTCGCCGCGCAGCCGGTGCAGCTCGGCCAGCTCGTAGAAGGCGGCGCCGGCCACCATCTCGCCGTACCCGGCCGTCAGCTGCGTGCAGGCGAGCCTGGCCTCGCCCAGCGCGGTCGGCCAGCCGCCGCTGAGCCGCAGCAGCACGACCCGGTGCACCCGGCACAACCCCCGGTACGCGCCGGTGAACTCCGGCTGGGCCGCGCACCAGTCCGACAGCGCCTGCGACCACTCCCGCGCCCGGTGCAGCTCCTGCAGCTCCTGGCAGATGCCGATCGCGAAGCAGTAGATCATCCCGGTCGCCCGGGCGGACAGGTCGCCGCCGGCGGCCGCGACCATCGCCTCGTCGAGCTGGGCCAGCCCCGGCGCCATCCGCCCGGCCGTGATGAGCGCGCCGCCCGACATCATCAGCGCGGCCGCCGCCAGGTCGGCGTCGCCGCCCGAGACGGCCGCCTCGACGAGGCTCTGGGACGCCGGCACCATCTCGGCGAACGCGTGGGTCCTGGCCAGCTGCTCGGCCTCGTAGAGCTGCAGGTATGCCTGCTCGAGGCAGTCCGGGTCGGCCTCGGCCAGCCGGCGCGCCCTGGCCATCCAGGCCCCGGCCTGGGCGAACTCCCCGCCCCAGGACAGCGTCTTGCACAGCCAGTAGGCGCAGCGCAGGGCCGGGCCGATCGCGCCGGCGTCGGCGTTGGCCAGGTAGGCCCGCCGCAGCAGCCGGATCGCGTCGTCGCCGCGGCCGGCCAGGTCGGCGGCCTCGGCGGCAAGCTCCAGGTCGGCGGGACCGAGCGGCTCGAGCTCGTCGGCCGCGCTGAACCGGGCGAACGCGTCCGCCCACGCCTGCCGCCGGTGCGCCTCCCGCGCCCGGTCCAGGCCCTGGTCCATGCCACATTCCACCGCGAAGTGGTCGCTGCTGTCATCAGATTGGCCTACTCGCCGGCGTCGCCGAGCGTGGCGTCGAGGCGCTTGCGGGCTCCGTCCAACCACTGCTGGCAGATGTCGGCGAGCTTCTCGCCGCGCTCCCAGAGCGCGAGCGACTCCTCCAGGCTCAGCCCGCCGGCCTCCAACCGGCGGACCACCTCGGCCAGCTCCTCCCGGGCCTGCTCGTACCCCAGCGACGGCTCGCTCACGGCCGGCACGCTACCCGCTCGACCCGGGCCGCCCGCTCGACCGGGCCGGTCCGGCGACGGCGTCGAGCGAGCCGCCGGCGACGCGCACCCGCAGCGCGGTGCCGTCCGGTGCGTCGGCCGGGTCCCGGACGACCGTGTCGTCGGCCGCCTTCTGCACGACCGCGTACCCGCGCTGCAGCGTCGCCGCGGGTGACAGCGCCGCCACCCGCGCCCGGGAGTGGTCGAGGTCCGCCTCGGCCGCGGCCAGCCGAGCCTGCACCGACCGCCGGGCCCTGGTCCGCAGGCCGTCCACTGTGGACAGCGATACGTCGAGCGCGTGCGTCGCGCAGCGCCGCCCGGACCGGCGCAGCGCGTCGATCTCGGCGAGCCCGCGATCCACCCTGGCGCCGAGCACCCGACGACCCCGCTGCCGCAGCGTGTCCACACGCGACAGCTCCTCGGCGACGTCCGGCACGACCCGCTTGCCCGCGTCCGTCGGCGTCGAGCAGCGGACGTCCGCGACCAGGTCGAGCAGCGGGGAGTCCGGCTCGTGCCCGATCGCGCTCACCACCGGCGTCCGCAGCGCCGCCACCGCCCGGATCAGCGCCTCGTCGCTGAACGGCAGCAGGTCCTCGACCGAGCCGCCGCCCCGGGCGACCACGATCACGTCGACGGACCGGTCGTGGTCGAGCCGGTGCAGCGCGTCGACGATCGCCGGCACCGCGGTCGGCCCCTGCACCGGCACCGCCTCCACCCGGAACGCGACCGCCGGCCAGCGCCGTCGCGCGTTCTCCAGCACGTCCCGTTCGGCCGCCGACGCCCGCCCGGTGACCAGGCCGACCGTGGTCGGCAGGAACGGCAGCGGCCGCTTGCGCTCCGGCGCGAACAGGCCCTCGGCGGACAAAATCCGCTTCAGCCGTTCCAGCCGGGCCAGCAGCTCCCCGACGCCGACCGGGCGCACCTCGGTCGCCCGCAGCGTCAGCGTGCCGCGGCCGACGTAGTAGTCCGGCCGGGCCCGGATCACCACTCGCGCCCCGTCGGTCAGCACGATCCCGTCGAGCACGTCGCCGCGACAGGTCACCGACACCGACACGTCCGCGGCCGGGTCGCGCAGGGTGAGGAACGCGGTCGCGGTGCCGCGCCGGTTGAGCTGGGTGACCTGGCCCTCGACCCAGACCTCGCCGAGCCGGGATACCCACTCGGCGATCTTCATCGCCACCGTGCGGACCGGCCAGGGGGACTCGGGGCTGGTCGGGTTGGTCACCTGGAGCGCAGCGTGGTCAGCCGGTTCTCGAGCATGGTCAGGTACGGCGGCCGGGCCCGGGTCGCCCGCTCGTACGCGAGCAGCGCCTCGATCTGCTCCGCCGACAGCCCGCGCAGCCGGCCACGCAGCTGGGGGATGGACAGGTCGTCGTAGCCCGCGACCGGCGGCCCGCCCGGCCCGCCGACCGCGATGTCCGCGGCCAGCGCCGCCCCCGCCGCGGCGGCGTCGGCGGCCAGCGCCATGCCGTCGGCCGGCATGTCGGTGCCGGGCTCGGTACCCGAGCCCTCGGGTCGCCCGTTCGGCCGGTCCGCCGCGGCCGCGTCGACGTCGAGGTCGACCACGGTGAGCCCAGCGTCGGCGAACGCCGCGTCGGCGGCGGCCACCTCGTCCTCCTCGATCTCCCCGAGCACGTTCTCGGTGTCGGCCTCGGCCTGCTCGGCCCTGGCCTCGGCCAGCTCGACCACGTCGGCGTCCCGGTCGGGGTCGAGGTCGCGCTCGACCTCCTCGACCAGCGCAGCCTCCTCGGCCGCCGCCGCGGTCAGCGCGTCGGCCAGGTCCTCGGCGGCCAGCGCGTCGGCAACCCCGTCGGCGGCCTCGGCAACCCCCTCGACTGCCTCCGCAACCCCGGCCGCGGCCTCGGTCACCCCGTCGGCGGCCTCGGCCGGGTCCGGAGCGGCGTCGAAGGCCGACGGCGGGCGGGCACCGGCCGGCTCGTCGTCGTCGAACCGGGCCCACGGCGCGTCCTCGCGGCGGCGCAGCTGGCCGAGCACCTCGTCACCGCGGGCGATCAGGCCGGCGTACGTTTGCTGGGCCTTGAGGGACGCCTGCAGCGCGGTGCTGACGGCCAGCACCGGCAGTCCGACGAGCTGCTGCGGCACCTTGCGCGCGGCGTCGATGGTCAGCGCGGCCAGCCCGGCGGCGGCGCGCAGCGGCGGCGGGATCGGCGTGCTCATACTCACAGCCTGCCGCATGTGCCGGCCGGACGCTCGTGACCCCCGCACGTACCATCGTGGGCATGATCCCGACCGGTCCGAAGAAGGTCCTGCTCGCCACCCCGCGCGGCTACTGCGCCGGTGTCGACCGGGCCGTCCAGACCGTCGAGCGGATCCTCGAGCTCGAGGGGCCCCCGATCTACGTACGGAAGCAGATCGTGCACAACCTGCACGTCGTGCGGGCGCTGGAGGCGCGCGGGGCGATCTTCGTCGACGAGACCGACGAGGTGCCCGAGGGCGCCACGGTGGTCTTCTCCGCGCACGGCGTCGCGCCGGTGGTGCACGAGGAGGCCGCTGCCCGCAACCTGCGCACGATTGACGCGACCTGCCCGCTGGTCACCAAGGTGCACAACGAGGCCAAGCGGTTCGCCCGCGAGGGATACGAGATCCTGCTGATCGGGCACCAGGGCCACGAGGAGGTCGTGGGCACCGCCGGCGAGGCGCCGGCGGCGACCACGCTCGTCGACGGTCCGGCGGACGCGGCGACCGTGCAGGTCAAGGACCCGGACAAGGTCGTCTGGCTGTCCCAGACCACGCTGTCGGTGGACGAGACGCTGGAGACGGTCCGGGCGCTGGGGGAGCGGTTCCCGACCCTGAACTCGCCGCCCAGTGACGACATCTGCTACGCCACCCAGAACCGGCAGGCCGCGGTCAAGGCGATCGGCGCCCGCGCCGACCTGTTCCTGGTGGTCGGCTCGGCCAACTCGTCGAACTCGCTGCGGATGGTCGAGGTCGCCCGCGACCACGGCGCCCGGGCCGCTCACCTGGTCGAGGACGCGACCGCGATCGACCCGGCCTGGCTCGACGGCGTCACCACGGTCGGCCTGTCCAGCGGCGCGTCGGTGCCGGAGATCCTGGTCACCGACGTGCTGGCATGGCTGGCCGAGCGCGGGTACGGCGAGGTCGAGGAGGTCACCGCGGCCGACGAGAAGCAGTCGTTCGCACTGCCCCGCGAGCTCCGCCGCCTCTCCGCCGGCGACTAGCGCCGGTCGCGGCGGATCAGCCAGACCACGACCGCGACGGCGGTGGCCGACGCCATCGCCGGGAACCCGTACACCAGCCAGCTCGTGGCCAGGTCGATCAGCCCGCCGCCGGTCTCGCCGCGGCCGAGCAGCACCGCGACCGCGGACGCGGCCACGAACACCAGCGGCGGCGCGAACACCACGGTCAGCAGGTCGCGCTTGACGACCAGCAGCGACGCGATGAGCGTGCCGAGCACCAGCCCGGCCGCGAAGATCAGCCGCAGCGCCGAGCCGGCGAGCACGTCCAGCAGGCCGGCGACCGCGCTGATCCCGGCGAGCAGCGCCACGGCGCCGACGCCGGTCAGCGTCGCCCCCACCCGACCGGACGGCGGCGGCGCGTCCCGGCGGTCTCGCACATCGTCACGCCTCTGGTCGACGTACACGCCTCGCTCCTGTTCGGATCGGTTGCGGCGCGGCACGCGCGCACTCTACTTGCGCTGACGCGGCGGGACCGGCGACTGTTGCGAATGCCCCGCGGACACTAGCTGTTCGACGCCTCGCGGCCGCCGAGCAGGTCGCCCTGGGTGGGGCGGCGGGTGCCGGACAGCGGCACGATCGTGTCGCCGGAGACCAGCACCTCTTTCTCCACCGAGCGCGCGGCCGACTCGACCTGCCGCGGCGCCGGCAGCTCCTCGTCGGTGACCCGCAGCTCGCGCAGCTTCCGGGCGCTCACCAGTACCCGGCTCTCCAGCGAGCTGACCGCCTTGTTGTAGCGGTTGACCGCCGAGTTCAGCGCCGTACCGACCGCATCCACGTGACTACCCATCGTTGCCAGCCGGGTGTAGAACTCCCGGGCGAGCTCGTGCACCTCGCGGGCGTTGCGGGCCAGCGCCTCCTGCCGCCAGGCGTAGCCCACCGTCCGCAGCAGCGCGACCAGCGTCGACGGCGTCGCGATCACCACGTTGCGCTCGAAGGCGTGCTCGAGCAGGCCGGGCTCCTGCTGCAGCGCCGCGTCGAGGAACACGTCGGCCGGCACGAAGCAGACGACGAACTCCGGGCTCGGGTCGAACCGCTCCCAGTAGGCCTTGGCCGCCAACTGGTCGACGTGCGTACGCAGGTGCCGCGCGTGCGCCTTGAGCCTTGCCTCCCGGGTCGCCTCGTCCCTGGCCTCGGACGCCTCCAGGAAGCCGGAGAACGCGACCTTCGAGTCGACCACCACGTTCTTCCCGCCGGCCAGGTGCACGACCAGGTCGGGCCGGAGCAGGCCGTCGACCGTGCTGCTGGTCGGCTGCTCGGTGAAGTCGCAGTGCTCGAGCATGCCCGCGGATTCCACCACCCGGCGCAGCTGCAGCTCACCCCAGCGTCCCCGGACCTGCGGTGCGCGCAGGGCGGTGACGAGCTGCGCGGTCTCGGTGCGCAGCTGCTCGGAGGTCTGGCGCATGGTGGCAACCTGCTCCAGCAGGGAGGCGTACGCACCCTCCCGGCCGCGCTCGACCTCCCGGATCTGTGCCTCGACCTTGCCGAGCGTCTCCTTGATCGGCCCGACCATGCCCTCGATCGCCTGCTGGCGGCGGTCGAGGTCGCCGCCGGCCTCGGTGGTCGCCTGCTTCAGCCTGGCCTCGGCGAGCCGGACGAACGCCTCGTTGTTGCGGGCCAGCGCCTCGCCGGACAGCGCCGCGAACGCCTCCCGCAGCCGCTGCTCGCCGGCCCGCTCCGCGTCCAGCGCGGCGGCGGACGCCGCAGCCTCCGCCTCGGCCATCCGGGCCCGGTCCTCGGCCCGGTCCTTCTCTGCCCGCAGTCGCTCGGCGTCGGCACGCAGCGTGTCCCGCTGGGCGACGGCCCGGGCCGCACCGCCTCGGCCCAGCGCAAGGCCGGCGGCCAGCCCGATCACCGCGGTCAGCGCAGCCAGGATCAGCGTGGTGACGTCCACCGCAGCATCGTCACACCGTGGCCGGCCCGATCCCCGGCAAGCCGCCCGGCGCGTCGCAGGGTCCGGCTCCAACCCGCCGGATCCGTAGACTGGACTGTCGTGGCACTCACGATCGGCATCGTCGGCCTCCCGAACGTCGGGAAGTCCACCCTGTTCAACGCGCTGACCAAGAACTCCGTGCTCGCCGCGAACTACCCGTTCGCGACGATCGAGCCCAACGTCGGCGTGGTCGGCGTGCCGGACCCGAGGCTCGACGAGCTGGCGAAGCTGTTCGACAGCGCCCGTACGGTTCCGGCGACGGTGTCGTTCGTGGACATCGCCGGCCTGGTGCGCGGCGCGAGCGAGGGTCAGGGCCTCGGCAACAAGTTCCTCGCCAACATCCGTGAGTCCAACGCGATCTGCCAGGTGATCCGCGCCTTCGGTGACCCCGACGTGGTGCACGTCGAGGGCCAGGTTTCGCCGAAGGACGACATCGAGACGGTCAACACCGAGCTGGTGCTGGCCGACCTGCAGACGGTGGACCGGGCGCTGCCCCGGCTGGAGAAGGAGGCCAGGCTGCGCAAGGATCGCGCGCCGGTGCTCGCCGCCGTCCAGAGTGCACGGTCCATCTTGGACAATGGACAGACGCTCTCCTCGGCCGGCGTCGAGCTGGAGCCGCTGCGCGAGCTGTCCCTGCTCACCACCAAGCCTTTCCTGTATGTCTTCAACGTCGACGAGGAGGCGCTCGCCGATCCGTCCACACTGGACTCGCTGCGGGCGCTGGTCGCCCCGGCCGAGGCGGTGTTCCTGGACGCGAAGGTGGAGGCCGAGCTGATCGACCTGCCGACGGCGGACGCGGCCGAGCTGCTCGCCTCGATCGGCCAGGACGAGCCCGGCCTCGACCAGCTGGTCCGGGTCGGCTTCCGCACCCTCGGCCTGCAGACCTTCCTCACCGCCGGGCCGAAGGAGGCCCGCGCCTGGACCATCCCGATCGGCGCGACCGCCCCGGAGGCGGCCGGCGTGATCCACACCGACTTTCAGCGCGGCTTCATCAAGGCCGAGGTCGTCTCGTACGACGACCTCATCGCCGCCGGCTCGATGCAGGCGGCCCGGGCGGCCGGCAAGGTCCGCATCGAGGGCAAGGACTACACCATGCACGACGGCGACGTCGTCGAGTTCCGCTTCAACGTGTAGAATCCGCCGCGTTTGCGCAGGTCAGAGCGGGTCACCCCCCTCGCTAGTCCGCAGGGAGTCCGCAGCAGGTCCAGCAAGGGCCGTCGACAGCAGCTCGCCGGCCGCCTTCCGGGTGCGGCCTCAGCGGTCGGCCAGAGGTGCGAATAGGTCCCGAGAGTGGTCGTCGCCTTCGCGTGGCCGAGCGCTCGCTGCACCGTCACCACGTCGCAGCCGGCCGCGATCAGACCGCTGGCGAAGTAGTGCCGGAGATCGTGCAGCGTGACGTCCGAGACCTTCGCTGCCGTGCAGGCCTTCCGCCACAGGTAGCCGATCGTGTTCTGGTGCGGCGGCTGACCCGGGGTCGCCTCGAACATCCACCGCGCGGGATCCGTCCCCGGCCGGTGGAGCTCGACGTGCTGCGCGAGCAGCTGGGCCAGGCGGTCGGGATGTAGACGACCCGCTCGCTGCCGTACTTGGGTGCGCGGATCTCCTCCTCGCGGCCGCCTGCCCGCTGGACCTGCCGGGCAACCTTCAGTGTGCGGCTGAGGAAGTCGACTTCGCCGACCTGTAGGGCCGCGGCCTCGCCGAGCCGCAGACCAGCGAACGCGGCCACCGCGACGAACGCCCGGAAGTGCGGCTCGGCCGCGGCGAGGACGGCGCCGACCTGCTCCGAGGTCGGCAGGACCATCGCGGCCTCCCGGCCGGCGGTCCCGCGGAGGACCACGCGCTCGCTCGGGTCCGCCGTGATGAGGCGGTCCCGAACCGCAGCACGCAGCACGGTCCGCACGTTGGTGAAGCGGGTCCGGATGGTCCCCGTGCGAGGCCGTTGGCTGACATAACCTTCACCCACTGCTCGAGGTGGGACCGGCGCAGCCGACCCAGCGGCACATCCCCGAACGTCACCGACCCGGCGGCCAGGGCCATGGCCCGCACGGTCCCGGGCACCCACACCTGCCGGGTGGACCACTGCGCGTAGTAGGCCGAGAACGTCGCCCGCCCGGCCCCCGGATCCACGTACTTGCCGGTGACGACGCTGGCGGTGACCTCGTCGAGCCACCGCTGGCCGTCGATCTTGCGGGCGAAATGGCGGCTGTGCTCTCGTCCTGCGTCGTCGCGGTAGCGGGCCCGCCAGCGGCCGTCCGGGCGGCGCGCGAGGCTAGTCATCGGGGGCGTCCCGCGTACCAGTCGACGAGCTGGTCATCCGCGGGTAACAGCTCCTCTAGCACGCGCTCGGAGTCTGGGAACTCCGCCAGGATCGCGCGTACCTGGTCGGCGATCCTCCCCATCGCAATGTCCTGGCGGACCATCTCGGCCGAGAGCCTCTGGTGCTCCTGGACAAGCGCGCGAACCGTGTCGTTCGCTGCGATCTCCGGAGCGACGGCGAGCTCCTCCAGCGGCATCTCGAAGACCTTGGCGAAGCCAGCAGCCTCGTCGAAGCTGATGCGCCGTCGGGGTTCGCCGTTCTCAATCTTCCAGATCGCGCTCTGGTTGATCGGGCAGCCGGCGTCCGTCATGCGTTTGGCTAGCGCCTCCGTGGTCCAGTCGCGCTGCTTGCGCTCGAACGCGATGCGGCGGGCCATGGATGATTCCCCGCCGAGCAGCCGCGGAGGGTTCGGTCGGGGCACTGGCGCCTCACTTTCCTAAGCGGATTGGAAAGTACCCCGTCCCGTATGGACACGTCAACGGCTAGCTGGTATTCCTAAGCGCATGCCAATGCTTCCAGATGGGACAGCAGCGCTCGACCGGCTGCTCACTACTGCGGAGGTCGCGACCCTCTGTCGCACGAACGATGACACCGTCCGGTACTGGCGGTTCGCGGGCACCGGGCCGAAGGGGTTCCGCCTCGGCCGGCGGGTCGTCTACCCCGAACCGGAGGTGCGCCGCTGGCTCGCTGAGCGGCAGGCGGCCGAGCATGGCGGGCCGGGCGCGGCATGACCGGGCCACCGCGGAGACGACGCGGCGGCCCGGACACCACTCCGGACCGCCCCTACGTCGATGCCACCGCCAAGCAGGTCGATGGCCTGAGTGTCGCACAGTCCGCCGTGGCTGAGCTCGACGACATTCGGCCTCGGCAGCTGCGCGCGTCGGCGTCTGCCTGTCATCACCTGGCACGCCGCGGACTGCCGCCGCTGCCGCCCGAACACGTCCGCCGGGCATTGGCGCGGCGAGGGTGGTGGCACCGGTGACCGACGACTGCAGCGTGCCCCCGCTCAATCTCGTCGTCGCGAAGTCAGACGACGGGTGGCGCGTCGAGCTGCGGTGCCCTGATGGCTGCTGCTGCGGCGAGGTCAACTTCGTCTCCGGGTTCGCTGACGAGGCGGCAGCAGTCGTCTTCCGAGACCGGCTGGTGCGCGGCTGGCCAGCCTCTCCGCCGGCCTGACAGTTGCGACGCGACACCGTGCTGGGGCTGATCGGCGGTGCGCCGTGACCGACTCACTACGACGCTGCCTTCCAGCTCGGCCGGTCGTACGGCTTCGAGCAGGGCTACGCCGCCGGCTGGGACGCCGCCGAAGACGTGACCGTGTCCCGGATCCTGCTCGACCACCAGGTGCTCGCCGATCTGTCACTGCGCGGCCGGCAGTACGACGAACTGCGCGCGCTTCAGGACGCTGGATCGTGCGACGACGCGGCGTGCCGTGCCTGCCGGATCCGCCGCGACTGGCTGCAGCGCAACGGCGGCGACTTCCCGGCTGTCCTGACAACGCTGCGGGCGGTCGCGTCGTGAAGATCGACCGACGTGCACGCCGCTCGACTACCGGGACGACGTCTGGCCGGACCCCGACGAGGGTGCCGCCCTCTCACGCCCTACTGACAAATCTAGCCAACTTCTGGACGAGGTCCACAAGGCGTACCGCCGGTGGTTCGGCGACGGATACGACCTCGGTGCGCTCGACTGCGTGCCGTCCGCGGCCGCTGCCGAGCGGCTTGGCGGCGACCCTCCGTGGCTGCTGGTGGTGTCCGGGTCCGGCGCTGCCAAGACCGAGACCGTCGTTCCGCTGGCCGGCGCCGGCGCCGTCATCGAGTCCAGCATCAACGGCGAGGCGGCGCTGCTGTCCGGTACGTCGACGAAGGAACGCGCCAAGGATGCGATCGGCGGCCTGCTGCGTAAGCTCGAGCCCCGCGGTGTCCTCGTCATCAAGGACGTCACCTCGATCCGTCGATGAACCGGGACACCCGAGCACTGGTCCTCGCCGCGCTGCGTGAGATCTGACGACTGGCACTGGAGCCGCAACGTCTGCAGCGACGGCGGCAAGACCTTCACCTGGCGGGTGCGCCTCGTCGTCATCGGCGCCGTCACCACAGCCTGAGTCTCCGCGCACCAGGTTGTCGCCACCATGGGCGACAGGTTCGTCCTGGTCCGCATCGACTCCACCGGGACAGCGAACCGGCGTGCCGCCGGCATCCAGGCGCTGCGCAACGTCGACTACGAGATCGAGATGCGACAGGGCTGGCCAAGGTGGTCGGGCAGTCCTCGAGCCGGTCGTCGACGATGTCATGGTCCAACTGACCGATGCCGAGATAGACACGCTGCTCGGCCTCGCCGACGTGGTGACGCTGGCCCGGACCGCGGTGGAACTGGACTACTCCGGCTACGTCGTCTCGGCGCACGCATCGGGCAGACTGCCCACCCGCCTGGCGAAGCAGCTGGCGCAGATAGCCTGCGGCGGTCTGGCGCTTGGCATGACCCAGGCGGCGGCCATGCCAGCGCGGTCCGTTGCGCCGTCGACACCATGCCACCGGTGCGCCTGGTCCGTCCTGGTCGACGTCGCGAGCCATCCCAGGTCACGCACCGCCGACGTGGTGATCTGCTGCACTTCCGTGTAGGACCGTTGACCGGGTGCTGCAGTAAGCTGCATCTACTCAGCCCGATGGTCGTCGACGAGGAGCCTTACGGCATGTCGGTGCGCTGGGTCTACTCGAATGGCGGACGAGGTCAGCCACGGCATCGTGACGGTACTGGCGACCCGGAAGGCTGGCCGAGAAATGTCAGGAATGGCTTAGAGAGATCTCGTCACAGTGGCCAATGATCCGATCCTCCGTCGAGCTGCTATCGGCGCATGGCCTTGACGCTGCTGCGCTGTGCAACATCGCCGACGCCCTCGACCCGGACGGTGACCCGTGCCGCAGCGGCGACACTGGGTACGCCTGGGCCGTCACCCTCGGCTGCTACCTGGACCCGCCTCCCGTTCGCTGGCCTACGACCTGGAAGAGACCCCGTCACTCACACTGTCCGCGTGCTCAACATCTACCGCAGACCGTCGTCGAGTCGACGCCGCCGCGACAACCACACTCGACCGTCTGCTGTGCCAGCGCTGGGCCGAAGCCGGCCGCATCGCACAGGCCGACTGGTGCTGAGCCGGACCCGGACACGGCAGCGTCGAGAGTGGCACCTACCGTGCTGGCTGCGCTCATCGCCTTGCCCGACGAGGTGACCGAGGGGACCGGGTAGGGGTGGGTGGTCGACGGGCGTACCCGATTCAGACCCTTATGCCCGTCTAGCGGCTTCTCCCCACCATTTTTCTCCTGTCATGCCAACTCACCAGGGCTGGCGGCGGTCCTGGCCGCCAACTCGCGCTGGCACCAGTCGGCTTGCTCGCCGCCGGTCCACCGTCCGGCGCGCGCAGGCACCCGGGGGCCCGCCGGCTGGTACGGCGCTCGACCGTCTCCAGCGCCGGTGGTGGCCGAGCGCCGACCCGGCCTGCATATTGCAGCCGGGCATGACTGAAGCCGGCATAGCCGTTGCCGTCGTCGGCGTGGTCCATGTGCAGCTCTTCCTGGTCCGGGTCCATCGGGCCGGCGCACCTCGCGCAGCCGATACCGGGATCCGCGCGCAGCGCTCTCAGAGCCGTCGCACGGGCCGCCTGTGCGGCCGCCGTACCGGGCGCCGTGCTCCGTCCTGGCCGTCATCGAGGGCCCCCCACCCCGTACCGGTCCCCTCCGCCGGGATGCGACGTTCTCGCTCGCGCGTGCTCATGCGGTGGATTGTCTCGCCGCTGCCGGTCCTGGCCTACGGTTCGCAGGTCGAGGCGCGCCGTTGCTTTGGATTCGCAGGTCAGACCGTACGCTGTGCGTATGGCAGGTACGAGTGACGCGGCGCGGGAGTTGGTCCGTGCGCGCTGGGGTGACACGCGCGTTCGTCGCCTGGTCGACGAGCTGGTGCGCCGGATCTCGGAGGTCGACCCGGAGCAGGCGGAGAAGCTGACCGCGGCGCTGGCTGAGGCTGAGCAGCAGCGGGAGGCGGCGTGAAGCCGATGCACCGGCAGAAGGTGGAGCAGGCCCTGGTCCAGATCGAGGCGGACAGGGCAGTACCGGGAGATCCAGTCGCGGCGGGATTCTGCGTCCAGGTTCGACGACAACGAGGGTGTCGTCGCTGTCCTGGACGAGTCGGTGCGGCTGGCGTTGGGCGCTGCCGAGTCGAGGTTCCACAACCCGAACGACCCCGTTCTTCGGTCCGGGCCGGGAGGCGAACCGCATCGCCCTCGAGCATGCCCGCCAGTCGCGTTCGGAGTGGCGCGTCGACGGCCCTGAGGCCGACCCGGAGCCGCCGCCGGTGATGTTCCAGGTGCGGGCATCGCACCCGGAGGCGGGCGTGCTGAGCCTGCACACGGACGGGGCGACGTGGTGGCTGGCGCAACCGTGGCCAGGAGTACGGCGTCGGCCGGGTGCAGCGGACCGAGCGGACGCAGGACGGCGGCTACGAGCCCGCGCGCCGCGGTGGTCGAGACGGCCGCCAGCCGGGCGCTGGCCGACCCGGACGGGCCGATGGAGCCTGTCGGCTGCCCCGTGTTCTACGGCAACGGGCCCGATGGCCCGTCAACGACTCCGCCGCCGGCTCTCCCGGCGCCGGCCGCGGTCAAACGATCTCGGAGGTTGCGCCGTGGCTGAGCAGACGGTGGGCACGCAGGTACCGGAGCGGCTGGACCGCTACCCGGCCGAGGGTCTGGCCGGGCGGCTGACGGACCGGCAGGCGGAGCTCGCCGCGCTGGTGCAGGCGGCCACGGACGCGGCCATGGGGCACCAGGCCGAGCAGGCCCGGCTGATCCTGGCCGCGGCCGAGCGGGAGGCGCCGGAGCGGGCCCGCCAGGGTCAGGGCGGCGGCACGGATGGCGGCATCGGCTCCTGAGTTGCCGGACCGCCCGGGCGTCTTGTTCGCTTCTTCTTCACCGCCCGGGCGGTCCGGTGTTCCCGCGCGGTGCGAGCAGCACGACCGGGACTACTTCCCGTACCGGTTCGACGCTGACGACCAGTGGTGCCCTGGCTGTCTGACACCGCGGGGCACTGTCGTGGGCTGGCGGATGTGGATGACCGGGCCGTCACTCGACGCACCGCCTGACTACCTCTACGGGCCGGGTGGTCACGGTTGCTGGCATGCCCCCTGGCGGACGAACACGTTCCGGGCGACCTGCCCTGTCCACGACGAGCTGCCGTCCATGGACCACTCCGACGGGATCCACGGGTCGTGGACGGTCGCCGAGCTGCTGACCCACCCGGACGTGTCAAAGGACATGACCGCGCATCCGGAGTGGGCTGCCAACCTTGTCATCGGCTCGGTGGAGCTGTCCGGCAGGCTGCGGCCCGGCGTCGAGAAGGCCCGGGTGATCCGGGCTGAGCGGGGCCGCATGGTCGGGCCGCTATACCTGCTCGGCGACCGCAAGCTGGCCGGGCCGCTGATCGCCCGGTACAAGGTGAAGGTGGTCCCGTTCCGGCTGCACCCGGAGGCCTGGCGGGACGGTGTGTGGCGGCCCGCTTAGGCCTAGCGGCTGCTAGCGGTGTAGCGGCAGGGTCAAGATTTTCTAGCAGGGCCGCTAGCGGGACGCGGGCCGTTGACCTGCGCTCTAGCGGTGTAGCGGCTAGAGCGGGCCTAGACCCTAGAGCGTCCACGGGCGGGTCCTGAGACCTTGGTCTAGACGCCCCGCTAGGCCGCTACCAGCCACCTAGAGCCTAGAGCCGGGCGGGTTAGACGAGTGGTTAGGTCCCGATAACCGAGTTACTTTTCTCACTTTGCCTGACCACTAGGCCTCACCCCGTCTGACCTGCGGAAGTGAGGTGAGTTAGGTGGGTTAGGTGAGTGGTCGGGGCACGCGGAAGGGCCCCGCAGCCGCCGTTTCAGCGACCACGGGGCCCCACCTAACCTCCGGCCGATCGGCCGGAGGTTTCTACTCGCGCGCTGCTCTGTCGGCGTGCGTCCAGGCGGTGCCGGTGGCTGCCAGGGCCACGGCGGGCAGGTTCGACATAGGCGGCCAGGTCGGTGTCCCTGACGTTGGCCTGTGCGGCTCCTTCGATGAGCAGGTCGACGAGCTTGGCGGCAGCTCACACGATGGCGGCTGGCACCGTGGCACCGGTCTGTGCGGCTCGCCGGTCAGCCTCTGCCTTGACCCTGGCCACGATGGCAGGCAGCCGCCAGTCGTCCGCGCTATCTGGTAACAATGTTCCCAATTAGCGGCCAGCTCCGCCTCGGCCTCCCGGACGGCCTCAGCGTGCCGCTGCCGGGCCAGCTGGTCCCGCTGGTCCTCCGGATCCTCGTCCCGTTCGAAGTACCGCGGCGACGACAACTCCCATGCGGTGACAGTCATCGGGCACCGCCCTGCCCAGGAGTGGGCAGATCTGCCTACTCCTGGCGCTCGGGTCCGAACGGCGGCAGGACATCGCCCCACCAGCTGTAGGCGGACGTGAGGGTGTCGGCGAACGCGGACTCGACCGCGGCCGGGCCGTACTCGCCGGCGAACCGCTGGCCGTCCTCGAGCCAGTCGGCGAACGGGTCGACGGAATAGTCGTGCCGAACGGTGCTGGGCACGACTATTCCTGGCGCTCACCTGGTCATCGCCTGGGGTGAAGACCATCTCGATGATCGGGGTGAAGACCGATCTCGTTCATCGGTTTGATCGAGATGTTGTTCATCGGTTCGATCGAGATGTTGTTCATCGGGCCACCTCCGCCGCGGCGGTGATCGCGGCCAGCAGCGCGGTCACGTCGCCGAGGGCCAGCGGGACCATGCCGAAGGTGTCGGCGGTGCACACCTGCAGGCTGACCGCCGGTGCGTCGTCGGTGGCGAACTGCTCGACCTGCAGGGCCACTTCGCCGTTCTGCCAGCTGTTCAGTTCGACCAGGGCCACCCGGCGGCTGGTGTGGAAGCCGGTCAGTTCACCGGCCTCGACCTCGACCTGAGCACACCGCCCGGTCACACCAGCGCGGGTGATCGAGCGCGTCGTCCTGGTCGAGCAGGTCGGCCAGCTCGTAGTCCGAGCCGGTCGATAGCGGCGGTCATCGCGTCCCCCACATGTATTCGAGGACGACCTTCGCCTCGACCGGGGTACAGCCGAGTACGTCGACGAGCACGGTGCGGCTGATTGCGTCGATCAGGTCGATCGCTGTGCTGGCGGTGTGCGCGGGGCAGGTCCGGGCCGGCCGCGGTGAGCATGGTGGCGGCGACTGCACGGGTCGCCGATGGGGTGAGATTCTGTTGCACGGGTCGCCTCCACGGGGCGATCAAGGGCCCGGCCGGCGCTTCTATCGCCGCGTCCGGGCCCGCCTTGTTGACGGGCCGTCTCGCGCTCGGCCGGGTGGCGGACCGCGGGCAGTCCGCAGACAGTCCGCAGCAGGTCCGCAGACAGCCACCAACGGCCAACGGCCACCAACGCTGTAGGCGCAGGTCAGACGGTCGTTGGTAGCGTTCGCGCAGGTCGGGGGTGAGGCGGAGACGTTCCGCTTCAACGTCTGAGTCGGCGCACGACTCGTACCGAAGGAGGAGCAGGCGTGGGTACGACGTACCTGCACGCGGTGGCCTCGCTGGACGGCTACATCGCCGACGAGCACGACGACGTCGGACCGCTGCACGACTGGTATTTCAGCGGCGACCATCCCCTGGTCGACGAGGACCACGCCGACGTTCACGGTGCGCCGTTCCGGGTCTCGGCCGCCTCGGCCGACTACGTGCGCGGCATGTGGTCGCGCCAGCAGGTTCTGGTCGTCGGGCGGCACCAGTTCGATCTCACCAACGGCTGGGAGGGCCACCCGCCGGCGAGCGAGCACGTCGTGGTCGTGTCCCACCGCCCGAAGCCGGCGGGCTGGCACCCGGAGGCGTCGTACCACTTCGCCACGTCCGTGGAAGAGGGAATGGCGCGGGCACGGGACCTGGCCGGAGACGGGGACATCGGCGTCGGCGCGGGAGACGTCGGCGGTCAGGCGCTGTCGCTGGGGCTCGTCGCCCACGTGGCGATCGACATCGTGCCGGTCGTCTTCGGCCGCGGGAAGCCTTACTTCGGCGCGCTCGCCGACGGGCCCCTGATGCTCGACGATCCCGACCTGGTCATCCAGGGCACCGGCGTCCTCCACCTGCGCTACCCGGTGCACCGCGATCGCTAGCCGGTATCGCTAGGCGGCAGTCGATCGCGTCAGGGAGAGGCTGCCGGCGGGAGCGACAGCGGCGGCGGTGGCGAAGGCCCGCGGCAGGCCGGCGACCAGGCCGAGCAGGATAGCGGGGCTCACAGCTGGCGCTCAGCCGGCTCCCATAGATCACTCAGCGGACTCCCATCAGGCGCTCAGCGGGCTCTCATCGTGCGCTCACGCTCGGGACGGATCGTTCACGGCGTGACCCCCTGCGGGTCCCCAATGCCAGCGCGGTCGCCGTGCCGACCCACCACCGGCGACCGCGCTGGTACTCAGAGCAGGCCGCTTCGACCGGCCGGCCTGGGTGACCGCGGGCACGTGCCGGATCCGCCGATCGGTCGTCAGCCGCACTATGTCCTGGACCGTGTCGAGCCCGGCCTCGACCAGCTGGTCCGGGTCGGCTTCCGCACCCTCGGCCGGCGGGCCTCCATCACCGCCAACGTCTGACCAGCCGCGTCCTCAGGTCACAGGACCCCACATCCCGGCCGGCGCACCCTGGCGGGTGGACACCCGATCACTCGATACTCGGGCTCTCGGACACGCGCGTTTCCGAGCGGCTCACCCGCAACCATGCGGCGAGCGCCTCGACCGATCGGAGCCTCCAGTGACCGAACCTGCGAAGCCGGTCCAGCTGACCGTGATCGACACGAACACCGCCCCGTGGGAGCTCTTCCCCATCGAGTACATCAAGGTGAACCTGGAGCACGTTCCGCTGGTGAACGACCCCGACACCGGGATGATGGTGCTCAAGATGGTCTACCGGGCCGGGTTCACGAACCCGTGGCACAGCCACCCCTGCGCCCACGGCGTCTACGTGCTCGAGGGCGCGTTGAACACCCACCAGGGTCGGTACCCGGCCGGGAGCTTCGTGTGGTTCCCGGAAGGCGGGATCATGGAGCACGGTGCGACCCAGGACGAGGACTGCACGTTCCTGTTCATCACCAACAAGCCGTTCGCCATCCACTACGTCGGAGACGAGAGCGACCCGGACGCCCCGAGGACCTAGACCGGCGCCGCCTTCCGACCGTCGTAGTGAGAGCCGGTGGTCGGGGCCGTTTCGCGCAGGTCGCAGAACCTCTCGGCGTACCGCTGGGAACGTTCCGCGACAACGTGGGCCGGATTCCGCCGGAGGCCCTGGACAGACCATCCGAACGGTCTTCGTGTCTGTTCCACCCAGCACGCGTACGAGCTGCCCGCCGCCGGGGGCGACGAGCTGGCGAGGCTCGCCGACGAGGCGGCCGGGGGCGAGGTCGTCTACCTCACCCGCGGAGGACGGCGGATCGCGGCGATCGTTCCCCTCGCCGCCGGCGCAGCCGGCATGGCTGCGTTGGAGGCATTGGAGGACGCCGAGGACGAACGAGTGCGGACCATCGGCTCGTGGTCGTGGTCGTCGAGGTCGGCCATCGTCGGGAGGTCTACCGGGAACAGTGAGCCCGCGGTGGGGATCACCCGCGCCGCCAACTTCCTCCTCCGCCGCCCGACCTGACCGGCGGCGCGCGCCCTCACCCGCGGGCGTCTACTCACGACCCGCTCCAGCCGTCCTGGGGGTACGGATGGGAACGTCAGCCCTGCGCGGCCCGGGCGGTCCGGAACAAGGAGAGGGTCCAGGCGCTGCCGGCCAGGGCGACGGCGGCGGCGGCGGCGAACGTCCAGGCGAGGCCGGCGCTGCCGGCGACGAGGCCCAGCACGATGGGACCACCGCCGAGGCCGAGGTCGAGGAAGGCGCTGACGGTTCCGGACGCGGCTCCGCGCTCCTCGGGTCCCGCGGTGGCGAACACCGCCGAGAAGAACGCCGGCGTGCTGAACGTGACGCCGAGGGCGAGTAGCGCCGTGCCGGTGATCAACCCGGCTCCGGTGCCCCAGACGGCGGTGACGGTCAGCCCGATCGCGATGACGGCGAGGGCGGCGGCGCCCAACGGGAGGGACGGAAGCCGGTCCGGGACCCTGGCGAATGCGATGCGCCCGGCCACGACGGTGCTTCCGTACACGAACAGCGGGATGCTCGTGCTCGCCAGGCCCACGGAGTCGGCTCGCAGCCCGGTGAAGGCGAGAAATCCGCCCATCGCCAGCACCGACGCGAAGAACCCGAGCGCGACCGGCAGTGCCTTGCGGTGGATCAGGCGTGCCGGCGGGTGCGTGGCCGGCCGGCGGGTCCCGGTCTCTCGCATACCCGCCGCGATCAGCGCGGCGAGCAGCGCCAGCACCGCCGCGGCCGACCAGGCGGCGGTGAAGCCGAGCGTCCTGACCAG
The DNA here is from genome assembly GCA_963728945.1 of uncultured Actinomycetota bacterium. Classification (GTDB taxonomy): domain Bacteria; phylum Actinomycetota; class Actinomycetes; order Mycobacteriales; family CADCTP01; genus CADCTP01. Next base: position 2,431,564 of record CAVSMA010000002.1, on the reverse strand, counting down.
GACCTCGCCCAGGGGTGGGCCCAGCGCGAGGCCCAGGTACAGGCCGAGGGAGTTGTAGCTGAGCGCCTCGCCCAAGCGGCTGGCCGGCGCGAGGTCGGCGACGGCGGCGAACGACGCGACGAAGAACGCGGCCTCGGCGACACCGAGGGACAGACGCAGCACGACGACCAGCGCCAGGGACTGGACGACGGCGGTCAGCAGCATGGCGACGGCGCACAGCAGGGCGCCGCCGAGAAGCAACGGCCGGCGTCCCACCGTGTCGGACAGCCGTCCGGCGAAGGGACGCAGCACCAGCGCGGTGACGGCGAAGGCCCCGAACGCCAGCCCGGCGCCGGATGCGTCCGAACCCACCGGGCCGGTGACATAGAACGGGAGTGTGAAGACCGCGACCCCGGCCGCGGTGAAGTAGGCGAGGTCGGCCACCGCCAGCCGCACGAACGCGGGTGTGACGAGCCGATCGGTCGGGTACGCGGGTGCGGTCTGCGTGGTCATGTCGAGAGCGTCGGCTCCGGCCGTCGTACGGGCATCGGTTGACCTACCCAGGTTTGTCGAGAAGCCCGTGCTCCATCCCGTAGAGCGCGGCGGCGGCCCGCGAGGTGGCACCGATTTTCGCGTAGATGTCCTGCACGTGGTGCTCGGCCGTGCGGGGTGAGATCACCAGCCGGCGCGCGATGTCCCGGTTGGACAGGCCCTCTGCGATCAGGCGGAGCACCTGGACCTGCCGCCGGGTCAGGCCGGACGGGCGGGCATGCCGCGTCCCGCCGGCGACCCCGGCTGCCTGCAACACACCAGCCAGCACCCCGCCGTCGAGGCTCCCGGCCCTGGCCTCGGCCCGCAACCGCTCCGCCGCCTGCTGCGTGGACAGCGCCGGCCGGTGCGGGCGGCCCTCGACCAGGGTCCGGTACGCGTCCGCTGCGGCGAGCACGCGCGAGGCGGCGGACAGCTGCGCGGCCATCGCTCCGCGGTGGTAGCCACTGCCGTCGCAGCGCTCGTGATGCTGCCCGGCGAGCTTCGAGGCCGCGGCCAGTTGGGGGACCCGGGAGAGGATCCGCTCGCTGTAGTACGGATGCAGCCGGGCCTGGTCGCGCTCGGCCACGGTCAACATCCCCGGCTTGTCCCAGATGCGGCTGGAGACGCCCAGCCGTCCAAGGTCGTGCAGGTATCCCGCGATGCGCACGGTCCGGACCTGATCGCCCAGTCCCAGTTTCTGCGCGGCCTCCGCGGCCAGGTCGCCGACGCCGGCGGAATGGCCGTGCAGATAGGGGCTCTTCAGGTCGACGAGGTGCCCGAAGGTCCGGGCCAACGCCTCTGACTCCCCGCCGTCGACGAGCCGCACCGGGTCGGGTTCCGAGTCCAGCACGCACTCGTACGCGTCGATGTGGTCGAGGTCGGCCAGGAGCTCGTCGGCCCGGTCCACGAGAGCGCCGGCGAGGTCCGGGTCGAGACAGGTGCCTGATCGCCGGCGCACCTCGGCGACGGCCGCCTCCGCGCCGGCATGGACCGCGAACAGCACAGCGGTCCCCGCGACCTGCATGATCCGGCAGCTCGACGGGATGGCCGGCCCGGCCGTCGCGGGCATGCCCTTGCCGTTCCACATCGCCATCACGTGGAACAGACCGTCCTGCACGGAGGCGGGCAGGCCGAGCTGCCGGGCCGCGTCGCGGGCTACCTCGCAGGTCGCCGCGGGTCCCGCAGTGGAGACCCGCCGACCCGCGGTGACGGCGGTCGCCAGTACCCTCGGTCTGGACGTCCCGGTAGCCGCGGCAATCCCCGGCACGAACGTGCGCAGCACGTCCCTGGGGTCGGAGAAGTCGGTCAGGAACGCCAGCCGCGTCGCAACCACGTCGTCGCCCCAGACACGGGCGGTCTCATGCGAGTACGCCGTGCACCCGAGGTGCTGGAGCAGCGCGGTGTAGAGGACGTCACGGACCTCGGTCTCCGTGCATCCCACGCTGCGTGCGAGCCGGGTCGCCACCACGCACCGCTTGAGCGACTCCTCGAGCGGAGCGCCCGTGCCGAGGTCCGTGGCGAGCGACAGGCCGGCGAGGACCGCCAGCGTGCGGATCACGAGCTCACCGTGGCACACCCGACGGCCGTCGGGGAGCCGCGGTCCCTAGTTGCGGGCGTCTATTTGTTGGAGGGACCAGCTGTTGCCGTCCGGGTCACGCTCCGGACGGATCGTTCACAGCGTGACCCCGGCGGGTCCCCAAATCCAGCGCGGTTGCCGTGCCGACCCACCGGCGACCGCGCTGGTACTCACCGCAGTCCGCTCACCGCGCCAGTCGCCCGAACACCTCGGCGGCGGCCGCGCCGAATCCCTGCGGCTGCCCGGCGGCGGCGAACGTCCTGCCGACCTCCTCGAGCTCGTACGCCCAGCGCCAGCCGCGCTCGGCCGCGGTCCGGGCCGCCTGCTGCGACCGGGTCGGCAACCCGGGCAGGCTCAGCGTCCACTCGGTCAGCAGCTCGTCCTCGACACCGAGCTCGCGGGCGGTGGCCCGGATGGCGACCAGCAGCGCGGTCGTGCCCTTGGTCCAGGCCGCGTACGTCATCTTCAGCGCGGACGCGTCCGGCACGATCCGGGCGGCCAGGTTCGTGCCGGCGAACAGCGCCGCCACCACCGGCGCGTCCGGTCCGGACAGGTAGAGCCGGGTCGTGTCGGCCCGGTGCGGCGGCGGGCCGATGATGCCGCCGTCCACGAACCGCCCGCCCACGGTCTCCCCGACCCGCGCCGCCGTCGCCGGGCTCACCGCGTTCGCGTCCAGGAACAGGCCGCGGTAGCCGGCGAACGCCGAGGCGACCTCGACTGCGGCGTGCGGCGGGCAGACCGACATGACCACCTCGCAGGCGTCCCGCAGCCGGTCCACCGTGCCGAGGTCGGTGAACTGCTCGGCTCGGGCCCTGGTCCCGTCGCTGCGCCCGGCCGAGGCCCAGCCGACCTCGATCCCGCGCGCCACCAGCACGCTGCCGACCGCCGCGCCCATCGACCCCGGATGCACGATCCCGATCATGGCGCGACGGTAACCCGGCGCGGACCGGAGCCGTCAGCGACCGGACTGGATGTATCCGATCAACTGGTCCCGGTCGGCCTCGAGCTCGTCGATGCGGCTCTTCACGACGTCGCCGATGCTGATGATCCCGGCCAGCCGGCCGTCCTGGGTCACCACCGGCACGTGCCGGATCCGCCGGTCGGTCATCAGCCGCATCATGTCCTCGACCGTGTCGCCCGGGCCGGTGACCACGACGTCCGAGGTCATCACCGTCGAGATCGGCGCGTCGAGCAGGGCCGCCCCGGCGGTGCGCAGCGCCCGGACCACGTCGCGCTCGGAGACGATCCCGTCGACCCCGCCGTCGGCCGAGACGATGACCGCGCCGATGCGGTGCTCGGCCAGCAGGTCGAGCAGCGTGGCGACGGTGGTCTCGGGCGATGCCTTGGTCACCGCGCTGCCCTTGCGTTTGATCAGGTCACTGACGAGCACGCCGACCTCCTGACCGAGAAGGGATCACCAGACTACGGCCAGTAGCACGCGCGGGGGAGTGCCTACGATCCAGGAGTGAGCGGGGTGCGGCGGTTCCGGCTCCCTCGCTGGCTGCGGTGGGGCGCCGGCCTGGCGGCGTTCGTGTTCGCGATCGAGTATCTGGTGATCCCGCAGATCGCCGGTGCCCGCAATGCGCTGCACACGCTCAGCGACGTGAAGCCGGCGTACCTCGTCATCGGTACGGTGCTGGAGATCCTGTCGGTGATCGCGTACGCGGCGCTGACCCGGTCGGTGCTGCCGGCGAAGGGCCGGCCCGGCTTCTGGACGCTGCTGCGCATCGACACCACGACGCTCGGGGTCAGCCACATCGTGCCGGGCGGGGCGGCCACCGCCAGCGCCGTCCGGTTCCGGCTGCTGCACGTCAACGGCGTGGCCGGGCCGGACGCGGCGCTCGGCGCCGCGGTGCAGGGCGTCGGGTCGGCGATCGTGCTCAACGTGCTGCTCTGGGTCGGCCTGGTGGTGTCGATCCCGGTACGGGGGTTCAACCCGCTCTACACGACCGCCGCGATCGTCGGCGCGTTCCTGGTCGCCGGCGGGGTGATCGCGGTCATCCTGCTCACCCGCGGTCAGGAGTCGTCGGTCCGGTTCGTGCGCGCCGTCGCCCGGCGGATCCCGTACGTCACCGAGGACACGGTGGAGCGGTATGTCCGGACCGCCGCCGCCCGGCTGCGCGAGCTGGCCAAGGACCGCCGCATGCTGGTCCAGGCCGTGCTCTGGGCCACGCTGAACTGGGTGCTCGACGCGGCGGCGCTGTGGGTGTTCGTCGCCGCGTACGGCTTCCGGCTCGGCCTGGACGGGCTGATCGTCTCGTTCGGACTGGCCAACGTGGTCGCCGCGCTGCCGGTCACGCCCGGCGGCCTCGGCCTGGTCGAAGGTGTGCTGGTGCCCACGATCGTCGGTTTCGGCGCACCGCGCAGCGTTGCGCTGCTGGGTGTGGTCTCCTACCGGCTGGTGAACTTCTGGATGCCGATCCCGGCCGCCGGGCTGGCGTACCTGTCGCTGCGGGCGGAGTCCCTGCGGCTGCCGGACAGCTGGCGGCAGCTGATCAGGCGCCCCCGGGACGAGGACGACGAGGTGGTCGCGGGCGACCTGCCGCTCGCGGGCGACCTGCCCCTGGGCGACGACCTGCCGTCGGGCAGCGACGTCCGGTCAGACGACGACGCGCCGCAGCACCCGTGACTCCCACGGCTGCAGGGTGCCCGTCCCCGCCGTGCCGTGCGTGCCGAGCAGCAGTTCGGCCGAGACCCACGGAGCCGGCTCGGCCAGCGCGACCCCGGCCGGCGAGCCGGACACGTTGCACAGCACCAGCAGCTCGGTCGACTCCAGCCGGCGGGTGAACGCGTACACCTGGCGGTCCTCCGGCAGCAGCATGGTGAAGTCGCCGAGCGCGACCGCAGGCTCCTCGTGCCGCAGCGCGATCAGCCGCTTGTAGTGCGCGAGCACCGAGTCCGGGTCGTCCCGCTGGGCGGCCGCGTTGATCCCGGCGTGGTTCGGGTTGACCGGCAGCCACGGTGTGCCGGTGGTGAACCCGGCGTTGGCCGAACTGTCCCACTGCATCGGCGTACGCGCGTTGTCCCGGCTGGCCTCGCGCAGCCCGGCCAGCACCAGGTCCGGGTCGGCACCCCGCGCGACCGCGTCGGTGTAGTGGTTGATCGACTCGATGTCGCGGAACTGGCCGATGCCCGACCAGGGGAAGTTCGTCATGCCGAGCTCCTCGCCCTGGTACACGTACGGCGTGCCGCGGTGCAGATGCAGCAGCGTGCCGAGGGTCTTGGCCGACAGCGCGCTGCCGTCACCCCAGCGGGAGACGATCCGCGGCTGGTCGTGGTTGTCCCAGTAGAGGCTGTTCCAGCCGACGTCGGCGAGGCCGGCCTGCCAGCGGCCGAAGCTGGCCTTGAGGTCGCGCAGGTCCAGCGGGTGCATGTCCCACTTGGACGCGGTGTGGTCCAGCCCGACGTGCTCGAACTGGAACACCATGTCCACCTCGGCCCGGGCCGGGTCGGTGAACAGCCGGGCCTCGTCCACGGTCACCCCCGGCATCTCACCGACCGAGAGCAGGTCGGGGTCGGTCAGCACGGCCTCGTGCATCTCGTGCAGGAACTCGTGGATCCGCGGGCCGTCGATGAAGTACGCCGAGCCGTCGCCGTACGGGACGGTGCCGAGGGCGGGGCCGTCCGGCAGCGCGGTGTCCTTGGAGATCATGTTGATGACGTCCATCCGGAAGCCGTCCACGCCCCGGTCGAGCCACCAGTGCATCATCGCGTACACCGCCTGGCGCACCTCGGGGTTCTCCCAGTTGAGGTCGGGCTGCTTGCGGCTGAACAGGTGCAGGTAATACTCGCCGGTCCGCTCGTCGAGCTCCCAGGCCGGGCCGGTGAAGAACGAGGCCCAGTTGGTCGGCTCGGCCCCGGGCGCGCCGGGCCGCATCCCGGAGCGCGGCGGCCGCCACCAGTACCAGTCCCGGCGCGGGTTGTCCCGGGACGAGCGTGACTCGACGAACCACGGGTGCTGGTCGGAGGTGTGGTTGACGACCAGGTCCATGACCACCTTGAGGCCGCGCCGGTGCAGGTTCGCCAGCAGTTGGTCGAGGTCGGCCAGGGTGCCGAAGCTCGGGTCGACGTCCTCGTAGTCGCTGATGTCGTAGCCGCCGTCGGCCCACGGCGAGCAGTAGACCGGGGACAGCCAGATCACGTCGACGCCGAGCTCGACCAGGTAGTCCAGCTTGGACTCGATCCCGGCCAGGTCGCCGATCCCGTCGCCGTTCGCGTCGGCGAAGCTGCGCGGGTAGACCTGGTAGACGACGGCGCTCTTCCACCACGGCTCGGCCACGCACAAAGACCCTAAGGCGTACGGCTCGACGGGCCGTACCCGGCCGGAATACCTCTGGTACGGAGGTGATTTACTTAGCTGTAGCTAAGCAACTTGGAAGGTCGCGCATGGCGTACAAGTGGATCGCCCTGTCCAACACGACGCTGGGCATCCTGCTGGCCACGGTCAACCAGTCGATCGTGATCATCTCGCTGCCGGCGATCTTCCGCGGCATCGGGCTGGACCCGCTGGCCCCGGGCAACACCAGCTACCTGCTGTGGATGCTGATGGGCTACCTGCTGGTCTCCGCGGTGCTGGTGGTCACGCTCGGCCGGCTCGGCGACATGCTCGGTCGGGTCAAGATCTACAACCTCGGCTTCGTGGTGTTCACCGTTGCCTCGATCCTGCTGTCCGCGGTGCCGTTCACCGGCAGCGCCGGGGCGATCTGGCTGATCGGCTTCCGGATCGTGCAGGGCATCGGCGGCGCGATGCTGATGGCCAACTCGACCGCGATCCTCACCGACGCGTTCTCGGCGTCCGAGCGGGGGATGGCGCTGGGCATCAACCAGGTCGCCGCGCTGGCCGGTTCGTTCATCGGGCTGGTCGCCGGCGGGCTGCTGTCCGAGTGGCACTGGCGGTCGGTGTTCCTGGTCAGCGTGCCGCTCGGGATTCTCGGCACCGTGTGGGCATACCGGTCGCTGCGCGAGGTCGTGGTCCGGCGCGTTGTCAGCATCGACTGGTGGGGCAACCTGACCTTCGCGGTCGGGCTGACCGCGATGCTCGCCGCGATCACCTACGGGATCCAGCCGTACGGCGGGCACACCGAGGGCTGGACCAACCCGTGGGTGCTGGCCGGGCTGTTCGGCGGGTTCGCGCTGCTGGCGCTGTTCGTGTTCATCGAGTCGCGGGTGCGGAACCCGATGTTCCCGCTCGGCCTGTTCAAGATCCGCGCGTTCGCGACCGGCAACATCGCGACGCTGCTGTCCTCCATCGCCCGCGGTGGAATGCAGTTCATGTTGATCATCTGGCTGCAGGGGATCTGGCTGCCGCTGCACGGCTACGACTTCGAGCAGACGCCGCTGTGGGCCGGCATCTACCTGCTGCCGCTGACGGTCGGCTTCCTCGCCGCCGGGCCGCTGTCCGGGCGGGTGTCCGACCGGCACGGCGCGCGGATCCTGTCCACGGCCGGGCTGCTGCTCGTGGCGGTCACGTTCCTCGGGCTGCTGCTGCTGCCGATCGACTTCACCTACTGGCAGTTCGCCGTGCTGATCGCGCTCAACGGCGCCGGGTCAGGACTGTTCGCGGCGCCGAACACCGCCTCGGTGATGAGCAGCGTGCCCGCCTCGGAGCGGGGTGCGGCCGCCGGCATGGGGTCGACGTTCATGACCGCCGGCACCGTGCTGTCGATCGGCGTGTTCTTCTCGCTGCTCATCGCCGGGCTGTCGCGGTCGCTGCCGTCGACGCTCGGCTCCGGCCTGCAGGCGGCGGGGGTGCCGGCCGACGCGGCGCAGCGAGCGGCCGAGCTGCCGCCGGTGGGTAGCGTCTTCGCCGCGTTCCTCGGCTTCAACCCGGTGCAGGCGCTGCTCGGCCCGCAGGTCATCGGCCAGCTCCCGGCCGACCAGGCCGCCCGGATCACCGGCCAGCAGTTCTTCCCGCAGCTGATCTCCGACCCCGTCCACTCCGGGCTGGTGGTCGTGTTCCTGGCCGCGGCCGGGCTGGCGGTGGTGGCGGCGGTCGCATCGGCGCTGCGCGGGAGCCGGTATGTGCACGTGGACGAGGAGCCGGTGGTGGTGGACGACGGCGCGGTGGGCGAGGCGCCGGTGCCGCCGGTCGCCGCCGAGCCGGAGGACCCGCACCGGTCGGCGGGTGCGTCGGTGTCCGCGCGGCTGGCACCCTGAACAGATGACCAGCTCCGGCGGTCCGGTCGTGGCCGCGTCGCTCCCGGAGGCCGGCGCGTCCGGTGCCGGCGGGCCGGGCGCCGGCGCGTCCGGTGCCGGCATGTCCGACGTCGAGCTGGCCGGGCGGCTGCGGGTCGCGGTCGGGCTGCTGGTGCGCCGGCTGCGCCAGCGCGACCCCGGGCATCTGTCCCCGGCTCAGCTCTCCGCGCTGGTCACGGTCGAGGCGGCCGGTCCGATCCGGAACGGTGACCTGGCCGCGCGCGAGAACGTGGCCGCGCCGACGATGACCAGGATGATCGGCGCGATGGAGGAGGCCGGGCTGGTCAACCGCGGGCCGGACCCGTCCGACGCTCGCGGTTCGCTGGTGTCGCTGGCGCCCGGAGGGGCGGCGGCACTGCGGGCGCTGCGCCGGGAGCGCAACAATCTCCTCATCGAGAGGCTCGCGGCGTTGTCGCCGGAGCAGCGGGCCGCGCTGGAGGCCGCGCTGCCCGCGCTGGAGGCGCTGCGGGACGACTGATCCGGGCCGGACCTCGGACCGGACCAGCTGGCCGGGTCAGCCGGCGCGGACGATCTCGTCGATCGTGCCGGCCAGGTCGACGTCCTTGGCGGTGACGCCGCCGGCCGAGTGGGTGGCCAGGGTGAAGGTCAGCGTCCGCCAGCGGATGTCGATGTCCGGGTGGTGGTCGGCCGCCTCCGCCGCCTCGGCGACCCGGTCGACCACTGCGATCGCGGCGGGGAAGCTGGACAGCTCGGCGGTCCGGGTGATCCCGTCCGGACCGCCGCTCCACCCGTCGAGCTTCGCCAGCGCGGAGTCGATCGCAGCCTGATCCAGGAGCTCGCTCATGAGCCCATCCCACCACCCCCGCACACCCTGCCCACCGCCCGCCCCCGCCGGCGCGGACCCGGGATCGGCCGGCTGGTGACGCTGTCCCCATCGGGACCCTGGCCCGGAGCACCGCTCGGCCGCCGGTCGGCTGGTGGCGCGGTCCCCCGGGACTGCCCCGGGCGCAAAGCTCGGCCGCCGATCGGCTGGTGGCGCCGGCGCACGATCACTCGCGCGGCGGTCGGTCGGCTCGGGGCGCTGGGGTGGGAGGGTGGCGGGGTGCGGCTGGTGGTCGGAGCGGTGCTGCGGGACGCGGCCGGGCGGGTGCTGGCGGCGCGGCGGGAGCGGCCGGCGGGCTGGGAGCTGCCGGGCGGCAAGGTCGAGCCGGGCGAGACCGAGCCGGCCGCGCTCGTCCGCGAGCTGCGCGAGGAGCTCGGCGTCACCGTCGAGGTCGGCGAGCGCGTCGGCCCGGACGTCCCGATCGACCCGAATTTCCTCCTGCGCGCCTGGACGGCCGCGCTCATCCACGGCGAACCCGCCGCCCTCGAACACGCCGAACTGCGCTGGCTGGCTCCCGACGAGCTCGACACCGTCCCCTGGCTCCCGGCCGACCGCCCGATCATCGCCTCACTCGCCACCCACGAGCCCCGGGCATGACAGACCAGCCGCTGCCCCGAGCACCAGGCGGCAGCGCAGCGCGCGGGCGGTAGCTGACGCTTGCTAGCCGGCGGCGTTGCCGGTGATGTGCCAGCCGGCCAGGTGCAGGCTCGGCGTCTGCACCAGCTCGCTCGCGGTGCGGACCGGCACCGCGCTGGCGTCCGATCCCACCCCGAGGATCGCCCCGGGCGCGAGCGCCTTCGGGTAGGACTGGGTGAACCGCAGCGTGCTCACCGGCGCCGCGACCTCGCCGTCCTCGATCAGCCAGACCCCGTTGCGGGTCAGCCCGGTGATGACGACCGTGCGCGGGTCGAGGATCCGGGTGTACCAGAAGTCGCTGACCAGCAGCCCCCGCCGCATCGTCGCGGCGAGGTCGGCCGAGGACCCGCCGTCGCCGGCACCGACCCGCGGCTGGTCCGGCACCGCGCCCCACCGCTCGCCGCCTTCGACCGCATGACCCGTCGACGACGCCCCGGCCGCCGCCGCGGTCCGCCGGTCGTGCGCGATCGCGGCGCTCACCCCGTCCACGACCAGGTCGAGCCGCTGCCGCGGCGTGCCCTCGGCGTCGTACGGCAGCGCGGTGGACAGCTCGTCCAGCGGCCCGTCCCAGATCCGCAGCGCGGCGTCGAACTGCTGCTCGCCGAGCCGGACGAACGACCGCCCCTCGCCGACCGGCCGGCCGTTGAACCCGTGCACGAGCAGGAAGTGCAGGATGTCGGCCACGCACGCCGGCTCCAGCACGACTTCGTAGTCGCCCGGCGGCAGGTCGACCGGGGACGCGCCCGCCCTGGCCTTGGCCGCCGCGATCCGGCCGAGCCCGGCGCCACCGAGCTCCCCGAGGCGGACCGAGCCCTGCCGGCCGACGCCGTCCGCGCCGGGCACCCGGGCGATCCCGTCGGCCGCCGCGCCGGTGGCCCGGCCGGACACCGCCTGCCCGGCGGTGTTCGCGTACACGGACTCGGTCCGCATCGACTCGACGTATCCGGCCGTCTCCAGCCCGTCGGCCGCCGCGACGAACTCGCGCACGACCGCCGCGCGTTGGTCCGGGGTCGCGTCCGCGGTCGCGTCGTCCCAGTTGCCGGCGCCGGCGAGCGGGGCCGGCGGCGCCAGGCCGGGGAACGCGGCGTCCGGCCGGCGCACCCTGGCCGCGGCGACCGCCGACTCCACGGCGGCCAGCAGCGAGTCCGCGTCGGCGCGATCGGTGCTGACCGCGGCCCAGGACCCGTCGGCGACCACCCGCAGCCGGATCCGCTCGCTGGTGTCGACGACGTTCTGGTGCACGAACGAGCGGGCGAACCTGGTCAGCCCGCGCACGGTCGAGCTGACCGTGACCTCGGCCTGCGCCGACGGTCCGGCCACCGACCGGGCCAGCTCGAGCACCCGCGCCGCGAGCTGTTCGCGAGCGTGCTCGGTCATCTCGCGCCCCCCGGACGGACCCGGCCTCGCGGCCCGGCCTGCTCAGCTCTCGTCGCGGCGCGCTCGCGCTGCCGGCCCTCGGGCTCGCTCATCCGCGCACCCCCACCCGCACGCCCTGGAACCGGGCCGGGACCGACGGGTGACCGGTGTGGCCGACCTGCGAGGGCTGGCCCTTGCCGCAGTTGGGCGTACCCCAGAACGTCCACTCCGACCGGTTGCCGATCATGTCCATCGACCCCCAGAACCGCGGGCTGATCCCGGTGTACGTGGGGTTGCGCAGCATCCGCCCGCGCTGCCCGTTGCGGATCTCCCAGCCGACCTCGCAGCCGAACTGGAAGTTCAGCCGGCGGTCGTCGATCGACCAGGACCGGTTGGTGTCCATGAGGATCCCGTCGTCGGTGGCCGCGATCATCTCCGCCAGCGACGACTCACCCGGCAGCAGCCCGACATTGGTCATCCGCACCATCGGCAGCCGGGCCCAGCCGTCGGCCCTGACCATCCCGCCGTACGAGAGACCCGCCACCGAGGCCGAGTCGCGCCCGGACAGCACGCCGGTCCAGATCCCGTCCCGGACGATGTCCTGCGGCGCCGCCGGGGTGCCCTCGTCGTCGTACCCGAACGAGCCGAGAGCGCCGGGCAGCGTCGCGTCCGCGGTGATCGTCATGAGGTCGGAGCCGAACCGCAGCTGGCCGAGCTTGGCGAGGTCAAGCCAGGACGTCCCGGCGTAGGCGGCCTCCCAGCCGAGGATCCGGTCCAGCTCGGTGGCGTGCCCGACCGACTCGTGGATCTGCAGCGCCATCTGCTCGCTGCCGAGGATGAGCGTGGTCTCGCCGGCCGGGCATTCCGGCGCCAGCAGCAGCGCCTGCGCCTCCTCGGCGATGCGGGCCGCGTGCCCGGGCAGGTCGAGCTCGCGGACCAGCTCCCAGCCGCGGGTGCCGTACTGCCCGCGGATCCCCGGGTATGACCGGCGTTGGGTCTCGCCCGCGCCGATCGCGGTGGCGCTCATCGCCGCGCCACACTCCCGCACCCGCTGGTCGATCCGCGCTCCCTCGCTGGACACGAACCACTTCGCGGTGTCCCAGACCTGGTAGGACGCCTCGGCGAGGGACGCGCCGGCCGCCCGCATGGTCGCGGTGACGCCGGCGACCAGGTCGCCCTTCTCGGTGAGCGGCACCGAGAGCGGGTCTTCCTCGCACGGGCTCGCCCAGCTGTCCCGACGTACCTCGATCGGCACCAGGGACACGTCCGGCCCCGGCACCTGCGCCGACGCCCGGGCGACCGCGACTGCCCTTTCGCCGGCCCGGCGCGCCTCGGCATCGGTCGGGTCCGGCACCGCCACGAATCCCCACGACGACCCGACCAGGGCCCGCACACCGACGCCGACCGACTCGCGCTGTGACAGGTCCTCGACGTCGCCGTTGCGGGCGGACATCGACTCGTTGCGCTGGTGCATGGCGCGGGCGTCCGCATACCGGGCGCCGGCCGCGAGCGCCGCTTCCACGGCTGCCGATGCCACGTCGAACATGGTTAGCAACCCTAACGGCCTTGATCGCGGCGCCGTCAACCGGCCGATCCGGTGAGACGCACGACGCGGCCGGTGCGCGCGCTCTCGAACGCCGCCTCGACGACCCGCAGCGCCTGGATGCCGTCCTCAAGGGTGACCGGCGGGTGGGTGCCGTCGCGCACGGTGGCGGCCACGGCGGCGTAGAAGCCGGCGTAGTTGCCCGGCTCGGTCGGCACCGGTCGCGACTGCTCGCCCGCCCGCACCGTTCCCCATGCGTCCGGCGGCTCGGCGCCGAACCCGGCCTCGCCGGGTCGCATCCCGGCCTGGAGTTGGGCCGCCTGCACGTCGAGCCCGTGCTTGACGTAGGCCGCGCGCGCGCCGAGCGCGCGCAGCCGCGGCCCGCGGTCGGCGGCCACGTGGCTGGCCCACAGGTGCGAGCGAACCCCGGATGCGTGGGTGAGCGCGAGGAAGTCGTCGTCGTCGACCTCCCGGTGCGGCTGGCGGGTCTCGATCTCGGCGTAGGCCGCGACCACCGGGCCGAACAGGGCGAGCGCCTGGTCGATCAGGTGCGTGCCGAGGTCGAACAGCACGCCACCGGCCTCGTCGGGTCCGGGCTGCTCGCGGCGCGCGCCCGGGCGAGGCGTCGGCCGCCAGCGCTCGAAACGGGACTCGTAGCGCAGGACCTCACCCAACTCGCCCGCATCCAGCAGCCTGCGCACGGTCAGGAAGTCGCCGTCCCAGCGACGGTTGTGGTAGGGCACGACAGGCACGCCGGCGGCGCGGGCGGCCGCGGCGAGGCGTTCGGCGGCCTCGACACTCGGTGCCACCGGCTTGTCGATCACCACCGGCCGTCCCGCCGCGATCGCGGCGAGCCCGAGCGGCACGTGCGCCCGATTGTGCGCCGCGACCACGACCAGCTCGTGGTCGCCGGCCCGCTCCCACAGCGCCTCCGCCGTCGGAAGTATCTCGACGGCGGGATGGTGCGCTCGCGCCGCCCGCGCGCGCTCGGCGTTCGAGGTCACCACCGTGGCCAGGCGCAGCCCCGGCGTCGCCGCGATGAAGGGCGCGTGGAAGGTCGCCCCCGCCAGCCCGTAGCCGATCAAGCCCACTCGCACGTCGTCCACGACGAGCGGACGCTACCGGCCGCGACCGGACCCGTCCACGCGCCGGCGAGGGACTACCGGCGGCGGATCTTGTTGCCGAGCCAGACCAGCGGGTCGTACTTGCGGTCGACGACCCGCTCCTTCATCGGGATCAGCGCGTTGTCGGTGATCTTGATGTTCTCCGGGCAGACCTCGGTGCAGCACTTGGTGATGTTGCAGAACCCGAGCCCGTGCTCCTCCTGGGCCACGTCCTTGCGGTCGGCCTGGTCGAGCGGGTGCATGTCGAGCTCGGCCACCCGCATCAGGAACCGCGGCCCGGCGTAGGCCTGCTTGTTCGCCTCGTGGTCGCGCACCACGTGGCAGACGTTCTGGCACAGGAAGCACTCGATGCACTTGCGGAACTCCTGCGAGCGCTCTACGTCGACCTGCTGCATCCGGTACTCGCCCGGGGCGAGGTCGGCCGGCGGCGCGAACGCCTGCACCTCGCGGGCCTTCTGGTAGTTGTAGCCGACGTTCGTGACCAGGTCGCGGATCACCGGGAACGTACGCAGCGGCGTCACCGTCACCGTCTCGTCCCGACCGAACGTGGACATCCGGGTCATGCACATCAGCCGCGGCTTGCCGTTGACCTCGGCGCTGCACGAGCCGCACTTGCCGGCCTTGCAGTTCCAGCGGACGGCGAGGTCCGAGGCCTGGGTGGCCTGCAGCCGGTGGATGATGTCCAGGACGACCTCGCCGTCGTTCACCTCGACGACGTAGTCCTCGAGGCCGCCGCCGGTCTCGTCCCCGCGCCAGACCCGGAAGTGGTGGTCGTACCCCATGAGTGGTCAGGCTCCTTCGGACTTGTCGGCGGGCAGCTCGGCCGGCAGCGTCGCGTCGGCCGGCTTGGTCGGCAGCTGCTCCAGCTCCTCCGGTGTCATGTACTTCGACAGCTCGGTCCAGTCGAACAGCGACAGCAGGTCGAGCGGCATCGCCGGCAGCGGCTTCGGGACGACTGAGACGGCCTCCTCGACGGCCGGGTCGCCGGTCAGCGAGCAGACCAGGTTGACCTTGCGCCATTCCGGCTCCATCGCCGGGTGGTCGTCGCGGGTGTGCCCGCCGCGGGACTCGGTCCGCAGCAGCGCGGCCTTGGCCACGCACTCGGAGACCACCAGCATGTTGCGCAGGTCGAGCGCGATGTGCCAGCCGGGGTTGAAGAACCGGCCGCCCTCGACGCTGACCTTGGCCACCCGGCCGCGCAGGTCCTGCAGGGCGACCAGGGCCTGCTCGATCTCCTCGGCCTTGCGGATGATGCCGACCAGGTCGTTCATCGTCTGCTGCAGGTCCGACTGGATCGCGTACGGGTTCTCGCCGCCCTGCAGGGCCAGCGGCGCCAGCGCCGAGGCCTGCGCGGCGGCGACGTCGGTCTCGGCGACCGCCGGCCGGGCGCCGCCGAGTCCGCGTACGTAGTCGGCCGCGGAAACGCCCGAGCGCATCCCGAACACCAGCAGGTCCGACAGCGAGTTGCCGCCGAGCCGGTTGGACCCGTGCATGCCGCCGGAGACCTCGCCCACCGCGTACAGACCGGGAACGCGCGACTGCTGGCTGTCCGGGTCGACCTCGACGCCGCCCATCACGTAGTGGCAGGTGGGGCCGACCTCCATCGGCTCGTGGGTGATGTCGACGTCGGCGAGCTCCTTGAACTGGTGGTACATCGACGGCAGCCGGCGCTGGATCTCCTCGGCCGGCAGCCGGGACGCGATGTCGAGGAACACGCCGCCGTTGGGCGAGCCGCGGCCGGCCTTCACCTCGGCGTTGATCGCGCGGGCGACCTCGTCGCGGGGCAGCAGCTCGGGCGGCCGGCGGTTGTTGTCCGGGTCGTCGTACCAGCCGTCGGCTTCCTTCGCGTCGGTCGCGTACTGGTCCTTGAAGACGTCCGGGATGTAGTTGAACATGAAGCGCTCACCCTCGGAGTTCGTGAGGATGCCGCCGTCGCCCCGGACCGACTCGGTGACCAGGATCCCCTTCACCGACGGGGGCGAGACCATCCCGGTCGGGTGGAACTGGACGAACTCCATGTTGATCAGCGTGGCGCCCGCGCGCAGTGCCAGCGCGTGCCCGTCGCCGGTGTACTCCCAGCTGTTGCTGGTGACCTTGAACGACTTGCCGATCCCGCCGGTGGCGAGGATGACCGCCGGCGCGGAGAAGGCGAGGAACCGCCCGTTCTCCCGCCAGTAGGCGAACGCGCCGGAGATCCGGTCGCCGTCCTTGAGCAGCTCGGTCACCGTGCACTCGGCGAAGACCCTGATGTTGGCCTCGTAGTCGCCGGTGGCCCGGAAGTCCTCCTGCTGCAGCGACACGATCTTCTGCTGCAGGGTGCGGATCAGCTCGAGGCCGGTGCGGTCGCCGACGTGCGCCAGCCGCGGGTATTCGTGCCCGCCGAAGTTGCGCTGGCTGATCTTGCCGTCCTTGGTGCGGTCGAACAGCGCGCCGTAGGTCTCCAGCTCCCAGACCCGGGCCGGCGCCTCCTTCGCGTGCAGCTCGGCCATCCGGTAGTTGTTGAGGAACTTGCCGCCGCGCATGGTGTCCCGGAAGTGGACCTGCCAGTTGTCCCGCGGGTTCACGTTTCCCATCGCGGCCGCGGCACCGCCCTCGGCCATCACCGTGTGCGCCTTGCCGAACAGCGACTTGCAGATGATCGCGGTGCGCATGCCCTGTTCGCGGGCGGCGATCGCGGCCCGCAGCCCGGCGCCGCCGGCTCCGATCACCAGGACGTCGTACTCGTGCCGCTCGACGGTCTCTTCGCTCATCTCTCGCGCGTGGGTCATCGCGATCCTCCTAGCCGACGATCCGCAGGTCGGAGATCCAGCCGGCGGCCACGGCCATGATGTAGAAGTCCGTCACCACCAGGGTGCCGAGAGTGGTCCAGGCCAGCTCCATGTGCTTCCTGTTGAGCTTGGACACGAAACCCCAGGCGCGGTAGCGGACCGGGTGCTTGGAGAAGTGCCGCAGCCGGCCGCCGACGATGTGCCGGCAGGAGTGGCAGGACACCGTGTAGGCCCAGAGCAGGATCACGTTGATCACCAGGATGATCGTGCCGAGCCCGATCCCGAACCCACCCGGCGAGTGGAACGCGAGGATCGCGTCGATGGTGTTCACGATCGACAGCAGCACCGCGGCGTAGAAGAAGTAGCGGTGGCTGTTCTGCAGGATCCCCGGCATCCGCGACTCGCCCTGGTAGGACTTGTGCAGGTCGGGCACCGCGCAGGCCGGTGGCGATCCCCAGTAGGAGCGGTAGTAGGCGCGCCGGTAGTAGTAGCAGGTGAGCCGGAACAGGCCCAGGAACGGCAGCGTGAGCATCGCGAACGGGAAGATCGGGATGTCCGGGATGAACCGGCCGAACAGCGACGAGTCGCCTTCGCAGCCGTTGGAGACGCAGGGCGAGTAGAACGGCGTCAGGTAGTGGTAGTCCTCCACCCAGTACCACTTCTGCATGAAGGCCCTGACCACCGCGTACAGGATCCAGGCGGTCAGCAGGACCACGGTGAGGATGGGGGCCTTGCGCCAGTTGTCCGTCCGCAGGGTGCGCGCGGGAATCGCGGCCCGCCCGTTGCCGTTTGGTCCGGCGAGCGTGGTGGGCGCAGTGCCCGCGGGGGTGTCGAGGGTGCCCGAGGCCATGTGTTTCTCCACGTTGAGGGTGTGCGGCGTCGGTGGCGTGCGGACGACCGGATGCGGCGCGCGCCCTGGACCGAACGATGCACAGTATTCTGCGCCCGGACGATCCGGCATGCGGGGTCGGGCTCTGTGAGTCTGGCCACCGGCGCAGGTCAGAGCGGGAATTGAGTAGGCTGGACCGTCGTGCCCACCAGAACCGACCTCCGCGACGTCGCGATCATCGCCCACGTCGACCACGGCAAGACCACCCTGGTGGACGCCATGCTCTGGCAGACCGGAGCGTTCGGCAGCCACGCCGAGGAGCCCGACCGGATTCTCGACTCGATGGACCTCGAGCGGGAGAAGGGCATCACGATCCTCGCCAAGAACACCGCGGTGCGGTACGGCGGGACGCTGATCAACATCGTCGACACCCCGGGCCACGCCGACTTCGGCGGCGAGGTCGAGCGGGCGCTGTCGATGGTCGACGGGGTGCTGCTGCTGGTCGACGCCAGCGAGGGCCCGCTGCCGCAGACCCGCTTCGTGCTGCGCAAGGCGCTGGCCGCCAAGCTGCCGGTGGTGCTCGTGATCAACAAGGTCGATCGGTCGGACGCCCGGATCGCCGAGGTGCTCGACGAGACCTACGAGCTGTTCCTCGACCTGGAGGCGACCGAGGCGCAGATCGAGTTCCCGATCGTCTACTGCCACGCGAAGGCCGGCCGGGCCTCGCTCAACCGCCCGGCCGACGGGCAGTCGCCGGACAACGGCGACCTCAAGCCGCTGTTCGACACGCTCGTGTCGACGATCCCGGCGCCGGAGTACGAGGACGGCGTGCCGCTGCAGGCCAGGGTGGCCACCCTCGACTCCTCGCCGTACCTGGGCCGGCTGGCGCTGTGCCGGGTGCACAACGGGACGATCCGGCGCGGCCAGCAGGCGGCCTGGTGCCGCACCGACGGGACGATCGAGCGGGTCAAGGTCAGCGAGCTGCTGATGACCGACGGCCTGGAGCGGGTGCAGATCGAGCAGGCCGGTCCGGGCGACCTGGTCGCGGTGGCCGGCATCCCCGACATCACCATCGGCGAGACGCTGGCCGACCCCGACGACCCGCGGCCGCTGCCGGTGCTGACGATCGACGAGCCGTCGATCTCCATGACGCTGGGCGTGAACACCTCGCCGCTGTCCGGGCAGAGCGGCAGCAAGCTGACCGCCCGGCTGGTGAAGAACCGGCTCGACGCCGAGCTGGTCGGCAACGTCTCGATCCGGGTGCTGCCGACCGAGCGGCCGGACACCTGGGAGGTGCAGGGCCGCGGCGAGCTGCAGCTGGCCGTGCTGGTCGAGATCATGCGCCGGGAGGGCTTCGAGATCACCGTGGGCAAGCCGCAGGTGGTCGCCCGGGTGATCGACGGCACCGTGAACGAGCCGATGGAGCGGCTGACCATCGACGTACCGGAGGACTACGTCGGGGTGGTCACCCAGCTGCTCGGGCTGCGCCGCGGTCGGCTGGAGCAGATGGTCAACCACGGCACCGGTTGGGTGAGGCTCGAATACCTCGTGCCGGCCCGCGGGCTGATCGGGTTCCGCACGGAGTTCCTCACCGAAACCCGCGGCACCGGCCTGCTGCACCACGTCTTCGAGCGGTACGAGCCGTGGCACGGCGAGCTGCGCACCCGGCCGACCGGCTCGCTCGTCGCCGACCGTCGCGGCGTGACCAGCACGTACGCGCTGTTCGGCCTGCAGGAGCGGGGCTCGCTGTTCGTCGGCCCCGGCGTCGAGGTCTACGAGGGCATGATCGTCGGCGAGAACTCCAGGGCCGACGACATGGACGTCAACCCGACCAAGGAGCGCAAGCTCACCAACGTGCGCTCGTCCTCCGGCGAGGAGCTGGAGCGACTGGTGCCGGCGCGGTCGCTGTCGCTGGAGCAGGCACTGGAGTTCTGCCGCGAGGACGAGTGCGTCGAGGTGACGCCGGCGGCCGTCCGGCTGCGGAAGGTGGCGCTGTCCCAGCACGACCGGGAGAAGCTCCGGGCCCGCCGGGCCAGGGCGGCCGCACCCGCCCGCTGACTCCGTTCGGCTACATCCCTGCTACGGTTTCGCCCTCTTCGGTCGCGGGTGGTCGGATGCCGGCGCGTTGCGCCGCCCGGAGTATGCCGAAACGGCCCGTTCGGGCAGGCCCGGATTGAGCACGGCACGGGCGCACACCGGTTCGGTCACTCCTTGGTCACGATTGCCCGACCCCACCTGGGGCCTCGCGCGCGCGCTGGTTAGGGTCGCCCCGTCTGGCGGCACCCCCGTCGGATCCGGTGTGCTCCCGCGCATCGCGGGACGGAGGAGGCTCAGAACGTGAAGTTGTGGAGGAAGTCGGCGCTCATCGCGCCGGCGGTCATCATCGCGATGACCGCAGCTGCCTGCGGTGGCGGCAGCAACAACTCCGGCGGAGGTGGCGACAACGGCGGCACCAAGACCGGAGGCCAGATGGTCTACGGGCTGGACACCGAGTACCCGGACAACCTGATGCCGCTGATCGCGGCCGGCAACTCGATCTCGACCGGGTACACGGAAATCCGGGTGATCCTGGCTCCGTTCCGCATCTATCCGGACTTCACCCTCAGGCCGGACAACGACCTCGTGGTGGGTGATCCGACGACGCAGACAACCAACGGCAAGCAGGTGATCACGTACAAGATCAACCCGAAGGCTGTCTGGTCCGACGGCCAGCCGATCACCGCCAAGGACTTCGAGTACACCTGGCAGGCCCAGAAGAGCGCTGACCCGGCGAAGGGTGGCTGCGCGTCGCTGCTGACGACGGTCGGCTACGACCAGATCGCGTCGGTCGAGGGCTCGGACAACGACAAGACCGTCACGGTCACGATGGCCAAGCCGTTCGGAGACTGGAAGTCCCTGTTCGGTACGCCTGGCGTGCTCCCACAGCACATCATGGACAAGGGCAGCCCCAAGGCGAACTGCGACTACATCACCAAGGGCTGGAAGCCCGCCGACGGCGTGCCCGTCGCCAGCGGTCCGTACCTGATGGACAAGGCCGGCATGGACCCGTCGAAGAAGATCATGACGCTCACCCGCAACCCGAAGTGGTGGGGCCAGCCGTCGAAGCTGGACCGGATCATCGTCCAGGTGATCGGCAACGACCCGGCGGTGTCGGTCTCGGCGCTTCGTAACAACGAGGTGCAGATGATCTACCCGCAGCCCCAGCTCGACCTGGTCAAGCAGATCAAGTCGCTGGAGCCGACGGTCACCAGCAGCACCAACTTCGGCCTGTCCTTCGAGCACCTCGACTTCAACACCCTGGACAAGCAGCTGGCCGACAAGGCCGTGCGGCAGGCTTTCGCGTACGCGCTGAACCGGCCTGACATCGTCGCCAAGACCGTCGCCCAGTTCGACGGCCGCGCGCAGGTGCTCGACAACCGCTACTTCGTCAACAACCAGCCCGGCTACCAGGACAACAGCGGCGGCCTCTTCAACAAGCAGGACATCGCCAAGGCGCAGTCGCTGCTCGAGCAGGACGGCTACAAGAAGGGTGCCGACGGCATCTACGCGAAGAACGGCCAGCGGCTGTCCTTCGAGATCATGACCACCCAGGGCAACCCGCTGCGGGCGAACACGATCGACGTGATCACCCAGCAGCTGAAGCCGGTCGGCATCGAGATCAAGAAGTTCCTCAACCCCGACATCTTCGCGGGCAAGGAGAAGCCGCGCAGCCTCGAGGGTGGCCAGTTCCAGATCGCCCTGTTCGCCTGGGTGAGCTCGCCGTTCATCTCCGGCAACCAGTCGCTCTACCAGAGCCCGCAGGGTGACGCGATCGGCCAGAACTACACGCGCGGTGGCGACCCGCGGGTCGACAAGCTGTTCCCGGAGATCAACGCCGCGACCGACGACAAGACGGCGCAGGACCTGGGCAACCAGGTCGACAAGCTCCTGTGGGACGACCTGTACACCATCCCGCTCTACCAGAAGCCGACGTTCCTGGCGTACAACAGCAACTACACCGGGTTCCAGGAGAACGCCAGCCTGGCCGGTCCGCTGTGGAACTCCACGAACATCGGGCTGAAGCAGTAGCAACGACCAGCCGGTTCCGGTAACCCGGAAGCGACAGGGGTTAGGCGGCCTCCCGGGACGGGAATCCCCGTACCCGGGAGGCCGTAACCGTTCTTCCGTCCAGCACCGACCGTCTCCCGGTGGGTGATCCCGCGGCGTAAGGTGACGCTCATGCTGCTGTACAGCATCCGACGCCTCCTGGCGTCGGTCCTGGTGCTCTTGGCCAGCTCGTTCCTGGTCTTCGTGCTGGTCGCGCAGACCGTCGACCCGCTGTCCATCTACCGGACGCGGCAGCCACCGCCGCCGCCGCAGTTCTTCGAACAGAAGCGCGAGGAGCTCGGCCTCAACGACCCGATCTTCGTCCGTTATTGGCACTGGTTGACCGGGATTTTGCACGGCGACTTCGGCAACAACATCAACGGCAACCCGGTGCGGCCGGACCTGTTCGAGCGGCTGGGCGTCACCGCCCGGATGGTGATCGCCGCGATGCTCCTCGCGATCGTGCTGGCGGTGATCGTCGGCGTGGTCACCGCGGTCCGGAAGAACAAGCCGGTCGACTACGTCGCGACGATCATCTCGTACATCCTGATCGCGCTGCCGGTCTTCTGGTTCGCGGTGTTGCTGAAGACGTTCGTGGCGATCAAGATCAACGAGTGGGTCGGCCAGACGATCCTCTACACCCAGGGCGAGGAGTCACCGGGCATCTCGCTGTACGGCACCACCGGGGAGATCTTCAAAGACCGGTTGCAGCACCTTGTCCTGCCGACCATCGCGCTCGCCGGCATCACCTACGCGGCCTGGAGCCGGTTCCAGCGGGCCTCCATGCTCGACGTGATGAGCTCGGAATACATGCGGTTCGCCAGGGCGAAGGGGCTGCCCTGGCGGAAGGTGCTGGTCAAGCACGGCCTGCGCAACGCGCTCATCCCGACCACGACCGTCGTCGCGCTCGGCCTCGGCACCATCTTCGGGGGCGCCATCATCACCGAGACCGTCTTCAACTGGAACGGCATGGGTCGCTACCTGACCCAGAACGGGCTCGGCCAGAACGACCTCAACGTCGTGCTCGGCTGGCTGATCGTCTCGGCGTTCTTCATCGTGCTGTTCAACCTCATTGCCGACCTGCTGTACGCGGTCCTGGATCCGCGTATCCGGCTCAGCTGAGGACCCCCGAGGGAACGAGGTCGACATGGCAACCGACGTCCAGCAGGTCACCACACCCCTGGGGACCCCGCAGACCCCGACGTCCGCTCCGATCGAGCGCGAGTTCACCGTCAAGTCCCGCAGCCAGACCCAGCAGGCGCTGCGGCGGTTCATGCACAACAAGCTGGCGATGGCGGCGTTGACCGTCTATGTGGTGTTGCTGCTGGTCTCGTTCATCTATCCGCACTTCTACCGCTGGACGTTCGACGAGCAGGACGCCGCGTCGCTGTCGGTCGGGCCAGGGACCAACGGGCACCCGTTCGGTACCGACGAGATCGGCCGGGACCTGCTCGCCCGGATGATGATGGGCATCCAGCGGTCCACCTACATCAGCGTGATCTTCGTGCTGGTCGCCGGCAGCATCGGGGTGCTGATCGGCGCCATCTCGGGCTACTTCGGCAGGTGGGTCGACAACGTGCTGATGCGCTTCGTCGACATCATCCTCACCGTGCCGATCCTCGTCGCGATCATCGTCGTGGCCGCCAACTTCCCCGGCGCCCGCTCTCCGATCGGAATCGCGCTTTTCATCGCAATCCTCGGCTGGATGGACCTGGCCCGGATCGTGCGCAGCTCGTTCCTCTCCCTGCGCGAGCGTGAGTACGTCGAGGCGGCGCACGCGCTGGGCGCCTCGGACAAGCGGATCATCCTCAAGCACCTGATCCCCAACTCGCTCGGGCAGATCATCGTCTGGGCCACGCTCGGCGCTGCCCTGGCAGTCATCACGGAGGCGGCGCTGAGCTACCTCGGCTACGGCGTCCAGGGTTCGCAGACCTCGCTGGGTGCGCTGGTCGCGATCGGTGCGCAGGCGGCGGAGACCCGGCCGTGGCTGTTCTACTTCCCCGGCATCGCCATCCTGATCATCGTCATGTCGATCAACCTGATCGGCGACGGGGTCCGGGACGCGTTCGACCCCTCGGCGAACCGCAACCGCTGACGCCGGTGCCGTCCGATCCGAGCCGCCGGCCGCAGCGCCACCGCCGGGCCGGACGGCGCGGTTCGTCATCCCACCGCACCCGCACATTCGCGGCCCCACCCCGTCCGGATTGCGTGCCGGACCGATCGAGCGGAGCCCCATGTCCACCCTGACCGACACCACCGAGCAGGAGCGCGCGGCCACGACCGGCGCGGTGCTCGAGGTCGAGGACCTCAACGTGCGCTTCCCGACCGAGGACGGCGTCGTGCACGCCGTCCGCGGCGTGAGCTTCTCGCTGCGCCCCGGCGACGTGTTGGGCATCGTCGGCGAGTCGGGCTCCGGCAAGTCCGTGACCTCGCTGGCCGTGATGGGGCTGCTGCCGGGCTCCGCGCAGATCACCGGCTCGGTCAAGTTCCGCGGCCGGGAGTTGCTCGGCCTCAACGACCGGCAGCTGTCCGAGGTCCGCGGCAAGCAGGTCGCGATGGTGTTCCAGGACCCGATGACCTCGCTCGACCCGGTGTACAAGATCGGTGTGCAGATCGCCGAGACGGTCCGCCAGCACGACAAGTCGCTGTCGAGGAACGCCGCCCGGGCGCGCGCGATCGACCTGCTCAAGCTCGTCGGCATCCCCAACGCGCCGGCCCGGATCGACTCGTACCCGCACGAGTTCTCCGGCGGCATGCGCCAGCGCGTGGTCATCGCGATCGCGATGGCCAACCAGCCCGAGATCATCATCGCCGACGAGCCGACCACCGCACTCGACGTGACCGTGCAGGCGCAGGTCCTCGAGGTGCTCAAGACCGCACAGGAGGAGACCGGTGCGGCGACCGTGCTGATCACCCACGACCTCGGGGTGGTCGCCGGCATGGTCGACAGGGTCCTGGTCATGTACGCCGGCCGGGCGGTCGAGAAGGGCACCGTCGAGGACGTCTTCTACCGCGCCCGGATGCCCTACTCGATCGGGCTGCTCGGTTCGATGCCGCGCATCGACGCCGACGAGAAGACCAGGCTGACCCCGATCAAGGGCTCGCCGCCGTCGCTGATCAACGTCCAGCCGGGCTGCCCGTTCGGCCCGCGCTGCCCGCTGCACTACGCGCAGTGCGACGTCGCCGAGCCGGACCTGCGCAGCGTCGACGGCAGCGCCGAGCACAGCGCGGCCTGCATCCGGGTCGACGAGATCGTCGAGGCCGAGGTGGCGGCCGAGGACATCTTCACCGCCGACTCCGCGGACATCACGCTGGGCGAGGCGGCGGAGGTCGCGGCCGGCACCGAGACGGCCGAGGAGCCGGTGCCGATCAAGGAGATCATCGCCCACAACGAGGAGGTCGCCGAGCAGCCCGAGCGCCGGCCGGCGGTCGACCTCGCCGGCGGCACCGGGGACACCACGGCCGCCGGCCCCGACGGCACGGCCGACACGACCACCATCACCCCCGCGCGGGGCGACGAGGCGGCCGCCCGCCGCGACCCGGAGGAGCAGGCATGACCACCACCGACCTGCCCGCCGGCGACGCGCGCGAGCGGGGCATCGGCACCGAGCCGGTGCTCGAGGTCCGCGGCCTGCAGAAATACTTCCCGATCAAGGGCAAGGGCCTGCTCCGCCGTACCGTCGGCTACATCAAGGCGGTCGACGGGATCGACCTGACCCTGTTCCCGGGCGAGACGCTCGGGCTGGTCGGCGAGTCCGGCTGCGGCAAGTCGACGACCGGCCGGGCGATCCTCAACCTGCAGCCGGCCACCGACGGTTCGGTCAAGTACAACGGCCGGGAGCTGGTGGGGCTCAACCGGGCGGCGATGCGGCCGCTGCGCCGGGAGATCCAGATCGTCTTCCAGGACCCGTACGCGTCGCTGAACCCGCGGCTGCCGGTGCTCGACATCGTGGGTGAACCGCTGCTCATCCACAAGGTCGTGCCGCGCAACCAGATCCGCAACCGGGTCAACCACCTGCTCGAGCTGGTCGGCCTCAACCCGGAGCACAACAACCGCTACCCGCACGAGTTCTCCGGCGGGCAGCGCCAGCGCATCGGCATCGCGCGGGCGCTCGCGCTCGAGCCGAAGGTGCTCATCCTGGACGAGCCGGTGTCGGCGCTGGACGTGTCGATCCAGGCCGGCGTGGTCAACCTGCTCGAGGACCTGCGCGACCGGCTCGGCCTGTCCTACCTGTTCATCGCGCACGACCTGTCCGTGGTGCGGCACACCTCGGACCGGGTCGCGGTGATGTACCTCGGCAAGATCGTCGAGGTCGCGGACACGCTCGACCTGTTCGAACGGCCGGCCCACCCGTACACGCAGGCGCTGCTGTCGGCCATCCCGATCCCCGATCCGGAGCGGGAGCGGGCCAGGCGGCGGATCCTGCTCACCGGCGACGTGCCGAGCCCGGCGAACCCGCCCAGCGGCTGCCGGTTCCGCACCCGCTGCCCGAAGTTCGCCAACCAGCTGACCGACGACCAGCGGGAGAAGTGCATCAATGAGGATCCGCCGCTGATCGACCGGGGCAACGGGCACGACACCGCCTGTCACTACGCGGAGGCGCTGGCCCTGCTCTGAGCCCGGCTGCCGGCCCGATCTCCCGGTCGTCGTCCGGTCGTCTTCGGGGCGTCGGACCGCGCCGCCGATGACCGGGAGACACGGCTTAACCTGGGGCGCATGTCTACACCCGCCGCGGCCCGTCGGCTGCTGCTCGTGCACGCCCACCCCGACGACGAGACCACCGCCACCGGCGCCGTCATGGCCCGGTACGCGGCCGAGGGCGCGCACGTCACGCTGGTCACCTGCACGCTCGGCGAGGAGGGCGAGGTGCTGGTGCCGGAGCTGGCGCACCTGGCCGCGGCCGAGGGCGACCAGCTCGGCGGCTACCGCTACCACGAGCTGTCGCTGGCGATGGCCGAGCTCGGCGTGACCGACTACCGCCTGCTCGGCGGCCCCGGGCGGTGGCGGGACAGCGGCATGATGGACCTGCCGACCAACGACGCGCCCCGCGCGTTCTGGCAGGCCGACCTGAAGGAGGCGACCCGCGAGCTGGTCGCGGTGGTGCGCGAGGTCCGCCCGCAGGTCCTGGTCACCTACGACGAGAACGGCGGCTACGGGCACCCGGACCACATCCAGTCGCACCGGGTCGCGATGGCCGCGGTCGACGCCGCCGCCGATCCCGGGTTCGCGCCGGAGACCGGCGACCCGTGGGCGGTGCCGAAGGTCTACTGGAACGTGCTGCCGCGCTCGGCCATCCAGCGCGGCATCGACCTCATGATCGAAGCGGGGGAGTCGAACCTGTTCGGCGTCACCTCGGCCGACGAGCTGGAGTTCGTGGTGCCGGACGAGGTCGTCACCGCCGTCGTCGACGGCGGCGAGTGGCTGCCCCGCAAGATCGCCGCGATGCGGGCGCACGCCAGCCAGATCTCCGCCGACGGGCCGTTCTTCACGCTGATCGACACGATCGGCGAGGGCGCGTTCGGGCAGGAGTTCTTCCAGCTCGTACGGGGTGAGCGCGGGCCCGGCGACGGGCCCGAGACCGACCTGTTCGGCGGGCTGACCTGAGCCGTGCGCGCCACCGACCCACGCCCCGACGGTGCCGCGCCGGCGCTGCCCGCACCGGCCGAGCCGCCGGCGCCGGCACGTCCCGAGCGGGCGGTGGACCCGCTGGCCGCGCGGGTGGCGGCCGGCGTCCTGATCTCGCTGTTCTCGGTCGGGCTGGCGCTGGTCGAGGCGTTCCTGGTGCCGCTGCGGGTCGGCCCGGTGCCGCTGCCGATCTGCGTGCTGCTCGCCGTGGCCGGCAACGTCGTGCTGACCAAGCTCGCGGTCCGGCAGACCGGCAGCGTCGTCGTCGGCGTCCTGCAGCCGGTGCTGTGGCTGCTGGTGGTCGTCGTGCTGTCGCTGCCGCGGGCCGAGGGCGACCTGATCGTGCCGGGCTCGGCGACCGGCCTTGTGTTCCTGTTCGCCGGCGCGGTCGCCGGCGCGTACGGCGTCGCGTCCGAGATCACCCGTCGGGCAGGGGCGGCCGCCCGTACCCGGCGGTAGTGTCGGGAGAGATGGACACCGCGCGGCAAGCCGACCCGGTCCGGCAGCGCGCCTTCCGCGACGCGATGGGCCTGTTCCCGACCGGGGTCACCCTGGTCAGCGCCCGCGGGCCGGACGGCGAGGACCAGGCGATCACCGCCAACAGTGTCACGTCCGTGTCGCTCGACCCGCTGCTGCTGCTCGTCTGCGTCGAGCACGCCTCCCGCCTCCACCACGTGGTGCTGGCCGCCGGCCGGTTCGCCGTGTCCGTGCTCGGGCTGGACGGCGAGCCGCTCTCCCGCAAGCTCGCCCTCCGCGGCCACGACACCGAGGGCGCGCTGGCCGGCGTGCCGCACCACCGCGGGCCGCACACCGGCGCGCTGCTCCTGGACGACGCGCTGGCCACCTTCGAGTGCGCCACCACGGCCGCGCACCCCGGCGGCGACCACACCGTGCTCATCGGCGAGGTGCTGGCGGTCGAGATGCCCCGCCCGGAGGCCGAGCCGCTGGTCTGGCACCGCGCCCGCTACACCGCGCTGGCGGCCCCGCCGGACGGCGAGGACGCCGGCGCCACTGACCTGACCGGGTGACGACCGGCGCGTCCCTCCGTGCCGACCGCCCGGCACCGGCCAGGATGGGCCCGCCATGCCCGCCACGCCGTTCGTCGCCGACCTGCACGTGCACTCCCGCTACTCCCGCGCCTGCAGCCGGGACTGCGACCTCGAGCACCTGGCCTGGTGGGCCGCGCGCAAGGGGATCGCCCTGGTCGGCACCGGCGACCTGTGCCACCCGGCCTGGGCGGAGGAGATCCGCACCAAGCTGGTGCCGGCCGAGCCGGGGCTGTTCCGGCTGCGTCCGGACCTGGAGCGGGACGTGCTGGCCACGCTGCCGGCCTCGGTGCGGGTGCCGGTGCGGTTCCAGCTGTCGGTGGAGATCTCGACGATCTACAAGCGGGGCGAGAAGACCCGCAAGGTGCACCACCTGCTCTACGCGCCCGATCTCGGGGTCGCCGGCGAGCTGACCCGGCGGCTGGCCCGGATCGGCAACCTCGGCTCGGACGGCCGGCCGATCCTCGGGCTCGACTCCCGCGACCTGCTGGAGACGCTGCTGGACTCCGGCGAGGGCGGCTACCTGGTGCCGGCGCACGTCTGGACGCCCTGGTTCGCCGCGCTCGGCTCGAAGTCCGGGTTCGACTCGGTCGCCGACTGCTACGCCGACCTGGCCGAGCACATCTTCGCGATCGAGACCGGACTGTCGTCCGACCCGGCGATGAACCACCGGGTCTCCGCGCTGGACCGCTACCGGCTGGTCTCGAACTCCGACGCGCACTCGCCGCCGGCGCTGGGCCGGGAGGCGACGGTGCTGTCCTGCGAGCTGTCGTACGCCGGCATCCGCGGCGCGCTGGAGACCGGGACCGGGCTGGACGGCACGATCGAGTTCTTCCCGGAGGAGGGCAAGTATCACCTCGACGGGCACCGGCTCTGCGAGGTGCGGCTGGAGCCGGGCGAGACCCGGGCCGCGGACGGGCGCTGCCCGGTCTGCGCGAAGCCGGTCACGGTCGGCGTGCTGCACCGGGTCGAGGCGCTGGCCGACCGGCCGGCGGGATACCTGCCGGCTGGCGCGCCCGGCTGGCGCTGCCTGGTGCAGCTGCCGCAGGTGGTGGGCGAGCTGCTCGGCGTCGGCGCCAAGTCCAAGTCGGTCGAGGCCGCGGTCGGCCGGCTGGTCGACCGGTTCGGGCCGGAGCTGTCGATCCTGCGGGACGTGCCGCTGGACGAGGCGGCAGCGCTCGGGCCGCCCGGGATCGACGAGGCGCTGCGCCGGCTGCGGTCCGGACAGGTGGTGCTGGCCGGCGGGTACGACGGCGAGTACGGCGTGGTGCGGCTGTTCGAGCCGAAGGAGGTGGCGGACCTCCGCCCCGGTGCGTCCGAGCCGCTCTTCGCCCTCCCCACCCCACCCGGTTCCGCGGCCGTGCCGTCTTCGCCGGCGGCTACGTCTGTGCTTCGCGGGGTGGAGCAGGGTCGCGGCGGCGAGGGGGAGCGCTCTTCTCCCGGCGCGGCTACGTCTGTGCTTCGCGGGGTGGAGCAGGGTCGCGGCGGCGAGGGGGAGCGGTCTTCTCCCGGCGCGGCTACGTCTGTGCTTCGCGAGGTGGAGCACAGACGTAGCGCGGCGGGCGGGACCACCCCGGTGGAGCCTGACGGTGCCGGGGACGGGTTGTTCGCTCCGCCCCCGCGGGTCGTTCGCGTTCCGGGGCCGGCTCCGGCCGTGGTCTTGGTGCTGGACGGCCTCGACGCCGAGCAGCGCGCCGCGGCCGAGGCGGCCGGCCCGCTGCTGGTCGTCGCCGGGCCTGGCACCGGCAAGACCCGCACGCTGACCAGCCGGATCGCGTACCAGATCGGCGTGCTCGGCGTGCCGGCCGAACAGCACCTGGCGCTCACGTTCACCCGGCGAGCCGCCGGCGAGCTGACCGAGCGGCTGGCCGCCCTGCTGCCCCGGCCGCCGCTGGTCACCACGTTCCACGGCCTCGGCCTGCGCATCGTCCGGGAGCAGGCCGCCCGGCTCGGCCTCGGCGCGGACGTCCGCGTCGTCGACGAGGCCGAGCGGCTGGCGCTGGCGCGGGAGGCGATGGGTGCGGACGCCCCGACCCGCGAGGTGCGCCTGCTGCTCGACCACGTCTCCGCTCTGGCCCGCGACCCGGCCGGGCACGACCCCGAGCTGGCCGGCCCGCTGGCCCGCTACCGGGCCGGCAAGCGCGCCCGGGGCCTGGTCGACCTGGACGACCTGCTCGCCGGCCCGGTGGCGCTGCTGACCGAGGACCCTGACCTGGCCGAGGCGTACCGGCGGCGCTGGCGGCACGTCAGCGTGGACGAATACCAGGACGTCGACCCGGCCCAGTACGCGCTGCTGCGGCTGCTGGTCCCGCCGGACGGGGACCTGTGCGTGATCGGGGACCCCGACCAGGCGATCTACTCCTTCCGCGGCGCCGAGGTCGGCTTCTTCCTCCGCTTCGCCGCCGACTTCCCGCGCGCCCGCGAGGTGCGGCTGACCCGCAACTACCGCAGCACCGCGACCGTCGTCGACGCCGCGCTCGGCGTAGTCGCGCCGACGACGCTGGTGCCGGGCCGGACCCTCACCGCCGCCGCCCCGGGCGCCGGACCCGACCACGTCACCGTGCACACCGCCGCCGACGAGGCGGCCGAGGCCGCGTTCGTGGTCGGCACGATCGAGCGGGTGCTCGGCGGCTCCGACCTCACCGCGTTGCTGCGCGGCGCCGCCGACCCGTGGACCGACGCCGTCCACTCCTACGCCGACTTCGCGGTGCTCTACCGCACCGACGCCCAGTCCGCGGCGCTGGTGGACGCGCTGGAGGCGGCCGGCGTGCCGTACCAGAAGCGCTCCCACCACCGGCTCGGCGACCAGCCGGGGGTACGGGAGTTGCTCGGCGTGCTGCGCGAGGACCTGGTCAGGGCCGCGGGCGACCCGCGGCCGGTGCTCGCCCGGGTCCGCGCCGCCGCCCAGGTCGCGATCGACCGCGCCGGCGGGCTGCGGCTGCTCCCCGAAGCCGCACCAGCGCGGCCCGGCGAGAGATGGGCCGGCGCGGGGGGGATCGGGGTGGACCGGTGGTCGCAGCTGACGCCGGCGACCGCGCGGGCCGCAGCGGCCGGTCGGCCGGACGCCGACCCGGCCCGGCGGGTGGCCGAGCTGCAGGCCGCCGTCGAGCTGCTCGGCCCGCTGGCCGAGCGGGCCGGCGCGGACGCCGAGAAGTTCCTGGCCGAGCTCGCCCTTGGCGCCGAGGTGGACCTGTGGGACCCGCGGGCGGACCGGGTCAGCCTGCTCACCCTGCACGCCTCGAAGGGCCTCGAGTTCCCGGTGGTGTTCGTGGTCGGCTGCGAGGACGGCCTGCTGCCGATGCGGTTCGGCGACGAGCCGGGCGATCCGGCCGAGGAGCGCCGGCTGCTGTTCGTCGGGATGACGAGGGCCCGCACCCACCTCGCGCTGTCCGGAGCGCGCCGCCGCACCGTCCGCGGCCGGGCCGTCGAGCCCGCGCCGTCGCCCTACCTGGCCGACCTGCCGGCGCACCTGGTCGAGCGGACCAGCCGGCCGGAGCGCCGCCGTACGGTCCAGTTGCGGCTTCTCTGATGGTAGCGCAGCGTTACTGATTCCACGCCGAGCGGCATGGGTATGACCGGTTGATCCCGGGACTGGCGGGTAGTGATCTACTACGGCGTGTCGGACGACACATACCGGAAACCCCGGAAGGCTGGCGTCTGCGGAGCGGAAGTCGGGAGGCGCAAGGTGGCCGAGACAGCGCAGGACGGCTGGTTCGCGGGCCAAACGGAGACGAGCGCGAGCGCCGAGGAGTCGGAGCGCGTTGCCGCCCGTTTGGCTACTCCGAGTGATGATGCGACCAGGTCCGGACTGCCGTTGCGCCGATCCAGAGCCCACCTCGTGCCCGGCGCGTACGAGAGCGGAGCCGAGCCGAGCGCGCCCCGCCGCTCGCCGGAGGAACTGCGGCAGCGGATGAGCGGCTACCGCAGCGGCCTGCGCCGGCCCCGGGAGGAGGGCGTGTCCGGGGACGCTCCCTAGCTGCTCGGCGCGACCGTGTAGTGATACCGGTGGTGCCGGGCGAACCCGAGCCGGTCGTAGAGCGCCAGCGCGCCCGCGTTCTCCTCGGCCACCTGCAGATACGTCGAGACCGCGCCGCGGGCGAGTCCCCAGTCCAGGATCGCCCGCATCACCGCCGTGCCGAGCCCCTGCCGCCGGTGGTCGGCGTCGACCTCCACCGCGGTCACCCCGATCCAGCCCTCGTCCACCGCGCCGCGGGCGATCGCCAGCGGCCGGCCGCCGTCCCGCAGCACCGCGAACCCTGGCTCGCGCCCGCCCGCCAGCACCCGCCGCGCCACCGGAGGCAGTTCGGCCGTACCGCGGTAGTGGTAGACGCTCAGCCAGTCAGCACCCGGCTCCGGCTCGACCGTGACCCGCGGGTCGGGTGCCGGCAGCCGCCGAAGCGTGACCGCCACGTCCGCGGTCAGCACGGCCGTCGGGTTGTACGCCGACCAGCCCCGCTCGGTCAGCGCGGCGTCCAGCGCCTCCCGGGCGGGCGTGGGGATGGTGAACCGGCCCGGCAGCCCGCGCTCGCCGTACCAGGCGGTGACCTCGGCCAGTGCCTCGTCCAGCGGCAGCCCGGGGTCGCCCAGCGGCAGCACCGAGTTGCCCCGTCCGGTCCAGCCTTCGGCCGCCCGCAGCAGCCAGCGGCCGAGCCGTCGGGTCTCCGGTGCCGGCCAGCCGAGCCCGGCGACCTCCTCCAGCGCCAGCACGTCCCGCGGTGCCGCCGGCACCGCCTTCATCGCCGTCACTGCCGTCCGCCCTATCTCCAGGTGGCTTCCGTCCCGGCGGCGCACCACCAGGACCTCCGGTCCGGCCTCGACGAGGACGCCCACGACGTCGGTGTGTCGCCCCTCGCTGACGCGGCGGACGACCACCTTGTGCCCCACCGGATCGGCCGCCGACATGGGCGGCATACTAGGTCGGACAGACATGCGAGAGAGGACCGCGCCCGTGACGTACGTTATCGCCGAGCCGTGTGTGGATCTGCTCGACAAGGCGTGCATCGAGGAGTGCCCGGTCGACTGCATCTACGAGGGCAAGCGGATGCTCTACATCCACCCCGACGAGTGCGTCGACTGCGGGGCCTGCGAGCCGGTCTGTCCCGTCGAGGCGATCTTCTACGAGGACGACGTGCCGGACAAGTGGCGCGACTACTACCAGGCCAACGTCGACTTCTTCGAGGACCTCGGCTCGCCGGGCGGAGCGGCCAAGCTCGGCAAGATCGACAAGGACCACCCGCTGATCGCGGCACTGCCCCCGCAGGTGCACGACGAGCACTGATCAGGCGGGAAGCTGGGCGGGCGTGCTGCCCGACTTCCCGTGGGACCTGCTCGCGCCGCACGGCCGGCGGGCCGCGGAGCACCCGGGCGGGCTGGTGGACCTGTCCATCGGCACCCCGGTCGACCCGACCCCGGCGGTGATCCGGGACGCGCTGGCGGCAGCCTCGGACGCACCGGGCTACCCGCGCACGGCCGGCACGCCGGCGCTGCGGGCGGCGGCGGCCGGCTGGCTGCGCCGGGTGCACGGCGTCACCGGGCTCGCCGACGAGGCGGTGCTGCCCACGATCGGCTCCAAGGAGCTGGTCGCGCTGCTGCCGATGCTGTTGCGGATCGGCCCGGGCGACCGGGTGATGCTGCCCGCGGTCTCCTACCCGACGTACGAGGTGGGGGTGCGGCTGGTCGGCGCCCAGCCGATCCGGGCCGACTCCACGCTGGCCGCCGGCCCCGCGCCGGTGCGGCTGGTCTGGCTGAACTCGCCGGCCAACCCGTCCGGCCGGGTGCTGCCGCCGGACCACCTGCGCAAGGTCGTCGACTGGGCCCGCGAGCGCGGGGCGGTGGTGGCCAGCGACGAGTGCTACCTGGACTTCGGCTGGGAGGCGGAACCGGTCTCGGTGCTGCACCCGTCGGTGTCCGGCGGCGACCACACCGGGGTGCTGGCGGTGCACTCGCTGTCCAAGCGGTCCAACCTGGCCGGCTACCGGGCCGGGTTCGTGGCCGGCGACCCCCGGCTGGTCGCCGGGCTGCTGGAGGCGCGCAAGCACGCCGGGCTGATCCTGCCGGAGCCGGTGCAGGCGGCCGCCACCGCCGCGTACGCGGACGACGCCCACGTGGCCGAGCAGCGGGCCCGGTACGCGGATCGCCGGGCCCTGCTCCGGCCGGTGCTGGAGAAGGTCGGCTTCACCATCGAGCACTCGGAGGCCGGGCTCTACCTGTGGGCGACCCGCGGCCGGGACTCCTGGCAGGAGGTCGCCGAGCTGGCCGAGCTCGGCATCCTCGTCGCGCCGGGCGCCTTCTACGGTCGGGCCGGCGAGCGGCACGTGCGGATCGCGCTCACCGCGACCGACGAGCGGGTCGCGGCCGCGGCGGAGCGGCTCGGCGCCTGACCGGCACCCGGGTCGGACCCCTGGCCGGCGCCGGCGCCGCGGCGGCCCGGTGCCGGGCCAGCGACTCGGTCGACGTCAGGAACCAGTGCAGTGCCGCGCACCGCACCTTGACGTGCTCGATCGGGCCGTCGGTGCTCTCCAGCACGAACCTGTCGGTCACCTCGGCCGGTGCCCCGCAGTCGGGGCAGGTCGTCGTATCCATGGTCTTCCCCCCGTGGTCTCGCGGGGTACGAGCGGCCGCGGGGAGCGGCTGATACACGCTGCCCGAAAGGGAGGACGATCAGGCCGACGGCGGGATCTTCGCGACTTCGAACCGGATCCGGTCCGCGCCGGCCGAGGAGTCCACCCGCCACCCGTCGGTGCGGGACCACCGCCGCCCGTCCAGCGCGACCGCCTCGATGCCGAGCCGGTCGGCCTTGGCCACCAGCCAGCCGGCGGTCGCCCACGGCGTGTCCGCCCGCAGCTCGCCGATCTGCGCGCTGGTGGACAGCTGGGTCGCGGGCAGCTCGAGGTCGAGCAGCTGCATGACCTTGGCCGGCGACGCGGCCACCGTCGGCTCCGGGAACGAGCAGGACACCAGTGCCGGCTCCACCCCCACGAACGCCTTGGCCAGGGTGGTGGCCTGGTCCTCCCAGCGCTGGTATGCGGTCGGGTGGGCGCTCTTCTGCACTGCCTGCGCGGCCGCCGTGAGCTTCATCGCCTGCCAGCCCTTGACCTTGACCAGCGCGTCGAAGAACCGTGCGGCCGAATAGCGCGGGTCCATGATCTGGCCCTGACTGCCCCAGCCCTGGGAGGGCCGCTGCTGGAACAGCCCGACCGAGTCGCGGTCGCCGTACTCGATGTTGATGAGCTTCGACTCCTGCAACGCCGCGGCAAGCGCGATGGTGACGGCCCGGGTGGGCAGCTTCCGCGCGGTCGCGACCGCACTGATGGTCGCGGCGTTGGCGGCCTGCTCGGTGCTCAGCGTGTACGGCGAGTTGCTGATGTCACAGCTCGCCGACTGCGGGATCGGCAGCTTGTCGCTGATCCACCCGCGCACGGCGAACGCCGCCGCCGTGACCAGGACGCCGATGGCGACCAGCAGGACGACGGCACGGCGGGCTACCCGGGTTCCGGCCATGTCCGCTAGACGTTCGCGTGCAGCTCGGTGTTGAGACCGGTCCAGGACCGGCCGGACCCGCCGCGGTCGACCACCTCCAGCGCGCCGGTCAGGCCGTTGCGCCGGAACAGCAGGTTGTCCTGTCCGGACAGCGCGCGGGCCTTGACCACCCGACCGTCCGGGAGGGCCAGCTTCACCCCGGCGGTCACGTACGTGCCGGCCTCGACGATGCAGTCGTCGCCGAGCGAGATCCCGATGCCGGAGTTGGCGCCGAGCAGGCAGCGCTCGCCGATCGAGATCACCTCGGTGCCGCCGCCGGACAGCGTGCCCATGATCGACGCACCGCCGCCGACGTCCGAGCCGTCGCCGACCACGACGCCGGCCGAGATCCGGCCCTCGACCATCGACGCGCCGAGCGTGCCGGCGTTGTAGTTGACGAAGCCCTCGTGCATCACGGTGGTGCCCGCGCCGAGGTGGGCCCCGAGCCGGACCCGGTCGGCGTCGGCGATCCGCACCCCGGCCGGGATCACGTAGTCGACCATCCGGGGGAACTTGTCCACCCCGAACACGGCGACCGGCCCGTCGGCGAGCAACCGCAGCCGGGTCCGCTCGAACTCCTCCGGCGCGGCCGGTCCGGCGGAGGTCCACACCACGTTGGGCAGCACGCCGAAGACGCCGGCCACCGAGAGGCCCTGCGGGCGGACCAGCCGGGAGCTGAGCAGGTGCAGCCGCAGGTAGGCGTCCGGGACGTCGGCCGGTGGCGCGGCGAGGTCGGCGAGGTCGACCGAGATCGCCCGGCGGGACGTCCCGCGCCGGGCATCGGTGCTGGTCAGAGCGGCGAGCTCGGCTGGCGGCCGGGAGCCGGCCGGGCGGCGGCCGAGGGCCGGCGCCGGGAACCAGACATCGAGGATGCGACCGGACTCGGTAACGGTGGCCAGTCCGTCGCCCCACGCGCTGCCGGTCATCCGACAACCGTACCGCCCCGGCCCTGGTGGGCTCCCGAGCCGACCGGGCGTCGCCCGTGCGCCGGCCCAGCGCGGGCCCGGTGCCGACCCGGGTGCCGGGATTACGGTGCTCCGGTGACCGCCACCACCCGGCTGAAGGACATCGTCGTCGACGCCCGCCACCCGGCCGGTCTGGCCCGGTTCTGGGCCACCGTGCTCGGTTACCATGTCCGCCCGTACGAGCAGGACGACCTGGCGTTCCTGGCCTCCCTCGGCCGCTCGCCGGACAGCGACCCGGCGGTCGCGATCGACCCGCCGGACGGGGTGACCGGGCCGTCGCTGTTCTTCAACGAGGTGCCGGAGGCGAAGACCGTGAAGAACCGGGTGCACCTGGACGTGTGGCTGCCCGGCACCCGGATCGAGCCGCTGGTCGGGCTGGGCGCGCGGGTGCTGCGCGGGCCGGACGAGGACATCGACTGGTGGGTGGTCGCCGACCCGGAGGGGAACGAGTTCTGCGCGTTCCCGGCGCTGGCGTGACCGCCGCCGGGGGCCTCGACCTCAGCCTGCCGGGCGGGGAGCTGACCGCGGCACTGGTCGACGTCGCCTCGGTGTCCGGCACCGAGGGGCGGCTGGCCGACGCGGTCGAGGCGGCGCTGCGGGCGGTGCCCGGGCTGGAGGTGGCCAGGAACGGCGACACCGTGCTGGCCCGCACGGGGCTGGGCCGGCCCCGCCGGGTGTTGCTGGCCGGCCACCTCGACACCGTGCCGATCGCGGACAACGTACCGTCGCGTGTGGACGGTGACCGGCTGTGGGGCTGCGGGAGCTCGGACATGAAGTCCGGCGTCGCCGTGCTGCTGCGGCTGGCCGCGCTGGCCGACCCGACCGACGACCTCACCCTGGTCTGCTACGACAACGAGGAGGTCGAGGCGACCAAGAACGGCCTCGGCCGGGTGGCCCGCACCAGCCCGGACTGGCTGGCCGCCGACCTCGCGATCCTGCTGGAGCCGACGTCGGGCAAGGTCGAGGCCGGCTGCCAGGGCACCCTGCGGGCGGAGATCACCACCCGGGGCCGGCGCGCGCACAGCGCCCGCTCCTGGCTCGGCGTCAACGCGGTGCACGCCGCCGCGCCGGTGCTGGCCCGGCTGGCCGGGTACGCGCCGCGCGAGGTGGTCATCGACGGCTGCGCATACCGGGAAGGGCTCAACGCGGTCGGCATCGCCGGCGGGGTGGCCGGCAACGTGCTGCCGGACGAGTGCCGGGTCACGGTCAACTTCCGGTTCGCTCCGGACCGGTCCGAAGTGGACGCTGCCGCGCACGTGCGGTCCGTGTTCGCCGGCCTCGACGTGGAGGTGTCCATTGTGGACAGCGCACCGGGGGCGCTGCCCGGGCTGGCGGCACCGGCCGCCCGGGACTTCGTCGCCGCGGTCGGCACCGAGCCGGTGGCCAAGTATGGCTGGACGGACGTGTCCCGGTTCGCCGCGCTCGGCATCCCGGCGGTGAACTTCGGCCCCGGCGACCCCAACCTCGCCCACACCCGGGAGGAGCACGTCCTGCTGCCGCGGATCGCCGAGTGCGAGCAGGCGCTGCGGGCGTACCTGACCCGCGGCTGATGCGCGGGTAGCGTTGACGGACGTGACTGACCCGAACGACCGGCCGAGCGAGGACGCGACCGGCGCGAACGACGACGCCCGGCGCGACCACCGGCAGCCCGAGCACCACCGCGGCCCCGTGGTGCTGCGCCGGCACCAGATACCACCGGGCACCACCGACGAGCGGCTGCTGTCCAACCGCGGCCCGAAGGACTGGGTGCACACCGACCCGTGGCGGGTGCTGCGGATCCAGGCCGAGTTCGTGGAGGGGTTCGGCCTGCTGGCCGAGCTGCCCAAGGCGGTCAGCGTGTTCGGCAGCGCCCGCACCCGCCGTGACCACCCGGAATACGCCACCGGCCGGGCGCTCGGCTCGGCCCTGGCGCGGGCCGGCTTCGCGGTGATCACCGGCGGCGGCCCCGGCGCGATGGAGGCGGTCAACCGGGGCGCTTCCGAGGCCGGCGGGATCAGCGTCGGGCTCGGCATCGAGCTGCCGTTCGAGCAGCGCCTCAACGACTGGGTCGACGTCGGGCTCAACTTCCGCTACTTCTTCGCCCGCAAGACGATGTTCGTCAAGTACGCGCAGGCGTTCGTGATCCTCCCGGGCGGGTTCGGCACGCTGGACGAGCTGTTCGAGGCGCTCACGCTGGTGCAGACCCGGAAGGTGACCCGGTTCCCGGTGATCCTGTTCGGCACCGACTACTGGGCCGGCCTGATCGCCTGGATCCGGAGCACGCTGATCCCGGCGGGCAAGGTCAACCCGGCCGACCTTGACCTGCTCACCTGCACCGACGACGTCGACCAGACGGTCAAGCTGATCGTCGAGGCGGACGCGAACGCGGGAGGCGGCCCGCTGCGGCCGGAGTACGACGGCGAATGAGCGCGATCGCCGTCTACTGCGCGTCCATCACCAGGATCGACCCGGCCCACCTCGAGCTCGCCGCCGCGGTCGGCGCGGCCATCGGCGGGCGCGGCCACACGCTGGTCACCGGCGGCGGCTCGGTCGCGATGATGGGCGCGGTCGGCGCCGCGGCCAGGGCGGCCGGCGGCCACACGATCGGGGTGATCCCGCGCCACCTGGTCGCGATGGAGGTCGCCGACCACGACTCGGACGAGCTGGTCCTGGTCGAGACCATGCGCGAGCGCAAGGCCGAGATGGACCGGCGGGCCGACGCGTTCCTGGTGCTGCCGGGCGGGATCGGCACGCTGGAGGAGTTCTTCGAGGTGTGGACGGCGGCCAGCCTCGGCATGCACGCCAAGCCGGTGGTGGTGCTCGACCCGGACGGCCACTACGACCCGCTCTGGGCCTGGCTGACCGACCTGGAGAAGCGCGGGTTCGTCCGTCGGGAGGCGCTCGACACGCTGCTGCTCACCCGCACCCTGGACGACGCCCTGGCCGCCGTCGAGACCGGCCGGCTGCCCTGAGCCGCCGCCGGACGTCCGCCCGTGGTGGGTAGCCAGGCTCAGGCGAGCCCGCGGCGGGTGGCGGCGGGCGGGCGGCTGCCGCGGATCGAGGCGACCATGTCCAGGACGCGGCGGGTGGCGGCGACGTCGTGGGCCCGGAACACCCGGGCGCCCAGCCAGGCCGAGACCGCGGTGGTCGCCAGCGTCCCCTCCAGCCGCCCGTCCGGCGGCAGGTCGAGGGTCTCGCCGACGAAGTCCTTGCGGGACAGCGACACCAGCACCGGCCAGCCGGTGCCGACCAGCTCGCCGAGCCGGCGGGTGATCTCCAGCGAGTGCCTGGTGTTCTTGCCGAAGTCGTGCGCCGGGTCGATGAGGATCCCGTCCGGCCGTACCCCGGCCTCGACCGCCCGCTCGGCCAGCGCGGTCACGGTCGCCAGCACGTCCGCGACCACGTCCGCGTACTCGACCCGGTGCGGCCGGGTCCGCGGCGCCAGCCCGCCGGCGTGCGCGCAGACCAGCCCGGCGCCGGCCGCCGCGGCCACGCCGGCCAGCCCCGCGTCGACCCCGCCCCAGGTGTCGTTGAGCAGGTCGGCACCCTCGGCGGTCAGCACCGTCGCCACCTCGGACCGCCAGGTGTCCACGCTGATCACCAGGTCCGGGTACGCCGCCCGCACCGCGCGCACCAGTTCCGCGGTCCGGCGCAGCTCCTCGACCGGGTCGACGTCGTCGCCGGGGCCGGCCTTGACCCCGCCGATGTCGACGATCGCCGCGCCCTCGGCCACCGCCCGATCGACCGCGGCCAGCGCGGCCCCGAGCCCGTAGGTGGCGCCGCGGTCGTAGAACGAGTCGGGCGTGCGGTTGACGATGGCCATCACGGTCAGCTCGTCGTCGGCGAACGTCCGGCGACCAAGGCGCAGCGGCACAGTCCCAGCTTTGCAGGTAGGCCGACCAGACCCGATCACCCGGGCCGGACGGGCCTCGCCGGACCAGCCGTGCCACCATCAGGGCGTGGGTACGGTGCTGGGCTACATCCTCGCGCTGCTCGTCGTCGGCGGCGTGCTGTTCCTGGCCGCGTCGTTCGCCTTCGGCCGCGGCGAGGAGATGGCGCCGGTGCTGCCGGAGGGGACGCCGGTGGAGCTGCCGGACGACCGGCTGGCCCGCGGCGACGACCTGCGGGCGCTGAAGCTGTCGGTGGCGCTGCGCGGCTACCGCATGGACGAGGTCGACTGGCTGCTGGACCGGCTGTCCGAGCAGGTCGACAGCCGCGACCGGGAGATCGCCCGGCTGCGGTCGGTGCTGCACGTCGAGCGGGTGCCGGCCGGGGGCGAGCCGGAGCTGCTCACCCACCCGTTCCCGGCCGTCCGCGACGTGGACCAGGACGGCGCCGGCCAGGCCGACCGCCCGCGCCCGGTGCCGGACGGGACCGAGGTCACCGACGCGCGCCCGGACCGCCCGGTCCGGGACTTCCGCACGACCCGGCCACCGGAGGGGACATGAGCATCCCGCTCAGCGCGATCCGGAACACTTCCGCCGGGCCGAGCCAGCTGCGGCTGGAGGTGGACGTCGCCGCGCCGGTGGAGCGCACCTGGGCCGCGGCGATGGACTGGCACCGGCAGCGGGAGTGGATGCTCGCCACCACGGTCCGGCCCACGGTCGGGGACGGCCACGGGGTCGGCGGCCGGATCGAGGCCACCACCGGCATCGGCCCGCTCGGCCTGGTCGACGAGATGGAGATCACCCGCTGGGAGCCGCCGCACGGTGCGTACGTGAAGCACCTCGGCCGGTTGGTGCGCGGCACCGCGTCGTTCGAGGTGCGCCCGCGCCCGGGCGGCTCGACCTTCGTCTGGACCGAGGACCTCGACCTCCCGCTCGGCGCGGCCGGCGTGGTCGGGTTCCGGCTGGTGCGCCCGCTGATCGGCTACGGGCTGCGGCTCTCGCTGCGCCGGTTCGCGGCCTGGGCCCCCGAATATGTCGGAACCACCGGCTAGCTTCCCGGGTCGTGGAGGACATCATCGTCGGCGCGGACGGGCGCCCGCGCTGCGGCTGGGCCGGCGCGACCGAGATCTACCTCGCCTACCACGACGACGAGTGGGGCGTGCCGCAGCACGACGACGTGCGGCTGTTCGAGAAGCTCTGCCTGGAGGCGTTCCAGTCCGGGCTGTCCTGGCTGACGATCCTGCGCAAGCGGCCGGCGTTCCGGAGCGCGTTCGCCGGGTTCGACCCGGAGCTGGTGGCCCGGTTCGACGACGCGGACGTGCGGCGGCTGATGGCCGACACCGGCATCGTCCGCAACCGGCCCAAGGTCGAGGCGGCCATCGCCAACGCCAGGGCCGCGCTGGAGCTGCCCGCCGGGCTGGGCCGGCTGCTCTGGTCGTTCGCGCCCGACCCGGCGACCCGGCCGCGACCGGTCTCGTTCGCGGACGTGCCGCCGACCACGCCGGAGTCCACCGCGATGGCCAAGGACCTGCGCCGGCGCGGGTTCCGGTTCGTCGGCCCGACCACGGCATACGCGTTGATGCAGTCGTGCGGGCTGGTCGACGACCACCTGGTGGACTGCTGGCGGGCCGCCCCGGTCGGCGTGCGCTGAGCGGTCAGCGGCCGCGGAAGACCGGCTGCTCCTTACGCAGGAACGCGGCCGTCGCCTCCCGGTGGTCCGGGCTGGTGCCGAGCCCGTTCTGCAGCTCGCCCTCCCGCTCCAGCGCCGAGGCGAGCGGGTGCGCGGCGGAATAGAGCAGCTGCTCCTTGATCGCGGCGTACGCGGCGGTGGGCCCGGCGGCGAGCCTGGCCGCCAGCTCGAACGCCGCCGGCTCCAGCTCGTCGCGCGGCACCACCGCGTTGACCAGACCCATCTCCAGCGCCGCCGACGCGCCCACCGGCTCGGCCAGGATCGCCAGCGCCGTCGCCCTGGCGTGCCCGATCAGCCGCGGCAGGGTCCAGGACGCGCCGGTGTCCAGCGCGAGCCCCACGTTGGCGAACGCGAGCAGGAACTTGGCGCTGTCCGCGGCGATCCGGAAGTCGCAGGCGAAGCTCAGCGAGGCGCCGGCGCCGGCGGCGATCCCGTTGACCGCCGCGATGACCGGCTTGGGCATCGTCGCGAGCGCCAGGCAGATCGGGTTGTAGTGCCGCTCGACCGTGCTCAGCGGCGCCGAGTCGCCGCTGGCGAGGGCATCGCCGTGCTCGCGCAGGTCCTGGCCGGCGCAGAAGCCGCGCCCTGCCCCGGTGATCACCACCGCGCGGGCCGTCGGATCGGCAGCGACCTGCAGCAACGTCTCCAGCAGCGTGTCCTTAAGCTCGTTGGTGAACGAGTTGAGTGCGTCGGGTCGGTTGAGCGTGACTGTGGTGACGCCTTCGCTCGCGCTGACCAGCACGGTGTCGGACACGCGGACCTCCCGGGACGGCGACGACGGTGGAGCGGTCCCTCCGGCCCTCACCGTACGGGGCCCGAGGTTCGGCTCCTCCGCCCGGCCGTTTCGAGGTCCTCGGTGTGCCGGGCGTCCCGACGATCGGTGTCGTCGGGGGTGTTCGGGGTACCGGCTCCCCGCGGGTGGGTGTCGTCGGGGGGTGCTCGGGGGCCGGCGTCCCGAGGGTCGGTTTCCTCCCAAGCCTGCGATCAGGAAGAATGATCGGCGCCACACAGCTCGGCCGAGCGCTACCGCGGTCACCGAGCGTCCAGGTCAGAGATCGGCGCGGGCCCGGCAGGACCCGCTGGAGGAGGCACGAATGGCGGCCATGAAGCCGCGGACGGGAGACGGTCCGCTGGAGGTCACCAAGGAGGGGCGCGGGATCGTCATGCGCGTCCCGCTGGAAGGTGGCGGTCGGCTCGTCGTCGAGATGTCCGCCGAGGAGGCCACCGCGCTCGGCGACGCGCTGAAGGCTGCCGCCGGCTGACTCCTGACCGACCTGCTCGGCCCCGGCCCTGGCGGCCGGGGCTGCGCGCTATCTCGCCCGCCCGCGCCATCCCGCCCGGCCGCGCTGTCTCGCC
Source organism: uncultured Actinomycetota bacterium (assembly GCA_963728945.1). Classification (GTDB taxonomy): domain Bacteria; phylum Actinomycetota; class Actinomycetes; order Mycobacteriales; family CADCTP01; genus CADCTP01. The sequence goes on along the minus strand of CAVSMA010000002.1, from coordinate 2,388,030 downwards.
CGGCCGCGCTGTCTCGCCCGGCCGCGCTATCCTGGCCGGCCCCGCGATCCGGCCCGGGCGGGCGGCTGCGCCGGAGGGGGTGCGGTGACCGGCCTGCGGCCGGGCGACCCGCGTGACCTGGCGCCCGGGTGCGGTGTGCCGCCCGGGCGGGCGGCTGGATCTGAGGGGGTGCGGTGACCGGCGTACGGCCGGGCGACCCGCGTGACCTGGCGCCCGGGTGCGGTGTCCCGCCCGGGCCTGCGGCTGCACCGGAGGGGGTGCGGTGACCGGCGTGCAGCCCGGCGACCCGCGTGACCTGGCGCCGCAGTACGTGCTGCCGCTCGTGGTGCGGGTGGAGCGAGCTACGCCGCCGGCGCGGACCGACGCGCTGGAGGCCGCCGCGCTGGCCGTGCTCATGCTGCTCACCGACCCGCGCTCGCACGGTGACGGTGACTGGGCCGGGGCTGTGACCGCGTGGGCCGACGCGCGGATCCGCAAGGTGGTCCGCCGGGCCCGGGGCGCGGAGTGGCGCCGGGCCGAGGCGCTCGACGGCATCACGGTGACCCGCGGCGGCGCCGAGGTGCGCGTCTTCCCGCCGGTTCCGCTGGACGGCTGGCCACGCGACCTGGCCCGGCTCCAGGTCGCCGGCACCGACCTCACCGACCCGCGGCCGCCGGCTCCGCCCGCGCCCGGCGTGCCGGTGCTCTGGCTCAACCCGGACCTGGAGATGACCGCGGGCAAGGCGATGGCCCAGGTCGGCCACGCCGCCCAGCTCGGCCTGGCGGCCCTCGACCCGGCCACGGCGGACCGGTGGCGGGCCGCCGGCTTCCCGCTCGCGGTGCGCACCGCGACGCGGGCGCGATGGGCCCGGCTGCTGCGCCGGGACCTGCCGGTGGTCCGGGACGCCGGCTTCACCGAGGTGGCGCCGGGCACCTGCACCGCGGTGGCGGAGATACTGACCGTCGGGGGGCCGCCGCTCCCCGAGCACCCCCGTGACGGAGGACTCGGAGCATGACCCTCGTCCAGCTGGCCGAGCCCGACCCCGGCGTGGTGCTGGTGACCTTCACCGACCCGGACCGGCGCAACGCGATGACCGCGGAGATGGGCGCCGACCTGGCCGCCGCGCTGGCCGGGCTGACCGGACGGGACGACGTCCGCGCGGTCGTGCTGACCGGGGCCGGCTCGGCGTTCTCCGGCGGCGGCGACCTGGCGCTGCTGGCCGACAAGGCGGCCAGGGCCAAGGCCGGCGAGGACCAGACCGCGTCGATGCGCGAGTTCTACGAGGTGTTCCTGTCGGTGGTGCGGGCGCCGTTCCCGGTGCTGGCCGCGGTCAACGGGCACGCGATCGGCGCCGGCGCCTGCGTCGCGGTGGCCTGCGACCTGGCCGTGGTGGCCCGGGAGGCGAAGATCGGCTTCAACTTCGTCCGGCTCGGCATCCACCCCGGGATGGGTGGCTCCTGGACGCTGCCCCGGCTGGTCGGGCCGCAGCGGGCGGCCGAGCTGCTCTACACCGGCCGGCTGTTCACCGGGGTGGAGGCGGCCGACTACGGGCTGGCGCTGGAGGCGCTGGCGACGGACGACGTGCTGCCACGCGCGCTGGAGCTGGCCGCCGCGATCGCCCGCAGCGCCCCGCAACCGGTCCGCCAGCTCAAGCAGTCGTTGGCCGCGGCCGGCAGCCGCACGCTGGCCGAGCAGCTCGACGCCGAGGCGGCCGCGCAGGCGGCCAACTACCGCACGAAGGACGTCGACGAGGGCCTGCTCGCCGCCCGCGAGCGCCGCGCCCCCCGCTTCACCGGCACGTAGCGCGGGTCTCCCGACTCATTGGCGATGCGGGGCCGGCGCCAAGGCGACGACCGGCGGCGTCGTCGCCGGCACGACCCGGTCACTCGTCCACCTCGCCGGACGGCGCCGTGACGCCGCCGGGACCCACCGGCCGGTCGAGAGGCACGCGCTACCGCAGCGAGCCGTAGACCTCGACGGTGCGGCGGGCGATCGCGTCCCAGCCGAACTCCCGCTCGGCCCGGGCGCGGCCGGCCTTGCCCATCCCGGCGGCCCGGTCCGGGTCGGTGACGAGCGAGTTGACCGCCTCGGCCAGCGCCGCCTCGAACCCCTCCGGGTACGCCGGCGCGTACGGCACCAGCAGCCCGGTCACGCCGTCGGCGACGACCTCCGGGATGCCGCCGACCGCGGAGGCGACCACCGCGGTCTCGCAGGCCATCGCCTCCAGGTTGACGATCCCCAGCGGCTCGTACACCGAGGGGCAGACGAACAGCGTCGCGTGCGTGAGCAGCTGCACCACGTCCGGCCGGGGAAGCATCTCCGAGATCCACACCACGCCGGTGCGGGTCTCCCGCAGCGACTCGACCGCGGCGGCGGTGGCCGCGCCGATCTCCGGGGTGTCCGGCGCGCCGGCGCAGAGCACCAGCTGCGCCTCGGGCACGAAGTCGCGGGCCGCCGCGAGCAGGTGCCCGACGCCCTTCTGCCGGGTGATCCGGCCGACGAAGACCACGTACGGACGATCCGGGTCGACGCCGTACCGTTCGAGCACGGCGGTGTCGTGATCCGGCGCGTACAGCACCGTGTCGATGCCGTTGTGCACGACGTGCACCTTGTCCGGATCCATGAACGGATACACCGCAAGAATGTCCGTCTTCATCCCCTGGCTCACGGCGATCACCGCGTCGGCGTTGCGATACGCGTTCCGCTCGGCCCAGGACGACACCCGGTAGCCGCCGCCGAGCTGCTCGACCTTCCACGGCCGCTGCGGCTCCAGCGAGTGCGCGGTGAGCACGTGCGGGATGCCGTGCAGGAGACCGCCGAGCAGGCCGGCCAGGTTCGCATACCAGGTGTGCGAGTGCAGCACGTCGCATTCGCCGACCCCGTCGGCGATCTCCAGGTCCACCGCCAGCGTCTGCAGTGCGGCGTTGCGACCGGCCATACCGACCGGCACGGCGTGCGCGATGGCGTCGTCCCGGGGCGCTCCGAAGCAGTGCACGTCGACGTCGACCAGCCGCCGCAACTCCCGGACGAGGAAATCCACGTGGACGCCGGCACCCCCGTACACGTCGGGCGGATACTCCCGCGTCAGCACTCCCACTCGCACAACCCACAGGTTAGGGTCTTTCCATGCGTAGCAACCCTCGTGTCCTCGGGATTGTTCTCGCGGGCGGTGAGGGAAAGCGGCTCTGGCCACTGACGGCGGACCGGGCCAAACCGGCCGTGCCGTTCGGCGGTTCCTACCGGCTCATCGACTTCGTGCTGTCGAACCTGGTCAACGCCGGCTATCTCCGGATTGCGGTGCTGACCCAATACAAGTCGCACTCGCTCGACCGGCACATCACGACGACGTGGCGGATGTCGACGATCCTCGGCAACTACGTGACCCCGGTGCCGGCGCAGCAGCGGCTCGGCCCGCGCTGGTTCACCGGCAGCGCCGACGCGATCTTCCAGAGCTTCAACCTGATCTACGACGACCAGCCCGACCACATCGTCGTGTTCGGAGCCGACCACGTCTACCGGATGGACCCCCGGCAGATGGTCGAGCAGCACATCGAGACCAAGGCCGCGGTCACCGTGGCCGGCATCCGCGTGCCGCGCGACGAGGCCAGCAGCTTCGGCATCATCGACGCCGACGAGCACGGCAAGATCCGCGCCTTCCTGGAGAAGCCGGAGGACCCGCCCGGCCTGCCCGACAGCGCCGACGAGTCGTACGCGTCGATGGGCAACTACGTCTTCACCACCGAGGCGCTGATCGAGTCGCTGCGCACCGACGCCGGCGAAGAGGCGTCCGTGCACGACATGGGCGGCAGCATCATCCCGATGCTGACGAAGGACGGCACCGCCCGGGTGTACGACTTCGCCGACAACGACGTCCCCGGCGCGACCGACCGGGACCGCGGCTACTGGCGCGACGTCGGCACCATCGATGCCTACTACGACGCCAACATGGACCTCGTCGCCGTGCATCCGGTCTTCAACCTCTACAACCGGCAGTGGCCGATCTTCAGCGACACCCCCCAGCTGCCGGCCGCGAAGTTCGTCGAGGGTGGGCTCGCGCAGGAGTCGATCGTCGCCTCCGGTTCGATCCTGGCCGGCTCGACCGTCCGGCACTCGGTCGTCTTCCCGGGCGTGACCGTCCTGCAGGGGGCGTACGTGGAGGGCTCGGTGCTGATGCCGGGCACCCGGATCGAGGCCGGCGCGGTCGTCCGCCGTGCCATCCTGGACAAGAACGTGCAAGTCCCCGCCGGTGCCCACATCGGCGTGGATCCCGAGATGGACCGACAGCGCTACCACGTCAGCGACGGTGGGGTCGTGGTGCTCGGCAAGGGCGAGCTCGCCCAGCCGTGACGACCGGCCGCCCGGTGGATCCCGGGCGGTCAACGCCGCTCGTCCCGTCGTCACGATGTGGTCACCTACGCTGCGGCTGCGCCGGACCGTGGCCTAGGGTTCCGGCAACTGCTCCCGAGGAGGCCCCTGGTGAAGCTCCGTCGCGTGTACGTCGCGGCCGCGGTGACCCTGGCGCTGGCCGCTGCCGGCTGTGCGAACAACGAGGACACCAACTCCGGCTCCGGCGGTGCGCAGCCGTCCGCGTCCGGCACGGCCGGGTTCAACCTGGACAACGTCCAGAAGGACGACGCGCTTGCCCAGCAGGTGGACAGCAAGATCTCCAGTGACGGCAAGCTGGTCGTCGGCACGGACCCGACGTACGAGCCGAATGAGTTCAAGGACAATGGCAAGATCGTCGGCTTCGACGTCGACCTCGGCGATGCGATCGCGAAGAAGCTCGGCCTGACCGCGGAGTTCCAGGAGTCGAAGTTCGACGCGATCCTGCCGGCGCTCGGCACCCGCTACGAGATCGGCATGTCGTCGTTCACCGACAACAAGGACCGCGAGAAGGTCGTCGACTTCGTGACCTACTACAGCGCCGGGACGCAGTGGGCGTCGAAGGACCCCAACTTCAACCCGGACAACGCCTGTGGCAAGAAGGTTGCCGTGCAGACCGGCACCGTGCAGGACACCGACGACCTGCCGGCCCGGCAGAAGAAGTGTGCCGGCAACGCCATCCAGATCCAGCGCTACGACGACCAGGCCGAGGCGACCAACTCGGTCGTGCTGGGCAAGGCCGACGCAGTGCTGGCCGATTCCCCGGTCATGGCCGGCGCGGTGAAGAAGGTCGGCGGCGGGCTGTCTCTGGTCGGTGACGTCTACGACTCCGCGCCGTACGGGATCGCGATCCCGAAGAGCGCGGGGACCACCAAGGACGCCATTCTCGGCGCGGTGAAGGCCCTGGTCGATGACGGCACGTACAAGGCGATCCTCGACAAGTGGGGCGTCGCCAACGGGGCGATCAACAATCCGGTCATCAACGGCGCTAGCGCATAGCAGGCCGCCATGACCGCTCCGCCAGACACCGCCCCGCGCGCGGCGACCGTCCCGCCGGAGGACATCAAGGCGGTGCCCGTCCGGCACCCCTGGCGCTGGGTCAGCGTCGCGGTGCTCGGCCTGCTGGTGGCGATGCTGGTCAACAGCATCGTCACCAACGACGCGTACCGCTGGGGCACTGTCGGGAAGTACCTGTTCGACCAGCGGCTGTCCCGCGGCGCGCTGGTCACGCTCGAGCTCACCGTCGTCGCGATGACGCTCGGCGTCGCGCTCGGGGTGGTGCTGGCGGTAATGCGGCTCTCGCCGAACCCGATCCTGACTTCCGTCGCCTGGGTCTACCTGTGGGTGTTCCGCGGCACGCCGGTCTACACCCAGCTCGTCTTCTGGGGCCTGATCAGCGTGCTCTACCCGCGGCTCGGGTTCGGCGTCCCGTTCGGGCCCGAGTTCGCGAGCTTCCAGACGACCGAGCTGATCACGTTCTTCGTAGCCGCGGTCATCGGGCTCTCGCTGAACGAGGCGGCGTACATGGCCGAGATCGTCCGGGCGGGCATCCTCTCGGTGAGCGAGGGCCAGACCGAGGCGGCGGCCGCGCTCGGCATGCGCCGCGGCCACATCATGCGCCGGATCGTGCTGCCGCAGGCGATGCGGGTGATCATCCCCCCCACCGGCAACGAGCTGATCTCCATGCTCAAGACCACCTCGCTGGTGATCGCGGTGCCGCTGACGACAGATCTGTACTCCAGCGCCCGCGAGATCGGCATCCGGCTGTTCCAACCGCTGCCGCTGCTGATCTGCGCGGCGATCTGGTATCTCGCGATCACCTCGGTGCTCATGGTCGGGCAGTACTACCTGGAGCGGCACTTCGCCCGGGGGAGCCAGCGGTCCCTGCCGCTGACGCCGCTGCAGAAGCTGCGGCGGCGGCTCGGCGGCGGCCCCGGGGGCCGGGAGGCGCGCGCGGCCCCGCCTGTACCCCTCGGCGGTGGCGGCGGCGAACGGGCGGGCGGAGGCGGCCTGTGACCGCCGAGGCCCGGACCGGTGTCCCGCCGATGGTGCTGGCCGAGGGCGTGCACAAGCGCTTCGGCCGGCTGGAGGTGCTGCGCGGGATCGACCTGGCCGTCCAGCGGAGCGAGGTCATGTGCGTCATCGGCCCGTCCGGGTCGGGGAAGTCGACGTTCTTGCGCTGCATCAACCACTTGGAGCAGATCAACGCCGGCCGGCTGTACGTCGACGGCGTGCTGGTCGGCTATCGGCAGCGCGGGGACAAGCTCTACGAACTACGCGAATCGGAGGTAGCGCAACAGCGGATCGGCGTCGGGATGGTGTTTCAGCACTTCAACCTCTTCCCACACATGACCGCGCTGGGCAACGTGGTCGAGGCGCCGCTGCGGGTGAAGAAGGAGTCCAAGCGGGAAGTGCACGAGCAGGCCCGCGCGCTGCTGGATCGGGTAGGGCTGGCCGACAAGTCCGACTCGTACCCCAGCCAGCTGTCCGGCGGGCAGCAGCAGCGGGTCGCGATCGCCCGTGCACTGGCGATGCGGCCGAAGCTGATGTTGTTCGATGAGCCGACCTCCGCGCTCGACCCCGAGCTCGTCGGCGAGGTGCTGGACGTGATGCGCGGGCTGGCCGAGACCGGGATGACGATGGTCGTGGTGACCCACGAGATGGGCTTCGCCCGGGAGGTCGGCGACGAGCTGGTCTTCATGGACGCCGGCGTTGTGGTCGAGGCGGGCCCGCCGCGGGACGTGCTGGCCGACCCGCAGCACGAGCGCACCCGCTCGTTCCTGTCGAAGGTGCTCTAGCGCTGTCTCCCCATTGCCTGGCGGCGCCGGCGACTGGGAGACACGCCTAGGCGCGCTTGACCGCGGCCAGCAGCCCGTCGCCGGCATGCAGCAGGACGGGGACGAGGTTGTCGTCGTCCCGGACGGTCCGGCCGAGCTCGCGCATGGCCACCGTGTCCGGGTCGCGCTGGGCCGGGTCGGCGACCCGGTCGTGCCAGAGCACGTTGTCGAACGCGACCACGCCGCCGGGCCGGAGCAGCCGCAGCGCCTCGGTCAGGTAGTCGGCGTACTCGGTCTTGGCCGCGTCGACGAACACCAGGTCGTAGCCGCCGTCGGCGAGCCGGGGGAGCACCTCCAGCGCGTTGCCGACGATCAGCCGGGCCCGCCCGGACGGGACCCCGGCCTCGCCGAACGCCTGCTTGGCCGCCCGCTGGTGCTCCGGGTCCTTGTCCACCGTGGTCAGCACCCCGTCCGGGCGCATCCCGCGCAGCAGCCACAGGCCGGAGACGCCGGCGCCGGTGCCCACCTCGACCACCGCCCTCGCGTTGGTCGCCGCGGCCAGGAAACGCAGCGCCGCACCGCCGCCGGCACCGATCGGGACGCAGCCGAGCTCGTGCCCGCGCTGGCGGGCGGCCTGCAGCGTGGCGTCCTCGGCGAGGTAAGCCTCCGCGTACTCCCTGCTGGCGAGGACGGCGGACGTGTCCGGCACGCCGGAAGCCTAGCCGTACGAGTCGTGCGGGCGGTCGACACGCCCGGGGGAACGGGCCGGGCGGGCCGCGCGTTGGTACCGCTGGAGGACGCTCAACCTGAGTATCCGCTGAGTAAACCAGTGCCAAGGGTCGGCATGGGAGGAGTGGTCAGGCACCATGGCGGTGTTCGCATCGTCGACCGCGTCGGATACCGGAGGTGCCGTGATCGACGCCTCGGCATCCACGTGGGTGCCCCCGACCTGGGATGAGGTCGTGCGTGAGCACACCGCCCGGGTCTACCGCCTTGCCTACCGGCTGTCCGGCAACCAGCAGGACGCCGAGGACCTGACCCAGGAGACGTTCGTGCGCGTCTTCCGGTCGCTGGCCGACTACACCCCCGGCACCTTCGAGGGTTGGCTGCACCGGATCACCACGAACCTGTTCCTGGACATGGTCCGTCGCCGCCAGCGCATCCGGTTCGACGCGCTGCCCGACGACACCGAGCGCCTGCCGGGCCGGGAGCGCAGTCCCGAGCAGGTCTATGCGGAAGGCGCCTTCGACGCGGACGTGCAGGCCGCGCTCGACGCGCTGCCGCCCGACTTCCGTGCGGCCGTGGTCCTCTGCGACATCGAGGGCCTGTCGTACGAGGAGATCGCGGCCACCCTCGGGATCAAGCTCGGCACCGTGCGGTCCCGGATCCACCGGGGCCGGGTGCTGCTGCGGGAGGCGCTGGCGCATCGTGCGCCGCGCTCGACCCGTGTCGGCACGGAGGAGGCGACTCCGGCGACCGAGGGAGGTGCGGCGTGACCCTGCCCGATCTGCACCTGTCCGAGGACGCGCTGGCGGCCTACGTCGACCGCACCCTGTCCCCGACCGCCGACGACCGTGCCGCCAGGCACCTGCGGTCCTGCGCCGAGTGTCGCAGCGCCGTCGACGTCGAGCGCGAGGCCAAGGCGCTGCTCGGCGCCGCGCCCGACCCGAGCCTGCCGGCCGGCTTGATGGCCAGGCTGCTCGACGTGCCGATGACCGCCGACCTCGGCGGCACTGACCAGGTGCTCGCGATCGACGGCGACCGGCTGGGCTGGTCGACCGGTTCCACGAACTCCGATACGCGGGTGGTCGAGCGCCGGGCTGCAGCCCCGGCGCGGCCCCGACCCCAGGTCAGGCCCGCCGGCCCCGCGCGGCCGGCCGGGCGGAGCGCGCGAGCCCGGCGGACCCGGCGCGGACTGGCGGTCTCGCTGGCCGGGCTGGCGTTCGGGGTGATCGCCTCGGCCGCGTCCGCCGGTGCGGGCGCGGCCGCCGCGACCGCCAGGGTCGGCGACGTGCCCGGCCCGTCGAGCACCCGGCTGGTGGTCGGCAGCACCGCTCCGATGGACGTCACCCGCGCGTTCCAGGTCCGCCGCCCGGGGGACGGCGGCGGCGTGCTGACCGCGGGCACGGTCTCCCTGCGCGGCCGCTGATCCACCCCCCACCACCCGTCATCCCGGCGCACCCCCCACCGCGCCGGGATGACCCTTTTCTCCACCCGGTCTGCGGATGGTGCACCCGCCTGCCCGGCGTCCGCGGTGGGGTGGGAGGTTCGGCGGGTTTCTGACGGGGACTTGACGGGGGGTGGGGGAGGGTTGGTCCGTGCCGGGGAGGGTTCGATGACGGAGCAGAACGGCCGGGCGTACGGCGGCAACGGACGCTCGTCCGCGCTCGAGTCGGCGTTCGGGCGCCCGCCCGGCGTCGAGTCCTCGTTCGCGCCGGGTGCCCCGCCGCTGACGCCGCCCGCGCCACCACCGCCGCCCCCGGCGCCGGGCCTGCGCCGCCTGTTCAGCCGGCCGAGCGGCGTGGCCGACTCGTTCGACCCTCCGCCCGGCGCGATCCGGGACACCACCCCGTCGCCCGAGTCGCCCTGGTGGAAGCCGGACGCCGACCGCGACCCCTGGCGGGACGCCCGCTCGCCCGCCTCCCTCGGCGGCCCGCCCGATTTCGGCGACGGCGGTCCGGCCCCGGTCGGCGCGCCGGAGGAGCCCGCCGGCCGGCGCCGCTGGGGACTGCGCAACATCACGCTCACCGCCGCGGTCGTGCTGCTGGTGGCCGGCCTGCTCACCGGCATCGCCGGTGGCGTGGTCGGCTACCTGGCCGCCGACCGGATCACCCCGGCGCTGCTCGACCCGGACGCGACGCTGTCCCAGGTGAGCCCCTCGGTCAACCGGCCGCCCGGCTCGGTCGCCGACATCGCCAGGCGGGTGCTGCCGGTGGTCGTCTCGGTCGAGGTGAGCACGTCCGGCGGCTCCGGCACCGGCTCCGGCGTGGTCATCTCCGGCCGGGGCTACGTGCTCACCAACAACCACGTGGTCTCCCAGTTCGCCACCGCCGGGGCCGGCCGCTCGCTGCGGGTGCGGTTCAGCGACCAGTCCGCGGTCGACGCCCGGATCGCCGGCCGGGACCCGAAGACCGATCTCGCCGTGCTGAAGATCGACAAGCCCGGGCTCACCGTCGCCCAGCTCGGCGACTCGAGCAAGATCGCGGTCGGCGACCCGGTCATCGCGATCGGCTCCCCGCTCGGCCTGGCCGGCACCGTCACCTCGGGCATCATCAGCGCGCTGGACCGGCCGGTCCGCCTCGGCGGCGCGGGCGGCAACTCCGGCAGCGACACCAACGCCGTGATCGACGCGATCCAGACCGACGCCTCGATCAACCCCGGCAACTCCGGCGGCGCCCTGGTCGACGGCTCCGGCGCGGTCATCGGCCTCAACTCGGCGATTGCCACGCTGAGCACCGGCAGCACCAACCAGTCCGGCAGCATCGGCCTCGGCTTCGCGATCCCGATCAACGAGGCCAGGCGGATCGCCGAGCAGCTGATCCGTACCGGCAAGGTGCAGCACGCGACGCTCGGCGTGACCGCCCGCTCGGTAACCGACGGGGCCAGGGACGGCGCGCTGGTCGAGTCGGTGGCCGCGGGCAGCGCGGCGGCCGACGCCGGGATCAAGGCCGGCGACGTCATCACCCGCATCGGCGACCGGCTGGTCGGCGGCTCGGACGACCTGGTCGTCCAGGTGCGGGCGCACAAGGTCGGCGAGAAGGTCCAGCTGACCTACGTGCGGGGTGGCCGGACGGTGAAGGTCGCCGTGACCCTGCGGGGCGACTGACCCCTAAACCTGGGTAACGGGCCCGGCGCCGACAGGTTTCCGGGTTACGCTGGAGCCCGTGTTCGGCAGTCTGGGTTGGCCCGAGATGCTCACGCTTCTCGTGGTGGCGCTGTTGATCTTCGGACCGGACAAGCTCCCGTCCGTCGCGAAGGATGCTGCGCAGATGCTGCGCACGGTGCGCAACATGGCCAAGGACGCCCGCTCGCAGATCAAGACCGAGCTCGGCCCCGAGTTCTCGGACTTCGACCTCGACTCGCTCAACCCGCGCAGCTTCGTGCAGAAGAACCTGTTCGGCGACGAGGACGACGAGGACGGCCTGAACCGGCAGTCGCAGCGGCCGGCCAGCCGGATCAAGAGCGAGCAGACTCCCTACGACCCGGACACGATCTAGACACGCGTCTGACCTGCGCTCTTACCGCCCGCACAGGTGGATGGGGCACCATGTGACCTCGTCCGCGCGGCCCTACCGCGCCCGGTGACCGGACGACTGTGACCAGGAGGATTGGCGGATGGCACGACGCCGGATTCGCGGCGTGTTCGGGCTCATCGCGCTCACGGTGGCAGCGGCGCTGGTGGTGGCGGGCATCGCCCTGCCGGGCGTGCTGCTCGCGGGCGCGGCGACGACGACCGTGGCCCACTCGGTCCGGTCCCTGCCCGACGGCATCGACCCGACCAGTCCGCCGCAGCCCTCGGTCCTGTACGCCGCCGACGGCACCACGCGGATCGCGACGTTCTACTCCCAGTACCGCAAGCCGGTGCAGTTCAAGAAGGTCTCCAAGGTCATGCAGCAGGCGATGGTCGCCGCCGAGGACCGCCGGTTCTACGAGCACGGCGCCGTCGACGCCAAAGGCGTGTTGCGGGCCGCCGCGGCCAACATCCGCAACGGCGCGGTCGACCAGGGTGCCTCCACGCTGACCATGCAGTACGTCCGCAACGTGCTGAAGAACGACCAGAACGTCAGCGCCGCCGAACGCAAGGCCGCCACCCAGGACACGCTGTCCCGCAAGCTGCAGGAGGTGCGCTACGCGGCCGAGCTCGAGCACACCATGTCGAAGGACCAGATCCTGCAGAACTACCTGAACATCGCCTACTTCGGCGCCGGGGCGTACGGGATCGAGTCCGCCGCCGAGCGGTTCTTCTCCACCACGGCGTCCAAGCTCACGCTGCCGCAGGCCGCGCTGCTGGCCGGGCTGGTGCAGTCGCCCGACGCGTACAACCCCATCTCCCGGGACCAGAGCTCGGCGCTGAGCCGCCGCTCGTACGTCCTGGAGTCGATGCGGACCATGGGCGTGATCACCCAGGCCCAGGAGACCACGGCGAAGGCGAAGAAGATCGGCCTGCACCCCAAGACGCTGCCCACCTCGGGCTGCACCGGCGTGCCGGCCGACCACAACGACTGGGGCTTCTACTGCGACTACTTCGTGCGCTGGTGGAACGAGCAGTCCGCGTTCGGCAAGACCCCGCAGCAGCGCACCAACAAGCTGCTGTCCGGCGGCTACCGCATCATCACCCCGATGCAGCCGGACGTGCAGGCCACGGCGCTGGAGCAGTCGGTCGGGGTGTACGGGTACGACGACCCGAAGGCGCTGCCGATCGCGGTCGTGCAGCCCGGTACCGGCCGGGTCCTGGCCATGGCCGTGAACCGGCACTACGGGCTGCCGAAGGCCGGACAAAGTGACGTCTCCACCACCGTGGCGCCGCTGATCTCGGGCGGCGGCGGGCTCACCGGCTACCAGGCCGGCTCGACGTTCAAGATGTTCACGATGCTGGCTGCGCTGCAGAACGGCATGCCGCTCTACACGCCGTTCGACGCGCCGTCGCAGCTGCCGACGCACTGGCGGGACTCGGGTCCCAACTCCTGCGACGGGCAGTACTGCCCGAGCAACGAGAACCCGTCGTTCATGGACGGCATGCGGACCATGTGGGACGGCTTCGGGCGATCGGTGAACACCTACTTCGTGCACCTCGAGGAACAGGTCGGGGCCGACAAGGCGGTCGCGATGGCGCAGAAGCTCGGCATCACGTTCCGGGCGCCGAGCGACCAGCAGCAGGTCAAGGACGCGGTCGACTGGGGGTCGTTCACCCTGGGCGTCGCCGACACGACGCCGCTCGACCTGGCCGAGGCGTACGCCACGGTGGCGGCGGAAGGCGTTCACTGCGAGGCGCTCCCGGTCACCGCGATCTACGGCGTGAACCACAAGAAGGTCCCCGGCGTCGCCGACCCGACGTGCGGCCGGGTGATCAGCCCGGAGATCGCGCGGGCGGCGACGGACGCGGCGCGCTGCCCGGTCGGCCAGCAGTCCACGTTCGGGCGGTGCAACGGCGGGACGGCGACCGCCGTCAGCGGGATCGTCGGGCGGCCGGTCGCCGGCAAGACCGGGTCCTCGCAGGGCAACGTGACCGAGACGTTCGTCGGGTTCACCCCGCAGGTGGCGGCGGCCGGGATCGCGGCCGACCCGGCGGACCCGACCAACGCGGTCGGCTCGTTCGTCTCCAAGGCGGTGAACGCGGCGGTCGCGCACACGATCGCGGTCGCCGTGCAGGATCTGCCGCAGCAGGACTTCACCCCGCCGAGCGTCGAGACCGCGTTCGGTCCGGGCGGGATCGTGCCGTTGCCGCAGCAGACCAAGCCGAACGACGGCCGCGGTGGTGACAACGGCGGCGGCGGAACGCGGCGCGGCAACAACGGCGGCGGCGGGAACGGCGGCGGCGGCAACAACGGCGGTGGCGGTGGCGGCCAGCCTCCGGGCGGCGGCGGTCCTGGTGGCGGCGGCCCTGGCGGCGGCGGCCCTGGCGGTGGCGGCCCTGGCGGTGGCGGCGGAACCAACGGTGGCGGTCAGCAGACCGGCGCGGTGCCCACCGGCGCCCCGGCTGCCCCGGGAACCACCGGCGGCGGCCCCGGCACCGGCGGCGGCACCGGCGGCGGCACCGGCCGCGGCACCGGCGGCCCCGGCAACGGCTGACCGTCGCAACCCGCCGGCTATGTCTCTGCTTCACCTGGCGGAGCGGGGACGTAGCCGGACAGCACAGTTCTCCCCGGCTATGTCTCTGCTTCACCTGGCGGAGCGGGGACGTAGCCGGACAGCACAGTTCTCCCCGGCTATGTCTCTGCTTCACCTGGCGGAGCGGGGACGTAGCCGGACAGCACAGTTCTCCCCGGCTATGTCTCTGCTTCACCCGGCGGAGCAGGGACGTAGCCGGACAGCACAGTTCTCCCCGGCTATGTCTCTGCTTCACCTGGCGGAGCGGGGACGTAGCCGGACAGCACAGCCTCCCGGCGCGAGCCGGCCGGCCGGCCAGGGAAGTGGCGAGTCCGGTTGGAGCCCGCCTGGCCGGCGGGTGAGGCCGGGGTCAGCGGGTGGCGGGGGAGAGGCCGAGCTGGAGACCGGCCAGACCGCGCTGGCGGGCGGCGAGCCGGTCGGCGATCTCGCCGAGGGCGATCGCGGCCGGGGAGTCGGGCGCGGACGCGACGATCGGCACGCCGGCGTCGCCGCCCTCGCGCAGCCGCTGGTCGATCGGCACCTGCCCGAGCAGCGGCACGCTGGCCCCGGTCAGCCTGGACAGCGACGCGGCCACCGCGGCCCCGCCGCCGGAGCCGAACAGCTCGACCCGGCTCCCGTCCGGCTGCTCCCACCACGACATGTTCTCGACCACGCCGACGATCTGCTGATGGGTCTGCAGCGCGATCGCCCCCGCCCGCTCGGCCACCTCCTGCGCCGCGACCTGCGGCGTGGTCACCACGAGCAGCTCCGCCGACGGCACCAGCTGCGCCACCGAGATCGCGATGTCACCGGTGCCCGGCGGCAGGTCGAGCAGCAGCACGTCCAGGTCGCCCCAATAGACGTCGGCGAGGAACTGCTGCAGCGCCCGGTGCAGCATCGGACCCCGCCACACCACCGGCGAGTTGCCCGGGGTGAACATGCCGATCGAGATCACCCGCACCCCGTTGGCCTGCGGCGGCAGGATCATCTGCTCGACCTGGGTCGGCCGGCCGGTGACCCCGAGCATCCGCGGCACGCTGTGCCCGTAGATGTCGGCGTCGACCACGCCGACCGTCCGCCCCCGGTCGGCCAGCGCCACCGCGAGGTTGACCGTCAGCGACGACTTGCCGACCCCGCCCTTGCCCGACGCCACCGCATACACCCTGGTCAGCGAGCCGGGCTTGGCGAACGGGATCTCGTTCTCGGCCCGGCCCGGCCCGCGCAGCTGCTCCTGCAACGCCTTGCGCTGCTCCGGGCTCATCACGTCGAGGTCGACCCGGACGGAGCTGACGCCGTCCAGCGGCGAGACCGCCGCGGTGACGTCCCGGGTGATCGTGTCCCGCAGCGGGCAGCCGGCGACGGTGAGGTAGACCCCGACCGTGACCGTGCCGTCCGGGTCGACCCGGACGTCCTTGACCATGTTCAGTTCGGTGATGGGGCGGCGGATCTCCGGGTCCCGCACCGAGGCGAGCGCGGCAGTGACCTGTTCTGGCGTGACCACGCTTCCAGCGTACGCAGGGCAAGAGTTTGCCCAGGGACCTACCATGATTACGTGCGCCCTGCCCTCTCCGCCCGTGAACTGTCGGTCTGGCGGACCTTCCTGCGCGCGCACGCCAGCATCACCCGGCAGATGGAGCACGACCTTGCCGAGCGGCACATGCTGCCGCTTCCCTCGTACGACGTGCTGTTGCAGCTGGCGGAGAGCCCGCAGCGACGGCTTCGGATGACCGACCTGGCCGACCGGGTGCTGCTGTCCCGGTCCGGGCTGACCCGGCTGGTCGACCGTCTGTCCCGGGAGGGCCTGGTCGAGCGGGAGTCCTGTCCGTCGGACGCGCGCGGGACCTTCACGGTGATCACTGACAAGGGACTGGCCCGTCTCCGGGAAGCCGCGCCGACCCACCTGGCCGGCATCCAGGAGCACGTGACCAGCCGCCTGACGCCCACCGAGCTGGACACGTTCGGCCGGTTGCTGCGCAAGCTGCTGCCGGAGTCGGACGCCGTCCCGGTCGGCGGCTGCGCTCCGGCCGCCGAGCCGGACGAGACGGCGGTCGCCGGCTGACCGGCTAAGCCGGGCGGTCCGCCTCCCTGCGCACCTGGTCCAGGTAGTGGCTGAGCTCGGAGCGGATGAAGTCGCGCGTCGCGACGTCGCCGAGCGCGATGCGGACCGCGGCCAGCTCGCGGGCGAGGTATTCGATGTCCGACCGGCTGCGCTCGGCGTTCATCCGGTCCTCGTCCAGGTTGACGCGGTCGCGGTCGGTCTGCCGGTTCTGCGCGAGCAGGATCAGCGGTGCCGCGTACGCCGCCTGGAGCGAGAGCGCCAGCGTCAGGAAGATGAACGGGTACTCGTCGAACCGCCACGAGGCCGGCACCACGACGTTCCAGCCGATCCAGCCGATCACGATGATCGTCTGCATCACCAGGAACCGGGCCGTGCCGATGAACCGGGCGATCGTCTCGGCGAACCGGCCGAACGCCTCCGCGTCGTAGTGCGGCCCGGTCCGGCGCACCCCGCGCGGCTGGTCGAGTCGGGTCTCAGCCATCGATGTCCCGCTCCCGCCAGTCCTCCGGCAGCAGGTGGTCGAGCACGTCGTCGACGGTGACGGCGCCCACCAGCCGGTCGGCCTCGTCCACCACCGCCGCCGCCACCAGGTCGTACGTGGCCAGGTAGCGGGTCAGCTCGGCCAGCTCGGTCTCCGGCCGCACCGGCTCGAGGTCGTCGTCGACCACGCCGCTGACCAGCGAGGACGGCGGCTCACGCAGCAGCCGCTGGACGTGCGCGACGCCGAGGTAGCGACCGGTCGGTGTCTCCGACGGCGGCCGGCAGACGTACACCTGGGTGGCCAGGGCGGGGCTGATGTCCGGGTTGCGCACCCGGGCCAACGCCTCGGCGATCGTCGCGTCCGGCGCCAGGATGATCGGCTCGCTGGTCATCAGGCCGCCGGCGGTGTCGTCGCTGTAGCGCAGCAGCCGGCGGACCGGAGCCGCCTCCTGCGGCTCCATCAGCTGGAACAGCCGCTCCCGCTCGGGCGGCGCCAGCTCGGCGAGCAGGTCGGCCGCGTCGTCCGGGTCCATCTCCTCGAGGATGTCGGCGGCCCGCTCGTCCGCCAGCGACGCGAGGATCTTCACCTGGGTGTCCTCGGGCAGTTCCTCGAGCACGTCGGCCAGCCGCTCGTCGTCGAGCGCGACCGCGATCTCCTGCCGTCGCTTCGCGTCCAGGTCCTGCAGCATGTTCGCGATGTCCGCCGCCCGGGAGGTGGACAGCACGGTGAGCAGCGCGTCGGCACCCTGCTGGGCCTCCGGCGTGGGCCCCAGCCCCTCCAGCTCCTCCCACTCGACCTGGCGGACGTGACCGCGGCGGCGGGCGAGTCGGGAGCCGAGGTCGCGGACCGCCAGCCGGGTCAGCACCCAGTCCTTGGTCCTGGTCTGCTCCATCGCCGCGTCGATCACCGTGACCCTGGCGTCGGTCTCCCGGATCGTGGCGGTGCGGTCGAGCAGGCCGCCGAGCACCAGCGCCTCGCCCGGGCGCTGCTCGAACCGGCGCAGGTTGACCGAGCCGCTGGCCAGCACGACCGCGGCGGCCTCGATCGAGGTCACCCGCCCGATCGGGACGAAGATCCGGCGCCGGTGCTGGATCTCGACCAGCAGCCCGAGCACCCGCGGGGGCAGCGGGTTCGGACGGAACATCACCACCACGTCGCGCACCCGGCCGACCGGCTCGCCGTTCGGGTCGAAGACGGCGACGCCGGCGAGCCGGGCCACGTAGATCCTCGTACCGACCGCCACGGGGCGAGATTACCGACCCTGGCCAGGGCGGACGCCGGACCGGACGCCGGACCGGACGCCGGACCGGACGCCGGACCGGACGCCGGACCGGACGAGCCCGCCCGCGGCGTGCCGCCAGCTAGGGTCGGTGCGTGCCGACCCTCCCCTACCACGTCCTCGACGTGTTCACCGACCGGCCGTACGCGGGCAACCCACTGGCCGTCGTGCTCGACGGCGACGACCTGTCGACCGAGTCGATGCAGGCGATCGCCCGCGAGTTCAACCTGTCCGAGACCACGTTCCCGACCAGTTCGGACCGGGCCGACTACGCGGTGCGGATCTTCACGCCGGGCACCGAGCTGCCGTTCGCCGGGCACCCGAGCATCGGCACCGCCTGGCTGCTGGCCCGGCTCGGCCGGATCCCGGCCGGCGAGGTGCGGCAGGACTGCGCCGCCGGCGTGCTGCCGGTCGCCGTGACCGGGTCCGGCGCGACGCTGACCGGCGGCGCGCCGACCGTGTCCGACCCGCTGGACGCCGAGCCGCTGCTGCACTCGGTGGGGCTGGAGGCGGGCTCGCTGGCCGGGGTCGCCCCGCCGCGGACCGCCGGCACCGGGCTGGAGTGGACATACCTGGCGGTGGAGGCCGACGCGGTCGCCCGGGCCGCGCCGGACTGGATCGGGCTGGCCCGGTCGGTGCCGTCCACCGGCCTCGCGGTCTTCTCCTGGGCGGAGGGGGTGGCGCACCTGCGGGCGATGACCACCGAGGGCTTCGAGGATCCGGCCACCGGGTCGGCCGCGCTCGGCTTCGGCGTCTACCTGGCCGCCTCCGGCCTGGTCCCGGACGGTACGACGGAATACCGGATCCATCAGGGCGCCGAGATCGGCCGCCCGTCGACGCTGTACGGGACGGTCACCACGGACGGCGGGACGGTCAGCGCGGTGACCGTGCGCGGCGGCGTGGTGCCGGTCGCGACCGGGGAGATCACGCCACCGGCGTGAGCCGCAGGACGACTGCGGTCGTCCAGTCCGGGTGACCGTTGAGGCGGCCGGTGGTCAGCGCCGGCACGACCTGACGCCACTCGTCCGAGTCGCGCTCGACGCCGGCGACGGCGGCGTGCCAGGTGGCGACGCGACCGCCGGTGTCGGCCGAGCGCGCGACGACCGTGCACTCGCTCGCGTCGGCCAGGCCGGGCAGTTCCTGCTCGCCCGGGCCGGTCAGCAGGTAGGTCGCGCCGTCCCGCCAGACCGGCCAGGCCGGCACCGGGTCCCGCCCCGGCGCCGCCACCCACAGCACCGCGGCCCTGCGCGCCACCTCGTCGACGAGACCCATGCACCGCACCCTGCCACCCGGGCGGCCGGCGGCGCGCTGGGAGGATGGGGGCGTGGCGGGTACGGCGGTGACGGTTCCGCCGGCCCGGGACGTCGCGCTGATGGCGGTCGCGGTGACCGCGGTGTCCACCTCGGCGCCGATCATCGCGGCCACCGCCGCGCCCGCGCTGGCGATCGCGGCCTGGCGGAACCTGATGTCCTCCGGGGTGCTCGTCCCGGTGGCGCTGGTCACCCGCCGCGCCGAGCTGCGCACGCTCGGCCGCCGCGGCTGGGGCCTGTGCCTGCTCGCCGGCACGCTGCTGGCCGGGCACTTCGCGACCTGGGTGCCGAGCGTGACGCTGACCTCGGTGGCGTCCTCGACCGCGCTGGTCGCGACCCAGCCGGTGTGGGCGGCGCTGCTGGCCCGCGCCGCCGGCCAGCATGTCGGCCGGCCGGTCTGGGTCGGCATCCTGGTGGCAGTGACCGGCGCCGGCATGGTCACCGGCGCCGACGTCACGCTCTCCGCCCGCGCGGTCGCCGGCGACGTGCTGGCCCTGCTCGGCGGCGTGCTCGCGGCCGCCTACGTCACCGCGGGCGCGGCGGTCCGGGTCCGGATCAGCACCACCTCGTACACGACCGTCTGCTACTCGGCCTGCGCGCTGCTGCTCGCGCTGGTATGCGTGCTGGCCGGGCAGCCGCTGACCGGCTACCCGGCCGGCACCTGGGTCAAGCTGGCGGCGCTCACGATCGGCGCCCAGTTCCTCGGCCACTCGCTGATCAACGTCGTGCTGCGCAGCACCAGCCCGACCGTGGTCAGCCTGGCAATCCTGTTCGAGGCCCCGGGCGCGGCGCTGATCGCGGCGGTCTGGCTCGGCCAGCTGCCGCCGGTCTCGGCCCTGCCCGGGATCGTCGTGCTGCTGGTCGGGCTGGCGGTCGTGATCCGCGCCGGCGCGCGGGCCCTGCCGGTGGAGTGACCGGTCGGTGCAGTGACCGGTCTCGACCGGTCTGGGCAGTGACCGGTTGAATGGGGCCATGAGAACGCTGCGCCCGCGCCGGTCCGTGCTCGCCGTGCCGGGCAGCTCGCCGAAGATGCTGGCCAAGGCGCAGGGCCTGCCGGTGGACGAGGCCTTCCTCGACCTCGAGGACGCGGTCGCGGCCGACGCCAAGCAGTCCGCCCGGGCCAACGTGGTCGCCGCGCTCAACGACGGCGACTGGGCCGGCAAGACCCGGGCGGTGCGGGTGAACGACCTGTCCACGGCGTGGACCTACCGGGACGTGCTCGAGGTCGTCGAGGGCGCCGGCGCCAACCTCGACTGCCTGATCCTGCCGAAGGTCACCGGACCGTCCCAGGTGGACTGGCTCGACCTCACGCTGACCCAGATCGAGAAGACGATGGGCTATGAGGTCGGCCGGATCGGCATCGAGCCGCAGATCGAGAACGCGGCCGGCCTGATCGCCGTCGACGCGATCGCCGCCGGGCCGCGGGTGGAGGCGGTGGTGTTCGGGCCGGCCGACTTCATGGCCTCGATCGCCATGCGGTCGCTGGTCGTGGGCGAGCAGCCGCCCGGGTACGAGCCCGGCGACGCCTACCACTACCCGCTGATGCGGATCCTGCTGGCCGCGCGGGCGGCCGGAGTGCAGGCGATCGACGGGCCATACCTGCAGATCCGCGACGTCGACGGGTTCCGCCGGCAGGCCGGGCGCACCGCGGCGCTCGGCTACGACGGCAAGTGGGTGCTGCACCCCGGCCAGGTCGACGCGGCCAACGAGGTGTTCGCGCCCGACCAGGCCGACTACGACCACGCCGAGCTGATCCTGGACGCCTACCAGCACGCGACCACCGTCCGGCAGGTCGGCGCGGTGATGCTCGGCGACGAGATGATCGACGAGGCGTCCCGGAAGATGGCCGTGGTGGTGGCGGCGAAGGGACGGGCCGCCGGGATGAGCCGGACCTCGACCTTCCAGCCGCCGGAGGATTAGGGCGGTCTCCCGGCCGGCGGCGCCGCCAGGCAATCGGGAGAAATGCGCTAAGACCGGTCGAGTCCCGGGGGCAGCGGCTGGGACGAGTGGTTGAGCTGCACGAACAGCACGACGAGCAGGACGATCAGCACCGCGTAGGCGAGCGTGACCACGGTTCCGACGGCGATCGCCGCCACCGCGGTGCCGGCGCCTGCCTCGTTCTCGCGACGGATCCGGCGCAGCGCGACGATCCCGAGCACGATGCCCACCGGCGCCACGAGCAGTGAGAGGGCCAGCGCGAGCGGTGCCAGGGGCACGCTGCGCCGGGGCTCGGTCGCGTAGCGCTGGGCGTCGGTCACCTCCCGATCCTGACACTCCGGCCGCCGGGTCTCCACCCGGCCGGCCCGGACCGCGGGGCCGGCGACCGGCCGTCCGACCCTCCATCCGCGACTGTCGCTGGTGGACTCAGTCCCGGCCCGACACTGTCCCTCGTGGACAGTCCCCGACCGTCCACCTGCGCCGGACACAGTGGACAGTTGGCCGCGATGTGCTGGCGTACGGCAGCGCGACGTGGGACTGTTGACACGTGGCCGCCAATCTGAACTCCACCGCCGCCGCCCTGCTCGGTCTGCTGCACGAGGGGCCGATGACCGGCGGCGAGCTGGTCGCCGCGGCGAAGGAGCGGATGGAGCCGTTCTGGAGCGTGACCCGCAGCCAGGTCTACCGGGAGCTGCCCGGCCTGGCCGAGGCCGGCTACGTCCGCCCGGGCAAGCTCGGCCCGCGCGCGGCCCAGCCCTACACGATCACCGCCGCCGGCAAGCGCGCCTTCCGCTCCTGGCTGGCCGAGGAGGCCGGCGCCGACCACTCCCGCAACCCGCTGGTGCTGCGGGTCAGCTTCGGCGCGCACCACCAGCCCGGCGCGGTGGCCAAGCTCGTCGACGAGGCCCGCGGGCGGCACCAGGAGGCGCTGGCCGTCAACCGGTCCCGGGTCAACCAGCTCAAGCGCGAGGGCGGCGATCCCTACCAGCTGGCCACCGCCGAGTTCGGCGTCGCCTACGAGCGGGCCCTCCTGCGCTGGCTTGACGCCGTCCCGACCGACTGACGGCGCAGTGTCCCCGCCCGCGGGGACCAGTACCCTCGATCGTTGTGACTGATGATGTGCCCGGCGAGCTCAGGGAACTGAGCGCGACCCTCACCAGCATCGAGAAGGTGCTGGATCTCGACGCGCTCCGCGCCGAGCTGGCCGGGCTGGAGGAGCAGGCGGCCCAGCCCGACCTGTGGTCCGACCAGGAACGGGCGACCCAGGTCACCAGCCGGCTGTCGCAGGTGCAGGCGGATCTGCGCCGCGTCGAGGACCTCCGCCGCCGGCTGGAGGACGCCGGCGTGCTGCACGAGTTGGCTGAGGCCGAGGACGACTCAGGCACCCGCGAGGAGGTCGAGACCGAGCTCGGCGGCCTGCAGAAGGCGATCGGCGAGCTCGAGGTCCGCACCCTGCTCGGCGGCGAGTACGACGCGCGGGACGCGCTGGTGACCGTGCAGGCCGAGGCCGGCGGCGTCGACGCCGCCGACTGGGCCCAGATGCTGCTGCGGATGTACCTGCGGTGGGCGGAGCGGCACGGCTACTCCACCGAGGTCTACGACACCTCCTACGCGGAGGAGGCCGGGATCAAGTCGGCCACGTTCGTGGTCAAGGCCCCGTACGCGTACGGCACGCTGGCCGGCGAGCACGGCACCCACCGGCTGGTCCGGATCTCGCCGTTCGACAACCAGCACCGGCGGCAGACCAGCTTCGCCGGGGTTGACGTCGTCCCGGTGGTGCAGCCCACCGACCACATCGACATCGACGACAAGGACATCCGCGTCGACGTCTACCGGTCCTCCGGCCCGGGCGGCCAGGGCGTCAACACGACCGACTCGGCCGTCCGGATCACCCACCTGCCCACCGGCATCGTCGTCTCCTGCCAGAACGAGCGCTCGCAGATCCAGAACCGGGCCAGCGCGATGGCGGTGCTGCAGGCCAAGCTGCTCGAGCGGCAGCGGCTGGAGGAGCGGGCCGAGATGGACGCGCTGCGCGGCGAGGGCGGCAGCTCCTGGGGCAACCAGATCCGCAGTTACGTGCTGCATCCCTACCAGATGGTCAAGGACCTGCGCACCGAGGTGGAGACCGGGAACACGACCGCGGTGCTCGACGGCGACATCGACCAGTTCGTCGAGGCGGAGATCCGCTGGAAGCAGGGCCAGGACACGCCCTCGCGGGCGTGAAAGCCGCGGGTGGGATCGCTGTAAGGAGCGTGCCATTTTAGGCCCGCACCGTACGCGTGGGTAGACTGCGCGACCGTGATCCGCCTGGACCGAGTAACGAAGCTCTACCCGTCGAGTGCCCGGCCGGCTCTCGACGACGTCAGCCTCAACGTCGACAAGGGCGAGTTCGTCTTCCTGATCGGCCCGTCCGGGTCTGGAAAGTCGACCTTCCTGCGGCTGCTGCTCAAGGAGGAGAACCCGACCCGGGGACGGGTCCAGGTCGCCGGGAAGGACCTCGGCCGGCTGTCCAGATGGAAGGTCCCGGCGCTGCGCCGCACGATCGGCTGCGTCTTCCAGGACTTCCGGCTGCTGGAGAAGAAGACGGTGGCCGAGAACGTGGGCTTCGCGCTCGAGGTGATCGGCAAGCCGGCGCACACGATCCGCAAGGTCGTGCCCGAGGTGCTTGAGCTGGTCGGCCTGGACGGCAAGGCCAACCGGCTTCCCGGCGAGCTGTCCGGCGGTGAGCAGCAGCGGGTGGCGATCGCCCGCGCGTTCGTCAACCGGCCGCTGGTCCTGCTCGCCGACGAGCCGACCGGAAACCTCGACCCCGACACCAGCCAGGACATCATGCTGCTGCTCGAACGGATCAACCGCACCGGGACCACTGTCCTGATGGCCACGCACGACAACAACATCGTCGACTCGATGCGCCGCCGGGTGATCGAGCTCGAGCAGGGCCACCTGGTCCGCGACCAGGCCCGCGGTGTCTACGGGGTGGGTCGCTGACATGCGGCTGAACTTCGTCTTCTCGGAGGTCGCGGCCGGCCTGCGGCGCAACCTGACGATGACCATCGCGATGGTGATGACCACCGCGATCTCGCTCGCCTTCTTCGGCGCCGGCCTGCTGGTCGCCAACCAGATCGGCGACATGAAGGAGCTCTACTTCGACAAGCTCGAGGTCTCCATCTATCTGAAGGACAACGCGACCCCGGTGCAGCGGGAGGCCATCACCCAGCAGCTCGACGCCTCCCCGGAGATCGCCAGCTACGACTACCTGGACAAGAAGGCCGCGTACGAGCGGTTCAAGAAGCTGTTCAAGGGCAACCCGCAGCTGATCTCGCAGGCGACCGAGGACGACCTGCCGGCGACGTACCTGGTCCGGATGAAGGACCCGGAGCGCTACACGATCCTGGCCCAGCAGTTCCCGAACGGGAAGAACGGCGTCGACCAGGTGCAGGGCCAGTCCGAGGTGCTGGACCGGATCTTCTCGCTGTTCAACGGGGTGCGGAACGCGGCGATCGCGCTGGCGCTGCTGCAGGCGTTGGCGGCGTTGCTGCTGATCTCCAACACGATCCAGGTCGCCGCGTTCAACCGGCGGGTGGAGACCGGCATCATGCGGCTGGTCGGCGCCTCCCGCTGGTACACGCAGCTGCCGTTCGTGCTGGAGGCGGCGCTCGCCGGCCTGGCCGGTGCGGTGCTCGCGCTGGTCGGCCTGGTCGCGGCGAAGTTCCTGTTCGTGGACAAGACGCTGGCCGAACCGATCCGGTCCGGCATCGTGCCGCCGATCGACGTGGGCGCGATCCTCGCCATCAGCCCGTACGTGGCCGGCGTCGGCGTGATCCTGGCCAGCGTCGCCGCGTACGTCACGCTCCGCCTGTACGTACGGTTGTAGGCGTGCCTGCCTCGTCGAACCGCGCGCCCACCGACCGGAAGATCATCGCGTCCAACCGCAAGGCCCGGCACGACTACACGGTCGTGGACACGTACGAGGCCGGCATCGCGCTGATGGGCACCGAGGTCAAGGCCCTGCGGGAGGGCCGCGCCTCGCTGGTAGACGGGTACGCGACGATCGACGACGGCGAGGTCTGGCTGCAGGGCGTGCACATCGCCGAGTACGCGCAGGGCACCTGGACCAACCACGCGCCCCGGCGGAAGCGCAAGCTGCTGCTGCACAAGGCCGAGATCGAGCGGCTGGAGCAGCGGACGAAGGAGAGCGGGCTGACCCTGGTGCCGCTGCAGCTCTACTTCTCCGGCAGCCACGTGAAGGTCGAGCTGGCGCTGGCCCGCGGCAAGCGGTCCTATGACAAGCGGCAGGACCTGGCCAAACGGGATGCCCAGCGGGAGATCGCCCGCGAGATGGGCCGGCGGGTCAAAGGCCGCGAGTGACCCGGTCCGTGCGGACCCGTCGGTTGTGCGCCCCGGCGGTCCCGGCGAGGATGCCGCCATGACCACGGCCGACCCGGGCAGTCGCGCCGGATCCCGGGACGGTTCGCCGGCCGGGGACCACGCGGCGCGCCCTGTCGGTGGGCCCGAAGACAAGCCGGTGCGGCTGCAACGGCTGGTCGAGGCCGGTCCCGCCGTCGCGTACGCGCGGGCGGCTGACCCGCCGCACCGGGTCACCTTCGTCAGCGGCAACGTCCAGCGGATCATCGGGCTGACCGTCGAGGAGCTCACGACGGCCTCGACGCCGTTCGCCGGCCTCCTTCATCCGGACGACCGGCGCACCGTGTCCGACCACTGGGACCGGCTGCTGCGGGAGGGCGCGGCGATCTCCGAATACCGGCTGCGGCGCCCGGGCGGCAGGGTGTGCTGGATCCGCGACGAGCAGTCCGTCGTCCGGGACGCCGACGGCCGCCCGGTCGAGATCGTCGGCTCGCTGCTGGACGTCACCGAGCAGAAGCGGACCGAGGAGCGGGCCGAGCGGCTGCAGGAGCTCACCGCCGGTCTCGCCGCCGCGCTCACCCCTGAGCAGGTCGCCGCGAGCGCCCTGCTGCCGGCGCTGGCGATGCTGGAGGCCGAGGGCGTCGCGCTGATCCTGCGCGAGGACGACGGCGACACACCGACCCTCACCGTCCGCGGCGCCGCCGGCCAGCAGAGCCAGATCGTCCAGCGGTGGCGGCGGCTGCCACTGGACGCCGGCACCCCGGCCGGGTTTGCGGTGCTGTCCGGCGCGCCGGTGTACGTCGGCTCGACGGCCGAGGCCCGACAGCGGTTCCCGGCGATGTTCCGGGTGCCCTCGACGCTCACCCAGCAAGCCTGGGCGGCGGTGCCGCTGCGGGCCGGCGGCGTGGTGATCGGCGCCCTCGGGGTCGGCTTCGGGCAGGGGCGCGACTTCCCGCCGGCCGAGCGCCGGTTCCTGGAGACGGTCGCCGACCAGTGTGCGCTGGCCGTCGAGCGGGCCCGGCTCTACAGCACCGCGGCGACCGAGCGGGAACGGCTGGCCGCGGTGCTGGACCGGCTGCCGGCCGGGGTGATCATCGGCGAGGCGCCGACCGGCCGGCTGGTGCTCGGCAACGCCGAGGTCGAGCGGATCTGGGGGCAGCCGTTCCAGGCCGGGATCGGCTTCGACCAGTACGGGACCTACCGCGGCTTCCACCCGGACGGCCGGCCGTACGAGGACGACGAGTGGCCGCTGGCCCGCTCCCTGACCCGGGGCGAGGTGGTCACCGGCGAGGAGGTCGACGTCGAGCGCCCGGACGGCACCCGCGGCACGATCGTGGTCAACTCGGCCCCGATCCACGACGCCGACGGCACGGTGACCGCGGCGGTCTGCACCTTCGTCGACATCACCGACCGGGCCGAGGCGCGGCGCCGGCTGGACGCGGCGTACGAGGCCGAGCGGAGGGCCAGGGCCGCGGCCGAGGCGGCGAGCGAGCGGCTCGGCCGGCTGCAGCAGATCACCGCCGGGCTGGCCGAGGCGCTGACCGTGCAGCAGGTGGCCGCGGTGATGGTGCGCGGCGGGCTGTCCGTGGCCGGCTGCCGGTCGGCCTGGATCGGCGTGCTCGACGAGACCGGCGAGGCACTGGGCGTGCTGGCGGCGTCGTTCCCGGTGGAGCCGGGCGGCCCGGCGGCGCGCATCCCGCTCAGTGCCGCCTCGCCGCGGGCCGAGGTCACCCGCACCGGCCAGCCGGTCTGGCTGTCCTCGGCCGCGGACGCGCTGGCGCGCTACCAGGGGCTGAAGGCGATCGGCATCGCCGACGGTGCGCTCGGCGTCGTCCCGCTGGTCTCGCACGGCAAGCCGATCGGCGCGATGATGCTCAGCTTCGCCGACGAGGGCACCTTCGACGCCCCCGAACGGGCGCTGATCACGACGCTGGCCGAGCAGTGCGCGCAGGCGCTGGAGCGGGCCCGGCTGCAGGAGCGCTCGCACGACGTCGCGCTGGCGCTGCAGCAGAGCATGCTGCCCAGCGCCCTGCCCGAGGTCGACGGGCTGGAGCTGACGGCCCGCTACCACCCGGCGGTCGAGACCCTCGAGGTGGGCGGCGACTGGTACGACGTGGTCGCGCGGCCCGACGGCCTGGTCGCGCTGGCGGTCGGAGACGTGGTCGGCCGCGGCCTGCGGGCGGCGACCACGATGGGACAGCTGCGCAGCGCGCTGGCCGCGCTGGCGCTGTCCACCGAGTCGCCGGCGCAGGTCCTGGACGGGCTCGAGCGGTTCGCGGGACAGGTCGAGGGCGCCCGGCTGGCCACGGTCGTGTACGGGGTGCTCGACCCCGCCGCCGGCACCTTCCGGTACGCGTGCGCCGGCCACCCGCCGCCGTTGGTGCTCCGCCCCGGCGGCGGCACCGAACTGCTCGAGGCGGGCCGGTCGCCGCTGCTGTGCGCGCTGCCGGCCGGTACGACCGGCCCGCGCCCGGAGGGGACATACCTGCTCGAGCCCGGCGACCGGCTGCTGCTCTACTCCGACGGCCTGGTCGAGCGGCGCCGGGAGTCGCTGACCGTGGGCCTGCTCCGGCTGGCCGAGGCCGCGGTGGCGGTCGGGGACGGGCCCGGCTGGTCGGACGAGCTCGTCCGGCGGATGACGGCCGGCGCCGGGGACGACGACGTGGCGCTGCTCGCGGTGGCGTTCGCACCCACGTTCCGGACCACGGTGTCGGCCTCGCCGGAGAAGCTGTCCGGGCTGCGCCGGGAGCTGCGCGGCTGGCTGGCCGCGGTCGGCACCGACGACGACACGGCTTCGGACGTGTTGCTCGCCTGCGGCGAGGCAGCGGCCAACGCGGTGGAGCACGCGTTCCCGGACGATCCCGGGGAGCTGACCGTGGAGCTGCGGCTGTCCGCCGACCGGAGGTTGACGTTGCGGGTCGCCGACACCGGCCAGTGGCGGCGGGTGCCGGCGCCGGGCGATCGGGGCCGCGGGCTGCCGCTGATGCGTGCGGTGATGGACTCCGTGCTGATCGAGCCGGGGGAGGGCGGGACGGTGGTCACCATGCAACGCCGGTTGGCTCGGGTATGAGCGCGCGCGAGTGCCCGCGGCGCGCCCGTGGCCGGTGCGAGGAGCGGGCATCGTGAGCGAGAAGGACCTGGCCAGGGTCGCCCTGGAGCGGCACGGGGACGCGGTGCTGGCCCGGCTGTCCGGGGAGATCGACCTGTCCAACGCTCGCGCGGTCGAAGACCAGGTGACCGGCGGGCTGGCCGGCTCGACCGCGGTCGCCGTCGACCTGTCCGGGCTCAGCTACCTGGACAGCGCCGGGCTTGCCCTGCTCTCCCGGCTCGCCGGCCGGCTGGCCGAGCTGTCCGGCACGCTGCGGCTGGTGGTGCCGCCGGACGCGTTCGTCGGCCGGACGCTGTCGATCTCCGGGCTGGCCTCGGCGATCCCGGTGGACGAGACCGTCGAGGCGGCGCTGGCCGCGCTCGCCGCCGGGTGACGGCGGACCCGGCCGGCCCGGAGCCGTCGGTGCTGAAGTTCTGGCAGCAGCTCGGCCTGCCGGGCCTGGTCGACGTGCACGTGCACTTCCTGCCGCCGCGGGTGATGGCCGCGGTCTGGGCGTTCTTCGAGCGGTCCGAGGAGCACTACGGCCGGTCCTGGCCGATCCGCTACCAGGGGACCAGCGACGGCGAGCGGATCGACCTGCTGCGCCGCTTCGGCGTGCGGGCGTTCCCGGCGCTGGCGTACCCGCACAAGCCAGGGATGGCGGGCTTCCTCAACGACTGGACGATCGACCTGGCCGCGCGCACGCCGGACTGCGTTCCGTCGTTGACGTTCTTCCCCGAGCCAGGCGCCGGCGGCTACGTCCGGGCCGCGCTCGACCGCGGCGCCCGGATCGCCAAGGCGCACCTGCAGGTCGGCGGGTACGACCCGAACGACCCGCTGCTCGACCCGGTGTGGGGCGCGCTCGCGGAGGCGGGCACTCCGGCGGTGGTGCACTGCGGCAATGGTCCGCGGCGCGGTGCGCACACCGGCGTCGGCCCGATGGAGGCGGTGCTGCGCCGGTTCCCCGGGCTGGTGCTGGTGGTCGCGCACGCCGGTCTGCCGGACTACCTCGAGTTCGCCGCGCTGGCCGACCGGTGGCCGCTGGTGCACCTGGACACCACGATGGTCGGCACCGGGTTCACCGAGCAGATGGCGCCGATGCCGGCCGGCTACCGGTCCCGGCTGGTCGACCTGGCCGACCGGGTGGTGCTCGGCACCGACTTCCCGAACATCCCGTACCCCTACCGGACCCAGCTGGACGCGCTCGCCGGCCTGGACCTCGGCGACGCCTGGCTGCGCGGGGTGTGCTGGCACAACGGGATCCGGTTGCTCGGGCTCGGCCCGGACGGGAGCGTGAGCACGGGGATGAGCGGGTGATCAGCGGGGAACGGGGGTAGCTTCGCCTGAGTGACCGATGATCGGCGCTTCGCGGAGGTCTCGCTCCGGGTCAACGGCGAGCTCCGTCCCCTGTCCTTGGACACCCGCACGACGCTGCTCGACGCGCTGCGTGAGCACCTGGGCCTGACCGGGTCCAAGAAGGGCTGCGACCACGGGCAGTGCGGCGCCTGCACGGTGCTGCTCGACGGCCGCCGCGTGCTGAGCTGCCTCGCACTCGCCGTCGCCCTGGACGGCGCCGAGGTCACCACGGTCGAGGGCCTGGGAGGTCCGGGCGGGCTGCACCCGGTGCAGCAGGCGTTCCTGGACCGGGACGCCTTCCAGTGCGGCTACTGCACGCCGGGCCAGGTCTGCTCCGCGGTCGGCGCGCTGGCCGAGTACGACGCGGGCTGGCCCAGCCTGGTCACCGACGGCGAGCCGGCGCTCACCGACGCCGAGGTGGCCGAGCGGATGAGCGGCAACCTCTGCCGCTGCGGGGCGTACCCCAACATCGTCGCGGCGGTGCAGGACGCGGGAGCCGCCCGGTGAGGCCGTTCGACTACGCGCGGGCCGCCGACCCGGCCGGCGCGGTGGCGCTGGTCGCCCGCCCGGACGCGAAGTATCTGGCCGGTGGCACCAACCTGGTCGACCTGATGAAGCTCGGCGTCGAGACGCCGGCCCTGCTCGTCGACGTCACCCGGCTGCTGCCGACCGGGATCGAGGAGTCCGCGGACGGCCTGCGGATCGGCGCCGGCGCCCGCAACAGCGACGTCGCGGTCGACCGCCGGGTCCGCGCGGGCTGGCCGGTGCTCTCGCAGGCTCTGCTGGCCGGCGCCTCCGGGCAGCTGCGGAACGTCGCCACGATCGGCGGCAACCTGCTGCAGCGGACCCGGTGCCGCTACTTCCAGGACGTCACCAAGCCGTGCAACAAGCGGGCGCCCGGCACCGGCTGCCCGGCGATCGCCGGCGCGCACCGTGATCTCGGCATCCTCGGCACGTCCGCGCACTGCGTGGCCACCCACCCGTCCGACCTGGCCGTCGCGCTGGCCGCGCTCGATGCCACGGTGCACCTGCACGAGGCTGCACCGGTCCCGCTGACCGACCTCTACCCGCTGCCCGGCGACACCCCGCAGGTGGAGACGGTGCTGCCGCCCGGCGCGCTGATCACCGCGGTGTCGCTGCCGCCGCTGGGCCTCCCGTCCCGCTACCGCAAGGTCCGCGACCGCGCCTCGTACGCGTTCGCGGTCGCCTCGATCGCCGCGGCGCTCGACGTGGTCGACGGCATTGTCCGGGACGTGCGGATCGCCTGGGGCGGGGTGGCGCCCAGGCCGTGGCGGGCGACCGAGGCCGAGCGGGTGCTGCGCGGCGGCCCGGCCACCGAGGCGGCGTTCCGGGCCGCCGCCGACGCCGAGCTTGCCGCGGCCCGACCGCTGCCGGACAACGCGTTCAAGGTGCCGCTGGTGCGCAACCTCACCGTGGCCGTGCTGGCCGAACTGGCGGGGGTGGACCGGTGACCGCGGTCGGCACCGGCCTCCGGCGGACCGAGGGACCGGACAAGGTCACCGGCGCCGCCCGGTACGCGGTCGAGTACCCGGCCGCCGGCCTGGCGTACGCGTGGCCGGTGCAGGCGCCGGTCGCCCGCGGCACCGTGCGGTCGGTCGACACCGACGCCGTGCTCGCGATGCCCGGCGTGCTGGCCGTGCTCTGGCAC
This sequence comes from uncultured Actinomycetota bacterium, assembly GCA_963728945.1. Lineage (GTDB taxonomy): Bacteria > Actinomycetota > Actinomycetes > Mycobacteriales > CADCTP01 > CADCTP01. Next base: position 2,356,539 of record CAVSMA010000002.1, on the reverse strand, counting down.
GGCAACGCGCCGCGGCTGGCCGAGGTCGCCGACCACGAGCTGCTGGTGTTCCAGAGCGACCGGGTCGCCTACCACGGCCAGTTCGTCGCGGCGGTGGTCGCCGACAGCCTCGAGGCGGCCCGGGAGGCGGCCGCCCACGCGCGGGTGGAGATCGACGAGCAGCCGCACGACACCGAGCTGCGCGCCGACCGGGACGACCTCTACACGCCGGAGAAGGTCAACCCCAACTACGCGTCGGACACGTCCCAGGGCGACGTGGACGCCGAGCTGGCCGCGAGCGAGGTCACCGTCGACGTCACGTACGAGACCGCGGCGACGCACAACAACCCGATGGAGCCGCACGCGAGCACCGCCCAGTGGCTCGGCGACCGGCTGCTCGTGCACGACTCCAACCAGGGCGCGACCGGTGTCGCGCAGTCCCTGGCCACGCTGTTCGGGCTGGCCGAGGACCGGGTCCAGGTGGTCAGCGCGCACGTCGGCGGCGGGTTCGGGGCCAAGGGCACCGCCCGGCCCAACGTGGTGCTCGCCGCGATGGCGGCCAGGGTCGTCGGCCGGCCGGTGCGGCTCGCGCTGGCCCGGCAGCACCAGTTCAGCGTCGTCGGCTACCGCACCCCGACCATCCAGCGGATCCGGCTCGGCGCCGGCGCCGACGGCGTGCTGCGGGCGATCGGCCACGAGGTGATCGAGCAGACCTCGACCGTGCGGGAGTTCGCCGAGCAGACCGCGGTCGGCACCCGGATGATGTACGCGGCGGCCGCCCGGCGGACCGCGCACAAGCTCGCCCGGCTGGACGTGCCGACGCCGGCCTGGATGCGCGCCCCCGGCGAGGCACCCGGCATGTACGCGCTCGAGTCCGCCCTCGACGAGCTGGCCGTCGCCTGTGGACTCGACCCGATCGAGCTGCGGGTGCGCAACGAGCCGGCGGTCGACCCGGAGAGCGGACACCCGTTCTCCAGCCGCAACCTCGTCGCCTGCCTGCGCGACGGAGCGTCCCGCTTCGGCTGGGCCGACCGGGACCCGCGGCCCCGGGCCCGCCGGGACGGGCGCTGGCTGGTCGGCACCGGGGTGGCCGCGGCGACGTATCCGGCCCGCAGCCGGCCGGCCTCGGCCGCGGCGCGGATGCTGTGGGACGGCCGGTTCCAGGTGGACATCAACGCCACCGACATCGGCACCGGTGCCCGTACGGTCCTGGGCCAGGTCGCCGCCGACGCGCTCGGGGTCGCGCCGGACCGGATCGAGATGTGCGTCGGCGACTCGACGCTGCCGCCGGCGAACCTCGCCGGCGGGTCGATGGGCACCGCGTCCTGGTCCTGGGCGGTGGACAAGGCGGCCCGGGAGTTGCGGGCCCGGATGGCGGCCGGCGTGCCCGAGGGCGGCCTCGAGGTCAGCGTCGACACCGCCGACGACGTCGCCGCGCTGGACGCGCACTGGTCCCGGCACGCGTTCGGGGCCCACTTCGCCGAAGTGCGGGTGGACGCCGACACCGGCGAGGTGCGGGTGTCCCGGCTGCTCGGCGTCTACGCGGTCGGCCGGGTGGTCAACCCGACCACGGCCCGGTCCCAGTTCCTCGGCGGCATGACGATGGGGCTCGGCATGGCGCTGACCGAGGAGTCCACAATGGACCACCGGTTCGGCGACTACGTCAACGACGACTTCGCCGGCTACCACGTGCCGGCCTGCGCCGACGTCGGCACCGCGATCGACGCGTACTGGCTGGAGGAGCAGGATCGGTACGTGAACCCGCTCGGCATCAAGGGCATCGGGGAGATCGGCATCGTCGGGGTGGCGGCCGCGATCGGCAACGCCGTCTGGCACGCCACCGGAGTGCGGGTACGCGACCTTCCGATCCGGCTGGAGAAGGTCCTGTTCCGGTGACCGCGGAGGACCGGACCCGATCCGGGCCGCCGCCGGTCGCGCGCCCCGACGGCGACTACGAGCCGGACCCGCGGCGCTGGCGGGCGCTGATCGTCGTCCTCGTCGCCGGCTTCATGGTGCTGCTCGACGTCAGCATCGTGAACGTGGCGCTGCCGAGCATCGCCCGCGGCCTCGGCGCCGACGACAGCGACCTGCAGTGGGTGGTCAGCGGGTATGCGCTCGCGTTCGGGCTGGTGCTCGTCGCCGGCGGCCGGATCGGCGACGCCCGCGGCCGGCGACCGACGCTGATGATCGGGCTGGCGATCTTCACGCTGGCCAGCGCGGCCTGCGGGCTGGCCCAGAGCCCGGTCATGCTGATCATCGCCCGGCTCGTGCAGGGCGTCGGCGGCGGGTTGGTCACCCCGCAGAACGCCGGGCTGATCCAGCACCTGTTCCGGGGCGCCGAACGGGGCCGCGCGTTCGGGCTGTTCGGTGCCGTCGTCGGGGTCAGCACCGCGATCGGGCCCTTGCTGGGCGGGCTGCTCATCCAGTTCGGCGGGGCGCAGGAGGGCTGGCGGTGGATCTTCTTCGTCAACCTGCCGGTCGGCATCGTGGCGATGATCCTGGCCGTACGGACCGTGCCGCACCGGCGGCGGCAGAAGGGTGAGCGGACCGACTACGACCCGGTCGGCGCGGTCGTCCTCGGCCTGGCCACGCTGCTCGTGCTGCTGCCGTTCGTGGAGAGCCGCACCTGGTCGGGCGGTCTGAAGTGGACACTGCTGGTGCCGGCGGCACTGCTCGGCGTGCTGTTCGTGCGCTGGGAGCGGTGGTACCGGCGGCGCGGCCGGGAACCGATGGTCGATCTGGCCCTGTTCGGCCGGCGGTCGTACACGTTCGGGGCAGCGCTCGCGCTGGCCTACTTCGTCGGGTTCACCGGGGTGTTCTTCATCTACGCGCTGTTCCTGCAGGACGGCATGGGCTACACGGCGCTGCAGTCCGGGCTCGCCTCAACGCCGTTCGCGCTCGGCTCGGCCGTCGGGGCGTGGCTGGGCGGTCGGGTGATCACCCGGATCGGGCCGCGGCTGGTCGCCGCCGGGCTGGTGCTCGTCATCGTCGGGCTGCTCGCCTCCTGGGTCGCCATCGGGCTGGTGGACTCGCCCGCGGTCGGCTGGGCGGTCGCGGCTCCGTTCCTCGTCGCCGGGCTCGGCAGCGGGCTGGTCATCGCGCCCAACCAGACGCTGGCGCTGTCCGAGGTGCCGCCGCGCCAGGGCGGGGCGGCCGGTGGGGTGCTGCAGACCGGCCAGCGGATCGGCTCGGCCGCCGGGATCGCCGCCGTGGGCAGCCTGTACTACTCCCGGCTCGCCAGCACCGGGGGCGACTTCAGCGCCGCGGTGCGGGACGGGTTCGTGCTCATCGTCGCGTTCGTGGCGGTCGCGCTGGCCATCGGCATCGCCGACATCGTCGTCAACCGGCGCGGCCAGCAGTAATTGAGGTGCGGCCGGTCCGTACGTTGGGTGCGTGGACACCGTGACGCTGCGCGCGCTGACCCAGGCCGACGCGCCCGGGCTGACCACGCTGCTCGCCGGCATCGAGGCCGTCGACGCGACGGGGGAGCACTACGACGAGGACGACATCGCCGACGAGCTCGCCGACACCTCGATCGACCTCGGCCGGGACACCCTCGGCGTCGTCGACCCGGACGGCGCGCTGATCGGCTGGACCGCCGTCCGGATGTGGAGCAACGTCGCCGGCGTCGATCGGGTCTGGCTGGAAGGCGGCGTGCTGCCGTCCCGGCGCGGCGAAGGCCTCGGTCGCCGGCTGCTCGACTGGGGCGAGCGGCGCGCTCGCGAGCTGCACGCCGCCCGGCATCCCGACCTGCCCGGGGACCTGTTCGTCCGGGTGCCGGCCACCGTGCCGTCGCAGGAGGCGCTGGTCCGCGGCGCCGGCTACCAGCCCGCGCGGTACTGGTACGGCATGAAGCGCGACCTGTCCGCCCCGCTGCCGCCGATCCCGCCGGTGCCGGACGGGCTGCGCGTCGTGCCGTGGTCCGCGCAGTTGGACGAGCCGCTCCGGCGGGCGCACGGCGAGGCGTTTGCCGACCACTGGGGCTCGACCCCGCCGGACGAGCAGCGCTGGGCCCAGTGGTACACCGGCTCCCGCGGGTTCCAGCCCGAGCTGAGCCGGCTCGTGCTCGACGGCGACCGGATCGCGGCGTACCTGCTCAGCTACTTCTATCCCGCCGAGGCCGAGGCCACCGGCGTGCGCGAGGCCTATATCGGCCAGGTCGGCACGCTGCGGCCGTGGCGCCGGCGCGGGCTCGCCGGGCTGCTGCTGGCCACCGGCCTGGCCGCGGCCCGTTCCGAGGGCTACGGGCGGGCCAGCCTCACCGTCGACAGCAGCAACCCGACCGGTGCCCTCGGCCTGTACGAGCGGGCCGGGTTCGTCGTCGACCACACGTCCGTGACCTGGGCGAAGCCGGTGGGATGAAGCCGGCGCGCGCAACCGCTAGACTGGGTGATCCACCGACAAGGGGGTGAAAGGTCTCGACTCCGGACGTCGAGACAGGGGAAGCGGGCCGAGGAAGGCAACGATGATCTCGTAAACCATCCGTTGCAAACCACAAGCGCCAACATCAGTTCGCGCTCCGAGGTCGCCCTCGCCGCTTAAGGCGAGCTAGACCTCTGTCAGCCCGGGAGTGCTTCCGGCCCGGTTCCTGGCATCAGCGAGGAAGCTCACCTCGGTGACCGGTCGCGGGTCACCGAGGGACATCTCACAGCGGCTGGGCCCGTCACACCGGCTTGCTCGGAAGACCGGTGGGGCCGAGTAGAGACATCACGAGCTGCGCCCGGAGAAGCCCTGTCAAACCGCCGGAGGACGCGGGTTCGATTCCCGCCACCTCCACACCTGGGCACCCCCTGTCCGCCGAGAGCGCGGACGGGGGGTGTTCCGGATGTTGGTCGCGGGGGCGACCCCCGCGGGCCCCGCGTTCCGGTTGGTTCCGGTTTGGGTTGTGGGCCAGGTGACCTCCGCCGGGTGACGGCGGTGGGGACGGCCCCGCGGTCTGTCCGGTTCCGGTTTGGGTTGTGGGCCAGGTGACCTCCGCCGGGTGACGGCGGTGGGGACGGCCCCGCGGTCTGTCCGGTTCCGGTTTGGGTTGTGGGTTAGGGCCCTCCACCGGGTGACGGCGGTGGGGACGGCCCCGCGGTCTGTCCGGTTCCGGTTTGGGTTGTGGGCCAGGTGGCCTCCGCCGGTGACGGCGGTGGGGACGGCCCCGCGGTCTGTCCGGTTCCGGTTTGGGTGGGCCGCCATCCCGCGGATGGCCTTCGTGCCGCGCGGGACGATGAGCAGGTCCATCCGCCGGAACACGGCGGCCAGCATGGCGCCGGGCTGTCACGATTGGTGCGTGAGCGGCGTCGGGGTCGTCGGGCGCGATGCGGAGCTCGGCTCCGTCGTTGGCTTCCTCGACCGTGCCGCCGCCGCGCCGACGGCGTTGGTGCTCGAGGGCGAGCCCGGGATCGGGAAGTCGACGCTGTGGCGTGCCGCTGTCGCAGCGGCGCGCCGGCGTGGGTTGACCGTGCTCTCCTCGCGTCCGGCCGAGTCGGAGCGCGGGCTCGCCTACGCGGGGCTCGGCGACCTGTTCGACCCCGTCCTCGACGTGGTGATCGGTGAGCTGTCCCCGCCGCGCAGGCGTGCGCTGGAGGTCGCGCTCCTGCGTGACGAGCCCACGGACGGAGCCGCCGACCGTCGTGCGCTCGCCGTGGCCGTACGCGATGTGCTCAGCCTGTTGAGCCGACGGAAGCCGGTCGTCGTCGCGATCGACGACGTCCACTGGCTCGACGCCTCGTCGGCGAGCGCGTTGGCCTTCGCGCTGCGCCGGCTCGACGGCGTCGTCCGGCTGGTCGTGGCACGCCGCCTGACGGCGTCCGAGCTCGAGCAGGCGGTGGACGTCGAGCGGCTCCGGATCGGGCCGGTCGGCGTGGGTGCTCTGCACCGGATCCTCCAGGACCGCTTCGGCAGGCCGTTCGCCCGCCAGACGCTGCTGCGCATACACGAGCAGTCGGGTGGGAACCCGCTCTTCGCGCTGGAGCTGGCCCGCGTGCTCGACGACGACGTCGACCCGCTCGAGCCGCTGCCGGTCCCGGCGACGCTGGAGGAGCTGGTCCGTACCCGTCTCGATGACCTCCCGGCGGGGACCCGCGACGCGCTCGCGTTCGTGGCGGCGCTGGGGGCGCCGTCGGAGTCGCTGCTGGAGTCCCTGCTGGAGCGCAGCGGCGCGGCACCTGGTGCGCTCGGCCCCGCGCTGGCAGCGCAGGTGGTGGAGCATGACCGCGGGGCGATCCGGTTCAGCCACCCGTTGCTCTCGTCGGTGCTCTACAACGATCTCGGAGTGCGGCGTCGGGTTGTGCACGAGCGCATCGCCGCGATCGTCGCAGATCCCGTGCTGCGCGCGCGCAACCTCGCGCTCGCGACGGACGAGCCCGACCAAGCCGTCGCCGCCGCGTTGGACGATGCGGCGGCGATCGCCGGCGGCCGCGGCGCCTCGGCGAGCGCGGCCGAACTGGCCGAGGCGGCGTTGCGACTGACGCCGGCGGACGAGGTCGGCGAGCGTCACCGGCGAGCGCTGGCCGCGGCTCGCGCCCACCGCGCCGCCGGGGAGTGGACGCGCGCGCGGACGATTGCCGGCGAGCTGCTCGGTGACCGCCGGATCGGCTCGTTGCGGGCCGACGTCCTCCTCCTCCTTGCCGAGCTCGAGGCTCTCGACCGGGCCGTCGCGCTGCTCGAGGAGGCGTCCCAGGAGGCGGCGGGGCGCCCGGACCTGCAGTCGGCGATCCAATGCCGGCTGGCCTGGGCGGCTCGCTTCGCGACGGGATATGACCGTGCGTTGGAGCATGCGCGCGCGTCCCTGGCGCTCGCCGACGAGGTCGACGACGATGCGTTGCGGGTGGAAGCGCTCGAGATGATGACGTTTCTCGGCTCGGTGGTCGGCGACCCGCTGGCGAGCGAGTACGCGGCGCGGACACACGAGATCGCCGCCGCGACCGGGGACCCGCGGCTGGTACGCAGAGCGCGGTTCGCGCTGCTGAAGATCATCAGGAGCAGCGACCACGACGCCGCACGTGCGCTGCTCGAGCTCGAATACGAGCAGTCCCGCGAGCGCGACGACCTGTCGGCAGCCGAGGTGCTGAACAGCCTCGCCTGGGTCGAGCTGTGGGCCGGCCGATGGGAGGTCGCGGCCGAGCACGCCGAGCGTGCCTACGACGTGATGACCCAGTACGGTCTCGAGGTGCCGTGGGCTCATCTGCCGGCCGCGGTCGTCGCCGCGCACCGCGGCCTGCTCGCCCACGCCCGCGAACACTCCGAACGGGCACTGCAGCTCGGCGAGGAGCAGTTCGGGCGGCACACGCCCATACACGTCGCGACGCTCGGCTTCGTCGCCCTGCAGAGCGGCGATCTGCAGGCCTCGGTGCGATGGTTCGCCGAGGCCGAGGCGGTCACGACGCGGCTCGGCTGGCGCAGCACCCGCCGTCGCTGGTGGGTCCCGGACCAGATCGAGGCGCTGCTCGCGCTCGACCGGGTCGACGACGCCGTACGGGTCCTCGACGTCTGGGAGCAGGAGCGACCGGACAGCGACGACCGGGCGCTCGGGCAGGTGACGCGCTGCCGCGGTCTCGTCGCCGCCGCCCGCGGCGACGTCACCGAAGCCGCCGCGCTCCTCGAGGACGCCGTCGCGCAGCACGAGCAGGCGGCCGATCCGTTCGGGCGCGCTCGCGCACTGCTGGCGCTCGGGGTCGTGCGGCGGCGCCGGCGGCAGAAGCGCGCCGCCCGCGAGGCGATCGCCGCCGCGCTCGACGGGTTCGAGCAACTCGGCGCGGCGACCTGGATCGAGCGCGCCCGCGCGGAGCTTGGTCGGATCGGCGGGCGCTCGCGCGAGGAAGGGCTGACGTCCGCCGAGCGGCGGGTGGCGGCGCTCGTCGCGGAAGGGCACACCAACCGGGAAGTGGCCGCCGCTCTCTTCCTCGGCGAGCGGACGGTCGAGACGCACCTGTCGCACGTGTACGCGAAGCTCGGCGTGCGGTCGCGGGCCGAGCTCGCCCGGAGGTTCCGACCGGACCAGCAAAGTTCAGGGGAACTCACGATTCCCCGCTGAGCCCGGCTGCCTAGCGTCGGGCGAGTGGTGAAATCGAGACTCGCTCTTGTCGTCGTCGCTCTCCTGGGGGCGGTCGCGTCCGTGGGCGCCGGGCGCGGCGTCGACGCGACGCCGCCAACGTCGCCGTCGCCGCCGACGCAGTGCGCGCCGGTGGCGGACTACCCCGCCGCCAGGACGCCGGTCGCGTTCTGGAGCACCGAGGCCCGGTGCGCGATCGTCCCGGCCGGTCCCGGCGGGGTCTTCGGTCCGGAGAACTTCGGCACCAAGTTCCCCGGCGAGGCGGCGGTCCTCATGGGCATCGCCCACGTCGCCATCTACGACGCGGCGGTGGCGGTCGAGGGCGGCTACCGGCCGTACGCGGCCACGCCCACCGCGCCGGCCCGCACCTCGGCTGCGGCCGCGATCGCGACCGCCGCGTACGAGACGCTCACCGGCCTGCAGCCACAACTCGGCGCCAGCCAGGCGATCCTCGACGCCGACCACGCCGCCTACCTGGCGGCCATCCCGGACGGCGCCGCCAAGTCCGCGGGAGTCACGATCGGTACGAGGGTCGCGCGGTCCGTGCTGGCGCTGCGGGCGAACGACGGCCGCGGGTGCGGCACCACCCTCGCCGACCTCGGCCTGCCCGCACCGGCGCCCGGCGTCTGGCAACCCGGGCCCGGAGCAGCGCTCGGCCTCTGCTTGCCCGGGATGCGGCCGCTCGCGCTGCAGCGCGCCTCGCAGTTCCGACCCGGCCACCCCGACGGCCTGCGGAGCAGGACGTACGCCGAGAACCTCAACCAGGTCGAGGAGCTGGGCCGCATCGACAGCACGAGCAGGACGCCGGAGCAGACGAGCCAGGCGCTGTTCTGGACCGACCACGACATCCGGCAGTGGAACGACGGCATGCTCCGGGTCGCCGCCGACCGGGGACTCGGCCTCGTCCGGACCGCTCGGATGCTGGCACTGGCACACGTCGCCGGCGGCGACGCGATGATCGCCTGCTTCGACGCCAAGTACCACTACTGGTTCTGGCGGCCCTACCAGGCGATCCCGGCCGCGGGGTCGGACGGCAACCCCGCGACGGCGGCCGATCCCGGCTGGATGCCATTGGCGACCACGCCCAACTTCCCCGAGTACCCCTCCGCGCATGCCTGCCACAGCACCGCGATCGTCAACGCCCTCGACGCGTTCTTCGGCACCGACAGGGTCCGCTTCACGCTCGACAGCCGGGCGCCCGGCGTCACCGACAGGACGCGCACCTACCGCCACCTGCACGACGTGGTCGAGGACGTCGACCAGGCCCGCGTCCTCGTCGGCTTCCACTTCTTCAGCTCGGACCTGCGCGGCTCCGCGCTCGGGCGCACCGTCGGTCGCTACGTCGCCCGGCACTACTTCCAGCCGGTCCGCTGAGGGCGTCGAACCTCATCGCCTCCGGCTGGGACCAACTCCCAGACCGGTACGGGTGGGAGGCCGCGGTCGGTGCGGTCTGTCATCGGTCGGAGGCTAGCCGGCCGCCGGGGGAGTGGCGGCGCTGGACAGGCGCCGGTGCGGGGCGGGATCGTCCCAGGCACCGAGCCGCTCCGGCGCGGTGCATCGCGGGCGCCCCGGCCCGCATGGAGGTGCGCCTTGTCGTCCCGCCGCGTCCGCGCCACCGTCGTACTCGGCTCGCTGGCCGGGGTGCTGCTCGCCGTCGCCGGGCCGGCACACGCCGCGCCGTCGCCCGCGCCCGAGCCGTCACCCGCCCCGGCGCCGACGGCGACCAGCACCCCGCTCCCGGAGGGTCCTTGGCCACCGGACCAGATCCTGGCCCGCCAGCCGGCTGGAGTCACGCCCCGATCGCTGGCCGCCGCCGGGCCGAGCACGGGCTGCCCGGCGGCGCCGTCCGGAGTGCAGCGGACGGCGCCCGGCTCCGGCAAGACCGTCGCGCTCACCTTCGACGACGGTCCCGGCGTGACCACCCCGGCGATCCTGTCGATCCTGCAGCGGTACGGGATACCGGCCACGTTCTTCAACATCGGCGTCAACGCCTCGGTCCGGCCGGCGTACGTCCGGTCCGAGCTGGTGACCGGGATGGTGATCGGCAACCACACCTGGGACCACCCGCAGCTGCCGACGCTCAGCGCGTCCGGGCAGGCGAGCGAGATGGACCGGGCCACGGCGGAGCAGAGCGCGCTCACCGCGGTCGGGTCCTGCGTGTTCCGCCCGCCGTACGGGGAGTTCAACGCGACCACGCTCAGCCTCGCGCAGCAGCGGGGGATGGCCGTGTGGAACTGGTCGGTCGACACCGAGGACTGGAAGGCCGGCACGTCGACGGCGTCGAGCTGGGTAGAGCGGATCTACTCCCGCGCGGTGGCCGGGGGCAGCCAGGCGCACCCGGTGATCCTCATGCACAACCCGCCGGCGGGCATCCCGGCGACCGTGACCGCGCTGCCGCGGATCATCGACTACTACCGCGCACACGGCTACCGCTTCGTCGACCTGGCCGGCGGCACCGGCCAGCGCGCCTCGACGCCCGCCGCCGCCACCACGGCGGCCGGCCTGCACGTGCTGGTCCGCAACGCCGCCGGCAACATCATCGAGCGGACCCTGCGCGGCTCGACCTGGAGCGGCTGGAGCCAGCTCGGCGGCTCGGTGGTCGGCGGGCCGGCCGCCGCGGCGACCAGCTCGACCGGGCTCGCCGCCGTCGCGATCGGCAACGACAACGCGGTCTACCGGGAGACCGTCTCGGACGGCGGCGCCCGCAGCGGGTGGGGCAGCCTCAGCGGGGTCACGACGACCAGGCCGGGCAGCGGGGTCGGCCCGGACGGCGTGGAGAGCATCGTGCTGCGCGGCGGGAACGGGCAGGGCTACCTGCGGCAGCGGACCGCCGCCGGCTGGGGCTCCTGGGTCCCGCTCGGCGGCCTGCTGGCCCCCTCCGCCCCGTCGGTCGCGGCGACCGCGGGCGGCGTGCTCACCGTCGCCGGCGTCGGCGGGAACCACGCGATGTACGTCAAGACCCGGTCCGCCGGCGGGGCATGGTCGGGCTGGCGGCTGCTCGGGGGGTCGATCAACTCGGACGTCGCGCTGTCGCCCACCGCCGACGGCACCAAGGTGGTCGCGGTCGTCCGCGGCGGCCAGAACGGGTACTACTCGGTGGTCAACCCGGACGGGACCGGCTGGACCGGCTGGCGCAGCCTCGGCGGGAGCCTCGCCTCGGGGCCGGCGGTGACCCGCAACGGCGCGGCGCTGGAGGTGTTCGTCGTCGGCGGTGACGGCCGCATCTACCGGCGGACCGCGGCCAACGGCACCGCGGTCACCGGCTGGGGCGGCTGGGGAGCGCTGCCCTGAGTCGCGGCGGCGGGCGCTGAGTTGCGGCGAAGCAGACTGGGATCGCCTCACGGCCGCCGCCTGATCCGGTTCGGTTCCGGCTTCGGGATTCGGTCGGTCGCAATGTCGCCGCACGATTGCGAGCGCTGCCGGATGGGCGTCCGGGCTGGCTCGACCGGCGCCGTCGCCAGCGGCGTGACCGATGACGCCTTGCCGGCCGACCACCGCCGGCGGGCCCCTCAGCGGTACGGGCGGAAGTCGGGCGGCCGGCGCTCGGCGAACGCGCGGGCGCCCTCCTCGGCCTCGGGAGTGTGGACGAACAGGTCGAGGCCGGCGAAGGCGATGTTCGACAGGCCGGCGATCGAGTCGCTGTCGGCGTTGAACGAGTGCTTGAGGAACCGCAGCGCGGTGGGGGAGTAGGAGCCGATGCGCCGGCCCCACTCCAGCGCGGTCGGCAGCAGTGCGTCGGCCGGGACCACCGCGTTGACGAGGCCCCAGCGTTCGGCCGTCTCGGCGTCGATCCGGTCGAGCAGGAACCACAGCTGCCGCGCCCGCTTCTCGCCGACGACCCGCGCCAGGTAGGCCGAGCCGAAGCCGGCGTCGAACGAGCCGACCCGCGGCCCGCTCTGCCCGAACGTGGCGTGCGACGCGGCCACGGTCAGGTCGCAGAGCACGTGCAGCACGTGCCCGCCGCCGATGGCCACACCGTTGACGGCGGCGATCACCGGCTTGGGGATGTCGCGGATGATCCGGTGCAACCGCTCGATCTCGAACGTGCCCCACTCGGTCTCGCCGTAGCCGCCGGTCTCGGCCCGTTCCTTCACGTCCCCGCCGGCACAGAACGCCCGGTCGCCGGCGCCGGTCAGGACGACGCACGCCACCGACGAGTCCGCCCAGGCGTGCTTGAACGCGCTGATCAGCTCGTCGACGGTACGGCCGCGGAACGCGTTCATCCGGTCCGGCCGGTCGATCGTCACGACCGCGCAGCCGCCCTCGACGGCGTAGCGGACGTCGGTCAGCTCATCCAAGCGCATCCGGGCCTCCCCAGTTGACCAGCGAAACGATCGTTGCCACTGTGCTCGATGATGGTGACCCGCGTGAACCCACCCGGCCTGGCCAGGCCCTCCGGCTTCTCGCACGCGGTGGTGGCCGAGGGCTCGCGGGTGGTGTTCCTCGCCGGCCAGACCGGCATGGACGCGACCGGCGCGATCGTCGCCGGCGGCCTGGTCGCCCAGTTCGAGCAGGCGCTCGCCAACCTGCTGGCCGCTCTCGAGGGCGCCGGCGGCCGGCCGGAGCAGCTGGCCAGCCTCACCGTCTACATCGTGGACATGGCCGACTACCGGGCCCGGGCCAGGGACATCGGCGCGGTCTGGCAGCGTCTGGTCGGCCGCGACTACCCGGCGATGGCCGGCATCGGCGTGGCCAGGCTGTGGGACGCCGAGGCCGTGGTCGAGCTGCAGGGCGCCGCAGTGCTGCCCTGACGGCCGACGGCTCGAAGTCGGCATACTGACCCTCGGGGGGCTCCGCCCCCCGAGTGCCCCCCGCTACAGGAGTGGGGCATCCGACCGGGGAGGGCGCGCCATGGACGTCGCGCAGGAGCCGAGGGCAGATCTCAGCCCGTCGGCACACGTCGACACGTTCTGCCGCAACTCGCTGCCACCCGCCGACGAGTGGCCAGATCTGCGGTTCACGTTGGCCGAACTGTCCTACCCCCAGCGGCTCAACTGCGCCGACGCCCTGCTGTCCGGTCCCGACGCCGAGCGCCGCTGCCTGGTCGGCTCCACCAGCACCTGGACGTACGGGCAGGTGCGCGAGCGGGTCGCCGCGATGGCGCACGTGCTGACCGACGAGCTCGGCCTCGTGCCCGGCAACCGGGTGCTGCTGCGCGGCCCGAACACGCCGCAGCTGGCCGCCTGCTGGCTGGCCGTCGTCATGGCCGGCGGCGTCACTGTCGCCACGATGCCGATGCTCCGGCCCGGCGAGCTGCGCTCGATCGGCGACATCACCAAGCCCGCGTTCGCGCTCTGCGACGACCGATTCACCGACGACCTGGCCGCAGGCCTGCCGGACCTGAGGATCGTCACGTACACCGAGCTGGAGTCGGCCGCCGAGCGGCACCGGGAGCCGTTCGCGGCCGTCGCCACCGCGGCCGACGACGTCGCGCTGCTCGCGGTGACCTCTGGCACCACCGGCGTCCCGAAGACCACCGCGCACTTCCACCGGGACGTGCTGGCGATCGCCGACACGTTCTCCGCGCACGTGCTCCGGCCGACTGCGGACGATCTGTTCCTCGGCAGCCCTCCGCTCGCGTTCACCTACGGGCTCGGCGGCGAGCTGATCTTCCCGCTCCGGGCCGGTGCCGCGACGCTGTTGATCGAGCGGCCGACGCCGGACGCGATGGCCGGGGCGGTGGCCGAGCACGGGGTCACGGTGCTGTTCACCGCGCCGACCGCCTACCGCGCCATGCTCGCGGCGAAGAAGGTGCCGACCGGGCTGCGGCGCTGCGTGTCCGCCGGTGAGCCGTTGCCACGCGCCGTCTCCGAGGCGTTCCACGACGCGACCGGACTGTGGATCATAGACGGCATCGGCTCGACCGAGATGCTGCACATCTTCATCTCCGCCGCCGACGAGGACGTCCGGCCCGGCTCGACCGGACGACCGGTCCCCGGTTACGAGGCCGCGGTGCTGGACGACGCCGGCGAGCCGGTGCCGGACGGGCAGCCGGGCCGGCTCGCGGTGCGCGGCCCGACCGGCTGCCGCTACCTGTCCGACCCGCGCCAGAAGACGTACGTGCAGCACGGCTGGAACCTCACCGGCGACACCTACCGCCGCGACGAGCACGGCTACTTCTGGTACGTGGCCCGCAGCGACGACATGATCATCTCGGCCGGCTACAACATCGCCGGGCCGGAGGTGGAGAACGCCCTGCTCAGCTCGCCGGACGTGGTCGAGTGCGGGGTGGTGGCCAAGCCGGACCCGGACCGCGGCAACGTGGTGGCCGCCTACGTCGTGCTGCGCCCGGGGGTGGTCGGCGACGCGGCCAAGGCGGCCGAGCTGCAGGAGCTGGTGAAGCGGCAGATCGCGCCCTACAAGTGCCCGCGGGTCGTCGAGTTCCTGCCCGAGCTGCCGCACACCCCGACCGGAAAGCTGCAGCGGTTCAAGCTGCGCGCGCTGGCGGCCGACTGATGCGCATCGCGGTCGTCGGCGGCGGGCCCGGTGGGCTCTACTTCTCGCTGCTGGCCAAGCAGCTCGGCCCGGGGCACGAGATCTCGGTCTGGGAGCGCAACGCGCCGGACGACACGTTCGGCTTCGGCGTGGTGTTCTCCGACGAGACGCTGGGCGGGATCGAGCACGCCGACCCCGTCATCTACGCCGCGATGGAGCGCGAGTTCGCCCGCTGGGACGACATCGACATCCACTTCCGGCCCGGGGACGGCCGCCCGGACCAGCTGATCACCTCGGGCGGGCACGGCTTCGCCGCGATGAGCCGGCGCACCCTGCTGGGCATCCTGCAGGACCGCTGCCGCTCGCTCGGGGTCACGCTGCGGTTCCGGACCGAGGCGCCGGACCCTGACGAGCTGTCCGGCGGCCACGACCTCGTGGTCGCCTGCGACGGGGTCAACTCCGCGACCAGGGCCAAGTACGCCGACCGGTTCGGTCCCACCGTCGACACGCGACAGTGCCGGTACATGTGGCTCGGCACCGACAAGGTCTTCGACGCGTTCACCTTCGACGTCCGGCGCACCCCGTACGGGGTGATGCAGGTGCACGCCTACCCGTACGACGAGACCGGGTCGACGTTCATCGTGGAGATGCACGACTCGGTCTGGCGGCGGGCCGGGTTCTCGGCCGGGTCGTTCGCGCCGGGCGGGAGCGATACCGCCGCCATCGCGGTGATCGGCGACCTGTTCGCCGACCTGCTGGACGGGCAACCGCTGCGGGCCAACAACTCCCGCTGGATCAGCTTCGGCACGGTGCGCTGCGAGTCCTGGCGGGCCGGTAACGTCGTGCTGCTCGGCGACGCCGCGCACACCGCGCACTTCTCCATCGGCTCCGGCACGAAGCTGGCGATGGAGGACGCGCTGGCGCTGGCCGCCTCGCTGCACGAGCAGTCCACAGTGGACCAGGCGTTGGCGGCGTACGACTCCGAGCGCCGGCCGGTGGTGGTGTCCACCCAGCGGGCGGCGCAGGCGAGCCTGGAGTGGTTCGAGAACCTCGGCCGGTATGTGCACCAGGAGCCGGAGCAGTTCGCGTTCAACCTGCTCACCCGCAGCCGCCGGGTGACGCTGGACAACCTGCGGCTGCGCGACCCGGAGTTCGTGTCCACCGTGGAGGGCGCGTTCAGCGCCGGGACCGGGATGGCCGCGGGTACGCCGCCGATGTTCCACCCCTACCGGCTGCGCGGGCTCCAGCTGCGCAACCGGGTGGTCGTCTCTCCGATGGACATGTACTCGGCGGTCGACGGGGTGCCGGCCGACTTCCACCTCGTGCACCTCGGCAGCAAGGCGCTCGGTGGTGCCGGGTTGGTGATGACCGAGATGGCCTGCGTCTCGGCGGACGGCCGGATCACCCCGGGCTGTGCCGGGCTGTGGACGGACGAGCAGGAGGCGGCCTGGGCCAGGGTCGTCGAGTTCGTGCACGGCTCGTCCGGTGCGGCGATCGGCCTGCAGCTCGGGCACTCCGGCCGCAAGGGCTCGACCAAGCTGATGTGGGAGGGCATCGACGAGCCGCTGGACGACGGCAACTGGGAGGTCTGCGGCCCGTCCGCGGTGGCCTACTCGCCCGGCAACCAGGTGCCGCGCGAGCTCACCCGGGCGGACCTCGATCTCATCCGGGACCAGTTCGTGGCGGCCGCGGTCCGCGGCGCGCGGTGCGGGTTCGACCTGCTCGAACTGCACTGCGCGCACGGCTACCTGCTGTCCTCGTTCCTGTCGCCGCTGTCCAACCGGCGCACCGACGAGTACGGGGGCTCGCTGGAGAACCGGCTGCGCTACCCGCTCGAGGTGTTCGACGCGATGCGCGCGGTGTGGCCGGCCGAGCGGCCGATGAGCGTGCGGGTCTCGGCCACCGACTGGTACGACGGCGGGA
Organism: uncultured Actinomycetota bacterium; assembly: GCA_963728945.1. Taxonomy (GTDB): domain Bacteria; phylum Actinomycetota; class Actinomycetes; order Mycobacteriales; family CADCTP01; genus CADCTP01. Next base: position 2,340,161 of record CAVSMA010000002.1, on the reverse strand, counting down.
TCGAGGTCGACGACGCGGTGCGCATCGCCCGGGCGTTCGCCGAGCACGGGGTCGACGCGGTCGACGTGTCCACCGGCCAGGTGGTGAAGGAGGAGCGGCCGGCGTTCGGCCGGTCCTACCAGACCCCGTTCGCGGACCGGATCCGCAACGAGGTGGGCCGCGAGCTCGGCATCGCGGTGGTCGCGGTCGGCGCGCTCTCGTCCTGGGACGACGTCAACTCGGTGATCCTGGCCGGGCGGGCCGACCTGTGCGCGCTCGGTCGGGTGCACCTCTACGATCCACAGTGGACCCTGCACGCGGCGGCCGAGCAGGGCTACGCCGGGCCGGGTGCCGAGTGGCCGGCGCCGTTCCGGGCCGGCAGCCGGCGGCCGCAGGCCGGCCGCACGGACGGGCCGCGGCCGCGGCTCGAGCTGATCCGGGCCGGTGCCCCCCGCACCCGCCACACCCGCTGGCGCCCGTGACCCATCGGGCAGTCCGGCTGCCCGATCGGGCAGCACGGCGGTCGGCGCCGACCGTGCGCAGCGGTTCGGTGCTCTGCTTGGTGACGGCGCGTTCGCGAGGGGGGCCGGGGACCGACCCGGCAGACGTCACCGGCCGCGGGCGCGCCGCCATCCAACCGCGACCCGCGATCGCGCGTCAGGGGATCGGCTTGCCGTCCGGGTCGATGAAGAGGTCACCGATCGGGATGTTGAAGGCGCCGGCCAGCCGCCACAGCCCCAGCACGTTGAGTCCGCGCTGACCGCGCTCGACCTGCCCGACGAAGGTCCGGTGCATCCCGGCCGCCTCGGCCAGCTGCTCCTGCGACCAGCCCCGGCTCACCCGCAGCAGCTTGATCCGCAGACCGAACGCCGCGAGCCGGGCCCGGTCCTCCGGACCCGCGGCACCCTCCACCGTCCCGACCTGCTCGGCCATGTCACCACCGTTCGCTCGGCGTCCCGCAGACAGTAGGGACAGCATCGCCTTCACTCCACCGCAATGATGCATCATACGGAGGCATCGTTGCTGCGCGATAGGCGAAGTCCGGGCAATTCGTTCGTCCAGGCGTCAGGTCCGTCCAGGACATCGTGAAGCAGCCGATCTTGCTCATCGAGATGCAGAACGGCATCATGAAGCCGCCAACGGTCATCATTCTCAGACTCGAGGAGTCGCTTCATGCTGTCCGAGGACGGCTCACGCCGGATTCCCGGTCGCCCAACCCGCTCGGTCGGCCGGCGGGCCGGCATGCTCGCCCTGGGCCTGGTCGCGGCGCTCGCGGCCGGGTGCGCGTCCGGCTCCACGGCGGGAGTGGGCGGCCGGTCCGCGGCCGCCGCGCCCGGTCTGCGGACCGATCTGCGCGGGATATGCCCGGATCCGGTCGTCGTGCAGACCTCCTGGTTCTCCCAGGTCGAGCACTTCGTCGCCTACCAGCTGCTCGGCAGCGGCTACACCGTCGACGCCGGCCGCAAGCGGGTGACCGGCCCGCTGGTCGCGCACGGCGCCGACACCGGCGTGCGGATCGAGATCCGCGCCGGCGGGCCGGCCATCGGCTTCCAGCAGGTGTCGGCCCAGATGTACGCGGACCGCTCCATCACGCTCGGCATGATTCCGCTGGACGAGGCCATCCAGAACTCGGCCGGCCAGCCGGTGACCGGGGTGATGACCCCGTACGACGTCGACCCACTGGTGATCATGTGGGACCCGGCGACCTACCCGGCGTTCAACACGATCTCCGACATCGGCCAGACCGACACCAAGGTGCTGTTCTTCAACGGCGAGCGCACCTACATGGACTACCTGCTCGGCACCGGCCAGCTGCGACGGTCGCAAGTGGACGGATCGTATGACGGCTCGCCGGCCCGGCTGGCCGCGTCCCGCGGTGCGATCGCCGTGCAGGGCTTCGCCACCTCCGAGCCGTGGAAGTGGGAGCACGAGGTGCCGGCCTGGGACAAGCCGCTGCGCTACCAGCTGGTGGCCGACTCCGGCTATCCCAACTACCGCAACCTGCTCGCGATCCGGTCCGGTGACAAGCAGCGGCTCGCCTCCTGCCTGCAGCGGCTGGTGCCGATCCTGCAGCAGTCCACAGTGGACTTCATGGCCGACCCCGACCCGGTCGTCCGGACGATCCTGTCGATCATCGGCCGCACCCGACAGGCCTACACCGACTCCACGGCCCGCTCCGAGCAGGCGGTCCGAGTGATGCGCGACGACGGGCTGGTCACCGACGGCAAGACGGCGGTGCTCGGCGACTTCGACCCGAGCCGGGTCCGCCGGCTGATCACGATCGACGTGCCGATCTTCGCCGGGCAGCACAAGCCGCTCAAGCCGGGGCTGACGGCCGACGACATCGCCACGAACGAGTTCCTCGACCCGACGATCTCGCTGCCGGGCAAGTGATGACCGCCGCCGACGTGCGCAGCTTCGACCACCTCACGGCCCGGTACGACCGGATCTCCACGCTGCTCGGTGCCGAGCTGCGGGCCTGGCTGATGTTCCACCTGCCGGCCCGCGGCGACCGGGCCCTCGACCTCGGCTGCGGCACCGGCGTGCAGACCGCGATGCTGGCCGACCGCTACGACGAGGTCCTGGCGGTGGACCTGTCCGCGCCGATGATCGAGTTCGCCCGGCACCGCCGGCCCCGGTCCGGCGTCCGCTACGAGCAGCGCGACCTCCGGGACGTGGCGCCGGACACGGAGGGGCGGTTCGACCTGGTGTTCTCGGCGTACACCCTGCATCACGTGGACCTCGACAGTGCCCTGCACCGGATCCGATCGCTGGTCCGGCCGGGTGGCCAGGCGCTGCTGGTCGACGTCGTCGACGACCGGCAGCCGGTGCCGCGGTCCTGGTTCCGCCGGCAAGCCTGGCGGATGTTCGCCGCCGACCTGCGCTACCGGCGCCGGCCGGTGCGGGATGCGGTCGAGCTGCTCCGGCTGCAGCTCGACGACGACTGGCTCGACCATCAGACCAGCGACCGGCTGCACTCCGCCGCCGAGTGGGACGCGCGCTGCCGGGCCGTGCTCACCGGCGCGACGATCACCCCGCTGCGCCGCGCCCGGGCGCTGGACTGGCGCTGCTGCCCGCCGCAAGACTGAGTCGAAGATGACAACGGTTTTCAAATTCGCTAAGTTTGTCTCGTGCGCAGGGGCGGGGTGGTGGCGGCGGTCGTCGCCGCGGGTCTGCTCGCGTTCGCCGGGTGCGGGTCGGGCGGGTCCGATCGGGCGGCCGGCGGGAGTGCCCGGCTCGACGTGGTCGCCACCACGCCGGTGGTGGCCGACTTCGTCCGCAACGTCGGCGGCGACCGGGTGCACGTCGTGCAGATCCTCAAGCCCGGCGTCGACCCGCACGACTACGAGGCGTCCCCGGCCGACATCCAGGCGATCGCCGACGCCGACCTCGTCGTCAAGAGCGGCGTCGGGCTGGAGGCGACCTGGCTCGACGAGACGGTGAGCTCGGCCGGCTACGGCGGCGAGGTCGTCGACGCCAGCCGCGGGGTGACGATCCGCCAGGGCAACGGCACGGATGAGCAGGAGGCCGGGGACCCGCACATCTGGCACGACCCGGCCGACGCCCGGATCATGGTCGGCGACATCGCCGCCGCGCTCGCCGCGAAGGACCCCGCGGGCAAGGCCGGGTACGAGCGCAACGCGGCGGCGTACGACGCGAAGCTGGCCACGCTCGACGCCGAGAACGAGGCTGAGATCGGCTCGATCCCGGTCGAGCGGCGGAAGCTGGTCACCAACCACGACGCGTTCGGCTACTACTGCGCGCGCTACGGCATCACGTTCGTCGGCTCGATCATCCCGAGCTTCGACACGTCGGCCGAGCTGTCCGGCAAGGAGCTGTCCGACCTGGTCGCGAAGATCGAGCAGACCGGCGTGCGGGCGGTGTTCTCGGAGTCCTCGCTGCCGCCGAAGACCGCGCAGACGGTGGCCACCGAGGCCGGTGTGCAGGTGGTCGAGGGGGAGGACTCGCTGTATGCGGACGGTCTCGGCCCGGCCGGCTCACCGGGCGGCACCTACCTCGGGGCCGAGCGGCACAACACGGCGACGATCGTGAAGGCGCTGGGCGGCCGTGTCTGAGCCGACCGGGCCGGTGCTGCTGCGCTTCGACCACGCCAGCCTCGCCTACGGCCGCGCCCGGGTCGTCGAAGACGTGCACGGCACCGTCCACGGTGGCGAGGCGGTCGCGCTGATCGGGCCCAACGGGGCGGGCAAGTCGACGCTGCTGCGGGCCGTGCTCGGGCTGGTCGACGTCGTGTCCGGCGGGATCGAGGTGCTCGGCAGCACGCCGGCCCGGGCCCGCCGCGAGGTCGCGTACGTTCCCCAGGTCGACACGCTCGACGCGCAGTTCCCGGTCTCGGTCGGGCAGGTCGTGCTGATGGGCCGCTACCGCGACGTGGGCTGGCTGCGCCGGCCGGGCGCGCGGGACCGGGCGCTCGCCGCCGACGCGCTCGAGGCGGTCGGTCTGGCCGAGCGGAAGGACGAGCGGTTCGGCACGCTGTCCGGCGGCCAGCGGCAGCGGGTGCTGCTGGCCAGGGCGATCGCCCAGCAGCCGCGGCTGCTGCTGCTGGACGAGCCGTTCAACGGGGTGGACGCGGTCAGCCAGCAGGCGCTGCTGGCGGCGTTGCGGCGGCTGCAGGACGGCGGGGCGGCGGTCGTCGTCTCCACCCACGACCTCGCCCTGGCCCACCTCGCCTGCGACGAGGTCTGCTTGCTCAACAAGCACCAGGTCGCGTTCGGCCCGACCGAGGCGACGCTGACCCCCGAGCTGCTGCGGGCCGCGTACGGCGGCCAGGCGCTGGAGCTCGCCGGCGACAGCGTGATCGTGGCCCGATAGCGAGCGGACCGTGCGCTACCTCCTGGAGCCGTTCGGCAGCCCGTTCATGCAGCGGGCGCTGGCCGAGGCGCTGCTGCTCGGCGCGGTCGCCGCGGTGGTCAGCGTGTTCGTGGTGCTGCGCCGGCTGGCGTTCGTCGCCGACGTGCTCACCCACACGGTCTTCCCCGGCGTGGTCATCGGCTTCGTCGTCGCCGGCACCAGCGGCATCGTCTGGGGCGCGTTGGTGTTCGCGGTGCTGTCGACCGCGCTCATCACCGTGCTCGCGGCCCGGTCCCGGGTGACCGAGGACGCCTCGATGGCGATCGTGCTCACCGGGTTCTTCGCGGTCGGCGTGGTGCTGGTGTCCCGGCAGACCAGCTTCACCAGCGACCTCACCGCGTTCCTGTTCGGCCGGATCCTCACGGTGGACCGGCAGCAACTGGTCGTCACCGCGGTGATCGGGGCCGCGGTGCTGCTGCTGCTCGGGCTGCTCGGCAAGGAGCTGCTCTTCCGGGCGTTCGACCCGGCCGGCGCGGAGGCCCGTGGCTACCGGGTGCTCGCCCTCGACCTGGTCCTCAACCTCGCGGTCGCGCTGGTCGTGGTCGCCGCGGTCCGCGCGGTCGGCACCGTGCTGGTGATCGCGCTGCTGGTGGTGCCGGGCGCGGCCGGGCGACTGCTGTCCGACCGGCTGGCCGGGATCACGCTGATCGCGGTCGGCACCGCGCTGCTGGCCGGCTGGCTCGGGCTGGTCGCGTCCTGGCAGGCATCGGTCAACCACGGGCTGCGGCTGGCCTCCGGGGCCACGGTCGTGCTCGTCCTCGTCCTCCTGTACGGCGTGGCCGCCGCGATCGCCACCGCCCGGAAGGTGCGAGCATGAGCCTGCTGCAGGACGGGTACGCGCGCCGGGCGCTGATCGAGGCGCTGCTGGTCGGCGCGCTCTGCGGCCTGGTCGGCGTGCACGTGGTGCTGCGGAGGCTGTCGTTCTTCACGATGGCGATGACGCACGCGACCTTCCCCGGTGTCGTGCTGGCCGCGCTCGTCGGCGTCGACCTGCTGCTCGGCTCGGGCCTGTTCGGCGTGCTGGTCGTGCTCGGCGTGAGCTGGCTGACCACCCGGCCGCGCAGCGACCCGGCGGCCGCGGTCGGCGTCGTGCTGTCCGCCGGGTTCGCCCTCGGGGTCGCGCTGCTGTCCGCGCAGGCCGGCTTCACCCGCGACCTGTCCGCCTACCTGGTCGGCTCGATCGTCACCGTCCAGGCCGGCGACCTGGTCAAGACCGCGCTGGTGCTGGCCGCGGTGGCGCTGACGCTGGCGCTGGTCGGCAAGGAGCTGGTGTTCGGCGCGTTCGACCGCGGCGGGATGGTCGCCGCCGGCTACCCGGCCGGCCGGCTCGACCTGCTCCTGCTGCTCGTGGTCGAGCTGACCGTGGTCACCTCGGTGCCGGCGGTCGGCACCATCCAGGCCGTCGCGCTGATCGTCGCCCCGGCCGCAGCGGCCCGGCTGTGGTCCGACCGGATCGGGCCGACCACCGCGCTGGCGGTGCTGCTCGGCATGGCCAGCGGCGTGGTGGGGCTGGCGGTCTCCCAGGCGTACGAGGTGGCTGCCGGGGCGGCGATCGTGCTCGCGGCGTGCGGGTTCTTCGTGCTATCCGTGGTGGTGGCGCCGGTGGTGCGGCGCCGCCCGGTGCCGTTGGGAGTGGGCTGATGTCGGAACCGAAGGGACGGTCGACGCGGCAGGCCGCCGCGGTCCGGGCGGCGCTGGCCCGCCGGGACGGCTTCACCAGCGCCCAGGACCTGCACGCCGACCTGCGTGGCAGCGGCGACGCCGTCGGCCTGACCACCGTCTACCGGCACCTGCAGTCACTGGCCGACACCGGCGCCGTGGACGTGCTGCGCAGCCCGGACGGCGAGTCCGTCTACCGGATCTGCGGCACCGGGCACCACCACCACCTGGTCTGCCGGGCGTGCGGGCGGACCGTCGAGATCGAGGGCCGCGAGGTCGAGCGGTGGACCCGCCAGGTCGCCGAGGCCGAGGGTTTCGTCGACGTCGACCACACGATCGAGATCATCGGCACCTGCGCCGGCTGCGCTAGTTCACGACGGTCGAGCTGAGCAGGTAGAACAGGGCCGCGACCACGGCGGCGGCCGGGATGGTGAACACCCAGGCCGCGGCGATCGAGCGGGCGACGCCCCAGCGCACCGCGGACAGCCGCCGGGTCGCGCCGACGCCCATCACCGACGACGTGATCACGTGCGTGGTCGAGACCGGCACCGCGTAGATGTACGCGGTGCTGAGCATCACGGAGCTCGCGACCGTCTGCGCGGTGACGCCGTCGGCCGGGGTGAGGTGGATGATCCGCCGACCCATCGTGCGCATGATCCGCCAGCCGCCCGCGTACGTCCCGGCGCTGATCGCCGCGGCCGAGGCCAGCACCACCCAGATCGGCACGTGGAACGAGGCCAGGTGTCCGGAGGTCACCAGCGCCAGCGTGATCACGCCCATCGTCTTCTGCGCGTCCTGGGTGCCGTGCCCGAAGGCCATCAGCGCGGCCGAGCCGATCTGCGCGTGCCGGAAGTTGCGGTTCGCCCGGTGCGGGTGTGCCCTCCGGAACCCCCACAGCAGCCCGACCATGGCCAGGTACGCCAGCCCGAAGCCGACCAGCGGAGAGAGCACCATCGGCACGACGACCTTGTCCATCACGCCGGACCACTGCACGGTCTGCGAAGCCGCCAGCGCCGCGCCGACCAGGCCGCCGATCAGCGCATGCGAGGACGACGAGGGCAGCCCGAAATACCAGGTGAGCAGGTTCCAGGCGATCGCGCCGAGCAGCGCAGAGAACACTACGACGAGGCCTTCGCTGCCGGTCGGCGTGCTGATGATCCCGGCGCCGACGGTGGCGGCGACCTTGGTGGAGACCAGCGCGCCGACCACGTTCATCACCGCCGCCAGCAGCAGCGCCACCCGGGGGGTGAGCGCCTTGGTCGACACGGAGGTGGCGATCGCGTTCGCGGAGTCGTGGAACCCGTTGGTGTAGTCGAACCCCAGGGCCACCACGATGATCACCAGCAGCCCCAGCGTGGCCGCATCCACCGTCTAGGACTCCTTGACCGCGATGGTCTCGACCACGTTCGCCACATGCTCGAACGCGTCGACCGCGTCCTCGAGGTCGTCGGCGACCTGCTTCAGCTTGAGCACGGTCAGCGCCTCGTACGAGCCGCTGAACAGGCGGGACAGCAGCTTGCGGTACACCTGGTCGGCCTCGTTCTCCAGCCGGTTGACCTCGATCCAGAACGAGGCGAGGTCGTCCATGGTGGCCAGCCGGCCCATCGCCTCGGCGGTGCACCGGGCGGCGCGCTGCAGCAGGTCGACCTGCCGGCCCATCTCGGCCGGCAGCGTCTCCAGCTCGGACAGCACGGTGAAGTCCGCGGCCGCCTCGATCGCGTCCATGACGTCGTCCAGCTGGGTGATCAGCCGGTAGATGTCCTCCCGGTCGAACGGGGTGACGAACGTCGAGTTCAGCTCGTGGATCACCCGGTGGGTGACGGCGTCCCCGGCGTGCTCGTGCTCGCGCAGCTGTCCGACCAGCTTCTCCCGGTTCGACGTGACGTGCAGGAACTCGCCCATCAGCTCGGTAGCCGAGACCAGATTCTGGGCGGCTTCGACGAACATCGGGAAGAACCGGTCGTCCCGCGGGGTGAGACGTAAGCGCACGGAATCTCCAGGTGGCCTGCAGGTGAACTGGAAGGTACCCGCCGGCCGCCCGGAATCCCTCCGGCGCCTCGTCAGCCGGTGCGGCGTGGTCATTGGGTGCGCCGGTCAGCCGGTGCGGCGTGGTCATGGGGTGCGCCGGTCAGCCGGTGCGGCGTGGTCATGGGGTGCGCCGGTCAGCCGGTGCGGCGTGGTCATTGGGTGCGCCGGTCAGCCGGTGCGGCGTGGTCATGGGGTGCGCCGGTCAGCCGGTGCGGCGTGGTCATGGGGTGCGCCGGTCAGCCGGTGCGGCGTGGTCATTGGGTGCGCCGGTCAGCCGGTGCGGCGTGGTCATGGGGTGCGCCGGTCAGCCGGTGCGGCGTGGTCGTTCGGTGCGCCGGTCAGCCGGTGCGGCTCGGCCGTTCGACCAGGCCGGCGACCAGGTCCTCGCGGGCCCTCGCGACCCGGGACCGGATCGTGCCGATCGGGACCCCGCACACCTCGGCCGCCTCCGGGTAGCTCAGCCCGACCAGCTGGGTGAGCACGAACGCGTCCCGCCGCTCCGGGCTCAGCGCGCCGACCTGCCGGCGCAGCGCAACCCCCTCGGACAGGTCGCCGCCCTGGGCGGCCTCCGGCACCGTCGCGCCGGGGTCGACCCGCGGCCGCCGGCGCCGGTCCCGGACCGCGTCCGCGCAGGTCCGGCGGGCGATCGAGAGCAGCCAGGTCTTCGCGCCGGCCCGGCCCTCGAACGAGCCGAGGGAGCGGAACGCCCGCAGGTAGGTCTCCTGGGCCAGGTCCTGGGTCTCGCCGTGGTCGCCGAGATGCGCGCACAGCCGCCAGACGTCGGCCTGGGTCGCCCGGACGAAGCGGACCGCGGCGTCCTGGTCGCCGTCCCTGGCGGCCAGCGCCGCCAGGGTGATCTCGTCGACAGGGACGTCCACGGGAACTGTTCGCCTCTCCGGACCGACTGGACTGAACGTGGGTTGTGACCAGTATCGCGAAGCTCTCTCGGCCGAGCTCGACGGGGAGCCGCACGGCGTGCCGGACGATGCCCTGACTGGGCACCTTAGCGGGTGTTCGGGCTGCCGCGACTGGTTCGGGCGGGCCGCCCGGGTCACCCGGGTGGTCCGGTTGGCCCCCGCGAGGCCCATTCCCGACCTGGCGCCGGGAGTGCTCGCCGCGTTGCCGGTGAGCTCGCCGGGCCGCCGCCGGCTGTTCGCCGGCGCCCGGGCGGCGCTGGTCGTCGTCGCGTTCCTGCAGGCGTTGCTGGCCTGGTCGGGAGCGCTGACCGGGCAGGACGACATGGCCACCGGGCACGTCGCGCACGAGGTCGGCGCCTGGAACCTGGCCCTCGCGGTCGCGTTCCTCATGGTCGCGACCCGGCCGAGGGCGGCGGATGCGCTGATCGCGCCGGTCGGGGTGTTCGTCGCGGTGCTCGCCGTGGTCGCCGCGTCCGACGCCGCGGCCGGCGACCTCGCGCTCGGCCGGCTGCTCGGCCATCTCCTGGTCGGCACCGGGCTGGTGCTGCTGGTCACGATCGGCCGGACCGCGCCGGCGCTGCCCGGCACGCCGGACCGGTCCCGCCCGCGCGGCCTGCCCACCACGCCGGAGGTCGAGGTCGGCGCGGCGGACGGGGTCGAGCCGGTCACGCTGGGCACGGGATCGGCGGCCCCTAGTGTTAGGGCTGGTTCAACGGTCTCGGTCGAGTCAGGATCAGCAGCGTGACTGCCCCTTCCGCCCCCGCACGTCCCTCGAAGGCCCGCAAGCGGGTCTTCGCCGTCCTCGCACTGCTCGGTGCGTGGGCGGTGCTCGCGATCAGCGGAGCCACCCCGGCGCTGGCGCACGCGACGGTCGTGGGCAGTGACCCGGCGGAGAGCTCGCGGCTGCAGTCCCCGCCGAGCAAGGTCACGATGACCTTCTCCGAGGACGTCTCGCTCGGCGCCGGCTACCTCAAGGTGGTCGACAGCAAGAGCAACATCGTCAGCAACGGCGACGCCAAGGTCGAGGGTCGCAACGTCACCGTGCCGCTGAAGTCCGGGCTCGGCGACGGCAGCTACATCGTCAGCTACCGGATCACCTCGGCCGACTCGCACCCGATCGGCGGGGCGTACGCGTTCGTGGTCGGCGACGGACCGCTGGTCGCGGCCACCGGCTCGGTCGTGGGCGGCGGCACGAACGGAGTGATCACCAAGATCTTCGACGCCGCCCGGTTCGTCGGCTTCCTGGGCATCGTGCTGCTGGCCGGGCTGGTCTTCGTCGTGCTGTGCTGGCCGGCCGGCCGCACCGACCCGCGGGCCCGCCGGCTGATCTGGTACGGCTGGTGGGCGACCACCGCGGGGGCCGTCCTCGGCCTGGTCCTGCAAGGTCCGTACGCGGCCGGCACCGGGCTGCTCGACCTGCTCAACACCAGCCTGCTCAAGACCACGCTCGGCACCACGTACGGGCGGATGCTGTGCGCGCGGTTGATCCTGCTCGGCGTGCTGGCCGTGCTGGCCGTACGGATCCTGCGCGAGCCGCAGCGGACGGCGGAGAGGTCGAGGGCCAGGGACGAGGACCTGGCCGCGATCTGCGGCCTCGGCGTGCTGGCCACCTACGGCGGGGTGGGGCACGCGGCGGCCGGCAGCGCGCCGACGCTGGCGCTGCTGTCGGACACCAGCCACCTCGCCGCCGCCAGCGTGTGGATCGGCGGGCTGGTCATCCTGGTCGCCTGCCTGCTGCCGCGCCGGCGGACCAGGGAACTGGCCGAGGCGCTGCCGGGCTACTCCCGGCTGGCGCTCGGCTGCGTGGCCGTCCTCGCCGTGACCGGCACATACCAGGCCTGGCGCGAGGTGTGGCCGATCCCGGCGCTCTGGTCGACCGACTACGGGCGGCTGCTGCTGGCCAAGGTCACCGGCTTCCTGCTGATCGTGGCGGTGGCATACTTCAGCCGCCAGGCCGTCCAGCGCCGGTACGTGCGGCCGGTCGCGCACGCGCTGTCGGTGAAGGAGGACGGCTCGGTCGCCACGCTGCCGGAGCCGGAGGCGGGCGACGCGGGCGAGGACCGGCGGATGGTCCGTCGGCTGCGCACCTCGGTCGGGATCGAGCTCGCGCTCGGCGTCGTGGTGCTCGCGGTCGCCGCCGTGCTGGTCTCCCAGGCGCCGGCCCGGAACACGTACGTCAAGCCGGTCGACAAGACCGTGGCGCTGGCCTCCGGCGGCACGGCCGAGGTCGAGCTGACCCCGGCCAAGGTCGGCCAGAACACGCTGACCGTGAAGGTGTTCGACCGCAGCGGCAAGCAGGTCGACGCCCGCGCGGTGACCGCCACCGAGGCGCTGCCGTCCGACCAGTACGGCCCGCTCAACGTGCAGATGCAGAAGACCGGCACCGGGCAGTACTCGTCCTCGTCGGTCGCCTTGACCAAGACCGGCAACTGGGAGCTCGTCATCCGGGTCCAGATGTCGGAATTCGACCGCGACGTGGTCCAGGTGGACGTGAAGGTCACCTAGACCACCCGACAACCTGCCCCGCGATTCCGGGGGATCACCTCACCTGAAAGGACGTCCCGTGTCCCGACCTGTCTTCAGGCTGCTCACCGTGGCCGCGGCAGCCACTGCGGCGGTCGGTCTGACCGCCCTCCCGGCGCTCGCGCACGTGACGGTGACCTCGCCCGGAGCGACGCAGGGTTCGTTCGGCGTGCTGACCTTCCGGATGCCGAACGAGATGGACAACGCCAACGCCACCGAGCTGAAGGTGCAGCTGCCGGCCGACCAGCCGCTCGCCTCGGTGTCGGTGAAGCCCGAGCCCGGCTGGGCCTACACGGTCACCCGGGCCAAGCTGCCGCAGCCGGTCACCGACGACGACGGCAACCAGGTCACCGACTACGTCTCGGTGATCGACTGGAAGGCGACCGCGGGCGGCGTGAAGCCGGGCGAGTACGAGGACTTTGACCTGTCGGTGGGGCCGCTGCCGAAGGCCGACTCGATGACGTTCAAGGCGATCCAGGTCTACCGCAACGGCCAGACCGTCTCCTGGATCGACGTGCCGGCGCCCGGCAGCACCGAGGAACCCGAGCACCCGGCGCCGACGCTGAAGCTGGCCGCGGCCGGCGCACCGGCCGCCGGCGGCACGGCGGCACCGGCGCCGGCGCCGGCGGCCGCGGCGAGCGGCGACGACGCCAGCAAGGGCTCGGTCACCGGCGCGTACGTCGTCGGCGGCATCGGCCTCGTCGCCGGGCTGGCCGCGCTGGCACTGGCTCTCACCGGTCGCAGGCGCCGGGCTACCGTGGAGGGGTCCCCCGAGCACGTCTCCACGTCCACCGGAGCCCACTGACCGGAGCACCGTGAGCAGCAGCACCACCAACCCCGCCCCGGCGCCGACCGGCAACCGGCCGCGCCGGGCGCCCCGGGTCCCGACCGGCTTCGTCGCCGCGGCGGTGGCCGTGGTCCTCGGCGTCGCCGGGCTCATCGTCGGCGCGCGGGACGACGCCGGCCAGAGCGCGCCCGGCGCGGCGGCGAGCGCGGCCCCGGCGCCGGTCAACGGCACCACGGTCGGCGACCTGACTGTGTACGACGCGTACATCCGGCAGCCGGCCTCGCCCGACGTCGCCGCCGCGTACCTGACTGTGCGCAACGACGGGAAGTCGGCCGACCGGCTGTCCTCCGCGTACTGCGGGGCGGCCGGGAAGACCAGCGTGCACGCCGACTCGGCCGCGATGCAGGCCGGTGACGAGGCCGCCTCGACCCCGCTGGCGGTGCCGGCGAACGGGACGGTCAGCCTGAGCCCGGCGAAGGGCCACATCATGCTGGAGGACCTGACCGGCACGCTCAGGGCCGGTGACACGGTCAGCCTGCTGCTGCGCTTCGACAAGGCGGGACAGGTCCTGCTCGACGTGCCGGTCATCTCGATCACCGCCCCGGCCCCGGGAGGAGCGACATCGTGAGAAGGCTGCTGGCGGCAGTCGCGGTGCTCGGCACGGTCGCGCTCAGCGCGTGCACGGCGTCGTCGGAGGCTGCGTCCCCGGCCATCTCGGCCCAGCCCACGCCGCAGGGCACGTACCGGGGTCTCGAGCTCGACCCGCCCCAGCCGCGGCCCACGTTCACGCTGACCGACACGGCGGGCAAGCCGTACGACTTCGCCGCCGAGACCCGGGGCGTGCCGACCCTGCTGTTCTTCGGCTACACGCACTGTCCGGACGTCTGCCCGACCACGATGGCCGGCGCCGCGGCGGCGCTGCGCGGCACCCCGGAGCCGCTGCGCAGCCAGGTCAGGGTCGTATTCGTGACCACAGACCCAGCCCGGGACACCGGCCCGGTGCTCGCCGCCTGGCTGCGCAACTTCGACCCGGACCTGCCCCGCAAGTTCGTCGGGCTCACCGGCACGGTCGCCCAGGTGGAGGCGGCGCAGGCCGCGGCCAAGGTCCCGGTCGCGACCGAGAACGGGCAGACCCACTCGGCCGAGCAACTTCTCTACGGCACAGACAACTATGCGAGGGTCGCCTACGTCTCCGGGAGCAGCCCGGACGACCTGCGGCACGATCTGCCGCTGGTGGCGAAGGGAGCCTGAGCAGTGCGTGTCTGGGCGGCCACGGTGGGCCGGCTGGTGCTGGCCGCGGTCTGGGCCTGGGTCGCGGTGGCGCGGATCGCGGACCCGGCGGCGTCGGTGGACGCCGTCCGGGCATACCAGTTGCTGCCCGACGTGCTGGAGCGGGGGATCGGCTACGGGCTGCCGTTCGTCGCGCTGGCACTGGCCGTGCTGCTGCTGGTCGGGCTGGCCGTGCGGGTCGCCGCGGCGGTGTCGGCGGTGCTGTTCCTGCTGCAGCTGGTCGGGTTGGTCGCGGCGGCGGCACGGGGACTGCGGATCGCGTGCGGCTGCCTCGGCTCGGGTGGCGTGCTGCCGACCGGCCAGACCACCTCATACCCGCGGGACATCGCGGTCGTCGCCGTGCTGCTCGTGCTGGCGGCGGGGCTGGCGTGGTGGCCGCAGACCCGGTACGCGCTGGACGACACCGTGCGCCGGTCCGCGGAGTCGCCCTTGTCTGAGGCGCGGGTCGGGCCCCGGCGGACAGCGGAGGCACGGCGCCGGCAGGCAGAGCTCGTGGCGGCCCGCGCGGCGGCCGGACAGCAACGCGTGCGGTTCGCGGGTGCCCTGGGTGGCCTGCTGTTGATCGTGGCGACCGGTATCGGCATCGGCGTGCAGGCGGCGCGTACACCCGACCCGCCGTCGCCGCAGCCGGTCAGCATCTCCAACGGAGTCGAGCTCGGCCGATCGGGCGCCAGGGTCACGATCGAGCTGTACGAAGACCCGCTGTGCACGAACTGCAAGACGTTCGTGGAGAGCGCCGGCCCGCAGCTGCAGACCTGGCTGGACTCGAGCACAGCGAAGATCAAGTATTACGTGGTGTCATACCTGAACGGCCAGTCGCCGACGCGGTATCCGTCCCGGGCGGCTGAGGCGATGTATTGCGCGGCCGACGCCGGGCGGTTCCGCGAATACCACGACATCGTCTTCGGTGACCAGCCGACGCCGGGCGCCGACGTCACGAACGACGAGCTGATCGCCGACGGCCCGCGGGCCGGGATCACCGGTGAGCGGCAGACCGCCTTCGCCCAGTGCGTGAAGTCGGGGAAGTATTCCGAGATCGTGTCGAAGATCTCCGACAAGGCCAACCAGGACGGGATCTTCGCCACGCCGACGCTGCTGGTGGACGGCAAGCCGGTGCAGGACGTCTCGCTGGCCGGGGTCACCGCGGCGGTGAACGCAGCGCTGTAACCAGCTCGACCGCCTCGGCCACGACCGCAGCGGCGTCGCGGTCGACCAGCGTCGCCGGGAACAGCTGCTCGGCCACGCCCGCGGCCGGGGTGGCGAGGTCCAACGCCAGGGCGTGGTCGCGGTCGGCCTCGGCGCGGCGCGCGCAGGCCAGCAGCGCGGCGGCCCACGGCGGGCCGAAGGCCGGCAGTTGCTGCGTCAGCAGCTCCGATCCCAAGCCGGCCGCGCCGGCCAGCAGCGCGTGCGCCTCCATCCCGAGCCGGCCGCCGGCCGCGCCGTCCACCGGCAGCACCTCGATCGCCAGCCCGGCCAACACCCGCCCCACCCGGGCCGCCGCGTCCCCCGACCGCTCGCCCGTGCCGACGGTCCAGCGGCACCACGAGCTCGAGCTCGACCGGTGGGCGCACGATCGGACGGTTGCCGACCAGGGGAGCGGGTCGGCCGAGCCGGTCGAGCGCGGCCGCCACCGTCACGTCGAGCGCGGGCCGGCGGGCTTCCAGGACGGTCGGCGCCGGCCCGACCAGCCCGCCGATCCGCCGCGCCACCGCGACGGCCTGTTCGGCCAGGCCGTACCGTCCGTGCGCGCGGTGCACGGCCACTGCGACGGCGAGCGCCCGCCGCAGCTCCTCCCGGTCCGCGCCCGCCCGCCGGCCGCGGAGGAACAGCCGGATGGCCAGGTCGGCGGAGGCCACCGCCAGGTCCGGGTCGCCGTACCCGGCCAGCACGTCGGCGTTGACCGCCAGCGCCCTGGCCAGGTCACGCCGCGGGCCGCCGCGGCAGTGCAGCACCGCGGCCTGCGCGTCGACGAGCGCGGACGCGCCCGCGCCGGCCAGCCCGGAGGCCAGCGCCCGCCGGACCGGCCCGTGGGCCGGCGCCCGCCGCACCGGCCCGTGGGCCGGCGCCCGCCGGACCCGGCCGTCGGCCCCTGGCCAGTCCAGCTCCCCGTCCGGACCGCTGCGATCCAGTGGGCCGCCGCGTCCACGTCGCACGCGAGTGATCATTCCCGCCGGCCGCCATCGCAGGAATGCCCCGATCAGGCGAACGGACGGTGAACGGATATCAGCGTTCTGTTAGCACGTTGAGCGCCGTGTCCACATCGGTCTCGGTCGTGTACAGGTGGAACGCCGCCCGCACGGATCCGGCCCGCGTCGCCGCCCGGATCCCGGCCCGGGCAAACCGCTCCGGCGCATCCGGCCGCCCGTCCAGCTTGACGATCGCCGAGTGCCCCGGCGGCAGGCCGAGCCCCACCCGGAACCGGTTGGCCAGTGCGACGTCGTGCGCGTGCACGGCCGCCAGCCCGATCGACTCGACCACCGCCAGCGAGCTCGCCGTACCGACCCAGTCGAACCAGCCGGGGGAGAGGTCGAACCGCCGCGCGTCCTTGGCCAGCTGCATCGGCAGCCCGTAGTACGAGTCGTTCGGGTCCTCGCCCGCGAACCAGCCGGCCAGCAGCGGAACCATGCGCTCGGCGAACTCGGGTGTCGTCGCCAGCAGGGCGGTCCCCCGCGGCGACATCAACCACTTGTACGTCCCGCACACCAGGGCGTCGGCATACTGCGCGTGCACCGCGGGCAGCCAGCCGACGGCCTGGGTGGCATCGGCGATGACGAACGCCCCGTGCTGGCGCGCCTTTGCCGCGACCGCCGCCATGTCGGTGATCTCACCGGTCGCCGACTGCACGACGCTGTATGCCACCGCCGTCGTCCGGTCGTCGATCGCGTCGAGCAGCCCGTCGAGCGGCGCGGTCACCACCTCCATCCCGCGCGCCGCCTGCACCGCGTACGGGAAGACGTTCGAGGTGAACTCGATGCTCGGCACCAGCACCCGGGCGCCGTCCGGCAGCGCGGACGCGACCAGCGCCACCAGCCCGGACACCTGGCTGCCGATCGTCACCCCGGCCGGGTCGGCGTCGACCAGGCGGGCGAACGAGTGTCGGGCCCGCTCGACGGACTCCTCCCACACGGCACGCCGGGTCCGCCCGGTGCGCCAGCCGAGGATGGCCTGGTTGAGCTCGCGCAGCGTTGGATGCGGCGGCAGGCCGTACGTGGCGGTGTCGAGGTAGCCGGGGTCGGCGTCCCAGAGGTCCGGGATCCGGTGGGTCACGCCGGCTCCAGCCCGGGCAGCGGGGCCGGCCCGTCGACCCAGTCGACCCGCCGCTTCGCCTTGCCGGCCTCGACCCGCGGCACCGTGCCGGCCGGCAACACGACCACCTCGGCGTGGATGCCCAGCCGCTGCCGCAGCGACTCGCCCAGCGCGTCCTTGACCACCGCGCCCTCGCAGGCCACGAGCAGCCGCGCGGTCGGACTCCGCCGGTCCACGACGAGCAGGTAGTGCGGCGCGACGCCGGGCTGGGCGAGCAGCACCGCCTCGACCTCGCTCGGGTAGACGTTGACGCCGCGGATCACGACCATGTCGTCGACCCGGCCGGTCACCTTGCTCATCCGCACCAGCGTCCGCCCGCACGCGCACGGCGTCCGGTTCAGCGACGCGATGTCACCGGTGCGGTAGCGCAGCAGCGGCAGCGCCTCCTTCGTCGGCGTCGTGAACGTCAGCTCGCCCGGAACGCCGTCCTCGGTCGGCTTTCCGGTCGTCAGGTCCAGCGTCTCGACCAGGAAGTGGTCCTCGTTGACGTGCAGCCCGTCCTGCGCCTCGATGCACTCGGAGGCGACACCGGGTCCGATCACCTCGGACAGCCCGTAGATGTCGCACGCCTTGATGCCGAGCAGGTCCTCGATCTGCCGGCGCAGCGCCTCGCTCCACGGCTCTGCCCCGAACACACCGGCCTTCAGGCTCAGCTCCACGCCCGCCTTCTGCGCAGCCTCACCGAGATAGACCGCGTACGAGGGCGTGCAGGTCAGGATGTCCGGCTTGAGGTCACGCAGCATCGTCAACTGGCGCTCGGTCTGCCCCGCCGACATCGGCAGCACGGTGGCGCCGAGTGCAATGCCGCCCTGGTGGATGCCGACGCCACCGGTGAACAGCCCGTAGCCGTACGCGTTCTGGATCGTCGACTCCGGCGTCGCCCCCGCCGCCGCCAGCGCCCGCGCGCACATCCGGGACCAGAGGTCAAGGTCGGCCCGGGTGTAGCCGACCAGCGTGGGTCGACCGCCGGTGCCGCTGCTGCCATGCACGGCGACGACCTCCTCGCGCGGCACCGCCAGCATCCCGAACGGGTACGCGTCCCAGAGATCCCGTTTCGACGTCGTCGGCAGGGTGGCCAGGTCATCGACGTCGGCCGCGGCCCCGATCCCCGCATCCTTCAGCCGTCGCCCCTGAACCCCGTCCTTCGCCAGCAGCAGGTCCACCAGCCCCCGCAGCGCGCCCAGCTGCAAGCTCGCCCGCTCGTCCGCCGACATCGCCTCGGCCGCCGGCTCGAACACCGTCCCACCACCTCCCAGACCAGTGCGTCCCCGCCAGCATGTACCATCTACGCCGTACCAAGGGGCTGTGGCGCAGCTGGTAGCGCACCACACTGGCAGTGTGGGGGTCAGGGGTTCGAGTCCCCTCAGCTCCACCCTTGTAACCAGGCAAGACGCCTCGCCGACGAGTAGCTCTGTACACCACCACACTTCGCGTGTGCGAGCGGCTGTACGTCAGCCGAGAGTCAGCCGAGGTAGGACCGCTGTGTCTGGGCTGTCGGTGCCACCCCCACCGTCCCAAGGTGGCTGGCGGCTGCAAGGTGAGTCCTCTGCACGCGCCTGGACGCGCCGAGTGTGGCAAGGTAACTTGTTGTCGTGTGGAGGATCCGGTTCTGGCGCCGTCTGCGTTCAAGCACCGCCTGGCTGAGACTGACATCCTGCACGCCTACCGCAACCCAGTCCGAGTGTGGGACCTCGGCGACGGGTTCACCATCGTGATAGGCGCAACCGCGGGGGCGGTCATGCTGGAGATCGGCTATGTCGAAGGCGACACAGCAGTGGTGATCGTGCACGCGATGCGCGCCCGAGAGAAGTTCCTGAGGTGATGGCCATGCCCCGAAGCGTCGAGGACATCCTGCGGCACGCCGACGAACTCGCCGCCCGGTTCGAGGGCTACGAGCCCGACCCCACACAAGAGTTGGACACCGGTGCGGTCGCCGCGCTGCGCGCAGCCGTGCTGGAGCGATCGGAGGCCGAACGACACCTCCTGGAGGCTGTCCGGCTAGCCCGCCGGAGCGGAATACCGTGGTCGGCGATCGGCACCCTCGTCGGCACCAGCGGCGAAGCGGCCAGGCAACGCTACGCGGACAAGGTCGCCTGAAAGGCCATCGCTGCCCGGATCTAGAAACGACATAAGACGCCGCGGTCGCTGGACGTTGTCGCGGAAGCGCGCACGGCAGCACCACGAGCCGCCGCGCGACCAGCCGCAGAGTCGCGCGTCCCGCGCGCAGCGCGGCTGAGCGGATGTTCAATTTGCCGGCGGCGGGTGAATCTGTGCGAGCTCCGAGCACGGGCCCTGCTCATCGTTTCCTGGCGACCGGGCCTGGGGCCGGTGGTGGCGTGAAGTCGCCTCCCCGCGAACGGAGAGGCCGTGACGACCGGCCAGGTAGTGTCGGGGGGTGCCGGACGTTGTCTCGCCAGGCGAGGAACGGATTGGTGCCGCGGAGCTGGTCGCGGCGCTGTCGCTCGCCACCGACCTGGGCCTTGGCGTGCAGCTGGAACATGGGTTGCACAGCACTCTGACCGCAATGCGGCTGTGCGACCGGCTGGGTGTCGATTCGGAGGTCGCCTCCCAGACCTACTATGCGTGCCTGCTCTTTCACGTCGGCTGCACCGTGGACGCCGACATCGCCGCGGAGACCTTCGGCGATGATGCGGCGCTGAGGACTCATTTCTACCCGGTCATGTTCGGGTCGCGATCGGAAATGATGGCGGGGGTGTTGCGCGCGCTGGCTTCACCGGGAAGCCCGGCGCTGCTGCGCGGCGTGCAGATCGCCCGCGGCCTGCCGAAGGTCGTCCGGCAGAACGAGCGCCATCTCGCTGCGCTGTGTGAGGTGGCGCGGATGTTGGCCGAGCGGCTTGGTCAGCCCAGATCAGTATCGGCGCTATTCTCTCAACTCACCGAGCGCTGGGACGGCAAGGGCTTCCCTGGGCACGCCAAGCAGGACGAGATTCCGCTGCCCCTGCGCATCGCTCACGTGGCTCGAGACGCCGCCTTTCAACGCATGGTGGGCGGTGAGGAGTTCGCCGCTCGTGTCGTACGTGAGCGAGCCGGCGCCGCATTCGATCCGGCGATAGCCGCGCTCCTGGCCGACGAGACACACGACATCATGGCGCTCGAGGGCGAGGGATCAGCGTGGGATGAAACGCTCGCCTACGAGCCAGCGCCGAAGCTGATCCTGCAGGGCGAGGCGATCGGCAACGCGCTGGCAGCGATGGGTGACTTCGCCGACCTCGTCTCGCCATACTTGGTGGGTCACTCGACCGGCGTCGCCGAGCTGGCAGGTGCGGCGGCGCAGCGATCCGGGTTCCCCTCCACCGACGTGATAGCGGTCCGGCGGGCCGCGCTCATCCACGATGTCGGTCGCGTCGCCGTCCCGGCCCGCATCTGGCAGAAGGCCTCGCCGCTGACGCCGGACGACTGGGAGCGCGTGCGAGCCTGTCACGATTCCCGTGTAAGCCACGGGTGACGAATGCGGTTAACCTATCACGGGGTAAGTCGTCCGGGGAAGAGGACGACGAGTGTGTTGAGCGCTGTTTTCCAGCCGTGGGTTCCGGTTCCCGATTCTCCTCCTCTCTTGCTGGAGATGTTGCGGAGTCCGAGGTAGAGGAGCTTCATCGCGGCATCGTCGGACGGGAAGTGTCCACGGGTCTTGGTGATCTTCCGTAGCTGGAAGTTGATGGATTCGATGGCATTGGTGGTGTAGACGATCCGGCGGAGCTCAGGTGGATAGTCGAGGAACGGGATGAATTCGTTCCAGGCCCGCCGCCACACGTCGATGACGCCAGGGTATTGGTGTCCCCATTCGGTGTCGAGACCCTTCAGGGCGAGCTCGGCCGCGTCGATGGTGGGCGCGGTGTAAATCGAGCGCATCGACGCCGCGATCTTCTTCCGGTCCTGGTAGGACACGAACCGCATCGCGTTGCGGATCACGTGCACCACGCAGGTCTGCACGACCGTGTCGGGGAACACGGCGGTGATCGCGTCGGGAGCCCGGACAGGCCGTCGCAGCAGGCGATCAGGACGTCGCGCAGCCCGCGGTTGCGTAGCTGGGTGAGGACGGAGTGCCAGAACTTCGCGCCTTCGGTCTCGGCGATCCAGCAGCCCAGCGCGTGCTTGCGGCCCTCGACGTCCACGCCGATGACCAGGTGCGCGGACTTGATGGTGACCGCGCCCTTGTCCCGAACCTTGATCCGGATCCCGTCGATGTAGACGATGGGGTAGATCTCATCGACGGGTCGGCTCCGCCATATCTCGATCTCATCGGTCACCACGTCAGTGATGTTCGAAACCAACTCCCGGGATGCGGTCACTCCGTATACTTCGAGCAGGTGCGCCTCGATATCGCGGGTCGACATTCCCCGGGCATAGCAGGACAGGACAATCTCGTCGATCTGGCCGACCCGACGGGCTCGTTTCGGCACGATCCGCGGTTCGAACTCCCCGTTGCGGTCACGCGGGACGGTGATCGTGACCGGCCCGTTGGTCGTCGACACGGTCTTCCTCGAACTGCCATTCCGTGAATTCCCCGTCCCAACGCCGACGGGATCGTCACGGTCGTAGCCCAAGTGGTGGGTCATCTCGGTCTGCAGGCGCGCTCCAGAACCGCCTTGGTCATCTGGTTCAGCAAGCCATCGACGCCGTCGATCGGGGTCCCGGCGGCCTTCGCATCGGCGAGCAGCGCATCGATCGCCGACGGGTCCAGAGCCTCGGCGAGCCGGCGAGCCGCAGCGGCCTCAGCACCGGAACCGGGGTCGTCCTGTGTCACGTGGGTGTCCTTCCCGACCGCCATGTCGATCACAGCAGTCGATCTTGGGTCACCCGTCGCTTACACGGTTGTCGTGACACGCCCGGACGGCGAGGCGGTGCCAGCTGCCGCCGTAACGCCGCTCGAGCCGGATGTCCGGCGCCGACAAAGACCCGGCCTCGGGGGGAGCCGGCACGGCCGACAGACCCGTCATAGCCAGGCCCGCCCCCACCTTGTGATACGTCCTGGTCGAGGGATTGTGGACCTCGACATCAAATTCCCGGTAGGCGCCCCCACGCCGAAGGCCAGCCGGGAACGTGCCCCGTACCTGGATCGCGGCATCGGTGACGGCGGCGTCGAAGGTTGTCGCCCCCGCCTCCCGCCCGCGGTTGTCCCGGACGTGCGCGATGATCCGCAGCCGCTTCGCCAGCGCCTCCGGCCGAACCCCGAGCCGGAACCCCGTCGAGACCTCCCCTGCCTGGAAGCTCAGGCCGGGCACGGTGAACCATCGCGCCCCCGCCGTGCCCTCCTCCGCCAGCCTCCGCCAGGTAACGGTCTGCGCGCTGTTCACCTGCAGTTCCATCGTCATGGCCGGCAAACCCGACGCATCGCCCGCCCGGACTTCAAGGTCGATGCGTCCGGCGAACCGGCCGCCGGTGTTCACGACCGTGACGGTCAGCGGCGCCGTGCCACCGGCCGGCACGTTCACCCGTCCCCCACCGCTGACCTGCACCGACGTCAGCCCGGTGGTGACCGCAGTACGCAGAAGCCCCGCTTTTCCACCCGACGCGGCCCAGGCCTGGTCGCCGGGGCACGCGAGCGCCGGCGCTGCCGGTGCCGCAATCACTATTCCGGCCGCCGCAACGGCCACCCCGATTAACCACATCGGCGCTTTTCGCACATTCCGGTTCATCTGCTGCCCCCCGTTGTAACGTGCTACCTCCACGCGCGGTCGCGCATGGTTACCTGAGTGACGCAGGTCACGGCCGCATAGTTGCCGAACAGCCGCGGACCTTTCGGGCCGGCGCGATCGCCATTCAGGGCAACCGAACACGACCCAGGCGGCGCCCGCTGTGGCGAGCCGATCCGGGCCGAGTGCCCGATCGCGCAGTCCGGCCGCGGCGCCGCAACAACTCAGGTCCAGGGCGCATCAGTTCAGACGACCCTTCCGTGCAGCACCGCTGCCCGCCGAGAGTGGACGCCCGATGAGACCGACCGCATTCGTCCCCGCCAACCGTTCCTTGCTCGGCGTCGCCGCCGGCCTCGCCGTCGCCGTGGCCGCGGCCGGCTGCGGCGACGGCCGGTCGAGCCCGGCCACGGCCGCACCGACCCCGGTGGTCGCACCCGCGCCGCTGGCGTCGGCCACGACTCCACCGGCGCCGGCACCGCCGTCCGCGTCGTCCGCACCGTCGTCCGCGTCGTCGTCCGCGCCGTCATCGGCCGGGTCCGGCTCCACGGCACCCACGCCGAAGCCCGGGGTTCACTTCGCCACGCCGGAGGCGGCCATGCGCTACCTGACGGCCGCGTACAACCGGAACGACCTGCCGGCGCTGAAGAAGGTGACGAACCCGCCCGCTCGCGCCGCTCTCCTCGAGATGCGGCAGGAAGCCACCAACCTCCAACTGACCGGATGCAGCCCGCAGCCGCGCGGCGACTATGTCTGCTCGTTCCGGCATGACTTTCCCGAGCACCGGCACCGCCTCGGCCATGGGCAGGCAACCTTCCTGGCCGCACCCGCAGACAAGCCGGGCTGGTACATGACCGTCCTGCTGGACTGCGACTGAGCCCGCCCGACCGCGTCCGGATCGCCGCGCCGCATGGCCGGATGTCCGGGCCAGCATCGACGGCGCTGTGGGGCCGAGTCGCGCGTCACGAGCGCAGCGCGGCTCGGTGAGACCGCTGCGCATGCAGTCAGCTTGCCGGGCGTCATCAGTCGGACGAGCTTGCCGGCGCCGGCCCGGCGCAGGTCATCGAGCTGTTGCGGCCCTGCGTGCGCTCGCTGGCGGCCGACCCCGACCACAGCGGACCGCCTTGATCGAGACCGGCCCGGCCGGCGTCGCCCCCTTCCAGGCCTGCCGGCGTTCCGTGACCGCGCGGCCGCGGCGGTAACTTGCGTGGATGGCTGCCTACGTCATCGTCGAGACCGACATCACCGATGCGACGCAGTACGAGCAGTACAAGGCGGCGTCGCCGGGCGCCATCCAGGCCGGTGGCGGCCGCTTCCTGGTCCGGGGCGGTGAGCTGGCCGTCCTCGAAGGCGATTGGCAACCGTCCCGTCTGGTCGTGCTCGAGTTCGAGGATCTCGCCGCCGCCCGCGACTGGTATCAGTCAGAGGTCTACCAGCAGGCCAAGAAGCTCCGCGACGGCGCCGCTCGCCTGCGGATGGTCGCGGTCCAAGGCGTCGACTAGGTCGACGCCCGTCCTGCGCCGCGAGCGCCCGACCCGCGGCGAGAATTCTGTCGGCGGCGTGTCGAATCAGGTGCGCGGCGTTCGTAGCCGAGGTGAGGGGCGGCCGGAGGAGGCCGCAGGACGAGGAGGAATGGGATGACGCAGTACCTGATCTCGTTCGACGACGGCGCGATGACCTTCCCCGAGGAGGATCTTCCCGACGTGGCCAAGGCCGCACAGGAGGTGGTCCAGGAGGCGAAGGCTGCCGGCGTCTGGGTCTTCGGCGGCGGGCTGGAAAGCCAGCGGGCGAGCATCGTGGCCACCGACGGGATGGTCACCGACGGTCCCTTCCCGGAGACCAAGGAGGTCATCGGCGGGTTCGCGGTCGTCGACGTGCCCTCCCGCGAGGAGGCGTTGACGTGGGCGGCCAAGATCGCCGTCGCCTGCCGCTGTGCGCAGGAGGTGCGGGAGCTCCTGCCCGACCCGGACGTCTGATCGACGCAGACCGCCACGGTCGTCCTGGGTGGGCCCCTGCTCGCGGGACGCGCGAGCAGGGGCCTCTCCGCACGTCGCCCGCAGGTGGTTCGATGCGGGGATGACCAGTGACGGCGAGGGTGCGCAGATCGTCAGTGCCAGTCGGGAGATTGCGGCCGAGCCTGCCGAGATCTTCGAGCTGATCGCGGATCCGGTTCAGCAACCGCGGTGGGACGGGAACGCCAACCTGGCGGAGGCGGCGGACGGGCAGCGGATCAGCGGCACCGGTGACGTGTTCGTGATGACGACGACCAGCGGGAGTGTGCGGGAGAACCACGTCGTCGAGTTCGAGGAGGGGCGGCGGGTCGCCTGGACACCGGCTGATCCCGGCCGGGCACCGGCCGGACACCTGTGGCGGTGGGAGCTGGACCCGGTCGACGGGTCACGAACGCGCGTCACGCACACCTACGACTGGAGCCGGCTGACCGACGAGAAGCGGCTGCCGCGGGCCCGGGCAACGACGGCCGAGAAGCTTCAGGCGTCGCTGGACCGCCTCGCCGCGCTGGTCGAAGGGTCCCGGCGCGCCTGACGGCCGGCCCTGGTCAGGGCGGCCGCTGCTGAGTTCACACGGGGAGCAGGGCGACGTCGTATCGCTGGATGTGCGGGTCGCGACTGGCGAGAGTCATTGCTTCGCACTGTGCCTGGGCCACGAGCATGCGATCGAACGGGTCGCGGTGGATCAGTGGCAGTCGGCCCGCCGCGATGGCATGGCGGAACGTGATAGGCAGTTCGCGGAAGCCGCTGTTCCCGATCTCTTCCGCCAGGTCGATCGGCCCGGACAGCTTTCCGGTCGACTGCTTGATCGCGGCCTCCCAGAGTGACGCCGGGCTGACGTAGACGTCGGGCTCGTCGTCGAGCCGCGTCTTGATCTCGTCGGACAGTGCCGGATCGTCGGTCAGCCACCAGAGAATGACGTGGGTGTCCAAGAGAAGACTCACTGCGCGGGGAGACCGAAGTCCCGTGCGATGGCCTCGTTGATCTCCGCCGAGTCCCAGTCATCGCTGAGGACGAGTCGACTGGCCAGAGCGCCTCGCCGGGTCCGCCTCGCCCTGGGGGCCAGCGGAATCACCTTGGCCACGGGGGTGCCGGCGCGACTGATGATGATCTCTTCGCCATGCTCGACGCGATCGATGATGCGCGACAGGTTGGTCTTCGCGTCATGGATGTTGTACTGGGCTCCAGCAGCATCGGCGGCCATACCGCACCTCCTTAGCTAATAGCTTAGTCCGGTGAGGCGATCCGGGCTACCGGCAGTGGTGGCCACTGCCGCTCAGGCCGCCAGGGTGCCGCCGCAGATCAGCTCACCCATGCTCGCCACGATCTGATCCTGATCCGTCGCGACCCGCAGCGCGTCCCGAAGCTTGCTGACGCTAGGGCTGTCTTGGCTGGGTCGGCAGGAGGACGCCGGGATTGAGTACGCCGGCCGGGTCGAGCCGCTGTTTCGCGGCCCCGAGGGCGGCGGCGACCAGGTCGGGGCGTTGCCTGTCGTACCAGGGCCGGTGGTCCCGCCCGACGGCGTGGTGGTGGGTGATGGTCCCCCCGTTGGCGAGGAGCGTGTCGGACAGGACCGCCTTCAGCTCGTCCCACTGCCGGACCTGGCTGCCCCACCGGCCACCGGCATAGACGCCGAAGTAGGGCGCCGGACCGTCCGGGTAGACGTGGGTGAATCGGCAGGTGAGCACACCGCCGCCACAGATCTCGCGCAGCGCCGTGGTCGCGGCGTCGGTCACCGCGGCGTGCAGGGCGGGGAAGCGGTCCCAGGTGCATGCGGTCTCGAACGTCTCGACGATCATCCCGTGCTGGGCGAGCACGTCCCGCTGGTAGGGCATGCGCAGGAACGACGAACGCCACGCCGCGGTGGCGCTGTCGCGGGCGGCCCCGTCCTCGTCGCCGTCGCCGCGGGGTGGCTCGGGCACCGTGCCGCCGTGTTCCCGGCAGAGGCTGACCGCGCGGTCCATCGCGGTGTCGACCGGGTGGTCGGCGGACTCGAACCCGAGCAGGAGCACGCCGCCCCCGGTCCCGACGCCGGTGGTCAGGAAGGCCTCGACCGCGTCGAGCAGCCGGCAGTTGGCGGGGTGGAGCCCGGACTGGGCCACCGCGCGGGTCGCGTCGACGGCGGCGGCGTAGTCGGCGAAGTGCATCGACGAGCCGCGCCGCCAGCGTGGGCGCTCCTGCAGGCGCATCCACGCCTCGGTGATGACACCGAGGATTCCTTCGGAGCCGAGGAACAGCTGGTCCGGCGACGGCCCGGCACCCGACGCCGGCAGTCGCCGCGACTGGCTGGTCCCGACCGGGGTGACGACGCGCAGCGACTCCACCAGGTCATCGATGTGGGTCTGCAGGGTGGCGAAGTGCCCGCCGGCGTGCGTGGCCAGCCAACCGCCCAACGAGGAGAACTCGAACGACTGCGGGAAGAACCGCATGCTCAGGCCATGCGGCCGTAGCTGGTCCGCCAAGCGCGGGCCCAACACACCGGCCTGGATCCGAGCCGCCCGACTGGTGCGGTCGACCTCCAGCACACGGTCGAGCCGCCCGAGGTCCAGGCTGACGCTGCCGGCATAGTCCCCGTCCAGACGCGGTTCGACGCCGCCGACCACCGAACTGCCGCCGCCGTAGGCGACGACCGCGACCGCCTCCCGGGAACACCAGTCGAGGACGTCGACCACGTCCCGCTCCTCGACCGGCCGCACCACCAGGTCGGGCACGTCAGGGAGATCGCCGGACAGGTTGCGGACGACGTCCCGGAACGCCTTCCCGCGGCTGTGCGCCGCGCGGTCGACCGGCTCCCCCGAACAGAGGTCCGCCAACGGCGCCGGCGGCACGAGGCGTACCGGAGGCAGATCGAGCGTCGCCACGTCCGGCGGCTCGTGCGCGGCGAGCACCGCCCCGGGCATCATCGCGGCCACGCGCGCCAGCAAGTCGGCACGCTCCGGCTCGCCCACGGCGTCCTCGACGGTGCCCCAGCCCCACCACGACCGGGTCCTGCTCATTCCCGGACCGCCGACCCGGCGAGGGATGCGGCGCGGGTAGGCGAGGTGACCGAACCGCCCCGGCTCACGGTCCGGGTGATCGCCGGCGTCTGCACCGCCCGCCTCCTCGCCCCGCCCCGCTGATCGACCCGCACCCAGGCGATCATCGCACCGTGCGCTGGTTCGTCATCGGGCAGCAGCGGACCCGATCACGTAGCTGCTACACATGGAACCGGATGACAGCAGCCGGGAGACACGGAAGAAACGGATGCCGACATGCGCCGACCAACAGCCCCGCTACTTCTGGTGATGCAGATCGTCGGGCACACAGGCCACGGGTCGAGTGCGAAGGCGGGTGCTCAAAGCATTCGGGACGGTCTGCGGCCGCTGCGGGAACTGCCGGTTCAGGCGGAGCAGATCCAGTCCCTCGATCAGCTCGCCGAGACCGTGGCGAAAGCGGTGGAACGTACGGCTCCGGCAGGATCGCCCCTCAACGAGGCGTTGAGCGGCACCGCTCTCGGCCACCCACTCCATCCGCCGCTGACCGACGTCGTGATCGGAGCCTGGACCGGCGCCGTCGCTCTGGACTGGGTCGGAGGCAAGCGCGGCCGCCCGGGGGCAGACCGGCTGGTCGCACTCGGCATCCTCGCGGCGCTTCCCACCGCGGCGGCGGGGCTCAACGACTGGGCGACGCTCGCCAGGCCGACCCAACGGCTCGGCCTGGTGCACGCCACGGCCAACGCCGCAGCGACCGGACTCTTCGCGACATCGTGGCTCGCGCGCAAGGCAGGTCGCCGGTTCCTCGGCAGGTCGCTGGCGCTGGCCGGCTACGGCACCGTCAGCATTGGCGCGTTCCTCGGCGGCCACCTCTCGTTCCGGCGGGGGGTCGGGGTGGACCACACGGCCTTCCTGGCGGCGCCCGACGACTGGACGGCGGTCGCCGACGAGGGCACGGTGACGGAGTCGGAGCCGCTGCTGGTCGAGGCCGCTGGCGTCGAGATCGCGCTCGTCCGCGAGCGGGGATCGCTGTATGCGCTCCTGGAGCGATGTGCCCACCAAGGCGGTCCGCTCCACGAGGGCAGGATCGAGGACGGGTGTGTCGTCTGCCCGTGGCACTCGAGCCGCTATCGCCTCTCCGATGGCGCCGCCCTGAGCGGCCCCACCGCCCACCCCCAGCCGACCGTGCAGGTGCGGGTGCGCGACGGAAGGGTGGAGGTGCGGCGGTCGGCCGAGCGGTAGGGGAGGCCCTCAGGAGACGCCGGCGGGCAGGGCTTCTGCTGGCGTCCGCCGGGACGACGGCTCCGCGTCGGCCCGTTCGGGCGCGGGCCTGCCCGGGACACCGAGGTAGGGGATGTCGAGGTGCGTGAGTGCGGCCCGGCCGACGGCCTGCTGATGGGTGATCGTCCTTTGTGGACGACCCCGGCCGAGGAAGGTGACCGTCCAGTGCAGCAGCGTACTCACCCGGTTCTTGAAGCCGACCAGGTAGAAGATGTGCACGCCTAGCCACAGCAGCCAGGCGACGAACCCGGCGAAGCGCAAGCCACCGAACTGCAGCGGGCCGATGTCCCCGACGGCGGAGAAGCGGGAGATCGTCGCCATCGATCCCTTGTCGACGTAGTGGAACGGCGGCAGCGGTTCCCCGCCCGCCAGGCGGCGCTTGATCGTCCTCGCCGCGTACCGGCCCTGCTGCATCGCGACCTGCGAGACGCCCGGGAGCCGGTCCAGGCTCATCATGTCGCCGACGACGAACACCTCGGGATGCCCGGCGACGGTGACGTCCGGGTTGACCGGGATACGCCCGGCCCGGTCCGTCGCCACGCCGGCCTGGACGGCGATCTTGGCCGCCAGACTCGACGCCCGCACGCCGGCCGCCCACACCACGACGTTGGCATCGATGCGGTCGACCCGGCCGGAGCTGTCCCTGACCGCGATGCCGCGCTCGTCGACCGACGTGACCAAGGTGTTCAGCCACACCTCGATGCCGAGACGGGCGAGCTGCTCGGCCGCCTGCGCCGAGACCTTCGGTCCGTACGAGGTCAGCACGCCGGACTGGCCGTCCAGCAGCAGAACCCGCGCCTGGGTGGTGTCGATCCGCTTGAAGTCACGCCGCAGCGTCGTGCGCGCCAGCTCGGCGATCTGCCCCGCCATCTCGACGCCGGTGGGACCGGCGCCGACCACGACGAATGTCATCAGCCGCCGGATCTCCTCCGGGTCGGTCGCCAGGTTCGCCATCTCGAAGGCGCCGAGGATCCGGCCCCGCAGCTCGAGGGCGTCGTCGACGGTCTTGAGCCCTGGGGCATCCAGCGCGTACTGATCGTTGCCGAAGTATGAGGTGCTCGCGCCCGCCGCGACGATCAGGCTGTCGTACGGGGTGACGGTCGTCAGGTCGAGCGCACGCGAGGTGACGGTGCGCCCCGCCAGGTCGATCTCGTAGACGTCGCCGAGCAGCACATCGAGGTTCTTCTGCCGGCGCAGCACCTCCCGGGTGGCCGGGGCGATCTCGCCCTCGGAGAGGATGCCGGTGGCCACCTGGTAGAGCAGCGGCTGGAACAGGTGGTGTGTCGTACGGCTGATCAGCGTGACGTCGGCATCGGCGTCCTTCAGCTCCTTGGCGGCGAACAACCCGCCGAAGCCGGAACCGATGATCACCACGCGGTGCCGGCCGGTTTTCGTACCCACGCCCGTGATCGCCACGGGTGCCTCCTCAAATGGTGCCCTTTCGGACCTCGATGACTCGGGTCCATCCGGCTCAACATCACCGCCGCGGGCGCCATTTCCGGTTCCGTGGATCGATCCAGTGCCGGCCGTCACAACTGCCGCGGCCGCGTTCCGGCCTGCGTCCGCACCGATCAGGGGATGCCGACGACCTTGCCGGGATTGAAGAGGTTCAGCGGGTCCAGGGTGTGCTTCACCGCCTGCTGCATGGCCAGCACCTCCGGTGCGAGCTCCTGGCGCATGCCGCCGCGCTTGAGCAGGCCGACGCCGTGCTCGCCGGTGACCGTGCCGCCCATCGCGATCGCCGCCAGCAGCATCTCCTCGAACGCCTCCTGCGCCTTCTCCCGTGCCGCGTCGTCGCCGACCGGCGTGCGGATCAGCGGGTGCAGGTTGCCGTCACCGGCGTGCGCGATGGTGGAGATGCTGGTGCCGTGCCGCTCCGCGATGTCGTCGATCGCGGCGAGCATCGCCGGCACCTTGGAGCGCGGTACGCAGACGTCCTCGGTGAGCAGCGGCCCGAGCCGTTCCAGCGCCGGGTAGGCCAGCCGCCGGGCCGCGAACAGCGCCTCCGCCTCGACCTCGTCGGTCGACTGCTCGGCCCACAGCGCGCCGGCGGCGCGGAACACCTCGGCGAGCGCGGCCGCCTCGTCGTCGCCGGCCCGGCCGGGCGTGTCGACCTGGGCCAGCAGCAGCACCTCGGCGTCGGCGTCGAGGCCGAGGTGCTTCCAGTCCTCGACCGCGCGCAGGGTGAACCGGTCGAGCATCTCCAGCGCGGCCGGGACCAGGCCGCCGCGGGTGGTCGCGGCCACCGCCTCTCCGGCGGCGAGCACGGTGTCGAACGCACCGACGACCGTCCGCGGCACGCCGGGCCGGGCCGGGCGCAGCCGCAGCGTGATCTCGGTGATCACGCCGAACGTGCCCTCCGAGCCGACGAACAGGCCGGCCAGGTCATACCCGCTGACCCCCTTGGTCGTCCGCCGCCCGAGCCGGACCACCGTCCCGTACGCACCGGCCGGCCCGCCGACCACGGCTTCGAGCCCCAGCACGTAGTCCCGGGTCACCCCGTATTTCAGGCAGCACAGGCCGCCCGCGTTCGTGGCCACGTTGCCGCCGATCGTCGACGACGCCGCGCTGGCCGGATCGGGCGGATACCACAGCCCGTGCTCGGCCACGGCCGCCTTGAGGTCGTTGTTGACGACGCCGGGCTGCACCACCACGACCATGTTCTCGGCGTCCACCTCCACGATCTTGTCCATTGTGGACAGGTCGAGGATCAGGCAGCCGTCCACCGCGTTGGCGCCGCCGGACAGCCCAGTGCCGGCGCCGCGGGTCACCACCGGGATGCCGCGTTCGGCGCAGGTGGCGACGATCCGCCGGACGTCGTCGGTCGAGCGGGCGCGCACGGCCGCGACCGCCTCCCCGGCCGGCGCCCACTCGGCCTCGTCGTGCCCGAGGGTCCGCAGCACGTCGGGGTCGGTCACCACGGTGAGGCCGGGCAGCGTCTCGGCAAGAGCGGTCATCGCAGCAACTCCAGGGTCCCGGCATTCACGAGGTCGTCACCGAACCCGACCCTAGCTGGACGGGGAGCGGGGAGCTTCTCCATGATCACGACCACCGCCGGCCGGGGCCGGCCGGTGCCAGCACCGGACCGCCCGGGGCTGCGCCGGTGTCGCGCCTCGACGATCGCCCGCCGGCGGGTCGCATCGACGGGTGATCGCAGGCGGGGTGGCATTCGTGGCAGGCTCAGCCGGTGGAGATCCTTCGCACGCCGGACGACCGGTTCGACGGGTTGCCGGACTTCGACTACGTCCCGGAGTACGCGACGGTGCCCGACGGCGAGGGCGGGTCGCTGCGGATGGCGTACGTGGCGGCCGGTCCGGCGGACGGGCCGGTGGTGCTGTGCCTGCACGGCGAGCCCAGTTGGTCATTCCTGTACCGGAAGGTCGTCCCGGTGCTGGCGGCCGGCGGCCTGCGGGTGATCGCGCCGGACCTGGTCGGGTTCGGCCGGTCGGACAAGCCGGCCCGGGTCGAGGACCACAGCTACGCGCGGCACGTGGAGTGGATGCGCAGCCTGGCCTTCGACCGGCTGGACCTGCGCGCGGTCACGCTGGTCGGGCAGGACTGGGGCGGCCTGATCGGGCTCCGCCTAGCCGCCGAGCACCCCGACCGGTTCGCCCGGCTGGTCGCGGCGAACACCGGCCTGCCGACCGGTGACCAGCCGATGCCCGAGGTCTGGTGGCAGTTCCGCCGGGTCGTCGAACACGCCTCGGAGCTGGACGTCGCCCGGCTCGTCCAGGCCGGGTGCCGCAGCGCGCTCGCGCCGGCCGTACGCGCCGGCTACGACGCGCCGTTCCCGGACGCCCGTTACCAGGCCGGCCCGCGAGCGATGCCACTGCTGGTGCCGACCGCCCCGGACGACCCGGCGACCGCCGCCAACCGGGCGGCGTGGGCCGCGCTGACCACGGCGGCCACCCCGTTGCTGGTCGCGTTCAGCGACGGGGACCCGATCACCGGCGGGATGGCCCCGATCCTTCGCACCGCCCTCGCCGGCGCCCGGGGCCGCGACCACCCGGTGATCACCGGTGCGGGCCACTTCCTGCAGGAGGACGCCGGCGAGGACCTCGCCCACCACGTCCTTACGTTCGTCCGCTCGACCTGATGCCCGGGTCGAGCCGGTCGGTTCCGGTTCGGCAGGCTCTCGGCGCAGGCAGCACACTCGACGCGGGCGGATCGCGGTGTGCTGGCGCGCCGCGCTGGCAGTCGGGAGGCATTGCCGTGGACTCGGTTCCCTCGGTCGTGCAGGTGGTGCTGGACGCGGCCAATCGCGGTGACGTCGACGCGTTCCTCGACGCGTTCGGGGCCGGTGGGGTGGTCGACGACTGGGGGCGGGAGTTCGTCGGGCGGGATGCGATCCGGCGGTGGAGCGACGCCGAGTTCATCGGGAAGCAGGTGACCCTGCACGTCACCGGCGTCGAGAACGACGGCGGGCGGACCGTCGTCAGCGCGCGGGTCGGCGGCAACGGGTTCAACGGCCCCAGCCACTTCGGCTTCGACGTCGACGGGGCGGCGGTGGCGAGGATGACGATCCGCGCCTGAGGTCGCCTCGGGTGCGAAGAAATCTCGCTCCCGATGTCGAAACGAGCACTGCTGGCTCGACGGAGTAGTGACACCGACGGGGTGTCCACCGCATCGAAGGAGCCTCATGCGCCAGCGTGCGCCAACGGGCGAGCGGCCGTTGGGCCACTCGCCGCATCGGCCGGAGCCGTCCGCCCGTGGCGGGCTGCATCCGGAACTGCCCTGCAGGGCAGCGTTTCTGAGGCTTTCTCAGTGCGGGCGCAAACGTCGTTGACGCTCGCGACGGGCCGTCAATAGCGTCGCGGCACATCAGGGAACGCAGGGGAGAGAGATCATGACCGGGTCGGCGGCACGCCTACTCACCGGGCGCCGGACGAAGTTTCTGGTGCTCGTGTTCTGGCTCGTGATGGTGGCCATCGCGGGTCCGTTGGCCGGCAAGCTGACCGGCGCGCAGAAGAACGACTCCGCCTCGTGGCTGCCGGGCAGCGCAGAGTCCACGAAGGTGCTGCAGATCCAGCAGTCCTTCCAGTCACCGAACGCGCTGCCTGCGGTGATCACCTATGACCGGCCGAGCGGGCTGACGGGAGCCGACCGAGCCAAGGCCGTGGCGGACGCGCGGGCGCTCGCCGGCTTCGAGGGCGTGCAGGGCGCCCCGCAGGGGCCGGCGCCGTCGGCCGACGGCAAGGCCTTGCAGACGGTCGTGGTCTTCGACCTCGGCTCGGACGGCTGGCAGAAGGCGCCCGGGATCGCCGACCGGATCCGAGACCTCCCCGGCGCCAGCGACGGCCTGGCCGTGCACGTGACCGGCCCGTTCGGGATCGCCGCCGACTCGGCCTCCGCGTTCGAGGGCATCGACGGCGCCCTGCTGTTCGCGACGATCGGCGTCGTCGTCGTCATTCTGCTGATCACGTACCGCAGCCCCATGCTGTGGTTGCTGCCCGTCATCTCCGCCGGGGTCGCGCTGGTGGTCGCCCAGGCCCTGATCTACCTGCTGGCCGCGCACGCGGGCCTGGTCGTCAACGGCCAGAGCGCCGGCATCCTGACGGTCCTGGTCTTCGGCGCCGGCACGGACTACGCCTTGCTGCTGGTGGCGCGCTACCGGGAAGAGCTGCGCCGGCACCAGGATCGGCACAAGGCGATGGCGGTGGCGCTGCACCGCGCCGGTCCCGCCATCGTCGCCAGCGCCTCGACCGTCATCGTCGGCATGCTCTGCCTGATGGTGGCCGAGACCAACTCCACCCGGAGCCTCGGACCGGTCGCGGCGATCGGCGTCGCCGTCTCGCTGGTGGTCATGGTGACGCTCCTGCCGGCGCTGCTGACCATCTGCGGCCGGTGGATCTTCTGGCCGGTCAAGCCGCAGTACGGCTCGGCCGAGCCGACCACCCGCGGGTTCTGGGCGCGGGTCGGCACCCGCATCGCCCGGCGGCCGCGACTCGTGTGGGTGACCACCGCGCTGGTGCTCGGCGTGCTGTCGATCGGCATCGTCAAGCTCGACGCGAACGGCCTCACCAACGCCGAGTCGTTCACCGGCACGCCGGACTCGGTGGTGGGTGAGCAGGTCATCACCACGCACTTCCCGAACGCCGGTGGCGCGGGTGACCCGGTGGCGATCGTCGCCGACGCCGGCGCGGCCGACCGGGTCCGGACGGTGGTGGGGGACACGGCCGGCATCTCCGCGGTCTCTACTCCGGTCGTCCGCGACGGCCATGCCTACCTCGAGGGCACGCTCACCGACCCCGCCGACAGCCCGGCCGC
This sequence comes from uncultured Actinomycetota bacterium, assembly GCA_963728945.1. Classification (GTDB taxonomy): domain Bacteria; phylum Actinomycetota; class Actinomycetes; order Mycobacteriales; family CADCTP01; genus CADCTP01. The sequence goes on along the minus strand of CAVSMA010000002.1, from coordinate 2,304,620 downwards.
GTACGCGACGGTCGACCGGCTGCGGGAAGCCGTGCACGCGGTGCCCGACGCGGACGCGATGGTCGGCGGCAACTCGGCGATCAACCTGGATCTCCAGCGTGCCGCGAAGCACGACCGGAACCTGATCGTGCCGATCGTGCTGGCTGTCGTGCTGGTCATCCTCATGGTGCTGCTGCGTGCGATCGTGGCCCCGCTCGTCCTGATCGCGACCGTGGTGCTGTCGTTCTTCGCCTCACTCGGTGCCAGCGCGCTGATCTTCGACTGGGGCTTCGGTTTCGCCGGCGCGGACTCGTCGTTGCCGCTGTTCGTCTTCGTCTTCCTGGTCGCGCTGGGCATCGACTACAACATCTTCCTGATGACCCGCGTGCACGAGGAGTCGAAGCGGTACGGGACACGGCGCGGTGCCCTGATCGGGCTCGCCGCGACCGGAGGCGTCATCACCTCCGCCGGGGCGGTCCTGGCCGGTACGTTCGCCGTCCTGGGCACGCTGCCGCTGGTGTTCCTCGCCGAGCTCGGCTTCGCGGTCGCGTTCGGCGTGCTGCTCGACACGATCGTGGTCCGCTCGGTGCTCGTGACGGCGCTGAACCTGGACATCGGCCGGCACATCTGGTGGCCGAGCAAGCTGGCGCAGAAGGCCGACGTCACCCCGGCCGAGCTGCTCGACGAGCGCCCGGCCGACCGCACCGAGCCGATGCCGACCTAGCCGACGCCGGCCGGGCGGACGCCAACCTGACCCCGGTCGGCTTCGGCCGGGGTCAGGGCGCCAGCCGGAACGGCGGATAGCGGTCGGTGACGAGCAGCAGCGCGTAGGCGATGACCCGGTTGTGCCAGCGGATCACGCCCTCGACGAAGGTGAACATTCCGCCCGGATACCGACCGGTGAAGAGGATCGCGAACCAGGCGACGACGACCACGACGAAGGCCGCGATGTCGAGGAAGAACAAGACGATGTAGTGCGGGATCGCCAGCAGCCATTTCACCAGCGGCAGCCAGCGGTTGAGATCCCGGGATGCATCCGGGTACGGGTACTCGAGGCGGACCGACTGGTGCTCGTCGGTGGACGGATAGCGGTCCTCCATCAGCGCGAGATAGACCGCCACCCGGTTGCTGAAGCGCTGCAGTTCCAGGTTCCAGTCGAACCACCATCGCGGGTACTTCTGCCGGAACAGGATCAGCAGCAGCGGGCCGAAGAACAGCAGGCCGCCGGCACCGGCCACGACCATCTGGCCGCGATCGGGCGTCGACCACTGCCAGGTCTCGCCGCTGACCGCGCCGAGCACGATGAGGATCGGAATGGCCACGAAGATGCGGAATGCGGTGGTGACGCGGTTCAGCGGCCGTTCCGGATAGTCGACCGAGAACTGAACGGGATAGGCGGGATAGGTGGCATGGGCTTCGTCGGTCACGGCTGGCCCCTCCCTGGGGAATCGACCTACGGGCGACACCGTACGGTTCGGCGACGGAACCGTGTGCCAGGCTGGCGGTCGTGCCTCTTCTCGACGGAAAGGTCGTCCTCGTCAGCGGTGGCACCCGGGGGGTCGGCGCCGGGGTGGCGCGCGTCGCCGTCCGGGAAGGCGCCGTGGTCGCGCTGCTGGGTCGGAACCGGGAGCGGGGCGAGGCGCTGGCGGCCGAGCTGACCGCCGCCGGCGCGACGGCCGGGTACGTGCCGGCCGACGTCGGTGACGCCGCCGCGGCGGTGGCGGCGGCGGACGCGGTGCTGGCCGGCTACGGGCGGGTGGACTGCCTGGTGAACGCGGCGGGCCTCACCGCGCGCGGCACACTGCTGGACACCACGCCGGAGCTGTTCGACGCGCACGTCGCGGTGAACCTGCGCGGGCCGTTCTTCCTCATGCAGGCCGTGGTCCGCTCGCTGGTCGAGCGGGGCGCACCGGGCAGCATCGTGAACGTGATCTCGTCCTCCGAGCTCGGTGGCCAGCCCTATCTCGCCCCGTACGTGGCGGCGAAGGCGGGCCTGGCCGGGCTCACCCGCAACGCCGCATACGCACACCGGTTCGACCGGATCCGGATCAACGGCGTCGACATCGGTTGGACCGACACCGAGGGCGAGGACGTGACCCAGCGGGAGTTCCACGGCGCCGACGACAGCTGGCGGGAGCGGGCCGCGCGAACGTTGCCGATGGGCCGGCTCGGCCGGGTGGACGAGATCGCCGAGCTCATCGTGTTCCTGCTCTCCGACCGCAGCGGCGTGGTCACCGGGTCGGTGCTGGACTGGGACCAGATCGTGTTCGGCGCGCACGACTGACGGCGCTGACGGCGCTGACGGGCACGGCTGACCGTGCCGCGACTGATCCGGTCCGGTCGGACGGTCGGCTCAGTCCGGCGGGGCCGGCACGTTGAACGGCGTGACGACCTGGATCGTCGACGGCCACGGCGGCGGCCGGTGCGGCAGCGCGCCCTGGGCCTGCATGATCACCCGGCAGGCTTCGCGGAGGTCCCGGCCGAGGTCGTGGTGCAGCACCGCGGACAGCCGGCCGCGGTGCAGCAGGCGGAGGTTGTCCTCGTCCAGGTCGTGGGCGATGAACACGGCGCAGTGCCGGCCGACCGCGTCGAACGCGCCGACGGTGGCGAGGTTGCCGCCGCCGATCGAGTAGACCGCGGCAAGGTCCCGGTCGCGGGCGAGCGCGTCGAGCACCAGGTCGCGCTGCGCGCTGTCCAGGCCCCCGCTGCCGGTGATCTCGACCAGCGCCCGAGCCGGCTGCGCGGTGCGCATCGCCGCGCGGAAGCCCATCTCCCGCTCCTCCTCGCCCCGGAACGCGCTGCTGCTCACGGTCACCAGCACGTTGCCCGGCCGGTCGTCGAGCCACTGCCCGAGCAGGTAGGCCGCGGTGGCGCCGGCCGCCCGGTTGTCCATGCCCAGGTACGCGAGCCGGCCGCTGCCGGGCAGGTCGGTCACCAGCGTCACCACCGGGATCCCGGCACGACCGAGCCGCGCCACGGCCGCGGTCACCTCGGGCACGTCCGGCGCCTTGAGCACCACCCCGTGCGAACCCCGGCGGCCGATCCGGTCCAGCGCGGCGACCAGCTCGCCGACCGGTCCGGACTCGCGGAAGGAGAACCGGGACCGGACGACGGCCGGCGCGAGCGACGGCAGCTCCGCTTCCAGTGCGGTCCGGACCGCCGAGGAGAACCGCGCCGGCGCCTGCACGACGACGTCGACCATGAACGTGCGGCCGCCGAGGCGCAGCTGGGTCCGCTGCCGGTCCAGGTCGGCGATGGCCTGCTCGACCAGCCGGACGGTGTCGGCCCGGACGCCGGCTCGGTTGTGCAGCACGCGATCGACCGTCGCCTTGCTCAGGCCGGCTTGGACCGCGATCTCCCGGACCTTGAACTCGTGCGCCATCGCGCCACTCTGAGGCGTTCTTGAGGTCTTTTCAAGGGCCGCTGAGGCGATCACCGGCCCTAGTCTGAGGTCAGACCCGCTGGGAAGGACGTGACCCGATGACCACGTCGAAGCTCGCCACCGGACGCGCCGGCTGGTTCCGGCCGGAGGACTGCCGCCTCGACGAGTTCCGGGAGCTGGTCGAGCAGGCCACCGACCCGGCCGACTACCCGTACGCGGACTCGGTCGAGCAGGGCGTGCTCGTGTACGGGTCCCGGCTGCGCGACCACGCCGCCACGCCGCAGCACCGGCGCGAAGTGCAGGCGGAGCTGGCCCGAGCACTGCTCGACGGGCCCGGGATCGTCGTGTTCACCGGCGCGTTCCCGGACCCGTCGGTGGTCGACCGGGCGAGCGCGGTCTTCGCCGAGCTGATCGCCGAGCAGACGGCCAGCGGGGTGGCGGCCGGCGACCACTTCGCCACGCCGGGCGCCAACGACCGGGTCTGGGGAGCGCTGGACAAGCTCGCGCTGCGCGCGCCCGAGGTGTTCGCCGACTACTACGCCAACGACGTGATCGCGCTGGTCAGCGAGGCCTGGCTCGGCCCGGGCTACCAGCTCACCTCCCAGGTCAACGTCGTCAACCCGGGCGGGTCGGCGCAGGTCGCGCACCGCGACTACCACCTCGGGTTCATGTCACTCGAGCAGTCGCTGGCGTACCCGGCGCAGGTGCACCGGCTCTCCCCGCTGATGACCCTGCAGGGCGCCGTCGCGCACTGCGACATGCCGGTGGAGACCGGACCGACGATGTATCTGCCGCACTCGCAGAAATACCCGCCGGGATACGTCGCCTTCCACCAGCCGGAGTTCACCGGCTACTTCGACCGGCACTACGTCCAGCTGCCGCTCTCCAAGGGCGACGCGGCGTTCTTCAACCCGGCGCTGTTCCACGGGGCCGGCACCAACCGCTCCGCCGACGTCCGCCGGATGGCCAACCTGCTGCAGGTGTCGTCCGCGTTCGGCCGCGCGATGGAGAGCGTCGACCGGGTCGCGATGAGCCTGGCGCTCCACCCGGTGCTCGCCCGGCGCAAGGCCGCCGGCGCCGGCGAGCGGGAGTTGCGCAACGTCGTCGCCGCGTCGGCCGAGGGCTACGCGTTCCCCACCAACCTCGACCGGGACCAGCCGGTCGGAGGGCTGGCGCCGCAGACGCAGGCGGAGCTGCTCTGGCAGGGGCTGCGGGACGGCTGGGAGCCCGACGCGTTCGCCGGCGCGCTGCAGGCGCACACCGAGCGGCGCGCGACCTGACCGGTCGGGCGGTCAGCGATCGGGCGGCGGGTGCCGCTCCGCCGGGCGGTCGGGGACGGGGCGGTCGGGGACGGGGCGGTCGGGGACGGGGCGGTCGGGGACGGGGCGGTCGGGGACGGGTTGGCGGGCCGGCGGGCGCCAGGCGCTGCTGTCGGTGCCGGCGGCGAGCCCGAGAACGGTGACCGCGACGGCCGCGACCAGCGCGGTAGCCAACGCGATGCCGGCGGCGACGGCGACGTGCAGGACAAGCACGCCGCCGAGGGTGGCCCCGACCAGCAGGGCGATGATGGTCGCCGCGCGTAAGCGGATGTTGTGCCCGGTGCCGCCGCCGAACCGGGACTCCGAGATCAGCGCGGTCATCGCCATGGTCAGCGCGATGGTCGGTACGTCGGGCACGGCGAGCCGGCGGACCGTCCGAGACCTGGACGCCCATCGCGAACGCGAGCAGCACGATCAGCCCGTAGCGCGCGTCCGCCGGCGTCACCACCGCGGCGAGCGCGATCGCGGCCGCCATCGGGACCACGGCGACCGCCGCGGCCGCACCGAGGTGCCGTCCGCGGTGCCGGCCCAGCCGCGCCGCCAGCCGGCCACCGGCCAGCACCCCGACCACGAAGCTGCCCAGCGCGGTCAGCGAGGCGCTGATCGACAGCGACGGTTCGCCCGCCAGCGCGAAGCCGAGGAAGATCACGTTTCCGGTCATGGTCGCGACGAACACCCGGCCCAGGGCGAGGAAACTGACCGCGTCCACCACCCCGCAGGAGACGGTCAGCACGATGAGCGCGGCCGTGAGCATCCGATGCAGTTCACCGGAACGCCACGCACGCCATTGCACACGCCGAGTATCCGGAGCGTGGGCCGGCGCCGGGCGTCATACGGGCAATCGCCGGCAGTTCCGCGAGGATCGTCGGCAAGTTCCGCGACCACGGCCGGGCCGGCGCCCGACCCTCCGCGGTCGGTGGCGCGGGTCTACGCTTCGAGGCTTCAGGGCCGACTCTCGGGAGGAGCGTCCGATGACGTCTCGCCTCAATCCGTACATCAGCTTCGACGGCGATGCCCGTCAGGCGATGGAGTTCTACGAGCAGGTATTCGGGGGCACTCTGCACATGAACACGTTCGGCGAGTTCGGAATGGCTGACTCTCCGGATGCCGACAAGATCATGCACGCGATGCTGGAGACCAGCAGCGGGTTCACGCTGATGGGCGCGGACACACCGACCGGGATGACGTACGCCGCGGGCAAGCGGATCAGTATCAGCCTCAGCGGCGACGACGGCGACCAGCTGCGCGACTACTGGGAGAAGCTGTCCGCCGGCGGGACGGTCAGCATGCCGCTGGAGAAGCAGATGTGGGGCGACGAGTTCGGCATGTGCACGGACCGGTTCGGCGTCGACTGGCTGGTGAACATCGGCCAGCAGCAGACCTGATCAGCGCCTGCCGCGGCGGGCGTCTGCCTGCCGCGGCACGCACGCCGCGCCTACCCGGTCGCGCGGTGACCGTTGAGCCTCCTCAACGGCGCTTGTTCCGCTGGATCTGGACGATTCCCGCGACGACGAGCAGAACGGGAAGAATCAGCCCCCACAGCAGCCAGCCATTCATGCCGCCCAGCTTCCGCCGCCGACCCGCCCCGCAAATCACCCCGCACGGATGACCGGAGCCGCTCGCTGCTTAGGCTCCAGCGGTGGAGACGGACCCGGCCGCCCTGGCCGCCGGCCCGTACCGGACGCCGCACCGGCTGGCGGCTCGGGCTGCCGTCTACGCGTGGCAGCAGCCCCGGATCGACCTGATCGGGGCGGCCGTCGACGACCTGGCGGCGCTGTCGGACGGGGCGGTGGTGGTCGACGTCGGGTGCGGGCCGGGACGGTATCTGCGCCGGCTGGGAGCGACCCGGCCCGAGCTGCGCCGGGTCGGCATCGACGTCAGCGCCGGGATGCTGCGTGCCGCCGGGCAGCGACGGGTGGCGGCGGGTTCCGCCGACGCCCTGCCGCTGCGCACCGGGTCGGTGGATGCGGCGCTGGCGATGCACATGCTCTACCACCTGCCGCGGCCGGAGGCCGGCCTGGCGGAGCTCCGCCGGGTGCTGCGACCGGGCGGTCGGCTGGTGGTGAGCACGAACGACGACACGGTCGACGGTGACCTGCTCGAGTGGGTGGACGACAGGGAGATCGCGGTCAGTCCGTCCGGATGACCGGCTCGCGCGGTCGGCCGAGGATCGTGGCGAGCCGGGCGACCTCGTCGGCCAGCGCATCCCGCGGCGGCGGTCCGACCTCGGCGAACCAGCTGACGACGAGCTCGTCGCCGGTCGCCGACCAGGTGCCGGACACGACTCCGCCGGCGACGACGAGGTTCGCCTGCCGGCTCACCAGCGGCCGCCGGGCCGCCGGCACCACATGGGTGTCGGCCGTGCCGGGACCCAGCACCCACTGGTCGTAGCCGGGCAGCAGCCGGACCGCGTCGGTCGCCCGGGTCGCGGCCAGGTCGTCGATATCCTCGCGCAGGACGTACGCGGGCGCGCCGTCGACGTCCACCTCGGCCAGCCGGTCGCCGAGGCCGGCGATCCAGGACCGGATCCGCTTGCGTCCGGCGCCGAGGCCCTCGCCGAGCCAGTAGCGCACGTGGTCGGGTGTCGCCGGCCCGTACGTCCGGAAGTAGGCCTCGACGGCGAGAGCACCGGCCTCGTCGACGTCGGGTATGCCGGCCCAGCGGGGGTTGCCGTCCAGCGTCTGGAAGGTCGCGTGCCCGTCCCGCGGCGGACCGAAGCTCATGTCCCCCTGCCAGGCGAGCGGCTTCAGCAACGTCCCGGACCCGTCGCCGAAGGCGAAGCCGAGATGCCGGAACTTCGCCCGCGCCGTGACCGCAGCACCCAGCTCGTCCCGGGTGATCGGCCCGCCGGCGAGCGCATCCCGGACCGCCTCGCGCAGCGCGGGCCAGTCGGCCGGGGTCAGGTCGTAGTGGCTCTGCCAGCTGGGCAGCTCCCACATCCGGCTGGCCGCACGGAGCGCGAGGTAGGCGCCGCCGTCCTCGGGCGTCAGCAGGTGGGTGGCGCCGCGGAACGCGAACGTCTTGATGATCCGGCCCTCGGCCAGGGCGCGCGCGACCTCGCCGGACCGGGACCGCTGCCGCCTGGTCCGGATCGCCAGCTCGGCCGAGGCGTCGGACTGCGCCGGCACCGCGCCCAGCCGGCGAACGACCCCGGCCACGGACCCGGTGCCGACCGGGTCGAGCAGGTGCCGACGCATGCGCCAGGCCAGCGCCTGGGACCAGCTGATCGGCATCGCCGCAGGCTAGCCCGACCCACCGACAAGTCCGGGCCGCTGAGCTGTCCGGTCGTCGGCGGTTCTGCGCGCTTGCGGCGGCCGGGGGCTCTACCGTCACGCCATGCGCAGTCGAATGTCGGGAGCCAAGGGCGTCGGCCTGCTCGCCGCGGTGGTTCTGGTCGCGACACTGGTCATGTGGCGGTCCCGGCGGTGGACGAACCACGACGTCAGCGACCCGGGCGTCACCCTCTAGCGTTCCGCGGTCGTTCGGGTGGATCAGGGCGGGCCCGGGTCGCCAGGCCGGCCGGCAGTCCGGGCCGGATCGACGCGGATTCCCGAATAGTCGGCGGCCCGCCTCTGGGGACGGGGGACACCAAAGGCGGGCCGCTGAAACGCACGATACTTGCGGGTAACTGTGCGCCCGATGGGTGGCCGCCATGGAACGGCTGAGCATCGGCCAGGGAAATGCCGGGCGTCCCCGACCGGGACGTTTGCCAGAATTCTCGTCGTGGCCGGGGACGACGGTGTTCAGGTGACCGCGCTCATCGCCGCCGGGGCCGACCGGGCCGGCGCGCTGTGGGCCGCCCATCGCGCGGTCGGTTGACCCGGCCGGCGTGTCCGGACGAGATACCGGCTCCACGGGTTGCACCGGGGCGCCACACTGGTCGAGTTCGGGGTCGGGAAGGGACGCTGGATGGGTGGACCAGGCGTGCTGTGGAGCAGCCCGCAGCCGTCGGCGGTCTCCGCTGCGCTGCGCGCGCTCGCGGGCACGTACACGGTCGCGATGGGCCGGCCGGCGGCCGCATGGCGCACCTGGCTGGACAGCGTCGACCGGCGGCTCTACCGAGCCGGCATGGCGTTGACCGCGACGGCCGGCGTCGACGGCGGAGCCGAGACGCTGCAGCTGCGCGGCCCGGACGGGTTGGTCGTGACCGCCGGGCCGGACACCGGCGGCTGGCCGCGGTTGCTGGGCGGCCTGCCGGCCGAGCTGCGGCCGCGGCTGGAGCCGGTGCTCGGCGTGCGGGCGCTGCTGCCGGTGGTCCGGGTCTCCGGCAGCTCGGTCTCCGGCCGGCTGCTTGACGCCGAGGGCAAGACCGTGCTGCGGCTGGTATATGAGCGCCCGGCGGCCATCGACGGCAGCCCGGCGCGGCTGCCCGGCGGGCTGCGACTGGTTCCGCTGCGCGGCTACACCACGGCCGCAGTGCGGGCGGGCCGGATCGTGCAGGGCGCCGGGCTGGTCCGCGACGACCGCAGCGACTACGCGGCCGCGCTGGCCGCGGCCGGCGTCGGCCCGGACGGCACCGATCCGCCGGTGCTCCGGCCCGAGCTTCCCGCCGACGCCGCGGTGGCGAGAGTGCTGCTGTCCTTCCTCGACGAGATGGACGCCGTTCGTGACGGGACCGTCGACGACGTCGACATCGAGTTCCTGCACGACTTCCGGGTCGCGGTCCGGCGCAGCCGCTCGGTGGTCAGGCTGCTCGGCGACCTCCTCCCGGCCGACCTCGTCGGCTGGGTGACGCCGGAGCTGAAGTGGCTCGGCGACCTCACCGCCAGCTCCCGCGACCTCGACGTGCACCTGGAGGAGTTCCCATCGCTGGCCGCGGTCGTGAGCAGCGGGCGGCCGGAGGACCTGGCGCCGATGGCGGTCCACCTGCGGCGGCTGCGGGCGAGCGAGCGGCGCCGGCTGGTCCGCGGGCTGCGGTCGCCCCGGTACGAGCGGTGGCGGGACCGCTGGCGTACCGCGCTGGCCGAGCTGGCCGGCCGGGACGGCGACCGGCCCACCGTCCAGGAGATCAGTACGGAACGGCTCGCCGGTGCGTATCGGCGGGTGCTGCGGCGCGGTGCCCGGATCACGCCCGCCTCGCCCGCCGAGGCGCTGCACGATCTGCGCAAGCGGTGCAAGGAGCTGCGCTACCTGCTGGAGATCTTCGCCCCGGTGCTCGACCCGGACGGCGCCCGCGCAGCGGTCAAGGAGCTCAAGGTCCTGCAGGACGTGCTGGGCAAGTTCCAGGACAGCGAGGCGCAGCGGGAGGCGATCTACGTGCTCGCCGCCGACATGATGGCGAGCGGTGACACCGAGGTCAGGACCATCCTGGCGATGGGTGAGATCGCCGCCCGGCAGCAGGAGGCGATGCACACCGCGCGTGCGGAGTTCGCCGTCGCGTTCGCGTCGTTCGGGCGGTCGCCGGTCGCGCGCCGGCTGGCCCGGCTGACCCCGGCCCCGACCGGCGCCACGGTGCCGGCCGGCACGGCCGCCGCGGGAGCGGCCCGATGAGGGTGGTCGCGACGTACAACATCAAGGGCGGTGTCGGGAAGACCTCGGCCGCGGTCAACCTCGGCTACCTGGCCGCCCGCGACGGCCTCCGGACGCTGATCTGGGACCTCGACCCGCAGGGCTCGGCCACGTACCTGTTCCGGGTCAAGCCGAAGGTGAAGGGCGGCGGCAAGGCGCTCGTCGCCGGCCGGCGCACGCTGGACGAGGCGATCAAGGAGACCGACTTCGACCGGCTCGACCTCATGCCGGCCGACTTCAGCTACCGCAACCTCGACCTGGACCTCGACTCAAGCAAGCGGCCGACGGACCGGCTGCGCCGGCTGGTCGCGCCCCTCGACGACGAGTACGAGCTGGTCATCCTCGACTGCCCGCCGAGCGTGTCGCTGGTGTCGGAGAACGTGGTCCGGGCCAGCCACGTGCTGCTCGTCCCGCTGATCCCGGCCGTGCTGTCGCTGCGTACCTTCGACCAGCTCACCGAGTTCGTCGCCGGCCTCCCGGGCCGCACGCCGACGGTGCTGGCGTTCCTGTCGATGGTCGACCGGCGGAAGAAGGCGCACCGGGACCTGGTCGAACGGCTGCCGCAGGAGCGGAAGTTCGTGGTGCCGGAGGCGATCCCGTACCTGTCGGTGGTCGAGCAGATGGCCCTGCACCGCGCACCGGTGCCGGCCTTCGCGCCGCACAGCCCGGCGGCGAGCGCGTACGAGGATCTCTGGGCCAGGGTGCGGTCCGGCCTGGCCGACGGCCGCTGACGTCCGGGCGGGACGGCGGATCCGGCGAGCGGCTCAAGTAATTCGAAATTCAATCCCGGTCCCGGTCACCTCCTGCTAAGGTCTACGGCCCAGGTCTCAGAGATTTCCGCGACGTCGACGAGGGCCATTGTCGCTGCTCACCGGCCATTGTCCGTAATTGCCCACGAGTTGGCTACTTCCAATCCCGCCAGCGCATTGTTCAGTTGCCGTTCTCGGCCGCCCGGAACAAGGAGGCCACAATGGACAATCGACACCGGGACCTGTCCGGGTTCGCGGGCTGGTGGCGTTCGTGGCCGTTGCTCACTGCTCCGGTTCGCGGCGGCACGGAAGGGCCACGCACCGAGTCGGACCTGGACGAGTCGGGCCACTTCGCGATCTGGGCCGCGGAGCTGGCCGCACCGGACGACGGCCTGGCGGGCACGGCGGACCGGCGCTGACCCTCAGCCGCCTCGGGGGAACGGTGGGCGTCCCGGTAAGCGGGACGCCCACCGTCATGCTGTCCTCGCTCAGCGGCGGCCGGCGGTGGCGCGCCGGTAGCGGTCGGCGAGCGTACGCAGGGCGTCGACGAGCTCGGGCGAGTCCACGACCTCGAAGTCGGCGTCGAGCAGCCCGAGGTAGAGCGCGAGCATCTGGGGATGGTCCGAGCCGGGCTCGAAAGTGCACCGGCCGCCGCCCAGTGGCCGGACCTCGACCGGGATCGGCAGTCGGGCCCGTACGTAGTCCGCCGGCGCATGCACGACGACGCGGGCCCGGTAGCGCCACGTCGCCTCGCCGATCCCGCGAGCCACCTGCGCCGCGATCTCGTCCTCGGCCGGGAGCGCCCGCGGGCTGAACCGCGGGCCGGTCGGCGTCCGCGGCGCGATCCGGTCGACCCGGAAGGTGCGCCACGCCTCCCGGTCGAGATCCCAGGCCAGCAGGTACCACCGGCGCCGGTCGTTGAGCAGCCGGTAGGGCTCCACCAGCCGCCGGCTGCCGGCGCCGGAGTGCGATCGGTAGTCGAACCGCAGCTGCTCCTGGTCGCGGCAGGCGCCAGCGATCAGCGTCAGCACGTTCAGGTCGACCTGCGGACCGGGGACCGGCATCGGCATGGCGTGCGAGCCGAAGGCGCTCACCCGGTGCCACAACCGGGACGGCAGGACGTGCCGCAGCTTGGCCAGCGCCCGTACCGAGGTCTCCTCGATGCCGGCGACCGAGCCGCCCGCCGCGGTCCGCAGGCCGATCGCGACCGCCACCGCCTCGTCGTCGTCGAGCAGTAGCGGCGGCAGGCTGCGGCCGGCGCCGAGCCGGTATCCGCCGTCCACGCCCGGCCGCGCGTCGACGGAGTAGCCCAGCCCGCGCAGCCGGTCAACATCGTTGCGGATGGTCCGGGTGGTCACGCCCAGCCGGGTCGCGAGCTCGGCGCCGGTCCAGTCCCGGCGGCTCTGCAGCAGGGACAGCAGGCGGAGCAGCCGTGCCGAGGTCTCCAGCATTCGCCGATTCTCGCCCATATTCAGGAACGGATCTTTCCGCTATCGCTCCTAGCGTCCGTCCTGCGAGTCCGAAGCAGACCAGAGGAGACGCGCGATGAGCGACCAGATCCGCCCGTTCCGCATCGAGATCCCGCCGGCCGAGCTCGATGACCTCCACCACCGGCTGGGCACCGCCCGCTGGCCCGCGCAGCTGCCCGGCGTCGGCTGGACCCGCGGTGTCCCGCTCTACCACCTCGTCGAGCTCGCCGACCACTGGCGCACCGGCTACGACTGGCGGGAGCAGGAGGCGAGGCTCAACCGGTACCCGCAGTTCGTCACCGAGATCGACCGCCAGCGGATCCACTTCCTGCACGTGCGGTCCGACCGGCCGGACGCGACGCCGCTGCTGATCACGCACGGCTTCCCCAGCTCGGTCGCGGAGTTCCTGCAGCTGATCGAGCCGCTGGTCGACCCGTCGGACGGGCCGGCGTTCCACGTCGTCGCGCCGTCCCTGCCCGGCTACGCGTTCTCCACCCCGTTGAGTGCGACCGGCTGGACGATGGGCCGCACCGCCCGGGCGTGGGTCGAGCTGATGCGGCGACTCGGCTACGAGCGGTATGGCGTGCACGGCGGGGACATCGGCGGCGGCGTGTCCGGTCTGGTGGCCGGCCTTGATGCCGCGCACGTCACCGGCGTCCACGTGGTCACCGACCCGCTCACGGCGGCGAACGTGGCCACGTTCATGCCCGGCCTGGCCGACCGGCTGGACGAGAAAGATCCCGTCGACAAGCTGATCCTGGCCCGGATGACGGAGTTCCGAACGGACGGCTCGGGTTACCTGGCGATCCAGAACAGCCGACCGCAGACCATCGGCTACGGCCTGGTCGACTCGCCGCTGTTGCAGCTCGCCTGGATCACCGAGAAATTCCAGGCCTGGACCGATTTGCCGATCGACCGGGACCAGCTGCTCACCACGGTCAGCCTCTACTGGTTCACCGGCTCGGGCGCCAGCGCCGCGCACACCCTGTACGAGCAGGCGCACTCCTCCGACTGGGGAGCGCCGCCGGCCGTACCGCAGGGCTTCGCCGTCTTCGGCGCCGACGAGACCGTTCGCAGGCTGGTCCCGGCGCCGCCCGGTGCGCACTGGACCGAGTTCGACCGGGGCGGCCACTTCCCGGCTATGGAGGCCCCGATCGAGCTGGCGGCGGACCTGCAGTCGTTCTTCGGGCCGCTGCGCTGACGGATCGGCGAGGCTGACAACGGACGGGCCGCTTCCCGCGTCCTTCCCTTGCCGGCGTCGCACGGCGTCGGCGGGAGTCTGGGGGGCGCCATGAACACCGGAACGCAGTTGCCTGAGCGGATGCCGCCGACCCGGCGCCGCCCGCGCGGGCCGTGGGTCGCCGTCGCGGCCGCGGTCGCAGTCGTCCTGACCGCCGGCGGCGTGCTGCTGGCGATCGGCCCGGACCGGCCGCGACCCGCGACGGGCGCCGGCCCGACCGCGACCGCGCCGGTCCCGACCGCGACCGCGCCGGTCTCGACCGCGACCGCGCCGGTCCCGACCGCGAGTGCGATTCCGGTGCTGCCCGACACGGAGGGCACCGGCGGGAGCCAGGCTCCGGCGCCGGTCGCGACGGCGCAGTGGCTCTGGCCGTTCGCCGACCCGGCCGACGCCGCCCGCTGGCAGCAGGACTACCGCCAGGGCGGCCACCAGCCGTGGCACCTCGACGCGGCGGCGACCGCGCTCGGGTTCGCCGGCTACCTCGGCTACGGCGAGGTCGACAAGGTGGTGCGGTCCACAGTGGACGGCCAGGAGGCGTACGTGGCGGTCGGCGCGACCCTGCCGAACGGCGGCGTGCACACCGCGGCCGACGTGCACCTGGTCAGGATGGGCACCGGCGCGGACGCGCCGTGGGAGGTCGTCGGCACCCGGGACAGCACGCTCACTCTGGACCGGCCCGGATACGGGTCGACCGTCGCCTCGCCGATGACCGTCGGCGGCCGGATCACCGGCGTCGACGAGCAGGTGGTCGTCACCCTGCACGCGCTGAGCGGTGACCTGGAGGCGGCGCCCGCGGCCGTGCCGGCCGGGGGTGTCCGGGCGCCGTGGTCGGTGCCGGTGCGGTTCAGCGGCGGAGCCGGCCGTACGGTGACGGTTGCCGCCGCGACCGGCGGCCACGTCGCCGCGGTCGAGCGTTTCGCGGTCACCGGCGTCCGCATCGGGGCCACCGGTTGAGTCACCGGCGGGCCGCCATGGAGGCGGCGTGCTCGCGGTTACCGGAGCGGAGCCAGCCGCGCCCGCAGCTGCATGAACTGGAGCCGCCGCGGCGACCCGGTGACCCGCTCGTACCTGTCGAGGACCTCGGCGACGAACGCGTCGGCCGCGGCGTCGTCGGGAAGCCGGGCGGTCCAGCTGTCGAAGCCGACCCGGCACCAGCGGGCGAACTCCTCGGCGGTGTCGAAGTCCCAGGTGAGGTCGTCCACCTCGCGTTCGGTCAGCCGGAGCCCGGCGCCGGCAGCCACCTCGGCATACCGGTCCGGGTCCACGTGCACGAACGGCGCCCGGAAGCCGGCGAAGTGCTCGCGCCAGGCCGGCTGCGCGCAGGTGCGCATGGCGAGCGCCTCCAGGCTCGGCCGCGGCCCGGCGCAGACGGCCTGGACCAGAGCCCAGGACCGGTCGCGCAGGGCGGCCCGGATGCGGGTCAGCGCCGCATGCTGGTCCGGCACCCAGTGCAGCGCGTTGAACGAGACCACCACGTCGAACTCGTCCCGGAAGCCCATGCTGAGCACGTCGCCGACGGCGAAGCGCAGCCGTGGCGAGGAGAACATGCCGGCCGCGGCGATCATCCGTGGCGACGGGTCGATGCCGAGGATCGAGCCGTCCGGCAGCTGCTCGGCGACGGCGGCGGTGATCCGGCCGTCGCCGCAGCCGAGGTCGAGGACGCGCTCGTCTCCGGCCATCGCGACACCGGCCAGCGACCGGGCCGCCACCCACATCTGCAGCGCGCTGACCTCGCGGTAGGACTGCCCGTCCCAGTCGGCCACGACCTCATGGTCGGACACGGCGTCCCGTACGGGTAGGGGCCGGCCGGCAGCCCGCCGGTCCGGTCAGCGGATCGCCAGGGTCTCCAGGTAGCCGGCCCGGATCCGCAGCGTCGCGTTCGTCGAGGAGTCGTGCCGGCGGGCCAGCTCGACCATGTCGGCGTACAGCGCGGCGCGGGCGTCGTCATCCGGCGGCGGAGACGGGCGCCGCGGATGGTGACCGGCGGGACGGCGAGGTTCCGGCTTGACCCGCTCGACCTGGCGGCGCAGCCTGGACGAGGTCACTAGGAGCAGACCGTGATCAGCGACCCACTCGCCCGGCGCGCGTACCGCGCCCGGTCCTGGCTGCTCTGCCACGTCGGCCGGCACCTCTGGGCGCGGCGGCGCAACCCCGAGGTGAGCGGCGCCAACGCCCTGTTCGACGAGTGCCGGCGGTGCGGGTCCGTGCGGATGGGCTGGACCGATCCCGGTCCTGGTCCGCTCGGCTGACCGGGAGCGGAGGAACGCCATGATCGTCGTCGAGGTCCTCGCGGGCGTGCTGGGGCTCGGAGTGATCTGGGTGGCCTCCGGGTTGCGGGTGATCCGGCAATGGGAGCGGGGGGTGGTGCTCCGGTTCGGGCAGGTGCACTCCAGCGTGCGCGGGCCGGGGCTGACCAGGATCACGCCGATCCGCGACCGGCTCCGCAAGGTCAACATGCAGATCGTCACGATGCCGGTGCCGGCGCAGGACGGGATCACCCGCGACAACGTGACCGTACGGGTCGATGCGGTCGTCTACTTCCGCGTCCACGAGCCGGTGACCGCGCTCGTCGCGGTGCAAAACTACCTGTTCGCGGTCGAGCAGGTGGCGCAGACGTCGCTACGGAACATCATCGGCAAGAGCGACCTGGACGACCTGCTGTCCAACCGGGAGAGCCTGAACAAGGGACTGGAGCTGCTCATCGACAGCCCGGCGCTGAGTTGGGGGATCCACATCGAGCGGGTCGAGATCAAGGACGTGGCGCTGCCGGAGGCGATGAAGCGGTCGATGTCCCGGCAGGCCGAGGCGGAGCGGGAGCGGCGTGCCCGCATCATCACCGCGGACGGGGAGTATCAGGCGTCGCAGAAGCTGTCCCAGGCGGCGCAGATCATGGCCGGCAGCCCGGCGGCACTGCAGCTGCGGCTGCTGGAGACGGTCGTCCAGGTCGCGGCCGAGAAGAACTCCACCCTCGTCCTGCCGTTCCCGGTCGAGCTGCTCCGCTTCCTCGAACGCTCCACCCCGGCGGAACCGGCCCCGGCCGGGGAACCATCCGCCACCCAACCGCCCGAGGACTCGCTCCCGGCCCGCCGCGAGGACCCACCGTCCTCCTGACCGCGCCCGCCGCGGCAGGCGGCCCGGGCGTGGCCGCCTGACCGGCCGCCGCCGGCGTGCCGGCGATCGCACCGTGCCGCCGTTCCGGCTCACCCCGCCAGCAAGTGCGCGCGGCGGCTGGGCGCGGCCGCCGGGTGATTGGGCGCACGAGGTGGGGTGGCCGCGGGGAGGCGGGAGAGGATGGACGGGTGACGGCGGAGGAGGTGCGGGCGGCGCAGCGTACGGTGCGGATGCCCGCCACCCGCTGGATCGCCGGTGGGATGGGCGCGGTGGTGGTCGCCGCGGTATGCATGCGTCCGGCCCTCACCGCGGTCGGCCCGGTGCTCGGCCTCATCGGCACCGATACCGGCCTGTCCCACACGATGCTCGGCCTGCTGTCCGCGCTGCCGCTGCTGGCCTTCGCCGCGATCTCCCCGATCGTGCACGGGCCGGTGCGCCGGATCGGCATCGAGCGGACCGTCGCCTGGGCGCTGGCCGGCCTCGCCGCCGGGAGCGCGTTCCGGGCGGTGCCCGGCCTGCCCCCGCTCTGGGTCGGCACCGCGGTCGCCGGCGCCGGGATCGCGGTCTGCAACGTGCTCATCCCGGTGGTCATCCGGCGCGACCACCGGCTGCGGGTGCCGCTGATGACGGCGGTCTACTCGGCGACGATGGGCACGGCCGCCGCGCTGGCGTCCGGCGTGTCGCAGCCGCTGTCCCACCTGCCCGGCAGCTGGCGGCTGTCGCTGGGGATCTGGGCCGTGCCGGCCGCGATCGCCGCCCTGGTCTGGATGCTGCGCCGGTCCCGGACGACGGCCGAGCCGGAACCCGACCTCGAGGACCCGAGGCCGGTCTGGCGCTCGGTCGGCGCCTGGCGGCTGACCGCGGTCATGGGCCTCCAGTCGACGACCTTCTACATCATGGTCGCCTGGCTGCCGTCGATCGCGACCAGCCACGGCGCCTCGGACGCGCTCGGCGGCTGGTACCTGTTCGCCTACCAGGCGATCGGCATCCTGGCCGGGCTCGGGCTGCCGACCGTGCTGCACCGGGCCGGCACCCCGCGGGCCGGCATCCTGGTCAGCCTGCCGCTGGTGGTCGCCTGCCTCGGCATCATCGCGCTCCCGGCGGCGCTGCCGGCCTGGGTGCTGCTGGCCGGGATCAGCTCCGGCGCCGCCCTGGTCTACGCGCTGACCCGGATCACCCTCGCCGCCCACACCTCCGCGCACGCGACCCGGCTGTCCGGCATGGCGCAGTCGGTCGGCTACCTGGTCGCCGCGAGCGGACCGGTGGTGGTCGGCTGGTTGCGGGACAGCACCGACTCGTGGACCCCGGCGCTGCTGTTCGTCGCCGCGCTCGCCACCGTCCAGGCCACCGCCGCCGCGCTCCGGCTGCGCGCACCCTGAGCACCGCGCGCCAGCGCTCGCCAGCGCTCGCCACCGCCCGCCGCCGCCTGCCGCCTGCCGGCCGACCGCCGCCTGCCGCCTGCCGGCCGACCGCCGCCTGCCGCCTGCCGCCTGCCGGCCGACCGCCGCCTGCCGCCTGCCGGCCAACGGCCGCCTGCCGGCCGTTGCCGGCGGTTGCCGGCGGTTGCCGGGCGCTGCTGTCCTCCACCGATCGGAGGAGACCGGGCCGGCCCGATCCGGCGGCCGGGGACGCCGCACCGGTCGATGCTGCCCACCCCCTCCGCGCCGAAGACTTGATCCCGTCGGAAGCGACGACGGAGGAGAGTGACCATGCTGGACCTGACCCACCCGCGCACGACGGAGGCGTTCCGGACGATCCGCCGGCTCCTGCTGGCGTACCTCGGCGTGAGCGTGGCCGCGCTGGTGGCGATCGTGGTGATGCGCGACGACGCCGCCGAGGTGAACTCGGCAGTCTGGACCCGCGCGACGATCGTGGCGGTCACCGCGGTGCTGCTGCTGCTGTTCGCGGCCAGGGCCGCGGAGGGCTCGCGCGGCGCGTACCGGCGGCTGCGGATCATCTCGGTCGTGACGGTCGTGGCGATCGCGGTGATCGTCGCCGTACCGGGGCCGTTCCCGGGCTGGCTGAAGATCGAGCAGGGCGTGTGCGGTCTGATCATGGCCGGGGTCGCCGTGCTGGCGAACCGCCCGGGGCTGCGGGCGCTGTTCGCGGCGCCCGCGAGGCGGAGTGAGAGCATCGAACGGTGAGTGCAGCCGTCCTCGTCGACCCGTGGCAGGCCCGGCTGGACCGGCTGCGGCGGCTGCTGCCGATCCCGCTGCTGGTCGTGTCGACCGCGGGCGCCCTCGCCTCGCCGAGCGGCGGCGGCTGGACGGCGCTCGACAGCGCGCTGGTGGTGGCCGCGGCGGTCTGGTCCGCCGCGGTCACCGCGCGGCTGCGCTGGGACAACTCGCCGGAATGGCTGCGGGTGGTCGGGTTCGCCGTGCACACCGCGCTGGCCGCGCTGCTGGTCGGCACCGACACCTGGTTCGGCGTGTTCGCCTATTCCGGCTTCCTGTTCGCGCACGGGATCGGCCGGCGCTGGCGGATCCCGGCGTTCGCGACCACCGCGCTGGTGGTCTCGGCGTCGATGGTGGGTGGATACCCCACCGGGCTCGGCGGTGACCTGCTGACCTACCTGCTGGTCGCGGGCGTCATGCTGACGCTGGTGATCACCTCGGCGGACATCACCTACCGGGCGCTGGAGCAGAACGTCGACCGCGGCCGGATGATCGGCGAGCTGGCCGAGGCGAACCGCCGGCTGGAGGAGTCGATGGCCGAGAACGCCGCGCTGCACGCGCGGCTGGTCGAGCAGGCCAGGGCGGCCGGGATGGTCCAGGAGCGGCGTCGGCTGGCCGGCGAGATCCACGACACGCTGGCCCAGGGGCTGACCGCGATCGTCGCCCAGCTGGAGGCGGCCGAGCAGGCCCGGCACCGGCCCGCGGAGTGGTCCCGGCACCTGGCCCAGGCCCGGTCGCTGGCCCGGTCCAGCCTGACCGAGGCCCGCCGCTCGGTCCGGGCGCTGCGGCCCGAGCAGCTGGAGAACGCGACGCTGGCCGAGGCGCTGGGCGAGCTGACCTGCGGCTGGTCGCAGCAGTCCGGGATCCCGGCCGAGCTGGAGACCGCCGGCACCGCGACCCGCGCGCCGGCGGACACCGAGGCCGCGCTGTTCCGGGTGGCCCAGGAGGCGCTCACGAACGTGGGCCGGCACGCGAAGGCGGCCAAGGTCCGGCTCACCCTGACGTACCTGGACGACATGCTCCTGCTGGACGTCGCCGACGACGGGGTCGGCTTCGACCCGGCCGCGGACACCGCCGGCTATGGCCTGGTCGGCATGCGGCACCGGCTGGCCGGCGTGGGCGGCACGCTGACCGTCGAGTCCGCGCCGGGCTACGGCACCACGCTCAACGCCGCCGTCCCGCTGCCGGGAGCGGAGCGGTGACCACCCCGATCCGGCTGCTCGTCGTCGACGACCACCCGATCATGCGGGACGGCCTGCGTGGGCTGTTCAGCGGCGACGACGAGTTCGAGGTGGTCGGCGAGGCCGGCGACGGCGCCGAGGCGGTCGCGGTCGCGCAGCGGGTCGAGGTCGACGTGATCCTCATGGACCTGCGGATGCCGACGATGGGCGGCGTGGAGGCGATCACCCGGCTGCGGCAGCTGGGGCACCCGGCCCGGGTGCTGATCCTCACCACGTACGACACCGATCGCGACGTGCTGCCCGCGATCGAGGCCGGCGCGACGGGCTACCTGCTCAAGGACGCGCCGCGGGACGAGCTGATCCGCGCGGTCCGGGCCGCGTACGCCGGCCACTCGGTGCTGGCGCCGTCGGTGGCGAGCACGCTGATGGGCCGGGTGGGGTCGCCGCCGGCGGACGCGCTCACCCCGCGGGAGCTGGACGTGCTGCGGCTGGTCGCCGAGGGTGGCACCAACCAGTCGGTGGCGCGGCGGCTGCTGGTCAGCGAGACCACGATCAAGACGCACCTGCTGCACATCTACACGAAGCTCGGCGTCCGTGACCGGGCCGCCGCGGTCAGCACCGCCTACAAGCGCGGCCTGATCAGCTGACCGCCGCGACGATCCGGCCGGCCGGTCGGCTACTTCACGGCGACGATGTCGATGGTCCTGATGTCCGGCGCGGCGGCGAGCAGGTCGTCGGCGACCGTGCCGAGCGCGGCCGGGATCTCGCCGTTGAGGTGGGCCTGCCGGCCCGCCTCGTCGTCGAACGTGTCGAAGATCCCGTACGTGGTGTCGCTGAGCTTGAACGCATACCAGGTCACCGTGCCGGCCTCGGCCACGGCCAGCTCGCGGCCCTTGGTGAGGAAGGCGGCCAGGTCGTCGCCGCGTCCGGGCTTGGCCTCGAGGGTGGCCAGGATGCCGTAGCGCACGCTCATCGGGGTTCCTCCGGTCTCGGGGTGATCCCAGCCAGCCGACGGTAGATCGGCGGGCCCGCGCACGGCGGCTGCGGATACGCCATCTTCGGTACCGTTCCCGACATGAGGGTGGCCGTGCTCGCCGCCGACGGCGTGTTCGACTCCGGGCTGTCCATCGTGCTCGACGTGCTGGGCACCGCGAACGAGCTCGGCCGGACGCTGCCCAACGCCGCCGCCTTCGAGATCACCGCGGTCGGCACCGGCAGCGAGGTGCGCACCGGGTACGGGCTGCGGCTCGGCACGACGCCGCTGACCGAGCTGCCGGACCGGCCGGAGCTGGTCGCCGTGCCGGCGCTGGGGGAGAAAGACCCGGCCGCGCTGGTCGACGCCGTGCGCGGGCACCCGGCGCTGCCCTGGCTGGCCGAGCTGGCCGCGGCCGGGATCCCGCTCGCCGCGGCCTGCACGGCCACGTTCCTGTTCGGCGAGGCCGGCATCCTCGACGGCCGGTCGGCGACGACCAGCTGGTGGCTCGGCTCCGCGTTCCGCCGCCGCTACCCGGCGGTTCGGCTGGACGAGAGCCAGATCCTGACCCGGGCCGGCCACCTCACCACGGCCGCGGCCGCGTTCGCGCACATCGACCTCGCGCTGTCGATCGTGGCCGACAGCAGCCCGGCGCTGGCCGAGCAGGTGGCCCGCTACCTGGTCGCCAGCCCGCGCTCGCTGCAGTCGGCGTTCGTGCTGCCGGCGGTGCTCACCCGCAGCGACCCGGTGCTGACCGCGTACGAGAGCTGGGTGCGGGCGCACCTCGCCGAGCCGATCCAGGTCGGTCGGGCGGCCCGGGCGATCGGGGTGAGCGAGCGCAGCCTGCAGCGGGCGACCGCCGCGCAGATCGGCATGTCACCGATCCAGCTCGTGCACCACATCCGGATCGAGCACGCGGTGCACCTCCTGCGTACGACAGATCGGAGCATGCAGTCGATCACCACCGCGGTCGGCTACCGGAACGTGTCGACGCTGCGCACGCTGATGCGCCGGCACGGGAACACCACGCCGGCCGAGGTACGCCGCGCCACCGGCCGGGTGCTCTGACCGTCACCGGGCGAACTTGCGAGCGCGCCGGGCCAGCCGGTCCGGCCCGGGCCGGTCGCCGAGTGCCGCGAGCTCGCCCGCCAGCACCGCGCCGAGCCGCCGGCAGAACTCGACCGGCTCGTCGGCCGCGTCCGGCCGTTCCTCGACCACCCGGTCGACGATGCCGGCCGCGACCAGGTCCGCGACGCCGACGCCCTGCGCTCTGGCCATCGCCGCGGCGTGCGCGACATCCCGGTGCCGGATCGCGCTCGCACCCTCCGGCGGCAGCGGCGCCAGCCAGGCGTGCCGGGCGGCGACCACCCGGTCGGCCGGCAGCAGCGCGAGCGCGGCGCCGCCGGTGCCCTGCCCGAGCAGCACGCTGACCACCGGCGCGTCCAGGGTGACCAGGACCTCCAGGCAGCGGGCGATCTCCCCGGCCAGGCCGCGCTCCTCGGCCTCCACCGACAGTGCGGCCCCGGCGGTGTCGACCACGGTCAGCAGCGGCAGCCGCAGCTCCACGGCCAGCCGCATGCCGCGGCGGGCGACCCGCAGCGCTCCCGGCCCGAGCGGGCGCTCCACGGTCTGGCCGCGGCGGTCCTGGCCGAGCACGATGCACGGCACCGGGCCGAATCGGGCCAGCCCCAGCATCAGCGCCGGATCCAGCTCGCCCTCACCGGTGCCGCTGAGCGTGACCACGTCCTGGGCCGCCTCGTCGAGCAGCCGGCGGATCCCCGGGCGGTCCCGCCGGCGGGAGCGGGTGATCGAGTCCCACGCGTCCGCGCCGGGCGGCGCCGGTGACTGTGCGGGCGGGGCGGCCGTGACCGGTGTCCGGGACGCCGCGAGCACGTCCAGCACCCGGCCGAGCAGCCCGGCCAGCTCGGCCGGCGCGACCACCCCGTCGAGCAGCCCGTGCGCGAACAGGTTCTCCGCCGTCTGCACGCCGGCCGGGAACTCCCCGCCGTACAGGGCGGTGTAGACGCGCGGGCCGAGGAACGCGATCAGCGCGGCTGGCTCGGCCAGCGTCAGCTGCCCGAGCGAGCCCCAGGAGGCGAACACGCCGCCGGTGGTCGGGTGCCGCAGGTAGACCAGGTAGGGCAGGCCGGCGGCCTTGTGCGCGGTGACCGCCGCGGACACCCCGATCATCTGGACGAACGCGACCGTGCCTTCCTGCATCCGGGTGCCGCCGGAGGCCGGGGCGGCCAGCAGCGGCAGCCGCAGCGCGGTGGCCCGCTCGATCGCGGCGACCAGCCGGCGCGCGGTCGCGACGCCGATGGAACCGCCCAGGAAGCCGAACTCGGAGACCACCAGCGCGATCCGGTGCCCGCCGATGCGGGCCTCCCCGGTGAGCACCGCCTCGTCCGCGCCGCTGGACTCGGCCGCGGCCCGCAGCTCGGCCTCGTACGCGGCGTCGAGGGCACGGTGCTCGGGCGGCGTGTCCCAGGAGACGAACGTGCCGGCGTCGACCGTCCGGACCAGGAACTCCCTGGCGCTCGGGCGGTCCACGGCCCGAGCGTAGGGCATGTCTCCGCACGGTCCGTGGGCGCCGGCGACGCCCACGGCCGGCTGCGGGACACGCCGAAAATCTTCATCGGTGCGACTCGGCGGACCCGACCGGGTGACAAGAGGTTTCCCGCGCTCGCAACGCGGGAGGAAAACGGTGATCCCAGTCGGCCCCACCGGGTGCGCCGACCCCGGCCGTGCCGGGTCACCTGACAGGAGTTGGCATGCTCGCGGCGCTGCTGCTGGCCGGCCTCGTGGCCGCGCCGGTGAGTTCGGCGGCACTGTTCGTACCCGCGCGACGGCGGCGGCGGGTGGCCGGGGCGTGGCCGGTGACCCGGCGGTTGATGCTGGCGCTGCTCGGCACCGTGCTGCTGGCCGCGGTCGTCGCGGCGGTCCTCGTTGCGCTGGACGTGACCCGGACCAACACGCTCGCCGCGGTGGCCGGCGTGGTCGCGATGAGCCTGCTGTGGCTGCCGGCGACCCGCCGCTGGAACGCCCGCGCGCACCTGTGCTGGGCCGGCAGCCTGTTCCTGTTCGTCACATACCTTGCCTTCACCCTGCAGTGGACGCTGACCAGCGGCCTCGGCGCGTTCGGCACCACCGGCGGTCTGCTGCTGTGGGTGCTCGAGCTGTTCGCCGCGGTGCTGGCCTGCGCGTACCTGTGGGAGCTGTGCGACGCGCTCGGCACCGAGCAGTGGCGCCGGCGGATCACCCGGGAGACGCCGCGCGAGGTTCCGCCCGGCGGCCTGCCGTTCGTGAGCCTGCACGTGCCGGCCCACAACGAGCCGCCGGACATGGTGATCGAGACGCTGACCTCGCTGCTGCGGCTGGACTACCCGAGCTACGAGATCGTCGTCATCGACGACAACACCGACGACGAGACGCTGTGGCGGCCGGTCGCGGACTGGTGCAGCACCCACGGGGTGACGTTCTTCCACCTGGCGGACTGGCCCGGCTACAAGTCCGGTGCGCTCAACGTGGCGCTCCGCGAGTACACCGACTCGCGGGCGGAGCTGATCGGCGTCGTCGACTCCGACTACCAACTCGACCCTGACTTCCTGCGCCGCTGCGCCCCGCTGTTCGGCGACGAGCGGGTCGGGTTCATCCAGGCGCCGCAGGACTACCGGGACTGGGCCCAGGCGCCATATTTCCGCCGGCTCTACTACTCGTACAAGTACTTCTTCTCGATCTCGCAGCCGTCCCGCAACGAGCACGACGGCGCCATCTTCGCCGGCACGATGGGGTTGATCCGCCGCTCCGCGCTGGAGTCCGTCGGCGGCTGGGACGAGTGGTGCATCACCGAGGACGCCGAGCTGTCCCTCCGGTTGCTGCGCGGCGGCTGGTCCGGGTTGCACGTGGACGACTCGTTCGGCCGGGGCGTGATGCCGCTGACCTTCGAGGCGCTCAAGAGCCAGCGCTACCGGTGGTGTTTCGGCGGCATCCAGATCCTGCGGATGCACTGGCGATCGATGCTGCCCGGCGCTCGCACCACCGCGAACCAGCTGCGCACGGCGCAGCGCTGGGCCTACTTCACCGGCGCCGTGCAGTGGTACGGCGACCTGCTGGGGCTGGCGTTCTTCCTGCTGCTGCTGGTCGGTGCGGTCAACCTCGCCAGCGGCGGCGGCGAGCTGTTCCGCAAGCTGACCGCGTTCGTGGTCGCGACCGTCCCGGTGCTGGTCGCGCTCGGGCTGCTGCGCGCGATCGCCCTGCTGCGCCGGGGAACCGGCGCCTCCTGGCGGGACGCGGTCGGCGCGTTCCTGATCTGGCAGTCGACCGCGCTGGTCGTCGCGCGGGCGTCGGTGCAGGGCCTGTTCGCCAAGCAGGCCGAGTTCCTCCGTACGCCGAAGACGACCGACCGCACCTCGTGGTGGACGGCGATCCGGGCCAACTGGGCCGAGACCGGTCTGGCCGTGCTCGGCCTCGCCGGCATCGCCGCCGGACTGTCGCGTGTGGACACGTACGCCGGGCCGCTGCTGGCCGGGCTGCTGGTGTTCCCGACCATCGGGCTGGCCGCGGCGCCGGTGAACAGCCTCGCCGCGCAGCGCGCCACCCTGCCGCCCGATCTCGGCGAGCGGCGGCGCACCGAGTGGCTGCGGGACCGGCGGGTGCGTGGTGCGGCCGTCGGCGTCACCGCCGCGGGGACCCTCGTCGGCATCGGGATCGTCGCCGCGCTGCTGTCCACCCCGAGCTCGGCCCCGGTCCATCCGCCGCGGCTGGTCGGTCCCGCCCAGGGCAAGACGGCGCCGGTCGGGTCCCCGGGCCCGTCCGGCAGTCCCGTTCCGTCGCCGTCCGGTCCGTCACCGTCCGGTCCGTCACCGTCCGGCTCGGCCAGCTCGGCGCCGGGCGCGACGGGTGGACCGACCGCGTCGTCGAGCGGCGCCGGTTCGACGGGGACTCCGGAACCGACCGGCTCCTCCGCGCCGGCGCCGACCGTCCCGCCCACCAGCGCACCGGCCCCGGCAACGACGACGCCGTGACCCGGGCCCGCGACGAGGCGGGGCGCGGGCCACGGCGGGCCGGGACGATCAGGTCGTGGTCGTCGTGCTGGTGCCGCCGCGGCCGGCGATCGCACCGTCCTCCACGGCCGCGTCGTGCTCCGTGATGGGCGCCGACTCCGTGCGCCGCGGCATCAGCCACAGCGCGACGGCCGCGAACGCGCAGCAGCCGATGATGTAGATGCTGATCCAAGTGCTCGATCCGGTGTGGCTGAGGATCGCGGCCGCGATCAGCGGCGCGGGGCCGCCGGCGATGACCGACGCGAGCTGGTAGCCGAGGCCGGCGCCGCTGTAGCGGAGGTTGGTGCCGAAGCTCTCCGCGATCAGCGCGGCCTGCGGGCCGTACTGGATGTCGTGTGTGATGAGCGACACGACGATCGCGAGCAGCACCAGCCCGGATTCCTTGGTGTTGAGCAGCCCGAAGTACGGGAAGGCGAAGATCGCGGTGCCGGCGATTCCGATCGCGTAGGTCTTCCGCCGGCCGATCAGGTCGGAGATGTGCCCGAACAGCGGCACCGTGATCAACCCGATCCCGGCCGCGATCAGCGTGTAGTTGAGCAGGTCGCCGCGGGGCAGGTCGAGCTGCTTCGTCCCGTACGTCAGCACGAAGGTGACGAACAGGTAGAACGGCGCCTGCTCGGACATCCGCACGAACGCCGAGGTGAGGATCTCCAGCGGCTGGGTCTTGATGACCTCCCAGACCGGCATCTTGTGCACGGTCTCCTGCTTCTTCACCGCGGCGAACGCCGGGCTCTCCAGCACCCGCAGCCGCACGTACAGGCCGATGGCGACGAGCACGATGGACAGCAGGAACGGGATCCGCCAACCCCAGCTGTTGAAGTCGTCCTCGGAGGTGGTGCCCTGCACCAGCTTGACCAGGCCGGTGGACAGCAGCAGGCCGAGCGGCACGCCCAGCTGCGGCCAGCTGGCGAAGAAGCCGCGCCGGCGCTGGCTGCCCCACTCCATCGACAGCAGCACCGAGCCGCCCCACTCGCCGCCGACCCCGATGCCCTGCAGGATCCGCAGGACCACCAGGAGGATCGGAGCGGCGATGCCCCAGGTCGCCCGGCCGGGCAGCAGGCCCATCAGGAACGTCGCGACGCCCATCAGCATCAGCGTCCACACGAGGGTCGCCTTGCGGCCGATCCGGTCCCCGTAGTGGCCGAAGATCGCGGCACCGACCGGCCGCGCCCCGAAGCCGACGAACTGCACGGCGAACGACGCCAGAATCCCTGAATACGCCGAGTCGCTCGGGAAGAACACCTCGGGGAAGACCAGGGCGGCCATCGTGCCGTACAGGAAGAAGTCATACCACTCGATCGTGGTGCCTACCGTGCTGGCGACGACAGCCTTCCGGCGCTGGGACCTGACCAGCGGGTCCGGGGCGGTCATGGCGGGTCGGGTCATCCCTGCCTCCAAGGGCTGATCCCCCTCTGCCGTCGATCCGGGACGCGCGCGATGCCCCGCACCGATCGAGGGGGGTGTGACAGACGACATGCGGAACCTACTGTCGGGATCGTCCTTGCAGCGGCAACCGTGGGTCGGTAGTCGTTGGGCGGTCTGCCAGCGTCGGTGAGCGGTTGCCGGAGGCGTCGTACGGCCAGCCGGCTGAATCGTTACGGCCGAGCGGCGTCATAGCTGCGGGATTAATCCGTCCCTCGGGTATGGCGGTTCTGTATGCCCGTCAGTGAATTCCGGTAGCCCGCCGGGATGTTTTCCGTACTCGCCGCCAGGGTATCTGGCCGAATAGAGGCTTCGATCATCGAGCGCCTCATTCCTCTTCGACTGGGAGCGGTGATGAACGCTGGCCTGGTGACACTTATTGTCATCGTGGTAGTGGCGCTGGTGTTGCTCGCGGTATTCATGGCGCGGCGGCGGCGGAGCGAGGGGCTGCGTGAGCGGTTCGGGCCCGAGTACGAGCGGACGATGGCCAGGGCCGGCGACCGGCGTGCGGCCGAGTCGGAGCTGGCCGAGCGCGAGCACCGGCGCAAGGAGTTCACGATCGTCCCGCTCGAGCCGGCCGCGCTGGACCGCTACCAGCAGGAATGGCGCTCGACGCAGGCCAGGTTCGTCGACGACCCGCCGGGCGCCACCCGCGACGCCGACCTGCTGGTCACCCGGGTGATGCAGGAGCGCGGCTACCCGGTGGACGACGACTTCGAGCGGCAGGCCGCGGACGTGTCGGTCGACCACCCTCAGGTGGCCGAGAACTACCGCGCCGCGCACGCCGTCTACCGCGCCAACGAACAGGGATTGGCCAGCACGGACGACCTTCGCCAGGCCTTCGTGCACTACCGGTCACTCTTTTCCGAGCTCTTGGACGTCGATCGGGACGATCGTGAGGAGGCGCACCAGTGAACGACCGCAACGATGACCTGAGCACCGCCGATCTCGCCGGGCAGAGCGCCGGGTCGGGCACGGCCGACGAGCGCGCCGTGCGCGGCGAGCCGGCCGGCCGGACGGGCGAACGGGACGACGCCTTCCCGGGCGATCGCTCGGCGGACGCAGACTACGCCGACGACCGTAGCGGAGTCGGTCGCGACCGGGTCGACGCGATGGGCTCGGGCGGCTTTCCCGGCGGCACGCCGGCCGACCGGGCGACCTACGCCGACGACGACCCGACGATGACCACCGACGGCGCCGACCGCGGCGGGTACGGCGGCGCGGAGGCCGGTGCCGAGGTCGTCGACGGCCCGATGGCCGACGACGGTCGGTTCGCCGGCGGCCGCGGCGGCGACGGGGCGGACCGCGGCTACCAGAGCGCGCCGACCGGCACCCCGGCCGGCGCGGGCACCGGCGCCGCGGGCACCGGCGCCGCGGGCACCGGGCCGCTGCTGGACACCGCGGACACGGAGGGGTTCCGGGCGCGGTGGACGGACGTGCAGACCGGGTTCGTCGACGCCCCGCGTCGCTCGGTCGAGCAGGCCGACGCGCTGGTGGCCGAGCTGATGCAGCACCTGGCGAAGTCGTTCGCCGACGAGCGCAGCCGGCTGGAGAGCCAGTGGGATCGCGGTGAGGACATCCCCACCGACGACCTGCGGGACGCGTTCCAGCGCTACCGCTCGTTCTTCGAGCGGCTGCTCTCCACCTGACCCACCCGTACCCGGCCCTGCCGCCTTCGACGACGAAGGCGGCAGGGCCGGGTCATGTCGAGCGGCGGCGGCCGGCTTCGTCCTCGGGGTGAGGTGCCACAGTGGCACCACCGGAAGGAGGAAGCGACGTGACGAGGTATCTGCTGGCGGTGGACTTCCAGCCCGGGGTCGTCGACACCCCGATGTCCGAGTGGAAGCGGGAGGAGATCACGGCCCACCTGGACTACTACGAGGCGCTGCACGACGAGCTGGTCGCGAGCGGCGAGCTGGTCGACTCGACGGTGCTGACCGGCCCGGACCTGGCCAAGATCGTCAGCTCCGACGGGCGGACCGCGCCGGTGGTCACCGACGGCCCGTTCCAGGAGTTCAAGGAGTGGATCGCCGGCTTCCAGATCGTCGACGTGGAGTCCGAGGAACGCGCGATCGAGATCGCGGCACGGGTGTCCGCGGTGCCCGGGCCGGGCGGCGTCCCGCTGCAGCAGCCGATCCAGGTGCGGCAGGTGATGGAGCAGGCGCCGTCCGACGCCGAGGAGATGGACGGCTTCCTGGCCCAGGCCACCGGGGCCCGCTCGCCCGGAGGCGACCCGCGCTGAGGGTGCCCACGGACGTCGAGGACCTGCTGCGCGAGCTGGCGCCGCAGGTTCTCGGCGTGCTCACCCGCCGGTACGGGGACTTCGACGCGGCCGAGGACGCCGTGCAGGAGGCGCTGCTGGCCGCCGCCGTGCACTGGCCCGCCGAGGGGGTCCCGGACCGGCCGCGGGGGTGGCTGATCCAGACCGCGACCCGCCGGCTGATCGACCAGCGCCGCAGCGAGCGGTCCCGGCTGGCGCGGGAGGATCGGGCGCTGCTGACCCAACTGCCGCCGGCCGACGTACCGGACCGGGACGACACGCTCGTCGTGCTGTTCCTCTGCTGCCACCCGGCGCTGACGCCGGCCTCGGCCATCGCGCTGACGCTGCGCGCGGTCGGCGGCCTGAGCACCCCGGAGATCGCCCGGGCGTTCCTGGTGCCCGAGCCGACGATGGCCCAGCGGATCAGCCGGGCGAAGCAGCGGATCAAGACCTCCGGCGTCCCGTTCCGGCTGCCCACCGCCGACGAGTGGGCGGACCGGCTCCGCACGGTGCTGCACGTCCTCTACCTGGTCTTCAACGAGGGGTACGCGACGACCGCCGGCCGGGACGTGCATCGCGCCGACCTCTGCGACGAGGCGATCCGGCTGACCCGAACGGTGCACCGGATGCTGCCGGACGATCCCGAGGTGGCCGGCCTGCTCGCGCTGATGCTGCTGCTCGACGCCCGCCGGCCGGCCCGTACCGGCCCCGGCGGCGAGCTGGTCCCGCTGCCCGAGCAGGACCGCACCCGCTGGGACCGGGCGCTCGTCGCCGAGGGCACCGCGCTGCTGGCCGACGCGATCGGCCGCGGCGCGGTCGGCGAATACCAGCTGCAGGCGAGCATCGCCGCCGTGCACGACCAGGCCGCCCGGGCCGAGGACACCGACTGGCGGCAGATCCTCGCCCTGTACGACCTGCTGGACCGGATGACCGGCAACCCGGTCGTCACCCTCAACCGCGCCGTCGCCGTGGCGATGGTGGACGGTCCGCAGGCCGGGCTGACCCTGCTCGCCGACGTCGAGGACCGGCTGTCCGGGCAGCACCGGCTCGACGCGGTCCGCGCGCACCTGCTCGAGCTGGCCGGCGACACCACCGCCGCGGCCGAGCACT
Organism: uncultured Actinomycetota bacterium; assembly: GCA_963728945.1. Lineage (GTDB taxonomy): Bacteria > Actinomycetota > Actinomycetes > Mycobacteriales > CADCTP01 > CADCTP01. The sequence continues at coordinate 2,273,680 of CAVSMA010000002.1, read as the reverse complement.
ACGCCGCCGCGGCCGCCCGCGCCACCAATCTGCCGGAGCGCCACCACCTGTCCCGCCAGGTGGCCAGGCTCAGGAATCCTCCGGGGGAGTAGCGTGCCGGCGGCCCGTTACCTGCCTCGGCGCCTGCCCCCGGCAGCACGGGGGCAGGCGCCAGACCTAGGCAGGGGGGAGAACCTTCCTAGGGGAGAGAGGCACTACGGCACGATGGTCCAACCGAACATCATGGCGTGGTCCTCGTGGGCGAGGTTGTGGCAGTGGGCCACGTACGGGCCGACGAAGTCGCGGAACCCGCGGTAGATGATCGTGGACTCGGACGGGTCGAGGGCCACGAGGTCTTCGCGGGAGATGTCGTCCCCGGGTGCCCGGGGTCCGCGGTCACGGTGACGTCCTTGTTGTTCCGCATGACCGTGCGGTGCTCTTCCATGTGGAGATGGAAGGGGTGCACCCAGCCGCCGCCGCCGTTGCGGATCTCCCAGAGGTTGAAGGAGTTCTTCTTCGGCGTCGCCTTGTAGCTGTGCCCGAGCTTGTTCTTCAGGCTGACCAGCTCGGTGGTGGGATCGAACGGCTTGCCGTTGATGAGCCATTCCAGCTCGCCGCCGGCGGAGCCGCGCTGGACCTCGAAGATCAGCCGGTCGTCGAGGAGGGTCTTCCAGTTCGACGGCAGCGGCGGGAGGTCCCGCAGTTTCGTGGTCGGGCTCGGCGTCACCGAGTTGTCCGGCGCGTCGTCGCCGATCACGATCTTCATGACCGGGATCTTGTACTTGGGATCGGGCAGGAACCGCGACGAGTTGGACCACATGCGGCCGTCCGGCATCCGCATGACGTTGGTCAGGTAGATGACGTCGCCCTTCTTGGTGGGCGAGCCGTCCTGGTACTTGGTGAAGTCGACGATGTGCTCGCGCCGCTTCGCCGGCCACAGCTCGAACGAGTCCCGGGTGATCGCGAACGGCAGCAGGCCGCCGTCGTCGGCGACCTGGGTCCAGCGCATGCACTGCTGGCCGTCCTCGATCCGCCACTGCCCCTGCAGATCCGCCGTCGGTCGCGTAGCCGAGGTCACGCGCCGGCACCGGCCCGGTGGTCGAGGTCATCAGCGTGAACTCGTAGATCCGGGCGATCGACGCGTCCAGGAAGCGGAAGCGATACTTGCGCCGCTTGACCTCGAGGGTCGGGAAGGCGGTGCCGTTGACGGTGAAGATGTCGCCGACGAAGCCGTGGTTGGGGAAGTGCTTGAAGAACGTCTTGCCCCACCACTCCGGGTGTTCCCGTGGATTGCGCGCCTCGGGGAACTCGCCGAGCGTGTCGTGGATGTCGAGGTGGTCGGTAACGCCGTCGTCGAGCCGGACGTCGTAGATGGCGAGCGGGATGTCGTAGTCGACGTCGAAGCTGCCGTCGGCGTGGTCGGTGCGGACACCCGGCAGGCGCAGGCCCTGGGTCTCGTCGCCGGCGTCCAGGTTGTTCTTGGGGTCGTAGATCGGGTAGAGCCCGACCATGCCCTTGTAGACGTTCGACCCGGTGTGGTCCATCCGGTGGTCGTGGAACCAGAAGAACGACTGCTTCTCCCGGTCGTCGTTGCCGGCCGGCCAGTTCAGGTACAGGTTGTCCACAAAGGACTTGACCGGGTAACCCTCGGCCTTCGGCCCGAACAGCATGGAGTAGTGCGGGTTGCCGTCCGACTCCGGCGCCGTGTGGGCATTGTGCAGGTGGGTCAGGAACGAGAAGTCCTCGGTCCCGAAGTCCTGCCGGTCGAGGTTCAGCGGGTTCTCGTCCAGGTGGTTCTCGAACCGGATCAGCACCGGCCTGCCGTACTCGGCGTTGACCATCGGACCTGGGAACGTGCCGTTGAACCCGTAGATCGTCGACGGCGGCAGCGTGCGGACCGTACCGGCCGGGTAGGTGTTGCCGGCCGCGTCGAACGACGTCACGGTCTGGCCGAGCGAGTTGATCGGCAGCACCTGCGAGCTGGTGAACGAGTGCTGCCGGACGAGCAGATCGAACTTGTAGACGATCGGGTCGGGAAACCCGATCGCGTTCGGCCAGATCTGGTGCGTCTCGTTACCGAAGGAGTTCTGCTGCCCGATGCCCGGTCCCGGCGGCGGCGAGAGTGCGGCCACCTGGGTCGGGCTGAGCGGCCTGGCGGCCGACGGAATCGGCAGCGGATCCCGGAACGGGTTGAGGATCAGCGGCGAGATCGGGAAGTCCTCGTCGTACAGCGAGTCGGCCAGGGCGATCGAGGCACCGTCGAACAGGCCGTCCCTCGACAGCAGCCCGCGGGCCTGCAGGGAGGGCTGCATCACGACCTTCGCGGCGCCGGCGCCGACGAGGGCGGCCCCCACGGCCCCGGCTCGCAGCACGTTCCGGCGGGAAATGCCGGTGCGTTCCGGCTCCAGCCTCTCCTCGACATGGGTCATTACGGGAAACCTCCAGTTGCGCGCGTTCCCGCGCCGACCGTTGGTGATCCGCTGACCGGGACTCTCCCGGGTCCGGGCAGCGGCGATCGACGCCGGAATGAGGAAGACGCACTCAATGCCCGCACGTGGGCGGCATCGCCCGTGGCAGGCAGGGAAAGGCGTCGCGGATGGTCACGCCGCTGGCCGCGGCGGCTCAACGTGCCGTCACTCGCACGTCCGGGCCGTGGAGGGCCGCGGGGGAGGGCAGGCCGCGCGAAGGCTCGGCCGAGCCCCGTGCTGCCAGCCCCTTTGGGCTTGTTCGGGCAACGGAAGTATGAGCCGCGGGTTCTCCCGTACCCCACCCCCTATTTCGGCAAAGACCTCCCCCAAAATTGGGGAAGAAGACTCATGAGTCAGCTATGAATCGACGCAGGCTTGGCAGGAGGTGAACCCGGCACGGTGGCTCGAGCGTGGTGTGGGCGACAAAGGAGGCAGGATGAGCCAACCGGTGAAGAGCCGGCGGCCGATGGTCATCACGGTCGTCGCCGTCGTGGTGGTGATCGGGCTGGTGGTGCTGCTGCTGGTGCTGTTCGGCGGCGGCGGCGGTGGCGACGCCGGCGGTGGCACGGGCGGCTTCGGCTACTGACCCGCGGCGCGCAGCGGCCGGCCGGTCACCCTTCGAGCGCGCCGGCCCAGCGCCAGTCGCCCTCCGGGCCGAGGAACTCGACCCGGAACACTTCCTCGTCCTCGAACTCGCCGGCGGCGGCGAGCGCGGTGGCGTGGTCCGGGAACTCCTCCTCGGCCACCACGTCCCCCATCGCGTCGAGGAACCGATACCGAGCCACCCCGGCACGCTACCGCCCACCCCGGCGGGCAACGGGGCACACTGATCGAACGTGACCCGTCCCAACCCGTTCGCCGCGGCGGCGGACCGGTACGCCGAGGGCCGGCCGTACCACCACGCACGCACGCTGCGGCGCGCGCTGGCCGGCCGGACCCCGCACCTCGCCGTCGACGTGGCCTGCGGCACCGGCCTGTCCACCCGCGGCCTGGCTGAGCTGGGCATCGCCGCGGTCGGCATCGACGTCGCGCCGGCAATGGTGGCCAGGGCTCGCGCCGACACCGGCCTGCCCTGCGTGGTGGCAAGCGCCGAGGCACTGCCGGTCGCGACCGGCGCGGTCGACCTGGTCACGGTCGGCTCGGGCGTGCACTGGCTCGACCAGCAGCGGTTCGCCGCCGAGGCCGCCCGCGTACTGCGGCAGGGCGGCGCGGCGCCGTTCTTCGACGGCGGGCGGGGGCGGGTGGTCAGGTTCCGGGGGTCGTGTCGGCTGCTGCGGCGCGGTGCAGGGGAACGCGGCCGGGAGGCTGCTCCGGGGGCGGGAGCAGGGGCTTGCGCGGGGTGAGACGGCGGGTGACCGGTTCGCCGACGGAGACGGCCAGCTGCTCGCCGGCGTGCCGGAGCCGCATCGAGGCGTGCTCACCGTCCCGCAGCGAGTAGGTCACCTGGTCCGGCTGCACCTCGACGGTCAGCCGCATCCCCTGCCAGCGCAGGCCGAAGCACAGCCGGTTGATCCCGGCCGGCAGCGCCGGGTCGAGGACCAGCTCGCCGGAGCAGACCCGCAGGCCGCCGAACCCGGACACCAGCGCGATCCAGGCCCCGGCCAGCGAGGCGATGTGCAGCCCGTCGCCGGTGTTGTTGTGCAGGTCCTGCAGGTCGATCACGGCGGCCTCGTACGTGTAGTCGTGGGCCAGCTCCAGGTGCCCGACCTCGGCCGCCAGCACGGCCTGGATGCACGCGGACAGCGAGGAGTCCCGGACCGTGCGCCGCTCGTAGTAGTCGACGTTGCGGGCCTTGTCCTCGGGGCTGAACCGGTCGCTGTACCAGAGCATCGCCAGCACCAGGTCGGCCTGCTTGATCACCTGCCGCCGGTACAGGTCGAAGTACGGCGCGTGCAGCAGCAGCGGGTAGTGGGTGTTGCGGTCGAAGTCCCACTCCGGCAGGTCGGTGAAGTGCGCCGACTGCGGGTGCACCTTGAGCTGCTCGTCGTACGGGATGTGCACGTTCGCGGCCGCTTCCCGCCAGGTCGCCGCCTCCCGCTCGTCGACCCCCAGCCGCTCGGCGATCGCCGGGTGCCGGTCCACCGCGTCCGCCGCCGCGGCCAGGTTCGCGGCCGCGGCCAGGTTCGTGTAGACGTTGTCGGCCACGACCGCGGTGTACTCGTCCGGGCCGGTGACCCCGACGATGTGCCACTGCCCGTCCCGGCTGTGGTGCCCGAGCGACATCCACAGCCTGGCCGTCTCGACCAAGATCTCCGCCCCGCAGTCGGCCTGGAGCCGCTCGTCCCCGGTGACGACGCGGTGCCGCTCCACCGCCGCCGCGATGTCGGCGTTGACGTGGAACGCGGCCGTGCCGGCCGGCCAGTAGCCGGAGGACTCCGCGCCGCCGATGGTCCGCCACGGGAACGCGGCGCCGGCCAGCCCGAGCGTGCGGGCCCGGTCCCGGGCCTGGTCGAGGATCGACCAGCGCCAGCGCAGGGCGTCCGCGGACGCCTCCGGCAGCGTGTGGTCGAGCACGGGCAGCACGTACTGCTCGGTGTCCCACAGCGTGTGTCCGTCGTACCCGGGACCGGTCAGGCCCTTGGCCGGGATCGCCCGCCGCTCGGTGCGCGCGCCGGCCTGCAGCACGTGGAACATCCCGAACCGGACCGCCTGCTGCAGCTCGTCGTCGCCGTCGACCTCGACGTCGCCGGCGTCCCAGAACTGGTCGAGGTAGGCCCGCTGCTCGTCCAGCAGGCCCTCGAAACCCGAGTAGCGGGCGCCGGTGAGCGCGCCGAGGACCTGGTCGACCAGCGCCGGCCGGGACCGCACGCTCGACCAGCCGTAGGCGAGGAACTTGACCAGCCGCAGCCGGTGGCCCGGCTCCAGCCGGCACACGACCGTGGTGCTGGCCCGGTCCTCGATCGCGGTCGTGTCCACGTCGACCCGGCCGGGCGCCTCGATCTCGTGGTTCATCGCCGCCGCCATGTGCAGGTCGCTGCGCCGCGTGCGGTGCACGAGCACGGCGCCGCTGCCGCGGACGTAGTGCTCCAGCGGCTTCAACGGCCGTTCCAGCACCGCGGCGACCCGGGGGTCGGCGTCGCGCAGCTCGCGTGGCTGGGCCTCGTTGGCGACCAGCTCGGACTGCACGATCGCCCGGATCGGCCCGTCGACGGCCTCCACCACATACTCGATCGCGGCGACCGCGCGCTGGGAGAAGGAGACCAGCCGGGTGGACCGGACCCGGACCCGGCGGCCGGCCGGCGAGGACCAGTCGACGGTCCGGATCAGCGTGCCGGCCCGCAGGTCGAGCACCCGCTCGTGGTCGTGCAGCTCGCCGTACCGGACGTCGAACGGCTCGTCGTCGACCAGCAGCCGGATCAGCTTGCCGTTGGTGACGTCGACGACGGTCTGGCCGGACTCGGGATAGCCGTAGCCGGACTCCGCGTACGGCAGTGGGCGTTGCTCGTAGAACGAGCCGAGGTAGGTGCCCGGGATCCCGTGCGGCTCGCCCTCGTCCAGGTTGCCGCGCAGCCCCAGGTGTCCGTTGGACAGCGCGAACACCGACTCGGCCCGGGCCAGCCGGTCCAGGTCGAGGAACGTCTCCCGGACCACCCACGGCTCGACCGGGAATTGCGTGCGGTGGTCCATCAGTGCTGCACCTCCGCCAGCAGCTCGGCCAGATCGGTGACCACGACGTCGGCGCCGTGCGCGCGCAGGTCCGCAGCGTGGCCGATCCGGTCCACGCCCACCACGCAGCGGAACCGGCCGGCCCGCCCCGCCTCGACCCCGGAGGTGGCGTCCTCGAACACCGCGGCTCGGTCTGGTCCGACCCCGAGCCGGTCGGCCGCGGCCAGGAACGTGTCCGGCGCCGGCTTTCCACGCAGGTGCTCGGACCGCACGGTGATGCCGTCGACGACGACTTCCACGTACTGAGCCAGCCCGGTCACGTCGAGCACCTGCCGGGTGTTGGCGCTGGAGGAGACCACCGCGCGGCGCAGCCCGGCGTCCCTGGCCGCGACCAGGTAGGCCCGCGAGCCCTCGAACACCCGCACCCCGTCCCGGTCGATCGCCCGCAGCAGCAGCTCGTTCTTCCGGTTGCCCAGGCCGTGCACGGTCTGCGCGTCCGGCGGGTCGTCCGGTGCGCCGTCGGGCAGCTCGATGTCGCGGCTGGCCAGGAATGCCCGCACGCCGTCCGCCCGCGGCCGCCCGTCGACGTACCGGGGATAGTCCGAGTCGGGGTCGAACGGGACGAACCCGCCGCCGAGCCGCTCGGCGCGCTCAGTAAGGTATGCGTCGAACATCTCGGTCCACGCCCGGTTGTGCACAGCGGCAGTGTCCGTGAGCACGCCGTCCAGGTCGAACAGGCACGCAGCCACGTCGTCCGGTAGCCCCAGCACCGGCATATCGTGCCCCTTCGCACGAACCGCGGCCCGACCGGGGCCGGCGCCCCTACGCTGGGCCGGTGCTCGTCGAGCGGGACGGCCTCGTCGACCGGCTGCGGGGCGCGCGGGGGCGGTTCGTCGCGGTGGTGGGGGAGGCCGGGGCGGGCAAGACCGCGCTCGTGCAGGCCGCGCTGGCGGACGCGGCCTGGGGCTGGTGCGAGCCGCTGGCCACGCCGCGGCCGCTGGGCCCGTTCCGGGACATCGCCCGGGCGCTGTGGCCGGGCGAGCCCGAGCTCGGCGTGCCGGAGCTGCGGGAGCGGCTGCTGGACACCCCGGCCCCGCTGGTCGTCGAGGACGCGCACTGGGTGGACGAGGCCAGCGCCGACGTGCTGCGGTTCCTCGGCCGGCGGGTCGCGGCCTCCGGCGGGCTCGTCGTCGTCACCGCCCGGGACGAGCTGGCCGCCGACCATCCGCTGCGCCGGGTGCTCGGCGACCTCGGCGCCGCGGTGACCCGGCTCGCGGTGCCGCCGCTGTCGCCGGCCGCGGTGGCCTCGCTGGTCACCGGCGTCGACCCGGCCGAGGCATACCGGCTGACCGGCGGGAACGCGTTCCTGGTCAGCCAGCTCGCCGGCGACCGGGTGGCCGCGTCGGTGCGGGACTCGGTCGCCGCGCGGGTGGTCAGGCTCGGCCCGGCGGTGCGGGCCGCGGTCGAGCTGCTGTCGGTGGTGCCGGGGCGGGCGCCGGTGACGCTGCTCGGATCGGAGCGGCCGGCCCTGGACGAGGCGGTGCTGGCCGGCCTGCTGCGGGTGGACGGCACCGTGGTCGAGTTCCGGCACGAGCTGGTGCGGCTGGCGGTCGAGCAGGAGCTCGGGCCGGCCCGGCGCCAGGACCTGCACGCGACCGTGCTGGAGCGGCTGGAGCGGGAGCAGCCGGCGGCCGAGCCGGCCGCGCTCGCGTACCACGCCTGGCGGGCGGACCGGCCCGACCTGGCGCTGCGCTGCGAGCTGGCCGCGGCGGCCAAGGCGGCTGGGCTCGGCGCCCACCGGGAGGCGGCCGCGCACTACCGGCGGGCGGCGTCGGCGACGCCGGGCGCGGTGCGCGACCCGGCCGGCGCCGGGCTGTGGCTGAACCTGTCCCGGGAGGAATACCTGCTCGGGCAGGACGAGGCCGCCCTCGACGCGGCCCGGCACGCGGTCTCGCTCAGCGGCGCCGACCCGCGCCGGCGGTCGGCCGCGATCGGCTGGCTGAGCCGGGTCAGCCACCCGGAGTCGAGGCAGCTGCGGCTGGCCGCGGAGGCCGTCGAGCTGCTCGAGCCGCTGGGGCCGTCGCTGGAGCTGGCCGCCGCGGTTGCCAGGCTGGCCGTGATCCGGATGATCGCCCGGGACCTCGACACCGCCGAGCAGGCCGCGCGACAGGCGCTCGACCTGACCGCGACCCTGACCCGGGCCGGGGTGACCGCGGCGGAACCGGTCGGCCCGGCGGACCTCGACCCGGGCGAGGGCAGCCTGGCCGGGGTCCAGGTGGCGGCGCTGCAGGCGCTGGGGGCGGCCCGGACGCTGACCGGGCGGGAGCCGGACGCCAGGCATCTGTGGGAGGCGATCGAGCGGGCCCGGTCCGCCGGCCTGTACGACGAGCTCGGTCGCGCGTACGCAAACCTCGTCTCCTCGTTCGGGGAGGCCCGGCTGTACGAGCTCGCCGCCACGGCCGGTGCCGAGGCGCTGGACTACTTCGTCGCCCGTGACCTCGACGGCTCGGCCGCCTACCTGCGGGCATGGCTCGCCCGCTGCCGGTTCGAGCAGGGCCGGTGGGCCGAGGCCGAGCAGCTCGCCGCGGCGGTCCCGGCCGGGCGGGTGATCGCCACCCTGGCCGCGGATTGCGTGCGCGGCCGGATCCGGGCCCGGCGTGGCGACCCGGACGCCTGGCCGCCGCTGGACCGGGCCCGCGAGCTGGCCGAGCGGACCGGCTCGCTGCAGCGGATCGCGCCGGTCGCGGCCGCCCGGGCCGAGGCGCGCTGGCTGGCCGGGCAGCCGCCGGACGACGACCTGCGCGACGCGTACGAGCTGGCGGCGGGCAAGCGGAACGCGTGGTCGGCCGGCGAGCTCGGGTTCTGGATGTGGCGGCACGGGCTGCTCGACGCGCTGCCGGAGTTCGCGTCCGAGCCGTACCGGCTGCACGCGGCCGGCGACCCCGGTGCCGCCGCGGCGGCCTGGACCCGGATCGGCTGCCCGTACGAGGCGGCGGACGCGGGCGCGGACGCCGCGGACGAGGACGTGGTCCAGTCCGCGCTGGCGGCGTTCACCGGGCTCGGCGCCCGGCCGGGGCGGGCGCGGGCGGCGCGGCGGCTGCGCGAGCTCGGTGTCCGCTCGATCCCGCGCGGGCCGCGGGCCAGCACCGGACCGGACGGGCTGACCGCGCGCGAGCAGGAGGTGCTCGCGCTGGTCCGGTCCGGCGACACCGACGCCGAGATCGCGGCCCGGCTGCACCTGTCCACCCGGACGGTCGAGCACCACGTGTCGGCGGTGCTCCGGAAGACCGGTGCGCGGACGCGCCGCGACCTGCGCGACGCGTCCACGCCGGGCCCCGCGCGCTGAGAGCATGGCGAACGGCACAGATCCTCTCCGGACGGCCGCCACGGTGAACAATGGGTGGCCAGACCGTACGGGCGCGATCCGTCTAGTCCGGGAGGCCACACCCATGGATGCCGTCACCACCCCGCCGGCGCCGGCCAACGAGCCGACTCGTAGCTACGCACCCGGCAGCGCCGAGCGCGCCTCGCTGGAGGCGAAGGTCAAGGAGCTGGCCGGCGAGCAGGTCGAGCTGACCGCCACGATCGGCGGCGTCGAGCGGATGGCCGGCGGCGACCGGTACGACGTGGTCCAGCCGCACCGGCACTCGGCCGTGCTGGGCAGCTCGGCCGAGTCAACCGACGCGGACGTGGCCGACGCGGTGGAGGCGGCGCTGGCCGCCGGGCCGGGCTGGCGCGAGCTGCCGTTCGACGAGCGGGCGGCCGTGCTGCTGCGGGCCGCCGAGCTGCTGTCCGGCCCGTGGCGGGACGCCCTCAACGCGGCGACGATCCTCGGCCAGTCCAAGTCGTCCTACCAGGCCGAGATCGACGCGGCGGCCGAGTTCATCGACTTCCTCCGGTTCAACGTGCACTTCGGCCGGCAGGTGCTGGCCGAGCAGCCGCAGTCGAGCCCCGGCGTGTGGAACCGGATGGACCACCGCCCGCTGGAGGGCTTCGTCCTGGCGATCACGCCGTTCAACTTCACCGCGATCGCCGGCAACCTGCCGCTGGCGCCGGCGCTGATGGGCAACACGGTGGTCTGGAAGCCGTCGCCGACCCAGCAGCTGTCCGCGCACCACACGATGCGGCTGCTGGAGGCGGCCGGCCTCCCGCCCGGCGTGGTCAACCTCGTCACCGGCAACGGCCGGGCGGTCTCCGAGGTCGCGCTGACCCACCGGCAGCTGGCCGGGGTGCACTTCACCGGCTCGACCGCGACGTTCCAGAAGCTCTGGTTCGCCGTCGGCGGCAACCTGGAGCGCTACGCCGGCTATCCGCGACTGGTCGGCGAGACCGGCGGCAAGGACTTCGTCGTCGCGCACCCGAGCGCCGACCCGGCCGCGCTGGTGACCGGGCTGGTCCGGGGCGCGTTCGAATACCAGGGGCAGAAGTGCTCGGCCGCCTCCCGCGCGTACGTGCCGCGCTCGCTGTGGGAGGGCGGGCTGCGCGACCGGCTCGTGCAGACCACCGAGACGATCGAGTACGGCGACGTCACCGACCTGTCGGTGTTCGGTGGCGCGGTCATCGACCGCCGCTCGTACGAGCGGCTGACCGGCGTGCTCGACCGGCTGCGCTCCTCGGCCGACACCGAGATCCTCACCGGCGGCCGCGGCTCCGACGCCGACGGCTTCTTCGTCCCACCGACGGTCGTGACCTCGACCGACCCGACGCACGAGATCTTCACGACCGAATACTTCGGGCCGATCCTGGGCGTGCTCGTGTACGACGACGCCGACTGGTCCTCGATGCTGGCGCAGGCCGCCGACGTCGCGCCGTACGCGCTGACCGGGTCGGTGTTCGCCACCGACCGCGCCGCGATCGCCGAGGCCGACCGGGTGCTGCGCTACTCGGCCGGCAACTTCTACGTCAACGACAAGCCGACCGGCGCCGTCGTCGGGCAGCAGCCGTTCGGCGGAGCGAGGGCCAGCGGCACCAACGACAAGGCCGGCTCGATCCTCAACCTGCAGCGCTGGGTCTCGCCGCGCACGATCAAGGAGAACCTCAACCCGCCGACGGACGTGCGCTACCCGCACCAGGGTTAGGGCGCCGGGATCTTGGTGGCTGGCCGCGCCGCCGGAGATCCCCGGGACCGGACCTGGTTCGGTGCCGGCCGGATATGGTCGGCGGCATGGCGGATGGGGACCGGCGGTTCGGCGAGGAGGGCGGGCGGCTGTCGTACGGCAGCTACCTGCGCATTCCTGAGGTGCTCGACCAGCAGGTCCCGATCTCGGACCCGCCGGCGCACGACGAGCTGCTGTTCATCACCATCCACCAGGTCTACGAGCTGTGGTTCAAGCTCCTGCTGCACGAGCTCGGTGACGCCCGCGACCACATGCTCGCCGGCGAGGACTACCTGCCCCGGCTGCGCCTGCATCGCTCGCACGCGATAGAGCGGGTGCTCGTCGAGCAGGTCGACATCCTGGAGACGATGACCCCGCAGGACTTCCTGGCCTTCCGCGCGTCGCTCGCGCCGGCCAGCGGCTTCCAGTCGGTGCAGTTCCGGGAGATCGAGTTCCTGTCCGGGGCCAAGGACCCGGCGTACGTGGCCAGGCTGCACGACGCGACGCCGGCCGAGGTCGAACGGCTGCGCCGGCGGCTGGCCGAGCCGACGCTCTGGGACGGGCTGCTCACGCTGCTGGCCAAGGCCGGCTTCGACGTGGCCACCGAGGAGTCCCGGCGGCAGGCGCTGGTCGCGGTCAGCCGGGACCGCGGCGCGTACGGGCCGCTCTGGGAGGTCGCCGAGGCGCTGGTCGAGCACGACTCGATGTGGGCGCGCTGGCGGTCCCGGCATGTGCTGATGGTCGAGCGGCAGATCGGCCGGAAATCGGGCACCGGCGGGTCGACCGGCGCGCCGTACCTGCACGGGCGGATCGGGCTGCGCTTCTACCCCGAGCTGTGGGATCTTCGCTCGGCGCTGTGAGCCGCTGGCGGCATATCCGGACATAACCGGCGTAAAAGATTTTTCTTCGCTAACCCTTCCAATCCGTCCGCACCTGCGCTTATCCTCTGTGCGCCATCCGGTACGCGCTCCCGGTGGGGAGGGCGACGATCATGGAGGTCACACCTTATGTCCGGCCAGATCAAGGTCGACTTCAGCTCCCTCGCGGAGCTTCAGAGCCAGGTCAGCTCGGCCGCGCAGAAGATCCTCACCGAGATCGAGGACATCAAGCGGACCGTGAACGGCACCCAGGCGTACTGGGCGGGTGCTGCGCGCGACCAGTTCGGCGCGCGCTACGCGCAGCTGGAGACCGCCCAGAAGAACGTCCAGGAGGCCATCGGCCAGTTCGGTGACCTGGTCGGCCGGGCCAACCAGGCCTACAGCGAGGCCGAGTCCAAGATCAAGAGCATGTTCTAGTGTCCCGCGTCAGAGGTTTCGTGCCGGGAAGCGGTGCGAGGACCTCTGACGCGGGGCACTAGTGCCCGCGCCGGAGGTTTCGTGCGGTGCGAGGACCTCTGCGCGCGGGACGACCTCTGACGCGGGGGGCCCAGGTCCCCGCCCTTACTTCTACTCTCGGAGGACAAATGCCTAGCGGCTTCAACGTCACGGCGGAGACCCTGCAGGCCGACGCCACCCGCATCGCCACCGGTGCCGACAACATCCAGGGGCACCTGGCGTTCCTGCAGAACGCGGTGTCCAGCGTCGTCAACTCGGGCTGGGTCGGCACGGCCGCGCAGTCGGCTGCCGCCCTGCACGAGAAGCTCGACAAGGCCGGTCGCGACGTGAAGGAGAGCACCACGTTCTTCTCGCAGTCGACCGACCAGGCCGCGAAGAACTACGCGCAGCGCGAGGAAGAGGTGCGCTCCGCGTTCTCCGGTTGATCACCGAATGGCGCAGGTCCGGCCGCTTCGTTTCCCCGGCGGCCGGCCCTTGCCGTATCGCTCGTCCCGCGCGCGACCCGTCCCGAGCGGCTGCGGCGACGACCGGGGTCGGGCGTCGGGTCGCCTGACCGGCGGTGTGCCGGAGGGGTGCACGGTCGCCCGCTGGACGCGCTACAACCACCCGTTGCGGCGGAAACCCCGGTAGAGCACCGAGCAGATCAGCGCGATCACGAGCAGCGTGGCGGGATATCCGTATCTCCAGGCCAACTCCGGCATGTCCCGGAAGTTCATTCCGTAGATCCCGGCGACCGCGGTGGGGATCGCCAGGATCGCCACCCAGGCGGAGATCCGGCGCATGTCCTCGTTCTGCTCCACCGTCACCTGCGCCAGGTTCGCCTGGATGATCGTGGTGAGCAGCTCGTCGAACGAGCCGATCTGCTCGGTGACCCTGGCCAGGTGGTCCTCGACGTCCCGGAAGTACTCCCGGATCTCCGGGTGCACCAACCGCACCGGCCGCTCGGACAGCGTGCGCAGCGGCGCCTGCAGGGGCGCGACGGACCGGCGCAGCTCCAGTACCTCGCGCTTGAGCACGTAGATCCGCTCCGCGTCCCGCTTCGACCGGCCCGGCCCGCCGAAGACCGCGCTCTCCACCGCGTCCACGTCCAGCTGCATGCTGTTCGCCACGCCGAGGTAGTCGTCGACGATCCGGTCCATGATCGCGTGCAGCACCGCGGACGGACCCAGCGCCAGCCGCGCCGGGTCGAGCTCCATCGACCGGCGCAGCCCCTTCAGCCCGCGCGGCTCGCCCCGGCGGATCGTGATGACGAAGTCGCGGCCGACGAAGACCGAGATCTCGCCGGTCTCGACCACCTCGACGTCCGCTGCCGGCGACTCCGGGTGCACGTACCGGACGGTCTTGAGCACGGCGAACAGCGTGTCCTCGTACCGGTCGAGCTTGGGTCGCTGGTGCTCGGCGTACAGCGCGTCCTCGACGGCCAGCGGGTGCAGGTCGTAGCGCTGGGCGAGGTCGGCCAGCTCCGTCTCGTCCGGGTCGTGCAGGCCGAGCCAGACGAAACCGTCGCCGGTGAGCCGGACCTCGTCGATGACGCTCGGCTCACACCGGCCGGTCCGGCGGATGCCGTCGACGTACACGCCGCAGTCGATCAGCGTGGCGGAGCGGTCCCGGACCGGGACGACCGGGGCAGCCGTGGCCCGCGCCAGCCGGCGGGCCGGGCGCAGGTGCGGAGTGCGCAGGTGCGGAAGCATGGACACGGCAGGACTCCTGGAGCGCGCGCAGGGATCGGCGGGGTGCGCGCCCCGCGGCAGGATCGCCGGTCGGGCTGGAAGCGGCCGTGGTCAGCCGCGCGGCCCGGCGGGGACCGGATGCGGGACGCGGCTGGTACTGCAGGGGCGGTCGTTGCGCACCGCGTCACCTCCTCGGATCCGGGCCGGGGTGGGCCAGGTCGGCCGGGTCGGATCTCAGCAGGCCCGACGACCGAATGTACTCGCCGCAACAAAATTTGTCGCTGATACGGCAGATGAACGGCTCAGCGCAGCGGAAGTACGCCCCAGCGGGTGAGCGCCTCGAGCAGACCCTCGGTCACCGGCAGCGCGGCAAGCTCGGCCGCGCCGATCCAGCGGGCGTCGTCGGCGTCGTCCCCGGCCCGCAGCGTCCCGCCGGTCACGGTGCAGGCCAGGTCGTCGATCAGGTAGGTGATCCCGCCCGGTCCCGGCCGCTCGACCCGGCCCACCAGCCGGCCGGCGGTGACCTCCAGCCCGGTCTCCTCGTACGTCTCCCGGACGGCGGCCGCGGCGGCGTCCTCGCCCGGCTCGCACCGGCCGCCCGGCAGCGACCACAGGCCGCGCCCCGGCTCCCGGCCACGCCGGATCAGCAGCAGCCGACCCGCCCCGTCCAGCACGATCGCCCCCGCACACGCCACCCGCCCGGCCCGGCCGCTCATCTGCGGCGTGGGGGAGCGGTGGAGGCCCGGACGACCAGGGCGGTGGCGAGCTCGACGTGGTAGGCGTCGGGGTCGCGGCCGGCGAGCAGCGCCTCCAGCAGCTGGGTGGCGACCCGGCCCATCTCGGCCAGCGGCTGGCGGACGGTGGTCAGCGGCGGCGCGGCCCAGCGCGCGATCGGCAGGTCATCGAAGCCGACCACGGATACGTCGCGCGGCACCACCAATCCCGCCACCCTGGCCGCCTCGATCACCCCGAACGCCTGCTCGTCGCTGCCGGCGAACACGGCGGTCGGCCGGTCGGGCAGCGCGAGCAGCGCGCTCGCCGCGTCGTACCCGCCGGCGTGCCGGAACGTGCCCGCCCGGACCAGCTCCGGGTCGAACGGCAGGCCGGCCGCGTCGAGCGCGGCCCGGTAGCCGTCGATCCGGGCCCGCCCGCACAGCACGCCGGCCGGGCCGCCGATCACCCCGATCCGCCGGTGCCCCAGCTGGGCGAGGTGCCGGGTCGCGGCCAGCCCGCCGCCCCAGTTGGTCGCCCCCACGCTGGGCACGTCCGGATCGGGCAGGTCGACCGGGTCGATGACCACGCACGGGATCCCGGCCCGCTGGAAGACCCGCTTCTGCGCCGAGGTGAACTGCGAGGTGACCACGATGACGCCGGACCGCCCGGACGCGGCCATGTCCTCGGCCCAGGTCGCGGCGGCGGCGCCGGTCGGCATGGTCGAGATCACGACGTCCAGCTCGGAGCCGGTCACGCCGCGGATGATCTCGACCGCCCACTCGCTGTCAAGGGCCCGCATGACCAGCCCGACCGAGCGGGACCGGCCGCGGCGGCGGCCCGGCCGGCTGTAGTTGTGCTGCTCGAGCAGCCGGCGCACCCGCTCCCGGGTCGCCGGCGCGACGTCGTGCCGGTCGTTGACGACCTTGGACACGGTGGCCAAGGAGACGCCGGCCGCGGCCGCGACCGAGCTGAGCGTGGTACGCGGTTCGGCCGGCTGCACCCGGGCAGCGTAACCGGTCGTTCTAGCCGGGTTTCGGAAACGTGTCGAGTCCGGCCGGCCTCGTGCCGGCTGATTCGATAGTCCGACAGCCGTTGACATCTGCGAGAAGCGGCTCCTACGGTGCCGGATGACCGATTAGTAAGCTCGAAACTTTCGAGATCTCGATCGGCAACACCTGGAGGCCTCCATGCGACGACCCTCCGCACTCGGCGCGCTGCTCGCCGGACTTCTCGGGGCCACCCTCCTGGCCGGCCCACTGACCGCCCCGGCGACCGCCGCACCCCGCGTGCCCGACCCGACCACCTCGACGCTCCGCCAGCTGGCCGCGCACACCGGCATGCGCGTCGGCACGGCCGTGGACACCTCGGCGCTCGCCAACGACGCGACCTACCGGGCCGCGGTCGGCGCCGAGTTCGACACGGTGACCCCGGAGAACGTGATGAAGTGGGAGGTGGTCGAGCCCGAGCAGGGCCGCTTCGACTTCACCCAGGCGGACACGCTCGTCGCGTTCGCCCGCGCGCACAAGCAGAAGGTCCGCGGCCACACGCTGGTCTGGCACAGCCAGCTGCCGGCCTGGCTGACCTCGCGGAGCTGGACCGCGGCCGAGCTGCGGCCGGTGCTGCGGGAGCACATCCGCACCGAGGTCGGGCACTTCCGCGGCCGGATCTGGGCCTGGGACGTGGTGAACGAGGCCTTCAACGAGGACGGCAGCCTGCGGGACACGATCTGGCTGCAGGTGCTCGGCCCGAGCTACCTCGCCGACGCGTTCCGCTGGGCGCACCAGGCCGACCCCAAGGCCATCCTGTTCTACAACGACTTCAACATCGAGGGCGTCAACCCCAAGAGCGACGCGGTCTTCGCGCTGCTGACCCAGCTGCGGCGGCAGGGCGTGCCGGTCCAGGCGGTCGGCGCGCAGGGCCACCTCGACACGCAGTTCCCGATCCCCACCGGGATCGTGCAGAACCTGCGCCGGTTCGCCGACGCGGGCATGGACAGCGCGATCACCGAGGCCGACGTGCGCAGCGTGCTGCCGGTCGACGCGACCGAGAGCGCGGCCCAGTCGGCCGGCTACAGCGCAATGCTGCAGGGCTGCCTGCTCGTCCGGCGCTGCCTGTCGTTCACCGTCTGGGGCTTCACCGACAAGTACCAGTGGGTGCCCAGCGTCTTCGCGGGCGAGGGCTCGGCCGCGCTGTGGGACGAGAACTTCCAGCCCAAGCCGGCGTACGACCAGGTGCGCATCGACCTCGCGCTCGCACCGTCCGGGCGCCCGCGCGCCTGACCGCTCGTCCCGGCCCGGGCGGTGACCGCCGCCCGGGCCACCTTCGGCAGATCTCCGGGAGGACCCATGACCGGACGCCCTACCCGCTCACTTCGCCGCGGCGCCGCGCTGCTCGCCGCCGGCCTCGCCGCCGTCGGTCTCACCGCGGCCGCCCCGGCCGCCTCCGCCGCGCCCACCCCCGCGCCGGCGGTGGCCGCCGGCCACGCCGGCCGCTGCGCCACCGGCTACGTCGGCCTCACCTTCGACGACGGCCCGAGCGCCACCACGAACCAGCTGCTCGCCGCGCTCACGTCGCACCACCTGCGGGCGACGATGTTCGACCAGGGCAACAACGCCGAGGCCAACCCCGAGCTGGTCCGGGCCGAGAAGCGGGCCGGCATGTGGATCGGCAACCACACCTTCACCCACCCGCATCTGACGCAACTCGGTGAGCCCGGCACGTTCGAGGAGATCACCAGCACCCAGTGGGTGCTGCGGGACATCACCGGCCGGGAGCCGACGCTGTTCCGGCCGCCGTTCGGAGAGACCGACGACCAGGTCCGGGCGGACGAGGCCCGCATCGGCCTGCTCGAGGTGCTGTGGACGGTCGACTCGCAGGACTGGAACGGCGCCACCGTCGACCAGATCGTCGCCGCGGCGCACTCCCTCCAGCCCGGCGGCATCATCCTCATGCACGACTGGCCGCCGAACACCATCCGGGCCGTCCCCCTCATCGCCCGGGACCTGGCCGCGCGCGGGCTGTGCCCGGGCCGCATCGCCTACACGCCCCAGGACGTCCCGTTCGGCGGCCAGGTCTTCCACACCGTCGCCGTGCGGCCCTGACCCGCAGAGCCGTCCGGCCCTGACCGCAGAGCCGTCGGCCCGGACCGCAGAGCCGTCGGCCCGGACCGCAGAGGCCGTCGGCCCGGACCGCAGGGCCGTCCGGCCCCGACCGCAGAGCCGTCCGGCCCCGACCGCAGAGCCGTCGGCCCTGACCGCAGGGCTGTCCGGCCCCGACCGCAGGGCTGTCCGGCCCTGACCGGCAGACAGGAGATCCGATGATCCGCGTCAAGTCCGCGCTGGCCGGCGCCGGCGCCCTGGTGCTGGCCGGCGCACTGGCCGCCGGCGTCGCGCACGCCGCCGGGCCGGCCGCCCGGCCCCCGACCGCCCAGCCCGCGCACACCACCTGGGTGGGCAGTTGGGGCAGCGTGCCGACGACGGTCCCGCCGGCCAGCACCACGATGTTCAGCAACCAGACGATCCGCCAGACCGTGCACCTGAGCGTCGGCGGCAGCGCGCTGCAGGTGCGGTTCAGCAACGAGTTCGGGACCGCGCCGCTGGTGATCGGCGAGGCGCACGTCGGCCTGGCCGCGGGCAGCCAGCCGAGCCGGTCGGTGGCGCCTGGCAGCGACCGCCGACTGAGCTTCGCCGGCCACGTCTCGGCCACCGTCCCGGCCGGGGCGCCGCTGCTCAGCGACCCGGTCCGGCTGGCGGTGCGGCCCGGTGCCGACCTGGTGGTCAGCCTCTACCTGCCGCGGCCGACCAGGGCCACGACCACGCACGCGTTCGCCTTCCAGGACAACGTGGTCGCGGCCGGGAACGTGACCGGCAGCCGGACGGTCACCCCGACCGCCACGTTCGGGCAGTGGTGGTTCCTGTCCGGGGTGAGCGTGGCCGCGCCGGCCCGCGACGGCGCCGTGGTCGCGCTCGGCGACTCGATCACCGACGGCGCCAACACCACCCCGAACACGAACTCCCGCTGGCCGGACGTGCTCGCCCGGCGCCTGCAGGCCACCCCGGGCCTGCGCGGGCTCGGCGTGCTCAACGAGGGGATCAGCGGCAACCGGCTGCTGCACGATCCCAACCCGCTGCCCGGCTCGGGCGCCGACGCGTTCGCGGCTCAGTTCGGCGAGAGCGCGCTGCGCCGGTTCGACCGGGACGTGAGCTCGCAGCCGGGCGCCCGGTGCGTGATCGTCCTGCTCGGCGTCAACGACCTCGGCCACCCGGGCACGATCGCGCCGGAGTCGGAGCGGGTCACCCCGGCCGACCTCATCGCCGGCTACCAGCAGGTCATCGACCGCGCGCACCAGCAGGGCATGCTTGTCTTCGGCGGCACGATCACCCCGTTCGCGAACGACACGTTCGGCTTCGACACGCCGGCGAACCGGGCCGCGCGGCTGGTGGTCAACCGCTGGATCCGGACCAGCGGCGCGTACGACGGCGTGGTCGACTTCGACGCCGCGCTGCGCGACCCGGCCGACCCGGAGCGGATCCGGCCCGAGTTCGACAGCGGCGACCACCTGCACCCGAACGACGCGGGAGCGGCGGCGCTGGCGAACGCGGTGCCGTTGCGGCTGTTCCGCTGAGGAGCGGGTCGGCAGCGGGCCTGGGTGCCGGCGCGCCGCCGACCGTGCATCATTGAGGAGGCAGCGAGCGCGGGAGCAGGGGTAAAGCTTAACTTGACGTGGATGCTTCGGGCGGGGGACCGTGGTCACCGGCGCGTGTCTGGTCCGAGCGCGGGTACGTACCGTAGGGTGCTTGCTACTGACGGGGACGTGCGCTGTACAGGCACAGTCCGGAGGTATGGCTGACGTGAACCTGAACAAGACAAGCGGCGCCGGCAGCTCCGTAACCCTGCTCCTCGCGACGGAGGTGCACGCGTGAACGCGGTCAAGGGCATCGCCGCCGGCTTCGTCATCCTCGTCCTGGTGCTCGCCTTGATCGCCGGACTGTCGAGCGGCCAGGGTCGCGAGATCTTCGACAACATCGTGGCCGCCGGCCAGACCACGCTGAACTGGACGGCCGACCAGATCGGCAACCTGTCGAACCTGCTCAGGACCCGCGGGAACAGCTTCCGGTCGCTCATCGCCGGCGTCGTGGTGTTCGCCGGGCTCGTGCTGTTCGTGCCGTACTTCCGGAAGTCGCCGACGTCCATCCTCATCCTCGGCGTCATCGCGGCGCTGTCGGCGTGGGTGCTCTACGACCCGACGATCCTCCCGTCCGCGTGAGGACGCGCAGCATGACGACGAGCGCGCCCGCCACCGGCGTGCGGTCGGTCCGGTAGGTCCCGGTGGCCGATCCGTCGAAATACCTGCTCCCCACGGAGCGGGTGGCGATCAGCATCCGGCGGCACTGGGCCTACCTGGCGGGGGACACGCTGCAGGCGATCGTGCTGCTGTTCATCGGGGTGCTGCTCGCGCGGATCCTCAACGGGGTCCAGTACGTCGGCGCCGTGCTGATCTGGTTCTGCGTGTTCGTCTTCCTCCGCTGGGCGTGGAGGATCGCGGACTGGTTCAACGAGACGCTGATCGTGACCGACAAGCGGCTGCTGCTGCTGACCGGCATCTTCTACCGCAACGTGGCGATCATGCCGCTGGTGAAGGTCACCGACCTGACCTACCACCGGTCCGCGAGCGGGATGACCTTCGGCTACGGCAAGTTCGTCGTGGAGAGCGCCGGCCAGGACCAGGCGCTGTCCACGATCGACTTCGTGCCCCACCCCGACCGGCTCTACCAGCAGATCTCCGACCTCCTCTTCGGCGGCGACAAGGGCACGCCCGGGGCGCTGGTCACCACGGCCCAGCGGATGGCCGAGGAGGAGAACGAGCAGCTGGCCCGGCGCCGGTTCCGGCGCCGGTTCACCCGCCGGCGGCCCGCCGACCTGCCCGAGGACCGGACCGCGGGCGGCCCGATGCCGTCCCAGCTGGACGCGATCCTGGCCGACCGGGACACCCTGCTGGCCGACCGGGACGAGCGCGGTTGGGACGACGACAGCGACTTCGACCGGCCGGCCGGCTACCGCGGCGGCGCGTCCGAGCCGGCCTACCCGCCCGGGTACGAGCCGCCGTCCTACGACCGGCCGCCGTCCTACGGGCAGCCGCCCTCGGACGGGGAGCGGGACTGGGACCAGGACCCGTACCGGCGCCCGTCCGACCCGGCCGACGAGCTGCCGCAGATCCACCAGCCGCGCCGCGGTGACAGCTCCGGCCGCAGCGAGGTGGTCCGGCCGGAGGAGCCGCTGCCGCCGCAGCGCCGGCCCGGCGACGCGCCGCCGAGGACCGGGCCCGACCCGGCCGACGACTGAGCACCCTGGCGGGAAGCCGGCCCCCCGGACCCGTACCGTCTCCGGCGGGATGCGCATCGACCTGCACACGCACTCGACCGCCTCGGACGGCACCGACTCGCCGGCCGAGCTGGTCGTGATGGCGCGGGCGGCCGGGCTCGACGTGGTCGCGCTGACCGACCACGACACGACGCTCGGCTGGGCGCCGGCGGCCGCCGCGCTGCCGGAGGGGCTGACGCTGGTCCGCGGGCTGGAGCTGTCCTGCCGGTGGAACCCGCCCGACGGCAGCCGGTCGACCGAGCTGCACCTGCTCGGCTACCTGGTCGATCCGGCGCATCCGGAGCTGGCCGCCACGCTGGACCGGTTGCGCACCAGCCGGCTCGACCGGGCCAGACGGATGACCGAGCGGATGGTCGCAGCCGGGGTGCCGATCCGCTGGGAACGGGTCGCCGAGCTCGCCGCCGGTGCCTCCGCCGGACGGCCGCACATCGCCAGGGCGCTGGTCGAGGCGGGCATCGTCGACTCGGTGGACGAGGCGTTCGCGACGCTGCTCAGCTCGCGCTCGCCGTATCACGAGCCGAAGGAGGACCTGGACGCGCTGACCGGCGTCCGGCTGGTGCTCGCGGCCGGCGGCGTCCCGGTGTTCGCCCACCCGCTGGCCCGCGCGCGCGGCCGGGTGGTGGGCGACGACGCGATCCGCGCGATGGTCGACGCCGGGCTGGCCGGCCTCGAGATCGACCATCCCGACCACACCGAGACCGACCGCGAGCACCTGCGGGCGATCGCGGCCGAGCTCGGACTGCTGGTCACCGGCTCCAGCGACTACCACGGCAGCAACAAGCGGGTCCGGGTCGGCGGGGGCGGCAGCACCGCTCCGGACCAGTACGAGAAGCTGCTGTCGCTGGCGACCGGGACGCCGGCGCTGACCGGCTGACCCCGCCATGGACCCGCGGTTCTTCGGCGAGGCCTTCGTCACGCTGTTCGTGATCATGGACCCGCTGGGCACGATCCCGGTCTTCCTCGGGCTGACCGGCGGCTTCACCATGCGCGCCCGGGCCAAGGCGGCCGGCCAGGCGGTGCTCGTCTCGCTCGGCGTGATCATCTCGTTCGCGCTGTTCGGCCAGCAGATCCTCGACTACCTCGGGATCGGCATCCCGGCCCTGCAGGGCGCCGGTGGCCTGCTGCTCCTGCTCGTCGCACTGGACCTGCTCACCGGCCGGGCCGACGACCCGCAGGAGGTACAGGACGTCAACGTCGCGCTGGTACCGCTGGGCACGCCGTTGCTGGCCGGTCCCGGTGCAATCGTGGCGACCATCGTGTTCGTGCGCCGGGCGAGCGACGTGGCCGACTACGTCGCCCTGGCGGTGGCGATCCTGGCCGTGCACCTGGCCCTGTTCCTGTCGCTGCGGTTCTCCAGCGGCATCATCCGGGTGATCAGGGATAGCGGGATCGTGCTGGTCAGCCGGATCGCGGGCCTGCTGCTGTCGGCGATCGCGGTGCAACTGGTGGCCGATTCCATCCTCGGATTCATCAACGAGGCACGCTGACCGGCCCTGTGGATGTCGGGGCCGTCTGGTTGGTGGCGAGGTCTACCGTTGACGTCGTGAACCGCTACCTCACCGTCGCCGCCGGCACCGTCGGCGCCTGCCTGGCCCTGCTGGTGGCGGCGCCGGCCGCGCACGCCGACTCGGTCGACGACGCGGTGAACCAGTTGCGGTCCGCCTCGGTCTACGTGGCGCCCGGCGTCACCGAGCCGAAGATCGACGTCGACGCGGTGACCCGGGCCATCGGCAGCCGGCCGATCAAGATCGCCGTGCTGCCGGCCGACGAGTTCGGCAGCCGCTCGAAGGCGTTCAGCGCCTCCGAGCAGATCGGCCGCACGCTGGCCCCCGACTCGCCGCTGACCGTCGGGGTCGTCGCCGGGCGCAACTTCAACGCGTCGTCCTCGCAATACTGCGCCGGCTCGGCGAGCGCGGTGGCGATGGAAGCGGTCGACTCCGATCCGGATCTGGCCCGCACGAACGACGTGACCCGGATGCTCCAGTCCTTCGTGACCGGGCTGCAGTCCCGCCCGGTGTCCGGCAGCTCGGCCTGCCAGGGCAGCTCGGCCGCCGGCGCCTCGGATGCGACCGACAACTCCGGCGGCAGTGGCGCCGTGCCCTGGGTCCTCGGCGGGATCGGCGTGCTCGGTGCCGGCGGGGTCGGCGCCTGGCTGGTCAGCCGCCGCCGGCGCCAGCAGAAGGAGATGGAGGGCCGGAGGGCCGAGGTGCTCTCGCTCTACGACCGGCTCGGCGCCGACGTGCAGAACCTGCACGGTGGCGACAACGCGGTCGCCCGCCAGGCACTCGCCGACGCGGCCGAGCGCTACACGGCGACCGGCTCGCAGCTGTCCCAGGCCGACACCCACGCGGAGTTCGACGTGGCCCGCCGCACCGCGCTGGAAGGCCTGCAGGCGGCGCGGACGGCCCGCAAGGCACTCGGCCTCGACCCGGGCCCCGACCTGCCGCCGATCGCCCCGGCGTACGGGGAGCAGCTGAGTGCTCCGCAGCAGGTGCAGGTGGCCGGCAAGACCTACCAGGGCTACCCGGAATACACGCCGGGCGCGCCCTACTACTACGGCGGCGGCGGCGGTTACCCCGGCGGGTGGTATTCGTTCCCCTTCTGGGAGACCGTGCTGCTCGGCTCGGTGCTGTCCGGTGGCTTCGGCGGCGGCTGGGGTGGCGGCGGCTACGGCGCCGGCTACGACCGCGGATACGAGGCCGGCCAGGACAACGCGCAGGACTCCGGGGCCGACTGGTCCGGCGGCGGCGGTGACTGGGGCGGCTGGTCCGGTGGCGGTGGCGACTGGGGCGGCGGCGGCGGCGGTTGGGGCGGCGGCGGCGACTCCGGCGGAGGCAGCTGGTAGCGGTGCCCGCCGTCCCCGAGCCCGAGCAGCTCGGCTTCGAGGGCATGCCACGCCGGCTGTTCGCGGCGACGCCGTCCCGGCTGAGCACGTTTACCGCCTGCCCCCGCCGTTACCGGTTCACCTACCTGATCCGGCCGACCCCGCCCAAGGGCCCGCCCTGGGCGCACAACTCCCTCGGCGCCGCCGTGCACAACGCGCTGCGCGACTGGTGGTCGCTGCCGCTGCCGCGGCGGACGCCGGTCACGGCAGCGCGACTGGTCGACGCCGGCTGGATCGCCGACGGGTTCGCCGACGCCCGGCAGTCGGCGACCTGGCGGTCCCGGGCCCGCGACTGGGTCGAGGCATACGTGGCCGAGCTCGACCCGGCAGACGAGCCGGTCGGGGTGGAGCGCGGGGTGGCCGTGCGCACCGACCGGCTGGCGCTGTCCGGCCGGGTCGACCGGATCGACGGCAGGGCCGGTGAGCTGGTCATCGTCGACTACAAGACCGGCCGCTGGGTGCCCGACACCGACGACGCCCGCGGCTCGCTCGCGCTGGCGGTCTACGCGCTGGCCGCCGGGCGGACGCTGCGCCGGTCGTGCCGGCGGGTCGAGCTGCACCACCTGCCGACCGGACGGGTCGCCGGCTGGGAGCACACCGAGCAGTCGCTGGCCCGGCACGTCCGGCGGGCCACCGACACCGCCGACGACATCGAGCGGGCGGCAGCCGCGGTGGCCGGCGGCGCCGACGTCGACGCGGCCTACCCGCCGGTGCCCGGGCGGCAGTGCGCGTGGTGCGACTTCCGCCGGCACTGCCCGGCCGGCCGGGCCGCGGCCCCGGAGCAGGCACCCTGGGCCGGCCTCGCCGAACCCGCGACCGTCCCACCCGACACCACCCCGGGCGCGGACTGAGAGGATCAGCCCGTGGAGATCTCCGAGGCGGTCGAGTTCGTCCGGCACAACCACCGTGGGGTGCTCGCGGTGACCCGGGCGGACGGCAGGCCGCAGATGTCGCCGGTCAGCGGGACGGTCAACCCGGACGGGCTGGTGGTCGTGAGCAGCCGGCAGACCGCATACAAGGTGCGCAGCCTGCAGGCCCGGCCGTACGCGGCGTACTGCGGGTTCGCCGACCAGTTCTTCGGGCAGCCCTGGGTGCAGATCGAGGGGCCGGCGCGGATCGTCACGCTGCCGGACGCGATGGAGCCGCTGGTCGACTACTACCGGTCGATCTCCGGCGAGCACCCGGACTGGGACGACTACCGCGCCGCGATGGAGCGCGACCGGCGGGTGCTGATCGTGATCACCCCGGAACGGGTCGGGCCGAGCGTGCAGGGTTAGGGCGCGTCCCCGGGGACACGCCCTACGGCGCCGCGACGGCGGCGAGCCGGCGTACCGGCGTGCGGGCCATCCGCTGCTTCGCCGCCCGGTATGCCGGTGGCTCGCGGAGCGTCGTTGGCAGCACCGACGACGCCAGCCGCAGCGAGCGCAGCGTGACCGAGGCGCCGAGGTCGGTCGTCGGCAGTCCGGGCAGGCCGTAGAGCCGACGGGCCCAGCGCGGCAGCGACGCGAACGCCAGCCCGGCCGCCGACGTCCACACCACCCTGGCCGGCGTGGCCAGCTGCACCAGCGCCGGCATCGGCGGCAGCAGCAGGAACCTCGCCGTCTCCCGCGCCGCCGCGGTCACCCGCAGCTCCGGCCGGGTCCGCTCGAAGTAGTCGGCCAGCTCGGCCACCGACGCCGGCACCAGCTCCCGCGGGATGCCGACCAGCTCCGCCCCGGTGACCTGCTCGGCCACGTACCGGTCGGCGTCGGCGGCGGACACCCGTACGCCGGCCCGGCGGCCGATCGTGAGGAACGAGTCGATCTCGCCGCAGTGCACCCACAGCAGCAGCTCCGGGTCGGGCGCCCAGTAGGGCGTGCCGGACTCCGGCTCGACGCCACGCACCCGCCGGTGCACGCCGCGCACCCGGGCCGCCGCCCGGTCCGCCTGGGCGCGGGTGCCGAACGTCACCGCGCCGAGGTAGTCACCGGTCCGCTGCAGCCGCCCGAGCGGGTCCTCCCGGTAGGTCGAGTGCTGCGCGACGCCGGCCATCGCCAGCGGGTGCAACGCCAGGAGGAACAGCGCGCGCACGCCGCCGACCCACTGCATCGGGTTGGCGTGCAGCCGCCAGGTCACGCTGTGCGGACCGAAGTAGCCGTCGTCGTCCATCGCCCTTCCAGTGTCCGCCCACCGCGGCAACGTCGCACGTCAGGACCGGCGGCAACGCCGCACGTCAGGACGGCGCCGTCGCCCAGAACTCGAGGAGCGCACGGGCGGTGGCGGCGGGCTGCTGGACGGCGGGGGAGTGGATCGCGTCGGCGATCACGGCGGTGGGCGCGCCGAGCCGACCTGCCATCGCCGCCTGCACCTCGGGCGACCAGGCGTCGTCGTGCTCGCCGTAGAGCACCAGCAGCGGGAGGCCGGTCGCCGCCAGCTCGGCGGTGCGGTCCGGCTCGGCGCGCAGCGCGTCGCCCATGCCCTGCAGGCCGGCGGGCGAGCCGGCCAGGAACCGGGTGCGCAGGAAGGCCCGCTGGTCGGCCGACATCGACGCCCACTCCGGGTCGGCGGCGGCGATCGTCTCCAGCGCCTCGTACACGGCCGGCATGCCGCCGGCGCGCAGCACCGGCTCCAGCGCGGCCATCCGCTCCCGCCGGTCGCCGCCGATCGCGGCCGGCCCGGAGCCCATCAGCACGAGCGTGCGGACCGCGCCCGGGTCGGCGATCACGGCCGCCCTTGAGACCAACCCGCCGAACGAGTGGCCGACCAGGTGCGGCCGGTCCAGTCGGGCGGCGACGGCCAGCACCGAGCGGGACAGCGCATCCGGGGTATACGCGGCGAGGTGGTCGGGGCCCGGCGTCTCGTACTGGCCGGGCAGGTCCATCGCCACCGCCCGCAGCCCGGCGTCCGCCAGCAGCGGGAGCAGCGGCCCGAAGTCCTCCTTGGTGCCGGTGTAGCCCGGCACGAACAGCACGGCGGGACCGTCGCCGGCGTCCAGCACGGCGACCGGCCCGGCCGGCGTCGGCAGCGTCCGCGTCACGCCCCCATCCTGCCCGAGCCGGTCCGCCCGGGCGGGGAGGGAGCACCCCCGCCACGCGACCGACCGGCGGGCGGCCGTCCGTGCCGCCGCCACGGCCGGGAGGGGCACCCCGCCACCGGACCGGCCGGCGGCGGGGGCTTCCGCGCCCGTCACCCGACCAGGAGGGGCACCCTGCCACGGGACCGGCCGGCGGGTGGCCTTCCGCGCCCGTCCCCCCGGCCGGGAGGGGCACCCTGCCACGGGACCGGCCGGCGGGTGGCCTTCCGCGCCCGTCCCCCCGGCCGGGAGGGGCACCCCTGCCACGGGACCGGCTGACGGGTGGCCTTCCGCGCCCGTCCCCCCGGCCAGGAGGGGCACCCCTGCCACGGGACCGGCTGACGGGTGGCCCTGCGGGCCCGCCGGCCCGGCCGGGTGGGTCAGCCGTAGGCGATGAGCCGGCCGGCGCCGGCGGCGACGATGAGCGAGCCGATGCGGGACAGGCTGGCCCCGTCGGGCACGGCGGTGCCGGCCGCGACCGTGGTCACCGGCCGGCCGGTGGCCGGCGGGCGGATGGTGAACCCGTCGGGTCCGGCCAGCAGCACCTGGTGATCCTCGGTCAGCGCGGGCGGCCCGGTCGCGGCCGCCCGCCACAGCACCGTCCGGTTGCGCAGGTCGACCCCGATCGCGCCGCGGCCGGTCCACACGACGAGGAAGTCCCCGTCCGGCACGGCCGCCGGCGGCCCGGGGCCGGCCAGCCGGTCGTCGTGCACGTCGCCGGCCGGGGAGACGACCGGCTTGCCGTTCTTGTCCTCGGCGACCGTGTGGAGCGACAGCGTGTTGCCGGCCAGCACGGCCACCCGGTCGTCCGTGCTGAGCACGTGCGGATCCGGGCCAGGCGTCAGCGGACCCACCCACGGCGCCTTGTCCACGGTGGTCGAGTGCACGACCAGCCGGCGCAGCCCGCCGGCGCAGCGGGACACGGTCGCGATCCAGTCCGGTCCGACCACGGCCGGGTCGAGCGTGCAGCCGTCGGCGGAGTAGGTCCACCGGTTCAGCCCGCCGCCGGTGTCGAACGCGATCATCTGACCGCCGCCGGTCACCACCCCGGTGCCGGTCGAGCTGGTCAGCCGCGCGGGCGTGGTGATCTCCACGGTCCGGTACCAGCGCCGCTGGCCGGTCGCCGCGTCGAGCGCGACCAGGTCCCGACAGCCGTGCGACTTCGCGAACAGCGCCAGCACCACGCCGTCCTGGCGGGCCGCGTCGCACAGCGTCGCGTTGCCCCGCCGGTAGGACCAGCGCTCCCGGCCGGTGTCGGGGTCGAGGCCGGCGACCCGGTCGGTGCCGGTCTCGATCACGCTCGGTCCCTCGACCAGGGCGGTGGCGGCGCTGGTCGGCGCGGTCCACAGCTGCCGCACGCTGGCCGGCACCGGGCCCTGCTCGGGGGGTGCCGGGCTGTTCGGCGCGGTCCGGATCGTCGTGGTGAAGGCGTCCGAATGGCGCACGACCGGCACGGCGACCGCGACCACGGCGGCGGCCAGCAGACCGACGACCCCGCCGAGCACGGTCCGGATGCGCACCCGCCTATGGTCCCAGCCGGTGCAGGGTGACCTCCCGCAGGGCGCCACCTTCTGCGACAACGCTCAGGAACGTCCGGTCCGGCTGCCGCCGCCGGTCGGTCGGCGAGCCGGGGTTGAGCAGGCGCAGGCCGGTCGGCGCGGTGCTGTCCCAGGGGATGTGCGAGTGGCCGAAGACGAGCACGTCGACGTCCGGGTACGACGCCGCGGCCCGCTGCTCCCGGCCCTGCTTGCCGCCGGTCTCGTGCACGACGGCGAACCGGAGCCCGCCGAGGGTCGCCCGAGCCACCTCAGGCAGTCGCGCACGCAGCGCCGGCCCGTCGTTGTTGCCGTACACGCCGATCACGCGCGGGCTGCGCCGCTCCAGCTCGTCCAGCAGGGCGACGTCGACCCAGTCACCGGCGTGCAGCACGGCGTCGGCCTGCTCGACCGCCGCCCACACGTCCGCCGGCAGGTCGCGCGCCCGCCGCGGCACGTGCGTGTCGGCCAGGACGACGAGTCGCACCGGCCGGTGACTACGCCGACTCGGCGACGGACTCGTCGGTCGCCTCCGGCTTGGCGCCGCGTCCGCGGCCACCGCGCCGGCGGCGACGCCGCCGCTGGCCCTCGCCGGTACCCGAGCCCGACCCGGACTCGACGCCGGCCGGGTCCGCCTCCACGGTCGCGACCGCCCCGGCCAGGTCGGCCTCCACGGTCGCGACGGCCCCGGCCAGCTCGGCCGCGGTCGCGGCGTCGCCGGACACCACATCGACCGCCACACCGTCGACCGGCTGCCCACCTCGGGTGCGCCGCCGGGTGCGGGAGCGCCGCGGCCGGCTCTCCGCCGCCTCCCCGTCCGGAGCGGACCCCGGAGCGGACCCCGGAGCGGACCCCGGCGCGGACCCCGGCGCGGACCCCGACCCGCCCTCCGAGCGGGACCGCGACCGGGACCGCCGCCGCGAGCCGGCGTGCGCCCCGGTCTCACCGAGGTCCTCGACCTCCTCGGCGTCCAGCCCGGCGCGGGTCCGCTGCGCCCGCGGGAGCCGCCCCGTCGCCTCGGCCGGGATGTCGAGGTCGACGAACAGGTGCTCGGACGTCGAATAGGTCTCGGGCGCCTCGTGCAACGGCAGCCCGAGCGCGTCGCAGATCATCTTCCAGCGGGCCAGCTCGTCCCAGTCGACGAAGGTCACCGCGACGCCGGACGCCCCGGCCCGGCCGGTGCGACCGATCCGGTGCAGGTAGACCTTCTCGTCCTCCGGGCACTGGTAGTTGATCACGTGCGTGACGCCTTCGACGTCCAGGCCGCGGGCGGCGACGTCGGTGGCCACCAGGATGTCCACCTTGCCCGACCGGAACGCCCGCATCGCCTGCTCCCGGGCGCCCTGGCCGAGGTCGCCGTGCACGGCCGCGGCCGCGAAACCGCGGTCGACCAGGTCGTCGGCGACCTTCTGCGCGGTCCGCTTGGTCCGGCAGAAGATCATCGTCAGGCCACGGGCACGGGCCTGCAGGATCCTGGCCAGCATCTCGGCCTTGTCCAGCGCGTGCGCCCGGTAGACGAACTGCTGGGTCTGCGGCACCAGCCGCGACTCCTCGTTGCCCTCGGCCCGCACGTGCACCGGCTGGCGCATGAACCGCCGGGCCAGCGCCACGATGGGACCCGGCATGGTGGCGCTGAACAGCATGGTCTGCCGCTGGTCCGGCACCCGGGCGAGGATCCGCTCGATGTCGGGCAGGAAGCCGAGGTCGAGCATCTCGTCGGCCTCGTCCAGCACCAGCGCGGTCACCGCGCCGAGCTGCAGGTGGCCCTGGTTGGCCAGGTCGAGCAGCCGGCCGGGGGTGCCGACGACCACGTCGACGCCCTTGCGCAGGGCGCTGACCTGCGGCTCGTACGCCCGGCCGCCGTAGATCGCGGCCACCCGCACGCCGAGGCGGGTGCCGGCGGCTTTCAGGTCGCGGGCGACCTGGACGCACAGCTCCCGGGTGGGGACGACGACCAGGGCGCGCGGCGCCGACCCGCCGAGCTCGATGCGCTGCAGCAGCGGCACACCGAAACCGAGGGTCTTCCCGGTGCCGGTGCGGGCCTGTCCGATCAGGTCGCTGCCGGCGAGCGCGATCGGCAGCGTCATCTCCTGGATGGCGAACGTCCGGGTGATCCCGACGTCGCCCAGCGCCTGGACGATCCGCTCGTCGACGCCGAGGTCGGCGAACAGCGGGCTGTCCTCGCGCACGTCGGCGCGGGCAGCCAGCGGTTCGAACTCCTCGTTGTCACTCTCCGTGTTGATGTCGTCGTGCTCGTACGTGGTGGTCAGTGCAGTGCCTCTCTCGCCGGCGCCGACAGCCGGCCCTCCGGGCGATCGACCACACCATCCGCATCCCGGCCCGGGAGACCCGGCGGAGCAGGGGCGGGACCGCACCGAGGCGGAGTCCGCGCACATGAACCGTGACGTCGACAGACATCACGCGCTACTCATTGTACGGGACTAGGGTCTGACCTGCTCGTGACACTCCAGGAGGCCGCGCTGAGCACCGCCGACACCCCCACGCCCGGCACGGACCCGCAGGCCGTCGTCGACCTGCTCGGCGTTCTCGCGTACGGGGAGCTCACCGCGTTCGACCGGCTCGCCGAGGACGCCCGGCTGGCGCCGACGCTGACCGGCCGGGCCGCGCTGGCCGGGATGGCCGCCGCCGAGATCGGCCACTACCGCCGGCTGCGCGACCGGCTGACCGAGCTGGGTGCCGACGCCGAGGTCGCGATGGCGCCGTTCGTGCCGGTGTTCGACACCTTCCACGCCCGCACCAAGCCGCAGACCTGGCTCGAAGGCCTGGTCAAGGCGTACGTGGGGGACGGCATCGCGGCCGACTTCTACCGCGAGGTGGCGCAGCTCCTCGACCCGCCGACCCGCGACCTTGTGCTGGACGTGCTCGCCGACGGCGGGCACGCCGACTTCGCGGTCCGCGAGGTGCGGGCGGCGGTCGCGGCGGATCCCACGGTGTCCGGGCGGCTGTCGCTGTGGGCCCGCCGGCTGGTCGGCGAGGCGCTCTCGCAGGCCCAGCGGGTGGCGGCCGAGCGGGACGCGCTGACGATGCTCATCGTCGGCGGCACCGGCGACCTCGGTGCGCTGGCCGCCCTGCTCAAGCGCATCACCAGCGCCCACACCGCCCGCATGCAGACCATCGGCCTCTCGGGCTGAGTCAGACCGGGGCCGTGGTCCACTACTTGCCGTGCGCAGGCACGGTTCTTGCTGACGTATCCGCCGCCGCGGCCTCTAACCGACCGCGAAACCGACGCGCCGGTGGTCGGCGTCGGCGATCTCGACGTACGCGATCAGGTTGCTCGGGACGACCACGCGGCGGCCCTTCTCGTCGACCAGAGCGAGCACACCGCCCGGGTCCTTCAGCGCGTCCCGGACCGCCGCCTCGACCTCGTCGGGGCTCTGCGTGCTCTCCAGCACGATCTCGCGCGGCGTCCGCTGCACGCCGATCTTGACCTCCACGGGTGGGTCCTCCTGTCGTCGGTGCTCGCATCCGAGCGTAGTGATGCCGTCGCGGCGGCGCCGTGCGCCCTGAGCGAAACCCTCACCGATCCTCGTCGCCCACCAGCGGGAAGTTGGAGATGCCGCGCCAGACCAGGCCCTCGATCAGCCGTACCGCCTCGGCCTTCGGCAGTGCCCGCTCGCTCTCCAGCCACCACCGCGCGGCGACCTCGGAGGTGCCGGTCACGGTGGCGGCGAGCAGCTCGACCTGGGCCCGCGGCAGCCCGGTGTCGGCGGCGATCGTGTCGGCGACGGCCTGCATGCACCGCCGCGACACCCCGGCTATCCGGTCCCGTACGGCCGGCTCGTTGCGCAGGTCGGTCTCGAACACCAGCCGGAACGCGCCCTGCACGTCGGCGCTCTCGCCGTCGACGAAGTCGAAGTATGCGCTGACCGCGTTGTGCACCCGCTGGGCGTTGTCGGTGGTCGCCGCCATCGCCGAGCGCACCGCGCCGACCAGCTCGGTGGTGTGCAGGTCGAGCAGGGCCAGGTAGAGCTCGAGCTTGCCGGGGAAGTGCTGGTAGAGCACCGGCTTGGAGACCCCGGCGCGGTCGGCGATGTCGTCCATCGCGGCGGCGTGGTAGCCGTTGGCGACGAAGACCTCCTGGGCCGCGGCCATCAGCTGCTTGCGCCGGGCGGAGCGGGGCAGCCGGCTGCCGCGGGCCGGGGCGCCGTTGGACGCCTTGGCCGCCGCGTTGTCGCTGTGCGTGAGCGTCGGGTCGGTCCGGGCCGGGTCGCCGCCGGGCTCGTCGGGGGCACTCCCGTTACCGGCGCGACCGGTGGCTGCAGTCGCCACGCTCGCCTCCGTCCGTACGCGTGTGCGTGGCCGCCGCCCCCCGGAGCGTCCCCGCGTTCCCTGCCGTCAGCCGGAGACTACTCGCGGCGACGATCGGGACGGCTCAGCCCGCTCCGGGGCGGTGGGCTCCGGGCTACTGGTAGTCGTCCTCGTCGAGGGGCAGCTCGTCCGCCTGGTCGGCGGCGTCGGCGGGGTCGGCCTCGAACGGCTGGCCGTCGCGCAGCGCGGTCCGGCTCGGACGGTCGGGGTAGATCTCGGTGCGCTGCTCGACGACGTCCTCGGACGGGCTCTCCGGCGGCATCTCACTCATCGGTTCCTCCGGGTCCGGACAGGGTCCGGGGACAGTGGTTCCGGACAGGGTCGGGGACAGGGTCGGGGGACACGGTCGGGGGACAGGGCAGACAGCATCCTGCCCCGGCTCGCCGGCCGCTACGCCGACTTCTTCGCGGCGGCCTTCTTGGCCGGGGTCTTCTTCGCGGCGGCCTTCTTGGCCGGCGCCTTGGCGGCGGTCTTCTTCGCCGGCGCCTTCCGGGCCGGCGCCTTCTTGGCCGGCGCCTCGTCGTCGGCCTCGCCGCGGCCCTTCTTGGCCGCCGCGACCGAGGCCCGCAGCGCCGCCATGAGGTCGACGACCGAGCCGGTGTCCTCCTCCTGGACCGGCTGCTCGACCACTTCGCGGCCCTCGATCTTGGCCTCGATGACCTTCTCCAGCGCTTCCCGGTATTCGTCGTGGTAGAGGTCGGGGTCGAAGTCGCCGGTCATGCTCTCGATCAGCGACTCGGCCATCGCCAGCTCCTGCGGGCGGACCGTCACGTCCTCGTCCAGGAAGCCGAAGTCGGGGGTGCGCACCTCGTCCGGCCAGACCATCGTCTCCAGCACCAGCACGCCGTCCCGCACCCGCAGCGTGGCCAGCGCCTCCCGGGTCCGGATCGCCACCTTGACCAGCGCCACCGAGTCGGCCTGCTGCAGCGCGTCACGCAGCAGCACGTACGGCTTGGTCGCGTTCTTCTCCGGCTCCAGGTAGTAGCTCTTGGCGAAGTAGATCGGGTCGACCTGCTCCAGCGGCACGAACGAGAGCACGTCGACCACCCGTGACGAGGTCAGCGGCAGGTCGGCGAAGTCCTCGTCGGTGAGCACCACGGTCTCCCCGGACGGCAGCTCGTAGCCCTTCGCGATGTCCGCGTAGGCCACCTCCTCGCCGTCGATCTGGCACACCCGCTTGTACCGGATCCGGCCGCCGTCCTCCCGGTGCACCTGGTGGAACGAGACGTCCTTCTCCTCGGTCGCGGTATAGAGCTTGACCGGGATGCTGACGAGGCCGAAGGAGACCGCGCCCTTCCAGATCGCGCGCACGCCGTGCCTCCCCTTGTCGACATCACTACACCGATCAGCCTGCCGGTTACGGCGCGCCAGTGCCAGTGCCGCCCGCCGGAACACGCGGAGAGAGGGCAGGATGAGGCGCGTGCAGCCGATGCTCGCCACTGCCGGGGACCTGCCCACCGGGCCGGACTGGGCGTACGAGTTCAAGTGGGACGGCGTGCGCACCCTGGCCGACTCGAGCACGTCCGGGCTCACGCTGACCAGCCGGCTCGGCAACGACGTGACGATTGCCTACCCGGAGCTGGCCGGGCTGGCCGAGATCGCCGACGACGTGCTGCTCGACGGCGAGATCGTGTCCCTGGTGGACGGGCGGCCGTCGTTCAACGCGCTGCAGAGCCGGATGCACGTGCGCAAGGCGGTGGAGGCCCGCCGGCTCGCCGCCCAGGCCCCGGTCACCTACCTGGCGTTCGACGTGCTGCGGCTGTACGGGGTGGAGCTGACCGGCCGGACGTTGGCCGAGCGGCGGGCCACGCTGGAGCGGCTCGAGGTCGCCGGCCCGCACTGGACCGTCTCCCCGCTGTTCGACGACGGCCCGGCGACCAGGCAGGCGGCCACCGAGAACGGGCTGGAGGGCGTGCTGGCCAAGCGACTCTCGTCGGTCTACCGGCCCGGCCACCGCAGCAACGACTGGATCAAGGTCAGGCTGTGGAACCGGCAGGAGTTCGTCGTCGGTGGCTGGGAGCACGGCGAGGGCGGCCGGTCCGGCGGGATCGGCTCGCTGCTGCTCGGCGTGTACGAGGGGTCCGACCTGGTCTACGCCGGCCAGGTCGGCACCGGCTTCTCCGCGGCGGCGCTGCGGAACATGGAGAAGCGGCTGCGACCGTACGTGCTGGCCTCGTCGCCGTTCGTCGCGATGCCGCCGGACGTGCGGGGCCGGCAGATCACCTGGGTACGCCCCGAGGTGGTGGTCGAGGTGGAGTTCGCCGAGTGGACGGTCGACGGTCGGCTGCGGTTCGCCAGCTTCCAGGGCGTCCGCTCCGACAAGCGGCCGGAGGAGGTCGTCCGTGAGCGGTAACACCGTCGCCGTCGACGTCGACGGCCGCACCCTCCGTCTGTCCAACTTGGACAAGGTGCTCTACCCGGAGGTCGGGCTCACCAAGGGCGAGGTCATCACCTACTACACGACCGTGGCGCCGGTGCTGCTGCCGCACCTCGCGGGCAGGGCGCTGACCCGCAAGCGATATCCGAACGGCGTCGACGGCGCGTTCTTCTTCGAGAAGAACACCCCGCGCGGCACGCCGGCCTGGGTCCGCACCGTGCGGCTGCCGGCTCCGGGCAGCACGAAGAACCGCGACGAGATCGACTACATCGTCGTGGAGGACCTGGCCACCCTGGTGTGGTTGGCGAACCTGGCCGCGCTGGAGCTGCACACTCCACAGTGGAAGGTCGGCCCGCGCGGCGGCGTGCGCGGCGCCGACCAGCTGGTGCTCGACCTCGATCCCGGTGCGCCGGCCGCGATCCGCGAGTGCTGCCAGGTCGCCCTGATGCTGCGGGAGGCGCTCGAGGCGGTCGGGCTCACCCCGGTCGCGAAGACCAGCGGCAGCAAGGGCCTGCAGGTATACGCGGCGATCGAGGAGACCCCGTCGGACACGGTCAACGCGTACGCGCACGAGCTGGCCACGAAGCTGGAGAGCGAGCACCCGCGGCTGGTGGTCTCGCGGATGACCAAGTCGCTGCGGCCGGGCAAGGTGCTGGTCGACTGGAGCCAGAACAACGCCGCGAAGACCACCGTGACCGTCTACTCGCTGCGGGCCCGGCCGACCGCGACCGTCTCGACGCCGGTCAGCTGGGACGAGGTGGGCGAGGCGGCCGGCGGCGCGCCGCTGTCGTTCACCCAGGCCGACGTGCTCGCCCGGATCGGCGACGGCGACCTGTTCGAGCCGCTGCTGGCGACCAGGCGGCCGGCGCTCCCGAAGCCCTGACCCGTTCCAGCCGGTCGCGGGCTACTGCGCAGTAGCCCAGCTGCGGCAGCGGCTCCGGCGGACGGCGGAGCACCGTTCCGGCCGGTCGGAGTGTTCCGGAGACGGAATCGTTGTAGAAGCTTCTCCCGGCCGTAAGGTGAGGATCGACAGGTTCCGGAATTACCCCGATCCGGGACTGACTGTCCGCCCCCGGCGAGACCGGCCACCCGCACCGGCGCCGTGAGCGGGAGGAGGTGAGATGCGCGCGGTCTTCGTCACCGGCGGCTCCGGCTTCCTCGGCGGCGCACTGCTGGACGCGCTCGCGGAGCGCGGCGAGGACGTGCGCGCCCTGGCCCGGTCCGAAGCGGCGGCCGCGACGGTCGTCGCCCGCGGTGCCGTCCCCGTCCGTGGCGATGTCACCGACCTCGATGCGCTGACCGCCGGCATGCGCGGCGCCGAGCTGGTCGTGCACGCCGCCGGCCGGCTGCGCGGCGGCTGGGCCGCGGTCGATGAGCTGCGCCGGGTCAACGTGAACGGCAGCCGTACGGTCCTGCAGGCGGCCCAGTCGGCCGGCGTGCCCCGGCTGGTGCTGATCTCCACCGAGCAGGTCGTGCTCGGCGACCGCCCGCTGGTGTCCGCGGACGAGTCGGCGCCCTACCCGCAGCGCTACGTCGGGCCGTACGCGGCGACCAAGGCCGAGGCCGAGCAGCTGGTGCTGGCGGCGAGCACGCCCGAGCTGACCACCGTCGCGGTGCGGCCGCGGCTGGTCTGGGGACGCGGGGACACCGGGCTGCTGCCGGGGCTGGCCGCCGCGGCCCGGTCCGGCCGGCTGCGCTGGGTCGACGGCGGCGCCCACCTGACCTCCACGACGCACGTGCGCAACGCGGTCGAGGGAGTGCTGGCGGCGGCCGATCGCGGCCGCGGCGGCGAGGCCTACTTCGTCACCGACGGGGCGCCGGTGCCGTTCCGGGTGTTCGCCACCGACCTGCTGGCGACCTGCGGCATCGTGCCGGACGCCGGCAGCGTCTCCGGCCGGGTGGCCCGGGCGGCCGCCGGCGGCGCCGGGGCGGTCTGGCGGACGCTGCGGCTGCCCGGCGGGCCGCCGGTGGACCTGGCCACGGTGCGCGTCATCGGCGAGGAGTGCACGCTGCGGGACGAGCGGGCCCGGCTGGAGCTGGGCTACGAGGGCCACGTCACCCGGGAGCAGGGGCTGGCCGAGCTACGGTCGGACTACACCCCGGCCGCCGTCACGCCACCCGATCCGCACCGGGGGAAGTGAGCCCGCCGAGGAGCCCCGTGACCGCCACCGCGCCTCGCCCGACCCGGCCGGTGCCGGTCGCCAGGCTGTCCGACGCGGCGCTGCCGCCGGTGGACCCGTCGATCCCGCCCTGGCCGGGGGAGCGGGTCCGGCTCGGCGGGCTCGACCTGTTCGTCCGGCGCACGCCCGGGCCTCCCGGCGGCGGGGAGCCGGCCCTGTACGTGCACGGGCTCGGTGGGGCGTCGACGAACTGGACCGACTACGCCGCGCTGCTGGCCACCCGGCTCGACGGCGAGGCGCTCGACCTGCCCGGCTTCGGCGAGTCCGGACCGGCCCCGGTGCACGGCGGGTACGGGCTGGCCGCGCAGGCCTGCACGGTCGTCGCGTACCTGGAGCACCGTGCTGCCGGGCCGGTGCACCTGGTCGGCAACTCGATGGGCGGGGTCGCCGCGCTGCTGGTCGCCGCCGCCCGCCCGGACCTGGTCCGCACGCTGACGCTGATCTCGCCGGCCATGCCGTCGCTGCGGCCGCGGCGCGGCTCCGACATCGTCGTACCGCTCCTCCTGCTGCCCGGCATCGGCCGGTACGCCCAGCGCCGGCTGGACGCGCTGCCGCCCGAGCGGCGGGCCGCCGGGCTGATCCGGATCTGCTTCGCCGACCCGGCTGCGGTGCCCCGCAACCGGGTCGACGAGGCGATCGCCGAGATCGCCCGGCGCCGCGAGCTGCCCTGGGCGACCGACGCGTTCACCGCGGCGCTGCGCGGGCTGGCCCGGTCCTACCTGGTGCTCGGGCCGCGGTCGCTGTGGAAGCGGGCCGGGCTGGTGCGGGCGCCGACGCTGGTGGTCTGGGGCACCGAGGACCAGCTCGTGCCGGTCGAGCTGGCCGGCCGGACCGCCGCGTCGGTGCCGGACTCCCGGCTGCTCGTGCTGCCCAACGTGGGGCACGTCGCGCAGCTGGAGGCCCCGGAGACCACGGCGCGCGCCACCCTCGCGCTGATCGAGGACCACGGCTAGCCCGGGCCCGCCGCTCGACTCGCCGGCGGCGCGGGTATCGACGTCGGGGCCAGGAACGCGCCCCGGCCGTCACGGTGTGTCGCCGTCGGGGGATCGCCGGCGACGCGCCGATGAATGCGGGCCGCGGCCGCCCGCTGTGCGATCCTCTCCGGCGTGACTCGTCCGGGATCTGCGACACGCGGTGCCGGTGCAGGCACAGGCAGTGCTGCTCGCGGGGGCCGCCCGGGGCCGCCGGCGGGTCGAACGCGGAGCGGGCACGGCCGCCGCGGCGCACGGGGGGCCGACCCGGCCGACCGGTTCGCGCCGCCGTACCGGATCGTCACGCTGCGTACGCCCGATGGCCCGCTGCGGGCCCGGCTCGACCCGCGCGAGCCGGCCGGCCGGCCGCTGACGTTCGCCGGGCGGTCCTACCGGCCGGCGCCCGGGCCGCTGCGCCGGTTCGTGCGCACCTGGGGCTGGCGGGCGTACGCGCTGCCGGTGCTGACCGCGCTCACCGTGCTGTGCGGGATGGACGTGGCCAACGGCTCCACCGGGCTGCCGCTGGTCCGCACCGGCGCGGGCGGCCCGGCCCCGCAGGCGGCGGCCTCCGCGACCGCCGCGGCGACGACGGCCGCGCCGGCGCCCGCCAGCCCGGCGAAGCCGACGCCGACCGGGATCTACGTCGATGACGGCGGCTCCGGCACGGCACGCCCGCTGCCGCCGACCGCGCTGCCGCCGGGCGGCCCGTTCACCCAGCGCGGCGGCGAGCGCTACGACGTCGTGCCGGGCACGTCGAAGGTCTTCGGCAGCGGCCCGCTGCACCGGTTCACGGTCGAGCTGGAGGCCGGCGTCACCGACGACGGTCCGGCCTTCGCCGCGGCGGTGGAGAAGACGCTGTCCGACCCGCACAGCTGGGGGCGCGGTGGCCGGGCCTCGTTCCAGCGGATCGAGACCGGCGTGCCGGACTTCCGGGTCACCCTGACCTCGTCGCTGACCGTACGGAAGCTGTGCGGCTACGACCTGCCGTACGAGACGTCCTGCTACAACGGTGACCTGGCGAGGGTGGTGATCAACGACGCCCGCTGGGTGCGCGGCGCGGTCGCCTACCGGGGCGACCTGGCGCGCTACCGGGTCTACGTGATCAACCACGAGGTCGGGCACGCGCTCGGCCACGCGCACCTGCAGTGCCCGCGCAACGGCGCGCTGGCCCCGGTGATGATGCAGCAGACCCTTGGCGTCACCACCCCCGGCGTCGGCAGCTGCAAGCCCAACCCCTACCCCTTCCCCTGACGTCGTCCTCGACCGTCGGTCGAGGACGCAAGGTCGGTCCGGTGGCCAGGGCTCGACGCGTGCGGGGCCGGGGAACAGGGCGGCTGCGTAGTGAGTTGGCATCGGGGACGAGGACGAAGGAGAAACCCGTGTCGCTGCCGCCCCTGGTCGAGCCGGCCGAGGAGCTGTCGGTCGAGGAGATTGCCCGCTACAGCCGCCACCTGATCATCCCGGACGTCGGGGTGCCGGGCCAGAAGCGGCTCAAGAACGCGAAGGTACTGGTCGTCGGGGCCGGCGGGCTGGGCTCGCCCGCTCTGCTCTACCTGGCCGCTGCCGGCGTCGGCACCCTCGGCATCATCGATTTCGACGTGGTCGACGAGTCCAACCTGCAGCGGCAGGTGATCCACGGCGTGTCCGACCTCGGCAAGCCCAAGGCGCTGTCGGCCAAGGAGTCGATCGTCGAGATCAACCCGCACGTGAACGTGATCCTGCACGAGGAGCGCCTCGACTCCGACAACGCGCTGGACATCTTCCGCCCGTACGACCTGGTCCTGGACGGGACGGACAACTTCGCCACCCGCTACCTGGTCAACGACGCCTGCGTACTGCTCCGCAAGCCGTACGTGTGGGGCTCGATCTACCGGTTCGAGGGCCAGGTCAGCGTCTTCTGGGACGAGCACGGCCCCAACTACCGCGACCTCTACCCGGTGCCGCCGCCGCCCGGGATGGTGCCGTCCTGCGCCGAGGGCGGCGTGCTCGGCGTGCTGTGCGCGTCGATCGGCTCGGTCATGGTCACCGAGGCGATCAAGCTCATCACCGGCATCGGCGAGTCGCTGCTCGGCCGGCTGATGGTCTACGACGCCCTCGAGATGTCATACCGGACGATCAAGATCCGCAAGGACCCGAAGGCCGAGCCGATCACCAGGCTCATCGACTACGAGGAGTTCTGCGGGGTCGTCTCGGACGAGGCCCAGCAGGCGGCGTTCGGCTCGACGATCACCGTGGCCGACCTCAAGGAGATGCTGGACGCGGGCAAGGACCCCTACCTGGTCGACGTCCGGGAGCCGGTCGAGTACGAGATCGTGAAGATCCCGGGCGGCGTGCTGATCCCGAAGGACCGCATCCTGTCCGGCGAGGCGCTGGCCGAGCTGCCGCAGGACAAGCCGCTGGTGCTCTACTGCAAGACCGGCGTCCGGTCGGCCGAGGCGCTGGCCGCGGTCAAGGCGGCCGGTTTCCGCGATGCCGTGCACGTGCAGGGCGGGGTGACGGCCTGGGCCACCCAGGTCGACCCCTCGCTGCCGACCTACTGATCATGCCGGGAGCGGGGCGGGCGGCCTCGCGCCGGGCGGTGGCCGGGACGCCTACGGTGGCTGCCGTGCGCAACCGGGCGGCGAGCGTGTCGGCTGGGCTGGCCACCCGCCCCCTCCAGGGCGGGCGGCCGACGCCGTACGCGGTCGCCGTGCTGGAGGTGGTCGACCGGATCCCGCGCGGCAAGGTCATGTCGTACGGGGACGTGGCCGAGTACGTGGGCTCGGGCACCGGCCGGACGGTCGGCGCCGTGATGAGCCGGCACGGTCACGAGGTGCCGTGGCACCGGGTCGTACAGTCCACCGGCGGACCCAACCCGGCTGCTCCGGAGGAGGCGCTGCGGCGGTTGCGCCGGGACCGCACTCCGATGCGCGGCGACAAGGTGGACATGCGGCTGGCTCGATGGGACGGGAGATAGGGACGATGGCTGAGGACGTGTTGGACCTGCACCGCCGGGCGCTGGCGGAGTTCGGGCGGCGGGTGCACGCCGTCCGCCCCGACCAGTGGGGATGCCCGACGCCGTGCGCCGACTGGGAGGTCCGCAACCTGGTCAACCACCTGGTGGCCGAGCAGCTGTGGGTGCCGCCGCTGCTGGCCGGCAAGCGGGTGGCCGACCTCGGTGCCGGGTTCGCCGCCGGCGACCTGCTCGGCGACGACCCGGTGGCGGCCTGGGACGCGGCGTCGTCCGCCGCCGCGGCCGCGTTCGCCGAGCCGGGCGCGCTGGAGCGGGTCGTGCACCTGTCGTACGCGGACCGTCCGGGCGAGGAGTACGCCCGGGAGATGATCTTCGATCTGGTCGTGCACAGCTGGGACCTGGCCAGGGGCATCTCGGCCGACGAGTCGCTCGACCCCGACCTGGTCGAGGCGGTCTACTCGTCGATCGAGCCGGACACCGACCTGGCCGCGACCGGGCTGTTCGACCAGCCGGTCCCGGTGCCCGCCGACGCCGACGAGCAGACCAGACTGATCGCGTTCACCGGCCGCCAGCCGTAAGGGGGATCGTATGCACGTCGCCGTGCTCGGCACCGGGATCATGGGCGCCGGGATGACCCGCTCGCTGCTGCGGGCCGGTCACGACGTCCGGGTCTGGAACCGCACCGCCGCCAGGGCGCAGCCGCTGGCCGACGACGGCGCGACCGTCGCCGAGACCGCGGCCGGCGCGGTGGAGGGCGCCGAGGTCGCGCTGGTCATGCTCTGGGACACCCCGGCCGTGCTCGCCGTGCTGGGAGCGGCGGCCGGCGCCGCCCCGGACGCGGTCTGGCTGCAGGGGTCCACGATCGGCGCGGATGGCATGCGCGAGGTCGCGGCCGCCCGTCCGGACCTGCGGCTGGTCGACGCGCCGGTGTTGGGCACCAAGGGGCCGGCCGAGCAGGGCAAGCTCGTCGCGCTGCTGTCCGGGGCGCCGGCCGACGTGGCGGCGGCCCAGCCCGCGATCGACGGCTACTCGGCCCGCTCGGTGTACGCGGGCGAGCGGCTCGGCGCGGCCAGCGCGCTCAAGCTGGCCTGCAACGCCTGGGTGGCCACGATGAACGCCGCGGTCGGGCAGTCCATCGCGCTCGCCGAGGGTCTCGGGCTCGACCCCGCGCTGTTCCTGGAGGCGACCCGTGGCGGCGCCTCGGACACGCCCTACCTGCACATGAAGGCGGAGCTGATCGCGAAGGGCGAGTTCCCGCCGTCGTTCACGCTGGCGGGCGCGTTCAAGGACGTCGAGCTGATCCGGGCCGCCGCCCGCGGCGTCTCGGTCGCCGACGACGTGCTCGCCGGGCTCGTCGCCACGTACGGCCGGGCGGTCGCGGCCGGCCACGGCGAGGAGGACATGGCCGCGGTCTACCGGGCGTTCCCGCCCGGCTGAGACTCGCCGGCCAGCAGCTCGGCCGCGTTCGCCACCGGGCCGAGGTGCCGCATCTTGTCCGGGTTGACGATCGAGCGGACCTCGGCCACCCGGCCGTCCCGGAGGTCGATCGCCAGCACGTTGACCAGCCGCCGGGCCGGGTCGAGCACCCGCAGGCCCGGGCTGCCGTTGACGGTGACCGGCTCGATCAGCAGGCCGAACCGGTCACCCTGGCGCGCCAGCCCGGCCAGGAACCGGGCCACCCGCAGGGTGCCGTCGATCGGGTGCTTGACCGCCGGTCCCTTGCCGCCGCCGTCGCCGACGAACACCACGTCCTCGGCGAGCAGCTTCTCCAGCCCGGCCACGTCGCCGGCGTCGAGCGCGGCGAAGAACCCGCGGACCAGCTCGTCCCGGCGCTCGCTGGGCGGGTCGAACCGCTGCCGGCGCTCGGCGACGTGCCGGCGAGCCCTGGCCGCGATCTGCCGGCAGGTCGCCTCGGACCGGTCGACGACGGTCGCGACCTCCGAGTACGGCAGGTCGAACAGGTCGTGCAGCACGAACACGGCCCGCTCGACCGGCCCGAGCGTCTCCAGCACGACCAGGAACGCCGCGGTCAGCGACTCGCGCAGCTCGGCCCGCTCGGCCGGGTCGGGCTCGCCGAGGACCGGCTCCGGCAGCCAGGTGCCGACGTAGCGTTCCCGCCGCACCCGGGCCGAGCGCAGCTCGTCCAGCGCCAGCCGGCTGGTCACCGTGGCCGTGTACGCGGTCGGGGACCGGACCTCGGCCGGGTCGGTCGCGTGCAGCCGGATCATCGCCTCCTGCACGATGTCCTCGGCCTCACCGACGCTGCCGAGCATCCGGTACGCGATCGCGAACGCGTACCCGCGCAGCTTCTCCGGCGCCCATGTGTCGACCATCACCCCGATCCAACCACCGGCCTGTCACGTC
The DNA here is from genome assembly GCA_963728945.1 of uncultured Actinomycetota bacterium. GTDB lineage: Bacteria > Actinomycetota > Actinomycetes > Mycobacteriales > CADCTP01 > CADCTP01. The sequence goes on along the minus strand of CAVSMA010000002.1, from coordinate 2,229,787 downwards.
CGCTTCCGCCGTTCCGTCTCCTGTGGCGAGACCCGACGAAACGGAGAAGTCATGCGGATCTTTCTCGCCGGTGCCACCGGCGCCATCGGCACCCGCCTCGTCCCGCAGCTGGTCGCGGCTGGCCACACCGTGGTCGGCACCACCCGGCATGCCGGCAAGGCGGACCGGCTGCGGTTCCTCGGCGCAGAACCCGCCGTGCTGGACCCGCTCGACCGGGCCGCGGTGACCGCCGCGGTCGAGAAGGCGGCCCCGGACGTGCTGGTGCACGAGCTCACCGCACTGTCCGCGGCCGGCAGCCCGCGGGCGTTCACCAAGGCGTTCGTCGAGACCAACCGGCTTCGCACCGAGGGCACCGACATCCTGCTCGACGCTGCCCGGGCCGCCGGCGTCCGCCGGGTCGTCGCGCAGAGCTTCGGCGGCTGGCCGTACGCGCGGACCGGCGGCCCGGTCAAGACCGAGGAGGACCCGCTCGACCCCGACCCGGTGCCGGCCGCGGCTCCGGGACTGGCCGCGATCCGGCACCTCGAGGAGGCGGTGACCGGGTACGGCGAGGGGCTCGCGCTGCGGTACGGCGGCTTCTACGGGCCCGGCACGTCGCTCGCCCCCGGCGGTCCGCACGTCGAGCTGGTCCGCAAGCGCCGGTTCCCCATCGTCGGCGACGGCGCCGGAGTGTGGTCGTTCCTGCACATCGACGACGCGGCCGCGGCCACGGTGGCGGCGGTCGAGCGGGGGGCGCCGGGCGTCTACAACGTCGCCGACGACGAGCCCGCCCCGGTGCGGGAGTGGCTGCCGGTGCTGGCTGCCGCGGTCGGGGCGCCGCCGCCCCGGCACCTGCCCGGCTGGGTGGCCCGACCGCTGATCGGCGGGCTGTTCATGGTGATGATGACCTCGGCCCGCGGCATGTCGAACGCGAAGGCCAAGCGGGAGCTCGGCTGGACCCCGGCCTACCCGAGCTGGCGGGTCGGGTTCCGTGAGCTCGCCCCAGCGGTCGGTGACCGCAGGGTGGCGTGAGGTCGCGCACCAGGGTGAACCGTGCACCGTACCGGCGAGGGACCACGATCGGTCCGTGATCACGTGGTTCCATCGTCGGCGTGTCCGGACCGGGGGAGGCGTGCGGGTCGAGCGCGGCGGCGGGCTACCGGCTGGTCCGGCCCGCCGCCGCGAGCGCGCCGCCGCCCGCGCTCGGGGCCGGGCAGCGGGCCGTCGTCGACCACCCCGGCGGGCCGCTGCTCGTCCTCGCCGGGCCGGGTAGCGGCAAGACGACCACGCTGGTCGAGGCGGCGGCGGCCCGGGTCGCGACCGGCGTCGACCCGGAGTCGCTGCTGCTGCTGACGTTCAGCCGGCGGGCTGCGACCGAGCTGCGGGAGCGGATCACCGGCAGGCTCGCCCGCACCACCCGCGAGCCGCTGGCCCGCACCTTCCACTCGTACGCGTTCGGGCTGCTGCGGGCGCAGGCCGTCGCCCGCGGCGAGCGGGGGCCGCGGCTGCTGTCCGGTCCGGAGCAGGACCTCGTCGTCCGGGAGCTGCTCGGTGGCGAGGTCGAGCTCGGCACCGGGGCCTGGCCGCAGGCGCTGCAGCCCGCGCTGCGCACCCGCGGCTTCGCCCAGGAGCTGCGCGACCTGCTGCTGCGCGCGGTCGAGCGCGGGGTCGGCCCGTCCCGGCTGGCCGGTTGGGGTCGGGACCGCGGCCGGGACGACTGGGTCGCCGCCGCCCACTTCTTCGACGAGTACCTGGACGTGACCGCGCTGTCGGCCGGAGACGGGCCGGAGGCGTACGACCCGGCCGAGCTGATCCGGGCCGCGCTGGACGCGCTGAGCACCGACCCGCAGCTGCTGGCCCGCGAGCGGGCCCGGCGCCGGCACGTGTTCGTGGACGAATACCAGGACGTCGACCCGGCCCAGGAGGAGCTGCTGCGGATGCTCGCGGCCGGTGCCGACGAGCTGGTCGCGGTCGGCGACCCGGACCAGTCGATCTACGCGTTCCGCGGCTCCGACCCGCAGGCGATCCGCCGGTTCCCGGAGGTGTTCGCGCCGGCGTCCGGCCGGCCGGTGCCGGTGGTGGCGCTGGGGTCGTCCCGGCGGTCCGGCGCGACGCTGCTCGAATACAGCCGGCGGGTCGCGGCCCGGCTGCCCGGGCCGGCCGCGCACCGCGACCTGCGCCCGGTCCGCGGCACCCCGCCCGGCCGGGTCGAGGTGCACACGCTGCGCACCGCCGGCGAGGAGGCCGCGTACGTGGCCCACCGGTTGCGGGCCGCGCACCTGCTCGACGGCGTGCCGTGGCGGGAGATGGCGGTGATCGTCCGGTCCACCGAGCCGCACCTGCCTGCGCTGCGCCGGGCGCTGGCCGTGGCCGGCGTGCCGTCGAGCGTGGCCGGTGACGAGGTGCCGCTGGTCGCGCAGCCCGCGGTCGCGCCGGTCCTGCGGCTGCTGCAGTGCGCGCTGTGGGGGCTGCGCGCGCCGTCCGGGTACGGCCGGGCGCGGGCGGAGACCGGCCCCGACCCGCTCGACGAGGACGCCGCGATCACGCTGCTGACTTCGCCGCTCGGCGGCGCCGACGCGCTCGCGCTGCGCCGGCTGCGGCAGGAGCTGCGCCGGCTCGACCTGGTCGCCGGTGGGGCCGGCGGTTCGGCCGGGCTGCTGGTCGGTCTCCTCAAGGACGCCCGCGCCGCCGCCGACCCCGGGCGGGACGCCGACCCCGGGCGGGACGGGCGGGAGCCCGGGGTCGCGGCGGCGGTGGCCGCGGTCGACCGGATGGTGCGGGCCGCGGCCGGGGAGCGGCTCGGCACGCCGGCCCGGCGGGTCGGCTGGCTGCTGGCCACCGCCCGGGCGACCGCGCGGGCCGGCGGCACCGCCGAGGACGTGCTCTGGGCGGTGTGGCAGGCGTCCGGGCTGGGCGAGCAGTGGCAGCGGCAGTCCAGCGCCGGCGGCCCGGCCGGCGCCGCCGCCGACCGCGACCTCGACGCGATGGTCGCGCTGTTCGACGCGGCCGCGAACTTCGTCGACCGGCTGCCGAGGGCCGGCCCCGCGGTGCTGGTCGACCACCTGCTCGCCCAGCAGATCCCGGGCGACACGCTGGCCCCGAAGGCGCCGACCGGGGACACCGTCCGGCTGCTCACCGCGCACGCGGCCAAGGGTCTGGAGTGGACGGTGGTCGCGGTGGCCGGCGTGCAGGAGGGCAGCTGGCCGGACCTGCGCCGGCGCGGCACCCTGCTCGGCGTCGAGGACCTGGTCGACGTCGCCGCCGGCCGCGAGCCCGAGCTGCTGTCCCCGGTGGCGCCGCTGCTGGACGAGGAGCGGCGGCTGTTCTACGTGGCGGTGACCAGGGCCCGGCGGCTGCTGATCGTCTCCGGCGTGGCCGGCGAGGACGACCAGCCGTCCCGGTTCTTGGACGAGCTCGACCCACCGCTGCCCGGCGAGCCGCGACCGGTCACCGCGGTGCCGCGGGCGCTGTCGCTGCCGGCGCTGGTGGCCGAGCTGCGCGCGGTGGTCAGCGACCCGAAGCAGGTCGACACCCGGCGCCGGGCCGCGGCCACCGAGCTCGCCCGGCTCGCCACCGCCGGGGTGCGCGGCGCCGACCCGGACGAGTGGTGGGGGCTGGCCGGGCTGTCCGACCCGCGGCCGCTGGCCGACCCGGGCGAGCCGGTGCGGGTCTCCCCGTCGGCGCTGGACCGGTTCATCGGCTGCGAGCTGCGCTGGCTGCTGGAGGCGGTCGGCGCCCGCGGCTCCGAGCAGGCCGCGCAGTCGGTGGGCACCGCGCTGCATGACGTGGCCGCCGCGGCGGTGACCGAGGAGATCACCGACTCCGCGGCGCTCGGCGCGCGGCTGGAGGAGGCGCTGGAGCGGCTCGACCTGGGCGGTGCCTGGACCACCCGGCGGGAGCGGGCCAGGGCGCGGGACATGCTCGGCACGTTCCTGCGCTGGGAGCGCTCGTCCCGGTCCCGGTACGTGCTGGTCGACGTGGAGGCGCAGTTCTCGGTCGAGGTGCCGGCGGAGTCTCCGGACGGGCACCCGGCCGTGCTCGCCGGCCGGATCGACCGGCTGGAGCGGGACCCGGACGGGCGGCTGGTCGTGGTCGACCTGAAGACCGGGCGGAGCAAGCCGGCCGAGGACGAGCTGGCCCGCCACCCCCAGCTGGGCGCCTACCAGCTGGCGGTCGCGTCCGGCGCGTTCGGCGACGCCTCGCCCGGGGGCGGGCTGCTGGTCAACCTCGGCACGAACGCCGAGCGGGCGCGGACCCAGGAGCAGCAGCCGCTGGACGCGGACGCCGACCCGGACTGGGCCAGGGACCGGGTCCGGGCCGCGGCGACCGGGATGGGCGGCGCGGCCTTCCGCGCGCTGCCGGGCCCGGCCTGCCGCATCTGCGCCACCCGGTCCTCCTGCCCCGCTGTGGACACCGGCCGCCAGGTCACCGAATGAGCTCCTCTCCCACCTCGACCCCCCTCCCAGCACCGGGGACGCCGGCCGCGGTCCGCCCGGCCGGACCCGGTCGCGGGGGACGGGCGGACCGCCGGCGCCCGACCGGAACCGCCGGCGGCGGGGTCGCGAGGTGACCGGCCCGCGGTGGTCGCCGGAGGAGCTGGCGGTGGCGCTGCGGCTGCCGGTGCCGACCGCCGAGCAGGCCGCGGTGATCGGCGCGCCGCTGGGTCCGGCGGTCGTCGTCGCCGGCGCCGGCTCCGGCAAGACCGAGACGATGTCGGCCCGGGTGCTCTGGCTCGTCGCCAACGAGCTGGTCCGCCCCGACCAGGTCCTCGGCCTGACGTTCACCACCAAGGCCGCGGGCGAGCTCGCCACCCGGATCAGGGTCAGGCTGGCCCAGCTGCGGGCGTTCCTCGGCGCTGGCGGTCCGGCCGGCGACCCGGCGCTCGCCGGCGAACCGACCGTCGCCACCTACCACGCGTACGCCGGCCGCCTCGTCGCCGAGCACGCCCTCCGGCTCGGCGTCGAGCCGAGCGTCCGCCTGCTGTCCGAGGCGATGACTTGGCAGCTGGCCCAGAAGGTGGTCCGCACCTACGACCTGGACGTCCCGGAGCTGGACAACGCCGAGTCCACGGTCACCAACTGGGTGCTCGATCTGGCCGGCGAGCTGGCCGAGCACCTGGTCGAGCCGGACGAGCTGCGCCGCTGGACCGACGAGCTGCGCACCAGGGTGATGGCCAAGCCCCGGCGCAGCGCCTCCGGCCGCGGCGTGGCCGGCGAGCCGTACGCGGAGGTGCGCCGGCTGCTGGAGCGGGCCGCCGCCCGGGTCGCGCTGCTGCCCCTGGTCGACCGCTACCAGCGGGCCAAGCAGGACGCGCGGGCGATCGACTTCGGCGACCAGATGGAGATCGCGGCCCGGGTCGCCGACCGGTTCCCGGAGGTCGGCCGGGCCGAGCGGGCCCGGTACGCGGCCGTGCTGCTGGACGAATACCAGGACACCGGGCACGCGCAGCTGACCATGCTGCGCGGCCTGTTCGGGGCTTCAGCGGGCGGCCACCCGGTGACCGCGGTCGGCGACCCGGCCCAGGCCATCTACGGCTGGCGCGGCGCGAGCGCGAACAACCTGATCCGGTTCGCCACCCACTTCCGCACGGCGGCCGGCGACCCGGCCCCGGTGCTGCCGCTGTCCACCTCGTTCCGCAACGACGAGCAGGTCCTCGACGTCGCCAACGCGCTGTCGGCGGAGATCCGGGAGAACGTCCCGGCGCTGGCGCCCGGACCGCGCGGCGGGCCGGGAGTGGTCCGGGCCGCCCTGCTGGAGACCGTCGCCGACGAGGCCGACTGGCTGGCCGACCAGGTCGCGGCGGTGTGGCGGGAGGACGCGGCCGACCGCCGGCTGCGGGCCGGCGGGCGCAGCGTCGCGGTGCTCTGCCGGCGCCGGTCGCAGTTCGACCTGGTCGCCGGCGCGCTGCGGGCCCGCGGCGTGCCGGTCGAGCTGGTCGGGCTCGGCGGCCTGCTGGCCACGCCGGAGATCCGGGACCTGGTCAGCACGCTGCAGGTGGTCAGCGACCCGACCGCGGGCGCGGCACTGGCCCGGCTGCTGACCGGCGCCCGGTGGCGGGTCGGCGGCCGGGACATCGCCGCGCTCGGCCGCCGGGCCCGGTCGCTGGCCGCCCGGCGCGAGGAGGCCACGGCCGGCACCCGGGACGTGGTCTCGGACGCCAGCCTGGTGGAGGCGCTCGACGACCTCGGGCCGCCGGAGCTCTACTCGGCCGACGGCTACCGGCGGATGTCCGTTGTCGCCGCCGAGCTTGCGGCGCTGCGGCAGCGCACCGCCCAGCCGCTGCCCGACCTGGTCGCCGACGTCGAGCGGACGCTGCTGCTGGACATCGAGGTGGCGGCTGCGCCGGACCGGGACCGCGCGGCCGGGCGGGCGCACCTGGACCGGTTCGCCGAGGTCGCGGCCGACTTCGCGGTCGACGCCGAGGCGCCGACGCTGGGCGCGTTCCTGGCTTACCTGGCCGCGGCCGAGGACGCCGAGCGCGGCCTCGAGGCGGGCGTCGTCGACGTCGACGCCGACCGGGTGCAGGTGCTCACCGTGCACGCGGCCAAGGGCCTGGAGTGGGACGTCGTCGCCGTACCGGGGCTGACCGTCGACGTCTTCCCCGACCTGCTGTCCACCCGCGGGTCGGGCTGGGCGAGCAGCGCGCCGACCCTGCCGTACCCGCTACGCGGCGACGGCTCCGACCTCCCCGTGTTCGACGTGGTCACGCCGCGGGACCAGAAGGGCCTCGACGACGCGAGGAAGGACTTCGTGGAAGCGTGCAAGGAGCGTGCCGTCCGCGAGGAGCGCCGGCTCGCGTACGTGGCCGCGACCCGCGCCCGGCACCTGCTGCTCGCCTCCGGATACTGGTGGGACACCGCGGTCCGGCCGCGCGGCCCGTCGACGTTCCTCACCGAGCTGGCCGCCGTCCTGGGCGTGCAGGTCGACCAGTGGGCCGACCCGCCGGCCGACGGCGCGACCAACCCGCTGCCGCCGCCCGCGCCGGTGCCGTGGCCGGCCGATCCGCTCGGCGCCCGCCGGCCGCTGGTCGAGCAGGGCGCCGCGCTGGTCCGCGGCGCCGGCGAGCCGGTCGCCGACGAGGGCACCCTGTTCGCCGAGGAGGACCTGCTCGCCCTGGGCTGGCAGCGGGAGGCCGAGATCCTGCTGGCCGAGCGGGCCGCGGCCGCCGCGCCGGGCCGCGCCGACGTGCCGCTGCCCGGCCACCTGGCGGTGACCGACCTGGTCACGCTGGCCCGGGACCCGCTCTCGCTGGCCCGCCGGGTCCGCCGCCCGGTGCCGACCCGGCCGGCGCCGCTGGCCCGCCGCGGCACCGCGTTCCACGCCTGGCTGGAGGAGCGGTACGGCGGCGAGCGGCTGCTCGACCTCGACGAGCTGCCCGGTGCCGCCGACGAGGACGCCGCCCCGGACGACGAGCTGGCGCTGCTGCAGGAGCGGTTCCTGGCCAGCGCCTGGGCCCACCGCTCGCCCGAGGAGGTCGAGGTCGCGTTCGAGACCGTGGTCGGCGGCGTGGTCGTGCGCGGCCGGATCGACGCGGTCTTCGCCGACCCGGACGGCGGCTGGACGGTGGTGGACTGGAAGACCGGCGACCCGCCGCGGGACGGCACGGCTGCCGCGGTGCAGCTGGCCGCCTACCGGCTGGCCTGGGCGGAGCTGTCGGGCACCCCGGTCGAGCAGGTCAGGGCCGCGTTCCACTACGTGCGGCAGGACCGTACGGTCGCGCCGGTCGACCTGCTCGACGCTGCCGGTCTGCACGCCCTCGTCGCGTCGATCCCTACCGCCGCGGTCTGATCCGCTCCAGCGCCAGCCGGGCGACCGTGTCCGGCTCCTGCTCGGGGACCCAGTGGCTGACCCCGGGCAGCTCGACGAACCGGTAGTCCGCGGCGACGTGGGCGGCGCAGTCCTCGGCCGCCGCGCGGCCGACCGCGAGGTCCTCGGTGCCCCAGACGTACGTGGTCGGCACGGTGACCGGGCCGAGCCCGTCCAGGTCGCGCCGGGACATCGCCCGGTACCAGTTCAGCGGGCCGGTCAGCGCCCCCGGCTCGGTGAGCGGGCGGACGAAGTCGTCGGCCGGCACCGGCCCGAGCATCGCCCGCAGCCGGCGCGCGTCCTCGGCCAGCAGCAGGGCCTCGGCGTCCGGCCGGCGGAACACGGCGATGTAGCCCGACCGCCGCTGCTGGTCCTCGTCGTCCCGCAGCGCGCCGGCGTGCGCGGCCGGGTGCGGCACGCTGATCGCGGTGAGCGTGGCGACCCGGTCCGGGTGCCGGCCGGCGAGGTTCCAACCGACCGCCGCACCCCAGTCGTGGCCGACCACGTGCGCCCGGGCCAGCCCGTACGCGTCGAGCAGGCCGAGGGCGTCCGCCACCACGCGATGCATCGAGTACGCCTCGACGCCGGCCGGCCGCGCGCCGGGGGAGTAGCCGCGCTGGTCCGGCGCGATCGTGCGCAACCCGGCCGCGTGCAGCGCGGGCTCGACCCCGGACCACATCGAGGCGTTCTCCGGGAAGCCGTGCAACAGCACCACTGCGTCCCCGTCGATCGGACCGCCGACCCGCACGTCGAACGTCAGCTCGCCGATCCTGACCTGCTCTGTCATGTCGGGTCCGTCATCCCGTCGCTCTTCGCGGCACCGAGGTCGACGAGCAGCGCGCGGTGGTCGGACAGCGCCATTTCCCGGGCTCCGGCCGCCGCGACCGGCGGCAGCCCGCCGTGCCCGAGCACGTGGTCGAGCTGCACCCGCGGCTCCTCGGTGGGGAACGTCAGTGCCTGCGCCAGCGGGATCCAGCCGGTCAGCCAGCGCGGCAGCGCCCCGGGCAGGTTGAGGTCGCCGAGCAGCACCCGGGGCGCCGGCAGCCCGCGCAGGGCCCGGGCCGCGCGCCGCAGTTGCGCGCCGTTCCAGCCCGGCACGAACGACAGGTGGGTGTTGCCCACGGTCATCGGCCCGGCCGGGGTGTCCAGGACGGCGGCGATGAGCACCCGCGGCTCGTCCCGCAACCACAGCACCTTGCGCTGCGGGCCCGGGATCACGATCGGCGAGCGTACCGGCGCCGACGGCAGCCGGGTGACCAGCCAGCGGGTCACCGGCAGCCGGCTGACCAGCCCGATCCCGTACGCGGGACCGGTGGCCGGGTCGCTGTCGCGGGCCGGGCGCCACTTCTCGCCCGGCGTGCCGATGATCGCGGCGGCGAACCGGCCCTCGCCACCCATCGCGTCGGCCACCTCGGCGGTGAGGTCGAGCCCGTGCGAGCGGGGCTGGTCGAGGTCGACCTCCTGCAGCCCGAGCACGTCGGCGTCCAGCAGCTTCGCCGCGTCCCGGAGCCGGCCGACGTCGACCTCGCCGTCGGCCAGTGACCGGCCGTTGAGGATGTTGAAGCTGGCCACCCGCACCCCGGAACCCTACGGTCCGCCCGCCGCGCCGGCGACCTCAGCCGCATGGTCAGCCGGCCTGCGCAGCGCGTACCAGCCGCCGAGCACGGTCAGCGCGGCCGCACCGACCCCGGTCGCCGCGGCGGCTCCGACCACGCCGGCGACGACCCGCCGGCGAGCGTGCCGGCCGGCCGCAGCGCGCCGGACATCCCGCTCAGCAGCCCCATCACCCGGCCCTGCACGACGGCCGGGATCTCCGTGACCACGTACCCGGTGATCCCGGCGCCGGCCCCGACGATCAGGGCGGTCCGGCGCAGGTCTGCCACGTCGTGCGGGCTGACCCGCCGCAAACGGGGCCGAGGCCGGCATTACGCTGCGGGCGTGACTGCCGAACGCGAGTACGTCGAGGCCAACCGGGCGTCGCTGCACGCCGATCTGGATGCGTGGCTGCGGATCCCGTCGATCAGCGCGGATTCCCGGCACGCGCCGGACGTCCGGGCCAGCGCCGAGTGGCTGGCCGAGGCGTTCCGCCGCGACGGCTTCCCGACCGTCGAGATCTGGGACACCCCGGGCGCGCCGGCCGTGTTCGCCGAGTGGCCGGCGGCCGAGCCCGACGCCACCACCGTGCTGGTATACGGGCACCACGACGTGCAGCCGGTCGACCCGCTGGAGAAGTGGGTCACCCCGCCGTTCGAGCCGACCATCCGCGGCGAGGAGCTCTACGCCCGCGGTGCCGCCGACGACAAGGGCCAGCTGCTGTTCCACCTGCTCGGGCTGCGCGCGCACCTGGCCGCGACCGGCCGGGACACCCCGGCGGTCACGCTGCGCTTCCTCATCGAGGGCGAGGAGGAGTCCGGCTCGCCGCACTTCGCCGACCTGCTGCGGGACCGCCGGGACCGGGTCGCCGCCGACGTCACGGTGGTCACCGACACCGGCGTGTTCGCCCGCGACTTCCCGACCACGACGACCGGCATGCGCGGGCTGACCGGCTGCCAGATCGACTTCCACGGCCCGGACGTCGACCTGCACTCCGGCTCGTTCGGCGGCGCGGTCGCCAACCCGCTGACCGCGCTGGCCGGGCTGCTGGCCGCGCTGCACGACGAGGACGGCCGGGTCGCCATCCCCGGGTTCTACGACGCGGTGGTCCCGCTGACCGACGAGGAGCGGGCCCGGTTCGCCGAGCTGCCGTTCGACGAGAAGGACTGGCTGGCCGGCCCCGCGAGGTCGCGGGCCGCGGTCGGTGAGGCCGGCTTCACCACCCTGGAGCGGATCGGTGCCCGGCCGACGGCCGAGGTCAACGGCATGTGGGGCGGCTACACGGGGCCGGGCCACAAGACGATCGTGCCCAGCGACGCGTCCGCGAAGGTGACCTTCCGGCTAGTCCCGGACCAGCGCGGGGCCGACCTCAAGCCGCTGGTGCTGAAGTTCGTCGAGGAGCACACCCCGCCCGGCATCACCGCGAACGTGCGGTGGGAGAGCGACGGCGTCGCGCCGCTGGTCACCCCGCTCGACTCGCCCGCGCTCGGCGCCCTGGTCAGGGCGATGGAGAAGTCGTTCGGTCGGCCGGTCGGGTTCGCCCGCGAGGGCGGCAGCGGACCCGAGGCCGACCTGGCCGAGATCCTCGGCGCGCCGGTGGTGTTCCTCGGCGTGGGGCTGCCGGACGACGCGGTGCACTCGCCGAACGAGCGGGTCGTGCTGCCGATGCTGGAGCGCGGCGCCGAGGCCGCCGCGTACCTCTGGACCGAGCTCGCTTCACCCGGGTCTCACTCGCCCCGGTCGTAGCCTGGGGCTCGTGACCGAGGTCCGCCCACCCGGCTGGTACGACGAGCCCGGGGGCGACCGTGCCCTGCTGCGCTGGTGGGACGGGCGCAGCTGGACGCCGGTGACCCGGTCGCGGTCCGTGTTCGAGCAGCTGCCGCCGGAGCGGGTGACCGTCGACGTGCTCGACGCCGAGCCACCGCGCCGGCCGGGCCGCGGCTGGCTGATCGCGGCGACCGCCGTGGCGGTGCTGCTGATCATCGCGGTGGCCGGGGTGCCGGGGCGGCGGAGCGAGGGCGGGCTGGCCGAGCGCACGCCCGGACCGGGCCCGGCGACGATCATGCCGACCGATCCGGCGCCGACCGCGGCCCGGCCGGTCAGCGGACGGTTCGAGGACCGGGTGGCGAAGCTGTCCTACGACGTGCTGCCGGGAAGGTGGCGGGAGTGGGACCGGGAGTCGTTCCAGGGCCTGCGGTCGACCCTCGGCTACTACCGGGTCACCCAGGAGAACGCGCCGCGCAACCAGACCTACTGGGCGAACGTGAACTCCGGGCCGGTCGACTCCGGGACGGCGGTCGCCGGCGACCTGGCCAAGACCGCGGACCGGCTGATCACGACGCTCGGCGACGAGTACTACCCCAAGCACACCAGGACCGGGCTGGTCCGCCGGACGCTGACGGTGGACGGGGCGCCGGCGGCACTGGTGCGCTACAAGGCGGTCTTCGACCCGGTCGCGGCCAAGGGCTACTCGGCCAAGTCCGAGCAGGTGGTCGTGCTCGTCGTGGACACGGGGCTGGACGTGCCGGCGGCGCTGTACGCCTCGCTGCCGGACACGGTCCGCGATCTCTGGCCGTCGATCGACGGCCTGCTCGCCGGCGTCCGCGTGATCCGCTGACGGGCCGAGCCGGCCGCCTCCCGCTGGGTGCGGCGTTGCCGGTCGCCCCCGCTGCGTGCGGCGTTGCCGGCCGGCTGTCAGGTGGTCACTGCGGCACGCGGTCGCGGACGGCGGCGCGGGCCGAGGCGGCCGAGTCGGCCGCGACCGCGACTCCGGCCAGTTCCGCGCAGTCGGCCAGTGTCAGCCGGGCCAGCGCCGCGCCGACCTGCGGCACCGCCCGGGCCGACATCGAGAGGCTGGTGATGCCGAGCCCGACCAGCACCGGCGCGAGCAGGGGATCGGCCGCCGCCTCCCCACACACGCCGACCGGCTTGCCAGCCCGTCGCCCCGCTTCCCCGCACGCCGCGACCAGCGACAGCAACGCGGGCTGCCACGGGTCGAGCAGCTCGGCGAGGTCCCCGGACTGCCGATCGGCCGCCATCGTGTACTGCCCCAGGTCGTTGGTGCCGATGCTGAGGAAGTCCACCTCGGCCAGCAGCCGGTCGGCGTGCAGCGCCGCCGCCGGAACCTCGATCATCACGCCTGGGGTCGGCAACCCGGCCTCCCGGACGGCCGCCGCGAACGACGCCGCCTCGGCCGCGGTGGACACCATCGGCGCCATCACCCACACCTCGGCCCCGGTCGCCCGCGCCGCCGCCGCCACCGCGTCGAGCTGCGCGGTCAGCACCTCCGGCCGCACCCGCGCCACCCGCAGCCCCCGCACGCCCAGGGCCGGGTTGGGCTCCGGCCGCAACCCGAGGAACGGCAGCGGCTTGTCGGCACCCGCGTCCAGCGTCCGCAGCACGACCTTCCGCCCGCCGGCGGCCCGGAACGCCGCCTCGTACGCGGCCTGCTGCTCGTCCGGAGCCGGCATGTCGTGCCGGTCGAGGAACAGGAACTCGGTCCGGAACAGCCCGACGCCCTCCGCGGCTACGATCCCGGCGTCCCGCAGCGCCGCCGCCGGACCGCCGCCCCCGGTCGCCAGGTCGGCGGCCGAGCCGATGTTGAGCAGCAGCTGCACCGCATGCCCGTCCGCCGTCCGCCCCGGGCCGGCGTAGTCCGGCAGCTCGCCCGCCGCAGCGCCCACCGCCGTCGGATCGACGCCGACCTCCACCGTCCCGACCGCGCCGTCCACCCGCACCACGGTCCCGTCGGCCAGCCCGGCCGCACCCGGCAGCCCGACCACCGCCGGCAGCCCGAGCGAGCGGGCCAGGATCGCGGTGTGGCTGGTCGGGCTGCCCCGTTCGGTCACCAGCGCGAGCACGGTCGCCGGGTCGAGCCCGACCGTGTCGGCCGGCGCGAGGTCGTCGGCGACCAGCACGTACGGGAAGCCGGGGTGCGGCACGCCGGGCATCGGCCGGCCGAGCACCGCGGCCACCGCCCGGTCCCGCACGTCGTCCAGGTCGGCCACCCGCTCGGCCAGGTAGCCGCCGGCGCCCGCGAGCATCTCCCGGTACGTCCCGAACGCCTGGGTCAGCGCGTGCGCCGCGTCGCTGCCGCCGCGGATCAGCTCCGCGACCGAGTCCGCCAGCGCGGGGTCGGCGGCCATCAGCGACTGCGCCTCCAGGATCGCGGCCGCGTCCGCCGCCGCGCCGGCGGCCCGGCCGGTGAGGTCCTTGGCCACCGTGTCCAGCGCCGCCGCCGCGGCGGCCAGCTCGCCGTCCACATCGGACACCGGCGCCGGCGCCGGCAGCTCGGGCCGGCCGGCCATCCGGGCCACCGGCCCGACCGCGATGCCCGGACTGACCCCGAGCCCGGTCAGCGGCTCAGCCTTCGACATCGAGGTTCCGGGCGAGCAGCGCCGCCAGCTCGTCGACCGCGCGGGCAGCGTCCTCGCCGTCGGCCTCCAGCGTCACCTCGGTGCCCTTGCGGGCGCCGAGCGAGAGCACCGACAACATGCTGCGCGCCGGCACCGGCTTGCCGTCGCCGACCCGGATCGTCACCGGGACCGGAGCGGCCGCGGCGGCCTTGACGAACAGCGCCGCCGGGCGGGCGTGCAAGCCGCTGTCGGAACCGATCACCACGGTGCGCTGCTCGACCATGAATGCCTCCCGCCCGGACGCTACGGGTCGATCTTCTCTGCCGGGCCCGATCTCGCCAACCGGCGTGCGGGATGTCACGATGACCGGCATGTCGCGGAGGCTGGTGCTCACGTCGCGCCGGCACGTCGACCTGCTCCGGGTCACCAGCGCGTGCTGTCCGGGGAGCTGATCCCGCACCCGACGACCCCGAGGAGCCCTCATGACGCTGTGGACACCGGACCCCACGTTCTACCCGTCGCCCCGCGACGCGGCCGCCGGCCCGAAGGAGACGCTGGCCTACGTGGTCGCCTTCGACCGGGCCGCCGAGCAGCCGGACGCGCTCGCCGTGCTCGACGTCGACCCCGACTCGTCGTCGTACGGGCGGGTGGTCGGCTGGACCGCCATGCCGTACCCGGGCGACGAGCTGCACCACTTCGGCTGGAACATGTGCTCGTCCGCGCTGTGCCCGTACGCGCCGCACCCGCACTCCGAGCGCCGCTACCTGGTCGTGCCCGGGCTGCGCTCGTCCCGGATCATGATCCTGGACACCAAGGACCAGCCGCGCCAGCCGCCGGTGGTCAAGGTGCTGGAGGCCGAGGAGCTGGCCAAGCGGGCCGGCTACTCCCGCCCGCACACCCTCCACTGTGGACCGGAGGGCATCTACCTGACCTGCCTCGGCGGTGCGAACGGCGCGGAGGGCCCGGGCGGCGTGGCGCTGCTCGACCACCAGTCGTTCGAGGTGCTCGGCCGGTGGGAGGTCGACCGCGGCCCGCAGTATCTGGCCTACGACCTGTGGTGGCACATCGCCCAGGACGTCGCGGTGACCAGCGAGTGGGGCACCCCGTCGATGATCGAGGACGGCGTGGTCGGCGAGCTGCTCCTCGGCCGCAAGTACGGCCACAAGCTGCACTTCTGGGACCTTCGGCGGCGCCGGCACGTGCAGGAGGTCGACCTCGGCGACCAGCACCAGATGGTGCTGGAGCTGCGCCCGGCGCACGACCCGACGAAGTCGTACGGGTTCGTCGGCGTGGTGGTGTCGGTCGAGGACCTGTCCGCGTCGGTGTGGCTCTGGCACCGGTCCGGCGACCGCTGGGAGGTCACCAAGGTGATCACGATCCCGGCCGAGCCGGCGGACGCGTCGGTGCTGCCGCCGGTGATCGCGCCGTTCGGCGCGGTGCCGCCGCTGGTCACCGACATCGACCTGTCCGTCGACGACCAGTGGCTCTACGTCTCCTGCTGGGGCACCGGCGAGCTGAAGCGGTATGACGTGTCCGATCCGTTCCACCCGAAGGAGGCCGGGTCGGTGCGGATCGGCGGGATCGTCGGCAAGGTCGCGCACCCGTCCGACCCGGACACGCCGCTGTTCGGCGGGCCACAGATGGTCGAGGTGTCCCGGGACGGCCGGCGCGTCTACGTCACCAACTCGCTGTACGGCGCCTGGGACGACCAGTTCTACACCGGCGGCGTCGGTGCCTGGATGGCGAAGATCGACTCGACGCCCGAGTCGTTCGGGTTCGACGAGCGGTTCTTCCCGCACGGCGAGTCGGCCTGGCGCGGACTGCGCCCGCACCAGGTCCGCCTGCAGGGCGGCGACGCCTCCTCCGACTCCTACTGCTACCCGTGAGCATGCGGTCCGCGCCGCCCGTCGTGGGCGCCGCCGGGGGGCCGGGGCCAGGGCGGGATGGCGCCGCGGGCGCGGCCGTCCGTGGCATCGGGCGGGCGTGCGCCCGGGGGCTGCGGCCTGGGCGGGATGGCGCCGCCGGTGCGGCTGTGCGTGGCGGCGGGCCGGCGTGGAGCGGGTGCGGCGGGGGGCCGGGGTGAGCGGCGGGTTCGTGGCCGCGGTGGTCGGGCTCGGCGTCTTCCACGGGCTCAACCCGGCGATGGGCTGGCTGTTCGCGGTCGCGCTGGGGCTGCAGGCGACCCCCGACCCGCGCGGCCGGCGGATCGCGGCGCTGCGCGCGCTGCCGCCGATCGCGGCCGGTCACCTGGTCTCGGTCGTCGCGGTGGCGGCGGTCTTCGCCGTCACCGCCTCCGCGGTCACCTCCCGCGCGGTCACGATCGCGGCCGGCGCGGTGCTGGCCGGGATGGGCCTGTGGCGGTTGCTGTCCCGCCGGCACTTCCGCTGGGTCGGGATGCGACTGTCCACATGGGAGCTCGGGGTCTGGTCGTTCCTGATGTCGTCGGTGCACGGCGCCGGGCTGATGCTCGTCCCGGTGCTCGCGCACCATTCCGGCCTGCCGGTCCCCGCCTCGCTCGGCTGGGCCGCGACCGCGTCCCTGCTGCACGCCGCGGCGATGCTGGTGACCGCGGGCGTGGTGGCGATCGCGGTGCTGGAGGTCCTCGGCCTCGGCGTGCTCCGCCGGGCCTGGCTCAACGTCGACAAGGTCTGGGCCGTCGCCCTCATCGGCGCCGGCGCCGCCACCGCCCTCACCCACTAGCGAACGGGCGGCCGCCGGCCACGATCGTCCATCGACGGGCGGCGGGTCCCGCATCCATCGGGACCCGCCGCTCGCTTCCCCCGTCCTCCGGCGCCGGCGTGCGCGGTCGCCGAGGAAGTCCTAGATCACGTGGTCGAACTCGCCCTTGTCGAGGCCGTCGAGGAAAGCGACCCACTCCCGTCGGGTGAACCTCAGTACCGGACCAGCGGGGTCCTTGGAGTCGCGGAGGGCGATGCGGCCGTCTGCCAGCGGCGCGATCTCGACGCAGCCGTTGCTGCCACTCGCCGACGCCTTGCGCCAGGCGAGCAGTTCCTGTGACATGTCGTTTCCTTCGGTGAGATGACGCGACGTCTGGATCAGGTAGTGGGAAGTTGAGCGATGAGGTGATCTACCAACGTCCTCGTGTCTCGTGGACTCAGGGCGATGGCGCGCAGTTGGTCGAACGCCCGGCGGTACCGGACGAGATCGCCAGCGTTCTGCAGGAAGAAGGTGCCGACCAGGCCTTCGACGTGGACGACGTCCGAGACTTCCTCCAGGTGGAGGATCTCGAAGGAACTGTCCATACCCGGGTGAGCTCCCGCGCTGAGCGGGATCACCTGGACGGTGATGTTGGGACGACGGCTGCGGAGAACGAGCTCTTCCATCTGCTCACGCATGACCTCGGTCGAGCCGACCTCGCGACGCAGCGCCGCTTCGTCGAGCACGGCCCATAACTCGGGCGGGTGGTCCTGCTCCGCCAGCCGCCCCTGCCGGAGGATGCGCGCCTGGGCGATCTGGCTCACGGTCTCGGCCGGAGCGTCCGGGAGGATGCCCGAGGTCACCGCAGTGGCGTAGTTCTCCGTCTGCAGCAGACCCGGGATGACGCTCGTGTCGTACTGGTGGATCGAGGTCGCCGAGTCCTCCAGTCCGACGTACGTCGCGACGGATTCAGGCAGGCCGTATTCCTGCCACCACGACCTTCGCTTGCTCTCCCTGGTCAGGAGTGTCAGCCTGTCGCGCTCCTCGGGAGGCACCTGGTAGAGGTCGCAGAGGAAGCGGACGTCGGCGAGGCTGACGCCTCGGGCGGCGGTCTCGATGCGGCTGATCTTGGCCGGGGAGACCTCCATGCGCTCGGCGACGTCCTCGACCGTGAGGCCGTGTTCCATCCGGAGCGCCCGTAGCCGTGCGCCGAGCTCACGCCGGCGGACGGTGGGACTCGGGCTGGTCACGGGCGAACTCCTCAGGAACGACGTGTCGCCGTCACTGGCATCGCTCGATCGGCAATGTCAGCTGGCAAGCGCTTTTGGCACTTGCCATTAGTATGCGCGATCGCGCATCCTAGACCTACGGCCAGAGTCGCTCGCAAGTGGAATCGCGAAAGCTGATCCACTTGTCATGGCGACGCCGCGGGCTCGGCCCGCGGCCGTGCGGGAGGAGGTCGGAATTGGATCCGCCATCCCGCCTCAGCGCCCTCTAGAACGAACCGAGGCGCCGCATCAGCGGCGCCTCAGCTGGGCCGTACGACTGCCATCGTGCGGTCCCTTGCGACATGCCGTCCGACCCCCATCACGGAGCACAGAGGCGATGTCATGTACGAGGGTACGCCGAGATCATCAACGCTGACCAGGGTTTCCCGAACCATCGAGGCGCTGGCCCTGGCGCTGTTCGCCCGGTCCGACCGCAACGCCGGCATGCGCGGCTGGGACGTCACCGTCACCGGGCGCTGGGGAACCTCCCGCGTCTACCACGACCCCCGGTACGACCGGCTGGCGACCTGCACCGGCTGCGCCGGCCGCGGCTGCTCCCGCTGCGCCGGCACCGGCCGCATCACCGCCGCTGCTGGTGGTGGCGAGCAGCGCCTGCCCCGCTACGACCACCGCCCCTACCGGCACGTGGCCGCGGAGAGCTCGTCCGACCAGCTCGAGCCGATCTGGCCCGAGCCACGGCGCCGGATCTCCCGGGAGCGGACCACGCCGGCCGGCAGCGACCGATGGGACGGCGTCGTCGTGCCAGGTGACCGGAGGCCGGGCCGGCAACGACGGAACCAGGACGCCGGTGGCATCGGGTGGGACAGGAGTCGGCGATGAGCACGCGGGCGGCGGAGTTCGGGCGGGCGTTCGTCCGCCCGGCCCGGCCCAACCCGCTCGTCGTCGCCTGGCGCTGGCGGTACGAGCTGTCCGCCGCCGCCACCCTCGCCCTGCTGACCGTACGGGTCGGTGCACTGTGGACGGTCCTGGCCGCCGCCGCGGGCGCCACCACCGCTGTGCTCCCCGTGGTGCGCTGGCGGCTCTGGTGCGTCGTCAGCCAGCACCGGGTTCGTACCGGGCTCATCCAGGCCTGGGTGTTCTCCCGTTCGGGCCGGATCCCGATGGTGTTGTGGACCCGGCCGGTGCACGAGGGCGAGCAACTGCTGCTCCTGCTCCGGCCGGGGCTCACGGCGGCCGACCTGGAAGCCGCCGCGCCGGTGCTCGCGGCCGCCTGCTGGGCCCGGGAGGTGGTCGTCGTCCCGCACCCCACCAGGGCCGCGCTGGTGCGGCTGGTCGTGGTCCGCTACGACGTCGCCGCGTACCCGGCCAGCGCCGCGTAGATCGGTGCCGTCGCGAACCGCTGCCTCCGCAGCAGGCCAGGGTGCCGGCGCAGCCACCGGCCGAGCTGACCGGACAGCAGCGCCCAGCCGAGGTCGATGGTGATCGCGACCGCGAGGAAGATCAGCCCCAGCAGCAGGAACTGCTGCGACGAGCTGCCGAACTGCGGCAGGAAGGCGAGGAAGAACACCGCGACCTTCGGGTTGGAGATCCCGACCAGGAACGCCTGCCGGAACGTGCGCCCGGCCGGAACCGCCGCCGGCTCGACCACCGCGCCCGAGCGCAGCGCCCGCACCGCCAGCACGAGCAGGTAGGCCGCGCCGGCGTACCGGACCACCGCGAACGCGATCGCCGAGGAGACCAGCAGCGCGGTCAGCCCGAACGCGGCCGCGGCGACGAAGCACGCGGTCGCGGCCTCCACGCCGAGCACGGACACGACCGCGGCGCGGCGCCCGCCGGCGAGCCCCCGGGCGAGCACGAACAGCACGTTCGGCCCCGGGATCGCGACGAGCGCCACGCACGCGGCGAGGAAGACCAGCACGACGCGGACCGTACGACCCGGCCGGGCGGCCCGCATCCGGTTAAGGTCCCGGAGTGGTGGTCAGGCCGGGGTCCCGTTCGGACGCGGAGTCCGTCCGGCTGCCCGCCCGCCCGGTCGCCCCGGTCGTCGCGATCACCCGCCGGCTGCTGGCCGCGCTCGCCATCCTGCTCGCGGTCGTCGCTGTCGTGCTGATCGGCCGGAGCGGCTACCGCGACGTCACCGGCGACCGGATCGGCGTGATCGACGCGTTCTACTACGCGAGCGTCACGCTCTCCACCACCGGGTACGGCGACATCGTTCCGGTCAGCTCGGGCGCCCGCCTGGTCAACGTGCTGATCGTGACGCCGGCCCGGGTGCTGTTCCTCATCATCCTGGTGGGCACCACGCTCGAGGTGCTCACCGAACGGTCCCGCGAGCAGTTCCGGATCCGCCGCTGGAGGTCTCGGGTGCGCGAGCACGTCGTCGTCTGCGGGTACGGCACCAAGGGCCGCAGCGCCGTCGGCGCGCTGCTGGAGGACGGCATGCCGCTGGACCGGATCGTGGTCGTCGAGCTGAACGGCAACGCCGCGAAGGAAGCAACGGCGCGCGGGCTCGTCGTCGTGCATGGCTCCAGCTCCCGCTCCGAGGTGCTGCGGCAGGCCGAGATCGGTACGGCGAAGGCCGTCGTCGTCGCCACCGACGCCGACGACGCGACCGTGCTCAGCGTGCTCACCGCCCGCGAGCTGGCGCCGGCGGCCTGGATCGTCGCCGCGGTCCGGGAGATCGAGAACATCCCGCTGGTCCGGCAGAGCGGCGCCGACCAGGTCGTGGTCTCCTCGGCCACGGCGGGACGGCTGCTCGGGTTGTCCACCTCGGCCCCGCAGCTGGTGACCGTCATCGAGGACCTGCTCACGGCGTCCACCGGCATCGCGCTCACGGTGCGCCCGGTACGCCCGGAGGAGGTCGGCCGGGCACCCGGCGAGCTCGGCCAGCCGGTCGCAGCGGTGGTCCGGGGCGGCGAGCTGCGCAACTACGCCGACCCGTCCGTACAGCGGCTCGACCAGGGCGACCGGGTGGTCTGCATCTCCGACGTCGACCGGGGCATGGACCCGGGTTCGGGGCCGAGAGCGGCCGTACCCCGGGAAGACAGATAGTGTCGAGGGGTGCCGAGAGCGTCCCTCCCCGCGCCGTCCTACCCCCTTGTCCGCACCGTCCTCGACAACGGCCTGCGCGTCCTGCTCGCGCCGGACCGCAGCTCGCCGGTGGTCGCCGTGGCGGTCTACTACGACGTCGGCATCCGCTCCGAGCCCGAGGGACGCACCGGCTTCGCCCACCTCTTCGAGCACCTGATGTTCCAGGGCTCGGCGAACCTGGAGAAGCTGGCCCACTTCCGGTATGTGCAGTCCTCCGGCGGCACCTTCAACGGCAGCACGCACCTCGACTACACGAACTACTTCGAGGTGCTGCCGAGCAACGCGCTGTCCCGCGGCCTGTTCCTGGAGGCCGACCGGATGCGCAGCCCGCGCATCACGGAGGACAACCTCCAGAACCAGATCGCTGTGGTGAAGGAGGAGATCCGGGTCAACGTGCTGAACCGGCCGTACGGCGGGTTCCCGTGGCTGCTGCTGCCGCCGGTGCTGTTCGACACGTTCCCCAACGCGCACAACGGCTACGGCGACTTCGTCGACCTGGAGAGCGCGACGGTGGCCGACGCCACCGACTTCTTCGACCGCTACTACGCGCCGGCCAACGCGGTGCTCACCGTGGTCGGCGACTTCGACCCGGACGAGGCGCTGGCGCTCGTCGACGAGCACTTCGCCGACATCCCCGGCCGTCCGCGACCGGTCCGACCCGACTTCACCGAGGCGCCGCTGGACTCGGAGCGGCGCAAGTCGCTGCCCGACCCGCTGGCGCCGGTGCCGGCGGTGGCGGCCGGCTGGCGGGTGCCCGACCCGGTCGGCAGCTTCGGCGACTACCTGCCGTACGTGGTGCTCGGCGAGGTGCTCTCCGACGGTGACGCCTCCCGGCTGGAGCAGCGGCTGGTGCAGGGCGACCGGACCGTGACCCAGCTCGCCGCGTACCTGGGACTGATGGGTGACCCGTTCGACGTCCGCGACCCGACCGCGTTCGTGCTGCAGGCTCACCAGGCGCCGAACGCGACCGCGGACCAGGTGCTCGACGCGGCGACCGAGGAGTTCGACCGGCTCGCCACGGACGGGCTGGCCGCCGGCGAGCTGGACCGGGTGCGTGCCCGGCTGCTCGCCCAGGTCTTCCGCGACCTCGACCCGATGCTCGGCCGGACCCAGGCGCTCGCCGCGGCGGAGCTGGTGCACGGCCGCGCCGAGCTGCTGGCCGAACTGCCGGGCCGGCTGGCGGAGGTGACCGCGGACCAAGTGCGGACCGCGGCGGCGACGCTGCGGCCGGACCGGCGAGCGGTGCTGGAGATCGCGCCGGGAGGTGCCAAGTGACCGCCGCCGTGGAGACCCCGGCGATCGCCGAGGCGGTGCCGCCGCCGAAGCTGGTGCCGCCGCTCGGGCCGGTGCCGCGGGTGAAGCAGCCGACCTCCGCCGAGCGGGTGCTGCCGTCCGGGCTGCGGGTGGTCGCGGTTCGCCGGCCCGGCGTGCCGCTGGTCGAGTTGCGGCTGCGGGTGCCGTTCGGCGGGACGGCGGCGAGCCACCCGGCCCGCGGCAGCGTGCTGGCCAACACGATGCTGGCCGGCACGGCCGAGCACAGTCAGGTCGAGCTGGCCGCGGAGCTGCAGTCGCTCGGCGCCGACCTGTCGGTGTCCTCCGACAGCGACCGGCTGATCGTCGGCGGCGCGGTGTTGCGTACCGGGCTCGGTGCGCTGCTCCGGCTGGTCGCCGAGGTGCTGGAGACCTCGTCGTACCCGGCCCGCGAGGTGGCGGGGGAGCGGTCCCGGCTGGCCGAGCGGCTGGCGATCCTGCGCTCGCAACCGTCGGTGCTGGTCGGCGAGGCGCTCAACAGCCGGCTGTACGGCTCCCACCCGTACGCGCACGAGCTGGCCACGCCGGAGGCGGTGCAGGCGGTCACGGCGGCGCAGCTGCGCAAGTTGCACTCCGACCGGGTCCGGCCCGAGGGCAGCGCGCTGGTGCTGGTCGGTGACCTGTCCCCGGCCCGGGCGCTGGACACGGTCGAGGCGGCGCTCGGCGGGTGGACCGGGGAGTCGACCGCCCGGCCGCTGCCGCCGCTGCCGCCGGTGCGGCCGCAGCCGCTGCTGCTGGTCGACCGGCCCGGCTCGGTGCAGGCTTCGATCCGGCTCGGCGGTCCGGCGGTGCGGCGGGAGGCGCCGGACTACCCGGCGCTTCAGCTGGCGAACCTGGCCTTCGGCGGCTACTTCTCCTCCCGGCTGGTGGAGAACATCCGCGAGGACAAGGGCTACACGTACGGTCCGCACAGCCGGATCAGCCACAGCGTGGCCGGCTCCCGGCTGGTCGTCGACGCGGACGTGGCGACCGCGGTGACGGCGCCGGCGCTGCTGGAGATCGACTACGAGCTGGGCCGGATGGCGACGCTGCCGATCACGGCGGAAGAGCTGGAGAACGTCCGGCAGTACGCGGTGGGCTCGCTGGCCCTGTCCATCTCCACCCAGGCCGGCCTGGCCTCGACGTTGTCCGCGCTGATCGGCGTCGGGCTCGGGTTGGACTGGCTGCGCGAGCACCCGCGTCGGCTGGCGGCGGTGACGCTGGAGGAGACGTTCGCGGCGGCGCGGACCTACCTGGCGCCGTCCGGCATGCTGGTGGTGGTCCTCGGCGAGGCGGCGGAGATCCGCGATCCGCTGGCCACGCTCGTCCCGGTCGAGACGGCCTGACGTGACGCTCTCGCAGATCCCGGTGCTGTCCCGCGTCGGGCACGACCGCGCGGCCGAGCGGCGTACGGACGAGGCGTGGCTGGCGGCGGCGTGGGAGCGCGGGCTGGCGCTGGTGGTGACGCCGGAGTACACGACCGCGGTGGTGGAGCAGGCGACCCATGCGGCGCTGGCGCTGCGGCCGTGCTCGTCGGTGCCGGCCGGGGCGGAGCGCTACTTCCTCGGGCTGGCCGGCGGCGACCCGGTGTTCGCGGTGCGCGGACCGCAGGACCTGGTCGGCGATCGCTGGGTCGACCTGCGCGAGATCGGCGCGGCGCTGGACGACCGGGACGCGGGGCTGCTCACCACCGCGGTGGCGCTGGCCCGCTGGCACGACCGGCACCCGGACTGTCCGATCGACGGCACGCCGACGGCGCTGGTCAACGGTGGCTGGGTGCGGCGGTGCCCGACCGACGGCTCCGAGCACTTCCCGCGTACGGACCCGGCGGTGATCATGCTCGTGCACGACGGTGCCGACCGGTGCGTGCTGGGGCGGCAGGCGGTGTGGCCGGAGGGGCGGTTCTCGATCCTGGCCGGGTTCGTCGAGCCGGGGGAGGCGGCCGAGGCGGCGGTGGCCCGCGAGGTCGACGAGGAGGTGGGGCTGCCCATCACGGACATCACGTACGCGGGGTCGCAGCCGTGGCCTTTCCCGTCCTCGCTGATGCTCGGCTTCACGGCGCGGGCGACCGGCTCGACGCTGAACCTGCGCGACGGGGAGCTGGCGGAGGCTCGGTGGCTCACCCGGGACGAGGTGAGGGCCGGGGCGGTGCGGCTGCCGCCGCCGGTGTCGATCGCGCACCGGATCATCACGGACTGGCTCGCGCAGGGGTGACCTGGTCGGCCACCCCTGCGCTCGCGGGTCGGCTCAGTTGGTGAGCGGGCAGGTCGTGCGGTAGTCGTCGACCGTGGCCTCGGTGCCGGCGCCGGCACCGCAGAGGAACTGCTCGTACCGGTCGTCGTTGTCGACGAACTCCTTCAGCCAGGAGATCGCGTACCGGGCAATGGTGGTGTTGGGACTGTTCGGCGCGAAGTGGGTGGCGCCGGCGAGCTCGACGTAGGTCTTCTCGGACGCCGCGTCGAGCGAGTTGTAGAACGGGATCGAGTGGGTGGCGACGGGCGCGACCGTGTCGTTCTCGGCGCCGACGATGAGGCTCGGCACCCGGTTGCCGGACCAGTTCTTGGTCAGGTCCCACGGGGTGAGCGCGACCGCGGCCTGCAGCGTCGGCCGGTCGGCCGAGGCCTCCAGGGTGCCGCCGCCGCCCATCGAGTGGCCCATCACCGCCAGGCGGCTGCTGTCGACGCGGGCGCGGACGGAGCTGCGGGTGGTGAGGTAGTCGAGCGCGGCGAGCAGTTCGGTGCCGCGGGCATCGGGCTGGTCGAACGTGGTGACCGTGTCGATGATGAACACGACGAAGCCCTGGGAGGCGATCCGCGGACCCAGCCAGGCGACGCTCGACTGGGTGGCGGTGAAGCCGGGCGCGACCGCGACCGCGCCGAACGTGCCCTCGGCGGTGGAGGTCGGGAAGTAGATCGTGCCGCCGCCGAACCCGCTCACCGACAGCCGGGACACGATCGTCTGGGACGTGGCGAACGGCCCGCGGGTGGCGTTGACGCTCGCGCTGGTCGGGTCGGGACCGCGCTGGAACGGGTTGTCCGCTGCCAGCGCGCGACCGGGCACGGCGAGGAATTGGGCGAGCGCGAGGACGAGGACGGCGAGGACGAAATTCTGTTTACGCACGCCGGCTCCTTTCCGAAGGCTGCGGTGCCCGGACCATAAACCGCGGCCCGCCGGATGTCCCGCCGAATTCACCCGCCCGGTCTACTTACCCGCAAAATCGTCGTGATGCTCGCACAAATCGATATTGAATTCGCTGTGCGCAGTTCACAGGTCATTGATCGTCTGGGTCTCCTGCACCGGGAGGACCCGTACCGGGCTGGTCGTCGTGGTGGTCCCGCCGATCGGCCGGAACCCACCGCCGCCGACCGCGTAGTCCGCCGTCCAGGTCAAGGTCACGGACACCGCCATCGCGCCGGTATGCCCGTAGGTGTGCGCCACCTGCCCGGCGGTCACGCGCTCGCTGCTCCCATCCCCGAACCGCCACTGGTAACTCACGATCCGCGGCCGGATCCGCACCGCCTGCCCGAGCAGGGTGACCGTCCGCTCGCCCTCCCCGAGGGAGTTGCAGGTCTGCGCACCGTCTCCACACCAGAAGTACGTCTCCAGATTGACGAACGACACCCGCTCGGGATCCGACCGCACTTGTCCCCGATAAAGCCCGACCTCCCGAAATGCCGCCAACACCTCAGCCCGCCCCGGCACCGCCGCCACCGCCCCCGCCACCGGCAAGAGCCCGCACAGCGCCTCGATTGGTGGCGGTCCGCTGGCGCTCGCTGCTTCCGCGCCAGCGTCCGCGCAGAAGGCTGCGCCCATCCGATTCCAGGTATCGGTGTATGTGGTCCCTGATCGTGGCGACGAACCAACCTTGGTGGTTTTCGGGTCGCTTCTTATCCGTTCCCGCAGGCCCACTCGCAGGTTCCCGTCGTGTGCGGCAGCGCAGACCTTATGCGCAAGAGGATTGTCACATCCTCCATCGGCGACCGCGGCAATGCCGATAGCCAACGATGGCATGATCAGCACAAGGAGCGTCGTTGATCTCAGTCGAGTCCTCATTCGACTGCCTGCATCTTCTGGACGTTCCACGAATCCTTCGACCATCCAAGCGTCAGCGCGAAGATCTCCGACCCCAGCGCGCGTGAGTTCTGAGTCTTGCCGTTCCGAGCGATCGACTTTCCGGCCGCTTGGTGGTAGGTAATGTTCACCAAGGCGGCACTCCTCAGGAACCTAACGGACTCGGTGTTGGTGATTCGCATCTCCCCGCCCTCGACGTGTCCGCCTGACTTGAAGAACTTCTCAATTCCGTCTGCCTGAGCCAGGCAGGTTTCGCAATTTCCGAGTCGTCGTAGCGCCTGCACGTCGCCTGTATGGCTCGCGTAGTCGAGAACTGCGATGTAATAGCGGGCGAAGGATCGGGCGCCGGCGGGGGTGTCTTGGGTGGCTGCGGCGGGGAGGGGCGGCGCGGTCGGTGGGGGAGTCGTCGCCGCCGTCGATGGGGGGTTCGACGGCGGCGACGACGACTGGGGCGGCGCGCTCCCGGACGGCAGCGCCGCGCTCGGCGCATCACCAGCCGAGCACCCCGCGACGGCGAAGACGACGGCGACGGCGACGGCGACCACGCCAACCCTGACACCCACGCGGTGAACCTACCGCGCCGTTTGTCCGCCTTCCATGTCCAAAGTTCGATCTGTGGAAAGCTCGATCAACGTGTTGGGAATGAGAGCGCGGGGTGGCGCGGATCGTCGAGTCTGATGAGCACGTCGGCGGTCCGCTCGGGGTCCACCTCCCGCTCGTAGCGCACGTAGGCGGGCAGCGCCCACCGCTCGTCCTCGGACACACGTCTCTGCCGCGCCCCCGCCGACAGCCGTAAATACACGGTGAGATCGAGCGGCAAGCCGCGCCCGAGAAGCAGCGTCCCGTCGAGAATCAGCACAGCGCCGGCCGGGGCAGGCTCGTACTGTGCGCGCGTCGCGCGGTCTTTCTCCGGATCCCACAGCGTAGGCAGGTAGAGCCCGGACCCATGTGGGCCGAGCGGGTCGAGCAACTCCCGCTGCAACCCCGCCACGTCCATCCGGTCCTCGTAGAACGCGTCCGGATCCGTACGCCCGCGCTCGAAACGCAGCGACGCCGGCCGCAGGAACCACTCCGCGCTCACCCGCAGCACCGGTCGCCCGCGCAGCCGAAGCGGATCCACCAGCCCATCCGCGAAGTCGCCCGGTGACGCAGCGGGATGCCCATCGACCGCGACCCGCAGCACATGCGAACACGCCGCTGCCGCCTCGTCCACGACGCCCGCGATTTCGTTGGCGAGCCGATCCGCCGCGACCGGTCGCGGCGCAGACGTCACGCCACCACCCTAAGCACCATCTCGCCGCACCGCGGATGCAACCGACGGCCGCAGCGGGTCAGGTTGGGGAGTGGGCGGGGCGGCCGTTCGCAGAGCGTGGGGCGGCGACGGCTTGGACCCGGGAGCGGCCGCCGTTCGACCGCGGCGACGAGGACGACGGCTGCGACTGGGACCGCGCCTGTGACTGGGACGTCGAGGTCTCCGCGGGCCGGCCGCGCCGGGTCCGTCCTTCGCCGCGACCGCGGCCGTCCGGGCTCTGTCGCGGCGCCGGCGGTCCCTCGGCGCCGCGCTGCACCGGGATCAACTCCGCCGGCAGCCCGCTGTCCGAGTTGGTGCTCGACTCGACCACGAGCTTGGCCAGCTCGTGGATCCGCATCCCGTGCGACCTCGTCACCCGGCGCAGCTGCTCGAAGGCGTCCCTGGGGGCCACCCTCCACCGCTCGGTGAGCACCCCGATCGCCTGCTCGACGGTGACCCGGGACGCCAAGGCGTGCTCGAGCTGCCGTACCGACGCCCGCAGCTGGGTGACCTCGTCCGAGTCACCGGGCGGCCGCGGCGGCCGCGGGCCGGGAGCGGTTCCGTCTGCCAGCAGGTCAGCGAGGACCAGGGCCTGCCAGAGCTCGTCCACGGTGTCCGTGGGCAGTGTCGGGAACGCCCCCTCGACCTTCCAGCCGGTCGAGGTCCTCCTGATCACAACCTCCCCTGGGGAAGGTTCAGGGTTTCCGGCGGCGTGTCGCCCCGGTTCGGCGACCCCGCGGTCCACCACTTGTAGCACCTCCGCATCGACAGTGACATGGACCATTGCGGCGTCGTCACTGAGTGCCCCCGGCTTGGCCACGCTACGTCGCCGTCCGGACACACTATCGGAGGGGCGCCTGCCCGGGCAGTCGCCAGGCGGGTTGTTTAGGCCGCCAGTGCCTGCTTCACCTGATCGATGGATGGATTCGTCAAAGCCGTGCCATCTGGCAATATCACTGTTGGGACAGTACGGTTCCCGGCGTTGACGCCCTCGACGAGCTGCGCCGCCGAGTCGTCTTCCTCGATGTTCACCTCGGCATACTGAATGCCCTCGCGGTCCAACATCTTCTTCAACCGGACGCAGTAGCCACACCACGTCGTCGAGTAGACGGTCAGCATCAATCCTCCGTACGGGTTCCGTTGCACAGTCAAACGCACCGGCCCCGGTCCGTCTTCCCCGGGCCGGCGCCTGGGAGGATTCCCCCCGTGGGGCTGGCCGATCCTTCCGACGCCGACGCTGTTCTCGCCGGACTCGATCCGGAGCAGGAGGAGGCCGCCCGGGCGGTGCGCGGTCCGGTCTGCATCCTGGCCGGCGCCGGCACCGGCAAGACCCGCACCATCACGCACCGCATCGCCTACGCGGTCCGCACCGGCGCGGTCCCGGTCGGCCAGCTCCTCGCGGTCACCTTCACCGCCCGCGCCGCCGGCGAGATGCGCACCCGGCTGCGGGCGCTCGGCGTCGGCCGTGGCGCCGGCGGACCGGGCGTGCAGGCGCTGACCTTCCACGCGGCCGCGCTCCGGCAGCTGCGGTACTTCGGCCCCCGCGTGCTCGGCGGCCCCGTGCCTGAGCTGCTCGACAACAAGATCCGCCTGGTGGCCACCGCCGCCGTCAAGGCGGGGGTACGGGAGACCGACCGCGCCGCGCTGCGCGACCTCGCCGCGGAGATCGAGTGGGCGAAGGTGACCCTCTGCCCGCCGTCGCTCTACCCCGCCCGCTCGGTGGAGGCCGGTCGCGAGCCGCCGGTGCCGGCGAGCACGGTCGTCGCGGTCATGGCCGCATACGAGGAGGCGAAGGCGCGCGCCGGCGTGCTCGACTTCGAGGACCTGCTGCTGGTGACCGCGGCGGCGATAGAGGAGCACCGGGACGTGGCCGAGGAGCTGCGCTCGCGCTACCGGCACTTCGTCGTCGACGAGTACCAGGACGTCAGCCCGCTGCAGCAGCGGCTGCTGGACGCCTGGCTCGGCGGCCGGAACGACCTGTGCGTCGTCGGCGACCCCAACCAGACCATCTACTCGTTCACGGGCGCGACGCCGAACCATCTGCTCACCTTCCCGCGCCGGTTCCCCGGCGCGACCGTGGTGCGGCTCGTCCGGGACTACCGGTCCACGCCGCAGGTGGTGCAGCTGGCGAACCGGGTGCTCGGCCGGCGCTCGACGCTGCGGCTGGTCGGGCAGCGGGAAGCCGGGCCCGAACCGACCTTCGCCGAGTACGACGACGAGCCGGCCGAGGCGGCGTCGGTCGCGGCCGCCTGCCGGGCCAGGCTCGACGCCGCCACGCCGGCCAGCGAGATCGCGGTGCTGTTCCGGGTCAACGCGCAGTCCGAGGTGTACGAGCGGGCACTGGCCGACGCGGGCGTGCCGTACGTGCTGCGCGGCGGGGAGCGGTTCTTCGACCGGACCGAGATCCGGGAGGCGATGCTGCTGCTGCGCGGCGCCGTCCGGTCGGCCGAGTCCGGCGAGAAGCTGGCCGACCTGGTCCGGGACG
The DNA here is from genome assembly GCA_963728945.1 of uncultured Actinomycetota bacterium. GTDB lineage: Bacteria > Actinomycetota > Actinomycetes > Mycobacteriales > CADCTP01 > CADCTP01. The sequence continues at coordinate 2,199,940 of CAVSMA010000002.1, read as the reverse complement.
TGCTCTCGGCGCTGAGCTGGTCGGCGGGCTCGCCGCCGGCGGGCGGGTCGGCGCGGGAGCGGTGGGAGTCGCTGGCCGCGCTGGTCGGCGTCGCGGAGGAGCTGGCGGCCGTGCAGCCGGATGCCGGACTCGGCGACTTCCTGGCCGAGCTGGAGCAGCGGGCCGCGGCCCAGCACGCCCCGACCGTGCAGGGCGTCACGCTCGCCTCGCTGCACGCGGCCAAGGGGCTGGAGTGGGACGCGGTCTTCCTGGTCGGGCTGGTCGAGGGCACCCTGCCGATCCAGCACGCGGTGACCGACGAGCAGATCGACGAGGAGCGCCGGCTGCTCTACGTCGGGGTGACCCGGGCCCGGGAGTCGCTGGCGCTGTCCTGGGCGCTCTCGCGGGCACCGGGCGGCGGCCGGCGGTCCCGGCGGCGGACGCGGTTCCTGCACGGCATCGCCCCGGACCCGACCGCGGGTCGGGTCGCGCCGGGACGCCGCCGCGGCACGGTCGAGCTGCCCGATGGAGCGGATGCGGAGCTGTTCGGCCGGCTGCGGGCGTGGCGTTCGGCCCGGGCCGAGGCCCAGAAGGTGCCGGCATACGTGGTGTTCACCGACGCGACGCTGGCCGAGCTCGCGGTGCGGCAGCCGACCGACGTGCCCGAGCTGGTGGCCGTTCCGGGCATTGGACAGTCCAAGTTGGACCGGTACGGTGAGGACGTCCTCGCGATCGTCCGGGGCGAGCCCGCGCCGTCCGGAGCAGGTGGGTGACCGGCTGGGCCGAACGGGGTCCCCATAGCTGCCCCAAGGTGCAATTTCGAGCGAGTTTCGGCCATGGCGCGTTAATCCGTTGCGCCGGGTTCGAGGCGAGGCCTAGCCTCTTCTTCGTTCGCGGCCGTCTCCCCGACGCTGCCGCCGCACGAGGAGGAGGTGATCCCGCAGTGAACGATCTCATCACGATCGACGCGGTGACCACCTCCGCTCTGGGCTTCTGGACCGGCGAGGTCGCCGCTCGGCCGCGCTGTGTCTCCCCTCTCGCCAAGATCAAGGGGACGGGTGTGCCTGCTGCCGGGCCGTCCGTGCCGACGATCGAGGGGACCGGTCTGCCGTTCACCGCCATGGGTGCTGAGGCGCTCGGCGCCATGTGGACGGACCAGGTTCAGGGGATCGCGGTCCGCGTCCCGGTCGCCGCCGTCCAGGGGGATCCGCCTCGAAGGACGCCATCTCGGTGTTGACACGCCGAGAGCCGGCTCACCTTCGAGGCCGCGGAATCCCACTACCTGGGATCCGCGGCCTCAGTGTTTTCCGCCCTCCACATCCACTGTCCGATCGACAAGCTCAGGAGGTGAGCCCGGTGCGTACCCCCAGCGAAGGGGTGCTCGTCGCGGCGCCAAGTGCTGTCGCGCTGCTGGACCTCGACCCGTTCGAGGCCGAGCGCGCGGGAGTCGAACTGCCGTGCCGAGTGCAGGACCCAGAGCTCTGGTTCGCCGAGACCCCGGCGGACCTGGAACTCGCCAAGAGCCACTGCCTCGACTGCCCGGTCCGCCGGGCGTGCCTCACCGGCGCGCTCGAGCGGCACGAGCCGTGGGGCGTGTGGGGTGGCGAGATCTTCGAGCGTGGCGTGGTGATCCCTCGCAAGCGGCCGCGTGGTCGCCCGCGCAAGGAGGTCGCCGCGTGACTCGCCGCCGGTCCGGCACCACCGTCCACGGCGTCCCGGCGCCGTTCCCCCAGCCCATGATCATGCGCGTAGGCCGACCGCCGCACGCGCCCACCGTCAGGAGTTCCGCGATGTTGCTGCTCAACGAAGAGCTCGCGCGCGCACGAATGCGTGAGTACGAGGCAGTAGCCGCGCAGGCGCGCCTCAGCTCCCGGGTACACGCTGTCCACAAGTGGCAGCGCCGGGCTGAGCGTGCCGCCCGGCGCGCCCGCCTCGCCGCCGCCCAGATCCTCTAGGCAACGGCACCCGGCCGCGGATCGGCCGGGGGCCGCGCCAGGATCGGACGGCGCCGGAGTCGCCCGCCCCCTCGCTACCGGGGCGGGCGACTCCGCCAGCCAGATCCATCCCTACCGACGGCCCGGCCGCGCACCCGCGTGGCCGGGCCGCACCGTGCTCGCGTCACGGGTTGGCGAAGCCGGGTTGCCAGCGTTCGACAACCGCCCGGTAGGGGGCGTCGGCGTCGAGTTGGCAGAGCACGCCGATGGAGCCGAGCGTCACCCGGTGGATGAGCAGGTAGGACGGCGGCAGGTTGAGCTGGCGCCCGACCTGGGCCGCCTCGTTGCGGGGGTCGGCGATCCGGGCTGCCTGGGTCCGCATCCACTCCCTCGTGAACTTGAAGTGGTCATGCGCCAGCGGCTCCAGCATCGGCCGCAGGTAGCCGAGCACCCGGTCGGCGTCGATCTCCAGGTCGGGCCGTATGAACCCCTCCTGGCGCAGGCCGGCCAGCACCGCCTCCGCGTCGCCGTCGATCGCCAGCCTGGTCAGCCGCCCGATCGGGGCCGGCAGCCCGGCCGGCAGCCGCGCGACCGCACCGAAGTCGATCACCCCGAGCCGCCCGTCGTCGAGCAGCCGGAAGTTGCCCGGATGCGGATCGGCGTGCAGCAGCCCGGCCCGGGCCGGCGCCGAGAAGTGCAGCACGGCCAGCAGGTAGCCGGCGCGGTCCCGCTGGGCCTGGTCACCGCCGGCGATGATCTTCGCCAGCGGCATTCCGTCCAGCCACTCGGAGACGAGCACCTTGGGCGCGCTCGCCACCACCCGCGGCACGAAGATCTCCGGATCGTCCGCGTACGCCACGGCGAACCGGCGCTGCGCGTCGGCCTCCAGCGCGTAGTCCAGCTCCTCAGCGACCCGGGCCCGCAGCTCAGCCAGCAGCGGCTTGACGTCGAGACCGGGGGAGAGCACCGCGAACATCCGGGCGAACCGGGACAGCTGGGTGAGGTCGGCCAGCAGCGCCGGCCCGGCGCCCGGGTATTGCACCTTCACCGCCACCGGGCGTCCGTCCGCCCACCTCGCGCGGTGCACCTGCCCGATGCTGGCGGCGGCGGCCGGGACGTCGTCGAAGTCGAGGAAACGACGTCGCCAGTCCCGGCCGAGCTGCTCGGCCAGCACCCGGTGCACTGTCGCCGCCGGCATCGGCGGCGCGCCCTCCTGCAGCTTGGTCAGCGCCTCCCGGTAGGGCGCCGCCATGTCCTCCGGGAATGCGGCCTCGAACACCGACAGCGCCTGGCCGAACTTCATCGCGCCGCCCTTGAGCTGACCGAGCACCGCGAACAGTTGCTCGGCGGTGCGCCGCTGCAGCTCCTCGGTGACCTCCACCGCCGGCCGGCCGCCGAGCCGCTTGCCCAGCCCGAGCGCCGCCCGGCCGGCAACGCCGACCGGAAGCGAGGCGAGCCGGGCGGTGCGCGTCACCGCGCGGCGGGGGATGTCCGTCACGCTCCCATTCTCCCTGGTTTTCCGGGCGACGCAGGACGTGGGTGCGGCCGGAAGGGTCGAGGTCATCATGCGGCGGCCCCGCAGTCGCACCGGGGATGCGCTGGCCAGCTGCGCCGCCGCAGCCGCCAGTCGGTCAGGCTCAGCTCCAGGCTGGCGCCGGTCGCGGCGCTCGGACGACCGTCGAGGTGGGCAAGGCAGTGCAGCGCGGCGAGGCTTGCGGCGACTGTGGCCAACACCACATCGCACGGCTCCTCCCGGCGGCGACGGATGCCCACGAGCTGGGCGGCGACGACCGGCCAGGCCGGGTCTCGGTCGGCCCGGTGCAGGTCGCCACAGCGCAGGCAGCCGGTCTGGCCGGGCAGCACGAGCGGGCCGACCACGGCGGTCGTCTCCCGCACGCCGGCGACCAGGTGCGCGACCCGTCCGCCGGCCAGCGCGGTGCGCAGCGTCGTGTCGACCGGCTCGGTCGAGGCGAGCACGACCAGGTCGGGCCGGCGCCCAGGAGCGGGGGGCGTGGACCGGATCTCGGGGGCGGCCCGGCGCAGTGCTTCGGCCGCGGCCGCGGTGCGGGACCGGTCGACGTCGGCGGCGGCGACCCCGGCCGGGGCTACGTCGCCCGGGCGGACCGGGCCGCGGTCGGCGACGTGCACCTGGCCGACCCCCGCGGCAGCCAGCAGCGTGGCCAGGCTGGCGCCGACCCGGCCGGCGCCGTGCACGACGACGCTCGCGGCCCGGCGGCCGCGCACCACCTCGAACGGGGTGCGGGTCGCCGGCACCAAGGACAGCGAGGCGAGGTCGGGTCCGAGCCGGCCGGCCGCACCGACCGCCCCGTACGGACTCCTCCGCGGCCAGCTCGCCATCACGAGTGGGCCCTCGCCGGGCGGACCGTTCCGGGCCGGATCGGGGCCGGCTGGCGCGGGGTCGGCCGGAGCGGGCCGCGTCGGTTCGGCTCCGAGCAGTGCGGGGCGGGCTGGTGCGGAGCCGGCCGGACTGTCGCCGGCGGGGGCGGACGGTGGTCGGGGGGTGACCTCGGCCAGGACGCCGGCGGTGCGCAGGTCGGTGAGCAGGTCGCCGACCAGGTCGGGATCAAGGCCGGTCTCGGTGGCACCGGCCAGCACCTCCGCCTCGGTGCGGGTGCCGTCGAGCCCGAGCAACGCCTTGGCGATCGGTTCGTCGATCCCGTCGACGACCACCGCCCGGTCGGGGTCGAGCCCGAGCTGCAGCGCCTGGTCGGAGCGCCACACCGGGCGAAGCGCCGCCGGCAGCAACGGCCGGCCCGAGCCCCGTCCCGGCGTCCGGGCACGGGCGTCGACAGACCCGGCGCCGCGCTCCGGCGGCGGCTGCGGCACCCGCGGTGGGAGCGGGCGGAGCGGCAGGGTCGTCACGAGGCACCTCGTCTCGGAACTGGCATCGGCATCGGCGGCTTCGGTGGACGGCGTCGAGCCTGCCACCGACGCGCCGACCGTGCGTCCGGCCATCCACAGCCCCGGCCGCCGTCCACAGACCCGGCACCCGGTCTTGACGCGGACGCGGGGTGGATCGCGGACGCCGACCTCGGGACGCCGACCTCGGGACGCCGACCTCGGGACGCCGACCTCGGGACGCCGACCTCGGGACGCCGACCTCGGGACGCCGACCTCGGGACGCCGACCTCGGGACGCCGACCCCGGGACGCCGACCCCGGGACGCCGACCCCGGAGACACCGACCCCGGACGGACGTCGATGGGGACCGCGGACGGGGACCGGGGATGGGGACCGCGGACGGGGGCCGCGGACGGGGACCGGGGATGGGGACCGCGGACGGGGGCCGCGGACGGGGACCGGGGATGGGGACCGCGGACGGGGACCGCGGACGGGGACCGCGGATGGGGACCGGGGATGGGGACCGCGGACGGGGACAACGGACGGGGGCCGGGGATGGGACCGGGGACGGGGGCCGCGGACCTGGACCGGGGACGGGGGCCGCGGACCTGGACCGCGGACACGGAAGGGGGGTGGCCCGACCGGGCCACCCCCCTTTCCGCACGGCGTGCGGGACTACGCCTTGCCGAGGATCCGGTTCATCGTGGTGCCGCAGACCGGGCACTTGCCCTTGGCCATGCGCCGACCAGAGTCGCTGACCGAGACCTCACCCTCGAAGTCGCGCTTCTCCCTGCACTTCACGCAGTAGCCGTTGTAGGTGTCGGCCACGTCGTCCTCCTCGTGTTCAGTACCCCCTGCGGTTTTCCCCGGGGGCGGCGTCACCGTACCCACCCAGGCGTGGCGTTCACGCCTCCGGGGCCAGGCGTCGGCACGGCTGGGGCCGATCCGGACCCGTTCCGGCCGGGACGTCCGGTTCACGGAGAGTAGTCACGCGACCGGCGCCGAACGACACGCAGCCCCCGGTCTCGGTGGCCGTACCGCTCGCCTTCCCCTAACGGGCGGTCCGTCCGGAGGCCGGGGGCTCCGTGGGGGACGACGCTAGAACTACCTCGTAGCTCGGTCAATGAATGACAAGCGCGCCCTGTGGACGACGATGTGGACATCCTGGGGACGACACGGGGTGTCGTTGTGGACCGACGGGGGACAGGTTGTGGACACCGGCTGTGAACCTCACTCGGCCAACCAGCTGACCTGCGGGGACACGATACAGAGCTGTGGAGCGAAAAAATCACAGAGCGAAGTTGTGGCGCCGGCCCGCTACCGTTTGAGGCATGGCCCGTACGCCCGCCGTCGACCGGGCGGCGCCCGCGGTCGAGGTGCGGCGGAGTGCGAGGCGTCGTCGGACGGTCTCGGCCTACCGGGACGGCGACGTGACGGTGGTCCTGATCCCGGCACGGTTCAGCAAGGCGGAGGAGCGTCGCTGGGTCGCCGAGATGATCGCCCGGCTCCAGGCCAGGGAGGCGCGCCGGCAGCGCGGACCGCGGCGCAGCGACGACGCGTTGCTGGCCAGGGCCCGGCACCTGTCGACCACCGTGCTCGACGGCGCCGCCCGCCCCACCAGCGTGCGGTGGGTCACGAACATGGCCTCCCGCTGGGGCTCGTGCACGCCGTCCGACGGGACGATCCGGGTGTCCGGGCGGCTGCGCGACATGCCCGGGTGGGTGCTCGACTACGTCCTGGTGCACGAGCTGGCGCACCTGCTGGTGCCCGGCCACGGCGCCGACTTCTGGGAGCTGGTCGGGCGATATCCGCGCAGCGAGCGGGCGCGCGGCTACCTCGAGGGGGTTGCCGCGGCGGCTCATCTCGACCACCCGGACGAGCCGACCCCGGCCGAGGTCGACCCCGGGACCGACGGGTGACCCGGCGCGCTGCCGCGCTGCTTCTCGCCGGCCCTCCTGCTGCGCGCGCCTGCCCGCCCGGGATCGCCCCGGCCGAGTTCGCCCGCGCGCTGGCGGAGGACGTCGCCGACCTGCTCGCCGACCTGCCCGGGCTCGAGCCGGTGGTCGCCGCCGCGCCGGACCGGGTCGCCGACGCCGAGGACGTGGTCTGGCCCGGCACGCCGGTGCTCGAGGTCCCGGGCCGGCCGGTGGACGTGCTGGCCGCGCTCGCGAAGCAGGGCTACGACGAAGCCGCCGTGTTCGTCGCCGACGCCCCCGACCTGCCCGGCCTGCTGGTGGCCAAGCCGTTCTCGGCGCTGTCCACCGCGCCGGTCGCGGCCGCGCCGGCCAGCGGCGGAGGGCTGGTCGCGCTGGCCTGCCGGCTGCCGGTGCCGGCCTGGCTGCCGGTCGACGTCGACCTCGACGAGCCGTACGCGGTGGAGCGGCTGGTCGCGGCCGCGCCGAACCAGGGCGACGTCGTGCTCACCCCGCCCTGGCGCCGGCTGCGGCGCCGGGAGGACCTCGCCTCGCTCGACCCCGAGCTGGAGGGCTGGGAGGCGACCCGGGCGCTGCTAGCCGGCTGAGCCGGCGTCGAGCTCGCCGGTCTCGCCGCTGCGCCGGATGAACCCCTCAGGGTCGTCCAGGTCGTCGGCCGACGGCAGCAGGTCGGGGTGCCGCCACAGCTCGTCGCGGCCCTCCGCCCCGCGCTGCTCGCGCAGCGTCCGCCACAGCGTCGCTGCCTCGCGCAGCCGGCGCGGCCGCAGCTCGAGCCCGACCAGGGTGGCGAACGTCTGCTCGGCCGGTCCGCCGGTGGCCCGGCGCCGGCGCAGCGTCTCGCGCAGCGCCTCGGCCCCGGGCAGCCGGTCGGCCGCGGCCGTCGCCACGACGTCGTCGACCCAACCCTCGACCAGCGCGAGCAGCGTCTCCAGCCGGGCCAGCGCAGCCTGCTGGTCGGGCGTCACGGACGGCTCGAACATGCCGCCTTGCAGCGCCCGCTGCATGCTCTCCGGGTCCTCCGGGTTGACCTCGGACATCGCGCGCTCGATCGCCTCGCGGTCCACGGTGATACCGCGGGCGTACGCGTCGACCGCGTCGAACAGCCGCTGCCGCAGCCAGGGCACGTGCTTGAACAGCCGGTGGTAGGCGGCCTCGCGCAGCGCCAGGAACAGCCGCACCTCGTCCGCCGGCAGCTCCAGACCCTGCCCGAACGCGGCCACGTTGTCCGGCAGCAGCGCCGCGACCCCGGCCGGGCCAAGCGGGAGCCCGACGTCCGTGCTGGTCAGCACCTCACTGGCGAGCTTGGCCAGCGCCTGGCCGACCTGCGCGCCGAACATCAGCCCGCCGACCTGCCCGACCATCCCGAGCAGCGGACCGGCCTCGGCGGCGGCCTCCTCGGGCACCATCTGGCTCATCGCGCCGACCACCCGGGATGCCACCGGGTCGCACAGCTGGGACCAGGCCGGCAGCGTGCGCTCCACCCACTCGACCTGCGACCAGGACTCGATGCCGGTCACCCCGGAGGGCAGCGGGGTCGCCGGGTCGAGCCAGTGGTCGGCCAGCCGGATCGCCTCAGCGACCTGGGTGCGCTCGACCGGGGTGGGTGCGCGGTGGCCGGCGGCGAGCGCCGAGACCGCCATCTGCTTGGCCAGGTCCCAGTTCACCGGGCCGCTCTGCTGCGACAGCATCTGCTGCAGCGCGGCGAACAGCGGGGCCTTGCCGGCCAGGTCGTCCGGGATGCCGCCCCCCGGCAAGCCGAAGCCAGGCCCGAACGGAAGATCGCCGGATCCGGACGAACCGGACCCGGACGAGCCCTCCGGCTCGTCTCGGTGCGGTCCGAACCCGAACCCGAACGGGACGTCGGTCACCAGCGGCCTCCTCGCGCTGCCATGCTCCCCACGGTAGTCCTGACGAGCGAGGGGAGACGGACGTGCCCGGGCCCGTACGCCGACGGCGAACCGGTGCCGTGGTCGCGGTCACCGGAGCCGGTTCCGGGGCCGGGGCGGCGGTGCTCGCTCACCTGGCCCGATCCCCGAACATCGCCAGCGCCATCGGCATCGACCCAGGGCCGGCTCCGGACGGTCCGGCCGGCGAGTGGCGCCAGGTGGACGTGCTCGACCCGGGCTCGGCCGGCACGTTCGCCGGCGTCGACGCGGTCGCCCACCTCGCCGTCGACCTCACCCCGGACCCGGACCGCGACGACCAGCGGCAGCGCAACACCCGCGCGGCGCAGACGGTGATCACGGCGGCGTTCGCGGCCGGCGTGCGGCGGGTCGTCGTGGTCGGCAGCGCCCTGGCCTACGGTGCATACGCCGACAACCCGGTGCCGCTGCCCGACGACGCGCCGCTGCGCGCGGTCCCGGAGGCCAGCGCGGTCGGCGACCTGCTGGAGATCGAGCGGATCGTCGCCGCAGCCCGGCGCGGCCACCGGGGGCTGGCGATCACCGTGCTGCGGCCGGCGGTGGTGCTCGGCGCCGGCGACCGGGAGCCGATGGCGGCGCTGCTGGGCGCTCCGCGGTTGCTGCGGATCCGCGGCGCCGACACGCGCTGGCAGTTCTGCCACGTCGCCGACCTCGCCGCCGCGGTCGAGCTGGCCGCGCTCGCCCCGGCCGGCGTCCTGGACGGGCCGGCGAACGTGGCCTGCGAGGGCTGGCTCGACCACGACGAGCTGGAGCGGGTCAGCGGCCGGCGCAGCCTGGAGCTGCCCGAGCGGGTGGCGGTCGGGATGGCGGAGCGGCTGCACCGGCTGGGCATCACCCCGGCGCCGCCGAGCGAGCTGGCCTACCTCGTGCACCCGTGGGTGGTCGACTGCGCCCGGCTGCGGGCGGCCGGCTGGTCGCCGCGGTATACCAACGCCGAGGCGGTCGCCGACCACCTGAGCGCAGCGGAGGCCAAGCCGGACGAGGCCAGGCCGGACGACAAGGGCGAGCGGCGGCGCGGCAGCCCGGCGGTCGTGGGTGGTGCCGCGGCCGGCGCGGCCGTCGCGCTCGTCGGCACCGCGGCGCTGGTCCGCCGGGCCCGCCGCCGCCGCTCGAGCTGACCGCTGGCTGCCGCCTCTCTGTCCACAGTGGACAGGGAACGAAGCGGGCAGAACGTCGCGACACGCCGAATCCCTGCCAGTGTTCAGTCGGTGGCGTAGGGTGAAAATGTGTCCGCGCTCGTCTGGCTCGCGATCCCGCTGGTGGCCATCGTCGCCGCCGTGCTGTGGGCGAGCTGGGCTGCCCGCCCGCGCGGCCCGGCCGACCCGCTGGACAGCGTCGCGGCGCACCACCGGTTCGTCGAGGCGCTCGAGCGCAGCAGCAAGCGCGAGCTGCCCGACCAGGACCGCTGACCGCCCGACGACGGGCGCAGGCCTACCTCTCAGCAACGCTGCCTAAGCTTCTCGCCATGAGCCGTCGGGTCGTCACGCTGATCACCGGCGCGGTATTGCTGGTCGCGCTGCTGGTCGGCGGCTCCCAGCTGCCGGTGCCGTACGCCGAGCTGGGCCCGGGGCCCACCCTGAACACCCTCGGCGTCGACCAGTCCGGGCAGCCGATCATCCAGCTGAACGAGCGGGAGCCGGAGAAGACCACCGGCAACCTCAACCTCACCACGGTCTCGGTGCGCGACCAGCTCGACCTGCTCGCGGCCATGCGCGGCTGGCTCGACCCCCGGCGCGCGGTGGTCCCGCGGGAGGAGATCTTCCCGCCCGGCCAGACCCAGCAGCAGACCGACGCGAAGAACACCCAGGACTTCGTGACCTCGCAGAACTCGGCCGAGCTGGCGGCGCTGGCCTACCTGGACGAGACGAAGATCGTGGTCACCCAGGTCGCCGGCGACTCGCCGTCGCACGGCAAGCTGGCCCCGAAGGACACCATCACCAAGGTGCAGGGCACGCCGGTCGGCGACGTCAACGACCTCGGCAAGGTGCTCGGCGCGACCAAGCCGGGCACCACGGTCACGGTCGACTACCTGCGCGGCGGCAAGCCGGGCACGGCCAGGATCACCACCACCAAGGGCACCGACGAGGACGGCGCGCCCAGGGCGGTGCTCGGGGTCGGCGTCTCGCTGGAGAGCACCGCGCCCTACACGGTGAAGATCGCGCTGGACGACCGGATCGGTGGCCCGTCCGCGGGCCTGATGTTCGCGCTAGGGATCCTCGACAAGATCGGGCCGGCGGACCTGACCGGCGGCCGGTTCATCGCCGGCACCGGCACGATCGACGTCACCGGCGAGGTCGGGCCGATCGGCGGCATCCCGCTCAAGCTCATCGCGGCCAAGGACAAGGGCGCGACCGCGTTCCTGGTGCCGTCCGGCAACTGCGCCGAGGCCAGCCGCAGGCCGCCGGACGGGCTGGAACTGATCAAGGTGGACACGCTGTCCGGCGCGGTGAACGCGCTGGAGTCACTCCAGGCGGGCAAGCCCACCCCGCACTGCTGAGGACCACTAGTCGAGCGTCGCCGCGAGCGCGTCGGCGAGGTGCGGCGCGAGGTCGGGTCCGACCAGCAGTTCGTCCTCGTCCTGCCCGCGCATCCGGATGGTGCAGGCCCGGCTGCCGTCCCGCAGCACCGCCACGCCGAGCCTGGCCTCCCGCCGCTGCGGGTGCTCGCTGGCCCAGTCGACGACGTCGACGTGCTCCGGCATCGACTCCTCGACCTCCGGCGGCAGCATGACGACCTCCTGGACGAGCGCGCAGCCCTCGACCTCCCGCGGCCAGCCCACCTGGGCCAGCGACTCGTCCAGCGGGCCGTCCGGCAGCGGCTCCTGCTCGACCGGGGTCAGCGCGTCCGGCGGCACCACCGCCGGGTCGAGACCGAGCTGCGCGGCGAACTCGGGCTCGCGAACGACCAGGTCAGCGGTGCGGGCGAGGGCGAACAGCTGCGGGGGCTGATCCCAGCCGGCGACGCCGACGTGCCGCTCGATCTCGACCAGGAGCTCCTGCAGCAGGTCCGACACGGCGACCATCCTGTCAGGTCGGACGGCGCAGGTCAGATGGTGCCTGCCGGCGCCGCCGGGAACCCCAGCGCCTCCCGGTAAGTTCCTCTGGCGTCCCAACCGCTTTCCTGGGGAGCACACCACCGTGGCCATGCGGCCGTCGTTACCCGTGCCGTCATTGTCCCGGCGCGCCAAGATCATCATCGGCGTCGTCGTGCTGCTGGTGCTCGTCCTCTCCGTGCTCGGGTCGTTCGTCCGCATGTACGTGGACTGGCTCTGGTTCGGCGAGGTCGGCTACCGGCAGGTCTTCACCACCGGGCTGCGTACCCGGGTCCTGCTGTTCTTCCTGTTCGGCGTTCTGATGGCCGCGATCATCGCGGCGAACCTGATCATCGCCTACCGGGTGCGCCCGCCATTTCGGCCGATGTCGCTCGAGCAGCAGAACCTGGAGCGCTACCGGTCGGCGCTGGAGCCGCGGCGCAAGCTGATCGTGACCGGCGTGTCCGTGGTGCTGGGCATCTTCACCGGCATCACCGCCCAGGCGCAGTGGCAGACCTGGTTGGAGTGGCGCAACGGAACGCAGTTCGGGATCAAGGACCCGCAGTACGGGATCGACATCTCCTACTACACGTTCACCTATCCGTTCCAGCGGTTCGTGCTCGGCCTGCTGTTCACCGCGGTGGTGCTCTCGCTGCTCGCCTCACTGGCCGTGCACTACCTGTTCGGGGGGGTGCGGCTGCAGACGCCGGGGGAGAAGGTCACCCCGGCCGCGAGGGTCCACCTGTCCGTCCTGCTCGGCATCTTCGTGCTGCTCAAGGCGGCCGCCTACTACCTCGACCGGTACGGGTTGCTGTTCAACGAGCGGGACGGCCGGACCGGCGCGTCGTACACGGACGTCAACGCGGTGCTGCCGGCGAAGACGATTCTCATGTTCGTCGCGCTGATCTGCGCGGTCGCGATCCTGGCCAACATCTTCCTGCGCTGGGTGCAGTTGCCGGCGATCGCGATAGTGCTGCTGCTGCTCACGTCGATCGTGGCCAGCGGCATCTACCCAGCGATCGTGCAGCAGTTCAGCGTCAAGCCGAACGCGAACGAGAAGGAAGCGCTGTACATCGGCCGCAACATCGAGGCGACCCGACAGGCGTACGGGATTGTTCCGGCCAACGAGGGTGGGAAGGTCAACCAGCAGTCCTACAACGCCAACACCAACATCAATAGCGCGCGCCAGGCGCTGACGTCGGACACGTCGACGATCCCGAACGCCCGCCTGCTCGACCCCAACATCCTCAGCCCGACATTTCGGCAGCTGCAGCAGGTCCGCAACGTGTACGACTTCCCGGAGAAGCTGGACATCGACCGCTACACACTCAACGGCCAGGAGCGGGACTACGTCGTCGCGGTCCGCGAGCTGAGCTCGGACAACCTCACCGGCAACCAGACCAACTGGATCAACCGGCACACGTTCTACACGCACGGCAACGGGTTCGTCGCCGCCGTCGCGAACGAGAACCTCACCGCGGAGGGGGACTTCACCGAGGGTGGCCTGCCGCCGAAGGGGCCCATCAAGATCAACCAGCCGCGGATCTACTACGGCGAGCTGATCTCGGACTACTCGATCGTCGACACCAACTCCCGCGGCGAGTACGACGGCAGCGGCAGCGAGGACGACACGTTCCGGTACGACGGGTCCGGCGGCGTGAGCCTGGGCAACCCCTTCAACCGGCTCGCCTTCGCGATCAACTACCGCGAGCGCAACATCCTGCTGTCCAGCGCGATCAACGGAAACTCGAAGATCCTGTTCGTCCGCGACCCGGCCGACCGGGTGGAGAAGGTTGCGCCGTTCCTCAAGGTCGACGGCGACCCGTACCCGGCGGTCATCAACGGGCAGGTCGAGTGGATCGTCGACGGCTACACGACCCTCGACAACTACCCGTACTCGGAGCGCCAGACGCTCGGCGAGGTGGCCGCCGACTCGCGGACCGGGCAGGGCACCCGCGCGTTGCCGCGGCAGGACGTCAACTACATCCGCAACTCGGTCAAGGCGACGGTCAACGCGTATACCGGCAAGGTCACGCTGTACGAGTTCGACCAGAACGACCCGGTGCTCAAGACCTGGATGAAGATCTACCCGGGGACCATCCAGCCGGAGAGCAAGATCAGCTCGGACCTGCGCGCCCACCTGCGCTACCCGGAGGATCTGTTCAAGGTGCAGCGGGAGCTGCTCACCCGCTACCACGTCAGTGACCCGGGCCAGTTCTTCAACAGCCAGGACTTCTGGCGGGTGCCGAACGACCCGACGACCGGGCAGGGTGCGGCCCAGCCGCCGTACTACATCGTCGCCAGGGCGCCCGGCCAGGACGAGCCGGTCTTCCAGTTGACCAGCGCGCTCAACGCGCTGCAGCGGGACAACCTGGCCGCCTACGTGACGGTGTCCAGCGACCCAGGCGACTACGGCGAGATGCAAGTGCTCGAGTTACCGGGCAGCCAGGCGGTGCTCGGACCAGGCCAGGTCCAGGGCCGGTTCGGCTCGACGGCGCAGATCGCGCAGACGGTCACGCTGCTCAACTCGCAAGGGTCCAGCGTCAAGTACGGCAACTTGTTAACCCTGCCCGTCGGCGGCGGGCTGCTCTACATCGAACCGCTCTACGTGGAGGCGGCGGGGAACCCGTACCCGATCCTCCAGTACGTGCTGGCCGCCTTCGGCGACCGGGTGGCGTTCGGGTCGTCGCTGAACGGCGCGCTCGACTCGTTGTTCGGGGCGGGCGCGGGCCAGCAGGCACCCGATGCGGGCCAGGACAACAACTCACCGTCGCCGACACCGTCGGGCAGCGCATCCCCGTCGCCGTCCGGGAGTGCGCCGTCCAGCCCGGCACCGGGCGGCGGGGGCGGGTCGATCTCGCCGGCGTTGCGGACGGCGCTGGACCAGCTCGCGTCGGCGTACGAAAACCTGCAGAAGGCGTACAAGAGCGGCGACGTGGCAACCATCGGCAGCGCGCAGACCGCGGTGAACCAGGCGGCGGCGGCGGTCGCGCGGGCTCGCAGCGGCGGCTGACGGTGGCCGGCGGGACGGGATTTGCACCCGTCCCGCCGGCTGCGTAAAGTGGATGAAGCCGACGCGGGGTGGAGCAGCTCGGTAGCTCGCTGGGCTCATAACCCAGAGGTCGCAGGTTCAAATCCTGCCCCCGCTACCACTCGATCAGGGCGTCCATCCTCCGGGATGGACGCCCTGATCGGTTCCTGGGGCTCGCTGCTAACGGATTTGCTGACGGGCGCCCGTCCGAGCATCAGATCGGCCATCGTCTGCGCGGCTTCCCGGTCCACGCCGGGCAGCGTGCGAGTACTGGTCAGGGTGAACGCGACCGACGCGTGCCCCAGGCGCTCACTGACCATCTCCGGATGGACGCCGGCGTCGAGCGCCGCAGTCGCATAGCTATGCCGCAGGTCGTGCAGCCGGATCGGCGGGAGCTTGAGCCGGGTGACAAGCCGGTTGAAGCGCAGGCGGATCACGTCCGGGTGGACCGGCCGACCGTCCTCCCAGGTGAAGACGAGGTCTGTCTCGCTGTAGCCGGTCCCGAACGCCGACTGCTCCTCGCCCTGGCGCTCCCGCTGCATGCGGAGGCGGTCGACCGTCACCGGATCGATCGACAGCAACCGCCGGCCCCCTTCCGACTTGGTGTCGGTCGCTTTCCCGAGCGTGTCCCCGGACCACGACGCGCGTGGTGGTCACCGACAGCGTCCCGTGCTCCAGGTCGACCGCATGCCAGCGCAGTCCGCACAACTCGGCCCGGCGCATTCCGGTCGTGGCGGCAAGCAGGTACAGCGCGAAGAACCGGTCATCCTTCGCCAGGGTGAGGAACCGAGCGGCCTGGGCTGGCTTCCACACCGCCGGTGTCCGCCGGCGGAGCCTTGGCGGACGCACATGCTCGGCCGGTTCGGGTTCGCGGTAAGAAATCCCCACGCGACCGCGTCCCCGAGTGCCTTCCGGAGCATCACGTGCAGGTTCGGGACGGTTTTCGGCGACAAGCCGCCGGCCTTCTTGGCACGGCCCTTGGTCAGCAGGTGGTCAGAAGGCACTCAGCCGCGGCGCTGTCAGCTGCTCCTGCAGGCGTACGTTGCCGAGCACCGGGACGACGTACGCCCGGGCGTAGTCCTCGTAGCTCGCCAGCGTGGTCGGCTTCAGGACGTGCCGCATCGCCGGCAACCACTCGTCGATCAGGTACTCGCCCAGCTTTCTGCGGACGGCCGCACCAGCCGGCCAGTCTCCGCTGTCTTGATCGCGTCGCGGCAGGCCGACCATGCCTCCTTCTCGGAGTCGAAGCCCGCTTTGGTGATCTGGCGTTGCTTACCGGTCAGCGCGTCCGGCGGTCCGTCGAACATGTAGGTCCAACACCGACAGAGCACGAGGACGCCTACTACCGTCAGATCAACTCCCGGCAGCGACTGCTGCCGGGACAACCCGCCCTCCACTGGACCCGGGGCGGTTCAAAGAGGCCGAAGCCGAGCATGCCGAGCCGAAGCCCGCCGCCAGTTCGAGCAAGGCCGGACCGTTGCCACGGAGGCGCGCCGCTCGTTCCTACCGCCTACGCCGAGAGCAACCTCGACCACATCCACCGGCGTTACGCCTACAGCCCCGCGCTGGCTCCGCACTGGCTGGCGGTCGTCGGTGATCTCGGCTACCCGCTGACTGACGTCGAGCAGCGGGCCGTCGTCGACGCTCGCCGCCAGTTGGAGGAAGACGCCGCAGGTGCGGATCATGATTTCGCCGAGGCGCATGGTTCAGCTCTGGGCCTGGATCCAACGCAGCGACGACCGCATCGACCGCCTGCGCGTCGACGGCATCAATCTGGTCGTTCGTCTGTCAGCCGCCACGTGTGGCGGCGGTCTCGCCTCGGAGGCGCGGGTGGGTGAACCCAGGCGCGATTTGCACAGGGACCGATGAACGTCTCAGTACCGGTCTTTGCGCAGTTCGCCGCCGTGCGCGATCAGGGCGTAGATCACGAGGATGTCGATGGTGATGATCAGGAGGGACCAGACCGGGTAGGCGGGGATGAAGGCGAAGTTGACCACGGCGCTGAGGAGGGCGGCGATGACGCCGATCGTGCGGCCCCAGACGCGGCCGGAGAAGACGGCGTAGCCGGCGGCGATCAGCAGGATGCCGAGTAGCAGGTGCGTCCAGCCCCAGGCGGTGTAGTCGATGTTGATGACCAGGCCGTTGGGGCGGACGAGGTAGAGCTCGTCCTTGAACAGCGCGATCAGGCCGTCGATGGCCTGGAACGCGCCGACCAAGATCAGCATGATCCCGGCGAACGTCAGCCAGCCGACCCATCCGGTGCGGTTCTGAGAGGTGGAGCGGTCCGCGTTGCGAGTAGGGGTGTCGGTCACCGGTGTCTCCTCATGTTGGGCCGGGTACCCGGCACGACGGCGGGTCCCGGCGGCTTACGCGCCTCGGCGGCGCTCGTGCCTTTCTTGTCTGATCCAATCCAGGAGCCTGAGCGGCCGCATCCTGCAGATCGCGTGAACAGGGCTGCCTGGGCGTGAGGTCGAGGATCGGGCGGGTCAGGGCCTTCCTCGGTGGCCCACCGGCTCCGCGACTCTGTTTCTCCTATCGTCGGTGACGGTGTCGGCTTCGCCGGCATGCGGATGGGCGGAGCCGCCGCGGCTTCCGGCGCCGATGAGGACCTGTACGACGGCTAGGAGCACGACCACGACTAGCAATGACCAGAGCAGACGGGCGGGCGTCAGGTCGTTGCCCCAGAGCAGGATGACGACGCCGAGCACGCCGATGACCACCCGGAGCCAGCGGGCGTTGGCCGCGACCCAGCGGCCGGCGCCGCCGACCGGTCCGTCGGCTCGTCCCTGGGCGGCCGCGGCTCCGATGTTCTGCAGGCCATCGGACACGGTCGAGCGGGCGGCGGTACCGGTGACATTGGGTCCGGTGAACCAGCCGGCGACCACGAGGATCAGGCCCAGCCAGAGCAGCACCTTCCAGCCGCGCTCGAGGTAGGTCAGCAACGTGTCGTAGAACACGGCGCTGGCTGGGCCGAAGTCCGAGCCGGCCAGCTTGTCGATGAACAGCTGCCGGCCGGCCGACAGGCAGAAGGCCACCAGCAGCGCGTTCGCTGCCAGCACCACGCCGATGGTCACGGTCATCCGGGGCCGGCGGCGGGCGAGCAGGAGCGCGGCCAGGTAGAGCGCCGCCACGACGACGATCAGCCACCGGGCCAGTGGGTTCGCGAAGGCGTAGATCGTCTGCGCCCGTTCCAGCTGCGGCGCGTCCAGTAGCACGATCTGCTTGTCCGTGTCGGGGATCGGGACGTTTTGCACGACCGTGAGGCCGCGGGCGACCAGGCGTTGCTTGACCTGGTCGATGACGTCGCTCACGTCCAGGACCACCTGGTCGCCCTGCACCGACACCGCGCCGCTGGTGTCCCCCCTCAGGACCCGTACCAGGCCCTGCTGCGCCCGGGTATTGACCCTGACCCAGACGTCGGCGAACGCGTCCGAGGCCACGAACTCGCGGACCTCGCGCTCGATCAGCCCGTTCACCGCGCCGGACAGCGGCCCGACCAGCTTCTGCAGCCGCGGCCGGTCGGTGATGACACCGGCGAACGCGTCGTTGAGGATCGCCTCGACATCGACCTGCGCCTCGATCGCGTTGATGGCCTTCGTCGAGATGGCCGCCTGCACCTGCGGCGACTCCACCAGCGGACCGACCGTAGCCAGGTAACGCTGACCGTCGTTCAGCGTCCGCTGCCCCCAGAACGCGATCCCCGCCGGCACCGTCAACAGCGCCGCCAGCACCACACAGACCGCCGCCGCGATCGACCGCCAGCGCGTCCGATGCGCTGGAGCGGTGGTCTCAACACTCGGTGCGGGTTGCGAGTCGGACATGACGCGCCTCCTACGTAGTCGGGCCGGCGGGCATAGCGCCGCGCTCTGGTCGCCCGACGACGTCGGGCTGGCGTAGCGCTCAGCTCGTGGCACAGGCAGTGGTCACATGGGCCTCTCAGGCCTTCTTGGCGTAGAGCTCGGCCGCGGTGGCGACGGTCAGGCCGGAGCCGACGTGCGGGCCGCCAGCCGAACGCGGCGGCCACGATCTGCCCCGGCGCCTGGCCCATGCAGGCGCCGCGGCTGGTGAAGTAGGACTTCAGCTCCGGCCGGGCGACACCACCCTGCGCGAGCGGGCTGCCGGCGAACCCGAGCGCCGCGTACGCCGCGTGCGCCTCCGGAGCGAAGTACACCCCAGCCGCTACCGGCTCCACCGCGTTGCGCAGCCGACGCGCCCGCTCCTGGAAGTCGCCGGCCACCGTGACCACCCCACTCCTGCCGGACCCGAACCCGCCCGATCGCCGTGTGCCGGCGTCGCGTCCGGATCCACATCGGTCACCGTCCCGCGCGGACCGGCCACGGTCGTCATGTGAAGTGAATGAAGTTCGCTGGCGGCGGCCGGTCGAGAGCCGGCTTCGCACGATCTGCGTGATGCGCCGGTGCCTGTCCTGGCGCCTACTGGATGCGTGGTGCTCGACGGAGAGTTCGGGCGCCGGGCAGGTCGCCTCGGGGGACGACGCGGCGGTGACCGCGCCGGATGGCATTGATGCGGAGGGATGTGCCAGCGTGGACTACACGGATCGACTGCGCTCCCTCGGCTTCAACGACGCGCGCTTCGCGGAGGGCGCCGTCGAACCGGTGGACGCCGGGCCGCTGGCGCTCGATCCGAAGACGCTGGAGCTCGTCCGGATCGCCGCGCTGGTGGCGGTCGGGGGAGCGGTCCCGTCGTATGGAGCCCAGGCCGATTCCGCGGTGAGTGCGGGCGCGACGGCGGCCGAGATCGTCGACGTGCTGGTCGGAGTCATTCCGGTGGTGGGGCTGCCGTGCGTGGTCGCGGCGGCCCCGAAGCTCGCGCTGGCGCTCGGGTACGACCTCGACGATGCCCTGGACCGCCTACCCGGCGAGTGATCCCGGCTACCCGCCGAGCAGTCCGATCTTCATCGCCTGGGCCACGGCGTCGCCGCGGGACGACACACCGAGTTTCCGGTAGATCGAGCCGACCTCGGTGCTGACCGTGTTGCGGGAGACGAACAGCCGCTCGCCGATCTCGCGGATCGTCAGGTGCGTCTGCAGGTAGGGGAGCAGCCGAAGTTCCGCCGGCGTCAGCGGCGTGCCGCCGACTGCTCCGTCCGGGGTGCTGGCGGTGACGAGCCGGCGAAGGTCCGCGACCTCGTCGACGAGCGTGCCGAGCGCCGGTCGGTGGAGCAGGACATCGTCTATCTCCTGCAGCAGGTGCCGGGCGGTCGCGATGTCGCCGATGGTCCTGTCCACCTTGGCCAGCTGCAACCGCACCCGCACGGCGAGCCAGGGCAGTACGAATGTGCAGACCGGACGGGCTCGCATCGCCTGTGTGAGTTGCCGGTCGGCCTCCTTCAGGTCGCCGCGGTGCACAGCGAGCCGGGCCGCGCCTACAAAGGCGAGCACGCTGGTGACGTAGTCATGCATCCGAAACTGATCAATAGCGGCGAGCGCCACCTCCACATGTCCGGCTGCCTCCACCCAGCGGCCGCGATCCATCGCCAACAAGGCAAGCTCGGCCTCGCTGTCGACGAGCGAATCCGTATTCGATTGCGCGACCGCCAGAGTGGACGACTCGGCGAACAGCGCGGTGGCCCGGTCGACGTTGCCGGCGAGCAGATGGGCCTCGGCGCTGAAGCACAACGCCGTGTCGCGCCAGACGCTCCATGGCGGCTCCTGCGCGACGCCGATGTCGGCGTCGATCATCATCTGTTCCGGGCCTTCAGCGCAGACGACGGCCCGGAACATCGCCCGGGCCGAGTGGAACGAGGCCGTGCCGTCGGCCGGCACCAGGTCGAACGACGCCGCGTCGACGACGGCCGCCCAGCGTTGCGCTTCGGCGGTCCGGCCCGTGAATACGGCGATGTAGCCGGCCAGCACGGCGAGTGGGGGATAGTCCTCGATTGCGGGGTCGCCGAGTGCCGACAGCCAGCGTTGCACGGTCGATATCTGGCCGGCCTGGTAGGTCGGCAGGACCAGCTCGGTCACCAGTTGGACGCACCGCTCGAGTTCGGTGGTGTTCAGCAGGTGCTCCAGGGCAGTCGCTGGGGATCCTTGGGACTCGTACCAGTCCGCCGCCCGGAGGTGCAGCTTCATGACCATCTCGGGCTCGACCCGGCGCAGCTCGTCGAGCAGGAATTCCCGGAACAGCGGGTGGTAGCGGAACCACTCCCGGCGGCGGTCGAGCGGGATCAGGAACATGTTCGACGCCTCGAGACTCCGCAGGCGCTCCTGCGTCCCGGGCTCTCCTACGACGGCGTCGCACAGCGGACCGCACAGCTGGTCGAGGACCGCTGTGCGTCGCAGGAATTGCCTGTCACGCTCGGGCAGGCGCAGGAGCGACTCGCGGTACAGGTAGTCGGCGACGTACCGGTCGTCACCGGAGACTTTCAACGCTTCGCCGTCGGTGTCGTTGGCGATCACTGCGGCTAGGTAGACACCGACCGGCCAGCCCTCCGTCCGTTCGGTGACGGCGGCCGCCTGCTCCGGGGTGAGCCTCAGGTGCGCCTGGGCGAAGATCTGCTCGGTCCCGGCAGCGTCGAAGGCAAGATCGCTCGCGCGGAGCTCCAGCGCGTCCCCGGCGGCGCGCAGCCGGGGCAGGTGAGCCTGCTCGGAGCGGCTGGCCGCGATCAGCTGGGAGCCGGCCGGAACGCCCGAGATCACCACGCCGAGCACGTCCTGGCAGTCAGGAGACCGCAGTTCGTGCAGGTCGTCCAGCATGACGACGAACGGGGCCGGGCTCGTCCGCAACGCCGAGGCAAGCCGCGGCGCTGCGCGTCCCAGTACGGACATGCCGTGACCGCGCATGTCGGCTACCAGGCCGTCGTTGCCGGGCATTATCTGCGCGTACGCGGCCGCCAGCAGGGTCAGCAGCGCCGCCGGGTCGTCGTCGAAACGGTCGAGGGACACCCAGGCGACGCGGCGGTCCTCGGCCCGCGCCCACTGCGCCAGCAGGGTCGACTTGCCGTAGCCGGCGGGCGCGGTGACACCGACCACCCGGCGGTCGCTCGCCCGCGCGGTCTCGATGAGTTCGGCGCGGCTGACCGAACCCGGGCGAGGTCCCGGGACCGAGAGCTTGGTCTCGAGGAGCAACGCGTCGAGCTCGGCGACCGTCGACGGCGCCCCCCCGGGAACCTCGGCCACGACCGGAGCGTCGCCCACCGCGGTCCTGTGTGACCTCATTCCCCGCGGATGAACTCGAAATGGGAACGTCGCCCGCTGCCAGAACTACCCCAAAGCGCCCAGAGCGGGACCTCTCTGAGCCATCGCGACGACCCCGGCCGACCGAGCGGGTCATCTACCTGGACCGGGGGACGAGGTCAGTCGAGCAGGCGTTGGAGGGTCGGTTGGGCGCGGTCGGCGACCTTGTCGATGACACCTCGCGATCTGAGCCGGCTGATCGCGTCGCCGGCGATGACCGTGACGGGGACGGCGAGGATGAGGCCGACGATGCCGCCGACGATCCCGCCGAGCGCGGTGACGACGAGCACGACCAGCGGGTGGATGTCGAGGGTTTGGCTCATGACCTTGGGCTCGACGAAATTCTCGAGCAGCAGGTTGGCGGCGAGGACGATCACGAGCATGATCCCGGCCTTGCTGAGTCCGCCGTCGCCGAGAGCGATGATCACGGCCAGGCCGCCGCCGAGGAAGGCGCCGATGTAGGGAATGTAGCCGCCGATGAAGTTGGCCACGACGATCGTGAAGACCAGCGGGAGTCCGAGCAGCAGGGCGGCGATGCCGATGACCACCGCCACGATGGCGGACATGACGGTGCGGCCGCGCCCATACTCGCGCAGGGTCCGGATGGAATCGCCGAAGAAGTCGTCGACCTCCGCCCGGAGCCTGGGGTCGACCTGGGCGACGAGCGAGCGCCGCAGCCGGGTGCCGTCCTTGAGCAGGTAGTACGTGATCAGGGCGCCCAGGATCAGGCCACTGGCGAAGCCGACCAGCGTGTTGACGCCGGAGAGCAGGTGGGTGAGGAAGCCGCCGGTGACGGTGGGGGCGGCTTCCTTGACGGCGGCCCGGGCGGTGTCCAGGGAGGCCTGATCGATGCCGAGGCTGTCGACCGCGTTGCCGATGGCCTTGTCGACCGAATCGCCGATTTCGTCGGTCTGATCGGTGATGCCGCGGATGGTGGCGACGATGACGGCGGTCATCAGGGCGAGCAGGCCGAGGACGATCAGGCCGGCGGCGGCCGTGGGCTTGACCCGGTGCCGTTCGAGGACTCCGA
This sequence comes from uncultured Actinomycetota bacterium, assembly GCA_963728945.1. Lineage (GTDB taxonomy): Bacteria > Actinomycetota > Actinomycetes > Mycobacteriales > CADCTP01 > CADCTP01. The sequence continues at coordinate 2,177,022 of CAVSMA010000002.1, read as the reverse complement.
CGGCGGGTTTGAAGATCACGGCCAGGACGGCCGCGAAGGTCAGCGGGAGCACGATCTCGCTCACCGCGCCCAGCGCGGCGGCCACGATGATCGCGGCCGCCACGAACCCCACGAAGCTCCACGCGAAGACACCGACCTTGGGCACCCAGCTGAGCGGCGCCGGCGCATCACTCCGCCTCGGACGGTTCCCGGCTGCTGGGTTCTGGGCCCGCCCGTTGGTGTCCGACTCGTCAGGATGGTCCTCGGTCCCGGACATGCGAATCGGCCTCCCGATCGGTCCTGGTCGATTACCCGGGCTGCCGGGCTACGCCCCGCTCTGTTGCTCGAGCTGCGCGACCTCGATCGCGACGTCGAGCGCGTCGACGATCTTGCCGGTGGCGGACGCGACCCGTGGTGTGCCGACGATCGGCGCGATCGCGGCGAGCACACCGCGGATCTGCTCGGCGTCGAGACCGACCTCGCTCGCCGCGCCGAGGTTGAGCAGGTAGGAGACCGGCGGGGCGTCGATCGCGACGAGCGCGGCGATGCGCGCGACCATGAGGGTCTGCGCATCGAGGCTCGATGCGGCAAGCGAATCCGCGGTCATGCTTGCGATCAGATCCAGGACCGGGGTCCCACTTGTCGATTCAGTCATCGTTCTTTCCTCTCGTTCCAGATGGTTTTCGGTGCTCTCGCCGTCCTGGGCCCGATCCAATCCGTCAGCCGGCGCCGCTGCGGCCTTCAGACGGCCTGATTCCGGCAGCTGGCGGATCGGCCGGTGCGCGGCCGGGGCCGCAGGACCACCCGATCGGCGGCGATGTCGGCGGCGGTCACGACGGCGGCCGTCAGGGCCGCCCAGGTGATGATCCGTCGGTACGGAACGTCCGGGTCGCGGGCGGTCGGGGGAGAGTTTCCGGTGGCGCGCCGGAAGCCGGAGTCGAGTGCCGTGCGCACCACCCACGTAGCGGCCATCTGCATGATCGCGATCTTGGCCGCCTGGACGCGGGGATTGACGTCCGGCCTGTCCGACGCTTCGGGGGTATTGAGCTCCGACATGAGTCTCTCCGTCCTCCGGTCGGGATGGCGACCCGGTGACCGTGGCTTCTCGATGCGCTCGCCCGCCGACGGGGAGGGCGGCCGCGTCGGGTCAGCCGAGTTGCTTGGCCGTGTCCACGACCGCCGCGTCGACGTCCTTGCTGCTGGCCTCGACCTGCTTGCCCACGTGCTTCTCGGGCTTGAGTCCGGCCTTCTCCAGCGCGGACTCGATCGTGGACTCGCCGATGACGAGCAGGCACGCCTGACCGGCGTCGATCAGCTCGCCGAACTCCCTGACGTCGGAGCGGGACATGCCCTTCCACAGGTGGCCGCTCACGCCGCCGACGGCCCCGCCGACAGCCGCGGACGCGAGGATCGCCGGCGGGAACAGCAGTCCGACGAACGCGCCCGCGGCGATACCGCCCCAGGTCCCGTGCCGGGTGGCTGTCTCGTCCTTGTTGACGTGGACCTTGCCGTCGTCGTCCTTGGTGATCACCGCGGCGTCGTACGAACCGACCGCACCGACACTGTGCAGGTCTTTCACGATGTCGTAGTCACCCCGCGCCGCGACCTCACTCGGGTACGTCCCGATGTAGATGAACACGCCGTCTGCCTTCGCCATGGTTCCTCCTCAGGGCGCCGAAATCCTGTGGCGTGATTACAGCTCCGCCGCCGTGGCCGTCCGCGCGACGGACACCTGCCAGTGCTGACAGGCGAACCGCGCAGCACGACGCTCGTTCCCGAACCCGTTCGACTATTGAGCGCCCGAGCAGGCATCGCCTGCATCATGCAGATCACGTGAATCCGTAGTCGCGTCGTCATCGGGCGCCGTTCGAGCGCCCTCATGTCGGGTCTTCCTTGGTGGCGTTGAAAGACGCCGGTACCGTCGGCGCGCTGTTGTCCGGGTTCTGCCGGCCGACCTGGATCGCGCCGGCGAAGATGCGGATCCCGAGGCCCAGCAGGACGAGGTCGAGGACCATCTGGATCATGACCAGCACGCGAGCGGCCTGGCTCGTCGGGTTGATGTCGCCGAACCCGACGGTAGCGAAGACGGTGACGGTGAAGTACAGCGCATCGGTACGGGTGAGCGTGTGCACGTTGAAGTTGCTGGTATCGGCGTTGGCCATCAGGTAGTACGCCGCTGCGAACAGCAGCAGGAACAGCGGTGCCGTGACCGACAGCGCTTCGACCGCCCGTACGGCCGGGTGCCGAGCTCGGATGATCGATCGCACCTGGTAGCCGGCAACTGTGGCCAACGCCAGCAGTCCGACCGCCAGCGAGACACCGATCGGGACACGGCTCAGCCGGTCGAGCGGACACAGGTAGTACGCGGCGACGAGAACCGTCGTGACGGCCGCGGACCGCAGCAGTGCGAGCGCGATGCGCCGCCGGCGCTCGGCCCGGGACAGCCCCCGGACCGCTGCGGTGGTCACGTCATCATCTCGGCTCTGGCAGGCGGTCGGGCGCGGCCACGTCGGCAGATGGCGCCTGACTGTGGCGTCCGGCAAGGTCGTGGATGCGAACGGAAGGCTCCCGGGACGGTTGCTTCTCCGGTATGTCCCCGGCGGCTGCGACGGACGCCCCGTACCGGCCCGCGAGCGGGGAGGCTGAGATGCCGTGCAGGAGCACGGACAGCAGGATGGTCCAGGTGACGGTCTGCAGGAGCAGCTCGCCGTCGCCGCCGCGTTCGATTTCCTCGAGGGCCAGCAGTGCGAACACGACCGAGGCGAGCCCGCGTGGGCCGAACCATCCCATGAATGCCACGGTGGCCGCGCGCAGATGCGTGCCGGCGAGCGAGAGCGCGACCGGCACCATCCTGATCACGGTGAGGCTCACGATCGCGTAGCCGATAGCTCGAGCTGAGAAGTCTTCGTTGACCAGTTCGCCGACGAACAGGGCTCCGAAGATCGACCAGACCAGGAACGAGGCGGACAGGCCGAGGGTCTCGGTGAACTGGACCGGTTCGGACAGCCGCTGCCGGGTGACGGCGCCGAACAGGATCCCGCCGGCGAACGCGGCGATGAACCCGTTCCCGCCGATCGCCACGGATCCCCCGTACGCGAGCAGCGCGAGCGCGAGGATCGCGATCTGCTCGGACACGGCGGAGGTCCAGCCGCGTTCGGCGGCGAGGCCCAAGAGCTTTCCGCCGAGGTAGCCGACCAGGACCGCGGCGGCGAGTGCGAGCCCGATCTGTTTGACCGCTTCGAGTCCCCAGGCGGTGTCGCCGAGCGATTCCTCCGCTGCGACGGCGGCGATGAACAGGGTGACGAACGGGGTGGCGATCCCGTCGTTGAGCCCGCTTTCGACGTTCAGCGCCCGCCGGATCCGCGCCGGCACGGACCTGTTGGTGACGACGGCCAGGCCGAGCGCCGCGTCGGTAGGGGCCAGGATGGTCGCGACCAGCGCCGCCGCGGCCCACCCGACGTGCGGGAACATCAGGTAGGCCAGCAGCGCGCCGGCCACGATCGTCAGCGGTAGCCCGATGAACAGCAGCCGCCGGGGCAGGCCGGCATCGCCCTGGACATCCCTCAACTGGACCGTCGACGCATCGGCGAACAGCAGCAGGGCCAGAGTGAGCTCCGTGATGGTCAGGACCGTCTCGTTGCCCAGCGAGAACGGCAGCACATTCAGTCCGCCCGGGCCGAGGATCAGGCCGGCGGCGACGAACACCATCGGCCCGGTGATCCACCAGCGGTCGAGCTGCGACGCGACCAGCGTGTAGGCCACCACGACGACCGCCAGAGCGGTGAGGCCACCCATGAGATCCCCCTTGCCGGCTGTGCTCGTGCGGCCCGCGGTAGGCGGGACCCGGGATGACGATCAGCTGTGCATTCCGCCGCGGCGAAGCCTGACGACCCGTCCGTTGAGGGGTTGCAGCGGGCGGTTGTTGTTCGGGTAATCGTCGTAGCCGGGGAACCGGGCGATCACCTGGTGAAGGTGGGCCACCGCCGCGTTCGAGACGTGACCGCCGTCGGCGAGCACGGACCAGCGCACATCCTCGGTGCAGCCCGGCGTGGTGAGCGAGCCACCGTAGCTGTAGAAGGAGTTCAGCCGGATCGGGCCGCCGCGCGTCCCGTTGACTCCCCCGATGCGCTGGAGCAGATCAGCCGGGCTGGCGTCACCGGCGTGACCCTCCTCGCCCGCCGTATCCGGTGCAGCAAGAAGGATCTTGTCGAGCAGCGGGTTCGGATCGGGGCCACAGCGGTAGAAGACCCCGACGACCGCCGTGGCACCGTCAGCGTTCATGTGCACGAAGTGGGCTTCGACATCGGCCCGCCGGCCGTTGACGGCGTGCTCCGACGGCGCGTGGAAGTGGTACTGCACCAGCTCGTAGCGGTCGCCACCGATCTGCAGCGTGTCCTCGACGCCGCCCGGGATCGGCACCTCCACCACATGCCCCGTGTTCTCCACCACGAGCTCGGACGACTCGTACCTCAGCAACAGCGGACCGCCACGGTAGGCGGCCACCTGCTCGGTCCTGATGTCCACCGGAGACTGACTCGTGCCCCGACCGCAGATCGGGAAGCCGATCTCGCCCCAATGACGCGGCCCGATCGGCGACGCCGGGTCGTGGTTCCACACCGCCGTCGATGCCCGAGCGGTGCCGGACAGCAGCGTCGACGCCGACCTCGGAAGCGAGACCACCCCGACGACGGCGGCCGCTGCGCCCGCCTTCAGCAGGTTACGACGAGACAGGAGGTTCCGGGCCTCGGTTGCCATGACGTTCCCCCGCTCCGACCCAGCAGCTCCGGACGGCCACGGCTCGTACCCTGAGTCGTCGGCGACACCGTCGCGGGCTGCTGCATCTGGTCCTAGGCGGACTGTGCGCTCGGGCGGAGCGCGGGGCATCACGCGCATTGCGTGAATCGCCGTGTCCGGACCATCGAGCTGAACGGTCGCGGCCCGCCCGGCAGCCGTGCCGTCGGATCCAGGCAGCCGACGCTTTCACGCGATCGGAGTGATGACCAGCTCGGCGAGTTTGTTCAGCATCGAGCGAGGTGTACCGGAGCGCGGGGTGGTGATCGGGGAATGGTCGCGATCGAGGAACAGATCCCTGGACGGGCGACCGTCGCTCAGCGCTGGCTGGCGCGGGGCGCCATCCTCGCGGCCGCGGCCTCGATCGTGGTGCCCCTGCTGGCGATCGGCCTCCAGGCCAGCCTGGCCGCGATCATCGTCGGAGTGCTCGGCCTGGCCGTGATCGGCGCGAGCGTCTGGTGGGCCCTCACCCACCAGGGCATCGTGCGCTGGCTGGCGATCGTCCTGGCGGCCGTGGTGGCAGTCGCCGTGCTGATCCTGTACACGAGCAAGGACGTGGTCTGGGTCCTGCTGGTGGCGTTCGCGCTGCAGGCCCTGGCGATCGCGCTCGGACGGGAGGCGCTGCGCCGTGACCCCAGCCCGGGCAAGATGCGCGAGCACGACGCCCCATTGCCCCGGCGGCCGTACCTGATCATGAACCCGCGCTCCGGGGGTGGGAAGGTGGCCAGGTTCGGGCTCAAGGAGAAGGCCGAGGCTCTTGGGGCCGAGGTCGCGCTGCTCGAGGGTCCCGGGACCGTCGATGTCGGACAGCTGGCCCGCACGGCGGTGGCCAACGGCGCCGACCTGCTCGGCGTGGCCGGCGGGGACGGCACCCAGGCGCTGGTCGCGGGGATCGCCTCCGAGCACGACCTGCCGTTGCTGGTCATCTCGGCCGGTACCCGCAACCACTTCGCGCTTGATCTCGGGCTGGACCGGGAGGACCCGTCCGCCTGCCTCGATGCACTCGACGACGGCGTCGAGCTGCGCGTCGACCTCGGCTTCATCGGTGACCGGCCGTTCGTCAACAACTCCTCGTTCGGCGCCTACGCGGCGATCGTGCAGAGCCCGGCCTACCGCGACGACAAGGCCGGCACCACCGCCGAGATGCTGCCTGACCTGCTCGTCGGCCGCAGCGGGCCGCATCTGGTAACGAAAGTCGACGGCGTCACCGTGGAGGGTTCGCAGGCCGTGCTGGTCAGCAACAACTTCTATGGGATGGGCGACATCGCCGGGCTCGGGCGCCGGGCCAGGCTGGACCGGGGCGTCCTCGGCGTGGTCGGAATAAGGGTGCGCAACGCCGCCGAAGCAGCGGCCCTGCTGACGGGTAGGCGTTTGCGCGGCATCACGATGGTGACCACCACGGAGGTCGTCGTCGATGCCGACGCCGACCAGATCCCGGTCGGAGTCGACGGCGAGGCACTGCTGCTGGACACGCCGGTGCACTGCACCGTGCAACCCGGTGCCCTGCGAGTCAGGGTGCCGCGCAACCGTCCAGGAGTGCCCGAGCCCAAGCCGGTGATCAACTGGCACCGCCTGTGGCAAATGGCCCTAGCCGTGGGCACCCACCACGCGGGAGCGCGCACGGCGTGACCCTCCGGGCCGATGGGCGCCCTCGCTCCCAGGAAGCGACCATGACGATGACCTCGACGAGCACCACTCGCTGGTTGCTACTCCAGGGCTTCATCGAGGTCGTAGCCGAGCGCCAGCGCAAGCTTCGGCGCCGCCGCGACCACGCACGGCAGCCCCACCACCGGAATGACACCGACCAGCACATCGACGATCTCGGCGGTGGTGGCGCCGGCACTGACGGCGGAATCGGACTGGGTGCCGTAGCTGGGGACAGCTCCTCCTACCGCCACCAACGCGGCGAGGCGGACCAGCTCGAGCGTCTTCGGATCGAGCACCAGGGAGTCGCCGCCGACCGCCTCTACAGATCCGTCGGCGAAGCGCGCGTCGTTGAGACCGAGCGAGCGCAGTCGATCCGTGTAGTCCACGCTGGTCCGTCCCTTCACGTAGTGCCGGCCGACCGTCGGCCTGCGATCCGCCGGCGAGGTGTCCGGCGCCCGACCGGGTCGTGGAGTAAGCCCCAGTCAAGTAAAACCCAGAACTGGCAAAAGTCGCATCACGCAGATCGTGCGAGCCACCGCTCGATGGTCACCGCCGATGCCGGACAAGCCGGCGCCCGTCCCGCTGTTCCAGGACGTGTCGAACCGGGCGATCTCCTCTCCAGGTGGGATCTCCGTCGGGGGTTGGGCTGCGGGGTTCACGCGTTGTGCGTGATGCCAATTTCCGGCCCTCTCAATACGGTGCGAGTGTCAGCCAGAGCAGCCGCAGGAGAGAACCGCGTAGTCCTCGTCGGCGGCGGCACCCGGCTGATGTCGCCGCCGGTCTGCCACGGCCAAGCAATCCTGCGTAGCCAGGGACCAGCCCCGCGCGGCGCTTCCGATCCAATGGAGGAGGTGCCTCAATGGCCGCGAAGGTGGAGCACCTGAGCACAGATGACCGCAGATCTCGTGGCAAGGAGGCTGGCAACCGGACGCCTCCCTCGAGCCATGCCGGGTGGGAGCCTGTGGGGGGTCGCCCCGACCCGGTCGCCCTGCTGGCGGAACAGAACACCACTCGTGAACCTGACCTGGTGCCCGTGCGCCACGGCCGGATGATGGTGTCGCCGTTCACGTTCTATCGGGGCGCTGCCAAGATCATGGCGGCCGACCTGAAGGACACACCGACGGCCGGGCTCGGCGTACAACTGTGCGGGGACGCCCACCTGTCGAACTTCGGGGCGTTCGCCTCGCCCGAGCGCCGGCTCATGTTCGACCTCAACGACTTCGATGAGACGCTTCCGGGACCGTTCGAGTACGACGTGAAGCGGATGGCGGCGAGCTTCATGATCGCCGCTCGCAACAACGGCTTCGCCAAGGCGGAGGGGCGGGCGGTGACTACTGCGTCGGTGGCGGCCTACCGCGAGTCGATGGCCGGCTTCGCGCAGATGCGCACCATGGAGATCTGGTACGCGCACCTCGCGGAGGAGGACATCCTGCCGGCCACGCAGGCGCAGGCCAAGGGCAAAGCGGCGGCGAAGGAGCTCAAGCGCGCGAAGAGGAACATCGAGAAGGCTCGGACGCGGGACAGCCTGCAGGCGCTGTCCAAGCTCGCCGAGCTGGTTGACGGTAAGTACCGGATCGTGAGCCAGCCGCCGATCGTGGTTCCGCTGCGCGACCTGGCGGCGACCTACGGGATGAAGCCGGCGGACGTGGACAAGGTGCTCCATGAGCAGTTCCGCGCCTACCGGGCAACGTTGCAGAACGACCGGCGTCATCTGCTGGAGCGGTTCGAGCTCGTCGACGTCGCCCGCAAGGTCGTCGGCGTCGGCAGCGTCGGCACCCGCGCGTGGATCGGCCTGCTCCAGGGCCGGGACGGACAGGACCCGCTGTTCCTGCAAGTCAAGGAGGCCTCCGCGTCGGTGCTGGAGGACCACCTGCCGAAGAGCCGCTTCAGGCAGCCCGGCGAGCGTGTCGTGCAGGGGCAGCGGATGATGCAGGCGGCCAGCGACATCTTTCTGGGCTGGACGAGAGGTGCGGATGTCTCCCGCCACTTCTACTGGCGACAGCTGCGGGACATGAAGGGCTCTGCGCTCGTCGAGGCCATGTCGCCTTCGACCCTCGGCTTCTACGCGGGAATCTGCGGGTGGACGCTGGCCCGTGCGCATGCTCGATCCGGCGACCCGGTTGCCATCAGCGAGTGCCTCGGGGACTCGGACGCGTTCGATCGAGCGGTCGCCGACTTCTCGAAGCGCTACGCCGATCAGAACGAGCTCGACTATCAGGCGTTCGTGAACGCGATCCGGACCGGCAGACTCGAGGCGCTCCAAGGAGTCTAGGGCCGAATAGCCAGGGCAGGCACGACCGGGTCTCGTGCTCGGAGGCATCAAGATGCGACAGCGCATCGCCGTACTGCGGGCGCGAGTGGAGCGGCTGCTCCTGTGGCGCGTGTGGGAGCGCATGCTCGAGATCGAGTTCGTGGATCGGAGCGTCGCGCTCGCGGGGAAGGCGTTCGTGTCGTTCTTCCCGCTCGTGATCGTCGTCGCTGCCTTCGCGCCCGAGCGCGTCCGTTCATCGATCATCACGACCGTCACCGCCCGCCTCGGCATGCGGGGAGACGCGCTCACGCTGGCCAGAGAAGCATTCGCGTCGTCGGACGACGTCCGCAGGGCGACCGGTCTGCTCGGTCTGGTGCTCACGATCTTCTACGCGGGCTCGTTCACCACCGCGCTGCAGCGGGTGTACCTCCGCGCCTGGCGGCGACCCGCGGGCGCCCGAACCGGCGGGCAGTGGCGGGGACTGGCCTGGCTGTTCGTGGTTCTGACCTGCGTGGCATCCCTCGGCGGTCTACGCGGCGCGCTCGGTGGTGGGTTCGGACTCGGACTCTTCGTCGTCGTGTCGCTGGCCGTGACCTCAGGGCTGTGGTGGTTCACCGCCTGGTTCCTCCTGCTCGGCGACGTACGGCCACGGGTGCTGCTAGCGACCGGCGTGATCACCGGCGTCGCAATGGCCGGGTTCGCAGCGTCCGCAACGATATGGATGCCAGATGTGGTGACCAAGAACCAAGCACAGTTCGGCTTCTTCGGTGTCGCCCTCGCCTTGGTGACCTGGTTCTCCGGCGCCGCGATCTGCATCTTGATCGGTACGTGCGCCGGATCGGTCTTCGCCGAGGACGCCGGTCGAGTCGGCGCGCTCATCCGCGGTGGCGAACCATCGACCCTGACCGCCGGCGCGCAGCCTCCGCTTCCACCACCCGTCCGCGAACCCAGCTCTCCGGGACGCGTTCCGCAGCAACGACGACACCGGCTGAGTCGTCGTGCCTCAAGGCGGCGCCGGCCCGGAGCACCGCTGTCCCGCCCGCAGGTGGGCCCCCCGCGATGAGCGTGATCACCCGGGGCCTGGACCGTTCCTACGGCTTGTGTGACCTGGACTTGGCTGGAGAAGGCTGCCAGTGACTCACCAGTTGGTCAGTGGCCTTTCTGCCGTAGTTGTCGCCGCATAACTACCGTCCCCACTACCTGCGAGTGGTGGACCGACCAGCCCGACCTCCGATCCCCGCGACCCCGCTCGGTCATCCCGCCGGGAGGAGGCCGGCGGTGCGGGGTGGTGCTGGGATGCTGTCGCCACGGAACCAGGCCCGCGGCGCCTGCCAGGGAGCGGGCTCAGACCGCCGCAGCCCGGAGGAGGGGCCGTGACCACAACAACCGCCGACGGCGACTCTGCCGGGGTCTCGTGCACCACGCCGAGCTCCAGCGCACGGTGAGGTACCGCAAGCCTGAGCCCACGACGCAGATCCGCGATGGCGCGCCCCGTGCCGCGAAGTCCCCCGCCGCCCGACGCCATGCCTGGCCTCTGAAGCTGGCGCAGCCGACGAGCCAGGCGGCGCTCTCCGCGGTCGATCCGGGCGACGATCCGTCGGGTACAAATGCTGATTTTACCCCGCCGATATCGCACTCGCGGGCGTCAGTGCCGCTTCGATAATGCACACGCAACTGAATGATGGGACGGTTCTGACCGACTCGGTTGCGATCCCGGGAGTCTCCCGCTGCGCCGCTCCGGCGGTAGCGCTGGCGTGGGCGCGGTCGGAGGAATGCGACCCGGCGGCCCGAACCTACGCCGACCAAGCGACGGCACGCGCGTCTCTGGCCGGAGACGCCGTCGCCGTCGCGATCCTGGCACTTGTCCGGATCCGGCTGTCGCACGCGCGGGGTACTCCCGCGGATGCGCTTGCCGTCGTCGAGCAAGTCTGCCGAGGAACAGACGCAATCGGCCCGACGTGGCTCACGCTGCGGCTGTGCGCCGAGTGGGCGGTGTACGAGGTGACTCACGGCCGAGTCGACGAGCCGCTCCGGCTTGTCGGCGAGCAGGGCCCGTCGGACATGCCTTGCATTGCGCTCGTCACGGCGGCCGCTGAGCTGGCCCGAGGCCGGCTCGATCCGGTCGGCGGCATCCTCTCGGCCGTGCTGGACCACGAAGAGCTTCCGGTCGACCTGCGCGTGACAGCCCGACTGTTGCAGGCGTGGATGGAGCTGAGGCGCGCGCAGCCCGGCGCCGCGCGGCTGTCCCTTGACCTGGCCCTACGGCTCGCCGCGCCCGAGCGGTTGCGTCGACCGGTGCTCGATGCGGCACCGGACCTTCGGGCGTTCCTCCGCCGCAGCCAGGAGCTGACCAGCGCCCATCCTTGGCTCCACGGTCTCGGCGCGCCGACACCTCGTCCGACGCTTCACCGACCGGTCGGGAGCGACGTGCAGGTGGACTGCCCAGTGCTGATGGTGCCGTTGACCGACCGGGAGCGGGAGGTGCTCGGCCACCTGTCGTCGCTTCTCAGTACGGAAGAGATCGCGCAGACCATGTTCGTGTCGGTGAACACGGTGAAGACTCATATCCGGGCGATCCTCCGTAAGCTCGCCGTTCCTCGCCGCAACGAGGCGGTGCGGCGCGCGCGCGAGCTGGAGCTGATCTGACCCTGACGAGACACCGTGCTGCTCGAGCGCCGCAGCGCGGTCGCGTGACAGCGGCCGTTGATCTTGGGCCTGGTGCTGGCATTCGGTCTCAGTCTCGCGGTTCAGCGGTATGAGGCCCGGCGGGCCGCGGTGGTCGAGGAGGCGAACGCCCTCGGCACCACGTACCGAGCGTGCGAGCCACCAGTGGGCGACAGGTCCGAGGGTCGTTCCGCCCGGATGTGACGGTGGTCGAGCCGTCGGCGTCGGGGGTCGCCGCCGGAGTCGGGTGGGACCGGCTGCCCGCGCGCGGGAAGTGCTGCCGGTGTCTGGAGCATCGAACGCGTCTCGTTGTCGTGGACGGTGACCGGCTAGGACCGACAGCATCGCCCGCTGCGCTCTCTTCCGACCTCGTTCGCGATGGATGAGGGCGGGCACCGACCGTGGCACCGACCGTGGCGCGCCTTCGGCGGTCCGGCCTCGGCCGCCGGGGGCGCTGTCCGGGACGTTGCCCGGATCCCGGCGCTGTCCACGTCGTCATCCCTCGGTTCCGGCGGATGGTCCGGCGGCCAGGTCGGTCGGGCGTGCGCGGCGGTGTCGTCCGGCGAGGTCGCGGAGCCGGATGGAGGGCTCGCGGGAGGGTTGCTTCTCCGGTAGGTCCCCCGCGGTGGCGATTGCCGCTCCGTACCGGGTCGCGAGCGGGGAGGCGGTGATGCCGTGCAGGAGCACGGAGAGCAGGATGGTCCAGGTGATGGTCTGCAGGAGCAGCTGGCCGTCGCCGCCACGTTCGATCTCTTCCAGGGCGAGCAGTGCGAACACGACCGAGGCGAGCCCGCGTGGGCCGAACCATCCCATGAACGCGACGGTGGCCGGGCGCAGGTGATCGCCGGCGAGTGAGATCGCGACGGGCAGCATCCTGATCACGGTGAGGCTCAGGATTGCGTAGATGATCGGTCGGGCGGTGAGGTCTTGGCTGAACAGTCCGCCGACGAACAGGGCTCCGAAGATCGACCAGACCAGGAACGAGGCGGACAGGCCGAGGGTCTCGGTGAACTGGACCGGTTCGGACAGCCGCTGCCGGGTGACGGCGCCGAACAGCATGCCGCCGGCGAACGCGGCGATGAACCCGTTCCCGCCGATCGCCACGGATCCCCCGTAGGCGAGCACGGCGAGGGCGAGGATCGCGATCTGTTCGGAGACGTCGGAGGTCCAGCCATGGTCGATGGCGAGGGTGAGGAGCTTGCCGCCGAGAGACCCGACGACGACCGCAGTGAGGATCGCCAGCCCGATCTCTTTGACCGCTTCGAGTCCCCAGGCGGTGTCGCCGAGCGATTCCTCCGCTGCGACGGCGGCGATGAACAGGGTGACGAACGGGGTGGCGATCCCGTCGTTGAGCCCGCTTTCGACGTTCAGCGCCCGCCGGATCCGCGCCGGCACGGACCTGTTGGTGACGACGGCCAGGCCGAGCGCCGCGTCGGTAGGGGCGAGGATGGTCGCGACCAGCGCCGCGGCGGCCCACCCGACGTGCGGGAACATCAGGTAGGCCAGCAGCGCGCCGGCCACGATCGTCAGCGGTAGCCCGATGAACAGCAGCCGCCGGGGCAGGCCGGCATCGCCCTCGACGTCCCTCAACTGGATGGTCGAGGCATCGGCGAACAGCAGCAACGCGAGGGTCAGCTCGGTGATGGTGAGGATCATCTCGTTGCCCAGCGAGAACGGCAGCACATTCAGTCCGCCCGGGCCGAGGATCAGGCCGGCGGCGACGAACACCATCGGCCCGGTGATCCACCAGCGGTCGAGCTGCGACGCGACCAGCGTGTAGGCGACCACGACGGCCGCCAGAGCAGTCAAACCACCCATCGTGTCCCCCACAGCCGTTCTACCTGGTCCCTCGCCCGCGACTGTGCGCCCCCTACGGGGCGAGAGGGCATCACGCGCAATACATGAATGGCCGTGTCCACTCTCCTCGATCTCGAGCTCATGGTCCACGGCGCGAGCGGTCTGCACCTTCGGCCGGGACGCCAGGATCGAGAGGCGCTGAAGTTCAGGGTGAGACCTTTCGCCGGGCGCCGTCGGCGTAACGTCCGACGGGTTCTGACCAGGGGAGAAGCCATGACGACGATGCACGTCCTCCAGACCCCCGGGGCCGACATCTCCTACGACCTGCACGGCCGGCTGCCCACGGCCGACGGGCGACCGCCGCTGTTCATGGTCGGCCAGCCGATGGACGCCAGCGGTTTCGGGGCGCTGGCCGCACACTTCCCGGACCGCACCGTGGTCACCTACGACCCGCGGGGGCTCGGTCGAAGCGTCCGCAAGGACGGCCGGGTCGACAACGCGCCGGAGGTCCAGGCGGGCGACCTGCATGCCCTGATCGAGGCGCTCGGGGTCGGCCCGGTCGAGATGTTCGCGAGCAGCGGCGGCGCGGTCACCGCGCTCGCGCTCGTGGCCGCCCATCCCGGCGACGTGACCACCCTGGTCGCCCACGAGCCGCCGCTCATCGCGGTGCTCCCGGACGCCGAGGCCGCGCAGCGCGCCCAGGCCGGCGTGCGGGACGCGTACCAGGCCAAGGGCTGGGGTGCCGGCATGGCCGCGTTCATCGCGATGACGTCCTGGCGAGGCGAGTTCACCGACGACTATTTCGGCCGGCCGGCGCCCGATCCGGCCCAGTTCGGGATGCCGGCCGGCGACGACGGGTCCCGGGACGACCCGCTGCTGTCCGACCGGTCCTGGGCGATCACTAGCTACCGACCCGACGTCGACGCCCTCGGCGCGGCCCGTACACGGGTCGTGATCGCCGTCGGCGAGGAGTCCCTGGACACGTTCACCTGGCGTACGGCGATAGCCACCGCCGAACTGCTGGGCCAGCAGGCGACGGTGTTCCCGAGCCACCACGGCGGCTTCGTCGGCGGTGAGTCGGGCTACGCCGGCCAGCCGGAGGCGTTCGCGCGCAGGCTGCGCGACGTCCTGGACAGCTGAGACGCCTCGAACGGCGTTCATCCGTCCCGACCCGAGGCCCTGATCGGCCGGCCCGCACGGCCGAGGTCCTCGGCGCCACGGTCACCGTCCGGGAACCTCGACCACGACGCTGGTCGACTTCACCGCGGCAACGGCCAGCACGCCGGGCTCGAGGCCGAGCTCGTCGGCGGCTTCGCGGCTCATCAGCGACACGACCCGGAACGGACCGGCCTGCAGCTCGACCTGAGCCATGACCTTGTCCCGGATTACCTGGGTGACGATCCCCCGGAAGCGGTTGCGGGCCGACTCGGCGACGATCGGCGCCCCCGCCGCCGTCACCGGCGCGGCCTCGGCGCCCCGGCGGACGAGGAAGTCGGCGAGCACGGCGCCGTCCACGGCCAGCCGTGAGCCCGGTTCCCTGATGGTGGGCAGCAGGCCGGAGTCGGCCCACCGGCGCACCGTGTCGTCGCTGACGCCGAGCAGCGAGGCGGCCTCGCTGATGCGGTACGTCGGCACGCCCGGGACGCTAGCACCGCCCCTGCCGGTCGTCGTGGCAACACCGTCGGGGCCGGCGCGTCCGCCGAGCGTGAACAAGCCCGGCCCGTTCGCCCGGTCTGCCTAGGCACGCCGTCGACGGCAGGGGGTAGCGATGGCGGTGCCGACGCTGTACGAGTGGGCCGGCAGTCGCCGGTCGTCCGGCGCGTGGCGTCGCCCCGGGCTAGAGTGAGTCGCTCGGTGACGTCGGTACGGGAGGCCGCGGATGGCCGGGTCACCACACGGCTCGGGTGCGGCGCTCGCCGTGCACGCTGGTGATGTCGTCCTACCCAAGCTGGCCTTCCCCCACTTCCCGCCGGGGTTGGTCGTCCGGCGCCGCCTGCTGGACCTGCTGTCCGCCGGCGTCGAGCAGCGCGTCACGCTGATCAGCGCCGGGGCCGGGTGGGGCAAGTCCGTGCTGGCGGCGCAGTGGGCGGCTATGGGAACGGCCCCGTATCCGGTGGCCTGGCTGTCTCTGGACTCCTACGACAACGACCCGGTGGTGTTCTGGTCCGGCCTGCTCGCGGCGACGCGCGGCGCCGGGGTGGCGCCGGACGGCCGGCTCGGCGGGCTGGCGCTGCGGCACCCGTTCGGACCGACGCAGTTGCAGCGCACCCTCAACGGGCTGGCCGAGCTGTCGCAGCCGCTGGTGCTCGTCCTGGACGACCTGCACGAAGTGCGCAACCCGGACGTGCTGGACGGGATCGCCGCGATGCTGCGGCATCCGTCCCCGCTCCGCCTCATCCTGCTCAGCCGGTCCGACCCGCGCCTTCCGCTGCACCGGCTCGCCGTCGAGGGTCAGCTGCGCGAGATCCGCGCGGCCCAGCTCGCGTTCACTGCGGCCGAGGCGGCCCAGTTGCTGGCCGGCGCCGGCGTCGAGCTGCCCGGCGACCTGCAGCGGGCGGTCGTGGAGCGGACCGAGGGGTGGGCGACGGGCCTGCGCCTGGCGGCCATGTTCGCGACCCGCACCGGACACGCGGAGCGGCTCGCCGGGTTCACCGGCGACGACCGCACGGTCACCGCGTACCTCGCCGGCGAGGTGCTCGCCACCCTGCCGGCCGAGCGGCGCCGGTTCCTGCTGCGGACCAGCGTCGTGGACCGGCTCTGCGGAGACCTGGCCGACACGCTGAGCGGGGGACGCGGCGGGCAGCGCGAGCTGGAGGCGCTGGAGCAGGCCAACGCCTTCGTCGTCTCGCTCGGTCCCGGACACGTCTGGTTCCGCTACCACCCGCTGCTCGCGGACATGCTCCGCCACCAGCTGCTGCTCGACGAGCCGGAGCTGATCCCGGTGCTGAACAGCCGGGCCGCGCGCTGGTTCGCCGCGCGGGGCGACGCGCTCGAAGCCGTCCGGCACGCGGTCCGTGCCCGGGACTGGGACCTCGTCGGCGAGATGGTGACGACGGTCGCGGCGATGCGCGCGGTCACGGCCGAACGGCACGCCTTCGCCGCCCTCCTTGCCGAGATACCGGTGACCGCGCTCAGCTCGACCGCGGAGCTGCGCGCCTGCTCGGTGGTGAAGCGGTTCATCGCGCGCGACTACGCCGGCATGGCCCACGACGTCGCCCAGGCCCGCGTGATGCTCGGTGAGCGCGAGCCGGCCGCGCGGCAACCGACCGAGCTGCTGATCGATCTCGGGGACATGGCCCTCGCCCGCCTCCAGGGCGACATGCCGGCGGTGATCGCAACCGCTCGCGGGCTGCTGGACCGGTTGCCGCGGACCGGCGCGGGCGTGCTGCCGGCGGCGGCCCAGTACGAGGCAGCGGCGCTGAGCAACCTCGGCCTGGCGCTGCTGTGGTCGGCTCGGACCGGCGAGGCGGAGCCGTGCCTGCTGGCGGCCGAGAGCGCCAGCCGCGACGCGGGAGTCGAGCTGCCTCTGGTCAACACGCTCGGCTACCGGGCGCTGTTCGCGGTCGAACGTGGCGACCTGCGCACGGCGGAGTCGGTCGCCGGCGAAGCCCTCGAGCTGGCCGAGCTCCGGGGCTGGACCGAGCTCGCCCAGGCGATCGCGGTCCACCTCGCGCTCGCGCTGCGGCATCTCGAACGCAACGAGCTGGACGATGCGCGACGCCGGCTCGACGCCGGGCTGGCGGCACAGCGCAACGACCCCGAGACCGGCTTGTTCTTCGCGCTCAAGGCCGCCGAAGCTCGGCTGCTGCTGGTCTCCGGGCAACTCGACCGTGCCCGCGCCGCGCTCGCGGAGCAGCCGGCGACCGGTCGCGGACACGGGCCGCCGGTCCTGGTGCGGTCCTGGCAGGCGGTCGCCGAGGCGGAGATCGACCTTGCCCAGGGTCGGCCCGGCGCGGCCCGGGACCGGCTGCAGCCGCTGGTCGACCAGGCCGGCGGTGGGGTCCGAGCGGGTCAGCGCCTGCATGGGCCGGATCCAGCTCGCCCTCGGCGACGCCCGCCGGGCCGAAGCGATCCTGTCCGGGCTGCGGCACAGCGACGACCCCGTCGTCGCTGCCGAGGCCTGGCTCACCTCGGCGCTGCTGGCGAACCGGTCCCGGGCCGACCACCTGGCCCGCACGTCGCTCGACCGCGCGGTGGCGCTGGCGGAGCCGACCGGGATCCGCCGCCCGTTCGTGGTCCAGCGTGAACCACGGCTCGACGCGATGCTCCGGCGCCGGCTGCAGCTCGGCGAGTCGGACGGCCGCTTCGTCGCGACCCTGCTGGGAGAGATTCCCGGCGCCGATCGCCGGCCGGAGCCGCCGACCCCGCCGGGCGGTCCGCTCACCGACCGGGAGCGGATCGTGCTCGCCCACCTGGCCTCGCTGCGCACCCAGACCGAGATCGCCGCCCAGCTGCACATCTCGGTGAACACCGTCAAAGCCCACGTACGGTCCGTGCACCGCAAGCTCGGGGTGACGAGGCGTCGCGACGCCGTCGACCGCGCCCGCGATCTCGGGCTCCTGTAGCGGTCCGCCGGCGCGGTGCTGACCACGTGGGAAAGGACCTCGTGCCGCTGCAGGAGTACGCGGCCGGCTCGGACGCACCCGACCAGCGCGAGGGCTGATGCCGGGAGGCGGTGGCGAGGCCTCCTCCGCCTGCGGGCTCAGCGAAGCACGGACGGCCGCAGCTGCGAGGGGCAGGCGGCGTCGTGAAAGACCTCGACCGTGCCGGCGCGGCCGGTGGTCGCGGTGCCGAACGGCTCGGCGGTGCCCAGGTTGCGGGCGAAGCGCGGGAAGGCGCCGCCGCTGACCTGCAGCCGCAGCCGGTGCCCGGCCCGGATCCGGTATGCGGTCGGGAACAGCTCCACGTCAACCGCGAGCACTCGGTCGGCGCCGACGGACACGTCCGGCGCCGGGACCGTACGCGGGTCGAGCCGGCGGATCCCGTCGACGACGTTGCGGGACACGCCGCCGGGATCCACGTCGCACAGCCGGACGAAGACGTCGGCGTGCTCGAGCTCCGGGCGCACGTAGACCCTGGCCTGCACCGGGCCGACCAGGTCGAGGTCAGCCGGCAGCGGCACGCCGGTGAAGGTCAGCACGTCCGGCCGCGCCTCGATCGCGCGGTTGTCGACCTGCTTGCCGGGCGGCTGCAGCAGCGGGCCACCGGCCGACGGCGTCGGGTCGAACGGGTCATACCGGAACCGGCTCGGCCGGACCCCGTCCTCCGCCGGCTCCTCGGTCAGCCCGCCGCCGGCCCGCAGGTGCAGCACGACCGGCCGCGCCGCCGCCGGCGGCCACTCGTCGAACTGCAGCCAGCGACCGGCCTGCTGCAGGAAGACCCGCACGGCCTTGCCGCGTGGTGCCGGGCCGCCGCGCAGCTGGTGATCGAGCCACGCCACGTCGCCGCGGACGATCGCCCGAAGCTCGCGCGGCTCGCCGTGCAGCCAGGGCCCGACGACGATCCGGGCCGGCACGCCCGCCTCCCGCAGCGCCGCGAAGTCGCTCAGCTGGGACCGCAGGAACAGGTCCCACCAACCGGTCACCATGCTGACCGGCGGGAGCGCGGTCAGGTCGACCGAGTCGTGGTCGGCGGTCGACCAGAACCCGTCGCCCGGCCCGGCGTGCGCGACGAAGTCGCGCCAGAACGGCACCGGTGCGCCGGCCACGGCCACGTCGGCGGCCTGCAGCGGCAGCCGGCGCAGCGCCCGCGCGGCCCGGGCCCGCAGCACCGGCGCGGTCAGCACCCGGCGCAGGCCGCCGCGCTCCTGGCTGCCGATCAGCCCCGACCAGTTCAGCGCGTTCTGCACCTGCGGCACGCCGTGGTCGTACAGGACCGTGCTCGACCGGGCCGCGGCGACGTGCGGTGAGAACGCGACCAGCGGCGGCTCCGCGTACGGGACGACCGCCCACTGGGTGTGCCCGAAGTAGCTGCCGCCGGTCATCGCGACCCGCCCGTCGCACCAGTACTGCGTGCGCAGCCAGTCCAGGGTGGCCAGCCCGTCGTCCTGCTCGGTGGTGAACGGCCGGAACTGGCCGCCGGACCCGAACGTGCCGCGGGTCGACTGCAGGAAGACCTGGAAGCCGCGCCGGGCCAGCGGCGCCGCGAACAGCTGGCCGCTGAACCCGTCCCGGCCGTACGGGGTGCGGATCAGCACCACCGGCTGCGGTCCCGGCTCGTCCGCCGGCCGGTAGAGGCTGGCGAGCAGGGTCACGCCGTCGGGCATCGGGACGGCCACGTCGTGCTCGACCGTGTACGGCGTGGCCGTGCGGGGCAGGCCCAACGCGGCGTCGGCCAGCAGGCCGCCGAGGCGGGCGAGCGACACCATGGCCGCACGCTACTCGACCGGGCTCAGCCGCCTCGGGCCGAGACGCTCGGCCAGGAACTCAGCCCAGGTGCCGGTGCCGACGGCGTGGCCGGGCGCGAGGTTCGCGCCGTCCCGGTATGCCCGCGCCGCCCGGCCGGGCACCCGCACCGGCAGCACCGGCCGGTGCTTCCCGGCCGCCCGCAGGTAGTCCCGGGCCACCGCGGCCATCGGGTGGATCTCCGGGCCGGCGAAGTCGGGGACGAGGCCGGCCGGCTCGCCGAGGGCGAGCTCGACCACCCGGTCGGCCACCTCCCGCGCGTCGACGGGCTGGAACCGGAAGCCCGCGAACACCGGCAGCACCGGCAGTTTCGCCGCCGCCCGCATGACCATGAGCAAAGCGTCGTGGAACTGCGTCGCCCGCAGCGTCGTCCACGGCACGCCGGACCCGGCGGTCGCCTGCTCCGCCGCGAGCTTGTCCGCCAGGTAGCCGAACATGGCCCGGTCGGCCCGGCTCACCACCGGGACCCGGTCGCTGCCGACCACCGACATGTTCAGCAGATGCCGTACGCCGGCCTCGGCCGCCGCCCGCCCGAGCGTGCCGGCCCGCGCGCCGTCGCCGGTCCGGCTGCCGGCAAGGTGCACGACGACGTCCACACCGGACAGCGCCGCAGCGATGCCGGCGCCGGTGTCGAGCTGCCCGACCACGTAGTCGACGCCGTCGGTGGGCTCGCGGTCCTGCCGGGTCAGCACGCGCAC
The DNA here is from genome assembly GCA_963728945.1 of uncultured Actinomycetota bacterium. Lineage (GTDB taxonomy): Bacteria > Actinomycetota > Actinomycetes > Mycobacteriales > CADCTP01 > CADCTP01. Next base: position 2,156,791 of record CAVSMA010000002.1, on the reverse strand, counting down.
CGCCGTCCCGGCCGCCCGGAGGCGGGGGACGACGAGGCGGCCGAGCGTGCCGGTGCCGCCGGTGACGAGAATGGGTGCGGTCACGGGGTTCCTCCAGTGGTCACATCCGCGCGGGTGCGCGGGTCTACCGCTATGACCCCTGCCGACGGAGAGGCGTGACCGATGGACGAGCGGAGCTGGCTGGCCGAGCGGTTCGAGGAGAACCGGCCGCACCTGCGCTCGGTCGCCTACCGGATGCTCGGCTCGCTCAGCGACGCAGACGACGCCGTGCAGGAGGCCTGGCAGCGGCTGAGCCGGTCCGACACGAGCGACGTCGAGAACCTGCCCGGCTGGCTGACCACCGTCGTCGCCCGGGTGTCGCTGAACATGCTGCGGGCCCGGCGGAACCGGCGGGAGGAGCCGCTGGAGGTGCGGGTGCCGGACCCGATCGTGACGCCGGAGCCGGGGAGCGACCCCGAGCAGGAGGCGGTGCTGGCCGACTCGGTCGGGCTGGCGCTGCTGGTCGTGCTGGAGACGCTCACCCCGGCCGAGCGGCTCTCGTTCGTGCTGCACGACATGTTCGCCGTCCCGTACGAGGAGATCGCGCCGATGCTCGAGCGCTCGCCGGTCGCGGCCAGGCAGCTGGCCAGCCGGGCCCGGCGCCGGGTGCAGGGCCGGGCTCCGGTGCCGGATCCCGACCTCGGCCGGCAGCGGCAGGTCGTCGACGCGTTCTTCGCCGCGGCCCGGGACGGCGACTTCGACGGGCTGGTCGCGGTGCTCGACCCGGACGTCGTGCTGCGCGCCGACGGCGGGGACGCCCCGACCCGGCCGACGGTCATGCTGCGCGGCGCCCGTGCGGTCGCCGAGAACTCCTCGGCCGCGCGGAAGCTGGCCCGGTTCATCCGCCCGGCGCTGGTCAACGGCGCTGCCGGCGCGGTCGTCCCGATCAACGGGCGGCTGTTCGCGGTGCTGGGGTTCACGGTCACGGACGGCCGGATCGTCGCGATCGACATCCTGTACGACCCGCAGCGGCTGGCCGGGCTCGACCTGACACTTCTCGACGGATGAGGCCAGCGGTGTGGTCGCCGACCTATCCTGGAGATCAACCGCTTCGAGTCGGGGGGCGACATGGAGTTCATCTGGGCAATCATCGCCGGGTTGATCATCGGCGTGATCGCACGCCTGCTCCGTCCCGGGAAGCAGGACATCCCGCTGTGGCTGACCGTCCTGATCGGGATGGCCGGCGCGATCATCGGAAACCTGCTGGCCAGCGCGTTCGGGGTCAGGGACACCAGCGGGATCGACTGGATCCGCCACATCCTGCAGATCGGCGTCGCGATCGTGCTGATCGGGCTGGTGGAGCCGGTCTGGAACCGGCGCCGGGTCGGCCGGACCTGAGCATGCGATCAGGGCGCCCGGAAGGTGGGCGCCCTGATCGGTTCGGCTGGTCTGTCAGTCGTCGGTGCCGGTGTGGCGGGCGTGCGTCTCGCCCTCGGCCGCCCGGCCGGAGCCGGTCGCGTCGTCGGTGCCGGTGTGCCGGGCGTGCGTCTCGCCCTCGGCCAGGCGGCCGGAGCCGGTCGCGTCGTCGGTGCCGGTGTGCCGGGCGTGCGTCTCGCCCTCGGCGACCCGGCCGCGGGCCTCGGACTCGTGGCTCTGATGGATCGAGCTGGTCGAGGTCGTCACGGTTGCCGGCGCCGCTCCCGGGCTCGCGGCCTGGGCCACGCCGACCCCGATGCCACCGAGCACCACGGCCGCCCCGGCGGTCACGACCAGCGTCTTGATGTTCCGCATATCTCTGTCCTCCTGCGTGATTCGTTGTTGACGAGGACCACTCTGCGACCGGCCGCGACAACGCCGCCCCAGCCGTACCTCAAGACCCCGATAAGCCTGGACGCCGGCCCGCGCCGATCCACTGCTGAACCCTGGACCAGGTTGGTCCGTTCTGGACTGATGTGGTCCAGATGCGGCCGACCCGGCAGGAGATCGACGACGAGATCGTCGAGCGCCGCCTTTTCGCCCGGTACGGCTTCCAGGAGACCTCGCTCCAGCGCATCGCCGACGCCGTCGGCTACTCGAAGACCGGCCTGCTGCACCGCTTCCCGACCAAGGAGGCGCTGCAGGACGCGGTGATCGAGCGGTGGGCGGCAAGGTCAGGGACATCGCCGGCCGGGTGCGGGACCTGCCGCCGGGTCCGGAGCGCGACCGTGCGGTGATCACCGAGCTGGTCGACCTCGCCCTCCGCGGTCCCGGCGTGGTCTCGCTGCTGCTGGCGGCGCTCAGCTCGCTGGAGACCGGTGAGGTCGCGGTCCGGCTGAAGACTGTGACCGAGGGCCTGTTCGAGGCGTTCGCGGCCGACACCGAGGACTCGCCGCGGCCATCCGTCGGCGCCGCGCTCGGGGCGCTCGCGGTCATGTCGCTGGCCACCCGGGACGCCCCGACGGCCGCCGTCCGGGAGCAGCTCATCGCCGCCAGCTACGACACCCTCGGGCATCCGCGCCCGGGGCCGGGGGAGCACCACTGATGGCCACGTTCCTGTACCGCCTCGGCCTCGGGTCCTACCGGCACCGCGTCGCCGTCGTCGGCGTGTGGCTGCTGCTGCTCGTCGCGGCCGGGCTCGGCGCGGCGACGCTGTCCGGCAAGACCGTGAACACGTTCCGGATCCCCGGCCAGGAGTCGACGACCGCGCTGGAGATCCTCGGGCAGAAGTTCGGCTCCGGCGCGAACGGCGCCACCGCGCAGGTCGTGCTGGCGGCGCCGGCCGGTCAGACGGTCACCAGCGGACCGGCCGCGGCCGCGGTGGCCAACACGGTCGCCCGGCTGCAGCGGCTGAACGGCGTGGTCAGCGCCACCGACCCGCTCGATCCGAGGGCGCCGGCGGTCTCGGCGGACAAGCGGGCCGCCTACAGCACGGTGACGTACGGGGTGCAGCCGCCGGAGATCACCTACACGCAGCGGGCGGCGCTGATCGGGACCGTGCAGGCGGCCCGGGACGCGGGCCTGATCGCCGAGGTGACCGGGCAGGCGTCGGTGCCGCCGACCGAGGTCGGTGGCGCGGCGGAGCTGGTCGGCGTCACCGCCGCGCTGGTCGTGCTGCTGCTCACGTACGGGTCGGTGGTCGCGGCCGGGATGAACCTGGTGACCGCGATCGTCGGCGTCGCCATCGGCGCGCTCGGCATCACCGCGCTGACCGGGTTCGTCGACCTGCAGTCCACCACGCCGATCCTCGCGTTGATGCTCGGCCTGGCTGTCGGCATCGACTACGCGCTGTTCATCTTCACCCGGTTCCGGCAGGAGCTGACGCGGGGCCGGGAGGTCGGCGACGCGGTGGGCACGGCGGTCGGCACCGCCGGCTCGGCCGTGCTCACCGCCGGCATCACCGTGGTCATCGCGCTGGCCGGTCTGGTGGTCGCCGGGATCCCGTTCCTCACCGAGATGGGCCTGGCCGCGGCGGCCACCGTGGTCGTCGCCGTGCTGCTGGCGCTGACGCTGGTGCCGGCGGTGCTCGGGTTCGTCGGGAGGCGGATGCTGCGCCGGCGGCCGCGGCGGGAGCGCGGGCTTCTGGGCCGGCTGGGCGCGCATCGTCACCACCCGGCGCTGGCTCAGCCTGGTCGCCGCGGTGGTCGCGCTCGGCGTGCTCGCGATCCCGGTCGCGTCGATGCGCACCACGCTGGTGCAACCGGACGCGGCCGGAACGACGCAGGCCCGGGCCGCCCAGATCCTGTCCGAGCGGTTCGGCCCTGGGGTGACCGGGCCGCTGGTCGTGCTGGTCGATGGTCCGGGCGCGGCCGAGCGGGCGGCGACGGTGAGCCAGCAGGCGCGCAGCCTGCCGGACGTCGCCGCGGTGACCCCGCCGCGACCGAGCTGGGACGGCACCGCCGCGCTGGTCACTGTGATCCCCAGCTCGGCGCCGGACAGCCAGGCGACGGTCGCGCTCGTGCACGCGCTGCGGGACCGGTTCGGCGGTGCGGCGACGCCGCGGGTGTACGTCTCCGGCAACACCGCGGTCAGCGTCGACGTGTCCCAGCAGCTCGACCACGCGCTGCCGGTCTACCTCGTGCTCGTCGTCGGGCTGGCGCTGGTGTTGCTGATCCTGGTGTTCCGCTCGATCCTCGTGCCGGTCGTCGGCGTGGCCGGCTTCCTGCTGACGATCGGGGCTTCGCTTGGCGCGGTGGTCGCGGTGTTCCAGTGGGGCTGGCTCAAGGACGTGGTCCAGGCCGACTCGACCGGACCGCTGCGGTCGCTCACCCCGATCCTCGTCATCGGCGTGCTGTTCGGGTTGGCCATGGACTACCGGGTGTTCCTGGTCTCCCGGATCCACGAGGCGCACGCGCACGGCACGGCGCCGATCGAGTCGATCCGGACCGGGTTCCGGCAGGCGGCGCCGGTAGCGCTCGCCGCCGCGGCGATCATGTTCTCGGTGTTCGCCGGGTTCGTGGTGCCGGGCGACGCGACGATCAAGCCGATCGCGTCGGCGCTGGCGCTGGGGATCCTGATCGACGCGATCGTGGTGCGGATGGTCATCATGCCGTCGGCGCTGGCCCTGCTCGGCGCCCGGGACTGGTGGCTGCCGCGGTGGTTGGCCTGGCTGCCCAGGGTCGACGTGGAGGGTCTCGCCCTGGACCGGCCGGCACCCGAGCCGGAACCCGAACCGGTCTCCGGCTGACCGCTGGGGTGGCGGCCCGCACCGGCCGACCGCCCGCCGTCGGACAGCCGCCGGGAACCGATGGCGAAGCAGCCGCTCATCCGGCCGGGAGGAAGGCGCGCGACCGCCGGGATCCTAGCCTCGCTCTCGGAGGTGGGGTGTCGTGGAAGGAACGGCACTCATCGTCGTTGTTGCGGCGATCTTCGTCTGGGGAGCCGTCTCGGCGCGGTTGGAGCGCGCGGACCTTACGGCTCCCATCGTCTTCGCCGCCGTCGGCGCCGCCCTGGCGGGGTTCGGGCTGATCCACGCTCCCTCGGCTCCGGAGACGCTTAAGCCGTTGGTGGAGATCACCCTGGTGTGGGTGCTGTTCTCGGACGCCGCGCGGTGCGGGTGCACGACCTGCGCGGTGACCTCGGGCGGGTCCTTCGGCTGCTCGCCCTCGGCCTGCCATTGACGGTCCTGGCCGGCTGGGGGCTGGCCGCATGGCTCTTCCCGGCTCTCGGCGTGTGGGTGGCCCTGCTGGTCGGGGCGGCGCTGGCGCCCACCGACGCGGCACTGGGTGTCCCCGTGGTCACCAACCCGGCCGTGCCGTCGAGAGTGCGCCGGCTGATCACCGTGGAGAGCGGCCTCAACGACGGCATCGCCACCCCGATCGTCACGGTCGCCATCGCCGGCGCGGTGGCTGCGGAGGAGGCGGGTGCGTCGGGGCCGGGAGGCGCCTTGGTGGAACTGGCGATCGGAGTGGCGGTCGGGGTGGCGGTCGGGTTCGCGGGCGGGTGGTTGCTGCGTTGGGCACGAGACCGGGGCTGGGCCGCGGAGGACTTCACCGGGATCGCCGTCCTCGCCTTGGCGCTGCTGGCCTACCTCGCCTCGGTGGCGGTCGACGGCAACGGATTCGTCGCCGCGTTCTGCGGCGGGATCGCTTTCGGGCCGCGGCCGGTCGCCGCGGCCCGGCAGAGCTCGCTTTCCTCGAGCAGACCGGCGGGGCGGTCTCGCTTCTCGTGTGGCTGGCCTTCGGCGCCATCGCCGTGCCGATCGCCTTCGACCGGCCGGATTGGGCCCTCCTGCTGTACGCCGTCCTCAGCCTCACTGTTGTGCGGATGGTCCCGGTCGCCCTTGCCCTCATCGGAGCGGCACCGACCGCAACACCGTGCTCTTCGTCGGCTGTTCGGCCCCCGCGGCTGGCGTCCCTCGTTTTCGCCCTCCTCGCGCTGAAGAGATCGGCCGGCCGCGACGCGCGTGCGTCATCGGGGCCAGTCTCCAAATCAGCGGATTCCAGGCCAGGACGATCCCGCCGCGGTAGGTCAGGGCGCCCCGGAACCAGGTGGCGGTGTCTCCGATCTGCCCGTCCGTGGCCTGCCGCGTCCCCGGGCCGGACCTCCGCCCGGCCGGAGCCCTCCGAGCTGCCGCACACCCGCCGTTGGCGGGCTGAGATGACGCGGGGGAGCGAGTGACGCGCGTGCCCCTGACGTCGGTGGCGTCGGTCTTGCGGCCCTGCCCCGTCGAGATCACCGGGCCCGGGTGCCGATGAGGCGGCGATGTCGGCGGCGATGTCGGCGGGCGAGCTGCTCGGCGGACGATGTCGGCGGCGTGGGTGGTGGGTCGAGCGCGGGGCTGGTCTGTGCGGGTCCGTGGACGGGTGCCGCTGCGTCGTTCACCTTCGCCTGGCGGGCGACCACCGCGTGTTCGGTGATGTTGAACACCGTGAGGTCCTGTGTCACGGTTACCGGCCCGCCGTAGTGGGCTCCCATCTCGTCGAAGACCGCGTCCACTCCCGGTGTCAGGTCGAGGTGCCACAGCGCACCCATACGGGGCCTGGTCAGGTCGAGGATCTTGCCCATCTGGTCCGGGATCGTGTGGGCGAGTCGAGTGATCTGCAACGCCGTATCCACGGGAAGGCCGGTGGCGCGTGCGAACACCGCCGGCGACTGGAAGCACTCGTCGATCAACAGGTCCGCTCCCGCAGCGGCTTCCACCACGTGCCGGCATGGGCGTGTCTCCGGAGAAGACGACCTTGAGCCCGGCGTAGGCGACGGTGTAGCCGACCGCCCCGCTGAGCCCGTGGATGGCCGGGAAGCAGGAGACGGTCACACCGCCGCGCTCGTAGATCGTCTCCGGCCGGTCGAAGGGGATCTCATGCCCGATCATCGCGAAGCCGGTGGTCGGGCGGACACCACGGACCGAGGCGGTGTCCCACGCCATTGCCTTGCCCATGTGCTCGACGAACGCAGCCAGACCGAGGTCGGGGTCCTCGCTGGCGCCACCCCAGATCTCGACCGGGTCGATCCGCCCCGCCTTCGCGAGACTCCCCACCAGACCAGATGTCGCCGATGTTGTCGGCGTGCAGGTGGGAAAGGAAGACCTTCGTCGTCGCCTCCACCGGGAGCGAGAGCGCCGTGAAGTTCGCCAACGACCCCGAACCGAGATCGAAGAAGAAGGTCCCGCTGCGGTTGCCCACCTCGATCAACAGTGACCCCGATGCCTGACTCCGCCGGATCCATGGGTCTCCACTACCGAGCACGGTGACGCGGATCTCGCCAACAGCTAACTCCTCCGCGCCGGGAACGAACACGTCCGGCCTCACCGGCCGGGGATCGCCGACCACCGGAGTCATGTCAGTGCGTGGTTCCACCTAGATGAGCGAACACGGGCATTTCCGCTGCAGCCATGGATTCGTGTCCCCTCGATCTCTGAGCCGTCCTGCCGGCCAGGATGGCCATCCGGTGAGACGCGCGAAGGTCCGACCTCGCCGACAGGGTTGCCCGGCGAGTCGCCGGCCACGATCGTGGCCGCAGAACTGGCCAACCACAGAGGTGGAGGTGGGTCATGTCCAGCCGAAAGGCCGCCCGTGCGGCAGTGATGGTCGCGGCCGTCCTTGTTCTGGCCGCTTGCGCTGCCGGGGTCAACACCGTCGCGCAGGCCGATCAGCCCGACGCGGCCGGGTTCTGGTTGGGGCTGTGGCAGGGATTGATCAGCCCGATCACGTTCCTGATCTCGCTGTTCAACAACAACGTGAACATCTATGAGGTCAACAACAACGGCAACTGGTACAACTTCGGCTTCATGCTCGGCGTCGCCGTCGTCTTCTCCGGGCCGGCCGGTTCGAGTCGCGCCGTCCCCCGACGCGCGGGATCCCGTCGCTGACGCGACAGCCGCACAGCCGGCAGCCGCTCGAGAAGCGGTCCGTCTCGGCCAGCTGGCTGCCCGGGCCGATCAGCTAGGTCTGGCGGCCGTCGCGCGGGCCGAACACGGCCAGCGCCTCGTCGTCGCCGAAGGTCTGCCGGACGTACGCGTCGAGCCACTCCTCGACGCCGGGGTAGCCGCCGGTCCGCAGCACCGCGCTGGCCGCCGCCACGTCGTAGCTGCTGCGGCGGAGCTCGACCCCGGGACCGAGGACGGCCCAGTGGGCTCCGCTTCGGCCGTACGGCATGCCGACGCTGCCGGGGTTGACCACCAGCACGCGGTTGGCCAGCCGGGCGAACGGCATGTGCGTATGGCCGAGCACCACGGTCTGCTCGGGCCGGTCGGCGAGCACCTCCGCCCACCGGGCGAGCGCGGAGTCGACGAGCGCGACCTCGGTGTCGTTGCGCGGGGTCGCGTGGCAGAACAGCGTCGGGCCGAGCCCGTCCACGTCCAGGGTCACGGTCAGCGGCAGGCCGGCGAGGTGCGCCCGCAGCGCGTCGGTCAGCTGGGCCGCGGCCCACGGGACCACCGGGTCCGGCGGGTCGGGCGTCGGCTCGTACAGCTCGCGGTCGCCGTTGCCGCGCACCCAGACCACCTCCTCGCCGAGCCCGAGCAGCCGCTCCAGCACCGGCACGGGCATCGGCCCGGCGGCGATGTCGCCGGTGACGACGATCCGGTCGACGCCGGCGGTCGCCACGTCGGCCAGCGCCGCGTCCAGCGCCGGCAGGTGACCGTGGATGTCGGAGAGCACCGCGACCCGCATCCCGCCACTCTGGACGGACCGCGCCCGGAGCGGAACCGGGGTTCGCCCACGGCTGAGCTTCCCCATGGCTTGCCCCTGACCAGGCAAAACCCGGTCGGTCATGGGTGTGCGCGGGCCGAGCGCGAGGCAGACTGGAGGGGTGACGGACCTGGGTTGGCCGGAGCTGCTCATCGTGGCCGCGATCGCGATGCTGCTGTTCGGCACGAAGAAGATGCCGGACATGGCGCGGTCGCTCGGCCGGTCGATGCGGATCGTGAAGGCGGAGCTCAGCGGGCTGCACGAGGAGCCCGAGCCGGCCGCCGCCGCACCGACCCCGGCCACCCCGCCCGCGGCTCCGCAGCCGGGGCCGGCCGCCGACCAGACCCGGCCGGCCGATCCGCCGCCGACCCGCTGAGCCGGCCGCCGACCAGACCCGGCCGGCCGATCCGCCGCCGACCCGCTGAGCCGCTCGCCCGTCGGCCGGTCGGGGCCGGGCGCGCCGCCCGGTCAGTCGGGTGGCGCCGTCAGTTCGGTGAGGCGCCAGTGGTTGCCGAAGGGGTCGCGGAAGCCGGCGTCGATCCCGTAGAACCGCTCCTCCGGCTCGTCCAGGATCTCCACCCCGCGGGACCGCAGCTCCTCGGTGGTCTTGCGGCAGTCCTTGGTCACCAGGCTGCCCGGGCCGAGGAAACCCTTCGCCATCAGCGTCCGGACCTGCTGGGCGGTGGTCGGGTCCATCACCGGCGGTCCGGGCACCGCCAGCATCAGCGGCACGTCCGGCTGTTCCGGCGCGGTCACCAGCACGAACCGCACACCCTCGGCCTCGACGTCGGTGTACACCGAGAACCCGAGCTTGCCGACGTAGAAGTCCAGCGCCTCGTCCTGGTCGAGCACCCAGATGCAGACCAGCCCGATCTTGTCGATCATCGTCGTCGCTCCCTTCGCCAGTGCGAACCTAGGCGCCGGCCGGGGTCGGTGGCTTCTCCGATCGCGCTCGAACCGCGGCGTCCAGCGCCGCCCGCATGGCCGGCACCGGCGCCGGTCGCCCGGTCATCAGCTCCACCTGCGCGGCGGCCTGGTGCAGCAGCAGCGCCAGCCCGCTCACCACGGTGCCGCCGGCCGCCGCGGCGGCGGCCGCGAACCGGGTCGGCCACGGCGCGTAGACCACGTCGAGCAGCACCGCTCCGGCCGGGGGTGCCAGCCCGTCGGCCGCCCGGGCCGGCAGCGTGGAGATCACCAGGTCGGCGGCCGGCAGCGGACCGGGCAGCCCCGACCGCAGGTCGAGGGCGACCCCGAGCCGGTCGGCGGTGGCCCGCAGCGCGCCGGCCCGGCGCGGGTCGCGCACCAGCACCACCGCCTCGTCCAGCCCGAGCATGCACAGCGCGGCCAGCGCGGCCTGGGCGGTGCCGCCGGCACCGAGCACCACCGCGGACTCCGGCGCGGTGAGGCCGGCCTCGCGCAGCGCCGTGGCGATCCCGGCCGCGTCGGTCAGGTAGGCCCGCCGCTCCCCGCCGGCGAGCACAAGCGTGTTCGCGACCCCGACGGCCGCCGCCAGCGGGTCGGCGGAGCCGGCGACCGCGAGCGCGGCCCGCTTGAGCGGCATGGTCAGCGACAAGCCGGCCCAGTCCGGCCCGAGCCCGGCCACCAGCCCCGGCAGCTCCGCCTCGCCGCAGTCGATCGCCGTGTACGACCAGTCGGTCAGGCCGAGCGCCGCGTACGCCGCGGTGTGCAGCACGGGGGACAGCGAGTGGCCGATCGGTCGGCCGAGGACGGCGGCGCGCACGTCAGCCGCCGTAGGAGAAGAAGCCCTGGCCGCTCTTCCGGCCGAGCAGGCCGGCCTCGACCATCCGCAGGAGCAGCGGCGGCGCCGCGTACAGCGGCTCCTTGAACTCCTCGTACATCGAGACGGCGACGGCCGCGGTGGTGTCGAGGCCGATGAGGTCGGTGAGCGCGAGCGGTCCCATCGGGTGGTTGGCGCCGGCGACCATCGCGGTGTCGACGTCCTCGGCGGTGGCCACCCCGGCCTCGACCATCCGGATCGCGGCCAGCAGGTAGGGCACCAGCAGCGCGTTGACCACGAAACCGGCCCGGTCCTTGCACAGCACGGTCTTCTTGCCCAGCCGGTCCTCGGCGAACGCCCGCGCTCTGTCCACAGTGGACTGCCCGGTGCGGAGGGACGGGACGAGCTCGACCAGCGGCAGCACCGGCACCGGGTTGAAGAAGTGCATGCCCAGCACCCGTCCCGGACCCTGCGCGGCCGCGGCCAGCCGGGAGATCGGGATGGACGAGGTGTTGCTGGCCAGCACGCAGTCGGGCCGGACGATCGCGGACAGCTCGCGGTAGAGCGCGGTCTTGGTCGGCTCGTCCTCGACGACGGCCTCGATCACCAGATCGCGGTCGGCCAGGTCGTCGAGCGAGGTGGTGGTGCGGATCCGGGCCAGCGTCGCGTCCCGGTCGTCGGCGGCCAGCTTGCCCCGGGTCACCGCGCGCTCCAGCGAGGCCGCGATCCTGGCCCGGCCGGCGTCGGCCAGCTCGGCGGTGACCTCGCGGACGACGACGTCGCAGCCGCTGCGGGCGGCCACCTCGGCGATGCCCGCACCCATGATCCCGGACCCCACGACGCCGACCTGCTCCATGCCGGACAGTCTGCCGCAGCGCGCCCACCCCCCGGTCGCCGGTACGCTCCCGGCGCGTGACGACTGTCTTCGTCCTCAACGGCCCGAACCTCAACCTGCTCGGGGGACGGGAGCCGGAGGTGTACGGCACCGCCACCCTCGCCGACGTCGAGCGGCTGTGCCGGGAGACCGCGGGCGAGCTCGGCCTGACCGTCGACTTCCGACAGTCCAACCGCGAGGGTGAGCTGGTCGACTGGCTGCAGGAAGCCGGTGCCGCCGTGGCCGCCGGCGCCGGCATCGGCGCGGTGCTCAACCCGGCCGCATACAGCCACACCTCGATCGCGCTGCCGGACGCGATCGAGGGCGCTCGGCTGCCGGTGGTCGAGGTGCACATCTCCAACGTGTACGAGCGCGAGCCGTTCCGGCACCACTCGTACGTCTCAGCGGTCGCGGCCGGCGTGGTCGTCGGCTTCGGCGTGATCGGCTACCAGCTCGCGATCCGCGGCCTGCACCAGCTTCGCGGCGGCTGAGCAGGGCAGTGGGCGACGATCGCCGCCGGCGGCCCGCCGGCGGGTTCGCGATCCTCCGGTTCTCGGCGTCCGCCGGCAGCGCACCGGCCGCTGCCATCTGAGCCGGTGGCTGCATCCGGCAGGAATGCCGGTTCGCAGCCCGGGTACGGCCGCCCTCATCCGCAGATCGGAGGAGGAGCGGCGATGAACGACACCCGCACCGGCGGCGGGCTCGGCCGGGCCCTCGGCGTCGCGAGCTTCGCGCTCGGCGCCCCGCTGCTTGCCGTGCCGGGCCGCGTGGTCCGGGCCCTCGGCCTCGACGACACGCCCGGTACGAGCGCGGTGGCCCGCGGCGTCGGCGTCCGCGAGCTGGCGGCCGGCGCCGCCATCCTGGCCCAGCGCCGGCCGGTGCCGGGGCTCTGGGCCCGGGTGGCCGGCGACGGGATGGACCTCGCCCTGCTCGCCAACGCCCTGCGCTCCGGACCGGCCGGCTCGCGCTCGGGCCGGCGCCGCCGGGCCACCGGCCGCGCCGCCTCGCGGTCGGGCTGGCGTGCCTGGCCCACCGGCCGCACCGCGGCGGGCCGGCGCCGCCGGCCCGGCGCGAACCCGCGCACGGTGGCCGCGGTGGCCGCGGTGGCCGGGATCGCCGCGGTCGACGTGCTTGCGGCCGTCCGGGCCGGCAAGCGCCTCGACCCGACCCGGACCAGCGAGGACGGGGCGTTCACCGTGTCGGCCGGGGTCACGGTCAACCGCTCGGCGGACGACGCGTACGGGCTGTGGCGGGACTTCTCCCGGCTGCCCGAGTTCATGGTCCATCTGGAGTCGGTGTCCGCCGACGGCAAGCACTGGGTGGCCCGGCGGCCGGGCGGCGGCACGGTCGACTGGGACGCCGAGATCGTCGCGGACGTGCCGAACCACCGCCTGTCCTGGCGTTCGGTGTCGCACGCCGAGGTCCCCAACTCCGGCGAGGTGACCTTCGAGCCGGCTCCGGGCGGGCGCGGCACCGAAGTCAGGGTGCGGCTGACCTACGAGCCGCCGCTGGGCGCGGCCGGCAACGCGGTGGCCCGGCTGCTCGGCGAACAACCGTGGCAGCAGGTCACCGACGACCTGCGCCGGTTCAAGCAGGTGCTGGAGACCGGCGAGGTGGTCCGTTCCGCCGGCAGCCCGGAGGGGGTCCGCTCCGGCCGCCTGCCGACGCAGCGCCCGGGCCGTCCCGAGACGAACGTGGAGAGCTGACGCATGCGCGCGACGTGCTGGATGGGCCGCAACACGGTCGAGGTGCAGACCGTCCCCGACCCGCGGCTGGTCAACTCCCGGGACGCGATCGTCGAGATCACCTCGACCGCGATCTGCGGCTCCGACCTGCACCTGTACGACGGCTACATCCCGACGATGCGCAAGGGCGACGTGCTCGGGCACGAGTTCATGGGCGAGGTGGTCGAGGTCGGCCCGGCCGTGTCGAACCTCGCGGTCGGCGACCGGGTGGTCGTGCCGTTCCCGATCTCCTGCGGCGCCTGCTACCACTGCGAGCGCGGGATGTTCTCCATCTGCGAGAACTCCAACCCCAACGCGGCCATCGCCGAGAAGCTGATGGGCCACTCGCCGGCCGGGATCTACGGCTACTCGCACATGCTCGGCGGGTACGCCGGCGGCCAGGCCGAGTACGCCAGGGTGCCGTTCGCCGACGTCGGCCCGATCAAGATCGAGTCCGACCTGACCGACGAGCAGGTGCTGTTCCTGTCCGACATCTTCCCGACCGGCTACATGGGGGCGGAGATGGCGGTGCAGCCGGGCGACACGGTCGCGGTCTGGGGCGCCGGCCCGGTCGGCATGCTGGCCGCGGCCAGCGCGAACCTGCTCGGCGCGGCCAGGGTGATCGTCGTCGACCGGTTCGACTACCGGCTGCGGCGGGCCGCCGAGCGGACCGGTGCGGACACGGTCAACTACGCCGAGGTGGACGTGCTCGACGCGCTCAACGAGATGACCGCGGGGCGCGGACCGGACGCGTGCATCGAGGCGGTCGGGCTGGAGGCGCACCACGGCAACCCGCTGGTGCACGCGTACGACCGGGTCAAGCAGGCGACCCGGCAGCAGACCGAGCGCGGTGCGGCGGTCCGGGAGGCGATCCTCGCCTGCCGGACCGGCGGCACGCTCTCGATCATGGGCGCGTACGGCGGGTTCATGGACAAGTTCCCGCTCGGCCAGATGATGAACAAGTCGCTGACGATCCGGACCGGGCAGTGCCACGTGCAGCGCTACCTGCGCCCGCTGCTGACCAGGATCGAGGCCGGCGAGATCGACCCGAGCTTCGTGATCAGCCACCGGATGTCGCTGGAGGACGCCGCCAAGGGGTACGAGATCTACAAGAACAAGCAGGACGACTGCACGAAGGTCGTGCTGAAACCATAGGGCACGCTGTCGCACTCTCGTACACCGTGTGGTGTACGGTCATCGGGTGAGTCGGACGAACATCGACATCGACGACGATCTGATCGCCCGGGTCATGCGCCGGTTCAACCTGCCGTCCAAGCGCGCCGCGGTCGACCTCGCGTTGCGCCGGCTGCTCGGCGAGCCGATGACCCGGGACGAGATCCTCGCTCTGCAGGGGGTCGGGTGGAGCGGCGACCTGGAGCGGTCCCGCCGAGCCGAGTCGGACGAGTTGGGATGATCCTCGTCGACACCTCGGCCTGGACGGAGTACCTGCGGGGCACCGGATCGGGGGCGCACTTCCGGCTGCGCGAGCTGCTCGCCGCCGACGCGGTGCTCGGGACGACCGACGTCGTGCACATGGAGCTGCTGGCCGGGTCCCGGACCGAGACCGACGACCTGCAGCTGCGTCGCATGCTGGCGGCGATGGACCACGTGCCGGTCGACCCGGTCGACTGGGAGACCGCGGCCCGGCTGCACCGCACCTGCGAGCGCAGCGGGGAGAGCGTCTACTCGCTGACCGACTGCCTCGTCGCCGCGGTGGCGATCAGAGTCGGCGCCCCGGTGCTCGCGCACGACCGCGACTTCGTCCTGCTCGCCCGGCACACCGACCTCGAGCTCGCCTGACGGGTCAGCGCCCGGACAGCGTGGTCAGGATCTCGTCGTGCAGGAGGCCGTTGCTGGACAGGGCTGACCCGCCGGCCGGGCCGCGGCGGCCGCGCAGGTCGGTGAACCGGCCGCCGGCCTCCTCGACCAGCACCACCAGCGGGGCCAGGTCCCACAGCGACACCTCCGGCTCGGCCGCCGCGTCCACGACCCCCTCGGCGACCATCGCGTGCTGCCAGAAGTCGCCGTAGCCGCGGGTCCGCCAGACCCGCCGCTCCAGCGCCAGCAGCCCGTCCACGCCGCCGGGCGCCTGGCTCCACCCGTGCAGCGACGAGTAGGCGACGCTGGCATCGGCCAGCGTCGCCACCCCGGACACGTGCAGGTGCCGCGGCTCGTCGCCGAACACCGACAGCCAGGCGCCCTGGCCCCGGGACGCCCACCAGCGCCGGCCGAGCGCCGGCGCGCTGACGACGCCGACGTAGACCTCGTCACGCTCCATCAGCGCGATCAGCGTGCCCCAGACCGGCACTCCGCGGACGTAGTTCTTGGTGCCGTCGATGGGATCGATGATCCACCGGCGCGACCCCGTGCCGCTCTCGCCGTACTCCTCGCCGACGATCGCGTCGTGCGGCCGCCGCCGCTCCAGCAGCGCCCGGATCGCCCGCTCGGTGGCGGTGTCCGCGTCGCTGACCGGGGTGTGGTCGGGCTTGGTCTCCACCTGCAGGTCCAGCGCCCCGAACCGGGGCAGGCTGACCGCATCGGCGGCATCGGCGAGCGCCAGCGCCAGCGAGAGGTCGTCATCGGCGGGGGCCGGCGGCTGCCGCGACTCGGTCACGTCCGGCACGTTACCGTCGGCGGCCCGAGCCTGGCTCGGCATCGGGCGGCGTGTGGTCGGCGGACCACCGCTCGCGGAGTGGAGCGAGCCCGGAGGTGAACCATCGGCGTCGTGAGCCGGACGTCCAGCGGAGTGGTGGGGCTGCTCGCCGAGCCCGAGCGGTTGCGGGTGGTCTCGGCGCTGGCCCTCGGGGCCGGCACGATCACGCCACGCTGCGCCGCTACCTCGTCGACGAGCTGCTGCTGGCCCGGGCCGACGGGATGTACTGGCGGATCGGCGGGCCGGTCGCCCTCGACCCGCCGCCGGAGCGGGTCCAGCGGGTCGCCGCGTACGGGCTGGCCCGCGACGGCGACCGGGTGCTGCTGACCCGGCTGCGGCGCGGTGCGGAGGCGGGCCGGTGGACGCTGCCCGGCGGCGGGCTCGAGTTCGGCGAGCGGCCGGGCGACGCGGTGGTCCGCGAGCTGCGCGAGGAGACCGGCCTGGACGTCGCCGTCGGTGACCTGCTCGACGGGGACGCGGAGCTCTACCGCGACCTGCGGGCCGGCCGCCGGTGGGAGGCGCACGCGGTGCGGTTCCTGTACGCGGTGATGGTACTGGGCGGCACGCTCGGCGTGGTCGAGATCGACGGCTCCACCGACGACGCCCGCTGGTGGCCGGTGGCGCACCCGCCGCCGATGGTCGAGATGGCCGAGCGGGTGCTGCGCACCGGCCGGCTCAACGGCTAGACACGCCCTAACCCTTGGCCTCCAGCAGCCGGCGGAACGACGCCAGCCGGCCGGGTGTCGAGTGCCCCTCGGCGACGTACTCGTCCAGGTGGCAGCCGTCCGCGGCCGACCGGTGCGCGCAGTTGACCGGGCACTCCTCGGCCCCCTCGGCCAGGTCCGGGAACGCGGCGAGCAGGTCCGCGGCGGTGATGTGGGCCAGCCCGAACGAGCGGATCCCCGGGGTGTCGATCACCCAGCCGCCTTCCGGCAGCGGCAACGCGACCGCGGAGGACGAGATGTGCCGGCCGCGGCCGACCGCGCTGACCTCGCCGGTGGCCCGGCCCGCCGCCGGGATCAGCGCATTGACCAGGGTCGACTTGCCGACTCCGGAGTGCCCGACGAGCACGCTGGTCCGGTCCCGCAGCCGGTCCCGCAGCGGGCCGACGTCGATCCCGCCGTCGTCGCCGCGCCGGGTCGCGACCGCCGGCGTGCCAAGATCGGCGTACGCGGCCAGCAGCTCGTCCGGCGGCGCGAGGTCGGCCTTGGTCAGGCAGAGCAGCGGGTCGAGCCCGCCCACGTACGCGGCGACCAGGAACCGGTCGATCAGCCCGACCCGCGGCGGCGGGTCGGCCAGCGAGGTGACCACGACCAGCTGGTCGGCGTTGGCCACCACCACCCGCTCGTACGGGTCGGTGTCGTCGGCGCTGCGCCGCAGCACGGTCCGCCGCGGCTCGACCCGGACGATGCGGGCCAGCGTGTCCGGGCCGCCGGACAGGTCGCCGACCACCGCGACCCGGTCGCCGACCACGACCGAGCCGCGACCGAGCTCGCGCGCCTGCACGGCGGTCAGCCTGGTCCCGCCGACCAGCACCGTGTAGCGGCCGCGGTCGACGGCGATCACCATGCCGGGCTCGGCGTCCTCGTGCTTGGGGCGGGTCCTGGTCCGCGGCCGCGAGCCGCGGCCGGGGCGGACCCGGACGTCGTCCTCGTCCAGCGGGCGGCCGGAGCGGGGGCCCGGCCGGCGGTAGGCGCGCTCCCAGCTCGGCGTGCGGCCGGACCGGCTCAGCGTGCCGCTCCAGCCAGGTCGGCACCGAGCATGGCTGTCCACCGCGACACGAAGTCGGGCACGGTCTTCGCCGCGGTGTCGACGTTCTCCACCAGCACGCCGTCCACGGCCAGGCCGAGCACCGCGGCGAACATCACCATCCGGTGGTCGGCGTAGGTCTGCACGAGCCCGCCGTGCAGCCGCCGCGGCACCACCCGCAGCCCGTCCGGGGTCTCGTGGCACTCGCCGCCGAGCCGGGTCAGCTCGGCCGAGAGCGCCCGCAGCCGGTCGGTCTCCTGCCCGCGCATGTGCGCGATCCCGGAGAACGTCGACTCGGTGCTGGCCAGCGCGGCCAGCGCCACCAGCGCCGGCACCAGCTCGGTGCAGTCGGACAGGTCGGCGTCGAGGCCGACCAGCCGGTCGCCGGCGGTCGCGGTCAGCCCGCCGCCGTCGATGACGACGTGCCCGCCCATCGCCCGCAGCAGGTCCGGCAGCCGCTCGGCCGGCTGGGACGAGCGCAGCGGCCAGGCCGGCACCCGCACCCGCCCGCCGGTGGCGATCGCCGCGACCACGAACGGCGTCGCGCTGGACAGGTCCGGCGGCACCACGGTCTCGCCGCCGCGCAGCGGACCGGGCGCGACCGTCCACTCGCGACCGTCCGGGTCGGCGGTCACCTCGGCGCCGGCGTCGGTGAGCATCCGCACGGTCATCCGGATCTGCAGCGCGCTCGGCGCCGGGCGCAGGCCGGTGTGCCGCAGCACCAGGCCCTCGTCGTACCGGGGCGCGGCCAGCAGCAGCCCGGACACGAACTGGCTGGACGCGGTCGCGTCGATGTCCGCGGTGCCGCCCTTGAGCCCGCCGCGGCCGTGCACGGTCAGCGGCAGCGTGACGTCGTCGACCTCGGCGCCCAGCTGGCGCAGGCCCTCGACCAGCGGCGCCAGCGGGCGGTGCCGGGCCCGCGGGTCGCCGTCGAACCGCACCGGCCCGGTGGCCAGCGTGGCCACCGGCGGGACGAACCGCTGCACGGTGCCGGCCAGCCCGACGTCGACGCTGCCGCCGCGCAGCGGGCCCGGAGTGACGACCCAGTCGGGGCCGTCGTCGGCGACGTCGACCCCGAGCGTGCGCAGCGCGGCGGCCATCAGCATCGTGTCGCGCGCCCGCAGCGGGTCGCGCAGCCGGGACGGCTCGCCGGCCAGCGCGGCGAGGACCAGCGCCCGGTTGGTCACCGACTTCGACCCGGGCACGCTGACCTCGGCGTCCACCGGGGCGGTGGCGCGCGGGGCGGGCCAGGGTGCCGTCATGGCGCACATCCTGCCGCACCCGCTGCGTACGGTGTTATCCATGTGTGGTCGGTACGTCGCCAAGCGGGACCTCGCCGGCCTGGCCGCCGAGTTCGAGGCCGAGGACGTGACCGGCCAGGCGCTGCGACCGGACTACAACATCGCGCCGACCGACCTGGTCCCGGTGGTCGTGCTGCGGCACCGCCCGGGCGATCGCGGCGGCCAGCAGGTCCGCCAGCTGCGGGCGGCGAAGTGGGGCCTGGTGCCGTCCTGGGCGAGCGACACCGGCCGGGCGGCGAAGCTGATCAACGCCAGGGCGGAGACGGTGACCGAGCTGCCGGCGTTCCGGTCGGCGGTGCGCCGGCGGCGCTGCCTGGTCCCGGCCGACGGCTGGTACGAGTGGGCACCGCGGCCGGACGGGCCCGGCCGGCAGCCGACGTACCTGACCCCGCGCTCGGGCGAGGTGCTCGCGTTCGCCGGCCTGTACGAGATCTGGGGTCCGGACCGGCTGCTCACCAGCTCGATCGTGACCACCGCGGCCCTCGGCCAGCTGGTCGCGGTGCACGACCGGATGCCGCTGATGCTGCCCCGGTCGGCCTGGTCGGCCTGGCTCGACCCGGCCCGGGAGGACGTGATCGAGCTGCTGGTGCCCGACCCGGCGCTGGTCGACGGGATGGAGCTGCGTCCGGTCGGCCCGGCGGTCGGCACGGTCGCCAACGACGGGCCCGGGCTGATCGAGCGGGTCGAGGAGTCGGCGCCCACGCTCTTCTAGATGCTAACTTGCTAGCATGGTAGCCATGCCGGCGAAGCAGCAGTTCAACGTGTACCTCCCGGCCGACCTGGTGCGGCGCGTCAAGCACGCCGCGGTGGACGCCGACCGGTCGCTGTCGGACTTCGTCGAGCGCGCCCTGGAGGCATACCTGCGGCAGCTGGAGGAGGAGCGGTCATGAGGGTGCTGCCGATCCGCTATTGCGTGGACATCGAGGCCTCGACCCGGTTCTACCGGGCGCTCGGGCTGGAGCTCGGCGCCGCCACCCGGCCCGGCAGCTGGGTCGAGCTGCCGGCCGCGGCCGGCATCCTGGCCCTGCACCGCACGAGCGAGCACGGCGGCGAGTGCGAGCTGGCCTTCGAGGCGGACGAGCCGCTGGAGGCGGTCGCGGCCCGGCTGGCCGAGGCCGGCTTCCCGGCCGATCCGATCGTCGACGAGAGCTATGGCCGGTCGCTGCGGGTCCGCGACCCCGACGGCGTGTACGTCCAGGTCAACGAGAACGACCGGACCCTCTACACGTGAGTCCCGCCGCCCTGCGGCTGGCAGCCGGCGTGGTGGCGCTGGAGTTCGCCGCCGCGGTCACCTCGTTCGTCTCGGCGACGCTGCTGCCGACCGTGGCCACGGCGCTCGACGCCCGCGCGCACCTCGGGCTGCTGCTGGCCGGTCCGACGCTGGGGCTGTTCGTCGCCCTCCCGCTGGCGCCGACCGTGCTGCAGCGGATCGGGCCGCGGCGCACGCTCGCGATCGGCATCGTGGCGTACCTGGCCGGCGCGGTGGTCTCCGCCACCGCCGTCTCGGCCGTGGTCTACGCGGGCGGCCGGTTCGTCGGCGGGCTCGCCAGCGGGCTGCTCGCCGTCTTCGGCGTCAGCGCGCTCATCCGGGAGCTGGACGAGCGGGTGCGGGCCCGGGTGGTGGCCGCGTCGTCGGCGATGTGGATCCTGCCGGCGTTCGTGGGGCCGCCCGGGACGCTGGCGCTGGAGCACGCGGTCGGTTGGCGCTGGGCGCTGCTCGCCCCGGTGCCGATCGTGCTGGCCGGCCGGTTCCTGGTGGCCGGGGCGGCGCGGACCGCGCCCGCCGAGCCGGCGCAGCGACCGGTCGGGCGCACGCTGCTGATCCCGGCCGGGGTCGCGGTGCTGCTGGCCACCCGCTCGCCGCTGCCGGTGGCGGCCGGAGCGGCGGTCGCACTCGTCGGCGTGGCCACGCTGATGCCGGCCGGCACCGCCCGGCTGCGGTCCGGGGCGCCGGCCGCGCTCGCGGCGATGATGCTGTTCGGGACCGGCTGGTTCGGCGCCGACGGACTGGTCACGGTGCTGTTCACCGACGGCTACGGTACGAGCGTGGGCCGAGCGGCGATCGTGCTCAGCGCCGCGCCGCTGGCGTGGGCGGTGACCAGCCTCGCCGTGCGGCGGAGGGTGCCGCCGGCGGTCGGGCTCGGGCTGGCCGCCGCCGGGGTCGCGGTGGTCGGGTCGTCCTCGTCGTACGGGCTCGGGCTGGTGGCCTGGACCATGGCCGGCGCCGGCATCGGGCTGATGTACCCGGGGCTCTACCTGCGCTGTACCCCGGCCGGCGGGCCGGCGGCGGCGCTGGCCACCGCGGTGATCACCGCCGAGGGGTTCGGCGCGCTGCTCGGCTCGGCGGCCGGCGGCGTGCTCGCGTCCGGCGCCGGGCTCACCACGGCGTACGCGGCCTTCGCCGCGGTCCTCGTGCTGGCCGCGCTCGCCGCCACCCGGTCGGCGCCGAAACCGGCCCCGGTGGAGGTGCCGGCGTGACCGCCGTCGCCACGCCGGTCGGGGAGGCCGACGTCCGGCTCGAGGTGCCGGACGGCACGCCGACCGCGCTGCTGCTGCTCGGGCACGGCGCCGGCGGCGGGGTCGACTCGGCCGACCTGGCCGAGGTCGCCGCCGCGGCGCTCGGCGCCGGCTACGCGGTCGCCCGGGTCACCCAGCCGTACCGGGTCGCCGGCCGCCGCTCGCCGCCGCGGGCGCCGGTGCTCGACCAGGCCTGGCTCGCGGTGGCCGAGCAGGTGCGCGTGGACGGCCTGCCGCTGGTGGTCGGCGGCCGGTCCAGCGGGGCGAGGGTCGCCTGCCGCACCGCTGACCGGGTCGGCGCCATCGCGGTGGTCGCGCTGGCGTTCCCGACGGCGCCGCCGCGTACCCCGGACAAGGACCGGCTGGCCGAGCTGGCCGCACCGAGCGCGCCGGTGCTCGTCGTGCAGGGCGAACGCGACCCCTTCGGCATCCCGCCCGAAGCGCCGGGCCGTACGGTCACCGTGCTTCCCGGCGCCACCCACACGATCCGCGGTCCCGCCGCCCGCGCCGCCGCGGTCGCGGTCATCGGCTGGCTGAAGGCGGTCCTCGCATGATCTACACCGTCGCCCGCGAGCTGCCCGGCACGCTGAGCACGATGGCCGCGCCGCAGGGCGACCTGGACGCCGTCCTGCTGGCGCTGCGCGAGCAGGGCGTCGACACGCTCGTCAGCCTGCTGCCGCCGGAGCAGGCGACCGCGCTTCACCTCGACGACGAGCCGCACGCCGCCCGCCGCGCCGGGCTGGCGTTCCGATCCCTGCCGGTGCCCGACTTCGGCGTCCCGGACCGGGTCGAGTTCGCCGGGCCGCTGCGCGAGCTGTCCGGCGAGCTGACCGCCGGCCGGCACGTCGCCGTGCACTGCTGGGGCGGCGTCGGCCGGTCGTCGCTGGTCGCGGCCGCGCTGCTGGTGCTGCGCGGCAGCACCGCGCAGGCCGCCTGGCACCGGGTCGCCTACGCCCGCGGCGTACCGGTGCCGGAGACCGACGAGCAGCGCGACTGGGTGGCCCGGCTGGCCGCCGGGCGGTAGCTCAGCTGCGCAGCGCCGGGAAGTCCTCCTCGCGGAACTCGGTCGGCCGCCGGTCGGTCCCCTCGTTCTCCGCGCCGCGCAGCTCGACCCGGCGGATCTTGCCGGAGATCGTCTTCGGCAGCTCGGCGAACTCGATCCGGCGGATCCGCTTGTACGGCGCGAGCTGCTCCCGGCAGTGCCGGAAGATCGACTCGGCGGTGGCCGCGTCGGGGGAGTGACCGGTCGCCAGCGTCACGTACGCCTTCGGCACCGCCGTCCGCACCGGGTCCGGCGCCGGCACCACCGCCGCCTCGGCCACCGCCTCGTGCTCGACCAGCACCGACTCCAGCTCGAACGGCGAGATCCGGTAGTCCGACGCCTTGAACACGTCGTCGGTGCGGCCCACGTAGGTGATCGTGCCGTCCGGGTTGCGGTGCGCCACGTCGCCGGTGTGATACCAGGAGTCGGCCGAGACCGGCATGAGGTGGCCGTGCTCGTTCCGGTAGCCGGTCATCAGCGCCGCCGGGCGCGGGTCGAGCGACAGGCAGATCTCGCCCTCGTCACCGACCGCCCCGGACACCGGGTCGACCAGCTCGACCACGTATCCCGGCAGGGGCCGGCCCATCGCGCCGAGGGTGATCTCCACGCCCGGCGGGTTGCCGATCTGCGCGGTGGTCTCGGTCTGCCCGTACCCGTCCCGGACGGTCAGCCCCCAGACCCGCCGGACGTGCTCGATGACCTCGGGGTTGAGCGGCTCGCCGGCGCTGACCAGCTCCCGCATCGGCACGTCCCACTTGCTCAGGTCCTGCTGCACGAGCATCCGCCAGACCGTCGGCGGCGCGCACAGCGTGGTGGCCCCGCACCGGACCAGCGTGTCCAGCAGCGACTCGGCGTTGAACCGGCCGGTGTCGTGCACGAGCACGGTGGCGCCGGCGTTCCACGGCGCGAAGAAGCAGCTCCAGGCGTGCTTGGCCCAACCCGGCGAGGAGACGTTGAGGTGCACGTCGCCCGGCTGCAGCCCGATCCAGTACATCGTGGACAGGTGCCCGACCGGGTAGCTGGTGTGGGTGTGCTCGACCAGCTTGGCCCGCGCGGTGGTGCCGGAGGTGAAGTAGAGCAGCAGCGGGTCGTCGCCGTGCGCCGGCTCGTCCGGCTCGAAGTGCTCCAGCGAGGTCTCCGTGTCCGAGTAGCGCAGCCAGCCCTCGACCGGGTCGCCCACCGCGATCTTGGTCCAGCCGCCGTGGATGCCGGCGAACAGGCCGGTGTCGGCGCTGGCGGAGACGACCACCGAGACGTTGCCGCGCTCGATCCGGTCGGCCAGGTCGGCCGGCCGCAGCAGCGTGCTGGCCGGGATCACCACCGCGCCGATCTTCGCCGCGGCGAGCATGATCTCCCACAGCGGCACCGTGTTGCCCAGGAACAGCAGGATCCGGTCGCCCTTGCGTACCCGCTGCTCACGCAGCCAGCCGGCCACCTGCGACGAGCGGAGCGACATCTCGGCGAAGCTCACCTGTGTCTCGCCGTCGGCGGTGACCAGCCACAGCGCCGGCTGGTGCGGCCGCTCGGCCGCCAGCACCCCGTCGAACCAGTCGATCGCCCAGTTGAACCCGCCCGTGTCGGGCCAGCGGAACCCCGCGTACGCCGCCTCCGGGTCGTCGCGGTGGGAGAGCAGGAAGTCGCGCGCCTCCCGGAACGCCTCAGTCGCCGTCACGCGATCACCTTGTCACGCGGCGGCGATCGGGGCGACCGTTGCGTTCGCCACCCGCACCAGGTCGTCCGGGGCCAGCGAGACCTGCAGGCCACGCCGGCCGGCGCTGACGTAGACGGTGTCCCAGTCCCGGGCCGAGGCGTCGACCACGACCGGCAGCCGGGACCGGTGCCCGAGCGGCGAGATCCCGCCCGTCACGTAGCCGGTGGCCCGCTCCGCCGCCGCGGGCTCGGCCATCGTTGCCTTCCTCCCGCCGAGCGCGGCCGCGATCGCCTTGAGGTCGAGCGAGCCGGCCACCGGCACCACGCCGACCGCGAGCCGGCCGTCGACGCTGACCACCAGCGTCTTGAACAGCCGGCCCGGCGGCACGCCGAGCGCCTCGGCCGCCTCCGCCCCGTACGACCCGGAGCGCGGGTCGTGCGCGTACGGGTGCAGCTCGAAGGCGACGTTCTGCCGCGCCAGCAGCGCCGTCGCCGGCGTCCCCTGACCTGCCACGAGGCGCACCCTACGGAATGCGTACCTGCATGTGGGCGTTCGAACGTGTTGTGAGACTGACCGAGCGCCCGGTGCGCCGCGACGACCCGCGGGCGTGGCCCGAGTGGCAGCCTGAGGGCACCACGGCGGGCTGGTTCTCGACGCCCCGCGTATCCTCCGGGACCGGGGTACGCCCCGTGGACACGACGGGAGGACCGGTGGCGGAGGAGACCGCGGAGCAGCACGAGACCGCTGAGCAGCGGCGTGCGCGCTTCGAGCGGGACGCGCTGCCGTTCCTCGACCAGCTCTACGCGGCGGCGATGCGGATGACGCGCAACCCGGCCGACGCCGAAGACCTGGTGCAGGAGACCTTTGTCAAGGCCTTCGCCGCCTTCCACCAGTTCCAGGAGGGCACCAACCTCAAGGCCTGGCTCTACCGGATCCTCACCAACACGTTCATCAACTCCTACCGCAAGCGCCAGCGGCAGCCGCAGCAGTCGACCGCCGAGAACATCGAGGACTGGCAGCTCGCGGCGGCCGAGTCGCACCAGTCGACCGGGCTGCGCTCGGCCGAGATGGAGGCGCTCGACCACCTCCCCGACTCCGACGTGAAGGACGCGCTGCAGCGGCTGCCGGAGGACTTCCGGCTGGCCGTCTACCTGGCCGACGTCGAGGGCTTCTCGTACAAGGAGATCGCCGAGATCATGGGCACGCCGATCGGCACCGTGATGTCTCGACTACACCGAGGCAGAAGGGGCCTGCAGCGGCTGCTCGGGGACTACGCTCGGGAACGCGGCCTGGTCCGTGCGAGTGCGACGGAGGAGGAAGCGTCGTGAGCTGCGGCGACCCTCACGAGACCGACTGTGGCGAAGTGCTGGCCGAGGTCTTCCTCTACCTCGACGGAGAGATGACCAGCGACCGCCGCGAGCGGATCCGCACCCACCTGGACGAGTGCTCCCCCTGCCTGCGCAAGTACGGCATCGAGCAGGAGGTCCGGGCGCTGGTGGCACGCTGCTGCGGCGGCGACCGGGCCCCGGACACGCTGCGGGACAAGGTCAGGGTCCGGCTGCGCGAGGCGGTCGTGATCGAGTCGACGACCGTCGTGGAGTTCGGGGCCGACTGACCCGGCCTACCGATCGGGGCCCGTACCGGCCCCGATAGGGTCGATCCCGACGCTGTCGTCGGGAGGGTGCTGGCGTGTTCGAGTCGGTCCTGGTCGCCAACCGCGGAGAGATCGCCGTCCGGGTGATCGGCACCTGCCAGCGGCTCGGGGTCAAGGCGGTCGCCGTGCATTCCGAGGCCGACGCCGGCGCCCTGCACGTCCGGGTCGCCGACGAGTCGGTGCTGCTCGGCCCGGCCCCGGCCGCCGAGTCCTACCTGGACATCGGCCGGGTGCTGGAGGCCGCCCAGGTCACCGGCGTGCAGGCGATCCACCCCGGCTACGGGTTCCTGGCCGAGAACGCGGAGTTCGCCCGCCGGGTCACCGACGCCGGGCTGGTCTGGGTCGGCCCGGCCCCGGAGGCGATCGAGGCGATGGGCGACAAGGTCGCCGCGCGGGCCGCGATGGCGGCGGCCGGGGTGCCGGTCGCCCCGGGCACCGACCCGCTGCCCGACGCCGACGCCGCGGCGGCGGCGGCCGCCCGGATCGGCTATCCGGTGATGGTGAAGGCGGCCGCGGGCGGCGGCGGGATCGGGATGGCCGCCGTCGACGACGAGCCCGCGCTGCGGGCCGCGTACGAGACCGCGCGGACCAGGGCCGAGCGGTTCTTCGGCTCGCCGGCGGTCTTCCTGGAGCGCTACCTGCCGCACGCCCGGCACGTCGAGGTGCAGGTGCTCGGGCTGGCCGACGGGCGGGTGCTCGCGCTGGGGGAGCGGGACTGCTCGGTCCAGCGGCGGCACCAGAAGGTGGCCGAGGAGACCCCGTCGCCCGGGGTGACGCCGGCACTGCGGGAGCGGATGTTCGCCGCCGCCCGGCGGGCCGCGCTGGCCGTCGACTACCGCGGCGCCGGCACCGTCGAGTGCCTGGTCCCGGCGGACGGGTCGGGCGAGTTCTTCTTCCTCGAGATGAACACCAGGCTGCAGGTCGAGCATCCGGTGACCGAGCTGGTCACCGGCATCGACCTGGTCGAGGAGCAGCTGCGGGTGGCTGCCGGCGACCCGCCCGCGCTCGACCCCGACCGGCTGCCCGAGCCGCGCGGGCATGCGATCGAGCTGCGGATCTACGCCGAAGACCCGAAGCGGTTCCTGCCCGGCCCGGGCACGATCACCCGCTGGGAGCAGCCGAGCGGGGAGGGCATCCGGGTCGACGCGGGCTACGCGGCCGGCGACGTGGTCACGCCCTACTACGACCCGCTGCTGGCCAAGCTCTGCGTGTGGGGCGAGGACCGGCCGGCCGCGCTGGAGCGGGCCCGGGCGGCGGTGGCCGGGTTCGTGGTCGAGGGGCCGAAGTGCAACCTGCCGTTGTTCGCCGAGCTGCTGCAGCAGCCGGAGTTCGTCTCCGGCTCGTACGACACCGGGCTGATCGACCGGATGCGCCGGTAGTCGCCGGTAGTCTTCGCCTCGACGACAGGAGGACCAGGTGGCCGACGAGATCCGCGCCGAGATGGTGGCGAACGTGTGGAAGGTCGTCGCGGCCACGGGCGACCGCGTCGACGACGGCGACACGCTGGTGATCCTCGAGTCGATGAAGATGGAGATCCCGGTGCTGGCCGAGTCGTCCGGCGTGGTCGCCGAGATCGCCGTCAACGAGGGCGACGTCGTCCAGGAGGGCGACCTCATCGCCCGGGTCGAGTGACTACCGCGACCGTTCGATCTGCCGGCCGTAGGTGATGAGGTCGACGCCGGGCTCCGGCGACCAGTCCCGTTCGGGGGTCCGGGCGAACCCGAGGCGCAGGTAGAGCCGCCCGGCGGCGGTCATCCCGGGCTGGGTGGACAGCCGCAGCGAGCTCACCCCGGAGGCCTGAGCCCGGTCGATGCACCAGCGCACCAGCGCCTCGCCGACGCCCTGCCCGCGCGCGGCCGGGTCGACCACGAGCATCCGGAAGCTGGCCTCGTCCGGCGAGGACACGTGCTCCGCGTACGGGCTGCCGAGGCCCGCGTAGGTCACCGTGCCGAGGATCCGGTCGGCGTCGTCGACTGCGACCATGAGCTCGGCCTTCTCGGCCCGCGGTGCGACGTCGCGCAGCACCGCGTTGTAACGCGAGTCGGCCCGGGTGTACCCCTCCGCGAGGTACACCCGGACCGCAAGCTCGCCTATCTCGTCGTACTCGTCGGGTCGGGCGGGGCGGATCAGCACCCGGCCGAGGTTACGTGCTGGTGGCCTTGGAGCTGTCCGCGGTCAGTTCGTCGATCGGCTGGACCCGCGGGTCTCCCTCGTCGGCGAAGTAGTCCGACGGCTCGGTCTGGTCGACGCCCTCCGGGGACTTCATCGCCCGGAGCACGAACGTGAGCACGACCGCGACGATCAGGTTGAGCACGAACGCGGTCAGCGCGATGTAACCGAGCTTGCCGACGAACGGCACCTGGTCCAGCGACGACCCGAAGTGCTTGGTCGCGGCGCTGCTCTGCTGGTAGGCGGCGACGGTGCCGAACACCATGCCGACAGCCCAGCCGATCAGCAGCGCCCACCGGTGGAACCAGCGGGTGTAGAGGCCGAGCACGAGCGCTGGGAACGTCTGGAGGATCCAGATGCCGCCGAGCAGCTGGAAGTTGATCGCGTTCTGCCGGTCCAGACTCAGCACGAAGATCAGCGCGCCCAGCTTGACGATCAGCGACGTGATCTTGGAGACCTGCGCCTCCTTCGCCCGGGAGACCTCACGCTCGAAGTAAGCCCGGTAGATGTTGCGGGTGAACAGGTTTGCCGCCGCGATCGACATGATCGCCGCCGGCACCAGGGCGCCGATGGCGACCGCCGCGAAGGCGACCCCGGCGAACCAGCTCGGGAAGCTGTCCTCGAAGAACTGCGGCACGACGAGCTGCGCGTTGGGCTTGCCGTTCAGGCCGATGGGCTTGGTCCCGGCGGCGATCGCGGCGAACCCGAGCAGCGCCAGCAGCCCGAGCACCAGTGAGTACGCCGGCAGGATCGCGGCGTTGCGGCGGATCACGTTCCGGCTCCGCGACGAGAGCACCGCGGTGATCGAGTGCGGGTACATGAACAGCGCCAGCGCCGAGCCGAGCGCCAGCGACGCGTACGCCCAGTATTGCGCCGGCGGCGGGATGAAGGTGCCGGTCGGCTTGCCGGTCGCCGGGTTGATCGTGGCCATCTTCTTCTGTGCCGCGTCGAACGACGCCCCGAAGCCGATCTTCACCGCGATGTAGACGACCGCGACGATGATCACCAGGTAGATCAGGAAGTCCTTGATGAACGCGATCAGCGCCGGCGCCCGCAGACCGGACGAGTAGGTGTAGGCGGCAAGCACGGCGAACGCGATGAACAGCGGCAGGTCCTGCGCGATGACGTTGTTCGAGCCGCCGACGCCCATCACCTCGAGCACGGCCTGGATGCCGACCAGCTGCAGCGCGATGTACGGCATCGTGGCGAGGATGCCGGTGACCGCCACCGCCAGCCCCAGCCCGCGGGAGCCGTGCCGGCCCTCGACGAAGTCGGCCGGCGTCACGTACCCGTGCCGGTGCGAGACCGACCACAGCCGCGGCAGGAAGACGAAGATGATCGGATAGACGATGATCGTGTACGGCACGGCGAAGAAGCCGCTGACCGCGCCGGTCGCGAACATCGCGGCCGGGACGGCGATGAACGTGTAGGCCGTGTAGAGGTCGCCGCCGAGCAGGAACCACGTGATGAACGTGCCGAAGCCGCGGCCGCCCAGCCCCCACTCGTCCAGGCTGGCCATGCTCTGCGCCCGACGCCACCGGGCCGCCGCGAAGCCGACCGCGGTCACGAACACGAACAGGATGATCACGACGGTCAGCGCGACCCAGTTGACGCCGGTCACCGGTCACCACCTCCGCGGCGCGCGTTGTGCACCAGCCGGTAGGCCAGATAGGTGCAGCCGGAGGCGATGAACACCCACAGCAGCTGGTACCAGTAGAAGAACGGGAAGCCCCAGAGCTTCGGATCCTCGTTGGCGTAGGTGCCGACCAACATCAGCGCCACGATCGGCACGAGGATCAGCGCCCCAGCCCCGATGAGCACGCCGGGCGGGAGCGGTCTGATGCGATTCGGGGAGAGCTCGCGTTCTCGATCGGTCTGGTCAGGCTCGGCCACTTCGACCTCCGTATGAAGAGACCCCACCCCCCGTGCGGCCGGCACGTTACTACTCCGTGGCCGGCCCGGACCGCACCGATCGCCCGCCGGTGGGCGTGGTGCGCCCGGCGGGAGGCCTTCCCTCGGCGACCGTGTCGTCCACTCGCGCACACGGCGGCAGATGACCTGCTCCCCGCGGCCGAACCGGATCTCGATCGATACCAGATCCCCTCTGTATCGAACAGGCCCACTTTAGGTCTCCCGGAACCGACTTGGGGCAACTAGGGTTCGAGGTCGCGCCTCCGACCGGGTGTGGGGTGCCGGGCACGCGGCCGTATCCGCGTGGTCCAAAAGGGGGGTCTTCCCTGATGCGTCCCGTCCGTCCGCTCGTGCTTGCGGCGGTGGCGGCGACGAGCGTGGGGCTCGCGCTGCCGGCGACCGCAGCACCGTCCGCCCCGAAGGAAGTCGACGGCCTGTCGGCCCGGACGGTGGCCCAGATCGACGCGCTCGCCCAGGCGAAGCGCGGCCTGACCGCCACCCAGAAGAAGGTCGACTCACGACTGCTGACCGAGGCCAAGCAGCGCGGCGGTCAGGCGGCCGCGGCCGGCGTCGGCCACGTCGCCACCGGCGTCAGCACCGACAAGCAGGGCATGACCGCGGTCGACGTGCTCGGCAACCCGAAGGCCGTCGCGCCGGCCGTGCAGGCGGTCGGCGGCCGGGTGGTCGCCGCCTCGGTCGCGGGCAACGCGGTGCGGGCCAGCGTGCCGCTGTCCGCGGTCGAGTCGCTGGCCGGCAAGGCCGGTGTCCAGCACGTCGGCGTCGCCGCGCAGGCCATGCTCGCCAACGAGGGCGGCCGGGTCGCTCCGGCGTCCAAGGCCGAGCTCACCGAGCGCATCTCCGGTGCGCTCGCCCAGGCCAGGACCCGGTCGGCGGCCACCGCCGCCGCCGTCAACCAGGGCTCGACGGTCAGCGAGGGCGACAAGGCGCACGGCGCCGACAAGGCAAGGGCCAGGTTCAAGGTGACCGGCACCGGCGTCACCGTCGGCGTGCTCTCCGACGGCGTCGACTCGCTGCCCGCCTCGATCGCCTCCGGCGACCTGCCGGCCGACACCCGGGTGCTGTCGGGCCAGGAGGGCGACGGCGACGAGGGCACCGCGATGATGGAGATCGTGCACGACCTCGCGCCCAACGCGCACCTGATCTTCGCGACGGCGTTCACCAGCGAGCAGAGCTTCGCGGACAACATCAGGGCGCTGCGCGCGGCCGGCGCCGACATCATCGTCGACGACGTCGTCTACTTCGCCGAGTCGCCGTTCCAGGACAGCGGCCCGGCGCAGGCCGTCATCGACGTCACCAACGACGGCGCGCTCTACTTCAGCTCCGCCGGCAACGAGCAGAACGTCGACGACCGCACCGCCGGCAACTGGGAGGGCGACTACGACCCGGCCGGCCAGACGATCGGCAAGTTCGCCGGCGAGGCCCACGACTGGGATCCGGGCCCGCTCACCCAGGCGCTCAACCCGGTCTCCGACGACTCCGCCGGCGTGCCGACGATCCTGCAGTGGAACGACCTGCAGGGCCACTCCGGCAACGACTACGACCTGTACGCGGTGGGTTCCGACGGGTCCGTGCTCGGGTTCTCCAACGACGTCCAGGACGGCGACGACGACCCGTTCGAGGGCTTCAACCTGCCGTTCGGCACCGTCGGCCTGGCCGTGGTGAAGTTCAGCGGCGCGAACCGCTACTTCCAGCTCACCCCGTTCCGCGGTCGGTTCGAGAACCGGCCCGGCCTGACCGCGTTCAACACTCCGGGCGTCACCCGCGGCCACTCGGCGGTGCCGGCGGCGTTCAGCGTGGCGGCCGTGCCGGCGGCGGCGGCGTTCCCGCGTGAGATCGCGCCGGGCGTGCCGAACCCGAGCGGTCCGTTCCCGAACCAGTTCACCCGCGCCCAGCAGTCGGAGACGTTCACCTCCGACGGGCCGCGCCGGGTCTTCTACAACCCGGACGGCACCGAGATCACCCCGGGCAACCTCACCTCGACCGGCGGGTTCGTGCGGCAGAAGCCGGACGTCACCGCGGCCGACGGCGTGAGCACCTCGGTGCCCGGCTTCGACCCGTTCTACGGCACCTCCGCGGCAGCCCCGCACGCGGCCGCGATCGCCGCGCTGATCCTCTCCGGCAACCCGGGGATCAGCCCGACGGAGGTGCGCTCGGCGCTGACCGGCACCGCGATCGACATCGAGGCGCGCGGATACGACCGCGACACCGGTTTCGGCATCGTGATGCCGGAGCGGGCGCTCAAGCAGACCGGGGCGACCCCGCAGCCGCTGGTCGCCGCCGACGACCCGGTGATCACCACCAGCACCGACGGCGACCAGTTCCTGGAGCCGGGCGAGTCGGCGACGGTCTCGGTCCCGGTCACCAACCGCGGCGACGGCACGGCGACCGGCGTGAGCGTGCAGGTCACCACGCCGACCGCGGGTGCGACCGTCCGGCCGGCCAGCCGGTCGTACGGGAACGTCAAGGTCGGCGTGACCAAGACCAACACGTTCACCGTGTCGGTGCCGGCGAGCTTCCCGCTCGGCGCCACGGTCGGCCTGAACATCCGGGTGAGCTTCGCCGGCGCGCTGTCCCCGCAGTCCGCCACGAAGTCGATCACGGTCGGCCAGCCCGGCCCGGCGCGGGACTTCACCTACACCGGTCCCGCGGTGGCGATCCCGGACGGCAACGACGCCGGCGTCAACGTGCCGCTGCCGGTCAGCGGCGTCGGCAATGTGGCCAGGGCGACCTTCTCCGTCGACGGCACGTCCTGCTCGCCCGCGGTGGCCTCACCGCTGGTCGGCCTTGACCACACGTTCGTCGGTGACCTGGTCGGCTCGCTGCTGGCGCCGGACGGCACGTCGGTGACCCTGTTCGCCCGGCGCGGCCTGGACGGCAACAACATCTGCCAGGCCGTGTTCGACGACGCCGCCGCGCGCAGCATCACCTCGGCCACGTCGGCGGAGGCTCCGTTCACCGGCACGTGGCGACCCGAGACGCCGCTGGCCGCACTGAACGGGCACTCCGCGGACGGCACGTGGAACTTCCACGTGGCCGACGAGGCGGGCCTCGACATCGGCTCGGTGCGGGCGTTCACCCTGCACGTGTCCGGCTTCGTCGGCTGACCCGGCGCGGCAGTACGGAGAGGGGCGGCCGATCGGCCGCCCCCCTCCCGCGTTCTGTGGCACGCTCGATGTCGATGTCCACCCTCCTCGAGCTGCTCACCGAGCACACCGACCTGCCGCTGGACGACGTGGCGCACCTGCAGCGGCTGGTGGGGGAGTGGCAGCTGCTGTCCGACCTCTCCTTCGCGGACCTGCTGCTGTGGGTGCCGGTCGGGGACGGCGAGCAGTTCCTCTGCGTGGCCCAGGTGCGGCCGACCACCGGGCCGACGGCCTACCAGGACGACCACGTGGGGCAGCGGCAGCAGGCCCCGGAGGCGACGCCGCAGCTGGTCGCGATGCAGGAGGGCCGGATCTTCCGGGAAGGCGACCCGGAGTGGGAGGGCGCGGTCGCGGTGCGGCGGGAGGCGATCCCGGTGCGCCGGCCCGGGCAGGACCGGCCGGTCGCCGTGGTCGGCCGGGACACCAACCTGGTCGCCACTCGCGGGCCGTCCAAGCTGGAGCTCGCCTATCTCAACGCGGCGAACGACCTGTGCCGGATGGTCTGCGAGGGCACGTTCCCACCGGCCGGGCCGGACGAGGTGCACACCGGGCCGCGCGCCGGCGACGGGCTGATCCGGCTCGACGCGGACGGGCGGGTGGTCTACGCCAGCCCGAACGCCCAGTCCGCCTACCGGCGGCTGGGTCAGACCGGTGACCTGCTCGACGGCGAGCTGGCGCCGATGACCCGGGCGTTGACCCGGGACGCGCTGGAGGGCAGCGACGTCGCCGGCCGGATCAAGGCGGCGCTGTCCGGTGAGGCGCCGTCGCGGATGGAGCTGGAGGCGCGCGGCGCGACGGTGCTGTTCCGGGTGCTGCCGCTGTATCCCGAGGGCACGGCCGAGGGCGCGCTGGTGCTCGTCGGCGACGTGACCGAGGTGCGTAACCGGGACCGCCAGCTGCTGTCGAAGGACGCCACGATCCGGGAGATCCACCACCGGGTGAAGAACAACCTGCAGACCGTGGCGGCGCTGCTGCGGCTGCAGGCGCGGCGGGTGGAGTCGCCGGACGCGCGGACCGCGCTGGAGGAGTCGGTCCGCCGGGTCGCCTCGATCGCGATGGTGCACGAGACGCTCGCGGTGTCGCTGGACGAGCGGGTCGACTTCGACGGGATCGTGGACCGGCTGCTCAGCTCGCTCAGTGACGTCGCCGGGGCCGGGACGCGGGTGCGACTGGAGCGGACCGGGTCGTTCGGGATCCTGGTCGCGGACGTGGCGACGCCGCTGGTGATGGTGCTGACCGAGCTGGTGCAGAACGCGGTGGAGCACGGATTCCCGGAGGACCGCGACACCGGGACGGTCACGGTGACGGCGTTCCGGCTGGGCCGGCGGATGTCGGTCGTCGTGGCGGACGACGGGACCGGGCTGCCGGACGGGTTCTCCCTCGACACCAGCGACCGGCTGGGCCTGCAGATCGTCCGCACGCTGGTCACCGCCGAGCTGGGCGGAAGCATCGAGGTCCGCCGCCGGGCACGCTCCCGCGGGGCCGAAGCCGTCCTCGACGTCCCGCTGACCCGCCGCCGCTGAACCCCCGCCTGCCTGCCGCCCTTGGCCCGGCGGGGGTGGGGCGTCTCGGTCGGGGCCGGGACGCTGTGACGGCCCGGCGGGGGTGGGGCGTCTCGGGTCGGGGCCGGGAAGCTGTGACGGCCCGGCGCGGGAGCGCCGGGCCGTCGAAGACAGCGGGGCAGTTACGCCATTCGCGCCCGCGCGGCGCGAGCCCCGCGACGCTTGAGGGCGCGACGCTCGTCTTCGCCCATTCCACCCCAGATCCCGGCATCCTGCCCGGACTCGAGGGCCCAGCTCAGGCACTCATCGGTCACCGGGCAGCGCCGGCACACGGCCTTGGCCTGCTCGAGCTGCACGATCGCGGGACCGGTGTTGCCGATCGGGAAGAACAGCTCCGGGTCCTCGTCCCGGCAGAGCGCTCGGTGGCGCCAGTCCATTGCGTGACTCTCCTCGCATCGCATGTTGGTCGCGACCCGTACCCGTGGCGACGGCGTACGAATCAAACCCCCGCTTGTGAATCATTTCACGAGTGGCGGCGGTGTCAAGGCCGGCTTGAGTCACCACGTCATACCCGCGTGTGATCGTCACCCCTGTTGCGGTGACCCGGAGTAGCCTTCCAGCCTGATCGCACCCACACAATGCTCTAGTCGGGGGTATTTCTCGGCTTCAGGGCCGCCGATGTAATCACTCACGGTCCTTAGACGATGACCCGAAGCACGTCCGGCGCCGAGCGGAACCGCACCGTCTCCCGCTCGCCGAGCCAGTCTCCGTCGAGCTGCAGCGCCATCGGCCGGGACGCCCGGAGGGTGAACTCCGCGACGTCGTGCAGCTGCAGCAGCCGCCGGCTCCGCAGCGGCGAGGAATCCAGCAGCGCCCGGCGGACGTAGCGCAGGGTGAGCAGTACGCCCAGGCTTCTGCGGCGCGAAGACGTCGAGTCCGGTGTCGAACGACGCCTCCGGACTCGGCTGGACCGGCCGCTCCCCGAGGTACGACCACGGGGCCGTGTTGGTCACCAGCGCGAAGTGGAGGTGGTCGACGGGATCCTCGCCCGGGCGTTCGAGCGTGATCGCCGGGTGCCGGCGGTCGGCGGTGAGGTAGTGCGCGAGCGCGGCCCGGACGAACCGCGCGTGCGAGGTCTGCTCGCCGGCCCGCCGCCGCTTCTCGATCCGGTGCACCACCTCGGCGTCGAAGCCGAGCCCGGCGTTGAACGTGAAGTAGCGGTCGTCGGCCAGGCCGAGCCCGATCCGGCGGCTCCGGCCGGCGCGCAGCGCCTCGAGGATCGCGCCGGTGGCGTCGAACGGCTGCGTCGGCAGCCCGATCGCCCGGGCGAACACGTTGGTCGAGCCGCCCGGCACCACCGCGAGCGCCGGCAGGTCGGGCTTCGGGCCGTCCGTCAGCAGCCCGTTGACCACCTCGTTGACCGTGCCGTCGCCGCCGAGCGCGACGACCACGTCGAGCCCTTCGCGCATCGCCCGGACCGCCAGCGCGGCGGCGTGCCCGCGGTGGCTGGTCTCCGCCACGTCGACTTTCATCTCGCTCGCGAGCGCGCGCTTGAGCACCTCCCGACTGCGGGGCGTCGAGGTGGTCGCCGCGGGGTTGACCACCAGGAGGGCGCGCACGCAGGTCACAGTAGTGCGCTGGGTAGGCTGGCCGGCGTGGCGGAGGGTGGTCCGGCGCGCGCGCCGCGCCCCGTGCTCGCCGCGGCGGCGCTGGTGGCGGTCGAGGGCGCCGCACTGCTGGTGCTCGCCGTCGTCAACGTCGTGCTGACCGCCCTTGACGACGCGGGCAGCATCTCGCTAGCGCTCGCCGGGTCGGCGCTGCTGGTGATCTTCGGCGGGGCGCTGTTGCTGCTCGCCCGCGGGTTGCGCGCGCTCAAGCCGCCGGCCCGCTCGCCGGTGGTCGCGGTCCAGGTCGTCGCGCTGCCGGTCGGCTGGACGCTGGCCGGCACCAACGGCCGGCCGGAGATCGGCGTGCCGGTGCTCGTGCTGGCGATCGCCGTGCTGGTGCTGCTGTTCGCCACCGCCGAGGCGAGGGACGCGCTGGCCCGCGACCTGTAGCGGAGCGTGCTCGGCGACCGGGACGCCGGCGGCATCCACCGCCGGTCGGCAGACGCCGAGCCGCGCTACTCGTCCAGGGTCAGGCGCTCGCGGAGCTGGGCCAGGGTGCGTGCCAGCAGCCGGGACACGTGCATCTGCGAGATGCCGAGATCGGCCGCGATCTGGGACTGGGTGAGGTTGCCGAAGAACCGCAGCATGAGGATCCGCCGCTCCCGGGCCGGCAGCGAGTCGAGCAGCGGCTTGATCGACTCCCGGTATTCGACGCCCTCCAGCGACATGTCCTCGGCGCCGAGCGTGTCCGCCACGGACAGGCCGCCCTCCCCGTCGCTGGCCTCGATCGAGACGGCCGTGTACGCGTTGGCCGACTCCAGCCCCTCCAGCACCTCCTCCTCGCCGATCTTCAGATGCACGGCGAGCTCGGCGACCGTGGGGGAGCGGCCCAGGTGCTGGGTGAGGTCGGAGGTGGCCGAGGACAGCGAGGCGCGCAGCTCCTGCAGCCGGCGCGGCACCCGTACCGTCCAGCCCTTGTCCCTGAAGTGCCGCTTGATCTCGCCGACCACCGTCGGCGTCGCGTACGTCGAGAACTCGACGCCGCGCTCGGTGTCGAACCGGTCGACGGCCTTGATCAGCCCGATCGTCCCGACCTGGACGAGGTCGTCGAGCGGCTCGCCGCGGCCGGCGAACCGGCGGGCCAGGTATTCGACCAGCGGAAGGTGCATCTCGACCAGCTGGTCGCGCACCCGCTGCCGCTTCGGGTCGTCCTCGGGCAGCTCGGTGAACTGGGCGAACAGCTCGCGGGCGATCTCCCGGTCGCTGCGGGCCGAGTCGTCGCCGGCGGTCGCCACACTGCGCGTGTTCATCCCTGCCCGCCGCGCTTGAGCAGGGTGACCGACACCGTGCCGTCGTCGCCCACCGCGGTGTCGACGTCACCGGCCAGAGCGGTGAGCACGGTCCAGGCGAACGTGTTGCGTCGCGGCACCCGGCCGGTCCGGCTGGGCACCGTCACGGTCACCGCGAGGGTGTGGTCGGTCAGGGCGAACACGCAGGTCATGGCCGAGCCGGGTTCGGCGTCGGGGAGCAGCAGGGCACACGCCTCGTCGACCGCGATCCGCAGGTCCTCGATCTCGTCCAGGGTGAAGTCGAGCCGGGCGGCCAGACCGGCGGTGGCGGTACGCAGCACGGACAGGTACGCCCCGTCCGCGGGCAAGCGCAGCTCCACCACGTCGCCACCCTGCACGGTCTCGTGCGCGGTCGCGGTCCGTGCGTCGTCGGTCACCTGATGTCCTCCCCGGCGGCGGTCGACCCAGCGTGGCCAGTGCCTGTGGCGCGCAGGGTACGCAGGTCAGCCAGGATCACGTTCGGCGGGGTTGGGGACGTTCCAGCGGTGCACCGCGGGCCCGCCGTGCTCCTGGCCGAGCAGGCAGGGGCTGGCCGGCCCGAGCACGAACAGCGCACCGTTGCGCACCGGCAGGTCGAGCCAGCGGGCGGCCAGCACCCGGCTGAAGTGGCCGTGCCCGACGGTGACCACCGGTCCGTGCTGCAGGGCCTCGCGGATCCGGGCCAGCATCCGGTCGGCGCGCGCCCCGACGTCGGCCGCGGTCTCGCCGCCGGGCGGGTCGCCGGTCCAGATCGTCCAGCCCGGGCGGGTCTTGCGGATCTCGGCGGTGGTGACGCCCTCGTAGTCGCCGTACGCCCACTCGGCCAGGTCGTCGGTCACGACGATCGGGCAGACGTCAACGAGTCCGGCGAGCTCGGCGGTACGGATCGCCCGGCTGCGGGGGCTGGTGAACACAGTGGCCGGGCAGACGCCGGCGAGCAGCGGAGCGAGCGCCCGCGCCTGCTTCTCGCCCATCGGGGTCAGCGGCACGTCGGTGATGCTGGTGTGCCGGCCGCTGCGGGACCACTCGGTCTCGCCGTGCCGGACGACGCACAGCTGGCCGGAAGCGGGCGCGGTCGGTACCGGGTCGGTGCCGGCCGCGTCGAGCAGGCTCACCGCGCCGTCCCGTCACGCGTCCGCCGGTCCAGGCCGGGCCGGGTCGCCGCCGGCCGAGTCGTCGAGTGCATCGATCCACCTTTCGATGCGTCGGTTCCCGCACCGGATCGTCCCATGCTCCGGCGCCGTTGCCGCCTCGATCGGACCGCCGGTCGGGAGGACGCGACAGTGCCGGGCGGTACGACGCAGTGCGGCGCCGGGCGGCGGACGAGGGTCCGCCGGCCGGCGCCGCTGGTGCGCGCTGACTAGGAGGCCTGCTTGGTCTCCCAGAAGATCTTGTCGATCTCGGCGATGGAGTCGAGCAGCGCCTGGCCCTCGGCCGGGTCGACCGAACCCTTGCCGCCGGCCGCGCCGGCCTGCTTGGTGGCCTTGTTGAACAGCTCGTGAAGCTGCGGGTATTTCTCGAAGTGCGGGGGCTTGAAGTAGTCGGTCCACAGCACCCAGAGGTGGTGCTTGACCAGCTCGGCCCGCTGCTCCTTGATGATCAGCGCCCGCGTCCGATACACCGGGTCCTCGTTCTGCTGGTATTTCTCCATGATCGCCTTGACCGACTCAGCCTCGATCCGGGCCTGCGCCGGGTCATAGACACCGCAGGGCAGGTCGCAGTGGGCGTGGGCGACGGTGCGGGGCGCGAGAAGCCGGGTCAACCGCATCGGGGGAACCTCCGAATCGCTGCCATGATCCCTCTGTGCCGACCCTACTCCGCTGGCCCGTCAGCCGGGTGCTGGTGGTCGGCCCGTCGATGGTGCCTACCCTGCGGCACGGGGACGCACTCGTCGTCCGGCGGGGAGCCCCGATCCGGCCCGGCGACCTCGTCATCGCCCGGTTCCCGCGCGGTCCGGACCTGCTCGTGGTCAAGCGGGCGATCCGGCCGGCCGGGAACGGCTGGTGGCTGGAGGGCGACAACCCGCTCGTCGCCGACGACAGCCGCGCCTACGGGCCGGGGATCGTGCTGGCCAGGGTCCTGTTCCGGTACTGGCCGATCCGCCGGGCGCAGCGCCACTAGCGCCACGACGCCGGCGGCCAGCCCGAGCCCGGCATGCGCCTGGAGCAGTGGCAGCAGCCCGACGACGCCGATCAGCGCACCGGCCAGCAGCGTGCCGGCCGCCTGGGCCGACGCGTCGGCGACGACGAGCGTGCTCATCACCCGGCCGCGGAACTCGTCCGGCGTGCCGCCGAGCAGCACCGTGGTCAGCCCGGCCATCGCCGCCGCGATCGGCACCCCGACGACCGCGAACAGCACGAGGTAGGGCGGCGCCGCGGTGGTGAGCGCCGGCCCGTTCCAGATCACCAGGCAGACCGCGCCGAAGCCGAAGCAGCCGGCCGCGACCAGGGTTCGCGGCGCGAACCGGCCGGCCACCGCGCCGAGGACCACGCCGCCGGCGATGCCGCCGACCGCCTGCACCCCGCGCAGCAGGCCGACCTCGCCGGCCTCGCCGCCCAGCTGGCGCAGCACGAACACCACGAACAGCACGACGAACATGCCCTGCGCCACCGACAGCAGCGCGCCGACCGCGACCCCGCCAGCCAGCCGGCGGTCCGACCGGATGACGGCGAGCCCGGCCAACCAGTCCCGCCCGGGCGCGGCCGGACCGTCGGTGCCTCGCAGCACGCCCGGTGTCGACCAGCCGGTCAGCAGCAGGGCGGCCAGCACGAACGTGCCGGCGTCGGCGAGCACCACGCCGGTCAGCCCGTACGCCTGCAGCAGCAGGCCGCCGAGCGCGCCCCCGACCAGCCGGGCCAGGTTGGCCGCGATGCCGAGCTGGGCCGCGGCCGGCGCGAGCTCGCCCGGGCCGACCGCCGCCGGCAGCAGCGCCTGGCGGACCGGGTCGTTGGCGGTGGACAGCACGGCCTGCGCCGCGGTCACCAGGTAGACGATCCACAGCGTGCCGCGCCCGTCGACGGCCAGCAGCGGCAGCAGCAGCGCGGCCTGGGTCAGCGACGCCCCGATCAGCAGCCGGCGCCGGTCCCAGCGGTCGGCCAGCACCCCCGCCAGCGGGCTGGCCGCCAGCGCGCCGGCCAGCTCCAGCAGGAACACCGTCGAGGTGGTCAGCGTCGAGCCGGTCAGCTGCAGCACGTACACCGGCAGCGCGATCAGCAGCAGCCAGTCGCCGGTCTCGGAGACCGCGCCGGAGGTCCAGAGCCGGCGGAACCCTGGCCGGCTCAGCAACAGGTTCACGGCGCGTCCGGCCGCAGGTAGGCCGCGAGCATCACGTGCACCGGCCGGGCGTCGTCCGGCGCGTCGTCCCGGGTCGGGGCCAGGTAGGGCCGGATCAGCGCGTCCAGCCGCGCGGCCAGGTCGCGCAGCTCCTCGGCGGTGGCCAGCAGCCCGTACGTGTTGAACTCGGCCGACCGGCGCCAGGGCTCGGCCAGCTCGTCCTCGTGCCGCAGGTATGCCCGCGCCAGCCGGAACTCCTCGTCCAGCTGGACCGACGCCAGCGCCTGGACCGCGGACCGGACGGCCGGGGTGTCGGCGCCCGGGTCGAGGCGGAAGCCGGTGGCCGCGGCCCGCCACGGCCGCTCCCGTCCGTCCGCGGCCTCGCCGGCCCGCTCCACGAAGCCGTGCTTCTCCAGCTGGCGCAGGTGCCAGCTGCAGTTGGACGGCGAGGCGTCCACCGCTGCCGCGCACTCGCTCGCCGTCCGCGGGCCCACCGCGAGCAGGTGCGAGAGCAGCGCGGTGCGCACCGGATGCGCCAGCGCGGCCAGCCGGCGGACGTCGGTGACCTCGCGCCGGTCCTCGGGTCGCACCATCGCCGTCTCCTTTCCGAAAGAGTCCTTTCACATCTCACCACGGGAGGAGTGTGATGTGAAGGGGTTCTTTCAGATCAGCGGATCGACGCGTAGAACGCCCGGCATGCCTCGTACGTCGGCAGCAGGCCCTGTTCGGCCGCGTCGGCCAGGGTCGGCGCGCCGGTGTCCCGCGCGGACAGCAGCGCGCCGGCCGGCATCGGCAGGGCGAGCACCGGGTCCGTCGGGCTCACGCCCTTCTCCCGGTCCGGGTCGTACTCCGTCGAGCACAGGTAGGACAGCA
Source organism: uncultured Actinomycetota bacterium (assembly GCA_963728945.1). Lineage (GTDB taxonomy): Bacteria > Actinomycetota > Actinomycetes > Mycobacteriales > CADCTP01 > CADCTP01. The sequence continues at coordinate 2,115,476 of CAVSMA010000002.1, read as the reverse complement.
CCGTGTCGTCCTCCAGCGCGACCGCGCAGTGGCCGAGGCCCTCGGCGAGGTAGACGGCCCGGAAGTCGCGGTCGTCGAGCCGGACCACGTCGTGCTGCCCGTACGTCGGTGAGCCGATCCGGATGTCCACCACGATGTCGAGGGCGGCGCCGCGGGGGACGTAGACGTACTTCGCCTGGCCGGGCGGCAGCATCGAGAAGTGCACGCCGCGCACGACGCCGCGCTTCGAGGCGCTGTGGTTGGTCTGGCGCACGTGCAGCGGGCGGCCGATCGCCTCGGCCAGCGCCCCCGCGCGGAACGGGTTGACGAACAGGCCGCGGTCGTCCGGGAAGACGTCCGTGCTGATCTCGTAGGCGTCCGGGATGCCGAGCTCGCGCACCTTCACCCGGGCAACCTAGCAGCGGACCGGAGAGGCCGGTCCTTAACACGGACGGAGCATCGTTGCCCTAGTTCCGCAGGCGCAGTACCTAAATCCGGTGGCTGTCGCGTTACGAACATGAGCATAGAGTGACTAACGCCAGCTGCCGGACAGGACGGCCGGCTGGACGTCGTCCCGGGGAGGTTCGACGTGCTCGGAGCGCTGCGCGCGATCTGCACGGTCGTGGGAGCCGTCGTGCTCTACTGCGCCGTCATCGCCGCGCTCTGGTACGCGCTGATCCGGGTCGGCCGGCGCCGCGGCCGCGAGCAGGCCGAGCGCCGCGCCGCTGCCCGCGCCATGCCGATCGTGCCCGACGCCGGACCGGAGGGCCGGCCCGCTCGCCCGTCCCGCCGACCCGACCCGGCCGGGCCGGAGCCGGCCGGGTCGTGGGACGACCTGCCGCCCCCGCTGTCCCGCGACCGGCCGTGGGCGGTGGCCGTCGTGCTGCTCGGCGCCCCGGCGGTGCGCGAGCGCACGGCGCCGTTCGTCGACGGGGCCCACCACTCGGTCGACTGGCCGGCGCTGCTCGAGGAGTCCCGGAGCTGGCCGCCCGACCAGCGCGCACTCGTGCAGGGCGCGTACGAGCTGTCGGGCGCGTCCGGCGCGGCCGGCTCCAGCCCGAGGACGGGATAACCACGCTCTCGTAGGCTCTGTGGGTGGTCATCCCGATCTACGACAGCAATCCGACCCGGCGCCGGCCGTACGTGACCTGGGCGCTGATCGCGGTGACCGTGCTGGCGTTCCTGCTGTCGCCGGTGGCCCGCGGGCCGATCCTCGGGACCCCGTCGACCGCTGAGCAGTGCCGGCAGCAGAGGTACTTCCTGGAATGGGGCGCGGTGCCGGTCGAGCTCACCCACAACCGGCCGCTGCCCTACACGTACGGGCCCGCGGCCGGCGAGGGTCAGTGCTTCCAGGTGCCGCCGGACTACGACAAGCGGCCGTGGCTGTCGTCGATCACGTCGATCTTCGTGCACGGCGGCTGGGCCCACCTGCTCGGCAACATGCTGTTCCTCTGGGTCTTCGGCAACAACGTCGAGGACCGGTTCGGGCGGCTGAAGTACCTGCTCTTCTACCTGCTGGTCGGGGCGGTGGCCACGTACGCGTACGCGTTCGCCACGCCGAACGCCACCGAGCCGCTGGTCGGGGCGTCCGGGGCGATCTCCGGGGTGCTCGGGGCATACCTGGTGCTGTTCCCGCGGGCCAAGGTGATCGGGCTGGTCAGCTTCCTGTTCTTCTTCCCGCTGCGGCTGCCGGCCTGGGTCGTGCTCGGCTTCTACTTCCTGCTGCAGGCGGTCTACGCGTACGGGGTGGGGATGTCCGGCGGCGGGTCGGTGGCCTACCTGGTGCACGTGGTCGGGTTCGTGCTCGGGGTGGGCGTGGTGCTGGCGTTCCGCAACCAGCTGCGACCACCGCCGGCGCCGCCGCCGCAGTACCGCTGGGCCTATTAGCGCGCCGTGTCAGAGGTTCTCAGACGGCGCCGGTGTGGGCGCCGTGGGTCGGGTCGATCTCGTGCAGCAGCCGACCGGCGTCGATGTAGACCGACACGAGCATGCGCGGGTCCTGCTCGGGAGGCAGGCCGGCGAGCACGGCGGAGACCTTCTCCAGGCCGACGGCCGCGGCGTCGTGCGCCCGGCGCAGCTCGTCCCGGGCTCCGGTACGAGGTTCGGCCAGCTGCGCACGGCCGAACGCGGCCACCGCCGCACCGGCCTGCTCCAGCGGGTCGGCCAGCGCCTCCAGCACCGGTGCCGCGATCGGGTCGCCGTGCAGGTCGGCCAGCGTCCGGGCGATGCCGCGGACCTGGGTGGCGACGTGCTCCAGCGCGGTGTGCGCCTCGGTCAGCCTGGCCACCGCCTCCGCCTCGTCGCGAGCGATCGGGTTGTAGACCAGGCTCTCGTCGCCGCGGCGGACCGCGTCGCCGGCGCGGCCCCGGGCGGCGTCCAGCTCACGGGCCCGGTGCAGCCAGCTGCGGGCGGTGGCCGGGTCGCAGCCGCGGCGCAGGCCGTTGCCCATGTCACTGAGCAGCAGCCCGAGGTCCTCGGCCACCCTGGTGATCTCCACCGCCGCGGCCCGCACGTGCGTCGGCGGCGCGAGCAGCGCGTTGACCAGGACGCCGACGACCGCGCCGAGCAGAGTGTCGATGATCCGCACGCTGCCGTAGCCGGTGCCGAGGGCAAGCACCAGCACCGCGGAGATCGCGACCTGGTTGACCTGCCGGCCGAGCCGGAGCAGGTTCCCGACGACCAGCGCGGCCAGGATCAGCAGCGCCACCGTCCACAGGTGCACGCCGAGGACGCCGACCAGCACCAGCGCACCACCGACGCCGACGGTCACGCCGACCACCTGCTGGACGCCGAAGGTCACCGTCTGCTTGACCGTCACCTGCACGGTGAGGATCGCGCCGAGCGCGGCCAGCGCCGGCAGCGTGCTGTGCAGCAGGACGATCGACAGCTCCCAGGCCACGGTGGCGGCCAGCGCGGTCTTCGCGATCCGCAGCAGCGTGTCGCGTTCGAGCGTCAGCCAGCGGCGCAGGCCGAGCCCGCGCAGCCGCCGCCACCCCTCCCGCACCCCGACCCGTTACCCCTCATCCGCCCCGACGACCGTCCTCGGTCCTAGTCCAGGTCGGCGTCGTCGGCGCGGGCGAGCCAGGTGGCGAGGCGATCGACGGCGGTCTCGAACTCGGGGTTGAGGTCGACGAACGCCTGTAGCCGGTCGGCCAGCCAGGCGAGCGTGACCTCCTGCTCGCCCCGCCGGTCGACCAGCTCCTCGATGCCGCGATCGGTCGCGTACATGTCGGTCTCGTCAGTCCGCGAACGCCGCGGCGACGACCGCACGCTGCTGCTCCTCGTGCGCCCGGCCGGAGCCGGTGGCCGGCGAGGCGGAGGCCGGGCGGGCCCGCACGGTCAGCTGCGGCCGCCCGCCGAGCAGCGCCGGCAGCCGGAACGCCACGTACGTCCAGGCGCCCATGTTCTCCGGCTCCTCCTGCACCCACCGCGCCTCGGCCGACGGGTACGCCGAGAGCGCTTCGGCCAGCGCCTCGGCCGGGAACGGGTGCAGCTGCTCGAGCCGCAGGATCGCGGTGTCCCGGATCTCGTTCTGCTGCCGGTAGGCGGCGAGGTCGAAGAAGACGCGACCGGAGCAGATCAGCACCTTGGTCACCTCGGACGCCTCCGGCGCACCCGGGTCCGCGAGCACCGGCTGGAACGTGCCGCTGGTGAAGTCCTCCACGGTCGAGGTCGCCGCCCGCAGCCGCAGCAGCGACTTCGGGGTGAACACGATCAGCGGCCGGATGCCGGCCAGCGCCTGCCGGCGCAGCAGGTGGAAGTAGTTCGCCGGGGTCGTGCAGTTCGCCACCGTCATGTTGTCCTCGGCGCACAGCTGCAGGAACCGCTCGACCCGCGCCGAGGAGTGATCCGGCCCCTGGCCCTCGTACCCGTGCGGCAGCAGCAGCGTGACCCGGGAGCGCTGCCCCCACTTGGCCTCGCCGGAGGAGATGAACTCGTCGGTGATCGTCTGCGCGCCGTCGACGAAGTCGCCGAACTGCGCCTCCCAGCACACCAGCGCGTCCGGGTTGCCGACGGAGTAGCCGTACTCGAAGCCGACCGCGGCGAACTCGCTCAGCAGCGAGTCGTACACCCAGAACTGCGCCTGGTCCTCGTCCAGGTATTTCAGCGGGGTGTGCTCCTCGCCGGTGTTGCGGTCGATGAGCACCGAGTGCCGCTGGGAGAACGTGCCGCGCCGGCTGTCCTGGCCGGCCAGCCGCACCGGCACCCCGTCGAGCACGGTCGAGCCGAACGCGAGCAGCTCGCCGAACGCCCAGTCGATGTTGCCCTCGGTCGCCATCGCGCCGCGGCGGTCGAGCTGCGGCTTGAGCCGCGGATGCACCTGGAAGCCGTCCGGCAGCGAGACGAACGCGTCGCTGATCCGCTTCATCGTCTCGACCGTGATCGCCGTGTCGACCGGCGTCGTCGCCGGCGGGGTCATGTCCGGGGCCGGCCTCGCCTGCCCGGTCGCGTCCCTGGTCTCGGCGAACACCCGCTCCAGCTGCTCCTGGAAGTCGCGCAGCGCCTCCTCGGCCTCTTCCAGGGTGATGTCCCCGCGGCCGATCAGCGCCTCGGTGTAGAGCTTCCGGACCGAACGCTTCTTGTCGATGATGTCGTACATCTGCGGCTGCGTGAACGACGGGTTGTCGGTCTCGTTGTGGCCCCGCCGCCGGTAGCAGACCATGTCGATGACGACGTCCTTCTTGAACTCCCGGCGGTATTCGACGGCCAGCTTGGCCACCCGGACGCAGGCCTCGGGGTCGTCGCCGTTCACGTGGAAGATCGGGGCCTGGATCATCCGGGCCACGTCGGTCGAGTAGATGCTGGAGCGGGCCGCCGCCGGCGAGGTCGTGAAGCCGACCTGGTTGTTGACGACCACGTGCACGGTGCCGCCGGTGCGGTAGCCGCGCAGCTGGGAGAGGTTGAGCGTCTCGGCGATCACGCCCTGGCCGGCGAACGCGGCGTCGCCGTGCATGAGCACCGGCAGCACGGTGAAGCCCGCCTCGCCCTTGTCGATCTGGTCCTGCTTGGCCCGCACGATGCCCTCGACCACCGGGTCGACCGCCTCGAGGTGCGACGGGTTGGCGGTGAGCGAGACCTTGACCGTCGCGCCGCTGCGGCTCTTGAACACGCCGCCGGAGCCGAGGTGGTATTTCACGTCGCCGGAGCCGTGGCTGGAGCGCGGGTCGATGTTGCCCTCGAACTCGGCGAAGATCTTCCCGTACGACTTGCCGACGATGTTGGCCAGCACGTTGAGCCGGCCACGGTGCGGCATGCCGATGACGACCTCGTCCAGCTCCTGCGCGGCGGCCGCGCCGAGCACCGCGTCGAGCAGCGGGATGACCGACTCGGCGCCCTCCAGTGAGAACCGCCGCTGGCCGACGTACTTCGTCTGCAGGAACGTCTCGAACGCCTCGGCCGCGTTGAGCCGGCCGAGCACGTGCTTCTGCTCCTCGCGGTCGACCAGGTCGTGCTTGACCTCGATCCGCCGCTGCAGCCAGACCCGCTCCTCCGGGTCGGTGATGTGCATGTACTCGACGCCGACCCGGCGGCAGTACGCGTCGCGCAGCACGCCGAGGATGTCCCGCAGCGTCATCGTCCGCTCGCCGGCGAACCCGCCGACCGGGAAGGTGCGGTCGAGGTCCCACAGCGTCAGGCCGTGCTTGATGACGTCGAGGTCGGGGTGGCTGCGGATGCGGAACTCGAGCGGATCGGTGTCGGCCATCAGGTGGCCGTTGGTGCGGTAGGCGTTGATCAGCTCGATCACGCGGGCCGCCTTGTCGATCTGGCCCTCGTGACTGAACGTCTGGTCCTGCACCCAGCGGACCGGCTCGTACGGGATGCGCAGCGAGCGGAAGATTCCCACGTAGAAGTCGTCGCCGCCGAGCAGCAGCTCGTGCATCCGCTTGAGGAACTCGCCGGACTGCGCGCCCTGGATGATCCGGTGGTCGTAGGTCGAGGTCAGCGTGACCGTGCGGCTCACCGCGTTCTGGGCGAGCGCTTCGTCGCTCATCCCGGCGAACGCGGCCGGGTATTCCATCGCGCCGACGCCGATGATCGTGCCTTGGCCCCGCATCAGGCGGGGGACCGAGTGCTCGGTGCCGATCGTGCCCGGGTTGGTCAGGCTGATGGTGGTGCCGGCGAAGTCGTCGGCGGACAGCTTGCCCTGCCGGGCCCGCCGGATGATGTCCTCGTACGCCGCCAGGAACTGGGCGAAGTCCATCGTGTCGGCGGCCTTGACGCTGGCCACGACCAGCGAGCGGGATCCGTTCTTGGCCGGCAGGTCGATGGCGAGGCCGAGGTTGACGTGCTCCGGGATGACCAGCGCCGGCTTGCCGTCGACCTCGGCGAAGGAGTTGTTCATCTCCGGGTGGTCACGCAGGGCGCGGACCATCGCGAAGCCGATCAGGTGGGTGAAGCTCACCTTGCCGCCACGGGCCCGGCGGAGGTGATTGTTGATCACGATGCGGTTGTCGATCAGCAGCTTGGCCGGGACCGCACGGACGCTGGTCGCGGTCGGCACGGTCAGGCTGGTCTCCATGTTCGCGACCACGCGCGCGGCGGCGCCGCGCAGTGGCTGCGACCGCGGGCCGGCGGACGGGCCGTCAGCGGGCTGCGCCGGCTCGCTCTGCCGAGCCGCGGTGCGCGCGCCCGCGGCGCCGGCCGTTGCGCCGTCGGTGGCACCGCTCGCCGCGGCCGTGCCGCCCCGGGACGCGCTGCCATCACCTGCCGTGCCGCTCGCCGCCGCGCCGTCCGGGGTGCCGCCACCGGCGGTGGGGCCGCCAGCCGGGCCGCTCGTGCCGCCGGCGGGGCTTCCGGCCGCGGCGGCCCGGCTGGCGTCGGTTCCGCCTGCCTCGGCGGCGGCGGTGGCGGGCGGGCCGCCGTTGGGGGCGGGGGTGGTCTTCGGGGGAGCGACGGTGGCGCTCGCCTCCGAGTCCGCCGCCGGCGCCGGCGCAGCCGCCCCGTTGCCGCCGAGCGGCAGCACCGTCCGCTGGTCGGAGGTGGGGCGGGACGACCCGCCCTTCTCCGGGGCGTAGTCGGCGAAGAACTCGTGCCAGGCGGTGTCGACGCTGTCCGGATCGTCAAGGAATCGCTCGTACATCTCCTCGACAAGCCAGTCGTTGGGTCCGAAGCCGCTGGGGGCACTCTGCGTCGACACGCCTGCGGTCGCCTCTTCCGCGATGGGTTGTGGATCCCAGCCAGGTTACCGTCCGGAAGGGTCGCAGGGTGGCCGAGGTGAGACCGGGCGCCTCCCGCTGGTGTGCGCAGCGGGAGACGCCCGGTCCCGGTCGGAGTCGCGGCCGGTCAGGTCACGTCGCGGCGGACGGTCAGCATCGAGCCGAGGATCGCGAAGATCAGCCCGTACCCGAGCAGGAGCAGGCCGCCGACCCACGGTGAGAGCAGGGTGAACGGCGCCCCGTTGCCGGTGTCCTGGCCCTGCAGCAGCGAGGCCGTCGCCCCGCCCGGGAGGTAGGGGTAGGCGTTCTGGACCTTCGGGATGGCCGACAGGATGCCCTCGATGAGGAACCGGTAGAGCACGATGCCGACCACCGCGGCGACCTGGTTGCGCAGCAGCGCGCCGACGCCGACGCCGATGACGCCCCAGATGCCGGACGCCACGATGCCGCCGACCATGATCCGCACCGCGTTGTCCGAGCCGAGATCCACCTCGAAGCCGCGGGCGGACAGCCACGGCGCCGCCACCGCGACGGCCACCGCGACCGCGACGACGCCGAGCAGCAGCCCGGCGACGAAGTAGGTCAGCAGCTTCGCGCCGATCACGGTCCCGCGCCGGGGCACGGACAGGAACGTCGGCGTCGCGGTGAGGTGGCGGTATTCACCGGTGATCCCGATGACGCCGAGCACCGAGGCGATCAGCACCGAGAAGCCGACCACCCCGTTGAGCACCGACTCGATCGGCACTCCGGTGTCGGTGGTCTTGCTGAACGCGGACACCAGGCAGGCGACCAGCAGGGTCAGGCCGAGCTGGAGGACGAACATCCAGAACCAGACCTGCGTGGTCAGCAGCTTGCGCGACTCGGCGCGCAGGGCGACGGTCACCGGGCACCTCCGGGCGTGATCTGGACGTGCTGGGCCGGCGCCATCCCCGGTTGCCCGGGCGGGGCGCCGGGCACGCCGCCCGGCGGGATCCGGCCGTCCTGTGCCTGGAACTGCCCCTCGGTCAGCTGGAAGAACAGCTGCTCGAGGTCGGCCCGCTCGGTGCGCAGCTCGTGCAGTTCGACGCCGGCCTCGAACGCCGTGTGCCCGACCGCGGCGGCGTCGCCGCCCGGCACCCGCAGCTCGTTCTCGCCGCTGCGGGTCGCGGTCACGCCGGCCGCGGTCAGCGCGTCGGCGAGCTTGTCCAGCGTCGGCGTGCGGACGACGACGGTGACGCCGGCGCCCGCCTCGAGCTCGACCACCGAGCCCTCGCGGACCAGCCGGCCCTGGCTGAGGATCACCACCCGGTCGGCGGACTGCTGCACCTCGGTGAGCAGGTGGCTTGACACCAGCACGGTGCGGCCCTCGTCGGCCAGCGCCCGCTGGAAGCCGCGCAGCCACCGGATGCCCTCCGGGTCGAGGCCGTTGGCCGGCTCGTCCAGCAGCAGCACCCGCGGGTTGCCGAGCAGCGCGAACGCAAGCCCGAGCCGCTGCCGCATGCCCAGCGAGAACGTGCGCACCTTCCGGTTGGCCGCATCGCTGAGGCCCACCTGGGCCAGCACCTCGTCGGCCCGGCGGTCCGGGATGCCCGACGCCGCCGCGTAGACCCGCAGGTGGTTGCGGGCGGTGCGGCCGGGGTGGAAGCTCGACGCCTCCAGCACCGCGCCGACCGTCTGCATCGGGTGCGGGATGTGGCCGTACGGGACCCCGCCGATCGTCGCGATGCCGCTCGTCGGGGTGACCAACCCCAGCAGCATCCGCAGCGTGGTCGTCTTGCCGGCCCCGTTGGGACCCAGGAAGCCGGTCACCGAACCGGGTTCGACCGTGAAGCTCAGGTTGTCGACGGCACGGACCGTGCCGAACGACTTGGACAGGCCGGCCACCACTATGCGACCCGGCTGGTCTGTCACGGGTGTCTCCCTCCCGTTCACCTGCCCCGGCACCGACTACCGGGCACAGAAACCCCGACATCCTGACCATCCAAGCAGACCGGTCCCACCGCCGAGCTCCCGCTTGCGCCCGTGCCTGACGGTACGGTCGGCTCATGACCGCAGCGGTGGGCTACTCCGGCAAGCCGCTGGCGGCCAAGCTCGGCGTCAAGGACGGCAGCCGGGTGCTGCTGGTCGGCGCGCCGGCCGGGTTCGACCTGCCGGCGCCGGCGGGGGCCGTGGTCCGGTCCCGGCCGGAACGCGGGCACCCGTACGACGTGGTGCTGGCGTTCTGCCCGGACCGTGCCGCGCTGCGCCGCCGGTTCGCCGCGCAGCTGCCGCGGCTGACCACGCCCGGCGCGCTCTGGGTGGCCTGGCCGAAGCGCAGCAGCGGGGTGGCGACCGACCTGGACGAGAACGTGGTGCGCGCGCACGGGCTGGCGGTCGGGCTGGTGGACGTCAAGGTGGCCGCCGTGGACGCGACCTGGTCGGGGCTCAAGTTCGTCCGCCGGGTGGCTGACCGATGACCGATGTCGTGGTCGTCGGGGCCGGGCACAACGGGCTGGTCGCCGCGACGATGCTGGCCCGCGCCGGGCTCGCGGTGCAGGTGCTGGAGCGGGCGGACGTGATCGGTGGCGCCTGCCGCACCGAGCACCCGTTCGACCGGGCGCCCGGGCTGGCCGCCTCCACCGGGGCCTACCTGCTGGGGCTGATGCCGCCGGAGCTGATGGCGACCCTCGACCTCGACCTGCCGCTGGTCCGCCGCGACCCGCACTACTTCCTGCCGACCCTGGACGGGCGGTCGCTGCTGCTCGGCGGGTCCAGGGACGCGGCCCGCCGGCAGTTCGTCGAGTTCTTCTCCGAGGCCGACGCGAAGGCCGACGAGGCGCTCGGCGCCGAGCTGGCGATGCTGCGGGAGGACCTGGCCCCGGCCTGGCTGGCGCCGCCGCTGCCGCTGGCCGGGACCGCCGACCGGTACGTCCGACCGGAGCTGCGGGAGACGTTCCTGGCCATGGTCCGCGGCTCGGCGATGGACTACCTCGACCGGTTCGGGTTCGCGTCCGAGACCGTGCTGGCGATGTACGCGGTGACCGACGGGATGCCCGGGCTGACCGGATCGCCGTGGTCGCCGGGTTCCGGCCACAACCTGCTGGTGCACAACATGTGCCGGCTGCCCGGGGCCGGCGGGACCTGGATGGTCGTCCGCGGCGGGATGGGCACGGTGACCGGCCGGCTGGCCGAGCTGGCGGTGAAGGCCGGCGCCGAGATCCGTACCGGCCGGGAGGTGACCGGCATCGACACCACCGGTGCCGCCGCGACCGGGGTGACCACCGCGGACGGGGTCGTGCCGGCGCGGGTGGTGCTGGTCGCCACCGACGTCTACCGGCTGCCCGGGCTGCTCGGCGCGGCCACCCCGCCGGCGCTGCGGGCCCGCATCGACGGGTACGCCGAGCGCTCGCCCGGGCAGACGATGAAGGTCAACCTGGCGCTGGCCGGGCTGCCCCGGTTCGCCGCGCTGCCCGACCCGGGCCGCGGCCAGCACGGCACGACCGTGCACCTCCTGCCGCCGGCGGTCGACGGCTCGGTGCTGGCGGCGCTGCGGCTGGCCTTCGACGACGCGGCGGCCGGCCGGCTGCCGGACGCGCCGCCGCTGGAGTGGTACCTGCACTCGACGCTGGACCCGTCGCTGGCCGACGACGCCGGCAACCACTCCTCGGCGCTGTTCGTGCAGGGCGTGCCGCACGAGGTCGCCGGCTCGTCCTGGGCCGCGGAGCAGGACCGGTACGTCGACCGGCTGCTCGACCTGGTCGAGGCGTACGCGCCGGGCACCCGGGATCTGCTCGTCGACGTGCACGCGCTGGCGCCGCCGGGCATCCGCGAGCACTTCGGCATCACCAGCGCAAACATCATGCACGTGGACAACTCGATCGCGTTCGCCGACCGCATGCCGTACGCGACCGGGGTGGACGGCGTCTACGCCGGCGCCGCCGGCTGCCACCCGGCCGGCTCGGTCATCGGCGCCGCCGGCCACAACGCGGCCGTCCAGATCCTCGCCGACCTCGGCTGAGGGCAACTGCGCGCAGCCGCCCCGCTGACCGCCCGCGGGACGGTACAAAGACGGGATGAGCGGGCGGATCGAGGACTACGCGGTGCTGGGCGACCTGCACACGGCGGCGCTGGTCGGCCGGGACGGTTCGATCGACTGGCTGTGCCTGCCCCGGTTCGACTCGCCGGCCTGCTTCGCGGCGCTGCTCGGTGACCAGGAGAACGGCCACTGGCTGGTCGCCCCGGCCGCCGGCGGCACCTGCAGCCGCCGGCAATACCGGGGCGACACGCTGGTGCTGGAGACGTTCTGGGAGACCGCCGAGGGCATGGTCCGGGTGGTCGACTGCATGCCGACCCGGCCCGAGTCGACCGACATCGTCCGGATCGTCGAGGGCATCTCCGGCACCGTGCAGATGCAGAGCGTGCTGCGGCTGCGTTTCGACTACGGCCGGGTGGTGCCCTGGGTGCGCCGGGTCGAGGGGCAGATCGTCGCCGTGGCGGGGCCCGACTCGGCCTGGCTGTCCACGCCGGCGCCGCTGGACGGGCGCGGCTTCGCCACCCACTCGGAGTTCACCGTGTCCGCGGGCGAGCGGGTGCCGTTCGTGCTGACCTGGCACCCGTCCTGGCTGCGCCGGCCGGAGCAGGTCGAACCGTACGCCGCCGTGGACGAGACCGAGGCCTGGTGGGCCGACTGGATGGCCCAGTGCACGTACGACGGCGCGTGGCAGGGGGAGGTGCGCCGCTCGCTCGTCGTGCTCAAGGCGCTGACCTTCCACCCCACCGGCGGGATCGTGGCCGCCCCGACGACGAGCCTGCCGGAGCAGATCGGCGGCCCGCGCAACTGGGACTACCGCTACTGCTGGCTGCGCGACGCCGCGCTCACCCTGCAGGCGCTGGCCGGCGCCGGGTTCATCGCCGAGGCGGGCCGCTGGCGCGACTGGCTGCTGCGCGCCGTGGCCGGCGACCCGGCCCAGCTGCAGATCATGTACGGGCTGACCGGCAGCCGGCGCATCCCGGAGCTGGAGCTGCCCTGGCTGTCCGGTTACCAGGACTCGACGCCGGTCCGGATCGGCAACGCGGCGGCCGAGCAGCTGCAGCTGGACGTGTGGGGCGAGACGCTCGACGGGCTGGCGTTCGCCCGGGAGGCCGGCCTGTCCAACAGCGACGACGCGTGGGCGCTGCAGATCCACCTGCTGGACTTCCTGGAGGGCCACTGGCAGGACCCGGACAACGGGCTGTGGGAGATGCGCGGCGACCGGCAGCACTTCGTGCACTCGAAGGTGATGGCCTGGGTCGCGTTCGACCGGATGATCCGCGGCGTCGAGCAGTTCCGGCTGGACGGGCCGGTGGACCGGTGGCGGGCGATCCGCAAGCAGATCAAGGACGAGGTGCTGACCAAGGGCTTCGACGCCGAGCGGAACACGTTCACCCAGGCGTACGGGTCCACCGAGCTGGACGCGGCGCTGCTGCTGATCCCGCAGGTGCGGTTCCTGCCCTGGGACGACCCGCGGGTGGCCGGCACGGTGGACGCGATCAACCGGGACCTGCGCGCCGACGGGTTCGTGCTGCGCTACCGGCCGGGCGCCGGCAGCTCCGACGACGGCCTGCCCGGCGGCGAGGGCGCGTTCCTGGCCTGCTCGTTCTGGCTGGCCGACGCGCTGCACGGGATCGGCCGGCACGACGAGGCGACGCAGCTGTTCGACCGGCTGGTCGCGCTCGCGAACGACGTCGGGCTGCTGGCCGAGGAGTACGACCCGGGCCGGCGCCAGCAGGTCGGCAACACCCCGCAGGCGTTCAGCCACCTCGCCCTGATCAACGCCGCCCGGCACCTGTCCGGTGCCCGCTCGGCGGCGCCGACGCTGCGGATGCCGCGCGTCGGTCGCGGGCGGGACCAGAAGGCGGCGATGCGGTAGGCCGTGCCGCCCGCTTCACCGTGGATCCGCGCGCCGGCCCGCGCCGCCGGTGGGTCGGGCCAGATGCTTTAGGCTCGATCCGCCATGAGTGAGCTGCTGCCGACCGCGCCGTACCGCGGAACGAGGGACTTCCTGCCCGCCGAGATGTCCGTGCGCGAGCAGGTGTTCGGCCGGCTCTACCAGGTGATCGAGAGCTTCGGCTACCAGCGCTACGACGGGCCGATCCTGGAGTCGGCGGAGATCTACGAGGCCAAGTCCGGCCGGGAGATCGCCGACCAGCAGCTCTACACGCTGACCGACCGCGGCGGCCGCCGGCTGGCGCTGCGCCCGGAGATGACCCCGTCGGTGGCCAGGATGATCGCCGGCCACGCGAACGAGCTGACCTTCCCCGCGCGGTGGTATTGCAACGTCAACTGCCACCGGTACGAGCGGCCGCAACGCGGCCGGCTGCGCGAGCACTGGCAGATCAACGTCGACATCTTCGGCACCGAGTCGGCGCAGGCGGAGATCGAGCTGGTCGAGCTGATCCACGCGATGTTCGCGGCGCTCGGAGCGAGCCCGCGGATGTGGCGGCTGCGGATCAACGACCGGGTGCTGCTGGAGAGCATGCTGGTCGACCTGGTCAAGGTGCCGCCGGCCGAGGTGCGGGCGGTGTCCAGGCTCATCGACCGGTGGGAGAAGCTGCCGGCCGAGACGCTGGCCGCCGACGCGACCGAGCTCGGCCTGTCGGACAAGCAGTTCGCCCGGCTGTCCGAGGCGCTCGGCTCCGGGCTCGGGCTGCTCGACCGGCTGCCGGCCGAGGCGCTGGAGCGCTCGACGCTGGTGCCGGTGCTGCGCACGGTGCCGGACCTGGTCTCGTACGACCCGCTGATCGTGCGTGGGCTCGACTACTACACCGGGACCGTGTTCGAGATCTTCGACACCGACCCGGCCAACCCGCGGGCGTTGTTCGGCGGCGGCCGGTACAGCGACCTGGCCGGGCTGTTCACCAACCAGCAGATCCCCGGGATCGGGTTCGCGGTCGGCGACGTGACCCTGCCTGACTTCCTGGCCACGCACGGGCTGCTGCCCGAGCCGGCGGCGGAGACCGACGCGGCCGTGCTGCCGCTGGCCGAGGACCTGTTCGGGCCGGCCCGCGCGGTCGCGACCGGGCTGCGGGCGGCCGGCCTGCGGACCACCGTCGCGCTGGAGCAGCGCAAGCTCGGCAAGGAGCTGACCAGGGTGGCCAGGGGCGGTGCGCTGGTCGCGGTGCTGGTCGGCCCGGACGACTGGGCCCGCGGCGAGGTCGCGGTGCGCGACCTGACCACCCGGGAGCAGGTCACCGTACCGGCCGGCGAGGCCGGGGACACCGCGGCGCGCATGGTCCGCGCCCACCGGTAGCTCCCCGGCGCGTTCTGGGGTACGCAGACGGCATGGTTACCTCCGGTTCCCGGTCCCTGCTCGTCGCCGCCAACCGCGGCCCGGTGTCGATCTCGGCCGGGGCGGGCGGCCGGGAGGAGGTCCGGCGCGGCGGCGGTGGCCTGGTCAGCGGGATGGTCTCGGCGCTGTCCGAGGTCGGCGGCCTGTGGGTGTGCGCGGCGCTCAACGACCGCGAGCGGGCGGCGGCGCGCCGCGCCCCGGACGGGCACCTGGCCGAGGCCGGCTACGACACCGGCGGGCTTGACGTGCGGATGCTGCCGCTGGACCCGTCCACGTTCGCCCGGGCCTACAACGGGATCGCCAACTCGACGATCTGGTTCGTCCAGCACCTGCTCTACGACAGCGCGAACACGCCGGTCTTCGACGCCGGCTGGCGGCGGCTGTGGGCCGCGTACGAGCGCTACAACCGGACGTTCGCGGATGCGCTGGCCGCCGAGGCGGCGCCGGGGGCGAAGGTGATGGTGCAGGACTACCACCTGAACCTGGTGCCGCAGCAGCTGCGTGAGCAGCGGGAAGACCTGCACATCGCGCACTTCACCCACACGCCGTGGGCGCCGCCGGAGCAGTTCGGGATGCTGCCGATCGCGGTTGCCCGGGAGATCCTCACCGGCCTGCTCGGCGCCGACCACGTCGGGTTCCACAGCCGGCGCTGGTCGGAGGCGTTCCTGCGTTGCTGCGGCCGCTTCCTGGACGCCGACGTCGACCTGGCCGCCGGGACCGTGCGCTGGGAGGGCCGGACGGTCCGGACCGGGGTGCACCCGCTCGGCACCGCCGCGGACGAGATCCGGGCCAAGGCGCACGACGAGGACGCCGAGGCCGGGCTGGCGCACCTGCGCGAGGTGATCGGCGACCGGAAGGTGATCTCCCGGGTCGACCGCACCGAGCTGAGCAAGAACATCGTCCGCGGCCTGCTGGCCTACCGGGAGCTGCTGCGGCTCCGGCCGGAGTGGCACGGGCGGATCGTGCACGTCGCGTACGCGTACCCGTCCCGGACCGACATCCCGGAATACCGCGAGTACACCGCGGCGGTGCAGCGGGCCGGCCGGGAGATCGAGCAGGAGTTCGGCACCGACGACTGGGACCCGGTGCTGCTCGAGGTGGCCAACGACTACCCGGGCTCGCTGGCCGCGCTGCGGCTGGCCGACGTGCTGCTGGTCAACCCGGTCCGGGACGGGATGAACCTGGTGGCCGAGGAGGGAGTCGTGCTCTCCGAGCACGACTGCGCGGTGGTGCTGTCCCGGGAGGCCGGCATCGCCGACCAGTACGGCCAGGACGCGCTGCTGGTCAACCCGTACGACGTGACCGAGACCGCGGAGGCGTTGCACGCCGCCTTGTCGATGCCGGCCGCCGAGCGGCAGGAGCGGTGGAAGCGGCTGCTGGTCGCGGCGACCGCGCTGCCGCCGGCCGACTGGTTCCGGCAGCAGCTGGACGCGCTGGACACCTGATCCTCACCCGCGGCTGACCCGGCACACAGACTCCGCACAGGAGCCGCCCGCACGATCGTTGAAGTCACAATGATCTCGGGAGGCGCCATGGGCACGCGGACGGCGACCCGCGAAGGGCGAGCGCCGACAGGTGCCTCGGCCGCGGCCGGCGGCGGGCGGGCGCCGGGTGCTGCGCCCGCGGTCGGTGCTGCGGCCGGGCGGGCGTCAGCACCGCGGTGGGGGATCGCCAGCTTCCCGGCGATCGGCACCACCGCGCGGGTGCTGGTGACCGCGGCCCAGCGGCTCGGCGACGCGGTGGAGGTGGTGCGCTGCCAGCTCGAGCAGCTCGACGACGTCGCCTCCCGGTTCCGGGCCGACTCCGAGGTCGCCGGGCTGGCCTCGGGCCGGCCGACCGCGGTGTCCCCGTTGCTGCTCGATCTGGTGCAGGCCGCGCTGCGGGCGGCCAGGGTGACCGGCGGCGCGGTCGACCCGACCGTGGGCGGCGCGTTGGCCGGGCTGGGTTACGACCGTGACTTCCCCGCGGTGCCGGCCGAGTCGGCCGGGCCGCTGGTGATCCGGCGGGTGCCGGGCTGGTGGGCGGTCGAGGTCGAGGCGGACGCCGGGATCGTCCGGGTGCCGGCCGGCGTGGTGCTCGACCTCGGCGCTACCGGCAAGGCGTACGCGGCCGACCGCGCGGCCCGGGACGCGGCCGTCGCGGCCGGCTGCGGCGTGCTGGTCTCGCTCGGCGGGGACATCGCGGTGGCCGGCAGCGGCCCGCCCGGCGGCTGGACCGTCCGGCTGGCCGACGACGCGGCCGCGGACGACCCTGACCTGCCTGCGGTGCGGATCGGTACCGGCGGGCTGGCCACGTCCTCGACCTCGGTCCGCCGGTGGCGGCGCGGCGGGGTCGGGCTGCACCACATCGTCGACCCGGTGACCGGGCTGCCGGCGGACACGCCCTGGCGCACGGTGTCCGTCGCGGCCGCGTCCTGCCTGGACGCGCAGATCGCCGCGACCGCGACGATGGTCCGCGGGCTGGACTGGCTGCGGCGGGCGCCGCTGCCGGCCCGGCTGGTCGGCACCGACGGGATCGTGCACACCGTCGGGGGATGGCCGCGATGACCGTCGGGGTGCTCTGGCTGGTGTCCAGGGCGGCCGGCATCGTCGCACTGGTGCTGCTGACCAGCACCGTGGTGCTCGGCACCCGCTCGATCGCGCCGACCCGGTCCGCGACTTGGCCGCGCTGGGCCCGGCAGGCCCTGCACCGCGACCTCGCCCTGCTGTCGATCGGAGCGCTGGCCGTCCACGTCGGCGCGGTCGTGCTCGACAACTACGTCGACATCAACTGGTACGCGGCACTGGTGCCGTTCGCGTCGGCGTACCGGCCGGCGTGGGTCGGGCTGGGGACGATCGCGTTCGACCTGGTGCTCGTGGTGATCGCGACCAGCCTGCTGCGGGTCAGGTTCGGCGTGCGGACCTGGCGCGCGGTGCACTGGCTGACGTACGCGGCCTGGCCGGTCGCGGTCCTGCACTACCTGACCACCGGCACCGACGCCAGGGCGCCGTGGGGGGTGGCGCTGGCGGTGCTGGCGGTCGTCGCCGTCGCCGTCGCCGTCGCGGTCCGGGTCAGGACGGCGGCGGAGTTGGCCCGGGTGGCCTCGACGGTGCCGCCGGCGGCGAGGAGCGCCCGGTGACGACGGCCACGCTGACCACCCGCCTGCTCGGTGGGCCGCCGCTCGGGCCGCGCCCGGCCGGGGTGGACGTCGAGGCGGTGGTGGCCGCGGCCGGGCTGGTCGGGCGCGGCGGCGGCGGCTTCCCGACCGCCCGCAAGCTGGCCGCCGTCCGGGGCCGGCGCCGCACCCCGGTGCTGGTCGCCAACGCCGCCGAGGGCGAGCCCCTCTCGGCCAAGGACGCCACGCTGCTGGCCCGCGCGCCGCACCTGGTGCTGGCGGGCATCGTGCTGGCCGCCAGGGCGGTCGGCGCCCGCGAGGCATTCCTGTGCCTGCCCGCGGGGCCCGCGCCGCCGCCCGGCGTGCAGGACGCCGTGCGCCGGCACGACCTCGCCGGGGTGACGGTGCACCTGCGCGCGGTCCCGCACCGGTACGTGGCCAGCGAGGAGTCGGCGCTGGTGCAGCTGCTCTCCGGCGGCCCGGCGCTGCCCACCTCCCGGCCGCCGCGGGCCGCCGAGCGGGGAGTGCGCGGGGCGCCGACCCTGGTGCTCAACGTCGAGACGCTCGCCGGCGTCGCCCTGGCCGTCCACTGTGGACCGCAGCGGTACCGGGCGGTGGGTGACCCGGCCGAGCCGGGCACGCTGCTGGTCACGGTGGCCGGTGCGGTGCCGGCCCCGGGCGTGGTCGAGCTGCCGACCGGTACCCCGGCCGGAACGGCGCTGGCCGCGGCCGGCGCGGTCGACGTCGGCGCGGTGCTCACCGGCGGGTACGGCGGCGCCTGGCTGTCCGGCGAGGCCGTCGGGTCGGTGCCGCTGACGCACGCCGGCATGCGCGCGGCCGGCGGTGTGCTCGGCCCCGGCATCCTCGCCGTGCTGCCCCGGCACGCCTGCGGCCCGGCCGAGACCGCGGCGGTCGCGCGCTACCTGGCCGGGCAGAGCGCCGGCCAGTGCGGGCCGTGCGTGTTCGGGCTGCCGGACATCGCCGGGGCGCTGGACGCCGCGGTCGCCGGCGGTCCGCACGCGCCGGCCGCGCTGGCCGCGGTACGGCGGTGGACGGCGACGCTGCCCGGGCGGGGAGCGTGCCGGCACCCGGACGGGGCGGCCCGGCTGGTCGCCTCGGCGCTGCGGGTGTTCGCCGCCGACCTGTCCGCACACGTGTCCGGCCGGCCCTGCGCCGGCTTCTTCGGACCGCGCTACCTGGAGGTGCCGCGGTGAGGATCGAGGTGGACCGGATCGCCTGCCGCGGCGACGGCCTGTGTGCCGGGCTGCTGCCGGAGGCGGTCACCCTGGACGACTGGGGTTTCCCGATCGTCGGCCCGCTGCCGCCCGGCAGCGAGAAGGCGGCCCGCCGCGCGGTGGCGGCCTGCCCGGCCCTGGCCCTGCGACTGGAGGCGCGGACATGAGCGGAGACCCGAACGAGCGGGACCGGACGTTGGCGCGGGTGCGCACCACGACCGCGGTGACCGGGGTCGGCGCGGTGCTGGTCGGCGGCGTGCTGGTGGGCTGGCTCGGGCACGAGGCGAGCACGCCGTCCACGCCGGATCCGGCGTCCTCGTCCACGTCCGACCAGGGTTCGACGGCCGGCCCGGACGGCGGGCTGTCCGGGCCGGACAGCCTGCCCGACTCCGGACCGGGCACCGACTCCGGCCAGCCGGGCATCACCTCCGGCGGCTCCTGACCGCGTCGTCGGCGTCGCCCGCGCCGGGGCCGCCGACGGCGTCGGCGAGCCGGCTGAGCAGCTCGACCACGCCGGCCGGGCCGTCGACGGCCACGTCGGCGGCCTGCGCCAGCTCGACCGCCTCGGCCGACGCGCTGGCCACCGTCAGCCCCGGCGTCCCGGCCTCGCGCAGCTGCTCGACCGCGGCGAACCCGGGCAGGTCGCCGACGTCGTCGCCGGCGAACAGCACCGCCGCCGGCGCGCGATCCTCCGCCAGCCGGCGCAGCACGCCACCCTTGTCGAACCCGGGCGGCCGCAGCTCCATGACCATCTTGCCGGGATGCGGCTCCAGCCCGTACCGGGCCGCGAACCGCTCCAGCGCCGGCCGCAGCCGGTCGAGCTCGCCGTCGGGGTCCCGGGTGCGGCGGGTGTGCACGACCAGCGCGAGCCGCTTGTCCTCGACCCACACCCCGGGGTCGGCGCCGGCCTCGGCCAGCGCCGCCGGCAGCGCCGGCCTGGCCTCGACCACCTCGGCCGGGTCGTCCGGGGTGGTCAGCCGCCCGGCCATCCAGTGCTCCGCGCCGTACTGCCCTTCGACGCACAGGCCGGGCACCGAGTCGAGGCCGCCGAGCCGGACGACCACCTCGGCCGGCCGGCCGGTGACCACGGCGAGCGTGCCGACCCGGCCGGCGAGCCGGCGCAGCGTCTCGATCGCACCGGGCGCCGGCACCGCCTGGTCGGGGTCGTCGACGATCGGCGCCAGCACGCCGTCGTAGTCCAGCGCGACCAGCGCTCGCTCCGGCGCCGCCACGATCGCGTCCCAGCCCGCCCGCCCCGGTCCGTCCATGCCCGGCAGCGTACGGTCGCGCGGTGACTGGAGAGCTGACGCCGGTCTCCGTGGAGGCCGCCGAGCTGGGGGAGTGCGCCCGCTGGGACGCCGACCGGGGCGAGTTCCTCTGGGTGGACATCATGGCCGGCGTATTCCGCCGCGCGGTCGAGGACGGCGACCGGCTGCGCACCGTGGCGGAGGTGTCGATCGGCGAGCCGCTGGGCGCGATCGCGCCGATCGCGGACCGCGCGGGCTGGCTGTGCGCGGCCGGCCGCGGCTTCCGCTACCTCGCCCCGGACGGCACGGTGACCCGGCTGCTGGACACCGAGCCGGCCGACGTCCGGATGAACGACGCGGCCTGCGACCCGCAGGGCCGGTTCTGGGCCGGCTCGATGGCCTACGACCAGCGGGCCGGCGCGGGCCGGCTGCTGCGCTGCGACCCGGACGGCTCGGTGCGGGTCATGCTGCCGACCGCCACCATCGCGAACGGGCTGGGCTGGAGCCCGGACGGCCGCACGCTTTACCACGCCGACAGCGGCGTCGGGATCGTCACCGCGTACGACCCCGAGACGATGGTCGGCCGGGTGCTGATCCGATCCGAGCGAGGCGCCGCGGACGGCATCACCGTGGACGACGAAGGTGCAATCTGGGCGGCGATGAACGGCGGGGGTGAAGTGCGACGGTTTGCGCCCGACGGCAGCACACTGTCGGTCTTGCCGCTTCCGGTGAGCCGACCGACGTCGGTCGCGATCGGCGGCGCCAGCGGCCAGCGCCTGTTCGTCACCACCTCGTACGAGAACATGACGCCGGAGGAGCGGGCACAGGAGCCGGAGGCGGGCCGGGTCTTCGCCGTCGAGGTCGGCGTCGGCGCGCCGCCGGTCCGCCCGTACCGGGGAGAACTGCCCGGATTCCAGGGATAGATCCGGGGAATCCCGCATGAGCCCGGCACCCGCAGGACATAGCTTCAGGACATGGAAACCACGCCACGCCTGTACCGCCCCCGCCGCGGACGGATGATCGGCGGCGTCTGCGCCGGTCTCGCCCTGCGCTTCGGACTGTCCCCGACGCTGGTCCGAGTGCTGTTCCTGGTGTCCTGCCTCCTTCCCGGACCGCAGTTCGTGCTGTACATCATCCTCTGGGTGCTGCTCCCGTCGGAGTGATGGTTGCGCGGGAGGCCCCCGGGAAACGTACGGGTGACGCAACGCGACTCAGGCGGGAGACAACAATGATCGACCAGGCATCGGTGCCGTCGCTGATGGGATCGACGGTCCGCGACAGCGCCGGCGAGAAGATCGGCAAGGTCGGCCAGGTCTACCTGGACGACACGACGGGGCAGCCGGAATGGGTGACCGTGCGCACTGGCCTGTTCGGCACCAAGGAGAGCTTCGTGCCGCTGGCCGCGGCCAGGGTCGAGGGTGACGAGCTGGTCGTCGACATCGCCAAGAGCAAGGTCCACGACGCGCCCCGGATCGACGAGGACGGGCACCTGTCGGAGGAGCAGGAGACCGAGCTCTACACGTACTACGGGGTCAGCCAGGGTCCGTTCGGCCGGCAGACGCCGACCGACGCCGGCCCGGGTCCAGTGGCCACCGAGACGGGCACCGCCACGGCGGCCGGGGTGGCCGAGGCCGACGTGACCGGCGAGGACGGCCGCCCCGACTTCGCCCGTGGTGAGGACGCGTCGGTGACGGGCGGAGCCGGCGATCTCAGCGGCCGTCCGGACTTCGCCCGCGGCCAGGACGCGTCGGTGACCGGCGGAGCCGGCGATCTCAGCGGCCGTCCGGACTTCGCCCGCGGCCAGGACCGGTCGGTCACCGGTGCCCCGTCGGTGGAGGGCCCGGACTTCGCTCGCGGCAGCGACGTCGAGAGCGGCCCCACAGCCGCCGCCGGCACCGACGTCGAGGGTGAGCCCGGCCGCGGCCGGCTGCGCCGCTGGACGGTCACCGACGAGCAGTCCACGACGCCGGTCGTGGACGAGACCGGCCAGGTGATCGGCGAGGTCACCAGCGAGCGGGTGGACGTGCGGCCGCTGGACGAGGACGGCGACGAGACCCGCTGACGCACGACCGGCCCGCCGGCGTCACGCCGGCGGGCCGGCCCACTCGAGCAGCAGGATCGTCGCGTCGTCCTGCAGTACGCCGTGCTGGTGGTCGAGCACGGCCCGGATCAGCCGGCGTAGCACCTCGGCGCCGTCCAGCCCGGAGGCGGACTCCCGCACGACGAAGTCGGCCAGCCGCTCCTCGGTGAAGAACTGGCCGAGCCGGCGCGCCTCGACGATGCCGTCGGTGTAGAGCGCGAGCCGGTCGCCGGGTTCGAGCTGCAGCGTGTGCACCGGCGGGTGGCCGTCGCTGAACCGCAGCCCGAACGGCGTCGCCGGCCGGGCCGGCGGCAGCGTGACCGCCCGGTCGTGCCGGATCAGCAGCGGCGGCAGGTGCCCGGCGGTGAGCCAGCGCACCGCGCCGGTGGCCACGTCGAGGTCGAGCAGCAGCCCGGTGACGAACGTCGTCCGGCCGAACTGGGTGGCGAGCGCGACGTCGATGGCCTCGTACGAGGCGACCAGGTCGGCCCGGCCGCGGCGGGCGTTGCGATAGGCGCCGACCGCCAGGCTGGACAGCAGCGTCGCGCCGAGCCCGTGCCCCATCGCGTCGAGCAGCGCCACATGCAGCCGGCCGTCGTTGAGCGCGTAGTCGAACGCGTCGCCGCCGACCTCGTCCCACGGCTCCAGCAGTCCGGACAGCGAGACCCCGGCGGCCCGTACGGTCGTCGGCGGCAGCAGCCGCCACTGGATCTCCGCCGGCAGCCGCATCGGCCGGACCCGGCGCACCAGCTCGAACATGTCCCCGTACCGCCACTGGGTGGCGATGAGCATCGCGACCACGTCGGCGAACAGCGCGGCGTCGGCCGTCCCGTCGGCCGTCCCGTCGGCCGTCCCGTCGGCCGCCCCGTCGGCCTCCCGTCGGCCGTCCCGCCGGCGGTCCCGCTGGCAGATGCGCCGTCGGTTGCGCCGGCGGTTGCGCCGTCGGTTGCGCCGGCCGCGGGGATCGTCGCCTCGAGCACGCCGAGCCGCTCGTGGCCCTCGCACAGCGGGAGCCACAGCCGGCGTCGCGCCTGGTCCGTGCCCTCGGCGGTGAGCGGGCTGCCGGTCCGGTACGCCCGCCCGGCCAGCGTGCCGTCCACCCCGAGCGGCAGCCGCGCCGGCATGCCGGCGTACGGGACCGGCATCAGCCGGGTCTGGCCGTAGTCGACCAGGTAGATCACCGCGTCGGCCAGACCGACCGCGGCCGCGGCGTCGGCGACCAGCGAGGCGAGCTGCCCGGGTCCGGCGTCGCGGGCCTGGCGCATCAGCTCGCCGAGGACGGCCGTCGGGTCGGGCTGCATGAGCCAGACCATAGGGGCGAACCGGGCCTTCGCAGTACCGTCGTAGTCGTGGGGCACGATCACGGGCACGCCGGTTCCGGCGCGGAGACGGCTGCCGCCGCCTACCGCGGCCGGCTGGCCGCCGTGCTCGGGATCACCGTCGCCGTGCTGGTCCTCGAGGTGGTCGTCGGACTGCTCTCCGGCAGCCTCGCGCTGCTCGCCGACGCGGGCCACATGGCCACCGACGCGCTCGGCATCGGCCTCGCCCTGCTGGCGGTCCGGATGGCCGGACGGGTCCCGACCGCCCGCCGGACCTTCGGCTGGCAGCGGGCCGAGGTGCTCGCCGCCGGCGGCAACGCGCTGCTGCTGCTCGGCCTGGCCGCGGTGGTCGTGGTCGAGGCGATCCGGCGGCTGGCCGATCCGCCGCAGATCGAGACCGGAGCGGTGCTGTTCGCCGCGGGCCTCGGGCTGGCGGCCAACATCGGCGGGCTCGTCCTGCTGGCCGGCGGCCGGCGGGAGTCGCTCAACGTCCGCGGCGCGTTCCTCGAGGTGCTCGGCGACGCGCTCGGCTCGATCGCGGTGCTGGTCGCCGCCGGCGTCATCGCGGTCACCGGGCAGGAGCGGGCCGACCCGATCGCCTCGCTGGTCATCGCCGCGCTGATCGTGCCCAGGGCGGTCCGGCTGCTCCGGGACGCCGGCGAGGTGCTGCTGGAGAGCACCCCCCGCGGGGTCGACCTCGTCGAGGTGCGCCGGCACATGCTGGCCCAGCCGGGCGTCGTCGACGTGCACGACCTGCACGCCTGGACGATCACCAGCGGCGTGCCGGTGCTGTCCGCACATGTGACGGTCGAGCGCGACGTGCTCGGCGACGGCTGCGGCGGCAGCATGCTCGACCGGCTGCACCACTGCCTGCGCGAGGACTTCGACGTCGAGCACTCGACGTTCCAGCTGGAGCCGGCCGGGCACCGGGACCACGAGGGCGCCGACCACCACTGACGACCATGCGTGGTCACTCCTGCGCGCCGGGTCGAATTTCGTGCGGTTCCTCTTTACACCTGAGGCGGAGGTGCGATGCTGCCGCCGGCAAGGGTCGCTGAGGGTCGCGGGGGGCGCCCCGGATCACGGGGAGTGTCATGGGGAAACACCGCACTGGGCGGCCGGCTCGCCCACTGCTCTGGGGCGCCGCGGTGGTGTTGGTCGTCGTGGCGGCCGGTTCCGCCGCGGTCGCGGTGGCCAAGCATGGACCGAGCGGGCCGGAGGCCGGCTCGTCGGGTTCGGCGCTGCTGGCCCAGTCCACCTGCGACCAGACGCTGAAGGTCGTCACCGCGAGCTCGTTCGCGAAGGTGCTCACCGCGCTGGAGCCGTCGCTGGCCACCGGCCCGCACTGCGTCGCGCTCGACACGGCCGTGGTCGACGGCCGGGCCGCCGCCGCCAGGGTGGCGGAGCGGGAGGCGGACGTCTGGATCCCGGACGACCTGTCCTGGGCCGCCGTCGCCCGCGGCGCTCTGCTGGCCGACGACGGCGAGGGCGGCTCCGGCACGGTGCTCGCGAACAGCCCCATCTACATGGTCACCGACACCGCGACCGCGGCCCGGCTGACCCGCGCCGGCGGCAGCTGGCTCGCGCTGTCGAAGCTGGTCGCCTCGCCGGACGGGGTGCGGCTCGCCGTCCGCGACCCGAACGGCTCGGGCGACGGCATGGTCGCGGCCGGGACGCTGGGCGAGGCGGTGTGGATCAAGGACGGGATGGACGCGTCGTCCGCCGCGCTGTCCGCCGCGCTCCGGCAGACCCGCACGGTCTCGGGCACCGAGCCGGCCCTGCCGAGTCAGCCGGGTGAGGTCGGCCTGGTCCCGGAGTACGTGCTGCTGTCGGCGAAGCCGACCACCGAGGACGCGGCGGTGCTGGCCGGCACCGATCACACCGCCGTGCTCCGCTACGGCTGGCTGCCGACCGCCGCCGCGGTCGCCGACCCCGTCCGCAAGGCCGGCCTGGAGCGGTTGCTGGCCGCGCTGAAGAGCCCGAGCGCGGCCAAGGCGTACGCGGCGGCAGGATTGCGCCGGCCCAACGCCGACACCGCCCCGCGGCAGGGGGACCTGCGGCTGCCGCGGCTGACCGCCGAGCCGCTGGAGGTTCTCAAGCCGCATCACGTCGACCACGTCTTCGCCGCCTGGTATGTGCAGGACCGGCGCAGCAGCATCCTGCTCGCCGTCGACGTGTCCGGGTCGATGGGCCAGCCCGCGCCCGGCACGTCGACGCCGCTGATCAACCTGGTGCAGCAGGGCTGCCTGGCGGTCGGTCGGATGTTGCCGGACCAGTCGTCGCTCGGGCTGTGGTCGTTCGGCTCGCAGCTGGACCCGCCGCGGGACTACCGGGTGCTGCTCTCGACCGCGCAGCTGACCGACGGGCAGCGGGCCGGGTTGGCCGCGGCGGTCAACCGGCTCACCGCCGAGCGCACCGGGACCGGCCTGTTCGACACGATCCTGGCCGCGTACAAGGCGGCGACCGCGTCGTGGCGGGCGGACGAGGCCAACCAGGTGGTGGTCTTCACCGACGGTCGCAACGAGGACGACCCGGTGTCGATCAGCGTGCAGCAGCTGGCGACCGAGCTGAAGAAGGCCGCGGACCCGAAGCGGCCGGTCGAGCTGACCGTCGTCGCGTACGGGAAGCTGCCCGAGGTGGCCACCCTGGAGAAGGCGGTCGGGGGCGTGAACGGGTACGTGTCGAGCGTGCAGACGCCGGCCGAGGTCTCGGCGGCGTTCCTGCACGCCGCCGCGTCGGGTCTGCACGTCTGACGGCCGCCCGGTGCCGGTGCGTACGCTCGGCGGGTGAGCGCCCGTCCGGTCTCCGAGGTCCCCGCCGGGCTGCCCGGTGGGGCGGCGTCCGACCTGGTCGAGGAGACGCTGACGCTCGGCGGGCACCTGGTCCGGCTGCTGCGGCCGCGCTCCGGCGACGCGCTGCTCGACGAGGTGCTGGCCGAGGACGACCCCGCCGACGACCGGCTGCCGTTCTGGGCCGAGTTGTGGCCGAGCGGCAGCGCGCTCGCCGCCGCGGTCGCGGCGCTGGACCTGACCGGCCGCCGGGTGCTCGAGCTCGGCTGCGGGCTCGGGCTGGTCAGCGTCGCCGCCGCGACCGCCGGCGCGGACGTGCTGGCCGCCGACCAGTCGGCCGAGGCGATCGCGTTCACCACCGTCAACGCCGGCCGCAACGGGGTCGCGGTCGCGACCGTGCGGTGCGCGTTCGAGCGGCCCGAGCCGCTGCTGGCCGGCGCGCCCTGGGACCTGGTGCTCGCGGCCGACGTGCTCTACGAGCCGAAGACCGGGCCGGTGCTGGTCGACCTGCTGCCCCGGCTGGGGCGGGCGGTGTGGCTGGCCGACCCCGGCCGGCCGCGGGAGCCGGACTTCCTCCGCGCGGTCGACGCGGCCGGCTGGCGCCGGCAGAGCCGGGTGGTGACGCCCGAGGACACGATGCCCCGGGTGAGCATCCACCGGCTGTCCCGGCCGTCCTAGCTGCCGGTCAGGACCACTCGGTGTGCGGGCGCCCGCGCCGGGACCCGTCGACCACCACGTCCACCTTCTCGTCGTAGAACGCGACCAGGTCGCGGACCGGCACCGCGTCGTTGAGCGGCTCCGGGTAGTACCAGACCAGGTCGTCGAGCACGGTCCCGTCCGGCATCTCGACCGACTTGTACGACGCCTGGCCCTTGTAGGCGCAGATCGTCTTCAGCGCGCTGTCCCGCAGCGGCACCCGCACGTCCTCGGCCGGCAGGTAGTAGCGGATCGGCAGGCTGGTCTCGTACATCAGCTTCGCCCGGTCGGTCTCGGCCAGCACGACCCCGTCCCGCTCGATGCGGATGTGCCGCGACGACGGCAGGACGTCGATGCGCTTGTACGGGTCGCGCGGATGGCCGATGCGGTGCTCGTCCTCCTCATACCAGGCGTCGAAGTCGGTGAAGTCCAGCTCGACGTACCCGTCGAGGCCGGCGTCGGCCGGCTTGAACCCCTTCGCGGTGCGGTCGCCGACGCTGACGATCACCGGCTCGCCCGGGGCGGTGTGCGCGGCGAACGGCGCGTTCGGGAAGATCATCGGGCTGTCCGGCGGCGTGACCTGCCCGTCCGGGTCGGTCTGGATGGTGCCGGCGATGTCGCCGACCGGCACCGCGTAGGCCGGCACCACCCGGCGCGGCTCCCACACCAGCATGCCCCGGTTGGTGTCGACGACCGTGCTGCCGCCGAGCTCGGCCCGCAGCCGGCGCGGCAGCAGCTCCCGCCGCAGCGCGCCGAGCTCGCTGTCCACCACGTCTCGCATCCGTACGCTCATGCCCACTGTCTACTCCGGTTCCGGGCGGCTGGTTCAGTCGCGTTGCGCCGGCCTGCCGGCCGTGGGATCCTGTTACTGAACGATCGGTCAGTAATTCCGGCGCCCGGGAGGCCAGCCGTGGTGGAGGACGAGGCCGGGTTCGAGGCCGTCATCGCCCGTAATGACCGGATCGAGCCGCGGGACTGGATGCCCGACGGCTACCGGAAGACGCTGGTCCGGCAGATCGCGCAGCACGCGCACTCCGAGGTCATCGGCATGCAGCCGGAGGGCGCCTGGATCGAGCGCGCGCCGTCGCTGCGGCGCAAGGCGATCCTGCTGGCCAAGGTGCAGGACGAGGCCGGCCACGGGCTCTACCTCTACTCGGCGGCCGAGACCCTCGGCGTCTCCCGGGCCCAGCTGGTCGAGCTGCTGCTGGCGGGCAAGCAGAAATACTCCTCGATCTTCAACTACCCCACCCCGTCGTACGCGGACGTCGGCACGATCGGCTGGCTCGTCGACGGTGCCGCGATCTGCAACCAGGTGCCGCTGTGCCGCACCTCGTACGGGCCGTACGGGCGGGCGATGATCCGCATCTGCAAGGAGGAGTCGTTCCACCAGCGGCAGGGCTACGAGCTGCTGATGACGATGATGCGCGGCACCGACGAGCAGCGGGCGATGGTGCAGGAGTCGGTGAACCGGTTCTGGTGGCCGTCGCTGATGATGTTCGGCCCACCGGACACCGAGTCGCCGAACACGGCCCGGTCGATGGCCTGGGGCATCAAGCGCAACACCAACGACGAGCTGCGGCAGCGGTTCGTGGACATGACCGTGCCGCAGGCGGACGCGCTCGGCGTCACGCTGCCCGACCCCGAGCTGCGCTGGAACGCCGCCCGCCGCTCGTACGACTTCGGCGAACCGGACTGGTCCGAGCTCAAGGCGGTCGTCTCCGGCGACGGTCCGTGCAACGCCGAGCGGATGGCGCACCGTCGCCGGGCACACGAGGACGGTGCCTGGGTCCGCGCGGCCGCCGTCGCCCATGCCGAGGCAGACCGTGGTTGACGCCGGCTGGCCGCTGTACGAGGTGTTCGTCCGGGGCAAGCGCGGGCTCAATCACGTGCACGCCGGCTCGATCCGGGCCGCCGACCCGGTCGACGCGATCCGCCGCGGCAGCGCCGTCTACGCGCGACGGTCCGAAGGGGTCAGCGTCTGGGTGGCGCTGGCCTCGGACGTCGCCGCGTCGGCGCCGGAGGAGAAGGAGCCGCTGTTCTCGCCCAGCGGGGACAAGGTGTTCCGGCACCCGACGTTCTACTCGATCCCCGACGACGTCCCGCACATGTGAGCGCCACGATGACCGACCACGACAACGCCTACGCCGGTCTGCTCGGCGACGCCGACCCGCACTGGGCGTTCGGCACCGGGTTCACCGATCCGCTGGCCGGCGTCGACCCGGCCGTACCGTCCGAAGTGGACCGTGCCGACCTCGCCGCCTACTGCCTGATGCTCGGCGACGACGTGCTCGTGCTGGCCCAGCGGCTGTCCCACTGGTGCAGCCGGGCGCCGGATCTCGAGGAGGACATCGCGCTCGCCAACGTCGCGCTCGACCTGCTCGGGCAGGCCAGGCTGCTGCTGGCCCGGGCCGCGGTGGTCGACCCGTCGGTGGTGCCGCCCTCGGCGCAGCCGGCGGAGGACGCGCTGGCCTACTTCCGCCCGGCCGGGCAGTTCCGCAACGTGCTGCTGGTGGAGGGCGTCGACGTCGACTTCGCCGACGCGGTCGTGCGGCTGCTGCTGTTCTCCGTGCACCGGCTGGCCGTGCTGGAGCGCCTGACCGGGTCGAGCGACGCGGTGCTCGCCGCGGTCGCGGCGAAGGGCGTCAAGGAGGTCGCCTACCACCGCGACCACGCCGCCCGCTGGGTGGTCACCCTCGCCCGCGGCACCGACGAATCGCGCCACCGGCTGCTGGCCGCGCTCGACCGGCTCTGGCCGCTGGTTCCGGAGCTCACCGCCGCCCACCCGGTGCAGCGGCGGGTCGCCGCGGCCGGAGCCGGCGTCGATCCGTCCACTGTGGAGGGCACGGTCGACGCGGTGCTGGCCGAGGTCTTCGCGGCCGCCGGCGTCCGACCGCCGGCCGCAGCCCCGGTGGGGGAGGGCGGCGGCCGGGACGGCCGGCACACCCCCGCGCTCGGGGAGATGCTGGCCGAGATGCAGGAGGTCGCCCGCGCCCACCCGGAGGGGGCATGGTGACCGCCACCGCCGAGGCCGCCGAGGCCGCCGCCTGGGCCGCGGCCGAGCGGGTGACCGACCCCGAGCTGCCCATGCTCACCCTGGCCGACCTCGGCGTGCTGCGGGGGGTCAGCCTCGACGGCGGGACGGTCGAGGTCGCGATCACCCCGACCTACTCGGGCTGCCCGGCGATGACCGAGATGAGCCGGGCGCTGGTGGGCGCGCTCGCCGGAGCCGGGTTCGCCGACGTGCGGGTCAGGGTCGAGCTCTCGCCGGCCTGGTCCACCGACTGGATCAGCCCGCGGGGCCGGCGGGCGCTGGCCGAGCACGGCATCTCCCCGCCCGGACCGGCACCGGGCCGGTCCGGGCCGGTGCCGCTCACGCTCGGGCCGCCGCGGCGGACCGTCCACTGTCCACGGTGCGGTTCGGACCGGGCCGAGCTGGTCTCCGAGTTCGGCGCGACCGCCTGCCGGGCCCTCTACCGCTGCGCGGCGTGTGCGGAGCCGTTCGAGCACGTGAAGGAAATCTGATGGCGTTCCACACGCTCACGGTCGCGGCGGTGGAGAAGCTCTGCGACGACGCGGCCGCGGTCACCTTCGAGGTCCCGGACGAGCTGCGGGGCGACTACGCGTTCGCGGCCGGGCAGTCGCTCGCGCTGCGCCGGGTGGTCGACGGCATCGAGGAGCGCCGGTCGTACTCGATCTGCGCGCCGGTCGGCTCGCCGCCGCGGGTCGGCGTCCGCGAGGTGCCGGACGGGCTGTTCTCCAGCTGGCTGGTCCGCGAGGTGCGGCCGGGCGCCAGGGTCGAGGTGCAGACGCCGGCCGGCCGGTTCCGGGCCGACCCGGCCGCCGGCGGCCGGCATCTGTGCATCGCCGCCGGCTCCGGGATCACGCCGGTGCTCTCGATCGCGGCGTCGGTGCTGGCCGGCTCGCCGACCGCACACGTCACGCTCATCTACGGCAACCGCCGGGCGGCGACGGTGATGTTCGCCGACGAGCTGTCCGACCTGAAGGACCGCTACGGCGCCCGGTTCGAGCTGGTGCACGTGCTGTCCCGGGAGCCGCGCGACGTCGCGCTGCTCTCCGGCCGGCTGGACGGCGACCGGCTGCGCACCCTGCTCGACCTGCTGGTGCCGCTGGATGCGGTCGACCACGTCTGGCTGTGCGGGCCGTACCCGATGGTCGAGGAGGCCAGGATCGTGCTGGCCGAGCTCGGCGTGCCGGCCGAGCGGGTGCACCGGGAGCTGTTCTTCGTCGACGAGCCGCCGCCCCCGGTCGAGCACGCCGAGGCGCTGCCGACCGGCGAGACCAGCGAGGTCACGCTGACCATCGACGGCCGCAGCAGCACCGCGGCGCTGCCCCGGGACCGGTCCATTCTGGACGGTGCCCAGGCGGTGCGCTCCGACCTGCCGTTCGCCTGCAAGGGCGGGGTCTGCGGCACCTGCCGGGCGCTGGTCAAGGACGGCACCGTCGACCTGCGGCGCAACTACGCGCTTGAGCCGGCCGAGGTCGCGGCCGGCTTCGTGCTGACCTGCCAGTCCTACCCGGTCAGCGACGAGGTGAGCGTCGACTACGACGCCTGAGTCACGGCGCCCGGGTGTTGAGGCCCTCGAACGCGAGGGTGGCCAGCGCGTCGGCGAGCATGCCGGCGTCCACCGGGCCGCCCGGGCGATACCACTCCACCAGCGAGTTGACCATGCCGAACAGCAGCCGGCTGACCAGGTCCGGCGGCAGGTCCGCGCGCAGCGAGCCCTCGGCCGCGGCCGCCGAGACCAGCTCGGCCAGCCGGTCGTCGATCTCCCGCCGGCGCCGGAGCGCGGCCAGCTCGACCGCCGAGTTGCCGCGCACCCGCAGCAGCAGCGTCACCGCGGGCAGGTGCTCGACCAGGACCCGCACGCTGTCCCGCACCGCCGTGCGCAGCCGGTCGTACGCGGTGGCGCCGGCGGGGCGGTCGAGCACCGCGGCCAGCCCGTCCAGCGCCTCGTCCAGCGCCTGCGACAGCAGCGCCTCCTTGCCCGGGACGTGGTGGTAGAGCGCGGACTTGCCGACGCCGAGCTCGCGGGCGAGATCGCCCATGCTGGTGCCGTCGTAGCCCTGCCGGTTGAAGACCTCGACGGCGCGCCGCAGCACGGTCTGCTGGTCGTAGCCGGGCCGCCCGCGCCGCGTACCGCCCTCCACGCCGCCAGGCTCCCACACCCACCAGCCGGACGTAGGGCGGGCGGAGTTGGATGGGGACATGGGAACGATCGGGATTCTGCTGTTCGACGGGCTGGAGGAGCTGGACGCGGTCGGGCCGTGGGAGGTGCTGGCCGCCTGGACCCAGCAGTGGCCGGACGACGGCTGGTCGGTGACGACGGTCGCCCAGCACGGCGGCCTGGTCCGGTGCGCGAAGGGGCTGGTGCTGCAGGCCGAGCACTCCTGGGCGGACGCGCCGCCGCTCGACGTGCTGATTCAGCCGGGCGGGATGGGCACCCGGCGGCAGCTGGTCGACGAGACCTATCTCGGCTGGATCCGGGCCCGCCGGGCCGACACCCCGCTGCTGGCCAGCGTCTGCACGGGTTCGCTGGTATACGCGGCGGCCGGGCTGCTCAAGGGCCGCCCGGCGACGACACACTGGGCCTCGCTCCACCGGCTGGGCGAGCTCGACCCGAGCATCGAGGTCCGCCCGGACGACCGGTACGTCGACGACGGTGACGTGCTCACCGCCGCCGGTGTGTCGGCCGGCATCGACATGGCCCTGCACCTCGTCGACCGGCTCGTCGGCACCGACCGCGCCCGCCAGGTCCGCCGCTACATCCAGTACGACCCCGCGCCACCGGTGTGAGCGCAGCCGTGACACTCAGCCGGCGGCCGCGCGCAGGCTAGGTTGGATGGTGTCTCGGTGAGGAGGCACCTGTGGACGACGGGCGCGACACCCTCGCGGCAGGCCTCGCGGCGGGCCCGGCCGGCGGTGTTGCCGGCGGCGTTGCCGGCGGGGTCGCTCCCGGGGTCGCTCCCGGGGTTGCCGACGATCCCGCCGACGATCTCGCCGAGGACCTCGCCGGCGAGTTCGAGCTGCGCCCGCTGCTGGAACGCATCCTGCGCCGCTCGGTGGAGCTGCTGCGCGGCGACGCCGGCTCGATCTGCAGCGTCGACGAGGCCGCCGGGGTCTACCGCAAGGAGGCCGACATCGGCGTGTCCTGCCAGTCCGGCCAGGTCTTCCCGCTCACCGAGGGGATGACCGGCGCGGTCGTCCGGGCCCGCGGCCCGGTGCACTTCGCCGACTACCGCACCGTGCCGGGCGGCCACGTCACGGCGGAGGACCGGGAGACCCTGCGCGGCGTGGTCGGCGTGCCGCTCCTGTGGCGCGGCGGGGTGGTCGGCGCCTGCGTGGTGTTCAGCCGCGACCCGGAGCGGGTGTTCAGCCGCACCGACTCGGCCCGGCTGGAGCTGTTCGCCCGGCACGCCGCCATCGCGCTCGCCAACGCCCGGCTCTACCAGGAGGCGGAAGCGCACGCGCGGGCCGAGGCCGCCGCGACCGAGCGCGACCGGCTGGTCCGCGAGGTGCACGACACGGTCGCCCAGGGGCTCGCGTCGGTGATCGTGCACCTGGACGCGGCCGGGCGGGAGGCCGACCCGGGCGACGAGATCGACCAGGCCCGGCAGTCCGCGGTGACCGCGCTGGCCGAGACCCGCCGTACCGTCCTCGGCCTCGCGCCGTCCCCGCTGGAGGGCCGGTCGCTGGCCGAGGCGCTGCAGCTGGAGCTCGGCTGGGCCAACCGCACCGGCAACCTCGACGTCCGGCTCGTCGAGGCCGGCCTCCCCGTGCCGCTGCCGGACGGGCTTGCGCACCAGCTGTTCCGCATCGCCCAGGAGGCGCTGACCAACGCGGTCCGCCACGCCGGCGCCCGATCGGTACGGATCGGGGTGATCCACGAGGACGGCGCGGTCGCGGTGCTGGTCCAGGACGACGGGCAGGGCTTCGCCGCCGACGAGGCGATCGGCTCGATCGGGCTGCGGGGCATGCGGGAGCGGGCCAGGCTGATCGGCGGGACCCTCGAGGTCGAGTCGGTCGCCGGCTGGGGCACCAGGGTACGGGTCAGCGCGCCGCTGGACGGGGCCGCCGCGGTCGCGAGCAGGCAGGTCCGGGTGCTGGTCGCCGCGCCGCACCCGATCACCCGGGCCGGCGTGGTCCGGCTGCTCGCCGCCGGCGAGCCGGCGCTGCAGGTGGCCGGCGAGGTGGACTCGGTCGCCGCCGCCCTGGACGCCTACCGGCTGCTGGCGCCGGACGTCGTCGTCGCCCATCTCGACCTGGCCGACCCTGACGGGCTGGCCGGGGTGCGGGCGTTCCGCGGGCTCGACCCGGCCGCGGTCGTGCTGGTCCTGTGCGGCCGGCGGGACCAGGAGCGGGCCGCTGCGGCCGTGCGGGCCGGCGCGAGCGGCTGGCTGGTCGACGACGCGACCGGCACCGAGCTGGCCCGGGCGCTGCTCGCCGCCTCCGAGGGCCGCTCGATGGTGCCGGCGGCCGCGCTGTCCCGGGTGGCCGACGCGGTCCCGCTGACCGACCGGGAGCGGGAGGTGTTCGGGCTGGCCCGCCGCGGCCTGCGGGACAAGCAGATCGCCGAGGCGCTGGTGATCTCGGTCAAGACGGTGGAGAAGCACGTCGGCGCGGTGCTGCGGAAGACCGGTGCCCGCAACCGCACCGAGCTGGCCGCGCTGGGGGAAATCCCCACCTTGAGGACGGGGAGCTTCCCGGACGCGGACCGGGACCGGCACGCCTAGCGTCAGAGCCACCGACCGGAGGTGGCTCGGCTATGCCTGTCGTACCGACCGGAGAGATCCTTTCCGCGGCCTACCGCGAGCGCTACGGCGTGGCGGCGATCAACATCGTCAACGACCTCACGCTCGAGGCGGTGCTGGCCGCCGCCACCGAGCAGCGCGCGCCGCTGATCGTCCAGACCTCGGTGAAGACCGTCCGTTCGATCGGCTACGACGTGCTCTACGGCATGTGGACGACGATGACCGCGACCGTGCCGGTTCCGGTCGCGCTGCACCTCGACCACTGCCCGGACCGGGACGTGATCAGCCGGTGCCTGGAGACCGGATGGAACTCCGTGCTCTTCGACGCCTCCAGGATGCCGATCGAGGAAAACCAGCGGCAGACGGTCGAGGTCGTCGCCGAGGCCAAGCGGTACGGCGCCCAGGTGGAGGGTGAGGTCGAGTCGATCACCGGGGTCGAGGACGGCATCGGCTCCGACCAGGAGGCCGCCCGCCAGGACCTGGACGACGTGGTGCGCTTCATCGAGACGACCGGGGTGGACGTGTTCGCGCCGGCGATCGGCAACGCGCACGGCGTCTACTCCCGGACGCCGACACTGGACGCGCAGCGGGTCTCCGACATCGTCGCCCGGGTCGACATCCCGATGGCCCTGCACGGCGGCACGGGGATGTCCGACGACCAGTTCACCGACCTGATCAGCCGGGGCTGCGCAAAGATCAACATCTCCACGGCGCTCAAGGTCGCGTACATGAAGTCCAACCTCGAGTTCCTCAAGCAGGCCGAGCAGAAGAACGTGTGGGACCCGCCGTCGCTGTTCACCGCGGTGCACGCGGCGGTGAAGGAGATGGCGGCCGACCACATGCGCCGGTTCGGCAGCGTGGGGAAGGCGGGCTAGGCGTGCCCACCACGCTGATCTTCGACTGCGACGGCGTGCTCGCCGACACCGAGCGATACGGGCACCTGCCCGCGTTCAATCAGACCTTCGAGGAGTTCGGCCTGCCGGTGCGCTGGTCCGAAGAGGACTACGCGCAGAAGTTGCTCATCGGCGGCGGCAAGGAGCGGATGCGCAGCCTGCTCACCCCGCAGTTCGTCGCCGAGGCGGGGCTGCCGGCCGACAAGGCCGGCCAGGACGAGGCGATCGCGGCCTGGCACCGCCGCAAGACGGAGATCTACACGGCGCTGGTCGCCGACGGGAAGCTGCCCGGCCGGCCCGGCATCAGGCGCGTCATCGCCGCCGCCGCTGACGCCGGCTGGCGGCTCGCGGTCGCCTCCACCTCGGCCGAGCCGTCCGTGCGGGCCGTGCTCGAGCACGCGGCCGGGCCGGAGCTGTCCCGGGACGTGGCGGTCTTCGCCGGCGACATCGTGCCGGCGAAGAAGCCCGCGCCGGACATCTACCAGCTGGCCGTGCGGGAGCTGGGCGCCGACCCCTCCCGCACGGTCGTCGTCGAGGACTCCCGCAACGGCCTGCTCGCCGCGACCGGCGCCGGGCTGCCGGCGCTCATCACGGTCAACGGCTACACCGAGGACGAGGACTTCTCCGGCGCGGCGCTCGTCGTCAGCTCGCTCGGCGACCCGGGCGAGCCGGCCACCGTGCTGGTTAACCGGACCGCCGCCCACCCCGGCGACCTCATCGAACTGACCGACCTGGAGGCCTGCATGGCCGGACCGATTGGAGCTCCCGATGGCCGGTGACCTCGCCGACGTCGAGTTCGTCGTGCGCACGATCGCGCAGACGGCCGTGGACAACGAGAAATACTTCGGCGACCTCGACGCGGTGGTCGGCGATGGGGACTTCGGCTACTCGATGGCCCGCGGCTTCGAGGTCGTGCTGGCCGACTGGGACGGCATCGACCGCACCGACATCGCCACGTTCCTGAAGAAGGTCGCGGTGACGATCACCGGCCGTATCGGCGGCACCTCCGGGCCGATCTGGGGCACGATGTTCCTGCGCGCCGCCACCACGATCGGCGACAGGTCCGAAGTGGACGCCGGCACGCTCGTCGCCGCGTTGCGGGCGGCGGCCGAGGGCGTCATGGCCAGGGGCAAGGCCGAGCTCGGCGACAAGACCCTGCTCGACGCGCTCGTCCCCGCGACCGATGCGCTGGAGGAGACGCTGCGGTCCGGCGGCGACGCGGCGCAGGCGTTCGCGACCACGGCCCGGGAGCGGGCCGACGCGACCAAGACCATGCAGGCCCGGCGCGGCCGGGCCAGTTACACCGGCGAGCGGAGCATCGGCTCCGTGGACGCCGGCGCGACCGCCGTCGCGGTCATGGCCGAGCAGATCGCCGCCGGCTGGGCCGACCGGCGCTGACCGCAGCATCTGTCCACAGAGGAGTGTGACGTGAAGAAGTTCGTCAACGACCCCAACAACTTCGTCCCCGAGATGCTGACCGGGATCGCGCTGGCGAACCCCGACACGCTCAAGTACGTCCCCGACTACAACCTGATCATGCGGGCCGACGCGCCCAGCGACAGCAAGGTCTCGATCATCCAGGGCTCCGGCTCCGGGCACGAGCCCGCGCACGTGATGATCGTCGGCAAGGGCATGCTCGACGCCGCCTGCCCCGGCAACGTGTTCGCGGCCCCGCCGATGGACTACGTGCTGGAGACCAGCAAGCTGCTCAACACGCCCAAGGGCGTGCTGCACCTGATCAACAACTACACCGGTGACCGGATGGCGTTCGACATGGGCAAGGAGATGGCCGAGGCCGAGGGCGTACGGATCGAGACGGTCGTCGTCGACGACGACGTCGCGGTGAAGGACTCGACCTACACGGTCGGCCGGCGCGGCGTCGCCGGCAACTTCTTCGTCATCAAGGCCGTCGGCGCGGCCGCTGAGAAGGGCGCGGAGCTCGACGACCTGGTGAAGATCGGCAACAAGGTCAACTCGGTCACCCGGACCATGGGCATGGCGCTGACCTCCTGCACGCCGCCGGCCAAGGGCTCGCCGCTGTTCGAGCTCGGCGAGGACGAGATGGAGATGGGCGTCGGCATCCACGGCGAGCCGGGCCGCCGCCGGGAGAAGCTGGCCTCCGCCAACGCGATCGTCGACGAGCTGCTCGACGCGGTCGTCAGCGACCTGCCGTACCAGCAGGGCGACGACGTGGCACTGATGATCAACGGTCTCGGCGGCACGCCGATCAGTGAGCTCTACATCCTCTACGGCCGGGCCCACCAGCAGCTGGAGTCGCGCGGAATCCACGTCCGGCGCAACTACGTCGGCGAATACTGCACCTCGCTGGACATGGCGGGTGCGTCGCTCACCCTGGTCAAGCTGGACGACGAGCTCGTCGACCTGCTCAGCGCCCCGGCGGAGATCGCGATCCGCACGTTCTGAGGCAGACGCGGCCGACGACCCCGGCCCGACCGATCGGGGTCCTCGGCCGCCGGAGCCGCTTTCCCACCGCCACGTAGGCTGGCGCCGTCGGCGCCGGTCGGAACGAGGGGGTGAGCGGTCTGCTCGAGTCCGTGCTGACCGCCTCCCCGGCACTGGTCTACGTCGTCGTCACCGCGCTCGTGTTCGCCGAGGACGCGGTGTTCGTCGGCTTCCTCGTGCCCGGCGAGACCGCGGCGATCCTCGGCGGCGTGGCCGCCTCGCACGGCACCGTCAGCCTGATCGGGATGACCGTCGCGGTCGTGCTGGCGGCGATCGTGGGCGACAGCGTCGGCTACGAGGTCGGCCGGCACGCCGGGCCCCGGATGCTGCGGGCCAGGATGCTCGACCGGCACCGGGAGCGGATCGACGGCGCCCGCTCGCTGCTGGCCCGCCGCGGCTCGATCGCGGTGTTCCTCGGCCGGTCGATCGCGTTCTTCCGGGCGGTGATGCCGGCGCTGGCCGGGATGGCACTGATGCCCTACCGGCGGTTCCTGGTCGCCAACGCGGCCGGCGGGCTGGTCTGGGGCGTGGCGACGGTGCTGCTCGGCTTCCTGGCCGGCAACTCCTACCAGCGGGTGGAGCAGGCGTTCGGCCGGGGCGCGGCCATCGCGGTCGCCGCCGTGGTCGTGCTCGCGATCGGCGCCTGGGTGCTGCGCCGGCGCCGCGCCGAGCGGCGCTGATCTCAGGCCCGGCCGGGTGGGTTCGCGGCCAGCCAGTCGGCCGCCCGGCGCCGGGACGCCCGGCTCAGCCAGGCTTCCTGGATCACCTCGGCCAGCTCCTGCCGGGACAGTTCGCCGACCCGGCTGGCACGCAGCAGCACGCTCGGGTGCCCGTCGAAGTGCCCGGTGGTGAAGAACGGCGTGCTCTCGTCCTGCACCAGCGCCTGCTTGTCCGCCTCGCTGCCGACCCAGAAGACGATCACGTCGTCGTACCGCTCGCCCGTCCGCGGGTCGACCGCGTCCGGCCGCGGGTTCCGGAAGAACACGAACGACTTCCGGCCCACCTGGTAGACCGGCCGGCCCGGGCCGATCTCCTCGACGGTCACGAACGGCATCCCGCCGGCGATCTCGTGCACGTCCCGCACCCGCGCCCGCCTGGCCACCGGATCACAGTAGGGGCCCGTCCGGCGCACGTCGTCCGCGCCGCCGGAGATTCACGAGACACGCGCTGAGCCGAGGTCGGGACAGGCGTGCGGGAAGCCGACGCCGATCGAGGTGCCGAGCAGGACGACCGCCGCGTGCGGGTCGGGCGGGACCGCCTGGGCCGCGGCGGTGCCGTCGTGCACCAGCACCAGCGGCAGCTCGGTGCCGACCAGGTCCCGCAGCCCGGCGGCGAGCCGGCCCGGCACGTCGGCCAGCCGGGTGTACGTGCCCAGCGGCACCCGGACCGGCTGCCCGTCCTTGACGTACGCGGCCATCGCCGCCACCACCGGTCCCGGCGGCGTGCCGGCATCGGCCCAGGCCCTGGCCACGGTGGCGGCGACCGCCTCGGCCAGCGGCCCGCCCTGGGTGTCCTCCGGCGCGGCCGGCGCCGGCCCGAGCCGGCGCAGCGACACCAGCCGCCCGCCCGCATACCCGGCCACCGCCCGCTTGACCAGCGTGTGCCCGAAGTCCAGGACCAGCGCGGTGCCGTCCGGCCGGGCGGCCAGCCGGGCGGCGCCGAGCAGCGGCAGGTCGGTCGGGTCCGGCGCGACGACCACCC
Source organism: uncultured Actinomycetota bacterium (assembly GCA_963728945.1). Classification (GTDB taxonomy): domain Bacteria; phylum Actinomycetota; class Actinomycetes; order Mycobacteriales; family CADCTP01; genus CADCTP01. The sequence goes on along the minus strand of CAVSMA010000002.1, from coordinate 2,075,767 downwards.
GGCAGCCGGGACCGACCAGCCCGGCCGCCCGCTCGGCGACGACCGCCCCGAACGCCCCGGCGCACAGGCCGCCGCCGAGCCACACCGTCGTCGTCCCGGTCCACCGGTGCCACCAGGTCGCGTCCCACTCCGGCTTGACCGAGCGGTCGCCGGCCCGCAGCGCGGTCAGCAGCCGGCCGAGCCGGGTGCCGAACTCCGCGGCCACCTCCACCGCGGCCGGCACCCCGTCGGCCAGGCTGCGGTCCAGGTAGGACCGCAGCGGCCGGTCCGGTCGCAGTCCGGCGGCCTCGGCCAGGGCGCGCAGCGCCGGCGCGGACAGCAGCCCGCGCGCGTCCCGCCCGTCCAGCCGGGCCCGGTTCAGCGAGGCGGCCGGGTCGAGCCGGCACGGGTCCAGCGGCGGCGCGGTCATCGCGCCAGCAGCGGGCGTACCTCCGGGCCGGGCAGGGCGGGGGCGAAGTGCCAGCCCTGCGCGGTGTCGCAGCCGGCCGTGCGCAGCCATTCGGCCTGGTCCGCCGTCTCCACCCCCTCGGCGGTCACGGTCAACCCGAGCGTGTGGCCGAGGTCGATGAGGCTGGCCGCGAGGTGCTGGTCGAGCTTGTCGCCGTCCGGCCCGCCGACGCCGGTGACGAACTCGGCGGCAAGCTTGATCTCGTGCAGCGGCAGCCGGCGCAGGTAGGCGTGGTTGGCCTGGCCGGTGCCGAAGTCGTCCACGGCGATCCGCAGCCCGGCGTCGGCGAGCGCCCGCAGCGCGGTCAGCGCGGAGTCCTCGGGCCGGATGACCGCGGTCTCCAGCAGCTCAAGCTGCAGCCGCTGCGGCGGCAGCCCGGTCGCGGCCAGGATGCCGACCACGTCCGCGACCAGCCCGGGGTCGCGCAGCTGGCCGGCGGCGACGTTGACGCTGACCAGCGGCGGGTCGGGGGTCAGCCGGCCCCAGGACGCGGCCTCGGCGCACGCGGCCGCGAGCACCTGCCGGCCCAGGGGCACGACCAGGCCGGTCTCCTCGGCGGCGGCGATGAACCGGCCGGGCAGCAGCAGCCCTTGCCGCGGGTGCTTCCACCGGACCAGCGCCTCGACCGCGTGCAGCCGGCCGTCGGCCAGCCCGACCATCGGCTGGTAGTGCACCTCGAGACCGCCGTCCCGGACCGCGGCCGGCAGCTCGGCGGCCAGGCTCCAGCGGGCGGTGTCGGCGGCGTTCCGGACCGGGTCGAACCGCCGCCAGCGGTTGCGGCCGTCGGACTTGGCCCAGGTCAGCGCGATGTCGGCGGACCGGAGCAGCTCGTCCACGTCGAGCCCGGCGACCCGCCGCTCGGCCAGCCCGGCGCTCGCGGTCACGGTCAGCGGCGTCGGCCCGACCTGCAGCGGCGCCCCGGCCAGCGCGTCCAGCAGGGTGGTCGCGGCCCGCACCAGGTCACCGCCGCCGGGCACGAGCAGCGCGAACTCGTCGCCGCCGAGCCGGGCCAGCAGCCGCCCGCCGGCGTGCTCGGACAGCCGCACCGCGACGGTGGCCAGCAGCCGGTCGGCGGTGTCCGGGCCGAGCGTGTCGTTGAGCGCGTGGAACCGGTCGAGGTCGAGCAGGCACAGCCCGATCGTGTCGGCCGGGGCGGCGCGGTCGAGCGTGCTGGTCAGCGCCTCGGTCAGGCCGAGCCGGTTCGGCAGGCCGGTCAGCGGGTCGTGCCTGGCCTCGTGCCAGCGCCGCTCCTCGCTGTCCCGCAGCGCCCGCTCGGCCTCGGCCCGGGCGATCATCGAGGCCCGGACGATCGTCTCCTGGTCGTCCAGCGCACGGTCCTTCAGCGCCCGGGCGTAACCGGTGGTGGCCGCGCCGAGCAGCGCCGCCAGCCTGGACCGGTACGGCTCCCGGTCGAGCCCCGCGTCCGCCAGCAGCCGGGTGCCGAGCACCTTGACCAGCCGGCCGGAGATCTCCGGACCGGTGAAGTGCGCGCCGATCAGGTCGCCGCCCAGCTCGTACGCGGTGGCGGTGCTGAACGGCTCCGCCGACAGCGCGCGGACCAGCTCGCCGACCACTTCGGACAGGTAGTCGTCCAAGGCGTCCCGGTCGAGCGCGACGTAGCTGGTCTCGCGGGCCACGTTGGCCAGCTCCCGGACGCAGTCCTGCAGGCACTCCCGCGGCGGGGGAGCGGGCGACGGGACCGGCTGCTCGTCCGGCCGCGCGGCCGCGGTCACGTCAACCGGCCCACCGCGCCGTAGCCGCTGGCCCAGCTCGCACCGCCGGCCACGTCGTCGGGATGGTCCGGCCGCCAGGCGGGCAGGAACTCGATGCCGGGCTCGACCAGCTGGACGTCGGTCAGCAGCAGTTCCAGCTCGCCCCGGCTGCGCATCTGGACCGGGGTCGAGGTCTGCTCGTACAGCTTCTCCATCATCGCCACGCCGGGAGCGGTGTCGGTGCTGCCGTGCGAGACGACCAGCCAGCTGCCGGGGGCAAGCCCGGCGGCGTATCCGGCCAGGATGCCACGCGGGTCGCCCTCGTCGAGCACGAAGTGCAGCAGTGCGACCATGAGCAGTCCGACCGGTCGGTTCAGGTCGAGCAGCTCGGTCACGCCCGGGTGGGCCAGCAGCCCGGCGGGGTCGCGACCGTCGGCCTGCACGACCGCGGTCTGCGCGTCTCCGGCCAGGATCGCCCGGCTGTGCGCGACCGCGACCGGGTCGGTGTCGACGTAGACGACCCGGGCGTCCGGGGCCGCCGCCTGCGCCACGTCGTGCACGTTGCCGACGGTCGGGATGCCGGAGCCGATGTCGAGGAACTGCCGCACGCCCTGGTCGGCGAGGAAGCGCACCGCGCGGCGCAGGAACGCCCGGTTGGCCTGGGCCGCCCTCGGCATGTCCGGCCAGGCCTCGAGCACCTTGCCGGCCAGTTCCCGGTCGACCGCGAAATTGTGCGAACCGCCGAGGTAGTAGTCGTACATCCGGGCCGCGTTGGGTCGGTCGAGATCAAGCTCGGCCGGTGCCCACGCCGGTCGCTCCACCGCTCCCGCCTCCGCCGCTCTCCGGTCACCGATTCCGGAAAGCATGCCACTTTCACTGCCGCTGCTACATCAGAGTCGACTATGGACACACGGTGTTAGCAAGCACGGCAAGCTGGTGACCGACTGTGTCAGGCGGCGACGTACGGGATCGTCTGCGGGCCCTCCGGCAGCACGCACAGCGCGGCTTCCGGACCGGCGGCGCCGAGCGCCTCCCGCACCGCGGTGGCGACGTCGTCGGTGTAGCCGAGGTGGGCCGCGGCCAGCTGCTCCTCGCCGAGGTGGCCGCTGTGGACCACGACCCGGGCCCTGGACTGGATCTTGGCCTGCACCTGCACCTGCCACTGGTCCGGCACGGTCTTCGGCCGGCCGCTGATCTCGGCCAGCAGCGCCTGCGGCGACGGCGCCGAGGACAGCACCTCCTGGTAGGAGCCGTGGTTCGGGAAGCCGTCCCGGCACTCGGCCGCACAGACGATCACGCCGCCCTCGCGGACCACCTGGGCGGCGGCGCTCATCCCCTTGACCGCCTGGTAGAGGTTCTGGTCGAGCGGGAAGCCCGAGTTCGTCGTGACGACCACGTCGAAGTAGCGGTCGACCGGGCGCATCGCGACCACCCTGGCGGTCTCGATCGCCGCCTTGTGCATGGCGAACAGCTCGCCGCCGAAGGCCTCGACGATGTCCTGGTCGCGGTTGAGCACCACGTCGAGCGCGAAGTCGACGCCGGTGCCGGCCGCGATGGCCCGGACGTCGTCGTGCACCGGGTTGCCCTCGGTGATGCCCCAGCGGGCGTCAGGGTGGCCGATGCGGCGGGCGTCGTGCAGCGTGAGCACGGTGTCCAGGCCGGCCAGGCCGGGTGCGACCATCTTCGGGCCGCCGGAGAAGCCGGCGAAGAAGTGCGGCTCGACGAAGCCGGTGGTGATCTTCACGTCGGCGGCGCACCACTCCCGGTTGAGCCAGACCGGAACGCCGGCGCCGAACGTGCCGACCCACTGCAGGGTCGAGTCGTCCCGGGCGTCGTGGTTGACGATGCGGACCCGGTCGACGGTCTGCGCGCCGAACATCTCCACCAGCTCGTCGCGGGTGTTGGCGCGATGGGTGCCGGTCGCGACCAGCACGGTGACGTCGTCGGGCCGGACGATCCCGTCCAGCTCGTCGAGCACGGCCGGGATCATCAGCTGCCGCGGCTGCGGCCGGGTGCCGTCGCAGGCGGAGATCGCCACCGTCTGGCCCGGCCTCACCTGCTCGCGCAGCGGGGGCCCGGCGACCGGCTCGCGCAGCGCCCGGCGCAGCACGGCCAGCTGGTCGGCCGCGGCCTCCCGGTGCTCCGGCGCGACGACCACCGCCTCGTCCGGGAAGTCGGTCTCCAGTCCGCCGCGGCCGTACGCGAGTCGCACCTTCATGCCGACAACCCTCCGCCCACCCGGTCCCCGCTCGCAACGCCGGTGCGCTCGGCGGCCCACCCCCGCGCCCAACGGTCCCCGCACCGGGCGGCCCCATGGCTCTGCTCTTGCGCGGCGGCGCAGAGACGTGGTCGTCGAGTGTGCGATGTCCCGGCTCCGTCGAGAGCCCGGTCGGGTCCGGGGGCGGCTACGTCGCTGCTCGGCGTGGCGGGCCAGAGAGGCGTGCCCTCGGGAGACCCGCCGGGTCCGGGGGACGCGTGGCGGAGTGACTACGTCTGTGCTCCGCGAGCCGGGGCAGAGGCGTAGCCGTCCGGGTGCGATGTCCCGGCGTCCCGCCGAGACCCTCGGGTGCGGGTGACCCGGGGCGGAGCGAGTCCGTCTCTGCGCTGCGCGGCGGGTCGGAGGCGCGCCCTCGGGAGGTCCGGCGGGTCCGGGGGACGGGTGGTGGAAGCGGCTAGGTCTGTGCTCCGGGAGCCGGGGCAGAGGCGTAGCCGTCCGGGTGCGATGTCCCGGCGTCCCGCCGAGACCCTCGGGGTGCGGGTGACGCGAGGCGGAGCGACTCCGTCTCTGCGCTGCGCGGCGGCGCAGAGACGGAGCCGCCCGGGGGAGGGAATGTAGGCCCTGAGAAGCCCGGCGGTCGGACCATGCGGCGGTCCGCCGGCCCGGCTCAGCCCGCGAGGAGGGTCCAGTCGGCCGCGGCGGCGGCGGACCAGCCGGCGTGCCGGCGGCGGAAGAGTGCGGCGGCCCGGATCCCGCTCCAGCGCGGCGGGAGCAGCGCCGTCGGCAGCTCCGGGTCGACCGCGGGGAACCGGCGCCAGGCGTGCACCAGCTCGACCAGCCGGGTCAGCGGATCCCCGGCCGGCGCCGCGAACTCGGCCAGGAACTCCCGGTAGCCGGCCTCGATGCCGGCCAGGTCCCAGGCCTGGCGCACCATCGCGGCCAGGTCGCCCCGCCCGGCGTGCTCGGCGACGAACATCTGCGCCCCGGCCAGGCCGGCCCCGGCCAGCACCGACTCCACCTCGGCGACCCGCTCGGCGTGCGGGCTGATCCACACCCCCGGCGCGGCGTTGCCGAGACCCGCCCAGGTCAGCCGGGTGCGCAGGTGGTGGCGCGCGGCCCGGTCCGCCTCCGGCGCCCGGGCCAGCACGAGCAGCCAGCGCCCGTCCCAGTCGGGCAGCGCCGCGCCGAAGCCGTAGATCCGCTCGGTGCCCTCGGTGAGCAGCCGCTCGCCGGCCGGGGTGAGCCGCCACCGGGTCCGGCGCCCGACCCGCTCGGCCGCCAGCCAGCCGTCGCTCGCCGTCCGCATGAGCGCCTGCCGGGTCGCCTTCTCCTCGATCCCGAGCCGGCCGAGCACGTCGATGAGCGCGGAGGTCCAGGCCAGCCCGCCGGCCGGCAGCACGAACTCGCCGAGCACGGTGAGCAGCAGCCCGCGCGCGCTCTCCGCACCGGCCGCGTGCCGCCGCGACATGCTCGGTGCACTCATGCGACCTCCGATGTTCTACGGCACCTTGACGCTACGGCAAGGACATGTAGAGCATGGAGCATGACGACGGTCGAGTTCCGGACGGCCCCGGACGCGTACCGGCACTGGAAGCTCAGCATCGACGGCCCGGTCGCCACGCTGGCGATGGACGTCGCCGAGGACGGCGGCCTGGTCCCCGGCTACGAGCTCAAGCTCAACTCCTACGACCTCGGCGTCGACATCGAGCTGCACGACGCGGTCCAGCGGCTGCGGTTCGAGCACCCCGAGGTGCGGGCGGTCGTGCTCACCAGCGCCAAGGACAAGGTCTTCTGCGCCGGCGCCAACATCAGGATGCTGGCCGCGTCGCCGCACCCGTGGAAGGTGAACTTCTGCAAGTTCACCAACGAGACCCGCAACGAGATCGAGGACGCGACCGTCCACTCCGGACAGACCTACCTCGCCGCGGTGAACGGCACCGCCTCCGGCGGCGGCTACGAGCTCGCGCTGGCCTGCGAGCACATCATGCTCGTCGACGACCGCTCGTCCGCCGTCTCGCTGCCCGAGCTGCCGCTGCTCGGCGTGCTGCCCGGCACCGGCGGGCTGACCCGGGTTGTCGACAAGCGGCACGTGCGCCGCGACCTGGCCGACTGGTTCTCGACCCGGTCCGAGGGGGTGGGCGGCCGGAAGGCGGTGCAGTGGCGGCTGGTCGACGAGGCGGTCCCGCGGGCCAAGTGGGACGAGACCGTCGCCGCCCGCGCCGCCGAGCTGGCCGCGCGCTCGGACCGTCCACAGGCGACCGGCATCGTGCTCCCGCCGCTGGACAAGGACCGCACCGACACCGCGATCGGCTACCGGCACGTCACCGCCGACCTCGACCGCGACCGCGGCCTGGTCGAGATCACCGTACGGGGACCGGACCATCCGCCGGCCGAGCTCGGCGCCGACTCGTGGCCGCTGGCGATGGCCCGCGAGCTGGACGACCTGATCCTCGACCTGCGCACCAACGAGCCGGAGCTGGGCACCTGGGTACTGCGCACGGCCGGCGACCCGGTCGCCGTGCTCGCGCACGACGAGCAGCTGCTCGCCGACACCGGCTGGCTGGCCAACGAGATCGTGCACTTCCTGAAGCGGACGCTGAAGCGGCTGGACGTCACCAGCCGCAGCCTGGTCGCGCTGATCGAGCCGGACTCGTGCTTCGCCGGCAGCCTGCTGGAGCTGGCGCTGGCCGCGGACCGCTCGTTCCAGCTGGCCGGCGTGTTCGAGGACGTCGATCCCGACGCGGAGCCGGCCACGGTGACGGTGGGACCGATGAACCTCGGCCCGCTGCCGATGGGCAACGGCCTGACCCGGCTGCGCACCCGGTTCTGGGGCGATGCCGAGGGGGGCAAGCGCGCCGAGGAGGCGGTCGGCCGCCCGCTGGAGGCGGCGGAGGCCGTGGAGCTCGGCCTGGTGACGTTCGGCCCGGACGACATCGACTGGGCGGAGGAGGTCCGCATCGCGCTGGAGGAGCGGGCCAGCTTCAGCCCGGACGCGCTGTCCGGCCTGGAGGCCAACTACCGGTTCACCGGGCCGGAGACGCTGGAGACGAAGATCTTCGGCCGGCTGTCCGCCTGGCAGAACTGGATCTTCACCCGACCGAACGCGGCCGGTCCGGACGGCGCGCTGCGCAAGTTCGGCACCGGGCAGCGCGCCGATTTCGACCGGAAGCGGGTCTGAACCCATGAGGGCTGACTACGAGGAGAAGATCCCGAACAACGTCGAGCTCAAGGAGGACCGCCGGCTGCAGCGGGCGCTGGAGTCCTGGCAGCCCAACTTCCTCAACTGGTGGGAGTCGATGGGTCCGGCGCTGCCGACCGAGGACGTCTACCTGCGCACCGCGGTCAACGTCGGCCGCGACGGCTGGGCCCACTTCGACCACGTGGCGATGAAGGACTACCGCTGGGGCATCTTCCTGGCCGACCGGGAGAAGGACCGGACGATCGGCTTCGGCCAGCACAGGGGTGAGCCGGCCTGGCAGAAGGTGCCGGGCGAATACCGCGCGGACCTGCAGCGGCTGATCGTCATCCAGGGCGACACCGAGCCGGCCAGCGTCGAGCAGCAGCGCAACCTCGGCGCCACCGCCCCGTCCCTGTACGACCTGCGCAACCTGTTCCAGGTCAACGTCGAGGAGGGCCGGCACCTCTGGGCGATGGTCTACCTGCTGCACGCCTACTTCGGCCGGGAGGGGCGCGAGGAGGCCGAGGAGCTGCTGCACCGCAACTCCGGCAGCGAGGACGCGCCGCGCATCCTCGGCGCGTTCAACGAGGAGACGCCGGACTGGCTGTCGTTCTACATGTTCACCTATTTCACCGACCGGGACGGCAAATACCAGCTCGGCACGCTGAAGGAGTCGGCCTTCGACCCGCTCAGCCGCACCTGCGAGTTCATGCTCAAGGAGGAGGCCCACCACATGATGGTGGGCACCACCGGGGTCGACCGGGTGGTCGAGCGCACCGCTCAGGTCATGGTCGAGAACGACACCGACGACGTCGGCGGGCTCGGTGTCGTCCCGCTGGACGTGATCCAGAAATACCTCAACTTCCACTACTCGGTGAGCCTCGACCTGTTCGGCGGGGACACCTCGACCAACGTGGCGAACTACTACACCGCCGGGCTCAAGGGCCGCTGGATGGAGGGCCGGCGCAAGGACGACCACAAGCTGACCGACGACTCCATCCACGTCGACGCGCTGGTCGACGGCGACATCGGCACGACCGAGGTGGCCGCGCTGGTCGGGCTCAACACCGACCTGCGCCGGGAATACATCGCCGACTGCCAGGGCGGGGTCAAGCGGTGGAACCGGATCCTCGAGCAGGCCGGACTGCCCCGGCGGCTGGCCCTGCCGCACGTGGCGTTCAACCGCAAGGTCGGTGCGTTCGCCGGCATCGAGGCGGCCCCGGACGGCCGCCGGCTGACGGCGGACGAGTGGGCGGCCGAGCGCGGGAAGTGGCTGCCGACCGAGACCGACAAGACCTACGTGCGCTCGCTGATGCAGCCGGTCCACGAGCGTGGCAAGATCGCCGCCTGGATCGCCCCGCCGAAGCAGGGGATCAACGGCAAGCCGTTCGACTACGACTACGTGCACCTTGCTTAGCGGGGGTTGAGGGAGCGCCGCGATGACCCGGTTCAACGCCTGTGACTACCTGCTGGACCGGCGGATCGAGGCCGGCGACGGGCCGCGGCTCGCGCTGACCGGCCCGGCCGGCGACGTGACCTACGCCGAGTTGCACGACCGGGTCGTCCGCGCCGCGGCCGGCCTGCGCGCGCTCGGGCTGCAACCCGAGCAGCGGGTGCTGATGTTCATGGCCGACTCGCCCGAGTTCGTCGTGGTCTACCTGGCCGCGATGCGGATGGGTGCGGTGCCGGTGCCGGTGTCGACGATGTCCCGCGCCGACGGCCTGGTCGAGCTGCTGCGCGACTCCCGGGCCAGGCTGCTCGCGGTCAGCCCCCAGTTCGCCGACCTCGCCGCCGTGGCCGCGGCGTCCGCCCCGGAGCTGCGCGGCATCCTCGCCACCGGCCCGGTGCCGAGCCCGCTGCCGGTGCACCAGCTCGACGAACTGTCCGGTGTGGACGGTTCGGTGCACGACACGGACGAGGACGACCCGGCGTTCTGGCTCTACACCTCCGGCACGACCGGCATGCCGAAGGCGGCGATGCACCGGCACGGCTCGGTCGCCGTGGTCTGCGAGACGTACGGGTCGCAGGTGCTCGGGATCCGGCCCGACGACCGCTGCCTGTCCGCGGCCAAGGCGTTCTTCGCGTACGGGCTGGGCAACAGCCTGCTGTTCCCGCTGTCCGTGGGCGCGGCCGCGGTGCTGGAGCCGGCACCCTCCCGGCCGGACGCACTGGTCGAGCGGGCCAGGGAGTGCGGGGCGACGCTGTTCTTCGCCGGCCCCACGTTCTTCGCGAACATGCTGCGCGCGCAGCTGCCGGCCGGCGCGCTGGCCGGCGTGCGGACGGCGGTGAGCGCCGGCGAGGCGCTGCCGGCCGCCCTCTACCAGCGCTGGACCGGCCACTTCGGCGTCGACATCCTCGACGGCATCGGCATGACCGAGATGCTGCACATCTTCCTCTCCAACCGGCCCGGCGAGGTGCGGCCCGGCACCACCGGCGTCGCCGTGCCCGGCTACGACCTGAGGATCCTCGGCGACGACGGGCGCGAGGTCGACCCGGGCGTGCCCGGCACGCTGTTCGTCCGCGGCGAGTCGACCGCCACCGGCTACTGGTCCCGCTACGCGGCGTCCCGGCAGGTCTTCCAGGGCGAGTGGCTGCGCACCGGCGACACGTACGTGCGCACCGAGGACGGCTACTACAGCTGTCTCGGCCGCACCGGCGACATGCTCAAGGCCAGCGGGATCTGGGTCGCGCCGGCCGAGGTGGAGGAGCGGCTGCTCGCCCACGACGCGGTCGCGCAGGCGATCGTGGTCGCCGCGACCGACGCCGACGGCCTGGAGAAGCCGGTGGCGTACGTGGTGCTGCGGGACGGCGCCGGGGCCACCGAGGACGAGCTGGTCCAGTTCTGCCGGGCCGGCCTGCCGTCGGTCAAGCGGCCACGCCGGATCCTGTTCGTGGACGGCTACCCGACCACCGCGACCGGCAAGATCCGCCGGGTCGAGCTGCGCGAGATGGCGGCGACCGTGCTGATCGACCCGCTGCCGCCGGCGGAGGCGGCCGTGGCGGAGACGGTCACCTGATGCTGGACGGGCGCCCGCTGGTCGACGTGCACCTGCACGCTGCGCGGCTGCCGACGCTCAAGCCGGCCTGGCGGACCTGGGCGCAGGACTTCGGCGACACCGGGCTGATCGACGCGGTCTACGCCGCTGACGGCACCGTCGACCCGGCCCGGTTCGACGCCTACCTGGCCGCCGAGGGCGTGGACGTCGCCCTGCTGTTCGCCGAATACAGCCCCAAGGTGACAGGGATCCAGGCGGTCGAGGACCTGCTCCCGCTGACCGCGCACGCCGACCGGATGCGGCTGGTCGCGAACGTCAACCCGCACCTGCACTACCCGGTGGAGGAGGAGCTGGCCCGCCAGCTCGGGCTCGGCGCGGTCGCCTGCAAGGTGCACCCGGTGCACGGCGGCTTCCCGGCCAACGACCGCGCGATGTACCCGGCGTACGCGCTGTGCCAGGACGCCGGGATCCCGCTGGTCGTGCACTGCGGCACCTCGACGTTCCCCGGCTCGATGAACGCGTACGCGGACCCGGTCCTGCTCGACGACGTGCTGCGCGACTTCCGGTCCCTGGACGTCGTGCTCGCACACGGCGGCCGCGGCTGGTGGTACGACGCGGCCGCATTCCTCGCGCTGTCGCACGAGCGGGTCTGGATCGAGCTGTCCGGACTGCCGCCGTCCCGGCTGCGCGACTACTACGCCCGGCAGAGCTGGTCCCGGCTGACCCGGAAGATGATCTTCGGTACGGACTGGCCCGGGGTGCCGGGAATCGCCCGCAACGCCCGGGCGGTCGCCGCGCTCTGCCCGTCCGACGAGGTCGCCGGGCTGGTGCTGGCCGGCAACGCGGCCAGGGTCTACAACCTCAAGCTGCCGGCCTGACCGGTCCGTGTACGGTGCGGTGTCCCCCGCATCCGAACGGAAAAGGACTGACCCACGTGGCCGACACGCTCAAGGCAAGCCTTCTCGACAGCGACCGCCGGAGCGCGGTCGTGGCGGACCTGCAGGACTTCGTCGACCGGGAGGTCGCCGGCAAGGGCGGCCTGTCCGGCGGGGTCATCAAGACCGGGTACGCGGCGGTGAAGAGGGTCAGGCCCGGCATCATCCGGAGTGCGATCGACAGCATGCTGGACGAGTTCGTCATCGCGCTGGAGCCGCACTGGGCGGCGTACCAATCGCAGCCGGTGCCGGGTTTCGGCGCGTTCCTCGCCGGCCGGCCGCACGAGGTCGCGCAGTCGCTGCTCGCGGTCACCGACCGGCGGGCCGAGCGGTCCAGCCGGGCCGCGGTGACCAGCGTCTACGGGAAGCTGCGCCCCAAGGGCGAGCAGAACGTCATCGAGGCGCTGCCCCGTCTCGGCGACCTCGTCGAACGCCACGCCGGCTAGCACTCCGCCGTCAGGCCCCCTCTGGTTTCGCGCCGGAGGGGGCCTGCTCGTGCCGCCGTTCGGGTGATTCTGAACCGGTCACGTGGCTGTCCCTTTGACAAGTTGCACCGATCGGATGGGCGAAATTTCGGTAGTGCGTCTGTCACCGTGCGTGTGTCCGAATCTCCTCACAGGAGGAACGCATGCGCCGTCCGACAGTGCCGGCCGTCCTCGCTGCCTGCGCGGCAGCGGTGATCGCCTGGACCGGTGCCGCGGGCGCGGCCACAGCCGCCCCTGGCAGCAGTGTCGCCGCACCTACCAGCTTCGGCGTCGAGTACCCGGCGTCCGACTCGCACGTGACCGCGGTCGGCGGCACCTCGCTGACCCGGGACACCAGCGCCCGCGGCTGGAACGAGACCGCGTGGAGCGGCGCCGGCAGCGGCTGCTCGACCGTGAACGCCAAGCCGGCCTGGCAGACCGCGGTGACCCAGTGCGCGCGCAAGGCCAACGCGGACGTGTCCGCGGTCGCCGACCCGCGCACCGGTGTGGCCGTCAACGTGACCTTCGGCGGCACCGGCTTCACCGTCTTCGGCGGCACCAGCGCCTCCTCGCCGATCATCGCGTCGGTGTACGCGCTGGCCGGCGCGCCGGCCGCGGGCTCCTCGCCGGCGTCGTTCCCGTGGTCGCACACCGGCAACCTGTTCGACGTGGTCAGCGGCAGCAACGGCACCTGCTCGCCGACCGTGCTCTGCCGCGCCGGCGCCGGGTGGGACGGCCCGACCGGGCTCGGCACCCCGAACGGGACCGCGGCCTTCGCCGCCGGCGGCACCACCCCGCCGCCGCCCGGCTGCACGGCCGGCCAGCTGCTCGGCAACCCCGGCTTCGAGTCGGGCGTGGCCACCCCGTGGTCGGCGACCCCGGCCGTGGTGACCAACGACCCGGGTGAGGCCGCGCACACCGGCAGCTGGAAGGGCTGGATGGACGGCTACGGGACCACCCACACCGACACGCTGTCCCAGACCGTGACCGTGCCGAGCGGGTGCACCAGCGTCGTGTTCTCCTTCTTCCTGCACATCGACAGCGCGGAGACCACGACCACGACGGCGTTCGACCGGCTGACCGTGAAGGCCGGCGCGACGACGCTCGCGACGTTCTCCAACCTGAACAAGGCGACCGGCTTCACCCAGCGGTCGTTCGCGCTGTCCGGTGTCGCCGGCAGCACCGTCACGCTCTCGTTCAGCGGCACCGAGGACACCTCGCTGCAGACGAGCTTCGTGGTCGACGACGCGGCGCTGACGGTCTCCTGATCCCTGCGTACCGCTCCGCCGGCGTCCCGGTCAGCCCGGGGCGCCGGCGGAACCGCGCCCGGGGGGTGCCGCGTCCGAGTGGCATGCGCCGTCTCGCCGCCGCCCTGCTGCTCGCCGTCCTCTCCGCCGGGTGCGCGACGTCGGGGCCGGGATCCGCGCCCGGGTCGGGTCGCCCCACCTCCGCGCCCGCATCCGGCCCCGCGCCGACGACGAGCCTGCCCGACCCGCCGCCGGAGCCGACCGGGCCGGTGCGGCTCAAGGGCGTGGTGGAGCGCGGCGTCGAGCCCGGCTGTCTGGTGCTGCGGGCCGGCGGGAAGAGCTACACGCTGCTGCAGGGCGCCGACGCCACGCCAGCCAAGGGCGTACCACTGTCGGTGCCGGTCGAGGTGGAGGCCACGCTGCTCACGGGCATGGCCAGCTACTGCCAGCAGGGGACGCTGCTCAAAGTGGTCCGCGTCAGCCGAACCTGACCGGCCCGCGGGTCCCCGGGCGACCGGGGCGGATGGTCACCGGGTCGCCAGCTACGGTCAGCGAACCGCCCGCGCGGCGGCGCCCTGCCGGCTGTAGCGGTCGAGGAAGACATCCAGCGTGCGCCGGGCGTCCCTGACCTCCTTGGTAACCGAGTCGAGCGCGGACAGCCCCTCTGTGGTCAGGTGGTAGGTCCGGCGCGCCGGCCCCGACGCGGAGGAGCGCCAGGCCGACCGGGCCAGCCCGGCCCGCTCCATCGACCGCAGGGTCCGGTAGACCGCCGTCGCGTCGCCGTCGAGGAAACCGAGCTCCCGCAGCCGGTCGGCAAGCTCGTACCCGTGGCTGGGGCGTTCCCGCAGCAACAGCAGCAGACAGGGTTCGAGGAAGTGCCGCAGCTCGCAGGTCTGCACCGGCCTCACCGCCTCAGCCGCCTGGCCGGATCCCCGGAATGCCGGCCTGAACTGGAAATCCTCGCACCGGCGCCGACCCCCAGCAAGGACGGGTGGTGCATCACTGCGGCCGGTCGGAGTCGGCATCCGCGGTGGCCGCCGGCCGGTCCGCTGGTCCCGCACCCGGTGGGCCGCCCTTGTCGCGGGACCCCATCAGGCCGCGCTCGGACTGCGGCTCCTCGCTCAGCTGCCCGGCCGGCTCCTGCTGCGCCATCGCCGAACACCTCCTAGTCGGTGGACTGGCCCATCAGCTCTAGCATCCGCAGCGCCTCGGCGGCCTCCTGCTCGTCCACCTTGGACATCGCGAAGCCGACGTGGATGAGCACCCAGTCGCCGGGAGCCAGCGGCTGCCCGTCCAGCAGACCGATGTTGATCGGACGCGTGACGCCGGCCACGTCGACCATGGCGAGCTGGTCGCCGCTGCCCGGCAGCAACTCGACGACCTCGCCGGGAATGGCAAGGCACATGTCAGCCTCCTCCCGCCGGCCGGTACTCGACCCACTCCAGGGTCAGCTCGTCCCCACCGGTGGCGCGGACGTCGAAGCTCCCGCAGTGCGGGCAGGCGACGGGTGGGTCGGCGGTCTCGAACTGGCGGCTGCAGGAGCCGCAGTTGCCCGTCGCGGGGACGACGGTGACTTCGGCGGCGGCGCCGTCGGCCACCCCACCCGCGGCCATCATCTGGAACGACTGCTCGAACGCGGCCGGCACGATGCGATGGAGGCTGCCGACCCGCACGCCGATCCGCGCCACCGGTCTGCCGGCCGCGCGATCCTCGACCGCGTGCAGGACTCCGTGGCAGTACCCGGCCTCGTGCATCGGGAGTCCTCCTACATCCGCCGCATCCGCAGGTAGCGCTTGATGTCCCCGGACGAGGCGATGCCCGCGACGACCACGCCGAGCGCCAGTCCGGCCACCAGCCCGGTGGCCACCCAGCCGACGACTCTCATACCGACCCCTCCCTCGACCGGGCGAGCAGCCCGGCCACCGTTTCCACCGCGCCGTCCACCGCCGCGCCGACCGCCGGGCTCAGCCCGATGCCCTCGCTCGTGTCTGCCGGCTCGCAGCCGACCACGTACGTCCTGGGCAGCCTGCCGCCGAGGCCGCCAAGGCTGGCCAGCATCGCGGTGGGCTCCATCCCGTGCGCGTCGAAGTCCTCGCCGCCGAGGTGCTCCTCGCCGACCTCGAGCACGACCACGTCGCCGGGCCGGCCTCCCCGGGGCGCCGCGTCCACCAGTACGAGCAGGTCGACGTCGTCGAGCAGGTCGTATGCGAGGTGCATGCCACGGATCCCGTAGTCCACGACGCGGACGTCCGGCGGCAGCGGCCGGTCCGCGAGCCGGCGGACCACCTCCGGACCAAACCCGTCGTCGCCGAGGAAGATGTTGCCCACCCCGGCCACGACCACCCGGCCGGTCACGGGACCGGCTCCAGCTCGTCGGGCGCGAAGTACCAGTACCGCCCGTACCAATCGTGCAGGTCGGCGGCCGGGTCGTCCGCCAACACCACCGCCACGTGCGTAGCACCGTCCACATCGGACACGACCGCGGTGACGACGGCGACCTGCCCGGCGAGGAACATGTCCTGCGCGTCGGCCCGCCGGCCCGGGCGCAGCAGCACCCGGGACCCCTTACGCACCGGCGTGCCGCCGACCAGCACCGCGTCCGTCTCCGGCGATACGGCCGCGTCTGCAGCCGGGTCCCACCAGGGCACGTCGGGATCGCGGCGGACGCCGTGCAGCCGGGCCAGCGCCTCCTCCGGCAAGGTGTCGCAGCGGTCGATGATCGCCGCCGCCCGCGGGTCCGTCCCGCGGGCGGCGGCCTTCTCCTCCTCCGTCAGCGTCATCACCCGCAGGGTGAGGATCTCGTCGATCTCGGTCGCGTCGAACAGGTCGCCCGGGCTCTCCGGCGCGATCTGCGGCTGGTCCGGTAGGACCATCGGCGCCACCAGCACCGCGTCGCCGACCAGCACCGGCCACCAGCCCTCGTTGACGCAGCCGGCCGCCGCTGCGACCGCGTCCGGCGGCGGGTCGACGAGCGAGGCGAAGCCGGCGTCGGTCAGCAGCAGGTGGGTGGCGGCCAGGGCGCGCCGGGCGGCGAGGTCGCGGCTGGACTCCGCGGGATCCCACCCGGCGGTGTTGCGCAGGCCGAGCTCGAGCCGCCGGTAACCGTCCACGTCGGACGAGGCGACGGTCAGCTCCGCCCGGACGGGCCAGCGGGTCCGGACGAGCCGGCCGACCGGGCGACCATCCGGATCGGACAGCGGCTCGACATCCGTCCCGCCGGGCGCCGTGACCGGTCCGGACCCCGTGCGAACGACCTCCCGCTCGACCGCTTCGTGCCAGGGCACCCACTCGGTGTTGCCGACCCGCAGCCGCTCCACCGGGACGTACCGGGAGCCCACCAGGGACTCCACCGACCGCCACTGCAGCTGAAGGAAACGGACGTGGACGCGCGGCGTCCCACCCGGGCGCATCAGCACGGACGCGGCGAGCGCGGACCGCTCGCCCACCCCCGCCGCCGCGGCGCCTTCCGGGGACAGCATCCCGAACTGCCAGCGCAGCTGGTTCTTCGCCGCGGTCGACCGGTACGGGTAGAGCAGGTAGCCCTCGTACAGCACGGCGTCGGCGACCCGGCGGGCCGCGGCCAGCCCGGTCACGAGGCCACTCCTGCGAGCAGCTCGCCGAGTGCCTGCTCCCAGCTGGTCAGCCCGCGCGCGGACCGGTAGCGGGCGAGCGCGTCGAGCGTCTCGCGGTCCAGCCGGATCCAGCCGCCGCCGGGGAAGTACGCGTCCATGAGGTCGCGCCACACCTGCACCGGCATCCGGTACGCCGCCTCGAGATGCCAGGGCACCTGCTCCACCCCGAAGCCGGTACCGCCGCGGGTGAAGACCGTGCCGCTGAACAGCACCCGCAGCGGCACCTCCCCGTCCCGCAGGGCGTGCAGGTACTTCGCGGCCGCCACCTCGAAGTCGTACGTGCACGGCACCGGCAGGTCGAACTCGATGTCGCCGGTGAACCCGCGGACCGTCGCGGCCGCGTGCGCCCACAGGAACGGCCGGACGGTCGACCGCCAGCGGTCCGGCGTCCCGAACAGGTCGGTCAGCCCGTCCCGCTCGGCGTCGCCGTAGCCGCGCCGCTGCGGCTCGATCTGGATCTGCGCCCGCAGCACGGCCGCGTGCACCGTGGCGCCGGTGGACTCGTCCAGCCGCACCCGGAGCAGCAGCGTCGGCGCCGCGCCGTACGGCTCCGGCACGACGTCGAGGACGGTGAACGCGAGCTCGGTCACCGGCACCGCCCCGCGACCCTGGCGAAGAACTCGTCCAGCGCCAGGCGCACCTCGCGGCCGCCGTCGAACCCGCGCCACAGCCGGCGCAGCTGCCCGACGAGTTCGTAGCAGGCGTCGATCGGGACGAGGTAGGCCTCGACCCGCGCGCCGCGCACCCGCACCAGCGCCGCCTCGACGTCGTCCGCGAGCGTGCCGAGAACCGGCTCGACCGCGACGATCGCATTCCAGGAGCCAAGCGGCAGCTCGGACTCGGTCGCCCCGGCCGGGCTCGGGTAGACGCCGACCACGCGGCCGAGCGTCGAGTTGGCGAAGAAGAACGCGACGCCCACCGGGATCTGCAGGTCCTCCCACAGCGGCAGCGGGAGCGGCTCGACCGCGTGGTAGCGGTCCGGCACCGCCTTGTACGCCAGCTGGGCGTCAGGGTAGGCGAACAGCAGCGAGCACGGCCGGCAGGTGCACAACAGCGCCCGGTTGGCCACGTCGACCACGTGCGGATGGTAGGCGCCGACCGGCTGGCCGCACATCTCGCACCGCTCGCCGGCCGGCGCCGGCGGCGGAGCGCTCCGGATCCGGCGCAGCACGGCGAGGGCGTCGGGACGGGTCATTCCCTGGTCCGGACCGTGAGCGCGTCCACCGGGATGAGCGGTGCCGGGTGTGCCGGTGCGGTGGGCTCGGCGACCTCGATGCGGACCACCTCCGGCGCCGCCGCCTCGATCGCTGCCTCCACGGCCGATCGCAGCGTCGCCGTCGACCCGGCGCAGCCGTCGCAGTGCCCGAGCAGCCGCAGCCCGACCGTGCAACCCTGCGGGCCGTCGTCGACTCCGAGCAGCTCGACGTCACCACCGTGCGAGCGCAGGTACGGCCGGACCGACTCCAGCGCCCGCTCGACCCGCTCGGACACCGCGTACGGGTGCAGCCCGTGCACGACCAGCAGTCCGGACACCAGCTCGTCGGCGGCCAGCGCGTCCACTGTGGACTCGGGTAGGCCCGGACCGGCGATCTCGAGCAGCCGCTCCAGCCCAGCGCCGTAGAGGTCGACGACGACCCGGACCAGCTCCTCGGCCCGCTGCCGGGCCAGCGGACCGCCCGTGCCGAGCGCGTCGAGCAGCTGCTCGATCCGCTCCCCGGCGGGGCGCGCGTCGCTCACTCCGGCGCCGCGGCCTGGGTCGGGCTATGCAGCTTCTCGATCGTCTTCCCACCGCCGAGGTACATGTGCACGCCGCAGGGCAGGCACGGATCGAAGCTGCGCACCGTGCGCATGATGTCGATGCCCTTGAAGTGCTCCCGGTCGTTCTCCTCGAACAGCGGCTGGTCCTGCACCGCGTCCTCGTACGGGCCGGGGGTGCCGTGGACGTCGCGGGGGTTGGCGTTCCACGGCGTCGGCGGGTAGGGGTGGTAGTTCGCGATCTTGCCGTCCCGGATCACCATGTGGTGCGAGAGCACCCCGCGCACCGCCTCGGTGAACCCGCAGCCGATCGCGGACTCCGGGACGTCGAACTCCTCCCAGGTCTTCGTCCGCCCGGCCCGGATCTCCGCGAGCGCCTTCTCGGCGAAGTGCAGCGCGCACGCCGCTGCGTACGCCTGGAAGTACGTCCGGGCGCGGTTGCGCTCGATCGTGTTGCTCCACCGCGGGATCCGCCACTCCAGGGTGACCGGGCCCTTCAGCGCGGTCTTCGGCAGCTCGATCTGCACACTGCGGCCGGTGGCCTTGACGTAGCCGATGTCGACGAGGCCGGCGAGCGCGGTCGCCCACAGCCTGGCCAGCGGGCCGCCGCCGGTGTCGAGCGCGAGGTGCTCGCTGCCGTCGTACCAGCGCGGGGACATGACCCAGCTGTACTTGTCGTCCAGGTCCCGCTTCTGCGGCTTGGGGTTGGTGTGCTGGTTCCACGGGTGCCGCCGGTCCACCGGGTTGCCCAGCGGGTCCTGCGTCACGAACATCTCCTGGTCGGTCCAGTCCTCGTAGTAGGAGCTGCCGAGCAGGATGCGGATGCCGAGGTTGATCGTCACGAGGTCGGTGGTGATGAGCTTGTCGTCCACCACGACGCCCGGGGTGACGAACATCTTGCGGCCCCAGTTCGTCATGTCCCGGTAGTCGAAGTTGCAGAACTCCGGGTCCTGGAACGAGCCCCAGCAGCCGAGCAGCGTGCGGCGGAGGCCGACGTTCTCGTACCCCGGCAGGGCCTCGTAGAAGAAGTCGAAGAGGTCGTCGTGCATCGGCACGACCTTCTTCATGAACTCGACGTACCGCATGAGCCGGGTCAGGTAGTCGGTCATCAGCTGGATGGTCGCGACCGTGCCGACGCCGCCGGGGTACAGAGTGGACGGATGGACGTGCCGCCCCTCCATCAGGCAGAACATCTCCCGCGTCCACCGGCTGACCTGCAGGGCCTCCCGATAGTGCTCGCCAGTGAACGGGTTGAGCGCGCGCATGATGTCGGCGATCGTGCGGTAGCCGTGCGCCGCGGCCTGCGGAGCCGGCGTGTTCTCGGCCCGGGCCAGCACGCCCGGGTTGGTCTCGGCGACCATCCGCTGGCAGTAGTCCACCCCGACCAGGTTCTCCTGGAAGATGTTGTGGTCGAACATGTACTCGGCGGCCTCGCCGAGATTGACGATCCACTCCCCGAGGTGCGGCGGCTTCACCCCGTAGGCCATGTTCTGCGCGTAGCAGGAGCAGGTCGCGTGGTTGTCCCCGCAGATCCCGCAGATCCGGCTGGTGATGAAGTGCGCGTCTCGCGGGTCCTTGCCCTTCATGAAGATCGAGTAGCCGCGGAAGATCGACGAGGTGCTCTTGCACTCGGCCACGGTCTGGTTGGCGAAGTCGATCTTCGTATAGATCCCGAGGCTGCCGACGATCCGGGTGATCGGGTCCCACGCCATCTCGACGAGGTCCTTGCGCGAGCTGTCGACGCCGCCGGTCCGCGGCTCGGTCGTGGTCATCCGCGCCCCCCTACCAGGTCCGCTTCGCGCCGGAGAGCAGCTGGTCGCCGCGGCGGCGCCACTTGGGCTCCTTGTCGCCGGTGCGGGTGGTCATCGCGCGCAGCCGGCGCACCGTGCCGCCGTAGAGGGCGACCGCCTTGGTCGAGACCAGGCTCCCCGCCGGCTCGTCCATGAACGGCATGTACTTGTCGGGGAAGCCCGGCATCGTGCAGGCGATGCAGATGCCACCGACGTTCGGGCAGCCGCCGACGCCGTTGATCCAGCCGCGCTTGGGCACGTTGCACTTCACCACCGGGCCCCAGCAGCCGAGCTTGACGATGCACTTGGGCGAGCCGTACTCGTCCGCGAAGTCGCCCTGCTCGTAGTAGCCGGCCCGGTCGCAGCCCTCGTGCACGGTCGCGCCGAACAGCCACGTCGGCCGCAGCGCGTCGTCCAGCGGGATCATCGGCGCCTGGCCGGTCGCCTGGTAGAGCAGGTATGTGATGGTCTCGGAGAGGTTGTCCGGCTGGATCGGGCAGCCGGGCACACAAACGATCGGGATGCCCGCGCTCGACTTCCAGTCCCAGCCGAGGTAGTCGGGCACGCCCATCGCGCCGGTCGGGTTGCCGGCCATCGCGTGGATCCCGCCGTAGGTGGCGCAGGTTCCGACGGCGAGCACGGCCAGCGCCTTCGGCGCGAGCCGGTCGAGCCACTGGCTGGTCGTCATCGGCTGCCCGGTCATCGGGTCGTTGCCGAAGCCGCACCAGTAGCCCTCGTCCTTGATGGCTTCGTTCGGGATCGACCCCTCGACGACCAGGACGAACGGTTCGAGCTCGCCGCGGTCGGCCTTGAAGAACCACTCCAGGAAGTCATCGGCCCCACCGTTCGGACCGCACTCGAAGTCGATCAGCGGCCAGTGCACGGCGATGTTCGGCAGGCCGGGGAGCGCGCCGAGCGCGATCTCCTCGATGCTCGGCTGGGTCGCCGCCGTCAGCGCAACCGAGTCCCCGTCGCAGCTGAGTCCCGCGTTGATCCACAGCACGTGGATGAGGGGCTGGGCTTCGGCCGCCTGCTGCGCGTCAGCGCTCATTGGTCACCACCCTGAGCAGGGCGCCACGCACCGACACGCGGCTCGCCCTCCGGCGGGTCTACACCGGCGGTCGGCGTGTCGGTAAGTGCTCCAGACACCTAGTGGTGATCGCCCACTAGCCGTCCGACCTGCGCCGGGACGGCGCCGAAGGCCGGGACTGCGGCCCAGGCTCGCTGCCACCGGTGCGGTCAGGTGTCTCGTGGGGTTGTGTTCACGCCGGGCACGGGTAGCGTCGGGCCGACCGGTGTGGCGACCAGGTGCACCGCATCGGGCAGGTCCTGGGGGTCGGGATGGGCACTCCGCCGGCGACGCGTTCCGGTTCGGGCGTGGCCGTCTCCGGGCCGGTCTCGTTCGTCAGATACGCGTTCCCGCCCAACTTCCACGGGGCGTGCGGCCCGGCGGACTTCCGCGGTCTGTTCGAGCACGGAGCCAACGCCGTCGCCGGCCCCGGACTGCGTGACCTGGCCCGCCAGTTCGCCGGCGCCTGGCCGTACCTCGAGTTGATCGCGGCGGCGACCGGCGTGCGAGATCCGCTGGACCGGCGGGTGGTCGAGGCCTACTGGGTGGGGAACCGGTTGCTGGACCGGGTCGGCGCCGGCCCGCTCGGCAACTCGATGGACGACCGGTTCCGGCTCCGGGTGGGCGGGCAGTTCTCCGCCCTGGCCGAGGCGGCGGTCGCGGGCGGCATGCCGCATCACAGCTATCACGTGTTCTGCATCTATCCCTGGGTCGGCCTGCTCGGTGACGATCGCCGCTACGAGCAGGCATTGGCGGTGCTCGATCGCTGCCGGGTGCGCTGGGGCCGGGTCCGGCAGGTGCTGCCGGCGCAGTTGGTCGTCGAGTCGCAGCCGCTGCTGTTCGAGCACGGGACGCTCTTCCTCGGGACGCCACGGCTCGAGACGGTCGAGCGGACCCTGGACGGGGTCGGGCTGGTGAGCGGCTTCGCCCTCGGGGACTGGGTGTCGATGCACTGGGAGTGGGTCTGCGACCGGCTGAGCGCGCGCCAGCTGGCCGCGCTGCGCCACTACACCGGCGTGCACCTCGACATCGTGAACAACCGGCTCGATCACCCGGGGGCGATCACCGCGCTGGGCTGAGCTCCGGCCGCCGACTCACCCCGTCCCAGCAGCCACGCTCGGGACAGTCCCCATCTCAGCCGGTCGCCCACCGCGAACCGGGCCGGCCCCGGCAGCGCGGCCAGCAGCGATCCGGCGGGGTGGTCCAGGCGGTAGTCGGTGTGCGGGCCGCGGAAGGCGACGGAGACGACCCGGCCGTCGAACGGGCCGCCGAACTCGACCCAGTTCGGACGCACCATCAGCGCGCCCGGGGCGGCCGGGAGGCCGGCGCGGCCGTCGGCCGGCCGCGCATGACCGCCGCGGACCGTCACCGGGCCATCCCCGAGGTCCACCGACAGCCCGCCGTCGCCCACCGGCTCGACGCGGCCGGCAGTCAGCACCGAGCACGGACCGGTGAGCGCCGCGGCGGCCAGGCTCACCGGCTCGTCGTACACCACGGCCGGCGGCGCGAGCTGCAGGAGACGTCCGGAGTCCACCAGGGCGACGCGGTCGGCCAGCGCCAGCGCCTCGGCGGCGTCGTGGGTGGCGTAGAGGACCGCCGCTCCGGTGTCCCGTTGCCGGGCGAGCACCGACTCCTGGAAGGCCGTCCGCAGGTGGGTGTCGAGGTGCGCGGTCGGCTCGTCGAGCAGGAACAGCCGGGCGCGGCGAGCCAGCGCCCGGGCCAGGCCGACCCGCTGCTGCTCGCCGCCGGAGATCTCGGCGGGTCGCCGCCCGGCCAGGTGCGCGATGCCGAGCTGGTCGAGCAGGCCTGCGGCGGTCGCCCGCGCGTCCCCGGCGGACGCGCCCGCCCGCCGCAGCGGGTAGGCGACGGTGTCCAGCACGGACAGATGCGGCCACAGCGCAAAGTTCTGGAACACCATGCCGACCGCGCGTTGCTCGGGTGCCGTGCTGTGGGCCGGGCCGGCCGCCTGCCGCCCGCCGATCCAGATCTCGCCGCTCGACGGCTGCACGAGGCCGGCGACAACGTTGAGTAGGGTCGACTTGCCGGAGCCGGACGCGCCGAGCAGCGCGACCACCTCACCGTGCCCGACCCGCAGCGACACGTCGGTCAGCGCGGCGACCTCGCCGTACCGCACATGGACGTCCCGACACAGCAGCACATCCGGAGGGCGGTCGGCCGGCGGTCCGGTCGGGAACTGGTCACCACGCACCGGCGGTCTCCTGTGTGGACAGTGGCAGCGGCCACTGCGCCCGGGCCCTGCCGGTGCGGCGCCGGCTCATCGCCCGAAGGCCGAGCCACACCGGCAGGCCCGCGCCCAGCATCAGCGCTGTGAGCACCACCGACAGTGCCGCCGTGGCGCCGACGTCGCCGAGCTCCTGGCTGTCGAGCACGGCGACGGCCAGCGTCTGGTTGTCGACCGAGTAGAGCAGGCTGGACATAGTGACCTCGTGCAGGGCGCCGAGGAACACCAGCAGCCACCCGGCGAGCAGCGCGGGACCCAGCGCCGGCAGCCAGACCGTGGTCGCGGCCACCGCCGGCCGCGCGCCGCTGGTCCGCGCCGCCTGCCACTCCGCGTCGGGCAGCCGGTCGACGGCGCCAGACGCCGCGCGGTGCGCGAGCGCCAAGAACTTCGCCAGGTACGCCACCAGGATCAGGGCGAGGGTCCCGCCGAGCCAGCGACCGTAGGCGATCAGCAGGCCGACCGCGAGCGCCGATCCCGGGATCGCGAAGGTCAGTGTCGCCGCGGTGCCGAGCGCGCGCCCGGCCCGGCGTCGCTCCAGGGCAGCGACGAGAGCACCCAATGCGGTCAGCGCGAATGCGGCACAGCCGGCGAGCCAGATGCTGTTGCCGATCGCGTCGATGGTCGGGGCGTTCAGCGCCGTCCGGAAGCTCGCCGACGTCCAGTTCGACGGCGTCGGCGGCAGGCCGACGGCCTTGGTCACGGACGCGGCGACCAGGGCGACGGTGGGAAGACCGACGGCTAGCACGGTGTAGCCTGAGATCGCCAGCGCGCCGGCCACGCCCCGGCCGCGTCCTCGCAGCGCCGTCCGGACGCCACCGGCGCTGGCCGTACGCGCCGCGCGCAGCTTCGGAGCGAGCACCAGATCCGCCGGCACCAACACAACGGCGGCGACAACCACCAGTGCGGCGGCCAGGGTGAGCGCGTCGACGAACGAGTCGGGGTCGCTGGCCAGGGCGAGGTCGGCGTAGATCCGCGTCGTCAGCGTCGAGAAACTGGCGGGCGTCCCCAGCACCTGCGGGACTGCGAAGCTCTCCAGCGTGGTCACGAAGCTGAGCGCCAGCTCGGCCGCGAAGACCGGACGAAGGATCGGCAGGCTGACCGTACGCAACACCGTCCAGCCGCCGGCGCCGCTCAGCCGCGCCGCGTGCTCGAGCTCCGGCTGGGCGCGGGTGGCGAGCCCGGCCGAAGTCAGCAGGAAGCTCAGCGGCGCGGTGTCGATCACGAGCACCACGATGACCCCCACCGGGCCCTCGAGCCCGGCCCAGTGCAACCCGAGCAGGCTGTCGGTGAACCCGCCTTGTCCGTACGCCTGGCTCCAGCTGTAGCCGAGCACGAACTGGGGCACCACCAGGGGCAGGACCACGAGCACAAGCAACACGCCACGCAGCGGGAGGTCGCTGTGACGCAGCAGCAGGGCCATCGCCGAACCCAGCGTCACCGCGAGGATCGGGACGGTGCCGACCAGCAGCGCCGTGTGCATCGCCGCGTCGGCCAGCCCCGGCCCGTGCAGCACCCGCGACAGCGAGGAACCGCGCTGCTCGGTCAGGACCTGGCCGAGCCGGACAAGCGGGACCACGACCAGCGCACCGACCGCCAGCGCGGCGACACCGAGAGCCGCTCGGTCGCCGACCCGGGCCGACCCGCGCATGGCCGCCCTCAACCGGCGAACGTCGCGGAATATTCGGCCAGCACGGACTTGTAGCTGCCGAACAGCGCCGGCCAGTCCGGCGAGACCACCGGGCTGCCGGGCGGGATCGGTGGCCCACCTCCGAGGCCGGGCAGCGTCACGTAGACCTTCTGCCCGGTCATCACCAGCTGTCCGGCCCGGCTGGTGGCGAACGAGGCGAACTGTTCGGCCAGCGGGGAGAGCTGCTTCTTGGTCGTCACGCCGACGGGTCCGTAGATCGCGACCGCCCCGGGCTTCGGCCAGACCACCTCGATCGGCGAGCCCTTCTTCTGGTCCGCGTATGCGGCATCGGCCAGGGTGAACGCCGCTTTGTACGTGCCGCGCTCCACCCCGGTCAGCGCATCGGCCGGGGCGTCCACCTGCACGGCTCCGTTCGC
Organism: uncultured Actinomycetota bacterium; assembly: GCA_963728945.1. Lineage (GTDB taxonomy): Bacteria > Actinomycetota > Actinomycetes > Mycobacteriales > CADCTP01 > CADCTP01. Next base: position 2,050,017 of record CAVSMA010000002.1, on the reverse strand, counting down.
CTTCAGCTCGCGGTAGAAGCGGATGCCGTAGCCGGGCGCCGATGCGAAGTAGCCCAGCGCGCCCAGCGCGGAGGCGGCGAAGCTCGGACTGGGCAGCGCCACGGCGTCCCGGTAGGCCGGTGACGTCAGGTCGGCCCAGCTCGCCGGTGCCGGCACGCCGCTGCGCACCACCGCGACCATGTAGAGCAGGTGGACGCCGGTGAAGCGGGCGGTGCGGTACCTGCTGGGGACCTCGGCCGCGTTCGGTGGGCTCCACTCCCTCAGCAGTCCCTGGCCGTCGTACCCGTGCATCGTCAGCGGGTCGCAGGCCCAGATGACGTCGGCCCGGATGCCCCCGGACCGCACGTCCGCGGCGACCCGCGCATTGAGCTGGCCGGTGGGCGCCCGGAACACGCTCACCTTCGCCCCTGGGTGCGCCTGCTCGAACGCCGACACGAGCGCCTGCTCGACGTTCGCGGTCGCGCACGTGTACAGCGTCATCACGGACTCGCCGGACTCCGCCGATGCTCCACACCCGGTCAATGCCATCGCGACGACCACCAGCACGACCCGCAGCGCCTTCGCACCCATCGCCCGCTCCCCCTCGCCGGCAGCGCCCGATCGACTCCGGCCGCTCGCCGGCCTGCGCCATTGGTAGCCGCCGCGAACGCCCGCCACAACACCCGGCGCCGGTGAGGAGTCAACGCTGACTCATCAGGTGATCTGGCGGGGCGCGGTCGACCGACTCCCGGCCGGGTCGCCGGGACGGATGCGGCCACGCGAGGATGGGCGTATGGCCCTGTCGATCGTGCGGGTGGAGCACCCCGAGTTGTTCGTCGGTCCGCCGCAGGCGCCGGAACAGCTCGTCCGGGTCACGGTCGCCGGCGCCCCCGGACCCCTGAGGGTCGGGGTCTCGCCCGGCACCGAGCTGGCCGCGCAGCTGTCGGGGCACGAGCTGACCGTCGAGGTGCCGGTGCCGCTCGCGGACCGCGCGGTCGGCACCGAGGTGCCGGCGGTGGTGACGGTCCGCGGGCCGGCCGGCGAGGCCAGGGCCGACGTGACGATCCCGGTCGCCGAGCCCGGCTGGACCGCCTACCTGGTGCCGCACTTCCACTACGACCCGGTCTGGTGGACCACCCAGGCCGCCTACACCGAGGCCTGGGACGAGAAGACCGGTCCGGACTCGGCCCGGCAGGCGTTCCAGCTGGCCGGCTTCGACCTGGTCCGGGCGCACCTGGAGACGGCGCGGCACGACCCGGACTACCGGTTCGTGCTGGCCGAGACCGACTACCTCAAGCCGTGGTGGGACACGGTGCCGGCGGAGCGGGCGTTCCTGCGCCGACTGCTCGCCGAGGGCCGGTGCGAGCTGGTCGGCGGCACCTACAACGAGCCGAACACCAACCTCACCGCGGTCGAGTCGACGATCCGCAACCTGGCCTACGGGATCGCGCTGCAGCGGGACGTGCTCGGCGGCGACCCGCAGACGGCCTGGCAGCTGGACGCGTTCGGGCACGACCCGCAGTTCCCCGGGCTGTGCGCCGGCGCCGGCCTCACCGCCTCGTCCTGGGCCCGCGGCCCGTTCCACCAGTGGGGCCCGCTACAGACCCACGGCGGGTACGGCGACGCGCGGGTGATGCAGTTCCCCAGCGAGTTCGAGTGGGTGGCGCCGAGCGGCACCGGCCTGCTCACCGCGTACATGCCGGCGCACTACTCGGCCGGCTGGTGGATGGACTCGGCCCCGACGCTGGCCGACGCCGAAGCCGCCGTCTACGACGTCTTCCGGCAGCTCAAGCCGGTGGCCGCGACCCGGAACGTGCTGATCCCGGTGGGCACGGACTACTCGCCGCCGAACAAGTGGGTCACCGAGATCCACCGGGACTGGAACGCCCGCTACACCTGGCCAAGGTTCGTCTGCGCCGTGCCGCGCGACTTCCTCGCCGCCGTACGGAGGTCGCTCGCGGCCGAGGGGCGGGCGCCGGTGCCGGTGAGCCGGGACATGAACCCGGTCTACACCGGCAAGGACGTCTCCTACATCGACACCAAGCAGGCCAACCGGGAGGCCGAGGTCCGGGTCGCCGACGGCGAGCGGTTGGCCACCCTGGCCGCGCTGCACGGCGCCCGCTTCCCGCACCCGGCCGTCGACCTGGCCTGGCGGCAGCTGCTCTACGGCGCCCACCACGACGCGGTCACCGGCAGCGAGGGCGACCAGGTCTACCTCGACCTGCTGGCCGGCTGGCGGCACGCGTGGACCGCCGGTGGCGCCGTGCTCGACGCCGCCGGCCGGCACCTGGTGTCGCGAGTGGACACGTCGGGTCCCGGCGTCGCGGTGACCGTCCTCAACGGACTGGCCTGGCCGCGCACCGAGCTGGTCCGGGTCGAGGTGCCGGCCGGCGACTGGTCGCTGCAGGACGACGCCGGCGCGCCGCTGCCGGCCGTGCTGGACGGGCGGACGCTGTCGTTCGTGGCTCGGGACCTGCCCGCGACCGGTTGGCGGACCTACCGGCTGGTTCACGGCCGCACGCCGGGTTGGTCGACGGTCCCCGGCAACACGATCGAGAACGACGCCTACCGGTTGACCGCCGACCCGGCCCGCGGCGGCACGGTGAGCTCCTGGCTGGACCGCAGGCTCGGCCGCGAGCTCGTCCCGCCCGGCTGCACCGGCAACGAGCTGCTGGTATACGACGAGTACCGGCAGCACCCCACGTTCGGCGAGGGCCCGTGGCACCTGCTGCCGACCGGGCCGCCCCGGACCGGCGCCGCGGACGGCCGGGCCGCGGTCCGGGCGGAGATCTCGCCGGCCGGGCAGCGGCTGGTCGTGTCCGGTGAGCTGGACGGGATCCGGTACGAGCAGACCCTGACCGTCTGGACCGGACTGTCGCGAGTGGACTGCACCACCCGGCTGCGGCCGACCGGGGCGGACCGGCTGCTGCGGCTGCGCTGGCCCGCCGACGTGCCCGGTGGCCTGCCGGTCAGCGAGGTCGGCGCGGCCGTCGTCGGTCGCGGCTACGGCATCGTCGACGTCGACTCGGCCCGGCACCCGTGGACCCTGGACAACCCGGCGTACTCCTGGTTCGGCGTCGGGTCGACCGCGCGGGTCGTGGTCGGCGGGACCGCCACCGCGATGGGCGTGGCCGAGGTGGTCGCCGACGCCGGGTCGGTCGCCGGCGTCCGGGATCTGGTCGTCGCGCTGGTGCGGGCCGGGGTCACCTCCACCACGTCGCTCGACACCGGCAACCGGTACGGCGCGCTGCGGGTCGACTCCAACCTGCCGGACACCCGGATCGCGGTGGGCGGTCCGGAGCGCAACGCGTTCACCGCGGCGGTGCTGGCCACCGTGCCGGCGGCCGCGGCCGAGATGGACCGGCAGCTGGCCGCGACCGGCCGGGCCAGGGTCTGGGTGCCGGCCGAGCGGCCGCTGACGGAGGTGTGGGAGCCGAGCGCGGACCTGCGCGGTGCGCGGGCGCTGCCGGTGCTGCTGCTCGCCGGCCGGGACGACGCCGGGCTGGCCGCCGCGGTGGCCGAGCTGGTCGCCGATCTGGCCGACGCGACCGTCGAGGTCGGACCGTCGCGGGAGGACGGTGCGCGCGGGCTGGCGGACCTGTCGGTGGCGGTGCTGAGCCGCGGCCTGCCCGGGTTCGCGGTGGACCGCACCGGGGCGCTGCACCTGTCGCTGGTCCGCTCCTGCACCGGCTGGCCGTCGGCGGTCTGGATCGACAAGCCGCGCCGCACGGTCCCGGACGGATCCGGTTTCCAGCTGCAGCACTGGACGCACACGTTCGAGTACGCGCTCGCGTCCGGTCCGGGCGACTGGCGGTCCGCCGGGTTCGTCCCGGCCGGTCAGGGTTTCACCGCCCCGCCGGTCGCCGTGCTGGAGCCGCCGCACCCAGGCCGGCTGCCGCCGGCGCACTCGCTGCTCGCGGTCGACCCGCCGGGCGCGGCCGTGGTGACCGCGGTCAAGCCGGTCGGGGTGCCGCTGGCCGCGGGGACGGCGCCGACGCCGCCGGCCGAGGCGCTCGCCGTCCGGCTGTACGAGGCGCACGGCCGCCCGGTCACCACGCGGCTGCGGCTGGCCGGCGGCGTGGCCGGCGCCGAGCGGGCCGACCTGCTCGACCGGCCGACCGGGCCGCTCACGGTGGACCCCGACGGGGCGGTCGAGGTCCCGCTGGCGCCCTGCGAGGTGGCCACCGTCGTGCTCCGCCCGGCCGGCGCGGAGGCCGGCGACGAGCCGCTGGTGCCGGAGCCGGCCGGGCTCGTGCCGGCCCGCTACTGGCTGGAGAACGCCGGGCCGGCACCGGCCGGCAACCTGCCGGTGAGCGTGCACGCCGCGCCGAGCCGGGCGGCCGGACCGGTCGAGCTGCGGGTCTCGGTGGCGTCCTCGCTGGCCGACGCGGAGTGGACCGGCGTGGTCGCGGTGAGCGCGCCGGACGGCTGGGACGTGCGGCCGGCGGCCTGGCCGGTCGCGCTGCCGCCGGGCGGCTGGGCCGAGGCACCGGTGCGGGTGGCCCCGCCCGCGGACGCCGAGCCGGGCGACCACCTCGTGGCGGTGTCGGTCGAGCACCGCGGGCAGACGGTCCGCGACCTGGTCCAGGTGCGCGTCCCCGGGCCCGTGCTCAACCCGGGCGGCATCGACGTGCACATCGACACGTTCGCGCTGGCGCTGCGGCCGGGGGAGCGGGACAGGGTCCGGATCGAGGTCGCCAGCACCTACCGCAGCCCGCTGGACGCGACGCTCGAACTGCTCGGCCCGGTCGACACCTGGCTGCTGCTTCCCCGGTGGACGGTCCCGGTGCGGCTGGACGGGGACGACCGGCGCACGGTCGAGCTGCCGGTCGTCGCCCCGGCCGGTGCCGAGCCGGGGGAGTGGTGGCTGCTGGCCCGGCTGTCCGGCGCCGGCCAGGTCGCCTACTCGGCGACGATCCCGCTGACGGTCACGTGACCCGGGATCGCGATCGGGATCGCGACCGGGACCGTGACCGGGATCGTGGCCAGGATCGCGACCGGGATCGCGACCGGGACCGTGACCGGGATCGTGGCCAGGATCGCGACCGGGATCGCGACCGGCTCGTGACCGCGGCCTGGGTGGACGGCGAGCCGGTCCCGGCGGCGGACGTCGAGGCCGAGGTGGACCGGCTGCGCGCCGGCCCGCTCGCCGACCGGCTGCCGTCCGCCGGTACGGCCGATGCCCGCCAGCTCCGCCGCTGGGTCACCCAGCGGGTCGTGCGCACCCGCCTGCTGGAGCACGACGCCGCCGCCCGCGGCCTCACCACCCCGAGCACCGTGCGGGTGGACGCCGCCGTGGTGGGTGCCACCGCGGCCGACGTGCTCGCCACCTCGGCCGCCGCCCGGGCGGTGCTGGCGACCTTCACCACCAGACCGACCGAGGCCGAGGTGCGGGCCCACTACCTCGCCCACCCGGACCGGTACGCCCGCGGCGAGCGCTGGCTCGCCCGCCAGGCGTTCGCGCCGACCCCGGACGCGCTCGTGCTGGGTCCGCCGACCGAGCTCGACCCGGCGACGCTCGTCGCCGAGCTGCGCGGCCGCCCGCACGGTCCGGTCCACAGTGGACTGGGCTGGCACCGGCTGGTGGTCGACGCGGTCCTGCCGGCGGGTCCGGTGCCGTACGAGCAGGTGCGGCCGGAGATCGAGGCCGAGCTGACCGCCCGGGCGACGCAGCTGGCGTTCGCCCGCTGGCTGGACGCGGCGGCGGCCGAGCGGATCCGGCTGGCGCCCGGCTTCGAGCACCCGGCCGACCCGCGCCAGCCCGACGCCACCCACCGTCACTGACGCGGGCGGACCAGCGGCAGCACGACGTCGCTGCTCCTCTGCCGGCCGTCCCGGGTCGGCCTGCGCGGGCATACGGACGTAGGTTGGGCCCGTGCTGGGGACCGGAGCGCAGCGGGCGGAGCTCGACGCGGAGTGCCGGCGGGTGCTGCGGTTCGCGGCGGCGTCGCGGCATCCGGACGGCGGCTTCGCCTGGCTGGACGACCGCGGGCGGCCGCGGCTCGACCGGCCGGTGGAGGGATACGTCACGGCCCGGATGACGCACGTGTTCGCCATCGGCACCCTGCTCGGCCTCCCCGGGCAGGACGAGTTGGTGGCCCACGGGGTCGCCGCGCTGCGGGACCTGCTGCACGACCGCGAGTACGGCGGGTGGTACGCGGCGGTCCGGCCGACCGACTCCGGCAAGAAGGCGTACGAGCACGCGTTCGTCCTGCTCGCCGCGAGCAGCGCCGCGGTCGTCGGCGCGGGCGACACGCTGCTGGCCGACGCGCTCGACGTCCAGCAGCGGCACTTCTGGCGCGAGGACGACGGCATGGTGGTCGAGGAGTGGGACCGCCCGTGGCGCACCCTCGACCGCTACCGCGGCGCCAACGCGAACATGCACACGGTCGAGGCCTACCTGGCCGCGGCCGACGCCGGGGCCGACCCGGTCTGGCGCGAGCGGGCGCTGCGGATCACCGAGGGGATCGTGCACCGGGTGGCGCGGCAGTCCGGCTGGCTGTTGCCCGAGCACTACGACCCCGGCTGGACGCCGCTGCCGGAGTTCAACCGGGACCGGCCGGCCGACCAGTTCCGCCCGTATGGGGTCACGATCGGCCACCTGATCGAGTGGTCCCGGCTCGCGCTGGACGTGCGGGCAGCGCTCGGACCCGCCGCGCCGGACTGGCTGCTGCCGGACGCGGCGGCGATGTTCGACCGCGCGATCGAGCTGGGCTGGGCGGTCGACGGCGCGGACGGGTTCGTCTACACGGTCGACTTCGCCGGCCGCCCGGTGGTCCGGCAGCGGATGCACTGGGTCGTGGCCGAGGCGCTGGCCGCGGCGGCCGCCCTGCACCGGGTCACCGGCGCGGACCGGTACGCGGCGGTCTACGACCGCACCTGGGACTACGCGACCCGCTGCCTGGTCGACCCGGACGGCGGCTCCTGGCGGCACGAGCTCGACCCGACCAACCGCCCGGCCGCGACCGTCTGGCCCGGCAAGCCGGACGCGTACCACGTTGTCCAGGCCATGCTCCTGCCCCGCCTGCCGCTCGCCCCGACCATCGTCCCCGCCCTCGCCCGCGGTCTGCTCGACAGTCCCGGTTGACTCGTGTCCCGCCGGAGGCCGCCCGTTCGTCAGACCAGGGAGAGCTCACCGCCCTGGAGGTTCGCCCGATGCAGTACGCCCTGATGATCTACCCCGACCCGGACTACCTGGAGGCGATGCCCGACGCGGAGCGCGCGGCCACGCGCGCCGACTACCTGGCGCTGGCCGACGACGCCCGCTATGTCGCGGGCGCGCGGCTGCAGCCGGTCGAAACTGCGACCTGCGTGCGCGTGGTCGGCGGCCGGACGCTGATGACCGACGGCCCGTTCGCGGACACCAAGGAGGTGCTCGGCGGGTTCAGCGTGGTCGAGGCGGCCAACCTGGACGAGGCGATCGAGCTGGCCGCGCGCATTCCGGCCGCCCGGCTCGGCGGTGCCGTGGAGATCAGGCCGGTGCTGGCGGTGGAGGCCGGGCCGGTGGTGCCACGCTGACCGCGCTCGAGGAGGTCTTCCGGGACCAGTGGGGCCGGGTGCTGGCGTCGCTGGTCGGGTTCCTCGGCGACGTCGACAAGGCCGAGGAGGCGACCCAGGAGGCGTTCGCGATCGCCGCGGAGCGCTGGCCGGTGTCCGGCGTCCCGGACAGCCCCGTGGCCTGGTTGGTGACGACGGCCCGCAACCGGGCGATCGACCGGATCCGCCGGGAGCGCACGCTGGCCGAGAAGATCCGCTTGCTGCCGGTACCGGAGGCGGTCATGGACGAGTTCGACGACTCCGCGATCAAGGACGAACGGCTCGAACTGATCTTCACCTGCTGCCATCCGGCGCTGCCGCTGGACGGGCAGGTGGCGCTCACGTTGCGGGCGCTCGGCGGCCTGCGGACCGCCGAGATCGCCCGGGCGTTCCTGGTCTCCGAGGAAACCATGAAGCGGCGGCTGTCCCGCGCCAAGGCGAAGATCGCGGCGACCGGGATCCCGTTCGCGGTTCCCGACGCGCGCGTGCTGCCCGAGCGGCTCGACGCCGTGCTGGCCGTGCTCTACCTCATCTACAACGAGGGTTACCGCGGCCGGGTCGACCTCGGCGCCGAGGCGATCCGGCTGGGGCAGGTACTCGCCGCGCTGATGCCGGACGAGCCGGAGACGCACGGGCTTCTGGCGCTGATGATGATCCACCATGCCCGGCGGCGGGCCAGGTTCGCCGGCGAGGACCTCGTGCTGCTCGAGGACCAGGACCGGTCGCTGTGGGATGCGGGCCAGATCGCGGCGGGACAGGCCGCGCTCGACCGGGCGATCGCCCTGGGCGGGCGCGGCGCGTACGTCGTCCAGGCCGCGATCGCGTCGCTGCAGGCGCGGGACCGGATCGACTGGCCGCAGGTCGCGGAGCTGTACCGGCGGCTGGTCGAGCTGACCGGTTCGCCGGTGGTCGAGCTCAACCGGGCGGTGGCGGTCGCCCAGGCCGGTGACCCCGGCGCGGCGCTGGCCGCGGTCGACCGGCTGGACCTGGACGGCTACCTCTACCTCCACTCGACCCGCGGCGAGCTGCTGCGGCGTCTCGGCCGCGACGACGAGGCTCGCGTCGCGTACCGCCGGGCGCTCGAGCTGGCCACGTCGCCGCCCGAGCAGCGGTTCCTCCGCCGGCGGCTCGACCAGATCTGACGAGGCTGTCCCCGGGGCGGCCGGCCGTTCGTCCTCCGGGCATGACCGACAACCTCTCGAAGGTCGGGCGGATCCCCGACCGCCGGCGGTGGCTCGTCCTGGTCGCCGTCGGCGTGGCCCAGCTCATGGTCGTCCTGGACGCCACGATCGTGACCATCGCGCTGCCGTCCGCACAGCGGGACCTGGGCTTCAGCACCGTCGACCGGCAATGGGTGGTGACCGCGTACGCGCTCGCGTTCGGCAGCCTGCTGCTGCTGGGCGGCCGGCTGGGCGACCTGTTCGGGCGCAAGATCACCTTCCTCGCCGGCGTGCTCGGCTTCGCCGCCGCCTCCGCCGTCGGCGGTGCGGCGAGCAGCTTCGGCACGCTGATCGCGGCGCGGGCGGCCCAGGGCGCGTTCGGCGCGCTGCTCGCGCCGGCGGCACTGTCGATCCTGTCCACCACCTTCAGCGACCCGAAGGAACGCGGCAAGGCGTTCGGTGTGTACGGCGCCATCGTGGGCGCAGGCGGCGCAGTCGGTCTGGTGCTCGGCGGGGTGCTGACCGAGTACCTGTCCTGGCGCTGGTGCCTGTACGTGAACCTGGTCTTCGCGGGCATCGCCGGGGTCGGCGCGGTGCTGCTGCTCGAGCATCGGCGCGCCCGCACCCGGCCGCGGCTGGACCTGCCCGGTGCCGCACTCGTCTCGGCCGCGATGTTCTGCCTGGTCTACGGGTTCTCCAACGCCGCCAGCCACTCCTGGCGCACACCGTCCACGTACGGCTTCCTGGCCGCGGGCGGGGTGCTGCTGGCCGTGTTCGGGTCCTGGCAGGCCCGCGCGGCCAGCCCGCTGTTGCCACCTCGGGTGGTGCTCGACCGCAACCGTGCCGGCGCCTACCTGGCCGTGCTGGTCGCCGGCGCCGGCATGTCCGGCATGTTCCTGTTCCTCACCTACTACCTGCAGCAGACGCTGGGCTACTCGCCCGTGGTCAGCGGCGTCGCGTTCCTCCCGATGATCGCGACGGTCGTGGTCAGCGCCAACCTGTCCAACGTCGTGCTGCTGCCCCGGCTCGGTCCCAGGCCGCTGGTCGTCACCGGCCTGCTGCTCGCCGCCGGCAGCCTGGTCTGGCTCACCGGGATCGGCCTGCACTCGGGTTACGCGCAGGCGGTGCTCGGCCCGCTCATGATGACCGGGCTCGGCTTCGGCTTCGCGCTCGCCCCGTCGATGAACACCGGGACGTTCGGCGTGGCGCCCCAGGACGCGGGCGTGGCCTCCGCGACGCTCAACACCGGCCAGCAGATCGGCGGCTCGATCGGCACGTCGCTGCTCAACACGATCTTCGCCACCGCGGTCGTGCAGTACGCGAGCAGCCATCCGGCGTCCTCGCCCGGGCTGTCGCTGGTCCACGGCTACACCACCGGGTTCTGGGTCGCAGCGGCCATCTTCGCCACCGGCGCGGTGGTCTGCGGCGCTCTGTTCCGCTCCGGACCGCTGCGTGTCACCGGGCCCGCGACCGTGGCGCCGGCACCCGTACCGGAGCCCGCGACCGCCAACGCCGCGTAGGCCGTATCTCCCCATTGGCGGTGGATGCCGGCGGCGTCCGGCAAGGCGGCGGGGCCGATACCGGGGTTGTATCGGCCGGCCCGGCCAACGCGGCCGGTCGTCGTCTGGGCGTCGTCCGGCGTCCGCCAGGCGGTGGGGAGACACGCCCCAACGGCAGTTCCCATCCATCCGCGACCGGACCGAGGAGACGACAGCGATGCCGTTCACGAACGACATGACCATGATGTACACGATGCATGCCGCGCTGCGCCGCGACCTGGACCGCATCGCGCGGGTCACCGCGCGCCCGAACGATGACCCGCGGCACATCCTGCGGGCCGCCGCCGGGTGGCAGATGTTCACGTCCTACCTGACGATCCACCACACGGCCGAGGACGACCTGCTGTGGCCGCCGATGCGCGCGGCGCTGGCCGACGAGTCGGACGGCGTGGCGCTGCTCGATGCGATGGAGGCCGAGCATGCCGCGATCGACCCGCTGCTCGCGGCGATCGACGCCGCACTGGCCGACCGCGAGTCCGGTCCGCACCGGCTCGGCGAGCTGACCGACGCGCTCGCGGTCGCGCTGCGCCGGCACCTCGATCACGAGGAGGCCGAGGGGCTGGCGCTGATCGACGCGACGCTCACCGAGCAGCAGTGGCGGGCGTTCGGGGTGGAGGGCGGCAAGCGGGTCGCGGCCGACGTCCACCGCTACCTGCCGTGGCTGCTGGACGGTGAGTCGCCCGAGGTCACCGCGACCGTGCTCGGTCTGCTGCCGGCGCCGTTCCAGCAGGCGTACCGGGACGAGTGGCAGCCCGCCTTCACCATGCTGCGGCTCTGGACCTAGGGCTCCGCTCAGCGGTCCGGCTCGCCGGTGTTGTGCCAGCCGAGCCACCACTCGCTCTCCGGCGGCTCGCCCGCGGTGTCCGCGAGCGACCGCAGGGCGGCGGTCAGCGGCTCGTGCCAGACCTCCGGGACGGCGTCGACGATCCGGACCAGCTCGCTGCGGCGACGATCGGTCACCCCCTGCACCAGGTATTCCCCGGTGGACGTGAGGGTGAGCCGCACCTCGCGCCGGTCGGTGTCCGACCGCTCCCGCCGGACGAAGCCCTTGCGGACCAGCCGCTCGCACATCCGCGTCCCGGTGGACGAGTTCACACCGAGTTCGGCGGAGATATCCACCACCCGCTGCGGACCGCGGGAGGCCAGCACGACCAGCGCCCGGTACTGCGGCAGCGTCACCTCGGAGTCCAGGTCGGCCACCGACCGGGCGGCCAGGCCGACCATGACCCGGCTGGCCGACAGCAGCGCGTCGACCAGCCCGTCGTGCGAGGGGGCCTCGTGACCGGGGGACCTCACGGCCCGGGCGGCATCTGACATGCAGACATGTTTACCCGTTCGGGCTAGCACACCCAATTTTGGGGGCCTCCTTCGGTCCAGGTGGGGGTGGGGCACAGCTGCAGCGCGGGCGCAGACTCCATTCTGCTTGCATAGTGCAGCAATCGTCCCGCCCGAATCAGAGCTCGGCGCACGAGGGTGCCGCCGCGTTGTCTCGGCACGGGTCGACACCTCTGTCCACAGTGGAGTGTGGCCGGATGACCCAGGTAATCCACGAGAGCACGGAACACGTCGAGCCACCCGCCGAGCAGCACGGCGAGCAGCCCGGCGTGAGCCGGCGGAACGTCCTGCGGGCAGGTGCGGTCGCTGTCGCCGCTGTCGGCCTCGGAGCCGGCAAGGTGATCATGCAGCCGTCCCTGCAGCGGCGGGGCTTGTTGAGTCCGGACGGTGTGTTCGGAGCGGCCTCGACGGCGATCGCCGACTCCCTCTACATCGAGGCGTTCCCGGTCTCGCCGCTGATCCTCAACCCGTTCAACGACCCGCTGGTGATCCCGCAGGCGCTGAGGCCGCTCAGCCCCGCCGAGGTCGCTGCGCTCGACCCGCCGCCCGGCCCTGGCGTCGGTCAGCAGAATTCGTTCGGCAACGAGACGCACCAGATCTGGCCCGACGCGATCGGGTTCCCGGACCCGATCGTCTACAAGATCGACCTTCTGACCAGGCAGCACTCGTTCACCAGCTCACAGGTGCTGCCGATCAACGAGCTCGGCCAGCCGACCCAGTCGTTCGACGCGAACGGCAACACCTACCCGGCCGGCACCGTCCGCACCCTGCCGCCCTCGATCATCTACGGGTTCAACGGGACGTTCCCCGGCCCGATGATCAACAATGAGTACGGCAAGCCGTCCCTGGTCCGGTTCACCAACCGGCTGGACGAGAACCCGCTGAACCTGGACCGGCAGGACTACGGGGACCCGGAGCTGCGGTTCCTCACCCACCTGCACAACGCGCACACCGCCCCCGAGTCGGACGGCAACCCGCACTACGCGTTCCTGTTCGGCCCGAAGGACCATGGCTTCCCGTTGCATTCGTTCGTGGACCAGCTCTACCTGAACTGGCCGGCCGGCAACGACAGCCGCGAGAAGCAGAGCTTCTTCTGGTTCCACGACCACGTGATGGACTTCACCGGGGCCAACGTCTACAAGGGAATGGTCGGGCTCTTCCCGATCTACGACCCGGAGAACAACCTGGACGCGGGCGACGAGACCCAGGGCCTGCGCCTGCCCGGTGTCCGCACCAACCACGCCGACGGCTCCTTCGACGTCGAGTACGACATCCCGCTGGCCATCTACGACGTCCGGTTCGACGACGGCGTCACGATCCACAAGGACTTCCACGACGGGCTGGGCGAGTTCCCGGCCGCCGGCAACCCCCGCACGCACCCCGAGTGGTGGGGCAAGTCGTTCTTCAAGCACTTCCCCAACCACGGGTTCGTCGGCGACGTCTTCACCGTCAACGGCACCGCGTTCCCGGTGCTCGAGGTCAAGCGGCGCAAGTACCGGTTCCGGTTCCTCGACTGCTCCATCTCCCGGATCTACGAGCTCCAGCTGATGACCTCGACCACCGGGCCGGTGCCGGCGCGTGACCTCGGCTACGCCACCGAGGAGGACCTGCAGGGCCAGTGGCGGATCGAGGACGGCCAGCAGGCCATGAACTTCACCCAGATCGCCACCGACGGCGGGCTGATGCCGTTCCCGCTCACGAGGGACACCTTCGAGCTGTGGCCGGCGAAGCGGCGCGAGCACATCGTCGACTTCACCCGCTACATGGACGGCTCGCCCACCAAGAAGGGCGACGTCATCTACCTGACCAACGTCATGAAGATGCCGGACGGCCGCATGTGGTCTAACTCGACCCGGTTCCTGCCCGACCCGAAGTACAAGATCCCGATCATGAAGATCGTCATCGGCGACGACGCACCGGACAACAGCGTCCTGCCCGGCCCGACGAAGAAGCTGCGGGACCTGCCGCCACTGCCGTCGAACTGGCAGACGCTGCTGGACGACCGGCTGATCTTCGAGGTCCAGCGCGGGTCGGCCGGCGGCGAGCTCGAGTGGCTGATCAACGGCAAGCCGTTCGACCCCACGATCGAGCTGCTCAGCCTGAAGAACCGGGCCGGCCACCAGTACCCGGCGACCCCGAAGAAGAACTCCTTCAACCTCTGGGAGATCCGCAACGGCGGCGGCGGCTGGGTGCACCCCATCCACCTGCACATGGAAGAACACCGCACGGTCATGCGGAACAACAAGGACACCAGCGTAGTGCCAGATGCCGGCCACCCGGACGACATCTCCCGCGAAGACCTCGTGGCGCTCGACCCGTCCGAGTCCACCGTGCTCTACCGCGGGTTCCGTGACTTCGTCGGACCGTACGTGGCGCACTGCCACAACCTCATGCACGAAGACCACGCGATGATGTTCGGCTGGACCATCGTCCCGTAACCCGACTCCCCGGACTCGGCGCCTGCCCCGGCTCAACTTGCCGGGGCAGGCGCCGAGGTCCGTCTGATGCCCCCGGCCGCCCGGACAGGGGGCGCGGGTCGGGATGGCGCGCGGGTGCCCGCCCCCGGACGATGCGGGGGCTCGGGACGCGCTCGGGACCGGCACGCCGACGCGGGGCGCAGGCATGGGCGAGGCGACCCGTCGCGGCCTCGTCGGCCGACTACCTCACGCTCACCGGGCAGTCTTCGCGCCGGCTGAACGACTGATAGCCAAGACTTGGTGAAAGCTCAACAACTGCGGGTGCAATTACTACTCCGATTGTACTAAGACCAGGGGATCTGGTGGATGTCTTGGTGTTCCTCTACCCCCTTCTTTTGGGGGGGCCGTACGACCAATTAGGGAGAGGCGGATCGGCTGGCACCAGAGCAGACTGAAGTAGCTGCATGGTGCAACTGATTCGGTCGCGATGTCGCCCCACGATTGCGACCGGTCCGGAGCCTCCGTGTGGCGTGTCCGGACGTCGCATCCAGCGGCGTGCGGAGTCCGAGACGCCTCGCCGTGCCGTTCCGGACGGCTGTCCAGCTGCCCGGTCGGCAGAGCGCGTCTGCCATCCGCCACAGCCGATGTCGTGCTGCCCTGCCCGTCCACCTCCAGGTGGGCGCGGCTCATGCAAGCGGGCCGCCGGCCGGCGATGCGAGCGTGCGTGCTCCACCACGCGCGCTCGGCTGTCACACCAACTGGAGGTTGGTCTGATGTCCGAAGCAACAATCGACGAGCGGGTCGAGGAGGCCATTCCCATCGACCGTTCGGGTGTTTCCCGGCGCAACGTGCTTCGCGCCGGTGCCATAGGGGTCGCCGCCGCCGGACTGGGTGCCGGGAAGGTGCTCATGCAGCCGTCCCTGCAGACGCGCGGGCTGCTGTCGAAGGACGGCGTGTTCGAGAGCGCCTCGGTGGCGTTCGCCGACTCCCTGTACGACGAGGTCTTCCCGACCTCGCCGCTGATCCTGAACCCGTTCACCGACCCGCTGCCCATCCCGGAGGCGGCCAGGCCGCTGACGCCGGCCGAGGTGGCGGCGCTGCCGCTGCCGCCGGGCCCCGGTGTCGGTCAGCAGAACTCGTTCCGCAACGAGACGCACCAGATCTGGCCGGACGCGATCGGGTTCCCGGACCCCATCGTCTACAAGATCGACCTGCTCGTCCGCCAGCACTCGTTCACCAGCTCGCAGGTCATGCCCATCGACAAGGACGGCAAGAACGCTCCCTCGTTCGATGCGGCGGGCAACACCTACCCCGCCGGGACCAGGCGGACGCTGCCGCCGAGCACGATCTACGGGTTCAACGGCACCTTCCCGGGACCGATGATCAACGCCGAGTACGGCAAGCCGGTGCTGGTGCGGTTCGAGAACCACCTGGACGAGAACCCGCTCAACCTCGACCGGCAGGACTTCGGGTCGCCGGACTACTCGTTCCTGACCCACCTGCACAACGCCCACACGGCGCCGGAGAGCGACGGCAACCCGCACTACTCGTTCCTGTTCGGCCCGCAGGCCAAGGGTTACCCGGTCGGCTCCTTCGTGGACAACCTGTACCTGAACTGGCCGGCCGGCAACGACAGCCGGGAGAAGCAGAGCTTCTTCTGGTTCCACGACCACCGGATGGACCACACCGGCGCCAACGTCTACAAGGGAATGGTCGGCCTCTACCCGATCTACGACCCGGAGAACAACCTCGACGCTGGTGACGAGACTACCGGTCTGCGGTTGCCCGGCGTGCGCAGCAACAACCCGGACGGGTCCTTCGACGTCGAGTACGACATCCCGCTGGCCATCTTCGACATGCGGCTGGACGACGGTGTCACCGAGCACAAGGACTTCCACGACGGCTTGGGGGAGTATCCGGCGGCCGGCAATCCGCGCGAGCACCCGGAGTGGTGGGGGAAGACGTTCCACAAGCACTTCCCCAACCACGGGTTCGTGGGCGACATCTTCACGGTCAACGGCACCGCCTTCCCGGTGCTGGAGGTCAAGCGGCGCAAGTATCGGTTCCGGTTCCTCGACGCGTCTGTCTCCCGGATCTACGACTTCAAGCTGATGACCTCGACCAAGGGTCCGAAGACGGCGATCTCGCTCGGCTACAAGGACGTCGAGATGCAGGGCCAGTACCGGATCGAGGACGGCCAGCAGTGCATGCGCTGGACCGAGATCGCCGACGACGGCGGGCTGCTTCCGTTCCCGATCACCCGGGACAACTTCGAGCTGTGGCCGGCGAAGCGACGTGAGCACATCGTCGACTTCACCAAGTACCAGGACGGCTCGCCCACCAAGAAGGGCGACGTCATCTGGCTGACCAACACCATGAAGATGGAAGACGGGCGGATGTGGAACGCCTCCTCCCGGTTCTCGTCCGATCCCCGGTACAAGATCCCGATGATGAAGATCGTCATCGGCGACGACGCCCCCGACAACTCCGTGCTGCCGTCGCCGACGACCAAGCTGCGGGACCTGCCGCCGCTGCCGTCGAACTGGCAGAGCCTGTTGGACGACCGGCTGATCTTCGAGCTGCAGCGGGGCTCGGCCGGCGGCGAGATGGAGTGGTTGATCAACGGGGTGGAGTTCGACCCGACCACCGAGATCACCTCGCTCACCAACCGGGCCGGCCACGCGTACAAGGCGACGCCGAAGAAGAACTCCTTCAACCTCTGGGAGATCCGCAACGGCGGCGGCGGCTGGGTGCACCCCTTCCACCTGCACATGGAAGAGCACCGGACCGTCATGCGGAACAACCGGGACGTCACCGTCAACGTCGATCCTGGCCACCCGGACGACAAGTCCCGCGAGGACCTGATCGCGCTCGACCCGTCCGAGTCCGTGATCATCTACCGCGGGTTCCGCGACTTCGTCGGACCGTACGTGGCGCACTGCCACAACTTGTTGCATGAAGACCACGCGATGATGTTCGGCTGGACCATCGTGCCGTAGGCCCTCACCCCCTGGGGAGACCTTCTCCCTCTCCCTGGGCAGGTGCCTGCCCTTGTTTCCTCCAGTTGCGAGGGCAGGCACCAGGCGCGGCCGTCAGCCGCCCGTCGCGTGGCTCACCAGGCGAGCCTGCAGCTCCGCGTATGGCACCGCGTCCGGAACCGCGCGACCGTCCCGGACCGCGAGAACGACCGCGGTGGCCGCGTGCATCGCCGCGCGGTAGGGCAGCGAGCCGGTGCTGACCCGGCGGATCCCGAGCCCGGCCAGCTCGGCCAGCGAGCGGCCGGGAATGGCGAGCACGTTGACCGGCACCGGGATGGCGGCGGTCAGCTCGCGCAGCACGTCCGGCTCGGAGAGGCCGGGCACGAACACGCCGTCCGCACCGGCCTCCACGTACCGGGTCGCCCGGTCCACTGTGGACTCCACCGTGGCGTCCTGCTTCAACCAGTAGGTGTCGACGCGGGCGTTGACGAAGATCCCCGGGCAGCGGCGCTTGACCGCGGCCACCTTGGCGGCGTATGCCGCCGGCGGAAGCAGGCGCTCGGCGGTGCTGTCCTCGATGTTGACGCCGGCGACCGGCAGTGTCGCCACGTAGCCCGCGACCGCGTCCGGATCGTCGGAGTATCCGTCCTCGACGTCCATGCTCAGGTGGCAGTCCAGAGTGGACAGTGCGCGGGCGAGGGCGGTGTTGGCGTCCCGGGTGGCCCGGGTGCCGTCCGGCCGGCCCAGGCTGGACGCGACTCCGAAACTGGTGGTCCCGACCGCCTCGAAGCCGGCCTCGACGAACGCCAGCGCGGACGGCACGTCCCAGGCGTTCGGCAGCAGCAGCGGCAGGTCGCGGTGGTGCAACTCGGCGAAGCTCGGCACCTCCGCACGCTACCGCGCCACTGCTTCGACCCCCGTCGAAGCAGCGGGCCGCCGGGCAGGTGCACGGGGGCCCCGGCGCGACGGAGACGAGCGTCGCGCCGGGGCCGTCCGGCCGAGCGGTCAGACGCCCGAGCCGACCCGCTGCGGGCTCTGCTCCGCGGCGGTCCGCCGCCGCCGCCCGGACACCGCTACGCCGAGGGCGGCAAGCCCGGCGACCAGGCCGATCCCACCGACGACGTACGCGCCGGTGACCGAGCCGCCGCCGGCGCCCTCGTCGCTGGCCGCAGCCGGCGCGGCGGCGTTCGTGGCCGGGGCGGTCGCGGCACCGCCGGCCGGCGCGAGCTTCAGCGTCGGCGCCGGGTGCTCGGGCTCGTCGCTGCTGCCGGCCGCCGGCAAATCGATCCAGGACACCGTCTCACCGTTGCTGTAGGTCTGCAGCGCCTTGAAGGTCATCGAGTCCGCCTTCGGCAGCGGGCCGACCGACAGCTGGAACTCGGCGTACTCGCCGGGCTTGATGCCGCCGGCGGTCGCCTTCCAGTCCACCACCGACGGGTAGTCGGTCACCTGGTTGCCGTCGTCGTCGGTGATCGGCTGCGGCAGCTTGGCCCTGGCCACCGTGTAGGTCCAGCCCGGCTGCGGCTTCACCGACACGGACGCGAGCGGCTGGTCGGGCGGCAGCTGCACCTTCAGCTCGGTGGCGTTGGCCGAGTCGGTCTCGTTCGGCATCCGGAAGGTCAGCACGCCGAACGAGCCCTGGGTCGCGCCGGGCGAGTTGACCGTGACGTGCGCGAGGGCGGGCAGCGCGGTCAGGCCGATCGCGGCCGCGGCCACGGTGCCGACGGTGAGCAGGCGAATGACTGAGCGGGACACGGATGGTCCTTTCTCGCGGTCTCCACGGGGCGAGGAGGCACGCGCGACGGCACCGCCGATCGCGCCTCACGAGACCACCGGTCGCTCACCGCGTGCGAGCGGTTCCCGGACTCCCCAACACTGGGCCCGGGAAACCCCTCACTTTGGGGACCTCAGCCCCGGTCCAGCCCTGCCTCGGGACGCAGCGGCTCGAACAGCTCGACCGGGTTGCCGGACGGGTCCTCGACCACGACCTGACGGACGCCGACGCCCTCGATCACGTCGGTGCGGAACCGGGCGCCGGCCGACCGCAGCCCGTCGACCGCGGCGTCGAGGCCGTCGGTCTGCAGCTGGATGCGGTTCCAGCCGCCTGGCGTCGGCTCCGTGCCGTCGGCCAGTCGTTGCCCTCCGCCCGGCCGGTCGCTCACCGCGCTCAGCACCAGGCGCAGGCCGCCCCGCTCGAGCATTGCGAACGTCGGCGCCGGATGCATGATCTCGGTGAACCCGAGCCGGCCGCAGTAGAACCCGATCGCGTCGTCGACGTCGGCCACGATGTATCGCACGCTCGCCACTGCCA
Organism: uncultured Actinomycetota bacterium; assembly: GCA_963728945.1. Lineage (GTDB taxonomy): Bacteria > Actinomycetota > Actinomycetes > Mycobacteriales > CADCTP01 > CADCTP01. The sequence goes on along the minus strand of CAVSMA010000002.1, from coordinate 2,030,742 downwards.
TGCCACTACCTCCCGCGCGCCACGGACCAACCCGACCGTAGCCTCCTCAGTGGCCGGCTAGGCGAGCCGCGCCACGACGATGACCAGCACGACGAGGAGGACGAGCCCGGCCAGGAGCAGACCGCCCACCATCCGGACCCGGTCGGTGCGGTTCGGCCACGGAGCCGGCTGGTAGGCCGAGGCGCGCGCCTCCCCGGTCCCGCCGGCCAGCGTGTCGTAGCGGGTCAGCAGCTCCAGCCGCTCGCGGCGGACCGCGCTGGCCCGGTCCTGCCAGCGCCGCAGCAGGGCAAGGCCGAGCACGGCGAACCCGGCGACGATGCAGAGGCCGGCGATCAGCACCGCGGCCTGGCCGGCGCCGCCCTCCAGCGTGCTGGCGACGGTGATCGCGATGAGCAGCACGGCGAGCGCACCGGCGAGCGCGAGGCCGCCGGCCACCAGCAGGCCGTTGCCGGGCCCGCGCGCACCGGTCGGGCTGAGCTCGGCCAGCCGGTGGCGGATCGCCTCCAGCTCGTCGCGCGGGTCGGCCGGCGCGCCGCTGTCGGGGTAGGTCATCAGGCGCCTCAGGAGGAGAGGGCGGCCGGGCCGAGCAGGCCGGTCGAGGGGTCCGGAGCCGGGGATCCGGCTGCCCGAACCGTACCGAAGCCGGCCGCGCCGGCCTCGCAGCACGCGGTGACATCCTCGCGCGCCGGCGACGCCGGCGTGATCGTCAGCCGGTGGTCGTCCCGGATCGCGCCGCGGCCTGATCGCGACCGGACAGCTCGTCGACGAGCCTGAGCAGCGCACCGTGGTCGAGCCGGCCGTGGCCCTGCGCGTGCAGGGCGGCGATCAGCCCGGCGACATGGCTGCCCAGCGGGATCGCCACGCCGGCCTCGCGGGCGGCGGATGTCACGATGCCCATGTCCTTGTGGTGCAGCTCGATCCGGAACCCGGGGGTGAAGTCGCGGGCGATCATCTTCGGCGCCTTGCCGGTCAGGATCGCGTTGCCGGCCAGGCCACCGGAGAGCACCTGGACCGCGGCGGCGGTGTCCACGCCGTGCGCCTCGAGGAACACGATCGCCTCGGCGACCAGCTCGATGGTGCCCGCGACGAGCAACTGGTTCGCCGCCTTCACGGTCTGCCCGGCGCCGGCCGGGCCGACCCGCACGATGGTCCTGCCCATCGCCGCCAGCAGCGGCCGGGCCCGCTCGACGTCGGCCTCGGCACCGCCGACCATGATCGACAGGGTGCCCTCGACCGCGCCGGCCTCGCCGCCGCTGACCGGCGCGTCGACCACCGCGAGGCCGTGCCCGGAACCCTCGGCGCCCAGCCGGACCGCGACGTCGGGGCGGATCGTGGAGCAGTCGACGTGCAGCGTCCCGGGCTTGGCGGTGGCGTAGATGCCGCCGTCGCCGAGCGCCACCGACTCGACGTCCGGGCTGTCCGGCAGCATCGTGATCACGACCTCGGCGGCGGCGACCGCCTCGGCGAGGCTGCCTCCGGCCCGGCCGCCGGCTTGGACCAGTCGGTCCACCGCCGGGCGGCTGCGGTTGACGCCGATCACCTCGTGCCCGGCGGCGAGGAGGCTGCGGGCCATCGGCGCGCCCATGATGCCGAGGCCGACGAACGCCACGGTGGTCATGCGCTGATCTCCCTGGTGGTGCGCGCGTCGCGGGGCAGCCAGTCGAGGCTCGCCGCGGACGAGCCGTCGGGGACGTACTCGAGGCCGACCCAGCCGGCATACCCGGCGTCGTCCAGGGCGGCCAGCCACCGCCCGATCGGCAGCCGGCCGGTGCCCGGCTGGTGCCGGCCGGGGGCGTCGGCCACCTGCACGTGCCCGATCTCGCCGGCGTGCCGGGCGATGACCGCGCCCACATCGTCGCCGTTGATCGCGAGGTGGTAGAGGTCGGCCAGCAGCCGGACGTTGTCCGCCGGCACCCGGCCGATCGCGGTGACCGCGTCGGCCGCGGTGAGCAGCGGGTAGCGCGGCGCGCCGCTGACCGGCTCGACCAGCACGGTGGCACCGAGCCGGGCGGCGGCGCGGGCGGCGAACGCGAGGTTGTCGACCGCGAGCGCGTCCTGCTCGCCCGGGTCGACGCCGTCGACGCGGTTGCCGTAGAGCGCGTTGAACACCCGCACGCCGAGCTGCTCGCCGATGGAGACCGCGCACTCCACCCCGGCCCGGAACTCCTCCGCCCGGCCGGGCCAGGAGACCAGCCCGCGGTCGCCGGCCGGCAGGTCGCCGGCTGGGAAGTTGAGCCCCACCAGCCGCACGCCGGCGTCCCGGACCGCGGCGACGAAGTCGGCCATCTCCTGGTTGGTGGGCACCGCCCGGTCGAACGGCCACCAGAACTCGACCGCGTCGAACCCGGCCTCCCTGGCCGCCGCGGGCCGTTCCGGCAGGGGCAGCTCGGTGAACAGGATCGAGCAGTTGACCAGGTAGGACGTCATCGCCGTCCTTCCGCATCGTGGAAATGCGTTTCTGATTAATGAAAACTATGCTCAAGCCTGGGGTGCGCGGTCAAGTCGGTGGCCGGATACTGACCGGCGCCGCGGGAGGTGACGACGGGGATGACGGACCAACCGGTGGGCGGGGCCAGCGGAGTCCAGTCGCTCAACCGAGCGTTCGAGCTGCTCGAACGGCTGGCCGACGCCGACGGGACGCTCGGCCTGTCCGACCTGGCCGCCGCGACCGGGCTGCCGCTGCCGACGGTCCACCGGCTGTTGCGCTCGCTGGCCGCCGGCGGGTACGTGCGCCAGGAGCCGTCCCGGCGATACACCCTCGGAGCCCGGCTGATCCGGCTCGGCGACGCGGCCAGCCGCTCGATCGGCGTGTGGGCCGGACCGCAGCTGCGCCGGCTGGCGGTCGAGGTGGGCGAGACCGCCAACATGGCGATGCTCGAGGGCGACGCCGCGGTCTACGTCGCGCAGGCGCCGTCGGCGCACTCGATGCGCATGTTCACCGAGGTCGGCCGCCGGGTGATGGCGCACTGCACCGGCGTAGGCAAGGTGCTGCTGTCCCGGCTGGACGACTCGGCGGTGCTCCGGCTGGTGCGGCGCACCGGGCTGCCGGCGATGACCGACAACACGATCACCGCGCCGGAGCGGCTGCTGGCCGAGCTAATCCGGGTGCGCCAGCAGGGATACGCGGTGGACGACGGCGAGCAGGAGGTCGGCGTGCGCTGCCTGGCCGTGCCGGTCGAGGGCGGCCCGGGGTCGATCGCGATCTCGGTGTCCGGCCCGTCCGGCCGGCTGACCGAGGAGCGGATCCCCCAGATCGTGCCGGTCCTGCATCGGGTCGCGGTCGACCTCGGCGCCGAGCTGCGCGAGTCGGTGGCGGGCTAGGCAGCGTTCGCTCACTTGCCGGCTAGCGAGCGTTCGCCGCCGACTCGGCGGCTAGTGAACGTTCGCCAGCCGGGTGAGGATGGTGCCGGCCGGTTCCTCGGTGGCGTGCCGGTAGCCGGTGCCGGCCCACAGGTGCAGCCGTTCCGGGTCGCCGGCCGCGGCCGCGGCCTTGCGCATGGGGCTGGTCAGGTGGTGCAGCGCCGGATACCCGTACGGAGCCGACCCGTCGTAGTGGTCGGTGAACTCGTTGCGCAGGCCGCGGGCCGGCCGGCCGGTGAACGCACGGGTGCGGACGGTGCCGCCGGTCCGAGCCGGCTCGGCCAGCGCGGCCCGGTGGGTCGCCGAGGTGCCGGCCTCGGCGCACCGCAGCAGCGCGGTCCCGACGGCGACCGCGATCGCGCCGGCGGCCAGCGCGGCAGCGACGTCGGCCGCGGTGCCGATCCCGCCGGCGGCCACGACCGGCAGGTCCACGGCCGCCCGGACCGCGGCGACCAGGTCGGGCAGCGGCACCTCGGGCACCGGCTCGCGCGGGGTGAGCGTGCCGGAGTGCCCGCCCGCGGCCGCCGACTGCACGACCAGCGCGTCGAGACCGGCCTCGGCCGCGGCCCTCGCCTCCGCCGCGGAGGTGACCGTCTGGACCAGCACGGCCCCGGTGGCCCGCAGCGCCGCCAGGTCCGCGGCCGGCGGAATGCCGAAGGTGACGCTCACCACCCCCACCGGGTGCGCGCGCAGCACGTCGATCTTGTCGTGCCAGCCGTCCGGGTCGCCGGGCGGGTCCTCCACCGGCGTCGCCGGCAGCGTGATCCCGTACCGGTCGGCCTCGGGCGCGAGCAACCGCGCGTACGAGCGGAACTCCGCGGGGTCGACCGGCAGCGGATTGGGCGCGAACAGGTTCACCCCGAACGGCACGCCGTCGACCGCGGCGATCTCGGCGGCGACCGCGTCGGGCGTCTTGTAGCCGGCGGCGAGGAAGCCCATGCTGCCGGCCTTCGCGGCGGCGGCGACGAGCTCGGGCGTCCCGGGACCGCCGGCCAACGGGGCGGCGAGCACCGGCAGGTCGGGAAGGAAGGAGAGCGGCACGCCCCCGATGGTCACGCTCGCCCCGCCCGTCCGGAAGTGTGAGCTTGCCCGCGGCGGCTCGGTCGCCCTGCGACGACGGGCGGTCCGGGGATTGGTAGCGGGGCCGAGGGCCACGGGGGAGCCCCCGACCGCCGCACCGCAAGCGTAAGACCGCGCGACGACCCGGCGACACGACCAAAATTGGTGGGGCTCCGGCCGTCCCCGTCACCCCCTCGATTCGAGCCGTACCGGCTCTGGCACCGTTGTGCCGTACGGCGGCCGGGGACCCGGCGCGGGACCGGCTGGACACGGCCCGGACGAGGGAGGCTGGCGTTGGTGCAGGCGCGGCGGTGGGTGGCGACGGACTTCGGCGGGCCGGAGGTGCTCGACCTGGTCACGGTCGAGCTGCCGCCGCCCGGTCCGGGCGAGGTGACCATCGAGGTACGGGCGGCCGGCATGAACCCGGCCGACTACAAGGGCTTCGGCCGCGGCGACCGGGCGAGCCTGCCCCGGCCGCTCGGCTTCGAGGTGGCCGGCGTGCTGGCCGCGCTCGGCCCGGACACCCGGATCGCCTCCGGCGGCGGGGCGGTCGGCCAGGAGGTGCTCGCGTTCCGGATCGTCGGTGGGTACGCCTCGGCGGTCACCGTTCCGGCGGCGGACGTGTTCGCGAAGCCGGCGGCGCTCGACTTCCCGGCCGCGGCCAACCTGCTGCTCGCCGGGTCGACCGCGGCGGACACGCTGCAGGCGGTCGAGGCCGCGGCGGGCGAGACGATCCTGGTGCACGGCGCCTCCGGGGCGGTCGGGGTGAGCGTCCTGCAACAGGCGCGGCTGCTCGGCGCCCGGGCCGTCGGCACCGCCGGCGAGCGCAGCTTCGAGACCGTGCGCCGGTTCGGCGGCGTGCCGGTCGCGTACGGGCCTGGCCTGGCCGATCGGGTCCGGGAGGCCGCGCCGGAGGGCATCGCGGCCGCGATCGACACGGTGGGCACCGACGAGGCCGTCGACGTCTCGATCGAGCTCGTCGCCGACCGGGACCGTATCGTCACGATCGCGGCGGTGGGCCGCGCCGGTGCGACAGGCATCCGCTCCGTCGGCGGCCGCAGCCCGGACAGCGCGGCCTTCCGCGCCGCCGTCCGCCCGCGGCTGATCCAGCTGGCCGGCGCCGGCGAGCTGGTCGTCCCGGTCGCCCGCACCTTCCCGCTGGCCGAGGCGAAGCAGGCGCTCGACCTGCTCATGACCGGCCACCCCGGCGGCAAGCTGGCCCTTCTCCCCGAGAACTGACTGCATTCGCCCACGCCGCGCCGCGGCGCCCGGCACACTGCCGCTGTGAGTAGCGTGTCGGGGGCGCGCCTGCGGCGGGAGCTGGGCGACCTGGCCTCGGTCGTCGGTGTGGTGCTGGTGTACGGGGTCCTGCTGGTGATCGTGCACCGTACGGGCCTCACCCGGCTGCTGGTCCACTCCGGCGACGGCTATCAGACGTTGATGCAGGTGCTGCCGGCCACGGTGATCGGTATCTACGCGCTCGCGTTCGGCTCGATCTTCGTCGCGGCCCAGCTGGTGGCGCCGGCTCGCGGCTCGCGGTCGCTGCTGTTGCTGCTTCTGGAGCGGCGGTTCCGGACGATGGTGGTGGCGACCCTGCTGGTGGCCGTCGGCAGCGTGGTGCTGGCCGGCCAGGCCCCGGGGCCGCAGGCCGGGATCGACCCGTGGGTGGCCAGCGCGGCCGCAGCGCTGGCCGTGCTGACGGTAGCGGTGGTGATCTGCTTCACGCTCGTGCTGGTCGAGCTGTTCGGCTGTTACAACTCGCCGCGCTCGTTCGCGGAACGGCTGCGCGACCTGAGCCTCACCGGCAATCGGCAACTGCCGCCGGTGATCAGCGCGTTGCGGCAGTGGCTGTGTACGGCCGCTCGTGGCGGGCAGACCAGGGACCTCTATTACGCCTGCCAGGCGGCGCGGCAGTTGGTCGTCGCCTACCAGAAGTACGTCGAGATCGATCCGGGATATCGAACCGCGTCGCCGATCGACAGGTGGGAGCCTGAAGCCGGCTGGCAGTCCCGGGACAACCGGCGCTCGGGACTGGACGCGCTCATGCGGGCTGCACTCAGCCCGCCTGCCGACCCGGCACCGCCCCCGGCCCGGGAGGTGACCAGCCCGTGGCACCGCGACGGGAAGCCGGAACCGGAGAGCTGGTTCGCCGAGCAGCTGACTATGGCCCTGGTCCGCGCGACCGAGGAGGCCGCCCGCGCGGACATCGCCTGGCGCGGCCTGGACGAGCTGCTGTGCACCCAGCAGGACCTGCTGCGCTGGGCACTGGAGAACCGGCTCGATCCGGAGGTGCGGTGTTTCCACCGCGGCCTCGTCGAGACGTGCGCGCTGGCGCAGCAGGCTGAAAGCGTCCGCACGACGACATGGTTCGCTCGTGCGAAGAAGGATCTCGATGTCATTGACGGCTGGCTGGCCGAGCACCGCCCGGACCTGTTGGCCGTTCCCGCCGGCTGAGTGGGCTGCGTCACCGGTTGGGGCTTCGGCCGTCTCCTTCGTGGGTTGCCAACGATCGGCAACGCGGGAACCAAGGAGATGCGTATGCGGTTGCGAATTCTCACGGTGCTGGCCGCCGTACTCGCCATGCTGGCGTTCGCCGCGCCGGCGGAGGCGATCAAGAACGGGGTGCCGGACGCGGGCGCCCACCCGTACGTCGGCCAGTTGCTGTTCTTCGACCCGACCGCGACCGACCCGCGGTTCACCGACCCGGGCGGCTGGTTCAACTGCAGTGGCACGCTGGTCAGCCCGACCATCCTGGTGACCGCCGGACACTGCACGTTCCCGGAGGGCACGAACGGCTCGCCGACCCCGGGTAACAGCGGCGGCAACGACGTGTGGGTCAGCTTCGCCGAGGTGCCGGACTACTCCATCCTGCCGCCGAGCTCGACCTTCGCCCCCGACAACAACGAGGGCCGGTACGACGCCTGGTCGACGGCACTGAACGCCTCCACCGAGTGGATCCGCGGCACCGCCTTCCCGCACCCCCAGTACGACGACAACCAGTTCTTCCTGCACGACCTCGGCGTGGTGCGGCTCAGCGAGCCGGTCCGGCTGCCGGAGTACGGCCAGCTGCCCACGCTCAACCTGCTCGACGAGCTGTACGCGGCGAACAAGCAGCAGCTCTACACCGCCGTCGGCTACGGCCTCGAGGGCTCCGGACCGAAGACGTCCTTCGGTGGGGACACCCGTCGGCGGGCGGACCTGCGGCTGGTCAACCTCAACGGCGTCCTCGGCCTCGGCAAGGGCACGTCGGCGAAGTTCTCCAACAACGCCAACACCGGGGGCACCTGCTTCGGTGACTCCGGTGGCCCGTTCTTCGTGGCCGGCACCACGACGCTCGTCGCGGTCAACTCCTTCGGGACGAGCGAGACCTGCTCCGGCACCAGCGGCGCGTACCGCATCGACCAGCCCGACGACCTGGCCTTCCTGGCCACCTTCGGCGTGACTCCTTCGGCGTGACTCCCTGAGGGCGCGGCCCCGCCCGGGCCCGGGCCCGGGCGGCCCCACGTCAGCGCCGCCGCCGACCTCCCTCGGCGGCGGCGCGCGCGCCAGAGCCGGGCCCGTTACCGGGCCGGCTCGGCTGCCAGGACCCGGCCGGGCCCGCCCACGGTGACCGCCTCGGCCGGGCCGTCGACGGCGACCGGCTCCGGCTGGTCGTCCAGGTCGAGGCTGGTGCGCAGCGGCCTGGGTCGCAGCAGCGCGGCCGCGACTACGCCGACCACCGCGATGGCCGCCGAGATCAGGAAGATGTGCCCGGTCGCGTCCCCGTACGCGGTCCGCACGATCTGCTGCATCGCCGCCGGCAGCGCGGCCACGTCGAGGTTGCCTGAGCCGCCGCTCGCCGGCGCGCCGGCCGCGGCCAGCTGCCGGGTGATGGAGCCGGCCACCTGGTGGGCCAGCACGGCCCCGAGCACCGAGACCCCGATGGCGCCGCCGAGCGAGCGGAAGAACGCGACCGACGCGCTGGCTGCACCGATGTCCCGCAGCGGCACGGTGTTCTGCACCGCGAGCACGAGGTTCTGCATGCTCATGCCGACCCCGATGCCGACGGCGAACATACCGAGCCCGACGAACCACAGCGGGGTGTCGTGCCGCAGGAAGCTCAGCAGGACGAACCCGGCGACGAGCACCACCGTGCCGACCACGACGTACGGCTTGATCCGCCCGGTCCGGCTGATCACCCGGCCGGTGACGACGGAGGCGATCAGCACGCCGGCCATCAACGGGATCGTGAGCAGGCCGGCCTGGGTGGGCGAGTAGCCCCGGCCGATCTGGAAGTACTGCCCGAGGAACACCGCGCCGCCGAACATCGCCATGCCGACCGCGAGGCTGGCCACGATCGCCAGCGCCGTGGTCCGCTCCCGCACGATCGGCAGCGGCACGACCGGCTCGGCCGCCCGCGACTCCGCCCGCACGGCGAGTGCCAGCAGCAGCACCGACCCGCCGACCATCGCGTACGTCGGCCAGGACAACCAGGCGAACGAGCTGTCCACGAACGACACCCAGATCAGCAGCAGGCTCACGCCGGCGGCGATCAGGCTCGCGCCGAGATAGTCGATCTTCACGTTGTCCCGCTTGATCGTGGGCAGGTGCAGCGTCGCCTGCAGCAGCACCAGCGCGACGACCGAGACCGGCACGCCGACGAAGAAGCACCAGCGCCAGCCGAGCCAAGGGGTGTCGACGATGAGCCCGCCGAGCAGCGGTCCGCCGACAGTGGCCAGCGCCATCACGCCGCCGAGGTAGCCGTTGTAGCGGCCGCGTTCCCGCGGCGGGATCATCGCTGCGATCGCTACCTGGACCAGGGCCTGCAGCCCGCCGACGCCGACGCCCTGGAACGCGCGGGCGGCGATGAGCTCGGCGGCGTTGTGGCTGAGCCCGGCGATCGCCGAGCCGGCCACGAAGATCACGATCGCGATCTGGATCAGCAGCTTCTTGTTGAACAGGTCGGCCAGCTTGCCCCAGACGGGCGTGGTGGCGGTCGCGGTGAGCAGGGTCGCGGTGACCACCCAGGTGTACTGGGTCTGCGAGCCGCGCAGCGCGCCGATGATCTGCGGCAGCGCGGTCGAGACCACCGTGCTGGACAGCAGCGCGACGAACAGGACCAGCAGCAGGCCGGAGAGTGCCTCCAGGACCTGCCGGTGGGACGCCGGCTCCGCGTCGCGGGCCGGGACAGCCAGTGCGCTCATCGGCGCTTGCCTCCGGGACAGGGGATCAGTGCTTGCGCATTGAGCAACGTTACTCATCGGGAATGTTATTCCCCGCGCGTACCCTCGCCGGCGTGGCGGGGACGGTCGGGCTGCGGGAGCGGAAGAAGGCCGCGACCCGGCGGGCGCTGCACGAGGCGGCGGTCCGGCTGGCCACCCGCGACGGCTACGACCACGTCACCGTCGAGGCGATCGCCGACGCGGCGACGGTGTCCCGCCGGACGTTCTCCAACTACTTCTCCTCGAAGGAGGAGGCGTTCGTCTACGGCGACCTGGAGCGGATCCGCCACCTGCTCGACCTGGTGCATGACCGGCCGGCGCGGGAGAGGCCGTGGCCGGCGCTGCTGCGCGCGGTCGAGGTGTTCACGGCCGGGAGCGACGAGCTCGACCCGGCGGAGCTCGCCGAGCGCCGCGAGCTGCGCCGGCACCCGAGCCTGCTGCCCTACCAGCTGGCCGTGTACGCCATGGTGGAGCGAGACCTGGCCGCCGAGCTCGCCGGGCGGATGGACGGCGGTCCGGACGCGCCGCTGCGATCCCGGCTGATCGCGGCGACCTTCCTCACCGCGCTGCGGGTCGCCACCCAGCGGTCGCTGGACGAGCCCGGCGAGCCGGTCGGAGCGCTGATCCGGCGCGCGGTCGCGTACGTCGCCGGCTGACCGGCCGGCGGACCCGCGCTGACCGGCACGCTACTGGCCGGCTGACTGGCCGGCCGACCGGCCGGCTGACCCGGCCGCCGATCAGGCCCCGGACGGGCCGCCGCCCGGCAGCTGACCGGCCGCCGACGGACCGCCGGCCGGGCGCCGGTCGGCTCAGGCCCTCGCGGTCCGGCGGACCCGGGCGGCCGGCCGGCGCGACGACGCGCGGACGACCAGCTCCGGGGTGAACTGGACCTGCTCGTGCCGGTGCGCGGAACCGCCAGGGGCGGTACGGGCGTCCGCCTCGGCCAGCAGCAGCTCGCACGCCCGCCGGCCGAGCTCGTACCGCGGCTGGCTGACCGAGCTGAGCGGCACCGCCGCGGCCGCCGCGAACTCGATGTCGTCGTAGCCGACGATCGCCATGTCGCCGGGCACATCGACGCCCTGCTGCGATCATCTGCTGCAGGAAACCGATCGCCAGCAGGTCGTTGGCGCAGAACACCGCCGTGGGCCGCCGCCGCGCCGGCAGGCCCAGCCACCCGCTGGCCGACCCGGCGCCCCTGCGGCCACCGTCGAGCGCGTTCGGTCTCCAGCACGACCAGCCGGTCCGGCGGCAGCCCGGCCCGTTCCAGCGCGAGCAGCGCGCCCTGCGTGCCGGTCGCGCGACCTGGGTTATGCGAGCGCGGCCCGCCGACGAAGCCGATCCGGGTGTGGCCCATCGTCCAGCAGGTGCGTGACGGCGAGGTCGCCGCCCTCGACGTCGTCGACCGAGACGCTGCACCAGCTCGGTCGGGTCGCGGGCCATCCGGTCCACGCAGCACGACCGGCACGCCGAGCTCGCGGCATCGAGTCGCAGCCGCTGCGGCGGGCCCGTCCACCGGGGTGATCAGCACGCCGCGCACCCGCTGCTCCAGCAGGATGTCGAGATACTCGACCTCCCGCGCCGGGTCCTCGCTCGCTGTTGCAGAGCAACAGCGCCATGCCGGCCGTCGCGGGCCGCCTCCTCGGCGCCCCGGGCCACGTCCGCGAAGAACGGGTTGCCCATGTCGAGCACCACGCAGGCGATGATCCGGCTGCAGCCGGTGCGCAGCTGCCGGGCCGACTCGTTGCGCACGTAGCCGAGGGTCGCGATCGACGCCAGCACGCGTTGCCGGGTGCGGTCGCTGACCAGGTCCGGCCGGTTGAGCACGTTGCTCACCGTGCCCACCGAGACCCCCGCGTGCAGCGCCACGTCCTTGATGCCCGGCGGCGTCATAGCCTGGCTCTCGCCTCTCCCCGGTCGTCCCCGCTCCACCCCTGCCGACAGCATCTCACCCGAGGCTCGGCTGCATCGGCCGTGCGATGTCCGCCGCTGTCACGCTGACGCGATGGGTGCCGGGTCCCAGTGTGACCGATCCGGACAACTGCCGGCCGTCGACGCTCGACACCGAGTCCGGTCCGGCCGGCGGCAGCAGCGTGCCGGTCACCCCGAACGGCAGCCGGTACGTGGCCTCGAACGTGCCGCCGCGGGTGCTCCAGTCGACTCCGACCGGCCCGAGCGCGGTCTCGACCGACGCGCTGACCCGGTCGATCCCGGCCACCGGCCGCGGGGCGAGCAGCACGTGCCGGTAGCCCGGGGCGTCCGGGTCGGGGGCGAGGCCGGCCAGCGTGCGGTAGACCCAGTCGATCACGGCGCCGTACGCGTAGTGGTTGAACGAGAGCATCTGACTGTCGCCGTCGGGCATGTGCATGACGCCGTCGTGGATCGACCCGTCCGCCCGGATCGCGTCCCAGCGCTCCCACACGGTCGTGGCGCCCTGGTCGACCTGGTGGAGCCAGGACGGCAGCTCGTGCCGCAGCAGCATCAGGTAGGCCTCGGCCAGGTGCCCGGTGCGGGTCAGCGCTGGAGCACCAGCGGCGTCCCGAGGAAGCCGGTGGCAACCCGCCGCCCGCGTCCCGCACCAGGCCGGCCAGTGCGCCGCCGACCTCCGCCGCGGCGTCGTCCGGCGCGATGCCCAGCTCGAGCGCGACCGCGCAGCCAGTCTGGGTCGTCAGCGCGTGCTCCCGCCAGCGCGCCCAGGTGCGGCGGCCACGTCCTCCGCGAGCGCCGCGAACCTCCGGCCTGCTCGGGTCGCCGACCGCGGTGGCAGCCCTCGCGGTCAGCCGCGCGCTGTGCGCGAAGAACGCGTTCGCGAGGTAGTCCGAGGAGGTCTTGGCCTCGTGCGGCCGGTCGCCCGGCGCATCCGGGTCGAGCCAGTCGCCGAACTGCAACTCGCCGCCGAGCAGGCCGTCGTCCTGGCGGCGGCCCTGCAGGTAGCCGACCAGCGCCCGCATGCTCGGCAGCTGCGCGGCGAGCACCCCGGTGTCGGCGTACGCCACGTGCACGGCCCAGGGAACGATCGTCGCCGCGTCGGCCCAGCCAGCCCGACCGAGCGCGAACTGCCCCTCGCCGAGACGTTGGGAACGACGCTCGGCACCGCCCCTTCCGCGGTCTGGTCGTGCGGCCACGTCGACCAGCCAGCTCGCCCAGAAGACCGCGAGTCGAACAGGTGCACGCCGTCGGTGCGAACGCCTGCGCGTCGCCGGTCCAGCCCAGCCGCTCGTCGCGCTGCGGGCAGTCGGTCGGCACGGCCACGAAGTTGTCCCGCTGCGACCAGACGGACGTTCTCGTGGAACCGAGTCAGCGCCGCGTCGGAGCAGCTGAACGTGCCGTTCGCACCGGTCGGTGTCGCTGCTGATCGCCAGCACCTCGGCGGTCGAGCAGCTCCGCGCCGGTCGTCACCTCGGCGTACCGGAACCCGTGGAAGGTGAACGACGGCTCCAGCACGGTGTCGCCGTCGTCGGCCAGCACGTACGTGTCGGTCGCCTTGGCCGTACGCAGCGAGCGGGTGTGCAGACGCCCGTCCGGTTCCAGCACCTCGGCGTGCCGCACGGTCGCGGTCTCGCCGGGCCGGCCGCGGACGGTGAGGCGGACGACACCGGCCACGTTCTGCCCGGCGTCGAGGCGGACCGCGCCGTCGGGCGCGACCGAGCGCTCCGGCCGGAACGTCCGCACCACCCGGACCGGCGGAGCCACCCGCGGCTGCAGGATCGCCGGGTCGAGCGGGACGACCGCGACGCGCGCCCAGCCCGAGTCGTCGAACCCCGGCCGGTCCCAGCCCGGCCGGCGGTGCCGGAGGTCGACGGCGCAACCGTCGTACAGGTCGGCCGAGCGGATCTCGCCGGTCGCGGCGCGCCAGCTCTCGTCGCTGCCGACGGTGACCCTGGAACCGTCGGGCAGCTCGATCTCGAGCTGGGCGAGCAGGCCGACCTGCCAGCCGTACCGGCAGCGATCCTCCTGCGGGTCCCAGCCCAACCGGCCGCGGTACCACCCGTCGCCGAGCCGGCCGGCGAGCACGTTCGCGCCCGCGGCGAGCAGGCCGGTGACGTCGTGGCTGGTGACCAGCAGCCGCTGCCGGTATGCGGTCCAGCCCGGGTCGAGCAGGTGGTCGCCGACCCGGACGCCGTTGAGGCTGACCTCGTGCACGCCGAGCGAGCTGACGTGCAGCCGGGCCCGGCGGGGCGCCGCCGGCAGCTCGAACGCCCTGCGCAGCAGGGACCGGGGACTGCTGCCGGGCGCCGGGATCGTCCGGCAGGGTGACCGCGACCGCCTGCCAGTCCGCCGGCGCGAGCAGTCCGGCCTCGACCGTGGCCGGCTCGCTCCAGTCCGACCAGCCTGCGTCGGTGGCCACCCGCACCTGCAGGTGCCGGACCTCCCGGCTGCGCAGCGGGCCGCCGGGCGCGACCACGTCAAGCTGGCCGGCTCCGGCGACGGGGCCGGTGCCCTGGACGCCGGCGGCGAACTCCCGTGTCGGCGCGGCTTCGATCTCGTACCCGACCTGGCGCTCGGCGGTGCTCGACGTGACGCTCCAGTCCAGCCGGAGCGGTCCGCGGCCGCTGACGCCGGCGGGCGTCGAACGGACGGTCAGGCGCACCGTCGTTCCTGGGTCGGCCGCGGTGGGCAGCAGGTCGGTCACGTCGTCACCTCTCCGGGCGTGCGGAAGCCGCGGGCGGCGGGTTCGGCCTGGCCCGGACGTCCTTACTGAACCGTTACAAACAGGCGCCTGTCAAGAGCGCAGGTCAGCCGCGTGCGACGAAGATCCGCGGGCGACATATCCGGCCCACGTATCTTGACTCGGCTTGTCACACGCGCTTAAATCTCCTCCAGATCGGGTGTTGAAACGTTCAAACAATGTCGTTCGCAAACACCTCAATCCCATCCGGAGGCCCCCCTCATGAAGACCTCTGCTATCCGGCTCGCGACCGCCGCGGCGGCGGTCGCCCTCGCGCTCACCGCGTGCAGTTCGGGGCTCGGCGGATCCGACGCCGCCTCCGGCTCGGGCTCCGGCTCCGGCTCGGAGAGCAAGTCCCTCACGCTGCTCATCGACAACGGACCGCAGACGATCGCGGCGGCCAAGGCGGTCACCGACGCGTTCGAGAAGGCCAACCCGGGAGTGACGGTCAAGATCGAGACCCGGCCGGGCGGCACCGAGGGCGACAACCTCATCAAGACCCGGCTCTCCACCGGCGAGATGACGGACGTCTTCTTCTACAACTCCGGTTCGCTGCTCCAGGCGCTCAACCCGGACAAGACCCTGGTCGACCTCACCGACGACCCGGCGATGAACGGACGTCGACCGACGACGTTCATGCCGGTGGTGAGCCACGGACGGCAAGGTCGTACGGCGCGCCGTGCGGCGCGGCCTTCGGCGGCGGGATCCTCTACAACAAGCACGTCTACGAGAAGCTCGGGCTGAAGGTGCCGAAGACCTGGGCCGAGTTCATGGCCAACAACGACGAAGATCAAGGCCGCCGGCATCACGCCGGTGATCGCAGACCTTCGGCGACACCTGGACCTCGCAGCTGTTCGTGCTCGGCGACTTCTTCAACGTCGCAGCCGCCGATCCGAACTTCGCCGACGCAGTACACCGCGCAACAAGGCCAAGTACGCCGACGACCCCGGCGCGCGCTCAAGGGCTTCCAGCAGCTGGCCAGGAGGTCACGAGCAAGGGCTACGTCAACAACGGACTTCGGCTCGGCGACGTTCGAGGACAGGGCTGAAGCTGCTCGCCGCCGGCGAGGGCGCGCACTACCCGATGCTGACCTTCGCGGTCAGCCGATCGCTGCAGCCGAACCCGAGGCAGCGAAGACGTCGGCTTCTTCGCGCATCCCGGGCGACGACGCGGCCAAGAACGGCGTGACGGTGTGGATGCCGGCCGGCATCTACATCCCGAAGACGACCGAGCACGAAGCTCGACGCGGCGAAGAAGTTCCTCGCCTTCATCGTCAGCACGCGAGGGCTCGGACGCCGTCAGACCGCGCGCAGCCGCCGACCGGGCCGTACCTGGTCAAGGGCTGCGACCCTGCCGGCCGACGTGCCGCCGGTGGTCGACCGACCTGCAGGCCTACTTCGACGGCGGCAACGCCAGCGCCGGCGCTGGAGTTCCTCTCGCCGGTCAAGGGCCCGACGCTCGAGCAGATCACCGTCGAGGTCGGCTCCGGCATCCGCAGTCGCCGAGGACGGCGCGGCGCTCTACGACGCAGGACGTGAAGAAGCAGGCCCAGCAGCTCGGCCTGCCGGGCTGGTGACCGACGCCAGGGCGGGCAGCAACGCTCGAGCCGGCCGGGCTCCGCGCACGCGGAGCCCGGCCGGGCCGGCGCGACGGGCCCGCCGCGACCGCCGGTCGACGCGGCCCGCGCCAGAGCGTCGCAGCGCACCTACCCGCACTGGTTCTACCTGCCGGCCGGCGTCATCTACGTCGTCCTCTTCGTGGTCCCGACCTTCGCTGTCGTTCTTCTTCAGCGCTGACCCGCTGGACGCTGTTCGACTGCGAGTTCATCGGCCTCGACAACTTCCGCCAGTTCTTCTCGCGAGCCGTCGCTGCGCCAGCGGCCTGCGCAACACGCTGATCTACGCCGTCGTCACCAGCGGCCTCAAGGTCGTGCTCGGGCTGCTGCCTGGCGGTGCTGCTCACCTCGCGGCATCCGCGGCCGGGGCACTCTGCGCTCGGTGGTGTTCTTCCCGGTGCTGGTCTGCACGGTCGGCGTCGGCATCACCTTCACCGTGCTGATGGACCCGACGAACGGGCCTGATCAACAAGGCGCTCGCGCGTGTTCGGCATCTACGGTCCCGGCTGGCTCGACCGACCCGCAGCTCGGCGCTGCTCTCGGTCGCGCTGGTCGACGTCTGGAAGGGCGTCGGCCTGGCCACGGTCATCTACATCGCCGGCATCGTGTCGATCCCGCAGGAGTACTTCGAGGCGGTCTCGCGTCGACGGCGGCGGGGCGTGGGCCAAGTTCCGGCACATCACGCTGCCGCTGTCCCGGCCGGCCACGTTCACCGTGATCATGCTGTCGTTCATCGGCGGGCTGCGCTCGTTCGACCTGATCTGGGCGATGACCGGCGGCGGCCCCGGCTTCACCACCGACGTGATCGCCTCGGTGATCTACAAGCAGTACCAGGCCGGCTTCTACGGCCTGTCCACCGCCGGCAACGTCGTGCTGTTCCTCGCTGGTGACGGCGATCATCGTTCCCGCTGTCTGGTTCCTTCAACCGCAGGGAGGTCGACGCTATGAGGATCGGTCCGCCGGTACCGGCTCGACGATCGGTCGCGATCCTCGCGTCGCCCTCGTCGTCTTCCTCGTCCCGTTCGCGTTCATCGTCCTCACCGCGGTCAAGACCGCAGGACGCAGTCGGCTCGATCTCGAGCTTCTCCTGGCCGACGCAGCTGGCCGGTTGGTGCAGAACCTCATCGAGGTCGTCTACGGCCCGCGACTACATGCTGGTGACCGCGTTCATCAACAGCACGATCCTCACCGTCGTCGTCGGTCGCGATCCTGGTCGTCCTCTGCGCGATGGTCGGGTTCGTGCTGCAGCGGCGGCCGCGGCCGCTGGCCACGTCTGGTCAACTTCCTGGTGCTGGCCGGGCTGATCATCCCGCCGGCCGTCGTGCCGACGATCTGGGTGCTGCAGAGGCTGGGCCTGTTCAAGACCATGCCCGGGCCTGATCCTGGTCGAGGTCGCCTTCGGCCTGTCGTTCTGCGTCCTGCTGTTCCGCGCCTTCGTCGCGACGATCCCGCGCGAGCTCGACGAGGCGGCGATCATCGACGGCGCCGGGCCGTTGCGGCCTGTTCTTCCGGGTGATCTTGCCGCTGCTGCGGCCGGTGGTCGATCACCGTGATCGTGGTCGCAGTCGGTGGCGATCTTCAACGACTTCATCAACCCGCTGTACTTCCTGCCCGGCGACGAGAACGCCACCGTGCAGCTGACGCTCTACAACTTCCAGAGCCAGTTCAGCACCCAGTACAACCTGCTGTTCATGAACATCCTGCTGATCACCATCCCGCCGCTGATCATGTTCATGTTCTTCAACCGCCAGATCGTCGCCGGGCATGACCGCCGGCGCGGTCAAGGGCTGACTCCACGTCTCGCCGCGCACAAACGAAACCGTCCGGCGTGCGTTGCGCTCGCAGACCGTCGAGATGCCGTCCTGGGCGTTCGGCAACTCCGGCACCCGCTTCAAGGTGTTCGCGCAGGCCGGCGTGCCCCGCGACCCGCACGAGAAGATCGACGACGCCGCGCAGGTGCACCGGTACACCGGGGTCGCGCCGACGCGTGGCGCTGCACATCCCGTGGGACCAGGTCGACGACTACGCCGCGCTGGCCGCGCACGCGAGGAGCTCGGCGTGCGGCTCGGCGCGATCAACTCCAACGTCTTCCAGGACGACGACTACAAGCTCGGCAGCGTCACCAACCCCGACCCGCGGTCCGGCGCAAGGCCATCGACCACCTGCTGGAGTGCGTCGACATCATGGACGCCACCGGCTCGCGCGACCTGAAGCTGTGGTTCGCCGACGGCACGAACTATCCCGGGCCAGGACGACATCGCGAGCCCGGCAGGACCGGCTGGCCGAGGCGCTGGCGCGAGGTCTACGAGCGGCTCGGCGACGACCAGCGGATGCTGCTGGAGTACAAGTTCTTCGAGCCCGCCTTCTACACCACCGACGTGCCGGACTGGGGCACCGCGTACGCGCACTGCCTCGAGCTCGGGCCGAAGGCGCAGGTCGTGGTCGACACCGGCCACCACGCGCCGGGCACCAACATCGAGTTCATCGTCGCGTTCCTGCTGCGGGAGGGGAAGCTCGGCGCGTTCGACTTCAACTCCCGCTTCTACGCCGACGACGACCTGATGGTCGGCGCGGCCGACCCGTTCCAGCTGTTCCGCATCATGTACGAGGTCGTCGCGGCGGCGGGCTCGACGCCGGCGGCCGGGCGTCGCGTTCATGCTCGACCAGTGCCACAACATCGAGGCGAAGATCCCGGCCAGATCCGCTCGGTGATGAACGTGCAGGAGGCGACGGCCAAGGCGCTGCTGGTCGACGCCGACGCGCTGGCCGCCGCGCAGCAGGCCGGGGACGTGCTCGGCGCCAACGCGGTGCTGATGGACGCGTACAACACCGACGTCCGGCCGCTGCTGGCGAGCTGCGCGAGGAGCTGGGCCTGGACCCGGACCCGATCGCCGCCTACGCAGCGCTCCGGCTACGCCGAGCAGATCGCGGCCGAGCGGTCGGCGGCACGCCAGGCCGGGTGGGGCGCCTGAGTGCCGGTCGAACACCGTGGTGCGACGACGCTGCTCGGCGCGCAGTCGAACCGGCTCGGCGCCGACCCGCGCAACACCAACTACGCCGGCGGCAACACCTCGGCCAAGGGCACCGCGACCGACCCGGTGACCGGCGGCGCCGTCGAGCTGCTGTGGGTCAAGGGCTCCGGCGGCGACCTCGGCACGCTGACCGAGGCCGGGCTCGCCGTGCTGCGGCTGGACCGGCTGCGCGCGCTGGTCGACGTCTACCCGGGCGTGGAGCGCGAGGACGAGATGGTCGCCGCGTTCGACTACTGCCTGCACGGCAAGGGCGGCGCGGCGCCGTCCATCGACACCGCGATGCACGGCCTGGTCGACGCCGCCCACGTCGACCACCTGCACCCCGACTCCGGCATCGCGCTCGCCACCGCCGCCGACGGCGAGGAGCTGACCACGGAGTGCTTCGGCGACCGGGTGGTGTGGGTGCCGTGGCGCCGGCCCGGGTTCCAGCTCGGCCTGGACATCGCCGCGGTCAAGGCGGCGCAACCCGCAGGCGATCGGCTGCGTCCTCGGCGGCCACGGCATCACCGCGTGGGGCGACACCAGCGCGGAGTGCGAGGCGAACTCGCTGGAGATCATCCGCACCGCCGAGGCGTTCCTCGACGAGCACGGCAAGGCCGAGCCGTTCGGCCCGGTCCTGCCGGGCTACGAGCCGCTGCCGGCGGCCGAGCGGCGGGCGAGGGCCGCCGCGCTCGCCCCGACGATCCGCGGCCTCGCCTCCACCGACCGCCGCAGGTCGGCCACTTCACCGACTCCGACGTCGTGCTCGACTTCCTGGCCCGCGCCGAGCACCCGCGGCTGGCCGCGCTCGGCACCTCCTGCCCCGACCACTTCCTGCGCACCAAGGTCAGGCCGCTGGTCCTCGACCTGCCCGCCGACCGCGCCGCTGGAGGAGGTCGTCGCCCGGCTGCGCGAGCTGCACGCGGCTACCGCGAGGACTACCGCGGCCTACTACGAGCGGCACGCCGACGCCGGACTCGCCCGCCGATGCGCGGCGCCGACCCGGCGATCGTGCTGGTCCCCGGCGTCGGCATGTTCTGCTTCGGCAAGGACAAGCAGACCGCGCGGGTGGCCGGCGAGTTCTACGTCAACGCGATCAACGTGATGCGCGGCGCCGAGGCGGTCTCGACGTACGCGCCGATCGACGAGTCGGAGAAGTTCCGCATCGAGTACTGGGCGCTGGAGGAGGCCAAGCTGCCAGCGGATGCCGAAGCCGAAGCCGCTCGCGACCCGGGTCGCGCTGGTGACCGGCGCGGCGTCCGGCATCGGCAAGGCCATCGCGCAGCGGCTCGCCGCCGAGGGCGCCTGCGTCGTGGTCGCCGACCTCGACGCGGCGAAGGCCGCCGGCGGTCGCCGCCGAGCTCGGCGGCGCCGACGTGGCGGTCGCCGTCACCGTCGACGTCACCGACGAGGAGCAGATCGCCGGCGCGCTTCGAGGCGGCGCGTGCTCGCCTTCGGCGGGGTCGACCTGGTGGTCAACAACGCCGGGCTCTCGATCTCCAAGCCGCTGCTGGAGACCACCGCGACGGACTGGGACCTGCAGCACGACGTCATGGCCAAGCGGCTCGTTCCTGGTCTCCCGCGAGGCGGCCGCAGGTGATGATCGACGCAGGGCATGGGCGGCGACATCGTCTACATCGCCTCGCAAGAACGCCGTCTTCGCCGGGCCCGAACAACGTCGCGTACGGCGCGACCAAGGCCGACCAGGCCCACCAGGTCCGGCTGCTCGCCGCCGAGCTGGGCGAGCACGGCATCCGGGTCAACGGCGATCAACCCCGACGGCGTCGTCCGCGGCTCCGGCATCTTCGCCGGCGGCTGGGGCGCCCAGCGCGCCGCGGTCTACGGCGTGCAGGAGGAGGAGCTCGGCGAGTTCTACGCCCAGCGGACGCGCTCAAGCGCGAGGTGCTGCCCGAGCACGTCGCCAACGCCGTCTTCGCGCTGACCGGCGGCGACCTGACCCACACCACCGGGCTGCACATCCCGGTCGACGCCGGCGTCGCGGCCGCCTTCCTGCGATGAGCGAGCACGATGCGCGCTCGCCGCGGTCGACCTCGGCGCGTCCAGCGGGCGCGTCATGGTCGGCCGGGTCGGCCCGGACGACGCTCGAGCTGACCGAGGTGCACCGGTTCCCGCAACGGCCCGGTGCGGCTGCCCGACGGGCTGCACTGGGACATCCTCGGCCTGTACCGCGAGGTCCTCGACGGGCTGCGGGCGGCCGCGCGCGGCCGGGCGCGGCTGGCCGGGCTCGGCGATCGACTCCTGGGCGCGTCGACTACGGCCTGCTCGACGCGGACGGCGCGCTGCTCGGCAACCCCGTGCACTACCGCGACGGCCGGCACCGCCGGGGTGCGTCGAAGACGTGCACGCGCACGCTCGACCCGGCCCGAGCTGTACGCGCTGCACCGGCTGCAGTTCCTGCCGTTCAACACGCTCTACCAGCTGGCCGCCGAGCGCCGGCTCGAGCTCGGCTGCGCGACGGCTGCTGCTGATCCGGACCTGCTCGGCTACTGGCTGACCGGCGAGCCGGGCGCCGAGCAGACCAACGCCTCGACCACCGGCCTGCTCGACGCCCGCACCGGCGACTGGGCGGCGGAGCTGGTCGAGGCGCTCGGCCTGCCGCACCGGGCTGCTGCCGGCGTGCGTGCTCCCCGGCCGGGTGCTGGCCGGCGTGACCGGGCCGGTGCGGGCCGAGCTCGGGCTCGACCACGGCTGCCGGTCAGCGCCGTCGGCTCGCACGACACCGCGTCGGCGGTGGTCGGCGTGCCGGCGGCGACGCGCCGGTTCGCCTACATCTCGTGCGGCACCTGGTCGCTCGTCGGCGTCGAGCTCGACGCGCCGGTGCTCACCGAGGAGAGCCGCGCGGCCAACTTCACCAACGAGCGCGGCGTCGACGGCACGGTCCGCTACCTGCGCAACATCATGGGCCTGTGGCTGCTCCAGGAGTCGCTGCGGACCTGGGACCTGCGCGGGCGCGCGGTCGAGCTCGGCGACGCTGCTGCGCCGCCGCGGCCGCGCTGCCGCCGGGCGGCCCGCGTCATCGACGCCGGACGACCCGGCGTTCCTGCCGCCCGGCGACATGCCGGCGCGGATCGCCGCGGCCTGCCGGCGAGCGCGGACCGCCGGCGACCGGCCCGGCGTCGGTCGTCCGCTGCATCCTGGACAGCCTCGCGCTCGCGTTCGCCGCGGCGATCGCGCGACGCCGAGCGCGCTGTCCGGACAGCCGGTCGACGTCGTGCACATCGTCGGCGGCGGCGCCCGCAACGCGCTGCTGTGCCAGCTCACCGCCGACGCCTGCGGCCTGCCGGTCGTGGCCGGCCCGGTCGAGGCGACCGCGCTCGGCAACGTCCTCGTGCAGGCCCGCGCCCTCGGCGCGCTGGCCGGCGACCTGGCCGGCTGCGGGCCCGGGTCCGCGCGGCCACCCGCCTGGACCGGTACGACCCCCGCACGTGACGGCTCGGATCCCGGTCGACCACCTTTCGCGCCGGGCCTGGGGCCGGCCGGACCGGTCGATCTGGGCGCGGCCGGCCGGGGTCGCGCTGCAGTCGCCCCGGGAGGGGCGGACCGGTCGATCCGGCGCGGCCGGACGGGTCGGGCGCATAGCATCGGGGCCGTGGCGAGGGTGGGGGTCGTGGGGGCGGGCTTGGTCGGGCTGGCGATCGGGCGGGCGCTCGCCGCACGCGGGGCCGAGGTGACCGTGTTCGACAAGGAGCCCGAGCTCGCCCGGCACCAGTCCGGACACAACTCGGGCGTCGTGCACGCCGGGCTCTACTACCAGCCGGGCTCGCTCAAGGCGACCCTGTGCCGGCGCGGGGTCGGCCTGCTCAAGGACTTCTGCGCCGAGCACGGCGTCGCCTACCGGGAGATCGGGAAGCTGGTCGTCGCCCGCGACGAGGTCGAGCGGGAGCGGCTGCGCGGGATCGAGTCCAGGGCGGCACGCAACGGCGTGCCGGGCGTGCGGTGGCTGGACGGCGCGGCGCTGCGGGAGATCGAGCCCGGCGTGGCCGGGGTGGCGGCGCTGCACTCGCCGACCACGGCGATCGTCGACTATCCGGCGGTGGCCCGGGCGCTGGCCGGCGAGATCCGCCGGCACGGCGGCCGGGTGCTGCTCGGCGCGCCGGTCACCGCGATCCGGCCGGGCGCGACGGTGACCGTGCGCGCGGCGGAGTCCGAGCACCGGCTCGACCAGCTCGTCCTCTGCGCCGGGCTGCAGTCGGACCTGGTCGCGCGGATGGCCGGGGACGGCGCCGACCCGGTGATCGTGCCGTTCCGCGGCGAGTACTACCGGCTGGTGCCGGAGCGCGCCGGCCTGGTGCGCGGGCTGGTCTACCCGGTGCCGGACCCGGCGTACCCGTTCCTCGGCGTGCACTTCACCCCGCGGGTCGACGGCACCGTCGACATCGGGCCGAACGCGGTGCCGGCCGCCGCCCGGGAAGGCTACCGGCGCCGGGACGTGGTGCCGGCCGAGCTGGCCGCGATGCTGCGCTCGCCCGGCGCGCGGCGGCTGTTCCGCACGCACTGGCGGGCCGGGGTGTTCGAGCTGCGCGGGTCGTTCTCGAAGCGCACGTACGTGGCCCGGGCCCGGGAGTATGTCCCGGCGCTGCGGATGGCGGACGTGGTGGCCGCGCCGGCCGGGGTGCGGGCCCAGGCCGTCGACCCGGACGGATCGCTGGTCGACGACTTCCGGATCAGCCGGCTGGGCGCGGTCGTCGCCGTCCGCAACGCGCCCTCACCCGCGGCCACCTCCTGCCTGGCCATCGCCGAGCACGTGCTCGGCAGCCTGACCGAGCAGCCGGCAGCCTGACCGAGCAGCCGGCAGCCTGACCGAGCAGCCGGCAGCCTGACCCGGCGAGCAGCACCGCCCGACCGAGCGGCCGGCAGCTCGAGCGGCCGGCGAGGGACCGGCGGCCGGACCGGTCAGCGACCGGGGGCCGCGCGGCCGATCGCGGTGAAGATCGGCATGAAGCCGGTCGGCCGGTCCGGCTTCGCGTCCACCGCGGACAGCTCGCGTTCCCACCGGTCGAGGTCGGCCTCCGTCACCACGCCGGCGGCGAGCATCGCCTCCCGGGCGGCCATTGCCGGCGGCCGCAGCCCGGGCGGGAACGCCACGATCTGGTAGGTGCCGCGGAAGTCGACCAGCTCCAGCCCGGCGGCCCGTACCCACTCGCCCAGGTGCAGTCCGGTCCGCAGGTCGTTGCCGCGCAGCGCGTGGAAGGCGCGGTAGCGCTCGTTGATCTCCTCCAGCACCGGGACGTCGGGCTCGGTGGTCATGCCCCGGCCGTACAGGTCGACCAGGTAGACACAGCCGCCCGGGCGCAGCAGCGTGGCCAGGTGGTCGACGATCGCCTGCTCGTGGCCGCCGTTGTGGGCCAGCACGTGCCGGACCATCACCGTGTCGAACGTGCCGGCCGGCAGCCCGGTCGCGTCGGCCGGCGCCATCCCGACCGAGACGCGCTCGGCCCCGGCCACGTACGAGGTGGCGGCGGCGACCGCACCCGGGTCGCCGTCCACGCCGACGACCTCGCCGTCCGGCGCCACCTCGGCCGCGAGCAGCGGCAGCAGCGCGCCCGGCCCGCAGCCCACGTCGGCGACGCGGGCACCGGGCCGGACCCCGGCCATCCGCCAGAGCTCGGCCTCCGCGGTCCGGGCCCGCTCGGCCATCAGCCGGTAGCGCGCGAGCTCCGCCGGATCGAGCGCCAGCGCGTACCCACCCGCGACCGGCTCCCCCGTGCCAGTGACCATGGCCGTTGCCCCCGCCGTTGCCCCCGCCGTTCCCGCATCCTGTGCGGTTCCCCGCTACCGTAGCGGCGCAGGCGGCCCTGCGAATGCCCTTCCGGGCGGCCACGAGGGCAGCGATCCGGTCAGGCGGGGACCCACCCGGCCGGGCGGCCGCCACCATAGGTCTCGACCCAGGCGGCCCGGCGCAACTGCCGCCACCACTGCCACAGCACCGGCCGCCCGGCCCGGCCGCTGAGGAACTCGACGAACGCCAGCAGCGCACCCTCGCTGGGCACCGCCACCGTGCGCGGGCGAAGCCAGTCGACCAGCGACGACACGCTGAACCACACGGGCGGGCGCCGGCGGGCCCCCCAGCGCACCACGTCGGCCAGCTCGGGCCGGCCGGCGGCGGCGTACAACCGACGCAGCTCCGCCGACAGCCGCGCCTCCGCCCGTTCCACGATCGCTCACTCCCGATGCGGCCCCCGACCCTATGGACAGGGTGCCCACGGTGCACCGGAACGAACCTGATCCGGATTGATCGCGTGGGTCGTGTCACGTACCGGGGCCGTCCCCGTCCCTTCCCGGGGGCATCGGCCCGGAGCGGGCTGGGTAGGGAGGCGCTCGTGGGCGAGGACGATGCCGCCCCCGTCGGCGGGGAGGACGAGGAGATCCTCGACCTCCTCCCGGTGGTGCGGCGGGTCGTCGCTGCCCGGATGCGGGACGCGAACCTCGTCGACGACCTGGTCCAGGAGACGCTGGCCCGGATCATGGGCGCCAGGGCCCGGCTGGAGCCGGAGGCGCTGGTGCCGTACGCGATCGTCACCGCGCGCAACCTCATCGCGTCCCACCTGGAGCGACAGGACCGGGACCGGCGCAAGGCGCACCTGCTCGCCGACCCGGGCGGCACGCCGACCCCGGAGGACGAGGTGCTGGTCGAGGAGCGCCGCTCGCTGCTCGGCGAGGCGCTGCAGCGGCTGCCCGAGCGGGAGCGGGACCTGCTGGTCGCCCACGAGGTGGAGGGCACCGACACCGCGACGCTGGCCGCCGGCCGCAACTCGACGCCGGGCGCGATCGCCGCGCAGCTGTCCCGCAGCCGGGCCAAGCTGCGGGTCGAGGTGCTGACCGCACAGGCCGGCGAGCCGCCGACGGAGGCCTGCCGGCCGGTGCTCATCGCGCTGTCCAGCGGCGAGCGCCGGCGCCAGCGGCAGCTCGACTGTGCCGGCCACCTGCTCGAATGCGACTACTGCTCGGCGCTCGCGCCGGCCCTGTTCGACCGCCGGTCCGCCGGCAACGACGGCGAGGTGCGGGTGCGGGTGCAGCGGGACGCGGACGTGGTCACCGCCCGGCAGAAAGGCCGCGAGGTGGCCGCCCGGACCGGCTTCTCGCCGACCGAGGCCACCCTGGTCGCGACCGTGATCTCGGAAATGGCCCGCAACATCGTCCAGTTCGCCGAGCGTGGCGAGATCATGGTCTGCCAGATCGAGCAGGGTGACCGGATCGGGATCATGATCGTGGCGCGGGACGTCGGGCCCGGGATCCAGGACGTGAGATCGGCGCTGCAGGACGGTTACAGCACATATCGGGGCGGCCTCGGGCTCGGGCTGCCCGGGTCGCGCCGGTTGATGGACGAGTTCGACGTGGTGTCCGAAGTGGGCAAGGGCACGACCGTGACCATGACCAGGTGGCTGCGCAGCTGACGGCAATGATCGCAACAAGGAAGGAAGTGCGATGACGTCCACGACACCGGACGGCCTGGCCGGAGCCGAGGCGACCGCAGGCGACGACCTGCTGCTGCCTGAGCTGGTCGCCCACCTGCGTGAGCACCGGACCCAGCTGCGCCGGGAGTGGGCGAACCGGATCACCGACGAGAGCCTGCTCAGCGCGATGACACCGCAGGAGGTCTTCACCGAGGCGACCTCGGTGTACGACAACTACGTCGGCGTGCTGGAGACCGGCAGCGTCGAGGCGTTGCAGGACTACGCGCGCGACCTGTCCGAGCGGATCATCCCGCGCGGGGTGGAGACCAACGAGGTCGTCGGCATCGTGCTGCTGCTGCGGGACGTGCTGGCCCGGTCGCTGTTCGAGAAGTACCAGGACGACTTCGGGCTGCTCAACCGCGTGCTCGATGCGTACGAGCCGGCGGCGAACCGGATCGCCAACACGGTCGCGGTGAGCTTCGTGCAGGAGCGGGAGCGCGTCATCCGGCAGCAGGCCGACGCCATCCGCGAGCTGTCCACCCCGGTGCTGCAGGTACGCGAGCGGCTGCTGATCCTGCCGATCATCGGCGTGCTCGACGACCAGCGGGCCGACCAGCTCACCGAGCAGCTGCTCGGCGGGATCCGGCGGCACCGGGCCAAGGTCGTGGTCATCGACATCACCGGTGTCCCGGAGATCACCGCCGAGGTCGCCAACCACCTGGTGCAGGCCGTCGACGCGTCCCGGCTGATGGGCGCCGGCGTGATCATCACCGGACTGTCGCCGGAGATCGCCCAGACCCTGGTGACCATCGGCGTCGACCTGACCAAGATGAACACGGTCGGCGACCTGCAGGGCGGGATCGAGGAGGCCGAGCGGCTGCTCGGGTTCCGGGTGACGAGGGTGAGCGACGAGGATGGCTGACCGGGACGATGGCTGACCGTGAGGTGCCGGCGGAGCCGCTGCGGGTCTCGATCCTGAGCCAGGGCTCCTACCTCATCGCGTCCATCCACACCGCGCTGGACGACGGGCAGCTGCTGCGGTTCCAGCGCGACCTCATCGACCGCATCGGCTCGCAGCGGGCCCGCGGGGTGGTCATCGACGTGGCCGCGCTGGACGTGCTGGACTCGTTCGGCTCGCGCACGCTGCGCGACATCGCCCGGATGAGCCGGCTGCGCGGGGCCGAGACCGTCATCGTGGGGATCGCGCCGGAGCTGGCGGTCAGCATGGTCCGGCTCGGGCTGCAGCTGGAGATGCCCACCGCGCTCGACCTCGAGGAGGGCCTCGCCTACCTGCGCTCCATGACCGGGACCGCGATCCTGCCGTGACCGATCCCGCGCTCGC
This sequence comes from uncultured Actinomycetota bacterium, assembly GCA_963728945.1. GTDB lineage: Bacteria > Actinomycetota > Actinomycetes > Mycobacteriales > CADCTP01 > CADCTP01. The sequence goes on along the minus strand of CAVSMA010000002.1, from coordinate 2,003,073 downwards.
CCGGCTCCGGCTGGACTACCGGTCCGCGCTCGTCGGCTACCTGTCCCGGCGTGGCGAGCATCAGCTGCACTCCGCATACGAGCTGGGACGGTCGGCGATCAACGACCGGGTCGGGCTGCTGGAACTGGTGCAGGTGCACAACTCGGTCACGCTCGACCTGCTCCGGGCGACCGGCGAGACCGAGCGGCTCGAGGTCGCCGAAGCCGCCGGGGCGTTCCTGGTCGAGGTGCTGGCCGCCTCCGACATGGCGCAGCGAGGCTTCCTCGAGGGCACCCGCCCGCCGGCAGAGGACTAGTGCCCCGCGTCAGAGGTTTCGTGCCGGCCGGTGCGCGTCCGGTGCCGGCTCGATGGTGAGGACCGCGTCGAGGCCGAGCAGGGCGAGCAGCTGGCAGATCCGAGCCGAGACCGACCGCAGCACGACCGGCGTACCGGCCCGGGCCCCCTGCTGGTGCGCCGCGGCGAGCACGCCGAACCCGAACGAGTCCATGAAGGTCACCCCGCCGAGGTCGACCACGACCGGCAGCCCGGCGTCGACCGCCGCCGCCAGCGCGGCCCGCATCCGCGGTGCCGTCTCGACGTCGACCTCGCCGCCCACGTCGACCACCGTCACGCCGTCGGCCTGCCGGCTCCCCACCGCGAACGGCATCCCACCCCCTTGGTCACCTGGCGGACCCTTGGTCCGGGCCCCTCCAGGTACACCGCCCAGCGCCGGCAGCATGACGTTCGTCGGACGAAGCTCAGGCGATCAGGATGCGGTCGGTGCCTGACCGTAGCAACATTCGGGGCACGTTCGGGACCACCAGATGGGCCAGCCGGGCCCGCAGCGTCCGCCGGGGCGTGCCGACGACGACCACGGCCGCGTGCAGTTCGGCGGCGATGCTGGTCAGCGACGCGTCTACGGCGCCGCGCCGGACCACGAACCGCCACGGCACGTCGACCAGGTCGAACAGGGTCGCCAGCTCCGCCTCGATCTGCCGGCAGGTCAGCTCCCTGGTCTCGGCCAACGCCTGGGCCGCGCCGAGGCTGGCCGCGATCGACTGCCAGGGGGAGAGCGTCGGCACGTGCACGGCGACGACGCTGCCGCCGAGGGCCCGGGCCGAGCTGCCGGCGGCCAGGGCGGCGCAGCGCGAGGCGGGACTGCCGTCCACGCCGACCACCACCACCGGTCGTCGACCGCGGCCCGGCGACGTCTCGGCATCGTCACTGCGCCGCTGCAGGCCTTCGGTCATCGCGTCCTCCAGGCGTACCAGGACGTCGTCGCCTAGATGATGCATCGCCGAGCCGGCCAGCGGGAGTCCCCGGATGGAGTGTCGCCCACCGGCCCAGCCGCTCCGCGGTCCGCATGACGGGTTTGTCCTGGATCCACCGGATCGCGTGGAACCACCGGGCACCCGGAGGTACCGGTCGGAGTCGGAGGGTCATTCGCCGCGCCAGGGGCGACACTGGGGCGGTGGAGCCGGGGCCTGAGCTTCTCGACAGCGGGCGGGACCGGCGCCGGGTGCCGCTGCCGCGGTGGTCGAGGTGGCTGCTGGTGCCGCTGGCCGTCGTGCTCGTCGCGGTCGGGCTGGGCCGGGCCGGTCCGGTCGAGCCGGTGCGGGCACCCGATCCGACCGCCCTGCCGACCACCCGCCCGACCACGTTGCCGTCCAGCGCCCCGCCGCCACCGATCGCCGTGATAACGCTCGGCCACTCGCTGCTCGGGGTGACGGCCGGCTGGGAGCTGTTCGTCCGGGGCGCCGAGGAGGTCGTCCGGATCGAGCTCGCCCGCGGGCGGATCACCCGCACCGCGGTCGCGCCGCTGCTCAGCGGCGCGCCGGTGTCGTTCGTCGTCGGGCCGGACCGGGCCGTCGTGCGGTCCATGGACCAGGTCCCCGGGTACGTGGTGCCGGACGGGCTGCCGGCCCGGCCGCTGCCGGCGGGGCTCGACGGCGGGGGAGTGGCGCTCCCCGGCCCGACGCCGGGCACGGTATGGGTCGAGGGCGACGCGACGATGGTGCTGCGCGGGGTGGCGGACGGGCGGCCGAGGTCCTACGTCCCGGTGCCGGAGTCGACCCCGGAGATCTCCGCGGACGGCGCCGGCGGGATCGTCTTCCGCGCCACCGGTGGCGTGTACGCGGCGACCCCGGCCGGGCTGCGCCGGATCACCACCGGCGCGCTGCTCGCCGTCGGCCCGAGCCGGTGGCTGACGCTGGACTGCGACGCGACCCACCGCTGCCGGCCGTACGCGATCGACCGGGCGAACGGCGCCCGCCGGGCGGTGCCGGCCGTGCTGTCAGCGGACGTGCCGCGCGGCCTCGTCGCCCCGAACGGCCGCACCGCGGCGCTGTTCCGGCTCCGCCGCGACGGCACGCCGGTCCCCTACCTGCTCGACCTCAGCACCGGCGCGAGCCTGCCGGTCGGAGTCTCGATCGACCCGCCGAGCGAGGACAACCTGGTCTGGTCCCCGGACAGCCGCTGGCTGTTCACCACCGCGGACACCGGCATGGTCAGCGCGGTCGACCCGGCGACCGGTGCCGCCACCGAGCTGGGCGTCGCGCTCACGACTCCGGGCCAGCTGGCCGTCCGGCCCGGCTAGCAGCGTGAGTCCGGAGTGGACGGTCGGCTCCGGTCGGGCGTCACACGTCCACGGTCAGCCGGACGTCCACCGTGTCGCCGATCTCGAGGCCCTCGGCCGCGCGGACCCGGTCCTTCAGCGGGAGCACGTACCGGCCGTCCTTGGGGAACAGCGACGTCCGCCACCCGGTCGTGCCGATCCGTGCCGCCACCGGGATCATGCCCCAGCCGTACGACACGGCCGGCGCGGCCGCCTCGATCGGGCCGCACTTCTCGTCCGGGACGGTGACGAAGTGCCACGGCGACGGGCCCTTCCAGAACCAGACCTCGCCGCTGAACTCCACGTCCACCCGGCCAGGATAGGGACCGCCCCCGGCGGCCGGTGCTGCCCGGGTGTGGGTCCGGATCGGGGGAGGACCTACGGTGTGACCGCGCGGGGGACGACTCGCACCGCGGTGCCTGGAGGTGGACATGGGTGTGACGACTGGTGGCGTGCGTGGCGTCGCTCGGGTGCTGACCGGGTCGACCTACGCCCTGCTGGGGATGGACGCGTTCCGGACCCCCGGGAAGCGGGTGAACACGGCGGGCCCGCTGCTGGCGTCGATGCGCCGGGTGGCGCCGCTGCCCGAGGACGACGAGCTGCTGGTCCGGGCCAACGCGGCGGCGATGGTCGTCGCCGGCACCTCGCTCGCGCTGGGCCGGCTGCCCCGGCTGTCGGCGGCGGCCCTGCTGGCGTCGATGATCCCGACCACGCTGGCCGGTCACGCGTACTGGACGCACGACGACCCGGCGGCCCGCGCCCAGCAGCGGGTCCAGTTCCACAAGAACCTGGCCATGATCGGCGGCCTGCTGCTCGCCGTCCTCGACGACCCCGGCCGGATACGCCCGGCCACGGCCGAGAAGACCGAACCCGCGGCCTGACCGGCCCAGACGGGAGACCGGCGACGGCCCGGGTGGCCGCCGCCGGTCTGCCCGCGGCGACGGCTTCGTGCCAGGATGGCGTGCCGGACGACAGGCGGGAGCGCTCGTGGCGAGCTGGGACGACGTGACCAGTGCGATCTCGGCGCTGCCCGAGGTGACCGAGGGGGAGCGACACGGCCACCGGACCTGGTTCGTCGCCGGCAAGGCGTTCGCCTGGGAGCGCCCGTTCAGCAAGGCCGACATCAGGCGGTTCGGCGCCGAGACCCCGCCGGCGGAGCCGATCCTGGCCGTCCGGGTCGACGACCTCGGCGAGAAGGAAGCCGTGCTCGCGGCCGGGCACGCCGGGTTCTTCACGATCCCGCACTTCGACGGCTACGCGGCGGTGCTGGTCGAGCTGGACCGGGCCGCGCCGGACACGGTCCGGGACGCCCTCACCGACGGCTACCTGGCCTGCGCGCCGCCACCCCTGGCCGAGCGGTTCCTCGGCGGAGGCTAGGGACTGTCTCTCCGCGTCCGGCGGAGGCTGGGGCTAGGAGCTCACGGCGGCAGCTCGAGGCGGCGGCGGATCTCGGCGAAGACGTCGGCCGGTGACCTGGTCGCGTCGACCGTGACGACGTATTCCTTGCGCCGGAAGATGTCGAGCACCGGCTGGGTGCGCTCGTGGTATTCGTGGATGCGCACCTCCAGCGCCTCCGGGGTGTCGTCCTCCCGCGGCACCAGCCTGCCGCCGCACACGTCGCAGGTGTCGGCCACCGCCGGCCGGGACGCGATGAGGTTGTAGTCCAGCCCGCAGCCCGAGCACAGCCGGCGGGCGAGCACCCGGCGGCGCACCTCCTCGTCGGGCAGGTCGAGGTGCACCACGCCGTCGATGTCGTAGCTCTCCAGGAAGAACTCGGCCTGCCTGCCGTTGCGCGGGAAGCCGTCGACCACGAAGCCGTAGTTCCAGTCGTGCCGGTCCAGCCGCTCCCGGACCACCGCCTCGACCAGGTCGTCGCCGACCAGCTCGCCCGCGGCCATGGTCCGCCGCACCTGGGCGGCCAGCTTGGTGTGGGCCTGCACGTTCCACCGGAAGATGTCGCCGACGCTGATGTGGACCAGGTCGTAGTGCCGGCACAGCAGCTTCGCCTGGGTGCCCTTGCCGCTGCCCTGCACACCCATGATCACGTACTTGCGCATGGGTCACCCTGGCATGCCGGCCGTCCCCGGCGGGTGACAATCTCGGCCCATGGACGCGGACGCGATCGTCGTCGGGGCCGGTCTGGCCGGTCTGGTGGCCGCCCGGGAGCTGACTGCCGCCGGCCGGCGGGTGGCCCTGCTCGACCAGGAGAACCACGCCAACCTCGGCGGCCAGGCGTACTGGTCGTTCGGCGGGCTGTTCCTCGTCGACACCCCGGAGCAGCGGCGGCTCGGCGTGCACGACTCGGTCGAGCTGGCCTGGTCCGACTGGCTCGGCAGCGCCCAGTTCGACCGGCTCGACGACGAGGACGCGTGGGCGGCGCGGTGGGCCCGCGCGTACGTCGAGTTCGCCGCGGGGGAGAAGCGCGGCTGGCTGGCCGGGCTCGGGATCACGTTCCTGCCGACCGTCGGCTGGGCCGAGCGCGGCGACCTGCGCGCCGACGGGCACGGCAACTCGGTGCCGCGGTTCCACGTCGCCTGGGGTACCGGCACCGGCGTGGTCGCGCCGTTCGTCGCCGCGGCCGAGCGGGCGGCCGAGGCCGGGCTGCTCACGTTCCACCACCGGCACCGGGTCGACGAGCTGGTGGTCGAGCAGGGCACGGTCACCGGCGTCCGGGGGGCGGTCCTCGCCCCGGACGGCGCGCCGCGCGGCGTCGCGTCGAACCGGACCGTGGCCGGCGAGTTCACGCTGTCCGCGCCGGCCGTCATCGTCACCGCCGGCGGGATCGGCGCGAACCACGAGCTCGTCCGGCAATACTGGCCCGCGCGGCTAGGCCGGCCGCCGGCGTCGATGGTCACCGGCGTGCCGGCGTACGTGGACGGGCGGATGCTGGAGATCGCCGCCGCGGCCGGCGGCAGACTGGTCAACCGGGACCGGATGTGGCACTACACCGAGGGCGTGCGGAACTGGAACCCGATCTGGCCCGGGCACGGCATCCGGATCCTGCCCGGCCCGTCGTCGATGTGGTTCGACGCGCTCGGCCGCCGGCTGCCGGTGCCGTGCCTGCCCGGCTACGACACCCTGTCGACGCTGCGGCACCTGCGCACGACGCCGGACCTGGCCGGGTACGACCACTCCTGGTTCGTGCTGACCCGGCGGATCGCGGAGAAGGAGTTCGCGCTGTCCGGGTCGGAGCAGAACCCGGACATCACCGCGAAGGACCGGCGCGCGTTCCTGCGCGAGCGGCTGCTGAGCAAGGGCGCTCCGGCACCGGTGAAGGCGTTCATCCGCCGGGGCGCCGACTTCGTCGTCGGCCGCACCCTGGAGGAGCTCGTCGGGCGGATGAACGCGCTGACCGACACGCCGCTGCTCGACCCGATCCGTCTCCGGAAGCAGATCGAGGCACGAGACCTGCAGATCGCCCACCCGTACGGCAAGGACGCCCAGGTGCAGGGCATCCGGAACGCACGCCGGTTCCTCGGCGACCGGCTCGGCCGGGTCGCGGCGCCGCACCGCATCCTCGACCCCGCCGCCGGTCCCCTCATCGGCGTCAAGCTGCACGTGCTGACCCGCAAGACGCTCGGCGGCATCCAGACCGACCTCGACTCCCGGGTGCTCGGCGCCGACGGTCGCCCGGTGCCCGGGCTGTACGCGGCCGGCGAGGTGGCTGGTTTCGGCGGCGGTGGTGTGCACGGCTACAACGCGCTGGAAGGTACGTTCCTCGGCGGCTGCCTGTTCTCCGGGCGAGCCGCCGGCCGCGCCGCGGCGGCCCAGGTTTGACGCGCCGCGGTCGGTGCGGCGTGACAGGAGGTGGCATGGCGAACATCGCGGTGGCCGGCGCAACCGGCTTGGTCGGCCGCGAGGTCGTGGCGGCGCTGCGCGAGGGCGGGCACAAGCCGGTCGAGATCTCCCGCGCCACGGGCGTGGACGTGGTCACCGGCACGGGGCTCGACCGGGCGCTGTCCGGCGTCAGCGCGGTGGTCGACGTGCTCAACAGGCCGGCGCAGGACGCGGCCGAGGCGGTCGCGTTCTTCCAGACCACGACGCGGAATCTGCTCGACGCCGAGCATCGCGCCGGGGTCGGACACCATGTGCTGCTCTCGATCGTCAACATCGACCGGTTCGAGGGCAGCGCGCACTACGCCGGCAAGCGCGCGCAGGAACGCGTGGTCGAGACCGGGCCGGTGCCGTGGACGATCCAGCGCGCCACGCAGTTCCACGACTTCGCCGGCATGGTGGCCGGCCGGACCCGTCGGGACGGGGTGGCGATCGTGCCGCCGCTGCTGGTCCAGCCGGTCGCGATCACCGACGTCGCGACGGTGCTGGTCGAGCTCGCCGCCGGCGCGCCGCGGGGCCGGGCGCCGGACCTGGCCGGACCGGAAACCGAGGATCTGGTCGACATGGCCCGCCGCACGCTGGCCGCGCGCGGCGACCCGACCCGGCTGCGCGCCAGTTGGCGCGACGGCCCGTTCGGGGTCGACTGGGCCGGCGAGGTCCTGCTGCCCGGCGACGGAGCCCGGCTCGGCCGGATCACGTTCGACACCTGGCTCCGGGGGCAGCGGGGATGAGGCGGGTGCTGGTCACGGGGGTTTCCGCGGTGGGGAAGTCGACCGCGGTGGGGGAGTTGGCCCGGCGCGGGGTCAAGGCGGTCGACCTGGACGACCCGACGTGGTCGGAGTGGGTCGACAGCCCGGACGGCGACGGGCCGTCGCCACTGCACCCCGGGCAGGACTGGCTGTGGCGGGAGGACCGGGTCGCGCGACTGCTCGCCACCGAGGACGCCGACGTGCTCGTCGTCGGCGGGTGTGCGCCGAACCTCGGCACCTTCCGGGACCGGTTCGACGTGATCGTGCTGCTGAGCGCGCCCGCGGCGGTGATGGCGTCGCGGCTGGGCGGCCGGGCCGGATCCGCGTACGGGACGCACCCGGAGGAGCTGGCCCGAAGCCTGCGCTTCAAGGAGACGGTCGAGCCCAGACTGCGCTCGATCGCCCACGCCGAGATCGACGCCACCACCCCCCTCGACGACGTCGTCACCGCCCTCCTCACCCTTGCGAGGGCGGGCCGATGACCGCGCCGGTGGTGCGCGCGGCGGAGGCGGGGGATCTCGAGGCGCTGCAGGGGGTGTTCCGGCGGGCGTCGCTGCACAACGCGGGGGACCGGGAGGTGCTGCTGGCGCATCCGGAGGTGCTGGTGTGGTCGGGCGAGGCGATCGCCGGCGGGCGGGTACGGGTGGCGGTCGAGGACGGGACGGTGGTGGGCTTCGCCACCACGGTGCCGATCGACGGCGGGCTCGAACTGGAGGACCTGTTCGTCGAGCCGGACCGGATGCGCCGCGGGATGGCCCGTCGGCTCGTCGAGGACCTGCTCGACAGGGCCCGCACGGAGGGCGTCGAGCACGTGTGGGTGACCGCGAACCCGCACGCGATGGCGTTCTACACCGCGGTCGGCTTCGTGCCGGACGGCACCGCGCCGACGATGTTCGGATCCGCGCCGCGGCTGCGGCTCGACGTAGCCGAATCTCGCTCGCGTCCCGTCGGGCCTGCGGATAGCGTCGGCGCGTGATCTACCAGCACCCGCTGGCATACCTGCTGGGGATCGAGGGTCTCGCCCTGCTGCGGGCGTGGGCGGGCGACTACGACGAGGCGTTCGTGACCGCGCGGCTGGCCGAGGTGCGCCGGCTGCTCGACGAGCCGGCGCTGGCGCGGCACGCCGGAGTGTCCGTCCGCAGGGGCGACCTGGCCTCCGCGTACCGCGCCTGGTCGGCGACCTACGACCAGCCGCGCAACACCCTGTTCGACTCCGACGAGCCGGTCGTGCACGAGATCCTCGACCGGCTGCCCGCCGGCAGCGCCCTCGACGCGGCCTGCGGCACCGGCCGGTACGCGGCGTACCTGGCCGGGCGAGGGCATCGCGTGCTCGGCGTCGACGGCTCGGGCGAGATGCTCGACCGGGCGCGCGTGCGCGTGCCGACGGCCACCTTCGTCCGGGCGGACCTGCACCGGCTGCCGCTCGCTGACGACGCCGTCGACGTCGTCGTGTGCGGGCTGGCGCTCGCGCACCTGCCGTCGCTGGCGCCGGTGCTGGCCGAGTTCGCCCGGGTGCTGCGGCCGGGCGGGCACCTGGTCATCTCCGACGCCCACCACGAGCTGGTGCTGCGCGGCTCGGTGGTGCACGCGCCCGGGCCGGCCGGCGAGCCCGGGCTGGCGCCCACCTACCGGCACACCGCCGGCGACTACCTGCGCGCCGCGGTGCCGCACGGGCTGCGGGTCCGCCGCTGCGAGGAGCCGCGGCGGGGGATGCTGCCGCAGCCGCCCACCGCCGAGCCGGTCCCGGGTGACTGGGCGGACTGGCCGTGGACCCTGCTGCCGCTGGTACCCGAGGCCAGCCGGGCCGCGTGGGACCAGCCGTCCGCGATCATCTGGCACTTCCAGTTCGACGACCGCTGAGGAGACCGGCGTGGACGTGTTCGCGGAGGGGTTGGCGTGGGCGCGCGGGGTGTGCCTGGCGCTGCCCGACGCGTACGAGGAGGAGGCCTGGGTGGGGACGCGCTGGATGGTGCGCCGGCGCACGTTCGCCCACCTGCTCGAGATCGTCGACGGCTACCCGCCCTCGTTCGCGGCCGCGGCCGGCACCGGCGGCCCGGCGACGGTGCTCACCTTCCGCGCCGGCGCCGAGCTTGCTGCCGTGCTGGCCGGACCGGCCGCGTTCGGTCCACTGTGGAATCGCGACGACGTCGGCATCCGGCTGGCCGAGCACCAGGACCGCGCCGAGCTGGCCGAGCTGATCGAGGACAGCTACCGGCTACGCGCGCCGAAGACCCTGCTCCGCCGGCTCGACGGCTGAGTCGTTCGCCCGCGCCGGGCGGCCGAACGGCCAGCGCCGGCCGATGCCGACGTGCAGGATGACGCCGACGCCGATCGCGTTCAGGCTCGCGATCGACAGCTTCTCGTGCCGCAGCGCCACCAGCCGGCCGTCGTGGCCGGCACCTGGGCAGAGCCGCTGCTCCTGCTCCTCCCGGTGCCCGTGCCCGGTGTACGTCTGCGGCCGGGTCAGCACCAGCCGGATACCTCGGTCGTGCCGCCGGCGAGGAAGGCGCTGTCCGGGTCGGCGGCGACGGTGGCGACCGCGCCCTCGACGTCGGTGACCCTGGCATACCGCAGCGGGCGCATCTCAGCCCCCCGCTCGCGTCGCGGACGTCGCGGATCGCCGCGCGGATGTTCGGGTACGCCGCGCAACGGCAGATGTTGCCGCTCATGAACTCGGCGATCTCGGCATCGTCGCCGGCGTGCCCCTCCTCGAGCAGCTTGACCGCGGACATGATCTGGCCGGCCGTGCAGTAGCCGCATTGGAACGCGTCCCGGTCGATGAACGCCTGCTGCATCGGGTGCAGCTGACCGTCCGGCGCGAGCCCTTCGATCGTGGTCACCTCGCGGCCCTCGCAGGTCACGGCGAGGGTGAGGCAGGCGAGCACCCGCCGGCCGTCCACCCACACCGTGCACGCCCCGCAGGTGCCCTGGTCGCAACCCTTCTTCGAGCCGATCAGCCGCAGGTGCTCGCGCAGCGCGTCGAGCAGGCTGACCCGTGGTTCGAGCTCGAGCACGTGCTCCCGCCCGTTGACGGTCAGGACGACCGGGGTCTCGGCCGGTCCGCGGACCGGGACCGCCGCGGGGGCGTGGACATCCATGGCGCTCTCCTCACTCGGCTGCGGACCGATCGTCCGCCGGCCGGGCGGGGCCGGCATCGCATGGATCTGCGATATCTGCGCGGCAGCAGCGAAGGTCAGCCGCCCCCGGCGGGCAGTGCGGGAATGGCCTTGGCCACCCTGTCCGCCAACTGCCGGCGGCGCCGATCGACCCAGCGCCGGGCGGCGAGCAGGACGGCGGCGACCGCGAGCACGACACCGCCGAGGACGGCCAGCACGACGGCGACGGCGCCGGAGGTCAGCACCGCGCCGGCGACCAGGCCGGCCGCGACCAGCGCGGACACGGCGAGCAGCCAGCTCGCCAGCGGCCACGGCCGCGCGGTCGCGTGTTGGGGTGGGTCGTGGACCAGCCGCTGCCAGAGCACCTTCCGAGCCGGCTCGGTGAACCAGCGCGCCCACCGGTAGAGCGTCGCGCCCGAGGTCCACTCGCGCTGCAGCACGGCCTTCGCCCACTTCCCGACCGGCGCGGAGAGCCCGGGCGAGACGTCGACCAGCCGGTCGCCCAGACCGAGCAGCGTCTTCTCGCCCTCGACCGTCTTGCTCAACTCGTTGCGCATGGTGATCAGCGCCCGGCCGCGGCTGCTGCGACCGTCCTGCTCGGACGGGAAGTCCTCGGCCATCGTGCGGACGCCGGTCACGAAGTGGGGCAGCGAGGATCCCTCGGCGGCGAGGATCGCCAGCTGGGTGTCCTTGATCCAGTCGGGGCCGGCACCGAGCAGGCGACCGAGATGCGCGGCACCGTGCAGCCGGCCCAACATCCAGTCCCAGCGCCGCCAGTCGACGGCGCCGAAGGCGCCGAAGTGACTGACCTGCGTGCCGTAGAGGATCCGGTCGCCGAGCTCCGCCGCCGGCCCCCGCGCCGTGGTCTCCTCCAGCACGGGCAGCGCGACGTCCGGGCCGAGGCGGAGGAACCGGAACGGCGCGCTGCGCTGCAGCGGCATTCGTGCGGACGTGCAGCGGGAGACGATCTCCACGGCCAGCGCGGTCTGCAGCTCGTCCGCCAGCAGGTCGGCGACCGGCTCGATCGCGGCGCCCAGTGCCCGCGGGATGTCCAGCCGGGTGAAGATCTCGTTGACGGCCGCCGTGACCTCCCGACGATCGTCGTTGGTCGGGAGCACCGTCGTCGCGAGCTGAGCCTCGAGCGCGTCGCGCACGGCGACCACGCGGTCGAGTGCCGTGTCGATCTTGACCAGCGCCTCCGCCACGGACTCCGACACCGGCTCGGTGCGGTGTGAGCGCAGCATCAGCCGCAGCACCCGGTCGGCCGGCCCGGTGCCCCACGGCCAGGTGCGCGCACCCGGCTCGCCGAGCAGCGGCTGCACCGGCTCCGCGGCCGGTGGCGGCAGCCAGAGCGGCTGCGCGGCGAGGATCTCCACCACGTCCTGGGAGCTGATCGGGGCCGCGACGTCGAGCACGGTGGTGCCGCTGGGGCTGGCCAGAGTGATCGCCTCCCAGACCCCGCCGGCGGCGCGTCCCCGGGCGTAGGCCGGTTGCAGGTCGATCGCGGCCCGCCGCACCCGGTCGGCCTCGGCCGGATCGGCGATGCAGGTGTCCTGCAGCCGCTGCGTGTCCGACCAGGACGCGTCCGCGTCGAACAACAGCTGCTCGAGCTCCTCGACGTCGCCGCGCAGGTCTGCCTCGGACGGGTAGCGGAGCGCCGCACCGAGCGCGGCCGTCCAGCCGGGCTGCCTGCCGTCGATCTCCGGCGTCGGTCCGGCGCCACCGGAGGAGGGCACCACGTAGAGCAGGTATCGGCTGCTGTTCACGTACTGGCCGGTCGACGCGTGGACCGGCCGGCGGGCGATCTCGTCGAGCACCGGGCCGAACGGCGCGTTGTCGAGCACGCCGCCGTCCACCAGCCAGGAGCGCCCGGACTTGCGCTGCTTGTCGACCGGCGGGCGTACCCGCGGCGGGCGCTGGTCGAGGTCGGCCGTCTCCTGGATCGGCGCGAACGCCACCGGGAACGAGGCCGACGCCCGCGACGCCGTGGCCAGGTCGTCCACGCGCGCGAAGTCCGACACCTCCTCTTGCTCGTAGACGCCGTCCGGGTGGTAGGTCGTCTGCCGCCCGCGGGAGAAGCGATAGAGGAACCGGTGGTCGGCGACGCTGAATGCCTGGCCGGCGGCATCCCGCGCGACGATGTTGTGCGGACCGAGCCCGGATGCCGTCAGGAAGAGCGTGACCTGGTCACCGGCGCCGCCGGAGCTCAGGCAACCGAGCACTCTGCGCAGCTCCGTGAAGAAGTGGGCGCCGTCGAGCACCGACGGCGGCTGCTCGTCGGGCGGAGGCAGCAGCTGGCCCGGCGTCAGCGCGCCGAGCTCGGCCCACTGTTCCCGCAGCCACGGGCCGGGCGTGGCCGCCGGGTCTGCCCGGTCGGGATCGAGCGAGCCCTTGTTGGCCACGGCGGTGGCGAGGAGGGCGCCGTTGAGTCCGCCGGCGCTGGTGCCGGCGATGACGTCGACGACGACCGCCCGATCCCGGCCGGCCGCCCGGCTCAGCTCCCGCCAGCGGTCGAAGACCGCCTGGTCGTACGGCCGCGGCTGCTGCGCCGGGTCGAGCCCGTCCGAGGAGGCGCGGCGGAGCAGGTCGAGCTCGTGCACGACCCCGCCCATCCACACCGCCAGGCTCACCCCACCGTTGAGCACCAGCGCCATCCGGAGCTGCTCGCGCATCGCACACCCCCCGATCGACCGGTCGGTCCCCGGCGGGGTCGACCGCACCAATGGTGTCGCCTTCCCGACAGAGCCGACCGGCCGACCGGCTGATACGCCCCGGACAGAGGTCAGTTGACGAAGCAGAAGGGGTGGCCCGCGGGGTCGGTGAACACCCGGAAGTGCTCGCCGCCGGCGTCGAGCCGGGACGCGCCGAGCTTGATCGCCTCGGCCTCGGCGGCGTCCATGTCCCGGACGGCCAGGTCGAGGTGGGCCTGCTGCGGGTGTGCCGGGTCGGGCCAGCGCGGCGGCCGGTAGTCGGCGCCGATCTGCTGGAACATGACGTAGCGCCCGTCGGCGGCGAGCATCGCTCCCTCGGGCCCGTCGTACGCCACGTCCATGCCGGTCAGGTCGCCGTAGAACCGGGCCAGCGCCGACGCGTCCGGCGCGTCGATCGTCACCGCGAACAGGTCCATCACCGAGCCGACGCCGTCTTTCTGGCACAGGTCGAACGGATGGCCGGCGGGGTCGGCCATGGTGATCCAGGTGTCGCCGTCGCGCAGGTGGGTGGCGCCGAGCCCGATCGCCCGCTCGGCCTGCGCCTTCGGGTCGGCGACCTGCAGGTCGAGGTGGAACTGTTGCGGCAGCTCCTGCCCGGGCCACTGCGGCGCCACGTGGTCGGGAGCCCGCTGGAACTCGATCTCCTGACCGTTGGGCGCGCGCAGGCCGAACCGCTCGGCGTCCTGCCGGACCACGTCCCAGCCGGTGAGCTCGGCGTAGAACCGGCCCTCCTTCTCGATGTCCGGAGCGTCGAAGATCGCGATGTCCAGGACCGATACCTGAGTCATGCCGGGCATCCTGCCCCGGGCCACCGACAAAACCGAACCCCGGCGAGCGGCGATCCCCGGCGCCCGCCCACCGCGCTGCGACGCGGCCGTGCCGACCTGCCGGCGGGAGGCTACGGGTGCCTGCGGCGGCGCTCCGCCCCGATCCACAGCTTGACCGACTGGACCGTCAGCGCGGTGAAGCTCGCGCCGGCGATGACGCCGATGATCACGTCGGCGGTGATGACGGCGACGGTGATCCCGAGGACCACTCCGAGGACGGTCAGCACGGCGACCGCCCGCCCATGAGTGGCCAGGCCTGAGCGTGCCATGGTGCTCCTTCCTGCCAGCGTCGTCCCGGCCAGCCGCAGCCGGGCCGGGAGCCGCTGCGGGGTGCGATCTCGCGGTGCCGGCGTGGTGCGCCAGGCGTCCTGCAGGCTGAGAGTCGGTCCGCTGCGCAGGATCGCGTTCTCGTAGAGGTGGCCGCCGAGCCGGAGCAGGACGACGACGGTGCCGAGCGTGATGGCGACCGCGACGACCGGTTCCCACCAGGCCGCGACGCCGAGAGCGATCCGAGCCGGCATGAGCAGCGGCGAGACGGTGGGGAACAACGAGATCGCACGGGCAGCCGGGGCGCCCGCCTGCGCGGTCAGGAAGAAAGCGGCGAAGTAGCTCGCCACCATCACCATCATCGCCGGACCGGCGACGCTCTGGGCGTCCTCCGGCCGGGACGCCAAGGATCCGAGCGCGCCGAAGAGCGTGGCGTAGAGCGCGTAGCCGAGCACGAACCAGGCGACCGCCCAGGCCAGCACGCCCGGCCGGACGATCGGCACCGAGAGCGACCCGACCACGCCGACCGCGACGAGCGCGGCGACGGCGGTCACCGCCACCTGGGCCAGGCCCAGCAGCCCGATCCCGAGGATCTTGCCGGTCAGCAGGCTGCGAGCCGGCATCCGGGCGAGCAGCACCTCGACGACCCGGTTGGATTTCTCCTCGACGACGCCGCTGAGCACCAGACCGCCGTATATCGAGATCGTCAGCAGGAGCAGGCCGGTCAAGACGATCGTCATGGTCTCGTCCCCGGCGGTCCGGCCGGGCACCGAGCTGTGCTCGAGGTTCGTCACCGGCACCGGCGCCACCAGGGCCAGCAGGGCGTCCGGATCGATGCCGGCGGCGGCCGCCCGCTCCCGTACGGCGACCAGCTGGATCGCGCCGGTGACGACTGCCTGCAGCTTCTCGTCGGCCCGGCGGGGCCACTCCAGTCGTCGCCCGTCCACCACCAGGACGTCGATCGTCCCGGACCGGAGCGCCTCCGCGCCCGCGCGCGGATCGTCGTACCGGCGGACGCGGGCGCTGGTGCCTACCCCGCTGGCCTGGGCCTCGATCGTGGCCGACAACCCGGCGGGAATCGCGCCGGTGAGACCGACGTCCCGGGTCTTCGCGCTGGTCGTAAGCAGCACCGGCAGCACGATCATCGCGACGACGGCGAGGACCATCACCAGGATCGAGGTCAGGAAGGCGCGGGACCGGCTCCGCTCGCGGATCTCCCGCCCGGCCACGAGCCAGCTCTGTCGCAGCCTGGTCATGCCGCCACCGCCCGGCGGAACAGCTCCGACAGCGTGGGCGGCTGATAGCTCAGCGAGAGGATCTCGATCCGGCCCGCGGCCGCGGTCAGCACCGCCCCGATGTCGGCGGCGGACCGCACCCGCAGCCTGGCCTGGCCGTCCCCGGTCCGGACGACGTCGGCCCGCGGGATGCCGGACCAGTCCGGAGCCGGCCCCCGGAAGCGTAGGTCCACGAACCGTTCCGGGACCGACGCGCGCAGCTCGTCGAGCGTTCCGGCCAGCACGACCCGACCGGAGTCGATGACCACCACGTCTTCGCACAGGTCGGCGACGAGGTCGAGCTGGTGACTGGAGAACAGCACGGTGACACCGGCCTTCGCCGTCTCCTCGAGGATGCCGGCCAACGTCGTGATCGCGATCGGATCGAGACCGGAGAACGGTTCGTCGAGGATCACCAGCTCGGGCTCGTTCACCAGGGCGGCGACGAGCTGGACCCGCTGCTGGTTGCCGTGCGAGAGCGCGTCGAGGCGGTCCCGCCCCCGGTCGGCCAGACCGACCCGGTCCAACCACCGGTCGACGCGGCGACCGGCGACACGATCCGAGAGCCCGCAGAGCCTGCCGAGGTAGACGAGCTGATCCCGGACCCGCATCCGCGGGTAGAGACCCCGTTCCTCCGGCATGTATCCGAATCGCACCCGCTGCGCCGGACCGACCGGCGTTCCGCGCCAGCGCACGCTGCCGGCGTCCAGCTCGACCAGGCCGAACACGGCCCGCATCGCGGTCGTCTTCCCGGCGCCGTTCGGACCGAGGAAGCCGGTCAGCCGGCCCGGGCGCGCGGTGAACGTGCACCCGTCGAGCGCGCGCCTGCTCCCGAAGTGCTTGATCGCCGCATCGAATTCCAGCACGGGTCGACACCCCTGACCAACAGGGTCGTCGCTCGGCCGGCTCCGGCCCAGGGCACAAGGGCTCCTCGTGCCCGGCCGATCGTCCACTCGCGATGCCGGCCCGGTGGCGAGGACGCGCCCGAGGGCTTACCAGAGCCGCGGCCGCCGGTAAGTGCTGGCTTGGTGGCGGGTAAGCGCGCCGGGCGACGGTGGCGCCGGTCGATTCGTGCCACATCGAGAGAAGGACACACACCATGAGCGACATCCAGTTCCCCAACGTCCTGCTGGGTCCGGGGTCCGTCACCGCGACCGTGCTCGACAACAACGGCGCCCCGGCCACCGTGCTCGAGGCCGGCGCGCCGTTCACCGTGCACGCCGACTGGCAGCTCAGCCCGCTCGCGGCGCTGCTGCTCGGCGGCGAGTGGCAGCTCGCCGCGTACGTCGAGTCCATCGGAGCCGGCCCGGAGCAGCAGGTCGGCCCGACGGTGACGATCCCGCTGACCGGCGCGGCCAACTACAGCGCCGACATCACGGTCCCGGCCAACACGCTCCCGGACAACCCGGCACCGCCGGCCTCGGGCGTCTACAAGACGGTCACCGTGCTGACCCACCGCAACTTCGGCGCCACCACCGACGTCGTGGGCATCGTCGAGGGACCGGTGCTGCGCATCGGCTGAGCACCAGCCCGACGATGGCGGTCCCGCCCGGCGGGACCGCCATCAGGCGCGCTCGACGCCGACAGACAGCTCGACGTCCGGGGTGCCACCCCGGTGCAGTGCGTACGGGTCGCCGCGGCCGAGGACGGTCATCCGTCCGGTGCCGCGCTCGACCACCAGCAGCCGTCCGCAGCCCTGCTCACACTCGAACGCGAGACCGGCCGGGCTCGGCGTGCAGAGCAGGTCGTGGTAGGTCTCCACGTTCCCTCGCGTTCCCCGCCGCGGGCTGCGGCAAACGACCGCGCAACGACTCGTACAGGACGGTGGTCTCGACCGCCGGGTGGATCCGGAAGGTCGTCCACAGCGCCTCCCGGCACCGCTGGTATTGCAGCAGCGCCAGGTGCCGCTGCCCGGCCCTGGTGTAGCTGGTCATCAGCTGCCGGTGGACCGGCTCGTTGCACGGGTCGCCGGCCAGCACCCGGCGGCCGACGAGCACCGCCGAGCTGTCGTCGCCGAGCCGGCCGTAGAGGGCGACCAGCCGGCAGGCGACGTCGTCGGCCTGCGCCCGCAGGGTCTCCCGGAGCTCACCGGCCCAGGGCGAGTACGGGTCGTCGGCGAGGAAGTCGCCGTCGTAGAGCTGACCGGCCCGCTCGTACGCCGCGAGCGCGCCGGCGGTGTCACCGGCCTCCTCGGCCCGCCGACCCTGCCGGCTGGCCTGCTCGAATGCCTCGACGTCGACCCAGACGTCGAGGTGGTCGGCGAACCGGTAGGTGTCGTGCCGGCGCTCCAGCAGCGGCCGCGCGCCGGTGGCCCCGAGCGCCCGGCGGACGCCGCTCAGCGCAACGTGCACGCTGTTGCGCGCGGCCTCGGGATGGGCGTTGCCCCAGAAGACGTCCATCAGCACGTCCCTCGGCACCGGGGTCTCCCGGTGGGTGAGCAGGTAGGCCAGCACGTTGCGGGTCCGGCGGCTGGACACGGTGTCCACCACCTGTCCGTCCACGACGACCCACAGTCCACCCAGCAATCTCCCCGTCAGCATGACGCGCCGCTCGCCCGCGTGGACGCTCATCGGCGGCCCCCTCCCCGTCATGGTGAGGAGCCCACGCGACGCTGCGTAATACGTCGGATGAGAACGGTTGCCGTCCGGCTGCCCTCGCGGACCGCGATGATCCGCTGTTCGGCCGCGTACGCCCTGCCCCGTCCGCGGTGGCGGGGCCGGGACGGGTCAGTGTCCGGCCAGCCGGTCCACCGCGGCGAGCAGCTCCGACACCTGGTGCACCACGCTGAAGTTCGTCGCCGCGTACTCCCGCGCGGCCGGGCCCTTGGTGTGCTTCCAGTCCTCGTCCAGCGCCCGGTCCACCGCCGCGGCCAGCGAGGCGGCCAGCTGTTGCCGGTCGTCGGTCTCCGGCACCAGCACGCCGACGTCCGGGGTGACGAAGTCGCGCGGCCCGCCCGAGTCGGCGCCGATCACCGGCGTGCCGCAGGCCATGCACTCGATGAACACCAGCCCGAACGGCTCCCGGTACGACGGGAAGCAGCCGACGTCGGCGCAGTTGAACAGCGTCGCCAGCTCGTCCTGCGGCCGCGGGCCCAGGAAGTAGGTCCGGCGCAGGCCGAGCTCGGCGGCAAGGTCGTGCATCCGCACCTTGTCCTCGTGCGGACCGGACCCGATCACCAGGGTGACGATCCGCCGGTCCTCCTGCTCGTAGCTCGCGGCCGCCCGCAGCAGTGCGTCCAGCCGCTTCCAGTCGGCGAACTTCCCGCAGAACGCGACCACCGCGTCGAACCCGTCCGCCGGCGCCACCTGCTCCGGCTCGCGGCCGGTGCCCTCCGGCGGCTGGGTGCTGAACCCGGCCAGCACCCGGGCGCGGTCCGGGTACGCGCCCTCGATCAGGCGGAAGACGTCCTGGTTGTAGCCGTTGGGGGAGAGCAGCACCCGCTCGCGCGGGAACTCCGGGAAGATGCCGAGGAACGCCTCGACCTGCTCGGCCGAGATCGCCGCCACCACGTCGACGCCGTGGTCGGGATCGGCGTAGTCGAAGATCTTCTCCTGCTTCATGAACGGCAGGAACCGGGGCGGGAACTCCTCCGGCTGGTCGCCGCGCTGCTCGTTGGCATACATCTTCAGCTCGGTGCCGTGGGCGAAACAGAGCAGCGACATCCGGGGCTTCCCGGCCGCCACCCGGCGCCGGTTCACGTCCCGCAGCACGACGGTGTTCATGAACGCGTGGTGCGCGATCGCCAGCCCGAACGTCTCGCCGGTGGTCGCCTCGATCTCGTCGATCCAGGCGGCGACCTCGTCGGTCAGCCGCGTCCGGTACGCCGCGACCTCCGCCTCGCTCATGCTGTGCCAGCGGTAGCTGCTCACCGGTGAGACCGACTCGCAGATGGGGATGTCGTGCTCGAGCTCGAAGACCCGCACGTCCTCGGAGCGGAACCGCTGCCGGCGGGACGGGTACATCGAGTAGGCCCTGACCCCGGGCAGCGCGTTGTACGCGTGGTGGTGCGCCTCGTGCAGGATCCCCGACCCGGGCGCGAACTCCCCGTCGCGCTGCCAGTTGTTGGTCCCGAGCTGAAAGATCAGCCGGTCAGCCATGCCGTGCCCTCCGGTCGCCGCCTCGTCGTCCTCGCGCCGCCGCGATCATGACAGCAGGCCCGGCCGGGTCCGGCGGTGGGGCGGCCCGGCCCGCTCGCCGGCGGCGGTAGCCAGGTCGCCGGTGCCCTCCCCGCCTGCGCGTTGCCGGAGGACGTGCTGCTCACAGGGCCGGGGCCGGCTGCCTGCGGCCGCAGTGTTGCAGCGGCCGAGCGGGGTCGGCGGACGGCCGCGACTGCCGTTCTCCACGACTCGGAGTCCTGATGTCGATAACGGCCGGCGCCGATCGACGTACTAGTGACACCGATCAAGGAGACTCAGAGATGACACCCACCGACCTGCGCGCCCGCCGCCGGGCCCTGTACGCCCTCTGCACCGGGATGTTGATGATCGTGCTCGACGCCACGATCGTGAACGTCGCGCTGCCGTCGATCCGCGCGGACCTCGGCTTCTCGGCGGCCGGGCTGGCCTGGGTGATCAACGCGTACCTCATCGCCTTCGGCGGCCTGCTGCTGCTCGCCGGCCGGCTCGGCGACCTCGCCGGCCAGCGCCGGATCTTCCTCGCCGGTCTCGCCGTGTTCACCGCCGCGTCGGTGGCCTGCGGCGCCGCGGTCAACCCCGCCATGCTCATCGCCGCCCGGTTCGTGCAGGGTGCCGGCGGCGCGCTGACCTCGGCCGTCATCCTCGGCCTCATCGTGACGCTGTTCCCCGAGCCGCGGGAGCAGGCGCGTGCGGTCGGCGTGTACGCGTTCGTCGCGTCCGCCGGTGGTGCGGTCGGTCTGCTCGCGGGCGGCGCGCTGACCCAGTGGGTCACCTGGCACTGGATCTTCTTCGTGAACGTGCCGATCGGCCTGGCGACCATGGTCGCCGCCGCCCGGCTGCTGCCGGCCGGCACCCGGCTCGGCGTCCGGGCCGGCGCGGACGTGCTCGGTGCGGCCCTGATCACCTCGGCGCTGATGCTCGGCGTCTACACGCTCGTCGTCCCCGCCGCCGAGGACGGCTGGACCGGCGCTACCACGCTGGTCTGCGGTGCGGTCTCGCTCGCGCTGGTCGCCGGGTTCCTGGTCCGGCAGGCCACCGCGGCCGCGCCGCTGATGCCGCTGCGCATCCTCCGCTCGTCCACGGTCGCCGGCGCGAACGTCGTGCAGGCTCTGGGTGCGAGCGGCATGTTCGGTTCGTTCTTCCTCGGCGCGCTCTACCTGCAGCAGGTGCTCGGCTACGGGCCGCTGGAGATCGGGCTCGCGTTCCTGCCGGTGACCGTGCTGATGGGCGGGCTGTCCGTGCGCTACAGCGAGCGGCTGATCACCCGGTTCGGCGCCCAGCCGGTCATGGTGACCGGGCTGCTGTTCGTCGCCGCCGGCATGGTGCTGTTCGCCGTCGCCCCGGTCGACGCCCGGTACGTGGTGAACGTGCTGCCCGCGGCCGTGGTCATCGGCATCGGCGCCGGGTTGTGCTTCCCGCCGACGATGACGCTGGCGATGACCGGGGTGCGGCCGAGCGACGCCGGCCTGGCGTCCGGGCTGGTCAACACCACCGCCCAGGTCGGCGGCGCGATCGGGCTGTCGATCCTGACCACGGTGTCGACCGAGCGCTCGACCTCGCTGCGGGAGTCCGGCAGCGGCCTGATCGACGCGCTGACCGGCGGTTACCACGCGGCGTTCTGGATCGCGGCGGTGCTGATCGTGGCGGCGCTGGCCACCGCGCTGACCGTGCTCCGGCCGGCCCGGACCGCCCCGGTGCAGCCGGTCGAGCCGATCGAGCAGGACCCCGTTCCGGTCGCCGCCTGATCCCGCGACCCGCCCGCCGCCGGCTCCTCCTGCCGGCGCGGGCGCCGTCCCTCCGCCCGCCGCCGGCCTTCCCCGGCGGCGGGCGGCGCGCGTCCCGGGCAGCGGCCGCGTCCTTGGAGCGGGCGGCGCGCGTCCCGGATCCCACCGGGTGGAGCGGGATCATGGTCAGGTGGTGTATCCGGTGCCGGTGGGTGGGGGGAGCGCGGGCGATCCCGGCGGCTACACGTACGCGGCCGTGGTGGTCCGGGCCGGCGCGGGGGAGGTGCAGACCGCGCTGCGCGAGGTGCGGTTCTCCGGCTGGCTGGCCCCGCCGGAGGCAGGCTGGGTGGTCGCGGTCGCCGCGTCCGGCGCCGGCACCGTCGCCTCCGGCCGCCGCGGCGTGCTCGGGGTAGCGGACTGGCTGGCGTCCCAGCTGGCCGGACCGGTCCTCGCCCTCCGCGTCCTCGCCGACCGGCAGCTGCTGCTCGCGGTCTGGGCCGGTGGCGAGGAGGTCGGCCGCTACGTCAGCGACCCGTCCTACGGGCTGGACGACGACACCCTGCCGGAGCCGCTCGGCGCCGAGCACGCCGCGGCCTTCGCCGCCGCCTTCGGGCACCCGGACATCGCGGACGACCTCGGCGAGCTGCTGGCCGAGGAGCTCGACCCGGACAGCGTCATCGAGTCGGAGCGGCTTGGTGGCGTGCTGCGCCTGCTCGGGCTGCCGAGCTGGTTGGTGGCGGTCTCGTCGCTGCCCAGGGACATCCCGACCGGCCCGCGGGCGGCCGAGCTGACCCGGCTCCGCGCCGGCGCCACCGGCGTCGGCGGGCGGGTGCGCGGTCGGTTCGCCGAGGTGGTCCGGCGTCGCCGCCCGCCGCCACCGGCGTTCACCGACCCCCCGCGCGGCGGCGACCCCTGGCTGCTCTGACCCCTGGCTGCTCTGACCCCTGGCTGTTCTGACCCCTGGCTGTTCTGACCCCTGGCTGTTCTGACCGCTACCCGTACGTGCCCAGGAACGTCTCGACCGCCGCGTCGGCGATCCGGTCGAGCGTCTCGGCCGACGGCAGCGCGTCGGTGCCGGCGAACATCGCCTGGTTCATCGGCTGGTACATGACCAGCCCGGCGAACTGGTACGCGGCGAGCGTCGGGTCGTCGACGCGGTGCAGCAGCCCGCGGTCGGCCAGCTGCCGCAGGGACTCGCCCAGGATCATCAGGCTGCGGTCGAAGCCCCGATCGAACCACGCCCGGCCGACCTCCGGGAACCGGTCGGCCTCGGCGATGACCAGCCGGCGCAGCCGCAGCACGTCGGGGTCGAGCAGGCCGCGCTGGAAGCCCCCGGCGAGCTCGCGCAGGCCCGCGCGGACGTCGCCGGTGCCCTGGAGCGTGCCGGCGACGGTGGCCAGCCCGTCCACCAGCTGGACCGTGGTCTCCAGGATGACCTCGGCGAAAAGCCGCTGCTTGTCGGCGAAGTGCTTGTAGAGGGTCTGCTTGGAGACCGACGCCCGCGCGGCGACCTCGTCGGTGGTCGCTCCGACGTAGCCGTGCCGGAGGAACACCTCGGTGGCCGCCCGGATGATCGCCTGCCGCCGGCGGTCGGACCGGTCGGACCGGCCGGAGTCGGCGGTGGCACTCGCCTGAAGCTCCACGGGTCCTCCAGGAATTCTCGGTCAGTACTGTACAGTACGGTACAACACTAGTACGGTACCGTTCAGTTCCGATCCTGACGTGGTGATGTACGGCCGGGACCGGCCGGACGTCCCGAGCTCCGTCCGGGAAGAGAGGGTTCGTTCGATGCGCAAGGTGTACGCCGGGTTGTTCAGCACGATCGACGGCGTGGTCGAGTCGCCGGACCAGTGGCAGACCGCCTTCGACGACGAGATGGGAGAGGCGCTGTCGGCCATGCTCGCGGAGCAGGACGCGGTGCTGCTCGGCCGGGTGACGTTCAACGAGTGGGTGAACTACTGGCCGACCTCGACCGACGAGCCGTTCGCGAGCTGGATCAACAGCACGCCGAAGTACGTCGCGTCGAGCACGCTCGACTCGGTCGACGGGTGGTCCAACAGCACGCTGATCAAGGGTTCGGTGGCCGACTTCGTCCGCGAGCTGCGGGAGCAGCCGGGCGGCGCGATCGGCACCGCGGGCAGCCCGTCGCTGGTCCGTTCCCTGGTCGAGGAGGGCCTGATCGACGAGCTGACGCTGATGATCAGCCCGGTCGTCGCCGGTGGCGGTCGCAAGCGGCTGTTTCCCGCCGACTCGCCCCAGCACACGTTCGAGCTGGTCGAGGCCAAGCCCACCAGCAGCGGCACGGTCATCGCCACCTACCGCCCGTCGCGCTAGCCACCGCCTCGCCCCCGGCCGGCAGGCTCCACGCGCTGCCGGCAGGGGGTCGGCCGGCCGCAGGGCGGCTTCGCCCGGCCGCCGGAGAGGATGGCGGGGTGGGACGAGGCGCGGGTCGACTCGACCGACCTCGACCTGGCCGAGCTGCCCGGCGTCGACCTGCCGACCGACCGCCGGTCGACACCGTCCTGCAGGGCGCGGACCCGGGCGCTGAGGCTCGCGGTGGCCCGGACCGCGGCCACCGCCTGGGAGGCCGCCAACGGTCGAGCCGTCGTACGCGCGACGGCAGCTGGCGATGCTCCTGGCCGGTCGGGATGGGTTTTCGTCGGCCGGTCCTGGTTCGATGTCGCCGTGACGACGGTCGGTGCGGTCTTCCTGCCCCAGTTCCCGCCCGAGCGGCTGCGCTCGGTCGCCGAGGCGGCCGACGAGGCCGGCCTGGCCCAGCTCTGGTTGTGGGAGGACTGCTTCTGGGAAGGCGGCATCGCCTCTGCGGCCGCGGCGCTGGCCTGGACGGAGCGGTTGCAGGTCGGCGTCGGGCTGCTGCCGGTGCCGCTGCGCAACGTCGCGCTCAGCGCGATGGAGCTGTGCACCCTGCACCGGATGTTCCCCGGGCGGCCGGTGATCGGGGTCGGTCACGGCGTGCAGGAGTGGATGGGCCAGGTCGGGGCGCGGGCGGAATCGCCGCTCACGCTGCTGCGGGAATACGTCGACGCACTGCGGGCGCTGCTGGCCGGGGAGTCACTCAGCACGCAGGGCCGGTACGTGCGGCTCGACCGGGTGCAGCTGGGCGCGCCGCCGCCGACCGCACCGCCCGTGCTGGCCGGGGCCGAGGGGCCGCGCACGCTCCGGCTGGTCGGCGGGCACGCCGACGGCACGATCCTCACCGGCGGCACGACGCCGGAGCAGGTGGTCCGGGCCCGGGAGCACATCGAGGCCGGCCGGGCCGACGCCGGGCGGACCGGGCCGCACCCGATCACCGTCTACGTGCTGGTGGCGGGCGGGCCGGACGCGCGGGGCCGGATCGAGCGGGACGGCCGGCGCTGGGGCTTCACGTCGACCGTCGACCGGGCCGCCTACGGGTCGGTCGACGACGTCGCCGCCGGGGTGTCGCGCTGGGTCGAGGCCGGCGTCGACACGGTCGTGCTGCAGCCCACCGCCGACGAGCCCGACCTCGAAGGCTTCATGGCCTTCGCCGCCGAGGTCGGCCGGGCCCTCACTCCCTGACCCCGCGCCCCGGCCGGCGGGAGCGGGAGCCGGAGAGCAGGGAGCGCCAGCGGCTCGGCAGCGCGGACGGCGGCGGGGACGGCGGCGGGGACGGCGGCGGCGACAGCGGCGGCGATGGTGGCGGTGATGGTGGCGGGCTCGGCCCGCCCGGCGGCGTGCCGGTGATCAGGCGGACCGCCTCGTCGGCGTACTCCTCGCACAGCGCGTCGATCAGGTCGTCACGGCCCTCGGCGATGGCCGCGTTCACCTTCCACGCGTAGTCCTCGTGCAGCTCGCGCAGTCGGGCCGTCTGCCGCGGATCGGCCGGCATCGTCGCCTCCGGCTGGGGTCCGACCCGGGACGGACCGGTCCCCGCGGCCAGTCTCCGCCTCGACGACCGGCCCGTCGACCGGGGCGAACCGGCTTGATCGCTCCTGTAACGCCGTACAGTCGGTGTGTTAGAAGGGGGACCCATGAACAGCGTCGATGACCTGACCGCGGTCGCGCTGCTGGCCGAGCCGGTCCGGCAGCGGCTCTACCGCTACCTGCGCGAGCGGCGCGAGCCGGTCGGTCGCGAGGAGGCCGCCGGGAGCGCCGGGATCTCGGTGAAGCTGGCCGCGTTCCACCTCGACCGGATGGTCGAGGCCGGCCTGCTCGAGGTCGACTACCGGCGGCTGACCGGCCGGGTCGGTCCGGGCGCCGGCCGCCCGGCGAAGGTCTACTCGCCGACCGAGCGGTCCTTCGAGATCACGCTGCCGCCGACGCGGTATGCGCTGGCCGCCTCGATGATGGCCACCGCGCTGTCCGGGGACACCTCCGACGGCGGTCAGGCGACGCTGGAGCAGGTCGCCGGCGAGGTCGGGGAGATGCTCGGCGAGGAGACCAGGACGCTGGCCCGCACCCGGAACGGCCGGCGCGACGCGGCGCTGCGTCAGCTGGAGCAGCTCGGGTTCGAGCCACAGCCGCGCGGGTCCGGCGACCTGGTGCTGCGCAACTGCATCTTCCGGGAGCTGTCCGAGTCACACCGCGAGCTGGTCTGCGGGATGAACGCGGCCCTGGTCCGGGGTCTGCTCTCCGGCGCCGACCTGCGCTCGATGCGGGTCGAGGGCCGCCCGACCGAGGAGCGCGTCGCCGAGTCCAGCTGCTGCGTGCGCATCGTCGGCCGCTGACCCGGCTGCTGAGCCGGCCGGCGAGCCGGCCGCCGGCGCGTACAGGCCGGCGAGCCGCTCGACCAGCGCACCGTCACCGGCCTCGGCCGCGGCCAGCATCTCGCGGGTGGTGGCGTGGGTCAGCCGGTGCACGGTCCGCAGCACCGCCCGCTCCACCGCCGCCCGCACGTCCTCCGGGACGTCGGCCCGGGCGACCTCCTCCCGGGCGACCTGCTCGGCGTCGGCGCGCATCCGCCGCAACGCCGGGCCGACGCCGCGCGCGGCCGCCCAGCGCCGGTAGCGGGCGAGCTCGACGTCGATGACCTCCTCCACCGTGGCGACCTCGGCGACCAACGCCGGCGCCTCGGCCGCGCGCAGGTCGGCCAGGTCGATCAGCCGCACCGACGGCAGCTCCCGCGCCGACGGGTGCACGTTGCGCGGCAGCGCGAGGTCGACCAGCGTCAGCGACGGGCCCCCGGCCGGCCGGCAGGCCCGCAGCAGCTCGGCGTCGACCAGCGGGTGCGGTGCCGCGGTGGCCAGGAACGCCACGTCCGCCGCGGCCAGCGCGGCCGGCAGGTCGGCCAGGTCGACCACGGTGGCGCCGGCGGCGGCGAACCGGTCGGCGTGCCGGCGGGTGCGGTTGCAGACGGTCACCCGCGCCCCGAGGGCGACGCCGCGGGCGACCACCGTGGCCGCCACCTGACCGGCGCCGACCAGCAGCAGCCGCCGGCCGGCCAGGCCGGCGGCCACGACGTCGACGGCGGCGGCGGCGACCGACCGGCTGGTGGCGGCGACGCCGGTGGACCGGTGGGCACGGCGCGCGGCGCTGACCGCCGTGTCGAGCAGCCGGTCCAGCGCGACGTCGCCGCCGGCCGACCGGCTCGCCTCGGCCGCGGCCCGTACCTGGCCGGCGACCTCGGTCTCGCCGAGCACGAACGACTCCAGTCCGGTGGCGACCCGCAGCAGGTGCCGGGCGGCGGCGTCGCCGGTGTATCCGGTCGCGGCCGCGGACACCACCGGCTCCGGGACGCCGCGGTCGGCGGCGAGCGCGGCGGTCAGCGCGGGCAGGTCAGGCTCACCCGGCCAGTGCGCGTAGAGCTCGACCCGCTGGCAGGTCGAGAGCACGGCCAGCCCCGAGGCGCCGGCGGCGGCGCGCAGCCGTGGGATCCGCCCGGCCAGCTCGGCGCCGCCGAACGCGAGCCGTTCCAGCAGGTCGAGCGGCGCCTTGCAGCCGCCGACCGAGACGCAGCCGAGCCCGGTCACTGCTGTCCGCCGGCCAGCGCGAGCAGGGTCTCGGCCGCGGTCCGGTGCGACCCGAACGGGGCCGCCGCCAGGTAGGCGCGCAGGTCCTTGGTCGCCGCTGCCGGCTGGTGCAGGCCGCTGAGCAGGACGAGCCCGCGTACGTACAGGGCCTCCGGGTAGCCGGGGTGGGCCCGCAGCACCGTGTCGAGCATGGTCTTCGCCTGGCCGGTCTGGCCGACCTCGAACGCCAGCAGCGCCATCGCCGTGTTGGCCTCGGCGTTGGCCGGGTCGAGCTTGAGGATGGCCAGGTATTCGACCGCGGCCAGCTGGGTGGCGCCGCCGTCGGCGTACGCGTGCGCGAGGGCGAGGTGCTTGGTCACGTCCTTCGGGTGCGCCTTCACGTCAAGCGCCGCCGCGTCGATCGCGGCCGCCTGCTCCGGCGTCAGCGACGGGGAGGAACCCGCCGACGGGTCGGCAGGGGCGGCCGCCGACCCGCCGGTGGGTCCGACGGGCGGCGGTGTCGCGGCCGCCGCCGGTCCGCTTCCGGTGACCGTCCGGCCCGCGCCGCGCGGGGTGATCGCCCCGGCCAGCGCCGCCGTGACGCCGGCCACCGCCGCGACCGCGAGCACGACCAGCAGCAGCCGCTGCGTTCGCGACTGCCTCGTGCGCGGACCGCGGCGCGCCGTCGTCGCAGGCTCCTGCCGGCGCGCCGCGGTCCCCCCGGGGGGCCGTCGCCGCAACCCGGCAGCGGCCGCCAGCACACGACCCGACCGGCCCGGCTCGCCAGCCGCGGTGCCGTCGGGTCCGCCCGTGTCGTCGGAGTCGGCCGGGCCGGTCTGTTCGTCGTCGGAGTCCGTCGTGGTGTCGGCAGCGGACCCGCCGGGCCGGCGGTCGGGGTCAGCGACCCGGGGGCCGCGCGTGGCGGTCGCCGTGCGAGCAGGACGGCGGGTGAGCGAGGTGGCCGCCTCGTGCTCGATCGGCTCCCGCAGCCGGTGGTAGTCCTCCTCGGTCAGCTTTCCGGCCGCGAGGTCGTCGTCGAGGTCGCGCAGCTGCCGCAGCAGGGCGCGGCGCCGGTCGACGTCGCCGTCCCAGTCGCCGGCCATCAGGCTTCCTCCTCGCGCAGCCGCTCGACCGCCCGCCGCAGCGCCTGCCGCTGGGCGGAGGTCAGCGGCGCCCGGCCGTTCGGCTCGGCTCCGTCCACAGCGGACGGTCGGCGCCACCGGCGCAGCAGCAGCACCACGACCAGCGCACCGCCGAGCACCACGATCAGCGGGAGGTAGTAGGCGGTGCTGCCGATCCCGTGCCGCGGCGGCGACATCAGCACCGAGTCGCCGTACGCGGCGACGAACCCGGCCCGGATCTCCTCCGGCGTCCGGCCGGCGGCGAGCTGCTCGTCGATCTGCTGGCGCATCTGCTGGGCCAGCGGTGCGGGCGAGTCGGCGACCGAGAGGTCCTTGCAGATCGGGCAGTGCAGCCCGGACGCGATCTGCTGCACCTGCTGCGGCCTCGACGCCGGCTGCTGGTGCCCGCGCACCGCGACGAGCCCGAGCGTCGCCGCGGCCGCGATCGCGGCGAGCACGACGACCAGCCCGGCGGCCGACCAGCGCCCCCTCACTCGGTGCCGCCCTTGACGCAGCGGCTCGACCGCGCCGGCGAGCCGGTCGGCGTCGACCCGCCCGATGATCCGGTCGACGATGCGGCCCGACCGGTCGATGAGGAAGGTCTCGGGTATGCCGCGGATGCCGTACGCCAGCGCGGTCTTGGAGTCCTTGTCCTCGACCACGGGGTAGGTCAGCCCGGACTGGTGCACGTAGTCCTTGGCCCCGTCGCTGGTGTCCTCGAAGTCGACGCCGAGCAGCACCAGCCCGGAGTCGCGGTAGCGCTGCCAGGTCTGGTCGAGCGCGTCCTGCTCCTCGTGGCACTCGGTGCACCAGGACGCCCAGAAGTTCATCACCACGACCTGGCCGCGCAGCTTGGACAGGGTCACCGCCGGCCCGTTGATCCCGCCGAGGGTGAAGTCCGGCGCGGCCCGGCCGACCAGCGGGGACGCGGTGGCCGAGGGGTCCCGGCCGAGGCCGGTGGCGAGCACCGCGACGACGGCCAGCACGGCGACGACGACGGTCCCGAGCAGCAGCAGGCGGCGGCGCACTCAGACCACTCCCGCGCCGGAGAACTGGCGGCGCCGCTCGGCCGCGACCGTCGCCTCCTCGGCCCGGCGCCGGCGCGCCGGCCAGGCGGCCGCGGCGCCGCCGAGGGCCATCACCGCTCCGCCGATCCACAGCCAGGTGATCCCGGGGTTGCGGTAGAACCGGAAGGTCGCCGAGTTGCCGTCGTCCTGCAGCGAGATGACCGAGGCGTAGAGGTCGCGCAGCACCCCGCGGTGGATCGACGGCGAGCCGATCGGCTCGCTCGCCGCCGGGTAGAGGTTCATCCGCGGGGTCAGCGGACCGCTGCCGCTGACCTCGACCTTGGCGGTGAGCACGACCCGCTGGGCCTGCTGGTCGGTCTCCAACCCGGCGTAACGCAGGGTGTGGTCGGCGAACACGGTGCTCTCCCCGGTGCGCAGGGTGACCTGGGTCTCGTCGGCCAGGTTGCTCGACGCGGTGATCCCGATCGCGAGCAGGGCGAGTCCGATGTGGACGGTCAGCCCGGCGTACCGGCGGCGGCCGCGGGCGAGGGTGCGCAGCACGCCGCTGTGCCGGCGCCCGACCGCGAGGCCGCTGGCGATCTCCTGGCCGTTGCCGACCAGCACGAGCGTGGCCGCGCCGAACCCGGCGACCGCGTACAGGTCCCGCAGGCCGGCCAGCGCGGCGCCGACGATCACGAGCGCGGCGGCCAGCACCGGCAGCCGCAGCCGGCGGATCGCCCGCTCCCGGTTGACCGCCCGCCAGGGCAGCAGCGGCGCGGTGCCGGCGAGCAGCAGCACGAGCAGGAAGACCGGCGCCAGCGCGCTCTGGAAGTAGGGTCCGCCGACGGTGATCTGGTCGCCGGTGAGCGCCTCGACGACGAGCGGGAGCACCGTGCCCAGCAGGATGATCGCGGTCGCGGCCAGCAGCAGCATGTTGTTGCCGACGATGGCCGCCTCGCGGGACACCGTCGACTCCAGCCGGGCCGGCGTCCGCAGCATCGGCAGCCGCCAGGCCACCAGCCCGAACCCGCCGAGCAGCACCAGCCCGAGGAAGGTCAGGTAGGCCGGGCCGACCGCGGACTGCGCGAACGCGTGCACCGAGGACAGCACGCTGCCCCGGGTGAGGAACGTCCCGAACGTGGTGAGCGCGAACGCCCCGATCACCAGCGCGATGTTCCACAGCCTGGCCATCCCGCGGCGTTCCTGCAGCATGATCGAGTGCAGGAAGGCGGTCGCGACCAGCCACGGCAGCAGGGCGACGTTTTCCACCGGGTCCCAGGCCCAGTAGCCGCCCCAGCCCAGCACCGAGTAGGACCACAGCGCGCCGAGCACCAGCCCGACCGTGAGGAAGCACCAGACCAGCAGCGTCCAGCGCCGGATGATCGAGACCCAGGCGTCGCTGCCGGTGCCGGCCAGCAGCGCGGCCACGCCGAACGCGAACGGCACGGTGAAGCCGATGAAGCCGAGGTAGAGGAACGGCGGGTGCACCGCCATCAGCGGGTGGTTCTGCAGCAGCGGCGCCGGCCCGCGCCCGTCGGCGGCGGCCTGCGCCAGCGTGCCGAACGGCCGCGCCGGCCCGTTGACCAGCAGCAGGTAGAAGGCCTGCACGCCGAACAGCACGCTCAGCGCGTACGGGAAGGTGGGCGGCCGGTAGCGGCGGAACCGGATCGCGACCGCGGCGACGTAGCCGGCCAGGATGAGGTTCCAGAACAGCAGCGAGCCGTCGTCGGCCGCCCACAGCGAGAGCACCTTGAAGAACACCGGGGTCTCGCGGGACGAGTTGTCCGCGACGTACCGCAGCGTGAAGTCGTTGCCGAGCAGCGCGGCCAGCATCGCCCCGTCGACCACGACCATCGTGGCCAGCACCGCGAACGCGATCCGGCGGGCGGTCTGCACCAGGGCCGGCCGGTCGGTGCGGGCGCCGACGGCGGCGATGACGGCACCGCCGACGGACAGCACCAGCCCGAGCATCAGCCCGTACGTGCCGAGGAAGGCCATCGGGTCAGCCTCCGGACTCGAGCTCGGCGCCGTTCGGCGGCTTCTCGCCCGGCGCGGGTGGTCGGTAGTCGCCGCTGTGCTTGATGAGCAGCGTGTCGGAGTGGAACCGGCCGTCGCTGCCGACCGTGCCCTCCAGCACCACGCCCTGCCCGGGCTTGAACAGCTCGGGGACCGACCCGCTGTCGGAGACCTTGATCGAGTCGGTGCCGTCGGTGACGGTGAACGTCAGCGTGTCGGTCGCGTGCCCGACGCTGCCCGGCACCACGTAGCCGCCGAGCCGGACCCGCTCGCCGACCTGGGCCTTGTGCTGGCTGACGAGGTCGCTCGGGGTGAGGTAGTAGACGAAGCTGCCGGAAAGCCCGCGCACGGTCACCCAGGTCAGCGCGCCGATCACGATGACGAGCCCGATCAGCAGCTTCATCCGCGCGCCGTGCCACCACCGGCCCGGCTCGGCGACCTCGTCGGCGGGGACGACGTCCTGGCTCACGCCTCAGCCCCGCCCGCGCCCGGTCACTGGTCTGCTCACAGTGGCGACGTATCGGCGGGCCCGCCGCAGCCGGACGGCGAGCCGCCACCGGTAGCCGCCGACCGCCACTCCGGTCGCCACGTACCCCGCCGCGACGTATGCGAGGTCATGCATTGGTGACACCCCCAGCCGGAGCGACGGCCGGCTGCGGGCGGCGCGCTCTCGGGGCGGAGACCGGCACCGCACCGCGCTCCTCCAGCCGGCCGACGCGCAGTCGGACCGCCATCAGGTAGCCGTACGCCATCGAGAAGACGAGGAAGGCCAGCAGCAGGGTCGCGAGCATGCTGCCGGCGATCGTCGGCGTGCCCGGCCGCAGCACGGTCGCCTGCTGGTGCAGCGACCGCCACCAGACCACCGACATGTGCACGATCGGCACGTCGATGAAGCCGACCACGCCGACCACCGCGGACCAGCGGGCCCGGCGGGCCGGGCTGTCGGCGACCTTCCGCAGTGAGAGGTAGCCGGCGTAGATGAGCAGCAACAGCGCGGTCGTGGTCAGCCGCGGGTCCCAGGTCCACCAGGTGCCCCAGACCGGGCGGCCCCACAGGGACCCGAGCACGATGGTCAGCGCGCAGAACACGACGCCGATCTCGGCCGAGGACACCGCGATGCGGTCCCAGTGGATCCGCCCCGTCTTCAGGTAGCCCACGCTGGCGAGGAAGACCACGCCGAAGGACAGGAAGGCCACCCATGCGGCGGGCACGTGCACGTACATCAACCGCTGCACGTCGCCCTGGTCAGCGTCCGCCGGGACGACCGCGAGGGCCACCACCGCCGTGACGAGCAGACCGAGCCACGTCGCCCAGCCGAGGATCCGTTGCGCACGGACGGTGCCGAGCGCGCTGAGCAGGCGATAGAAGCGCCGCATGGATGGCTCCTGTCAACTGACGTGCTGGACTACAGGGACAGCAGGTATTGCACGAGATCGTTCTGCTGCCGCGCCGACAGCCCGAGGTGGAACGTGCTGTCGTAGTGCTTGACCACCGAGAGCAGGTCCGGGAACCGACCGTCGTGGTAGAAGCCGCCCTTCTGGTGACTCCACAGACCGGCCAGCGGGCTGGTCCGGTACATGTGGGTCGGCGAGCGGTCAGCCTCGAAGTTGTCGATGCCGATCGCGCTGCCCGGGTGCAGGTTGTTGCCCGGTTCGGTGAACGTCGGCGGCACGTGGCAGGTCGAGCACTCGGCCGCTCCGTTGAACAACGCCTTGCCGCGGACGGCCGCCGCCTGGTCGAACGATCCCTTCGGTGGCTTCGGCGCCTTCAACGAGAGCTGGTATGCCTGCAGCGCCGGCAACTTCGGGCTGACCAGGTCGACCTTCGACTGGATGTGCCCGAAGCCGTTCTCGGCCGCGATCGGGAACTGGGCCGCGTTGTCGAGCCGCGCGTCGAAGAACGTGCCCTTCCCGTGCATCTCCAGGATCGCGACGAACGCGTTCCAGTACGGGATCGAGCCCCAGCCGGTCCAGGTGTGCAGGTTGACCCCGGCCAGACCGAACGCCGGCGGGATCAGCGTGGCGGCAGAGGTGCCGTTGGGCTGGAACGC
The DNA here is from genome assembly GCA_963728945.1 of uncultured Actinomycetota bacterium. Taxonomy (GTDB): domain Bacteria; phylum Actinomycetota; class Actinomycetes; order Mycobacteriales; family CADCTP01; genus CADCTP01. Next base: position 1,969,721 of record CAVSMA010000002.1, on the reverse strand, counting down.
CTTGCCGTCGAGGAACAGCTCGGCGTCGAACTTGCCCGGGCCCCAGGTGTCGAGCACCTTGTGCACCGTCGCCACGTCGGTGTGCAGCAGCGAGGCGACCGGCTCCAGGTTCGGCGACAGGCCGATGATCGCGCCGACGTTGAGGTCGCGGTTGGCCCAGCCGTCGAGCCGGTGGCCGATCCCCGGCGCGAACGAGTTGTCCACTGTGGAGTGACACAGGGCGCACTCGATGCCGACCGAGTTGAGCCGGCCGTTCCGGTCGAAGAAGCCCTTGACGCCGAGCACCGAGTTGAGCTTCAGCAGGGTCAGCGTCACGGCCGGGTCGTCGAGGTTGACCTGGCCGTTGGCGATGGCTGACTGCACCGAGCCCGGCAGCGTGTCCACGTCGACCTTGAGGCCGACCGACAGCGCGGTCTTCGGGCTCACCCCGGGGCCGACGCCGCCGTTCGCCGCGCCGGCGATGGCCTGGTTGAGGTGCAGCGTGTCACCCCAGAACGCCTGGTCGCCGAACGTGTCGAAGCGGAAGCTCTGCTTGCCCTGCGCCACCAGGGTGTCGATCGGCGAGCCCGAGTCGCCGCCCGAGTGGTCGCCGCTGAACGTCGACCGGGCGGCGACCGCGGACGGGAGCCCGGACGTCGCTGCTACCAGCAACGATGCCGCCAATGCTCCGGCCGCGGCTACCGCGACCGCGACGCCGACCCTTTTCTTGCGGCCCATGCCCTGTCACCTCGATCGCTCTAACGCTAATCAAACTGGTCGTTAGAGAGCGTGTCCGCTCCCTGCGGCAATGTCAATGGCTCTGGATCAGTCTTCGAGCAGATGTCCGAAGACCAGATAGCCGGCGGCGAGGAAGGCCAGGTCGAAGGCCGCGAGCAGGCCCAGCCAGCCGCCGACGCCGGCCAGCTGGCCCTGGGTCAGCGAGACCGTCGCCCTGGTCGCCGCGATCACCACCGGGGTCACCAGCGGCAGCACGATCACGGGCAGCGCCGCCTGTCTGGTGCGGCCCTGCACGGCGAGCAGGCCGAGCAGCCCGCCCATGGCGCCGAGCCCGGCCGTGCCGAGCGCCGCGGTGACCGCGAGCAGCAGCGGCGCCGGGCCGAGCGGCAGCCCGAACAGCACGACCACGATCCCGGTGGTGATCGCGAACAGCGCCAGGAGCTGCAGGAACGCCGCGGCCGCCTTGCCCAGGTAGATGGCGCCCTTGTCGGCCGGCCCGAGCAGCAGGCCCTCCAGCGCACCGTTGGCCGACTCGGCCAGGTAGGAGCGGTGGCACAGCTCGACCGAGGCGAACAGCGCGGCCAGCCAGAGCAGCCCCGGTGCGGTCTGCTGCAGCAGCAGCCGGTCCGGGCCGAGGGCGAAGCCGAGCGCGAGCAGCACCGTCGCGGCGAACGGCAGCACCGCGCTGACCGCCGCCCGGCTGCGCACCTCGATCCGCAGGTCTTTCGCCGCGACCGTGCGCGCCACCCGGACGATCACGGGTCCTCCCCACTGAGCCGGCCGCCGTCCATGACCACCGTCCGGTGCACCAGTTGCTCCGGCGGCGCCTCGTGGCTGGCGATCAGCACGGTCCGGCCGGCCCGTCCGGACTCGGCGAGCAGGTCGTCGACCACCACCCGGGCGTCCGGGTCGAGCCCCGCGTACGGCTCGTCGAGCAGCAGCAGCCGCGGGCGCCGGACCAGGCAGCGGGCCAGCACCAGCCGTTGCCGCATGCCCTGGGAGAAGTTGCCGGCCCTGACCGTGGCCACCTCCGCCAGGCCGACCCGCTCCAGCGCGGCCGGCACGCCGGCCGGGTCGAGGCCGAGCAGGTCGCAGACGAAGTGCAGGTTCTCCGTGGCGGTCAGCTCGTCGTAGAGCCGGGTGTTGTGCCCGACCAGCTCGGTCGTGGCCCGGATCCTGACCCGGCCGCGGGTCAGGTCGTGCCCGAGCACGGTGCCGCCGCCGTACGTCGGCGAGATCGCGGTCGCGATCACCCGCAGCAGCGTCGACTTGCCCGAGCCGTTCGACCCCCGCAGCCAGACCGACTCGCCGGTGCCGACCTGCAGGCTCACCTGGGTGATCGCGGCCAGCCCGTCGAACAGCCTGGTCACCCGGGTGAGGTGGACGGCGGAGCCGGCCGGGCTGCGCGCGGTGGCGGTGGCGGCCGGCTCGGGAACGGTCATCCGGGTCCGCCGGGCAGCGCGGCGAGGAACTCGGCGCGGGTGGCCGGGTTGGAACGCAGCGTGCCGGTCAGCGCCGAGGTCCTGGTCACGGCGCCGGCGGCGCGCACACCGCGCAGCGACATGCAGCTGTGCTCGGCCTCGATCACCACACCGACACCCTTGGGGCCGAGCTGGTCGTCGAGCCAGCTGGCCACCTGCTGGGTGAGCCGCTCCTGCACCTGGGGCCGGCGCGCGAACAGCTCGACCACCCGGGCGAACTTCGACAGCCCCAGGATCCGTTCGGCCGGCAGGTAGCCGATGTGGGCGACGCCGGTGAACGGCAGCAGGTGGTGCTCGCACAGCGACTGCACCGGGATGTCCTTGACCACGACGAGCTCGTCGTACTTCTCGTCGTTGGGGAAGGTCGTCAGCTCGAAGCTGCGCGGGGTGAGCATCTCGGCGTACGCGCGGGCCATCCGGGCCGGGCTCTCCCGCAGTCCCGGCCCGTCGGTGGACACGCCGAGCGCCTCGAGGAACTGCTTGGCGGCGACGGTGGCCGCGTCGATCCCGCTGTCCGGGTCGACGACCTCCTGGTGGACCGCCGTCACCGGGCACCCACCCGGCTGCGGCTCTCCCGGGTGGTGACGGCCCTGGCTTGGGCCAGCCGCCCGAGCGCGAGCGCGGCGACGAACAGGCCGAAGTCGCGCAGGGCCACGTCGTAGTAGCCCGGGAGGCTGAGCAGGTTGACGATGATGCCGAGCAGCCAGAGCGCCACCACGTACGCGCCGATGCGCGGCGCGAGCGCGACCAGGACGCCGGCCGCGACCTCGATCACCCCGACGATCTCCATCGCGGTGGTGGCGCTGCCCGGCACGATGTCGTCGATCCAGGGCGCGAGGTATTGGTTCCAATCGGTGAGGATGTCGAAGAACTTGTCGAGCCCGAAGAGGATCGGCGCGACCGTGAAGACGGTTCGAAGCAGCGCGAACGCCTGGAAGGTCGGGTCCCTCAGCTCGCTGGTGTGATCGGTGCTCATGGCTGGCTCCCGGATCTAAGAGAAGATACCCTGTACGTTAGAGAGGAACTAGTTCTACCGTCAAGGCGCCTTTCTCTTAGAGGAGGTGGGTCGGGTGCAGTGGGCGGAACGGGACGCGGCCGGCATCGGGGCACTTGCCGACCCGGTGCGCAGGCGGCTGTATCTCTACGTGTGCTCGCGACCCGAGCCGGTCGGGCGGGACGAGGCGGCCGCCGCGGTCGGCGTGGCGCGGCACCAGGCGAAGTTCCACCTCGACCGGCTGGAGGCCGACGGGCTGCTGGAGAGCGAGTTCGCCCGGCTGAGCGGGCGCAGCGGGCCGGGCGCGGGGCGTACGTCGAAGCTCTACCGGCGGGCCGACCGGGAGATCGCGGTCTCCCTGCCGGAGCGTGAATACGAGCTGGCCGGGCGACTGCTGGCCGACGCGGTCGCCGAGTCGGTGACCTCGGGGGACCCGGTGCTCGACGTGCTGCACCGGCGGGCCGCCGCGCACGGGCGGGCGCTCGGGCGCAGCGCGCTGGACGGGGTGGCCACCCCGGAGTCCGCGGCGTCGGCGCTCCGGCTGGCGGTGCGGGTGCTGGCCGGGCACGGCTACGAGCCGCGCCCGGACGGGGAGCGGGTGGTGCTGTCCAACTGCCCGTTCCACTCGCTGGCGAAGGCGCAGACCCAGCTCGTCTGCCACATGAACGAGGCGCTGGTGGCCGGCATCGCTGGCACGATGGGCCCGCACTGCCCGCACGTCATCCTCGACCCCGAGCCGGGCCGGTGCTGCGTCGTGCTGGAGGAGGGTGCGTCGTGAGCGAGGACCCGATCGCCGTGCTGTCCCGGTGGGAGGCGGCCGGCGCCGTCTGGCGGGTCGTCGCCCGCGACGGGAACGCGGTGACGATCGCGCTGTGCCAGTGCGACGGCGGCGAGGAGGTCGGCCGGCTCAGGTCCACCGACCCGCGCCTCGACGGCTACCTCGCCGGCCGCACCCGCAGCGACGACTGACCCCGGCCGGCCCGCCTGCCCCGGTCGTCAGGTCGCCGGCGGCCGGCTCGTCGCGGCGGTCAGTCGTCGCGGCCGACCCGGTCACCCGCCGGTCCCGGCCGTGTGCCAGGTTCGCAGGGACCGGACGGTCGGGTTCGGCAACCGAGGAGGGCGAGCGTGGGACGCATCCTGGTCATGGAGAACCTCAGCCTGGACGGCGTGATGCAGGCGCCGGGCCGGCCGGACGAGGACACCCGGGACGGGTTCGAGCAGGGCGGCTGGTTCCAGCAGTACAACGACGAGGTGCTGGGCCGGTTCCTCGGCCGGAGCATGGATTCCGCGAGCGGCGCGCTGCTGCTCGGCCGGCGTACGTACGAGGACTTCTTCGGGTTCTGGCCGAAGCAGACCGACGGCAACCCGTTCACCGCCGCGCTCGACGCGGCCACCAAGTACGTCGCCTCGACGACGCTGACCGAGCCGCTGCCCTGGCAGAACTCGGCGCTGCTGCGCGGTGACGTGGCCGCCGCGGTCGCCGAGCTCAAGCGGGACACCGACCTCACCGTGTTCGGCAGCGGCGAGCTGGTCCGCACGCTGGCCGCCGCCGGCCTGGTCGACGAGTACCTGCTGCTCGTCGTGCCGCGGCTGCTCGGTCAGGGGCGGCGGCTGTTCGACGGCGGCGGCCGCGCGGCGCTGCAGCTGACCGAGTGCGTGCCGACCACCACCGGGGTGCTGATCACCCGCTACCGCGTGACCTGACCCGCGGCCGGGCAGCTCCTCGCCGGCCGGCTGCGACCCGCCCGCCTGCTCGATTCTCGTCCACTGCGGGTGGTGGACCGCAGCGCCCCGACTAGGTTGTCTGGGGGCGGCGCCCGAGCGGGTCCGGACCGCCGCACCGGCGGGTGCCCGGAGGTGGGATGTGCACAGCGAGCCGGATGACGCCGCCCCGGCGGCCGTACCCCCGCGGCACCGGTCCCGAGCGGGGTGGTGGGCCGCGGGGGTGCTCGCGGTGGTCGCGGCCGGCCTGCTGGGCGCGTTGATCGCCACGATCGCGCACCCGAGCGGCGCCGAGGACGTCTGCCCGGCCCGCGACGTCGCCACCCGGGCGCTGCCCTCGGTCGTCACGGTCCAGGCCCAGGGCTCGACCGGGGCGGGGACCGGGTCCGGTGAGATCATCCGCGGCGACGGCTACGTCCTCACCAACGACCACGTGATCGCCCCGGCCGGAACCGCTGGCCGGGTCGGGATCGTCCTCGACGACGGGACGGCGCTGCCGGCCCGGATCCAGGGCCGGGACCCGGCGACCGACCTGGCCGTGCTCAAGGTCGACTCCGACCGCCCGCTGACCGTGATCCGGACGGGCTCGTCGGCCGACCTCGTCGTCGGGCAGCCGGTGGTCGCGCTCGGCGCGCCGCTCGGGCTGTCCAGCACGGTCACCACCGGCGTGATCAGCGCGCTGGGCCGGACCGTGCGGGTGCCGTCCGAGGTGGTCGGCACCGCGTTGCTCGCCTCCGCGGTGCAGACCGACGCCGCGATCAACCCCGGCAACAGCGGTGGCGCGCTGGTCGACTGCGACGCGCGCCTGATCGGCGTGCCGACCGCCGGCGCGACCGTGCCCGAGGGCGGCGGCGGGAGCATCGGCATCGGGTTCGCGATCCCGGTCGACTCGGCGTTGCGCATCGCCGACCAGCTGATCAAGACCGGCACGGTCCGGCACGCGTACGTCGGAATCCAGGTGGCGCCGATCGCGGCCCGGTCGGGCGAGGGGGAGGGGCTGTTCGTCAGCACCGTGACGCCCGGCGGTCCCGCCGCGGCGGCCGGCCTCCGGGCCGGCGACGTCATCACCGCCCTGGACGGGCAGCGGGCCGGTGACCCCGAGCAGCTCGAGGTGATCTCGGTGACCCGAAGCCCGGGAGACAGGGTGGCGGTGACCTACCGCCGGGACGGGGCGAGCGCCGAGGCGACCATCACGCTCGGCACCGCCCCGGCCGGGACCAACTGACCCGCGGCCCCGGCGACGGGTCCGGCGCGTACCGGATCCGCGACCATGGGAAGCTTTTCGTACCGGTCTACTGGAGGTCCCGGTGAACCTGTCGATCACGAACGCGCTGACCGAGGCCGAGTTGGCGCTCGTCCGGGAGACCGAGCGGGACCGGCTCGCCGGCCTGGACGAGGACGCGCTGGCCGATCTGCACGACCGGATCCGCCGGGCGCGGACGAAGTACGTGAACGTCTACCGCCGGACCGGCGCCGCCACGGTCGGGGTCAAGGGCGGTCGGGGCGTGGCCAAGGAGCGCAACGCCCGCAACGCCGCGAAGGCGGAGGTGTTCGAGGATGCGCTGGCCCGGGTGAGTCGGTCGCTGGCCGCCGCGGCCAGGGCGAGCGCGACCGCGCTGCGGGCCGAGCGGGTCGCCGCGGCCAGGGCCGCCCGGTCGGCGGGGCCGGAGCGCGGTCCCGACCCCGGGTCCGATGCGCCGCGGGCGAGCCGGCCGCGGGCGGTGCCGCGGGACGCGCCGGTCCGGCGGAAGCAGGACGCGTCGACGCTGGCGACCGGCGCCCGCCGGCAGGCCCGCCGGGACAGCAAGCGGTCGGCGGCTACCGGAAACCGTTGAGCTGGTCGACCGCGCGGAACAGGTCGCCTTCGTTGAAGAAGTTGACGGCGACGAAGTTCGGCAGCATCCCGCGCTCCTTCTCGCACCGGGCCAGGAAGGGCCCCAGGACGCCGAGCGCGTTGATCGTCCGGGCGTCGCTGACCAGCGAGCTGAAGTTGGCCAGCCAGTAGTTCACCAGTAGCAGCGGGCTGTCGCCGGTGCCGCGCTCCCGGTCGCAGCGCAGGTCGGCCACGGTGGGGTTGGTGAACGGCGTGTCCTGGACGTAGCGGAACGCCGGCAACAGCCACGGGTAGGCCGAGCCGCCGCCGTGTCGCTCCATCATCACCACCACCCGCCGGCCCGAGTCGATCATCTGCCCGAGCGTCGGCCAGGGCTGGCCCGGCGGCTGGGTGTGCACCAGCGGAGTCAGCCCGGCCCGGTCGAACACCGCCGCCGTGTCGGCCGGCGTGACCTCGTCCTCGACGATGAACGTGACCACCTCGCGCGGATGCGCGTCCAGCCAGGCCCGGACGGCGGCCAACTCCGGCTGGAGCTCGGTGGCGCCGATCTCGCACAGCCCGTGGCACAGGTACGGCGTGGGCGGCCCGGTCCGCCGCAGCGTCACCGCGTCCCGGATCCGCAGCGCGCTCTGGACGGCCTCCGGGCCGAAGTCGCGCTCGGCCGCCGCGAGCGCCGCCGGCCTGCTGTCCGGTGCGGTCGCGACCAGGCCGGGGCGGTCGGTGCGCTGGCCATACCAGGTGTCGATCAGCAGCACCCGGATCCCGGCGTCGAGCTGGCCGAGCAGCCCGGTCGGCTGCTCCGGGATGAACCAGCCGGTCGCGTCCGCCGCGGACATCGCGTTGTGCGTGGCCGGGAACGCGACGTCGTCGTACCGGCGGCCGCAGAGCTCGGCATGCCCGTTGCAGGCGGTGCCGGCGTCCGCGGCGGCCACCGGCACCGCCCGGTCCGTGGGGACCGCGCCGATCCCGAGCACCGCGAGCAGTCCGAGCAGCCCGACCATGCCGGTCGCCACCGCCGGTCGCCACCGCGGCCCCAGGGCCCGGCGGACCCGGCCGGCGGCCCGCCACTCGGCGACGCCGCCGAGCGCTGCGGTCAGCTCGCCGACCCCGCCGACCGTGAGCAGGGTCCCGCCGGCGACGGCGGCGATCCCGGCCACCAGCAGCGGCCGGATCAGCAGGCCGAGGCCGATCAACAGCACCGCCGCGCCCCGCGCCACGTGCACCCAGGGCCGCGGCGCCGGCGGGGTCAGCCACGCCCACGCCCGCCGGGCGGTCGCCAGGTCGAGCCGGGGCAGCCGGCCGGCGGCGGCGCCGGCGAGCAGCAGGCCGGCGGCGGCCGGCACGGCGGCGACCCACCACAGCGTGCCGCCGAACGTGCGCAGCGCCCCGACCGTGACCGCGCCGCCGAGGTCGCCGGTGTCGATGGCGGCGGCGGCGATCCGGACCCCGATCGCCACCACGCCGACGACGATGCCGGCGGCGAGGATGCCGCGGCCGACGGCCACCGTCGCCCGCCGCCGGTCGGTGCCGACGCCGACCGCCGCCCCGAACGCGACCAGCGCCAGCAGCGGGAACAGCCAGGACAGCAGGCCGACGGTCCGGATCAGCCAGAGCGTCTGCGCCGCCGGCGTCCGCGCGCCGAGCTCGGCCAGGGTGAGGTTGAGGTCGGGCGGGATCTTCTCGGCCTCGTCCGGTGCCACCACCCGCAGCACCCCGGCCAGCACCACGCCGAGGTCGGCCAGCCGCAGCACGATCTGCGTCGGGTTGTCGTTGGTCATCGCCTGGTGCGCCTGCCGCGCCGCGAGCCGGACCACCGGCCCGAACGTCGCGCTGCCCACCAGCGAGGTCGCCGCGGACTCCAGCAGCGGCCGGACCGCGACCAGGTTGGGGTCGGCGGCCAGCAACTGCGCGGTGATCGCCTGCCCGCCCCGCTCGGCGACCAGCGGGTCCTTGCGCACCGAGTCGACGTGCCGGGCGAACCGCGCGCCGTCGAGGACCTCGCGGTTCACCGAGCCGGCCAGCAGGCCGAGCGAGAGCAGCACCGCGCCGAGCACGGCGAGCGCCACCGGGAGCCTGGCTCTCACCGGCGGGCGCCGTTCTCCGCCGGCCACGGGAAGTGCGCCGGCAGGGAGGAGTGGTCGTCGCCGCCGGGACCGCCGTGCCCGGCCTGGACGGTGGGCCGCCGCCGCATCCGGGGCCCGTCCGGCCCGCGTCCGGGCCCGTCGACGTCGAACCACAGCTCGGTCTCGTTGACCCGCACCCGCATTGCCCGCCCCCCACGGCCGCCGTCCGCGTCCGCGCCGCCAGCATCCACCAGCCGGCTGTGCGGGGTCAGGTCAGGGGACCGCTCGCGGGTTCCGCCGTCCCTCGGCGACGGAACCCGCGAGCGGTGAGGGGGTCGGTCCGAGCCGGACTGTCGGGGGGGCGTCCGGACCGACCCGCACGCAGAGGAGAGCGCCCGGAGGCGACCCCATTACGCCGTCGGGTCGTCCCGCCAGGTGATCAGCACGCTCTGCCGGAGGACGTCCGGGTCGCCGGCTCGCCGTCCCGGCGGGATCGGGTGCAGCTCGATCCGCTCGGTCAGCGCGAGCAGGACCCCGCGCTGGCGGGAGACCGCGAGCCGGTCCCAGGCGTGGTCGATCGGGTCGGCCCCGGTGAGCGAGGCCGGCACGTCCCAGGCCGCGTGGTCGACCATCTGGTCCTCGACCTCGGCCAGCTGCGCGGCCAGCCCGGTGTCGCCGGACGACCGGTCGTGCCGCAGGCGGGTCCGCAGGCCGGCCGAATGGGCGCCCAGGGCCGGCAGGTCCGGGGTGCGCCGGGAGGCGAGCAGGTCGGGCGCGCCCGGGCGGTCGAGCCGGGCCAGCACCTCGAGCCTGACCTGAGCGTCGATCGGCGCCGAGGTGCGGGCCAGGTGGGTGCGGTCGTCGTCGCCGCATTGGTATGCGACCTGGCCGGCGGAGACGACCACGGACCGCATCGGCGCCCCGCACGGCCCGCAGGACGCGATCACGGTCAGCAGCGCGCGGTCCGAGCCCGCGGGTCCGTGCCGGGGCGGCTTCGACAGCAGTGCCGTCGCCGCGCGCCAGGTCGGCTCGTCCACCAGCTCACCGGCATACCGGGGGTCCCCGAGCACGGCCCGCACCCGGTCCGCCGTCCAGGACCCGCGCCGGCCGGTCGGCGCCGGACCGCCGTCCGGGCCGGCAGGCAGGCCGGCCGCGTTCCAGGTGCCGGCGATGCTGCCCGCGCTCACCCCGGCCACCAGCAGGTCGTACGCCCGCCCGATGGCCGACGGGAAGGTCGGGCTCGCCTTCTCGCCGGTCGACATGCGTCACCTCCTGGGTCTGCGACCGTCCGTACTGATGACAGCGCGACGGCGCCCGGACATGACGCGACCGCCGGCGGCAGCTGCCGTGCCTGTTCGCCGGCGCGACCGCCGGCGGAGCGCGCTACCGGGTCAGCGATGACCACCGGCAGCTTCAGTCTGGGTCAGGCCACCCGCGCGCCGCCCTCCTGACCGGTCAGTTGTCATTCTCCAGGATGCGCTTGAGCTGGGCGAGGTCCTTGCGGTTGGCGCGCCGCATGGCCGCCGCGACCGCGGGCGCCGCCAGCTTCGTCAGGCCGGCCGGCTCGCCGCGGTTGCGCAGGGTCATTCGGGTCCCGCCGTCCGTGTCGGCCCACGTGTACGTGGTCTCCATCGGGACCGGGCCTTCGGCCGTGCTCATCACCAGGCGTTCGCCGGGGACGAGGTCGCGCACCTGGTAGGTGTAGGCCAGCCGCCGGCCGAGGAAGCTGGCCACGAACGCCATCCGGGACCCGACGGCGACCGGCGGCTCGGTCTCCCAGCGGACCGACTCGATGTTCTCGTACCAGCGCGGCGCATTGCCCGGGTCCGCGGCGAAGGCGGCCACCTCGGCCCGGGGCCGGGCGATGTCCGTCCAGCTGGTGACGTCCACCGGCATGCGCCGACCCTAGCCGTCCGACCCCCAATCCGGGGGGTGGGCGCTCGCACCATTTTGGGGGTAGGCCACACTCCTGGAGCGCGCGACGATTGTCTGCATAGTGCAGTGATTGCATGAAGCAGTGACGAGTGGATCGCCGCGGTCGCACGTCCGGGGAGGAGTCTCCCACCCTTCCCGGAGCTCGGTGCCTGCCTCCGTTCCAACCTCCCGGGGACAGGCACCGAGAAGCCGGCCCGGAGGTCCACACGCCACTGTCCACAGCGGACCGTGCCGAGGTGACCGTGTCGACCAGCGTTCCGGCGAGCCCACCGACCGTTCGTTTCGCGGCCTTGCGCGGCCGGGTTCGGTTGCCGTGGGGCTTCGTGGCCGGAGTCGCCGTCACGCTGGCGCTGGCGAACGCGTTCGTCATCGTAGCCGTGCAGGGTGCGATCGGCGCGATCGAGCGCGCGCAGAGCCCGTTCACGAGCTGGCTTCGCCTCGCGGCGATCCTGGTGCCGGTCTTCGCGCTCGCCGTGACCCTGGCGCTCGCCCGGGCGGACCGCCGCGGCCGCCGTACGGCCACGATCGTGCTGCTCGTCGCGGCGGTGTCGGCCGCGGTCGGCATCGTCGTGCTGATCATCAGCACCGCGTACGACTACCACCTGCAGTCCCAGCTACTGGCCAAGTCGTCGTCGCTGCACACCCACCTCATCGGTGCGTCCGGCGCGACGAACTCGGCGTACGACGACGGCGCCTGGTCGCCCGAGCAGCGCGACACGCTGCTCACCGACGTCAGGGGTGCCGGCCTCGGCGGCGTCGTGCTGCTCGCCGGCAACCTCTTCCTGGTCGCCTGGGTCACCGCACTGCGCGGCGGACAGCTCGACGCCCTCCGTCGCCGGGCCGGCCGGCCACGGTCCGCCGCGGCGCCGAGGTAACCCGCGCGCGGCCGCCGTCAGGACAAACGCCGCCGCGGCCGGGCGGTGCCGGCCGCGCGGGCCGGCCGGCACCAGGGCCGAAGGTCCCTCTCCGCGGCGACCTGCGACCCTCCACGGGCGGGACCGGCGCATCTAGCCTGTACCCATGAGCGAGCAGCGTGGCGTCCGTGGCTGAGCCGACCGGGACCGTACGGGTCTTCCTGCTTGACGACCACGAGGTGGTCCGTCGCGGGGTGGCCGACCTGCTGGAGGCGGAGCCGGACCTGACCGTGGTGGGGGAGGCGGCGACGGCGGCCGAGGCGCTGGCCCGGGTGCCGGCGGTCCGGCCCGACGTCGCGGTGCTGGACGTGCGGCTGCCGGACGGCGACGGGGTGACGGTGTGCCGGGAGCTGCGCTCGCAGCTGCCGGACCTGCGGTGCCTGATGCTGACCTCGTTCGCGGACGACGACGCCTTGTTCGACGCGATCATGGCCGGCGCGTCCGGGTACGTGCTCAAGCAGATCCGCGGCACCGACCTGGTCGGCGCGGTCCGTACGGTCGCGAGTGGACAGTCCCTGTTGGACCCGCGGACCACGGCCGCGGTGCTGGAGCGGATGCGCACCGCCGCGGAGCGGAAGGGCCCGGTGTCCGAGCTGTCGGAGCAGGAGCGCACCGTGCTGGCGCTGATCGGGGAGGGGCTGACGAACCGGGAGATCGGCGAGCGGATGTTCCTGGCCGAGAAGACGGTGAAGAACTACGTCTCCCACCTGCTGGCCAAGCTCGGGATGCAGCGGCGCACCCAGGCGGCGATCCTCGCCACCGAGCTGCGCCGCACCGGCGACCTCGAACCGTGAGCCGCCGGATGTCGGCGATTCGGGACCTTCGTCCTCGCCCGCCGGCCGGGGTTCGGCATAGCGTCGGGTCATGACCGATGCCACCCAAGCACCGACCCGGCCGGAGGTCGAGCGGGCCGTGTCGTTCGGCGTGCGGGCGCCCTCGATCCACAACACGCAGCCGTGGCGGTGGGTGTACCGCTCCGGTGCGCTGGAGCTGTACGCGGACCGGTCCAGGCAGCTGCCGGCGCTCGACCCGGACGGCCGGTCGGTGCTGCTGTCCTGCGGGGCGGCGCTGGAGCTGGCCCGGCTGGGGTTCGCCGCCTCCGGTTGGCGGACCGAGGTCGACCGGCTGCCGGACGCCGGCGAGCCGGACCTGCTGGCCCGGATCCGGCCGGTGGCCCGCGAGGCGGTGGACGGCTCGGTGGTGGCGCGGGCGGAGGCGGCCGAGCGCCGGCACACCGAGCGAGGCCCGTTCCTGCCCGAGCCGGTGGCCGAGGACGCCGTCCGGTTCCTGCTCGCGGTGGCCGCGGACTCCGGCGTGTACGCCTACGCGGTGGAACGCGACGACGAGAAGCTCGACCTTGCGGTGGTGTTCTCCTGGGCCGACGGGGTGGAGCTGTCCGACCCGGCCTACCGGGCCGAGCTGGCGCACTGGACCCGGGCCGACTCCGCACCCGACGGGGTGCCGGCCGCGGCGGTCCCGCACGTGCCGGCGGGGGAGCCCCGGCACGCCGACGTGACCCTGCGCGACTTCGAGGCCGGCATCACCGGGGGCCAGGAGCTGACCGAGGTGGTCGACGAGCGGCCGGTCTACCTGATCGTGTTCAGCGCGGCCGACGACCGGTCGGCGCGGCTGCGGGCGGGTGAGGCGTACGCCCGGATCTCGGTCGAGGCCGAGCGGCTCGGGCTGGCCAGCTCGGCGATGACCCAGGCGGTCGACCTGCCCGCGGTCCGGGAGCGGTTCCGGACGTTGATGAACTGGCCGGACCACCCGCAGATGGTGCTGCGCGTCGGGTACCCGCGGCCGGGCGCGGCCCCGCCCCCGACCGGCCGCCGCCCGCTGACCGAGGTGCTCAGCTACCAGGACTGAGTGGCGCACTCGATCCACGACCCGAGGGAGGTGGCCGTCATGCGGCTGCTGGTGACCGCGGCGAGCCGGCACGGCTCGACCGCCGAGATCGCGACCGAGCTCGGCAAGGCTCTGCGGGGTGCGCTGCCCGGTGTCGGCGTCGACGTCGTCCCGCCGACCAGGGTCGGCGACCTGGCCGACTACGACGCGGTCATCGTCGGCAGCGCTGTCTACTTCGGACGGTGGCTGAGCGAGGCCCGGTGGCAGGTGACGGCGCACGCGGAGGAGTTGCGGCAGCGACCGGTCTGGCTGTTCTCCAGCGGGCCGGTCGGCGACCCGTCGCTGCCGGCGACCGAGCCGTCCGACGCCGCCGAGCTGGCCGCCGAGATCGGCGCCCGCGAGCACGTGGTGTTCCCCGGTGCGCTGCACCGGGAGCTGCTCGGCGCGCGGGAGCGGCTGGCCGTCCGGCTGGTCCGCGCCGACGACGGAGACTACCGGGACTGGGCGGCCGTCCGGGCCTGGGCCGACCGCATCGCCGCCGAGCTGCGGACCCGGGCGGTGCTGGCCGGCGTGCCCTCGACGTACCGCGGCGAACCGGGGTAGACAGGTCCTCGGATCGGGACGAGGACGGGATCGGGGGAAGTGATCATCGACGAGGGCGAGCCGGACGGCGCCGGCCGGGAGCCCGCGCTGACGTTCCCGGACCTGCCCCGGCTGGAGCTCGACCAGCTGCTCACCCAGCTGGTCGAGCGCGCGCACGAGGTGATGGCCGCCCAGGGCCGGCTGCGCGGCCTGCTGCGCGCGTCCCAGATGGTGACCAGGGACCTCGACCTGCCGGCCGTGCTGCGCCGGATCGTGGACGCGGCCCGGGAGCTGGTCGGCGCCCGGTACGCGGCGCTCGGAGTCATCTCGCCGACCGGAGGGCTGGCCGAGTTCGTGCACACCGGCATGCCGGCGGACACGGTGGCCCGGATCGGCCACCTGCCCGAGGGCAAGGGGCTGCTGGGCGCGCTGATCCAGGACCCGCGGCCGATCCGGCTGCGGCGGATCGGGAGCGACCCGCGGTCGGCCGGCTTCCCGCCCGGGCACCCGCCGATGAACAGCTTCCTCGGGGTGCCGATCCGGATCCGGGACGAGGTCTTCGGCAACCTCTACCTGAGCGAGAGCACCAAGGGGGAGTTCAGCGCCGAGGACGAGGAGCTGACCCTGGCGCTCGCGGCCACGGCGGCGGTGGCGATCGAGAACGCCCGGCTGTACGAGTCGGCCACCTCCCGCGGCGAGTGGCTGCAGGCCGTCGCGGCGATCACGCGCGGCGTGCTGTCGACCGAGCCGGACGCCGGCGAGTCGCTGGAGCTCATCGCGCGGACCAGCCTCCGAATCGCCGGGGCCGACCTCGTCACGGTCGTGCTGCCCGGGGGCCCGGAGGAGCTGGTCATCGAGGTCGCGGTCGGGACCGGCGCGGACGGGCTCGCCGGGACCAGGGTGCCGATCGCCGGCACCCTGTCCGGACAGGTCTTCTCGACCGGAACCCCGCTGCGCCAGTCGATCCAGGAGGCCGGCCTCGGGCCCAGGGCCGACCTCGACCTCGGTCCCGTGCTGGCCGTACCGCTGCACGGATCGCGGGGGATGCACGGCGTGCTCTGGGCGGCGCGGCGGCAGGACCGCTCGGCGTTCGGGCCGGAGGAGGTCGAGATGGCGGCCGGCTTCGCCAACCAGGCCGCGCTGGCGATCGAGCTGGCCGAGGCCAGGGCCGAGCAGCAGCGGGCGGTCATGCTCGACGAGCGCGAGCGGATCGCGGCCGACCTGCACGACCACGTGATCCAGCGGCTGTTCGCGGCCGGGCTGTCGCTGCAGCGCACCGCCGGCAGCCTCGGAGGCGGCGAGGCGACCGAGCGGATCCTGGCCACCGTCGACGACCTCGACGCCACGATCCGGCAGATCCGGACCAGCATCTTCCAGCTGCAGCAGCTTCCCCAGACGCGGGCGCCCGGGCTGCGGGCGCGGCTGCTCGACGTGGCGACGGACCTGACCCCGGTGCTCGGCTTCGAGCCGGCGGTCCGCTTCTCCGGCGTGATCGACGCGGTCGCCGACGACGTGGGCGAGGACGTGCTCGCGGTGGTCCGCGAGTCGCTGAGCAACGTCGCCCGGCACGCGCACGCCGCGGCCGCGGAGGTCGACGTGGCCGCGACGGCCGACCGGCTGACCGTCGACGTCCGCGACGACGGCGTCGGGCTCGGCCAGACCGACCGCCGCAGCGGCCTGGACAACCTGCGCCGCCGGGCGGAGCACCGCGGCGGCACCTGCACCGTCGGCCCGCGCGAGCCGGCCGGCACCTGGCTGTCCTGGTCCGTGCCGCTGGCCTGACCACCGCCGAGCACTTGACCCTGGACCGCGGTCCAGGTTCTACCGTCGTGGGCGTGACGAGCGTCGAGTTCGAGCAGGGGCTGTCGACAGCGCAGATCGCGCGCGCGGTCGACGTGCCGATCGACACGATCCGCTACTACGAGCGGGTCGGGCTGCTGCCCGAGCCGCCGCGCACCAGCGGCGCGCACCGCCGGTACCCGCCGACGATGGTGGACCGGCTCCAGTTCATCCGCGGGGCCCAGCGGCTCGGTCTGCGGCTGGCCGAGATCCGCGACCTGCTGGCCGTCCGGGACACCGGGGTCTGCCCGTGCGAGCCGGCCGAGCTGCTGCTGCGCCGGCACCTGGACGAGATCGACAGCGAGATGCGCCGCCTGTCCCGGCTGCGCGAGGACCTGGCCGGCATGCTCGCGCAGATGCCCGGCCCGGCCTGCCCGGATCCGGAACCGGGCACCTGGTGCCCGCCGGTCGTGTCCTGACCGGCGGCGTCGCACACCCCTCGAGAGGAGGTGACCGACCGATGGCCTGTTGCCCGTGCTGCGAGGAGCATGGCTGTGACTGCGGCAGCGGCTGCTGCTGCGGCTGAGTCGCAGGGCTGAGCACGTTCGTCCCGCTCCGAGGCGCCAGAGCGGGACGCCCCCGGCAGCACCGGTGTTCCAGTAGCATGACTGCCGCCCCTCGCGGGGTAGTACTCCGAGGACGGTCGGCGTCGAGGAGGCCCGGTGAGCCGCTTCCGGTCTGCCTCCGTGGCCGCCGCCGTGCTCGTCGTCGGGGTCGTGGCGGTGGCCGGTTCCGGAGTGCTCAGCGACCGGGCCGCCAGCACCGTCAACGACCTCGGGCAGCTGCTCGGCGGCGCCGCGGCCACCGTCGCCTGCGCCGTGACCGGTCTGCGCACGACCGGCACCGAGCGCCGCTGGCGGCTGCTGATGGCCGCCGGCTTCGCCGGCTGGACCGGCGGACAGGCGCTGTGGACCTGGTCGCAGGTGATCAGCCTCGACCCGATCCCGTCGCCCTCGCTGGCCGACGTCGGCTACCTGATGCTGCCGGTGTTCGCGCTGCCGTCGCTGCTGGTGATCGCCGCGGCCGGCCGCCGGCGCGGGGACTCGTGGCAGGCCTCCGGCCGGTCCCGCTCGGTGCTGGTGCTCGACGCGCTCGTGATCGTCGGCTCGATGAGCGTGCTGACCTGGTCGACCGTGCTGTCGGCGGTGGTCATGGCCGGTGCGCCGACCCGGCTGGCACTGGCGGTCGCGGTGGCGTACCCGATCTCCGACCTCGTCCTGGTCGCGATCGCGCTGCTCGCGCTGACCCTGCGCCGGGTGGAGCGGCGCCCGCAGCTGCTGCTGCTCGTCCTCGGGCTGGTCGCGATCTCGGTCTCCGACAGCGTCTTCGCCTACCTGGTCAGCTCCGGCGCGGCCGACCTGCCGCCGATCGGGGACGTCGGCTTCGTCGCCGGCCCGTTCCTCGTCGCGCTGGCCGCGCTCGCCCCGATCGCCCCGGCGGCGCCGGACGGCGCCGGCGCAGACCGCCGGCCCGGCACCCGCTGGCACCTGATCGTCCCGTACCTGCCGCTGGCCGCCGTCGGCGTCGTGCTCGTCGTGCAGACCTCGATGGACCAGATGTTCGACCGGCTGGAGATCTACCTCGGCCTGCTCGTGGTCACGCTCGTGGTCACCCGCCAGTTCCTCACCCTGCGGGAAAATACGATCCTGCTCGAACGGGTCCAGCGCGGCCAGGAGGCGCTGTCCTACCAGGCCTTCCACGACCCGCTCACCGGCCTGCCCAACCGGACGCTGTTCGGTGACCGGCTCGCCCACGCCGCCGACCTGCACCGGGACGACCGGCACCCGATCGGCCTGCTGTTCGTCGACCTCGACGACTTCAAGATCGTCAACGACACGCTCGGGCATGCGGCCGGTGACGCGCTGCTGCGGCAGGTGGGGCAGCGGCTGCGCGGTTGCGTCCCGGCGGCGGACACGGTCGCCCGGCTCGGCGGGGACGAGTTCGCCGTGCTGGTGGAGAGCGACGTCGACCCGACCGTCGCCGCCGCCAGGGTCGTCGAAGCGCTGGCCCGGCCGTTCCCCCTGGAGACCCAGGCGCGGTACGTGCGGGCGAGCATCGGGCTGGTGGTGCCGGATGGGCCCGACTCGGCGGTCTCGGCCGAGTCGCTGCTGCGGCGGGCCGACGCGGCGATGTACACGGCCAAGCGGCGCGGCGGCGGTGCGGTGGTCTGCTACGAGCCGGGCCTGATCTCGCTGGTGGACGACCCCGGCCTGCCGACCCGGCTGGCCGAGGCACTGCGCCGGGGCGACGTGGAGGTGGCATACCAGCCGATCGTCCGGCTCAGCGACCGCAGCACGGTCGCGGTCGAGGCGCTGGCCCGGTGGACCGACCGGGAGCGCGGGCCGGTGCCGCCGGAGGCGTTCGTGACGGCGGCCGAGCGCACCGGGCTCATCGACGCCCTCGACGACCACGTGCTCGACCGCGCCTGCCGGGACATGGCCGCGCTGCGGGCGAACAGCGGGATCCCGCTCGCGGTGCACGTGAACATCTCCGCGACCCGGCTGGCCGACCCGGGGCTGGTCGCCGCGGTCGAGTCGGCGCTGAGCCGGCACGGCCTGCCCGCGGCCTCGCTCGTCCTCGAGATCACCGAGACCAGCATGGTGCCCGACGTCGACGCGGCCATGCCGATCCTGCAGGCGCTGCGCGGCCGGGGGATCCGGCTGGCGCTCGACGACTTCGGCACCGGCTACGGAACGCTAGCTAGCCTGCACGTCCTGCCCATCGACGTGGTCAAGCTGGACCGGACGCTCGCGGTGCCGGCCGGCGACCCGGACCGCGGCACGGCGCTGCGCCGGTCGGTCGTCTCGATCTCCCGGACGCTCGGCATGCTCGTGGTCGGGGAGGGCATCGAGACCGCCGAGCAGGCGGCCGACCTGACCCGGCTCGGCTGCGACCTCGGGCAGGGCTACTTCTTCGGTCGGCCGGAGCCGGTCACCCGGCTCCGGCTCACCGCGCCGCACGTGCCCGGCCCCCTCACCGCCGCCAGGGTCCGGTCCGCGAACGGCGGCGCGCACGCCGCCGAGCCGGACCCGCTTCCCGTCGACGGCGGTTCCCCGCTCCGCTGACCGTGTGGCGCCCGCGCGGCAGCGGACCCGCTTCCCGTCGACGGCGGTTCCCCGCTCCGCTGACCGTGTGGCGCCCGCGCGTCAGCGGACCCGCTCCCGGTCCACGGCGGTTCCCCGGCCCGCTGACCGTGCCGCTCCGCCGGGTCAGTGGTGGGGAACGGTGAAGCCGGTGAAGCCCATCTGGAACCCGCTGAACGCCGGCCTGTTGCCGTTCACCGCGATCCAGTCGCCGTGCGGGCGCATCCGGGGCAGCTGGGTCCCGACGTTCTCCAGCGTGATGCCGCCGTGCAGCAGCGTGCGGGTGGTCGCCTGCAGCACGAGGTCCATCGTCGCGTCCGGGCCGAGCGTGTCCGAGCCGGTGGCGAGGATCGACCGCTCCCGGAACAGCCAGTCGACCGCGTCGCCGCTGAACCCCGGCGCCGGCGTCGTGACGTACGGGGAGGTCTCGCCGCTGCCGCGGAAGAACAGCGGGGCGTAGCCGGTGAGCATGAGCACGCACCCGCGGGCCGGGATCCGGCCGTGCTGCCGCTCGTACCGCTGCAGGTCGGCCCGGGTGATGAAGAAGTCCGGCCCGTGCGCCCTGATCCGGGCCCGCACGTCGATGACGGCGAGTGGCATGAGCGTGAAGTCCTCGTCGAGCTGGTTGAGCCGCTTCCCGCCGAGGATGAAGTGCACCGGTGCCGAGATGTGGCTGGCCGTGTGCGTACCCAGGCTGGTGATGTGCTCGAGCAGGAAGCCGCCGTCGTCGTGCGCGGGCGTGCGGGTGTCCGCGAACACCTCCCAGGTGAACTGCGGGTCGCCGGGGAACAGCGGCACGCCGTCGCGCAGCGAGAGCGTCAGCGGCACCCGCTCGGCGGTCCGCGGGTCGACCTGGCCGTACCCGGCCGGGATCCGGCGCCGTCCCTTCGCGGCCGGTGCCGGTGCCGCCGAGGCCGGTGTCGCGGGCAGGACCGCCACCCCGGCCGCCGCCAGCGCCGCCGCGATCACCGCACGGCGCCCCGGCAGGTGACCCGGTGCGCGCTCCATCGATCCGCCGTCTTCCATGACGTGCCTCCAGGCGTGAGTGTCGACGGCGCGCATCATGACGCATCGTCGGCACGCCTCAGAAGGCTTTCGGTCAGAACGCCCGTTGGTGGGCGCTCGGCGGGGCGGCCGGCGTCGGGCCGAACCGGGCGGAGGCGAACGCGAGCGCGTACGGCAGCTCGTCCCTGGCCTCCCGCCAGTTGTGCCCGAGCCCGGGGTTGATCCGTACCCCGACGTAGTCGCCACGCCCGTCCAACACCGTCGCCATCAGCTGCACGGTCCGGTACGTGTCGGAGTCGTGCCGCCCGGTGGCCAGGAAGACCGACTGGTGCTCGCGCAGCCGCATCGTGCGGACGTAGTCGGACGGGCTGTTCGCCCGCGCCAGCGCGGCGTTGCCGCCGAGCATGAACGCCACCGCGTTCCGGCCCGGGTCGCCGTACGGCATCATCGCCAGGATCGTGCCGAACACCCGCTGGTGGCGCAGGCCGAGGTTGAGAGCGCAGTAGCCACCCGACGACACGCCGCCGACAGCCCGACCGGCCCGCCCGCGGATCGTGCGGTAGGCGTGGTCGACGTCCGCCACCAGGGTGGAGCTGAGGAAGGTCTGGATCCGCGGGCCGCCGGTGGTGGAGTCGAGGCACTCGGTGTCCTTGGGCGTGCCGGCACCCGCGTTGACCGAGACCAGGATCATCGGCTGGATCAGGTGCTCCCGCTGCATCGTGACGGCGGTCCGGCCGGCCTCGCCGGCGCCGAACCAGTCCCACGGCGTGCCGGGCCAACCGTGCACGAGGTAGACGACGGGATACCGGCGGTGGGCGTTGACCGGGTCCGTGTAGCCCGGCGGCAGGTAGACCCAGTTCGCGCCGGGCGGTATCCGGTCGGCCGGGTCGGAGCGGACCAGCGCCACCAGCTCCGCCGGGTAGCGGCCGGTGCCGGGGAGCGCCGCGCTCTGGCCGGGCCTGGCCGTCGACCCGCCGCGGAGGAGGTCCGGCGTGGTGCGCAGCAGCGTGGTGAGATCCGGCGCGTAGCCGGCGTAGGCGTTGACGCCGGCCCCGACGCCGGCGAGCACGAGCAGCGTGACCAGTCCCGCGAGCCCGGTGCGGCGCACGACCGGGTGGCGGTGCCGCCGGCCGGCCCGCCGGTCCTGGACCGCGACCAGGGCCCACCCGACCGCCACGGCCAGTCCCAGCGCGGCCAGCCCGGCGGCCAGCCGCCAGTCCTCCAGCCAGCCGCTGTGCCGCACCGAGCGGACCAACCCCGGCGGCAGGTTTGCGATCGAGTGAACTCCGCGCGGTGTCATACTCGTGCCATCGCCGCCTCCCGCCGACACCCCTCCACGCTAGGAACGGCCAGGTCAGCGGCCGGCATCGGGCCGGTCAACGAACCACCAACAGCTCAGCCGGCCCGGTCGGCGCGGCCCGGTCAGCGCGGTCCGGTCAGCGCGGTCCGGTCAGCGCGGTCCGGTCAGCGCGGTCCGGTCAGCCGGTCCGGTCAGCCGGTCCGGTCAGCCGGCCCGGACGGTGGGGTGGGCGGTGGCGACGGCTGCGCCGGTCCCGGTGATGCGGGCGCGCTCACCGCTCGCAACGGAGCTTGGGTAGTCGGGGCGCCGGTATGGGGGACCGCTACGGATTCGGCCGCGGACGCGCGTCCCTAGCGTCCCCGGTACCGCAGTTCCACCACCGGAGGACACCCCATGCCGACGTACCTGGACGCCGACACCCCCGGCCGGACCAGCGTCCTGCCTGCCCGCCCCACCGACCCGACCCCGACCCCGACTCCGACTCCGACCCCGACCCCGGCGGCGAGCCCGTCCGAGCGCCGGCGGGCGATCGTCGACGCCCTCGCCGGGGTCGTCGTCCTGGTCGCGTTCGCCCTGGTGATGACCGCGGTGAGCGGTCCAGGACCGGGGAAGGCGGTGGTGCACGCCGGCCCGGTCCCCACCGACTTCCTGCCGATCGAGATGGGCGAGGCCGTGCCGCCGGCGCCACGACCGGGGCCGGCCGCCTCGACCGGGTCGTTCGCCGCGGACTGCGGCCGCAACGAGAACGGCCACCGCAACTCCGACAACTTCATCACCGCGCCCGCCCTCGGCAACGGTGCCCACCACGTCCACGACTACGTCGGCAACACCTCGACCGACGGCAGGTCGACCGACGAGTCACTGGCCGCGGCCGGCACGACCTGCGCCGGCGGCGACAAGTCCACCTATTTCTGGCCGGTGCTGCGGGACATCCGGCACTCCGGTCCGGACGCCGGGCACCCCGGCGGCGGTAAGGAGGGCAACATGGGGCACATCCTCACCCCGGACGCGGTCGCCGTTCGCTACCTCGGCAACCCGCTCGCGCCGGTCCGGCCGATGCCGCGGTTCCTGCGGATCGTGACCGGCGACGCCAAGGCCGCCACCAAGGGACCCGGCGCCGCCCGCGCGCACTGGACCTGCTCCGGAACCCCGGGCGTGGCCACCGCGACGCACTACCCGCTGTGCCCCGCCGGGCAGTTCGTCCAGCGCGTCGGCGAGTTCCCGAGCTGCTGGAACGGCACCGACCTCGACAGCGAGACCCACCGCTCGCACGTCACGTTCCCGGATCAGGCCACCGGCGCCTGCCCGAGCGGAACGGCGCCGATCCCGCGGCTGCGGATCACGCTGAGCTACCGGGTCCCCGCCGGCCACGCGTACGCCGTGGACAGCTTCCCGGACCAGCAGCGCAAGCCGGTCACCGACCACTTCGACTTCGAGAACGTCATGCCCGAGCGGCTGATGACCCAGGTCGTCGCCTGCCTGAACACCGGCAGGACCTGCTGACCGGCTGTGTCAGGAGGTGACCGCGCGTCCGTGGGCGCCGACGGTGGTCCGCGCCGTCCGTCCCCACGGGATGAAGACCAGGATCAGCGCGGCGACGAAGGCGGCACCCTCGCCGATCGCGGAGATGGTCTTCTCCGTGTACCAGACCGCGTCGTACATCGCCGGGATCGGACCGATCCGCGGGACGTCGATGTACGCGTACACGAGCACGGCCGCCAGCCCGGCCCCGGCGACGACCGCGGCGACCGCCGCCGTCCAGCGCCTCGGGTGGAAGAGCAGCAGCAGCGCCGCCAGGATCGACACCACGGCCTCGGCCCGGAACAGATCGCCCTGGCTGAGCGTGCTGGTCTTCACCGGGGAATAGGCCTTGGCGAGGTCGAAGTGCACGTACGCGTCGATGGCGAGCCCCGCAACCACGATGACGATGAGCACGGTCCGTACTGCCCGGTAACTGCGGGCGGATGTTTCGACGTCGGTCATTGCGTCTACTCCCACGATGGTGGTGGAGTCATGAACGAGTGTATCCAGCGGTGATACGCCCCCGTCCGGACCGCACCCACACCGCCCGGCCGTCGGCGCACAATGCTTCACACGGGCAGGTCGGGCTACGAGGTTCACCGGATTCTGACGACGGAGTGGCGGGTCACACGGCAGGGGGTGACGATGGCCGTCCAGTTGAACCACACGATCGTCTCCGTCCGCGACCGGCGTGAGTCGGCGAACTTCCTCGCCGAGATCCTCGGCCTGGCCGAGCCGACCCCGTTCGGGCGGTTCCTGGTGGTGCAGGTCGACAACGACGTCTCGCTCGACTTCGCCGACGACGACGGACCGGTCCACCCGCGGCACTACGCGTTCCTCGTCGACGAAGCCGACTTCGACCGGATCCTCGGCCGGATCCAGGCGCGCGGCCTGCCCTACTGGGCTGATCCCGGTCGGCGCCGGGCGGGCGAGATCAACACCAACGACGGCGGCCGCGGCGTCTACTGGGAGGACCCGAGCGGTCACCTGCTGGAGATCATCACCCGGCCGTACGGCAGCGGCGGCTGACCCGCGCCGGCCCTCGGCCTTCGGCGCGTCCCGCCCGGACCGGCCCCACGAACCGCCCGAGTGGAGGAGGATGGCCGCGCTGACCGTGGACCCGCCGAAGCAGAACGGCTGACCGATCGGGAGGACGCCGATGAGCAACCACGTGTACCGGCTCAGCGAGATCGTCGGGAGCAGCGAGACCGGCGTGGACGACGCGATCAGCCGGGCGATCCAGAAGGCGTCGGAGACCGTGCGCAACATCGACTGGTTCGAGGTGGGCCAGATCCGCGGTCACGTCGAGAACGGAGCCGTGGCCCACGTGCAGGTCGTCCTGAAGATCGGCTTCCGCGTCGAGGACTGACCGGACCACCCGGCCGGCCGCGCTGGCTCCGGCCGGGCCGTCCGTCGGCGCCGTCCCGGACCGTCCACCGTGGACGGTCCGGAACGGCCGGCGGGCCGGCCCGGCGAGGCGGGTCCTTGCGGTCGGGTCAGTGGCGGCGGCCGGCGGGACCGGTGTGCTCGTCCCGCCGGAGCTGGGTGACCACGTCCTGCGCCTCGGTCAGCGCGGTCGTGACGATCTCGAGCCCGCGCTCGGGGTGACCGGCCTCGATCGCCCACTTCGCCGCGACCAGGTCCTGCACCATCCGTTCCTGCACCACCACTGCGTCGTGGTGCCGCTGGGCGACGGCCGCGAGCCTGTTCCGCTCCACCTCGGTGACCGCCCACGCGAGTCCCATCGCCGCGGCGCATACCGCCGACGCGATCGCAATGGCACGACCTTGCCGTTGCACAGGACAACGATGCCGCCCGTGGGCGTCCGGGGACAGGGGTCTTCCGGCTCTGCTTGATACGACCGGATGGCCGGTCAGCCTGGTGTCCGCGACCGGGACGCCGTGGGTGTGTCCACTGTGTACTCGTTCCCTCGCCAACCGTGACCAGACCCACGCATGCCGGCCACCACGGGACCTCGACGAGCCCGTCGTCGGCACGGAACCGCAGGTAGGGCAGGTGTTCGACGCCGTCTCCGGGGAGGTCCGCCGGTTCGGCCGTGACGGTGTTGCCGCAGTCGAGTCGCATCGCGGTGCAGGTTCGGATGACCTTCGCGGCGTTCGTCGCCCGCCGGCACCGTCTGGACGGCCGTGTCGCGCTCACCAGGCCACGGGACCATCCTCGGTTCGTCCGGGTGGAGGAACACTGGGGCCGCAACGTTCTGCACGGATTGCGCCTGTCCGGCCCTGAGGACGTCGACGTCCGTTCCTGGCTGGCCGAGGCCCTACCATGTCGGCGCCCAGGACCACCTGACCACGATTGATCCCGCTCCACGCCGGCTCCGTCCGATGTGGACGATCCGAAGTCGTGGCTGGCGGAATGCTCCACGGGGGCGGCGTCAGCGCCCCCGTCGCCCGGTGGGCCTGCGGTCCGGGCCGCCGGCGCGCTCCAGCCAACCCGGCCACAGCCGACCGGCGACGGCGGGGTTGACCCGGCCACCAAGGTGCATCGACCGCCAGGCGCCGCGGTAGCCCGGCGGCAGGAAGGTGATCAGGATGTGCCCGAGCAGCACCGGTGTGAGCACGTACGTCGACCACCGGTGCACCCGCGCCAGCACGACGAACGCGGGACCGCCGTGCAGCAGGGCCATCCCGACGCCGCTGCCGATCAGCGCGGCCAGGCCGGCCACGATCACGACGTTGGCGATGCGCTGACCCGGGTCGAAGTGACCGTCGTGCCGGGCGAACCGGCCCGTCCACAGCGCCCGCGGCCACCGGGCGAACCAGGTCAGGTCCGCCCGGCGGAACCGCACCGTCTCGACCGCGAAGGTCCGCACCGCGCGGGCGCCGAGGACGAGGCCGAGCGCGGCGACGCCCACCAGCGCCCAGCCGGTCCAGGTGTGCAGCTCGCTGGTCGGGCTGCTGCCCGGGGTCGCGCCGCCGGGACCGATGCCGGAGACGAGGACGGTGACCTGCGCCTTGGCGCCGGCCGGCGAGTGGTCGGCGTGCCTGACCGCCGCCGGCCTCGCCGAATCGTCCGGGCAGAAGGCCGGCCACGTCTTCGCCTACCAGGGCTCGCCGTCCTGGCTGTTCGTCGAGCTGACCGCGGCACCGGCCTCGGAGGTGTACGCCATCCGCCTGGTCACCACCGACGACCGCACGGTCAGCGCCGGCGTCTGCCGGGTGACCGCCGGCTCCGGCGCGTACGGGCGGACGATCGACCTGGCGGTCAGCGCGATCCGCCGGGTCGAGCTGGTCCAGCCGGGCAGCCCGACCCTGGTGGCTACCCTCCGCTAGCCGGACCGCCGGGATCAGCCGCGCCGGCCCCACGCGCTGACCATCAGCGGGGGCAGGTAGAACGTCCCCGGCTGCGCGGTCGTGGCGAGGAACAGCTCGATGTCCGCGGGGCTGGTCAGACCGGTGCCGACGAGGCGGTCGGCGAGCTGCTCGATCGTGCCGCGGGTCCAGGTCTCGGTGCCGCCGGTGACCACCGGCGCGTGCACCTCGGCGCCCACCTCTCGCAGGCCGGCGGCGGCCAGCGCGGCCGGCAACCGGCGACCGTACGACGCGTCCGCACCGGCGGCGGTGAACAGCGTCGCCACGGCCAGGTAGATCCGCTCGGCGGGTGCCGCGACGGCCGGGGGCGAGAAGTAGCGCGCGAGCGCGGGTGCCGTCGGCGGGCCGAAGTCGACGTCCTCCAGCAGCACCCGGCCGCCGGGCTTCAGCCCGGAGACCAGCGCGCGCAGGACGTCGTCCCGGGCCGGGATGTGCTCCAGCACGGCGCGGGCATGGATGAGATCGAAACTGCCCTCGGCGAGCGGGTCGGTGACGACGTCGTGGGTGAGCACGTCGAGGTTGGCGCGCCCCTGCCCGTCGACGAACCGCGTGTCGAGGTCGGTCGCCAGCACGTGGCCGGTGCGGCCGACCTGGTCGGCCAGCCACACCGCGATTCCACCGGCGCCGCAGCCAAGCTCGAGGCACCGCATCCCCGCCCTGAGGTCGAGGGCGGCCAGCAGTCGCCGGGACGAGCCGTCGAACAGCGCCTCCAGGGCAGCGAGCCGGTCGCGTTCCTTCTGCCAGGTCGGGTCGAACAGGTAGGTGCTCATGCCGAACCCCCTTCACCGATGCCCACCGAGCGGCCGGCTCCGGCCCAGGGTGGCGGCTCGCACGCGGCGGTGTCTCGGCCGGCCGTGCACGACCCTCGGCCACCCGTGCCCGCCGGGGTCAGCTGGGCGATCGGTCCGATCCGACGCAGAGGCGCCGGTAGTCGCCGGGCGTCACGCCGTACGCCGCCTTGAATGAGCGGGTGAAGTGCGTGGCGTCGACGAACCCCCACCGGGCACCGATCGCGCTGACCGGACGTCCGGCCAGCGTCGGATCGGTGAGGTCGCGGCGGCAGTGGTCGAGCCGGCGACCGCGGATCCACGAGCCGACCGAGGTCTGCTCCGCCTCGAAGACCCGGTACAGGTAGCGCAGCGAGATGTGATGCGCGGCGGCGATCTGCCCCGGCGTCAGCCGCGGGTCGCCCAGCTGGTCCTCGATGAAGCTCTTGACCTGCCACCCCAGTGCCCGCAGCCGCGTGTCCGGCGGGATCGCGTCGACCCGGTCGAGCCGGACCGACAGCGCGGCGAGGATCAGGTCGAAGATGGCCCCACCGATCCGGGTGTTGGCCGGGGTGACGTGCTCGTCCAGGTTGCCCGCGACCTTGCCGACCAGCAGGCCGACCAGCGCGCTGTTGGGCTCCCGCGGGTCGAACCGGACGCCGGCGAGCTGCTTGGTCTCCCGGTAGCGCAGCGGCAGCAGCGAACGCGGGAACATCACGGCGGCCACGCCGGTGAGCCCGCCGGCCAGCTGGCAGGGCCGGGACAGGTCGACGAAGCTGAACGCCCCCGGCGCCAGCTCGGCCTGCCGGTCGTCCTGCTCGAGCACACCCCGCCCGCGCACCTGCACGTCGATCTTGCACAGGTCGGGATCCGAGTCGCGGATCAGCCGGGGCGTACGGAGCACCTCTCCCTCGAGCGGCCCGCCCGAGGCGCAGACGATCCTGATCATGCCAAGGTCGAGGGAGTGGATCTCGGTCCGGCAGTCCTCGTCCGCGCCGACGCGGAGGTCGAACGGGACGATGGTCTCGCAGATCCCGAGCCGGACTCGTTCCACCCGCTCCTCGCGCAGCGGGTCGTGGGCGGCCCGGGTACCGACCATCCCCCTTGCTACCACACGAGTTCACTCGGCAGCGAGCGTCAGCGCCACGGACGTCGGGCCGCGGTCAGCGCCGCCGCGTGCCGGCCGACCACCATACCGGTGCGCGTGGTCGGCCCGGACGTGCGCGCCGACGACTGAATCCGGCCCGGCCGCCGGTCGCGCCGCGTACGGTCGGGCGGGTGACGATGCCGGTGCTGCTCGTCGTCGACGACGAGGCGGACAGCCTGCGGGCGCTGAGCCAGGAGCTGGAGTCGCGTTACGGCGCCCATTACCGGATCCTCGCGTGCGGGTCGGCGCCGGCCGCGCTGGCGATCCTGACCGAGCTGAGGGCCGAGAACGGGGATGTGGCCCTGGTCCTGGCCGACCAGTGGATGCCGGCGACGAGCGGCACAGACCTGCTGGCGCGGGTGCGTGAGCTGCATCCCACCGCCCGGCGCGGGCTGCTGATCTCGTGGGGAGACCGGTCGACTGGCGCGCCGATCATCGCCGCCACGGCGCTCGGACAGATCGAGTTCTACCTCCCGAAGCCGTCCTGGTCACCGGACGAGGAGTTCCACCTGGCGGTGACCGCGTCGCTGGGGGAGTGGTGGCGGCACCGGGGCGGTCGGTACGAGGCGGTGACGGTGATCGGCGGCGAGAACCAGGCCCGCTCGCACGAGATCCGCGACCTGCTCACCCGTAACAGCGTCCCGTTCGGCTTCCACCGCGACGACTCCGCAGCCGGGCTCGCAGCGCTGGACCGGCTGGGGCTGCGGGCCGAGCAGGGTCCGGTGGTGGCGCTCTACAGCGGGGCGGTGCTCGTCGATCCCACCAATGCCGAGGTCGGGCAGGCGCTCGGTGTCGACGTGCGGCCACCGGAACGGACCTACGACCTGCTGATCGTGGGTGCCGGGCCGGCCGGGCTGGCCGCGGCGGTCTACGGGACCTCCGAGGGCCTGCGGACCGCGGTGCTCGAGCGGGAGGCGTTCGGCGGCCAGGCCGGGACCAGCTCACTGATCCGCAACTATCCGGGCTTCCCGTGGGGCGTCAGCGGGGTCGAGCTCGCCTGGCGGGCGTACCAGCAGGCGTGGACGTTCGGGACGCAGTTCGTCTACGGCAACCCGGCCACCTCGATGGCCGGGGGCGGCGGCAGCTACGTCCTCGGGCTGGAGGACGGCAGCGAGGTCACCGGCCGGGCCGTGATCATCGCCAGCGGCGCCTCGTACCGTCGCCTCGGCGTTCCCGAGCTGGAGGGCCTGGTCGGCGCCGGTGTGTTCTACGGTGCCGCGACCGTGCAGGCGCAGGCGATGACCGGTGGGCATGCGGTCGTCGTCGGTGGCGGGAACTCGGCCGGACAGGCCGCGCTGCACCTGTCGAGGTACGCGCGGCAGGTCTCGGTGCTGGTCCGCTCGCGGTCGCTGGCCGAGAGCATGTCCGACTACCTGATCCAGCAGATCGACGCCGCGTCCACTGTGGACGTCCGGTACGGCGTCGAGGTGGTGGGCGGCGGTGGCGACGGCCGGCTGGAATACCTGCGGGTGCGGGATCGGCGCTCCGGCGACGTCGAGTCGATGCCGGCGGCCGGGCTGTTCGTCCTGATCGGCGCCGAACCGTTCACCGAGTGGCTGCCGGACCGGCTCGGCCGCGACCGGTGGGGTTACCTGCTCACCGGACCGGACGCCGGCGGGAGCTGGCCGCTGGAGCGGGCACCCCTTCCGCTGGAGACGACCATGCCTGGCGTGTTCGCCGTCGGCGACGTCCGGCACGGCTCGGTGAAGCGGGTCGCCTCGGCCGTGGGCGAGGGTTCGATGTGCATCCACCAGGTGCACCAGTATCTGGCGCTGCCGCCCGCACCCGGCTAGCCAAGGTCGAAGTAGCTAACGGTCGCTGGCCGCGTCGGTGTCGTCGGTGTCGTCGGTGTCGTCGGTGTCGTCGGGGGCGAGGAGCTCGCGGGCGACGGCCTCGTCGGCGCGGGCCACCAGCACCCGGACGCCGCCCAGTTGCAACTGCGGTTCCTGGCCGCCGGCGTCGTCCGCCGTCACCGCGGCGCGGACCCCGTGACTGCGCAGCAGCCCGGCGATCAGCTCCGCCTCGATGCGGTTTCCCACCACCGCCACGGCCACCGTGCCACCGTCGCCCATGTCAGCTCCCAGCTCCCACCGCCCGCCCACCCGGGCGACCCCCGACCGACGCACCTCGACACTAGCGATCCCTGGTTACCGGGCGGTCCGGGAAGCGCTCGCGCAGCGCACGGTGGACGGCGTCCGGGTACGGGTCGGCGGCGGCGACGGCCTCCTCGACCGTCCGCAGGACCGCGGCCGTGCCGGTGCCGAGCGCGGGCGGGAGGGGCGCCGTCGCCAGCACGTCCCGGGCCAGCAGCAGCTCGATCGCCAGCAGGTCCTCGAGCAGGCTGAGCGCCGCGTCGGTCTTCCGCACGCTGAGCGGCGCGCTGGTGCCGTGGTCCTCGACGTCGAGGTCGAGCGGCGGCGTGTCGAGGCTCGCCGGCGCCGCCAGCTGCTTCAGCTCGGGGAACAGGGCGGCCGCCGGGTAGCGCAGCTGCAGGCCGTATCCCACCGTGGGCAGGCTGCTCGCCGGATGCCGGAAGAAGGCGTCCCACAGGTGGCCCATCCGCCGCTCGCTCAGCTGCCCCACCTGGGCCAGCACGATCCGCAGCGCGTCGTGCGCGATCGTCATGACGACCGGATGGAAGTTGCCGTTGCTGACCAGCACCTGGTCGGCCACCGAGACGAGGGGATTGTCGGTGGCGGCGTTGAGCTCCGTCGCCACCGCGTCCCGCGCCGCCGTCACGTACTCGCGCAGCGCCCCGTGCACCTGCGGCACGACCCGGAACGACAGCGGGTCCTGGACGGACCGCTCGGCGGCCGGGACGAGCAGCGGGCTCCCGGCGAGAACGGCGCGCAGGTGGTCCGCGGCCGCGACCTGCCCCCGGATGGGCTTGGCCAGCCCCACCGCGGGTTGCAGGACCGACGTGTTGGCCTCGATGGCCTCCATCGACAGCGCGGCGGCGACGTCGGCCGCCTCCGCCACCGCCGCTGCGCGGGCGACGACCAGCGCCGCCTGGCCGACCGACACGCCGTTGGCGGAGATGAGCGCCAGCCCGTCCTTGCCGCCGAGCTCCAGCGGCGCGATCCCGGCCCGGCGCAGCGCCTCGGCGCCGGAGACCACCTCGCCCCGGTACTCGGCCCGCCCCAGGCCGATGGTCACCTGGGCCATGGCGGCCATCTGCGAGACGTCGGCCGCCCCGACCGACGCGGTCCCCGCGGCGACCGGATGCACGCCGGCGTTCAGCATCGCGGCCAGGATCTCGGCGACCGCGACGCCGGCGCCGGATCCCCCGCGGGCGATGCCGTTCAGCCGGACGGCGAGCGCGGCCCGCACGATCGGGGTCGGCAGCGGCGGGCCGATCCCGCCGCCGTGCGAGATGACGAGGAAGCGCTGCTCGCCGAGGATCTCCTCCTCGGTGAGCCTGGTGTTCCTGGCGTGGCCGACCTGGGTGGTCAGGCCGTAGACGGCCTGGCCGTCGGCGAGCGCCCGGTCGACCACCGCCCGGCCGGCGGCGATCCGGGCCCGGGTCGCGTCGTCAAACTCCACCCGCGCCCCGTCGACGACCGCCAGCAGGTCCTCGACGCCCAGCGGCGCCTGGGTGATCGTCACCATGTTCCCCGTACCGGATGAGCTCACCCGGCCGAGTATCCCGGACCACCGCCGGCCGGCACCGGCACCGGCGCTGCGGGTGCTTGCCGGATGGTCGTACCGTCCGGACGATCATCGTGCACGTCCGTCGTAGGCAGGAGGACCGCATGCGGGCCAGGCGCATCATGCCCAACCTTCGGGTGGCCGACATCGAGGCCGCGAAGGGCTTCTACACCGACTTCCTCGGGCTGACCACCGAGGAGTTCAACATGGGCTGGGTGGCGCGCTACACCTCACCCGAGACCGGGGCGCGGGTCCAGTTGCTGACCCGCGATGCGGCGGCGGCGGAGGACGCGGTCATCTCCATCCACACCGACGACGTCGAGGGCGCCTACGAGCAGGCGCAGCGGCTCGGCTACGAGATCGTCCACCCGTTGACCACCGAGGAATGGGGAGTGCACCGGTTTCTGGTACGCGCCCCCGACGGCAACGTGATCAACATCGTGCACCACACCGACTGAGACCGGCGGCAGCCGCCGACGGGGTTCTCCGCTCCGCGCCGCTGCGACTGGCGGATCTCTAGGATCGCGGTGGAGGTGCGGGCAGGGTGAGCGGCTGGGGCGGCCGGCTGGGTCGCAGCGTGCGGATCCAGGGCGTGCGGGTCGCCGGGACGACCTTGTCCGTGTCGATCGTCGGGTCGCACCCGGTGGACCGCGGACCGGCGGACCCGGACTGGCGCGGCTACCAGGCCGAGGTCACCGAGACCGACGAGCTGATCGAGCTGGCCGTCCAGGAGCAGCTCCCGGATGCCGAACCGCAGGCCCACCATCTCGCCGGCGCACCGTACCTGCTCACAGTCGAGCTGGTCCGGCCGCCGGCCGACCGGCCGGTGATCGACCGGTCGACCGGGTCGGCGGTGCCGGTCGTCCGGCGGGTGCTCACGGTCCACCCCGCCTCCGGCTGGCTGCCGCAGTCCGAGAGCGGGCACGGCCCGGCCTGGACGCAGTGGTTCACCGGGCCGGGCGGCGAGTTCCTCCTGAATCAGGGCCCTTCGGAGCTGGGCGTCGTCTCGCACCCTGCCTTCTTCGAATCCACCGGTGTCACGACCGTGCGCGGAGTGCCCGGCGAGTGGGGCAGCGCACCGGGGGAGACCTCCCTGCACTGGGTCGAGGACGGCGACGGGGTCCAGCTGATGTCACCCGTCCTGCCGCTCGACACGCTCGTCGAGATCGCCGACGGTCTGGTCACCGTCGAGTGACCGGGCGGACCGCGGGGATCGCGAAGACGACGCGATCCCGGTCAGATGTCCGTGAGCCCATCGGGGTTACAGATCCTGCCGGGACGTCCGCGAGCCCTGCCGGGTTACAGGTCCTGGTCCGGGACGTCGGGTGGCCACGGCCGCGCGGACCAGCTCGACTCGGGAGTTGATGCCGAGCGTCGCGTACGCGTGCCTGAGGTGCGAGCTCACCGTGTGCGGCGACAGGAACAGCTGTGCCGCCGCCTGCCGGTTGGTGCGGCCGGCGACCGCTGCCCGGATCACGTCCAGCTCCGCCGGCGCGCATCCCGGCTAGCCGGAAGTCGTCAACCCCGGGCGGCCACCGCCGCGGTCGGGGCGAGCGAGACGTCCGCCAGCGCCGTCCTGATCGCCGCGTGGGCGGGCCGCTCGGCCGGGTCCTTGGCCAGCAGCCGGTCGAGCAGCGGCGCCAGCGGGCCGGCCCGGCGGGCCGGCGGCGGAGGGGTCGTTGAGCACCGCCGCGAGGACCTCCACCGCGTCGCCGGCGTACGGCGGGCGCCCCTCGACCCCGGCGTACAGGGTCGCGCCGAGCGACCACACGTCGGCCGCCGGACTCGCGGTCTCGCCGCGGACCAGCTCCGGCGCCATGTACGCCGGGGAGCCCACGACGAAGCCCTCGTCGCGGACCGGGTTGACCGGGCCGGAGTCGCCGGCCTCGGCGATCCCGAAGTCCACCAGCACCAGCCGGCCGTCCGCGCCGAGCAGCAGGTTGGCCGGCTTGACGTCGCAGTGCACGATGCCGGCGGCGTGCACCGCGTCCAGGGCGGCGACCAGCTGGAGGCCGAGAGCCCCGATGACCGGCGGGGGCAGCCGGGCCTGCTCCTGCAGCAGCGCGGCGAGCGTGCCGCCCGGGGAGTAGTCCATCACCAGCCAGGACGACCCGTCGTGCTCGATCAGGTCGTGCACGGTGACCACCGACGGATGCCGCACCCGGGCCGCGATGCGGGCCTCGGCCAACCCGTCCGGCCGCCGGTCGGGGAGCCGCTTGACCGCGACGTCCCGGTCCAGCAGCTCGTCCTCGGCGCGCCACACCCCGCCGGTCGCGCCGTGACCGACCAGCTCGGCCACCCGGTAGCGGCCGGCCAGCAGCTCGCCGACCGGTGACCGGGCCGCCCGGACCGGAACCCGCGCTCGGGTGCCGCGCGGCTGGCGGATCGTCGGGTGTGGACAGGCAGCGGTCATGGCGGTCGATGCTCCTTTGTGGACGGTCGGCGTCCTCGACCGGACACAGCAAAAATGGCCGCTCGCGCGGCGGCTGTCAGCCCGGTCAGCCGGAGGCCGCCGGCCAGGCCACCCGCAGTGCCGGGTTCCTGCTAGCCGCCATCCGCGGTCCCGCTCGACATAGGACAACTAAGTTGTCTATCATCCTTGCATGCCCGTCACCGATGCCCGTACCGCGCCCGTCCACGACGTCGCCGGCACCCGGTTCACGCCGCTGGCCGCGCCGTCGTCCGGATCCGCGGAGATCTGCGTGTGGCGGGTGGAGCTGCCGCCGCACGCCGATCCCGTCCCGCACGAGCTCACCCGCGAGGAGGTGCTGGTGGTCCTGTCCGGGACCGCTCGCGCCTCGATCGGCGGCCGGGTCGCCGACGTCGGCGCCGGCGGCGCGATCATCGTGCCGCCCGACACCCCGTTCAGCCTGACCGCGCTGGGTGGCGAGCCCGTGGTCGCCCTGGCCTCCCTGCCGGTGGGCGGTCAGGCCCGGATGCCGGGCGAGGAGCCGTTCACCCCGCCGTGGGCGATCTAGCCGGCGACCAGCCGCTCGGCCGGCTGCTCGCGATGGCGCTGGCCGCCGTCATCGACGAGCTGCACGAGCGGCTGGCCGGCGCGGGGTGGCCGCGGGTACGGCCGATGTGGGGCTTCGTGCTGCTCGCCCTGCGGGACCGGCCGCGCAACATCGGCGAGGTGGGCGAGCTGCTCGGCGTCACCAAGCAGGCCGCGGCGAAGGTGGTCGCCTCGCTCGTCGACGAAGGGCTGGTCGAGCGGCGCGAGGACCCCGGCGACCGCCGCGCCGCCGTCCTCGGGCTCACCTCGGACGGGCGCCGGTTCCTTGCCGACGCGGAGGCGGCGTACCAGGCGATCGAGGACGGGTGGGCGCAGGTCGCCGGCCGGCGTGACGTGGCCGCGTTGCGCCGCGCGGTCACGGTCGTGCTGCGCTCCCGGTACGGACCGCAGGAACCGCCGCTGCGGCCGGTGCTCTGACTCGACCGGCCGGGGGTAGCCGCGGGACGGGCGCGGGTAACAGTCGGGTAGCTCGTGCCCCTTTTCGAACCGAAGGGCCTTTCGATGAGGCAACGTCGCTTCTTCGTCGTCGTCGGCGCGGTCGCGCTGACCGCGGCGGTCGTCCCGCCCGCTGCGGCCAGCGTCGACCACCCCGGCGGTCCCGCGCCGGCGGCGCGGGTCTGGGTCACCTCGCCGGACCGGGCCGAGCTGATGCACGACCGCGGCACCGTCGCGTTCGGCACCCGGCCGAGCGCGGAGCTGACGATCACCGTCGATCCCAGCCGGACGTACCAGTCGATGGACGGGTTCGGGGCGTCGATCACCGACTCGTCGGCCGCCGTGCTCTCCCGGCTCGACCCCGCCGCGCGCGAGCAGGCGATGCGCAGCCTGTTCGACCCGGTGCGGGGAATCGGGGTCAGCGCGCTGCGCCAGCCGATCGGGTCCTCGGACTTCACCGACGAGCCGCACTACACCTACGACGACATGCCGCCCGGGCAGACCGACTTCGCGCTGGCGCACTTCAGCATCGCCCACGACCAGGCGCAGATCCTGCCGCTGCTGCGCCGGGCCAGGGAGCTGAACCCGCGGCTGACGGTGATCGCCACCCCGTGGAGCCCGCCGGCGTGGATGAAGACCACCGACTCCCTCGTCGGCGGCCGGCTCAAGGACGACCCCCGCGTGTACGCCGCGTACGCCCGCTACTTCGTCAAGTTCGTCCAGGCGTACCGGGCCGCCGGCGTTCCCGTCGACTACCTCACCGTGCAGAACGAGCCGCAGAACCGGACGCCGAACGGATACCCGGGCATGGACCTGCCGGTGGCGCAGGAGGTCAAGCTCATCGAGGCGGTGGGACCGGCGCTGCGGGCGGCGGGCCTGCGGACCAGGATCCTGGCCTACGACCACAACTGGACCACCCACCCCGGCGACATCGCCAGCACCCCGCCGGGCGAGGACCCGGAGACCGACTACCCGTACGAGGTGCTCGCCAGCCCGGCCGCGAGGTGGGTGGCCGGCACCGCCTACCACTGCTACTCCGGCGACCCGAGCGCGCAGACCGCCCTGCACGACGCCTACCCGGACAAGGGGATCTGGTTCACCGAGTGCTCCGGATCGCACGGCCCGACCGACCCACCGGCGAAGTTCTTCCGGGACACGCTGACCTTCCACGCCCGCAACATCACCATCGGCACCACCCGCAACTGGGCGAAGACCGCGATCACCTGGAACATCGCGCTCGACTCCACCGGCGGCCCGCACAACGGCGGCTGCGACACCTGCACCGGGCTGCTGACCCTCGAGGCCGACGGCACGGTGTCCACGAACGCCGAGTACTACACGATCGGCCACCTGTCGAAGTTCGTGCGGCCGGGCGCGGTCCGGATCGCCAGCACGTCCTTCGGGACCACCGGCTGGAACGGGCAGATCATGGACGTCGCGTTCCGCAACCCGGACGGCTCGACCGCGCTGGTCGTGCACAACGAGAACGACGACCCGCGGACGTTCGCGGTCGCGGTCGGCGGGCGGTCGTTCGACTACACCCTGCCCGGCGGG
The DNA here is from genome assembly GCA_963728945.1 of uncultured Actinomycetota bacterium. GTDB lineage: Bacteria > Actinomycetota > Actinomycetes > Mycobacteriales > CADCTP01 > CADCTP01. The sequence continues at coordinate 1,932,987 of CAVSMA010000002.1, read as the reverse complement.
GCGCTGGCGACGTTCACCTGGCCGCGCAGCCGGCTGCTGGACGACGGGTACGACCTGGTGCCGCTGACCGGGGCGACGGCCACCGCGACGCCGGCCGGCGAGACGCCGCAGGGCGCGGTGGACGACGACGCGTCCACCCGGTGGTCCACCGACGTCGCTCAGGCACCCGGCCAGCAGCTGCAGGTCGACCTCGGCCGCCGGGAGGCCTTCCGTCGGGTCGTCCTCGACACCGGCGCCAGCACCGGGGACTACGCCCGCTCGTGGACCCTGCAGACCAGCGACGACGCCGCCGGCTGGCGAACGCTGGCCAGCGGGACCGGCACCGGCCAGCTCACCGCCATCGACGTCCCGCGGACCCGCGCGCGATACCTGCGGGTGGTCTCGACCGGGTCCGCCGGCACCTGGTGGAGCGTCGCCGACCTGCGCCTGTACGACTGAGCCCGGCTCCGGCCCGACCCTGCCGGCGGGCTACGGTCTGCCTTCCAGGTAGCTGGGATGCATGCCGGAGCGGCCCGAGCCGCCGGCCGTGGAGGCGATCACGACGGCCGTCCGGTCCACGCCCGCCCGCGCCGTCGGCGTACGCTCGTGATCGGGACCAGTGACCGCCGGAGGTGCCAGGGGCATGGCGACGTACCGGATGGTGTACGGCGACGGGGAGCAGGTCGCGCGCGAGACGTTCGCCGGCGTGACCGTCGAGCAGGAGGACGGCTGGACCGTCCTGTTCCGCGGCCGCGACGCGATCCTGCGGGTGCGCGACGAGCACGTGCGGTCCCTGGAGCGGGTGGTGGACCAGCGGCCGATCCGGGTACGCGACCTGATGCGGCCGCCGGTCGTCAGCGTCGAGCGGGACGCCCATCTCGCCGCCGCGGCCTACCTGATGAAGAAGGCGGGCGACAGCGCGCTGGTCGTGGTCGAGGACGAGGCCGACCTCAGGCCGGTCGCGGTGATCACCGACACGGACATCGCCGCCGCGGTCGCGGACGGCAAGGATCCCAACGACGTGCGGATCAGCGACCTGCCGGCACGGCAGCCGATCACGGTGCCGCCGGACGAGACGGCCGCCGCCGCGGCCAACCTCATGATGGCCTCCCGGATCCGCCACCTCCCGGTCGTCGACGACGGCCGGCTCGTCGGCATGGTCGACATCGTCGACGCCTGCCGGGGCCTGATGACGAACTGACCGTCATCGGCCCGCGCGGCGCCGGACGCCGACGGGAGAGCCGGCGATGGACACCGGCGACCGGGCATTCCCAGCGCCATTAGGTGCGGCGCTGGGAATGCTCCCCGGAATTATGCGCGGCGCAGTTCCCGCATCGGCAGAATGGTGCGCCGGAACGTGAAGTTGGCGACGATGGCGAACGACGCATACCAGGCGGCGACAGCGGTGGCGAGACCGATCCAGCCGCCGAGCTTGGTGATGCCGCTAGTGCCCGACGCGGCGCCGATACCGAGCAGGAGATAGGTGATCCACAGCAGCAGGAACACAAGGTTCACAGCCACCGTGGTGCGGAACGACGCTATCCACATGTAGAACGTGAAGATGCCCCAGGCGATGAGGTAGAGACCGACCGCGGTGTCCGGGACGCCCTTGGCGAAGAAGGCAACGAACGCCCAGTACGAAACCCAGAACGCCCCGTACGAGCTGAACGCGGTGGCGCCGAACGTGTTGCCCTTGCGGAACTCCCACATGCCCGCCAGGAGCTGCGCGACGCCGCCGTAGGCCAGCGCGAGCCCGAGCACGACCGGCTCGCCGGCCTTGCCCACCAGCCCGGCGTTGAACATGCTGAGCACGAACGTCGTCATGGCGAAGCCGGCCAGACCGAGCGCGGCGGGGTCGGCGATCGAGAGCGACGCGACGTCCGGCGGTGGCGGGGCTGCCCGAGTGGGGTCGCTGTGGATCCGCATAGCTTCTACTTGATCCGCCATCGCGGCGCCTCCTTAGCACTAATGGCTTGTAGGCTCCCCCGATACATGGATCTTGCGCCGGTCGCGCCATTGGGTCAAGCCGCGAAGATCGCACTGCCGGCGGCACACAAGAACGGTTGTGCTGGCTTTGCCGAGCCGTGGGTTGCAAGCCCTTCTCAGAATTGTCGTTGCACTCTCCTTGCCAAGATATTGGGATTTCCGGCGCCGCCCTGGGGAGAGCGTCGGACCGGCCATGTGACGGGCGCCTGCGTCGGCGCACCCCTTCGGTCCCTCCCGGCCGTCGGCGGCCGCGCGGCCGGGCCATGGGATCATGACGCCGGTGGCGACGGCATCCGCTGCCCCCGCGCACGGTGCCCGGTGCAGCACCGTGGCACCGGCCGATCGGCGCCCGGCCGAGAGGAGAGCATGAACACCTCGACTGTGCGGATCGTCCTGCCGGCACACCGCTGTGCCCGGGCCGCCGGGGAGCGGGCGTGACGGCGCCGGCGTGGGCGGTGCACCTGCCGCCCGGCGTCTCGCCGGATGACGTCGACCTGCTCGCCGGGAGCAGCCTGCCGGCCCGCTGGACGGCGGGGTGGGCCGGCGAGCCGGACGCCGAGGTCCTGCACGACGGCCGCTGGACGACCGCGGCCGAGCTCGAGGAGCGCACCCGGAGGGTGGCCGCCCGCTACGCCGCCGCCGGCCTGGAGCGCGGCGACCGGCTCGTGCTGTCGGCCGCACCGAGCATCGATCTCGTCGTAGCCTACGTGGCGGCGCTCCGGCTGGGGCTCGTCGTCGTTCCGGTCAACGGCGCGTACGGGCAGCGCGAGGTCGACCAGCTCGCCCGCGACTGCACGCCGTCCGCCGCCGTCGTCGACGACTGCGACCGGGGTCGCTGGGTGGCCGACGCTGCGGGCCGTTCGGTCGTGGTCACCGGGCCCGACGTCGACCTGCCGGACGGCTCCGAGGTCGGGCTGGACGAGGTCGGCACCGACGACCCCGGACTGATCATCTACACCAGCGGCACCACCGGCGCCCCGAAGGGCGCCATGCTCTCCCACGGCAACATGCTCGCCAGCGCGTCGGCCGTCGCGCTGGCCTGGCGCTGGACCGCCGACGACCGGCTCGTGCTCGCGCTGCCGCTGTTCCACGTGCACGGGCTCGCCGTCGGGCTGCACGGCACGCTCCTCGCCGGTGCGTCCGTGGTGCTGCGACCCCGGTTCGACGCCGACGACGTGCTCGACAGCGTGCGCGAGCACCAGTCGACGCTGTTCTTCGGCGTGCCGACCATGTATGCGAAGCTGGCCGCCTCGCCGCGGCTGCCGGAGCTGGCCGCGCTGCGCCTCGCAGTGTCCGGGAGCGCGCCGCTGTCCCCGGAGCTGTTCGCCGCGGTCGAGGAGCGCGGCGGTCAGCGGATCCTCGAGCGGTACGGCATGAGCGAGACGCTCATGAACGTCAGCAACCCGTACGACGGTGAGCGCCGGCCCGGAACGGTGGGCTTCCCGCTGCCCGGCGTCGAGCTGCGGCTCGCCGACGGCACCGACGAGGTGCAGCTGCGCGGGCCCAACGTCCTGCGCGAGTACTGGAACCGGCCGGAGGCGACCGCGGACGCGTTCGACGGCGGCTGGTTCCGCAGCGGCGACATCGGCGCCTTCGACGACGACGGCTACCTGCGCATCGTGGGGCGCAGCAAGGAGCTCATCATCAGCGGCGGCTACAACGTCTACCCGCGCGAGGTCGAGGACGTGCTGCGCACGCATCCCGGCGTCGCCGACGCCGCCGTGGTCGGCGTGCCGGACCCGACGTGGGGCGAGCGCGTCACCGCCTTCGTCGAGGCGTCCGGCGTCTCCGAGCAGGAGCTGCTCGACCTGGCCGCCGCGCAGCTCGCCCCGTACAAGCGGCCGAAGGTGGTCGTGCTCGTCGACGCACTCCCGCGCAACGCGATGGGGAAGGTCGTCAAGGGCGACCTGGCGCGGTGAACGTCGCCGCTCAGGTCGCGGTGGGGTGGTAGGCGGGCTGGAAGCCGGCGCGCAGGGTGGCGACGGTGGCCCGCGGAGTGCGGACCACGACGTCGGTCGGGAACTGCGACCGGGGCCGCGCCGCCCGGTAGCCGCCGAACGTCCAGGCGTGCAGGCGCTCGCCGCGGACCAGCCAGAACGTGTCGTCGTGCTCGACGACCGTGCCGTCGGGCAGTGAGACCAGCGGGGCGAGGTGGGTGCGCGGGCCGTCGGGGCCGATCCGGTCGGCGTGCAGCCGGCGGTCGATGTCGGCGGCACCGGCCGGCGTGTCCGGATGGGCCCGCGTCCAGGCCGCCGTGAAGCGTTGGTAGTCCCGGTGCCGGCACTCGCCGCAGGGCCGGTGCCCGGCGGCCAGCGCGGTGGGCTCGTCCAGGAAGTAGAGCTCGGTGAGCCGGTCCGGTCGCCACTGGGTCCGCCGCCGGCCCTTGAACTCCAGCCGGCAGATCAACCAGTTGCGACCCTGCGAGAACCGGGCCGGCTCGCCGCGGGCGTTGAGCAACCGGCCGCGGTTTCCCCAGAACAGCCCACGGTCGGCGACGGCGTGGGTGGAGCCGTCCGGTGCGACCCGGTTCGGCCGACCGCTGGCGTTCGGCGCGCTCGGCGCGGACACGTAGTTCATGGCCCTCCCGTTCTAGCAGCGCCCCCGGACATTCCGATCGCCCGCACGGAACCCCACGATCCCCGCGCCCGCCGCCTATCTCGATGACGTCATCACCGCGGTCGACAGGAGCCGCACCTTCTTGTGCCCGACGAGGTCACCGAGGCGGGCCAGCGGCGGGACGACAAGCGCGCAGACGATCAGCTGCGCCGCCTCGAACCAGTTGACGTCGGCGTCGGCGATGCCGAGGTGGTCGGCGATGTCGCTGAAGATCGGCGTGTCGTAGCCCTGCAGGACGCCGCTGGCCAGCTCGACGCAGACGAGGAAGCCGACGACTGCGGCGAGGCCGCGCACCGGGGACCCAGCCTGCTGGTGGTGCTCAGCGGGGGAGCCTCTCGATCAGCCGCCGGTACCAGCGGATGCCGTCGAGGAACGCGTCGACACCGAGGTGCTCGTCGTACGAGTGGATCGACTCGCGCTGGGCCCTGGTCATCCGGAACGGCGCGAAGCGGTAGACCCGGTCGCAGATGCGGGTGAAGTGGCGGGAGTCCGTCGTGGCCATCATCACGTACGGCGCCGGCACGGCGTCCGGGAAGAGCTCGCCGATCGTGGACTCCAGGAGCGCGAAGGCGTCGTCGCGCGGGGAGATGGGACTCGGCTCGTTCCGCTCGAGTACGTCGAGGTGCACCTGGTCGTCGGCGATGACCTTGCGCAGGTGCGCGAGGACGCCCGCGACGGTGTCGCCGACCATCACCCGGATGTTCACCCCGGCCTTCGCCGTCGCGGCGACGACGTTGAGCGCCGGGCTGCCGGACAGGGTGGTGACCGCGAACGTGGTCCGCGTCATCGCCGCCGACTCCGGCCCGGCCGCGATGAGTGCCCGGGCGAGCACGGGTCCGAGCCGGCCGGCGTTCGCGAGGACCGGCCGGAGCATCAGCGGTGCGTGCGGCGCCAGCCGGCGCAGGAGCTCGACGGTCGGCTCGGGGACGGCGGCGGACATCGGCGAGCGGTCGATGCGGGTGATCGCGCGGGCCAGCCGGGCGGTGGGACCCATCCTGGCCGGGGTCGAGGCGTGACCGCCGCGGCCCTCGACCCGCAGCTCGACCGACGTCGCGCCCTTCTCGGTCACGCCGATCACGCCGACCGGCGCCGCCACACCGGGAAAGGCGTCGGCGGCGACCGCCCCGCCCTCGTCGAGGACGAACCAGGGCCGGACGCCGCGGCGCTCCAGCTCGTCGACCGCGAGCGTCGCGGCGGCGGGGGACACCTCCTCCTCGCAGCCGAAGGAGAGCCAGACGTCCTGGGCCGGCACGTGACCGGCCGCGAGAAGGGCCTCGACCGCCTCGCAGATGGCGACGACGCAGCCCTTGTCGTCGAGCGTGCCGCGTCCCCAAATGATCCCGTCGGCGACGACGCCGTCGAACGGCGGATGCCGCCAGGTGCCTTCGACCGGCACGACGTCGAGGTGCGCCATCAGCACGACCGGCCGCTCGCTGCTGGCGCCGGGCCAGCGGAAGAGCAGGGCGTGGGAGGGGATGCGGGTCAGCTCCAGCCGCTCGTGCAGCAGCGGGAACTGGCGTTCGAGCTCGGCGAGCAGGCGGTCGAAGGCGTCGGTGTCGACGAGCGCGGGGTCACGGTTGCTGACCGTCGGGATGCGAACCAGCGCCTGCAGCTTCGCCACGGCGCGGCCGTTCCGCTCCGACGTCTCCTCCGCTGCCACCGGCGCGAACGTACACCGACGGCGCCGATCACGGGGATGCTTGTCAGCGGGGGACCGGTGGTGTTGCCGGGGCGGTGCCGCGGACGTGGCCGACCCTGGCATCGGCGAGCACGCGGACGATGTTGCCGTGGGCGAGCGCGGTGCAGTCGCCGTCGCTCCAGCCCCGGCCGCGGAGCTCCGCGAACAGCGCCGGGTAGCAGGACACGTCGGTCAGGCCGTCGGGCAGGTCCGCGGTGCCGTCGTAGTCGCCGCCGAGGCCGACGTGCTCGATCCCGGCGACCTCCCGGACGTGCTCGACGTGGTCGGCGACCTGACTCAGCGTCGCCCGCGGCCGCGGGTGCGCGGCCTCCCACTCGGCGGTGATCGAGTCGGTCTCGGCGAGGTTCCGCTCGTCTAGCCCGCGCCGGCCGACCTCGGCCACCAGCCCCTGCCGCCAGTCGGCGCACTCCTGGGAGACGAACGCGGGGACGAACGTGACCATGCAGACCCCGCCGTTCCCGGCCAGCGTGCCGAGCACGTCGTCGGGGACGTTGCGCGGGTGCCGGCACACTTCGTACGCGGAGGAGTGGGAGAAGATCACCGGCTCCGTCGCGGTGGCGAGCGCGTCCCGCATGGTGTCGGCCGACGTGTGGGACAGATCGACGAGCATGCCGATCCGCTGCATCTCCCGGACGACGTCCCGGCCGAAGTCGGTGAGCCCGCCGGCGGCCGGCTCGTCGGTGCCCGAGTCGGCCCAGTCGACGTTCGCGTTGTGGGTGAGCGTCAGGTAGCGCACGCCGAGCGCCTGAAGCATTCGCAGCACGCCGAGCGAGGAGTCGATCGCGTGCCCGCCCTCGGCGCCCATCAGCGAGGCGATCCGGCCCGACGCCATGATCCGCCGCACGTCCCCGGCGTCCAGCGCGATCTCGAGGTCGTCCGGATAGCGCTCGGCCAGCCGGTGCACCAGGTCGACCTGCTCCAGCACCGCGGCGACGGCGGTCGGGCCCGCCAGCGAGTGCGGGACGTACACCGACCAGAACTGGGCGCCGACCCCACCGGCCCGCAGCCTCGGCAGGTCGGTCTGCAGCTCGGGCACGCCGGCGGCCAGATCCACCCGCCGGAGGTCGCCCCCGAAGTGCTTGCGCACCGCCCAGGCCAGGTCGTTGTGCCCGTCCAACACCGCCGTGGGCGACACCCCGCCGGCATGGTCGTCGCTGCTCACCGGCCCAGCCTAGTGCGGTTCGGACCGGTCCCGACATATCGCGCGCAGCGGTAGAATGCCGGCGCTTCCAGGACGGGCCCCCGACTTTTGGGGAGCGACGCCCGGCGGCCGGCTCACGTAGTAATGGGGCTTCCGACACATGAGGACCCTGACGATGAAGCCCCGAATCGCCACTCTTGTCCCCGTGCTCGCCGCCGGGATCGCGGTCGCCGGTTGTGGCAGCGGTGAACCGTCCGCCGCCGGCCCCGTCCCGTCCGGGTCGCAGTCGAGCTCGCCCCGTCCCGGTGTTTCGGTCGCCCCCTCGAACGCGCCGACCGCGGGGGGCTCGGCGGGCTCGGCGGGCCCGGCGGGTTCGCCCGGCTCCCCGGGTGCGCCTGGTGCGAGCGGCGGCACCAGGGGCGGCGCCAACGGTGGTGGCGGCAGCAGTGCCGCCGCCCTGCCGGCCCCGAACGGCAACTCCGGCCTCGGCTCGCTCCCGGTGGGCTTCCCGCTGCCGGACGGCACCATGCTCGGCCGGATCGCGGTCAGCGCGACCGACATCACCGCGCCGATGCAGGTGCCGAACGGCGCGCGGGCCGCCGTGTTCTGGAAGAAGCAGCTCCCCGCGGCCGACTACAAGATCAGCTCGGCCAAGGTGGAGAAGGAGATCGGCGACATCAAGTTCACCGGCAAGGGGTGCAAGCGTGGCAGCGACATCGCGATCAGCGGCGAGCAGGTCGCGTTCTTCTGTCGCCGCTGAAGGATTGTCGAGGGCATCCCATTTTTTTTTCGTCCGCTGCTCGGGTCTGGTCTCGTCCGTACCGCCCGGGCCACTGGGCGGTCGCAACGACGCAAGGCAACTGGATAATATCCGGCTGCGCCTTATCTGACCCTGGGGAATTGGGGTCCGAGCCTCACCGGACGGCATTCGACGAGGTATCTCCGACAGCGAAGGACAGCCGTGTAATTCGAATAGCGACGGCATTGGACGCGCCTTTCGCAGGCTCTGCCGAGAGCCCGCGTGGGGATTATCGCTGCTCGCCGAACCTCCTGGGCGGGCGCACCTGAGCACCCTCGTCGTGGTCTGCTCCGGCACGGCCGAGCAGCGCCGAAAAAGGCTGCCGGGAATCGACGTGCAGGGTTCAGCTGGCGGCTGGGCTGAGATATTATGCGACCATGGCGGACGCGGACCGCGGCAGAATCGTTCCTGCTGGCGTCGGTAGTCGTCGAGAGGCGATGTCGCCATGATCTGGGAAGTGCTGGTCCTCGGGTTCGTGCTCAGCCTTGACAATTTCCGGGTCTCGATCGCGCTCGGCACCGTCCCATTCGGTCTGAAGCGGGCGTTGCAGGTCGCGCTGACCTTCGGGCTGTGGGACGCGATCATGCCCCTGATCGGGTTGCTGGTCGGTCGCAAGATCGGGAACGAAGTCGGGGACGTCGCGGAGCTGGTGGGCGCCGTGGCTCTCGGCGCATACGGCCTCTACCTGGTGATCTCTGCCCTTCGGAATCCCGAGCCGGAGGAGCTTGACCACCCGTGGGCGTTGTTCGGCATTCCGTTCACCCTGAGCCTGGACAATTTGTTCGCCGGTGCGAGCCTCGGCCTGCTCGGGCTCGCGCCGTGGTTCTCGGCGGCGATCTTCGGCGCCATGACCGCTGTGCTGTCGCTGGTCGGGCTGCAGCTCGGGCGGGCCGCGGCGCACCTCGTCCGGATCCGCTCGGACCTGCTGGCCGGCGTCACGCTGATCATCGCCGCGGTGGCGCTGCCGCTGGTGTTCGGCGGCTGAGGCCCGCCCTCGACGGTGAGCCGGATCCGCAGCGGTCAGCTCGATACCCGGGTCGGGGGCCGCACCTGGTGCGGGCGGGGGATCAGCGGAAGATCCCGCGGGTCCGCGTTGGCCGCCTCCACCGCGCGGGCGACCAGGTCGTGGTCGGGGGACAGGTGGCAGACCGGATCGGTGCGGGCGGCGTCGCCGGTGAGCTGGAACGCCTGGCAGCGGCAGCCACCGAAGTCCAGCTCCCGGCGGTCACAGCTGCGACACGGATCCGGCATCCAGTCCGTTCCCCGGAACGCGGTCATCACCGGGGACTCGGACCAGATCCGCTCCAGCGAGTCCGCCCGCACGGTGGCCCGCGGCAGCGGCAGGGACTGGGCGGCCGGGCAGGGCAGGACGTCTCCGTTCGGCGTCACGGTCAGCTGCCGGGACGCCCAGCCGCCCATGCAGGGCTTCGGGTAGCGGCTGTAGTAGTCGGGGATGACGTAGATGACGTCGATGCGGTCCCGCAGGCGCTGGCGCGCGGCCCGCACGACGAGCTCGGCCGCCTCGAGCTGGTCCCGGGAGGGCAGCAACGCCTCGCGGTTCCGCCAGGCCCAGCCGTAGTACTGGGTGTTGGCCAGCTCCAGCCGGTCGGCGCCGACCTCCTCCGCCAGCCGGACCAGGTCGGCGACCCGATCGATGTTCTGCCGGTGCAGCACCACGTTCATGGTCAGCGGCCAGCCCAGCTCCTTGACCACGCCCATCGCCTCGATCTTGCGGTCGAAGGACGGGGTTCCGGCGATCCGGTCCGACCCGGCCGGCTCGTCGGACTGGATGCTGATCTGGACGTGGTCGAGCCCGGCGGCCCGCAGCTGCTCGGCCCGCGGCCGCGAGAACCCGAGAGCGCTGGTCACGAGGTTGGTATACAGGCCGAGCTGGTGGGCCCCGGTCACGATCTCGACCAGGTCGCGGCGCAGCAGCGGCTCACCGCCGGACAGGTGGCACTGCAGGACTCCGAGGTCACGCGCCTCGACCAGCACCCGCTGCCATTCCTGCGTGGACAGCTCGTCCCGGTAGTCGGCCATGTTCAGCGGATTCGAGCAGTACGGGCAGGCCAGCGGGCAGCGGTAGGTGAGCTCCGCCAGCAACCCGAAGGGGCTATCCATCGGCGAGCTCCACGTAGCGCCGGGCGACGAGACGCGAGAGGAACTGCCGGACCTCGTCAACCGGGACGGTCCGGTATCGGGACGAAAGCTCGGCCACGATCTCGCCCACGGTCCGCCGCCCGTCGCACAGCTCGAGGATCTGCGCGCCGCTGCCGTGCAGAACGACCACCGTCTCCGGCTGCATCAGGAGGTGTTGCTGCCGGGTCGGCGAAAAGGTCAGCCGGACATGGCGAGCCAACCGGGGTCGGTCCGAAGTGGACACATCCGGTCGGGTCGTGGTCGGGTCCATCGCCGTCACTCCGGGTAGGCCCGGTCGATGGCGTCCATCTGGCTCCACAGGACGTCGCACTTGAACGAGAGCGCGTCGACCGCCCGCGCCTGGGACTCTGCGGACAGGCAGTGCGTGGTGACCACCTCGAGCGCGTGCTCGCAGTCGCGCGGCGCCTGGTGCAGGCGGGCCCGGAAGTAGGCCAGGCCGTCCGGGTCGATCCACGGGTACCACCGCTCGAACGCGGCCAGCCGCTCCGCCATCAGATCGGGGGCGAACAACTCGGTGAGCGAGGAGGCCACCGCTTCCACCCACGGGCGGGTACGCGCGAAGTTCACGTACGCGTCGACCGCGAACCGCACCCCGGGTACCAGGTGCCGGTGGTCCCGGACCTCCTCGCGGGTCAGCCCGGCGGCCTCGCCGAGGCGCAGCCACGCCTCGATGCCGCCCTCGCCCGCGGCGGTGCCGTCGTGGTCGACGATCCGCCGGATCCAGCGACGGCGGACCTCGACGTCGTCGCAGTTGGACAGGATCGCCGCGTCCTTGCGGGGGATGTTCTCCTGGTAGTAGTAGCGGTTGGCCACCCAGCCCCGGATCTGCCGGTGGCTCAGCCGGCCGGCGTTCATCCGGACGTGGAACGGGTGCTGGTCGTGGTAGCGCCGCGAGTGGGCCCGCAAGGCCTCGACGAAGCCGTCGGTCGCCGGCGCCGCGGCCGCGGTGATCTCGGTTGTCGTCACGGCGCCTACACCTCGACCTCGAGGCCGTCCATGGCCACCTCCATGCCGCTGTCCTCCACGACGCGCCGCTCGGGCGTGTCCGCCAGCAGGATCGGGTTGGTGTTGTTCATGTGTACGAAGATCGTCCTTCGCACGCGCAGTGCCGGGACCTGAGCCAGGCTGCCGTCCGGCCCGTCGATGGGCAGGTGGCCCATCTCCCGGGACGTCCTCCCGGACAGGCCGAGCCGGACGAGCTCGTCGTCGCGCCAGCAGGTCCCGTCGATCAGCAGGCAGTCGCAGCCTTCGATCTCGGCCCGTACCGCGGGCGTCAGCGCCTGGACCCCGGGCAGGTATACGAGCGTGCCTCCGCTGCGCTCGTCGGTCAGCCGGTAGCCGACGACGCGACCGTGGTCCACCTCGGCGCCGAACCGGGCGCGCTTCGTCGTCGGCGCGTCGAATGCCCGGCAGGACAGCCCGTCGGTGAGCCGCACGTCGGCACCGGGGACGATCGCCTGCCACTCGACCTGGCAGTAGCGCTCGAGCGTGCGCAGGATCCCGGAGCCGTCACACAGCGTCTTGTGCACCGCCGGCGTGGCGTACAGCCGCAGCGCCCTGGCCTCCCGAAGCAGCAGCAGGCCCAGCGTGTGGTCCAGCTCCGCGTCGGTGAGCAGCACCGCCTCCATCGGCGTCGTCCGCTCGGCGTCCTGCGGGTGCAGACCGGGGAAGGCCTCGATCTGGCCGCGGACGTCGGGCGAGGCGTTGATCAGGAACCAGCGCCGACGGTCGGCACTCACGGCAGCCGACGACTGGGTACGGCCGAGGCCGGGCCGGGTGCGGACGGCGGCGCACACCGGACAGCCGCAGTTCCACTGCGGGGAGCCGCCCCCCGCCGCCGAGCCCAGCACCCGAAGCCACACCTGACACTCCGTCCGTCGCCGGCCCGGCGCCTGTCGCCGGGCCGAGCCGTCGGGAGGGCGCCGGACCCGAAGTCCGGCGCCGCCCCGCGTCCCGCTAGTCCTCCAGCTGTGCGATGTACATGGTCACCTCGGCTCCGACCCCGACCTCGTCGAACTCGGGCGTCTCCCAGACCGGGAGCTGCGACTCCATGGACTCACCTCCTCTCCGCGGCGTCCGGCCCCTGTGCGCCGGCGCTAGGCCTCCGGGAGGGCGAAGACCATCAGCGCGCTTCCGTGCCCGGCCCCGAGCATGCCGGGGAGGAACCCCTCGGCCCATCCGCCCCAGCCGACCGGTACGGCGACGTACTGCCGGCCGTCGACGGTGTAGGTCGACGGGCTGCTGTGGTGACCGCTCCCGCACTGGAACTGCCACAGCAGCTCGCCGGTGCGGGCGTCGAGCGCGTTGAACTCCCCGGAGGGCTCCCCGGCGAACACCAGGTCGCCGCCGGTGGCCAGCGTCGACGCGCACATCGGGAGCTCGTTGCGGAAGCGCCACTTCTCCTCACCGCTGCCGTCGAACGCACTAATCGATCCGGTCATGTCCTCAGCGTCCACCTGAACGCCCGCGCCCCAGTACGGGATGCTCTCCTTGAACTCCCGGCGCCGCCGGGTGGCGGTCGCTCCGACGTCCTGGACCGGGACGTAGAAGAGCCCGGTCTTCGGGCTGTAGGACGCATGGGTCCATTCCTTCGCGCCGGCCGGACCCGGGTAGAAGTGAACCGGTTCCCCTTCCTTCTCGGGGTATCTCCTCCGCGTCACCTGGCCGTCCCGCGTGATCGCGCCCCAGTCGATCCGGTCGACGAAGGGGGTGATCTGGACCAACTCGCCGTTGGTGCGATCGACGACGAAGAAGTAGCCGTTCTTGTCGAAGTGCCCGAGCAGTTTGCGCCCCTCCTGCTCGAACAGGATGCACTCGGCGATGCTGTCGTAGTCCCACACGTCATGCGGGGTGCATTGGTAGTGCCAGCGGATCTGGCCGCTGTCCACGTCGACGGCGATGATGCTGTCGGTGTAGAGGTTGTCGCCTTCCCGCACCTCACCGTCGAAGTCGGGCGCCGGGTTGCCGGTGCCCACGTAGAGCAGGTTCGTCTCCGGGTCGAACGTGCCAGTGACCCAGCAGTTGGCGCCACCACGCGCCCAGGCCTCGCCGTCCGCGGGCCAGGTCTCCGAGCCCGGCTCCCCGGGCTTCGGCACCGTGTAGCAGCGCCAGACGTGGTCGCCGGTCTCCAGGTCGAAGGCGTCCAGGTGGCCGCGCACCCCGAACTCGCCGCCGGAGCTGCCGACGATGACCATGTTCTTCACGACCAGCGGCGCGACCGTCGCGCTCTCCCCGGCCCGTACGTCGCCGTAGGTCTTGGCCCAGACCTGCTTGCCGGTTGTCGCGTCGAGCGCGATGAGGCGGGCGTTCGCGGCGACGAAGAAGACCTTGCCCTGGGCCACCGCGACGCCACGGTTCACGTTGCCGCAGCACAGGGACACGTCGAAGGGGACCGCATGCTTGTACCGCCAGATCTCCGTGCCCGTCTTCGCGTCGAGGGCCCAGACCCAACCGTCCCACCCGGACAGGAACATGACCCCGTCGACGACGATCGGGGTGGCCTCGAACGAGTAGGTCGACGCGCCGGCGATCAGGCCCGTGGTGCCGGCCTGGAAGACCCAGGCGGGGAGCAGGCGCTTGACGTTCTCCGTGTTGATCTGGTCCAGCGGGCTGTACCGCTGCCCGTTGTAGGCGCCGTAGTAGGTGAGCCAGTTCTGCGGCTCCTCGCGGGCATTGAGAATGCGTTCGTAGTTGACGCCGGCCACCACCGGCGGCGCGACCTCTCCGCCCGCGACCTTGCTGATCAGTCTTGCCTGGTCGATAGCCTCACCCGCGTCGACGTAGTCAGCGGTCGTCATGTCCTCCTCCTTTCTACGGCCGTGGCTGTGCGGGGCGGTCGAGGCGAGCCTCTGGCGGGGCATCACCCAGAACGACGATTGCCCCGGTCAGTCCCCGGCCTTCGTCGTTGCCCGTGGGCGAGCTGAACCAGTAGTAGCCCGGGCCGTCGAGGTTGAGGGTCGCCCGGCCGCGCGAATGGTTCACCAACCAGATGAATTTCCGGTCGCCATTGCTCGGCAGGAGAGCACAGTGGGTGTTCCGGTCGTCATTGATGAGCTCGAGATCGATGTCACCTCCGTGTGGCATAACCAGGATCGAGGGGTCCCAGGCGAGTTCATCGGGGTTGATTCGGATTGTGGCCTGCATGCGGCCATCCGATCCCTCTGTGGCCTGCCCGATGTTTCCGGTTCCGAGCACCCGGCCCAGCCCCGCTTTGTTCTGCCAGTCCAACCCGAGTTCGCTGATCAGGTCGGCCCGTTCCTTTGCGGTCGTCATCGGGATTCACCTCCTTCTCCAGAATCCCTGTTGGTGCCGATACCGAATCCGCTCCATTTCCTCATCCCGGCAGCGCGCAACTGCGCGAGACAACGCAGGATCGCAATTGTGTCGTCTCGGCGCCGACGGAAATGAGTAATTGACCTTGACCCTACGCCGGCCGAATCACACCGACAAGACCGAACGGAGATCGACTCGCCTGGCACCGTTCGTCCGCGGCCGGCTACCGTTCACACGCGATATGCCGCCGTTAAGAGGAGCCGAGCCGCACTTCGCCGCATCACGCTGGAGGCCGCCTGCAGCACCGTGATCAATTCGGCGATGATCGATCACTGGCCGCCTCCCGGCCGGCCGGACCGGCCGGGCATCAGGCCAGGTCGTACCGATCGAGGTTCATGACCTTGTTCCACGCGGCCACGAAGTCGTTCACGAACTTCTCCCGCGCGTCGTCGCAGGCGTAGAACTCGGCGAGCGCCCGGAGCTCCGAGTTCGCGCCGAAGACGAGGTCGACGCGGCTGGCGGTCCATCTGAGCACGCCGGTGGCCCGGTGACGGCCCTCGAAGGTCGCCGGCGTCGAGCCGTCCCCGGAGGCGGGCGTCCACTCCGTGGACATGTCCAGCAGGTTCACGAAGAAGTCGTTGGTCAGCGACCCCGGCGTCGAGGTGAGGACGCCGAGCGGGGACCGCGCGGAGTTGGCGCCCAGCACTCGCAGCCCACCCACCAGGACGGTCATCTCGGACGCCGTCAGGGTCAGCAGGTCCGCCCGGTCGACCAGCACGTGCTCCGGCGGGAGCAGGTTGCCGGGCCTGAGGTAGTTGCGGAACCCGTCCGCGGTCGGTTCGAGCGCGGCGAACCACTCCACGTCGGTCCACTCCTGCGTCGCGTCCATGCGTCCCGGCGTGAACGGAACCTCGACGGCGTAGCCGGCGGCCTCGGCGGCCTGCTCGACCGCGGCGGCCCCGCCGAGCACGATGAGGTCAGCCAGCGAGATCTTCGTGTTCCCGGCCGGTGAGCTGTCGAAGGATTCCCGGATCCCGTCCAGTGTGCGCAGCACCTTCGCCAGCGTGTCGGGGTCGTTGACCTCCCAGCGCCGCTGCGGCTCGAGACGGATGCGTGCCCCGTTCGCCCCACCGCGCTTGTCGCTGCCGCGGAAGGTCGAGGCGGACGCCCACGCGGTCGCGACGAGCTCGGAGACCGACAGCCCGGAGGCAAGGATCTGCCGCTTGAGCGCGGCGACGTCCGCCGGCCCGACGAGCTCGTGGTCCACGGCGGGCACCGGGTCCTGCCAGAGCAGCGCCTGCGCGGGGACCAGGCGCCCGAGGTAGCGCTGGATCGGGCCCATGTCGATATGGGTCAGCTTGAACCAGACCCGGGCGAAAGCCTGCGCCAACTGGTCCGGGTTCTCCAGGAAGCGCCGGGAGATCGGCTCGTAGGCCGGGTCCATCCGCAGGGCGAGATCCGTCGTCAGGATCGTCGGGGCGTGCGTCTTCGACGGGTCGTGAGCGTCGGGCACGGTGCCGGCGCCACCGCCGTCCCTCGGGATCCACTGCCACAGGCCGCCCGGGCTGAGCTCGAGGTCCCACTCGTAGCCGAACAAGGTCTCGAGGAAGCTGTTGTCCCAGCTCGTCGGGGTGGGCGTCCACGTGCCTTCGAGCCCGCTGGTGATGGTGTCGGCGCCCTTCCCGGTGCGGTAGCTGCTCTTCCAGCCCAGGCCCTGCTCTTCGAGGGCGGCGGCCTCGGGCTCGGGGCCGAGGTGCTTCTCCGGGTCGGCCGCGCCGTGGGTCTTGCCGAACGTATGCCCGCCCGCGATCAGCGCGACGGTCTCCTCGTCGTTCATCCCCATCCGCCGGAACGTCTCGCGGATGTCCCGGGCCGAGGTGAGCGGGTCGGGGACGGTGTTGGGGCCCTCCGGGTTGACGTAGATGAGGCCCATCTGATCGGCCGCCAGCGGCTTCGCCAGCCTGCGTACGCCGCTGTGGCGCTCGTCGCCGAGCCACGCGCGCTCGGGACCCCAGTAGACGGACTCGTCGGGCTCCCAGACGTCCGGACGGCCGCCGGCGAAGCCGAAGGTCGTGAAGCCCATCGTGGTCAGGGCGCGGTTGCCCGCGAAGATCATCAGGTCCGCCCAGGAGACCTTCCGGCCGTACTTCTTCTTCACCGGCCAGAGCAGCCGGCGGGCCCTGTCCAGGTTACGGTTGTCCGGCCAGCTGTTCAGCGGCGCGAAGCGCTGCATCCCCGCCGCCGGCCCACCTCGGCCGTCGGCGGTGCGGTACGTACCCGCACAATGCCAGACCATCCGGATCACCAGCGGCCCGTAGTGTCCGAAGTCGGCCGGCCACCACTCCTGCGAGGTCGTGAGCACCTCGTCGACGTCCCGGGCCAGGGCGTCGAGGTCGACGGTCAGGAACTCCGCGGCGTAGTCGAAGTCCGGGCCCGTCGGGCCGGTGCCGGCCAGGTGCCTCCGGAGGATCCTCAGGTCGAGCTGGTGCGGCCACCAGTCGCGGTTGCTCGCGCCCCCGACCGCCGGGCCGTGGTGCCCGGTCGAGACGGAGACGCCGAGACCGCCCGCGCTCCCCTCGTTCCGCTGGCCGGCCATGGCGTCCGGGCTGTCAGACACGGGCATCCTTCCGGGTTCTGCTGGGGTTCAGATGTCCAGCGTTCTGCTGCGGTTCAGATGTCCAGCGCGCGGCGCAGCGCCGGCGCGTTCCGCCGGGAGACCGGCACCATCTCGTTCTTCCGGTCATCCATCATCAGGGACAGCTCGCCCTTGAGGCCGCGCTCGATCTCCCGGATGCGGCTGAGGTTGACTACGTACCGCCGGTGTACCCGCAGGAAGCCGGCATCCGCCAGGTCGCTGTCGAGCTTGTCCAGGCTGAGAGCGGCGGCTCGCAGCCGCCCCTGGGTGGTGGACAGCCACACGTCGTTCCCGTGGGACTCGGCGAAGGAGACTTCCGGCAGCCGGAGCAGCACCATCCGGTTGTCGCGCATCGCGACCACTCGCCGCGGCTGCGTCCGGGTCTGCCCGGCCCCCTCCGCCTTGGGGAAGTGCACTCCCTCGGCGCTGCCGAACGAGATCAGGTTCCCGGTCAGGTGACCGGAGGAGAAGACCGGTCGGAGGGTGATCGATGTCGGCTCGTCGGCGAGGTGGGTGAAGATCCGCGTCGAGCCGACCCAATCGGGATTGTGCACTGCCTGCCTGCTGGCATACCGGGCGGCCGCGATCAGCTCCGGCAACCCCGGGTTCCAGCGCAGCGTGGGGTCGACGGCCGGGGTGGAAGCGGGGACACCCATCAGCACGCTCGCCATGTCGTCGGCGATCACGACCTTGCCCGCGGTGTCCACGGCGGCCAGGGCCGCGCCGGTGTGCGCCCTGGCCTGGGCATAGGCCGCGACCAGCTCGCCGCCGCTGGCCCGGGCGTGCCTCTTCAACGTGCGCTGGGCCATGGTGACCGCCTTCGCCAGCCAGCTTCCCGCGGACGCCGGCAGCTGGCTGCGCCAGCAGGAGATGTTCAGAACCGCGATCGGCTCCGTCGTCACCACATCGCGCACCGCGACGCCTGCACAGACCCAGTTGTGGAACGCCTGGCACCAGTGTTCCGCACCCCTGATCGGAACCGGGCCGTGCGCCTCCAGCGCCGTACCCATGCCGTTGGTGCCGACCGCGCACTCCGACCAACAGAACCAGGGGGCCAGATTGGAGTCGTGGGCTCTGGCGAGCGTGGCCTGGTCGCCCCACTCGGCGAGGATCCGGCCGGTGGCATCGGTGACGGTGACGACGCCGGCGAGGTTGCTCACCTCGTGCGCCACCGACGCGGCCCGATACCCGAGCTCGGCGAAGACGACGTCGTGTTCGGGCGTGTGGTCGGGCTTCGCGACGGCTACCGGCGCCTCGGTCAGGTGCGGGTCGACCCGGTACTGCTCGCGGGAGCGATGCCAGGAGATCGCCACCACGGGCCGGACGCCCGGCACTTGATCCTCGCCCTGCACGAACCGTTCCCAGGCAGCGCGCACGGTGGCGCTACCCGGGCTCGCCGGCGTGGGCTCGAGCCGATGCAGATCCGTCATGGTGGAGAACCCGTCCCTGATGGTGGAGAACCCGTCTCTGGTCCGTCACCACGCCCGACGGCATGCCGGTCCGCGCCGGTCGCGGCTGGGCCTACAGCAGACAGGGCACCGCGTCGCGCGTCTTCCCGCTTCGTCACTCGTTCCAGGCTGTGTCACCGACCGGCACCCTCCACACTAAGCACGGCTGCCGGTTGCGTCACGCCCTGTCCGGACCGGATCGGGAGATCTCGTCGCCGGCCCTATATACGACGGCGTCCCGACTCCGGCGAGCGGCGGTGCGACCGCGCCGGGGGTTCAGCAGGATGACCTCCTGCCGTCGGGTGCTCGATCTCGGCGGGCGACCATCAGGTGAGGAGTGGCCCGGCATGGCTGGCAGTCAGCTCGTAGTGACGGAGAACATCAGCGCGAACGGGGTGATCGAGTTCGTCGACGACTGGTTCGACCCTGCCGATCAAGGCGGCGCGGACGATCTGTTCGCGGTGATGGGCGAGCAGATGGCGAGCGAGGAGGCGTTGCTGTTGGGCCGGAGGACCTTCGAGGACTTCCGCGGATACTGGCCGCTGCAGACCGACGACGCGTCCGGCAGCTCGGCGCACTTGAACAGGGTGCCCAAGTATGTGGTGTCCTCGACGATGACGGATCCGGCCTGGTCGAACAGCACTGTGCTGCCGGGTCGCCTCGAAGACCAGGTCGCGGCCCTCAAAGCCGGCGGTGACGGTGGCGATCTCGGTGTCACCGGCAGCATCAGCGTGGTGCACGCCCTCATGCGCGCCGACCTGGTCGACGAGTACCGGCTGTTCGTCTACCCGGTGCTCACCAGCCGCGGCCGCAACCTGATGCCCGACGGCATGGCGCCGCAGGCGCTCTCGCTGACCGAATGCCGGTCGTTCCGATCCGGCGTCGTGCTGCAGGTCTACACCAGAGTCCGCTGATTCCCGTCGGGCGGCCCGGACTCCGCCGGCACCCGAGCCTCCCGGGTCTCAGGGCGCCGCGGCGCTGAAGCGGAACCGCCTGCGGCTCTGCGCGGGACGGTTCGCGCCCAGCTCGCCGAGCTCCACCCGGACGTCGACGTAGCCGGCCGCCCGGAGCCGGCCGGGCAGCTCGTCCGGGTCGCACGGCACGTAGGTGTCGCCGCGGTGGAACTCGTCGAGCTCGCCGGTGTCGACGGCGTCGCTCCCGACGAGCATCCCGCCCGGCCGCAGGACCCGACACAGCTCGGCCAGCAGCCCGTCCTGCAGCTCC
This sequence comes from uncultured Actinomycetota bacterium, assembly GCA_963728945.1. GTDB lineage: Bacteria > Actinomycetota > Actinomycetes > Mycobacteriales > CADCTP01 > CADCTP01. The sequence goes on along the minus strand of CAVSMA010000002.1, from coordinate 1,913,028 downwards.
CGGGACGGAACGTGGTGCAACATCGCGAACGACGTGGCGGCGCTGAAGCGGCCGGACTCCAGCGGCAGCCGGGTGGCGTCGGCCCGGATGACCTGCACGTTGCTGTCACGCAGCCGTTCCTTCAGGGACCGGGCCAGGTCGGGGTCGATCTCGACCGCGGTGAGCCGCGGCACGCGCCGGCGCAGGACGTCGGTGGTCAGGCCGGGGCCGGAGCCGACCTCGAGCACGTCGTCGCCGAGGTCGAGGTCACCGACCGCCCAGGGCAGGATCTCGGTCTCGACGATGCCGGCCCACTCCGCGCTCGCGCAGAACTCCAGATGCCGCTGGTTCATTCAGGTCCCTTCCGCGTGTCGTCGTGGCGACCGGTCAGCACCTTCTCGAACCAGTGGTGGGCGTAGGCCTCGTCGTTGAAGGGGGAGACCTCCCGATAGCCGGACGAGCGGTAGAGCCCGATCGCCTCGGTCAGCCGCTGGTTGGTCTCCAGCCGCACTGCTGTCGCGCCTGCCTCGTCGGCGGCCCGTTCGAGCTCCCGCAGCATCCGCCGGCCCAGGGCGAGGCCGCGCAGGGACGGGGAGACCCACATCCGCTTGATCTCGGCCGGCCCGCGGCCGTGGAACGTCAGCGCTCCGCAGCCCACCGGGTGACCGTCGAGCCACGCCACGAGGAGCAGCCCTACCGGTGGGACGAGATGCTCCGCCTCGGCGCGGATGCTCATGTCCGGATCGAACCCGTCGTCGAAGCGCGTGTCGAGCTCGGCGAGGTAGGACTGCAGGCAGAACCTCGCCGCCTTGCTGGTCGGGTCCTCCGGGGTGATCTCGACGAGCTGAGCGGTGAGGAGCCGTTCGACCGTGGCCATGGCGTCGATGAGGCGAACACGCTGACCCTGGTCGAGATGGTCCAGCAACGTGCGCGCGAGCTCGTCACTGCGGCGGTCGAGCTCGGCCCGCTCGACCCGGCCCGCCTCGGTCAGCCGGACGACCCGTACGCGGCGGTCGCCGAGGTCGTGCTCGACGGTGACCAGGTGCTCCTCCTCGAGCCGGCGCAGCAGCCGGCTGAGGTACCCGGAGTCGAGCCGGAGCCGGCTGCGGAGGGTGCGCGCGTCCGCGCCCGCCTCGCCGACCTCGTAGAGCACCCGGGATGCTCCGAGCGGTCGGGGCCGAGCCAGGTATTCGTCGTTGAGCGCGCCAAGCCGCTGCGTCACGACACGGCTGAACCGCCTGACCGTCGCCACCCCGGCCGCTTCCATTCCCTGACTCTAGTCAGACGAAATCGACCCGCTCAAAGCCCCGGCCCAGCCTGGGGGGAGTGGCTCCTGTCGTCATCCGTCGCGAAGGAGCCGGGCCGGAGCGGGTTCATCCGGCTCGCATGATGACCGCCGCCGACGAGCAGGCGACCGTGACCCGAGGGATCTCGACCGGGCCTCCGCCCGGCGGCGAACTCGACGGCACGAGACCACCGGAGGACGGATCGTCATGACTGCTGACCGGCATGCGCGCACGATGTTGCCGATTCCCGACCGGCCGGCCCCAGGTCTGACGACCTACGACGCGAAGGACCCCGACACGGCCTTTGCTCCGATCGAGCCGTTGCTCCCGCCGGCCGGTGCGCCGAACGTGCTGGTCGTCCTGCTCGACGATGTGGGCTTCGGCGCGGCGAGCACCTTCGGGGGGCCGTGCCGGACGCCGACCGCGGACAGGCTGGCGGCCGGCGGTCTGCGCTACAACCGCTTCCACACCACGGCGCTGTGCGCGCCGACCCGCGCGGCTCTCCTCAGCGGCCGCAACCACCACTCGGTCGGGATGGGCAGCATCACCGAGACCGCGACATCGGCCCCGGGCAACAGCTCGCTGCGCCCGAACACGAAGGCGCCGTTGGCGATGACCCTGAAGCTGAACGGCTACTCGACCGCGCAGTTCGGCAAGTGCCACGAGGTCCCGGTGTGGCAGTCCTCGCCGATGGGGCCCTTCGACGCCTGGCCGTCGGCCGGCGGTGGCTTCGAGACCTTCTACGGCTTCATCGGTGGCGAGAACAACCAGTGGGATCCGGCGCTGTACGACGGGACGACGCCGGTCGAGCCGCCGGCGACTCCCGAGGACGGCTACCACCTCACCGAGGACCTGGCCGATCGGGCGGTGAGCTGGGTGCGCCAGCAGAAGGCGCTGATGCCGGAGAAGCCGTTCTTCGTGTACTTCGCGCCGGGCGCGACGCACGCCCCGCACCACGTTCCGAAGGAATGGGCCGACCGGTACGCGGGACAGTTCGACGACGGCTGGGACGTGCAGCGTGAGCGTACGTTCGCCCGGCAGAAGGAGCTGGGAGTGATCCCGGCCGACGCCGACCTGACCGCCCGGCACGCCGAGATCCCGGCCTGGGACGACATGCCCGCCGAGCTCAAGCCGGTGCTGGCCCGCGAGATGGAGGTCTACGCCGGCTTCCTCGAGCACACCGACCACCACGTCGGCCGGCTGATCGACGCCATCGACGATCTCGGCGTCCTGGACAACACGATCGTCTACTACATCATCGGCGACAACGGCGCGTCCGCCGAAGGCACGCTGAACGGCGCCTTCAACGAGATGGCCAACTTCAACGGGATGGCCGCGCTCGAGACCCCTGAGTTCATGATCAGCAAGATGGACGAGTTCGGCTCGCCCACCTCCTACAACCACTACTCGGTCGGCTGGGCCTGGGCGATGGACACGCCGTTCCAGTGGACCAAGCAGGTGGCCTCGCACTGGGGCGGCACCCGCAACGGCACGATCGTGCACTGGCCCAACGGGATCGCCGAGCGCGGGGGGCTCCGCTCCCAGTTCACTCACGTCATCGACGTGGCCCCGACCGTCCTGGAAGCCGCCGGCCTGCCGGAGCCGACGATGGTCAACGGCGTGCAGCAGTCGCCGATGGAGGGCACCAGCATGCTGTACACGTTCGAGGGGGCGGACGCGCCGGAGCGCCATGACCTGCAGTACTTCGAGATGTTCGGCAACCGCGGCATCTACCACCGGGGCTGGAGCGCGGTCACCAAGCACCGGACGCCGTGGGTGATGGTCGGCGGCGCCGTGCCGGCGTTCGACGACGACGTCTGGGAGCTCTACGACGGGCGCAGCGACTACAGCCAGGCGCACGACCTCGTCGCCGACCGGCCCGAGGTGCTCGCCACGCTGCAGCGGCTCTGGCTCATCGAGGCCACCAAGTACAACGTGCTCCCGATGGACGACCGCACCGCCGAGCGGATCGAACCCTCGATGGCCGGGCGACCGACCCTGATCCACGGCAAGTCACAGCTGTTCTTCCCCGGCATGGGGCGCCTCTCGGAGAACAGCGTGGTCAGCATCAAGAACAAGTCGTTCTCGGTCACCGCCGAGGTCGACGTTCCGGCCGCCGGGGCTGAGGGTGTGATCATCGCGCAGGGCGGCCGGTTCGGCGGCTGGGCCTTCTACGCCAAGGACGGCAGGGCGAAGTTCGCCTACAACGTGCTCGGCATCCGGGAGTTCACCACGGCCGCCGACGCCGCCATCCCGGCCGGCATCCATCAGGTGCGGATGGAGTTCGCGTACGACGGCGGCGGCCTGGCCAAGGGCGGCGACGTCACCCTCTACTACGACGGCACCGCGGCCGGAGCCGGCCGGGTCGAAGCCACCCAGCCGATGGTCTTCTCGGCCGACGAGACCACCGACATCGGATACGAGTCCGGCACCACGGTCACCCCCGACTACACCGCGAGCACCAGCCGCTTCACCGGCAGGATCAACTGGGTCCAGATCGACCTCGGCGACGACGACAACGACCACTTCATCGACCCCGACGAGCGCCTGCGCGTCGCCATGGCCAGGCAGTAACGCAGTCGCGCTACCCGGGCAGCTCGCCGGTTTCTGTCAGGTGCTCGGCGACATCGACGAGTTTGCGGTTCAGGCGCTGTGATGCGCGACGGAGCAGGTCGAATGCGTCACCGGCGGACAACCGTTGGCGTTCCATCAGGATGCCCTTGGCCTGCCCGATGACGTCGCGCGTGCTCAGCCCGCGGTGCAATGCGGCTTCGCGGTGGTCGACTTCCTCGCGTCGGTGCGCCATCGCCACCGCCACGGCCAAATACGCTGCCAGGATCGAACAGAACTCCTGGTCTTCGTCGCTGAACGCCGCAGGTGTCGCGCTGTAGAGGGTGAACGTGCCGAGCGGTGACCACTGGGCCGGCTGCTGGACGAACAGGCCGTGGCTCAGGCAGCTGCCGACTCCGAGCTGCGCGGCGGTGGCCGCAACGACCGGCCACCGCTGGGAGTCGGCCAGATCGGGCACGTGAACGGGCCTCTCGGACTGCAGCGCCTCGGCGGCTGGGCCGACTCCGGTGCCGAACTGGATATCGTCGAGCTCGGCCGCGACCGCGTCGCTGCTCACGGTGTCGATGACGCGTCCGTGGCGCCACAGTGTGACGCTGGCGCAGTCGCATCCGGCCACCGCACCGGTGGTGAGCTTCAGCACCTGGGGGAGCACCTCGGCCACCTCCTCCGAGCCGAACAGCTGCCGGGCGAGCTGGGCGAAGCTGGCCACCAACGTCGGCCCGTACGCGTGTGGCCGCCACGAGGCGCTGGTGCGGGAATGGTGTTCCGCCGCGGACCGTCGACGGGCGGCCGCCGCTGCACGCATGCGCTCCCTGTCGGCACGCCGGCTCGCCTGCGCCGCGTGTTCCTGAGCACTCGAAGCCCAGGTCGGACCAGCTCGGCCGCTGCTGCGTCGGCGCTCGTCGAGCTGCCGCTCCCGCTCCAGCCCGATGCGCTCCCGATCGTCAGCGAGGCGCGCGCGTAGCCCAGCGGTTTCGTCGCGCTCGCCGGCGATCTCGTCCCGTTCGGCGGCGAGCTCGTCGCGTTCGGCCGCGACGAAGTCGCGCCGATCGGCCAGCCAGGCACTCTCCTCGGCGTCGACGGTCTGCGCACGGCGCTGGGCTGCGGCAGTCCGGGAGCTGCCGGCGGCATTGCGAGCGACGCGGGTGGCGACCCGGGCGGCTGTCTGCCGGGCCCTCAGCAGCTCCGCGTCGGCCCGCCGGGCGCCGCCCTCAGCACGTCGAAGTGCGGCCTGCGCCTCGGCCACCTCCGCCTCGGCCAGCTCGCCGGGGGAGACCTGCCTCGGCTGGTCCGCTTCGCGGCGATCCAGCAGGTAGTTGTGGCGGTCCGCCAACCGTTCCCGCTCGTCGGCCAGTGCCTCCCGCTCGTCCGCCAGTCGTTCCCGTTCATCCGCCAGCCGTTCCCGCTCATCAGCGCCGGCTTCCCAGAGGTCAGCGCGGCTCATGCGCTCCTCCAACGGCGATGCCGCCTCCGCCACCGCCGGCCGCTCGTCGCTGGTCACCGGGATTTCCCTTCAGATCATCGCCGCAGGGCCGTCGCACGAGCACCGGCTCCAATTCCGCAAGCCGGAACACGCGAGCTGGCAGGCCGCGCAAGCCTTCGACGCGCAGCACCCGACCCCGAGCTTTAGCGACTTTCCACGCATTGACGATGGTGCCGACGCCATAGGCGTCGATGAAATCAAGCTCGGACATGTCCAGCACGATGGTCGCAGCCGGGCCCGACTCCGCTAACTGCAGCAGCAGCGGTTCCAGCTCCACCACCGCGAGATCGAGCTCGCCGGCCAGGGAAACGACGACCGCACCATCCCGGCACCGTCGCGAGCAACGAAAAGAGGCCGCCTCGCGTTGCGAAACGCCGACGTCACAGTCTGCCATCGGGACACCAGCCATCTCTTCGCCGAGCGTCGGCTGGGTCAGCAACCGGACTCAGCATCCCCTTCCCGCGCAGCGAGCGCAAGCACGGTCCCGACCGATTACCTTCGGTCACCCGGCGAGGCGGGCTCAGGCGGCGTCCGCGCGCGCCGCTGCCGGCGAGCGGCCGAGCTGGACGGCCACGTCGCAGTCGCCGTTGGCGCAATCCGTGTGCAGCTCGCCGAGGCGGGCGAGCATGCGCAGTGACGCCGTGTTGTCCGCGCCGACGACCGTCCGGATCTCCCGAAGATCTCCAGCCCGGGCGATCAGTTCCCGAGCCAGCGCGGAGCCGGCCCCACGTCCCTGCCAGTCGTCGGCGACGGTGACCGCCAGGTCGGCGGCTCCCGGATCGTCGACGAACCGTTGGAGCCGGCCCACTGCGATCGGCCGGCCGGCGGCGTAGAGGACGAGCGCGACGTGGTCCCGCTGGTCGACGGTGTCGAGCAGGATCGGCAGCATCCGCGCAAACTGCGCGTCCGAGACGTCCCGCAGAAACCGATCCCGGCGGGAGCGGGGCGACAGGGCCCGGAACCCGGTGAGGAGCTGGGCGCGGTCGTGGGCCACCAGCGGCCGAACCCGGACCGGCGTGCCGTCGCGCAGCTCTCCGGCGTCCCGCAGGAGCCGGGCGGCGCGATGGGCGGGGGCCGCACCTGCTGCGTCGCTCGTCGGGTCGCCCGCCATCGGACTGCCTGCGGTCATCTCACGCACGTCGTGGAGGTGGCGGTCGTCGAGAACGCTCGATGCGCCGTCGACGGCCGGGCTTGCGTGAGCAGAGACATGCACATTCCAGACAGCGAGCGGGACAGGGAAACGGCAGGAAGCGACAGCGGGGACCCGCGGTCTCCCGACACGCAGGGCGCACCGCCGCTCCGACGGAACACCGCCATCCTGCCCATCGCATCCCGATCGAACCCAAAGTGACCGGACACACGCAGGCCGCCACGGCGCTCGGGTGGCAGGCGGTCCAGTCCTGCTTGTCGGTCCAGGTAGCACGCGAACGAGCCGGCCGACCTCCGGAGCCCGAGCGCGCGACGGTGGATCAACCAACGCGGTTAGGGGTAAGAAGTGCGCGACCAAAGGTCCAATTAGACTCTTAGGGGCGTCGCTGTGGAAATTATCGGTGTCATCATCGCCGGCATCATCATCGGGCTGCTCGGCAAGTTCGTCGCTCCCGGCAACCGGGACAACATCCCTCTCTGGCTCACCGTCCTGTGCGGAATCGGCGGAGTGCTGATCGGCTACTACGTCGCCGCCGCGCTGGGTGTGGAGGCGACGAAGGGCATCGACTGGATCCGGTGGATCATCAGCATCATCGTCGCGGCGATCCTCGTCATGATCGCTGCGACCGTCACCGGCCGCAGCACCAGCCGACGGATCTGACGCCGCTCCGCACGCAACCAAGCCCAGCGGATACTGGTTCCTCTCTGCCCCGTGGGCCGGCCGGTCTCCCCGGCCGGCCCACGGGTCGAGCGCGAGATCTCAATGACATCCGCGAGGCGGTGTGGTGAACGTCTGGTCGCCACCACGACCCTCACCACAGCGATGATCACTGCTCAGCATGCCGGCCTGACCGGCCTCCCCGCCTGGAGGCCGCCGGCATCCACCCACAGCGGAGACACGCCCTTGCCTGTGCCTCTCGGGTCGGATCCGACATGATGGATCCGGGCTGGAGGGGGGCGCGAGTGAACGAACCCCCTGATGCCGGAGGGCACGGCACGCACCCGGCCGCGGCCGGCGCGGCGTCGGGCGACCCGGTCGTCGCGAGTCGTCCCGCTTCCCGGACCGAACCCTTCGACGTGGTCGACGAATGGGCCGTCACTCGTTCCCGGCCAGCGATCCGCCGGCCAACTGGTGACCGGGACCGCGGCGCGCTGACACGAGCCGGCGCAGTCCGGCGTGGACCTCCGACAGGGTCGCGCCCCACGGAACGACCGTCATCGCTCCGTCCTGGATGACTCCCTCTTCGAGGTCGCAGCACTTGGTGAGGATCGGAGTGTCCGAGGTCGGCGCGAATCCCGCTTTCACGAGCTCCCGCGGGCACATCTCGACGTTCGGCGGTTCGTCGCCGTAGAAGTGCCGGTGGATCTGTCGCGAGCGCTCGCAGCCGACCAGCACCCAGTCGTGCCGCGGCGGCCGCTCGTCGAGGTAGAAGACCTCCTTGCCGGCGGGCGCGATCCCGGATCCCCGGCAGGGGAAGAGATAGCGTTCCGCCGGGCGGCCGGCAGCGAGATCGACCAGGTCGAAGATCTCCGGCTCGAGTGCGATCGGCGGCAGGTCTTCAGCCAGCTCCAGCACCCGCCGGGCCTGGTCGAGCAGCTTGGGTGGATGCGGGGGAGCGACCTCGGCCACCCGTACCTGGAGCGGCGCGGGATCGAGGATGAAGCTGACGTGCTCGTACAGCCCTTGGATGATCACGCAGCGGGCATCGGGGGCGCGCGTGAGCGCCGCCCAGCAGACCTGCCCCGGCACGCCGAGATCGACCTCCGCGGCGTGGACGAAGACCGCCTCGTCGGGTCCGGCCAGCACGGTGATCCGGGTGATCGGCGCGAACAGCTCCTCGACCGACGACTTCTCCACCTCCAGCAGCGCCACCTGGTGGTCGGGGCCGTGCACGACGATGTAGCCGGTCCGCCGGTACGCCTCGCGGCCCTCGAAATGCCGGCGCAGCGCCGCCGTGGTCAGCGGGAAGTCGACCGTGCTCACCGCGACCTCGCGGTAGCGGACGGGCATCCGGTTCGCCGGGCTGTCCATGCGGCCGGTCACGAACCCCAGTCGCGGCGGTGACTGCCCGGCATCGCCAGGATCACGAGGTGCTTGACCTTCCACGGCAGGCGGCGATAGAGCGGCACGAACAGGTATTTCCAGAAGAGCACCTGCGGCGTGCGCGGGCCGACCGGCGGCGGCCGGCCGAGATACCGCTGCGCCAGCTCGGCCTGCTGGGCCTCGAGCAGGTATTTCTCGGAGTTGGTCCGGACCCACCGGAAGAGAGCGGTCATGACCGGCCCGCGGTCGCGAGGCCGTTCTGGGCGGCGAGCGCCATCGGCTCGTTGAGCGCGCCGATGGCGGGCGAGTAGACGTTCTCCATCCACGCGATGTCGTGCAGGGTCAACCCGTGCCGGGCGGCCATCGCGAGGAAGTCGCACCGTTCCTTCACGCCCTCCCCGCCGACGATCTGGGCGCCGATCAGCTTGAGCGTCCCGGGCTCGGCGAGCAGCTTCACCCGGATCTTCTTGAAGCCGGGGTAGTAGCGGGCGCGCGAGATTCCCTCCGCCACGCCGAGGACGAACGGTATCCCCAGCGCGCCGGCCAGCGTCTCGCCGAACGACACTCCGCCGACCATCCACTTGCCGCCGACCAGGCTCCACGGCACGTACACCGGCGAATAGCTGCGCAGCGTGCCGGCCGCGCCGCTGCCGGCGATCTTGCCCTGCGCGTAGGCATGGCTGCCGGACAGGCCCTGGACCGGCACCCGCGTCGTGCCCTGCGGCACCTCGACGCAGTCGCCGGCGGCGAACACGTCGGCGGCCGAGGTTTGCATGTGCTGGTCGACGATGATCCCGCCGGTGGAGCCGAGCTTGATCCCGGCGTCCGCGGCGAGCTGGTTGTTCGGCAGCTTCTTCGCGCCGACGACGACCATGTCGACCGGGATCTCTCCGTCCGAGGTCTCGACCGCGCGGACCCGCTCGGTGCCGCGGAACGCCTTGATCCGGGTGTTCAGGTGGATGTGCACGCCGAGCTCGCGCCAGGACTCCTCGACCGGGGCCATGATGTCCGGGTCGGCGATCTCGGCCATGGCCCACGGATGCGGGTCCACCAGGTGCGTCTCGATCCCGCGATGTGCCAGCGCGGTCGCCATCTCGACGCCGATCGGCTGAGCCTCCGCGATGACCGCCCGCTTGACCGTGTCGAGGACCTCGTCCCAGCGCTGCGCGGCGCGGATGTCCCTGACGTAGTAGAGGCCCTCCAGGTCACCGCCGGGGACGTCCGGCCGCTCGTACTGGAAGCCGGTGCAGATGATCAGGCGGTCGTAGTGGACGGTGCCCTCACCGGGCACCTGGATCGAGTGCGCGGCCGGGTCGACGGCGCTGACCGTGGTCTCGTAGTGGATCTCGTAGCCCTGGGCCTCGTAGTAGTCCTTGCCCTGCAGGATGAGCCGATCGAACGAGTCGATCTCCCTGCCGTGCACGTAGGGGATTCCGCACGGGCTGTACGCGACGTCCTGGAGCTCGGTGTAGACGATGACCCTGGCATCGGGATCGACCTGCTTCGCGGCGCCGGCGGCCCCCATGCCGGCGGCACTCCCGCCGATCACCACGATGGTGTTTGTCATCGTTTCGTCCCTCCTGCAGGCCTCGCCCGCGATCCCACCCTGACGCCGCGCCCGTATCGCATCCGATATCGTCGCCTACTATACGCGAAGCAGCGTCGAGCGGCCGAGCAGCGCGATGCGAATGCCATAGGTCAGCGCGGCGCCGGAGGAGCTGCCGACGCCACGCAGACGGTTCACCGCCGACCTGACCGTGGCCCGGTCGCCGGCCGCGAGGCCGAGGAGCAGGTCGTGGGCCGGCTCGATGCTGCGGCCCCGGGCGGCGCAGGCGAGGAAGGCGCGCGCGACCTCGTTCGTCCGGGCCTCGTCGGCGCACCGCCGGAGCGTGTGCGGAGTCGTTCCCGAGCTGCCGCAGGCCGCGCGTGCCACCAGGAGCACGCCGGCCAGTACGTCGTCGCCGGCGGGGGTCAGTCCCGGTCCGCTGCCCCACACCGACACCGCGAACGCCGGCAGGTCCCCGCGCCGCAACGCCGTCCGGGCGCCGGCGGGCAGCTCCGCCCGGCCCGCGGGACCGAGGTCGAGTCTCGGGGCGAGCTCCGGGAGCCAGCGGGCCGCCGCATCGGCGGCCCGCTCCAGCGACGACGGCGGCGGAAGCAGCGGCGACCAGACCGGCGCGTCCAGCCGGTAGTCGCGCCCGCCCACCCGCAGTGCCGTCGCGTCCAGCAGGACCGGGCCGCCCGGCCGCGCCGCGGGCAGGGCATCGACCCGCAGGTGCAGCGGCCCGCGTGGCACCTCGGTCGTCGCCAGTGCGAGCAGACCGCCCGGCACCCGAAGGTAGAGCGCCTTCGAGAAGACCGCGCGTACCACTCCCCGCCCGGGAACGCGCAGCATGCGGGCCGCGTCGACGCCGACGTCGACAGGTCTCATCCGAGCCGGCGCGCGAGCTCGAACACCGCGTCGGTGAAGCACTGCAGCGGTGCGGTGGCGACCCCGGCGCCGACCTGCCCGGAGCCGTCGCTGACATGCAGGATCCCGGTGTTCACCTGCGGTGTGACGCCGAGTTTCGCGACCAGGCGGGCATCGACGCCCACCGGGGTCCCGCGCATGTCGAGGGTGGGCAGCTTGAACCGGCTGCTCGCGCCGTGGCAGATGTCGGTCATGTTCTCGGTGACCTCGGCCGCGCCGGCCATCGTCCCGCCCAGGAACGCGGCGACGGCGGGGGATCCGGCGGCGGCCGCCCCGCCGAGGCCGATCAGCTCGAGCACCGCGCTGTCGCCGATGTCGCGCGCGCCGCTGCCCGGTCCGTGACCCGGGTTGTAGAGGGCATCGCCGATCTCGGGGGCCTCGGCGAGCAACCACGCCGGCGAGCCGGCGAGCCGCACCCCGAACGTGGTGCCGTTGCGGGCCATCGTCGTGACGATGCTGCTGCCGTCGACCTGCTCGGCCCACATGGTCAGGGACTTCGCCGCGGCCATGGCCAGGTTGAGGAAGAACAGGTGATCCCCGGACAGGAAGCGGGCGAACTCCACGGCCTGCTGGCCCGTGGCCGCGACGAGCTGCGGGAGCAGGTGGCGGATGAGCAGGTTGGTGCTCGCCTGCGTGCGCATGTGGACGTCGTCGCCCATGGCCAGGCCCTGCGCGGCGAGGCTGAGCAGGTCGACGGGGCCGGAGGACTCCACCGCCGTCGCCAGCAGCGGTCCGGCGACGTCGCGCAGGAAGCGCAGCCGGGCGATGGCCGCGTCGGTCTCCCGGCCGAACCAGGCGACCTCGCCCGAGCCCTGGTTGATCGCGCTGAATGCGCGGGTGCCGCCGTCCTGGTTGTCCACGACCAGCACCGGCATGGACGGGCCGAGCGCGGTCGCCATCGGGACGACCGTGGCGTGCTGGTTGGCCGGTTCGAGCCGGATGCTGCCGGTCCGCAGGAGGGTGTCGGCCTCCGCCACGTCGGCCGCCCAGCCTTCGGCCACCGTCGCGGCGCGCATCGAGCGGCGCAGCGGATCGGCCACGTCCGGCCACTCGATGGCCGGGCCGCAGTGCAGGAGCGTGCGCGGGCCGACGTCCGGCAGCACGTCGAGGGCCGTGGCCACGCTCGTCCAGACCGGTACGCCGGCGTCGAGCCGGCGGAAGACCTCGGCGTTGGCGGCGTCGATCCGGGCCGCGTGCCGACCGAGCAGCGTCGTGAGTGCGGCCAGCAGTTCCGGGTCCCCGCCGGCCGGGATCCGCCAGTCCAGCTGGTCCACCGGCCGTCCTTGGGCCCGCACGGCGTCGGCGAACAGCGGCAGCCCCACGTTCACCACCTCGATGTCGGTGGGGAGCTGCGCGGGAGCGGGTCGGCTGGTCATGGTGAGCCTCCACGCCGGGGTCGGCGGTCTTTCGGCGGCCGGTCGGTTCCGGCGATCAGGGCGCGCACCCGGCGCAGCAGGTCCTCCTCGGCGGCGGCGAACCCGTCGAGCCGCGCGGTGGCGGTCGCGGCCAGCTCGGCGGCCCCGGTCGACGTGGCCTGCAGCATCTGCTCGACGGGTTCGTCGGCCGCCCCGCCGAGGCCCCGCCGGGACGCCACGATCTGAGCGGGATCCAGCACGGCCCGCAGGTCCGAGTCGAGCACCTGCCAGCGCGTGCCGGTCCGCTCCAGCGCGGCGTCGTTGATCATCTGCGCGGTGAGGTCGCGGCCCCGGATGCCCGCCCGGCTCGCCTCGCGCACGACGTCGCCGACGACGAAATAGGCGGTGCGGTAGTCGACGTCGAGCAGCTGCGTGAGGTGTTCGGCCAGGTCGGTCGACTGCGCGTAGCTGTTGTCGACCTCGTCACGCATGCGGTCCGGGTTGACCTGCAGGGTGCGTATCACCCCGCTCATCAGGTCGGTCACCTGCAGCGCGAGATCCAGCGCGCGGGGGACCTCGCCGTACGCGAAGATGAAGTTGTCGCTGCGGGCGGACGGGCTCTTGCTGACCGCGAGGAAGCCGGTGAGGCGTCCGATCAGCACACCGCAGCTGCCCCGCACGATCGAGAGCGCATACGGATTGCGCTTCTGTGGCATGAGCACGCTCGACCGGCTGAAGCTGTCGTCGAGGTCGACGAAGTCGAACTCGCTGCTGGAGAAGATCTCCAGGTCCTCGGCGAGCTTGCTCTGGTTCGAGATCATGCTCGTGGCGATCGAGAGAACCGCGATCAGGTCGTCCACGCGCCACATGGCGTCCCGGGTGTGGGTGATCACCGTGTCGAAGCCGAGCGAGCGGGCCAGGGCGACGCGGTCGGCCTGCAGCCGGGTGCCGTTGACGCAGCCGGCTCCGCCGGGGCTGGCGTTGACTTCGTCCAGTTCCCTGAGCAGGCGATGCCCGTCGCGGAGCGCGGGTTGCGTGAAGGACAGCAGATAGTGGCCGAACGTCGACGGCTGCGCCTTCTGCAGGTAGGTCTGGTCGGCCATGAGCGTCTGCGCGTGGCGCCGCGCCTGCTGCGCGGTCTGCTCGACGAGCCGCGCCATCGCCAGGACGAGCTGGCCGATCTGCGTCCGCAGGTGCAACCGCAGCGCGATCCGGGCCGCTTCCCTGCGCGGGCGGCCGGCGTGCAACCAGCCGGCCGTGTCACCGATCCGGTCGATGAAGAACCTCTCCCGGGAGTTGTACGGCTCGCCGAACAGCGGGTCGTACGGGAAGCCAGCGGCCTCGGTCCCGTACGCCTCGAGCAGCAGCTGCAGCAGCGCGCGCTGGGCGTGTACGGGGATGATGCCGCGCTCGGCCATGTCGAGCACGTGGGCCATGTCGGCCAGGTTGTAGCCGCGGTGCAGGATCGGCGCGTCGGCGTTCTCCAGCGTGAACCCGGAGGCGACCAGTTCAGGCGCGGCCGCGGTGCGCGGGCCGCCGCTGCGCCGGACCCTGGCGGAACGGGACCGCGGCCCGGTCACGGCCGGCCGCCGTCCGGCCGGGCGGCGATCGCCGCGCCCGCATCCCGGTCGATGCCGGCCGTCAGGACGGCGCTGATCGCCCCGACCAGTCCGCCCGTATGCCAGAAGACCACCGGTGGCCCCTCCTGCTCCAGTTGTCGCAGGGCGATCGCGAAGGCGGGCGCCGTGTAGTGCGCGTCGAGGAGGAGCCCCTCGGTCTCCAGCGCGAGGAGCGCGGCCGCGCGTTCCTCCGCCGTCGAGGACTCCGGCTCGCCGTGCAGGCCGCCGGGTGCCGGCAGCACGCCGGGCGCGAACCCGACCGGGCCCGTCACGCCGAGCAGTTCGGCGCAGCCGTCGGCGAGCGCCCGCAGGTGCGGGCTCAGCTCGGGCAGTGGCCGGCTCACCGAGACTCCGGTGATCGTCCAGCCGGCGCCGAGCAGACCCGCCCCGACCGCGAGGCCGGCGATGCTGCCGCCCGAGCCGACCGCCAGCACGATGCGTGCCCGGTCGTGGCCGAGGGCGGCGAGCTGATCGGACAGCTCGCGGGCGGCTCGGACGAAGCCGAGACAGCCGAGCGCGCTGGCACCTCCTCGCGGTACCGCGACTGCGGACCGGCCGGCGCGGTTCAACTCGGCGGCCCGGTCCCGGATCCGGTCGTCGAGCTCGGCACGCCGACCGCCGCTGAAGGAGACCCGGGCTCCGCAGGCCAGCGCCAGTGCGAGGTTCGCCGCGGCCGGCGCCGGCGGCTCTCCCGGCAGGACGACGTGGCAGTCGAGCCCGGCCGCCCGGGCGGCCACCGCGGCACCCTGGCAGAAGCTCGAGGTCGCCACGCCGCCGACGACCAGCGTGTCGTGGCCATCGGCGACCGCGCCGCCGAGCAGGTATTCCAGCGGCCGGGTCTTGCTGCCGGCGACCGCGAACCCGCTCAGGTCGTCGCGCTTGACGAGCAGCGGACCGCAACCCAGCCGACCCTCCAGCCGGGAGGCCCGGACGAGTGGGGTCGGCCACGATCCGAACGCCAGCCGGGGCCGGTCCGGGACCGTCATCGCTGCCCGCCCGGCACGCCCAGGGTGTCCCGAGCGCGGTCGAGCACGGCATCGACCATGGCCGCGGCGGCTCCGATCGCCGGCCGCACCGCCCAGGCCGCGACCTCGGCTGGATCCATGCCGGCCCGGTCGGCCACCGTGGCCACCAGATCCTCCGCGCGGACCGCGTCCGCCGCCACGATCTCGGCCATCAGCGCCTGCGCGGCGTGCTTGCCCAGGTGCTCGGACAGGCCGGCCAGGATCCGCTCCGACCGGAGGTCGTCCCCTCCGGCCGAGAGGTTCCGCGCCATGGCGGCCACGTCCACCTCGAGACCCGAGACGACGGCGTGCGCGAGATCGAGCGCGGTGGCGGTGAGCTCGCAGACCTCCGGGAGGGACACCCACTCGGTCTTCCACCCGCGCCCGTCACGCTCGTGCTGCTGGTCCATCCCTTCGAGCAGCAGACCGGCGTGTGCGCGGACGAGTCGCGACAGCGTGTCGAGGTGTTCGCTGCCCTCGGGGTTGTGCTTGTGCGGCATGGTGATGCTGCTGACCGCGCCGGCCGGGCGGGTCTCCCGCAGCTCGCCTATCTCCGGGCGGGACAGCTCGTAGATCTCCCCGCCGATCCTCGCCAGCGTGGCGCACACCATCGCCAGCACGTGCGCGAACTCGGCGATCCGGTCCCGGCTGGTCAACCAGGAGATGCCGGGGTCGGCCAGACCGAGCTCGGCGCAGAACCGCCGACGCAGCTCGACGCCGTCGCCGTCGAAGAAGCCGAGCACCCCGACCGCGCCCGCGAGCTGGCCCACGCTCCATCGGGACCGGCCGGAGCGAAGCCGGTCGAGGTGGCGGCACAGTTCGTCGACCCATCCGGCTACCTTGAAGCCGAACGTGATCGGCGCGCCCGGTTGCCCGTGGGTGCGACCCACCATCACCGTGTCGCGGTGCGCCGCGGCCAGCCCGACCAGCACCCCCGCCACCGCCCCCACCTTGCGGTCCACCAGCGCGCCGACGTCCCGGAGGACGAGGCCGAACCAGGTGTCGGTGACGTCCTGCACGGTCGCGCCGTAGTAGACGTGCTCGCGGGCGGAGTCCGGCACGAGCAGCTGCAGTTCCTGGATCAGCCCGAGGGTCGAGTGGCCGGTGCGGCGGGTCTGGGCGGCGACCCGGCTCAGGTCCAGCCGCGCGGCGTCGGCGTGCTCGGTGATCGTCCGCGCCGACGCCGCCGGGATGATCCCCAGCGTCGCCTGCGCCCGGGCGAGCGCCGCCAGGACGTCCAGCCAGCGCTGCAGCCGCTCCCGCTCGGCGAACAGCCCGTCCAGCTCGGGAGCGGTCCACAGGTGCCGGTAGACGACGCTGTCGGCCACCCGGGTCGCCGTCCCGCCGTTCACCATGTCGGCAGGCCCGACGGCGGATCCGACGGCGGGCGCGGCGGCAGCACGGCGGTGTCGGCCCGCAGTCCCAGCCGCAGCGCCTCGACGTTCACGATGTCGTCGAGGGCGACGTTCCCGAGGTTCACGTCCGGCCCGAAACGGTTGATGCACCACGCCTGCTGGTCCTTGAGCGGTGCCTCGAACAGGATGCGTTCGTGACCGGCGACCGAGACCACGGCGTCGATCACCTCTTCGAGCACGACGCCGCCGGGGCCGTACGTGCCGACCGTCCCGCTCTCCCGGCCCTCGGTCACCACGAGCCAGGCCCCCGCGGCGAGGTCCTCGCTGACCTCGCTCTTCCACTGCTCCGGCTCGAGTCGCTGCTCCGGGTCCTTGCTGCCGACCTCGCTCAGCACGGTGAACGAGCGCGCGGCGCGAGCGATCAGCCTGGACTTCTCGGCGACCGACATCGCCACGACGCCGCGCGAGACCTCGACGAGCGGAACCTGCGCATCCGCCGCCCAGCGCAGGCACTCCTCGACCCGGTCCTGGCTCCAGGCGATCTCCAGCAGCGTCCCGCCCAGGCAGGCGCGCACCCCGTGCTCGGCCAGCAGGGCGAGCTTCTGGTCGAGCTGGCGGTCGAGGTAGGCGCTGCCCCAGCCGAACTTCCAGATGTCGACGAACTCACCGGCCGCCTCGAGCAGCGCCGTCGTCTGCGGAACGGGCAGCCCCTTGTCCAGCACGTGGGTGAGCCCGGTCGAGCGCGGCTTGACCGCTCGCGCCGGCAGGCTCAGGAAGTCCCGCTCCATACGTCGGATAGTAGACGGCGTTATTATGATCCGACAAACGTCGCCGTACCCGCCCGTGAGGAGACCCGATGCCCGCAACCCAGTCGGCGGCCGGTCCGGCGCCGTCGCCGGACGTCCCCACCAGTGGCGCGGAGCTCGCGGCGTTGGCCAAGGGGTTGCGTGAGCATCCCGGCCTGCTCGGCAAGTCCGTCATCGGCATGGTCTCGGAGGTGTTCGGGCCGGCCGACTGGCTCGGCGGACCCGGCGACGACGGTGCGGCCGTGCCGCTGGGCGGGACCAACGTCATCGCCTGTGGCGAGGCGCTCTGGCCGCCGTTCGTGGCGCGCGACCCCTTCGGTGCCGGCGTCGCCGCGGTGCTCACCAACGTGAACGACCTGGCCGCGATGGGCGCGCGGCCGCTGGGCATCGTCGACACGGTCGTGGCCGAGGAGGCCGTCGCGCGCCAGGTTCTCCAGGGGATCCGGCACGCCTGCGAGATCCACGCCGTGCCGCTGCTCGGTGGGCATCTCACCCGGCACGCCGGCGAGCCGTCCGTCTCGGCCTTCGGCATCGGCGTGGCCGCTCATCCGCTGTCCGTCATGAACATCCGCCCCGGGCAGCGTCTGGTGGTCGCCTGCGCCACCGAGGGGGACATGCGGACGGACTTCCCCTTCTTCCGGTCGTTCGACGTGCGGCGCGAGAAGGTCGCCGGCGACGTCGGGATCCTGGCCGAGATCGCCGACGACGGGTCCTGCGTCGCGGCGAAGGACGTGAGCATGGCCGGGCTGGTCGGGTCGCTGGCCATGCTCCTCGAACATGGCCGGTACGGGGTCACCGTCGACCTCGACCGCCTGCCGCGTCCGGCCGGCGTCCCGCTCGAGTGGTGGCTGACCTGCTTCCCGAGCTTCGGGTTCCTGCTGTGCGTCCCGCCCGGACGGGAGGCCGACTGCGTCCGCCCGTTCCGGCAGCGTGGTCTCGAGGCGGCGGTGGTCGGCGAGATCGACGGCAGCGGCCAGGTGGCGCTGCGCCGGGGACCGGATCGGGCCACCGTCGTCGACCTCTCGACCAGCACGGTGACCGGCCTCCAGCACGGATAGGGCGCGTCTGTCGGCGGGCGGTGGATACGGGCCCTGATTACCGCTACTCGGTCGTGACGGTGATGTCGGCGCCGGCCCGCAGGGTGTTCGACACGTAGCACACGCGTTCGGCCGCGGTGATGAGGTCGGCCAGCTCGTCCGCCGTGGGACCGGTGACCTCGACGCTGATCCGCACGGTGTCGAACCTCGGCCCGGCGTAGTGACCCACCGCCTCGACCTGCACGCCGGTCATCGCGATCCCGCGCTTGCCGGCGCTGTAGACCAGCGCCAGCGTGAAGCACGACGCGACCGACGCGAGAAGGAGATCCGTCGGTTGCGGACCGGCGCCGGTTCCGCCGGCGGACTCCGGTTCGTCGACCAGGATGCTGAACCCGCCGACGCTGACGACACAGTTCAGCGGCCCTGGCTCCCACGACGCGCTTGCGGTGCGAGTGGTCACCCCGGCCCCGCCCCGGTCGCCGGCCGACCGGACCGAACCGGGCGTAGTGCGGGCCACGCCGCCTGCCTGCCGGAGGTCACCGCACCCTCTCCCGCGTCCCCGGCTGCGAACTCCCGGCGGTGGTCACCCCCGCACCACCAGGCCGCGCCGAAGCAACTCGACAATAAGAAACGCCCATCCCTTATGATACACGAGGCCGGTATGCCGCGGACCCGGATACTGCGACTATGAGGACACTCCCTTGGATGACGTGATTGCTGGAATCGGTACGAAGATCCGGCTCCTGCGGCAGGGGAGAGGGCTCTCCCTGCAACAGCTGGCCGAACGCTCCGGCGTCTCCGCGGCCTCGATCCACAAGATCGAACGCAACTCGATGGTGCCCACGATCGCGGTGCTGATGAAGTTGGCGAGATCGCTCGACCGCTCGGTGAGCTACCTCGTCGACGAGGAAGACGCCCACCCCTCGTCCGCGGTGCTGGTTCGCGCGAAGAGCCGGGACCCGATGTTCGCCTCGCGCGAGGGCGTCGCGATGGAGAACATCGCCGGACCGTCCGGCCGGTTCACCCTGGGCGGTGCGGTGGTCACGGTCGCTGCCGGCCGCGACAGCGGCAAGTCGCCGCTCATGCATCCCGGCGAGGAGCTCGTGTACATGCTCAGTGGCGCGCTGGAATTCGAGCTCGACGAGACCTACCACCTCCGCCAGGGCGACTCCCTGCACTTCCGGACGGATCGTCCGCATCGCTGGCGCAACTCGACGGCACGGCCGGCAAAGGCGATCTGGATCTCCCTGCAGACGGCGTAGACCTGTGCCGGCCGGCCGAGTCAGGCGGTCGGCGCAGCCGCCCGGCGGCGCCCGACCGCCCTGCCGGCCCTGCGGCGCGGCCCGGATCGGCCCACCGCGACGACGTCCCGCAGGATCTCCGGGCGCGCAACCGAGATGCGGCTGCCGACCACCCGCACGGCGCCGCGCTGTTCGAGATCGTCCACTATGCGTCGCGTCGTCGCGTCGTCGATGTCGAGCAGGTCCGAGATCGCCCGGCGACACACCTCGACCGGGAACTCGCCGGGGTGCCGGAGCAGCAATGCTGCCGCCTGCGCGTCGAGGTCTCGCCCGTCGATGTCCTCCATGCGTGCCCCGACCGCCGCGAGCCAGGCGAGCGTGCGCGTCGTCCAGCGATCGACCCAGCGGTCCTGCACCGCCGCGGAGAACCTGGCGGCCGGCATCGTGATGACCGACGTGTCCATCACCGTGATGGCATCCCACGGTTCGGGTTCGTGCAGCAGGGCCGGTACGGAGCCACAGAACTCTCTCCGCACCGCGAAGGCGACGATCGGCCGACGGCCGTCGTGTTCGTCGACCAGAGCCACCGCGCCCCGTTCGACCAGATGCACCTCGCCCGTCGTGGTCCCGCGCCGGGCGAGCGCCACACCGTGCGGGATGTCGCGTCGAGCGCCGATCGTCGCGAAGAACTCGATCTCGTCGGCCAGCGGCCGCTCGCCCGCCGGACGCGCGTGATTTCCGCGGATGGCCGCGACCGCCGCGGACAGCCGGTTCCTCGACCATCCGTCCTGATGCTCCGGCCCGGCGTCCGTTCTCGTCGGCGAGGTGTGCGAACCGGTCGCGGCGTCGGCCCCCGGAGCCGGTGCCGATCCGTCGTTCGCCGCGGTGACCAGCCCGTCGGACGCCTCGACCGGGTCTGCCGATGGATGACGTATCACATCTCCTCCTTCGGCGACGCCGGACGGACGAGAACCGACATGCGCGGAAAGGAGGCGCGTGAGCTCTGGAGGTCGTCTCGAGAACGTGGTGCCATCCCGCCCCCGTAGAACTGTTGCTACTTCCGGCGTCGTGCGTCCCCATCCTCTCCTGCGCGACGCAGGAACGGCACCGGATGCATCCGGCCAAGTTCTGCGGGGACGCTTGCCGGTCATCAGCAACGGGGCCTCGCGGCGCGTGTCCGCGGCGCCGGATGAGACCGGGTGCGCCGGCAGTCGCTCGCCGGCAGGGGTCCAGCGCCGCGGGTGTGGCCGGTCCAGGGCGGCACCACCGGTGTCGCACCCACCCGGAAGAGCACCGGTCGCGCTGGTCGCCCGTCGTCCGCGCACCATCCGGCATCCCTCGTCCCGTCGTGCTGGGGGAGCAGGGACGCCGTTGGGCTGACGAGCGTCCTCGGCGCGCCGCGCGAGGCGTGCCCGCGGGCAGCCGAAACCGACGTCGGGGTGACAATCGCCTGCGGCCCGCCGCACAAGGGTGTGCCGCGGGCAGCCGAAACCGGCGTCGCGATGACGATCGCCTGCCGCCCGCCGCGTGCGCCGCGGGCAGGCGGAGCCGACGTGCCCGGGCCGACCCGCCGTTCGGCCGTAGAGCGGCAGCGTCCCCGCTCCGGCCGACAGTCAGAGGCGCGTCGATGCCGGGCAGGGATCAGAGGTCTACCGCGTTCATGTCATCAGCCTGTGCCACCAACTCTCCACCGTCGTCGGCGTCCCGGGGCGAGCCGGGCTCGCGGCGGCTACACCGTCCAGGTGTTCAGGACGAGGGCCCGCTCCTTCCACGCGGTGATCGCCGCGTCGAGGATGTCCTTCGGGTCGACCGGCCGGACGCCCTCCATCATGTCGACCTCGCGCATGCCGTAGAGGGCAGCGGCGGAGAACCGGCACGCGTAGGCGTGGCCGCCCTCGTCCATGAACCGCCGCAGCAGGTTGTTGTAGTTCATGTTGCCGGGGAAGGCCTCGTCGCCGACCTTGGGGAAGCCACGGGTCGCGGCGGCCGCGAGGGAGCCGGGTCCGAACATGACGAAGTGGGTCTCGAAGCCCTTGCGCAGGATCCGGGTCGCGGTCAGCAGGTTGACCAGTGAGGCCGAGCTCTCGAACGGCACGGCGTGGTAGAAGACGAACGCCTTCTGGCCCGGCTCGGCCTGGTGGTCCGGGAAGACCTTGTCCTCGTAGTTGACGATTGCCTCGCCTGGCTGGACCCGTTCGCCGACGATGTCTGCCATCGGTTGCTCCCTCTCTCGATGTGGTGCGGGTTGTGGTGGATCGGCGGGTTCGCCGAGCGGGGCCCCGTCCCTGCGGTGCACGGGCCGGGCAGCGGAATCAGCAGGCCGACGGTCAGCCGTAGAGCGCCTCGAAGTTGCCGCGCAGGAACAGGTTCGCGAGCTCGCCGTCTCCGGCGGCCGCGCCGAGGCGGGCCAGCTCACCGGTGTGATCGCCCCACGGCTCGTCGCTGGCGAACAGCAGCCGGTCCTGGCCGACGCCACGCCGTTCGATCTCCTGCACGAGCCAGCGCGGCGCGAACCCGACCGCCCAGCTGGTGTCCGTGTAGACCTGCTTGCCGGCCTCGATCCAGTCGAACAGCCGGCTGCCGATCAGCTTGATGTGCGCGCTCACCCCGCCGCCGAGGTGAACCAGATGGATCTTGACGTCGTCTCCGTAGCGCTCGACCAGGGAACCGATCTCGTCGATGTCCGAGGCCCCGCCGGGGGACGTGTGCACGTGCACGACCAACCCATGGGTCCGTGCGGTGTCGAAGATCTGGTCGAGCTGGGGCTTGCAGGCCTCGTCGCTGGGGCGCCCGCCGAGCAGGAAGCTCGTCTTGAGGACCTTGACGCCCTTCTCGCCCGCGTACGAGAGCGCCTTGGCATTCAGCTCCGCGTCCTGCGGACGGGGCGAGACCCAGAGCCCGCAGCTGATCCGGTCGTCGGTCGAGGCGGCCTCGAGGACGAGCTCGTTGAACGAGAACGACACGGCGGCGTCGGGCACCCCGTAGTTCGGGAGCACCAGTGCCCGCTCGGTGCCTTCCGCGGCCATGTCGGACGCGAGCTCGGCGACGGTGCCCCGGGCCGAGCTGTCCGGGTGGACGGGTGGCCCGCCGTAGAACGGATAGGCCGGAAGCAGGCCGATGTGCCGGTGGGCGTCGTGTACGAGTGTGCGGGCCATGTCATTCATCATATAACAGAATCATGTCGGATAGTAGTTGCATCGCCGCGACCAGCGGAGCCGCCGCGACCGGCTGGATCGCGGCCGCTGCCCGCTCAGCGACTCACGAGGACGCAGGCAGCAGCCGCGCGTAGGCGGCCCGATGCTCCTCGGCGCATGCCTGCCAGCTGAACCGCTCGGCGACCGACCGACCGGCGGCGACGAGGTCGGCGCGCAGGGCGGCGTCGGTGGCGACGGCGTGCAGCGCGTCGGCCAGCGCCGGCACGTCGCCCACCGGCGGCATCAACGCGTCCCGGTCCGGCACGAGGTATTCCCGGAACACCGGCAGGTCGCTGGCGACGACGGGTAGCTCGGCGCTCATCGCCTCCAGGACCGCGAGGCCGAACCCTTCCTTCACCGAGGGAAAGGCGAGCGCGTCGGCGGAGCGATACCACGCCGGCATCTCCGCGTCCGGCACGGTGCCGAGCAGGATGACGTCGCGGTCGAGCGTCAGGCCGAGCCGCTCCGCCCGATCCAACGCGCTCGTCCGGTACTGCTCGTAGTCCTGGAACGACTGGCCACCGATGACCGCCAGCACCGGGCTCGGACTCATCCGCTCGGTCAGCCGGGCGAGCGCCTCGAAGAGGTGGATGCTGCCCTTGCGGGGCTCCACCCCGCCGACCGCGAGGAAGAGGAACCGGCCGTCGGCCCCCACCCGCGCCCGGAACTCCTCCCGCCGGCTCGGCGGGATCGGCACGAACCGCGCGCCGTCGACACCGTTGTGCACGACCTGCGCGTCGACGCCGAACTCCGCCCGCAGCGTGCGGCGCCAGACCTCGCTGACGACGAACACCGCGTCGGGCTCGAGCACGGCCTGGCGCTGGCAGTCGATCAACGCGGCGGTCGTGAAGTCGTCGATGTGGTGCACGGTCCGCACGACCAGCGGGCCGATCCCCGCGTCGCGGACCCGCGCGGCCGCCCGCGCCGAGATGCAGTCCTGTGTGTGCACCAGACCGAATCGTCGTCCGAGGCCCTGCAGTCCGCGCTCGAGGGCGTCGACGGAGTTGAAGACGCGCTGCTCGAGGGTCTCGGCCGGAGGCGGCGCGGGCACGATCGTGTGCGGGACGGTCGTCTTGCGGTAGAAGCCGGCGCCGACGTCTCCGAGCGCCACGATGTGCACGCTCACGCCGGCGGCGGTGAGCGCCTCCGCGAGCGCCAGCGTGTGCACCACGCCGCCGCGCGGCTTGGTGGAGTAGGTGACGAGGGCGATCTCCGGCGCGCTCATGTCGTCCGCGTGACGAGTGCGGGATCGCGCACCGCGACCGCGGCGGCCGCCAGCGAGGCGCGCGCCGCTGTCTCGGTCACGATGCACCCGGCCCGGCGCAGGATCTCCCGCTGCCGCGCGTAGTCCTGCGGGTCCGACTGGGTGCCCAGCACGTAGGCCACGACCACGACGCCCTGCTGCACGGCCCGGGCGCACGCGGGCGCGAGCTCGCTCGCCGGGTCCTCGTGGGATCCGTAGCCGAGGACCACGTCGAGCAGGACGACCGCGACGGCGGGATCGGACGCCTGCTCGTCGAGCATCTCGAGCCGCGCGGCCGGGTCGATCATCGGATGCGGTCGACCGACCGTGTATTCCTCTTCACCGAGATCCAGGCAGACGTGGCTGCCCGGCGGAGCCGGCACCCGCAGTGACGGCTCCAACGGGACGTTCGAGTACACCGGCCCCACGGTGTCGCCGAGGATGACCAGTGACTCGTAGCAGAGCGTGCCCCCGGAGAACAGGCCGCGGATCAGCGTGCGGTCGGCGTCCAGGGACTCGCCGGCCCACGTCACGCGCTGCTCCAGATCCCCGACGACGTCGGGCCGGTTTACCCCCAGCACGTCCAGCACGGCCAGCGCACCGCCTTCGAGCGTGCGCGTCGGCTGCCGCCCACCGACCTCCGCATCCGGTGCGCCGCCGACGAGCGCGGCGACCAGGGGGAACCCGTCGGCGGTGGCGAGCACCGCGCGGGCGACCCGCTCGGCCGGTGGCTTCGAGACCAGGAAGATCACGTCGGTGCCCGGGTCGGCCCGCAGCGACGCGATCGCCGCCTTCGCCATCGTGCCGTCGACGGCGTCGGAGAGATCGCGCCCACCGAGCCCGATCACGGCCGAGACCCCGACTCCCCAGCGGTCCAGCAGGCTCATGGCCTCCTGCGCCCCGGTCCCGGCGGCGGCCACGATGCCCACCGGGCCGGGACGGACCACGTTGGCGAAACCGAGGCCGACGCCGCCGAGCATGGCCGTTCCGGCCCCGGGCCCCATGAGCAGGCGGCCGAGCCCGGCGGCGCGCTCCTTCAGCGCCACCTCGTCGGGGATCGACACGTTGTCGCTGAACAGCAGCACGTCCAGCCCCGCCGTGAGCGCCTCGTGCGCTTCGAGGGCCGCGTACTCACCGGGAACCGACACCACCGCGACGTTGCTGCCGGGCAGTTCCCGCACCGCCCGTCCGATCGTTCGGTGGGCTCGGGCGGCGGGTGTGCCGCCACCGCCGGCCGCGCGGGTCGCGAACATGCTGTCCGCGCCGGCCGACAGGGCGTCCTGCACCACGTCGTCGTCGCGCCCCCGCACGGCGAGGAACAGGTCGTTGGCCGACCCGAGGTCGTCGGTCGAGAAGCCCTCTTCCGCCAGCGTCCGCAGGTTCGCCGGGGTCGCCATCGCGGCGGCCGCCCAGTCGACCCCGTCGAGCTCGTTCATCGCACGGCTCGCGGCCAGCTGCATCACCGAGTCGACGTAGGTGTCCCGGAACACCCGCAGCCCCGAGGTCATGTCGAGCTCCGCGCCGCGCGCCGGGCGGCGACGATGCGCGTGCCGGTGCCCTCGCCGGCATCAGTGGAGTCGAGCGTGACGGCGGCCAGTCCGGCCGTGCTGATGACGGCGACGTCCCCACCGGAACGGAGGAACCGCGTCGCGGCGTCCACCTTCGGTCCCATGCTCCCCGGTGGGAACTGACCGTCCTGCTGGTGCCGCTCCGCGGCGTCCACGTCGATCTCGGCCAGCGCGCGTTCGGTCGGGTCGCCGAAGTCGATCATCAACTGGGGAACGTCGGTGACGAAGACGAGCGCTTGCGCCCCGAGCGCGCTGGCCAGCTGGCCGGCCACGTAGTCCTTGTCGATGACCGCCTCGACCCCGCGCAGCCCGGTATCACCGGACACCACCGGTACGCCTCCGCCGCCCGCGGCGATGACGACCGAGCCGCTCGCCACCAGCGCCTCGATCGCGGGCGTCTCGACGATCGTGACCGGCCGGGGTGAAGCCACCCGCCGGCGGAAGCCCCGACCCGAGTCGTCGTCGACGGTCCACCCGCGCTTGGCGGCGAGCTCGCTGGCCCGCGCCTTGGTGAAGAACGGGCCGATCGGCTTGCTCGGACGCGCGAACGCCGGATCGTCGGGCGAGACGACGACGTGGGTGACCACGGCGGCCACCGGGAGATCGATCTGCTCGGCGCGCAGGGCGAGGCTGATCAGGCTGCCGATCTGGCCCTGGGTCATCGCTCCCAGCGAGAACAGCGGTTGTGCCGGCACCAGCCGGCGGCCCTCCTCGTGCTGGATCGCCAGGTTCCCCACCTGCGGGCCGTTGCCGTGCACGATCACGACGCGCCAGCCGGATCTACGCAGCCCCATGACCGCGCGCGCCATCGTCACGGCGTTGTCGCTCTGCTCGTCGTAGGTGCCGGTCTGGCCAGCACGCGTCAGGGCGTTCCCGCCGAGGGCAACGACCGCGGTCTTCGGCATCGCTTGCTGCGCTCCTCAGAGGTCGCGACGGGTGCGCGTGGAAGGAGCAGCATCCGCCGGCGTCACTACTAGCATACGATCTGCCCCTTCACTATAGTAGATACGTATGACGGCATGGAGCCCGGTTCCGGGCCTCGAAGCTTCTGCGGACGGCGAGGACGCGGCGATGTTCCGCGGCGACGGCGAGCTGGCTCCGGCACCCTGGCGGGCCGCGGAGACGCGTCTCTACCCGCTGGTCACCGCCGACCCCGAGGTCTACGAGGCCGCCGTGACGCTGGTGCGCGAGGCGCTCGACGTCCTGCGGAGCCGGTGCGGCTCCGTCCCGGAACTGACGCTCGTGAGTGCGTCCGAGGTGGTCGAGCACTGCCCATCGGCGGACACGGCCACCGCCCTCGGGGTCGACCCTGGCACCGCACTGGATGCGGCGCGGGCGGTTCGCTGGCGAGAGCTGACCGCCGCCGCGGCCGGTGGCCCACCCGTCTCGACCGTGGACGGCCGGCGATGACAACCACCAACGAGAACAGGGTTCCCGTCGAGATCGCGCCCCGCGGCACGTCGCCGGTCCAGCCCGTCCCGGCCGGCGTGGCAGAGCTGATCATGGATCTGCAGAGCGTCGGACTGAGGGTCGAGGCGCAGCTGGAGACCCGGAAGGGGGGTGCCGGCCCGACCGACTCGGGAATGCTGTGGATCGAAGGCGTGGCCGTCACGGTCCCGACCGTGAGCGACCAGGCCCACGCCTCGCCATACGTGCTCAGGGCGGAGGATCAAGGCTACGGGATCTACCGGCGGGCCGAGCGCGTCGCCGCCGCCGCCGGTGCTCCACGACCCAAGTTCTACGACCTCACCACGGCCGACGGCGTGCCGTACTGGCAGATCGGCCTGATGCACCTGGACTCCTTCGCCAGCACTGTCGTGCAGACCTGCACCTACTGGGCGACGCCTGATCAGTGCGGGTTCTGCGGCATCGAACTGTCCCTCGAGGCCGGCCGCACCATCGTCAAGAAGTCGCCTGCGCAGCTTGCCGAGGTGGCGGTCGCCGCGCGCGCCCTCGACGGCGCGGTCGACGCGACCCTCACCACCGGCAGCTCGAAGGGCGTCGACCGCGGCGCCCGGTACGTGGCCAAGTGCGGCAACGCCATCAAGGAGAGCTCCGGCCTGCCGGTAGAGGTGCAATTCGAGCCGCCCCACGACCTCGACGTGATCAACGAGGTCCACGGCCTTGGCATCGACTCGGTCGGGATCCACGTCGAGACCTTCGACCCGCAGGTGCTGGCCCGGGTCGCTCCGGGCAAGGCACGCACCGGTATCGAGCGATACTTCGAGGCCTGGCAGCGGGCCGTCTCGTTGTTCGGCGAAGGCCAGGTGTCCACCTACGTCATCCTCGGCATGGGCGAGGACGTCGAGCTGACGGTGGCCGGCTGCCGCCGGGCCATCGACATGGGCGTCTACCCGTTCGTCGTACCGCTGCGCCCGGTCGCCGGAAGCCTGATGCAGGACGTCGAACCGCCCTCGGCCGCGTACACCGCCGCGGTCTACCGCCGCATCGCGTCCTACCTGGCGAAGCGCGGTATGGACGCGAGCATGGCCTCGGCCGGCTGCGCGCGGTGCCAGGCCTGCTCGGCGATCAACAGCCTGCAGTCGGTCCTGCAGATGCCAGCGGTCCAGGCGGGACCGTGAACCCGGCCCGTGCCCGCGGCGCCGTAGCCGACCTCGCCGCGGACATGGCGAGCGACGTGATCTGCGTCGAGGCGCGGACCGCCCGGCAGCAGGCGCTGCACCACCGGATCCGGCACGCGGTGTTCGTCGAGGAGCAGGGCATCTTCGCCGAGTGCGATGTCGACGAGCACGACGCGCGCGACGACGTCGTTCGGGTGCTCGCGTTGCGGGGAGCCGAGCCGGTCGGAGCAGTACGGCTCTACCCGCTGGACCCGGCCGGCCAGCTGTGGAAGGGCGATCGCCTGGCCGTCCTCGCCGACCACCGCACGGGCGGCGTCGGCGCGCCCCTGGTCCGCTTCGCGGTGGCGCACGCCGGCGCGCAGGGCGGTCGTCGCATGATCGCCCACATCCAGACCGCGAACGTCCGGTTCTTCGAACGGCTCGGCTGGTCGGCCTACTGCGACGCCGAGGAATACCTAGGTCTGACCCACCAGCCGATGCACATAGCCCTGACGGACTGAACCCCGGCGGCGGCCGACCGGTCAGGAGCCGGCCGGCGGAGCTCAGAGCGCGGCCCGGACGCTCCGGGTCGCGAGCGCGGTGCGGCCCAGGTGGCGCAGCATCGCGGCGCAGGTGACCACCCAGGCGCCGAGCGCCACCCAGATCTCGCCGGCGCCGATCGCATGGACGATCGGCAGGTGGTCGGCCTGGCCGAGGGACTCTCCGGCCACGCCGTACATGCCGAGCGGGAAGACGATGCTCCACAGGGTCGGCTCGTAGCGCAGCGGGACCCGGTGGATCAGGTGCCGCCAGACGCCGCCGGCGACGAGCACCGGGATGAGCCAGGTGCCGAATGCCCAGAAGAGCACCGACGTGCCGGCGACCAGGCCGCGGGTGGCGTCGACCATCGGCGCGTCGGCCATGTCGACGATCGCGGCGCCGGCCACGACCGTGATGGCGGTGGCGCCCATCGACACCCAGTACGGCGGGGTCAGCTCAGCCGGGCGCAGCGGGTAGAGCAGCAGCCGGGTGCCGACGAGCATCGCGACCGCCGGGTAGAGGAACGCTCCCACCGACCAGGAGAACACCGCGACCAGGGCGAGCTCGCGCCGTCCTCCGCCGAGCACCGGCTGGAGCGTGGCGGCGAGCGTCGCAACGGACTGGGAGGCCACCACCCAGATGAACCACGAGCCGTTGGCGCTCTCGAGGACCGGTCGGACGGGCCGGCCGAGCACCGCTGTCCAGGGCACCACATAGCCAAGGACGATCCAGGCGACCCAGCCGACCGCGAGCAGGGCCAGCGCCGCGCGGTGGTGGGCGTCCTGAGCCAGCCGGGTGCCCAGCACGTCGGTGCCGGCGACGAAGGTGAAGAAGCCGAAGGCGCGGGCCGGGTCGGCGAGGTCGGTGGCGAGCTCCGACCGGAACGACACCAGCCGATACGCGGTGGCGATCACGAGCACCGCATAGGCCAGAGCGGCCAGCCAGAGCAGCAGCACCGACATCGCGTGCTGGTGGTCGGCGTGCAACCCGATGGAGACGATCCCGGTCGCCATCACCAGTGCGAAGTAGCCGGGGTGCAGCGTGCGGACGCCGTCCCGGACCGGTCCGAGCCCCTCAGTACGGGACACTGATCCGGCGCCACTTGCGTCCGCCCGTGCCGGGTTCGGCGGGCGGCGTGGCGCGGCGGCTGCGGTAGACGACGTACGGGCGCCACAGGTACCAGAGCGGGTAGCTCCAGGCGTGCACGAGCCGGCTGAACGGCCACACCACCCAGATCAACCAGGCGCTCGCGGCGTGCACCTGGTAGATCACCGGGGCGTGCGCGATCTCGTTCACGTGCGGGTCGCCGGTGAACAGGCCGCGGAACCAGGGCGCGACCGTGGTGCGGTAGTCGTAGCCGCTGCCGAACAGGTTGACGAACAGGGTCGGCAGGATGCCGGTGATGATGATGGCCAGCAGCAGGATCAGCGCCACGTAGTCGATCGACGAGGTGGTGGCCCGCACCCGGGGGACGAACAGCCGCCGGCCGGCCAGCACGACGACGCCGACGATGACCAGCACGGCGGCCACCGTGCCGGCCCCGGCGGAGAACCAGCGGTAGGCGCCTTCCGGGATGCCGATGGCTCTGGTCCAGCTCTCGGGGATGAGAATGCCGATGACGTGACCGGCGATGGCGGCGAAGGTGCCGTAGTGGAAGATCGGGCTGCCCCACTTCAGCAGCCGGCGTTCCTGCAGCTGGGTGGAACGGCTGGTCCAGCCGAACTGGTCGTAGCGCCAGCGCCAGACGTGGCCGACCACGAAGATCCCGAGCGCCAGGTAGGGCAGCGCGACCCACAACAGGATCTCGCCGCTCGACGCGTTTGTCATCGGGCACCTCCGGTCAGATACTCCGGCGGCGCGAACGGTTCGAGGCCCACGTCCTCCCGGGGCGGCCCTTCGTCCCAGGCCTTGTGGACGAGGGCGAGCTCGCGGCGGCCGAGTCCGTGCAGCTGGGTGCAGACGGCGTCGAGCAGGCCGGCGTACGGCGTCTCCGCCTGGTGCAGGGCCCGGCGCAGCAGTTCGAGGTCGGCGCGGTGCGCGTGCAGCAGCGCCGTGCCCCTGGGGGTGAGTGCGGCGAAGTCGAGCACCATCGGCAGGTAGTCGGGCAGTTCCTGGTCGGCCGGGACGTAACCCGCGCTGCGGTAGGAGTTCTTGAACGCGAGCAGCGACATGCCGCGCTTGCGGGTGTCGCCGTACCGGTAGTAGGTGAGGTAGAGCGCGCACCGGCGGCGCAGGTCGAAGGTGGCGACGTAGTGTTCGGCGACGGCGCTCGGATCGGTGGCCCGCAACCAGCCCAGGAAGCCGGCGAACGCCTCGCGGCTCGCCTTGGGCGAGGTCCCCGCGACGGCCCGGTCGAGCTCGTCGAGGCCGGAGAACAGCGCCGAGGTCGGGTATTGCAGCAGCACCGAGGCCAGCTTGAACGGGCTGACGGCGGTGCCGGTCCGGCTCATGACCCCGCCTCCCCGAGCACGTTGAGGTGCAGCCGCCCGTCGGTGCCGCGCGAGGCCGGTTCACGCTGGTGCGTCGGGCTGTAGCTCTGCACTCCGTGCGGCCCGGTGCCACCCATGCCCGGGCCGCCCTCGGTGTCGAGGCTGCAGAACAGCTGCTCGTGTTGACCCATCAGCCGGCCGGCGTCCTCGGCGTGGGCCGGCGGGATGACGTAGCGGTCGTCGTACTTCGCGATGGCGAGCAGCCGGTAGAGGTCGTCGAGCTCGTCGACGGTCGCGCCGACGGAGGCCGGCAGGGCATCCGGCACCTCGAGGTCGAGCTGGCCGGCGCGCTGGATGGCGCGCATGGCGGCGAGCTTGCGCAGCACGGTGCGTATGACGTCGGCGTCGCCTGCGGTGAACAGGTTGGCAAGGTATTCGACCGGGATGCGCAGCGCGTCGATTGCGGCGAAGATCTGCCCGTCGTAGCCGTTCGTGATGTCGGCGACCGGCGACAGCGGAGGGATGTACCAGACCATCGGCAGGGTGCGGTACTCCGGGTGCAGGGGCAGCGCGACGCGGTGGCGCACGGCGAGCGCGTAGACGGGGGAGCGGCGGGCGGCGTCGATCCAGTCGGCCGGGATCCCTTGCGCCGCAGCGGCTTCGGCCACCTCGGGATCGTTCGGGTCGAGGAACACGGACAGCTGCGCCTGGTATAGCTGCTGCGGATCGGCGGTGGCGGCGGCGGGCAGCACCCGGTCGGCGTCGTAGAGGAACAGCCCGAGGTAGCGCAGCCGGCCCACGCACGTCTCCGAGCAGACCGTGGGCTGGGCGGCCTCGATGCGCGGGAAGCAGAATGTGCACTTCTCCGCCTTGCCGGTCCGGTGGTTGAAGTACACCTTCTTGTACGGGCAGCCCGAGACGCAGAATCGCCAGCCCCGGCAGCGGTCCTGGTCGACCAGCACGATCCCGTCCTCGCTGCGCTTGTACATCGCTCCGGACGGGCAGGACGCGACACACGACGGGTTGAGGCAGTGCTCGCAGATGCGCGGCAGGTAGAACATGAACACCTGCTCGAACTGCATCCTGACCTGGTCCTCGAGCCCGGCCAGGTCGGGATCGGCGATCGCGTGCTCGGGCGCGCCGGCGAGGTCGTCGTCGAAGTTGCTGCCCCACCGCACGGTCATGTCCCGGCCGGTGAGCGCCGAGATCGAGTGCGCGCTCGGGTTCCGGGTGCCCAGCGGCGCGTCGATCAGCGTCTGGTAGTCGTAGGTCCACGGGTCGCCGTAGTCGTCGATCGTGGGCAGGTCGGGGTTGTAGAAGATCGACAGCAGCTTGCGCAGCCGGCCGCCGGCCTTCAGCTGCAGCCGGCCCTTGCGGTCCAGCGCCCAACCGCCGTGCCACTGCTCCTGGTCCTCGTACCGCTTGGGATAGCCGATGCCCGGCTTCGTCTCGACGTTGTTGAAGTAGACGTACTCGGTGCCGGGCCGGTTGGTCCACACCTGCTTGCAGGTCACCGAGCAGGTGTGGCAGCCGATGCACTTGTCGAGGTTCATCACCATCGCGACCTGCGCCATCACCCGCATCAGAACTCGACCTCCTGGGCGCGGCGGCGGATCACCGTGACCTCGTCGCGCTGGTTGCCGGTGGGTCCGTAGTAGTTGAAGCCGTAGGAGAACTGGCCGTAGCCGCCGATCATGTGGGTCGGCTTGATGACCAGCCGGGTCAGCGAGTTGTCGCCGCCGCCGTGCCAGCCGGAGATCTCCGAGCGCGGGGTCATCAGGTGCCGGTCCTTCGCGTGGTACATGAACACGGTGCCCCTGGGCATCCGGTGCGTGACGACGGCGCGGCAGACGACGACGCCGTTGCGGTTGAACGCCTCGATCCAGTCGTTGTCTCGCACGCCGATTGTGGTCGCGTCGTCCGGGCTCATCCAGATCACCGGACCGCCGCGGAACAGCCGCAGCATGTGCAGGTTGTCCTGGTATTCCGAGTGGATCGACCACTTCGAGTGCGGCGTCAGGTAGCGCACCGTGATCTCCGGTCGGCCGGCCTCGCGCAGCCCCTGCTCCCCGAAGTGCCGGGCGTAGTCCAGCGGCGGCCGGAACGTCGGCAGCCACTCGCCGTACTCGGCGATCCAGTCGTGGTCGAGGAAGAACTGCATCCGCCCGGTCAGCGTGTGCCAGGGCTTGTTCCGCTCGACGTTCACCACGAACGGCGAGTAGCGCCGGCCGCCGGTCTCGCTGCCCGACCACTCCGGTGACGTGATCACCGCCCGGGGCTGGATCTGGGTGTCCCGGAAGCTGATCCGCTCGCCGGCCCGCTCCTCGGCCAGATCGGCCAGGTCGACGCCGGTGCGCTTCTCCAGCTCGCGCCAGCCGGCGAGGGCCACCTCGCCGTTCGTGGTGCCGGACAGCGCCAGGATCGCCTCGGCCATGTGGACGTCGCGGGCCAGCGACGGGCGTCCGTCCCCGACGCCGCCGCGCACCGTGCCGTTGGTGTGGCGCAGCTGCTCGACGGCGGCGGTGGGTTTCCAGCTGACGCCCTTGACCCCGGTGCCGGCGGTCTCGACCAGTGGCCCGAGCGCGGCCATCTTGTCGGCGACGGCGGTGTAGTCGCGCTCGATCGTGACCAGCCTTGGCATGCTCACCCCGGGCACCGGCTCGCACTCGCCGGCCTTCCAGTCGAGCACCCGGCCGCCCGGCTGGGCAAGCTCGTCGGCGGTGTCGTGCATCAGCGGAGCGGCGACGACGTCGGTCCGGGTGCCGAGGTGCTGGGCGGCCAGCCGGGAGAAGTCCCGGGCGATCGTGCCGAACGCGTCGAAGTCGGTGCGGGTCTCCCACGGCGGGGCGATCGCCGGGTTGAACGAGTGCACGAACGGGTGCATGTCCGTCGTGGAGATGTCGTGCTTCTCGTACCAGGTCGCCGCGGGCAGCACGACATCGGCGTACGTGCAGGTGCTGGTCATCCGGAAGTCGATCGCGGTGACCAGGTCGAGCTTCGCCCGCGGCGCCCGTTCCCGCCAGGCCACTTCGACCGGCCGCAGCTGCGGCGACGACTCCTCGGCCCGCACCGCGTCCTCGACGCCGAGCAGGTGCCGCATGAAATACTCCATGCCCTTGCCCGAGGAGCCGAGCAGGTTGGCCCGCCACACCGTCATCACCCGCGGCCAGTTCGCCGGGTCGTCCGGGTCCTCGCCGGCGAAGCGCAGCCGCCCGGCCCGCAGTTCCTCGACGACGTGGTCGGCGATCGGCCGGCCGGCGCGCGTGGCCTCGTCGGCAAGGTCGAGCGGGTTGCGGTCGAACGCCGGGTGCGAGGGCGTCCAGCCCAGCCGGGACGCCTGGGCCAGGCAGTCGGCGAACGTGCGGTTGGCGAACCGGCCGCTGCCCAGCGGGCTGGCCAGCTCGTCCGCGGCGAAGCTCTCGTACCGCCACTGGTCGCTGTGCAGGTAGAAGAACGACGTGCCGGTCATGTGCCGGGTCGGGCGCTGCCAGTCGAGTCCGAAGGCGACCTGCTGGAAGCCGGCCAGCGGCCGCACCTTCTCCTGCCCCACGTAGTGGGCCCAGCCGCCGCCGTTCACCCCCTGGCAGCCGCACATCATGATCAGCGTGAAGAACGTCCGGTAGATCTGGTCGGAGTGGTACCAGTGGTTCGTCCCGGCGCCCATGCAGATCATCGACCGGCCCCGGGACAGCTCGGCGTTGCGGGCGAACTCGCGCGCCACCCGGGTCGCCGCCGCGGCCGGTACCGACGTGATCCGCTCCTGCCATGCCGGGGTGTAGGGATGGTCGTCGTCGTAGCCGGTCGGCCACTCGCCCGGCAGCCCGTCGCGGGGCACCGCATACTGCGCGAGCATCAGGTCGAACACGGTCGTCACCAGCTGGCCGCCCACCCGGGTCGCCGGCACGCCGCGGCGTATGGTCGCGCCGCCCTCGGTGTCGCCGACGTCGAAGCGGGGCAGGTCCACCGCGACGCCGTCGCCCCGCCCGGACAGGGTCAGCACCGGGTCGATCCCGGTCAGGTCGAGATTCCACCGGCCGACGCCCGTCTCGCCGTAGCGGAACCCGAGCGTGCCGTTCGGCACCCGTGCCTCGCCGGTCGCGTCGAGCAGCACCGTCTTGTGCGCCGCGTTCTCCCCGGCGTCGCCCAGGTCGGCCGCGGTCAGGAACCGCCCCGGCGCGTACGCGTCGCCGCGCTCCTGCAGCGTCACCAGGAACGGCAGGTCGGTGAACCGCGTGACGTAGTCGGTGAAGTAGGGCACCTGCCGGTCGCGGTAGAACTCCGACAGGATCACGTGGCCCATCGCCATCGCCAGCGCCCCGTCGGTGCCGGGTGCGGCGGCCAGCCAGTCGTCGGCGAATTTCGTGTGGTCGGAGTAGTCCGGGCTCACGACGACGACCTTCTGGCCGCGGTAGCGCGCCTCGGTCATGAAGTGCGCGTCGGGCGTGCGGGTGATCGGCAGGTTGGTGCCCCAGATCATCAGGTAGGACGAGTTCCACCAGTCGCCGGACTCGGGCACGTCGGTCTGGTCGCCGAACACCTGCGGGGACGCGATCGGCATGTCGGCGTACCAGTCGTAGAACGACAGGATCGTCCCGCCGATCATGGACAGGAACCGCGTCCCGGCCGAGTAGGACACCTGAGACATGGCCGGGATGGGGGAGAAGCCCACCACCCGGTCCGGCCCGTAGGCCTGGATCGTGTGTACGTGCGCAGCCGCGACCAGCTCGCTCACCTCGGGCCAGGACGCGCGGACGAACCCGCCCTGGCCGCGCGCGCCGGTGTAGCGGGCCCGCCGCTCCGGATCGCCGGCGATCTCCGCCCAGGCCAGCACCGGGTCACCCAGCCGGCCGCGGGCCTCCCGCCACATCTCCAGCAGCGGCGCCCGTACGTACGGGAACCGCACCCGCGCGGGCGAGTAGGTGTACCAGGAGAACGATGCCCCGCGCGGGCAGCCGCGGGGCTCGTATTCGGGGGAGTCCGGGCCGGCCGAGGGATAGTCGGTCTGCTGCGTCTCCCAGGTGATGATTCCGTCCTTGACGTAGACTTTCCACGAACACGACCCGGTGCAGTTCACCCCGTGGGTCGATCGCACTTCCTTGTCGTGCCGCCATCGCTCCCGGTAGAACTCCTCCGCACCGCGGCCGCCGCGCCGGTGCACCTCCCGGTAGTCCGCCGAGGGATCACCGGGGACGAAGAACTGCGCTCGCCGCAAGAGCGACTCGACTGGCTCACCCGCCGGCAACAAGGGCGCCAGCGTCTGTTGTCCCGGCGATGGCTCGACCATCCGACACCCCGATCTCCGGGTTCCTGGTGACTCGAGTGCAGGCGTCCCGACACTAGACGAGCCGCTGGTGACTGCCAACGTCCCTCGCTGGATTGGTTTACCCAACATGCATGTAAGAATGGAGTGGTGACCAGCTTGTCGCGTACCGACCCGGGCCCGGCCCGGTTCGGGGTGAGCCGGTCGCGGGTGCTCGCGGCGCTGCAGGACGCCGGCCGGCCGCTGGATGTCACCGAGGTGGCCAGGCTCGTCGGGTTGCACGTGAACACCGCCCGGTTCCACCTCGACGGTTTGGTCGAGGCCGGGGCCGCGGATCGGGAGGTGGAGCGGCGCGAGCAGCCGGGCCGTCCCCGGTTGCTGTACGGCGCCCGGCCGAAAGCGGCGCGAGCCGGCGCCCGCAGCTACCACCTGCTCGCCGAGATCCTCACCAGCTTCGTCGCCGCGCAGGTGCCGCAGCCGGCCCGGGCGGCGCAGGGCGCGGGCCGCGAATGGGGGCGCTACCTGGCCGGACGGCCGGGGCCCTTCGAGCGGGTGACCGCCGCGGTCGGGACCCGCCACCTCGTCGACGCCCTCGACGGCCTCGGCTTCGCCCCGGAGGCCAGGACGGCCGGCGGCAAGCGGCAGATCCTGCTGCACAACTGCCCGTTCCGCGAGGTCGCGAGCAAGCACCAGGACGTGGTCTGCGCCATCCACCTCGGCCTGATGCAGGGCATGCTCGCCGAGCTCGACGCTCCCATCGACGCCGCGCGGCTGGAACCGTTCGTCGAGCCGAACCTGTGCATCGCCCGTCTGGTGCGGCGCTCGGAGCCGGACGGCACGCCGGCGCCGGTGCGGGGCAAGAGCCGCAGCGGCCTTCCCGCCCGACCGGCTCCGCCGACGATCTGACCGGGTAGGCCGGTGCCGGCCAGGGGTGCTCTACCGGCTCGGCACCCGGGCCCGCTCGCAGACCCAGCCGTCGGGTAGTTCGCCGGAGGCGAGGAAGGCCTGCAGCCGCGCGGCCGCCGGCGGGGTGAGCGCCTGGTCGGCCTGCGGGTAGAGGATCCGCTCCTCCTTCGGGTTGTGGTGCTGCTCGAGCACCGTCAACCGCCGGCACGCCTCGCGCAGGAGCTCGGGCGCGGCGTTGCCGGCCAGCGCGGCGTCGAGCGTGTCGAGGGTGGTCCAGATCTGGCCGTGCTCGCGCAGCATGACGAAGATCGGCGCCAGCAGCCCGGCCGCCGCCAACGGCGGGAACAGGAACTCCTCTTCCAGGTAGACGTGGCGGCGCAGGGCCCGCACCGCTCCGGTCAGCGCCCAGACGTCGCCCGCACGGACGAACTCCTCGATGCCGGCGTCGATCTCGCGATGCTCGCGCTGCAGGGCCGCGGCCAGCGACTCGGTGGTCAAGGGACCTCTCCTTCTCCGCGGTCGGCGGCCGGCGGTTGCCGGCCGGTGCCTGGGTGGCCGGTCTGTGGGTGGCCGGGTCAGGTGGCCAGCAGCGCGCCGAGGGCGATCAGCGCCAGGGTGAGCAGCCCGATCGCGGCCCGCAGCAGGACGGCGGCACGCGCACCGCGCTCGACCTGGTCGGCGAGCCGACGGTCCTGCGGGGCCGCGAGCGCGGCGCGGCGCAGTCGGGTCATCCGCCGGGCTTGGCCGACTCCGACCGCCAGCGCGACGACCAGCGCGGCCGCGGCGACCACCGCGGCGGTCGCGGTGCCGTCCCAGCTTCGGTCGCTGAGCAGCGCGGCGCCGGTGCCGAGCGCGACGGCCAGCGCCACGCCACCGATCCAGAGGTATCGACGGCCGAGGGCGCGGAAGAACGCCACCCGCGCCCCGGGGTCGAGGGTGGCGGTGCCGGCGGACGCCACCGCGGCGATCGCGACGTAGCCGCCGACCCAGATGCCACTGGCCAGCGTGAACACACCGAGCAGCACCGCCCGGGTGGTCTCTGACATCACGACTCCGGAGCGGACGACAGGGCGCCGCCGCCGGCCTGGATGCGCCCGGTGCCGGCAGCGAGACTGCCGTCGCCCCGTCCTGCCATGCTCATGGCACGGAGTTTATCCGACGCCACTCGGCAAAACGAGAGCAGGGCGGCCGGGCGACCCGTCCGCCGGTCGGACGGCCGAAGGTCAGCCTGCCATCGGCGAGAGCGGCGGTTCGGGCGGGCGGCGGGTGATGCCGACCCGCCACCGGGGCGGGCCCTGCTCGATGGTGGTGATGCCCCAGCCGCCGGAGTCGTTGCGGCGCACCCGTCGCCACAGCGGGCCGGGGTCGCTGGTCGCGTGCAGTTCGACCTGCTCGCCGGCTCGCAGTCGCAACAGCCGGTCGAGGGCGGCGTCGGCGCCCTGGGCACCGGGGAGGCGGTCGAGGTCGATGACCGGGCCCTCGGTCAGCGCATACCACTCGTGCGGCTGCGCGCCGAGGCTGGTGACGCTGGGCGGGGCCGTCTCCGCCACGGCGAGGATCTTCTCCTCGGCGGCAAGGTGCGCGTCGAGCTCGGTCTGCAGGTCGCGGACGGTGGCGCTGAGCTGGGCTGGGCGCAGCGTCCGACCGCCGGCCGCGGCCTGGGCCAGTTCTTCGATCGTCAGGCGCAGTTCGAGGTGGTCGGCGCGCAGCCGCGCCATGTCGTCGGGGGTGTGCCTGGCGGTGCGGAACAGCAGCCACTCCTCGTCGACGACCTGCCGGAGCACCTCCAGGTGCAGGTAGTCCACCAGCGCGGCGAGCTCCTCGGCCGGCCAGCGACCCTCGTCGGCCGCGCGCAGCACCCGGTCGGCCCGGCTGGTCACCTCGCGGCGCAGCACGGCGTGCTCGTCGGACAGCGACGCCGGCGGGAGAGTGCCGGTCGGGTCGCCGTCGCCGGTCGGGATGGTCATGGCCGTGGACCTCCTTCTCGCGGTGAGGCGGCAGGCCGCGATCTCGCCGTAGCCACGAAGACGCCGCAGCTACGTAGATCACAGTATTCTCCAGAAAATCTCAGCTAAAATAATGGTAGCCCAAGTGCACGACGAGCGTAGCCGGCTCCGGGTCCCCGCCGGCACCGGAGCGCGATCGCACGTCGCTGCCCGTCGAGGCCGGCTGGCACGTACCGGAGGCGTTGTGAGCCATGTTCCAGAGACGACACAGCCGGGTGTTCGTCGGCGTGGACAGGTCGCTGGCGAGCCTGCAGGCGTTGCGCCGCGCCGCCGCGGAGGCGCAGCACCGCCGCGTTGACCTGTACGTCGTGCATGTCCGGAACCCGGCGCGGACCGCGTGGCTGATGGACTCCCTCGGACAGCCGATCCCCGGCGGCTGGCTCGAGCCCCCTCGCACCGACTGGTTGACCGCGACCGCCCTGCAGGTCATCGCCACGAGCCTGGACGAGGCGCTCGGCGGGACACCCGCGGACCTCACCGTGCACCGCACGGTCCTCGTCGGGCGGCCGGACGCCGCCACCGATGCCCTGGCCGACCTTGCGGGCGAAGGAGAGCAGGGCGTAGTTGCTGCCTTCGGTGCGGGCCCCGGTCTCCCACTCGCCGTATTCCACCGTGTCGGCTTCGAGGGTCCACATCAGCGCCTGGGCAACGGACAGGCCGAGGCCGTACCCGCTGAAGAAGACGAATGCCAGCCACGGAAGGGATGCCGGGCTCAGGGCGATGCCGACGCCACTCGCCACCGCGACGACGCAGGACCCGATGTACGCGGACTTCTTGCCGAACGCGTCGACGAGCTTCGGGATCACCGGACCGGTCACGAACATGCCCGCTACGCTGAGCAGCGTCAGGACGATGATGTAGTTCGCGTTGGCGAGCACGTCGCGGGCGTAGAAGACCTGCAGGGTCTGCAGCGTGAACATGCCGGCCGGCCGCCGCTATCACGGTAGTGCCCCCGCAGACCCGTGTCCTCGCCGACGACACGCGTGGTCAATTCGGGTCGAGTCGCAGCCGGCCGCCACTGACCTGCCGGACCATCTCGTCGAGCTTCTGCCGGCTGAGGAACGCGAGGGACTCCGACACGGCGGCGACCGGCTCGGCCCTGGTGCTGCCGCGAAGGTCGAACCGGTAGGTCACGCAGCCCCCCTCGAAGGTGTAGTACCGCTCACCGCCGTAGCCGGCGCTGACCCTCGTCACCCGCTCGAAGCGGCGCATTTCCGGCAGCTCGCTGGGCACCTCGGTGGCACCGGTGACGTCGCAGGACGGGCGGAGCAGGACGGTCAGGGCGTGCATGCCGTCCCGATCGGAGCTGAACAGCATGGTCACCTCGCCGTCGCGCGGCCGGATCTCGTCGAACGACCAGCCCGGCGGGACCGTACGGATGCAGGGCAGCCACTGCGCGCTCGGCACGGCCTGCGCCATGATCAGCACGCCGCGGCGGACCGTCCCGGGCTTGCTGGTGCAGCTGGGCAGCCGGCCGACGTCCTCGGCGACCTCGCCGGTGTTGACGCAGCCGCCGGCCAGCGCGGCGAGCAGCAGCAAGGACATCAGCGCCCGGCGCCTCACAACGGGCTCCGCAGCAGCGCGACGACGAGTTGGGAGGCCAGGGCGGCGAGCACGACGACGCCGACGAGCAGCCCGACCCGCCGGACCGTCCAGCGTTGGATGCGGATCGGCGGCAACCGCTGCGGCAGCAGCTTGGTGAACTCCGCGTGCAGGTCGCGACCGTGCTCCCGGATCATCCGGCGCAGTTGGGAGGGCATGGTCAGCCCGCGGGTCGCGGCGAACGCCTCCGCGATCTCACTGTCGGAGAAGCGGAGCCGGGCCCGGTCGTAGACCGTGCGGACATCGCTGCGTAGCGCCAGGACGAGCATCATGTTGCCGAGGTCGACGGCCTGCCGCCACGGGCTCGGCCGGATCTCGGCGAACGCGGAGTCGATCAGCACCAGCCGGCCGTCCCGGACCAGCAGGTTCGCCGGTTTGATGTCGCGGTGGGCCAGGCCGGCCTCCCACAGCTGCCGGACTATCTGCAGGCCCTGGTCGATCAGAGCCTCGTCGACCTCGGCGTCGCCGACCTCCTTGGCGTCGGCGAAGAACTCGGTGACCAGCAGGTATTCCCGCTCGGGGGTGATCTCGACGAACCCGTACGGTTCCGGGACGGGCAACTCGGCCGAGTGCATCAGCCGCAGCACGTAGTCCTCGTACTGGACGAGCCGGCGCACGGTGTTGAACGGCTTCTCGTCCTCCAGCCGGCCGTAGAGCAGCGTGCGGCCGAGCTTGTACCACCGGTCCGAGCGGAGGTGGGTGATCGCGTAGAGCTTGCCGAAAAGGCAATACTCCGGATCGCCCTTGACCGTCAACCGCAGCGGCGTCGAACCGCCCGAGCCCTCCAGCCCGAACGGCTTGACCGCCGTCACCACCACGCCCAACTGGTCGTGCAGCGCGCGCACGATGGCCTCGCCGCGGTGCCCGGTCACGTCCAGGTGGGCCGTTCGCCGGCGCCGATACGTCACCGGGAAGACATCGTTGGGCACCAGCAGGCGCCAGCCCGCCAGCGGGATCGCCACACCGAGGGCGACGCCGACCAGAATATCGGTCGGGTGATCGACGGCCAGGTAGAGCCGGCCGACGCAGACCAGCCCGACCACCCCGGCGGCGATCAGCTTCCCGCGGTCCCGGGCCCGCCCTGCCGGCACCAGCGCATAGAGCACGTTGACGGCGGTGGCCGCGAGCACCGCCACCGGCCGGGACGGCATCGCGAAGCCCTGCCAGGAGCCCACGATCTCGACGGTCAGCGGCCGCGGTCGCTGGATGACCTGGTCCGCCACGTCGGTCAGGTTGCTGACCAGCCACATGGTGCCGATCCACACGAACAGGTGCCGCCACCGGCGCCAGATCAGCATCACCAGCAGGCTGCCCCACCACACGCCGAGTACGACCGGGCCGATCGCCGCGTCCAGGCCGCGGAAGAACGTGCTGAGCGCGTCGACCCGGACCGCGGCGAGCCCGGCCAGCACCGGTCCCTCGATCTCGTCCAGGCGCAGCGTGAGACCGCCGGACGGGATCAGCAGCGCGCAGAAGAGGACCGCGACGCCGGCCACCACGAGCCAGAATTTGCCGGATTTGTTCAGCTGCCGCGGTAGTGGAGGCGGCTCGCCGGACGGTCGCCGCCGGCGTCGGGCCCGGGCCGCCGCCGGCAACCTGCCGGCGTCGGCGCGGGACATGCCATCGGCTGGTACCGACATCGGTGGCCGCCTCGAGGTACGGGCTGGGCGTGCCGGACATGCTATCGGCTGGTGGTGAGCGGCAACTAGAATCGGCCACCGCCTTGCCGAACGCCTGGAGCCGGTCGGGATGAGCACTTCAGCTGGACCGCGAACCAACCGGTGGGGCTGGGCCGCCCTGCTCTGCGTGCTGCTCGCCCTCAGCTGCGTCGCCTGCGTCCGGCCCTCGGTCGGCACCGAGCCGGAGGCGCGCGATCCGAGCCGCGTCCGGATCGCGTCGTTCGACTTCCCGGAGAGCCGGGTCGTGGCCGAGCTCTACGCCCTGGCGCTGCGAGACGCCGGGATCCCGGTCGAAGTGCTGTCCGGGCTCGGCACTCGGGAGGTGGTGGCGCCGGCGCTCGAGCAG
The DNA here is from genome assembly GCA_963728945.1 of uncultured Actinomycetota bacterium. Taxonomy (GTDB): domain Bacteria; phylum Actinomycetota; class Actinomycetes; order Mycobacteriales; family CADCTP01; genus CADCTP01. The sequence goes on along the minus strand of CAVSMA010000002.1, from coordinate 1,870,295 downwards.
GGGCAGGTCGACCTCGTCGTCGACTACGCCGGCAGCCTGCTGGACTACCTCGGCGGCAGTGCGGCGGAGACCCACGGCCAGCCGGAGCAGGTGCGCGCGGCGCTGCTCGCGCGGCTGGCCCGGCATGGTCTCACCGCGCTGGCCTCTGCTCCCGCCGAGGACGTCAACGCGTTCGCCGTCCGGGCGGACTTCGCCCGCCAGCGCCAGCTCACTCGGCTCAGCGACCTGCGCGCGCTCGCCGGCCGGCTGACGTTCGGCGGGCCGCCGGAGTGCCCGACCCGCCGCTATTGCCTGCAGGGTCTGCAGCAGACGTACGGGCTGCGGTTCGCGGAGTTCCGGCCGCAGCCGAGCCGGGGTGCCACCGCGACCGCGCTGGAGTCCGGCGAGATCGACGTCGGCCTGCTGGAGACCACGTCCGGGCAGCTCGGTGAGGGCCGGCTGACGCTGCTCATCGACGACCGCAACCTGCAGCCGCGGGAGAACCTCGTACCCGTCGTGCGGAAAGAGATCGTCCGTCGGTACGGGCACAGGCTGACGGCACCGCTCGACGCCGTCAGCGCCGTGCTCACGACGGCCGATCTCGTGCGGCTCAACCACATCGCGGCGGTGAATCCCGTCGAGCCGGCGGAGGCCGTCGCCGACTACCTGCGCATCACCAGGCGCTAGCACGCAGACGACAACGCGGGTGCGGTTCACCGTGCCCGTCAGGCGGGCCGCCCGGTTCCCGCCGCTGGTCGGTGCATCGCCGTGGGGCCGGGTTCACCGGTCGCCGGCGAGGGCGAGCTGACACGCCGCACTGGCCCACCGTGTAAGGTCTGACATCACCGCGAGGCAGTGAGAGCGACGGTGATGTTGATCGACACACCTCGCCGCGGGTCTTTGCGGACCTCACGGATGGGACACGGGATTGGGGAATCCGGGGTTCTCACCCCGGCCCATTGGGTCGATTGCGCGGGCGGTTGGCATGGCTGACATGACCGAGCTGGAAGCCCTGGAGCGACTTCTCGGCGAGATCGTGGTCGCCGGGGGCACCGACGCGCCGCAGCGGATCTGCGAGGCGTGCGTGGCGGCGCTGCCGGTAGACCGGGCCGCACTTACCCTGATGAGCGGCGCGGACCGCCAACAGCCCCTGTGGGCCAGTGACACCGTGGCCCGCGAACTCGACGAACTACAGTTCAGCCTCGGTGAGGGTCCCTGCGTGGAGGCGTTCGTCGGCCGTCGCCCGGTACTCGTCCCCGATCTCACCGAGACCGGCGACGACCGGTGGCCCATGTTCGCGGCGGCCGCCCGCCGCACTCCGGTGCGGGCGCTGTTGGTGCTCCCCCTGCAGGCCGGCGCCATCACCATCGGCGTCCTCGACCTCTACCGGGACACCCCGGGAATGCTCAAGCCCGACGAGCTGAGCGGTGCGCTGCGCGCCGCCGACGCCGCGATGTGGACGCTGCTCGGGCTGGAGGAGAACGCGACCAATCACGGCGCAGTGAACGGGCACGGCCCCACCTGTGTGGATGGGCAGCAACCTGGGTCCGAACTGCATCGCCTGGAGGTCTACCAGGCGACGGGCATGATCCTCGAGCAGATGCAGGTGACCGCGGAGGTGGCGCTCAGCGCGCTTCGGGCTAACGCCTTCGCCAACGATCGAACCATCCTCGAGGTGGCTCGTGATGTGGTCGCACGGCGGCTGAGATTCGACAAGGAGAAGCCATGAGCGCCGAGCAGGTCAACCGCGATCAGGCGCTGGCCAAGGCATTCGTCACGCTGGCCGACACGCTGGTCGCCGACTACGACGTGATCGACGTGCTCCATCAGCTGACCCTTGAGTGCGTCGCGCTGCTGCGGGTCGACGCGGCCGGGCTGCTGCTGTCCGACCAGCGCGGAACCCTTCAGATCACCGCGGCCTCCACCGAACGCGCACGCGTGGTGGAGCTGTTCCAGCTGCAGAGTGACGAGGGACCGTGCCTGGACTGCTTCCGTACCAGCAGGCCGATCGCAGCACCCGACCTGCGCGAGACGTCCGACTGGCCACGCTTCAGTGCGCACACGCTGGAAAGCGGCTACCGGTCGGTGCACGCCCTGCCGATGCGGCTGCGCAGCGAGACCATCGGCGCACTCAACCTGTTCCGCGTCGAGCCCGGCGCTCTCGAGCCGGAGGAGCTGCAGATCGCCCAAGCTCTGGCCGATGTCGCAACCATCGGCATCCTGCAGGAACGCTCCATCCGGCGCCGGGAGGTCATCGCCGAGCAGCTGCAGGTTGCCCTGAACAGCAGGGTGATCATCGAGCAGGCCAAGGGTGTTCTCGCCGAGCGCGGCCACCTGGACATGGACCGTGCCTTCCAGCTGATCCGGGGTTACGCGCGCTCCACCAACCAGCTTCTCAGCGTCGTCGCGCTCAGCATCGTCGACGGCACCACCACCGCCGAGACCCTGGTCCGCCCCCTCCACGGCAGCACATCTCCTTAGCCCGGATCCACCGCGTGGTCTGGTGGGCTCGGGTGGGTGATCTTCATGTGGGCCTGGGGTTGCGGGGGCGTGGCCGGGTGGCCGATCTGCTCGGCGTTTCCACTGTGTCTCCGGTCGGGCCTGGCGGCGGTGGGCGGGTTCAGGTGCGGGCTGGTGGCCCGGTGGCGGCGGTGAACAGTTGCTGCCAGGCGGTGTTCCAGGGCCAGGCGGCGGGTAGTCGCAGGGTGCTGCGCCGGGCGGAGCGGGTGATGCGGGCGGCGAGGTTGATCAGCTGACGGCGCAGGGTCGCGGTGGTGGCTTTGGCGTGGAAGCTTGAGGCCAGCGCGCCGGCGGCGCGGGTGAGGTTGAACGCGATCGCGGCGAGCACCAGCCAGGCGGAGTTCGCGGCGAAGCTGCCCGAGGGCAGGTGCGCCAGAGCGGAGTTCTTCAGGTCGGCGATGACCTGTTCGATGATGGCGTGACGTCGGTGGCCGGCCTCAGCCTGCAGCATCGGCAGGGGCGAGTCGGTGAAGATCGCGTGGTGACGCCAGACCCGGAACAGCTCGCCCTGCGCGTCGACGCTTATGTGGTCGGGGTTGGCGTCGCGGACTCGGCGCACGATCAGCCGCGCTGTGACCTGCCGGGCTTTGGGTTTCGAGGTGAACGCGGTGAACGGGATCTCGGCGACCTCGGCGTCGCTGATCCACTGCTGCAGTTGGTCGTCGAAGACCGCCTTCGGGTAGCGGATCCTGGTCCAGGCGTCCTCGCTGATGGAGGCGATGGCTGCGGTGACGGCCCGGTCCTTGCGGGCGGTGATGGAGAAGTGGGTGCGGTGACGGCGGGCGGCGGCGATCACGTCGGCGCCGTAGTAGGCCGAGTCGGCCCGCAGCACCACAAGCCCGCTCACGCCGGCCGCCCGGCTGGTCTTGATCGCGTCGGCGACCAGCCGGGCGGCACCGCGGGCGGAGTTCACTGACCCCTTCCGCAGCCGGGTCGCGACGATCACCGGCGCCGACGACGCGCTCGACACGGTCGCCAGCAGGGCGTTGAGTCCTTTGACGCCGGAGTAACCGTAGCCGGCGCCCTGCTTGGCGTAGCCGAACGTCGCCCGGATCGTGTCGTCGATGTCGAGATAGGTCACCGGCTCACCCGCTGTGATGATCGGGGCGTGCCGGGCCAGCCCGGCCAGCACTCTGGCAGCGACCGCGTCGAGTTGGCGCACGTGGCCGAAGCGGAACGCGCGCAGGAACGTGCCCAGCGTCGAGGGCGCCCGCACCCCGCCGAACAGCCGCGGCATCGCGCCGTGGCGCAGCACGTCCATGTCGCTGATCGAGTCGGCACCCGCGACCATCCCCGCGACCAGCGTGGACACCTTCGCCCCAGCCGCGACACCGGCAGCGCCGGGCACGCTCAGATGCGCACCGGCCAGCGCCGTCAGCCCAGCCCGATCGGCCAGCGCCATCACCGGAACCAGCCCGGCGCACGACACGAGATTCCGGTCATCGAACACAGCCGACCGAACCGGCGCAGCATGAGATAGTTGCACCCGCCAGATGCCCTTCGTGACGGTAGAAATCGCTTCCTAGACAGCTGCGATTCTCCTGCCGCACAAGGGCATCTCGGCGTCACGGCACGCCCACCACCGAAAGATCACGGTGGATCCGGGCTTAGCGGACAGCGCCTACGCGGGCCTCATCGCGAGGCCGCGCCCGGGAGGGGGCGGCGCGCCGGGTCAGGGGCGCGCCGCCGGATTAGAGTCCGTGCCGGCAGGGTGTGCGGTCCTCGGAGAATGGAGCCGCCGTCCCCCGCCGCGGGACAGCAGCCATCGCGGCGGCGCCGAGGGCAGCGACCTCCGTGCGGTCCGAGGGTGGCGGGCCGGCGCGGATGCGGGTCGAACGAGACGGCTGCACGGAGCGCCGGTCAGCTCGACCGAGCGACCGATCAGTGAGGTGTCCAATTGCAGGCATCCCGGCCTCCGCGCACATCAGCGCCGCCGGGATCCAGAGCGACAAGGTTTGCTGATGCTACTGCGGCTGATCGTTGGGCGACAAGCCTGCAGCGTCTGCACCAAGCCGCCCGGCGTCGGGACGGCCGGCCGGGCCGGTCCGGCGGTAGCGGAGGTATCGTGGGACCTGCTGCTCGAGATCCCGGCGGCGTCCGCATTGATGACGCTTCATGGGAGACGCAGCCTTGTCGGTCTTCTCGACCCCACTCTCCACGGCCGGGGCTGACCCGGCGTGACGGGCAACGCCACGTTCCTGGGCGGCCCGGCGACGGCCACCCGCCGGGACGCCCTCCCCGACGGACCGGTCGTCGAACGCCGCGGCTCCGAGTTTGCCGAGCTGTCCCGCCGGATCAAGGACGCCGGCCTCATGGCCCCGCGAGCCGGCTACTACGCGGTGAAGATTCTGGGCACAGCCGGGCTGCTCATCGCCGGGTGGGCGGTGTTCCTGCTGCTCGGCCCGTCCTGGTGGCAGATGGCGACCGCGGTCGTCCTGGGGGTCGCCTTCACCCAGGCGGCCTTCCTCGGGCACGACGCGGGCCACAAGCAGATTCTCCGTACCCGTCGCGGCAGCTACGCCCTGGGACTCCTGCACGGCAACCTCGCTGTCGGGCTGAGCTACGGCTGGTGGATCGACAAGCACAACCGCCACCACGCTCACCCCAACGAGGTCGGCAGCGACCCGGACATCGGTACGGGTGTCTTGGTGTTCATGCCCGGCGAGCGCCGGCGGCACCGGACGACCCGCCTGATCACCCGGGCGCAGGCGTATCTCTTCTTCCCGCTACTGCTGTTGGAGGGGCTCAACCTGCACGTGGCTGGGCTGCTGGCGTTGCGGCAGCGGCCGACCGCCGCGCGGTGGTGGGAAGGAATGCTGCTGGCCGCGCACCTCATCGCCTACGTGGCGGTCGTGCTCCTGGTCCTCAGCCCGGTGCAGGCGATCGTTTTCGTGGCCGTGCAGCAGGGCGTCTTCGGATTCTACATGGGCTGCTCGTTCGCCCCGAACCACAAGGGCATGCCCATCCTCCAGCCGGGAGAACAGCGGGACTACCTGCGCCGGCAGGTGCTGACCTCCCGCAACATCCGCGGCGGCCGAGTCGTCGACTTCGTCTTGGGTGGCCTGAACTACCAGATCGAACACCACCTGTTCCCGAGCATGCCGCGACCGAACCTGCGCCGGGCCCAGCCGCTGGTGCTGGACTTCTGCCAGCAGCGGAAGATCGCCTACGCCGAGACGTCATTGCTGGCTTCCTACCGACTGGCGCTGCGGCACCTGCACGCGGTCCGGCGGCCGGCGGACTGAATTCGAGGGGAAACCACCGACCGGACAGCTCTCGCCGGCGGCGGCGGTCACCGGTTGACGGGAAGCAGGTGGAGCGCCTTGGTGGGGTCGTCGGCGGTGGGCTTGGTGTATCTGCGGGTGGTGTCGAGGCCGGCGTTTCCGAGGAGGTCGGCGAGGACGACAGGGTCGGTGCCGCCGCGGGCGAGGGTCGCGGCGAAAGTGCTCCGGAGGATGTCGGCGGTGACCTCGGAGAGGCCGGCGGCCTGGGCGGTGCGGGCGATGACGTCACGGCCGCCCCGCACGGTGAGTCGCTCGCCGTGACGGTTGATGAACAGGGCCGGGGTCCCGTCGGCGCCGGGCCAGTGCGGCCGTTCAGCCAGCCACTGTCGAATGTATGTGCGCAGCCTCGGATGGAGGGGTATCTCGCGGATCCTGTCGCGGTTGCCGTGGATGCGCAGAGCCGGCTTGCGGGCGGCGATGTGCACGTCGCCGGTGTCGACGCGGATGGTTTCCGCGATGCGGGCGCCGGCGTAGAAAGGGATGCTGGCGAGGGCTCGATCGCGGGCCGATGGGAGGGCCTCGACGGCCCGCAGCCAACGCAGCAGGGCGCGCCTGTCGAGGGTCCGCGGTGCGGTGGTGGGACGGCGGGTCCGTTCGGCGGCCGCCTGCCCAAGGCCGCGGCGGGTGTAGAAGTCGTCGACGGCGGCCAGGGCCGTGTTGACGGTGGCGGGGGCCCGCTCGGCGACGGTGAGCAGGTGGTTGCGCCACGCGCGCACTGCCCGGTCGCGGCTGTCCGGGTCGGTCAGCGGATCCCCGGCCACGTCGGCGGTGTCCAGCCAGGCGAGGTACTGGCGGACCCTCGAGGCGTAGGTGCGTCGGGTCTCGGCGGACATCGTGGCTTGGGCCAGCGCGGCGGCGTACGCGGCATGGACCGGCTCCAGCCGACCCGGCAGCGGGGCGGGTAGGCGGCCACGCCGGCGAGGTCCGGGGACGGGCGCAGCGTTCTGCCGACCCGTCCCGGTGCGCTGCCGCCCGGGCACGTGTTCTGTGGCCATCCCTCGAGTCTACTTCCGAGAAGACTTGTTCTCGGAAGTCTACGGGCGTAGCGTGGCAGGTGTCCGGAGCGACGACATCGCGACCCTCGAGATGCCTGCCAGACCGGCCCGATAAGGGGACGTCATGTCCGTTCCGCACCGCACCCGCAGCGACCCCACCGGCCAGGACACGGCACAAGCTCCCGCGGGTCCAGCGGCCCAGCATGGAGCACCGACTCCGGCCGAGACGCGTGCGGGATCCCGTACCCGGTTGAGCACCGCCTGGGTCAGCATCTGGACCGCCACGGTCGTCTTCATCGCGTTGATCGTGTTCATGCTGCAGAACACCCGCAGCGTCGAGGTGTCCTTCCTGGGCCTGCACGGCACGCTGCCGTTGGCATTGGCACTGCTGATCACCGCGGCCGGCGCGGTCCTGCTCACGCTGATCTTCGGGACCGCTCGGATCACCCAGCTACGCCATCGCCTCTCTCGCAGCCGCCAGGGCTGACAACACCGGCACCGCCGAGCGAACCCCGGAAAGAAGAGGAGGCGGTCATGACGACCGCAACCGAACGAACGACGGCGATTCCCAACGGAAGGCCGCCACCCAGACTGGACCTGCAACCGAACCTGCAGTCAACGCCGTCCCGCGGCACCTTGCTCGACGGCGGCTGGTGGCCACGATCCACCGACCCGACGGTCGAACTGCCGCAACTGATGCGCGCCCTCAACCAAGATCGCAGCCCAGTTCGCCGGGTCCTCCTCGGTCCGGCGGGCTGGGACAGCCATCCACTCCGGATACCCGTCGCCGGCCCGGTCCGGTTCGTCTGGTACGCAGCCCAGCCCGCCGGCCTGCTCTTTGCGCTTCGTTCCAACGGTGACCGCGTCGACCTGCTGGTCGTCCCCCCGGACACCGACCCGGCGACCGCGCGGGCGGCGATGGCACTCGCCGCGCAGCCGGCCAACACCATCCACGCTCCCGACATCCTCACCACCGTCGCCCGCGAGCCACAACCGACAGAGACGGTGGAGGAGAAATCCGGGGAGGCCGAAGGCGGCCGTCCATAGACGGGCGGATCTCCGGAAGGGCCGATCTTCAGAAGGGCACAGTGCGATGACCCCGCAGATCGCAACCGTCGGCGACCGGTCGGAGGCCCCGGCGCCCGCGTCCCGGTCCCGGTCAGCGGCGCTGATCGAGGCGCCCCAACCCACGGTCGCGGTGATCGCGCTGTGGGCGTTCGTCGTGATCCCGTTCCTGGCGCTCCTCGCCGCCGTGCCGGTCGCCTGGGGTTGGGGGCTCTCCTACGTCGACCTGTCGATCCTCGCGGTCGGTTACGTGCTGGCGGGATTCGGGATAACGGTCGGCTTCCACCGCTACCTCACCCACGGCGCGTTCAAGGCCAGTCGGAGCCTGCGGATCGGTCTTGTCGTCGCCGGGTCGCTCGCGATCGAGGGGTCGGCGACCCAGTGGGTGGCCGACCATCGGCGGCATCACGCGTTCAGTGACCGCGAGGGCGACCCGCACTCGCCCTGGCGGTACGGACAGAGCATCCGCGGCCTGGCGAAGGGGCTGTTCTTCGCACACTGTGGCTGGCTACTCAAGCGCGAGCCGTCCAATCGGGCGCGGTTCGCCCCCGACCTGCTCGCCGATCCCGACATCCAACGCGTCGACCGGCTCGCTCTCCCACTGATCGGGTTCTCGTTACTGGCGCCGGCGGTCGCGGGCGGCCTGATCACCTGGTCTTGGCAGGGCGCGCTGACCGCTCTGTTCTGGGGCGGCCTGATCCGCATCGCGTTGCTGCACCACGTCACATGGTCGATCAACTCGGTCTGTCATGTGATGGGTGAGCGCCCGTTCCGGACCCGAAACGGCGACCGCGCCGCCAACTTCTGGCCACTGGCGCTGTTGTCGTTCGGGGAGAGCTGGCACAACTCCCACCACGCCGACCCGACCTGCGCCCGCCACGGCGTACTGCGCGGACAGATCGATCCGTCCGCCCGACTGATCTGGCTCTTCGAGCGGCTCGGCTGGGCACGGCAGGTGCGCTGGCCGACACCGCACAGGCTCGCCGCCAACCGAGCGACCTCCTAGCGGCGCGTCAGGCGTGTTCCACCGCCGGACGAATCACCCCCGCTGGAGGATGCCTCCGCACCGAGGCCGGCCCACGCTTACCCGGCAACCCACGTCTGGGAAACCGACGGCAACGGCTGCCCTACCGCCGTCTGACGTGCGGCGGCGGATGTGGGCGGACAGTCGACGGGGAGGGACCATGTTAGGAGACCGGCGTCGAGAGCGGCGCGAGGAGCGACGCGGCGGCGGTGGCAGGACGCACTTCCGGATGCGGCAGAAGCTGGTATCGATCGGCGATGACTACTGGATCGAGGACGACCAGGGTGACCGGGTCTTCAAAGTCGACGGCAAGGCCCTGCGGGCGCGTAAGACGCTGATCTTCGAGGATGCCCACGGCAACGAGCTGCTGAAGATCCAGGAGCGGATGCTCCGGGTCCGCGACACGATGGAGATCGAAGACGCTGACGGGCATTCGGTGGCCACGGTGAAGAAGGCCATGATCACCCCGCTGCGTGAACGGTGGACCGTCGACGTCGCCAGTGGGCCTGATCTGCGTGTGCAGGGCAACATCGTTGACCACGAGTACGCCATCGAGGATGGCGGCACCGCGGTGGCCGAGGTGTCCAAGAAGTGGTTCCGCGTCGCAGACACCTACGGGGTCGAGGTCGCACCTGGGCAAGATCCGGCGCTGCTGTTAGCTATCACCGCGGTTCTGGACACCATGGCGCACGAGGCCCGCTGAGCGGTCGACCGCACAGGGCACCTCTGTTGTCAAAGGCTGGGCAGACGCGTCGAAGTGAAGCGCCCTGGGTTTCGTGGAGGCTCCCCCGGACCCAGGGCGGTTCAGTTCGGTGCCTGTGGCACGGTCCTGAGTGTGCCGTCGGACGAGCTGCCGGACTGGTTGCCGGCGTGGTGTGCGGACCATCTGGGTGCCGAACCCGACGGCGTGCTGTTCCGGTCGAACCAGGTCTCGATGGTGTTCGGTCTGCGGTTGGCCGGTGGCAGGGACGTCGTGGTCAAGGCCCGCGCTGACGACGGCCGGGCCGCGTCGTGCGTCGCGGCGCAGGCCCGGCTGGCCGAGCGCGGGTTTCCGTGTGCCAGGCCGCTCACGCCGGTGGTCGGTGTCGGCGGGCTGGCCGTGCACGCCGAGGACTACCGGCCCGGCGGCGAGGTGTTGCCCGGGGACTCGCCGCAGATAGCCCGGCGCTGCGCGGAGGTGTTCGCGCGGCTGATGGCCGAGCTTGCCGGCGTGACCGTGGCGCCGCCGCTGCCGAATCCGCCCTGGGTGCGCTGGGACCACACCGATCCCGGACAGTGGCCGGCGATCGACTTTCTCGACAGCCGGGACCAAAGCGTCGTGCCCGCGTACGTAGCTGACGCCGCCGTGCGGGCTCGGAAGCGGCTGCGGGCCGTCGGGTTGCCGTGCGTGCTCGGCCACGCCGACTTCGAGGCGCAGAACCTGCGGTGGCAGGGTTCGCAGGTGTGGGCGGTGCACGACTGGGACAGCCTGGCGTGGCAGCCGGAGGCGGCGCTGGTGGGAGCGGCGAGCGGGTCGTTCGCCAGCGCCGGGCCGCCCACGCTGGCGCCGATCGACAGCTCCGAGGCGTTCCTGCTGGCTTATCAAGACAGTCGAAGGCGCTTGTTCACGGCGGTGGAGCGGGAGGTCGCCTGGGCGGCCAGCGTGTGGATGGCGGCGTACAACGCCCGGGAGATGGCACTGTGCGGCGGCAGCCCGGCCGGCGGCGACGCGCTGCGGGCGCAGGCCGCCGAACGCCTTCGCCGCGCTCACGCGTAACACCAGTGCCCTCGGGGTGGTCGGCGGAGCCGGCAACCGTGAGCCGGGCGGCCTCGGGTCGCACCGGCGGAAATCGGCGAGAGGCAATGCTGATCAGATCGGATCGCCCGGCAGCCACCAGTACGGGGCGTGCGCTGGCCCGAGTTCTGTTCCGGAGGCGTCATAGGCGTGCACGGTCGAGCCGCGTTCGGGTTGCTCGACGAATCCGAGGTAAGCGAGGTGCCGGGGGGCCTCGGGCAGCTGATGCAGGTCCAGGTCGACGTCCTGACCACCGATCGGTCGGAACGTGACCTTCGCGGCCGGCTCGATGACGAGCCCGGCGATCACCCGGTCGTCGCCGATGGAGGCGGCGGTACAGGCCATGGGATTCGGCTGGGGTCCGGTCCAGTCGTACTCCAACACGAGCCCGTTGTAGTTCCAGCGGCTGCCAGGCTCCTCGCGCCACTCGACGCTCAGCCCGACGCCTTGCTCACCGACCGCGTAGTGGAATCGGTAGTCGGTGCTGCCGCGGCGGCCCTCGGTGATCACGAGTGGTGCCGGTCGCCCGGCCCGGTCAGAGGGAAAGACCGACCGGCGCGGCTGGTAGACCAGTGTCGTGTTCACGGCACTGAAGGTGAGGGTCTCGTCCTGGATCACCCAGGTGGGACTGGAGAGCAGGACGCGCTCGATCAGCGGCGCAACCTGAGCGACAGGTCCAGTGCAGCCCCGCATGGTCCTCATGAGCTGGCCAGCGACAAGCCGGTCGTCCTCGAGCTCGACCCGCCCGGACAGCCAGTTGCACCCATCGGTCGCAGTCAAAGCGCCGGTGCTCGTGATGCCCAGCGTGATCTCCAGCGGGTAGTCGCCCGGCAGGGACTCGACGCCGTCAGACACGAACCGCAGCAGCGTCCACTCGACGCCGACCAACTCGACCCTGCCGGTCACATCCATGACGCCAGGCTACGGCCGAAGCCTCAGTTACGACGCCGACGGCGACCGGGATCGGTTGTTCGTCGCCGCGGCGGCGGATCCCCGGGCAGGGCCGGCCGGCTCGCCCGGATCGGTAGCGTGTCGGCCATGTCGACGGGTTCGTTCTCGACCGCGACCGAGCTGGACGCGCTGCAGAGTTATCTCGACGAGATGCGGCAAGCGTTGGTCCGTAAGGTCGGCGGGCTGTCCGAGCAGGACGCGCGGCGGGCGTCGACCGTCAGTTCGCTGTCGTTGCTCGCCATCCTGAAACACTGCGCGGTCTGGGAGCGCCGGTGGTTCCAGGTCGTCTTCGCCGGGCGGCCCGATCCCGACGGGTGGCCGGCGGTACGGGGGGAGCCGGACGGCACGTTCGCGCTCGGCGACGACGACACCGTGGACAGCGTGCTGGCCGACTACCGTGCTCAGAGTGCGGCGTCCCGGGACATCCTCGCCGCCGGCGACCTCGACGCCCGGTGCGCGCGGTCGGACCTGGTCGACGAGAACCTGCGCTGGGTGGCGATGCACATGATCCAGGAGACCGCGCGGCACGCCGGCCATGCCGACATCATCCGCGAGGCGATCGACGGCAGCCGCGGCTACTGAGCGACCAGGACGACTGCGTCAACGCCAGCGATCCGCCGCGCTCGCATGACGAGCCCGTCCAGTGCGATCCGAGCGGCTGTACGTGCTGAGCCTCGGTAGCCGGCAAGGTAACCGGCGCGTCCACTGGCTAGCTGAGCACCGGCACATCCGCCACGGTCAGCTCGTCCCAGCGGGCCACTGCAGAGCGAGCGGGCCCTGGCTGGTGCAGTGCCCATTCACGCCCTGGGCGGGCCGCGCGCCGTCTGGATAGGACGGTTGGCCCAGGATCAGGTCGACGCTCCGGCTGACGAGGAAGAACTCCTTGTCCACCGGGTGGAATATGCCGCGACCGTTCGGCGCGCCGGCGGGGTGGCGCGCAACCACCGAAGTCGGTCTACCGCAGTGGCTTGAACGCCGCCCTGAGCTCGGCGGCGAACAGCTCCGGTTCCTCCCAGGCGGCGAAGTGACCGCCCCGCTCGGCTTCGTGGAAGTACGTCAGGGTGGGATAGCTGTGCTCGACCCAGCTGCGCGGGGCCCGGAACAGCTCGCCGGGGAACGTGGTGTAGCCGGCCGGCACCGTGACCGGTTTGGCCGCCAGGGCCGCCGCCGCCTCGGCGTCGGCCACTCCGTAGCTGTCCCAGTACGACCGCGCCGCCGAGGCGCCCGTCCCGGTCAGCCAGTAGAGCGTGACGTTGTCGAGGATGTGGTCGCGGGTGAGGTTGCCGCTGGGCTTCCCGTCGACGAACGCACCGGCGATCTTGTAGTAGGCGTCGGTGTCGTGGTCGATCATCCAGGCGGCCAATGCGACGGGTGAGTCCAGCAGCGCGTAGCCGATCGTCTGCGGCCGGGTCGCCTGCTCCACGAAGTAGCCGTTGCCGGTCGCGCTGAACTCGGCGAGCTGGCCGGCCGCCGCGCGCTCCTCGTCGGTGTCCGTCGACTGCGGCGCCCCCAGCACGGGCGCGAGCAGGTTGGTGTGGATGCCGACCAGCCCTTCGGGGGCCTGGCGACCCATCGCGTCGGTGACGCCGGCGCCCACGTCGCCGCCCTGGGCGACGTACCGGGTGTAGCCGAGGCGGCGCATCAGCTCGGCCCACGCCCGCCCGATGCGTCCGAGGTCCCACCCGGTCTCGGTCGGCTCGGCCGAGAAGCCGTAGCCGGGCAGGGACGGCAGCACGAGGTCGAATGCGTCCTCGGCGCGTCCGCCGTGCGCGGGCGGATCGGTGAGGGGGCCGACGGAGTCGACCATCTCGACGATCGAGCCGGGCCAGCCGTGCGTCATGATCAGCGGCAGCGCATTCGGGTGCGGGGACCTCACGTGGATGAAGTGGATCTCCACGCCGTCGATCTCGGTCTTGAACTGCGGCAGTGCGTTCAGCTTCGCCTCGCACCGGCGCCAGTCGTAGTCGCCGACCCAGTACCGAACCAGCGCCTGCATCGTCGCCAGCTGCACGCCCTGGGAACGGTCCGACACCGGCTCCTTGGTCGGCCAGCGCGTCGCGTCGATCCGACGGCGGAGCTCGGTGAGCTCCTGCTCCGGGATGTCGACCTGGAACGGGCGGACGTCGGTCATGGCGGACATGCACTCTCCCTCGATTGGCTGTGGCGGGAAGCCCCGTGGGTGCCGTCGGGCCGATGCTGCCGTGCGCCGCCTCCCGTGCACACCGCCCGACGCAGCAGCGGACCGCGCGCCAGGAGGTGACCACCGGGGACGCGGGCCATCGAGACCCGGACACTCCTCCGCGTAGTCCAGGTCGAAGTGGCAGAGCTGCTACCAGCTCCTCGTTCGCTGCGATCGAACGAGCGAGCATCGCGCTGTGGAGCCATGTCTTTGTTGTCAGAGCAGCATGACGACGGAGTAACCGCCCACCAGTTCGTCGTCGTGAAGTTGTGGGATGCGGACTACCTGTACCTCGTCAGGAGATCGGTCGTTCGCTCAGCCGAGGAGCACCACCGTGTAGCCGCCGAACACCTGACCCTGTTGGGTGGCCGTGACGCGGTAGACGTGCGCCTGCCCCGGAGGCGGGATGGTGTCCCCCGTGCTCAGGGTCACCTCTTGGTCGTCGCCCACCACCTGGTGGCTGCTGTCAGCGTCACCGGTGCTAGGTCCGCCACCTACCGTGGTCGGTGCACTGAGCTGGACACCGCCGGTCTGTGCGGCCTGGGTGGGGAACTGCCCCCGGACTCCGGTGCGGAGCTGGAGCCATGGCATCGAATGCGGCGCTGTTCGTTCGACGGCGACGCTGGCGGCCTCTCCGTAGAGTGGCCCGACCTTCAAAGCGACGGGAAGGATGGTCGTGGCCGGCCCAGGCGTCGTGCCATGTAGCAGCCTCAGGGCGTTCGGTTGCTCCCCGGCGGCGACGACATGGATGTTCCGCTGCGCGACGTGGCGGTTCAGCGCTGCGTCCCACGGCGGAGCACCAAGACCGTCACTCGACTCGTCCCATACCCGGACGAGCAGGCACTCATGACCGCCGTTGACGAAGGTCGGGACCCAGGCCACCGGACACTTGACTATCCGATGGCTCTGGCCACTGCTGCGGTCCCCGAGTGAGATGACCGTGACACCGATCAGATGAACGCCCGCCGGGCCGATGCCAAGGGACGGATCGCACCAGGAGAACTCGACGACGACGTTGGGAGCCGAGGAACGGCCGAAGTTCCAGACGTGGGCGTAGAGGGTGTTCGGCTTGCCGGCGCTGGCGGTCTGGCCGAGGTCCGGTGGTCGGTCCGGCGCCTGGGCGGGATCTACGCCTGCGAGCAACAAGATGTCCGGGCTCTCCCAGAACGGCCCGACTACCGGACGGGCTCCGAGGTCGCCAGCATTGGCGCGCATGAGCAAGTACGGCAGGTAGAGGTCGCCACGCGTACCGGGCCAGGTGTCCCATGGCGGGACCTGGAAGTCGCACGGGTCGACGGCGCTCCCAGGTAGCCGGCCGGTCGACACCCCGTAGTGCCGGCCGGGACGGTGGGGATTGTTCCAGCCGAGAACGACGCCAGACCGACGCGATGTCGAACCGCGACCGGCGTGCCGGGAGTGCTTTCCGTACACCGCGGCGCCACCTCGCCGGTCGGATTCCTTCGGGTGGCAATGGCATTCGTTCCCTGCATGACCGCGACAACGGCATTCGTGCCCTGCATGACCGTGACAACGGCATTCATGGCAGCTTTGGTGGCACTCGTCGGCGCAGTCTCGGTGGCAGGAGCATCGGCCGCGGCAGCAGCAGTCTCCGTTGCCGCCGCCGCCTGATCCCCCTCCACCGCCATCGGGCGGACAGTCCAGCCCGTCCAGCGCGGGAACCCGAATGTTCGCCCGGTAACCCCAGTCCGCCGCAGCGGCCCCCCACATGTCGGTCACGAGGGACCTCCCATCGCCTCGCCATCGGCGGATCGCTGAGCGCCGTTCTCTCGAGCCTCGATGATGATCGGGTTCGGCGGGTCGACGTAATAGAGCTGCATCGCTGAATCCTTGTTCCATCGGCGCAGGTCGGCCCACGGCGCTACGACCGGCAGATGGTATTTGAGGCCGAATTCGGTGCGGTCGGTGTGAGCCTCGTCCGTGGTGCGGATCCAGTCCCAGGTGAGGTATCCGTATGCCCGGTCGGCGTCCAAGTTGAACTGCGTCTCGTATCCCGTGTCGTTGACGATCCGACCGATGAGGTACGCGGAGAACGGGACCGGGTCGCCGAGCGGGCTGACCCGCTTGCTTCCCTCTGCTCTCGCGATAAGCGCCTCGTTGAGCTGGTCCGTCTGCCAGGGTGTCTGGGCACTCTCATACCCCATCCGGGCTCCGACATCCGGTGGTGCATCGGTGCGGAAGAACACCTCGTCCGGTGTCGTGCCCTCGGGGTACGGCCCGGGCCGCATGGGCTTGAACGGTCCCGGGGGTGCGTCGGCGTCCGAGGCGCGCGGCTCGTAGAGCTCTGTTGCCGTCGGCGTCGGAATGTCGACGCCATCGACCAGCTCCTCGCTGGTTTCCGGATACGCCCAGGGCCGTCGGTATTCCCATCCGTCGGGAACCGTTCCGTCCGTGTGGAACTCGAGTACCGGGTAGAACGGCATTCTTTCGTCGCGGACGGAGTGGCTCACGATGAAGGACTGGTCGGTGTCCACACCGAAGATGTCAGAGTTGTCGGCCAGCGCTTGCCGGAATGCTCCGTCGACTGTGCCGCCGAGGGTTATCAGGGGAAGGTCGATCTCGTTGGGCCACTTCAGCTCTCCGTTGTCCGCGTACCTGGCCTCGCTGTGCGGCATGAGTAGGCCAGTGTGAGCGAGGACCTCGTGGATCTTCGTGGCCACGTCCCACATGCCGAGCGCAGCCTCGTAGATCGCCTCGCGCAGTTTGTAGGTGATCGGCGAGACCAGCATTTTTATGATGTCGCCAATGAGCTTGATGACGGCGGCCGCCTCTTTGATGATCCATTGGATCACGGCCAACAGCGCCTCGCAGGCGTCGACGATCGGGTTGCTGCTGTCGACCCCGGAGAAGTCGGGCGGCTGGAACAGGTTGGTGAAGTCCGACGCCGGCGGGACGATGATGAAGTCGGGATGCCGAGGCTTCGGCAGCTGCCAGGCGCCCTTGAAGAACAGCTTGTAGGCCGTGATCATCACCCGGTATGCGGTGGCGACCTCCCAGGGGAGCGGGAAACCCACTGGCACCTCGAACGGGGGCGGCGGGGCGATGCCGTCGAGGAGTTCTTGGAACGGCTTGTCGAGTCCGTGGCCGGTGACGCCCCGAATCGCCTGGGTCAGCCGGCCTTGGTCGATCTGACCTTGGTAGCTGCTGCCTTGGTAGATCAGCGGATGCGGGTGGTCGACGAATGTCTCCAGTAGAGCTGCGACGATGGCGTTGGCCATCCACATCGGCATCTCGCCGTCGACGTCGAGCTGTTCCTTGCGCGTGTCCGGGTCGTCCGAAAGGGGGGACGGGCGCTGCTCGC
The DNA here is from genome assembly GCA_963728945.1 of uncultured Actinomycetota bacterium. Classification (GTDB taxonomy): domain Bacteria; phylum Actinomycetota; class Actinomycetes; order Mycobacteriales; family CADCTP01; genus CADCTP01. Next base: position 1,853,205 of record CAVSMA010000002.1, on the reverse strand, counting down.
CGTTCGGCTCGTCCGGAGTCTGCTGCACGGCGAACCACAGCGCCGACGAGGACAGGTCGGGGTAATCGTCCGTCCGCCCCCACGGGTCTGGCGGAATTGTGCCGCCGCTGCCCGACTGCTGGTAGTTCCAGGCGTCGATGTGGTTCTCGATGAGGTGATGGCGGGTGGGGTGCACGCGGTAGGGGCCGCCGCACTGCTCGTTGACGAACGAGTGCGCGATCGTGTCCGTGCCGACGTGGACGATCCATCCCATCGTGAACGCGAGGAACTGTTCATACCGGTCCTCGCTTCCGTCGGAGCCGTCCCGCAGGAGCTGGGCTTGGTGGACGAGCGCCTGGCAGGTCGAGGTGGTACGCCGGTAGTGGGTCATGTCGCTCCAGAGGAAGGCCCCTTCCGGATACCCCTTGGCAACTACGGTGTTCATCCGGTCCCAGATGTGCGCCCACTGCGAAACGTCCTCGACGCCGAGCGCCACGAGCTCGTTGACGAATTCGGTCAAGTAGTCACGCAACTCGCTGAGGACCCCGCCGGTGAGGTCATCGGTGAGGTCTCCGACCACCTCGACGATCGGTCCGATGGTCTTGTTCCAGACGTCGACGAACTTGTCCCAGATCTTCTGCAGCTTGATGACCAGCTCGAGGAAGTTCGCCAACGTGCTGTCGACGTTGCGAAGTATGACGATGAGCGGCTCCCAGTCGTTCTCCTTGGCGAAGTCGTAGTAGTAGTAGATCGCCAGCGCGAGCATGATGTCGTCGGAGTGTGGCTCGAGCGCCGGGTTGTTCCAGTCCTGTGAGAAGAAGAACAGGTCGGGCCCTATTGCACCGATCGCCGTGAACTTCTGCCACTTGAACATGTAGTCGCCGCAGGTCTTCGGATCCAGGCCGGCGACAGCGTCGCCGCCTGCGCCCAGGTCGGGCCAGTCGGTGAACGTCTCGCTCGACAGCAGTTCCTGCACTCGGCGGGCCGTGTAGATGTGGGTGAAGTGACCAGGCATGTAGCTCTCCTCACCGGCGACTGGGGAGACGGGGAAATCCACGGGCCCCTCAGCGCGGCGGGTTCAGGCGTTCGCGGCAACGTCAGTGAGAAATTGGAATTGTCGGCTCGATAAGTCGTGACCTTCAGCGCGTCCGCCGCTGGTGCGCGACTTAGGAACTCAGTCACTGTCCCCCCGTGATGTGACCTGAATCACACACCGAGGACGAGTGTGCACCTTTGCCTCAGCTAGCGCTACGCTTGAACTAGCAAAGGCGAGGCATAGAGTGCTTTGGGCCTCTCGCGCGGCATCGCGCCGCAGCGCGGGACGCGCCCCATCCGCGGAGTGCGCCCGCCAAGAGCAGCTCGAGTCCGTGCTACCGCGAGCGGAGCAGGCCGCTGGTTTGCGCCTTCGGCCGGCGGCGAGGCGGATCCTGCCGGGGGAGTCGAACTCATCACGGCATCCGTGCAATCGGAAGGGCACGCCGCGGGCCCGCATGTCGTCCTTGCTCCAGTAGGTGATGCCGCGCTCGGCGAGCAGCTCCTCGATGTCCCGATACAGGGGCCGTAGCGGAGGTACCAGCGGACGGCGACCGCAATCACCTCGGGTGGGAACCGGAACCCGGCAAACTCGGACCGCTGGACGGGGACGGGCGGCTCGAGATCACACCCGCCCAGCTTCCTCAACGAGGCGTCGAACCCCTGGCCGCCGGGCTCGACGCATGCGACAGATCCGACCCTCAGGCCCGGTACTTGCGGGCCTGCTCGATTCCTGCTCGGTCAGGTTGACGGAGTCGATGTTGCCAGCCATCCGCCATTTCCCGTCTACCGGGCAGCGGAGGAGCCGCTTCGGCCCGAGGTGCACGGACGTGAACAGCCGAGCGCCCTCGCCGGATACGAACAGGTGGCCGTCGGAGCAGCGCAGGATCCGATCGCCGATGATCCCTTCCATTGCCCCTCCTCGATGTCGATTGGGGTAAATTGCGGTGCCTGTGCCGATCAGTGCCGGCTCGCGGGGAAGGTGAAGACGGGTGCGTACTTTACGGCCCGAGACCGCAGCGACCGTACTGTGTCTGACCTTCTGCGGCTTCCTGGCAGCCTGCGGCTCCCCAGGACCCGGTCCGGTTCCCCCCGGTCAGGTCGCGGCCAGCACCACGGAGGTCTCGTTCGACGTCGACGGGACCACCACGTACGGGACAGTGCAGGTGCCTGCCCATCGCAACGGCCAGCACCTGGCCGCGGCGTTGCTGCTGGCCGGCAGCGGCCCGACGGACCGCAACGGCAACCAGCTGCCGGACCACACCCCGAACACGCTCAAGCAGATCGCCAAGGCGCTGGCCCAGCAGGGCATCATCAGCCTGCGCTTCGACAAGTACTTCGCCGGGAAGACCGGCGCCGGCCAGTTCGCCTCCGACCCGGGATCGAGCGATCTGAACGCCTTCCTCCGGCAGGCCGACGACGCGTACAAACTGCTGTACGAGCAGCCGGCGACCGACCGGCGACGGCTGCTGGTGGTCGGGCACAGCGAGGGCGGCATGTACGCGATCCTTGTGGCCGAGACGGTGTCACCGCACCCGGCCGGGCTCGCGCTGGTGGAGCCCCAGGACGAGCGGTTGCTCGACCTGCTGACCCTGCAAATCAACGAGTCCCTCGATACCCGGGTGACTCAAGGCGCCATCACCGCTGACACCGCGCGGCGCAACGCGCAACTCGTCCGCCAGGCGGTCGCCGCGTTCCGGGCCGGGCAGCCCGTCGACCTGTCCGGCCTGCTGCCGGACATCACCAGCCTACTGAACTCGGTGATCGTGTCGCCGGCCAACGCCCGGTACAACCGCGCCGCCGACATGATCGACGTGCCCGCGTACGCCGCCAAACTGCCCACCGGCACGCGGGTCCTGGTCACCGTGGGCACCGCGGACACCAACGTCCCGCCCTCCACGATCAGGCCGCTGGTCGACGCCCTGACCGGCGCAGGCACCACCGGACCCGGGCTGCAGACCCTCACCGGCCTCGACCACGACCTCAACACGGCCGGCACCCCAGCGAACGGCGCGCCTGTCGACGCCCCGTTCCTGACCGCCCTCCGCGACTGGGCCAAGCCCTACGCCACCACACCCTGACCAGCCTCGGAAACCTCAGGGAGGGCGCCGTCGGGCGGCCCGGTTGGGTTGAGCGTGACGGGGAGGCGTGCGGTCGGGAGGAAGAGCCCGGTGACATGTGCTGCGCGAGCTCGGTGAAGGCGGCGGCCGGGCGGAGCCGCGGTGAGATGTCGGTGGCGAGTTCGTAGTGGCCCGCAGCGATTTCGCAGTGGCCCGCAGCGATCCGGCGCCGGCGCCGCTCGGCGGAACGGCCGACCCCGTGGACTGCCGGGTCGGCCGTGCTGTTGCCGTCAGCAAGCGCTGGCGGCCCGCCCGCTGCCGGGAAGAACTCGAGTGCAGGAGGTCTGGCAAGGCCAGTACGGTCCCGGCTCATGACCGCGGACGTGTTCGTGCCGGTCGGCTTCGATCCGCCGACGTCACTCGTCACCAGCCAGTTCCGCCTCGAACCACTGGGGCCGCAGCACAATCGGGCCGATCATGCCGCCTGGACGTCGAGCATCGAACACATACGCTCGACTCCCGGCTATCCCGACGGCAACTGGCCACCGCGCAACGGCATGACGCTCGAGGAGAACCTGGCCGACCTTCGCCGCCACGCCGAGGACTTCGCCCGGCGCGCCGGTTTCACCTTTACCGTCCTCGACCGGAGCGACAACGACGTCATCGGCTGCGTCTACCTGTATCCCTCGGCGTCCGAGGAGTGGGACGTCACGGTGCAGTCCTGGGTGCGGGCGGACAGAGCGGACCTCGACGTACCACTCGCCGATGCCGTCGCGCGCTGGATCGCCACCGACTGGCCCTGGGAGCGCGTGGACCGCTGCGGTCGCTGAGTCTCGACGGCACCCTCGTGCAGAGTCCGCGCGGTGCGATGAGGCTTGGCGTCGGAACCGGTGGGGGCGTGGCCGAGCAATCCGTTCGGCCGTTCCGGGCGGCGAATCCGGCGACTTCCGCCGGACCCAGGACCGGAAGCGGTTCCGGTCACGCCGCATGACCCCGATCCGGTGAACGATGCGATCGGCAACGTCGAGGCGTTCGAGGCCATACCGCGGCTGCACCGCGAGGGACGCCGGCGCTGATCGGCGTTCGGCCGTGAGGACGCGGCATTGCTCGGCGTCGACGCCTTGGACCGGGCAGGAGTAGCTTCCGGCTGGCAGAATGGAACCGATGAGCAACTCCACTTCCGGGCGCCATCCGGTCACTGTGACCCAACTTCCACTCGTGCGCTGCGCGGTCTGCCGGCGCACAGTCGCACACCGACCCGGACAAGCCAGCATCGTGCTAACCAAGCACTACGAGAAGGACCATCCAGAGATGCTCGGCGTCGACTAGCACCGTCGCCACACCACACCGCACAGATCCGCGGACCACAAAGCCGCCAGGCTTAGCTTAGTTGTCGTCCCGGACCGGGCTTCCGTTGCCGCTGAGCAGGAAGGTGATCGCAGCCATCGGGCCATCGACGCCTTCCCGCCGCATTCTCCGAGCTCGTATGGGCGTGTGACGAAAGTTCCCTTCACACCGATGCGTGCTCCATCACGCGGGACGCAAACTCGCGCGGTGGGTCAGACCTCCGTCGATGCTCGGCTCGGGACCTCCTGGATGAGCCAGGTGTTGCCGTCAGGATCGGCGAATTCGGCGTACGAGCCGAAGTCGGTTCGGTTGGGATCGACGCCGGGCGTCCTGCCGTCAGCGCCGGCCAACTCGGGGTACTTGCCGAGGTCGGCTCGGTTAGGATCGCCGGGCGTCCTGCCGTCCTGGCTCCAGTGGTAGATGTCACTGACCTCGATCCCGCGCTCGACGAGCTCGGCGTGGGCCCTCGCGATGTCGCTCACCACGAGATAAGTGCTGCGGTACGCGCCGGGCTCGGCTTGCGGCATGCCGGTGCCGAAGGTGATCGAGCACGCCGAGCCTTCCGGCGTGAACTGGACGACGCGGATCCCGGGCGCCGGGTGGGTGTCGTAGTCGAGCTTCCAGCCGACCTGCTCGTAGAACGCCTTGGCGCGATCGACGTCGGCGACGGGCAGCGTAATCGCCTCGATACGGTGCTTCTCAGCCATGGACGCCATCTTCTCGGCCGCGACCACCAAGCGCCACGAGCCGATCAGCGAGCTCGTCGGGCACTGCGCCTCGAGCAGGCATGATGCATGTCTGGCCGCCCGCCCGGCAGGTGCGTCGCCGGCGGGCGTCCGTACCGCCGGCAGGTTGGCGCAGGATTTCGCCGACCGCGATCCGACGCCGGCGACTGGATCGGGTCGGCCGAACTCGCGGTCCGACCATGCCGGGTCGACGGCCGTTCGGCTGGCTCGACGCCCCGTCTTCTAGAAGCCCGGGCCCGTGCCGTTCTGGAAGCGGCCGCGCATCCGGGCGATGTCGGCGTCGAACGCGTTGGGCTGCTGCCGTGCCTCGTCTATCCGGTAGTGCGCGCCGCGGCGGCGAGCGCGCAGGTCCATCACGGCGAAGACCAGGAGCAGCGCGGCGACCACCGCGCCGAAAAGGATCAGAAACCACATGTCGCACCTCCGGGTCCCCTCGCGCGGAACCGTACGCCTCCGACCACACCGCGCGAACCCGCCAGCCGGCAGCCCGTTGCCCCCCGACCGTCGGGGCCGCCCACCACCGGGTCGAACAACAAGACGCACACTCAGCCGCCGCTCCTGCTGGATGCTGGTGGGGAGCCAGTGGGTCGAGGTGGTGATGGGGTGACCGGGACGGTGCACTGGGTTCGGCTGGCGACTGGCGTGCGGGTGCCGTACGGCGAGCAAGGTGACGCGGACGGGGTTCCGGTCGTGTTCCTGCATCCGTACGCGGACTCGCATCGCTTCTTCGAGTTGGCGCTGCCGTACCTGCCGGCCGGGATCCACGCGTACCTGCCGACTCAGCGGGGGCACGGGGACGCGGACAAGCCGCCGTCCGGCTACTCCGTCGATGAGCTCAGCGATGATGTCGCCGCGTTCTTGGACGCCGTGGGCGTGGGCCGGGCGGTCGTGGTCGGGCACTCCAGCGGCGGGTACGTCGCCCAGCGTTTCGCGCTCGACCATCCGGACCGGGTCCTCGGGCTCGTCCTCGTGGGTGCCCCGCGCAGCCTGCGCGGACGGCGGGCACCGTTCGCCGATGCGGTCCAGGCGATGCAGGACCCGATCGATCCGGACCTGGTTCGCCAGGTGCTCGAAACCATTCCGTTGATCCAGCCCGTCCCGGCCGCGTTCGTCGAGGCCATGATCACCGAGAGCGTCAAGGTGCCCGCAGGGATCTGGCGGACCGCGCTGGCCGAGCTGACCGCGGCCGTGCCGCCGACCGAGACCGCCACCATCACCGTCCCGACCCTTGTCCTCTGGGGCGAGCACGACGAGCTCCTCCGCGACGAGCAGGAGGCACTGGCCGCTGCCATCCCCGGCTCGCGGCTCGTCCGCTACCCCGACACCGGTCACCTCATCGTCTGGGAACGACCCCGGCAGGTCGCCGCCGACATCACCGCCTTCACCACCCAGCTCGTCGACCGCCGATCGACCAGCTGAGCGCGCGACAGGCAACGTCCGATCATGCCGCGAGTCGCGGTGGGTAGCGTGGCGATGTGGAGGATCGGTTGCTGCTCGTTGTGCGACCCGGTCCTGCGATCACTCCGCCTCCAGCGCCTCGCCGGCATACGTCAGTGCCCGTGATCTCCCCTCCGCGCAGAAGCTGTGGCGACCTGCTGACCGGATCGGTTGGTCATCCCGGGAGATCCACCGTGACCTCGTGGTGGGTCACGCGTTCATCCCATCGGGTCAGGGCGCGGCGAGGCAGCGGAGCGTCCGGGGAACATGCGGCTGTCCACGCCGTGGCCTCAGCCGCGGCTGGTGCCGCTGATCAACGGCGCTGACCTCAGCCCACCACCACATCCATCTCGACCGCCGCGCCCAGCGGCAGGGCGGCCACGCCGATCGCGGTGCGGGCCGGGTAGGGCTCGGCGAAGTGCCTGCCGTACACCTCGTTCATCGCGCCGAACTGCGACATGTCGGTCAGGTAGACCCCGACGCGGATGACGTCGTCCAGGTCCTTGCCGATCGCCGCCAGAGTCGCCGCGACGTTGCGCAGGATCTGGTCGGCCTGCTGGGCGACGTCGCCGTCGATCAGCTCGCCGGTGGCGGGGTTCTGGGCCACCTGCCCGGACAGGAAAAGCAGCCCGCCGCCGCGCACCGCCACCGAGAACGGCAGGCCCGATGCTGGCAGCTGGTCACTGGTAACGGCGTCACGTGTCATGGTCGGTGAGTTCCTTTCCCTCATGTGCTGGGCCGGTGGATTATTCCGGAGGTTCCCGCCGGGTCGGCCCGGCGCAGCCGGGACTGCGGCCGGGTCGCCCCGCGCGGTGTCATCAGCTGCTCGCGAGTCCCGCGACTGTCCTGGGCAGATCGCCGAACGACCCGACCGGCGTGAGGTCGCCGTCCTCGTGTATCTGCCAGCCGAACAGCTCCTGCGCGTCGGCGTGTAGCGCGTAGAGGTAGCGCCCGTCGCGGCTCACCGCCTCGTCCCGGACTCCCTTCTGGCCGGCGACCGTCGTGGCGGCAACGGGACGGAGAAGGCGGATGCGACCCTCGTCGCCTATGGCATAGATCGAGACGGTGCCGTCGCCGAAGTTGGTGACGTACACGCGGCGACCGTCCGGGCTGATCGCAGCCCAGCAGACCTCGGTGCGGGTGTCGCCTACCGAGCCGCTGATCAGTGAGAGACCGCCCGATTGAGACAATGCGTACGACGATGCCGAGGCCGCGCCCGGCTTGCCGCCGGCGGCTTCGGTCACGATCAGGACCCCGGCGCTGGTGAAATCGAACCCATAGGGGGTGGCACCCGAGGACGGGATCGTGGTCGGGCCCTCGGCGTAGCCGTCCTGGCCGACCGCGAAGGTGCTGATGCTGTCGGTCGCCCGCTCGGTGACGACAATGGTCCGGCCGTCGGGGCTGAACCCGATCTGAGCCGGGTCGGCGTCAGCCTTGCTCAGCTCGCGCCATGATCCTTCCAACTGGTGGATCCGGCCGTGATCGTCGAACCGGAAGCCGTGCACCCCGGCGGGTGCCGAGCCGCCCCCGCTCGACAGGACGTACAGCAGCTCGCCGTAGAGGGCCACGCTGCTCGGCGCCGTACCGCCGGCCGGGACGCGGTCGACGAGCGCAAGTCCTTCGCTTCCCACGGCGAACACCGACACGTCGTCGCTGCCGGCGTTGACCGCGATCAGCCACCGGCCGTCTGCGCCCAGGACGACCGAACCCTGGGAGGCCAGGTGTGGCTTGCCAGTGCCCAGCCCGCCGGTGTCGTAGGTCCCGAGCCGTGTGAGCTTGCCGTCTTCGGCGCGCCGGAAGGCAATGACCTGGTTGCCGGCCGGGTCGTTGCTCTGGGTATAGACGGCGCCGGCTCCGGCACCGCCGTTGAGGTTCTGGTTCATGACACTCCTTCTCTCGATCGACGGTTCCTGTTCAGTCTCCGGAGGTCCGCCTCCGTTACGTCCGTTCGGCAGCGACCTGGCCATGCTCCGCCGTTCTGCCGCCGCGACCGGCGTCGGTCCGGCCCGTCATGGCGGCCCACCCCTTCCACAACCCGCGGTCGGCGCCCGGACCCACGTAGGTGCCCCAGTACAAGCTGGCCGACCAGGCCAAGGCCGACGCCCTGGACCGCGAGGCCGTCGCCGCCTCCGATGCGGGCAACCACGCCGGGGAGGTGGGCGACGACTACATCCGGATCACGGTGTTTCTGCCCGCGGTGCTGTTCCTGGTCGGGATCGGCAGCACCGTGCAAGCTGCACACCATCCGCTACGCGCCGATCAGCGTCGGCTCGCTGCTGCTCATCCTGGCTACCGTCCTGATCCTGCAGCGGCCCGGGCTTCCCGGCTGATCGCGGTCCGCACCGACCTGCGCGCGGGATGCGCGATCCTGCCGCAGGTGCGCATGCGAGTCGGGATGGCGACGACCCTGTCCTGAATTCGCCGGTCAGGGCCGATACGCGGCGAGCTGGGAGCCCGCGGTGGGCGGACCGTTTCGTCTTCTCCCGGCTCCGGACCGATGGGAGAATGCCCGGTCGACGACGGGAGCTCAGTGGATCGCGCGGGGCGACACGACCGGGGCCGGCAGAGGATGCGGTCTCCAAGCCGGGTGGTACGTCGGTGGTAGCGACACTCCTGACGAGCAAGTACCGGGTCCCCAGCCGGGGTCCGGACACGGTCAGCCGGCCACGGCTCATGCGGCGGCTCGATGCGGCAGCACGAGCTCCGGTGACGGTGCTGGCCGCGCCGGCCGGCTTCGGGAAGACCACCGCGCTGACCGAGTGGCTCGCCACCCTTCAGCCGGCCGCACCGTCCGTCGCGTGGTTGTCCCTGGACAGCCGGGACAACGACCCCTCGCTGTTCTGGACGTACGTCGTCACGGCCATCCGCACGGCGGTGGACGGTCTGGGCTCGGACGCGTTGCAGCTGCTCTCGTCGTCGTCCTCGCCGTCCACCGAGGCGGCGCTCGCCGCCCTGCTCAACGACCTGAGCGAACGGCCGGAGGACCTGCTGCTGATCCTCGACGACTACCACCTCATCGAGGCGCCCGACGTGCACGAGGGCATGACCTTCCTGCTGGAGCACCGGCCACCGCAGCTGCACGTCGTGCTCGCCACCCGGACCGACCCCCCGTTGCCGCTGGCACGGATGCGGGCGCGCGGTCAGCTGGTGGAGGTGCGGGCGGCGGACCTTCGCTTCACTGTCGACGAGTCCGCGGCGTACCTCAACGGCCCGATGGACCTCAGGATCAGCGAGGGCGATCTGGCCGCGCTCGACGGCCGCACCGAAGGGTGGATCGCTGCCCTGCAGCTCGCCGCGCTGTCGATGCAGGGGCGGGACGACGTCAGCGCGTTCATCGCCGGGTTCGCCGGCGACGACCGCTACGTCGTCGACTACCTCGGCGAGGAGGTCCTCGCCCGTCAGCCCGCCGCCGCCCGCGAGTTCCTTCTCAGGACGTCGATCCTCGACCGACTCACCGGCCCGCTCTGCGACGCCGTGACCGGACGGACCGGCGGCCGGGCGACCCTCGTGGCGCTCGAGCGCGCCAACCTCTTCGTCGTCCCGCTCGACGACAAGCGGCAGTGGTACCGGTACCACCACCTGTTCGCCGACGTCCTGCACGCGCACCTGCTCGAGGAGCACGCGGTGGAGGCGCCCGAGCTGCACCGGCGGGCGAGCGTCTGGTTCGCGGCCAACGGCGACAGCTCCCAGGCGATCGACCACGCACTGGCCGGCGGTGACACGCGCCGGGCCGCGGACCTCATGGAGCTCGCCATACCGATGATGGCCCGGGAACGCCGGGAGACCGAGCTCGCCCGCTGGGTACGCGCGGTGCCCGACGAGGTGGTGCGGAACCGGCCGGTGCTCGCCGTCCTGTTGGCCGGTGCGCTCACCCTGGTGTCGGACCTCGACACCGTCGCCGAGAGGCTGTCCGACGTCGAACGGTCGGTGCGCGCGGACGACGGCACCTGGCCCGTGCAGCCGCCGCCCGATCTCATCGTCGTCGACGAGGAGGGGTACCGGTCCCTTCCGGCCCGCATCGCGATGTACCGGGCCGCGCTGGCGCTGGCCGCCGCCGACCTCACCGGCACCGTCGCGTACGCGCGGCAGGCCCTGTCGCTGGCCCCGCCCGACGACCACCTCTCCCGGGCTTCAGGCGGCGCGCTGGCCGGGCTCGTGTCGTGGACCATGGGTGACCTGGCGGGCGCCCACGCCGCCTACACGGAGTCCATCGCGGGCCTGGAGAAGGCCGGGTTTCTCTCCGACGTCCTCGGCTGTTGCATCACCCTCGGGGAAATCCGCCGGACCCAGGGCCGGCTGACCGACGCCCTGCACACCTACCAGCGCGCCCTCGACCTCGCGTCCGCGCAGCGGGCTACGGAGCCTCTGCGCGGGACGGCGGACATGCATGTCGGGATCGCGGGCGTGCTGCTCGATCGCGACGACCTCGCGGCCGCGGGCGAGCACCTCGCCGTCAGCCATGGCTTCGGGGACCACAACGGGCTGCCGCAGAACCCGTACCGGTGGCGCGTCGCGGCGGCCCGCCTCCGCGAGGCCGAGGGTGATCCGGACGCCGCCCTGGAGCTGCTCGACGACGCGGACCGCGTCTACGTCGGCGACTACCTCCCGAACGTGCGACCGGTTCCCGCGATGCGGGCACGGCTGCGGCTGCGGCGCGGCGAGCTCGACGAGGCGGAGGCCTGGGCGCGCGAGCGGCAGCTGTCCCCGGACGACGAGCTGTCGTACCTGCGCGAGTACGAGCACGTCACGCTGGCGCGGCTGCTGCTCGGCCGGCACCGCCTGGATCGGGACGGCAGCGCGCTGGAGGCCGCCCTCGGCCTGCTCGATCGGCTGCTCGCAGCGGCCCAGGACGGCGGGCGGGACGGGACGGTTCTCGAGGTCATGATCCTGCTGGCGCTGGCACACCAAGCCCGCGGCTATCAGCCGACCGCGCTCGACGTTCTGCAGCGCGCGGTGGTCCTCGCGCAGCCCGAGGGCTACGTGCGGCTCATCGCCGACGAGGGACCGCCGATGGCGGCCCTGCTGAAGTCGCTGACGAGGCAGTCGGCGGCCCCGGGCTACCTCCGGCGCCTGCTCGCCGCGACGACGAGGACCGAGCACGTGCCCGGCCGGCCGGCGGCTCTCGTCGAGCCGCTGAGCGGCCGCGAGCTGGACGTGCTCCGACTGCTCGGCACCGACCTCGACGGGCCCGGCATCGCCCGCGCCCTGTCGGTGTCGCTGAACACCATGCGGACGCACACCAGGAACATCTACGCCAAGCTCGGGGTGACCAGCCGGCGGGCTGCCGTCCGCCAGGCGCACGACCTGGACCTGCTGCCCGGCCCGCGCCGCGGCTGACGATCCCGCCCGCGGGCCCGCAGACTTTCACCACCGCGCTCACCAGGTGTGGTGATGACCGCTCACCACATCGACGGCCATCTTTCGACGTGTTCCACCGAGCACCGCACCCGCCGGCGGCGGGCCGGCGGTCCGGCCACAGCGAAGGAGGCGACGAGCATGAGTTCTGCCCGAGAGCCGGACCGGTACGAGATCCGCGTGAAGGGACACCTCGCCGATCGCTGGGCCGCCTGGTTCGAGGACATGACCCTGACGCGCCAGGCCGACGGCACGACCGTCCTCGACGGCCCGGTCGCCGACCAGTCCGCGCTGCACGGCCTGCTGCGCAAGGTCAGCGACCTCGGCCTCCCGCTCGTGTCGGTCACCACCACCCCTGGCATCCGGACGTCGACCGCGCCCGACCTGCCGCAGCCCGTCGGCGACGACCTGTGAAGGAGCACGCCATGACCACCGGAACGCGCACCGCGCACACCACGACCACCGCCCCAGGGCAACCCCCCGCACGCCGGCGGATGGAGCCGACGAGGAAGATCGCCCTCGCCGCCGGCATCGCCTATCTCGTCACGTTCGCCGCCTCGATCCCGCAGCTGAAGCTGTTCGCGGACGTCATCGACGACCCGACCGGGTACATCAGCACCCCGGGCAGCAACGCGGCCGTGCAGTGGGGTTCGGTGCTCGAGTTCGTGACCGCCGCCTCCGGCGTCGCCACCGCCGTCCTGCTCTACCCGGTCACCAGGCGCGTGAGCCGCAGTGCGGCGATCGGCTTCGTCACCTCGCGGGTCGTCGAGGCGGCCCTCATCCTGGTCGGCGTCGTGAGCATCCTGTCGGTCGTCACCCTGCAACAGCACTTCGCCGGCGCCACCGGCGCACAGGCGCAGGCGCTCGGCGTCACCGGGGAATCGCTGGTCGCGATGCGCCAGTGGACGTTCCTGCTCGGCCCGGGCGTCATGGCCGGCGTGAACGACCTGATCCTCGGTTACATCCTCTACCGGTCCGGGCTCGTCCCCCGGCCCATGGCGATCATCGGCCTCGTCGGTGGGCCCCTCATCCTGCTGTCGGACGTCGCGACGATCCTCGGCGCCTGGGGCCAGGTCTCCGCGGCGGGCTTCCTGTTCGGCCTCCCAGTGGCCGTGTTCGAGTTCTCCGTCGGCGTCTACCTGACGGTCAAGGGCTTCCGGGCCGCGGGACTCGCCGCCCTCGACGCGCGGTCCGGCTCGACCCGTGAGGCGGTCGCCGTCGCCTGACCGCTCTCACCTTCAGCTGGGCGGCCCATCCACGCCGACGGGCCGCCCAGCTGTCGCTGTTCACCTGACCCGTCGCACGGGCAGGATGGCGAACGCCCCCAGGACGGCGCAGAACCCGGCGACCGTGTACAGGACGCCGTAGCTGCCGCCCGCGGAGATTTCGGTGTCGGCGGGCGTACTCCGGCAGCGCACCGTACGGTGAGGTGCCAGAGACGAGCCGACATCGCTGGACGCCCGTCCGCGGCCGGCGTCGCCGCAGTGACGGCAGCGTCGACGGCCCACCCCGTCGCCCGGTCGACACGGGCCCACACCCGCTCACGGCCCACAGGAGGCAGCTTCCATGACCGACACCAGCGCCCCGACCGTCGCTCTCGTGCACGGCGCGTTCGCCGACAGCTCCGGGTGGAACGACGTGGTCCGGCAGCTGCGGGCCGCGGGGGTGAAGGTCCAGGCGGTCTCCAACCCGCTGCGCGGCATCGCCATCGACACCGCGTACGTGACGAGCGCACTCCGGCAGATCCCCGGGCCGGTGCTCGCGGTCGGCCACTCGTACGGCGGGGCCGTCATCACGAACGCCGCGGCGCAGGTGGACAACGTCGTCGGGCTGGTCTACGTCGCTGCCTTCGCCCCGGACGAGGGCGAGGTCCTGCAGGACATCGAGGGCGACTCGCGCGACAGCGTGCTGATGACCGCGCTGGTCCAGCTGCAGTACCCGACCGGCCAGGGGTCGGAGACGGCAGTGGAGTTCGCGATCGACCCGGCGAAGTTCCACGACGCCTTCGCCGCCGACGTGCCGGAGGAGGAGGCCGCGGTGATGGCGGCTACCCAACGCCCGGTCTCCGCGTTCGGATTCACCGAGCCGAACGGGACGCCGGCCTGGAAGCGGCTGCCGTCCTGGGCGGTGGTGGCCACCGGCGACAAGGCCGCCGGCAGCGACGTGGTGCGCCGGATGGCCGAGCGGGCCGGAGCGACGATCACCGAGGTCGACGCGTCCCACGTCGTGATGATCAGCCAGCCGCAGGCTGTGACCGGGGTGATCCGGCAGGCGCTCGACTCGGTGACCTGAGCCCGGCCAGGGACAGGGACGGACACGCATGACACCCGAGCACGCGCACCAGCCGGTGGACGGGCTGACCGGACGGTTGAAGCGCACCGAGATCCAGCACAGCGGCTCCTCCATCCCGGGCCGGGACATCGTCCAGGTGCTCACCGAGATCCCGGCCGGCGTCGAGTCCGGCTGGCACATCCATCCCGGGGAGGAGGTGGGCTACATCGTCGCCGGCACCGTCCGGATGATGATCGAGGGCCGGCCCACGCTCACGCTGAACGCCGGCGACGGATTCCTCATCCCGCCCCGCACGCCGCACAACGCGCTGGACGTGGGTCCCGGGACGGGTCGAATGCTCTCGACCTATCTCGTCGAGGCGGGGCAACCGGTGGCCACGCTGGTCGACCACCCGGCCGGCTGAGGACGCCTGGCCCCCAGCCGCGCGCTTGCCCGGCGACAGGCCGTGAGCCGGCCGGGCAGCATTCCTGACGCCCCCGGCATCACAGCCGGGGCTGGAGCCGGTGCGGAAGGCGTCGCGGACCTCTCGTTCTTGGGGGACCAGGGGCGGCGGAGATCTACCTGAGTATCCGCGCATGCCGCACTTGGGCATGAGGTGCTGTGGTGAGGGCAGTTCTTCAGGGTGCCTGAGATGATCCCGCGCCTGCGTTGCGTGACGCTGAACGTGTTGGGGCCGGCGAACCCGGACTGGGAGCGACGCAGCCTGCTCATCAAGGACGTACTGGGCCGCCTCGGTGCGGACGTGGTCGCGCTGCAGGAGGTCCGCGTCGGGGACGTGGAGCAACTGCTCGGCCCGGGCTGCCAGGTGACGCCGTCCTCCTCGGCGAGCGAGGACGGCACCGGTGGCGTGTTGGCGACGCGCGGTCGGCGCGACGTCCTGCTGCAGGTGCTGCGTTGTGACCGGCTGCTCGGCCGGCCGGTCGGAGGGGTGTGGGCCAGCGACCACTACGGCGTTGTCGCCGACCTCGCCGTTCCCCGACACCCGCCGGGCACCTGGGGCGAGGTGTCGTAAGGGGAGCTGGCGGGGTCTGACGAGGATCCCTCGGTGGACACGGTGGCGGGCCGGTGGTGGGACGATCCTGCCCATGGGGAGATCGCGGCCGCGGGTGGCTCTGGTGAGTAGCCCTGTGCTGCTGGGCCGCGCGGTGCTGCCAGCGATGCAGGCGGATCGGTTCGGTCGCATCATCCAGGTCGACTCAGAGGTCGCCGATCGGCCGCCGCCGGGGCCGGTCGGCCTATGCGGTCGCGAAGAACGCCCAGATTGGTCTTACCCGCAGCTGGGCCCGCGAGCTGGCACCGTTCGGCATCACCGTCAACGCGGTCGCACCCGGGTTCATCCCGGTCGAGCGGCACGCGGACGTGCCCGCGGGCACTGTCGACGCGTACCTGGCCTCGGTACCGGTCGGCCGCATGGGTACGCCCGAGGATGTTGCGCACGCGGTGAGTTTCCTCGCCTCGGACGGCGCCGGCTTCGTCACCGGCCAGCGTCTCCTGGTCGACGGAGGCCGCGCCCTCGGCTACTGACGGCGGCACAAGCAGACCGCACCGTAAGGATGGCGGTGCGGGACCGACGTTCGCAGCCGTGCCAGCACCCACGAGGGGCCCACCGGCGGACGTTATGCGAGGGAGAGGAACAGCTTCTCCATCCGCTCCAGATTTCCGGTCTGGTCCTCACCGTCCTCGGCGGCGGTGATGCACTGTTGCAGGCCGCTGGCGATGACCTTGAACCCGGCCCGGTCGAGCGCGCGGGAGACCGCGGCCAGCTGCGTCACCACGTCGGCGCAGTCCCGGCCGCTCTCCAGCATCGCGATCACGCCGCGGATCTGCCCCTCGGCCCGGCGCAGCCGCTTGATCACGTCGACCGTCGCGCCCTCGTCCACCTGCATGCAGCCCTCCTTCGCCTGGTCGACACTCTACCCCCGGGGGTATCTTCACGACGCGTTGTACGCGGGACCGTGTCCGGGCGTCAGAGCAGGTACGGGATCGACCGGGCCCCGGTGTACACGGCGACGGCGAGCAGCAACACGACGAACGCGCCCCGCAGCGTGGACTCGTCGACCTTCGACGCCAGCCGGTTGCCGGCGATCGACCCGGCGATCGCGGTCGCGGTGAACAGCCCGACCAGCGGCCAGTCGAGGTCCGGTTGGCCAGTGAGCCGGGCGGCGAGGGCGGCGGCGCTGGTGACGGCGATGACCAACAGGGAGGTCCCGACCGCGGCCGGCATGTCGAAGCCGAGGACGAGCACGAGTGCGGGCACGATGACGAACCCGCCGCCCACGCCGAAGAATCCGGTCAGCAGGCCGACGGCGGTGGCCGCAGCGACGATCGTGACCGCGCGGCAGGTGGTGATCCGCGGGGTCACGGACGGCAGCGGGCAGGTCGTGCCGGCCGTCGCGGGTCCCCCGGCGAGGGCGGCGGTGGGGTGGTGTGCCCGGGCGCGGGCGAGCCGGTCGACCGTCCGGGGCGGCGGCGGTGCGCCGGCGGCGGGGCGACGCGCACCGCCGCGGTGCCGTAGCGCCGCCGCGGCGGCGAGCATCACCGTGGCGAACGCGGTGAGCAGCACGTGCGGGTCGACAGCGGCCGACAGCCTGCTGCCGACGTACGAGCCGGCCAGGCCGAGCCCGGCGAAGACGAGCCCGGGCCCGACCCGCACCCGCCCGGCTCGCCGGTGCACGACCATGCCGACGAGTGCGGCCGTCCCGACGATCAGCAGCGACCCCGTGGTCGCGGCGTGCGGCGCCTGGTCGAGCAGGTAGACCAGCGCCGGGACGGTGAGGATCGACCCTCCGCCGCCCAGCGCGCCTAGCGCCAGGCCGATGAGCAGCCCGACCGGGATCGCGACGGCCAGCATGCCGGGATCAGCTGATCCGGCCCGGCCGGCCGCCCCTGGCCACGACGGGCAGGTCGGCACGGGCCCAGGCGTGCATCCCGCCGCCGAGGTTGGACACCTGATGGCCGTGCCGGGCGAGGATCGCCGCGGCGCGCGCGGAGCGGGCCCCGGACCGGCAGACCGTGACGATCCGGCGCCCGGCCGGCAGCTCGACCGCCCTGCGGTCGAGGTCGCCGAGTGGGATGTGCCTGGCCCTCGGCGCGTGCCCGGCTCGCCACTCGCGCGGCTCCCGCACGTCGAGCAGCACCGCGCCGGCCTCGACCAGCTCCGCGGCCTCGACGGCGCCGACCTTGTCGTACGGCTTGCTGAACAGGTTCCTGACCGTGGCGGCCATGCTCACGCCGCCACCCCCTCGACGTACGCGAGATCGACGCCGGTGGCGGCCGCCTTCTCGTAGTCGTCGTCGACCACGACGACGGTACGGCCGTGCGAAGCGAGGATCGACGCCGCGATGGAGGCGCGGTAGCCGGCGGCGCAGTGCACCCAGACCTCGCCGTCCGGGACGTCCCCGACGCGGCCCGGCAGCTCGTGCAGCGGGATGTGCACCGCGCCGTCGATGTGTGAGTCGGTCCACTCGAGAGCTCGCCGGACGTCGAGCACGACGACGTCCCGCCGCGGCCGGGCCCGTGCCAGCTCGACGAAGGTGCCGCGGTCGAGGCGGCCGAGCGAGGCGTCGCCCGCCCACTGGTCCGGCGTCCCGGTCGCGGCCGCGGCCGGTCGGTCGATCCCGATCCGGACGAGCTCGCGCTGGGCCTCGGTGACCTGTTCCGGGGTCTCGGCGAGCAGCGTGAGCGGCGTGCCCCAGGGGATGATCCAGCCGAGATAGGTGGCGAACTGCTCGTCCAGGCCGATGTTGAGCGTGCCGACGAGGTGGCCGGCCGCGAACGCGGTCCGGGTACGCAGGTCGATCACCCAGTCCCCGGCCGCGATCCGCCGGCGCAGCTCGCCGGCGTCGGCCAGCGCCGGCAGCGACAGGTCGGGCGCGCAGTTCGGCGCGGCCAGGTTGGTCGGACCCATGTGCGCGTAGTAGGCAGGGTAGGCATCCAGGCCGGCGAGCAGGGTGGCGACGAACTGCTCCTCGTCGAGGACGAGCGCGGGGTTGGTCCGTTTCTCGGCGCCGATCGTCGACGAGGCGCCCAAGGACTGCGTAGCCGAGCAGAAGCTGCCGAAGCCGTGGGTCGGGAACACCGCCGCCTCGTCCGGCAGCTCGGCCGCGAGCCGGTGGGCGGAACGATATTGCGCGTGCACCAGTGCGTCGGTGTGGTCGGCGCCGAGCAGGTCCGGCCGGCCGGTCGACCCGTAAAGAAGGGACCCGCCGGTGAAGACGCCGACGTGCTCGCCGTCGGCGATCAGCGCGTAGGACAGGTGCGTGTGGGTGTGGCCGGGAGTGGCGAGCACCGCGACCGACAGCACCGGGGAGACCTCGATCATGTCCCCGTCGGAGACCGGCACCCGGTCGAAGGTCACCGGGTCGGCGGCGTTGAGGTGGTAGGCCGCGCCGGTGGCCGTCGCCAGCGCGCGGCCGCCGGTGACGTAGTCGTTGTGGACGTGCGTCTCGAACACGTGCCGGATCCGCACGCCGTGCCGCTCGACGAGGTCGAGCACGCGGTCGACGTCGCGCTGGGGGTCGACGACGAAGGCGACGCGGCCGTCGTGGACGAGGTAGGACCGGTCACCCAGGGTTGGCGTGTCGATCGGGACGATCTCGAACATCGGGAACAGCGTCTCCTGTCCTGTGCGGCGAAAGCGGCGCCCGGACCGCGCGTGGCGAGTGATACCCGGGCGGGTATTCGTTCCTCGTCACCGTAGAGTGGCCGCGCGTTGCTGGCAAGTACCCCCCGGGGTATCGGCATCGTTGCCGATGGCGGCTCGTGCCGGGGCGGGGAATGCCGGGACAGCTCGAGGCGTTCGATACCCCGACGGGTATGCTTTCATGACGGTGAGTGAGGATGAGATGGCGACAGTCAAGCTGACGAAGGACTCGTTCGAGACCACGGTCGTCCGCGAGGGCATCACCCTCGTCGACTGGTGGGCCTCCTGGTGCGGGCCGTGCCGGATGTTCGCCCCGGTGTACGAGGCGGCGAGCGCCCAGCACCCGGACATCACGTTCGGGAAGATCGACACCGAGGACCAGCAGGAGCTGGCCGCGGCCGCGCAGATCAGCAGCATCCCGACGCTGATGGCGTTCCGCGACGGCATCCTCGTGTTCTCCCAGCCCGGCGCCCTGCCCGCCCGCGCGCTGGAGCAGGTCATCCAGGCGGTGCGCGACCTCGACATGGACGACGTGCGCCGGCAGGTCACCGCCCGGACCGCGTAGCGCCCGTCCCGTCGGCAGGAGGACCGAACGATGAGCTTCGGCAAGGCGATCACCCTCGACGTGCCGTTCGAGCAGGCGGTTGCGAAGGTGCGTGGAGCGCTCAAGGACGAGGGCTTCGGCGTGCTCACCGAGATCGACGTGACCGCCACCATGCGGGAGAAGCTCGGCGCCGACGTCGAGGACTACGTGATCCTCGGCGCCTGCAACCCGCCGCTGGCGTACAGCGCGCTGGGCGTCGACCGCAGCATCGGACTGCTGCTGCCCTGCAACGTCGTCGTCCGCGCCGGCGCCGGCGGCACCGTCGTCGAGGCGCTCGACCCGCAGGTCATGGTGCAGCTCACCGGGCTGTCCGCGCTCGCGCCGGTCGCGGACGAGGCCGCCTCCCGGCTCGACCGGGTGCTTGCCGCTCTGGCCTGACCCACCGCGAGTCGGCGCTGCGCGGTCCGCTGGGTCGTGTCTACGACCTCGGCGCTCAGCGGGATGCCAGTCTCGTCGAGCTGCGTCCACGCGGTCCTGCACGCTGTGGACCGGAGGCTGGCCGATCTGAGCCGTAACGAGACCGCAGCGGCATTTCTCCCCTAGGGCGTGTCTCTCAACTGCCTGGCGGCGCCGGCGACGCCCAGACGAGGACCGGCGGCATTGTCGTCGTCGCCGATACAACCCCGGTATCGGCTCCTCCTCCGCCTTGCCGGACGCCGCCTGGACGCCGTCGGCATCCACCGCCAGTTGAGAGATACGCCCTGGGTGATTTCGGCGGGTAGGTGGTGTCGGGTCGGCGCAGGGGTGTGAACGTAAGTGAGGGCAAAGGTCCGCGCACGAACGGGATGGCGTCCACCACCGCCCAGGATCGGCTGGCTTCCCGAACGCGAGCGGGCACATCGCGTGAGACCGTGATGGTTCCCGATGTGCTCGGGTGGACGGCAAGGAGACCACGGCCGAGCACGGGAACCGGGCGGGACTGGCGCACAGGGAGGAAGAGCCATGGTCCAACCTAGTCCTGGTGACAACATCACTGGTACGGCGGAAGGAAGACGGGCCCGGCTGGGCGCCGGGGCGATCGCCTCACTCGTCGGGATCGGGCTGCTGCTCGTCTTCATGTTCCAGAACACCGAGCGGGTGACGATCCAGTTTCTGTTCTGGAGCTTCGCCTGGCCGTTGTGGCTCTTGACCCTCGTGACCGCGTTGATCGGTGCGGTCGTGTGGATCGGACTTGGCGTGATGCGACGTCATCGGCGCCGCAAGGCGCGTCGCGAAGACCGACGGTATTAGCCGCAGCAGGGACGTGCCCTTCTCCCCGTCTCCGTGACGGGCTGACATCCTCGACGCTGGGCGTGACCGGTGGTAAGGGCGTCGTACGGGGAACGCATGCGCACTGCGCCACGACCTCGGCGATGGCCGCGCAGCTCGGTCTGGGGCCGGAGGTGGTTATCCCGCTGCGTCAGTTCTTCACCCGGTGGGACCGGCACGGTGTGCCGGCCGGTGTCGGTGGCGAGGAGATCGCACTGGCGGTGCGGTTGTGGCACGTGGCCGACGTCGTCGAGGTCGATCACCGGGCGGAGGGTGTGCAGGCCGCCGTCGAGGTGGCACGCGCGCGACGCGGGCGGCAGTTCGATCCGGCGGTCGTGGACGCGTTCGCCGCCGCCGGCGAGGTGCTCCGCGACGGGCAGGACGTGCCGGACTGCCACCAGCTCGTCGCTGCCGACTCGGGCCTGCAGCAGCGTCGCCGCAGATGCCGCCGACGCGGTGCTGGCTGCCGCGTCCGGGTCCAGCCGGACGAGGTCCCATTCGTTGATCCACGCCCGTACGTACTGCCGCATCCGGGTGGCGCCCAGGCGCTCCAGCCCGGGCACGTCCGGGGGTGCCCAGCCGAAGGCGACGCCGTGTAGCTCCTTCAAGCGGGCATACGCGGCGTCCAGCTCGGCCGCGTCCGGCGGGGTGAGCAGGGTCATGTCGGCCTCGATGATGCGCATGCCGGTCTCCGCCCTCGCCGCGAGCTCGCCCGCCTCGCTCGTCTCTTTGGCGCGGACCCGGGCCGGCACCAGCTCCCTGTCGTTCTTGTCGGACAGCACCGCGGCCTCGAAGTCGTCGGTCATCGCCAGCACCGCCGCGATCGGTAGCCCTGGCGCCCCGTGCTCGCCGCGGACCCAGCGAGCGAGCTCGGCGTACGACTTCGCCCGCTGCTGCAGGGAGTAGCGCCCGATGAGCTCGACCTCGTCGAAGAGGACCACCCAGCCGGGGTAGCCGGCCGCCGCGAGCAGCTTCGCCGCGAAGCGCAGCCGTTGCATCCCGAGCTCCCGCACCGGCGCCGGAGGGAGCGACCGGATCGGCGAGGCCGGTTCGGCCGCGGCGGGGTACCAGCTAGCCGTGATCGTCCTCGGCCTCGCCCTGGCCGCGATGACCGCGCTGGCCGTGTACCTCGCGGTGAACAACGCGTGCCCGGCGAGGCGCACGCCATGTGAGAGCCACGCCAGAACGACCGCGGGCAGCCGCAGTGAGAGCAACCCCGCCAGGCACCTCGACGACAGCCTGGCCAGGCCACCGCCGTACGTCGAGTCTGAGATAGCCGCCGTGAGTTCGTCTACCTTCGCCACTGAGGCGGCGACGGCCGTTCTACCGCACAGGCTTGGACTCCGATGGTTCGTCGTACTCGCCGAGCACATAGCGCAGCCGCTGGTTGAGATCGTTCAGACTTTGCCGCACCTGACGACTGCCAGCCTCTGCAGTGAGGAGCCCGTCTCGGCTCAACCGGTCCGCGAAGCGCTTCGCCCAGTCGGGTACGTCGTCGCCCTCCTCCGCCATCAACTCGCCCCAAGGCAGGCAAGGAGGCCAATCAATGCCTTGACGTCTTGGATCTGCGGGTTACGCGCGTAGGTCCGGCTGAAGGCATGAGGGCAGCATCAGCGGCAGAGCCGGAACAGAGGTTTTTGAAGCGTCGAGGTGTCGAGGTAGATCCGGCGAGGCAGCGACAACCAGGCGCTTACCACCTCTGGCACGACGTCACTCAAGAGCGTGCTCCAGGGTCACCAGCACCCGGTCGGTGCATCTGCTCAACCGCCTGTACGAGGCCAATCTCGAGGTCCTTCGCAGCATCTGTAGGTCCGTTTCTAAACCCTGCGACCCCGAAGTACGGTCCTCCATCGCTGTCCGACGCCCGCGACGACCGGGCGCTGGGTCACGGCGAAGAGTGGCGCGACTCAATTGGTGTACTTGTTTATGTATGCCGCCTGGCGCAACTCCTTTATCGAGTCCTTCAACGATCGCCTGCGCGGCGAATGCCTCAACATCCATCTGTTCTGGTCCCTGACCCACGCCAAGGTCGCCATCGGCGACTGGAAGGAGGAGTACAACCACGACCGGCCGCACTCATCGCTGGGCTATCCACCGCCACGGACCTACGCTGCGATCAGTACCCACTAATCGGCTCTCCCGCGTCTGGTGTCGTATGCCCACATCGCGATCTCGACGCGGTTGCGGGCGCCGAGCTTGGTCATCAACGATGCGATGTGGGTCTTGACCGTGCTCAGGCCGACGAAGAGCTCGGTGGCGATCTCGGCGTTGGTCCGGCCCCGTGCCACCAGCGCGAGCACCTCCTCCTCGCGCTCGGTGAGCGGGTCGATGGGTTGGACCGGTACCACCGGCGCCTGGTCGGCGAAGGTCGCCAGCAGCCGGCGGGTGACGTTGGGGGCGATCAGCGCGTCCCCGTTGGCCGCCGCGTGGATGGCCTGCACGAGGAGCTCCGGCCCGGCGTCTTTGAGCAGGAAGCCGCGGGCGCCGGCGCGTAGGGCGCCGAGTACGTACTCATCGAGGTCGAAGGTGGTGATCACGACGACCGCCATCGGGTCCGTCACGTCTGGCCCGGCCAGGCGCCGGGTCACCTCGACGCCGTCGAGCCCGGGCATCCGGATGTCGACGAGGAGGACATCGGGACGCAGCCGGGTCGCCAGGTCGAGCGCTGCGAGCCCGTCTGCTGCCTCCCCCACGACGTCGAGGTCGGGTTGCGCGCCGAGGATCATCACCAGGCCGGTCCGGACCAAGTCCTGGTCGTCGGCTACGACAACACGGATGCTCATGCCAGCGCCTCCACCGGCAGCACGGCCTCGACCACCCAGCCACCCTCGGGCCCCGGCCCCGCGGAGAGCGATCCGCCGAGGAGCTGGGCGCGTTCGGCCATGCCCAGCAGGCCGAACCCAGGCTCCGGGGCTGGCCCCGGCTCGGTTTGTCCATCGTCGCTGACACGCAGCCTGACGGCGTCGCCTTCCCGGCGTACGTCGATCCCGACGCGGGTCGCGGTCCGCGCGTGCCGTACGGCGTTGGTCAGCGACTCCTGCGCGAGCCGGTAGAGCGCGGCGTCCACGGGTCGTGCCAGCCGGGTTAACGAACCGTCCAGCGAGACCTCGACGGTGGGCGTCGCGTCGGCGCGCGCCAGAGCAGGCAGGTCCGCGACACCCCGGCTGCGGTGAGTAGGCGACGGCTTCCTCCTCTCGCAGCACCCGCACCATGGATCTCATCTCCGCCAGGGTTCGCGACGCTTCAGACTCGATCGCGGCCAGGACCTCGGCAGCCTTCTCGGGCTCGATGCCGGCGACCACGCCACCGGCCTGGGCCTGCACCGCGATGGCCGAGACGTGGTGGGCCACGGTGTCGTGCAGCTCGCGAGCCAGCCACACCCGCTCCTGATTGCGGATCTCGCGCTGTTGGCGATGCCAGAGGTCCGCGCGGTAGCGGAACACCGCCGCGAGGGCGACGAACAACAGCAAGAGGACGCTCCCGCCGAAGACCTCGGCCCAGTCCGCGGAGGAGACGTACATCCCCAGCGCGACGACGACCGTCACGAACGCCGTCCCCAAGACCATCTCCGGTCCCGAGCCCCACCGCACCAGGGAGTAGAGCAGGATCAGGATGGCCGTCATGGAATAGAGGCCGAGGTCCCCGGCGTGCGCAGTCAGCTGGAGGACCGAGAGCAGCCCGGCGACGCCCCACCCGACCAGGACCGCCATCAGGGGGCGGCCCCGCCGCCAGAGCAGGGTAGGAATCAGCGCCAGGGCGAGCACCGTCACAAGAGGTCGCCAGGCCAAGCCCGGCCGAACGATGCCTTCGACCAAGGCGGCGGCCGCGAACACGCCCACCAGCAGCCAGTCGAGCCGACCGATGGGTGGGGCGTCAGCAGGCCGCGGCTCATGCCAGATGGAGCGCCGGACAGTGACCACGGCTCCAGCCTAGGAACCGGCGCGCCTCGGCGTACCCGCCGAAAGAACGAGAGAAGACCATGCCATCGGCCAGGCGAATCCCGGCCTCCGGGCCGAGGCGCCCGCCGCCGGGCTCAGCGAGCGTGGACTTACCGATCCTCGCCACAACTACGGAGCCCATGATGAGAACACGTCAACCCACCACCGCCCCACTGGAAGACCAGCGGATCCCGGTGAGAGCCAAGCTCGCCGCAGCGTGGACAAGCTTCATGTTCCTGTACGCCTACGTGGACATTCTCGGCTTCTTCACGCCCGGCATCATCGAAGACATCCTCGACGGCCGGGTCTTCGAGTTCGACCTCTCTCAGACTTTTTCGACCACGGCGCTGACCCTCGTGGCCGTCCCGATCTTCATGGTCGTGCTGTCGATGACGCTGCCGGCCAGGGTGAACCGCATCACGAACCTCATCGTGGCCGCGCTCTACGTCCCCGTCACGGCATTCAACGTGGCGGGCGGGTTCTGGCTGTACTTCTACGGCCTTGGCGTCGTACTGGAATTGATCCTTATCGCCCTCATCGTGCGGTACGCCTGGACCTGGCCCCGCACCGCACCGTCGGCGACCATGGCCACCATCCCTGACCGTGAAACCGTTCCCGCCCAACAGCAAGCGTGAGCCCAAGAGCAGGTCCCGTCCTGTTCGGAGCCATCCTCCTTGGTGCCGCGGTATGGGCCTCCTGGCGGTGGGACACCAACTACCACTGGGACGTCGCGTAGGGGCCTGCCAAGGCCCCTACCGGCAGGTCAGGCCATCGGATGCGCACACAGACCACCGTATCGTCGACACCGACCCAAGCGCGGCAACGTCGTCGTCCGCGTCACTGGCACCCGCCACAGCAGAGCGCACGCTCGTGGAGCGCCTACGCCCGAGGTCGCTGCGTACCTGGCGCCAGGGCGTGTTGGAGACCGGACGGCCCTCCCTGAGCGCAGCGACGGCCGCGAGCATCCGCTCGTGGGCCGCGCCGTCCTGGGAGGAGACGGCGATTCGCCACCAGCGCTCGACCAGTTCCTGCACCGGGGTGAGGTCGAAGTCGGAGCTCGCGCGGTCCATGGCGTCGCGGTAGTCGCGCTCGAACTCCGCGCGACTCTCCCCGGTCAGCGCGGCCCTCACGCCAGCTGGTGTGCGCGCCGGCCAGCGCGGCTCACCCTGGTGGGCTTCAGCGGTCACGGAAGCAGAGTAGTCCCGACATCAACGCCCGCTGGCGAGGAGCGCCCGCAAGGTTGATCTCCGTCGTGGAACGGGTTCATCCCTCGACTCGCTCCATGGAACAGGCATTTCGGGCCCGAGCGGCTGCTACGCAACGTCACACGTGCTGGTCACAGCCGGTGCCCCCGGCAGGATTCGAACCTGCGCACCCGCCTCCGGAGGGCGGTGCTCTATCCCCTGAGCTACGGGGGCTCAGCGACCCGGAAAGGTTACCAGGGAGACGACCACGGACCGCGTCGCGGCCCGGTACGGTGACGGCGTGCCGGAGCGACCGCCTCGGGTGCTGGTCGTCGACGACGAGGCCGTCATCCGCCAGCTGCTCGTGATCAACCTCGAGCTGGAGGGCTTCGAGGTGCACGAGGCGGTGGACGGGCTGGACGCGCTGGAGAAGGCGCGCGAGGTCGACCCGGACGTGGTGACGCTGGACGTGATGATGCCGGGGCTGGACGGCATGACCACCGCCCGCCGGCTGCGGTCCGACCCGCTGACGCGGCGGGCCCGGATCGTGTTGATCAGCGCGCGGACCCGGCCGGCGGACCTGGAGCAGGGCGCGGAGGCCGGCGCCGACGACTACGTGATCAAGCCGTTCGACCCGGACGACGTCGTCGACGCGGTCCGGCGGCTGGCGGACCAGGACCAGGTCAGCTGAGCGGGCGCGCGCCCCGTTCGCGCAGCATCTGCTCCATCGTCACGACCTCGTTCTGCTGCGCGGTGGCGATCGCGGCGGCCATCGTCCGGACGTACGGCTCCGCGGCATGGTCGGCGCCGTACTGCGCCATCGGGAGGCCGCCCTCGTGGTGGCGGATCATCAGCTGCAGGAAGTAGACGTCCATCGCCTTGCCGCGCAGGCCGCGCAGCTTGGCCAGCTCGGCCTGGGTCGCCATTCCCGGCATCAGCTGGCCGGGCGCGACCGTGTGATCCATCCAGGACATCTGCGCGAGGTCGGACTGGCCGGTCTGCCCCCATGACTCGAGCCAGCCGCGCATCTGGCCGATCTGGGCGAGTTGCCCGGTCTCGATGTCGAACGCGAGCAGCCGTACCGCCGGGTCCGTGCTGTTGTCCCGCACCACCTGGGCCATCTGCACGGCCTGGTCGTGGTGGGTGGCCATGTCCCGGGCGAACCCGGCGTCGACCGAGTCGACGGCGGGCGGCCGGTCGGTCCCGATGCCGGTGACGACGGTCAGCGCCGCACCGGCACCGAGCAGCGCGACGGCGCAGATCACGCCGAGCGCGACGAGGAGCCACCGTGGCCGGCGGGAGTCGTAGTCGACCTCAGCGGTGTCCGGGTGCTGCTCCAGAGTCGCCACGCGTTCAGTCTCCCCCTTCCGGGTCCGGCCGGCTCGGGACCTAGGTCACCCGCTCGCCGACGGCGCGGCCGCTCCGGACGGGTCCGGCGGCGACGGGTTGGCCTTGAAGTCGGGGTTGGTGCAGGTCGCGCCGAACTCCGGGGTCACCGCGGAGTTCAGCCGCAGGTCGTTGATGAACCGGTCGACCCGGGAGTCGGTCGCGTTGTCGACGAACAGCTGGTGGCCCCAGGACTGCAGCGAGACGTTCGACTTCAGCCCCGGGTATGGGCTCAGCGCCATGTAGCCGACACCCGAGACCTTCTGCTTCAGCGCGTCGACCTGGTCGGCGGCCAGCCCCGGCTTGTACGTGATCCAGACCGCGCCGTGTTCCAGCATGTGCACCGCGTTCTCCTTGCGGAGCTCGGACGGATACACGGTGCCGTTGCAGTCGGCCCAGGTCGGGTCGTGGTCGCCGCCGAACGGCGGGCTGTCGGTGTAGTTGACGACGCCCTGCACGTGGTTGCGGCTCGGGAAGTCCTTCAGCACGATGCCCGGGATCGCCTTCGCGTCCTCGGCCTTGGCCTCCGGGCTGTTCTGGTTGGACTTGTTGATCTTGACCACCGCGTACCCGATGACGAGGCCGGCGAAGACCACCACGACCACGGTGAGCGCGATCAGGCCCCACGGCTTCGGCCGGCCGGTGGTGATCGGCGGCGGAGGCCTGCGCCCGGACCGGCCACCCCCGCTGGCCGCCCGCGGCGACGGACTGCTCTTGCCGGGCGTGGTCTTCTTCTTCGGCGGCATCCGGGCGCTCTCGCTCTGAGGGTCAACGACGGGCCACATGGTACGGGCGCAGGCTTTGGGCGTGTCCCGGGATCGTCCGCGGTGCGGACGGCGCCCGGGCACGCCCTGAAGCACTGTGAGGTCGCGCGGGCGGGCTCAGTAGCATTGTCCGGGTGACCCCCGAGGAGCTCGCCGCCGCGGTGCTGGCTGCCGTCCGCGCCGCCGTGGACGCCGGTGACCTGGCTGTATCCGTCCCGGACAGCGCGGTCGTCGAGCGCCCGAAGTCACGCGAGCACGGCGACTACGCCACCAACGTGGCGCTGCGGCTGGCCAAGCCGGCCGGCCGGCCGCCGCGGGAGGTCGCCGAGCTGGTCGCCGCCCGGCTGCGGGAGCACCCGGGCGTGGCCACCGTCGACGTCGCCGGCCCCGGCTTCCTCAACGTCACGCTGGCCAAGGACGCGCTGGCCGGGCTGGTCCGCACGGTCCTCGAGGCCGGCCCGGCGTACGGGCGGAGCGAGGTGAACGCCGGCCGCCACCTCAACCTCGAGTACGTCTCGGCCAACCCGACCGGGCCGCTGCACCTGGCGCATGCCCGGTGGGCCGCGACCGGCGACTCGCTGGCCCGGCTGCTGACCGCGAGCGGCGCCCAGGTCACCCGGGAGTACTACTTCAACGACGCCGGAGCCCAGATCGACCGGTTCGCCGCGTCGCTGGTGGCGGCGGCGGCCGGGCAGCCGACCCCGGACAACGGCTACGACGGCGACTACATCCGCGAGATCGCTTCCGCGGTGGTCGCCGCCAACCCCGGCGTGCTGGACCAGCCGGAGGAGAAGCGGACGGAGGTCTTCCGCACCGAGGGCGTCGCCCTGATGCTCGAGTCGATCAAGCGGTCGCTGGCCGATTTCGGCGCCGAGTTCGACGTCTTCTTCTCCGAGGCCACCTTGCACACGAGTGGGGAGATCGCCGAGGCCGTCATCCGGCTGCGCGAGCAGGGGCACGTCTTCGAGGCCGACGGCGCGGTCTGGCTGCGGACGAGCGAGTTCGGCGACGACAAGGACCGGGTGCTGGTCCGGTCCGACGGCCGGCCGACCTACTTCGACGCCGACTGCGCCTACTACCTGGACAAGCGGCGGCGCGGGGCGGACCGGGCGATCGTGCTGCTCGGCGCCGACCACCACGGCTATGTCGGTCGGATGCGGGCGATCGCGTCGTGCTTCGGGGACGATCCGGACGAGACCGTCGAGATCATCATCGGCCAGCTGGTGTCGCTGCACGGCGGCCGGATGAGCAAGCGGGCCGGCAACCTGGTCACGCTCGACGAGGCGATCGCGCTGATCGGCACCGACGCGCTGCGGTACGCGCTGGTCCGCTGGTCGATGGACTCGCCGATCGACATCGACGTCGAGCTGTGGGCGGCGCGGACCAACGACAACCCGGTCTTCTACGTCCAGTACGCGCATGCCCGGCTGGCCTCGCTCGGCCGCAACGCCCGCGAGCTGGGGGTCAGCGTGCCGCCGCCGGCCGAGGTCGACTACGGGCTGCTCTCGCACGAGCGGGAGGGCGACCTGCTGCGGGCGCTGGGCGAGTTCCCGCGGGTGGTCGCGGCGGCGGCCGAGCTGCGGGCGCCGCACCGGGTCGCCCGTTACCTGGAGGAGCTGGCCGGCACCTACCACCGGTTCTACGACGCCTGCCGGGTGCTGCCGAGCGAGCACGAGGACTCGCCCGGACCGGACCTGGTGCACGCCCGGCTGGCGCTGTGCGAGGCGACCCGGATCGTGCTGGAGAACGGCCTCGGCCTGATCGGCGTCTCCGCGCCCGACCGGATGTGACGTGAGGACGCACGAGGCCGGCGCCCTGCACGCCGACGTCACCGAGCCGCCGTCGGCGCTGCTGGTCCCGCCGGCCGACCCCGGGACACTGGCCGCCGCGGTCTGGCCGGCCACCGCCACCCGGGACGAGTCCGGCGCGCTGGTGCTCGGCGGGGTCGATGTCCGTGACCTGGCGACCGAGTTCGGCACCCCGGCGTACCTGCTCGACGAGGCCGACTTCCGGTCCCGCTGCCGCGACTTCGTGCAGGCGTTCGCCGGCGCCGACGTGCACTACGCGGCGAAGGCGTTCTGCAGCCTCACCTCGCTGCGCTGGATCGTCGAGGAGGGCCTCGGCCTCGACGTCTGCTCGGGGGGCGAGCTGGCCGCGGCCCTGCGGGCCGAGGTGCCGCCGGACCGGATCGCCTTCCACGGCAACAACAAGTCCGTGGCCGAGATCGAGCAGGCGCTCGACGCCGGGGTCGGCCGGATCGTGGTCGACTCGTTCGCCGAGATCGCCCGGCTGGCCTGGCTGGCCGAGGAGCGTGGGCTGCGCCAGCCGGTGCTCGTCCGGGCCACCGTCGGCGTCGAGGCGCACACCCACGAGTTCATCGCCACCGCGCACGAGGACCAGAAGTTCGGCTTCTCGGTCGCCGGCGGGGACGCGTTCGAGGCGTGCCGCCGCGTGCTCAACCACTCCTCGCTGGACCTGGTCGGCGTGCACTCGCACATCGGCTCGCAGATCTTCGACACCTCCGGCTTCGAGGTCTCGGCGCACCGGGCGGTCGCGCTGCTGGCCCGGCTGCGGGACGAGCTCGGCGCGACCCCGCCGTACCTTGACCTCGGCGGTGGCTTCGGCATCGCGTACACCGCCGCGGACACGCCGATGGACGTGCCGGCGCTGGCCGCCTCGATGCGGGCGATCGTCGCCAGGGAGTGCGCGGCGGCCGGGCTGGCCGAGCCGCGGCTCGCGGTGGAGCCGGGACGGGCCATCGCCGGGCCGGCCTCGATCACCCTGTACGAGGTGGGCACGGTCAAGGACACCCCGCACCGCCGGTACGTCTCGGTGGACGGCGGGATGAGCGACAACATCCGCACCGCCCTGTACGACGCGCAGTACACCTGCGTGCTCGCCTCCCGGGTCAGCGAGGTGCCGCCGGTGCTGTGCCGGGTGGTCGGCAAGCACTGCGAGAGCGGCGACATCGTGGTCCGGGACACCTGGCTGCCGGCCGACCTGGTCCCCGGCGACCTGCTCGCGGTGGCCGCGACCGGGGCATACTGCCGGTCGCTGGCGAGCAACTACAACCACCAGCCGCGCCCGCCGGTGGTCGCGGTCGGCGACGGCGCGGCCCGTGTCGTCGTCCGGCGGGAGACCGTCGAGGACCTGCTGCGGCTGGACGTGCCCTGATGGCCGGGAAGACGAAGACCAGCACCTGGCTGATCGTGGTGCTCGCGGTGCTGGTCCTGCTGCTGGCGGCGACCGGCGAGGGCGGCGGCTCGATCGTGGCCACGCTGGTGGCCGGCGTGGTCGTGGTCTGGCTGGTGTTCGGCGTGATCTTCCGGCGGCGCCGGTGAGGATCGCGCTGCTCGGCTGCGGCACCGTCGGGACCGAGGTGGTCCGCCTGCTGGAGGAGCAGGCCGGCGACCTCGCCGCCCGCATCGGCGCGCCGCTGGAGCTGGTCGGGATCGCGGTACGCCGGCCGGCCCGGCATCCCGGCGTGTCGGCGGAGTTGCTCACCACCGACGCCGAGGCGCTGGTCGAGCGGCCGGACGTGGACGTGGTGATCGAGGTGATCGGCGGCATCGAGCCGGCCCGCACGCTGCTGCTGTCGGCGATGAAGACCGGCAAGTCGGTGGTCACCGCGAACAAGGCGCTGCTGGCCGAGGACGGCGCGACCCTGCACGCGACGGCCCGGGACTCCGGCGTCGACCTCTACTACGAGGCGTCGGTGGCCGGCGCGATCCCGCTGCTGCGGCCGCTGCGCGAGTCGCTGGCCGGCGACCGGATCACCCGGGTGCTCGGGATCGTCAACGGCACCACGAACTTCGTGCTGTCCCAGATGGACGCGACCGGCACCGGGTTCGCGGAGGCGCTGGCCGAGGCGACCGCGCTCGGCTACGCGGAGGCCGACCCGACCTCGGACATCGACGGGTTCGACGCCGCGGCCAAGGCGGCGATCCTGGCCGGGCTGGCCTTCCACACCAGGGTCAGCGCGGCGGACGTGCACCGGGAGGGCATCTCCGGGGTGACCTCGGCCGACGTTGCCTCGGCGAAGGCGATGGGCTGCACGGTCAAGCTGCTGGCGATCTGCGACCGGGACCTGTCGGACGGCTCGGTCGGGGTCCGCGTGCACCCGGCGATGATTCCGCGCAGCCACCCGCTGGCCGGGGTCGGCGACGCGTTCAACGCCGTGTACGTCGAGGCCGACGCCGCGGGGCAGCTGATGTTCTACGGCCGGGGCGCCGGCGGGGCGCCGACCGCGTCCGCGGTGCTCGGCGACGTGGTGGCGGTGGCCCGCAACCGGTTGTCCGGCGGCCGCGGCGCGGGCGAGTCGGCGTACGCCGACCTGCGGGTGCGGGCGGTGGGGGAGAGCGCGACCCGCTACCACATCTCGCTCGACGTGCTCGACCGGCCGGGCGTGCTGGCGTCGGTCGCGCAGGCGTTCGCGGCGCGCGAGGTGAGCATCTCGACCGTCCGCCAGGCCGGCCGCGGTGACGACGCCACGCTGGTGCTCGTCACCCACACCGCGCCGGACGCCGCCCTCGCGGCCACCGTCGACGACCTCCGCTCGCTGCCCGCCGTTCGGGAGGTCACCTCGGTGATGCGGGTCGAGCAAGCCTAGGTGCCCGTCTCCGCACGGTCTGGCGGCGCCGGCGACGGTGTCCGCATCCACCGACGGCCCGCCGCCGGCCCCCTGCCGCGGCTACGCTTTCCGGGTGACGATCGAGGCGGCCCGGTTCGCCGGCTGGCCCGGCGTGATCGAGGCGTACCGGGACCGGCTGCCGGTGGCCGCCGGCGCCCGGGTGGTGACGCTGCTCGAGGGCGGCACGCCGCTGCTGCCGGCGCCGACGCTGTCCGGGCGGACCGGCTGCGACGTCTGGCTCAAGGTCGAGGGGCTCAACCCGACCGGGTCGTTCAAGGACCGCGGGATGACCGTGGCGATCACCCAGGCGGTCGCGGCCGGGTCGCAGGCGGTCATCTGCGCGAGCACCGGCAACACCAGCGCGTCCGCCGCGGCGTACGCGGTGCGCGGCGGGCTGACCTGCGCCGTGCTGGTGCCCGCCGGCAAGATCGCGCTCGGCAAGCTGGCCCAGGCGCTGGTGCACGGGGCGCGGCTGCTGCAGGTCGACGGCGGCTTCGACGACTGCCTCACGGTCGCCCGCGAGCTGTCCGAGCACTACCCGGTCACGCTGGTCAACTCGGTGAACCCGGACCGGATCGAGGGGCAGAAGACCGCCGCCTTCGAGGTCTGCGACTCGCTCGGCCGGGCGCCGGACGTGCACTGCCTGCCGGTCGGCAACGCGGGCAACATCACCGCCTACTGGAAGGGCTACACCGAATACGACCGCGGCCGGCCGCGGATGTTCGGCTTCCAGGCCGCCGGCGCGGCGCCGATCGTGACCGGGGCGCCGGTGCCGCGGCCGACGACGATCGCCACCGCGATCCGGATCGGCAACCCGGCGTCCTGGCGGGCGGCGGTGGCCGCCCGGGACGCCTCGGGCGGCCGGATCGCGGCGGTGACCGACCGCGAGATCCTCGCCGCGTACCGGCTGCTGGCCCGGGCGGAAGGCGTGTTCGTCGAGCCGGCGTCGGCGGCCAGCGTGGCCGGCCTGCTCGCCGCCGGCCTCGAGCCGGGGCAGACCGTCGTCTGCACGGTCACCGGCAACGGGCTCAAGGACCCCGACTGGGCGATCTCCGGCGCGCCGGCCCCGGTCACCATCCCGGTCGACGCCACGGCGGCCGCGGAATCGCTCGGCCTGGTCGACCACTGAGAGGTGTCACTCGACCCGCGGTGGATGCCGTCGGCGCGCCGCCGGGTTGGGCGACATGCCCTAGATTGCTGGCGTGGCGAGAGGGGTGGCGCGAGCGTCCCGGGTGGCGTTCCGGGCCGCGCCGGTGCGCGTACGCGTGCCCGCGACCAGCGCCAACCTCGGCCCCGGTTTCGACGCCCTCGGCCTCGCCCTGAGCCTGTACGACGACGTGGTGGTCCGGGTGGCCGACGAGGGCCTGTTCGTCGACGTGGCCGGGGAGGGGGCGGACACCGTCCCGCGTACCCGCCGGCACCTGGTCGTGCGGGCCCTGCACGCCGGCTTCGACGCGCTCGGCGGCCAGCCCCGCGGCCTGGAAGTGGTCTGCGCGAACCGGATCCCGCACAGCCGCGGCCTCGGCTCGTCCGCGGCCGCCATCGTGGCCGGGCTCACCGCGGCCCGCGCTCTGGTGCTCGGCGGCGCCGACACGCTCGACGACGACGCGCTGCTGGCGCTCGCGGCGGAGCTGGAGGGGCACCCGGACAACGTCGCGGCCTGCCTGCTCGGCGGGCTCACCCTGGCCTGGACGCCGGCCGACGGTCCGGCCCACGCGGTGCGGCTGCCGGTCAGCCCGGCGTTGCGGCCGGTGGTGTTCGTGCCGACGACCAGCTCGTCGACGGCCAAGGCCCGCAAGCTGCTGCCGGAGACCGTGCCGCACGCCGACGCCGCCGGCAACGCGGCCCGGTCGGCGCTGCTCGTGCACGCGCTGGCCGCCGATCCTGGCCTGCTGCTGGCCGCCACCGAGGACCGGCTGCACCAGCAGTACCGGGCGCCGTCGCAGGTCAAGACCGCCGGGCTGATCGACGCGCTGCGGGCCGACGGCGTGCCGGCGGTGGTCTCCGGCGCCGGCCCATCGGTGCTGGCCTTCGCCGGCCAGGCCGACGACCTCAGCTCGTACGCGCCGCGCGGCTGGTCGGTGGAGGTGCTCGCCGTCGACGCCGGCGGCGCCGAGCTGCTCGGGTTGGCCGGGTGATGGCGGCGGGGAACACGCTGGTGGGGGTTGTTGTTGCCCCTCTGGCGGCACACCGTTAGGCTTCGCATCACCAGCCGCCCGAGGGTGCGCTCTCGGCGGGGTCTCTGGTTCGCCGCACCGAAACACTGGTGCACCCCTGCACGAGGCCTCGCTGTCCCGTCTCTCACGGAGCTAGCAAGTCGCTCCGCGGCGCTCCAGCGAGGCTGCCACACCGTCCGCCGCGAGGCGGACCGTTCACCGGCCGGAACGGCCGGTAGCTCGACCCCGGCCGTGGGTTGATCCCGGCCGACGAAGGGACACACACCGTGAGTGACACCACGGACTACCTGACCGAGGGCGCCGGCCGGACCCCCGAGTCCGACCAGACCGCCGCTCCCGCCGAGACCCGCCCGCGCCGGCGTGCCGCCGGGCTGTCCGGCATGCTGCTGCCCGAGCTGCAGAGCCTCGCCACCTCGCTCGGGATCACCGGCACCGGCCGCATGCGCAAGGGTGAGCTGGTAGCGGCCATCCAGGCCAAGCAGAGCGGCAACGGCGCTGGTCAGGGGTCTACGCCCGGGCAGGACCAGCTCCCGCTCGGCACGCCCGAAGCGACCACGTCCGCCCCGCCGGCGGCCGGCCCGACCGGCTCCGACGCGGCGCCCCCGACCCGCACCCGGCAGCGCCGCGGTGCGAGCCGGCCCGCGGGCAGCCCGGCGAGCGCCGAGGCGCCGGCCGGAAGCTCCGTCACCGCCGACACGCAGGCCGACTCCGGCCGGACCGACGGCGGGCCGAGCGCGGCGCTGACCGCGATCAGCGCGACCGCGTCGGTGACGGCGCCCACCCGGGAGCCGCGCTCGGCGCGGACCGACGGCGCGCCGTCCGACACCGCGGCGGCGACCGACCGGCCGAGCCGGCGGGAGCGCGAGCGGGGCCCTCGCGACGGGCAGGGTCGCGACCGCACCGACGAGCGCGGCGACCAGGACCGTCCCGACCAGGACCGCACCGACGAGCGCGGCGGCCGGGACCGGAGCGCCGACGGCGACCGCCCGGCGGGCGACCGTTCGGCCGGCGACCGCCCGGCGGGCGACCGCTCGGCCGGCGACCGCTCGGCCGGGGACCGCTCGGCCGGCGACCGCCCGACGAGGGACCGCCCGGCCGGGGACCGCTCGGACATCGACCGCGCGGACGGCGACCGCGGCCCCCGCCGCGACCGGGACCGCAACGACCGCAACGACCGCAACGACCGCAACGACCGGGGCGACCGTGCCGACCGCGGCGACCGTGGCGACCGTGACCGGGGTGAGCGGGGTGACCGCAACGACCGGGGCGACCGTTCCGACCAGCGGGCGGCCAGCGGCGGCGACAACCGCAACGAGCGGGGTGACCGCAACGACCGGGGTGACCGCGACAACCGCGGCAACCGGGACGACGACGACGAGTTCGAGGGCCGCGGCAGCCGGCGGCGCGGCCGGTTCCGCGACCGCAACCGGCGCAACCGCTCCGGCGGCGACCGCTTCGCCGACCAGGGCGAGCCGGTCATCTCCGAGGACGACGTGCTGCTGCCGGTGGCCGGCATCCTCGACATCCTGGACAACTACGCGTTCGTGCGGACCTCCGGCTACCTGACCGGCCCCAACGACGTGTACGTCTCGCTGGCCCAGGTGCGCCGGCACGGCCTGCGCCGCGGTGACGCGATCACCGGCGCGGTGCGGCAGCCGCGCGAGGGCGAGCGGCGGGACAAGTACAACGCGCTGGTCCGGCTGGACACGGTCAACGGGCTGGACCCGGAGCAGGCGAAGACCCGCCCCGAGTTCATGAAGCTGACCCCGCTCTACCCGCAGGACCGGCTCCGGCTGGAGACCGAGCCGCACCTGCTCACCGCGCGGGTGATCGACCTGATCGTGCCGATCGGCAAGGGCCAGCGGGCGCTGATCGTCAGCCCGCCGAAGGCCGGCAAGACGATGATCCTGCAGGCCATCGCCAACGCGATCACCACCAACAACCCGGAGTGCCACCTCATGGTCGTCCTCGTGGACGAGCGGCCGGAGGAGGTCACCGACATGCAGCGCGCGGTGAAGGGCGAGGTGATCGCGAGCACGTTCGACCGGCCGCCGACGGACCACACCACGGTCGCGGAGCTGTCGATCGAGCGGGCGAAGCGGCTGGTCGAGCTCGGCCACGACGTGGTCGTGCTGCTGGACAACATCACCAGGCTCGGCCGGGCGTACAACCTGGCGGCGCCGGCGTCCGGCCGGATCCTGTCCGGTGGCGTCGACTCGACCGCGCTCTACCCACCGAAGCGGTTCCTCGGTGCGGCCCGCAACATCGAGAACGGCGGCTCGCTGACGATCCTGGCGACCGCGCTGATCGAGACCGGGTCGACCATGGACACGGTGATCTTCGAGGAGTTCAAGGGCACCGGCAACGCCGAGCTCGTGCTCTCCCGCAAGATCGCGAACAAGCGGGTCTTCCCGGCGGTGGACGTCATCGCGTCCGGCACCCGCAAGGAGGAGATCCTGCTGGCACCGGAGGAGCTGGCGATCGTGCACAAGCTGCGGCGGGTGCTCAACGCGCTCGACCCGGAGCAGGCGATCGACCTGCTGCTGGACCGGTTGAAGCAGAGCCGGACCAACGTCGAGTTCCTCATGCAGATCGCCAAGTCCACCCCCGGACAGGATTAGGCCGGGGGCCCCGCCCGCCGAAGGCGGCGGACCCATCCGGTTCAGGACCCGTCGGCGCCGGTCAGAACGGCCGTCGCCGGCGGGTGCCGGTTGGGAATGCCATCCTGCCCGCCGCCGTTGAGAACGTCGGTGTGCCGGTCTGGCACACTGGTCACGACCTCGGCTCCGGTTCACGCACCAACGGGGGGCCAGCCCCCCGTTAACCCCCCAAGGCGCGCGCGCCAGCGGGGGGGCCAGCCCCCAAGGCACACGCGCCAGCGGGGGCCAGCCCCCCAAGGCACACGCACCGACGGGGGCAGGCTCCAGGGGTGCGACCCGGCGGCCGCCAACGAGAGGACCCATTCGTGAAGCCCGGAATCCACCCTGACTACGTCGAGACGACGGTGACCTGCTCCTGCGGGAACACGTTCCAGACCCGCAGCACCGCGCCGAACGGCGTGATCCACGCCGACGTGTGCTCGCAGTGCCACCCGTTCTACACCGGCAAGCAGAAGATCCTCGACACCGGCGGCCGCGTCGCCCGGTTCGAGCAGCGGTACGGCAAGCGCGAGCGCGCCGGCAAGTAGCGCCTCCCACGACGCCCACCCCATCGCGGGGTGGGCGTCGTTCGTTGTCAGGAGACCACGATGACCACCCCGGAGAGCCTGCCCGCGCTGCTGGCCGAGCACGCCGAGCTGGAGCGCAAGCTCGCCGACCCGTCCGTGCACGCCGACCAGGCGCTGGCCCGCCGGCTCGGCCGCCGGTACGCGGAGCTGTCCCGGATCGCGGAGACCGCGCACCAGCTCGAGACCACCCAGGGCGACCTGGCCACGGCCCGCGAGCTGGCCGGCGAGGACCAGTCGTTCGCCGCGGAGGCGACCGAGCTGGCCACCCGCGAGGGCGCGCTGCAGGACAAGCTGCGCGAGCTGCTGGTGCCGCGCGACCCCAACGACGGCAAGGACGTGATCCTGCAGATCAAGGCCGGCGAGGGCGGCGAGGAGTCGGCGCTGTTCGCCGGCGACCTGCTCCGGATGTACCTGCGCCACGCCGAGCGGCAGGGCTGGAAGACCGAGATCCTCGACGCCGAGCAGTCCGACCTCGGCGGCTACAAGGACGTGACGGTGGCGGTCCGCGGCCGGTCGGACGCCGGTGTGTGGCGCCAGCTCAAGTACGAGGGCGGTGTGCACCGGGTGCAGCGGGTGCCGGCGACCGAGTCGCAGGGGCGCATCCACACCAGCGCCGCGGGCGTGCTCGTGCTGCCCGAGGCGGAGGAGGTCGACGTCCAGATCGACCCGGCCGACCTGCGCATCGACGTCTACCGTTCGTCCGGGCCCGGCGGGCAGAGCGTCAACACCACCGACTCGGCGGTCCGGATCACCCACGTCCCGACCGGCACCGTCGTGTCGATGCAGAACGAGAAGAGCCAGCTGCAGAACCGGGAGGCCGGCCTGCGGGTGCTGCGCGCCCGGCTGCTCGCGCTGGCGCAGGAGGAGGCGGACAAGGAGGCGTCCGACGCCCGCCGCTCCCAGGTCCGCACGGTCGACCGCAGCGAGCGGGTCCGCACGTACAACTTCCCGGAGAACCGGATCTCCGATCACCGGGTCGGCTACAAGGCCTACAACCTCGACCAGGTGCTCGACGGCAACCTCGACGACGTCATCGCGGCCCTGCAGAAGGCCGACACGGAAGCGTTGCTTGGTGCTGCCGGAGATTGAGGCGGCGGCGGCCACGCTGGCCGCCGCGGGGGTGGCCAGCCCCCGGCACGACGCCGAGGAGCTGGCCGCGCACGCGCTCGGGCTGTCCCGGTCCCGGCTGGTGCTCCTGGACCGGCTGCCGGCCGAGGCCGCCGGCCGCTACGCCGAGCTGGTCGAGCAGCGGGCGGCCAGGGTGCCGCTGCAGCACCTGACCGGGGTGGCCGGGTTCCGGCGGCTCGACCTCGCCGTCGGCCCCGGCGTGTTCGTGCCCCGGCCGGAGACCGAGGTGCTGGTCGACTGGGCGCTGGCCCGGCTCCGGCCCGGTGACGTGGTCGTCGACCTGTGCGCGGGCTCGGCCGCGATCGCGCTCGCCCTCGCCGACGAGGCGGCCGACGTCACCGTGCACGCGGCCGAGTTGGAGGAGCACGCGCTGGCCTGGGCGGCCCGCAACGTGGCGGCGACCGGCCTGCCGGTCGCGCTGCACCGGGGCGACGTGGCCGACCCCACCCTGCTCGCCGACCTGGCCGGCACGGTCGACCTGGTCACCGCGAACCCGCCGTACATTCCGGTCGGGGCGCGGATCGAGCGCGAGGTGGCCGAGCACGACCCGCCGGCGGCGCTGTGGGGCGGCGAGGACGGGCTGGTCGCCGTGCGGGCGGTCGAGCGGGCCGCGGCCCGGCTGCTCAAGCCCGGCGGACTGGTCGCGGTCGAGCACGCGGACGTGCAGGGCGAGTCGGTGCCGGCGGTGTTCCGGCACTGGGCCGAGGTGCGTGACCACCCCGACCTGGCCGGCCGGCCGCGCTTCACCACCGCGCGGCGGCCGGCGGACCGGCCCGGGCGGCGGCCGGTAGGGGTGACCTAGGCGGCAACCTTGCCGCCGGCCCGGCGCAGCCGCGGGCAGGGCGGGACGCCGAGCTCCGCCGCCAGCAGCGCCCTGGCCTGCTCGTATCGCCGCCGGGCCGTCTCCGGGCGCCCGGCCTCGGCGAGCAGCTCGACCAGCCGCGCCTGCACCATCTCCTCGTACGGGTCACACGACGCGTAGGTCTCCAGCGGCCCGACGCCGAGCTCCGGCCGCCCGGTCGCCTCGGCCACGTCGGCCAGCTCCAGGCAGCGCCGCAGCACCAGCCGCTCGGCCCCGATCACCAGCGGATCGGACCGGCCGAGCCGGACCACGTCGGCCAGCACCGGCCCGCGGTAGCGGGCGAGCGCGGCCGCCAGCCGCAGGCACCGGTCGGCCGCCGGCTCCTCGGCCGTACCGTGCTCGCTGACCCGGTCGAGGTCGAGGTCGAACTCGTGCGCCAGCCGGTAGCCGCAGCCCTCCCGGCGCAGCTCGGCGGCCAGCCCGGCCTCGTCCAGCCAGCCGCGCAGTCTCGTGACCGCGACGTGCACCGACGCGGGCCGGGTGTGCCCGGCCCGGTCGTCCCACACCAACGGGATGAGCCGCTCCACGGACAGCGGCTCCCGGCCGGCCAGCAGCAGCACGCCGAGCAGTCCTCGGACCACCTCGGCGCGCGGCGCCTCGTGCGCCCGGCCATCGACCTCCACGGACAGCGGCCCGAGCACCCCGACCCGTACGGATCCGGTCATGACTCTCCCCAACCCGAGAAAATCCGTCGACAGTGGGACGCTCCGGAAGGCCGATAAGTTGGTGCCGGGGCCAGAAGTGCCCCTTAGGGCAACCGTTTCGAGACCTGGTCGTATCCTCGGACCTTCGGAACGCAGCGAGAGCCGGGAAATGACTACTGACAGCATCCGCGTGGGCGCGGAGTCACCAGCGCGCACTGCCGCCGTCGCGGCCGCGGTCGCCGGGCAGCTCCGGGCCGGAGACGTCGTCCTGCTGCACGGCGAGCTGGCCGCCGGCAAGACCACGTTCGTGGCGGGGGCGGCGGCCGCGCTCGGCTCGGCCGACCAGGTGACCAGCCCGACGTTCATGCTGGCCCAGTTCTACGCCGGCGGCCGGGTGCCGGTGCTGCACATCGACACCTACCGGCTGACCGGCGTGGCCGAGTTCCGCGACCTCGGCCTGGCGGAGCACCTGGCCGAGTCGGTGACGCTGGTCGAGTGGGGCGGGCTGGTCGAAAGCGAGCTGCCCGAGCACCTCGCGGTCACGCTGACCGCCGATCCGGACGACGAGCAGCAGCGGACGATCACGATCACCGGACACGGCGCCCGCTGGTCCGGCGTGCCGGAGGCGATCGAGACCGCGCTGCTGGCCGAGGCCGCCTGATGCTCACGCTGGCCCTGGAGACCTCCACCGCCACCTTCGCCGCCGCGCTCGCCACCGAGGACGACACCGACGTGCTGGCCAGCCGCGCGCTGGTCGGGGTGCCGCCGGCG
Source organism: uncultured Actinomycetota bacterium (assembly GCA_963728945.1). Classification (GTDB taxonomy): domain Bacteria; phylum Actinomycetota; class Actinomycetes; order Mycobacteriales; family CADCTP01; genus CADCTP01. The sequence continues at coordinate 1,811,753 of CAVSMA010000002.1, read as the reverse complement.
CAGCGGGACCTGCCCGGGCTGGTCGGCGGGCTGCTGGCGGACGCCGGCCGGTCGTTCGCCGACGTCACCCGCATCGCCGTGGACGTCGGGCCGGGCAACCTCACCGCGGTCCGCACCGGCGTGGCGTACGGCAACGGGCTCGCGTTCGCCCTCGGCGCCGGCGTCGCCACCGCGAACTCGCTGGAGCTGATGGCCGCGCAGGCCGGCCCGGCGGTGCCGGTGCTCTGCCTGCGCAACGCCGGCGCCGGCCGGGCGTACGCGGGCTGGTTCGCCGCCGGCGCCGCCACCTACCGGCACGGGCCGCTGGCCGAGGTGCTGCGGCTGGTGAGCGGGCCGGAGGTCGTGCTGGCCGGCGACTTCCGCGGCGAGGTCGCCGACCTGCTTCCCGGCTTGCTGCCCGGCGTGCTGGTCAAGGATTCCGGCATCGCCGGCCCGGACGTACGCGTCCTGCGCTGGGTGACGGCCGGGCGCCCGACCGTCGACCCGACCCGGGAGCGCGCCGCGACGCCGCTCACCGAGCAGTCCCCGCTGTTCGGAGGGACCGATGACTGACGCCGAGCGCGTCGTCGAGACGCTGTGCGGCGGCGGCATCGTGCTGCTGCCGACCGACACCGTGTATGGGCTGGCCGTGCACCCGGTGCACGGCGCGGACGCGCTGCCGCGGCTGTTCGCAATGAAGCGCCGGCCGCTGTCCCGCAACCTGCCGATCATGGTGGCGTCGCCGGACCAGGCCGAGGAGCTGGGTGCCGACGTGACCGGGCCGGCCAAGCGGCTGCTGGCCGCGTTCTCGCCCGGGCCGCTCACCCTCGCGCTGGGCCTCGACCAGCGGACCGCGCCGGAGTGGCTGACCGACCGGGACGAGATCGCCGTACGCATCCCGGACGACCCGCTGCTGCTCGAGGTGCTGCGCGCGGTCGGCCCGTTGCTCGTCACCAGCGCCAACCTGCACGCCCAGGAGACGCCCGAGTCGATGCGGCAGGTGCTCGACCAGCTCGACGGCGAACCGGACCTGGCCCTGGACGGTGGGGTGCGGGCGACCGTCCCGTCCACGCTGGTGAACTGCAACCTGCCGAACCCGGCGGTCGAGCGGGTCGGCGCCGTCCCCGCCGACCAGATCGCGAAGGTGCTGGCATGACGGAACTCGTGCTCGGTATCGAGACGTCCTGTGACGACACCTCGGTCGCGCTCGTCGACAAGGACGGCACGGTCGTCGCCGCGTCGACCGCGTCCCAGGTCGCGCTGCACAACCGGTACGGCGGCGTGTACCCGGAGATGGCGTCCCGGGCGCACGTGGACAAGATCCTGCCGACCGTACGGATGGTGCTCGACGACTCCGGCGTCGACCCGCGGACGCTGCGCGCGATCGGGGTGACCCGCGGTCCGGGGCTGATCGGCTCGCTGATGGTCGGCGTGAGCACCGCGGCCGCCCTCGGCCAGGGCTGGGGCGTGCCGGTGCTCGGCATCAACCACCTGCGCGGCCACCTGCGCAGCGCTGACCTGGAGGAGCGCCGGGTCGACTACCCGGCGACCATCCTGCTGGTCTCCGGTGGGCACACGTTCCTGGCCCGGATGACCGATGCCGGGACGATCACGCTGCTCGGCTCCACCGTGGACGACTCGGTGGGGGAGGCCTACGACAAGGTCGCCCGGATGCTCGACCTCGGCTATCCCGGCGGCCCGGTGGTCGACAAGCTCGCCGCGACCGGTAACCCGGTGTTCCCGTTCCCGCGGCCGATGCTCACCGACGGGCTGAACTTCTCGTTCTCCGGGCTGAAGTCCGCGGTCGAGCGGTTCCTCGCGGCCAACCCGGACGCGCCGCCGGCCGACGTGGCCGCGAGCTTCGTCGCCGCGGTGCTCGAGGTGCTGGTGGCCAAGTGCCGCCGGGCGCTGGCCGAGCAGCCGTCCGAGTGCCTGGTCATCGTCGGCGGGGTGGCGGCCAGCCCGCAGCTGCGGGCGGCGGCCGGCGAGCTGTGCGCGCAGGCCGGGGTCCGGCTGAGCCTGCCGCCGCTGCGCTGGTCGACCGACAACGGCGCCATGATCGGCCTGGCGGCCTGGGACTACCTGGCCGCCGGCGCCGACCTCCCGCCCGAGGCCACCACCTCCCTGTCGATCGAGTCGTTCTGAGGCGTCTGCCTTGACCAGCTGGCTGGACGGCGTCCGCTTCCCCCGACGATCAAGGGAGACGCCGTGTCGCTGACCTTCGACTGTGCGGATCCGGTCGAGCGGGCGGAGGGGCTGGACACCGCGGTCGACTCGATCCGGCGCGGCGAGCTGGTGGTCATGCCGGTGGACGCCTCGTACGGGCTGGCCGCGGACGCGTTCCAGCCGGCCGCGGTGGACGCGCTGGCAGCCAGCAAGGGCCGCGGCCGGGACCTGCCGATCCCGGTCATGGTCGGCTCCTGGTCCGGCCTCGACGGGCTGACGCTGCTGGTCCAGCCGGAGGTGCGGGCGCTGGTCGAGGCGTTCTGGCCGGGGCCGCTGACCCTCGTGATCGAGCACGCCCCGTCGCTGGCCTGGGATCTCGGCGACGACCGCGGCGCCGTGTCGATCCGGATGCCGATGCACCCGGTCGCGCTGGAGCTGCTGGCCCGCACCGGCCCGCTGGCCGTGTCCGGCGCGAACCGGACCGGCACCCGGGTGCCGCTGTCCGCCAAGGACGCCCAGGAACAGCTCGGCTACGCGGTCGCGGTCTACCTCGACGGCGGCCCGTGCATCGACCCGTCGCCGTCCACGATCGTCGACGTGACCGGGCCGACGCCGGTGCTGCTGCGGCGGGGCAAGGTGTCGCTGCGCCAGCTGCAGGAGGTCGTGCCGGAGCTGGAGGAGGGCGGCCGACCCCGGCAGGCCAGGTAATTTCCGACGTAACCTGAGCCGATGGGCGACCCAGCACACGTCCTCTGCGTCTGCACCGCGAACGTCTGCCGTTCGCCCGCGGCGGCGCTGCTGCTGCGGGCCGGCCTGCGGGCCAGGCTGGGCGCGGCGGCCGGCGCGGAGATCGTGGTGGCCAGCGCCGGCACCTGGGCCAGCCCCGACCGGCCGGTCGAGCCGGGCACGGCCGACGCGCTGCGCCGGGCCGGCGTCCCCCCGGCCGACGTGGCCGCCGCCCGGTCCACCCGGCTGACCCCGGAGGCGGTGGCCGGCGCCGACCTGCTCATCGGGTCGACCGCCGAGCACGTCCGGGCGGTGTGGCGGTTCCAGCTGGCCTCCCGGCACCGCGCCTTCACCCTCGGCGAGCTGGTCCGGCTGACCGAGGCCATCCCGGCGGACGACCTGCCCGCCCGCTCCGCCGGCCAGCGGCTGCGGGCGCTGGTCGACCGGGCCAGCACGCTGCGCGAGCAGCGGCTGCGACCCGGCATGCCGTACGTCTCCGATGCCTACGACCTGGACGACCCGACCGACAACGACCCGGCGCAGCGGGACATGGTGGGCCAGACGGCGCTCTGGGTCGAGTTCCTGCTGGACGCCGTCGCGGGACCGGCGCCGGCTCGCCGGGGCCGCCGGGATAGGGTCCCCGGTGTCGTCCGGGCCCTACAGTGGAGCCGCCACCGAACCGCGCGAGGAGTCGTCCGATGAGCAGCACGCCCTTCTGGGGGCCCGATTTCGATGCTCTGCAGGCGGAGGATCCCGAGATCGCCGGCGTGGTGCTCGGCGAGCTTGACCGGCTGCGCAGCGGCCTGCAACTGATCGCCAGCGAAAACTTCACCTCGCCCGCGGTGCTGGCCGCGCTCGGCTCGACGCTGTCGAACAAGTATGCCGAGGGATACCCGGGCCGCCGTTACTACGGTGGTTGCCAGGTCGTCGACCAGGCCGAGGAGATCGGCATCGCCCGGGCCAAGGAGCTGTTCGGCGCCGAGCACGCCAACCTGCAGCCGCACTCGGGCGCCAGCGCGAACCTCGCGGCATACGCGGCGATCTGCCAGCCCGGCGACACGGTGCTCGCGATGTCGCTGCCCCACGGCGGCCACCTGACGCACGGCTCCAAGGTCAACTTCTCCGGCAAGTGGTTCACGATGGTGTCCTACGGCGTGCGCGAGGACTCCGAGCTGATCGACTACGACGAGGTGCGCGACCTGGCCCGGGAGCACCGGCCGAAGATGATCATCTGCGGCGCCACGGCCTACCCGCGACTGATCGACTTCGCCGCCTTCCGCAGCATCGCCGACGAGGTCGACGCCAAGCTCGTGGTCGACGCGGCCCACTTCATCGGCCTGGTCGCCGGCAAGGCGATCCCGTCCCCGGTGCCGTACGCGGACGTCGTCACCTTCACCACGCACAAGGTGCTGCGCGGCCCGCGCGGCGGCATGATCGTCTGCCGGGAAGACATGGCGAAGGCGATCGACAAGGCGGTCTTCCCGTTCACCCAGGGCGGCCCGCTGATGCACTCGGTGGCGGCCAAGGCGGTGGCGCTCAAGGAGGCCATGCAGCCGGCGTACCAGACCTACGCGCGGCAGGTCATCGCCAACGCGCAGGCGCTGGCCGCGGGGCTGGCGGCCGAGGGCATGCGGCCGGTCTCCGGCGGCACCGACACCCACCTGGCGCTCATCGACCTGCGCGGCGCCGGCGTGACCGGCAAGGAGGCGGAGGCCCGCTGCGACGCCGCCCGGATCACGCTGAACAAGAACGCGATCCCGTACGACCCCCAGCCGCCGATGACCGCCTCCGGCATCCGGGTCGGCACCCCGGCGATCACCACCCAGGGCATGACCGAGGGCGACGCCAAGGAGATCGCGGCGCTGATCGGCCGCGCGGTGCGGGACCCGGAGGCGACGGCCGAGATCGCCGCGGGCGTGGACGCGCTCGTCCACGCCCACCCGGCGTACCCGCGGGGCTAGCCTTCACGGATGCGCGAGTACGCGCTGGTCTGCTGCATCGCGGCGGCGGTGACGTTCCTGCTCACCCCCGTGGTGCGGGTGGTGGCCCGGCGCTGGGGGGCGGTTGCCCGCCCGCGCGACCGGGACGTGCACGCGATCCCGACCCCGCGGCTCGGCGGGGTCGCGATGTTCGGCGGCATGGCGGTGGCGCTGCTCGTCGCGCACCTCATGCCGACGCTGCGCCGCACGTACGACACCGGCTCGGAGACGACCGCGCTGCTCGTCGCCGGCGGGATCATCTGCCTGCTCGGCGTGGTCGACGACCGCTGGGAGCTCGACTCGCTGACCAAGCTGGCCGGACAGGTGTTCGCGGCCGGCGTGATGGTGCTGCTCGGCGTGCAGCTGCTGGTGCTCTACGTCCCGTTCGGCAACATCGGCACGCTGTCGTTCGCCCGCAACGACTCGGTCGGCCTGACCGTGGTGATCTGCCTGCTCACGATCAACGCGATCAACTTCATCGACGGGCTGGACGGGCTGGCCGCCGGCGTGTCCGCGATCTCCGCGCTGGCCTTCTTCGCCTACTCCTATCACCTGGCCCGGGAGGGCTACGGCGACGTCGCGTTCGCGCCGTCGCTGCTCACCGCCGTGCTGGCCGGGGCATGCCTCGGCTTCCTGCCGCACAACTTCTCGCCGGCCCGGATCTTCATGGGTGACTCCGGCTCGATGCTCATCGGGCTGACCCTGGCCGCGTCCGCGGTGACGGCGTCCAGCACCGCCGACTCGCAGCAGTTCGCGACCTCGGCGACCGACACGCTGCCGATGTACCTGCCGTTCCTGCTGCCGCTGGTGGTGCTGGCGGTCCCGCTGGTCGACCTGGTCATGGCGGTGGTCCGGCGGGTCAAGGCCGGGCGGTCGCCGTTCTCGCCGGACAAGCTGCACCTGCACCACCGGCTGCTGGAGATCGGGCACACCCAGCGCCGGGCCGTGCTGCTGATCTACTTCTGGTCGGCGCTGCTGGCCTTCGGCGGGGTCGCGATGTCGATCATCGATGACCCGCTGCGGGTGCTGTCGGTGGTCGCGGCGCTGGCCGCGATCGCGATCGTGCTGTCCAGCGTGCCGCGGCTGCGCGCGTCCAGGCGGGTGCCATGACCGCGCCGCCGGAGGAGCCGGGGGACGCTCCCGCCGACGGTCGCCCGGCGTGTCCGGATGCCGGGGAGGGGACGGTCGGTTCGCCCGCGCCCGCATCCGGGACAGGGGAACGGACGGTCGGTTCGGCCACGGCGGGCTCACCCGTGGCGGCTCCCCGGACCGGGGGGAACACGGGGGGCGTGCCCCCCGTGGGTTGGGACCTGTCCCACGTCAGGTACGGGCTGCTCACCACCGGTGTGCTCGCGGTCGTCGGCGTCCCGCTCACCTGGCTGCTGCGCGACGGCCGGGGCGCAGTCTGGGTGCTGGCCGGGCTCGCGATCGTCGCCGCCTTCTTCTCGGTCGGCGCGTACGCGGTCGCGGCGGCCGGGCGGGTGTCCGACTCGCTCACGCTGCCGGTCGCGCTCGGCACGTACGTACTCAAGATCGGGCTGCTCGGCGTGCTGCTGGTGGCGCTGCGCGACGAGCCGTGGGTGGACCGGAAGCCGTTCGGGCTGGCGATCGCGATCGGGACGGTCGCCTGGACCGTCGTACACGCCCGCCGGGTCTGGACGGCCCAGCTCTACTACGTCGATCCGCCGCCTCGCTGACCGGGCATTATCCCAGATCCTTTGCCGAATGTTGGCGGGGGGCGGGTCCCGGGCGGCGGGATGCCGGCTGATAACGTACGCCTGCCATGACCGACGGACGTCAGCCCTCAGGTATGTCCGGTGCAGACGAAGGCTGGGCCGTCGTCGGGACGCTGTTCGCCGGTGTGGTCGTCTGGGGCGGGATCGGATGGTTGATCGATCTCTGGCTGGATACCACGTTCGTGAAGGCGATCGGTGTCCTCGTCGGCCTGGCCACGGCGATCTACCTGGTCGTCGTCAAGTACGGCAAGGCCGGGTGATCGGCACCCAGGGTCACAAGCACCGCCGGACCGAGTGAGAGGGGAGTGCCCGTGAGCGCAAGCGTCGTCCTCGCCTCGGAGTGCCCGCCTAACGACCCCGGCTTCTGCGCACCCAGCGTTCTCGAGTTCTTCCCCAAGCCGCTGGCGACCTTCGACCTGTTCGGGGTGCACTTCGCGATCACCCGGATCACCGTGATCCTGTGGATCGCGACCGCGGTGATGGTGTGGTTCTTCATCGCGGCCACCCGCAACATGCAGCTGGTCCCGGGCAAGCGGCAATACTTCGCGGAGTCGGGCTACTCGATCATCCGCGACGGCGTCGCGCGCGAGGTCATCGGCACCGAGGGACTGCGGTTCGCGCCCTACCTGGCCTCGCTGTTCTTCTTCATCGTGATCAACAACATCATGGGGATCATCCCCTTTGCGCAGATCCCGCCGACGGGGCGGTTCGCGTTCCCCGTGGTGCTGGCCACGATCACCTACGTCCTGTTCAACTGGGTCGGCATCCGGCAGCAGGGCGTCGGGCCGTACTTCAAGAACAACCTGTTCCCCGCCGGCGTGCCCAAGCCGCTCTACGTGCTGGTCACGCCCATCGAGTTCGCCTCGACGTTCGTGTTCCGCCCGTTCACGCTCTCGGTCCGGCTGTTCGCCAACATGCTCGCCGGGCACCTGCTGCTGGCGATCTTCGCGGCCGGCACCGTCTACCTGTTCACCGTCGGGAACTTCTCGGTGATCTTCGCACCGGTGTCGTTCGCGATGTCGGTCGTCATGACGTTCTTCGAACTGCTGGTCCAGGTGCTGCAGGCGTACGTCTTCGTGGTCCTCACCTCGGCGTACATAGCCGGCGCCATGGAGGAGGCGCACTGAGGCCGCCGCCTCGCCCCGTCCGTCCGCGTGAGCGGGGCTCACGCGACCTCAAGGAGGAGACCCATCCGTGTCCGTTCTCGCTGAACTGAGTGGCAACATCGGGACCGTCGGATACGGCCTGTCGGCCATCGGCCCCGGTATCGGCGTCGGCATCGTGTTCGCCGCATACATCCAGGCCACCGCCCGGCAGCCCGAGTCGGCCACACTGACCAGGACCTACCTGTTCCTCGGCTTCGCGCTGTCCGAGGCGCTGGCGATCCTGGGCTTCGTGGTCCCGTTCATCATCACCTGACCAACCGGCGCGAGGGAGTCCCGCGATGCTGCCGCTCCACCTAGCGGTACCGGCCGAAGAGTCCGGTCCCAACCCGGTCATCCCCGCCGGCGGCGAGCTGATCATCGGCCTGCTCACGTTCGGCATCGTGGTCTTCGTGCTGATGAAGTACGCCTGGCCGCGGATGGAGGCGACCTTCCAGGTCCGCCGCGACGCGATCGAAGGCGGCATCAAGCGGGCCGAGGAAGCGCAGGCCGACGCGCAGCGGCTGCTGACCGAATACCGCCAGCAACTGTCCGAGGCGCGCACCGAGGCGGCGCAGATCCGGGACAACGCCAGGGCCGAGGGCCAGCGGATCATCGAGGAGATGCGGACCACCGCGCAGGAGGAGTCGGCCCGGATCGTCGCCCGCGGCGAGGAACAGCTGACCATGCAGCGGCAGCAGGTCGTGCGGGAGCTGCGCGGGGAGATCGGCTCGCTGGCCACCGGGCTGGCCGAGCGGATCGTGGGCGAGACGCTCGCCGACGACCCGGCGCGGCAGCGGACGATCGACCGGTTCCTCGACGATCTCGACGGCATGTCCCAGTCCGTTCCGGCCGGCGTCGGTGCCGGCGGCGCGACGACCGGGGCCGCCGGCAGGGACGGCGGCGGCACGAGGGACGGCGGCGGCACGAGGGACGGCGGCGGCACGGACGGCGGTTCAGCCGGCGGTGGCACGTCGGGCGCCACGTCGACCGGCGACACCCCCGGCAGCCCGGCCGGCGGTGGGACGTCGAGCGGCGGGGCGTCGAGCGGTGGTCCTGGTGGCGGTGGCTCGGACGGCGGTGTCGGACCAGGTGGTGGGCCGACCGGCGCGGGCCAGACCGGGTTCCCGCCCGGCCCCAGCTCCGGCGGCTCCGGTGCCGGCGCGACCAACGCCGGCGGCTCCGGCCTCGGCGCGGCCGGCGGGTCCGGCGGGTCCGGTGGCGGCGCGTCGGATTCGGGCCGCTCGGCCCCCGGCGGGTCCGGTGGTTCGGCGGGCGGGTCCGGTGGTTCGGCGGGCGGGTCCGGTGGTTCGGCGGGCGGGTCCGGTGGTTCGGGGCAGGACGGCTCCGGCGGCCCCGGGGGCGGCGGGCGTTCCCGCCGCCGCCGGTGATGACCGGTCCCGGGGCGGCCAGCCGGGAGACCCTGGCCGCCGGGATCGACGCCCTCGACGGCATCATCGACCGCTCGCGCGCTGATCAGCTCGGCCCGCTGGCCGACCAGCTGTTCGCGGTGACCGAGCTGCTCGACCGCGAGGCCGGCCTGCGCCGCGCGCTGGCCGACCCCTCGGCCGACCCGGACCGCCGGCAGGCCCTGTTCGACCGCCTGCTCGGCAGCCAACTCGACGCGCAGGCCCTTGAGCTGCTCCGGCCGCTGGTGCGCGAGCGCTGGTCCCGTCCCGGCGACCTGGCCGACGCCGTGCAGGCGCTCAGCCGCCGGGCCGTGCTCGGCATCGCCGAGCGCGCCGGCACCCTCGACGACGTCGAGGACCAGCTGTTCCGGTTCGGCCGGATCCTCGACGGCGAGCCGCGCCTGCTGCTCGCGCTGGAGGACCCGCTGGCACCGACCGACCGCAAGGTCGGCCTGCTGGACCGGCTGGTCGGTGAGCGGGTCGACGGCACGACCCGGCAGCTGCTCGAGCACGCCGTCCGGGCCCCGCGCGGGCACGGCCTCGAGCGGGCGGTGACGGAGCTGGTCGAGCTCGCGGCCGCCCGCCGCGAGCGGTACGTGGCGTACGTGACCGCGCCCGCGGCGCTGACCGACCAGCAGGAGCGCCGGCTCGCCGCGGCCCTGGCCCGGGTCTACGGGCGGCAGATCTCGCTGCAGGTCACGGTCGACCCGGCGCTGCTCGGCGGCCTGGTCGTCCGGGTGAACGACGAGGTCATCGACGGCAGCGTGGCGTCCCGGCTGGACGCGATCCGGCACCGGATGACCGGGTAGGGGTCGCCGTGATGCGCGCCTTCCGGACCGGCATGGACACTGGGACCATTGACGAACAGCGAATGCAGGGGTGCAGGCAATGGCTGAGCTGACGATCTCCGCGGACGAGATCCGCGCCGCGCTGGACGACTACGTCGCGTCCTACTCGCCGGAGGTCTCCCGCGAGGAGGTCGGCACGGTCGCCGAGACCGGTGACGGCATCGCCCGCGTCGAGGGCCTGCCCTCGGCGATGACCAACGAGCTGCTCCGGTTCGAGGACGGCACGCTGGGCCTTGCCCAGACCCTGGACGTCCGCGAGATCGGCGTGGTCATCCTCGGCGACCAGCAGGGCATCGACGAGGGCCAGACCGTGCGCCGCACCGGCGACATCCTCTCGGTGCCGGTCGGCGACGGCTTCCTCGGCCGGGTGATCGACCCGTTGGGGCAGCCGATCGACGGGCTCGGGGAGATCCGGGAGGAGGCCCGCCGGCCGCTGGAGCTGCAGGCGCCGAGCGTGGTGCAGCGGCAGCCGGTGAAGGAGCCGCTGCAGACCGGCATCAAGGCGATCGACGCGATGACCGCGATCGGCCGCGGCCAGCGCCAGCTGATCATCGGCGACCGGCAGACCGGCAAGACGACGATCGCGATCGACACGATCCTCAACCAGAAGGCCAACTGGGCCAGCGGCGACCCGAAGCAGCAGGTGCGCTGCATCTACGTCGCGATCGGGCAGAAGGGCTCCACGATCGCCGCGCTGCGCGCGACGCTCGAGGAGAAGGGTGCGATGGACTACACCACGATCGTCGCCGCCCCCGCCTCGGACGCCTCCGGCTTCAAATACCTGGCTCCGTACACCGGCTCGGCCATCGGCCAGCACTGGATGTACAGCGGCAAGCACGTGCTGATCGTCTTCGACGACCTGTCCAAGCAGGCCGAGGCCTACCGGGCGATCTCGCTGCTGCTGCGCCGGCCGCCGGGCCGCGAGGCCTACCCGGGCGACGTGTTCTACCTGCACTCCCGGCTGCTCGAGCGGTGCGCCAAGCTCTCCGACGACCTCGGCGGCGGCTCGATGACCGGCTTCCCGATCATCGAGACGCGCGGCAACGACATCTCGGCATACATCCCGACCAACGTCATCTCGATCACCGACGGCCAGATCTTCCTGGAGACCGGGCTGTTCAACGCCGGTGTCCGCCCGGCCATCAACGTCGGCGTCTCGGTCTCCCGGGTCGGCGGCAACGCGCAGCTGCGGGCGATGCGGACCGTCGCCGGCTCGCTGCGGCTCAACCTCGCGCAATACCGCGAGCTCGAGGCGTTCTCGGCGTTCGGTTCCGACCTCGACCAGGCCTCCCAGGACCAGCTGGCCCGCGGGTCACGGCTGGTCGAGCTGCTCAAGCAGCCGCAATACTCGCCGTTCCCGGTGGAGCGGCAGGTCGTGTCGATCTGGGCCGGCACCAGCGGCGAGCTCGACGTCGTCCCGGTCAGCGAGATCCGCAAGTTCGAGCGGGAGTTCCTGGACTACGTCGGCCACAACCACGCCGGCATCTACGACGCGATCCTGCAGACCGGCAAGCTGGAGGACGACACGGTCGAGGCGCTCAAGCGGGCCATCGAGCAGTTCAAGCACCAATACCAGACCTCGGAGGGCAAGCAGCTGATCGTCAACGAGCCCGAGGTCGAGGCGATGGAGGCCGACGAGGTCGGGCAGGAGAAGGTGACCCGTTACCGCCAGCCGCAGGTCTCCGCGGCGGGCGAGCGCCGGAGCTGACGATGGCCGGCACCCTGCGTATCCTCCGCCGCCGGATCCGCGCGGTCACCCAGACCAAGCAGATCACCAAGGCGATGGAGCTGGTCGCCACCTCCCGCATCGCCAAGGCGCAGCAGCGGGTCGAGGCGGCGCTGCCCTACACCAACGAGCTGACCCGGGCGCTGTCCGCGCTGGCGTCCAACTCGAACACCGACCACCCGCTGCTGGTCGAGCGGCCCAACCCGCACCGGGCCGCGATCCTGGTCATCACCAGCGACCGCGGGCTGGCCGGGGCATACAGCTCCAACGCGCTGCGCACGGCCAACGGGCTGGAGTCGCTGCTGCGCGAGGAGGGCAAGGAGCCGGTCCGGTACGTGATCGGCCGCAAGGGCTCGGCCTACTACCGCTTCCGCAGCCGCGAGGTGGCCAAGGAGTGGACCGGCTTCTCCGAGCAGCCGGCGTTCACCGACGCCCGCGACGTCGGGTCCACCCTGGTGAAGGCGTTCCTGGCCGGGATCGACGACACCGATGACGGCGAGGGTGACCGCGAGGGCGACCGCGACGGCGTTGTCGGCGTCGACGAGATCCACATCGTCTACACCGAGTTCAGGTCGATGCTCAGCCAGAACCCGACGGCCATGCGGATCGCGCCGCTGGTCGTCGAGGAGAGCGAGGAGGAGGCGCCCGAGGGCTACCTCCCCGCGTACGAGTTCGAGCCGGAGCCGGACGAGCTGCTCGGCGCGCTGCTGCCGAAGTACGTCAACGCCCGGATCTACGCCGCGTTGCTGGAGTCGGCGGCCTCGGAGTCGGCGTCCCGGCGGCGGGCGATGAAGTCCGCCACCGACAACGCCGAGGAACTGATCAAGACCTACACCCGCGAGGCCAACCAGGCCCGGCAGGCGGAGATCACCCAGGAGATCAGCGAGATCGTCGGCGGCGCGGACGCGCTGGCCGCCGCAGGGAGCGAGAGATCATGACCGCGGTAGAGGAAACCACCGGCATCGGCCGGGTCGTTCGGGTCACCGGCCCGGTCGTGGACGTCGAGTTCGGCCGGGACGAGATGCCGGAGCTGAACAACGCCCTGCACGTCGACGTCGAGATCAGCGAAGGCAACCCGCTGAACAAGGAGCTCACCCTCGAGGTCGCCCAGCACATCGGCGACAACGTCGTGCGGGCGATCTCGATGCAGCCCACCGACGGGCTCATCCGGGGCGCCACCGCCACCGACACCGGCCACCCGATCGAGGTGCCGGTCGGCGACCAGGTCAAGGGGCACGTGTTCAACGCGCTCGGCCGCTGCCTGGACGACCCCGACTTCGTGGCCGGCGAGACCTGGCCGATCCACCGGCCGGCCCCGGCGTTCGACCAGCTCGAGGGCAAGACCGAGATGCTGGAGACCGGCATCAAGGTCATCGACCTGCTCACCCCGTACGTGGCCGGCGGGAAGATCGGCCTGTTCGGCGGTGCGGGCGTCGGCAAGACCGTGCTGATCCAGGAGATGATCCGCCGGGTCGCCCAGGAGTTCGGCGGCGTGTCGGTGTTCGCCGGCGTCGGCGAGCGCACCCGCGAGGGCAACGACCTGTTCCTGGAGATGACCGAGTCCGGCGTCATCAACCAGACCGCGCTGGTGTTCGGGCAGATGGACGAGCCGCCGGGCACGCGGCTCCGGGTCGGGCTGTCCGCGCTGACGATGGCGGAATACTTCCGGGACGTCCAGAGGCAGGACGTGCTGCTGTTCATCGACAACATCTTCCGGTTCACCCAGGCCGGGTCCGAGGTGTCGACGCTGCTCGGCCGGATGCCGTCGGCGGTGGGCTACCAGCCGACGCTGGCCGACGAGATGGGCGTGCTGCAGGAGCGGATCACCTCGACCCGCGGCCACTCGATCACCTCGATGCAGGCGATCTACGTGCCGGCCGACGACATCACCGACCCGGCGCCGCACACCACGTTCGCGCACCTCGACGCGACCACCGTGCTGTCCCGGCCGATCTCGGAGCTCGGCATCTACCCGGCGGTGGACCCGCTCGACTCGACCTCGCGGATCCTCGACCCGCAGTACATCGGGGAGCGGCACTACACCGTCGCCCAGGAGGTCAAGCGGATCCTCCAGCGCTACAACGAGCTGCAGGACATCATCGCGATCCTCGGCATCGACGAGCTGTCCGAAGAGGACAGAGTGCTGGTCGGCCGGGCCCGCCGGATCCAGCGGTTCCTGTCCCAGAACCTGCTGGTGGCCGAGCAGTTCACCGGCCAGCCCGGCTCGGTCGTGCCGCTGGCGGAGACCGTCGAGTCGTTCGAGGCGCTCACCCGCGGCGACTACGACCACCTGCCCGAGCAGGCGTTCTTCCTCAGCGGCGGGATCGAGGACGTCGAGAAGAAGGCGTCCGAGCTGAGCAAGTAGGAATCAGCCCTACGGAGCGGCCCGGTCCACAGTGGACCGGCCGCTCCGTCGCGTTCGGACGGTGCCGGGGCGGGTCTGCACTAGCACAGCAGGTGGGCGTTGACGGCCCGGACCGCCGCGGCCAGCGCCGGCAGCTCGACCACCTCGACGCCGGCACCGGCGAGCAGCTCGGCCCCGTCGCAGTCGGCGAACAGCGGCGGCTCCCGCAGCGCGAACACCACCCGGGCGATGCCCGCCGCGAGGATCAGCTCGGTGCAGGTCTGCCGGCGGGAGCGGCGGCGCGAGCACGGTTCCAGCGAGCTGTAGAGCGTGCCGCCGGCCGGGTCGCCGGGGAACGCCGCGAGCGCGACCTCCTCGGCGTGGTCGAGCGGGTCGTCCCGGCGGGACCAGCCGACCGAGCGCGGTGCGCCCGGCCCGGCCCCGACGACGACCGCGCCCACCGCGTACGCGGCCGGGCTCGGCGGGCTGAGCCGGGACAGCTCGACCGCCTCGGCGAGCAGGGCGGCGTCGAGGGCCTCCGGGCACCGGTCAGAGCGCATAGCGCAGCACCGCCGTGTCGCCGACCGCCTCCGCCCCGAGCAGCCGCCGTCGACCGGTGGCGGGTGGGCCGAGCAGGCGGGGGGCGGCGGGATCGCCGACGAAGACCGGGGCGACCGCCAGCCGCAGCTCGTCGGCCAGGCCGGCGGACAGCAGCGCGGTGAGGACGCCGGCGCCGCCCTCCACCAGCAGCCGGCGCACGCCCCGGTCCGCGAGTCCGGCGAGCACGTCGGGCAGGTCGCCGCCGAGCAGCAGCGGCGCCGGCCCGCCGGCGAACACCGCCGCACCGGGGTCGAGCTCGCGGCTGCGGGTCAGCACCACCCGGACGGGTGACGGCGGCAACCCGCGGGAGACCCGGTCCGCGCGCCGGCGGCCGGACCGGACCAGCAGCCGCGGGTCGTCGGCGCGGACCGTGCCGGCGCCGACGAGGATCGCGTCGCAGCCGGCTCGCAACTCGTCTACGGCGTCGAGATCCTCCGGCCCGGACAGGATCAACCGGCGCGGCGACCGGTCGTCGAGTGTGCCGTCCAGCGAGACCGCCGCGCTCAGCAGCACGTACGGTCGGTGAGACACGCGATCACGGTACGCGTCGGAGCTCGGCGGCCCGGCGCGGCCCGGTTCCGGCACCGGCGCCGACCTGCGGAGTCCGGTTCCGGACGGCCGAACCGGCCTCGCTAGACTTCAGGGGACCTCCGGCCGGCGAAGGAGATCCCGCGTGGCAACCGTGCACGTCGAGCTCGTGTCCGTCGAGCGCCTGCTGTGGTCCGGCGACGCCACGATGGTCATCGCCCGCACCACGGAGGGCGAGCTCGGCGTGCTGCCCGGCCACGCGCCGCTGCTCGGCGAGCTCGCCACGGGCGGGATCGTCCGTATCCAGGAGGAGGCCGGCGAGGAGCTGGTCTTCGCGGTGCACGGCGGGTTCCTGTCGGTCACCGAGGAGGGCGTCTCCGTGCTCGCCGAGCTGGCCGAGCGGTCCGACGAGATCGACGTCGCCCGGGCCCAGCAGGCGCTGGAGCGGGCCCGGTCAGCCGGCGAGGACGACGACGAGGCCGCGGCCGCGGCGGGCCGGGCGATGTCCCGACTCCGCGCCGCCGGCCAGACCGTGTAGCCGCCATGGCGGTGGAGGTCGTCGTGGCCATCGCCGTCGCGGTGGCCGCCGTCGGCCTCGTGCTGGTGGTCCTGGCGCTGCGCAGGCGGGTGCTGCTGCGCCCGGCCGGGTCGATCGACATGAGCCTGCGCACCCGGTTCGGCCGGATCGGCGGTGGCTGGGCGCTCGGCGTCGGCCGCTACACCGGCGAGGACCTCCAGTGGTACCGGCTGTTCGCGCTGACCGTGAAGCCGGCCCGGACACTGTCCCGCCGCGAGCTGCAGGTGATCGGCCGGCGGCAGCCGTCCGGTGCGGAGTCCTGGGCGGTGCAGGCGGGTGCGGTGATCGTGGAGTGCCAGAACGACGCCGGTCCGGTGCAGGTCGCCATGAGCGCCGGCGCGGTGACGGGTTTCCTGTCCTGGCTGGAGTCGGCGCCCCCGGGATTCACGGTTCCCGGCTACGCCGCGAGTTAGCTACCGGTTCGCGCCCGGCGTCCACAGCACGTCGCCGTCCGGGTTGGCCGCCCGGGCCAGGATGAACAGCAGGTCCGAGAGCCGGTTGAGGTAGCGCGCCGGCACCGGCGCGGTCCGGTCCGGGTCGGCTTCGAGCAGTGCCCAGGCGCTGCGCTCCGCTCGGCGGACGACGGTCCGGGCCTGGTGCAGCAGGGCGGCGCCGGGGGTCCCGCCGGGCAGCAGGAAGCTGTCCAGCTTGCGCAGGCCCTCGTTGAACTCGTCACACGCCCGCTCCAGCCGCTCGACCTGCGCGTCGGTCACCCGCAGCGGCGCACCCAGGTCTTCTGGGGACACCCCAGACCCCGAGCCGGGGTTGTCGGCGACCGGCACGCACAGGTCGGCGCCGACGTCGAACAGGTCGTTCTGCACCGAGCGGAGCACCTCGGCGATCGGCGGGTCGAGCCGGCCGAGCGCGAGCGCCACCCCGATGGCGGAGTTCGCCTCGTCGACGTCCGCGTATGCCACCAGCCGCGGGTCGGTCTTGCGCACCCGGCTCGTGTCGCCGAGCGCGGTCGTGCCGGCGTCGCCGGTGCGGGTGTAGATGCGGGTCAGGTGGACGGCCATGGCCCGAGACTAGTGTCCCGCGGGGCACTAGCCAGGGGCCACCGGACCGGGCGGGACCAGCTTGCGGGCCCGCTCCTCGTCGTCCGGGAAGACCAGCACCTGCACCCGGCCGTCCCGGCGGATGCCGATGGTGGAGCGGATCCCGGCGTCGGACAGCACCGCCCGCAGCGCGGCGGCGGCCGGCCGGTCCGGCAGGTCGGCGACCGGGCGCAGCAGGCCGGTGTCGACCTGCACCCCGGGCGGCACCACCGAGCGACTCGCGGTGCGGTGCCGGCCGGAGCCGAAGATCCACTTGCTCAGCATCGCGAGCGCGGCGACGACCACGATCGCCACCACCGGGCCGACCGCGAAGTGCGTGCTGTTCACGCCGTCGACGGGCACGCCGTCCAGTCTCGCACCGTACGGCGACCGGTGCTCGGTTCGGCCGCCGCGGAGCAGGCCACGGTAGGTGACGATCTGGTGACGGTTTCGCCGGATGGACATCTCCGGCGCCGCGCACGAGGTCTCCTGTACGGCGGCGCACTGTCGGGGGAGGAGACGCCATGCACGTGACCGTTCAGCGGACGGGCGTCGGGGACACTGTCCTGCTCAGCGGCCGGCTCGACGGCCGTTCGGCCGGCGAGGTCCGGGACACCTTGCACGCCGTGCTCGCCGCCGGCTCGGGCCGGCTCGTGGTCGACCTGAGCGGCATCGAGCTGCTCGACGCGACCGGTCTCGGCGTGCTGGCCGGCGCGCACCGGCGGGCCCGGCTGACCGGCCGCGAGCTGGTCCTGCGCGACGCCCCGACCCGGGTGGCCCGGCTGCTGCGGCTCGCCCGCCTCGACCGCGTGATCACCGTCGAGCCACCGCCGCGCCTCACCCCGGCCTGACGCCCCCGGCCTGACGCCCCCGGCCTGACGCCCCCGGCCGGCTGACGCCCCCGGCCTGACGCCCCCGGCCTGACGCCCGGGCCTGACGCCCCCGGCTGACGCACACCGGCGCGCGGTTGCGGCGGTGCTTCGAGCACCGGGCGCGATGGCGTTGATGGCAACAGCTCGGGATCCACGCCATCGCTGTGTAGCGTGTCCGGCCGTGAGGTTGGTCGTCGCACGGTGCAGCGTGGACTACGTCGGGCGGTTGACCGCGCACCTGCCGATGGCGCCGCGACTGCTGCTGGTCAAGGCCGACGGGTCGGTGTCGGTGCACGCCGACGACCGGGCGTACAAGCCGTTGAACTGGATGAGTCCGCCGTGCAGCCTCCGCGACGACGGTGACCAGTGGACGGTCACCAACAAGGCCGGCGAGAAGCTGATCATCATGCTGGACGAGGTGCTGCACGACTCCTCGCACGAGCTGGGCGCCGACCCGGGCCTGGTCAAGGACGGCGTGGAGGCCGAGCTGCAGCGGCTGCTGGCCGAGCAGATCCAGACGCTCGGCGCCGGCTACCGGCTGGTGCGCCGGGAGCACCCGACCGCGATCGGACCGGTCGACATCCTCTGCCGGGACGCCGCCGGCGGGGCGGTCGCGGTCGAGATCAAGCGCCGCGGCGAGATCGACGGGGTCGAGCAGCTCACCCGCTACCTCGAGCTGCTCAACCGGGACCCGGTGCTGGCGCCGGTGCGCGGGATCTTCGCGGCGCAGGCGATCACGCCGCAGGCCAGGGTGCTCGCCGCCGACCGCGGGATCGCCTGCGTCACGCTCGACTACGACGCCCTGCGCGGCGTGGACGACCCGAGCAGCCGGCTGTTCTGAGCCCGGGCGTCAGGAGGCGGTCCGCAACGCGCCTCGCCGAGCTCCGGCCGAGCCGAGGCGGCGGTGTGCCAGCGCTTGAGGTCGAACCCGGCCCCGAGCCGGGTGCGCGCCTCGTCCCGGGCGGCCAGCCAGGCGCGCTCGCCGAGCTTGTACGCGGTGGCCTGGGCGGGCCAGCCGCAGTAGCGCACCACCTCGGGGTGCAGCCGGTGCGCGGCGATCCGGCCCCGGTCGCGCAGCACCTCGGTCGCCACCTCGAACGTCCACCGCGGGCCGTGCCGGTCCGCCTCGGCCGGCGGCAGCGGCAGGTCCAGGTGCAGGCCGATGTCGATGACCACCCGGGCCGCCCGCAGCGCCGAGCCCTTGAGCATGCCCAGCCGGCGGCCGGGCGTGTCGAACCAGCCGAGCTCGTCGGCCAGCCGCTCCGCGTACAGCGCCCAGCCCTCGGAGTGGCCGGGCACGCCGCCGAGCCGCTGGTGCCGGGACAGCGCCTCGCCCATCACCCTGGCCTGGCCGAGCTGCAGGTGATGGCCGGGCACGCCCTCGTGGAAGACCGTGGTCTGCTCGGCCCAGACCGCGAACCGGTCCCGGTCGCCGAGCGGCCACCAGGTCCGGCCGGGCCGGGTGAACGCCTCGTCCGGCGGGTGTAGTACGCCGAGCCCGAGCTGGAGCCGACCGCGAGCGTCGCGTCGACCGTGCGCAGCTGCGGCGCGATGTCGAAGTGCACGCCGTCGAGCCGCTCGATCGCCGCGTCGTGCTGCGCCTGCAGCCAGGCCCGGTACGCCTCGGCGCCGTCGACCACGTCGGTCTCGTCCAGCAGCGCGGTGGCCGCCTCGATGCCGGCGCCCGGAGCGACCCGCTCGGCCTCGGCGGCCAGCTCGTCCTCGATCCGGTGCAGCTCGGCCCAGGCCCACTCGTACGACTCGACCGGGTCGAGGTCGGCGCCGAGCACGAGCCGGCGGGCGACCTCGTGCCGCTCCGGACCGACGCCGTCGGCCTCCGCGGCCCTGCGGCGCGTACACCCGGCGCAGCCAGTCGGCCATGTCCGCGTACGCGGCGTGCGCGTCCAGGCGCCGGCGGCCAGGGCCGGGGCGAGCGGGCCGTCCCGTAGGCGGTGACGACCGGGGCGTGGGTGGCGCCCTCGGTGTACCGGTCGGCCTGGCGGGCGGCCTCGACGCCTGCCGGCGGGCGGTGGGCAGGCGGCGGTCGAGGCCGAGGGTGAGCGCGTCCCGCCAGGACGCCAGCATCTCCGGGACCGCGGCCAGCCGGGCGGCGACCGCGGCCCAGTCGTCGGCGCTGCCCTTCGGCATCAGGTCGATGCTGTCCCGGACGGTGCCGAGCAGGCCGAACGGTGCGCGCAGGGCACGCAGCGGTTCGCCGATCTCGACCGCGGCGAGCTCGGCCCGCAGCCGGCCGCGCAGGAACCTGGCCGCCGCCTCGTCCCGCGCCGCCTGCGAGCCGCCCGCCGCGGTCCCGCCCGCGGAGCCGGACCCGCCCGCGATGGTCCCGCCCGGGGCGCCGGTCCCGCCCCCGGCGGTCCCGCCCGCGGAGCCGGTCCCGCCCGGAATGGTCCCGCCCGGGACGCCGGAGCCGCCCGGGGCGGCGCCGGAGCCGCCCGCGGCGCCGGCCCCCGCGGCGGCGGTGGTGCCCGGCGCCTGCTCACGGTCGGGGGAGAGGGCGTCGAGTTCGGCGAGGGTGGCGCGGGCCAGGTCGGCGCGGGCGCGGATGCCCTCGGGCCCGTAGTCGGTGGACACCCCGGCGGCGCCGGCGACCCCGCGCATCGTCCCCCACACCGGGTCGAGGGCCGCTTGTCCCGTCACGTACCGTTCGCAGACCTCGAACACCGCGCTCGCCACGGTCGCTGAAGTTACCCGGCGCGCACCGGTTCAGCCTCCGGCGGCCGGGTTCACGAACGTGATGTCGACCGTGGTGAACCCGAGCGAGCGCATGAGCTTGTCGAGTGTCGCCCTGGTGTTGTCCTCGGCCCGTTTCTGCAGCCCGACCTGCCTGGCCGCGTCGGCCAGCCGCTGCTCGGCCACCTGGTACATCTGCTGGTTCTGCGGGTTGGGCTGGTCGGAGAACAGGTTGCCGAGCCGGTCGATCACGCCCAGGTCCTGGTTGAGCACCCGGCTCTGGTCGGGGTCGACGTTCGGCTTGGACAGCTGCGCCCGCGGCAGCGTGATCGTGACAGACTTCCGGTCCGGCGACACCGACACCGCGTCGTCGCCGAGCTTGCGGAAGTCCACGTACGAGTCGACCGAGCCGATCGCGAGGAAGATCGTCCGCTTGCCCTTGATGATGTCCGGCAGGAACTTGGCGTCCTGCTGGATGTCGATGACCACCTGATACTGCCCGGTCGCCGCGTGGTATTCGGACAGGTCGCGCATGGCGGTGAGCACCGCCGGACCGCTGCGGTCGCGCTCCTCGCTGCCGAACGGCCAGTGCGTCAGCCGGGCCAGCCCGAACAGCGCCAGCAGCGCGACGAGCAGCACGACCGCCACGCCGACCACGCTGCCGACCACGCCGCGGCGGATCTCGCCGGCGATCCGGGTCGCGCCGCGGCCGGGTATCCGGCGCGTCTGCGCGTCGGTGTCGCTGGTCATCCGGGCCTCCTTCGGGGCGGTGGGGTCGTGTCCCTAGTTCTACCCGCTCGTCCGTACGGCCGAACGATGTCCGAGCACCGTTACCCACGGGTAACATGACTGGTATGACCCCGGACTACGACGTCGTGGTCGTCGGAGCGGGCAGCGCCGGGTGCGTGCTGGCCGCCCGGCTCTCCGAGGACCCGGGCACCAGCGTGCTGCTGTTGGAGGCCGGGCCGCCCGACGACCCGGTCGAGGTCCGGCTGCCGGCGGCGTTCTACCAGCTCTTCGGCACCGAGCGGGACTGGGACCTGCGCACCGAGCCGGAGCCGGAGCTGGCCGGGCGGCAGCTGTGCTGGCCACGCGGCAAGACCCTGGGCGGCAGCTCGTCGATCAACGCGATGATCTACATCCGCGGCAACCCGGCCGACTACGACGGCTGGGGCGTGCCCGGCTGGTCCTGGGCCGACCTGCTGCCGTACTTCCTGCGGGCCGAGGACAACGCCCGCGGCGCCGGCCCGTTCCACGCCACCGGCGGCCCGCAGCGGGTGGAGGACCTGCGCCGCCGGCACCCGCTGGCGGAGGCGTTCCTCGGCTCCGCGGCGGCGGCCGGGCTGCCGGCCAACCCCGACTTCAACGGTGCGGCCCAGGACGGCGTCGGCGCCTACCAGGTGACCCAGCGCGGCGGCCGGCGCTGGTCGGCGGCCGACGGCTACCTGCGCCCGGCGCTGCGCCGGCCCAACCTCACCGTGCGCACCGACGCCCAGGTGGCCGGGGTGCTGGTGGAGCGCGGCCGGGCCACCGGGGTCGCGTACACGGTGCGCGGCGAGGCGGCCAGCGCGACCGCCCGGCGCGAGGTGGTGCTGGCCGCCGGCGCGATCGG
Source organism: uncultured Actinomycetota bacterium (assembly GCA_963728945.1). GTDB lineage: Bacteria > Actinomycetota > Actinomycetes > Mycobacteriales > CADCTP01 > CADCTP01. The sequence continues at coordinate 1,789,784 of CAVSMA010000002.1, read as the reverse complement.
CAGCCCGCAGCTGCTGATGCTGTCCGGGATCGGCCCGGCCGCGCGGCTGCGCGCGCTCGGCATCGAGGTGCTCGCCGACCTGCCGGTGGGGGAGGGCCTGCAGGACCACCCCACCGTGCCGCTGAACTGGTTCACCACCGGGGTGGCCGACCTGCGCGACGCCGAGACGCCGGCGAACGTGCTGCGCTGGCTGGCCGGCCACCGCGGCCCGCTGACTTCCAACGTGGCCGAGGTCGGCGGGTTCGTCCGCACGGTCCCGGGGCCGGCCCCCGACCTGCAGCTGCTGGCGATGCCGGTGATCGTCGCCTACCACGGCCGGTAGGTGCCGTGGCCGATGTGACGATCGCCCCGCTGGTGGACGGCGCAGCCGCGGCCGGCTCACGCTCCGTTCGGCCGACCCGCGCTGGCGGCCCCGGATCGAGGCCGGCTACTTCACCGACGCGGCCGGGGCCGACCTGGCGGCCATGACCGCCGGGATCGAGCTGGCCCACCGGATCGCCGCGACCGGCCCGCTGGCGGGGCTGATCCGGGCGCCGTACGGAGTGGCCGCGCTGGCCGACCCGGTGGCGGCGGCCCGGGCCGGTACCGAGACCCTGTATCACCCGGTCGGCACCTGCGCGATCGGCCCGGTGGTCGACGCCGAGCTGCGCGTGCACGGCATCGCCGGCCTTCGGGTCGCCGACGCGGCGGTGATGCCGACGGTGCCCCGCGGCAACACCAACGCCCCCACGATCGCGATCGCCGAGCGCGCCGCCGACCTGATCCGCGGCCGCGCCGGCGCCACGCCCGCGTTGACAGGAGCCGCCCCGTGACCACGGTGCAGAACCAGACGTTCCAGTCGCTCGACCCGGCGACCGGGCAGCCGGTCGGCACCTTCCCGGTGCACTCCGACGCGGACGTGCGGGCCGCCGTCGCGCGGGCCCGCCCGGCGGCGGAGTGGTGGGCCGGGCTCGGGTTCTCCGGCCGCGCCGAGCGGCTCGCGCGCCTGGCGGGCCGCCGCTTGCCACCCGGACCACCGAGCTCGCCGAGCTGATCCACCGGGAGGGCGGCAAGCCGGTCGACGACGCGGTGATCGAGCTGGCGACCGCGATCGAGCACCTGCACTGGGCGCCGCGCAACGCCGAGCGGGTGCTCGGCCCGCGCCGGGTCAGGCCCGGCCTGCTGGTCGCCAACCTGGCCGCGACCCTGGAATACCAGCCGTACGGGGTGGTCGGCGTGATCGGCCCGTGGAACTACCCCGTGTTCACCCCGCTCGGCTCGATCGTGTACGCGCTGGCGGCCGGGAACGCGGTCGTGTTCAAGCCGTCGGAATACACCCCGGCGGTCGGCCGGTGGCTGGTCGACAGCTTCGCCTCGGTGGTCCCGGAGCAGCCGGTGCTCGCGCTGGTCACCGGCGCCGGGCCGACCGGCGCGGCGTTGTGCCGGTCCGGTGTGGACAAGCTGGCGTTCACCGGCTCGACCGCGACCGCCAAGAAGATCATGGCGGCGTGCGCGGAGACGCTCACGCCCGTGCTGCTCGAGTGCGGCGGCAAGGACGCGATGATCGTCGCCGCGGACGCGGACGTGCGGGCCGCGGCGGACGCGGCGGCCTGGGGCGGGATGGCCAACGCGGGCCAGACCTGCATCGGCATCGAGCGGGTCTACGCGGTCGACGAGGTCTACGACGAGTTCGTCGCCGCGCTGGCCGAGCGGGCCCGGACGCTGCGGCCCGGCGCCGCGTACGGCCCGGCCACCATGCCGGCCCAGCTGGAGGTGATCCGCCGGCACGTGACCGACGCGCTGGCCCGTGGCGGCCGCGCGGTGGTCGGCGGTGCCGACTCGGTGCGCCCGCCGTACGCGTACCCGACCGTGCTGGTCGACGTGCCCGAGGACGCGGCCGCGGTCCGGGAGGAGACTTTCGGCCCGACGCTGACCGTGACCAGGGTCGCGGACGTGGACGAGGCGGTCGAGAAGGCGAACGCGTCCGCGTACGGCCTCGGCGCGGCGGTGTTCGCCCGCTCCGGCGGCGAGGCGATCGCCCGGCGGATCCGGTCCGGGATGACCAGCGTCAACTCCGTGCTGTCCTACGCCGGGGTCGGCGCGCTGCCGTTCGGCGGGGTGGGCGAGTCCGGCTTCGGGCGGGTCCACGGTGACGACGGGCTGCGCGAGTTCGCCCGGGCCAAGGCGATCAGCCGGCCGCGCTTCCGGGCCCCGATCGACGTCACCCGGTTCGACCGGAAGCCCTGGTCGATGCGGGTGTTGGGGATCGTGCTGCGAGCCGCCTACGGGCGGGCGCCGAGGCGCCGGCGCGGGCAGTCCTAACGTCTGGGGGACCCAAAGGGTGCCCATCAGGACCCTTTGTGACGCACACTCAACCTGACGACTCCGTCAGGTGGAGGACTGATGAGGTGGCTGCGGTTCCGGGAGGGTCCGGCGGTCGCCGGTCTGGTCCTGCTCGCCGCGGCGCTTCTCGCCGGCTGCGGTGCCCCTCGCTACACGTACGTGAAGAACTCCGCCGACCACATGTACGTGAAGATCCCGGCCAGCTGGCACTCGATCGACCAGAAGGACCTCGACAACGCGATCGGCCTCGACCCGGCCGAGGACGCGAGCTCGCGCGGGCTCTGGCTGGAGGGGTACGACGCGGCTGACACGCCGTCCGCGCTGCACCTGTTCGGGTCGTCGGCGCCCGAGCCGGCGGTGCTGGTCAGCGTGCAGCAGGTGCCGCAGGCCTCCCGCGGCGGGCTGTCCCTGGACGGGCTGCGTGACTTCTTCTTCCCGGTGTCGCCGACCGCCCGGCAGAACAACCCGAACCCGCAGCTGACCGGCTTCGGCCTGCTGGCCGACGACGTGCTCACCCCCGGTGACGGCGTCCGCGGCGTGCACACCGTGTTCCGCTACAGCCTTGGCGGCGGGCCGCCGCAGATGATGGACCAGACCGGCTACCTCAACGACGACGCCAGCAAGGTCTACCTGCTGCTCGTCCGCTGCTCGACCACTTGCTACAAGGACCGCCACGGCGAGATCGAGAACGTGGTGTCCTCGTTCACCATCCGGGAGAAACCATGACGGCACCGGTCGCCCACCCGCCGGAGGGTCTGTCCGCCCCGGACGAGCCGCCACACGCGCCGCCGCCGCCGACCCGGCCCTCGATGCCGTTGTGGAACCGGATCCGCCTGCTGCTGCTGTTCGCCGTCGCGTGGCTGATCCTCGTCTGGGCGGCGATGGCCGACAACCCGCTGCTGCCGTTCGTCGACTCGGTCCGGATCCAGCTGCACGACTCGCAGTGGCTGATCTGGCTGGCCGGACTCGAGCTGCTGCGCCAGGTCCACTACCTCATCGAGGAGCGGTCGCCGCGCTACCACCGGTTCTGGTCCCAGACGGTGTTCGGCGGTGTCGACCGCGCTGCCCGCCGCCGGATGTCGGACTGGACCCGGTTCCGGCTGGCCCGCATGATCAAGGTCGTCCTGCTGGTCGCGCTGTTCGCCGTCGTCGCCGCGAAGGCGCTGGACACGTCGCCGGTGCTGGCGCTCTTCCAGGCGCCGGCGCTGTTCTACCGGGCGCTGCCGCTGATCCTGCAGATCTCGTTCGGGTTCTTCTTCATCGCGTTCCAGTTCATCGGCCTGTTCTGGCTGCTGTCCCGCGGCGGCGTCGACACCTACTACCCGGACGACATCAAGACCCGGTTCGCCGACGTGTGGGGCCAGGACCACGTGGTCGAGCGGATCCGGGAGAACATCATGTACCTGGAGAAGCCCGACGAGATCGAGGCCAAGGGCGGCTACGTGCCCGGCGGCATCCTGCTCTGGGGCCCGCCCGGCACCGGCAAGACGCTGATGGCCGAGGCGGTCGCCGGCGAGACCGGCAAACCGTACGTGTTCGTCGACCCCGGCGCGTTCATCAACATGTTCTTCGGCGTCGGCATCCTCAAGGTCAAGTCGCTGTTCCGGAAGCTGCGCAGGCTCGCGCTCCGGTACGGCGGGGTCATCGTGTTCTTCGACGAGGCCGACTCGCTGGGCAACCGGGGCTCGCTCGCGCAGGTCGGCCCGGGCGGCCCGACCGGTCGCGGGATGACCCCGTTCAACACCTCCTGCCACGGCGCCGCGTACCTGGCCGAGGACACCCGCTGGATGCTCGCCAGGAGCGCGATGCAGGACGGGTACGCCGACGCGTTCATCGCCGGCGCCGGGATGAACGGCGGTGGTGGCGGCGGCGGGATGGGCACGCTGCAGGCCCTGCTCACCGAGCTGTCCGGGTTGAAGAAGCCGCGCGGCCTGGTCAACCGCTGGGGCCGGCGGGCGCTCGGGATGCGGCCGAAGCCGCCGCCGAAGTACCGGATCCTCGTGATGATGGCGACCAACATGCCGGAGGCGCTGGACGAGGCGCTGCTCCGGCCGGGCCGCATCGACCGGATCTACAAGGTCGGCTACCCGAGCAAGGCAGGCCGGATCCGCACCTACGAGGGCTACTTCGACAAGGTTCCGCACGAGATCACCCCGGAGCAGCTGGACAAGCTGGCCACGATCACCCCGTACGCGACCGGCGCCACGATCAAGGACCTGGTGAACGAGGCGCTGATCACCGCGATCCGGGACGGCCGGGACACGATCACCTGGCCGGACGTGGTCAAGGCCAAGCAGCTCAAGGAGCTCGGGCCGCCGGAGGACGTCGAGTACATCGAGCGGGAGCGGCACGCGGTCGCCGTGCACGAGGCCTGCCACGCGATCGTCGCGTACCGGACCAGGCAGCACATGGAGATCGACCTGGCCACCATCGAGAAGGGCAGCGACTACCTGGGCATGGTGGCCAGCATCCCGCCGGAGGACCAGTTCACCCGCTGGCGGTCGGAGTTCGAGTCGGACATCCTCGTCTCGCTCGCCTCGCTCGCCGGGGAGCGGATGTTCTTCGACGGCGACTCGTCGTCCGGCGTGTCCGGGGACCTGGAGTCGGCGACCCAGGTGGCCTCGTTCATGGAGGGGTTCTGGGGGATGGGGTCCACCGTCTCGTCGTACTCGACCGCGCAGCGGCTGCAGGTCGGCAGCCCCGGCGGCGCCGGGCGGCGGGAGGGCGAGAAGCCGGAGGCGATGCTGCGCCGGGCGCTGGCCGACCGGATCGAGGACAAGCTCGGCGACCTGCTGGTCCGGGTCGAGGCGCTGCTGACCGAGAACCGGGCCCAGGTGCTGGCGCTGGCGCACGCGCTGGAGATCCACCGCACGCTCACCGGCGACGACGTCGAGGCGGTCATCGAGGGCCGCGAGGGCGAGACCGTGGACGGCAGTGCGTACCGGGACGCCGAGTTCGCGGCGCGGCTGGAGGACTACCACGCCGCCGCCGTCGGCGCCCACCACGGGCACAGCCGGATGCCGATCTCGCTGCCGCCCGGACGCTCCACAGTGGACGGTTCGGCGGAGGGTACGGCGGCCGCCACGGCGTAGCCTGGCCAGCGGTGGACACGGTCGAGGAGTGGCGGGGGGAGGACTACCAGGTCCGCCGGATCACCGGCAGCACGAGCACCAAGCCGTACCGGTGCCCGGGCTGCGACCAGGTGATCCGGCCGGTGACGCCGCACGTCGTCGCCTGGCCGGCGGCCGACCCTGAGGCCGGCGAGCGCCGGCACTGGCACACCGCCTGCTGGCGCGCCCGCGACCGGCGCGGGGCGAAGGTGCGGCGGTCCCGCTCGGCCCCGCGCCACTGACGCCGCGGCGGCCCGCCTCGGTAGGGTCGGCCCGTGTTCGATCTCACCTGGAAGACCGCGCTGGTCACCGGCGCCTCCCGCGGCATCGGCGCCGCGATCGCTGCCGCGTTCGTCCGTGCCGGGGCGAAGGTCGCGGTCAACAGCCGCGGCGCCGAACAGCTGCGGAAGACGGCCGACGAGGTCGGGGCGGCGGTCGTGCTGCCCGGGGACGTCACCGACGAGCAGGCCGCGCAGGAGGTGGTCGCCGGCGCGATCGAGGGGCTCGGCCAGCTCGACGTGATCGTCAACAACGTCGGCGGCAACGGCGTGATGGTGCCGTTCCCGCAGCTGCGCTTCGCCGGCTGGACGAAGGTGATGCGGCTCAACGTCGACTCGGCCGTGCACGTGCTGCAGGCCGCCGCGCCGCACCTGCTGGAGCGGCGGACCGGCTCGGTGATCAACGTGGCCAGCGTCGCCGGGTTGTCGGCCACCCCGGCCATGGCGCAGTACGGCGCGTCCAAGGCGGCGCTGATCTCGCTGACCCGCACGCTCGCGGTCGAGTGGGCCAGCACGGGCGTGCGGGTGAACGCGCTGTGCCCGGGCTGGACGGCCACCGACCTCAACCGCACGCTCTGGGAAAACGAGGAGGTCTACGCCGGCCTCACCGCGACGATCCCGATGGGCCGGTGGGCCAGGGCCGAGGAGATGGCCGGGCCGGCGGTGTTCCTGGCCAGCGACGCGTCGTCGTTCATGACCGGCCAGACGCTGGTGGTGGACGGGGGCCAGACCGCGGTCTGAGCACTCGGCGTGCCGCCGAGGCCGCCTGCCCGGGGGTGCTCGGCGCCTCGCCCGTCGAGGCTGCCCGGGGGTGCTCGGCGGCGTGCCCCCGGCGCTCTCCGGGGGTGCTCGGGGCCTGCCCCCGAGTGTCGGCATAGGGTGACCTCGTGCGCTACCGCCCGCTCGGCCGGTCCGGGCTCGTCGTCTCCGTCGTCGGTCTCGGGCTGAACAACGTCGGCCGGTCGATGGACGCGGCCGTCACCCGCAAGACCCTCGACGCCGCCCTCGACGCCGGGGTGACCCTGCTGGACACGGCCGACGTCTACGGCACGCATCCTGGCGAGTCGGAGGAGATCCTCGGCGAGGTGCTCGGCGCCGATCGGGAGCGGTTCGTGCTGGCCACCAAGTTCGGCGGCAGCATGAAGGGCGCCAACGGGCCGGACTGGGGCGCCCGCGGCTCCCGGCGGTACGTGCGGATCGCGGTGGAGGCGTCGCTGCGCCGGCTGCGGACCGACCACCTCGACCTGCTGCAGTATCACAAGCCGGACGGCGTCACCCCGATCGAGGAGACCCTCGCCGCGCTGGACGAGCTGGTCACCGCCGGCCTGGTGCGCTACGTCGGCTCGTCCAACCTCGCCGGCTGGCAGGTCGGCCAGGCCGACCACCTGGCGAGCACCGCCGGGTCGGTGCGGTTCGTCAGCGCGCAGAACGAATACAGCCTGCTCGACCGCCGGGCCGAGACCGAGCTGGTGCCCGCCTGCGAGGCGTACGGGGTGGGCGTGCTGCCGTTCTACCCGCTCGCCAACGGCCTGCTCACCGGCAAGTACACCCGCGACCAGGAGCCGATGCCCGGGACCAGGCTCGCGGCCCGGCGCCGGGACGTCTACGACTGCGCGCCCTGGGACGTCCTCGACGGCCTCCGGGCGTACGCGGACCGCCGCGGGCTGTCGATGCTCGACGTCGCGATCGGCGGTCTCGCCGCCCAGCCGGCCGTCGCCTCGGTGATCGCCGGCGCCACCTCCGCCGACCAGCTGCGGGCGAACGCGACCGCGGGGGAGTGGGAGCCGGACGAGGACGACCTGGCCGAGCTGGACGGGATCGTCCCGCGGGGCACGCTGTCCGGCTGAGTCCCGCTGCTGGTCACTCCGGCTTCGGCGGCTGCTGCTCCTCGGCCGGCGACTCCTCGCCCTCCCCGGCACTGCCGACCGGACCGCCGGTCATCGTCGCCAGCATCTCCCGGACGTTCTGCAGCTGCGCCTGCACGCTGTCCCGGCGGCGGACCAGCGTGGCCAGCTCGCGCTCGACCTCGGACCGCTGCCGGGTCGCGTTCCCGGTCGCCTCGCTGACCAGTGTCTCGGCCTCGCGCTTGGCCGCCTCGAGGATCTGGCTGGCCCGCCGCTCGCTGTCCGCCCGGTGCGCGTCGGCGTCCCGCTTGACCTGCTCGGCCGCCTCGTTGGTCTCGGCCAGCCGCCGCTCCACCTCGGCCAGCCGGGCGGACAGCTCCTGCTCGGCCTGGTCGCGGCGGCGGGACAGCGTGGTCTCGAAGTCCTTCGCCGCATGCGCCGCCTTGGCCCGCGCCTCCTCGAGCTCGCTGGCCGCCTCGGCCCGCACCGCCGCGGCGTCCTTGCCGGCCTCGGCCCGCATCGCCTCGGCCTCGGCCAGCGCGGCCGCCCGGCGCTGGCCCGCCTCGCGGTCGGCGGCGGCGATGATCTCCCGCGCCTCCCGCTCGCCGTCCGCGCGCATCCGCCTGGCGTCGTCCTCGGCCTTGGCCCTGACCCGGTCGCCGTGCGCGCTCGCCTCGGCCCGCAGGCTTATCGCCTCCTCCTCGGCGAGGCGCAGGATGTTCTCCACCCGGGCGCCGAGGCCCGCGTACGACGGCTCGAACTCCTCGACCCGGCGCTGGGCGGTCTGCAGCTCGATCTGCAGCTCCTCCAGCCGCTGCTCGAGCATCCCGACCCGGTCGCCGGCCGACTCGCGCTCGTGCCGGAGCGTGGCCAGCTGGCTCTCCAGGCCGGCCAGGTAGTCGTCGACCTGCCGGCGGTCGTAGCCGCGCAACGCCACGTCGAAGCCGTGGTCGACGCCGAGGTCGTTCAGGTAGCCAAGGTCCGTGCGTTCGGACATCCCAATCCATCCTGCCTGCAAACGGTCGTCACTGTGCATCCTGCCGTGGGACCAGGACCTCGCGCAGGATCAGCTGTATCGCCGCCGTCGCCGGCACCGCCAGAAGCGCCCCCACGAACCCGAGAAGAGTACCGCCGATCAGCGCGCCCACGATGGCGGCTGCCGGGTTCACGTCCACCGATCGGCTCATCACCCGGGGGTAGATCAAGTAGTTCTCGATCTGCTGGTAGACGAGGAAGAACAGGCCGGTGAAGATGCCGACCGGCACCGAGACGAAGAACGCCACCGTGGTCACGACCACCGCGCCGATCGTCGCCCCGATGAGCGGGATGACGTCGGTGAGGGTGACGATCAGCGCGAGCGCCAGCGGGTACGGGATGCCGAGCGAGCTGACCCAGATCAGCGACGCGACGCCGGCGATGAGGGCGACCACGACCGCGCCGGCGACGTACCCGCCGACCCGGCTGAGCACCTCGTCGCTGATCAGGCTGAACCGGGCCCGGCGGGTGCGCGGCACCAGCCGGTACGCGGTGCGCTTGATCGAGTTGAACGACGAGAGGAAGTAGAGCGTCAGGATCAGGACGGTCAGGGCCTTGAGCACGAAGCCGGCAACCTGCTGCGTCACCGAGAGGACGTTGCCGGCGATGCGGGTGCCGAACTCGCCGGTCGTCACGTACTGGTCCAACTTGTCGATGAGGCCGAAGCGCTGGTCGAGGTCCCGGATGGTGGCGTTGTTCTGCAGGTCCTTGACGTAGCTCGGCACCGCGTCGACGAAGTTCGCGACCTGGTTGATCACCGGCGGCAGCACGGCGTAGCCGAACAGGGCGAAGAAGCCGAGCAGGCCGGCGAACACGATCGCGACGGCGGCGCCGCGCCGCATGCCGGCGCGCTCCAGCCGGGACACGATCGGGTTGAGGCCGATCGCCAGGAAGGCGGCGACGATGACGAGCACCAGCACCCCGCGGGCGCTGACCAGGGCCTGGTAGAGCAGGTAGGCGAAGCCGGCGCCGACCGCGCCGGCGAACCCGATCCGGAACGGGGACCGCCGGTTCATCGGCCGGCCGGGGCGGCCGAGCGGGTATTCCTCGTCGACCCCGGCCTCCTCGGCGCGGACGTCCGGGTTGACGACCGGGTCGTCGCCCGGGACGTCGGCCAGCCCCTCGCCGGGCGGGCCGGAGTCCGCGGCGAGCGCCGCCTCGGCCGCCTCGGCCGCCGCCGTTGCCTCCGCGGCCTCCGCCGCGGCCCGCTCGGCCCGCTCCTGCGCCTGCGCCGCCCGCTCCCGCGCCGCCGCGACCTCGTGCCGCGCCTCGACCTCGCGGCCGCCCGCGCCGCCGTGGCCGCTGGCCCCGTCCGCCCCACCCGCGGCTTCTCCGGCCGAGCCGGCGCCGGCGGCCGGCGCTCCGGCGGCGCGCGGCGCGGCGTCGCCGGGACGCCCGCGCTCGCCCGCCTGCTCCCGGTCGCCAGCCGGCTCACCGGCCGGATCGGGGCCGGGGTCGGCAGTGCCGTCGACCCTGGTCCTGCTGGGTCGTTGCTCGCCCACCGCCGCGCACCTCCCGCCGCTCACCCACTCGCGGGCAGCGTACGGCCAGCCCGAACAGCCCGACAGGCGCCTTGTATGTGCGCTGTGCCGGCCGGTTCAAACCCTCCGACCGGCGGAGTCAGTCGCGACCCGGCCACTCCTCCAGCGACGCCGCGGCGGCGGCCGGCACCTGGTCGAGGATGCCGCGCACCGCGGACAGCTGCCCGAGCACGGTGGTCCGCACGTCGGCCAGCTCCTGGGCCCGCCGCTTCGCCTCCGCGACGAGCCGGTCCGCCTCCGCCCGGGCCGCCTCGACGAGCTCGCTCGCCTCGGCCGCCGCCGTCGCCCGCCGCTCGTCGATCTCCCGGACCAGGTCGGCCCGGCGCTGCTCGTCCGCCGCCAGCTCCTTGCTGCGCCGGTTGCGCAGGGTGATCTCGAAGTCCTCGCTGGCCTGGGTGCGCTTCGCCTCGGCCGCCTCGTCCGCCAGCCGCCGCTGCTCGTCGGCCTGCGCGGTCAGCCGGGCGACCTCCTGGTTCACCGAGGCCGACTTCGCCTCGGCGGCGGCGATCGTCTCGGCCGCCCGGGACTCGGCCTCCGCGACCAGCGCCGCTGCCCTGGCCTCGGCGTCGCTGACCAGCGCGGCCGCGCGCTGCTGCGCCTCGCCGAGCAGCGACCCCGCCTGCCCCTCGGCGGCGGCGAGCTTCTCCGCGGTGCTGCGGTCGGCCGAGCTGAGCTTGTCCTGCAGCTCGGAGTTGAGCAGCTCGAACCGGTGCTGCAGGTCGACGGCCTCCTGCTCGGCCTTGCGGCGGATCTCCGTTGCCTCTTCCTTGGCGAGCGCGAGCATGCTCCGGATCCGGTCGCTCACGTCCTCGAGCGACGGTTCGGTGGTGGTGACCTGGCCGAGCCGGGCGTGCAGCGCGTCGATCTCGTTGTGGGCCGCCGCCAGCTGCCCGGCCAGCTCGGTCAGCCTGGCCGCGACGGTGTCCCGTTCGGCCACCGCGATGCGCAGGTCGGCCTCCAGCCGCTCCACGTGCTCGTGCACCTGGTGGCGGTCGTAGCCGCGCAGCACGACGTCGAAGGTGGTCGCCCCCTCCAGCAGGGGCAGGAGCTCGGTCTGCTGTTCGCGGCGGTCCATACGTCCCATCGTTCCATCAACCACTTCCGCGGAGCCTGTCGGTTGCGGTGCAGATCCTGGTGCGGTGATGCCGTCGGGTCAGTGCGGTGACGGAGCTGGCCCCGATGCCGGCTGGACCAGCTCGACCAGCACGCCGCCGGCGTCCTTGGGGTGCACGAAGTTCACCAGCGAGCCGGCGGTGCCCCGGCGCGCCTGTTCGTACAGCACCCTGAGGCCGCGATCGCGCAGGGTCTCCGCGACGGCCTCGACGTCCTCGACGGTGTACGCGACCTGCTGGAGGCCCGGGCCGTGCCGGTCGAGGAACGTCGCGATCGCCGAGTCCGGCCGCAGCGGCGCCAGCAGCTGGATCCGCGTCGTGCCGTCGCCGACGGCGAGCATCGCTTCCCGGACGCCCTGGTCCTCGTTGACCTCCTCGTGCACGCTGGCCAGACCGAACGTCTCGCCGTACCAGGCGATCGCCTCGTCCAGGTCGGGCACCGCGACCCCGACGTGGTCTATGCGCAGGAACACATTCGTGACCGTAACCCACGTCTTCGGGCCGGCGGTACCGTGCAGGAAAGGACTCTCGCCGATGTGAGGAGGCCTGCTGTGCCGGGTTCTGTCATCGTGGGCGGCGCGCGGACGCCGATGGGCAAGCTGCTGGGCGGCCTGCGCGACTTCTCCGGCACCGACCTCGGCGCGGTCGCGGTCAGGGCCGCGCTGGAGCGGGCCGGCATCACCGGCGACCAGGTCGACTACGTCGTGCTCGGGCAGGTGCTGCAGGCCGGCGCCGGGCAGCTGCCGGCGCGGCAGGCCGCGGTCAAGGCCGGCATCCCGATGAGCGTCCCCTCGCTGCTGGTCAACAAGGTCTGCCTGTCCGGACTGGACGCGATCGCGCTGGCCGACCAGCTCATCGGGGCCGGCGAGTTCGAGGTCGTGGTGGCCGGCGGCATGGAGTCGATGACCAACGCGCCACACGTGCTGCCCGGCCTGCGCAAGGGCCACAAGTACGGCGCGGTGGAGATGCTCGACTCGATGGCCTACGACGGGCTGGTCGACGCCTTCGACCACATCCCGATGGGCGAGTCCACCGACCGGTACAGCGAGCGGCTCGGGATCACCCGCACCGAGCAGGACGAGTTCGCCGCCCGGTCGCACCAGCGGGCCGCGGCCGCGCAGAAGAACGGGCTGTTCGACGAGGAGATCGTGCCGGTGCAGGTCCCGCAGCGGCGCGGCGACCCGGTCGAGATCCGCGAGGACGAGGGGATCCGCGCGGACACCACGGTCGAGGTGCTGGCCAAGTTGAAGCCGGCGTTCGGCGCGGACGGGACGATCACCGCCGGCAGCTCGTCGCCGATCTCCGACGGCGCCTGCGCGGTGGTGGTGATGTCGCGGGCCGCGGCCGAGCGGCACGGGGCCACGGTGCTGGCCGAGATCGGCGCCTACGGCACGGTCGCCGGTCCGGACAACTCGCTGCACTCGCAGCCGTCGAACGCGATCCGCACGGCGCTCGGCAAGGCCGGTCTCGACGTCTCCGCGCTCGACCTGGTCGAGATCAACGAGGCGTTCGCGGCGGTCGGCGTCCAGTCGATGCGCGACCTCGGCATCGGGCCGGAGATCGTCAACGTCAACGGCGGCGCGATCGCGCTCGGCCACCCGATCGGGATGAGCGGCGCCCGGCTGGCGCTGCACCTCGCGTTCGAGCTGCGCCGGCGCGGCGGCGGCCTCGGCGCGGCGGCGCTGTGCGGCGGCGGCGGCCAGGGCGACGCGCTGCTGTTGAAGGTCTGAGTTACCTTTCGCGGGTGACCTCGACCCGGCGTGCCGCTGACGTCGGCACGCTGGTGGCGCGGGCCCGGGAGGGCGACCCGCGCTCGGTCGCCCGGCTGATCTCGCTGGTCGAGGACGCCTCCCCGGCGCTGCGCGAGGTCGCGGCCGCGCTCGCGCCGCACACCGGCCGGGCCAGGGTGATCGGGCTGACCGGGTCGCCCGGGGTCGGCAAGTCGACATCGACCTCGATGCTGGTCCGGGCGCTGCGCGGGCAGGGGCACCGGGTCGGGGTGCTCGCGGTCGACCCGTCCTCGCCGTTCTCCGGCGGGGCGCTGCTGGGCGACCGGGTGCGGATGCAGGACCACGCGACCGACTCCGGGGTGTTCATCCGGTCGATGGCCTCCCGCGGGCACCTCGGCGGGCTGGCCGCGGCGACGCCGCAGGCGGTGCGGGTGCTGGACGCGGCCGGCTGCGACGTGGTGCTGGTCGAGACCGTGGGCGTGGGTCAGGCCGAGGTGGAGGTCGCCTCCACCGCGGACACCACGCTGGTGCTGCTGGCGCCGGGGATGGGGGACGGGATCCAGGCCGCCAAGGCGGGCATTCTCGAGGTCGCCGACGTGCTGGTGGTGAACAAGGCCGACCGGGACGGCGCCGAGCAGACCGTACGGGACCTCAAGGCGATGCTCGCGCTCGGCGGACGGCACTCGGAGCCGGGCGCGTGGCGGCCGCCGATCGTCTCCACCGTCGCGTCCCGCGGGCGGGGCGTGGAGGAGCTGCTGGCCGCGCTGGACAAGCACGCGCGCTGGCTGGAGCGCTCCGGCGAGGGGCCGCGGCGCCGGCTCGTCCGGGCGGCGGCCGAGGTGGAGGCGATCGCGGTCGCCGCGCTGCGGTCCCGCATCGGTGACCTGCACGGGTCCGAGGCGCTCGACACGCTCGCCGCCGAGGTCGTCACCGGTACCCTCGACCCGTACGCGGCCGCCGACCAGCTCGTCGACACCCTGACCACGTAGGGCCCCGGCCGGGCCCGCGGGACGGTACTCGTCGCCGGGGGTGCGGGTCGCCGGTGCCAGCCGCAGGGTTGGGTGTGCCTGGCGGCTACGTCTCTGCTGCGCATGACGGAGCAGAGACGTAGCCGGCCGTGAGAGGAGGGCGTCGGGGCGGGATCAGGCGACCGCGGTGTCGCTCGTCGCGGTGGCGGCGCGGACGAGGTCGTCGAGCGGGATGTCGAGGACGGCGGTGATGGCGGCGACGGTGAACAGCGCCGGCGTCGGCACCGCGCCGCGCTCGATCTTGCGGATCGTCTCCTCCGCCAGCCCGGACCGGGCCGCGAGCTCGCGCACCGACAGCTCGCCCCTGGCCCGCCGCAGCGCCGCGCCGAGCGCCAGCCCGCGCGCCCGCTCCAGCTCGGTCAACGCCTCCCGGACCACGCTCCGATCGTACTCCACCCCGATAACTATCCCGGGATAGTTGTACCGTGGTCGCATGGACCTCGCCCTGCCGACCCGCACGCCCACCGAGCTCGACAGCATGCGCGCCGCCGGCCGGGTCGTCGCCGCGACGCTCGCCGCGGTCCGCGCCGCCGCCGCCCCCGGCGTGCGGCTGCGTGACCTGGACGAGCTCGCCCGCACCTGCATCGCCGACGGCGGCGCCACGCCGTCGTTCCTCGGCTACCGCCCCACCTGGGCCCCGCGCGCGTACGACGGCGTGCTGTGCCTGTCGCCGAACGAGATCGTCGTGCACGGCCGGCCCGGCGGTCGCCGGCTCGCCGACGGCGACCTGCTCTCGATCGACTGCGGCGCGATCGTGGACGGCTGGCACGGCGACGGCGCCGTCACCGTCCACATCGGAGCGCCGACGGAGGGGGACGAGCGGTTGCGAGCGGCGACGGAGGAGGCGCTCGCGGCCGGGATCGCCGCCGCCGTGCCCGGCGCGACCCTGCGCGACGTCGCCGTGGCGATCGACGCGGTCGCCCGCCGGCACGGCTACCAGCATGTGCTCGACCACGGCGGGCACGGCATCGGCCGGCAGATGCACGAGGGCCCGTTCATCGCGAACGTGCCGACCGAGGAGGCGGGCTGGTTCACGCTGCGGCCGGGCAACACGGTCGCGCTGGAGCCGATGCTCGTCACCGGCGCCGGCCGCTACAAGCACAAGCGCGACGGCTGGGCGGTGGTCACCGTGGACGGCTCCCGGGCCGCGCACGCGGAGCACACGGTCCTGGTCACCGAGTCCGGCGGGCAGCCACTGACCGTCCTGTGAGGACGGCAGCGGTGAGACCCGGGGAGGTCCGCTGCCACGCCTCCCGGGCCCCGTCCGGTGCCCTTACCTCAGGCCGGTGTCCACCGCGGTAGTGAGGGTGCCGTCGTCGCCGTCGAGCTCCCAGACCATCACCCCGCCGAGGCCCTTCTGCTTGACGGTCTCCCACGCGCCGTGGAAGTCGTAGCCCTGCACGGTGGCCCAGTCGAGCGAGCTGAAGACCTGCGGCACCTCGAAGCCGGCCGCGATCTTGGCCGGGTCGGCCGGCAGGAACGCCGACAGCGAGTAGTGCCTGCCCACGCTGGCGCCGTACGCGTCGAGCTGGCGGCGGAACTCGGCCATCAGCAGGGTGAAGTTCTGCTTGTCCTGCGGCCGGATCACGTTGCCGGTGTTGCCGTCGGAGCCCGGCCACTCCCAGTCGATGTCGATGCCGTCGAACACGCCGGCCGCCGCACCCGAACGGCGTGGCGGGAGGCCAGCGCTGGGCACCCAGGCCGACCCGGATGACCGGCCGGTGCTCGGGGTCCGTCCCCCGAGCATCTCGGGCTGACGGGGTTGCCCGGGGCGCTGGCCCGGAGTGTCGTGGGCTGATGGGGGCTGAGGGGGCTCGCGTCTGGGCCTGATGGGGGGTGCTCGGGGGGCTTGCCCCCCGAGTGTTCGGCTACCGTCGGCACGTGGCGAAGCCGCTGGATCTCCCGTTCGACCCGATCGAGCGTGCCGGCGAGATCTGGGCCGACACCTGGGGGCCGGCGTCCGCCATGCGGGTCGCGACCTCGGTGATGCGGGTCCAGCAGATCCTGCTGGGCCGGTACGACGAGGTGCTGCGTCCGCACGGGCTCACGTTCGCCCGGTATGAGGTGCTGGTGCTGCTGCACTTCAGCCGGACCGGCGCGCTGCCGCTCAAGGTCATCGGCAGCCGGCTGATGGTGCACCCGACCAGCGTCACCAACGCGATCACCCGGCTGGTCGCGGCCGGGCTGGTCGAGCGGCTGGCAAACCCGCGGGACCGGCGCGGTGCGCTGGCCTCGATCACGCCGCACGGCCGCGAGGTGGCCGAGGCCGGCACCCGCGACCTCATGGCCATCGACTTCGGCCTCGGCGCGCTCGACGAGCGGACCCGGGAGAGCGCGTTCGCGGCGCTGCGGAAGGTGCGCGCCGAGGCCGGCGACTTCCAGGAGAAGCCGCCGGCCGAGACGGTCGAGTAGAACGCGCCGTCTCGTTCGGGTGGCCGCGATTAGTTGGACGTCCTAGTATTTTTCCGTGGACGACATCGAGGCCGGACGCCGGCGCTGGCAGGAGCGGTACGACGCCTCCCGGAAGCGGGACGCCGACTTCACGACGCTCTCCGGCGTCGAGGTGCAGCCGGTCTACGGCCCGGCCGGACCCGTGCCGGACTTCGAGCGGATCGGCTGGCCGGGCGAGTTCCCGTTCACCCGCGGGCTCTACCCGGCCGGCTACCGGGGCCGGCCGTGGACGATCCGGCAGTTCGCCGGCTTCGGCAACGCCCAGCAGACCAACGAGCGCTACAAGCTGATCCTCGCGGAGGGCGGCGGCGGCCTGTCGGTCGCCTTCGACATGCCGACGCTGATGGGCCGCGACTCCGACGACCCGCGCTCGCTCGGCGAGGTCGGCCACTGCGGCGTCGCGATCGACTCGGCCGCGGACATGGACGTGCTCTTCGACGGCATCCCGCTCGGCGACGTGACCACGTCGATGACGATCAGCGGCCCGGCCGTACCGATCTTCTGCATGTACCTGGTGGCCGCCGAGCGGCAGGGCGTCCCGATCGGCAGCCTCGACGGCACGCTGCAGACCGACATCTTCAAGGAGTACATCGCGCAGAAGGAGTGGCTGTTCGAGCCCGAGCCGCACCTGCGGCTGATCGGCGACCTGATGGAGTTCTGCGCGGCCGAGATCCCGGCGTACAAGCCGCTGTCGGTGTCGGGCTACCACATCCGGGAGGCCGGCTCGACCGCCGCGCAGGAGCTCGCGTTCACCCTCGCCGACGGGTTCGGCTACGTCGAGCTCGGGCTGTCCCGCGGGCTGGACGTCGAGACGTTCGCGCCGGGGCTGTCGTTCTTCTTCGACGCGCACATCGACTTCTTCGAGGAGATCGCCAAGTTCCGGGCGGCGCGGCGGATCTGGGCTCGCTGGATGCGCGACGTCTACGGCGCGAAGACCGAGCGGGCGCAGTGGCTGCGGTTCCACACCCAGACGGCGGGGGTCTCGCTGACCGCGCAGCAGCCGGACAACAACATCGTCCGGACCGCCCTCGAGGCGCTCTCGGCCGTGCTCGGCGGCACCAACTCGCTGCACACCAACGCGCTCGACGAGGTGCTCGCGCTGCCCTCGGAGCGGGCCGCCCGGATCGCGCTGCGTACCCAGCAGGTCATCGCCGAGGAGACCGGCGTCGTCAACGTGGCCGACCCGCTCGGTGGCTCCTGGTATGTCGAGGCGCTCACCGACGAGCTCGAACGGCAGGCCGAAGCGATCTTCGCCCGGATCCGGGAGATGGGCGGCGACGGGACGATGACCGCCGGGATCCTGCGCGGCATCGAGGACGGCTGGTTCACCGGGGAGATCGCCGAGGCCGCCTTCCGCTACCAGCAGAAGCTGGAGAAGGGCGACAAGAAGGTCGTCGGCGTCAACACCAACCTGGCCAGCGACGAGCCGGAGCTCGAGATCCTGCGGATCTCCGGTGAGGTGGAGAAGGAGCAGGTGCGGGTGCTGGCCGCGCGCAAGGCACGCCGGGACGAGGGCGAGGTCAGGGCCGCGCTGGCGGCGCTGGTGGACGCCGCCCGGGGCGAGGCCAACCTGGTCCCGCCGATGCTCGCGGCGGCCAGGGTGGAGGCCACGCTGGGCGAGATCTGCGGGGCGCTGCGGGACGAGTGGGGCGCCTACACCGAGCCCGCCCGGTTCTAGGGGGTAGATCCCCAAAACGTGGGGATCGCCGTGCACGGGCGGCCGGCGGCCCGCCGCGCGACTACGCTGGTTGCATGCAACCTGGTCGTCCTTCGCGTGGTGCCGCCCCGGCGCCGTCTCCCGCCCTGTCCGCCGCGCTGGCCGGTGCCGTCGACCTGTCCGTCCTGCAGGCCCGCAACGAGGCCCGGGAGCGGGCCGACGCGCAGGCCCGGGCGGCGGCCGACGGCGACGGCCCGGCCGAGCCGGTCACCGTCGTCGACGTCACCGAGGCGACCTTCCAGGCCGAGGTGCTCGACCGGTCGTTCCGGACGCCGGTGATCCTCGACCTGTGGGCCGAGTGGTGCGGGCCGTGCAAGCAGCTCTCCCCGGTGCTGGAGAAGCTCGCGGCCGAGGCGCACGGGGCCTGGGTGCTGGCCAAGATCGACGTCGACGCCAACCCCGCGATCGCGCAGGCGCTGCGGGTGCAGGGGATCCCGGCGGTGAAGGCGGTCTTCCAGGGCCAGCTGCTCGGCGAGTTCGCCGGGGCGTTGCCGGAGGACCAGGTGCGGACGTTCCTCGACCAGGTCGTCGAGGTGACCGGCGCGGCGGCGCCGGCGGAGGACGGCTCGATCCCGGAGCCGGTCGAGCCGGAGGACCCGCGGGTGATCGCGGCCGAGGAGGCCACCGAGCGGGGCGACTACGACGACGCGATCGGTCAGTACGCGGCGATCCTCGCGGCCGAGCCGGGGCACGCCCGCGCGGCGGCGGCGATCCGCGAGGTCGAGCTGCTGCGCCGGGTCGGCGCTGCCGCACCGGACGCGGTGGCGAAGGCCGACGCGGCACCGGACGACGTCGACCTCGCGCTGGAGGCGGCCGACGTGCAGCTCGCCCGCGGCGAGGTCTCGAACGCGTTCGCCCGGCTGCTGGCGGCGGTCCGCGGCAGCAGCGGTCCGCAGCGGGAGCAGGTGCGGCTGCGGCTGGTCGAGCTGTTCACCGTGATCGGCAACGAGGACCCGCGGGTCACCGCCGCCCGCAAGGAACTGACCAAGGCGCTGTACTAGTCGCCGACCGGAGGGTGGGGAACCGATCGCCACGGGCCGGTTCCCGGCCCCGGGAGCGCCGGCTGCTGACCCGGCGGGACACCTCCGGTAGCGCGACGGTCACGGTGGGCCTCCGGCGTCGAACAATCGGACGCGGCTTGGTACTTTTCGGCGTCCCACCGCCCTCAGGGAGGTCCTCCCTTGACCGATGGCTGGATGAAGGCCCGCACCAAGGGGCAGCACCGCGAGCCGGAGCCGGACGAGGCCCGGGTGACCGCGCTGCCCGGCATGCAGGCCGCACCACCCGGACCGCCGGGCCCGCTCGACGCCCAGCCCGGCGGCGACGTCCAGCAGGCCCTGCAGATGCTGACCCTCGCCCAGCGGACGGCGGAGGAGCACGTCGCCACCGCGCACCGCCAGGCCGACAAGATCCTGGCCGATGCGCGCGGGATGGCCGGGCGGATCGTCGGGGAGGCGCAGACCCAGGCCGAGGCCGTGCGGCGGGAGGCCGACAAGGTGCTCACCGACGCCAGAGCGCAGGCGGAGCAGTCGGTCAAGGAGATCCAGGCGCACGCGCAGACCGCCCGGCAGAGCGGCGAGAAGATCGTCACCGACGCCCGGGCCCAGGCGACCGAGATCGTCAAGGAGGCGCGGGCGAAGGCGGACGGGCTCGAGCGCCTGGCCCGGCAGCGGTACGACGAGGAGGTCGGCAACCTCGCCGCGAAGCGGGAAGGGCTGCAGCAGCAGATCGAGTCCCTGCAGGAGTTCGACCGCGACTACCGGTCCCGGCTGCTCACCTTCATGCAGGCCCAACTGCGCGCCCTCTGGGTCGACGAACCCCACGTCGACGGCGACATCTCCCGGCCCATCCCCTCAGCCCCCGCCACCACCCAGGCCCCCGCCGCCCAGACCGCCACCCCCCGGAACGCAGCTCAGGTCCCCGCTCAGGCCGGCGCAGCTCAGGCCGGTGCAGCTCAGGCCGGTGCAGCTCAGGCCCGGCAGCTCAGGCCGGCGCAGCTCAGGCCGGTGCAGCTCAGGCCGGTGCAGCTCAGGCCGGTGCAGCTCAGGCCGGTGCAGCTCAGGCCGGCGCAGCTCAGGTCCCGCTCAGGCCGGTGCAGCTCAGGCCGGTGCAGCTCAGGCCGGTGCAGCTCAGGCCGGTGCAGCTCAGGTCCCCGCTCAGGCCGGCGCAGCCCAAACCGGCGCAGCCCAGGCCTCCCAGGCCCGGGAGGCCGGCCAGACGTCCGCCGGCCAGACGTCCGCCGGCCAGACGTCCGCCGGCCACGTCCCCGGCCCCCAGGTCTCCGGAGCGAAGACCGCCGCCACCGTCCCGGCTGCGGCCGCACAACCCGCCCAGCAGCCCGCCGCCGCCCGCACTCCCGCGACGCAAGACCAGCCGGCCCAGACCAAGCCCGCAGGACCACAGCCGGCGTAGCCCCACGAGGCGGAGCCCAGCCGGCGCAGCCCAGGCCGGCGCAGCCCAGGCCGGCAGGGCCGCCCCGGGCGGGTTACTTGCAGGACTTGGCGTTGTTGAAGCCGTCGCGGAAGGCCTGGACGCGGTCGAAGCCGGTCGTGGTGCGGACGTTGGTGAACTGGCTGGAGCCGGCCGCCTCGAGCAGCGCACGGATCGCCTCGTCGAGGTCGCCGGGGGACAGCGACAGCCGGTTCGTGTCCGTCTGGCCGAACGCGTCCCGGGCGTACCCGCCGGTCGCGCAGATCGCCGACAGCAGCGACGACTCGCTGTCGGTCGAGGTCGACTCGCCGCGCCGCTCCCGGACCGCCTGCCCGTACGCGATCCCGACCAGCGAGATCGCCCCGAAGTCGCCGTTGACCTGCTTGTAGACCTTGCCCAGCGCGTCGGTGTCGTAGTAGATCGTGTCGTCCGCCGCGCAGTATTGCGCGTCGAGCACCGGCTGGCCGTCGCACTGCGGCCGGTCGGCGTCGGTGAACGGCTTCACCCCGGCCAGCGGCTTCCACGGCTGCCCGTACAGCTTCTGGTAGGAGGACTTCCAGTACGCGTCGACGTCCTTCGGTCCCTGGTCGAGGGTCTGCGGGAGCGGGAGGTTGCCGCCCTGGTCCTGGTCGGTCGGGCTCTGGAAGCCGATCTGGGTGAAGGTGCGGTTGTCGTCGAACTTCGCGCAGAACGGCACGCCCTGCTCGTAGCCGTCCTGGAACGCGGACACGCGGTCGAACCCGCTGCCGTGCGCCTGCCGGTCCGAGGCGTTGGCGCCCACCGGGTCGCTGAACAGCAGGAAGCCGGACAGCGCCCGGTCGAGGTCGGGCCGGGTGATCTGGAAGTGCGGCGCGTTGCCGTGCAGCGCCCAGGCGGTGAACGCCCCGGCGTAGCAGTCGGCCTGGGTCTCCACCACGATCGTGTGGTCGCTGGGCAGCGAGGTGCGCTTCTGGATCGCGTGCCCCCACTCGTGCGCGAGCACCATCGCGACCAGGAAGTCGCCGAAGCGCTCCCGCAGCTGGGGCAGCAGGACCTTGCGGTCCCAGGCGACGATGTCCCGGGACGGGCAGTAGAACGCGTTGCCGCGGATGTCCGCCGGCTCGTCCGTGCACGGCGCGGCGACCGTGCCGTCCGGGTCGATCGAGTAGAACGCCGAGACCGGCCGGTAGGGCTGGTGGAAGTCGTCGGCCATCTCCTTGGTCCAGAACTGCTGGATGTCGAAGATCGCGTTGCCGGCCAGCGTGTCGATGGGGCCGTGGTCGGTGTTGCGGATCTCGATCCTGGCGTCCGGCGCCCTGGTCGGGGCGGCGCCGTACGAGCCGAGGCCGGGGATCTGCTGCACGCAGCCGGTGGCCAGCACGGCGAGCACCGCTGTCGCCGTCGCGAGCCGCCGCCACCTCGACGTCACTGTCGTCCACCCCTCGTCGCCGCACCGCCGGGTGCCATCCTGCCCGGCCGCGCGGCCCCGCCGGCTACCCGTCACCCTGCCAGCCGTGCGGTGTGACGGGCGTCAAGCCTCGGTGCGGTCGCCGGTGTAGCGCAGCCACAGCGCGCCGAGCGGAGGCACCCGCAGGGTCACCGAGGCGGGCTGGCCGTGCCAGGGCTGCGGCCGGGCCTGCACCGAGCCGAGGTTGCCCACCCCGGACCCCCCGTACGACTCCGAGTCGGTGTTGATGATCTCCTGCCAGCGCCCGACCCGCGGCAGGCCGAGCCGGTAGCCCTCGTGCGGCCCGCCGGCGAAGTTGGCCACGCAGGCGAGCACCGAGTCGTCGGCGCCCCAGCGCAGGAACGAGAACGTGTTGTTCGCCGCGTCGTTGGCGTCGATCCAGGAGAACCCGGACGGCGAGGTGTCCTGGGTGTAGAGCGCCGGGGTGGCCCGGTAGACCCGGTTGAGGTCGCCGGTCAGCCGCTGCAGCCCGCTGTGCAGGGGGTCCTCCAGCAGCCACCAGTCCAGCGACCGGGCGTCGGCCCACTCGGCGCCCTGGCCGAACTCGCCGCCCATGAACAGCATCTGCTTGCCCGGGTGCGCCCACATGTAGGCGAGCAGCGCGCGCAGGGTGGCGGCCTGCTGCCAGTGGTCGCCCGGCATCTTGCCGAGCAGCGAGCCCTTGCCGTGCACGACCTCGTCGTGGGAGAGCGGGAGGATGTAGTTCTCGCTGAAGGCGTACATGAGCGAGAACGTCATCTGGTGGTGGTGATACTGCCGGTACACCGGGTCCCGGGAGACGTAGTCCAGGGTGTCGTGCATCCACCCCATGTTCCACTTGAACCCGAAGCCGAGTCCGCCCAGGTGGGTCGGCCGGGTCACGCCCGGCCAGGCCGTCGACTCCTCGGCGATCGTCACCGCGCCCGGCACGCGCCGGTAGACGGTGGCGTTCATCTCCTGCAGGAACGCGACCGCGTCCAGGTTCTCCCGCCCGCCGTACTGGTTGGGCAGCCACTGGCCCTCGGCCCGGGAGTAGTCGAGGTAGAGCATCGAGGCGACCGCGTCCACCCGCAGCCCGTCGACGTGGTATTCCTCCAGCCAGAACAGCGCGTTCGCGACGAGGAAGTTGCGCACCTCGCGCCGGCCGAAGTCGAACACGTACGTGCCCCAGTCCGGCTGCTCGCCGCGGCGCGGGTCGGGATGCTCGTAGAGCGGGGTGCCGTCGAACCGGGCCAGCGCCCAGGCGTCCTTCGGGAAGTGCCCCGGCACCCAGTCGACGATCACGCCGATGCCGGCCCGGTGCAGCCGGTCGACGAAGTAGCGGAAGTCGTCCGGGTCGCCGAACCGCGCGGTCGGGGCGAAGTAGGAGGTGACCTGGTAGCCCCAGGACCCGTCGTACGGGTGCTCGGCCACCGGGAGCAGCTCGACGTGGGTGAACCCGGTCTCGGTCAGGTAGTCGGCGAGCTGGTCGGCCGCCTCCCGGTAGCCGAGGCCCTTCCGCCAGGAGCCGAGGTGCACCTCGTAGATGCTCATCGGCGCCGCGTGCCAGCGGGTCGCCGTGCGCTTCGCCAGCCACTCGTCGTCGTTCCAGGCGAACCGGGTCGTGTGCACCACCGACGCGGTCGCCGGGGTGCGCTCGGTGCCGAAGGCCATCGGGTCGGCCTTGTCCCGCCACTGGCCGTCCGTGCCGAGGATGGAGAACTTGTATTTCGCGCCCGGGACCACGCCCGGCACGAAGATCTCCCAGACGCCGCTGCGGCCGAGCGAGCGCAGCGGGTAGGCCCGCCGCTGCCAGTAGTCGAAGTCGCCGGTGACCCGCACGCCCCGGGCGTTGGGTGCCCAGACCGCGAACGAGGTGCCGGACACCGGCCCGTGCGGTGTCTCGTAGGTGCGCACGTGCGCGCCGAGCGCCTCCCACAGCCGCTCGTGCCGGCCCTCGCTGATCAGGTGCAGGTCGATCTCGCCGAGCGTCGGCAGCCACCGGTACGGGTCGTCGACCAGGTGGGTCTCCTCGGCGCCGCCCTCGACCGGGTAGGTCACCTCGAGCTGGTAGTCGGACGCCGGCCCGGGCACGAGGCCGGCGAACACGCCGCCGGGGTGCACCAGGCTCAGGTCGTGGCGGCGGTCACCGAAGACCGCGGCGACCCGGCTCGCGTCCGGCCGCAGCGCGCGCACGACCAGCCGGCCGGCGTCGGCCTTGACCGGGTCGGCGCCGGCCTCCAGCGCGCCGCCGTCGGTGGCCGGCGTCAGCGGCTGGGCGACCGCGTCCACCTGGTCGATCACGTTCTGCCCCGGTGCGGCCGTCGACACCGGTGCCGGCGGCGCCAGCTCGGTGCGGACCGGATGCAGGCCGAGCACCGAGTGCGGATCGTGGTGCACTCCGCCGACGACCCGGTCGAGCTCCTCCCGGGACAGGCCGGCGGGGTCCGCGGCAAGCTGCGTGGACGTCACGACCGTGCTCCTTCGGTGAGTCGGGCCAGCGAGGCCAGGGGGATCGGCAACCAGGACGGACGGTTACGTGCCTCGTATACCGCTTCGTACACGGCCTTGTCCGCCTCGTACGCGCGCAGCAGCACGGGCTCCTCGCGCGGGTCGGGGCCGCCGGCCTCGGTGTAGCCGTCGAGGAACGCGTCCCGGTTGCGGGTCGCCCACTCGTCCGCGCGGTAGGCAAGGTGCGGCTCGAACGGGTGGTCGGCGAGCAGGTGGCGGGCGGCGTAGTCGAACGACCGCAGCATCCCGGCCAGGTCACGCACCGGCGAATCGAGCCCGGTCCGTTCGGACAGCGGCTTGGCCGGCTCGCCCTCGAAGTCGAGCACCACCCAGCGGTGCGAGGTGCGCAGCACCTGGCCGAGGTGGTAGTCGCCGTGCACGCGCTGCACCGGCACGCCGGGCTCGTGCGCGCCGACCGCGCCGAACGCCTCCCGCAGCCCGGCGGCGTAGTCCTCCAGCGCCGGCACGATCGCCAGCGCGGCGTCCAGCCGCTGCCGCATCTGCGCGGCCATCTCCGCCAGCCCGTCGGCGTCGAGCACGCCGGTCGGGAGCGCCCGGGCCAGGTCGGCGTGCACCTCGGCGGTGGCCTGGCCGAGCCGGTACGCCTCGCCGGCGAAGTCGCCGCCGACCTCGGAGGCGTGCAGGTCGGCCTCGGCGTACAGGTCGCGGACGCTGATCTTGGCCAGCTCCCAGCCGTCGGTCGCGGTCCGGAAGTATTCCTGCAGCATGGCCAGGTCGGCCTCGGCCAGGCCGCCGTCCGGGCCGGCCCAGCGGGCCTCGACGTGCCCGAGCAGCCTGGCCACGTGCCGGGCCCCGCCGTCCAGCTCGGACAGCGCCCGGTGCACCTCGATGTCCGGGTTGCGGCCGGGGTAGACCCGGCGGAACACCTTGAGGATCGCCGCGTCGTCGAAGATCAGCGACGTGTTCGACTGCTCGCCGGTGATGACCAGGCTGGTCGCCTCCAGCGGCAGGTCCTCCGGGTGCGGCCCGGGCACGAAGCTGAGCAGGCCGTCCTTGCGACCCTCGGCGATCCCGGCCAGCCAGGCGCCGGTGACCTCCTTGTCGTGCAGCCCGTCGTACCACCAGGACCGGCCCCCGTAGTCCGGGTCGGGCGTCTCGCCGACCAGCACGTGCGAGACCTGGTCGGCCGGCTCCGGCCGGCGTACCAGCGGGACCTGGTAGGTCTCGGTGCCGCCGTCGTCGTAGCGCACCCGGACCAGCCACAGGTCGCTGCGCCACGGCCGCACGGTGAGGATGCCGAGCGCGCTGACCGCCTCCACGACGAAGTCCCTGCCCTTGCCGGCGAACCAGCGCTGGGCCGGCAGCCAGAGCGCGAGCAGGTCGGACAGCTCGGTCGGGGCGACAACGTCGGCCATCACTGTCCCTCGTCCGCCGGCGCGGGCAGGCGGAACCAGTAGAAGCCGTGGCCGGCCAGCGTCAGCAGGTAGGGCAGCTCGCCGATCGGCGGGAACCGCACACCGCCGGTCAGTTCGAGCGGCTCGCGGCCGTGCCACGGGCGCAGGTCGAGCTCGACCGGTTGGGCGAACCTGTGACAGGTTGTTCACGCACAGCACTATGTCGTCTCCGAACTCCCGCACGTACGACAGCACGCTCGGGTTGCTACCCCCCAGGTCGATGAAGGAGCCGAGACCGAAGGCGGGGTTGGCCTTGCGGACCTGGATCATCCGCCGCGTCCAGTGCAGCAGCGAGGATGAGTTGCGGGTCTGCGACTCCACGTTCGTGACCTGGAAGCCGTAGATCGAGTCCATGTTGACCGGCAGGTAGAGCCGGCCGGGATCGCAGGTGGAGAAGCCGGCGTTGCGGTCGGGCGTCCACTGCATGGGGGTGCGGACGCCGTCCCGGTCGCCGAGCCAGATGTTGTCGCCCATCCCGATCTCGTCGCCGTAGTAGAGGACGGGGGAGCCGGGCAGCGACAGCAGCAGGGCGGTGAACAGCTGGATCCGATCGAGGTCGTTGTCCAGCAGCGGGGCCAGCCGGCGGCGGATGCCGAGGTTGGCCTTCATTCGCGGGTCGTGGGCGTACTCGGCCCACATGTAGTCGCGCTCCTCGTCGGTGACCATCTCCAGGGTGAGCTCGTCGTGGTTGCGCAGGAAGATGCCCCACTGGCAGTTCGGCGGGATGGGCGGCGTCGACTCGAGGATCTCCGAGATCGGGTAGCGCTGCTCGCGCCGGACCGCCATGAAGATGCGCGGCATGACCGGGAAGTGGAAGGCCATCTGGCACTCGTCGCCCTTGATCGGGTCGCCGAAGTAGTCGACCACGTCCTCGGGCCACTGGTTGGCCTCGCACAGCAGCACCCGGTCCGGGTAGCCCTTGTCGACCTCGGCCCGGATCCGCTTGAGGAACTCGTGCGTCTCCGGGAGGTTCTCGCAGTTGGTGCCCTCCCGCTCGAACAGGTAGGGCACGGCGTCCAGCCGGAACCCGTCGATGCCGAGGTCGAGCCAGAACTTCAGCGCGTCCAGGATCGCGTCCTGGACGGCCGGGTTGTCGAAGTTGAGGTCGGGCTGGTGGGCGAAGAACCGGTGCCAGAAGTACTGCTTGCGCACCGGGTCGAAGGTCCAGTTGGACGTCTCGGTGTCGATGAAGATGATCCGCGCGTCCGGGTAGCCGGTGTCGTCGTCGGCCCAGACGTAGAAGTCCCCGTACGGGCCGTCCGGGTCGGCGCGGGAGGCCTGGAACCAGGGGTGCTGGTCCGAGGTGTGGTTCATGACGAAGTCGACGATCACCCGCATGCCGCGCGCGTGCGCCTCGTCGAGCAGCCGGCGGAAGTCCTCCACCGTGCCGAACTCGGGCAGCACGCCGACGAAGTCGCTGATGTCGTAGCCGCCGTCGCGCAGCGGCGACGGGTAGAACGGCGGCAGCCAGAGGCAGTCGATGCCCAGCCAGCGCAGGTAGTCCAGCTTGGAGATCAGCCCGCGCAGGTCGCCGCTGCCGTTGCCGTCGGAGTCGGCGAAGCCGCGGACGAGCACCTCGTAGAAGACCGCCCGCTTGTACCACTCCGGGTCGTCGCCGGCGGACAGCCCGGTCAGCGAGTCCCTGGACGCCGCGGCGGCGGCGCGGGCGGTCGCCGCCCGCTCGGCCGCGGCGGGCGCGGCCGCGGCCACGGCATCGGCGTCCGCCGCCGCCAGCGCATCGGCGTCCGCCGCCGCCGGGGCGCCGGGGTCGGTGTCGGCGGGAAGGTCCACGCGCTCTCCTGATCTACCGTCGCACCACGAGGACGTGCGCCGGCTCGACGTGCGGGTCGAGCCGGACGAAGTTGACCTGCCCCCACTCGTAGTCGCTGGTGCCGCCGCCCATCTCATCGTGCACGACCATCCGGTCGTTCCAGTCGAGGCCGAGCGCCGGCATGTCCAGCGAGGTGATGCCCTGCTGGACCGAGTACGGGTTGAGGGTGACGACCACGATCACGGTGTCGCCGGTCTCGTCGTCGCGCTTGGAGAATGCAAGCAGGTTCTCGTTGTCGACGTGATGGAAACGCAGGTTGCGCAGCTGTTGGAGCGCCGGGTGCGCGTTCCGCAGCCGGTTGAGGTGGGCCAGGTAGGGCGCGAGGCTGCGGCCCTCCCGGATCGCCCGGTCGTAGTCGCGCGGGCGCAGCTGGTATTTCTCCGAGTCGAGGTATTCCTCCGAGCCCTCCCGCACCGGCAGGTGCTCGAACAGCTCGTAGCCGGAGTAGACGCCCCAGCTCGGGCTCATCAGCGCGGCCAGCACGGCCCGGATCCGGAACGTCGGCGGGCCGCCGTGCTGCAGGCTGGCGTGCAGGATGTCCGGCGTGTTGACGAAGAAGTTGGGCCGCATGTAGTCGGCGGCGGCGACCAGCTCCCGGCCGTACTCCTCCAGCTCCCACTTCGCGGTCCGCCAGGTGAAGTATGTGTACGACTGGGTGAAGCCGATCTTCGCCAGCGTGTGCATCATCGCGGGGCGGGTGAACGCCTCGGCCAGGAACACCACGTCCGGGTCGGTCTTCTTCACCTCCCAGATCAGCCAGTGCCAGAAGTTCAGCGGCTTCGTGTGCGGGTTGTCGACCCGGAAGATCTTCACCCCGTGGCCGACCCACAACCGGACGATCCGCAGCACCTCCGCGTAGATGCCCTTGGGGTCGTTGTCGAAGTTGAGCGGGTAGATGTCCTGGTATTTCTTCGGCGGGTTCTCCGCGTACGCGATCGAGCCGTCCGGCCGGGTGGTGAACCACTCCGGGTGCTCGGTCACCCACGGGTGGTCCGGCGCGGCCTGCAGGGCGAGGTCGAGCGCGACCTCCATCCCGTGCTCGCGGGTCGCCGCGACGAAGTCGTCGAAGTCCTCGAACGTGCCCAGCTGCGGGTGGATCGCGTCGTGCCCGCCCTCGTCGGAGCCGATCGCCCAGGGCGATCCGACGTCCTCGGGGCCCGGCATCAGCGTGTTGTTCCGGCCCTTGCGGTTGACCTTGCCGATCGGGTGGATCGGCGGCAGGTAGACCACGTCGAAGCCGAGCTGCGCGATCTGCGGCAGCCGGCGGGCC
This sequence comes from uncultured Actinomycetota bacterium, assembly GCA_963728945.1. Lineage (GTDB taxonomy): Bacteria > Actinomycetota > Actinomycetes > Mycobacteriales > CADCTP01 > CADCTP01. The sequence continues at coordinate 1,760,754 of CAVSMA010000002.1, read as the reverse complement.
GCGTCCTTGAACGTGCCGTGCCGCCGGGGCGTGCCGTCGGCGTCGATCTCGGCGCCCTCCGAGCGCGGGAACAGCTCGTACCAGGCCGAGAACAGCGCCTTCTTCCGGTCCACCCAGACCGTGTAGCGCGGGGAGCGGGTCAGCAGCTCGCGGACCGGGTGCTCGTCCAGCAGCGCGGTCACCTCGGCGGTGAGCGCCGGGCCGACCCGGTGCGCGAGGTCGCGGTTGGTGTCGCGGAGCGCCTCGGCCGCCGCCTCGAGCACGCGGCGCCGGTCGGACGGGACGTTGCGCAGCGCCCGCTGCAACAGTCGGGCGCCGTCCTCGAGGTCGTTGGCGAGGTCCTCGGGACCCTGACCGGCGTCGATCTTGACTTCGACCTTGTGCCGCCAGGTGGCGACCGGGTCGCCCCAGGCCTCGATCGCGAACGTCCACGCGCCCTCGTCGGTCGGCACCAGGGTGGCGTGCCAGCGGTCGGTGCCGGGGACGCCCGGGACCATCCGGATGAGCGGGCCGGCCGGGCCCTGGCTGCCGTCCGGGCCGCGCCAGGCGACGTTCGCGGCGACCGCGTCGTGTCCCTCGCGGAACACGGTCGCGGCGACGGGCAGGTGCTCGCCGACGACCGCGCGCGCCGGGTAGCGCCCGCACGACACCACGGGGGAAACGTCGGTGATTCCGAGACGTCCGGTCACGTACGAGACCGTACCCAGGGCGGTCAGCAGGAACACAGCGGCACCGGGGCGGCGGCGGCCGCCCCGGTGCCGGTGCCGGTCAGCTGGCGACGGTGACGACGCCGAGCTCGGCCTCGGTCGCCAGCAGGCTGTTCTTCGGCAGCACCCGGACGGTGTAGCCGAAGGCGCCGGTGCGCTCCAGCGGCACCGTGCCCTCCCACCGGCCTATCCCGTCGCCGTCCCCGGCGTAGGCCAGCGGCAGGGTCTGCACGTCGTGCAGCCCGTTGGTCTCGTCCACCCGCCCGTACGCGGCCTGCACGTCGACGTCGTCCGGGCTGAGCCCGGCCAGGTCGATCTCGGCCCGCAGCGCCAGCGTTGCGCCGAGCTCCGGGGTGTCGCCGACCCCGGTGGACTCGACGTGCCGCACGGTGACCGCCGGCCATGCGCCGAGCACCTTGATCCGCCAGGCCGCCAGTCGCTTGGCCGCCGCGTACCCGTCGGCCGAGACCGTACGGGCGCTGTCGGCCGCCGGCGTGTACAGCTCGGTGACGTAGTCGCGGACCATCCGGGTGGCCAGCACCCGCGGGCCGAGGCCCTTGAGCGTGTGCCGGACCATCTCCACCCACCGGACCGGCGGCTGGCCGCGCCGGTCGTAGAAGCGCGGCGCCACCTGCGTCTCCACCAGGTTGTAGAAACCGGCCGCCTCGATGTCGTCCCGGCGGTCGTCGTCGACGCCGTCCGCCGACGGGATGGCCCAGCCGTTCTCCCCGTCGTACATCTCGTCCCACCAGCCGTCCCGGATGGACAGGTTGAGCCCGCCGTTGAGGGCGGCCTTCATCCCGGACGTGCCGCAGGCCTCCAGCGGCCGCAGCGGGTTGTTCAGCCAGACGTCGCAGCCCCAGTAGAGGTAGTGGGCCATGCCGATGTCGTAGTCGGGCAGGAACACGATCCGGCGCCGCACCTCGGGGTCGTCGGCGAACCGGACCAGCTGCTGGATCAGCGACTTGCCGCTGTCGTCGGCCGGGTGCGACTTGCCGGCCACCACGATCTGGATCGGCCGCTCCGGGTGCAGCAGCATCGCCCGCAGCCGGTCCGGGTCGCGCAGCATCAGCGTCAGCCGCTTGTACGAGGGCACCCGGCGGGCGAAGCCCACGGTGAGCACGTCGGGGTCGAACACCGAGCCGGTCCAGTCCAGCTCGGCGTCGGAGAAGCCGCGCTGCAGCTGGGAGGCGTAGACCCGGCGGCGGACCTCGTCGACCAGCCGCTCGCGCAGCGTCCGGCGCAGCGCCCACAGCTCCTCGTCCGGCACCTTGTCCAGGGCCTGCCAGCCGCTGGCCTCCTGCAGCAGCGCGTCGGTGCCGTCGGTGCCGTTCTGGTCGACGATCTCCAGCAGCTCCCGGCACATCCAGGTCGGCGCGTGCACCCCGTTGGTGATCGAGGTGATCGGCACCTCCTCGACGTCGAAGCCGGGCCACAGCGGCTGGAACATCTCCCGGCTGACCACGCCGTGCAGCTTGCTCACGCCGTTGGCCCGCTGGGCGAGCCGCAGGCCCATGTGCGCCATGTTGAACCGGCTGGGGTCGGTCTCGGATCCGAGCTCGAGCACCCGCTCGACCGGGAGCGCGGCCCACTCCGGCTGCTCGTAGTAGGACCGGACCAGGTCCTTGGCGAACCGGTCGATGCCGGCCGGGACCGGGGTGTGGGTGGTGAACACGGTGCCGGCGCGCACGCCGGCCAGCGCCTCGTCGAAGCTGAGCCCGTCGGCGGCCAGCTCGCGCATCCGCTCCAGGCCGAGGAAGCCGGCGTGACCCTCGTTGGTGTGGAACACCTCGGGCGCCGGCGTGCCGGTCAGCCGGCAGTAGGCCCGGACCGCACGCACGCCGCCGACCCCGGCCAGCATCTCCTGGGCCATCCGGTGCTCGCTGGTGCCGCCGTACAGCTTGTCGGTGACCTGCCGCTCGGAGGCCTCGTTCTCCTCGATGTCGGAGTCGAGCAGGAGCAGCGGCACCCGCCCGACCTGGACCTTCCAGACCTGGGCCCGCAGCGTGCGGCCGCCGGGGACGGCGAGGGAGATCTTCACCGCGGAGCCGTCGGCCTCGCGCAGGAGCGACAGCGGCAGGCCGTGCGGGTCGATCGACGGGTAGAGCTCCTGCTGCCAGCCGTCCCGGGACAGCCCCTGGGCGAAGTAGCCGGCCCGGTAGAGCAGGCCGACGCCGATGATCGGGACGCCGAGGTCGCTGGCCGCCTTGAGGTGGTCGCCGGCCAGGATGCCGAGGCCACCGGAGTATTGCGGGAGGACCTCGGTCAGGCCGAACTCCATCGAGAAGTAGGCGATGCAGGTCGGCACCCCGGTCTGCTCCTGGTACCAGCGCGGCTGGGACAGGTAGTCGGCCAGATCGTCGGCGGCGTCGGAGAGCCGGCGCAGGAACCGCTTGTCCCTGGACAGCGCGGACAGCCGGGCCGGCGATACCGCGCCGAGCAGCCGGACCGGGTCGCCGCCGCATTCCCGCCACAGCTCGGGATCGACGGACGCGAACAGGTCCAGCGTCTCCTGGTGCCAGGACCAACGCAGGTTCATGACAAGGTCGCTCAGGGCGGCCAACTCCGGGGGCAGGGACGCCCGCACGGTGAAGCGTCGAAGTGCTCTCACGAGCGGCGAGGGTACGGGAGTCCCCCACCCCCGGACGCCGACTCTGGAAGCTCACCGATGGAGGCCCTGAAGGTGATGGGGCCCTCCGCCATCGGCGGGGCTCGTTGGACGAGGTCGGTCGAGTGCCGCCAGAGCAGGCGAGCCAGCGCCCGGGGGTTACGGGGGCCGCCCCCGACGGGTCTCAGACCGGCGAGACGATGCCGTACTCGTGGATCTTCCGGTAGATCGTGGCCCTGGACATGCCCAGTGCCTTCGCCGCCTTGACCTTGTTGCCCCGGGTGTCGAGCAGGCTGCGGACGATCGCGTCCCGCTCCATCGACTCCAGCGGGTTGAGCCGGCGGCGGGCCACCGTACGGGACTCCGGCGGCAGGTCGTCGGGCCGGATCACGCCGGTCCGGCGGCGCTGCGCGACCCCGCGCAGCAGGCCGAGCACCTGCTCCACGTTGCCCGGCCAGCTCGCCCGCATGAGCAGCTGCATCGCCTCCGGCGAGCAGGTCAGCGATCCGCCGTGGCCGAGCCGGGCGAGCAGGAACGGGATCAGCCGCTGCAGGTCCTCGATGTGGTGGCGCAGCGGCGGGATCGCCACCGTGCCCGGGAACAGCCGCAGCAGCTTGGTCATCTCCCGGCCACGCGGTCCCGGTTCCGCGGCGGTGTCGACCGTGACCGCCACCCAGGGCCGGTTCGGCAGCCGGGAGGCCTCCTGCAGGATCGCCGCGACCGCGCGCAGCCGCGGGCCGTCGAGCGTGTCGGCGTGCCGCAGCACCACGCTGTCGGCGTCGACCAGCACGGTCCGGCGCAGGTCCTCCAGCCAGCCCGGGTTGTCCACCTCGGCCGCGTCCAGCGCGGCGAACCGGCCGACCGGCTGCCGGCGCAGCTGCACCGCCCGCAGCACGGCCGCCTTGCCCACCCCGGGCTCGCCCTCGACCGCGATCCACTCGCCGGACCGGTACGCCCGTTCGACCTCGTCGCAGGCCCGCAGCCACAGCGGCGAGGTGCCGACCAGGCCGGGCAGCTGGGTGCGCGGCGGCGCCGCCGGTGCGGTGGCCGGCAGCGAGGCGGCCGGCGGGAGGATCTTGACCTGCACCACGCCGCCGCCGGCGCTGCCGGTCACCGGGCGCAGCATCATCCGGGCGGTGGTGCCGGTGGGCAGCTGCACCTCGATCCGGCCGGCCCGCCCGCCGGCCAGCGCGTCCGCGCCGTGGCCGAGCAGCGCGGCCTGGTCGGCCGGGTCGAGCACGGTGCGGGCCAGGTCGTTCATCATCGACACGTCGCTGTCGACGGCGAACACGATGCCGGTCGTGCGCCGGCAGACGCGCAGGTACTCGTGGAACAGCTCCAGCTCCCGGGTGCCGGCATCGGCCAGCAGCTGCTGGCGGATCTGCTCGGCGGTCGACTTGGCCAGGGTGAGCAGCAGCGATCCGGCGTCCCGGCGCCAGCAGGTCAGGTCGACCGCGCCGACCGTCTTGCCGGAGACCGGGTGGTGGATCGGTACGCCGGCGCAGGCCAGCGTCTCCAGGTGTTCGGCGTAGTGCTCGTGCCCGAACACGTGCATCGGCCGGCCGCCCTCCAGCGCGGTGCCGATCCCGTTGGTCCCGACGAACTCCTCCGCGTACGAGAAGCCGGGGGCGAGCATCACCCGGTCGAGGTAGCGCTCCAGCTCGTCGCCGGCGGTGAGCCTGACCAGCACCAGGCCGCGGGAGTCGGTCAGCACGATGCTGACCTGCTGGCCCTCCAGCTGGTCGCGCAGGGTGCGCAGCACCGGCTCGGCGCTGTGGGTGAGCGGGGTGTCCACCTCGGGGTCGCGGATGTAGGGCAGCTCGATGCGGTCGGCGGCCACGTTCATCTCGCGGGAGCGCGACCAGGAGGCGAGGATGGTGTCCCGCACCTCGGCGGGGTCGGCGGGCTCCGCCGTCAGGAAGCGCTCCCGGTTTACCGCGACGCCGTCGCCGTCGGCAGGTATTGGTGGCCGTGGACGCATGCGACCACCTCCTCGGCTCCCGGTCCACCCACGATAGGCGTGGCGTCCAGAACGCCCCTGTCTCAAATTGAGACGCCGCACCCCCGCGCGGGTGCGTAGACCGATACAGGGAGACGAGCAGCGCCCCGACGGGGAGGCGTGTCATGACCGATCCAGGATCCCGGCCGCCGACCAGGTTCACGCCCGAGTCGCCGGACGAGACGGAGACCTTCAATCCGTGGTCCGTGGTCAACCTCGTCTTCCACCACCTGGCCGACCACGGCCTTCATCCCGTCCTCGGCGACCACGGCGACCCGGCACCGCATGCCGCCGCGCTGCTGCGGTCGCTCGGCATCGAGCCGGCCGCCGAGGGCAATCGTCAGGTGTCCCGGGATGTCCAGGATCGCCTGGCCAAGCTGCGTGCGGCCATCTTCGGACAGGAGTGACCGGCGTCTCATTGTGAGACCGCAGGAGTCGCTGCCCGGACGTTTCATCGGCCGCAGACCATCGCTCATCGACCGAGGAGAAAGCACATGAGTCGGCAGAGCGTCGCGAAGGCCCATCAGAAGATCCAGGAACTAGCCTGGGAGCCGCTGTACCACGAGCCGGTCTCGCACTACGGCACGGACTACACGTTCGCCAAGGCCCAGAAGAAGGACCCGCTCAAGCAGGTCCTGCGGTCGTACTTCCCGATGCAGGAGGAGAAGGACCACCGGGTGTACGGCGCCCAGGACGGAGCGATCCGGGGCAACATGTTCCGCCAGGTACAGGAGCGCTGGCTGGAATGGCAGAAGCTCTTCCTGTCGATCATCCCGCTCCCGGAGATCTCCGCCGCCCGGGCGATGCCGCTGCTGTTCCGGACCGTGCCCAACCCGGAGCTGCACAACGGCCAGGCCATCCAGATGATCGACGAGGTCCGGCACTCGACGATCCAGCAGAACCTCAAGCGCCTGTACATGAACAACTACATCGACCCGGCCGGGTTCAACTCCAGCCTCCGCAACTTCCAGAACGACTACTGCGGGACGATCGGCCGGCAGTTCGCCGAGGGGTTCATCACCGGCGACGCGATCACCGCCGCGAGCATCTACCTGACGATCGTCGCGGAGACCGCGTTCACCAACACGCTGTTCGTGGCCATGCCGGCGGAGGCCGCGGCGAACGGCGACTACCTGCTGCCGACGGTGTTCCACTCGGTCCAGTCGGACGAGTCGCGGCACATCAGCAACGGGTACGCCACGCTGCTGATGGCGCTGGCCGACGAGGGCAACCACCAGCTGCTCGAGCGCGACCTCCGGTACGCGTGGTGGAACAACCACCGGGTCGTCGACGCGGCGATCGGCACGTTCATCGAGTACGGCACGAAGGACCGGCGGAAGGACCGGGAGTCGTACGCGGAGATGTGGCGGCGCTGGATCTACGACGACTACTACCGGTCCTACCTGGTGCCGCTCGAGAAGTACGGCCTGGTGATCCCGCACGACCTCATCGAGGAGTCCTGGAAGCAGATCTGGGAGAAGGGCTACGTGCACGAGGTGGCCCAGTTCTTCGCCACCGGCTGGCTCGCCAACTACTGGCGGATCGACGGGATGACCGACGAGGACTTCGAGTGGTTCGAGTACAAGTACCCGGGCTGGTACGACAAGTACGGCGCCTGGTGGGAGAACTACTCCAGGCTCTCGATCCCGAACGGGCACAACCCGATCGCGCTCGAGGACGTCGACTACGTCTACCCGTCGCGCTGCTGGACCTGCATGGTGCCGTGCCTGGTCCGGGAGGACATGGTCATGGCCGAGGTCGACGGCCAGTGGCGGACGTACTGCCACGAGGCGTGCCGGTGGACCGACGTCGAGGCGTTCCGGCCGACGTACCAGGGCCGGCAGACCCCGAACATGGGCCAGCTGATCGGCAAGCGCGAGTGGGAGACCCTCTACCACGGCTGGAACTGGGCCGACGTGGTCTCCGACATGGGCTACGTGCGTGACGACGGCAAGACCCTGGTCGCGCAGCCGCACCTCAACCTCGGCGACCAGAAGAAGATGTGGACGCTGGACCACCTGCGCCGGTGCCCGCCGCTGCAGAGCCCCAACGTCCTGCTCAACCAGATGACCGACGACGAGCGGGCCGCCTTCCAGGCCGACTACAACAAGCAGGGCCCGGCCGGTCGGCCGGCGCCGGCGAGCGCCTGAGCCCCGGGTCGGGTGCGCAGGTGAGCGGGAGGGCCGGGGCCGAGGCAGCGGCCCTCCCGCGCCGGCTCCACCGGGGCCGTCCACTGTGGAGGGTGGTTGGTCGGGATGGCTGACAAGCATCTTGTCCGGTTCGAGCCGGTGGGCATCGAGATCGAGGTCGGGGAGGAGCAGACGATCCTGCGGGCGGCGGCCGAGCAGGGGCTCATGCTCATGCACGGGTGCAAGGAGGGCCAGTGCGCGGCCTGCAAGTCGTTCGTGCTCGACGGCGAGGACATCGAGCTGGACAAGTACTCGACGTTCGCGCTGCCCGACTTCGAGAAGGACGAGGGTTTCACGCTGCTGTGCCGGGCGCACGTCTACGAGGACGTGACGATCGAGCTCCTGCACTACGACGAGGAGCTGATCAAGTCCGGGCTTCCGTTGCAGCGCGCGACCGCCGAGGTGGCCGCGATCGACGCGGTCACCCACGACCTGCGGCACGTCACGCTGACCCTGCTCGACCCCACCGAGCTGCGCTACTTCCCGGGTCAGTACGTCGACGTCACGGTGCCGCAGCACGGGGTGACCCGGTCGTTCTCGATGGCGAACACCCCGACCGGCCGCGCCGGCACCCTCGAGTTCGTCATCAAGGTCTATCCCGACGGACATTTCTCCTCGCTGCTGGCCGGCGGCGGCCTGTCCGTCGGGGACCGGGTCGAGGTCGTCGGCCCGTACGGGGTGTTCACCCTGCGGGAGGGCAGCGACGCGCGGATCGTGCTGGTCGGCGGCGGCGCCGGCATGGCCCCGATCCTCGCCCTGCTGCGGGCACTGGCCGAGCGCGGATCCGGCCGGGACATCGTCTTCTACTACGGCGCCCGGACCACGCGCGACCTGTGCTTCGAGGACGAGCTGCACGAGCTGGAGCGGACGCTGCCCCGCTTCCGCTACGTGCCGGCCCTGTCCGAGCCGGACAGTCCCGACAGTGCCGGCTGGGACGGCGAGACCGGCTTCGTCACCGACGTGCTCAAGCGGAGGGAGGAGAGCCTGACCGGCGCCCACGCCTACGTGTGCGGGCCGCCGCCGATGGTCGAGGCGGCGATGCCCGTGCTGGAAGGCCTCGGCGTCGAGGAGAGACGGATCTACTACGACAAGTTCACCACCACAGGAAACGCCGAGAAGTGACGGCGGCGCCTGAGGCGGCAATGCCGATGTGAGAGCCGGGACACCCAGCGATGGGAACCGACCGGCCGCGTCGTGAGCACCGACCCTCCGGACGCAACCGGACCTGTCCGCACTACTGGAGAGGAATCCGATGACCACTGCGGAGCAGCCCGTCGAGCGAAGCGTGCCGAAGCCGGTCTTCACCGACGCCGAGGCCGGAGCCAAGCAGTTCCCCGACTCCGACAACCGCCGCTACACCTACTTCGTCCCGCAGAAGCGCAAGCAGACCCACTACGAGGACGTGACCGTCGAGGTCCAGCCGGACCCTCGGCACTACCTGGCCCAGGGCTGGCTGTACGGGTTCTCCGACGGCCGCGGCGGCTACCCGCTGGACTGGACCGTGCTGAAGGCCTGGGGCAGCGACCGGCCCGAGCCGGAGCGATACCCCGGCTCCGGCGGCAAGGGCTACGACTGGCCGGCACACGGCTGGCACGAGTTCCGCGACCCGAACGAGGAGTGGGAGCTCACCCTCTACCGCTACAACGCCAACGTCGTCCGCCAGGTCAACGCCAACATCGACGCGGCCAAGGAGACCAAGGCGTTCGACCAGTGGAACCCGAACTGGGTGCAGTTCGTCGCCCGCAACGTCGGGGCCTGGATGCACGTCGAGCACGGTCTCGGCCTCTACGCCCTCGCCAACGCGCAGCGGCGGGCGCCGACCAACATGCACAACAACGCGATCTCGGTGAACTCGATGCACCGCATCCGGTTCGCCCAGGACCTCGCGCTCTACAACCTCACGCTGTCCGAGGAGGTCCCGGGCTTCGACGGCGCCGCGCACATCGAGACCTGGAACTCCGACCCCAACTGGCAGGGCGTCCGCGAGGTGGCCGAGCAGCTGACCGCGGCGTGGGACTGGTGCGAGGTCGTCTTCGCGACGAACATCGTGTTCGAGCCGCTGGTGGGCGAGCTGTTCCGCAGCCAGCTGGTCCAGCACGCGGCCCCGCACAACGGCGACTTCGTCACCCCGACGGTCGTCGGCGCCGGCGAGTACGACTACGCGCAGCGGGACCTGCGCTACACGCGGGCGATGTTCCAGCTGCTCACCGGCGACCGCGAGTTCGCCGCCCACAACAAGGAGATCCTGCAGCGCTGGCTGTCCACCTGGACCGAGCGCAGCATCGTCGCCGCCCGAAAGCTGCAGCCGCTCTGGTCGCAGTCGGACGCCCGGCCGCCGCGGTTCGAGGAGGCGATGGACACGGTGAAGAACCGCTTCCTTGGCATCGTCACCGACCTCGACCTGCAGCCCCCGAGCGAGCTCTCGCACTGACCGCCGAGCCGAGGAGGAGAGTCTGAGATGACGTCGTTCAAGACCGCCGAGAGCCCGTTCAAGTCCGACAACACCGCATCGAACAAGTGCGGCTTCACGCTCATGAACAACCAGGTCGGCGCGGTGATCGCGCAGGTCATGGAGACCAAGGACAACGTCACGGTGACCCCGCTGCCGTCGATGATCCGGGTGGACGCGGTCGGCCGCATGGACGTGGTCTACGACGAGGTCTCCGAGGCCCTGGGCGAGGAGCCCGGCTTCTTCGACGCGGCCGAGTTCGAGGAGAACATGTCCACCCACTACGGGCGGATGGTCCACCTCGACGACCGCACGATCATGTTCGCCAACCCGGAGGACGCGGCCGAGTACATCGACTTCGACCTGGTCGCCCGCAGCTGACCCCCTCGGGGGGCTGCGCCCCCCGAGTGCCCCCCGAAGGCAAGGCCGGGGCTTCCGCCCCGCAGCTGACCCCCTCGGGGGCTCCGCCCCCCGAGTGCCCCCCGAAGGCAAGGCCGGGGGCTCCGGCCCCGTCAAGACGCACCCGACCCAATCAGGACCCCGACGCTCAGGAGGAAGCCGTGTACGAGAAGGACGGCGAGAAGTACTTCATCGTGGACAGTCACATGCACTACTGGGACGCCACCCCGCAGAACTGGGTGCCGGGCCAGGAGCAGTTCGCCAAGGGCTGGATCGAGTGCTTCCACGCCTACCAGTCGCTCGGACCGAAGGAGACCCACTGGACCCTGGAGCACTTCGAGGGCTACTCGGAGGACGACCTGATGAAGGACGTCTTCGAGGACGGCCACGTGGACGTGGCCATCTTCCAGCCCACCTACCTGAAGCAGTGGTACACGGAGGGGTTCAACACGACGGAGCGCAACGCCGCACTCGCCGAGAAGCACCCCGGCAAGTTCATCGTCAACACCCGGTTCGACCCCCGCGAGGGTGACCCCGGGTTCAAGCAGCTCGAGGAGAACGTGGCCCGGTACGGGTCGAAGGGCCTCAAGCTCTACACCGCGGAGTGGTTCGGCGACTCCCGCGGCTGGAAGCTGTCCGACCCGGAGGCGTACCGGTACTTCGACAAGTGCCTCGAGCTCGGCATCAAGAACGTGCACGTGCACAAGGGCCCGACGATCTGGCCGCTGGACAAGGACGCGTTCGACGTGTCCGACGTGGACCACGCCGCGACCGACTACCCGGACCTCAACTTCATCGTCGAGCACGTGGGTCTGCCGCGGATCGAGGACTTCTGCTTCATGGCGACGCAGGAGCCCAACGTGTACGCGGGGCTGTCGGTGGTGATCGGCGGCCTCATGCACGCCCGCCCGAAGTTCTTCGCGAAGGTCATGGGCGAGCTGCTGTTCTGGGTCGGCGAGGACAAGATGACCTTCGGCAGCGACTACGGCATCTGGGAGCCGAAGTGGCAGATCGAGGGCTTCGTCGACTGGGACTACCCGAGTGACGAGTTCTCCGACTACCCCCGGCTGGGCACCGCCGGCAAGAAGAAGATCCTCGGTCTCAACGCGGCGAAGCTCTACGGCATCGAGGTGCCGGCCGAGGCGCAGCTCCCGCCGGAGGCCGGCACGCCGGCGGCCGAGGACGACGCCCGGCTGGTCGACGAAGCCTCGGCCACGGTGTGACCTCGCTGGCAACGGCGCCGGCCGGCCGGGGTGCCGACCCCGGCCGGCCCAGCGTCGTGGATCGGGTCCTGGCGGCGCTGGGCACGGTTCGCGACCCCGAGCTGGACGAGCCGGTGACCGCGCTGGGCTTCGTGGCCAGCGCGGCCGTCTCGGGCGACGGGATCGCGACCGTCCACCTGCGACTGCCGACGTATTTCTGCGCGCCGAACTTCGCCTTCCTCATGGTGGCCGACGCGTTCGACGCGGTGAGCGCGGTGCCCGGGGTCACCCGGGCCGAGATCGTGCTCGACGACCACTTCGCCGCGGCCGAGATCAACGGGGGAGTGGCGGCCCGGGCCGGCTTCGTCGGCTCGTTCGGCGACCAGGCGGCGGCCGAGCTGGACGACCTGCGCGCGGACTTCCTGCGCAAGGCCGTGCTGGCCGGCACCGACCGGGTCGCCCGGCCGCTGCTGACGGCCGGGCGATCGCCGGCCGAGCTGGCCGCCCTGACCCTGGGCGACCTGCCGGCCGGCCCCGACCTCGACCGGCTGCGGGACCGCCGGGCCCAGCTCGGCCTGCCCGCCGGGGACGCGGCGCCGCTGCTGGTCGACGTGACCACCGGCGCTCCGGTGCAGCCGGACGAGCTGCCGCGCCACCTCGGCCGGGCCCGGCTGACCAGGGTCAGCCTCGAGGCCAACGGCGGGGTCTGCCGCGGCATGCTGCGCGGCCGGTACGGGGACAGCCCCGGCCGGGGCGAGGTGCCCGACGAGCATGGGACCTTCATCCCGCTCGCTCTGCTCACCGCCGACCCCTCCGTCAACGCCGACAGGGAGACCGACCGATGAAGGCCGTACGACTGCACGGATACCACCAGCAGCCGCAGATCGACGACGTGCCGGAGCCCGTCGCCAAGGGTCCGTTCGACGTCGTGGTGCGGATCGGCGGGGCCGGCGTCTGCCGGACCGACCTGCACATCATGGAAGGGCAGTGGGAGGCCGCCATGGCCCCGGCGCTGCCGTACACGATCGGCCACGAGAACGCCGGCTGGGTGCAGGAGGTCGGCTCCGCGGTGAGCAACGTCGCCGTCGGGGACACCGTGATCCTGCACCCGACGCCCACCTGCGGGCTGTGCCGGGCCTGCCGCGCCGGCAACGACATGCACTGCGCCAACAGCACCTTTCCCGGGCTCGACTCCGACGGCGGGATGGCCGAATACCTGCTCACCTCGGCCAGGGCGTGCGTCAAGCTCGACCCGAGCACCCAGCCCAAGGACGTGGCCGCGCTGGCCGACGCCGGCATCACCGCCTACCACGCGGTGCGCAAGGTGGTGCCGCTGCTCTACCCGGGCACCACCGCGGTGGTGATCGGCGCCGGCGGGCTCGGCCACATCGGCATCCAGTGCCTGGCCGCGCTGACCGCGACGAACATCATCGTGGTCGACCGGAACCCGGACGCGCTCACGCTGGCGGCCACGCTCGGCGCCGACGACACCGTGGTCGCGGACGGCAAGCACGTCGAGGCGGTCAAGGACCTCACCAACGGGACCGGCGCGGACGTCGTGCTCGACTTCGTGGCCGAGCAGGGCGCGGAGAACGAGGGTTTCGCCATGACCGCCCCGGGCGGGTCGTACTCGGTCATCGGGTACGGCGGCGAGCTGCAGGTGCCGACGCTCGACATCATCTCCACCGAGCGCAACGTGATCGGCAACATCGTCGGCACCTACAACGAGCTCGCCGAGCTGATGGTGCTGGCGCAGGCCGGCAAGGTCACGCTGCACACCAAGACCTACCCGCTCGACGCCGCCGTCGACGCGTTGGCCGATCTCGACGCGGGCAAGGTCCGCGGTCGGGCCATCCTCGTGCCGTAGACAGGAGACCCGACATGGCCAAGGAACTGCGGTTCGGTGAAGACGCCCGCGAGCAGCTGCTCGCGGGCGTGGGAAAGCTGGCGGAGGCGGTCCGGTCCACCCTCGGGCCGAAGGGCCGCAACGTCATCATCGAGAAGATCACCGGCTCGCCGGTGGTCACCAACGACGGCGTGACCATCGCCCGCGAGATCCACCTGAGCGACCAGTTCGAGAACATGGGCGCCCAGCTGGTCAAGGAAGCCGCGATCAAGACCAACGACGTCGTCGGCGACGGCACCACGACGGCGACCGTGATCGCGCACGCGATCGTCCGGGAGGGCATGCAAGCGATCGCCGGCGGCGGCAACCCGGTGCTGGTCAAGCGGGGTGTCGACCTGGCCGTCGGCCGGCTCACCGAGCACCTGCAGACGGTGGCCCGCCCGGTGGTCGACGAGTCCGACTACGCCAGGGTCGCGGCGATCTCGGCCAACGACGACGAGGCCGTCGGCGCCGTGCTGGCCAAGGCGCTGCACGCGGTCGGCGACACCGGCACGGTCACCGTCGAGGAGTCGCCGGTGCTCGGCATGAGCGTCGAGTTCGTCGAGGGCTTCGAGTTCGACAACGGCTACGTCTCGCCCTACCTGGTGACCAACCCGGCCGCGCTGGAGGCGGTGCTGGAGAACCCGTACATCCTGCTGTCCAGCGAGAAGATCACCAAGGTCCAGCAGCTCATGCCGGTGCTGGAGAGGGTGATGCGGGATCCGCACCCGCTGCTCATCGTGGCCGAGAACATCGAGGGCCCGGCCCTGTCGATGATCGTGCACAACCACGTCAACGGGATCTTCCCGTGCGTGGCCGTGCGGGCGCCCGGCTTCGGTGACCGCAGGGTGCGCAAGCTGGAGGACATCGCCACCATCACCGGCGGCGAGGTGCACGGCAAGACCTCCAGCTTCGCCCTCGAGGGCATGACGCCGGGCCAGCTCGGGCGGGCTGCCAAGGTCAGGGTGACGGCCGAGCGGACCTCGATCATCGGCGGGCACGGCTCGCCGGAGGCGATCGACTTCCGGATCACCCAGCTGCGGGCCGAGCGGGACCGGGCCACGTTCGGGATCGACGAGGACGTGCTCACCGAACGGATCGGCGCGCTGTCCGGCAAGGTCGCGGTGATCAGGGTCGGCGCGCCGACCAACGCCGAGCTGGCCGAGCTGCAGCACCGGGTGGAGGACGCCCTCGGCGCCACCAGGGCCGCGATGGCCGAGGGGATCGTCGCCGGCGGCGGCGTCGCCCTGCTGCACGCGGCGCCGGTCCTGGACGGGCTCGACGTGTCCGACGACTACGCGATGGGCGTCGAGATCGTCCGCCGGGCGCTGTCCGAACCCGCGTACCTCATCGCGTCCAACGCCGGCTATGCCGGACAGGACGTGGTCGACAAGCTCGTCGGGCTCGGGCCCGACGAGGGGTTCGACGCGCTGCAGGGACGGTACGGGAACATGCTGGAGATGGGCATCATCGACCCGTTGCGGGTCTGCCGGTCGGCGCTGCAGAACGGCGCCTCGGTGGCGGGGTTGCTGCTGACCACCAACACGCTCATCGCCGAGGAGCAGACGCCCTGGGGTGGCAGCCGGGCGTTGATGACCGAGTTCGGCCAGCTCGACGAGGGCCTGCACCAGCCGTCGCCGGACGCCAGCACGCCGCAGTCGCTCGGGCTCGGGCCGTCGGTGGGCTGACGTGCCGAGGTCATTGGTGACGCCGGCGGGAGAGGACCCCGCCGGCGCCACCTCAGCCGGCCCCGAGGCGCCACCGCTCACTCTGTCCACGCTGGAGGAGCTGCGTTCCCGGGGCCGGCTGCGCGGGCTGCTCGCCCTGCTCGGGCCGGCGTTCGTCGCCGCCGTCGCGTACGTCGACCCCGGCAACTTCGCCACCAACATCGCCGCCGGCGCCCGGCACGGCTACGCGCTGGCCTGGGTCGTGGTGATGGCGAACGCGATGGCGATGCTCGTGCAATACCTGTCGGCCAAGGCCGGCATCGCGACCGGGATGGACCTGCCCGAGCTGTGCCGGACGCAGTTCCGCCGGCCGGTCTCGCGCGGGCTGTGGGTGCAGGCCGAGATCGTCGCGATGGCGACCGACCTGGCCGAGTTCGTCGGCGCCGCGGTCGGCCTCAACCTGCTGTTCGGGGTGCCGCTGTTCCCGGCCGGCCTGATCACCGCGGTGGTCGCGTTCGGCGTGCTGGCGCTCGAGCAGCGTGGCTACCGCCGGTTCGAGCTGGCGATCGCCGCTCTGCTCGGTCTGGTGCTGCTCGGGTTCGTCTACGACCTCGTCGCGGTCGGGGCCCAGCCGGGCGAGCTGGCCAGGGGCCTGATCCCGAGCTTCGGCGGTGACGGCGGCGTGCTGCTGGCCGCCGGCATCATCGGCGCCACGGTCATGCCGCACGTGGTCTACCTGCACTCGGCGCTGACCAAGGCCAGGGTGGCCTGCCGGGACGACGGCGAGCGGCGCGAGCTGCTCCGGTTCACCCGCATCGACGTGGTCGTCGGGCTCGGCACCGCGGGCCTGATCAACCTGACCATGCTCGTGGTCGCGGCCTCGCTGTTCGGCGGCACCGGCCGGTCCGATGTGGACACGATCGAGGCCGCGCACGCCGGGCTGGCGGAGCTGGTCGGTGGCGGGGCGGCGCTCGCGTTCGCGGTCGCGCTGCTGGCCTCCGGGCTGTCCTCGTCCTCGGTCGGCACCTACGCGGGCCAGGTCGTCATGCAGGGCTTCATCCGCCGGCGGATCCCGTTGCTGCTGCGCCGCGGGCTCACCATGCTGCCCGCGCTGCTGGTGCTCGGGCTCGGGCTGCCGGCCACCGAGAGCCTGATCGTCTCGCAGGTGGTGCTCTCGTTCGGGATCCCGTTCGCGCTGATTCCGCTGGCACTGTTGACGTGCCGCGGGGACGTGATGGGATCCTTCGTCAACAGGCGCAGCACGACCGTCGCCCTCAGCGGGATCGCCACGGTGATCATCGCGCTCAACATGGTGCTGCTGTGGGAGACGTTCCTCTGAGGGGAGGGGATCTCGTGTACGCGTTGTCCGAGCTCGGCCGGCTGTCCGTCGGCCTGCTCGTCGCGGGCCTGGCCGGGGTGCTGCTCGCGCTGCTCTACCAGCGCGCGTGCGCCTCGGCCGACTGGGATCTGATGTCCTCCCGGGTGCGCCGGCGGGTGCACGCGTGGGAGCGGCGGGTGCCGGCGTTCTCTGCCGCCGCCGGCGTGGTCGCCGGGATCGGCCTGCTGCTGGTCCTGCTGGACGGGTTCACGTGACCGGGCCGACCGAGCCGCCCGGACCCACCGAGCCGGGCGGACCCGCCGAGCTGGCCGGGCCGTCGAGCGTGCGGCAGCTCGGCACGCCCGCAGCGGCCGCGCTGGCCGACCTTGCCTCGACCTTCGAGGAGCTGCAGACCGTGCTCGGCTGCTGCGAGCGGCTGGTGGCCGTGCCGCCGCCGGACGAGCTGGTCGCCGAGGCGCTGTGGACGACCGCCCTGCTCTCGTACGCGCGCTGCTTCGCGCCGGGGACGCGCGGGGCGGGGCTGACCGTCGAGGACGTGAAGAACACCAAGCTGGACGGGGCGCTCGAGGACTGGCACGGGCTGCTGCTGCGGATGCGCGACCACTACGCCGACCCGGCGGTCGACCCGCGGGAGCGGTTCTCGGTCGGGGTGTCCCGCAACTCCGACGGCTCGCCGGCCGGGATCGCGGTCACCGGCCTGCGGCAGCCGCTGCCCGACGCGGTCACGGTCCGGCAGACCGGCGCGCTGGCATACGAGCTGCTGCACCTGGTCGACGACCGGATCGGCGCCCAGCAGCGGCGGGTCTTCGCCGCCGCGGGCGCCATGAGCCAGGCCGAGCTCGATCGCCTCCCCGAGGTCGACGTCGAGCTCGGCGTCTAGTGCGGGGCACTAGGGTCAGGACCGCTCCGCCGGCTCCGGTGCGGCCGGCTGGTCCTCGACCGGGGCCGGTGCGTGCTCCTCGGCGGTCTTCGGGGCGCGGAAGTAGACGGCGACCGCGGCGGCGACGAGCACGGCGGCGGCGGTGAGCACCGCGGCCGAGACGCCGTCGACGTAGGCCTGCCGGCCGGCGGCGGCCAGCTGTTGGCCGAGCGGGCCGAGCCGGTCGACCGCGTCGGAGGTGACGAACGCGACCGACGACCGCGCCCCGTCGGCCACCTGGGGAGGCAGGCCGGCAAGCGCGGGGGCGAGGCTGCTCCGGTAGCTGGTGGTGAGCAGGCTGCCGAGCACCGCGATGCCGAGGGCGCTGCCGAACTCGCGGGACAGGTCGTTCACCGCGGACGCGACGCCCTGCTTCGCCGGCGGCAGCGAGGCGGTGATCGCGGTGGTCGCCGGCGTGCCGGCCAGCCCCATGCCGATCGCGAACAGGGCCAACCCGGCGTACATGGCGACCTGGTTCAGCTCCACGCCGAGCTGCGAGATGAGGGCGAGGCCGGCCGCGATCGACAGCAGGCCGGCGGCGTCGACCCGGTTGGTGCCGAACCGCTCGACCAGCCGCGGGGCCAGCCGGGCACTGGGCAGCAGCAGGACCGGCAGCGGCAGCAGGGTGAGCGCGGCCTCCAGCGCGCTGCGGCCGACGACGAACTGCAGGTATTGCAGGACCACGAAGAAGAAGCCGAACGCGGCGAAGAACTGCGCGGTCACCGACAGGGAGCCGGCGCTGAACCCGCGCAGCCGGAACAGCCGCACGTCCAGCAGCGGCGCGGGCGTGCGCAGCTCGCGCAGGACGAACCCGGCCAGCGTCACCAGCGCGACGGCGCCGGCGGCGAGCGTCGCGGCCGAGGTCCAGCCGCGGTCGGCGCCCTCGATGATCGCGAACACCAGGCTGGCCACGCCGACCAGGGACAGCAGCGCACCGGGGAGGTCGAGCCGGCCCGGCCGGGTCTCCCGCGAGGTGGGGATCAGCGCGACGGTGCCGATCAGCGCGAGCACGGCGAGGGTCACGTTGAGCGCGAAGAACGAGTTCCAGGAGAAGAACTCGAGCAGGATGCCGGAGCCGAACAGGCCGATGACCGCGCCGCCGCCGGCGACGCCGACCCAGACGCTGACCGCCCGGCCGCGCTCCTCCGGCGGGAACGACGTGGTGATCACCGACAGGGTCGTCGGCATCACCGCGGCCGCGCCGGCGCCCATCAGCACCCGGGCGGCGATGAGCAAGCTCGGATCGTCGATGGTGAACGCCCACCCGGCGGCGGCGCCGAAGACGACGAGCCCGGCGACGAGGATGCCCTTGCGCCCGTACCGGTCGCCGAGCGCGCCGGCGCACAGCAGCAGCCCGGCGAACACGACCGTGTACGCGTCGACGATCCAGGTCAGCTGGGTCTGGCTGGCGCCGGTCGACCGGGCCAGGTCGGGCAGCGCCACGTTCAGCCCGCTGACCGCGGACACGACCATCATCAGCGCGAGCGCGACGACGGCGAGGACCGCCCGGCGGCGGGCCGGTGAGAGTTGTGCCGTCATGGCATGCTCCTCGAAATTCCGCACATGCTGTATTCTGCACGTGTGGAATTTACTCGTCAACCCGGTACGGTGAGCGCGTGACCGAACAGTCCCGCGGCCGGTCCAGGACCGGACGGCGACCGGGCGACAGCGGCACCAGGGAGGCGATCCGCGCGGCCGCCCGCGCCCAGTTCGCCGAGCAGGGCTTCGACCGGACCTCGATGCGGTCGGTGGCGCTGCAGGCCGGCGTCGATCCGACGCTGGTCAGCCACTTCTTCGGCTCGAAGCAGAAGCTGTTCGCCGAGGTCATGCAGCTGCCGTTCGACCCGTCGGCGGTGATCCCGCGCATCGTCGAGGGCGACCCGGACGGCATCGGCACCCGGCTCGCGCGGTTCGTCGTCTCGGTCCTCGAGTCACCCGACGGCCGGGCCAGGCTGACCGGGCTGGTCCGCGCGGCGGCGAGCGAGGACGCGGCCGCGGCGGTGGTGCGGGAGCGGATCAGCCGGGACGTGCTCGGCCCGCTCGCCGCCGCGCTCGGCTCCGACCAGCCGGAGCTGCGCGGCTCGCTGGTCGGTTCCCAGGTGGTCGGGATGGTGATGGCCCGGTACGTCGTCCGGATCGAGCCGCTCGCCTCGCTGCCGGCCGAGCGCGTGGTCGCCATCGTCGGCCCCGTGCTGCGGCACTACCTCACCGAGCCGCTGCCGGACTAGACGGTGCCCGGCCCTGGTGGCTCGGTCACCATCGGGGGAGCACCGACCAGCGGGGTGCGGACCGACCGGAGCAGGACGGCGGAGCGGCCGGCCAACGGCAGGTCGAGCCCGGCGGCCGGACGGGCGGCGGCGGGCGGCGGCAGGCCGTCCGGGTAGGCGGTGTCGACGACGACCTCCCAGCCGCTCGCCCAGGGCAGCCCGGGCAGCGCGAAGGCGGTGTCCTCGGCACCGGCGTGCAGCACCAGCAGGTAGGACTCGTCGGTGAGCCGCTCGCCGCGCGGGCCGCGGTGCCGGATCCCGTCGCCGTCCAGGTACATGCCCAGCGTGCGCAGGTCCGGCGCGTGCCACTCGCGCTCGGTCATCTCGCTGCCGTCGGCCCGCAGCCAGGCCAGATCCTTGCGCCCGCCGCCGCCCGGCACCGGCCGGCCGGCGAAGAACCCGCGCTGCCGCAGCACCGGCGAGTCCCGCCGCAGCGCGATCAGCCGCCGGGTCAGCGCCAGCAGGTCGGCCACCGCCGGTTTGTCCACAACGGACCAGTCCAGCCAGGACACCTCGTTGTCCTGGCAGTAGGCGTTGTTGTTGCCGCCCTGGGTGCGGCCGATCTCGTCGCCGGCGACCAGCATCGGCACCCCGGTCGACAGCAGCAGCGTGGTGAGCAGGTTGCGGACCTGCCGGCCGCGCAGCGCGGTCACCGCCGGGTCGTCGGTCTCGCCCTCGACCCCGCAGTTCCACGATCGGTTGTGCGACTCGCCGTCCCGGTTGCCCTCGCCGTTGGCCTCGTTGTGCTTGTCGTCGTACGAGACCAGGTCGCGCAGCGTGAACCCGTCGTGCGCGGTGACGAAGTTGATGCAGGCGTACGGGCGCCGGCCGCCGTCGGCGTACAGGTCGGAGGAGCCGGTGAGCCGGAAGCCGAGGTCGCGCACGCCGATCCGGTCGCCGGCCCAGAACGACCGGACCGTGTCCCGGTACTTGCCGTTCCACTCCGTCCACAGTGGAGGGAACTCGCCGACCTGGTAGCCACCGTGGCCGACGTCCCACGGCTCGGCGATCAGCTTCACCCGGGACACCACCGGGTCCTGGTCGATCACGTCGAAGAACGCGGACAGCTTGTCCACGTCGTGGAACGAGCGGGCCAGCGCCGAGGCGAGGTCGAACCGGAAGCCGTCGACGCCCATCTCGGTGACCCAGTAGCGCAGCGAGTCCATCAGCATCCGCAGCACGTGCGGGTGGCGCACGTCGAGCGTGTTGCCGCAGCCGGTGTAGTCGACGTAGCGGCGCCGGTCGTCGGCGGACAGCCGGTAGTAGCCGGAGTTGTCGATGCCGCGCAAGCACAGCGTCGGTCCGGTCTCGTCGCCCTCCGCGGTGTGGTTGTAGACCACGTCGAGGATGACCTCGATGCCGGCCGCGTGCAGCGCCCGCACCATCGCCTTGAACTCGCCCACCTGAGCGCCCGGGGTGGAGGCGTACGCGGCGTGCGGGGCGAAGTAGCCGATCGTGTTGTAGCCCCAGTAGTTCGACAGGCCGCGCCGGGTCACCGCGGGTTCGGTGACGAACTGCTGCATCGGCAGCAGCTCCACCGCGGTCACGCCGAGGCCGGTCAGGTGCTCGATCGCGGCCGGGTGGGCCAGCCCCGCGTACGTCCCGCGCAGCGGCTCCGGCACGCCCGGGTGGCGCCGGGTGAAGCCGCGCACGTGCAGCTCGTAGATGACGGTGTCGTCCCACGGCGTCTGCGGGCGGGTGTCGTTGCCCCAGGGGAACGCGTCGTGCACGACCACGGACCGCGGCACGTACGGTGCGGAGTCCTGCAGCTCGGGTTCGTCGCCGGGGCCGTACCCGTAGACCGCCGGGTGCGGGGTGAACCCGCCGTCCACCGCCCGCGCGTACGGGTCGAGCAGCAGCTTGGCCGGGTTGTAGCGCAGCCCGTCCCGCGGCCGGTACGGCCCGTGCACCCGGTAGCCGTACCGCTGGCCGGGGCCGATGCGGGGCAGGTAGCCGTGCCAGACGTGGTAGGTCGGCTCGGTCAGCGGCACCCGGGTCTCGGTCCCGGGGCCACGCCCGTCGAACAGGCACAGCTCGACCGCCTCGGCCCCGGACGACCACAGCGCGAAGTTCGTCCCCTCGCCGTCCCAGGTGGCGCCGAGCGGCAGCGGCTGTCCGGGCCACGGCGGCTCGGCATCGGCCGCCAGGTCCGGCCGGAACTCGTCGGGACGGGTCACACCGGCATCCTGCCTGACCGGGGCACGGCGGGTGCGGGGTTGCCGGAGCGCGATGGTTGGATGAGCCGGTGAGCGCCGCCGACCCGGTCACCGATGTCGACACCGTCCTGCGGATGTCCGGCGTCGGCGTGCGGCGCGGCAGCGCGCACCTGCTGCGGTCGGTCGACTGGACCGTGGAGCTGGACGAGCGGTGGGTGGTGCTCGGGCCGAACGGCGCCGGCAAGACCACGCTGCTGCAGCTGGCCGCCGCCCAGCTGCACCCGAGCAGCGGCACCGCCGAGGTGCTCGGCGAGCGGCTCGGCCGGGTCGACGTGTTCGAGCTGCGGCCGCGCATCGGGCTCACCAGCGCCGCGCTGGCCGGCCGGGTGCCCAACAACGAGACCGTGCTCGACGTCGTGGTCAGCGCCGGCTACGCGGTGGTCGGCCGCTGGCGCGAGGAGTACGACGTGCTCGACACCGGCCGGGCCCGGCACCTGCTCTACCAGCTCGGCGTGCAGCAGCTCGCCGACCGCCGGTTCGGCACCCTGTCCGAGGGCGAGCGCAAGCGGGTGCAGATCGCCCGCGCGCTGATGACCGACCCGGAGCTGCTGCTGCTCGACGAGCCGGCGGCCGGGCTCGACCTGGCCGGCCGGGAGCAGCTGGTTGCCCGGCTGGCCACGCTGGCGGCCGATCCGGACGCGCCGACCATGGTGCTGGTCACCCACCACGTGGAGGAGATCCCGCCGGGCATCACGCACGGGCTGCTGCTGCGCAACGGCACGGTCGTCGCGGCCGGGCTGATCGACGACGTGCTGACGGCGGACCTGCTCAGCGTGACGTTCGGGATGCCGCTGGCGCTGGACCGGACCCGCGGGCGGTACGCAGCGCGAGCAGCGCTGTAGTCGCGGCCACCACCACCCAGGCCGCGTACCGGACCTGGTCGGCGGTGGTGAGGTCGCGGTCGTCCGGCAGCAGCAGCGCGGCCGGCCAGTGCAGCACGAGGTCGTCCGGGGCGAGCACCCAGGTCGTGTTCGACACGGAGCCGGTGACGAGCAGCGCGGCGTAGTAGCCGACGCCGGCCACGGCGAGCGCGGCCGCGGTGACCACCACGGCGGGGCGGCCCCGGGCCAGCCAGACCAGGATGACCAGCACGGCCAGCGGGAGCACGACGACCAGCTGGCGGCCCGGCCACCAGTAACCCTGCATGGTCAGCGCGACCCAGGTCGCGGTCGCCCAGCCGGCCAGCAGCGGCGCGACGAGCGCGGGCCAGTGTCGCGACCGGCCGGCCAGCAGCGCGACGACGGCCGGGATGACCAGGAACCAGGCCGGCTGCCATGCGGCGATGCCGAAGTCGCGATCGACCAGCAGCCCGAGCAGCCGGATCGATCGGCCCGGGTAGTCCGGGTGCAGGCCGACCACGCCGAACTCGCCGGAGCGCTGGAACTGGTCGCCGCTGGCGTACGCGGTGATGCCGCCGTAGATCGCCTTGTGCACGGCCAGGTAGGCGACCCCGCCGGCGGCGAGCAGGCCGGTGAGGACGGCGGCGGGCCGGCGCCGGCGCTCCCGCCACAGGCCGACCGCGGCGACCAGGTAGAGCGCGGCACCGACGGGTGCGTACTTCACCGACAACCAGGGCAGCGCGATGATCGCCAGCGCGAGGACCGCCAGCGTGCGGGGGGTGGGCCGGCGCGCGGTCAGCGCGGCCACGGCGACCAGCGCGGCCAGCGCGCCGGGCAGCTCCGGGTAGACCTGCTGCCCGTACACGGCCAGCGGGGCGGTGCAGGTGGCCAGCGCGACCCCGGGCACGGCGAGCCGGGGCGGCACCGCGAACCGGCGGACCGCGACCCAGAGCAGCAGCGCGGCCAGGATCCCGGCCAGCACGGCCAGGGTCAGCTTGGCCGCGACCCAGCCGCCGAGACCCATCGGCACCGCGAGCAGCACCGGCAGCAGCGGGTCGTGCGGGGACAGCTGGCTGCCGTCCGGCCGCACCGCGGTCTGCACCGGCAGGTCGAGGTCGTGGAAGGCGAGGAAGCGCCGGTCGGCCAGCTCGTCGGAGATGTCCAGGTCGTGGTCCTCCCACAGGCTCAGCGCGGACAGCAGGTATTGCGGCTCGTCCACCGCCGCGTGCCCGCCGTGGGTGGCCCGCACGCCGATCCCGAGGCCGGCGGCCAGCACGGAGAGCAGGCCGACCACGAGCATGGCCAGCCACAGCCGGGGCGGCCGGTCGGCCCGCGGCTCGGTCCGGGCCCGCTCCCCGGTGACGGTCACGCCGGCACCGCTTCGATCTCCGCCGCGGCCTGCCCGGCCGCGCGGTCGGCGGCCTGCCCGAACGCGCGGTCGGCGGTCTGCCGCGCCGTGCGGTCGGCGGCCTGCCCGGCCGCGCGGTCGGCGGTCCGCCCGGCCTGGCGCGCGACCACGTCATCAAGGTCGGTGATCGGCACGAAGCCGAGCGAACGGCGCAGCCGGGTGGTGTCGGCCCAGGTCGCGGCCGCCTCCACCGCGGCGGCCGGCCCGACCACCAGCTCGGCCGGCGCGCCGAGCACCCGGCAGACCGCGCCGGCCAGCTCGGCCAGCGTGTGCGGCCGCCCGGTGCCGACGTTGAGCGGCCCGACGACGCCCCGCTCGGCCGCGCGCCGGGCGGCCCGGACGACGTCCCGCACGTCGGTGACGTCCCGGCTGCGCCGGTCCGAGCCGAGGATCCGGATCGGCTCGCCGGCCCGGACCGCGGCGATCCACCGGGCCAGCGCCATGTCCGGCCGCTGCCCCTCGCCGGCCACCGTGAACGGCCGCAGCACCGCGACCGGCCGGCCGGCGCAGAGCCGCTCCACCGCGACCTTGCTGCGGGCGTACGCGCCGAGCGGGCGCAGCGGGTCGCTCTCCCGGGACGGCCGGCCGGGGGCTCCGCCGTACACGGACGACGACGAGGTGACCACCAGCGGCGGCCCGGGCGGCACGGTGGCCAGCACCGCGGCCGTCGCGTGCACGTTGTCCCTGGTCCGGGCGGCGTCCGCGGCGGCGCCGGTGTCCCGGACACCGGGTCGGCCGGCGAGGTGGAAGACCGCGTCGGCGCGGTGCAGCGCCTCGGTGACGGCCGGGTCGCGGTCGAGCAGGTCGGCCCGCAGCGCGGTCACGCCGGGACCGTCCGGGGGCGGCCGGCGGTCGACGGCGACGACCGGGATCCCGTCCGCGGCGAGCGACGCGACCAGCGCCCGGCCGAGGAACCCGGCCGCGCCGGTCACGACGACTGACATCCACCCTCCGCATCCAACCGTGAGCGAACTTAGGCTAGCCTTCCCTCACTATGGTCGTCACTCCGGACTCCGCGACCCTGGCGGCGCGTCCCGCCCGACCGGCGCCGTCCGGCCTGCCGGTCGCGGTCCGGCTGCGGGCGTTCCCGGTGCAGCGGCTGCGCCGCTGGCTCGGCGTGCTCGGCCTGCTCGTCGCCGCCGGCTACCTGGCCGCCGTGGTCGATCCGGGCGAGCTCGGCCTCGCGCTGGCGGCGGTGGCCGACCGCCCGGCCGCGCTGCTCGGCGCGGTCGTCCTCTACGCCGGGGCGTTCCTGCTGCGGTCCTTCGCCTGGCGGCGGGTGCTGCCCGGGCTGTCGGTCGGGCAGTCGTGGGCGGCCCTGCACGTCTCGCTGCTCGGCAACCACGTGCTGCCATTCCGGCTCGGCGAGGCACTCCGGGTGACCAGCGTGCTGCGCCGCACGCCGCTGCCGACGGCGCCGGTGGCCGCCTCCGCGGTCGCGCTGCGGGCGGCCGACCTGCTCGCCGTGCTCGCGCTCGCGGCGGTGGCCGCGCCGGTGGTGGCCGGCGGGTTCGGCGTCTCCGGCTGGCTGCTGGCCGCCGCGCTGCTCGCGGCCGGGGTCGCCGCGGTCGGCTGGCTGGTCGCGCTGCGCCGGCGAGGGGCGGCGGTCCGGCTGCCCGGTGCCCGGGTGGCGCTGGCCGCCTCGGTGGCCTGGCTGCTGGAGGCCGCGGTGATCTGGGCCGCGGCGACCGCGGCCGGGATCGGGCTGAGCTACCCGCAGGCGGTCGCGGTGACCGCGGTGACGATCGCGGCCCAGACCGTCGCGGTCACCCCGGGCGGCATCGGCGGGTACGAGGCGGCGGCGACCGCGGCGCTGGTCGGTCTCGGCGCCGGCCCCGGCCCGGCGCTGGCCGCGGCGCTCGTAGCGCACGCCACCAAGACCGCGTACGCGCTGGTGGTCGGCGGGGTCGGGCTGGTCACGCCGGCCCCGGGGTACTTCGGCCGGCTGCGGCTTTCCCGCACGCCGCCGTCCCGGCCGGCCGCCGCCGTGCCCGCCGCGGACGCCCCGGTCGTCGCGGTGATCCCGGTGCACAACGAGGCCGCCACCGTCGGCGACGTGGTGCGCCGGCTGCCCGCGGTCGCGTGTGGACGTCCGGTTCGGACGATCGTGGTCGACGACGGCTCGACCGACGGGTCGGCCGCGCTGGCCGCCGCGGCCGGCGCCGCCG
The DNA here is from genome assembly GCA_963728945.1 of uncultured Actinomycetota bacterium. Taxonomy (GTDB): domain Bacteria; phylum Actinomycetota; class Actinomycetes; order Mycobacteriales; family CADCTP01; genus CADCTP01. The sequence goes on along the minus strand of CAVSMA010000002.1, from coordinate 1,734,493 downwards.
TGCTCGCCCAGCCGGGCAACCTCGGCCTCGGCGCGGCGGTGCGCCGGGCGCTGGCCGAGGCCAGCGCGCTCGACCCGGCCTGCGTGGTCTACCTCGACGCGGACGGCGAGTATGCGCCCGAGGAGCTCGAGCTGCTCGCGGCCCCGGTGCTGGCCGGGCGGGCGGACTACGTGGTCGGCTCCCGGTTCGCCGGCGGCGCCCGGCGGATGCGGGTGCACCGGAGCGCCGGCAACCGGCTGCTGACCCGCTGGGTGCGCTGGATGACCCGCCGCCGCGACCTCACCGACGGCCAGAGCGGCTACCGGGCGTTCTCCCCGGCGGCCGCCGCCTCGGCCGAGATCGTGCACGACTACAACTACGCCCAGGTGCTCACGCTCGACCTGCTCGGCAAGGGCTTCGCGTACGCCGAGGTGCCGATCACGTACGCGTTCCGCACCACCGGCTCGTCGTTCGTCCGGCTCGGCACCTACCTGCGCAAGGTGATCCCGGCCGTCCAGGCGGAGCTGAACAGTCCCTAGCTCCCCGCAGCGTCGTCGGAGACGGTGAGGACGACCTTGACGTCGGCGGGCTTGCGGTCCAGACCGTCGGCATACTTCTCCAGCGGGAGCCGGCGGGTGACGAGCCGGCCAAGCCAGCCGGCGTCGGCGCGGGCTAGCGCCCTGGCGCCGGCCTCGTAGTGCCGGCGGTTGGCGTTCACGCTGCCGACGATGGCGTCGTTCTCCAGGACGACCGTCCGGTTCAGCGACCCGACGTCCAGCCGCAGCGACCGGCCCGTCGGGCTGACGCCGGTGAGGCAGGTGACGCCGTCCCGGCCGGTGCAGCTGATCGCGTCGATCACGACCGACGCGACGCCGGTGCACTCGATCACCACGTCCGGACTCAGACCGGTCTCCGGCAGCGGCACCGAGTGGTACGTGGCGCCGAGTGCCTTGACCAGCTCCGGCTTCGGCCCGTCCTCGACGATGTCGAGGACGTGCACCTCCAGCCCGCGCTGGATGCCCAGCAGGGCCGCCAGCAGGCCGATCGGCCCGGCCCCGGTCACGACGGCGACGTGCGGCGTGAGGCCGGCGCCGCGCTGCGTCGCGCGGTCCACCTGCTCCCAGGCCTTGGCCAGGATCGTGGTGGGCTCGAGCAGCACTCCGTGGTCGCCCAGCGCCGGCTCGATCCGGACGACGGCGTCGGGCTGCGCCCGCCATCGCTCCCGCGCGAACCCGTGCAGCTGCTTGATGCCGTGCTCGGTGTAGCGGCCGTTGCGGCAGAAGTCCCACTCGCCGGCCGCGCAGGCCGGGCACGGCTGCGGGTCGGGCCGGCGGACGATCCCGACCACGAGGTCGCCCTCGGCCAGGCCGGAACTGCTCGGCGCGGTCAGCACCCGGCCGAGGTTCTCGTGACCGAGCACGAGATGGTCCTCGCCCGGTGGAGCCTCGCCGTAGTCGGCCCGGACGATCTCGGCGTCGGTGCCGCAGAGCCCGACCGCCAGGGTCTGCACGAGCAGGGGGCCGTCGGACTCCGGCGGCTCCGGTACGTCGCGGATCTCGGCCGAGTCCGGCACACCCGGACGGACAGTGAGCGCTCTCATGTCGCTCGCTTACCCGCCTGGCCGGTCGGCAGTCGGGTCCCGGCGAAGCCGGGCAGGGCTCAGTCCTCGACCACGTGGGCGGCGAACCGGGCGCGGGCGGCGGCCCACAGCCCGGGGTCGCGGCTGCCGTCCGGCCGCAGCGCCGCGACCGCGTCCAGCGCCTCGGCCATCGCGTGGTGGCTGTTGTCGTGCGCGAACAGTCCCAGCCGGCCGAACGTGGTGACCCGGTCGAGGCCGTCGACCCACTCGTCCAGCGGCCGCAGCCGGTCGGCGTAGCCGATCTCGTACACCGGGTAGACGTGCGGCAGCCGGCGCACCTCGACCCCGCCGAGCCGCACCGCCGGCAGCCCGCTGGCCCGCAACCCGTCCCGGACCAGCTCGGCCAGGTCGTCCGGAGTGGACGTCCATACCGGATCGCCGACCGCGCAGGGGATCTCCGCGCACAGCACGCTCCGGTCGGCCGGGTCGTCCCGGCTGGCGCGGTAGTTGGCCGGCTCGGACAGCCGGGTCACCCTGGTCTGCGGCCCGGGCAGGTAGTGCGCGTCGTGGCCGGTCCACCGGCCGCCGGTGTGCACCAGGTAGACCAGCACCATCGCCCGGAACGCCAACCCGGTCGGCGGGACGGGCGCGCCGGCCAGCCGCGCCAGCACCGGCAGCGGCAGGGTGGAGAACACGTGCCCGGCCCGGACCGCGCGACCGTCCGCAGTGGACACCGTGACGCCGTCGGGCTCCGGCTCGACCGCGGTCACCTCGGCGCCGGTCTGGACGGCCGCCCCGGCCGCCACCGCCGCCTCGGCGAGCACGTCGGCGATCTGGCCGAAGCCGCGGCGCGGGTAGAAGAACACCCGACCCGGCCCGGACCGGTCCCGCCGGACCAGCGTGCGGGCGATGCCCCAGACACCGCCGGTGCTGACCCGGCGGCGGGCCTGCTCGGCGTCGATGTCCCGGCCCGGCAGCCCCCACAGCTTCTCCGCGTACGGCCCGTACAGCGCGTTGTAGAGTTCCGGGCCGAGGGTGCTGACCAGCAGCGACGCGTACGAGGTCGGGTCGGGCCTGGTGACCGGGCGGGTGGCGGCGTCCCGGCCGATCCGCAGCAGCGCCGCCGGCGGCAGCGTGCGGGCCAGCTCGACCGGCCGGAGCGGGAAGTCGACCCAGCGGTCGTAGACCCGCAGCCGGCCGTTGCGGCGGCGGGTCTGCAGGTCGTCGCCGAGCAGCCCGCGCAGCAGGCTCAGCACCGGCGCCGGGGTGGCCGGGTGCAGCCGGTGGCTGCCGGTGTCGACCCGTACGCCGGCCACCTCGAACGAGGCGGCCATCCCGCCGACCGCCGGCGCCCGCTCCAGCAGCAGCACCGACCGCCCGGACCCGGCCGCCCGCCAGGCCGCCGCCAGCCCCGCCGGCCCGCCGCCCAGGACCACCACGTCCACCATCGGCCCCACCCTAGGGCTGCGGGTAGGGTCCGCAGCAGGCGACCGGGAAGGGGAGCGGCGTGGGCGAGTTCGTCAGGTTCGAGGTCGACGGCGGCATCGGCACGATCCGGCTCGACCGGCCTCCGATGAACGCGCTGAACGCGCAGGTGCAAGGCGAGCTGCACGAGGCGGCCACGGAGGCCAGTACGCGTGCCGACGTGCGCGCGGTGGTGATCTACGGCGGCGAGAAGGTGTTCGCGGCCGGCGCCGACATCAAGGAGATGGTCACCGCCGACTACGCCTCGATGGTCCAGCGCGCGGCGCCGCTGCAGGCGGCCTTCGACGCGCTCGCCCGGATCCCGAAGCCGACCGTCGCCGCGATCACCGGCTACGCGCTCGGCGGCGGCTGCGAGCTGGCGCTCACCGCCGACTTCCGCATCTGCGGCGACAACGCCAAGCTCGGCCAGCCGGAGATCCTGCTCGGCATCATCCCCGGCGCCGGCGGCACCCAGCGGCTGCCGCGGCTGGTCGGCCCGGCGAAGGCGAAGGACCTGGTCTACTCCGGACGGTTCGTCGGGGCCGAGGAGGCGCTGGCGATCGGCCTGGTGGACAGGGTGGTCGCGCCCGACGACGTCTACTCGGCGGCGGTCGAGCTCGTCTCCCGCTACGTCACCGGCCCGGCGCTGGCGCTGCGCGCGGCCAAGGCGGCCATCGACGGCGGCCTCGACGGTGACCTCGCCAGCGGGCTGCGGCTGGAGACCCAGCTGTTCACCGGCCTGTTCGCGACCGAGGACCGGGCCATCGGGATGGCCTCGTTCGTCGAGAACGGCCCCGGCAAGGCGCAGTTCGTGGGTCGCTGATGGCGGTCTCCCGCGAGGAGGTCGAGGCCGCCAGGGCCGACCCCAAGCTCGCGAACGTCCTCTACCACGACTGGGAAGCCGGCTCGTACGACGAGAAGTGGTCGATCTCGTACGACGAGCGCTGCGCGACCTACGCCCGGGACCGGTTCGCGTACGTCGCCGACTGGCCGGCCCGTCCGTACCCGCGCGCGCTGGAGCTCGGCTCCGGCACCGGCTTCTTCCTGCTCAACCTCATGCAGGCCGGGCTCGCGAGCCACGGCTCGGTCACCGACATCAGCCCCGGGATGGTGGCGGTCGCGCTGCGCAACGCCGGGTCGCTCGGCCTGGACGTGGACGGCCGGGTCGCCGACGCGGAGACGATCCCGTACCCGGACGCGTCCTTCGACGTGGTCGTCGGCCACGCGGTGCTGCACCACATCCCGGACGTGGAGCGAGCCCTGCGTGAGGTGCTGCGGGTGCTCAAGCCGGGCGGGCGGTTCGTGTTCGCCGGCGAGCCGACCCGGTACGGCGACGTGGTCGCGCGCCGGCTGTCCCGGGCGACCTGGTGGGCGGCGACCCGGGTCACCAGGCTGCCGGCACTGTCGGGATGGCGGCGGCCGCAGCGCGAGCTGGACGAGTCGTCCCGGGCGGCGGCGCTGGAGGCGGTCGTCGACCTGCACACGTTCCCGCCCGCGGCGCTGCGCCGGATGGCGATCGCGGCCGGCGCGGTGGACGTGTCGGTGCGCACCGAGGAACTGACCGCGGCCTGGTTCGGCTGGCCGGTGCGCACGTTCGAGGCCGCGGTGCCGCCGGGCAAGCTGGGCTGGGACTGGGCCGTGTTCGCCTACCGGACCTGGCAGCGGCTGTCCGCGGTGGATCGCCGGCTCGCCCGGGTCGTGCCGGCCGGGCTGTTCTACAACGCGCTGCTGACCGGGGTCCGACCTGGGGAGCCGGCACACGCGGCCACCTGATGGTGTTACCGTGGCGGCCCGTTCGTATGTATGAGGAGTGGCAAGTGGCACAAGGCACCGTCAAGTGGTTCAACGCCGAGAAGGGCTACGGCTTCATCGCCGTCGAAGGTGGGGGTGCCGACGTCTTCGTGCACTACTCCGCGATCGCGACGTCCGGGTACCGCAGCCTCGACGAGGGTCAGAAGGTCGAGTTCGACGTGACCCAGGGCCAGAAGGGCCCGCAGGCGGAGAACGTCCGCCCGATGTAGTTCCCAGCTCTTCCCGAGGACCCCGGCCGGTTCGCCGACCGGGGTCCTCGGCTGTCTGGGTAGTGTTTGCCGGTGGCCCGGCAGGCGCGCTTCCTCACTCCGGCCAGCCTGCGCTGGGTGATCCGGCACCGGGCCTGGACGCCGTGGTATCTGGTCCGCTACTGGCGATTTGCCCTGTTCAAGCTGCGCAACCCGCACGTGGTCACCGAAGGCTTCGTGTTCCTCGGCCGGAACGTGACGCTGGAGGCGCGGCGCGGGTACGGCCGGCTGATCATCGGCCGTTGGGTGCACATCGGCAGCGGCAACAGCATCCGCTGCCACGAGGGGACGCTGCGTATCGGCGACAAGTGCGTGTTCGGCAAGGACAACACGGTCAACGGCTACCTCGACATCGAGTTCGGCGCCGCCACGATCGTCGCCGACTGGGTGTACGTCTGCGACTTCGACCATGCCTTCGACGACGTGACGATCCCGATCAAGGACCAGGGCATCGTGAAGTCGCCGGTACGCATCGGCCCGGACGTCTGGCTCGGCGCCAAGGTGACCGTGCTGCGCGGGGTGACCGTGGGCCGGGGGTGCGTGGTCGCGGCGAACGCGGTGGTGAACAGGGACCTGCCGGCCTTCTCGGTGGCGGTCGGGGTGCCGGCCCGGGTGGTGCGGGACCGGCTGGCCGACCACGAGGCGGCCGCGGCCCGGCGGGCGGCGCTGGCCGACATCGCCCGCAAGACCCGGCTCGCCTCGGAGTCGTCCTAACGTCCCGCCCAGGGGCCTCGTGCCGCAGCCGCCCCCTAACTACCGCTCGGTAGGGTCCGGGCCATGGAGACCATCGAGGGTCACGGCGGCGACGTCGCGCTCGCGGCGCTGCGGGCGGCCGGCGTCGAGGAGATGTTCACGCTCTCCGGCGGCCACGTCTTCCCGGTGTACGACGCGGCCGTGCGGCAGAAGGTGCGCATCGTCGACGTGCGGCACGAGCAGACCGCGACGTTCGCCGCCGAGGGCACCGCCAAGCTGACCCGCCGGCCGGGGCTGGCCGTGGTGACCGCCGGGCCCGGCGTGACCAACTCGGTCTCCGCGGTGACCTCGGCCTACTTCACCGGCGTCCCGCTGGTCGTGCTCGGCGGCCGGGCGCCGACGGTCAACTGGGGCCGCGGCGGCCTGCAGGAGCTCGACCACGTGCCGATCCTGGCCCCGGTCACGAAGCTGTCCCGCACCGCCACGACCGCGGACGACATCGGGCCGGTGCTGCTCGACGCCGCCCGAACGGCGCTGACCCCGCACCGCGGGCCGGTGTTCGTCGACGTGCCGATGGACACGATCTTCTCGCCGGCCACTGCCTCGATCGAGTTCGCCGCCCCCGCGCCGGTCGAGCCGGACCCGGACGCGGTGGCCGCGGTGGCGACCCTGGTCGCCGGGGCATCGCGGCCGGCCTTCGTCGTGGGCGGCGACGTCTGGTTCGGCCGGGCCGAGCAGGCGCTGCGGCGGGCGGCCGAGGCGCTGCGGGTGCCGGTGTTCATGAACGGGATGGGCCGCGGCTGCCTGCCCGCCGACGACCCGCTGGCGTTCGCCCGGGTGCGCGGGCTGCTGAAGAAGGAGGCCGACCTCGTCGTCGTGATCGGCACGCCGCTGGACTTCCGGCTGGCGTTCGGCGACTTCGGTGCGGCCCAGGTCGTGCACCTGGCCGACTCGGCCGAGGGAGTGGCGACCCACCGGCCGCTGGCGGCGTCGGCGAGCGGCGACCTCGCCGCGATCCTCGACGGGATCGGCGGCCGGACCGGCGACCGGGTCTCGCACGAGCCGTGGCTGGACCGGCTGCGGGAGGCGGAGGACGCGGCCAGGGTGCGCGACGACGAGCTGCTCGCCGGCGGCGGCGCGACGATCCGGCCGCCGGCGGTGTACGGGGCGCTGCGGTCCCGGCTGGACCGGGACGCGGTGGTGATCGGCGACGGCGGCGACTTCGTCTCGTACGCGGGCAAGTTCGTCGACTCCTACCGGCCGGGGTGCTGGCTCGACCCGGGTCCGTACGGGTGCCTCGGCACCGGGCTCGGCTACGCGATCGCGGCCCGGGTGGCCCGCCCGTCCGCGCAGGTGGTGCTGCTGCTCGGGGACGGCGCGGCCGGCTTCTCGCTGATGGACGCCGACACGCTGGTCCGGCACGAGCTGCCGGTGGTGATGATCGTCGGCAACAACGGCGGCTGGGGGCTGGAGAAGCACCCGATGCGGGCGATCTACGGCTACGACGTGGCCGCCGAGCTTGCCGCGGAGACGCGCTACGACCGGGTCGTGCGGGCGCTCGGCGGGGCGGGCGAGACGGTCCGGGAGCCGGGCGAGCTCGGGCCGGCGCTCGACCGGGCGTTCGCCTCCGGCGTGCCTTACCTGGTCAACGTGCTGACCGACCCCGACGACGCCTACCCGCGGTCGTCGGTGCTGGCCTGAGCGGTGAACCGGTCCCGGTCCACGATCGCGCGGACCACCCGGCCGACCGCCACCTCCCGGCCGCCCTGGGTGAGCCTCACGTCGAAGGTGAGCCTTCGGCCGGACCGGTAGACCAGCTCGGCGTCGGCGCGGACGGTGGCGCCGACCGGGCTGGGCGCGAGGTGGTCCAGCTCGACCCGGGTGCCGACGGTGGTCTGGCCCGGGGCCAGCGACGCGGCCGCGGCGCGCAGCGTGGCCGCCTCGGCCAGGGCCAGCGCGCGCGGCGTGCCGAGCACGTCGACGTCGCCGGACCCGAGCGCACGGGCAGTGTCCGCTTCCGTCACTCTGACGGTGACGCTGGCGGAATCGGTCGGTTCGCCCACGCGCGCACGCTAGCGCAGCACCGTAGGCTGCCCGGTCAGTGAGCTGTCCGGGCCGGTTCGCGGCCGGAGAGAGAGGTGGATCGTGCGCACCGCATCGCGTCGGGCCCGGCGTCTCGGCGGGCTCCTGCTGGTCGCCGCGACCGTGTTGTGGGCGTTCCTGCGCCGGCGGGCCAACGCCGTCCGGTGGGTGGAGCCGCCGGCGACGACACGGCCGACCGGGATGACACGGCCGGCCGGGGCCGTGCCGGACGGGCCGGACGGGCCGGACGGGCCGGACGAGCCCGGAGCGCCGGGGGAGCTGCCCGGCGACGTCCTGGCCACGGACGCCGGGCTGACCGAGCTGCCGGAGGCGGGCACGGAGGGCCCGGCGGTCGGAGGCGCACCGGTGGAGGCCGCGGCGGTGGAGGCCGGGGCGCTCGGGGACCGGGCGGTCGGGGACCGGGCGGTCGGGGACTCGGCCGTCGGGTCCGCCGTCGGGGGGTCGGCCGTTGGGGACTCGGCCGTCGGGGGGTCGGCCGACGCGGTCGAGGAGCTGCCGGCAGACACGGTCGACGAGACCCGCGTGGCCGGGATCCTGGCCGAGTCGCCCGATGCCGACGTGGTCGTCGTCGACGAGGCCACCTACGAGCTGGCCGTCGCCGATGCCGCGCCCGATCCGTCCCGCCCCGCCGACCCCGCTCCGGCCGTGGCCGAGGCGGAGGTCGTGGCCACCGGGCCGGCCGCCGCCGAGCCGAGCGACGACGCGACCGAGGCGGAGCTCGAGGACGCGGCGGCGGAGCGCTCCCGCAGCGTCCCGATGCCGACCTTCAGCGAGGCTCCGACCGCGGAGATCCCGGCCGTCACCGACGACCTGCGCAGGATCCGCGGCATCGGTCCGTCGATGGAGCGCACGCTGCAGGGCATCGGCATCGTCAGCTACCGCCAGCTGGCCCTGCTGGACGGCGCCGAGCTGGAGCGGGTGCGCGGCGAGCTGACCGACTTCCGCGGCCGGATCGAGCGGGAGGACTGGGTCGGCCAGGCTCGCGCCCTCTACCGGGAGAAGTACGGTCGGGACCCGTCTTAGTGCCCCACTAGCTCGGCTGACCGGTCAGCAGGTTCACGTCGCGCTCCGCCGGTCCACCGACCGGTCCGCCGACCCACCCGCTGGCCGGTCCGCTGGCGAGTCCGCCGGCCGGTCCGCCGGTCGAGCCGATAGCCGTTCCGCCGGTCGACCCGCTGGCCGACCCGCTGGCCGGTCCGCTGGCCGGTCCGCTGGCCGGTCCGCCGGCCGACCCGCTGGCCGGTCCGCTGGCCGGTCCGCTGGCCGACCCGCTCGCCGGTCCGCTGGCCGACCCGCTGGCCGGTCCGCCGGCCGACCCGCTGGCCGGTCCGCCGGCCGGGGCCGGCGCGGGAGTCTCGCCGATCGCGCGCCGGTAGACCGCGACGGTCCGCTCGGCGACCCGGTCCCAGCCGTGCTCGGTGGCCAGCGCGTCCTGCCCGGCCCGGACCAGCCGCCGGCCGAGGTCGGGGTCGGCGAGCAGCCGGCCGACCGCGCCGGCCAGCGCCGCCGGGTCCCCGGCCGGGAACCGCACGCCCAGCCGCCCGTCCGCGACCACCTCCGCCAGCCCGCCGACGTCCGCCGCCACCACCGGTGTCCCGGCCGCGCCGGCCTCCAGCGCCACCATCCCGAACGGCTCGTACCGGCTGGGCACCACCGCGCAGTCCGCCGCCGCGACCAGCGCGGCCAGCTCCGCGTCCGTCACGAAGCCGGCGAACGCGACCGCCCGGCCCAACCGCAGCGCCCGCGCCCGCTCCCGCAGCTCCGCCTCCGCCGGCCCGGTGCCGGCCACGACCACCCGCAACCCCGGATGCCGCCGCCGCAGCCGCGGTACGGCCGCCAGCAGGTCCTGGACGCCCTTCTCGTACACCAGCCGGCCGCAGTACACGATCAGCGGCCCGTCCGCCGCCCACCGCCGGCGGGTCGCCGCGGCCCGGTCCGCGCCGACCCGCCAGCGCGCCGCGTCCACCCCGTTGGGCACCACGTCGACCTTGCCCGGCGGGAGGTCGAACAGCCGGGTCACCTCCCAGCACATGTACGCCGAGCACGTCACCACCCGGCGCGCCTCGAACGTCAGCCACCACTCGACCGAGTGGATCGTCCGGTTCACCGGCCCGGGCAGCCAGCCCTGGTGCCGGCCGGCCTCGGTGGAGTGCAGGGTCGCCACCAGCGGCACGCCGAGGTGGTGCTCGAGCGTGGTGGCGGCGTGCGCGACCAGCCAGTCGTGCGCGTGCACCACGTCGAACGAGCGCTCGGCGCAGATCCCGAGGCCGGCCCGGGTCAGCGCGTGGTTGAGCGCCATCGTCCAGGCCAGCAGGTCGTCGGCGAAGCTCAGCTTGGTGGGGTCCTCGGCCGCCCTGACCACCCGCACGCCGGCGACGACCTCGTCGTGCGGGACGTCCGGGGTGCCCGGGTGCCGGGTCAGCACGGTCACCTCGTGCCCGGCCGCGGCCATCGCCTCGGCGAGCGCGTGCACGTGCCGGCCGAGTCCGCCGACCATCACCGGCGGGTACTCCCAGGACAGCATCAGCACGCGCATCCGGGCGATGCTGCCACCTCCGGTCCACACCGATGCGTCGAAGCCGGCGCAGGTCGCCCGGCCGGGTTGATCCATTCCCCGGATTCACCCGCGCCCGGCGCCCGACGGGCCTACGCTCGCTGCGCGTCCAACGGGGGGCGCGGTGCGGACCGCGGCCGGCGCGGTCCCGGCGGGACAGAGGAGCCCGGACATGACCGACCCGACCCCGAACTACCCGGTGCCGCCGCCGACCAGCCCCTGGACGCCCCAGGACCCGTTCGCGCCGTACTCGTCCCATCACCCCCGGGCGGACGAGCCGCCCGAGGACGCGCCGGCGCCGCCCTACCCGCCGGCCCACCCGCCCTACGCCGGCGGACCGCCCGCCGAGCAGCCCTACGCCGGCGGACCGGCCGAGCAGCCCTATGCCGGCGCCCCGGCCGAGCCGCCCTACGCCGGCGGGCCGGCGGGCTACCAGCCCTACGCCGGCGGTCCCGGCTACACCGGCCCCGGTTACGGCAGCCCGCACGGCATGGCCCCGCCGGGGACGCAGAAGCCGCCGGCGTACTGGCCGCTGTCGATCGTGGGCGTGCTGTTCTCGGTCGTCTTCGGCGCGTTCGCGATCTACTTCTCCGCGCAGGTGGGCCGGCGCTGGGACCGCGGTGACGTCGACGGTGCGCGGCGGGCGTCCCGGACCGCGCGCACGCTCGGCACCATCGCGATCATCGTCGGCGCGATCGGCACCGCGATCCTGCTCGGCGCCGAGTCGCGCTGACGCTCGGTCCCGGCGAGGCGGGGTGGCTCAGCCGAGCAGCGGCAGCAGCCCGTCCGGCAGCAGCTGGGCCTCGTTGCGGCGGAACATGTCCACCGGCGCCCAGATCGCGGTGACGTCGCCGCGCCGGCTGCGCAGCCGCGGCTGCGACCACACCTGCGGGTCCGCGGTGGCCACCTCGTAGACCAGCACGAGCTCGTGGGCGTCCCGCCCGGCGAAGCGGTGGATGCTCTCCAGCGTCGCCATCGGCCGCACCTCGGTCAGCTGGATGCCGAACTCGTCCCGCATCGTCCGCCGGACCGCCTCGTGGCCGCGCTCGCCGAAGGCGATCTCGCCGCCGGGCGGCCGGTATGCCGTGCGGCCGGTGGTCGGGTCGGGCAGCTCGGTGACCAGCAAGCGGCCCCGGTCGGCGAGCAACGCCACGGTGACCGCGCGCACCGCGGGACCGGCCGGCGCGACCGGCCCGGGGCCGCCGGGCAGGCCGACCATCCCGGCGGGCGGCGCGTATCCGGAGCCGCCGGCGGAGGCGGCGATCTCGGCCTGGCCCTCCGGGCTGGACCGCCAGCGCAGCTCGGCCTCGACCAGGTCGAGGAACGCGTCGACCTCGTCCTCGTCGTAGCCGCGGCTGCCCAGCCGCGGCTTGCGGAACGCGACCTGGTGCACCTCTTCCGGGTCGAGCGGCGGGACACCGCGGGTCTGCGCGAGGGCGTCGGTCACCTTGCGCAGGAAGTCGTCGACCTCGATCTCGTCGTAGCCGCGGCGGCCGAACGGCGGTTTGCCGAACTGCACGGCGCGCACGTCGGACGCCTTGACCCGCTGCTCGGGCCGGCGCGCGGCGACCTGACCCGCATATCCGTAGGCCATGGCGCCGGACACTACCCCGACGGGCGCGAGCCGTCAGCCGGTGCCGGACCGCCCGCGAGCGCGTACGGCAGGAGCCCGAGCGGCGGCGCGCCGAGCTCCAGCATCGCCGCGTGGAACCGGGGCAGGTCGAAGTCGGCACCCCAGTCCCGCCGGGCCTGCTCCCGCAGGTCGCGGATCTCCAGCTTGCCCCAGGTGTAGCGGCCGTACGTCGGGTCGAAGGTGCCCCGCCTGGCCTCGGACAGCGCCGCCTGGCCGGCCAGGAACGCGTCCTGCTCGAACCGGCGGGCCGCCTCGGCGACGGTCATCCCGTCGGCGTGCAGGCCGATCGAGCACGCGAGCCGGGTCACCCGCAGCAGGGCCTCGACCGAGACACCGATCACGTATCGCGGGTCGTCGGCGTGGAAACCCTCCTCTATCGCGACTTCCTCGACGTAATGCGCCCAACCCTCGATGAACGCCTCGCTGCCGAACAGCCGGCGTGGCTCGGTCGGCGCGTGCCGCAGCGCCAGCCCGTGGGAGAAGTGCCCCGGCGCGACCTCGTGCACGGTGATCGCCGGCAGCGTGGTCCGGCTGAACACCTGCAGCCATTCGGCCTGCTCGTGCTCGGGCCACTCCGGCCGCGGCGGGGTCACCCAGTAGAACGACGGCGTGTCCGGCTCGCCGGGAGCGGCCCAGGCCATCATCGCCATCGCCCACTGCCGCGACTCCGGGGCCGGCGCGACCACGCAGGTGCCGTCCGAGTACGGAACCAACCGGCGCTCGGCGGCCCAGGCGATCACCTCGTCGGTCAGCGCCTGCGCCTCGGCGATCACGCCGTCGGCGTCGGGGTGGTCGCGCAGCAGCTCGGGTACGAGCTCGGCCACCGGACGGCCCGGGGCCAGCCGGCCACAGGCCTCGTCCAGCATCGCCCGCAGCCGGTCGCGCTCGGCCTCGGCGCGGGCGGCCAGCGCCGCGAGGTCGACGTCGGTGGCCTCGGTGGCGGACAGCAGCAGGGTCAGCCCGTCGGCGCCGAGCGCGGCCGGGCCGAGGGCGCCGTCGGCCCCGTCGCCGCCGTCGCCCGAGCCGGCGGCCGCCTCCAGGTGCGCGACCAGCCGGGCATGCGCGGCCAGCGCCGCGCTCTCGACCGGGTCGTCCGCGTCCAGGCCGACCGACAGCCCGCCGGCCGCGGACAGGGTGGCGGTGGCGATGGCCGGGGTCATCTCGTCGAGCGCGGCGACCGAGCCGTCGACCGCGGCCGGCCACGCAGCCAGGTGCCTGGTCCTGGCCTCGCTCCGCTGGCCGGCCGGCGCGTACTCCCGGTCGTAGCCGCTGACGTCGAGGTTCGCCAGGTGCGGCATCGGGTTGCGGCGGTGCAGCCGAAGCTCGCCGTAGAACGCCCGCAGGCCCGCCTCCTGCGCGGCGACCAGCGCCTCGTCGTACGGATCCGGCAGCGGGTCGCCGCCCAGCGCGGCCAGGCCCCGGCGCACGCCACCGGGGGACAGGTCCTGCACCCGGCCGTCGTACTCGTGCCGGCCTGCCCCCTCGCGGGCCTCGGCCACGCCGAGGTCACAGACCGCACGCAGTCTGGGCTCCATGCGGCGACCCTAGGCGATCGCGCTGAGGTCCCGCGGTAAGGCCCCGGCCGTACGCTTCGATCACGGCTGACGCGGAGGTGCGACATGATCTTCTTCTGGATCAGCATCGGAGTGGTGGTCGTGCTCCTCGGCGCGGCCGGGTGGATCGACCTGCGAGCGCGCCGGAGCGGGCGGCCGATCCGCGGCGTGGACCGGAAGGCCTCCCTCGACGCCAGCCGCGCAGCGCAGGCCGACTACACCATGCGCACCCACCACCAGGGCGGCGGCGGCGTCTTCTAGAAGACCCGCGCGTCGAGGTGGCCGAACGGCCCGTCGACCGCGCGCAGCCGGTCGGCCAGCGCGGCCGCGCCGGCCCGGTCACCGGCGTCGAGCAGGTCGGCCAGCTCGTGCAGCCGGGCCGCGTGCGTCGCCGCGCGGTCCCGGGCGTATCCGGCGGCCGTGTCGTGGCTGATCATGAACGCCCAGTCGCTGGACAGCGCCAGCAGCGCCTCCCGGGCCAGCTGGTCCAGCACCGGGTCGCGCACCGGCCCGCGGTGCGCGTCCAGGGTGGACAGCAGCCGGTCCTGCGCGCCCTTGGCCGCGAGCACGAGGTCCTGCACGGCCGGTCCCTCCCAGACCCGCCAGTCCTTGCCCGACCCCCACGACGACCGGCCCAGCGTGACCGGCGGCCCGACGTGGCCTGCTTCCGCCGCGCCGCGCAGCGTGGTCACCCGCACGCCCGCGGCCGGCAGCGCCCGCAGCACGGTCGCCAGCCAGGCCGGGCCCTCGTGCCACCAGTGCCCGAACAGCTCGGTGTCGAACGCGGCCACGACCAGCCCCGGTCGCCCGTCCCGATCGGCGAGCAGCCGCAGCCGGGCCAGCACCGTGTCGACGAAGTCGGCCGCGTCCCGGCGTACCGCCGCCGCGGCCAGGTCCGGCTCCCACGGCTTCTTCCGCTCCGGCGGCACGTGCCGGCCGGTCACCCGCGCCGGGCGGAACCCGGAGGCGTGGTCGAAGGTGTGGAAGTCGCGGTAGTCCGGAGCGCCCGGGTAGCCGGCCCGCGGTGACCAGACCCGGTAGGTGACCTCGAGGTCGCGGCCGAAGCAGAGCAGCGGGCCGGCGCCGACCGGGCGGGCCGCGGCCGTGTCGCCGTGCAGCGCGGGGGAGTCGACCAGGAACCGCTCGACTCCGGCGGCCGCGTACAGGTCCTCCTGGCCCGGAGCGTGCCCGCACTCCGGCACCCAGATCCCGGCCGGCGCCCGGCCCAGCCGCAGCCGCGCGTCGTCGAGCCCGACCGTCAGTGCGCCGGCCGCGACCCGCGGCTCCAGCAGCGGCAGGAACGGGTGGGTGGCCGGGCCGCCGAGCAGCTCGATGGCGCCCGCGTCGACCAGCGGCCGCAGCACCGACGACAGCCCGCCGGTCAGCCAGTGGTCCTCGAGGTCGGCCAGGCACTCGGTGGCCGCCCGGAACTCGTACCCGGCCAGCTCCGGCAGCCGCGGCGCCGCCTCGACCGCGCGCAGCTGCCAGTTGCCGGTCCAGGTGTGCAGCTCGCGCAGGCAGTACGGGTCGTCGAGCATCGCGGCCAGCACCGGGGTCACCCCGAGGGTGAGCACGTCCCGGGCGCCCTCGGCGGCCAGCCGGTCGAGCAGCGCGAACACCCGGCGCCAGGAGCCGGTGAACGCCTGGTGCAGCCATTCCTCGCCGACCGGCCAGGCGCCGGCGTGCGCCACCCACGGCAGGTGGGTGTGCAGCACCAGGCAGAACGTCCCCTCGCGCTCGCTCACGGTGTCCGCCGGACCGCCACCGCGACGAGGTCGAGACACGCGTCGAGGTTGTCCGCGGCGAGCACGAAGTCGGTCGTCCGGACTGCGGCCACCGCCCGGCGCAGCTGGGGGTGCCAGGTCGCCGGCGGCCCGGCGAGCTGCGCGTCGACCAGCGAGCCGAACAGCCGGTCGTACCGGCGCAGCCGTGGCCCGTGCCGCAGCCCGAGCAGCCGGGTGATCTCGAAGCCGGCCTCCTCCAGCAGCGTGGCCAGCGCGTCCGGGTCGAGCTCCCGGTAGTGGAACGGGTTCATCGGCCGGTTCGGCAGCGTGAACGTCAGCCGGTTCGGCGTGGTGACCAGCAGCGTGCCGGCCGGTCGCAGCGCCCGCCGGCACTCGGCCAGGAACGCCGGTTGGTCCCACAGGTGCTCGATCACCTGCAGCGAGGCCACCACGTCCACGCTGCCGTCCCGTACCGGCAGGGTGGCGACGTTGGCCCGGACCGCCGCCACCCGCGGGTACGCCGCCGCCACATGCCCGACCGCGGCCGCGTCGTAGTCGAGCCCGAGCACGACCCGGGCGACCTCGGCCAGCCGGTCCGCGCCGTACCCCTCGCCGCAACCCGCCTCCAGCACGACCGCGCCCGGGCAGAACGGGACGATCGCGTCGTACGCCGCCTCGTGGCGACGGAACCAGTAGTTCTCGGCCGGGATACCGGGCATCGTGCGCTCTCCGGTCAGCGCGAGGGTCGGTGGCACCGCTGAAGCGTCGCATGCGCCGCAAGCAGGCCGGCGGAGGTGACGCGCCCGGGGCCGCGCGACGAAGTCCTGCGCATGAAATAGCCTGGAAGTGACTACCGGTGAGGGATATCACCGCGACCCAGAGGCCTACTGATGAGTAACATCCTGGCACCTCAGGGTGGTGGAGGAGGACCGAGGACGTGGACATCGTCGTACTGGTCAAGCAGGTGCCCGACACCTGGGCGGAGCGCCGGCTGTCCGAGTCGGACTACACGTTGGACCGCGAGTCGGTCGACGCGGTGATGAACGAGATCGACGAGTACGCGGTGGAGGAGGCGCTCCGGCTCAAGGAGGCCCACGGCGGCGAGGTCACCGTCCTGTCGATGGGCCCGGAGCGGGCGGCCGAGACGATCCGCAAGGCGCTGTCGATGGGCGCGGACAAGGCCGTACACGTGTCCGACCCGGCGCTGCACGGCGCCTGCGCGGTGCAGACGGCGCAGACGCTGGCCGCCGCGCTCGGCACGATCCCGCACGACCTGGTCGTGCTCGGCTCCGAGTCGACCGACGCCCGGCTGTCGGTGATGGCCGCGATGCTGGCCGAGAAGCTGGGTCTCCCGCAGCTGTCCGGCGCCCGCAAGGTCGAGGTCGACGGGTCGACGGTGACCATCGAGCGGCAGACCGAGACCGGCTTCGACCGGGTGCAGGGCTCGACGCCGGCCGTGGTCAGCGTGGTCGAGAAGATCAACGAGCCGCGTTACCCGTCGTTCAAGGGGATCATGGCCGCCAAGAAGAAGCCGGTGCAGACGGTCACCGTGGCCGACCTCGGCCTCGACGCCGGCTCGGTGGGCCTGGCCAGCGCGACCAGTGAGGTGGTCGAGATGACCCCGCGGCCGCCGCGGCAGGCCGGCCAGATCGTCAAGGACGAGGGCGACGGCGGCGTGAAGCTCGCCGACTTCCTCGCCGCCCAGAAGCTGCTCTAGGAGGAACAGCCCCGATGGCATCCGTTCTCGTCCTCGTCGAGCACGCCGAGGGCAAGGTCAAGAAGGTCACCCTGGAGCTGCTCACCGCGGCCAGGGCACTCGGCGAGCCGGTCGCGGTCGTCGTCGGCGCACCCGGCTCGGCCGGCCCGCTGGTCGACACGCTGGCCGAGTACGGCGCGGCGACCGTGGTGGCGGCCGAGTCGGAGGACGTCGAGAAATATCTGGCGACTCCCCAGGTCGCGGTGCTGGCCGACCTGGTGGCGGCGGAGTCGCCGGCCGCGGTGCTGATCGCCTCCTCGGCCGAGGGCAAGGAGATCGCCGCCCGGCTCGCCATCCGTACCGGGTCCGGGATCCTCACCGACGCGGTCGGGGTCGACGGCGAGGGCACGGCCACCCAGTCGATCTTCGGCGGCGCGGTCGTGGTGAAGTCGCGGGTGAGGGCCGGCACGCCGATCGTCACCGTGCGGCCCAACTCGGTGTCGGCCGAGCCGGCGCCGACCCAGGCGCAGACCCGGTCGGTGGACGTCACGCTCGACGACGCCGCGCGCGCGGCCACCGTGCTCGAGCGGGTGGTCGAGGAGAAGGGCAGCCGGCCGGCGCTCACCGACGCCTCGATCGTCGTCTCCGGCGGCAGGGGACTCGGCTCCGGTGACAACTTCGCGCTCGTCGAGGCGCTGGCCGACTCGCTCGGCGGCGCGGTCGGGGCGTCCCGGGCGGCCACCGACGCGGGGTGGTATCCGCACCAGAACCAGGTCGGCCAGACCGGCGTCACCGTCTCCCCGCAGCTCTACGTGGCGGTGGGCATCTCCGGCGCCATCCAGCACCGGGCCGGCATGCAGACCTCGAAGACGATCGTCGCGGTCAACAAGGACCCGGAGGCGCCGATCTTCGAGCTCGCCGACTTCGGCGTCGTCGGCGACCTGTTCACCGTGGTGCCCCAGCTGACCGAGGAGGTCACCAAGCGCAAGGCGTGAGGGTCGGGGCGTGCCGCCGAACCGTCCGGCGGCGGGGCCCGAGGCCAGGACGGCGAGCAGCGGCGACCGGGACCACCGCGGTACCGGCCGGCTCCGCGGCCGTGCCGGACGCGGCCCGGACGCCGTCCGCGTCCGCCGACGGCCGGGCTACCGTCGGGAGGTGAGCGACGGCATCCTGGCCCGGCCGTACCGGGCGGCGACGGCGGGGATCCTCGGTCTCATCAGCCTGATCGCGTTCGAGGCGATCGCGGTCGCGACGGCGCTGCCGACGGCCGTGCGGGAGCTGGACGGCCTGCCCTGGTACGGCTGGTCGTTCACCTCCCTGCTGGTCACGTCGGTGATCGGCATGGTCATCTCCGGTGAGGTGACCGACCGGTCCGGCGCGCGGCTGCCGCTGCTGGCCGGCGTCGGCACGTTCCTGGCCGGGCTGCTCACCGCCGGGCTGGCCCCGGACATGGCGGTGTTCCTGGTCGGCCGGGCACTGCAGGGCTTCGGCGTGGGGCTGCTCATCGTCGTGATGTACGTCATCGTCGGCGACCAGTACCCGGAGCGGCTGCGGCCGACGGTGTTCGGCGCGATCTCGGCGGCCTGGGTGATCCCGTCGCTGGTCGGACCGGTGGTGGCCGGCGCGCTGGCCGAGGGACCGGGCTGGCGGTGGGTGTTCCTCGGGCTGGTGCCGCTGGTCGCGGCCGCGGTCGCCGCGCTGCTGCCGACCCTGCGACGGGCCCGCCGGCCGGCCGACCCGCCACCGCCGCGACCGGGCCGGCTGGTGGCCGCGGTGGCCACCGCGGTCGGCGTGGCGGCGGTGCAGTGGTCGCTGCAGCAGTTCGGCTGGCCGCGGGTGCCGGTGCTGGTCGGCGGGCTGGTGCTGCTCGCGGTCGGGCTGCGGGTGTTGCTGCCGCGCGGCACCGCCGTGCTGCGCCGCGGGGTGCCGGCGGTGGTCGGCTTCCGCGGAGTGCTGGCCGGTGCCTTCTTCTCGGTGGAGTCGCTGGTGCCGCTGACCCTCACGCTCGTGCACGGCTACTCGCCGACCGCTTCGGGCGTCCCGCTGACGTTCGGCGCGCTCGGCTGGGCGGCGGGGTCGTTCTGGCAGGGCCGGCGCCCGGACGCGGCCCGGCACGTGCTGGTCCGGGTCGGGTTCGTGCTCGTCGGCCTGGCCGCGGCCGGGATGGCGGTGGTCACCCAGCCGTGGTCGCCGGCCTGGCTGATCTACCCGGTGTGGGTGGCCGGCGGCTGTGGCATGGGGCTGGCGATGTCCAGCCTGTCCGTGCTGTTGCTGCTGTTCAGCCCGCCGGCCGAGCGCGGGGTGAACTCCTCGGCCCTGCAGCTGTCCGACTCGGTGGCCAGCGCGCTGTGCATCGGACTGGCCGGCGCGCTCGTCGCGGCCAGCGCCCGCGGGGTGCTGCCGATCCAGCGGGCGGCCGGGGCGCTCGACCTGGTCATGGTCCTGGTCGCGCTGACCGGCGCGGCGCTCGCCGGCCGGGCCCGCCGCCCCGTCCCGCAGGAGCGCACCGCCCCGGCCCCCGCCGAGACCCGCGCCGCCTGACGCGGTCGTCCCGCGGCCCGCGCAGCGGCTCCCGGCGGGCCGTGCCGGGCCGACGCCGCCCCCGGGATTGCCGCCGGTCGCGGGGCGGCGTCCGGTCGCCGCACGGCGGTACCCGGGCGGGTGGCGCGCGCCGTCGGCCCGGGCGACACGCCGTACGCTTGCCTGCGATGGCATACCTGGATCACGCGGCGACGACCCCGATGCTGCCCGAGGCAGCCGAGGCCGTCGCCGCCGCGCTGCTCGACACCGGAAACCCCTCGTCCCTGCACGCGGCCGGCCGCAGAGCCCGCCGCGCGGTGGAGGAGTCCCGGGAACGGGTCGCCGCGGCCATCGGCGCCAGGCCGTACGAGGTGGTCTTCACCGGTGGTGGGACCGAGTCCGACAACCTCGCGGTCAAGGGCATCTACTGGGCCCGCCGCGCCGCCGACCCGCGCCGCCGCCGGGTGCTGGCCAGCGCCGTCGAGCACCACGCGGTGGTCGACTCGGTCGAGTGGCTGGTCCGGCACGAAGGCGCCGAGGTGAGCTGGCTGCCGGTGGACCGGCACGGCCGGGTGCACCCGGACACGCTGCGCGCCGCGCTCGACGACGCGGGCCCGGACACCGTCGCGCTGGTCTCGGTGATGTGGGCCAACAACGAGGTCGGCACCGTGCAGCCGGTGGCCGCGCTGGCCGCGGTCGCCGCGGAGCACGGGGTGCCGTTCCATACCGACGCGGTGCAGGCGGTCGGCGTGCTGCCGGTCGACGTCGCCGCGGCCGGCGTGGACGCGCTGACCCTGACCGGGCACAAGCTCGGCGGCCCGGTCGGCGCGGGCGCCCTGGTGCTCGGCCGGGACGTGGACTGCGCGCCGCTGCTGCACGGCGGCGGCCAGGAGCGGGAGGTCCGCTCGGGGACGGTCAACACCGCGGCGATCGTCGGGCTCGCGGTGGCCACCGAGACGGCCGTGTCGGCCCGGCCGGAGACCGTCGACCGGGTGAGCGCGCTGCGGGACGAGCTCGTCGCCGGCGTGCTCGCCGCGGTGCCGGACGCGGTCCTGTCCGGCGACCCGGTCGACCGGCTGCCCGGCAACGCCCACTTCGCGTTCCCCGGCTGCGAGGGCGACTCGCTGCTCATGCTGCTCGACGCCCGCGGCGTGGAGTGCTCCACCGGCTCGGCCTGCTCGGCCGGCGTGGCGCAGCCGAGCCACGTGCTGGTCGCGATGGGCCTCGACCCCGAGCACGCCCGCGGCTCGCTGCGGTTCTCCCTCGGGCACAGCTCGTGCCGGGCCGACGTGGCCGCGCTGCTCGACGCGCTGCCCGGCGCGGTCGAGCGGTCGCGCCGGGCCGTGCTCGCGGCGGGTGGTGCGCGCGGCGGGGCGGTGAGATGAGGGTTCTCGCAGCCGTCTCCGGCGGGGTCGACTCGGCGGTCGCGATGGCGCGGGCGGTGGACGCCGGGCACGACGTGACCGCGGTGCACCTCGCGCTGGCCCGCAACCCCGCCTCCACCCGCACCGGCGCCCGCGGCTGCTGCACGCTGGAGGACGCCCGGGACGCGCGCCGGGCCGCCGACGTCGTCGGCGTCCCGTTCTACGTCTGGGACCTGGCCGACCGGTTCCACACCGACGTGGTGGAGGACTTCGTCGCCGAGTACGCGGCCGGCCGCACGCCGAACCCCTGCCTGCGCTGCAACGAGAAGATCAAGTTCGAGGCGGTGCTGGACCGGGCACTGGCACTCGGCTTCGACGCGGTCGTGACCGGGCACCACGCCCGGCTCGAGGACGGCGTGCTGCGGCGCTCGGTCGACCCGGCCAAGGACCAGTCGTACGTGCTGGCCGTGCTGACCCGCGACCAGCTGGCGCGGGCGGTGTTCCCGCTCGGCGGGTCGACCAAGGCCGAGGTGCGGGCCGAGGCCGCCGCCCGGGGGCTGTCGGTGGCCGACAAGCCCGACTCGCACGACGTGTGCTTCGTCGCCGACGGTGACACCCGCGGCTTCCTGCGCCGGGCGCTCGGCGACCGGCCCGGGACGCTGGTCGACGCGGAGACCGGGACCGAGGTCGGCCGGCACGACGGCGCGTACGGCTTCACGATCGGGCAGCGGCGCGGCCTCGGGCTGGACCGCCCCGGCGGTGCGCCGCGGTACGTACTCTCGATCGAGCCGGTGGCCGGCACCGTGACCGTCGGCCCCGGCTCGCTGCTGGACGTGGCTGCGGTGACCGGGTCGCGGCCGGTGTGGACAGCCGGGTCCCCGCCGGCGGAGTCGTTCCGTTGCCTGGCCCAGCTGCGGGCGCACGCGCGGGCGGTGCCCGCGGTGGCCACCGTCGGCGCCGGCGAGGTCGAGGTGCGGCTGCACGAGCCGGTCCGCGGCGTGGCGACCGGGCAGGCCGTCGTGCTCTACGACGACGACGTCGTGCTCGGCTCCGCCACCGTTGCCGGCACCGTGCCCGCCGGGGCGCCTGCCACCGTGCCCGCCGGTGTCGAGCCGGCCGGGGCGGGCACCATCGGCCCGTGAGCCGTACGTCCCTCGTCGTCATCGACATGATCAACCCGTACGACCACGCGGACGCCGACAGGCTGGTCGGGTCGGTCCGCGAGGTGCTGCCGCAGGTCGGTGGCCTCCTCGAGCGGGCCGGTGAATCGGACGTGCCGGTGATCTACGTCAACGACAACTTCGGATCGTGGCGGTCCAACCGGGACGACCTGGTCGAGTCGGCGCTGCGCGGGCACCATCCCGAGCTGGTCGAGCCGATCCGGCCGCAGGCCGACTCGCTGTTCGTGGTCAAGGTGCGGCACTCGATCTTCTTCCAGACGCCGCTGGAATATCTGCTCAGCCAGGAGGGGATCGACCGGCTCGTGCTGGTCGGCCAGGTCACCGAGCAGTGCGTGCTCTACTCGGCGCTCGACGCCCACGTCCGGCACCTCGAGGTCTGCGTGCCGCCGGACGCGGTCGCGCACATCCACCCGGACCTGGCCGAGGCGGCCCTCCGCATGATGGACCTCAACATGGGCGCCGAGATCTGCCCGGCCGACAAGGTCGTCCTTGAGGACATGTCTCCCCACTGCCTGGCGGCGCCGGAGGACGCCAAGCCGTCGACCGGCGCCGGGGGCCGGCGGGGGCCGGCCGAGACAACCCCGGTATCGGCCGGCCCCGCCGCCTTGCCGGACGCCGCCTGGGCGCCGCCGGCATCCACCGCCAATGGGGAGACACGCCCTACGCGATCAGCTCGGCCGGGGTGGCGTCGGCGAGCGCGCGGCAGTCGTGGCCGAGGTGGGCCTGGTCGGTGTAGCCGGCGTCGGCGGCCAGCCGGGCAAGCCCGGCGGTCGGCTCCGCCCGGCCGAGTGCGAGGAAGCGCTGCAGCCGCAGGATCCGGTCGAGCGTCTTCGGCCCGTAGCCGAACGCGGTCACGCAGCGGCGGTGCAGCTGCCGCTCGGACAGCCCGGCCCGCCGCGCCAGCTCCGCGACCACCCCGGGCCCACCCGTGCGGCGGGCCAGCCGCCGGCCGACGGCGACCGCCACCTGGTCGACCGGCGGGGCGTCGGCGAGCCGCCGGCGGACCGCGTCCTCCAGCACCGCGACGCGGTCGGCGGCGGCGCCGACCCGATGGCCCAGCGCGGGTGCGTCCGGCCAGAGCTCGGTCAGCGGCACCCGCTGGTCGCGCAGCTCCGACGCGGGCAGCCCGAGCACGGCCGGCGCCACCCCGGGCCGGAACCGCACCGCGGCGATCTCGACCCCGGCCGCCAGCTCGGCGTGCGTCGCCACGGTGTCCGGGCCGGCGACGACCAGCTCGCCGCCGATCCACATCAGGTCGAGGCAGCCGTCCGGCAGCACCGACCCCGACCCACCGGCCAGCCGCGTCCACGAGCAGCGCAGGTGACCGGTCAGGTCGGCCGCCGGGGCACGCTCCGCGTACATGCCGGTGATGCTGCCGCGGGGCACCGACAATTCGGCGCGTCTCCCATGGCGGTCGATGCCGGCGGCGTCCGGGCGGCGTCGGCGCCGCCGGGCAGTGGGCAGGCATGCTCTAGGGTCGCCGCCGTGACCGAGCAGCAGCTGGCCGGCGTCGCCACCGGCGTGGGATCGATGCCCGGCACCGACCCGGTCGAGGCGACGAAGACCGTCCTCGGCGAGCTGCCCGACCTGCCACACGTGCCCGAGCTGCCGGCCCGCGGCGCCGGCGCGGACATGATCGGCCGCGGCGCGGCGTTCCTCGTCGACATGCCGGTCGACCTGCAACCGTCCGGCTGGCGGCTGGTCGACCGGCCGGGCCGGGACCTGCGCCGGTCGCTCGACTTCCTCGCCCGCGACCTCGACACCCTCGAGGACCTCGCCCAGGACTACGCCGGCCCGTTGAAACTGCAGGTCGCGGGCCCGTGGACGCTTGCCGCCACGGTCGAGCTGCACTACGGCGACAAGGCCGTCTCGGATCCCGGCGCGACCCGCGACCTGACCCAGTCGCTGGCCGAGGGCGTCCGCCGGCACGTCGCCGACCTGGCCGGACGGCTTCCGAACGCGCAGATCGTGCTGCAGCTGGACGAGCCGTCGCTGCCCGCGGTGCTGGTCGGGGAGGTGCCCACGGCGAGCGGCTTCGGCACCCTGCGCACGGTCGAGGAGCAGGTCGTGCGCGGCGGCCTCGCGGAGGTGCTGGAGGCGGCGGCCGACGCGGGGGCGGTGCAGACGGTCGTGCACTGCTGCGCGCCGAATCCGCCGATCACACTGATCCGCGAGGCCGGGGCCGGCGCTGCCTCGTTCGACATGACCTTGCTGTCCGCCGTCGAGGACGAGGCGCTCGGCACCGCGGTCGAGGCCGGCGTCCGGCTGTGGTTGGGCGCGGTCCCGGCCGGGTCCGCCGACGACCCGGCCGCGCTCGGCGACCTCGGCGACACGGTCCGGTCCGTACGCGGCCTCTGGAGCCGCCTCGGCTTCGCTCCCGAGTTGCTGCCCGGCGCCGTGGTCCTGACGCCCGCCTGCGGCCTCGCCCGCACCTCGCCCGCCTACGCCAGGGCCGCCCTCCGCCGCGTCCGCGAAGCCGCCCGCGCCGTCGTCGACGACCCCGAACCCTGACCGCCCCCGGCTCGCCGCTGACCAGCCGGGTCCCCCTCCGGCCGGCGCGCGCTGGCTGAGGGCGCCGGCTGACACCGACCGTCCGAGCCACCGGCCGCCGACACTGCGGGCCGGCTGGTGCCGGACGGCGCCCGGCGAGCCGCGGAATGCCGAGGCAGGCGGGCGAGGTCGTGCACCGACCTGGAGCCGCCTATATCGGTGCGGCTCCGGGGGATGCGGAGGGGCGGGCGGCGGGCGAGGCCGCCGCGCCGACAGGGCGGGCGGGCTGGCGTCGGGCCGGCTTCGGCGGGGGTGGTGGGGCCGGCCGGGGAGGGCCGGGCCAGCGGGGCGGCAGGGCGCGGCGGTCGGGGAGGGTTGGGGCGGGAAAGTGTCGGGTGCGGCGGATACGGTGCGGGGGTGAGCGAGATCGGGGAGGACCTGCCGGCGGTGCCCGCCGGCGATCAGCCGCGGGCCGCGACGCCGGCGGCCCGGGAGCGGGCGGCCGAGCTGGCGCGCACGATCGACGACGCGCAATACCGCTACTACGTGCTCGACCGGCCGACCCTCTCCGACGCCGACTACGACACGCTGATGCGCGAGCTCCAGGCGCTCGAGGACGAGTTCTCCGAGCTGCGCACGCCCGACTCGCCGACCCAGCGTGTCGGCGGCACCTACTCGACCCTGTTCACCCCGGTCGACCACGTCGAGCGGATGCTCAGTCTCGACAACGCGTTCAGCGGCGAGGAGCTGGCCGGCTGGGCGCAGCGGGTCGAGCGGGAGGCCGGCACCGGCGTCGACTACCTCTGCGAGCTCAAGGTCGACGGGCTGGCCGTCGATCTCGTCTACGAGAAGGGCAGGCTGGCCCGCGGCGCCACCCGCGGCGACGGCCGCACCGGCGAGGACGTCACCCCCAACCTCCGCACCCTCGACGACGTGCCCGACCGGCTGATCGGCGAGGACGTGCCCGAGCTGCTCGAGGTCCGCGGCGAGGTCTACTTCCCGGTCGCCGGGTTCGAGAAGCTCAACGAGTCACTGGTCGACGCGGGCAAGACCCCGTTCGCCAACCCGCGCAACGCGGCGGCCGGCTCGCTGCGGCAGAAGGACCCGCGGGTGACCGCGACCCGCCCGCTGCGCCTGGTGCTGCACGGCGTCGGCGCGCACAAGGGCACCGCGCCCGACCGGCAGAGCGGGTGGTATGAGCTGCTGCGCGGCTGGGGTCTGCCGGTCTCGGACCGGTTCCGGGTGGTCACGACCCTCGCCGAGGTGCAGGCCTACATCGACCACTACGGCGAGCACCGGCACGACGTCGAGCACGAGATCGACGGCGTGGTGGTGAAGGTCGACCAGCTCGCCCTGCAGCGCCGGCTCGGGTCGACCTCGCGCGCGCCGCGGTGGGCGATCGCGGTGAAATACCCGCCCGAGGAGGTCAACACGACCCTGCTCGACATCAAGGTCAACGTCGGCCGCACCGGCCGCGTCACGCCCTACGCGCAGCTCGAGCCGGTGGTCGTCGCCGGCTCCACGGTCGGCCTGGCCACGCTGCACAACGAGAACGAGGTGCGCCGCAAGGGCGTCTGGATCGGCGACACGGTCGTGGTTCGCAAGGCCGGCGACGTGATCCCGGAGATCGTCGCGCCGGTGGGGGAGCACCCGCCCGGCGCGCGCGAGTTCGTCATGCCGACCGAGTGCCCGGAGTGCGGGACGACGCTGCGCCGGGAGAAGGAGAGCGACGTCGACATCCGCTGCCCCAACGCGCGGTCCTGTCCCGCGCAGCTGCGGGAGCGCGTGTTCCACGTGGCTGGGCGGGGCGCGTTCGACATCGAGGCGCTCGGCTACGAGGCGGCGATCGCGCTGACCACCCGGCCCGACGACGGCGGCGACCCGGTGCTGCGTGACGAGGGCGATCTGTTCTTCCTCGACGTCGACCGGCTGGTGCGGGCCGAGCTGTTCCGGAAGAAGGACGGCACGCCGACGGCCAACGCGCTGCGGCTGCTGGACAACCTGGCCGCGGCCAAGGAACGGCCGCTGTGGCGGGTGCTGGTCGGGCTGTCGATCCGGCACGTCGGTCCGACGGCGGCGCAGGCGCTGGCCCGGGAGTTCGGCTCGATGGAGGCGATCCGGTCGGCCTCGGTCGAGGAGCTGGCTGCGGCCGACGGGGTGGGGCCGACGATCGCCGAGGCGGTCCGGGAGTGGTTCGCGGTCGACTGGCACGCCGACGTGGTCCGCCGCTGGACCGAGGCCGGCGTGCGGATGGAGGACGCCGGCGCCGACGACGGGCCGCGGCCGCTGGCCGGGGTGACGGTCGTGGTGACCGGATCGCTGACCGACTACAGCCGCGATGGGGCGACCGACGCGGTGCAGACCCGCGGCGGCAAGGTGACCGGCTCGGTGTCGAAGAAGACCTCGTTCGTGGTGGCGGGCGACAGCCCCGGCTCCAAGTACGACAAGGCGCTGCAGGTCGGCGTCCCGATCCTGGACGACGCCGGGTTCGCGGTGCTGCTCGCCGAGGGTCCGGACGCCGCCCTGAAGGTCGCCACCAAGCCCACCCGGCCCGAGAAACCGCCCCGAAAACCGAAGAAAGAAGCCCCCACCCGCTGACCGGATCACCGGCCCGGGAGCACGGCTTCCGGGGCCGCGACCGTGACCGCCGGCCGGCAGCATCCACGGAGGCCGCGAGCGCCCGCGGTCGGTCACCAGGCGGACCGGCACGGCTGCCGGGACAGGTGGCGCCGGGAGCAGCGAGCGCGGGCGCTAGTGGCGGCTGCGTTGGGATGGGGCGTCGCGGACCGACACGGTGACCGCGATGCCGGCGAGGTGGGCGAGGCGCAGCAGCTCGCCAGGGCGCCAGGCCGGTCCGCCGGGGCGGCCGACGAGCACGACCCGGTCCGGGTCGCCGAGCGGTGCCGTGGCGAGCTCGGTGCCCAGCGCGCGCCAGTCCGCCGGCACCCAGCGCGCGGTGGGATCCAGCACCTCGGCCCGGTCCAGCGGCAGGAACGGCAGGTCGACGTCGTGCAGGTCCGGCGCGGCCGGCGACGCCGCCTCGACCAGCGGCCCGCGCTCGCCATGCCGGACCACCACCGCCCAGCCGGCCCGGAACAGCCGCGGCGCGCCGGAGACCAGCAGCTCCGCGGCCCGGTTCGGCGCGGCGGCCAGCGCGTCGAGCAGCTCGAGCTCCCGGTGCGCGTCGCCGGCACCCGCGTAGTAGCGCTGGATCGACTCGACGCTCACCCCAGGCACCGACACCGCGGCGCTGACCAGCGAGTCCGCCAGCTTGCCGGGCGGCAGCTCGACGATGAGGTCGTCGATGGCGACGCCGGCCGCGCGCTCGACCACGTCCACGCCGAGGATGTCCGCCCCCGCGGCGCCGAGCGCGGTCGCGACCGCGCCGAGCATGCCGGGGCGGTCCGGCAGCAGCACGCGCAGCAGATAGGACACGCCCGGTCACCTCCGGCGCTCAGACTGCCGCACCCATGTGTACGTCGTGTTACCACGCCGGCGCCGTCCTCGACCGGACGTCGCGCCGAAACCGGCCACCGCCAGGGTACCCGTTTCATGCCTCCGTCCGGGCGTACGAGAGCTGGGCTGTTCGACGCGCTGGACGAACCCAGTCGTGACCAGACCGTGCCCGGACGCGGCTTCGGTGGGCTTCACGGCGGCGCTACTGTGTCGCCAATAGCCCCGGCCGCCGCCAGGGTTGTCGGCGATCCCGAGACCAGTGGAGCCCACATGCAAGGTAGGAAGGCGCGGAGGACGGTGATCCTCGCTGCGGTCGCGGCCCTGTCGGTCGCGATCTCCGGCTGCGCGAAGAGTGACCGGAACAGCGGCGGTGGCAGTTCCGCCAGCGGCCAGACCAGCAGCAAGGACACGCTCGTGTTCGGTGCTGCCGGCGACCCGAAGTTGTTCGACCCCGCGTTCGCCAGTGACGGCGAGACGTTCCGCGTGTTGAAGCAGATCTTCGAGGGCCTGGTCAAGACCAAGGAGGGCAGCGCCGAGATCGAGCCGGCCCTGGCCACCAAGTGGGAGAACAGCTCGGACGGCAAGGAGTGGACATTCACGCTCCGGCAGGGCGTGAAGTTCAGCGACGGCACCGCGTTCGACGCGGCGGCGGTCTGCTACAACTTCGACCGCTGGTACAACTTCACCGGCGCGCTCCAGAGCCCGGACGTCTCGGCGTACTGGCAGGACACGTTCGGCGGCTTCAAGAAGAACGAGAGCGCCGATCTGCCGCCCAGCCTCTACAAGTCCTGCACGGCGACCGGCACGGACACGGCCAAGATCGCGCTGACCGACCCCACCGGCCGGATCCCGGCCGCGCTCGCGCTGCCGTCGTTCGCGATGCAGAGCCCGACGGCGCTGAAGAAGTTCAACGCGGACAACGTCTCCGCCTCCGGTGACACCTTCCAATACCCGGCGTACGCGACGGCCCACCCGACCGGCACCGGCCCGTACGTCTACGCCGGCCGCGACGAGGCGCAGAAGACCGTCACGATCACCGCCAACCCCAACTACTGGGGCGAGAAGCCGAAGATCAACAAGATCGTCTTCAAGGTGATCTCGGACAACAACGCCCGCAAGCAGGAGCTGCAGGCCGGCTCCATCGACGGCTACGACCTGGTGGCGCCCGGCGACATCAGCGGTCTGAAGTCCGCCGGTGAGCAGATCCTCGACCGCCCGCCGTTCAACATCCTCTACCTGGGGATGAACCAGAAGAACCCGGCGCTGGCCAAGCCGCAGGTGCGCCAGGCGATCGCCTACGCGATCAACCGGGACGCGCTGGTCAAGTCGAGCTTCCCGCCGGCCGCCGTGGTCGCCAAGGAGTTCATGCCGCCGGAGGTCGCCGGCTACGCCGACGACGTCAAGACGTACGACTACGACGTCAACAAGGCCAAGCAGCTGCTCGCGCAGGCCGGCGAGTCGAACCTGACGCTCAACTTCTACTGGCCGACCGAGGTCAGCCGGCCGTACATGCCCGACCCGAAGCAGATCTTCACGGTCATCTCGGCGGACCTGCAGAAGGCCGGCATCAAGATCAAGCCGATCTCCAAGGTGTGGAACTCCGGCTACCTGACCGACGTGCAGACCGGCAAGGCCGACCTGCACCTGCTCGGCTGGACCGGCGACTACAACGACGCCTACAACTTCGACGGGACGTTCTTCGGCCGGTTCAAGCCGGACTTCGGCTTCACCAACAAGCCGCTGTTCGACGCGATCGCGAAGGCGGACGCGACGCCGGACGCGACGCAGCGGGCGGACCAGTACAAGGCGGTCAACCGGCAGATCATGGACTTCCTGCCGGCCGTGCCGCTGGCCCACTCGCCGCCGTCGGTGGCTCTCCAGGCCAACGTGAAGAACTTCGTCCCGAGCCCCGTGCTCAACGACGAGTTCTCGCTGGTCTACACCACGGGCCAGTAACCCGACCGGGATGCTGCGCTTCTCCGTACGGCGTCTGCTGCAGCTGATCCCGATCCTGCTCGGCCTGTCGATCCTGCTGTTCGCGTGGTTGCGCCTCCTCCCGGGAGGGCCGGCAACGGCCCTCCTGGGGGAGCGCGCCACACCGGAGCGGATCGCCGCGATCAACCACGCGTACGGGCTCGACCAGCCGATCTGGGTTCAGTACTGGAGCTACCTGACGCGGATCCTCCGGTTCGACCTGGGCGACTCGATCCAGAACGGTCGGCCGGTCACTGATGTGCTGCGCACCCAGTTCCCCGGCACCATCGAGCTGACGATCGCGGCGCTGATCTTCGCGGTCGGCGTGGGGATCCCGCTGGGCTACTTCGCGGCTCGGCGCCAGGGTGGCCCGCTGGACGGCTTGTCGGTGGTCGGCTCGCTGATCGGCGTCACGATCCCGGTGTTCTTCCTGGCCTTCCTGCTCAAGTACGTCTTCGCGGTGAAGCTGGGCTGGCTGCCGCCCTCCGGCCGCCAGGACGTGCGCATGGACGCCACCCACATCACGAACTTCTTCGTCCTGGACGGGATCCTCACGCGTGAGTACGACGCGTCCTGGGATGCCATGAAGCACCTGATCCTGCCGGCGATCGCGCTGGGCACGATCCCGCTGGCCATCATCGTGCGGATCACCCGGGCCTCCGTGCTCGAGGTCGTCAACGAGGACTACGTCCGCACCGCCGAGGCCAAGGGCCTGACCACCGCGGTGATCCGCCGCCGTCACCTGCTCCGCAACGCGATGCTGCCGGTGGTCACGACGATCGGCCTGCAGCTGGGCCTGCTGCTGTCCGGCGCGATCCTGACCGAGACCGTGTTCGCCTTCCCCGGGATCGGGCAGGAGATCTACAGCTCGATCCTGAACAAGGACTACGCCGTCCTGCAGGGTGCCATTCTCTTCATCGCGATCCTCTACGTGGTGATCAATCTAATCGTCGACCTGCTGTACGGCGTACTGGACCCGAGGGTGAGGGTGCGATGACGACCGCGACCCAGGTCGACGCAGCCGGAACTCCGGGCGCATTCTCCGGTGACGAGTCCGCCGGCGGTCGATGGAGCGAGGCGTTCCGCCGGCTGCGCCGCAACCCGATGGCGATCCTCGGCGCCCTGCTGGTGCTGGCCTTCGTGTTCATCTCCATCTTCGCGCCGCTGCTGGCCGGCCATGACCCCAACGACCAGCTCCTGCTCAGCGAGGTCCGCCCCGGCTCGGCGCCCGGCCCGCGGCCCGGATTCCCGCTCGGCGCGGACCAGCTCGGCCGGGACGAGCTGTCCCGGCTGCTCTACGGCGCCCGCCAGTCGTTGCTGGTCGGCGTCGTGTCCACGCTGCTCGGGCTGACCTTCGGGCTGATCCTCGGCGGCCTGGCCGGCGCGTTCGGCGGCAAGGTCGACAACGTGATCATGCGGGTCTGCGACCTGCTGCTGTCGATCCCGGGCCTGCTGACCGCGATCACGATCTCGGTCATCCTCGGCCAGTCGCTGGAGTCGGTGATGATCGCCATCGCGATCGTCAACGTGCCGATCTTTGCGCGGCTGCTGCGTGGCTCGATGCTGGCCCAGCGCGGGAACGACTACGTGCTGGCCGCCCAGTCCATCGGGCTGCGCCGGCGCACGATCGTGCTCTCGCACGTGGTGCCCAACTCGCTGGGGCCCGTGATCGTGCAGGCCACGCTGACGCTCGCGACCTCGATCATCGACGCGGCGGCACTGTCCTTCCTGGGCCTGGGCAACCCGGATGACACCCGGCCGGAGTGGGGCCAGATGCTCTCCGACGCGCAGAACCTGCTCTCCACCCGGGCGGCGCTCGCGTTCTACCCCTGCATCGCGATCGTGCTGGCGGCGCTCGGCTTCACGCTGCTCGGCGAGTCGCTACGCGAGGCCCTCGACCCCAAGTTCCGGCGATGAGCGAGCGCGAGAGCCGGCAGCGCGAGCGGGCAGCGGCGACGACCGAGCGGCCGGCGCTCGTGCCTGCCGGTCTGTCCGAGCAGCGGGCGGAGCGCGGGCGGGCGGGCAGCGGGCGGGTGCGGCGATGACGCTGCTCGAGGTCGGGGACCTCGCGGTGACGTTCACCCGCCGCGGCCGGCGGGACGTGCGGGCCGTCGACGGCGTGACGTTGAGCGTGGACGCAGGCGAGACGCTCGGGCTGGTCGGCGAGTCCGGGTCGGGCAAGTCCGTCACGTCGCTGGCCATCATGGGACTGCTGCCGCGCAAGAGCGGGGTCAAGATCGGCGGGAAGGTCACGTTCGAGGGCCGTTCGCTGCTGACGATGCGCGACAACGACCTGCGCGACGTGCGCGGCCGGGAGATCGCGATGATCTTCCAGGACCCGCTGTCCTCGCTGAACCCGGTGATCCCGATCGGCGTCCAGGTCACCGAGGTGCTGGTGCGACACCGCAAGCTGTCCGGATCGGACTCCCGCCGGGAGGCGGCCCGGCTGCTCGACCTGGTCGGCATCCCGGACCCGGACCGGCGGCTGAAGGAATATCCGTACCAGCTCTCCGGCGGGATGCGGCAGCGGGCGCTGATCGCGATGGCGGTGGCCTGCCAGCCGAAACTGCTCATCGCCGACGAGCCGACGACCGCGCTCGACGTGACCATCCAGGCGCAGATCCTGGAGTTGCTCAAGGAGCTGGTACGCGAGCAGGGCACCGCGCTCATGCTCATCACGCACGACCTCGGCGTGGTCGCCGGGCTGTGCGACCGGGTCAACGTCATGTACTCGGGGCGCATCGTGGAGCAGGCGGACCGGCGGACGCTGTTCGTCTCGCCCCGGCACCCGTATACGACCGGGCTGCTCGGGTCGATCCCCGGCTCGACTCCGTGGAAGGATCGGCGCTGCAGCCGATCCCGGGCTCGCCGACGGACACGCTGCCGTGGTCGTCGGCGTGCGCCTTCGCGCCGCGCTGCACGCGGAGTCTGGAGGTGTGCACGGCCGTGACGCCGGAGCTGGAGCCGGACGGACCGCGCTGGCTGCGCTGCCACAACCCGGTGCCGGCCGAGGAGGCCGCCGCGGTTGGCGCGGAGGGTCGGCGTGAGTAGCCCCGAGGGCCGCCCCACCGGCCCCGGGTCCGCGGTGGGGGCCGACGGCGAGCGGGGCTGGCTGGGCGACGCCGGCTCGGAGACCGCCGGGGCGCCGGACCGTGACCTCGCCCGGGCCGGGAGTCGGGGCGACGACCCGGACCCGCAGGGTCCGGTCGGCACCACCGCCGCGGAGGGCGCCGCCCACGCCGGCGTGTCGACCGACGTGCTGCTGTCCGCGCGCGGCCTCGAGGTGCACTTCCCTATCCGCCGCGGCATCGTCATCGAGCGCATCGTCGGCCAGGTGCGCGCCGTTGACGGCGTCGACCTCGACCTACCCCGCGGCGGGACCTTCGGGCTGGTGGGGGAGTCGGGCTGCGGCAAGTCCACCCTCGGCCGGGCGCTGCTGCGGCTGGTCGAGCCCACCGCGGGCACGTCACCATGGACGGTCGTGGACGTGCTGGCGCTCAAGGGCGAGGCGCTGCGCCGGCAGCGCCGCCAGATGCAGATGGTCTTCCAGGACCCGATGTCATCGCTGGACCCGCGGCAGAACGTCGAGTCGATCCTGGCCGAGCCGCTGCATACGCACAACATCGTGCGGGGCTCCGCCGCCCGGCCTCGCCCGGGTGCGGGAGCTGCTGGACACAGTCGGGCTGCCGGCGAACTCGGTGTCCCGCTACCCGCACGAGTTCTCTGGCGGCCAGCGGCAGCGCATCGGCATCGCCCGGGCCATCGCGCTGGAGCCGGAGCTGATCGTCGCCGACGAGCCGGTGTCCGCGCTGGACGTCTCCATCCAGGCCCAGATCGTCAACCTGCTCGAGGAGCTGCAGGAGCGACTCGGCCTGACCTACCTAGTCATCGCGCACGACCTCGCCGTGGTCCGGCACGTCAGTGACGTCGTCGGGGTGATGTACCTGGGCGTGATCGTCGAGCAGAGCTCCTCGCAGCACCTCTACACCGAGCCGCTGCACCCGTACACGCGGGCGCTGATGTCCGCGGTGCCGATCCCGGACCCGGACGTCGAGGACACCCGGCGGCGGATCCTGCTCTCCGGCGACCTGCCGTCGCCGGCCAACCCGCCGTCCGGCTGCCGGTTCCGCACCCGCTGCCCGTGGGTGCAGGAGACCCGCTGCGCCGACGAGGTCCCGGTGCTGCGCGAGGTCAGGCCCGACCACGTCGTCGCCTGCCACTGGGCCGAGGAGATCGACTCCGGCCTGATCCGGCCGAAGGCCGAAGCCGTCGTCAGCTGACCGGTCGTCCACAGGCCCGAAACCGCCTCGGGCCGGCCGGGCCGGCCGCCGTACACTCGCCGGCATGTCCGAAGCCGCTGTCGGGATCACCCGGGACGAGGTCGCGCACCTCGCCCGGCTGGCCCGTCTCGCCGTCACCGACGAGGAGCTGGACGTGTTCGCCGGCCAGCTCGACGTGATCCTCGGCGCGGTGGCCCGGGTGCAGGAGGTCGCCGCCGCCGACATCCCGCCGACGTCGCACGCGGTTCCGCTGACCAACGTGTTCCGGCCCGACGTCACCGGGCCGTGCCTGCCGCGGGACGAGGTGCTCGCGGCCGCCCCCGCCGCCGAGGACGGCCGCTTCCGGGTCCCGCGAATCCTGGACGAGGAATGAGCGAGTGCGAGGGCTCGCAGCGCGAGCGGGGAGCGACGAGGGCCGGCCGGCTGGCGCTTGCGCCCGCCGGGCTGTCCGAGGAGTGGACACAGTGATGGACCTCACCCGAATGACGGCCGCCGAGCTCGGCGCGGCGATCGCGAGCGGCGAGACGAGCTCGGTCGAGGTCACCCAGGCTCATCTCGACCGGATCGCCGCGGTCGACGACCGGGTGCACGCCTTCCTGCACGTCGACACGGACGGTGCGCTGGCCGCCGCCCGCGGCGTCGACGAGCGCCGCGGCGACGGGGAGACGCTCGGCCCGCTGGCCGGCGTCCCGCTGGCGCTCAAGGACGTCATCGTCACCCGCGGCATCCCGACCACGGTCGGCTCGCGGATCCTCGAGGGCTGGATCCCGCCGTACGACGCGACGATCACGACGAAGCTGCGCGAGGCCGGCATCGTCGTGCTCGGCAAGACCAACATGGACGAGTTCGCGATGGGCTCCTCCACCGAGAACAGCGCGTACGGGCCGAGCCACAACCCGTGGGACCTCGACCGGGTGCCGGGCGGCTCGTCCGGCGGCTCGTCGGCCGCGGTCGCCGCGTTCAGCGCGCCGCTGGGCATCGGCACCGACACCGGTGGCTCGATCCGGCAGCCGGCCGCGGTCACCGGCATCGTCGGCCACAAGCCGACCTACGGCGGCGTCTCCCGCTACGGGCTGGTCGCCTTCTCCTCCTCGCTCGACCAGGCCGGCCCGTTCGCCCGCACCGTGCTCGACGCGGCACTGCTGCACGAGGCGATGGCCGGGCACGACCCGATGGACTCCACCTCGATCGACGCGCCGGTCCCGCCGGTGGTCGCGGCCGCCCGGCAGGGCGGCACCGGCGACCTGACCGGCCTCCGGGTCGGCGTGGTCCGCGAGCTGTCCGGACAGGGCTACGAGCCGGGCGTGGAGGCGGTCACCCGGGAGGCGCTGGCCCGGCTGGAGAAGCTCGGCGCCACCGTGCACGAGGTGTCCTGCCCGAGCTTCGGCTACGCGCTGCCGGCTTACTACCTGATCGCCCCGAGCGAGTGCTCGTCCAACCTGGCCCGGTTCGACGCGGTGCGCTACGGGCTGCGGGTCGGCGACGACGGCGTCCGCTCGCTCGAGGAGGTCATGTCGCTGACCCGCGAGGCCGGCTTCGGCCCCGAGGTCAAGCGGCGCATCATGCTCGGGACGTACGCGCTGTCCTCCGGCTACTACGACGCCTACTACGGCCAGGCGCAGAAGGTCCGCACGCTGATCAGCCGCGACTTCGCCGCCGCGTTCGAGACCGCGGACGTGCTGGTCTCGCCGGCCACCCCGACGGTCGCGTTCCCGATCGGCGAGCGCGCCAACGACCCGCTGGCCATGTATGCGGCCGACCTCTGCACGCTGCCCGCATCGCTCGCCGGCCTGCCCGCCATCTCCGTCCCGAGTGGACTGTCCGAGGGCCTGCCGGTCGGGCTGCAGGTGATGGCGCCGGCGCTCGCCGACGACCGGTGCTACCGGGTGGCCGCCGCGCTGGAGGCCGACCGCGGCCACCCGCTCACCGAGGAGGCACCGGCGCTGTGACCACGCTCAAGTCCTCTGTGGACAGTGCCGCCGACGTCGCCAGCCGATACGATCCGGTGATCGGGCTGGAGACGCACGTCGAGCTCGGCACCGTGTCGAAGATGTTCTGCGGCTGCCCGACGACGTTCGGCGCCGAGCCCAACACCCAGGTCTGCCCGGTCTGCCTCGGCCTGCCCGGCTCGCTGCCGGTGCCCAACGAGGTCGCGATCGAGTCCACGATCCGGATCGGGCTCGCGTTGCACTGCACGATCGCGTCCTGGTGCCGGTTCGCCCGGAAGAACTACTTCTACCCGGACATGCCGAAGAACTTCCAGATCAGCCAGTACGACGAGCCGCTCTGCACCGACGGCTACCTCGACGTGACCGTCGCCGGCCGCACCGTGCGGGTGGAGATCGAGCGGGTGCACCTGGAGGAGGACACCGGGAAGTCGCTGCACGTCGGCGGCGCCACCGGCCGGATCCACGGCGCCGACCACTCGCTGGTCGACTACAACCGGGCCGGCATTCCGCTGGTGGAGGTCGTCACCAAGCCGATCGCCGGCACCGGGGCGCTCGCCCCCGAGGTCGGCCGCGCATACGTGACCGAGCTGCGCGAGCTGCTGCGCTCGCTCGGCGTCAGCGACGTGCGGATGGAGCAGGGCTCGCTGCGTGCCGACGTCAACGTCTCGCTCTCGCCGGCCGGCTCCGGGGTCTGGGGCACCCGCAGCGAGACGAAGAACGTCAACTCGCTGCGTTCGGTCGAGCGGGCCATCCGGTACGAGATGAGCCGGCAGGCCGAGGTGCTCGACCGCGGTGGCCGGGTCGTCCAGGAGACCAGGCACTTCCACGAGGACAACGGCCGGACCACGCCGGGGCGGAGCAAGGAGGAGGCCACCGACTACCGCTACTTCCCGGAGCCCGACCTTGTGCCGGTGGCCCCGGATGCGGCCTGGGTGGAGCGGCTGCGCACCACGCTGCCCGAGCTGCCCGCGGCGCGCCGGGCCCGGCTGGCCGGTGAGCTCGGCGCCACCGACTTCGAGATGGAGTCGATGGCCAACGCCGGCGTGGTCGAGCTGGTCGCGGCGACCGCGGCGGCCGGTGCGCCGGCGGACGAGGCCCGCAACTGGTGGCTCGGTTACCTGACCCAGAAGGCCAACGCGGCCGAGATCGAGCCGGCCGACCTGGCGATCAGCCCCGAGCAGGTGGCCAGGGTCGTCGCGCTCGTCGGGGACGGGACGCTGTCGGTCGGGCTGGCCCGGCAGGCGGTCGACGGCGTGCTGGAGACCGGTGCCGACGTCGACACCGTGGTCGCCGAGCGCGGCCTGCGGCGAGTGTCCGATGTGGACGCCCTCGCCGCCGCGGTGGACGAGGCGATCGCGGCCCAGCCGGACGTGGCCGAGAAGATCCGCGCCGGCAAGGTCGCCGCCGCCGGCGCGCTGGTCGGCGCGGTGATGAAGGCGACCCGCGGGCAGGCCGACGCGAAGACCGTCCGCGAGCTGATCCTGCAGAAGCTGAGCTGAGCCGGCGCCGGGCTACGGCGTAGGGACGACCGTCCGCGAGCTGATCCTGCAGAAGCTGAGCTGAGCCGGCGGCGGGCTACGGCGTAGGGACTGCCGGCCCGAACTGATCCTGCAGAAGCTGAGCTGAGCCGGCGCCGGGCTACGGCGTAGGGACGACCGTCCGCGAGCTGATCCTGCAGGGGCTGAGCTGAGCCGGCGCCGAGCTAAGGCGCGGGGACTGCCGGCGGTTGTTCCGCGGGCGCGGCCGCGGGCACGGGCGCCCGGGTCGGCTCAGGCTCCTCGCCGCCCTCCAGCTTGAGGTCCGGGATGATCCGGTCCAGCCAGGCCGGCAGCCACCAGGCCCGCCGGTCCAGGATCGACATCAGCGCCGGCACCAGGATCATCCGGACCAGGCTGGCGTCGATGAGCACGGCGACCGCCATCCCGACCGCGAGCATCTTGATCGTCGGGTCGCTGTCCAGCACGAAGCTGCTGAACACGACGACCATGATCGCGGCCGCGGTGGTGATGACCCTGGCCGTGCTGCCGATCCCGATCGCGACGCTGCGGTGCGCGTCGCCGGTGCGCGCCCAGACCTCGTGCACCCGGGAGAGCAGGAACACCTCGTAGTCCATCGACAGCCCGAACACGATCGCGAACATCAGCATCGGCACGAACGCCGGGATCGGCACCTTCTCGTCCAGCCCGAGCAGGCCGGATCCCCAGCCGAACTGGAACACCGCGATGACCACCCCGTACGCGGCGCCGACCGAGAGCAGGTTGAGCACCGCGGCCTTGACCGCGATGACGATCGACCGGAACGCGACCGTGAGCAGGACCAGCGAGAGCAGGACGACGGCGAGGATCAGCCAGATCATCCGTCCGGCGATCTTCTCGGTGAAGTCGACGTAGCCGGCGACGGTGCCGGCCAGGTAGGTCTGCTCGCCGACGGTGGGCAGCACGTCGTCGCGGAGCCGGTCGACCAGGTCGGTGGTCTGCTCGGCGTCCGGCGCGGTCGTCGGGATCACGTTCAGCACGCCGGTCCGGCCGGACGGGCTGACCGACGGCGCCCCCACCGACGCCACGCCCTCGGTCTTCTGCAGCGTGCTGGAGATGCCGCCGAGCACGGTGTTCGGGTCGGAGCCGGCGGGCAGCTCGACCACCACGGTGATCGGACCGTTCACGCCCGGCCCGAAACCCTGCGTGAGCAGGTCGTACGCGCGCCGGCTGCTCTGCGAGGTCGGGTCGGTGCCGGCGTCGAGCTGCCCGAGCCGCAGCCAGAACAGCGGGATCGCCAGCACGACCAGCACCAGCACGGAGGCGATCGCCCACGGCCAGGGCCGGTCGCTGACCATCCGGCCCCAGCGGGCGAACGCGCTGTTCTCGTGGTCCGGCTCGCGGACCGGCACGTGCTCCTGTTCGGCCTTCCTCTCCGCCCGCCGCTCCCGGCCCGAACGGACCCGCGGCCCGGCCACCGCGAGCATCGCCGGCACCAGGGTCAGCGCGGACAGCATGGTGACCGCGACGACCACCGCCGAGGCGAGGCCGAGCGCGCCGACGAACGCGACGCCGGAGACGTACAGGCCGAGGATCGCGACGACGACCGTGCTGCCGGCGACCACGATCGCCGCCCCCGAGGTGGCGACGGTCCGGCCGATCGAGCGCTCCGGCGGCATGCCGTGGTCGAGCTGCTCGCGGTGCCTCGCCACCAGGAACAGGCCGTAGTCGACGGCGACGCCGAGGCCGAGCAGCGTGGCGACGGTCGGCGCGGTGGTCGGCAGGTTGGTCAGCGCGGCGAGCAGGCCGACGATGGCCAGCCCGCTGCCCACGCTGAAGACCGCCGCTATCAGCGGGATCCCGGCGGCCACGATCGACGCGAACATGATCAGCAACAGCAGCAGGGCGCAGCTCAGGCCGATCGCCTCGGACAGGCGGTCGTCCGGCGCCTGCCCGATCTGGCCGGCCCCGCCGCCGTACTCGACCTCGAGCCCGGCGTCCCTGGCCGGCTGCACCGCCCGGTCCATCGAGGCCAGGTAGGTGGAGTCGAGCGAGGTGGGGACGACGTCGAAGGACACGTTGCCGTACGCGATCGTGCCGTCCTTGGAGACCGTCGGCGTGTTCGGCACGGTGAGCGGGTCGGTCGCGGAGATCACGTGCGGCAGCGCGGCCACGTTCTTCATCGCGGTCCCGACGGCCGCGGACTGGTCGGCGACGGTCCCGGTGCCGGCGTGGAAGACGATCTGTCCGCCGTAGCCGCTGGCCGCCGGGAAGTCCGACTGGAGCCGGTCGAGGCCCTGCTGCGACTCGCTGCCGGGCACCGAGTAGTTGTTGACGAAGTCGCCGCCGGCGAGGTTGCGCCCGAGCGACAGCCCGACCAGGATCACGATCCAGGCGCCGATGACCCACCAGCGTCGCCGGGCCGCCCAGGTGCCGAGCCGCTCGAGTGCCCCGTTCATCGTGCCTCCCCGTGCGGCCGGTTACCCGACGCCCGGCCTGCGCGACCTCATCCTCTGCACGGTGGATGGACCCGCGGCACCCGTTCTCGCAAAGTGGCCAGGACGAGAAGTCCGGCTTGTGCCCGGAAGCGCTGACCAGTCCCACCAGGTGACGCGGGCCCGTCTCCCCACCGCATGCGGCGGCGGCGTCCACCGCCAGCCGGGGAGACCGGCCCCTGGGAGAACCTGAACGATCCGCCGGTCGACGCCCTGTTCGCGGGTCTCCTAGACAGTCAGGCGCAGGATGCGGTCGTCCTCGCCGACCGGATCGCCGCGGCCGTCCCGGTTCGAGGTGAGGATCCAGAGCGACCCGTCCGGCGCGAGCTGGACGGCGCGCAGCCGGCCGTACCGGCCCTGCAGCTCGGCGTGCGGCGTCCCGGTCCGGTCGCCGTCGAGCGGCACCTCCCAGAGCCGCTCGCCGCGCAGCGCCGCCACGTACAGGGTGGAGCCGGCGATCGTCATCCCGCTCGGCGAGGCGTCCGAGGTCGGCCAGGTCACCAGCGGAGCGGCGAACCGAGGGTCGTCGGAGGCGCCCTCCACGACCGGCCAGCCGTAGTCCTTGCCGGGCTGGATCAGGTTGATCTCGTCCAACCGGTTCTGCCCGAACTCGCTCGCCCACAGCCGGCCGGCCCGGTCGAACACCAGCCCCTGCACGTTGCGGTGCCCGTAGGACCACACCAGCGTGCCGAACGGGTTGCCCGGCGCCGGCTGCCCGTCCGGCGTCATCCGCAGGATCTTGCCGCCGAGCGAGTTCCGGTCCTGGGAGTCGCCGCGGGCGGAGGCGTCGCCGGTGCCGGCGTAGAGGTAGCCGTCCGGGCCGAACACGAGCCGGCCGCCGTTGTGGATGCCCGAACGGGGGATGCCGGTCACGATCGGCCGCGGCGGCTGGCCGAGCCGCATCCGGGCGATCCGGTTGTCGTCCGCGGTCGAGTAGTAGACGTAGACCAGCTGGTCCCGGGCGTAGGTCGGCGGCACCGCGATGCCGAGCAGGCCGCCCTCGCCGGCACCGTCCACTTCGGACAGCTGCTGCACCTCGGTCGGGGTGCCGCCGCCGGCCGGCACGCGCAGGATCCTGGCCGAGTTCCGCTCGGTGACCAGGGCGTCCCCGTCGGGCAGGAACGCGATGCCCCACGGTATCTCCAGCCCGGTCGCCAGCACGGTCACCTGACCGCCCGCGGTTCCGGACGGGGAGGCGGCCGACGTCGGCCGGTTGCCGGCGGACGTCGCCGGCTGTTCCGCCGGCTGGTTCGAGGAGCACGCGGCCAGCCCCGCCGCGCTCAGCGCGGCCAGCAGCGCCGCCACCCCGCGGCCGCGGCCCCGCACCGCCCGCAGCCCGTCCGCCCGGTCCGCGGCAGCCGCGCCGGGCCCGGCCCGACCTCGCCGGCGACTCCGGACGGTGGGGATGTGCGGCGTCATCTGCGCTCCGGAAGGTCCGGTTGGGCCCGGGAGGGGTTAGGCGGGCGAGTTGGTGGAGCCGGCCGGCGGCATGATGCGGATGACCCGGTCGTCCTGCGGGGTCGGCTTGCCGGCGCCGTCCTTGTTGGACGTGGTCAGCCACAGCGCGCCGTCCGGGGCCGCGACGACCGTGCGCAGCCGCCCGTACGCGCCGACCAGGTAGTCGGCCGGCGACCCTGGCTGGCCCGACCCGTCCAGCGGCAGCGCGTACAGGCGCCGGCCGGTGGTGGAGGTGACGAACAGGCCGCGCTCGATGATCGCGCAGCCGCTCAGACCGCCGACCGCGGCCGGGATCTCCCGGTCCGGCGCCGCCGCCCCGGTCCTGGTGCCGCCCGGCCAGCCGTAGTCCCGGCCGGCCTCGACCCGGTTGACCTCGTCCTTGCCGGCCTGCCCCGGCTCGGTCGTGTAGACCTGGTCGACCCCGCTCAGGCAGAGGCCGGCCAGCCGGCCGTGGCCGAGCGAGTAGACCGGCGAGGACGGGTCCGGGTTGTTCCGGTCGGGCCGGCCGAACGTGTCGACCCGGAGCACCTTGCCGGCCAGGCTCCTCCGGTCGGCCGACAGCGTGGGCTTGCCGGCGTCGCCGGTGCCGACGTAGAGCATCCCGTCCGAGCCGAACGCGATCCGCCCGCCGTTGCCGGTGCGCCCCTTGGGGATGCCGGTGAGCACCGGAGTGACCGCGCCCTTGAGCGCGAACCGGACCACGCGGTTGTCGGTACGGGTCGTCACGTACGCGTAGACGAGCCCGTCGTCGTCGTAGTTCGGAGACAGCGCCAGCCCGAGCAGGCCTCCGTCGCCGGTGCCGTCCACCCCGGGGATGCGCATGACCGGCTTGGCCGGCGCCCGCTCCGGCTGCACGATCAGCAGCCGGCCGGTGGTCCGCTCGCCGACCAGGGCGGTGCCGTCCGGGAGGACGGCCAGTCCCCACGGCAGGGTCAGCCCGATCGCGACGACGTTGGGATCGTCGGCCGTGCCGGCCTCGGGCCCGCCCGGCTGGCCCGGCGCGCCGGGGCTGGGCGCGCCCTCGGTGGACGGCGGTTGCGGCAGGTCGGCCGGTGGCGGGCCCTCGGGCTGCGGCACCCAGGTCGGGTCCGGACGCAGCGCGTCCGCGGCGGCGCTGCAGCCGGTCAGCAGCAGCAGCGTGAGCACCGCGACCAGTGCCCGCCACGTACGGCTCATCCCGCCAGTCTCCCCGCCGCCCCGTGAGCTACCCGTGAGCCCCCCGCCCGTCCGCCTCTCGATCCCGACCCGCTGGCCGGGATGGCTGGCCCGGCTGACCCGGCCGGGGCGGTGGCCGCCCCCGCGCGGCGGGGGGCGGCGGCTGGCTAGGCTCAGCGGGTGCCGTCCCGCGTCGCCATCCTGCCCTCCGAGCAGGGCCGCAAGCTGATCGGACCGCCCCCGGACGGGGTCACGGTCGTGCTCTGGCGGCCCACCGACCCGCCGCCGGCGGAGGCCGCCGAGGCCGGATTCTGGGTCCCGGAATACCTCGGCAAGGACGGGTTGGTGGAGCAGTTGGCCGCGCTGCCCAAGCTCGAGGTGGTGCAGCTGACCACGGCGGGCGCGGACGCGTTCATCGGCCTGGTGCCGGACGGCGTAACCCTGTGCGACGCCCGCGGCGTGCATGGCGGGTCGACCTCCGAATGGGTGCTCGCCGCGGTGCTCGCCTCGCTGCGGAACTTCCCGGAGTTCGTCCGGCTGCAGGAGCGCCACCAGTGGGACCAGAAGTTCACCGGCGAGCTGGCCGGCAAGCGGGTGCTGGTGGTCGGCGCCGGCGACGTCGGCGAGTCGATCCGGCGCCGGATGCTGCCGTTCGACACGACCGTGACGATGGTCGCCCGGACCGCGCGGGCCGACGCGCACGGCGTCCAGGAACTGCCGGCGCTGCTGCCCGAGCACGACGTGGTGGTCGTCGTGGTGCCGCTGACCGACGCGACTCGCGGCCTGGTCGACGCCGCGTTCCTGGCCCGGATGGCCGACGGGGCGCTGTTCGTCAACGCCTCCCGCGGGCCGGTGGCCGACACCGACGCGCTGCTGGCCGAGCTGCAGTCGGGCCGGCTGCACGCGGCCGTGGACGTGACCGACCCGGAGCCGCTGCCGGCCGACCACCCGCTCTGGGACGCACCGAACCTGCTGCTCACCCCGCACGTCGGCGGGGCGGTGGCCGGCTTCCCGGTCCGGGCGTACGCGCTGATCCGCCGGCAGCTGGAACGCTGGGTCGCCGGCGAGCCGCTGGAGAACGTCGTCCGCGACGGCTACTGAGCCGCTCCTGCTACTGAGGGGCCGCGGCGCCGGCGGTCGGGTCCGGCAGCCGGCCGCCGCTGGCCGCCGACAGCAGGGACAGGTGCCGCGGCCGCAGCACCGGCAGCCGCACGGTCGAGCCGTTGCGCAGCACGGCGCCGATGCGGGACCGCCGGATCCGCAGCCCGGCGATGTCGTCCCAGGCCAGCCGCCGGGAGCCGAACAGCGTGTGGGTGGTCAGCCCGGTGGCGTCGGCGTCGACGCCGGTACGCAGCACGTGCAGGAGACCCGCGATCGGCAGCAGCCAGAGGATCGCCAGCCACGGCGACGCGAACGCCAGCGGAACCGTGCAGACGGCGGCCACCGCGACGGCGAACAGGTTGATCCGCGGGATGCGTACCCGCAGCTCGGCCGGCCGGTCCTGGTCCGCGGCGGTCATGCCGGGCTCACCCGCGGTCGGGGCACCAGCGTGTCGTGCCAGGCGTCGTGCAGGCCGGAGTCGCCGGCGCCGAGCACGAGGGCGGCGCACCGGTCGCAGCGCAGCAGCACCGGGCGGCGCAGCTCGCGGTCCCAGTCGGGGGCGACCACCGCATAC
This sequence comes from uncultured Actinomycetota bacterium, assembly GCA_963728945.1. Classification (GTDB taxonomy): domain Bacteria; phylum Actinomycetota; class Actinomycetes; order Mycobacteriales; family CADCTP01; genus CADCTP01. The sequence goes on along the minus strand of CAVSMA010000002.1, from coordinate 1,689,983 downwards.
CCGGGCGGCGCCACATACTCGCTCACGGCGTGCGCTCCCCGGACCGGGCCGCGAGCACGCCATCGGACTCGCTCATGTCTCCATCCTCCCGTACCCGTGCTGAGAATTACCGGGGGTAGCCTTCGCACCCGTGAGCGAGCCGACACCGCAGCGGACACCGCACCCGAAGCCCCGCAGTTCCGAGGTCACCGACGGCATGGAGCGGGCGCCGGCCCGGGCGATGCTGCGTGCCGTCGGGATGGCCGACGAGGATTTCGCCAAGCCGCAGATCGCCGTGGCCTCGTCCTGGAACGAGGTGACCCCGTGCAACCTGCCGCTCGACCGGCTGGCCAAGCGGGCGAAGGAGGGTGTGCGGGCGGCCGGCGGTTACCCGATGGAGTTCACCACCATCGCCGTCTCCGACGGCATCTCGATGGGGCACGAGGGGATGCGCGCGTCCCTGGTGTCCCGGGAGGTGATCGCCGACTCGGTCGAGCTGGTGGTGCACGCGGAACGGCTGGACGGGATGGTGCTGCTGGCCGGCTGCGACAAGTCGCTGCCCGGCATGCTCATGGCCGCCGCCCGGATGGACCTGGCGGCCGCGTTCCTCTACGGCGGGACGATCCTGCCCGGCCGGGTGGGTGACCGCGACGTCACGATCCAGGACGCGTTCGAGGGCGTCGGCGCGTGCGCGCTCGGCCGGATCAGCCAGCAGGATCTCGACGAGATCGAGCGCCACGCGTGCCCCACCGAGGGCTCGTGCGCCGGCATGTACACGGCGAACACGATGGCCGCCGCCGCCGAGGCGCTCGGGATGGCGCTGGTGGGCTCGGCGTCGCCGCCGGCGGTCGACCGCCGCCGCGAGGGGCTGGCGGTCCGGTCCGGCGAGGTCGTGATCGCCCAGCTCGACGCCGGCATCACCGCCCGCCGGATCCTGACGAAGACGGCGTTCGAGAACGCGATCGCCGTCGTCATGGCGCTCGGCGGGTCGACGAACGCGGTGCTGCACCTGCTCGCGATCGCGCACGAGGCGCGGGTCGACCTCACCCTCGACGACTTCAACCGGGTCGGCGACCGGACCCCGCACCTGGCCGACGTGCGCCCGTTCGGCCGGTACGTGATGAGCGACGTCGACCGGATCGGCGGGGTGCCGGTCGTGATGAAGGCGCTGCTCGACGCCGGCGTGCTGAACGGGGACGCGCTCACCGTGACCGGCCGCACGCTCGGCGAGGAGCTGTCCTCGATCGCCCCGCCGGACCCCGACGGGAAGATCATCCACGGGCTGTCCGAGCCGATCCACCGCACCGGTGGGCTGACGATCCTGCGCGGGTCGCTGGCGCCGGAGGGCGCGGTGGTGAAGAGCGCGTCGTTCGAGTCCACCGTGCTGGATGGCGTCGCGCGCGTCTTCGACGACGAGAAGGATGCGATGGCTGCCGTCACCGCGGGACGGATCTCGCCAGGGGACGCGGTCGTCATCCGGTACGAGGGGCCGGCGGGCGGGCCCGGGATGCGCGAGATGCTCGCGGTCACGGGGGCGATCAAGGGCGCCGGCCTCGGCAACGACGTGCTGCTCATCACCGACGGTCGGTTCTCCGGCGCGACCCACGGGCCGTGCATCGGGCACGTGGCGCCGGAAGCGACCCACGGCGGGCCGATCGCGCTGGTCCAGGACGGGGATCGGATCCGGCTCGACATGACCGCGCGGACGCTCGACCTGCTGGTCGACGCGGCGGAGCTGGAGCGGCGCCGCGCCGGCTGGAAGCTCCCACCGCCCCGTTACGAGACCGGCGCCCTGGCGAAGTACGCCAAGCTCGTCGGGTCCGCGGCTCAGGGCGCCGTCTGCGGCTGATCCGGTGCTGGCCCGTCGGGTCGGCGGCGGCTGGCCCGGTCGCGCGGTCTGTGGTTGGTCCGGTGCTGGCCCGTCGGGTCGGCGGCGGCTGGCCCGGTCGCGCGGTCTGTGGTTGGTCTGGTGCTGGCCCGTCGGGTCGGCGGCGGCTGGCCCGGTCGCGCGGTCTGTGGTTGGTCTGGTGCTGGCCCGTCGGGTCGGCGGCGGCTGGCCCGGTCGCGCGGTCTGTGGTTGGTCTGGTGCTGGCCCGTCGGGTCGGCGGCGGCTGGCCCGGTCGCGCGGTCTGTGGCTGGTCCGGTGCTGGCCCGTCGGGTCGGCGGCGGCTGGCCCGGTCGCGCGGTCTGTGGCTGGTCCGGTGCTCGCCGGTCGGGCCCGGCGCGGCTCGCGCGATCCCGCCGTCTGCGGCTGATCCGGTGCCGGTACGCCTCGTCGGCCGCGCCTCGGAGGATCCCGCCGTCTGCGGCTGATCCGGTGCCGGTACGCCTCGTCGGCCGCGCCTGGAGGTCCCGCCGTCTGCGGCTGATCCGGTGCCGGTCCGCCGCGGCGGCGGCGTCTCGCACGACTCCCCGGCCAGTGTTGCGGTGGGTGGTGGGTCCCCCCGGTTTAGCACGGGTGGGGGCCGACCGGGCGGATTCGAGGCAGTGGTCGGGCGGTGGGAGGGTCGTCAGGCAGCGGCGGCGGGCGGGGCGTGGGGGAGTGAGGTCCGTCCCTCGTGGACCGCGCGGTGGTGATGGCGGCAGAGGAGGACGAGGTTGTCCAGCGAGGTGGAGCCGCCGTCCGCCCAGTGCCGCACGTGGTGCGCGTCCGTCCACTGCGGACCGCGGTCGCAACCCGGATAGGCGCAGCCGCGATCGCGGACAGTGAGTGCGGTGCGGATCGCCGGTGGGACGACGCGCGTGCGCCGGCCGACGTCGAGCGGCTGGCCGGCGGGATCGAGGACGACGCGGACGACTGAGGCATCACAGGCGATACGCCGCACCGCATCGGGCCCGAGGACCGCGCCCCAGGCCGCCTCCCCGGTGACGGCCTGGCGCGCCCATCCGGCGCCTGTCCACCAGCCCGGCTGATCGCCGGCGCCTGTCCACCAGCCCGGCTGATCGCCGGCGCCGTCGGGGCCGACCGCGCCCGCCCATCCGGCACTGCTGGTGGCTCCGGTGCTGCTGGCCGGTCTGGTGCTGCTGGCCGGTCTGGTGCTGCTGGCCGGTCCGGGGCTGCTGGCCGGTCCGGGGCTGTTGGTCGGTCTGGTGCTGCTGGCCGGTCCGGTGGTGTGGGTCGGTCCGGTCGGTCCCGTGCTGCTGGCCGGTCTGGTGCTGCTGGCCGGTCCGGTGGTGTGGGTCGGTCCGGTCGGTCCCGTGCTGCTGGCCGGTCGGTGCTGCTGGCCGGTCCGGTGGTGTGGGTCGGTCCGGTCGGTCCCGTGCTGCTGGCCGGTGCTGGTGCTGCTGGCCGGTCCGGTGGTGTGGGTCGGTCCGGTCGGTCCCGTGCTGCTGGCCGGTGCGGTGCTGCTCGCCGGTCCGGTGGTGTGGGTCGGTCCGGTCGGTCCCGTGCTGCTGGCCGGTGCGGTGCTGCTCGCCGGTCCGGTGGTGTGGGTCGGTCCGGTCGGTCCCGTGCTGCTGGTTGGTGCGGTGCTGCTGGCCGGTCCGGTGGTGTGGGTCGGTCCGGTCGGTCCCGTGCTGCTGGCCGGTCTGGTGCTGCTCGCCGGTCCGGTGGTGTGGGTCGGTCCGGTCGGTCCGGTGGTGTTGGTCGGGGTCGCGGCGGCGGTTGGGCCGGTGGCGCTGGACGGCGTGGCGGTGGCGCTCGGGGTGCCGGTGAGCCGGCTGAGGGTGCTGAGTCGGGTTGTCGGTGGGCGAGTGAGCGCTGGGAGGGGGACGAGGACGGTGAGATGCGGGCGCTCGCCCGAGACCGTGGGAAGACCGGCGTGGTCGAGGCCACGGTGGCAGAGCTCGATGAGCGCGTCGGCGCGGCGCTGACCGGGGGTGCGGGTGTCTTCGGGGTGAGCAACACCGGACAGCGGGGTGAGCGCCGTCATGAGGAGTTCGCCGCCCTCGGGAGTGAGCAAGCCACTGATCGCGACCGTGCCCTCGAACGTGGTCGCGATGTCGAGGTGGCGGCGCTGGTGCCTGGACTCCTCCGCGGCCGCGGACGCCTCAGGGGTGAGCGCGTGGCGGGCGTGGGCGATCTCGCGGCGCAGCCGCGTCGGGTCAAGCTGCCGGGCCGCGGCCAGGAGAGGTGCTTCCGCCTCGGCGGCCAATGTGCCGTCGGCGGAGGCGAGTTCGTCGAGGGATTGTGCGACGACGCGGGCGTGGTCGACGGAGATCTCTCCGGCCGTCAGAGCGGCGGCAACCGCCGGTCGCCGGGCCAGTCGCCGTGCCAGCATCACCCTGGTCCGCGCGGCCGCCGGGGCCAGCCGGCAGGACGAGCGCAGGAACGTGCTCGTGCCGGCCTCGGCCGCGCCGGACCCATCCACGGCGGCGAGCAGCCGAGACCACGTCCCCTCCAGCCCGTCGATGAGCCGGCGCAGCTCGACGACCTGGTCGAGCAGAGCGGCGGGCGGGAGCGCGGCCGGATCGTCGGCGGCGAACGCCTCCACCGCCGCCCGCAGCTCGCTCAAGCCGGTCACTACAGCACCCCTGACGTCCTCGAACTTGTGTTCGAATGATATCAGATCTGCGCTGCTGAACCTACCCAACCCGGGACCTTTTCCGCGGCTGACCCTCGACGGGAACGTTCTACTACGACGCCGCCCGGCCGTACCAGTCGGCGATGGAGCGGCGGTAGCCGGGCGGCATCGGCAGGTCGTCGACCTCGGCGCGGGAGAAGAGCCCAACCTGCCGGTGCTCGGCGGAGACGACCGGCGCGAGCCCGAGCTGAGCTGGATCGGGCGTGACGCCGTACGTCACGACGACGACGTGCCGGTCGACCTGGGCGATGTGGTAGATCCAGCAGTCCAGGATCGGCCCGATCATGCCTTGCCAGCCGGTCTCCTCGGCGATCTCGCGGGCCAGGCACTCCTCCGGGGTCTCGCCGATCTCCAGCCGCCCGCCCGGCAGTTCCCACTCGTCCCGATCGTTGCGCAGCAGCAGGACCCGCCCCGCCTGCAGCACGACCCCTTGATCGAGACCGGGAAGATCATGGCCCGAACGGTAGCGGTCGGAGCGGCCGTGGTGCTGTGACCGATGGTGCTGCAGCCGTGGGTGGTGTTCGGGCCGATGCTGGTGCCCCGGCCGGCCCGGCGGTGCGGAGTCGGTTGGTGGTGCTGCGGCCGGTGGGTGGTGTTCGAGCCGGCCGGTGGCCGGTGGTGCCGGGTCGGCGGTGGTGGTGCCGCGGCCGGTGGGTGGTGTTCCGGCCGGGTCCTGGTGCCCGGCGGTGAGGTTCCCCCGAGATCGCGGAGGCATCAGCTATAAGGGGTAGCGATGCCAGAGATGCGTAAGAGGTACGACCGGGAGTTCCGTGAGGGAGCGGTCCGGATCGTCGAGGAGACGGGGAAGCCGATCGCCCAGGTGGCCCGGGACCTGGGGGTCAACGAGGGCACGTTGGGTAACTGGGTGGCCCGGGCCCGGGAGGCCCGTGAGGGTGGTGACGGGCTGTCCCGGGGTGACATCGAGGAGCTCAAGCGGCTGCGGGCGGAGAACGCCGAGCTGCGGATGGAGCGTGATGTCCTCAAGCGCTCGGTGGTCCTGTGGGTGAAGGAGGCGACGAGGTGAGCGTGGCCCGCTTCGTCGCTGACCAGAGGACCTTCTACCGGGTGCCGCACACGATGACGTGCTCGCTGCTGGGGGTGTCGCTGTCCTGGTTCTACAAGTGGATCTCCCGGACGCCGACGCCGTCCCAGCGGCGGCGCGCCGAGGTCGACGCCGCGGTGGCCGACGCGTTCGCCAGAGCGCGGGGGCTGCACGGCTCGCCCCGGCTGCACGCCGACCTGCGCGAGGCCGGCTGGACGGTCTCGGAGAAGACGGTCGCGGACTCGATGCGTCGCCAGGGCCTGGTCGCCCGCACGATTCGCCGCCGCAACGGCCTGACCAGGCAGGACAAGACCGCGCCGAAGTTCGGTGATCTGCTCCGCCGGGACTTCACCGCCGGCGCGCCGAACCGCAGGTGGGTGGGGGACATGACCGAGATCCCCACCGCGGCCGGCAAGTTGGATCTGGCCACGGTGATCGACCTGTACTCGCGGCGGCTGCTCGGTGCCGCGACCGGGCTGCACCCGGATGCCGAGCTGGCCTGCTCGGCGATCGAGATGGCCGTGGCGGCCCGCGGCGGGCCCGAGCACATCGGCGGGGTCATCTTCCACACCGACCGCGGCTCGACCTACACCGCCGAGAAGTTCACTGCCCTGTGCCGACGGCTGCAGATCCGCCAGTCGATGGGCCGGGTCGGCTCCTGCTTCGACAACGCCGCCGCCGAGGCGTTCTTCTCCAGCCTGGAGTGGGAGGTGCTGTCCCGGCACGAGTTCGACAGCACCGTCACTGCCCGGGCGGTGGTCATCGACTGGTGCTACGAGTTCTACAACCACCAGCGCCGGCACAGCGCCGCCGCCGGCCTGTCACCGATCAACTACGAGACCGCCGCCCTCAGCCGAGACGCGGCATAGGGAACCCTCCACGATTTCGGGGGAACCACAGCGGGCCGGTGGTGCCCGCCGACCGGAAGTGGCCGCCGGGTCGGCCGGGGGTTGCGGGTCGGCCGGGGGTTGCGGGTCGGCCGGTGGTGCCCGGGTCGGCCGGTGGTGCCCGGGTCGGCCGGGGGTGCCCGGGTCGGCCGGGGGTGCCCGGGTCGGCCGGTGGTGCCCGGGTCGGCCGGTGGTGCCCGGGTCGGCCGGGTTCGGCCCGGCCGGCCGGGGTTCGGGCTGCGTGGGGCAGCCCGAACGGTCACCGGAGCGAGACCGCGACCTGCTCCAGCGCGTCCATGGACTCCTGCATGCCACTCTCCATCCCCGAGTCGATGACCGCGTCCCGTACTTCGCGGGAGCCGTACTCGCACAGCTGGGTCAGCGTGGTCCGCCCGTCGGACTCGGTGAGCGTGGTCGTGACCACGCCGACCCCCTCCGGCGCGCCCTCGTAGATCTCGGTGTTCACCAGCCGCTCCGGCTCGGAGATCTCCCGGTATTCGCCGTGGAAGGCGACCTCGAAGCCCTCGTTCGCCGCCAGCACGTACCGCCAGGTTCCGCCGACCCGCAGGTCGACCTCGACGCTGGTCACCTTGCCGTGCTCGCCGCCCCACCAGCGGGCGATCAGGTCCGGCGTCGTGTACGCCTTCCACACCAGGTGCCGGGGCGCGTCGAACTCCCGGGTGATGAGGATCTGGGTGTCAGCCGGGAGCGTGACCTTCGCCGAGTTGGTCGTCGTCGCCATCGTTCTCGTCCTCCTGTGCTTTGAGTTCTGCGATCACGTCGTCCATCAGGTCGAACCGCCCGGACATCGCCCGCTCGAACGGGGCGAGCCAGGTGGCGATCGACCGCAGCGGCGCGCCGTCAAGCCGGTAGAACCGCTGCCGTCCTTCGTCCCGCACGCGCACGAGTCCCACCTCGCGCAGCACCCGCAGGTGCTTGGAGACCAGCGGCTGCGACAGGCCGAGCGACTCGACGAGCTCGGTCACCGACCGCTCCCCGCCGGCGAGCAGGTCGAGGATCTCCCGCCGCCGTGGCTCGGCCACCGCGTTGAACGCGTCGGTGGTGGTCGCCGCCCGTGCCATGGCAGTCATCATATGTCCATATGGTTATGTGTCAAGGCCGGCCGTTGAACGGGATGGTGATCTCAGTAGGTGGGATGCGAGTTGACTCCGCCCCCGCCGCCTCCTACCGTTCGCGGCGTGTGCACCAGTCCTGCCCTCGTACTTTCCTAGCGCGTCGACCAGATCCGGTCGACGCGCAACCCCTCAGTGCCGCTACGGCACGAGGGGTTTTTTGTTGGCCGAACCACGCCACCCGACCCGCGGAGGGGTCCCGCAACGATGACAGAGAGCACTAAGCCGATCACCGGGGCGCAGTCACTCGTCCACTCGCTCGAGGCGGTCGGGGCGGACGTGGTGTTCGGCATCCCGGGCGGCGCCATCCTGCCGGCGTACGACCCGCTGTTCGACTCCACCGCGGTGCGGCACGTGCTGGTCCGGCACGAGCAGGGCGCCGGCCACGCGGCGGAGGGGTACGCGCAGGCCACCGGCCGGGTCGGGGTCTGCATGGCGACCTCCGGTCCGGGCGCGACCAACCTCGTGACCCCGATCGCCGACGCCTACATGGACTCGGTGCCGGTGGTGGCCATCACCGGCCAGGTGCCCTCGGCGTCGATCGGTACGGACGCCTTCCAGGAAGCCGACATCTGCGGCATCACGCTTCCCATCACGAAGCACAACTTCCTGGTCAAGGACCCCGGGGAGATCCCGCGGACGATCCAGGAGGCGTTCCACATCGCGCTGACCGGCCGGCCCGGACCGGTGCTGGTCGACCTGCCGAAGGACGTGCTGCAGGCCGAGACCCGGTTCAGCTGGCCGCCCGCGATGGACCTGCCCGGCTACCGGCCGGTGCTCAAGCCGCACGGCAAGCAGATCCGGGAGGCGGCGCGGCTGATCGCCGAGGCCCGCCGGCCGGTCCTGTACGTCGGCGGGGGCGTGCTCAAGGCGCACGCGTCGGTCGAGCTGCGCCGGCTCGCCGAGCTCACCGGCATCCCGGTGGTCACCACGCTGATGGCGCGCGGCGCGTTCCCGGACAGCCACCCGCAGCACCTTGGCATGCCCGGCATGCACGGCACGGTCTCCGCGGTCAGCGCGCTGCAGAAGGCGGACCTCATCGTCGCCCTCGGCGCCCGCTTCGACGACCGGGTGACCGGCAAGCTGTCCAGCTTCGCGCCGCACGCGCTGGTCGTGCACGCCGACATCGACCCGGCCGAGATCTCCAAGAACCGGATGGCCGACGTTCCCATCGTCGGCGACTGCAAGGAGGTCATCACCCAGCTCGCCGCCGCGGTGCAGGCGGAGTACGACGCCGGGCACCGGGCCGACCTGACCGGCTGGTGGACGCAGCTCGACTCGTGGCGGGCGACCTACCCGCTCGGCTACGAGGAGCCGGCCGACGGCTCGCTGGCCCCGCAGTACGTCATCGAGCGGCTCGGCGCGATCGCCGGCCCGGAGGCGCTCTACGTCGCCGGCGTCGGCCAGCACCAGATGTGGGCCGCGCAGTTCATCCAGTACGAGCACCCGTACACCTGGCTCAACTCCGGCGGCGCCGGGACGATGGGCTACGCGATCCCGGCCGCGATGGGCGCCAAGATGGGCCGGCCGGAGGCGACGGTCTGGGCGATCGACGGCGACGGCTGCTTCCAGATGACCAACCAGGAGCTGGCCACCTGCACGCTGGAGGGCATCCCGATCAAGGTCGCCGTCATCAACAACGGCAACCTCGGCATGGTCCGGCAGTGGCAGAACCTCTTCTACTCCGAGCGCTACAGCCAGACCGACCTCGGCACCCACAAGCACCGCATCCCCGACTTCGTGAAGCTCGCCGACGCGCTCGGCTGTGTCGGCATCAGGGTGGAGTCCAAAGAGGACGTCGACGGCGCGATCGAGAAGGCGATGGCGATCGAGGACCAGACTGTGGTCGTCGACTTCATCGTCGGCCAGGACGCGCAGGTGTGGCCGATGGTGCCGGCCGGCACGAGCAACGACGAGATCATGGCCGCCCGCGGCGTGCGGCCGGTCTGGGACGAGGTGGAAGGCTAGCCATGAGCACCACCCACACGCTGTCCGTGCTGGTCGAGAACAAGCCCGGCGTGCTGGCCCGGGTCTCCGGGTTGTTCAGCCGGCGCGGCTTCAACATCGAGTCGCTCGCGGTCGGCCCGACCGAGCATCCGGACATGTCCCGGATGACCATCGTGGTCAAGGTCGACCAGCTGCCGCTGGAGCAGGTCACGAAGCAGCTCAACAAGCTGGTCAACGTCATCAAGATCGTCGAGCTCGACCCGGCCCAGTCGGTGCAGCGCGAGCTGCTGCTGGTCAAAGTGCGTGCCGATGCCGCGGTGCGCAGCGCCGTGCTCGAGGTGGCGAACCTGTTCCGGGCCAAGATCGTCGACGTCGGGACCGAGTCGGTGACGATCGAGGCGACCGGCACCGCCGACAAGCTGGCCGCGCTGCTCAAGGTGCTCGAGCCGTACGGGATCAGGGAGATGGTGCAGTCCGGCATGGTCGCGGTCGGCCGCGGGCCGCGCTCGATCACCGGCACCGCGCTGCGCGCGCTCGACCGCTCCGCCTGAGCCACGGGGCTCGCCCCGTGGCCGATCACCCTCACCACAGCGACCCAACAGTCCACAGACTTCTCTCGGAGGCCACCCCTCATCCACACCCCGCACTAGACACTCCACAGTCGACACTTCCGCCCCGACCCGCACCCGCGGGGTGCACCAAAGCCCGCCCCCGAGTGTCTCCACACCGGACAGTCCACATTCGACATTCATGCCCGCCCCGTACAGGGGTGCACGGGGGCTCGCCCCGTGGGAGAGGACGCTTCATGCCCGCCCGGATGTTCTACGACGACGACGCCGACCTGTCCCTGATCCAGAACCGCACGGTGGCCGTGCTCGGCTACGGCAGCCAGGGGCACGCGCACGCGCTGTCGTTGCGCGACTCCGGCGTCGACGTGCGGGTCGGCCTGCCCGAGGGGTCGCGCAGCCGGGAGAAGGCCGAGTCGGAGGGGCTGCGGGTGCTCACCCCCGCGGACGCCTGCGAGGAGGCCGACCTGGTGGTGATGCTCGCGCCGGACACCGTGCAGCGCTCGCTGTTCGCGGCAGCGGTGGCGCCGAGCCTGGTGCCGGGCGACGCCCTGTTCTTCGGCCACGGCTTCAACATCCGGTACGGACTGATCACCCCGCCGGACGGTGTCGACGTCGCGATGGTCGCGCCGAAGGGCCCCGGCCACCTGGTGCGCCGGCAGTTCTCCGACGGCAAGGGGGTGCCCTGCCTGGTCGCGGTCGAGCAGGACGCGTCCGGCAACGCGCTGCCGCTCGCGCTCGCGTACGCCAAGGGCATCGGCGGCACCCGGGCCGGGGTCATCGAGACCACGTTCACCGAGGAGACCGAGACCGACCTCTTCGGCGAGCAGGCCGTGCTCTGCGGCGGCACCACCGCGCTGGTGGCCGCCGGCTTCGACACCCTGGTCGAGGCCGGCTACCAGCCCGAGGTGGCGTACTTCGAGTGCCTGCACGAGCTCAAGCTCATCGTCGACCTCATGTACGAGGGCGGCATCGCCCGGATGCGCTACTCGGTGTCCGACACCGCCGAGTACGGCGACCTCACCCGCGGTCCGCGGATCATCGACGAGCACGTCAAGGAGTCGATGAAGCAGATCCTCGCCGAGATCAAGGACGGCGCGTTCGCCCGCGAGTGGGTGGCCGAGGACGACGCGGGCCGGCCCAACTTCACCGCGCTGCGGGACAAGGCCGCGGCGCACCCGATCGAGCAGGTCGGCGCGCACCTGCGCGGCCTGATGTCCTGGGTCGACCACCCGATCACCGAGACCGCCTGAGGGCAGACCTGACCCGCCGGCTCCCCAGCAGGGAGACCGCGCGTCCCGGCCGCCGCCCGGTGCCAGAAGCACCGGCGGCGGCCGGCGGCTGTCCGGACCCGCCGCGGTTGCCCGGGTACGCGGCATAAGCCAGGCCCGAGCGGCCCTTCGCGGGCGGGACGCGCAGGGCGATACTGCTACAGAGGTTTGCGCCGTAACGCTTGGGTGAAATTGATCCCCAAGGGCGACCGCGTCCGCAGCCGTCCAGTGCGAGCTGGGGAGGTTCGGTGACACAGGATTCCCTGATCCTGGCGGCGGACGGTGGCCGCCTACCGGTGAACATCCTCGACTACCTGATCCTGGCGATCTACTTCCTGGTCGTGATCGGGATCGGGGTGATGGCCCGCAGGGCGATCACGACCAGCGAGGACTTCCTCCTGTCCGGCCGCTCGCTGCCGGCCTGGATCACCGGGCTGGCGTTCATCTCGGCGAACCTCGGCGCGATCGAGATCCTCGGCATGGCTGCCAACGGCGCCCAGTACGGCATCTCGACCGTGCACTTCTACTGGATCGGCGCCGTCCCGGCCATGGTCTTCCTCGGCCTGGTGATGATGCCGTTCTACTACGGCTCGCGGGTGCACAGTGTCCCGGACTACTTGCGCCGCCGATACAACAACCCCACGCACCAGTTCAACGCGTGGACGTTCGCGCTGGCCTCGGTGCTCATCGCCGGGGTCAACCTGTACGCGCTGGCCCTGGTCATCCAGAGCCTGCTCGGCTGGCCGATCTGGGTGTCGATCATCATCTCGGCCGGCTTCGTGCTCGCGTACATCACCCTCGGCGGCCTGTCCGGTGCGATCTACAACGAGGTGCTGCAGTTCTTCGTCATCCTGGCCGGCCTCATCCCGATCGTGATCGTCGGGCTGTCCACGGTCGGCGGCTGGAGCGGCCTGAAGAACTCCATCGAGTCGAAGAGCGCCACTGGTGCGGCCCTGTTCAGCCAGTGGGGCGGGGTCGGCGTCGGTCACCCGACCAACCCGCTCGGCGACTGGATCGGCATCGTGTTCGGCCTCGGGTTCGTGCTCTCGTTCGGCTACTGGACGACGAACTTCGCCGAGGTCCAGCGGGCGCTCGCGGCCAAGGACCTGTCCGCCGGGCAGCGGACGCCGCTCATCGGCGCGTACCCGAAGATCTTCATCCCGGCGCTGACGATCATCCCCGGCCTGATCGCCCTGGTCCTGGTGCCCAACCTGGGCAAGGGCGGCGCGTCGATCACCAACACCGGCGGCGCGGAGCCGACGTACAACGACGCGATCCCGCGGCTGATGGGCATCCTGCTGCCCAACGGCGTGCTGGGGATCGCGCTGACCGGCCTGCTCGCCGCGTTCATGGCCGGCATGGCGGCGAACGTGAGCTCCTTCAACACGGTCTTCACCTACGACATCTGGCGGCCGTACTTCCGGCGGGACCGGCCCGACTCGTACTACCTGCGGGTGGGGCGCTACGCCACGGTGGGCGGGGTGCTGATCGGCATCCTCACGGCGTTCATCGCCTCCGGCTACTCGAACATCATGAACTACATCCAGCTGCTGTTCTCGATCTTCAACGCGCCGCTGTTCGCGACGTTCCTGATCGGGATGTTCTGGAAGCGCGCCACCCCGTGGGGCGGCTTCTGGGGGCTGGTCGCCGGCACCCTCGGCGCCGTGATCGGCCACTTCGCCTTCACCGGCCTCGACATCGGCAGCTGGCACGTCTGGAACCCCTGGGTGACGATCGAGTCCACCCAGTCCCAGAACTTCTACGGTGCGATCATCGCCTTCGTCGCCGACGCGGTGGTCACGGTGGTGGTGAGTCTCATGACCGCTCCGAGACCCGAACGGGAGCTGGCCGGCCTGGTGAGCGGGGTGCCCAACCCCGACGCCCCGCCGCCCGGACCGAAGCCGGTCTGGTGGCAGTCGCCGAAGCTGCTCGGGTTCGGCGCGCTGGGCATCACCCTCGTCCTCAGCCTGATCTTCCTTTAGGAGCGGGTCACTATGAGCAACGACCGCCTCGAACGCGGCGGCCCGGCCGACGACCGCGAGCCGAGCGCCGGCAGCGTCGACGACCGCAACCCGCAGGACACCACGGCGTCCCGGCTGTTCGACCTGCGCACGATCATCGGAGTCCTGTTCGTCCTGTACGGCGTGATCCTGTTCATCGCCGGGCTGTTCGACAGCAGTGCTGAGATCGACAAGGCCAACGGGATCCGCATCAACCTGTGGCTGGGGCTGGCGATGTTCCTGCTCGGCGCGCTGTTCCTGCTGTGGGTGCGGCTGCGGCCGCTGCACGTGAGCACCGGTCCCTCGGCGGCCGAGCAGGCCGGTATCTCCGACGGCCCGCCGGGGTGACTCCTGCGTCACACCGGGGCCAGGACTGACGCACGGCTGCCCTACCGGCGCCGGCTCGCCCACCGTCCGTAGCTACGATGGCAGCCGCGCCGGGCGGGGCTCCGGCGCGTCCGCGTCCCCAGGAGGAATCAGCTGTGGTCCTGCCCGAGCGCCGTCCGGTCGTCCTCGTCGCCGAGGAGCTCGCACCGTCCGCGCTGGAGGTGCTGTCCGCCGACTTCGAGCTGCGGCACGTCGACGGAGCCGACCGGTCCGCGCTGCTGCCGGCGCTGGCCGGCGTGGACGCGGTGCTGATCCGCAGTGCCACCAAGCTCGACGCCGAGGCGCTGGCGGCCGCCGACCGGCTCAAGGTCGTCGCCCGGGCCGGCATCGGGCTCGACAACGTCGACGTCGCCGCCGCGACCGCGCGGGGCGTCATGGTCGTCAACGCGCCGACCTCCAACATCGTCAGCGCGGCCGAGCACGCGATCGCGCTGCTGCTCGCGGTGGCCCGGAACGTGCCGGCGGCGAACTCGTCGCTGCAGTCGGGGGAGTGGAAGCGGTCCAGGTTCACCGGGGTGGAGCTGGCCGACAAGACCGTCGGCGTGGTCGGGCTCGGCCGGATCGGCGTGCTGGTCGCCCAGCGGCTGTCCGCGTTCGGCGTCCGGCTGCTCGCCTACGACCCGTACGTGCAGCCGGCCCGGGCCGCGCAGATCGGCGTCCGGCTGGTCGGCCTGGACGAGCTGCTCGCGCAGAGCGACTTCGTCACCATCCACCTGCCCAAGACGCCGGAGACGGTCGGCCTGATCGGCGCCCGCGAGCTGGCCGCGGCGAAGCGGGGCGTGCGGATCGTCAACGCCGCCCGCGGCGGGCTGGTGCAGGAGGACGCGCTGGCCGACGCGATCCGGTCCGGGCAGGTGGCCGGCGCCGGCATCGACGTGTTCGTCACCGAGCCGGCGACCGACAGCCCGCTGTTCGGGCTGCCCGGCGTGGTGGTCACCCCGCACCTCGGCGCGTCCACGGTCGAGGCGCAGGACAAGGCCGGCCTGGCGGTGGCCCGGTCGGTGCGGCTCGCGCTGCACGGCGAGTTCGTGCCGGACGCGGTGAACGTGCAGGCCGGCGGCATGGTCGCGGAGGAGATCCGGCCCGGGCTGCCGCTGGCCGAGAAGCTCGGCCGGGTGTTCACCGGGCTGGCCGGCGGGGTCGCCCAGAGCATCACCGTCGAGGTGCGCGGCGAGATCATCGAGCACGACGTGAGCGTGCTGCAGCTGGCCGCGCTCAAGGGCGTGTTCACCGACGTGGTGTCCGAGCAGGTCACGTTCGTCAACGCGCCGCTGCTGGCCAAGGACCGCGGCGTCGACGTCGGCCTGGCCACGTACGCGGAGAGCGAGGACTACCGCAACCTCGTCACCGTCCGCGGCGTGCTGCCGACCGGGGAGACGGTGAGCGTGTCCGGCACGCTGACCGGCCCGAAGCAGGAGGAGAAGCTCACCGAGGTCGACGGGTACGACGTCGAGCTGCGGCTGGAGGGCCACCTGCTGTTCTTCCGCTACACCGACCACCCCGGCGTGGTCGGCGTGGTCGGCGCCCGGCTCGGTGACGCCGGCGTGAACATCGCCGGCGCCCAGGTCAGCCGCACCCGCCGCGGCGGGGAGGCGCTGATGGTCGTCACCGTGGACAGCACCGTGCCGGCCGAGGTGCTGTCCGGGATCGGCATCGCGATCGGCGCCACCGACGTCCGCGGGGCCGACCTGGACACGGAGTAGTCCGGGGAGCGGCTCCGGGAGGCACCCGGGCGGTTCCCCGAGGCGAGCGCCGCGGCGGACCCGGCCGGCACGGGTGTCCGTGGGCGGGCGCCGCGGCGCCAGCCCGACACCGGGTCGCAACCTGCCCGTGCGCTGAACGCGACGGCGGGTCGGATAGCCTCCGAGGTCATGAGGCTGGCGGTGATCCCCGGGGACGGCATCGGTCCCGAGGTGGTGGCGGAGGGCCTCAAGGTCCTGCGCGAAGTGGTGTCCGACGTCGAGACGACGACGTACGACCTGGGCGCCGCGCGCTGGCATCGCACCGGTGAGCTGATCCCCGACTCGGTGATCAGCGAGCTGCGCGGGCAGGACGCGATCCTGCTCGGCGCCGTCGGCGACCCGAGCGTGCCGCCGGGCGTGCTCGAGCGTGGGCTGCTGCTGCGGCTGCGCTTCGAGCTCGACCACCACGTGAACCTGCGGCCGGTCCGGCTGTTCCCGGGCGTGAAGACGCCGCTGGGCGGCAGCCCGTCGATCGACATGGTCGTGGTCCGCGAAGGCACCGAGGGGCCCTACTCCGGGGCCGGTGGCGCGCTTCGCAAGGACACGCCGCACGAGGTGGCCACGGAGGTCAGCGTCAACACCGCGTTCGGCGTCGAGCGGGTGGTGCGGGACGCGTTCCGGCGCGCCGCGGCCCGCGACCGCAAGCACCTCACGCTGGTGCACAAGACCAACGTGCTGACCTATTCGGGCTCGCTGTGGTCGCGCAAGGTCGAGGAGGTCTCCCGGGAGCACCCGGACGTGACCGTGGCCTACCAGCACGTGGACGCGGCCTCGATGTTCTTCGTGTCCGAGCCGTCCCGGTTCGACGTGGTCGTCACCGACAACCTGTTCGGCGACATCCTCACCGACCTCGGCGCCGCGATCACCGGCGGGATCGGGTTGGCCGCGAGCGGTAATCTGGACGTGAGCCGGGCGAACCCCAGCATGTTCGAGCCCGTGCACGGCAGCGCGCCGGACATCGCCGGCACGGGCCGCGCCGACCCGACCGCGACCGTGTTGTCGATCGCCCTCCTGCTCGACCACCTCGGGCACGGCGACCAGGCGCGGCGGGTGGAGGCGGCGGTGGCGTTCGACCTGGCCACCCGTGACCACGGCGACCCGGGCAAGACCGAGGCGATCGGCGCCAGGCTCGCCGCCCTCACCAGCCAACACACCCCCGTCTAAGCCCCGTCCGGACCGGGTGGCGCGCCCGCCGTCGCGAATGAGATGGTAGTAGGACGTCCACATAAATCCCGGATCGCAGCACCGGATCGGGTCACAGCCGCCGAAGGAGTCGACCGTGCCCATCACGCCGACCAAGAAGATCTGGATGAACGGCACGCTCGTCGACTGGGACGACGCGACGATCCACATCCTCAACCCGACGCTCCACTACGGCTGGGGCGTGTTCGAGGGCATCCGTGCGTACGGCACGAGCCAGGGGACCGCGGTCTTCCGGCTGACCGACCACATCGCCCGGTTGTTCCGGTCGGCGAAGGTCTACTTCCTGGAGCCGGACTTCACCGAGGCCGAGATCGTCGCGGCGACCAAGGAGGTCGTCCGGATCGCCGAGGTCGAGTCCTGCTACGTCCGCCCGATCATGTATCTCGGTTACGGCGAGATGGGACTCAACCCGCTGCCGAGCCACACCGAGGTCGCGATCGCCTGCTGGCCCTGGGGTCTCTACCTCGGGCCGGAGGCGATGGCGAACGGCTGCCGGGCGATGACCTCGAGCTGGCAGCACATCAACCAGAACTCGATCGCGCCGCAGGGCAAGGGCACCGGCCAGTACGTGAACTCGTCGCTGTCCAAGGTCGCCGCGCTCAAGGCCGGCTACGACGAGGCGGTGCTGCTGTCCCCGGCGGGCAACGTCGTGCAGGGCACCGGTGAAAACATCTTCATCGTCAAGGGCCGCACGCTGATCACCCCGCCCATCCAGGAGGGCCTGCTCGCCGGCATCACCCGCGAGTCGGTGATGACGATCGCCCGCGACCAGGGCTACGAGGTGGTCGAGCACGCGCTGGTCCGCACCGACCTCTACATGGCCGACGAGGGCTTCTTCACCGGCACCGCGGCCGAGATCGTGCCGATCGCCTCGGTCGACGACCGCAACGTCGGCACCGGCAAGCCGGGCCCGATCACCAGGGAGCTCAGCGAGATCTTCTCCGCCGCGACCCGGGGCGAGGTGGACCGCTACAAGGAGTGGAACGAGCACGTCCGGGACTAAATCGGGCGACAGGGTCGGGATACTCGGGGTGTGTTGACCGACGTCTGGCCCCTGTTCGGGCTGGTGCTGCGCACCCCGCGGCTGGAGCTGCGGAGCCCCTCGCCGGAGCAGCTCGCCGCGCTCGCCGAGCTGGCCGACGAGGGCGTGCACGACCCGGCCACGATGCCATTCCTGGTCCCCTGGACCGACCTGCCGCCCGGCGCGCGCGGCCGGTCGGTCGTGCAACACCAGTGGCGTCAGTGGGGTGCGCTCACCCCGCAGCGGTGGACGCTGAACTTCGCGGTGCTGGCCGGCGGCGAGCCGGTCGGGATCCAGGACGTCGGCGGGACGGAGTTCGCGGTGACCCGCGAGGTGCACACCGGCTCCTGGCTCGGCCGCCGGCACCATGGCCGCGGCATCGGCACCGAGATGCGCGCCGCCGTGCTGCACCTGGCGTTCGCGGGCCTCGGTGCCGACTGGGCGGTCTCGTCCGCCGCGACCGACAACCCGGCCTCGATCGGCGTCTCGCGCAAGCTCGGCTATGCCGACGACGGCACCAAGCTCGAGGTGGTGCGCGGACAGCGCCGGACCGAGCTGCGGTTCCGGCTCGACCGGCAGACCTGGGCCGCCCGGCAGACCGTGCCGGTGGAGGTCGAGGGCCTCGAACCGTGCCGAGAGCTGCTCGGCGCGGTCAGCGGCGCCGCCGCACCCGTTCCTGGATCCTGAGCACCACCCGGTCGATCGCGTCGGTGAACAGCAGCGCCAGCAACGGCCAGGTGCCGACCGACGGGACGGCTATCGACAGCACGAAGGCAACCAGCAAGATCCCCACGGTCGTCACCGACCTCGGCGCGTTGATCCACTCGTCGACCTCCGGCCGGTCGGCCAGCAGCAGCTCGCGGTGCCGCCTGCCCCGCAGGGACATGCCGAGCAGGCAGAGCGAGGAGACCAGCAGCACGCCGATGTAGAGCGGCACCGCGCCGTGCCGGTACGCCGCGCTGTTCACCAGCTGCGTGGTGAAGGGCAGCACCACGATCGTGAACAGCCAGAGCAGGGTCAGCCGCATGATCGCCGCGTCGTAGGTGTCGAAATACTCCATCGTCCGGTGGTGGTTCGTCCACAGCACCCAGATGACGAGGAAGCTGATGACGAACGCGCTGACCTCGCCGCGGTGGTCCGAGAGCACCCGCCCGACGGTGTCGGCCTCGGACACCGCCACCGCGATGTCGACGAGCGGCAGCACGAGCAGGGTGAGCGCGATCGCGACGACCGCGTCGGCGAAGGTGACCAGTCGTTCGAAGCCCCGGCGGGTCCGCACCCGGCCATTCTGACCCCGTCCGCGCCGGAACGGCGCCGAACGGACCGTCGACGTGGCACGTCCAGCGCTGTCCACAATGGACCCGATCGGACCGCCGGCGGTGCCGTCCCGCGGCCACCGTACGCTGGTCCGGATGGCACCGCTGATCGGGATCTCCGGGTACGTCGAGCTGGCCCGGTGGGGTCCGTGGGACCGGGAGTCCACGGTGCTCCCGCAGGTGTACGTGACCGCGGTGCACGCCGCCGGCGGCCGCGCGGTGGTGATCCCGCCGTTCCCGGAGCACGTGGCGGAGCTGGTGGCCCGGCTGGACGGGCTGATCCTGGCCGGCGGCAGCGACCTCGACCCGGCCCTGTACGGCGCCGAGCCCGACCCGCGCACCACCGGCATCCGGCCGGCCCGGGACGCCGGCGAGGTGGCGTTGCTGCGCGCGGCGATCGCCGCCGACCTGCCGATGCTGGGCATCTGCCGCGGCATGCAGCTCATGTCCGCCTGCGCGGGCGGCACGCTGGTGCAGCACCTGGAGTCGGAAGCGCATCGCGGCACCGAGCCCGGCGTCTACGTCCGGCACGAGATCAGCACGGTCCCCGGCACCCGGCTGGCCGGCATCATCGGCGAGCGCTGCGAGGTGCCCAGCTACCACCACCAGGGGGTGGCGGACGCCGGCCGGCTGACCGTCAGCGCGTACGCGTTCGACGGCGGGATCGAGGGCGTCGAGGACCCGTCGGCGCGGTTCCGGCTCGGCGTGCTCTGGCACCCGGAGCAGGGCACCGACCCGAGGCTGTTCGAGGCTCTGCTGGCCGCCTGAGCTGCTCAGTGGGGCGGCTCAGTGGTGGTGGCCGCGCTCGTCCGGGTCGCGGCGCCGCCGGGACCCGCGGCGCAGCCAGTCGCCGCTGAGCACGAACTCGAGCACCAGCAGCAGCCCGATGGCGAGGGCGAAGACGGTCCAGTCGGCGTGGAGGTCGCGCCACTCCAGGTACGTGAGGACGAGCACGACGGTGAGCACGACCGCGAGCCAGTGCCGCATCCGGTCGCCGTGCTGGTCCCAGAGCCTCCGCAACACGGCGGCCTCCCTCGTCGGCGTCCCGACTCCCGTCAGTGTCTCAGAATCTGGAACCTGGTTCCCATCCGGCTCGGGTTGATCTATCGTGCTGGGCGTGCAGCATCGTGTGGTGATCATTATCACCTAGCGCGCCCGCGACATACCGCCGGCGCGCAGACCTCTCGCATCCGCGAGGGGTCTTCTTCTTTTCCGGGGAGATCCCAGTGCGCGACGATTCCTTCCACGTCTTCGACACCACGCTGCGCGACGGCGCGCAGGGCGAGGGCATGTCCTTCTCGGTCGCCGACAAGCTCGCGGTGGCGCGGCTGCTCGACCAGCTCGGGGTCGGTTTCGTCGAGGGCGGCTGGCCCGGCGCGCTGCCCAAGGACACCGAGTTCTTCGCCCGGGCGCGGACGGAGCTGGAGCTGGCCAACGCGAAGCTGGTCGCGTTCGGCTCGACCCGCAAGGCCGGCGCGCGGGCGGTGACCGACCCGCAGGTGCTCGCGCTGCGGGACGCGCAGACCCCGGTGGTCTGCCTGGTCGCCAAGTCCGACCTGCGGCACGTGCACCAGGCGCTGCGGACCACGCCGGAGGAGAACCTGGCGATGGTCGCCGACACGGTGGGCTTCCTCGTCGCCGAGGGGCGGCGGGTGTTCCTCGACTGCGAGCACTTCTTCGACGGCTACGCCTACGACCGCGACTACGGGGTGCGGGTGCTGGAAGCCGCCTTCACCGCCGGCGCCGACGTCGGCGTGCTGTGCGACACCAACGGCGGAATGCTGCCGATGGGCGTGTCCCGGACCGTCGCCGAGGTGATCGAGCGGACCGGCTTCCGGGTCGGCATGCACGCGCAGAACGACACCTCCTGCGCGGTCGCCAACACCCTCGCCGCGGTCGACGCCGGGGCGACGCACGTGCAGGGCACCGCCAACGGCTACGGCGAGCGGCCCGGCAACGCGGACCTGTTCGCCGTGATCGGCGGGCTGGAACTGAAGATGGGCCGGCGGGTCCTGCCCGAGGGCTGCCTGCCGGAGATGATGCGCGTCGCGCACGCCATCGCGGAGATCGCCAACAAGGCGCCCAACCCGCAGCAGGCGTACGTCGGCGTGTCGGCCTTCGCCCACAAGGCGGGCCTGCACGCCAGCGCGATCAAGGTCAGCCCGGACCTCTACAACCACGTGGACCCGGCGCTGGTGGGCAACGACATGCGCATCCTCGTCACCGAGATGGCCGGGCGGGCATCGGTCGAGCTCAAGGGCAGGGAGCTCGGCGTGGATCTGTCCGCCCGGCCCGACGCGGTCGGCCGGGTGGTCGAGCGGGTCAAGGAACTGGAGGCCGACGGCTGGTCGTTCGAGGCCGCGGACGCGTCGTTCGAGCTGCTCGTCCGGGACGAGCTCGGCGAGCTCAGCGATCCGTTCACGCTCGAGTCCTACCGGGTGATCGTCGAGCGGCGGGAGGACGGCCGGGTGGTCAGCGAGGCGACCGTGAAGCTGCACGCCAAGGGGGAGCGCATCGTCGCCACCGGCGAGGGCAACGGGCCGGTCAACGCGCTGGACCGGGCGCTGCGCAGCGCGCTGGAGCCGTACCACCCGGGGCTGGCCGGGATGGAGCTGACCGACTACAAGGTGCGGATCTTGGACGGGCGGCACGGCACCGACGCGGTCACCCGGGTGCTGGTGGAGACCGGCGACGGGCGGCGGGAGTGGACCACGGTCGGCGTGCACCCCAACGTCATCGAGGCGTCCTGGCTCGCGCTCGCCGACGCGGTCCAGTACGGCTTGCTGGCCTCGTAGCGGCACAGCCGGGTGCGGTGTGCGGTGGTGTGGACGCGGAGCGCGCTCGCAGGGCCGGCCCCGGACCGACCGCCGGTACCGTGCCGCGCGTGGCGGAGCCTCCGAGACACCGGGCCGGCCGGCGGCGGCCGGTGGTGCTGCTGGCCGGGGCGCTGACCGCGGTCGTCGCGGCCGGGACGGGGCTGCTCGTCGCCGCGGTCCGGGACGGCGGCACGCCGGCGGCGCTGGATCGGGCGGTGCCGTCGGTGACCGCGCCGGCCACCCGGGCGCCGGCCCGGCCTCCGCAGCCGGCCCCGATCGCCGCCGGGACCCTGCGGGCGGCGGCCAGCTCGCCGGCTGCCTCGCCCACCCGGCCGCCCGGCTCGACCCCGGCCTCCCGGGAGCGGCGGTCGGCGCCGGTCCCGACGACCCGGGCCGCCGCGGGCGCGACCCGCACCGGCACCGCGACGTTCTACACCCTCGCGGGCCTGCCGAACTGCGGCTACCCGGACGCCGCCGCGTCGGGGACGTACGTGGCGCTCTCGCCGGCCGACTTCGCCGGCTCGGCCGCGTGCGGCACGGTCTTCGACGTCACCGGCCCGAAGGGCACCGTCCGGGTGACGGTCGCCGACCAGTGCCCGGAGTGCGAGGCCGGGCACCTGGACCTGGCCGCGCCGGCCTTCGCCCGGATCGCCGACCCGGTCGCGGGCGTCGTGCCGATCCGGTTCACCCGGGTCGTCGACCCGCCGACGCCCGGGCCGGTGCGGGTCCGGGTCAAGGAAGGCTCCTCCCGCTACTGGCTGGCGTTGCTGCCGATCGACACCGGCAACCCGCTGGCCTCGGTCTCGGTGCAGGGGACGGCGCTGGCGCGCACCGGCTACGGCTACTGGGTCGCGGCGGCTGGCGCCGGGCCGGGGCCCTTCCAGGTCCGGCTCACCGACGACCGCGGCCACTCCGCGACCGTGACGGTGCCGCTCTCGGCCGGCGCGACCGTCCCGACCGGCGTACGGCTCTACTGACTACCGACCCACCGCGACGGTCGCGTGCAGCACGCAATGGTCGCTGCCGCGGAACGTGCAGTCCGTGTCGAACGCGGTCGGAGCTGTGCCCGGGCCGGCGAGGATGCGGTCGATGCGGATCAGCGCCGCGCCGTGCCGCCGCAGCGACAGCGGTCCCCAGGACGCGCCGGCGCCCCAGGCCAGGTCGTGCGCGTCGCGCAGCCCGCGGGACAGGTCGGCGTTCGCCGGCTCCCGGTCGGTGACGTTGAAGTCGCCCACCAGCACGACCCGCTCGCCGGCGGCGACCCGCGCATCGACGAACTCCTTCACGTACGCGATCTCGGCGTCGCGCGGTCGGGCGTCCCAGTGCAGCGGGAACGTCGAGGACGGCGACGCCTCCGCCGGCAGCGGGTGCGCCACCACGACGGTCAGCCGCCGCCCGTCGCCGACGTCGAGCCGGGCCCACAGCAGGCCGGATCCGGGCCGGCCCGACGGGTCCTCACGCACGCCGGAGTCGATCAGGGGATACCGGGACAGCAGCCCGCGGTTCGCCTCCGGCACCATCAGCACGGTGCGGTAGCGGGCATGCAGGGTCGGGTCCGCGTTCAGCCGCGCCGCCTGCCGCGGGTTGACCTCGACCAGCCCGACCACGTCCGCCGCCAGCGACCGCACGGCGGCGACCACCCGCGCCGCCGGGTTGCGGATGTAGATGTTCCAGGACGCCACCCGGACCGGCACCGCGCCGGCCGGTGGCTGCGGCCGTGCAGCCGGCACCAGCGCCGGCCCGAGATGCACCGCGAACGTCGCCGCCGCCAGCACCAGCGCGATCACCAGCGCCCGGTCCCGCAGCACCCAGGCGAACGGCAGCAGCACCAGCAGCGGCAGGAACAGCCACGGTGCGAACACCTCGGTCAGCGCCAGCGGCCCGCTCCGCCGCGGCGCCACCACCTGGACGAGGGTGAGCAGGACGAGCAGCACCGGGTACGCGGGCAGCAGCCAGTGCCGCACGCCGGAGCGGCGGCGGTCCGGGGCGGCGATGGAGGGACGCCGCAGGCTCCGATGCCCTCGCGGAGCGATGGAGGGACGCCGCAGGTTCCGATGCCCTCGCGGAGCGATGGAGGGACGCCGCAGGTTCCGATGCCCTCGCGGAGCGATGGTGGTCAGCCGGCGGGCGTGCGATCGGCCGGTGCGCGACCGGCCGCCGGATCCGGGCCGGCCCGCTCGGGGACCGGCTCAGCCTCCGGCGCAGTGTCCGGCGCAGTGTCCGGCGCAGTGTCCGGCGCAGTGTCCGGCGCAGTGTCCGGCGCAGTGTCCGGCGCAGTGTCCGGCGCAGTGTCCGGCGCAGTGTCCGGCGCAGTGTCCGGCGCAGTGTCCGGCGCAGTGTCCGGCGCAGTGTCCGGCGCAGTGTCCGGCGCAGTGTCCGGCGCAGTGTCCGGCGCAGTGTCCGGCGCAGTGTCCGGCGCAGTGTCCGGCGCGGTGTCCGGCGCGGTGTCCGACCGGTCGGCGACCGCGCAGCCGCCCTGCTGGCCGCACACGCAGCCGTCGCAGCCGCGCTCCACCGGCGGGGCGGAGGGAGCCGGGCGCCGGCCGGCGGCCCAGACCCGCAGCGTCACGCCGAGCACCATCAGCCCGGCCAGCAGCAGCGGCAGGGCCAGGAACCGGATCGTCGACTCGCCGCCGGTCACCCAGGGCAGCACCCCGGCCAGCAGCATCGCGCCGGCCAGCGCCGAGAGCATCAGCACCGCGCGCCGCCGCGCCCTGTCCGCCATCACCAGGGCAGTCTCCCACCGGCGCTCCGCGCGGCCACACTGCCCCAGGGTTCTGTCCCAGCATCGCTGCGCGCGGGCCCGCGGGTAGGGTCCAGCCGTGCGTATCGCCCGTTTCGCCACCCCAGCCGGCCAGGTCCGCTTCGGCAAGGTGGAAGGAGAGGCCGGCGCGCCGATCGAGGCGCTGACCGTCGCGGCCATCGCCGAGCACCCGTTCGGCACGATCGAGCTGACCGGCGAGCGGTGGGCCCTGCCGGACGTCCGGTTGCTGGCCCCGCTGCTGCCGAGCAAGATCGTCGGCATCGGCAAGAACTACGCCGAGCACGTGGCCGAGATGGGCGGCGGTGAGGCACCGGAGGCACCGCTGCTGTTCCTCAAGCCGCCGACCGCCGTGATCGGCCCCGGCGACGCGATCCGGCTGCCGGTCGACTCCGACGAGGTGCACTTCGAGGGCGAGCTCGCGGTGGTCATCGGCGCGCTAGGGGCGCGCGAAGTGGCGCGGGAGCGAGCACTCGACACGCTGCTCGGCTACACGATCGGCAACGACGTCACCGCGCGCGACCAGCAGCGGAACGACGGCCAGTGGACGCGGGCCAAGGGGCACGACTCGTTCTGCCCGCTCGGGCCCTGGATCGAGACCGTGCTCGACCCGTCCGACCTCGCCCTGCGCACCGAACTGGACGGCCAGGTCAAGCAGGACTCGCGGACGTCGCTGCTGCTGCACGACGTGGCCACGCTGATCTCGTACGTCTCGCACGTCATGACCCTGCTGCCCGGCGACATGATCCTCACCGGCACACCGTCCGGCGTCGGGCCGATGACCACCGGGCAGACCGTGTCGGTGACCATCGAGGGCATCGGCACGCTCAGCAACCCGGTGCGGGCGCGATGACCGGGCCGGTCCGCACCCGCTTCGCCCCGTCGCCGACCGGCGACCTGCACGTCGGCAACGTCCGCAGCGCGCTCTACAACTGGGCATTCGCCCGGCACAACGGCGGCGTGTTCGTGCTGCGGATCGAGGACACCGACGCCGCTCGCAGCACCGAGGAGTCCTCCCGGGGCGTGGTCGAGCAGATGAGCTGGCTCGGCCTCGACTGGGACGAGGGACCCGAGGTCGGCGGGCCGTACGCGCCGTACGTGCAGACCGGGCGGCTAGAGCTCTACCGCGACGTGGTCGCGAGGCTGCGCGAAGCCGGCTACGCGTACGACTCGTACTCCACCGACGACGAGGTGAAGGCCCGCCGGGCCGCGCGCGGCGACAAGACGCAGGGGTACGACAACTACGACCGCGAGCTCACCGACGCGCAGGTGAGCGCGTTCCGGGCGGAGGGGCGCACGCCGGTCGTCCGATTCCGGATGCCCGACGAGCCTCTCGTGTTCGAGGACATGGTCCGCGGCGAGGTGCGGTTCGAGCCCGGGAACGTGCCGGACTACGTCCTGGCCCGGGCCGACGGCAGCCCGCTCTACCCGCTCACCAATCCCGTCGACGATGCGGTCATGGGGATCACGCACGTGCTGCGCGGTGAGGACCTGCTGCCGTCGACGCCGCGGCAGATCCCGCTGCACGCGGCGCTGCGCTCGCTCGGCATGGCGTCCGGGCCGATGCCGCGGTTCGGGCACCTGCCGATCGTGCTCGGGGAAGGCCGGCGGCGGATCTCCAAGCGCAACACGCCCGAGGCGTCCCTGCGGCAGGTCAGGGCCGAGGGGTTCCTGGCCGAGGGCATCCTCAACTACCTCGCGCTGCTCGGCTGGTCCCCGGGCGGCGACCAGGAGCTGTTCACGCTCGACGAGATGGTCGCCGCGTTCAGTGTGGAGAAGATCAACCGCAACCCGGCCACGTTCGATGTCAAGAAGCTCACGGCGATCAACGGGGTGAAGATCCGCTCACTCGAGCCGGGCGAGTTCGTCAAGCGGCTGCTGCCGTTCCTGGTCCGCCGCGGGCTGCTGGACTCGCCGGTCAGCGACGCGCAGCTGGAGCTGGTGGCGGCGGCCGCGCCGCTGGTGCAGGAGCGGTCCGCGACCCTGGTCGAGGCCGCCGACCTGCTCGGGTTCCTGCTCGTGCCCGACCACCACTTCTCGGTCGATCCCGCCGCCGCGACGAAGGTGCTCACGCCGTCCTCGGCGCCGGTGCTGGACGCGGCCGCGTCCGTGCTCACCGACCTGCCGTCCTGGACGGCCGAGGACGTGCAGGAGACGCTGCAGGCCGCGCTGGTCGACGGGCTCGGGCTCAAGCCGCGGGTCGCGTACGGGCCGGTGCGGGTGGCGGTGACCGGGCGGACCGTGTCGCCGCCGTTGTTCGAGTCGATCGAGCTGCTCGGCCGCGAGCGGACGCTGGAGCGGCTGCGGGCCGCGCGGGCTGGTTTGGGGGCAGCTCCGGGCATGGGCTAACATCGACAGCCGGCGCGCCGGGCAGGTGGGCGCGCTGAATGGGGTATGGGGTAATTGGCAGCCCGACGGATTCTGGTTCCGTTAGTCTAGGTTCGAGTCCTGGTACCCCAGCGCCATCGCAAGACCGCACGGCCCCGTCGTCTAGAGGCCCAGGACGCCGCCCTCTCAAGGCGGTAGCGCCGGTTCGAATCCGGTCGGGGCTACACCACTTGACCTGCACCGACGGTGCGGGTCAAGGTCCGTTTCAGCCCGGCGTAGATATTCCGTGGGACGGGCAGCGCCAGCGTTGTGACGATACGTCCGCGCGGGCGCCACGCCGGCGGCCACATCGAGACACTGCGTCGGGCAGCTTCGGGCCACGGCAGGCGGCAGTGCCGTGGCGTACCGGCCATAGCCGCTGTCGAGATCCGGTATCCGGTACCCAGACCGAACGCCTTGACGTTCGGCGCGCTCTTCAGCGTCGGTCGGCGTTCCTCCGGCCGAGCCCGCCGGCCTGTCCGAGCGCGATGGCCTCCTCACGGGTCGTCACCCCGAGCTTTCCGAGCATCTCGGAGATGCGGTTGCGAATCGTCTTCGGCGCCAGGAACAGTTTCGCGGCGATCTGGGCGGTGCGGAGGCCCTGCACGAGCAATTCCAGGATCTCCAGGTCACGGGCGTCCAGTGCCCCGAGGGCATCGGTCCGAGGGGCAGCGGCCGCCGCCGCGACGACGGCAGCGGAGGCGCCGTGGCCCAGGACGAGGGCGCCACCCGCGGCGGAGTGGATGGCGGCCAGGAGGTCTTCCGGATCGGAGTCCTTGAGCAGGTAGCCGTCCAGCCCCGCCCCGAGGCTGCGAATCACGGCCTGGTCGTCGCCATGCATGGTGAGGACGACAACACGCACCCCCGGCCAGGTGCGTTTCAAGGCGGCGCCAAGCTCGATGCCGTCCCCGTCGGGCAGCTCCAGGTCGACCATGGCCACATCCGGCTCGTCGGTGCACGCGAGTGCCTCGGCGAGGGTCTTGGCGGTCGCAACGAGCACGAGTGCGTCGTCGGACTGCACCAGCGCCGACAGCCCGGACAGGACGATCGGGTGGTCGTCGACGACCATCACCCTGGTCATGCGTCTCCCTGCGTGGGGAGCTCCACGTGCAGGAGGACACCTGTGGCGGGGCATGGCTTCACGAGGAGGGACCCGCCGAGTTGTTCGGCGCGCCGGCGCAGGGACGAGAGCCCGACACCGGGCGCGATCGGGCCGCCCCGGCCGTCGTCACGCACGTCGACGCAGACCTGTCCGGCCTCGGCCGTGCTCACCCGCACCGCGACGTGGCTGGCCCCGCCGTGCCGGAACGCGTTCGTGATGCCCTCGGCGACGGACCGGTACACCGCCACCGCCACGGCAGTAGACAGCTTCAGGTCGCCGATGACCTCCACAGTGACCTGCCGGCCGTCACCATCGAAGGTGTCCACGAGCCGCGCCAACGCTCGGGCCAGGTCAGTGTCGTCCAGAGCCGAAGGGGTGAGACCGGCCACGATCCGGCGAAGGTCTCCGCGGGACTCGGCCAGCTCCGTCGCCAGCGACTGAAGCAGCGGAGTCGGGCGGGTTCGGAGCTCGGCCTGGACTCGCATGCTCATGCCGGCCAGCACAGGGCCGAGCCCGTCGTGCAGGTCACCCAGGATGCGGGCACGCTCGGCCGCCCTTTCACGGGCCACGTCCTGGCGGGCGTGCTCGGCCTCGACGGCGAGCCCGACCGCCCGGCTGACCAGGGCAACGGTGGGCACCAGCTGCTCCACGATGCGCGCCTGACGCGGCTCCGGACCCTCGGGGTCGGCCGGGTCGAGGAGCAGCGTGCCCACGCGGTCGCCGCCGACCAGCAGGGGATATTCCACCCAGCCGGACGGAACGTCGGGGCCGTCCTCGCCCAGCACCAGGGTCACCTCACGATGCCCGCTGCAGGCCGCGACCATGTCGGCCGCCTTACGGAGCAGCTCCCGTGGATCACTGAGGTGGTGGAGGTCCGCGGTGATTGCGTCCACGTCCGCGGGGGTCAGCGCCCCGGTGCCGTACCGGCGCTCGAGCCACGACCCTCGCGCCAATCTCGCGGCCGGCCAGGCGAGGGCTGCGGAGGCCACCGCGGCGAACGCCGCCGAGAGTTCAGGGGCGGGGATGCCGGCTCGAGTCGCGGCGACGCCCACCAGCACGCCCACGCCCGCGCCGACCACCAGGGTGAGGACAGCGGCGGCCACGTCGACCAGCGGTTCGTCCAGAGGTCGAAGGTCGGTGGCCGTCGCCAGCCGGACGACCAGGCCGGCCAGGCCCCACAGTCCCAGCGTCATCACGACAGCAACGGAGCGCGGCTCGAGATCCACGCGCGCCACCGAGACAGCCGCCAGCAGGAGCGCCGACCAGACGAGCAGCCAGCTGAGCCGGCGTCGGGACAACCGGCCCGGCGTGAACCCCGCCGCGGAAACTATTGCCACCGACGCTGCCAGGACCAGCACAAGTCCCTGGCTCTGCCAGACCCGTTCGACCCGTCCCCAGACCGGCAGATCACCTGTTGGCAGTGCGAGCGCCATTACCACCGCCGGCGCGAGCGCCAGCACCGCCAGTACGACACCCAGCCGCGCTTCCCGACCACGATCGAGCAGCAGAGCCGCCGCGACGCCGAAGGCCGGCCACCCCGCGCCGTACAACGCCCCCGCCGGCACGCTCGACTCGTTGAACCCCACCAGCGTCGGAAGCGCCCCGACGGCCACCGTGAACCCAGCCGCCAGCACCCACGGGGAAACTCCCCGCGCACCGGGCACCACGCTGCTCACAGGGCCCATCATGGGCCTTGGCCCGGTCCCTCGGGAGCTTCGCGGGCGGAATCGGGACGGTCGCGGGACACCCCGGGACATCGTGGGTCTCGTGACCGGGACAGCGTCCGAGCCAACGTGTTGGGGTGACCCGGACCGGCCGGGCGAACGATCACGGAGGTCACCATGACAACGGACACCGTCGGGCGTACGGAGCGGCGCCTGTCTCCGGCAGTCCTCGTGGGTGGCGCCTTCGCCCTCTCCACTCTGCTCAACATCACCATGCACGTCGGCGAGATCCTCTTCACCGACTACGACCCGCACGCCCCCGAGGGCCCGATCGCCAGCATCGCGAGCGTTTCCGTCGTCGGCGGGGCCGCACTCGTCCTCGCCCTGGCCATCGCCGTCCCCCTGGCCGGTGACAGCCGGCGGGCGCGGATCGGCGCGGTCGTGCTCGGTTTGCTCACGGTGGTGTCTCTGGTCGTGTTCTGGTCGGGTGCACCGGCGACACTCGGCGCTGCGGCCGCCTGGCTCGGCGGCCTGGCGAAGGGGAGCCACCCTCAGACCGGCATCGCCCGCGGTTTCGGCATCTTCGGGATGGTGATCGCCATCCTGATCATCGTCGCGACCATGTTCGGCGGGATTGCGAGCGCGGTCCTGAACTGACCGGAAGGGAACCCATGCCCGCGCGATCCGGCCTCCTGATCGCAGCTGCGGGTTCCCCTTCCGGCCGCCAGGCATCGATCGTGGCGCGGACGCCGCCGGCGTGTCGAGAGGTCTCCGGGCTCGAGGACCAGGGGTCTTGGTCGCTCCGTGTCCCTGGAAGGTTCGTGACCGAGACGCGCAGGTACCGGCAGTTCAGCCGGGGAACCATCCGCCGCCTGCACGCGACACGGGCGTGGCGAGGCCGACCGATCAGGCGTGGACGGAAGGCAAGGAGATCAGAATGTCTGTCGCCACTGGACGGCGCCGGTCCGCCGGAGTGCGGACTGTCCTCGCCGCGGCCGCGCTGGTCGCCGCCCTGGCCGGTTGCGGTGGGGGCGCCCGCACCGTGCCAGCCGGCATCCCCGCGCTCCCGTCATCGATGGATGCCCTCGGCGCGTCGACGACGCGTGCCTACAACGACTGCCCGACCCCTTGGATCGACTGCCCGGACAATTCATGGTCCACGGGCAGAAACGCGGCGATCAACTCCATCTACCTGCGGCTGCTGTCGCTCAACCCGCGTCTGGTGAACAAGAACTTCAACGACGCCGTGAGCGGCTCCACCATGGCGGACCTCGAGGCACAGGCTCACAGTGCCGTTCGGCGGAGGGTGCAGCTGGTCACGATCGCGATGGGCGCCAATGACGCCTGCGGTGGCCGGACTGGAGCGATGACCTCGGTCTCGGCGTTCGAGGCCGACTTCACCAAGGCCATGGACACGCTGACGTCGGGCCTGCCCGAGGTGAGTATCCGAGTAGTCTCGATCCCCGACATCTATCAGACATGGCAGCTCTTCCACTCCGACCCGAACGCCGTCACGGCGTGGACCTCGTCGGGCTTCTGCGGCACCCTGCTCGCGCACCCGACCTCGAGCGCACCGGCAGACTCCGACCGGCGAGCCGCTGTCCGGCAACGCGTGATCGACTTCAACGCGGTCCTGGCCGATGTATGCGGGAAGTATCCGCACTGCAAGACCGATGGCGGCGCCGTCTTCAGGACCGGCGTCACTGAAGAGCACATCTCCACCAACGACTACTGGCACCCCAGCATCGCCGGACAGTCACTCTGGGCGAGGGCCGTCTGGGACACCCTGGGATACTGACCCCCGCTGCCAGCCAATCCCGCGTGATGCGCTGTGGGCCACTCTCGGGGCGCCCCTGTATCGCTCGGATCCCGGCCGCGGGCTGCGGGGACCCCCCGCGCCTTGGACCGGCCGGCTTTCGGGTGGCGGCGTGTTCCAGGCAGCTCCTGCTCACTCCTGGGGGCTGGCGGTGCTGATGGACGGGGAAGCGAGCGCCGGGCCGGGAATGATGTGCTCTTGCGGGCGTTGACATGGGGGAGGCATTCGGGGGCCGGATCGGTCGTTCGGTGCCGGGATTCCCGTATCGTCGTCACCGGACCGGAGCCACCGGCGGGTTCGGGGTCCGGGTGAGAGCCCTGCTGGGGCCGGCTGCGTAGATCTTCGCAGATCCGCAGGTCGGCTCGGCATTCGACGGGTGTGGCTCTCGGCCCGGGACGTTCCGGCGCCCGGCCGGCGGGACCATGCGGCATGCTTCCGCGGCGACCGTGCCGCGGTGTCCAGAGGAGGAGTCTGTGGCTCGAGCAGGCCAGCGCCGTACCGGCGCTCGTCGTGGCGCCCCGCGGAAGCAGCCACCAGCCCGCCACCGCGGCGACGTCGTCTCGGTGCTCGCCCGGACCGTCCGCGAGATCGAGGCGGCTGTCCGGCGCGGCCGCGTGACGCCCGGCCTGCGCGCCAGGTTCCAGGCCCTCGCCCTGGTGCTGCGTGACGAGCATGCCCGCGTCCGGGCCATGCCCGGAAGCGACAGCCACCGGGCTGAGCAGCTCAAGCGCCTGGACGGCATCGCGACCATCCTCGCCCGGACCGCCGTCCGGGACCCCGGGCTGCTGGCATTGCTCGCGGAGGACTCCGACGTCTCGGACGCCGCCCGGTCGCTCAAGCAGGAGATGCTGCGGGACCTCGGCATCGAGCCGGCGCCGGAGGAGGTCACGCCGCCGGAGACCGCGGCCGCTCCCGCCGACACGGAACGCCGGGTCGTGCCGCGGTCGGTGATCTCCGGCCAGCTGGCGAACCCCTTCCTCGCCCCCGACTTCTCCGCCGTTCCGCAGCGCACCGCCCGCCCGCGCCGGCTGGCCGGCTGGGAACTGCTCGGCCCGCTGCTGAGCTCCTTCGAGCGCGCGGCCGGGGGAGCCCCGGCAAGCATGGCGCTCCCGGCGCCGACGGCACGGTTCACTCCGCCGGGCCAGGAGCTGATGCCGCACCAGGGGCAGCTGGTCGCCGCGGCCGCTGCCGGCCACCGGACGTTCCTGCTCGCCGACGAGCCGGGCCTGGGCAAGACGGCCCAGGCGCTGCTCGCCGCGGAAGCGGCGAACGCCTACCCGCTGCTGGTCGTCGTGCCGAACGTCGTCAAGATCAACTGGGCCCGGGAGGCGGCCCGCTGGACGCCGCACCGCCCGGTCACCGTGGTGCAGGGCGACGGCGACAGCGTCGACGGCTTCGCCGACATCGTCGTGCTCAACTACGAGCTGCTCGACCGCCACCGGGGCTGGCTCGGTGCCTTCGGCTTCCGCGGGATGGTGGTGGACGAGGCGCACTTCATCAAGAACAAGGCGTCGCAGCGCTCCCAGCACGTGCTCGCGCTCTCCGACCGGATCCGGTCCCGCACGGTGCGGCCGCTGCTGATGGCGCTGACCGGCACTCCGCTGATCAACGACATCGAGGACTTCCGGGCGATCTGGCAGTTCCTCGGCTGGATCGACGACAGCCAGCCCATCGGCGACCTGCTGGACGCGCTCGAGGAGACCGGGCTGACGCCCGCCGACCGCGGCTTCTACCCCGCGGCCCGGCAGTGCGTGATCGACCTCGGCATCGTGCGCCGCCGCAAGGTCGAGGTGGCCGCCGACATCCCCGCCCGCCGCATCGCCGACCTCCCGGTCGAGCTGGACGGCCGGCTCGGCCGGTCGATCCGGGCGGCAGAGCGGGAGCTGGCCGGCCGGATGGTGGCGCGGTACGAGGCCGCCCTGGCGAACCGATCCGCCGGCGCCGGCGTCGACGGCATCGATCACGAGCTCGTCCGCACCGTGGCCCGGTCGGAGCTGAAGGATGCGACGACCGCGCAGTCCGGCGAGAACGTGTTCACGATGATGCGACACATCGGCCAGGCAAAGGCGGAACTGGCCGCCGACTACGCCGCGCAGCTCGCCCGCAGCGCCGGCAAGGTCGTCTTCTTCGCCAAGCACATCGACGTGATGGACGCCGCCGAGGAGACCTTCGCCCGGCTGGGCCTGCGCTTCGCGTCGATCCGCGGAGACCAGACGGCCAAGGTGCGGCAGGGGAACGTCGACGCCTTCATGACCGACCCGGACGTCACGGTCGCGGTGTGCTCGCTGACCGCCGCTGGCGTGGGCATCAACCTGCAGGTCGCCTCGAACATCGTGCTGGCCGAGCTGTCCTGGACCGACGCCGAGCAGACCCAGGCCATCGACCGCAGCCACCGCATCGGGCAGACCGAACCGGTCACCGCCTGGCGCATCCTCGCCGCGCAGACCATCGACGTCCGGATCGCCGAGCTGCTCGACGGCAAGGCTGGCCTTGCCGCCCGGGCGCTGGACGGCTCGGACGAGGAGGTCGCCTCGTCGGCCGGTGTGCAGCTCGAGGCGCTGGTCGCGCTGCTGACGGACGCACTGGGGGCCGCCTAGACCGGGCGGTTCGGGTAGAGCGCCCGGCGGCGCGAGTGGTGACGGGACGAACAGGTCGGGGTGCGGGTGGGGAAATGGTTGCCGGCGCTACATTGCGGGCTGTGGGTGTAATCGTGACGGACAGGCCGGGCTGAGGTGCGGTTCGCGCATCGGACGCTGGGGCAGCGGGTCGTGCTCGACACGGGCGGCGCCGTGGCGCGGATCCGCGCGGAGCTCGACCGGCTGGAGCCGCGTGCGGTCATGGTGATCGGCAGCGAGCGGCATGCGGCGCTGATGGACGCGCTGACCGGCCGGACCGCGCTGCGCTGGACCGAGGTGGCCCAGCACGTCCCCGAACCGCTGGCGGAGCGGGCCACCAGTGCCGCCGACCGGGCCGGCGTCGACGTCGTCGTCGCGGTCGGCGGCGGCTCCGCGATAGGGCTGGCCAAGGCGATCGCGCTGCACCGGCCGGTGCGGATCGTCGCGGTCCCGACGACCTACGCGGGCTCCGAGGCCACCACCGTCTGGGGACTGACCGGGCCGGGCGGCAAGCGCACCGGGAACGCCGACCGGGTGCTGCCGGACGTGGTCGTCTACGACCCGGACATGGTCGCGTCGATGCCGCCGGTGCTGGCCGCCGCGTCCGGGCTCAACGCGGTCGCGCACTGCGTGGACGCGCTGTGGGGCCCGACCGCCGACCCGATCGACGCCGCCCTCGCCATGGAGGGCCTGCGCGCGCTCAACGACGGGCTGCATGCCGGCAACCATGCCCGCACCCAGTACGGCTGCTACCTCGCCGCGGTCGCGTTCGCCTCGGCCGGGTCGGGCCTGCACCACAAGATCTGCCACGTGCTCGGCGGTCGGTTCGACCTGCCGCACGCGGCCACGCACGCGATCGTGCTGCCGTACGTGGTCGCCTTCAACGCGCCGGCCGCACCGGACGCCGCGGCCAGGATCGCCGCCGCGCTCGGCTCCATCGACGCGCTGACCGGGCTGCTCGACCTGCGCGAGGAGCTGGACGCACCACGGGCACTGCGCGAGGTCGGCCTGCGCGCGCAAGACCTGCCGGAGGCGGTCGAGGCCGTCCTGCCGGCGGTGCCCGCCGGCAACCCGCGCCCCGTCGACGCCGCCGCGCTGACCCGGCTGCTGCGGGCCGCGTGGGCCGGGGACCCTCCAGGAGGGCTGGCATGAGCGAGGGCGGGAGCTGGCAGCGCGAGCGGGCACACAGCGACCAGGACGAGCGCGAGCGGCAGCTGACCGAGACGGTGGTCGCGAGCTTCGCCGGCACCCCGGACGACCGGCTGCGCACGCTGATGACCGCGCTCATCCGGCACCTGCACGCGTTCGCCCGCGAGGTGCGGCTCACCGAGTCGGAGTGGGCCGCCGCGATCGACTTCCTCACCGAGGCCGGGCACATCACCGACGACAAGCGGCAGGAGTTCATCCTGCTCTCCGACGTGCTCGGGCTGTCGATGCAGACGATCACGGTCAACCACGCGGCCGAGGGCGACGTGACCGAGTCCACCGTGCTCGGCCCGTTCTTCGTCGCCGGTTCGCCGGAGGTCGAGCAGGGCGGCGACATCGCCTTCGGTGCGCCGGGGGAGCCCTGCTGGGTCGAAGCATCCGTCCGCGACGTCGACGGCCGGCCGATCCCCGGCGCGCTGCTGGAGGTCTGGCAGGCCGACGACGACGGCTTGTACGACGTGCAGCGCCCGGACGACCGCACCGCCGCCCGCGGCCACCTCGTCGCCGACGGAGACGGCGAGTGCCGGTTCTGGGCGCTGACCCCGACGCCGTATCCGATCCCGGCCGACGGGCCGGTCGGCCGGCTGCTGCATGCCACCGCGCGGTCGCCGATGCGCGCGCCGCACCTGCACTTCATGGTCAGCGCGCCGGGCTGTCGAACGCTGGTCACGCACATCTTCGTGGCCGGCGAGTCGCTCGGCGGGGACAGCGTGTTCGGCGTGCGCGACTCGCTGGTGAAGCCGTTCCTGCGCTCCGACGGGCCGACCCCGGACGGCCGGGTCGTCGACGGCAGCTGGACTCAGGTCCGCTTCGACATCGTGCTGGCCGCCGGCGAGCGGGACTGAGCCGCCAGCCGCCGCCGGCCGATCCACATGACGGCCAGCGCGAGCACGACCATGCCCAGCCCGATCAGCACGGACGTCCACACCACGGGCAGGTAGCCGTGCGGCCGCGGGTCCAGGAACGGGTACGGGTACCAGTCCACGATCGGTCCGCGGATCAGCGAGTAGGCGACGAACGCCAGCGGGAACGCCAGCCACCCCAGCGCCTTCCGGTACGACGCCCGCGGCCACGGCGGGAAGACGATCCAGTCCACGAGCAGGAACAGCGGCAGGATCTCGTGCAGCGTCGCGTTCATCCACCGGCCGGACAGCTGCACGTCCACATCGGACAGCAGCAGCGCGTAGACGATCCCGGTGATGGCCAGGTAGAGCGTCACCGCGCCGCGGAAGTATGGCCAGCCGCGCGGGCAGCGGGTCAGCACCGCACCGCCGACGAGGACGACGATCGCGAGGACGTTGCTCTCGACGGTGAAGTACGAGAAGAAGTTCGCCACCGAGCCGGTGCTCTGTACCAGCGCGGTGGCCAGCGCGGCGGTGCCGAGCCCGGCCGCGGCCAGCCGTAGCCCGCGTACCACCAGGGAGACCCCCATGCGCGCAGCGTCCCATGCCACGGCGGAGGATGGGCGGGTGATCGAGACTCTCGAGCTCGTGCCGGCGCTGACCCGCCCCGACCTGCTGGCCCCGCCGGTGCTGGCCGCGCTGCGCGGCTGGGAGGGGCAGCTGCCGGTCGAGCGGATCGCCGTCGCCGCGATCGACCCGGACGTGGCCGACACCGCCGCGTTCGGCGAGCGGTACGGGGTGCCGCTGGACGAGTCGGCCAACTGCGTGGTGATCGCCGGCCGGCGGGAAGGCGTGCAGCGCCAGCTGGCCTGCGTCGTGCTCGCGACCACCAGGGCGGACGTCAACGGCGTCGCCCGGCGCCGGCTGGACGTCCGCAAGGCGTCGTTCATGCCGATGGACGAGGCGGTCGCCGGCACCGGCATGGAGTACGGCGGGATCACGCCGATCGGGCTGCCGGTCGACTGGCCGGTGCTGGTCGATGCGGCGGTGGCGGCGGCGGACTCGGTCGTGATCGGCTCCGGCGTGCGCCGGTCGAAGCTGCGCCTGCCGGGCGCGCTGCTGGCCGGCCTGCCGGCGGTCGAGGTCGTGGACGGCCTCGGCCGGTGAGCGCCGGCGTCACGATCGGCGTCGAGGAGGAGTTCCATCTGGTCGACCCGCGGCGGCGGGTGCCGGCCGAGGACGCCGAGCAGGTCGTCGACGCGGCGGCCGCGCTGGGCCTGGAGATCGAGCCGGAGCTGCAGCGGTCCCAGATCGAGGTCTCCACCGGCGTCTGCCGGACGCTCGCCGAGCTGCGGGAGCAGATGGTGACGCAGCGGCGGGCGGCGCTGACCGCGGCCGCGGACGCCGGTCTCGTCGTGGTGGCCGCCGGTTCGGTGCCGGTCGCGCTCGACCTCGGCGGCCAGCCGTACCCGAGACGCCGGTACGAGCGGATGATCGCCGAGTACGCCGAGGTCGGCCGGCAGCAGCTGGTCTGCGCGATGCAGACCCAGGTCGGGGTCGACGACCGGGAGCTGGCGGTGGCGGCCCTGCCGCTGGTCGGCGCGTGGCTGCCGGTGCTGCTCGCGCTCTCCGCGTCCTCGCCGTACTTCGACGGTGCGGACACCGGCTACGCCTCGTACCGCAGCGTCCTGTGGTCGCGCTGGCCGACCGCCGGGCCGCCGCTGCCGTTCGGGTCGGCCGCCGAGTATGACGCGACGGTCGATGGGCTGGTCGCGTCCGGGACGGTGTCCGACCCGGGGATGATCTACTTCGACGTCCGCCCGTCGGCCCGCTACCCGACGCTCGAGGTGCGGGTCTGCGACGCGGTCCCGCTGCTCGACGACGCCGTCACGCTGGCCGGGTTGGCCCGGGCGCTGGTGCTGACCGCGCTGCGCTCGGCCGACGGCACGGGGCCGGCGTTCACCCCGCCGCGACCGGAACTGGTCCGTGCCGCGCGCTGGCGGGCGGCCCGGTCCGGACTGGCCGACGTGCTGGTCGACCCGCGCGGCGCGGCCGCGCTGCCGGCCCGCGAGGTGGTGCGCGCGCTGCTCGAGCACGTCCGGCCGGCGCTGGACGAGCTCGGCGACCAGGACGTGGTGGCCGCCGGTGTGGCGGCGATCCTGCGCCGCGGCACCTCGGCCGATCGGCAGCGGGCCGTCGGCGACCCGGCCGACGCCCTCGACCACCTCGTCGAGGAGACCCGCGCCGCAACGTAGGCAGGGCCCGCTACCGCGGGCCGTCCGCACCCGCGGCCACTTCCCGACCGCGCAGGGCCCCGGGCGGCACGGCGGTCCGGACAGCGCTAGGGCCGGCGATCGCTCGCCGGCCCTAGCACTTCCCCTCAGCAGTGGTGCGCGGCCCGCTCCCGGGGGCCGCACGACGCCACGACCCGGGTCCGCGCCGTTGCGGCCCCGGGCCCAGCCGGGTCCGGGCGGACCGGTTGGGCTTCGTGGACCTTAGGAACCCTAAGCGCTGCCGGCGGCCGACCAGGGCTACCGAACGGGTGAATGACGCCATGCGTCTTCACGGTCACCGTACGTTCATCAGTGCAGGTCACGCCGTACGTGGAGGTAATGACCGTTTAACCGAGGAGTGTTACAGGCGCGCGCTCAGCGCGGTTGCCGCGGCGGTGACGAGCGGCGCAAACCTGGGACCGGGCCGGCGGGTCAGCCGCTCCACCGGACCCGAGACGGAGATCGCCGCGGTGAGGTCGCCGGCGTGGTCGAAGACCGGGGCGGAGACCGACGCGACGCCCGCCTCGCGCTGGGCCACCGAGTAGGCCCAGCCGCGGCGGCGCACCTCGACCAGCGCCCGCTGGCCGAACCGGGCGCCCGGCGGCAGGTCGTCCTCGGTCCACGCGGCGAGCACCTGCGCGGCCGAACCGGCCGTCATGGTCAGCCGGGCGCCGACGGCCACCGTCGTCCGCAGCCCGGTGGTCCGCTCCGCCGCGGCCACGCACACCCGCTCGTCGCCGTCGCGCCGGTAGAGCTGCGCGCTCTCGCCGCTGCGGTCGCGCAGCCGGGCCAGCACCGGGCCGGCCGCGGCCAGCAGCGGGTCGGGTGCGCTGCGGGCCAGCTCGGCCAGCCGCGGCCCGGGCACCCAGCGCCCGGACGGGTCGCGCACCAGCATCCGGTGCGCCTCCAGCGCCACCGCGAGCCGGTGCGCGGTCGCCCGCGGCAACCCGGTCAGCTCGACGAGGTCGCCGAGCCCGACCGGTGCGTGCGCGGCCGCGTCCAGCACCGCGACCGACTTGTCCAGCACGCCGACTCCGCTAAGCTGTCCCATGAAACAAGATGCTAGTCCCACGATGTGAGATGAGGCGAGCGACATGGCCGGCACTCTGGCCGAGAAGCTGTGGGAGTCGCACGTGGTGCGGCGGGCCGGGGACGAGCCGGACCTGCTCTACATCGACCTGCACCTCGTGCACGAGGTGACCAGCCCGCAGGCCTTCGACGGGCTGCGGATGGCCGGCCGGTCGGTGCGCCGGCCCGATCTCACCATCGCCACCGAGGACCACAACGTGCCGACCGTCGGCATCGAGCTGCCGATCGCCGACCGGGTGTCGGCCACCCAGGTCGAGACGCTGCGCCGCAACTGCGCGGAGTTCGGCGTCCGGCTGCACCCGATGGGCGACCGCGAGCAGGGCATCGTGCACGTCATCGGTCCGCAGCTCGGCCTCACCCAGCCGGGGCTGACGATCGTCTGCGGCGACTCGCACACCAGCACGCACGGCGCGTTCGGCGCACTCGCCTTCGGCATCGGGACCAGCGAGGTCGAGCACGTGCTGGCCACCCAGACGCTCCCGCTGCGTCCACTTCGGACGATGGCGGTGACCGTGGACGGCCAGCTGCCGCCCGGCGTGACCGCCAAGGACGTGATCCTCGCGCTCATCGCGAAGATCGGCACCGGCGGCGGCCAGGGCCACATGGTCGAATACCGCGGGTCGGCCATCGAAGCGCTGTCGATGGAGGCTCGCATGACGATCTGCAACATGACGATCGAGGCGGGCGCCAGGGCCGGCATGGTCGCGCCGGACGAGACGACCTTCGCCTACCTCAAGGGCCGCCCGCACGCGCCGCAGGACGCCGACTGGGACGCGGCGCTGGCCCACTGGCGGACGCTGCGCTCCGAGCCGGACGCGACGTTCGATCGCGAGGTCGTGCTGGACGCGGCGACGCTCACGCCGTTCGTCACCTGGGGCACCAACCCCGGCCAGGGGGTCGCGCTGTCCGGCCGGGTGCCCGACCCGGCCGCGATGACCGACCCCAACCAGCGCTCGGCGGCCGAGTCGGCGCTGGCGTACATGGACCTGCGGGCCGGCACGCCGATGCGGGAGATCGCCGTGGACACGGTGTTCCTCGGCTCCTGCACCAATGGTCGGATCGAGGACCTGCGCGCCGCCGCCGAGGTGCTGGCCGGCCGGAAGGTCGCCGACGGCGTGCGGATGCTCGTCGTGCCGGGCTCGATGCGGGTCAAGGAGCAGGCCGAGCTGGAGGGGCTGGACGAGGTGTTCCTCGCCGCCGGCGCCGAGTGGCGGTCGGCCGGTTGCTCGATGTGCCTGGGCATGAACCCGGACCAGCTCGCGCCCGGCGAGCGCTCGGCCAGCACCAGCAACCGCAACTTCGAGGGCCGGCAGGGCAAGGGCGGCCGCACCCACCTCGTCTCGCCGCCCGTCGCCGCCGCGACCGCCGTCACCGGCCGGCTGGCCGCGCCGGCCGACCTCTGAGCCCGAAGGGACATCCCGTGGAGAAGTTCAGCGTCCACACCGGCCGCACGGTCCCGCTGCGCCGCAGCGACGTGGACACCGACCAGATCATCCCGGCCGTCTGGCTCAAGCAGGTCAGCCGGACCGGCTTCGCCAACGGCCTGTTCGCGGCCTGGCGGGCCGACGACCCGTCGTTCGTCCTCAACCGCCCCGAGTACGAGGGCGCCTCGATCCTCGTCGCCGGGCCCGACTTCGGCACCGGCTCGTCCCGGGAGCACGCCGTCTGGGCGCTGCAGGACCACGGCTTCCGGGTCGTGCTCTCGAGCCGGTTCGGCGACATCTTCCGCGGCAACTCGCTCAAGGCGGGGCTGCTCACGGTCGTCGTGCCCGAGGACGTGATCGAGGGCCTGTGGGAGCGCTCGGAGCAGGACCCGGCGGCCGAGCTTACCGTCGACCTTGAGGCGCGGGAGCTGCGCTACGGCGGGACGACGGTGGGCTTCGAGCTCGACGACTTCACCCGCTGGCGGCTGCTCAACGGCCTCGACGACATCGGGCTGACGCTCACCCACACCGACGAGATCGACGCGTACGAGGCGCACCGGCCGGCGTTCCTGCCCACCACGCTGCCGGCCCGCTGACACCGGTGACCGCGTCCTGGGACGCCGCGCTGTACGCGGCCAACACCGCCCACCACCGCCGGCACGACGACGACTTCCTCGGCGGGCTGACGCTGCCGGCCGCGGCGCGCGTGCTCGACGTCGGCTGCGGCGTCGGCGATTTCACCGCCCGGCTGGCGACGCTCGGCCCCGGTGTCGAGGTGCTCGGCGTGGACGCGGACCCGGGGATGATCGCGGCGGCGACCCGCCGGGCCACGCCGTCGGTGCGGTTCGCGGTGTGCCGGGCACAGGAGCTCGATCGGGTGGTGCCGGCCGACTCGACCGATGCGGTGTTCTCGGTCGCCGCGCTGCACTGGGTGCCCGCGACCGACCATGCCGGGATGCTCGGGCAGATCCGCCGGGTGCTGCGGGCCGGCGGCCTGTTCCGGGCCCAGTTCGGCGGGCAGGGCCAGATCGCGGCGGTGAAGGCGATCCTGGACGAGGAGTCGGCCAGGCTCGGCGGCGGGCCGGCCGGCTGGTTCTTCCCGGCGCCGGCGGACTACCGGGCGCTGCTGGCGGCCGCCGGGTTCGCCGTCCCGGACGACGGCTGGGTGCGGCTGCTGCGACAGGTCCGGCGGTTCCGGACGGCCGGGCAGATGCTCGGTTGGCTGCGCTCGCAGACCTTTCCGGCGTACGAGCCGCAGCTTCCGGCGGCCGCCGCGCCGGA
The DNA here is from genome assembly GCA_963728945.1 of uncultured Actinomycetota bacterium. GTDB lineage: Bacteria > Actinomycetota > Actinomycetes > Mycobacteriales > CADCTP01 > CADCTP01. Next base: position 1,647,710 of record CAVSMA010000002.1, on the reverse strand, counting down.
GTTCCGCCGCCGGGTGGAGGAGCGGGCGGTCGCCGAGCTGCGACGCGCCGACGGTTCGTACGATCTGGACTTCGTCCGGCTGGACTTGCTGGTACGGCCCTCCTGAGGACGAAATCGCCTGTACCGTAATGGTTTCCCGAAGGGCATAATCGGGAACCGCTTGCGACACAGGCGATCTGCGAGCACGCCGGTGTTTGTTTTACACCGGGCCGGCGCTTACCGTTCGCCCCATCATCGGCGCAACCAAGCCGAGACTGTCCCGGGGAGGACCCAACAGTGAACAAGGCACAGCTTGTCGAGGCGCTCTCCACGCGTCTCGGCGAAGACAAGAAACGCGTCGCCACGACCGTGGACGCGTTTCTCGACACGGTCTACCGCACCGTGCAGAAGGGCGAGAAGGTCGCGCTGACCGGCTTCGGCGTCTTCGAGAAGCGCGACCGCGCCGCGCGGACCGCGCGCAACCCCGCCACCGGTGAGAAGGTGCGGGTCAAGAAGACCTCGGTGCCGGCGTTCCGGGCCGGCCAGGAGTTCAAGAACGTCGTCAACGGGTCGAAGAAGCTGCCGAAGGTCGCCCCGGCCAAGGCCGCGGCGAAGGCGACTCCGGCGAAGTCGACGGCGCGGGCGACCGCGGCCAAGACGACCGCGGCCAAGGCGAGCGCGACCAAGGCTCCGGCCCGGAAGACCGCGGCCAAGTCGGCGCCGGCCAAGCGGACCACGGCGACGAAGTCGACGCGGGGCGCGGCGAAGACGACCGCCGCCAAGACCACCGCGGCGAAGAAGACCACCGCCAAGGCGACGACAGCGCGGAAGACGACGGCGAAGGCAGCGCCGCGGCGGACCGCGGCGAAGACCACCGCCTGACAGCACCACCCACTCGCGTCCCCGGGTCGGCCTCCCGCCGACCCGGGGACGCCCGTGTTCGCCGGACCACCCGCGCTTGGTGCCCGGCGCCGAGCCCGGACCGCCGCGAGCAGCAGATCGGACCGCCTCGAGTACCCGCGCCCGCGCCCGCTGCTCGGGACCTCGCCGCCACAGCCCGGCCGGGCCAGCCCACCCCGCGTCCGAACCGAGGGACCTCGCGCGGCGACGCCGGGACGGCGGGGCCGGCACACCCGGGCGGCCGGGATGTCACAGTGGGCGGGGGTTCGCCGTCCTTGGAGTGTGAGCGTGCTGAGGTATTCGCGACAGGGTGCGGGGGAGACGCTGGTCCTCCTGCACGGGCTCGGGTCCTACCGGGGAGCGTGGGAGCCGGTCGTGCCGGCGCTGGCGGCGGAGTTCGACCTGCTGAGCGTCGACCTGCCCGGGTTCGGGGAGTCGCCACCGCTGCCGGCCGGGCAGGAGCCGACGCCGGCCGCGCTGGCCGGCGCCGTGGCCGGTCTGCTCGACGAGCTCGGCATCGACCGCCCGCACGTGGCCGGCAACTCGCTCGGCGGCTGGGTCGCGCTCGAGCTGGCCGCGCTGCGCCCGCTCGCCTCGGTCACGCTGCTGTCCCCGGCCGGTCTCTGGCCCGGCAGCACGCCCCGGTATGCCCGGCTGAGCCTGCGGGCGATCCGCGAGCTGTCCTACCGGCTGGAGCGGCCGCTGACCGCGCTGATGCGGTTCCGCCCGGTCCGGACGGCCGCGCTGGCGCAGGTGTACGCCCGGCCCGGCCGGCTGACCCCGGCGCAGGCCCGCGCCGCGATCAGGGCCGCCGGCCGCTGCCCCGGTTTCCTGCCCACCCTGCGCGCGACCGCCGACCGGCACTACCGGTCCGCGGCGCCGATCGGCGCGCCGGTCACGGTCGCGTTCGGCGGCCGGGACCGGCTGTTGCTGCCGCGCACGTCCCGGCACGTCGAGCAGCTTCCCGCCGGCGCCACGGTGGTCGCCCTGCCCGGCTGCGGCCACGTCCCGATGACCGACGACCCGCCGGCCGTGGCCGCGGTGCTCGCGTCCGCCGCCCACCGGGCGGCGTCCACTATGGAGTGAGTTTCGCCGCCAGGGCGAGGTCCGGATGGTAGTCGGCGGCGGCCAGCCGCGTGTCCACGAAGGACAGTGCCCAGGTGCTCGCCTTGCGGGCCGGGATCTTGCTGCCGGACCGCCGCCCCAGCGCGACCCCGTCCCGCGCGGCCAGCGTGCCGACCAGGTCCGGGATCACCCCGCCCTGGCTGCACAGCACGGTGATCCCGCCGGCCGCGGCGGCGGCCTGCACGCGCTCGAGTGCGGCCGCCGGCTCCTTCCCGTAGGCCTGCTCGGTCAGCGCCGGCTCCGAGCCGACCGGCAGCCCGAGGTCCTCCGCCAGCCCGGCCACCGTCTGCTCGCAGCGCACCAGGTCGGCCGAGCGGACCGCGGTCGGGCCGAACCAGCGCAGCGCCTGCCGCAGCCCTTCGGCCTGGGCGCGGCCGCCGGGGTCCAGCGGCCGCTGCGCGTCCTCGCCCTTCCACCGGGACCGGCTGCCGGCCTTGGCGTGCCGCACCAGCAGCACCATCGCGGTCGGCACCGGCATGGCCGCGAATCTCGCGACCAGCTGCCGGTCCCGGTCGTAGGTCAGCGTCGTCCCGGCGACCGCCGGCGTGACCCAGCGCAGCGAGTCCACCTCGTCGGTGGCGACGAACGCCCCGTCCGCCGGCGTCATCGCCCAGTAGTCGACGTGCTTGCGGTCGAGCCCGAGCTCGTACCGCTGGGTGGGCAGCCGCCGACCCACGACCGGGCGCACCCCGGTCTCCTCGGTGACCTCGCGCACGGCCGCGGCGAGCGGGAGCTCGCCGTCGTGCAGCTTGCCCTTCGGCAGCGACCAGTCGTCGTACCGGGGCCGGTGCACGAGGCACACCTCGATCCCGGTCGCGACCGGCCGCCAGAGCACCCCGCCGGCCGCGAGGATCCGCTCGCCGGTCACCGGGCGCGGCTGGCGTGCCGGCGCATGAGGACCTCCTGGTAGTCCCGCAACGGCTTGCCCGGCTGCCCGGGGTTGCGGGTCCACACGTCGTCCGGCCGCAGCTGCCAGGCGGCGACGTCGTCGGCGAAGGCGAGGTCGAGGATCTCCCGCAGGTGCTCGCGGGCGGTCGGGTCGGTCACCTGCACCATGACCTCGACCCGCCGGTCGAGGTTGCGGTGCATGAGGTCGGCGCTGCCGAGCAGGTATTCCGGCTCGCCGTCGTTCTCGACGTAGATGATCCGGCTGTGCTCGAGGAACCGGCCGAGGATCGAGCGGACCTTGATGTTCTCCGACAGGCCCGGCACGCCGGCGCGGATCGTGCAGAACGTCCGCACCAGCAGGTCGACCTCGACGCCGGCCTTCGACGCCCGGTAGAGCGCGTCGATGGTCTCCTCGTCGACGAGGTGGTTGGTCTTGATCTGGATCCGGGCGTACCGGCCGGCGCGGGCGTGCTCGATCTCCCGGCCGACCCGCTCGATGATGCCGCGGCGGATGCCGTGCGGGGCCACCACGATCGAGCGGTAGCCGGTCTGTCGCGAGTAGCCGGTCAGCACGTTGAACAGGTCGGTGAGGTCGGCGCCGATGTCGGGATCGGCGGTGAACAGCCCGAGGTCCTCGTACATGCGGGCGGTCTTCGGGTTGTAGTTGCCGGTGCCGATGTGGCAGTAGCGCCGGATCGAGCCGCCCTCCTGGCGCACCACGAGCGCGGTCTTGCAGTGCGTCTTGAGGCCAACCACCCCGTACACGACGTGGCAGCCGGCCCGCTCCAGCGCCTTGGCCCACTTGATGTTCGCCTGCTCGTCGAACCGGGCCTTGATCTCGACCAGCACCACGACCTGCTTGCCGGCCTCGGCCGCGTCGATGAGCGCCTCGACGATCGGCGAGTCACCGGAGGTGCGGTAGAGGGTCTGCTTGATCGCCAGCACGTTCGCGTCGTTCGCGGCCTGCTCGATGAACCGCTGCACGCTGGTGGAGAACGACTCGTACGGGTGGTGCACGAGCACGTCGCCCTCCCGCAGGGTCGCGAACACGCTCTTGGCGGTCTCGTTCTCGGCGAACCGCGGCGGCGTCGCCGGCACGAACGGGGCCTCCTTCAGGTCCGGCCGGTCGACGTCGTAGAGCTGCCAGAGCGAGGCGAGGTCGAGCAGCCCGGGGACGTAGAACACGTCCTCCTCGGGTACGTCGATCTCCTCGGTGAGCAGGTCGAGCACCCGGGGGGTGATCGTGTCCTGCACCTCGAGGCGCACCGCCGGGCCGAACCGGCGCCGGGTCAGCGTCCGCTCCAGGGCCTGCAGCAGGTCCTCGTCCCGGTCCTCCTCGACCTCGATGTCGGTGTTGCGGGTCACCCGGAACAGGTGCTGCTCGACGATCTCCAGGCCGGGGAAGAGCATGTCGAGCTGGGCCGCGATGAGGTCCTCCAGCGGCAGGTATGCCGAGGCGGCCCGCGGGTCCTTCACGTCCACGAACCGGGTGACGTTGTTGGGCACCTTGACCCTGGCGAACCGCTCGGTCGCCCCGCCGGGACCGCTCGGGTCGCGGACGAGCACGGCCAGGTTGAGCGAGAGCCCGCTGATGTACGGGAACGGGTGCGACGGGTCGACGGCGAGCGGGGTGAGGACCGGGAACACCTGGGCCCGGAAGTATTCGGCCAGCCGGGTGCGCTCGGCGGCGTCGAGCTCGTCCCAGTGCAGCACCCGGATCCCGGCGCCGGCGAGCGCCGGCTCGATGTCGTCCTGCCAGAGCGCCGAGTGCCGGGCGACCAGCTCCTGGGTGTGCAGCGACACCTGGGTGAGCGTCTCCCGCGCCGTCCGCCCGTCCGAGGACCGGATCCCGAGACCCATGTCCAGCCGGCGCTTCAGGCCGGCGACCCGGACCATGTAGAACTCGTCGAGGTTGCTGGCGAAGATCGCGAGGAACTTCATCCGCTCCAGCAGCGGCAGCCGCCGGTCCTCGGCCTGCGCGAGCACACGCGCGTTGAACTCCAGCCAGGACAGCTCGCGGCTGGAGAAGCGCTCGTCCGGCAGGTCCGGCGCCGGTGGCCGGTCGTGGCCGTCGAAGTCGGCGGACAGCGCGCCGTCGGCGTCGTCCGGCTCGAGATCGGTCAGCCCGCGCATCGGCTCCGGATCCCGGGTGATGTCGTCGGCGGTCATGCCGCCATGATTGCTCAGCCGGGAGGTCGGCGGGAGGTGGTCAGGGGAGGGTCACGATCGTGACCCGGACGATCCGGCCGTCGGCGACCTCCATTTTCACCCGCTGGCCGGGCCGCAGCAGCCGCAGACCGCCGGCGGCGAAGGCGGCCGGGTCGAACGGCAGCCGCCGGCCGTCGTCGGTCAGCACGGTCCCGCTGCCGGTGTCCGGGTCGAAGGTCGCCACCGTCGCCTGCACGCCGCGCACCTCAGGCGACGGCGTGCCGCGCGGTCCAGGCGGACGTGGCCGGGCCGAGCCCGAGCTCGGCGGCGGTGCGCAGGTCGGCCGCGGTGTCGACGTCGGTGCGCAACGACGGCCAGCCGCCGGTCAGCTCGATCGCGCCGGCGGCGCGGTGCGCCGCGGCCGATGCCCGGCCGTAGCGCGGCTCGACCGGCCGGCCCGGCGCGGTGGCCAGCAGCGTGGTCCCGGTGCCGCTCGCATCGGCCACGAACGCCGTCCCGTACCCGGCCGCCGCCGCCAGCGCAGCGTCCAGCTCCGCGGGCCGCAGCGCCGGCAGGTCGGCCGACAGCAGCGCGACGCCGTCGTGCGGGAACCGCCGCCTGGCGACCGCGGCCCCGTGCGCGAGCGCCGGGTTGAGCCCGGCGTCCGGCTCGTCCGGCAGCACCCGGGCGCCGGTCGCCGCCATCGCCGCCCGCGCCGCCGGGTCGTCGGTCACCACGTACAGCCGCGCCACCGCGGTCGCGGCCAGCGCCGCCGCCACCGTGTCCACCGCGAGGCAGAGCGCCAGCTGCTCGTGCTCCGGCCGCGGCCGGCCCACCGCGTACAGCCGGGACTTGGCCAGCGGCAGCCGCTTGACCGGGACGACCACGGACCACCGCACGGCGCTCCACGGTACCCGCCGCGGCCCCGGTGCCGCGGGCCGCGTGGACACCGGTGCCGGCGGCCGGGAAGACTGCGCTTGCAACGACGGCGGGTCGTGCGGAGGAGGTGGGCCGGGTGAAGCCGGGGCACAGGAATGCCGGGCGCTGGATCTGGCTCGCGGTGGTGCTGGTGAAGCCGCTCAACGCGGTGTTCTTCAAGCGGCACTGGCGCGGCCGCGAGCACGTCCCGCCCGCCGGTGGGGTCGTGCTGGTCGCCAACCACGTCTCGCAGGCCGACTGGAGCACGCTCGCCGAGTTCGTCTGGGACTCCGGGCGGATCCCCCGGTTCCTGATCAAGGACAGCCTGTTCCGGATCAGGGGGGTGCGCAACCTGCTGCGCGGAGCCAGCCAGATCCCGGTCAGCCGGGGCACCGCCGCCGCCCGCAACTCCCTGGAGGAGGCGCACGCGGCGCTCGCCCGGGGCGAGGCCATCTGCATCTACCCGGAGGGCACCGTCACCCGCGACCCCGGCTTCTGGCCGATGCAGGCGCGCACCGGGGTGGCCCGGCTGGCGCTGGCGACCGACGCGCCGATCATCCCGGTCGCCAACTGGGGACCGCAGCACGCGGTCGACGTCGAGCACAAGAAGATCCGCCCGCTGCCGCGGCACGAGATCTGGTGCGTGGCCGGACCGCCGGTCGACCTGTCCGCGTACAAGGGGCGGCCGCTGACCGCGGACCTGCTCCGCGAGGTGACCGACGTGATCATGGGGGCGGTCCGCGACCAGCTGGCCGAGGTGCGCGGCGAGAGCCCGCCGCCGGAGTTCTTCCGCCGACCGCCGGCCCGCGAGGCGTCCTGATGCGCACAGCCGTCCTCGGCGCCGGCTCCTGGGGGACCACGTTCGCGAAGGTGCTCGCCGATGCCGGCGGCGACGTGACGCTGGTCGGTCGCCGGCCCGAGCTGATCGCCGCGGTGGCCGAGCGGCACGAGAACCCCGACTACCTGCCGGGTGTCGTGCTGCCGCCGGCGCTGCGGGCCACCGCGGAGCCGGCCGAGGCGCTGGACAAGGCCGAGATCGTGGTGCTGGCGGTGCCGGCCCAGCGGCTGCGGGAGAACCTTGCCCGCTGGGCCCCGGCGATCGAGCCGGACGCGACGCTGGTCAGCCTGATGAAGGGGATCGAGCTCGGCACCGCGAAGCGGATGAGCGAGGTGATCGGCGAGGTCGCCGGCTGCGGCCCGCAGCGGGTCGCGGTGGTGTCCGGGCCCAACCTGGCCCGGGAGATCGCCGAGGAGCAGCCGGCCGCGACGGTGGTCGCCTGCGTCGAGAAGGCCAGGGCCGAGCTGCTGCAGCGGGCCTGCTTCACGCCGTACCTGCGCTCGTACACGAACACCGACGTGGTCGGCTGCGAGCTCGGCGGTGCGGTGAAGAACGTCATCGCGCTGGCCGCCGGGATGGCCGAGGGGATGGGCTTCGGCGACAACACCAGAGCCTCGCTGATCACCCGCGGGCTGGCCGAGACCGCCCGGCTCGGCGCCGCGCTCGGCGCCGACCCGCTCACTTTCGCCGGCCTCGCCGGGCTCGGCGACCTGGTCGCCACCTGCAGCTCCCGGCTGTCCCGCAACCGCACGTTCGGCGAGCGGCTCGGCCGCGGCGAGTCGCTGGAGCAGGCGAAGGCGGCGGTGCGGACCACCGCGGAGGGCGTCCAGTCCTGCCGGTCGGTGCTGGAGCTCGCCCGCCGGGTCGGTGTCGACGTGCCGATCACCGAGGGCGTCGTGCGGGTCTGCCACGAGGGCCTGCCCGCGACCGAGCTGGTGCCGTCGCTGATGGGCCGGGACATGAAGGACGAACGGCCGGTGACCGCCTGACCGGTGGACACCCGGACGGCCGCCCGGGTCATGAGCGCATGCGAGGGCTCGCGGCATGCGCGGGGTTCGGGTCCCCGGCGGAAACGCGAAGCGTTTCGTTGGGCCCAGCGACGAGGGCCGACCGTCCGGCGCTTGCGCCTGACGGTCTGTCCGAGGAGTGGGAGGAGACTCGGTCCCGTGACCGTCCACGTGCTGCACGAGAACCCGGAATGGATGCCGCCGTTCGCGGCCGCCTTCGCCGCGGAGGGCGTCGACTGGGACGAGACGCTGGTGACCGGCGGGTCGCTGGACCTGACCGCGACGCCGGCCGAGGGCCTGTGGTGGTCGCGGATGAGCGCGTCCGCGCACACCCGCGGGCACACCGCCGCCGCCGAGCACGCCCGCGCGCTGCTCGACGTGCTGGAGGCGCACGGCCGGCGGGTGGTCAACGGTCGGGCGGTGCTCGACCTCGAGCTGTCCAAGGTGCGCCAGCTCGCGCTGCTGCGGGCGGCCCGGATCGCGGTGCCGCGGACGGTGGCCGTGGTCGGCGGCCGGCCGGACGACGTGCTGGCCGCCGCCGCGACGGTCGGGCCGCCGGTGGTGGTCAAGCCCAACCGGGGCGGCAAGGGCCTCGGAGTGAGCCGGTTCGACTCGGTCGACGAGCTGGCCGCCGCGCTGCCGGGGCTGGACGAGCCGGTCGACGGCGTGCTGCTGGTGCAGGAATACGTCGAGCCGGCGCGGCCGCGGATCACCCGGGCCGAGATCGTCGGCGGCGAGCTGGTCTACGCGATCACCGCGGACACCGAGCGCGGCGGGTTCCAGCTCTGTCCGGCCGACGCCTGCGCCGTCGACGGCACGCCGGCCAGCCTGTTCGCGCTGCGGACCGAGCCCATGCCGTCCGGGCTGGCCGACGCGTACGAGTCGTTCGCCCGCTGGCACGGGCTCGAGGTGGCCGGCTTCGAGTTCATCGAGACCGCGGACGGCCGCGCGGTCACCTACGACGTGAACACCAACACGAACTACAACCCCGACGTCGAGGCGGTCGCGCCGCGCTCGGCCGCCCGCGCGGTCGCCCGCTACCTCGGCACGCTGGACAAGGAGATCTCATGAGCGAGGGCGATAACGCGCGGCGCGAGCGGGGAGCGAGCGGTCCGTCCGAGGGGCGGTCGACGTGAGGTTCGGCTACTGGATGCCGGTGTTCGGGGGCTGGCTGCGCAACGTCGAGGACGAGGGCATGCCGGTCGCCTGGCCCTACCTGCGCGACCTGGCGGTCGACTCCGAGCGGCACGGGTTCGACCTGTCCCTGCTCGCCGAGCTGAACCTCAACGACATCAAGGGCCACCGCGCGCCGGCCGCCGACGCCTGGACGCTGGGCGCGGCGCTGGCCGCGGTGACCCAGCGGCTGGAGCTGATGCTCGCGGTCCGGCCGAACTACCACGCGCCCTCGCTGACCGCCAAGGCGCTGTCCACGCTGGACCTGATCGCACCCGGGCGGATCAGCCTCAACGTGGTCTCGTCCTGGTGGGCCGACGAGGCCAGGCAGTACGGGATGCCGTTCGACGTGCACGACGCGCGCTACCAGCGCACCGAGGAATGGCTGACCGTGCTGCGCCGGCTGTTGACCGAGCCGACCGTCGACCACCACGGCGCCCGGTACGACCTGGAGGGCGCGATCCTCGAGCCCAAGCCGAGCAAGGCCGTCGACGTCTACATGGGCGGCGAGTCCCCGCGGGCGCTCGGGGTGATCGCCGAGCACGGCGACGCGTACGTCATGCACGGCGACCCGCCCGAGGTCATCGCCGACCGGGTCCGGCGGATCTCCGAGCTGCGCGAGCAGGCCGGCAAGCCGCCGCTGCGGTTCGGCGTCTCCGGCTACGTGATCGTGCGGGACACCGAGGCGGAGGCGCAGGCGGAACTGGACCGGGTGCTCGACGTGCGGTCCAGCCCGGAGGCGTACGCGTCGTACCAGGACTTCGTGAAGGGCTCGCAGCTGGAGTCGGAGCTGTCGCTGCGGGAATACAGCGTGTCCAACCGGGGGCTGCGGGCCGGGCTGGTCGGCACGCCGGAGCAGGTCGCCGACCGGATCCGGGCGTACGAGCAGGCCGGCGCCGGGCTGATGCTGCTGCAGTTCAGCCCGCAGGCCGAGGAGATGGCCCGGTTCGGTGCGCAGGTAATCCCGCTGTTCCGGTGACCACGCTGCGTGCGTGACTGGCGGGGTGCCCGTCGCCGGGTAGGGTGCCGCGCATGTCCCAGCCAGGACGGAGAGTGCGGGTCGCCGTCGTGTTCGGCGGCCGCAGCACCGAGCACGCGATCTCCTGCGTGTCCGCGGGCAGCGTCCTCGCGGCGCTCGACCCGGCCCGGTACGAGGTGGTGCCGGTCGGGATCACGCCCAAGGGCGCGTGGGTGATCACCTCGGGCGACCCGGAGACGCTGCGGATCTCCGGCCGCGAGCTGCCCACGGTGGAGAACGGCACGGCGGTGGTGCTGCCCGGCGACCCGACCGCCGGCGGGCTGGTCGTGGTCGAGCCCGGCGAGGGGGCCAGCGTGCTGCACGGGGTGGACGTGGTCTTCCCGGTGCTGCACGGCCCGTTCGGGGAGGACGGGACGATCCAGGGGCTGCTGGAGATGGCCGGCGTGCCCTACGTGGGCTCCGGAGTGCTCGGCAGCGCGGTCGCGATGGACAAGGAGTTCGCCAAGAAGCTGCTGGCCGCCGAGGGGCTGCCGGTCGGGCCGTACGCGGTGGTCCGGGCCGGGGCGTCGCTTCCGGACGCCGACCGGGAGCGGCTGGGCCTGCCGGTGTTCGTCAAGCCGGCCCGCGGCGGCTCGTCGATCGGGATCAGCCGGGCGGACGACTGGGCCGCGCTGCCGGCGGCGATCGCGGCGGCCCGGGCAGTCGACGACAAGGTGCTGGTCGAGGCGGCGGTGCCGGGGCGGGAGATCGAGCTCGCGGTGCTGGAGGGGATCGACGGCGCGGCGCCGGACGTGAGCGTGCCGGCGGAGATCCTGCTCACCGGCGGGCGCGAGTGGTACGACTTCGAGGCCAAGTATCTCGACGACGTGTCCGCCCTGGACATCCCGGCGGACCTGCCGCCGGAGGTGACCGCACGGCTGCGGGAGCTGGCGGCCCGCGCGTTCACCGCGCTGGACTGCGCCGGCCTGGCCCGGGTCGACTTCTTCGTCGGCCCCGGCGGACAGGTCACGGTCAACGAGGTGAACACGATGCCCGGGTTCACGCCGATCTCGGTCTTCCCGCGGGCCTGGGCGGCGTCCGGGCTGGACTACCCGACCCTGCTCGACCGCCTCATCCAGACCGCGCTGACCCGGCGTTAGTCGGCCGGGTCGAGGGGGCGGGGCTTCAGGGCGGCGGTGACCGCGGTGGACAGCCGCGCGACCGGGGCGCTGGCGTCCGCCGCCGGGACGAGCACCTCGACATACACCGGGCGGTCCACCACGACCCAGGCCGTGGTCGCGCCGCGCCGCTCGGCGAACCAGCTCACCCCGTCGATCTGCTGCACGTCCGCGGTCGCGATGAACGACGGCGGCCGCGGGACGCCGCAGCGCAGCGTCACGGCCGGCTCGCCCCAGGCGGCCACGTACGGCGACGGCGAGTCGACCGGCCGGGCCGGCAGGTCGCCGAGCTCGGTCGGCAGCGCCGAGATCAGCTCCTGGCAGGCCCGCTGCTGCCCGGCCGTGAGCGGCGGCGGCGCGGCCACCTTGATCGAGGGCAGTGCGGCCGCGCTGGTCGCCGCGCTGCCGGCCGGGGCGACCGGCTCGGCACCGGAGCCGGCCTGGCGCGAGGCGAGCACGACGACGGCGAGCAGCACCAGCGTCAGCGGCACGGCGACGAGCGTGGCCAGCCGCGCCGCCGACCGCCGGTCGTCCCGCGCCGGCGCGGGCTGCTGCGAGTCGGTCGCCGTGCGCACCGGTCGAGTCTAGGGCCGCCCGCGCGTGCTAGAGGTGGACCACCGGGCAGGTCAGCGTGCGGGTGATGCCGGCGACCGCCTGGATCTTGGCGACGACGAGCTTGCCGAGCTCGTCCACGTTGTTGGCCTCGGCGCGGACGATCACGTCGTACGGACCGGTGACGTCCTCGGCCTGCGTGACCCCGGGAATCTCGGCGATCGCGGTCGCCACGGCCGCGGCCTTGCCGACCTCGGTCTGGATCAGGATGTAGGCCTGGACCACGGCGAGCCCTTCGTCGGACGGATGCGGGGAGGTGGAGAATCTACCCCAGCCGCTGGCGGGGACTTCGTCACCGAGAGGATTGAGCCATCACTGTCGCCGAGGTCGGGGAGTTCGGCCTGATCGATCGGCTGACCGCGAGGTTCGCCGCCGGCCCCGCCCCGGAGCCGGTGCTCGGCCCCGGCGACGACGCGGCGGTGCTGGCGGCGCCGGACGGCCGGGTGGTGGCGACGACCGACCTGCTCGTCGACGGCCGGCACTTCCGCCGGGACTGGTCGACCGCCACCGACGTGGGCCGCAAGGCCGCGGCGCAGAACCTGGCCGACGTGGCCGCGATGGGCGCGGTGCCCACCGGCCTGCTGCTCGGGCTCGCGGTGCCGCCGGACCTTGCGGTCGCCTGGCTGGAGGAGCTGGCCGACGGCATGCGGGCCGAGTGCGAGCCGCTCGGCGCCCGGGTGCTCGGCGGCGACGTGACCCGTTCGGACGTGCTGGTGCTGGCGGTGACCGCGTTCGGCGACCTGCAGGGCCGGGAGCCGGTGACCCGCTCCGGCGCCAGGCCCGGCGACGTCGTCGCCTACACCGGCCGGCTCGGCTGGGCCGCGGCCGGGCTGGCCGTGCTCGGGCGCGGGTTCCGCTCGCCGGTCAGCATGGTCGCGGCCCACCGCCGCCCGGAGCCGCCGTACGCGCAGGGGCCGCGGGCGGCCGAGCTCGGCGCGACCGCGATGGTCGACGTCAGCGACGGCCTGGTCGCGGACCTGCAGCACGTCGCGGTGGCCAGCGAGGTCGGCATCGAGCTGGACACGTCCCGGCTGGACGTGCCGGCGAAGCTGCGCGACGTCGGCAAGGCGCTCGGCGTCGAGCCGATGGACTGGGTGCTGGCCGGCGGCGACGACCACGCGCTGGCCGCGACGTTCCCCGGCGACAAGCGCCCGCCGGCGCCGTGGAAGGTGATCGGCCGGGTGGCCCGCGGTCGCGGCGTCGTCGTCGACGGCGCCGCCTACCCGGGCCCCGGCGGCTGGGACCACTTCCGCTAGCGCCGCACGCGCCTGGCTACCGTGGCGGGGTGAGTGCTCCTCCGCGCGTGCTGACCGTGGCCGGTTCCGACTCCGGCGGCGGCGCCGGCATCCAGGCCGACCTGAAGACCATGCTCGCCCACGGCGTGCACGGCATGAGCGTGCTGGCCGCGGTGACCGCGCAGAACTCGCTGGGCGTGCAGGGCTACTGGGAGCTGCCGGTCGAGGCGGTCCGGGCCCAGCTGGACAGCGTGCTGTCGGACATCGGCGTGGACGCGGTGAAGACCGGCATGCTCGCCTCCACCGAGCTGGTGTCGGCGGTCGCCGAGGTCCTCGGCCGGGTCGGCGTGCCGGTCGTGGTCGACCCGGTCGGCGTGAGCAAGCACGGCGACTCGCTGCTCGCCCCGGACGCGGTCGTCGCGGTGCGCGAGCGGCTGCTGCCGGTCGCCACCCTCGTCACCCCGAACCTGTACGAGGTCAACCAGCTCACCGGCGTCAAGGTCGACTCCGAGGCCGACCTGCCCCGGGCGGCCGAGGCGGTGCTCGCGCTCGGCCCGGCCGCGGTGCTGGTCAAGGGCGGCCATCTGGACGGCGACGCGGTCGACCTGCTGCTCACCGCGACCGGCGAGACCCGCACGTACCGGTCGGCGCGGCTGGACAACCGGCACACCCACGGCACCGGCTGCACGCTGGCCAGCGCGATCGCGTCCCGGCTCGCACTCGGCGACCCGTTGCCGGACGCGGTGGCCGCGGCGAAGGAGTACGTCACCGGGGCGATCGCGCACGGCTTCCCGCTCGGTGCCGGCATCGGCCCGGTCGACCACGCCTGGCGGTGGCGGTGAGCATCGAGGTCCGCCCGGCCCGGCTGGACGAGCCCGACGCGCTGAAGCTGGTCGAGCTGGTGCAGGGCGAGTACGTGGTCCGGTACGGCGGGCGGGACGAGGCGCCCATCGACGTCGCCGAGTTCCTGCCGCCCGAGGGGCTGTTCCTGGTCGCCGGGCTCGACGGCGCGCCGGCCGGCTGCGGCGGCTGGCGCAACCTCGGTAACGGCCGGGCCGAGATCAAGCGCATGTTCACCGTGGCCGAATACCGCAACCGCGGCGTGGCCAGGGCGGTGCTGGCCGAGCTGGAGCGCACCGCCGCCGCGGCCGGGATCGACGAGCTGGTGCTGGAGACCGGGACCGTGCAGCCGGAGGCGATCGCGCTGTACGAGTCGAGCGGTTACCGCCCGATCGACGGGTTCGGCTACTACGCCGGCCGACCGCTGTCCCGCTCGTACGGCAAGCGGGTGGCGCCCTGACTCGCGGGGCGTGCCATGCTCTGCCCCCGTGGGAGTGGTCACCGTCTCGGCGTCGTACGGCGCCGGCGGCAGCGAGATCGGGCCGGCGGTCGCCGCCGCGCTGGGGCTCCCGTTCGTGGACCGGGCGGTCCCGGCCAGCGTCGCCCGCAAGCTCGACGTGCCGCTCGACCAGGCCGAGCGGCGGGACGAGACCACCGACCGCGGGCTGTGGCGGGTGATCTCCTCGATGGCGCTGGTGCCGGAGATGGCCGGCGCCGGCCCGCTGGCATACAACACGTTCACCGACGAGCACGCGTTCCGGGAGAAGACCGAGGAAGTGCTGCACGAGATCGCTGACTCCGGCGGGGTGGTGCTCGGCCGGGCGGCGGCGATCGTGCTGGCCGGCCGCGCGGACGCGCTGCACGTGCGGCTCGACGGCCCGGAGGAGGTGCGGATCGCGCAGGCGGTGGCCCGGACCGGCAAGCCGGAGGCGGACATCCGCCGGGCGCTGCGGTCCAACGACGCCGCCCGGGCCGCGTACGTGCGCAACTTCTACCGGGCCGACCCCGCCGAGGCCCGGCACTACCACCTGGTCATCGACACCACCGCCATCTCCTGGACCGCCGCGACCGACCTTGTCGTCGCCGCCGCGCGGGCCCGGGGGCTGTAGAGCGACAGAGAGGCAGGACATGAGCGAGCCCACCTACGGCTCCGGCCAGTACGACCCGCAGCAGGGCTACGGGCAGCAGGGCGGGTACGGCGGCCAGCCGTACGGGGAGCCGCCGGCCGCGCAGCAGCAGCCGTACCCGTCCGGGCAGCAGCCCGCGTACGGCCAGCAGGGCGGGTACGGCTACGGCGGGTCCACCGCGTACGGGCAGCAGGGCGGCGCGGGCTACGGCGGGTCCGGCTACCCGTCGTCGGGGGCGCCGAGCGCGCCGAAGCCGGCGCAGGACAAGCTCGGCCTGGCGGCGACGCTGCTCACGATCGTCGGCTACGTCTGCGCGGGCGCCGGCGTGCTCGGCTTCATCCTCTGGCTGGCCGCGGACGGCGACGGGATCTCCCGGTTCGCGACCGCGCTCGGCACCCTGGTCACCGGCCTCGGCCTCGGCGGCCTCAACTACGGCCTCGGCGCCTGGCTCGGCGAGAGGCGCACCACCCCCTGACCCCCGCGCCGGCTGCGCGGCGATGCGGCCGGCCACCCCCTCCCACGGCCGGGGCGGCCAGGCCTGCCTACCGGTCCGCGCCTCGGGCCGGGTGGCGTCGGCCGAGGGCGCGGTGGCAGTGGCCCGGGTGGCCCGGGTCCGGATGCGGCGAGGCCCGCTCCCGGCGACGGGAGCGGGCCTGGGACGTGCGGCGGGCGGGTCAGGCGCGGGTGACCTTGCCGGCCTTCAGGCAGGAGGCGCAGACCGTCACCCGGCGGCGGGTGCCCGGAGCGACCAGCGCGCGAACGGTCTGCACGTTGGGGTTCCACCGGCGCGAGGTGCGACGGTGGGAGTGGGACACCGACTTGCCGAAGCCGGGCCGCTTGCCGCAGACGTCGCACACGCTGGCCACGGAGGTACTCCTCTGAATCCGGATGATCACGTCAGGCGCCGGGCACACCGGTCCCGGGCAACCGCGCCAGTGTAGCCAGCGGGTCCGAGGGGCACCAAACGCGCCTGGACCCGTACCCTCGCGACCCGGGAGGTGGCGGCGATCGAGGTGCTGGACCCGTCGGCCGTGCGGCGCTGGTGCACCGGGGCCGTCGCGGGGCTGGAGGCCGCTCGCGCGGAGATCGACCGGCTGAACGTCTACCCGGTGCCGGACGGCGACACCGGCACGAACCTGCTGCTCACGCTGCAGGCGGCCGACTCTGCGGTGCGCACCGACCCGCCCGGCGACCTGGCCGCGACGCTGGGCTCGATGGCGCGCGGGGCGGTGCTCGGCGCGCGCGGAAACTCCGGGGTCATCCTCAGCCAGGTGCTGCGCGGCCTCGCCGAGTCGATGCCGGGCGACCCCGACGGGGCCGCGCTGGCCAAGGCGCTGGCCCGGGCGGCCGAGCTGGCCTGGACGGCGGTGGCCGAGCCGGTCGAGGGGACGATGCTGTCGGTGGTCCGCGCGGCGGCCGAGGCGGCGGCCGGTGCCGGTGACTCGCTCGCCGAGGTGGCCAGGGCCGCCGCCGGCGGCGCCGCCCGCGCGCTCGACCGCACCCCCGAGCAGCTGCCGGTGCTGGCCCGGGCCGGCGTGGTCGACGCCGGCGGCCGCGGCCTGTGCGTGCTGCTGGAGTCGCTGGCCACCGTCGTCGCCGGCGACCCGGTGCCGGTGCCGAAGACCCGCTCCGGCCGGCCGCCGGGGGAGATGGCCCGCGAGACCGGCTCCGACGCGTACGGCTACGAGGTGCAATACCTCCTCGACGCCGCCGACACCACCGCCCTGCGGGCCGAGCTGGTCGAGCTCGGCGACTCGCTGGTCGTCGTCGGTACCGGCGAGGGCACCTGGACCGTGCACGTGCACGTCAACGACATCGGCGCCGCGATCGAGGCCGGCGTGCGGGCGGGGCGGCCGCACCGGATCACGGTGACCCGGTTCGCCGACGAGCCGCCGGCCCGCCGGGAGGGCACCGCGGTCGTCGCGGTCGCCCCCGGCGCCGGCATGGCCGAGCTGTTCGCGGCCGAAGGCGTGCTGCTCGCCGACGGCACCGAGGACGCGGTGCTGGCCGCAGTGCTCGCCGCCGGCACCGGTGCCGCGGTCGTGCTGCCCGGCCGGGCCGAGCTGACCGCGCCCGCGGCCGCCGCCGCCGCCCGGGCCAGGGACGCCGGCGTCGAGGTCGCGGTCGTGCCGACCCGCTCCCCGGTGCAGGGGCTGGCCGCGGTGGCCGTGCACGACGAGGGACGCCGGTTCGGCGACGACGTGATCGCGATGGCCGAGGCCGCCGCGGCGACCCGGTGGGGCGAGGTGTTCCCGGCCACCCGGGACGCGCTGACCATGGCCGGACCGTGCACGGCCGGCGACGTGCTCGGGCTGGTCGACGGCGAGGTGGTGATCGTGGGCGGCGAGCTGGCCCTGGTCGCCGGCGAGCTGCTGGAGCGGATGCTGTCCGGCGGCGGCGAGCTGGTCACGCTCGTGCTCGCGGCGGCCGAGACCGCACTGGCCGAGCGGCTGGAGCGGCAGGTGGCCCGCGACCATTTCGGCGTCGAGGTCTCGGTGCACGGCGTCTCGCGCCCGGACGTCCCGCTGCTGATCGGGGTCGAGTAGTGGCGACGCTGGAGACGCCGCTGCGGGACGTGGTCGGCCGGGCCGCGAAGGCCCTCGACGACGGCCTCGACCTGCAGACCGTCGGCGACCTGCTGCGCCACTATCCGCGGCGGTACGCCGAGCGCGGCAAGCTGACCGACCTGCGGGACCTCAGCCCGGGCGAGGACGTGACGGTCTTCGCGAAGGTGAGCAAGGTCGGCCGCCGGCCGATGCGGGCCCGCCGGGGGTCGATCGTCGAGGCGGAGATCACCGACGGTCGCGGCACGCTCAAGCTGACGTTCTTCAACCAGCCGTGGCGGGAGCGGGAGCTCTCGGTCGGCCGGCAGGGGCTGTTCGCCGGCAAGGTCACCGTCTTCAACGGGAAGCGCCAGCTCAACAGCCCGGACTTCCGCATCCTCGACGCCGACGATTCGCAGGGCGACATCGAGGAGTTCGCCGGCGCCCTCATCCCGGTCTATCCGGCCACCGCGGCGACGCCGACCTGGACGATCGCCCGCTGCGTGCGCCTCGCGCTCGACCAGCTGGACCCGCCGCCCGACCCGCTGCCGGCCGACCTGCGCGCCCGGCAGCGCCTCGTCGGTCTCGACGTCGCCCTGCGCGACATCCATCGCCCCTCCGACCGCGCCGCCCTGGAGCTGGCCAGGACGCGGCTGAAGTGGGACGAGGCGCTGCCGGTGCAGGCGCTGCTGGCGCAGCGCCGGCTGGCCGCGGCGAGCCGGCCCGGCAAGGCCCGCCCGCCGGCCCCGGACGGCATCCTGGCCGCGTTCGACCGCCGGCTGCCGTTCGCGCTGACCGACGGGCAGCGGGAGGTCGGCGCGACCCTGGCCGCGGAGCTGGCCTCCGAGCACCCGATGCACCGGCTGCTGCAGGGCGAGGTCGGCTCGGGCAAGACCGTCTGCGCGCTGCGGGCGATGCTGCAGGTGGTCGACGCCGGTGGGCAGGCCGCGCTGCTCGCCCCGACCGAGGTCCTCGCCGCGCAGCACGCCCGCTCGCTGGCCGCCCTGCTCGGCCCGCTGGCCACCGCCGGCGAGCTGGACGCGGCCGAGCACGCGACCCGGGTGGCGTTGCTGACCGGATCGCTGCCGGCCGCGGCCCGCCGCCGGGCGCTGGCCGAGGCCGCCTCCGGCGAGGCCGGGATCGTCGTCGGCACGCACGCGCTGCTCTCGGAGGGCGTCGAGTTCGCCGACCTCGGCCTGGTCGTGGTCGACGAGCAGCACCGGTTCGGCGTCGAGCAGCGGGACGCGCTGCGGGCCAAGGGCGACACCCCGCACGTGCTGGTGATGACGGCGACCCCGATCCCCCGCACGGTCGCGATGACCGTGTACGGCGACCTCGAGGTGTCCTCGCTGCGGGAGCTGCCCGGCGGGCGGTCGCCGATCTCCTCCACGGTGGTGCCGGCGGGGGAGAAGCCGGCCTGGCTCGACCGGGTCTGGGAGCGGATCCGCGAGGAGGCCGCGGCCGGGCACCAGGCATACGTGGTCTGCCCGCGGATCGGCGGCACCGGCGACGAGGACGAGACCGAGGAACCGTCCGAAGAGGACGGTGAGATCCGGCGCCCGCCGCTGGCCGTGCTCGACGTCGCGCCGGGGCTGGCCGAGGGACCGCTGCACGAGCTGCGGGTCGGCGTGTTGCACGGCCGGCTGCCGGCCGACGAGAAGGACGCCGTGATGCGCGGGTTCGCCGCCGGTGACGTCGACGTGCTGGTCGCGACCACGGTGGTCGAGGTCGGCGTCGACGTGCCGAACGCGACCGTGATGGCGATCCTGGACGCCGACCGGTTCGGCATCTCCCAGCTGCACCAGCTGCGCGGGCGGGTCGGCCGCGGCTCGGCCGCCGGGCTGTGCCTGCTGGTGACCGAATCGCCTCCCGGGACGCCGTCCCGGGAGCGGCTGGACGCGGTGGCGTCCACTGTGGACGGATTCCGGCTGGCCGAGGTCGACCTGGAGCAACGCCGGGAGGGTCAGGTGCTGGGCGAGGCGCAGTCCGGCCGGTCCTCGTTCAGGCTGCTGTCGCTGGTGAAGGACCGCGACCTGATCACCGCGGCGCGGACCGAGGCGTCGGCGATCGTCGACGCCGACCCCGAGCTCACCGACCACACCGGCCTCGCCGCCGCCGTCACCGCCCTGGTCGAGTCCGAACGCGCGGAGTTCCTGGAGAAGACCTGACCAACGGCTGTCTCCCACCGGCGCGCGTGCCGTCGGTGAGGTTGGGACGCGTTCTAGTCCACTGTGGACGATCGGGCGGCGGCGGCGCGGCGGTAGAGGCGGGCGACGACGTCCTCGATGTCCGGCTCGGCGATGCTGAGGTCGCGCAGCTCGGTCCGGGCCGAGACGGCGGCGACCGCGGCCGCGGCCGAGCCGGTGAGGGCGAGGTGCTGGCGCAGCCCGCCCGCCTCCACCGACAGCAGCCTGGTCCCCGGCACGTCGCCGAGCGGCTCGGCCGGCGCGGTGAGCTCGACGGTGAGCACCCGGTCGACGCCGGCCTCGGCCGCCAGCCCGGCCAGGGTGCCGGTGTGCACGACCCGCCCGCCGTCGACGACGACGACCCGGTCGGACAGCCGCTCGATGTCGGGCAGGTCGTGCGTGGTGAGCAGGATCGTGGTGCCGGTCTCGGCCCGCTCGGCGGCCAGGAACGCGCGCAGCGCCTCCTTGCTGACGATGTCGAGCCCGACCGTCGGCTCGTCCAGCAGCAGCAGCTCGGGGGAGTGCAACAGCGCCGCCGTCACCTCTCCGCGCATCCGCTGACCCAGCGACAGCTGGCGGACCGGCGTGTCCAGGAAGGGGCCGATGTCCAGCAGCTCGACGCACCGCTCCAGCCGGACGGCGGCCCGCTGCGCCGGCAGCCGGTGGATCGCGGCCAGCAGCCGGAACGACTCGGCCAGCGGCAGGTCCCACCACAGCTGGCTGCGCTGCCCGAACACGACGCCGATCCGCCGGGCCAGCTCCCGACGCTGCCGCACCGGCTCCAGCCCGCACACCCGCACCCGGCCGGAGGTCGGCACCAGGATGCCGGTCAGCATCTTGATGGTCGTCGACTTGCCCGCACCGTTCGCGCCGATGTAGCCGACACACTCGCCCTTCCCGACGGTGAACGAGATCCCGTCCACCGCCCGCACGACCCGCTTCTCCCGGCGCAGCCGGCCGACCGACCGGCGCACCACGAAGTGCCGGCTCAGGTCCTCGATCTCGACGATCATCTCCCGCTCGCGCTGCGTGCTCCCGGGCTCGCTCATCCTCCTGCTCCCACGTAGTGCCGGACTCCCGACCGCCACACCAGCCCGGCGGCGACCGCGGCGGCGAGCGCGGCCAGCGGCGAGGCCCACGGCAGCCAGTCGGGCAGCCCGGTCGGGTCGGGCTTGCCGAGCAGCGCGAGCGCCGGCAGGTAGCCGGTGAACGCGGCCGGGATGACGAAGGTGAAGAACCGGGCCAGCACCGGGGTCAGCACCCCGGTCGGCCACTGGGCCAGGTACGCCGACCCGTACGTCAGCGCGCTGGTCACCTCGGTCGCGTCGACCACCCAGAACGCGATCCCGCCGGCGGCCACGAACAGCGCTCCGAACACGACCGTGGCCGCGACCGGGGCGAGCACCGCCATCGCCGCCCGGGCCGGCGTCCAGTCCAGGTCGAGCTGCACCAGCACGACGACCAGCAGCAGCAGCGACACCGAGACCCGGCCGAGCCGGCGCAGCTGCACGTCGGCCGCGGCGAGCTGGCCGAGCACCGACAGCGGCCGCAGCAGCACGACGTCGAACGTGCCGTCGCGGACGTGCCGGATCACCGCGTCGCTCTGCCCGACCAGCAGGTCGGCGGTCGCGAAGCCGGTCGACGCGATCGCGAAGACCAGCACCACCTCGACGAAGCTCAGCCCGGCGATCGACGGAACCTGGTGGAAGACCGCGAAGATCTCGACGAAGTCCAGGCCCATGCCCATCGCGGTGCCGACCAGCTCGACCGCGAACGAGGCCCGGTAGGTCGCCTGCCCGGCCATGCCGGCCCGCAGCAGCGCCGCGTACACCCGCGTGTCAGCCACCCTGCAGCACCAGCTTCCTGGTGCCCCGGTCGAACACCCGGACCGCGACCGCGAGCAGGACCGCGGCCCAGCCGACCTGCATCGCCAGCAGCCCCGCCGACTCGGCGTCGCCGTAGCGCTCGGTCGCCATGTCCAGCGGCACCTGCAGCATCGACGGGAACGGCGTCGCGTACGCGAGGGCCTGCGCCCAGCCGGGCAGGAAGTGCACCGGCACCAGCAGTCCACAGAGGACGTTCGAGGTGAGCACGTAGAGGGTCAGCACGCCGCGGACGTCCACCAGCCAGAAGGCGATCAGGCTGACCAGGATCCGCCCGCCGAAGCTCACCACCACGGCGAGCGCGGCGGACAGCACGAACAGCGGCACGGTGGTCCACCGCGTCGGCACCTGCAGCCCGTACAGCAGGCCGCCGACGAGCAGCGGGCCGACGAACCGGATCAGGCAGGCCTGCCCGGCCCGGCCGACGTCCTCGGCCAGCCAGGCCGCGATCGGGTGCACCGGCCGGCCGAGGTCGATCGCCACGTCGCCGCTGCGCACCCGCAGGGTCACCGGCGTCCAGGCGAACAGCCAGACGACCGCGATCAGCCCCTGCCCGACCCAGGTGTACGTCGACAGCGCCGCGCGGTCGTACCCCGCGACCGAGCCGCCGGCCGCGTCGGCCGCGGCGAAGAAGATCGACACCCGGATGACCCCGAAGACCGTGTTGGTGAACGCGCCGGCCAGCGTCGCCCGCCGATAGATCGCGTACCGCCGGAAGCCCGCCCGCACCAGCGCCCGAGCCGCCGCCGAGGAAGGCAGCGCAGACGACACAGTCCAGCGACGTTACCCGGCCCGAGGCCAGCGGCCCACTGGGTTTCCGGCCCCGACGTGCGCACCGGCTGGCAGCGCGGCGTTCTGGACGTGATGGGGTCCTCCGCCTCCGGCGGGTCGCCGGCCCGCGGGCCGGCACCGGCTGGCACGGTGGCGTTCTGGAGGTGATGGGGTCCTTCATCTTCGGCGGGTCGCCGGCCCGCGGCGCCGAGCACTGGCTGGCAGCGCGGCGTTCTCGCCGTGATGGGGGGCCTCCGCCATCGGCGGGGCTCGTGGGAAGAGGTCGGTCGAGACTCACCAGTGCAGACGAGCCACCGCCCGGGGGTTACGGGGGCCGCCCCCCGACGGCGACACTGCCGCAGTGACGCGGATCGTTGCCGGCAGTGCTGGTGGGCGCCGGCTGGCGGTGCCGCCGGGGGAGCGCACCCGACCGACGTCCGACCGGGCGAGGGAGGCGCTGTTCGCCACCCTGTCCGGACTGGTCGACATCGAGGATGCCCGGGTGCTCGACCTCTACGCCGGTTCCGGCGCCGTCGGTCTGGAGGCGGTCTCCCGGGGTGCGGCGCACGCGCTGCTGGTCGACGCCGATGCCCGCGCCGCCGCGGTGGCGCGGGACAACGCCGCCGCGCTCGGGCTGGCCGACCGGGTGACGGTGCGCCGGGACCGGGTCGAGCGGGTGCTCGCCGGCGAGCCGGAGCCGCACGAGCTGGTCTTCGCCGACCCGCCGTACGCGCTGCCCGACGAGGAGCTGGCCGGCGTGCTGCGCCGGCTCACCGAGGGCTGGCTCGCGCCGGGTGCGGTGCTCGCGGTCGAGCGCTCCAGCCGGGGTGCCGGACCACGCTGGCCGCACCGTGTCGAGGGTCTCAAGCAGCGCCGCTACGGCGAGGGCACGCTTTGGTACGGTCGATTCTCGTGACGACCGGGAGCGCCGCCGCGCCGCGTCGTGCCGTCTGTCCCGGCTCGTTCGACCCGGTCACGCTCGGGCACATCGACATCATCGGCCGCGCCAGCAAGCTGTACGACGAGGTCGTCGTCGCCGTCCTGGTCAACAAGAGCAAGTCGAGCATGTTCTCGGTGGACGAGCGGATGGACATGCTCACCGAGGTCACCGCCGAGTACGGCAACGTGCGGGTCGACTCGTTCCACGGGCTGCTCGTGCACTACTGCCAGGCCAACGACATCCCGGTCATCGTCAAGGGCATCCGGGCGGTCAGCGACTTCGACTACGAGCTGAAGATGGCGCAGATGAACCACGGGCTGACCGGGGTGGACACGCTGTTCATGCCGACCAACCCGGAGTTCAGCTTCCTGTCCTCCAGCCTGGTCAAGGAGGTCGCCACCTGGGGCGGCGACGTCAGCCGGCTGGTCCCGCCGGCGGTGCTGGAGCGCCTGGTCGTCCGGCTCGACGAGCGCCGGTGAGCAACACGGTCGGCGACGCGCTGCGCCGGGTGCCGGACGCGCTCGACGAGCTCGTCGCGCTGGTCGAGTCGGCCAGGGCGATGCCGCTGTCCTCGTCCTGCGTGCTGCCGCGGGAGGAGGCGCTCGACCTGCTCGACGAGCTGCGCGCCGCGCTGCCGCTGGCGCTGGAGGACGCCCGGGAGGTGATGGCCGCCCGCGAGGAGTTGCTCGGGCAGGCCAGGGACCGCCGGGACCGCATCACCGCCGAGGCCAGGCAGGAGGCCGACCGGGTGCTGACCGCGGCCCGGGGCGAGGCCGACCGGCTGCTGGCCGACGCCCGGGCGACGGCCGTGCGGATGGTGTCCGCCGACGGGGTGCGCCGGGCGGCGGAGGCGGAGGCGCGCGGCATCCTGCAGGCGGCCGGGGAACGGGCGCGCCGGTTGCGGGCGGACGCCGACGCGTACGCCGACGAGCGGCTGGCCGTGCTCGAGGACACGCTGGCCCGGTTGCTCGGCACGGTCGAGCGCGGTCGGGACCTGCTCGCCCGCGGCGAGACCGGCGAGACCGGCGAGACCGGACTCGCCGGCTGGACCGGCGGAACCGGCGACGGCGTCGAGATCGGCGCGCGCGGCCCGGGAGAGTAGCCGCCGTTCAGCCCCGGAGCACGGCATGTCGCCCAGCTGGCGGTGCCGCCGCCGGGCAGTTCGGCGGCATGTCCTGAGCCGTTTCGACGTACCGGTCGGGGCTCGGGTAATCTTGGCGGTCGGTCCATACCTGTGGCCACCGTTTCCGCCTGTCCTCGAGAAGTGACCATGCCAGCCAGAACGACGCCGTCCGCCCGGACGGCCGCTCGTCTCGACCCCCGCCGGCCGTTCGTGCTCGACGTGCGCGAGCTCGGCCGTCGCCCGGGGTCGATGCGTGCTGTCCGGGTCGAGGTGCCGGCGCCGGCCGAGATGACCGTGGGCATGGCCGGCATTCCCGAGGGCGAGCCGCTGACGCTCGACCTGCGGCTGGAGTCGGTGGTCGAGGGCGTGCTGGTGTCGGGGACCGTGACCGCTCCGGTCACCGGTGAGTGCGCCCGCTGCCTGACCCCGGTGTCCGACACCGTGAGCGTGCCGGTGACCGAGCTGTTCGCCTACCCGGACTCCGCCACCGAGCAGACGTCGGAGGAGGACGAGGTCAGCCACCTCGTCGGCGACATGCTCGACCTGGAGCCGCTGGTCCGCGACGCGCTGGTGCTCGACCTGCCGCTGTCCCCGCTGTGCCGGGACGACTGCCGCGGGCTGTGCGCCGGCTGCGGGGAGCGCCTCGACGACCTGCCTGCCGACCACAACCACACCACGACCGACCCGCGCTGGGCCGCTCTCGCCGAGCGGTTCGGTGGCAGTCCCGAGAAGGAGTAGATCAGTGGCAGTCCCGAAGCGCCGGATGTCCCGGAGCAACACCCGGTCCCGCCGGTCGCAGTGGAAGACGTCGGCCCCGACGCTGGTCATCTGCGAGAACCGCGCCTGCCGCCGGCCGAAGCTGCCGCACACGGTCTGCAAGGTCTGCGGGACGTACGACAACAAGCAGGTCGTCGCCGTCTGACCGGCCGGGCGATCAGTCGGCGTGAGCGGAGAGCCTCGTTCCAATCCTGACTCGTCCTCCCTGGAGGGCGCGCTCGGCGTCACCTTGGAGGCCGAGCTGATCGGTCGCGCGCTGACCCACCGGTCGTACGCGTACGAGAACGGTGGGCTGCCGACCAACGAGCGGCTGGAGTTCCTCGGCGACGCGGTGCTCGGGCTGGTGATCACCGACGCGCTGTTCAGAGGGCACCCGGACCTGCCCGAGGGGCAGCTGGCGAAGCTGCGCGCCTCCGTGGTGAACATGCGCGCGCTCGCCGACGTCGCCCGCGGGCTCGGTCCGGACGGGCTGGGCGCGTACGTCCGGCTCGGGCGCGGCGAGGAGGTCACCGGCGGGCGGGACAAGGCCAGCATCCTGGCCGACACGCTGGAGGCGCTGCTCGGTGCGGTCTATGTCGAGCACGGCCTCGACCAGGCCGGCGAGGTCGTGCACAAGCTGTTCGACCCGGTGCTGGCCGACGCGGCGCAGCGCGGTGCCGGGCTGGACTGGAAGACCTCGCTGCAGGAGCTGACCGCGGCCATGTCGCTCGGCGTGCCGGAATACGTGGTGAGCGAGGAGGGCCCGGACCACGCCAAGTCGTTCACGGCGGTGGCGAGGGTCGGCGGCGAGTCGTTCGGCACCGGCGCGGGCCGCAGCAAGAAGGAAGCCGAGCAGAAGGCCGCCGAGTCGGCCTGGAAGACCCTGAAGGCCCGCACGCCCCAGGCCTAGCCGACCCGGCGGGAGACCTCGTCGGCGAGACGGTCGAGGGCTTCCTGCATCTCGGCGCGGGTGCGGTCGGCGGCGGCGCCGCGGTGCGCCTCGGCCTGCTTGCCGAAGAACGAGAGGTGCAGGTTCACCTCGCTGGCGTTGTCGCCCTCGTGGTACACCTGCGCCCAGCCGGCGTAGTCGGGTCCCTCGCTGCCCCACTCCATCCGCAGCTGGTCCTTCTCGGCCCGGAACAGCCCGTCGGCGGTGTAGTGCTGCCCGCTCGCATCACCCTCGATGTGCACGCGGTCGGGCCCGGCGTCCTCGACCGCGATCGTCGTCGGCAGCCAGCGCCGCATGGTCTCGATATCGGACATGATGTCGAAAACGACATCCGCGGACGCCGGCATCCGCCTGCTCTCCTCGTACTCCATGGCCGCATGATCTACCCCCGTGCACCGTGCCACTACCGTGGGCGGGTGCCTGAACTGCCCGAGGTCGAGGTGGTCCGCAGCGGCCTGGAGCGCTGGGTCGTCGGCCGCACCGTCGCCAAGGCCGAGATGCTGCACCCGCGGGCAACCCGGCGGCACGTCGCCGGCCCCGACGACGTGGTCGCCCGGCTCACCGGCCGCACCCTCACCGCGGTCGAGCGGCGCGGGAAATACCTCTGGCTGCCGCTGGGGGGCGATGGTGAGGACCCGGCCGAGGCGTTGCTCGGCCACCTCGGGATGAGCGGCCAGCTGCTGGTCGAGCCGCCGGAGACGCCGGACGGGCCGCACCTGCGGGCGCGGCTCGCGTTCACCGACGGCGGCCGGGAGCTGCGGTATGTCGACCAGCGCACGTTCGGCGGGCTGTCGGTCGAGCCGCTCACCGGCCCGCCCGGCGACCAGGTGCCGGCCGTGATCGCGCACATCGCCCGCGACCCGCTGGACCCGGCGTTCGACCTGGCCGCGTTCACCGCGGCGGTCCGCCGGCGGCGTACCGGGATCAAGCGGGCCCTGCTGGACCAGTCGCTCGTCTCCGGCATCGGCAACATCTACGCGGACGAGGCGCTGTGGCGGGCCCGGCTGCACTGGGCCAGGGCCACCGACCGGCTGACCCGGCCGGCGATCGCGACGCTGGTCGAGGCGGTCCGGGCGGTGATGAACGAGGCGCTGGCCGCCGGCGGCACCTCGTTCGACAGCCTGTACGTCAACGTCAACGGCGAGAGCGGCTACTTCGAGCGGTCGCTGCACGTGTACGGGCGCGAGCACGAGCCCTGCCCGCGCTGCGGCACGCCGATCCGGCGCGACCCGTTCATGAACCGTTCGTCGTTCAGCTGCCCGCGCTGCCAGCCACGCCCCCGGAACGGGCGCTGGTGAGGCCGGTGGGCCGGGCGGATTCCGCCGATGTCCGATTGACGGCCTGGGTGCACGGGCATGTACAAGGTGTCGGATTTCGATGGTGGGTACGGGCCCGGGCCCTGGAACTCGGGCTGGTCGGCTGGGCGACGAACCTGGACGACGGCCGGGTCGAGGTGGTGGCCGAGGGTCCCCGTTCGGCCGTGCAGGCGCTGCTGGATGCCCTGAACGGCCCTGGTACCCCCGGACGGGTACGGACGGTAGTCGAACGATGGGCCGGAGCACGCGGCGGAATCACCGGGTTCGCAGAGCGGTAACACGCCCGTGGACACACGCAGCGACGGTGGACGTTGACCCGTCAGGCCGGTCCGTGCGACCCTATACGCGACGCACGCACCGGTTCCGTCCGCGGTTTGCGTGCCCTTCCCAAGACCCACCGAAGCGTCTGGTGTGGAGGCCCACGAGATGGCGAAGGCCCTTCTCGGCTACGTCGGAGCGGTTCCGGATCGTCGTCTCGTCGACGAGGTGACATTCCTACGGTCGCGAGTACGCGACCTGGAAGCGGAGGTCGCACGGCTGCGTACCGATCGCGAGTCGACGTCGACCGATCTGGAGCGTGGGCTGCGGCAGCTGTCCGAGCTGTCCGAGCCCGTTCTGGCCTGAGGTCCGGGCCGGCCGACTGCCGGTCCGCCGCTCGCGCGTCCCGGTCCGGACGCGGCACGCGCCCATGGGCGTGACCTCCACCGTTCCCGGGTTCTCCCAGCACGTCTTGCGCGGATCCGCTCGGGCGCTCAGGTACCGTTCCCCGAGGGCCCTTCCCCCCGAGCCGGCCCATCCGCCGTCCGCTTCCGGAGAGTCGTGCACCTCAAGAGCCTCACGCTGAAGGGCTTCAAGTCCTTCGCCTCGGCCACCAGCCTGCGGTTCGAGCCGGGCATCACCTGCGTCGTCGGCCCCAACGGGTCGGGCAAGTCCAACGTGGTCGACGCGATCTCCTGGGTGCTCGGCGAGCAGGGTGCCAAGGCGCTGCGCGGCGGCAAGATGGAGGACGTCATCTTCGCCGGCACCGCCGGCCGCCCGCCGCTCGGTCGGGCCGAGGTCACGCTGACCATCGACAACGGTGACGGCGCGCTGCCGATCGACTACACCGAGGTCTCGATCACCCGGCGGATGTTCCGCGACGGCGCCAGCGAGTACGAGATCAACGGGTCGTCCTGCCGGCTGCTGGACATCCAGGAGCTGCTGTCCGACTCCGGCATCGGCCGGGAGATGCACGTGATCGTCGGCCAGGGCCAGCTCGACTCCGTGCTGCAGGCCAAGCCGGAGGACCGGCGCGGGTTCATCGAGGAGGCGGCCGGCGTCCTCAAGCACCGCAAGCGCAAGGAGAAGGCGCTGCGGAAGCTCGACGCGATGCAGGCCAACCTCACCCGGCTCACCGACCTGACCGGTGAGCTTCGTCGCCAGCTCAAGCCGCTGGGCCGGCAGGCCGAGGTGGCCCGGCGGGCCGCGACCGTGCAGTCCGACCTGCGCGACGCCCGGCTGCGGCTGCTCGCCGACGACCTGGTCGCGCTGCGCTCCGCGCTGGCCCGCGAGGTCGCCGACGAGAGCGCGGTCCGGGAGCGGCGCGCGGTCGTCGAGCGCGAGCTGGCCGCGGCCCAGGCCCGGGAGGCCGAGCTGGAGGCGGCGATCGCCGCCGACGCGCCGGCCCTGGCCCGCGCCCAGGAGACCTGGTATCGGCTGTCCGCCCTGGAGGAGCGCTTCCGCGGCACCCACCGGCTCGCCGCGGAGCGGGAGCGGCACCTGTCCGCGTCCGAGGACGACGTGCGGACCGGCCGCGACCCGGAGGCGCTGGAGGCCGAGGCGGCCGAGATCCGCGACCAGGAGGAGGGGCTGCGGGACGCGCTCGAGCACGACCGCGGCCGGCTGGCCGAGGCCGTCGCCGAGCGGCAGGAGCTGGAGCGGTCCCTGGCCGCGGCCGAGCGGGCGCTGGTCGCCGCGGTCCGCGCGGTGGCCGACCGGCGGGAGGGGCTGGCCCGGCTCGGCGGCCAGGTCGAGGCGGTGCGCACCCGGCTCGGCGCCAAGGCGGAGGAGATCGACCGGATCGCCGCCGCGGCGGCCGAGGCGCGGGAGCGGGCCGCGGCGGCGGAGGCCGAGTTCGCGGCGCTGCAGGCCGAGGTCGGCGCGCTCGACGAGGGCGAGTTCGGGCTGGACGAGCGGCACGAGGCCGCGGTCGCCGCCTACGACGCCGCCAAGGCACGGGTACGGGCGCTCGGCGAGGCGGAGCGCGAGGCGGAGCGCGACCGGGCCACCTGGTCGGCCCGCAAGGAGGCGCTCGCGCTCGGGCTGACCCGCAAGGACGGGGCCGGCGCGCTGCTCGCCGCCGGGACCAGGCTGCCGGGCCTGCTCGGCTCGGTCGCCGCCCTGCTGACCGTACGGCCGGGGCACGAGGCCGCCCTGGCGGCGGCGCTCGGCGGGATCGCGGATGCGGTCGCCGTCTCCTCGCCCGCCGACGCGGCCGAGGCGCTGCGGCTGCTCAAGACCGACGACGCCGGCCGGGCCGGGCTGCTCATCGGCCGCGCCGGCGTCCCCGGGCAGGCCGGCGATGGCCCGGCTGGTGCGGTCGGTGCCGGCGCTCCGTCGGGCGACTCGCCGGGGGCGGCCGGTGGGCGGTCCGGCTGGCCCGCGCTGCCGGGCGCCGCGCAGTGGGCCGTGGACCTGGTCGAGGCGCCGCCGGCGTTGCGGCCGGCGCTGGACCGGGCGCTCGACCGGGTCGCGGTGGTGGCCGACCTGGATTCCGCCCGCGACCTCGTCGCGATCCGCCCCGGCGTGCGGGCGGTGACCGCCGACGGCGACCTGCTCGGCGCCGACTGGGCGGTCGGCGGATCCGCCAGCGCGCCCAGCGTGATCGAGGTGCAGGCCGCGGTCGACGAGGCCGAGACCAGGCTGGCCGAGGCCGAGGCCCGGCGTACCGGCATCGCGGCCGAGCTGGTCGGGGCGAAGGCGGCCGCCGACGCCGCCCGGCACGCGGTCGAGGCGGCGCTGGACCGGCTCAACGAGTCCGACGCCAAGCTCAACGCGGTCGCGGAGCAGCTCGGTCGGCTCGGGGCCGGTGCCCGGTCCGCGGCGGCCGAGGCCGACCGGCTGGACAAGGCCCGCGCCGCCGCGACCGAGGCTCGCGAGCAGGACGTGGCCAAGCTCGCCGACCTGGAGGACCGGCTCACCGCGGCCGAGGAGATCCAGGTCGACGAGGAGCCGTCCACCGAGGAGCGGGACGCGCTGCAGGCCCGCGGCGGCGAGGTCCGGCAGGCCGAGATGGAGGCGAGGCTCGCCGTCCGCACCGGCGAGGAGCGGGTGCGGGCGCTGTCCGGCCGGGCCGACCAGCTGTTGCGCGCGGCCGCGACCGAGCGCGCCACCCGGGCCCGGCTGGAGGAGCGGCGCCGGTCCCGTGCCCGCGGCGCCGAGGTGGCCGCCGCGGTCGTCGCCGTCGCCTCGGCCGCGCTGACCCGGATCGCCGCCTCGCTCGAGGTCGCGGTCGCCGAGCGGGACGCCGCCCAGCAGGCCAGGGTGGTCCGCGAGGGCGAGCTGCTCGCGCTGCGGACCTCCAGCCGCGAGCTGGCCGGCGAGCTCGAGCGCCTCACCGACGTCGTGCACCGGGACGAGG
The DNA here is from genome assembly GCA_963728945.1 of uncultured Actinomycetota bacterium. Lineage (GTDB taxonomy): Bacteria > Actinomycetota > Actinomycetes > Mycobacteriales > CADCTP01 > CADCTP01. The sequence continues at coordinate 1,616,698 of CAVSMA010000002.1, read as the reverse complement.
TGGCCCGGGCGGAGCAGCGGCTGCGGATCGAGCAGCTGGAGACCGCGGCGGTCGAGCAGTACGGGGTGGACCTGGACGCGCTGGTCGCCGAGTACGGACCGGAGGAGCTGGTGCCGCCGTCGGCCGCCGACCTGGCCAGCGCCGAGGCGGACGGCAAGCCGCAGCCCGAGCCGGCCCCGTACGAGCGGGCGGTGCAGGAGAAGCGGGCCGCCCGGGCCGAGCGCGACCTGGCCCTGCTGGGCAAGGTCAACCCGCTCGCGCTGGAGGAGTTCGCGGCGCTGGAGGAGCGGCACGCGTTCCTGTCCACCCAGCTGGAGGACCTGAAGGCGACCCGGCGCGACCTGCTCACGGTGATCCGCGAGGTCGACGAGCGCATCCACGACGTGTTCGCCTCGGCGTACGCGGACACCGCGCGGGAGTTCGAGATCGTCTTCCGCACGCTGTTCCCGGGCGGCGAGGGCCGGCTGGTGCTCACCGACCCGGAGGACATGCTCGCCACCGGCATCGAGGTCGAGGCAAGGCCCCCGGGCAAGAAGATCAAGCGGCTGTCGCTGCTGTCCGGCGGCGAGCGCTCGCTGACCGCGGTCGCGCTGCTGGTCGCGATCTTCCGGGCCCGCCCGTCGCCGTTCTACGTGCTGGACGAGGTCGAGGCCGCGCTCGACGACGTCAACCTCGGTCGGCTGCTCAACCTGATCGAGGAGCTGCGCTCGACCTCGCAGCTGATCGTCATCAGCCACCAGAAGCGGACGATGGAGATCGCCGACGCGCTGTACGGGGTGAGCATGCGTGGCGACGGCATCACCACGGTGATCAGCCAGCGGCTGCGCGAGTCCGCCTGAGGACGCACGGCCTGGGCCGACCGTCGCAACTTTTACCGGCCGATCGCAGCAAAGTTTTCGGAGCGCGCCACGGCGGCGCTACCATCTGGTGCCGTGCCTGCCATCCAGATCCGGGACGTGCCGCCCGATCTGTACCGCCGGCTGCGCGAGCGCGCGGCGGCGGATCGGGTGACGCTCTCGGCCTACGTGCTGAGGCTGCTCGAGCGGGACGCGGGCCGCCCGTCGGCGCAGGAGTGGTTCGCCGCCCTCGCCGACCGGGAGCCGGTGCGTGACGCGGACGTAGCGGGGGCTCTGGACGGGTCGCGGTCCGACCGCGACACGCGGGCCGCCCGTGTACTGCGTCATTGACGCCGGAGCGCTGCTCGAACTCCTGCTGCGCACGCTCCGCGCGGAGTCGGTGCAGTCCGTGGTCGACGACCGGCAGATGGTGGCGCCGGCGGTGATCGACGCGGAGGTGCTCTCCGCGCTGCGCGGGCTCGAACGCAGCCGCGCCGTCACGCCGGCCCGGGCTGCGCTGGCCGTCGCCGACCTGCGCGAGGCGCCGGTCGAGCGCTACCCGCTCGACTCGCTGCTGGACCGGGCCTGGGGGCTGCGCAGCCGGCTCAACGCCTACGACGCGCTCTACGTCGCGCTGGCTGTCGAGCTGGACTGCCCGCTGGTCACCACCGACGACCGCATTCCCAGCCCTCGCCTCCCCGCCAAGGTCCTGCACGCCTGACCCGTCGGCGGCGCGGGCCCGTCACCGCCGGAGCGCGGCGGCGCCGGACCGGGTGCCCGGGCGGCCCGCTGACCGCGGCGGGCTTCGTCGCCTCCCTGACCCGGCGGTGCCGGTCGGGTGGTCGGGCGGAGGAGCTGGGAGACTCGGGGGATGGAGTGGGTGATCCTCGCAGTGGCGATCGTGATCGTGCTCGTGATTGCGATTGCGGGTCTGGTGGTGCCGCGGCGGCGGGGGACGAGGTTGCCGCCGGCGCCGGAGAAGGCGGTGCCGCCGCTGGGGGCCGACACCGAGGCGGCCGAGACCGCGGTGCTGACGGAGCCGGAGGCGAGACCCGGGGCGGAGCCGGAGGCCGGGGCGAGACCGGGGGAGGGCACCCTGGTCGACACCACCGGCCCGGGAATCGAGGTGCCGGAGGCGGCCGCCGGGCGGATGGTCCGGCTGCGCTCCCGGCTGTCCCGGTCCCAGTCCACCCTCGGCCGCGGGCTGCTGTCACTGCTGTCCAGGGAGGATCTGGACGAGGAAGCCTGGGAGGAGATCGAGGACACGCTGCTGACCGCGGACGTCGGCGTGGCCGCCACCCAGGAGATCGTCGAGCGGCTGCGGACCCGGACCAAGGTGCTCGGCACCCGCTCCGAGGGCGAGCTGCGCGCGCTGCTCGCCGACGAGCTGGTCACCGCCCTGCAGCCGGACATGGACCGCACCCTGCACACGATCCCGCACCCGGACGGGCATCCGGCTGTCCTGCTCGTCGTCGGGGTGAACGGCACCGGCAAGACCACCACCTGCGGCAAGATCGCCCGGTTGCTGGTGGCCGACGGGCGGACCGTGCTGCTCGCCGCGGCCGACACGTTCCGCGCCGCGGCCGCCGACCAGCTCGAGACCTGGGCGTCCCGGGTCGGCGCGCGGGTGGTCCGCGGTCCCGAGGGCGGCGACCCGGCCAGCGTCGCATTCGACGCCGTCAAGCTCGGCACCGAGACCGACGACAACATCGGCGTCGACACGGTCATCGTCGACACCGCCGGCCGGCTGCACACCAAGGTCGGGCTGATGGATGAGCTGGGCAAGGTCAAGCGGGTGGTCGAGAAGCAGGGCCCGGTGGACGAGACCCTGCTCGTGCTCGACGCCACCACCGGGCAGAACGGCGTCGTCCAGGCGCGGGTCTTCACCGAGGCCGTCGACGTCACCGGGATCGTGCTGACCAAGCTGGACGGCACGGCCAAGGGCGGGATCGTGGTCTCGGTGCAGCGCGAGCTCGGCGTGCCGGTGAAGCTGGTCGGCCTCGGCGAGGGTCCGGACGACCTCGCTCCGTTCGAGCCGGAGACGTTCGTGGACGCCCTGCTGGGGGAGACGGTATAGCGGCTGCCGCTGGCGGCCGGCGGGCGGCCCGCGGGTTGGGAGCGACGGTCTTGTGGTGTTAGCTGGCGGTCTGGCGCCCGCTCGCACCCGGAGGAGCTCGATGTCCTTCTCGCTCGACCGCCGTCGCTTTCTGGGCACCGCGCTGGCCGGGGCGGCGATCGTCGCGTTCGACCCGGTGCGCGCCGGCTGGGTGACGGCGGCCGAGGCGGCCGGGGGCACCGCGCTCGGCGCGGTCGCCGTGCCCGAGCTGGACGGCGAGCTCACCACCGACCCGGCCGCGCTGGCGGCCGCCGCCGACGACTTCGGCCACCTGGTGCACCGCACGCCGCGGGCCGTGCTGCGCCCCGGCTCGGTGGACGATGTCGTCGCCCTGGTCCGGTATGCCAACCGGCACGGCATCGCGGTCGCCATGCGCGGTCAGGGGCACAGCACCCACGGCCAGTCGCAGGTGCACGTCGGCGTGGTCATCGACTCCTCGACCCTCGACCAGGTGCACGAGATCCGGCCCGACCGGGTCACGGCCGACGCCGGCGTGCTGTGGATCGACCTGGCCAGGGCCACGCTGGCGCGCGGGCTGACCCCGCCGGTGTTCACCGACTACCTCGACCTGTCCGTCGGCGGCACCCTCAACGCCGGCGGCATCGGCGGCACCACCCAGCGGGTCGGCATGCAGGTCGACAACGTGCTCGCGCTCGAGGTCGTCACCGGCCGCGGCGAGCTGGTCAGCTGCTCGCCGACCCGCAACCGGGCGCTGTTCGAGGCGGTGCTGGGCAGCCTCGGCCAGCTCGCGATCGTGGTCAGGGCGACGATCCGGCTCGTGCCGGCGCCCACCCACGCCCGCACCTACCAGCTGTTCTACGCCGACCTGGACACCTACCTGGCCGACCAGCGGCGGGCGCCGGCCGAGGGCCGGTTCAGCTCCCTGGCGGGGCAGGTGCAGCGCACCGCCGCCGACGACGGCTGGGAGTTCTTCACCGACGCGGCGGTCTACTACACCGATGTCCCGCCCGACGACGCCGCGGTCACCCGCGGGCTGCGGTTCGACCCGGCCCGGACGGTCAGCGAGGACGTCACCTTCCTGGACTGGATCGACCGGCTGCGGCCGACCGTCGAGCTGCTCATCCAGCTCGGCGTGTGGTTCCTGCCGCACCCGTGGATCAACCTGTTCCTGCCGGCCAGCCGCACCGCGGAGGTGGTCGCGCCGACGCTGGCCGACCTGACGCTCGCCGACACCGGGCAGGGCCCGGTGCTGCTCTACCCGTTCCGCCCCGGGCTGGTACGGCGCCGGTTCGTGCAGGTGCCGGACGAGCCGGTCGCGTTCCTGTTCGCGATCCTGCGCACCACCGTGCCCCCGGCCGACCCGGCCGCGCAGGTCGCCGCCAACCGGGCCCTGTACGAGCGGGCCCGCGCGGTCGGCGGCACGCGCTACCCGGTCGGCTCGGTGCCGTTCAGCCGGCTCGACTGGGTCGCCCAGTACGGCCGCGACTACCCGGCGTTCGCCGCCGCCAAGGCGACGCTCGACCCGCGCCGGGTGCTCGCGCCGGGGCAGGGCATCTTCGGCCCGCCGCGCTGACCCGGTCCACCCTGCCGACCCGGCCCGGGGCGGCGGCCGTGGTGTGACGAAACGCGCCCGTAGCTGGACCGCCGTCTGTTCACGGTCACGAAACAGTCGGGACCTGCCTCCGAAACAGCTCGCTGCGACCTTTCTGCCAAACCCCGTCAGCGAGAGGAGGAGCAGTGCCGTTCGACTTCGACTCGGTGGACACCGGCGCCACCGCCTGGGTGCTGGCCAGCGCTGCACTGGTGCTGCTCATGACGCCGGGCCTGGCGTTCTTCTACAGCGGCATGGTCCGCGCGAAGCACGCCCTGGCCATGCTCATGCAGAACTACGTCACGATCGGCATCGTCAGCCTGGTCTGGGTGGTAGCCGGCTTCTCCCTCGCCTTCGGCAAGGGCAACGGCTTCATCGGCGACCTGCACTTCGCCGGGCTGCAGAACATCGGCGACACGATCCCGGGCTACGTGGACAACCTCGCGCAGGTCGTCCCGCCGATGGTGTTCGTGATCTTCCAGCTGATGTTCGCGGTGATCACCCCGGCGCTCATCACCGGGTCGACCGCGGACCGGTGGAAGTTCGGCGCGTTCGTGCCGTTCATCGCGCTGTGGTCGATCCTCGTCTACAGCCCGGTCGCGCACTGGGTGTTCTCACCCGAGGGCTGGCTGTTCCAGAAGGGCGCGCTCGACTTCGCCGGCGGCACGGTCGTGCACATCAACGCCGGCGTCGCCGGGCTGGCGCTGGCGATCTTCCTGGGCCGCCGGCGGGGCTGGCCGGGCCAGCCGATGCGGCCGCACAACGTGCCGTTCGTGCTGCTCGGCGCCGGCCTGCTGTGGTTCGGCTGGTTCGGGTTCAACGCCGGCTCGGCGCTCGGCGCCAACCAGCTGGCCGGGTACGCCTTCGCCAACACCAACACCGCCACCGCGGCCGCGCTGCTGGCCTGGATCGGGGTGGAGAAGCTGCGCGACGGCAAGGCCACCACGCTCGGCGCCGCATCCGGTGCGGTCGCCGGCCTGGTCGCGATCACCCCGTGCGCCGGGTTCGTCAGCCCGCTCGGCTCGATCGCGGTGGGCGCGATCGCCGGCGGCGGGTGCGCGCTCGCGGTCGCGCTCAAGGGCATGGTGCGCATCGACGACTCGCTCGACGTGGTCGCCGTGCACCTCGTCGGCGGCATCCTCGGCTCGCTCTGCGTCGGCCTGTTCGCGACCGTGGACACCAACCCGGCCGGCGCCGACGGCCTGTTCTACGGCGGTGGCTGGGGCCTGCTCGGCAAGCAGGCGCTGGCGGTGGTCTCGGTGATCGCGTACACCTTCGTGATGACCACGATCATCGCGTTCGTGGTCAACCTGGTGATCACGATGCGGGTGCCGGCCGAGGTGGAGGACGAGGGCCTCGACTACGCGCTGCACGGCGAGACGGCGTACGAGTTCTCGACCCTCGGCGGGTCGCCGTCCTACGGCGCGCAGCCGATGTCGAGCTCGGTACGGACCCCGGCGGACCGTGAGGGGGTGACGACGTGAGGCTGGTGACGGCGATCGTCAAGCCGTTCAAGCTCGAGGACGTGAAGTCGGCGCTGGAGACGCTCGGCGTGCTCGGCCTGACGGTCAGCGAGGTCCGCGGCTACGGCCGGCAGAAAGGCCACACGGAGGTCTACCGCGGCGCGGAATACACCGTGGACCTGGTGCCCAAGGTGCGGGTCGAGATCCTGGTCGACGACCTCGACGCCGACAAGGTGGTGGAGACCGTGGTCGAGGCCGCCCGCACCGGGAAGATCGGCGACGGCAAGGTCTGGGTGACGCAGGTCGAGTCGGTCGTGCGGGTGCGCACGGGTGAGCGCGGAGCCGACGCGCTCTGAACGCGTGGTGATCGCGGAGTGGTCGGCCGCGGGGGAGCTGCGGGCGGCCAGGGCGGCCCTGTTCGGCGGCGGCCTGCGCGGCCGGCCGCTGCGCGTCGCCCTGGCCGACCTGTACGACAGCTGGCTGGCCGGCGTGCTCGCGACCGCCGCCGGGCCGGACCCGGGTGTCGCGCTGGTCGCGGTCGGCGGGCTCGGCCGCCGCGAGCCCGCGCCGTACTCCGACCTCGACCTGGTCCTGCTGCACCGCGGCCGCCCGAACGTGACGGCGGTCGCCGACGCGGTCTGGTATCCGGTCTGGGACGCCGGCGTCGGCCTCGACCACTCCGTCCGTACGGTCGCCGAGGCGCTCGCCGTCGCCCGGGACGATCTCAGGGCGGCCCTCGGCCTGCTCGAGCTGCGGCACCTGGCCGGCGACCGGTCCCTGTCGGCGCAGCTGCGCGAGGGCACGTACGCGGCCTGGCGGCAGGCGGCCCCGCGCCGGCTGCCGGAGCTCCGCGCGGCCACGCTGGCCCGCTGGCACACCGCCGGCGAGCTCGCCTTCCTGCTCGAGCCCGACCTCAAGGAGGCCCGCGGCGGCCTGCGCGACGTGCACGCCCTGCACGCGCTGGCTGCGGCCCAGCTGCTCGACCCGCCCGGTCCGGCCGTCGCCGCGGCCCGGGACGTCCTGCTGGACACCCGCGGGGAGCTGCACCGCCGGTCCGGGCGGGCGCTGGACCGGCTGGTGCAGCAGGAGCAGGCGTCGATCGCCGCGGCCCTGGGCCGGCACGACGAGGACGACCTGCTCAGCGCCGTCGCCGACGCCGGCCGGACCGTCGCCTACGCGGCCGACACCGCCTGGCGGCAGGTCGAGGGCGAGCTGGCCGCCCGCCGCCGGACCAGGACGCTGACCCGGGTGCTGCCGGGCCGGCGGGCACCGAACCCGCAGCGCCGCCCGCTCGCCGACGGCGTGGTCGAGCAGGGCGGCGAGGTGGTGCTGGCCCGGGACGCCGACCCGCGGGCCGACCCGGTGCTGGTGCTGCGCGCGGCCGGCGCCGCCGCCCGGGCGGACCTGCCGCTGGCCCCGCACGCTCTCGACCGGCTGGCGACCGAGTCCGCGCCGGTGCCGGCGCCGTGGCCGGCGGACGCCCGGGACGCGTTCGTCGACCTGCTCGGCACCGGCCACCGCGCGGTCCCGGTGCTGGAGGCGCTCGACCGGGCCGGCCTGCTGGTGCGGCTGATCCCGGAGTGGACCCGGGTCCGCTCGCACCCGCAGCGCAACCCGGTGCACCGGTTCACCGTCGACCGGCACCTGATGGAGGCAGCGGCCGAAGCCGCCGCGCTCACCCGCACCGTCGCCCGGCCGGACCTGCTGCTGCTCGGCGCGTTCCTGCACGACATCGGCAAGGGCTTTCCCGGCGACCACACCGACGCCGGGGTCGCGGTGGTGCGCGAGCTCGGCCCCCGCCTCGGCCTGGGGAACGGGGACGCCGCCACGATCGTCGCGATGGTCCGCCACCACCTGCTGCTGCCGGACACCGCGACCCGCCGCGACCTGTCCGACCCGGTGACCGTCCGGACCGTGGTCGAGGCCGTCGACGGCTCGCGCGACCTGCTGGACCTGCTGCACGGGCTGGCGATCGCCGACGGGCTGGCCACCGGCCCGGCGGCCTGGACGGACTGGAAGGCCGACCTGGTGGCCGAGCTGGTCGCCCGGGCGCGGGACGCGGTCTCCGGTCAGCCGCCGCAGCCGCCGCCGGTGCTCGCCGCCGCCCACCGGGAGCTGGCCGCGGCCGGTCGGGACGAGGTGGCGGTCCGGGTCGACGGCGACTCGGTCGCGGTGGCCGCGCCGGACCGGCCCGGCGTGCTCAGCCGCGCCGCCGGGGTGCTGGCCCTGCACCAGCTGGACGTGCGGGCGGCGAGCGCGGTGACGGTCGGGCCGACCGCGGTGGACGTGTTCACGGTCAGCCCCCGGTTCGGCGCCGGCCCCGACCCGGTGCTGCTGCGCGCGGACGTGGCCAGGGCGCTGGCCGGCACGCTGCCGCTGGCCGACCGGCTGGCGGCGAAGGAGGCCGCGTACGGCCGCGGACCGCAGCAGCCGCCGCGGGTGCTCTGGTTCGACGGCGCGGCCACCGGGGCGACGGTGCTGGAGCTGCGGGCGGCGGACGCGGCCGGCCTGCTCCACCGGGTGACCGCGGCGCTGGAGCAGGCCGGCCTCGACGTCCGCGGGGCCAGGGTGAGCACCCTCGGCGGGTCCGCCGTCGACGCCTTCTACGTCGTCGGGGCCGACGGCGGCCCGGTGACGGACCCGGACGTGCGCCGGGCCGTCACCGCGGCCGTGCTCGCTAGCGCTGGTACGTCGGGGTGATCAGGGCCCGGCCCAGCGTGTGGAACAGCGCGTTGAACGCGGCGAACGTCGGGGTCGCCTCCTTGTCGATGCCGAGCGTCTCGACGTCGAGCGCGTGCACGGCGAAGACGTACCGGTGCACGATGGGGTCGCCGGGGGGCGGGGCGGCTCCGTCCCACTGGCGCAGGCCGAAGTCGTCCCGGACGTGGAACGCGCCCTCCGGCAGCGACTCGTCGCTGGAGCCGGCGCCGGTGGGCAGCTCGGTGACCGAGGCCGGGATGTCGACCACCGTCCAGTGCCAGAACCCGGACGGGGTCGGTGCGTCCGGGTCGAAGCAGCTGACCATGTAGCTGCGGGTGCCCTCGGGGGCGCCCGACCAGGACAGCTGGGGCGAGAGGTTCTGGCCGCCGGCCGAGTCGTGCGCGGTCTTGATGTCCATCTGGGTGCCGTCCGTGATGTCGGTGCTGTTCACGGTGAACGACGCGGTCTTCGGCAGCAGGTCGTACGGCAGCGGGGCGGTGGGTCGGTCCAGAGACGGCATGCGGGCTTTTCCTCCTCGTGAGCGGCTGTGCTCAGACGATCAACGGGTTCGGGTGGTTCGAGGTTCACCTGCCCGGGGCGCCGCCCGGGCATGCGCGGGTCACCAGCCGCGCAGGTCGACCGGCCAGGTCTCGACGACCGTGTCCCCGTCGACCAGGTGCAGCGCGGCGTGCAGGGCGACCGTCGGGTCGACGTGGGCGGGCAGCACCCGCACCCGGTCGCCGACCCTGACCGAGCGCGGTTCGTCCGGCGCGAACGTGACGTGCTCGTCCGAGCAGAACCACACGGTCGCGCCGGGCACGGTCGGGTTGCCGTGGTCCATGCCGAGCGACTTGAGCCCGACGTCGGCGACGACCCACGGCGGCTGGACGGCACTGCTCGGCGGGCTGGCCGAGATCACCGTGCCCAGCACGGACAGCGCGGGCCGGAACGGCAGCCCGACCGCGCCGTACGCGGTGTCCATCAGCGCGTACGAGCCGGCCTGGATCTCGGTCGCCACGGTGTTGTCCGCGTACGTGCCGGTGCCGCCGGCGGAGACGACCTCGCCGCCGACGTCCGCGGCGGCCCGGCTCAGCAGGGCCATGCAGTCCGCGGTCATGGTCCGGCGCTGGTCGGCGTCGGCGACCAGCATCAGGTGGCCCTCGTAGCCCATGACGCCGCGGACCCGGAGTCCCTTCGATCGGGCCAGGTCGGCGATCCGGCCGGCGTCCTCGGGTGCGCAGCCGCAGCGGGGGAGGCCGACGTCGACGTCGACGAGCACCTCGCGCACCCCGCCGGAAGCGGCCGCCTCGACGGTCTCGGGCGAGTCGACCGCGACGGTGATCCGGGCCCGCTCGGCCAGCGCCCCGAGCCGGCGCGCGTCCAGCACCTCGTTGGCCAGCAGCAGGTCGTCGCCGAGTCCGGCCGCCACCATGCCCTCCACCTCGCGGATCGTCGCGCAGGTGAACGCGCGGTGCCCGTACGCCGCCTGGCGGCGGGCCAGCTCGGTGGTCTTGTGCGCCTTGACGTGCGGGCGCAGCCGCGGACCGGGCAGCGCGGCGGCCATCGTGGCCAGGTTGTGCTCCAGCGCCGCCGCGTCCACGAGCAGCGCCGGGGTCTGCAGGTCGGTGACCTTCACGCGCGCAGGCTATGCGGTCGCCCGGCCGCCGCGGCCGGCGGTGCCGCTGGTGTTGAGTGGGGGCGTGCAGAGCACCGCCGCGCCGCCGCGGACCGGCCGGACCCTCGGCGTCGTGGCGTACGGGACCTTCCTCGCGCTGATGGCCTACACCGCGCCGCTCGCCTCGCTGCCGGACATCGCGGCCGACCTCGGAGCCGGCCTGTCGGCGTCGTCCTGGATCGTCGCGTCGACCAGCGTCGGGCTGGCGGTCGCGCTGGTGCCGGCCGGGGCGCTCGGCGACGACGTCGGGCGGCGGCGGGTGTTCACGGCCGGCGCGGTGCTGCTGGCCGCGTCCTCGGCGCTGGCCGCGCCGGCCCCGGACGCGTGGCTGCTGGTCGCGGCGCGGGTGCTGCAGGGCGTCGCCTCGGCCGCGATGCTTGCCTGCGGGCTGGCGCTGCTCGGCGCCGCCTATCCGGGTCGGGCCCGGGTGGCCGCGACCGCCTGGTGGGGCGCGGCCTTCGGCGCCGGCGTCGCGCTCGGCCCGGTGCTGATGGCGCTGGTGCAGGCGGCCAGCAGCTGGCGGATCACGTACGTGGTGCTGGCCGGGCTGGCCGCCGCGCTGGCGCTGGTCGCCCCGGCGCTGCTGGGCGAGTCGACCCTCGGCCGCCGCCGCGGGGTCGACCCGGCCGGCGCGCTGCTGCTCGCCGGCGGGCTCGGCTGCCTGCTGACCGCGCTCACCGAGGGCAGGCACGGCTGGGCCAGGCCGCCGGTGCTGGCCCTGCTCGCCGGCGCGGCCGTGCTGCTGGCCGCCTTCGTACTGCACCAGCTGCGGGCCCGGGAGCCGATGATCGACCTGCGTGGGTTCCGCCGGCCGCGGCTGGCGGCGGCCACGATCGGTGCGTTCGTCACCGGCACCGGCGTCATCGCGATCACCTCGTACACGCCGACGCTGCTGCAGCGCGGGTACGGCGAGGGTGTGCAGTTCTCGGCGGTGGTGCTGCTGGCCTGGTCGGGACCGGCCGCGCTGTCCGCGCTGGGCGTCCGCGTCCTGCCGGAGCGGTGGAGCGGCCCGGCCCGGATCGCGGTCGGGCTGGTCGTGGTCGGCGCCGGGATCGTGGCGCTGTCCGGGCTCGGCGCCGGCTCGCCGACCGGGCGGCTGGTGGCCGGCCTGGTCGTCGCCGGCGTCGGCACCGGCGCGGTCACCGCGACCCTCGGCCGGGAGGCGGTGGCCAGCGTCCCGGCGGACCAGGCCGGCACCGGCAGCGGCATCAACAACACCAGCCGCTACCTCGGCGCGGCGCTCGGCGTGACCGTCGTCGCCGCACTCGCCGGCGGCACCGGCGCCGAGCTCGTCTCCGGCTGGAACGTCGCCTGCTGGGTCTGCGCCGCCTCGTCCGTCGCCGGCGCCGCGGTCGTCGCCGCGCTCGGACCGGCCGCCGCGCCGGCGTGAGGGTGGCAGCGGCCGGCCGGGTACGGTCCGGGCGTGGCGACGGAATGGCGGAACTGGGCCGGCGACCAGGTCTCCCGGCCGGCGCACGTGCTGTCCCCGGCGACCGCGGACGAGGTCGCCGCCGCGGTCAAGGATGCGGGCCGGGACGGCCTGCGGGTGCGGATGGCCGGCGCCGGCCACTCGTTCACCGGCGCCGCCGTCACCGACGGCCTGCTGCTGCGGCCCGACCGGCTCACCGGGATCGTCGCGATCACCGGCGACAGCGTGACCGTCCGGGCCGGCACCCGGCTGCACGCGCTGTCCGGGCTGCTCGCCGCGCACGGGCTGGCGCTGGAGAACCTCGGCGACATCGACGTGCAGACCGTGGCCGGCGCGATCTCCACCGGCACCCACGGCACCGGGCTGGCGTACGGCGGGCTGGCCACCCAGGTGACCGGCCTCGAGCTGGTGCTCGCCGACGGCTCGGTGGTCCAGGCCGACGCCGACCTGGTGGCGGCCGCCGCGGTCGGGCTCGGCGCGTACGGGGTGATCACCGCGGTGACCCTGCGCTGCGTCCCGGCGTTCGCGCTGCGGGCCGAGGAGACCGCGGCGAAGCTGGGCGACCTGCTCGAGCGCTGGGACACGCTGCCGGCCGAGGCCGACCACGTCGAGTTCTACTGGTGGCCGCACACCGAGGACTGCCAGCTCAAGCGCAACACCAGGGTGCCGCTGGCCGAGGTCGCCGCGCTGCCCCGGTGGAAGGCCGTGCTGGACGACGAGCTGGTGGCCAACGCGCTGTTCGGGGCGGTCTGCCGGGCCGGCGTGCGAGTGCCCGCGCTGGTCCCGCCGGCGAACCGGCTGGCGACCCGGCTGCTCGGGTCGCGGACCTACACCGATCGCTCCTGGAAGGTGTTCGCGCACCGGCGGCGGGTGCGGTTCCACGAGACCGAGTGGGCCCTCCCGCGGGCCCTCCTGCCGGACGTGCTGCGCGAGCTGGACGCGACGATCCGCCGGCGCGGCTGGCGGATCTCGTTCCCGGTCGAGGTGCGGGTCGCGGCCGGCGACGACCGCTGGCTGTCCACCGCGTACGGCCGGGAGACCGCCTACCTGGCCGCGCACCGCTACGTCCGCGAGCCGTGGGCGGACTACCTCGGCGCGGTCGGGGAGATCGTGCGGTCCGTCGCCGGCACCGAGGCCAGGCCGCACTGGGGCAAGCTGCACCCGCTGGCCGCGGCCGAGCTCGCCCCGCGCTACCCGCGCTTCACCGACGCGGTCGCGTTGCGGGCCCGTCTCGACCCGGACGGCCGATTCGCCAACTCCTACCTGGACAGGGTTCTCGGCGCGTCTCGTTCTGAGACCTCCGTCACGCTGTTCCGGTCGACCGTACAGATCAAGCGTCTGTTCGCGTCGACGAGGAGCGAGCCATGACTGTCGAGACCGATGTACCCACCCCAGCTCATCGCGCCGACGGCGCCGCCGCCCCGGTCGCCCCGGCCCCTGCCGCGCCGGCCCTGCCGGCGGGCAACCCGGCCCTGCTTGCCCTGATCACCTTCCTGCCCTCGGCCCTCACGCTCGGGCTGTGGTTCATCGGCTATCTGGACACGGCCAGGCTGCCGGGCGGGATGATCGCCACCCTGGCCCTGTCCGCCGGCCTGTTCATGCTCGTCGCGACGATCTGGGCGGGCCGGATCGGGGCTAGCACGGTGGCCGCGATCTTCGGGGTGTTCTCCGCGTTCTGGCTCAGCTTCGCGCTGCTGATCACCGCGCTGACCAGCACCTGGTGGGCGATCGCGGCGGGCGGCGTGCAGCGGGTTCAGGCGACCTACCTGCTGTCGTTCCTGTGCGTATTCACGCTGCTTACGCTGGCGACCCTGCGCCTGCCGCTGGCGTTCACGGTCGGCTTCGTGCTGGTGGACCTGACCTTCCTGCTCGCGTTCGTCGCGGTGGTGAACGGCAACCGCGACTGGTTCACCTGGGCGGGGGTGACCACGTTCGCCTTCTGCGCGGTCTTCGCGTACGTCCTGGTCGACGGGTTCGGCCAGGATCTCGGCGGCAAGGCCATGCCGATGGGCAAGCCCCTGGTCAGGTAGGGGAGTGCCGCCGGGCGGCTAGGCTGGACGGGTGTTCGACACGCTCTCCGACCGGCTCTCCGCGGTCTTCACCACGCTGCGGGGCAAGGGCCGCCTTTCCGAGGCCGACATCGACGCCACGGCGCGCGAGATCCGCATCGCGCTGCTGGAGGCCGACGTCGCGCTGCCGGTGGTCAAGGCGTTCGTGGGAGCGATCAGGGAGCGGGCGCGCGGCGAGGAGGTCTCCCGCGCGCTCAACCCGGCGCAGCAGGTCATCTCGATCGTCAACGAGGAGCTCGTCAAGGTCCTCGGCGGCGAGACCCGGCGGCTGCGGTTCGCCAAGCAGCCGCCGACCGTCATCCTGCTCGCCGGCCTGCAGGGCTCCGGCAAGACGACGCTGGCCGGGAAGCTCGGGCTGTGGCTGCGCAACCAGGGCCACACGCCCCTGCTGGTCGCGGCCGACCTGCAGCGCCCCAACGCGGTCACCCAGCTGCAGGTGGTCGGCAAGCAGGCCGGCGTCGACGTCTACGCGCCGGAGCCGGGCAACGGCATCGGCGACCCGGTCGACGTCGCCCGCCGGGCGATGGTCGAGGCCGGGCGCACGCAGCACGACATCGTCGTCGTCGACACCGCCGGCCGGCTGGGCATCGACGCCGAGCTGATGGCGCAGGCGGCGGCGATCCGGGACGCGGTCGACCCGGACGAGACGCTGTTCGTGGTCGACGCGATGATCGGCCAGGACGCGGTGACCACCGCGCTGGCGTTCCAGGACGGGGTCGGTTTCTCCGGCGTCGTGCTGACCAAGCTCGACGGCGACGCCCGCGGCGGCGCGGCGCTCTCGGTCCGGCACGTGACCGGCCAGCCGATCATGTTCGCCTCCACCGGCGAGAAGCTGGCCGACTTCGACGTCTTCCACCCCGAGCGGATGGCCTCCCGCATCCTCGGCATGGGCGACGTGCTGACGCTGATCGAGCAGGCGCAGCGCACGTTCGACGAGGACGAGGCCGAGCGGATGGCGGGCAAGCTCGCCTCCGGCACCAGCTTCACCCTGGAGGACTTCCTCGAGCAGATGCAGGCGATCCGGCGGATGGGCCCGATCTCCAACCTGCTCGGGATGATGCCCGGGATGGGCCAGCTCAAGGACCAGATCAACGACATCGACGACCGCGACCTCGACCGCACCGCGGCGATCATCCGCGGCATGACCCCGGCCGAGCGGCAGGACCCGAAGATCATCAACGGCTCCCGCCGGGCCCGGATCGCCCGCGGCTCCGGCGTCGCCGTGTCCGAGGTCAACAGCCTGGTCGACCGGTTCTTCGAGGCCCGCAAGATGATGCAGCAGATGGCCGGCGGGATGGGCCTGCCGGGCATGCGGCGCAACTCGAAGTCCCGCAAGAAGGGGAAGAAGGGCAAGGGCGGCCGGGGGCCGACGCCGCCGAAGGTGCGCGGCGGGATGCCCGCGTTGCCGCCCGGCGCGCTCGACCAGCTGCCGCCCGGCATGACCATGCCGGACCTGTCCAAGCTCAACCTGCCCAAGGGCCGCCGGCCCTAGGCAGGGCGTCTCTGCCGGCTCACGGTGGCGGGCGCGACGATCGGCCGCGTCGTCGGGGATCGACCGGGACGACCCCGGTGTCGGCCGACTCCGCCGCCGGGCCGGACGCCGCATCCACCGCGACCGGGCGGACCCGCCCTCAGTGCGGCTCCCAGGCCGACGGCTCGGCGGTCAGCGCCCGTACGGACGCGGGCAGCCGGCCGCCGGCGACGTCGGCGAGCGTGACCGCCTCCAGCACGTCGCGCAGGCTGGCCCTGGCCGCGATCCAGACGTCCTGCAGCGCCCGCGCCGGCCCGGCATAGTCCAGGTCCTCCGGGCGCACCCCGCGCACCCAGGCGAGCGGGCCGTCGATCGCCCTGATCACGTCGGCCACGGTGATCTCGGCGGCCGGCTTGGCCAGCCAGTAGCCGCCGTCGGCACCGCGCTGGCTGTTCACGATCCCGGCCTCGCGCAGGTCGCGGAGGATCGAGCCGAGGAACGGGAGCGGGATGTCCTGCGCGTGCGCGATCGCGTCGCCCTTCACCGGCCGGTCCGGCGAGCCGGCGAGCTGGACCGCAGCCCGGACCGCGTAGTCCGACTTCGCCGAGAGGTGCACGGGCGAATTATCCCGCCCTACGCGTGCAGCTCCGTGCGCAGTTCGTGGGCGCCGTCGGGGCGGGTGACCTCGTAGTAGATCCGGGTGGACCCGTCCGGCAGCGGGACGACCGACAGGTAGCGGACCCCGCCGCCGCCGAACGGCGAGCGCACCGGCTGGGTCGCGGTCCCGGCGAGCCGGCCGACCAGGCCGTCCGGACCGACGGTGCCGGTGGCGAGGCCGGTCATCTCCTCCCAGTTCTGCTCGGCGGTGGCCCGGCCGTCGTAGGAGGCCTCGATCGTGTCGGCGGTGGCCAGCACCGCGCTGACCCGGACGCCGCGCGCGTCCCACTCGCCGGGCCGGCCGGCCAGCGCGGTGCCCTGCCAGGTCCAGCTCACGCCGTCCGGGCTGGTCGCATACTCGGTCGTCATCCGGTCGGCGTCGTCCCAGCGCTGCAGCGGGTGCACCGACGCCCACAGGTGCCAGCGCTCGCCGTGGTGCAGCAGCACCGGGTCCTTGACGCCGGTGGTCTCGCTGCCGGGCAGCACGGTCACCGGGGTCGCCGCGGTCAGCCCCGCCGGGGTGGCGGCCTCGACCAGGTCGACCCGCCAGTGCTTGCTCGCCGGGGTGGCGCAGCTGACGTACGCGCGCCAGCGGCCGTCCGGGGTCAGCACGAGCGCCGGCCGCTCCAGCGAGTCGGCCGCGAACCGGTCCCGCTCCAGCCGGGCGACCTCCTCGAACCGCACCCCGTCGGTGGACGCGGCGATCACGTTGCGGTAGCCGCGACCCTCGCCGATCGGCCGCCGCAGCCGGTAGGCCAGGTAGATCGTGTCGCCGGCCAGCACCGCGCTCGGTGCTCCCGCCCAGGCGCCGGCGCCGTCGTCGGGCGGGCCGGCGACCAGCTCGGATGCGGACAGGCGGGGCAGCGGCAGGGCGGCGCGGTTCCGGGTCGACGTCACGGCGCAAACCCTGCCATACATTCCCATGTAACTTGGTCTGAAATACCGAAGCGAGGTGGACGGTGGCCCTGCCCGACTTCCTGCTCGTCGGCGCGCCCAAGGCCGGCACGACCGCCCTGCACGTCGCGCTGGCCCGGCACCCGCAGCTCCACCTCTCCCCGGTGAAGGAGCCGAAGTTCTTCCTCACCGACGGCGGGCCGCCGCGCGGACCCGGTGGCCCGGGCGACGCGCAGACCTTCCGGGACTACGTGTGGCGCCGGGAGGACTACGAGGCGCTGTTCGACGCGCGCCCACCCGGCACGCTCGCGGGCGAGTCGACCACGCTCTACCTGCGCGACCCGGCCGCGCACGAGCGGATCGCGGCGACCGTGCCGGCGGCCCGGCTCGTCGCCGTGATCCGCGACCCGGTCGACCGGGCCCACTCGAACTGGACCCACCTGCGCTCGTCCGGGCTGGAGCCGGAGGCGGACTTCCTGCGCGCCTGCGAGCTCGAGGAGTCCCGGATCGCCCGCGGCTGGGGGCCGTTCTGGCGGTACGTCGACCTCGGCCGGTACGGGGCGCAGCTGGCGCACCTGTTCTCGGTCTTCCCGGCCGAGCAGGTGCTCGTCGTGCTCTACCGGGACCTGCGCCGCGACCCGGTCGCCACCCTCGACCGCATCTGCGCCTTCCTCGGCGTCGCCACCGGCCTCGTCCGCGCGGTCCCGGTCGAGAACGTGACCGCCGCCGCGGCCGGATCCCGCACCGACCGGCTGCTCGGCCGGGTGTCGCCGTTGCTCGACCGGCTGCCCGGGCGGACCGGCGACCGTGCCGTTCCCGCGGTGCGGCGCCGTCTGCAGCGGGAGCAGCGCCAGCGCGCGCCGCTGACCCCGGCCGAGCGCACGGCCCTGCTCCCGTCCTTCCTCGACGACATCGCGCTGCTGGAGTCGGTGACCGGTCTCCGCCTCGACCACTGGCGCACGCTGGACGCGCACGAGCGCCCGCCACTCGACGTCCGCGGCCGCATCGGCACCGCCCACACCGACATCGACCGCCCCCTCTGATCGCGTCGGCCCGGGCCCGACCCGCGAGAACCGCCGGAGCACCCTCTGACGAGAAGCGGCGGGGCAGCGGCGCCATAACGTGGCACCCGACGAGAGAGGTGCGCCGTGCGGATCAGCGACGAAGTACGAGAAGCGCAGGCGGTGGCCGGCGCGATCGTCGCGCTGGAGAGCACGATCCTCGCCCACGGCCTCCCGCCCGGCCGCAACCGCAAGGTGGCGACCCGGCTGGAGAAGACCGTCCGGGCCGCCGGTGCCGTACCGGCGACGATCGCGGTCCTCGACGGCGAGCCGCACATCGGCCTGACCGGCGACGAGCTCGACCGCGTCTGCGGTACCGAGCTGGTCAAGCTGTCCCGGCGCGACCTCGCCCCGGCGTACGCGCTGGGACGCGACGGCGCGACCACGGTCGCGGCGACGGCGGCGATCGCGGCGGCCGGCGGCATCCGCGTGTTCGCCACCGGAGGCCTCGGCGGAGTCCACCGCGGCGCCGCCGGACACCTTCGACGTGTCGGCGGACCTCGACGTGCTCGCCGAGACCCCGATCGTGGTGGTCTGCTCCGGCGTGAAGTCGATCCTCGACATCGGCGCCACCCTGGAGGTGCTGGAGACCAGGTCGATCCCCGTCCTCGGCTACCGGACCGCGACGTTCCCGGCCTTCTACCTGCGCGAGTCGGCGTACCCGGCGCCGTGGACGGTGCGGACCCCGGCCGAGGCGGCCGCGGTCGCCCGGCCCACTTCGGCTCGGTACCCGGCGACGCCGGCATCGTGCTGGCCAACCCGGTCCCGCCGGAGGCGGAGATGCCGCGCGCGCTGCACGACGAGCTGCTCGCCGGCGGCCTCGCCCTGCTCGCCGAGCGCGGGATCACCGGGCACGACGTGACCCCGGCGCTGCTCGAGCACTTCCACGCCGCGAGCGGCGGCGTGAGCATCGACACCAACGAGGAGCTGGTCGTCGCGAACGCGGCGCTCTGGCCGCCGAGGTCGCGGTCGCGCTCGCGGCCGGTCCCGGCGTGACCGGTCCGCGCATCGTCGTGGTCGGCGACGCCGGCCTCGACGTGCTGGCCACCGCGGCCGCGCTGCCCGCTCCCGGCGGCGACGCCCGGGCCTCGATCGGCATCCGCCCGGGCGGCGCCGGCGCCAACACCGCCGCCTGGCTGGCCGCGCTCGGGCGGAGCCCGGTGCTGCTGTCCCGGGTCGGCACCGACCGCGCGGCCGGGCAGGTCCGGGACGCGCTCGCCGCGGCCGGCGTACGGGCCGCGCTCGGCGCCGACCCGGCGCGCCGACCGCACGGTGGTCGTGCTCGTCGACGGCACCGGGCAGCGGACGATGCTGGCCGACCGCGGCGCCGCCGGCCGGCTCGCGCCCGCGGACGTCGACCCGGCCGCGCTGGCCGGCGCCCGGCACCTGCACCTGTCCGGGCTACGTGCTGCTGGACGCGCTCGTCCCGGGCCGCCGGCCTGGCCGCGCTCGCCGCCGCCCGCGCGGCCGGGCTGACCACGTCGGTGGACCCGCAGGCGGCGGCGCTGCTGCCGACCCGGCCGGGTTCCTCGACCAGGTCCGCGGCGTCGACCTGCTGCTGCCGAGCGCGGGCGAGCTGGCCGCGCTCGGCGGGGCCGACGCGGCGCTGGCCGCGGTCGGGGCGGTCGCGGTCACCGACGGGCCGCGCGGCGCGCCTGGCTGGACCGCGCCGGCAGGTCGAGGTGCCGGCCCGGCCGATGAGGTGGTGGACACGACCGGCGCCGGCGACGCGTTCGACGCCGGGCTGCTGGCGGCCTGGGTCGGCGGCGCACCGCCGGCCGAGCCGCGCTGCGCCGCCGGCGTCGCCGCCGGCACCCGCGCGGTCGGTGTGGCCGGCGCCTGGCCCTTCTAAAGGAAACGGCTCTTGACGCAAACGGTCGCCAACCCGCGGTTCTGGCCGCAGGCGACGATGCGGGCCGCGATGAAGACCACCTTGACCAGACCCTGGCCGAGGCCGTTGCCGAGCTCGGCCCCGATCCGGGGAGCGTCACCGCCCGACTCGATCCACCAGCATCCGGACTGGCCGACCTGCGAGCTCGGGCATCTTCCGGCAGTTCCCGGGCAGGTTCTGACCGCACCGGGACGCACCGGGGAGCCGGCCGGCCGGCACGCCCTAGAGTGCCGCCCATGGGCTTGCACGTCCGGGGAACCGTGCTGCCCGACGGCGAGCAACGGGACCTGTGGGTCGTCGACGGCCGGCTGACGTACGAGCCGGTGGCGGCGCGCAGACGGTGGCCGGCGGGCTGGATCGTGCCCGGCCTGGTCGACTGCCACTGCCACATCGGCATGAAGACCGACGGCGTGGCCGGCGAGGCCGAGATGGTCGAGCAGGCGACCGCCGACCGGGACGCCGGCGCGCTGCTCATCCGGGACGCCGGCTCCCCGGTGGACAACCGGTTCGTGCAGCGGCGCGCGGACCTGCCCCGGCTGATCCGCGCCGGCCGGCACGTGGCCCGGCCCAAGCGTTACCTGCGCGACGTCGGCGTCGAGGTCGAGCCGGACGGCCTGGTCGCCGCCGTCGAGGAGCAGGCCCGCCTCGGCGACGGCTGGGTCAAGATCGTCGGTGACTGGATCGACCGCGACGTGGGTGATCTGGCCCCGCTGTGGCCGGACGACGTGCTGGCCGCCGCCGTCGCTCGCGCGCACGAGCTCGGGGCCCGGGTCGCGACGCACGTATTCGGCGAGGAGGCGCTGCCCGGGCTGGTCGCCGCCGGCGTGGACACGCTCGAGCACGGCACCGGCCTGACCGGCGGCGTGGTCGACGAGGCGGCCCGGCGCGGAATCCGCGTCACGCCGACGCTGATCAACATCGAGACGTTCCCGGACATCGCCGAGCGGGCCGGACAAGTTCCCCGGCTACGGCGACCACATGCGCGCCCTGCACCGCACCGCTCGCCAGCGCATCCGGGACGCGTACGAGGCCGGGATGGGGTTGCTCGCCGGCACCGACGCCGGCGGCGTGCTGCCGCACGGTCTGGTCGTCCAGGAGATCCTGGCGATGCACGCGGCCGGGATCCCGGCCGAGGCCGCGCTCGCCGCCGGCTCCTGGTCCGCCCGTTCCTACCTCGGCCTACCCGGCCTGGCCGAAGGCGCCCCCGCCGACTTCGTCGTCTACCCGACCGACCCCCGCACCGACCTCTCCGTGCTGGCCAGGCCCGAGCGGATCGTCCTGCGCGGCACGGTGGTGCGGTGATCAGCGAGCGGTAAGACCGCGGTGGGGGGTGGCGGTCGCACGGCCCGTACCCTCTGCGGCATGGCGCGAGTGCTCACCCCGCAGGCGGAGGACTTCCCCCGCTGGTATCAGGATGTTCTTGCCAAGGCCGAGCTGGCCGACAACGGCCCGGTCCGCGGCACCATGGTCATCCGACCGTACGGCTACGCGCTGTGGGAGCGCATGCAGTCCGAGGTGGACGACCGGATCAAGGCGGCCGGCGCCCGGAACGCCTACTTCCCGCTGTTCATCCCGGAGTCCTACCTCCAGCGCGAGGCCGAGCACGTCGAGGGCTTCAGCCCGGAGCTGGCCGTGGTCACCCACGCCGGCGGCAAGGAGCTGGAGGAGCCGGTCGTTGTCCGGCCGACCTGCGAGACCATCATCGGCGAGTCATTGCGAAGTGGGTGCAGAGCTACCGGGACTTGCCGCTGCTGATCAACCATGGGCCAACGTGGTCCGCTGGGAGTTGCGGCCACGGCTGTTCCTGCGCACCACCGAGTTCCTCTGGCAGGAGGGTCACACCGCGCACGCGACCGAGCGTGGAGGCCCGCGACTACGCCGGCGGATCCTGCACGACGTCGTACGAGGACTTCATGGTCAACGTGCTGGCTATCCCGGTCGTCGTCGGCCGCAAGACCGCCCGGGAACGGTTCGCCGGCGCGACCAACACCATGACCTGCGAGCTGATGACCGGCGACGGCAAGGCCCTGCAGATGGGCACCTCGCACGAGCTCGGGCAGAACTTCGCCCGCGCGTTCGACATCAACTTCCTCGCCCCGAGCGGCGAGCGGGAGTTCGCCTGGCAGACCTCGTGGGGCAGCTCCACCCGGATGGTCGGCGGCCTGATCATGGCGCACGGCGACGACGAGGGCCTGCGGGTGCCGCCGCGGCTCGCGCCGACCCAGGTCGCGGTGATCGTGGTCAAGGCCGAGGCGACGGAGGCGGCGGCCGCGGCTGAGCGACGAGCTCAGCTCGGAGGGGATCCGGGTCGAGCTGGACGACCGGGCCGACGTCCCGTTCGGCCGGCGGGCCGTCGACTGCGAGCTCAAGGGCGTCCCGCTGCGGGTCGAGGTCGGCCCGCGCGACCTGGCCGAGGACCGGGTCACGCTGGTCCGCCGGCTCGGCGGCGGCAAGACGCCGACGCCGCTGGCCGGCGTGCTCGACGCCGTGCGGGCCGGCTGGTCGAGGACCAGGCCGCGCTGTACGCGGAGGCCGAGCGGGCCCGGGACGCGCGGATCGTGGACGTGAAGACGGTCGACGACGCGGTCGAGGCCGCGGCGACCGGCTGGGCCCGGCTGCCCTGGTCGGGCTCGGCAACGAGGGCGAGGCCAGGCTGGCCGAGCGGTCGGTGACCGTGCGCTGCCTGGTCCGCGCCGACGGCTCGCTGCCGGAGACCGGCGACGAGCCCGACGTCCTGGCCTACTGCGCCCGCGCCTACTGACCGTCGGGCCCGGCCCCCGTCACCCCCGGGCGGTGGCTCGGGTGCACTGGTGGGTTGTCGACCGACCTCGTCCAGCGAGCCCCGCCGATGGCGGAGGGCCCCATCGCCTTCACGGACCTGTCGGTCCCGGGCGACTCGTGGCTCCGGACGACTGATGGCTCCGGATGACCTGCGCGGTCGCCGATGACGGCGGGGCGGGGGATGACGGTGGGGCGGGGATGCCGGCAGGGCCGGGGCTGACCGGTGGCTGGTGGGGATGACCCCGGCGGCGAACGGGGGGCTTGGTGATCTGGCATGATGGGCGACTGAGCGCGCACGGCTCGTCGGGTCCCTCTCAACCCGGCGGGTGTGCGCCCCTGAGGCGAGCGTCCCGCGACACCCCACTCGCGGCGCCGATCGCCCGTCCGTCCGAGCAGCTGGAGTTCCCACACCCGTGGCCACGAAGATCAAGCTCATGCGGATCGGCAAGATCCGCGACCCGCACTACCGCATCGTCGTCGCCGACGCCCGCACCAAGCGGGACGGCCGGTCGATCGAGGAGGTGGGCGAGTACCACCCGAAGGACGAGCCGTCGACCATCAAGGTCGACTCCGAGCGGGTGCAATACTGGCTGGGCGTCGGCGCGCAGCCGACCGAGCCGGTCGCGGCGATCCTGCGGGTCACCGGCGACTGGCAGAAGTTCAAGGGCGAGCCCGCCCCGGAGCCGCTGAAGGTCGCCGCGCCGCGGCCGGACCGGCGGGCCGCGTTCGAGGAGGCCGCCCGCGAGTCGATGAAGCGCGGCGGCTCGGGCGGTGGCGGCGAGGCCACCACGCCGCGCAAGCGGGCGCCGCGAAGGCCGCCGCCGAGACTGGCCGACGCCGAGCCGGAGGCCAAGGCCGAGAAGAGAAGCCGGCCAAGAAGACCGAGGCCCAGGCCGATTCGGGCAAGGCTGCCGGCAAGGCTGAGGCCGGCAAGGCTGAGGCGAAGGCCGACAAGCCCAAGGCTGAGAAGACCGAGGCCGAGAAGACCGAGGGGAAGCCCGGTCGAGGCGCCGGCCCGACACCGAGGCCTGAGTGCTCGAGGCCGCCCTCGACACCTGGTCCGGGGCATCGTCGACACCCGGACGACGTACGGGTCGACCTGGTCAACTCCCGCCGTGGCAAGCGGCTGGAGGTCCGGGTCAACCCGGATGACCTGGGCAAGGTGATCGGCCGCGGCGGCCGTACCGCCAAGGCACTGCGCCAGGTGGTCGCCGGCATCGGCGGCCGGGGCGTCCGTGTCGACGTGGTCGACACCGACTGACCCACCCATGGATCTCGTCGTCGGACGGATCGGCAAGCCGCACGGCGTCCGGGGCGAGGTGACCGTCGATGTACGCACCGACGACCCGGACGCGCGTTTCGCCCCCGGGTCGTCGCTGCGTACCGAACCGGCGGAGCGGGGCCCGCTCACCGTCGCCGGCGGTGCACCCGCGTCGGGCGGTGCTGGTGCTCGCGGTTCGACGGGGTCGAGGCCGGAACGCGGCCGAGGCGCTGCGCGGCACCGTGCTGCTGGTCGACTCGGCCGAGCTGCCGGACATCGAGGACGCCGACGAGTGTACGACCATCAGCTGGTCGGGCTGGCCGCCGTCGACCCGGCCGGCGCGGCGCTGGGTGAGGTCGCCGAGTCGTGCACATACCGGCCTCGGACCTGCTGGTGGTTCGGGACCCGACGGCCGCGAGGACCTGGTGCCGTTCGTCCGCGAGCTGGTCCCGGGGTCGATCTGCCGGGCGGCCGGATCGTGCTCGACCCGCCGGAGGGCCTGTTCGACCTGTGAGGGTCGACGTCGTCACGATCTTCCCCGACTACCTCGCGCCGCTGCGCTGTCGCTGCTGGGCAAGGCGCGCGACGCGGGCTGCTCGACATCAACGTCCACGACCTACGCGACTGGACTCCGACCGGCACCGCACCGTCGACGACACCCCGTACGGCGGCGGCGCCGGCATGGTGATGCGGCCCGAGCCATGGGGACAGGCGCTGGACGACCTGGTGCCCGCGGCGACGGCCGACGCCTGGTCGTCCCGTCCCCGGCCGGCGCCGTTCACCCAGCAGATCGCGGAGGAGCTCGCGGCCGCGCCGTGGCTGCTGTTCGCTGCGGCCGGTACGAGGGGATCGACCAGCGGGTGGTCGACCACTTCGGCGCGGATGCCGGTCGAGGAGATGTGCTCGGCGATTACATGCTCAACGGCGGCGAGGTCGCCGTGATGGCGATGAT
The DNA here is from genome assembly GCA_963728945.1 of uncultured Actinomycetota bacterium. Taxonomy (GTDB): domain Bacteria; phylum Actinomycetota; class Actinomycetes; order Mycobacteriales; family CADCTP01; genus CADCTP01. The sequence goes on along the minus strand of CAVSMA010000002.1, from coordinate 1,591,890 downwards.
CGAGGCGATCACCCGGCTGCTCCCCGGCTTCCTCGGCAACCCCGACTCGCTTACCGAGGAATCGCACGCCGGCGGGCTGCTGGAGTACCCGGTCTACACGAAGCCGCCGCCTGGCGCGGCCTGACGTCCCTGACGTGCTGCTGTCCGGCGACCACGGCGCGGTCGCGCGCTGGCGGCGCGACCAGTCGCTGCGGCGAACCGCCGTCCGCCGCCCAGACCTGCTCGCCGCCGCCGACCTGCTGGACGGGACCGCGCCGCGCTGGACTGACCGCGGGTTTCTCAATCCGCGGGCGGTGTGGCAGACTGGCGGGTTGGCGCGGGCCGACTCGCTGCCCGACGGCCGTGACCGAGTAGCAGCCGGCGCCGCACTCCGCGGTGCCCTGTGGTACGAAGGAAGCAATCGACATGAACACCATCGACGCGCTCGACGCCGGGTCGCTCGCGCCGACATCCCGGACTTCCGCCCCGGCGACACGCTCAAGGTCCACGTGAAGGTCGTCGAGGGCGCGCGCGCGATCCAGGTCTTCCAGGGCATCGTGATCCGCCGCCAGGGCATCGGGGTCCGCGGACCTTCACCGTCCGCAAGGTCAGCTTCGGCGTCGGCGTCGAGCGCACCTTCCCGGTCCACACCCCGATCATCGACAAGATCGAGGTCGCGACCCGCGGCGACGTTCGCCGCGCCAAGCTCTACTACCTGCGCGACCTGCGCGGCAAGGCCGCCAAGATCAAGGAGAAGCGCGACCCGGGGCGCGCTGACGCCCGGCACACATCTGCATCTCGTAGGGTTGCCGGGTGTCTGACGAGACTCGGTGGGAAGCCCCGCGCAGCCCGCGGATCCAGCCCGGCCGTCCCGCAGCGGAAAGCCCGACGAACCGCAGAAGCAGCGGCCGTTCTGGCGCGAACTGCCGATCCTGATCGTCATCGCGTTCGTCCTCACGTTGCTGATCAACACGTTTGTGGCGAAGGTGTTCTTCATCCCGTCCGGTTCGATGGAGCAGACCCTGCACGGCTGCCCCGGCTGCCCGGCGACCGGGTGCTGGTCAACAAGATCGTTTACGGTTCCACGACCCGCGACAGGGCGACGTCGTGGTCTTCAAGGGCCGGAGTCTGGACGCCGGAGATCGCTTCAGCGCCGACCACCCGGTGGCGAGGGGCTGCAGCGGTGGCCGCCGTTCGGGATCGCGCCACCGGACGAGAAGGACTTCGTCAAGCGGGTCATCGCGGTCGGCGGGCAGACCGTGAAGTGCTGCGACGAGCAGGGCCGGTCACGGTGGACGGCCGCTCGCTGGACGAGCCGTACATTTACTCGCCCCGACCCGAAGTTCGACGAGCAGCCGTTCGGCCCGGTGACGGTGCCGGCCGGCAGCTGTGGGTGATGGGCGACCACCGCGACGATTCGGCCGACTCGCGGTACCAGTCAACGACGCCGACAAGGGCACGATCCCGGTGGACAACGTGATCGGCAAGGCGTTCGTGATCATTTGGCCGGTCGACCGGTGGGCCACCCTGGGCACGCCGTCCGACTTCGGCGGCGACGGCCAGCGCGCGCCGTACACGCTGCCGTTGCTCATCGCGATCCCGGTCGTGCTGGTGCTCGGGATCGGGTTGACGACGACGAGACGACGACGGCGCCGCGCCCGCTGAGTACGCTCCTGTGTGCCATGACAGACCCGTTGAGACCGCCGCGTGCCCTGGTGCGCCGGGACGCCGGGCTCTGGGCGTGCGAGGGCGCGCTGCGCCGGCGCGGGTTCGGCCTGGTCGCCGGTGCGGACGAGGCCGGCCGCGGAGCCTGCGCCGGACCGCTGGTGGTGGCCGCCTGCATCCTGCCCGACGGCAAGCGCGGCCAGGTGCCGGGACTCAACGACTCCAAGCTGCTGACCGCCGCCGTCCGCGAGGAGGTCTACGCGGAGGTGGTCCGGCGCGGCGCTGGCCTGGTCCGTGGTGGTCATCCCGGCAGCCGACGTCGACCGGCACGGGCTGCACGTGATGAACATCGAGGGGATGCGCCGGGCGGTTGCCCGGCTCGACCCCGGCCCGGCCTACGCGCTGACCGACGGCTTCCCGGTCCGCGGGCTGACGGTGCCGGCGCTGGCGGTGCCGAAGGGCGACGCGACCGTGGCCTGCATCGCCGCGGCGTCGGTGCTGGCCAAGGTGACCAGGGACCGGATCATGGTCGAGATGCACGAGCGGTGGCCGGAATACGAGTTCGCCAGCCACAAGGGATACGTGACTCCGGTGCACGCCGCGGCCCTGGCCCGGCACGGTCCGTGCGCCGACACCGGTTCTCCTACGTCAACGTGCGCCGCGTCGGGGGCCGGACGGTGCTGGTCGCGTGCGCGAGATGATGACGAGGACGTGCTGCGCGTCCTGGCTGAGGAGGGAGCGTGAGCAAGGGGAGGGGGGGGGGGCCCCGCAGGGTTTGCAGCATGAGCGGGGAGTGGGAGCTGAGTCGACCGAGGGACGAGGAGGCGGTTCGGGTGGGGGGGGGGGGGGGGGGGGGGGGGGGGGGTGGAGGGGGGGGGGGGAGAGACGGGGGATGAGCTGACCGGGGGACGAGGTCGGCTCCGGTCGAGGAGCGTGGTGTGAGCGAGCGCGAGGGCTCGCAGCGGGAGCGGGAGAGACGAGAGCTGAGCTGACCGAGGGACGAGGTCGGCTCCGGTCGAGGAGCGGGCGATGAGCGCGGAGGATCTCGAGAAGTACGAGACCGACATGGAGCTGCAGCTGTACCGGGAGTACCGGGACATCGTGCGGCAGTTCGCCTATGTCGTCGAGACCGAGCGCCGGTTCTACCTCGCGAACGCCGTCGACCTGCAGGTGCGCAACGCCGACGGCGAGGTCTACTTCGAGCTGCGGATGAGCGACGCCTGGGTCTGGGACATGTACCGGCCGGCCCGGTTCGTCAAGAACGTGCGGGTGGTGACGTTCAAGGACGTCAACGTCGAGGAGTTGGAGAAGCCCGACCTCGAGGTGCCCGAGGCCTGAGCCGGGTAGGGATTGCCGGCATGACCCGCCAGGAACCCGACCCGACCCGGACCGGCCGACATCCCCGCCGCCCCGGCCGACGTGCCCGAGGGAACGGCCCCGCCGGTGCGCTCGTCGACCGCACCTCCGAGACCGCCGAGCCGGTGGAGGGCGTGCGTACCCCGAGAGCCCGACGACCCCGCCACCTGTCGTGCGCTGTCGGCAACGGTGATTCGAACGGCGTCCACAGGTCGGCCGTTCGGTCTGGTTCACTGCATCGACCTCGACCACGCTCGTCCCCGACGAGGGGAGGACGGATGGGACGGGTCAAGGGTGCGATCGGCCGCTTCGGCGAGGACGTGGCGGCCCGGCACCTGGCCGGCGCCGGGCTGCGGATCATCGACCGCAACTGGCGGTGCGCCGAGGGCGAGCTCGACATCGTCGCCGCGGACGGCGACACGCTGGTCTTCTGCGAGGTGAAGACCCGCTCCGGCCCGGCTTCGGCGACCCGGCCGAGGCGGTGACCGCGCGCGAAGTCGGCCCGGATCCGCCGGCTCGGCCTGCGCTGGCTGGCCGCGCACGGCATCGGCTGGCGCGACCTGCGCTTCGACGTGGTCACCGTGCGTCCGGCGGCCGGAGGCCGGCCACTCGTCGCGGCACCTCGGGACGCGTTCTGATGACGCTGGCCCGCACGACGTCGGTCGCGGTGCTCGGGGTCGAGGGTCAGCTGGTCGAGGTCGAGGCCGACCTCGCGGACGGGCTGCCGGGCTGACGCTGTTCGGCCTGCCGGACGCGGCGCTGCACGAGGCCCGGGACCGGATCCGGGCCGCGACGTCAACTCCGGAGTCGCTGGCCGAACCGGCGGATCACGGTCAACCTGCTGCCGGCCTCGCTGCCCAAGCGCGGGTCGATGTTCGACCTGGCGCTCGCGGTCGGCGTGCTCGCGGCGGCCGGTGCGGTGCCGGCCGAGCGGCTGGGATGTGGTGCTGCTCGGCGAACTCGGCCTCGACGGCCGGCTCCGCCCGGTCCGCGGCGTGCTGCCGGCGGTGATCGCGGCGCCGGGCCGGCATCCGCCGGGTCCTGGTGCCGGCGGCCAACGCTGGCCGAAGCGGCGCTGGTGCCCGGCGCGACGTCGCGGCGGTGGCGCAGCTGGCCGACCTGCTGGCGTTCCTGCGCGGGAGTCCGACCGGCCGGCCGCGCCCGGCCGTCGCCCGGCCGCGCGACCGCCGAACGGCCCGACCTGCGCGACGTGGTCGGTCAGGCGCGCGGCCGGCGCGGCGTGGAGCTCGCGGCGGCGGGCGGGCACCACCTGCTGTTCCCGGGCCGCCCGGCGCGGGCAAGACGATGCTGGCCGAGCGTCTGCCCGGCGTGCTGCCCGCCGCTCGACGATGAGGACGCGCTGGAGGTCACCGCGGTGCACTCGGTCGCCGGCGCTGCTGGCCGCCGGACGCGCCGCTGGTGCGGCGGCCGCCCTACCAGGCGCCGCACCACTCCGCCTCGGCCGCCGCGCTCGTCGGCGGCGGCTCCCGGCATGGCCCGGCCGGGCGCGGCGTCGCTGGCGCACCGCGGAGTGCTGTTCCTGGACGAGGCGCCGGAGTTCGAGGCCGGGGTGCTGGACGCGCTGCGGCAGCCGCTGGAGAGCGGCGAGGTGGCGATCGCCCGGTCCGGCGGGGTCGCGCGCTACCCGGCCCGGTTCCAGCTGGTGCTCGCGGCCAACCCCTGCCCGTGCGCGGCGCCGGCCGGCGAGGCGGAGTGCCGGTGCACCGCGACCGCCCGGCGCCGCTACTTCGGCCGGATCTCCGGGCCGCTGCTCGACCGGATGGACCTGCAGGTGCAGCTGCATCCGGTGGTGCCCGGCGAGCTGCTGGCCGGACTCGACACGGCCGAGCCGTCGGCGGCGGTGGCGTGCCGGGTGGCGGCGGCGCGGGCGGTGGCCGCCGAGCGGCTGCGCGGCACCGGCTGGCGGATCAACGCGGACGTGCCGGGGCCGGCGCTGCGCAGCCGGTGGCGGCTGCCGGCGACGGTGACGGCGGCGGCAGACGTGCGGCTCGACCGTGGCGAGCTGAGCGCCCGCGGCTACGACCGGGTGCTGCGGGTCGCGCTGGTCGGTGAGCGACCTGGCCGGGCAGACCCGGCCGACCGCGACCGACGTCGAGGAGGCTGTCGCCCTGCGATCGCACTGGAGCACCCGGTGAGCGGGCGGCGGCCGGGGCCCGGCGAGGTGCGGCTGGCGCGGGCGTGGCTGACCAGGGCGGTGGAGCCCGGGCGGGGCGCCGTGTTCGACCTCGTCAGCGAGGTGGGCCCGGTGGAGGCGGCTCGGGCGCTGCGGGCCGGCGTCGCCGGCGGGCGGGCGACCGCGCTGGCCGAGGCGCGCCGGCGGCAGGACCGGGCCGCTGAGGACCTGGCCGAGGCGCACCGGATCGGCGCCCGGCTGGTCACTCCGGAGGACCGGGAGTGGCCGGACCAGGCGCTGCGGGCGATGCAGGTCGCCTACGACCGGGAGCACGGGTCGGCCCGGGGTGAGGACGGGGTCGAGCTGACCCCACCGCTGGCGCTGTGGGTGCTCGGCGAGCCGCGGCTGGACGAGGCGTTCGCCCGGGCTGTCGCGGTGGTCGGATCCCGCGCCGCCACCCCGTACGGGACCGCCGTCGCGGGCCGCCTCGCCGACGGGCTGGCCGGGGCCGGCTGGGCGGTGGTGTCCGGCGGCGCGGTCGGCATCGACGCGGCCGCACATCGGGGCGCGCTGGCCGGCGGTGGCCTGACGATCGCGATCGTGGCCGGCGGCCTGTGCCGGCCCTATCCGCGGTCGCACGAGTCGCTGTTCGCCCGGATCGGCCGGGACGGGCTGGTCGTGAGCGAGTTCCCGCCGGACGCGACCCCGCAGCGGCATCGGTTCCTGGTCCGCAACCGGCTGGTGGCCGGGCTGACCGCGGGCACGGTCGTGGTCGAGGCGGGCCTGCGCAGCGGCGCGCTGGCCACGGCGCGGCAGGGGCTGCGGATGGGCCGGGCGGTGATGGCGGTTCCGGGGCCGGTGACCTCGCACGCGTCCGCCGGTGTGCACCTGCTGCTGCGCGTCGAGCCGGAGGTCGTGCTGGTCACCCGGGCCGCGGAGGTGGTCGAGGAGGTCGGCACGCTGGGCACCGACCTCGCCGACCGGCCGCAGGCGCCGGCCGACCCGCGCGACCGGCTCGCCCCGCTGGCCCGGCAGGTCCTCGACGGCCTGCCCTCGGTCGGCGTGGCCGCTCCGGACCGGATCGCGCTGGCCTGCGGTGTCCCGCCGCTCGAGGTCCTGCGCTGCCTGCCAGCCCTGGAACTCGAGGGCTTCGTCGAAGCAACCCCCACCGGCTGGCAACTCGGCCCGACCGCCCGGGCCCGATCCCGACGCTAGGCCGTGCCTTCCATTGCCTGGCGCCGGCGGCGTCACACCGTCGACCGATCCCGACGCTAGGCCGTGCCTTCCATTGCCTGGCGCCGGCGGCGTCACACCGTCGACCGATCCCGACGCTAGGCTGTGCCTTCCATTGCCTGGCGCCGGCGGCGTCCCACCGTCGACCGATCCCGACGCTAGGCCGTGCCTTCCATTGCCTGGCGCCGGCGGCGTCACACTGTCGACCGATCCTGGCTTTGCCCGGGTCACCGATAGAACCTGGGTATCGGCCGACCCGCCGCCTTGCCGGACGCCGCCGACGCCGACGCCGCCGACGCCGCCGGGCGCCGATTGGACGCCGGCCGGAATCCACCGCCAGGTGGAGAACGCGCTAGTCGTCGTAAAGCTGGTAGAGACCGGCCGGGGTCGGGCGGAAGCCGCAGCCTTCGTAGAACGAGGTCAGCTCCTCCTCGTAGTCGACGTGCAGCCAGTCGCCGCCGCGCTGCTTGGACAGCTCGACCGCGGCGGCGACGAGGGCGGCGCCGATGCCGCGGCGCCGGTGGGACGGCGCCACAGTCGTGTCGAGCAGGAAGAAGTGGGTGGCGCCGTCCCAGGCGACGTTGACGAAGCCGACGAGCTTGCCGCCGTCGTAGGCGCAGACCCAGCCGGCCGAACAGCGGCGCAGCACCTCCGGGTCCATCAGCGCGTGGTCCGGCCACGCGTCCTCCATCAGCTGGTTGAGCGCGGCCCCGTCGACCGGCTCGCTCGTGCGGTAGTCGATGGTCACGGGCCGACCCTGCCAGTGATCTCCGGACGGCTCCACCGAATGATCTTGACCCCGACCCGCCGCCGGGGCACCGTCGGCCCGTGGCCGCCGCAGCGAACTCCCGACCCGCGCGGACCACCGATGACCCGACCACCAGTGCACACTCTCGTGTGCAGAAGGGTGTATCGCCCCCACGGACGTCGACCTCGGTCCGGGTGGCTGGCCTGCCGAAGGCGTATCGGGCCGCGGTCGAGACGTTCGAGCGGCATCTCGCGCTGGAGCGCAACCTGTCTGCGCACTCGGTCCGCGCCTACCGCGCCGACGTGGTCGGCCTGCTCGACCATGCGGCGCGGATGGGCGGACAGGACCTCGACCGGCTCGACGTCCAGGTGCTGCGCAGCTGGCTGGCCCGGCTGCGCAGCACCGGCGCGGCCCGCACCACGCTGGCCCGCCGGGCCGCGGCCGCCCGCACGTTCACCGCGTGGGCGCACCGCACCGGCCTGCTCGCCGCCGACCCTGGCGCCCAGCTGGCAAGCCCCCGACCGCACCGGACGCTGCCGCCGGTGCTGCGCCAGGACCAGGCGGTGGCACTGGTCGAGCGGCCCGACCCGGACGACGGGCCGATCGGGCTGCGTGACCGGCTGGCGCTCGAGCTGCTCTACGCGACCGGCATCCGGGTCGGCGAGCTGGTCGGGCTGGACGTCGACGACGTCGACCGGCACCGGCGGGTGGTACGGGTGATCGGCAAGGGAGACAAGGAGCGGTCGGTGCCGTTCGGCGCGCCGGCCGAGCGGGCGCTGGACGCCTGGCTGCGGCAGGGGCGGCCCGCGCTGGCCCGGGCCGGCAGCGGGCCGGCGTTGCTGCTCGGCGTCAAAGGGCGGCGGATCGATCCGCGGACGGTCCGCCGGATCGTGCACGACCAGCTGGCCGGGCTGCCCGACGCGCCCGACCTCGGCCCCCACGGGCTGCGCCACTCGGCGGCCACCCACCTGCTGGAGGGCGGCGCCGACCTGCGCGCGGTGCAGGAAATTCTCGGCCACGCCAGCCTGTCGACCACGCAGATCTACACGCACGTCTCGGTCGAGCGGCTGCGGGCCGCCTTCCGGCAGGCGCATCCGCGCGCCTGAGCCGAGCGGGCCGGTGAGCGGGAGCAGGCGGACCGCGCGCGGGCGGAGCAGCGCGAGCGGGTCGAGGTAGGTGGCGCCGCGGCGCAGGCCCCAGTGCAGGCAGGCCGCGGCCGGACAGCCGGGGTGTCCGGCGGCGAGCCGACCGAGCACGGTGCCACGGGCCACGGCGGTGCCGGCGCGCACGGTGACCGTGAGCGGCTCGTAGGTGGTGCGCAGGCCGCCGGGATGGTCGATCGACACCACGCCCCGGCCGGCCAGCACGCCGGCATACACGACGACCCCGGCGCCGGCCGCCAGCACCGCACCCCCGGGCGGGCCGGCCAGATCGACCCCGCGATGCCCCGGCCCGTACGGGTCCGCCGGTGGGTCGAACGCGCGCGTCACCGCCGGCCGCCCCGCCAACGGCCACCCCCACTGCGCGCCCCGGGAGGCCGGCACCGAGCCAGCTGGCGGGCCGGCCGGCGAACTCGCCGGTGGTCCCGGGGCGCCGGCTGCGGCTGGTTCGGCTGCCGCCGCGGATGGGGCAGCGGCCAAGGTGGCCACTGCCAGGGCCACGCCGAGGAACAGGCGGTGCCACCAAGGGCGGCGCCACCGCAGCGAGCGGTGCCACCCCGGCCGAGGGAGCCAGGACCGGTCCCGCAACGGGCGAGCGGGGAGGGACCGGTCCTGCCACGGGCGGCGGCGGGGGAGGGAGGGGTGCAGTCGCATGGGGCAACGGTGGGGTGGGGGAGGCGGTCGTGGGCAGGGGGAATGTCCGGTCTGTGGATGAAGCGTGGGGGTGTGGACGGAGATTCGCGCTGCTGGCCGCCTGAGCCGTACACTCGTTGTGCGGCTCGCCACGGCGGGTCGACTTCGCGTGTCCTCCTTCCGCATGTGCGGAAGGTGGTGGCCCCCTCGGTCTCCCGGCAGCGGGAGCACAGGCGACCGCGACACCGGACACCAGGGCGGCGGCCACCCGGTCGTCGCGACAACCGAGGCAGCCCCGCGAGGGGCCAGCAAGGCCGGGCTGGCGCAAGCCCGGCGGAGGAGGCGCGACGGATGGCCGTCGTCACCATGAAGCAGCTGCTCGACAGCGGCGTCCACTTCGGGCACCAGACCCGCCGGTGGAACCCGAAGATGAAGCGGTTCATCTTCAGCGAGCGCAACGGCATCTACATCATCGACCTGCAGCAGACGCTGACCTACATCGACCGGGCGTACGAGTTCGTCCGGGAGACCGTGGCGCACGGCGGCACGATCCTGTTCGTCGGCACCAAGAAGCAGGCCCAGGAGGTCGTCGCCGAGCAGGCCCAGCGGGTCGGCATGCCGTACGTGAACCAGCGCTGGCTGGGCGGGATGCTCACCAACTTCTCGACCGTCTACAAGCGGCTCCAGCGCCTCAAGGAGCTCGAGGTCATGGAGCAGACCGGCGGCAACGCGACGCTCACCAAGAAGGAGCAGCTGATCCTCTCCCGGGAGAAGGACAAGCTGGAGCGCACGCTCGGCGGCATCCGTGACATGTCCAGGGTGCCGAGCGCCATCTGGGTGATCGACACCAAGAAGGAGCACATCGCCGTCGGCGAGGCCCGCAAGCTGGGCATCCCGGTGGTGGCGATCCTCGACACCAACTGCGACCCGGACGAGGTCGACTACAAGATCCCCGGCAACGACGACGCGATCCGCAGCGCCGCGCTGCTGACCCGGGTGGTGGCCGACGCGGTGGCCGAGGGCCTGATGACCCGGGCCAACGCGACCGCCAACGCCGGCCGCGACGGTGCCGAGGCGGACAAGCCGGAGCCGACCGGCCAGCTCGGAGCCGACGAGCCGCTGCCCGAGTGGGAGCGCAACCTGCTGGTCAGCGGTGGCCAGTCGGCGGGCGCCCCGGTCGAGGCGACGGCTGCGGCGAGCAACGGCACGGCCGCCAGCACGGCAGAGGCGCCCACCTCCTGACCAGCGGGCACGAGGTCCGCGGCGCCGGGAGAACGCCGGGCGCCGCGGACCGGCATGAGCGCGGACAACAGACGAGACCAGGAAGCGAGCAATGGCAACCATCAGCGCAGCGGACGTGAAGAAGCTCCGCGACCTCACCGGCGCGGGCATGATGGACAGCAAGAACGCCCTCACCGAGGCCGACGGCGACTTCGACAAGGCCGTCGAGGCGCTGCGCATCAAGGCAGGGGCGAAGGTCAACAAGCTCGGCGCGCGGGAGGCCACCAACGGCCTGATCGCCGCGGCCGAGGGCGCGATGATCCAGCTGTCCTGCGAGACCGACTTCGTCGCCAAGAACGAGGACTTCCAGACCCTGGCGGCCAACATCGTCGCGCACGCCGCGGCGGTGAAGCCGAAGGACGTGGACGCCCTGCTCGAGGAGAAGCTCGCCGACGGCAAGTCCGTCCGGGAGAACATCGAGACCACCTCGGGCGTCATCGGCGAGAAGCTGGTGCTCAGCAAGCTGGCGGTCTTCGACGGTCAGGTCGCGACCTACCTGCATCGCCGCAACCCCGACCTGCCGCCGCAGGTCGGCGTGCTGGTCGAGTTCACCGGTGACGACCTGACCGCGGCCCGCGGCGCGGCCATGCAGGTCGCGGCCATGCGGCCGGTGTACGTCACCCGGGACGAGGTGCCCGCGGACGTGGTCGCCAACGAGCGGCGCATCGCCGAGGCGACCGCCCGCGCGGAGGGCAAGCCCGAGCAGGCCCTGTCCCGCATCGTCGAGGGCCGGCTGGGCGGTTTCTTCAAGGACACCGTGCTGGTCGAGCAGGCCTCGGTGCAGGACAGCAAGAAGACCGTGCAGCAGCTGCTGAAGGACGCTGGCGTTACGGTGACCCGGTTCGCACGCTTCGAGGTCGGCGCCTGAGTCCAGATTCGACACGGTCCGGGACCCGGCGGTGGGGGAGGCTCTGTAGTGACTGACGACGACGGCGCTGCCTTCCCCCCGACGGAGGTCCGGCCCCCGCCGCAGGACCGGTTCGATCCCCGGATCGAGTCCGCGTACGACAGCGGCGAGCCGGCATACGATCCCGGCGGCCCGGGCCGGTACGCGGACGGCCGGGCCGGGGCGCTGCTGCGCAAGCCGGCCCCGGACGGCCCGCGTGCCGGCGAGCGACCGGACGGGCACGGCTGGCACCGGGTGCTGCTGAAGCTGTCCGGCGAGGCGATGGCCGGTCCGGGCAAGCTCGGCGTCGACCCCGACGTGGTCGCGCGCATCGCGGCCGAGATCGCGGCCGCGGTCCGCCTCGGCGTGCAGGTCGCGGTCGTGGTCGGCGGCGGCAACTACTTCCGCGGCGCAGAGCTGTCCGAGCGGGGCATGGAGCGGGCCCGCGCCGACTACATGGGCATCCTGGGCACGGTGATGAACTGCCTTGCCCTGCAGGACTTCCTGGAGAAGCAGGGGGTCGAGACGCGGGTGCAGACGGCGATCACGATGGGCCAGGTCGCCGAGCCCTACATCCCGCGCCGCGCGATCCGGCACCTGGAGAAGGGCCGCGTGGTGATCTTCGGCGGCGGTCTCGGCGTGCCGTTCTTCTCCACCGACACCTGCGCCGCCCAGCGGGCCCTGGAGATCGGCTGCCAGGTCATGCTGATGGGCAAGAACGGCGTCCGCGGCGTGTTCGACGCCGACCCGAAGCTGGTCCCGGACGCGATGTTCTTCGAGACGATCCAGTACGACGAGGTGCTGAAGCGGGGTCTCAAGGTGGCCGACACCACCGCCGTGAGCCTCTGCATGGACAACGACCTGCCCATCGTCGTCTTCGACGTTCTGACCGAGGGCAACATCACCCGTGCCGTGTCCGGTGAGAGGATCGGCACGCTGGTCAGTTCCGCGAGCTGAGGCACACGACCGGCGACGGCCGAGGCGGAGGTACCTGTGATCGACGACACGCTCCTCGAAGCGGAAGAGAAGATGGACAAGGCCGTCGCGGTCGCCCGCGACGAGCTGGGCACGCTGCGGACCGGACGGGCCAGCCCGCAGATGTTCGCCCGGTTGACCGTCGACTACTACGGCACGCCGACGCCGATCCCGCAGATGGCCTCGATCACCGTCGCCGAGGCGCGGATGGCGGTGATCAAGCCGTACGACCCGAACCAGCTCGGCGCGATCGAGAAGGCCATCCGGGACAGCGACCTCGGCGTCAACCCCACGAACGACGGCATGATCATCCGGGTGGTGTTCCCGCAGCTGACCGAGGAGCGCCGGCGCGAGCTGGGCAAGGTGGCCCGGCACAAGGGCGAGGAGGCCAAGGTCTCCATCCGCAACATCCGCCGGCACGCCAAGGACGCCCTGGACAAGATGGCGCGGGACGGCGAGACCGGCGAGGACGAGGTCCGGCGGGCGGAGAAGGAGCTCGACGAGACCACCCAGAAGTACGTGGCGACCGTCGACGAGGTGGTCAAGCACAAGGAAGCCGAGCTGCTCGAGGTCTGAGCGCCACACGGGGTACGGCAGCGCGAGGCACGGACAGCGGGAGGCGGCGGCGCGGGTGGCGACGGAGTCGATGAGTCCGCAGCGCCGCCGCCGGGGCCCGGGCCGCAACCTGCCCGCGGCGATCGGGGTCGGCGTCGGGCTGGGTGCGCTCGTGCTCGCCACCCTGTTCACGTTCCGGTTCGGCTTCGTCGTGCTGCTCGTGGTCGTCATCTGCGGCGCGGTGTGGGAGTTGGTGCGCGCGGTCGGCAATGCCGGCGCCCACCCGCCGCTGCTGCCGCTGCTGGCCGGCACGGTCGCGATGGACCTGCTGGCCTGGTTCCGCGGCGAGGGCGCGCTGGCGGTGGCGTTCCTGCTCACCGCGTTGGCGTGCGTGGTCTGGCGGCTGGCGGACGGGCCGGTCGGCTACCTGCGGGACGTCTCGACCGCGGTCTTCGTCGCCCTGTACGTGCCGCTGCTGGCCGGCTTCGGGGTGCTGCTCGCCGTCCCGGACGACGGCGCCCGCCGGGTGGTCACGTTCATCGCGACGGTCGTCTGCAGCGACGTCGGCGGGTACGCGGCGGGCGTCGTGCTGGGCCGGCACCCGATGGCCCCGACCGTCAGCCCGGCCAAGAGCTGGGAGGGGTTCGCCGGCTCGACGGTCGCCTGCGTGGCCGGCGGCACCGCCCTGGTCGCCCTGCTGCTGCACGGCGCCTGGTGGCAGGGCGCGGTGTTCGGGCTGGCCATCGCCGTCACCGCGACCCTCGGCGACCTCGGCGAGTCGATGATCAAGCGTGACCTCGGCATCAAGGACATGGGTTCGCTGCTGCCCGGGCACGGCGGCCTGATGGACCGGCTCGACTCGTTGCTGCCGGCCGCCGCGGTGTCCTGGCTGCTGCTGTCAGCCTTCGTGCCCGCGGGTTAGCGGCAGCACCGGCACCCCGGGCGGTTCGAACCCGAACACCTGCCCGTAGAAGGACAGCTCGGCCTCCAGCGCGGCGACGACCGTCTCCTGCTTGCGGAAGCCGTGCTGCTCGCCGGCGAACGGCAGGTACGCGTGCGGGATGCCCTTCTTCTCCAGCGCGGCCGCGAACAGCTCCGCCTGCGACGGCGGCACCACCTTGTCCTCGAGACCCTGCAGCAGCAGCACCGGGCAGGACAGCTGGTCGACGTGCGAGAGCGGGGCCCGCTCGACGTACACGTCCCGGTCCTCGGGCAGCGTGCCGACCAGCCCGTCGATGTAGCGGGACTCGAAGTCGTGGGTGTCCGCGGTGAACGCGATCAGCTCGGCCACTCCGTAGTAGGACACCCCGGCCGCGAACGCGTCGGTCGTGGTCAGCGCGGCCAGCGTGGTCCAGCCGCCGGCCGAGCCGCCGCGGATGCCGAGCCGCTCGCCGTCGGCGAGCCCGTCCCGGACCAGCGCCTGCACCGCGGCGACGCAGTCCTCGACGTCGACGATGCCCCACTCGCGCCGCAACCGCTCCCGGTATGCCCGCCCGTACCCGGTCGAGCCGCCGTAGTTGACGTCGATCACGCCGATCCCGCGGCTGGTGAAGTACGCCTTCTCCAGGTCGAGGATCGCCGGGGAGTGCGAGGTCGGCCCGCCGTGCACGAACACCACGTACGGCGGCAGCTCGCCGTCCGGGGCGACCGCGTCCGGGCTGGACGGCGGGTAGACGTGGGCGTGCACGTCCCGCTCGCCCGGCCCGGCGACGACGATCGAGCGCGGCTGCGGCAGGTACGCGGGGTCCGGCGGCTCGGCCATCGACCGGCGCAGCACGGTGACGGCGCCGGTGGGCAGGTCGACCGCCACCACTTCCGGCGGCTCGACCGGGCTGGCGGCGGTGGTGAGCGCGGTGTCGCCGTCGACGTCCACCGATCCGAACAGCGTGTACGGCAGGTCGAGGTCGGTCAGCTCGCCGGTGGCCGGGTCGAGCACGCCGAGCGCGAGCGTGTCCGTGCCGTGCCGGACGACCAGCCGCCCGTCGGCCAGCACCGCGTACGTCGTCATGCCGAGCTGCCACAGCGGGTGGCCGAACTCCTCGGCCCGCGGGCACAGCGGTTCCGGCTCGCCGCCGCCGGCCGGCAGCCGGTAGAGGTTCCACCAGCCGGACCGGTCGCTCACCGCGTACAGCGTGTCGGCGTCGGCCCACTCCGGCTGCAGCACCGACTCGTCCGGGCCGCCGAGCACGGTCGCGACCGACGTCACCGTGCCGTCCGGGCCGAGCTCGCCGACCCGCAGCTCGGTGCCGTCCCACGGCATCCGCGGGTGGTCCCAGGCGATCCAGGCCAGCCGCCGGCCGTCCGGGGCCGGGCGCGGGAACGCCAGAAAGTCGCTGCCGCCGGCGATCTCCCGGACCGCGGCCGGGTCGGCGGCGGCCGCGCCGGAGACCGGCACCGCGACGATCTGCCGCCGGATCGTGCCCTGGTCGTGTGCCTCGCGCACCCACCAGATCTCCTCGCCGCCCGGCGCGAGCACCGGGTCCGCGTACCGCAGGCCCGCGGCCTCGGCCGGTTCCGGGGTGAGCGGCGTCGGCGCGGTCGAGCCCGGATCGAGCCGGTAGACCCGCTGGTCGGACCAGTCCGCGAAGGCGAGCCCGCCCCCGGGTAGCGGCAGCCACGCGGTGCCGCCGTACTCGTGCACCCGGGTGCGCGCGTTCCAGCCCGCCGGCAGCACGTCGGAGACGGCGCCGGCGGCGTCCCGCCGGACGATCACGGTCCGCCCGCCCTCGGTCGGCCGCGCCTCGGCCCACCAGACCTCGTCGCCGCTGTCGGTGTGCACGGTCGTCGGACCGGACAGTCGGATGCCGGCCACGGCGACGTCGGACGCGCCGATCGGGGAGGGCCAAGCGCCGTAGCGTGCGGTCACCGGTGCCGCGTTGCCGTCGGAGGCAAGATCCATGGATTCATCCTCTCGTATGGCTCCGGACGACTCCTGTCGAGGTTGCACTTTCAACTGATCTGCCGCCGGACCGTGACATCCGGCCCTCGCCCGACCGCCCTCCAGCCGCGCCGACCGGTCTGGCAGGATGACGACCATGGCGGAGCGAGTCGACTCGTCGCACCCGGACGCGACGACCGAGCAGCCCCACCGGCACGAGCGGCCGGAGGACTGGGGCTGGAACGGGTCGTGGGGCAAGTGGGCCCGGATCGGCGGGTGGATCAGCGTCGTCGTGCTCTTGCTGCTCAACGTGACGACGTACTACAACACCGCCCAGGCGCCCTGGCTCTACGGCACGATCGGCGTGCTCGTGCTGCTGCTCGTCCACGACCGCTACCGCCGGAAGAACGCCTGGCGCGACGAGTAGTCCGCTACTCGCGGGCGGCGAGCTGCCCGCAGGCGCCGGCGATGTCCCGGCCGCGGGTGTCCCGCACGGTCGTCGACACGCCCGAGGCCCGCACCAGCCGGACGAACTCGCGCTGCACCGGCAGCGGCGAGGCGTCCCACTCGCTGCCCGGCGTCGGGTTCAGCGGGATCAGGTTCACGTGCGCCATCGCGGTGCCCAGCGTGTCCGCGAGCAGCTCGCCGAGCATGCGGGCCCGCCGCGGCTGGTCGTTGACGTCGCGGATCAGCGCGTACTCGATGGAGACCCGCCGGCCGGTCGCATCCGCGTACGCCCTGGCCGCCGAGAGCACCTCGGCCACCGGCCAGCGGGTGTTGACCGGCACCAGCGTGTCGCGCAGCTCGTCGTCCGGGGCGTGCAGGCTGACCGCGAGCGTGACCTGCAGCCCCTCGCCGGCCAGCCGGCGGATCGCCGGGACGAGCCCGACCGTGGAGACGACCACCGAGCGCTGTGACAGCCCGAGACCGTCCGGCGCCGGGTCGGTGAGCCGGCGGACCGCGCCGATCACCCGGTTGTAGTTGGCCAGCGGCTCGCCCATGCCCATGAACACGACGTTGGACAGGCGCTCGCCCGAGTCGGTCCGCAGCCAGCGCGCGCCGGCCACGACCTGCTCGACGATCTCCGCGGCGGACAGGTTGCGGGTCAGCCCGCCCTGCCCGGTCGCGCAGAACGGGCAGGCCATTCCGCAGCCGGCCTGGGACGACACGCACATCGTGACCCGGTCCGGGTAGCGCATGAGCACGCTCTCCACCAGCGCGCCGTCGAACGCCCGCCAGAGCGTCTTGCGGGTCGCCCCGTCGTCGCAGGACACCTGCCGGACCGGCGTCCACAGCGTGGGCAGCAGCGCCTCGGCCAGCGGGCCGCGGACCGCGGCCGGCAGGTCGGTCATCGCCGCCGGGTCGTCGGTGAGCCGGGCGAAGTAGTGCTGGGAGAGCTGGCCGGCCCGGTACGCCGGCAGCCCCAGCTCGGTGACCGCCGCCCGCCGCTCGGCGGGGGAGAGGTCGGCCAGGTGCCGCGGCGGCGTGCGGCGGCGCGCGGGTGCGTCGAAGACGAGCGGGAGGGTGGTCATCGCCCACCCATTGTGCCTGCCCCGTTCGACGATCGGTGGGCCACCGAGCCGGCCGGGTCGTCGCCGCTGCGATGTCGGCGAGCGCCGGTCCTCGGGCCGGTCCCGGCCGGCCGGCCGGGAAATGAACCGGGGGTGCCCTCCGCGGAGGAAGGGCACCCCCGGTACCCCCCGATCAAATCCGGGACCAGGCCTCCGTCAGCACCGACCGGAGGATCTGCTCGATCTCGTCGAAGTGGGACTGCTCGCAGATCAGCGGCGGGGCGAGCTGGACGACCGGGTCGCCGCGGTCGTCGGCCCGGCAGTAGAGGCCGGCCTCGAACAGCGCCCGGGACAGGAAGCCGCGCAGCAGCCGCTCGGACTCCTCGTCGTCGAAGGTCTCCTTCGTCGCCTTGTCCTTGACCAGCTCGATCCCGTAGAAGTAGCCGTCGCCGCGGACCTCGCCGACGATCGGCAGGTCGAGCAGCTTCGACAGGGTGGCCCGGAACGCGCCCTCGTTCGCCCGTACGTGCCCGGGCAGGTCTTCCCGCTCCAGGATGTCGAGGTTGGCCAGCGCGACGGCCGCCGACACCGGGTGGCCGGCGAAGGTGAACCCGTGCGGGAACGAGGTCGCCCCGTGCAGGAACGGCTCGGCGATCCGGTCGGAGACCAGCAGCGCCCCGATCGGCGAGTAGCCGGAGGTCATGCCCTTGGCGCAGGTGATCATGTCCGGCTGGTAGCCGTACCGGTCGGCGCCGAAGAGGTGACCGAGCCGGCCGAACGCGCAGATCACCTCGTCGGAGACGAGCAGCACGCCGTGCCGGTCGCAGATCTCCCGCACCCGCTGGAAGTAGCCGGGCGGTGGCGGGAAGCAGCCGCCCGCGTTCTGCACCGGCTCCAGGAAGACCGCGGCGACCGTGTCCGCGCCCTCGTACTCGATCGCCCGCTCGATCTCGTCCGCCGCCCACCGGCCGAACGCCTCCCGGTCGTCGCCGTGCTCGGGCGCCCGGTAGTAGTTCGTGTTGGCGACCTTGATCGCGCCGGGGACCAGCGGCTCGAACGGCGCCCGCACCTCCGGGATGCCGGTGATCGACAGCGCGCCCATCGTGGTGCCGTGGTAGGCGACGTACCGGCTGATCACCTTGTACCGGGTCGGCTCGCCGATCAGCTTGAAGTACTGCCGGGCCAGCTTCCAGGCGCTCTCCACCGCGTCGCCGCCGCCGGTGGTGAAGAAGACCCGGTTGAGGTCGCCGGGGGACAGGCCGGCCAGTCGCTCGGCCAGCTCCACCGCCTTCGGGTGCGCGTACGACCAGAGCGGGAAGTAGGCCAGCTCGGCCGCCTGCTTCGCGGCCGCCTCGGCCAGTTCGGTGCGCCCGTGCCCGGCCTGCACCGTGAACAGCCCGGACAGCCCGTCCAGGTAGCGCCGGCCGGTCGAGTCCCAGACGTACGGGCCGGAGCCGCGGACGATCACCGGCACCGGTGCCTGCTCGTACGCGGACAGCCGGGTGAAGTGCATCCACAGGTGGTCACGGGCGTGCGCCGACAGCGCGTCGTCGGTCTGGCCGAGCGGACTGTTGGGAGTCGTGGTCATCGGGTTCCCCAGGCGTAGGTCTGCTTCGCCAGCTTCAGGTAGACGAAGGTCTCGGTGTCGCGCACGCCGGGCAGTACCCTGACCCGCTCGGACAGCACCCGCAGCAGGTGATCGTCGTCCTCGCAGACCAGCTCCAGCAGGATGTCGAACGAGCCGGCGGTGATGACGACGTAGTCGACCTCGTCGATCTTGGCCAGCTCGTCGGCGACCCGGACCAGGTCGCCCTCCACCCGCAGGCCGATCATCGCCTGCCGGTGGAACCCGACCTGCAGCGGGTCGGTGACCGCCACCACCTGCATCAGCCCGGAGTCGACCATCCGCTGCACCCGCTGCCGGACCGCCGCCTCGGACAGCCCCACGGTCTTCGCCAGCGCGGCGTAGGACCGGCGACCGTCCTGCTGCAGCTCCTCGATGAGGCGCTTGCCGACGTCGTCGACCCCGGAACCGAGGGTGGGTTGCCCGCGCACGTTGACGGTTATCGCAGTTCTCGGCAGGCGCCGCAAGTGTTTCCGTTCCGTGACTTGTCCGCTCCTACGGAATCATGCGTAAGCTGCCGTCACTACGCGCGAGGTGCGGCATCACGGCAGGCCGGGCCGAGGAGGGATCACCGCGATGACCACTGAGTCCAAGGTCGAGATCGGCAACGTCGTCGCCGGTTCGGAATCGCCCGGTGCCGACGGCCGGACGATGGAGCTGATCGACCCGTCCACCGGGGAGGCGTACGGCACGGCGCCGCTGTCCGGCCCGGAGGACGTCGACCGGGCGATGGCCGCGGCGGCCTCGGCGTTCGAGACCTGGCGGGACACCACCCCGTCCGAGCGGCAGCGGGCCCTGCTGCGCATCGCCGACGCGTTCGAGCAGCGGGCCGAGGAGCTGGTCGCGGCCGAGTCGCGCAACACCGGCAAGCCGGTGCAGCTGACCCTGGACGAGGAGATCCCGCCGGCCGTCGACCAGATCCGGTTCTTCGCCGGCGCCGCTCGGCTGCTGGAGGGCCGCTCGGCCGGCGAGTACATGGCCGAGCACACCTCGTACGTGCGGCGCGAGCCGGTGGGCGTCTGCGCCCAGGTGACGCCGTGGAACTACCCGCTGATGATGGCGATCTGGAAGTTCGCGCCGGCGATCGCCGCCGGCAACACGGTGGTGCTCAAGCCGTCGGACACGACGCCGGTGTCCACCGTGCTGATGGCCCGGATCATGCAGGAGTTCCTGCCTCCCGGCGTGTTCAACGTGGTCACCGGCGACCGCGACACCGGCCGGGCCCTGGTGGCGCATCCGACCCCGGCGATGGTCTCGATCACCGGCTCGGTCCGGGCCGGCCGGGAGGTCGCCACCGCGGCCGGCGAGCACCTCAAGCGCACCCACCTCGAGCTCGGCGGCAAGGCGCCGGTGATCGTCTTCGACGACGCCGACCTGGAGCTGGCGGCGGAGGGGATCGCCGGCGCCGGGTACTTCAACGCCGGCCAGGACTGCACCGCGGCGACCCGGGTGCTGGCCTCGCCGCGGATCCACGACGACCTGGTCGACGCGCTGGCCGAGCAGGCCCGCGGCACCAAGACCGGGCCGCCGTCCGACCAGGACGCCGCCTACGGCCCGCTGAACAACCCGGCCCAGCTGGAGCGGGTCGGCGGCTTCGTCGAGCGGCTGCCCGACCACGCCCGGCTGGTGGTCGGCGGGTCCAGGGTCGGCGAGCGCGGGTTCTTCTACGAGCCGACCGTGGTGGCCGGCCTTGAGGGCGACGACGAGATGAGCCGGACCGAGGTGTTCGGCCCGGTGATCTCGGTGCAGCGGTTCGCCGATGAGGACGAAGCCGTCCGCTGGGCCAACTCCGTCGAGTACGGTCTGGCGTCCAGCGTGTGGACCCGCGACCACGGGCGGGCGATGCGAATGGCCAAGCGGCTCGATTTCGGGTGCGTTTGGATCAATACGCACATCCCGCTCGTGGCCGAGATGCCGCACGGTGGCTTCAAGAGCTCGGGCCATGGCAAGGATCTTTCTGTGTACGGGCTCGAGGACTACACCCGGATCAAGCACGTGATGAGCTATATCGGGCACTGACAATCGCGCTCCGTCCCCGCCCGATTCGGCAGGAGGCCCCCGGTGACGAATGCACGCCGACCGCTAGATCCCCGCGTCCAGGCCCTCGTGCAGGCCAGGCTGTCCCGACGCTCGGTGCTCCTCGGCGCCGCCGGTCTCGCCACCTTGGCGGCCTGCGGCACCGGCTCAAGCACGCCGTCCGGCAGCGGCGGTGGCGGCACCGCCGCCGCCAAGCCGAGCCCGGCCGCCGACCGGTCCGCGACCGAGAAGGTCGTCAACTGGGCGAACTGGACCCTCTATCTCGACTACGACGAGAAGACCAAGAAATACCCGACGCTCGAGGCCTTCCAGAAGCAGACCGGAATCAAGGCCACGTACGCCGAGGACATCGACGACAACGACACGTACTACGGCAAGATCCAGAGCCAGCTGCGCAACGGCCAGGACATCGGCAAGGACGTCATCGTCTTCACCGACTGGATGGCCGCCCGGTGCATCCGGTCCGGCTTCGTCCAGCAGCTGGACCAGGCCCAGATGCCGAATGCGAAGAACCTTCTGCCCGCGCTGCAGAACGTCGACTTCGACCCGGGCCGGAAGAACAGCCTGACCTGGCAGAGCGGCTTCGGCGTGCTGGCCTGGAACAAGGAGAAGGTCCCCGGCGGCCTGAAGACCGTCTCCGACCTCTGGAAGCCCGAGCTCAAGGGCAAGGTCGAGGTGCTGTCGGAGATGCGCGACACGATCGGGCTGATCATGCTCGAGCAGGGCGTCGACATCTCCAAGAACTTCACCTCGGCCCAGTACGAGGCCGCCGTCGACGAGCTGCAGAAGCACATCGCCGACGGCCAGATCCGGCAGGTGAAGGGCAACTCCTACAAGGAGGACCTGATCTCCGGCGACGCGCTCGCGGTGATCGGCTGGTCCGGCGACATCTTCCAGATCAACGCCGAGAACGGCGACAAGTGGGGCCTGACGCTGCCCGAGGCCGGCGGCACCCTGTGGTCGGACAACATGCTGGTGCCGGTCGGTTCGCCGCACAAGACGAACGCCGAGAAGCTCATGAACTACTACTACGACCCCAAGGTCGCGGCCACCGTCGAGGCGTACGTGAACTACATCTGCCCGGTGCAGGGGGCCAAGGAGGAGATGGAGAAGATCGACCCGGACCTCGCCGCGAGCCCGTGGATCTTCCCCGATGACGCCACCCTGGCGAAGGCCAAGGTCTTCCGCACGCTGACACCCGACGAGGAGACGCAGTACTCCGAGTCGTTCCAGAAGGTGATAGGCAACTGATGGCGGGGCGGGATCTCCGGCTGGACGGGCTGACCAAGACCTTCGGGTCGTTCACCGCGGTGGACGGCATCAGTCTCGACGTGCCCAGCGGGTCGTTCTTCGCCCTGCTCGGGCCGTCCGGCTGCGGCAAGACGACCACGCTGCGGATGGTCGCCGGGCTGGAGCGGCCCACCCGGGGCCGGATCAGGCTCGGCGACGAGGACATCACCGACGCCAGGCCGTACCGGCGGCCGGTCAACACGGTGTTCCAGAGCTACGCGCTGTTCCCGCACCTCGACGTGTTCGAGAACGTCGCGTTCGGGCTGCGCCGGCGCCGGGCCGCGGACGTGCGGACCAAGGTCAGCGAGGCGCTGGAGCTGGTGGAGCTCGGCCACCTGGCCCGGCGCAAGCCGGCCCAGCTCTCCGGCGGCCAGCAGCAGCGGGTCGCGCTGGCCCGGGCGGTGGTCAACCGGCCGGACGTGCTGCTGCTGGACGAACCGCTCGGCGCGCTCGACCTCAAGCTGCGCCGGCAGATGCAGCTCGAGCTCAAGCGGATCCAGACCGAGGTCGGCATCACGTTCGTGCACGTCACCCACGACCAGGAAGAGGCCATGACGATGGCCGACACGATCGCGGTCATGAACGCCGGCCGGATCGAGCAGCTCGGCACGCCGATCGACCTGTACGAGTCGCCGGCGACCGCGTACGTGGCGAACTTCCTCGGCCAGTCCAACCTGCTGCCGGCCGCCGTGGCCGACCGCTCGGGCGGGTCGGTGCTGGTCGACGTCGACGGCAGCCGGATCGCGGTGCCGGCCGACCGGTGCCGGTCGGCCGGCCGGGACGTGCTGGTCGGGGTGCGGCCGGAGAAGGTGCAGCTGGAGCGGGGCGGCACCGCGCCGGCCGGGATGAACGCGCTGTCCGGCGGCCTGGTCACCGACGCCAGCTTCACCGGCACCAGCACCCAGTACGTCGTGCAGCTGCCGTCCGGGCGGCAGCTGACCGCGTTCGCGCAGAACACCGGCCGGGCGACGGTCCTGCCGGTGGGATGCTCGGTCACCGTGTGCTGGGACGAGGCGCACACCTTCGGGCTGGACGGCGCCGAGGATGCCGCGGCCGGGATCGAGACGCCGGACGGGCCGGCCGCCGCGGCGCGTGCCGGCCTGCCGGTCGGGCACGTGGCCGGCACGGGCCCGGGCGGTGCGCCGGACGAGCCCGAAGCCGCGCCGGGGACCGAGGCGGAGGCGACGGCGGCCGGCAGAGACGGGCGGGCATGAGCGTCACTGCGGTCGCCGCCGGTACCAGGGCCGCCGCGGGGCCCGAGGGCGCTCCCGAGGAGGTCCGCCGCGGCCGGCGGTCGACGCCCTACCTGCTGCTGCTGCCCGGGATGGCCTGGCTGGTGCTGTTCTTCGCGGTGCCGGTGTTCGCGCTGGCCTCGCTGTCGCTGCAGACCCGGGTGCCCGGCGCCGAGATCGGCGTCTACACGCAGACCTTCCGCTGGGCGAACTACTCGGACGCGCTGGCGGAGTATGCGCCGCAGTTCCTCCGGTCGCTCCTCTACGCGGGGCTGGCCACGCTGCTCTGCCTGCTGATCGGCTACCCGCTGGCGTACGCGATCGCGTTGAAGGCCGGGCGCTGGCGCAACCTCATGCTGATCGCGGTGATCGCGCCGTTCTTCACCTCGTTCATCCTGCGGACGATCGCCTGGCGGCAGGTGCTGGCCGACTCCGGACCGGTCACCAGCACCCTGCACACGCTGCACATCCTTCCGCCGGGGGAGTCGCTGACCGCGTCCGGGACGGCGGTGGTGGCCGGGCTGACGTACAACTTCCTGCCGTTCATGGTGCTGCCGCTGTACGCGTCGCTGGAGCGGCTCGACCCGCGGCTGGTCGAGGCGGCCGGTGACCTGTACGCCACCGCACCGGTCGGGTTCCGCCGGGTGACGTTCCCGCTGTCGATGCCCGGCGTGGTAGCCGGCACGCTGCTGACGTTCATCCCGGCCGCGGGCGACTACGTCAACGCGGCGCTGCTCGGCAACCCGTCGACGCAGATGATCGGCAACGTGGTGGACAGCCGGTTCTTCCGGATCGTCGACTACCCGACCGCGGCGGCGCTCTCGTTCGTGCTGATGGCGGCGATCCTGCTGCTGGTCACCGCGTACATCCGGCGGGCCGGCACGGAGGAGCTGGTGTGACGACATTCGGGGGAGGGCCCCCGAAGACCCCCCTTTCCCCGGGCGGGGCCGTGGGTGGTGGTGGTGAGGTGAGTGGCGGGCGAGGGCTCTGGCGGGAGTCCCGAGAGTCCGCCGGGGCCGCGGTCGGGGTGGTCAGGCCTGGGAGCGGGTGTCCGGGGAGGTCGCGGGTGTGGGTGGCGCGGTGAGTGTCGGGCAGGACCTCGAGCACCGGCCGGGGAGAGGTGGGCGTGGTGCGGGAGGGGAGCGCGGTGGCGCGGGCCGGACCGCGCGGGGCGCGGTCCGGTGGTTCCGGCGCAACCTGGTCATGATCGTCGCGTTGCTGGTGCTGGTGTACCTGTTCGTGCCGATCGCCTACACGATCGCGTTCTCGTTCAACAACGCCGGCCGGTCCAACCTGGTCTGGCAGGGCTTCACGACGAAGAACTGGACCAACCCGTGCGGCGCGCCGGAGGTCTGCAGCGCGCTGGTCAACAGCCTCAAGATCGGCTTCCTGGCGACCGTGGTCGCCACCGCGCTCGGCACGATGGTCGCGTTCGCGCTGGCCCGGCACCGGTTCCGGGGCCGGACGGCGACCAACCTGCTGATCTTCCTGCCGATGGCCACGCCCGAGGTCGTGCTCGGCGCCGCGCTGCTCTCGCTGTTCCTCAACGTCGGCCTCGAGCCCGGGTTCTGGACGATCGTCATCGCGCACGTGATGTTCTGCGTGTCCTTCGTGGTGGTGACCGTCAAGGCCAGGCTGGCCGGGCTCGACCCGCGGATCGAGCAGGCGGCGATGGACCTCTACGCGGACGAGTGGCAGACCTTCCGCCGGGTGACGCTGCCGCTGGCTGCGCCCGGCATCCTCGCCGCCGCGCTGCTGTCGTTCGCGCTCTCGTTCGACGACTTCATCATCACGAACTTCAACTCGGGCAACGTGACCACGTTCCCGAAGTTCGTCTACGTCTCGGCCGCGCGCGGCATCCCGGCGCAGGCGAACGTGATCGGCACGGCGATGTTCGTCGTCGCCCTGCTAGTGGTGCTGATCGGCCAGCTGCTGAGCCGCCGCCGGCGTACCGGCGTCTAGTCACCGAGTCGGCGGGCGGTGGCGTCCTCGGCCCGGGCGAGGAACAGGGCGCGCTCGCGCTCGTTCGCGGTCAGCTCGGCCGCCCGGGCGAACTCGGCGGCGGCCTCGGCCGTCCGGCCCAGCTGCTCGAGCAGGTCGGCCCGGACGGCCGGCAGGTGCGGGTAGCGGGCCAGCGCCTTCTCCCCGCGCAGCGCGTCGGCGACGGCGAGGCCGGCGGCCGGCCCGTTCGCCCGGCCGACCGCGACCGCCCGGTTGAGCTCGGCCACCGGCGACGGCGACACCTCGACCAGCACCCGGTACAGCGCGGCGATCCGGCGCCAGTCGGTCTCGTCCGCGGTCACCGCCTCGGCATGCTCCGCCGCGATCGCCGCCTGCAGCGCGTACGGGCCGAAGTCGCCGCCGAGGGTGCGCACCCGGTCCAGCGCGGCCAGCCCGCGGCGGACCAGCAACCGGTCCCAGCGCCGGCGGTCCTGGTCCGGCAGCAGCACGGGTGCGCCGTCCGGTCCGGTCCGGGCCGGCAGCCGGGACGCCTGGATCTCCAGCAGCGCGAGCAGGCCGTGCACCTCGGGCTGGTCCGGCAGCAGGCCGGCCAACAGCCGGGCGAGCCGCAGCGCGTCCGCGCACAGCTCGGGGCGGGTCCAGTCCGCGCCGGCGGTAGCGGTGTAGCCCTCGTTGAAGACCAGGTAGACGACCTCGAGGACGCTGGCCAGCCGCGCCGGGAGGTCGGCCGGCGGCGGCAGCTCGAACCGGACGTCCTGCTCGCGCAGGGTCCGCTTGGCCCGGGAGATCCGCTGGCCCACGGTCGGCTCCGGGACCAGGAAGGCGCGGGCGATCTCGGCCGTGGACAGGCCGCCGAGCAGCCGCAGTGTCAGCGCCACCCGGCCCTCGGTCCGCAGCACCGGGTGGCAGGCGATGAAGACCAGCCGGAGCAGGTCGTCCGGCAGGTAGTCGTCCGGATCGGGCTCGCCGGACGGCTGGTGCTCGAGCATCCGACCCACCTCCGCGAGCTTGCGCTGGTAGTTCTGGCGGCGGCGGAGCTGGTCGATCGCGCGGTGCTTCGCGGTCGACATCAGCCAGCCGCCCGGGTTGGCCGGCACGCCCTCGGCCGGCCACTGCTCCAGGGCCGCGACGAGCGCGTCCTGGGCTAGCTCCTCGGCCAGGCCCACGTCGCCGACGAACCGGGCCAGCCCGGCGATCAGCCGGGCCGACTCGATCCGCCACACCGCCTCGACGGCCGCGTGCGTGCTCGCCGGCCGCGTCACCGTCGATCCGTCCCGCTCGCGGCGGCGGCGCCGGCGCATCCGGCCTCAGCCCGGGTGCGCCGGCCCACCGCCGAGACGGTTCGGGTCACTGCTGGCCCGGGGCTCCGGGCGCCTGGTCGCCGAAGTCCTCCGGGCCGAAGACCCGGCGGATCTCGCAGTCGCCCTCCCAACCGGGCCAGAGGTCGCGGTGCAGGGTCACGAACCGGGTGGCCCACTCCACCGCCTCGGCTCGGGACCGCAGCTCGTAGACCGCGTAGCTGATGATCTCCTTGGTCTCGGTGAACGGCCCGTCGGTGACCGACAGCCGGCCGCCGGACAGCTCGACCCGCACACCCCCGGCCCCGCTCGGCGCGAGCCCCTGGGTGTCCAGCAGCACGCCGGCCCGGGTCGCCTCCTCGCCGAGCGTCATGATCGCCTCCATCAGGTCCGGCGGCGGCGGCGTGGGCGGCTGGTTGCCGTGCAGCAGCATCAGGTAGCGCATCGCAGGATCCTCTCTCAGCCGGGCGGCGGGTCAGGCGTTGCGGTAGGTGTCGACGGCCAGCGCGGTGAGCCAACCGAAGGACAGGACGACGCCGGCGACGAACGGCAGCGTGGCCGCCGTCGAGCCGGTGGTGATGCCGGCGAACGCGGCCAGGAACGCGACCCCGGTCACCCGGGACGCCAGCGCCCAGCCGCGCCGCCCGCCGGCGGCGAACCGCCGGCCCAGCACGAGGCAGGCGGCGATCATGGCGAGGAAGCCGATCCCGCCGGCGGCCAGGTGCAGCGTGCCGTGCCAGCTCGCGGCCTGCGCGGGACCGGCCGGCGTGCCGACCGGGAAGCCCGCCATCGGGTCGGCGGTGAACACGCCGGCCGCCGCCAGCCCCGCGCCGTACAGGGCGAGCAGCCGCGGCGCCCACCGACCGGCACCGGTCCGGGCCAGGCCGACGGCGAACGCGGCGACCATGGCGCCGGTGAGCACGAAGTTGGCGCTCTGGATCCAGCCGAGCGAGCCGTTCTCCAGCAGGCTCCACGGGTGCCGGGTCAGGTCGAAGCCGTCCCGGCTCGACGCCTGGCCCAGCGAGACGGCGACGTAGAACGGTCCGGCCACGGCGCCCCAGCCGAGCAGCGAGCGGGTGACGGCGGTGGCCGGGTCGCAGCCGCGGGTGGTGGTCGGCGTCGTGGTGGTCATCGGGATCTCCTCCGGTAGGGGCCGCCAGCCGGCCCTCTCGACGCGTGCTTCGAACGGGCCGGCCCCGACTTCGACAGCGCCGGAGAGACTTCTTCAGGAAATCCGCGATGCTCCCGCGACCCGGCGGAGGGTGACCCGGTCGATCTCCGTGTACGGACCGGGCCGGCCGGGCAGCGCGTCGGCCAGCGTCCGCAGCGTCATCGTGGTCGGCCGGCCGGGCCGGGCCGGCACGACGTCGACGGCGAGGAAGGCGTAGCCGTCGTACCGGACCCGCGACCAGGCGACGGTCTCCGGCTGCCTGGTCCCGTCGGCGACCCAGACGTACGAGTCGACCGGGCCGGCGCCGGCGGGGTGTGCCCGGTATCGCTCGCCGGCCCCGGGCGGGAACGAGTAGCGGGCCCGGCCGCCCGATCCGATGCAGAGGTAGGTGACGCCGTCGGTGGCCGGCTCCACGGTGGACCCGTCCGGGGCGGCCCGGGTCGGGCGGCCGGCGCGGATCGGGTCGGTCCGCTCCATCACGTGGTTGTGGCCCTGCACGGCCAGGTCGACCTGCCAGCGGGTGAACAGCGCGTCGAGCGCGTCCCGCACGCCGCCGTCGGAGGCATGTTGCGCGGTCGTCGAGTAGGCGCAGTGGTGGAAGAACGCGACCATGAAGTCGATCGCCGGGTCCCGACGCCAGGCCCGCAGCGTCTCCTCCAGCCAGCGCACCTGCGCGCCGCCGGAGTATCCGGTGTTGGTGCGGATCTCGTGGGACAGGTCGTTCGCGTCCAGCGAGACCACCCCGACGTTGGCGTAGGTGAACGAGTAGACCGACGGGCAGCCGGACGGGCCGTTGCGGGGCAGGTCGAGTCGCGCCGCGTGGCCGGCGTAGCCGTGCGAGCCGCCGTGCAGCGGTTCCATGTCGTGGTTCCCGGTCGCGAACAGCCAGGGCACGTACGCTGCCTGGCGGTCGATCTGGGCCAGGAACACGTCCCAGACGTACGGGTCGAAGTCGTCGGCGGGCAGCCCGGTGCCGCCCGCGTCGGCGTAGCAGATGTCGCCGGCGAGCAGCGTGAACGCCGGCCGCTGGGTGGCCATCAGCCCGGTCTGGGTGGCCGCCGGGTGCGGGTCGGTGCCGTCGGTGCCGGCGATCGGGTCGTCCGCCGCGTATCCGTTGCGGAGCGTGCCGTGCGGCGGCGGAGCGTTGGTCCCGACGTCCGCGAACGCGGTGAACGTGAACGGTGCCGGCACCGGTCCGCCGGCACCGGCCGGGCGGCGGGCCGGCGCGGTGGTGAAGTGTGCGTCGCCGGTGACCGTGCCGTCCGACAGCCGCAGCCGGTAGTGGTACGTGGTGGCCGGCCGCAGCCCGACCAGCACGGCCTTGACGTAGAACTGGCTGCCGCCGCCGCCGACCAGGTGCACGATCCGCGCCGGCACCGGCCGCCCGTACGCGCCCGGGGCGTCGCCGAGGTCGGCGACCGCGCTCAGCCCGGCCGGCACCCGCCCGTCCGGGCCGAGCAGCTGCGCGGTGACCCTGACCCCGGAGCTCGGGTCGGCGCCGCCGTCGGAGACCCAGGACAGGTGCCGGCCGGACAGCACCAGCCCGAGCCGGCCGACCGTGCCGCCGCCGGCCCCGAACACCGCCCGGGCCAGGGGGTAGGCGGCGACCGCGGCGGCCGCCGCGCCGGCCCCGACGAGCAGCCCGCGGCGGGTGACCGCGCGGCGGGCCAGCAGGGCACCGGTCCACTCGGTGACCTCGTTCACCGTCGCCGGGCCCACCGGCCCATCATCCGCCGCCGGCCGCACGGAGCCGGACGGGCGCCGGCGGCGAAGACCGGGCAGCAAGGCCGCCATCCGTCCCAGGGGGGACATGCGCCATGGAACAGCCGAACCGACGAACGTTGTTGATCATCGCCGGCGCGGGTGCCGGCGCCGCCGCGGTCGGCGTCGCCGCGGAACCGAGGTCGAGGCCCGCCCGGTCGGCGCCGGCCACCCGCCGGTGCACGCCGGCGTGGTCGCCCGGCCGCGGCCCGGCGGCGAGCCGCGGCCCTCGGTGGTCCTCGGGGAGCTGCCGGCCGGCACGTACGAGCTCTACGTCCGGCCGGACGGCCCGGTCCGGCTGCGGCTGACCGGCACCGGCGGCGCGGTCGCCGAGGCCGCCTGGCCGGGGGCCGGGCCGGCTGAGCCGGGGGACGGCCGGCCGTGCCTCCCGGCCGGCCGTCCCTCACCAGGCAGCGTTCGCTGGCATGCTGGCAGGCATGACCGACGACCTGCTCGCCCGGCACCGGGCGGTGCTCCCGAACTGGATGACGCTCTACTACGAGCAGCCGCTGGAGATCGTCGGCGGCTCCGGCCGGCGGCTGCGCGGCGGCGACGGCCGGGACTACCTCGACTTCTTCGCCGGCATCCTCACCAACATGCTCGGCTACGACGTGCCGGAGGTGCGGGCAGCGATCGACCGGGTGCTCGATCGCGGGGTCGTGCACACCTCGACGCTCTACCTGATCCGGGACCAGGTCGAGCTGGCCGAGCGGATCGCCAAGCTGTCCGGCATCCCGGACGCGAAGGTGTTCTTCTGCTCCTCGGGCACCGAGGCCAACGAGATGGCGCTGCTGCTGGCCACCCAGGCCCGCCGCTCGGCCCAGGTGCTGGCGCTGCGCAACAGCTACCACGGGCGCTCGTTCGCGGCGATGGGCATCACCGGCATCCGTGGCTGGTCGGCATCCGCGCTGTCCCCGGTCCAGGTCTCGTACGTGCACGGCGGCTACCGCTACCGGTCGCCGTTCCGCGACCTGCCCGACGCCGACTTCAACGCGGCCTGCGCGGCCGACCTGCGGGACGTGATCGAGTCCACCACCGCCGGCGACGTGGCCTGCATGATCGCCGAGCCGGTGCAGGGCGTCGGCGGGTTCATCGTCCCGCCCGACGGCATGCTCGGCGCGATGAAGCCGATCCTCGACGAGTACGGGATCCTGCTGATCTCCGACGAGGTGCAGACCGGCTGGGGCCGCACCGGCGAGCACTTCTGGGGCATCGAGGCGCACGGCGTGACCCCGGACATCATGACCTTCGCCAAGGGCGTCGGGAACGGCATGGCCATCGGTGGCGTGGTCGCCCGGGCCGAGCTGATGGACAACCTGCCGGCCAACTCGATCTCGACGTTCGGCGGCAACCCGCTGGCCACCGCCGCCGCGGCCGCCACGATCGACTACCTGCTCGAGCACGACCTGCAGGCCAACGCGCTCAAGGTCGGCAACCAGCTGCTGCGCGGGCTGCGCGACCTCGGCGAGGACACCGACGCCGTCGGCGACGTGCGCGGCAAGGGGCTGATGGCGGCGATCGAGCTGGTCCGGCCGGGCACCGACACCCCGGACGTGGCCGCGGCCTCGAAGCTGATGGAGGAGACGAGGGCCCGCGGCCTGCTGATCGGCAAGGGCGGCAAGCACGGCAACGTGATCCGGATCGCCCCGCCGCTGACGCTCACCGAGGCGGAGGCCGACGAGGGTCTGGGCATCCTGGCCGACTCGTTGCGCGCCCTCGACTGAGTCCGCCGGTCGGCGCGTGAACCGATCGAGCCCCGGATCCGAACTACTGGATGTCGAGCACGGACTTGGGGGGATCGTGCTAGGCCACCCGCGACTCGCGGACTGAGGGAAGCCCGCGAGCAGCGGACCGACCGGCCCCGCCCGCGGTGCGGGCGGGGCCGTTAGGGTGGCCCACCAGTGGATCTGCTCACCTACGCCCTGGTCCCCGTCATCACGGCGCTGACCGTGCTGGCGCTGGCCGGGGTCGCCCGGCGGCTGCTCGGGCTGCGGTTCGGGATCGTCCGCACGCTGCTGGCCGGCATCATCGCGTTCGTCCTGTCCGGCCCGCTGTTCTCGGCGATGCACGGCGCGAGCAACCCGGACACCGGCTCGGCCGGCCAGTTCGGCCTGTTCGTGCTGGCGATCACGATCGCCCTGCTGGCCGCGATGGTCTTCCTGGTGCTGGCCGAGGTGCTGGTCCCGGCCGGCTCGGTGCCGCCGCCGTACGAGTGGTGGCGGCTGGTCAAGGCGCGCGCGGCCCGCACCCGGCGGTACGGCCAGATCGTCCGGATCGCGATGCGGCACGGCCTCGGCCGGGCGCTGCGCGGGCGGTGGCGGGCCGGTGCCGATCCGGCCCGGCGCCAGCAGCTGGCCAGCTCGCTCACCGCCGCGCTCGACGAGGGCGGGGTCACCTTCGTCAAGCTCGGCCAGTTGCTGTCCACCCGGCGTGACCTGCTGCCGGCCGAGTTCGTCGCCGAGCTGGGCCGGCTGCAGGACCGGGCCGCGCCGGCGCCCTGGGCCGAGGTCGAGGCGACCCTGGTGGCCGAGCTCGGCCGGCCGGTCGAGGAGGTGTTCGCGGCCGTCTCAGCGCAGCCGCTGGCGGCGGCCAGCGTGGCCCAGGTGCACGCCGCGACGCTCGCCTCCGGCGAGCAGGTGGTGCTGAAGGTGCAGCGGGCCGGCATCGGTCCGGTGGTCGAGCGCGACCTCGACATCGTCGACCGGCTCGCCGGCACGCTGGTCACGACCACGTCCTGGGCGCGGGCGATGGGCGTGCGCGAGCTGGCCGACGGGTTCGCGCTGGCGCTGCGGGAGGAGCTGGACTTCCGGGTCGAGGCGGCGAACATGGCGGCGGTCGGTGCGACCGCCCGCGACGTGGTGATCCCGGTGGCGCACCGCGACCTGTGCACCAGCCGGCTGCTGGTCATGCAGCGGCTGGACGGGGTGCCGCTGACCGCGGCCGGCCCGGAGGTCGCCGCCCGCGGCCTCGACCCGTACGCGCTGGCCCGCACGCTGCTGGACACCCTGCTGCGGCAGGTGGTGCTGGACGGCGTCTTCCACGCCGACCCGCACCCGGGCAACGTGCTGCTGCTCGCCGACGGGCGGCTGGGGCTGCTCGACTTCGGCTCGGTCGGCCGGCTCGACCTGGCCGTGCGGGCGGCGCTGCAGCAGCTGCTGCTCGCGGTGGACCGGGGCGATCCGGTGGCGGTCAGCGACGCGCTGCTGGAGATCGTGCCCCGGCCGGACGAGATCGACGCGGCGGCCCTGGAGCGCGCGGTCGGCGTGGTGCTGGCCCGCCACCTCGGGCCGGGCGGGTCGGCCGGGATGCGGATGTTCGCCGACCTGGTCCGGATTGTGGCCGGGTTCGGGCTGGCGGTTCCGCCGGCGGTGGCGGCGGTGTTCCGGGCGCTGGCCACCGGGGAGGGCACGCTGACCGCGCTGGCGCCCGGGTTCGACGTGGTGGCCGAGGCGCGCCGGTTCGCGACCGAGCGGCTGGCCGAGCAGTGGCGGACGGCCTCGCCGCGCCGGCTGGCCACCGACGAGCTGGTCACGCTGCTGCCGATGCTGCGGCGGGTGCCGCGCCGGCTGGACCGGATCCTGGCCGCGGCCGAGGGCGGCCGGCTCGCGGTGAACGTCCGGCTGTTCGCCGACGAGCGGGACCGCCGGTATGCGACCGGGCTGGTGCAGCAGCTGCTGCTGACCGTGCTCGGGGCGACCGCCGGGCTGATGGCCGTGCTGCTGCTCGGCACCACCGGCGGCCCGGTGGTCACCCCCCGGCTCGGGCTCTACCAGCTGCTCGGCTACTTCCTGCTGGTCATCAGCTCGGTGCTGGTGCTGCGGGTGCTCGTGCTGATCTTCCGCAGACAGCAGTGACCCCCGGTCCCAGGGGGACGGGACCGGGGGTCACGGGTATCGCCGTTGCGGGCGGCTAGGCGGCCTCGACCTCGGAGGTCTCGGGCGCGGCCTCGACGGCCGGGGTGCCGGTGGTGATCTCCACCTTGCGCGCCTCGGTGCCGGCGTACGCACCGGCCACCCGGATGCTCAGCACACCCGCGTCGTACGAGGCGGACACGGCCTCGGCGGTCACGCCCTCCGGAAGCCGGAAGCTGCGCCGGAACGCGCCGTAGCGCACCTCGCGCAGGCTGCGACCGTTCTGCTCCTCGCTCCGCTCGTCGCGGCGCTCGCCGCGGACGACCAGGCGGCCGCGGTCGACCTCGACCGTCACGTCCTTGGCCACGTCCAGGCCCGGGACCTCGACCTTGACCACGGCGTCGGTGCCGTCGCGGACGATCTCGGCGGCGGGGGTGAAACCGAACTGCCGGGCCGGCAGCGCCGGCCGCAGGTACAGAGTGCTCATCTCGTGCGTCTCCCTCAGGTTCGCTGACGCCGGCTACAGCCGGCTCGACTGTCATAACCTGAGTGGAGTCGACTCAATTCCTGCGGACGGTGATTCCCGACAGCGCCTCCAGCACGACCCGGTTCGCGAGGAACGCGGTGACCTCCGCGTGGTCGTGCGCGGGCGCCACCTCCACCACGTCGAGGCCGACGACCGGCAGCTCGAGCGCGCACCGGCGGACCGCGTCGAGCAGCTGCCGGCCGGTGAGCCCGCCCGGCTCCGGGGTGCCGGTGCCCGGCGCCATCCCCGGGTCGACCACGTCGATGTCGATCGACAGGAACACCCCCTCGCAGTCGTCGGTCGCGATCGCGAACGCCTCGGTCAGGCACTCGTCCAGGCCGCGGGCCACCACCTCGGTCATCTCGTACGACCGGAAGCCCTGCTCGTCCATCCAGGCCAGCGTCTCCGGCCCGGGCCAGTAGCCGCGCAGCCCGATCTGCAGGAACCGGTCGCCGCGGACCGCGCCGGACTCCACCAGCCGGCGCATCGGCGTGCCGTGCCCGTACAGCGAGCCGGACTGGGTGTCGCCGGTGTCGGCGTGCGCGTCGAAGTGCACCACCGAGACCCGGCCCCAGCCGACGTGCTCGGCCACGCCCTGCACGTCCGGCAGCGCGATCGAGTGGTCGCCGCCGAGGATCACCGGGATCGTGCCGGTGCCGGCGACCTGCGCGACGGCGGCGCGCAGCGCCTGCAACGAGCCCTCGATGTCGCCCGGCGGCATCGGCACGTCGCCGGCGTCCCGGACCCGCAGGTCCTGCAGCGGGTCGACGCGCAGCGCCAGGTGCGGCCGGCTGGCGTCGTGCGGCAGGTAGTCGGTGCCCCGGATCGCCTGCGGGCCGAACCGCGCCCCCGGCCGGTGGCTGGTGCCGCCGTCGAACGGCGCGCCCACGATCACCGCCGCGGAGTCCGCGTACGACGGCGGGTCGGTGAGATCGCACGGCGGCACGCCGAGGAACGTCACGTCCGGTCCGTACATGGGTCCATACCGCGGCATGCCCGCAGCGTACGGTCGGCCCGTGACGTCCTACGCGGGTGTGAGCCTCTGGATGGAGCAGGTCGGCGGGCTGGTGCCGCGGCCGGCGCTGGGCGGCGACGTGGACGTCGACGTGGCGGTCGTCGGTGCCGGCTACACCGGCCTCTGGACCGCCTACTACCTGGCCCTGGCCGAGCCGTCGCTGCGGATCGCGGTGGTCGAGCGGGAGGTCGCCGGGTTCGGCGCGTCGGGGCGCAACGGCGGCTGGTGCTCGGCGCTGTTCGCCGCGTCCCGCGAGAAGGTGGCCAAGGCGGCCGGTGGTGGCGAGTCCGGGCGGACGGCGGCGCTCGACCTGCAGGCGGCGATGGTCGAGACCGTCGACGAGGTCGACCGGGTGGTCGCGGCCGAGGGGATCGACTGCGGCTACGCCAAGGGCGGCACGCTGACGCTGGCCACCTCGCCCGCGCAGGAGGCCAGAATTCGCGCGGAGGTCGCCGCCGACCACGACTGGGGGTTGCCCGACACCCGCTGGCTGTCGCCGGCCGAGGTGAAGGAGCGGATCGACGCGTCCGGCGTGCTCGGCGCGGCGTTCACCCCGCACTGCGCCCGGGTGCAGCCGGCCGCGCTGGTGCGCGGGCTGGCGCAGGCGGTCGAGGCGCGCGGCGTGCGGGTGTACGAGCGGACCGCGGCCACCGCGCTGCGGCCCGGGGTGGTGGAGACCGACCGGGGCGAGGTGCGGGCGCCGGTCGTGGTGCGGGCCACCGAGGCGTACACGCCGGAGCTGGCCGGGCTGCGCCGGGCGGTGCTGCCGATCTACTCGCTGATCGTGGCGACCGCGCCGCTGCCACCGGACGCCTGGGCCGAGGTGGGCTGGGACGGCTGCGAGACCCTCACCGACGGGCGGCACCTGCTGATCTACGCGCAGCGCACCGCGGACGGGCGGGTCGCGTTCGGCGGCCGGGGCGCGCCCTACCACCTCCGCTCGGCGACCGAACCCGCCTATGACCGGGACGAGCGGGTGTTCGGCGAGCTGGAGCGGACCATGCGGGCGCTGCTGCCGGGGATCGGCGACGTGCCGGTCACCCACCGCTGGGGCGGCCCGCTAGGCGCGCACCGGGACTGGTTCCCGTCCGTCGGCATCGACCGGGGCACCGGGCTGGCCTGGGGCGGCGGGTACGTCGGGGACGGCGTCGGCACGGCCAACCTCGCCGGCCGCACGCTGGCCGACCTGATCCTGCGCCGGGACACCGCGCTGACCCGGCTGCCGTGGGTCGGCCACCGGTCCCGGCGCTGGGAGCCGGAGCCGCTGCGCTGGGCCGGCGCGACCGCGGTCCGGCGGCTGGCCACGTCGGCCGACGCGGCCGAGACCCGTACCGGCACCCCGTCGACCCGCCGGGCCGCGCTCCTCTCGCGCTACACCGGCGGCTGAGCGGTCGGCCGGCAGCGGGGATGCGCGCTACACCGGCGGCTGAGCAGCCGGCCGGCAGCGGGGCTGTGGGCCGGCGGCTGAGCAGCCGGCCGGCAGCGGGGATGTGGGCCCGCGGCTGAGCAGCGGCCGCCGGCCGGGTGAGGGCTCCCGGCTGAGCGGGGCGGGCGGCTGAGCGGCCGGCCGGCGGCTGGGGAGGCGGCGGCTGAGCGGGGCTGGCGTCAGGCGGTGAGCTCGGCCGTGGCGGCGGCGAACGCCTCGGTGTGCCGGTCGACGTCCGCCTCGGTCGTGGCCGGGCACATCAGCGCCATGTTGTGGAACGGGGTGAGCAGCACGCCCCGGTTCAGCGCGTGCAGGTGCAGGAACGTCTGCAGGTCGAAGTCGTCGGCGGCAGCCGCGGTCGCGCCGTCCCGCGGCGGCTCGGCCGCGAACCCGTACTCGGCCCGGCAGCCGAGCCGGGTCACGTGCCAGGGCAGCCTGCTGTCCGCGAGCACGCCGGCGACGCCGGCCTCCCAGCGCCGGCCCAGCACCGCCATCCGCGCGAACGCCGCGTCGGTCAGCACCTCGGCCAGCGTCGCCCGGGTCGCCGCCAGCGAGAGCGGGTTGCCGGCCAGCGTGCCGCCGATGCCGCCGAGGTCCACGTCCTCCAGCTCGACCGAGGCCGGGATCGCGGCGGCGAGCTCGGCGGTCATGCCGAACGCGCCGATCGGCACGCCCCCGCCGATCGCCTTGCCGATCACGAGCAGGTCCGGCCGGAGGCCGTCGGCGCCGGTCGCGCCGCCCGGCCCGGCGCAGAGCGTGTGCGTCTCGTCCAGCACCAGCAGCGTGCCGGCCGCGCGGGTCAGCTCGCGGGCGGCGGCGTGCCAGCCGGGTTCGGGCAGCACGATCCCGATGTTCGTCATCGCCGGCTCGGCCAGCAGGCAGGCGACGTCGCCGCCGGCCAGCGCCCGCTCCAGCGCGTCCACGTCGTTGAACGGCACGACGACGGTGGTCTCGGCCGGCGGCACCGGGGGTCCGAGGTTGCCGCGGCGGGCGACCACCCTGCCGCCGTCCAGCGTCGCGAACGCCTCGTCGACCGAGCCGTGGTAGCAGTAGTCGATCATCGCGACCCGCGGCCGCCCGGTCAGGTGCCGGGCGTAGCGCAGCACGTGCCGGTTGGCGTCCGTCGCGGTCAGCGTGAACTGCCAGGCCGGCAGCCCGAACCGGCGGGCGAGCTCCTCGGCGACCGCGGCGGCGTCCTCGCCCGGCAGCATCGTGGTGATCCCGCGCGCCGCCTGGTCCGCCACCGCCCGCACGGTCGGCGCGGGGGAGTGGCCGGCCATCGCGCCGGTGTCGCCGAGGCAGAGGTCGATGTGGTCGATCCCGTCCAGGCAGCGCACGTGCGCCCCGGCGGCCTCGGCGACCGCGATCGGGAACCCGCCGGCCCACTTCGCCATCCAGCTCATCGGCACGCCGGCCGGCATGGTCCGGCGGGACCGCTCGTGCACCGCGGCGCAGCGCGGATGCGCGGCCGCGAACCGCGCCGTCTCGCGCGCGGTCAGCTCGGCCAGCCGGTCGCGGTGCACGGTCCGGTCCGCGCCGGCCGCCACCCCGGTCATGCCAGCGCGGCCGCGACCGCCGCGTCGAGCACGTCCAGCCCGTCCAGTAGCAGGTCCTCGCCCATCACCAGCGGCGGCAGCAGCCGCAGCACGTTGCCGTACGTCCCGGCGGTGAGCACGACGACGCCCTCGGCCGCGCACCGGCGCACCACGTCGGCCAGCAGCGCCGGGTCGGGCGTGCGGCCGTCGGGGCGGACCAGCTCGACCGCGAGCATCGCGCCGCGCCCGCGCGGGTCGGCGACCGCCGGGTGCCGCTCGGCCAGCGCCCGCAGCCGCGGCAGCGCCAGCTCGCCGATCCGCCGCGCCCGGCCGACCAGGTCCTCGGCCTCGATCATGTCGATGGCCGCGAGCGCCGCGGCGCAGGCCACCGGGTTGCCGCCGAAGGTGCCGCCGAGACCGGACACGTGCACCGCATCCATCAGCTCGGCCCGCCCCGTCACCCCGCCCAGCGGCAGCCCGCCGGCGATGCCCTTGGCCGTCGTGACCAGGTCCGGCTCGATCCCCTCGAACGTCGAGGCGAACCAGTCGCCGGTCCGGGCGAACCCGGTCTGCACCTCGTCGGCGACCAGCAGGATGCCGTGCGCGGCGCAGAAGTCCGCGACCCGGCGCAGGAAGCCCGGGGCCGGCACCACGAAGCCGCCCTCGCCCTGGATCGGCTCGACCACCACGCAGGCCACCCGGTCGGCCCCGACCTGCGTGGTGACCAGGTCCACGAACCGCTCGTACGCCTCGTCCGCGCACCGGTCGGCGCCGCCCGGCCAGCGGAACGGGTAGGCCATCGGCGCCCGGTAGACCTCCGGCGCGTACGGCCCGAAGCCCGCCTTGTACGGGCGGTACTTCGCGGTCAGCGTCATCGTCAGCAGCGTCCGCCCGTGGTAGCCGTGGTCGAAGACCACCACCGCCGGGCGTCCGGTCGCCGCCCTGGCCACCTTGACCGCGTTCTCCACCGCCTCGGCGCCGGAGTTCACCAGCATCGACCGCTTCTCGAAGCCGCCGGGGGTGAGCCGGTTGAGCCGCTCGCAGACCTCCACGTACCCCTCGTAGGGGGTGATCATGAAGCAGGTGTGGGTGAACCGGGCGGTCTGCTCGGCCACCGCGGCGACCACCGCCGGTGCGGCGTTGCCGACCGAGGTGACCGCGATTCCGGAGCCGAAGTCGATCAGCGAGTTGCCGTCCACGTCGACGAGCACGCCGCCGCCGGCCCGCTCGACGAAGACCGGCAGCGCGGTGCCGATGCCGGGCGGCACGGCCGCGCTGCGCCGGGCCATCAGCTCCTGCGACCTCGGGCCGGGGACCGCGGTGACGAGCCGGCGGCGCTGCGGGACGTCGGTGCCCGGCCGATCGGCACCCGGGAGGGTCTGCACCACGGCGCACCCCTTGGCTAGTGATTCGAGCGGTGCACCCGACCGTACTGTGCTTGATCCGTCGCGAACCAGGGGTTCGGCGAGGGAATCCGTCGCTAGGGTGCGGTCGACTGGCCGAAGCCGAGCTTGACCGCGAGGTCGCGCAGCTCGGCCTCGAACAGGGGCTCGGCATCCGGCAGCGCGAACTGCACGTGGCCGAAGACCTCCAGCGCGACCATCCCGTACAGCCGGATCCAGCAGGACAGGAACACCTGCCCGGCGCCGACCGGCAGTTCGACCGGCAGGGCGGAGCACCACTCCCGCAGCTGCCGG
This sequence comes from uncultured Actinomycetota bacterium, assembly GCA_963728945.1. Taxonomy (GTDB): domain Bacteria; phylum Actinomycetota; class Actinomycetes; order Mycobacteriales; family CADCTP01; genus CADCTP01. The sequence goes on along the minus strand of CAVSMA010000002.1, from coordinate 1,552,471 downwards.
CGCAGCTCCGGGTCCATCTCGTCCTCGGCCGGCACCGGGAACGGGCTGGCCAGATAGATGCGGGCCACCAGGTCGCCGAACACCTGGCCGAACCGCTCCGAGGCCAGGCCGGCCGGGCTGTCGTCGGAGTGCGCATCGATGCCGGGGATCGGGCTGCCGAACAGCAACCCGAACTCGCGCGGATGCGCCAGCGCCCACGCCCGGAACGCCCGACTCGCCGCCGTGATCCCCGCCCGCGGATCACTCCCGGCCGTCTCCCCGGCCGCTCCGCCCCCGCCCACGCCACCGGCCGCGTCCCCGGCCGTCCCGCGCGCCGGGTCGCCGGCCGCGCCCCGGGTCCCGACGCCGGCGATCCCGCCGGCCGCGTCCCCGGCCGTCCCGCGCGCCGGGTCGCCGGCCGCGCCCCGGGTCGCGTCCCCGGCGATCCCGCCGGCCGCGTCCCCGGCCGCGTCCCCGGCCGTCCCGGCGGCGGTGGAGATGGCGGCGGTGAGCTCGTCGTACAGGTCGGCGATGAGCGCGCCGATGAGGTCCTCGCGGCTGGGGAAGTAGCGGTAGAGCGCGGGCGCGGTCATCCCCATCTCCCGGGCGATCGCGCGCAGCGACAGCCCGTCCGGCCCCTCGGCGACCAGGATCCGGCGCGCCGTGTCCTTGATCTCCGTCACGGTCGCCGCGCGGACGCGGTCCCGCCGGCTCAGCGTCGTCGCCACGACCGACCTCCTAAACGCCCTTGACTTCCGCAAACAGTGTACGCATCCTAGACCTGCTCCGAGATAAACGGTGTTTACATCAGTGAGCGAGTCTAGTCCAGGAGGACCGTGATGACCGAGAAGCTGGGCCGGTTCGCGTACCGGCGGCGCTGGCTGGTGCTGGCCGCCGCGATGGCGTTCCTGGCCGTGGCCGTCGCCTGGGGGACCGGCGTGTTCGGCCGGCTGACCAGCGGCGGGTTCGAGGACCCCGGCAGCGAGAGCGCGCGGGCCGCCGCCGTCGCGGCAGCCGACCTCGGCCGGGACGACGCCGACGTGGTCGTGCTCTACCGCAGCGCGGACCGGACGGTCGACGACCCGGCCTACCGGCAGGCGGTGACCGGCACGCTGGAGGCGCTGCCGAGCGACGCGGTCGCCCGGACCGTCAGCTGGTTCGGCACCGGTGCACCCGGGCTGGTCAGCGCCGACCGGCACGCGACGTACGCGGTGCTGACCCTGCGCGGCGACGAGCAGCAGCGCACCGACGCCCTGGAGCGGATCGAGGACCGGCTGGCCGCACCCGGGCTGCAGACCGAGGTCGGCGGCGCGACGACGGTCGGCCGCGACATCAGCGAGCAGGTCAGCAAGGACATCGCCCGGGCCGAGACGCTGTCGATGCCGGTGCTGCTGGTGCTGCTCGTGCTCGTGTTCGGCACGGTCGTCGCGGCCAGCCTGCCGCTGGTGATCGGCGTGGTCGCGATCCTCGGCGCGTTCACCGCGCTGCACGTGCTCTCGCTGGTCACCGACGTGTCGGTGTTCTCGGTCAACGTGGTGACGATCCTCGGGCTCGGGCTGGCGATCGACTACGGCCTGTTCGTCGTGGGGCGCTACCGGGAGGAGCTGGCCCGCGGGCTGGACACCGAGGCGGCGATCGTCGCCACGATGGCGACCGCCGGCCGTACGGTCGCCGTCTCCGGGCTGACCGTGGCCGCGTCGCTGGCCGGGCTGCTGATCTTCCCGCAGGTGTTCCTCCGGTCGATGGGCGCGGGCGGGATCGCGGCCGTGCTGGTCGCCGTGGCGGCCGCGCTGACCGTGCTGCCGGCGCTGCTCGCGGTGCTCGGCCCGCGGGTCGAGGCCTTGCCGGTGCGCCGGCGCCGGGCCCGGCTGCACGCCGACAGCGGTGCCTTTGCCCGGCTGGCCCGCAGCGTGATGCGCCGCCCGGTGCTCTACGCGGTCGGCGTCGTCGCGGTGCTGCTGGTGGTCGGCCTGCCGTTCCTGCGGGTCACGTTCGGCGGGATCGACGCCCGGGCGCTGCCGGCCGGCACCGGGAGCCGGCAGGTCGCCGAGACGCTGGAGCGCGACTTCCCGGCCAACGCGACCAGCCCGATCCGTGCGGTCGTCACCGTGCCGGCCGGTGCCCCGGCCGGGCTGCCGGCCTGGCTCGACGCGGCGCGGACGGTGCCCGGGATCACCGCGGCCACCGTGGTGGGCGAGCGGGACGGCACCGCCGAGGTCGACCTCGGCTTCGCCGGCGACCCCATGTCGGCCGGCGCTCGGGCGGTCGTCGACCGGGTGCGGGCGCTGCCGCCGCCGCCCGGCGGCACCGTGCTCGTCGGCGGCGAGACCGCGGTGCTCTCCGACCTGCTCGGCAGCCTCGGCCGGCTGCTGCCGTACATGGCGCTGATCGTCGCCGGCGCGACCGTGCTGCTGCTGTTGCTCGCCTTCGGCTCGGTGGTGCTGCCGGTCAAGGCGCTGCTGATGAACGTGCTGTCGCTGACCGCGTCGTTCGGCGCGATCGTGTGGATCTTCCAGGACGGTCACCTGTCCGGTCTGCTCGACTTCACCCCGACCGGGACGCTGGAGGCGACCCAGCCGATCCTCGTGCTGGCGATCGTGTTCGGGCTGTCGATGGACTACGAGGTCTTCCTCATGTCCCGGATCCGCGAGCACTACCTGCGCACCGGCGACAACACCGCGGCGGTCGCCGCCGGTCTGCAGCGCACCGGCGCCATGATCACCACCGCGGCGCTGCTGCTGGTCGTCGTCATCGGCGCGTTCTCGCTGTCCGGGATCACGTTCATCAAGCTGATCGGCGTCGCGATGGCGATCGCGATCGTCGTGGACGCGACCGTGGTCCGGGCGCTGCTGGTGCCGGCGAGCATGCGGCTGCTGGGCCGGTGGAACTGGTGGGCGCCGGCGCCGCTGCGCCGGCTGCACGACCGGATCGGGTTCGGCGAGTCGGACCCGGCGATCGGATCGGACCGCGACGGTACGCTCGATGTGCCAGTCGGCGGCGCCGGGAACCGACGCAACGGCGCAGAAGTTGTCCAGTAGGCGCGGCGGATGGCGGGCGGAGGGCTCGAGCGGATGGCATACGGCATCGGGGTGGCGATCTTCGCCCTCGGCCTGCTGTTGTCGGTGTGCCTGCACGAGGCCGGTCACATGGGCGTGGCCAAGGCACTGGGCATGCGGGTCAGCCGCTACTTCGTGGGCTTCGGTCCGACGATCTTCTCGTTCCGCCGTGGCGAGACCGAATACGGCCTCAAGGCCATCCCGGCCGGCGGGTTCGTCAGCATCGACGGGATGTCGCCACACGTGATGGACATCCCGCCCGAGCAGGAGCGGCAGGCGTTCTGGCGGGCGTCACCGTGGAAGCGCACCGCGGTGATGCTCGCCGGCTCGGCCACCCACGTCCTGCTGGCGATAGCGCTGCTGTGGCTGGCGCTGTCCGCGTTCGGCGTCGAGCGTTCGGTCAACCCGGCCAGCACCCCGGCCAGGTTGGCCTCGATCTCCGACTGCGTGGTGGTCGGCAACGACACGCTCTCCGACGGTGCGCTTCGGCCCTGCCGGGCCGGTGACCCGCCGGCTCCGGCGGCGACCGCCGGGCTGCGGGCCGGCGACGTCATCACCGCGGTCAACGGCACGCCGACCCCCGACCTCGCCTCGTTCCAGGACACGCTGCGCAAGGTCGACGGCAGCAAGCCGGTGCAGCTGACCTACACCCGGGACGGCGTGACGGCGACCGCGACGCTGCAGCCGGTGCTGGCCCAGCGGCCGCCACCGGGCGCGACGGACTCCTCGACGCTGGTGCCGACACCGACCATCGGCGTGGTCGGCGACCTGCCGACCACCGTGCAGCGGGAGGGGCCGGTCAGCGGCCTCGGCACCGCGTTCAGCACGACCGGCTCGATGATCGGGGCGACGTTCAAGGCGCTCGGGTCGATCCCCTCGAAGGTGCCGGCGCTGATCGACGCGGTCTCCGGTGGCCAGCGCGACGCCGACTCGCCGGTCAGCGTGGTCGGCGCCAGCCGGGCCGGCGGCGAGATCCTCGGCCACCAGGGCGTCGGCGGCATCGCGTTCTTCCTCGCCCTGCTGGCCGGGGTCAACATCTTCCTCGCCGTGTTCAACCTGCTGCCGCTGCCGCCGCTGGACGGCGGGCACATCGCGGTGATGTGGTTCGAGCGGATCCGCCGCCGGATCGCGCTGTCCCGCGGCCGGCCCGATCCCGGCTTCGTCCGGCCCGAGCGGATCGCGCCGGTGGTGATGGCGTTCGTGGCGATCTTCGGCACGTTCGCGCTGCTCGCCGTCGTGGCCGACGTGGTCAACCCGGTCCAGCTGTTCTGAGCCCGGCCGCGGTCCGACCCGGACCGGTCAGCCGAGCGAGGTCAGGAACGCGCGGGCGACCGGGACCGCCGTCGTGCCGGACGACTGCCCGTCCTGGACGAACACCGCGAACGCGAGGTCGCCCCGGAACCCGGTGAACCAGGCGTGCGAGCGCGGCGGCACCTCCGTGCCGTACTCGGCGGTGCCGGTCTTGCCGGACACCGGCCCGCCCGGCAGGTCCCGCAGCGCGGTGGCGGTGCCCTCGGTGACCACCGCCCGCATCATGTCCCGCAGCGCCGGCAGCACGGCGGCCGGCGGGCCGGCCGGCGCCGGACCGGCGGCCGGCGCACCGGCGAGGAGCGACGGCACGACCGGGCCCCCCTTGGCCACCTGCGCCGAGATCAGCGCCATCGTCAGCGGGCTGACCTCGACCCGGCCCTGGCCGATCGCCTCGGCCGCCTTCTCCGTGTCGTCCTTGGGCACCGGCACCGACCCACCGAACGAGCTCGCGGTCAGCTTCCAGTCGGTGCCGACCCCGTAGAGCGCGGCGGCCTGGCGCAGCGCGGCCGGGTCGAGCTGCTGGGACAGGCCGGTGAAGGTCGTGTTGCAGGAGTGCGCGAACGCCTCCCGCAGCGCGATCCGGCCGAGGTCGAACTTGTCCTCGTTCTCGAACTCCTTGCCGTACACGACCGTGGTCCCGGGGCAGTCGACCGTCGAGGCCGGCCGCACGACCTTGGCCTGCAGCAGCGCGGTCGAGGTGAGGATCTTGAACGTGGAGCCGGCCGGGAACCGGCCGCCCAGCCCGATCTCGAACGGGACCTTCCCGTTGTCGGCGACGGCGAGGATCGCGCCGGTGGACGGCCGGATCGCGACCAGCGCCGCCGGCTTCGGCACGGTCGCGACCGCGCTGTCGGCGGCGGTCTGCACGGAGCGGTCGAGGGTGGTGCGCACGGCGCTGCCGGCCTGGCCGGGCTGCTCGGTCAGCACCCCGGTGGAGGTCGAGATGCGCAGCCCGGGCTTGCCGGTGAGCCGGTCGTTCAGCGCCCGCTGCAGGCCGGACACGCCGAGCTGGTCGGTGGCGTCGTAGCCGGCACCGATCTCCTTGAGCACGTCCGCGGTGGCCGGGCCGATCCGGCCGAGCAGCGGCTGGGCGAACGTCCGGCTCGGCGCCAACAGCTGCTGGCCCTCCTGGAAGACCGTGCCGGGCAGCTCGTGGATCTGCGCGCGGACCTGCTCGTAGTCCGACCGGCGCAGCGTGATCACGGTCACGAACGCGTTCGGCGACGCCTTCTTCACGTCCGCGACGATGTCCGCCGCGTCGATCTTGAGCACCGCGGCGAGCTTGGCGGCGAGTCCGGGCAGGTCGGTGACCTTGCTGGGCTGCACGCCGACGGTGACCACGTCGGTCTTCGCGAACAGCGGCGCCCCGGCGGCGTCCTGCAGCGCGGCCCGCTCCGGCAGCACGTGCTCGACCTTGAGCGAGGCGAGCCCGGCGGCGGTCAGCTTCGGGTGCAGGTCCGCCGGCTTCCACTGCACGGCCCAGGTGTCCTGGGTGCGCACCAGCGGCAGCGTGCCGTCGTACCGCCACGGCGCGCCGACCCCGGGCAGCCGCCAGCTGGCCGTGTACGCGGCGCCCGCGTGGTCGTCGTCCTGCTTGGTCACCCCGCCGACGGTGGCGGTCAGCTTCGCGCCCTCGCCGAGCGCCTTGTCCAGCCGCTGCAGCGCGGCGGTCGCGGCGGCGCTGTCGTCCGTGCGCGCGGCCGCGGCGGCCACGTCGCCGCTCGACCAGCTGTCCAGGAACCCGCTCGCGGCGTCCTCCGGCCCGGGCTTGTCCTTGCCGAGGAAGCAGCCGGAGGCCAGCAGGGCAACGACGGCGAGCAGCGCGGCGAGCGTCGGCGGTCGGCGGCGCACGAGATCCCCCTGGGAAGAAGCGGTGGTCGGCACTCAGAACAGGACGCTGGCGAAGGTACCGACGTTGCTCAACCCGACCCGCTCGTAGGCCCGCCGGGCCGCGTGGTTGAAGTCGTTGACATACAGGCTGACCGTCGGGGCCACGGTCCGCAGTGCCTCGGCGACGACCGCGGCGGTGCCGGCCGTGCCGAGCCCCTGGCCGCGCTGCGCCGGGTCGACCCAGACGCCCTGGATCTGCGCCACCCGGTCACTGACCGCGCCAAGCTCCGCCTTGAACAGCACCCGGCCGTTCTCGATCCGGGCGAACGCCCGGCCGGCCAGGACGAGGTCGCGGACCCTGGCCCGGTATGCCGCACCGTTGTCGTTCGCCAGCGGCGACGTGCCCACCTCCTCGGTGAACATCGCGACGCAGGCCGGCATCAGGATGTCGAGCTCCTCGAGCGTGACCCGGCGCACCGCGGGGTCGCCGGCCACCACCGGCGCGGTCGAGATGGCCAGCAGCGGCTGGGTCGCCCGCACCTCGCGGGCCGGTCCCCAGTACGGCTCCAGCCGCTCCCAGAGTGCGCCGACCGCGTGCGCCGGGCCGACGATCGAGGAGCAGCGCCGGCCCTGCCGGCGGGCACGGTCGGCGAACGCGGCGAGCGCCGCCGGCGCGTCACCGACCGGGACCAGGTTCGCCCCGGAGAAGCAGGCCGCCTCGAGCCTCGGCGTGCCGTAGCCCCACAGCTCGGCGCCCAGCCGCCACGGGTCGACTCCGGCCGCCTCGACCCGGGACGCGACGAAGCAGTGCGCCACCGGGTCACGGTCGAGCAGGGGACGCAGGGCGGGTAGGTCGGCGCCGGTCAGCAGGCGGGCCGCGCCGCCGAGCCTCAGCACGGCCCAAGCGTATGCCCTGGCAGGATCTCCAGGTGTGGCCGACCTGATGTCCAGCTGGTTCGTCCGGACGCTGCGGGAGGAGCCGGCCGAGGCCGAGGTGGCCAGCCACCGGCTGCTGCTGCGGGCCGGCTACGTCCGCCGGGTCGCCGCGGGTGGGTACGCCTGGCTGCCGCTCGGGCTGCGCGTGCTGCGCAACGTCGAGCGGGTGGTCCGGGAGGAGATGGACCGGATCGGCGCGCACGAGGTGCTTTTCCCGGCCCTGCTGCCGCGCGAGCCGTACGAGGCGACCGGCCGGTGGACGGCGTACGGGCCGGACGTGTTCCGGGTGGTCGACCGGCGCGGCGCCGACCACCTGCTGGCGCCGACCCACGAGGAGATGTTCGCGCTGCTGGCCAAGGCCGAGCTGACCTCGTACAAGGACCTGCCCCTGTCGGTCTACCAGGTGCAGACGAAGTTCCGGGACGAGCCGCGGCCGCGCTCCGGGCTGCTGCGCACCCGCGAGTTCGTGATGAAGGACTCGTACTCGTTCGACCTCACCGACGACGGCCTCAAGGCCTCGTACGCCGCCCACCGGGAGGCATACCTGCGCATCTTCGCCCGGCTCGGGCTGGACGTCCGGATCGTCTCGGCGGTGTCCGGGGCGATGGGCGGGTCGGAGTCGGAGGAGTTCCTCGCGCCGACGCCGGTCGGCGAGGACACCTTCGCCTCCTGCGCCCGATGCGGCTACGCCGCCAACACCGAGGCGGTGCCCTCGCCGCTGCGGACCGCGCCGATTGCCGAGCCCGGTCCGGTCGAGGAGCTGGACACCCCGGACACGCCGACGATCGAGACGCTGGCCGCCCACCTCGGCGTGCCCGCGTCGGCGACGCTGAAGAACCTGCTCGTGATCGCCGGCGAGCCGGGCGAGCCGGGCGAGTCCGGTGAGCCTGGCGAGGTCGTCGCGATCGGGCTGCCGGGCGACCGCGAGGTCGACCTGCGCCGGGTCGAGGAACTGCTCGGGCCGGTGCGGATCTTCGAGGCGGCCGACTTCGCCGCCCACCCGGAGCTGGTCCGCGGGTACGTCGGCCCGCAGGGGCTGGCCGGCCGGGCCTTCCGGTACGTCGCCGACCGGCGGGTCGCGCCCGGCACCAGCTGGGTCACCGGCGCCAACCGGCCCGACACGCACGCCCGCCACGTGGTCGCCGGCCGCGACTTCACCGTCTCCGAGTACGCCGACGTGGTCACGGTGGTCGACGGCGATCCGTGCCCGCGCTGCGGTGGGCCGCTGACCCTCGCCCGCGGCGTCGAGGTCGGGCACGTCTTCCAGCTCGGCCGCAAGTACGCCGACGCGTTCGGGCTGGACGTGCCCGGCCCGGACGGGGCGCCGGTCCGGCTGACCATGGGCTCGTACGGGATCGGGGTGTCCCGGGCGGTCGCCGTGATCGCCGAGCAGCACCACGACGAGCGCGGGCTGGTCTGGCCGCGCGAGGTCGCCCCGTACGACGTCGAGGTGGTCCCGGTCGGCCGCGGCGACCAGCCGGCGCACGCCCGCGACCTGGCCGAGCGGCTGGCCGACACCGGGCTGCGGGTGCTCGTCGACGACCGGGAGGCGACGGCCGGGGTCAAGCTCACCGACGCCGAGCTGATCGGCGTGCCGTGGACGGTCGTGGTCGGGCGGCGGGCCGACGAGGGCGTGGTCGAGGTGCGCGACCGGGCCCGGGGCGGGACGAGCGAGGTGAGGATGGACGACGTGGTCTGGGCGGTGACGCGGTGACGGTTGCGGCGGTGGTGTTCGACTGGGGCGGCACGCTCACGCCCTGGCACACGATCGAGCTGGCCGAGGCGTGGCGGGCGCTGCGGCTCGGCGACGACGCGGCCGAGCGGCTGCTCGCGGCCGAGGAGACGGTGTGGGCCCGGGCGCGGCAGACCCAGCGCAGCGGGACGATGGACGAGGTGTTCGCCGCCGCCGGCGTGACCGCCGGACCGCAGGAGATCGCCGAGTATTACGCCTGGTGGGAGGAGCACAGCTACACCGACCCGGACGTGCGGCCGCTGTGGGAGCAGCTGCGCTCGCGCGGGATCCGGATCGGGGTGCTGTCCAACACGCTCTGGCCGCGCACCGAGCACGATCGGGTGTTCCGCCGGGACGGGGTGGCCGACCTCATCGACGCGGCCGTCTACACCAGCGAGATCGAGTGGACCAAGCCGCACCCGGCCGCCTTCCACGCCGTGCTCGACGCCCTCGGCGGGATCGCGCCCGAGGACGCGGTGTTCGTCGGCGACCGGCCGTGGGACGACATCGCCGGGGCCAACGGCGTCGGCATGCGCGCGGTCCTGCTGCCGCACAGCGAGATCCCCGCATACCAGGAGGGCCCGGTCCGCGGCGAGCCGGACGCGGTGGTGACGCGGCTGGCCGACGTCCTTCCCCTGGTCGACTCCTGGCGCTAGTCCGCGACGCTGGTGCGGCTCACGACGCTGCGCCCGCGACGAGCAGCGCGCCCCGGACGACCAGCACGACGCCGACGGTGAACGAGGCGCCCAGCATGAGCGTGCGCGAGTGCTGCCCGGTCCAGCGCTGCACCCGCACGACGGCCTCGCGGGCCGCGTCCGGATTGACGATGCACGTCGCCAGAGCGGTGATCGGCAGCGCGAACCAGGCGGCGTTGTAGATCAGCACCGCCACCAGACCGCCGGGCACCCGCGGTTCCTGGGCGACGATGACGTTCAGCGCGATCAGGTAGAAGAGGCCGGGGATGTGGGTGAGCGGGCCCGCGATGGCGGCCGTGGGAACGGTGAGCCGCCGGTCGAGGCGGGCCTTCCAGGCGCCTCCCGCCGGCGCGTCGCGGGTCACCCGCCGTGGCACGAGGCCGGCGAGGACCGCGCAGCCGAGCAGCAGCGCGACCGCGCCGCCGATGATCCCGGCGATGCCTTTCGCCCGGTCGCCGGCCGCCCCGACGTGGATGCCGTGGAACGCGCCGACCACGAGAACGCCGAAGGCGATCGTGAAGGCCAGCCCGCCGACGGCGTACGCGAGCAGGAGGCGGCGTGGGGACGCGTGCGAGAGGAACGCGGAGACGGCCGCCAGGCTCGTCGGCCGCACGGTGCTCGCCAGCCCGAGCAGGACCAGCTCGACGATCAACGGAGCGTCTCGGCGGTGAGTGCGGTGTGCGTGGCCGCCGCCCGGCCGGGCACCTGAGCTCGCACCGACGCGGCGGTCTCCCGCCGCTGCTGCGGCGCCGCGGCGAGCCCGGTGGACTGCGCCGGGAGGAGCGGGGGCAGCGCTGTCACGGCGATCCCACCCCCTCGGCCCGGGACCCTGCTGACGGCGCCGGCACCGTCACGATCCCCGCAGACTCGTCCGTCGACGCCGCGACGGCATCCCCCACGGAGGAGGAGGGGCGGGACTCAGTCGCCGGGGAACGGGACGGTCGCGGGGGTGGTGTGCAGGGCAAGGCGCCAGCGGGTGGCCCGGACGGCGGCGTCGGAGAGCGCGACGAGGGCGGCGCGACGGACCGCGACGTCGTCGGTGGCCGCCACCGCGTACCGCCAGGCCGCGGCGGCGCCCTCCTCGAGGTGCACGGCCAGCCGGAGCGCGGAACCCCGATCGGTGACCGGGAACGGCAGGGCGTACTCGGGCTCGGTCGCGACCGGCGTGCCGCCGTACCGGGCGACCAGCGCGACCGTGTCGTCCCGCAGCGTGCGGTGGGCGTCGTCGGCGTCCCGCACCTGGGCCAGCAGCGCGTCGCCGGCGTGCGCGCCGACCACCCCGTAGCCCCAGATGACCGCGTGCTCGGCGGCCAGCCCGGCCTGCAGGGCCGGCACCTGGCCGGTGCCGCTCGGGGTCGGGCCCGGCGTCGCGGTGGGCGTCCCGGTGCCGGTCGGCGTCGGGGCCGGCGCGGTCACGCCAGCACCGCCACGTGGCTGGCCTCCGAGGCGGAGATGCCGGCGAGCAACCGGGCCCGGTCCGGTGGCGCGGTCAGCGCGGCCGTGCCGCGCGCCGAGGCAGCGCCCCGCTCCGCCGCCCGCAGCGCGGCCACCGCCGCCGCCTGCGTCGCCGGCACCTGGGTGCCACCGCCGCTCGACCCGATCCCGGTCGACGGCGACCCGGTGGGCGACGCGGTGGGCGACGCGGTGGGCGACGCGGTGGGCGACCCGGTGGGCGACCCGGTGGGCGACCCGGTGAGCGACCCGGTGAGCGACGCGGTGGGAGACACGCCGGAGGAGACGCCGGGGGAGTCGGTCGCGGCGGGCGTCGTGGGGGAGGGCGGCGCGGCCGGGCCGAGGGCGGTCACCAGGGCGGCGGCGTGCGCGGCGTGGTCGTCCCGGACCGCGGTCAGCCGGGCCCGCAGGGCGGGATGGCGCGCGATCGTCGCGTCGTACCCGGCGACCAGCCGGCGTTCGTCGGCGAGCTCGGCCAGCAGCGGGTCCGGCGGCGCGGGCGTGGTCGGCGCCGGGCTCGACGGACCGCCCGCCGTGCAGCCGGCGGCCAGCAGCCCGGCCCCGATCGCGCCGCCGATCAGCACAGTGCGACGAGCGACGGCGACCACGGTCCGGGAGTCTTCCAGGTGAGCCGTACAGCCGGATGGAGTGGTACGGCGTCCGGCCTCGTCACTGTTCGTATCCCGAGGTCGGAGCCGCTACCCTCGTGAGGTTGGCCGCACGCGTGAGGAGGCTCCAACGATGACGTCGGGAGCGGCCCAGCGGGAGCGGCTGGCAACGGCGATCGAACCGGCCGTGACCGCGGCCGGTTACGAGCTGGAGAAGGTCTCGGTGAGCCCCGCCGGGCGCCGCACGGTGGTGCGCGTGGTCGTGGACGCCGACACCGGCGTCTCGCTCGACGACGTGGCCACGGTGAGCCGGGCGGTCACCGACGTGCTCGACTCCCACGACACCGAGCTGTTCGGCGACGCGCCGTACGTGCTGGAGGTGACCTCGCCCGGGGTCGACCGCCCGCTGACCGAGCCGCGGCACTGGCGGCGCGCGATCGGCCGGCTGGTCGAGGTGCCGGTGGCGGGCGTGCCCGCCCGGGCGCGGGTGACTGCCGCCGACGACGACGGCGTGGAGCTGACCGACGAGGCCGGGCACCGGGGCCGGCACGGCTGGGCGGACCTGGGTCGCGGCAAGGTTCAGGTCGAGTTCGGCCGGGTCGGGGCCGACGACGGGGACGGGCTGGACGCGGAGGAGGCGGAATCGTGAACGTCGACATCGCGGCACTGCGCTTGATCGAACGGGAGAAGGAGATCTCCTTCGACACCGTTGTCCAGGCGATCGAGACCGCCCTGCTCACCGCCTACAAGCACACCGAGGGCCCGCAGCCGGACGCGCGGGTCGAGGTCGACCGCAAGAGCGGCGCGGTCACGGTCTGGGCCCAGGAGCTGGCCGACGACGGCACGGTGCTGCGCGAGTGGGACGACACCCCGCAGGACTTCGGCCGCATCGCGGCGATGACGGCGAAGCAGGTCATCCTGCAGCGGCTGCGCGACGCCGAGAACGAGCACACCTACGGCGAGTGGACCGGCCGCGAGGGCGACGTGGTCGGCGGTGTGGTGCAGCACCACGAGGGCCGGGCCGAGCGCGGGATCGTGCTGGTCAACCTGGGCAAGATCGAGGCGGTGCTGCCGCCCGCCGAGCAGGTGCCGGGCGAGGTCTACGAGCACGGGCTGCGGCTGAAGGCATATGTGGTGGGCGTGACCAAGGGTCCGCGCGGCCCGTCGATCACGCTCAGCCGCACCCACCCCAACCTGGTCCGCAAGCTGTTCGCGCTGGAGGTGCCCGAGGTCGGGGACGGGACGGTGGAGATCCCCGCCGTCGCGCGGGAGGCCGGCCACCGGTCCAAGATCGCCGTCCGGTCCACCGTACCCGGGGTCAACCCGAAGGGCGCCTGCATCGGCCCGATGGGCGCCCGGGTCCGCAACGTGGTCGCCGAGCTGCACGGCGAGAAGATCGACATCGTCGACTGGTCGGACGACCCGGCCGCGTTCATCGCCCAGGCGCTCTCGCCGGCCGAGGTGATCTCGGTCGAGGTCGTCGACGCGGCGGCGCGCGCGGCGAGGGTGATCGTGCCCGACTACCAGCTGTCGCTGGCGATCGGCCGCGAGGGGCAGAACGCCCGGCTCGCCGCCCGGCTCACCGGCTGGCGGATCGACATCCGCAGCGACGCCGCGGGCGATGCACCGGGCGCTGCACCCGGCGCTGCGCCCGGCGCTGCCCGCGGCGGTGCGCCGGGCGCAGCGGGTGGTGGCCAGGGCGCGCCGGCCCGCCCGGCCGGTGCCCCGCTGCGCGGCCCCGGCCCGCGGCCTCGCCCCACCACCTCGGCACCGCGCCTCGCCCGGTGACGGAGCGGGCATACCGGCCCGGACCGATGCGTTACGTGGTGGACCTGTTGGTGACGGTGTGCGGTGATTCCGCGGTCGCCGTCACGACCCGGGCTCGGCTGTGTCCCGCGGTCGGGTCCCGACACGACGCGCAGCGGGCGGGGTAGACTGTCAGTGGTCCGTCGGACGTCGTCGGTGCCCGTGCGCACCTGCGTTGGTTGCCGCTGCCGTTCGCCGGCCTCCGAGCTGTTGCGTGTCGTGGTGGTGGAGGGTCCGTCCGGTCTCCGGCTCGAGCCCGACCCACGTCGTCGGTCGCCTGGTCGAGGTGCTTCCCTGCACCTCGACCTCGGGTGCCTCGATCTCGCGGAGCGGCGCCGGGCGTTCGGTCGCGCATTGCGCGTGACTGCCGCGCTCGACGCCGGATCTGTCCGTGAGTACGTTGCGCAGCGCGTCTCGGACGCAGCCCCGGAGGTGGGTACGGTGCCCGCCCCCCGACCAAGTCAGGCAGGTCGAAACGGCATGAGCACCCCATGAAGCGCCAGCGATGAGTGTGTTCACCCACTAGCTGAGCCGAGCGGACCGCCGCCCGGCTCCGGACGAGGAGACCAGTGGCAGGCAAGGCCCGCGTGCACGAGCTCGCGAAGGAGCTCGGGGTAGAGAGCAAGGTCGTTCTGGCCAAGCTCAAGGAGATGGGCGAGTTCGTCAAGAGCGCGTCCTCCACGATCGAACCGCCGGTTGCGCGCCGGCTCAAGGAAGCGTTCCCGGCCAGCGGTGGGCAGGCCAACGGCAGCCAGGCGAACGGGGGGGCCCCGACTCCGGGTCCCCGGCCCGGTCGCCGTTCCGGCGCGTCCGACCCCGCCGTCGCTCCCGCGCGCCCCGGCCCGTCGGCCGGCGGCGAGCAGGGTGGCCAGGGCGCTCCGGCCCAGCCGGGGGCGACGCTGCCCGGCCCGCGCCCCGGCCCGGCCCAGCGCCCGGCGGCATCCGCCGGCGCGCCCGCGCCGGCCCCGACCAGGCCGTCCACCCCGGGCGGCCCGACCCCGGGCCCGCGCCCGGGTTCCCGACCCGGCCCCGCGTCCGGCCCCGGCCCGTCCGGCACCGGCACGCCCGGCCTGCCCCCACGGCCGGCGCCGCGGCCCGGCAACAACCCCTTCGGCGTCAACCAGGGCTCCACGCCGGGCCTGCCGCCGCGCCCGCCGGCTCCGCGCCCGGGTGCGGCCGGTGGCCCGCGTCCGGGTCCGGGTGGCCCGCGCCCGGCGCCGGGTGCCGGCGGGCCGCGCCCCGGCCCGAGCGGTGCCCGTCCTGGCGGCTCGGCGGGTCCCGGTGGCCCGCGTCCCGGCCCGCGTCCGGGTCCCGGCCCGGGCGGCCCGCGGCCCAATCCGGGCATGATGCCCGGCCGCGCGACCGGGGGTCCGCGTCCGGGCGGCGCCGGCGGACGTCCCGGTGCCCCGGGCGGTCGTCCCGGCGGCGGTGGCGGCTTCCGCGGCGGTCCCGGCGGTGGTGCCGGCCGTCCCGGCGGTCCGGGCGGTGGCGGTGGCGGTGGCGGCGGCTACCGCGGCGGTCCCGGCGGCGGCGCGCCCGGTGGTGGCTTCCGCGGCGGTCCCGGTGGCCGTCCCGGTGGCGGCGGTCGCGGTCGCGGCGGCGGCACGGCCGGTGCGTTCGGCCGCGGTGGCGGCCGGGGTCCGGTCCGCGGCCGCAAGAGCAAGAAGCAGCGGAGGCAGGAGTTCGACAACATGTCGGCGCCGACCATCGGCGGCGTGCAGGTCCCGCGCGGCAACGGCGACGTCGTCCGGCTGCCCCGCGGCGCCTCGCTGGCCGACTTCGCCGACCGGATCAACGCCAACCCGGCGTCGCTGGTCCAGGTGCTGTTCCACCTCGGTGAGATGGTGACCGCGACGCAGTCGGTCAGCGACGAGACGCTGCAGCTGCTCGGCGCCGAGCTCGGCTACACGATCCAGGTGGTCAGCCCGGAGGACGAGGACCGCGAGCTGCTCGACGCCTTCGACCTCACCTTCGGGGAAAACGAGGGCGACGAGGACGACCTGGTCGCGCGGCCGCCGGTGGTCACCGTCATGGGTCACGTCGACCACGGCAAGACCCGGCTGCTGGACGCCATCCGCAAGACCAGCGTGATGGAGTCCGAGGCCGGCGGCATCACCCAGGCCATCGGCGCCTACCAGGTGACCGCGCGGACCGGCGAGGGCGACGAGCGGCCGATCACGTTCATCGACACCCCGGGTCACGAGGCGTTCACCGCCATGCGTGCCCGCGGCGCGAACGTGACCGACATCGTCATCCTCGTGGTCGCCGCCGACGACGGCGTCATGCCGCAGACGGTGGAGGCGCTCAACCACGCCCAGGCGGCCGACGTACCGATCGTGGTCGCGGTGAACAAGATCGACAAGGAGGGGGCCAACCCGGCCAAGATCCGCCAGCAGCTGACCGAGTACGGGCTGGTCGCGGAGGAGTACGGCGGCGAGACCCTGTTCGTCGACGTGTCCGCCCGGCAGAACATCGGCATCGAGGACCTGCTCGAGGCCGTGCTGCTCACCGCCGACGCCTCGCTCGACCTGCGGGCCAACCCGCACCAGGACGCGCAGGGCGTCGCGATCGAGGCCCACCTCGACCGCGGCCGCGGCCCGGTGGCGACCGTGCTGGTGCAGCGCGGCACGCTGCACGTGGGCGACTCGATCGTCTCCGGTGACGCCTTCGGGCGGGTGCGGGCGATGCTCGACGAGAACGGCCGGCAGTTGGACGAGGCGGGTCCGGCCCGCCCGGTCCAGGTGCTCGGCTTCACCTCGGTGCCCGGCGCCGGCGACAGCTTCCTGGTCGTCGACGAGGACCGGGTGGCCCGGCAGATCGCCGAGCGGCGGCAGGCGCGCGAGCGCAACGCGCAGCTGGCCCGGTCGCGGCGGCGGATCTCGCTGGACGACCTTGACCGGGTGCTCAAGGAGGGCTCGGTCGAGCAGCTCAACCTGATCCTCAAGGGCGACGGCTCCGGATCGGTCGAGGCGCTCGAGGACGCGCTGATGAAGATCGAGGTCGGCGAGGGCGAGGAGGTCTCGCTCCGGGTGATCCACCGCGGCGTCGGCGGCATCACCGAGGACGACGTCAACCTGGCCACCGCGTCCGACGCGATCATCATCGGCTTCAACGTCCGGCCGGTCGGCCGGGCGCGGGAGGCCGCGGACCGCGAGGGCGTGGAGATCCGTTACTACACGGTGATCTACCAGGCCATCGAGGAGATCGAGGCCGCGCTCCGGGGCATGCTCAAGCCGGAGTTCGAGGAGGCGCAGCTCGGCACGGCGGAGGTCCGCGAGGTCTTCCGGGTGCCGCGGGTCGGCAACATCGCCGGTGCGCTGGTGCGGTCCGGCGAGATCAGGCGCAACGCCAAGGCGCGGCTGATCCGCGACGGCTCGGTGGTCGCCGAGAACCTGACGGTGACCTCGCTCAAGCGGTTCAAGGAGGACGCGACCGAGGTCCGCGAGGGCTTCGAGTGCGGCATCGGGCTCGGCTCGTTCAACGACATCAAGATCGAGGACGTGATCGAGACGTACGAGCTGCGCGAGAAGCCGCGGAAGTAGGGCGGTCACGGGCGGTTGTTCACCGGGTCGCTGGTGGCCGATCTGCTCCTCGGCGACGTCCGGTCGCTGAAGGAGAAGCGGTCGATGGTCCGGCCGATCGTGGCCGAGCTGCGCCGGCGCTACGCGGTGGCCGCGGCCGAGGTGGGCGACGCCGACCTGCATCGCAGGACGCAGGTCGGCGTCGCCGCCGTGGCCGTCGACGCCGCCCACGTGACCGAGCTGCTCGATGCATGCGAGCGGCTGATCGCGGACAGACCCGAGGTACAGCTGCTCGCCGTGCGGCGACAGTTGTTCCGTGACACCGACGAGTAGGTACGAGGAGTTCCGGTGGCCGACCAGGCGCGTGCGCGGCGACTTGCGGTGCGCATCCGCGAGATCGTCGCCTCCACGCTGGAAAACCAGGTGAAGGACCCGAGGCTGGGCATGGTGACGATCACCGACGCCCGGGTGACGGCGGACCTGCGGGACGCCACGCTCTACTACACCGTCTACGGGGACGAGGCCGCCCGAGCGGACTCCGCAGCCGCGCTGGACAGCGCCCGCGGAGTGCTGCGCAGCCAGGTCGGCCGGCAGACCGGGATCAAGTTCACCCCGACGCTGGCGTTCGTCCCGGACGTGGTGCCCGAGCAGGCCGGCCGCATCGACGAGCTGCTCGCGGTGGCCCGGGACGCCGACGCCGGCCTGGCCCAGGTCCGGCAGGGCGCGAGATACGCCGGCGACCCCGACCCGTACAAGCACGAGCACGATCACGTGGACGAGACCGACGACGCCACCGCTGTGACCGAGGTGGACTCGGCCTCCCCGGCCGGGCAGTCTTCCGACTCGTGACCGGGCTCCGGCCGCCCACCGAGGCGGAGTGGGACAAGGCGGTCGCGGCGCTCGCGGCCGATCGGGGCGAGGTGGTTCTCGCCTGCCACGTGAGTCCCGACGCCGATGCCGTCGGCAGCATGCTCGCGCTGGCGCACGCGCTGCGCCGGCGCGGCTCCCGGGTGCTGCCGTCGTTCAGCGCGCCGTTCGAGCTGGCCGGCTCGCTGGGCGGGTTGCCTGGCGTCGACCTGCTGGTGCCGCCCGGGCAGGTGCCGGCCGCGCCGGCCCTGCTCGTCACGCTCGACACCGGCAGCGCCGACCGGCTCGGCTCGCTCGCCCCGCTGGTCGACTCCGCCGCCGAGGTGCTGGTCGTCGACCACCACGCCTCCAACACCCGCTACGGCACGCTGCACCTGGTCGACCCGGCCGCGGCGGCGACCGCGGTGCTGGTCGAGGAGCTGGTCCGCCGGCTCGACGTCGAGCTCGACCAGGACATCGCCGCCTGCCTGTACGCGGGGCTGGTCACCGACACCGGCTCGTTCCGGTTCGCCTCGACCACGCCGGAGACGCACGAGCTGGCGGCCCGGCTGCTGCGGACCGGCATCCGGCACGACCTGATCACCCGCCGGCTGCTCGACACCCACCCGGCCGGCTGGCTCGGCATGGTCGGCGCGGCGCTCGGCCGGGCCCGGCTGGAGCCGGACGCGGTGGGTGGCCTCGGCCTGGTCTGGACCGACACCCGGCTGGCCGAGCTGGCCGCCGCCGAGCTCGGCGCGGACCAGGCGGAGAGCGTGATCGACCTGGTCCGGACCGCGGCCGAGGCCGAGGTCGCGATGGTCTGCAAGCAGGCCCCGGACGGGGGCTGGACGGTGTCGATGCGGTCCAAGGGCCGGGTCGACGTGAGCGCCGCGGCGGTCGCGCTCGGCGGGGGCGGGCACCGGTTCGCGGCCGGCTTCAGCTCCGACGCCGACCTGGACGCGACCGTCGCCGCGGCCCGCGCCGCCCTCGCCGCCGCCCCCACTTTCCCCAGATGACCGATCCCGGCCCCGGCGGGTTGGTGGTGGTGGACAAGCCGGCCGGACTCACCTCGCACGACGTGGTGGCCCGGGTACGCCGGATCGCCGGCACCCGCCGGGTCGGCCACGCCGGCACGCTCGACCCGATGGCCACCGGCGTGCTGGTGCTCGGCGTCGAGCGGGCGACCAAGCTGCTCGGCCACCTGACGCTGACCGACAAGTCGTACGCCGCGACGATCCGGCTGGGCCAGGACACGGTCACCGACGACGCCGAGGGCGAGGTCGCCGGCGGCTCCTCGGCCGCGGCGGTGACCGAGCAGGAGGTCGCCGCGGGGCTGGCGGCGCTGACCGGGGTGATCGAGCAGGTCCCGTCCACGGTGTCGGCGGTCAAGATCGACGGGCGGCGCGCGTACGCCCGGGTCCGCGCCGGCGAGCAGGTCGAGCTGGCCCCGCGCACGGTGACCGTGTCCCGGCTCGCGCTGGCCGGCTGGTCGCGGCCGACCGCCGACCTGCTCGACCTCGACGTCGAGGTCGACTGCTCGTCCGGGACGTACGTGCGGGCGCTGGCCCGGGACCTCGGCCGCGCGCTGGGCACCGGCGGCCACCTCGCCGCGCTGCGCCGGACCCGGGTCGGGCCGTTCACGCTGGCCGACGCGGTCGCCCTGGACGAGCTGGCCGCCCGGACCGACCCGGTGCCGATCCCGCTGGACGCCGCGGTCGCCGCCGCGTTCCCCCGCCGCGACCTGACCCTGGCCGAGACCGACCGGCTGCGGCACGGCGGCCGCCTCGACCCGGTCGGCCGACCCGGTCCGTACGGGGCGTTCGACCCCGACGGCCACGCCGTCGCCCTGGTCGAGGACCGCGCGGACGCCGCCCGTCCGCTGGTCGTCTTCCGCCCGGCGTAGCACCCGTCCGCCGGCGTCGGGGTTCGCGCGCGACACGTCGAGGTTCCCGCCCGGCGTCGGGGGGTTGCGCCCGGCGCGGGAGTCTGCCGTCCGGCGTCGGGGTGTCCGGCCGGCGTAGGGCGCGTGCGGCCCACCCGCCCCGGCTACGCTCAGCCCGGCGGGCCGGAGGAGCGAAAGGAGCACGGGTGCTGCGCTGGCGGGGGATCGACGACACGCCGTCGGGCTGGGGTCGGTGCGTGGTGACCATCGGCGTCTTCGACGGCGTCCACCGCGGTCACCAGGCCCTGATCGGCCGCGGGCTGACCCGGGCCCGCGAGCTCGGACTGCCGCTGGTGGTGGTGACCTTCGACCCGCACCCGAGCGAGGTGGTCCGGCCGGGCAGCCACCCGCCCGTCCTCACGCCGGTCTGGCGCAAGGCTGACCTGGTCGAGGAGCTCGGCGTGGACGCGTTCTGCGTGCTGCCGTTCACCACCGAGTTCAGCCGGCTGCCCGCGGACGAGTTCGTGCACGTGGTGCTCGTCGAGCGGCTGCACGCCGCCGCGGTGGTCGTGGGGGAGAACTTCCGCTTCGGTCACAAGGCCGCCGGCGATCTCGAGCTGTTGCGTACGCTGGGCACCAGGTTCGGGTTCTCGACCGAAGGGGTGGGGATGCTGCGCGACGACGACGTGACGCTGTCCTCCACGTTCGTCCGTTCCAGCATCGACGCCGGCGACGTCGTCCAGGCGGCCAAGGCGCTCGGCCGGCCGCACCGCATCGACGGGATCGTGGTCCGCGGCGAGGGTCGCGGCCGGCAGCTCGGCTTCCCGACCGCCAACGTGCGCACCGACCGGCACGTCGCGATCCCGGCCGACGGGATCTACGCGGGCTGGGCGGTGCTGCACCGCAAGCGGCTGCCGGCGGCCATCTCGGTCGGCACCAACCCGACGTTCGAGGGCAGGCAGCGCACGGTCGAGGCCTACATCCTCGACTTCGACGAGGACATCTACGGCGTCGAGCTCGGCGTCGAGTTCGTCGGCCGGCTGCGCGGGATGGTGAAGTTCGACTCGGTCGAGGCGCTCGTCGAGCAGATGGGCCGGGACGTGGAACAGGCCCGCGACCTCCTGCGTTAAGTTCAAGACCTGCACGGATGCTATCCTGTGGGTCACGCACCACCGGGTGCGGTGTGAAGTCTGCCTCCGTGACGACTACCGGGGCACACACCTGAGACGACGAGGAGTTGCGGCGTGGCCCTGGCCAGCGACGTGAAGAAGCAGATCATGGCGGACTACGCCACGGCAGCGGGCGACACCGGATCTCCCGAGGTCCAGGTGGCGATGCTGTCCCGCCGGATCGCGGACCTGACCGAACACCTGCGCACCCACAAGCACGACCACCACAGCCGCCGGGGTCTGCTCCTGCTGGTCGGCCGCCGCCGCCGGCTGCTGCAATACCTCGCGAAGACAGACATCACCCGCTACCGGTCGCTGATCGAGCGACTGGGTCTGCGCCGGTAGCACCGAGAGGGGAGTGGCCGCCAAGCCACTCCCCTTCCTCGTACGGCGGCCGCCGTACGGGACCAGAGTTCCGTGCCGGAACGCCGGCGTGAGAACGACACGTCGGTCCTCGGTAGTGGCCCCCGGGACAGCAAGCCCGGGCGCTCCCATCGAAGACCGGCTGGGATTCCCACCGCGTCGCGCGTCCGGCCCGGACGTAGCAAGAAAGAGGGCACACGAGAAGTGTCGGAAAGCACCATTCATGAGTCCGTTGCCACCATCGACAACGGCAAGTTCGGCACCCGCAGCATCCGCTTCGAGACCGGCCGGCTGGCCAAGCAGGCCGCCGGCTCCGCCGTCGCATACCTCGACGACGAGACGATGCTGCTGTCGGCCACCACGGCGTCCAAGCACCCGAAGGAGCACCTCGACTTCTTCCCCCTGACGGTCGACGTCGAAGAGAAGATGTACGCGGCGGGGCGGATCCCCGGTTCGTTCTTCCGCCGGGAGGGCCGGCCGAGCGAGGACGCGATCCTCACCGACCGGCTGATCGACCGCCCGCTGCGGCCGACGTTCGTCAAGGGCCTGCGCAACGAGGTGCAGGTCGTGATCACGGTCATGTCGCTGCACCCCGACCACCTCTACGACGTGGTCGCGATCAACGCGGCGTCGATGTCCACCCAGCTGTCCGGCCTGCCGTTCTCCGGCCCGATCGGCGCGACCCGGGTGGCGCTCATCGAGGGCCAGTGGGTCGGCTTCCCCACCTACTCCCAGGTCGAGGACGCGACCTTCGACATGGTCGTGGCCGGCCGGGTCGTCGGCGACGACGTGGCCGTGATGATGGTCGAGGCCGAGGCGACCGACAGGGTCGTCGAGCTGATCGCCGCCGGCGCCACCGCGCCGACCGAGGAGATCGTCGCGCAGGGCCTCGAGGCGGCCAAGCCGTTCATCCGGGAGCTGTGCCGGGCCCAGTCGGAGCTGGCCGCGGCGGCCGCCAAGCCGGTCGCGGAGTATCCGACGTTCGTCGACTACGGCGACGACGTGTACGCGCTGGTCGAGCAGGCGGTCGCCACCGAGCTGGCGCAGGCGCTGACCATCGCCGGCAAGCAGGAGCGCGAGGGCGAGCTCGACCGGATCAAGTCCGCGGCGGTCGAGGCCGTCGCCGGCAACGAGGAGTTCGCGGGCCGCGAGGGCGAGGCGTCGGCGGCGTTCCGGGCGCTGACCAAGAAGCTGGTGCGGCAGCGCATCCTGCGCGACAGGGTCCGCATCGACGGGCGCGGCCCGACGGACATCCGGCAGCTGTCGGCCGAGGTCGACGTGCTGCCGCGGACGCACGGGTCGGCGCTGTTCGAGCGCGGCGAGACGCAGATCCTCGGCGTCACCACGCTGAACATGCTCGGCATGGAGCAGAAGCTGGACACGCTCTCGCCGGTGAAGAGCCGCCGCTACATGCACAACTACAACATGCCGCCCTACTCGACCGGTGAGACCGGCCGGGTCGGCTCGCCGAAGCGGCGCGAGATCGGACACGGTGCGCTCGCCGAGCGGGCGCTGATCCCGGTGCTGCCGTCCCGCGAGGAGTTCCCGTACGCGATCCGGCAGGTCTCCGAGGCCCTCGGCTCCAACGGGTCGACCTCGATGGGCTCGGTGTGCGCGTCGACGCTGTCGCTGCTCAACGCGGGCGTCCCGGTCAAGGCGCCGGTCGCCGGCATCGCCATGGGCCTGGTATCCGACGAGGTCGACGGCAGCACGCAATACCTGGCGCTGACCGACATCCTCGGCGCCGAGGACGCGTACGGCGACATGGACTTCAAGGTCGCCGGCACCCGGCAGTTCGTCACCGCGCTGCAGCTGGACACCAAGCTCGACGGCATCCCGTCCGACGTGCTGGCGCAGGCGCTGACCCAGGCCCGGGACGCCCGGCTGCACATCCTCGACGTGATGAACGAGGCCATCGACGAGCCGGACGAGATGTCGCCGTACGCGCCCCGCGTGACCACGGTGAAGATCCCGGTCGACAAGATCGGCGAGGTGATCGGTCCCAAGGGCAAGATCATCAACGCGATCCAGGACGAGACCGGCGCCGAGATCTCGATCGAGGACGACGGCACGATCTACGTCGGTGCCGCCGACGGGCCGTCCGCGCAGGCGGCCGTCGACCGGATCAACGCGATCGCCAACCCGCAACTGCCGAAGATCGGCGAGCGGTTCCTCGGCACGGTGGTGAAGACCGCCGCGTTCGGGGCGTTCGTCTCGCTGCTGCCCGGCCGCGACGGGCTGGTGCACATCAGCAAGCTCGGCAACGGCAAGCGGATCGGCAAGGTCGAGGACGTGGTCAAGGTCGGCGACAAGCTCCAGGTCGAGATCACCGACATCGACAACCGCGGCAAGATCAGCCTCATCCCGGTGCGGGACGAGGCGCCGGCCGCGCCGGCGACCGAGCCGGCCGGCGTCGGCAGCTGAGCGTGACGCAGGACTGCGCCCCGGCCCGTACGCGGGCCGGGGCGGCTCCATCCCCGGCCCCCGCCCCCCGCCCCGCGGCCGGCTCCTCGGCCGGTGGCGCGCCCGGTCCGGCGGCAGGTTCCGGGGCTGGTTCCGGGGTCAGTGGTGCGGGCGGGGCGGTGGCCAGGGTCGCGGGGTCAGGGGTGGCGCGGTGACGCGGGCCCGCACGAGCGTGCTCGGCACCGGGTCCGGCGGCGAGGTGATCCGCCGGACCGTGCTGCCCGGCGGACTGCGCGTCGTCACCGAGCAGGTGCCCGGCGCCCGGTCGGCCGCCGTCGGAGTCTGGGTCGGCGTCGGCTCCCGGGACGAGACGCCCGCCCTGTCCGGCGCCTCGCACTTCCTCGAGCACCTGTTGTTCAAGGGCACCGCGACCCGCTCCGCGCTGGACATCGCGGTCGCGGTGGACGCTGTCGGCGGCGACCTCAACGCGTTCACCTCCCGCGAGCACACCTGCTACTACGCGCACGTGCTCGGCGACGATCTGCCGATGGCGATCGACCTGATCTGTGACGTGGTCACCGACGCCGTCGTCGCCGAGCCTGACGTCGAGGCCGAGCGCGGGGTGATCCTCGAGGAGATCGCCATGCGCGACGACGACCCGTCCGACCTGGTCGGCGACATCTTCGGGGAGGCCCTGTTCGGCCCGACCCCGCTCGGCCGGCCGGTCATCGGCGACGTCGCCACCATCGAGACGCTGACCCGGGACCGGATCGCGGGCTACTACCGTCGCCGGTACAAGCCGGAGAACATGGTGGTCGCGGTCGCCGGCGCGGTCGACCACCCCGCCGTGGTCCGCCTCGTCAGGGCGGCCTTCGCCGACCGGCTGGACCCGGCCGCGGCCCCGCTGCCGCCGCGGTCCGGGTCCCGCCCCGGCCGCGGCCCGGCACGCCGGATCGGCGCCGTGGAACGGCCGACCGAGCAGGCCCACCTCATCCTCGGCGGCACCGCGCTGGCCCGCGGCGACGAGCGCCGGTTCGCGCTCGGCGTGCTCAACAACGCGCTCGGGGGCGGGATGAGCTCGCGGCTGTTCCAGGAGATCCGGGAGAAGCGCGGCCTGGCCTACTCGGTCTACTCGTTCACCACCCAGCACGCGGGCGCCGGTCAGTTCGGCGTCTCGGTCGGCTGCCACCCGGCGAAGGTGCCGGAGGTGCTCGCGCTGGTCCGGGAGCAGCTCGCGGAGGTGGCCGAGCACGGCATCACCGACGCCGAGGTCACCCGCGGCCGGGGCCAGTCCCGGGGCGGCCTGGTGCTCGGCCTTGAAGACATGGGCTCGCGGATGTCCCGGATCGGCAAGGGCGAGCTCACGTACGCCGAGGTGCTCACCGTCGACCAGGTGCTGGCCCGGATCGACACGGTCACGCCGGACGACTGCCGCGAGGTCGCGGCGGACGTGCTGCGCCGCCCGCAGTGCCTGGCCGTGGTGGGCCCGTTCGCCGAGGCGGACTTCGCCGACGCCCTCGACTGAGCCACTCGGGCAGGGCACTAGGGTGCCCGCATGACCGAAACCCCGCCGAAGGAGCCGTTGCGGGTCGGCGTGCTCGGCGCCCGCGGCCGGATGGGCAGCGAGACCTGCCGGGCGGTCGACGCCGCCGACGACCTCGACCTGGTCGCGATGGTGGAGGCGGGGGACTGGCTGTTCGGGGTGGCCGACGCCGGTGCCCAGGTCGTCGTCGACTTCACCTCGCCCTCGGTCGTGCTGGACAACATCCGCTGGTGCATCGACCAGGGGATCCACTGCGTCGTCGGCACCACCGGCTTCGATGCGGAGCGGCTGGCCACGGTGCAGCGCTGGGTGGACGAGGCGCCCGGGGTCGGCGTGATCATCGCGCCGAACTTCGCCGTCGGCGCCGTGCTGGCCATGCGGTTCGCGACGGTCGCGGCGCGGTTCTTCGAGTCGGTCGAGATCATCGAGCTGCACCACCCGAACAAGGTGGACGCGCCGAGCGGCACCGCGGCCAGGACCGCGTCCCTGGTCGCGGCGGCCAGAGCCGAGGCCGGCCTCGGCCCGGTGCCGGACGCGACCACGACCGCGCTGGAGGGCGCCCGCGGTGCCCGGGTCGACGGGGTGCCGGTGCACTCGGTGCGGCTGTCCGGGCTGGTCGCGCACCAGGAGGTGCTGCTCGGCACGACGGGCGAGACGCTGACCCTGCGGCACGACTCGTACGACCGGGTGTCGTTCATGCCGGGCGTGCTGCTCGCGGTCCGGTCCGTTCCGTCCCGGCCCGGGCTGACCGTGGGCCTGGAAGCCCTACTCGACCTCTGAACGCAACGCTGAGCACGAAGAGTAATGATCTGCTGCTACTTGTACATGGCGCGGTCGGTCTGAGACAGTCGCACTACGGATGTCCGGGTCCCTCGCCGTGCGGCGGACCGGTGCGGACCGGCGCCCGTCGTGACTCGGCGTCCCCCCGTGCGCCCAGGCCGGCGGGCGCCCTCCGTCGCGGCGCCAGTGCCGCACAGTGGCCTCGGGGTAGGCTGCGGGTCCGGGTGGTCACCCGGCGTGGTTTCGGGTGTCAGGAGGGGCAGTGTCCGACGTCGTTCCGGACGTCGGCCGGCACGCCGTGCTGGTGGACGCGGGCTATCTCTACGCGTCCGTCGGCCAGCTGGTCCTCGGCCGCACGTCGCGGCGGGAGTTCCGGGTCGCGGCCGAGCCGCTGATCGGTGCCCTGATGGCCCGGGCCGACCGCACCACGCCTGGCGGGCTGCTGCGGATGTACTGGTACGACGCCGCCCGGGACCGGGTGCACACGGTCGAGCAGCGGCAGATCGCCGCGCTCCCGAACGTCAAGGTCAGGCTCGGCAACCTCAACTCGGCCGGCCAGCAGAAGGGCGTCGACGCGCAGCTGCGGCAGGACCTCGAGCTGCTGGCGAAGCATCGCGCGGTGAGCGATGTCGTGCTCATCGCCGGTGACGAAGACATGGTGCCCGCGGTCGAGGCGGCGCAGGCCTACGGGGTGCGGGTGCACGTCTGGGGCATCGAGCCGCCGTACGGGGTAAACCAGGCCGAGCGGCTGGTCTGGGAGGCGGACACCGTCGACCAGCTCGACGCCGAGTTCTGCCGGCCCTACCTGGAGCTGGAGCCCGGCGTGGGCGAGGAGGAGATGGCGGTCGCGGCCGGGCCGCGCGAGGAGCGGCACGCCGTCCCGACGCCGGCCGACGTGTTCGCGGCGCGGAAGCTGGGCACGCTGCCCCCGAAGCCGGTCGCCGTAGCGGCCGGGCCGCCGGACCGGCCCGACCGGCCCGACCGGCCCGGCCCCGAGCGGCCGGAGATGGAGCAGATCGGCGCCCGGATCGCCGCCCGCTGGCTGCTCACCCGCGGCCGGGAGAACGTCGCCGACCTGCTGCCCGGGCCGGTCCTGCCGACGGTCATCGACAAGGAGCTGCTGGTCGAGGCGGAGGAGGAGATCAGCCGCTCGCTCCGGCCGTACGAGGAGGCGCGGCGGGCGCTGCGGGACGGGTTCTGGGCCAAGCTGCACCAGGAGTTCGGCATCCAGCCGGCGTCCGTACCGCCCCATCCCACCGCCGACCACCACCCCGCCACGCCAGCCCCCACCGCGGCCGCCCACCCCACCCCCGCACCCCACAGCCACCCCGGCCCGGCAAGCCCGCCGCCCCCGGCCCCCTCCGGCTCTGCGGCCCCGGCCCACTCTGGCTCTGCGGCTCCGGCCCCCGCTGGCTCTGCGGCCCCGGCCCCCTCCGGTCCTGCAGCAGCGGCCCACTCGGGTCCTGGCGCCGCGGCCCACTCTGGCTCTGCGGCTCCGGCCCCCGCTGGCTCTGCGGCTCCGGCCCCCTCCGGTCCTGCGGCTCCGGCCCCCTCCGGTCCTGCGGCTCCGGCCCCCGCTGGCTCTGCGGCTCCGGCCCCCGCTGGCTCTGCGGCTCCCGCCCCCTCCGGTCCTGGCGCCGCGGCTCACTCGGGTCCTGGCGCCGCGGCTCACTCGGGTCCTGGCGCCGCGGCTCACTCGGGTCCTGCGGCGCCGGCGCAGTCCGGGCCGGTGGCGTCGGGGGAATCGGATGCTGGGGTGCCGGTCGGGTCCGGTCCGGACGGTGCGACCCATGCCGATGGCGCGCGGCCCGGGTCGGCGCAGTCGGGTGCGGCGGCGCCGGCCGACGCCGGTGCGGCGCCGAGTCCTGCCAGGGCCGCGCACTAGCCGGCCGATCCCAAGGCGGACGGCGCCCGGCCGGCGCCGGGGAGCGACGCGCACGCGTCGACGAACTCGACGCCCGCGCACACCTGACCGTCGGGAGCTCGCCGGCCGGATTGGGCCGGGCCTGACGGGGCAGAGCCCGTCTCATGCGGATCGGTTACACGATGATGTGTGAGCAGGCCGGACCCCGGCAGTTGGTGCGGGACGTGGTCCGGGCCGAGGACGCCGGCTTCGACTTCGCCGTGATCTCCGACCACTACAACCCCTGGCTCGACGCCCAGGGCCACTCCCCGTACGCCTGGAGCGTCCTCGGCGCCGCCGCCCAGGCGACCGAGCGCATCCCGCTCATGACGTACGTGACCAACCCGACCGTGCGCTACCACCCGGCGATCGTCGCCCAGAAGGCCGCCACCGTGGCGCTCCTGTCCGAGGGTCGCTTCACCCTCGGCCTCGGTGCCGGCGAGAACCTCAACGAGCACGTCGTCGGTCAGGGCTGGCAGCCGGCGAATGTCCGGCACGAGAAGCTCACCGAGGCCGTCGAGATCATCCGCGCCCTGTTCGGCGGCGGCTACGTCGACTACCGCGGCGCGCACTTCGACGTGGACTCGGCCAAGCTGTGGGACCTGCCCGACGAGCCCATACGGATCGGCGTCGCCGTGTCCGGGAAGCAGTCGTCCACCCTGGCCGGTGAGCACGCCGACCTGATGATCGCCATCGAGCCGCGGGCCGAGCTGGGCGAGATGTTCGACGCCGCCGGCGGCCGGGGCAAGCCGCGGGTCGGCCAGCTCGGCGTCTCGTACGGAACCGACCGGGACGCCGCGGTGGCCCGCGCGCACGACCAGTTCCGCTGGTTCGGCCTCGGCTGGAAGGTGAACTCGGAGCTGCCGGGTCCGGGCTCGTTCGAGGCCGCGGCACAGTTCGTGACGCCGGAGGACGTGGCCGCGTCGATCCCGTGCGGCGCGGACGTCGGAGCGGTCGTCGACGCGGTCACGCAGTTTGCCGACGCCGGGTTCACCGACCTGGCGCTGGTGCAGATCGGCAGCGACCAGCAGGACGCGTTCCTGGACTGGGCGCCGAAGGAACTGCTGCCGGCGCTGCGGGAGCTCTAAGGCTCCAGCACGGCGAGCGCCGCGACGACCGCGTCCTTGTGGTCGCGGGTCCACGGCGGACCGAACGGCCGCCCGAGCTCGGTGAGCCGGGTGCGCAGGTCGTCCTCATCGCAGCCGAGCACCCGCCGGCCGAGCGCCGGCGTGTCGCGCGGCGGTACGAGCGTCACCGGCAGCCCGAGCGCGTCGGCGGCGTCGGCCAGCGCGTCCCGGTAGAGCTCGCCCTCGGCCGCGTGCAGCATCGAGTGCGCGGCCAGCGCGCGGGCCAGCGGCACGTCCTCCCGCACGGTGCCGGCGCCGGACACGATCGCCGCACCGACCACCTCGTGCCCGGCGGCCAGTTCGGCCAGCGCGGCGGCGGCCCGCTCGTACGCGGCCGCGGTCGCCTCGGTGACCACTTCCTCGGCCTCGGCCAGCGGCAGCCCGACCGCGTCGTGGTAGGGCTGGCGCGGCCCCGGCAGGTCGAGGCGGTGCCGCGACAGCACCGCCGGCCCGCGCCCGACGACCACGCCGACCGCCCACCCCGAGTGCGGCCGGAACCCCAGCGCCACCTCCACACCGGCACGGTAGAGCGGCCCACCGACAAACCGGCGCAGAATGGCCGGCGTGGGAAGTACGGAGGCGGTGGCGCTGCGGCGGCTGCTCGACGTCGCGCTGGCACTCGGTGCGGAGCGGCGGACCGAACCGGTGCTGCGGGTGATCCTGGACGCGGCCCGCGACCTTGCCGGCGCCCGGTACGCGGCGATCGGCGTGCCGGACGGCGCCGGCGGCTTCGGCCTGTTCCTCACCGCCGGCGTGGACGCCGGGACCTGGGCGCGGATCGGCACCCTGCCGCGCACCCACGGCCTGCTCGGCGCGCTGCTGTCCTCCACCGAGACGATCCGGCTGGCCGACATCCGCACCGATCAGCGGTTCGTCGGCTGGCCGCGGGCGCACCCGGACATGGCCTCGTTCCTCGGCGTGCCGATCGTGGCCGGTGGCGAGGTGCTGGCCGAGCTGTTCCTGGCCGAGAAGGCCGGCGGCGGCGAGTTCACCGACGCCGACCAGGCGCTGATCGAGACGCTGGCCGCGCACGCCGCGCTCGCCGTCGTCAACGCGCAGCGCACCGAGCGTGCGCGCGAGCTGTCGGTGGCCGCCGAGCGGGCCCGGCTCGCCCGCGAGCTGCACGACTCGGTGACCCAGACGCTGTTCAGCCTCACGCTGGCCACCGAGAGCGCGGTGGCGCTGGCCGGCGAGGCCGACCCGAAGCTGGTCGACCAGTTGGAGCAGGTGCGCGGGCTGGCCGAGGCCGGGCTGGCCGAGATGCGCGGGCTGGTCGAGACGCTGCGCCCGGTCGACGTCGACGCCGACGGGCTGGCCGCCGCGCTGCGCAAGCGGGTCGAGCTGCTCGGCCGGGTGCACGACGTGCGGCTGTCGCTGCACACCCGGGGTCCGGTCCGGCTCCAGGACCGTACGGTCGAGCGCGAGGTGCTGCGGATCGCCGGCGAGGCGCTGGGCAACGCGCTGCGGCACGCGTCGGCGCGGTCGGTCGAGGTGTCGCTGGACACCGGTGACCCGGTCCGGCTGGTCGTCGCCGACGACGGCGTCGGGTTCGACCTGCCGGCGACGCTGCGGCACTCGCGCCGGCTCGGGCTGACCTCGATGCGGGAGCGGGCCGAGGCGCTCGGCGGGACGCTGGAGATCGTCACCGCGCCCGGCACCGGGACCCGGGTCGAGCTGGAGGTGCCCGGTGCCTGCTGACGGCGCGCCGATCAGGCTGCTGCTCGTCGACGACCACGAGATGGTCCGGGCCGGGCTGCGGACGTTCCTCGGCCTGCAGCCGGACATGGAGGTGGTCGGCGAGGCCGGGTCGGGGGAGCAGGCGCTGGCGCTGGTGCCGCGGCTGCAGCCGGAGATCGTGCTGCTCGACCTCGTGCTGCCGGGGATGTCGGGGCTGGACGTGGTGCGCCGGCTGCGGGCCGCCCACCCCGCGGTCAAGGTCGTGGTGCTGACCAGCTACTCGGCGGAGGACTCCGTGCTGCCGGCGGTCCGCGCCGGCGTGGCGGGCTACCTGCTCAAGGACGTCGGCCCCGGCGAGCTGGCCGACGCGCTGCGCGCGGTGCACGCCGGCGGCGCCTCGCTCGACCCGTCGGTGGCGGCGACGGTGATGTCCAGCGTGTCCGCGCCGGACCCGGCCGGCTCGCTGACCCCGCGGGAGCTGGAGGTGCTGCGGCTGATCGCCCGCGGCCGCTCCAACCGGCTGATCGCCCGCGACCTGGCGCTGTCGGAGAAGACCGTCAAGGCCCACGTGAGCGCGATCCTCGGCAAGCTCGACGTCGCCGACCGCACCCAGGCCGCCCTCTACGCCGTTCACCACAACCTCGCCACCGACTGAGTGGGACCATCACCGGCATGGGGCAGTGGATGTATTTCATTCACCCGCCGCGGGCGGACTTCGCGGCGACCATGAGCGCGGACGAGAAGGCCGTGTTCGCCGCGCACTGGGAGCGACTCCAGCGGCTGCACGCCGAGGGCACCCTGATCCTGGCCGGGCCGACGCTGGGCCGCCAACACCGGGATCGCTGTCATCGAGGCGCCGGACGAGCAGACCGCGCACCGGTTGATGGCCGAGGACCCGACCATCGCCAGCGGGCTCTGCCGCGGCGAGCTGCGCGGGTTCCGCGTCGCGCTGCTGCGCGGGCGGGACCCGGTCCCGGAGGCCTGAGGCGTCTGCCCGGGTCCCGGCCGCGCCGCGGGTGGTCGGCGGGCATGTCCTAGGTCCAAGGTCCTAGATCGGCACGGCCCGGGACCGATGGCACGGCCACGGCGCGGCAGCAGGCTGGGCTCATGCCGACTGCCGTCATCACCGGAGCGTCCCAGGGCCTCGGCCGGGCGCTCGCCGCAGACCTTGCCGCCGCGGGCTGGACGCTCGTGCTGGACGCCCGCACCGCCCCGACCCTGACCGCCGTCGCCCGCGAGCTGGGACCGAACGTCGTCGCCATCCCGGGCGACGTCACCGACCCGCAGCACCGGTACGCGATCGCCGCCGCCGTCGGGGACCGGCTCGACCTGCTGGTGCTCAACGCCTCCGCGCTCGGACCGTCGCCACTGCCGCCGCTGGCCGAGCTCGGCACCGCCGAACTGCGCGAGGTGCTGGAGACCAACGTGGTCGCGCCGCACGCGCTGGTCCGCCTGCTGCTGCCGGCGCTGCGGGCGGCGACCGGCCGGGTGCTGGCCCTCTCCAGCGACGCGGCCGTCGCCGCGTACCCGGGCTGGGGCGGGTACGGCGCCAGCAAGGCCGCGTTCGACCAGCTCGCCGCCGTGCTCGGCGCCGAGGAGCCGCTGCTGCTGGTATACGCGGTGGACCCGGGCGACATGCGCACCGCCATGCACGCGGCCGCGTTCCCGGGCGAGGACATCTCGGACCGGCCCGAGCCGGCGACCGTGGTGCCCGCGATCCGCCGGCTCATCCACGGCGACCTGCCCAACGGCCGGTACGAGGCGGCCACCCTGCTGCCCGCGCCCGACGAGGTGCTCGCGTGACCGCGGCCGCCGTGCCGGCGTTCTCCGGGCTGGCCGAGGGCGCACCGGCGACCAGCCCGGCGGAGGCGCGTGGCCTGGCCCGCGACGGCGTCCGGATGCTCGTCGCCTCGGCGAGTGCGGGGCTGCGCCCGACCGTGGTCCGGCAGCTGCCGGCGGTGCTGCGCCCGGGCGACCTGGTCGTGCTCAACACGTCCGACACGCTGCCGGCGGCGCTGCGCGGGGTGACCGCCGACGGCGAGCCGGTCGCCGTACACCTGTCCACAGTGGACCCGGCCAGCGGTAGCCGGCCGGACGAGGCGCTGCGCTCGACCCGGTCCCGCTGGGTGGTCGAGCTGCGCCGCCCGACCCGCCGGCCCGGCGGCGACCCGGCCCTGCTCGACCGCACCGGCACGCGGGTCGCGATGGCCGGCGCTCGGCTCGAGGTCAC
This sequence comes from uncultured Actinomycetota bacterium, assembly GCA_963728945.1. Lineage (GTDB taxonomy): Bacteria > Actinomycetota > Actinomycetes > Mycobacteriales > CADCTP01 > CADCTP01. The sequence continues at coordinate 1,519,622 of CAVSMA010000002.1, read as the reverse complement.
CGGCCCGTACCTGCCCGGGCACCGTCGCCTGTGGACGGCCGAGCTGAGCACGCCGGAGCCGCTGGCCACCTGGCTGGCCGAGCACGGCGAACCGGTCCGGTACGGCTACACGGCCGCGCCGTGGCCGCTGGCCGCATACCGCACGGTCCACGCGGACACGCCCGGCTCGGCCGAGATGCCCAGCGCCGGCCGGCCGATCACCGCCCGGCTGCTGCGCAACCTGCGCCGCCGCGGCGTCGACGTCGCCACCGTGGTCCTGCACTGCGGGCTGTCCAGCCCCGACCGGGACGAACCCCCGTACGCGGAGTGGTTCTCCGTCCCGCCGTCCACTCTGGACGCCGTGGCCAGGGCCGGCCGGGTGGTCGCCATCGGCACCACCGTCGTGCGGGCGCTGGAGTCGGCCGCCCGCACCGGCCGCACCGCGGGCTGGACCGACCTCGTCATCGGGCCGGGCGACCGGCTGTCCACAGTGGACGGACTGCTGACCGGCTGGCACCCGCCGGAGGCGTCGCACCTGCGGATGCTCGCGGCCGTGGCCGACGAGGCGCTGCTGCGCGAGTCGTACGCGGTCGCCGCCGAGCAGGGCTACCTCTGGCACGAGTTCGGCGACGTGCACCTGATCCTGCCCTGAGGCGCCGGGTCAGCGGCGGGGCTGGTCGCTCTCCCCGACGTTGCTGCGGACCCACTCGGCCAGCGGGGTCAGCCGCCGCCAGGACTCGCGGATCCGGGTCAGCACCGTGCGGGTGTGCAGCCAGCCGACCGGCTCCCAGTGCCGGTGCCCGACCAGCGAGCGGTGCTTGAGCAGCTCGGCCCGGGGATGGTCGGGCGGGTAGCCGCGCGGCGGCCGGGTCATCACGTCACCGCTGATCTCGAAACCGGCCTTGCCGAGGTCGGCGACGATCCGTTCCAGCGCGGCGCCCTGCACGTCGTCGGCCACCGCCCGGCGCATCCGGTCGAGCTGGTCCGGCGCCGGGTGGTAGATCCCGCCGCCGAGGAACAGCCCGTCCGCCGACAGCGAGAGGTAGTAGTCGCCGACGGTCGCCGCGGCGTTGGTCTTGTACGGCGTCTTGTCCCTGCTGAACCGGACGTCCCGGTACGGCCGGAACAGCTTCCCGGGCCCGAACTCGTCCTCCAGCTCGGCCAGCAGCGCGAGCATCGGCGCGCGGACGTCGCGCTCGTACACCTCGCGGTTGTCGGTCCAGTACGGCTTGGAGTTGTCCGCCTCCAGGCCCTCGAAGAAGATGAGCGCCCGTTCCGGGAACCCGCCGAACCTGTTCATCTCCCGCTCCTCGACCCGACCCGGCCTCGTTCCCCGCCCGGCTCGGCTCTCGTCCCGGGCCGCCCGGGCCCCGGGCCCTCGGTCATGACTCCTCCAGCGCGACGTGCCAGCGCGTCTCCCGGGCCGAGCCGCCGTCGGCCTCGAGGATGCGCGCCGTGCCGTCCGGCTCCCAGCCGGCCGATTCGTAGAACGCGGTCGAGGCCCGGTCGCCGTCCGGCACCCAGGCGACCAGCCCGGTCACCCCGTCCTGGCGGAGGAAGTCGACCGCGGCGGCGAGCAGCCGGCTGCCGTGCCCGCGTCGGCCCCAGCGCGGCTCGACCAGCAGCGCGGCGACCTCGGCCTCGCCCGGCCGCGCGTCCTGTTCGCCCGACGGCCCGACCGCGACGAACCCGACCGTGTGGCTGCCCTCGGTCGCGACGAGCACGTGGTGCGCCGGCGACGGCGGCGAGACCACCGCGGCCTCCCAGGCCTGCGCCGCCGCGGTGACGTCCAGCGCGGCCAGCACCGACTCGGGCAGCAACTGCGCGTACGCCGTCCGCCACGTGTCGACCTGGATCCGCGCGATCTCGGGCACGTCCGCCGGCCGCGCCGCCCGCACCGCCACGTCAGCCACGCCGCGCACGCTATCCGTCGTACCGGTAGCGCATCTCGGGGAGGGTGGCGCCCCCGACCTCGAAGCCGACGACCGGACCGTCCGCCGTGAACCCGGCCCGCTCGTAGAACCGCCGGGCCCGCTCGTTGGCCACCAGGACCCACAGCAGCACCGGGCTCAGCCCGAGCCGGTGCAGCTCGCCCAGCCCGTACCCGAGCAGGCGGCGGCCGACGCCACGACCCCAGACCTCGGGCAGGGCGTAGATCGCCGCGATCTCGCCGCAGGACGGGCCGGGCACGTCCTCGCCCTCGTCCGCCCGGTAGGGCCCGACGCCCAGCCAGCCGACCACCGACCCGTCGACGACCGCCACGTGCTGACCGTCGAGCGGACGGCCGGTCCGCCGGGCGGTCTCGGCATCGACGTCGAGGGCGTCCAGGTAGTCCTGCGGCACCGACCCGCGGTATGCCGCCTGCCAGGACCGGACCCGCACGCCGGCGATCGCGGGCACGTCGGCGGGGGTGGCCGGCCGGCAGACGACCTCGTCCATGTGACGATCCTCGCAGCAGCGTCATCTCGATTGACCCGTGGTCGAGGCTGGTGGCGTGAACCCCAAGACCGTCGGCGCGCTCGGAATCGTCTACGTCGTCTGGGGCTCCACCTACCTGGCCATCCGGTACGCGATCGAGGGGTTCCCGCCGCTGCTGTCGGCCGGGCTGCGGTTCCTCGCCGCCGCCCTGCTCATGCTCGGCTACCTGGCCGTGCGCCGGCCGGCGGCGCTGCGTGCCGGCCGGGCCCAGCTCGCGACCGCGGCGGCCGCCGGGATCCTGCTGCTCGCCGGCGGAAACGGCCTGGTCACGGTCGCCGAGCAGCGGATAGCCTCCGGCCTGGCCGCGCTCATCATCGCCTGCGTGCCGCTGTGGATCGTGATCCTGCGGCTGCTGCTGCGGGACCGGCCGGCACCGGCCACCGCGCTGGGCGTGCTGATCGGCCTCGGCGGGGTGGCGCTGATCTTCCTGCCCGGCGGGTCCGGCGAGTCCGACCTCGGCTACGCGGCGCTGGCCGTTCTGGCCGCGCTGTCCTGGGCGGTGGGCTCGCTGCTGGTCACGCTGCGCCCGGTGCCGGCCGACCCGCTGACGCTGACCACCGTGCAGATGGCCGCCGGCGGCCTGGTGCTCCTGGTCGCCGCCGCCGCGCACGGCGAGCTGGCCCGGTTCGCGCCCGGCGACGCGCCCGGGTCGGCCTGGTTCGCGCTGTGCTACCTGGTGGTGTTCGGCTCGCTGATCGCCTTCACCGCGTACGTCTGGCTGCTCGGGAACGCGCCGGTGTCGATCGTCGCCACCTACGCGTACGTGAACCCGGCGGTGGCCGTGCTGCTCGGCGCGCTGGTCGCGGGGGAGCGGCTGACCGCTTCCGCGCTGGTCGGCGGCCTGGTAATCCTGGCCGCGGTCGCGTTGGTGGTGACCTCGGAGAGCCGGGTGCGGCGGCGGGCCGCGGAGCCGGCGGAAGTGTCGTAGCCGTCTGGAAACATCCGGTTCGTGACCAGACCCGAGACGCTCTCCGCCGGCCAGGCGCGCCGGATCGCGCTCGCCGCCCAGGGATTCGCCGAGCCCCGGCCGACCGGCCGGATCGACGCCCGGCACCTGCGCCGGGTGATCGACCGGATGGGTCTGCTGCAGATCGACTCGGTCAACGTGCTGGTCCGCTCGCACTACCTGCCGGTCTTCGCCCGCCTCGGGCCCTACCCGCGCGATCTGCTCGACCGGCTGTCCTGGGGTCGCCGGGCCGAGCTGTTCGAATACTGGGGACACGCCGCGTCGCTCATCCCGCTGAGCCTGCAGCCGAGCCTGCGCTGGCGGATGGATGTCAACCGGTTCAGGGAGAACGGCTGGGCGACCCGGATGTCCGAGCGGCGCCCCGGCTTCCTCGACGAGATCCGCGAGCTGGTCCGGCGGGAGGGGCCGATCGGGGCCGGCGCGACCGGGGAAGACCGGCCCAGCATCCCCGGCTCGATGTGGAACTGGCACGACGGCAAGGTCGCGCTCGAGCACCTGTTCGTCATCGGCGAGGTGATGACCGCCGCCCGGCCCAACTTCGAGCGGCTCTACGACCTGACCGAGCGGGTGCTGCCGGCGCGGATCCAGGCGATCCCGACCCCGTCGGTCGAGGACGGGCAGCGTGAGCTCGTCCGGGTCTCGGCCCGGGCGCTCGGTGTCGGCACGATCGGCGACCTGCGCGACTACTTCCGCCTCTCGCTGGCCGACACCAGAGCCAGGGTGGCCGAGCTGGTCGAGTCCGGCGAGCTGCTGCCGGTGCGGGTGGAGGGCTGGACCGACCCGGCCTGGCTGTGGGCCGACGCGCGGCTGCCCCGGCGGGTCGAGGCCAGGGCGCTGCTCACGCCGTTCGACCCGGTGGTGTGGGAGCGGGCCCGGGCCGAGCGGCTGTTCGGGTTCCGCTACAAGATCGAGATATACGTGCCGCCGCCGAAGCGGGTCTACGGCTACTACGTGCTGCCGTTCCTGCTCGGCGACACGCTGGTCGGCCGGGTCGACCTCAAGGCCGACCGGGCGGCCGGCGTGCTGCAGGTGCGGGCGGCCTGGTCGGAGCATCCGAGCCCGCCGCCGGAGCTGGCCGAGCAGCTGGCCCTGGAGCTGACCGAGATGGCCGGCTGGCTCGGGCTCGACTCGGTCGCCGTCTGGCCCAAGGGTGACCTTGCGCCGGCGCTCGCCGGGGTGGTCGGGACGGCGGCCGCTGTGCCGATCGGGTGATCTTCGGGTCGGTAACGATCCGGGCCGGCCGATCGGGACGAACCTGGGACCGGAACGGGGAAAGCGCCCGGCCTCGCCGGCACGCACGGGGGTGCCGGCGGGGCGCGGACGGTGTCTCGGCCCGGGGCGGGTCAGGTGCTGAGGCGGACGCTCGCCGGGGCGATCACGACGTTGCCGCTCATCGTGCGGGCCCGCACCGCGAGGGTGGACCCGCCCTCCGGCGCCGCGTCGCCGACCGGGAGGTCGGAGCGGATCCGGCCGCTGACGGAGCTGACGTCGAGGTGCGCGGTGACCCCGGCCCGCACGCCGATGTGCAGGTCGCCGGAGGCGGCGTTGAGCGAGACGACGCCGGAGCGGGCGTCCTCGACGGTGATGTCGCCGGAGGCGGTCTTCGCGGTCACCGACGCCTCGGCGACGCCGATCCGGATCCGGCCGGACGCGGCGTGGACCTCGACGTCGCCGCTGGCATGGTCGATGCGGACCTGGCCGGAGGCCGAGTGCACCTTGGTGGCCCGGGCCGAGCCGATCGTGATGTCGCCGCTGGCGCAGTGCACGTCGGCGTCGCCCTCCACCTTCTCCAGGCTGACCTCGCCGGACGCGGTGTGCACGGTCGCCGTCGCGAACGTGCCGGTGGCGGTGACCCGGGCCGACGCGCTCCGGGTGGACAGCGACGAGCCGGTCGGCACGGTGATCGTGACGTCGACCCGCCGCCGTCGCAGGCTGAAGCCGACCAGCCGCTCCGGCATCTCGACCTTGAGCCGGTTGCCGTCCAGCTGGACCACCGTGTTCTCGGCGAGGTCGCGGGCGGCCTCGTCGATCGGGGTCACCTCGACCGTGCTGGTCCCGGTCTCGGTCGCGGTCACCGTGACGGTGCCGGACGGGACGCGGATGCGCAGGTCGACCGGTTGCGGCGTGTCGAAGGTGTAGTCGGGCACGGGTCTGACTCCTCGTCGAGAGCTGGTCCGGGACGGTCCGGTCGCCGGGACCGGCGGTCGGGCCGGTCGGGTCGGGTGGCCGGTCGGGTCGGGTGGCCGGTCGGGTCGGGTGGCCGGTCGGGTCGGGTGGCCGGTCGGGTCGGGTGGCCGGTGGGTCCGGGGTGGCGCCGGCCGGCGCCGGGAGGGAAGGTCAGCTGCGGCGGCCGTCGGCGTGCAGGCCCTTGCGGCCGGTGCGGGCGCCGCGGCGGGCCTGCCGGGCCAGCCGGTGGTCCGACGCCTGCTGGCGCAGGTTGGCGCGCCGGTAGTCGAGCTCGGTGTCGAGAGCGGAGCCATAGAAGTAGTTGCTCATCGTGTTCGCTCCTCGGGACGTGCGCCCGGCTCGGGGCGCGGGCGGCTGGCGGGTCGCCGGTGCGGCGGCCCACAGGGACGGGTGGTCTGTGCTCGGGCCGCGGGCGGCCCGGAGGTCTGGAGTTATCCGCGGGCGTAGCCGACCAGGCGGCGGCCCACTCGGCCGCCCCGGTCCTGCGCCGGCTCGTCCAGGGCCCGGGTGACGGCGCGGACGAGCCAGGAGTTCACCGAGATGCCGGCCCGGGTGGCCGCCTCCTCGATCCTGGCCTTGATCGACTCGGGCAGGCGCAGGGTCACCCGCGCGGTGCCGTCGTCCTCGCCGGGGGGCATGGGCGGGGTGGGCGGAGCCGGCGGCGTGGGCGGCTCGCCCTCGGGGCTGTCGTCCACCAGGTCGACCGAGATCCGCGGCTCCCGGCCGTGCATCCTTACCTCCACGGTGACGCCGGACAGCGCCGCGGTGACGTCAGCGGTGGCGGTGCTCAACGCGTCGAGGATGGCGAGCCGGGCGGCCGGCTCCATGGCCTCAGCCAGGAGTCCCGCCGTACGGCGGGTCTCGTCGGTCCCGGCCGCCGCCGCCGCCATCAAGTCGCGACGGAGGCCGTCGATGTAAGGCGTGAGGTCCATGACGTCACTATGACGTCACTGACGCCATCACGTCAACCCCTCTGACGTCACTTCTTCGTCAGATTGACGGCTACCGGGTCGTGATCCAGGCGAAACCCCAGGCCGGAAGGTGGATGCGGCCCTCGCCGAGGTCGAGCCGGCGGTGGGTGGAGTGCACGTGGACCGGCTCCCGGATGCCGGCAGCCGCGGCCAGGCCCAGGTCCACCGACTGCCAGTCGTCGGAGAAGTTCGCCAGCGCCAGCAGCGGGGCGCTGCGCTGGTGCCGCCGACGGTACGCGAGCACGTGCGAGTCGTCCGGCACCAGCACGGTCGTCTCCCCGCCGGACCGCAGCGCCAGCTGGCCCTTGCGCGCCTCGGCCAGCGCCCGGAGCCGGCCGAAGACCTGCCCGGCGACTGTGCCCGGGTCGGTACGCCGGGCGGCGGCGGCCCAGTCCATCGGCGGCCGGTGCAGCCAGCGGTTGTCGTCCGCGTGCAGCGGGTCCTCGGCCCACCGCTCGTCGTTGCCGAGCCCCAGCTCGTCGCCCATCCACAGCACCGGGATCCCGCCGTAGGAGAAGACCACCGAGTAGAGCGTCTCCAGCCGATCGATGGCCGCCGCGGTGCCGGCGGCGGTGCCGGCCGGATCGCCGGCCGCGATGCCCCCCGGGTCGCCGGCCGCGGTGCCGGCCGCGGTGCCGGCCGTGGTGCCGGCCGCGATCCCGCACAGCGCCGCGGCCATCCCGGACGTGCGTGCGTCCCCGGTCGCCTCGTTCTCCTGGAACACGGCACCGCGGGCGAACGACCCGGGATACCGCCCGGCGTAGAAGTCGGCCAGGAACCGGCGGTGGTCGAACCCGTTCCAGCCGACCGCGGCGGCGTCGGAGTCCGCCACGGCCCAGCCGATGTCGTCGTGGCAGCGCAGGTAGGTCACCCAGCCGGTGGTGGCCGGGGCGGGCCGCAGCCGGGACAGCGCCCGCGCGGCCAGCCGGGCGTCCCGGGTCGCCAGCGACGACCAGAGCAGCACCATGAGCTGGTTGTGGTAGGCGAGGTCGCACTCGGGCCGGTAGCGGTCGTGCGCGCCCAGGTATTGCACGAGCATGTCCGGGGCGACGATCGCCTCGGCCTTGAACAGCACGCCCGGGGCGGCGAGCCGGGTCAGTCCCCGGTACGCCTGGACCAGCAGGTGCGCCTCGGGCTGGTTCTGGCAGTCGGTGCCCATCCGCTTCCACAGGAACGGCACCGCGTCCAGCCGCAGCACGTCCACCCCGCGGTTCGCGAGGTCGAGCATCGTGCGCAGCATCGCCGTGAACACCGTGGGATTCGTGTAGTCCAGGTCCCACTGGTAGTCGTGGAACGTCGTCCACACCCACCCGCCCAGCTCCGGCACGCGGGTGAAGCTGCCCGGCGCGGTGTCCGGGAAGACCTCCGGCAGGGTCCGCTCGTACGCGTCCGGCAGCGTCCGGTCCGGGAAGACCAGGTAGAAGTCCCGGTGCTCCGGGTCGCCGGCCGCGGCCAGGCGGGCCCACCGGTGCTCCCGTGCGGTGTGGTTGAGCACCAGGTCGACGCACAGCGCGATCCCGCGGTCCCGCAGGTCGGCGGCCAGCGCCTCGAGGTCGCCCATGGTGCCCAGGCGCGGGTCGACCGCGTCGTAGTCGACCACCGCATACCCGCCGTCGCTCGGCCCGGTACGGGTGGCCAGCAGCGGCATGAGGTGCAGGTACGTCACGCCGAGCTCGGTCAGGTAGTCCAGCCGCTCCCGGACACCGGCCAGCGTGCCGCCGAACCGGTCGGTGTAGCAGGCGTAGCCGACCATGCCGGCGCGCTGGAACCAGGCCGGGTCGACCTCGCGCCGGCGGTCGAGCACCCGCAGCGGCCAGGGCCGGACCGCAGCCGCGTCCAGGGCGACGCCGACCAGCCCGCGGACCAGCTCCGCGGTGTCGGTGCGGGTTCCGTACAGCGCGTCGAGCGGCTCGACGACGTCGAGGTGCACCTGCTCGAGCCGGGCCAGGAACGCCTCGCCCTCGAGCGCTCCCAGCCGGGCCCGGGCCAGCGGGCCGACCGTCTCGACCAGCTCCAGCAACAGCGCCGCTGCCTGCCGGGACGACGACCGGATGTCGACCATGTGTCCGGATGCTAGGCGGAAGCGCCGCCAGCCCGGAGCGCCACCGGCGGCGGCCCGGTCGTCCCGCGCACCACCAGCCGGGTCGGCAGCACCAGCTCGACCGGCCCGTCCTGGTCCCGGCCGGCGAGCACGGACAGCAGCCAGCCGGCGGCCAGCTCGCCCTGCCGGCGGACCGGCTGGGCGATCGTGGTGAGGTCGCCGGCCGGTGCCATCTCGTGGTCGTCGAAGCCGATCAGCGAGACCCGGTCGGGCACGTCGAGCCCGGCCCGGCGCAGCACCTGGAGCGCTCCCAGCGCCATCTCGTCCGACTCGGCGAAGATCGCGGTCGGCAGCGTCCGGCGCGCCAGCAGCTGCTCGACCGCGCGCATCCCGCCGGATACCCCCCAGGGCTCGGCGATCACCCGGTCGCCGCAGTCGATGCCGGCCTCGCCCAGCACGGCCTCGAAGCCGGCCCGCCGCGCCGCGGTCGTCGTCCGACCGACCGGGTCGTCCGGCGCGCCGCTGATCATCACGATGTCCCGGTGCCCGAGCAGCACCAGGTGCCGCACCGCCATCACCGCGCCGGCCCGGTCGTCCACCCCCACCCGGGAGAAGCCGGGCACCGGCCCGCCGACGACCGCCAGCGGCACCTGCAGCGAGCGGAGCGCGTCCTGCTCGGCGGCGTCCAGCGACGAGGCGACCGCGAGCACCGCGTCGACCCGCCGGCGCAGCGGCATCGTGGCGAAGAACCGGGTCCGCCCGGCCGCGTCGCCGACGTTGTAGAGCAGCAGGTCGTATCCCTCCTCGCGGAGCGCGCCCTCCACCCCGGTCAGCACCTCGGAGAAGAACCACCGGGTCGCGAACGGGACGATCACCCCGACCGCGTGGGTGCGGCCAGAGGCCAGCCGGGACGCCGCCGGCGACGGGACGTAGTGCAGCTCGGCCGCCGCCCGCAGCACCCGCTCCCGGGTGTGCTCGGACACCTTGGACGATCCCCGCAGCGATCGGGACACGGTGGAGGCAGAGACTCCGGCGCGGCGCGCCACGTCGAAGATGCCCGCGTGGCCCGGCACGGCGTGGGGTGCGCCCATCCGACCTCCTCGTCGTGACGCGCGACGGGCCCGGCTTTCGCCCACGACACGCTATGAAAACGGTGCCATGAGAAATGTGGCTTGCACCACAGTCGTGTGCAAGGGTAAGCCCCAGCGCCCGTGACACGATCATGTCGGCACGGGGCCGGGGCTGTCCAGGGGGACACGAGATGGCCTACAACTGGCCGAGAAGGGCAGGAGGCTCCCCTCGGGTTTCCCGCATGGGCCGTACCGGTAAGAACGCGGTCCTCCGGGTGCCACCGGCCGTCCGCGACGGCGCGGGGTCGCGGCCGCGGCACTCGGAACGATCAAGACAGGAGCGGTTAATGGGCAAGCGGAAGGCCATCCAGCGGGTGGCACTGGCAGCGGCGGTTGCCCTGGGGGCGTCGGCCTGCCTGAGCGACAGTGGCAGCAGCGGCGGCGGTGGCAACAGCGGCACCAAGCCCGGCGACAAGAACGTCGAGATCGTCTTCGGCTTCGGCGGCTCCCAGTCCACGGGCTTCCAGCAGTCGCTGAAGGGGTTCGAGCAGCAGTCCGGCATCAAGATCAAGTTTACCGAGGCGTCGCAGTCCTTCGACACCCTCATCCGCACGCGGGTGCGGGCCAACAACGTGCCCGACATCGCGCTGTTCCCGCAGCCGGGCATCCTCAAGGACTTCGTCAAGCAGGGCAAGATGACCGACCTGTCGACCCAGCTCGACGTCAACAAGCTGAAGTCCGACATGGTCCCGGGCGTGCTGGACGCCGGCGAGGTGGACGGCAAGGACTACGGCGTCCCGGTCTCGATGAACGTCAAGAGCCTGGTCTTCTACCCGAAGCAGGCCTGGGCGGCCAAGGGCTACCAGGTCCCGAAGACCCAGCAGGAACTCATGGACCTCACCAACAAGATCAAGGCCGACGGCACCACCCCGTGGTGCATGGGGATGGAGTCCCAGTCGGCGACGGGCTGGGTGGCCACCGACTGGCTGGAGGCCAACCTGCTCGAGGAGGCCGGGCCGGACACCTACGACAAGTGGGTCAACCACGAGATCCCGTTCAACGACCCGGCCGTCAAGAAGGCCGCGCAGGACTTCGAGAGCCTCGTGCTGGCCGACGGCAACGTCCTCGGCGGTCGCAAGCAGACCGTGAGCACCGCCTTCGCCACCTCGGCCAACCCGATGTTCGACAACCCGCCGAAGTGCTTCCTGCACCGGCAGGGCAACTTCATCACCCAGGCCGGCTTCTTCCCGGCGAAGGTCGTCGCCGACATCGACAACCGGGTCGGCGTCTTCCAGTACCCGGGCCAGACGGCCGACTCCAAGCCGATGCTCGGGGGCGGTGACCTCGCCGCCGTCTTCAACGGCAAGGACGACGACACCAAGCAGGTGATGGCGTTCCTGACCGGCAAGGACTACCCCGGCTGGAGTGAGCAGGCCGGCTTCCTCTCGCCGCGCAAGGACTACCCGCTCACCAACTACAAGTCGAAGCTGACGCAGCAGATCGCGCAGCTCGGGCAGCAGTCCACCGTCTTCCGGTTCGACGGCTCCGACCAGATGCCGGGCGCGGTCGGCTCGGGCAGCTTCTGGAAGGGCATGGTCGCCTGGGTGAGCGGCCAGAAGGATCTTGACACCGCGTTGAAGGACATCGAGAGCAGCTGGCCGAGCTGACGTCCCGGCCCGGGGGAGGCGCATTCAACCACGCGCCTCCCCCGGTCGGGCGCACCGGCTTCTCCGGGAAAGGAGCGGGTCAGTGATCAAGGTGATCAACGCGCTGCTGGCGATCATCGGCGGCGTCGCTGGCATCCTCGTGCTCTACTGGGTGCTCAACTTCCTGGCCGAGCGGCTGCCGGGCAGGTGGGAGGGGCGGCTGAAGCCGTACTTCTACATCCTGCCGGCGGTGGCCGCGATCGGCCTGTTCCTCATCTACCCCGCGATCCAGACGATCATCTACAGCTTCGCGAACCCGACCAGCACCAAGTGGGTCGGGCTGAAGAACTACACCGACCTGCTGACCACGAAGGACTTCCAGATCACGCTGGTCAATACGCTGCTCTGGATCATCATCGTGCCGACCCTCGTGGTCGTGCTCGGCCTGGCCGTGGCGGTGCTCGCCGACCGGCTCAGCTCCGGGGGCGAGCGGCTGTCGAAGACGCTCATCTTCCTGCCGATGGCGATCAGCGGCGTGGCGATGGCCGCGATCTGGCGGTTCGTCTACGAGGTGCGGCCGGCGGGCACGACCCAGATCGGCCTGCAGAACGCGGTCTGGACGGGGCTCGGCGGAAACCCGGTCGCCTGGCTGCAGGAAGACACGTTCAAGCTCAACACGTTCTTCCTCATGATCATCCTGGTCTGGGGTCAGACCGGATTCGCCATGGTGCTGCTGTCCGCGGCGATCAAGGGGGTGCCGGAGGACACGCTGGAGGCGGCCCGGATCGACGGCGCCAACGAGCGCCAGACCTTCTTCCGGGTGGTCGTCCCGCAGATCTGGGGCACCGTCATCACGGTCTTCATCACTGTCCTAATCGGTGTGATGAAGATCTTCGACGTGGTCTACGTCATGACGGGCGGCAACTTCAACACGAACGTGATCGCGGTCAGCTTCTTCAACCAGCTGATCACCAACGGTGACGCCGGCAAGGCGGCGGCCATCGTGGTCATGCTCATGATCGCGGTGATCCCGGTCATGATCTACCAGGTCCGCCACTTCCGGGCCGAGGAGGCGTCGCGATGACCAGCACCGGAACCGTGCAGCCCGGCGGCGCAGCCGCCATCGAGGGCCTGGAGACCGCTGATCGCCCCATCAAACCGAAAAGGATTCGCCGGCGGGGAGGCTGGTTCGCCTGGATCACCCTGGGCATCGTCTGCTTCCTCTGGCTGGTCCCGTCCGTCGGCCTGCTGATCACGTCGTTCCGCACCGCGGAGGCGGCGCTGACGACCGGCTGGTGGACGGTCATCACCAAGCCGTTCCAGGACTGGACGATCACCAACTACAGCCAGGTGTGGAACGGGGGCGGCCGCAACGCGTTCGTCAACAGCCTGGTGGTCAGCCTGCCGGCGACGATCATCCCGATCTTCATCGCGGCGTTCGCGGCCTACGCGTTCACGTTCATGGAATTCCCAGGGCGGGACTTCTTCTTCATCCTCATCGTCGGTCTGCTGGTGGTACCGCTGCAGGTGGCGCTGGTGCCGCTGCTGAAGATCTACGGATCCGTGGGGCTGCAGGGCACCTTCGCCTCGGTGTGGTTGGCGCACGCGGCATTCGGCCTGCCGCTGGCGATCTTCATCCTGCGCGGCTACATGACGACCCTGCCTCGTGGCGTGATCGAGTCGGCGAAGATCGACGGGGCGTCGCACTACCAGACCTTCTGGCGGCTCATCGTGCCGATGTCGGTGCCAGCGCTGGCCTCGTTCGCGATCTTCCAGTTCCTGTGGACCTGGAACGACCTGCTGGTGGCGCTCATCTTCCTCGGCCCGGGGGAGAAGGAGGTGCTCACCGTCGCCGTCGCCGGCCTGGTCGGCGCGCAGCAGCAGGGCTGGCAGCTGATCACGGCGGGTGCCTTCATCTCGATGGTGGTCCCGCTGCTGGTCTTCCTTGGGTTGCAGCGGTACTTCGTCCGTGGGCTCACCGCGGGCGCGGTGAAGGGCTGAGCCTTCGCGGTGGACCTGCTGTCGTCGGGTCCGGAACGGCCCCAGCGGGCGTCCCGGGTATGGCGGCGGCGGAGCGTGCGGATGGCGGCGGCCGTCATGGTGGCGGCCGCCGCTCTCCTGCTGTTGCGGTCCACTGTGGACAGTCCGCCGTCCGGTCTCACCCGGTCCACACTGGACCATCCCGGTCCGGCGGTCTCGCTGCCGCCGCGGCCGACCCCGCCGTACGACCGGCTGCCGGGCCGCACGCCCATCCCGGTGCCGGCCCAGACCGGCGACGGGCTGTCCGGGCCGCTGCCGGCGGTCGGCGGCCCGGACAAGCGCGCGGCCGCCGCGGCGGTCGGCCTCGTGCTCGGCCGCTACTGTCTCGACCCCGCCGGCTATACGTTCACCCTCGATCCCGACCACGACGGAACCCGCGAGGACTGGCACCACGCCGACGTGCTGGTGTTCCGGCTCAACGGCAGCGGGTCCGGGCCGGACCTGCGGCTGATCCTGAACTGGGACGGGCGGTCGTACCGCTGGCTCGGCTTCCTCAATCTGCGCGACGGCTGCTGACCGCCGCCAACCCCGCTCAGCGGGGCAGCCAGCTGAAACCCTTGAGCCCCTTCCAGGTGCAGTAGCCCGCGCCGCCGAATCCGACGATCAGCCCGGCGAGAGTGAGCAACGTGTAACGCCCCTGGGCGTTGGAGGTGAGGATGCACGCCAGCGCGATCGCCAGGAACAGCAGGGTGAGCAGGCCCCAGCGCATGCTGCGCTTGCGCGGCTCGGCCATGCCGGCAGCGTACCCGTGGCGGCGGCCGGCCCGGCCGGGGATGCTCGGGGCCAGGGCCCGCGGCGAGGAGGTGGCGTGGACCTGCTGAGCTCCGGGCAGCAACGGCCGCCGGAACCGCCGGCGCGCCCGTGGCTGGCCGGCGCCCGCCGGCTCTGGCGCCGCCGCGGCACCCGGGCCGCCGCCGCCGTGCTCGTCGTGGCGGCCGCGCTGGCGCTGCTGCAGGTGACGGCGCGACCGGAGGGGCGATCGGCCGAGCGCGCGGCCGGCCCGTCGCCCACCCAGCTGCCGACCCCTCCGTTCGACCACCGGCCGGGGCGGACGCCGATCCCGGCCCCGGTGCAGACCGGGGACCGGCTGTCCGGGTCGCTGCCGGTCACCGGCCCGCCGGGCCGGGACGCGGCCGGCCGCGCCGCCGGGCTGGTGCTCGGCCGATACTGCGCCGACCTGAGCCGGTACGCGTTCACCGTCGAGCCGTACGCCGACGACCGCTCGATCGACTTCCAGCACGTCCAGGTCGTGGTCGTCGACCGGGTGCTCACCGACTCCGGGACGGACATGGAGCTGACCCTGGACTGGGACGGCAGCGCGTACCGCTGGTTCGGGCCGCTCACGCTGGTCAACGGCTGCTAGGCAGGGCGCGGCTAGGTAGGGCGCGGCGGCCGCGGGCGGCCCGGGCCGGCGGGTTAGGCTCGCGGCCATGTCCGCGATCGAGTCGCTGGGGGTCCGGGCGATCGCCTGGACACACTTCGAGCCGCCGCCGGCGGTGCCCTGGAGCACCGACGCGACCGGCGGCGAGGCGCTCGCCGAGTTCGCCGGCCGGGCCTGCTACCAGTCCTGGTCCAAGCCCAACCCGCGGACCGCGACCAACGCCGGCTACCTGCGGCACATCCTCGAGGTCGGGCACCTGTCCGTGCTGGAGCACGGCAGCGTGACCTTCTACCTCACCGGCGTGTCCCGCTCGCTCACCCACGAGCTGATCCGGCACCGGCACTTCTCGTACTCCCAGCTGTCCCAGCGGTACGTGCCGGAGCGGAACGCGCAGATGGTGGAGCCGGACGTGATCGCGGCCGATCCTGAGCTGCACGCCCGGTTCGTCGAGGCCACCGAGGCGTCGCTGCGGGCGTACACCGAGCTGCTGGAGGGGCTGGAGAAGCGGTTCGCCGACGTCTCCAACGCGACGCTGCGGCGCAAGCAGGCCCGGCAGGCGGCCCGCTCGGTGCTGCCGAACGCGACCGAGACCAAGATCGTCGTGACCGGCAACTACCGGGCCTGGCGGCACTTCGTCGCCATGCGCGCGACCGAACACGCCGACGTGGAGATACGCGAGCTGGCCGTGGCCTGCCTGCGCGAGCTGCAGCGGGTCGCGCCGAACGCGTTCGCCGACTTCGCGATCGCCGGCCTCGACGACGGCACAGAGGTCGCGTCGAGCCCCCTCGTCAGCGAAGGGTGAGGCTCCGGCGGGTAGTTTGTGTCCATGAGGCAGCCGGATGAGGTGCGGCCGTTCGGCCGCCTGGTGACCGCGATGGTCACCCCGTTCACGCCGTCGGGCGATCTCGACGTGGCCGGAGCGCAGCGCCTGGCCACCTACCTGGTGGACGACCAGCGCAACGACGGCCTGGTGATCAGCGGGACGACGGGGGAGTCCCCGACCACCACCGACGAGGAGAAGGACCGCCTGCTGCGCGCGGTGGTCGAGGCCGTCGGCGACCGCGCGTCGGTGATCGCCGGCGCCGGCACCAACGACACCGCGCACTCGATGCACCTCGCCCAGGCCGCCGAGAAGGCCGGCGCGGACGCCGTGCTGCTGGTCACGCCCTACTACAACAAGCCGCCGCAGACCGGCCTGCTGGCGCACTTCCGGGCGGTGGCCGACGCCACCGGCCTGCCGGCCATGCTCTACGACATCCCGGGCCGCACCGGCACCGCGATCGCCACCGAGACGCTGGTCGCGCTGGCCGAGCACCCGCGGATCGTCGCGGTCAAGGACGCCAAGGGCGACCTCGAGGCGAGCGCCTGGGTGATGGCGCGCTCGCCGCTGGCGTACTACTCCGGCGACGACAAGGTCACCCTGCCGCTGCTGTCCGTCGGCGGGGTCGGCGTGGTCGGCGTGCCGACGCACGTCGTCGGGTCCCGCACCAAGGACATGATCCAGGCGTACGAGAAGGGCGACGTGGCCGCGGCGCTGGCCGGACACCGGTCGATGCTGCCGGTCTACAGCGGCTTCTTCCGGACCCAGGCGGCCATCCTCACCAAGGCGGCGCTGGCGCTGGCCGGGCTGCCCGGCGGGCCGGTGCGGCCGCCGCTGGTGGACGCGACCGACGCCGAGATCGAGACCCTGCGCGCGGACCTCGCGGCCGCGGGCGTCACGCCGGGCGTATGAACCGAACGGAGCTGGGGCCGCCGTCCCCGCTGCCGGACGGCGGTCTGCGGGTCGTCGCGCTCGGCGGGCTCGGCGAGATCGGCCGCAACATGACGGTCTTCGAGTACGGCGGCCGGCTGCTGGTGGTCGACTGCGGGGTGCTGTTCCCCGAGGAGGAGCAGCCCGGCGTCGACCTGATCCTGCCGGACTTCTCCTGGATCCGGGACCGGCTCGACCGGGTCGAGGCCGTCGTGCTCACCCACGGGCACGAGGACCACATCGGCGCCGTGCCGTACCTGCTGCGGGAGAAGCCCGACCTGCCGCTGATCGGGTCCCGGTTCACGCTCGCGCTGGTCGAGGCGAAGCTGCGGGAGCACCGCATCGAGCCATACTCGCTGACCGTCGAGGCCGGGCAGACCGAGCGGCTCGGGCCGTTCGAGTGCGAGTTCTTCGCCGTGAACCACTCGATCCCGGACTCGCTCGCGGTGGCGATCCGGACCGGCGCCGGCCTGGTCCTGCACACCGGCGACTTCAAGATGGACCAGCTGCCGCTCGACGGCCGGCTCACCGACCTCGGCGGGTTCGCCCGGCTCGGAGCGACCGGGATCGACCTGCTGCTGGCCGACTCGACCAACGCCGAGGTGCCCGGGTTCGTCAGCCCCGAGCGCAGCATCGGGCCGGTGCTCGACTCCGTGGTCCAGCGGGCCACCCGCCGGGTGATCGTGGCCTGCTTCGCCTCGCACGTGCACCGGGTGCAGCAGGTGCTCGACTCGGCCGCCGAGCACGGCCGGTCGGTGGCGTTCGTCGGGCGGTCGATGGTGCGCAACATGGGCGTCGCCCGTGACCTCGGGCTGCTGCACATCCCGCCCGGGCTGATGGTCACGCTCGACGAGGCGGCCGCGATGGCGCCGGACAAGGTCGTGCTGATCTCCACCGGTTCGCAGGGCGAGCCGCTCTCGGCGCTGGCCCGGATGGCCAACCGGGAGCACCCGCAGGTCCGCATCGAGCCCGGCGACACGGTGATCCTCGCGTCCTCGCTGGTGCCCGGCAACGAGACCGCGGTCTACCGGGTGATCAACGGGCTGGCCCGCGAGGGTGCGCAGGTCGTGCACAAGGAAGTCGCGATGGTGCATGTGTCCGGGCACGCGCCGGCCGGGGAGCTGCTGTTCCTGCTCAACGCGACCAAGCCGCGCAACATCATGCCGGTGCACGGCGAGTGGCGGCACCTGCGCGCGCACGCGGCGCTGGCCGAGCTGACCGGCGTGCCGGCGTCCCGGGTCGTGCTGGCCGAGCCCGGCACCGTGGTCGACCTGGTCGGCGGCGTCGCCTCGATCACCGGCCGGGTCGACTGCGGCTACGTGTACGTCGACGGGCTCGCCGTCGGCGACGTCGGCGAGGAGTCGCTCAAGGACCGGCGGATCCTCGGCGACGAGGGCTTCATCGCGATCACCGTGGTGGTCGACTCGGTGACCGGCAAGGTGACCGGGGTTCCGGTGGTGTCCGGGCGCGGGTTCTCCGACGACCCGGTGGCGTTCGACCCGGTGCTGCCGCTGGTGTCGGCCGAGCTGGAGCGGGTCAGCGCCGAGGGCGTCACCGACCCGCACCGGCTGGCCCAGGCCGTCCGCCGGGTCGTCGGCCGGTGGGTCTCCGACCGCTACCGCCGCCGGCCCATGATCATCCCCACCGTCATCGAGGTCTGAGCCGGCTCAGCGCAGCTTGCGCAGCACCGGGCGGGGGGTGACGCGGCCGCCGGCGACGGAGGCGAGGTAGTCGCTGGCGCGCTCGTCCAGGACGACGAGCTCGGCGACGACGCGGTCCTCGAGCAGCTCGCCGCGGCCGGCGGAGATGCCGGCCGCCTCGGCCGCCGGGCCGGACAGCTGCTTCTGCGCCGCGTCCATCGCGGCCTTGCTCCACCGCACCGCGGTCACGCACAGGTGCTCGGCCGGGACGAGCTCGCCCAGCGCGGCCCGGGCGGCCCCGAGGTCGCCGGTCGTGCCGACGAGGTAGACCTCGATGCCCTTGCGGTCGGAGGTGTCCTGCAGGTGCCAGCCGTACGGGTAGCGCACCCAGGGGCCGTTGTAGGTCTCCGGGTGGGCCTGCACGGCCGCGCTCAGCGCGCCGAGCAGCCGGGACGGGTCGGCCGGCTGCCGCGGCCAGCCGCCCGGCGGCTCCGGGCAGGGCAGCCGGTCCGCCCTGATCACGTCCGGCACCGGACCGGGCCGGTCGTCGAGCTGCCTGGTGACGGTCACGGTGCCGGCGCGGTAGACGCCCTCGACCCTGGCGCTGCCCCAGACCGCGCCGTCCCGCTCCCGGCGGTGGGTGAGCCGGTCGAGGTCCAGCCCGGTGACGGTCACGGCGACCCGGCAGGGCGCCGGCACCGGCTCGGGGTAGATGTCGATCGTCGCGTACGGCGCGCAGAGCTGCACCGGCCGGCCGGGCAGCGCGACGACCTGGCCGCGGCCGGCGACCCGGTCGCCGTCCCGCACCACCTGGTCGGAGCGCGCGGGCGGGCCGGCCGGTGCCGGGCCGGAACCGGCCGCGGCCGACCGCGGCTCTCCGCCGCCGCGGGTGTTGAGCACGACCGTGACCCCGGCGGCCACCGCGACCACCGCTCCTGCCGCTACCAGCGGCAGCCACCGCCCACCGCGCCGCTGCACCATCCGGCACCTCCGTCGACCCACTGCCAGTCCTGACGCACCGCCCGCCCGGTCCGGTTCCCTCAACCTCCGGGCTTGCGCGGCGTCCGGAAGCCAGTGGACAGCCGCGCCCCGGGTGGTCAAGCACGCGTAGCGGGCGCTCAGGCCAGCTTGCGCAGCAGGAGGTGGTCGACGCCGACGAGGACGGCACCGGCCGACTCGCGCAGGCGATGGACCTGCTCGTCGTACACCAGGGCGTCGATCGAGGTACGCGGATCGCCGTCGACGGACCACTCGCCTGCGCCGCCGATCAGCCCGTACCGGGCCTGCCGCGCCGGGTCCCGCAGGACCTTCGTCAGCACGGCCCGCGCGGCCAGCATCTCCGCGCGGCTGTGCGGCACCGTCCGCACGCACAGCGAGCCCGCGTACCAGCGGCGCACCTGCCGGGTCGCCTCCGCGACGTCGCCAGTCGTGCCGATCAGCAGGACCTGCGCGCCGATCGCGCCGGACCGGGTCGGATACGGGTAGGCGATCGACAGGCTGCCGAGCACGTCCGGGTGCGCCCCGACGTACTGGTTCGCCTGGTCGATCCCGGGCAGCGCCTGCACCTCCCGGCGGGGCCAGCCGCCGGCCGGCGCCGTGCAGTCGGCCGGCAGTCCGGGCGCGAAGGGCTTCAGACTGGGATCGGCCGGCGGCGGCGCATCCTGTGCGGTGACCGCCACCGTCCGGTCCCGGTAGACGCCGGTCACCTCAGCCACGCCCCAGACCGCGCCGTCGCGTTCCTGCCGGTCGGCGAGCCGGTCGAGATCGGCCCCGACCAGCGTCAGCCCGATCGGGCAGTACGCCGGGGTCCGAGTGGGAGGGGCCATCTGCGGGCTGGCGTCGGAGCAGAGCCGGACCGGCCGGCCGGGCAGCGCCAGCACCAGGCCCTGGCCGCGGACCCGGTCGCCGTCGTGGACGACCGCGTCCGGCGGCGCGAGCACCCCCGCGGTGCCGGCGGGCACCGGCCGGGAGGCGGTCGCCGACCGGGCGCCGGCCGAGCCGCGGGCGGCCGCGACCCCGGCCACCCCGGCGACCACGGCGAGTGCGGCGACACCGGCCGCCGCGGGCACCACCCACCGGTTCCGTCCGTTCATCGCACACCTCCATGGGACGCCGTCGGCCGGGACGCGGCGGCCGGTGATCGGGCGGCGCCATCTCCGTCGTGTTCCGGAACAGGGACGTACCCGCCCGGGCTCCGGTTCCGGCCGGCGCGCCCTCAACTCCCCCGAACGCCGTGGCGTCTGTAGGGGAGACAGGACGGAGTCGCGGGTGGACGAGGCCAGCGAGCGGGCGTTCGAGCGGTTCGTCGCCGCCGAGGGAACGTCCCTGCTGCGGTTCGCCTACCTGCTGACCGGCCGCCGGGAGGCAGCCGAGGACCTGCTGCAGTCCGCGCTGGAGCGGTGCTATCGGCACTGGCGGCGGGTGGAGCGCACCGACCAGCCGGATCGGTACGTCCGCAGGGTGCTGGCGAACGCGGCGACCGACCGGTGGCGGCGACACACCCGGCGCCCGGAGCTGCCCCTCGCGGCGGCGGACGAGCCGGTGGTGGGCGACGCGACCGAGGCTCTGCTGGCCCGCGACGAGCTGTTGCGCGCACTGCGCACTCTCTCAGCCCGCCAGCGGGTCGTCGTCGTACTGCGGTACGTCGAGGACCTGTCCGAGCAGGACACCGCCGCGCTGCTGGACTGCTCTGTCGGGTCGGTCAAGGCGCACGCCAGCCGCGGGCTGGCCCGCCTGCGCTCGGAACTGGCCGAGCCGGCCGCCCGACCTGCATCCCGCGGGAGGACGCGATGAGCACTGACCTCGAGACCAGACTGCGGGAGCTGCCCGACAGGCTCGCCGGCCTGCACGCCGAGCGAGACCTCGCCGCCGCGGTGCGAGCCCGGCACCGGCAGCACCGCCGGCTGTGGGTCACGACGGCCGCGGTCGCCGTCGCCGCTCTCCTCGTCGGCACCATGGTCGCGGTGGGGAGCGGCCGCGGCCGGACACTGCCGCCGGCGGCGCCGACCCCGGCCGAGTCCGCGTCTCCGCCGCGGGGCCCGGCGCCGACCGACCAGCGCCTGCTGCACTGGCCGACCCGCGGCCCGCTGGCCGGTGATACCGGCGAACGTGCGGCGGTGCTGCGCGACCTCGAGACGTTCGCCCGCGGCGACCTGTCGACGTACCTGAACCTGCGGCTGCGGCCGCCGAGCGAGGCGCCCACCCACGTCCTGTGGCTCGGGCCGGCGTACCCGGAGCCGCTGCCGGTGCGGCTCGGGCCGGTGGCCGTCGTGCAGCAGTGGAACGGCGAGCCGGTGCTGCTGGTCCTGGAGAAGCGGGTCGGGCACTACCACCTGCTCGGCGAGGGTCTCGGCCGCTACGGCCGACCCGCGACCGCGCGGCACCTCGACCTGCTGTGGATGCCATGGGAGTGCAGCTGGCCCACCGTCTCCTGCCCGCGACGGTTCGCCGGCGTGCTGCTCGCGGCTCCGGGAACCGAGCGGATCCAGCTCGGCAGCGTGCCGGCCGAGTACCCGATGAACCCCGACAAGGCCGACTGGCAGGACCTCCCGACGGACGACGGATACGCGGTCCTCACCGTCTCGCCGGACATACTCAAGGTCGATCGGATGCTGGAACGGATCGACCTGGTCCGGATCGACGGCGTGCTGACGTCGCGTGCGCTGTGGTCGTCGGACGGTTCGATGAAGCCGTGACCCGGCCGTCCTGCCGGGTACGCGCTTCGGCGCGTTGAGACTATCGGGTTGGGACCCGCGGTTAGGCTCGGTCGCGTGACTGCCCGGACCTCTGCGCGCGGCGGCGCGACCAGGGCGGCGTACCGGTCGGGGCGGCCGCCCCGGCGGCGGCGCCGCTCCGGCGGGCCGCTGGCGCCGCTCGGCCGGGCGCTGTCCGGCGGCTGGTTGCTGCTCGCGCGCGGGGCCGGCGGCGCCGCCCGCGCGGTCGGGCGGCAGGCCGCGACGGCCCGGCTCGACCCGGCGCACCGCCGCGACGGGCTCGGCCTTGCCGTGGTCGCGCTCGCGGTCGTCACCGGTGTCGCGCTCTGGTCGTCCGGCGGCGGACCGGTCGGCCGGATCGTGCACGACCTGCTGCGCGGCGGCTTCGGCACGCTCGCGGTGGTGCTGCCGGTGCTGTTCCTGGCCGCCGGGCTGCACCTGCTGCGTCAACTGCCCAAGCCGGAGGAGCGCGGCCGGGTCGGCGTCGGCTGGGCCGCGCTCGCGGTCGCCGCGACCGGCCTGTTCCACCTCGGCAACGGCCGGCCGGCCGATCGTGCCGGCCGGGACGGGGCGGGCGGGCTGCTCGGTGCCTGGGCCGCCGGACCGCTGCAGCGCGGGGTCGGCACCGCACTGGCCGTGCTGCTGCTGGTGCTGGTGCTGTTCTTCGGGCTGCTGGTGGTGACCAAGACCCCGGTGAACCGGATCCCGCACCGGATCCGGGCCGCGCGCGACCGGCTGCTGCGCCGACCGCCGCCGGAGGCCGGGCCGGGGGAGCCCGACGAGCCGCCGACCGAGGAGCTGACCGAGGAGCTCACCGGCCCGCCGGTACGGCTGCGCCGCCCGTCCCGCCGCCGCCAGGGCTCCCTGCCCGACGCGCCCGACCCCGAGCCGTACGACGTGGACGCGGCCGCCGAGGCGACCGAGGCCGCACCGGCGGTGCCGGCCGCGCGCGGTCGCCGCAAGCAGCCGCGCGCCGGACCCGGAGCTTCCGCCGGTCACCCGGCCCGTGCAGCTCAGCCTGACCGGCGAGACGGACTACACGCTGCCGTCCTCGGCCCTGCTCGCCGGCGGCACCCCGCCGAAGGCGAAGACCAAGGCCAACGACACGGTGATCTCCGCACTGCAGCAGGTGTTCGGAGAGTTCGGGGTGGACGCCGCGGTCACCGGCTTCACCCGCGGCCCGACCGTCACCCGCTACGAGATCGAGCTCGGCCCCGCGGTCAAGGTCGAGCGGATCACCCAGCTGTCCCGCAACATCGCGTACGCGGTGAAGTCCGCCGACGTGCGGATCCTGTCGCCGATCCCGGGCAAGTCCGCGGTGGGCGTCGAGATCCCGAACACCGACCGCGAGCTGGTCAGCCTCGGCGACGTGCTGCGCAGCGGCAGCGCCACCCGCGACCACCACCCGATGGTCGTCGGGCTGGGCAAGGACATCGAGGGCGGCTTCGTGGTGGCCAACCTGGCCAAGATGCCGCACATCCTCATCGCCGGCGCGACCGGCGCCGGCAAGTCGTCGTGCATCAACGCGCTGATCGTCTCGATCCTGGTCCGGGCCACCCCGGACGAGGTGCGGATGGTGCTCATCGACCCCAAGCGGGTCGAGCTGACCTCGTACGAGGGCGTGCCGCACCTGGTGACGCCGATCATCACCAGCCCGAAGAAGGCGGCCGACGCGCTGGGCTGGGTCGTGCGGGAGATGGACCTGCGCTACGAGGACCTGGCCGCGGCCGGTGTCCGGCACATCGACGACTTCAACCGGGGGGTGCGCGGCGGCGAGATCACCGCACCGCCGGGCAGCGAGCGGCAATACAAGCCCTACCCATACCTGCTGGTGATCGTCGACGAGCTGGCCGACCTGATGATGGTCGCCCCGCGCGACGTGGAGGACTCGGTCGTCCGGATCACCCAGCTCGCCCGGGCCGCCGGCATCCACCTGGTGCTGGCGACCCAGCGGCCGTCCGTCGACGTGGTGACCGGGCTGATCAAGGCCAACGTCCCGTCCCGGCTGGCGTTCTCCACGTCCAGCCTGGCCGACTCCAGGGTCATCCTCGACCAGCCCGGCGCGGAGAAGCTGATCGGCCAGGGCGACGGGCTGTTCCTGCCCATGGGCGCGAGCAAGCCGCAGCGGATCCAGGGCGCCTGGGTGCCGGAGAAGGAGATCAGCGCGGTCGTCGCACACTGCAAGCAGCAGCTCCAGCCGGTCTACCGGGACGACGTCACCGCGCCGCAGGCCAGCGAGCGCAAGATCGACGAGGACATCGGCGACGACCTCGACCTGCTGCTGCAGGCGGCCGAGCTGGTCGTCTCGACGCAGTTCGGCTCGACCTCGATGCTGCAGCGCAAGCTGCGGGTCGGGTTCGCCAAGGCCGGCCGGCTGATGGACCTGATGGAGAGCCGCGGCGTGGTCGGCCCGTCCGAGGGCTCGAAGGCCCGCGACGTGCTGGTCAAGCCGGACGAGCTGGAGGGCCTGCTGGTCACCTTGCGCGGTGAGTGACGAGCTGGCGTGGCTGCCCGGCTCGGTCGACGATGCGCTGCTCGACGAGGTGCACCGGGTCGTCGAGGCGGTCATGCGGCTGGGCGGCGCGGTCGGCTGGGTGGACGTCCCGGACCGGGCCGGGACCGCGGAGTGGCTGGCCGGGATCGCCGCCGAGGTCGCCGCCGGCCGGACCAGGATGGCGTTGCTGCGCGTCGACGGTCGGGTCGAGGCGCTGGGCCGGTGGACCCGGTATGCGAAGGAGACCGTCGCGGTCAACGCCGACGTGCTGCAGGTGATGGTGCATCCCGCCGCCCGCGGCCGGGCGTTGGCGAGGCGGCTGGTGACTGCGCTGGTAGAGGACGCCCGGGCACGGCGGGTGGAGACGCTCACCCTCGACGTGCGCGGCAACAACCACGCCGCGATGGCCCTGTACGAGTCGCTCGGCTTCGAGGCGTACGGGCGGCTGCCCGACTTCGTCGCGGTCGGCGACGAGCGCTGGGACCGGGTGCTCTACCGGCTCGATCTGCGTACCGCCGACTGGCCCTTACGGCGGCACGGCGGCCGGCCGGTCGGAGCAGGCGCCTCCACCTTACGTTCGTCGAAACGCCTGCCGGATCGATGGCAGGACAGGCGACGCCCGATCTAGACTGAGTCGGGATCGCCCCGCTCGGTTCGTGCCGATCCTTCCCCGGGAGGTCCTTCTCGTGGCCGACGACGCTCGCCCGCTCGGCGCCGCCCTCGCGGCTGCGCGGCGCGACCGCGGCCTCTCCGTGGAGGACGTGTCCGCCGCGACCCGCATCCGTCCGGCGATCGTCAGATCCATCGAGGCCGACGAGTTCGACGCCTGCGGCGGCGCCGCGTACGCGCGCGGTCACCTGCGCTCTATCGCCCAGTTCGTCGGCGCCGACCCGCGGCCGCTGGTCGAGGAGTTCGACCGCCGGTTCCACCAGCCGGTGCCGGCGCTGCGCACGGCACCGCTCGGCTCGTTCGAGCCGCCCCGGGACGCCGGCCGGGCCGGGCGGCAGGCACCGCGGTGGGCGCCGGTCGCGGCCGGGGTGCTGGTCGTCGTCCTGCTGTTCCTCGGTGCGAGCTGGATCATCGGGCGCAGCCAGCACGACAGCAGCAGGTCCGACGTCCCGGTCGTCGCCGCGACCAGCGCGGCCCCCACGACCTCGGCACCGCCGCCGAGCCCCAGCACGCCGAGCCCGCGCCCGCCGGCCTACAAGGGTGTGGTGTTGCGACTGCAGGCCACCGGCGGGCAGAGCTGGGTGTCGGTGCGCTCGAGCAGCGGCACGGAGATCTACCAGGGCGTGCTCACCGACGGGATGGCCAAGGAGTTCCGCGACGACACGAAGCTGTCGGTACGGTTCGGCAACTCCATCGCGGTCCGGGTCACCCAGAACGGCAAGGACCTCGGCTCGCCGCAGTGCCAGCGGCACGTCTGCACCATCGCGTTCGGCCTGCCCAACGCCGGCTGATCGACTGCGTGCCCCGGTCCCGCTAGTACGCTCGTCCGCGTGTCCCATTCCCGTCGTGCTGCGCTGGTGACCCTCGGCTGTGCCCGGAACGAGGTCGACTCCGAGGAACTCGCCGGGCGGCTCACCGCCGACGGCTGGGAGCTCACCGAAGACGACGACGCCGCGGTCGTCCTGGTCAACACCTGCGCGTTCGTGGCCAGCGCGAAGAAAGACTCGATCGACACGCTGCTGGCCGCGGCCGACGGCGACCGTAAGGTCGTCGCGGTCGGCTGCCTGGCCGAGCGATACGGGGCGCAGCTGGCCGACAGCATGCCCGAAGCCGCCGCCGTGCTCGGCTTCGACTCGTACGGGGAGATCGGCGCGCGGCTGGACGACGTGCTCGCCGGCCGCCCGCTAGTGCCGCACCGCCCCCGTGACCGGCGCACGCTGCTGCCGATCACCCCGGTCGAGCGGCAGGGGCACGCGGTGTCGGTGCCCGGGCACGCGTCCGCGGCGGAGGTGCCGGGCTGGACGCCGCCGGTGCTGCGCCGCCGGCTCGGCGACTCGCCAGTCGCCCCGCTCAAGCTGGCCTCGGGCTGCGACCGGCGCTGCACGTTCTGCGCGATCCCGTCCTTCCGCGGCGCGTTCGTCTCCCGGCCGGCCGACGAGCTGCTGGCCGAGGCCGGCTGGCTCGCCGGGCAGGGCGTGCGCGAGCTGGTGCTGGTCAGCGAGAACTCGACCTCGTACGGGAAGGACCTCGGCGACCTGCGGCTGCTGGAGCGGCTGCTGCCGGAGCTGGCCGCGGTGCCGGGCATCGTCCGGGTCCGGCTGTCCTACCTGCAGCCGGCCGAGACCCGTCCGTCGCTGGTCGAGGTGCTGGCCGGCACGCCCGGCGTCGCGCCCTACTTCGACCTGTCCTTCCAGCACTCCAGCGAGGCGGTGCTGCGCCGGATGCGCCGGTTCGGCGACACCGACCGGTTCCTCGCACTGCTCGACCAGGTGCGGGCGCTGGCGCCGGCGGCCGGGGTGCGGTCCAACGTGATCGTCGGGTTCCCCGGCGAGACCAGGGCGGACGTGGCCGAGCTGACCCGGTTCCTCGCCGCGGCCCGGCTGGACGCCATCGGCGTGTTCGGCTACTCGGACGAGGACGGCACCGAGGCGGCCGGGTACGACGGCAAGGTGCGCACGGACGTGATCGACCGCCGGGTGGCCCGGATGACCGAGCTTGTCGACGAGCTGATGGCCCAGCGGGCCGAGGAGCGGCTGGGGGAGACCGTCGAGGTGCTGGTCGAGGCGGTCACCGGCGACGGGCTCGAGGGGCGGTCGGCGCACCAGGCGCCGGAGGTGGACGGGGCCACGCTGGTCACCGGCGCGCCGGTGCACGCCCAGGTCGGCGACCTGGTCCGGGCGACGGTCACCGGCACCGCCGGCGTCGACCTGACCGCCCGCTACCTGGAGACGGCCGACGCGGTCGCCCGTCCGGCGGTGGAGCGGGCGGGGTGAGTGTCGTGGTGCCGGATCCGGCGGTCCCGGAGCGTCCCGTTCCGGAGCCGCCGGCCGCGCCGGATCCGGTCGCGACCCCGGCCCAGACGGTCAAGGTCGTCAACATCGCGAACGGGCTGACCCTGCTGCGGCTGCTGCTGGTGCCGATCTTCGCCTGGGCGCTGTTCCACGACCACGGCACCGACACGACCTGGCGGATCATCGCGTTCGTGGTGTTCGCGGTCGCCTCGGCCACCGACCGCCTGGACGGCGACCTGGCCCGCCGCCGCGGCCTGGTCACCGACGTCGGCAAGATGGCCGACCCGATCGCCGACAAGGCGCTGACCGGTACGGCCCTGGTCGGACTCTCCGCGCTCGACCTGCTGCCGTGGTGGGTCACCGTGGTCATCCTCACCCGCGAGCTGGGGATCACGCTGCTGCGGTTCTGGGTGATCCGGCACGGGGTGATCCCGGCCAGCCGGGGCGGCAAGTACAAGACGTTCCTGCAGACGGTCGCGATCGGGCTCTACCTGCTGCCGCTGACGGACTGGCTGGTCACGGTCGCGGCCTTGGTGATGGGCGCGGCGCTGATCCTCACCGTCGTCACCGGCGTCGACTACGTCGTCCGGGCGCTGGCGCTGCGCCGGGCCGCCAGGACGCCGCCGTGATCGCGCCCGGGACGCCGCCCGCCGACGGCTCGGGCGCAGTGCCCGCGGACGGCTCCGCCGCGGACGGTTCCGCTGCGGACGGTTCCGCCGGGCCGCCGGCCACGCCGCTGGTCGGGCCGTCGACCGGGCCGTCGACCGGGCCGTCGACCGGGCCGTCGACCGCGTCGCCGGCCGCGTCGCCGGCCGCGTCGCCGGCCACGGCGACGCAGGTGCTCGACGCGCTGGTCGCCGCCGGGGCGACCGTGGCGGTCGCCGAGTCGCTCACCGGCGGGCTGCTCACCGCGGCGCTGACCGAGCCGGCCGGGGCGAGCAACGCGGTCCGCGGCGGCGTCGTGGTCTACGCGACCGACCTCAAGGCCACGCTGGCCGGCGTACCGGTGCCGCTGCTGGACGCGGAGGGCCCGGTCAGCCCCGACGTCGCGGGGGCGCTGGCGGCCGGCGCCCGGGACCGCCTCGGCGCCACGTACGGGCTGGGGGTGACCGGGGTGGCGGGTCCGGACTCGCAGGGCGGCCGCCCGGTCGGCACCGTGTACGTCGGGCTCGCCGGCCCGGGCGGCGGCACCGTCCGGTCCCTCACCCTGTCGGGTGACCGCAACGCGGTCCGCGCCGCCGCCGTGGATGCGGCGCTGGCCGAGCTGCTGTCGGCGGTGCGGGCGCGGTCCGCGGAATTGCCAGCCTGATTACAGCGTTTCGCTTTGGGCGTACAGGGAGCCGTGGCGAGGCTGCGGTCCGTTCAGAGAGGTACGGTGACGACACGAACGACGACGACGGGAGGGGCGCGCCGATGACTCTGCTCCGCCGTGTGCTCGGTGACACGCTGCGCGGCCGTCGGCTGCGCCAGCGGCGGACGCTCCGCGAAGTGTCGGGAGCGGCCCGGGTGAGCCTGGGCTACCTGTCCGAGGTCGAGCGCGGACAGAAGGAAGCCTCCTCCGAGCTGCTGGCCTCGATCTGCGAGGCGCTCGACGTGAAGCTGTCCGAAGTCCTGTCCGAGGTTTCCGAGTCCATGCGCCGGTCCGAGCGGGCCGCCGAGGTGGCCCGGATGCCCGGGCGGGTGATGATCCCGGCTCCGGCGCGGCGTCCGGTGCCCGCCGGTGTGGGCGGTCGCCAGTTCGACGACCTGCCCGAGTTCGACCCGGCGGCGTTCGAGGACGCGGCCGCGTTCGACGACGTCGACGAGGCGCCGGCCGAGGACGGGCCGGACGAGTCCGCGCCCGGGCTCGCCGGCGAGGCGCTCTCCGACGCGCTCGGACACGGGCTGACCGACAGCCTGGCGAGCCAGCCGTCCGCGCTGCCGGAGCCCGGGCACGAGCTGGAGCTCGACGATGTCGACCTGGCCGAGCTGGAGACCGGCGACGGTCTCGGCGAGCTGGAGGTGCTGGTCGGGCTGACCGATCTGCCCGGCAACGCGCGCTGCCTGGCCGCGGCCTGACAGAGGCGGCCCAACCCGACACAATCGGACGAGTTCAGGAGCCCGCCGGCGGACACGCTGGCGGGCTCCTTGCCTTCCCGGGCGGCGGGTGGCATCAAGTGGGAGTGCCGGACCGCTCCCGCGACCCGCTGGACCACCTGATCCGTTCCACGGTGCCCACGACGGTCGCGTCCGCCCCGCCCCGCCGCTCCGGCGGGACGCGGTCGCGCGCCGGCAACGCGATGGCCAGGACCCGGGCCGGGCTGCTCGACGGGGCCCGCCGGGCGGTCGGCGCCCGCGGCACCCGGCGGACCACGATGAACGACATCGCGGCGCAGGCCGGGGTGGCCAAGGCCACTCTCTACAACCACTTCCGGACCAAGGACGACGTCTGGTCCGCGCTGGTCGAGGCCGAGGTACGGGCGCTAGCGGCGGAGTGCGCGCAGCTGGAGCTGGTCGACGCGCTCGCGCACGCCGCCCGGCGGCTGTCCGACCATCCCGTGCTGCGCCAGGTCGCCGAGACCGAGCCGGTGGCGCTGGCCGGGCTGCTGACCCGGAAGCCGACCGCGCCCGGCTGGCGGGCGGCGGAGGAGGCGGTACGAGCCCGGCTGGCCGCGGACGGGCTGGCCGGCGACGACCTGGTGCTGCGCTGGCTGGCCTCGCACCTCGCGGCGCCGGCCACCCCACCCGCCATCCGTACCGCCGCCGAGACGCTGGCCCGCGGCCTGCCCGGCGACCCCGCCCGCACCGAGCGCGCCGGCTGACCCGCCGCCGGGGCCGTCGCCACCTCGTGACCGTGCGGCCGACCGGCGTCATCCGGCCGCGGCGATGAGTCCTGCTGCGGCGCGGGCTCGGTCCCGGCGCGACCCGCTTGCCGGACTGCCCGATCGGGCAGATTCCGGGCGGTCGGATCCGACTGCGACACTTCCCGGAACCGGCCGGCCGGCGTGACCGTTGGCCGGTCACAGGAGGGGGGACGCAGGTGACGTACGGGGAGCAGACGGGCAGGTCGCGAGGCCGGCGGGCCATCCCGCTGGTCCTCGCGGTCGTGGTCGGGCTCGTGCTGGTGCTCGTCGTGCGGGCCCTGGTCACCGGCGGTGGCGATGACGACGCCCAGCAGCGGGCCGACGGCTCCGGCCAGCGCACCGGCTGCACTCCGCTGCACGTCACCGCGTCCTCGGAGAAGGCAGCGCTGCTGTCCCGGATCGCCGCCGACTACAACCGGTCCGGCCGGACCGTCGAGGGCTCCTGCGTCGACGTCCAGGTCACCTCGAAGGCATCGGGTGGCGCCATGGAGGCGCTCGCCCGCGGCTGGGACGAGAAGGTCGACGGGCCGCGCCCGGACGTCTGGACGCCCGCGTCGCGGTCCTGGTCGGTGTTGCTGGAGCAACGCACCGCTGCCCAGGACAAGGGCGACCTCGTCCCGGCCGAGACCCCGTCGATCGCCCAGACGCCGCTGGTCATCGCGATGCCGAAGCCGATGGCCGAGGCGCTCGGCTGGCCGGACAAGCCGCTGGGCTGGGCCGACGTCCTCTCCCTCGCCCGCGACCCGAAGGGCTGGGGCGGCAAGGGGCATGCCGAGTGGGGCGCGTTCAAGCTCGGCAAGACCAACCCCCAGTTCTCCACCTCCGGCCTCAACGCGACGATCGGCACCTACTTCGCGGCCACCGGCCGGTCCTCGGACCTGACGGCGAAGGACGTCACCAACCCGAAGGTCGTCGCGTATGTCAAGGCGATCGAGGGCTCGGTCGTGCACTACGGCGACACCACGCTGACCTTCCTGGAAAACCTCTACCAGGCCGCGGAGGCCGGTCGTGGGCTGACCTACATCAGCGCGGTCACGGTCGAGGAGAAGTCGGTCTGGGACTACAACCAGGGCAACCCTTCGGGCGACCCTGGCACGCTCGGCCAGCGCGGCAAGCCGCGGGTGCCGCTGGTCGCGGTCTACCCGAAGGAGGGCACGCTCGTCTCCGACAACCCGTACGTGGTGCTCACCGCGGAGTGGGTGGACGCGGCGAAGAAGCGGGCGGCGGCCGACTTCCTCGCGTTCGTCACCGAGCCGGCGCAGCAGAAGCGGTTCACCGACGCGGCATTCCGGGACGCCGGCGGCAAGCCCGGCGGGGCGCTGACCCGGGACAACGGTGCCTTGCCGGACCGCCAGTTCGCCGTCATCGACCCGCCCGCGCCGGCGGTGCTCGACCAGGTCGCGAAGTCCTGGGAGTCGCTGCGCAAGCGGGCCAGGGTGCTGCTGGTGCTGGACACGTCCGGGTCGATGGGCAGCGCGGTGCCGGGCGGCGGCGGCTCCAAGCTCGATCTGGCCAAGCGGGCCGCGCTGCAGGCCACCACGCAGCTGGCGCCGGACGACGAGCTCGGGCTGTGGACGTTCTCCACGCCGGCCGAGGGGGAGGCCAACCCCTACCGCGAGCTGGTGCCGACCGGCCGGGTCAGCGCGGTGCTGCCGGGGTTCAAGCAGAAGGTCGGCGCGCTGGAACCGGACGGTGGGACCGCGCTCTACACGACCACCCGGGACGCGGTGCGGCAGGTGCAGGACACCTTCGACCGCAGCCGGATCAACGCGGTGGTGGTGCTCACCGACGGCAAGAACGAATACCCGCCCGACAACAACCTGGACCGGCTGCTGTCCGACATCGGCAGCGAGGACACCGAGGCCTCGGTGCGGGTGTTCCCGATCGCCTACGGGACGGCGGCCGACCTGGACATCCTCAAGCGGATCGCGGCGTCCTCGCGGGCCGCCGCGTACGACGCCAGTGACCCGGCCAGCATCGTCAACGTTCTCACCGCCGTGCTCTCGAACTTCTGACGCGGGAAGATCCTGGGTATGGCTGGTCGGCTGCGGCAGGAGCTGCTCGACCCGTGGGGCGGCGTGATCGCCGGCGTCGCGGGCGGGCTGGCGTGGGCAGTGGCCCCGCTCGGCGCGGCCGCGCTGCCGGTCGGTCTCGGCGTCGCCGCGGTCGTCTACGGGGTGAAGGTCGGCGCCGGCCTGCTGACCCGCGAGCGGGACGCGGACCGGCCGGCGGCCGAGCCCGACCCGCAGCTGCGCCCGCCGCGGCGCGGTTCGATCGCCGAGCAATGGCTCACCCGGGCTGAGCGGGCCGACCGCTCGCTGGCCGAGCTGGTCCGCTCGCCCGGCTCGGCGGTGGCCAAGCAGCAGCTGGTCCCGGTCCGGGAGGGTGCCGCTGAGGCGCTGGCGACGATGCGCCGGCTGGCCGGTCAGGTCACCGCCGTCGAGGACGCCGCCGACCGGATCCAGCCGGCCCGGCTGACCGCTGAGCGGGACCGGCTGGCCGCCGCGGTCGCGGACGCCTCGTCGGACCGGGTACGGGCCGAGCGGAAGCGGTCGCTGGCCAGCGTCAGCGACCAGCTGCAGGTCGCGCAGCGGCTCGCCGGCGCCCGGGACGAGCTGCTCGCCCGGATGCAGGCGACCGCGCTGAGCCTGGAAGGGCTGGTGGCCCGGACCGCGGAGCTGCTGGCGATGTCCGTGTCCGGCGGCGTGGACGCATCCGCGGACCGGCTCGCCGACCTTGCGGCCGACCTCGACGGGCTGCGCACCGGGCTGGCCGAGGCCGAGGCGGTGTCCCGCCGGGTCCTCGACGGCTGAGATGACCTGAGACGATGCCTGACACAGTGGAGCAAGCGCCGCGTACCGTAGGGGTGCGCGAAGGACGGAGGATCTCGGACCATGGCCAACCCGTTCGTGAAGGCATACAAGTACTTCATGTCCTGGTTCGGTGCGCAGGTTGACGAGCGGGCCGACCCGAAGATCCAGATCCAGCAGGCGATCGAGGAGGCCCAGCGCCAGCACGAGGCGCTGTCCCGGCAGGCCGCCGCGGTGATCGGCAACCAGCGCCAGCTGGAGATGAAGCTGTCCCGGCAGATGTCGGAGGTGGAGCGGCTGCAGGCCTCCGCCCGCCAGGCGCTGACCCTCGCCGACCAGTCCCGGGCCAAGGGCGACGAGGCCAAGGCGACGGAGTTCGAGCAGACCGCGCAGGTCTTCGCCACCCAGCTGGTCTCCGCCGAGAACTCCATGGAGGACCTGAAGGGCCTGCACGACCAGGCCCTGCAGGCCGCCGAGCAGGCGAAGAAGGCCGTCGAGCAGAACGCGATGCTGCTGCAGCAGAAGCTCGCCGAGCGCACCCAGCTGCTGTCCCAGCTGGAGCAGGCGAAGATGCAGGAGACCGTGTCGGCCTCGCTGCGGCAGATGTCGGAGCTGTCCGCGCCCGGCACGACCCCGTCGCTGGGCGAGGTGCGGGAGAAGATCGAGCGGCGGTACGCGAACGCGCTCGGCCAGGCCGAGCTCGCGCAGAACTCGGTCGAGGGCCGGATGCTCGAGGTGCAGAAGTCCACGCTCGACATGGCCGGCAACGCGCGGTTGGAGCAGATCCGGGCCAGCATGCAGGGCGGTCAGCTCGCGTCCGCGCCGCCGACCCCGGCCGTCGAGGGCCGGCAGACCCCGGCGGTCGAGGCCGCTCGTCCCGAGCAGTCCGAGCCGGTGGCCGACCCGGCCGCGCAGGCCCGGCTCGACCAGCTGCGCGCAGACCAGGGCTGATGACCGTGTCCGCGAGCCGCTCACGCCGTTTCGAGACGTGGGCGGCTGCGGTCGCGGCGAGGTCGGCGCAGCATGCGGACGTCGCGGGTACGGACGGCGCAGGCGGGCGCGGTCCGGGCGGGCGCGGTTCGGGGCTGGCCGAGTTGGCCCGCCGGGAGCTGGCCGAGCTCGTCGTGGCGGGGCGGGAGGCGGTCGCCGAGCGGCTGGCCGAGCTCGGGCAGCCCGACCCGGCGCGCAAGCACGCCAAGCAGGTCCGCCGGGCCGAGCGGAAGGTGCGGGTGCAGACCACCGTCGCGGTCGGCTTCGCCGGGCTGACCGGGGTCGCCGCCGTGGCCAGCGCCCCGGAGGTCGCCGACGTCGGGCTCGGGGCGGTGGCGCTGCTGGCCGGCGCGGCCGCGGTCCGGGCCGGACGCCGGCTGTCCGGCCTGCGCCGGCAGCCGCCGCCGCCGCCGCGATCGGCCCGTCCGCCGAAGGACTCGCCGGCCCGGCCACCGCTGGACCGGCTCGCCGCCCAGGAGCAGACCCTGCACGTGCTGCTCGGCCACCTCGGCGAGGCGGCCGCCGAGCCGCGCCGGGTCGCCGCGAGCGCGGCCGCCGGGCTGCGTGACCTCGGCGCCCGGCTCACCGCGGTGCACCGGGCGCACCGGGTCTCCGGCGGGCTGCACGACGCGGTCGAGGCGCTGCGGCGACAGCTCGACGCCGGCATCGCCGCGTACGACACGCTGGTCGTCGCGGCGGCCGACGCGGTCGCCGCGGACGCCGGCCTGCGCACGCCGGCGCCGTCGCTGCAGGAAGCCACCGACACCCTCGCCGGCCTCGCCGCCGGCCTCCGCGCCGTCGCCTGAGCCTGCCGGGCCCTAGCCGCGCTGGCGGAGGACGCGGTCGCGGTCGGCTTTGCGGAGGGTGCCGACCGCCTGCTCCCACGCGTGCCGGATCAGCTCGGCCACCTCGTCGTCCGGGACAGTCCCGTCCAGCACGATCGTGTTCCAGAGCCGCTTGTTGGTGTGGTAGCCGGGCGTCACCGACGCGTACTGCGCGCGCAGCTCGAGTGCGAGGTTCGGATCGCATTTGAGGGTGACCCGGCCCGGCTCGTCGTTCGGTGCCCAGATCGCGAACACCTTGCCGGCGACCTTGAACACCGGAACCCCTTCCCCGAACGGCTCCTCCTCCGTCACCTCGGGGAGCTCGGACGCGACCGCACGCACGGATTCCATGCCGCCAGCATTCCGTACGGCGGCGGCGCGGTCAGCCGGCGGAGAGCTCGGCGAGCCGGCGGACCAGGAACTCCCGGTCGGCCGTGTTGCCGGCCCCGGCGATCGCCTCCCGGTACGCGGCGGCCGCCTCGGCGGTCCGGCCGAGCCGGCGCAACAGGTCGGCCCGGGTCGCCGGCAGCAGGTGGAAGCCGGCCAGCGGGCCGTCCAGGTCGGCGAGCAGGTCGAGCCCGGCCGCCGGTCCGTCCACCTCGGCGACCGCGACGGCCCGGTTGAGCCGTACCACCGGCGAGCCGGTCAGGTCCTCCAGCGCCGCGTAGAGCGTGGCGATCCGGTCCCAGGCGGTGTCCTCGGCCCGGCGGGCCCGCGCGTGCTCGGCCGCGATCGCCGCCTGCAGCAGGTAGGGGCCGGCGGGCCCGCGGCGGGCGGCCGAGCGCAGCAGCGACAGCCCTTCGGCGATCTGGCCGGAGTCCCAGCGGGTGCGGTCCTGCTCGGGCAGCAGCACCAGCCGCCCGTCCGAGCCGGTGCGCGAGTCCCGGCGGGCGTGCTGGAGCAGCAGCAGCGCCAGCAACCCGGCCGCCTCCGGCTCGTCCGGCATGAGCGCGACCACCACCCGCGCCAGCCGGATCGCCTCCTCGCAGAGGTCGTGCCGGACCGGCTCGTCCCCCGAGCTGGCCGAGTGGCCCTCGGTGAAGACCAGGTAGAGCACGGCCAGCACGCCGGCCAGCCGCTCGGGAAGCTCGGCGTCGCTCGGCACCCGGTACGGGATGCCGGCGGCAGCGATCTTCTTCTTGGCCCGGGTGATCCGGGCGGCCATCGTCGGCTCCGCGACGAGGAACGCGCGGCCGATCTCGGCGGTGGTCAGGCCACCGAGCAGCCGCAGCGTCAACGCGACCCTGGCCTCGGCCGGCAGCGCCGGGTGGCAGCAGGTGAACAGCAGCCGCAGCCGCTCGTCCGGGATGGTCGACATGTCGGTGACCACCTCCGGTTCCTCGGGCAGTAGCAGTGGCAGCTTGCGGGCGAGCGTGGCCTCCCGGCGGAACCGGTCGGTCGCCTTCCGGCGGGCAGCGGTGAGCAGCCACGCGTCCGGCTTGGTGGGGATCCCGTCGCGCGCCCAGGCGGTCAGCGCGCTCTCGTACGCGTCCTGCAGCGACTCCTCGGCCACGTCCAGGTTGTTGCCGACGAGCCGGGTGAGCAGGGCGAGCAGGCGCCCCCAGTGCTCGGCGTGCGCGGCCTCGACGGCCGATCGCGCCGCCTGGGTGGCGGCCCGGCCGGCGGCCGCGTCCCCGGCGGGCTGCCGGGTCGCCGGGGTGGTGGCGGTCCCGGTGGCCACGCCGGCGCCCCGTGCCGCCGGCGTGGCGCCGCTCCCGGCGGCCTCGACCGCTGCGCCCGCGCTCACTTCGCCTTGCGGACCTCGAGCTTGTCGCCGGGCAGCAGCGGGATCTTCCTGCCCCACTCGACCGCCTCCTCGAGGCTCGGCACGTCGATCAGGTAGAACCCGCCCACCTGCTCCTTCGCCTCGGCGAACGGCCCGTCGGTGACGGTCCCGTCGGCCAGGATGGTCCGCGCGGTCCGCGGCGGCTCGAGCTCCGCGCTGGACACGATCGCCACCCCAGCCTTGCCGAGCTCGTCCATGAACGCGAAGTGCCCCGCATACATGGCCTTGCTCTCCTCCTCGCTCAGCCGTTCGTACGCGTCGTCGTCGCCGACGATGAGCAGCAGGTATTCCGCCATCGCTAGACCTCCTGGATCTCCCGGATCTCCACCGTCAGGCCGGGGCTGGCCGGCATCCGCCGGGCCAGCGCCAGCGCCTCGCCGGCGCTCGCGCAGTCCACGACGTACACGCTGCCGAGCTGTTCCTTGGTCTCCGCGAACGGCCCGTCGGTCACGGTCCCGTCGCTGTGCAGCACCCGGACGCCGTCGCCGAGCGCCTCGGCGAGGTGCAGCGTGCCGGCCGCCGCCAGTTCGCGGCCGAGGGCGACGTGGCCCCCGACGACCGCGCGCCGCTGCTCCGCCGTCAGGTCCGCCTCGCCGGCGGGGTCGCCGTACAGCAGGAAGAGGTAGCGCACGCGTCCAGCTCCCGTCCCCGGCGGCCGCCCGGCCGCCGACACCGTCATGACGAGCGACCCACCCCGGATTCGACAGCCTCAGTCCAGGATCTTGACGCGGACGCGGCGGTTCTGGCGGCCCTTGTTCTCGACCTTGGTCACCTGGACCCGGCCGATCTGCCGGGTCGACGCCACGTGGGTGCCGCCGTCGGCCTGGGTGTCCAGACCGGTGATGTCCACGATCCGGACCTCGTTCTCGTCCGGCGGGATGAGGTTGGTCTGGGTCCGGATGATGTCCGGGATCGCCAGCGCCTCGGTCCTGGGCAGGACGCGCACCTCGACCGCCCGGTCGGCGGCCACCTCCGCGTTGACCCGCTCCTCGACCGTCGCCTTGAACCCCTCCGGCAGGTCGGGCAGGTTGAAGTCCATCCTGGCCTCGCCGGGCTCCATGTTGCCGCCGGTGACGAGCGCGCCGAAGTCGCGGAACACGACCCCGCCGAGCACGTGCAGCCCGGAGTGCGTCCGCATGAGCAGGCTGCGCCGTGCGTCCTCGACCGCGCCGACGACCGCGGTGCCGGCCGCCGGGACCGGGTCGCCCTCGGCCGGGACGAGGTAGAGGTCGTCGCCCTTGACCGTGCCGACGATCCGGGTCTGCACGCCGTCCCACAGCAGCACGCCGTGATCCGGTGGCTGCCCGCCGCCGCCCGGGTAGAACGCGGACCGGTCCAGGACGATGCCGCGGTCGGGGTCGACGCCGACGACCGTGCACTCCCACTCGCGCAGGGTCGGGTCGGCCAGGTCGAGCCGCTCGGTGTGGCCGTGCCGGGTGATCCCCATGCCGGAACCCTACGGCTGGCAGTGCGGGCACCAGTAGGTGACCCGGCCGTACTCGGGGCGGTCGGCCGGGCCCTGCTCGGCCACCCGGATCGTGGTGCCGCAGCGCCGGCAGGCCAGCCCGCCGCGGCCGTGGACCCAGTGCTGCTC
The DNA here is from genome assembly GCA_963728945.1 of uncultured Actinomycetota bacterium. Taxonomy (GTDB): domain Bacteria; phylum Actinomycetota; class Actinomycetes; order Mycobacteriales; family CADCTP01; genus CADCTP01. Next base: position 1,481,458 of record CAVSMA010000002.1, on the reverse strand, counting down.
GCCGCGGCGCAGGCTGCCGGTGGTGGACTGCTCGGGGTGGTCGCGGTTGGCCCGCATCAGCCGGTACGTGGCGGCGACGAGCTTCGGCACGTCCACCCGGCCGGCCGGCGTCCACGGGTTGACGCCGACCAGGAACAACGCCTCGCTCTTGTAGAGGTTCCCGACGCCGGCGAGCAGCCGCTGGTCCAGCAGCGCCTCGCCGATCCGGCGGGTCGGGTCGGCCTGCAGCCGGCGGGCCGCCTCGTCCGCGTCCCAGTCCGGGCCGAGCACGTCCGGGCCGAGGTGGCCGACCAGGCGGTCCTCCTCGCCGGTCGGGACCAGCGCGATGTCGTGCAGGCGGTAGCCGACGGCCTCCCATTCGGCGTTCGCGAGCACGGCGCGGACCTGGTGGGCAGGACCGCCGCCGCGCCAGCGCTCGCCCGTCCGCTGCAGCCGCCAGCTGCCGTCCAGCCGGAAGTGCGTGTGCAGGGTGAGCCCGCGGTCGAACCGGATCAGCAGGTGCTTGCCGCGGGCGAGCACCTCGGTCACGGTCGCGCCGGTCAGGTCGGCGGTGGCCAGCGCCGGCACGCGGAGGTCGAACCGGATCAGCGGCCGGCCGCCGAGCGCCGCGTGCATGCGCTTGGCGGCCAGCCAGACGGTGTCTCCCTCGGGCACTGCGCCATTCTCGCGCGCACGGCCGCGGCGGGATCAGCTCAGCTGGGACGTCTGCCGGTGAGCTGATACCAGAGCCCGCGTAGCCACCCGCCGACGTCGATCCCGCCGCCAGGCATGCGCGGCGGTGTCGCGACTGGCACCGCGGCGCGGTCGCCGGCCAGCTCGACCCGGCGCCGGTCCAGCCAGCTCGGCGCGAGCCAGGCCGGCCGCAGCGTCTCCAGCTCGACCAGCTCCCGGCGAGCCTCACCGAGGTCACCCTGTTCACGGCAAACGTAGTAACGGGCCATATGAAGCCACGCGTTGTCCGGCTCCCGGTCGAGCGCCTCCCGGTAGCACCGGCGGACCCGCTCCAGGTCCTGGCCGCGCTCTCCGGCGCCATCGAAGAACAGCCGGACGCCGGCCGCGAGCCGCTCATCAGCGACCTGCTGGTCGTTGCTCGGCCGGAGCGCATCCGCCGCGGCTAGTCGATCGTACGCGTCTGCGGCGGCCCGGGCGTACTCAGCGGCCGCAGCCCAGTTGCCATGCCGGCCGGCATTGCCCGCCGCGGCGGCCAGCGCCTGAGCCGCGGACTCGCCATCACCCAGCCCGCGCGCACCGGCGGCCTGCTCGACCAGCAGGCCGGCTGCGCCGGCGAAGTCGCCGCCCGCCGCCCGCACCGCTCCGGCGACCCGCAGGTACTCGGCCCGCAGCGACGTTGGCTCGGCTAGCAGCGGTTCCCGTATCGAGTCCAGCAGCGCCCCAGCACCACTGGAGTCGCCCCGGCGGAGCAGCACCTCGGCCTGGGAAACGTCGAGCAGCGCGACCAAGCGGTCCAGCCCGAGCGTCCGCCATCGTTCGCGGGCCGTCTCCAGGTCCGCTTCGGCCTCGGCTAGCCGGCCGAGCACGACGAGGTCCTCGCTGCGGTTGGACAGTGCAGCCGCCTCATTCCATCCCGGCAAGTCATCCCCGTCCTTCGCCACGACCAGCTGCTCGGTCCAGCGGCTCAGCGACGCCGTGTGCCGGCCGAGGGTGCGATCCAGGAACGCGGACTCGAAGGTCAGCTCGGTCGCCAGGCGGGCGCGCGCGGGCGGGTCGAGCTGGTCGACGGCCGTACGGAGGCCCTCGAGCACGCCCCCGGCCCGTCGCAGGGACCCGGCTACGCGCAGCATCTCGGCGTACACCGTCCGAGCGGCCGCCGTGCCCTCGTCCCGGCTGGCGCCAGCGGCCAGCGCGACCGCCTCGGCCAGGAGCGTATCGAGCATCCGTACGTCGTCCGCGCCGACAACGCGCATGGCCGTCAGCGCGACCATGCGGTGCACGTCAAGGTCGTCGGTGAGCGTCCGGTCCTGCTCCAGTCGGCGCACCGGCAGTGTCCGGCTCTCGTGCACAGCCTCGCTGAGCAGCTCGCGCGCGCCGTCCCGGTCGCTGAGCTGCCGGCAGACCTCCGCCCGGTCGAGCAGCGCCCAGACTAGCGCTCGGTTGTTGCCGGCGGCCCGGGCCGCATCAACCGCGCCGCGCAGCGACTCGGCCGCGTCGGTGACGCGGAACTGGGCCAGCTGCAGGGTCGCCAGCCGCTGATACGCCAACCCCAAGTTCCAGGCGTCCACGCCGTCGGCGACAGCCAGCCGCAGGTCGCGGGCGTAGACCGCCTCGGCCTCGAGTAGCCGCTGCTGCTGCTCCAGGCACAATCCTAGGTCGCCGGCCGCCCAGTGCCGGAGCCGGAGCGCGTCGTCGATCGGACCCATGGCCGCTTCGGCGTCATCGACTAGGTCCGCGCCGTCCGTGACACCGGCGAGCGGCCGGAGCATCGCCTCGGCCTCGCTTGGCTGGTCCAGGTGCATCAGCAGCCGCGCCTCCCAGTACCGCAGCCAGCCGGCCTGCACCGGGTCGCCGTTCGCAGCTAGATCCGGTGGCAGCCCGTGCAGGGCGGCGAGGGCGATCTCGACCAGCTGCGGGCTGCTCTCAACCTGCCCGATCACGTCGCCGAATAGGTCGTTCACGTCGGCTAGGCCGGCATCCCCGGCGTGGTACACGGCTTCCTTGAACGAGATCGCCAGATACCACTCGACGGCGGTGCGCATTGCCGCCAGCCGGGCTGGCTGGACCGCGAGCAGGGTCGGCGTGGCGATCTGGAGCTCCCGGGCGAGCCGCCGGGACTCAGCGAATGAGCCGAGCATGTGCCGGCTCAGCCGCTGGGACAGGTTGCGGAAGTCCTCCGCCCCCGGCCCGCTCGCCCACTGCGCTCGTACGGCGTCCCGGACCCGGTCGTGGTACGCCCAGCCGCCACTGGGGTGTGGGCGGACGAAGGAGTAGTCGGTGAGCCGCGACAGTAACCGCGTGCCTTCGTCGTCGTCGACCTCGGCAAGCATCGCTACCAGGGGGGCGTCCAGCCGCCGGGGAAGCGCGGCCCGTTCCAGGAGCCGCGCAAGCGCCGGGTCGGAGTCCTTGACCTGTCGGGCGCACTGCGCAACGGTTGATGCGGAGGAGTCGACACTCGGCTCCAGTCGACCGATTAAATCGGCGACCGCGGCCAGCCGGTCTGCTTGCGGATCAGCGCTCATGGCCGCCTCCGGCCGGCGAGAGCAGGCTGAAGGCGTCGATCAGCTGGCCGACCGCGACCCCCCGCCGCAACCGGTCGAGTGCGAGCGGTAGTAGCAACTCGTCGGACTCCCGTGGCAGCCGGTGCGCTCGGAACAGCCCGGTGACGTGCTGGGGATCTCGGTAGAGCGGGTCGAGGCCAGTGACCTGCACCCGCGGCCGGTACGCCTCGTATGAGGGGACCTCCTCGGGCGTACTGGCCAGCACGACGATCGTGCGGCCGAGCTCGGCGCGCAGGCAGGGCCGCACAAGCTGCTCGTCCACCCAGGTCTGCACCGCCGAGTGCGCCTTGTTGAAGTGGTCGAGCAGCACCACTACCGGACTTTCCTGCCAGGCGATGAGATCCTGCATGAACGCCAGCACGCACTTCGCCTGGGCGATCCGGCTGTCCAGCCCGCTGACTTGCGGGGCGGACGCGAAGTACTGCCCGGCGGCGATGCCGCCCTCGGCGACCGAGTCAACCTGGACCCGGTTCACCACGTCGGCCGGTCCCTCGATCCGGTAGTACGCTGTGCCCCGCCACCTTTCGTACTCGGTTGAGTAGCCGGTGAGGATGCGGACGACCACATCCATGTTGACGTCGTCGCTAGCGGCTCGCTCGACCGCCCCGAACGGGGTCGCGATATCGCGCAGGTCCGCGAACAGCACCGGCACCCGGGGCGGGCCCTCCTGGCAGTTGACCCGCATCCGAAGCAGCAGGTGCGACTTTCCCTGCCCGCTGATATCGGTCAGCACGAGCACCCGCGCCTCTTCGCGGTCCTCGATCATGTCTTGCAGCAGCCGTTGCGGCCGCTCGTTGTCGACAAAGCTGCTCGGGTCGAGCGCGGGCACGGGTCAGCCCCTTCCGGTAGGCGACGGCAGCACATGGCCGGCGCCTCGCTGGCCGAGCGGGAGCACTGCGACGAGGCTGGCAAGCAGCCGCGGGTCGTCCCGGGCGGCCTCGATGTAGGCAGCCAGCTCGCGGTCGTCGACCGGCGGCTGCAGTCCGGCGGTCGCGGCCCGCAACACCCGTTCGATCGAGCCGACGTCCGGGCTCGCAACCGCCACTTCGACCTCGGGATGCAGCTCGTCGTGCAGGCTGCGTCTGGTCACTACGACCACGACCACCGGCCGCTCGCCCCGCCGCAGCACTGGGAGCAGCTCGTGGGTCAGCCGGCGGCTCAGCTCCGGGGACGGTCGGTACGGGTCCAGTACCGCGAGGACCGGCTGCTCGGCGGCCGCCTCGATGAGAGTCTCTGCCACCGCGCGCAGCGGGTTGCGGCGGTCGGCGGGGGCGGGCAGGCCCAGCGCCGCCGCGAGGTCGATGGCTAGTATCGCGTCGGTGGTGCCCTTGCCGACCCGGACGCCGCGCCCGTTCCGGTACGGGGTCACCCGCCAGCCCGCCGCGGCGGCGGCCTGCACTGCTCGACCGGTGACGAACGACTTGCCGCTACCGGCCTCGCCGGTGACGCCGACGACCGCCGGCCGCCGCGCCGCCAGGACGGCGGAGATCTCCGCCAGCTCCGCCTGCCGTTCCGACTGGTGGATCGTGGCCATGGCTTAACTGGGGGAACCGTTGGCGTGGTCGCCGGGCGCGGCACCGAAGTACTGACCGGCGACAATGGCGTTCCCACTGACCGGTCCCTGCGCGATCACCGTGTTGACGGTCCGCCCGATGATCTGGGCGCCGTTGAGGACGCCGCCAGCGGGCTGGACGCTGACGAGCCGGTCGAGCTCTTCGGCCACCGCAGGCTGAGCCTCCAGCTTCTCCCGCAGCATCTCCTCGACCAGCGGCGCGGCGGCATCCGGCCGCTTCTGGAAGGAGGCGAGCGCGGCCTTCTCTTCGTCGCTTGTGAACAGGCCGGTCACTCTGGCCCAGACCGTAGAGACCACGCTCTTGGTGCCGTCGGCGACCTGCCGGCCCATCTCCTCGGTCGCCGCGTCGAAGATCTTGTCCCAACCGGCCTTGAACACTGGCGCCAGCAGCTTGGTCACGACCGTGCCGGCGAGCAGCGCGATATCGATCACTGTCCCCACCACCCCGTTTGTGCTCCGGAGTCTGCACATCGCCTACGTGAGCCATGTCACAGGCTAAACATGCTATCACATCTCATTCTTACTCTCTGTCCGGTCGGTCAGCTCAGTCGTCGCCGTGGTCGGTGAGCAGCGCCCAGGCCAGCCCGGCCTGCATCGCCGCGCAACCGCGCACCACCCACGGCAGCGTCACCGCCATCACCGCGCCGAGCGCGGTGGTGAGCAGGATGTCCGCGGTGCGACCGTCGCCGAGGCCGAGGAAGTATGCCAGCGAGTGGTTGTCCGGACCCCGCGACAGGCTCCACTCCCACAGGACGTAGCCGAGGCCGCCGATCGCGCCGGCGAACCACGTCACCACGATCGAGAACGTCGCCACCGCGACCGGGAATGCGACGATGCCGTGCAACAGGTCGAGCCAGCGGCGCGGGTCCGCGCCGGCCGAGACGACGCGGCCGAGCTTCCCGCCACGCGGGATCCGGTACGCGGGACGCGGCGTGCGGAAACCGAACAGCGCGTCCATCCGGCTCCGCTCGATCCCGGCCAGGACACGGGCGGCGGCCAGCGTGGCAGCGAGCACGGCGATGCCGATCGTGATGGCGAGCGTGCTGATGCCGACCACGAAGCCGGTGAGGAGCAGCACGAACGCGGCGACCGCGAGCGGGAAGCCGGTGAGCACGTAGCCGGCGGACGGGCCGACCCGCAGCCGGGACGTGGCGGTCGGGACGGGAAGAGCCTGTGTTGCCATGCCTCGACACTAGGTTCGGGCAGGTGGGCCGACCACGGGGTTGCCTGGCCGGTTCGGAGTCGGGTTGTCCCTACCCGTCGAGCGCCTTGGTGAAGTGGTGCGACGAGATGTGCATCCGCTCGCGGAAGTAGAACCGGTGCGCGTCGTGCCGCTGCACGCCGGAGTCGAGGTCGATGACGGTGCACCCGGCGGCCCGGGCGCGGCTCTCCAGCTCGGTCAGCAGCGCATGCCCGACGCCGTTGGACCGGCCGTCCGCGGTGGTGACGAGGTCGTCGACGTACAGCTTGCGGACCGCGAACGTGAGGGCGACGATCCGCCAGCCGGCGACGCCGACGCACCGGTCGCCGTCGTACGCGACGAGGAACCGGAGGCCCTGCGGGTGCGCCTCGGCGTAGATCGCGGTGAGTCCGGCGGCGTCCAGGTGGGTGCGCAGCTGCGCGAGCACCGGCAGCATGTCGTCGATCAGCCGCGGGTCACCCGGCTCCAGGTCCACCAGTTCGTACGTCATGCCGGCCATCCTTCCGGAGCGGTCGACCACGTACGGTCGATGGATGCAGCGGCGACCGGTGCGGTTCGGCGGGCGGACGACACGGCGCTGGTCGTGGTGCTCGACTGTGCAGACCTGGACCGGTCGGCCGCCTTCTGGTGCGGCGCGCTCGGCTACGTGGGACCGCCCGCCGGCACCCCCGGGCCGTACCGGCAGCTCGGGCCGGCCGGCGGCGACGGCCTGGAGCTGCTGCTCCAGCAGGTGCCCGGGGCCAAGGACGGCAAGAACCGGGTGCACCTCGACCTGCGCGTCCCCGACCTCGAGACCGAGCTCGCCCGGCTGCTCGCGCTCGGCGCCCGGCACACCACCGGTGACCCGGTCGAGGAGGACGGCTGGACCTGGTACGCCCTCACCGACCCCGACGGCAACGAGTTCTGCCTCCTCCGGCCCCCGCGCTGAGGTCAGGCGCGCAGCCGCAGGCCGCGCGGGGTCGGGCGGAAGCCGGCGGCTTCGAGGGCCTCGGCCAGGGCGGTGGAGGTGTGCACGCTCTCGCCGTCGGCGCGCTCGACGGCGAGCCGGCCGAGGCCGCCCTCGCGGACGGCGAGGGCCAGCGCGTCCGCGGCGGCCTGCAGCGCGGTCGGGTCCTCGGTCCAGGACAGCAGCGTGCGGCCGCCGCGCTCGACGTAGAGCACCAGCTCGCCGTCGACGAGCACGACCAGCGCGCCCGCCTTGCGGCCGGGGCGGTGCCCGCGGCCGCCGTCGCCGTCGGCGGGCGCTCCGGCCAGGGCAGCGCGGCGCCGTACGGCTTCGCCGGGTCGGCGGCCGCCAGCACCACCGCCGGGGAGGCCTCCTCCGCCCGCCGCGCCCGGCGCCGAGCCCGCCGGCCCCACCGTCTGGGCCGCCGACCCGCCGCCCGGGCCCGTGCCGCCCGACTCACCGGCGGAGTCGGTGGGGGAGGGGACGGCGGTCGGTGGCGTAGGAGCGCAGCCGGTCGACGGCGCCGGGCGCGGCGAACTGGGCGGCGCCCAGGCACTCGACGAAGTAGCCGCGCCGGCTCCGGCCCGACTCCTCACGGCCCGCAGCACCTGGTAGACGGCGGCGAACCCGCCGGGCACGCGCTCGGCGACCACCGCGCCCCGGGTCACGACGCCGTACCGGTCGAGCAGCGCCTCGGCCAGCGCGTGCGCCCGCCGGGTCGGGTCGGCCTCGCGGTCGGGCAGCAGCGACCACCGGCCGGCCGCCGTCGGCGGCCCGGTGCGGGACGGCATCGCCGGCCGGCCCACGCGCCCGTAGCGCGAGCGCGGCGCCGGCCGCCGCCGCACCGGTCGCGGCCGCGACCCGCGCCGAGCAGCGCGCGCAGCGGCGCGAGCGTGTCGTTGGTGACCAGACCCGCCCACACCAGGTCCCACAGCGCCGCGACCAGCGCCGGGTCGTCGGTCGAGCCGACCCGGTCGGACAGGGTGCGGAAGAACAGCGCCGGCGCCGGCCAGCGCCTCCAGGACGGCCGAGTGCAGGCGGTCGGCTCGACCGGGTCGGCGGCCGGCAGCAGCAGGTCGGCGGCGTCGGTCGGGGCCAGCGCGAGCCAGCCGTCGTTGCCGGGCAGCGCGCCGGCCCCGGCCCAGATGACCTCCCCGGCCGCGGTCAGCTCGTCGAGCATCGCGGGGGAGTAGTCGGCCACCCGGGACGGCAGCACCAGTCGTCTCCAGCGCCGACGCCGGCACCGCCGCCCCGGCGAGCTGCTCGACCACCCGCAGCAGCCCGTCGGTGCCGCGCGGCCGGCGACCCGACGCCCTGCCAGGCCGGCAGGAACCGCGCCAGCGCCGCAGGTCGGCACCGGCTCGACCTCCTTCCGCAGCGCCGCCAGCGACCGCCGGCGCAGCGTGCGCAGCACCTCGGCGTCGCACCACTCGGTGCCGGTGCCGCCCGGCCGGAACTCGCCCGCGGCCACCCGGCCGGTCGCCGCCAGCCGCTCGAGCGTCGCCGCGACCACGGCGACGCCCAGCCCGAGCCGGCCGGCGCAGTCGGCGGCGTGGAACGGGCCGTGCGTGCGGGCGTACCGGGCCACCAGGTCGCCGAGCGGATCGCGCACCGGCTCGGTGAACGCCTCCGGCACCCCGACCGGCAGCGGCACGCCCAGCGCGTCCCGCAGCCGGCCGGCGTCCTCGACCGCGGCCCAGCGCTCCTCGCCGGCGATCCGCACCCGGATCGCCCGCCGCGCCGCCTCCAGCTCGGCCAGCCAGGCCGGCGTCGCGCCCCGGGCCAGCGCCTCGGCCGTGGTCAGGGCGCCGAGCAGCCGCAGCAGGTCGGCGACTCCTCCGCGTGCGGCCCGGCGGTCGGCGGCCAGCCGCTGCAGCTCGCGCCTCGACCTCGGCCACCGCGCCGGCGTCGAGCAGCTCGCGCAGCTCGGCCTGGCCGAGCAGCTCGGCCAGCAGCGCGGTGTCCAGCGACAGCGCCGCGCCCGGCGCTCGGCCAGCGGCGCGTCGCCCTCGTACAGGAACGCGCCGACGTAGCCGAACAGCAGCGACCGGGCGAACGGCGACGGCTGCGGGGTCTCCACCTCGACCACCCGGACCGTCCGCGACCGCAGGTCGCGCATCAGCTCGACCAGCCCGGGCACGTCGAAGACGTCCTGCAGGCACTCGCGCATCGTCTCCAGCACGATCGGGAACGAGCCGTACTCGCTGGCGACCGGGAGCAGCTGCGCGGCCCGCTGCCGCTGCTGCCACAGCGGGGTGCGCCGGCCGGGTCGCGGCGGGGCAGCAGCAGCGCGCGCGCGGCGCACTCGCGGAACCGGGACGCGAACAGCGCCGAGCCGCCGACCTCGGCGGTGACGAGCCGCTCGATCTCCTCCGGCTCGAACAGCGCCACCTCGGCGGCGGGCGGCTCGCCGTCGGTCTCCGGCAGCCGCAGCACGATGCCGTCGTCGGCGTGCATCGACCTGGACGTCCACGCCGTAGCGCTCGCGCAGCCGGGCGCCGATCGCCAGCGCCCACGGCGCGTGGACCGGCGCCCCGAACGGCGAGTGCACGACCAGCCGCCAGTCGCCGAGCTCGTCCCGGAACCGCTCGACCACGAGGGTCCGGTCGTCCGGCACGTGCCGGGTCGCCTCCTTCTGCTCGGCCAGGTAGGCGAGCAGGTTGGCGGCGCGCCCACTCGTCCAGTCCGGCCGCCTTCGCCCGCCCGGCCGCCTTCTCCGGCGGCGCCGAGGCACCTCGCGCAGGAACGCGCCGAGCGCCCGGCCCAGCTCGGCCGGCCGGCCGGGCGCGTCGCCCTTCCAGAACGGCAGCCGCCCGGCTGCGCCCGGGGCCGGCGTGACCAGCACCCGGTCGTGGGTGATGTCCTCGATCCGCCAGCGACGTCGAGCCGAGCAGGAACACGTCGCCGACCCGCGACTCGTAGACCATCTCCTCGTCCAGCTCGCCGACCCGGCGCCCGGGCTCGCTCGCGCCGGCGGCCAGGAACACGCCGAACAGGCCGCGGTCGGGGATCGTGCCGCCGCTGGTGACCGCGAGCCGCTGCGCGCCCGGCCGGCCGGTGAGCGTGCCGGTCACCCGGTCCCACACCAGCCGCGGCCGCAGCTCGGCGAACTCGTCGGACGGGTAGCGGCCGGCCAGCATGTCCAGCACCGCCTCGAAGCGCCGAGGGCGGCAGCGTGGCGAACGGCGCCGCCCGGCGGACCAGCGCGGCCAGCTCGTCGACCGTGCCACGCGTCCAGCGCGACCATCGCGACGACCTGCTGGGCGAGCACGTCGAGCGGGTTGCGCGGGTAGCGCAGCGCCTCGATCTCGCCGGCCCGCATCCGCTCGGCGACGACCGCGGACTCGACCAGGTCGCCGCGGTACTTCGGGAAGATCACCCCGCGGCGACCGCGCCGACCTGGTGGCCGGCCCGGCCGACCCGCTGCAGCCCGGTGGCGACCGACGGCGGCGACTCCACCTGGACGACCAGGTCGACCGCGCCCATGTCGATGCCGAGCTCCAGGCTGGAGGTGGCGACCACGGCGGGCAGCCGGCCGGACTTGAGGTCCTCCTCGACCAGGGCCCGCTGCTCCTTGGACACCGAGCCGTGGTGGGCGCGGGCGACCACGACCGGGCGCCGTCGCCGGTGCCGGCCTGGGCGGACAGCGCGGCCGGCATCCCGCCGGGCTGCCGCGGTCCCGGCGCCCAGCCGCCGGGCGGGCCGTGGCCCCGGTGTCCCGCCAGTCCGGCGGCGCGGCGCCGACCCCGGAGTCGCCCCCGTCCAGCGCGTCGTACGCGGAGAGGTCCTGCGCCGTCTGCCCGTCCGCCGCTCGTAGGCGATCTCGTTGAGCCGGGCGGTCAGCCGCTCGGCCAGCCGGCGGGAGTTGGCGAACACGATCGTCGACCGGTGCTGCTCGACCAGGTCGAGCACCCGCTCCTCGACCTCCGGCCAGATCGAGGTCCGGCGCTCGGCCCCGGCCGCCGACCCGTCGCACCTCACCGGTCGGCTCGCCGAGCTCGGTCATGTCCTCGACCGGGACGACGACCGGCAGCTCCACGACTTCTGCGCCGGCGGCTGCGACGACCGTCACCGTCCGGCCGCCGGCCAGGAACCGGGCCACCTCCTCGACCGGCCGGACGGTCGCCGACAGCCCGATCCGCTGGGCCGGCCGGGGCAGCAGCTCGTCCAGCCGCTCCAGGCGACAGCGCCAGGTGCGCGCCGCGCTTGGTGCCCGCAGACCGCGTGCACCTCGTCGACGATCACCGTCTCGACGCCGCGCAGCGCCTCCCGGGCGGCGCTGGTCAGCATCAGGAACAGCGACTCGGGCGTGGTGATCAGGATGTCCGGCGGGCGGCGGGCGAGCTGCCGGCGCTCGTCGGCCGGGGTGTCGCCGGAGCGGATGCCGACCGTGCACGTCGGGCAGCGGCAGCCCGAGCCGGGTCGCCGGCCTGGCGGATGCCGGCCAGCGGGGCGCGCAGGTTGCGCTCGACGTCGACGGCGAGCGCCTTCAGCGGGGACACGTAGAGCACCCGGCAGCGCCGCTTCGGGTCGTCCGGCGGCGGCGTGGCGGCCAGCCGGTCCAGCGACCAGAGGAACGCGGCCAGCGTCTTGCCCGACCCGGTCGGCGCGACCACCAGCGTGTGGTCGCCGCGGCCGATCGCCTCCCAGGCGCCGCCCTGGGCCGCGGTCGGCCTGCTCGAAGGCGCCGTCGAACCAGGTGCGGGTCGCGGGGGAGAAGCGGTCGGCGTCGGTCACGGCATCCATGGTGCGCCAGGGGTACGACGATTCCGTCCGCCCCCCGCGAACGCGCAGGTCAGGCCCGGATGACCGCGGTCAGCGGACCGCCTGCAGCAGCCGGGCGGTTGGCCGGCGGCGCAGCGCGGCGATCGTGCCCGCCGCCTCGACCAGGTCCGGCTCGACCCGGCGCAGGCTGTCCAGGTGCTGCGCCGACCACAGCAGCAGCAGCGCGTGCTTGGCCGCGGCCGCGTCCGCCTCGTCCAGGCCGGTACGCAGGTGGCCGACGACGTCGTCGGGCAGCTGCGAGTCCGGCGGATCGGCCGACGGCACGGTCGTGCGCCGGCCGGCCAGCAGGTCGCCGAGCGTGCGGTACCAGAGGTCGACCCCGTCGGCGACCGCGCGCAGCTCCGCCCCGGCCGCGAGCAGGTCGTCCGGCAGCGGGACGTGGACGTCCTGGGTGGCGAGCTCCTCCAGGGAGTCGGCGACCAGCCGCAGCCGGGTCGCCGCCGCGGCCAGCGCGGCGACGTCGTCCATCCCGATCCGCTTGGCCCCGGGCTCGGCCAGGAACCCCCGGAACGCGTTGTCGAGCCGCTGCCGCGCGGCCAGCGCCCGGTCCTTCCGTCCGGGCTCGGCCGGCCGGTCAGCGTGTGCACCAGGCCGCGGACCCGGTCCGAGGCCGCCCCGTACGCGTCGTCCAGCGCGATGCCGAGCGCGACGGCCGCGCCGTGCGGCCAGAACAGCGCCCCGACGACGACCGAGACGGCGCAGCCGAGCGCGACGTCCTCGATCCGGATCAACCCGACGTCGAGCCCCCCCGGCGCGATGATCGAGAACAGCACGACGACCACGAGCGTGAACCCGGCCTGCCCGGCCACGAACGAGATCGCCACCGGCGCGATCGCCGCGATGAGGATCGTCACCGGCAGCAGCACCCAGAGCACCACCGGTCGGTGCCCAGGCCGAGCAGCACCGCCGCGCTGATCGCCACCCCGAGGGTGGTGCCGAGCACCGCCCGGACCGCGGTCACCCCGGTGCCGAGCGCGCTGGAGCGCAGCACCGACAGCGAGCCGAGCACCACCCAGAACGCGTGCTGCACCTCCAGCGTGGTGCCAGCCCGACCGCGATCGACAGCCCGGCGGCGCCGCGGATCGCCGAGCGCAGGATCGCCGAGCGCCGGTCCAGCTGCTGGCGGGTCAGCTCACCGGCCGCCACCGACCACCGGCGCAGGTCCGCCCCGCCAGTCCGCGCCGCGTACCTGCAGCACGTGCTCGGCCACGGTCTGCGCGGCGAACCCCAGCGCCCGGGCCGCGAACGACGGGTCCCGCGCGCTGGTCACCGGGAACCGTCCGTGGAGGCCGATCCGGTCCAGCGTCGCGCTCGCGGCCCGCTTGCGCGCCGCCCGCAGCGCCCGCAGCCCGGTCCGGATCGACTCGTCGGAGTCCTCGGTGACCAGACCGGTCGCGCACCGGTCCAGCAGCGCGCCGGCCACCTCGACGACCGTGTCGATCTCGCCCCGGCACGGGTGCCCGCGCTTGTCGGCGCGGCGACCTCGGCCGCCACCCCGGCCAGCCAGTCCAGCTGGTCGGCCAGCACGGCCAGCGCGCGGTCGGTGTCCCCGGCGCCGCCCGGCCGGTACGGCGTGAGGGAGAACTCCGCCCGCAGCGCCTCGGCCGCGGTGGCGGCCTCGACCGCCAGCCGGTCGACCGGGTCCGACCGGGCCTCGGCGACCAGCAGCGCGCCCAGCGCCCGGCACGACTCGGCGGCCCGGGCCCGCAGCCGGCTCGGCGCCGGCGAGCCGACGCAGCAGCATCCCGGCCGGGACCGAAGCGCGGCCGCGAGCCCCCAGCCGGCCAGCCGCCACGGCAGCTCCGACCAGGGCACCGGGATCGACACCGGCAGCACGAACGTCAGCAGCACCGCGGTCGTCGCGCCGGCCGCGTACGAGCCGAGCGAGGCGGCCATGAGCACGCCGAAGCCGACCACGGCCATCCCGAGCACCGCGGTGCCCACGGTCATCGAGCAGGCCGTCGCCAGCGTGATCGACACCGCCCCGATCGGCGACCACCACCCCGTACGTGACCAGCCGCGGGCGGGTCGCCGCGGCGGGTCGAGGAACACCAGCAGCGCGAACGAGCCGAACGCGGCGAACGTGCCGAACTGGGCGTTGTCGGACAGCGCGCCGGCCACCGCGAACGCCACGGCACGACGACCGCGGCCCGCCCGCCCGGGCCAGCGTCGGCCGGCCCGGGTCGTGCGCCCGCAGCCACGCCAGCACCTGCCGCACGCCGATCACTCCACCGGTCCGGCGGCCGTGAGCACAAGCCCCCGGCGGCCCTGGCGAGAATGGAGCGCATGCAGCGCACCCTGTTCGAGCCCGAGCACGACGCGTTCCGGGACATGGTCCGCACGTTCATGGAGCGGTCCGTGGCCGCCCGCCCACGCGCGAGTGGGAGAAGGCCGGCATCGTCGACCGCGACGTCTGGCTCGAGGCCGGCAAGCAGGGGCTGCTCGGCATGGACGTGCCGGAGGAGTACGGCGGCGGCGGCGTCGCCGACTTCCGCTACAACGCCGTGCTGGACGAGGAGATCACCCGCGTCGGCGCGACCGGCCTCGGCTTCGGGCTGCACAACGACATCGTCGGCGCCGTACCTGCTGTCGCTGACCACCGAGGAGCAGAAGCGCCGCTGGCTGCCCGGCTTCTGCTCCGGCGAGCTCATCACCGCGATCGCGATGACCGAGCCCGGCGCCGGCTCCGACCTGCAGCGGCATCACGACGCACGCGCGGCCGGGACGGCGACGACTGGGTGCTCAACGGCTCGAAGACGTTCATCACCAACGGGATCAACGCCGACCTGGTCGATCGTCGCCGCGCAGACCGACCCCGACGCGGCGGCGCCCACGGGCTCAGCCTGCTCGTCGGTCGAGCGCGGCATGCCCGGCTTCGAGCGCGGCCGCAACCTCGACAAGATCGGCATGAAGGCGCAGGACACCGCCGAGCTGTTCTTCGACGACGTCCGGGTGCCGGCGGCGAACCTGCTCGGCGAGCGAGAACCGCGGCTTCGTCCACCTGATGGACGAACCTGCCCCAGGAGCGGCTGTCGATCGCCGTCGGTCGCGGTCGCGGCCTGCGAGGCGTGCTCGAGCTGACCGCTCGACTACGCCAAGAACCGGAAGGCGTTCGGCCGGCCGATCGGCTCGTTCCAGCACAACCGGTTCCTGCTCGCCGAGCTGGTCACCGAGACCGACCGTCGCCCGCGACGTACCTCGACGAGTGCGTGCGGGCGCACCTGCGGGCGAGCTCACCGTGCAGGACGCGGCGATGGCCAAGTGGTGGACCACCGACCTGCAGAACGAGGTCGTCGACGCTGCCTGCAGCTGCACGGCGGCTACGGCTACATGACCGAGTACCCGGTGGCCAGGGCCTTGCTCGACGGCCGGGTGCAGTCGATCTACGGCGGCACCAACGAGATCATGAAGGAGATCGTCGGCCGCGGTCTCGGCCTCTAGCCCGAGGGCATCGCCGCCGCGATCTTCTCGACGGCCTCCCGCAGCACCGGCCGGGGCAGCGCGAAGGTGAACCGGCCGAACCCGCGGCCGGCCTCGCCGCACAGCGCGCCGTCGGTCATCGCCACGCCCGCCTTCTCCAGGAAGTACGCCGCCGGATCGGCCGGCCCGGTCGCCCGGAAGTCCAGCCAGCCGAGGTAGGTGCCCTCCGGGGGCGTGTACACCACGCCGGGCAGCAGGTCCGCGACCAGCTGGTCGAGCAGCCGCCGGTTGCCGTCCAGGTAGGACAGCACCTCGGCCAGCCACGGGCCGCCGCTCCGGTAGGCGGCCGTGTTGGCGATGACGCCGAGGGTGGCCGCGCCGTGCTCGGCCAGCGGTGCGATGCCGGCCCAGGTCTCCCGGTCGGCGTCGCTGGTCAGCACGACCTGCGCGCACTTCAGCCCGGGCAGGTTCCACGCCTTCGACGCCGAGGTCGCGGTGAGCGTGTGCGCGGCGGTCACCGGAGACAGCGACGCGTACGGCACGTGCCGGGCATCGCCGAACACCAGCGGCGCGTGGATCTCGTCGGAGAACACCCGCCCGCCGTACCGGTCCACGACCTCGGCGACCGCGAGCATCTCCGCGGGGGTGAGCACCCGGCCGACCGGGTTGTGCGGGTTGCAGAGGACCAGCAGGTCGCCGCCGGCCTCGAACGCCGCGGCCAGCGCGTCCAGGTCGTACCGGTGCCCGGCGGACAGCGGGACCTCGATCACCTCCCGGCCGAGCTGCGGGGGCACGCTGACGAACGGCATGTACGCCGGAGTCGGCAGCACCACCGGCGTACCGGGCGCGCTGAAGTGCTCGATCGCCAGCCGCAGCGCGGTGACCACGTCGGCCACCGGGCGGACGTCGACCGGGTCGATCGCCCAGCCGTACCGGTCCCGGCTCCAGGCCGCGTACGCCGCCGACATGTGCTCGACCGTGCCGGCCGGCAGGTAGCCGAAGGCGGCCGCGTCCACCGCCGCGTGCAGCGCCGCGGTCACCGGTGGCGCGGTGCCGAAGTCCATCTCGGCCACGAACGCGCCGATCGCCTCCGGGTACATCGACCACTTGACGCTGCCGCCCCGGCGCAGCATCCCGACATCGACCCGGTCGAACTCCGCGGCAGTCACGAAACCATTCTCCGTCGACCCGGATCGGGCGATCCGCCGGCTGTGGTCGTCCGCCTACCGTGACAGGCAGGTGATCACCGCCGACCTGGTCCTCGCCGGTCCCGAGCTCGCCCCGGTCGAGCGCGGAGCGGTGCTGGTGGACAGCGACCGCATCGCCTGGGTCGGCCGGGCGGCCGACCTGTCCCCGGACCGGTACCCCGCGGACGCGCCGGTGCTCGCGCTCGGACCGGCCACCGTGCTGCCCGGGCTCATCGACTGCCACGTGCACCTCGCCTTCGACGGCGGCCCCCCGCCGGTGGCCCGGATGCGGGCCGAGGACGACACCCGCCAGGTCGCGCTGATGACCCGCAACGCCCGGCGGCTGCTGTCGGTCGGCGTCACCACCGCGGTCCGCCGACCTCATCGCGGTCGGCGGCGACCCGCGCCACGATCTGGCCGCGCTGCCCGACCTGCGGCTGGTGCTGGCCCGGGGCCGAGCCGTTCAGCCCCGATCCGCTGCCGCCGATCCCGCCGCTGCGCCGGGCGGACCTGCCCGGCTTCGCCTTCACCGCTCCCGGCGCCGACGCACCGCCACCGCCGCAGGCACAGACCGCCTAGGCTGGCGATCACACCACCTCGGCAAGGGGGTTTCGGCATGGGACGGTACGCGGAGGAGTTCCGGCGGAGCCTGGACGATCCCGAGGGCTTCTGGCGGGACGCCGCCGGTGCGATCGACTGGACCGTCCCACCGACCCGGATCCTGGACGACTCCGCGCCGCCGATGTACCGCTGGTTCCCCGACGCCGAGCTCAACACCTGCTACAACGCGCTCGACCGGCACGTCGAGCGCGGCCGGGCCGAGCAGGTCGCGCTCATCTACGACAGCCCCGTCACCGGCCAGGTCGTCCGCTACACGTACGGGGAGCTGCGCGACCAGGTGGCGAAGGTCGCCGGCGCGCTGGTCGACCTCGGCGTCCAGAAGGGCGACCGGGTCGTCGTCTACATGCCGATGGTGCCCGAGGCCGTGATGGCGATGCTGGCCTGCGCCCGGCTCGGCGCGGTGCACTCGGTGGTCTTCGGCGGGTTCGCGGCGGCCGAGCTGGCCACCCGGATCAGCGACGCCCGGCCGAAGGTGATCGTCTCGGCGTCCTGCGGGATCGAGGTCAACCGCGTCATCGCCTACAAGCCCCTGCTCGACCGGGCGATCGACCTGGCCGACCACAAGCCGGACTACTGCCTGATCGTGCAGCGGCCGCAGGAGATCGCGGCGCTGGCCCTCGGGCGGGACGTCGACTGGGACGCCGCCGTGTCCGCGGCCCAGCCGGTGGACTGCGTGCCGGTGCGGGCCACCGACCCGCTCTACGTGCTCTACACGTCCGGCACCACCGGCAGGCCGAAGGGCGTCGTCCGGGACAACGGCGGGCACGCGGTGGCCCTGCACTGGTCGATGAAGTCGGTCTACGGCGTGGACCCGGGTGAGGTGTGGTGGACCGCCAGCGACGTCGGCTGGGTCGTCGGCCACTCGTACATCGTCTACGGGCCGCTGCTCGCCGGCTGCACCACGGTCCTGTACGAGGGCAAGCCGGTCGGCACGCCGGACGCGGGCGCGTTCTGGCGGGTGATCGCCGAGCACGGGGTGCGGGTGCTGTTCACCGCGCCGACGGCGTTCCGGGCGATCCGCAAGGAGGACCCGTCCGGCGAGCACCCGGCCAAGCACGACCTGTCGACGCTGCGGGCGCTGTTCCTGGCCGGCGAGCGGCTCGACCCGGAGACCTACCGGTGGGCCTGCGACCTGCTCCGCATCCCGGTCGTCGACCACTGGTGGCAGACCGAGACCGGCTGGCCGGTGGCGGCCAACCCGCTCGGGCTGGAGCAGCTGCCGGCCAAGGCCGGCTCCCCGACCGTGCCGGTGCCGGGCTGGGACGTGCGGGTGCTCGACCCGTCCGGCTCGCCGGTGCCCCCGGACGTGGACGGCGCGCTGGTCATGAAGCTGCCGCTGCCGCCGGGGGCGCTGCCGACGCTGTGGCGCGACGACGAGCGGTACGTCTCGTCGTACCTGTCCCGCTACCCGGGCTTCTACCTGTCCGGCGACGGCGGGCACGTGGACTCCGACGGCTACCTGTTCGTCATGGGCCGGATGGACGACGTGATCAACGTCGCCGGGCACCGGCTGTCGACCGGGGCGATGGAGGAGGTGCTGGCCGGGCACCCGGCGGTGGCCGAGTGCGCGGTGATCGGCGTCGCCGACGCGCTCAAGGGTCAGGTGCCGCGCGGGTTCGTGGTGCTCAAGGCGGGCGCCGACGTCGAGCCGTCGGTGGTCTCCGCGCAGCTGGTGCAGCGGGTGCGGACGGAGATCGGTGCGGTGGCGTCGCTGCGCCGGATCGACGTGGTCGCGGCGCTGCCGAAGACCCGGTCGGGCAAGATCCTGCGCGGGTCGATGCGGGCGATCGCCGACGGGGTCGAGCAGCCGGTGCCGTCCACGATCGAGGACCCGGCGGTGCTGGACGCGCTCCGCCCGACCCTGAGGTCCTAGCGCGCCTCTCGCTGGCGACGTGATCGTCCCGAGCCGGGACGCCGGCCGCCGATCGCCGACCGCGGTCGGGCCGGCCCGGACGCCGCCGGACCGGTGACTTTCGACCCCGGCGGAGACGGAGATGTCGGGGGACGCTGGCGTCATGACGGACGATCCCACGCGCTCGGTGGACCTGAGGCAGCATGCCGAGGAGATCGCGCAGGCCGGCGCCCGTGCTCCATCGCACCACAACGCGCAGCCCTGGGCGTTTCGCGTGCTGCCCGGCGCCGTTGAGATCCACGCGGACCGCAGCCGCCGGCTTCCGGTCGCCGACCCGGAGGACCGGCAGCTGTTCGTCGGCGTCGGCGCCGCCGTGTACGGCGTGCGGCTCGCGCTCGCCGCCCTCGGATTGCGGCCTGTCGTCCGGCTCGCCCGCGACGATGCTCGGCCGGACCTCGCCGCGACCGTCCTGGCGTCCGGGCGGGCCGACCCCGCCCGGCCCGCCGAGCCGGCTCACGCCGCCGACTCCGCCGCCGACTCCGCCGCCGACTCCGCCGAGGCCCGCCGGCACCGCGAACTCGGCCGCCGGCAGACCGTACGGGGCCCGTTCACCGACGAGCCGCTGCCGAGCTCGCTGCAGGCGGAGCTGGCCAGCGAGGTGGACGAGGAGGGCGCCACGCTCTACTGGGCGGTGGCCGAGGAATCCCGGCGCGGCCTGGCCACGCTGATCGCGGCGGCCGACCGCGAGCAGCGCGCCGACCTCGACCTGCGCGCCGAGCTCGTTCGCTCGGTGGGGCCGGCCGCGGTCCGGCGCCGGGCCGGGATCCCGCTGGCCAGCCTCGGCCGGGCGGCCGCGCCGACCGGCACCGAGGTGGGGTTCGCGATGCGGGATTTCAGCGCGGGTGACCCGGACCTTGGTGCGCCCACCCACCGAGCGGAGGCCCATCCCGGGATCGCCGTCCTGCACACCAACGCGGACGAGCGGCCGGACTGGCTACGCGGCGGCCAGGCGATGCACCGACTCCTGCTGGCCGCCAGCGCCGCTGGTTACCAGGCTTCCTTCCTCAACCAGCCGCTCGAGGTGCCGCGGCTCCGGGACGAGCTCCGGCGTACCCTCGGCCTGTCCGGTCACCCGCAGGTCGTGCTCCGCCTGGGGCGTCCCCGGGACCCGCTGCCGCCGCCGACTCCCCGTCTCCCGGTCTCCGACGTCCTGACGATCGCCGATTAGTCACGCTTGTTCGTCCGGCGGTACTGCTGGATGAGGAAGACGAGCAGGGCGATCATGCAGCCGATGAAGGCGAGCTGGATCAGCAGGTGCATTCCCTCACCGCTTCCGCGCCGGCACTTCGAACTCCGCGCAGACCGCCCGCCACACCTGCTTCGCCGGGATGCCCGCGGCCAGCGCCTGGTCGACCGTACGGCCGCCGAGCGCCTGCAGGACGTGGTCGTGCGCGACGGAGCGGGCGTACCCCGCTCCGAAGTGGTCCTCCATCCGGATCCAGAACTCCGACAGCCGCACGGCGACCAGGGTAGGTCGGTCGATCCGGAGCGGCGTGTCGGGTGCACCCTCGAACAGGTGTTCGGCTAGTTTGTCCACACCGCGGGTCGTGATCCACAGATCGAACTGCGGGGCGGAAACTGTCGGCGGGTCGCTCTAGCGTCAACGCCGACCACAGACCGACCGAGTCAGCGAAGGTGGACCCGATGCCAGCACTGGACCGCGAGAAGGCGCTCGACGTCGCGCTCGCCCAGATCGACAAGCAGTTCGGCAAGGGTTCGGTGATGCGCCTCGGCGACGAGACCCGGGTGCCGATCCAGGTCATCCCGACCGGGTCCATCTCCCTCGACCTCGCGCTCGGCATCGGGGGATTGCCCCGCGGCCGCGTCATCGAGATCTACGGGCCGGAGTCGTCCGGCAAGACCACGGTCGCGTTGCACGCCGTGGCCAGCGCGCAGGCGGCCGGCGGCATCGCCGCGTTCGTCGACGCGGAGCACGCGCTCGACCCCGACTACGCGAAGGCGCTCGGCGTCGACACCGACGCGCTGCTGGTCTCCCAGCCCGACACCGGTGAGCAGGCGCTGGAGATCGCCGACATGCTGATCCGGTCCGGCGCGCTGGACATCATCGTGATCGACTCGGTGGCCGCGCTGGTGCCGCGGGCCGAGATCGAGGGCGAGATGGGCGACAGCCATGTCGGCCTGCAGGCCCGGCTGATGAGCCAGGCGCTGCGGAAGATCACCGGCGCGCTGAGCAACGCCGGCACGACCGCGATCTTCATCAACCAGCTGCGCGAAAAGATAGGCGTGATGTTCGGATCGCCTGAAACGACGTCAGGCGGTAAGGCATTGAAGTTCTACGCGTCGGTCCGCATCGACGTGCGGCGGATCGAGACGCTCAAGGACGGTTCCGAGGCGGTCGGCAACCGCACCAGGGCCAAGGTCGTGAAAAACAAGGTGGCCCCGCCGTTCAAGCAGGCCGAGTTCGACATCGTCTACGGGCAGGGCATCAGCCGGGAGGGCTCGCTGCTCGACGTCGGCGTCGACCAGTCGATCATCCGCAAGTCCGGCGCCTGGTACACCTACGAGGGCGATCAGCTCGGTCAGGGCAAGGAAAACGCGCGCAGCTTCCTGCGTGACAATCCCGACCTCGCCGACGAGATCGAGAAGAAGATCAAGGAGAAGCTCGGTGTGGGTCCCCGGCTCGACGAGGACGCGGTCGTCCCCGCCCCGGTCGACTTCTAGGCCGCGGTGCGCCCCTCCCACCCGGCCGCCGACCGGCCAGCCAGCGTCCTCCCGGGGCATCCCGAGGATGCTCCGGGGGACCCGGAGTCCGTCGCCAGGGCGATCTGCCTGCGGTTGCTGACCCTGCAGCCGCGGACCCGGGCCGAGCTCGCGGCCGCCCTGTCCAAGCGCGGCGTCCCGGACGACGCTGCCGGCACGGTCCTGTCCCGCTTCACCGAGGTCGGGCTCATCGACGACCGCGCGTTCGCCGCCGCCTGGGTCGACTCCCGGCACGCCGGCCGCGGGCTGTCCCGCCGCGCGCTCGCCGCCGAACTGCGCCGCCGCGGGGTCGACGGCGAGATCGTCGGCGAGGCGGTCGCGGCCGTGGACGCCGAGGCCGAGGAGCGCGCCGCCCGCCAGCTCGTCGACCGCCGGCTGGCGTCCACCCGCCGGCTCGACCAGCCCGCCCGCGTCCGCCGGCTCGCCGGGATGCTGGCCCGCAAGGGCTATCCCGGCGGCCTCGCGGTGCGGGTCGTCCGGGAGGCGCTGGCCGCCGAGGGCACCGACCCCGGGGATCTCGGCGGGTGGGAGGAGTCGCAGGTCGAGGGCTGACGGTCAGACCCTCAACCCCAGGTGGAGACGGCGGTGGGCGCGCTTTCTTGACCCGCCGGTAGGGCGGACATAGCCTCAGCGACACGAGGAGTCCACCTCGCGCCCGGGGACGGTCGGACCTGGACGCGACAGACATACATCGCTTAGCAGAACAACGCGTCCAGCCGAGTGGACGATTTGCCTGGCAGTACCGGCAGGTCCTGACCCGCCGGCGGTTTCGCATCGGCGTCGTGGGTCGTCGATGCGGGAGTCGTGGACGCCACGCGCGGACGCCCGTGCCGAGGTCCTCCTCACCGTGTGACCGTGCCGCGTGCCTCGCACTCGGCCCGCCCGGGACGGAGGTGGGTGTGCGATGACGACGGCGCTCCTGATCGTGGTGATCGTCCTCGTACTGCTGCTGCTGGTCCTGCTCCTGCGCACCCGCAGCCGTCCGATCCCCGCCAGCCCGCCCAGCGACAACGCTGCCATCACCGGCCCTGGTGCGGACGGTGCGACCCGTGCCCGCGGCTCGGCCGGCGTCACCGGCTCCGCTGTCGGGGGCGGGCCGGCCGGCGCGGCAGCCGATGGCGCGACGGCTGCCGGCGGGGTGTCCGGTCCGCGCGCGGCGGACGGCGAGTCCGGCGCCGGCGCGGCAGGCGGGGACACGGACCTGGGTTCGGTGGCCGGGCCGGTCGGTGCCGGCGGGACGGCTGGCGCCAGCGCCGCGGGCGGCGGTGCCGGGCCGGGAGGTGGCTTCGGCGTCGCGGCGACCGGGCCGGACGCCGGGGCGGTCCGGTCCGGGGACGGTGAGATCCCGCGCCGGCTCGCGGAGGAGGAGCTTTCCCAGTCCCGGCTGGAGGCCGCGCAGAGCGCGGCCGCCGTCCGCGCCGAGGCCGACACGATGGCCGCCACCACCCGCCGGCTGGCCGAGGCGGAGGCCGACGCGGTCCGCCGCGGCGCGCGGTCCGAGGCCGAGGCGATCCGTGCCGCCGTCGCCGCCGAGGCGGAGAAGTCCCGCCGTCAGGCCGAGCTCGAGGTCTCCACCACCCTGCTCGACGCCCGCCGCCAGGCCGAGCGGGACGCGGCCGAGATCACCGAGACCGCCCGCGCGCTCAAGCAGGACCTCGACCGCCGGGAGAGCCGGCTGGCCGAGCGCGAGGAGCGGGTCGACGCCATCGTTCGCCGGGTCGAGCAGCGCACCGCCGAGCTCGCCGAGGCCGAGCAGGCGCTCGCGGAGCGGGAGACCCGGCTCGCCGACCGGGAGGGCGAGCACGAGCGCGAGCTGGAGCGCATCGCCGGCCTCACCGCCGCCGACGCCCGCGCCGAGCTGCTCAAGGCGGTCGAGGAGCGCACCCGCCGGGACGCCGCGATCCTCGTCCGCGACCTGGAGGCGGAGGCCCAGGCGGAGGGCGAGCAGCGGGCCCGCAAGATCGTCGTCGACGCGATCCAGCGGGTCGCCAGCGAGCAGACCGCGGAGAGCGTGGTCAGCGTGCTGCACCTGCCGGCGGACGAGATGAAGGGCCGGATCATCGGCCGCGAGGGCCGCAACATCCGCGCGTTCGAGTCGGTGACCGGAGTCAACCTCATCATCGACGACACCCCCGAGGCCGTGTTGCTGTCCTGCTTCGACCCGGTGCGCCGCGAGATCGGCCGGATCACGCTGGACAAGCTGGTCCTCGACGGCCGGATCCACCCGCACCGGATCGAGGAGGTCTACGAGCGCAGCAAGGCGGAGGTCGAGGAGCTCTGCGTGCGCGCCGGCGAGGACGCGCTGGTCGAGGTCGGCATCTCCGACCTGCACCCGGAGCTGCTCACCGTGCTTGGGCGGCTGCGCTACCGCACCAGCTACGGGCAGAACGTGCTCAAGCACCTGGTGGAGACCGCGCACATCGCCGGGATCATGGCCGCCGAGCTCGGCCTGGAGCCGACCGTGATCAAGCGCGGCGCGTTCCTGCACGACATCGGCAAGGCGCTCACCCACGAGGTGGAGGGCAGTCACGCGCTGATCGGCGCCGACCTGGCCCGCAAGTACGGCGAGAGCGAGGAGGTCGCGCACGCGATCGAGGCGCACCACAACGAGGTCGCGCCGCGCACGATCGCCGCCGTGCTCACCCAGGCCGCCGACTCCTGCTCCGGCGGCCGCCCGGGCGCCCGCCGGGAGAGCCTCGAGTCGTACGTGAAGCGGCTGCAGCGGATCGAGGAGATCGCCGCCGGCAAGCCCGGGGTCGAGCGGGTCTTCGCCATGCAGGCCGGCCGCGAGGTGCGGGTGATGGTGCAGCCGGAGTCGGTCGACGACCTCACCGCGCAGATGCTCGCCCGCGAGGTCGCCCAGCAGATCGAGGACGAGCTGACCTACCCCGGCCAGATCCGCATCACGGTCGTCCGCGAGTCCCGCTCGACCGAGATCGCCCACTGACTCCTACGGCACGCCCTACACGCGCACGGGCGGCGCCTCGGCCGCGTCCAGGCCGACGACCGGACGCACCCGGGACTGCCGCCGCTCCAGCCAGATCGCCAGCCGGGACAGCAGCAGGTTCATCGTCACGTACATCGCCGCGACGACGATCGCGGTCGGGATGATGTTGAAGAACCCGTTGTAGATCAGCTGTCCGGTCCGCAGCAGCTCCGGGTAGGCGATGATGAAGCCGAGCGCGGTGTCCTTCAGCGCGACCACGCACTGCGCCACGATCGCGGGCAGCATCGTCCGCACCGCCTGGGGCACCAGGATCAGCCGCATCGTCTGCGCCCGGCTCAGCCCGAGCGCGGCCGCCGCCTCGGACTGCCCGCGCGGCACGGCCAGGATGCCGGCCCGGAACACCTCGGCCAGCACCGCGCCGTTGTAGAGCGCCAGCGCCGCGACCAGCGCCCCGTACCGGCCGAGCGTGTCGCCGAACCGGAAGAAGAAGAACAGGATCAGCAGCACCAGCGGCAGCGCCCTGAACAACTCGATGAACCCGGTCGCGAACATCCGCACGTACCGCTGCCCGACCAGCCGGCCGACCGCCAGCAGCGAGCCGAGCACGAGCGCCAGGGCGATCGCGAGCCCCGCCGCCCGCAGCGTCGCCAGCGCCCCCCTGCCGAGCGCCTCGAGGATGTCGCCGTCACCGAACGGCTCCCATTTCGACGCCTCGAACTGCCCCTGGGACTGCAGCCGCAGCACGACCGCGACCGCGATCGCGACCACGACCGCGCCGCCGATCGCGCTGCCGATGGCCGACCGCCGCCGCGCCTTCGGGCCGGGCACGTCGTAGAGCACGGTCACCGCAGCACCACCGCCCGCCGCTCGACCAGCCGCAGCGCCGCCGAGGTGGCCCACACGATGAGCACGTAGCCGGCCGCGGTGCCGAGGAACAGCGCCCAGAACGAGCCCGGGAAGTCACGCACCAGGTTGTCGAACGTGCCGGTGGCCTCGACCACGCCGAACGCCTCGGCGATGGCGGTGTTCTTGGTCAGCGCGATGAGCAGGTTGCCCAGCGGCGGAATCACCGTGCGGAACGCCTGTGGCAGCACGATGGTCCGCATCGTCTGCGCGAACGTCATGCCGAGCGCTCGGGCCGCTTCGGCCTGCCCCGGCTGCACCGCGTTGATGCCCGAGCGCAGCACCTCGCACACGAACGCCGCGGAGTAGAGCGACAGGGAGATGACGGCCCGGGCGAAGAACGAGAACCGGAACCCGAGCTCCGGCAGGCCGAACACCATCAGCACGAAGACGAGCGTCAGCGGGGTGTTCCGGACGAGCTCGACGTAGCCGGTGGCGGCCCAGCGCAGCGGCGGGGCGGGGGAGACCCGCATCGCCGCGAGCACGGTCCCGAGGACGAGCGCGGCGATCGCGGCGATCGCGGTCAGCCGGATCGTCATCCAGAAGCCCTGCAGGATGAGCGGGAACTGATCGATCAGAACGCTCACGGCCGCTCCCCGGACGGACTGCCAGGCGTCGGCCGCCGGGCCCCCGCGGAACCTCGCACGCGCCGGGAACTCCCGCCCCGCGCGCCGCGCCTCCCGGGCCGGTCGGCACGGTCAGGCCGACCCGCCCGGGAGACGATCGATGCTGCTACGAGCACGGGTCCAGAGTCGGCTTGGCCGGCGTCTCGCCGCCGCCCTTGCCCAGCGTGTCTTCGTACGCCTTCTGCCACGAGCCGTCGCTGAACGCGCCGTTGAGCGTGTCGTTGACGAACGTGCAGAACGCGTTGTCGCCCTTCTTGAACCCGATCCCGTACCGCTCCTCGCTGAACGGCTCGCCGACGACCTTCAGCTTGTCCGGCTGCTGAGCCGCATACCCGAGCAGGATCGAGCCGTCGGTGGTGACCGCGTCGACCGAGTTGTTCAGCAGCTGCTGCACGCACTCGGTGTAGGTCGCGAACGGCACCGGCGCCGCGCCGTACTTCTCCTGCACGGTCTTGATCGACGTCGACCCGGTGACCGAGCAGACCTTCTTGCCGGTCAGCGCGTCCGGTCCGGTGATCGAGCTGTCGTCCTTGCGGACCAGCAGCTGCTGCCCGGTCACGTAGTACGGACCGGCCTGGCCGACGATCTCGCGGCGCTCGTCGGTGATCGAGTAGGACGCGACGACCATGTCGACGGTGCCGTTCTGCAGGAACGGCTCGCGGTTCTTCGACACGGTCTCGACCCACTCGACCTGGCCCGGCTCGATGCCGAGCTTGGCCGCGACGATCTTGGCGATCTCGATGTCGAAGCCCTCGGGGGTGTCCGTGCCCGGCTTCTTGTAGCCGAGCCCGGGCTGGTCGAACTTCACCCCGATCTTCACGGACTTGGCGTCGTTGAGCTTCGCCATGGTGGTGCCGGCGGCGAAGCTCGCGTCGGACTGGACATCGGTCGGCGCTTTGTCGTCGCCACCGCACGCGGTCAGCAGCAGCGGCAACGCCAGCGCGGCGGCGACCAGTATTCGGAAGCGTCCTGCTCGCATCGGTGGATCCCTTCTCACGGTGGGGGCGTGATGTACGGCTCCCCGGACGGGTGCTGAGGGCTGGTGCCGGGAAATCAGTGGGTGAGGATCTTGGAGAGGAAGTCCTTGGCCCGCTCGCTCTTCGGGGCACTGAAGAACTCGTCGGGCGGGGCCTGCTCGACCAGCCTGCCGTCGGCCATGAAGACCACCCGGTCGGCGGCCCGGCGGGCAAAACCCATCTCATGCGTGACCACGACCATGGTCATGCCGTCGCGGGCCAGCGCGGTCATCACGTCGAGCACTTCGTTGATCATCTCAGGGTCGAGCGCCGAGGTCGGCTCGTCGAAGAGCATGAGCTTCGGCTCCATCGCGAGCGCGCGGGCGATGGCCGCCCGCTGCTGCTGGCCGCCGGACAGCTGGCCCGGCAGCTTGCCGGCCTGGTCGGCGATGCCGACCCGGTCCAGCAGCTGCATGGCCCGCTTCTCGGCCTCCTCCTTGGGCCGGTGGCGGACCTTGACCGGGCCGAGCGTGACGTTCTGCAAGATCGTCTTGTGCGAGAACAGGTTGAACGACTGGAAGACCATCCCGACGTCGGCCCGCAGCCGGGCCAGCTCGCGCCCCTCGACCGGCAGCGGCCGGCCGTCGAAGATGATCTCACCGGAGTCGATCGGCTCCAGCCGGTTGATGGCGCGGCAGAGCGTCGACTTGCCGGACCCGGACGGGCCGATCACCACGACCACCTCGCCGCGGGCGACCGTGGTCTCCACGTCGCGCAGCACGTGCAGCTGCCCGAAGTGCTTGTTCACCCCGCGCATGACCACCAGAGGCTGGCCCGGAGCGTCCGTCATGGGCGCACCATAGCGCCCTGAGCGTGCGGTCAACTTTCCGCAAGGTCGGCGGTCCGCATTCGTAGCCCGACCGAGACCTCGGCCGCCACCCGGTCCCCCGGCGATACGCTGTCCGGGTCATGAGCGAGCGCGAGGGCCCGCGGCACGAGCGGGGAACGACGGGAGTCGCACGGCCGGACGGGGCAGCGCCGGCCGCGCGCAGCTACGAGGTCCGGACGTACGGCTGCCAGATGAACGTGCACGACTCGGAGCGGCTGTCCGGCCTGCTGGAGGACGCCGGCTACGTCCTGGTCGCGGCCGGGCAGACTCCGGACGTCGTCGTGCTCAACACGTGCGCCGTGCGGGAGAACGCCGACAACCGGCTCTACGGCAACCTCGGGCACCTGCGACCGGTCAAGGACGCCCATCCGGGCATGCAGATCGCGGTCGGCGGCTGCCTCGCCCAGAAGGACCGCGGCGAGATCGTGCGCCGCGCGCCGTGGGTGGATGCGGTGTTCGGCACGCACAACCTCGGCGCGCTTCCGGTGCTGCTCGAGCGGGCCAGGATCGAGCGCGAGGCCCAGGTCGAGATCGCCGAGTCGCTGGAGACGTTCCCGTCGGTGCTGCCGTCCCGGCGCGAGTCGGCCTACTCGGCCTGGGTGTCGATCTCCGTCGGCTGCGACAACACCTGCACCTTCTGCATCGTCCCGTCGCTGCGCGGCAAGGAGAAGGACAGGAGGCCGGGCGACATCCTGGCCGAGATCGAGGCGCTGGTCGCGCAGGGCGTGCTCGAGGTGACCCTGCTCGGCCAGAACGTCAACTCGTACGGGCGGGAGTTCGGCGACCGGTACGCGTTCGGTGCGCTGCTGCGCTCCGCCGGCGCGGTCGACGGGCTGGAGCGGGTCCGGTTCACCTCGCCGCACCCGCGCGACTTCACCGACGACGTGATCGCCGCGATGGCCGACACCCCGGCGGTCTGCCACTCGCTGCACATGCCGCTGCAGTCCGGCTCGGACGCGGTGCTGCGGGCGATGCGCCGCTCCTACCGGCGCGATCGCTACCTCGGCATCCTGGACAAGGTGCGGGCGGCGATGCCGGACGCGGCGATCACCACCGACATCATCGTCGGCTTCCCGGGCGAGACCGAGGCCGACTTCGAGCAGACCCTCGACCTGGTCGCCCAGGCCTCGTTCTCCGGCGCGTTCACCTTCCAATACTCGCCACGTCCGGGCACGCCGGCCGCCGGCATGGACGGCCAGGTGCCGAGCGCGGTCGTGCAGGAGCGGTACGAGCGGCTGGTCGCGCTCCAGGACGAGAGGTCGCTGGCGGCGAACCGGGCGCTGGTCGGCTCGACGGTCGAGGTGCTCGTCGCCGAGGGCGAGGGCCGCAAGGACGCCGCGACCGGACGGCGCTCGGGGCGGGCCAGGGACGGGCGGCTGGTGCACTTCGCCTGCGACGTGACCAAGGTCCGGCCGGGCGACGTGGTCAGCACCGCGGTGACGTACGGGGCGCCGCACCACCTGGTCGCCGACGGGCCGCCGCTCTCGCACCGGCGCACCGCGGCCGGCGACGCGTACGAGGCCGGCCGCCGCCCGACCACCCCCGGCGTCCTGCTCGGCATGCCCACGGTCCGGTGATCCTGTCGGTGGCTGTCGCTACGTTGCCGGCATGACGACATCGACGTCCCCGCCCGACACCCGGCGGGAACCACCCGAGACCGGCGACGAGCGCGCGATGCTGGCGGGGTTCCTCGACTGGCACCGCGAGACGCTGCGCTGGAAGTGTGCCGGGCTGACCGGCGAGCAGCTCAGGACCCACTCGGTGGCCAGCTCGGGGCTGACCCTGCTCGGTCTGGTCCGGCACCTCACCGAGGTCGAGCGCTGGTGGTTCCTGCCCTTCCTCGGCGAGGCACCGGAGCCGGTCTACTTCACCGACGACAAGCCCGACGACGACTTCGACGCGCTCGACACGGTGGCGCCGGCGGAGGCGTTCGACCGCCTGGCCGCCGAGGTCGAGCGGATCCGCGCGGCCGTCGCACCGATCGGTCTCGACGCCGAGTTCGTCCGCAGCGGCAAGGCCTACTCGTTGCGCTGGGTCTACCTGCACATGATCGAGGAATACGCGCGGCACAACGGCCACGCCGACCTGATCCGCGAGGGCATCGACGGGGTGACCGGCGAATGACCGCGCCGCCGGACGACCGCCGCTTCCCGCCGGAAACCGGCGACGAGCGGGCGACCCTGCAGGGCTACCTCGACTACCACCGCGACACGCTGATGTGGAAGTGCGCCGGCCTCACGCCGGACCAGCTGCGGGCCCGGCCGCTGCCGACGACGAACCTGTCGCTGCTCGGGCTGGTCCGCCACCTGGCCGACGTCGAGCGCAGCTGGTTCCGGCGCCGGCTCGCCGGCGAGGACGCACCGCCGATCTTCTACACCCAGGCCCAACCCGACCTCGACATCGACCCGCCACCGGACGCCGACCCCGACGCCGACTTCGCGTCCTGGCGCGCGGAGGTGGCCGCCTGCGACGCGGCGGTGGCCGGCCGGGAGCTGGACGACACCTTCGTCTCCCGCACCGACACGCTGTCGCTGCGCTGGCTCTACGGCCACATGATCGAGGAGTACGCGCGGCACAACGGGCACGCGGACCTGATCCGCCAGGCGATCGACGGGGCCACCGGCGAGTGACGCTGCTGACCGTCGGGCACGGCACCGCGTCGCAAGGCGAGCTGACCGCCCTGCTGCACGGCGCCGGCGTGCGGTTGCTGGTCGACGTGCGGACCGCGCCGGGCAGCCGGCGGCACCCGCATGTGGCCCGCGCCGCGCTGGCCGAGTGGTTGCCGGCCGCCGGCATCGGCTACCGCTGGGAGCAGGACCTCGGCGGCTTCCGGAAACCGCCGCCGGACTCGCCGGACGTGGTGTGGCGGGAGCCGATGTTCCGCGGTTACGCGGCGTGGACCCGGCAGGAGCCGTTCCGGGCTGCGCTGGAGCGCGTGCTCGCCGCCGGCGACGGCCCCGTGGTGATGTGCAGCGAGGCGGTCTGGTGGCGCTGCCACCGCCGGCTGATCGCCGACGTCGCCGTGCTTCTGCACGACGTACCGGTCCTGCACCTCATGCACGACGGCCGGCTGGCGCCGCACCAGCCGACGGCCGGCGCCCGGGTCACGCCGGCCGGTCTGGTCTACGACGACGGGGCGCTGCCGGTCTGAGCGATGTGGAAGTTGAACCGGTTGTGCCCGATCGCCATCCGCAGCGCGACCCAGAACAGCACGGCGGCCTCCAGACCGCGCGCCGCCGACAGCGGTCCCAGGTCCAGGACCGCCGCCTCGGGCCAGCCGAACTGCCGCAGCACCCCGGTCACCGCCGCCTTGGCCGTCGCGTCGTCGCCGGCCACGAACACCTCGTGCTCGCCGGGCACCAGCTCCGGGTGCACCATCACGTCGCAGTTCATCGTGTTCAGCGCCTTGACCACGGAAACCTGCGGGTGCTCGCGCTGCAGTCGTTCCGCGGTGCTGTCGCCGGCCGGCACGGTGAGGCCGGGCGGGAAGTTGCCGTCGAGCGCGTTGGACACGTCGAGCAGCACGGTGCCCGGAGCCGGCTCGGCCTGGGCGACCGCCGCGGAGGAGTGGCTGCCGGCGGTCGCGTTGACGACCACCTCGGCGCCGGCGGCCGCCTGCCGGAAGTCACCCGAGGCCGCGCCGCGCTCGCGGGCCCAGCCGGCCGCGGTCTCGTTGGCCGCGTCCCTCGAGCCCATCGTCACGTCGTGGCCGAGCTCGACCAGGCGGGTGGCGAGCGCCTGCCCCACCGGTCCGGTGCCGAGTACGCCGATCTTCATGGCCGCAAGTAGCCCGTCCGGGCGGGCCGGGGTCAACCCCGTTTCGCCCAGGGCGCACGATCTCGATGTCGACCCTCGGGAGTGTCGACCGGACGATCGGGAGGACCCATGACCAGCGGACAGCCGCGCGTGGCGGTGGTGACCGGGGGCGGCAGCGGGATCGGCGCGGCGTCCGCGCGGGCGCTCGCGGCCGACGGGTGGACGGTGGTGCTGGCCGGGCGCCGGCGGGAGGCGCTGGAGGCGGTCGCGGCTGGGCACGACCGGCTCGACCCGGTGCCGGCCGACGTCACCGACGAGGACAGCGTGCGCGCGCTGTTCGAGACCACCGTGGGCCGGCACGGGCGGGTGGATCTGCTGTTCAACAACGCCGGCACGGTCGCGCGACCGGTCGACCTCGACGAGCACGACCTGGCCGCCTGGAACGCGGTGGTCGCGGTGAACCTCACCGGCGCCTTCCTGTGTACGAGGGAGGCGTTCAGGGTGATGCGCCGGCAGGACCCGCAGGGTGGCCGGATCATCAACAACGGATCGATCTCCGCGCACACGCCCCGGCCCCGGTCGGTCGCGTACACGGCGACCAAGCACGCGATCACCGGCCTGACCAAGTCGACCGCGCTGGACGGCCGGCCGTACGACATCGCCTGCGGGCAGATCGACGTCGGCAACGCGGCCACCGAGCTCGCCGGCGGCTTCGCGAAGGGGACCACCCAGGCCGACGGCAGCGTCCGGCCGGAGCCGCTGATGGACGTCGCGGACGTCGCCCGCGCGGTCGTCTACATGGCGTCGCTGCCGCTGGACGCGAACGTCGCCACGATGACCGTGATGGCGACGAAGATGCCGTTCGTCGGCCGCGGCTAGCGCAACCGGACGTACTCGGTCTCCGGGTCGTGTGGCAGGCCGGGTGTGCCGTCGACGACGAGGTCCGCGCGCTCCCAGACCGGGTCGGCGGAGAAGAACTGGTTTTCCTCGGCCTCGTACCGCGGCCAGTCGGCCGAGGACCGCGGCCCGTCCCGGGCGATGCCGCGGGCGACCCGTGCCGCCGCCGGCACGTGCAACCAGACCGCGAGCGTGAGCCGGTCGGTCACGGTCCGGCGGGACGCGGAGGCGCCCTCGAGGATCAGCACCGGCGGCACCGGCCGGCGGGCGCCGCTGCGCGGGTCGGTCCACGGCGCGCAGGCACCGAACGGTCGCAGCACGAGCTCCTCCCGGGTGGGCCACCAGGGATGCCCGACCCGGTCCGCCACGTCGTCGGTGTGGGCGACCGGCGCGCCGCCGAGCGCGGCCGCGAGCCGGTCGGCGAACGTCGTCTTGCCGGCGCCCCCGCGACCGTCCACGGCCACCAGCCGGGTCCGGCCCAGCCGCGCCGGCCCGGTCGCGATCCTGGCGGCGAGCGCCGCGTACGCCTCGGTCCGAGGGCCGGTGCTCAGCGGCGGACGGAGCGCTCGGCCTCGGCCAGCCACTCCCGCCGGGCCGCGACCGCCGCCTCGGCCTCGGCGATCTTGCCCGGGTTGCCGCCGGCCTGCGCCTTGGCCAGCTGCGCCTCGGCCTTGGCCACCGTGTCCCGGAGCTGGTCGAGCAGCGGGTTGCTGTCCGCCTTGCCGCGCCGCCACTCGGCGTCGCCGGCCTCCCGGATCCGCTGCTCGGCCGCGCGCATCCGGTTGTCCAGCGTGCGGATGGCGTCCCGGGGCACGTGCCCGACCGCGTCGTAGCGCTCCTGGATGTCCCGCAGCCGCGACTGCGCGCCCTTGAGGTCGGAGTCCGGGTCGAGCGCCTCGGCCTCGGCGATGAGCGCCTCGCGGGTGCGCTGGTTGGCCAGCTGCTCGGCGTCCCGCTCGCTGAAGGTCGCAGCCCGGGCGGCGAAGAACGTGTCCTGCGCGGCCCGGAACCGCGCCCACAGCTGCTCCTCGGCCTCCTTGGAAGCCCGGCCGGCCGCCTTCCACTCGCCCATCAGCGCCTTGAGCCGGGCCGCCGTCGGACCCCACTCGGTCGAGCCGGCCAGCGACTCGGCCTCGGCGACCAGCTCCTCCTTGCGGGCCCGGGCGACCGCGCGCTGCTCGTCGAGCGCGGCGAAGTGGCTGCCGCGGCGGCGGGTGAACGTGTCGCGGGCGGCGGCGAACCGCTTCCACAGCTGCTCGTCGGCCTTCCGGTCGACGCCGCGGATCGCCTTCCACTCCTCGACGATGGCGCGGAACCGGTCGCCGGTGGCCTTCCACTGCGAGCTCTGCGACAGCTCCTCCGCTTCCAGGACGAGCTTCTCCTTGGCCGCCGCGGCGGCAGCTCTGGCCGCGGCCCGGGCCGCGCCGGCCTGCTCCAGCTTGGCCTGGGCGGCACTCTCCAGCGCGGTCAGCCGGACGTCGAGCGCGGCGAGGTCGCCGACCACGGCCGCCTCACCGAGCGACGCCTTCATGGCAGTGGCGTGGGCAAGGGTGGACTTGGGGTCGCCGGCGCCGGAGGCGAGCCTGCTCTCCAGCAGCCCGACTTCGGTGTCCAGGTCCTCATACCGGCGGGTGAAGTGGGCCAGCCCGTCCTCCGGGCTCCCGGCGTGCCAGGATCCGACCGCGCGCTCGCCCGCCTCGGTGCGGACGTACACCGTGCCGTCGGTGTCGACCCGTCCCCACTCGTTGCTGGCAGTCATTGCCTCGTTCCTCCTCGCGCGTCCGCGCCCCTGCATCCTCTCAGGACCGGCTGTGCGGTCGGCACCCCCTCTGCGACAAACCCGTCGTCCTACTCTCCCGGAGTGGTCTCCGCCGTCGCCTTCTGTCCGTCGCCGCCGCTGCTCGTGCCGGAACTGGCCGCCGGGGCGGCCGGTGAGCTCGACCCGTTGCGGGCAGCCTGCCGGGAGGCGGTGCGCCGGCTGCTCGCCGCCGGTCCTGACCAGGTCATCGTGATCGGAACGGGTTCCGGCGGCGGCCGGTTCCCGCCCGGCAGCACCGGGACGCTGGCCGGGTACGGCGTGCCGGTGACCGCGTCGCTGCCCGGCGCGGCGCCGCGGCCCGGTCCGCTTCCGCTGCCGCTGACGCTCGGTGCCTGGCTGCTGTCCGGCGCGGACCTGCCGTGCCACGGTGTCGCGGTGGACGGCGACACGCCGTCGCTGCCGGATGCGCCGGCCTATCTCGTGGTCGGCGACGGTTCGGCCCGCCGGACCGAGCGGGCCCCGGGATACGTCGACCGCCGCGCCGAACCGTTCGACGCGGCGGTCGCGGCCGCCCTCGCCGCCGGTGACGCCGCGGCGCTGCGCGACCTCGACCCGGTGCTCGGGGCCGAGCTGCTCGCCGCCGGCGTACCCGGGTGGCGCGCCGTGGGCCGTGCCCTCGCCGGCCGCGGTTACGACGCGGACCTGCTCTACGACGCCGCTCCGTACGGGGTGGGCTACTTCGTCGCCGTCTGGGTGGCGCCGTGAGCCGGCGAGGGAGCGAGCATCGCACGGCTGCCGGCTCGCGCCGGCCCGGACGACCCGGGGAGCGCAGCGACCGACGAGGCGACCGGAGGCCGGCATGGTGAGCCGGCTGGTCGCGCTCGTCGGTCCCACCGCGACCGGCAAGACCGCGCTCGCCATCGAGCTGGCCGGGCGCCTCGGCGCCGAGGTCGTCAACGCCGACTCCATGCAGCTCTACCGGGGCATGGACGTCGGCACCGCGAAGCCGACGCCGGCCGAGCGGCGCGGCGTGCCGCACCACGTCCTCGACGTCTGGGAGGTGACCGAGCGGGCCAGCGTCGCCGAGTACCAGCGGCTGGCCCGGGCGGCGATCGACGACGTGCTCGCCCGCGGCCGGGTGCCGCTGCTGGTGGGCGGGTCCGGCCTGTACGTCCGTGCGGTCGTCGACGAGCTCGACTTCCCCGGCACCGACCCGGAGCTGCGCGCCCGGCTGGAGGCCGAGCTGGCCGCGCACGGGCCGGCGACGCTCCACACGCGACTGTCCGAGGTGGACCCCGAGGCGGCCAGGGGCATCCTGCCGTCGAACGGGCGCCGGCTGGTCCGGGCGCTGGAGGTGGTCGAGCTGACCGGCCGGCCGTTCGCGGCGACGCTGCCCGATCCGGTCGAGCGGTACGACACCGTCCACATCGGACTCGACCGGGCCGACCTGGACGACCGGGTCGCGGCCAGGGTGGACCGGATGTGGGCCGGCGGGCTGGTCGCCGAGGTGCGCGGGCTGGAGCGGGTCGGGCTGCGGGACGGGCCGACCGCCGCCCGGGCGCTGGGCTACCAGCAGGTGCTCGCGCTCGGCGATACCCGGGAGGCGCGCGAGCAGACCGTGATCGCGACCCGCCGGTTCGTCCGCCGGCAGCGGTCCTGGTTCCGCCGCGACCCGCGGGTGCACTGGCTCGACGCCGCCGAGCCGGACCTGCCGGCGGCTGCGCTTACCCTCGTCCGGTGAGGTTCGTGAAGGGGCACGGCACCGAGAACGACTTCGTCGTGCTGCCGGACGCCCCGCCGCTCGACCCGCCGACCGTACGGGCGCTGTGCGACCGGCGGGCCGGCATCGGCGCGGACGGCGTGCTGCGGCTGGAGCGCGGTGCCGACGGCTTCGTCATGGACTACTGGAACGCCGACGGCTCGGTCGCCGAGATGTGCGGCAACGGCATCCGGGTATACGCGCGGTATCTGGTCGACGCCGGCCTGGCCGAGCCGGGCACGCTGGCGATCGGCACCCGGGCCGGCGTCCGCACGGTGCAGGTACCGGCGGACGGGGACGTCACGGTGGAGATGGGCGCGCCGGTGCCGCTGGCGGCCGCGCCGACCGTCGGCGACCGGCCCGGCACCGCGGTCAGCATGGGCAACCCGCACGTGGTGGTCGAGCTGCCCGATCTGGCCGCGCTCGACGCGCTCGACCTGACCCGGCCGCCGGAGGTGCGCCCGCCGCTGCCGGACGGGCAGAACGTCGAGTTCGTCGTCCGCCGCGGTCCGCGCGGGCTGGCGATGCGGGTGCACGAGCGGGGGGTGGGGGAGACCCGGTCCTGCGGCACCGGCGTGTGCGCGGCGGTCGTCGCCGCGGTCGCCTGGGCCGACGGGGACGGGCTGGACGAGCCGTGGACGGTCGACGTTCCCGGCGGCCGGCTCTCCGTGACCTGGCTGTCGGCCGGGCCGGTGCTGCTGTCCGGGCCGGCGGTGCTGGTCGCCCGCGGCGAAGTCGACCCGGCAGCGCTGACCGCCCGGGGCTGACCGGCCGGGGCTGACCGCCCGGGGCTGACCGCCCTGGGCTGACCGCCCGGGGCTGGCCAGTGGGGGCAGGTTCAGTCTGGGGTGAACCGCCAGCTCTGGTTGCCGCCCGCCGTCGGGTCGGCCTCGGTGGTCGGGTCGTGGCAGTCCCACTGCTGCACCGGCGCGCCCTCGTTGGTCGCCCCGCCGGTGACGTCGAGGCACTTGCCGCTGTGCGCGGCGACGATCTGTACGTAGCCGGTGTCCGCGCCGGTCGGGTCGAGCACCGGGCGCAGCTGGAACGTCTCGTTCGGGGCGCCGCTGCAGTCCCACTGCACGACCGGCGCGCCGTTGTCGACCGAGGAGCCGAGGACGTCCGCGCACCGGCTCGCGGCGGCGTTGACCAGCTCGTACAGGCCGGGCTGGGCGGCGCCGACGAGCAGGAAGCCGGTGCCGAAGTCGGTGCCGCAGGCCCGCTGGACGAGCTGGGCGCCGGGGTCGGAGCGGCCCTGCGGGGCGCCGAGGCAGAGGCCGGACCGCTTCGAGGTGAACGCGCCGCCGGACGGGGGCAGCGGCGAGCCGGTCGGGCTCGGCGTCGCGGTCGGGCTCGGCTGCGTGCTCGCGCTCGGTGCGGCGCTCGCCGCCGGCGGGGGTGCCGCGCTCGGAGCCGGGTCCCCACCGCGGCCCGTGGCCAGCCGGACGACCACCACGAGCAGCGCCAGCAGCAGGAGGACCACGCCGACCACCCCGGCCACCACCAGCAACGCGGTCTTCTCGTCGCCACGCAGCGCGCCGACGCGGGCGGCGAGGCGGCGGGTGGTGGCCACGGCCCGGCGGGGAACGGTCGGCGGTCCGGCCGGTGCCGGCGCGGGCGCGGGCGGCGGCGGCTCGTCGGACCCGCCCAGCCCGGTCAGCAGGACGCGGGTGAAGCTGCCGGTGGCGGGGTCGCCGCCGGCCGGTGGCGGCCCGTACCCCGGCGCCCCGCCGGGCCACAGGTCCGCCCGCGTCGCCCCGACCGGCACGTCCGGCACCACCGAGGTCGTCTCGACGGTTCCCCGCGGCACCAGCGCCGCCGCCAACCCCGGCACCGCCCGCCCCGCCGGCCCGCCGGCTGCCAGCCCGCCGGCCGCCAGCCCGCCGGCCGCCGGGCCGACAGGCGGGCTCGCGGGAGGAGCCGGGCTGGCCGCCGGAGGCCCGGGGGCGGCCGACCCGGCTGCCGCCGGCACCCCGCCGCTCAGCGCTCCAGGGGGTCGGTGTACCGCGGCCTTCGCCCCCTGCCCCGTCGGGTCCGCGCCGGCCGCGGCGGGCGGGCCGGGCGGCGGGTCGGGGTGCTGCGGGCGCGGAAGACCGGCCTGGTCAGGCCCGGTGTCGGCGCCCCGGCGGACCGCGTCGGTCGGCTCCTCCAGCGACTCCTGGTCAGGCCGGACGCCGGGCTCGACCGCTGCCGCGTCCGGTGCCTGGTGCCGTCCCACGGCTGGCTATGGTGCCCCATCTCCACGCTCGCTCGCGACGGCGGCGGTCGGGCCGCCCGTTCCGGTCACCCCGCCGTCCTGCCCGGCGGCCGGCCCCGAGACCGCCCCGGCGACCGGCGGAGCACTCGGCTCGACCCCCTCCGGCACGTACTCCGTCGGCAGCTCACGCATCGTTCGCAGCGGCGAGAAGAACACCGGCAGCACGGCGAGCAGCGAGCCGATCACCGACACCCACAGCGTGGGGCGCAGCCCGATCGTGGCGCCCAGGATCCCACCGAGCAGCGACCCGATCGGGATCGTGCCCCACACCGCGAACCGGATCGTCGCGTTCATCCGCCCGAGCAGCCGCTCCGGGCAGAGCAGCTGCCGGAACGACACCTGGGTGATGTTGTAGACCACGATCGACGCGCCGACGAGCACCGAGCCCGCGGCGACCAGCCACAGCAGCCAGCCCCGCTGGACGAACGGCATCGGGAGCATCGCCGGCACCGAGATCGCGATCGGGATCCACAGTGCCGGCCCCTGCCCGACCCAGCCGGCGAACCGCCGGGCGACCACCGCGCCGAGGATCCCGCCGGCCGCCGAGGCGCTGAACAGCAGCCCGATCGTGCCGGCCGACAGGTTCAGCCCGCTCGCGCTGGCCAGCAGCACGACGAACACCGTCATCCCGACGTTGCTGAACAGGTTGGCCGTCGCCGTGCAGGCGGTGATCGCCCGCAGCAGGCGGTTGCCGAGGACGAAGGCCAGACCCTCCTTCATCTCCCGGCCGAGGTGCCGGTCCGGGGCCCGCTCCGGCCGTGGCTCGCGGGACCGGATCAGCCCGACCCAGACCGCCGACCACAGGTAGGAGGCCGCGTCGACGAGGATCGCGTACGGGGCGGTCAGCGCCTGCACGAGCACGCCGCCCACGGTCGGCCCGGCCACCTGCGCGACCGACTGGGTGCCCTGCAGCTTCGCGTTGCCCTCGACCAGGTTGTCCCGCCCGACCAGGTGCGGCAGGTACGACTGGTATGCGACGTCGAAGAACACCGTGCAGACGCCGGTGACCAGCGCCACCACGTACACCTGGGCCAGCGTGAGCGCGTCCAGCGCCCAGGCCAGCGGCAGCGACCCGTACAGCAGCCCGCGGACCAGGTCGGCGACGATGAGCACGTTGCGCCGCCGCATCCGGTCCACCCAGACCCCGGCCGGCAGTCCCACCAGCAGGAACGCCAGGAACTCGCACGTCGTCAGCAGCCCGACCTCGAACGGCCCGGCGTCGAGCACCTTGATCAGCAGCAGCGGCAGCGCAATGACGGTGACCTGGGTGCCGGCCTGGCTCAGCGCGTCCGCGGCCCACAGCCGCTTGAAGTCCGCGTGCCGGAGGAGCCTGTTCTGCACGATCGGTAGCGTGCGCTAGTGATTGAGAGTTGTCAATCACTTATGCTGTCGCCGTGGCGGTGGAGCGGCGACCCGCGACCGAGGAGGAGGCCCGCACGCTGGCCTCCCCGCTTCGGCTGCGGATCCTGCGGCTGTGCCTCGACGTCTCGCTGACCAACAAGGAGATCGCCGAGCAGCTGGGCAGGGACCCGGCCAGCGTGCTCTATCACGTCCGCCGGCTGGTACGCACCGGGTTCCTGGTCGCCGAGCAGGAGCGGCGGGGCACCCGCGGCGCTCGCGAGGTGCCGTACCGGTCGACCGGGAAGTCCTGGACCCTGAGCATCGGCGAGTCGGAGGACCCGCGGATCGGCGCCGCCACGCTGGTGGAGGCGTTCGTGCAGGACGCGACCCGGGTCGGCTTCGAGAACGTGGACGGCACCCGGATGGGGCTGCGGCTCACCCCGGACGAGTACGACGAGCTCGCCCACCGGCTGCACGACGTGGTCGAGGAGTTCCGGTTGCGCAAGTCCACCGGCGCTCCCTGGTCGCTGTTCATCGGCTTGCACCCGGACGACCGCCCGGTGTAAAGCCCGTGCTCCGCTACCGGACCCGTGCCACCATCGAGGGACGATGACGCAACCACTTCACGATCCGAACCCGAAGGTCGAGCCGTACGAGCCGGCGCCCGAGCCGTACGAGTCCCTCGAACCCCTCGACACCGTCGACTCCTTCGACCTGGAGGACCGGCAGGCGCTGCGCCGGGTCCCCGGTCTCGCGACCGAGCTCGAGGACATCAGCGAGGTCGAATACCGGCAGCTGCGGCTGGAACGGGTCGTGCTGGTCGGCGTGTGGACCACCGGCACCGTCGGGGACGCCGAGCTGTCCCTGGTCGAGCTGGCCCGCCTCGCCGAGACCGCCGGCTCGCAGGTGCTCGACGGGCTGATGCAGCGGCGCGACCGTCCCGACCCGGCGACCTACCTCGGCTCCGGCAAGGCGAAGGAGGTCCGCGACATCGTCGTGGCCACCGGCGCCGACACGGTGATCTGCGACGGCGAGCTGACCCCCGGCCAGCTGCGCAAGCTGGAGGAGATCGTCAAGGTCAAGGTCATCGACCGGACCGCGCTGATCCTCGACATCTTCGCCCAGCACGCGCGCAGCCGGGAGGGCAAGGCACAGGTCGAGCTGGCCCAGCTGCAATACCTGCTGCCCAGGCTGCGCGGCTGGGGCGAGTCGCTGTCCCGGCAGGCCGGCGGTCGGGTGGCCGGCGGCGGCGGTATCGGTACCCGCGGCCCCGGCGAGACCAAGATCGAAACCGACCGGCGCCGGATCAACTCCCGGATCGCCAAGCTGCGCCGCCAGCTGGCCGAGCTGAGCACCACTCGGGCCACCCAGCGGCAGGAGCGGGTCCGGCACGAGGTGCCCTCGGTGGTGCTCGCCGGCTACACCAACGCCGGCAAGTCGTCCCTGCTCAACCGGCTGACCGGGGCCGGCGTGCTGGTCGAGGACGCGCTGTTCGCCACCCTCGACCCGACCGTGCGCCGGTCGCAGACCCCGGACGGTCGCGAATACACGCTGGCCGACACGGTCGGCTTCGTCCGCCACCTGCCGCACCAGCTGGTCGAGGCGTTCCGGTCGACGCTGGAGGAGGTCGCCGACTCCGACCTGATCCTGCACGTGGTCGACGGCTCGGACGCGGACCCGGAGGGCCAGATCGCGGCGGTACGGGAGGTGCTCGGCGAGATCGACGCCCTGCACGTGCCCGAGCTGCTGGTGATCAACAAGGTCGACGCGGCCGACGAGGACACGCTGACCCGGCTGCGCCGGGTGGCGCCGGACGCCGTGTTCGTCTCGGCCCGCACCGGGCGCGGGCTCGAGCAGCTCGCGACGGCGGTCGAGGCCCGGTTGCCGCGGCCGTCGGTGGAGGTGCACGTGCTCGTCCCGTACGACCGGGGTGACCTGGTCTCCCGGGTGCACTCCACCGGCGAGGTGCTGGCCGAGGAGCACACCGGCGACGGCACCCTGCTGGCGGCCCGGGTGTCCGGCGACCTCGCCGGCGCGCTGTCGGCGTACGCGGTCACGGCCGGGTGACCGAACGCCCGCAGGGGGCTGCGGGCGGTGCGCCGGGGGCTGCGGGCGGCTCGCCGGCGTTGCCAGGGCGTGTCTCCCGACTTCCACGTGGCGCCGGTGACGGCCAGGCGACGAGCGGCCGCGCTGTCGGAGCTCGACCGGGACAACCCCGGTCTCGGCCGACCCCTCCGGCTCGCCCCGCGCCCGGCCCCGCGCAGCGCGCTCGGCGACCGCGACGCCGCCGGCATCCGCTGCCGGTCGGGAGACCCGTCCTGGTCGCGGCGCTCGTCGTGTTCGTGCTGGTCACCGTCGACGTGCTGGTCGGCGGCCCGCTGACGGACCTGGATGCGACGGTCTCGGCCTGGGCCCGCTCGACCGGGCTGCCGGGCGCCGGCTGGCACCGGCCCGGCCAGGAGGCGGCCGACCAACTGGTCAACCTCGGCGACCGCGAGGTCGTCGGGATCATCGTGCTGATCGCGATCGGCTGGATCTGCGTCCGGGCCCGGACGGCGCTGCCGCTGGTGCGGCTGGCCGTGCTGGCCGGCGTGACGGCCTCGATCGTGCTTGCCCTCAAGTACGGCATCGGGCGACCGGCACCGTCCGGCGTGCAGGGTCCGGAGGCGTTCCACTCGTACCCGTCGGGGCACACGGCGACGGCCGTCATCCTGTGGGGCACGCTCTACTCGGTCGTGGCCGAGCACGAGGACCAGGCGGTGTCGCGGCAGGTGGCCTGGTTGCTCAGCTGGCTGGCGCCGCTGCTGGTGATGGTCGGGATGGTGCTGCGTGACTACCACTGGATCACCGATCTGGTCGGCGCTGCGGCGTTGTGCACGGTCCTGCTGCAGGCCGAAAGGCTTGCGTTGCGACACTGGCGGGGTGCGCGTCGGGGGCCGGAGTCTGCTGCTCGCCCTCGCGACGGTTCTGCTGCTGTCGGCACCGCACCCGGCCCTGGCTGATTCCGCCCGGACGCTCTGCACGATCCGGGATCAGCGGATCGACGAGTCCAGCGGGCTGGCCGCGTCCGCCGATCGGCTCTGGACGATGAACGACGGCGGCACCCGGCTGCGGGTCTTCGAGCTGGACTGGTCCTGCCGGGTGCTGCGCACGATCGATGCCGGCATCGACCCGTACGACGTGGAGGACCTGGCGCGGGCCCGGGACGGCACCTTCTGGCTGGCCGACACCGGCGACAACGGGCTGAACCGGTCGACGGTCGCGGTGGAGCGGCTGCGCCCGGACGGGTCGGCGACGCTGTTCCGGCTCACCTACCCGGACGGGCCGCACGACGCCGAGGCGCTGCTGCTGACGCCGTCCGGACAGCTGTTCATCGCCACCAAGGAGCCGCTCGACTCGAACGTCTACACGCCCGCCGGCCCGCTGTCCGCGACCCGGCCGACGCCGCTGCGCAAGGTCGCGTCGACCGGGTTCCTGCCGACCGGGACCGCGGGAGGGCCGGTCGGCGCGGCCGGGCAGGTGGTGGTGACCGGCGGGGCGGTCTCGCCGGACGGGCGGACGGTGGTGCTGCGGACGTACACCGACGCGTACGTCTGGTCGGCGCCGGACGGGGACGTGGCGGCGGCGATCTCGTCGGGACAGCGCCGGCGGATCCCGCTTCCGCCGACCGCTCAGGGCGAGGCCGTCACGTTCACCCCGGACGGCCTGTCGCTGCTGACCAGCACGGAGGGGGTGCCGGCGCCGGTGCAGGTGATTCCGCTGGGTGACGGGGCCCCGACGCCGACCCGGGCCGCGGACGCGCCCACCGCCGCGGGCCCCGCCGAGCCCGACTCCGAGTCGGGTGACCTCCTCCGTACGCTCGCCGCCCCCCTGGTCGTCGTCGTGGCCATGGGCGCCGTCATCTCCTACGCGGTCACCCGGCGGCGCTGACCGTTCAGACCTTGCGCAGGACGGTGACGACGCGGCCGAGGACGGTCGCCTCGTCGCCGGGGATCGGCGCGTAGGCCGGGTTGTGCGGCAGCAACCACACGTGCCCGTCCCGCCGCCGGTAGGTCTTCACCGTCGCCTCGCCGTCGATCATCGCGGCGACGATGTCCCCGTTGTCGGCGACCGGCTGCTGCCGCACCACGACCCAGTCGCCGTCCGCGATCGCGGCGTCGATCATCGAGTCGCCGGTCACCCGCAGCAGGAACAGCGTCCCCTCGCCGACCAGCTCGCGCGGCAGCGGGAACACGTCCTCCACGTACTGCTCGGCCAGCACCGGACCACCCGCGGCGATCCGGCCGACGACCGGCACGTACGTCGGGGCGGGATGGGCGAACCGCTCCGACTCGTCGTCCGGCTCCGGCACCCGGGCCGGCGCCGTCGACTCCGGGGGCCGTACGTCGACCGCTCGCGGCCGGTTGGGGTCGCGGCGGATGTAGCCCTTGCGCTCCAGCGTGCCCAGCTGGTGCGCCACGCTCGAGGTCGAGGTGAGGCCGACAGCCTGACCGATCTCCCGGACGCTCGGCGGATAACCCTGCCGGTCGACCGCTTCCCGGATGACCTCCAGGATGCGGCGCTGCCGCTGGGTCAGACCGGCCGCGTCGACCGCACCGTCAGGGAAGTCACGCACCACCGCCGGCTCTGCCGCGCCCGGGGGCGCCTGCCCGCCGACCGCCGCGCGCGCGCTCTCGCCCGC
This sequence comes from uncultured Actinomycetota bacterium, assembly GCA_963728945.1. Taxonomy (GTDB): domain Bacteria; phylum Actinomycetota; class Actinomycetes; order Mycobacteriales; family CADCTP01; genus CADCTP01. Next base: position 1,437,091 of record CAVSMA010000002.1, on the reverse strand, counting down.
ACGTCTCCTGCCGCCCGACCCTGCCGCCATGACCTCTCCTTGTCGCCGCACCGCGTGCCGCCGATCTGCGCCGGTCCGTTGCTCGTGGCCCCGTCTCCGTCCGTGATCGACAAGTTAGCGACCGGGACCGACAGTTCTCAAACATCTGTTCGAACGACACGCCGGTAACTCGTCGATTCTGTCGGAGGCCCGGTGTACAAAGTCGCACAGAGGTTCGATCGAACCTGTGTTCGATGAGGTGGTCAGGGAGGCTTGCGATGACCGTCGCTCCGGAGCTGCCGCCGGTGCTCGCCCGCCGGGCTGGGTCGCGCCGCCTGCGGGTGGTCGTCGACCGCACGCCCGCCGGGGTGGTCGCGCTCGTCGAGCCGGCCCGGCCGGGCCGGCCGCCGGCTCCTGTTCCCAGCTCGGTGGTCGTGCCGGCCCCGCCGGTAGAGCCGGGGATCGGCCGGGAGCACCGCCCGGCCGATCCCACCTCCCGCGGCGCCGCGGCGGAGGGCCGGCAGCACCTCCCGGCCGATCCCGTCTTCCGTGGTCCCGGTGGAAGCGGCGCCGTGTTGCCCGGCCGGCGCTCGGCGCCTGGACAGGCCGGGGTCCACGCCCGGGGGGTCGTCGAGCTCACCCCCGACGACCTGGCGTACCTGCACCCCGCAGGGGCGGCCCGCGTCGAACTGCTGTCGGAGCGCACGCGGCCGGTGGGCGCACGGGTGGTGCGCCCCGCGCCCGGACACCTGCGGCTGACCCGGCGGGGTCGCCTGGTCACCGCCGCGGCGACGGTGCTCATCGCGGCGCTCACGCTGGTCGGGGTGGTGTCCCGGGCCGGCTCGCTGCGGGAGACCGCGCCGGTGCCGGCATCGGCGCCGGCCCAGGTCGTGGTCGCGCCGGGGGAGACGCTGTGGAGCATCGCCGAGCGGGTCGCCCCCGACCGCGATCCTCGTCCAGTCGTCGCCGGCATCCAGCGGCTCAACGACCTGCCGACGCCTGACGTGCACGCCGGCCAGACGCTGCTGCTGCGGGCGCCCTGATGACCAACCTGCCCCGCGGGCTCGGCGGCCCTGCCGAGCGCGCGTTGGCCCAGGCCGGCTACACCCGCCTCGAGCAGTTCGCCGACGTCACCGAGAAGGACCTCCTCCGCCTCCACGGCGTCGGTCCCCAGGCGATCCGCACCCTCCGAAGCGCGCTGGAAGCCCACCACCTCACCTTCCGCGGTCCCTAAACGGCTCCCTCGCCCGGGACTGCTGGGCCGCAGGTAGTGGCCGGCGTCGCCACACCGCAGGGCGCAGGTCGCCGCAGCGTTGAGCCCCCGCTGCCGCTCGTCGCGCCGCCAGCCGCCTCCCAAGGGGTTGCGCCCGGCGGGAGCCACCCCACCCGGTCCCGACCGCACGTGTCGCGGCGCCACTTGATCGCCGCCACCGGTCCGAACGAGCGGTGATCACTCGGCCAGTGCTCACTCCGCTGGAGCTCACCGCGGCCGGTCGCCACCTGACGGGTCGGTGCTCCCTCGGCCGGTGCTCCCTCGGCCGGTGCTCCCTCGGCCGGTGCTCCCTCGGCCGGTGCTCCCACTGCGGCCGGTCGCCGCCTGGCGGGTCGGTGACGGGGTATGTCCGCTATGTGCGCGGCCGAGGCGGTGGGTGAGGGGTGGTATCAGGGATGGCGGCCGGCCCATGACACGCCCGGCTTTCGCCGTCGGACACGCCGCGCGGTGCTTGCACCGGCCGGGGTCTCGGCCTACTTTCTTCCACTACATCTAGTACTTACACTGGTGTAAGTCGTCCACAGGTTGGGGTCTGCGGTCCACAGATGGTCCACAGAAGATCCCCAACTCCGTCCACAGGACGGGCGGGGGGAGGAGCAGAACAGTGCGCTGTCCGTACTGCCGGCACGCCGACTCGCGCGTGGTCGATTCGCGTGAGGTCGACGAGGGCCAGGTGATCCGGCGCCGGCGGTCCTGCCAGGCGTGCGGCCGGCGTTTCACGACCGTCGAGGAAGCCACCCTCGCGGTGATCAAGCGCAGCGGCGTCACCGAACCGTTCAGCCGCGACAAGGTCATCACCGGCGTCCGTCGTGCCTGCCAGGGCCGGCCGGTCGGCGACGACGAGCTCGCGCTGCTCGCCCAGCGGGTCGAGGAGGCGGTCCGGGCCACCGGGTGCGCCGAGATCCCGAGCAACGAGGTGGGACTCGCGATCCTGGGCCCGCTGCGCGAGCTGGACGAGGTGGCCTACCTGCGCTTCGCCAGCGTCTATCGCGCGTTCACGAGCATCGAGGACTTCGAGGCCGAGATCCGTGCCCTGCGGGCGCAGACCGACGACCTGACCGACCACCCGCACCAAGCGACCCACGAGGACGCGCCGCGCGACCTGGAACCGGCCCGATGAGCCGGCGCCGGGACCGGGTCGCCACCACGACGAAGACCACGACCGCGGACGTCACGGGGGCGCCGCGGGACACCGACGAAGGGGACCAAGTCATGACGGAGACCGTCGGCACCCAGCGCGAGGAGCGCCGGGGTGGGCTGCACGTCGAGCGGGTCTACACCACCGCCGGCGTGCATCCGTACGACGAGATCACCTGGCAGCGCCGGGACGTCGTGATGACCAACTGGCGCGACGGCTCGATCAACTTCGAGCAGCGCGGCGTGGAGTTCCCGGACTTCTGGTCGGTGAACGCGACGAACATCGTCGCCTCGAAATACTTCCGCGGCGCCGTCGGCAGCGACACGCGCGAATCCAGCCTCCGTCAGCTCGTCGACCGCGTGGTGCGGAAATACCGAACGGCCGGCGAGGAGCACGGCTACTTCGCCACCCCGGAGGACGCCGAGGTCTTCGACCACGAGCTGACCTGGATGCTCGTGCACCAGGTGTTCAGCTTCAACTCGCCGGTCTGGTTCAACGTGGGCACCTCGGCACCCCAGCAGGTCTCGGCCTGTTTCATCCTGTCCGTCGACGACACGATGGACTCGATCCTGAACTGGTATCGGGAGGAGGGGCTGATCTTCAAGGGCGGCTCCGGCGCCGGCCTCAACCTGTCCCGGATCCGGTCGTCCAAGGAGCTGCTGTCCTCCGGCGGCACCGCATCCGGGCCGGTCAGCTTCATGCGCGGCGCGGACGCCAGCGCCGGGACGATCAAGTCCGGCGGTGCGACCCGGCGGGCGGCCAAGATGGTCGTGCTCGACGTCGACCACCCCGACGTCGAGGAGTTCATCGAGACCAAGCGGCGCGAAGAGGAGAAGATCCGCGTCCTGCGTGACGCCGGCTTCGACATGGACCTCGGCGGCAAGGACATCACGAGCGTCCAATACCAGAACGCCAACAACTCGGTCCGGGTCACCGACGAGTTCATGCGCGCGGTCGACGAGGGGCGCGAGTTCGGGCTGCGGGCCAGGCTCACCGGCGAGGTCATCGAGACCGTCGACGCGCGGTCGCTGTTCCGCAGCATGGCCAAGGCGGCGTGGGAGTGCGCCGATCCCGGCATCCAGTACGACGACACGATCAACGACTGGCACACCAACCCGGAGACCGGCCGGATCACCGCCAGCAACCCCTGCTCCGAGTACATGTCGCTGGACAACTCGTCCTGCAACCTGGCTTCGCTCAACCTGCTGAAGTTCCTCCGCGACGACGGCACGTTCGACGGGGCGACCTTCGCCAAGGCGGTCGAGCTGGTCATCACCGCGATGGACATCTCGATCTCGTTCGCGGACTTCCCGACCGAGGCGATCACCGAGACCACCCGCGCCTACCGGCAGCTCGGCATCGGCTACGCCAACCTGGGCGCGCTGCTGATGGCGACCGGGCACGCGTACGACTCCGAGGGCGGGCGGACCCTCGCCGCGGCGATCACCTCGCTGATGACCGGCACGGCCTACCGTCGCTCGGCCGAGCTCGCCGGCGTCGTCGGCCCGTACGAGGGCTACGCCCGCAACGCCACCGCGCACCAGCGGGTGATGCGCAAGCACGCCGCGGCCAACGACGCGGTCCGCTCGGTCGGCGCCGACGACGCCGCGGTCCTGGCCCTGGCCGCGGCTGAGTGGCAGCGTGGCAACGAGATCGGCGCGGTCAACGGCTGGCGCAACGCGCAGGCCTCGCTGCTCGCGCCCACCGGCACGATCGGCTTCATGATGGACTGCGACACCACCGGCATCGAGCCGGACTTCTCGCTGGTGAAGTTCAAGAAGCTGGTCGGCGGCGGGTCCATGCAGATCGTCAACCAGACGGTGCCGCGGGCACTGCGTTCCCTGGGCTACCAGGAGGAGCAGGTCGAGGCCATCGTGGAATACATCTCCGCCAACGGTCACGTGGTCGACGCGCCAGGGCTGCGGCCCGAGCACTACGAGGTCTTCGACTGCGCGATGGGCACCCGCTCGATCGCGCCGATGGGGCACGTGCGGATGATGGCGGCGGTGCAGCCGTTCCTGTCCGGCGCGATCTCCAAGACGGTGAACATGCCGGAGTCGGCGACCGTCGAGGACATCGAGGAGATCTACCGGTCCGGCTGGGAGCTCGGCCTCAAGGCGCTGGCGATTTACCGCGACAACTGCAAGGTCGGCCAGCCGCTGTCCACCGGGGCCAGCTCGTCGTCCACTTCGGACACTCCGGCGCCGGTGGTCGAATACCGGCCGACCCGCAAACGGCTGCCGAAGAAGCGCCCGTCCCAGACGGTGTCGTTCTCGGTGGCGGGCGCGGAGGGCTACGCGACCTCCTCGTCCTACCCGGACGACGGCATCGGGGAGCTGTTCGTCAAGATGTCGAAGCAGGGCTCGACGCTGGCCGGCGTGATGGACGCGTTCTCCATCGCCATCTCGATCGCGCTGCAGTACGGCGTGCCGCTGGAGACCTACGTCTCGAAGTTCGTCAACATGCGCTTCGAGCCGGCCGGGATGACCGACGACCCGGACATCCGGATCGCGTCCTCGGTGCTGGACTACCTGTTCCGCCGGCTCGCGCTGGACTACCTGCCGTACGAGACCCGCGCCGAGCTCGGCATCTTCACCGCCGCCGAGCGCGCCGCCACGGTCAGCGACTCGTACGGGGTGGACGGTCCGGAGACGTCGGTCGAGGAGATGCGCACGACCGCCCCGGTCGAGCACAAGCCGATCCCGGGCGCCGCACCGGCCCCGATCGAGGCCCACTCCTCGACCGAGATCCTCGAGCTCCAGCAGGGCACCGTCGCCGACGCTCCGCTCTGCTTCACCTGCGGCACCAAGATGCGCCCCGCCGGCTCCTGCTACGTCTGCGAAGGCTGCGGTTCCACCTCCGGTTGCAGCTGATGACGGCGAGACGGGCCGGTGGGCGCTATGCACCCGTCCATCAGCGGCTCATGTCGATGGCGTAAGCAGCTGTTCCCGCAACGTAGCATCTGGACTATGGCGTAAATCTAGACTGTCCAGACGGAGGTGCGCCGTGAACGACCGTTGGCAGTTGCAGGAGGCGAAGCAACGGTTCAGCGAGGTGGTCCGATCCGCGACGTCCGAGGGGCCACAGTTCGTCACCAAGCATGGGGACGAGGTCGCCGTAGTGCTCGATATCCGCGAGTACCGGCGGCTGAAGGGCGGGACGCAGGACTTCAAGGCTTTCCTGCGCTCGGCGCCTGACTTCGACGAGTTGGAGCTGGAGCGTTCGCGGGTGCCGGCTCCGGTGGTGGAGCTGGAGTGAGCTACCTGCTGGACACCAACGTCGTGTCGGAGGTCCGTCGTCAGCGGCCCGATCCGGGCGTCATGCAGTGGTTCGACTCGGTGCGTGCCGACCAGCTGTATCTCAGCGTGATGGTGGTCGGCGAAATCCGGCATGGCATCGAACGCCTGGCTCGTCGGGATCCCGGCCGGGCCGGCGGCTTCGAGAAGTGGCTCATCGATCTGCAGGAGCTGTACGGCGATCGTGTCGTGCCGGTGACCGCGGCGATCGCCGAAGTCTGGGGTCGATTGAACGCGGGAGATCCGCTGCCCGTGACGAATGGTCTGATGGCTGCCACGGCGCTCGTGCACGGGTGGACGTTTGTCACCCGCAACTCTGCCGACGTCGTACGGACCGGCGTGCGGCTCATCAACCCGTTCGGGGTGGATCAGTGAGCGTGCGGGGGTTGCGGGTGGTGGTGGCGACGGAGGAGTACGAGGTCGCGGTGGGGTTCTACCGGGACGCGTTGGGGATGCGGGAGCAGGCCGCGTTCGCCGGGCCTGGTGGGGCCGAGGTGACCATCCTGGACGCGGGGCGGGCGACGCTCGAGATCGCGAACCCGGCGCAGCGGGCGTACATCGACGAGGTTGAGGTAGGGCGGGAGGTCGCGCCGCGGATCCGGTTGGCGTTCGAGGTGGACGACGTGGCCGGGGTGACCCGTGCGCTGCTGGCCGCGGGGGCGACCGAGGTCGCGGCGCCGCGGCCGACGCCGTTCGGGTCGGTGAACGCGCGGCTGGAGGCGCCGGCCGAGCTGCAGATCACCCTGTTCGAGCGGGACGAGCCGGCACCGGCGGCCGCGGCCGGCGGCGAGCTGGTCATCCGGGACGCGCGGCCCGAGGACTGGGCCGCGATCTGGCCGTTCTTCCGGCAGATCGTCGCGGCGGGGGAGACCTACACCTGGCCGCGGGACATGAACGAGCACGACGCCCGCGCGGCCTGGTTCCCGTCGCCCGGCCGGACCGTGGTCGCGTCGGTCGGCGGCACCGTGGTCGGCACCGCCAAGACCCAGCCCAACCAGGCCGGCCCGGGCGCGCACGTCGCGAACGCGAGCTTCATGGTCGATCCCGCGCACGGCGGGCGCGGAATCGGTCGCGCGCTGGGCGAGCACGTGCTGGCCGAGGCGCGCGCCGACGGCTACCGGGCGATGCAGTTCAACGCGGTCGTGGCCAGCAACGCCGGCGCGGTCCGGCTGTGGAGCTCGCTCGGGTTCACCGTCGTCGGCACGGTGCCGGCGGCGTTCGACCATCCCAGCCGGGGACCGGTCCCGCTGCTGATCATGTACCGCCCGCTGTGAGGATCGAGGACGCGTTCGCGGTCTTCGACCGGCAGGACTCCGGCTCCCGCGTCCCGGTGGTATCCGCCATTGCCCGGCGGCGGGGCGGCTGGAGGGAAGAAAATTCGTGACGGCTGTCGATCCCGGCGCAGGTCGTTCGTCGGGAGGGGCGTCGAGATCCGACCAGCGGATCCGCGAGCAGGAGGACACCCATGGCGCAGTACGTGGTGCTCATCTACGAGGACGAGAAGGGCTGGAGCGAGGGTGACCCGGCGGTCATCGAGGAGGGCATGAAGGCCCACAACCAGTTCGCGGTCGACGCGGGGGAGAAGCTGCGCGGCGGGCAGGCGCTGCAGCCCACGTCGACGGCGACGACCATCCACAAGGACGGCTCGGGCGGGTTCGCGGTCACCGACGGGCCGTTCGTGGAGACCAAGGAGGCGCTCGGCGGGTTCTACCTCATCGAGGCCGCCGACCTCGACGAGGCGATCGCGCTGGCCAAGAAGGTGCCGGCGCCGTTCGGGGGCGTCGAGGTGCGGCCGGTGATGGTCTTCGAGTAGACCCGTCCTGTGGACGGTCCCGGCGTGGCCGCCGCGGTGGCCGAGGCGCACCGTCGCGAGTGGGCGTTCGTGCTCGCCGCGACGGTGCGCGTCACCCGCGACATCGACCTCGCCGAGGAGTGCGTGCAGGACGCGTACGCCCGGGCCCTCGCGACCTGGGCGGAGCGCGGCGTGCCGGCGAAGCCCGGCGCCTGGCTGACCACCGTCGCCCGGCGCCGGGCTCTCGACCTGCTCCGGCGGGAGGTGACGCTGCGCCGGGCGCTGCCGCTGCTCGTCGACGACGAGCCGGCGGCGGGCGGTCCATTTCCGGACGACCGGCTGCGGCTGGTCTTCACCTGCTGCCACCCGTCGCTGGCGACGGAGGCGCAGGTGGCGCTGACATTGCGGTTGCTGTGCGGGCTGAGCACGGCTGAAGTGGCCCGGGCGTTCCTGGTCACCGAGCCGACGATGGCCGCGCGGATCACGCGAGCGAAGAAGAAGATCGCCACCGCTCGTATCCCGTACCGGATGCCGTCGGTGGCGGACCTCCCGGAGCGCACCGAGGCCGTTCTGGCCGTGGTGCATCTGCTGTTTACGACCGGTCACACCGCTCCGGCCGGTGCCGACCTGATCCGGCGCGACCTGGTCGAGCGGGCGCTCGACCTGGCCCGGATGCTGCGGACGCTGTTGCCGGGCGACGCGGACGTGGCGGCGGTGCTGGCGCTGATCCTGCTGACCGATGCGCGTCGGGAGACGAGGGTCGGACCGGACGGGCGGCTGCTGCTGCTCCCCGAGCAGGACCGCTCGCGCTGGGACGCGATGCAGATCGCGGAGGGGATCGACCTGGTCGAGGAGGCGTTGCGGCGCCGGCCGCGCAGCCGGCACACGCTGCAGGCGGCGATCGCGGCCGTGCACGCCCAGGCCGGCAGCTGGCCGGACACCGACTGGGGCCGGGTGGTCGATCTCTACGACACGCTGGCCGAGGTGTGGCCGTCGCCGGTGGTCGCGCTCAACCGGGCGGCGGCGCTCGGGTTCGCGCGCGGGCCGGAGGCGGGGCTGGCGGCGCTCCAACCGCTGTCGGCCGAGCCGCAGCTCGCCGGGTATGGCTACCTGCCGGCCGCGCGGGCGGCGTTCCTGGCCGAGCTGGGGCGGGTGGCGGAGGCGCAGCAGGAGTACGAGGAGGCGATCCTGCTGACCGGGAACGCGGTCGAGCGGCAGTTCCTGGCCGGGCGGCTCGCCGAACTCGAGTCGCCGGGACGCTAGGGTCCGGGCGTGGCTGAGTACGTGCTGTGGCCGGTGGGCCGGGTCGAGTCGACGCTGCGGAACCGGTCGGACGCGCCGAACCAGGGCGACGAGGGCGCGCCGGACTGCACGATCACGCTGGAGCCCGAGTATGCGACGGCGGGGCGGGACATCGCCGCGGGGTCCGAGCTGCTCGTGCTGACCTGGCTGGACCGGGCCGAGCGGGACGTGCAGGAGGTGCGGCCACGCGGGAATCCGGATCGGCCGGAGACCGGCGTCTTCAGCACCCGCTCGCCGGACCGGCCGAACCCGATCGGCCTGCACCGGGTCACCGTCCTGGACGTGGACGGCACCCGGCTGCGGGTCCGGGGTCTCGAAGCGCTCGACGGAACTCCGGTCGTCGACCTCAAGCCCCCGCTCGGCCGCGTCGCCGAACGCTGACCTGCCGGGGTCGGGCCGGGCCCGCCGGGCGCGGTGCCGCGAGCGCCGGCAGTGCGCCGGTCGGAAGCTCGGCCGGTCGTCCTCCAGCGCGGTGAGCCGGGGCTCGATCCACTCCCGGACGCGCGTGGAGGCGGGGACACCGCGCCGCCGCATGGTCGCGTGAGCCTCCGGTCGAGCTCGCACGGCAGCCGCGTCCGTCATGGGCGGGTGTCGGGGGCGGGGAGGGCGGTGGTGAAGTCGCAGTCGGCGGCCACCCGGAGGCCGGCGGTGTGGAGGTGGTCGATGAGCCCGGTGACGAACGAGACGACCGAGTCGTCCGGGACGTCGCCGGTCGCGTCAATGTCCACTGTGGAGGGCCAGTCGAGGTGGTGCGGACCGCGGGTGCGGTCTGGGTTGCGACGCACGTCGACGGTGAAGCCGGGAACCCGGAAGACGTCGAGGTGGTCGGCCGGCCCGAGCAGGTCGGCGACGACCGGGACGAGCGTGGCCGGGTCGGGCGTGTCGACGTAGAGCACGCACCACCGGTAGGCGGCGGTCATGGGACGCGCAGCCAGGGCTCGTTGTCGAACATGCCGCCGCGTTTGATGACGGCGAGGTCGACCTTCCGGCCGAGGTCGGTCTCCAGCGCCGCGCGCAGCTCCTTCAGCCCGGCGTGCCGGGAGAAGATCCGGCCGCGGGCGACCGCGTTGGTGCGCGCCTCGGTGGTCTTGTCGCCGAAGAAGTCGTCGATCAACCGGTCGTACTGGTCCGGCGGCACCCGCAGGCCGAAGTCGATGTCGGACCCGGCCCGGGCCGAGTGGCCCGCGCGGCTGCCCTGGACGACCACGTCGGCGGTCAGGCCCCGGGATGTCGAACGGATCCGGGCGGCCGCGGCGGCCAGCTGGTCGGCGGTGACGCCTTCGGGCAGGTTGCCGACCGCGCGGAAGACGCGACCGCGGAACGCTGCCGGGATCGCCTGGTTGACCGTCTTGAGCCCGCGGGCGACGCCGGGAACCGCCCGCACCGTCCGGGCGACCGGGCCGGTGGGCAGCACGGTCAGGGTGGCGTCGCCGACCACGCCGGACCAGGAACCGCGCCCGGTGGCCCAGGCGATGCCCGCGTCGATGGCGACGGCCCCGGTGCCGAGGGCGATCGCGGCCGGGGCGAGGAACTGGAAGCCGGGCACCAGGCTGGCCGTGCCGAGCACCATCGACGCCAGCCGGAGACCGCGGGCGATCTGCGTGAGCACCTCGGCGTGGGCGGCGATCCAGTCGCGTGCCCGGTTGCGGAGGCGCTCCAGCAGGCCCGGCTCCCGGTAGGGCGGGTCGGCCGCGGCGGCACGGATGCGGGCCGCGACGCCGGCGGCGTGGGTGCGGTGGTCGCGGAGCAGGCGGCGAGCTTCCGTGATCACCGCGTCGAGCTCGGCAGCCACCGCGCGCGCGGCCGCGGCAGCCGCATCGCCACCGTCGTCCGCGGGCGCCCAGCCGGCGCCGGCGCGGCCCGGTCCGGACGCCGCCCACCCGGCGCCGGCGCGGCCCGGTCCGGACGCCGCCCACCCGGCGGTCGAGCGGACCACCGGCGAGCCGGAATCGCCGACGCCGGCGCCGACCAGCGCGGCCTGGCGGGACACGCCGATCCCACCGGCCCGGGCCCGCAGCGCCGCCGCCCGGTCCTCCAGGTCGGCGGCCCGCAGCTGGCGCGCGGCCAGGTCGTCGGCGTAGCGCGCGAGCTCCCGCGCCAGGGCGCCGTGCGCGGCCGCCGCCCGGCCGAGATCGCCCGGGAGCTCGCGGGTGTGGTCCCGATAGGCCTCGGCGGCCGCACCCCGCCAGCGCGCGTCGAGCCGGCCCGCCGCGACCGCCGCACCCGCCAGCGCGCGAGCGGCCCGGTCGGCGTCCCGGGCCTGCGCCAGCACCGCCGAGGGCGAGCCCGGCGCCGGGTCGAAGCCGAGCGCCGGGAACGTCCGCATCGCCATCGCGTCCTCCTCGTCCGGATCAAGCCTGCGGCGAGGTTAAGGTCGCGCGGACGCGATCCGACCGACGACTTCGAGCCTGTGGACAACGGCTCTCCCGGAACGGGAGCCGGCCGCGCCGCGATGCGACACCGCCCATCGCCGTAGGTTGATCGACGACGGCGTGGCACGGAGGGTGGACCGGATGAGTGAGCTCGGCGAGTTGCGGCAGGGGCTGCGGACGTTCACCGACGAGCGCGGGTGGGGCTCGTTCCACGATCCCAAGTCGGTGCTGCTGGCCCTGGTCGGCGAGGTGGGGGAGCTGGCCGAGCTGCTGCAGTGGCTGCCGGCCGACCGGGTCACCGAACTGGCCCGGGACGAGGCGCTGCACCGCCGCCTCGGCGAGGAGATGTCCGACGTGCTGCTCTACCTGGTGCTGCTCGCCGACGTCCTCGACGTCGATCTCGCCACGGCCGCGCGGGCGAAGCTCGCCGACGCGCACCTGCGCTACCCGGTGGGAGCGGGGCCGGACAGGGAGAACAGGGCGAGGTAGCGCCCGGTCAGCGAGCCGAGCGCCACGGTGCCGGCCCGCTCCCGCACGCCGGTGACGAAGCCGAACCGCTCGCCCGGTGCCTGCAGGTCGTGCACCAGAGTGCCGTCCGGGGCGTACGCCTGGACCCAGAGCGTGTGTGCCGGCTGCGGTTGGAACCGGTCCGGCAGCGCCCAGACCGTCTTGCGCAGCGCGGGCCGGCGCGGCAGCAGCCAGTCGAGCGTGCGGTCGCGCGGGCTGCCGATCGCGACCCAGATCAGCCCGTCGGACCCGGTGGACACGTTGTCCGGGAAGCCGGGCAGGTTGTCCGCGAACACCGACTCGGTGCCGTCGGCGACCGACCATCGCCGCAGCCGGTAGGCCGCGGTCTCGGCGACCACGACGAACGATCCGTCCGGGGCGAGCGCGACCCCGTTCGCGAACTGCAACCCCTCCAGCAGCGTGGTCGTCTCCGCGCCGAGGCCGCGGCGCAGCAGGCGTCCCGTCCCGGAGTGCTGCAGCAGCTCGCCCTTCCAGTGGTCGATCCCGATCCGGCTGGTCGAGTCGCTGAAGTAGATCGTGCCGTCCGGGGCGACCGCCGCGTTGTTGCAGAACGCCAGCCCGTCGACGAGCGTCTCCACCAGGCCGGACTCGACCGTCACCCGGAGCAGCCCGCGGCGGGCGTCGCAGACCAGCAGGCCGCCGTCGGGCAGCCACTCCAGCCCGAGCGGCCGGCCGCCGGTGTCGGCGAGCACCTCGACGTGCCGCCCGTCCGGGGTCAGCCGCAGCACCCGCCCGTCCTCGACCCCGCACAGCACCCGGCCCGCGTCGTCGAACAGCACGTCCTCCGGCCCGCGCCCGACCACGTCGAGCACGGTCAGCGGCGGCACCTCCTGGTCGCTTCGGGGCTGCCATGCGCGGGTGGGCGCGGCGGGGGGCTGCCAGACGACGGGATCGATCGCGGGACGCGCCATGCCTGCATCCTGCCCGCTCGCCGGCCGAGCCGACCTCGGCGGCACCGCGAAACTTGCGCCCGGTTGACCGGTCCCACGCCGGGTATCCGGCCCGTTGAGAGGTTCTTGGCCGGTTCGGGAGGTGCGCATGGCTGTCGACAGCGCACGGTTCGGTGGGCTGTTCGCCGTCAAGTCGGCCGACGCCCACCTCGAACACGTCCGGCGCGAGGGGCGGCTCCGGCGGGCGATCGGGCTGTTCGACCTCACCGCGCTGGGGCTCGGCGCGGTCATCGGCACCGGCATCTTCGTCATCCTGGGCGAGGCGATCGGCGACTCCGGCCCGGCGATCGTGCTGTCGTTCGTGCTGGCGGCCGTGACCTGCGCCTTCTCCGCCTTGTCCTACTCGGAGCTTGCCTCCTCGATCCCGGTCTCCGGCAGCGCGTACACCTACGCCTACGCCACCCTCGGTGAGCTGCTGGCCTGGATCATCGGCTGGGACCTCATCCTCGAGTACGGCGTGTCGGTCGCCGCGGTCGCGGTCGGCTGGGGGCAGTACCTCAACTCGCTGCTGGACACGCTGTTCGGCTGGCAGCTGCCGGACGCGCTCAGCCAGCCACCGGGTGAGGGCGGGATCGTCAACATCCCGGCCGCGTTCCTCGTCCTCGCGATCACCGGCGTGTTGATCCTCGGCGTGCGGGAGAGCACCAGGGCCAACAGCGTCATGGTGGTGCTGAAGATCGTCGTGCTGCTGCTGTTCATCGGGCTGGCGTTCACCGCGTTCAACGCCGACAACCTCACCCCGTTCACGCCCAACGGCTTCAGCGGGGTGACCACCGCCGCGGCCGTGATCTTCTTCGCCTACATCGGCTTCGACGCGGTGTCCACGTCCGGTGAGGAGGTGAAGCGCCCGGCGCGGGACCTGCCGCTGGCGATCATCGGCTCGCTGGTCATCGCGACCGTGCTCTACTGCGTGGTCGCGGTCGCCGCGCTCGGTGCGTACCCCTGGCAGAAGCTGAACGGCGCCGAGGCGCCGCTGGCGACCGTGCTCTCCGACGGGGTCGGCACGTCCTGGGGCTCCGGCCTCATCTCGGTCGGCGCGCTGATCGCGATCACCAGCGTCGTGCTGACGATCCTCTACGGCCAGACCCGGATCATGTACTCGATGTCCAGGGACGGGCTCGTCCCCCAGGCCTTCAGCCGGGTGTCCCGGCGGCAGACGCCGGCCATGGCGACCGCGATCTTCGGCATCCTCATCGCGGTGCTCGCCGCCACCGTGCCGCTGGAGATCATCTTCGAGCTGGTCAACATCGGCACGCTGTTCGCGTTCGTCATCGTCAACATCGGCGTGATCGTGCTGCGCCGGACCAGGCCCGACCTGGAGCGCGGCTTCCGGGTGCCCGGCGTGCCGGTGGTGCCGATCATCGGCGCGCTGCTCTGCTTCTACCTGATGAAGCAGCTGACCATCCAGACGTGGCTGCGGTTCATCGTCTGGCTGCTGGTGGGCCTGGTGATCTACTTCCTGTACGGGCGCCGGCACTCCCGGCTGCAGCACGGCGAGACGGTCGTCACCGAGGAGAGCTGAGGCCCCGCGCGGCGCGGTGGTCCGCGGCCAGGCACGATGGTCCCGTGACCTTGGTACGCGCGGTGGGCCTCGGGCTCGCCTCCCGCGGTGACGTCCGGGACGCCGTCGGCTACGCCGAGCGCGCCCGGGCGGCCGGCTGCGAGTCGGTGTGGTTCCACGAGAGCTACTTCGAGCGCGACGCGGTGACCTACGCGACCGCCGTCGCCGCGGCGGTGCCCGACCTCGGCGTCGCGCTCGGCGCGCTGTCGACGTACGCGCGGCCGACGGCGCTGACCGCGATGACGGTGAGCGCGCTCGACGACCTCGCCCCGGGCCGGATCACCGTCGCGCTCGGCTCGGCGCTGCCGCTGCGGCTGGCCCAGATGCAGATCCCGTACGACCCGGACGTGGCGATCGAGGCGGTGCGAACCCAGCTGCACGACCTGCGCGCGCTGTGGCGGGGCGAGCGGTTGCCCCGGACCGGGCTGCCCGACCTGGAGCCGATGTTCCCGCCGGTGCACCGGGTGCCGCTGTGGGTGGCCGGCTACCGGAAGGCGTTCCACGAGCTGGCCGGCGAGGCCGCCGACGGCTACCTGGCCCGCCCGGCCGAGTCGATCCCGGCGATCCGGATCGCGAAGGACCGGATCGCGGCCGCGGCCCGGGCGGCCGGGCGCGACCCGGACGAGATCGAGATCGGCGGCTACCTGCTCTCGCTGGTCGACTCGTCCCGGCGGGCCGCGCTGGACCGGGCCAAGCGGGAGCCGTTCACGATCTACATGCTCGCCGTGCAGTCGGACACCGCGATGCGCCGGGTCGGGCTCGACCCCGAGCTCAAGGGCCGGGTGTTCGCGGCCTGGCGGGAGGGGGACTACCACCGGGCGGCCGGGCTGATCCCGGACGAGTTGGTCGACGCGTTCATCCTCTGCGGCACCCCGGACGAGGTCGCCGCGCGCGCGGCGGAGTACGCCGACGCGGGCATGACGGTCCCGGTGCTGCAGCCGGTGCTGCAGGAGGAGGACCAGGTCGGCTACGTCCTCGACGCCGCGATCACGTACGGCTCGGGCCGGGCCGGCGCGGTGGGCGCGCTGCCGTCGACCGCGGCCCGGTCCCGCGAGGAGGTCTCGGCCGGGCGCCGGCTGCGCAACCTGGTCGAGATCACCCGGCCGTTCGCGCTGACCGCCTCGATCGTGCCGGTGTGCGCGGCCGGCGCGCTGGCGCTGCTCGACGGGCTGATGAACTGGGGGCTGTTCGCGCTGGCCCTGGTCGCCGCGGTGCTGCTGCAGGTGGGCACCAACGTGATCAACGAGGTGTACGACGTCCGCAAGGGGATCGACTCGATCACCTCGCCGCGGGCATCGCAGGCGCTGGTGACCGGCCGGGTGACGGAGCGGGACGCGTTCCGGCTGGCGTACGCGGCGTTCGCGGTGTGCGCGGTCCTCGGCCTCGTGCTGGTCGCCGTCCGGGGCTGGCCGCTGCTGCTGATCGGTGCGTTCGGGCTGGTGATGGGCTGGGGCTACACCGCCCCGCCGCTGCAGTACAAGTACCGCGCGCTCGGGCTGCCGCTGGTCTTCCTGCTGATGGGCCCGCTCATGGTGGTCGGCGCCTACTTCGCGGTGACCGGGCAGTGGTCCTCGCAGGCGGCGGTGGCCAGCGTGCCGATCGGGCTGCTGGTGACCGCGATCCTGCACGGCAACGAGTGGCGGGACATCGGCGAGGACGCCAGGGCCGGGATCCGCACGATCTCGATCAGCGCCGGCCGCTCGGTCGCGCACTGGATCTACGTCGTGCTGCTGGTCGGGGCGTACGTGACGTTGGCGCTCGGGGTCGCGTTCAACCTGCTGCCGCGGCTGTCGCTGCTCGCCGTGCTGTCGATGCCGCTGCTGGTGCAGGCGCTGCGGGCGTCCGAGCTGGGCGCGACCGGGCAGCAGCGGGAGATCGCGATGATCGACCGGAACACCGCGCGGCTGCACGCGGCGTTCGGGGCCCTGTTCGTGCTCGGATTGGCGGTGGCGTCGGCATGAAGCTTCCTGAGCGGCCCTCCGGGGCGGTCGCGGCCGCCTCGGTGGCCGCCGCGTACGGCGCCTTCGCGGCGGTCTTCCGGGGGCCGCGGGCGAGGTTCTGGCCGCGGATGACCCGCACCGGCCTCGGTCTCGGCGCGCTCGCCCTGGCCACCGAGGGCGACCTGCGCCGGATCGTGCCGCGGCCGCGCGACGTCGCGCTGGGCATCGGCATCGCCGCCGGCCTGTACGGGGTGTTCCAGGTCGGCGACCGGGCCGCCCGGGTGGTCATGCCCAAGGGCGCCGAGGACATCGGCGACATCTACCGGCTGCGGTCGCTGCGGCCGAAGGGCGAGATCGCCGCCCGGCTGGCCACCGTCATCGGCCCGGCCGAGGAGCTGTACTGGCGCGGCCTGGTGCAGGCCGAGCTCGCCCGCCGGCTCGGCCCGGCGCGGGGTGCGGCCGCCGCCGCGGTGATCTACGGCGGCGCGCACGTGGCGACCGGGAACCCGACACTGGTCGGGGCGGCCAGCGTGGCCGGCGGGGTGTGGTCGGCGCTGGCGGCGCTCGGGGTGCCGATGCCGGCGCTGATCGTGAGCCACGTCGTCTGGGACATCTGGATCTTCCTGGTGCAGCCGACCCAGCCGGTCGACGAGGAATCGACCTAGACGAGTAAGTCCGAACTTGATCAGTGGTCGTAGGCGATCAGGGATCGGGTGACGGGTTGGCCGGTGGCGCGGTTGTGCCAGATGGCGGCGGTGAGGGCGAGCAGGCGTTGGCCGACGCGGGCGGCGACGCCCTCGATGCTGCGGCCGCCGTGGAGTTCCAGGTCGAGTTGGCCCTTGAGGGTGTCGTTGACCGACTCGATGAGCTGGCGGATCGGCTTGAGCAGGTACTCGGCTGGGTGGGGGGTGCGGTTGCGGTAGGACGGGCGCAGCAGGGCCACGGCGCGGTCGGCGAGGAAGGCGTCAAGTTCGGTGGAGACGTAGCCTTTGTCGGCCACGATCACCAGCCCCGGCCGGTCGGCGGTCAGCGTCGGGTCGTGCTCCAGGATCGCCATGAGCACCTGCCGTTCGTCGAGCTTGGGGTCGGCCAACGCCCAGCTGATCGGCAGCCCGGCCGGGGTGCAGATCAGGTGCAGCCGCAGCCCCCAGAACCAGCGGGTCGACGAGCGATCGACCCACCGGGTCGACGCGCGGGCGGGCTGACCGCGGTCGCGCGGCCGGCTCAGAGCAGCACCACGGAGAGGAAGCCGAGCACCGTCCCGACGACCGCGACGATCATGGCCGTTTTCCACCGCCGCTCGTGCCGTCCCCGGGCGACGAGCCCGAGCACGATGCCGAGGACGCCGAAGATGAGCCAGGAGATGACGAACGCGAGGATCCCGCAGGCGATCGCGATGTAGGAGAACGTGTTCGGCGGCGCGGCGGCGTCCGGGACCTGCGCCGGATCCTGTGCCGTCATCCCGCCAACCTACCTGAACCGTCCCAAGGGACGGTCAAGGAGAGGTCAGCGGACAGGGGTGATGACCACCACCGGGATCTCCCGCTCGGTCCGCGTCTGATATTCGTCGTACGCCGGCCAGACCTGAGCGGCCAGCCGCCAGAGCCGCTCCCGCTCGTCGCCGGCCGCCGTCCGCGCGGTCGCCTCGAACTCCTCCGCGCCGACCTGGATGTGCACGTGCGGGTCCGCGTCGAGGTTGCGATACCAGGCCGGGTGCCCGGCCGACCCGCCGTTGGAGGCGACGACCAGGTAGGTGTCGCCGTCCCTGGCGTAGATCAGGGCGGTACGCCGGGGCAGGCCGGTCTTGTTACCCGTCGTGGTCAGCAGCAGGGTCGGCACGCCGGGCTTCCACTCGTGCCCGTCCGCGCCGCCGGTCGCCACGTACCGCTGGATGTGCTCGTTGACCCAGCCGCGTGGGCTGTCGATGGCCCGCGTCATGTCGGAACTCCTCTCAGACGGCGCAGCTGCCGTCGTCACAGGCGTTCCCGTTATCGCCGTCGTTCACCATCGACAGCGGGTGCGCCGCCGCGTACGCCTGCCGCAGCGCGCTGAGCAGCACCTCGGCGGGCTGCGCGCCGGAGACCCCGAACTTCCGGTCCAGCACGAAGAACGGCACCCCGGAGATGCCGAACGCCCGCGCGGTCGCCTGGTCGTCCCGGACGTCGGCCAGATATTTGTCGGACTCCAGCACCGACCGCGCCTCGGCCTCGTCCAGGCCGGCCTGGCCGGCCAGCCGGACCAGCGTGTCCACGTCGCCGATCGGCTCGCCCTCGGTGAAGTACGCCAGCAGCAGCCGCTCCTTGAGCTCGGCCTGCCGGCCCCGGTCGGCGGCCAGGTGCAGCAGCCGGTGCGCGTCCACGGTGTTGCCCGGCCGCGCCCGGTCGAACCGGAAGTCGAGGCCCTCGCCGGCGGCCTGCTCGATCACCCGCTGCTGCATGGCCTCGGCCTGGGCAAGCGGCACGCCGTACTTGTCGGCCAGCCGCTGGGTGGCGTTGCCCTCGACCGTGCGCGGCGTGGTCGGATCGAGCTCGAAGCTGCGGTAGCGCACCTCGACCTCGTCGCGGTGCTCGAAGTCCGCGAGCGCGGTCTCGAACCGCCGCTTGCCGATGGCGCACCAGGGGCACACCACGTCCGACCAGATCTCGACCTGCACCATTCGCTCCTGTGGTCCGGATGTCTTTGTCGCAGCAACCAATCCGGCCGGTCGGGTCTTCCCACGCTCAGCCGCGCGGCGGCAGCTCCGGCGGGCGCCGGGACGGCCGGGTGGACCGGTCGGGCGGGGTCGCCGCCGGCCGGGTCTCCAGCGCCTCGAGCACCATCCGGACCGCCGTCTCCAGCTGCGGGTCGCGGTCGGCCGCCCAGTCCTGCGGGGCGATGTCGACCTCGACGTCGGGATCGACGCCGTAGTTCTCGATGCCCCAGCCGGCGCCCTCGAACCACAGCGCGTACCGCGGCTGGGTCACGGTCGTGCCGTCGACCAGCGAGTAGCGCCCGTCGATGCCGATCACGCCACCCCAGGTGCGGGTGCCGACGACCGGGCCGATGCCGTAGAGCGTGAAGCCGGCGGTGACGATGTCGCCGTCGGAGCCGGCGTGCTGGTTGGTCACCGCGACGATCGGGCCGCGCGGCGCGTTCGCCGGATAGGTCACCGCCGGGTTGCCGCGCGGGTTGTCCCAGCCCTTGACCGTACGGGCGAGCTTCTCCAGCACCAGCTCGGAGGTGTGGCCGCCGTTGTTGTCCCGCACGTCGACGACCAGGCCCTCCCGGGCAACCTCGAGGATGAGGTCGCGGTGCAGCTGCGCCCAGCCGTTGGCCACCATGTCCGGGATGTGCAGGTAGCCCACCCGGCCGCCGGACAGCTCGTGCGTCGCCGCCCGCCGGCCGGCCACCCAGGCCTGGTAGCGCAGCGCCTTCTCGTCGTCGAGCGGCAGCACCACCACCCGGCGCAGGTCCGCGCCGTCGGCCGGCTGCACGGTCAGCTCGACCGGCACGTTGGCCGCACCGGCCAGCAGCGGGGCCGGACCGAGCCGCGGGTCGACCGGCCGGCCGTCCACGGCGAGGATCTCGTCGCCGGCCCGGACCGCGACGCCGGGCGCGGACAGCGGGGCCCGGGCGCCGCGCACCGACGACTCCCCGGGCAGCACCGCGGCCACCCGCCACCGGTCGCCGACCCGCTCCAGGTCCGCGCCGAGGTGGCCCAGCGTCCGGCCGGGCTCGACCGGCGGCGACGGCGGCATCTCGTACGCGTGCGAGCTGCCGAGCTCGCCGATGACCTCCCAGAACACCTCGGACAGGTCGTCGCGGGTGGCGATCCGGTCGACCAGCGGGCGGTATTTCGCCAGCACCGCCGGCCAGTCCACGTCGGCCATGTCCGGGGTCCAGTAGTGGTCCCGCATCAGCCGGCCGGCCTCGTCGTACATCTGCCGCCACATCGCGGCCGGGTCGACCTGCCCGCGCAGCCGGCGCAGGTCGATCTCGATCACCGCGTCGCGGTCGCCCTCCGAGTCGGGCTCGACCCGCCGGTCGGACGGCACCAGCCGCGCCGCGTCGCCGTCGCGGACCACCAGGCGGCGGCCGTCACCGGTCACGTCGAAGCTGTCGAGCTCGCCGACCACGGTGGCTGCCCGGCGCTTGGTGAAGTCCCAGCGCTGCAGCTTCGGCCGGGTGCGCTCGCCGTCCGGGGTCGCCTTGTCCTCGCCGAGCAGGCCGGCCTGCGGCGTCTCCAGCCAGACCAGCCCGCCGCGGACCGCGCGCAGGCCGCTGGCCCGCGCCGTCGCGACCGGCACCGGGACCACCCGCTGGTCGATCGCCTCCGGGTCGACCAGCACCGGCTGCGGCGGGGCGTCGCCGTCACTTCCGCCGCCGCTCCCGCCGTCGCCGTCGTCGGCGGTCGGCCGCCCGGCCGACTCGGGATGGAACGGCGACGGCGTGGTAGCGCCCAGCGGCACCACGTACGGCCGGGTGCCGCCGAGGAAGGACAGGTCGAAGACCCAGTCGTCGTAGACCGGGTCGAGCGTGCGGGTGGACAGGAAGGCCAGGTGCAACCCGTCGAGGGTGAACACCGGGCTGGTGTCCTGGAACCGCAGCGGGGTGATCTCCACCGGCGCCGCCCCGTCGCCGTCGGCGACCCGGCGGGCGAGGACCTGGCGCAGGTTTTCCGCGCCGGGGTGCGACCAGGCCAGCCAGGCCGAGTCGGGCGACCAGGCCAGGCCGGACGCGTCGCCGTGGTCGGAGCGGCCGACTTCGCGGACCTCGCCGGCGGCCACGTCGGCGACCAGCACCCGACCGTCGTGCGCGGCCACCGCCAGCCGGCTGCCGTCCGGGGACGCCGCCAGCTCCAGCACCCGGCCGAGCTGGCCGCCGCCGAACCGGCGCGGCGGCGCGCTGCCGTCGGCCGGGGCGACCTCGATCGCGTCGTCGCCGTCGGCGTCGGTGATCCAGGCCACCTGGGGCGCCGCGTTCTCCGCGCCGGCGGCCGGGCCGAGCACCTCGGGCAGCCGGGCCCGGACACCCGGGGTGTCGGCCAGCGTCGGGGCCGGACCGTCCCGGGTGGTCAGCCAGTGCACGGTGCCGAGCACCTCGACCGCGCTGGCCCGGCCGGTGCGGTCGGCCGCGAGGTCGCCGATCTTGTCGCCGGGGCCGAGCGGGCGCGGCCGTCGCCCGGTGCGCGGGGCGGCCAGGTCGATCTCGAGCATCCGCGGCTGCTCGTCGAGCCCGTCGAGCAGCCAGAGGTCGCCGTGCACCTGCCACACCAGCCGGGTGCCGTCGGTGCGCAACGCCCGCGCGTACGCATCGCCGTGGTCGCTGTGCCGGCGCAGGCCGGTGCCGTCGGGGTTGACCGAGTAGACGTTGCCCCAGCCCTCGTGGTCGGAGATGAACACGACCCGGTCGCCGACCCAGTCGGGGTCCTCCAGCTGCGCCGGGTTGTCGCCGAGCAACCGCTCGAACGTGCCGCTGCCGTCGCGGTCGATCCACAGCTTGCCGGCCGTGCCGCCGCGGTAGCGCTGCCAGGTCGCGCCGGCCCGCCGCTGGTCGGTGCCGAGCACGACCGCTCCGCCGGGGCCGGGGGAGACCGCGTAGCAGGGCCCGTACGGCAGCCGCTCGGGGGCCGCCGAGCCGTCCAGCGGGAGTGCCCAGGACCAGACCCGGCTGCGGAACGGCTCGCCGGCGGAGGTGCTGGCCACCACCCGGCCGTCCGGGAGCCACCCGGCAACCCGGGTGTGCGGGTCGCCCCAGTAGCTCAGGCGGGTGGACGGGCCGCCCGCGACCGGCACCGCGTGCACCTCCGGCGCGCCGTCCTGGGTGCTGGCGAACGCGACCGTGTCGCCGTCGGGCGACAGCCGCGTGCCGGCGACCGGCACGCCGTCGGCGGTCAGCCGCCACGCCCGCCCGCCGGCGGCGTCGGTCAGCCAGACGTCGTTCTCGGCGACGAACGCGACCCGGTCGCCGCGGATGCTCGGAAAGCGCAGGTACGCCCGTTCTGCAGTCACCGGCACAACCTAGTGCCCCGCGTCAGGCGTCCTCGCACCGCTTCCCGGCGCCCAGACGACGACCGGCGGCGCTGTCGTCGCGGCCGATACAACCCCGGTATCGGCCACTCCTCCGCCTTGCCGGACGCCGTCTGGATCACGGGAACCGGCACGACGTGTTGTGCCGGGAAGCGGGTGAGGACCTGTGACCCGGGGCCGGGCCCGCCTGCCGGCACATGTGTCCGGCGGAGCTGGGTAGGAGTTGGGACGTGAAGACGACCTGGAAGGCGCCGAGCGGTGGCCACGGCACGCTCGACGCCGACGACCGCAACAAGCTGCCCGACAGTGCGTACGCGTTCCCGGACAAGCGCAAGGAGCCGCTGACCGATGCGCGGCACGTGCAGACCGCGCTGGCCCGCTTCGACCAGGTGAAGGACGTCTCCGACGCCGAGCGGGACCAGGCGTTCGCCAACATCAAGGCGGCGGCGAAGCACTTCGGCGTCGACGTCGCCGAGGACTCGTGGAAGCAGCTCGGCAAGAAGCCCCACACGAAGAACACCGCCCACTGACCGACGCGTGGCCCCGCCTGACCGCACCGTCGAGGCGGGGCCGGTGCTGCGGCCGGCGTCGCCCGCGATCGGGTGCGGTCCCGCTCACCTCGCTTGCGAGGTCGGCCGGTGCGGGTGGGCTGCGGCTGGCTGGCCGTCCCGATCAGGGGGTCGGGTCGACCGGGTGCGGGCCCTGGTTGCGGCCGGGACCGGAGCGGCGCCGGGGCGGGAGCTCGATGTGCGGCTCGGGGCGGGGCGCCGGCCGGGGGACCGGGTCGGGGTCCGAGGCGCCGACCGAGATGACGCTGCGGGTCGACAGCCCGGCCAGGTAGTACGCCTCCGGCGGCAGCGCCGCACCGGCCAGCACGAGCACGTCCACCTCCGCCCGGGGCAGCCCGCGCAGGTAGGCACCCCGGGTGGTCGCCGCGGCCACGCGCAGCCGGGACCGCAGCGCCGGCTCCACGTTGCCCCTGGCGGCGATCAGCTCGCGGCGGGCCGCCGCCATCCGCCGGCGCTTGTCCGCCGGACCCCCGCCCGGCCCGACCACGTCCTCCACCGCCGGCACCGGCCGCTCGCCGGCGGCCAGCTCGGCGGCGATCCGCTCGGCGTCGCGGCGGGCGTCGCGGCTCCGGCTGCGCAGCTCGTGCCGCCGGACGACCAGCGTGTCCGGGTCGAGGCCGCGGTCGCGCCGGCCGCGGCGGGCGCCGACCGTACGCTCCAGCTCGCTGTCCAGGTCCGCCGCTCCCGCCTCGGCCGACCCGGCGATCCGGTCAAGCTCGTCGTACCGCATCCGGCCCTCGGCCCGGTCGAGGTCGGCCAGCCGCGCGTCCACGCCGGCGCGCAGGTCGGCGGCGATCGTGGCCGGCTCCACGAACGGTCCCCAGCGGTCCCGGACCGCGCCGGGCGTCACCGGCCCGATCCGCTGCACCTGCCCGGACCGCAACCGGCCGGAGCGGGCCAGCCGGTCGCACAGCGCGCCGACCGTACGGTCCACGACGGCGGCGGTCGGAGCCACGTAGAGGACCCGGGCGTCGAGCGTCAGCAGCCGGTCCAGCAGCCGCGCGACCAGCCCGTTGGTGTCCGTACCGGGCGGGGTGTGGATCTGCGCCCAGCGCTGCCGCAGCGCGCTGCGCAGCAGGTCGCCGATCCGGTCGTCGTACCGCCATTCCTCGGCCGAGCTCGCCGCTTCGGCCAGCGCGTCGTTCAGCCGTCCGCCGGGCGTGCCGAGCACGAGCTCGGCCTGGTCGAACCGGAACGTCGGCGGATGCGGCTGCTCACCCGCCAGCGCGGCCAGCCGCTGCCGCAGCCCGCGCAGCGGGCCGAGGTTGTCCACCACCAGCCGGCCGTCGAGCACCCGCGGCCCGAGGTCCTCGGCCACCTCGACCAGGCAGCTCTCGTCGGCGACGGAGCCGAGCCGGCCGTCGATCGCCCGCTCGCCGACCGTCAGCCACGCCGGCGCGTCCTCGACCAGCGTCGCCTCCGGCGGCGGGTCGACCCGGTAGAGGAAGCCGCCCGGTCCGCGGGCGACCCGGGTCGCGTCCACCCCGAACGAGGCCCGCCCGCCGCCGGTCTGGGCGGCGGCCAGCTCTCGGTCCACGGCTTCCTGCATCGCCCGCAGGGCCCGCCCGTGGTCCGGTGCGCGCAGCCTCACCGTCGGCCCTCCTCGTAGCGGCACAACGTAATGGATCGACCACCCAACGCGACAGAGGTCATGCCCGCTCCACGTGCCGCAGCAACCACGACGGTCCGACCCAGCCGGCCCCAGCCTCGTCCAGCCGGACCCGCAGGCCGCGGTCGGCGGTCACGACCACCACCTGGTCGCCGGCGCCGTTCGCGTCCGTAGCCACCTCGACCAGCATGTCGTCGCCGGACCCGGGCGCGGCGACCAGCTCGACCGGCCACCGAGCGCCGCCGTCGAGCACGGCCCGCGCCGCGCCCTCGACCACGACGACGATCCGGGGCAGTAGCAGGTCGAGACCGCCGGCGTCGGCACCCGGCGGCAGGTCGGCGGCTGTCAGCCCGTGGCGCTGGACCGGTGCGAGCGCGTCGAGCAGGCGGGCGGTGGCACCGGCCCGGTCCCGCCACCAGCCGTCGCCGCGGCCGCGGGCGCCCACCACATTGGCCGCGTCGACCACGAGACACAGCGGCGGCGGGGCGTCGCGCAGGCGCGGCCACGCGGCGGCGAAGCCCGGGTGCAGCGGCAGCACCGGCAGGTCGGCGACCTCGACCCAGCGGACGTCCTCGCTCTCCCCGCCGGTCGGCTCGGGATCCACCGGGGCGATCGGGCCGGCCAGCACGGTCGTGTACGACCAGCCGCCGTGGTCGTCGACCAGCTCCCCGTACGGGCGGACGGCCGCCGGCTGGAGGTTCGCCTCCTCGGCGCTCTCCCGCAGGGCCGCCTCGACCGCGGTCTCGTCGCTGTCCCGGGCGCCGCCGGGGACGCCCCAGGTGCCGCCCTCGTGGCTCCACCAGGCGCGATGTTGCAGGACGACCCGGTCGACGCCGTCGCGGCGGTCGCGCAGCAGGAGGCCGGCGGCGCCGTAGCGGCCCCAGTGTCGGTGGCCGGCCGCGCAGCGCGTCCAGCCGTCACCGTCGCCTCGCACCACCCTGCCAGCCTTCCACGCCCTCCCGGGCAGCCGCTCAGGTGGCCGATCGGCGGCGCGTCACCCGGTCCACGGCCTGCATCGCGAGCGCGACCAGCGCGCCGGTGATGAGCCCGCCGATGTGCGCCTGCCAGCTGATGTTCGGCACCGTGAAGGAGATGACGAGGTTGAGGCCGATGAGCACGGCCAGCGCGCCGGCCTCGGCACCGATCTGCCGGCGCAGCACGACCAGCGCCCCGAACAGGCCGAAGATCGCGCCCGACGCGCCGACGCCGATCGAGAACTGCGGGCTCAACCAGACCGAGAACAGCGATCCGCCGAGCGCTGACAGGAAGTAGACGATCAGGTAGCGGACCGGGCGGAGCACCCGTTCCAGCGGCGCGCCGACGATGTAGAGCGTGAGCATGTTCGTGCCCAGGTGCAACACGCTGGCGTGCAGGAACGCGCTGGTGATCAGCCGCGCATACTGGCCCTGCTCCACGGCGAACGGGATCAGCGCATACCGCGCCGTGAACCCGGGGTTGGCCTGCTGGACGATGTAGAGCACGACGCAGATCGCGATCAGCGTGATCGTGACGACGGGGGTCCCGGCCGGCGGGCCGGGGCGGCGCGCCGGAGCCGGGCGCCCGTCCCAGGGGCGGCGCGGACGCTGCTGCGGGGGCGATGGAGGGTTCTGCCGGCCCAGGCGCCCGTACGCGGAGTCGCCCGGCGCCCAGGACTCGGACGGCTGCCCGTAGGCGGTCTGACCCGGCCACTCGCCGGTCTGGTCGGCCGGCCGGCCCCACTGGTCGGCCTGGCCTGGCTGGGCGTACCCGGCCTGCCCGGGCTGCTGCCCCCACGGGCCGGCGGGCGGTTGCCCCCAGGGCCCGGTCTGGCCGGCGGCTGGGTCGGACCGGCCCCACGATCCTGGCGCGCCGTAGCCGTCCGCGGCCTGGCCCGGCTGGGCGGAGCCGGCCTGATCGGTCGGCGGGTCCCAGGGTCCTGGCGCGCCGTAGCCGCCTGCGGTCTGGCCCGGCTGGGCGTGGCCGGCCTGATCGGTCGGCGGGTCCCAGGGTCCTGGCGCGCCGTAGCCGCCTGCGGTCTGGCCCGGCTGGGCGTGGCCGGCCTGATCGGTCGGCGGGTCCCAGGGTCCTGGCGCGCCGTAGCCGCCTGCGGTCTGGCCCGGCTGGGCGTGGCCGGCCTGATCGGTCGGCGGGTCCCAGGGTCCTGGCGCGCCGTAGCCGCCTGCGGTCTGGCCCGGCTGGGCGTGGCCGGCCTGATCGGCCGGCTGGCCGCCTGATGCCGGCGTGGTGTCGTCGCCGGCCGCTTGACCGTCGGTGTGGCCGAGGTCGGCCTCGGCCGACCGGGGTGGGCCGGCTGAGGGGTCGGCGGGAGGCGTGCCGGGCCCGTACCTGCGCTGACCCTCGGCGGGCGGCGGCCACCCGCCGGTCTCCGCGTACTGCTCGGACCAGCCCGGGTCGCGCTCGGTCTCGCTCACGTGCTCTCCTCGATCGCGCCGGACCGTACGCCCGCGCTCCCCCGTCCCAACGTGCCAACCGGCCCGAGGACTCCCGCGAACCGTCGTTCTGCCGGAGTTCCGAACTACCATGGAAGACGACCGCGGCCGACGGGAGACCGCGGTTTGCTGCATCCCGACGGGAGGAGGCCCCGTGCCCGAGCCGGAGCGCCGTCGCGAGCGGCCCCTGCTCTCCAACCACGTCGAGTCGTTCGCCGACGCCACGATCGACGTCGGCCCGCTCGACCGGCTGGAGCTGGCATACGCCACCGCGGCTGCGCTGGTCGACGCCGGCCGCGGCGACGCCGGTCCGGAGACCTCCCGGCTCGTCGCGCTGGCCGAGACCGTCGGCCTGGACACGCTGTCGGAGCTGTGGCGGGACGCGCCGCCCGACTCGCTGCCCGGCGCCCTGTGGGCGCTCTACCTGCTGCGTACCTGGACCGAGCGGCAGGGCGAGGCCGTCGCCCGGATGTACCGGGCCGGCCGGGCCTACGCGCCGGTCGACGAGGTGGTCGCCGGCGTCGCCGACGAGGCCGACCCGGCGGCCGTGCAGGCGCTCGCCGACGCGGTGCTGACCGGGGCATACCGGGGCGAGTTCGACGTGGCGCTGGAGCGGGCGGCGTCGTTCTTCCGGGTGGTCGCCTCCGGCCGCCGCGAGATGTCCGCCGACGAGGCCGAGCTCGCCGATCGCAACGAGCGCTGCGCCGACGCGCTGCAGCGGGCCGCGGCCGCCTGGCGGGACGGAACGCTCCACTGATCCGGGCGGCCGGTCGGCCCTATCTCGACGCGGGCGGCGCCGTTCTGTCATACGGGTCGGGTAACACTGGTGTGTGGGACACATCCGGATCGGCACGGCGTCGTGGACCGACAAGACCCTGCTCGGCAGCGGGTGGTATCCGGAGGACGTGAAGTCCGCCGAGGAGCGGCTGACCTACTACGCGTCGAAGTTCCCGATCGTCGAGGTCGACTCGACGTACTACACGCCGCCGAACGAGCGGAACAGCGAACTGTGGGCGCAGCGCACCCCGGCGGGCTTCACGTTCAACGTCAAGGCCTACTCGTTGCTCACCCAGCACCCGACCCGCGCGGCTTCGCTCTACAAGGACCTGCGGCCGGAAGACGCCAAGGCCAACGTGTACGCGAAGGACCTCGACCGGAAGGTCGTCGACCAGGTCTGGGAGCGGTTCCTCGCCGCGCTCGATCCGCTGCACCAGGCCGGCAAGCTGGGCGCGCTGCTGTTCCAGTTCCCGCAGTGGTTCCCGATCGGCCGGCGCAACAAGGAGTACGTGCTGGAGTGCAAGCGGCGCGCCGATCCGGTGCCGATCTGCGTCGAGTTCCGCAACAAGACCTGGATGTCGGAGGACAACGTCAAGGAGACGCTCGACTTCCTAACGTCGTATGCGGTGCCGTACGTGTGCGTCGACATGCCGCAGGGATACACGTCGTCGATCCCGCCGGTGGTCGCGGCGACGGCTGACCTGGCGGTGATCCGCTTCCACGGGCACAGCGACAAGTGGACGAGCAAGGACATCTACGACCGGTTCGGCTACCACTACTCGAAGGCCGAGCTGAAGGACTGGGCCCCCAAGGTCGCGCAGCTGTCCGAGCAGGCCCGCGAGACCCACGTCTTCATGAACAACTGCTACAGGGATTACGCCCAAACGAACGCCCAGGATCTCATGGGCCTGCTCACTGCTATTGACGCCGAAGTAGATCGTCCGGAGACGTGACGTGATGTAGCCTCGTCCGTTATTCCGGTGTCTCGGAGGCGACGAGGAATCGCTCAGCGAAGTCGAGTGAGCTCAGCATTCGCAATATCTGACCGGCTCGACTTCAATCCGCTGGACGTCGATTCTGTCCAGCGTGGTGGTGCTGCGCCCGACGAACTGCTCGACGCCGCCTTCCGAGCCGCCCTTACGCACGGCCGGGGTGATGGCCAAGCTGAGACCGGACAAGTGACAGCCGTGAGCCGCTTGGAAAGACGGTTGCCTGGCACTCGTCAGGAGGCGGGGCGGTGGCGGGCGAGGTACTCCTCGAGGGCTCGGCGGGCGACGTCGGAGACCTTGGTGCCTTCTTGGCGGGCTTGGGCTTCGGCGCGGTCGCGTAGCTCGGATGGTAGGCGGAAGGTGACCTGCGGCGACCGGTGACCCGCCGCGGACAATGACGGTCGTCCGCGGGCCAGCTTCTCGTGGACGTCTGCGACCGCGGCATCGACGTAGTCCTGGGTGATGCGCCGACCTCGGCTGTCGCGGAGGTCCTCCTGCTCGAGGTCGGCGTCCGGCTGGTCGGCGAGGGCGTAGCGGCGTTTCGTGGTCATCGGTTCCTCCTGAGCGCGACCGGCATGGCGTGGATGACCAGCAGATAGTCCGGGAGGTCGACGGCCATGACCTCCAAGACGATCCCTCGGTCGTCCCGGCCTACCCACAGCAGGCGGTCGTCGAGGTCGGCGTCGGCCCGGACTCGCTCCGGCTCGCCGGCCGCCTCCATGGTCGCCAACACGTGTGCTCTGCCAAGACGGTGCTTGCGGGCAGACTGGGTGAATCGGACCGCTCGCACGCACTATTATTGCACTGCACAAGTCTCGACGCGACCTCAGGAGTGGACCGAGTCGATGATCCAACCCAGTCGCGATAGCTCGCCGCACAGCGCTGGGTCAGGACCTGGACGGAGACGGTGTTGAACGGCGCATAGCACCAAGTCAGACAACTGCTACAAGGACTACGCCCAGACCAACGCGCAGGACCTGATGGACCTGCTCACCCAGATCGACGCCGACGTCGACCCACCGCCACCCCCGAAACCCGCAGCCACCGATTAGGCGCGGTTCACGAGGACGCGCGGCCGCGGGCCGAGCGTCCTCGACCGGCAGCAGGCAGGCCCGCACACGTCGCCGGTCGGCGGTTCAGAGCTGGAGAAGGCGGTCGAGGGTGGCCGGGTCGGCGGTGGGGATGTCGAGGGTCTTGGTGCGGGCGGTGGCGCCGGTGACGAGCGTGACCGTGCGGCGGGGGACGGAGAGGGCTTCGGCGACGGCGGTGAGCGCGGCCTCGGTAGCGCGGCCGTCGACGGCGCGTTCGCGGACGCGGACGACCAGGGCGCCGTCGTGGTTGCCGCCGACACCGGGGTGCCGGGCGCCCGGGTGGACACGGATGGTCACGCGCATGGGCCGCGCGTGATCATGCCGGCCCGGCGCGTGATCATGCCGGCCCGGCGCGGGTCGGGCCGGTCACGGCTTGTCGTCGCGGTTGTCCTCGATGGGGGCGACGGGCGGGGGCTCGGGCGGCCGGGACGTGTCGGACCAGCGCGGGTTGCGCATCCGGCCGCGGAGTTCGGCGGCGAAGTCCTCGACGGTGGTGACGATCGCGTCGCCCAGGGAGCGGGCGGCGCGCTGCGCCGAGTCGCGGACGTGCGGGTCGCGGGCCGCGTCACCGGCCTGGGTGGCGATCCGCCGGACCGAGCTGCCGATGTCGCGGACAGACTCGCGGGCCGACTCCCAGTCCGCACCGCCGAACCGGCCGCCGTCGGCGGTCCCGCTCCACTCCCGCCAGCCCCGCCCACGACCAGCTCCGCCGGCGTCGCTGTCGTCGGCGCCGGTCCCGCTGGCTCCGGCCCCGGTGGCGCCGGTCCCCGCGGCCGATCCGGTCCCCGCGGCCGATCCGGTCCCCGCGGCCGATCCGGCTCCGGTGCCGGCTGCCCCGGTGCCGGCTGCCCCGCTCCCAGCCGTGCCGGAGGCGCTGGTCCGGCCGGTTCCGGTGGCGCCAGGTGCGGTGCTGGCAGGCCCGGGTGCATCGGTGCCGGACGCGCCGGCGGTGGTCTCCGTCGGGCTCCCGCCGGCGGCGGTCGTGCTGGTTTGGGCTGGGCCGGATGTGGTCCGTCCCGAGTCCGCCGGACCGGTGGTGGTCGGGTCGGTGGCGCTGCTTGCGTGAGCGGCGGTGGTGCGGTCCGGGCGGTCGGTGGCGGCGGCCCAGGGGTCGCCGAAGTCCTCGGCCTGGCCGGGGCCGGCCGGGTCGGCCCAAGGCGCCGGCTCGGTCTCGGTCGGATCGGCCGGCTTGCCGGCCCGACCCTCGGACGGGTGCGTGGGGTCGCTGGGGGAACGAGCCGCATCGGGGGAGAGGTGCACGCGCAGCGCCTCGCCGAGCTCCTCGAAGGTGCGGCTCACCTCGTGCCACAAGTCCCGCTGGTCCCGGGGCGTCTCGCTCATCGTTCCTCCTCGACCGGGTCGATCGACGCGGCTCTCGCCTCGATCTACCCAACGGACGAGGCCCTACCGCCCGTTTCCGAGTTCGACAAGTCGGTCAGCCCTCCGGCGGGCCGAGCAGCGCGACCGGCAGCTCGGTGAGCACGACTCCGGTCGCCGCGGCGCCGTCGGCGGCCGGCGCTCCGGCGGGGAGCGAGCGGGCCCGGTCGCGCACCCGCTGGACCGCGCGCGCCCTCAGCTCGCGGCGGTCGGACCCGCCTACGTCGCCGGCGAGCGCGCTGATCTCGGCGGCGATCGCTCCGCTCACGGCGGGCGCGGCGAACGACGTTCCGTTCCACCGGGCCCAGCCGGCGAACGGCGCCGGCGGCTGCTCCGACGGCTCCTGGCCCTCGGCGTGGTTGTCGGCGTGGTTGTCGGCGTGGTTGTCGGCGTGGTCCTTGGTGCGCTCGTGCGCGTGCTCGTGATCGCCCGGATGCGTGAGCGACACCGGACCGCTGTGGTGCACGAACGAGCTGAGCACGTCCACTCCGGGGCCCCAGATCGTCACCGGCTTCGCCCCGCTGAACCAGGCCGGCTGCCCGCTGAGATCGAGCGCCCCCACGATCAGGGTCAACGGCCCGGGCGGCGCCAGCAGCTCGCCCGGCAGCTCCTCGCTGATGTCGCCGGCGGCCGACACGACCACGGTGCCGCACTCGCGCTGCAGCTCGGCGAGCGCCGCCATCGTGTGCGCGACACCCTCGTCGGTCTCGCCCTTCTCGTCGGCCGGTGTAGGGCCGAGCGAGAGGTTGACCACGTCCGGATTCTGCGGGATCAGGCTGCGAACCACGAGGGCGAGCTCCTCGTCGAACGCATCGCCGTGCATGTCGATGACCCGCCGCGGCAGCAGCTTCGCCGCCGGCGCGTACTGCAGGACGACACCGCAGACGAACGTGCCGTGGCCGACCTGGCGCGGCAGCACCCCGCTGGAGAGGTCCCAGAGCTCCCGTGCCGCGTCCGGCAGCGGGTCCTCGACGAAGCTGTCGAGCAGCCACGGGTGCTCGCCGGCGCCGCTGTCGAGCACGGCGACCGTGGTCCCGGCGCCCTGCTGGAGGGTCGCCTTCGACCGCAGGCGGGGCCGCTCGCCCCACCGGGGTGGGTCGTAAGGCAGACCGTGGATGTGGTTGAGCAAGTGGAACCGACGGCCTCGTCCCCGCTGCATCGCGCGCCCCTCTCGTCCCGACCCAACGCCTCACGGCATCCTGCTCCTAGGGAGGGAGCGTCAACCAGAGGCGCTGATACATGCGGGGTGCGATTGTGACGAGCGGGTCCGGCAAAGCTGCCGAGCTGTCGCGCGCCCGGGAGGCGCTGGGCCTGGCCGACCGGGATCCGGCGCGAGCCCGGCTGCTGGCCGGCGCCGTGCTGCGGCACACCCACGACGGCCTCCCCGCGGCCGAGGCCGAGCGCGCGCTCGGCATGGCGGCCCGGCACGACCAGGACATGGCCGCCGCCGTCACGCACCTGACCCGGGCGATCCGCCTGGCGGAGCGGGCCGGTGCCGGCGAGATCGCGGCCGACGTGCGGATCAGCCTGGCCCTCGCGCTGACGTACCAGGGCAGGATCCGGGCGGCGCATGCCGAGCTCGACCGGGCCGCCGCGGTGCTGTCGGGGGCACGACTGGCCCGCGTCGAGCTGCAGCGGGCCGGGGTCTGGCAGATGCAGGGCCGGCTCGAGGCCGCGATGGCCGCGTACGACGCGGCGCTGCCGCTGCTGGCGCAGGCCCGGGACACGATGGCGCTCGCCGTGCTGTACAACAACCGCGGCCTGGTGCGGTCGCGGCGCGGCGTGCTGGCCGGCGCGCAGACCGACCTGTCCCGGGCCGAGCAGCTCTACCGGGAGCTGGGCCGCGACCTGGACGCGGCCGAGGCGGCCCGCAACATCGGGTTGGTCGCGGCCCGCCGGGGCGACGTGGTGTCGGCGCTGGCCGCGTTCGACGACGCCGACCGGCTGGCGGCGGACTCGGGTGCGGGCACCGACGCCGTCGGCCTGTTGGACCAGAGCGAGGCGCTGCTGGCGGCGCGGCTGCTGCCGGAGGCCCGGACCACCGGCGAGCGGGCGCTGGCCGAGCTGACCGACCGGCGGGTGCACGCCTACCAGGCCGAGGTCCGGCTGATCCTCGCCCAGATCGCGCTGCTGGACGGGCGCCCGGGCGAGGCCCGGACGCTGGCCGAGGCGGCCGCGGCGGCGTTCGGGCGGCAGCGGCGGCCGGTCTACAAGGCGTGGGCGACCGCGGCGGGCGTGCGGGCGGCCTGGGACGCCGGTGAACCGAGCCCGACCTTGCTGCGGGAGGCGGTGCGACTCGTGCCGCGGCTGGAGGCGGCCGGCTGGACGATGGCCGCGCTGGACGCCCGGCTGCTGGCCGGGCAGATCGCGCTCGCCCTCGGCCGTACCGACCAGGTCCGCCGGCAGCTCACTCCGCTGGCGGAGCGCCGGGCGGCCGACCCGGCCGAGGTCCGGTCGCGGGTCTTCCACGCCCGCGCGCTGCTGCGGCTGGCCGACGGCGACCCGCGCGGGGCCGACACGGCGCTGCGGGCCGGGATGGCGGCGATCGAGCGACACCGGGCCGCGCTCGGCGGCACCGAGCTGCGGGTCGGCGCGTCGGCGCTGGCCGCCGACCTTGCCCGGCTCGGAATCCAGCTGGCGGTCGCGGCGGGCGAGCCCTGGCGGGTGTTGCGCTGGGCCGAGCGGTGGCGAGCCGGCACGCTCGGGCTGCGGCCGGTCCGGCCGCCGGCGGAGGGCGAGATCGGCACCGCTCTGTCGGAGCTGCGCCAGGTCGTGCTGGCCGAGCAGGACGCCGAGGGGGCCGCGTCGGAGCGGCTGTTGCGCCGGCAGGCCGCGGTGGAGCGGACGGTGCAGCGGCTGGCCCGGCAGGGCCGGGTCGCCGACCCGTACCAGGCCGACCGGCCGAACCCGGCGCGGCTGCGGGCGGCGCTCGGCGACCGCGCGCTGGTCGAGTACGTGGAGTCCGGCGGTTGCCTGTACGCGGTCGTGGTCGCGGCGGGCCGGCAGAGCCTGCACCGGCTCGGGCGCATCCAGCCGGTGACGCAGTCGGCGACGATGCTGCGGTTCTGGCTGCGCCGGCTGCTGCTGCGGTTCGGCTCGCCGGACCGGTCCGAGCGGCAGCTGCTGGCCGAGGCGGCGCGGCTCGACCAGGTGGTGCTCGCCCCGCTGGCGCACCGGCTGGGCACGGCACCGGAGCTGGTCCTCGGGCCGACCACGGTGCTGCACTCGGTGCCCTGGTCGCTGCTGCCGACGGTGGCCGGCCGGCCGGTCAGCGTGGTGCCGTCGGCGGCGTGGTGGGCCCGCGCCGCCGAGCGGCCCCGGGACCCGGCACCACAGCGGGTGACGCTGGTCGCCGGTCCGGGCGTGCCGGCCGGCGAGGCCGAGGTGCGGGAGCTGGCCGACGGCTACCCGGGTCCGGCGGTGCTGACCGGGCCGGCCGCGACGGTCGACGCGGTCACCGCCGCGCTGGACGGGGCCGGGCTCGCGCACATCGCGGCGCACGGCAACTTCCGCGCCGACCAGCCGCTGCTGTCCTCGCTCCGGCTCGCCGACGGCCCGCTCACCGGGTATGACCTGGAGCGGCTGACCAGCGCCCCCCGGCTGATCATGCTGGCCTCGTGCAGCACGGCGATGGCCGAGGTCAGGCCGGGTGACGAGCTGATGGGCTTCGCCGCGGCGCTGCTGGCCCAGGGCACCGGCGCGGTGGTGGCGCCGCTGCTGCCGGTGCCGGACGAGGCGACCCGGCTGGCCGCGCACGCCGTGCACCGCGCGCTGCGCACCGGGGCCGGCCCGGCGGCGGCACTGGCCGCGGCGGCGGAGACCGACCGCTACACCTCGGCCGCATTCCTGTGCCTGGGCGCGGGTTAGCTGAGGCACGATGGAGTGGTGATCCCGCTCCAGCTCGCCCGCCGGCTGGTCGCGGCCGGGCTGGTCTGGGTGCCCGCGCCGGGCGACCGGTTCTGCATCCCCGACCGGGGCATGGACGACGACGTGTTCGTGCTGTCCACGATGACCATCGAGGTGCACGACCTGCCGGGCCGGACGGTCATCGGCTTCAACGGCACCACCGAGTGGGCGCTCGACGACGTGGACAAGGACGCCGCGCTGTGGCTGCCCCGGGAGGACCAGCTGCGGGCGGCGCTCGGCGACGCGTTCCGCCGGCTGGAGCGGGCCGGCGACCGCTGGCGGGTGGTGGCGACGATCTGGGACGAGCCGGTCGAGTTCACCGCCGCCGACCCCGAGGCCGCGTACGGGGACGCGCTGCTGCACCTGCTCGCGGCGGGTCCGGTCACCCCGGGCTGGCCGAAATGATCCCTACGGGGTTGGCTGTTCGGCGTGGACATGGAGCAGGGCAACGGCGAGCGCAACGCGCCGCCTTCGGTGCTGGTGATCTTCGGCGCCTCCGGTGACCTGACCCGGCGCAAGCTGGTGCCGGCGCTGGAGAGCCTGGCCTCGGCCGGGCGGCTGCCGGCGCGGTCGGCGGTGGTCGGGGTCGGCCGGACCCCGATGAGCGACGGCGAGTTCCGCACCAAGGTGCTCGACGGCGGCACCTCGGTGCAGCCGGCGCTCACCGACGGCTACCGCTACCTGGCCGGCGGGTACGACGACCCGGACACCTACCGGCGGCTGACCACCCTGCTCGACCAGCTGGACGCCGACCGCGGCACGGCCGGCAACCGGGTGTTCTACCTGTCCACGCCGCCGGAGGCGTTCGAGCCGATCGTGACCGGGCTCGGCACGGCCGGCCTGTCCTGCGGGCACTGCCGGGTGGTGATCGAGAAGCCGTACGGGGCCGACGAGCGGACCGCCGAGCAGCTCGACGCGACCGTGCACGCGCACTTCGACGAGCCGCAGGTGTTCCGGATCGACCACTACCTCGGCAAGGACACCGTGCAGAACGTGCTGGCGCTGCGGTTCGCCAACGCGGTCTTCGAGCCGATCTGGAACCGCACCTGGGTCGACCACGTGCAGATCACGGTGGCCGAGACGCTCGGCGTCGGCACCCGCGGCAGCTTCTACGAGAGCGCCGGCGCGACCAGGGACATCCTGCAGAACCACGTGCTGCAGGTGCTGGCCCTGGCGCTGATGGAGCCGCCGACGTCGTTCGTGGCCGAGGCGGTCCGCAACGAGAAGGTCAAGCTGCTGCAGTCGATCCGGCTGCCGGCCGCGGCCGAGATCGACCGGATCGCGGTGCGCGGGCAGTACACCCGCGGCGGCACCCGGGAGGAGCTGATGGCCGGCTACCGGGAGGAGCCCGGGGTCGACCCGCTCTCGCAGACCGAGACGTACGCGGCGCTGCGCCTGGACGTGGACAACTGGCGCTGGGCCGGGGTGCCGTTCTACCTGCGTACGGGCAAGCGGCTGCCGCGCCGGGTGACCGAGGTGGCGCTGCAGTTCTCCCGGCCGCCGCACCTGCCGATCTCCGCCCGCGACGCGACCGAGCTGGACGCCGACGCGCTGGTGCTGCGGATCCAGCCGGACGAGGGGATCGAGCTGCGGTTCGGGGCCAAGGTGCCCGGGCACAGCTTCCGCGTCCGCACCGCGTCGATGCAGTTCTCGTACGGGGAGTCGTTCCGGGAGGAGTCACCCGAGGCGTACGAGCGGCTGCTGCTGGACGCGCTGATCGGCGACCCGACCCTGTTCATCCGCTCGGACGAGGTGCTGCAGTGCTGGCGCATCATCGACCCGGTGATCCAGCACTGGTCCACCGACCCGAAGCGGATCCCGACGTACGAGGCCGGGTCGTGGGGTCCGGACGAGGCCGACCGGCTGCTGGAGCGCGACGGCCGGGCCTGGCGCAACACCTGACCGCGCCCGGCCCGGCGCGTCGACCCGCCCGAGACGTGCGCGACCGCCACCGGCGCCGGCGGCTGACGGTCCGGTGGCCGGACCGGTCGGGCTGGACCGGGCCGGGGGCTGCCGGGAATTGTCGGTACGGGGTGGTTACCTCGCCGCCATGACACTCGCCGACGACTTCCGCCGACTGCACGCCGAGGGCGTGCTGGTCCTGCCCAACGCCTGGGACGCCGCCTCCGCCCGCCTGGTCGAGCGGGCTGGTGCCGCCGCGGTCGCCACCACCAGCGGCGCCGTGGCCTGGAGCCTCGGCGTGCCGGACGGCGACCGGCTGCCGCTGGAGCTGCTCGCCGGGGCGGTCGAGCGGATCGCGGCCGCGGCCGCGGTGCCGGTCACCGCCGACGTCGAGTCCGGCGGGCCGGACGTGGCCGAGACCGTGCGGGCGGTGCTGGCCGCCGGCGCGGTCGGGATCAACATCGAGGACGGCGGCGGGGCGGTCGAGCTGCACCGCGACCGGGTGGCGGCCGCGCGCGAGGCCGGCGGGCGGGACCTGTTCGTCAACGCCCGCATCGACGTCTACCTGTTCGGCATCGGTGACCCCGAGGGTCGCGCGGCCGAGACGATCTCCCGCGCCGGCGTCTACGCGGAGGCCGGCGCGGACGGGATCTTCGTGCCCGGGGTGACCGACCTCGACCTGCTCCGGACGCTGGTGGCCGAGATCCCGCTGCCGGTCAACGTGCTCACCGGGCCGCACGCGCCGACCGTCGACGAGTTCGCCGCAGTCGGCGTGCGGCGGGTCAGCGTGGGCAGCGGCCTGGCCCAAGCGGCCTACGCGGCGGCCGACCGGGCCGCCCGCGAGCTGCTCGCCACCGGGACCTACCGGTCGCTCGAGGACGCCCTCAGCTACGGCGAGCTGCAGAAACTGCTCGACTAGGTGTCTGCCGAGCCGTCGCGAGCCACGTCCTGCCGGTCAGGCCAGGCAGGCCCGCACGCCGCCCTGGGCCCCCTGGTTGAACGCGCTGATCCGCTGTCGCGCGTCGCCGTGGTCGCTCTCGTTCGTCCACGGGTAGTCGTCGGCGACCGCGGTCAGCGTCTCCTGCAGCTCCTGGGTGTCCCCGCGCTCGAACTGCAGCAGGCCGCGCTCGGCCGCCCCGAACAAGGTCGCGCCGGCGAAGCAGTCTGCCTGCAGCTCGGCGGCGACCGAGACCTGGTCGGCGCGCATCCGGGCCTGGATCGCGTGCCCCCACTCGTGCGCGATGATCAGGTAGACCCAGGCGTCGCCGATCCGCTCGTAGCCGGCGGCCATGAGGTTCTCGTCCCAGGCGAGGAAGTCCTGCGACGGGCAGTAGAACGCGTTGAACGGCACCGACGGCTGGCCGCCGCAGCTCGGCCCGTCCTCGCCGACATACCCGCCGAGCACCCGGGGCGGCCGGTACGACTGGCGGAAGTCGTCGGGGAACGTCTCCCGCCAGTACGCGTTGGTCGCGCTGACGGCGCCGCGCTCGTCCTCGTCCAGGTCGGCGCGGTTGACCGAGTCGATCGGGCTGTCCGTGCCGCTGCCTCCGCTGCTGCTGCCGCCACCGCCGCCGCTGTCGACGGCGATGGCGCAGCCACCCAGCAGCACGGCCGCGAGCAGCGCGAGCAGCGCGCGGAACACCCGGCCGCCGCGACCGGGGTGGACAGGGCGCAAGGCGCCGCGCGGATGCATGCCGTGTTCAGTACCCGGGCTCGCTGTGCGCAGACCCTGAATCCGGATAGCGGCGGCGACGCCGGTCCGGAACAAACGGGCCGACGGCGGGGTCGAGGATCTAGGCAGCCCGTTCCCCGACGGAGAGGACACTGATGAGCCGGCGCGGCTGGGTCCTGTTCGCGACCATGTCGGTGATCTGGGGCATCCCCTACCTGATGATCAAGGTGGCGGTCGAGGAGCTGGCCCCGTCGACGCTGGTGCTGCTGCGGTGCGGGATCGCGACCGTGCTGCTGCTGCCGATCGCGCTGTTCCGGGGCCAGATCCGGCCGCTGCTGCCGCGCTGGAAGCCGCTGCTGTTCTACACGGCGGTGGAGATCTGCGGGCCGTGGCTGCTGCTCGGGTTCGCCGAGCAGCGCCTGTCGAGCTCGCTGACCGGGCTGCTCATCGCCGGCGTGCCGTTGGTGGGCGCGCTGCTGGCCCGGCTCGGGCCGGACCGGGAGCGGCTCGGCGGCCGCCGGCTGGCCGGACTGCTGGTCGGCCTGGCCGGGGTCGGCGCGCTGGTCGGGTTCGAGGCCGGCGCCGGCGACGCCCGGGCGATCGTGGCGGTCGCGCTGACCGTGCTCGGATACGCGCTGGGTCCGGCGATCCTCAGCCGCTCGCTGGCCGACCTGCCGTCGCTGGGGGTGGTGGCCGCCTCGCTGGCGATCGCGGCCGTGGTCTACCTGCCGGCCGGCATCCTGGAGGCGCCGGATGCCTGGCCGTCGACGCGGGTGACGCTGGCCGTGCTCGGCCTGGCGGTGATCTGCACGGCCGTCGCGTTCCTGGTCTTCTTCCAGCTCGTCGCCGAGGTCGGGCCGGCCCGGTCGACGGTGATCACGTACGTGAACCCGGCCGTCGCGGTGCTGCTCGGCGTGCTGATCCTGAACGAGGCGTTCACCGCGGCGACCGCCGTCGGGTTCGTGCTCATCCTGGCCGGCTCGGTGCTGGCCACCTCGCGCAAGGCGCCGGTCGAGCCGGCCGTCGCGCTGGCCCCGGAGGCGGCCCGGACCGCCCCCTGACCCCCTGACCAGCGCCGGTCAGCTCGGCGACGGGGTCGCGCTGGACGGCGAGACGCTCGGCTTCGGCGGCGCCGACGTGGTGGCCGGGGACGCGGCCGAGTCGCTGGTCGCGTCGCCGGCCGGGGACGGCGCGGGCGCAGGCGGCGTCGTGCTGGGCGGCGTCGTCGCCGGCGGCGGCGTGCTGCTCGGCGGCGGGGCCGGTGCGCTGCTGTGCGGCCCGCTGCTCGTCGGAGCCGGCGTGGTCGGGTCCGGCGCGGCCGACGAGGTGGCCGGCGAACCGGTGCCGGACGTCGAGCCGCTGGGCTGCTGGCTGCCGGCCGGGCTGCTGCCGCCGGACGCGCTGCTTGCCGGCGCGGTGGTCCCTGGCGCGGTGGTCCCTGGCGCGGTGGTCCCTGGCGCGGTGGTCCCTGGCGCGGTGGTGCCCGGCGCGGTGGTGCCCGGCGCGGTGGTGCCCGGCGAGGTGGTGCCCGGCGAGGTGGTCTCCGGCGACGTGCTGCCCGGCGAGGTGGTCCCCGGGGAGGTGGAGCCGCCCGGCGAGGCCGTGCCCGGTGACGTGCTGTCCGGCGATGCGCTGCCCGGTGCGCTGGTCCCCGGGGTGCCGTCCGCCGACGTGGTGCCGGCCTGCGGCGACGCCGCGGACTGGTGCTGGATCCGCGGCCGCGGGTCGGGCGGCGACAGCACCGGCGGTGGCGGCGACCCGTCCCGCATCGCGTCGCCGACCGGCGTGATCCCGGTGCCCGGCACCCCGACCGGCACCGGCGGCAGCGCCGCGGTCGCCGGCCCGGTGGCCACCCGGACCGCCCCGGCATACCCGCTCAGCCACATCGTGGTGACCTCGACGAACGCGCCCGGCTGCGGGGACTGCACGATCTTGCCGTCGCCCAGGTAGAGCGCGACGTGGTGCACGGTCGACAGGTCGCTCGGGTCGTAGGCCCAGAACAGCAGGTCACCGGGCAGCAGGTCGGGCAGGTCGACCGGTTTGCCGACCCGCGCCTGCTCCCGGGAGGTGCGCGGCAGTGCGATGCCGGCCATCGCGTACGAGCGCTGCACGAGGCCGGAGCAGTCGTACGAGTCGGGCCCGGTCGCGCCCCACACGTACGGCTTGCCGACCTGGGCCAGGGCATACCGGATCGCGACCGAGACGGCCTGCGGGGCGGCCAGCGTGGTGCCCTGGCCGAGCGCGGACCGCGGGATGGGCAGGGACGACGGCGATGCCGACGACGCCGGCGCGACGGTCGCGGTGCGGCTGACGATCGAGGTCGCGGCGGCCTTCGCGGTGGCCGCCCGGCGGTCCTTCTCCCGGTTCAGCAGCAGGTCGAGGGAGCGGCGCTGCTCCGCCGGGTCGCGCACGGTCCAGCCCGGCCAGTCGAGCCCGGTGCCCTCCGGTTGGGCGGCCAGCCGGACGACGGTCGGTGCGGGCCGGTGGTCGGACGTGGCGGAGCCGAGCACCGCCATTGTGCCGACCGATATGGCGCCGACCGCGGTCCAGCGGCAGATCGCGCACCAGCCGGGGAACCCGAAGCTGCGCTGCAAGGGCCTTCCCTTCCGTCCGGTCCGTCCCTTCCTGATCCTGCCTGACGTTTCACGGGATGGCACGGGTTCCATCCCGACGTGGTTCGAAAGGACTACGTTCGCACGACCATCACCGGCGCGGGGTGAAATCCCCGTCAGGAGCCGCCGGCGGTGCCAGGCCGGGGTGCCGGACCGCCACCTGGACCGGGTCCGCGAAGCTGGTGCGATAGTTCGCCTACTCCACCTAGCGAGGGAGTTGACGCACATGGGAGTCACGCTCGGCTACAACCAGTACGGCAAGGCGGAGACCCGGGTCGTGCGGGTCTACCGCGACGCGGACCCCCACGAACTCGTCGACTACAAC
Organism: uncultured Actinomycetota bacterium; assembly: GCA_963728945.1. Taxonomy (GTDB): domain Bacteria; phylum Actinomycetota; class Actinomycetes; order Mycobacteriales; family CADCTP01; genus CADCTP01. Next base: position 1,395,694 of record CAVSMA010000002.1, on the reverse strand, counting down.
GTGAGCGTCGCCCTCTCCGGCGACTTCGCCGACGTCTACCTGACCGGGGACAACGCGAACTGCCTGACCACGGACGCGACGAAGAACACCGTCTACGCCTTCGCGGCGGAGCACGGCGAGCAGGCCCGGCAGCCGGAGTCGTTCGGGCTCGCGCTGGCCCGGCACTTCGTCGAGGACGTCGAGCCGGTCCGGCGGGCGCGGGTCAGCGTGGAGATGTACCCGTGGGTGCGGCTCCAGCACGCCGGCGCGCCGCACCCGCACGCGTTCGCCCGGGACGGCAGCCACCTGCGCACCGCCGGCGTCACCTGCGAGGCCGGCCGCGTCTGGGTGGTGTCCGGGGTGCGTGAGCTGGTCCTGCTCAAGACCACGGACTCGGAGTTCCACGACTTCCTGCGCGACCGCTACACGACGCTGGTGCCGACCGACGATCGCATCATGGCGACCTCGGTGACGGCGCAGTGGTGGCACACGGACACCGACCTCGACTGGTCGAAGTCACACGCGGCCGTGCTGGCGACGATGACCGAGGTGTTCGCCGGCCACCACAGCCTCGCCCTGCAGCAGACCCTGTACGCGATGGGTGCGGCGGTGCTCGAGGAGCACCCGGGCATCGCCGAGATGCGCTTCTCGCTGCCCAACAAGCACCACTTCGCCGTGGACCTGCGCCCGTTCGGGCTGGCCAACCGCAACGAGGTCCTCCACGCCGACGACCGCCCGTACGGCCTCATCGAGGGGACCGTGCGGCGCGCGGGCGCACCGGACCCCGGCCCCGCATTCGACCCGGGACAGGGCTGGTAGGAAGAGCCGTGTCCGTCATCGCCCGACCCTCGACGCTGCAGGACGCCTTCGACGCGCTGGACGCCCTCCCGGACGCGCACCTGCTCGCCGGCGGCACCGATTTCATGGTGGAGGTCAACTTCGGCCACCGCCGCCCGCCGGCAGTCGTCGCCATCCGCCGGGTGCCGCAGCTGCAGGGCTACGAGATCCGTGCGGACGAGGTCGACATCGGGGCCGCGGTCACCTGGACGACCATCGAGCGCGAGCTCGCCGGCGAGCTGCCCGCGCTCGCCGCCGCGGCTCGCACCGTCGGCTCGCCGCAGATGCGCAACGCCGCCACCATCGGCGGCAACATCGCCACGGCGAGCCCGGCCGGCGACGGGCTGCCGGTGCTGCTGGCCGCCGACGCCACGGTCGTGCTGGCCAGCCGGCAGGGGGAGCGCACGGTGCCCTTCGCCGAGTTCGTCACCGGCGTCAAGCGCACGGTCCTGCGGTCCGGCGAGATCATCACCAGGGTGCGGGTGCCGCGGCTGACCGGCCCGCAGGAATTCCTCAAGGTCGGCACCCGCAACGCGATGGTGATCTCGATCTGCTGCGCCGCGCTGCTGGTCGACCGGGTCGGTCGCACCGTACGGATCGGGCTCGGCTCGGTCGCGCCGACGCCGGTCCGGGCGCCGGAGGCCGAGTCCTACATCGCCGCGGAGATCGACTGGGACGCGCTCTCGGCGCCGCCGGAGTCGGTCGCCCGCTTCGGCGAGCTGGTGCGGGACGCGGTCCGGCCGATCACCGACCACCGCGGCACCGCTGCGTACCGTTCCCGTGCGGTGCAGGTCATCGCCACCCGTGCGCTGGAGAGGAGCCTGGCGTGAGTGACCCGGACGGCGGCCGCGGGGTGAGCGACGCCCTGCACGATCCGACGACGGCCGACAGTCGCGGCGGCCAGGGCTATCCGCGCTCGGACGGAGCTCGGGACCTTCCGCTGGAGACCTACGTCCTGTCCGTGAACGGCCGCGACCTGCCGGTCGACGACGCCTGGGTCGGGGAGAGCCTGCTCTATGTGCTGCGCGAGCGGCTCGGCCAGCCCGGTTCGAAGAACGCCTGCGAGCAGGGCGAGTGTGGGTCCTGCTCGGTGCTGATGGACGGTGCGGTGGTCGCCTCCTGCTGCGTGCTCGCGGCCGACGCGGTGGGCTCGGCGATCACCACGGTCGAGGGCCTCACCGGCGAGGGCGAGCTGTCCGACGTGCAGCGGGCCTTCATCGACCAGGGCGCGGTGCAGTGCGGCTTCTGCATCCCGGGCATGATCGTCGCGCTCACCGACCTGCTCGACCGCAGTCCCGCGGCGAGCGAGCTGGAGATGCGCGAGGCGATCTCGGGCAACCTGTGCCGCTGCACCGGCTACGGGCGCATCTTCGCGGCGTTCCGCCAGGTCCAGCAGGAGCGTGTCCATGCCCGCGCCTAGCCTGCCGGCCACCTTCACCCGCCGGCGCCGGGCGCCGGGCCTCGGCGAGAGCGTGCTGCGCCCGGACGCGCCACCGAAGGTCAGGGGCGAGTTCGCGTTCTCCTCCGACCTGTACGTGGACGGCATGGTCTGGGGCAAGACGCTGCGCAGCCCGCACCCGCATGCGCGCATCCTCCGGATCGACATCACCGGCGCACTCGCCATGCCCGGCGTGCACGCCGTCGTGACGCAGGACGACGTGTGGGGCTCCCGCACGTACGGTCTGGAGCGCCACGACCAGCCGGTGTTCGCCGACGGCGTCGTGCGGTTCCACGGCGAGCCGATCGCCGCGGTCGCGGCCGACCACCCGGAGCTCGCCGCCCGCGCCTGCGCCGCGATCGAGGTCGAGTACGAGGTGCTCGAGCCGCTGGTGGACGCCGAGGCGGCGATCACGGCGGCGCCGATCCACCCGGACGGCAACGTGTTCCGGCACATCCGGTTGCGCCACGGCGACCCGGAGGCCACCGGCGACGTGGTCGTCGAGGGCACGTACCAGGTGGGCATGCAGGACCAGGCCTTCCTCGGCCCGGAGTCGGGGCTGGCCGTGCCGAGCGAGGACGGCGGGGTCGAGCTGTTCGTGGCGACCCAGTGGCTGCACGTCGACCGCGACCAGATCGCGGCCTGCCTCAACCTGCCCCGGGAGAAGGTCAGGCTCTCCCTCGCCGGCACCGGTGGCGCCTTCGGCGGCCGCGAGGACGTGTCGATGCAGATCCACGCCTGCCTGCTCGCGCTCGTCACCCGCCGGCCGGTCAAGATGGTCTACTCCCGGGAGGAGTCCTTCTTCGGCCACGTCCACCGGCACCCGGCGACGCTCTGGTTCCGGCACCACGCCCGGCGCGACGGCACGCTGGTCGCCGTCGAGTCCCGGATGGTCTTCGACGGCGGCGCCTACACGTCGTCGAGCACTGCGGTCATCGCCAACGCGACCTGCTTCGCCGCCGGCCCGTACCGTGTCCCGAACGCGAAGGTGGACGGCTACGCGGTACGGACGAACAACCCGCCGTGCGGTGCCATGCGCGGCTTCGGGGCGGTGCAGACCTCGTTCGCCGCGGAGGCGCAGATGGACAAGCTCGCCGCCGCGTTGGGGATGGACCCGGTCGAGCTGCGCCTGAAGAACGCGCTCAGGACGCACGACCAGCTGCTCACCGGGCAGCTGATCACCGGCGTCGCGCCGGTCGAGGAGTGCATCCTCGCCTGCCGCGAGTTGCCGCTGCCGCCCGCCGCTGACCCCGACGCCGACCTCATGACGCTGCCCGGCGGCGCCGGCCGGACGGCACTGCCGCACAACGTCCGGCGCGGCGTCGGCTTCGCGGTCGGGTTCAAGAACCTCGCCTTCTCCGAGGGCTTCGACGACTACTCCACGGCCCGGGTACGGCTGGAGCTCGGCGCCGACGGCGAGCCGGTGGCCACCGTGCACGTCGCCACCGCCGAGGTCGGCCAGGGCTTCGTGACGCTCGCCCAGCAGATCGCCAGGGCCGAGCTCGGGGTCAGCTCGGTCGTGCTGCACTCGGCCGACACCCAGGTCGGTTCCGCCGGCTCCACCAGCGCCTCGCGCCAGACGATGATCAGCGGCGGCGCGGTGCAGATGGCCTGCGCCGGCGTCCGCGAGGTCGTCCTCGAGCGGGCGGCCCTCGACCTGCACCTCGCCCCGGCCGACATGGTGCTCGGCGACGGCGAGCTGACCACCAAGGACGGCGAGCGCAGCGTGTCTCTCGCCGCCGCGCTGCGGGCCGGCCCGGTCGAGGCGTACCGGGAGTTCCACCACGCACCGACCGACCCGCTCGACGAGAACGGACAGGGCAACGCGCACTGGTCGTTCGCGTTCGCCGCGCACCGGGCCGTCGTCGACGTGGACGAGGAGCTGGGACTGGTCCGGGTGGTGCAGGTCGCCACCGCCCAGGACGTCGGCAAGGCGCTGAACCCGCTCGCGGTCACCGGCCAGATCGAGGGTGGCATCGCGCAGGGTCTCGGGCTCGCGGTGATGGAGGAGATCGTCGTCGCGGACGGGCGGATCCGGAACCCGTCGTTCACCGACTACCTGCTGCCGACACCGCTGGACATGCCCCCGGTCGTCCAGACGTGGATCGAGCAGCCGGAGCCCGGCGCCCCGTACGGGGCCAAGGGCGTCGGTGAGCCGCCGACGATCTCCTCGACCGGGGCGATCGTGGCCGCGATCCGGGCGGCGACCGGCCGGCCGCTCGACCGCGTCCCGGTCCGGCCGGACGACATCGCGCTGCCCGCGACGACCACCGCGGCGTCATGAGCCGCACCGTCCTGCGCGGCGCGCGCTGGCCGGGCGACGTCGCCTTCTCCGGCGGTCGCATCACCGCCGTCGGCGACGTCCCGCCGGAGGACGGCGACACGGTGGTGGCCTGCGACGGCGACATCGTCACCGCCGGGCTGGTCAACACCCACCACCACTTCTACCAGTGGATGACCCGGGGCTGGGCACACGACTGTGACCTGTTCGGCTGGCTGACCACGCTCTACCCGGTGTGGGCCCGGCTGACGCCGGAGGACGTGGTGGCCGCCTCGGTGGTGGCGCTGGCCGAGCTCGCGCTGACCGGCTGCACGACGGCGGCCGACCACCACTACCTGGTGCCCGGCGGCGACGACTCGGTCTTCGACGCGATCGCCGGCGCCGCCCGCACCATCGGCATCCGGGCGCACATCGCCCGCGGCTCGATGGACCTCGGCGAGAGCGCCGGCGGCCTGCCGCCGGACTCCGTGGTCGAGGACCGGGACGCGATCCTGGCCTCGACCCAGGCGGTCTACGACCGGCTGCACGACGGTGACCGCATCGTGGTCACGGTCGCGCCGTGCAGCCCGTTCAGCGTCACCACCGGCCTGATGACCGAGTCGGCCGAGCTCGCCAGGCGACTGGGCGTGCGGCTGCACACGCACCTGGCGGAGACCCTGGACGAGGAGCGGTCCTGCCTGCAGCGCTTCGGCAAGCGGCCGCTGGAGGTGCTCGACGACCTCGGTTGGATCGCGCCGGACGTGTGGGTGGCCCACGGCATCCACTTCGACGACGCCGAGGTGGCCAGGCTGGGGCAGGCCGGCACGGGCGTCGCGCACTGCCCGTCGAGCAACTGCCGGCTGGGCGCGGGCATCTGCCGGACCACCGACCTGGTCGCCGCCGGTGCGCCGGTCGGCCTCGGGGTGGACGGGGTGGCGTCCAACGAGATCGGCGGGCTGCTGCCGGAGCTGCGGATGGCGACGTTCCTCGCCCGGCAGCGCGGCCTGGACCCGACCGCGTTCGGGCCGGCGGACGCGCTCCGGCTGGCGACCGAGGGCGGCGCCCGCTGCCTCGGTCGCGACGACGTGGGCCGGCTGGAGCCCGGGCTGCGGGCCGACGTGGTGGTCTGGCCGGGCGACGACCTCGCCGACGTGCTCGACCCGCTCGCCGGCCTCGTGCTCGGCCCGGAACGCACCGCCCGGCACGTGTTCGTCGAGGGCGACTACGTCGTCCGGGACGGCGCCCTCGTCGGTGCCGACCTGGCGACGCTGCGCGCCGAGCTGGCCCGCCGGGTCCGGCGGCTGTGGCCGGCGTGAGTGATCCGGCGCCCGGCTCACCCGGCGCGGGGCGGCTCGACGCCGCGTTCCTGCTCGGGATCGACCGCCGGCTCGCCGATGCCGACCGGTTGCTCGCCGCCCGCTACCCGGGCGACGCCGGCGACCGGCAGCCGCTGCACACCGTCTACGTTCCGGCGGACCAGGTCGGCCTCGACACCCCGGCGCGGTGGGGAGCGCAGGCCCTCGACCTGCTGGACGCGGCCGTGCCGGACGCGCCGAGCGCGGCCAGGGTCACCGGCCTCCACGGCGTCGACGAGGAGGTGCACCGCCGGGTGCGGGCCAAGCTGGCCGGGCAGCCGGTGGAGGACCTGCGGGTGGACTTCGAGGACGGCTACGGCGCCCGGCCCGACGCCGAGGAGGACGCGGCCGCAGTCTCCGCCGGCGCCGCGCTGGCCGGCCTGCTCGCCGCGCCGGGCGGACCGTCGTTCGCCGGCATCCGGTTCAAGAGCCTGGAGCCGCCCACCCGCCGGCGCGGCCTGCGGACGCTCGACCTCGTCCTCGGCGCCCTGCTCGACGCCGGCCCGCTGCCGGGCGGCTTCCTGGTCACGCTGCCCAAGGTGACCTCGACCGATCAGGTGCTGGCGATGGCGGAGGTCTGCGAGCGGCTCGAGCGCCTGTACGGGCTGGCCGCGGGCGCGCTGCGGTTCGAGATCCAGGTGGAGACCCCGCAGGCGATCCTCGGCGCGGACGGCGTCGCGACCGTCGCGGTGCTGGTGCACGCGGCCGGCCGCCGCTGCGTCGGGCTCCACTTCGGCACCTACGACTACAGCGCGGCCTGCGACGTGGCCGCGGCGTACCAGAGCCTCGACCACGCGGTGGCCGACCACGCCAAGGCCGTCATGCAGGTGGCGGCGGCCGGCACCGGGGTCAGGCTGTCGGACGGCTCGACCAACGTCGTGCCGGCCGGCAGCCCGCAGCAGGTACGGGATGCGCTGAGGCTGCACGCGCGGCTGGTCCGGCGCTCCCTCGAGCGGGGCTACTACCAGGGCTGGGACATGCACCCCGGGCACCTCGTCACGCGCTACCTGGCGGCGTACGCGTTCTTCCGGGAGGGACTGCCGGCGGCGGCCGACCGGCTGCGCCGCTACCTGTCCCGCGCCGGCGGCGGCGTGCTGGACGAGCCGGCTACCGCGCAGGCGCTGGCCTCGTTCCTCGCCCGCGGGCTGCGCTGCGGCGCGCTGGACGACGCCGAGCTCGCCGCGGCCACCGGCGTGCCCGCCGCGGCCCTCGACGCGCTGGCCCGCCGCCGCCCGCTGCCGGCGCAGCCGTCCTGACCGGAGGAGGAGCCTGACCATGGCGGACACCGATCCCCGCCCGGCCGGGGCCGAGTTCACCGCGCTGCCCGATCTGGCCTGCCGGTCATTCGGCGGCGGCGTCGTCGCGGCGAACGACGAGCTGTTCGCCGAGCGGGAGAACCTGATCAAGCCCGGACCCCCGCGCTACTCGACGTACACCTTCGGCCACAAGGGCCAGGTGTACGACGGCTGGGAGACCCGGCGCCGGCGGGAGCCGGGGCACGACTGGGCGCTGGTGCGCCTCGGCATGCCCGGCGTCGTGCGCGGCGTCGTCGTCGACACGGCCTTCTTCAAGGGCAACTACCCGCCGGAGATCTCGGTCGAGGGCGCCGCGGTCGGGGGCTACCCGTCACCGGACGAGCTGGCGGACGCCGACTGGACGAGCCTGGTGCCGAGGTCGGCGGTCGAGGGCGACGCGGTCAACGAGTTCCGGGTGGACGTGGAGCAGCGCGTCACGCACGTCCGGCTCTGCCTCTACCCGGACGGCGGCGTGGCCCGGCTGCGCGTGCACGGCGAGGTCGTGCCGGATCCGCGGCTGCTCGGCGGCGGCGCGACCGACCTGGCCGCACTGGCCAACGGGGCGACGATCGCCGGGTGCAGCAACATGTTCTACTCGTCGCCGGCCAACCTCCTCTCGCCCGGTCCCGCCCGGCTGATGGGGGAGGGTTGGGAGACCGCACGCCGCCGCGACGACGGCAACGACTGGGTGGAGGTGCGGCTCGCCGGGCCCGGCGTGGTGCAGCTGGCCGAGCTGGACACCAGCTGGTTCGTCGGCAACGCGCCGGGGTGGGCCGCGCTGCGGGGTCGGGACGAGCGCGGCGGCGAGGTCGAGTTGCTGCCGCGCACCCGGCTGCAGCCGGACACGCCGCACCGGTTCCGGCTGCGCCCGGCGCCGGCGGTGACGCACGTCCGGCTGGACGTCTTCCCCGACGGCGGCATGGCCCGGCTCCGGCTCACCGGCCTGCTGACCCGGGCCGGCCGCGAGCAGCTGGTGCTGCGCTGGTTCACCCTGCTGCCGCCGGCGCACGCGGCGCAGGTCCTGACCGCCGAGGGCGTGCCGGTCGAGGTGGCCGAGGCCACCGTGGCGGCGCGGCCGCCGGCGCGAGCGGACGACCTGCCGGACGCGATCCGCGCCGCCGCCGGCCTCTGACGCTCCGGTCAGTCGTCGCGGCGCAGCAGGCGGCCGCGCGGGAAGTCGCCGACCCGCTCACCGCGCAGCCAGGTGTCGCGCACCGCCCCCCGCAGGGTGCGCCCGGCGTACGGGCTGACCGGGTTGCGGTGCCGCAGCGCGTGCGGGTCGACGGTGAACTCCTGGTCCGGCGCGAACGCGACCAGGTCGGCGTCGAAGCCCGGCGCGATCGAGCCCTTCGACCGCAGTCCGACCAGCTCCGCCGGCCGCTGCGCCATCCACAGTGCTATGTCCACCAGCGACAGTCCCCGTGCGACGGCCGCCGTCCAGACCACCGGCAGCGACAGCTGCAGCGAGGAGATCCCGCCCCACGCGGCGGCGAAGTCGCCGGTGTCGAAGCGCTTCAGCTCCGGTGTGCAGGGGGAGTGGTCGGACACCACGCAGGACAGGGTGCCGTCGGCGAGCCCGGCCCACAGCGCCCCCCGGTTGGCCGCGTCCCGCACCGGCGGGCAGCACTTGAACTGGGTCGCTCCCGCGGGCACGTCCTCGGCCGCGAGGGTGAGGTAGTGCGGGCAGGTCTCGGCGGTGATCCGGACCCCGTCGGCGACGGCGGCGCGCAGCAGCGGCAGCACCTCGGCCGCCGAGACGTGCACGACGTGCACCCGGGCGCCGGTCTCCCGGGCCGCCGCGATCAGGCCGGCCACCGCCCTGGTCTCGGCCCGCGGCGGCCGGGAGGCGAGGAAACCGCGGTAGTCGCGCCCAGGCGGCGCCGGCCCGATCGCGGCCGCGTCCTCGCAGTGCGCGATGAGCAGACCGTCGACAGTGGACAGTTCGGTGAGCGCCGCACGCAGCTGGGCCGGGTCGAGCGGCGGGAACTCCGGGACGCCGGAGTCGAGCAGGAAGCACTTCACCCCGACCACGCCGGCCGCGTGCAGGGCCCGCAGCCGGCCGGTGTTGCCGGGGATCGCCCCACCCCAGAAGCCGACGTCGACGTGCACCTGACCCGCGGCGGCCGCGCGCTTCACCTCGAGCGCGGCCGGTTCGACGGTCGGTGGCACGCTGTTCAGCGGCATGTCCACGACCGTCGTGACGCCACCGGCCGCGGCGGCGGCGGTCGCCGTCGCGAAGCCTTCCCACTCGGTGCGGCCGGGCTCGTTCACGTGCACGTGGGTGTCGACGAGCCCCGGCAGCAGCACGGCCTCGTCCGGCAGCGTCACGGTCTCGGTCGCGAGCAGCTCGTGCTCCCACGGCACGACCGCCCGGATCACTCCGTCCCGGACGCCGACCCGGGCCGGCACGATCGCACCGCCGGCCACCACCCGCCGGGCTGCCACGACCAGGTCGTGCCCGGTCACCGGCAGCCGGTCCGGACGGCGGCGCGGGCGAGCGCGGACTGGGGCGGCACGCCCGCATCCTCCCATCGTCGCCGGCCGGAACGGGTAGCGTGCCGGGGCGTGGGCACGCTGGCGGAGTTCAACGGGCTGGCCGCCGAGGCGGCCGAGCGTGAGCTGGCCCCCTGCAACTCGGCGCCGCGGTTCGCCCGCGAGGTCGCCGCCGGCCGGCCCTACCCGTCGGTGACCGCGCTGGCCGACACTGCCGCGACCGTGGCGGGTGGGCTGGACTGGGACGAGGTGGCGGCGGCGCTGGCGGCCCACCCACGCATCGGCGAGCGGGCCGCGGGCGGCTCGGCCGAGGCCGCGTCGTCCCGGCGCGAGCAGTCCGCGGTGACCGCGGCCGGCGACGAGGTGAAGCGGGCGCTGGCCGACGGCAACCGCGCGTACGAGCGGAGGTTCGGGCACGTGTTCCTCATCCGGGCGGCCGGCCGCCGGCCGGACGAGATCCTGGCCGAGCTGACCCGCCGGCTCGGCAACGATCCCGCGACCGAGCGAGTCGAGACGACCGCGCAGCTGGCCGAGATCACCCGGCTGCGGGTGGAGCGGATGGTGGACCGATGAGCCGGAGGAGCGCCAGATGAGCGTCAGCACGCACGTCCTCGACGCGACCACCGGCCGCCCGGCGGTCGGCCTCGCGGTGCGACTGTCCGATTTGGACGGTGCACCGCTGGACGAGGGGCACACCGACTCGGACGGCCGCTGCGCGATCGCTCCGTACGACCTCGAGCCAGGCACGTACGAACTGACCTTCGACTCCGGCGGCTACTTCGCCGAGCGCACGTTCTACCCGTCGGTGACGGTGACGTTCTCGATCCACGACGGCGGCGCGCACCACCACGTGCCGCTGCTGCTCTCGCCCCACTCGTACACCACCTACCGCGGGACTTAGTTCCCGCTAGAGCCAGTCGTTGCGGCGGAACTGCGCGTACAGGCCGACGCAGGCCAGCGCGATGACGAACAGCACGACGAAGTAGCCGTAGCGGGTGTGCAGCTCGGGCATGTTGTCGAAGTTCATCCCGTAGATGCCGGCGACCGCGGTCGGCACCAGCGCGATCGCCGCCCAGGCGCTGATCTTGCGGACGTCCTCGTTCTGCCGGGCGGCGGCCTGGTTCTGCCGGACCGCGACCCGGGCCAGGTCGGCCTGCAGAACGCCGGTGAGCAGGTTGTCGTAGCCCTCGATCTGGTCACCGATGCGCAGCAGGTGGTCGTGCACGTCCCGGAAGTAGTCGGCCGTCTTCGGGTTCACGCCGGCGACCGTCCCGGCGGCGAGGTCCTCCGCCGCCGGTCCGAGCGGCAGGACCGCACTGCGGAACTGCAGCACCTCGCGCTTGAGCTTGTAGACCCGCTCGCTGTGGTCGCCAGGGTCGCCGCCGAAGACCTGCACCTCGATGTCGCTGACGTCGACGTCGATCTCCCGGGCCACCTCGCCGTAGCCGTCGACGACGATGTCGAGCAGCCGGTAGAGCACCGCGGACGGGCCGAGGTCGAGCAGCGGCGAGTCGTGGCCGAGCTCCTTGCGGACCCGGCTGACCACGTCGTTGTCGCCGTGCCGGACGGTGACCACGAACGTCTCGCCGAGGAAGACCGCGACCTCGTCCACGTCGACGATCTCGTCGTGGTCGATGTAGCGGACCGGCTTGACCACCACGAACAGCACGTCGCCGTAGCGCTCCAGCTTGGGCCGCTGGTGCGCCTTGACCGCGTCCTCCACGGCCAGCGCCGGCAGCTCGAACTCGGACGCGACCGCGGCGAACGCCTCGGCGGTCGGCTCGACCAGGCCGAGCCAGACGAACCCGTCCCGGACCGTACGGGCGGCCTGCCGCGCCTCCGGGACGCTCAGCCGGCCGCCGCGGCGCTTGCCGCCGTCGTACACGGCGCAGTCGGCGACGCTCCTGTCCACCTCGACCGGAGTCGGCTCGACCGGCTCGCCGGGTCCGGCCGGACCGTCGCCGTGGGCGCGGTGCAGCGCGCGCTCCAGCCGGTGCGCGGCGGTCCTGCGTCCTGGCGGCACTGGCCCTCCCGAGACCCTCCCGCGGTCAGCATGGCACGCGGCAAGTAGGTTTTCCGCCATGGAGGGCGGCACCTCGCCGGGACGCCGGTCGAGCCCCGCGCGGACGGCGTCCGGGCCGGGTCGGCTGCTGGTGCTCGTCTACGGCGTCTTCGCGCTCTCGGCGACGGCGAGGGCCGCGGTGCAGATCGCCACCAAGTTCGACGAGGCGCCGCTGGCGTACGTGCTCTCGGCGCTGGCCGCGGTCGTCTACGTCTGCGCGACGGTCGGGCTCGCGCGGTCGGGTCCGGGCGCGCGGCGGCTGGCCACGGTCGCGGTCACGGTCGAGCTGATCGGGGTCCTCGTCGTCGGCACGATCAGCCTCGCCCAACCGGATGACTTCCCGGATGCGACGGTGTGGTCCGGGTATGGCGAGGGCTATGGATTCGTGCCGCTCGTCCTGCCGGTGCTCGGGCTGCTCTGGCTGCGGCACACCCGGGACCGGGCGTGATCGACGGGCTCGCGTACGCCGTGATAGCCGTCTCACTCGTCGTCGGCGTGGGGATCATCGGGCTCGCGGCGGCCGACCGGCGCCCGCTGACGCTGCTCGCCTACGGCCTGGTCACGGTCGAGGCCGCGGCGCTGATCCAGGTCCTGGTCGCGATCGTGCAGGTGGTGCGCGGGGAGCGGCCGGACGAGCCGGCGACGTTCGTCGGGTACGCGCTGACCTCGCTGCTCGCGCCTCCGGTCGGCGCACTGTGGGCGCTTTCCGACAAGTCGAAGTGGGGAACCGGCGCGGCCGGTGTCGCGGCGCTGGTGCTTTCGGTGCTCACCGTACGAATGCTGCAGGTCTGGGGCTAGTCCCTACTGTCCTGACTGCCGGATCGTGCCCGTTCCATTGTCTACGGAGCGGGATACTACGGCTGCGTAAAGTGCACACCCCCACCGGCTTCACAGGATTGGTCACCAAACGTGTTCGAGTAGTGGGAAAGATGGCCGCGCGCGGGGGCGCCATGACCTTTATGGTGGACCCCGCCGGGAAGCCGGATGGTCAAAAGACGGGCCGGGCTCACCGACACACGAGCCTCTGTAACGGGGGGTGACATGACAGCCGAAGCGCCGTCCACGGCGTCCGCTGACGAGTCCGAGCAGGCCGTCACGGACGCGGGGGAGCGCAGTGCGACCGAGTGGCCGACCGCCGAGAGCGGATCGTTCTCCTATCTTCCGCACCGCAACGCCGATTCTTCCCCGAACGGTAACGGCGCCCATTCCCCTCTCTCGCAGTACCCAGACGCGCGAGTCACGGCCGACCAGTTCCGGTCGGCCGACCGCGCCACCGACGACCGGGCGGCGGCGGACGGCCGCGCCACGGCGGAGGACGAGGCGACAATGAACGGTCGGACGACGGCGAAGGGCCGGCCGGCGGTCGATGACCGCGCCGCGACGCCCGACGCGCCGACGAGCGACGACGCGCCGGCCGAGGCGGCATCGGACGAGGGCGCGACGCCGGAGAGCCGCGCGGCCGGCAACGGCGCGGCACCGAACGACGGTGCGGCGGACGAGCGGTCCGCGCCAGGCGACCGCCCGGCCGCCCAGAAGTCGGCGCGGATCCGGTCCGCAGCCGACGCCCGCGGGACCGCCATGGACGACGGCACCGCCGTGGACGGCACCACCGTGGACGGCACCACCGCCGTGGACGACGGCACCGCCGTGGACGACGGCACCGCCGTGGACGGCCACACCGCCGTGGACGACGGCACCGCCGTGGACGACGGCACCGCCGTGGACGACGGCACCGCCGTGGACGGCCACACCGCCGTGGACGGCCACACCGCCGTGGACGGCCACACCGCTGTGGACGGCCACACCGCTGTCGGACGGCCACACCGCTGTCGACGGCCACACCGCTGTCGACGGCCACACCGCGGTCGACGGTGACGCGACCGCCGGCGACCACGCGACGGCCGAGGACACCGCGACGGCGGGTGGCCACGCCACGGCCGAGGACACCGCCACGACGGAGGGCCGCTCCGCGGCCGAAGGCGGGGAAGCGGCCGACCGCCGCCGCCCGCCGGTCGCCGATGGCACGGGCGTCGGGAGTCGCGCGACAGGAGACGCCGACGGGTCGGCGACCGGCGCCGCCGAAGCGTCGGTCGCCGGGACCGAGCCCGTCGACCCGGTGGCGCAGGAGATCAGCGAGGCCGTCTCGGTCGACCCGTGGGTGCGCAGCACGGACGAGCCGGCGGACGCCGACCAGGGCGTCGAGGACGGCGAGGTCGCGGTCGAAGTGGCGCACCAGTTCGAGGTGGTCGTCGGCGAGGACTCCGACGCCGACCCGGCCGAGTTCGCGGCCGCCGCGGTGCTCGACGTGCTGCGCGCATCCGGCTGGGCCGACGCCGCCGAGGCCGCCGAGCTGCGGGCGGAGTCGGCCCGGCTGCGCGAGCTGCTCGCCGAGGTGATCCGCGACCACCGCGCCCGCGAGGCGTCGATGGCCGGCACGGAGAACCAGCAGCTGCACTGGCTGGTGCCGCTTCTCCGGGCCGCGCACGGCGTCGCGTTCGGCAGCCTCGGCGCCAAGGTCGCCCTGCGCACCGCGGTCCAGGACGTGCCGCCGGAGGTTCTCGCCGCGGCCGGCCTGCGCATCGACTACGGCGTCCCGCACGACTACGAACACGACTACGAGAACGGCGACCACCGGTAGGACGACCGGGCTAGATCCTCCCGGCCGGGAGGTTCTGCAGGCGGACCTGGCCACGCGCCAGCGTCCGCCTGGACTCGTCCGTGATCTCCACGAGCCAGAGCTGCTGGAGCCGGCCGCGATGGATCGGCGTGCCGGTCGCGGTCAACCGGCCGTCCCGTGCCGCCCGGAGGAAGTCGGTCTGGTTCGCCACCCCGACGACCTGACCCTCGCGGTACCACAGCGCCGCCGCGTAGCTCGCCACGGTCTCGATGACCGAGCAGTGCACGCCTCCGTGCACGATCCCGTACGGCTGCAGCAGGTCCGGCCGCACGTCCCAGGCAGCGACGACCTTGTCGCCGCTCGCCTCGAGCATCTGCAGACCAAGCCACTGGACGAACGCGCCGGGATCCGGGGTCGGCTCACTCACCCGGCCGAGCCTAGGTGACGGCCGGTCCGGGTCAGCGCGGCACCCGGACGGTGATCGCGGCCGGCGCCACCTGGACGGTGAACTTCTTCGCCTTGCTGCGGGCACCGCCGTCCAGCTCGATCGGCAGCGGCGAGTCCAGCTTGACGGAGAACGTCCGCCCGCGGCTCATCCGTACGAACGGGGACTTCTCCGACCGTCCGAACGCGACCCGGCCGAGCGTGCGGGCCCACTGCACCGGGCCGGCCGCGGTCGTCACGCCGACCTCGATCTCTCCGTCGGTCGGGTCGGCCTCGTCGAACGCCGGCACGCCGCCGGTGATCCGCCCGACGTTCCCGAACAGCACGCAACTCGCCGGTCCCGCATACCAGACCTGGCCGTCGACGGTGACCCGAGCCCGGACGGTCGGCCCCCGCAGCCCGCTCAGCCCGGACCGGACGTAGGCGAGCCGGCCGAGCCGTTCCTTGGCCTTCCGGTCCGCGCCGCCGACCAACGTCGCGTCGAACCCGGCCCCGGCCATCACGGCGAAGTGTTCGCCGTCGAGGGAGCCGAGGTCGAGGTTGCGGTCCTTGCCGTGCAGCGCGATCTGGACGGCCTCGGACAGCTTGGTCGGGATGCCGAGGTTCGAGGCGAGCAGGTTGGCCGTGCCGGCCGGGAGCAGCCCGACGGTCACGCCGGAGCCGGCCAGCGCGTCGACCGACCGCTGCGTCATCCCGTCGCCACCCCAGATGAGGACGAGCTCGGCACCCTCGTCGAGGGCCTTGCGGGCCCGCTTCGGCGCCTTCTTGGACTTGTTCACCTCATACCAGAGCGGGTCGGTGACCCCGGCGGCATCGAGGGTCTCCCGCAGCGCGTCCAATCCGGCGCCGTGGAGCTTCTTCTTGCGGTGAGCCAGCACCGCTACCCGATCAGACACGTCTGTCCGATACCCCGAGCGGCACTCGATCAAGCCCGTTCGGGCGGTGCCGTTACGGTGGACGCGTGACCGAGGCGGAATGGCCGCTGTACGAGGTGTTCGTCCGGGGTCGGCAGGCCCTCGCACACGTGCACGTCGGTTCGCTGCACGCGGCCGACGACCAGATGGCGCTGCGCAACGCCCGCGACGTCTACACCCGCCGGAACGAGGGCGTGAGCATCTGGGTGGTGCGCTCGGAGCTCATCACCGCGGGCAGCCCCGAGTCCGGCGAGCCGGGACCGGTGCACCCGCACCCGACGTTCCCGGCGAGGTGACCCGCCGACCCGTGGCACCCTGATCGCCATGGGCCGCGGCAAGCTCCGCGTCTACCTCGGGGCGGCGCCCGGGGTCGGCAAGACGTACGCGATGCTCAACGAGGCGAACCGGCGGCTGGAGCGCGGCACCGACGTGGTTGTCGGGCTGGTCGAGACGCACGGCCGGGCCAGGACGGCGGCGCTGCTGGAGGGGCTGGAGGTGCTGGCGCGCGCGGCGGTGGCGTACCGGGGGGCGGTGTTCGAGGAGCTCGACGTGGACGGGGTGATCGCGCGCCGGCCGCTGGTGGTGGTGGTGGACGAGTTGGCCCACACCAACGCCCCCGGGTCCCGCAACGGCAAGCGGTGGCAGGACGTGGAGGAGCTGCTGGCGGCCGGGATCGAGGTGCTGACCACCGTCAACGTGCAGCACCTGGACTCGCTCAACGACGTCGTCCAGACCATCACCGGGGTGCCGCAGCGGGAGACCGTCCCGGACGAGGTCGTCCGGGCCGCCGACCAGGTCGAGCTGGTCGACATCGCCCCGGAGGCGCTGCGCCGGCGGATGGCCCACGGCAACATCTACCCGGCCGACCGCGTCGACGCCGCCCTGGGCAACTACTTCCGGCTCGGTAACCTGACCGCGTTGCGGGAGCTCGCCCTGCTCTGGCTGGCCGGCACGGTCGAGGAACAACTCGACCGCTACCGCGCCGACCACCACATCGCCGCCACCTGGGAAACCCGCGAACGCGTCGTCGTCGCGCTGACCGGCGGCCCCGAAGGCGACACCCTGATCCGCCGGGCCGCCCGCATCGCCGCCCGCAACACCGGCGCCGACCTGCTCGCCGTGCACGTCACCCGCTCCGACGGGCTGGCCGACAGCAACCCGGCCGCCCTGGCCCGGCAACGGGCCCTGGTCGAAAGCCTCGGCGGCACCTACCACCAGGTCATCGGCGACGACATCCCCACCGCCCTGCTCACCTTCGCCCGGGCCGAGAACGCCACCCAACTCGTCCTCGGCGCCTCCCGCCGCGGCCGGCTCGCCCGGCGGCTCTCGCCCGGCGTCGGGTCGACCGTCGCGGCCCGGGGCGGGTCGATCGACGTGCACCTGGTCAGCCACCCCGAAGCCGCGCGCGGCCGGCCCCGGCTGCCGCGGCTGGCGGCCGGTCTCACCCTGCGCCGCCGGCTGTACGGCACGGCGACCGCGGTCGTGCTCCTGCCGCTGCTCACCGTCGTGCTCGCCACCGCCCGAGACTCGCTGAACCTCACCAGCGACGTGCTGCTGTTCCTGCTCGCCGTCGTCGCGGTGGCACTCGTCGGCGGCCTCTGGCCGGCGCTCGGCGCCGCGGTGGCCGCCTCGTTCCTGCTGAACTGGTTCTTCACCGAGCCGACCGGTCGGTTCGCGATCGCCGAGCGCAACAACGCCCTGGCGCTCGGGGTCTTCGCCGCGGTGGCCGCGATGGTGAGCGCGGTGGTCGACCTCGCCGCCCGCCGCAGCAGCCAGGCCGCCCGCTCCACCGCCGAGGCCGAGACACTGTCCACTTTGGCCGGTGACGTGCTGCGCGGGGAGAGCGCGCTCACCGCGCTGCTGGACCGGGTCCGGGAGAGCTTCGGGATGAGCTCGGCCGGGCTGCTCGAGCGGGACGCGGACCGGCAGGGCTGGCACGTCGTCGCGAGTTCGGGGGCCCCGTCGGCACCGCGGCCCGAGGACGCCGACGTCGACGTGCCGGTCGAGGACGACCTTGCGCTGGTGCTGCGCGGCCGGCCGCTGGCGGCGGAGGACCGGCGGGTGCTGGCGGCGTTCGGCGCGCAGGCCGTGGTCGCGCTGCGGCAGCACCGGCTGGCCGCGGCCGTCGCCGAGGCGGAGCCGCTGGCCGAACTCGACCGGACCAGGACCGCGCTGCTCGCCGCGGTGAGCCACGACCTGCGTTCGCCGCTGGCTTCGGCGAAGGCGTCGGTGTCGGCGTTGCGCGGCCAGGGCGTGCAGTGGAGCGAGCCCGAGCGGGCCGAGCTGCTGGCCACCGCCGACGAGTCGCTGGACCGGCTCAGCCGGCTGGTGGAGAACCTGCTCGACCTGTCCCGGCTGCAGGCGGGCGCGCTCGCGGTCTTCCCGCAGCCGGTGGGACTGGAGGACGTCCTGCCGGCGGTGCTGCGCGAGTTGGAGCCGGCGGTGGTGACGTCGGTGCTGGACCTC
This sequence comes from uncultured Actinomycetota bacterium, assembly GCA_963728945.1. Classification (GTDB taxonomy): domain Bacteria; phylum Actinomycetota; class Actinomycetes; order Mycobacteriales; family CADCTP01; genus CADCTP01. The sequence goes on along the minus strand of CAVSMA010000002.1, from coordinate 1,377,534 downwards.
GACCTGCCCGAGGTGAGGGCGGATCCGGGCCTGCTGGAGCGGATACTGGTGAACGTCGCGACGAACGCGGTGCGACACTCGCCGTCGGACCGCCCGCCGGTGATCAAGGGCAGCGCGCACCGGGACCGGGTGGAGGTACGGGTGATCGACTTCGGGCCGGGCGTGCCCGAGGCCGACTGGGACCGGATCTTCGTGCCGTTCCAGCGGCTCGGCGACCGCGACAACACCGCCGGCGTCGGCCTCGGGCTGGCGCTGTCCCGCGGCCTCGCCGAAGCCATGGGCGGCACCCTCGAACCGGAGAACACCCCCGGCGGCGGGCTGACGATGGTGCTCTCGCTGCCGGCCGCACCCGTTCCGGCGGCGGTGCCGTCGTGAGCCGGGTCCTGGTCGTCGAGGACGACCCGCAGCTGCTGCGGGCGATGCGGATCACCCTGCGCGCCCGCGGGCACGAGGTGGTCACCGCCGCCACCGGCCGCAAGGCGCTGTCCGAGGCGGCCGCGGCCCGGCCGGACCTGGTCGTGCTCGACCTCGGGCTGCCCGACCTGGACGGCGTGGAGGTCATCGAGGGCATGCGCGGCTGGACCAGCGTGCCGATCATCGTGCTGTCCGGCCGTACCTCCGGCGGTGACAAGGTCGCCGCGCTGGACGCCGGCGCCGACGACTACGTGACCAAGCCGTTCGGGATCGAGGAACTGCTCGCCCGCATCCGCGCGGTCAGCCGGCGGGCGAACACCCCGGACGGCGCCGGCAGCCCGACCGTCGACATCGGACCGTGGCGGGTCGACCTCGCCGACCGCCGCGTCGCCGCCAGCGACGGCGGCGGGGGCGAGGTGAAGCTCACGCCGACCGAGTGGAAGCTGCTGGAGGCGTTCGTCCGGCACCCGGGCAAGCTCATCGGCCAGCGCCAACTGCTCGCCGAGGTCTGGGGACCGGCGGCCACCGGCGACACCTCCTCGCTGCGGCTGTACCTCAACCGGCTGCGACGCAAGCTGGAGCCGGACCCGAGCCGGCCGAGGCACCTGCTGACCGAACCGGGTCTCGGCTACCGCTTCGAACCTTAGGCAGGAACGTACGACCCCGGCTGCCAGGCGCGGGTGGCGACGCTGATCGCGTTCCAGGCGTTGATCGCGACGATCAGCGACACCAGCGCGCCGATCTCGTCCGGCGAGAAGTGCTCGGCCACCGCGGCGTAGTCCTCCGCCGGCACGTGCGTGTCCGCGACCAGGGTGACCGACTCCGTGAAGGCGAGCGCGGCCCGCTCCCGGTCGGTGAAGTAGGGGGTCTCCCGCCAGGCCACCACCCCGTACAACCGCTGCTCGCTCTCGCCGCCCTTGCGGGCGTCCTTCGAGTGCATGTCGATGCAGTAGGCGCAGCCGTTGAGCTGGGAGGCCCGGATCCGGACCAGCTCGCGCAGGGCGGGGTCGATGCCGACCCGGTCGAGCTCCTTGGTGGCGGCGTTGTCGAGGTGGGACATGGCCCGGGAGAAGGCCGGAACGGCGCTGTCGAAGTCGAGCCGGCCGGAGATCTCTGTCGTCGTCATGACTTCATCCTGCCGCGGGATCGGCCCACGGGTAAGGTCCACTCCCATGCCGGAATCGTGGGCCATTTCCGGGGTGGACCTGCACCTCGACCTGGCCGGGACGCGGGGACGGGCCGGGCTGGAACGGGCGCTGCGGGAGGCGGTGCGGTCCGGCCGGCTGCGCCCCGGCAGCCGACTGCCGCCGTCCCGCACGCTGGCCGCCGACCTGCGGATCGCCCGCAACACGGTCGCCGAGGCGTACGGGCAGCTGGTCGCCGAGGGCTGGCTGGCGGCCCGGCAGGGCTCCGGCACGGTGGTGGCCGAGCGGGCGGCGCCGCCGGTGACCCGGGCGGTCGCGCGGGCGCCGGGCCCGGTGCTCCGGCACAGCCTCAAGCCCGGCTCGCCGGACCTCACCTCGTTCCCGCGAACCGCCTGGCTGGCCGCCGGCCGGCGGGCGCTGGCGACGGCGCCCGCGGAGGCGTACGGCTACGGCGACCCGCGCGGCCGGCCCGAGCTGCGCCGGGCGCTGGCCGACTACCTGGCCAGGGCCCGCGGTGTGCACGCCGACGCCGAGCGGATCGTGGTCTGCGCCGGCTTCACCCAGGGACTGGGGCTGCTCTGCGAGGCGGTGCTGGCCGGTGGGGCCGGCACGCTGGCGACCGAGGCCTGGTGCCAGCCGGCCACCCGCGAGCTGGTCGCCGCCCGCGGGCTGCGGCTGGCGACCGTGCCGGTGGACGAGCGCGGCGCAGTGCCAGGCGGCGATGCCGACGTGCTGCTGCTGACCCCGGCGCACCAGTTCCCGATCGGCAGCGTGCTGGTGGCCGAGCGGCGCACCCGGGCGGTGGAGACCGGCGCGCTGGTCGTCGAGGACGACTACGACGGGGAGTTCCGGTACGACCGGCACCCGGTCGGGGCGCTGCAGGCGCTCGCCCCCGACCGGGTCGTGTACGCGGGCACCGCCAGCAAGACGCTCGCCCCGGCGCTCCGGCTGGCCTGGCTGGTGCTGCCGGCGCACCTCGTCGACGGCGTGGTGGCGGCGAAGGAGCGGGCCGACCGGCAGACCGGCGTGCTGGAGCAGCTGGCGATGGCGGAGTTCGTGACCTCCGGCGGCTACGACCGGCACGTGCGCCGGCGCCGGCTCGCGTACCGGCGGCGGCGCGACCGGCTGGTGGCGGCGCTGACCGAGCACGTGCCGGCCGCGCGGGTGACCGGCGTCGCGGCCGGGCTGCACGCGCTGGTCGAGCTGCCGCCGGGCCGGTCCGAGTCGGCGGTCGTCGCCGCCGCCGCGCACCGCGGGCTGGAGGTGCAGGGGCTGGAGGAATACTCGACCGGCGCGGCGACGCACCCGCCGGCGCTCGTCCTCGGCTACGCCACCCCGCCGGACTCCGCCTTCGCGACCGCGGTCAACCTCGTCTGCGGCGTCCTGAGCTAGTGCGGCACGCTAGGACTTCCGCCGGATCGTGTAGTGCAGCACCAGGAACGGGAAGCCGAACACGGAGAACGCGTGGTCGGCCCGCAGCCGGCCGCCGTCGGCCCAGACGTCGAGCTGCTCGGCGAAGCCCGGCACTTCGAGCGCGGTCAGGTCCCGGGTCTGCGGATCGATGTACGCCAGGTAGTGGCCAGGGTGCGGCAGGTCGCTGCGGCTGGTCAGGGTGAGCCCACCATCCGGACGGCCGACCGGCAGCAGCGTCGCGGTGAAATCGCCCTGCGGGACCGGGAAGCCGACACTGACATACCCGCGGCCCTCGTGCCGGTACGTCGTGTAGATCCCGACGTAGATCGGCTCGTCGGTGTCCGCCGTGGACCGGATCCAGCCCCGTACGGTGATCGCCCCGGTCGGGTCGGAGACGGTGTCGATCCGGCTGCGCACACCGCGCAGCGTCTCCTTCTGGTTGGCCGGCACGTTGGCCTGCCCGAGCGGACGGGCGACCAGCGTGCGGTAGAGCAGGTAGCCGGGCCGGACCCACAACCGCCACTGCGGCACGATGTCCAGCGTGAACCGGGTGGTGTGCTCGTAGAACTCGCGTACCAGCGGGTCGGCCCGGCTCGGGTCGAAGTCCGGGCCGGCCAGGTCGTCGAGGTCGGCGACGATGCCGACGTCCGGGTTCGCCGCGGTGTACGTGCCGCCGAGCACCGAGGCGAGCTCGCGGACGTAGCCGGTGCCGACGTAGCGGGTGCGGGCCTCCAGCGGGACGACGAACGGCAGCTGGTCGGCCGGCACCGCGTCGGCCAGCAGCCGCACCTGCACGTCCCGGAACGCCGCCGCGGACACCAGCCGGAACCCGACCACGGTGGCCGCGGCCAGCGTCGCCGCGTTCACCCGGTCGCCCAGCAGCCGTGCCGCGGCCGCGCCGACGACCGGCCCGAGCGCCACCTTCTGCGGCCGGACCCCGAGCGCGCCGGCCAGGGTGCCGGCCCCGACCGCGATCGCCCCGGGTCGCGCTCCCAGCCGCCCGGCCACCCAGCCGGCCGGCGCCGCCAGGGCGCCGCTGGCCGCGATCCGCGACCACCGCGGCGGGATCTCGTCGGGCCGCTGCACGGCCCGGGCCGCCACCTCGATCGCCGCCATCCCGGCCGCCCCGAGCACGGCTGCCCGCGCCGGCGCCCGCCCGGCCCCGATCGCGGCGCCCGCCACCGCCCCGATCCCCGCCGCGAACCCGACCTGCTGTATCCGTTCCCCGTCCACGCAGCGACCGTACTCAGCCGACAGCCGCCGGCCGGAACACCCAGACCCGCAGCAGCAGGAACCGCAGCAGGGTCGCGGCCAGGTTCGCCGCGACGAGGACGCCGAGCTCGACCCCGAGCGGCACCGGCGCGGACAGCGCGTGCAGCAGCGCCAGCGACCCGCTGGTCAGCCCGAGCCCGAGCGCGAACACGGCCAGGCCCTGCAGCTGGTGCCGCCCGGCGCCGGCCCGACCGGTCACGCCGAAGGTGAGCCGCCGGTTCGCGGCCGTGTTCGCGACCGCGGTCGGCAGCAGCGCGACCAGGTTCGCCGGCTGCGCCCCCATTGCCGAGCGCAGCAGCAGGAACAGCACGAGGTACGCCAGCGTGCTGGCGACGCCGACGCCGGCGAACCGCACCAGCTGCCGGGTCAGCCCGGCCGGCACCCCGGGCGTACCCGGGTCGAGCGGCGCCCGACCGAACTGCGCCCGCAGCGCCGCGATCGGCAGCGCGCCGGTGGCCAGCGCCCGGGACACCCGGGCCACCCCGCGCAGGTCGGCCAGCGCCGTCGCGACGATGTCCACCCGGCTGTCCGGGTCGTCGACCCAGTCCACCGGCACCTCGTGGATGCGCAGCCCGGACCGCTCGGCCAGCACGAGCAGCTCGGTGTCGAAGAACCAGCCGTCGTCCTCCACCAGCGGCAGCAGGCCGGCGGCGACGTCGGCGCGGATCGCCTTGAACCCGCACTGCGCGTCGGAGAACCGCGTTGCCAGCGTGCCGCGCAGCAGCAGGTTGTAGCCGCGGGAGAGCACCTCCCGCTTGGCCCCGCGGACCACCCGGGAGCCGCGCGCCAGCCGGGTGCCGATGGCCAGGTCCGAGTGCCCGGACAGCAGCGGCGCGACCAGCGGGGCCAGCGCGGCCAGGTCGGTGGACAGGTCGACGTCCAGGTACGCGAGCACCGGCGCGTCCGAGGCCGACCACACCGCCCGCAGCGCCCGGCCGCGCCCCTTCTCCGGCAGGTGCACCACGGTGACCGCGGGCAGCTCGGCCGCCACCTGCCGGGCCACCGCGAGCGTGCCGTCGGTGGAGGCGTTGTCCGCCACGGTGATCCGGAACCGGTAGGGGAAGCCGGCGGTGAGGTGGGCGTGCAACCGGCGCAGGCACGACTCGAGGCCCGCTTCCTCGTTGTACGCCGGCACCACGACGTCCAGCGCCGGCTTGGGGGGTTCCGCCGGCCCGGGGGGTTCCGCCCGCCCGGGGGTTTCCGCCGGACGGCGGGTTGCCGCCCGGTCGGGGGTTGCCGCCGGGTCGGGTGCCTCCGTCCGGGCGGTTGCCGCAGTCGTCATGCTGCCGACCCTCGGCAGGCTTGTTGTCGCCGGTCGGTGAGGCCGCTATGCGTGCACTGTGCGGCCGGAGGCGGCCCCTACCGCAGCCGGGTCAGCTCGACCGTGACCCCGAGCGCCTGCGCCGGCGGCCCCGAGTAGACGCCGGCCAGCGGGCGCACGTCGGCGTAGTCCCGGCCGCGGGCGACCAGCACGTGCCGTTCCGCCACCTCGGTCAGGTTCGACGGGTCGACCGGGATCCAGTCGCCGGCCCAGAACTCCACCCACGCGTGGCTCTCCGCCGACACCGGCTCGTCCAGCGCACCGTCCGACCGGGGGTGCAGGTAGCCGGAGACGTACCGGCCCGGCAGGCCGGCCGAGCGCAGCAGCGCCAGCGTGAGGTGCGAGAAGTCCTGGCAGACGCCCTGACCGAGGTCCCGCGCCTCGGCCGAGGTGGTGCCGACCGAGGTGGCCCCGCGGACGTAGTCGAGGGTCTCGTGCACCCAGTGCGCCGCCGCCCGGCCGGTCTCCGCCGGCGAGCCGGCCGCCCGCAGCGTCCGGGCGACCGCGTCCAGCTCCTCCTCCGCCACCGCATACCGGGACGGCGCCAGCAGCTCGGCGAACCGGTCCCGGACCGCGGGCGAGCCGAGCGTGTCCCAGCCGACGTCCGGGGCGCTCACCGGACCGGCCGTCTCCACCACCGAGACTGCGGTCACCGCCAGCTCGGTGTGCGGGACGTGCACGTCGAACGCGTGCACCTGGGTGCCCCAGTAGTCGACGTACCGCAGCGGGCGGGTGTCGGGGCGGATCTCCAGCCGGCTGGTGAGCAGGTGCTGCCCGCCCGTGGTCGCCGGCGTCATCCGGACCTCGTTGTACGACGCCCGCGCCGGCGACCCGTACTGATAGCCGGTGCGGTGCCGCACCGCCACCCGCCAGCTCATCTCCCGCTCCCCGCACCACTCATGGGGTGGCGCCGATCCAGTCGGCCTCTTCGCGGTTCCAGCCGACCAGCGTGGACGAGCCGAAGTAGCGCCGGCCGACCGATTCGCTGACGTCGGAGACCCCGCGCTGGATCGACTGCAGCCGCTCCGGCAGCCCGTGCGCCAGCACCTCGGGGGAGAGGAACTCCAGGTCGGTCCGGACCCGACCGATCAGCCGGCGCGCCTCGGACGCCCGACCGGGCCGTCCGTCCGACTGTCCGACCGGCTCCAGCCGGGCCAACGCCTGCTCGCCGACGGTCAGCGCGTGCAGCACCGAGCGCGGGAACTGCCGGTCCAGCAGCAGGAACTCCAGCACCGGCCGGCCGGCGACGCCGCGCCGGTACCGCCGCAGGTAGGCCTCGTGCGCCGAGCACGCCCGCAGCGTGGTCACCCAGTGATCGTCCTCCCGCGCCGGCGTCCCGACCGCCGCGGCCAGCAGCCGGGCGGTCATGTCGGCCCGCTCCAGGGACCGGCCGAGGGCGAGGAAGTCGTAGCCGGCGTCCCGGCTGATCGTCGACACGACGTAGCCGGCGTACATCGCCGCGCGGTGCCGCACGTACGAGCACAGCGGCGCCGGCCCGAACTGCCGGGCCGCCGAGATCCGCCGCGGCAGCTCGAGGTAGGTCGTGTTGAGGCACTCCCAGATCTCGCCGGACAGCGACTCGCGGACGCCGCGCGCGTTCTCCCGGGCCGCCGCCAGCGCGCCGGCGATCGCCGACGGGTTGTCCAGGTCGTACGCGAGCAGGTCGAGCACCTCGCGCATGGTCGTCGGCACCGGATCCGGCCCGCCGTCCCGCAGGCCCATGACGGTGGCGACGACCGCGCAGGTCTCGGCCTCGTCCACGGCCGGGTCGATGATGATCTGGTGGAAGTGCACGTCGAGCAGCCGGGCGGTGTCCTCCGCCCGCTCGGCGTACCGGCCGATCCAGAACAGCGCCTCGGCCGCGCGACTCAGCATCGGAATCCCTGCTGTTGCTGCTGGGCCTGCTCGGTGACCGGGCCGGGGTCGGGTGCCTGCGCCGGCAGCGTCCCGGCGAGCACCTCCGGGGCGGCGTCCGCGCCCGGCGGCCCGGGCCGGGAGGTGAGCACCCAGGTGTCCTTCGACCCGCCACCCTGCGAGGAGTTGACGACCAGGCTGCCCTCCCGCAGCGCGACCCGGGTCAGCCCGCCGGGCAGCACGCTGATCCGGTCGCCGTCGTTGCTGGCGAACGGGCGCAGGTCCACGTGCCGCGGCTTGAGCACGTCGCCGTCCTGCGACGGCACGGTGGACAGCAGCACCAGCTCCTGGGCGACGTACGCCCTGGGCAGCTCGGTGACCTTCCGGCTCATCTCGGCCAGCTCCTCGTCGCTCGCCTGCGGCCCGATCACGATCCCGTGCCCGCCGGAGCCGTCGACCGGCTTGAACACCAGCCGGTCCGCCCTGGCCAGGCAGTCGGCCCGCACGTCGGGGTCGTCCAGCCGGTACGTCGGCACGTTCGGCAGCAGCGCCTCCTCGCCCAGGTAGTAGCGGATCAGGTCCGGGACGTAGGTGTAGGTGAGCTTGTCGTCGGCGACGCCGTTGCCGATCGCGTTGGCCAGCGTGACGTTGCCGGCCCTGGCCGCGTTGACCAGTCCGGGACAGCCGATCATGGAGTCCGGCCGGAACTGCACCGGGTCGAGGAAGTCGTCGTCGATGCGCCGGTAGACCACGTCGACCCGGCGCTGGCCGCTGGTCGTACGCATGTAGAGCACGTTGTCCCGGCAGACCAGGTCCCGGCCCTCGACCAGCTCGATGCCCATCTTCCGAGCCAGGAACGCGTGCTCGAAGTACGCCGAGTTGTGCACCCCGGGCGTCATGAGCACCACGGTCGGGTCGCTCACCGCGCGCGGCGCGGTGGCCCGCAGCGAGTCGATCACCGTCGCGACGTAGTTGGCCACCGGCTGCACCTGCTGCTCGAGGAACAGCCCGGGGAAGACCCGGGTCAGCGCCTCCCGGTTCTCCACCACGTACGAGATGCCGGACGGCACCCGCAGGTTGTCCTCCAGCACCCGGATCACTCCGTCCGACCCGCGGACCAGGTCGATCCCGGCCAGGTGCACCCGCACTCCCCGCGGCGGCCTGATGCCCGCGGCCTCGCGGGTGAAGTTGCTGCTCGTGACGACCAGCGAGTGCGGCACGACGCCGTCGGCGAGCACCTGCCGGTCGCCGTAGACGTCGGCGAGGAACGCCTCCAGCGCCCGCACCCGCTGGACCACCCCGGCCTCGATGTGCTCCCACTCCGACTCCGGGATCAGCCGGGGGATCAGGTCGAGCGGGAACACCCACTCCCGCCCGGACGAGGAGAACGTGATGCCCTGCTCCAGGAAGCTGCGGGCCCGGACCGCGCCGCGCTCGGTCAGGTCGGCCGCGGACAGCAGCTGGAGCGCCTCGTGGAGCGACTTGGTGTGCGGGTACGGCAGGCCCTGCGCGTCGACCATCTCGTCGTACGCGGGGCTCCGGTAGCCGGCGAGCAGTCCCTCCACGACGCAGTCTTACCCCCATCGTGTTACGGGGACTTACCCCCACCGTGTTGCGGGGACTTTGCACACCGTTCCGGGAACGGTGGCGGAGCATGCCCCGGTGTCGCGCTGTCCGGACAGGTCCTAGCTACTTCGACCTGAAGAAGTAGGGGGTCTGCGGGTCGCTGACCTGCTGCTTCGTCCGGCGAGCCTCCACCCGGTGGGGTCGGAATGTCGGGATCATGGCCGAGAACCCTTGTGGCGTAGGGGAATCGAGGCCAGATGTTGCGGACGCGGGCGGCGCCGGTGGGCCTGTGGGAGGCGGTGTTGCCGGCGGAGGTGCTGCGGCTGCCCGGCGAGCTGGCCCGGGTCGACGCCCTGCTGGACGACCCGGTGTTCTTCGCCCCGTTCGTGCCGTTCTTCGATCCGCGGATGGGCCGGCCGTCCACACCGATGGAGACGTACCTGCGGATGATGTTCTTGAAGTTCCGGTACCGGTTGGGGTACGAGAGCCTGTGTCGGGAGGTCGCCGACTCGATCACCTGGCGGCGGTTCTGCCGTATCCCGCTCGATGGGCGGGTGCCGCACCCGACCACGCTGATGAAGCTGACGACCCGATGCGGCAGCTCGGCGGTGGATGGGTGCAACGAGGCGCTGCTGGCCAAGGCCGCCGACGCGAAACTGCTGCGGACCTCCCGGCTGCGGGCCGACACCACCGTGATCCCGGCGGACGTGGCCTACCCGACCGACTCGGGACTGCTGGCTCGGGCGGTCCGGCGGATCGCGGTGACCGGTCGGCGGATTCAGGCCGCGGGTGGGGCGACCCGCACCCGGCTGCGCGACCGCAGCCGGTCGGCCGGGAAGCGGGCGCATGGGATCGCCGCGAAGCTGCGGCTACGCGGCGCGCAGGACCGGGCCGAGGCGCAGCAGACGGTGCAGCGCATCACCGGCGAGCTCGCCGGGCTGGCCGAGCGCGCCGCCGCCGACGCCCAGCGGCTATTGGCCAACGCCCGCCGGGCGCTGCGCCGCGCGCAGCTGCAGGCCGAGCACCTCGCCGCCGCCGGCGGGCACGACCCTGCCGCCGGTCGACGCCGGGGTCGGCTGCGTCGCGCCGTGAACGATCTAAGCGACCTGGTGGACGCGACGCGGCGGATCGCCGCCCAGACCCGACTGCGCATCGCCGGGACCACCCCGGACGGGGCGAGCAGGCGGGTCAGCCTGCACGACGGTGACGCCCGGCCCATCGCCAAAGGCCGGCTCGGGAAGCCGGTCGAGTTCGGCTATAAGGCCCAGGTCGTCGACAACCCCGACGGGATCGTGCTCGACCACACCGTGGCCCAGGGCAACCCGGCGGACGCCCCGCAGCTGGCACCCGCCGTCGAACGGGTCATCACCCGCACCGGACGCCGTCCGCGGACCGTCACCGCCGACCGCGGCTACGGCGAGACGCGAGTGGAAGATGACCTGCACCGCCTCGGCGTGCGGACCGTCGTCATCCCCCGCAAGGGCAAGCCCGGAAAGGCCCGACAGGCCACCGAACGCAGACCCGCGTTCCGCAAGACAGTGAAGTGGCGAACGGGCAGCGAAGGCCGGATCAGCAGCCTCAAACGGGGCTACGGCTGGGACCGCACCCGCCTGGACGGCACCAACGGAGCGCGGATCTGGACCGGACAGGCGGTCCTCGCCCACAACCTGGTCAAGATCGGCGCTCTGGCCAACTGATCACGCCGTCCACCGGAGACCAACGAGAACACTCCGGCCGCCGGTCCACCACGCCCACCCGTCCGGGACTATTTCAGGTCGAAGTAGCTAGTACCTAGGTCCAGTAGCCCTGCGCCGGTTGGTCCAGTGAAACTTCAACTACCCGAACCACACGCCCTCCGCCCCACATACAGGAGTTCCCGGTGAAGAAGTCCCTGAAGCTGAGCCTCGGCTCCGTGGTTGTCGCCGGCGCCCTGGGCGCCATGTTGATCCCCGCGACCACCGCCTCGGCCACCGAGGAGGCGCCCTCCGTCTGCGCGGCGGGCACCGACGCCATCGACGTCCCGTACGCGTTCGCCGCGGACAACACGCCGCTGCTCGCCGGCACCGTCTGCGTCGTCTCCGGCACCACGCAGTTTGCTTCGGTCAGCGTCGCCGACGGTTGGTCGGCCGAGGTCAAGTCCGACGGCACTACCAGCAACGCCCGCACGGATGTCAAGTTTGCCGACTCGGTCACCCGCGACAAGGTCGAGCTCCGCTACGAGCCCGGCCGCATGGAGATCAAGTAACCCCACCCCGTCCGAGCGCCCCGCCTCCGTATCCCCCGTCCGGAGGCGGGGCGCTCGGCTGTCCACCCCAGAGGTAATGCACCGGAAACGCTCATCGGGCAGGGTGGGCTGATGCACGCGAGTCGGCAGCTGCGGGTCGGCTGCGAGTTCCGCTACACGGCGGCCGTCGAGACGCCGGCCGTCTTCCAGGTGGTCCCGCTGGACACCGGCCCGGCCCTGGTCCGCTCCGCGACCTGGGTCACCGACCCCGACCTTGGCCGGCACGGCTACACCGATCTTTACGGCAACCCGTGCCAGCGGCTGACGCTGCCGGCCGGGCCGTGCACCGTCCGGTTCGACGCGCTCGTCTCCGTGCCGGACGCGACCGAGGAGGTGGTCCCGGACGCCGTCGAGGCGCCGGTCACCGATCTGCCGGACGAGGTGCTGGTCTACACGATGCCCAGCCGGTACGTGCTGCCCGACGTGCTCGGCGACGAGGCCTGGGCCACCTTCGGCTCGACGCCGCCGGGGTACGGCCGGGTGCAGGCCGTCCTCGACCACGTGCACGAGCGGCTGGCGTTCGAGCTCGGCAGCAGCACGCCGCTGACCACCGCGGCCGACGTCTGGGCGGCCGGGCGCGGGGTCTGCCGCGACTTCGCGCACGTCGCGCTGAGCTTCCTGCGCGCGCTCAACATCCCGGCCCGCTACGTGTTCGGCTACCTGCCAGACCTGGACGTCCCGCCGGCTCCGGAGCCGATGGACTTCGCCGCCTGGATCGAGGTCTGGCTCGGCGACCGCTGGTACACCTTCGACCCGCGCAACAACGCCCACCGCAAGGGCCGGGTGCTCATCGGCCGCGGGCGGGACGCGCTGGACGTCGCGATGGTCACCACGTTCGGCGGGCCGGTGCTGGAGCGGATGGAGGTCTGGGCCGAGGAGGCGCCGGCGTGACCGACTGGCTGGACCGGCCGCTGCTGGAACTCGACTCGGTCGACCTCGACGGCGCCGGGTCGGTCACCTACCTGCTGCATCAGGTCTTCCGCTACTCCTACGACGGCCCGGCCTACCAGGTGCGGCAGCGGCTGGTCGCGCTGCCCCGGCGGCGGCACGGGAACCTGCACCGGCGGGCGCGGCACGTCGTCGTGACCGACGCGGAGGGATCGGCGTACCGGCCGGTCACCCACCGGGACGCCGACGGCAACGAGGTGGTCGCGGTCGAGCTGCCGGTGGTCGCGTCGGCGGTGGAGTTCACGCTGGCCGCGCTGGTCGAACGGGTCGGCCCGGAAACCGACGTGCTGCTGCCCGCGGCCGCGCTGGCGGACCCGCGGCTGCTGGTGCCGACCAGGCTCACCAGCCCGTCGCCGGAGCTGTGGGACCTGGCCGAGTCGCTGCGGTCGGCGCACGATGCGGACGCGGCGCTGGCCGAGGCGCTGTGCCGGCGGCTGCAGTCGGAGTTCACCTTCGACGTCGACGCGACCACGGTCGCGACCACCGCCGCCGAGGCGTACGCGCTGCGCCGCGGGGTGTGCCAGGACATCGCACACGTCATGCTCACGGTGTGCCGGCTGGCCGGCATCCCGGCCCGGTACGTGTCCGGACACTTGCTCGGCGAGCGGGGCGGCAGCCACGCCTGGGTCGAGGTGCTGGTGCCGGACGGGCCGGGCGCGCGGGCGCTGGCCTTCGACCCGACCAACGGCCACCGGGCCGGCGGGCGGCACCTACCGGTCGCCGTGGGCCGGGACTACGCCGACGTCGCGCCCACGTCCGGCGTCTACACCGGCACCGCCCGCGGCGAGCTCACCTGGACCAAACGCGCCGGCATAACCGCCGCCTGACCGCCCGGGCCCTCGCCGCCGCCTGACCCCGGGCCCTCGCCGCCACCTGACCCCGGGCCCTCGCCGCCGCCTGACCCCGGGCCCTCGCCGCCACCTGACCCCGGGCCCTCGCCGCCGCCTGACCCCGGGCCCTCGCCGCCGCCTGACCCCGGGCCCTCGCCGCCGCCTGACCCCGGGCCCTCGCCGCCGCCTGACCCCGGGCCCTCGCCGCCGCCTGACCCCGGGCCCTCGCCGCCGCCTGACCCCGGGCCCTCGCCGCCGCCTGACCCCCGGCCCTCGCCGCCTCGCACGCCACCGCCGCCTACGCCGCCGCGTCCTTCTAGCCTGCGCCCCCGTGTCCCTGTGCGGTCCGCGCCGCCCGCGCGGTCCCCGCCCCTCTGCGGCCTGCGCGGTCCGCGTCCCCATGCGGCCTTGCCGCGCGCTCCTCTGTCGCCGGCGTCGTGCCCGCGGCGGCGGGCCTCAGGGCACTGCCGACTCGGCGACGTCGCGGGCGGCGATCGCGGCGCCGCGCGCGCCCGCCATGTCCCGGTCCGGGACGAGCTCCAGCGTCGCCACCTTCTCCTGCTCGTCGCGCAGGAGCAGATTCGTTCGCACCCGGTCCAGGAACCAGGAGCGGAAGTGCGGCTTCGCCTCGACCACCCCGCCGCCGAGGAAATAGGCGTGCGGATCGGTGAAGTTCGCCGCGATCGTGAACAGCCGGCCAAGCGCCATCGCCTGCTGCTCGAACACCGCGAGCGCCAGCTCGTCCCCGTCCTCGGCCAGTCCCCGCACCATCATCGCCGCCGCCCGGATCGGCTGCACCTGGGCCAGCGGGTGGTCCGGGTAGCGGCCCAGCCAGTAGGGGAGCAGGTTCTTCACGATCCCGGTCAGCGAGGCCACGCTCTCCGCGTCCCCGACGAAGCCGCAGTTGCACACCGGCAGCGGCTGGTCCTTCGCCAGCAGCCCACGCATCGGAATCTGCACGTGCCCGAGCTCGCCGGCCATCCCGGCCGCGCCCTTGACGACCCGGCCGCTCTCCACCACGCCGCCGCCCAGGCCGGTGCCGACGATCGCGGCGACCGAGGACCGCCGTTCCGCCTCCGCCCCGAAGTGCAGGTGGTGCGCGTACAGCGCGGCCGCGTTGGCGTCGTTCGTGTAGACGACCGGCAGCCCGAGCTTGGTCTCCAGCGCACCGCGGATGTCGAAGCCGCGCCATTCCGGCTGGTTGAAGTTCGTCGAGCCCTTGGACGAGATCACGCCGTCGGCGCTGGCCGGCCCTGGGGTGTCGAGGCCGACCGCGACGACCGCCGAGGGCGGCAGCCCGGTCTGGGCGAGCACCGACTCGAACGCATGGCGCAGCGCGTCGAGGGCGGCCGGCGGCCCGTCGAGCACGCAGCTCGGCGTCTCGCACAGATCGTCGACGAGGAACCGGCCGAAGCCGTCGAGCACGGTCGCGTTGGTGGCGGTGCCGCCGATGTCGAGGCCGACCACCACACCCGGGGTGACGAGGGACGCAGAGGACATGACCACCTCGCTGGGGGTGCGACCGGCCGGCCGACCGGCAGGACGGCCTGCAGGCAGTCTGGCAGGCCGTTCCAGGCGCTCCCAGCCCCGTCTGGCGGGGACGACACCGCCCGTCCGACCATTGGGTCGAACGGGCGGTATGGTCTTACATCCGCCGAAACCCTTGTCCTACGCCGTTCGGCTCTCTATCGTTCAGCGAACGGCAGCAGCGGTCACTCGTGGACGATCTGCCAGCAGGTTCCGCAGTCGGTGACGTGGGCGGGGGCGGCAGAAGCGCCGGAGGAGCCCGCCGTCTGGAGGGCGACGGCGGCGACGAGAGCGGCGGCGGCGGCAATCAGCGCGCGGACGAGCTTCACTGGATCTCCTGGGAGGTGCGGCAGCAGAGCTGACATCACGGGAAACGAGCGCCGACAGGATGCCACGTGCTGTCCAGTTCAGGCCATCCACGGTCGAGCTGTCCCTCTGGCGATCAAGGTCACCGAACGGGCATATGCCCGATTTTCGGCGGCCTGTGTCCGGTACCGGACATCGTCTCAGTGAGCTGCAGGGCTACCCGTCCGGTTTTGGCATCCCCGCAGCGGCCGGGACTGGTCAGTGGGTGTTGTGACCCTTGCCTCAGCCGCGCCGATGCCGGACTGTCATCTCGGCTCGGGTTCCACCTGGCGCTGTCCCCGTCCCGGTCGGGCGTGCGGTGCCGAGGTGCCGGGCCGCCGGCGGGCGCCCAGGCGCCGGGCCGGTGTGTCGTGGCCGGGTACGGCCGGGCGTGTCCCCGCCCGGCCGGCCCGGACCTCGACGTTGCAGGTCGTGGCGGTGTGGCCGTCACGCGAGTCGTGCTGCGTTGTCCGGGTTCACCCGGACGGATAGGGTCTCTGCGTACCCGAGCGGAGAGCGGCAGTCGGTGGCGTTGGAGATCCTCGGCCTTGACGGTCTGTCGGAGTCCGTCTATCGCGCGATGCTGGCCAACCCCGACGCCGACCTCGACGAGTTGGCCGGAAAGCTCGACGTTTCCCGGGCGGACATCAACCAGGCGTTGAAACGGCTCGTCGAGCTGTCCCTCGTCGCCGAACGCTCGCCCGGGCGGATATACGCCCCGATCAATCCTGACGTCGCCCTGGACGCGCTGCTGTCCCTGGAGCAGGCCGAGCTGTCCCGCCGGGAACGGCAGCTGCTGGAAGCGCGCGCCGAGCTGTCGCGGCTGGTCCGCAGCGGCGATCCCCGGTCCCCGGCCATACGCGAGGCGCGCCGGATCGACGGTCGGGAGCTCGTCCTCGAAGTGCTGCAGGAGCTGTCCGCTCGCTGCTACAAGGAGATGCTGAGTGTCCTGCCCGGCGGTCCCGTCCCGCCGCAGTTGCTGGACGAGGCCGCGGTGCATGACATCGCCGTGCTCAACCGCGGGGTGGCATTGCGGTTCATCTACACCCGGCAGCAGCTCGCGGACGACTCGATGCGCGACTACATGCACATGATGCGGGAGCGGGGAGCGGACATTCGGGTCGCGGACACGTTGCCGCACCGCCTGGTGATCTACGACCGCACGGTGTCCTTCCTGCCCGTCGATCCGCTCCGGCCCGGCCCGGCTGCGCTGATCGTTCGGGAGCCGGCGATCACCGCGAACCTCGTGATGCTGTTCGAGACGCTCTGGGTCGGCGCGCAGACGCTGGAGGAGGCCCTCGCCGCCGCCTCGCCCGCCGCCTCGGAGCTCGACCGGTCGGTTCTCATGTTGATGAGCAGCGGCGTCAAGGACGAGGCGGCGGCGCGGCAGCTCGGCATCTCCGACCGGACCTACCGCCGTCACGTGGCGGACATCCTGCTGCGGCTCGGCGCGTCCAGCCGGTTCCAGGCCGGAGTGGAAGCGGTCCGCCGCGGCTGGCTCTGACCCTCACCCCGGTGGCCGGCGACCGGCCGCCTGATCAGACGTCACGAACCGGTGCTGGGGCTACGCGCGATCGACGTACGCCGGACAAGCGCATGTGGCGCGGGTCTCGGATGTCCCCGGCAGTGCAGCGTGTTAGGGCGAGTCGTGCTGACTGTTGCGCGTCGGGCCTGGGTGATGTGGGGACTCGGTGTCTTCGCGTACACGGTGGCGGTCTTCCACCGCGCCTCGCTCGGCGTCGCCGGCCTCGACGCGCAGCAGCGCTTCGGCATCAGCGCCGGCGTGCTCTCCCTGCTCGGTGTCGTCCAGCTCGCCGTGTACGCGGGGATGCAGGTGCCGGTCGGCGTAGTGCTCGACCGGGTCGGCTCGCGGCGCATGATCGTCGCCGGTGCCGTGTTCATGGCCGCCGGCCAGCTGCTGATGGCGACGGCCAGCAGTCTGTCGCTCGGGCTCGCGGCCCGGGTGCTCGTCGGCGCCGGCGACGCGATGACGTTCATCAGCGTGCTGCGACTGATCCCGGCCTGGTTCCCCGCCCGGCGGGCGCCGCTGGTGACCCAGCTGACCGGGCTGCTCGGGCAGGCGGGCCAGATTGTCGCCGCGTTCCCGCTCGTCGCCGGGCTGCATGCGGCCGGGTGGACGCCGACCTTCGACATCGCGGCCGGCGTCGGCCTGCTCGCGGCGGTCGCCGTGGCCGTCGGTCTACGCAACGCTCCGCCCGGGGTGACGATGGTCGCGGCCACCGGACGGCTGGATGCGCTGCGGGCGTCGTGGCGGGAGCCCGGCACCCGCCTCGGTCTCTCGACCCACTTCGTGACCGCCTTCTCCGGCAACATGTTCGCGCTGTTCTGGGGCTACCCGTATCTCGTGCGGGGGCAGGGCCTCTCGCCCGCTGCCGCCGGCGGCCTGCTCACGCTGCTCGTCGTCGCCGGCATGGGCATCGGGCCGCTGCTCGGCTCCCTGGCCGGGCGGTGGCCGCTGCGGCGCTCGGTGCTGGTGCTCGCGGTCGTCCTGAGCAGCGCGGTGGCCTGGGGTGTGGTGCTGCTCTGGCCCGGCCATGCGCCGACCTGGCTGCTCGCGCTGCTGGTGCTCGTGCTGGCCGGGAACGGGCCCGGCTCGATCCTCGGCTTCGACTTCGCCCGCACCGAGAACCCGCCGGCCCGGCTCGGCAGTGCCACCGGGATCGTCAACGTGGGCGGGTTCGTCGCGACGCTGCTGATGATCCTGGTGGTCGGCCTCCTGCTGGACGCATCAGGGTCTTACCGGGTGGCGATGAGCGCGCAGTACGTGTTCTGGGCGTTGGGGCTGGTCGGGGTGCTGGTGACCCGGCGGCAGGTGCGGCGGCGGCGCAACATCGTGGTCGACCCGTTCCCGCGGGCGGTGGTGCGGCGGCTGGCCGCCGCCCGCTCCTGACGGCTGCCATTTCGGGCGGTCTCCGGCGACCGGCGGCTTCCGCCATGCGGCGCAGCGGTTAGGTTCGCAGCAGCGAACTCGCAACACCTGCACCTGCAGGCGCCGACACTCGACAAGGAGTGCGCATGACCGCCTTCGTGGACGCCCACCGGGAGACCCTCGACCGGGCGCTCGCCGCGATCGCCGACCGTGGCTACTGGTCCAACTACCCCGAGTCACCCAGCCCGCGGGTGTACGGCGAGACCGCCGCCGCCGAGGGGCTTTCGGCCTACGAGGCCCACCTCGGCCGCCGCTTCGAGCTGAACCAGCCGGGCACCGTCGGCTGGGTCGGCGGCGAGCGCTCGCCGTACGGGCCGGAGCTCGGGGTGACCTACCCGCAGGCCGACCTCGACGTGTTGCTGGCAGCCGCCCGGGAGGCGATGCCGGCCTGGCGGGACGCGGGCCCGGAGGTGCGGGCAGCGGTCTGCGTCGAGATCGTGGACCGGATCAACAAGCGCAGCTTCGAGCTGGCGAATGCGGTCATGCACACCAGCGGGCAGGCGTTCGTGATGGCGTTCCAGGCCGGCGGTCCGCATGCCCAGGATCGTGCCCTGGAAGCGATCGCCGTGGCGTACGCGGAGCAGACGCGGGTCCCGGCGACCGCACGGTGGGAGAAGCCGCAGGGCAAGCGGCCGGCGCTGGTCATGGAGAAAACGTTCACCGCGGTGCCGCGCGGGATCGGCCTGGTGATCGGCTGTTCGACGTTCCCGACGTGGAACTCGTACCCGGGGCTGTTCGCCTCGCTAGCCACCGGCAACGCGGTCGTGGTGAAGCCGCATCCGGCGGCGATCCTGCCGCTGGCGATCACCGTCTCGATCGCCCGCGACGTCCTGGCGGAGGCTGGTTTCTCGCCAAACCTGGTCACGCTGGTCGCCGAGAACCCAGGCGGGACCGTCGCGTCGGAGCTGGCGGTGCGGCCGGAGGTCCGGATCGTCGACTTCACCGGCTCGACGGCGTTCGGGCAGTGGCTGGAGGAACACGCCCGGCAGGCGGCGGTCTACACCGAGAAGGCCGGCGTCAACATGGTGCTGGTCGACTCGACCGACGACTACGCCGGGATGCTGGCCAACCTGGCCTTCTCGCTGTGCCTCTACAGCGGGCAGATGTGCACGACCCCGCAGGACCTGCTCGTTCCTGCCGACGGCGTCGGGACGCCCGAGGGCCGCAGGTCCGTCGACGAGTTCGGAGCCGACCTCGGCGCGGCGGTCGAGAAGCTGCTCGGTCCGGACGCGCAGGCGGTCGAGCTGCTCGGCGCTATCGTCAACGACGGCGTGCTCTCGCGCGTGGACGGTGCCGGTTCGCTCGGCACGGTGGTGATCCCGTCCCGGACGCTGACCCACCCCGCGTACCCGCAGGCGCGGGTGCGGACGCCCGCGCTGGTCCGGGTGCCGGCCGACCGGGTCGAGACCTGGGGCTCGGAGTGCTTCGGGCCGGTGTCGTTCCTCGTCGTCACGGACACCACGGAGGAGGCGCTCGAGCTGATGCGCCGCACGGTGACCGCCCGCGGCGCGCTCACCGCCGCCGTGTACTCGACCGACGAGAAGGTGATCGAGTCCGCCCGGGCGGTCGCGATCGAGTCGGGCGTCGCGCTGTCGGAGAATCTCACCGGCGGCGTGTACGTGAACCAGACCGCGGCGTACTCCGACCTGCACGCGACGGGCGCCAACCCGGCCGCGAACGCCGCCTACACGGATGCGCACTTCGTCGCCGGACGGTTCCGGGTGATCCAGACCCGCCGGCACACGACCTAGATATCCCAGGGCTCTAACGTGTCAAGCGGCCGGCGTTTGGCGGTGGGCCCATGCGGTTGTCTCGTCGTAGAGGCGGCGGTGCCGCAGGCAGCCGTCGAGGATGCCGACCAGTCGGTTGGACAGTGCGCGGAGTGCTTGGTGGTGGGTGGCGCCGCGGGCGCGGTGGTTGTTGTAGTAGGCCCGTGCGCCGGGTGAGGCGGTCAGGGCGGCGAAGGCTTGCTGGTGCAGGGCGTCGGCGAGTCGTCGGTTGCGGGCGAAGCGTGCCAGCACGACTCGACGGGTGCCGGATGCCTTGGTGATCGGGCTGGTGCCGGCGTAGTTGCGGCGGGCCTTGGCATCGGCGTAACGGTCGTTCGCGTCGCCGAACTCGGCGAGCACCCGGGCACCGAGCACGAGACCAAGCCCCGGCTGGCTGGTGATGATCTCAGCGTCCGGGTGCTGGCCAAAACACCGGTTCACCTCAGCCTCGAGGGCCTCGACCTGGGCGGCGATGGCGGTGATCACCGCGACCAGCGCGGCGATGCTGACCCCGTAGGCGTTCGTGAGCGCGTCGGGCAGGCCGAGTTGCTGGCTGCGCAGCGCCTGCATGATCTGTGTGGCGCGGGTGTCGATGTTGCGTTGCCGGCCGGCCTTGCCCAGTGCGGTCGCGATCTTCGTCTTCGACAGTGCCCGTGCCGCGGCCGGTGTCGGGGCGAGCGCCAACACCGCCAGAGCGTCCCGGCCGGCCAGCTCGTCACCGAACGCGACCAGCGCGGCCGGATAGAACTCCCGCAGCATCGAACGCAGCTGGTTGGACTGCCGCTGCCGGGTCCAGATCATCGTCTGATGTGTGCGAGCCACGGTCTTGACCACCTCGGCCTGCTCGCTGTCTGCGGCCGTGGCCCGGTGATGGGCCCGGTCGGTGCGCACGATCTCGGCCAGCACGTGCGCATCACCCGGATCACTCTTGGCGCCCGAGGTGCCGTGAGGCGTGTCACGACAACCGTGTAAGCGACGGGTGACCCAAGATCGACTGCTGTGATCGACATGGCGGTCGGGAAGGACACCCACGTGACACAGGACGACCCCGGTTCCGGTGCTGAGGCCGCTGCGGCTCGCCGGCTCGCCGAGGCTCTGGACCCGTCGGCGATCGATGCGCTGCTCGCCGATGCGAAGGCCGCCGGAACCCCGATCGACGGCGTCGATGGCTTGCTGAACCAGATGACCAAGGCGGTTCTGGAACGCGCCTTGCAGACCGAGATGACCCACCACTTGGGCTACGACCGTGACGATCCCGTCGGCGTTGGGACGGGGAATTCACGGAATGGCAGTTCGAGGAAGACCGTGTCGACGACCAACGGGCCGGTCACGATCACCGTCCCGCGTGACCGCAACGGGGAGTTCGAACCGCGGATCGTGCCGAAACGAGCCCGTCGGGTCGGCCAGATCGACGAGATTGTCCTGTCCTGCTATGCCCGGGGAATGTCGACCCGCGATATCGAGGCGCACCTGCTCGAAGTATACGGAGTGACCGCATCCCGGGAGTTGGTTTCGAACATCACTGACGTGGTGACCGATGAGATCGAGATATGGCGGAGCCGACCCGTCGATGAGATCTACCCCATCGTCTACATCGACGGGATCCGGATCAAGGTTCGGGACAAGGGCGCGGTCACCATCAAGTCCGCGCACCTGGTCATCGGCGTGGACGTCGAGGGCCGCAAGCACGCGCTGGGCTGCTGGATCGCCGAGACCGAAGGCGCGAAGTTCTGGCACTCCGTCCTCACCCAGCTACGCAACCGCGGGCTGCGCGACGTCCTGATCGCCTGCTGCGACGGCCTGTCCGGGCTCCCAGACGCGATCACCGCCGTGTTCCCCGACACGGTCGTGCAGACCTGCGTGGTGCACGTGATCCGCAACGCGATGCGGTTCGTGTCCTATCAGGACCGGAAGAAGATCGCGGCGTCGATGCGCTCGATTTACACCGCGCCCACCATCGACGCGGCCGAGCTCGCCCTGAAGGGTCTCGACACCGAATGGGGACACCAATACCCTGGCGTCATCGACGTGTGGCGGCGGGCCTGGAACGAATTCATCCCGTTCCTCGACTATCCACCTGAGCTCCGCCGGATCGTCTACACCACCAATGCCATCGAATCCATCAACTTCCAGCTACGGAAGATCACCAAGACCCGTGGACACTTCCCGTCCGACGATGCCGCGATGAAGCTCCTCTACCTCGGACTCCGCAACATCTCCAGCAAGAGAGGAGGAGAATCGGGAACCGGAACCCACGGCTGGAAAACAGCGCTCAACACACTCGTCGTCCTCTTCCCCGGACGACTTACCCCGTGATAGGTTAACCGCATTCGTCACCCGTGGCTTACACGGGAATCGTGACAGGCTCGGTGCCGTGCCGCTCCCGATACCGCGACACCTGCTTCGGGTTGATCGCGTAGACCGCGTAACCGGCGGCGGTCAACGCCCGCACCCAGGGACCGCGGTCGGTCTCGATCGCGACCAACACCGACTCCGGCTCGTCTTCGTCGGCCAGATGATCGGCGATCAGGGCATGTAACTGGCTCAGCCCGGCCACCCCCTCCGGCAGCCGACGACGGACCAGCACCGTGCCGTTCTCGTCCTGGATCTCCACATCGTGATGGGCCTCAGCCCAGTCGTCGCCCACGAACAGCACGCGCTCTCCCCTCTCGACGAACCGATCGTCCCGAAGAGGCCCGCGACGCCCTAATGGTTCAGTGCTCGTGGCACGTCATCCCAGCAGCCATCCCACCTCCTCGTTCACCAGTAGGGGCACGATCTAGGACTAGACCTCATACACGGGCCAGGATCACAAAGTGCTCACCCACTGGCGGACTCGGACATCATCCCGACCGAAGATCGGGAAGATGCAGCCCCATTAGGATTCCGGCCGTGGCTGGGCTTCCCGGGGCCGGCGCACTCGAGCGGGTGCGCGAGCTGTGCCTCGCGCTGCCCGAGGCGTCGGAGAAGCTCAGCCACGGCGAGCCGACCTGGTTCGTGCGCAAGGTGTTCGTGTCGTTCGCCGACCGGCATCACGACGACCGCGTCGCCATCTGGTGCGCGGCGCCGCCGGGCGCGCAGGAGGCCCGGGTCTCGGCCGACCCCACCCACTACTTCGTCCCGCCGTACGTGGGCGGCCGCGGCTGGCTCGGCGTCTACCTGGACGTCCCGGTCGACTGGGACGAGGTCGCCGACGTCATCACCGACGCCTACCGCCAGATAGCCCCCAAGCGCCTCCTCACCCAACTCGATGCTGGCTGCCGCCAGATCGCGAGGAAGGCCTCCTGCACCGCCTCCTCGGCGAAGGTCGGATCGCCTGTCACTCGGAGGGCGAGTGAGTAGGCCGGCCGCGCATAGCGGTCGCGGAGCTCCTCGAGAGCCTGCGCCTCGCCTGCAGCCACCCGTGTGGCGTGCCAGGCGTCCTCGTCGGATCGGGGGGCCGCGGCGCATCGGCCACCATCTCCACGTCCCGCATTCGGGCCGAGGGACCGAAACGGTTCCCTCAGCGGTCCGCCGATCGTGACCGGCGCGAGCGTCCTCTGCGCCGACGGTGGGCATCGGCTCAGGTCGCCGCGCGCACCGCCTGCACGTCCGTGGCGTCCAGCAGCCCGATCCGGGCAGCGTGCTCGGCGATCTGCACGCTGTCGTCCACGACCAGCATCGGCACGCCGCATGCCGCGACGCGACGGGCCAGCCCGTGCAGTTCGACCGCCCGCTTCGTCGACATGCCGACCGTCCGCCGTACGTAGACGGCTCGGACGCGATCCGGCGCCTCCTGGGCGATGGTGGCGTAGATCTCCGGGTCGAGCTGACCGGTGTCGCCGATCAGCACGACCTGCAACGCGGGATTGTCGGTGAGCAGGCCACGGATCAGCGTGAGCTTGTGCTCTTCTGTGGGCACCCGGAACAGGTTCGTCCGGCTCGGCCCCCAGTCGGTCAGCAGCAGCGGTCCGGCCGGGAACCCACGCAGCACCAGGAACCGGGTCAGCACCTCGTACAGGTTCCAGGGGCTGGTCGAGAGGTAGAACACCGGGACCGAGCCGCCGGCACGCGGAACGCTCAGCGCCCGGTACAGCTCGGCGGCTCCCGGCAGCGGTGTCCGCTCGGTGACCTCGGTCAGCAGGGTGAGGCGCAGCACCTCGAGCCCACGCGTGATCCCGGACTCGATCACGGTGTCGTCCAGGTCGCTCACGACCGCGAGCGTCGCAGCCGGGTCGACGACGAGCACCGGCAGTGTCGCCTCGGCCGAGCGCCCTCGCCAGGTCGCGGTCATGTCCACCCGGTGCCACCCCGGCGCGAGCCCGCCCGCCTCGACCAGCAGGTCCACGTACCCTTGCCGGTCCGCCCGAGCCGCCGTCCGGCCGACCGGCCCGCGCACGGTGACCGAACACGCGGAGATCTCGACGGTAAGGAACGGCGCCAGACCCTCCCGGAGCGTCGCCCACCGCTCCCGCCACGGAACCCACCGGCTTCGCGGTGGTGGGCGGCCTCCCGCCGCGTCGTCGATCAGGTCGGTCGCCGCTGGCTGGCCGGGCGATCGGCCGAGCACCACCCGGCCCTGGAGGCGAACCCGCTCCGGCGTGCCATAGCCGATGAAGGGCAGCACGGCGATCTCCCGCCGCCCGAGCATCCCGAGCAGCCCGACCAGACCGGCCTGAGCGGCGTCCTCGACCGCGACGATGACCGGCAGCACGGCCGCAGCCAGCCGACGCCGACGCCGACGCCGACGCTCGTAGGGCATTCCACGACGCTACCGGCCGCCCGGTGACGGTCCCGACCAGCGATCCATCTGTCCGCCGATCCAGGCCTTCGCCTGCACGCTGACCGGGCGGTGCTTCATCCGGCCATGTCAAATCCCCGCGGGGATTGCGCGGCCGCGAATTGTCGGTGGGCCGGCGAATGATGGCAGGGTGCGGTGTGTCGTCGTGGCGGAGGACGAGGGTGAGGCCGGCTGGCTGCGTCCCGTCGACGAGGACGGCGCGCCGGCCGGACCGAGCCAGCGGGTGGACGATCTCGCCGCGGCGATCACGGCGGCAGAGCTGGACGGGAGCAGGCGCTGGGTGCTGCCCTCGGCCGAGACGACGTACCCGAGACTGCTCGATCGGGGCGTGGTCCTCCCGCGGTGCGTGGATCTGGCCCTGACCGAGGGCCTGCTCCTGGCCCACGACGGCAGGTGGGGCGAGTCCCGCGCGCTCGGTGCGGCGTGGGCCCGGCTGTCCGGGTTGCCGGTGCCGGACGATCCCAGCCCGCCGGCCCGGCACGCCCATGCCCAGCAGTCGCTGTTCGAGGATGCGCCCGCTGAGCTGCCCGGGGGCGCCTCGCCGATTGACGCCGCAGTTGCCGTCCACGCCGACCAGCTGCGTCGGCTGGCTGCATTGCCGGCGCCGGAGTCGATCCGCCTGCTGGTCGCCGCCGAGTCGGCCTGCGGGCTGATCGCCGCCGAGATGACCCGGACCGGCGTGCCATGGCGGGCCGACGTGCATGATGCGGTGCTCACCGAGCTGCTCGGCCCGCGGCCACCGGCCGGCATGCGACCTCGCCGCCTGGTCGAGCTCGCCGACCGGATCGCCGACGCGTTCGGTGGGCGTCGAGTCAACCCGGACTCCCCGGCGGAGGTCGTGCAGGCGTTCACCCGGGCCGGACTTCCGCTCAGCTCGGCGCGGTCGGCGGTGCTGCGCCGCTTGGATCACCCGGCCGTCGCGCCGCTGCTCGAGTACAAGGAGCTGTCCCGGCTGTACGCCGCCAACGGGTGGTCCTGGCTGGACACCTGGGTCAGCGGCGGCCGGTTCCGGCCGGACTGGGTGGTCGGCGGGGTCGTGTCGGGCCGGTGGGCCAGCCGGGGCGGTGGGGCGCTGCAGATCCCGCATGCGCTGCGGCGCGCGGTCATCGCCGAGCCAGGTCATGCCCTCGTCGTCGCGGACGCCGCGCAGTTGGAACCGCGCATCCTCGCGGCGCTGGCGGACGACGAGCGGATGGCGCAGGCAGCCACGGCCAGCGACCTCTATTCCGCCCTGGCCGGCGACTCCTTCGGCGGCGATCGCTCGCGGGCAAAGGTCGCGATGCTGGGCACGCTCTACGGCGCGACGAGCGGTGACGCGGCGCCGGTATTGGGGGTCCTGCGGCGCCGGTTCCCCACCGCCGTCGCGTACGTCGAGTCTGCTGCCCGGGACGGCGAGACCGGACGGCTCGTCCGCTCCCGCCTCGGCCGGACCTGTCCGCCACCGTCGTCGTCCTGGCGAGAGGCGCAGGAGCGGGCGTCGCTGCCGGGAGCGGGTGCACCGGAGCAGTCCAGGGCGCGGCAGACCGCCCGGGATCGCGGCCGGTTCACCCGGAACTTCGTCGTCCAAGCCAGTGCCGCGGACTGGACCGCGGTGATGCTCGCTGCGTTGCGCCGGCGGCTTCTGGACGGTGTGGCGCCTGGGGCGGAGATCGTCTTCTTCCAGCACGACGAGGTCGTCCTGCACTGCCGGAGTGATGTCGGCCACGAGGCTGCTCGATGCATCGCCGAGTCGGCGGACGAGGCGACTCGGTTGCTGTTCGGCCCGACGCCGGTCCGATTTCCGTTCGAGGGCAAGGTCGTCACCTGCTACGCCGATGCCAAGTAACAAAGTCCACTGTGGACCTCCAGGGCTCGGCAACGCGGCGAGGAGGCGGGAGGGCGCCGTTGCGGCGGGCATACGCCAGTCGTACGGCAGTCCGGAGGGCTCGGCAAATCGCTGTCCACAGGCGACTCGGTCATCCACAGATCGCAAGTCCGCTCTTCCGGCCGTGCCACGGCCGCGAGCATCCTCGCCGCATGACCGCGCCCCGCAACCCGGAGCAGCGCGCCCGGTTCATCCGGGTCACCGCGTCGGATCTCGATATCGCGCCGGAGACGGCCGAGCAGCTGTTGATGTTGTCAGAGGCGGCGCGGGAACACGCCCGTACGGGCACGCTCGAGCAGGGCGCGCTGGCCAGGCTGCTCGATGCCCTCCTCGACGACGAATTGTGCCGGCACGCGTGGCGGGTGGCGGCCACCGAAGGCGAAGCCCTGTGGCGATCGCTGCTGCGGTCCGGGTCGCCGCCGCGGGACGTCGGTCCCGCGCTCTTGCTTGCGGTCGCGCTTGCTCGCCGCGGCGCGGCCGACGAGGCGGTGAGGGTGCTCACCGACGTGGTCCGGCCGCGGGAGTTCCGGCCAACGGCGATCGAAATGCTGGCGGAGTTGTCCGAGGATGCCGGCCAGCCCCTGCTGGCCTGGACCCACGTGGTCCGGCTCGGCCTGGCCGAGCCCGATCGGGACTGGGGAACGCTGCGCTGCGTGCTGGGCTGCTCGCCGCGTCGCCAGTGCGACCGGTCCCGACTGGCCGGAGCGATGCACGCGCGATGGTTGCGGGCACGACTGTCGCGCTGGTCGCGGCGCCCGTGGTCCGGCGGCTATCTCGATCCGGACGGACCGGCCGCTCCCGGGAGAAGGACCTGGAGTTCGGCGATCGGCGCGTACGTCGCCGCGCGGAACGCTGTGCTTCCGGTCGGCGAACGCGAGCTGCTGGAGCGGTGGTCGACGGTTGAGCAAGCCCAGGTCACGGTCATCGAGACCGCACCGTGGGAGGGAGTGGTGCTCGACGGGACCGGAGAGCGCCGGCTGGTCGGCTGGGAGAGCAGCGGCGTGGCCTCCCATCAACCGGTCGGGTCGGAGCTCAGCTGCTGGGTGTTACCAACCCTCGTCCCGGACGAGCACCTGCTCGTGCGCCGGACGGTGCCGACGCCATGGTGAGCGAGCGCCGGTCGTCAGCCCGACACCGGTCCGTCGATCGCCGGCGGCGGTTCGGTTGCGTCCTCACCCTCGAGTCGGCGGTACGTGTCGATCTCCTCCTGAGTGGGATCCACACCGACGTCGTCGGCGAAGTCCTCGGCAACGTCCGGGTCCGGCGTGATCTCACCGTCGGTCGGTCTGGTCACGATTGCTCCTTCCGTCCTGGGCGTCGTCCGTCTACCCGCATCACGGCAGTGAATACCTCGATTGCCTTCCGGACGTCCGTGCCCAGCGTCCGGCACAGTCGGGCCGTCGCGGGCCGGCGGGGCAGCCGGTCCTCCCGGACGACCGAGTCAGAGCGGTCGAGCGCCGGGCCGGACCGGCGCCGGAAGCTCCGTCCGTCCGCTCAGTGCGGTGTCGACCGCGGCGGCGCAGGCCCGGCCCTCGGCGATCGCCCAGACGACCAGGCTGGCACCCCGCGTCGCGTCGCCGCAGGAGTAGACGCCGTCCGCGGTGGTCTCCCACCCGCTGTTCACCCGCATCGAGCCGCGCTCGGGATCGATCTCCACTCCGAGTCGATCGAGCAACGAACCACGTTCCGTGCCGACGAACCCAGCGGCGATCAGAAGCAGGTCGCAGGGAATCTCGGCACGGCTCTCCGGCACCGTGTGGAACTCGCGCCTTCCGTCGACACGGACGATCTGCACCTGCTCGACGACGACGGCGCAGATGTGACCGGACTCGTCGCCCGCGAGCTCGATGGCCTCGCGAGCCCAGGACTCGACGACGCCTTCCTCGTGGGCGACCGAGGTCCGATGGATCCTCGGCCACTCTGGCCACGGGTTCGCCGTCACGTCCCGGGTCTCGGGGGGGCGTGGGTTGTGGTCGAGCTGGGTCACGCTCACCGCGCCCTGCCGGTTCGCGGTGCCGAGGCAGTCGGCGGCGGTGTCACCGCCGCCGATGATGACGACCCGCTTGCCGGCCGCGTCGATCGGCGGAGTCGACAGGTCGCCGGTCCGGACCCGGTTGGCCAGCGGCAAGTAGTCCATCGCCTGGTGGACCCCGGCGAGAGCGCGCCCGGGCACCTCGAGGTCCCGGGGGTGCAGCGCTCCGGTCGCGAGCACGACGGCGTCGACTCCGGAGCGCAGTTCGACGACGTCGAGTCCGCCCTCGCCGCCGACGTCTACGCCGGCGCGCAGCTCGGTGCCCTCGGCGGCCAGTTGGGCGAGCCGCGTGTCGATGAGGTCCTTGGGCATCTTGAAGTCGGGGATGCCGTAGCGCAGCAGACCGCCGAGCCGGTCCGAGCGCTCGTAGACCACGACGTCGTGGCCGGCCCGGGTCAGCTGCTGGGCGCACGCGAGTCCGGCGGGGCCGGAGCCGATGACCGCGACCCGCTTGCCGGTGCGCTCGGCGGCGCCGCGCGAACCCACCCAGCCCTCGTCCCAGGCACGATCGATGATCGCCAGCTCGACCTGCTTGATCGCGACCGGGTCGGCGTTGATCGCCAAGACGCAGGACGCCTCGCAGGGGGCCGGGCACAGCCAGCCGGTGAACTCCGGGAAGTTATTCGTCGCGTGCAGGCGCTCGATGGCGGCACGCCAGTCGTCGTCGGCGACGAGCTCGTTCCACTCGGGGATCAGATTGCCGAGCGGGCAGCCCGCATGGCAGAAGGCGACACCGCAGTCCATGCACCGGCTGGCCTGGATCCGGACGTCCGCGGCAGCGGGCCGGCCGTAGACCGGGTCCCAGTCGCGCAGGCGTTCCGCGACCGGTCGCTTGGGCGCCTCCGCCCGAGGCAAGCGGAGAAATCCCCAGGGGTTGGCGACCATGACGCACCTCCCGAGTCCGAACGTCGGCTCACTGACAGCAGCGAGACGACGCCGGCTCGCGAGATCGACCCGATGTTACCGGCCCCGAAGAGGGCCGGATCAGAGCAGGTCGGGGCGGCGCCACTCCTCGCCGAGCACATGCTGGGCGAGGAACGCGAAGACCGTCTCGTACCAGACCTTCACGTGCCCGGGCGTGAGGATCCAGTGGTTCTCGTCCGGGAAGTAGAGGAACTTCGCCGGCACCGAGAAGCGGCCAAGGTCGTACCAGAGCCGCAAGGCCTCGCCGACCGGGACCCGGTAGTCCTTGTCGCCGTGGATGACCAGCATCGGGGTGCGAATGCTCTCGGCCCTCAGATGCGGGGAGTTCTCCAGGTACCGCTCCTGCTTCTGCAGCGGGTCGCCGAACTCGCGGTGCCAGAAGGAAGGCTCGTCGGTCGTGCCCGCGAACGCGTCGAGATGCCAGAGGCTGGCGTGCGTGACGATGGCGCGGAACCGGTCGGTCTGCGTGGCGACCCAATTGGCCATGTAGCCGCCGAACGACCCGCCCATCGCCGCGACCCGGGATCGATCGATGTCGGCTCGCTCGAGGGCGGCATCGGTCACGGTCATGAGGTCCGTGAACGGACGACCGCCCCAGCGACCCCAGCCGCGCTGAAGGAACGCGTGACCGTACCCGGTCGACAGCGCCGGATCCGGCAACAGAACGGCATACCCGCGAGCGACCATCAGCCACGGGTTCCACCGCCACGACCAGGCGTTCCAACTGCTGACCGGGCCGCCGTGGATCCACAGCAGCAGCGGCGCAGGCGCATCGGCGCCGGCGTCCGACGGCAGCGCCAGCCAGGCGCGCAGCGGCGTGCCGTCCTCGGCGGCGGTGCTGACCTCGGTGAGCCTGCCCGGGATGGGAACGTCGGCCTGCGGTCCGAGCAGGGTGACGGCCTCCTGGTCCTCCCGGGTCGGGTCGAGCCGAACCGGGGTCGGCGGCGAGTCGACGGCCGATCGGAGAGCGAACAGGGCGTTGCCGTCCGGGCTCACGAGCAGGTCGGAGTACGCGCCGGAGGCCGTGAGCCGGACGACGGCGCCGCTGCTGAGATCGAGACGGAAGACCGGCGCGCGGCCGCCCTCGTCAGCGAGGAAGTAGAGGAAGGCGCCGTCCGGGGAGAACACCGGGTGGCTCGGCCAGGCGGTCGTGTCGGCGGGCAGCACCTCCCTGGTCTCGTCGCTGGCGAGGTCGAGCAGTTGCAGCGTCCGCTTCGGGGCGGTGTCCCAGTCGCCGAGCGCCTCCTGCAGGTACGCCAGGCTGGACCCGTCGGGGGAGAAGACAGGGTCGGAGAGCCAGAGGCCGTCGGTCGAGAGGATCCGCCGTTCGC
This sequence comes from uncultured Actinomycetota bacterium, assembly GCA_963728945.1. Classification (GTDB taxonomy): domain Bacteria; phylum Actinomycetota; class Actinomycetes; order Mycobacteriales; family CADCTP01; genus CADCTP01. The sequence continues at coordinate 1,346,965 of CAVSMA010000002.1, read as the reverse complement.
CGCTGGCGGTGTCGATGATCGCGAGCGAGCCGTGGTGTGCCGCCCGCCCGTCGTCGACGCGCCACTCGACGGCGACCGTCCGGCCGTCGAGAGAGACGGCGAGGCCCTCGCCGACGGCGCCCTCGGCGTCGGGCGTCAAGTCGCGGACGGTGGTCAGCCGCCCGTCACCGACCGGTGCGGGCTCGGAGAACAGCACGTGCGGCTCGTCCGGCCCGAGGTCGTGGTCCCAATACCGGACCGGGTGGCGCTCGTGCAGGATCGCCGTCACTCCGGCGTCCTTGCGCGCCTGTCGGCGCTTCTCGTCGTCCTCGACCGTGTCGGCGCCCGGCAGCGTCGATCCGGTGAAGGCCACGTGTCCGGACTCGCGGGCTACCGCCATGTCCCCCACGTCGCCACCGCGACGCGCCACCTGGCGCGCCTCGCCCGCCTCCGGAAGAAGCCACAGTGCCGTGCGATCCTCGGAGTCCTCGTCCGGCTTGGCCTCCGTGTCCGGCCGGCGGGAGGAGAACAGGAGCCGACCGTCCGGCAGGAACGCCGGGTGCGCCTCGCCGGGCGCCGAGCGGGTCAGCCGGCGCGGCGGCCGCTGGCCGCCGGGGTCGACCTCCCAGAGGGACGTGGAGAAGCGCTTCCCGTCGGAGGTCCGCTCCGCGACGGTGGTCACGAGCCGGATGCCGTCAGGGGAGAGGGCAAGTCCGCCGAGTCGCCGTAGCGCGAGGTAGTCGTCGAGGCTCGTGAACGGAGTCTCCGGCGTGGTGCCGCCTGGTCCCGCAGGGTCGTCGCCGGTGGGCATCTCCTCGCGCGAAGTGGACGTGGCTTGCTCGGTCATGAGCGCAGCTCCTTCTGGCACGACACGGTGACTCGACCCTAAGTCATCGGACCCTACGTCCGGTCCGTTCGTCTGCCCGGTCAAAGGTTGCTACGTGACGAGACAGAGGCGACCACGCGCAGATGTACCGGAGCCGTGCGAGGACTGCCGTCGCCGTCCCAGGGGTGGGCTCCTGGTCGGGCTGGGTTGCGGGTTGGGCTGGTGCGTCAGGCGACGGAGACGAAGACGTGGCGTGCTGTGGTGCCGTCGACCGTCGTGGTGCCGTCCTCGGTGGTGAGGGTCAGGCCCTTGTCCTCCGAGGCAAGATGCACAGTGCGGCCGGGCTGAACTCCCGCTGAGCGGAGGTCGCGCATGATGTCGGCGTCGGGCTGGATCTGCTCGCTGATACGGCGGACGACTGCCTTCTCGGAGCCGCCGGCCGCGGCCTGCTCCAGCGTGACCAGTGGACCGTCCGAGGACGGGTCGGGCTGGGTCGCCAGCTCGTCCAGACCGGGGATGGGGTTGCCGTGTGGGCAGGACGTGGGGCCGCCCAGCAGCGCGGCGATGCGACGCTCGACCGAGTCGGACATGACGTGCTCCCAACGGCACGCCTCGATGTGGACCTCTTCCCACTCCATGCCGATCACGTCGATCAGCAGGCACTCGGCCAGGCGGTGCTTGCGCATGACCGAGGTCGCCTGCCGGCGGCCCTCCTGGGTCAGCTCGAGGTGGCGGTCACCTTCGACGGTCAGCAGGCCATCGCGCTCCATACGAGCAACCGTCTGGCTGACGGTGGGGCCACTCTGCCGCAGGCGCTCAGCGATGCGGGCGCGCAGCGGCGTGACACCCTCCTCCTCCAGCTCGTACACCGTCCGGAGGTACATCTCGGTGGTGTCGATCAGGTCGCTGTGATGACTCAACTGTCCTCCGACTCCTCACTCAAATGGTACGACTCCGAGCAAGCGAGTCGGTGAGGTGCACGCTGCGTCGGCAAGGATGACGTGGTGAACACCGGCGATGCCCTGATCGATACCCGTGAGCTCGATGCTGTCCTGCGGAACGTGTCGGCGCCTCGGCTTGTCCTGCTCGACGTGCGATGGCGGCTGGGCGGTCCGTCGCCGGCTGAGCTGTACGCATCCGGACACCTTCCCGGCGCCGTCGCCGTCGACCTCGACCGTGACCTCGCGGCCCCGGTCGGCGACGGCCGGCGGGGACGGCATCCACTGCCGGAGCCGGGACCGCTGCAAGAAGCGTTGCGACGCTGGGGAATCAACGAGGAGAGCGCGGTCGTCGCGTACGACGACGCGGACGGTAGCAGCGCCGCACGGGCCTGGTGGTTGCTGCGGTGGGCGGGACTGCGGGACGTGCGGGTGCTCGACGGCGGGATCGCGGCCTGGACGGCGGCAGGGTTGCCGCTGACCACGGACATGCCTGCGCCCGAGCCCACCAACGTCGTCGTCAGTCCGGGCGCGATGCCGGTGCTGGACGCCACGGGCGTGGCGGAACTCGTCGCCGGCGGTGGGGTCTTGCTGGATGCGCGGGTCGAGCCGCGGTACCGGGGCGAGGTCGAGCCGGTCGATCCGGTCGCCGGCCACATCCCCGGTGCCCGCAGTGCGCCGACCAGTGGCAACGTCGACACGTCCGGGCGGTTCCTCAGCCAGAAGCAGTTGCGGGAACGGTTCGCCGGGCTCGGAGTCGAGCCGGGGCAGGCGGTCGCGGCCTACTGCGGTTCGGGCGTGACGGCGGCGCAGGAGGTGTTGGCGCTGCACCTGGCCGGAGTGCCGGCGGCGTTGTATGCCGGTTCATGGAGCGAATGGGTCGCCGACCCCTCCCGGCCGATCGAGACCGGCCCGGACCGGGCTGCACCGACTCGATAGCGGTTGCTGCGGCCGTGTCCTGGGCGGTCGCGTCGTGCCGGACCCGCGGCGATCTTGGTGGCTCGTCGACCGGTGCTGGCTCTGCAGCGGTGGGTGGCTGCGTCTCGTTCCGGCAACGCGGGCTACTTGGGGAACTTGGGGACCACCTGTTCGAGGATCTTGGTGGCGACGGCATCGCCGCCGTCGCGCAGGCCGGCGAAGTAGGCGGCGACGATGCCGGCGGCGTCGGGGTCGGTGCCGCGGGCGACGTAGATGATCGTCGTGGGCGTCTTCACGGCGGGATGACCGGCAACGGTGAGTTCGGTCGTGTCGGGCTTCTTGTACTGGGAGAGCTTCAGATAGTCGAACACCGCGACGATCATCGAGCGGCCGTCCTCGGCCTTGATCTGGCAGCCGCTACTGGACGACCGGCCGAAGGAGACGCTGCTGCCGAAGGCACTCTCGACCGCCGACTTGTCCAGCGCCTGGCACACCGGGCTCGTGTCGCCGCCGCCGCCGTTGTCGTCGCCTCCGTCGGAGGAGGACGAGACGGACGGGCTCGGGGACGACGAGGAGGAGGGCGAGTCGTCCGAGGGCGTCGGGGAGCCGGACGGCGAGGCGGTGACCTGACCCTGGACCTCCGGGGCGGCGGCGCCGGTACCGGTGACGACCTGGGCACACGCGGCGGTGGTGCAGGCGGCCAGCAACAGACCGAACCCTGCCAGCACTCGTCGGGCCGTCATGGACCGTTCCTCTCTCGTCAGGCCGTCCTCGTGACTCGTCCTGTGGCCTTGTGGGTCGGCCGGCTCGCTCGTCAACTTCGCCATTGTGTAGTCGGAGCCACGGCCCGGTGTGCATTGGGTCGCGGCGGCGTCCAAGGCCCCCGGGTGAACCCGGACGATACAGGCAACCCCGACAACCTGGCGTGATGTCGCTTCGCGATCAAGCCGGCCCGGGCGAGAGACGATAGCGTCGCGACGTGAGTGACTCGGTGACTGTCGTCTGGGACGACGAGTTCCTGTCCTACGACCTGGGTCCCGAGCACCCGCTGAATCCCGTCCGGCTGGCGTTGACCATGTCGCTCTCCCGCCAGTTGGGCGTGCTCGACCGTCCGAACGTCACGACGGTTCCTCCGCAACCTGCCGGCGAAGGTCTACTCACGCTCGTGCACGACCCTGAGTATCTGGACGTCGTCCGGGTCGCGCCCACGCATCCGTGGGGCGTCGGGCACGGGTTCGAGTCGACCGACAACCCGGTCTTCCCACACATGTACGAGGCATCCGCGCTGATCGCCGGCGGGAGCGTACAGGCGGCGGAGCAGGTCTGGTCTGGCCGGAGCCAGCATGCGGTCAACATCGCCGGCGGGCTGCACCACGCCATGCGGGCGCGGGCCTCGGGGTTCTGCGTCTTCAACGACCCGGCGATCGCCATCGCCCGGCTGCTCGAACTCGGCGCCGAGCGGGTCGCGTACGTCGACGTCGACGTGCACCACGGCGACGGCGTGCAAGCTGCCTTCTACGGCGACCCCAGGGTGCTGACCGTGAGCATCCATCAGTCGCCGCTGACGCTGTTCCCCGGAACCGGCTTCCCGGACGAGACCGGCCGAGGTGACGCGGTGGGGGAGAGCGTCAATATCGCGTTGCCCGCGTACACCGACGATGCCGGCTGGCACGCTGCGTTCCATGCCGTCGTACCGGCCGTGCTGCGGTCTTTCCGGCCACAGGTGCTGGTGACGCAGGCTGGTTGCGACACCCATCACGAGGATCCGCTCGCCGAGCTTGCGTTGACCGTCGACGGGCAGCGCAGCTCCTATGCGACCTTGCACCAGTTGGCGCATGAGCTCTGCGACGGCAAGTGGGTCGCCTTCGGGGGCGGTGGGTACGGCCTCGTCCGCTGCGTGCCGCGGGCGTGGACGCACCTGCTCGGCGAACTGACCGGTGAGCCGGTCCCTCCTGGCACCGCCATCCCGGAGGCGTGGCGGGACGAGGTGCGGTCGCTAGGTCTGCAGGCCGCACCGCCGGAGGTCATGACCGAGCTCAACTCCGGCGCGGATCGCATCAGTTGGCAGCCGTGGCAGCCGGGCGAGGACACCCCGCTATCGCGCGCGATCACCGCCACACGACGGGCAGTGTTCCCGCTGCACGGACTGGACCCGGACGATCCCCGGGACTGACAGATCCGGACACTGGAACGGAGACTGCGACGATGACGGGGACAACGCCGGACTCCACCCAGCCGGGACGGTCAGCCGCGGCCGGGCAGGCGGCCACAACAGGCCAGAACCTGCCCCGGGCGCTAGCGGCGGCAAGGTCGGAGACGGCGGGGTCGGAGACGGCGGGGTCGGAGACGGCGGGGTCGGAGACGGCTGGGCAAGCGGCGGCTGGGCAAGCGGCGGCTGGGCAAGCGGCGGCTGGGCAGAGCGGCGGCTGGGCAGGGGGCGGCTGGGCAAGCGGCGGCTGGGCAAGGCGGCGGCTGGGCAGGGGGCGGCTGGGCAGGGGGCGGCGGAGCAGGGGGCGGCGGCGGAGGAGTATCCGGCGGGGTGGGAGGCGGATGTTGTCGTCTCCGACGGCGGGGTGGTGCATCTGCGGCCGATCCGGCCGGAGGACGCGGACGCGATCGTCGCGTTCCACGGCAAGCTGTCGGAGCGCACCCGCTACCTGCGGTACTTCGGGCCGTACCCGCGGATTCCGGCCCGGGATCTGCACCGCTTCACGCACGTCGACCACCGCAACCGGGTGGCGCTGGTGGCGGTGCTCGACGAGGAGATCATCGGAGTCGGCCGGTACGACCGGCTCGGCAGCACGGGTAGTCCGGACGCCGCCGACGCGGAGGTCGCGTTCGTCGTGGCGGACGCGCACCAGGGTCGCGGGATCGGCTCGATCCTGCTGGAGCATCTCGCCGCGGCCGCCCGGGAGCGCGGGATCAAGCGGTTCGTCGCCGAGGTGTTGGCGGAGAACTCGCGGATGGTCAGGGTGTTCACCGACGCCGGCTACTCGGCGAAGTACGAGTACGACTCAGGGGTCGTGCACCTGACGTTCCCGATCGCGCCGACCGAGCAGTCCCGCGCGGTCGCGTTCGAGCGGGAGCGGCGCGCGGAGGCCCGGTCCATCGAGCGGATGCTCACGCCAGGGTCGGTCGCCGTCATCGGCGCCAGCACCGACCCGAAGAAGATCGGGCACGTCGTCTTCGCCAACCTCATGGCGTACGGGTTCGCCGGGCCGGTGTATCCGGTGCATCCGGACGCTCGCCACATCGGCGGTGTGCGGGCGTACCCGACGGTGCTCGACGTGCCGGACGACGTCGACCTCGCGGTGGTCGCCGTCCCCGCGCCAGGTGTCGTGGACGTCGTCGAGCAGTGCGGGCACAAGGGCGTGCGCGGTGTGGTCGTGATGTCCGGCGGCTTCTCCGAGCGGGACACGGGCGCCGATCAGGCCGGCGGCGGCAGGGAACTGGAGCGCGACCTCGTCGCGGTCGCCCGCGCCCACGGCATGCGCGTCGTCGGGCCGAACTGTCTCGGCGTCGTCAACGCCGACCCGTCGATACGGCTCAACGCGACGATCGCGCCGCAGGCGCCCGGCCGCGGCCGCGTCGGCTTCTTCTGCCAGTCCGGCGCCCTGGGCATCGCGATTCTCGCGGCGGCGAAGCGGTGGGGGCTCGGGCTGTCGACGTTCGTCAGCGCCGGCAACCGCGCCGATGTCAGCGGCAACGACCTGCTGCAGTACTGGGCGCAGGACCCAGCAACCGACGTCGTCCTGCTCTATCTGGAGAGCTTCGGCAACCCGCGGAAGTTCGCCCGGCTGGCGCGGCGGGTCGCGCGCAGCAAGCCGGTCGTCGCGGTGAAGACGGGCCGGTACGCGGCGGCGGCGCCGGCGCTGGCCGGCCGGGCGGTGCCGGTGCCGGAGGAGCGGGTGCAGGCGCTGTTCGAGAAGTCGGGCGTCATCCGGGTCGACACGCTCACCGAGCTGTTCGACGTGGCCCAGCTGCTCGCCTACCAGCCGCTGCCGCCGGGGTCGCGGGTCGCGACGGTCACCAACTCCAGCGCGCTCGGCGTGCTGGTCGCGGATGCGTGTGCTGCCGCCGGCCTCGACGCAGTAGGCACCGTCGATGTCGGGCCGGACGCTGACGTGCCCGCGTTCATGGCGGGCGTGCGGGAGGCGATCGACCGGGCCGACGCCCTGGTCGCGGTCTTCGCGCCCGCGCTGGCAACGCCGGGAGACGACTACGCACGGGCGCTCGCAGAGATCGCCGCCACGTCACGGGTGCCGGTGCTCACCACGTTCCTCGGCACCGAGGGCGTCCCAGCACCGCTACGTCGTTTCAGTGACGACCGACCGGGCGAAGCGGTGCGCGGATCCGTGCCGTCGTACCCGACGCCCGAGCGGGCGGTGCGGGCACTGGCCGCCGCGATCCGGTACGCGGCGTGGCGCCGGCGGCCCACCGGCGCCGTGCCCCAACTGGACGGCATCGACCCGGCAGCAGCCCGCGCGATCGTCGAGCAGGCGCTCGCGACCGCTGCCGGCGGCCGGCAGCTCACCTCGGACGAGTCGAGCCGCCTGCTGGCCGCATACGGGCTGCCGGTCGTCGAGTGGCGGCTCATGACCGGCGCGGACCAGGCAGCGGAAGCGGCCGAGCAGCTGGGCTACCCCATCGCGGTCAAGGCGACGGCGCCGGCGCTGCTGCACCGGCAGGACCTCGGCGCGGTCAGGCTCGACCTCGCGGACGGGACCGCCGTGCGATCGGCGGTCACAGCGCTGTCCCAGCTAACAGGGCACGACGCACCGGTCGTCGTGCAGCGGATGGCGGCACCGGGCGTCGCGACGGTCGTCGAGGTGCTCGACGATCCGACCTTTGGCGCCCTGGTCTCGTTCGGCATCGCTGGGCTTGCGACCGAGTTGCTCGGCGACCGGGTGTACGCACCGGTGCCGATGACCGACCGGGAGGCGGCCGAGCTGGTCGCGGCTCCGCGCGCGGCGCCGTTGCTCGCGGGCTACCGCGGTTCCGAGCCGGTCGACACCGCCGCTCTCCAGGACCTGCTGCTGCGGGTCTCCCGGGTGGCAGAGGATCTGCCCGAGGTGCTCGAACTCCAGCTCAACCCGGTGCTGGTGGCCCGGCACGGCCTCGCCGTGCTGAGCGCGACCGTGACGGTGGGGCCGCCGACCTCCCGGGTCGAGCCTGGACCGCGCCGGTTGCAGGCCTGACCACGACCAGAAGTCCGGCGATCTCCGGGGATGCACCGGGACCGCGCCGGCTGCGGGCGTGACCGTGAGGGGCCGACCTCTCGGCATCGGCCGGGGTTGCGCTGGCTGCAGGGCCCGGAAGCGACGAAGGCCCTCACCCCGAACGGGGTGAGGGCCTCCGAGAGGTCCTACTGGACGTAGTCGCGCAGGACGTTCGACCGGGAGGGGTGGCGCAGCTTCGCCATCGTGTCCCGCTCGATCTGGCGGATCCGCTCCCGGGACAGGCCGAACGCCTTCCCGATCTCGTCCAGCGTGCGCGGCCGGCCGTCGTCCAGCCCGTAGCGCATCCGCAGCACCTGCCGCTCCCGGCTCTCCAGGGTCGACAGCACCGCGTCGAGCTGCTCGCGCATGAAGCCGAACTCGACCGCGTCCTGCGCGTCGGCCGCGTCGGTGTCCTCGATGAAGTCGCCGAGCTGGGCGTCCTCGTCGTCGCCGACGGTCTGGTCCAGCGAGACCAGATCCCGGCCGTACTGCAGGAGCTCGGTCACCCGGTGCGGGGTGATGTCCAGCTCCAGGCCCAGCTCCTCCTCGGTCGCGTCGCGGCCGAGCTGCTGGTGCATCATCCGGCGCGTCCGCTCCAGCTTGTTGACCTGCTCGACCAGGTGGACGGGCAGCCGGATGGTCCGGCCCTGGTCGGCCATCGCGCGGGTGATCGCCTGCCGGATCCACCACGTCGCGTACGTCGAGAACTTGAAGCCCTTGGTGTAGTCGAACTTCTCGACCGCGCGGACCAGGCCCAGATTGCCCTCCTGGATGAGGTCGAGGAACGGCAGACCGTGGCCGGTGTAGCGCTTGGCCAGCGACACGACCAGCCGCAGGTTGGCCTGCAGCAGGTGCTCCTTGGCCCGGCGCCCGTCGACGGCGAGGGCATGCAGGTCGCGGCGCTTGGCCGGGGTCAGCTTGGTGTCCGGGTCGGCCAGCAGGTGGTCGGCGTAGAGCCCGGCCTCGATCCGCTTGGAGAGCTCGACCTCCTGCTCGGCGTTGAGCAGCGCCACCTTGCCGATCTCGTTGAGGTAGACCCGGACCAGGTCGGCGGACAGGGCCGCGGACTGCTCGTCCAGGTCGGGAAGCCGCTCGTCGACCTCGGCGCCGGAGTCGACGGCGACCGACGGGTCGGAACCGGCCGCATCCGGCCGCGCCGTGGGCCGGTGCGTGCGGTGCGGCCGCGACATGATGCGCGGCTCCACCGACGCGCGGCGGCGCGGCGTGGCAGAATCGGTGCGAGGAAGCGTCACGGAACAAACTCCCGGGTCGGGTTCGGTGCTACGGCTATATCAACGCCCTGTAGTACGCGATGTTCCCGCCCCGAGTTCGCTGACGCGTGTCCTCAGGCTCCTCACAGGCCGAGCGCCGTTCATCCGCTGCTGTGCATGGTCACAGCGCCCGTGCGCGGACGAATGAGATGAAAATCACAATGGCAGCGACGCGAGGTCGTCCTGCACGACCTGGCGATCTTCGGCGTCGGTGACGTTCGCCAGGGCCGCCTCGGCGGCAGCGCGCGCCGCCAGCGCCGATTCGCGCTGGCCCGCCACCAGGTACGCCCGGGCCACGCCCTCATGCGCGGATGCGATCAACCAGTCCGGAACAGCGCTGGCGGTCGAGATTTCCAGGCAGCGGCGAGCATGGTGCAGCGCGGGCTCGGCCCGGCCCAGCACCGAGTAGACGCGCGCGCACTGCCACTCGCCGATGGCGAACTGTTCGGCTCCGCCGACCTGGCCCCAGTGGTAGCGGGACGCGTGCGCGGCGTGCACCATCCGGTCGTCGTCCTCGGTGGTACGGCCGGTCTGTTCCAGCAGCGTCCAGACCAGGTTGAACAGGTCGGCGGCCAACTGCCGTTCGGAATCCGGCAGGCTGGCCTCCGCCGTCCGGGCGGCAGCGGTCGTGTCCGGCATGTCGTCTCCTTCGATGAGGTGTACAAGGCCGTGCAGGATGCGTTGATCGCGGGCCAGCCGCGCTTCGACGTCGCGGCGGTACGAGATCAGCAGCTCGCGGCCGCCGTCGGATGCGGCCAGCACGGCTCGGATCGCGGGCAGCGGGAGGTCGAGCTCCCGCAGCCGCCGGATCCGGCGGGCCGGCTCCAGCTGGTCGGGTGTGTACCAGCGGTGCCGGGTCGCGGAATCGGTCCGGGCCGGCGAGAGCAGGCCGAGCGCGTCGTAGTGGCGCAGCGCCTTCACCGTCAGCCCGGACAGGCGGGCGAACCGACCGATCGGCAGCATCGCTGCCGTCTGACCGGCCGGCGTGCCGTACGCACGGTTTCCGGGCTGGAGGTCCACGTCAGGGACCGTAGGACCTCCAGCAGGGGGAGTTGCTAGCTCACCTCGAGAAGAACCGTGAACGGCCCGTCGTTCACCGAGGCGACCTGCATCGCGGCGCCGAAGACGCCGGTCTGCACCGGTGCGCCGCGTGAGCGCAGCTCGGCCACTACGGCGTCGACCAGCGGTGCGGCGACCGCTCCCGGCGCCGCGGCCACCCAGCTCGGCCGGCGCCCCTTGCGGGTGTCGCCGTACAGGGTGAACTGGCTGATCACGAGCAGCGGCGCATCGATCTCGGTGGCTGATCGCTCCTCGCGCAGGATGCGGAGCTCGTGCACCTTGCGGGCCATCGTCGCGGCCGTTGCCGGCGTGTCCGAATGCGTCACACCGAGCAGCACGAGCAGTCCCGGCCCGATCTCCCCGACCACCGCGTCGTCGACGGTGACGCTTGCCGACAGGACCCGGGAGACCACCGCGCGCACCCGCGGGACACTAGTGCGCATGGGTGGACCGGCCGGCACGGAGCTCGCGGACTACCGACAGCGGGTCGCCGAGATGTACCTCGCCGAACCGCGGGAGGGCGCGGACGGGTTGGCGTCGTTCCGGGCAGCGCGGGACGAGCTGTTCCTCACCCACCCGGTTTCGGCGCTCGATGAGCGGCAACGCAAAGCGGGAATCCCGCCGGCGTACTTCGGCCGCAATCCCGAGCTGGTCGTCCGGGTTCCGCTCATCCCGGTCGACGACGGCGAGCAGGTCGCGATGGACACCGGCGGCGAGGACGGGATCCTGCACTACCGGCGGGTCGGGCGGTTCCCGACGCCGGTGGGCGAGCTGACCCTGTTCTGGTTGCTCGGTTACGGCGGCGGGCTGTTCCTGCCGTTCCGGGACGCGACCGGCGCGAGCACCACGTACGGCGGCGGTCGCTATCTCACCGACACGATCAAGGGCACGTTCGGCCGCGGGCTGACGCTCGATGCGGACGCGCGGAACGCGGTGCTCGACTTCAACTACGCCTACAACCCGTCGTGCGCGTACAACTCGGCGTACCTCTGCCCGCTCGCGCCGCGGGAGAACTGGCTGGACGCACCGGTCGAGGCCGGCGAGATGCGCTATCCCGACCCTAGGTGAGGCCGGGAGCCGACAGACGCGGCGGCGCGTACGCATGCACGCTGATCGCCTCCATCGTGCCGAGGTTCTGCACAGAGTGAACGCGGTCCACACCGTAGGAGGCCGACGATCCCGCCGGGCGGACGATCCGCTTGGTGCGACCCCGGCGGTCCGTCCACGTCTCGGTCAACTCGCCGTGCAGGACCGTGTACGCGCCGATCGCTCCTCCGTGGTCGTGCTGTTCGGTGCCCTGCCAGAGCGTCCAGGTCAGCAGCCAGACCTCGACCTCCGCGGTCAGCGCGAGCCGCAGGTGCCAGCGCTCTGCCCGGTCGAATCGGGCCGTCTGATGCAGCTCCTCCGCCGCGCGGGTCGCGAAGCGCCTGGTCAGGCGGGCGAGGTCACGCTCGGACCAGCGCTCGCGCGGGGCGAGCACGCCGGCGAGCGCCCGCACCCCGGCGACGGACGGGTGCGCATAGGGAAGTTCGACGCCGTGGTCGAGTGAGAGGGTCACGGTGACTCCTCCGAACTTGGCACGATCCTTACTCTACGGAGGCGGTAGGAATCAGGAAACCCCGCTCGGCCAGAGCCCGCGCCATGTCCTCGACCTGATCCGCGTCGATCCCGTACGCGAGCTCGAGGACGACGGCGATCTCCCGCAGCGGCCGGGTGCCGTCACAGCCGGCGACCAGGGCGGCGACCGCCGGGTCGACCGGGGCGGTCCAGCGCAGTCCTGACGGCTGTCGCAGCCGCTGGCTGGTCACCGCCCAGCCGTCCGGACCCGGAGAGGCAGTCTGCTCCAGTTGCAGGCCGGGCGCTCGATCGAACCGCACGGCGCCGGCGTCGACGCCGCCCAGCGCGTCCAGCCGGTCGAACCAGGCGGCCACCTCCGGGCCGGCCGCCTCGTCGATCGGCTGCGGGACCTCCTCGATCCGTACGGTCGGCCGGTCGGCGCCGGACTTGCGCAGGGTCACCAGGCCGAAGCCGATCGCCTCCACGCCGGCGGCGGCGAACCAGTCGAGCCAGCGGGAGTAGCGCGCCTCGTAGGCCGGGGAGCTCTTCTCGCCGGCGTCGGCGAGCCAGAGGGCCGCGTACTGGGACGGATCGGCGACCTCCCGCTGCCATACCCACGCGTCGCAGCCGAGCCCGTCGAGCCAGCCCGCCAACCGGTCCTCCCAGGACTCGCCGCGGCGGTGGATCCAGTTCGCCAGCAGTTGGCATCGACCGCCGTCGGTGAGTACGTCGGGCGCCCGCCGGATCAGCTGGCGGCTCACCTCGTCGCCGGCCAGACCGCTGTCCCGGTATGCGAAACCGCCGTCCCCGGGGCCGACGATGAACGGCGGGTTCGACACGACGAGGTCGAAGCGGCGCCCGGCGACCGGCGCGAGCAGGTCTCCCTCGAGGAACTCCCAGTGCAGTTCGTTCAGGCGAGCCGTCAGTCGAGCCATCGCCAGCGCGCGGGGGAGCACATCGGTGCCGGTGACGGCACCGGCGTGTTGGGACAGGTGCAGGGATTGGACGCCGCAGCCTGTGCCGATGTCGAGCGCTGTACCCACAGGGCGGCGGATGGTGGCGGAGGACAGCGTGAGGGAGGCGGGGCCGACACCGAGGACGTGATCGGGTCGGACCGGGCCGTGCCGGACGTCGGTACCGAGATCGGCGACCACCCACCAGCTCTCGTACGGGCGGACGTCGATGGCGGCGCGGTAGTGGTCACCGTCCGGCTCCAGCAGGACGCCGGTGATCGCGGGGGCCGCCGCGACCGGGAGCGCGGCGTGCACCGCGGCGGCCGGCTCGGTCGAGCCGAGGAGGAACAGGCGGACCAGCGTCTCCAGCGGCGAGCCGCCGGTGGTGGCGCGCAGTCCCGGCACGCGCTCGGCCCGGGCCAGGGCGCCGGCCGCCTCCTCGCCGAGCAGGTCGACGACCGCCTCGGCCGTGTAGCCGGCCGCGCGGAGCGCCCCAGCCAGCCGATCGGCATCCGCATCGGACAGCAGCGGCGCGATCGCGTCCGAGTCCATCGGCTCGGTACGCAGCGGCGCGTCCGCGTCCTGGTCCGGCTCCCGCGGTCGGGCCGGTCGGGAACGGCTCTGTAGCGGGCCAGGGCGCGGCGGGTTGGTCGGCACGGGGTCATCGTGCCGCGCTTTCCCACAGCGGGAGAGGCCTGGGTGCAGACCGGCGGGGTGGATCGGCGTGGCGCGACGGGTGAGGGCTGGGCGCGCGGAGCGGTGGGGTGGATCGGGGTTGCGGGGCGGGTGAGGGCGGGGCGCAGACCGGCGGGTGGATCAGGGGGGCGCAGCGGGAAACCGGCGGGTGGATCGGGGGAGCAGCGGGTGAGGCTGGGCGCAGACCGGCGGGGTTGGGGGCGCTGGTGCGGGGTGGGGATCAGGGGTTATGTGTGGATGCGGGTGGGGGTGATGAGCACGGCGGTGCGGCGCTCGGCGAGCATCGCCCGGTCGTACTCGTCGAAGTCGGGATGCTGGCCGCCGGCCGCGGTGTAGATGTCGCGCAGCAGCAATCGCAGGCCTTCGGCGTCGAGGTTGACGCCGTGGTCGTCCGGGCCGGCCAGCTCGGTCGGGCCGGAGACGCCGACCCACCGCCAGCCCGAGCGGAACACCAGCGTCGCCCGCGGCGTAGCCCGCAGGTTGCGGAGTTTCGCCGTATTGCCTTGCGAGACCAGCGCGACGACCGGCTTCCCGGTCCGCGGGTGCGCCAGGATGCCGGCGTTGACCACCGACACGCCGGGCTCGCCGTACGGTCGGGTCGTCACGAGGACGGCCAGCCAGTGCTCTGCGGGGGCGAGGCTCCGGATCGCGTCCAGACCGTCCTCGATGGTCGTCATCCGATTGCCTCCTCGGTCGCTGCGGCGTCGAACACTGCGAACGGTTCCAGCGCGGCCCGCTCCTCGGAGGTGAGGCGGAGCGGGCGGCCGTCGCGGGCCTGCACGACGACCGACTCACCGAGCGCAGCGCACTGCCCGTTCTCGAACAGCCCGTGCGCGACGGCGTACGAGGCGCCGCCGAGACGGCCGACCGCCGCGGCTACCGTCACCGTGCTTGGATACGGCACCTGCTGCAGGTAGTCGATCTGGATGCTGACGAGCAGCAACTGCAGACCTGGGGCCGGATCGAGCAAGCGGGCCGCCCCGGCAACGCGATGGTTGAGCTGCGCCCGGCTCTCCTCGAACCACCGCGCGACGGTCACGTTGTTCACATGCCGGTTGGTGTCGACGTCGCCGTAGAGGGGCCGCGTCTCGAACCGCAGCGGGTAATTCTCGAGCGCCAAGCGCCGCTTGTCCTGACGCAGTCTGCTCATCGTCCGCGCAGTCTGCCAGCAGGGGGTCCGAGGCTGTCGGAGGGTGACGCTAACCTGCGCGAATGGGTCTCATGCTCAGCCAGCAGCCGGACGCGGACGCCCTGCTCGACCGGGACCCGCTGGCGCTCGTGATCGGAATGGTGCTCGACCAGCAGGTGCCGCTGGAGAAGGCGTTCTCCAGCCCGTACGTGCTGGCGGAGCGGTTGGGGCACGTGCCGGACGCGGCCGAGATCGCCGCGATGCCGGAGGACGACCTGGTCGCGATCTTCTCGAGACCGCCGGCGTTGCACCGATTCCCCGGCTCGATGGCCAAGCGGGTGCAGGCGATGTGCCGAGCGGTCGCCGACCAGTACGACAACGACGTGACGCGGATCTGGGCAGAGGCCACGGACGGGCGCGACCTGTTGCGCCGAGTCGGTGCGCTGCCTGGTTTCGGCAAGCAGAAGGCGCAGATCTTCGTCGCACTGCTCGGCAAGCAGTACGGCGTGGACGTCGCCGGCTGGCGTGAGGCGGCCGGCGACTACGGACCGGACGGCACGTACAAGTCCGTCGCCGACATCCGGGACGCCGACTCGCTGGCCCGGGTGCGCGACTACAAGAAGCAGGTCAAGGCGGCGGCCAAGGCAGGCAGCTGACCCGCTCCGGCGCCGACGGTTAAAGGCCAGGTCAAGGACGGAACAAGGCGCTGCCTGCAGGATTCGCGCGGGTACGTGACCGGCGCGTATGCGGGGGTGCGCGTATCCCCTGGCGATGACACGATGGAGTTGTCCCGCGCTGATGCGGCGCCGGACGGGGAGGCGTTGCCAGTGACGATCGGCCGGGAGAACGACAGTGAGCCGGTGCTCATCACCGAGGCCCAGCCGAGCCTGGACGAACAGTTGTCCGCGCGCCGCACAAAATACCTGATCATGATGAGCGTCCGGATCGTGTGCCTGGTGCTGGCCGCGACCTTCTACCACACGCCCTGGCTGATGGCGATCTTCGTCGTCGGGGCGGTCGCGCTGCCCTGGATGGCGGTCCTGATCGCCAACGACCGGCCGCCGAAGAAGGCGATGAAGGTGAACCGGTTCGGCGGTCATCCCGACCGGAGCCGGGCGATCGCGCCGTCCGCAAGCGACAGCCGTGTCATCGAAGGTTGAGGCTCGTTCGAGTTAGCTTCACGGTGTCTCGCATCGAGTGGGCCTTTCCTGATAGCAGAGAAGATCGCCCACGGCACTGAATTGATGCATACTGCTCCACGTCTGATACAGCCAAGCTTGAATCCTCTGACGAAACTCAGCGCGTGCCGCCATCTCCGAACCCTTCAGTCCAGAGGCGACGCCTGTCCTTCGGTGCCGTGGTGCGGGCCAAGCGCAAATCGCTCGGCCTGTCCCAGGAGAAACTCGCCGAGAAGGCGGGTTGCGACCGGCAGTCGATCAACCGGGTCGAGAACGCCGCGTACTCGCCGTCGCTCGACCGGGTCTTCAAGCTGGCCGACGCGCTCGGCATGAGCCTGTCGGACCTGTTCGACGAGTTCGACCGCGTCGATGCCACCGCCCCGAACCAGAACGGCTCGACCGCGCGGGACCCGCGCCAGGCCGCCCCTCAGGTGGGGGACCGGGCAGCGTCCGGCTGAGCCGGTAGCGACTCTCGTACGGCGGCGGGCCTCCACCCGCCGCCGTACGCGTATCCGTATGAGCTGCGGCCGCGCCGCGATCAGAGCCCGTCGGCGCGCAGCGAGTCGGCCGCCCGTGCTGCTTCGTAGAGCACCCCGGCGAGGTCACGCTCGTCCCCGCCGCGGGCCGACTCGAGCAGCCGGCCGATCGTCGACCAGTCGTCGAGCACACAGGCAAGGTGCCGGGCCACGTACGACGGCATCCGCAGCACCACGGCCGGTGCCCGCCCGCCCTCGTCCGGGTCCCAGGGCCCGTCGCCGTCGACGCTGACGTCCACGACGTCCTCGACCAGCCACCGGCGGGCGTCCGGGGGTTCCGGGAAGGACCCGAGCTCGCGGGGGTGTAGGTGCTCGACCGTCACGCTGAGCGAGCATGCCGGTGCACCGGGCAAGTGTCCAGCGGTCCGGCGGAATTCACCCACCGGCGGGAGCGCCGGTCGCACGGAGTGGCACCATCGAGGGATGACCACCCCGCAGACCCCCGGGCCGGGCATCGCCGTCGAGGAGCGCACCGAGACGCGCCCGGACCGGGTGCTCCGGCCCGAACCCGGCGACTCCGAGCGGTTCTCGCACTACGTGCCGAAGGACAAGCTCATGGAGGCGCTGGTCAACGGCACTCCGGTGCGGGCGCTGTGCGGCAAGGTGTGGACACCGTCGCGGGACCCGAAGAAGTATCCGGTGTGTCCGGAGTGCAAGGAGATCTGGGAGAGCCTGCCGCCGGGTGACGACGGCGACGACCCCGACCGCTGACCCGCCGCCCGACCCCGCAGGTACGTCCGGTCGCTAGTCGGCCGGCTGAGGGTGGTCCGTCGGCTGCGAGCCGTCCGGGAGTGAGGCGGCGTCGGCCGCGGGCTTGCCGGCTCGTCCGTCCGGCCGAGCGTGGTCCGGCCGGGTCCGCTGGGTCGGCTGGGTCGGCTGGGTCGGTTGGGTCGGCTGGGTCGGTGGCTGGACGCGGTCCGAGGCCGGGGGCGGCTCTGGCTGAGGGGAGTCGCCGGGATCCTCCCGGCGGCGGCGGGCGTTCGGGCGGCGGGTGCGGGTCGGCCAGGTCTGCTCGATGGTCGCGTTGAACTCCGCGCCGAGCAGGACGGCCAGCGCCAGGATGTAGAAGAACAGCAGCGCGCCGATCGGTGCGGCCAGCGCCCCGTAGGTCAGCCCGCTGTCGACGACGAAGTCGATGTACGTGCGCAGCCCGAACGTCCCGCCGACGAACACCAGCGCGGCCAGCGCCGCCCCCGGGAGCCCGCGCCGCCACGGCAGCCGCCGCGGCGGGGCGACGTGGTAGAAGGTCACCAGCCCGACGAGCAGCAGCACCGCGACCAAGGGCCAGTACGTGGCCTGGACGATGGTTTGCACGTCACCCTGCGCGGATCTCGGGAAGAAGTGCACCAGCCGCCCCGGACCGATCACCATCACCGGCAGCAGGACGATGCCGATCACGACGGTGAGCAGGTAGAGGCCGAGTGCCAGCAGCCGGCTCTGCACCGCGCCACGCAGGTCGCGCATGCCGTACGCGATGGTCACCGTGTTCACGAAGGTCGCCGTCGCTGACGAGCCGGCCCAGAGCGCGAGCAGGAACCCGAAGCTGATGACGTCGGCGCGACCACGGCGGAGCACCTCGTCGATCGTGGGCGCGATGATCTGGTCGACGACGCTCGGGGCGAACGCCCGCCGGGACGCGTCCAGCAGTGACGCCTCGACCTGGTTGATCGTCGTCGCGCCGAGGAACCCGGACAGGTAACCGATGCTGCCCAGCAGCCCGAGGAACAGCGGCGCCAGCGACAGCAACTGCCAGAACGCCGCCTCGGCGGACAGCCCGAGGACGCGGTCGTCCCACGCTTTGGCCACGGTGCTGCGGAGTACCGACACGTGTTGCTGGCGAGCCACCGGACGCGCAACCTCCTTGACCGCCTCGGCGGCGCGCCGCGGGCGTTTCGAGCCCCGCTGCAACACCTGGCGCACGGCAAGGACCGGCGCGCGCCCTCGCCGCGACACCGGGTCCCGGGTGGCGGTCATCACCCCGAAGTGTGCCCCCGCCGCGTCGCGAGGACACGCCGGACCCCTCCGGCGCGCCGGACGGCACCCGAGCAGCGCCGGGCGAGCCCGGCTGAGCATTCCGCCGGGCCGGGAGCGCCGTTGGCGACACCAGACCTTCGAGCCGTCGCGCCTGCGGCTCGGAGGCGGCCGGCGCGGGTAGGGTTGCCGGGCCCTCGTCGGGGACTCCCCGCCGAGGGTGCTCGCTGTCCGCATCGTGTTGAGGGGGCCCGTGACCGTCGCTGGGATGCCCGGTGAGCCGGCTTCAGGGACGCCACCGCTGCGGACATGGCAGCGCCGCGCACTTTCGGCGTATCTGCTGCGCCGGCCGGCGGATTTCCTCACCGTGGCAACGCCCGGCGCAGGCAAGACGACCTTCGCGTTGCGGGTGGCGGCAGAACTGCTCGCCGACCGCACCGTCGCCGCGATCACCGTCGTCACCCCGACCGAGCACCTGAAGAACCAGTGGGCGCTGGCGGCCGCCCGACTCGGGATCCCGCTCGACCCCACGTTCCGCAACGCCGACGGCGCGACCGCGCGGGACTTCCGCGGCGCGGTCGTGACGTACGCGCAGGTGGCCGCGGCCCCGGCGCTGCACCGGGCGCGCACCGCCAACCGCCGCACGCTCGTCGTGCTGGACGAGGTGCACCATGCCGGCGACGCACTGTCCTGGGGGGAGGCGGTGCGGGAGGCGTTCGAGCCGGCGGCCCGACGGCTGGCGTTGACCGGCACGCCGTTCCGCTCGGACGAGAACCCGATCCCGTTCGTCCGGTACGAGCCGGAGCCGGACGGGGCGCTGCGGTCGGCGGCCGACCACGCGTACGGGTACGGCGAGGCGCTGCGGGACGGCGTGGTTCGGCCGGTGATCTTCCTGGCCTACTCCGGCGAGGCCCGGTGGCGGACCCGGGCCGGGCTGGAGCTGTCCGCGCGGCTGGACGAGCCGGGAACGGCCGAGCACGTCGCGCGGGCCTGGCGGACCGCACTCGACCCGGCGGGGGACTGGGTGCCCGCGGTGCTGCGGGCGGCCGACCAGCGGCTGTCCCAGGTCCGGAGCGCGATGCCGGACGCCGCCGGGCTGGTCATCGCGACCGACCGGACGGCGGCGCGGGCTTACGCGGCGATGATGCGGGACGTCACGGGTGCCGCGCCGGCGCTCGTGCTCTCCGACGACCGCGGGTCCACCGCGCGCATCGCCCGGTTCGCCGAGTCGGACGAGCGGTGGATGGTCGCGGTGCGGATGGTGAGCGAGGGCGTCGACGTGCCGCGGCTGGCGGTCGGGGTGTACGCGACCTCGGCCTCGACGCCGCTCTACTTCGCCCAGGCGATCGGGCGCTTCGTCCGGGCCCGGCGGGCGGGGGAGACCGCGTCGGTGTTCCTGCCGTCGGTGCCGCCACTGCTGCGGCTGGCCGGCGAGCTGGAGGCGGTCCGCGACCACGTCCTCGGCCGGCGCCGGTCCGACTCCGACGACGGCTGGGGCGAGGACGGCTGGGACGACGACCTGCTCGCCGCGGCCCGGGCGGCCCGGGACGAGCGGACCGACGACGACAAGGCGTTCACCGCGCTGGGCGCGTCCGCGCACCTGGACCAGGTGATCTTCGACGGCGCGTCGTTCGGCACCGGGGCGACGCCGGGCACGCCGGAGGAGGAGGACTATCTGGGGTTGCCCGGGCTGCTCGATCCGGAGCAGGTGGCGACGCTGCTGCGGGCCCGGCAGGCCAAGCAGGTGGCGCTGCAGAAGAAGGCGCCGCCGGCGGTGACGGCGCCGGTCACGCCGCCGCCGATGGCGACCCACGAGCGCAGGGCCGCGCTGCGCAAGCAGCTCAACGCGCTGGTGGCCGCGCACCACCACCGCACCGGCCGGCCGCACGGGGCGATCCACAACGAGCTGCGCCGGCAGTGCGGGGGACCGCCGACCGCCGTCTGCACCGTCGAGCAACTCGAACAGCGCATCGCCACGATCCAGTCGTGGTGAGTCGCTCGGTCGATCCTCGTGTGCGGGCTGGACCAGCCGGCCGGGAAGTCTGTCACCGCTGATCGACCGCCTCCCCGGACGGGCGCCTGTCTCTCCCGGGTACGGCCTCCGGCGGGTCGTGGACCCGCGGTGCGGGACGTTATATCATCATCGACCGGTACGCCACTATTGATCTGATTCGGGTGGTTTTGATGGCAGACGGCTTCGAGGTCGACGTCGCGACGCTGCGGGCGCTGTCCGGCGAGCTGACCTCGATCGGCGACAAGGTCGGCACCGCCCAGCACGGCATGGACGGCCTCGGCGACGACCAGACCGGAGACGGCGACCTGACCGGCGCGATCCACCACTTCAAGGACAAGTGGGAATACTCGCTGAAGAAGATCAAGGAGACCGCGGAGAAGACGGCGGAGAAGGTCACCTCGGCTGCCGACGGATACGAGCAGGTCGACACCGCCGTCGCGAACGCCGCGGCCGGGAAGTCGTGACCACGTCATGACCGAGCCCCAGCTGGCCGTCGGCGTCGACCCGGCCGCGCCGCGGCCCCCGATCGGCTTCCGGCTGGACGTGCCGGACGAGTTCAGCTCGCTCGACCTGGACCCGGCCACCTCGGACGCGTCGATCGAGGCGCTGCTGGACGAGCGGTCGGCGGCGGTGCCCGGCGCGGCCCGGCAGCGGTCGCGGGCCCGGCAGGTGCTGCAGCGGGTGGTGACCGAGCACCGCCAGGCCGGCGTGTTCCTGGCCTCGTTCCTGGCCGGGGCCGGGCCGTCGCCGGGCGAGATGATCGGCGCCGGCCTGACCCTGGCGTGGCGGCGGTTCGCCGGCGGGATCGACCTCGACGGGCTGGAGATCTACTTCCGCGACGACGACCCGGCGCCCGGGGAGGACCCGGCGCTGCGGGACGTGCGCCGGCTGGACCACCCGTACGGGGAGACCGTGCGGGTGGTCAACCGCCAGCTGGTGCCGGTGCCGCTGACCTCGCGCCGCCAGGAGGTCGTGGTCGTCCAGCATCTGGTGCCGGCGCCCGCGCCGGCCGAGGAGTGGCTGGCGGTCCTGACGTTCTCCACCCCGGACGTCGAGGGGCAGGCCGAGTTCGTCGAGCTCGCCGGGCGGATCGCGGCCACGCTCGAGTTCCTCGACGCCGACGGTTCCCGGCTGCCGCCGCCCGGTCCGCCGACCGGCACGATCGGCTTCGTCCCCGGCTGAGCGCCGGCGTGCCCACGGGCCCCCGAGCAGTCCCTCCGAAGCCCGTCGGCCGGAAGCCCTAGCGGGGCAACGAGCAGCCGGCGCGAGGCGGCAGCCTCCGGCAGAGCCGGCCGGTGAGGCCGGCCGGGAGCAGAGCCGGCCGGCGAGGCCGGCCGGGAGCAGAGCCGGCCGGGAGCCGGCCGGCAGCGGGCGGCCGGGAGCAGAGCCGACCGGTGGGGGCTGGCCGGCAGCGGGCGGCCGGGAGCAGAGCCGACCGGTGGGGGCTGGCCGGCAGCGGGCGGCCGGGTGCAGAGCCGGCCGGTGGGCGGCTCAGGTGGGTCGAGGGATCAGGCGGAGACGACGACCTCGGCGTCGACGGCCCGCAGCGCCTCGTCGTAGCGGCGGGTGTGGTGGCCGCAGAAGTAGAGCTCGCCCCCGCCGGTGAGGGTCACCCGGGCGGTGGCACGCGCGCCGCACCGGTCGCAACGGTCGGAGTTGGTCAGCACGGCGGCCACGGTGTCCGGGATCAGGGTCGGAGTCATGGGGCTCTCCCCTCTCGGCGGGCGCCCGGTCGGACGCGCTCTGCCTCTACCTTGCGCTGTCAATGTTCCCCGGGTGTTACGGGTCTAAGACACCGTGTGGACATATCGCACAAACCGGAGAATTTGCGCTACGCTCCCGCCCGACTCGGGAGGTGAGCATGGCGACACGGGAGTTTCCCGCGCTCGGGTTCGACCCCGCGCCGGGCGACAGCGCCGCGGTCTCCGCCGCGGCGTCCGACGTACGGGGCGCCGGCAAGGTGTTCTCGGACGCGTCGGCGAACGTGTCCAAGCTCAACTCGTCGGCCTGGACCGGCGACGCGGCCGACGCCTTCCGGTCGCAGCTCAAGGACCTGCCCCGGGACCTCGACCTGGCCGCCCGCTCGCACCAGACGGCCGCGCAGACGCTCGTCGACTGGGGCACCGGCCTGTCCGCCCGGCAGCGGCGGGCCGCCGACCTGGAGGCCAGAGCCGCCGACCTGCGCCGGCAGGAGCAGTCCGCGGTGGCCGAGGTGAACCGGCTGGCCGGGCAGACGGCCCCGTCCGGCAGCCCGGAGTTCGCCCGGCTCAAGGACCGGTACGACACGGCCCGCTCGCACGCCAACTCGGTCAGCTCGCAGCTCCAGGAGATCATCGGGCAGGCCCGCCGGCTGCTCGACGAGCACCGCTCGGCCGCGTCGAGCGCCGCGGGCGCGATCGACAACGTCGCGAACGCGCCGTACAAGGAGCCGGGCTGGCTGTCCCGCGCGTGGGACTCGGTCAAGGGCTGGATCGCCGACCACGCCGACGTGCTGGCCGAGATCTCGACCGTGCTCAAGGGCGTGTCGGCGGTCCTCGGCGTGCTGTCGCTGGTGCCTGGCCTGCAGTTCCTCGCGCCGTTCGCGATTGCGGCAGGCGCGATCGCGCTGGGCATCGACGTGGCGATCAAGCTGGCCACCGGCAAGGGGTCGTGGACGTCGATCGGGATCGACGCGGCGCTGACGTTCCTGCCCGGCGGGAAGATCCTGTCCGGCCTGAAGGGCGTGAAGGCCGCGGTCGCCGGTGAGCGCGGGCTGGTCGCGGGGGAGCGGGCACTGGTCGGCGGGGAGAAGCTGCTGGCCGAGGGCGAGGACCTGGCCGGCGTGGCCGGGGCGGCGGTGAAGGGCAACCCGACCACCGGGCTCGGCTCCACCGCCGTGCACCTGGGCAACGGCAGCAACAAGGTCGTCCAGCGGCTGTTCCCGGAGCTGTCCGGGACCAACCCGTTCTTCCGGCTCACCAAGGCCACCGACGGCGCCCACCCCAACGTCGCCGGCTGGGGCTTCAAGAACAACTGCCAGAGCTGCGTGCAGGCGGTCGACAAGCAGTTGTCCGGGCTGGCGAAGGACGCGCAGGCGGTCGAGCGGCTGCCGAGCGACGCGATGTCGAGCCCGCTGTGGAAGCAGCACATCGCCAACGGCGTCGGCACGAGCAACACGTTCACGTCGGTCGGCTCGTACGACGACATCATCTCCGAGCTGCACAACGCCGGTGACGGGGCGCGCGGGATCATCCACGGGATGCGGACGGGCCCCGGCGGTGTGTCCGTCGCCGGTCACGTGTTCAATGTCGTGAACCGCAACGGCCGGGTGTTCTTCCTGGACGGGCAGACCGGGAAGCTTGCCTACCTGGAGAACTACTCCGGCGGCCTCGAGTTCCTGCGCACCAACTGAGGGATGGGAGCTGGGATGGAGCTGGCGGAGGCACGGGCCGCCGCCCAGGCGGAGCTGGACAGCTTCTCCTCGCCGGACAACCCGCTGCGCCTGGTCGACGACGTCGACGTCGCCGACGTGGGCTGGGGGTGGGTGTGGGCCTGGAGCACCGCGCGCTGGTTCGCGACCCGCGACCCCGCCGACGCGCCGCCGCCGGGCGACGGGCCGGTGGTGGTGGTCAAGGAGACCGGCGAGACGTTCCACCTCGGCTCCACGCCGGCGTTCGACCTGCAGCTGGCCGAGTACGCGAAGGACCGCGGCCTGCCGCCGCCGCCCCCGCTGGGCTGGTAGCGCGGTCCGGACACGCGACGAGGCCGCCCGGTGCGGTGTCCCGGGCGGCCTCGGCGGTTGCGATATGGAGAGCGGGGTCTCAGTCCTCGGCCGTCACGACCTCGGCCGCGACCTCGCGGATCGTCGTCTCGTACTCCCGAGCGTGGTGGCCGCAGAACACCAGGTCACCGCCGCCGGGCAGGACCACGCGGATCTTGGCCTGGGCACGGCAGCGGTCGCAGCGGTCTCCCGCGGACGGCGGCGCAGGGGAGGTCGTGGGCGTCAAGGTCGGCGTCACGGCGTTCCCTTCGGGTTGTCGGTCACGCTGGTGCAACTACGTACGTTCCGGCGTCGTTCCCCGTTCAGCCGCGCGCGAACACGAGACAAGTCTCTCAGCCGAGGCGGTGAACCGCCCGCCGCCCCGCCGCGAACCGCCCGAACAGCCCAGCGGCGCCGCACCCGAGGGTGAGGGGCCGCCGGCCGGATGAGGCCAGACGAGGTCAGTCGAGGTAGTCCCGCAGCACCTGGGACCGCGATGGGTGACGGAGCTTGGACATCGTCTTCGACTCGATCTGCCGGATCCGCTCCCGGGTGACCCCGTAGACCTGCCCGATCTCGTCCAGCGTCCGCGGCTGGCCGTCGGTGAGCCCGAACCGCAGCCGGACCACGCCGGCCTCCCGCTCGGACAGCGTCTGCAGCACCGACTGGAGCTGGTCCTGCAGCAGCGTGAACGACACCGCGTCGACCGCGACGACCGCCTCGGAGTCCTCGATGAAGTCACCGAGCTGCGAGTCGCCCTCGTCGCCGATGGTCTGGTCGAGCGAGATGGGCTCCCGGGCGTACTGCTGGATCTCCAGCACCTTCTCGGGCGTGATGTCCATTTCCTTGGCCAGCTCCTCCGGGGTCGGCTCGCGGCCGAGGTCCTGGAGCAGCTCGCGCTGGATGCGGCCGAGCTTGTTGATGACCTCGACCATGTGCACCGGGATGCGGATGGTGCGGGCCTGGTCGGCCATCGCGCGGGTGATCG
This sequence comes from uncultured Actinomycetota bacterium, assembly GCA_963728945.1. GTDB lineage: Bacteria > Actinomycetota > Actinomycetes > Mycobacteriales > CADCTP01 > CADCTP01. The sequence goes on along the minus strand of CAVSMA010000002.1, from coordinate 1,321,994 downwards.
CCTGCCGGATCCACCACGTCGCGTACGTCGAGAACTTGTAGCCCTTGGTGTAGTCGAACTTCTCGACCGCCCGGATCAGGCCGAGGTTGCCCTCCTGGATCAGGTCGAGGAACGCCATCCCGCGGCCGGTGTAGCGCTTGGCCAGCGAGACGACCAGCCGCAGGTTCGCCTCCAGCAGGTGGTTCTTCGCGCGCTCGCCGTCACGGACGATCCACATCAGGTCGCGGCGCAGCTGAGGGGACAGCTGGTCGGTCTTCTTGCCGGCGAGGCGGGCCTCCTCCATCCGGCGCAGCCGCTCGGCCGCATAGAGCCCCGCCTCGATCCGCTTGGCCAGGTCGACCTCTTCCTCGGCGTTGAGCAGGGCGACCTTGCCGATCTGCTTCAGGTATGCCCGGACCGAGTCGGCGGAGGCGGTGAGCTCGGCGTCCTTGCGGGCCTGCCGCAGCGCCTCGGACTCCTCGTCCTCCTCGTCCCAGGTGAAGTCCTCGGCGTCGGCCTCCTCGACGGCGGCGGCGCCGGTGGCGGTCAGCTCGGTCGGCTCGTCGATCGCCAGCGCGCCCTCGGCCGGCTCCTCGCCGTCGGCCGGCGGGGTGGCCGGGCCGCCGGGAGCGGGTGCGGCGGCCGGGGCGGCGGCCGGGGCGGCGGCCGGGGCGGCGGCCGCGGTCTTCCGCTTCCGCTTGGCCGGAGCGGCCACCGTCGCCTCGGCGGTCTCGCCGGCCGGCGCCTCGGCGCGGGGGTCGGGCACCGCCTGCAGCGCGGCCCCCTCCGCGGCGGCGCCCCGCGACCGGGTCGACTCCGATCCCGGCCGCGTCGACGGGCGGGTGCTCTTCGTGACCGTGCTGCGGGACGGAGCGGCGGCGGCCGCGGTCCGGGCGGATTTGCCCCGCCCCGGCGGGGCGGAAGGCGCATCGAGCATGACTGTCACTCCCGAGTCGCTGAGCGTGCGAAGCACGCGCTTGCCGTGCGAGGCCGGCAGCCCGGCCTCCTCGAAGGCGCGGCTGATGTCGTTCGCGCGCAGGAATCCCTGGTGACGTCCCCGCGAGACGAGATGCTCCGCGAGGTCGCGGGTCGGGTCGGACCCTCCGGCGGTGCTGTCGGTACGGGGATCGGCTGCCACGAACGCCCTTTCACGAACGGATGCCTCCCGGCGAGGAGGCCGCACGACGGGAACTGCCCGGGACGGGCAGGAGGTTGGGTTGGGGACCGGGGCGGTCGCCCGTCCGGGTGGTCATCCGTCGTCCCCACCTGGGACCATCGACCCCACCCGATGCCGGCCGGCCGTGCCCGTGCCCGTGCCAGTGTAACTTCGCTCCGACCACAGTCGTGGCGCGGACCGCCCAACTGGGCTGGGAACATGCGTCCGGGCGCCGAAGAATCGGGCGAACCGAACGGGCCGGCGGCAGCCGGTACGCCTGTCCGCGGCCGCGTCGCCGGCGGAGCCGACCCGGCGTTGCTCCTATTCGGTGAATTTCTCGTGCGCGGCCATCGCCGCGCCGACGATGCCGGCGTTGTTGAGCAGCTGGGCCGGCTTCACCGGCGTCCGCACGTCCAGCAGCGGCACCCACTTCTCCGCGTTCTTGCTGACCCCGCCGCCGAGCACGAACAGGTCGGGGGTGAACAGCTTCTCCACGTGCCGCAGGTATCGCTGCACCCGCTTGGCCCACTGCTTCCAGGACAGGCCCTCGTTGTCCTTGGCCGCCGAGGACGCCTTCTTCTCCGCGTCGTGCCCGTCCAGCTCGAGGTGCCCGAGCTCGGTGTTGGGCACCAGCTGGCCGTCCAGCAGCAGCGCGCTGCCGATGCCGGTGCCGAAGGTGAGCAGGATGACCACCCCGCCCACGCCCCTGGCCGCGCCGAACCGGGCCTCGGCGATGCCGGCCGCGTCCGCGTCGTTGAGCACGGTCACGTCACAGTGGGTGATGTCGGTGAAGACCTTGTCGACGTCGGTCTCGATCCAGCTCTTGTCGACGTTCGCGGCGCTCTTGGCCACGCCGTTCTTGATGACGGCCGGGAACGTCGCTCCGAGCTCACCGGTCCACTCGGCTTCCTTCACCAGCCGGGCGACGACCTCGGCGACGGCCTCGGGAGTGGACGGGTTGGGGGTCAGGAACTTCACCCGCTCCGTCGCCAGGTCTCCCTTCTCCAGGTCGACGATGGCACCCTTGATCCCGCTGCCGCCGATGTCGACCCCGAACGCCGTCGACAAGCTTCTCCTGGGCACCCGATCACTCCCCTCGCCGCCTGCAACCTACTGTCTAGACCATGCCCCGCGCGGACGACTCCGACCACACGGATGACCACACCGAGTTGATGGCGCTCGCCGTGCGGCTCGCCCGCGGCGCCGGCTCCCTGACCGTACGGCTGCGCGCGGACGGCAGCGCGGACGGCAGCGCGGACGGCAGCGGCGACGGCAGCGGCGACGGCGGCTCTGATGGCGGCGCGGACGGCGGCTCGCTGGGCGTCGCCGTGAAGAGCTCGCCGACCGACGTGGTGACCGACGTCGACCGCGCCTCCGAGCGGTGGCTGGCCGACGAGCTGGCCCGGCTGCGCCCGGACGACGGGCTGCTCGGCGAGGAGGGCGCGCACCGTCCCGGCGGCAGCGGGGTGCGCTGGGTGGTCGACCCCATCGACGGCACCGTGAACTTCCTCTACGGCCTGCGCCCGTACGCGGTCTCGGTCGCGGCGGAGCGGGACGGGCAGGTGGTCGCCGGCGCCGTGCACGACCCGACCTCGGGGGAGACGTTCAGCGCGGCGCTGGGCGCCGGGGCATACCTGGACGGTGCGCCGATCGGCGGCCGCTGGATCGCCGCCGAGCTGGCCACCGCCGTGATCGCGACCGGCTTCGGGTACGACGCCGGCGTGCGGGCCGGGCAGGGTGAGGTGCTGGCCGGCCTGCTGCCCCGGATCGGCAACCTGCGCCGGCTCGGTTCGGCCGCGCTGGACCTCTGCTACGTCGCCACAGGCCGGCTGGACGGCTACTACGAGCACGGGCTCAAGGACTGGGACCGGGCCGCCGGGTTGCTCGTCGCCACCGAGGCCGGCGCGGTCGTCGGCGGCCTGCGCGGGCGGCCGCCGGGCGTGCTCACCGTCGCCGCCTCGCCGACCGTCGCGGCCGAGCTCACCACGCTGCTCGAGGAGCTCGGCGCGGACGACATAGCCGACCTATACGGTTAGCCGATGAGCGTGCCCGGGGCCGATCCGCGGGTGCTGGGGCCCTACCTGGCGCGGCAGCTGGACGACGCGCGCTGGGCGGCGCCGACCGTCGAGGTCGTCGCCGGCGGCCGGTCCAACCTCACCTACTACGTCTCCAGCCCGGCCGGCTCGGTGGTGCTGCGCCGGCCGCCGCTGCGCGCGGTCCGGCCGACCGCGCACGACATGACCCGCGAGCACCGGGTGATCTCCGCGCTGCACGGGACCGCGGTCCCGGTGCCGCGGCCGCTGCTGCTGTGCGCCGACCCGGACGTGCTCGGCGCGCCGTTCTACGTGATGGAGCGGGTGGACGGGGTGATCGCCCGCGACCGCCTCCCGGCCGGGTACGCGCCGCCCGAGCGGCGGCCGGCGCTGACCGACGCGCTCGTGGACGTGCTCGCCGAGCTGCACGACGTCGACCCGGCCGGGGTCGGGCTGGCCGGCTTCGGCCGACCGGACGGCTACCTGGACCGGCAGCTGCGCCGCTGGGCGGGGGAGTGGCAGGCGCTGCGGCCCGGCGACGACCTGCCCGCGGTGGACGCGCTCGCCGCGGAGCTGGTCGCCAAGGTGCCGCGGGAGCCGAGCGGCCCGGTCGTGCACGGCGACTACCGGCTGGACAACGTCGTGCTCCACCCGACCGACCCCACCAGGGTCGCCGCCGTCCTGGACTGGGAGATGTCCACCCTGGGCGACCCGCTCGCGGACCTCGGGCTGCTGCTCGTCTACTGGCAGCCGGCCCCGGGCACGGTGGTCACCCCGTCGGTCACCAGCCTGCCCGGGTTCCCGCCCAGGTCAGCCCTGGTGTCCCGGTACGCGGCCCGCCGCGACGTCGACCTCGCCGCGCTGCCCTGGTACGTGGCGCTCGGCTGCTTCAAGCTCGCCGTCGTGGTCGCCGGCATCGTGGCCCGGCAGCGCGCCGGCGCCATGGTCGACAACACCGACGACGGGCTCGGTGCGCGGATCGGCCCGCTGGCGGAGGCGGGACGGTCGGCGCTCGCCGGCGACGAACCGTACGGTTCCTGACGATCAAGATGGGGAACATCGTGATCGCCACAAGGTGCGGTCCGGCGGCTACCCTCGGTTCGGGGTAGATCGTCGAGCGCGGTCCGGGGCGGGGAGGCGCGATGGGGGCGGTGTTCCAGGGACCCAACGCACCCCCGCGCGCGCATTACACCCTGCGGCTGCGTCGGGCCCTGCCCGCCGTGGTCTGCCTGCTCGTGCTCTGCGCCCTGGCCGGGCTCACCTGGCTCAAGGTGATCGACCAGGTCGACGACCGCGTGGCCGCCGCGGCCTGCGGCAGCCGGCCGGTCGACTCGTCGAAGGTGCAGGTCCGCGTCTACAACGCCACCGCGCGGGAGGGGCTGGCCCGCAAGGTCGCCGGCCAGCTGGTCGGCCGCGGCTACGCGATCGTCGCGACCGACAACGACCCGCTCTCCGGCATCCGGCCGGTCGAGGGAGCCGCCGAGGTGCGGTACGGGCCGGCCGGCGCCCGCGCGGCGGCGCTGGTCCGCCGGCAGGTGCCCGGCGCCACCCTCTACCAGGACGCCAGGCAGGGCCCGATCGTCGACCTGGTGCTGGGCGACCAGTTCCGCCGCCTGTCCACCCCGGCCGAGCTGGCCCGCGGCCGGCAGGGCCTGCTCGCTTCGGAGGCGGCGGCCGCGGCGGCGCCGGCCGGGACACCGGTCGTGTCGGCGAAGAAGGCGGCCGGCGGGTCCACACCGGCCAGGACCGCCGCCCCGGCCCCGTCCCCGAGCTGTTGACCGCCGTCGACTTCCGGCCCAGCCGGGACGGGTTCCGGTTCGGCAACGCCTGGCCGCGCGGGGCCCCGGTGCGGCTCGCCGGCGTCGGGTTCGGCCGGGTCTACGGCGGGCTCTGCGGCGGCATGGCGTACGAGGCGCGCCGGGCCTGGCTGGCGCGCGAGCCGCTGCCGCCCGACACCGTCGCGCCGGCCGACGGGGTGCTGGCCGACCGGCTGTTCAAGGCGCAGCTGTCCAGCCTCAGGCTGCCGGCCGGACCGCTGCGCTACCTGTGGTTCCAGTTGCCGCCGAACGACCGCGCCCGGCGGGAGCTGACGCTCCGGCACGGGCTGCCCGGCCTGCGCCGGTCGCTGGCGGCGGGGGAGCCGGCCCTGCTCGGGCTGATCCGGGTCGTCACCTGGGACCCGCGCCGGGTGGTGGAGAACCACGTCGTGCTCGGGTACGGGCTGGACGAGCGGCCGGACGGCAGCGCCGAGGTCGCGGTCTACGACCCCAACCACCCCGGCGACGACACGGTCCGGCTGCGGGTGACCCCCGACGGCACGGTGGCATATTCACACGGCTCGGTAGCCGCGTTCAGCGTGGTCGATCCCCGTGCCGCGGGCTCGCCTTCCGGCCGGCCCTGACCGCCTTCGACAGCTGCTTCCACTGCCGCCGCTGCTCGGCCCGCTGGCGCGCGTCGTACCGGTCCCGCAGCCAGCCGACCTCCTGCCGCAGCGCCGCGTGGCTGGCCACCCGGCGGGCCGAGACCGTGCCGTCGGCGACCGCGGCCGCGATCGCGCAGCCCGGCTCGCCGGCGTGCCGGCAGTCCCGGAACCGGCACCGCCCGGCCAGCTCGACGATGTCGGCGAACGCGATGTCCAGGCCCTCGTCGGCGGCCCACAGCTGGACGCCGCGCAGGCCAGGGGTGTCCAGCAGCAGGCCGCCGCCGGGCAGCGCGACCAGCTCGCGGGCGGTGGTGGTGTGCCGGCCCTTGCCGGTCCGGCCGACCGGCGCGATCGGCCCGGGCGCGGCGCCGAGTGCGTTGCGCAGGCTCGACTTGCCGGCCCCGGAGACGCCAAGCAGCGCGGCGGTCGTGCCCGGACCCACCATCGCCCGCAGCTCGGCCAGCCCGCGGCCGTCGACCGTGCTGGCCAGCAGCACCGGCGCCGGTCCGGCGGTCTCGGCCACCTCGTCCCGCTCGGCCGCCGCGGTGCCCTCGGCCAGGTCGGCCTTGGTCAGCACGACGACCGGCCGGGCGCCGGAGTCCCAGGCGACGGCGAGCAGCCGGTCGAGCCGGCTGACGCTCGGCGGTGCGGCCAGCGAGACCAGCACGAAGACCAGGTCCACGTTCGCGGCCAGCACCTGCCGGGCCGCCGCCTTGCCGGCGGCGCCGCGGACCAGCTCGGTCCGCCGCGGCAGTCGCCGGGCCGTGCCGGGGCCGGCCGGGTCGGCGCCCGGCGCGACCAGCGCCCAGTCGCCGGTCACCAGGCCGGACCCGGCCGCGCGGACCTCGCCGGCCGCCGTGACCAGCAGCGCGCTGGCCCCGTCGGCCCGGACCACCCGTCCCGGCGTGCCGGCGCGGCCGGCCGCGAGGGCGGCCCATTCGGGATCCCAGCCCAGCTCGTCGAGCACCTGACACACCTCCCACGGGCGGCACCACGCCCCTCGCCGGCGCATAGTGGAAACAGGGACCGGTGCCCGCGCGCCGCTGCGGCGGGCCGTTCGATCGGCACGGTAACCTCCCGCGGCTGCCGCGCCGAGGGGGTTTTCGGCCTCCCCGAACTGACCCGCGAGAGCGGGCACAAATCCGCTCGCTGAGGCGTTGCCCGCAAGCCACCCGCACGACCACAGGAGTGATCCAGTTATGGCAACCGACTACGATGCGCCTCGCCGCAGCGAGGTCGACGAGCTCGGGGAGGACTCGCTCGAGGAGCTGAAGGCCCGCAGGGCCGAGGCCCAGTCCGGCTCGATCGACGTCGACGAGGCCGAGCTCAACGAGAACCTCGAGCTGCCGGGCGCCGACCTGTCCGGTGAGGAGCTCACCGTCCGGGTCGTCCCGAAGCAGGAGGACGAGTTCACCTGCTCCAGCTGCTTCCTGGTCCACCACCGCTCCCGGCTCGCCGGCGAGCGCAACGGACAGCCCGTCTGCCGCGACTGCGCGGCCTGACCGGCGAGGAAACAGACATGGCGCGTCTCCCGTGGCAGCGGACCGTGCCCGCCGAGCCGATGGCTCCCGGGCCTGGTCCGTCCGCCGACGCCGAGACCGCCAAGCTGGGTGAGCTGGTCGCCCGGGTCGCCGACCACGACCGTGATCGCACCGGCGACCGCAAGGACCAGCTGGCCGTGCTGACCCGAGGGCTCGCCGGTGCCGCCAAGGGCGCCACCGGCCACGGGCTGCGCGGCGCCGGCTCGCTGCTCGCCGACGTGCTCGCGGATGCCGCAACGAGACTGCGGATCCGGGACGCGGCGACGCTGCGGGTCCACCATCCCGGCCTGTCCGACGACGAGATCGCGGCGGTGCTGGTCCGCAATGCCGCCCGCACCACGGCCGCCTTCGGTGCCGCCGTCGGTGCGCTGGCGGCCGTGGAGTTCACCGCGCCACCCACCCTGGTCGCCGCGCCGGTCCAGCTGGCGGCGGAGACGCTGGCGGTGGCCGCGGTCGAGATCAAGATGCTCGCCGAGCTGCACGAGCTGATGGGCCGGCCGGCGTACGGCACCGGTGCCCAGCGCGGCTCGGCCTACCTGATGAGCTGGGTGCGCCAGCGTGCGCTCGACCCGAAGGTCGGCGCGGCCGGCCTGTCGGCGATCATCGGCGCCGCCGCCAAGAGCGAGCTGCGCACCATGCTCATGCGCCGGGCCGGACGGAGCATGACGAAGCTGGCACCGTTCCTCGCGGGCGCCGTCGCCGGCGGCGTCGTCAACCGCCGGGTGACCCGGTCGCTCGGCGAGAAGGTCACCGCCCAGCTGCGCGGCCGACGCTGATCATCGGCGTGACACCGCCCGGGGTAACCTGCGCGCTGTGCCGCCATCCCATGTCGAGCCGGCGCCGGCCGCGCCGGTGGAGGTCCTCGTCCAGCGCCTCGATCCGGGCGTCCCGCTCCCGGCGTACGCGCTGCCCGGCGATGCCGGTGCCGACGTCGTGACCACCGTGGACGCCGAGCTCGCGCCGGGGGAGCGGGCGGTGCTGCCGACCGGGCTGGCGCTCGCCCTGCCGGAGGGGTATGCGGTGTTCGTGCACCCACGGTCCGGGCTGGCCGCCCGCTGCGGCATGTCGCTGGTGAACGCGCCCGGCACGGTCGACGCCGGCTACCGCGGCGAGGTCAAGGTCATCGTCATCAACCACGATCCGGTCGCGCCGCTGAAGCTGACTCGCGGTGACCGGATCGCGCAACTGGTGCTGCAGAAGGTGGAGCGGGCCGTGTTCACCCCCGTGGAGGCGCTGCCCGAGTCCGAGCGTGGGGCCGGCGGGCACGGGTCCACCGGCGGCCACGCACAGCTCGTGGGGGGTGCGTGATGGCCCTGGGTCGGCGGCGGCACCGCTCGGAGCGGCAGAAGATCGACGCCACCCCGCCGTGGTCGACCGACCGGGAGCGCGACACCGAGGTCACCACCGGGCCGTACGACCAGGACGACGCGCCGGACGACGGGCTGGAGCGGCTCGACCTCGGCGCGCTGCTGGTGCCGGTGATGCGCGGGGTCGAGGTGCGCGTCGACGTCGGGCCGGACGGGCAGGTCATCGCGGCGACCCTGTCGTACGGGGGGAGCGAGGCGCAGATCGGCGTGTTCGCCGCGCCGCGGACCGCGGGGATCTGGGCCGAGGTGCGCAAGGAGATCAACGCGTCGATCGTCCAGCAGGGCGGCAAGGCACAGGAGAGCTCGGGCCGGTTCGGCACCGAGCTGAGCGGGCGGATCCCGGTGCAGGGCGGATACCAGAGCGTGCGGTTCATCGGGGTCGACGGGCCGCGCTGGTTCCTGCGCGGGCTGTTCAGCGGACCGGCCGCGGCGGACCCGGCGAAGGCTGCGGTGCTGGAGGACGCGGTCCGCAACATCGTCGTCGTGCGCGGGACGTCGCCGATGCCGGTGCGGGAGCCGCTCCCGCTGACCCTGCCGCCGGAGGTCCAGGAACAGGCCGAACAGGCGCAGGGGGCGCACGCGGCGGTCGAGGAACCGGACGAGGAGGAGCCGGCCGACCTCGGCCCGGCCGAGGAGGACGCCGTCCCCGCCCGCCCCAACCCCCGCCGCCGCCGTCGCTGACCCGGGTCGTCAGCCGGCCCTGGCCGCGGCGAGGGCGGCGAGGGCGGTGGTGGCGAGGATCGAGCGGTCGGCGGCCGGGGCGACGAGCGGGAGCTCGCGGACCGCGGCGCGGGGCATCGCCGCGGCCCACTCGTGCGCGACCGCGGTCGGGTGCAGCGGGTCGTCGGCGAACGTGACCAGGCCGGCCGGCACCGGCAGCGCCGCCAGCTCGGCGAGGGTCGGCCCCGGCGCCGCCGCGGCCGCGCGCAGGCTCGCCGCCAGCCCGTCCCCGTACGCCGGCCAGGCCGCGGCGAGCTCCGCCGCCACCCAGCCGACCGCGGTCCCGGCCGCGGCGAGCGCCGCCGCGGTCCCGAGCTGCTCGACCAGGTCGGCCGACGCGGCCGTTGCCCCCGCCACGGCGCCGGGAGCGCCGGTCCACGCCGGCAGCACCAGGACCAGGCCGTCCAGCCCGGAGTACGCGGCCGATGCGGCCGCCGCCGGCGCGGCCCGGTCCGCGGCGGTGCGGGCGGGGGCGGCGTGGCCGGCGGTGCAGCGGGCGGCGGTCCAGCGGACGGCCGTGTGCGCGCCCAGCGAGACACCACCGACCAACCGCAGCCGCGGCCCGTACTCGGCCGCCGCCGCGTCGAGCGCCCGGAACGAGGCCGCGACCAGGTCCGGCCCTGGCACCGGAGCGGGCGCGACCAGCGCGTACCCCGCCTCCCGCAGCGGCCGCGCGAACGCCCGCCGGACGAACTCGGCCGACGACCCGGCCCCCGGTAACACCACCGCGACCTGATCCACACCGGAAATCTTGCCGCTGGCCGGTCTCACTACGGCAAAGAGCACGGCTGCGGAGTCGCCCGGATGACCTACATTGGGATTATGAGCGAGACACCCACGCCGGCCCGCCGTGGCTGGTTGACCCGGGTCGTCGCGCGCCTGACCGAGGACGAGCAGGAGCTCGACGCCGCCGACCTGCGCGAGGACGTGCAGAAGGCGGGTTCGCGCCCGGTCGCGACCTGTTGCCAGGGCGAGCCGGTGACCGTGACCGGCAGGCTCCGCTCGGTCGTCTACACCCCGCGGGATACCGTGCCGACCGTGGACGCAGAGCTGTTCGACGGCACCGGGTCGGTGCACCTGGTCTGGCTCGGCCGCAGCCGCATCCCCGGCATCGAGCCGGGTCGGCAGCTGCTCGCCCGCGGGCGCATCTCCGAGCACGCCGGCGTCAAGGTGATCTTCAACCCCTGGTACGAGCTGAAGTCGGTGAGTGCGTGACCGACGCCGCCGACGACCAGCGCCCGGCGGACCAGCCCACCCAGCCGACTCCCAAGCCGATGCTGGTCGAGTCGATCGGCGGCTGGCGCGGCCTGCTCGACAGTGCCCTGCCGGTGATCGTGTTCGTCCTCGCCAACGCCGTCGCGGGACTGCGCGCCGCGATCTGGGCCGCGATCGGCGCCGGCGTCGTGCTGGTCGCGATCCGGCTGGTTCGCAGGCAGACCGTGCAGCAGGCGATGAGCGGCTTCTTCGGCGTCCTCATCGCCGCGTTCATCGCGAACCGCACCGGTGAGGCCAAGGGCTACTTCCTGTTCGGCATCTGGGCCAGCTTCCTCTACGCGGGGGTCTTCCTGGTCTCGCTGCTGGCCCGCTGGCCGCTGGTCGGGCTGATCTGGGAGTACGCCGACGGCCGCGGCATCGGCACGGCGTGGCGCAAGGACCGCCCGCTGATGCGGGTCTACCTGCTGTGCACGCTGCTGTGGGTGCTGGTCTTCCTGGCCCGCGGCCTGGTCCAGCGCTACCTGTACGACCAGGACCTGACCGGCTGGCTGGCGTTCGCCCGGCTGGCGATGGGCTACCCGGTCACGATCGGGGCGCTCGCGGTCTCGGTGCTCGCCGTGCGGCGGGTGCGCAAGTCCGAGCATCAGGACACCACGCCCGAGGACGTGGTGGCCGAGCGGCTGCGGCTGCGCCCGGAGGGCTGAGGCTCAGCAGCTGCCGTCGCCGCAGACCAGCCGGCGCAGCTCGGGCTCGGCGTCCTGGACGGCCACGAACAGCAGCTCGTCGCCCTCCTCCAGCGGTTCGTCCGGAGACGGGATCACCACCCGCGCGCCGCGCACGATCGCGGTCAGCGCCGAGTCCCGCGGCAGCCGCATGTCCGCGACCGGCTGCCCGATCACCGGCGCGCCCGTCGGCAGGGTGATCTCGACCAGGTTGGCCTGGCCCTGCCGGAACGTCATCAGCCGCACCAGGTCGCCGACCGAGACGGCCTCCTCGACCAGCGCCACCATCACCCGGGGGGTCGACACCGCGACGTCGACGCCCCAGGCCTCGGTGAACAGCCACTCGTTGTCCGGGTGGTTGATCCGGGCCACCACCCGGACCACCGCGAACTCGGTCTTCGCCAGCAGCGAGACGACCAGGTTGACCTTGTCGTCACCGGTGGCCGAGATCACCACGTCGCAGTCCTGCAGCCGGGCCTCCTCCAGCGAGGCGAGCTCGGCCGCGTCGGCCTGCAGCCACTCCGCCTGCGGCACCCGCCCCGGGTCGACCTTCTCCGGGTCACGCTCGATGAGCATCACGTCGTGCTCGTGCTCGATCAGCTCGCGGGCGATGGACCGGCCGACGCCGCCGGCCCCGGCGATGGCGACCCGCATCAGTGCCCCTCCGTCCGCGGCGCGCTGCCGGTGATCTCCTCGACGGCGTCCGCGATGTCGTCGGTGACCAGCAGGTGCACCTGGTCGCCGTCCTGCAGCATGGTGGAGCCGGTCGGCAGCATGCCCCGGCCGAACCGGGTGAGGAACGCGACCCTGGCGTCGGACGCGGCCTCCAGCGCCCGCACCTTCTGGCCGATCCAGCCCTCGTGCAGCGGGACCTGGACCAGCGACACCGCTCCGGACGGGTCACGCCAGTCCTCGACGTGCTTGTCGCCGAGCAGCACGGACAGGAACCGGTTCACCGTCCACGGCACCGTGGCCACGGTGGGGATGCCGAGCCGCTCGTACACCTCGGCCCGCTTCGGGTCGTAGATGCGGGCGACGACGTGCGCGACGCCGAACGTCTCGCGGGCCACCCGGGCGGAGATGATGTTCGAGTTGTCGCCGCTGCTCACCGCCGCGAACGCGCCGGCCCGGTCGATGCCGGCCCGGTGCAGCGTGTCCCGGGAGAAGCCGACCCCGGTCACCTGCTCGCCGGCGAACTCGGGGCCGAGCCGGCGGAACGCCGCCGGATTCTGGTCGATGATCGCCACCGAATGCCCGACCCGCTCGAGATTGCGGGCGAGGCTGGAGCCGACCCGGCCGCAGCCCATCACGACGATGTGCACGCCCGGAAGGTACCGCGACCCGACCGTCCCGAATCGCCCCGGCCACCCCCTGGCACCCGGCCGAGCGGACCGTACGCTGGGTGCGTGTCGCTGCTGACGAGGGTCGCCAAGCGGCTGGTGATCGGGCGACCGGTCAGCAGCGAGCGGCTGGCCGAGACCGCGCTGTCGAAGCGGATCGCGCTGCCCATTTTCGCCAGCGACGCGCTGTCCTCGGTGACGTACGCGACGCAGGAGATCCTGCTCGTGCTCACCGTCGCCGGCACCGCATACCTGTTCGTCGCACCGTGGGTGGCGACGGGCATCGTGCTGCTGTTCGCGATCGTGGTGGCCTCGTACCGGCAGGTGGTCCGGGCGTACCCGTCCGGCGGCGGGGACTACGAGGTCGCGACGACGAACCTGGGCCGGGTCGCCGGGCTCACGGTGGCCAGCGCGCTGCTGGTCGACTACGTGCTCACGGTCGCGGTGTCGGTCTCCGCCGGCGTGGACAACATCATCTCGGCGTTCCCGGACCTCAACCCGGTCCGGGTCTGGCTCGCGCTGGGCCTGGTCGCGCTGCTCGCGGCGGCCAACCTGCGCGGTGTGCGGGAGTCGGGCACCGCGTTCGCCATCCCGACGTACGCGTTCACGGTGGGCGTGCTGCTGCTGATCGTCACCGGGCTGATCCGCATGGTGTTCGGCGACACGCCACAGGCGGAGAGCGCCTCCTGGTCCATCGAGCCCGAGTCCGGCCACACCAACCTCGCCGGCCTGGCGTTGCTGTTCTTCGCGCTGCGCGCGTTCTCCTCTGGCTGTACGGCGCTGACCGGCATCGAGGCGATCGCCAACGGCGTGCCCGCGTTCCGGCCGCCGAAGAGCCGCAACGCGGCCGCCACGCTGGCGATGCTCGGCGTCCTCGCGATCACCATGTTCGCCGGGATCACGGCGCTCGCCCTGGTCACGAAGGTGCACGTGGCCCAGAACACCTGCGACCTGATCGGGTTCCCGGGCAACTGCGAGACGGATCCGCAGCGCACGGTCATCGCCCAGCTCGGCGCCGCGATCTTCGGCGGCGACCACTCGGTCGGCTTCTACTACATCCAGGCCGCGTCGGCGCTGATCCTGGTCCTGGCCGCCAACACGGCGTTCAACGGGTTCCCGCTGCTCGGCGCGGTGCTGGCCCAGGACCGCTACCTGCCGCGGCAGCTGCACACCCGCGGCGACCGGCTGGCGTTCTCCAACGGCATCATCGTGCTGGCCGGCTTCGCGATGCTGCTGATCTGGGTCTTCGACGCGTCGGTCACCCGGCTGATCCAGCTCTACATCATCGGCGTGTTCACCTCGTTCACGCTGGGACAGCTCGGCATGGTCCGGCACTGGAACCGGACGCTGCGCACCGAGCAGGACCCGGAGGCGCGGCGGCGGATCTTCCGGTCCCGGGTGATCAACGCGACCGGCGGCACGGTGACCGGCCTGGTCCTGATCATCGTGCTGCTGGAGAAGTTCCTGCTCGGTGCCTGGATCGTGGTCATCGCGATGCCGCTGATCTTCTGGACGATGAAGTCGATCAACCGGCACTACACCCGGGTCGCCGAGGAGCTGGAGCCGGACGACGAGCGCGGCATGCTGCCGAGCCGGGTGCACGCGATCGTGCTCGTCTCCAAGCTGCACAAGCCGACGCTGCGGGCGCTGGCATACGCGAAGGCGACCCGGCCCGACACGCTCACCGCACTGACCGTCAACGTGGACGACGAGGAGACCCGGGCGCTGCAGGCCGAGTGGGACCGGCGGTCGGTGAAGCTGCCGCTGACGGTCGTCGAGTCGCCGTACCGGGAGATCACCCGGCCGGTGCTCGACTACGTCAAGCGCGCGCGGCGGGAGTCACCGCGGGACGTGGTCGCCGTGTTCGTGCCGGAATACGTGGTCGGGCGCTGGTGGGAGCACCTGCTGCACAACCAGAGCGCGCTGCGGCTGAAGGGGCGGCTGCTGTTCACGCCGGGCGTCATGGTGACCTCCGTGCCGTGGCAGCTGGAGTCGTCCGACCGGGCGGCCCGGCGGCCCGAGCGGGCGCAGCCCGGGGCGGCCCGGCGCGGACTGGACGACCGGGCGTTCACCTCGACCGACGAGCCGCCCGCGCCGCCGGCACCCGGGGTGGCCCGGTCGACCGCGGGCCGGCCGGATGCGGTCGCCGACCGGCCCGACGGGCCCGGCGGCGGCCGGCCGGAGGCGCGCGCCGGCGCCGACCCGACCCGGCACCCGTGACCAGGCCCGGGGAGTGGCGGTGAGCAGGGCGCCCGCCGCGGCCCGGCGGGGCCGGCGCGGCGCGGCCCGCCCGGCCCGCACCGGACCGTGGCTCGGCCGGGAGATCGAGCTCGACGTGGGTCCGGTCGCGCCGGGTGGGCACTGCGTGGCCCGGCACGAGGGCAGGGTCGTGTTCGTCCGGCACGCGCTGGCCGGCGAGCGGGTGGTCGCGCTCGTCACCGAGGACCGCGGCGGCGGGTTCTGCCGGGCCGACGCGGTGCGGGTGCTGGCCGCGTCGGCCGACCGGGTCGAGCCACCCTGCCCGCACGCCGGGCCGGGCCGGTGCGGCGGCTGCGACTGGCAGCACGCGAGCGCCGACGCGCAGCGGGCGCTCAAGGCGGCCGTGGTCCGGGAGCAGCTGGCCCGGTTGGCCGGGCTGCCGGACGTCCCGGTCACCGTGGAGGCGTTGCCGGGCGGGCTGCTCGGCTGGCGCACCCGGGTCCGGTACGCGATCGACCCCGCCGGTCGGACCGCGCTGCGCCGGCACCGCTCGCACGAGCTGGAGCCGGTCGGGCACTGTCCACTCGGGACGGACGCGGTCAGCGCGGCCACCGCCGACCGGGACTGGCCGCCGGGGGCGGAGATCGAGGTGGTGGGGCCAGGGCCGACGGTCGTGCTGGCCGCGGCGGCCGGCGACGACCCGCGGGCGCCGGCCGGCGGGAGCGTGCTGGCGGGACCGCCGCGGGTCCGCGAGCATGCCGGCGGCCGGGACTGGGAGCTGGCCGCCACCGGCTTCTGGCAGGTGCACCCCGCCGCCGCGGACGCGCTCTCGGCCTGCGTGCTCGACTTCCTCGGGCCGGCGCCGGGGGAGACCGCGCTCGACCTGTACGCCGGTGCCGGGCTCTTCGCCGGCGTGCTCGCCGCCGCGGTCGGCCCGTCCGGCCACGTGCTCGCCGTCGAGGCCGACCCGCAGGCCGCCGCCGACGCGCGCGCCAACCTCGCCGCCGCGGATGGTGGGGCCGCGGTGGAGGTGCGGACCGGGCGGGTGAGCGCCGGGTTGCTCGGCGGGGTGGGAATCGTCCCGGACGTGGCGGTGCTGGACCCGCCACGCGCCGGCGCCGGTCCGGAGGTGCTGACCGCGCTGCTGGCGCTGCGCCCGCGCGCGGTCGCGTACGTGTCCTGCGACCCGGCGTCGCTGGCCCGGGACCTGCGCGCCGCGGTGGACGCCGGCTGGCGGCTGGCCCGGCTCCGCGCGTTCGACTGCTTCCCGATGACCCAGCACGTCGAGACCGTGGCGCTGCTGGAACCGGCATGACCGAGGTGCCGCCCTGGTGGCCGGCGGACGTGCACCGGCCCGGCACCCCGGACTGGGAGCTGTCCGCGGTGTCCTGGCTGCTGGACCAGGTGCCGGGGGACTGGCGCGGGCACGACGTGCTGCGCCGCTACCCGGTGCTGCTCGCCCGGCTGGCCGCCGGCGAGACCGCCGCCAGCCTGGAGGCGACCAGGGAGGGCTGGCGGACGCTGCGCCGGGACGCCGGCCGCGGCCCGGCCGCGCTGCCGCCGGACGTCGTCGAGGAGGCGATGGCCGCATACGAGCAGCAGGGCATCCGGCTGGTCGAGCTGCAGCGCCAGATCGACGCGGTCCGGCAGGCGATCGACGGGCTGTCCTGGATCCCCGGCGCCGGCCGCTGGGCCCGCGTCTGACCGGGATCGGACGCGGGCCGCGCGCCGCGGTCAGCTGACGAAGATGTCCTCCGGGAGGAAGGCCGACACGAGCATGTTCGGAACGTCGACCAGCGCGCTGATCTTGAGGTCGACCGCCACGCTGCAGATCACGTACGCCTGCTGCCGGGTCCAGCCCCGCTCGGTCAGGTGTTCGATCATGTTGAGCAGCGCGTTGCGGGCGGCCAGCGTGATGTCCTCGGCACGGTTGTCGCCGTCCTTGGTCACCGAGATGCCGGTGGTGGCGTAGAACCGGCGTGGCGCGGCGAACTCCGGCGGCAGGTAGTAGTCGTCGCGCCGGAACCGCAGGTCGCGGATTCCCTTCTCGGCCGCCTCGCCCTTGTGCAGGGCGAACCGGACGCGCAGGGTGGAGCGCATCTCGATCGCCGTCCCGCAGGTCTCGCAGTCGCCCTGGGCGAAGTGCGCATCGCCGGCGGAGAACAGGCCGCCCGGCGTGTCGACCGGGATCAGCAGCCGGGCGCCCTTCCCCAGCTGCTTGATGTCGACGTTGCCGGCCTGCTCCCGGGGCGGGATCGTGCGCAGCGCCTCCGCCGCGATCCGCGGGTCGGACGGCACGGCGTCCGCCGGCGACGGCGGCAGCGCGAACCCGCCGCGGTCGATCGCCGCCTGCTCCCGCGCCGTGGTCTCGGCGAGCAGCCGGTGCCCCGGCGACAGGCCGATGGTGCCCATGAACGGCGAGCCCGGGATGCGTACGCCGGGCAGGTCGGCAGAGGTCGCCCACCCGTCCGCGATATCCCAGTTGACCTTGAACGGGTCGGGGAACTCGTCGCGCAGGAAGCCGAAGCCCGGCACCTCCACGGTGAAGCCGTAGCTGTCCGGCTCGACGTCGACGATCTCGACCTCGAGCAGGTCGCCCGGCTCGGCGCCCTCGACGTAGACCGGACCGGTGAGCGGGTGCACGACGTCGAGGTTCGGCGCGGCGACGGTCTCCAGGGTCGCGTCCGGGCCCATCTGCCCGTCGAACGCGTCCCGCGTCTCCAGCACCACCTCGTCGCCGGGCTCGCACCGGACCAGCGGTGGGATGTCGGGGTGCCACCGGTTGTGGCCGGTGTTCGGTTCCTCCAGGAGCGTCTTGCTCCGGTCGATCCGGATCTCGTGGGTGGCCACGCTGACTCCCTTCCGCTGATCTTGTGATCCTGACACCGCCGGAGGCCCGCGGGTAGCCCGCAGGCCGACGCCCTACAAGCGGCCGCCGGTCTCGTCCCCGGACAGCCGCAGCACGGCCCAGATCGGCAGCACCGACAGCAGCACCAGCACGGCGGCGACCACGTTGACCACCGGCGCCTGGTTGGGCCGGAACAGGTTGTCGAAGATCCACAGTGGCAGCGTCTGCAGGCCGGGCGCGGTCGTGAACGTGGTGACCACGATCTCGTCGAACGACAGCGCGAACGCCAGCACCGCGGCGGCCACCAGCGCCGAGCGCAGCTGGGGGAACGTGACGTACCGGAAGGTCTGGAAGGTGGTCGCGCCGAGGTCGGCCGAGGCCTCCTCGAGCGAGGTCCCGGTACGCCGGAGCCGGGCCAGGATGTTGTTGTAGACGATCACGATGCAGAACGTGGCGTGCGCGACGATCACGGTGAAGTACCCGAACGGCACGCCGCCGGCGTTGAACGCGGAGTTGAGCGCGATGCCGGTGACGATGCCGGGCAGCGCGATCGGCAGCACCACGAGCAGGCTGATCACGTCCCGGCCGAAGAACCGGTAGCGCTGCACGGCGAAGGCCAGGCAGGTGCCGAGCAGCAGGGCCAGCGCGGTGGCGCCGAGCCCGACCTTGACGCTGGTCCACAGCGCCGAGCGGGCGCCGGCGTTGTCCAGCGTCCGGCGCCACCACTCCAGCGTCAGGCCGCTCGGCGGGAAGCCGAAGGTCCGGGACGAGTTCAGCGAGTTGAGCAGCACCAGCAGCAGCGGCACGTAGATGATCGCGAGGCCCACGACCATCGCGCCGGCAAGGGCGATCCGCGCCCGCCTCGACAGGATCACTGTGCCCGCTCCGGACACCCGCGCTCGCTCACAGATTCTCCAGGGCGCCGGTGCGGCGGACCAGGGCGAGGTAGAGCAGGATCACCGCGACCGGCACCACCGCGGCCGCGGCCGCGAACGGGAGGTTGGCCGCGACGCCGATGTTGTCGTAGATGACGTTGCCGAACAGCTGCGTCCGGCCGCCGACGATCTTGACCGTGATGTAGTCGCCGAGACTCAGCGAGAACGTGAAGATCGACCCGGCCACCAGTGCCGGGAAGATCAATGGCAGCACCACCGACCGGAACGTCCGCCCGGCCGGCGCGCCGAGGTCGGCGGACGCCTCCAGCAGCGAGTCCGGCACCCGGTCCAGCCCCGCGTACACCGGCAGGATCATGAACGGCAGCCACAGGTACGCCAGCGTCAGCGTCACCGCGGCCAGCCCGTACCCGGGGCCGGACAGGTGCAGCGGGCCCAGCGCCCAGTCCACCGGCCCGTCCGAGCTGAGCAGGATCCGCCACGCGTACGCCTTGACCAGGTAGCTGGCCCACAGCGGGGTGAGGATCAGGGCGACGAGCAGCCGCCGGGCGCGCGGTCGCGCCACCTTGGCCATGTAGACCGCGATCGGCAGCGCGATCAGCGCGTCCACCACGGTCACGGTCGCCGCGACGCCGAGCGTCCGCAGCGCGATCCGCCGGTAGACCGGCTCCTCGACGAGGGTCCGGAAGTTGTCCCAGCTGGCCTGCTTGATCAGCGCGCCGGTGAAGCTGTCGGTCGACCAGAACGCGGCCGCGAACATCACCGCGAGCGAGCCGAGGTAGGCGACCACCAGCCAGACCATCGGCGCGGCCAGCAGGGCCGCCAGCCGGACCCGGGGGGAGCGGTGCAGGAAGCTGGCCGCCCGCACTCCGGCCGGGTCCCGGCGCGCCGGCCGGGACCCGGGTGCCTCCTGGACGGCGGTCAGCTCTTGATCTCCGTCCAGGCCTGCGTCCACGCCGCGTAGTCCTTGCAGGTGTTGCCGCGGTCGTCGCCACAGTTGCGGGTCGGGGTGGTCCAGTAGGAGATCCGGTCGGCATAGGCCTGGTCGAGCGCGTGGTAGGTCTGGCAGTGCGACTTGTCGGCGGTCTGGTCACAGGCCTTGGTCTGCGCCGGCGCCTCCCCGAACCACTCCGCCACCTGCGCGTTGACCTTGGGGGAGATGATCCAGTCCATCCACTTGTACATGCAGTTCGGGTGCTTGGCCTTGGACGAGATCATCCAGGTGTCCGACCAGCCGGTCGATCCTTCCTTCGGCACGACCGAGTCGACCTTCGCCTTCGACCCGCCGTTGACCAGGTTGACGTTGACCTGCCACTGGGTGCCGAGCACGGTGTCGCCGCTCTCCAGCGCCTGCACGGCCTTGGTGTAGTCCGACCAGTATTCGCCGATCAGCGCCCGCTGCTGCTTGAGCAGGTCGACGGTCGCCTGGAACTGGGTGTCGTCCAGCTCGTACGGGTTGGTGATCTTCAGGTCGGGCTTGGTCGCCTTGAGATAGAGCGCCGCGTCCGCGATGTAGATCGGCGAGTCGTACGCGGTGATCTTGCCCTTGTACGGGCTGTTCGCGTCGAACACCGAGCCCCAGGTGTCGGGCGCCGGGCTGACCTTGTCGGTGCGCCAGGCCAGCACGTTGGCGCCCCAGCCGTGCGGGATGCCGTACATCTGGCCGTTGACCGAGTTCCACGCCCGGTCCTTGAGGAACGGCGCGACGCTCGCGTAGTTGGGCACCAGGTCCGTATTGACCGGCGCCACGTCGCCGCTGTAGATCAGCCGCAGCGTCGCGTCGCCGGAGGCGGACACCCCGTCGTACTGGCCGGTCTTCATCAGCGTGACCATCTCGTCCGAGGTGTTGCCGATCTTCACGTTGACCTGGCAGCCGGTCTGCTGCTCGAACGGGGTGACCCAGTCGACGGTCTTGTCGTTGCTGCCGTCCTCGGCGTACCCCGCCCAGGCGATGATGTTGAGCTGACCCTCGCCGGTGCCGACGGAGCTCGCCGCGGCCATGCTCGGCGGCGCCGCGGCCGCTCCGCCGGACCCGGACGCCGAGGACGTCGAGTCCGAGCCGCCGCACGCCGCCGCCAGCAGGAGCACCGCTGCCGCGACCGGCGCGGCCCGGACCATCGTGCGCCTGTCCATGCCCATCCTCCTCCTGCCCGGCTCAGCGCCGGGCGGCGTCCTCGTCCCGAACCCGCTCCGGCGCTGCGTCGGGCAGCCGGAACGCCTGCTCGCGGTGCCAGGCCAGGCGCACCCGGTCGCCCGGCGCGACCTCCGGCCGGCCGCCGTCCGCGTTCGGCCGGGCCGCGACGATCCGGGCGCCGGCGTCGAGGTCGACGTGCAGCCGGGTCTCGGCGCCCGCGTAGACGACCTCGGCGACCACGCCGTCCGCCGCCGCGTCGTCCGGGTCGACCGGGTCGCCGGGCCGGACCACCCTGACCTTCTCCGGCCGCAGCACGAACGGGCCGTCGGCGCCGAGCAGCGCCCGCGCGACCGGCCCGGTCAGCAGGTTGGAGGTGCCGACGAAGCCGGCCACGAACGGGGTGGCCGGCCGGTCGTAGATCTCCGCCGGCGTCCCGACCTGCTCGATCCGGCCGGCGTCGAAGACCGCGATCCGGTCGCTCATGGTCAATGCCTCGCCCTGGTCGTGCGTCACGAACACGAACGTGACGCCCACCTCGCGCTGGATCGCCTTGAGCTCGACCTGCATCTCCTGCCGGAGGCGCAGGTCGAGGGCGCCCAGCGGCTCGTCCAGCAGCAGCACCTTCGGCCGGTTCACCAGCGCCCGGGCCACCGCGACCCGCTGCCGCTGGCCACCGGAGAGCTGGGCCGGCCGGCGGGTGCCGAAGCCGGCCAGCCGTACCGTCGCCAGCGCCTCCTCGACCCGCCGGCGCCGCTCGTCCCTGGCCACCTTGCGGACCCGCAGGCCGTAACCGACGTTGTCGGCGACCGACATGTGCGGGAACAGCGCGTAGTCCTGGAAGACCGTGTTGACGTCCCGCTGGAACGGCGCCAGCCGGCTGACGTCGACGCCGTCGAGCAGGATGGCGCCCTCGGTGGGCTGCTCGAAACCGGCGATCATCCGCAGCACGGTGGTCTTGCCCGAGCCGGACGGGCCGAGCATGGAGAAGAACTCGCCGTCGGCGACGTCGAGGTCGATCCCGTCGACGGCGACGACCGGGCCGGCCGCGGCGGCGAAGACCTTCCGCACGCCCCGAAGACAGACGCCCACCGCCAGCCCCTCCTCCTGCGACGCGCGCCGGTCGGCCGAACCCGGCCCGGTGTCCTGGGGGAACGGTACTGGTTGCGAGACCGCCGGTCATCCACTGATTCCGCAGGGATCCGGCGCTGTCGCCCTGCTTTCCGCAGACGGCGTCGCCACCTGCCGCCGCCGTGCCACCCGGCGGGTCCGGCCGGGTCGGTGCGACGCCGGCCCGGTCCGCGCCGAGCCTCCGCGGGTCGGCGGACGCGATCTGCGACAGTACGCAGATGCCTGATCCGATCAGCCGGCGGACGCTGCTCGCGGGATCGTTGGCCACCGTGGCCGCGGCGGTGGCCGGATGCGGCGGATCCGGCCGGTCGGCGCCGGCGGTCAGCGTCCCGCACCGGTCCGGCTCGCGCCCGCGGCCGACGATCACCACGCCGGCCGCTACCACGCCGGCCGCCACCGCACCGGGCGCCAGCAGACCGGCCCCGCCGCGCGCGCCGGCCGACCCGGCCTCGATCGCCCGGCGCGCCACCGTGCCGGTGCTGTGCTGGCACCAGCTTCGCGACTGGACCGCCGGCGACAGCGCGTACGACCGCCAGGCGCTGATCTGCCCACCGGCCGCCTTCCGGGCCCAGCTCGACGCGCTGGCGGCGGCCGGCTACACCACGATCACCGCCGATCAGTACTTCGAGCACCTGACCGCAGCGGCGCCACTGCCGCCGCGGCCGGTGCTGCTGAGCTTCGACGACTCCCAGGGCAGCCAGATCAGCGTCGGCCTGCCGGAGCTGGTACGGCGGCGGATGACCGGCACGTTCTTCGTGATGACCGTGGTGCTGGACAAGCCGCGCTGGATGAGCAGGGCCGACCTGCGCCGGCTCGCCCGGGCCGGCATGACGGTCGCCGCGCACACGTGGGACCACCAGCGCGCCGACCGGTACGCCGGCCGCGACTGGCAGGTCCAGCTGGTCGAGCCGCGCGCCGAACTGCAGCGCATCGCCGGCCGGCCGGTCCGGCACTTCGCCTACCCGTACGGGGCCTGGAGCCCGGCCGACTTCCCGCATCTGGCCGCGGCAGGCTACCTCACCGGCTACCAGCTCGGTGGCGAGCCGATGGACCGGACGCACCCGCTGTTCACGCTGCGCCGCATCCTGGTCGACTCCCGCTGGACCGGACCCGAGCTGCTGCGCGCTCTCGGCTAACCGGCCGGCGCGGACCCGGTGCCGAGGCGGCGGGACACCAGCCGGGCCAGCGGCGGCTGGACGTTCCAGCGGACCGCGCCGGCGAGGTCGCGGGCCCGCTCCGGCAGCGTGTAGTCGCCGGGCGCGGCAGCCTCGGCCTCCACCCGGTCCAGGTCGTGCCCGAGCCGGGCCAGCGTCGTGTCGAAGTCGCGCCGGATCGGCTCGGCCAGCTCGTACCCGAAGGACCGGTACAGCCGCGGGAACAGCGGCTTGTAGAGCCGGGCCCGGTCGTGCAGCCCGGTGGAGTACGACAGCCCGTTCTTGGGCCGGCGGCGGATGTAGTCGGGCAGCATGTCCGCGAACGCTTCCCGGACGATCCACTTCTCCTGGCCGGCGCGGATCTTCAGCTCGGCCGGGACCCGCATCGCCAGCTCGACCAGCGCGGGGTCGAGGAACGGCACCCGGACCTCGACGCCCTGGCCCATGCTGGTGCGGTCGACCCGCTGCAGCTGGGCCACGCTCCGGGTGAGGCTGTTGACCCACGCGCCGCGCCGGCCGCGTCCGCGCCGGCCGGCGTCCGGGCGAGCACGTCGAGGATCTCCGGCTGGCCGAGGCGCCGTCGCAGGACGGTCTCGGCCGGCGGCAGCCGGCCGCCGTCGGCGGCGATCTCCGCGGTCAGGTCCGCCACCGCGGCCCGGTACGAACCGACGTCCGGCTCGGCCCGGCCCGCCCTGGCTGGCGCGGCCGTGGACGGTGGCCCGGCAGCAGGCGCGGCATCTCGTGACTCGGGATCCAACAATTCCCCCGCAACGCTCGATCCGGTGTCGCGAACGTCTTCTCGAGGCCGCGCCGGGAATCGGGCCGGACGGCACGTTAGCAGCAGCGGGTGGCCTGACAAACGCCGCAGCACCGACCGTCCCGGAGGCGAAAACCCCGGCCATCGCAGGGCAATGGGCGCCTGGGTCAGGCGGGGTCGGGCAGCGCGAGCCGGCTGCCGAGCGGGTCGCCGAGCAGCGGCGCGAACGCGAGCTCGGCCGCGCCGAGCAGGCTGGAGTCCGCGCCGAGCCCGGGCAGCTCCAGCCGTACCTGGTCGCGCGGCGCGGTGAGCGCCGAGGCCAGCTCCGCCCGGACGTACGGCTCGAGGACGGGGAACAGCGTCCGGGTCAGGCCGCCGAACACGACCACCTCCGGGTTGAACAGGTTGACCAGGTTGGCCACGCCGACCCCGAGCCAGCGCCCGATCCGGCGGACCGCGGCCTTCGCCGTCCGGCTGCCGTCCGCGCTGGCGGCGAGGATCTCCTCCGCCGTCGACTCGGCCGGCGCGCCCAGCGCCCGCAGCACCGCGTCGGCGCCGACCTCGGTCTCCCAGCAGCCGCGCCGCCCGCACCTGCAGATCCGGCCGGCGCCCGGGTTGACGCTCATGTGCCCGACCTCGCCGGCGTACCCGCCCGCGCCGGTGAGCGGCCGACCGCCGACGATCACGCCGGCGCCGAGCCCGACCTCGCCGGTGAGGAAGATCGCGTCGGAGGCGTCCGCGGCGACCCCGCGCAGGTGCTCGGCCATCACCCCGAGGTCGCCCTCGTTGCCGACCGCGACCGGCAGCGTGCTGCGCAGCTGAGCGGCCAGCAGCAGCCCGAGCGGCACGTCCACCCAGCCGAGGTTCGGGGCCAGCCGGACAAGCTGGCCCGGCCCGCCGACCATCCCCGGCACCGCCACCCCGATGCCGACCGGGTCGGTGGTCGCCGTCGCGAGCAGCGGCTCGACCAGCGCCCGCACCCGGTCCAGCACCTGCAGCACGCCGCCGTCGCCGCGCGGCTGCCGGCCCTCCCGGCGGTCCAGCACCACGCCGCCGAGGCCGACCCTGGCCGCGGACAGGTGCTCGACGCCGATGTCGACCGCGAGCGCCCAGACCGCCTCGGAGCGCGGCTCGACCAGGATCGACGGCCGGCCGGCGCCGCCCCGGCCGACCGGCGCCGCCTCGCTGACGAGGCCTGCGTCGGCCAGCTCGGTGATCAGCGCCCGCACCGTGCTCCGGTTCAGCCCGCTGACCGCGGTCAGCTCGGCCCGGGACGCCGGCCCCCGGACGTGCAACAGGCTCAGCAGCACGCCGAGGTTGTGCCGGCGAACCTCCTCCTGGGTGACGGCCGGCGCCCTGGCGATCGCACCCGTGACGGGCGCGGCCCAGGGGCCGGTCTCCACCCGGTCGACCCGGACCCCGGTCCCGGTCACGTCGGCACCGGCTGCCGGCCCGGTCAGACGCGGCCGGTGGAGGCGGCGCGCCGCCTCGACAAGGCGTCCACGCTCGCCGCGAAGAGCAGCACCAGACCGGTGACCATGAACACCACGGCGGACGGCTGGTTCAGCAGCCCCATGCCGTTGATGATCACCGCGATCACGAGGCCGCCCAGCAGGGCGTCCAGGGGCTTGCCCTTGCCACCGAACAGGCTGGTGCCGCCGATGACGGCCGCGCCCACCGCGTACAGCAGGGTCTCGGCGCCGCCCGTGGTGGGCGAGATCGAGTTGTCCCGGCTGGCGAGCAGGATGCCGCCGACCGCGGCCAGGCTCGAGCAGGAGATGAAGCAGAACAGCTTGATCTGCTTGACGTTGATGCCGGACCGCCGGGCGGCCTCGGCGTTGCCGCCGACCGCGTACACGTGCCGGCCGAACGGGGTCCGGGCGAGCACGAAGGAGGCGCCGACCAGCAGGATCACGAGCAGCACGACGACCTCGGGGACGCCCGTGATCGAGGACACCAGCGGGTTGCGGCTGCGTTCCTTGGACAGGTATGCGGTGATCGCGGCGAGCACCACCGCGAGCACCACGACCTTGGCGATCACCACCGAGATGCCCTCGGACTGCAGTCCCTGGGCCCGGCGGACGGCCGCCCGGCGCAGCGAGACGAACGCGTACGCCGCCACGATGACCGCCAGCAGCACCCAGCCGAGCCAGACCGGCAGCGTCCTGTTGTTGATCGCGAGCAGCTTCGAGTTGCGGATCGCGATCGTGCCGCCCTCTCCGATGATCTTGAGCAGCAGGCCCTGCAACGCGAGGAACGCCGCCAGCGTCACGACGAACGACGGGATGCCGAGCCTGGCCACCAGCAGGCCGATGGTGGTGCCGATGACCGCGCCGGTGGCGATGCAGCAGAGGACCGCGACCCACCAGGGCCAGCCCTGCCTGGTCGCGGTGACGCCCATGATCGCGGCGGACACGCCGGCGGTCCAGCCGGCCGACAGGTCGATCTCGCCCAGCAGCAGGACGAAGACGAGGCCAAGCGCGATGACGATCACGGCCGAGGCCTGGTTGACCAGGTTGGCCATGTTGAACGCGTTGGTGAACGTGCTCGGCCGCAGGATCGAGAACACGATGAACAGCACGACGAGGCCGAGGATGGCCGGCAGCGCGCCGACGTCGCCGCCGCGCACCCGGGCGATGTAGTCGGAGACGGCGGCGCCGAGCTCCCGCGGCTCCGGGGTGGGCAGCTCGGGGTGTTCCTCGTCGGTGAGCGCCGGGCTGGTCGTGGTGCTCATGGGGTGTCCTTCCTCGTCCCGGCGGGCGGCGTGCTGACGGTCTCGCCCTCCGCGGCCGCGTCCTCGGCGATTCCCTCCTGCAGGTCTTCGGCGTCGGGCTCCAGCTCGGTGGGCAATCCGATCGAGCCGGACCGGCTGGTCGTGATGAGCTCCACGACCTGGTTTGAGGTGACGTCCTTGGCCTTCACCTGGGCGGCCATCCGGCCGAGGTAGAGCACCGAGATGCGGTCGGCGACGGCGAACACGTCGTTGAGGTTGTGGCTGATGAGCACGACCGCCAGCCCGCGGTCGGCGAGCCGGCGGACCAGCCGCAGCACCTGCTCGGTCTGCGCGACGCCGAGCGCGGCGGTGGGCTCGTCGAGGACGACGAGCTTGGAGTTCCACAGCACGGAGCGGGCGATCGCGACCGTCTGTCGCTGGCCACCGGACAGGCTCGCGACCTGCTGGCGGATGCTGCGGACCGTACGGACCGAGAGGCCGGCGAGGGTCTCCACCGCCCGCTTCTCCATGGTCTCCTCGTCCAGCACGCCGCGCTTGGTCAGCTCGCGGCCGAGGAAGAGGTTGTCCACGATGTCGAGGTTGTCGCACAGGGCGAGGTCCTGGTAGACGACCTCGATGCCGAGGGCGTTGGCGTCCTTCGGGCTGTGCACCGTGACCCGGCGGCCCTCGAAGAGGTACTCGCCGGAGTCGAACGTGTGGCTGCCGGCGACGCCCTTGATCAGCGTCGACTTGCCGGCACCGTTGTCCCCGACCAGCGCGGTGACCTCGCCCAGGTAGGCGTCGAAGTCGACGTCCTGCAGGACGTGCACCGCACCGAAGCTCTTGTTCACGCCCCGCAGCGACAGGATCGGTTGCTCGTCGCCCACGGGGGGCGCTGTCGCGGTGGCGCTCGGCATCGTCATGCTGACCCTCTTCCCCGAGGCGGATTTCCGGTCGTGGCGCGACTATCCCACCCGGAACGGGGGCCCGGTCCGCGCCGGACCAGGCCCCCGCCGAGGGGTCAGGAGATGCCTGCCGCCTGGCAGGCCGAGGCGAACTGCGCGGTGCAGACGTCCGAGGCCTTCTGGAAGCCGTCGTCGATGACGTCCTTCACGTTGGCCTTGAAGATCGACACCGGGGTCTGCAGCGCGGACGGGACGTCCTTGTTGAGGACGGTGTCCTTGACCGAGCCGTTGACGATGCTGGACGTGTCCTGGTTCTTGATCAGGGCGATGGCCAGCGACGAGGCGGCGTCCGCCTCCTTCTTGACGGCCTTGTAGACGGTCATGCACTGCTGGCCGGCGAGGATCGCCTGCAGACCGGGCACCGTCGCGTCCTGGCCGGTCACCGGCACCTTGCCGGCGAGGTTGTTGGCCTTGAGCCGGGCGATGATCCCGCCGGCCATCGTGTCGTTAGCGGAGACGACGCCGTCGACCTTGCCGCCGTTCTGCGTGTAGATCTGCTCGAAGGCGGTGCCGGCCACGGTGGCGTCCCACTTACCGGTCTGGTCGCCGACCAGCTTGTACTTGCCGGAGTCGATCGCCGGCTTCAGCGCCTCGGCGTAGCCCTGCTTGAACAGCGCCGCGTTGTTGTCGGTCGGGTCGCCGTTGATGAAGACGATGTTGGCGTTGGTCTTGCCCGCGTCGGTCAGGCACTTCTGCAGGCCCTCGCCCATCAGCTTGCCGACCTCGACGTTGTCGAACGAGACGTAGTAGGAGGCGCCGCCGCCCAGGGTCAGCCGGTCGTAGTCGATCGTCTTGACGCCGGCGGTCTGCGCCTTCTTGAGGCACGCGGTGCCGGAGTCGCTGTCCAGGTTGACGATCATCAGGACGTTCACACCGGAGTTGATCATGCTGTCGCAGATCGTGCCGAACTTCGACTTGTCGCCGTTCGCGTTCTGGATGTCGGACTGCAGGCCCGCCTTGTCGAACGCCGCCTTGAGCAGCGGCCGGTCGTTGGACTCCCAGCGCGGCGAGGTCGAGGCGTCGGGAAGGATCACGCCGACCTTCCCGCTCGAGCTGCCGCTCCCGCCTCCGCCCGAGCCGCTGCTCGAGCCGTTGTTGTCGCCCCCACAGGCGGCAAGCAGGAGTGCGGTCGCGGCGAGCGCCGCCGCGGCCATCGTGTGACGCTTGCGCATGGATCCGGGTCCTTTCCTGGCTCCTGGTCGGCGTGCACCCGCAAGCAGGGCCCTGGACCCGGTGCATGGTCGCACCGGCCCCGCGGAAGGCTGGGTGCACACCGCCACCGCGCCTGCCTCTAATTGTTGTGGGCGACAACATATGCACGGTGCTCTGGGAGCGGCAAGCGTGACGGGAGAGTTAACGTCCGCGGTGCCGTAACGATCGAGTAACAGCCCGTCGACAGGTGAACCATCGGGCGAATCGCCGTCACACCGGTGTTTCCCCCCGATCCGGACGGCGGCCCGAGGCGTACTGCAGCCGGTTCGGGCAGACTGGACGCGTGCGGGTGCTGGTGGTGGAGGACGAGGCGGCACTGGCCGACGCGGTGGCGCGCGGGCTGCGGCGCGATGGCATGGCGGTCGACGTCGCGTACGACGGGGTGGACGGGCACGAGAAGGCCACGGTGACCCGGTACGACGTGATCGTGCTCGATCGCGACCTGCCCGGGATGTCCGGCGACGAGCTGTGCCGGCAGCTGGCCGCCGAGGGCGCGCTCACCCGGGTGCTCATGCTCACCGCCAGCGGCACCGTCGCCGACCGGGTCGAGGGCCTGTCCCTCGGCGCCGACGACTACATGGCCAAGCCGTTCGCGTTCGCCGAGCTGACGGCCAGGGTGCGGGCGCTCGGCCGCCGCTCCACCCCACCGGCGCCGCCGGTGCTGGTCGCCGGCGACCTGGTGCTGGACGCCGCGCGGCGGACGGTCGCCCGGGCCGGCCGGCCGATCGAGCTGACCCGCAAGGAGTTCGGCGTGCTGGAGGTGCTGCTCGCCGCCCGCGGTGGGGTGGTCTCCAGCGAGGAACTGCTCGACCGGGTCTGGGACGAGAACGCCGACCCGTTCACCACGACGGTCCGGGTCACGGTGATGACGCTGCGCCGCAAACTGGGCGAGCCCGGTCTGGTCGAGACCGTGGTCGGCGCCGGCTACCGGGTGCCGGCCGCCGACAGCGCCGGCGACGCCGCGGCGGCGGGGTAGGGGCGACCGTGACCCGCCGGCCGGTGCTCACGTTGCGGCTGCGGCTCACCCTGCTCTACGGCGGGCTGCTGGCGGTGCTGGCGGCGACGCTGCTCGGCGTCGCGCTGATCGTGCTGGACCGGGCGATCCGGTCGCTGCCGCGGTTCCCGCCCGGGGTGCGGCTGCAGTTCGGCGACGGCTCGTCGCTGACCTCGGAGCAGTTCTCCCAGCTGGTCCGGGACTCGGCCCGCAGCGAGCTGCTGCGCTCGGCCGGGCTGGTGTTCGTGGTGGTCGCGGTCGTCGGGGTCGCCGCCGCGTACGTACTGGCCGGGCGGGCGCTGCAGCCGGTCAGCCGGGTCACCGCGACCGCGCGCCGGCTCTCCGACGAGACGCTGGACCAGCGGATCGCGCTGGACGGGCCGGCGGACGAGCTCAAGGAGCTGGCCGACACGTTCGACGCGATGCTGGCCCGGCTGGACGCGGCGTTCGACAGCCAGCGGCGGTTCGTCGCCAACGCCTCGCACGAGCTGCGTACGCCGCTGTCGGTGATCCGCACCGAGGTCGACGTGACCCTCGGCGACCCTGGCGCGTCGATCGCCGAGCTGCGGACGATGGGCGAGGTGGTGCGGGAGGCGAGCATGCGGGCCGACCGGCTGGTCGACGCGCTGCTCGTGCTGGCCCGCAGCGACGGGCAGGCGCGGCAGGGGCTGGCGCAGCGGGAGCCGGTCGACCTCGCCTCGCTGGTGCCGGCCGCGGTCGCCGCGGTCGCGCCGGAGGCGTCCGCCCGCGGGCTGGCCGTGTCCACCGAGACCAGGCCGGCGCCGGTCGAGGGCGACCCGGAGCTGCTGGAACGGCTGGTCGGCAACCTGGTCGAGAACGCGGTCCGGCACAACGTCGACGGCGGCTGGGTGACCGTGCGGACCGGCACCGAGTCCGGGGCGTTCCTGTCCGTGCTCAACACCGGTCCGGCGGTGCCGGCCGGGGAGGTCGACGAGCTGTTCCAGCCGTTCCGCCGGGGCGGCACGGCACGCACCGGCTCGCGCGGGGCCGGGCTCGGCCTGTCGATCGTCCGCGCGGTCGCCGCCGCGCACGGGGGAGCGGTCTCCGCCGCCGCCCGCTCCGAGGGTGGACTCGAGGTCACCGTCCGCCTCCCCGCCCCCACCCGCGCCCCTGTCCCCGTCTGACCCGCACCCACCCCGATCGGGCGGGTCACCGTCGCCTCCGCCCGTCTCGCGTTCCGCCGACGGGGTGGGGCGGGAGGGTCGGGGGGCGGGTCACCCGTCGCCGCCGCCCGTCTCGCGTTCGCCGCCGGGTTCGGGCGGGAGGGTCGGGCGGCGGCGGGGCGACAGGTGCGGACTGGAACAATGGCCCGCGTGTCGCGCCTGTCCGAGACGTCGGCCGGGGCGGCGGACGGCCCGGTCGGGATCCGGCCGCCGCGACGACCGTCCCGGCTGTCCCGATGGGTACGCCGGCCGAGCACCGCGATCGCGCTGCTCGCCGTCGCCGTCGTGGTCGGCGTCGTCCAGGGCCAGCCACCGCCGGCGTCCCGGGACAGCGGCCGCTCGGTCCCGGCCGTCCAGTCCTACCCGCGCAGCGTCGGCGACCTGCTCGTCGTCGTCGACGGCCGGCTCTACCGGTTCGACACGCTGGCCAAGAAGGCCACCCGGATCCCGCTGCCGCGCCGGTTCACCGCGCTGCGAGCCTGGGACCAGCAGGGCCGGTACGTCGTGCTGGGCCGGCTGCTGCCCACCAACCCCACGGTCGCGTACGCGCTGGGCGGCAACCGGAAGCCGGTCGCGCTCGGCCGGGCCGAGGTCGCCGTCCCGAGCGCCGACGGGAAGGCGGTCTGGGTGGTCTCCCGCGGCGTGGCCACCCGGGTCCCGCTGACCGGCGGCGCGCACCACTCGACCCGGCTGCCGCCGCGGACCCGGCTGGTCGCCGACACGCCGTACGGGCTGATCGTCTCCGCCGGCACCGTGCCCGACCCGCCGCTCACCCCGGACCGGGTGAAGACGCCGACCCCGCAGCCGACGCCGACGTCGACCACGCCGGCCCCGACCGGCACCGTGCCCGCCGACGCCGGGCGCACCCCGCGCACCACCCGGTCACCGGTCACCGCGATCCCGACGCCGACGACCCCGACGACCCCGACGCCGACGACCCCGCCGTACACGACCGCGTCGTCGGTGCCGTCGACCGGCCCGAACGGGGTGCCGCTGACCACGCTGGTGGTCGGCTACGACGGCCGGGCCCGGTTCCTGGCCGCCGCGGAGGCGGTCGCCGCGGCCGGCGAGACCGTGCTGCTGCGCGACGAGGTCCGCCGGCTCGGGGTGATCTCGCCCCGGCCGGGCGCCTCGGACGAGCCGCGGCTGCTGCCCAGCCTGGCCGCGATCCAGGTGATCGGCCCGGGCACGCTCGACGCCCGCGGCCACACGTTCGCGGTGCTCGGCCGGACCAACGACTACGCCTGGATGCTCGTCGGCCCGACCAACGCGACCACCAACGGCGCGATCAACGTCGTCGCGCTGGAGGGCGGGCCCCCGGTGCTCACCAGCGCGCCGCCGAGCTTCACCGCGTCCGGCCGGGTGCTGGCGGTCCGCCCGGACGGCCGGATCGTCTACTACACGCCCGGCAACACCGACGGCTTCACGATCGCCGCCGAGCTCCCGCCGGCCACCGACGTCGCCCAGGCCTAGGTGATGTCTCCCCACTGGCTGGCGGCGCCCGACGACGCCAAGCCGTCGACCGGCGCCGGCGCCGGCGGGGGCCGGCCGAGACAACCCCGGTACCGGCCGGCCCCGCCGCCTTGCCGGACGCCGCCTGGACGCCGCCGGCATCCACCGCCAATGGGGAGACACGCCCTAGGCTAACCATCGTTAGCCGGCGCCCCTGCTGGGTTGACGGCGCACCTGTCCGCTCGCGGAAATCTCTGCTGCGCCGGGCGTCATCGGGCTTCGGGTCAGTGGTCCTTCCCCCCAGCGGCGGTCCTTCCCGGGGCGCCAGGATCGCCTCTCCGCACAGGTCCTCGGCCGCAGGTTCCACTCTCTGGGACCAGGAGACCGACCACTGCGTCGATGATCAATTGGGTACGCTCACACACGCGACCCGCCTGCGGATCCCCGTGCTGCGGGCGGGTCGCCCACAGGTCTTCGTGCGCTCGCTCGCGCCCGGTCCGCGGCGGCGATTGGCTCCAAACCGGCGCTGAACCAGACTGCCGGGATGGACGCTCCGTCACCCCCTACCGTCGCCCGGCCGATCATGCTGCACGAGTGGAGCACCGTCACCTTTCTGCACTGGCCGTACCGTCCGCCGGTGCTGCAGCGGTTGCTGCCCCGAGGTCTCGAGGTGGAGTCGGTCGACGGGCAGGCCTGGGTCGGGTTGGTGCCGTTCCGGATGCGGGATGTACGGATCCCCGGCGTGCCGGCCGTCCCGTGGCTGTCGCAGTTTCCGGAGACCAACGTGCGGACCTACGTCCGGGGGCCGGACGGGCAGTCGGCCATCTGGTTCTTCTCGCTCGACGCGGCGCGCCTGCCCGCGGTGCTCGCGGCCAGAACCACCTACTGGCTGCGCTACTTCTGGGCCGACATGGGCGTCGTCGAGGACGGCCGGCGGGTGCGGTACGACAGCCGGCGGCGCTGGCCCGGACCGTCGGGCGCCGGGTGCCGCGCGCTGGTCGAGGTGGGCGATCCGTACCGGGTCGACGAGCTCGGCGAGCTCGACCACTTCCTGACCGCGCGGTACGTGCTCTACGCGTCGGTTGCGGGCCGTCTGGTGTACGCGCACGCCGAGCACCCGCCCTGGCCGCTGGCCCGCGCCCGGGCACTCGACCTGACCGAACACCTGATCGAGGCGGCGGGCCTGCCCGCACCCCAGGGCCGACCGCTGGTCCACCACTCGGCCGGGGTCTCCGTCCGCATCGGCGCCTGGAAGCCGGTGCGGACCTGACCGCCCCCGTCCTGACCAAGGTCAGCCGACGCTGGCCACGCCGGGTGGGAGGAAGCGGCGGCCGGTGACCCGCTCGGAGACGCCGACGCGGTCCAGGTAGGGCAGGATCCCGCCGAGGTGGAACGGCCAGCCCGCGCCGAGCAACATGCACAGGTCCACGTCCTGTGGCTGCGCGACCACGCCCTCGTCCAGCAAGATCCTGGACTCCTCGGCCAGCGCCGCCAGCGCGCGCTCCCGCACCTGCTCCTCGGTGGACGGCCGGTCGCCGACCACGAACAGCGCGGCCACCTCCGGGTCCAGCTCGGATCCCGACGGTCCCCAGGCGAGCACGCCCGGCTTGCCCGCCGCGACGAGCCGGCCGAGGTTCTCGCTCACCCCGAACCGCCGCGGGTACGCCGCGTGCAGCGTCTCGCCCACGTGCAGCGCGACCGCCGGTCCGACGAGCGCGAGCAACGTGAACGGCGACATCGGCAGCCCCAGCGGCGCCAGCGCCCGGTCCGCGACGGCCACCGGCGTGCCCTCGTCCACCGCCGCCGTCACCTCGCCGAGGAACCGGGTCAGCAGCCGGTTCACCACGAACGCCGGCGCGTCCTTCACCAGCACGCAGGACTTCTTCAGCTCCCGCCCGACGGCGAACGCGGTGGCCAGCGTCGCGTCGTCGGTGCCGGCGCCGCGGACCACCTCGAGCAGCGGCAGCACCGCGACCGGGTTGAAGAAGTGGAAGCCGACCACCCGCTCGGGGTGGGCCAGCCCGGCCGCCATCTCCGACACCGACAGCGAGGAGGTGTTGGTCGCCAGCACGCACTCGGCCGAGACCTCGGCCTCGACCTCGGCCAGCACCTGCTGCTTGACCGCCATCTCCTCGAACACCGCCTCGATGACGAACTCGGCGTCCGCGAACGCGTCCTTCGTCAGCGAGCCGGTCACCAGACCCCGCAGCCGGTTGGCCTCGTCCGGGCCGATCCGCTTCCGGCCGAGCAGCGCGTCGATCTCGCCGCGCACGTAGCCGACCCCCCGGTCGAGCCGCTCCTGGTCGAGGTCGGTCAGCACGACCGGCACGTGCAGCCGGCGGGCGAACAGCAGCGCGAGCTGGCCGGCCATCAGGCCGGCGCCGATCACGCCGACCTTGGTCACCGGCCGGGCCAGCGACCGGTCCGGCGCTCCGGCCGGCCGGCGGGCGCGCTTCTGCGTCAGGTCGAACGCGTACAGCCCGGCGCGCAGCTCGTCGCTGAAGACCAGGTCGGCGAGCGCCTCGTCCTCGGCCGCGAACCCGGCCTCGAGGTCCTCGCCGCGGGCCAGCGCCAGCAGCTCCAGCGCCCGGTACGGGGCCGGTGCGGCGCCGTGCACCTTCGCGTCGACCAGCGCCCGGCCCCGGGCGAGCGCGTCGTCCCAGGCGGCGCCGCGGTCGACCTCGGGCCGCGCGACGGTCTGCGCCCCGGACACCACCCGCGCCGCCCAGCGCAGCGACTCCGCCAGGAAGTCGGCGCCGTCCAGCAGCACGTCCGCGAGCCCGAGCCGCATCGCCTGGTCGGGCTTGAGGATGCGGTTCTGGTTGAGCGGGTTGTCCAGGATCATGGTCACCGCGTTGGCCGCGCCGACCAGGGCGGGCAGCAGCTGCGTGCCACCCCAGCCCGGCACCAGCCCGAGGAACACCTCCGGCATCGCCAGCATCGCGGCCGAGCGGGACAGCGTGCGGTAGTGGCAGTGCAGCGCGATCTCCAGCCCGCCGCCCATCGCCACGCCGTTGACGAAGGCGAACGTGGGCACCGCGCTGTCGTGCAGCCGGCGGAACACCCGGTGGCCGAGCCGGCCCAGCTCGACCGCCGCGGCCCGGTCGGGGATGTGCGGGATGCCGGTCAGGTCGGCGCCGACGGCGAGGACGAACGGCTTGCCGGTCACCGCGATCGCCGCCACCGCCGGGGTGTGCGCCTCGATCTCGTCCAGCGCGGCGTCCAGTGACAGCAGCCCGCCGGGGCCGAACGTCGACGGCTTCGTGTGGTCCTCGCCGTTGTCCAGCGTGATCAGCGCCAGCTCGCCGGCCAACCCCGGCACCTCGACGTACCGGACCAGGGCCTTGGTCAGCAGCTCGCCCGGAAACTGCGCGATGGTCGTCACGGTGCCCGCTCCTCGGAGAGACCGCCGGACACAAGGGCCGGGCGGTCGGCCGTCGTACCGGTGCTCACTCGCGTCCCTCCCATCCCGGGTTCTCCCAGATGACCGCGCCGCCCATGCCGAAGCCGACGCACATCGCGGTCAGTCCGTACCGCACCTCGGGGTGATCGGCGAACTGCCGCGCGAGCTGGGTCATCAGCCGCACCCCGGAGGAGGCCAGCGGGTGGCCGACCGCGATCGCCCCGCCGTACTGGTTGACCCGCGGGTCGTCGTCGGCGATCCCGTAGTGGTCGAGGAACGCCAGCACCTGCACCGCGAACGCCTCGTTGAGCTCGAACAGCCCGATGTCCTCAATGGACAGTCCGGTGGAGCGCAGGGCCTTCTCGGTCGCCGGGATCGGCCCGACGCCCATCACCTCGGGGTCGACGCCGGCGAAGCCGTAGCCGACCAGCGTCATCTTCGCCGGCAGCCCGAGCTCGGCGGCGACGTCGGCACCGGCGACCAGGCAGGCGGTGGCGCCGTCGTTGAGCCCGGCCGCGTTGCCGGCGGTGACCCGCCCGTGCGGCCGGAACGACGTCGTCAGCCCGGCCAGCGCCTCGACCGTGGTGCCCGGCCGCGGCGGCTCGTCCCTGGTCGCCAGCCCCCAGCCGTGCTCGGCCGAGCGGGTCGCCACCGGCACCAGGTCCGGCTGCACCTTGCCGTCCGCGTACGCCTTGGCGAGCTTCTGCTGCGACGCGGCGGCGAACGCGTCGGCCCGCTCGCGGGTCAGCGCCGGGAACCGGTCGTGCAGGTTCTCCGCGGTGCTGCCCATGACCATCGCCGACGGGTCGACCAGCTTGTCCGCGACCAGCCGCGGGTTCGGGTCGATGCCCTGGCCCATCGGGTGGTGGCCCATGTGCTCGACGCCGCCGGCGATCGCCACGTCGTACGCCCCGAACGCGATGCCGGACGCGACCGTGGTGACCGCGGTCATCGCCCCGGCACACATCCGGTCGATCGCGAAGCCCGGCACGCTCGTCGGCAGCCCGGCCAGGATGGCCGCGTTGCGGCCGATCGTCAGGCCCTGGTCGCCGGTCTGGGTGGTGGCCGCGATCGCGACCTCGTCGATCCGCTCCGGCGGCAGCTCGGGGTGGCGGCGCAGCAGCTCGCGGATCACCGCGACGACCATGTCGTCCGAGCGGGTCTCCGCGTACATCCCCTGTGGACCGGCCTTGCCGAACGGCGTGCGGGCGCCGTCGACGAAGACCGCGTCCCTGAGCGAGCGCGTCATGCCGCCACTCTAGCGCGGAAGCTACTGGTCGGTAACTACGCTCGCCGTGGCCTTCACCGCATCGGCGAGCACCGGCGCGGCCAGCTCGACCTGCCAGTGCCGGGCGCCTCCGGCCGCGAGCACCGCGCCGATCCCGGCGGGGCTCGAGTCGTCCGGCGGCGACCAGGCCAGCCGGCGGACCAGGTCGGGGGTGAGCAGGTTTTCCACCGGGATCGACAGCCGGGCGGACAGGTCGGCCAGCGCGGCCCGGGCGGCGACCAGCCGGGCGGCGGCGTCCGGGTCCCGGTCGGCCCACCGGTTCGGCGGCGGCGGGCCGTCGCTCGGCACCGCCGACAGCGGCAGCGCGGCGTCCGGCAGCGCCCGGGCCGCGGCCACCGCACCGAACCAGCGCCGCAGCTGGCGCAGCTGCTGCCGGCCGGAGAACACCGGCAGCGCGGCGAGCTCCTCCGCGGTCGCCGGGTTGGCGGTCGCGGCGGCGACGATCGCGCTGTCCGGCAGCACCCGGCCAGGGGCGATGTCGCGCTGGCGGGCGAGCGCGTCCCTGGCCTCCCACAAGGCCCGCACGGTGGCCAGCGCCCGGCGGCCGCGCACCCGGTGGATGCCGGACGTACGCCGCCACGGCTCGGCCCGCGGCGCCGGCGGGGGAGCGGCGGCCACCGCGGCGAACTCCTCCCGGGCCCACTCCAGCTTGCCGGCCCTGCGCAGCTGGTCC
Organism: uncultured Actinomycetota bacterium; assembly: GCA_963728945.1. Lineage (GTDB taxonomy): Bacteria > Actinomycetota > Actinomycetes > Mycobacteriales > CADCTP01 > CADCTP01. The sequence goes on along the minus strand of CAVSMA010000002.1, from coordinate 1,284,502 downwards.
TCGAGCAGGTCGCGCAGCTCGACGAGCTCCTCGACGTCGAGGGCGGCGTAGGTCAGCCACGAGTGCGGCAGCGGCCGGGTCGACCAGTCCGCGGCCGAGTGGCCCTTCTCCAGGGTCAGCCCGAGCTGGCTCTCCACCATCGCGCCGAGGCCGACCTTCTCGTAGCCGAGCAGCCGGCCGGCGAGCTCCGTGTCGAAGATCGTGTGCGGGTGCATGCCGAGCTCGGCCAGGCAGGGCAGGTCCTGGCTGGCCGCGTGCAGCACCCACTCGACGTCCTCGATCGCCGCGCCGAGGGCGGACAGGTCCGGCAGCGGGACCGGGTCGATCAGCACCGTGCCGGCACCCTGCCGGCGCAGCTGCACCAGGTAGGCCCGCTGGCCGTAGCGGTAGCCGGACGCGCGTTCGGCGTCGACGGCGACCGGGCCGGCGCCCGAGGCCAGCCGGGCGACAGCGGCGGCCAGCTCCGCCGGGGTGGTGACCGGTTCCGGGACGCCCTCGCGCGGCTCGACCAGCGGCACCGGCACCCGCTCCGGGGCGGTGGCAGGCTCGGCGGCCGGGGTGAGGCTCGAGCCGGGCAGGAGGGCGGGGGTCGCTCCGTTTGATGACCTGCCGGGATCCGCGGTCGCCGACTCGGCCCCGTGTGCCGGCGGCTCGGTCACGGTGGCGGCGGCGTGCGGATCGTCGGTCAGCGGATGATGCCTGCGCGCATGACGAGGGCGACCATCTCGGCGCGATCGCCGGTGCCCAGCTTGCGGGCGATGCGGGCCAGGTGGCTCTTCACGGTGAGGGCCGACAGGCTCAGCGTCTCACCGATCTGCTTGTTGGACTTGCCGTCCGCCACCAGGCGCAGCACCTCGATCTCGCGCGCCGACAGGTCGGCGACGCCGCTCTCGCTCGGGCCGCCGCGCAGCCCGGCCGCCAACAGCGAGGCGACCGACGGGTCCGCGTAGACCCCGCCGTCGAGCACCCGGCGCACCCCGTCCGAGACGACCGACGGCGACGCGGACTTGAGCAGGTATCCCTGGGCGCCGGCGACGAAGGCGGCGCGCACCGAGTAGGGATCGTCGGCGGCGGACAGCACCACCAGCCGCGGCCAGCCCGAGTTGCGCAGCTCGCCGAGCAGGTCGAGGCCGTTGCCGTCGGGCAGTCCCAGGTCGAGAATGCACAGGTCACAGGGGCCGGAAGCGTGCGCCCGGGCTCGGGCCTCGGCCACGCTGGCCGCCTCGTAGACTTCTGCGGCACCCATCGAACGCAGCTTGGTCACGATGGACTCGCGCAGCAGCGGGTGGTCGTCGACAACCAGCGCGGTGAAGCGCTGCGCCGTCGCCGGCCCGGCTCCTTCCATCGTCCCTGCCGTGGCCTGCAAAGCGGTCACGTCCGCCCCTCTCGTGCCCTCCATGGTCACGCCGTGCCCTCCCGTGGCCCGTCCGCCGAGCGCGGCGGGGGCCACGCTTCGACACCTGCATGCCGCTGGTCGGCCGACATCACCGGCACAGCCTGCCGTGCACGGTACTGCGCACGCTACTCCCTTCGGGGTATTCTGGTGGGAAGCTGCGCAAGATCAGGTGTTGTCCGCGCGAAATTTGGTGACACCCGATACTGTGCCGCCTGATCCGCCTGGATCCGCGGGGGGTGGCCCGGGAATGGGAGAGAGCGATGCGCAAGCGTCTCGTACGAGCGGTGATCCTCATCGCGATCGCATCCGGAATCGCGATCGGCGTAGCAGACGCCGCTGGAGCAGTGGACCTGGGTCGCCCAGGAGCCACAGACGGAATTTCATGGGGCTGATTCGGGCCCCTCGACTCCGCGCTGAGATCCGCAACGGCGGGAGACGACCCGGATCATGGATCACCGCCGTTGCCGCACTCAGTGCGGTTCTTGCTGTCCTCCTCTGCCTCCTCGCGGGGTGGGGTTCGCCCGCCTGGTGGGCACCTCCGCTGATGACCCTCGCGGTCCTGGGCGCAGAACGCGCCTCGGTCCGCCTCGTGGTCGGTAGGCAAGCCTTCGTCTTCGCCCTCAACGACGCGTTCATCGCGGTCGGCCTCGTGCTCGCCCCCGGAGCGTGGTTGCCGATCGCCTACGTGATCGGGGTCGGACTCGCGCAGGCCAGGACCTCCTGGTTCAAGCTGCGCTTCAACCTGGCGATGCACTCGCTCAGCGTTGCGGCCGGTGTCCTGGTCACCCTGGCGTTCGGCGGAGGGCTCCTCGCTGCCTGCGCCGGCCTGCTGACGATCTACGCGATCAACCACCTGCTCGTCTCCGTGCCGGTCGCGCTCACCACCCATCAGTCGTACGGACGGGTGCTGACGCTGAGCGGCCCGCTCGGCATGATCCACTTCGCCGGCACCGCCTCCCTCGGCCTGCTCGGCGCCTGGCTCGCCGTGAACGCACCGGCTGGTCTGCTGGGTCTGATCGTTCCGCTCGGTCTGCTCTGGTGGAGTTACCGGCAGCAGACGCAGCGCGCCTCGGAGGCCACGCTGTACGCGGAGCTGGCCCGCGGGCAGGAGCAGGTGGGCGGCTCGGCGGATGCGTCGGCCGAGGTCGTCGTCAAGGCCGCGGCCAAGCTGTTCGGCGCCGCCGAGGTGGAGATGCTGGTCCACCACCCGGACGGCCTGCTGCGCTACGTCGGCGACGACACCGGGGTGATCTCCCGGGTCCGGGTCGACGCCGAGGTGATGGACGCTCCCTGGGTGCTGCGCGCGCTGGCCGCGCGCGGGGTGTTCACCGGCCAGGACGGAGACCGGCCTTACTGCTCCGCGGTGCTGGGCGACCCGGAGCGCCCGCAGGCCGTGCTGATCGCCTACCGGCCGGCGAAGGCGGCCACCTTCAGCCGGGCCGACACCCAGCTGGCCGAGGTGCTGGTGCGGCAGGCCGAGTCGTGGCTGTCGGTGGCCGAGCTGGCCGCCCGCCGGGACGAGGCCCTCGGCCGCGCCGAGGCGTACGGGGCGGCGAACCGGGTGCTCGGCGAGGTCTCCCAGGAGACCGTGCCGGCGCTGGCCGTGCTGCGGGAGTCCGCGCACCGGCTGTCCCGGCTCGCGACCCGCTACGACGGCCCGGACGCGGTGGACGAGATCGTCGCCGAGCTCTACTCGGTGGAGCGGGCGGTGGCCTCGCTGCTCGGCGCGATCGCGCTGGCCAGTGAGACGGCGGTCGCCGGTCCGGAGCTGACCTCCGCCGGCTCGGTCCCGGCCCGAACCGAGGCGGAGTGGACGACGACCGGCCGGTTCGAGGACGCCGTCGGTCCGTGATCCGTCGCGGCCGTAACCTGCCGCTCGCGGCCTGGGCCGCCATCGGCGGCGCGGCGACGGTCGTCACCATGGTGGTGCTCGTCGGGGCCGTGCTGGCCCGCGGCGGGCTCGACCGGCTCGAATACCTCGCGCTCGGCGCCGGCCTGCTGGTCGGCCTGCTGCTGGTCGCGCTGGCCGTGTTCTGGACCCGCCGGGTCACCGCCGGCATGCGCGAGCTGCACGCGGACGCGGTCCGCCGGCTGCGCGACCCCTCGCTGCGGGCGGGGGTCAGCACCCCGCGGCTGGTCGGGGCGACCACCGAGTTCGCCGAGCTGGCCAGCGTCCTGGACGCGCTGCACCTGCGGGCGAGGGTCGCCGACGAGGTCGCCGAGCAGTCCCGGCGCACCGCCGAGCAGACCAGTGCCGGCGTCTTCGAGCTGCTGTCCGGCCTGGTCGCGGCCGAGGAGGCCACCCGCGGCCAGCTGTCCGCCGAGCTGCACGACACGGTCGCCCAGTCGCTGGCGGCCGCCCGGGCGCTGCTCGCCGACTCGGACCCGCAGCATCCCGACCCGGCCAAGGACGAGCGGGTCCGGGAGCTGGTCGAGGACGCCGAGGAGCAGGTCCGCGCCGTGATGGCGCGCACCCGCCCGGCCGAGCTGCGCGACGGCGACCTGGCCTCCGCGGTCGGCGCACTGCGGCGCGAGTTCGCCGCCCGCTACCTGGTGACCGTTCGGCTGAACTGGCCGCAGGAGGCGTACCCGCTGCCGCTGGTGTCGGCGGTGACGGTCTACCGGTTCTTCCAGGAGGCGCTGCTCAACGTCGTCAAGCACGCCGACGTCGACGAGGCCGAGGCGTCGCTCGCCGTGGAAGGCGACCAGATCGTGGCCCGGGTCAAGGACGCCGGCGCTGGCTTCGTACCGAGCCAGGTGCAGTCCAGCGGCGGCCGGCACGTCGGCCTCGGCCTGCTGCGGGAGCGGGCCCGGCTGGCCGGCGGCTCCCTCGACGTGGTCACCGCGCCCGAGCACGGTACGGAGCTGACCCTGCGGCTGCCGCTGTCACCGCGCTCGGCGCTGGTCCTCGGCCCCGGCACCCCCGGCAACGGCGGGCCGGTGCCCCAGTCGAACGCCCTCCGGGCAGAGCCGGTCTAGCACGTCGCTCCGCACCGCCTGGCGGAGCCGGTTCAGCTCGGCACCGCCTGGCGGAGCCGGTTCAGCGGTTCGGCAGTGCGGTCACACCGGCCGGCGGCAGCCCGGCCGCGGTGCACAGCAGGTCGGCGAACGCCACCAGGTGCGCCGACACGTCCTGCCCGACCGGCGTCCAGGACGCGCGCAGCTCGAGGTCGCTGGTCCGGCGCGGACCAGCCAGGTCGCCGAACCGGGTCGACGAGGTCTGGGTGACCGTGCCGCCCGCAGCCCGGTGCTCGGCCCCGGCCGCCGCCAGCGCGTCGATCAGCCAGCTCCAGCCGACCTCCGGCAGCAGCGGGTCGCCGGCCATCTCCGGGTCGAGCTCGGCCGACGCGTAGCCGACCAGCCGCAGCGTGCCCTCCCACGCCTCGTACCCGGCCGGGTCGTGCAGCAGCACCAGCCGTCCGGTGGCCAGCTCCTCGTCGTCGACCAGCACGGTCAGCGCGAGCGCGTGCGTCCACGGGGCGAGCTTCTGCGGCGGCCGCACCTCCTCGACCCTGACCTCGTCCCGCACCCGCGCGACCGCCAGGCTGCGCACGGCCGCGGCGAACTCCGCCGGTGCCAGCGCCCGTCCCCGGGGCCGGGGCAGGTTGCGCTCGGGCATGGTCGCCGACACCGGACCGCCGGCCGGTCAGGCCGCCGCGCCGAGCGCGTGGCGGGTGGGACGGGGCGCCGGCCGGGCGGCGGGAGCGTACGGGTCGACGAGCAGCGCGGTGCCACAGTCCCGGCAGGCCAGCTCGGCGCACTCCGGGCCGTGGCCGTCCGGGCACGGCGGTGTCTCGAAGGCTCGCTCGTCCCCGCAGCACGGGCAGTGCCTCGTCGGCATGAGCCTCGTCAGCGCGGGCATCGGACCTCCTCGGCACGTCGGGGGAACGGTCGTCGCGTCCGTACGGCGACGGTGGCACGCCGGGACCACGGCGCGCGGGAGGAGGCTCGGCGTGTCGCGGCTGCGGCCCTCGTCACCGCCCCATCCGTCCTGGTACGTCCAGGTAGGGGCGGAGCGTGGCCGGGCGGCCCGTGGCAGGATGAGCCGTGATGAGCGCGCCGGCAGCCAGCACGACGTCCGAGACCACGTCCCTGCTGGTCCGGGCCATGCGCCGGGAGCCGGTCGAGCGCACGCCGGTGTGGTTCATGCGCCAGGCCGGCCGGTCGCTGCCGGAATACCGGGCGGTCCGGGCCGGGATCGGCATGCTCGACGCCTGCACCCGGCCGGACCTGGTCACCGAGATCACGCTGCAGCCGGTACGCCGGCACGGGGTGGACGCCGCGATCCTGTTCTCGGACATCATGGTGCCGCTCAAGGCGGCCGGGGTGGACCTGGACATCACCGCCGGCGTCGGCCCGGTCGTCGCCGCGCCGGTACGGACCGGGGCCGACGTGGCCGCGATCCCGGAGCTCGACCCGGGCCAGGTCGGCTACGTCGACGAGGCCGTCCGGATGCTGGTCCGGGAGCTGGCCGGCACGCCGCTGATCGGGTTCGCCGGGGCGCCGTTCACGCTGGCGAGCTACCTGATCGAGGGCGGGCCGTCCCGCGAGCACGCGCGGACCAAGGCGTTCATGCACGGCGCGCCGGACCTGTGGGCCCGGCTGCTGGGCCGGCTGGCGACCACCGCGGCCACGTTCCTGCGGGTGCAGGTCGAGGCCGGCGCGGCCGCGATCCAGCTGTTCGACTCCTGGGCCGGCGCCCTGTCCGCCCGTGACTACGCCCGGTTCGTGCAGCCGCACAGCGCCGCGGTGTTCGCCGCGCTGGCCGACCTCGACGTGCCGACGGTGCACTTCGGCGTCGGCACCGGCGAGCTGCTGGGGCTGATGGGCGAGGCCGGCGCGGACGTGGTCGGGGTGGACTGGCGGGTGCCGCTGGACGAGGCGTCCCGCCGGGTCGGGCCGGGCCGGGCGGTGCAGGGCAACCTCGACCCGGCGCTGCTGCTGGCCGACTGGCCGGTCGTCGAGGCCGAGGTGCGGCGGGTGCTCGCGGACGGCCGCGCCGCCCCGGGCCACGTGTTCAACCTCGGCCACGGGGTGCTGCCGGAGACCGACCCCACCGCGCTCACTCGGGTCGTGGAGCTGGTGCACTCGGTGCGGCGGTGAGCCGGCGGCGGCGCAGCAGCAAGGCGACCGCGACCGGGACCGCCAGCAGCAGGAACGGCAGCACCGCGCCGAGCGCGGTGAACACCCAGCCGAGCGTCGCGGCGAACGCGTGCCAGCCGTCGCGCAGGCCGCCGACGAAGCCGGCCCGCTCCGGCGGCGGTGCCGGCGCCGCGGCGCGGTCCGCCGTGAGCCGCAGGGTGATCGTCGCGTAGTTCACCTGCCCGGCCAGCGCGCGCTGCCGGGCCTGCAGCGACTCGAGCTCGGTGGTCCGCCGGGACAGCTCGCCCTCCACCGAGACCACGTCGCCGATCCGCTCGGCCCGCGACAGGATGGCCCGCACCCGGGCGATCGAGGCCTGCATGGAGGCGACCCTGGCGTCGACGTCGGCGACGTCCTGGGTCACGTCCTGGGTGCTGCTCGACCGGGACTGCTCGCGGCCGAGCCGGCCGAGCCGGTCCAGCATCGCGTCCATCTTCTCCGGCGGCACCTTGAGCACGAGCGTCGCGTGCGCGTCGGCGCCCGAGCCGGACCGGTCGTCGCCGGCCACGGCGCCGCCGGCGGCCCGGGCCGCGGCGCCGGCCGCGGCCGCTTCGGCCGGGACGTCGTGGACGACGACGGTCAGCTCGGCCGTCCGGATCAGTGCCGGGCGCAGCGTGATCGACGCGGTGTCCGCTGCCGAGTCCTTCGTGCCGGCGTTCGGCGGCGCCGCGTTCGCCCCCGCGGCCGGGTTCGGCGCCGCCCTGTCCGGCGCCGAGGCGGCCGCGCCGGCACCGGCACGGGTGCCCGAGCCCTGGCCCGACCCGGTGCACGCCGCGAGCACCCCGACCAGGGCGAGTGCCAGCCCGGCCGCCCCCAGCCACCTCGCCCGACCGCCCATCTCACCCTCCCTGCCGTCGTGTGGCGGTCCGACTGCGGCGGCCCGGTACGGGTTCCACGACGGAGATCGCGATCCGGTCTCGATCGGATTGCACCGAGCGAGCAAGATGGGGCGGTGGCGCGCGTCGTGGTGATCGGAGCCGGCATCGCCGGGTTGTCCGCGGCGCTGGCGGTGTCCCGCGGGGCCCCGCCCGGCACGCGGGTCGTGCTCGTCGACGGTGCCTCCAAGGTGGGCGGGAAGCTGCGGGTCTCGCCGGTCGGCGGCCTGCCGGCGGACGAGGGCGCCGAGTCGTTCATCGCCCGGCAGAAGGAGTGTCTCGAGCTCGTCGAGGCCGTCGGCCTCGGCCGCGCGCTGGTGCACCCGGTGACGACCGAGGCGGCGGTGGCGATCGACGGCGTGCGGCACCGGCTGCCGGCGCGCACCGTGCTCGGCGTGCCGGGCGACCGCGGGGCGCTGCGGCGCAGCGGGCTGCTCACCGAGGCGGGGCTGGCCGAGGTCGGCGCGGACAAGGCCGAGCCGGCGCCGCTCGGCGACCCGGCCGTGGGGCAGTACGTCGGCCGCCGGCTCGGCCGGGAGATCGTGGAGCGGCTGGTCGACCCGCTGCTCGGCGGTGTCTATGCGGGCCGCGCCGACGGCCTCTCGCTGCGGGCGACGATGCCGGCGCTGGCGGCCGCGCTGGACCGGGAGGGCGGCAAGCTGGTCAACGCGGCCCGCTCGGTGGTCGACGCCGCCCCGCCGGACGCCGGCCCCGCGTTCGCCACCCTGGACGGCGGTCTCGGCGTGCTGCCCGGGGCGGTGGCCCGGGCGTCGGGCGCGGACGTGCGGCTGCGGCTGCCGATCCGCCGGATCGAGCGCACCCCGGGCGGCTTCCGGCTCGTCGGCGGCCCGGTGCCGGACCCGGTGATGATCGCGGCGGACGCGGTCGTGGTCGCGGCGCCCGCAGGCAAGGCGGCCGGCCTGCTGGAGGGACTGGCGCCGTGGGCGGCGCACGAGCTGGCCGCGATGGAATACGCGAGCGTGGGAATCGTCACACTCGCCTTCCCCGCTCCCGCGCTGGCCGGGCTGACCGGCTCCGGCCTGCTGGTGCCGACGGTGGAGGGCGGCGGCGCGGTCAAGGCGGTGACGTACTCGTCCCGCAAGTGGCGGCACCTGGCCGGCCACGACGTGGCGATCGTGCGGGCCTCGGTCGGCCGGCACCGGGAGGCCCGGGTGTTGCACCGGGACGACACCGAGCTGGTCCGGCTCGTGCTCGGCCAGCTCGCGGCGCTGGCGGGCATCCGGGCGGCCCCGGTGGCGCACCGGGTGACCCGCTGGGGCGGCGCGCTGCCCCAGTACGCACCCGGTCACCTCGAGCGGGTCCGCCGGATCCGGGCCGACGTGGCCAGGGTGCCGGGGCTTGCGGTCTGCGGGGCCGCGTTCGACGGGGTCGGCGTTCCGGCCTGCATCCGGTCCGGGTACGCGGCCGCGAGCAGGGTCCTGGAACACCTGCGAGAATCGAGTCGTGGCAGTGAATGGCAAGCGGGCCCGTGAGCTGAACGAGATGATCCGCTACACCGCCTGGTCGGTGTTCCGGGCCGTGACCCCGCTGGCCGCCGACCGGGCCGCGGTGGCCGCCGAGGTGGAGCAGCTGTTCGAGCAGCTGGCCGCGAAGGATGTGGTGGTGCGCGGCACGTACGACGTGTCCGCGCTGCGGGCGGACGCCGACCTGCTGCTCTGGTGGCATGCGGCGTCCCCCGACGACCTGCAGGAGGCCTACGGGCGGTTCCGGCGCACCGAGCTCGGCCGGTCGATGGAGCCGGTGTGGTCGCAGTTCGCGCTGCACCGGCCGGCCGAGTTCAACAAGAGCCACGTGCCGGCCTTCCTCGCCGAGGAGGAGGCGCGCGACTACGTCTGTGTCTACCCGTTCGTCCGCTCGTACGAGTGGTATCTGCTGCCGGACAAGGAACGCCGGGAGATGCTGGCCGAGCACGGGCGGATGGCCCGGGAATACCCGGACGTCCGAGCGAACACGGTCGCCGCGTTCGCACTCGGCGACTACGAGTGGATCCTCGCCTTCGAGGCGGACGAGCTGGACCGGATCGTGGACCTGATGCGGCACCTGCGCGGGTCGGTGACCCGCCGGCACGTCCGTGCGGAGATCCCGTTCTACACCGGCCGCCGCCGGCCGGTCGCCGACCTCGTCGCCGCGCTGCCCTGACCCGGTGACCCGCCGGGGTCGGGCGGGTACCGGCGCGCGAGCGCGTGCTAGCGTCCCGCGGTGCTCGTACGGCGGGTGGGTCTGCTCGCGGTCGGCCTCGCCGGCGTTGCGGCGCTGGCGGCCTGCGGCTCGCCGGCCCGCCCGGTCGCCGACCGGGCTCCCGCGCCGGCGGTGAGGAGCGCGCCGACTCCCGCGCCGACTCCCGAGGCGACCACGTCCCGCCCGCCGGCCCGCCCGCTGCCGTCCGCGCGGACGCTCGTGCCGGCGCCGCGGACGACCACGGCCGCGGCGAAGCCCGGCGGTGCGGCCGCGCCGATCGACACCCGCGGCGTCGACACCTCGCACCCGGACCGGGTCGTCGGCTCCGGCTCGCCGGCCAGCTGCACCTCCGCCGCGGTCGTCGCCGCGGTCGCGGCCGGCGGGGTGATCACGTTCGACTGCGGCCCGGCGCCGGTGACGATCGCGATGACCCAGACCGCGAAGATCGTCAACGCGCACCCGCGCACGGTCCTCGACGGCGGCGGGACGGTGACGCTGTCCGGCGGCGGCCAGCGGCGGATCCTCTACCAGAACACCTGCGACCAGAAGCAGGGCTACACGACCTCCCACTGCCAGGACCAGCAGACGCCCGAGCTGGTCGTGCAGAACCTGACGTTCGCCAACGGCAACTCGACCGGCGAGCTGACCGAGGGCGGCGGTGGCGGAGCGATCTTCGTCCGCGGCGGCCGGCTCTCGGTCATCGGCTCCCGGTTCGTCGGCAACCGCTGCGATCCGACCGGGCCGGACCTGGGTGGGGCGGCGCTGCGGGTGCTCAGCCAGTACCACGGCCAGCCGGTACGGATCGTCGGCAGCACGTTCACCGGCGGCGTCTGCTCCAACGGCGGCGCGCTGTCCAGCATCGGGGTGTCCTGGGACATCGGCGACAGCACGTTCACCGGCAACAAGGCGATCGGCACCGGCGCCAACCCGGCCCGGTCCGGCACCCCGGGCGGCGGCAGCGGTGGCGCGATCTACCTCGACGGCAACACGTTCACGCTGCGGATCGCCGGCTCGCGGATCACCGGCAACTCGGCCGCCGAGGGCGGCGGGGCGATCTTCTTCGTGAGCAACGACCGCACCGGCACGGCCACGGTCACCGGCTCGACGATCTCCGGCAACCCGAGCGCCGGGTTCGAGACCGCCGGCCTGCCGGGCTGGTTCTTCCTCGGCGCCCGGCCGCCGTCGATCAGCTAGCCGGCCCGTCCTCGAACGTCAGCGAGATCGAGTTGATGCAGTAGCGGTCGTCGGTCGGCGTGCCGTATCCCTCGCCGTGGAAGACGTGCCCGAGGTGCGAGTGGCAGCTGGCGCAGAGCACCTCGACGCGGGTCATGCCCATGCTGCTGTCCTCGCGCAGGATCACCCGCTCGCCGGCCAGCGGCGACCAGAAGCTCGGCCAGCCGCAGTGCGAGTCGAACTTGGTGTCGGACCGGAACAGCTCGCTGCCGCAGGCGCGGCAGCGGTATATGCCGGTGCGGTGGTCGTCGACGTACCGGCCGGTCCACGGTCGCTCGGTGCCGGCCCGCCGCAGCACCTCGTATTCCGCCGGGGACAGCTCGGCGCGCCACTGCTCGTCGGTCTTCTCCACCGCCGGGGCCGGGATCTGAGGCTTCGTCACGCCCGCCACGGTACGCGGCAGCGGACCGGCCGGCACGGACCGCGTCGGCACCGGGACCGGGCCGGGACGGGACCGGCCGGGACGAGCTCACGAGCAGGCCGCGGTGAGGTGCCGCCGCACCCACTCCCGCTGGCCGGGCACGTTCTGGGCGAGGATCCGCGCGAACCGCTGCCGCTCGTACGCGGGGATGCCGGCCGGCCCGTTCACCGTGGCGTCGGCCCAGAGCAGCACGTCCCCGTACGCCGTCGTCGCGGACGCGTCGGCGACCCGCCGCGGGCACGGCGGCGGCAGGATCGCGGCCAGCGCCGCGGCCTCGAACGCGAGCGGGTCGCCCGGCTCCGGCGGCGGCACGTACACCCCGGGCCCGTGGTCCACCCGCCGGTCGATGCCGGGCTCGCTGAACCGCATCGGCACCGGGAGGTACGGGGCGAGCGCGGCGGCGGCCGCGGACAGCGCCGTGCTCGACGGCGCGAGCAGGTCGGCGTTCTCCGGTCGCAGGCACACCACGACTCCGCTGCCGGCGCAGGCCGGCTGGCGCGGCGCTGCGCGGATCTCGGTCGGGTCCGGGTCGGTCTTGGACAGCACCAGCACGGCGCCGGTGAGCACCACCGCGGCCGACAGGCCGGTCCACCGGCGGGCCAGGCCGCCGGCCAGCGGCACGCACAGGGCCAGCGCGGCGACCGCGGCGAGCACGGCGACCTGCGCCAGCACGAGCCGCACGTGCGGCTGCAGGAACGACCGGTAGACCGCCATCCGGTCGACCGGCGTCAGCCGCCCGACCCAGTCGTCGCCGTACGAGCCGGCGTAGACGCCGGCGAACAGGGCGACGCCGAGCAGCGGCGGCGCCGCCCGGACGGTGGCCACCGCGCCGACCGCCCAGCCCAGCGCCGCGCCCACGGCCAGGAACGCCGTCGCCAGCAGCACCAGCAGCAGCGGCGGCCAGTCCGGCAACCCGCGGTGGGTGGTGCGGACGGCGGAGATCAGCAGCAGCACGAGGTAGCCGGCCAGCGCCCAGAGCAGCGCGGCGCCGACCCGGGGCAGCGCGCCGCCGACGGCACCGCGCGGCGAGCTGCCGGCCAGCGCGGCGATGCCGCGCCGCTGGTAGTCCTGCACGAGCCAGGCAACCGCGCCGGCGCACACCGGGGCCAGCCCGACCAGCCCGAGCAGCGCCTCGTTGAACGTCGCCGACCAGCTCGGCCCGGTCGGCGGCGGCATCCGCATCAGCCCGGTGGTCAGCGCGACCGTGACCGACAGCAGCCCGACGAGCAGCCCAGCCCGGGAGGTCAGCTCGGCTCGCAGCGCCCGCAGGCCTGGGCTCACCCGGCCACCGCCCCGGCGCCGGCGAGCAGCCGGTGGTAGCCGGCCAACACCGGCGCGGGTCCGCGCGGGTGGGCGGCCGGACCGCCGACGCCGGCCAGCGCCGCGGTGGTGCCGCTGAACAGCGTGCGGCCGCCGGCGAGCACGACCACTTCAGTGCAGACCGCGGCGACGTCCGCGGCGAGCGGGGTGGCCAGCACCACGGTGGTGCCGTCGTCGCGCATGGCCGCCACCCGGGCCAGGAACTGCGCCCGCTGCTCGGGACCGAGCCCCACCAGCGGCTCGTCCAGCACCACCAGCGACGGGCGGTTGACCAGCGCCTGGGCCAGCACCAGCCGGTGCCGGGTGCCCGCGGGCAGGCTGCGCACCGGCCGGTCCCGCAGCTCGGTCAGGTCGGTGGCGAGCAGGCTGTCGGCGATCGCCTGGCCGAGCCCGGCCGCCGGCACCCGGCGCAGCCAGCCGACGTACGCCAGGAACTCGCCGACGGTCTGCCGCGGGTGGATCGACAGCCACTGCGGCACGAAGCCGAGCCGCGACCGAAGCTGCCGCCGCTGCCGCCGCTCGCCCGGGTCGAGCCCGCTGACCAGCAGCGTCCCGCTGGTGGCGGTCCTGGCCGCGGTCAGCAGGGCGAGCAGGGTGGACTTGCCGGCACCGGCCGGACCGAGCACGCCGACCACCGGTCCGCCGACCGAGAAGTGACCGTCGAGGAGTCCCCACCGCCTCGGGCCGTACCGGTAGGCGAGGTGGGAGGCTGCGAGCATGGAAGTCCCTTCGGCGTGCTTGCGGGGCCCCCAATGCAACAACCCTAGGGCAGCGACACATCCCCGCTGAAGGGACCGAACGAGGCCGAATGGTCGTAGTACCACCGGACTCGGGCACTCGAAAGCAGCCGAACCCACCGCAGGCAGACGTCCCCGACACCACGCAGGTGCCGGGTCCGTCCGCGGTCAGGAGATCAGGGCCGCACGAGCAGCCGCACCACCTGCGGGTCGTGGTCGCTGACCTGGTCGTTGAACTCGGCGTTGAGGTGCACCGGGTCGTAGTCGAACAGCGGCACGCAGCTGCAGGCCGGGACCGCGTACGCCATCGACCTCGAGAGCAGGATGTGGTCGAGCACCTCCGAGTTGCCCTCGAAGACGTACGTGTAGCGCTCCTGGATCGGCAGCGTCCTCGGCAGGTCGACCAGGTGCCCGGTCGAGGTCAGCGTGTCGATCGGGGCGGCGAAGTCGAAGTCGTTGAGGTCGCCGAGGACCACGACGTTCGCGTTCCGGTCGGCCGCCACGATCTGGTCGACGAAGTCCCGCACCTCGGTCGCCTGCTGCACCCGCTGCACCTGCGAGGGCTGCTGGATCGGCTGGAACCGCCCGTACAGCGGGTCGTCGCCGCCCTTGGAGACGAAGTGGTTCGCGATCACGAAGATCGTCCGGCCGCGCCAGCGGAACTCGCCCGCCAGCGGCTTGCGGCTGTCGGTCCAGGCCGCGCTCATCGGGTCGATCCGGCCCGGCGAGAGCGACAGGTGCGGCCGACCCGCCGGGTCCCGGGTGACCGCGGTGGCCGCGGTCGAGGTGCCACCCGGCCGGTCGACGAACGACAGCCCGCGGTCGGTCCGGAACAGGAACACCACCCGGATGTTGCCGCCCGGCTGGCCGCCGTCGGCGTCGTCGACCGGGTCGATCTCGCGGAACTGGTACGCCGGCCCGCCGGCCGCGGTGATCGCCGCGACCAGCTTGCCGATCGTCTGGTCGGCCGCGACCACGCCGTCGTCCACGGCGCCGGTGTTGTCCTGGATCTCCTCCAGCGCCAGCACGTCCGGCGCCTGCAGGTTGTGCACCGCGTACTGGGCCAGCGTGTCGAACTTGGTCTGCGGGTCGCCCGGGGCGAGGTTCTCCACGTTGAACGTGGCCACCGACAGCTGCAGCGCGTTCGGCTTCGCGGTGACCTCACGCTGCAGGCCGCCGCTGACCAGCGTCGGCGCCACGCTCGGCAGCAGCTCGAAGTTGCCGAAGTTGTAGTCGACGACGCCGACCGTCGCTCCGGCGTACGAATCGCCGACGTTGGCCCGCGGGACGTCGACCAGGGTCGGGGCGAGCACGATCCGCTCCGGGTTCGGGTCGTTCGCCTGCAGCACGATGCCGCCGCGCCGGGTGCGTACGGTCGAGCCCGGCGGGACGACCGAGGTCTCGCCGAACCGGTTCGTCGGGCCGACCACCTGCGCGTCGGTGATCGAGATCCGCATGCCCTCCAGCGACTCCCAGAAGTCCAGCCCGTCGTCGGCCGGGTCGAAGGCGGCCTCGGTCTTCTCCACGTCGCCGTTCGCGTCGTTCTCGATCACCGTCTTCGGCACCGCCCGCCCGTCCGGACCCACCACGGTCGGCGCCGGCAGCGCCTGGCCGGAGGCGGTGACCGTGACGGCCGGGCTGGTCAGCTCGGTGGTGCTGAGGTTGGTCGCGGCGCCGCCCGGGCGGAACTCGGAGACCGTGCCGGTCACCGTGACCGCGTCCCCGATCGCGACGGTCGGCGCGGTGCGGGTGAACACGAACAGGCCCTCGCTGGTTGCCGCGTCGGCGTCCGGGGTCGGGTCCTGGAACCAGAAGCCGTTGGTCGACAGCGTGGTCACCACGCCCGGCACCTCGGCCACCTTGACGCCGGCCTCCGGCGAGACCTGGGCCGCGCCCTGGATGTCGTGGATGCGCAGGCCGGGCACGCCCGGGTCCGGCGGCGTGCCGCCCCCGCCGGTGTTGCGCGGGTTCGGGTCGCCGGCGGCGAAGTCGGCCGCGTTGTCGTCCGTGTCCGGCCCGTCGCCGCGCAGGTCGGCGGTCGTGTTGCTGAGCCCAGGGGCGGCCGCGGTCTCGAAGTCGTTGGCGGCGCCGTAGCCGACGAAGTCGCGCACGCCGGCGGCGGCGTCGCAGTCGGCCCCGCAGGTCAGCGCCGTCGCGGCGGTGACCAGCGCGACCTTGCCGCTGGCGGCGGACATGGCGATCGAGCCGGTCGCGTCCGGCGTCGGCAGCGCAGCGGTCCCGCCGTTGCCGGCGGCCTCCTGCACCAGGTAGTGCGCGCCGGCCGGGATGCTGCCGGACAGCGCGGTCACCTGGTAGGAGGTGCCCGCGGCCGACGCGTACTGCACCGACCAGCCGGTGAGGTCGACCGCCGCCGCGGACGTGTTCCGCAGCTCGATGAAGTCGTTGGTGAGCGTGGCGCCGGCGTTGCCGCCGCCCCCGTACACCTGGCTGATCGCGACGTCCGCCGACGCGGCGGAGGCGGGTGGCCCGGCGACGGCGAGGACGCCGACCGCGAGCAGGACAGATGCGGTGACCGCGACGATGCGCGGCGTGACTGGACGCACCGGCCATTACTAGCAGGGACGGGGCGCCGGCGTCACGAACCGGCGGTGAAAAGGAGGTGCCGGGCTCCACCTGGCCGGTCGCCGCGGGTAGCGTCTGCGCATGGCCTCGCCGCACGTGGACCTGCACGTGGGGGACCGGGTCGTCCGGATCACCAACCCCGACCGGGTCTACTTCTCCGCCCTCGGCAAGACCAAGCTCGACGTCGCCAACTACTACATCGCGGTCGGCGAGGGCATCGTCCGGGCCCTGTACGAGCGGCCGTGCATGCTGCACCGGTTCCCGGAGGGCATCGACGGCGACAAGGTCTACCAGAAGCGGCTGCCGAAGGGCGCGCCGGACTGGGTGCAGACCGTGCAGGTCGCGTTCCCGTCCGGGCGGACCGCCGACGAGCTGTGTGTGACCGAGCTGGCCAGCGTGGTCTGGGCGGTGCAGATGTCCACCGTGGAGTTCCACCCGTGGCACTCGCGGCGGGGCGACACCGAGCGGCCGGACGAGCTGCGCATCGACCTCGACCCGCAGCCCGGCACCGGCTACGCGGAGGCCAAGGTCGTCGCGGCCACGGTCAAGGAGGTGCTCGACGAGCTCGGCGCGGTCGGCTGGCCGAAGACCTCCGGCAACCGCGGCATGCACGTGTACGTGCGGATCCGGCCCGAGCACGGGTTCACCGTGGTCCGCCGGGCCGCCCTGGCGTTCGCCCGGGAGGTCGAGCGGCGGATCCCGACGCTCGTCACCACCGCGTGGTGGAAGGAGGAGCGCGGCGAGCAGGTCTTCGTCGACTACAACCAGAACGCCCGCGACCGCACGATCCGCTCCGCGTACTCGCTGCGCGGCGAGCCGGGCGCCCCCGTCTCGACGCCGCTCACCTGGGACGAGGTGCCGTACGCGGACCCGCGCGAGTTCACCATCGACACCGTGCCGGAGCGGTTCGCCGAGCTCGGCGACGTGCACGCGGGCATCGACGACCATCCCTGGTCGATCGAGCCGCTGCTGGAGTGGGCCGACCGGGACGAGCGGGACCGCGGCCTCGGCGACGCGCCCTACCCGCCCAACTTCCCGAAAATGGAAGGCGAGCCGATGCGGGTGCAGCCCAGTCGCGCCCGCAGGCGGGACTAAGCCGGCCGGCCGGTGAGGAAGCGCCAGATCAGCCGGCGGGCGGTGGCGTCCGGGTCGACCCAGCCGGTGCCGGGCCAGCGGTGCCCGAGACCGTCCCAGCGGGCCAGCTCGACCCGGCCGCCGGGCCGGCAGGCGGTCCATAACTTCACCGTCGCGGTGGCGACGAAGGAGAGCGCGGCCTCGCCGGTGCAGCCGTCCACCGAGCGCCAGCCGGCCGCGGCGGCGGGCGCGGTGACCGCGCCGGGCGGGACGTAGCCGGGGGCCGCGTGCGGGTCGAGGTTGCCGTAGCCGATGAGCACCGGCAGCGGCGGCATCCCGGTCGGGCAGCGTGCCGGCTGCGCCGTCCCGTACGTGGCGACGCCGGCGAAGCGTCCGGGCAGCGCGCACGCCGCAGTCAGCGCGAGCCGGCCGCCGTTGGAGTAGCCGATCAGGTAGACCCGGGCGCGGTCGACCGGCGCGTGCGCCTCGATCGCCGGGATCAGCGCCCGCAGGAAGCCGACGTCGTCGACGTGCAGCCGGGCCGCCGCGGCGCAGCAGCCGGTGCGCGCGTTCCAGGACCGCCCGATCCCGGCCGGGTACGCCAGCACCGCGTCGCCGTGCCCGGCAAGGTCGGCGAACCCGGTGCGGACCAGCTCCTGCGCCGGCGTGGTGTCCCGGCCGTGCAGCACCAGCACCAGCGGCACCGGCCGGGCGGTGCGGGGGGACAGCACGATCGCGGTGCGCAGCCGTCCGCCGGCGGCCAGCCGCACGGTCGCCGCGTGCACGCCGGGCGCGACCGCGGTCGTGGTGTGCCATACCGGGACGGTGCCGGCCGCGGCCACGCCGACGTCCGGCGTCTCGCCGGCCGGGGCGGACGCCGGCAGCGCGGTGACGAGCGTGAGCACCGCGAGCACCGCCAGCACCGCCCGGGTCAGGCCGCGGCGGTGACCGTCTCCCGGTCCAGCGGCCGCGGGTCCACCCGCAGCGCCAGCACCGTCCCGACCGCCAGCAGCAGCACCGACAGGGCGAACGGCAGCTGCCAGTTGCCGGTCCGGTCGATGAGCAACCCGAACACGATCGGGGACACGATGCCCGCCACCCCGAAGCCGGTGTTCATCAGGCCGCTGGCCACCCCTGCGTGGTCCGGGGCGATGTCCATCGGCACCGCCCAGAGCACCGAGTTCGTCAGCTCCAGGAAGAAGAACGACACGGTCAGGCTCAGCGTCACCAGCACCAGGTTGTGCACCAGCAGCGACGGGACCAGCGCCAGCCCCGAGCCGGCCAGGCCGATCACCAGGTTCGCCCGCCGGGCCGTGCGCAGGCTGCGGGTGCGGGCCAGCAGCCGGTCCGAGACCATCCCGCCCAGCGTGTCCGACACCACCCCGGCCGACAGCACGAGGGAGGTGAACAGCGCGAACCCACCCAGCGCGAGCCCGTACTCGTCCTCGAAGAAGGACGGCAGCCAGGTGAGGTAGACCCACAGCATCCACCCGTAGCAGAAGTCGACGAGCGTGACGGGTGCCAGCCGGGCGACCAGCCGTCGCCACGGTACCTGGCGATCGGGCGCAACGCCTGCCGTTCCGGGAGCTGCGTCCGCATACCGGATGTCCAGCTCGGCCAGCTCGGTCCCGGTGACCCGCTCGTCGTCCTGCGGGCGGTCCCGGAACCGGCGCAGCCAGGCGATCGACCACAGCGCCGACAGGACGCCGAGCGCGAGGAACCCGGCCCGCCAGCCGACGGTCGTCACCAGCCCGGCCATGACCAGCGGCGCGACCGCGGCGCCGACCCGGGCGGCCGAGTGCACGACACCCTGGCCGTAGCCGCGCCGGTCGCCGGGCAGCCAGGACGCCATCGCCCGGGTCGCGGTCGGGAACGCGGCGCCCTCGGACAGCCCGAGCAGCAGCCGGGCGGCGGCCAGCGCGAGCAGGCCGGTGGCCAGGCCGGTCCAGATCGTCGAGATGCCCCAGAGCACCGCCAGCGTGGCCAGCACCCGGCGCGGGCCGAACCGGTCGCCGATCCAGCCGCCGAAGACCTGCAGCAGCGCGTACGGCAGCGAGTACGCGGCCATCGCGATGCCGAACTGCGTCTCGTTCAGGTGCAGGTCGGCGCGCAGGGCCGGGCCGGCCGCGGAGATCGCGGTCCGGTCCACGTACGAGATCGCGTAGAGCACGCACAGCAGCAGCAGGACGCGGCCGCGCACCCGGTGTCGCAGCGGGGAGCGGGCCGGCGCGTCGACAGGTCGGTCGCCGAGGAGGGTCACGTCAGGCCTTCCGTAGCGCGGGCTCGGCGGGCCGAGCCGGATCGGGTGCGGTCACCGCCGGCGGTCGGTGGTCCTCGGTGCGGTCCGGCGGTCGGGGGTCCGGCGGTCGGGGGTCCGGCGGTCGGGGGTCCGGCGGTCGGCGGTCCGGCGGCCGGCGGCGCGGGCGGCCGGTGAGCGGCAGGCTGGCCGGGGTGCGCCGGGCCGCCTCGGCCACCAGCAGCGAGCCGGCCAGGGCGAGCACCGTGACCAGGCCGGCGGTCACCGCCGCCGGTGGGTCGGCCGCGTGCGGCAGGTCGAGCAGGCCGAGGATGAGCAGCGGGTGCACCAGGTAGACGCCGAAGGACAGGTCGGAGGCGCGGTCGACGGCGCGGACGTGCGGGGCACCGGCGTCGGTCCACCGCGTCGCCGCCGCGAACAGCCCCGCGGTGAGCAGCAGCGCCCACAGCTGCAGCGCCGGCTGCACGGCGTCGGAGGCGGTGTCAGCCCGGATGCCGGTGGCGACGGAGACCGCGTACAGGACCTCCACCGCCACCGCGCCGGCAGCGGTCGCGACCAGCACGCCGCGCCGGTGCTCGCGCAGCCAGCCGAGCACCGCGTCCAGGCGGACCGCGGCGAGGCCACCGGCCACGAACAGCAGCTGGTAGGTCGGCAGCAGCTGGGCGGCGTAGCGCCGGTAGGTGCCCAGCGGTCCGGGGGCGCCGGGCCCGTAGTGCAGCCAGCCGGTGAACGCGACGGCCACCGCCACGCTGGCGGCGAGCAGCGCCCACGGGTGCCGGCGGGTGGCCCGCAGCAGCCACAGGAACGCCGGCAGCAGCAGGTAGAACTGCAGCGTCACCAGCAGGAAGTAGAGGTGGTACCAGGCCGTGCCGGTCAGCACCGCTTCCCAGGCGCCGGTCCACGGCCGGTCCCGCTGGCCGGCCGCCCACGACACCACGAGGTAGATCGCCGTCCAGGCCAGGTACGGCACGCCGACCAGGGTCAGCCGCCGGCGCAGCGTGCCGGCGTGGCCGGTTCGCTCGGCCGAGCGGACCAGCACGATCGCCATGAACACGAAGAACGCCGAGCGGGTGTAGTGCAGCAGCATCAGCGCCGCGTGCCCGCCGACGTCGAGCGCCGCCACCGCCGAGGTGATCGCGTGCACGGCGACCACGGCGCCGAACGTGATCACCCGGACCAGGTCGATCTCGGGCACCCGGCCCCGGCCGGGAGCCGGTCGCGTGGCCGGTTCCGTCGCGGTCGCCGTCACGCCGGTCCGCCCCTGCCCACCCCCGCCACGCCTCCGGGCGCGGCGCCGGCCGCGGAGTGGATCCGGCCGCCCCGCGCCGGCCCGCTCCCGGCGGCGCCGGCGCGGGCCAGGTCGGCGACCTCGGCGCGCAGGACCTTCCCTGTGCCGGAGGTCGGCAGCTGCTCGACGACGGTCAGCTCGGCCGGCCGCCGGTCGTGCGGCAGCGCCTGCCGGCACCGCTCCTCCAGGCGCTCGGCCAGCCCGGGATCGTCACCGGCGCCGACCACGTACGCGACCGGAACCTCGCCGAGCACCGGGTCCGGCCGGCCGACGACGACCGCGTCCCGCACGCCCGGGTCCTCGCGCAGCACGTCCTCGATCTCCCGCGGCAGGATCTTCTCCCCGCTGCGGTTGATCAGCTCGGCGGACCGGCCGACCAGCCAGAGGTAGCCGTCGGTGTCCAGCCGGCCGAGGTCGCCGGTGTCCAGCCAGCCCTCGGCGTCGAACCGGTCCGCGCCGAGCCCGGTCAGGTATGCGGTGATCACGCCGGCGCCGCGGATCTGCACCCGCCCGGACGCGCCGGCCGGCAGCACCCGGCCGTCGTCGCCGACCACCCGCAGCTCGCCGTCGACCGGCCGGCCGACCGAGCCGGGCCGGCGGTCGTCCAGCGGGTTCACCGTGATCTGGCTGGCCGCCTCGGTCATCCCGTACGACTCCAGCACCGGGATGCCGTGCACCTGCTCGAACCGCTCCAGCACCGGCACCGGCAGCGGCGCCGACGCGCTGCGGACGAACCGGACCCGGGCCGGGTCGGACGTCGTCGCGGGATCCTCCGCGAGCAGCGCGATTATCGCGGGCACCGCGTTGACCCAGGTCGCCTGGTGCCGGTCCACGGTCGCCCAGAACCGGCGCCGGGAGAACCGCCGGTCCAGCACCAGCGTGCCCTGCGCCCGCAGCGTCGCGAGCAGGCCGACCACCTCGGCGTTGACGTGGTGGAGCGGCAGCGGGCAGTAGCCGACGTCGTCCGGCCCGAGCCGGTGTGAGCGGGCGACCGCGGTCGCGACGTGGCTGAGCTGGGACTCGCCGAGCAGGATCTGCTTGGGCTCGCCGGTGCTGCCCGAGCTGGACAGCAGCACGCCGGCCGGCCGCGGGACCGGCTGACGGCCGGGCAGCCGATCGAGACCGTCGTCGGTGAGCAGCGCGATCGTGGCCGGGTCGGCGACGCGCCGGTCCAGCGCGCGCGGCGCGGCCGGGTCGACCGGCGCGGCGACCCGACCCGTGCCGACCAGGCCGAGCAGCGCGAGCGCGGCGTCCAGCGGGTCGGGCAGCGCCGTCGCGACGGTCGCTCCGGCCGGCACGCCGGCCGCGGTCAGCCGGAGGTCCCAGTGGTCGACCGAGGTCGCGAGGTCGCGGTAGGTGACCGTTCGCGGGGCGCGCGCGTCCGCGAGGTACGTCGCGTCGCCCCGGCCGGCCGCCGCCCGGCCGATCCACCGGCCGATCTGGCTGTCGTCGTCCACGGGCACCCTTCGAGGCTGGCCGTGCAGTCCGTGCGACGGCCTGGTGAGGGCTATATGCCCGCTGTGCTGCGTCCGAATGCCTGTTTCCGATAGGCGAGACTTGGGTCACACCCGGACGGCGCATGAGCCGACCTGTCCGGTGCCGGGCCCCGCCGGGACGGAGCCGGGTCTAGCGCGGCCGTACCGAGATGCCGCCGATGATCGAGAACAGCCGCAGCCGCAGCACCGGCGCGCCGGGCACCGGCTCGGGCAGTCGCACGCTGCGACCACCGAGCAGGGTGAACCCGGATACCTCGACCCGCACGCCCGGCGGGACCTTGGCGCTGATGCCGCCGATCAGCGAGAACCGGCTGAACTCCACCTCCGGTGCCGCGAACTCCGCGCCGCCGAAGTCGAGGTCGGCGCCGCCGATCAGGCTGATCCCGACCGACCGCTCGGGCACCCACCAGGAGCCCCGCCGGGACACGCCGCCGAGCGGGGACACCTGCCAGCTCGTCCGCGGTGGCCCGGCCGGCCGCAGCTGGCCGGTGGCGGCCGGCAGGTCGGCGGTGAGCGGCGCCAGCTCGGCGCGAGTCCGCGCCGCGTGCGCCTGCTCGACCCGGTCGCTGAACTCGGCCAGCGTCAGCCGGCCCTCGCCGACGGCCCGGCCGAGCTCGGCCGCCACCTGCTCGCGCTCGGCGTCCGAGGCACGGATGTCGCCGTCCGGGGTCTCGGTCATGATCGAACCGTACGCCTGCCGGCTGAACCGTCCCGCCCGATCGGACCGTCATCAGCACCGGGTGACAGGGTGTCGACCGGAGCCGGACGAAGGGAGTCGATCATGTGCCACGACGACGACAGCAGGGCGCCGGCGCCGCCGGTGCGGGGTGAGGTGGCCGCGCACGGCGGGCTGACGCTCACCTCCGCCGACGGCACGGTCTTCTCCGCGTACGAGGCCATCCCGGCCGGCTTCCAGGCCGGCGGCGCCGGCATGGTCGTGCTGCCCGACGTCCGTGGCCTGCACCCGTACTACATGGATCTGGCCAAGCGCTTCGCCGAGGCCGGCATCCCGGCGGTCGCGATCGACTACTTCGGCCGGACCGCCGGCACCACGGCGCGCGACGACGAGTTCGAGTACATGCCGCACGTGCAGCAGGTCGACCCGGCCAACGTGCGCGCGGACGTGGCCGCCGCGATCGAGCGGCTGCGCTCCGGCGCCGGCGCCGGACCGGTCTTCACCGTCGGGTTCTGCTTCGGCGGCAGCCACTCCTGGCGGCTGTCGGCCACCGACCTCGACCTGGCCGGTGTGATCGGCTTCTACGGCCGGCCGATGCTGGTCAACGACGTGATCGACACGATGCACATCCCGCTGCTGCTGCAGATCGCCGGCGCCGACGCGGCGACCACGCAGGAGGAGTTCGCCGAGTTCGAGCGCAAGCTCACCGCGCAGGGCGTCGAGCACGACATGAAGGTGTACGAGGGCGCGCCGCACTCGTTCTTCGACCGCTCGTTCGCCGAGTGGAAGGACGCCGGCGCCGACTCCTGGCGCCGCATCCTCGACTTCATCGCCAGCCACTCCGGCCACTCCCGGGTCGGCACCCCGGCCTAGGAGGCGGCGCAGGTCGCGTTCGCGGCCGGGACCTTGAGGCTGACGAGGTAGGCGTCCACCGCCGCGGTCACGCACCTCGTCTTCGGGTATGCGGTGTGCCCCTCGCCGCGCCAGGTGAGCAGCCGCCCGGAGGCGAGCGTGCGGGCCAGCACCTTCGCCGACGCGTACGGGGTGGCCGGGTCGTTGACGGTGCCGATCACCAGCACCGGCGGCGCCCCGGCGGCCCGCACCGCCGGCAGCGGCTCGCGCGGCGCCCGCCACTGCTGGCAGGTGAGCAGGCTGAGCGCGAGCGAGCTGCCGAACAACCGATACTGCTTGCGCCAGGACGTGAGCGCCCGCTGCACGGTCGCGTCCGGCACCTTCTCCGCCGAGTCGGCGCAGTTGATCGCCGTGTTGGCGTCGATGAGGTTGGTGTAGTGGCCCTTGTCGTCGCGCTGGTTGTAGCGGTCGGCCAGCGCGAACAGGCCGCTGGAGTTTCCGTTGTCGGCGTCGGCCAGCGCCGACTCCAGGGCGGCCCAGTCGCCCCGGTCGTAGAGGGCGGAGACGATCGCCAGCAGCACCGGCCCGGCGGTCGCCTTCCGGCCGCCGCTGCCGCCCGGGATCGGTGACCGCCTCGCCTCCGCCAGGATCCGCGTCACCGTGGCCCGCGGGTCCGGCCCGATCAGGCAGGCCGCGTTGCGGGTCCTGCAGTCGGCCGCGAACTGGTCGAACGCCCGCTCGAAGCCGGCCGCCTGGGTCTGTGCGGAGGCGAGCTCGCCGGCCTTCGGGTCGACCGCCCCGTCCAGCACCAGCGCCCGCACCCGCTTCGGGAACAGCTGCGCGTAGACCGAGCCGAGCCTGGTCCCGTACGAGTAGCCGAGGTAGGTCAGCCGGCCGTCGCCGACGGCCTGCCGGACCAGGTCGAGGTCGCGCGCGGTCTCCTCGGTGTTGTAGTGCTGCAGGTCGTCGCCGTACTTGGCGACGCAGTCGGAGGAGACCTGGCCGGCCAGCTTCGCCTGCGCCGCGAGCGCGTCCCGCGCGTCCGGGTCGAGCTGCAGCGACTGGTCCTTGAGCTGGTCGGAGATGCACTCGACCGGCGCCGACAGCCCGACTCCGCGCGGGTCGAAGCCGACCACGTCGAACCGCTTGAGCAGGCCGGTCGGCAGGCTCAGCCCGAGCGAGACCGCGGCGTCCGCTCCGGACGCGCCGGGGCCGCCGGGGTTGACCACCAGCGAGCCGATCCGCTTCTGCTGACCGGCCAGCCGGACCCGGATCAGCAGCAGGTCGATCGCCTTGCGGGACGGGTCGCGGTAGTCCAGCGGCACCCGCAGCCGGCCGCAGCCGAACGAGAGCGGCCGGTCGCCGCCCGGGGACTCGCGGATCTGCGGCCGGATCACCGCGCTGCAGTCCTGGAACGTCACCGGCGAGATCGTCGGCTGGACCGGCGCCCTGGTCGTCGGCGCCGGTGCGCCCGGCCTGGTCGGGACCGGGTCGCCGGCGTACCGCCCGTTGCCGTCCACCGAGGAGCAGCCCGCCAGCACGAGGGCGGCGGCGAGGGTCGGCAGCAGGGCACGCGAGGTCCGGCGCACCGGCACACCCTAGGCCACTCGGGGACACCCGGCCCCAGCTAGGAGAGCAGGCTGGACAGGTCGTAGGAGACCGGCACCTCGAGCTGCTCGTACGTGCAGGAGGTCGGATCGCGGTCGTCCCGCCACCGGACGAACTGGGTGGTGTGCCGGAACCGGGTCCCCTCCATGTGGTCGTACCGGACCTCGACCACCCGCTCCGGCCGCAGCGGCTCCCAGGACAGGTCCTTCTTGGCGTTCCAGCGCGACTGCGCGCCCGGCATCCGGCCCTCGAACTGGGCCTGCGCCTCGGCCCAGTCCCGCCACGGGTGGCCGTCGAGCGCGTTCTCCCGCCACGGCGCCAGCTCCTCGACCAGCTCGGCCCGGCGCTTGGCCGGGAAGCTGGCGACGACGCCGACATGCTGCAGCCGGCCGTCGTCGGCGTACAGGCCGAGCAGCAGCGAGCCGAGCAGCGGCTGCTCGGGCGTGCTCGTCTTGTGCCAGCGGAAGCCGGCCACCACGCAGTCCGCGGTCCGCTCGTGCTTGATCTTGAACATCGTCCGCTTGTCCGGCTCGTACGGGCCGTCGACCGGCTTGGCGACGATGCCGTCCAGACCGGCGCCCTCGAAGGTGGCGAACCACTCCCGGGCCAGCGCCGGGTCGTCGGTCACGCTCGTGCGGTGCACCGGGCTGGTCACGTTCGCGAGCACCTCGTCGAGCTTCCTGCGCCGTTCGCCCAGCGGAGTGTCCAGATAGGACTCGTCGCCGAGGGCGAGCAGGTCGAAGATCACCAGGCTCGCCGGGGTCTGCTCGGCCAGCAGGTCGACCCTGGACTTGGCCGGGTGGATGCGCTGCAGCAGCGCCTCGAAGTCGAGCTTGTCGCCGGCGGCGATGACGATCTCGGCGTCCACCACGCAGCGCGCCGGCAACTGCTCCTGCACCGCGGCCACGACCTCGGGGAAATACCGGGTCATCGGGCGCTCGTTGCGGCTGCCGAGCTCGACCTCGTCGCCGTCGCGGAACACGATGCAGCGGAAGCCGTCCCACTTCGGCTCGTAGAGGAAGCCGGGACCGTCGGGCACGTCCTTCACCGACTTGGCCAGCATCGGGGCCACCGGCGGCATCACGGGCAGGTCCATCGGATCATTCTGCCTGTCGGCCGACCGCGTACCGGGTGAACAGCGCGCCGTCCTCCTCGAGCAGGCCGGCCAGGGCGAGGGAGACCGCCGGGTGCAGCGGTCCGGACTCGATCCGACCGGGGCCGGGGCCGGCCAGGATCGGCGACAGGGTCAGGCACAGCTCGTCGACCAGGCCGGCGCCGACCAGCGCGGCGAACAGGTTCGGACCGCCCTCGCAGAGGATCGGGCCGCGCCGGTGCAGCCGGGCCACCCCGCTCGCCAGGTCGTCGACGACCATCACCTCGGCGCACCGCTCCAGCTCCGCGCGCCGGTCGACGGGCGAGTCCGGGCCGGTGACCACGACCGGACGGACCGGAGGGTCGACGAACAGGCTGGAGCTGAGGTCGAGCTGCAGGCTGCGGGTCACGATCGCGAACGTGGGCCACTCGCCCCGTCCGGTGCCCTGCCGGCGGGCCCGGCGCGCGGCCGAGAACCGGGGATAGCCGTAGCCCTCGTTCCGGACGGTGCCGGCCGCCACCAGGATCACGTCGGCCAGGTCGCGCAGCAGCTGGAACACCCGCTGGTCGCCCGGGCCGCCGAGGCCGCCGGACGCGCCGTCGAGGGTGACCGCGCCGTCAGCGCTGGAGACGAAGTTGACCCGCAGGTGCTCGCCGGGCGGCACCGCGTAGATGCGGACCAGGTCGTCGTCGGTGAGGTCCTCGGCCGGTTCCGGCAGCAGCTGGCGCACGCTGGTCATCCCACCAGATCGACAGCCCTGGCAGCATGGGGTGGGTGACCGCTCCTGACACCCGGTTCGCGCTCGGCCTGCACCGGCTGGTGGCCGCCGACCGGGACCGCAGCTTCGCCTGGTCGCCCTACTCGGTGGCCTCGGCGCTGGGTGTCGTCGGTGCCGGCGCCCGCGGCCCGACCCGGGACGAGCTGGCCGCGGTCCTCGGCGACCTCGACGAGCTCGGCCCGGCGCTGACCGCCGGGGCCGCCTTCCCGCCCGAGTCCGCGGTCACCGTCGGGGTCGCCAACACGCTCTGGGCGGACCTGACCCTGCCGGTCGCGGACGAGTACCTGGCCGCGGTCAAGGCGTGGCCGGGGGGTGCCGCCCGCGGCGCCGACTTCCGCGGCAACCCGGACGGGTCCCGGCAGGAGATCAACGCCGACGTCGAGCACAGCACCCGGGGGCTGATCAGCGACCTCATCCCGCCCGGGGTGGTCGACCCGGACACCAGAGCGGTCGTCGTCAACGCGCTCTACCTGCGCGCGGCGTGGGTCAAGCCGTTCGACAAGGGCGCGACGCGGCCGCAGCCGTTCCGGACCCCCGGCGGGACGGTGGACGTCCCGACGATGCGGGCGACCCGGTCCCTGCCGTACGCGGCGCGGGGCGGGTGGACGGTCGTGTCGGTGCCGGCCGGCGCCGGCGTGGTGGCGGACGTGCTGCTGCCGGACGGCGATCGGCTGCCGGAGCTCGACCCCGGCACGCTGACGGAGCTGCTCGACGCGGCCCGACCGCGGGAGGTGGCGCTCGAGCTGCCGCGGGTGAAGGTCCGCGGCCAGGCGTCGCTGGCCGACCCGCTGGTGACGCTCGGGATCCGCCGGCTGTTCTCGGACGCGGCCGACCTGACCGGGGTCACCGGCGGGCGGGAGGGGCTCAAGGTCGACGCCGCCATCCACAAGGCGGTGCTCACCCTGGACGAGGCCGGTCTCGAGGGCGCCGCCGCCACCGCGATGACGATGACCCGGCTGGCCGCGGTCACCACCCCGCCCCGGCCCGTCCCGGTCCGCGTCGACCGCCCCTTCTACCTCCTCATCCGCCACCGCCCCACCGGCACCTTGCACTTCCTCGCCCAGGTCACCGACCCCCGCTGACGCCCTGGCCGGTACGCCCGCCTGCCGAGGAGACCCGGGCGACGACCGGATCCCCCGCGCGTCGGGAGACGCGCCTAGGGTTGGGGGGTGCGGAAGCGGGTGTGGCTGGAGCTGGATCTGACCGAGGCTCCGCCGGAGGTGGTGCCGACCGATCCGCTGGCGCTGCTGCGCGGGCGGCGGCGGCCGAGCCTGCGGTCGGTGGTGGAGGCGCTGCAGGACGCCACGGCCGACCCGCACGTGGTTGGGCTGGTCGCCAAGGTCGGCGCCGGCATGCCGCTCGCCCGCGCGCAGGAGCTGCGCGCCGCGGTGGTCGAGTTCGCCCGGGTGAAGCCCGCGGTGGCGTATGCGGAGACGTTCGGCGAGGGCGACCCCGGTACGGTCGCCTACTACCTCGCCACCGCGTTCGGCGAGATCTGGCTGCAGCCGTCCGGGGACCTCGGCCTGACCGGGATCGCCGCCGAGACCACGTTCCTGCGCGGCGTGCTCGACAAGCTCGGGCTCGAACCGCAGCTCGCCCAGCGGCACGAGTACAAGAACGCGGTCGACCGGATCGCCCGCTACGACTACACCGACGCGTTCCGGGAGGCGTCCACCCGGCTGGTGCAGTCCGCGTACGAGCAGGTGGTCGCGGGGATCGCGGCCGCCCGCGGGCTGGCCGGGTCGCGGGTACGCGAGCTGGTCGACACCGCCCCGCTGTCCGCCGACCGGGCCCGCGAGGCCGGCCTGGTCGACCACGTCGGCTATCGGGACGAGGTCTACACGGCCCTCGACCGCGGTGACGCCGAGCTGCTCTACCTGTCCCGGTACGCGCGGACCGCCGCGCCGCGGAAGCTCGCCGGCCGGTTGCGCAAGCGGGACGCGGTCGCGGTGGTCACCGTCGCCGGCGCCATCCAGCAGGGCCGCAGCCGGCGCAGCCCGCTCAGCCCCGAGGTCGGCGCCGGCTCGGACACGGTCGCGGCCGCGCTGCGCGCCGCCGGCCGGGCCGACGACGTCAGGGCCGTGCTGCTGCGGGTCGACAGCC
The DNA here is from genome assembly GCA_963728945.1 of uncultured Actinomycetota bacterium. GTDB lineage: Bacteria > Actinomycetota > Actinomycetes > Mycobacteriales > CADCTP01 > CADCTP01. The sequence goes on along the minus strand of CAVSMA010000002.1, from coordinate 1,255,371 downwards.
CCGGCGGCTCGTACGTGGCCTCGGACGTGATCTGGCGGGAGGTCGGCCAGCTGCGCGCGCACGGCAAGCCGGTGGTCGCGTCGATGGGCGACGTCGCCGGCTCCGGCGGCTACTTCGTCGCGATGGGCGCGGACGCGATCGTCGCCCAGCCCGGCACGCTGACCGGCTCGATCGGCGTGTTCAGCGGCAAGGTGGTGGCGACCGGGCTGCTGGAGCGGATCGGTGTCGGCACCGGCGCGATCGCCGAGGGCCGCAACGCGCGGATGTTCTCACCGCGGGTCGGCTTCGACGCCGACCAGTGGCAGCGGCTGGAGGAGTGGCTTGACCGGGTCTACGCCGACTTCGTGTCGAAGGTGGCGCAGGCGCGCGGGATGACGTACGAGCGGGTGCACGAGCTGGCCCGCGGCCGGGTCTGGACCGGAGCCGACGCGCACGAGCGCGGGTTGGTCGACGAGCTCGGCGGGCTGCACCGGGCGGCCGAGTTGGCCCGGGAGCGCGCCGGCCTGCCGGACGACGCGCCGCTGCGGCGCTGGCCGCAGACCAGCCCGCTGGACCGGCTCTCGCCGCCGCACTCCAGCGAGGACCCGGCGGCGGTCCAGGCGGTTGACTGGTGGTCCGGCTGGGGTTCGCTGGCCGGCGCCGCGGCCCGCTTCGGCCTGAGCCCGATCGGGCCGCTCGCGATGCCGCCTCTCACGATCCGCTGAGCCGACCCGGGCGAGGGCCGGACCCTCCGGCGACGGCTACGTCTCTGCCCCGCGGGCTGGAGCAGAGACGTAGCCGTTCGCGCTGGACATCCCCAGCGGGCGGGGCGGGGCCAGCGGGATCGGGCGCCGGTAGGACCGGGGCCGCCGGAGGAGCGGCGGCGGCCCGGCCCGCTCTGGTGGGGTCAGAAGGCCCCGGTGCCGTTGGGCGTGCCGAGCCCGGTCGGCCCGTCCCACCCGGCGCGTGCCGTGCACAGCTGGGACGGCGAGCAGGTCCCGTTGGACCCGGTCGTCACGTCGAACAGCGAGCCGGCGTGCTGGTACGGGAAGTCGTTCGCGTCGATGGTCGCCGCGTTGCCGGCGAGGCCGTACACCGAGGCGATGATCGGCGAGGACGCGCTGGTCCCGCCGAACACCAGCCAGCCGGAGAAGCCCTGGAACGGAATGCTGTCGAAGACCGCGACGCCGGTGTTGGGGTCGGCGACGGCGGACACGTCGGCGACCGCCCGCCGGGCACAGCCGGTGTTGAACGACGCCGCGCTCGGGATCGCGGTGTTGAACGCCGAGCAGCCGCTGCCGGCCCCGGACCACGCCGACTCCGTCCAGCCGCGGGTGGTCCCGGTTGCCTTCCGCAGCGAGGTGCCGCCGACCGCGACGACGAACGACGACGACGCGGGGTACTCGACGCCGAACCCGCCGTCGCCGGACGACGCGGTGACCGCGATGCCCGGGTGGTTGTAGAACGAGCCGTTGGTCGAGTCGGACGCGTCGCTGCCGCCGTAGCTGTTGCTGATCGCGGTCGCGCCGAGCCGGGCGGCGGTGTTCACCGCGGCGCCGAGGTTGGCGAAGGAGTTGGAGTTGGCCTCGACCAGCAGGATGTGGCAGAGCGGGCAGGTCGCCGACACCATGTCGACGTCGAGCGAGATCTCCTCGGCCCAGCTGGCGTTCTTGCGGGGGAGCGAGGTTGTGCTGCCGTTCTGGCCGACCTTGCGGAAGCATCCGTTGGCGGTCGTGCACGCCGGCAGGCCGAACTGGCTGCGGTAGACGCCGAGGTCGCTCTCGGCGGCCGGGTCGTCGAACGCGTCGACGATCGCGATCGTCCGGCCGGCGCCCGCGGTGGCCGACGGCAGCTTGTACGCGGACTGCAGGTCGGCCGGGAACAGCCCGGACGGTGTCGCCGCGGCCGGTGTCACGCCGGATGCGCTGGTCGCCGGGTCGACCCGGAGCGCCTGGCAGGAGGCGCCGGTGACGGCCTGCGCGCAGACCCGGACGGCGTGCTTGCCGGCCGGTTGGCTGGGGGCTGGCGCCGCTCCGGCCGTCGGCGCGGTCGCGCCGACCAAGGCGAGCGAGGCGAGACCGGTCGCGGTGACCGCGGCCAGAATGGGACGGAGTCTCATGGACACCTCCTGATGGGGGCGCCACATTGGCGCACCTGCCGCGAATTCTTACGACAGATGCCGCAGTCACTCGCCCCCAGAAGCCCCCAGATATGGCCAACAGAGCACTAAGAAGATCGAACCGCCAATTCGACCACCGCGGCGGACGCAGGCTCCAGCTCGATCACGCCGTCCCGGTAGACGAACCCCGGCCCGGATGCGAGCAGCACGCTCATCGGCGTCCCGTCCAGCGGCACCTGCTGCCGCTCCGCGGCCAGGTTGACCGCGACCCGGAGCGCACCCCGGTACACGACCAGCCAGCGCGCGCCCTCGTCGTACCCGACCTCGACCAGGTCCAGCCGCGGGTCGGACAGCTCGGGCCGGGACCGGCGCAGCGCCAGCAGCCGGCGGTAGAAGTCGAGCACGTCCGCGTGCTTGTCGTCGTCCAGCTCGGACCAGTCCAGCTTCGACCGCTCGAAGGTGGCCGGGTCCTGCGGGTCGGGCACGCCGCCGGTGGCCCAGCCGTGCCCGGCGAACTCCTCCCGCCGACCGGCCGCGACAGAGGCGGCCAGCTCCGGCTCCGGGTGCGAGGTGAAGAACTGCCAGGGCGTCGACGCGCCCCACTCCTCGCCCATCCACAGCATCGGTGTGAACGGGGCGGTGAGCAGCAGTGCCGCACCGACCTTGAGCAGCTCCGGCGGCAGCGCGTCCGGCTCCCCGGAGAGCCGGTCACCCAGCGCCCGGTTGCCGACCTGGTCGTGGTCCTGCAGGAAGGCGACGAACCGGTAGCCCGGGGTGTCGTCCCGGTTCACCCGCCGGCCGTGCAGCCGCCCGCGGAACGACGAGTACGACCCGTCGTGCACGAACGCGCCGGTGAGTGCCTTGGCCAGGGTGGCGAGCGAGCCGAAGTCGGCGTAGTAGCCCTGCCGCTCGCCGGTCAGCAGCGCGTGCAGCCCGTGGTGGATGTCGTCGTCCCACTGCGCGGTCAACCCGTACCCGCCGGCGTCCCGGGACCGGACCAGCCTCGGGTCGTTGAGGTCGGACTCGGCGATCAGCGTGAGCGGCCGGCGCAGGTGCGCGGACAGCGCGTCCACCTCGATGGCAAGCTGCTCGAGCAGGTGCGTCGCGCCGAGGTCGACCAGCGCGTGCACGGCATCCAGCCGCAGCCCGTCGACGTGGTATTCGTGCAGCCACATCAGCGCGCTGTCGAGGATGTGGCGGCGGACCGGTCCGGAGCCGGGGCCGTCCAGGTTGACCAGCTCGCCCCAGGTCGACCTACCCGGCTTGAGGAACGGCCCGAACCGCGGCAGGTAGGCCCCGGACGGGCCGAGGTGGTTGTAGACCACGTCGAGCACGACGCCGAGCCCGCGCTGGTGGCAGGCGTCGACGAACGCCTTCAACCCGTCCGGGCCGCCGTACGGCTCGTGCACCGCATACCAGTCCACGCCGTCGTAGCCCCAGTTGCGCGTGCCGTTGACGGCGTTGACCGGCAGCAGCTCGACCAGGTCGACGCCGAGCTCGACGAGGTGGTCGAGCCGGCCGGCCGCGGCCGCGAACGTGCCCTCCGGGGTGAACGTGCCGACGTGCAGCTCGTAGACCACCGACCCGGCCAGCTGCCGGCCGGTCCACGCCGCGTCGCCCCACTCGTACGCCTGGGTGTCGTACAGCCGGCTGAGGCCGTGCACCCCGTCCGGCTGCCAGCGCGAGCGCGGGTCCGGCACCGGGGTCTCGTCGTCGCCGAGCAGGAACCCGTAGTCCGTGCCGGGGCCGGCGTCGGGCAGGGTGACCCGCCACTGGCCATCGCCGATCGGCGACATCTCGTGGTCGTTGCCCAGCGCGCGCAGCCGTACCCGGTCATGGTTCGGCGCCCAGACCTCGAAGGTGGTCATCATGTCCCTTCCGCTGCGCCGGACGGCCCTGTCACCTGCCCGCTACCCGGCCCCTACCCCGACTGGCGACTAGTGTCCCGGGTGATCGATTCCGGACTGGACGGGGGTATGCGATGGCCAAGTCACTGCGGGATGCGCTCCGGGTGCCGCCCGGCGAGCCCGTCGACCTCGCCGGCCTCGACCCGCGCGCGACCCCGCTCGCCCCCGGCGGCAAGTGATCGGCATCTTCGACCGGTCCCACTACGAGGACGTGCTGGTCGTCCGGGTGCGCCGGCTGGCGACGCCGGAGGTGGTGGAGAAGCGGTACGGCGAGATCGCCCGGTTCGAGGCAGGCCTCGCCGACCACGGCTACGCGCTGGTCAAGTGCTTCCTCAACATCTCCTACGACGAGCAGCGGGAGCGGCTGCTGGCCCGGCTCGAGGACCCGGACAAGCACTGGAAGTTCAACGAGGGCGACCTGACCGAGCGGCAGCGCTGGGCCGACTTCCAGGAGGCCTACCGGATCGCGCTGGAGCGCTGCTCGACGCCGCAGGCGCCGTGGTATGCGGTGCCCGCCGACCGCAAGTGGTATCGCAACTGGGCGATCGGCCGGCTGCTGCTGGAGACCGTGCGCGAGCTCGACCCGCGGTTCCCCCGCCCCGACCTCGACGTCAAGGCCCTGACCAAGGCCCTCGCTCCACCGAACTGATGCGCCGGGTCATGCGGGAGTCGGCCTGAGCGGCTGGTCGAATTCCGGCGATGTGGCAGTCTGAGGTGAGCGCGGGGACGAACTGGACGTCCGCGCGGTGTGGCTGGCGGTCGGCGCGCTGGTGTTCGTCTACTTCCTGCTGACCGGACGCAGCCGCGAGCTCACGATCGGAGAGGGCGCCTGATGGCCGACGAGATCGAGGTCGACAACACGCACGGACAGCCGGGCTTCGACCGGGACGCGCCGCCGGCCGTCCGGGTCGCCGCCGGCGCGGGCGACCGCATCGCGCTGGACACCTCCGACGAGGCGTACCGGCAGATGGACGAGCGGCGTGACCTGGCCGCGGTCACCGCGACGATCAACCCGGTGACCGGGCCGGTGTACGTGGAGGGCGCCGAGCCGGGCGACGCGCTGGCGGTGACCGTGCACGAGATCCGGCTGACCGACCACGGCTGGTCGATCTACCTGCCCGGGGTCGGCGCGCTGGCCCGGTCGATGGGCCCGGAGATGTTCGTCCGCAGGGTGCCGCTGGACGACGCCGGCGTGCACCTCACCGACCGGATCACGGTGCGGGCCGCGCCGATGATCGGCTGCATCGGCGTCGCGCCCGCCGGCCCGGCCGCATCCACGGTCATGCCGTCGTACCCGACCGGCGGCAACATGGACCTCACCGACGCCCGTCCCGGCGCCATCGTCTACCTGCCGGTCGAGGTGCCCGGCGCACTGCTGTCGGTCGGCGACATCCACGCGGTGATGGCCCGCGGCGAGTCGAGCTTCGTGGCCATCGAGGCCGAGGGCACCGCGGTGGTCAGCGTCGACGTGGTCAAGGGCCTGCGGCTGCGGGCTCCGCGCATCGACACCGGCGACGAGATCGTCTTCGTCGGGCTCGGCGATCCGGTGCAGGAGAGCGTCGCCCGCGGGTACGAGGACGCGTTCGCGTTCCTCACCGGCGAGTACGGCTGGTCGGCCGGCGACGCGTACGCGGTGCTGTCCGCCTGCGCGCACAGCGAGCTCGGCGGCCCGACCGGCAGCACCACGCCGGACCCGCTGCACCCGCTGACGCCGATCGGCGCGGTGACCCTGCACCGGCTCCCGAGGGCGCTGCTCTGAACCTCAGCCGACCTCGGTGGTGAGGCCGAGGACCCGGACGCCCGGCGTCTCCGCCGCCCGCAGCGCCTCGCGCAACAGGTCGGCCGCGACGACGCCGGCGTCGGCGTGGTCCTCGGCGTCCACGGTCATCCGCACCTCGATCCGGCCGCCGGTCAGGCTGCCGCCGACCTGCGGGTCGCCGGCGCCGGCGTCGAGCAGCGCGTCGGCCAGCCCGTCCACCCAGCGGTCGATCACATGCAGCCCGGCGCTGGCCAGCCGCACGGTCGCGGTCACCGGGTGCGGCGTCCGGTCCCGCTCGCGCAGCGCCCAGGCCAGCACGGCCCGGCGGACCGGGTCGGGCAGCAGCAGCACCTGCGGCTCCGCCTCCACCCAGCCCGGCTCCTTCGTCCGCCGGGCCTGGGCGTCGTGGTCGCGGTCGATCGGGTTCGACAGGTCGAGCCCGCTCCCGCCGGCACCCCTGATCGTGACCCAGTAGAGGTGGTCGCGGCCGTCCTCGCGCAGCCGGAAGACGATCTCGACCGCCATCCGCTCCCGGTCGAGGGTGGCCACGCACTCGTCCAGCCGGTCGTCGAGCATCGCCATCCAGCGGTCGGCCTCCGCCGACGCGCCGGGCAGCACGGTGCCCCGGGACAGCTCCAGCACCAGCCCGTCCGGGATGCTGCGCCGCCCGGTCATGCCGCCAGCAGCGCGACGGGATAGTCGGCCAGCAGCTCGGCCACCGGGGTCTCGCCCGCGTACGACCGGCCGGTGAGCGCGTCGGTGCCGGACACCGCGACGGTCGTGTCCCGCCAGCCGCCGTCGCGTTCCAGCCGGACGGGCAGCCGGGTCCCGACGGTCACCGCGCCGCCGCGGTCGAACGCGATCACGTGATCGGCGGCCGCCCCGGTCGCGACCACCGGCGCGTACCCGGTGAACAGGCCCGGCCGGTCCCGGCGCAGTCGCAGCGCCCGGGACACGACCAGCAGCTTGGCCGCGCCCTCCGGCTCGTCCCAGGCCGGCCGGTGGCCCTCGTCCAGCCGGGCCAGCAGGCGGTCCCGCAGCGCGAAGTCGACCGGCCGCCGGTTGTCCGGGTCGACCAGCGACAGGTCCCACAGCTCGCTGCCCTGGTAGGTGTCCGGCACGCCGGGCATGGTCAGCTGCACCAGCGCCGCGGTCAGCGCGTTCGACCGGCCGGGCCCGGCGATCCGGTCGGCGAACCCGGCGACGTCCTCGCGCAGCGTACCCGGCTCCAGCGCCGCCGCCGCGGCGGCGTGCATCGCCGCCTCGAAGGCCGCGTCCGGGTCGTCCCAGCTGGTCCGGGTCCGCGCCTCCCGGCAGGCCTTGTCGAGGTAGCCGTGCAGCCGGTCCGCGGCGATCGGCCAGGCGCCGACCACCGTCTGCCAGAGCAGGTGGCCCAGCGCGCCGTCCGGGGTCGGCGCCCGCCGCGACCACCGGTCCACCGCCGCGGCCCACTCGGCCGGGATCTCGGCCAGCACCGCCAGCCGGGCCCGGACGTCCCCCGACCGCTTGGTGTCGTGTGTGGACAGTGCGGTCATCCCGGTGGGGTGCCGGTCCTGCCGGTCGGTCAGCGCGGCGTGGAAGTCCGCCGGCGGCAGCCCGAACCGGGCCGGGTCGCCGCCGACCTCGTTGAGCGCGACGAACCGGGTCCACCGGTAGTACGCGGTGTCCTCGACGCCCTTGGCCATCACCGCACCGGAGGTCTGCTGGAACCGCACGGCCAGCTCGTCGGCCGGGTCGGCCAGCCGGGCCGACAGCGCGGCGAAGGACAGGTCCGGCCGGCGCCGCCGGGCCTCGGCCAGCGCCGCGTCCAGGTGCTCCAGCCCCACCGGCAGGAACGACCGGTAGACCGGGAAGCACGCCAGCAGCTCGGCCAGCTGCTCCTCGACGGCCGGGATCTCGACCGCCAGCGCGGCCAGCCGGCGCACCTCGGCATGCAGCATCCCGGTGGCCACGTCCAGCTTGCAGTCGTGCACCAGGTCGGGCCAGGACGTGCTGACCCCGGTGAGCCGCTCGTCCAGCGCGGTGAACGCGGCCTCGCCGGCCGGGTCCACCAGCACGCCGTCGACCTCGGCCATCGCGTCGTACCCCGAGGTGCCGGCGACCGGCCAGTCCGGCAGCCGCTCGCCCGGCTCGAGGATCTTCTCGACCACGGTCCACGTCCCGTTCGAGGCCTGCCGGAGCCGCTGCAGGTAGCCGGCCGGGTCGGTGAGCCCGTCCGGGTGGTCGATGCGCAGCCCGGTCACCTCGCCGACCGCGACCCAGCGCAGCACCTCGGCGTGGGTCGCGTCGAACACCGACGGATCCTCCTGGCGCAGCCCGGCCAGGTCGCTGATCGCGAAGAACCGCCGGTAGTTCTGCTCGGTGGCCGCCCGCCGCCACGACACCAGCTCGTAGTGCTGGTGCTCGTGCACCTTGATCGGGTCGTCCAGCGACTCGGTGCCGGTCGCGAGCGGGAACCGCTTGTCGTGGTAGTGCAGCTCGGCGTCGACCACCCGCAGCCGGCTCAGCTCGCCCGGCCCGTCGCCGAGCACCGGCAGCAGCAGCCGCCCGCGGGACCAGTCGATGTCGAACCACCGGTTGTACGCGGACTGCGCGCCCAGCCGGAGCACGTCCCACCAGGCCGCGTTCTCCGCCGCGGCGGCGACGCCCATGTGGTTGGGCACCAGGTCGAGCACCATCGACAGGCCGTGCTCGCGCAGCGCCTCGGCCAGCACCAGCCGGCCCTCCTCGCCGCCGCGCTGCGGGTCGGCGGTGCGGTGGTCGGTGACGTCGTAGCCGTGCATCGAGCCGGTGGTCGAGGTCAGCAGCGGCGACGCGTACAGGTGGGTGACGCCGAGCCTGGCCAGGTAGCCGGCCAGCCGCGCGGTCGCGTGCAGGTCGAAGGCGGGGGAGACCTGCACCCGGTAGGTGGAGACCGGGTGCGTCACCTCAGCTCACCCGCCTCAGCACGCACAGCGAGCGGGCCTCGACGGTCAGCAGGCTCTGGGCCGCCGCCGGCGCCGGCTCGGCCAGCTGCGGGGTCGCGGTGTCGAGCACGATCTCCCACTTCGCGCCCCACTCCGGGGGCGGCAGGGTGAAGTCGATCGACCCGTCGTGCGCGTTGAAGATCATGATGAACGAGTCGTCGACGACCCGCTCGCCGCGCGCATTGCGGTCCGGGATGCCCTCGCCGTTGAGGAAGACCGCGACCGACTTGCCGAAGCCGGCCTCCCAGTCTTCCTCGCTCATCTCCCGGGAGTCCGGGGTGAACCAGGCGATGTCCGGGAGCGGGGCGCCCGCACCCCGGCGCACCGGCCGGCCGTCGAAGAACCGCCGCCGCCGGAACACCGGGTGCTCCCGGCGCAGCTGGGACACCTGGGTGGTGAATCGGAGCAGCTCCTCGTCCACCTGGGCCCAGTCCAGCCAGGTGATGTCGTTGTCCTGGCAGTAGCCGTTGTTGTTGCCCCGCTGGGTGCGCCCGGTCTCGTCGCCGTGCAGCAGCATCGGCACGCCCTGGGACAGGAACAGCGTCGCCAGGAAGTTGCGCCGCTGCTGGGCCCGCAGCTCGATGATCTCCAGGTCGTCGGTCTCGCCCTCGACCCCGCAGTTCCAGGACCGGTTGTGCGACTCGCCGTCCCGGTTGCCCTCGCCGTTGGCCTCGTTGTGCTTCTCGTTGTACGAGACGAGATCCCGCAGGGTGAACCCGTCGTGCGCGGTGACGAAGTTGATCGACGCGACCGGGCGCCGGGACGAGTGCTCGTACAGGTCGGGGGAGCCGCTGATCCGGGCCGCGAACTCGCCGAGCGTGGCCGGCTCTCCCCGCCAGAAGTCGCGGACGGTGTCCCGGAACTTGCCGTTCCACTCGGTCCACTGCGGCGGGAAGTTGCCGACCTGGTAGCCGCCGGGGCCGACGTCCCATGGCTCGGCGATGAGCTTCACCTGGGACACCGTCGGGTCCTGCTGGACCAGGTCGAAGAACGCCGACAGCCGGTCCACGTCGTAGAACTCCCGGGCCAGCGTCGCGGCCAGGTCGAACCGGAACCCGTCGACGTGCATCTCGAGCACCCAGTAGCGCAGCGAGTCCATGATCAGCTGCAGCGTGTGCGGGTGCCGCACGTTGAGCGTGTTCCCGGTGCCGGTGTAGTCCATGTAGTACTCCGGCTGCCCGTCGACGAGCCGGTAGTAGGAGGCGTTGTCGATCCCGCGCATCGACAGCGTGGGGCCGAGGTGGTTGCCCTCGGCGGTGTGGTTGTAGACCACGTCGAGGATCACCTCGATTCCGGCCTCGTGCAGGTCCCGGACCATCCCCTTGAACTCCTGCACCTGCTGGCCGCTCGTACCCGAGGACGAGTACGCCGCGTCCGGGGCCAGGAACCCGATCGTGTTGTAGCCCCAGTAGTTGCGCAGCCCGCGCTGGCGCAGCGAGTGGTCGTGGATGAACTGGTGCACCGGCATCAGCTCGACCGCGGTGACCCCGAGCTTCAGGAAGTGCTCGATCATCGCCGGGTGGGACAGCCCCGCGTACGTCCCGCGCATCTCCAGCGGGATGTTCCTGTTGAGGAACGTCAGGCCCTTGACGTGCGCCTCGTAGATGACCGTCTCGTTGTACGGCCGGGCCGGCGGCCGGTCGGTGCCCCAGTTGAAGTACGGGTTGATGACGACCGCCTTGGGCAGGAACGGCGCCGAGTCGTCCTCGTTGCGCCGGTCCGGGCGGTCGAACTCGTACGAGAACAGCGACGGGTGCCAGTCCACCTTGCCGTCGACGGCCTTCGCGTACGGGTCGAGCAGCAGCTTGTGCGGGTTGCAGCGCAGCCCGCTGCCGGGGTCGTACGGGCCGTGCACGCGGTAGCCGTACCGCTGGCCGGGGCCGATGTTGGGCAGGTAGCCGTGCCAGACGAAGCCGTCCACCTCCGGCAGGGTGATCGCGGTCTCCCGGCCGGCGTCGTCGAACAGGCAGAGCTCGACCCGCTCGGCGATCTCGGAGAACAGCGAGAAGTTGGTGCCCATCCCGTCGTACGTCGCGCCCAGGGGGTAAGACGACCCGGGCCACACCTGCATCCGCCCCCTCCGATCCCGACTCCGCGTCCTTCCCCGGAAGCTCGAACCTAACGCACCACGCTTCGTACGGCCGCCGGCGCCTGTCTAGGCTGCCGCGGGTGTCCGGTCCGCTGATCTCGCCGCCGCGCCCGGCGGTGTCGTCCCGCCAGGTGGTCCTGGTCGCGCTCGCACTGGTCGTCGGGTTCGTGCTCGTCCGGCTCGTGCTGGCCACCTCGGTCGCCGGGTTCACCGTCGCCGGCGACCGGTTCGTCGACCCGGCGCTGACCCCGGACCGGTTGCCGGTCACCCACGAGAGCGGGGGCTACGACGGCCAGTTCGTCTACCGGCTCGCGCTGGAGCCGTGGACCCAGCAGCGGACGGACTACGGGATCACGCTGGACAACCCGGCATACCGGCAGCAGCGGATCGCCACCCCGGCGCTGGCCTGGGCGGTCGGCCTGCTGCCCGGGGTCTCGACCGTGCTGGCGCTGCTGCTGGTCAACGTCGCCGCGCTGACGGTGGCCGCGGCGTTCGCCGTCCGGCTGGCCGTCGCGATGGGCCGGCACCCGCTGACGGGGCTGGTGCTCGCGGTGCCGGCCGGGATGCCGATCTCGCTCGGCCGCGACCTCACCGAGCCGGTGGCGTGGGCGGCGGTGCTCGCCGGCCTCTGGTACGCCCGGCAGCAGCGCTGGCCGGCGACCGCGGCGGTGCTGACGGTCGCGGTGCTGGCCCGGGAGACGTCCCTGGTCGTGGTCGCCGGGCTGGCCGCGGCGAAGCTGTGGCGGCTGCTGTCCCGCGACCCGCGCGGGAACCGGCGCGCGCTCGCGTGGCTCGCGGTGCCGGCGGTGACCGCGGTGGCCTGGCAGCTGGTGCTGCTGCGGGCCTGGGGCGTGCTGCCGGTGCGCTCCGGGGGCGCGACCAGCTTCGCCGGCCAGCCGGTGCTCCGGGTGCTCGACACGCTGGCCGCCGGCGTGCCCGGTCCGCCCGTGCTGACTGCGGTGGTGACCGCCGAGCGGGTCGGCGTGCTGGCGCTGTTCGGCTACGCGGCCGTGGCCCTGGCCACCCGCCGGGCCGGCACGACCGGCGGCGAGGCGGTCGCCTGGGCGCTGTCCGTCCTGATGGCTCTGGCGGTCGCCGGCTGGACCAGCGACGTGCAGTTCCTCCGCGCGGCCAACGAGGCGATCGGGCTGTCCGTCCTGGTCGCGCTGTCCGACCGGCGGTCCCGGGCCGGCTGGTGGGCGCTGCTGCTGGCCGCGGCGATGACCTGCGGTGTGGCGCTGGAGTATGCGCTGCGGCAGTGAGCCGGGACCGGGCCGGACCTGACACGTGTCATGGCGGAGTCCGGACGGACGGAACTGTGGAGCGGACGCCGCGGTGACGACAGTGAACGCATGCCTGAGATCACGCTCGCCGCGGGACTGAGCCTCCGCGGCCTCACCAAGTCCTACGGCCCGGTCCGGGCCGTGGCCGGGATCGACCTCGACATCGTCGCGGGCGAGACCGTCGCCCTGCTCGGCCCGAACGGCGCCGGCAAGTCCACCACGATCGACATGCTGCTCGGCCTGGCCCGCCCGGACGCCGGCGCGGTCACGGTCTTCGGTCGCACGCCCGCGGAGGCCGTGCGGGCCGGCCTGGTCGGCGCGATGTTGCAGAGCGGCGGCCTGATCTCCGAGGTGACCGTGCGGGAGCTGCTCGTGCTGGCCGCCTCGCTCTACCCGGCGCCGATGCCGGTCGACGAGGTGCTGGAGCGCGCCGACCTCACCGAGCTGGCCGACCGGCGCACCACCAAGCTGTCCGGCGGCCAGACCCAGCGGGTCCGGTTCGCGCTCGCGCTGGTGCCGGACCCGGAGCTGCTCGTGCTGGACGAGCCGACGGCGGCGATGGACGTGGAGACCCGGCGCCGGTTCTGGGCGTCGATGCGGCAACTGGCCGCCGCCGGCCGTACCGTCCTGTTCGCCACCCACTACCTCGACGAGGCCGACGAGTACGCCGACCGGATCGTGCTGATGGCCGAGGGCCGGGTCGTCGCCGACGGTCCCGCGACCGCGATCAAGGCCGTCGTCGGCGGCCGGACGATCCGTGCCACCCTGCCGGGCGTGCCGGACGGCGTGCTGGCCGCCCTGCCCGGTGTCGGCGCGGTCGAGCGGCACGGCGACGCGGTCCGGCTCACCTGCACCGACTCCGACCTGGCCCTGCGCGCGCTGCTGGCCGGCCACCCGGACGCCCGCGACATCGAGGTCGGCGGCGCCGACCTCGAGGACGCCTTCGTCGCGCTCACCTCTCCCGCCACTGGAGTGTCGGCATGAACGCCACCTACCTGCGCACCGAGGTGCGCCGCACGCTGCGCGCCCCGCGCTACTTCATCTTCGTCATCGGCATGCCGGTCGGCCTGTTCCTGCTCTTCTCCTCCCTGTACGGGAGCGGGGCCCAGGACGGCATCGCCGCCAAGGCCTGGCTGATGGTCAGCATGTCGGTCTTCGGCGCGATGGGCGCCGCGGTCTCCATCGGCGGCCGGATCGCCGGCGAGCGGCAGGCCGGCTGGACCAGGCAGCTGCGGCTGACCCCGATGCCCGGCCGGATGTACGTCGCCTCCAAGGCGATCACCGCGCTCGCCGTCGCCGTCCCCGCGCTCGCCCTGGTCTACGCGGTCGGCGCGATCGTCGAGGGCGTCCGGCTGCCGGCCGCCCGGTGGGCCGAGGCCGCCGGCTGGAGCCTGCTCGCGCTGGCGCCGTTCGTGGCGCTGGGCATCTGGCTCGGCCACCGGCTGACCGTCGACGTGCTCGGTCCGCTGTCCGGCGCGCTGTTCACCGCGCTCGGCATCCTCGGCGGGGTCTGGTTCCCGATCGACCAGCTGCCCTCGGCGATGCAGGGCGTGGCCAAGGCCCTGCCGTCGTACTGGCTGGCCCAGGCCGGGCGGGAGCCGCTGGCCGGCTCCTGGATCGGCTGGCACGGGGTGGCGGTGCTGGCGATCTGGACCGCGGTGTTCGCGGTCCTCGGGGCCCGCGCCTACCGGCGGGACACCGCGCGAGCCTAGGTTCGACACCGTGGCGACGCGAGCGGGCTCGGATCCCGGCTGGGGCTTCGGCTTCCGGCCGGGTGCCGGCATCGCGCTGGGCCCCATCGGCCGCCGGCTGAACGGACGGGGGCGCTGGCGGTTCTTCGCCGGCATCTGGCTGCTCTACCTGCTGCCGGGCTTCGCCAGCGCCTGGACCGAGCACAGCGGGGTCGACCGGGTGCTGCGGCTGGGCCTGCTGGTCGCCTTCTGCTACGTCTACGTCGACCTGGTCGCCCGGGCGCTGACCGGTGCCCGGCCGTGGCTGCGGTGGGCCGCGCCGGCACTGCTCGCGGCGCTGTCGCTGGCCCTTGCCGCCCTGGTCGGGCCGGACTCGCTGGGCACGGTCGTCTACGTGACGGTCGCCGTCGTCGTGCTCCAGCAGTTCCGGGTCGGGGTCCCGATCGCGGCGGCCGGCACCCTGCTGGTCGGGCTGTCGTCCCGGATCGTGCCGTCCTGGGCCGGAAGCGACACCTGGGCGGTGGCGGGGTCGGTCGCGCTCGGCTCGCTGGCCGCGTTCGGGTTCCAGGCGCTGATCCGGCGGACCTGGGAGCTGCGGGCGGCCCAGCAGGAGGTGTCCCGGCTCGCCGCCGAGCGGGAGCGGATGCGGATCGCCCGGGACCTGCACGACCTGCTCGGCCACTCGCTCACCGCGGCCTCGGTCAAGGCGCAGCTGGCCGGCCGGCTGGTCGGCCAGGACGACGTCAAGGCCGCGGCCGAGATCGGCGAGGTGGAGCGGCTGACCCGGCAGGTGCTGGCCGACGTGCGGGCGGCGGTGGCCGGCTATCGCGAGGTCTCGCTCGCGGTGGAGCTGGCCACGGCGCGGGAGGTGCTCGGCGCGGCCGGCATCGCCGCCGCCCTGCCCGGTGCGGTCGACGAGGTGCCGGCCGGGCGGCGGGAGCTGTTCGGCTGGGTGGTCCGGGAGGGCGTGACCAACGTGGTCCGGCACTCGCAGGCCTCGCGGGTCACGATCCGGGTCACGCCGACCACGGTCGAGGTCGTCGACAACGGGCGCGGCGGGGCGGTGCGGGCGCCCGGCAGCGGGCTGGCCGGGCTGGCCGAGCGGGCCGCCGCGGCCGGCGGTCAGCTGTCCGCCGGTCCGATCCCCGGCGGTGGCTACCGCCTCGCCCTGACCGTCCCCGCTGAGGCCCCGCCCGTCCCGACCAGACCCGGGCTGCGCCCCGCCGCCGCCTCACCCGGGTCTTCGACCCCCACGGCCGAGACCCCCGGCTGGACGGCCGCCCCGGCTCCGTCGGCCGGGTTCACCGGGATCCCGGCCGACCAACACCCGGCGACCGGCGCCGCGGGCGCGCCGGCTCCGGCGGCTCCGTCCGCCCGGTCACGGGCCAGCAGGGCGCCGCGGGGGACGGCGTGATCCGGGTGCTGCTCGCCGACGACCAGAGCCTCGTCCGGGGCGCGCTGGCCGCGCTGCTGTCCCTGGAGCCGGATCTCGAGGTGGTCGCCGAGGTCGGCCGCGGCGACGAGGTGGTCGCCGCCGCCCGGGAGAGCAAGCCCGACGTGGCCCTGCTCGACGTGGAGATGCCCGGCCTGGACGGCATCGCCGCCGCCGCCGCGCTGCGGGCCGAGGTGCCCTCGGTCAAGGTCGCGATCCTCACCACCTTCGGGCGGCCGGGTTACCTGCGCCGGGCGATGGAGGCCGGCGCGCTCGGTTTCGTGGTCAAGGACGCGCCGGCCGACGAGCTGGCCGAGGCGGTCCGCCGGGTCGCCGCCGGGCTGCGGGTGGTCGACCCGACGCTGGCCGCCGCCACGCTCGCCGGCGGGTCGAGCCCGCTGACCGCCCGGGAACGGGACGTCCTCGTGGCCGCCCGCGACGGCGCCACGGTCGCCGACATCGCCGGCCGGCTGTTCCTGTCCGAGGGCACCGTCCGCAACTACCTGTCCGCGGCGATCACCAAGACCAACACCCGCAACCGGGTGGAGGCCCTCCGCGCCGCCGAAGCCAACGGCTGGCTCTGACCACCCCGGACCTCCACCCGACAACCCCGGTCCGTCCCCGATCCCCGAGTGGCGTCCTTCCGGGGGGTCTTCGGGGGGCGGGGCCGCCTGGGGTGGCGTCCTTCCGGGGGGTCCTCGGGGGGCGGGGCCGCCTGGGGTGGCGTCCTTCCGGGGGGTCCTCGGGGGGCGGAGCCCCCCGAGTGGGAAGAAACTGTCGGTCGGGATCCTTAACCTCAAGCTATGCGCGCCATCACCGACATCGTCCCGACCGAGGGCACCTTCAAGGTCGTCAGCGAGTTCGAGCCCTCGGGCGACCAGCCGGCGGCGATCGACGCGCTGGAGCAGCGGATCAGGTCCGGCGCGCGCGACTCCGTGCTGCTCGGCGCCACCGGCACCGGCAAGTCGGCGACGACGGCCTGGCTCATCGAGCGGATGCAGCGCCCGACGCTGGTGATGGCGCCGAACAAGACGCTGGCCGCGCAGCTGGCCAACGAGTTCCGTGAGCTGCTGCCGCACAACGCGGTCGAATACTTCGTCTCCTACTACGACTACTACCAGCCCGAGGCGTACGTGCCGCAGACGGACACGTACATCGAGAAGGACTCCTCGATCAACGAGGAGGTCGAGCGGCTGCGCCACTCGGCGACGATGTCGCTGCTCACCCGGCGGGACGTGGTCGTGGTCGCCACCGTCTCCTGCATCTACGGCCTCGGCACCCCGCAGGAATACGTCGACCGCTGCGTCCGGCTGCTGGTGGGCCAGGAGATCGAGCGCGACCTGATCCTGCGCAACCTCGTCACCGAGCAATACACCCGCAACGACCTGTCCTTCACCCGCGGCACGTTCCGGGTCCGCGGCGACACGATCGAGATCTTCCCGGTCTACGAGGAGCTCGCCGTCCGGGTGGAGATGTTCGGCGACGAGATCGAGCGGCTCTACTACCTCCACCCGCTGACCGGTGAGGTGATCCGGGAGGTCACCGAGGTCTTCGTGTTCCCGGCCTCGCATTACGTCGCCGGCCCGGAGCGGATGGAGCGGGCGATCGAGCGGATCGAGCAGGAGCTGGCCGAGCGGCTGGCCGAGCTGGAGAAGCAGGGCAAGCTGCTGGAGGCGCAGCGGCTGCGGATGCGCACGACGTACGACATCGAGATGATGCGGCAGGTCGGCTTCTGTTCCGGCATCGAGAACTACTCCCGGCACATCGACGGCCGGTCCGCCGGCGAGCCGTCGTTCACCCTGCTCGACTACTTCCCGGAAGACTTCCTCCTGGTCATCGACGAGTCGCACAACACCGTCCCGCAGATCGGCGGGATGTACGAGGGCGACATGTCCCGCAAGCGGATGCTCGTCGAGCACGGCTTCCGGCTGCCGTCGGCGATGGACAACCGGCCGCTGAAGTGGGAGGAGTTCGCCGAGCGGATCGGCCAGACCGTCTATCTCTCGGCCACCCCGGGACCGTATGAGCTCGGCCGCACCGGCGGTGAGTTCGTCGAGCAGGTGATCCGGCCGACCGGCCTGGTCGATCCCGAGGTCGTGGTCAAGCCGACGAAGGGCCAGATCGACGACTTGGTGCACGAGATCCGCGCGCGGGCCGAGCGGGACGAACGGGTCCTGGTCACCACGCTGACCAAGAAGATGGCCGAGGACCTCACCGACTACCTGCTCGAGCTCGGCGTCCGGGTGCGCTACCTGCACTCCGAGGTCGACACGCTGCGCCGGGTGGAGCTGCTGCGCGAGCTGCGGCAGGGCGAGTTCGACGTGCTGGTCGGCATCAACCTGCTGCGGGAGGGTCTCGACCTGCCCGAGGTGTCGCTGGTGTCGATCCTCGACGCCGACAAGGAGGGCTTCCTGCGCTCCGGCACGTCGCTGATCCAGACCATCGGCCGGGCCGCGCGCAACGTCTCGGGCCAGGTCCACATGTACGCGGACAAGATCACCCCGTCCATGGCGAAGGCGATCGACGAGACCAACCGGCGGCGGCTGAAGCAGATCGCCTACAACGCCGAGCGCGGTGTCGACCCGCAGCCGCTGCGGAAGCGGATCGTCGACATCCTCGACGGGATCTACCGGGACGCCGAGGAGACCGAGCACGAGCTGGTCGGCGGGTCCGGGCGGCAGCAGTCCCGCGGCAAGGCGCCGGTGCCGGGGCTGTCGTCGCGGCCGGCCCGGGGCGGTCGGAGCAGCGGCGCCGGGGCGCACGCCAAGGACCTCGCCGGGATGCCGCGGGCCGAGCTGGCCGACCTCATCCAGCAGCTCAACGACCAGATGCTGGCCGCGGCCCGGGAGCTGCAGTTCGAGCTGGCGGCGCGGCTGCGGGACGAGATCGGCGAGCTGAAGAAGGAGCTGCGCGGCATGGACGCGGCCGGCGTCAAGTAGCCCACCGCCCTCCCAGCCATGTGCGGACGGTAGTCACGTGGGGCCGTACGGGGGAGGTGATCAAGGGCGGCTGGCCTGGCGGCGGTGATGGCGGGATAATGCACGAAGTCGGAGGGGAGTATCCCTACGCGGCGGCATCGTCATCACGGTCGGTCCGACCCGGTGCCGCCGGTCGCGACCAGCGGCGGGAGAGACCTCCGGACTGGACCTTGTCGTGTCCGTCCGGAGGAGGCCTGTGAACGTCCCCGTGTGGCTCTGGTTCGCCACCATCGCCGGGATCCTCGTCCTGCTGGCGGCCGACCTGTTCATCGTCGACCACAACCCGCACGCGATCCGGGTCGCTGAGGCGGCGAAGTGGGTCGCCTTCTACGTGAGCTGCGCGATCCTGTTCGGGCTCGGGATCCTGATGTTCTTCGGCGGCCAGTACGCGGGGGAGTTCTTCGCCGGGTACATCACCGAGTACAGCCTCTCGGTCGACAACCTGTTCGTCTTCGTGATCATCATGACGACGTTCGGGGTGCCGGCGATCTACCAGCACAAGGTGCTGCTGTTCGGGATTCTCGCCGCGCTCGTGCTGCGCGGTCTGTTCATCGCGGCCGGGGCGGCGGTGATCGAACAGTTCGAGTGGGTTTTCTACCTCTTCGGAGCGTTCCTGCTCTACACGGGGTGGCGGCTGGCGTTCCGGCGGGAGGGCGACGAGGAGGCGGAGTTCCGGGAGAACGCGGCGCTGCGGCTGATCCGCCGGTTCCTTCCGGTGACCGACCGTTATCACGGCGCCGCGGTGTTCACCCGGATCGACGGCAAGCGGTACGTGACGCCGATGCTCGTCGTGATGCTGGCGATCGGGACCACCGACATCCTGTTCGCGCTCGACTCCATCCCGGCGATCTTCGGGTTGACCAAGGAGCCGTTCCTGGTCTTCACGTCGAACGCGTTCGCGCTGATGGGGTTGCGGCAGCTCTACTTCCTGCTCGGCGGGCTGCTGAACCGGCTGGTCTACCTGGACATCGGGCTGGCGGTGATCCTCGCGTTCATCGGAGTGAAGCTGATTCTGGAGGCGCTGCACGGCGAGGGGGTCACCTGGGCGCCGGAGATCGGCATCATCGCCTCGCTCGCGGTCATCGTCGTCGTCCTCGGCGTCACCACCGCACTCAGCCTGCTGAAGGTCCGCCGAGATCCCTCCGCCGCCCGCCAGGTGTCCGCACCCCGCCCGCCCCCGGCGCGCGTCACTCCCGTTCCCCACCCCGCCGAACCCGCCCCTGTCGTTCCCGCCCCGTCGGCCGGCGACCGAGGCGCCCCCGGCCCACGGGGGGACGGTCCGGCCGCCCGGTCGGACAGATCCGCGTAGCCCCCGGACGGCGCCGGTCCTGACCGGTCCGCCGGCGCCCGGGCGGGCCATGACCACCGGCGCCGAGCGGGCGCGCCGTCCTCGTCTCCGCCGCCGCCTTTCCGCGGACCCGCTCCCGTCGGACGGTCCGGCGGGCGTGCGTTCGGGGTCAGCTGGGGGGTTTTCGCCCCAGGAGATGGAAGACGCGGCTGAGTTGGCGGTACGGGTCTCGGCGAGCGGCTTCGAGCTCGACCGCGGCGGTCGCCGCGACCTGCTCCGAGTCGCCGGGGTCGAGCTCGACACCGCTGAACTCGAGCCAGTCGACGAACAACCACACTCCATACCAGCGCACCGGCTCGACACCGCGGCTCTGCAGGAGGTCGCTGAGCTCCTCGACCGTGTCGGCCCGGCCCTGCACGCCGAGCACCCCGATCTCGGTCCTGGCGTCGAACGACGCGAGCGCGTCCGCCCACCGCCGCTCCAGCGCCGGGCGTACCGCCCCGGCCTTGGCGTTGCCCGTCATGATCGAGACCACCCCGCCGGCGTCGACGCACCGGCACAGCTGGTCGACCATCGGCTCCGGCCGGTCCAGGTATCCGAGCACGCCGTGGCACAGCACGGCGGCGAACCGGCTGCCGCCGACCGCCTCCTCGGCCCGCTCGCCGTCCGCCTGCAGCAGCGTCACCCGCCGCCGGGCCGGCGCCGGCAGCCGTTCCAGCCGCTGGCGCGCCCGGTCCAGCATCGCCGCCGACGGGTCGAGCAACGTCACCTCGTAGCCGGCCTGGGCCAGCGGGAACGACTGGTGGCCGGCGCCGCCGCCGACGTCGAGCACCGGCGCCGGAGCCGGCGGCAGGTGCTCCAGCAGCTGGTTGTGCAGCACGTACGTGCGCACGAAACCCTTCACCGAGGCGTAGGCCCCGTCGACGAACTGATCCGCCAGACCTGCCCAGATGTCCGCGCCCACCTCACCAAGACTAGGAGCAGGTGATCGGGGCGACCTGGGTGCCGTCCTGGTAGACGGCGCGGATGCGGGTGGGCAGGGTGTGCAGGTCACGCGCGTCGCCGTCGACCACGACGAGGTCGGCGCGCTGGCCGGACGCGATCGTGCCGCGGTCGTCCGCCACGTCGAGCAGCTCGCAGGCCGACTGGGTCGCCGCGTGCAGTGCCTGCTCCGGCGTCATCCCGCAGTCGACCAGCAGTTGCAGCTCGGCCAGGTTGCGCCCGTGCGGCCCGACGCCGGAGTCGGTCCCCATCGCCACCGTCACTCCGGCCGCGATCGCCCGCCGCACCGACTCGGTGTGCTCCTCGAGCACCATCCGCGCCTTCGCCAGCACGGCGTCCGGGTACGGCACGCCGGCGTCGGCCTGCTCGAGCACCGCCCGCGGCGCCGCCAGCGTCGGCACCAGCCAGGTGCCCCAGTCGAGCATCATCTCGATCGCCTCGTCGTCGAGGTAGATGCCGTGCTCGATGGACCGGACGCCGTTGCGTACCGCGGTCTTGATGCCCTCGGTCGCCTGAGCGTGCGCCATGACGGAGATCCCGGCGGCCTGGGCCTCGTGCACCATCATCGCCACCTCCTCGTCGCGGAAGTGCCCGTGCCGCGGGTCGTCCCGCGCGGACAGCACGCCGCCGCTGGTGGCGACCTTGATCACGTCCGCTCCGGCGCGGATCAGCTCCCGGACCGTCTTGCGGATCTGCTCCGGCCCGTCGACGACCGTGTGCGGCCGGCCGGGGTGCGGCTGCAGGAGCGGGACCGAGCAGCCGGACGGGTGCCACCCGTCGCCGTGCCCGCCGGTCTGGCTGAGCATGCTCACCGCGATGTGCACCCTCGGTCCGGGGATCAGCCCGGTCGCCACCGCCTGCTTGACTCCGAGGTCCGACCCGCCGGCGTCCCGGACCGTCGTGATGCCGAGGTCGAGCGTGGCCCGCAGGTTCCGGACCGCCTCGAAGTACGGGTACGAGAACGGGGTCTGCAGCGTCTTCAGCGGGTTCACCCCACTGAAGAGCAGGTGCACGTGGCAGTCGACGAACCCGGGCAGCACCGTCGCGCCGGCGCAGTCGACCGACTCGTCGCCGTCCAGGCCGGGGCCGACGTCGACGATCCGGCCGTCCTCCACCACGACGTCCGCGTCGGCGGGTGGCGACCCGGTGCCGTCGAAGACCTGACCGTTCGCGAAGAGGGTGCGCACGACGGAGATCTCACCATGGTTGACTCCTCCCGTGCTGACGGAGATCGCGGTGCTGGAGATCACGCCCGGGTCGGAGGAGGCGTTCGCCGACGCGTACCGCAAGGTCAGGCACGAGGTCGCGGAGACCGAGGGCTGCCGGTCGGTGCGGCTGACCCGCGGCGTCGAGTCGCCGAGCCGGTTCGTCCTGCTGGTGGAGTGGGACTCGGTCGAGGCGCACGAGGGCAACTTCCGGGCCAGCGACCGGTTCGCCCGCTGGCGGGCGGCGATCGGCCCGCACTTCGCCCGGCCACCGCAGGTGGAACATTACGTCGACATCGACGGATAGCCGCGGGTTGCTAGCGTCGGCGGCGTGAAGCCTGCCGATCTCGCGCTGCTCCGGTTGCCCGGCCAGCCCACCCTCTCCCCGGACGGGACCCGCGCGGTCGTCGCCGTGAGCCGTCCCGACCTCGATGCCGACGAGTATCGCTCGCGGCTGTGGCTGGTGGACACCACCGGCGCCACGCCGCCGCGGCCGCTCACCGAGGGCCCACGTGACCTCGCGCCGGCCTGGTCGCCGGACGGGCGGTGGATCGCGTTCCTGCGCGCGCCGGAGGGTGGCAAGCCGCAGCTGCACCTGCTGCCCGCGGACGTCGGCGACGCCCGGCCGGTCACCACCGACGAGCAGCACCCGCTGGGTGCCGGCGCGCCGCGGTGGAGCCCCGACTCGACCCGGCTGGCCTACCCGGCCCGGGTCCCGGAGCAGGGCCGCTACGGCACCGAGGACGACCGCGGCCCGGAGAAGGAGCCGCCGCGCCGGATCACCACGCTGCACTTCCGCCGCGACGACACCGGCTTCCTGCTCGACCGGCACTCGCACGTGTTCGTGCTCGATCCCTTCGCGGACGAGCCGGCGCCGGTGCAGGTCACCACCGACGATCACGAATATGACCAGGTCAGCTGGACGCCGACGGGCGACCTGCTGTTCGTGACCGACCGCGACACACCGTGGAACACCTACTTGCACTCCGACGTGTATTCGTGTGCCGCCGACGGTTCCGACCTGCGCCGGCTGACCCCCGGTGGTCAGGACGCCGCCGTCCCGGCCGCGTCCACCGACGGCGGCACGGTCTTCTACCTGGCCGCCTCCGATCTGGGCGCGGACGCGGCGGACTTCGTCGGCCGCAACGGCGTGCTGTGGTCGGTGCCGGCCGACGGCTCGGCCGGGCCCACCCGGCTCACGGCGCCGGACACCGACCTGATCCCGATCGGCGACCGGCTGATCGTGGACGGTGACGGCGTGCTGGCCGCGACCCGCCGCCGCGGCAGCCAGGAGCTGGTCCGCGTCCCGGCGACCGGCGGCGAGCCGGAAGTCGTGTTCGGCGGCGCCCGTACCGTGCTGGGCGCGGCGGCCGCGGCCGGGCGGATCGCGGTCACCGCGTCGGACGCGGTCAACGCCGGCGAGGTCTTCCTGGTCGGCCGGGACGAGCCGCTGACCGACTTCGGCGCCGGGTTGACGGCGGGCGCGCCGCCGCGCCCGATGCAGGAGCTGACCGCGACCGCACCGGACGGCTTCCCGGTGCACGGCTGGCTGGTGCGCCCCGACCCGGACCGGTACGCCGGACCGCGGCCGGTGCTGCTGGCCATCCACGGCGGCCCGCATGCCCAGTACGGCTACACGCTGTTCGACGAGGCCCAGGTCTACGCCGGCGCGGGATACGTCGTGGTGCTCGGCAACCCGCGCGGCGCCGCCGGCTACGGCGAGGACCACGCCCGGGCGATCAAGCACCGGCTCGGCACCGTCGACGCCGACGACCTGCTGGCGCTGCTCGACGCCGCGCTGGCCACCGACGGCACCGACCGGTCCCGGGTCGGGGTGATGGGCGGCTCGTACGGCGGGTTCATGACCGGCTGGCTGGCCTCGCACGCGGGGGAGCGGTTCCGGGCCGCGATCGTGGAGCGGGCGGTCACCTCGTGGGACTCGTTCAGCGGGTCCAGCGACATCGGCTTCGTCTTCGCCGAGCAGTACACCGGCGCCGACCCGGCCGCCTCGGCCGCGCAGAGCCCGCTCGCGTACGTGGACAAGATCGACCTGCCGATCCTGATCATCCACTCGGAGCAGGACTGGCGCTGCCCGGTCGAGCAGGCCCAGCGACTGTACGTGGCGCTCAAGCTGCGCGGCGTCGACACCGAGCTGCTGCTGTTCCCCGGGGAGGGGCACGAGCTGAGCCGATCCGGGCTGCCGAGCCACCGCGTGGCGCGGTTCGACGCCATACTCGACTGGTGGTCACGGCACTTCGCCTGACATGATCATCCGGGCCGACAGCGCGGGTGGAAGGAGCCCAGACGACGTGTTCTCGTCCGAGACGCGCCGCCAGGCGGCGGCCTTCGACGCGATCGGGGAGCGGTACGACGACGTCTTCCCGCACAAGTCGGGCCAGATCATCGCCACCCAGTGGATGATCGACCGGCTCCCGTCCGGGGCCAGGGTGCTCGACCTCGGCTGCGGCAGCGGGGTGCCCAGCGCGGGCATGCTCGCCGAGAGCGGCATCGAGGTCGTCGGCATCGACGTGTCGACCGAGATGCTGGCGCTGGCCCGGCGCAACGTGCCGACCGGCCGGTTCGTGGCGATGGACGTGATGCAGCTGGACGACTCCCTCGGCCGGTTCGACGGGGCGTGCGCGTTCTTCTCGTTGCTGATGCTGCGCCGGGACGACATCCCGAAGGTGCTGCGCCGGGTCCGGTCGGTGCTCCGGCCGGGCGGGCTGGTCACGATCGGCATGGTCGAGGGCGACGTCGACTACGCGCCGATCCGGTTCCTGGGCCAGGACGTGTTCGTCACCGCATACCCGCGGGCCGACCTCGAGGCGGCGGTGCGGGCCGACGGGCTGCACGTGCTCGAGGTCGACGTGGAGGAGTTCGAGCCGGCGTCGGCGGAGCTGCCGGCGGAGCGGCAGATCTTCCTCTACTGCCAGGCGCCGTAGCCGCCGGACGGCCCACCGGCGGCCGCCGTAAGGACGAATACCGCCGACGCGGTATACAGGTCGGGCACAGCATGGATGATCGGGTCGTTGGACCAGGTGACCAGACCGCCTCGCCGTCCCGGAGCTCCAGATGACCGACGCACTGCCGGACCCCCGACCGCCGGAACCCCGCTCGCCGCAGCCCCTGCCCGCGGACCTGCTCCGGGTCGGCGACGCCGAGCGGCAGCAGGCGGTCACCGCGCTCGGCGAGCACTACGCCGCCGGCCGTCTCGACCAGGACGAGTACGACACCCGCATCCAGACCGCGTACGCGGCGAGGACACGGGTCGACCTGCAGGGCCTGTTCGGCGACCTGCCGGAGCCGGTGCCGTTCCCCCCGGCCGGGCACCAGGCGACGGCGTCGGCGCCGGGGTGGCAGGCCGGCCGGGAGGCCCGCGACCGCCCCCGGCGCCGGACCGGAGCGCCGGTGATCCCGGTGCTGATGGTGGTCGCGATCTTCCTCGGGGTGAGCCTGCTGGTGCACTTCCCGGTGGTGCCGCTGCTGTTCCTGCTGATCTGGGTCGGCGCCGGACGCCGGCGCGGCTGGGGCGGCGGACCCGGCCCTCGCATGTACCGCTGACCCGCGCGGCGCGGCGTGCTCGATCATGGCGTGGTGGTCGATCTCGACGTGCTGGTACGACGGGCGCTGGCCCGGCCCGGGCGGGCCCTGATCGGCATCGCCGGGCCACCGGGGGCGGGGAAGTCGACGCTGGCGGAGCGGCTGGTCACCGCGCTGGGGCCGGCGGCCGCATGGGTACCGATGGACGGCTTCCACCTCGCCGACGCCGCGCTCGACCGGCTCGGGTTGCGGGACCGGAAGGGGGCGCCGGAGACCTTCGACGGCTGGGGCTACCTCGCCCTGCTGCGCCGGCTCGCGACCGAGACCGACCACCCGGTGTGGGCGCCGGGCTTCGAGCGGACGCTGGAGCAGCCGATCGCCGGCAGCATCCCGGTCGGTCCCGAGGTCCGGCTGGTCGTCACCGAGGGGAACTACCTGCTGCTCGACCGGCCGCCGTGGCCGCAGGTGCGGGCCGCGCTCAGCGAGGTCTGGTACGTCCAGGCCGACGCCGGCGTCCGGCTGGAGCGGCTGCTCGCCCGGCACGTCGAGTTCGGCAAGAGCCCGGCTGAGGCGAGGGCGTGGGTGGCCGCCGTGGACGAGCCGAACACCCGGCTGGTCGAGGGGTGCCGGGACGCCGCGGACCTGGTCGTGCGGCTCTGAGCGCTGATCGGCTCTTGGCGCGGCTCAGCCGGGCTTGCACTCCAGGGTGACCGAGTCGTCGTTGATGCCGAGCTCGCTCGGGCCGGCGCAGTCGCGGCCGCTGAACGCGATCTCGCCGATGCCACCGACCAGCTGCGCCCGGATGACCCGGAAGCCGGCCGCCGGCAGTCTGGACCGCCAGAAGTCGTATACGGTCTTGCCGTCGCTGACCCGGAGCGTCGCGCTGATCTGGCCGCCCGTCACCGAGACCGCGCTGACCCTGGTGCCGGGCGGCACCGGGAAGCCGGCCGGCAACACCCCCGGCTCGCCGGCGACCGGGGCCGGTGTGCTGCTCCGCGCGCCGGCCGCCGCGCTCGGGCTGGTGCCGGCCGGGGCCGGCGTGGCCGCGGCGGTGGGCGACGCCGGGGCGGCCGTCCCGCCGGCGCTGCCGCAGCCGGCGAGCGCGAACACGGCGGCGGCGAGCACGGCGGCGGCGAGCACGGCGGCGGCGAGCACCCCGGTGGCGGCGGTACGCGAGGTCATCGGCGGTCCCTTCGACGCTGCGGTCGGCCGATCCAACCGCACCGCAACCACCCGCGGCAGGGCGAGTGTCACGGGGTGTGCCGGGGGCCCCTAACTCCGCTGGCAGCGGAACTGGACGTGCTCGCCGCTGACGCCGAGCTGGCTGCCGGTCACGCAGCCGTTGCCGGTGAACGGGATCGAGCCGAGCGCGTCGTGCACGGTCACGGTGCCTACCGTGTAGCCGGCCACGGGGAGCTGCTTCCGCCAGAACGACGTGGCCTCGTCGCCGTCGGACACGAGCAACGGCGCCGTGATGTCGGTGGCGCGCACGGCCACCCGGCCGATCGTGGTGCCGGGCGGCAGCGGGAACCCGTCCGGGATCTTGCCGTTCTTCACGTTGGCCCCGTTGGGCGGGTTGGCGACCCGGTTGCCGCCGGGCGAGCTGGCGTCGGGGCGCCCGTTGAGCGCGCCGCCGGCCGTGTTGATGGTGGGCGTCTTCGGGGCGTCGGTGGCGGTCTGGTCGCTGCCGCAACCGGCGAGCGCGATGCCGGCCGTGACGAGCAGGGCGGCGAGGGCTGCGGAGCGCGGGGTCATCACTCGATCCTTCGGCGGGTCAGGGCGGCAGGGCTGCTGGAGCATCGAACCGGATGGTCGGGGCGGATCCGGCGCCGGGTGCGGGCGCCGGGTGCAGGTCGAGTACAGGGTCCGACACGACGGCACCGGAGTGGAATCCCTCATCGAGGGGGATCGCCGGCCCGTCCACTCGGGGGACGGGCGGGTGGCCCGGACGGGTGCCCGCGTCCTGCCGCCCGGGCTGGGCCGGCGGTCTGGGCCGGCGGTCTAGGCCGGCGGTCTGGGCCGGTGCGCTGCGCCGGCGGTCTGGGCCGGCGGGCTAGGCGGGGACGGCCAGTTCGAGGCGGGGGAGGAGCCGGGTCGGGTCGACGGTGCTGGCCGACTCGCCGGTGCGCACGGCGCCGGCGTGCCGGTAGAACGGCTCGGCGTTCGGGTCCGACTCGATCTCCAGCGCCGTCATCCCGAGCCCGGCCGCGATCCGGACCGCGTGCCGCAGCAGCAGACCGCCGACGCCGTGCCCGATCGCGGCCGGGTCGACGAACAGCCCGGCGAGCTCACCGACCGGCGGCTCGCCGGCCACCCGCGCGTACCCGAGCAGCACCCCGTCCTGCTCCACCACCACCACCCGCACCCCGTCGCACCACTCCGGCCGGATCGTCAGGTCGTCCCGGCAGGCCTCGAGGAACGCCGGGTCGTAACCCCAGTGCGCCTTGCTGCGCAGCGCGAGCGCGCTGATCGCCGCCGCCTCCGCGGGCCGCGCGGCCCGCACGACCGCGGTCACCAGCCGCGGGAGCGCCACTCCGGGACGGACGGGCGCTCGGTGCCGAGGGTGGTGTCCTTGCCGTGGCCGGGATAGACCCAGGTCGAGTCCCCGTACACGCCGAAGACCCGCGCCTCCAGGTCGTCCATCAGCGAGCCGAACCGCTGCGGGTCCTTCTCGGTGTTGCCGGGGCCGCCCGGGAACAGCAAAGCACGCTCTCGGGTAACATCGCAAGGCATGACGGAGCGCGCGGCGTTGTACGCCCGCATCAGCGAAGACCCGCTCGGCCTAGAACGCGGCGTCGGCCGGCAGCTGCTTGAAGACGGTCGGGCGCTCGCCACCGCCCGCGGCTGGCAGATCGTCGGCGAGTTCGTGGACAACGACATCACCGCCCTTCGGGGTCGGCCCCGGCAGCGGTACGCGGACCTGATGACCGCGGTGGACCGGGGCGAGGTAACCCGCATCGTCGCGTACATGACGTCCAGGCTTTGGCGGAACCGGCGCGAGCGGGCCGACGCAATCGACCGGCTCGCCCGGGCCCGGGTCGCCGTCGCTGCCGTGAAGGGCCCCGACCTCGACTTCTCGACCGCCGCCGGTCGGATGCTCGCCGGTGTGCTCGGCGAGTTCGACACGCACGAGTCGGAGGTCAAGGGGGAACGGGTCGCCCGGGCGGCGCTGCAACGGGCGCAGGAGGGCCGAGCGAACGGCGCGGCGCTCTACGGCTGGCGCCGCGAGTACCAGCGCGACGGCCGCGGCCGCGTGCTCGGCTTTACCGACGTCGAGGACCCGGCCGAGGCTGACACCGTCCGCCGGGTCGTCGACGAGCTCCTGACCGGTGCGTCGCTGCGCGACATCGCCGATGACCTGAACACCCGCGGGCTGCCGTCGCCGAACGGGAAACGGTGGGGTACGTCGAGCGTGCGGAAGGTGGCGCTGCGACCGGCGAACATCGGGCAGCGGGTACACGCCGGTCAGGTCGTCGGGCCGGCCGCGTGGCCCGCGATCGTCGAGCCGAGCAAGCACGAGCGGGTGACGGCGATGCTGCGGGATCCGGGCCGCCGGAGCAGCCGATCCGGCGCGCGCCGGCACCTGCTCTCGTACGGGGTCGGCGGGTGCGGAGTCTGCGGCGGCCGGCTGCGGGTCGCGACGAAGCGCGGGCACGCGCTGTACGTGTGCGAGCCACGCGGATGCGTCGGTCGCCGGCAGGACCGCGTCGACCCGCTCGTCGAGCAGATCGTCGTCGAGCGCCTGCGGCGGCCGGACGCGCGGCGGGCGTTCACCCGGGACGACCGGGAAGCTCGGGACGCTCGGGAGCGTGCGGAGACGCTGCGGGCGCGGCTCGACACCGCCGCCGACGAGTACGCGGCCGGGAACATCACCGCGGCGCAGCTGCGCCGGATCAGCGAGACGCTGCGCCCGCAGCTGGCCGACGCCGAACGGAAGGCCGCGGAGGCGGTCCGCGGGGTCGACCCGGACGCCCTGGCCGAGCTCGTCGGCGAGGACGCCGAACGGCGTTGGCAAGCGCTGACCGTGGCCCAGCAGCGGGCCGTTCTGGAGACCATCGGCCTCGTTGTGACGATCATGCCGACCCGGCAGGGACCCGGCTTCGACCCGGAGTCGGTCGCGATCGAGTGGCGGTCGTCGTGAGCCGCCGCCGCAACAAGGGCCAGGCGGTGTCGGCCGCCGTCGAGTACGTCTGCCGCCTGTGCGTGGAGACCGGGGTGCACCGCCGGCTCCTGCTGACCCCGCGGCACTTCACCGACCCGTACGGCGGGCCCGTCGAGCAGAGCGAACCCGAGCAGCAGGGGTGGAAGGTGGGCGGCCGCACCGTGACCCCCGTGTGGGTCACCCTGCCCAGCGATGAAGAGGCGGCGGTGCTCACCTGTGACGTGCACCCGCCGGTCCTCCTGCTCCGCAGCGAGGCTGAGTCACGGTGGCACGCGCTGTCCCCGGACAGCGGCGTGTTGCGCGTCCCGCTGTAGCTGGGCCCGGTAGATTCCCGACTCAACAGCACGACGGCCGCCGCGTGGTCAGCAAGGGCGCGGGCAGTGACCACACCTGTCCGCAGGAGCCCGAAGTGCCCCGCATCTCCGACCTACCCACGCGCGAAGAGCGCAGCGACGCGCTGATCAACGCCCGCCGGGCCGCCCGGTACAAGTTCGCCGAAGACCGCATCCGGAAGATCGTCGACGGCGCGCCGCCGCTCACCGCCGAGCAGCTGGATCGGCTCGCCGCGATCCTTCGACCGTCCCGGGTGGACACCGCCGCCCGGACCGGGCAGTGACTGGCCTGACCCGACCCACCCACGGGAACCAGACCGCAGCACCCCCGGCACGACGAAGCGGCCCGGATCCGCACCCGCGCCGCCCCTACGTCGCCTCGCTTGCACCACTAGTCGACGCGGTCAGTGTGCCAGACCGGGCCGGTCCGCGCTGCGGCACGTGCGGCGTGCCGCTGTCGCCGATCGCCGTCGACGAGGGGCGGACGACCTGCCGACGGCATCGCGACCGGAGGTGGTCGCGGTGAGCGCCGACCCGCGCCGGCTGGCCGCGTACCGGCGGGCCGCCCGCGCGAGCTCGTACCGGCGGGCACGCCGCCGGATCCGGTGCACGTGGATCGACGCCGCCGGCCGCTGCCAGACCCGCGCCGCCGCCGGCTCGCCGCTGTGCCTCCTCCACGGTCCCGGCCCGGCCGACGAGACACGGCCGCGATGAGTTGGCCCGCGACGAACTGGGCGAAGCTCTGCCGGCTCGGCGGACCGAGCCGGAAAGCCGTGCTGCTCGTCACCGCGGACTACGCGAACGACGACAAGGGTCCCGACGGTGAGCCGGTCCCGGACGGCTGGGCGATCTGCTGGGCATCCCTCGACCTCATCGCCGACGGTGCGGAGGTCAGCGAACGCACGGTCCGCCGGATCTACGCCGACCTCGAAGCGGCCGGAGTGATCAAGCGGAAGCGCCGGCACGACCGCCGCGGGTACCGGATCAGCGACGCGGTATGGCTGCCGATCGGCACGCTTCCGCGGGATCTCACGCACGGTCCAGGGCCGCCGGCCTAGCGGCCACCTGATGTCCGCTAGGCGCCTGTGGATAACCGGCCGATCGGGGGCCGTCCAAGTGTCGCCCTAGCGGCCACCCGTGACCGGGCCTAGCGGCCACAGCTGTGACCGGGCCTAGCGGCCACCTGATGTCCGCGCAGGAACACCCAAGAGAACAACACACAGGAACACCAACTACCGGACTACCGACGGAACCACCGACCGCACGCGCGAACCTGTGGATAACCACGCAGCGATGACGACGGGAGCACAGCCGCATGAGCGACGCACACACCCGCGAAGGCATCACCCGCGCGCAGATCCACGACGCCGGCCTCGACCTCGTCGCCGCCGCCCTCGACGTCCTCAGCCTCGCCGACGACCGCATGGCCCGACCTCGCGGACCCGTCACCATCTCGCACGCACTCGACCTCGTCGCCGACGCCGCCGCGACCGTCGAGCAGCTGTGCGCCGACCGACTCGACGACCCCGCCCGCTACCTCGAACCCGGCACCCGCGCCGCCAACGAACGACGCCAAGCCCGACGCGAACGCGAACCCGCCCAACACCGGGCCGCCGGCTGATGCGCGACCGTGATGCGCGACCGCGAGCTCGACCGAGTTTAAACAGCGATGACACGGGACCGCCGCCGCTGTCTCGCGTGTCCCCCCTGAAGTTGCTCAGTGAGAAATTTCGAGCCGATCGAGCCGGAGGGAAGCGCGATGCCTCGACGGATGGTGCCGTGCGCGTGCTGCGGCGGCCGGACGAGCCGGGGAACGGGGTCGCGGCCGCCGGGGGAGGCGATGTGCCGGCCGTGTTGGGCGCATTCGCGGCGGGAGATCGAGCCGCGGCCGTGTCCGGTGTGCGGTGCGAGGTTCCGGCCGGAGCGGCGGCGGGTGCGGACGTGTTCGCGGGCGTGCGGGCAGCTGGCCCGGTCGGTTCGAGTGGAGGAGGGTCCGGTGGATGAGTTCGACGCTCAGCGGGTGGACGCGTTGCGGAAGCTGGCGGAGTTCCCGCTCGTGCGGGAGTTGTTGGAG
Organism: uncultured Actinomycetota bacterium; assembly: GCA_963728945.1. Lineage (GTDB taxonomy): Bacteria > Actinomycetota > Actinomycetes > Mycobacteriales > CADCTP01 > CADCTP01. Next base: position 1,223,565 of record CAVSMA010000002.1, on the reverse strand, counting down.
GCGCACGGGCTGAACCGGGAGGGTCTGCTGCTGCTGCGGTGGCGGTTGTCGGACCGGTCGGGGGAGTTCCTGCCGTCGCCGGCCCGGGATCTGCTGCGGCTCGACGTCGTCGCGGCGTTGGCGGCCGAGCTCGGGTGCGACCCGGCGGACATTCCGGGGGAGGAGTCGGTGCCGGATTCGCCGGCCGGGTTGGACGGCCCGGAGTGATCGCGGCCGGTATCGTGTGCGTCGCAGCGCCTCCCCTGGGGGCGGGGCTGTGCAGCCTCCCGCAGCGGCCGGGTGACGGGACCCCTTTCCGGGGTCGCGGGCGACCTTAGGGCGCGGCGGTTCCGGGCCGCGGTGTGAACCCGAGATGTGTTCCCGCGTGCCTTGATGGAGGGCTGAGAGCGTGACGACGACGTATGCAACGCTGATCTCCGATACGGAGCGGCGGCTGAAGGACGCAGAGCGGACCGCGGCGGCCGCGGCGCTGACGATCAAGACGATCCGCGAGCGGGCGGAGCAGGGCCGCCGTGACCTGTCCGCCGACGAGCTCATGGACATCGGGCACGCGAGCGGTGTGAAGGCGCAGGCCGGCAGCGAGATCGCCGAGCTGGCGCGGCAGCTGCGCGAGCTCCGCGAGCAGGACGAGGGCGACCAGGAGTTGGCCCGCCGGATGCAGGAGCGGCACCCGGCCGCGGCCGGGTCCCACGGCCGGGAGAGCGTCGAGCGGCCCGGCGGCGGCCGGGCTGAGGACCGCGCCGGGGAGGGTCCGCGGTGGGTGCGGACGAACGACTACCGGCCGGCTGTGGTGGCCCGCGGGTCCCGGTTCGCCGAGCACGAGGTCGTCGAGGCACAGTCTCAGGCGCGGGCGACCGCGGACGCGGCGGTGATCGGCCAGCACGGGTCGCTCGGGCACCTGGTGCGGGCGATGACGACCACGTCCGGCTCCGCGGTCGTGCCGACCGTGTGGCTCGGCGACATCATCGACCGGGCGCGGAACATGGCCGCGGTACTGCGGGCCGGCGCCGAGATCGTGCCGATGGACGCGAAGACGGTCCAGATCGGCCGGCTGACCGGTGACCCGACCGCGGCGTTCCGTACGGAGGGTTCGACGATCACCGCGTCGGATCCGGTGTTCGACAACGTCACGCTCGACTCGAAGACGATGTCGACGCTCGTCGTCGGGTCGCTGGAATGGTTCCAGGACGCGGACAACGTGGACGCTGTGGTGTCGGAGGCGATCGCGCAGGCGTTCGCGCTTGAGCTCGACCGGCAGGCGCTCTACGGCGGGATCACGACCGGCGGTGAAGTCGGCGCGACCGGCTTCAACACCACGTTCCCCACGCCACCGAACCCGCGCGGCGTGCTCGCGGCGCTGCTCGGGGTCGCCTCGTCGAGCGTGCTCGGCTCCGGCGCGAACGGCACCGCGCAGACGGCGCTGACGTACTGGAACGAGGTCATCGACACGATCTTCACCGTCCGCGGCTTCAACGAGGCGCCGAACGGGCTGATCTGGTCGTCGAAGCTGGCGCAGCAGTACGCCAAGGCGTACGACTCGACCGGGCAGCCGCTCGCGATCCCGCCGTCGGTCGCCGAGATCTCCCGCTACATCTCCAACCAGATCCCGTCGTTCACGCAGGGCACGATGACGACCCGGGCGACGGACCTGTTCGCCGGGGACTGGACGCAGCTGCTGATCGGGCAGCGGCTCGATCTGACCATCCAGACCTTGACCGAGCGGTACGCAGAGAACGGGCAGATCGGCATCGTCGCGCACTGGCGCGGCGACGTTCAGCCGGCCCGGCCGCGGGCGTTCGCGGTCTACCGCTACCTGCAGGGAGCCTGACATGACCGACGTACGGGCCGAGCTCGCCGAGCGGCGGGCCGCCGAGGAGGACCGGGTGCGGCAGGAGCGGGCCGGCGCGCCCGGTGGGCTGCGGTCGGTGAACCGCACCGCACCCGGCTACGTGCACGCCGTTTCGCCGGAGACCGGCGACCCGGTCGTGTTCGTGCCCGGGGAGGCGCTGCCGGACTGGGCGGTCGAGGCGCTCGACGCGGGCAAGTCGACCCGGCACGAGCAGACCGGCGTGATCGTGCTCAACGTGCCGCCCGGCAAGAGCCGCCGGTGAGCCGGCTCGTCGACCGGGTCCGCGGCCGCCGCGACACCGCGACCCGCGGCGACGGTGTGCTCGGCGGCCGCAGGGAGACCGCGGCCTACGACTCCGGCCGGGGCCGGGAGGGCGGCGGGCCGCTGGAAGGTGAGCCGCAGCCCGGACAGTCCGGCGGCTGGGGCGACATGTCGTGGACGGCCCCGGTGATCCAGCGGTAAGACGGGCGCGGCCGGCGCGTTGGCCCCGATCCTGTGACGTAGCCGGGTGCGGCCTGTGACTAGCGCGCCGGCCGCGGCCGCCCGTCTTCAGTGCGAGGGGGGGCGGCCGCCGTGAACACTCCGGGGATGGAGGGCGACGACCCGGCCGGGGAGACAACCCGGCCGGGTCGTCTGCTGTCCGGGGTTCGGCTCGGCGGCCGGTCGGCGCCGGCTCATCCTGCCGCCCTGAAGCGAACCCGGCCGGGTGCGTTTTCCGGACCCGCGTGCCAGCAGAATCTCGCTCAGGGCCTCGACCGTTAGCGCGAACTACGGGTAGTCGCTTTCAACTGTGCTTCGAGGATCTTTACCTGCAGCTGCGCTAGGGTGGCCTGCCGACTTGCCGCCGCTATCTGTGCCTGCGCAAGAACGGCCTGCCGATCCGCTGTCGCCCACTGCACGTTGAACTCCGCCCGCTGCAATCGCAGGGCCTCATCTTTGCTGAGCGTTCGCGTCGATTTGCCCCTTGTACGCCAGCACGGTGATGACGAGCGCGATTGTCGCCACCACCAGGGCGATGGGCTCCACCCACGTTCGTATGAACGTCAGTATTGCTGCCTGTTTAGAGCGGGCGGACTCCGCCTCAGGTGCCGGCTTGGGCCGATCACTCATGACGCTCGGGGTGTCGGCCGCCGTTCGCGGGTCGGGCTCAAGTGCAGCCGGAGGAGGAGGCGGCGGCGCTGCTGCCTCTTTAGAGCGGGCGGACTCCGCCTCAGGTGCCGGCTTGGGCCGATCACTCATGACGCTCGGGGTGTCGGCCGCCGTTCGCCGGTCGGGCTCAAGTGCAGCCGGAGGAGGAGGCGGCGGCGCTGCTGCCTCTTTAGAGCGGGCGGACTCCGCCTCAGGTGCCGGCTTGGGCCGATCACTCATGACGCTCGGGGTGTCGGCCGCCGTTCGCCGGTCGGGCTCAAGTGCAGCCGGAGGAGGAGGCGGCGGCGGCGCTGCGACATCCCGGGCCGACTCCTCTGACGCTGGCGTAGAGCCCGCTCCATGATCGCCCTCTGACATTGCTTGTTCCCTTCCCGGGGCCTTGCACCAAGGTCTGGCGTCCGCGGCCATGCCCGCGCCGCCCGGCGTCGGCCCGATTGTCCACGAGCCGCCGCCCGCCGGGCGGGGTCACGGCCAGTCGGGCGGTCAGCGGTCGAAGCTACGCCCGGCGGGACGACCTGTGCCGGTTCCGACGGGAACCTACTCACTAACGACGGGAATCCGCTCAGGTGGTGCGATGGTGCCTCAGCCGACCTCGACGATCGGCGGCAACGTGACCGGATCCCTGTCGTCGTCGTAGCCGAACAGCGGCCCGTTGCTCCCGTACGACACCCACACAACCCGGCCGGCGTCCGGGATCCCGCACGAGGCCGCGATGGCCCGCGCCTGATCGCCGAGATCCGCCCGCCACACGTCCGGAGCCGGCGCCCCCGGGTTCACCCGCTCTATCGTCGCGTACTGCCGCCGCCACGGCTGGCGCGCCGCCCGCTCCAATTCGAGCGCCCGCGGCCACGGCCACACCCCTGCGTCGGCCCGGTTGTCGACGAGCCGCCACCGCTGCGCCGCGCCGCTGCTGACCGGCTCCTCCGGCGGATCGGCCAACCACCCGACCGTGCCGTCGGCGAGCGTGACCTTGACCCGGGCCGGGTGTTGCGGAAGGGGCATGTCCCGCATCATCACCCGCAGGCTCGGCGGCGGCCAGACTGCGCACTACCCTCCCCGGATGCCCATTAAGGCCGTGCTGCGGGGCGACTCTATGGACCTCGCGATCCTCGCCGAGCTGTTCCCCGCGCCGAGCGACCCTACGGTGTCAGCCGACCCGTCCGGCTACTACCTCACCTCGTCCAAGCTGCCGGAGTCACTCGCCGGCGATCTCGGGCAGCTTCACGACCAGGCCTCGGAGCTGCTCCGCACGGTCAATGGCGCTGCCCGCGCCGTGACTGACGCCTATCGACCGGTCGAGCTCTCCGGCGCCTTCCAGGATTCGACTGGTAGCCAACATGTGGTCGTGGCCGTGACTGCGACGGTGACCGCCCGCGGCCACGTCTCTGCCGTGGTGATCCACGCTGACGGAACACAGGCGACCCCGCCGCGGCCGGCGGTCGAGTACGCGCAGCTCGCCGACAAGCACCCGGACGTCAAGGATGCGCTGGCGATTCTGGGTAAGCCGGGCCGGCCGAACTGGGTCGACCTCTACAAGGTCTTCGAGATCGTCCGGGACAACGTCGACTCAACCCGACCCGGCAAGGGCGACAAGGAGAAGAAGCTGATCGACACCGGGTGGGTGACTAGGCCCGACCTGAAGACATTCGGGACCAGCGCCAACCACCAGCTTGCGAGCGGTGACGACGCACGACACGCGCGTATGCCGGGCGCTCCGAAGCGTGTCATGTCCCTCGAGGAGGGGACGCAGTTCATCCGCAACCTGGTCGCCGGCTGGCTGTCCTCGCTGACCTGACCAGCTCCCCTCTTCACAATCTGCGTCCAGTTGCTTACTTTTCGCTTGTGAAGAGGTGGGCTGGCCGCTACTGGGGCTACGGCCTCGTGGTGATACTCATCCTCCTGCTCATCTATGGAGGAGCCGACGCCACCGTCGTCCTGTTGCTCGCCGGGGCTGCTGCGGTCTACTTCTTCTTCCAGGTGCCTGTGTGGTGCGGCGCGACAACCCGCACGGGCGAGGCTTGTCGGAACAACTCGCGGGGCCTGCTGTTCGGCTGCAACCAGTTCCGGCAGCACAAGATGCAGGTCTTCAAGGCAGCCATCGTCCCTCGCACCGTCAGCGAACTGAGATCGACGTATTGGGCGAGCCCGCCCCAGCGCATAGCGAGCATCGGCGCCTTCGGCACGCTCCTGTCCGCCCTGGTCGCCCTAGCGGCGATCATCATCGGGAAGATCTGAGAGCGGCCAAACAGGCTGCGACCCCGCCGAGCTGAGCTCGACGGGGCCGCAGCCTGGCGGGTAGGTCAGTGCTTCCGATGGCGCTCGGCGAGCGCGCTAGCGGCCCGGGCGGCGGCCTCGCGGGTGTCCAGTGCGGACGACGTGACATCGGGTGCGAGCTCGGCGAGGTGCTCCAAGACGAGCAGCCGGTCCCAATCGGACAGCGCCCGGATCCTGTCCCGGAGCGCGCCGACGTCGCCGGTCACCGGCCGGCCGCCGGGTCGGTAGTCCACAGCGCGGCGAGCACCGCACGCGCCTCGATCGGCGTGCACCCGGAGGTGCCGAGCACGGCCCACGACACGGCGTCGAGGACGTCGACGGCGGTCACTGCGGACAGCAGCGCGGCGCCGGTCTCGCCGGCTGCGGTGGCGATCATCGCCCCGGCGAGAGCTCGGCGGGCGGACGGGGCGAGCGGCCGCACGGGGTGCGGCTCAGGGGTCGGTACGGTCTGGTCGGGCATCCGGGAACCTCCGGGTGTCAAGGTCCCCGGGACGGGTCGCATCCGGACCGGGGACCGCCTGTTAGGTCAGGCGGTCCCGGCCGTCACCATCCCCGCTCGCGCCACTCCGGGATCGAGGGACGCTCCTTGCCGAGCGTGGTGTCCTTGCCGTGCCCCGGGTAGACCCAGGTGCTGTCCGGGAACGGGCCGAACACTCGCGACTCCAGGTCGTCCATAAGGGATCCGAAGTCGGTCGGGTCTTGTCGTCCGTCCAGGGCCGCCGGGGAACAGCGAGTCGCCGGTGAACAGGTGCACGACCCCGTCCTGCGGGTCGGTGTAGGCCAGCGCGATCGAGCCGGGTGTGTGGCCGCGCAGGTGGACTACGGTCAGCCCGGACGCGCCGACCGACACGGTGTCGCCGTGCCCGACCGTCTCGGTCACCGGCACCGGCAGCTCGGGCGCGTCCAGCTCGTGCGCCACCGTGCGGGCGCCGGTGCGGTCGACCACCTCGGCCAGCGCCTGCCAGTGATCCCCGTGCCGGTGCGTGGTGACGATCGTGGCCAGCGGGGTGTCGCCGGCCAGCTCGATCAGCCGGTCGGCCTCGTTGGCCGCGTCGACCAGCAGGCCCTCGCCGGTCGACCGATCGACCAGCAGGTAGGCGTTGTTGTCCATGGGCCCGACGGCCAGCTTGCTGATGGTCAGCCCGCCAAGCTCGCGGGTGTCGGCCGGACCGCCGACGGTCACGTCCCCGGTGTACGTCATGCCCTGATCCTGCCGCACGGCGTACCCTGGAGCTCCACCGAGGGAGGTGCCGATGTCGTTCGAGACCGGAGCCCCACCACCGCCCGACCACCCCCCGCTCACGGTGCCGCCGGTGCAGGTCGTGGGCAGCCACGACGTCGGCCCGGCCCGCCCGGTCAAGCAGTTCGACGCGACGACGGCGATCCTCCCGGGCCCGCCGCCCGGCACCATGACCTACCGGCTGCGGGCGACGGAGACCACGCAGACCGACGAGTGAGCCCGGGCGCCCGCGCTCGGGAAGAAACTGTCGGACGCGGTCGCTACGGTAGGGCCGACCTTCCCTCCCGTCGGCCGGAGAGAGAAACACCCTGTGGCAGACCGTCTTGTAGTACACGGCGCGCGCGAGCACAACCTCAAGGACGTCAGCCTCGACCTGCCCCGGGACAGCCTGATCGTGTTCACCGGGCTGTCCGGGTCGGGGAAGTCCAGCCTGGCCTTCGACACGATCTTCGCCGAGGGCCAGCGTCGCTACGTCGAGTCGCTGAGCGCCTACGCTCGACAGTTCCTCGGTCAGATGGACAAGCCCGACGTCGACTTCATCGAGGGCCTGTCCCCGGCGGTCTCCATCGACCAGAAGTCGACCAGCCGCAACCCGCGCAGCACCGTCGGCACGATCACCGAGGTCTACGACTACCTCCGGCTGCTCTACGCGCGGGCCGGCCGGCCGCACTGCCCGAAGTGCGGGCGGCCGATCAGCCGGCAGACCCCGCAGCAGATCGTCGACCGGGTGCTGGAGATGACCGAGGGCACCCGGTTCCAGGTGCTGGCGCCGGTCATCCGCGGCCGCAAGGGCGAATACGTCGACCTGTTCGGCGAGCTGCAGGCCAAGGGCTTCTCCCGGGTCAGGGTCGACGGCGTCGTGCATCAGCTGACCGACCCGCCGAAGCTGAAGAAGCAGGAGAAGCACAGCATCGAGGTCGTCGTCGACCGGCTGGTGGTGCGCGAGTCGTCCAAGCGCCGGCTCACCGACTCGGTGGAGACCGCGCTCGGCCTGGCCGGCGGGCTGGTCATCCTCGACTTCGTCGAGCTGCCGGAGGACGACCCGCACCGCGAGCGCACCTTCTCCGAGCACCTGGCCTGCCTCTACGACGACCTGTCGTTCGAGGCGCTGGAGCCGCGGTCGTTCTCGTTCAACTCGCCGTACGGAGCGTGTCCGGAGTGCGCCGGGCTCGGCACCCGCAAGGAGGTCGACCCGGAGCTGATCGTGCCGGACCCGGAGCGGACGCTGCGGGAGGGCGCGATCTCGCCGTGGGGCACCGGCCAGACCGCGGACTACTTCCTCCGGCTGCTCACTGCGCTCGGCGACGCGATCGGCTTCACCATCGACACCCCGTGGGAGCGGCTGCCGGCCCGGGCGCAGAAGGCGATCCTCTACGGGCACGACTCGCAGGTGCACGTCCGCTACAAGAACCGGTACGGCCGGGAGCGGGCCTACTACGCGTCGTACGAGGGCGTGGTGCCGTTCCTGGAGCGGCGGCACGCGGAGACCGACTCGGACTTCAGCCGGGAGAAGTACGAGGGCTACATGCGCGAGGTGCCCTGCCCGGCCTGCGGCGGGGCCCGGCTCAAGCCGGAGGTGCTCGCGGTGACCCTCGGCGGCAAGTCGATCGCCGAGGTGTCGAGCTACTCGATCGGCGACGCGAGCGTGTTCCTGCGGTCGCTGGAGCTGACCGAGCGGGAGCGGATGATCGCCGAGCGGGTGCTCAAGGAGGTGTACGCCCGGCTGGGGTTCCTGGTCGACGTGGGGCTCGACTACCTGTCCCTCGACCGGCCGGCGGCGACGCTGGCCGGCGGCGAGGCGCAGCGGATCCGGCTGGCCACCCAGATCGGCTCCGGCCTGGTCGGCGTGCTCTACGTGCTGGACGAGCCGTCGATCGGGCTGCACCAGCGGGACAACCGCCGGCTGATCGACACGCTGGTCCGGCTGCGCGAGCTCGGCAACACGCTGATCGTGGTCGAGCACGACGAGGACACGATCCGCACCGCCGACTGGGTGGTGGACATCGGCCCCGGGGCCGGCGAGCACGGCGGCGAGATCGTGGTGGCCGGCACGGTCGAGGACCTGATGGCATCCGAGCGGTCGGTGACCGGGCGCCTACCTGTCCGGTCGGCGGGAGATCCCGCTGCCGCGCAGCCGGCGACCGGTCATTCCCGGCCGGGAGCTGGTGGTCGAGGGCGCCCGGGAGCACAACCTGCGCAACGTCGACGTGGCGTTCCCGCTCGGCACGTTCACCGCGGTCACGGGTGTGTCGGGGTCGGGCAAGTCGTCGCTGGTCAACGACATCCTCTACACGGCGCTGGCCAACCGGCTCAACGGCGCGCGGATGGTGCCCGGCCGGCACAAGCGGGTGCGCGGCGTGGACGAGCTGGACAAGGTCGTCGGCGTCGACCAGTCGCCGATCGGGCGGACCCCGCGGTCCAACCCGGCGACGTACACGGGCGTGTTCGACCACATGCGGCGGCTGTTCGCGGAGACCACCGAGGCGAAGATCCGCGGCTACCAGCCGGGCCGGTTCTCGTTCAACGTCAAGGGCGGGCGCTGCGAGGCGTGCGCCGGCGACGGCACGATCAAGATCGAGATGAACTTCCTCCCGGACGTGTACGTCCCGTGCGAGGTGTGCGGCGGCGCCCGGTACAACCGGGAGACGCTCGAGGTGCACTACAAGGGCAAGAACATCGCCGAGGTTCTCGACATGTCGATCGAGGAGGCGAACGAGTTCTTCGCCGCCGTCCCGGCGATCTCCCGGCACCTGCAGACGCTGGTCGACGTGGGTCTCGGCTACGTGCGGCTCGGCCAGCCCGCACCGACCCTCTCCGGCGGCGAGGCGCAGCGGGTCAAGCTCGCGTCCGAACTGCAGAAGCGGCAGACCGGCCGGACGGTCTACGTGCTGGACGAGCCGACCACCGGGCTGCACTTCGAGGACGTGCGCAAGCTGCTCGGGGTGCTCGGCAAGCTGGTCGACGCCGGCAACACGGTGATCGTCATCGAGCACAACCTCGACGTGATCAAGACCGCCGACTGGGTCATCGACATGGGCCCGGAGGGCGGCAGCGGCGGCGGGAGGGTCGTCGCGACCGGCACGCCGGAGGACATCGCGGCGGCGCCGGACAGCCACACCGGCCGGTTCCTGGCCGGTGTCCTCGGCCCGCGGGCGGTGCCGGCGCCCGCGCCGGGGAAGAAGCCGGCGGCGCGCAAGCCGCGGGCCAAGGTCTCCGCCTGACCGGTCCGCCGTGGTCTCCTGGGAGCCATGGGGGACTGGTGGCACCACGACATCGTCGAGGCGGGCAAGCTGCCGCTGCTGCTGTGCTCGGCCGCCTTCGTCGTCACGTTCCTGGTCACCCGGGGCATCACGCGGATGATCCGGGCCGGCCGTGGCCCGTTCCGCGACAACGTCAGCGCGAGCGGCACGCACGTGCACCACGCCGTCTACGGGATCGTGCTGCTCATCCTCGGCGCGCTGGTCGCGGTCGGGTCGGCGGGACCGCCCTACCGTGAACTGGCCGCGGTCGCGGTCGGCGCCGGCACCTCGCTGGTGCTGGACGAGTTCGCGCTGATCCTGCACCTGCAGGACGTGTACTGGACGCAGGAGGGCCGGCTGTCGGTCGAGATGGTCAGCCTCACCGCCGGCTGCCTGATGTTCGCGCTGGTCGGCGTGCTCCCGTTCGGCATCGAGGACGTCAAGCCGGCCGAGCTCACGGTGCGCGGCGGGCTGGCGACCGTCACCGTGCTGCACGCGGCGCTGGTGCTGGTCTGCGCGGCCAAGGGCAAATACCGCACCGCGCTGTTCGGCTGGTTCGTTCCGGGGATCGCCTGGTTCGGCGCGTTCCGGCTGGCCCGGCCCGACTCGCTGTGGGCGCGGCACCGCTACCACGGGCGGCAGCTGGCCCACGCCGAGCGGCGGGCGGAGCGGTTCGACGCGCGCTGGGACCCGATCGGCGACCGGCTGGCCAACATCATCGGGGGCGCCCCGAGCGTGCCGACCGAGACCCCGGGCAGCCGCTAGCGGACCCGAACGACCCCCGCACCGCGGCGTAAGGCAGCTGCGGTACGGGGGTCGGTCGTCTCGGCCCGGGCCCGACCGTGTGACGGGTGGCCCGAGCGGGGCACGCGAAGGAGCACGGCGGTCGCCCTCGCCGCGACGCGGCAGGCTGCGCTGCGGCCGTGACCCGGCAGCCGCGTACGGGAGAGGCGGTGCCGCCTGGGGGACGCCGCGGGTGCGGGCGCGCCGTGCGGGGTAGCCGTGCCGGTGCGGGAGGTGGGACTGGCCGTGCGACAGCCGCGTCGTCCGCGGCGGTTGGTGCTGCCGTGCGAGAGTCGGTCGCCGGCGCGGTCACCCGGGGACACCGGCCGCGTGGGGGAGGCGAGCCGCGTGGGAGGGCGCCGGTGGGCGCTGCCGTGCGGGGAGCCGTGCCGTGCGGGGAGGCTGGGCCGAGCGAGGAACGTCGGGACCGGAAGCTGCGGCAGAGCGTAGCGGCGCGGGAAGATCGACTACAGGTACGACACGGCGGGGGATGCCGGCGTCACTCTCCGCCCAGCATCCGGGCGATCTCGGCGTCGAGCGCCGGCGCCCACGGCTCCCCTCCGGGCGGCACGACCGCGTCGGTGTCGGCCAGGAACTCGCGCATCGGCCCGGCCGGCACCGTCACCACACACGGCAGCGACGGCGACCGCAGGGTGAGCGTGACGTGCTCGCCCTGGCGGGACATCGACACGTGGCCGGCCGGGCGGGCAGGCATCTGGGAGCCACCGTCCGGCGCCAGCACCGCGCGCAGCGCGTCCCGGAGCACCACCCAGCGGCCGCGCAGCAGCGCCGGGTGCGGCGGCCGGGCGCCGACGACCACGACCACCGCGAGCGGGTCACTGTCCACCCAGGACAGTCGCAGGACCGGAAGGTGCCCCCGCCACGGCCGGCCGTCGCCCAGGACGATCTCGCAGCTGACGGTCTCGGTCATCGGGTTCCCGGGTGCTCCGGTGCGGTGAGGGTGGCCCCCGCAGCCTCGCATTCCCGGGCGGCGGTTGCCAGTCGGCCGGCGGCGTCCGGGCCGACCGGCGACGGGCCCCGGCGCGCGGCGCCGCGTACCCTCGGGCCGTGCCCGACCCGTCGACGTACCGCCCCGCCCCGGGCACGATTCCCGAGGATCCGGGCGTCTACAAGTTCCGGGACGAGCGCGGCCGGGTCATCTACGTCGGCAAGGCCAAGAACCTGCGGCAGCGGCTGAACAGCTACTTCTCCGACCTGCACGCGATGCACGCCCGGACCAGGCAGATGGTCACCAGCGCGGCCGGCGTCGAGTGGACGGTGGTGTCCACCGAGGTCGAGGCGCTGCAGCTGGAGTACACCTGGATCCAGCAGTTCGACCCGCGGTTCAACGTCCGCTACCGGGACGACAAGTCCTACCCGAGCCTGGCCGTGACGCTCTACGAGGAGTATCCGCGGCTGCAGGTGATGCGCGGCGCCAAGCGCAAGGGCGTGCGCTACTTCGGGCCGTACGCGCACGCCTGGGCGATCCGGGAGACGCTCGACCTGCTGCTGCGGGTGTTCCCGGCCCGGACCTGCTCGGCCGGCGTGTTCAAGCGGGCCGGCCAGATCGGCCGGCCGTGCCTGCTCGGCTACATCGGCAAGTGCTCGGCACCGTGTGTCGGCCGGGTCACCGCCGAGGAGCACCGGGCCATCGTGGACGACTTCGTCGACTTCATGGCCGGCAAGACCGACCTGATGATCCGCCGGCTGGAGCGGGAGATGGCGGCGGCGTCGGCGGAGCTGGAGTTCGAGCGGGCGGCGCGGATCCGGGACGACATCGGCGCGCTGCGCCGGGCGATGGAGAAGCAGGCGGTCGTCCTCGGCGACGGCACCGACGCGGACGTGGTCGCGTTCGCCGAGGACGCGCTGGAGGCCGCGGTGCAGGTCTTCCACGTCCGCGGCGGCCGGGTGCGCGGCCAGCGCGGCTGGGTGGTGGACAAGGTCGAGGACGTGACCACCGGCGACCTGGTCGAGCAGTTCTGCCTGCAGGTGTACGGCGCGGACGACGCCGACACCGTTCCCCGGGAGATCCTGGTGCCGGAGCTGCCGCCGGACCGGGAGGTGCTCGAGCAGCTGCTGCGCGAGCTGCGCGGGGCCAGGGTGACGCTGCGGGTGCCGCAGCGCGGGGACAAGCGGGCGCTGCTGGAGACCGTCGCCCGCAACGCGCAGCAGGCGTTCACCCAGCACAAGCTCAAGCGGGCCACCGACCTGACCGCGCGGTCGCAGGCGCTGGCCGAGCTGCAGGACGCGCTCGGGCTGGTCACCGCGCCGCTGCGGATCGAGTGCTTCGACGTCTCGCACGTGCAGGGCACCAACGTGGTCGCCTCGATGGTGGTGTTCGAGGACGGGCTGCCGCGCAAGTCCGAATACCGCCGGTTCGCGATCCGTGGCACCGGCGCCCGCGCCGGTGCGGACCGGAACAGCGCCGCAGGCTCCACTACAACGCGCCGGAGCGGCTCGTTGCTGGACGACGCTCCCCCAGAGGGGGGCACTCGGGGGGCTGCGCCCCCCGAGGGTGGAGACGTGCAGTGGATCCACGAGGCGGTGCGCCGGCGGATGGCCCGCTACCTCGACGAGCGGATCGACACCGGCGAGGAGGCCGACGACAGCCAGGACGACGAGGGCGACCCCGCCGCGCTGCCGCAGCGGCCGAGCCCGGTCGACCCGGAGACCGGCCGGCCGCGCAAGTTCGCGTACCCGCCGAACCTGCTCGTCGTCGACGGCGGCGCCCCGCAGGTCGCCGCCGCCGCGGCCGCGCTGGCCGAGCTCGGCATCGAGGACGTCGCGCTGTGCGGGCTGGCCAAGCGGCTGGAGGAGGTCTGGCTGCCCGGCGAGGACCAGCCGGTGATCCTGCCGCGCACGTCCGAGGCGCTCTACCTGTTGCAGCGGGTCCGGGACGAGGCGCACCGGTTCGCGATCACCTACCACCGGCAGAAGCGGTCCCGGGCGATGACCACCTCGGCCCTGGACGGGGTTCCGGGGCTGGGCGAGACCCGGAAGAAGGCGCTTCTGACTCGGTTCGGCTCGTTGAAGCGGCTCCGCGCGGCGTCGGTTGAGGACATCATGGCCGTTCCAGGGGTGGGACGGCGCACCGCGGAGGCAGTGGCCGCCGCGCTGCACCGGGAGGACGCCCAGCCGGGTCCGGCCGTGGACCCCGTCACCGGGGAGGTGCTCGATGGCTGAGTCAGGGCTCGAGGTCGTCGTCGTCTCCGGGCTGTCCGGAGCGGGCCGCAGCACCGCCGCCAAGTGCCTCGAGGACCTCGGCTACTACGTCGTGGACAACCTGCCGCCGTCGCTGATCGCCGCGATGGTCGACCTCGGCAGCCACACGTCCGGCGAGGTCACCCGGATCGCGGTGGTGGTCGACGTGCGCAGCCGGGCGTTCTCGGCGGACCTGCGCAGCGTGATCGGGGAGCTGGACGAGCAGGGCTACCGGCCGCGGGTGCTGTTCCTGGAGGCGGCCGACGACGTGCTGGTACGCCGGTTCGAGAACAACCGCCGCGCCCACCCGCTGCAGGGCGGCGGCCGGCTGGTCGACGGGATCGCGGCCGAGCGAGAGCTGCTGTCCGACTTGCACGCGGTGGCCGACCTGGTCGTCGACACCAGCCGGCTGTCCGTGCACGACCTGCGCCGGCAGCTGGAGGTCGAGTTCAGCGGGGAGGCGCCGCCGGCGCTGCGGGCGACGGTGCTCTCGTTCGGCTTCAAGTACGGGCTGCCGCTGGACGCCGACCTCGTCGCCGACGTGCGGTTCCTGCCCAACCCGCACTGGATCCCGGAGCTGCGCCCGCACACCGGACAGGACCCGGACGTCCGGGACTACGTCTTGTCGCAGGAGGGTGCCGGCCGGTTCCTCGACGTCTACGCCGAACTGCTCCGCCTGGTCGGTGCCGGCTACCAGCGGGAGGGCAAGCGCTACCTGACGCTGGCGATCGGCTGCACCGGCGGCAAGCACCGGTCGGTCGCGATGGCGGAGGAGATCGCCAAGCGGCTGGCCGGTGACGGCGTGCAGACCTCGGTCGCGCACCGGGACATCGGGCGTGAGTAGCCGGCCACCGCGGGTGGTCGCGCTCGGCGGCGGGCACGGCCTGGCCGCGTCGCTGGCTGCCCTGCGCCGGCTCACCCCGGACGTGACCGCGGTGGTGACGGTGGCCGACGACGGCGGCTCGTCCGGCCGGCTGCGCCGGGAGCTCGGCGCGCTGCCGCCCGGCGACCTGCGGATGGCGCTGGCCGCGCTGGCCGGCGACGACGACTGGGGCCGCACCTGGGCCGGCGTGTTGCAGCACCGGTTCGGCGGCACCGGCGCGCTGGCCGGCCACCCGGTCGGCAACCTGCTGCTGACCGGGCTGGCGGAGGAGCTGGGCGGGCCGGTGCCGGCGCTGGACATGGTCGCCCGGCTCGTCGGCGCGGTCGGCCGGGTGCTGCCGATGAGCCCGCGCCCGCTGGAGATCTCGGCCGAGGTGAGCGGTCTCGACGACGCCGACCCGCGCCGCAGGCGCCGGATCCGCGGCCAGGTCGCGGTGGCCACCACGGTCGGCCGGGTGGAGTCGGTGTCGCTGGTGCCGTCCGCGCCGCCGGCCTGTCCGGAAGCGGTGGCCGCGGTCGCGGCGGCCGACCTGGTGGTGCTCGGCCCTGGCTCCTGGTTCACCAGCGTGCTGCCCCACCTGCTGGTGCCCGACCTGCTCGAGGCGCTGGTCAGCACCCCGGCCCGGCGGGTCGTCGCGCTCAACCTGGCGGCGCAACCGGGGGAGACGGCCGGCTTCTCGCCGCAGCAGCATCTCGAGGTGCTGGCGGCGCACGCGCCGCGGCTGCGGGTGGACGCCGTCGTGGCGGACACCGACGCGGTGACCGACGCACATGGTCTGATGTCGGGTGTGTCCGTGCTCGGAGCCCGCCTCGTGCTCGCTCCGGTCGCGGCCGGTGACGGCACCGCGCGGCACGATCCCGCGCGGCTCGCCGCGGCATTCGGGACGGTGCTGGAGGAGTTGCCGGCTGTCGTGCAGCAGACGGCCGGGAGTGGGTCCGGCGGGGGACGGGAAGCGGGGATACGCCAGTGGCGATGACGGCGTCGGTGAAGGACGAGCTCAGTCGCTTGTCGGTGACCAAGACCTGCGATCGGCGGGCGGAGATCTCCGCCCTGCTGCGGTTCGCCGGGGGGCTGCACATCGTCGGCGGCCGGGTGGTGGTCGAGGCCGAGCTCGACACCGGCTCGACCGCGCGCCGGCTGCGCCGGGACATCGCCGAGGTGTACGGGCACGCCAGCGAGGTGCAGGTGCTCGCCGGCTCGGGGCTGCGCAAGGGCAACCGCTACATCGTCCGGGTGGTCAAGGACGGCGAGGGCCTGGCCCGGCAGACCGGCCTGCTCGACCAGCGCGGCCGGCCGGTGCGCGGGCTGCCGCCGCAGGTCGTCTCGGGCGGGGTGTGCGATGCGGAGGCGGCCTGGCGGGGAGCGTTCCTGGCGCACGGCTCGCTGACCGAGCCGGGCCGGTCGTCGTCGCTGGAGATCACCTGCCCGGGACCCGAGGCGGCGCTGGCGCTGGTCGGCGCGGCCCGCCGGATGGGCATCCAGGCCAAGGCACGCGAGGTGCGCGGGATCGACCGGGTGGTGGTCCGCGACGGCGACGCGATCGGCGCGCTGCTGACCAGGCTCGGCGCGCACGAGAGCGTGCTGGCCTGGGAGGAGCGGCGGATGCGCCGGGAGGTGCGGGCGACCGCGAACCGGCTGGCCAACTTCGACGACGCCAACCTGCGGCGGTCGGCCCGGGCCGCGGTGGCGGCCGGCGCCCGGGTGCAGCGGGCCCTGGAGATCCTCGGCGACGACCTGCCCGAGCACCTGGCCGAGGCCGGGCGGCTGCGGCTGGAGCACAAGCAGGCCTCGCTGGAGGAGCTCGGCCAGCTCGCCGTGCCGCCGATGACCAAGGACGCGGTCGCCGGGCGGATCCGGCGGCTGCTCGCGCTGGCCGACAAGCGGGCCGCCGACCTCGGCATCCCCGACACCGAAGCCGCCGTCACGCCCGAGATGCTCGCCCCCTGACGGCCTTGCCCCTCAGGCGTTCGGTTCGCGGAAGACGGGGTCGAGCGGGTCGGGTTTGCTGTCCGGCGGGGGTGGGGGCAGCGTCGTGTCCGCGCCCGGCTCCTGCGCCGGCGCGGTCACCCCGGCGGCCCGCAATTTCTCCAGCATCGCCTGCTCGTCGGCGTCCAGCGGCCTGGTGTCGCGATCCTCGTCGCCCGGTTCGCCCTCTTCGCTCTTGGTGTCCATCGCCGAGTCGGGTACGGGTCCCTCAACCATGCCGCTGCCATACCCGATCGCCCGCGCGGCGATGCAGGCCACGGTCTTGTCCACAGGCTCCGGCTCGGTTCGAACGCGGCTCCGACGCCCGGTAGGGTCGTTGCCGACACACCACCAGCAGGGAGGTCCACCGTGACGGTCCGCGTCGGCGTCAACGGCTTCGGCCGCATCGGCCGCAACTTCTGGCGCGCGGTCGATGCCAATGACCATCATGACATCGAGATCGTCGCCGCCAACGACCTCGGTGACGTCAGGACGATGGCCCACCTGCTGAAGTACGACTCGGTGCTCGGCCCGCTCGAGCACCGGGTGGAGGCCACCGACAGCGGCATCGAGATCGACGGCAAGGAGCTGAAGATCCTGGCCGAGCGCGATCCGGGCGCGCTGCCGTGGGGCGACCTCGGGGTCGACGTGGTGATCGAGTCGACCGGCTTCTTCACCAAGGCCGACGAGGCCCGCAAGCACGTCGACCAGGGCGGCGCCAAGAAGGTGATCATCTCCGCGCCGGCCACCGGCGAAGACCTCACGATCGTGCTCGGCGCCAACGACTCGATGTACGACGGGTCGCAGACGGTCATCTCCAACGCGTCCTGCACGACCAACTGCCTTGCCCCGCTGGCCAAGGTCCTGCTCGACACGTTCGGCATCGAGCGCGGCCTGATGACCACCGTGCACGCCTACACGCAGGACCAGAACCTGCAGGACGGCCCGCACAAGGACCTGCGCCGCGCCCGCGCCGCGGCCATCAACGTCGTGCCGACCAGCACCGGTGCGGCCAAAGCGATCGGCCTGGTGCTGCCGGAGCTGAAGGGCAAGATGGACGGCTACGCGCTGCGGGTGCCGGTGCCGACCGGCTCGTGCACCGACCTGACCGTGACGCTGTCGCGGGACTCGAGCGTGGCGGAGGTCAACGCGGCCTACGCCGCGGCGGCCGACGGCCCGCTCAAGGGCTACCTGCGCTACACCGAAGACCCGATCGTCTCCACCGACATCGTCACCGACCCGGCCTCCTGCATCTTCGACGCCGGGCTGACCAAGGTCATCGGCGACCAGGCCAAGGTCGTCGGCTGGTACGACAACGAGTGGGGCTACTCCAACCGTCTCGCCGACCTGGTCACCCTCGTCGGTTCGCGGCTGAGCTGAGCCGGCGGCCGTGAAGACGCTCGACGACCTGCTCGCCGAGGGGGTGTCGGGTCGCCGGGTGCTGGTCCGGTCCGACCTCAACGTCCCGCTGGACGGCAGCCGGATCACCGACGACGGTCGGATCCGCGCTTCGGTGCCGACCCTCAAGCGGCTGGCCGACGCCGGGGCGCGGGTGATCGTGACCGCGCACCTCGGCCGGCCGAAGGGTGCCCCGGACGAGAGCTACCGGCTCCGCCCGGTGGCCGAGCGGCTCGGACAGCTGCTCCGTGGCGGGGTCGTCGCCGCCACCGACACGGTCGGCGACAGCGCCAGGGCGACCGTGGACAAGCTCGCCGACGGCGAGGTGGCGCTGCTGGAAAACGTCCGCTTCGAGCCGGGCGAGACCAGCAAGGACGACGCCGAGCGCGGGGCGCTCGCCGACCGGCTCGCCGCGCTCACCGGCGACCGCGGGGCCTACGTGGACGACGCCTTCGGCGCGGTGCACCGCAAGCACGCCAGCGTCTACGACGTCGCTCACCGGCTCCCGGCATACGCCGGTGATCTGCTGCTCGGCGAGCTGCGGGTGCTGTCCCGGCTGGCCGGCCACGGCGAGCAGCTGCGCCGGCCCTACGTGGTGGTCCTCGGCGGTGCGAAGGTCTCCGACAAGCTGGGGGTGATCTCGGCGCTGCTGCCGAAGGTCGACCGGCTGCTGGTCGGCGGCGGCATGGCCTACACCTTCCTCGCGGCCAAGGGTTACGAGGTCGGTCACTCGCTGCTGGAGCCCGACCACATCGAGAGCTGTCGTCGACTGCTGGAGCGCGACGGTGACCGGATCGGGCTGCCGGTGGACGTCGTCGTGGCCGCGGGGATCAGCGAGGACGCGCAGACCCGGGTCGTCGACGCCGACCAGATCCCGGCCGACCTCGAGGGCCTGGACGCGGGCCCGGTGACGGTGGCCACGTTCGGCGGTGTGGTGTCCGACGCGGGCACGGTGTTCTGGAACGGCCCGCTGGGGGTGTTCGAGTTCGGCCCATTCCAGTCCGGGACCAAGGGCGTGGGCGAGGCGATCGCCGACAGCCGGGCGTTCACGGTGGTCGGCGGGGGCGACTCGGCCGCGGCCGTGCGCCGCCTTGGCATCGGCGAGGACCGGTTCGACCACATTTCGACCGGCGGCGGCGCGTCGCTGGAATACCTCGAGGGCCGCACCCTGCCGGGCGTGGCCGTGCTGGAGTCCTGACGTGGCCGCCCGTCCCGCGAAGCCGCGGCGCAGGCCGCTGGTCGCCGGCAACTGGAAGATGTACCTGACCCACCTCGAGGCGATCGCACTCGTGCAGAAGATCGCGTTCAGCCTCAAGGAGACCGAGCTGGAGGCGGTCGAGGTCGTGGTGCTGCCGCCGTTCACGTCCGTGCGCAGCGTGCAGACCCTGATCGACGGCGACAAGCTGCTGCTCGGCTACGGCGCCCAGAACCTCTCCGAGCACGACCAGGGCGCCTACACCGGCGACGTGTCCGGGCCGATGCTGGCCAAGCTCGGCTGCACCTACGTGGTGGTCGGCCACTCGGAGCGCCGGCAATACCACCACGAGACCGACGAGATCGTCGCGGCCAAGCTGGCCGCGGCCTACCGCAACGGCGTCACCCCGATCCTCTGCGTCGGCGAGCAGGAGCACGTGCGCGACGCGGGCGGTCACGTCCAGCACTGCTCGGCCCAGCTCACCGCCGCGCTCGCGAACGTGTCGGCCGAGCAGGCGCGGTCCCTCGTCGTCGCGTACGAGCCGATCTGGGCGATCGGCACGGGCCAGGTCGCGACGCCGGACGACGCCCAGGAGATGTCCGGTGAGCTGCGCACCGTGCTCGCCGAGCGTTACTCGGGGGATCTCGCCGACGGGGTGCGGATCCTCTACGGCGGATCGGTGAAGGCCGGCAACGCGGCCGAGCTGATGGCGAAGGCCGACGTGGACGGCGCGCTGGTCGGCGGAGCCAGCCTCGACGGCGACCAGTTCGCCGCCATCTGCCGGGCCGCCCTCCCGGCCCCCCAGGAGAAGTGACCCCCGGCGGTCGCGGACGAGCTGCCGGCGGTGCGCCGGCCGCCACCCCCACGCCCGCCTCGACGGGCGGTGGACCGGCCGGCGGTGCCCTGCCGGCCGCTGGGCCCGGCGGTCGTCGGTCGGCCGGTCGGCGCGGCGGTGGTCGGTCGGCCGGTCGGCGCGGTGATGGTCGGTCGGCCGGTCGGCGCGGTGGTGGTCGGTCGGCCGCCGGTGGCGTGGGCGGCGCCCGCGCCGGGCACCGGCGCGGGATGCGGCGGCGGCCCTGGTTCGGGATCGTCGTGCTGGTCGGGGTGCTGGTGGCCGGGGTGGGGCTGGCGGGGTGCAGCCGCGGCGACCGGGACCCGGCGGTGGACCCGGCGACCGTGCGCGGGCTCGACCTCGGCAGCTCGGCGGTGCGCCAGCCGTCGACGAAGCCGGGCGGCACGCTCACCGTGGTCACCGGCGCGGTCGACTCCCTCGACCCGCAGCGGTCCTACTCGCCGGGTGTCTGGAACGTCATGCGCCTCTACACCCGCCAGCTGGTCGCGTTCGCACCACGGCCCGGCCCGGCCGGCGCCCGCGTCGTCCCCGACCTCGCCACCGCGCCCGGCCGCACCACCGACGGCGGCCGGACCTGGACCTACACCTTGCGCCCCGGCCTGCGCTGGCCGGACGGCCACCCGCTGACCAGCGCCGACGTCAAATACGGCATCGAGCGGCTGTTCGCGTCCGACCTCATCACCGGCGGCCCCAACTGGGTCGTGCAGCTGCTCGACGACAAGACCACCCCGTACGACGGCCCGTACGCGGACCGCCGCGGCCTGAAGAGCATCGCCACCCCGGACGCCCGCACCATCCGCTTCACGCTGAGCAGGCCGTTCGCCGACTGGGACCAGGTGCTGGCGCTGCCGGCCGCCAGCCCCGTCGAGCAGCGCGCCGACACCGGGGCGAAGTACGGCGACAAGCCGCTGTCCAGCGGGCCCTACCAGATCGCGTCGGTGGCCGACAACGGCACGATCACGTTCGTTCGCAACCGCTACTGGTCGAAGGCGACCGACCCCGTCCGCACCGCGCTGCCGGACAAGGTCGTGCTGCAGACCGACGTCGTCCCGGCCGAGCGCGACCGCCGGGTGCTCTCCGGCGTCGCCGACGCCGACGTCTCCGGCAGCGGCCTGCAGCAGGACGCGGCGACGAAGGTGCTCGCCGACCCCGCGCTCACCGCCCGCACCGACGACCCGAGCACCGGCACGGTCCGGTTCGTCGCGATGCCGTCCGCGGTCGGCGCGCTCGGCGACGTGCACTGCCGCCGCGCCGTCCACTATGCGCTGGACAAGGCGGCGGTCAAGGACGCCCTCGGCGGCCCGTACGCGGCGTCGCTGGCGACGACCTTGTGGCCGCGGGTGCTGCCCGGCTACCCGGCCACCGCGCCCTACCCGGTGGGCGTCGGCAACCGGGGCGACCTCGTCGCGGCCAGGCGTGAGCTCGGGCTGTGCGGCAAGCCGGGCGGCTTCACGACCACGCTCGGCACCGTCAACGACGGCCGCGGCAAGGTCGCCGCCGACGTCGTGGTCCGCTCGCTGGCCAGGGTCGGCATCGTCGCGACGCCGAAGCAATACCCACGGGGCGCGTTCCTGGCCTCGGTCGCCGGCTCACCAGCGACCGTCCGGGCCGACGGTCTCGGCCTGATCGTGGGCGAGTGGGCGGCCGACTTCCCCTCGCCGTACGCGTTCCTCGACCCGCTGGTGGACGGGCGCAGCGTGCGGAGCTCGGCCAACCCCAACATCGCCGAGCTGTCCGGCGACGAGGAGGCCATCGACGGGGCCACGGCCACCCTCGACCCGGTCCAGGCGACCGCCTCCTGGCGCCAGGTGGCGGCCACCGCGATGCAGACAGCCGGTTACGCTCCGCTGGTGGAGGACCGCGCCGTGCTCATCGGCAGCGCCCGGTTGCGCAACGCGTACGTCCAGCCCGCGTACCGCGGCTACGATCTCGCATCGCTCGGAGTCGAGTAGGCTGACCTTCTCGGCAATTGAACCCCCAACGAAGGACCCACACCCGGTGATCATCGGCCTGTCGATCGTGCTCATCATCGCCAGCGGGTTGCTGGTGGTGCTGATCCTCCTGCACCGCGGCAAGGGCGGCGGCCTCTCGTCGCTGTTCGGCGGATCGGTGTCCTCGTCACTGTCCGGGTCCTCGGTGGTCGAGAAGAACCTTGACCGGCTGACTCTCTTCTGCGGGGCGGTCTGGACCATCTGCATCGTGGGCCTCGGCCTGCTTCTCAAGGCCGGGGGATAGATCCCCTTCCCCAACCCCCGGACGCACGTCCGGGGCCTTCACCGTTCGTCGAGGAGAGCAGACACAGTGGCTGGTGGCAGCGCCATCCGGGGCAGCAGGGTCGGGGCCGGGCCGATGGGTGAGGCCGAGCGCGGAGAGTCCGCGCCGCGGCGCCGGGTCCCGTTCTGGTGCACCAACGGGCACGAGACGCGTCCCGCGTTCGCCGAGGACGCCGCGGTCCCCGAGACCTGGGACTGCCCGCGCTGCGGCCTGCCGGCCGGGCGCAGCGAGCAGGCGCCCCCGCCGGCGCCGCGCAACGAGCCGTACAAGACCCACCTGGCATACGTGCGCGAGCGCCGCACCGACGCCGACGGCGAGGCGATCCTCGAGGAAGCGCTGGCCAAGCTGCGGGACCGCCGCGGCCAGTGACCACCGCCGCCTGGCGGGAGCTGGGCGAGAAGCGCCGGTTGCGCCGGCCGTCCGGCGGCGCCGAGCCGGCGGAGACCCTGCCGGAGGAGATGGCGATCGGGGTGGCGCTGGACGGCGCCGACCTGGCCGAGACCCGGCGGTCGCCGCTGACCCTGGTCGACAGCGTGCTGCGCCGCTGCGACCTGTCCGCGGCGGTCTGGCAGGCCGTCACCATGCGCCAGGTGGAGCTGCTCGACTGCCGGGCGCTCGGCCTGCGACTGTCGGTCGACCTCGGCCAGGACGTGTACGTGGCCGGCGGCCGGTTCGACTCGGCCACGCTGCGGATCAGCCGGGTCCGCGGGCTCGTCGTGTTCGACGGCTGCACGTTCACCGAGGCGATGATCGGTGGCGACCTGTCCGCCGTGGCCTTCACCGGCTGCACCTTCGAGGGCGCCGAGTTCGCCGCGACCGCGGCCGCCGGCTGCGACCTGCGCGAGTCCCGCCTCGGCGGCGCCCGCGGCCTGGCCACCCTCCGCGGCGCCCGCGTCACCGCCGACCAGACCCTCACCGTTGCCCCCCGCCTCGCCGCCGAACTGGGCCTCACGGTGGAAGCGGACTGACCCGGACCGGCGCGGCGATGGAAGTCGCCCGGCGAGGAGCCGGCGCCGGGCGGCGCGCACCGCCCGAGCCACCGCGCACGCCGGCTGGCACCTCGACCGAACGTGCGTCTCGCTGCAGGTCGGCGCGGCTCGACCTGACCGGCGCCGGACCCGCCGGCGCCGTCGCGTGTCACTGCTGCGCTGTCTCGCCCCACCGCGCCAGGGCGTCGATGGTCTCCCGGAGCGCGGCCCCGCGCTCGGTGAGCGCGTACGCGAGCACGTTGTGGGCGAGCGGAACCCGGTAGACGACGCCCGCCGCCTGCAGTTCCCGCAGCCGGGTGGCGAGGATGTTCGTGGGTGCGCCGAGCTCGCGGTGGAGGTCGCCGTAGCGCTTAGCGCCGTCGAGGAGGCTGCGGACGACCAGGAGCGCCCAGCGCTGGCCCACGAGGTCGAGCGCCGCGGCCAGGCCGTCCCCGTCGTCGGACGTCACCCCGCGGGCGGGCCGTCCGGGTCGGTCCAGAACGGCGCGAAGTGGTTGCCGTCGGGGTCGTCGAACTGCCGCTGGTACATGAAGCCGTAGTCATCCGTCCCGTTGACCTTCGCGCCGGCGGCCGCCGCCTTCGCGACGAACGCGTCGACGTCGGCACGGGTCGGGAAGTCGAACGCGAACGTGACCAGCGAGGTCGTCGCCGGGTCGCCGACCTGCTTGCTGCCGTCGCCGAGGCTCGCGTAGTAGTCGCGGCGGAGCGCCATCAGGTATACGTCGTCGCCGAGGACGAAGCACGCGGCGTTGTCGTCGGTGACGGCCTCGTTGATGCCCCAGCCGAGGGCGGTGAAGAACGCCTTCGAGCGTTCGAGGTCGGCCACCGGGACGTTCGCGAAGAAGCTCACCGCGCGATACTTGCAAAAGGCAAGTGCAGGGTCAAGCGCAGATCCCGGGCTGGGGACGTCCGATGGGCGAGTGCGGCGGACCGGCCGGCGCGGGTCAGCCGATGGGGAGGCGGAGGACGGAGGGTGGGAGCTTGGCCGCGGACTCGCGGTCGAGCAGCCAGAGCGTGTGCGCCCGGCCGTGCACGCCGGCCGCCGGGACCTGGATCGCACCGGCCCCACCGAGGGCCAGCGCGACGGCCCCGGCCTTCTCGGCACCGGCCGTCATCAGCCACACGTCGGTGGCCGCGGCGATCGCCGGGAAGGTGAGCGTGAGCCGGACCGGCGGCGGCTTCGGGCAGCCGCGCACCGCGACCACCGAGCGGCTCTCGTACGCGGCCGGCGACTCGGGGAAGATCGACGCGACGTGCCCCTCCTCGCCGACGCCCAGCATGAGCACGTCGAACCGCGGCACCGGGCCGTGGTCCTCCGGCCGGGTCGCCTTGGCCAGCTCGGCGGCGTACGCGGCGGCGGCCGCCTCCGGGTCACCGGCATACTGACCGTCCGCGGCCGGGAACGGGTGCACCCGCGCCGGGTCCACCGGGACCGAGGACAGCAGCGCGTCCCGCGCCTGCGTGTCGTTGCGCTCCGGGTCGCCGTCGGGCAGCCAGCGCTCGTCGCCCCACCAGATCTCCACCCGGGCCCAGTCGACCGCGTCCCGGGCCGGGTTGTCCCGCAGCTCGCGCAGCACGGCCCCGCCGACCCGCCCGCCGGTGAGCACGATCGTGGCCAGCCCGCGGGCGGCCTGCGCGTCGACCAGCCGGGTCACCAGCCGCGCGGCCGCGGCCTTGGCCAGCAGATCCGCCGTGGCGTGCACGACGACGTCGGTGCTCATTCCCGCTCCTGTTCCGCCGGCGGCCCCGGTGCACCCTCGGGTGTCGGGCCGGGAGTGGCGTCGCGTTCCACGGCCAGCTTCGCCCGCGCCCCCTCGGCCTCCGCGGCCGAGGCCGCGGAGCCAGGGTCCTCGGTCACCGAGGAGGCGACCTCCGCCGGCGACCCGGTCGACGACTGCGCCGCCACCGGCTGGCCGTCGGACTGCATCGGGTCGACCCAGATCAGCGTGCGCGGCTCGTCCGGCCGCTCGGTCAGCCCCGGTGTGCCGGTGGCCACCCCGAGCGCCTCCGCGTACGGCTGGTCGGCGTCGAGCCGGCGCACCTCCTCGGCGAGCAGGTCACCGAGGTCGCGCTCGGGCAGCGCGACGTCGCTGTCCGGCTGGTCGGTGCGGGACAGCACCACCGACCCGGCGTCCCGGCGGGTCAGCTCGACCAGCCCGCCGTCGGTCAGCTCCACCCGGACGCGGGAAACGCCGACCCCGCCGACCCCGGGCGCCCGCCCGCCGGCCTGCTCGACCGGCACCTCGCAGCCAAGCCGGGCCGACAGCCAGCCGGCCAGCAGCAGTGCCGCCGGGTCGTCCCGCCGGCCGACCACGGCCGCCGCCTTGGCGGAGGACCGCACGGTGTCGAACGCGGAGGCCAGCTCGGCCCGCCACGGCGTGGTCCGGGTCCAGGCCAGGTCGGTGTCGCCGGGGCTGTAGTCCTCGGCCCGCTGCCGCAGCGCCGCCGCCGGGTCCTGGGCCCGCAGCACGTCGGTGACCCGCCGGTCGGCCGACACCCCGAGCGGGTCGTGCGCGATGAGGTCGGGCGGCGAGCCGTACCACCAGGTGACGACCGGGGCGTCCGGCGCCAGCAGCGGCAGCACCACCGACTCGGCGTGCAGCGAGAGCCGGCCGTACATGCGCATGACCACCGCCTCGCCGGGGCCGAGCCGGCCGCCGACCAGGACCTCCGCGTCCAGCCGCGGGATCGGCGCCTCCACCTGGCGGCGGATCACGATCAACAGCCGGCACGGGTGCCGGGAGGCGGCGGTGGTCGCCGCGGCCTCCGCCTCGAGCACGTCCCGCTCGTCGACGACGACGACCAGGGTCAGCGCCAGGCCGGACATCACCGCACCGCCGGAGCGCCGCTCCGCGGCGAGGGCCGTGACGACCGCGGTTCCCGTGGTGTCCCACAGGGTGGTCATGGCCGCCTCCAGGTGCGCCCCTCGCGGGCGAGCATCTCGTCGGCCTCCTTGGGCCCCCACTCGCCGGCCCGGTAGAACGCCGGCTCCTTGCCGGCCCAGAACTCCTCCAGCGGGTCGATCACCCGCCAGGACGCCTCCACCTCGGCCGCCTGCGGGAACAGCGTCGCGTCGCCGAGCAGCACGTCGAGGATCAGCCGCTCGTACGCCTCCGGCGACGACTCGGTGAACGACTGCCCGTACAGGAAGTCCATGGCGACGTCCCGGACCTCCATCTGCGAGCCGGGCACCTTCGAGCCGAACTTCAGCGTGACGCCCTCGTCCGGCTGCACCCGGATCACCAGCTGGTTGCTGCCCAGCTCCTCGGTGTCGGTCTTGGAGAACGGCAGGTGCGGCGCCTTCTTGAAGATGATCGAGATCTCGGTCACCCGGCGCGGCAGCCGCTTACCGGCGCGCAGGTAGAACGGCACGCCGGCCCAGCGGCGGGTCTCCACGCCGAGCCGCACCGCCGCGTACGTCTCGGTCCTGGAGTCGGGCGGGACGTCCTTCTCCTGCCGGTAGCCGGCGACCCGCTCGCCGGCCAGCCAGCCCTGCGTGTACTGGCCGCGGATCGCGCCGTCGGCCAGCGGGTCGGGCAGCGCGATCGCCCGCAGCACCTTGAGCTTCTCGGTCCGGATCGCGTCGGCGGTGAACTCGACCGGCTCCTCCATGCCGACCAGCGCGAGCAGCTGGAGCACGTGGTTCTGCAGCACGTCCCGGGCGGCCCCGGTCTGGTCGTAGAAGCCGGCCCTGGTGCCGATGCCGACGTCCTCGGCCATCGTGATCTGCACCGAGTCGACGAAGTTGGAGTTCCACACCGGCTCGAACAGCTGGTTGGCGAACCGCAGGGCCAGGATGTTCTGGACCGTCTCCTTGCCGAGGTAGTGGTCGATCCGGAACACGTCCTGCGGCGTGAACACGTCGTCGACGAGGTCGTTGAGCTCTCGGGAGGACTCGAGGTCGTAGCCGAACGGCTTCTCCACCACGACCCGTCGCCAGCCGCCGGACTTGCCGTTGTCGGCCATCCCGGTCCGCTGCAGCTGCTTGAGCACGACCGGAAACGCCGAGGGCGGGATCGACAGGTAGAACGCCGCGTTGCCCTTGATCCCGTGCGAGTCGCGCATCTCGTCGATGCACGTCGACAGCGTGTCGAAGGCGTTGTCGTCGTCGAACGAGCCGGGCACGAACCGGATGTTGCCGGCCAGCCGCGACCAGACCTCTTCGCGCCACGGCGTGCGGGCGCCCTTGCGCGCGGACTCGCGGGACATGTCCTCGAAGTCGCCGTCGTCCCAGTCCCGGCGGGCGAACCCGACGAGCACGAAGTCGGTGGGTAGCAGCCCCCGACTGTGCAGGTCGTAGACGGCCGGCAGCAGCTTCTTGCGGGCCAGGTCGCCGGTGATGCCGAACACGACCAGCGCGCAGGGTTCGGGCACCCGGGGCAGCCGGCGGTCCCGCGGGTCGCGCAGCGGGTTCGGCCGGCGCTCCTCGCCGAGGATCGGGTCTGTCACGGCAGGGCCTCCAGCAACTGTCCGAGACCGGTGGTGCGGTCGGTCAGATGCAGGTGTAGCAGCGGGGGACCGCACTGGGCGAGTGCCGCTCCGGCCGCCGCCGGTCTCCCGCCGGCGGCGGCCGGGACGGACGGGTAGATCATCAGGCCGATCCGTCCCCGGCGGCCCTCAGCGAGTCGCCCACCTGCTTGGCCATCTCGGCGAACGAGTCCTCGAACTTCTTCACGCCCTCGTCCTCGAGGGTCTGCACGACGTCGTCGTAGTCGACGCCGATGGCGGACAGCCGCTGCTCGATCTGGTGGGCCTGCTCGTACATGGTGGTGACCGTGTCGCCGCGCAGCTGGCCGTGGTCGGCGACCGCGTCCAGGGTGGCCTCCGGCATCGTGTTGACCACGCCCGGCGCGACCAGCTCGATCACATACCGGGTGTCCTCGTACGCGGGGTCCTTCACGCCGGTCGAGGCCCACAGCGGCCGCTGCGGCTTGGCCCCGGCGGCGGCGAGCGCCTTCCACCGGTCGCCGGCGAAGACCTTCTCGTACCGCTCGTACGCGAGCCGGGCGTTGGCGATCGCGGCGGTCCCGCGCAGCGCCCTGGCCTCCTCGCTGCCGATCTTGTCCAGCCGCTGGTCGGTCTCGGTGTCGTTGCGGGAGACGAAGAACGACGCCACCGACGCCAGCCTGGTCAGGTCGTGGCCGTTGGCCTTGGCCTTCTCCATGCCGGCCAGGAACGCGTCCATCACCTCGTCGTAGCGGGCCAGCGAGAAGATCAGCGTGACGTTGACGCTGATGCCGAGCGCGAGCGTCTCGGTGATCGCCGGGATGCCCTCCCGGGTGGCCGGGATCTTGATGAACAGGTTGGGCCGGTCGACCAGCCACCACAGCGCCTTGGCCTCGGCCACGGTCGTGCGGGTGTCGTGGGCGAGCCGCGGGTCGACCTCGATCGACACCCGGCCGTCGACGCCGTCGGTCCGGTCGTAGACCGGCCGCAGCACGTCGCAGGCCCAGCGCACGTCGTAGGTGGTCAGCTCGTGCACCGCCTGGCCCATGTCGGCCTTGCGCAGCGCCAGCTCGGCGAGCTGCTCGTCGTACGCGTCGCCCTGGGCCATCGCCTTCTGGAAGATCGTCGGGTTGGTCGTCACCCCGACCACGTGCTTCTCGTCGATGAGCCGCTGCAGGTTGCCGGTGCGCAGCCGCTCCCGGGACAGGTCGTCCAGCCAGACCGCCACCCCGGCGGCGGAGAGGTCGGCGAGCGTGTCGCTCATAGGTTTTCCTCCTTGCGGGGGGCACGCGGGGGGCGGAGCCCCCCGAGGGTCAGTTTCCGGTGGTCGTACCCGTGATCCGGCCGGCCTTCTCGAGGCTGGCGTGGGCGGCGGCCACCACGTGGTCCGGCGTGAAGCCGAACTGTTCGAACAGCGTGGTGTAGGCGGCGCTGGCACCGAAGTGCTCGATGCTGACGGACTCCCCGGCGTCACCGATCAGGTCCCGCCAGCCCATCGCCACCGCAGCCTCGACGCTCACCCTGGCCTTCACGCCCGTCGGCAGCACCGCCTGCTGGTACGCGACGTCCTGCTCGACGAACCATTCCCGGCACGGCATGGACACCACACGAGTAGCAACGCCGTCCGCCTCCAGCCGCTTCCTGGCCTCGACCGCCAGCCAGACCTCCGACCCGGTGGCGATGATGATCACGTCCGGCGTCGGCTTCGCGGCCGCCTCGGCCAGCACGTACGCGCCGCGGGTGGTGCCGGACGCCGCGCCGGTGGTGCCGTCCGGCGAGCCGGGGGAGCGGTCGAAGGTCGGCACGTTCTGCCGGGTGAGGCACAGCCCGGCCGGCCGGTCGGTGTGCTCGAGGACCGTCTTCCAGGCCACCACGGTCTCGTTCGCGTCGGCCGGGCGGACCACGTCGAGACCGGGGATCGCCCGCAGCGCGGCCAGGTGCTCGATCGGCTGGTGGGTGGGGCCGTCCTCGCCGAGCCCGATCGAGTCGTGCGTCCACACGTAGGTGACCGGCAGCTTCATCAGCGCGGCCAGCCGGACGGCCGGGCGCATGTAGTCGCTGAAGACCAGGAACGTGCCGCCGTATACCCGGGTCAGCCCGTGCAGGGTGATCCCGTTCATGATCGAGCCCATCGCGTGCTCGCGGATGCCGAAGTGCAGCACCCGCCCGTACGGGCCGCCGGGGAACTCCTTGGTCTGGTGCTCGGTCGGGATGAACGACGGCTCGCCCTTGGGCGTCGTGTTGTTCGACTCGGCCAGGTCGGCCGACCCGCCCCAGAGCTCCGGCAGCACCGGCACGATCGCGTCCAGCACGGCGCCGGACGCCTTGCGGGTGGCGATCCCCTTCGGGTCGGGGTCGAACGTCGGCAGCGCGTCGGTCCAGCCGGCCGGCAGCGTCCGGCTGCGCAGCCGGTCGAGCAGCCGCCGGCGCTCCGGCTCGGCCGCCGACCAGGCCTCGAACCGGGTGTTCCAGGCCGCGTGCTCGGCCTGGCCGCGGGCGCGCACCTCGCGGGCGTGCGCGAGCAGCTCCGGGTCGACGTCGAAGGTCTTGTCCGGGTCGAGGCCGAGCACCTTCTTGGTCGCCGCGACCTCGTCGGCGCCGAGGGCGGCGCCGTGCGCCTTGCCGGTGTTCTGCGCGTTCGGCGCCGGCCAGGCGATGATCGTGCGCAGCCGGATGAACGACGGCCGCTCGGTCTCCGCCTCGGCCGCCTTGAGCGCCTGCTCCAGCGCGGCGACGTCCTCGACGTACGTCCCGTCGGACCGGCGCCACTCGACGGTCTGCACGTGCCAGCCGTACGCCTCGTAGCGCAGGGCGACGTCCTCGCTCAGCGCGATGTTCGTGTCGTCCTCGATGGAGATCTTGTTGTCGTCGTAGATCATCGTGAGGTTGCCGAGCTTCTGGTGGCCGGCCAGCGAGGACGCCTCGCCGGAGACGCCCTCCTCCATGTCGCCGTCCGAGCAGATCACGAAGATCCGGTGGTCGAAGACGCTCTCGCCCGGCGCGGCGTCGGGATCGAGCAGGCCGCGCTCGCGCCGGGCCGCCATCGCGAACCCGACCGCGTTGCCGACGCCCTGGCCGAGCGGCCCGGTGGTGGTCTCCACGCCGGCGGTGTGCCCGTGCTCGGGGTGGCCCGGGGTCAGCGAGCCCCAGGTCCGCAGCGCCTCGAGGTCGTCGAGCTCCAGCCCGTAGCCGGACAGGTAGAGCTGGATGTAGAGGGTGAGGCTGGAGTGCCCGGCGGACAGCACGAACCGGTCGCGGCCCAGCCAGTTCGGGTCGGCCGGGTCGTGCCGCATGATCCGGTGGAACAGCGTGTACGCGACCGGCGCCAGGCTCATCGCCGTGCCCGGGTGGCCGTTGCCGGTCTTCTGCACCGCGTCCATCGCCAGCGTCCGGATCATGTCGACGATGCGGGTGTCCTCGTCGGTCCAGCCCTCCGGGTAGGCCGGAGGTCGCGCTTCCGCGGGCTGCTCCGGCGCCGGCGCGGGCGCCTGCTCGACGGGCTCGGCGGCGTCGGCCCCAGGGGCCGGCTGCTCGGAACTGTCGTTCACGCGGGATGCTCCTCTGCGTACGGGCCGGACCCTGCCGGCCCGCCTCGGCGGCGGGCTGTCCAGCGGGCGGGCGGAGGCGGAATGTGATCACCGCCGAGCGTAGTCCTGCGACCGCCCGACGCATCTCCGGCGACGGGGGACCGCGGACAGCCCTGCCCGGGATCGGCCGGCCGGTCGCCCTCCCGCCCGGCACGTACCCCGGGGACCCCGTTCCGACACTGCGATGCGTACAGTGCTTCGCGTGACGCAGGTGCTGCCGGGGGCTCAGGGATCGGTGCGGCGTCAGACGATGCCGTCCGCGCCGGAGCCGATCGACGTGCCGGCCGAGCGCTCCGCCCGCCATGGCCGCCGGCTCGCGGTGCTGCGCGCATATGTGGCGCTGACCAAGCCGCGCATCGTCGAGCTGCTGCTGGTCACCACGCTGCCGGCGATGATCCTGGCCGCCGGCGGGCTGCCGCCGCTGACCACCGTGCTGGCGACCATGATCGGCGGCTCGCTGGCCGCCGGCAGCGCCAACGCGCTGAACTGCTACCTCGACCGGGACATCGACGCGGTGATGCGCCGCACGGTGGCCCGCCCGCTGTCCCGGCACGCTGTCTCGCCGCGGGCCGCGCTCGTCTTCGGCATCGCGCTGGGCGCGGTCTCGATCGCGATCATGCTCAGCACCGGCTGGCTGCCGGCCGTGCTGACCGCCGTCGCGATCCTCTTCTACGTCCTGGTCTACACGCTGGTGCTCAAGCGCCGGACCGCGCAGAACATCGTCTGGGGCGGCGCCGCCGGCTGCATGCCGGTGCTCATCGGCTGGGCCGCGGTGACCGGCTCGCTGGCCTGGGCGCCGGTGGTGCTGTTCGGCATCGTGTTCTTCTGGACCCCGCCCCACTTCTGGGCGCTGGCCATGCGGTTCAAGGACGACTACGCCCGGGCCGGGGTGCCGATGCTGCCGGTGGTCGCCACGCCGGTGCAGGTGGCCCGCCGGATCGTCGCCTACACCTGGCTCACCGTCGCGACCTCGCTGCTGCTCTGGCCGCTGGCCACCTCCTGGGTGTACGGGGCGGTCGCGGTCGGCGCCGGCGCCTGGTTCCTGGTCGCCGCGCACCGCCTGCTGGCGCGGGTGACCCGGGGGGCGAAGGCCAAGACGCTGCCGCTGTTCCACCTCTCCAACTCCTACCTGGCGATCCTGTTCGTCGGGGTGGCCGTCGACGCCCTGGTGCACTGAGCGTGCCGGGGCTCGGGCGGAAGGCGGGCCCGGCCCGGCGGGTGCCACGGATCGCGCTGGCCACCTGCCGTCAGCTGCCGGCGGGGGACGAGGACTCGGGGCCGCTGCTGGCCGCCTGCTCCGCCGCCGGGCTGGACGCCGAGTGGCGGATCTGGGACGACCCGGCCGTCGACTGGGACTCGTACGACCTGGTGGTGATCCGGGCAACCTGGGACTACGCGCCGCGCCGGGACGACTTCGCCGCCTGGGCGGCGAGCGTGCCGCGGCTGGCCAACCCGGCCGACGTGGTCGCCTGGAACACCGACAAGACCTACCTGCGGGAGCTGACCGAGGCCGGCGTGCCCGTGGTGCCGACCGCGTGGCTCGCCCCCGGCTCGCCGGTCGACTGGCCGGACTGGCCCGAGGTCGTGGTCAAGCCGACGGTCAGCGCCGGCTCCCAGGACACCGCCCGGTACGGCCCGGATGAGCACGACAAGGCGAGGGCGCACGCCGACCGGCTGCTCGCCGCCGGCCGGCCGGTCATGGTCCAGCCGTACCTGTCCGGGGTGGACACCGCCGGCGAGTCGATGCTCGTGCATCTCGGCGGCGGCTACAGCCACGGCTTCCGCAAGGAGGCGATCCTGCGCGCCGGCGAGTCGGCCGAGACCGACGCGCTGTTCCGGCCGGAGGAGGTCGCCGCCCGGCAGCCGACGCCGGCCGAGCGCGAGGTCGCCGACCGGGCGCTGGCCGCCGTGCCCGGCGGACCGGCCCGGCTGCTCTACGCCCGGGTCGACCTGCTGCCGGACGATGCCGGCCACCCGGTGGTGATCGAGCTCGAGCTCACCGAGCCGTCGCTGTGGCTGTCCGCCGCGCCGGGCGCGGCCGACCGGCTGGCCGGCGCGATCCGGACCGTCGTCCGCCCGTAGGCCGCCCGTCGTCCGCGCGTGGGCCGCGTAGGCGGGCAGGCCGCCCGTCGTCCGCGGGTGGGCCGCGTAGGCGGGCAGGCCGCCCGTCGTCCGCTCGTCGTCCGCTCGTCGTCCGCTCGTCGTCCGCTCGTCGTCCGCCCGTGAGCCGCCCCGGCGGCTCAGGCCGGGACCGCCTCCTGCGCCCGGACCCGCCCGCGCGCGGTGAGCAGCGTGCCGAGCAGCCCGACCGCCAGCGCGACCAGCACGCCGAGGTTCGCGAAGGCCCAGGCGCCGTCCTTGCCGCCGAGCCCGAACGGGGCCAGCAGGTAGCCCTGCCAGTCCAGCCAGCCGGCGAAGGTGTTGGTGACCAGCCCCCAGCCGAGCACGGTGCCGAGCACGACCAGCCCGATCGCGTCCCACCGCACGTCGCCGTACCGGCCGGTCGGGGTGAACAGCTCGGCCTCGGCGTAGTCCCGCCGGCGCAGCGCGATGTCGGCCAGCAGCACCCCGCACCAGGCCGCGATCGGCACCCCGAGCGTGATGAGGAAGCCCTGGAACGGACCGATGAAGTTGTCCGCGGCGAAGACCACGTAGATCGTGCCGATCACCATGATGACGCCGTCGACGAGCGCGGCGAGGTGTCGCGGGATCCGGATGCCGGCCGCCAGCAGCGACAGCCCGGACGAGTAGATGTCCAGCACCGCGCCGCCCATCAGGCCGAGCACGGCCACGATCGCGAACGGCACCAGGAACCAGGTCGGCAGCACCTCGGCCAGCGCGCCGATCGGGTCGGAGCCGATGTCCTGGGACAGCTGCTGGGACGAGCCGGCCAGCAGCAGGCCGAAGACGATGAGCACGGCCGGCCCGAGCGCGCCGCCGAACGTGGTCCAGCCGAACACGCCGCGGGTCGACGACCGGCGGGGCAGGTAGCGCGAGTAGTCCGCGGCGGCGTTGACCCAGCCGAGCCCGAAGCCGGTCATGACGAACACCAGCGCGCCGATGAACGCCTGGGTCGAGCCGGCCGGGAGCGCGCTGACCGTGGACCAGGAGATCGTGTCGGCGGACAGGATCACGTACACCACCGTGAGCGCGGCGGTGAGGACGGTGATCCAGGTCTGCAGCCGCATGATGAACTCGAACCCGAGCACGCCGGCGACGATCGTGATGCCGGCGACGACCACCATCGCGACGATCTTGGTGCCGGTGCCGCCGCCCCAGCCGAGCCGGTCCAGCACGGTCGCGGTGGCCAGGGTGGCCAGGATGACCAGTACGGTCTCCCAGCCGACGGTGAGCAGCCAGGACAGCGCGCTCGGCAGCCGGTTGCCGCGGACGCCGAAGGCCGCCCGGGACAGCACCATGGTCGGCGCGGAGCCGCGCTTGCCGGCCAGCGCCACCCATCCGCAGAGCGCGAACGACACGATCACGCCGACCACGCCGGCGATCACGCCCTGCCAGAACGACACGCCGAACCCGAGCACGAAGGCGCCGTAGGCGACCCCGAGGACGGAGATGTTGGCGGCGAACCACGGCCAGAACAGGTCGGCCGGCTTGCCCTTGCGCTCGCTCTCGGCGATGACGTTGATGCCGTTGCGCTCGATCGACGCGGCGGTGGCGATCGCGGTGGGACTGGTTCCGGCGGGGCTGGGCCCGGCGGGAACCTGCTCGGTGTCGGACACGCGCCGATGGTCCCGCAGGGCGCCTCAGCCCGCCACGTACTGCTCGGTGACGGCGGTGACAGAGCCGGTCGCGGGTGCCGGCAGCCGGGTCGAGGTCGCCAGCAGCAGCCGCAGCGCGGCGATCCAGACCAGGCAGGCGCCGAGCAGGTGGAAGCCGACCAGCAGCACCGGCAGGCCGGTGAAGTACTGCACGAACCCGATCAGGCCCTGGGCCAGCTCGACGACGAGCAGCACGGCCGCCGCCCTGGTCGCCGCCGGCGGCGCCTTCGAACCGCGCAGCGAGAGCAGGGTCGCGGCGGTCAGCCCGAGCAGCAGCATCACCGCGTCGGCGTGCAGCTGGCTGACCGTCTCCGGGTCGAAGCCGGTGCGCGGCACGTC
This sequence comes from uncultured Actinomycetota bacterium, assembly GCA_963728945.1. Classification (GTDB taxonomy): domain Bacteria; phylum Actinomycetota; class Actinomycetes; order Mycobacteriales; family CADCTP01; genus CADCTP01. The sequence goes on along the minus strand of CAVSMA010000002.1, from coordinate 1,188,126 downwards.
CACGTCACCGGCGTGCGGGCCGCTGCCGGTGACGACGGTGCCGAGCACGAGCACCACGGCGGTCACCCCGACCAGGCCCCGGATCAGCGTGACCAGGCTCGGGTTGACGATCACCCGGGCCGGCCCCGGCGGCTGGTAGGCCCGGGTAGCCATCGTCGTGGTGATCGCCAGGATCACCATGGACAGCAGGAAGTGCGCGGCGACCGTCCACGGGTTCAGCCCGGTGAGCACGGTGATGCCGCCGAGCACGGCCTGCGCGGGGATGCCGACGAACGCGGCCGCTGCGAACGGGGTGAGGTCGCGGCGGTCCGAGCGCAGCACGGCCAGCAGCGTCGCGAGCACGACAGCGGTCAGCACGACCGTGAGCATCCGGTTGGTGAACTCGATCGCCCCGTGCTGCGCGTATTCGGAGGTCGGCACGAGCGAGTCGGACGTGCAGTTGGGCCAGGTGGGACAGCCGAGCCCGGAGCCGGTCAGCCGGACCACGCCGCCGGTGACGACGATGCCGGCGTTGGCGACGACCGACGCGACCGCCAGCCGGCGGACCAGCACGTCGGAGGCTCGGGGCAGCTGCACCGCCCCAGCGTAGGCGGGGCCGTCCGGGCCGGCGGCGCCCGCCCTCACGATCCGGTCACGAGCCGGACGGACCCCGCCCGATTCGCCCTACGGTGACCCCGTGCCGACCACCCACGCCCGCCCGGCGCCGCGGTCGTCGGCGGATGGCGTCCTCGACCGGTTGGCCGGGCCGGAGGTGCGGCCGGGTCCGCCGCCACCGCCCGCTCCGCCGACGGCGGCCGACGCCGGGGTGCCGGCACGGCCGCGGACCGCCGGCGGCGTGCTGCTGCTGCCCCCGTGGCGGCGGGCACCGCTGCTCCCGTTCGGCCAGCCGGCCGTCCTGCTCGCGGTCGTCGCCGCGGCCGCGATCCTGGCCTGCGCGGCCGCCTCGGCGCCGCTGTTCCTGTCCTCGGCGTCCTCGGCGGCGCTGCAGCGGCTGCTCGGGCAGCAGTGCGCCAGCGCCGGCACCGCCGCGGTGAAGCGGAACGACCACGCCGGCCGGCTGGCGGAGCTCAACCGCCGGGTCCCGGCCGCGATCACCGGCGCCGGCCTCGCCCCGCCGGCGCTGTCCGTGCTGGCCACCAACCTCTACACGGTCGGCGCCGGAGCCGAGGTCGTCCAGCAGCCGAGCTCCCGGCTGGCATACCGGGCCGGCGCGGTCGACCACATCACCAGGCTGCCCGGCGCGGTCGGCGGCCGCGGCGTGTGGCTGCCGAAATACCTCGGCGACCGGCTCGGCGCCCGGCCCGGCGGCACCGTCACGGTCAGCGGCGTCCCGGTCCGGCTGGCCGGCTACTACCGCAACTTCTACGACGAGCAGCTGCCGGCGTTCTGGTGCCAGTACGGCTACCTGGTGCAGGCCAGCGAGACCTCCGACGACGTGCCGTCCCCGTGGGTGCTGGCCACCGACCCGGCCACGTTCAGCCGGCTGGTCGGGCCGAGCGGTGCCGACTTCGAGTGGGTGTCGCCGGTCGACACCGCGGGGGAGACCGTCAGCCGGGCCCGCGACGTCTCCGACCGGCAGACCGCCGCCTACCACGCCGCCGGCCTGCCGGTGCCGCTCGACTTCGCCCGCACCGACGGGGGCACCGGCCAGCTGCCCACCCTCGCCGACCGGGCCGGCCTGATCCGCTCCGGGCTGCGCGGCCCGGTGCTGCCGATCGCGCTCGGCGGCACCGTGCTGGCGCTGCTGCTGGTCGGCGCGGCCGGGTCGTACTGGGCGGACCGGCGCTACCGGGAGGTGCGGCTGCTGTCCGCCCGCGGCGTCGGCCCGGGCGCGCTGGCCGGCAAGGCGGTGCTGGAGCTGGCCCTGCCGGCCGTGGTCGGCACGGTGCTCGGCGCGCTGCTGGCCCGCTGGCTGGTCGCCCGACTCGGGCCGAGCCCCGACCTCGACCCGTCGGCGTACCGGCAGGCGGGTGTCGTCGTCGCCGCCGGCCTGCTGGCCGGACTGGCGTTGCTCGGACTGGTGGCCGGGCTGCGCAGCCGCAACGCCACCGAGCGGCCGGTCGGCGCCCGCCGGTCCCGGCTGGGCTGGGTGCCCTGGGAGCTGCTGCTGCTCGCCGGCGCCGCCGGCACGTACGCGGCCCTGCGCGGCAGCAACGCGGTCACCGTCGTGCAGAACGTGGCGCAGGTGAACCTGCTCGTCGTGCTGTTCCCGCTGCTGTTCATCCTCGGCGGATCGGTGCTCGCGGTCCGGCTGCTGACCCTGCTGCTGCCGCTGCTGTCGGCCCGGGCGACCCGGCTGCCCGCGGCCTGGTATCTGGCCGCCCGCCGGCTGTCCGCGGCCCGGCTGGCCGCGGTCGTGCTGCTCGCCGCGGCCGCCGCCCCGGTCGCGATCGCCGTCTACGCGGCCGGGCTGACCACCGGCACCGAGCACACGCTGGACGCGAAGGCCGGGGTCTTCACCGGCGCGGCGATCTCGGTCGAGACGACCGGCCAGCTGACCCGGTCCGCCCGGACCGACCAGCTCGGCACGGTCGTGCGCCGGTACAGCTACGGCACGGTCGGCGACACCAAGGTCGCGTTCATCGCGGTCGACCCGGCCACCCTGCCGGGCACCGCGTACTGGCGGAACGAGTTCGCCGGCCGGTCGCTGCCCGACCTGCTCACCGCGCTGGCCGGGCCGGTCACCGGCGGCCGGCTGCCGGCGATCGTGGTCGACCCGCGGCACGAGCTCGGCGCCACCGCGGACGTCACGCTCGGCACCAGCACCGCCCACGTCGCCACCGCGGCGACCGCCGCGCTGTTCCCCGGCCGCCGGCTGCCGTGGCCGATGATCATCGTCGACCGCAACCGGCTCGGCCCGTTGGACCCGCACGCCGGTTCGTTCGACGAGCTGTGGACCAACGGCGCCGCCGCGCCGGCGGAGGCGGCGGTGCGCGCCCAGGACCAGCTGCTGTTCGACACGATCGACCAGGCGCAGGTCTTCGACGCGGCCGACTACCTCGGCATCACCTGGACCTTCGGCTACCTGACCGCGCTGGCCGGGCTGGTCGGTCTGGTCTCGGTCGGCGCCCTGCTGCTGTACGTCGAGACCCGCCAGCGCACCCGGGTCGCTGCGTACGCGCTGGGCCGGCGGATGGGGCTGTCCCGGGCCACCCACCTGCGCTCGCTGCTGGCCGAGCTCGGGCTGCTGCTCGGGCTGGCGTACGCGGTCGGGGTCGCGCTGAGCTGGGTGGCGCTGGAGCTGGTGCACGGGCTGCTCGACGTGGACCCGATCCGGCCGCCGACGCCGCTGCTGGTGCTGCCGGTCGCCGTGCTGGCGGGCGCCGCGGTCGCGGTCGCCGTGGTGGCGGCGCTGACCGCGCTCTACGCCCAGCGGGTCGCCGACCGGACCCCGCCGGCGGAGACGCTGCGGCTGGGCACCTGACCCCGGACAGCCCGCGACCCCCGGCCCGGCAGAGTCGGGGGTCGCAGGTCGTACCTGAGCGGGTCGTGCGTGAGCGGGTCGTGCGTGAGCGGGCGGTACGTCAGCGCGCCGCCGCGGCGAGCTTGTCCTTCGCCGCGACGATGCCGTCCTTCGCGGTGAGCGCACCCTCGCGGGTGGCGACCGCCGCGGTCCGGGCGGCGTCCGCCACGGTCGCGCCACGCCGGGCGCGGCGGCGGCTCTTCCGGCCGAGTGCCTTGCCCGCCGCGGCCTGCGCCACGCCGAGCATGCCGCCACCCTTCGCGGCGATCTTGCCGCTCTTGGCGGCGGCCTTGCCGCTCTTGCGCTCGGCCTTCGCCAGCGCCTTGGCGGTCTGCGCCTCGGCCGCGGCGAGCAGGGCCGCGCTCCGCTTCTCGGTCTTGGCCACTGCCTTCCGAGCCCGCTTCGACAGCGACGGCGAGCCGCCGCCGACCGCCTTGCCGGTCCCGGCGGCGACCGCGCCGGCAACTCCGGTCACCGCGCCCGCCGCGCCGGTGACCGCCTCGCCGACGGTGCCGGCCGCTCCGGTGACCGCCCCGCCGACGGTGCCGGCGACGTCGCCGACCGCTTCGGCCGCGCCATGCGCGGCCTTGCCCGCCATCCAGGGGATGGACGGCCGGCCGCCGGTGTCGAGCGCGGTCATGAGCAGGCCGCCGAGCACGCTGACGTTCTTGAAGAACTCCACCCGGTCGGACACCCGCTGGTCGGGGTCGCTGGTCTCCCAGAACCGGTGGCCGGCGAGCGTCGTCGGCACCAGCGTGCCGGCGAGCACCAGAGCCGCCGGACGCGCGAACGGCCCGACGATCAGCGCGAGCCCGCCGACGACCTTGATCGCTCCGTCCAGCTTGACCAGCGACTCGGGATCGTTGGGCAGCTGCGGGACGCGATCGGCGATCGGCTTGGCGATCGGCGAGGCCGGCGCAGCCTTGGGCTGCGGGTTGCGGATCTGGTCGATGCCGCCACTGATGAAGCTGGCGGCCAGCGCCGCGCGAGCGGCGCGACGAGCAAGACTCATGGTCGGGGCCTCCGATCGACTGACGACTTGCCGACCGGCCTACCCGGCATCACTCCCACTTGAACGTGGCAGCTGCCGCGCAGAGCGTGACGATCGCCCACACCGCCAGCGTGAGCAGCGACTGCACGGGCAGCCCGCCGCCGTCCCGCAGGACGCTGCGGAACCCCTCCGCGAGCGCCGCGGTCGGCAGGAACTGCAGCACCTCGGCCAGCCCGGCCGGGAACTTCGAGAGCGGGAACAGCACCCCGCCGAAGAACAGCAGCAGGAACCAGGCCAGGTTGGCCGCGGCCAGCGTCGCCTCGGCCCGCAGCGTGCCGGCCAGCAGCAGGCCGAGCCCGGCGAACGCGGCGGTGCCGATGATCACGAGCAGCACGGTGGACAGCGCCGCCCCGGCGCCGCCGGTCGGCCGCCAGCCCATCGCGAACCCGAGCCCGCCGACGAGCACGAGCTGCAGCAGCTCGATGCACAGCACCGCCCCGGTCTTGCCGAGCAGCAGCACCGACCGCGGCAGGGCGGTGGCGCCGAGCCGCTTGAGCACGCCGTACTTGCGCTCGAAGCCGGTGGCGATGGCAAGGCCGGTGAACGCGGCCGAGGTGACCGCGAGCGCCAGCACGCCGGGCACCACGAAGTTCACCCGGGAGCCGCTGTCGACCTGGATGAACGGCTCGGCCACCAGCACCGCGGTCAGCAGCAGCGGGATCAGCAGGGTCAGCAGCACCTGCTCGCCGTTGCGCAGCGAGAGTCGCAGCTCCATCCGGGTCTGCGCGGCGAGCATCCGCCCGGTCGGGGCCGCACCCGGCGCCGGCGCGAACGTGCTCACCGCAGCCCGCGCCCGGTCAGCTCGAGGAACACGTCCTCCAGCGAGCGGCGCCGCACCCGCAGCTCCTCGGCCAGCACGTCCTTGTCGGCGCACCAGGCGGTCACCGCGGCGACCAGCTGCGGGTCGACCGGCCCGGGGACGGTGACCAGGTATTCGCCGCCGCGCGGCTCGGACACCGTCACGCTCGGCGGCAGCGCGCCGGCCAGCGCGACCAGGTCGAGCCCGGGCGGCGCGGTGAACCGCAGCTGCCCCTCGGTGCCGTGCCGGGTCAGCTCGGCCGGGCTGCCGACCGCGACCGCCCGCCCGCTGTCGACGACCACGACCTGGTCCGCCAACCGCTCGGCCTCCTCCATGTAGTGCGTGGTCAGCACGACGGTGACGCCGTCGAGGCGAAGCTGCCGGACCACGTCCCAGGTCGCGTGCCGGGCCTGCGGGTCGAGGCCAGCGGTCGGCTCGTCCAGGAACACGAGCTCCGGCCGGGCGACCACGGCCATCGCCAGCGACAGCCGCTGCTTCTGGCCGCCGGACAACCGCCGGTAGGCCGTGTTCGCGGCGCCGGTCAGCCCGAGCCGCTCCATCAGCGCGTCCGGGTCGAGCGGGTCCGCCGCGTACGCCGCGAGCAGCCGGAGCATCTCGCCGGCCCTGGCTGCGGGGTAGCCGCCGCCGCCCTGCAGCATCACGCCCACCCTGGGACGCAGCCGGCGGGCGTCGGCGACCGGGTCGAGGCCGAGCACCCGGACCGTGCCCGCGTCCGGCCGGCGGTAGCCCTCGCACATCTCGACGGTGGTGGTCTTGCCGGCGCCGTTCGGGCCGAGGATCGCGAGCACCTGTCCGGGAGCGGCGGTCAGCGACAGTCCCGCGACGGCGGTGACGGTGCCGTACCGTTTCTCCAGGTCGCGCACCTCGACCGCCGGATGGCCCACCTCATCAGCGTAGGTGCGTGAGGCCCGACACGCTGGTGGGGGGCCGGGTGTGCACCCGGTCGTGGATATAAGTAACATCGACGGTGTGAAATTCATCCGGCCGGCTCCCACGCGGGACGAGGTGGCCCGCCTGCTCCTGGAGCAGGGTCCGGCCACCGCTGCCGCGCTGGGCGAACGGCTGGGGATCAGCCCGACCGCCGTCCGCCGCCACCTCGACGCGCTGGTCGCCGACGGGCTGGCGACCGACCGCGAGCAGCGGCCGCTCGGCGGCGCCCAGCGCGGGCGCGGCCGGCCGCCGCGGGAGTTCCTGCTCACCGCGCACGGCCGGGCCAGCTTCCCGCACGCGTACGACGACCTGGCCGCGGCGGCGCTGCGGTTCCTGGCCGAGACCGGCGGCGAGCAGGCGGTGGCCGAGTTCGCCGCCCAGCGGGTCGCCACCGTCGAGGAGCGGCACGGCCCCGGGGTCCGCGCCGCCGACGAGAAGGTCGAGGCGCTGGCCGAGGCGCTGACCAGCGAGGGCTACGCTGCCTCGGCCCACAAGGTCGGCTCCGGCGGCCAGCTCTGCCAGCACCACTGCCCGGTCGCGCACGTCGCGGCCGAGTTCCCGCAGCTGTGCGAGGCAGAGACGAAGGCGTTCGAGCGGCTGTTGGGCACCCACGTCCAGCGGCTGGCCACCATCGCCCGCGGAGACGCGGTCTGCACCACCCACATTCCCAGCACGTCCGTCGCTTCCGGGAGGACGCGAGCATGACCTTGACCCAGGGCGAGCAGATCGAGCAGCTCTCTCGCTACAAGTTCGGTTGGGCCGACGCCGACGTCGCCGGCGCCTCGGCCCGGCGCGGCCTGTCCGAGGATGTCGTCCGCGACATCTCGGGGAAGAAGAGCGAGCCGGAGTGGATGCTCAAGCTCCGGCTGAAGGGCCTGAAGCTGTTCGAGCGCAAGCCGCTGCCCACCTGGGGCGCCGACCTCGCCGACATCGACTTCGAGAACATCAAATACTTCGTCCGGTCCACCGAGAAGCAGGCCGCCAGCTGGGACGACCTGCCCGACGACATCAAGTCCACGTACGACCGGCTCGGCATCCCCGAGGCGGAGAAGCAGCGGCTGGTCGCCGGCGTCGCCGCGCAGTACGAGTCGGAGGTCGTCTACCACCAGATCCAGAAGGAGCTGGAGGACCAGGGCGTCATCTTCCTCGACACCGACACCGGCCTGAAGGAGCACCCGGAGCTGTTCCGGGAATACTTCGGCTCGGTCATCCCGCCCGGCGACAACAAGTTCGCCTCGCTCAACACCGCGGTCTGGTCCGGCGGCTCGTTCATCTACGTGCCGAAGGGCGTGCACGTCGACATCCCGCTGCAGGCCTACTTCCGGATCAACACCGAGAACATGGGCCAGTTCGAGCGGACGCTGATCATCGTCGACGAGGACGCGTACGTGCACTACGTCGAGGGCTGCACGGCGCCGATCTACTCGTCCGACTCGCTCCACTCGGCGGTCGTCGAGATCATCGTCAAGAAGGGCGGGCGCTGCCGCTACACGACGATCCAGAACTGGTCGAACAACGTGTACAACCTGGTCACCAAGCGCGCGCTGGCGCACGAGGGCGCGACCATGGAGTGGGTCGACGGCAACATCGGCTCCAAGGTGACGATGAAATACCCGGCCGTCTGGATGGTCGGCGAGCACGCCAAGGGCGAGGTCCTCTCGATCGCGTTCTCCGGCGAGGGCCAGCACCAGGACGCGGGCGCGAAGATGGTGCACGCGGCGCCGAACACGTCCTCGACGATCATCTCCAAGTCGGTGGCCCGCGGCGGCGGCCGCACGTCCTACCGGGGGCTGGTGCAGGTCAACGAGGGCGCGCACCACGCCCGCTCGACGGTGAAGTGCGACGCGCTGCTGGTCGACGGCATCAGCCGCTCCGACACCTACCCCTACGTGGACGTCCGCGAGGACGACGTGTCGATGGGCCACGAGGCGACGGTCTCGAAGGTCAGCGAGGAGCAGCTGTTCTACCTGATGAGCCGCGGCCTGACCGAGGACGAGGCGATGGCGATGATCGTGCGCGGCTTCGTCGAGCCGATCGCCCGCGAGCTCCCGATGGAGTACGCGCTGGAGCTCAACCGCCTCATCGAGCTGCAGATGGAAGGGGCCGTCGGCTGATGAGCGCACCGGAGCAGGCCGCCGGGCTCTCCGGTGGCCAGGAGGCCGGCGTGCCCGCGACGGTCGCCGAGGCGGTCGACGGCGCCCGCCGTGACGCCGGCGACCCGACTCTCGCGGCCGCCGCGGGGGGAGTCGGGGACGCCGCCGACGAGGGCGCGGCCGAGCGGGCGGCGCTCGCCGGCGAGCTGTTCGCGCCGGGCGTCGGCGCGCAGGCCGGACCGCCCCGCAGGCCGGCCAGGGCGACTGCGGTCCAGCCCGGCGCGTCCAGCGCCGGCGGCCACTCGCACGGCCCCGGTGACCGGCCCAGGGCGGAGCGGTTCACCTCCCGCAACCCGGACGAGTTCGGCGTGCCGACCGGCCGGGAGGAGGAGTGGCGGTTCACCCCGCTGGCCCGGCTGCGCGACCTGCTCGATCCGTTCGAGGCCGACCAGGCGCTGACCGTCGAGACCGACGCGCCCGACCAGGTCGAGGTGCGCGAGGTCGCCGGCGACGCGGACCCGGTCGGCACCGTGCTCGCCCCGGCCGACCGGGTCAGCGCGCTGGCACTGGAGCGGGTCCGCCGTGCCCACGTGGTCACCGTGCCCAAGGGCACCACGGTCGCCGACCCGGTCACGATCACGCTGCGCGGCGCCGGCGAGACGGCGTACGGACACCTGGTCGTCGACGTCCAGCCGTCCGCCGACGCGGTGGTCGTGCTCGACCACGTCGGCTCCGCCCGGCTCGCCGCCAACGTCGAGCTGCGGGTCGGCGACGGCGCGTCGCTGACGTTCCTGTCCCTGCAGGACTGGGCCGACGACGCGGTGCACGTGGTCGCGCACGCGGCCGAGCTCGGCCGGGACGCGCGGCTGCGGCACGCGATCGTCACGTTCGGCGGCGACCTGGTCCGGGTCAGCCCGACCGTACGGTTCACCGCCCCCGGCGGCGACGCCGAGCTGCTCGGGCTGTCGTTCGCCGACGCCGGCCAGCACCAGGAGGCCCGGCTGTACGTCGACCACGCGGTCGACCACTGCCGGTCCCGGGTCACCTACAAGGGCGCCCTGCAGGGTCGGGACGCGCACACGGTCTGGATCGGCGACGTGCGGATCCGGCCCGAGGGCGTGGCGACCGACACCTACGAGCTGAACCGCAACCTGCTGCTCACCGACGGCGCCCGCGCCGACTCGGTGCCCAACCTGGAGATCGAGACCGGCGAGGTGACCGGGGCCGGGCACGCCAGCGCGACCGGGCGGTTCGACGACCAGCAGCTGTTCTACCTGATGTCCCGCGGCATCCCGGAGATCGAGGCCCGCCGGCTGGTGGTCCGCGGCTTCTTCGCCGACGTGATCAACGCGATCGGCGTGCCGGCGGTGGCCGAGCGGCTCGCCGCCGCCGTCGAGGCCGAGCTCGTGGCGGTGGGCGCATGACCTGGGAACGGGCCTGCGCGCTCGCCGACATCTCGGACGGTGCGGCCGTCCGGGTCGAGTTCGGTGACGAGCCGGTGTGCCTGGTGAACACCGAGGGCGAGGTGTTCGCGATCCGCGACGTCTGCTCGCACCAGGACGTGCCGCTGTCCGAGGGCGACGTCGAGGGCACCACCGTGGAGTGCTGGCTGCACGGCTCCCGCTTCGACCTGCGCACCGGCAAGCCGACCGGCCTGCCGGCGACCGTTCCCGTGCCCGTCTACGACACCAAGATCGAGGGCGGCGACGTCCTCGTCCGACTGGAGAGCTGAGAGACCGTGTCCACCCTGGAGATCCGCGACCTGCACGTGTCGGTGGAGGGCGCGGCCGACGAGATCCTCAAGGGCGTCGACCTGACCATCGAGTCGGGCCAGACGCACGCGATCATGGGCCCGAACGGCTCGGGCAAGTCCACCCTGGCCTACTCGGTCGCCGGCCACCCGAAGTACGTGGTGACCCGCGGCAGCGTGCTGCTCGACGGCGAGGACGTGCTGTCGATGACCGTCGACGAGCGGGCCAGGGCCGGCCTGTTCCTGGCCATGCAATACCCGGTGGAGGTGCCGGGCGTGTCGGTGTCGAACTTCCTGCGCACCGCCGCGACCGCGATCCGCGGCGAGGCGCCGAAGCTGCGCACCTGGGTCAAGGAGGTCAACGACTCCATGACCGCGCTGGGCATCGACCGGGCGTTCGCCGAGCGCAGCGTCAACGAGGGCTTCTCCGGCGGCGAGAAGAAGCGGCACGAGATCCTGCAGCTCGGGCTGCTCAAGCCGAAGTTCGCGATCCTCGACGAGACCGACTCCGGCCTCGACATCGACGCGCTGCGGATCGTGTCCGACGGCATCAACCGGGTCCGCGAGACCGGCGTCGGCACGCTGCTGATCACCCACTACACCCGCATCCTGCGGTACGTGAAGCCGGACTTCGTGCACGTGTTCGTCGCCGGCCGGATCGTCGAGGAGGGCGGCCCGGAGCTGGCCGAGGAGCTGGAGACCTCCGGCTACGAGCGGTTCACCGCGGCCGCCGGGAGCACGGTCTCGTGAGCTACGACGTCGAGGCGGTCCGCAAGGACTTCCCGATCCTGGATCGGCGGGTCCACGACGGGCTGCCGCTGGTCTACCTCGACTCGGCGAACACCTCGCAGAAGCCGCGCCAGGTCGTCGAGGCGATCAGCGAGCACTACGAGCGGCACAACGCCAACATCCACCGGGCCCAGCACGTGCTCGCCGAGGAGGCGACCGCGGCGTACGAGGCCGGGCGGGACAAGGTCGCGGCGCTGATCGGCGCGCCGGAGCGGGACGAGGTGATCTTCACCAAGAACGCCTCCGAGGCGCTCAACCTGGTGGCGAACACGATGGCCTGGCCCTCGGCGCTGCAGGTCGGTCCGGGTGACGAGATCGTCATCACCGAGATGGAGCACCACTCCAACATCGTCCCGTGGCAGTTGCTGGCCGAGCGCACCGGCGCGAGGCTGCGCTGGTTCGGCATCACCGACGACGGCCGCCTCGATACGTCCACTGTGGACGACCTGATCACCGACCGGACCAAGGTCGTCTCGCTGGTGCACGTGTCGAACACGCTCGGCACGCTCAACCCGGTCGCCGCGGTCGCCGCGAGGGCGCACGCGGCCGGCGCGGTGGTCGTGGTGGACGGCTCCCAGGCGGTGCCGCAGGTCCCGGTCGACGTGGCCGCGCTGGGGGCCGACTTCTACGCGTTCACCGGGCACAAGATGTGCGGGCCGACCGGGATCGGCGTGCTCTGGGGCCGGCGCGAGCTGCTCGACGAGCTGCCGCCGTTCCTCGGCGGCGGCGAGATGATCGAGACGGTCGCGATGACCGGCTCGACGTACGCGCCGATCCCGTACAAGTTCGAGGCCGGGACGATGCCGATCGCGCAGTCGGTCGGGCTCGGCGCGGCGGTGGACTACCTGACCGCGCTCGGGATGGACGCGATCGCCGCGCACGAGCAGGAGATCACCGCGTACGCGCTGGAGCGGCTGCACGACGTGTCGGGGCTGACGATCATCGGTCCGGACACGCCGGTCGACCGCGGCGGCGCGGTGAGCTTCAGCCTGGCCGGGATCCACCCGCACGACGTGGCCCAGGTGCTCGACGTGGTCGGGGTGGCGGTGCGAGCCGGGCACCACTGCGCGAAGCCGGTCTGCGACCGGTTCGGAATCCCGGCGACCACCCGAGCGTCGTTCTACCTGTACACGACGCGGGACGAGGTCGACGCCCTGGTCCGCGGTCTGGACGAGGTACGGAAGGTCTTCGGGTGAAACTCGACTCGCTGTACCAGGAGATCATCCTGGACCACTACAAGCACCCGCACCGGCGCGGCCTGCGGGAGCCGTTCGACGCCGAGGTCCACCACGTGAACCCGACCTGCGGGGACGAGGTCACGTTGCGGGTCAAGGTCTCCGACGGGGTGGTCGAGGACGTCTCGTACGACGGCGCCGGCTGCTCGATCAGCCAGGCGTCCACCTCCGTGCTCACCGACCTCGTGGTCGGCAAGCCGGTCGAGGAGGCCGTCGCGGTGCAGGAGGAGTTCCTCCGGCTGATGCAGTCCAAGGGCACCCTCGAGCCGGACGAGGATGTGCTCGAGGACGCGGTCGCGTTCGCCGGCGTCTCGAAGTACCCGTCCCGGGTCAAGTGCGCGCTGCTCGGCTGGATGGCGTGGAAGGACGCGACCGCCCAGGCCGTGCAGCGGGAAGGAGCGAGGACATGACCGAGGCGACGATCCCGACCGTCGACGACGTCGAGGAGGCCATGCGCGACGTCGTCGACCCCGAGCTCGGCATCAACGTGGTCGATCTCGGCCTCGTCTACGGCGTGCAGGTCGGCCAGGACCGCGTCGTCACCCTGGACATGACGCTGACCTCGGCGGCCTGCCCGCTCACCGACGTGATCGAGGACCAGACCCGGGAGGCGCTGTGCGGCGGCCCGGGCGGCGGCATCGCCGCCGACTTCACGATCAACTGGGTCTGGATGCCGCCGTGGGGTCCGGACAAGATCACCGACGAGGGGCGCGAGCAGCTGCGCGCCCTCGGCTTCAACGTCTGAGGCCTGCTCCCGACGGCCCCGGGAGATCCCGGGGCCGCCGGCCTGACTCAGCCGGAGCGCTTGAGCTTGCCGTTGCGCTTGGCGTACCGCTCGCCGGCGGAGAACAGCGCCATCCCGAGCGGGATGCAGACCGCGCCGATCACCGCCAGCTTGAGCAGGTCGGGCCCCATCGTGCTCAGCCCGTTGCCGTCGAGGATCGCCCGGCGCACGCCGTCCAGCGCGTACGTCGCTGGCGAGATCGCGGCGATCTTCTCCATCCAGGCCGGCAGCACGTCGACCGGGTAGTAGACGCCGGACACGACCAGCAGCACGCCCTGCGCGACGAACCCGAGCTGCGCGCCCTTCTCCGGCGAGATCAGCGGCAGCACCGCGGTCATCATCCCGATCCCGATGAACGAGATGCTCGCGACCAGCAGCACCACGAGCGCGGCGAAGAAGTCGGCGTCCGGCATGCTCAGGTCGAAGAACAGGCCGACCACGAGGAACAGCCCGATGGCCCGGATCAGCCCGTAGAGCACCGAGTACGCGCCCATGCCGGCGAGGTGGGTGAACCGGCCGAGCGGGGCCATGAACGTGTATTCGATGGTCCCTTCCCAGCGCTCCCAGGCCACCGTCTCGGTCATGAACTCGAAGATGATCCCCAGGTACGCCCAGATCACCGCGCCGATGAGCAGGAACGTGGTGGCGCGGGCGACGTCGATGTCGCCGCCGGTGGCCCGCACGCCGTCGGCGATGAAGACGATCGTGAGCGTGTTGGCGATCGTCCAGACGAAGAACGCCAGGTCCCACCAGATGTAGCGGCGGGTCAGGTAGACGTTGCGCTCCACCACGCCGCCGAGGCCGATCAGGTTGTCCCGCACCCGCCGGCGGATCGGCGTGCCGGACCGCGTCCACTCCTCGGCCGGGCCGACCCTGCCGAGCTCGGGTCGATCGGCCCTGGTCAGTCCCTTCGGGCGCTCGGGCCGGCTCATGCCCACTCCTCGGATCGGCCGGTCGCGGTCGCATCGCCCGGATCGCGTCGGGACCCGCTCACGCGAACACCTCCCGGTCGTCCTCGTCGTCCTCTTCGTCCGCGGTGCCGAGCTCGCGGCCGGTGGCGGCGAGGAACGCCTCCTCCAGGCTCGCCGCGCCGTAGTGCGCGGTCAGTTCGGCCGGGCGCTCCAGCCGCATCAGCCGGCCGCGCTCGATGATTCCCACCCGGTCGGCGAGCACCTCGGCCTCGGCCATGTCGTGCGTGCAGAGCAGGATCGTGGCGTCGTGCTCGACCCGGATCTCGCGGACGAAGTCCTGCACCTCGCGCTTGGACCGTGGGTCGAGCCCGGTGGTCGGCTCGTCGAGCAGCAGCAGCACCGGCGAGGTGAGCAGCGCCCGGGCCAGCGCGACCTTCTGCTGCATGCCGCGGGACAGGTTCTCCATCGGCTCGTGCCGGCGGCCCTCCGGGAAGCCGACCCGGCCGAGGATCCGCGGGATCTCCTCGCGGGTCTGCCGGGCGGTTATGCCGTAGAACCGGGCCGCGTAGCCGAGGTTCTCGGCCGGCGACATCTTCTTGAAGAAGCTCGCCTCGACCGAGACCCGGTTGACCAGCCGGCGCACCTCGCGCGCGTCCCGGCCGACGTCGAAGCCGAACACCCTGGCCTCGCCGCCGTCGTGGAGCAGCAGCGTGGACAGGATCCGGACCAGGGTGGACTTGCCCGAGCCGTTCTTGCCGAGGATCGCGATCGTCTCGCCACGGCGGATCGAGAACGTCACGTCGTCGATGGCGGCGACCCGCCGGACCCGCGGACCCGACGTGCCGCGGCGGGACCGGCGGCGGAACTCCTTGCGCAGGCCGACGACCTCCACCGCCGGAGGTGCGGTGGAGGCGGTCGGTGCCTGGCGGGTCACGTCCGCGGGAAGGGTCACGATGCTCGACCATGACCGCGGCCGGCCCCGGCCGCAACGCAGTTTCTCTGTCGGCGTGCCTTCCGGCTCGCTCCGCCCGGTCAGGCGCCGGGACGGGCGAACGGGGGCGGGCCGCCGATCATGCTGTACTGCACGTTCGCGACCTGCCAGCGGTCGCCCGGCTTGACGAACACGTGCGTCACCCGGAACTGCCCGTCGGCCCGCTGGCCTTGGAAGGACGCCTTCTGGGTGACCGTCGCGATGGTGACCGCGGCGCTGCCGTAGTCCCGGACGGTCACGTCGTCCCACTGCACCGACTCCGGGCTGAACCCGCCCTGGTAGCGCCCCAGGTACTGCTGGCGGTCGAGGACGAACCCGACCGGCCCGACCAGCCGGAAGTCGTCGGTGACCAGGTCGGCGAGCGCCCCGGCGTCGCCGGCCGCCTCGGCCGCGGCCCACTGCTGTCCTGTCGTCATGATGTCGTCCATGCCAGCTAACGTTAGACCTCTAACATTTAGATGTCTACTGGTTATTGGTACGATCGGGCGGTGATGCACCAGCAGCCGATCGGCCTCGTGCTGACCCGGACCAGCCGCGCGGTCAGTCGCGCGTTCGACGAGCGGCTCGCCGCGGCCGGCGGCTCGTTGCCGGTCTGGCTGATCCTGCTCGCCCTGACGACGCGGCCCGCCCGCAGCCAGAGCGAGCTGGCCGAGGCGGTCGGGATCCGCGGCGCGACGCTGAGCCACCATCTGGACGGGATGGAGGCGGCGGGGCTGGTCACCCGCCGGCGCGACCCGGCCAGCCGGCGGACCTCGCTGGTGGAGATGACCGAGGCCGGGACGCAGCTGTTCCTGCGGTTGCGGGAGGCCGCCGTCGCGCACGACAAGCGGCTGCGCGCCGGGCTGTCCGACGAGGAGGTCGCCCACCTCGCCGCCCTCCTTGCCACCCTCGCCGCCAACGCCACCACCTGACCCGTTCGCCTGCCCGCCGGTCTTGCCCGTCGCCGTGCGGGGCGGCGCGGGCCGGGCGGCCGACGGCCATCGAGAGGGGAGGGCGGGGTGCTTAGGGTTACCGGGTGGATCTGGGGGAGATGCTGGCGGCGGCCGCGGCGGGGGATCCGCCGCGGGCCGACGGCTCGGTGACCGTGCTCCCGCGCGCGGCCGGCGGGGCGAAGGCCGGCGTGGTCGGCTTCACCGCGCACCACGTCGTCGCCGCGGACGCCGACCCGGACTGGGTCCACTCGATCCTGCCGCCCGGCTCGCTGTCCGCCCCGATGTCGGCCCGCTTCCTGGCCGCGCTCGCCGACCGGGTCGGCGCCGAGCCCGGCGCGTACGACACGGTGCTGCTGGCCCCGGCCCGACCGGTGCCGCTGGCCGGCCTCGTCCCGGTCACCGACGCCGACTCGCCCCGGCTGCGCCGCGCCGAGCGCTACCGCGTCGACGTGCGGGCCTGGACGGTCGAGGGCGCGATCCTCATCGTCGGCCGGGGCCTTGCCGGCCGCTGGGAGATCTCGCTCGAGGTCGACCCGGCGTACCGGGGCCGCGGGATCGGCCGTGCCCTCGTCGCCGCCGCCCCGGGCCTCGTGCCGCCGGGCGACCCGCTGTGGGCCCAGGTCTCGCCGGCGAACGTGGCCTCGCTGCGGATGTTCCTCGCCGCCGGATACCGCCCGGTCGCCGCCGAGGTCCTGTTCGCGTAGGGGCAGGTCTCCCCCCCGGCGCGCGCGACCGCGATCAGCCGATCGCGACGAGCAGTCCGGGGACCGCCACGTCCACCGGCCCGGAGTACGCCGCGCCGGCCGCGCCCCGGGCCGCGACCAGGTCGGTGGTCGGGAACAGGTGGGTGAGCACCAGCCGCCGCACGCCGGCGGCCGCGGCCTGCCGCCCGACCCCGATCGCGGTGTTGAGCCCGCTGCGCTGCCGCTCCGGCACGGTGTCCACGAAGGACGCCTCGGCCAGCAGCACGTCGGCGTCGCTGGCCAGCTCGACCAGAGCGTCGTCCGCCGCGGCGTCGCCGGAGTATGCGAGCGCGGCACCGCCGGCGGTCAGCCGCACGCCCAGGCTGGGCACGAAGTGCGGCAGCCGCGCCGATCGCACGGCGAACGGCCCGATCTGCGTGGTCGCCGCCAGGTCGTGCAGCTCGTACGCGCCGGCCAGCATCGGCGGTGCGTCCAGGGCCAGCACCGCGTCCAGCGCCCCCGGCAGCGCGTGCACCGGCAGCACCGACGCGCCGCCGCCGAGCACCCGCGCCCGCAGCAGCGGGTTGAGGTCGGCGCAGTGGTCCGGGTGCCCGTGCGTCACCAGGACCGCGTCGACGTCCGCCGCCGGCAGCACGCCGAGCAGCCGGGGCACCGTCGCGTACCCCGGGTCGACGAGCAACCGGAACCCGTCCTGCTCCACCAGGTAGCCGCTGCAGGCACCGCCCGCCGCCGGCCACGCGCCGCTCCCGCCCAGAACCGTCAGTCGCATGCCCCCATGATCCTCACCCGGCATGCGTTTCGATCCAGTCGTACACGCCGGTGTAGACCTCCCACTGCGGGCCGGCGCCGAAGATGTTGAGGAAGCCGGCGACCGGGTTGACCTCCAGCACCACGTATCCGTCCGGGGTCGGCAGGATGTCGAGCCCGGCCAGCGTCATGCCCATCGCCCTGGTCGCCCGCAGGGCGAGCTCGGCCAGCTCCGGCGGGGTGTCCAGGCGCTCGAACGACGCCCCCTCCAGCGTCTTGACCCGCCACGACCCGTACGCGGGCAGCTTGAGCATGTCGATCGGGTGCGCCTCGCCGGCGACGGTGATCCGGAACTCGCCGAACTCGGTCGGGTAGTACGGCGTGCACAGCAGCGCGCCGTAGCTGCCCAGCAGTCGCTCGACCAGCTGCACCGCCGCCGGGTCGGCCGGGTCGGTGACCCGCTCGACGTCCATCGCCCGCAGCCCGAACGACGGCTTCACCACGGTCGGCCCCCACTTGGCGACCGCCGCGGCCACGTCCGCCATCGACGTCGCCGACCGGGTCGGCGCCGCCGGCAGCCCCGCCGCGGCGAGCTTCTGCGCGGTGAGGAACTTGCTGTAGCCGGCGAACCAGACCTCCGCCGGGTCGAACATCCGCGGCCCGAGCACCGCGCTGACCGACTGCAGCCGCTCCAGCCGCTCCTCCCAGCCGGTGAACGGCCGGTGCCGCCAGTCGCCGTAGAGGTTGGCCCGGCAGAGCACCGCGTCGAACGAGTCCGCCGGCTCGCCGCCGAGCAGCACCCGCAGCCCCGACGCCGCGGCCGCGTAGCTCACCTCGTCCAGCAGGAAGAGGCTCGTGTCGTGGCCGAGCCGGCGGCCGGCCTCGGCCAGGCCGGGGGAGTCCGGGTCCTCGTCGCCGCGGTCCCAGCCGAGCACACCTATCTTCACGTGTCCCTCCCCGGTCGTGTACGGGTCGGTCCTACAGGGATTCGAGCTGTGGGGTCTATTTTGGTCATGTCTAGCCTGATCCGTACACCACCGGGCCCCGACGGGCCTTTCCGAGGAGGTCTCCGACCATGTGGGACACCCTGCGACCGCCGCCGGCCGAGGAGCGCGCCGCCTACTACGCCGCCGGGTGGTGGCGGGAGCAGACGTTCCTCGACGACATCGCCCGCAACGCCCGGGAGCGGCCGGACCGCGAGGCAGTCGCCGGCTACACCGGCGGCACCCTCGAACGCACCCTGACCTGGGCGGACTACGCGGCCAGCGTGCAGCGGTGCGCCGCCGCGCTGGTCGAGCTCGGCGTCGGGCCCGGCGACGTGGTCGCGGTCTACCTGCCCAACCGCTGGCTGCTCGGCCCGCTGCTGTTCGCCTGCGCCCGGATCGGCGCGGTGAGCTCGCCGGTGATCCCGGTGCTGGCCGGTCGCGAGCTGGCGCTGGTGCTCGACGCCAGCCGGGCGACGGTCTGCGTGACCGTGGACAGCTTCGGCGGGGTGGACTACGACCGCCGGCTGGTCGAGGTCGCCCCGGCCACGCTCAAGCACCGGGTCGTGGTCGGCGATGCCGCCCGGACCGGCGCGATCGACTTCGACGAGTTCTTCGTCCGCACGCCGTGGGAGCAGCGGCACCCGCTCGACGGCGTCGCGCCGAGCGGGCCGGACGACCCGGTCCTGCTGCTCTACACCTCCGGCACCACCGGTGCGATGAAGGCGGTCGTGCACAGCCAGAACACGCTGTACGCGGCCGCCCGTACGGTCGCCGAGTCGCAGGACCTCGGCCCCGACGACGTGATCTCGGTGCCGAACTTCCTCACCCACATGGCCGGCTCGTCGTTCGCGGTGTCGATGCCGGTGCTGCTCGGCGCGACCACGGTGATGCAGGACAACAACACCGACATGGACCTGTTCCTCGACCTGCTCGAGCGGCACCGGATCAGCTGGGCCTACCTGTCGCCGAGCTACCTGGTGAACCTGCTCCGGATCCAGCGGGAGGCGCAGCGGGACGCGGCCAGCCTGCGCCGGGTCGTGTCCGGGTCGGCCCCGGTGCAACCGGACATCGTCGCCAACGTGCGTTCGGTGCTCGACGTCCCGCTGCACACGCTGTGGGGGATGACGGAGAACGGCGGGGTCACGCTGACCCGGCCGGACGACCCGGAGGGCTGGGGCGCGCAGTCCGACGGCCGGCCGATGCCGTGGATGCAGGTGCGGATCGCCGCCGAGCCGGGCGAGCAGGTCGGCCGGCTGCTGGTCCGCGGCGCCTCGCAGACCCTCGGCTACCTCGGCCAGCGCGAGCTGTACGACCGGTGCCTGGACGCCGACGGCTGGTTCGACACCGGCGACCTCGCCCGCGACGACGGCCGCGGCGGCATCCGGATCACCGGCCGGCGCACCGATCTCATCACCCGCGCGTCCGGGCAGAAGGTGTCCACCCTCGAGGTGGAGACGGTGCTGCTGCGGCACCCGTCGGTCGGGGACGTGGTGCTGGTCGGCTACCCCGACCCGGCCGTGCCCGGCGCCGACCTGGTCTGCGCGGTGGTGGTGCCGGCCGGGACGCCGCCGACCGTGCAGCAGCTCCGCTCCTACCTGCAGGACCAGGGGATGGCGGCGGTGCTCTGCCCGGACCGGGTGCAGTTCGTCTGGGAGCTGCCGAAGAACTCGCTCGGCAAGGTGCTGCGGGAGCCGTTGCGCCGCCGGCTGGAGACCGCGGCCGGCGCGCCGGCGTGAGCCCGCCCGACCCCACCGACCGCACCGCGCCCGCCGGCTCGGGGCCCGGCGTCGACGCTCGGCCGCCGGCCGGCGCCACCGTGCCATCGACCACCGGCGGTCCGGCGGCGGCCGGCGCGCCGGTCGAGCCGGCGCCGGTCGAGCCGGCGCCGCGCGGGGTGGCACGAGCGGGGCGGCACGAGCGGCTGGCGCTGTGGGTGATCTCGGTAGCCCAGCTGGTCTTCCTGCTCGACGCGACCGTGGTCAACGTCGCGCTGCCGGCGATCCAGCGGGCGCTCGGTTTCTCCGACGCCGGGCTGGCCTGGGTCGTCACCGCCTACTCGGTCGCGTTCGGGGGCCTGCTGCTGCTCGGCGGCCGGGCCGGGGACATCCTCGGCCTGCGCCGGGTGTTCGTGGCCGGGCTGGTGCTGTTCGGCGTCGCCTCGCTGCTCGGCGGGCTGGCCCAGGACGAGTGGCAGCTGCTGGTCTGCCGCGCGCTGCAAGGAGTCGGGGCGGCGGGTGCGTCGCCGGCGGCGCTGTCGCTGATCGCGGCGACGTTCCCGGAAGGGCCACCGCGGGCGCGGGCCCTGGGCGCGTACACGGCGATCGCGTCCATCGGCAGCCCGCTCGGGCTGGTCGCCGGCGGCGCGATCACCACCTGGCTGTCCTGGCGCTGGGTGCTGCTGGTCAACGTGCCGATCGGGATCGCGCTGGTGCTGCTGGCCCCGCGGGCGCTGCCGGAGCCGGCGACCCGGTCCGGCCGGTTCGACCTCACCGGCGCGGTCACCGGCACGCTCGGCGTCACCCTGCTCGTGTACGGCGTCCTGCGGGCGGCGACCGACTCGTCCGGAGTCAGCCACTGGACCGACCCGGCGGTCGTCGGCACGCTCCTCGGTTCGATGCTGCTGCTGGCCGGGTTCGTCGCGGTCGAGCGGCGGGCGGCGCAGCCGCTGGTGCCGCTGCGGATCTTCGCCGACCGGCAGCGGTCCGGTACCTACCTGGTGCTGGTGCTGTCCAGCACCGCGATGTTCGGCGTGTACTTCTTCATGACCCTCTTCCTGCAGCGGGTCTGGGGCTACTCGGCGGCGACCACCGCGCTGGTCTACATCCCGATGTCGCTGGTGCTGATGGGCGCCGCTCGGGGGAGCGCCAAGCTCGTCGGGCCGCTCGGCGCCCGCAACCTCACGCTGCTGGGCCTGGTGCTGGCCGCCGCGGGGCTGGTCTGGCTGGCGGCGATCGACGCGACCGACGGATACCTGCTGGGGTTGTTCCTGCCGACCCTGCTGGTATACGCCGGCTTCGGGCTGACCCAGGTGCCGCTGACGCTGACCGCGCTGGCCGGCGTGGCGCCGGGGGAGACCGGGCTCGCCGCCGGCGTGTTCAGCGCGGCCCGCCAGGTCGGCGGCGCGGTCGGACTGGCCGCGCTCGGCACGGTCGCCTGGGCCGGCGCGACCGGGCTGCCCGCCGAGGCCGGCGGGGCGCTGGCCACCGGCGCCGGCCGCGGCTTCCTCGGCGCCGCGGTCATCACCGCCGTGGCGGCCGCCCTGACCGCGGTCACCCTGCGCGCTCCCGCGCGTGAACCGGAGCCGACCGGCGACTGAGCCGTCGGCGAACGTCCTCGACAGCCGCGCGCCGACCCGGTGTGATGGCCGCCATGCCGATCCGAACCAGGAAGTGGCCCGCCGGCGTGCCGTGCTGGGCGGACCTGACCGTTCCCGACGTGCCCGCCGCGCAGGCCTTCTACGCCGCCGTGCTGGGCTGGAGCTTCACCGACACGGCCGACGAGTACGGCGGCTACGTCATCGGACAGGTCGACGGCGCGGCGGCGGCCGGGATCGGACCGACCCCGCAGCCGGGCATACCGTCGGCCTGGACCCTCTACCTGGCCAGCGACGACGTCGACGGCACGGCCAAGAAGATCACAAGCGCGGGCGGGACCATGCTGCTGCCGCCGGGCGACGTCGGTCCGCTCGGCCGGCTGTGCGTGGCCGCCGACCCGACCGGCGCCGTGTTCGGGGCCTGGCAGGCCGGCGGGCGCATCGGCGCCGAGCTGCACAGCGAGCCGGGCGGGCTGACCTGGGAGGACCTGCGCACGCCCGACCCGGACACGGCCAGGGCCTTCTACACGTCGGTGTTCGGCTACGAGACGCAGTCGCTGGAGATGGCCGGCCCCGGCTACACCACGTTCACCCTGCCCGGCGGCAACGAGCAGGCACCGCTCGGCGGCATGGGCCCGATGTTCGGCGCGCCGGAGGGCACCCCGCCGCACTGGCTGCTCTACTTCGGCGTCACCGACACCGACGCGGCCCTGGCCGCGGCGGTCGCGGCCGGCGGCTCGCAGCCGATGCCGGCGCACGACTCGCCGTTCGGTCGGATGGGCTCGGTGATGGACCCGTTCGGCGCGGTGTTCACTGTCATACAGACCGACGGGTCGATGCCGCCGCCGGAGCGGTAAACGGGTCGCGCCCGGCACGTACACTGGGTCCCGTGACGCGAACTTCTTGACCTGGCCAGGAGCCCCGGCCGTGGTCGAGCGCCGAAGTGCTCGGCCGTGGAATGCCGTTACCGGCGCGAGCGCCGGGCAGACCTGGCCTTGTCCCGACACCTGGAAGAGCGTCACCCATGATCTCCGCCACCGACCTGGAGCTGCGTGCCGGCTCCCGGATCCTGCTGTCCGGTGCCACCCTGCGCGTCCAGCCCGGCGACCGCATCGGGCTGGTCGGCCGCAACGGCGCCGGCAAGACCACCACCCTGCGCGTGCTGGCCGGCGAGGCGCTGCCGCACGGCGGCACCGTCGACCGGCGCGGCGAGGTCGGCTACCTGCCGCAGGACCCGCGCACCGGCGACCTGGCCATGCTGAGCAAGGACCGGGTGCTGTCCGCCCGCGGCCTCGACACCCTGCTGCACGACCTGGAGAAGACCCAGGTCGAGCTGGCCGAGGCCGCCGACGACGCGACCCGCGACGCGGCCGTGCGCCGGTACGGCCGGCTGGAGGACCGGTTCGCCGCGCTCGGCGGCTACGCGGCCGAGTCCGAGGCGGCCCGGATCTGCGCCAACCTCGGGCTTCCCGACCGGGTGCTGAACCAGCCGCTGGGCACGCTGTCCGGCGGCCAGCGCCGGCGGGTCGAGCTGGCCCGGATCCTGTTCTCCGGCGCGCCGACGCTGCTGCTCGACGAGCCGACCAACCACCTCGACGCCGACTCGATCACCTGGCTGCGCGACTTCCTGCGCGCGCACGACGGCGGCGTCGTGGTGATCAGCCACGACGTCGACCTGCTCGACCGGGTGGTCAACAAGGTCTGGCACCTGGACGCCAACCGGGCCGAGGTCGACGTCTACAACGTGGGCTGGAAGAAATACCTGGAGGCGCGCGAGCAGGACGAGCGCCGGCGGAGGCGGGAGCGCGCCAACGCGGAGAAGAAGGCCGGCGCGCTGCTGGCCCAGGCGGACAAGATGCGGGCCAAGGCGACCAAGGCGACCGCGGCCCAGCAGATGGCCCGGCGGGCCGAGCGGCTGCTGGCCGGCACCGAGGGCGAGCGGCGGCGGGACAAGGTCGCCCGGGTGAAGTTCCCGACCCCGGCGCCGTCCGGTCGCACTCCGCTGACCGCCGACGGGCTGTCCAAGTCGTACGGGTCGCTCGAGGTGTTCACCGACGTCTCGCTGGCCGTCGACCGCGGCTCCCGGGTCGTCGTGCTCGGCCTCAACGGCGCCGGCAAGACCACCCTGCTGCGGCTGCTGTCCGGGCAGGAGCGGCCCGACACCGGCGAGGTGCTGCCCGGGCACGGCCTCCGGCTCGGCTACTACGCGCAGGAGCACGAGCAGCTCGACGTCGAGCGGACCGTGCTCGAGGTGATGCGCTCGGCCGCGCCGGCCTCGACCGACGGCGAGCTGCGCCGGGTGCTCGGGGCGTTCCTGTTCTCCGGCGAGTCGGTCGACCAGCTGGTCGGCACGCTCTCCGGCGGCGAGAAGACCCGGCTGGCGCTCGCGGCGCTGGTCACCTCCGGGGCCAACGTGCTGCTGCTGGACGAGCCGACCAACAACCTCGACCCGGCCTCCCGGGAGCAGGTGCTGACCGCCCTGGACACCTACACCGGAGCGGTCGTGCTGGTCACCCACGACGAGGGCGCGGTGGCCGCGCTGAAGCCGGAGAAGGTGATCCTGCTGCCGGACGGCGACGAGGACGCCTGGTCCGACGACCTCGTCGACCTGGTCGCGCTGGCCTAGTCACCTCGCCGGCGGCCCCGGGGGCCGCCCAGGCTGAGCGCGTCGGTCGGCCCGGTCGCCCGGATTCGGCCGGGTGCGGGCGTCCGGGCCGTCCCGGCCGGCTCGCGCCGGGTCGGTGGTCTCAGCCGGTCCTGTCCAGCGGCATCCAGTAGATGCTGAGGAACACGAGCGGCGCCTCGGTCGACCGGTTGTGCCACACGTGGCGCTCGTACGAGCCCAGCAGGGCGGCCGTGCCGACCGGGGTGTGCCGCCGCTCGCCGGTGCCGGTCGACTCGACCTCCCCGTCGCCGCTGACCACCACCGCGAGCTCCTGCTCCTCGTGGTGGTCCTCGGCCGAGACGCCGCCGGGCGGCACGATCGACCACATCGCGCCGAACGGCAGCGTCCCCTCCGGCACGCCGTACTGCTCCCACCGCCCGACCGTGATGCCGTACTCGGCGGTCAGCCGGGCGGAGTCCTTCTCGAACAGCTGCATCGCGAACGCCTTCCCTAGCCGGGGATCTGCTCGATCCAGGACGTGCCGGACGAGCCGTCGTCGCGCCGCCAGCGCTCCTCCAGCCGCACCCGCCCGTCCGGGAGCAGGTGCGGCCGGCTGGTCATCCGCCCGGCCGCCAGCTCGCCGCCGTCGAGCAGCTGGACGTACGCGGCCTCGATCACGCCGTCCGGGCCGCAGGTGCCGACCAGCCGACCGGTCCGCACCGACCCGCCGGTGAACTCCGCCCAGACCAGGTCGCCGGACTGGTGGTAGCTGCCGACCGGGGCGGTGCCGTCGCTCCCGGCCGTCTCGGCCGCTTCGGAGCTGAACCGCCGGCCGTCGTAGTCGAGGGCGACCATGCTGCTCACCACCGCACCGGCAGTGCGTCGTCGACGACCGTGAGCAGCTGCCGCTCCAGGATCGAGTTGAGCACCAGCGCGGCCCGGACCGGCAGCAGGGTGAGGTTGGCATCCGGGATGCCGTGACTGAGCCGGGCCCGGTTGAGCGCGTAGATCCGGCTGTCGCCGCTGCCCTTCCAGCGCACCGAGTAGTCGGCGTCGATGATCATGCCGCCGGTGTCGTCGAGCTCCACCCGCTCCTGCAGGTCGAGGTCGAACGGCGCGGGCACCGGCCGGCGTCCGGTGGCCAGCACCGCGTAGCGCACCTCGTGCGTCTCGGTGCCCTCCGTCGCGGTCGCGTGCAGCACCAGCCGGCCGTCCGGGGTCAGCTCGCCGTCGGTGACGTCGCGGCCCGGGTACATGCTCACCGGGAACCGCCCGCTGTCCAGCTCGCCGCGGTAGTTGGCCTGGTAGATCCCGACGATCGTGCCCGGCGAGATCGCGTCCCCGGTGAGCGTCTGGCCCTCGATGAGCCGGTGCCGGGTGCTTCGCGCCAGCCCCTGCAGGAACTGCTGGTATGCCGGGCGGTAGAACTCGTTCGCCGGCGGGGAGTCGTCCATCGGCTGGAACCACGGCCGGCGGCCGAGCCAGCGGATGTCGGTGAAGCCCTGGGCCAGCAACTCCAGCACGCACTCGGCGCCGGTCTGCCCGCCGCCGACCACTGCGATCGGCGCGCTCCGCTCGGTCATCGACGGCAGCCGGTCGGCCAGGTCGTCCGGCACGCAGACCCGGTCCTCGGGCAGGTGCGCCAGGTCCGGCGGCAGGTAGGGCTCGGTGCCGACGCCGAGCACCAGGTGCTGGCTGCGGGCCATCGGCACGTCGCCGGCGTACACGGTGAAGCCGGCGCCTTCGACCCAGCTGATCCGGTCGATCGCGACGCCCCAGTGGATGCGGTCGATCCGGGCCGCCGCCCACTCGAGGTAGCGCACGTACTCCCGCCGCGGGATCGTGCTGAACTGCGCGTTCAGCAGGTTGTACAGCCGGCCGGTGCTGACCAGGTAGTTCATGAACGTCAGCGGGTGGGTCGGGTCGACCAGCGAGACCAGGTCCTTCATCCAGGACGTCTGCATGGTCACGCCCGGGTGCAGCAGGCGGGGGTGCCAGTTCGGCCCGGGCTGGCGGTCGAACACGGCGATGTCGGCGGGTGCCGCGGCCGGGAACAGCGCGGCCAGGCTGAGGTTCGCCGGGCCGGCGCCGATCCCCACCGCGGTGTGGTACGGGACCGTGTCGGCGTCCGGGCCGGCGACAGGGATGTCCGGTGCGTCGGTCATTGCTTCCTCCAGGACTCGTGGTGTGGGAAGCCGGCGGTCCCGGTCGCCGGCTCGGGGCAGCGGTCGGCTGTGCCGCCCCGGGAGGGGTCCGGCGGGCGACCCCGGGTCGGGCCGCCCGTCCGGGCCGCATCGGGCCGCTCAGGCGACCTGGATGCGGATCAGCTCCAGTGCGTGCTGCGCGGTCCGCAGCGCCTCGTCCGCCGTCGGGCCGCCGGCCTCGACCATCGCCACCCGGTCCCACGAGCTGCGCAGGTCGCCGATCGTGTCGCCCTTGTGCACGACCACGCTCACGCCGAGCACGTTCTCGCCCGCCTCGGCCTCCTCGACGCCGGTGACGTCGACGACCTCGCCGGCGCCCGGGTGCAGGAACCAGACGGCGCCGGCCCGCGGCGCGCTCGCCGGTAGCCCCTCGACCGGCCGCCCGCGCATCAGGTCCAGGTACGCCTCGACGATCTTGACGTCCCAGGCGTACTCGATGAGGTCGATGATCCCGTCGCCCGGCATCCGGCCGGCGCACTCGACCAGGCACGGCTCGCCGGCCTCGTCGACGATCCACTCGCAGTGCACGAACCCGGTGCCGAAGCCGACCGACGCCAGCACCCGGTCGGTGGCGGCCAGCAGCCGCTCGGTCAGCTCGGCCGGCACGTCCGCGGGCACGGTGTGGCCGATCTCGATGGGCCGGTCGCCCGGGTAGAGCTCCTTGGCGGTGACGTTGCCGAACACCCGCCGCCCGTCGGTGGACATCAGCTCGACGCTGAACTCCCGGCCGCGCACGTACTCCTCGACCAGCATCCGCACTTCGATGCCGCGGTCGGGCTGGTAGATGCCCTCGTCCTGGTCGGTGCAGTCGGCCCAGGCGGCCTCGACCCCGGCGGGGTCGGACAGCACCCTGGTGCCCACCGCGGCCTGCCGGTTGGCCGGCTTGAGCACCACGGTGCCCCACTCGGCCAGCCGGTCGCGGACCTCGTCCGGGCCGGTCACCGGCACCGAGCGCGGGTTGCGGATCCCGGCCGCGGCGCTGACCAGCCGGAGCAGGTGCTTGTCCCGCAGCACCGCGGCGCCGCCGTAGCTCGCGCCGGGCACCCCGTACCGCTCGGCCAGCCGGGCCGCGAACGGCACCGCGTACTCCACGCCGGGCAGCACCGCCGCCGGGGCAAGGTCCGGGTGCGCGTTGGCGAACCGGTCAGCCGCGCCGGCCAGCTGGTATTCCCACTCGATCACGCCGGTGGTGGCCCGCGCCTCGGTCAGATGCTCGGCGGCGTCCCGCTTGTGGGCCACGGTCGGCTCGTCGACGAACGCACAGGAGTCGTCGGGCATGAACTTGTCGAGGGCCTTCTGCATCGCCATCGTGTAGCCGACGACGAGCACCGGACCGGTCTGGCTGGGCATGGTGCGTCCTTTCCATGGGGTTCTGCCGCGGGTGGTCGACCGCGGTACTCCGGTGCGGGGACGGAGTCAGGCGCGGTGCCGGCGGCCGCCGCTCTGCTCGACCTCGACCTCCGGCCCGTACGACGGCACCGCGGGCCCGGCAGCCGGCTCGACCTCCTCGGCGATCGGGAGGTCCTCGATGCGCGCCGGCCGCTCCTGCATGCCGACCCAGGCGGCGGCCGCGGACAGCAGGCCGATCACGCCGCAGACGTACCAGAACGAGCCGCCGATCTGCTGGTAGAGCAGCAGGCCGAGGGCCGGGCCGAGGGACTGGCCGACCCAGAACACGCCGTTGCCGAGGCCGACGTAGCGGCCCTGGGCGGCCGGCGGGGCGACCTTGACCGGCCACGCGAACAGCGTCGGACCGCCGATGATCTGGCCGAAGACGCCGACGATCGTGGCCAGGAACAGCACCGCGAGGCCGACCTCGATGCCGATGCCCCAGCCGGTGAGCCCGGCGCCGAGCAGCAGCAGGCCGAGCGAGGCCGCCCTGGCCGCCGGCCAGTGCTGCACCCACTTCGTGATGATCAGCTCGAGCGTGACGACCGTGCCGGCGCTGACCGCGAACACCGCGCTGTAGACGATCGTCCGGTAGCCGTGACCGGTGATCGCGATCGGCAGCACGGCGAACGCCTGCACGTAGATCAGCGCGTTGAGCAGCATCGCCAGCATGTAGAGCAGGTACGGCCGGTCCCGCAGCACGGTCAGGTAGCTGGCCTTCTGCGCCGGCTCGCCGTCCTCCGCGGCGGCCTCCTGGGTCGGCCGGCCGTGCGGCAGGAACAGGAGCGCGATCAGGCCGTAGCCGAGCGCGGTGGCGCCGTCGACGTAGAAGATCAGCTTCCAGTCGACGGTGATCAGCCAGGCCGCGACGAGCGGGCCGGCGGTGGCGCCCACGTTGAGCGCGATCCGGTTCATCGCCATCGTCATGACCTGGCGGTCGGGCGCAGTCATCCCGATCAGCAGCGTCGCCGAGGCCGGCCGGTAGGCCTGGGTCATCATCCCGCTCAGGAAGACGACCAGCACGATCGGCCCGTACCAGCGCAGCGTGCTCACGGTGACCACGAGCGCGGCGGAGGAGAACATCGACAGCACCAGCGTCGCCCGCGGTCCGATCCGGTCGGTCAGGCTGCCGCCGAGCAGCATGCCGACCACCGCGCCGGCGCCGTAGGCGGCGAGCGCCCAGCCGGCCTGGCTCTCCGAGTAGCCCTCGTGCACCAGGTAGAGCACCAGGAACGCCTGCAGGAACGCGCCGAACTGGTTGACGAAGACGCCGAGCAGGACCAGCTTCGCCGCGGGCGTCGTCTCCCGGAACGTCTGCAGCGGGCCGACGCCGCCGCCGGAGGCGCTCACGCCGGTGCCCCGGCCGGCTCTAGCCGGATCGCCTTGGCCGCGTCCTCGAGCGCGCCGCGCAGCTCGTCGGTGGTGTCGGCGACGGCGATGACGTGCGCCAGCCGGGACTCCCAGGCCGATCCGCGCGGCGGCAGCAGAACCCGCTCGCCCGGCCCGGTCAGCAACACCGCCTCGTACGCCTGCGGCGGCAACAGCTGCTCGTCCAGCTCCAGCGCGCCGACCGTGACGTCCTCGTCCGGGTAGTAGAACCGGATCCCGGCCACCCGCGCGGCGCCCCTGGTGGTCTCCGGCGGCCGCCCGCAGGCGACCGCGGCCGCGACCAGGTCGGGGTCGGGGCCGCCGGCGAGCAGGCCGAGCAGCGGGATCATGTCGCCGCCGAGCCGGCCGTTGATCTCGATGACCTTGAAGCCGGCCGCGGTCCGGCGCAGCTCGGTGTGGGTGGTGCCGGTGGTGTAGCCGACCGCGGCGTGCGCGGCGGTGAGCACCGCGGCGAGCCGAGGGTCGGTCAGCAGCGGGTCGGCGGCGTCGACCAGGTGCCCGGTCTCCTCGAACGAGGGCGAATATCCGGTCTGCTTGTGCGCGACGACCAGCGGCTCGACCAGCCCGCCGGCCACGACCGCGTCGACGCTGATCTCCGGACCGGCCAGGAACTCCTCGACGAGCACGTCCTGCTCGAACCGTTCCGGTGCCTCCGGCAGCGACACGCCGCGGGCCCGCTCGTACGCGGCCAGCAGGCCGGCCTCGTCGTCGGCCCGGGAGACGCCGAAGCTGGCGGCCAGGTTGCGCGGCTTGAGCACGACCGGGTAGCCGATCCGCGCGGCCGCGGCCACCGCCTCGTCCCGGCTGGCGACCGCGACGCTGGCGGCCTGCGGCACCCCGGCCGCGGCCAGCGCCTGCCGGGTCAGCCACTTGTCCCGGCAGCGCAGCACCGCCGCGGGCGGGCTGGTCGGCAGCCCGAACCGGTCGGCCACCACGGCGGTCGCCGCGATCCTGGCCTCGTCGTAGGACAGGACGCCGGCGACCGGCCCGGGGATCGCCCGGACCGCCGCGGTCATCGCGTCCGCGTCGAGCGTGTCGACCACGGTGTGACCGACCAGGTAGGGCAGCTCCCAGCTGACCTCGTCGGTGCGGCCGGCGCCGCCTTGCAGCAGCCAGAGCCGGTAGTGCGGGCTGACCGATCGGAAGAAATACTCCCGCGATCTGGACAGGCTGGACACCACGACCAGCAGCGGTCGAGGGTCGCCAAGCGGCGTCGACATGGAGGTACCGTCCCTTTACGTGCTAACCGGGGCGAGCTGTCTCGGAACATACAGGCCCACGCAAAGTAGCGCGAGTATGGTTGCGGCGCGCAGAATGCGCGGATCCGGTCCATAGCCTCGCGAGGGAACAATGTCGATCTCCGTGCTGATAACGCCACCACCCACGCCGAACGGGCCACTGCACCTCGGCCACCTGTCCGGCCCGTACGTGGCCGGCGACGTCGCGGTGCGCGCGGCCCGGGCCCGCGGCGAGTCGGTGCTGTCGGTCAGCGGCCTCGACGTGCACCAGAACTACGTGGTCACCGCGGCCGAGCAGGAGGGCCGGACGCCAGCCGGGGTGATCGAGGACTACGGCGCCCGGATCCGGTCCGCGTTCGCGCTGGCCGGCATCGAGTACGACCTGTTCCTCGACCCGTCCGGCGACGAGGACTACCGGACCGGCGTGGCCCGGCTGCTCGACGAGCTGCTCGCCGGTGCCGGCGGCAGCGCCGTGGCGGTGCGCGAGGTCCCGTGGGCGGTCTGCGCGGACTGCGGGCGCGGGCTGCACCACGCCCGGGTGGCCGGCCGCTGCCGGGTCTGCGGCGCGGGCGCGGCCGGTGGGGCCTGCGAGGGCTGCGCGTCCTACGCGGCCGCCGTCGACCTGGTCGACGCGGCCTGCACCGGCTGCGGCGGCGCGCCGTCCGTGGCCCCGACGCCGCTGCCGGTGCTGCGGATGGAACACGTGCGCGCCCAGCTGACCGAAGCCTGGTCACGCGCGGTGGTGCCGGCCCGGGTACGCGACCTGTTCGACCGGCTGCTCGCCGAGGGCCTGCCCGACGTCCCGCTGGCATACCCGACCGACTGGGGCATCCCCGGCCCCGGCGGCACCCGGATCGACGTGTGGGTCGAGATGGCGCTCGGCTACCTGTACGCGGTGCCCCGCAGGCTCGGCGCCCTCGGCTCCGGCGGGCTGGCCGACTGCCTGGCCGGCTGGTCCGCGGTGGACCGGCTCTGGCACTTCCTCGGCATCGACAACGCCTTCTACTACGGGGTGCTGTGCCCGGCCGTGTTCGCCGCGGCCGGCATGCCGCCAGGCGTGCTGGCCGGGCTCGTGGTCAACGAGTTCTACGCGCTGGACGGGCTGAAGTTCTCCACCAGCCGGCGGCACGCGGTCTGGGCCGAGGACTTCCTCGCTTCCGAGGACCCGGCGCTGGCCCGGCTCTACCTCGGCTGGGACCGGCCGTCCGGGTTCGAGAGCGACTTCACCCAGGCCGGATACACGGCGTTCCGGGGCTGGGCCGGACCGCTGCTGGCCGGAGCCACCCCGCCGTCGCTGCCGCCCGGGGTCGCGGCCGGCGAGCTGGCCCGGGCCGCCCAGGCGCTGCGGCTGGAGAGCTTCGACCCGGCGCTGGCCGCCCGCTGCCTGCTCGGCGCGCTCGGCGGGCCGGCCGAGGCCGAGGCGAGGAAGCTGCTGCCGGCACTGACCGGCGCCGACGCGCTGCCGGCATGATCAGCGTCGGGGTCGTCGGCACCGGCATCGCCGGGGCCCTGCTCGGCCGCCGGCTGGCCGCGGCCGGCGCCCGGGTGACCGTCTACGCCGGCCGCGGCCTGCCGGCCGACGCGACCGCGGTCTCCGGTGGACTGACCCGCGGGTTCGAGCCTGACCTCGAGCGGTGCCGGCTGGCCGCCGAGAGCGTCGCCGAGCTGCGCGCCGATCCTGTGCTGGCCGCCGCGGCCGGCTACCGCGAGGTCGGCTCGGCATACCTGCTGCCGGCGGCCGAGCCGACCCTCGACGTGCTGGTCAAGGAGGTGGACGCGCGGCTGCCCGGCTCGGTGTCCGTGGTCGACCCGCCCTGGTCCGGCGGGCCGGCCGGCGCGGTCGCGGTGCTCGAGCGGCACGCCGGCTACCTGTCCCCGGCCGCGCTGCGCGGCTTCGCGCTCGCCCGCCTGCCCGTCGAGCCGGCGCCGGCCGACCCGCTGTCGCTGGCCGGCCGGGTGGACGCGCTGGTGCTGGCCACCGGCCGGTGGACGCCGGCCCTGCTCGCCGCCGCCGGGCTGCCCGGTCTCGGCCTGCGCACCAAGGCGATCCAGTACGCGCTGCACCCGGCCCGCGGGTGGTCCCCACCCGTGTTCGTGGACGAGACCAGCGGGCTGTGGCTGCGCCCGGCCGCGGGCGACCAGGTGCTGCTCGGCGTGCCGTCCGCGCGCTGGGACCCGGTCGGCCAGACCCCGGAGCCGGACCTGGTCACCGCGGCGGCCCGGGCCGCGTACGAGCGGTTCGGCGTCGACGTGGGGGAGCCGACCGCGGTCGTCGCCGCCGTGGACGCCTACGCGGACCCACCGGTGCTGGCGCTGCGGCCGGTTGCCGACGGCGTGTTCACGTTCACCGGCGGCAGCGGGGGAGCGGCCAAGTATGCCCTTGCCGCCAGCCGCCTCGCCGCCGCCGCCCTGCTGGGCGCTTAGACCCGCGGCGCGCCGGGGGTCTCGGTCTCCGCCGGAACCGGCAGCTCAACCTGGTCCGCGGCAGGGTCGCCGGCGGGCTGCGGGCGCAGCCAGACGTACCCGGCGACGATCGCGAACGCGACCAGCGCCCAGACCGACGCCCACCCGCCCACCGCCAGGAACGCGGTCACCGCGACGAGCGCCGCCGCACACGGCACGACCACCCGCGGCTGCCCGAACAGCCGCAGCCCGGCCGCGAACGTGGCGATGTAGATCACCAGGATCGAGGCGGCGGTGAACGGGATCAGCCCGCTCTCGTCGCCACCGATCAGCGCCAGCACGCCGAAGTCGATCGCGTAGCAGGCCCAGGCGACCAGCAGCGCCGCGCTCGGCGCCCCGTTGCGCCCGGACACCCGGGCCAGCCGCCGGGTCACCGCGCCGTCCCGAGACATCGCGAACAGCAGCCGGGACGCGCCGAGCACCCACGCGTTCGTCGTGATCACCAGCAGCACCACGGCCAGCGCCGCGCCGACCCTGCCCGCGGTCTCGCCGTGGCTGACGAACAGCATCGCCGAGAGCACCGCGTTCGTGTCGGTGTCCGCGCCCACCGGGACGATCAGCACCACGGCCAGTGCCAGCCCCGTGTAGAGCAGCCCCAGCCCGGACGCGGCGACCAGCGCCGCCCGCGGGTAGCTGCGCTGCGGGTCGCGCACCTCCTCGGCCGCGTGCGCCACGTTTTCCCAGCCGAAGAACGAGAAGAAGCAGACGACGATCGCCGCCCCGACCGCCCACCAGCCGTTCGGCGCGAACGGGGTCAGCCGGTCCGGGTCGGCCGCCGGCGCCGACACCAGCGCCACCGTGACCAGGCTGACCACGAGCGTGACCACCAGCGCGAACTGCAACCGGGAGGCGAGCACGATGCCGAGCAGGTTGGTCAGCACGCCGAGGCTCATCACCGCGAACCCGCCCAGGAGCAGCGGCGCCTCCCCGTCCCAGCCGAACAGCGCGGCCAGGTAGCGGGCCGCCGCCAGCCCGAGGATCGGGTTGGTCGACAGGTTGAGGAACAGCAGGAACAGGCCGATCGCCGTACCGGGCCGCCAGCCGAACGCCTGCCGGACCAGGAAGCTCACGCCGCCGGCGCTGGGATAGCGGGCGGAGAACCGGGCGAAGGTCACCGCGATCGGCAGCGACGCGACCGACAGGATGACCCAGGCCAGCAGCGAGGCCGGCCCCGCCTTGCTCAGCGCGATGCCGGGAACTACCAACACACCGACCCCGACCAGCGAGGACAGGTAGTAGACCGCGAGGTCTCTCGTGCTCAGCGCGCGGGTCAACCGGCCATCGGTGCTCATGCGGTCGTAGCCTAGCGCCGATCAGGACGAGTCGGTGAAGTCGTCTCAAATCGCCGAAGCAGGCTGCGGCAGATAGGTCGCGGACCGGGTGGTGTTGATCGCTGCCCTGGGTGATCATGGGGTTGCTGGGGGGTACTACCCCTGGTGGACCCGCACATCTTCACGGCGACGGAGGGTCGGAACGTGGCAAGTGACCTCAAAAAGGGTGCCCGCATCACCGGGACGGCTCGGGACAAGCTCGCGGCCGACCTGCGCAAGAAGTACGACTCCGGCCAGAGCATCAGGGCGCTGGCCGAATCCTCAGGCCGGTCGTACGGGTTCGTGCATCGGATCCTGACCGAGTCCGGTACGACCCTGCGCGGTCGCGGGGGCGCCACCCGGCGGAAGAAGTAGCGAGCTGACCAGGAGCGACACGGGGACCGACGCCGAGCTGGCCGGGGTCAGGGTCGAGCGGGACGGGGCGGTCGTGACCGTGGTGCTCGACCGCCCGGACCGGCTCAACGCGCAGACGCCGTTCACCTGGGCGGCGTTGCGCGAGGCCGGCCGATCGCTGCCCGCGGGCGTCCGGGTGGTGGTGGTCCGCGGCGAGGGCCGGGCGTTCTCCGCCGGCCTCGACCGCGCCGCGTTCGGACCGGGCGGGATCCCCGGCGCGCCCGGCCTGCCCGAGCTGGCCGCGATGCCCGAGGCCGACGGCGACGCGACGATCCACCGGTTCCAGGAGGCGTTCAGCTGGCTGCGCCGGCCGGACCTCATCTCGGTCGCGGCTGTGCACGGGCACGCGATCGGGGCCGGCTTCCAGCTCGCGCTCGCCTGCGACCTTCGGGTGCTCGCCGAGGACGCGGCGTTCACGATGGCCGAGTCCCGGTACGGCCTGGTGCCCGACCTCGGCGGGACGCATCCGCTGGTCGCCGCGGTCGGTTATCCGCGGGCGCTGGAGATCTGCCTGACCGCGCGGCAGGTCGACGCGGCCGAGGCGCTCGCGATCGGCCTGGCCACCATCGTGGTGCCGCGCGCCGCGCTGGACGGTGCCGTCTCCGACCTGGTCGCCGCGCTGCTGTCGGCGGCGCCCGAGGTCGCCACCGAGACCAAGGCGCTGCTGCTCGGCGCGGCCGGCCGCGGCCGGGACGAGCAGGAGGCCGCCGAGCGCGCCGCCCAACTCCGCCGCCTGCGCGCCCTCGCCTCTCACCTGCGCGGGTAGCGCTTTCGCTGTGAGCTGAGCGGCGGAAGCGCGTCGCGTCCGGCACGCTTGGTGCCGGCGGGAGGTGCCAGCGATGACGATGCCGGGCGGACACGGTCCGTGGATGGTGATGCGTTCGTACCGGCGCGACACGTCGGTGACCGACCAGAAGCTGTCCAAGGGGACCCTCGGCCGGATCGCCGGCTTCGCCCGGCCGTACCGCTTCGACCTGACCGTCTTCCTGGTCACGGTGACCGCCAGCGCGGTGATCGGCGTGGTCACCCCGGTGCTCGCGGGCCGCGTCGTCAACGTGATCAGCTCGCACGGGGCTCCGTCCACCGTGGTGAAGATCGCCGTCCTGGTCGCGATCCTGGCGGTCTTCGACGCCGGCCTGTCCCTCGCCCAGCGGTGGTACTCGGCGCGCATCGGCGAGGGACTCATCCTCGACCTGCGCACCCGGGTGTTCGACCACGTGCAGCGGATGCCGCTGGCGTTCTTCACCCGCACCCAGACCGGCGCGCTGATCAGCCGGCTCAACAACGACGTGATCGGGGCCCAGCAGGCGTTCACCTCGACGCTGTCCGGTGTCGTCTCCAACGTGATCGCACTGGTCCTCACCGCCGGCGTGATGTTCTCGCTGTCCTGGCAGATCACCGTGCTCTCGTTGATCCTGCTGCCGGTCTTCGTGCTCCCGGCGCGCCGGATCGGTCAGCGGCTGCAGGCGATCACCCGGGAGTCGTACGGGCTGAACGCCTCGATGAACGCGACGATGACCGAGCGGTTCAACGTGTCCGGTGCGCTGCTGGTCAAGCTGTTCGGCCGGCCGGCGGAGGAGTCCCGCTCGTTCGGCGAGCGGGCCGGCCGGGTGCGCGACATCGGCGTCGTGTCGGCCATGTACGCGCGGACCTTCTTCGTCGCGCTGACCCTGGTCGCCGCGCTCGCCCAGGCGCTCGTCTACGGGCTGGGCGGCTACTACGCGCTGACCGGCCGGCTCGACGCCGGCACCGTCGTGACGCTGGCGCTGCTGCTGACCCGCCTGTACGGGCCGCTGACCGCGCTGTCGAACGTCCGGGTCGACGTGATGAGCGCGCTGGTCTCGTTCGACCGGGTCTTCGAGGTGCTCGACATCGCTCCGATGGTCGTCGACAAGCCGGGCGCGGTGGCGCTGCCGGCCGACGCGCGTTCGATCGAGTTCGACGACGTGCGGTTCTCCTACCCGACGGCCGACGAGGTGTCGCTCGCCTCGCTCGAGGACGTGGCCGCGCTGGACCAGGCGCCGACGCAGGAAGTCCTGCACGGCGTGACGTTCATCGCCGCGCCGGGCGAGCTGGTCGCGCTGGTCGGGCCGTCCGGTGCCGGCAAGACGACGATCAGCATGCTCGTGCCGCGGATCTACGACGTGCGCTCGGGTGCCGTGCGGGTCGGCGGCCGGGACGTGCGGGACGTCACCCTCGACTCGCTGCACGCCGCGATCGGCGTGGTCACCCAGGACGCGCACCTGTTCCACGACACGATCCGGGCCAACCTGCTCTACGCCCGGCCGCGGGCGACCGAGGACGAGATCTGGGCGGCGCTGGCCGCTGCGCAGGTGGCCGAGCTGGTCCGCGGCCTGCCGGACGGGCTGGAGACCGTGGTCGGCGACCGCGGCTACCGGCTGTCCGGCGGCGAGAAGCAGCGGATCGCGATCGCCCGGCTGCTGCTCAAGGCGCCCGGCGTCGTGATCCTGGACGAGGCCACCGCGCACCTGGACTCCGAGTCCGAGCTGGCCGTGCAGCGGGCGCTGGCCGCCGCCCTGGACGGGCGCACCTCACTGGTCATCGCGCACCGGCTGTCCACGGTGCTCAACGCCGACAAGATCCTCGTGATCGACGCCGGCCGGGTGATCGAGGCCGGCACGCACGGCGAGCTGCTGGCCGCCGGTGGGCTGTACGCGGAGCTTTACCGCACCCAGTTCCAGCGCCAGGCCGACCCGGCCGCCACCCAGGCCGCTGACTCGGCGACGGCCACCACGTAGCGACCATCCCGCCGTCGACGGTCACCACGTAGGGACCATCCCGCCGTCGACGGTCACCATCGAGCCGGTCATGTAGGAGGCGGCGGGGGAGAGCACGAACGCGGCCACCCGGCCGAACTCGGCCGGCTCCCCGTACCGCCCCAGCGGGATGCGCGCGGCGGCCCGCCGGGCCGCGCCGTCCGGGTCGCCGCCGGCCCGGTCGATCTCGACGGTCCGGTCGGTCGCGATCCGGCCCGGCAGCAGGCCGTTGACCCTGATCCCGCGCGGGCCGAGCTCGTTGGCGAGCGTCTTGACCAGCCCGGCCAGGCCCGGCCGCAGCCCGTTCGAGACGGCCAGCCCGGGGATCGGCGTACGCACCGAGCTGGACAGCACCAGCGCGATCGATCCGCCGTCACCGCCGAGCGCGCCGGCGACCTGCCGGGTCAGCCGCAGCGCGCCGAGGAAGACCGACTCGAACGCGGTCCGCCAGGCGTCCTCCTCGGTCTCCAGCACGCTGCCGGGCGGCGGCCCACCGACGCTGACCAGCGCCCCGTCCAGCCCGCCGTACGCGGTGTGCGCCGCCTCGACGAGCCGTTGCGCCGCCGCGGCCCGGCCGAGATCGGCGGTGACGCCGACCGCGTGCGCGCGACCGCCCAACTCCTGCGCGGCGCGCTCGACCGCCGCCTCGTCCCGGGCGCCGATCACCACCTGCGCGCCCTCGGCGACCAGCGCCTCGGCGGTGGCGCGGCCGAGACCGCGCGAGCCGCCGCTGACCACGTACACCCGACCTGCCAGCCCGAGATCCACGGGCCGAATCCTGCCCTATCCCCGCCTCGCATAGTCATGCGGTATGCGGTATGTTCTTGCGTATGGGAACGACCGTCGCCGTCGCCGGAGCGAGCGGATACGCGGGCGGCGAGCTGCTGCGCCTGCTGTCCGCGCACCCCGAGCTCGACGTCGGCCCGGTCACCGCCCGCGCGAGCGCGGGGGAGCGCCTCGGGTCGGTCCATCCCCACCTGATCAGCCTGGCCGACCGGGTGCTGGCGCCGACCGAGCCGGCCGAGCTGGCCGAGGCCGACCTGGTCTTCCTCGCCCTGCCGCACGGCCAGTCCGGCGCGGTCGCCGCCGCCCTGCCGCCCGACCTGCCCGTCGTCGACCTGGGTGCCGACCACCGGCTGGTCTCGGCCGAGGCCTGGGCGGAGACGTACGGCGGAGCCCACCCCGGCTGCTGGCCCTATGGGCTGCCCGAGCTGCCCGGCCAGCGGG
This sequence comes from uncultured Actinomycetota bacterium, assembly GCA_963728945.1. Classification (GTDB taxonomy): domain Bacteria; phylum Actinomycetota; class Actinomycetes; order Mycobacteriales; family CADCTP01; genus CADCTP01. The sequence goes on along the minus strand of CAVSMA010000002.1, from coordinate 1,149,611 downwards.
CGGCCATCGCCGCGGGCAATCGGGCGGCCGCGACCGGGTGCTATGCCGTCGCCACGATCGTGCCGCTCGCCCCGCTGATCGCGGCTGGTCTGGTCGAGCCGGCCGACGTGGTGGTCGTCGCCGCCTCCGGCACCTCCGGCGCCGGCCGTTCGGCCAAGGACCACCTGCTGGGCAGCGAGGTGATGGGCGACCTCTCGCCCTACAGCGTGGGTCGCCACCGGCACGTGCCGGAGATCCTGCAGGCCACCGGCGCGACGTCGGTCTCGTTCACGCCGGTGCTGGCGCCGATGCCGCGGGGAATCCTCGCCACCGTGACCGCCCGCCCGGCCCGCCGGGGCGTGACCGCGGCCGAGGTCCGCGAGGTGCTCGATCAGGCCTACCGGGCGGAGCCGTTCGTGCACCTGCTGCCCGACGGGCAGTGGCCGCACACCGCGGCGACGCTCGGCAGCAACAGTGCCCACCTGCAGGCGACGGTCGACCCGGGCTCCGGCCGGGTGGTCGCGTGCAGCGCCATCGACAACCTCGGCAAGGGTGCGGCCGGCCAGGCCGTGCAGTGCGCCAACCTGCTGCTCGGCCTGCCGGAGACGACCGGCCTGCCGGTGGACGGGGTGGCCCCGTGAGCATCACCGCCGCCCGGGGCTTCCGGGCCGCCGGCGTCGCCGCGGGCCTCAAGTCCTCCGGCGGCCTCGACGTCGCCCTCGTCGTCAACGACGGCCCGCTCGACGCGGCCGCCGGCGTCTTCACCAGCAACCGGGTCAAGGCCGCACCGGTGCTGTGGTCCGAGCAGGTGCTCGGCACCGGCCGGCTCGGCGCGGTCGTGCTCAACTCGGGCGGCGCCAACGCCTGCACCGGCCCGGGCGGGTTCGCCGACGCCCACGCCACTGCCGAGGCGGTCGCGGCGGCGCTGGGCATCGGCGCGATCGACGTCGCGGTCTGCTCGACCGGCCTGATCGGCGAGCGCCTGCCGATGCCGCAGCTGCTCGCCGGCATCGAGAAGGCGGCGGTCTCGCTGGCGCCGACCGCCGGCGACGACGCGGCCCGGGCGATCATGACCACCGACACCGTGCCCAAGACCGCCGCCGTGACCGGCGGCGGCTGGACGGTCGGCGGCATGGCCAAGGGCGCCGGCATGCTCGCGCCCGGCCTCGCCACCATGCTCTGCGTCCTGAGCACCGACGCCGTGGTCGACCCGGCCGGCTGCGCCGCCGCGCTGCGGTCCGCCACCGCCCGCACGTTCGACCGGGTCGACTCCGACGGCTGCATGTCGACCAACGACACGGTCTTGCTGCTGGCGAGCGGCGCGTCCGGGGTGGCGCCGGAGCCGGCGGCGTTCGCGGCCGCGGTCGAGCGGCTGTGCGCCGACCTGTGCCGGCAGCTGCTCGCCGACGCGGAGGGCGCGACCAAGGACGTCGCGATCGAGGTCGTCGGCGCTGCCACCGAGGCCGACGCGGTCGAGGTCGGCCGGGCGGTCGCCCGCAGCAACCTGCTCAAGTGCGCGTTCTTCGGCAACGACCCCAACTGGGGGCGGGTGCTGGCGGCGGTCGGCACGACGAGCGCCGCGTTCGAGCCTGACGCTCTCGAGGTCGCGATCAACGGCGTGCAGGTCTGCCGGGCCGGCGGCGCCGGGGAGCCCCGCGAGCTGGTCGACCTCTCCGGGCGCGACATCGCCGTGCTGGTCGACCTGCACGCCGGCCCGGCCACCGCGACCATCTGGACCAACGACCTGTCCCTGGCCTACGTCCACGAAAACTCGGCATACTCGACATGACCCTGACCACGTCGCCCGACCGCACGGCCGCGCTGGCCAAGGCGGCCACGCTCGTCGAGGCGCTGCCCTGGCTGGCGCGCTTCCACGGCGCCGTCGTCGTGCTCAAATACGGCGGCAACGCGATGACCGACCCGGCGCTCCAGCGCGCCTTCGCCGAGGACGTCGTCTTCCTCCGCTACGTCGGGCTCAAGCCGGTCGTCGTGCACGGCGGCGGCCCGCAGATCACCGCCCACCTCGACCGGCTCGGCATCGCGACCGAGTTCCGCGCCGGCCTGCGGGTCACCACCCCGGAGGCGATGGAGGTCGTCCGGATGGTGCTCGTCGGCCAGGTCAACGGCGACGTGGTCCGGCTCGTCAACGACCACGGCCCGTTCGCCGTCGGGCTGACCGGGGAGGACGGCGGCCTGATGACCGCCGAACCGCGGACGCTGGTGGTCGAGGGCGAGGAGGTCGATCTCGGGCTGGTCGGCGACGTCGTCTCGGTCGACCCCGGCGCGCTGCGGGCGCTGCTCGACGACGGCCGTATCCCGGTGGTGGCGACCGTGGCCGCGGGTCCGGGCGGCCAGTCCTACAACGTCAATGCCGACACGGCGGCCGCCGCGATCGCGGTCGCGGTGGCGGCGCAGAAGCTCGTCGTGCTCACCGACGTCGAGGGTCTCTATTCGTCCTGGTCGTCCGACGGTGCGGCCGGCGAGTTGGTCAGCGAGATCGTCGCCGCCGACCTGGCCGCGCTGCTGCCCGAGCTGTCCGCCGGGATGGTGCCGAAGATGGAGGCCTGCCTGCGCGCCGTGCGAGGCGGCGTCCCGCAGGCGCACGTGCTCGACGGGCGGGTGCCGCATGCGGTGCTGCTCGAGGTGTTCACCGACTCCGGCGTCGGCACCATGGTGCTTCCCGACCCGCCGGCGACCGACCGCGCGGGAGGTGCCGCATGACCGCCACCGACGCCCTGCGGGAGCGCTGGGACGCGGTGATGATGCCCAACTACGGCACCCCGCCGGTGGCCATCGCCCGCGGCGAGGGCACCCGGGTCTGGGACGTCGACGGCGTCCGCTACCTCGACTGCATCGCCGGCATCGCGGTCTCGGCCCTCGGCCACTGCCATCCGGCCCTGGTGGAGGCGGTCCGCCGCCAGGTCGGCGTGCTGGTCCACTCCAGCAACCTGTTCGCCCACGAGCCCGGCGTCGCGCTGGCCGAGCGGCTCCTCGACCTGCTGGGCGGCGGTGGCCGGGTGTTCTTCTGCAACGACGGCGCCGAGGCCAACGAGGCCGCGCTGAAGATCGTCCGGCGACACGGCTGGACGGTCGACCCTTCCGGCCGGCGGCTCGAGGTGGTCGCGGCCGAGGACGGCTTCCACGGCCGCACGTTCGGTGCCCTGTCGCTGACCGGCACCGCCTCCAAGCGCGAGCCGTTCGCGCCACTGCCCGGCCCGGTCACCTTCGTGCCATACGGGGACGAGGCGGCGCTGCGGGCCGCGGTCACCGATCGGACGGCCGCGGTCTTCCTCGAGCCGACCCTGGGCGAGGGCGGCGTGGTCCCGCCGCCGCCGGGCTACCTGGCCGCGGCGCGGGAGGCCTGCGACGGCTCCGGTGCGCTGCTGGTCGTCGACGAGGTGCAGAGCGGGATAGGCCGGACCGGGGCCTGGTTCGCGCACCAGACCGAGGACGTCCGGCCCGACGTGGTCACGCTGGCCAAGGGGCTCGCCGGCGGCATGCCGATCGGCGCCTGCGTCGGCTTCGGCGGCGCCGGCGAGCTGCTGACCGCCGGCCAGCACGGCAGCACCTTCGGCGGCAACCCGGTGTCCTGCGCGGCCGCGCTGGCGGTGCTCGACACGATCGAGCGGGACGGGCTGCTCGCCTCCGTCCGCACGGTCGGCGACCGGCTCGCGGCCGGCCTGGCCGGGATCTCCTCGCCGCTGGTGAGGGGCGTGCGCGGCAGCGGCCTGTGGCGGGCGCTCGTGCTGACCCGGCCGGTCGCCGCGCAGGTCGAGACGGCCGCGCGGCGGGCCGGCGTGCTGGTCAACGCCGTGCGCCCGGACGCGGTCCGGGTGGCCCCGCCGCTGATCCTCACCGCGGCCGAGGCCGACGAGGCGGTTGCCACGCTGGCGACGGCGGTGGCCGAGGTCGATCGGGCCGCTACGGTCGGCGCGTCCAACGCCAGCGTCGACGATGGGACCTCCTGATGCCGCGCCACTTCCTCCGCGACGACGACCTCAGCCCGGCCGAGCAGCTCGAGGTGCTCGACCTCGCCGACCGGGTCAAGGAAGACCGGTTCGCCTTCACCCCACTCGCCGGCCCGCGGTCGGTCGCGGTGATCTTCGACAAGCCGTCCACTCGCACCCGGGTCTCCTTCAGCGCCGGCATCGCCGAGCTCGGCGGCTACCCGCTGGTGATGGAGGCGACCGGCAGCCAGCTCGGTCGCGGTGAGCCGATCGAGGACACCACCAGGGTGCTCGACCGGCAATGCGCCGCTATCGTCTGGCGCACCTTCGGCCAGGACCGGGTCGAGGCCGCGGCCAGGGTCAGCCGGGTGCCGGTGGTCAACGCGCTCACCGACTCGTTCCACCCGTGCCAGGTGCTCGCCGACCTGCAGACCGTGCGGGAGCGGCTCGGCCGGCTGGCCGGGGTCACGCTGGCCTACGTCGGCGACGGCGCCAACAACATGGCCCACTCGCTGCTGCTCGGCGGCACCACCGCCGGCCTGCACGTGCGCATCGGCAACCCGCCCGGCTACGACCCCGACCCGGCGGTCGTCGCCCGGGCCACCGAGATCGCCGCCGGCACCGGCGGGTCGGTGCAGCTGACCCGGGAGCCGAAGGAGGCCTTCACCGGCGCCGAGGTCCTGGTCACCGACACCTGGGTGTCGATGGGCCAGGAGGACGAGGCCACCACCCGCACGGCGCCGTTCGTGCCGTTCGCCGTGACCGCCGAGGCGGTCCAGCAGGCCGCACCCGGAGCGGTCGCGCTGCATTGCCTTCCGGCATACCGGGGCAAGGAGATCGCGGCCGAGGTCATCGACGGCCCGCAGAGTGCGGTCTGGGACGAGGCGGAAAACCGGCTGCATGCGCAGAAGGCGCTGCTGATCTGGTTGCTGGGACAGTCGTGAGCACGCCCGACCATCCGGGGCCGCTGGCCAAGGTGGCCCGGCAGGCCCGCATCGCCGAGCTCGTCGCCACCCAGCCGGTGACCTCGCAGGGTGAACTGGCCGCGCTGCTGGCCGCGGAGGGCATCGCCGTCACCCAGGCGACGTTGTCCCGCGACCTCGACGAGCTCAACGCGGTGAAGGTACGCAGCACGCCCGGTGGTCCGTTGGCCTACGTGGTGCCCGAGGACGGCGGCGCCCCGCCGCCGCCGCAGTTGCCCGCGGTCGGCGCCCCGCTGTCCCGGCTGATCCGCCTGCTCGGCGAGCTGATGGTCTCGGCCGAGGGCAGCGCCAACCTGGCGGTGCTGCGCACCCCGCCCGGCGCCGCGCACTTCCTCGCCTCAGCGATCGACCGGTCCGGGCTGACCCAGGTGATGGGCACGATCGCCGGCGACGACACGGTGCTGCTGGTCGCCCGCGAACCCGCCGGCGGCCCGGAGCTGGCCGATCTCATGCGCACGCTGTCCCGGCGCCAGGTTCCCGACGAGCTCACGATCCCGCAGCGCCGCCTGCACGCGCTGCTGGAGGCCGAGGCGAAGCGCAAGGCCGCTCCCGCTGTTCCCACCGGCGACCCCGCCGGCGACGCACCCGGCGCTCGGCCGAGCGCCGGTGCCGGCGACGCTCCAGGCGCTCACGCCGGCGTTCGTGCGGCGGACGCCAAGGCCGAGCAGGCGTCCGATCAGGCCGTCGACCGCGTCGGCGGGCGGCGACCCAGGCGGCGACGACCGGCGCCCACCTCCGCCTGACCCACGACCCGAGACACTCGCGGCAGCGCCGCGCCAGACCTAGGAGACATCCGTGACCGAGCGTGTCGTCCTCGCCTACTCAGGAGGCCTGGACACCTCCGTGGCTATCGGCTGGATCGCCGAGCAGACCGGTGCCGAAGTGATCGCCGTCGCCGCCGACGTCGGCCAGGGCGGCGAGGACCTGGACGAGGTCCGCAAGCGCGCGCTCGCCTGCGGCGCCGTCGAGGCCGAGGTGCTCGACCTGCGCGACGACTTCGCCGACCACTACTGCCTGCCCGCGCTGCGGGCCGGCGCCCTCTATATGGAGCGCTACCCGCTCGTCTCGGCGCTGTCCCGCCCGGTGATCGTCGAGGCGCTGGTCGCCGCCGCCCGGCGGCACGGCGCGGACACCGTCGCGCACGGCTGCACCGGCAAGGGCAACGACCAGGTCCGCTTCGAGGTCGGCATCGGCGCACTCGCGCCCGATCTGCAGGTGCTCGCGCCGGTTCGGGATTCCCGCATGACCAGGGACCAGGCGATCGGCTTCGCCGAGCGCACCGGCCTGCCGATCGACGTGACCGGGCGCTCGCCCTACTCGATCGACCAGAACCTCTGGGGCCGCGCGGTCGAGACCGGCTTCCTCGAGGACCCGTGGAACGCGCCGATCGAGGATCTCTACTCCTACACGTCGGACCCGGGCGTGGCCCGGGAACCCGACGAGGTGCTCGTCCGGTTCGACGCCGGCGTGCCGACCGCGATCGACGGCAAACCGGTGACGGTCCGGGAGGCCATCGAGGAGCTCAACCGGCGGGCCGGCGCACAGGGCGTCGGCCGGCTGGACATGGTCGAGGACCGGCTGGTCGGCATCAAGAGCCGCGAGGTCTACGAGGCGCCCGGCGCGATCGCGCTGCTGACCGCGCACCGGGAGATCGAGGACCTCACGGTCGAGCGCGACCTGCGCCGGTTCGCGCAGAGCGTGCGGCAGCGCTGGACCGAGCTGGTCTACGACGGGCTGTGGTTCTCCCCGCTCAAGCAGGCGCTGGACGCGTTCCTCGACTCGGCCCAGCGGCATGTGACCGGCGAGGTGCGGTTGCGCCTGCATGCCGGCAACGCCACCCCGACCGGCCGGCGCAGCGACAGCACGCTCTACGACTACTCGCTCGCGACCTACGACACCGGCGACACCTTCGACCAGTCGCTGTCCAAGGGCTTCGTCCAGCTGTGGGGCCTGCCGTCCCGGATCGCCGCCACCCGTGACCTCGCCGCCGCGAAGACGGACCCTGACCCCGCATGACCGACAACCCCGCGCCGGCTGGCGGCGTGCGGTTGTGGGGCGGCCGGTTCGCCGGCGGCCCGGCCGAGGCGCTGGCTCGGCTGTCGGTGTCGGTGCAGTTCGACTGGCGGCTCGCGCCGTACGACCTGGCCGGTTCGCGCGCGCACGCCCGGGTGCTGCACCGCGCCGGCCTGCTCGACGAGGACGAGCTGGCCCGGATGCTCGCTGCCCTCGACGAGTTGGAGGGCGACGTGCGGGCCGGCACCTTCACGCCGACGCTCGCCGACGAGGACGTGCACACCGCCCTCGAACGCGGCCTGTTGGAGCGGCTCGGCCCGCTCGGCGGCAAGCTGCGCGCCGGCCGCAGCCGCAACGACCAGGTCGCCACCGACCTTCGGCTCTACCTCCGCGACGCGGCCCGGCAGCTGGCCGGCGCGCTGGCCGAGCTGGAGGCGACCCTGGTCGGCCGGGCCGACGAGCACCGCGACGTGCCGATGCCCGGCATGACCCACCTGCAGCATGCGCAGCCGGTGCTGTTCGCTCACCACCTTCTCGCCCACGTGCACGCGCTGGCCCGCGACCTCGACCGGCTGCGCGACTGGGACCGCCGGGCCGCGGTGAGCCCCCTCGGAGCCGGCGCGCTGGCCGGTTCCTCGCTCCCGCTCGACCCGCAGCTGACCGCGCAGGAGCTCGGCTTCCGCTCCGCCGCGACCAACTCGATCGACGCGGTCTCGGACCGGGACTTCGTCGCCGAGTTCCTGTTCGTCACCGCCCTGCTCGGCGTGCACCTGTCCCGGATCGGCGAGGAGATCTGCCTCTGGGCGACCAGTGAGTTCCGCTGGATCCGGCTGGCCGACGAGTTCTCCACCGGGTCGTCGATCATGCCGCAGAAGAAGAACCCGGACGTGGCCGAGCTGGCCCGGGGCAAGGCCGGCCGGCTCATCGGCGGCCTGACCGGGCTGCTGGTCACGCTCAAGGGCCTGCCGCTGGCCTACGACCGCGACCTGCAGGAGGACAAGGAGCCGGCCTTCGACGCGGTCGACCAGCTGTTGCTCGTGCTGCCCGCGTTGACCGGCCTGGTGGCCACGATGACGGTCGACACGGTCCGGCTGGAGGCGGCTGCGCCGGAAGGGTTCGCGCTCGCCACCGACGTGGCCGAGTGGCTGGTTCGCACTGGGATCCCGTTCCGGGAGGCACACGAGGTCGCCGGTGCCCTGGTGGCCTACTGCGAGGGCGCCGGCAAGGAGCTCACCGACCTCACCGACGCCGAGCTCGCAGCGGTCGACCCGAGGCTCACCTCGGACGTGCGGGCCGTCCTCGACGTGCCCGGCGCGCTGCGGGCCCGCTCCGCCCACGGCGGCACCGCACCGGAAAGGGTCGCCGACCAGCTGGCCGAGCTGACCCGGACCGTGCAGGATCACCTCGCGTGGGCGGGCGAGAAGGCACCGGTGGGGGAGTGGGGCGCCTGAGCCGCCCCTTCGACCGCGAGATCCTGTCCGGGCCGGTGCTCACGGCCGCCCGCGAGCTGCTCGGCGCGGTGCTCGAAGTGGACAGTCCACGAGGGACTGTCGCGGTGGCACTGTCCGAAGTAGAGGCCTATGCCGGCATGGTCGACCCTGCCTCGCACGCGTACCGCGGTCGCACCGCCCGCAACGCGGTCATGTTCGGCCCGGCCGGCTTCCTCTACGTCTACTTCGTCTACGGCATGCACTGGTGCTGCAACGTCGTCTGCGGGCCGGAGGACGAGGCGAGCGCGGTGCTGCTGCGGGCCGGCCGCGTCGTGGCCGGCGAGGAGCTGGCCCGCGCCCGCCGTCCCGCCGCCCGCAGCACGACCGAGCTCGCCCGCGGGCCGGCCCGGCTGGCCAGCACGTTGGGTCTCGTCGGCACCGACACCGGCACCGACCTCCTCGACCCGGCGTCCCCGATCCGGCTGCTGACCGGCACCCGCGTCCCCGACGCCGCGGTCCGCCACGGCCCGCGTGTCGGCGTCGCCGCGGCCGCCGACGTCCCATGGCGGATCTGGGTCGACGGCGACCCCACGGTCAGCCCCTACCGTCCCAACACCCGCCGCCGCGGCATCCCCAGCTGATCGCCCACCCGTCACCAGGCGACCGGCAGTCGCCGGTGCGCCGACCTGAGGCCCAGCCCGCGTCGCGCGCGAGCCGACCGCGGCGGTACGGCAGACTCGTACCGTGACCGCGACCACCTCAACGCCCGCGGGCGTCACCGCGGACGACCTGCCGCCGCACCTGCGGGAGGCGCACGAGCGGCTCGCCTTCGGCGCCGCCGAGGTGCTGCCCGCCGGCGGCCTGGCCGAGCGCCTGCTCGCAGCCGACCGCGAGGGCCGCCCGCTGCGGGTCAAGCTCGGCATCGACCCGTCCGGCGCCGACCTGACCCTCGGCCATGCCGTGGTGCTGCGGAAGCTGCGCCAGTTCCAGGACCTCGGCCACACCGCTGTGCTCATCGTCGGCGGCTTCACCGGCCGCGTCGGCGACCCGAGCGGCCGCACCAACACCCGCGCCGCGCTCTCCGCCGAGCAGACCGCGCAGAACTCCCAGCGCTACTTCGAGCAGCTGATGCGGGTGCTGGACCCGGACCGCGTCGAGGTCCGGAACAACGCCGAGTGGCTCGACCCGATGACGATGGCCGAGATCATGTCGTACGCCCGCGAGGTCACCGTCGCCCGCCTGCTCGAGCGGGACGACTTCGCCCGCCGGCACCGCGAGCACCTGCCGATCTCGCTGGTCGAGTTCTTCTACCCGCTGCTGCAGGGCATCGACTCGGTCGCGGTCCGCTCGGACGTCGAGCTCGGCGGCACCGACCAGACGTTCAACAACCTCATGGGCCGCGACCTGCAGCGGGCACACGACCAGCCGCCGCAGGCGGTGCTCACCGTGCCGCTGCTCGTCGGCACCGACGGCGTCGAGAAGATGGGCAAGTCGCTCGGCAACTGGATCGGGATCGAGGAGCCGGCCGACGAGCAGTTCGGCAAGGTGATGTCGATCCCCGACTCGGTCATCGGCCACTACGCGACGCTCGCCACCGACCTGCCGCCCGCCGAGGTCGCCGAGATCGAGCGGGATGCGGCCGCCGGCGGCCCGGCGGCGAACCGGGCCAAGCGCCGGGTGGCCGCCGCCGTGGTGGAGCTCTACCACGGCCGGGAGGCGGCCGAGGTGGCCGAACGCCGGTTCGACACGGTGCACCGCCAGCACGAGGTCCCCGAGGACGTGCCGGAGCGGTCGCTGCCGGCCGGCGACCCGGTGCACGTGCCCGCACTGCTGGTCGACCTCGGCTTCGCCAGGTCGAGCACTGCCGCGCGCCGCCTCGTCGACGACGGCGCGATCCGGGTGGACGGCACCAGGCTGCCCGCGCGCGAGTACGACGTGGCCCGCGAGCGGCTGGCCGGCCACGTCCTCACCGCCGGCCGCCGGAACCTCGTCCGCCTCACCGACTGACCCCGCGCGTCCACCCCTACGAGGTCGCCGGGGAACTGGATCGGCTGGTCCAGCCCGTCGACCGAGCCTTGCGGCGTTGGGCCGTGGCGGCGCGGGGACCGGACCGTGCCTTCCCCATCCGGCGCCGCTCATCGGGCGACATGGGCTGCTCCTACCGTCGAGCTGGTCTGGATCGCCGCGCGGCCGGACCTGGCGCTGCTCACGTACTGACAGCAGACGGTTCACCCGTTCGGGCGGTCGGGGAGCCCGGTGCCGGCCCGCTGTACACGCCAGGTAACGTAGTGGCCGGTCGGACAACCCGACTGGCCGATCGCATCGGGGCCCGACGGCGGGAACGCCCGAGCGAGCCGGCCACCAGCACAGGTAAGCTCATACCAGGAACAGTGTCCCGTCTGACGTCCCGTCGTCCGGAGCCCGCCGCAGGGAACATCCGGTGCCGATCGTCAGTTGGGACTACGGGTCTGATGTTGGTCTCCGTGGCGGATCCACCGCTGTGGTGACGAGCATCAGACCTCCGGACAGCCGGCGGGAGCTCGTGTCGCCGGCGGCGCGTCCGGTCCGGGTGGACGGTCGTGACGGCCTCAGGGTCGGTGCGGGTGCGCCCGGTCCGCTCAGGACGTGTGAAATGCGGCCGTCGAGGTCGGTTTCGTCCGGGTCCGTGCTCCACCGCCGGCCTGCCGGCGGGCTCGACCGCCCCCGTCGACGAGAGTCGACGAGGGCACCGGACCGCGGTCCGGGAGAGCGGCGACAGTGGATTTGACTCCACCGCCACTGCCCTCCTACCGTGTTCCACGCCCAGAACGCCGGTTGATCGCCGGACGGGACGGGCTCCCATCCCTCCGACACCGCGGATTCCGCGGCCAAGAGTGATGTGCGGGTGGTGCGGCCAAACCTCCGGGTTTGACACAGCGAAGCCAGCCGAGTAACGTTTAGCGAGTTGCCCCGAGAACGGCCGAGAGGCCCAGTACCGGTGCGCGCCCGCTCCTTGAGAACTCAACAGCGTGCCGAAAGTCAGTGCCAACAAACCCCGTCCGCGGGGGCTGAGGCCGGTCGTCGACCGACCTCGATCCCGTGGCGGATTCCTTTGGTACACGACGAGCACACAGCTCGTCGAGACCAGCGATCACTCCGTAGGCACACCGGTCCGTCGTGGACGGTCCGGCAGCCATACAAAGCATTCACGGAGAGTTTGATCCTGGCTCAGGACGAACGCTGGCGGCGTGCTTAACACATGCAAGTCGAGCGAGGCCCTCCCTTCGGGGAGGTGTCCTAGCGGCGAACGGGTGAGTAACACGTGGGCAACCTGCCCTCAGCTCTGGGATAACCCCGGGAAACCGGGGCTAATACCGGATACGACCTCGTCAGGCATCTGTCGAGGTGGAAAGTTTTTCGGCTGAGGATGGGCCCGCGGCCTATCAGCTTGTTGGTGGGGTGATGGCCTACCAAGGCGACGACGGGTAGCCGGCCTGAGAGGGTGACCGGCCACACTGGGACTGAGACACGGCCCAGACTCCTACGGGAGGCAGCAGTGGGGAATATTGCGCAATGGGCGAAAGCCTGACGCAGCGACGCCGCGTGAGGGACGAAGGCCTTCGGGTTGTAAACCTCTTTCAGCAGGGACGAAGCGAAAGTGACGGTACCTGCAGAAGAAGCACCGGCCAACTACGTGCCAGCAGCCGCGGTAATACGTAGGGTGCAAGCGTTGTCCGGAATTATTGGGCGTAAAGAGCTCGTAGGCGGTCTGTTGCGTCGGCTGTGAAAACCCGGGGCTCAACCCCGGGCCTGCAGCCGATACGGGCAGACTAGAGTTCGGCAGGGGAGACTGGAATTCCTGGTGTAGCGGTGAAATGCGCAGATATCAGGAGGAACACCGGTGGCGAAGGCGGGTCTCTGGGCCGATACTGACGCTGAGGAGCGAAAGCGTGGGGAGCGAACAGGATTAGATACCCTGGTAGTCCACGCCGTAAACGTTGGGCGCTAGGTGTGGGTTCCCTTCCACGGGATCCGTGCCGCAGCTAACGCATTAAGCGCCCCGCCTGGGGAGTACGGCCGCAAGGCTAAAACTCAAAGGAATTGACGGGGGCCCGCACAAGCGGCGGAGCATGTGGCTTAATTCGAGGCAACGCGAAGAACCTTACCTGGGTTTGACATGCAGGGAAATCTCCCAGAGATGGGAGGTCCGCAAGGGCCTTGCACAGGTGGTGCATGGCTGTCGTCAGCTCGTGTCGTGAGATGTTGGGTTAAGTCCCGCAACGAGCGCAACCCTCGTCCTATGTTGCCAGCGGTTCGGCCGGGGACTCATAGGAGACTGCCGGGGTCAACTCGGAGGAAGGTGGGGATGACGTCAAGTCATCATGCCCCTTATGTCCAGGGCTGCACACATGCTACAATGGCCGGTACAAAGGGCTGCTAAGCCGCAAGGTGGAGCGAATCCCAAAAAGCCGGTCTCAGTTCGGATCGGGGTCTGCAACTCGACCCCGTGAAGTCGGAGTCGCTAGTAATCGCAGATCAGCAACGCTGCGGTGAATACGTTCCCGGGCCTTGTACACACCGCCCGTCACGTCACGAAAGTCGGTAACACCCGAAGCCGGTGGCCCAACCCTCGGGAGGGAGCCGTCGAAGGTGGGATCGGCGATTGGGACGAAGTCGTAACAAGGTAGCCGTACCGGAAGGTGCGGCTGGATCACCTCCTTTCTAAGGAGCACCTGGCGATCCTTCGGGATCGTCCAGAGCCAGTGCCGGATGTGCATGCCGGCCTGGTGCTCATGGGTGGAACGCTGACCAGTTCGGCCGTGGCGTCACGCCGGCTCCCCTAGTACAGCCTCTTCGGAGGTGGGAACGGGAAGGCGGAAGGCGACACGGCCGTAGGCACGCTGTTGGGTCCTGAGGGAGCGGGAGCTCTCTCGGCCCGCTCGCCCGTCGAACGGCGGCCCTCACACTCCGGTGCGAGGGCCGTACGCGACGGTGGAGGCGAACGGGACCGCCCGTACCTTGAGAACTGCACAGTGGACGCGAGCATCTTTGTGGCCAAGTTAGTAAGGGCGCACGGTGGATGCCTTGGCACCAGGAGCCGATGAAGGACGTAGGAGGCTGCGATAAGCCTCGGGGAGCTGCCAACCGAGCTGTGATCCGAGGATTTCCGAATGGGGAAACCCGGCAGGAGTCATGTCCTGTCACCCATACCTGAATACATAGGGTATGCGGAGGGAACGCGGGGAAGTGAAACATCTCAGTACCCGCAGGAAGAGAAAGCAACCGCGATTCCGTGAGTAGTGGCGAGCGAAAGCGGAAGAGGCTAAACCGCGTACGCGTGATACCCGGCAGGGGTTGCGTACCCGGGGTCGTGGGACCGTTCAGTCAGTTCTGCCGGACTGGCAGGGAGTCAAAAAGCGTCGTCGTTAGTGGAAGGCCTCAGGAAAGGGCCGGCACAGAGGGTGACACCCCCGTACACGAAAACGCGACGCCTCCCGAGCGGGATCCCAAGTAGCAGCGAGCCCGTGAAATTCGCTGTGAATCTGGCGGGACCACCCGCTAAGCCTAAATACTCCCTGGTGACCGATAGCGGACAAGTACCGTGAGGGAAAGGTGAAAAGTACCCCGGGAGGGGAGTGAAATAGTACCTGAAACCGCGCGCCTACAAGCCGTGGGAGCGTCGTCGCACCTTGAGTGCGGCCGTGACCGCGTGCCTTTTGAAGAATGAGCCTGCGAGTTAGCGGTATGTGGCGAGGTTAACCCGGGTGGGGTAGCCGTAGCGAAAGCGAGTCCGAACAGGGCGAATCAGTCGCATGCTCTAGACCCGAAGCCGAGTGATCTACCCATGGCCAGGTTGAAGCGCGGGTAAGACCGCGTGGAGGACCGAACCCACCAGGGTTGAAAACCTGGGGGATGAGCTGTGGGTAGGGGTGAAAGGCCAATCAAACTCGGTGATAGCTGGTTCTCCCCGAAATGCATTTAGGTGCAGCGTCACGCGTTTCTTGCCGGAGGTAGAGCACTGGATGGCCTAGGGGGCCCACAAGCTTACCGAAGTCAACCAAACTCCGAATGCCGGTAAGTGAGAGCGTGGCAGTGAGACTGCGGGGGATAAGCTTCGTAGTCGAGAGGGAAACAGCCCAGATCGCCAGCTAAGGCCCCTAAGCGTGTGCTAAGTGGAAAAGGATGTGGAGTCGCAGGGACAACCAGGAGGTTGGCTTAGAAGCAGCCACCCTTTAAAGAGTGCGTAATAGCTCACTGGTCAAGTGATTCTGCGCCGACAATGTAACGGGGCTCAAGCACACCGCCGAAGCTGCGGCATTCACGCAACAGTCCGTCGTGCACCTCGAGTGCACGGCCAGACGTGTGGATGGGTAGGGGAGCGTCGTGTGGCGAGAGAAGCGACGGGGTAACCCAGTCGTGGACGCCACGCGAGTGAGAATGCAGGCATGAGTAGCGAAAGCGGAGTGAGAAACTCCGCCGCCGAATGACCAAGGGTTCCTGGGCCAGGCTAATCCGCCCAGGGTAAGTCGGGACCTAAGGCGAGGCCGACAGGCGTAGTCGATGGACAACGGGTTGATATTCCCGTACCCGCGAAGGAGCGCCCATACTGAACCCGGCGAAGCTAAGTGCCCGAAGCTCGGCGGACCTTAGGGTCTGCTGGGTGGAGCGCGCGAACCAGACCGGTAGTAGGTAAGCAATGGGGTGACGCAGGAAGGCAGTCCAGCCAGTGAGTGGTAGTACTGGTCCAAGAGTGTAGGGCGTGGTGTAGGCAAATCCGCATCACATGAGCCTGAGACTTGACGGGTAGCCGAATGAGGCGAAATGGATGATCCTATGCTGCCGAGAAAAGCCTCTAGCGAGCTCCGAGCGGCCCGTACCCCAAACCGACTCAGGTGGTCAGGTAGAGAATACCAAGGCGATCGAGTGAACCGTGGTTAAGGAACTCGGCAAAATGCCCCCGTAACTTCGGGAGAAGGGGGGCCAGAAGGCGTGAAGGAGCGTGCCTCCGGAGCGTTGGCTGGCCGCAGAGACCAGGGAGAAGCGACTGTTTACTAAAAACACAGGTCCGTGCGAAGTCGCAAGACGATGTATACGGACTGACGCCTGCCCGGTGCTGGAACGTTAAGGGGACGGGTTAGCTCTTCGGGGCGAAGCTCAGAACTCAAGCGCCAGTAAACGGCGGTGGTAACTATAACCATCCTAAGGTAGCGAAATTCCTTGTCGGGTAAGTTCCGACCTGCACGAATGGCGTAACGACTTCTCCACTGTCTCAACCACGGACTCGGCGAAATTGCACTACGAGTAAAGATGCTCGTTACGCGCGGCAGGACGGAAAGACCCCGGGACCTTCACTACAGCTTGATATTGGTGCTCGGTTCGGCTTGTGTAGGATAGGTGGGAGACTGTGAAGCGGACACGCCAGTGTCCGTGGAGTCAACGTTGAAATACCACTCTGGTCGATCTGGGCTTCTAACCTCGGTCCGTGATCCGGATCAGGGACAGTGTCAGGTGGGTAGTTTAACTGGGGCGGTTGCCTCCTAAAAGGTAACGGAGGCGCCCAAAGGTTCCCTCAGCCTGGTTGGCAATCAGGTGTCGAGTGCAAGTGCACAAGGGAGCTTGACTGTGAGACGGACGTGTCGAGCAGGAGCGAAAGCTGGGACTAGTGACCCGGTGTCGGCATGTGGAAGCGGCATCGATCAACGGATAAAAGGTACCCCGGGGATAACAGGCTGATCTTCCCCAAGAGTCCATATCGACGGGATGGTTTGGCACCTCGATGTCGGCTCGTCGCATCCTGGGGCTGGAGTAGGTCCCAAGGGTTGGGCTGTTCGCCCATTAAAGCGGTACGCGAGCTGGGTTTAGAACGTCGTGAGACAGTTCGGTCCCTATCCGCCGCGCGCGCAGGAGACTTGAGAAGGGCTGTCCCTAGTACGAGAGGACCGGGACGGACGAACCTCTGGTGTGCCAGTTGTTCCGCCAGGAGCACTGCTGGTTGGCTACGTTCGGCAGGGATAACCGCTGAAAGCATCTAAGCGGGAAGCTCGCTTCAAGATGAGGTCTCCCATCCGTTATGGAGTAAGGCCCCCGGTAGACCACCGGGTTGATAGGCCGGATGTGGAAGCGGGGTAACTCGTGAAGCTGACCGGTACTAATAGGCCGAGGACTTGACCACAAATGCTACGCGTCCACTGTGCGGTTCCCGAGGTGCGGTCGTCTGTACGACCACATCTCCATAGAGTTTCGGCGGCCATGGCGAAAGGGAAACGCCCGGTCCCATCCCGAACCCGGAAGCTAAGCCTTTCTGCGCCGATGGTACTGCGCGGGGGACTGCGTGGGAGAGTAGGACGCCGCCGGACATCTTCCTCGATGGGGACCACTTCGGTGGTCCCCATCGATGTTTTTGCAGCCCTGCGCTGCCGAAGGGATGGATCCGGTGAACAACGATCGGTCCGAGCATCCGCATCCGAGTCGCCGTGGCGGGACCTCCCGCGGGCCCTCGGCCCGACCGGTCGCCGGCACCCGCCGCGCACGCCGGCCTGACACTCAGGGAACTGACGTCCGCCGGCAGCCCGGCGACGGCTCCCAGGGCCGTCGGGCGAACCCTGACCCGAGTGCCGGCGCCGGCTCCCACGGTCACCGCACCCAGGCTGGCCGTCAGCAGGAGAATCCTGACCCGGGCGCCCGCGCGGGGTCGTCCCAGGGCCGCTGGACCCCGGCCGGCCATGAGCCGGAGAATCCTGACCGGAACGCCGGCGCCGGGTCCCGCAACCGCCGGACTGCGGCCAGCCATGAGCCGGTGAATCCGCACCCGAGCGCCGGCTCCCACAGCCGCCGGACTCCGGCTGGGCGTAAGCCGGACACCGGTGCCCCTCGTGTCGGGTCCCGGGGCGGCCCCTACGCAAGCACGGCCTCGGCCGACCGCCAGGCGCCTGCCGGTTCGTCCGGCCGGTCTCCCCGCTCCCGTGGTCCGCAGGCTGGTGCCCGCGACGGGCGACGGGGTGCAGACCGTGATTCCGGCCGAGGCCCATACGGGCAGCCCAACGCCACCGGTCGGGACCCGGGCGGCGACGGTCGAGAAGGCGGTTCGTCCGGCGACCGGCCGGCGGAGTCTGCCGGCCGACGCTGGGCCGGAGAACGATCCTCCAGCGGTCCGTCCCGCCGCGGGTTCGGGCCGGGCAGTCATGCGAGGTCCGGCGGCGACCGTCGGCAGGGTGGCCCGTCTCGGCGCCGTGCTGCCGGGCGTGGAACCAACGCTGACGCGGACTCCGGCGGCGGCCGGCGCCCAGGGGCGGGCCGGGACTTCGGTGCCGGCAGAGACCGCGAGAGCCCGCGCCGTCCGACCTCCCGCGGCGTTGCCGGCGCCCGCGATGGTGCGGGCAAGGGCACCGCTGAGGCGGGACCCGGCGCCAGGCGGCACGACACGCGGACCGGCGCCGGCGGAGACGGCGCGACCGCGGGCGGCCGGGATCGGGCGCGCGGCGGCACAGAGCGGCACCGCGCGGGCGCGGCTGCGGAGCGGAGCTTCGGTGGTGGCCGGCGCGGCGAGCGGCCGGGCGGCCCTGGCCACGGTGCTGACGGGAGCCGGCGGCGGCGAGCGGCCCGGTGGCCCTGGCCACGGCGATGCCGGGAGCCGGCGGGGCGAGCGGCCGGGTAGGCCTGGCCACGGCGATGCCGGGAGCCGGCGCGGCGAGCGGCCCGGTGGGCGTGGCTACGGGATGACGGGAGCCGGCGCGGCGAGCGGCCCGGTGGCCCTGGCCACGGTGCTGACGCGAGCCGGCGCGGCGAGCGGCCGGGTAGGCCTGGCCACGGCGATGCCGGGAGTCAGCGCGGCGAGCGGCCCGGCGGGCGCGGCTACGGGGACGACAGGAGCCGGCGCGAGGAGCGGCCGGGTAGGCCTGGCTACGCGGATGACAGGAGCCGGCGCGGCGAGGAGCGGCCGGTCCGAGCTGGGGTTGCCGGATCGCGGCGGGCGGGTCCGGCGGTGGAGCCGCCGGACGACGTCGACCCCCGGGAGCTGGCGCCGGAGGTGCGGTCGCAGCTGCGGACGCTGAGCAAGGTCGCGGCCGACCGGGTCGCGCGGCACCTGGTCGCGGCCGGGCGGCTGGTCGACGACGACCCGGAGGCGGCGCTCGAGCAGGCCCGGGCCGCGCGGGCGCTCGGGGCGCGCGTCGCCGTCGTGCGGGAGGCGGTCGGTGAGACCGCCTACGCCGCAGGGGAGTGGTCCGAGGCCCTCGCCGAGCTGCGTACGGCGCGGCGGATGACGGGGGACGACTCGGCTCTGCCGATGATCGCCGACGCCGAGCGGGCGCTGGGCCGGCCGGAGCGGGCGCTGCGGATCGCGCAGTCACCCGAGGTGCAGCGGTTGGCGCCGGCCGAGCAGGCCGAGATGCGGATCGTCGAGGCAGGCGCTCGTCGGGATCTCGGGCAGCTTGATGCCGCTCTCGTCACGCTGGAGGACTTCGGGCTGGACCGGCGAGCGGTGCGGCCGTGGTCGGCACGCGTCTGGTACGCCTACGCGGACCTCCTGCTCGCGGCCGGGCGGCAGGACGAGGCGCGCGACTGGTTCCTCGCCGCCGCCGGCGCGGATCCCGACGGAACGACCGATGCCGATGAACGTCTCCTCGAGCTCGACGGCATCGAGATCCTCACCGACGACGACCTCCTCTTTGAGGACGGGGACGAGACCCTCGAGACAACGCCACCCTCACCCGACCGACCCGCCCTCGACGAGGCGGCCGCCCCGGACGAGGCGACCGCCCTAGACGAGGCTGAGCCGCGCTAGATGAGGTGGCCGCCGCGGTCAGAGGTTGTCGCCGTCGGAGAGTCCGACGCTGACGATGCCTCCGACGAGATGGATGCCCCGGACGAGATGGATGCCTCCGACGAGGTGGGTGCCTCCGACGAGATGGGTGCCCGGACGAGTGGGTGCCCCGGACGAGATGGGTGCCCCGGACGAGATGGATGCCTCCGACGAGGTGGGTGCCCCGGACGAGGTGGGTGCCTCCGACGAGGTGGGTGCCCCGGACGAGATGGGTGCCTCCGACGAGGTGGGTGCGCCGGACGAGGTGGGTGCCTCCGACGAGGTGCGCGCCGTGGACGAGGCCGATGCTGTGGTGTTCCGCGACGCCGATGCCCGCGAGTCGGGCGGGAGCTCCGATCTTGTCCCGGCCGACGAGGGCTCGGAGGAGACGCCGATCTTCAAGGAGGCGATGACTATCCCCGAGGACGTCGAGGAGACGCCGGTGTTCAAGGAGGCGGTGACCACGGACGACGGCGGGGACGAGGCCGTGACGACCGCGGCGGCGCCGGCGGACGTGCCGGTCGTCTTCAGCGATCAGGCGGACCAGTCGGGCTCGTCCGCGTAGGCGCGGATCAGCAGGCCGGTCCGCGGCTTCGGCGTGAACAGCGTCGACTTGCGCGGCATCCGCTCGCCGGCCTCCGCCACCGCGGCGACCGCCTCGACCGGCGTCGGGTTGAGCAGCAACGCGACCCCGCCGGTACGCTGCGCCGCCGCGACCGCGGCCGGCACGTCGTGCTCGAAGCCGACCACGTCCTCGGTGTCCTGCAGCTGCCACAGCCGGTCGATGAGCACCCGGTGCGCGATCGTCACGTCCAGCGACCGCCAGGCCGCCGACCGCTCGGCCGGCAGCGTGGACGCGACCAGGTCCGGTGACGGGTCGGTGAGCAGCACCCACCGGTCCCCGTCGGTGACCACGAACGCCGTCGCCTTGTCCGCCGCCGCGAGCGCGGCCAGCGCGGACGAGGCCGGCACGTCCTGCACGGCGAACCCCGCCGCCGCCCGGGACACCGCGTCGTCCAGCGACAGCCCCGGCACGTACCGGTGAATCGCGTGCACCTGCGGCCCGTACGTGCTCGCGTCGACCAGCAACGCCAGCCCGCGGTCCCACGGCCCGGCTCCGGCGCCGGCCGCGTGCCGGTCCGCTTGGTGTCGCAGGTACGTCGCGTAGCGGTGGTGACCGTCTGCGATGACGGTCCGCCGCGGGAGCAGGTCGGCCGCGATCTCCGCCAGCGTCTCTGCATCAGTCAGTGCCCAGGTGCGGTGCGTCACCCCGTCGACGACCGCCGAGGCCAGCGGCGGTCCGGAGACGGACGCGACCGCCTGCGACGCCGCCCCGCCGCCGGAGTACACCAGGTAGATCGGCTCGAGGTTGGCCTGCGTCGCCTCGGTCAGCGCCAGCCGGTCGGCCACCGGGCCGGCCATCGTGTTCTCGTGCGGCAGCACGACCCCGGCCTCCGGCGGGGTCAGCCCGATCGCGCCGACCAGCCCGCGGGTGCGCGACTGGCCCTCCTCCATCTCGTACACGTAGAGCGCGGGGGTCGGGTCCGGGACCAGCACACCGGACGAACGCCACGCAGCGAGCAGCGATGCTGCCGCACCGTAGGCGCTGCGGGGTTGATCATCGAGGTGACGTGGGAGGATGAGACGGACCACGTTGTGCGGGTCGGACGCCTCCAGCCCGCGCCGTTCGTCCTCGTCGATGACGTCGTAGGGCGGGGACAGCAGCGGCGCCAGGTCGGAGGCGGCGTACCGCAGGGCACGGAACGGCACCAGGCGGAGTCCCTCGGGACCCGGGGAGGAGGCGGGCGGCGGCGACGCGGCAGACGTCATGGTCCGCATCGTAGAAGTGGATGCCGGACCGTTCGCGCGCGGCCATCAGCGCGCCAGAGCAGGAGGAGGACCATTCGTGCCGAGCCGGGACGACTGGGATGACGAAGCACCACCGCCGCCACCGTTCGCCGACGCGCCTCCGCCGCCGCCCGACGTGCTGCCCCAAGGTGAGGTCTACGACTGGTATGTCCGCGGTCTGGACCTGCTCGAGTCCGGCAACGCGGCCGCCGCGGTCACGCTGCTGACCCACGCCGCCAACGCGGAGCCGGAGTCCCGCAGCGTGCGGGAGGCGCTGGCGCGGGCCCAGTTCGACTCCGGCCTGTACGACGAGGCCGTCGAGAGCTTCAGCTGGATCATCTCGATCAACCCGGCCGACGACTACGCCCAGTTCGGGCTCGGTCTGGCCGCCGCCAAGATCGGCGACCTCAACGCCGCCGTGGAGCACCTGGCCCTGGCCGCCGCCATGCGCCCGGACATCACCCACTACTCGACTGCGCTGCGGGGCGCGCGCGCCGCGCTCGCCGCCAACCGGTGACCGACGCGCCCGAGCGCCCGGCGGACGACGCCGGCGAGCCGCACCCCGCCGGTGACGCCGCTGAGCCGCACCCCGCCGGTGACGCCGCTGAGCCGCTCCGCGGGGGTGCGCGCGCCGGTGGGCCGGACCGGTCCGCGGGCGCGGCGGACGTGCACGAACCGCCGGCGCACCGCTACGACGTGGCGCTGCTCGATCTGGACGGCGTCGTCTACCTCGGCTCGACCGCGATCCCGGACGTGCCGGAGGCGCTGGCCGAGGTACGCAAGTCCGGGATGCGGCTGGCGTTCGTCACCAACAACGCGTCCCGCACGCCCGCGGCCGTCGCCGAGATGCTGACCGGGATGGGCGTGCAGGCGACCGCGGACGAGGTCGTCAACTCCGCCCAGGCCGCCTGCCACGTGCTCGCCGAGAAGCTGCCGGCCGGCGCGAAGGTGCTGGTGGTGGGCACCACGGGGCTGATCGAGGCGGCCCGCGAGCGCGGCTTCACGGTGGTCGGGTCGGCGGACGACGACCCCGCCGCGGTCGTGCAGGGATACGGGCCGAACGTCGGCTGGCAGCAGCTGGCCGAGGCCACGGTCGCGGTCCGCCGCGGCGCCTGGTTCGTCGCCACCAACCTGGACTCGACCGTGCCGTCGAACCGCGGCCCGCTGCCCGGCAACGGCGCGCTGGTCGGCGTCGTCGCGCAGACCACCGGTGTCACCCCCACCGCCGTCGGCAAGCCGGACCCGGCCATGCACCGCGAGTCCGTGGAGCGCAGCGGCGCCACCCACCCGATCGTGGTCGGCGACCGGCTGGACACCGACATCGAGGGCGCCGGGCGGGTCGGCTGCGACAGCATGCTCGTGCTCACCGGCGTCACCACCCCGGCCGACCTGCTCGGCGCCGGGCCTCGGCAGCGCCCGACGTACGTGGCCGCGTCCGTACGGGGGCTGCTCGACCCGCAGCCGGTGCCGCGCCGCGAGGGGGACGGCTGGGTCTGCGGCGGTTGGCGGGCGACCGCCGACCTGGCGCTGAGCGGGGACGGCGACGACCTCGACGCGTTACGGGCACTGTCCGCGGCGGCCTGGGCGGCCGGCGGCGTCGACCGGCGGGCCGCGGCAGCCGCGGTGAAGGGGCTGCGGCTCTAGAGCAGGCTGCGCAGCTTGATCAGGTCGAAGACGCTCGCGTCGATCTTCAGCCGCCCGGACGCCCAGGCCTTGGCGAAGTTGAGCTGCCCGTCGACCAGCGCGACCAGGTCGTCGCTGGTGGTGGTGAGCGTGAGCTGGCCGTCCGGCATGGGCGTGCGGTGGATGTCGACGATCTCGCCGCCGCGCAGCCGGCCGCCGAACGTGACGTCGAGGTCGCGCAGGTGGCAGCTGATCGAGCGGTCGATCAGCTTGCCCCGAGTCTGGGCGCCGTCCGGCGACTTCAGCCGGTCCGCCAGCTTGTGCATGGCGGCCTCGCACTCCTCGACCGTCGCCACCCCGACTCCCTCCCGGCACGCGGTACGGCTGCCTGCGGCGGACCGTACCCCACCGGGCCCATGCCGTAGCGTGGTCCGCGTGAGTGCGCCCATCCCGCGGCCTGGCCCGCCGCCGAGCCGCCCGGACCCGCCGGCCGGCACCCCGGCCGGCAACCCGGCCGGCAACCCGGCCGGTGCGGACAGCGCGGCGAGCACCGTGGCCGCCGTACAGGCGTCGGTGGCGGATCTCGACCAGCTCGACGACCTCCCGGTGACCGACCATGTCGCCCGGTACGACGCCCTGCACGGCACGCTGTCCGAGGCCCTTGCCGCCATCGACGGCGTGTAGGGCGGTGGTCCGTCGCGCGCGGCTCGACGCCGAGCTGGTCCGCCGGGGGCTCGCCCGGTCCCGGGAGCAGGCGGCCGAGCTGGTGCACGCCGGCCGGGTGAAGGTCGCCGGCGCCACCGCCACGAAGCCGGCCACCGCGGTCGAGCCTGGCACGCCGGTGCTGATCGAGGCCGACTCGGACGACCCCGGGTACGCCTCCCGCGGCGGCCACAAGCTGGCCGGCGCCCTGGACGCGCTGCCGGTGCCGGTCGAGGGCCGGCGGGTGCTCGACGCCGGCGCCTCCACCGGCGGGTTCACCGACGTGCTGCTGCGCCGCGGCGCCCGCGAGGTGGTCGCGGTCGACGTCGGCTACGGCCAGCTGGCCTGGCAGCTGCGTACCGACCCGAGGGTGAGCGTGCACGACCGCACCAACGTCCGCGAGCTGACCCCGGAGCAGATCGGCGGACCGGTCGAGCTCGCCGTCGCGGACCTGTCGTTCATCCCGCTCACCCTGGTGCTGCCGGCGCTGGCCGCGTGCACGACCGAGGACCTGCTGCCGATGGTGAAACCGCAGTTCGAGGTGGGCCGGGAGCGGGTCGGCGCCAAGGGTGTGGTGCGCGATCCGCGGCTGCGGGCCGAGGCGATCCGCACGGTCGCCGACCGGGCGTACGCGCTGGGTCTCGGCACCCGGGGTATGACCCGCAGTGCGCTGCCGGGGCCGGCCGGCAACGTCGAGTTCTTCCTCTGGCTGCGCCGGGACGCGCCGCCGGTGGACCCGGCCGAGATCGCTAGGGTGGTGGAGCCGTGAGCGGCCGCTCGAGGAGCAGGAGATGAGCCGGGACGCGTTGCTGGTCACGCACACCGGCCGGTGGGACATGGTCGACCGGGCCCGCGAGGTCAGCGATCTGCTGCTGTCCGCCGGGTTCCAGGTCCGGATGCTCGAGGAGGAGGCCGCCGACCTCGGCGTGACCGACGTCAAGGCGGTGTCGCCGGACGAGTCGGCGGCGGCCGGCTGCGAGGTCGTGCTGGTGCTCGGCGGCGACGGCACGTTCCTGCGCGCGGCGGAGCTGGCCCGGCCGGCCCGGGCGGCGCTGCTCGGGGTCAACCTGGGTCGGGTCGGGTTCCTCACCGAGACCGAGCCGGAGGCGCTGCCGGACACGGTCCGGCACATCGTCGAGCGCAGCTACCGGGTGGAGGAGCGGCTCACGCTCGACGTCGACGTCACCGTCGGCGAACGGGTGGTGGCCCGGGACTGGGCGCTCAACGAGGCGTCGGTGGAGAAGACCAAGCGCGAGCGGATGCTCGAGGTGGCCCTCGAGATCGACGACCGGCCGCTGACCAGCTTCGGCTGCGACGGGGTGGTGTGCGCATCGCCGACCGGTTCCACCGCGTACGCGTTCTCCTCCGGCGGTCCGGTCGCCTGGCCGGAGGTGCAGGCGCTGCTGGTGGTGCCGAACGCGGCGCACGCGCTGTTCGCCCGCCCGCTGGTGATCACCCCGGAGTCGACGGTGGCGATCACGGTCGCCGACGCCGGCCACGACGGCGTGCTCGGCTGCGACGGCCGGCGCACCTCGCCCGTGCCGGCCGGGGCTCGGGTGACCGTCCGGCGCGGCGAGAAGCCGGTGTTCATCGCCCGTACCCACGCGTTGCCGTTCACCGACCGGCTGGTGGCCAAGTTCGGGTTGCCGGTCAGCGGCTTCCGGGCCGGCCGGGAGCGGCACGACTGACCGGGCCTGTGGACGGTTCCCGCGTCCGGACGCCCGGAGTGGTTACGCTTCCGGCGTGCTGTCCGAGATCCGTATCCGCGGCCTCGGCGTCATCGAGGACGTCACGCTGGAGCTCGGCCCCGGCCTGACGGTGGTGACCGGCGAGACCGGGGCCGGCAAGACGATGGTCGTCACCGGGCTGCACCTGCTCTTCGGCGGCCGGGCCGACCCGGCCAGGGTCCGGTCCGGATCCGGCCGGGCGGTGGTCGACGGGCGGTTGCGGCTGCCGGCCGACTCGCCGGTGCTGGCCCGCGCGGTCGACGCCGGCGCGGAGGTGGACGAGGACGGCGAGCTGCTGGTCTCGCGGGCGATCGCGGTCGAGGGCCGGTCCCGGGCCTACCTCGGCGGCAGCGCGGTGCCGGCCGGGCTGCTCGGCGAGCTGGCCGAGGGCGTGCTGGCCGTGCACGGGCAGTCCGACCAGCTGCGGCTGCTCAAGCCGGCCGAGCAGCGCGCCGCCCTGGACCGGTACGGGTCGCTGGGCGAGCTGGTCGACCGGCATCGGGAGGCGTTCGCGACCTGGCGCCGGCTGGCCGACGACCTGGCCGACCGTACGGCGAGGGCGCGCGAGCTGGCCCGCGAGGCGGACGGGCTGCGGGCCGGGTTGGAGGAGATCGCCGCGGTCGAGCCGCAGCCCGGCGAGGACGGCGCGCTCGCCACCGAGGCGGAGAAGCTCGCGCACGCCGACGCGCTCCGGCTGGCGGCGCGGACCGCCCATGTCGCGCTGGCCGGCGATCCGGACGACCCGGCCGCGGACGGTCCCGACGTGATCGCGCTGCTCGGCGGGGCGCGCCGGGCTCTCGCGCACGAGTCGGCCGCCGACCCGGAGCTGGCCGCGCTGGAGAAGCGGCTGGACGAGGTGGCCTACCTGGTCGCGGACGTGGGCACCGAGCTCGCCGGCTACGGCGAGCGGCTGGACGCCGACCCGGCCCGGCTGGCCGCGGTGGAGGAGCGGCGGGCGGCGCTGAAGGCGCTGGTACGGAAATACGGCGGCGTGGAGGGGACCGTCGACGAGGTGCTCGCGTGGTCGGCGACCGCGGCCGAGCGGCTGGCCACGCTGGACGTGTCCGAAGACGCGTTGGCCGCGCTGGCCGCCGAGCGGGAGGCGGCCGAGGCGGCGGCCACCTCGGTGGCCGCGGAGCTGTCGAGAGCCCGGCACGAGGCGGCCGAACGGTTCGGCGCGGCCGTGACCGAGGAGCTCGCCGGACTCGCGATGCCCCACGCGGTCGTCTCGGTCGACGTGCACGCGAAGCCGGCGGGTGATGGGCCGTCGATCGAGCTGGACGGCGAGCGGGTCGCGGTGGGATCGGACGGCGTCGACGAGGTCGAGCTGCTGCTCCGGCCGCACCAGGGCGCCCCGCGGCTGCCGGTGCAGCGCGGCGCGTCCGGCGGTGAGCTGTCCCGGGTGATGCTGGCGATCGAGGTGGTCTTCGCCGGCTCCGACCCGGTCCCGACGATGGTGTTCGACGAGGTCGACGCCGGGGTCGGCGGGCGGGCGGCGGTCGAGGTCGGCCGCCGGCTGGCCCGGCTCGCGGCCGACCACCAGGTGCTCGTCGTGACGCACCTGCCGCAGGTCGCGGCGTACGCGGACGCCCACGTGGTGGTGGACAAGGCCGACTCCGAGGGCACCCTGGTCACCCGCAGCGACGTGCGGCTGCTCGACGACGCCGGCCGGGTGCGGGAGCTGGCCCGGATGCTGGCCGGCCTGGACGACTCCGAGCTTGGCCGGGCGCATGCCGAGGAGCTGCTCGCCACGGCCGCGGCGGATCGTCAACGCTGATTTATCGATCTGGGTGTTTCGCTCCGCATCCAGCGCGTAGTCGGGTGGCACGCTGGCGCGCATGAGGCTCGCTCTGCGACGTCGCACCGACACCGCGCTGCCGGGTGTGATCGGCGTGGCCAGGGTCGACCGCCGGGCCGAGGCCCTGCTGCCGCGGCTGCGGCGGGGCGACATCGCGGTGCTCGACGAGGTCGACCTCGACCGGGCCACCGCCGACGCGCTGGTCGCCGCCGAGGTCGGCGGCGTGGTCAACGCCAGCCCCTGCATCTCCGGCCGCTACCCGACGCTCGGGCCGGAGATCCTGGTCAACGCCGGGGTGCCGGTTCTCGACGCGGCCGGCACCGACGTGTTCCGCGAGGTCAAGGACGGCACCAGGGTGCGGCTGCACGAGCAGCTGCTCTACCCGGCCGAGTCCGAGGACCCGCTGGCCGAGGGCCGGCTGCAGACCGTGGACACGGTGGCCGCCCAGCTGATGGAGGCCAAGGAGGGCCTGTCCACCCAGCTCGAGGCGTTCGCCGCCGCGACCATGGAGTACATGAAGCAGGAGCGGACCCTCCTGCTCGACGGCGTCGGCGTGCCCGCGGTGCAGACGCCGATGGCCGGCCGGCACGTGCTCGTCGTCGCCCGCGGCTACGACTACCGGGACGACCTGATCGGCCTGCGCCACTACATCAAGGAGTTCCGCCCGGTGCTGATCGGCATCGACGGGGGCGCCGAGGCGCTGGTCGAGGCCGGCTACCACCCCGACCTCATCGTCGGCGACCTGCACGCGGTCTCGGACGAGATCCTGCGTGGCGGGGCCGAGGTCGTCGTCCGCGCCGACCAGGACGGTCGCGCGGCCACGCTGGAGCGGGTGCAGGACATCGGGGTCGACGTGCTCGCGTTCCCGACCTCGGGCACCAGCGAGGACGTCGCGCTGCTGCTCGCCGACGCGCACGGGGCCGAGCTGGTCGTCACCGTCGGCACGCACGCCACGCTGCTGGAGTTCCTCGACCGCGACCGGGCCGGCACCGCCTCGACGTTCCTGGTCCGGCTCAAGCTCGGCGGCAAGCTCGTCGACGCCAAGGCGGCCAGCCGGCTGCACCGCAGCCGCATCTCCGCCGGCGCGCTGCTGCTGCTGGTGTTCGTCACGCTCGTGGCGGTCGGCGTGATCTTCGCGCTGGCCGCCGACGGCCGGGCCTGGACGGCGATGATCGCCGGCTGGTGGGACCAGCTGTACGCCTGGGCGAAGGGGCTCGGGCAGTGATCGGCTTCCGCTACCACATCGTGTCGCTGGCCGCGGTGCTGCTGGCCGTCGCGCTCGGCGTGCTGCTCGGCACCACCCAGCTGTCCGGCGCGATCGGCGACGACCAGAAGGCGCAGGTCCGCAGCCTGGCCAAGGACAACGGCGACCTGCAGGCGCAGCTGAAGTCAGCCACCGCGCTGACCCGCTCGGACGACGCGGTGACCACCCGGCTGGCGCCGAAGCTCGTCGCCGGCGCGCTGAAGGGCGCCAAGGTCGTCGTGGTCGCCACCCCGCAGGCCACCGACGCGGGTACGGGCGGGGTCACCAAGGCGCTGCAGCAGGCCGGCGCGACGGTCACCGGCCGGGTGCAGCTCACCGACGGCTACTCGGACCCGCGCCGGGCCGAGGACGCGAAGTCGTTCGTCACCGGCGGCAGCCAGCCGGCCGGCTTCCAGCTGCCCGAGTCGGACGACGCCGGCGTGCTGTCCGCTGCGCTGCTGTCGTACGCGCTGCTCGGCGACAAGAAGGGCGACCCGACGCCGGCGACGACCAGCGAGGTCCTGTCCGGGTTCAGCACGCTGAAGATGCTGCGGACCGACAGCGACTCGGTCGCCGCCGGCGACCTGGCCGTGGTGGTCAGCTCGGGCGCGGTGACCGGCGCCGACCCGGCGCCGCGGCTGGCCACGCTGACCTCGCTGGTCTCCTCGCTGGACAACGCCGGCCGCGGCGTCGTGGTGGTCGGCGGCTCGGCGGCCGCGGGCCCGGCCGGGCTGATCGGGGCGCTGCGTGCGGACCAGGGCCTGGCCTCGGCCGTGTCGTCGGTGGACGACGCCGACCGGCCGGTCGGGCAGGTCGCGACCGTGTTCGCGCTGGCCCAGGAGGCGGCCGGGCACAGCGGCCAGTACGGCACGGCGGCCGGCAGCGAGGGTCCGTTCCCGCCGTTGTCGGCGTCCTGACCGCCGCATTCCGCCCCGGTTCGGACGGCGCGGCGGACGGCCGGGCTACCCGTTCGTGTTACCGTGAACTCCCGTGGATCGCGGGCGCGAAGCAGTCGGACGGCCCGCACGGACACCGCGGGAGATCCCCTTGGCGCAGTCCAGCCGCCAGACCAAGCACGTCTTCGTCACCGGGGGCGTCGCTTCCTCACTCGGCAAGGGCCTCACGGCCAGCAGCCTGGGCAGTCTGCTCAAGGCCCGCGGCCTGCGGGTCACGATGCAGAAGCTCGACCCCTACCTCAACGTCGACCCCGGGACGATGAACCCGTTCCAGCACGGCGAGGTCTACGTCACCGAGGACGGCGCCGAGACCGACCTCGACGTCGGGCACTACGAGCGGTTCCTCGACACCGACCTGCGGGCCTCGGCCAACGTCACCACCGGCCAGGTCTACTCGTCGGTGATCGCCAAGGAGCGCCGCGGTGAATACCTCGGCGACACCGTGCAGGTGATCCCGCACATCACCAACGAGATCAAGGACCGGATGCAGGCGTCCGCCCGCTCCGACGACCCACCAGACGTGGTGATCACCGAGATCGGCGGCACCGTCGGCGACATCGAGTCGCTGCCGTTCCTGGAGGCGGCCCGCCAGCTGCGGCACGACGTCGGCCGGGACAACTGCTTCTTCCTGCACGTCTCGCTGGTGCCCTACCTGGCGCCGAGCGGGGAGCTGAAGACCAAGCCGACCCAGCACTCGGTGGCGGCGTTGCGCTCGATCGGCATCCAGCCGGACGCGGTGGTCTGCCGGTCCGACCGGGAGCTGCCGCCCGGGCTCAAGCGCAAGATCTCGCTGATGTGCGACGTGGACACCGACGGCGTGGTGTCCGCCGTGGACGCCCCGTCCATCTACGACATCCCGAAGGTGCTGCACACCGAGGGCCTCGACGCCTACGTCGTCCGCCGGCTGGGACTGCCGTTCCGGGACGTGGACTGGACGGTGTGGGGCGACCTGCTCGACCGGGTGCACCGGCCGAGCCGGACGGTCACCGTCGCGCTGGTCGGCAAGTATGTCGACCTTCCGGACGCGTACCTGTCCGTGATCGAGGCGCTGCGGGCCGGCGGGTTCGCGCACCGGACCAGGGTCGAGATCCGCTGGGTGCCGTCCGACGACTGCGCCACCCCGGCCGGCGCCGCGGCGGCACTGTCCGGTGTGGACGGTGTGCTGATCCCCGGCGGCTTCGGCGTCCGCGGCATCGAGGGGAAGGTCGGCGCGATCCGGTACGCGCGGGAGCGCGGCATTCCGACCCTCGGCCTCTGCCTCGGTCTGCAGTGCATGGTGATCGAGACCGCCAGGCACCTGGCCGGCCTGGAGGACGCGAACTCCACCGAGTTCGACCCGGCGACGCCGCACCCGGTGATTTCCACGATGGCCGACCAGGTCGACGTCATCGCCGGCGAGCGGGACATGGGCGGCACGATGCGGCTCGGCGCCTACCCGGAGAAGCTCGTTCCCGGCTCGGTCGTCGCCGAGGCGTACGGGCGGATCGAGGTGTCGGCCCGGCATCGGCACCGGTACGAGGTGAACAACGACTACCGGGCCCGGCTGCGGGACGCCGGCCTGCTCGTCTCCGGCACGTCCCCGGACGGCCGGCTGGTCGAGTACGTCGAGCTGTCCCGGGAGCTGCACCCGTTCTTCGTCGGCACCCAGGCGCACCCCGAGTTCACCAGCCGGCCGACCCGGCCGCAGCCGCTGTTCCGGGCGTTCGTCGCCGCCGCGCTGGACTACGAGGCGGCGGAGCGGCTGCCGGTCGACATCGGCGACTCCGGCCGGCATGCCTCCGACCACAATGGACGGTCGGTCGCGGGCGTCTCGGCGTGACCGACTTCGACACAGTCACCTCCCGGACCGTCTACACCGGACACGTGCTGACGCTGCGGGTCGACGAGGTACGGATGCCCGGCGGCGAGGTCAAGGACCGCGAGGTCGTCGAGCAGCCGGGTGCGGTCGGCATCGTCGCGCTCGACGAGCAGGACCGGGTGGTGTTCATCCGGCAGTACCGGCACCCGGTCGGCGAGTGGCTGATCGAGATCCCGGCCGGGCTGCTCGACGTGCCGGAGGAGAAGGCGTACGCGACCGCGGCCCGCGAGCTGGCCGAGGAGGTGGCGCTGACCGCCCGGCGCTGGGACGTGCTGGTCGATCTGCACATGTCACCCGGCCTGTCCACCGAGGCGGTGCGCATCTACCTCGCCCGCGACCTCGCGCCGGTGCCCGACTCCGACCGGCACGTCGGGATCGACGAGGAGGCCGACCTCGGAGTGCACCGCCGGCCGCTGGACGAAGCGATCGCCGCGGTGTTCACGGGCGAGATCGACAACGCGCTGACCGTCGCCGGCCTGCTCGCCACCGCATACGCCCGCGGGCACGGCTGGTCGACGCTGCGCCCCGCCCACAGCCCCTGGTCCGCCCGCCCCAACCACTGACGTCCCGGATCGCCGCGGTGCGGCGATGCGGGCCGGCCGCTGGTCCCATTCGGCCGCGAATGTCGCAGTCCGGACGTTCACGACGGCGACGCCGTCCGCATCCACCCGGCAGCCGTCGGCACGTCCTACACTGCGGCGGTCGTGGCGAGTCGCGGCAACGGCGCCGCGTCGGTCCAGGCGAGGAGGGGACGGGTCGTGAGAGTCGGGATCCCGCGCGAGGTCAAGGACCACGAATAC
This sequence comes from uncultured Actinomycetota bacterium, assembly GCA_963728945.1. Classification (GTDB taxonomy): domain Bacteria; phylum Actinomycetota; class Actinomycetes; order Mycobacteriales; family CADCTP01; genus CADCTP01. Next base: position 1,117,924 of record CAVSMA010000002.1, on the reverse strand, counting down.
CGGGTGGCAATCACTCCGGCCGGAGTGCACGAACTGACCCGGGCCGGCCACCAGGTCTACGTCGAGAAGGACGCCGGGCTCGGCTCCTCGCTGCCGGACGACGACTTCGTCGCGGCCGGCGCGACGATCCTGGCCGACCCGGACGACGTGTGGGACGTCGACCTGGTGCTCAAGGTGAAGGAACCGGTCGCCGAGGAATATCACCGGATGCGCGCCGGGCGCACCCTGTTCACCTACCTGCACCTGGCCGCGTCCCGCGAGTGCACCCAGGCGCTGCTGGACTCCGGCATCGATGCGGTGGCCTACGAGACCGTGCAGGCCGCCGACGGCGCGCTGCCGCTGCTGGCCCCGATGTCCGAGGTCGCCGGGCGGATGGCGCCGCAGGTCGGGGCGCACACGCTGGAGCGCGCGCAGGGCGGCCGGGGGGTGCTCATGGGCGGCGTCTCCGGCGTGTATGCGGCGAAGGTCGTGGTGCTCGGGGCCGGCGTGTCCGGGATGAACGCCGCGGCGATCGCGCTCGGCATGCAGGCCGAGGTGCTGCTGCTCGACCTCAACATCGACAAGCTGCGCTCGGCCGACCGCATCTACCAGGGCCACCTGCAGACGATCGCGTCCAACGCGTACGAGGTCGAGCGGGCCTGCCTGGACGCCGATCTCGTCATCGGCGCGGTGCTGGTGCCGGGAGCGAAGGCGCCGATGCTCGTGTCGGACGACCTGGTGCGGCGGATGAAGCCGGGCTCGGTGCTGGTCGACATCGCCGTCGACCAGGGCGGCTGCTTCGAGTCGTCCCGGCCGACCACGCACTCCGACCCCACCTACCCGGTGGCGGGCTCGGTGTTCTACTGCGTGGCCAACATGCCCGGAGCGGTGCCGCACACCTCGACCTACGCGCTGACCAACGTGACCATGCCGTACGCGCTCGCGCTGGCCAACCGCGGGCTGCGCGACGCCGTGCGGGAATCGCCCGCCCTGCTGCCCGGGGTCAACGTCGTCAACGGTCAGGTCACCAGCGAACCGGTCGCCGACGCGCACGGGCTGCCCTGGGTGAGCGCGGAGCAGGCGCTGTCGCTTTGAGACAGTCCGCAGTGGACCGTCGGGATGCGCCCCGGGTGGTGGTCGAGGACTACCTGGCGCACCTCGCGGTCGAGCGCGGGGTGGCGGCCAACACGCTCGCCGCCTACGGCCGGGACCTGCGGCGTTACCTGCAGCATCTCGGCTCGGTGGACCGGCTCGGCGACGTGTCCGAGGCACAGGTCGCCGGCTTCCTCGCCGCGCTGCGGGAGGGCGACGCCGACCACCCGCCGCTGTCGGCGTCCTCGGCGGCGCGGGCGGTGGTCGCGGTCCGCGGCCTGCACCGGTTCGCCGCCCGGGACGGGCTGGTCGCCGCCGACGTGGCGCGTGCGGTCCGGCCGCCGGCGCCGCCCCGCCGGCTGCCCAAGGCGATCTCGGTCGACGACGTGGAGCGGTTGCTGGAGGCGGCCGGCTTCGACGGCACCCCGCTGGCGCTGCGGGACCGGGCGCTGCTGGAGGTGCTCTACGGCACCGGCGCGCGGATCTCCGAGGCAGTCGGTCTCGACGTCGACGACCTGCACGACCGGGACGCGGTCGTGCTGCGCGGGAAGGGCGGGAAGGAGCGGGTCGTCCCGGTCGGCTCGTACGCGCGCAAGGCGGTCGACGACTACCTCGTCCGGGCCCGTCCGGCGCTGGCGGCCGGTGGGCGGGGAACGCCCCGACTGTTCCTCAACGCCCGCGGCGGCGCGCTGTCCCGGCAGAGCGCGTGGACGATCCTGCGGGTCGCGGCCGAGCGCGCCGGGCTGGCGACCGAGATCTCCCCGCACACGCTCCGTCACTCGTACGCGACGCACCTGCTCGACGGCGGCGCGGACGTGCGGGTCGTGCAGGAGCTGCTCGGGCACGCGTCGGTGAGCACGACGCAGGTCTACACGCTCGTCACGGTCGACCGGCTGCGCGAGGTGTACGCGACCGCGCATCCCCGGGCGCGGTGACCGCGCATCTTTTCGCCGCCGACCTGGCGCATCGTTTGTCCACAGCTCGGTCCCCAGGTTCTCCACCTGTCGTCCACAGCGGCGCGCCGAGTTGTCCCCAGCTTCGGTGAGGCAGCTTGTCCCCCGTCCGGAGCAGCCCTACAGTCGGCTCGCCGTCGGCGTGATGGCTAGGCGCTAGAGAGGCCAATGGACTGATGGGCATGTCGATAAACGGTGGCGGGGAGGACAGCACTCTGCTTGCCACCGACGACATGCGCGCGGCCGCCCGGCGCGTTCGCGAGGAAGCCCGCAACGCCCGCGACGACGGCGAGGAGCCGCGCGCGGCCCGTGCCCCAGACCCCGCCACCCAGCGCCGGACCCGGCCGATCCCCGAACCCGAGCCGCTGAAGAGCCACGGACCCGCCCGCGTCGTCGCTCTCTGCAACCAGAAGGGCGGGGTCGGCAAGACCACCTCGACGATCAACCTCGGCGCGGCGCTGACCGAATACGGCCGCCGGGTGCTGCTGGTCGACTTCGACCCGCAGGGTGCCCTGTCGGTCGGTCTCGGCGTGCAGCCGCACCAGCTCGACCGGACCGTCTACGACGTGCTGATGGAGTCCTCGGTCGGCCTCGACGACGTGCTGCTGAAGACCAACGTCCCCGGCATGGACCTGGTCCCCAGCAACATCGACCTGTCCGCGGCCGAGGTGCAGCTGGTCAACGAGGTCGCCCGGGAGCAGACGCTGGCCCGCGCGCTCACGCCGGCGCTTCCCGACTACGACCTCGTGCTCATCGACTGCCAGCCGTCGCTCGGCCTGCTCACCGTCAATGCGCTCACTGCCGCCGACGAGGTGGTCATCCCGCTGGAGTGCGAGTTCTTCAGCCTGCGCGGGGTGGCGCTGCTCATCGACACCATCGAGAAGGTGCGCGAGCGGCTCAACCCGCGGCTGCACATCGCCGGCATCCTCGCGACCATGTACGACTCGCGCACCGTGCACGGCCGCGAGGTCTTCGCCCGCGTGGTCGAAGCGTTCGGGGACACCGTCTTCGACACGGTGATCACCCGTACCGTCCGGTTCCCGGAGACCACCGTCGCCGGGGAACCGATCACCACGTGGGCACCGAGCTCGTCAGGCGCCCAGCAGTACCGTGCCCTGGCCAAGGAGGTGCTCGCTCGATGAGTCGGCGTCCGAGTCTGCCCGGCGCCGCCGAGCTGTTCCGCTCAACGGGCGGTCCCGGCGGCGCACCAGAAACGCCCGAGCCAGCGGAGCCACGTCGCGGTCCGGAACGGGCCGCCGACCGGCTGGCCCGGCTCGGCGCGCCGCGCGAGGAGGAGCCGGCCGCCGCGCCCGCCGCCGCGCCCGCCACGGCGCCGGCCGACGAGTTCGAGACCGGCGCGCCGCTGCGGGCGCTGTCGACCGAGCCGGTGCGCGGGCTTCGACCGTCCACAGAGGACGACTTCGTCGAGCCGATGCCGTCGCCGCGCGCGCCCGCCCGGATCCGCCAGACCCGCCGGCAGCCGCTCCGCGGGGGAGCGGAGCGCCGGCCCAGCGGCCGGGAGAAGCACGACGAGAAGATCACCGTCTACTGCTCCGCCGAGGAGCTGTTCCTGCTGGAGCGGGCGCGGCTGGCGCTGCGCGGCGACCACGGGCTGGTCGTCGACCGCGGCCGGATCGTCCGCGAGGCGGTGGCCGTCGTGCTCGCCGATCTGGACGCCAAGGGCGAGAGCTCGATCCTCGTCCGCCGGCTCCGCGAGTCGTAGTGGGTCCGCTCCCAACCCCGGTGCGGACCCGTACCGGGGCACTGGCTCGCGAGGTGCGCTGACATGCTGCGTGCGCTCAGCCACCCGGTCGCGTTCCTCGGGATGCTCGTCGGATTCCTCGTCGCGGTGCCCGTTCAGGCGTACGTCCAGGTGTCGTGCGCGCGGGCGTTCGGCGACCGGCCGGTATTCCGGCGGGCGTTCGGCGACCGGCTGACCCGGCGGCGGGTCGGCGACCTGCGCCGCGTGCTCGACCCGTTCGGGGCGGTGGCGGCCGCGCTCGGCGGTCTCGGCTGGGGCGTGACGCCGGACATGCAGCTGCGCTCGCGCGGCCGGCTGGCGCTGGCGCTGCTGGCCGGGCCGGTCGCGGTGCTGGTGCTCGGGGTGCTGGCGGTGTTCGGGTTCGTCCTCGTCGGCGGTCCGGCCGAGTTCCTGCCCGGGAAGGGTCCCGGGTCGGTGCTCACCGGCGTGAACGGGCCGCCCGCGCAGCTGTTCTTCCTCGGGCTGGCGATGGAGCTGCTGGGCATGGCGGTGCTGGCGCTGGTGCCGCTGCCACCGCTGCCCGGCTGGCGGTTGCTCGAGCTGGCCTCGACCGGGTCGGTGGGCTGGCAGCGGGCGCGCGAGTATCTGGTCGAGCGCAACCTCGGTGTGCTCGCGCTGCTCGTGCTGCTGATCCTGCCGATCGGCGGGCCGACGCCGCTGCTGATCAACATCGTCGACACGGTCGTAGGTTCCCTTCTCGGCCTAGCTGCTTAGGCTCATGTACGTATGTCGACACCGTTGCGCTCGACGTCTGCTGCCGGCCCGACTGGCCCGACCGGCCCGGGCAGGCCGACCACGGACGCGGCGCCCGCGGCATCGGCCGGCTCCGCCGGGATCCGCGAGGGTGGGTACACCGTCTCGGCGTCGGAGTCCGGCCCGTCGCCCGGGGCCGCGTCGGGGCCGAGCGCGGGCCCGCGCGACGCACCGTCAGACCCGACCGCGGAGGTTGCAGCGGGGGAGGGGCGGCCTGGTGCGTTCGAGGTGCGCCTCTCGAACTTCGAGGGCCCGTTCGATCTCCTGCTCACGCTGATCTCGAAGCACCAGCTCGACGTCACCGAGGTCGCCCTGTCCCAGGTGACCGACGAGTTCATCGCGTACATCCGCGCCCTCGGCTCGTCCTGGGACCTCGGCCAGGCGACCGAGTTTCTCGTCGTCGCGGCCACGCTGCTCGATCTGAAGGCGGCCCGGCTGCTGCCGTCCGCCGAGGTGGAGGACGAGGAGGACCTCGCCCTGCTCGAAGCGCGGGACCTGCTGTTCGCGCGCCTGCTCCAGTACCGGGCGTACAAGCAGGCGGCCGCGCACCTGCAGGACCGAGAGCGCGAGCAGTCCCGGCGCTTCCCGCGCGCGGTCGCCCTGGAGCCGCGCTTCGCCGAGCTCATGCCGGAACTGCTGCTCACGATCAGCCCCGAGCAGCTGGCCCGCATCGCCGCCGACGCGCTGCGGCCGAAGCCGCCGCCGGTCGTCTCGATCGCGCACGTCCACGCCCCGCGGGTGAGCGTTCGCGAGCACGCGATGACCCTGCGCGAGCGTCTGGCCCGTACCGGCCGGTCGACGTTCCGTGCGCTCACCCACGACTGCGAGCACACCGTCGAGATCGTCGCTCGCTTCCTGGCCCTGCTCGAGCTGTACCGCGAGGGTGCGGTCGCCTTCGACCAGGTCGCGCCGCTGGGGGAGCTGTGGATCCGGTGGACCGGCGCGGTCGGCCCTGAGGAGCCGGCCGAGGACGAGGACATGGACGAGGAGTACGGGTGAGCGACCCTCTCAACCCCGAAATCGAGACCAACCGCGGGGATCGGTCCACTTCTCGAGCTCAGCATGAGACCGAAGCTGCGCCGAGGTCCACGACCTCCTCGAATGCGGAGCCGGCGCCCGAGCGGCCGGCCGCCGGCGCTGGCGGCTCGCCCGAGCCCTCCAGCTCGAGGCTCGACGCGCCGACCGCGTCCCACGAGCCGAGCGCCGCAGCCGATGGTCAGGAGGGCGAGCCCGGGAGCCCGTCCGATCGGGAAGCAGCCGACGCCGCCCTGTCGCCAGCCGCCCGGCCGGAGGCCAACCCGACGCCCCTCCACCACTCGCAGGAGCGCGAACCAGCCGATGCCCCCGCGTCGCAGGCCGGCCCGCAGGGGACCGCCTCCGCCACCTCCCGCGACCCCGACGAGCGCGGACCAGGCGACGCTGTGTCGCTCGCCGGCCGGCAGGGGAGCGATCCCACGATCGCCCACCACCCACACCGGCGCGGACCGGCCAACGCCGTGTCCCGAGCCGGCCGGCAGGGAACCCACCCGGACGACTGCGGAGCAGGCGATGCCGTGTCCCGCGCCGGCCGGCAGGGGAGCGCGCCCGTCACCTCCCGCGACCCATACGAGCGCGATCCGGCCGACGCCGCCGTGTCGCCGGCACCGGAAGGGCTCTCATCCCACGGATCTGGTGGGAAACCACAGATCGACCGGTCGACAGCCGAAACCGCGATACCGGCCAACCGACAAGCAGACGAGTCGACACGCGACGCGTCGTCGTCCGCCGGCTCCCCGTCCTTCGAGTCGCCGGGTGCGTCGCCCCTGAGCGAAGTAGCACTGCACCCAAGTCCGTCAGCCGCGGCGGAACGAGCGACGGCCGGGCACAGTGCTGTGGCCGAGCCTGGCTCCGGCGACGAGCCTCAGCCGTCGACCTCCGATCCGCCCGCCCGCCCGACCGAGCGCGCAGCCGAGCCGTCCGATGTTGCCGCCGCCCTCCGAGCCGTCCGGGCCCAACTCGCCGACTCGCCGCAGGCGCTTCGGCCCAACACTGCGCGCCCCATAAAGAACGAGGCTCACCCGCAGGCAGGACAACAGGCCGACCTGTCGACAAACCGCCCCGCCGACATACCGTGCCGAGTCGAAGCCACCAGCCCGCCAGGGACGCAGTCAGCCGAGCAGCCGAGAAACGCCGACGACCAGCGGGCAATCGCGCCGGTCACGTCCGCAACCCGGCCGACCAACGGCTCCGACTCGCCATCCGGCGCCGCCTCGATCGGGGCCGCCTCGATCGGGGCCGGCTCGATGGGCGGGGCCGGTTCGATGGGCGGGGCCGGCTCGATGGGCGGGGCCGACCCGGCATCCGAAGCCGACTCGACCGGCGGAGCCGACCTGGGAGCCGACGCGGAGCCGGAAGCGGGAGCGGAGTTGGCAGCCGAAGCCAGCCCCGCAGCCGAAGGGGGTTCGGCGGACGAAGGAGGTTCGGCGGACGAAGGGGAAGCCGGCCCGGCAGCCGAAGGGGGCCCGGCAGCTGAAGCAGGTCCGGCAGCCGAAGCGGGCCTGAGAGCCGAGGCGGACGCGCCCCGCATGGCCCGCGGCGATGGTGATCTGCGGACGGACAGCGAGGTAGTTATCGAGGGCTCGAGTATGCGGGTCGACTGGATGTCCAGTGGCGACTCCGTCGTGCGCCGGGACAGGGCGAGCGATCGCGACTCTGGAGCCGGAGCCGTCGCGGACGAGGAGGCCACCTCGGGTGGCCCGGGCGTTGGCAGCGCGCGCGGTGGGCTGTGGAGTGGCGATGCCCCCGAGTCGACTGGCGCGATGTCGGCCGGACCGGGATCCCTCGCCGAGGGTCGGGCCTCCGGCGAGGAGGACGCGCACTCAGGTGGTACTGCCGGGGAGGGGAGCGGAGGCCCGCTTCAGGGGGAGCTGGATGAGCTTGCCGACCCGGACCGTCTCCGCTCTGCCGTTGAAGCGGTTTTGCTCGTTGTCGACACGCCGACCAGTGCCCAGATGCTGGCCCAGGTCCTCGGGCGATCGGTGCCCGAGGTGGAGGGCGCCCTCCACTCGCTGCGGGACGACTACGACGCCGGCGGCCGCGGCTTCGACCTTCGGGAGGTCGCTGACGGCTGGCGCCTCTACAGCCGCGACGAGTTCGCCGCGTACGTCGAGCGGTTCGTGCTCGACGGCCAGCGGGCCCGGCTGACCCAGGCGGCCCTCGAGACCCTCGCGGTCATCGCCTACCGCCAACCCGTGACCCGCTCGCGCATCTCGGCGATCCGGGGGGTGAGCGTCGACGCGGTCATGCGTACCCTGCTCACCAGGGGTCTCGTGGAGGAGTGCGGCGCAGACCCGGACACCGGTGGCGGCCTTTACCGGACAACATCGCTCTTCTTGGAGAGGATGGGTCTCCGGTCACTGGACGAACTTCCGTCTCTTGCTCCACTCCTACCCGATACCTCACAGCTGGACGATGTCGAACTCTCTACCTGAGAAGCAGACCGAAGGCGTACGTCTGCAAAAAGTGTTGGCCGCGGCCGGGCTTGGTTCTCGGCGCGCGTGCGAGGAACTGATCGCCGCCGGCCGTGTTTCCGTGGACGGCAAGGTCGTGCGCGGCCAGGGAATGCGTGTGGATCCGCGGACCGCCGTTGTCAGCGTCGATGGTGCGCGTATCAACGTGCGCGAGGATCTCGTCTATCTCGCGCTGAACAAGCCCCGTGGCGTCCTGTCCACGATGAGCGATCCAGAGGGCCGGCCGACGGTGGGGGACTACGTCGCCGAGCGCTCACAGCGGCTGTTCCACGTCGGCCGGCTCGACGCCGAGACGGAAGGCCTGCTGCTCCTCACCAACGACGGCGACCTGGCGCACCGGCTGACCCATCCGTCGTTCGAGGTACCGAAGACCTATCTCGCCGAGGTGCCGGGGCCGATCCCGCGATCGCTCGGGCGCCGGCTGCGCGAGGGGGTCGAGCTCGAGGACGGGCTGATCAAGGTCGACTCGTTTGCCGTGGTCGATGTGGCGGCGGGCCGGGCGGTCGTCGAGCTCGTTGTGCACGAGGGTCGCAACCACCTCGTGCGCCGGCTGCTCGAAGCGGTCGACCATCCGGTGTCGCGGCTCGTCCGGACCGCGATCGGTCCGGTGAAGCTCGGCCATCAGCGCCAGGGCACCGTCCGGAAGCTCAGCCAGCGTGAGATCGGCGACCTCCACAGCCTCGTCTCCAAGCCTGCCTAGCTGTATAGCGGCTCAACGTTTGATCGCTTGAGTGCCTCATCGACGAGGCTCTTTGTCGACTGCAGTCCAGCACACAGGTCCGGCCGTTATGTCGATATAAAGGTGGACGGCCTAGGCGGCGGACGAACAAGGTGGCCGGCCACAGTGCGCGTCGACTCATCGACCTGATCGCAGGCTGAGCACGCTGCGGCAAATGACTAAGTCGACTTCGAAGCGTCGGGCAACCGCACGACCGGGCGGGCGGCGTAGATGTCGACTAAGAGCCAAGTTTCGCTACCTCAAAGTGTGGTCCCGTTTCTGAGTAGAGCAGATGCTCTAGAGGTCTGTCGATATAGCTCCTAGCCGCTAGAACAATAGAAGCGTCTACGGCCGATCTTGTTGTCGGGCTCCATGTATCCCGCCCAGCTGGGCGAGGACCCTGTCGATGCTGAAGTCGCCGCTGGCAGATGAATGGCGATCTGCCCGTGCAGTCGGTCCCGCCCGCCGGCGCCCCGGACAGCAGGTTCGTGGGCAGGTCGCCGACATGCGCACGGAGGACCACCGTTAACCGCCGATGCGACGGCGGGATGAACAGGGTTCCGGCGAATGCGGTGCTGTTGACCGTCACACCCGAGGTGGTCAGCAGACCCAACCGGATCGCGACTCCGGGCAGAGCCGTCCCCCGGTCAAGTGAGCGTCGACCGCGGCGCTGTCGCGGCCTCCACCGACTGGGCAGCCAACCGCTAGGTAGAGAGGGCCAGTTCGCTGAGGCGGGGGATCGAACACCCGTTGGGTCATCCGGTTACCGGCCTGGGCTGGAGCCAGCCTCATGGCGAGTCGTCAGGTGCTGGCGGCCCATGTTCGCGGACGCCGCGGTGCCCCGGGTTGTGGTGCCCGGGGCTGCGGTGCCCGGGGCTGCGGGTGCCTTGGGCCGCTTGCCTTGGGCCGCGGGTGCGTGGGGCTGCGGGTGCCTGGGGCTGCACGTCCGGGGCTGCGGTTCCTGTTGTGGTGCTTGGGCTGCCCGGCGAGCGTGGGGGTCCTGGCGAACGAGATCGCGTGGGCTGCCAGGTGTCGTGAGGCTCGAGGTCGCGCCGCCTCAGGCGCGCTGGGGGTGCAGAGGTGTGGACCGGGATGCGCGGCCATCGATGGGTTGCCGCCGCCCAGCAGGGATAGAACGGGCGCGCGGGGGTGAGCCGTGCGCAATGTCGTTCCGGCATGGCGCACCACGGGTGTGGATCGCGGTGTGAGAGCTCGAGCATGCCTGGTCCGAGGCGCTGCAGGGCGACGGTGGCCAGGCTGGTGCCCGCTCGTCCGGCCGGTAGTGTGGCCACGCTTGGTGGGCGGCGGGGGATGGGCGATCTCGGGCGGACGCCGGGGCGCCATTGGGGAGGTCAGCCACACCGGCCGGCGCCGGAGTGCGGGACAGCTGACCGCGGCCGGCGCTGAGCCGGCGCTGAGCCGCGTTCTGAGGCCCTTAGGTCAGCTCTGCGGTTGAGGGATGGACGTTCCGTACCAATCTGTCTATGGCTGCCAGCGAGGGATGGTCTAAGCGGTCGGTGGGTGACTGGGCTGGCGGTGTGGGCACAATGTCGGCCGTGTGGTCGGAGCAGGCGTCGGACGCCGCGCGGGATGTGATCGCCCTCGACGGGCCGTCGGGCACCGGCAAGTCGACCGTCGCTCGCGGGTTGGCCCGACGGCTGGGCTTCCGGTACCTCGACACCGGCGCGATGTACCGGGCCGTGACCTGGGTCGTCCTGCGGGACGGCGTCGACCCGGACGACGCGGCCGCGGTCACCGACCTTGCTGCCCGTACGCGCATCACCGTGACGACCGATCCGGACGACCAGCACGTCAGCGTCGACGGGCGCCGGGTCGACCGGGAGATCCGGTCGCAGGCCGTCACCACGGCGGTCAGCCCGGTATCCGCCATCCCGGAGGTGCGCGTTCTCCTCGTCGCCCAGCAGCGCGAGCTCATCGGCACCGGAGCGGTCGTCGTCGAGGGACGGGACATCGGGACCGTCGTTGCCCCGGACGCACCGCTGAAGATCTTCCTCACCGCGTCGCCGGACGCGCGGGCGACGCGACGGTCACGGCAGGACGGCACCGAGCGGAGCGGCACGGCCGCGGACCTCGATCGACGGGACGCGTACGACAGCAGCAGGGCGCACAGTCCCCTGCGGGCTGCCGAGGACGCCGTGCATGTCGACACCACTAGCATGGATATCGACGAGGTGATCCAGCATCTTGTCGACATAGCGGCGGAGCGACACATCGTCCACGCGGGTGCGCAGCGCCCCACGTGATCCCTGCGCTGGACTTGTGCGGGCATTGACAGAGCACGTCAGAAGCGAGATGGGGCCGGGCAAGCTTCGTGGGACGAGGGGTCAGAAGCTGACGTGGAGGGTCGGCCGGTTTCGTAGGACCCGGGTCGGTGATCTGCTCCGGCTGTCCGCCGGCCCCGCGACACGGCGTACCGTTGCCGCTGCCGCCGACGAGATCCACCGCGCGCTCGCGGCCCATGTCGCCGCCACGCGCCCGGCGCCCGCCGAACCGGAAAGAGACCCGCCATGACCGTCGCCGAGGACACCGAGGACGTCCTCGACCTGCCCGTGCTCGCCGTCGTCGGCCGGCCGAATGTCGGCAAGTCGACGCTGGTCAACCGCATCCTCGGCCGGCGCGAGGCGGTCGTGCAGGACGTGCCGGGGGTGACCCGGGACCGCGTCGCGTACGACGCGCAGTGGTCGGGCCGGCGGTTCACCGTGGTCGACACGGGTGGCTGGGAGCCGGACGCCAAGGGGTTCCAGGCCCGGGTGGCGGCACAGGCCGACCACGCCATGCGCACCGCCGACGCCGTGCTGCTGGTCGTCGATGCCAGCGTCGGCGCAACCGCGACCGACGAGGCCGTCGCGAGGGTCCTGCGCCGCGGCGGCAAGCCGGTCGTGCTGGCCGCGAACAAGGTGGACGACGAGCGCACCGAGCCGGAAGCTGCCTCGTTGTGGTCGCTCGGCCTGGGCGAGCCGTACCCGGTCAGCGCGCTGCACGGTCGCGGCTCCGGGGACCTGCTCGACGCGATCCTCGGGGCGCTGCCCGAGGCGCCGGCGGACCGCGACGACGAGGAGAGCGGGCCGCGTCGGGTCGCGCTCGTCGGGCGTCCCAACGTGGGCAAGTCGAGCCTGCTCAACCGGCTGACCGGGGAGGAGCGAGCGGTGGTCGACCCGGTCGCCGGTACGACGATCGACCCCGTCGACTCGCTGGTCGAGATCGGTGAAGAGACCTGGCGGTTTGTCGATACAGCGGGACTGCGGCGGCGGGTCGCGCATGCCAGTGGTGCCGAGTACTACGCCTCGCTCCGGACGGCGGCCGCGATCGAGGCCGCCGAGGTCGCCGTCGTGCTGCTGGACGCGAGCGAGCCGATCAGCGAACAGGACCAGCGGGTCATCGGCGCGGTGATCGAGGCCGGCCGGGCGCTGGTGATCGCGTTCAACAAGTGGGACCTGGTCGACGCCGACCGCCGGCAGCGGCTGGACAAGGAGATCGACCGCGAGCTGCTGCGGGTCCGCTGGGCTCCGCGCGTGAACATCTCCGCGTCATCAGGTCGCGGTGTCGACAAGCTCGCGCCGGCGCTGCGCACCGCGCTCGAGTCCTGGGAGCGGCGAGTGCCGACCGGCCGGCTCAACAGCTGGTTGGGCGAGCTGATCGCCGCGACGCCGCCGCCGGTGCGGGGTGGCAAGCAGCCGCGGGTCCTGTTCGCGACCCAGGCCGGCACGAAGCCACCGCGGTTCGTGCTGTTCACGACTGGCTTCCTGGAGCCGGCGTACCGGCGGTTCGTGGAGCGGCGGCTGCGTGAGGACTTCGGCTTCCCGGGGTCGCCGGTCGAGGTCGCGGTGCGGGTACGGGAGCGGCGCAAGTAGGCGCGCCGGGAAGATCGACGTTGGATCCACGTGAAACGGTGGCGAAAGTCCCATCCTCCAGTGCAGGTGCAGACCAAGTCGCGCTGTGACCAGCACTGAGGCGGAGCCGGGGCTGCGGTAGGCTCAAGCCCGCGCCCGGGAGGGTGCGGATCGGGACGTGGCGCAGTTTGGTAGCGCACCTGACTGGGGGTCAGGGGGTCGCAGGTTCAAATCCTGTCGTCCCGACAGGGAACGCGAGCGCCGAGGAGGGCGGGGGTTGCCGCCGAGGAGCGGGGAGCCGATGACGGCCGCCCGGGGCGCAGCCCCCACCGATCGGGTCTTCACGATCCCCAATGCCCTGTCGATCCTGCGGTTGGCCGGCGTACCGGTCTTCCTCTGGTTGCTGCTCGGCCCGCACGCCGATCTCGCCGCGCTGCTGGTGCTGGCCTTCGCCGGCATCAGCGACTACCTCGACGGCAAGATCGCCCGGGCGCTCGGCCAGACCAGCAAGCTCGGCGTCGTCCTCGACCCGGCGGCGGACCGCCTCTACATCCTGGCCACGCTGGTCGCGTTCGTGCTGCGCGACATCATCCCGTGGTGGCTGGCCGCGATCATCGTCGGCCGTGACCTGGTGCTGGCGCCCGGCGTCTGGCTGCTGCGCCGGCGGGGGATCGCCCCGCTCAACGTGAGCTATCTCGGCAAGTCGGCCACCTTCTGCCTGCTCTACGCGTTCCCATTGCTGCTCATCGGGGCGCACGATTGGGCGGTGTCCGACGTCGCCCGGCCGATCGCCTGGGCGTTCGTCTGGTGGGGGACGGTGTTCTACCTGCTCTCCGGCGTGCTGTACGGGATGCAGGTGGTGCAGGTGCTCAGGGCCGACCGGGCCGGCGGGACGGACCGCGGGGCGGACACCGGGTGATCAAGGGCAGGGGCGAGCACGCCGAGGGGGCGCCGGACCCGATGGTCCGCCGGGCCCTCGAGCTGCGGGGCGACGAGCACACCAGCCACCGCCCGCGGATCGGCAACATGTCGACTTCGCTGCTCATCGAGTTGTTCACGGATCACCTTGACAGCGGGTATGCCGCAGCCGCTCGTCGACAAAAGGACGAGTCGCCGAAGGCACGGAAGCGGACGACCGCGATCCTCGCCGCCGGTCTGCTGCTGCTCGGCTTCATGCTCGCCACCGCCTATCGGGCGACGCTGCGGCAGGCGCCGGACTCCGAGCGGGTCCGGCAGGCGCTCGTGCAGGACGTCCGGGACGGGTCAGTGCTGTCGGACTCGTTGCAGCGGCGCGCCCAGCAGCTGTCGGGGCAGCTGTCCCGACAGCGGGATGCGGCACTGACCGCGAGCCGGGACGGCGACCGGGCCGCGGCGGAGGTACGCCGGCTGGAGGAGGCGGCGGCGCAGCGGGCGGTGCACGGGCCCGGCGTGGCCGTCGTGGTCGGCGACGCGTCGGGCACCGATCAGGTGGACCCGAACACCGGCCAGCGCGTGCCCGTGTCCGTCGACGACAACGGCCGGATCCAGGACCGGGACCTGCAGAGCCTGGTGAACGCGCTGTGGGCGGCCGGTGCGGAGGCGGTGTCGGTGGGCGGGCAGCGGCTCGCGCCGACCACCACGATCCGCGGGGCCGGCGAGGCGATCCTGGTCGACCTGCGACCGGTGCAGAGCCCGTACACGCTCGCGGCGGTCGGGGACCCGGCCACGCTGCTGCCGCGGTTCGCCGACAGCGAGGCGGCGCGGCGGTTCCAGTCGTACACCGGGCTGTACGGGATCCAGTTCACCGTCCGGGCGGCCAAGGATCTGCAGTTGCCGGCGGCGACCGACCCGGATCTCCGCTACGCCTCGCCGGTGCCGCCGCCGACTACTGTGTCGACGCCGGGTTCGGCTCCGGCGCCGCGACCCTCCGGAGGTGGACGGTGATCCCCGCGCTCGCGCTCGTCGCCGGCGTGGCGCTCGGGCTGGTGTTCGAGCCGGTGGTGCCGCTGTGGTTGCAGCCGTACCTGCCGATCGCGGTGGTGGCGGCGCTCGACGCGATGTTCGGCGGGATCCGGGCGCGGCTGGACGGAATCTTCGACGCGAAGGTCTTCGTCGTGTCGTTCGTGTCGAACGTGCTCGTGGCGGCGCTGATCGTGTTCCTCGGGGACAAGCTGGGTGTGGGCGCGCAGCTGTCGACGGGGGTGGTGGTCGTGCTCGGGATCCGCATCTTCGGCAACGCGGCGGCTATCCGCCGCCACCTGTTCCGGGCATGAGTAGGGACGAGGAGTCCTATCCTCGACGCGAGGATGAGACTCGCGATCGTCCGGAGACCACGAGTCCGCCCGAGGCGGAGCGGGGCGCGACGGTCGCGCCGGAGTCCAGCTCGGCCGCGGCGGAGACCACGGACTCGGCTTCGGCCCGGCCGGCGGTGGGCGTTGGTGAGTCCGGGGCGGGGTCCGCAGTGAGGTCGGCCCGCGGCGAGACCGGGCGCGAGACCGGGCGCGAGACCGGGGGCGAGACCGCGGTAGGGCTGGCGGAGGAGTCTCTTCCCAGACCCGCGACGGTGCGCCGGGCTCAGGGCGAGTGGGAAGACGAGGACGAGTGGGAGGACGAGGCGGAATGGGAGGGCAGGGAGTTCGGCGGCGGAGGCTTGCTGCCGCCGGTCGCCGCGCAGGACGCCGATCTCCGATCGGCGGCACTGAGCCCACCGACAGCACTCGGCGGCACCGCACCCGCTGGCGCTGGGAGCGCGGGGAGCTGGAGTGCAGCGTCGGGTCGCTCTGACGAGGACGGTCTGGACCGCGCCGGCGAGGGCGGCGGCGAGCGTGTCGGCGAGCGCGGCGGGCGAGGCCGGCGAGGCCGGCGAGGGCGCCGAGCGCGGCGGGCACGGGGGCGACGGCGCGGGCAACCTCGGGGGCGACCTTGAGGGCGGCGGAGCGGGGGGAACCGCCGGCGGCCGCGGTGGGGACGCCTCTGACGGCGCAGGCGCGGAGGAGGCCGACGGTGCCGGGACGGGGGAGGGCGGGGCCGGGCGGCGTCGGGTGCTGCGGTGGAGCCGGTCGCCGGCGGCGGTCCTGGTCGGCGTGCTGATCGGCCTGCTCGGGTTCGGTATAGCGGTTCAGGTACGAAGCAATACGTCGACAAGCGGACTTACTGCCGCGCGGCAGGAGGACCTGGTGCGGATCCTCGACGACCTCTCCTCCCGGGAGGACCGGCTGCGCCGGCAGATCGCCGAGCTCGAGGCGGCTCGTGCCCGGCTGTCCAGCGCCGGCGACACGTCGAGCACCGCGCTGCAGGAGGCCCGCAAGCGCTCCGAGGCGCTCGGCATCCTGGCCGGCACCGTCGCCGCCCAGGGTCCGGGTGTCGTGCTGACGATCACCGACCCGGACCACCGGCTGGCCGCCGAGGACCTGCTCGACACCGTCGAGGAGCTGCGCGCCGCCGGCGCGGAGGCGATCCAGGTGGGCGGCGTCCGGATCGGCCTCGACTCGAGCTTCACCGCCGCGGACACCGGGATCGCGGTCGACGGCGTCGCCGTCACCGTCCCGTACACGATCCTGGCGATCGGCGACCCGCCCACGCTCGCCACCGCGATGGGCATCCCGGGCGGGGTCGCCGACACGGCCAAGCGGGCGGGCGGCGAGGCCCGCACCGAGGAGCGCCAGCAGGTGGTCATCCACGCGCTGCGCCCGGTGAAGAGCCCGCACTACTCCCGACCCACGAACTGAGCCGGACACCGCCGCGGCCGCGGTGCGACCGCCACGGCTTGCGGTGGCACCGCCGCCGAGGTGCACCGGCGGGTGCGGCGTGCGGCAGGACTAGTACGGTCTCGCGCGTGAACCTGCCCGAGGACCTGAAGTACACCGCCGAGCACGAGTGGGTCCGCGCGACCGAGAGCCACACGCTGCGGGTCGGCATCACGGACTACGCGCAGAGCGCGCTCGGCGACATCGTCTACGTCTCGCTGCCCGGCGTCGGCACCGCCGTCACGGCCGGGCAGCCGATGGGCGAGGTCGAGTCGACCAAGAGCGTCTCGGACGTCTTCGCCCCGATCGCCGGCACCGTGCTGGCCCGCAACGACGCTCTGGAGTCGCAGCCCGAGCTGCTCAACTCCGACCCGTACGGGGAGGGCTGGATCGTCGAGATCGAGGTCGGCGACATCGGCGTGGTCAACTCGCTTCTCGACGCGGACGCGTACCGTGAGCTCGTCGAGGACTCCTGATTCCTTCAAGCTCCACTACCGGTTGACCCTTGCGGAACGGGCTGACTAGGCTCGCTCGTCCCTTACCCACACGACGACCGAGCCGGGAGGCGAGCGCGACGTGTTCTGCACCCGCTGCGGCCACGACAACCCCGACGACGCGCGCTTCTGCGCCCAGTGCGGGGCGCCGCTGGCCCGGGTCGAGTACGCCGCCTCGCCGGATGCGACCTCGATCTTCCAGCCCGGTGCGTTCGACGAGGGTCCCGTCGACGAGCCGAACGAGGAGGCGGCCGGCGCCGTCGACGCACTGCCGGCCGGTTCGGCGTTGCTGGTGGTCAAGCGTGGCCCCAACGCGGGCAGCCGGTTCCTGCTCGACCAGGACGTGACGACGGCCGGCCGCCACCCGGACAGCGACATCTTCCTCGACGACGTGACGGTCTCCCGCCGGCACGCGGAGTTCCGCCGCGAGGGCGGCGGCTTCGTCGTGCACGACGTCGGCAGCCTCAACGGGACCTACGTCAACCGGCAGCGCATCGACGTCGCGGCGCTGGCCGGCGGCGACGAGGTGCAGATCGGCAAGTTCCGGCTGCTCTACCTCGCGGGCGCCCGGGCCGGCGGTGAAGAGCCGGCCGCCGTACGGTGAGCTCCACGGGGGCCAACGCCAGGTCCTCCCTGAGCATCGGGGAGGTCCTCGGCCAGCTGCGCCCCGAGTTCCCGGACATCACCATCTCCAAGATCCGCTTCCTCGAGGCGGAAGGGCTGATCCACCCGGAGCGGACCCCGTCCGGCTACCGGAAGTTCTCCTCCGGCGACGTGGCCCGGCTCCGGTTCGTGCTGGCCGAGCAGCGTGACCACTACCTGCCGCTGCGGGTGATCAAGGACCACCTCGACGCCATCGACCGCGGGCTCGAACCGCCGGAGCGGGGTCCGGGCAGCACCACCCGGCGCGGCCCGCGGGCGGTCTCGTCGGTGCCGATGCCCGGCGCCGAGGCGTTCGTGCCGGAGTCGTCCGAGGTCCGGATGAGCCGCGAGGAGCTGCTCGGCGAGGCCGGGCTGGAGGCGGAGCAGCTCGAGCAGCTCGAGCAGTTCGGGTTGGTCAGCAAGCGGGCCGGCGGGGCGTACGACGGCGACGCGCTGGCGGTCGCGACCTGCGCCGCGGAGATGGCCCGGTACGGGATCGAGCCACGGCACCTGCGTGCCTTCCGGACCGCGGCCGACCGCGAGATCGGGCTGTTCGAGCAGGTGGTCACGCCGCTGATCCGGCAGCGCAACCCGGAGGCCCGCGGCCGGGCCGACGAGGCGATCCGGGAGCTGGCCGCGCTGTCGGTGCGGCTGCACGCGACGCTCGTCAAGGCCGGCCTGCGGGCCGAGCTCGGCGGCTGAACCCCCGCTTCCACAGGGTCACCCGCCCGGCGGCACGAGGCCCCACCCGAGGGCGATCCGGCCTCGCACCGTGTAGCGTCAGAACGGCAGAACCTGCTGGGTGGGAGGCTCCGCTGTGAACGAGCTGCGTGTGGTGGGAGTACGGGTGGAGCTGCCCGTGAACCAGCCGATCGTGCTGCTCAAGGAAGCCGAGGGCGACCGCTACCTGCCGATCTGGATCGGCGCGGTCGAGGCATCCGCGATCGCGTTCGAGCAGCAGGGTGTCCGCCCGGCCCGCCCGCTGACCCACGACCTGCTGCGGGACGTGATCGGCGCGCTCGGCGCCCGGTTGGAGGCCGTGCACATCACCGACCTGCGCGACGGCGTGTTCTACGCGGAGCTGGTGTTCGCCGGCGGGGCCCGGGTCAGCGCCCGGCCGTCGGACGCGATCGCGCTGGCGCTGCGGTCCGGGACGACGATCCTCGGCGAGGAGGCCGTGCTGGCCGAGGCCGGCATCTCGATCCCGGACGAGCAGGAGGACGAGGTGGAGAAGTTCCGGGAGTTCCTCGACACCATCTCACCGGACGACTTCGCTGGTCAGTGAGGTGAGCAGGGACACGCCGGGGTGGTGCGTTGACCCTGGCGGTCGGACCGCATAGCGTCCGAATCACCACCGTGCAACTCCCCGGCCGGTGTACCGAGAAGGGCATCCCCGTGAGCGACGGCCAGCCACCGCTGCAGGAGGCGCTGTTCCCGGTTGGGTTCGCGGCCGAGGTGCCCGACGCGCTGCTCGGCTACCGCGGGACGACCGCGTGCAGCGCCGCCGGCATCACCTACCGGCAGCTCGACTACTGGGCCCGCACCGACCTCGTCGCGCCGTCGATCCGGTCCGCGGCCGGCTCCGGTACGCAGCGGCTCTACTCGTTCAAGGACATCCTCGTCCTCAAGGTGGTCAAACGGCTGCTCGACACCGGGGTCTCGCTGCACAACATCCGGGTCGCGGTCGAGCACCTGCGGGCGCGCGGGGTCGACGACCTGGCGAACGTCACGCTGCTGTCGGACGGGACGACCGTGTACGAGTGCACCTCGGCCGAGGAGGTCGTCGACCTGCTCGCCGGCGGGCAGGGCGTCTTCGGGATCGCGGTCAGCGGGGCGCTCAAGGAGCTGCACGGGTCGCTGGCGCACCTGCCGGCCGAGCGGGCCGAGCCCACCGCCGCGACGGGTCCGGTCGAGCCGACCGCCGCGGACGAGCTGGGCCAGCGCCGCCGCCGGCGCACCGCCTCCGCCTGAGCCCGACCACACCCACCCTCAGCGGCACCGGTCGCCGGCCGGGGCGGCCCACGCCGTCCCGGCCGGAAGAACGGGTACGTCAGGCCGGTGCCGGGTGGCGCCCGGCCGCCGCCTCAGCGCCGCGTGCCGGCGCGGCGGACGGTCGGCGCCTGCCTGCCTCCGGTGACCACAGCGGCGATGGGGCCGTGACGGCCAAGGGTGGACTAGAGGTCGAGACTTGCGCGGATATCCCCGAGGCCGCGGGCGACGAGGAGGCGGCCGCCGGGCGGAAGGCGGTCCCAGCCGGCGTCGGTCCAGCGGCGCCAGAGGCGGGCATCGGTCTCGACCCGGACGGGCACGGTCCGGCCCGGCTCTGCGGTGACCGCGGTCCAGCCGACGAGCCGCACGGGCTGGTCGGCGTCGGCCGGCTCCAGGTAGACCTGCACGACCTCGCGGCTGGTCCGGCCGCCGGTGTTGGTCACCTCCACCGTCACGGCCGACCCGTCCACCGCCGCCGGCCCGTACGACCAGCTCGAGTAGCCGAGCCCGTGCCCGAACCAGAACGCCGGCGCCGGCGCCCGCCCCGCGTGGTGACCGCGGTGGCCGATGAACGTGCCCTCGGCGTAGACGAGCCTGCCGTCGACCGGGGTGACCGACCAGGCCGGCGCGGCCCCGTCGGCGGCCGGGAACGTGCTCACCAGCCGGCCGGCCGGCTCGATGTCGCCGAGCAGCGCGGCGGCGACCGCGCGCCCGGCCTCCTGCCCGGGCAGCCCGGCCCAGAGCACCGCGTCGACCTCCGCCAGCCACGGCATCAGCACGGGCGTGGCCGCGTTCACCACGACGACCGTCCGGGCGGCGGCCGCCGCCACCGCGGACACCAGCGCGTCCTGGCCGCCGGGCAGCGACAGCGTCGTCTTGTCGACCGCCTCGGTCTCCTGCTCGGCGGTCAGCCCGACCACGACGACGGCGACGTCCGCCGCCCGCGCCGCCGCCACCGCCTCGGCGATCACCGTCTCCGGGTCCCGCCGGGCCGGGCGGGCGACCAGCCCGAACAGTCCCGCGCCGGCCATCGGCGACCCGGCGGCGATCCGCCGCGTCGCGGTCGCCTCGACCTCCCGCGCCGTCTCGTACCGGTCCACCGCGGCGGGCGGCGCGAGGATCTCCTCGCCGAAGCCGTGGCCCGACGTGGTCAGCTCGGTCGCGCGCACCGCCCCGTCCACGCCCAGCCGCCAGGACGCGGCCCCGAGCACGCCGACCTCGACCGGCCCGTCACCGGCCACCAGGGCCCGGATCCGTACCGTGGCCACGGTCTGCGGGAAGTCGTCGTCGAAGCCGACCAGCGCCGACGCCAGGTCGCTGTGCCGGTCCTGGATGACGGCGCCGTGCTCGTCGAACAGGGTCAGCCGCACGCCCGGCGCACCGTCCCGCGGATCGCTGACGTACCCGGCCGCCGCCGGCACCGGCCGGGACCGCACCTCGACCCCGTCGGTCACGGTGACCGCGTCGGCGAGCAGCGCCCGCAGCCCGTCCGCGACGCTGACCTGGTACGGCGGGGTGACCTGGGCCGAGCCGCCACCCATCCCCACCGTGTCGACGGCGTGCCGGCCGATCAGCGCGATCCGCTGACCGCGGGACAGCGGCAGCACGCCGTCGTTGGTGAGCACGGTCATCCCGGCGGCGGCGAGCCGGGTGAGCTGCTCGCGGCGGACCGGGCTGTCCGGCGCCGGCAGCGGTCCGGGCGCCAGTGGTCCGGGCGCCGCCAGCTGTCCGGGCGCCGGCAGTGGTCCGGGCGCCGCCAGTGGTCCGGGCGCCGCCAGTGGTCCGGGCGCCGCCAGTGGTCCGGGCGCCGCCAGTGGTCCGGGCGCCGGCCGGGCGTCCCCGAGCGCGCCCACCCGGGTGGCCAGCCGCAGCAGCCGGCGCAGGTGGTCGTCGACCACCGACTCGGCCACCTCGCCGGAGCGGACCGCGTCGACCAGCGCGTCGCCCCACGGCCCGACCGGACCCGGCATGACGAGGTCGAGGCCGCCGTTCGCGGCCGGACCGGCCGACGTGGTCGCGAACCAGTCGGACATCACCAGCCCGTCCCAGCCCCACTCGCCCTTGAGGATCCCGTTGATCACGTGGTCCTGCTCGGTCGCCGGCACGCCGTTCACGTCGTTGTACGCGGCCATCACCGACCAAGGGTCGGCCTCGGTGACCGCGATCTCGAACGGCAGCAGGTAGAGCTCGCGCAGCGTGGCCTCGTCGAGCACGCTGTCGACGGTGTTGCGGTCGGTCTCGGACTCGTTCGCGACCAGGTGTTTGAGGCAGCCGCCGACGCCGCGCTCCTGCAGCCCGCGGATGTACGCGGCGGCGAGCCGGCCGGTCAGCAGCGGGTCCTCGGAGTAGGCCTCGAAGACCCGGCCGCCGAGCAGCGAGCGGTGCAGGTTGATCGTCGGCCCGAGCACCACGTGGATGTCCTGGGCCAGCGCCTCCTCGGCCAGCAGCCCGCCGACCTCGTATGCGGTGTCCTCGCTCCAGGCCTGGGCCAGCAGGGTCGCGTTGGGGAACAGCGAGACCACCCGGCCGCCGCTGAACTTCAGCCCGCGCACCCCGGTCGGCCCGTCGGACAGCCGCAGCTCGCCAAGGCCGATCGCCGGCTCCGGCGCGAGCGTGAACGTGCTCGCGCCGGTGAGCAGCCTGACCTTGGCCGGCAGGCCCAGCCGGGAGACGAGGTCGACGAGGCTGGTCATGAGGCTCACCTTCCGGTTGAGGGTTGGACCTCGCAGAGATGCGTGGCGGTGCCGCACACCCGGCAGGCCCCGGGCGTGCGGCCCCGCGCGGGTCAGTCCGTCCAGAACGGGCGGATCTCGATCGTCCCCCAGGCGGCCACCGGATGCCGGGCGGCGATCGCGATCGCCTCGTCCAGGTCGGCGCAGTCGATCACGTCGTACCCCGCGATCTGCTCCTTGGTCTCGGCGAACGGGCCGTCGGTGACGACCTGCCTGCCGTTGCGGGAACGGACGCTGGTCGCCGCCGCGGGGCCCTGCAGGCGGTCGCCGTCCAGCCGCACCTCCTTGACCGAGTCGAGCCATTCGTCGATGTCGCCGACCTTCTCGGGCACCGGCGCGGTCGGGTCGGCAGTGATGAAGAGCATGTACTTCACGGGTTCCTCCTCGTACGGAACATCGTCGGGGCATTCCGTCGACATGACGAGCGGCCGGCCTCCCGGATCGACATTCGCGGCGCTGGTAACCTGTTGCGCGCTGCAGAACCCGCACGGGAGAGTCTCCGGCAAGCCAGCCGGAGCGCCGAAGGGGCAACCTCCCCGGAACCTCTCAGGCGTCAGGAACCGCGCGGGCGAGGCGACTCTGGACGGGTACGGACAGAGGGGGAGCGCCGGGCTTCGATGCCCGGGATCCCCACTCGACCGCGACCGCAGGGAATCGCCGCAGATGACCACACTGGACGAGCTCGAAGCGAGCATGCCGTTCGCCGGGCGGCACATCGGCACCGACGCCGAGGATCAGGCCACGATGCTGGCGGCGGTCGGGTACGGCTCGATGGAGGAGCTGGTCGCGGCCGCCGTGCCCGGCTCGATCGCCGACCGCCACCTCGACCTGCCGGACGCCGCCGACGAGGCCACCGTGCTGGCCGAGCTGGGCGCGCTGGCCGCCCGCAACGCCACCGCGGTGAGCATGATCGGCCTCGGCTACTCCGACACCGTCACGCCGCCGGTGATCCGCAGGAACATCCTGGAGAACCCGGCCTGGTACACGGCCTACACGCCCTACCAGCCGGAGATCTCGCAGGGCCGGCTGGAGATGCTGCTCAACTTCCAGACGATGGTCGCGGACCTGACCGCGCTGCCGACCGCGAACGCGAGCCTGCTGGACGAGGCGACCGCGGCGGCCGAGGCGGTCGCACTGGCCCGGCGGGTGTCCAAGGCCCCGCCGGACGCGCCGGTCGTGCTCGACGCCGACTGCCTGCCACAGACGATCGCGGTGATCCGGACCCGGGCGGTGCCGCTGGGCATCCCGGTCGTGGTCCGGGACGTCGCCACCGAGGGGCTGCCGGACGGGCCGCTGGTCGGCCTGCTGCTGCAATACCCCGGGGCGTCCGGGGCCGTCCGGGACTGGGCGGCGGTGACGGCGGAGGCGAAGGAGCGCGGCGCGGTCGTCGCGGTCGCGGCCGACCTGCTCGCGCTGACCCTGCTGCCGCCGCCGGGCGAGTGGGGCGCGGACGTGGCCGTCGGCTCGGCGCAGCGGTTCGGCGTCCCGCTCGGGTTCGGCGGCCCGCACGCCGGCTACATGGCGGTCCGGGACGGGCTGGCTCGGCAGCTGCCCGGCCGGCTGGTCGGGGTGTCGGTCGACGCGGACGGGTCGCCGGCCTACCGGCTCGCGCTGCAGACCCGCGAGCAGCACATCCGCCGGGAGAAGGCGACCAGCAACATCTGCACCGCGCAGGTGCTGCTCGCGGTGATGGCCGGGGCCTACGCCGTCTACCACGGACCGGACGGGCTGCGTTCGGTCGCCCGCCGGGTGCACCGGCTGACCGCGATCCTCGCGGCGGGGCTGCGGGCCGCCGGGATCGAGGTCAGCCCGGCCGCGTTCTTCGACACCATTCAGGTCCATGTCGCCGGAACGGCGAAGAGTGTTGTCGACAAAGCCGCAAGCAGTGGTATCAATCTGCGGCTGGTCGACGCGGACACGGTCGGGATCGCCTGTGACGAGGTGACCCGCCGGCAGCACGTCGTCGCCGTCTGGGACGCGTTCGGTGTGACGGCGGACGGTGCCACCGACATCGCCGCGCTCGACCCGGCCACCCCGGACGCGTACGGACCGGAGCGCGCGTCCGAGTTCCTCACCCACCCGGTCTTCGCCCAGCACCGCAGCGAGACCGCGATGCTGCGCTACCTGCGCCGGCTCGCCGACTACGACTACGCCCTCGACCGCGGAATGATCCCGCTCGGCTCCTGCACGATGAAGCTCAACGCGGCCGCCGAGATGGAGCCGGTGTCGCTGCCCGGCTTCTCCACCGTGCACCCGTTCGCGCCGGCCGAGCAGGTGCCGGGCTACCTCGAGCTGATCGGTGACCTCGAGCGGTGGCTGGCGGAGATCACCGGGTACGACGCGGTCTCGCTGCAGCCCAACGCCGGTTCCCAGGGCGAGCTCGCCGGGCTGCTGGCGATCCACGCGTACCACGCCGCGAACGGTCAGTCCGGCCGGGACGTCTGCCTGATCCCGCAGTCCGCGCACGGCACCAACGCCGCGTCGGCGGCCATGGCCGGGATGCGGGTGGTCGTGGTCGCGACCCGGGACAACGGCGACGTCGACCTGGACGACCTGCGGGCCAAGATCGCCCAGCACGCCGACCGGCTCGGCGCGCTGATGATCACGTACCCGTCGACGCACGGGGTGTTCGAGCAGGACATCGCCGAGATCTGCGCGGCCGTGCACGAGGCCGGCGGGCAGGTGTACGTCGACGGCGCCAACCTCAACGCGCTGGTCGGGCTGGCGAAGCCGGGCAGGTTCGGTGCCGACGTCAGCCACCTCAACCTGCACAAGACGTTCTGCATCCCGCACGGCGGCGGTGGTCCCGGCGTCGGGCCGGTGGCGGCGCGGGCGCACCTCGCGCCCTACCTGCCGAACCACCCGCTGCAGCCGCTGGCCGGGCCGTCCACCGGCCCCGGCCCGGTGTCGGCGGCGCCGTGGGGGAGCGCGTCGATCCTGCCGATCTCCTGGGCGTACGTGCGGCTGATGGGGCCGGACGGGCTGGCCGCGGCGACCCGGGCGGCGATCCTCGCCGCCAACTACGTCGCGGCCCGGCTGCGGCCGCACTACCCGGTCCTCTACACCGGGCAGGGCGGGCTGGTCGCGCACGAGTGCATCGTCGACCTGCGGGCGATCACCAAGGCGACCGGCGTGACCGTGGACGACGTGGCCAAGCGGCTGATCGACTACGGGTTCCACGCCCCGACGATGTCGTTCCCGGTCGCGGGCACGCTGATGATCGAGCCGACGGAGTCGGAGGACCTCGCCGAGCTCGACCGGTTCGTCGACGCGATGATCTCGATCAAGGCAGAGATCGACCGGGTCGCATCCGGCGAGTGGGACGCGGTCGACAACCCGCTGCGGAACGCGCCGCACACGGCGGTCATGCTCACCACGCAGAAGTGGGACCGGCCGTACGAGCGGGAGCTCGGTGGATACCCGGGCGAGACGCCGCACACCGGCAAGTACTGGCCGCCGGTCCGGCGCATCGACGGCGCGTACGGCGACCGCAACCTGATCTGCAGCTGCCCGCCCCTCTCCGCCTACGAGGACTAAGTCGGGCGGCCCGCCGGGAGGGGGTTCAGCCGCGTTACCTTTCGCCGGCCGGGAGCGTCATGGTCGTGACGATCCCGGCCGCGGAGGTGACCCGTGAACGAACGCGATCTGCTGGCCCGGCGGTTCGACGCCGAGCGGGGGCGGCTGCGGGCGGTCGCGTACCGGATGCTGGGCTCGCTGGCCGACGCCGAGGACGCGGTGCAGGAGGCCTGGGTACGGCTGGCCCGCACCGACGCCGCCGCGATCGACAACCTCGGCGGCTGGCTCACCACGGTGGTGGGGCGGGTCTGCCTCGACATGCTGCGCGCCCGCGCGGCCCGACCGGAGGAGCCCGCCGGCGGCAGTCTGCCCGACCCCGTGGTGACCTACGGCGACGAGCCGGACCCGGAGGCCGAGGCATTGCTCGCCGACTCCGTCGGCCTCGCGCTGCTCGTCGTGCTCGACACGCTGACGCCGGCCGAGCGGCTGGCGTTCGTCCTGCACGACACGTTCGGGGTGCCGTTCGACGAGATCGGTCGCACCCTCGGCCGGTCGACCGACGCGGCCAAGATGCTGGCCAGCCGGGCCCGCCGGCGGGTGCGCGGCGCCGCCCCGGCCGATCCCGCGCACGTCGACCCGGCCCGGCAGCGCGCGGTCGTCGACGCCTTCCTCGTCGCGGCCCGCGGTGGCGACGTCGCGGCGCTGCTGGCGGTGCTCGACCCGGACGTGGTGCTGCGGGCGGACACGGCCGGCGGCCCGGTGCTGGCCACCGGATCGCACGAGGTCGCCGGCCGGGCGGCGATGGTCGCCCGGCTGGCCGCGCACGTCCGGCCGGTGCTCGTCAACGGGCTGCCGGGCGTGCTGGCCGCCACGGCGGACGGCGAGCCGATGTCGGTGATGGCGTTCACCGTGGCCGGCGACCGGATCGTCGAGATCGACAGCATCGCCGACCCGCGCCGGCTGGCCGCGCTCAACCTGCGCTTCACCGACTGACCGCCGGTTACCTTCCCGGCCCGCCGCCCGTCATGGCAGCAGGAACGCAACCACGACGGAGGACAGCATGAAGATCGCAGTTGCCGGCGCGACCGGACGGCTCGGCCGGCACGTCGCCGAGGTGCTCGCCGAGCGCGGCCACGAAGTCGTGCCGATCTCGCGGGCGACCGGGGTGGACGTGATCACCGGCGCCGGGCTTGCCGAGGCGCTCGCCGGCGTCGAGGTCGTCGTCGACGCCGCCACCGGTCCCTCGGCCGAGGAGCGGCCGGCCACCGACTTCTTCGTCACCGCCGCGCACAACCTGCAGGAGGCCGGCGCCCGCGCCGGCGTGCGAGCGGTGGTGGTGGTGTCGATCATCGGCATCGAGCGGTTCACCGGCGGGTACGGCGCGGCCAAGGTCGCGCACGAGCAGGCCTGGCGGTCCGGTCCGATCCCGGTCCGGATCGTCCGGGCCGCGCAGTTCCACGAGTTCGTCGGCCAGTTGCTGGAGTGGGGCAGCCGCGGCGAGGTCAGCGTGGTGCCGGAGATGCGCACGCAGATCGTCGCGGCCCGGGCGGTCGCGGAGGTGATCGCCGACGTGATCGAGGCGGACGCGGCCGGCGCTGACGGCACCGGGACGATCGAGGTGGCCGGGCCGCGGGAGGAGACCCTGGCGGCGCTGGCGGCCGAGCTCGCCGCCCGGCAGGGCAGCGCCGTCACGGTCCGGGCGGTCCGCGACCCGGCCGACCCCGACGGCGAGATGCAGGCCACCGGCGGCCTGCTGCCCGGCCCCGGCGCCCGCCTGGTGGGCCCCACCTTCCGCGAATGGTTGGCCGCGCCGTAGCGCCGCCGGCCTTTCCCGGCTTGCCCTCCCTGCCCCGTCCGCGACGACGGTCAGCGCGCTCCGGCGAACCGCGCCGGGCCAGGTGGCCCGATCAGGGAGAGGGTGGTCCCGCGCGGGCCGGGCGGCCCGATCAAGGAGAGGGGTGTCGGTCGGCGCTGGTCGGGTTGCCCGAGAGGGCGAGTGTCGGTCCGCGACGGCCGGGTGGGCCGATCGGTAAGAGGGTCGGCCCGCGCCGGTCGGGTGGACCGGTAGAGGAGCGGGTGTCGTCATGCGACGACCGGGTCACCGGTGACGGTGACCCGGTCGGGGAAGGTGGTAGTTCGGGAAGGGCCCGGCTCCTGTGCCGGGCGGCGAGGTCGGCGACCTCAGGCGACGCGCAGCACCTTGGTGGGGGCGCGTCGAGCACCGATGCAGCGTCCGTCCGGCAGGATCTCGCCGCAGTCCTCGAACAGCACGATGCCGTTGCAGAGGAGGCTCCACCCCTGCTCCGGATGGCTGGCGACGACGGCGGCGGCGTCGCGGTCGGGCGCGTCGGAGGTCGGACACGCTGGGTGATGCGGGCACATGGTTTACTGCTCCGGTTGGCTGTCAGTTCTGGTCGTCGTTTGTGGGCACGCTCACAGTACCTACGAGGTTCGACGCCGCGCCGTGATACGCGCAATGATCCCGGCAACGACTTGGTAAATCTTGCAACGTAAGATCCCGTCGGTCTCTTCCATTGCGCCGTACGTCCGAACATCCGTTAGGTCGCCCGCAGCAGCGTCGCGTACAGCGTCAAACCTGGACCGAAGGCGAGGGCGACGAGGTGCCCGCCCGGCGCCACGTCCCCGGCCGTGCGCATCCGCTCCAGGACCAGCAGCACCGTGGCCGAGGAGCAGTTGCCATGGTCACGCAATACCCCGTACGAGTGGTCCAACGCATCCTCGGGCAGACCGAGCCGGCGCTGCACGACCTCGAGGATCCGCCGCCCGCCCGGATGCACCGCCCAGCCGTCCACGTCGGCCCGGTCGAGGCCGTGCGCGGCCAGCAACTCGTCCACGACGCCCGCCACGTGCCGGGCCAGCACCGCCGGCACCCGCGGCGAGAGCCCCATCCGGAAGCCGAGGTCGGTGACGTCCCAGGTCATGTACTCCGCCGTGGTCACGTCCGTCCGGGCGACCACGTCCAGCACCTCGAAACCGGGCCGCTCGGCCGGCTCGAGCACCACCGCCGCGGCCGCGTCGGCGAACAGCGCGTGCGCCACCACCTGGTCGACGTGGGTGGTGGGCGGCTGCACGTGCAGGCTGGTCAGCTCCAGGCAGAGCAACACGGACGGGCGCCCGCGGGCGGCGGTGAAGTCCGCCACCGTGCCCAGCCCGGGCAGCGCCGCGTAGCACCCCATGTGGCCGACGAACAGCCGCCGCACCCGGTCGGACATGCCGAGGTCGCAGGACAGCCTGATGTCCACGCCCGGGGTCACGTATCCGGTGCACGAGGTGACGGCGAACAGCCCGACGTCGGCGGCGGCGATCCCGGCGTCGTCGAGCGCGGCCGAGACCGCGTCCTTGCCCAGCGGCAGTGCCTCGGCCAGGTAGCGCTCCATCCGGGCCGCGGTGCCCCAGCGGGAGACGTCCTCGTACACCGGGTTGGCCACCGCGTGCCGGGTCAGCACCCCGGAGTTGGCGAACAGCTGCTCGGCGACGTCCACGTCCCGGTAGTGGTCGGCGAAGAAGCCGGTCCACACCGAGGACTGGCTGAACGCGGCAGGCAGCGCGTGCCCCATCCCGACGACCCGCGCTGGGCTCACCACCGCCCGCCCGCCTCGGGATCATCGCCGAGCGCCGCGGCACCGAGCCAGTCGGCGCAGACGTCGGAGGTGGCCGGCTGCAGCGAGCCGCACCGGGCGTCCCGGAAGATCCGCTCCAGCGGCGAGCCCCGCCGCATCGCCGAGGTGCCGGCCGCCTCCAGCATCGACGCGGCCACGTCCATCGCGGTCTCGCCCGCCAGCAGCTTGGCCCGCCACACCCAGCGGTTCGTCTCCGGGTCGCCCGGAGCGGCGTCCACCCGGCGGGCCGCCTCCAGCACGACCAGCCGGGCCGCCTCCACCCCGGCCTCGGCCCGGCCGACCCTGGCCCGGACCGCGGGCAGCGCGGTCAGCCCGCGCGCCTGCAGGTGCGCGATCGCCGCGGTCACCGCCGAGCGGGCCACCCCGACGTACACGGCCGCGTACGAGGCGACCAGCCACTGCGGCATCACCTGGGCCAGCAGCAGGGTCAGCCCCTCGAGGCCGCCGAGCAGCGCGTCGGCGCCGACGGTGACGTCGAGGTGCAGGTCGTCGCTCCCGGTGGCGCGCATGCCCATCGAGTCCCAGGTGCGCTCGACGGTGAGCCCGGGGCCGGCGGGGACGAGGAAGTGCGACACCGCGTCCCCGCGCCGGGCCGCGACCAGGTAGTGGTCGGCGTGCCCGGCGCCGGACACGAACGTCTTCGAGCCGGTGACGTGGAAGCCGCCGTCGACCGGCTCGTACGAGCTGGTCAGCTTCGACAGCCGGCTGCCGGCGCCGCGCTCGCTCATCGCCACCGCGAACAGCGCCCCGTCCGCCGCCTGCCGCAGCGCGCGGTCGCGCATCGCGAAGTATGACTCCGGCACGCCCATCGCCCGGGCCACATCGTCCGGGGTCTGCGCGAGCGCGCCGGTGACCGAGGCGTGCATGTTGAACACCAGCGCGGTCGCCCCGGCGCCGGCGCCGAGCTCCATCGCGACCTCGGCGTAGTCGGCGAAGCCGGCGCCGGGTCCGCCGAGCCGCGCCGGCACCATCAGCCCGAGCAGGCCGGCGGTGCGCAGGTCGGCGAAGTCGGCGGCCGGGAACGTCCCGGCGGCGTCGTGGTCGGAGGCCCGGGCGGCCAGCGCCGGGACGAGCGCCCGGGCGGCGGCCAGCGCCGCCGCGGGGTCGGCCAGTGCGGCCGGGGCGGAGACGGTCACGTGCCCTCCTTGATCCCGTGTCCCTGGAAGAGCACGGAAGTCGACCGGGTCCGCCGCATCCGCGGATCGGGGTCGCGGCGGGCCAGCCACCGCAGCGTGCCCAGCACCGGTGGGCGCATGCCGGTCAGCGTCAGCCGCACCCCGTGCCGGGCGGCCTCGGCGACCAGCCGGTCGCGGTCGACGAACAGCGCCGGGTCGTGGATGCCCGGCGGGGCGCCGCCGGGGATCCGTTCGGCGATGGTCACGGTGACCAGGCGGCCCAGCGCGGTGTTCGCGATCGTGTCGAGCACCAGCGTGCCGCCCGGCCGCAGCACCCGGCAGGCCTCGGCCACGGCGGCGGCGAGGTCGGGCACGTGCTCGAGGATCTCGCCGGCCGAGACGGCGTCGGCCACGCCGTCGGCGATCGGCAGCCGCTGCACGTCGCCGCGCACCGCCCGGACGCCGTGCTCGGCGGCGATCCGCAGCGAGACCGGGACCAGGTCGACCCCGACGTGCCGGTAGCCGAGCCGGGCCGCGTGCGGGGCGAGCAACCCGGCCCCGCAGCCGAGGTCGACCAGGAGCGCGCCGGGCCTGGGCGCCGCCGGCAGCAGCTCCGCGCGGGCGGCCGCGATCCAGCGCAGCATCGCGAACGTCCCGTACGGCTCCCACCACTGGTCGGCCATGCCCTCGTACTGGCGGACGTCGTTGCGCGGCAGTCGCGGCGAGGGGGACGTGCGCCTGGTGGACATGCGCCCCACTCTAAGTACGACCGTCGGACTCCTGCGCGTCGTGCAACGGGGCGGTGCGTGGCTGCCAGTCGGCGTGCCGGGTCGGGAAGCCGTCCGCGGCCAGCGGCTCGAGCACCTGCGGGTCGTCGTCGACGACGACCGCGATCTCCCGGTCGGCCCGCAGCTTGCGCAGCTCGTCCCGCTTCGTGACCCGGGCCGGCCGGAAGTCCCGGTTGGGACGCATGATCAGCGACTCGGTCGGCAGGCCCTGGGCGGCGAGCCAGGCCCTGGTCGCCCGGCGGGTGCGCTCCGGCCGGCCGGTCAACCAGACCACGTCGTGGTCCGCGGCCAGCTCCTTGACCAGCGCCACACCCTCGGGCAGCGGCGGGTCCTGGTCGGCGGCGGCGAAGAACCGGTCCCACTGCCGCGGCTTGCCCTCGAGGAAGTGCAGCCGGTGGCGCACGTCGGCGACGACGCCGTCGATGTCGACGACGGCCAGCGGTCGGGGGTCCACGGCCGCAGTCTGCCAGGCGGCTGTGAACGTGGTGGGGACCGCGCCGCCGGTGTTGCGAGCCGACTGAAGATGGGTACGGTGGAGTCGGTTGAGCACGTCAGCCGACCGGCCCAGCGGGTCTTCGACCCGCACGCTCTGGAGCTGCCGTGACTGCGATCGCACCCGTCCAGGTCCAGGACGACCAGCCCGCTCGCGAGCAGGCGAGGGAGTCCGCCCGCGTGCTGTTCCGGCAGCTCGTCGAGCTGCCCGAAGGCCCCGAGCGAGACCGCACCAGGACGGCGCTGGTCGAGATGCACCTTCCGCTGGTCCGCTACTTCGCCCGCCGGTACGCCGGGCGTGGCGAGCCGCTCGACGACCTGCTGCAGGCCGGCTCGATCGGGCTGGTCAAGGCCGTCGACCGGTTCGACCCGTCGCGGGGGCTCGAGTTCAGCACGTACGCGTCGCCGACGATCCTCGGTGAGATCCGCCGGCACTTCCGCGACCGCACCTGGGCCGTGCACGTGCACCGCCACCTGCAGGAGCTGACCGCGGAGATCACCCGGCTGGTGGGCACGCTGACCCAGGAGCTCAACCGGGCGCCGAGCGTGGCCGAGCTGGCCGACCGGTCCGGGCGCACCGAGGAAGAGGTGCTGGAGGCGCTGGACTGCGCCGCCGCGTACACCGCCGAGTCGCTGGACACGCCGACCGCCGAGGACCGCACGCTCGGCGACCGGCTCGGCGGCGACGACCAGGCGCTGGTCGACGTCGAGCTGCACGAGTCGCTCGGTCCGGCGCTGGCGACGCTGCCGGAGCGGGAGCGGCGGATCCTGCAGCTGCGCTTCTACGGCAACCAGACGCAGTCGCAGATCGCCGCCCAGCTCGGCATCTCGCAGATGCACGTGTCCCGGCTGCTGGCCCGCACCCTCGCCCGGCTGCGGGAGCAGCTGCTCGCCTGACCGGTGCGGCCGACCCACCCCGGCCCCGCGCGCTGCGGGCCAGGTGGGGCAGGGCGATCAGACGATCGCCTCGTCCACGAAGCACCAACGCCAGTCCTCGCCGGGCTCGAACGAGCGGACGATCGGGTGGCCGACCTCGGCCCCGTGCTTGCTCGCGTGCCGCTGCGGCGAGGAGTCGCAGCAGCCGATGTGACCGCAGGTCAGGCATTCGCGCAGGTGCACCCACCCGGTGCCGATGGCGAGGCAGTCCTCGCAGCCCTCGGTCGTGCTGGGCGCCGGCTCGGGCGGCAGTTGGGCGACGTGCGGGCACTCGGTCACGGATCTCCTCCTCGCCTCGGGCTCACCGCGAACCTACGCCGTTCGCCCGTGGCACCACCCGGCGACGGTGCGGGAACCTTGCTGCGCCGGCCGCTGTTGCTGCCGGCGCCGGCCGCGCACGAGGGAAGGGGCCGCGGTGCAGTTCGAGGTGTTGGTGCTCGTCGCGGTCGCGGCCGCGCTGGCCGGTCTGGCCAGGCGGCTGAAGCTGTCCGCCCCGCTGCTGCTGGTCGTGGCCGGGATCGCGGCGTCCTTCGTCCCCGGCGTCGGCGAGTTCGAGCTCGAGCCGGACGTCATCCTGTTCTTCGTCCTGCCGCCGCTGCTGTTCGGCGCGGCATGGCAGAGCTCGGTGATCAACTTCCGGCAGAACATCCGGCCGATCGGGTTGCTGTCGGTCGGGCTCGTGCTGTTCACCACGCTCACCGTCGGGTTCGCCGTGCACGCCGTGCTGCCGGACCTGCCGCTGGCCGCCGCGTTCACCCTCGGCGCGATCGTCTCGCCGCCGGACGCGGTGGCGGCCACCGCGGTCGGCCGCTCGGTCGGCATGCCGCGCCGGCTGATCACGATCCTGGCCGGGGAGAGCCTGGTCAACGACGCCACCGCGCTGACCGCCTACCGGGTGACGGTCGGGGCGGCGATGGCCGGCACGTTCTCGATCTGGACCGGGATCGGCGAGTTCCTCGTCGCCGCGGTCGGCGGGGTCGCCGTCGGGCTGGTGATCGCGGTGCTGACCGAGACCGTGCTGCAGCACCTGCACGACCCGGTGCTGGAGAACTCGCTGGTCCTGCTGCTGCCGTTCGTCACGTACGCGGTGGCCGAGGAACTGGGCCAGGACGCCTACCACGGCTCCGGCGTGCTCGCGGTCGTCGCCGCCGGCCTCTACCTCGGCCACCGCTCGCCGCGCCGGCTGAGCGCCGCCACCCGGCTGCAGGGCGTCGAGGTCTGGCGGGTGATCGAGTTCCTGCTCGAGTCGGTGGTGTTCGCGCTGATCGGCCTGCAGCTGCCGACCGTGCTCGACCAGCTGCCGGAGGGCTCGGCCGGCGCGGTGCTGACGGCCTCCGTGGTCGCGCTGGCGGTGACGATCCTGTCCCGGTTCGCCTGGATGTACCCGGCGACGTACCTGCGGCCGCTGCAGCGGAAGGAGGCGAAGGAGCCGCCGATGCCGTGGACCTACCCGACCGTGCTGGCCTGGGCCGGCATGCGCGGGGTGGTGTCGCTGGCGGCGGCGTTCGCGCTGCCGGCCCGCTTCCCGGAGCGCAGCCTGATCCTGTTCCTCACGTTCGTGGTCGTGGTCGGGACGCTGCTGATCCAGGGGTTGACCCTGCCGGCGCTGATCCGCTGGCTCGGGGTGACCGGCACCGAGGAGCAGCAGGACCTGATCCGGGAGGCCGGCGCCCAGCACGCCGCGGCGAACGCCGCGCTGGCCCGGCTCGACCAGGAGCTGGCCGCCAGCTCGTTCGTGCCCGAGGACGTGGTGTCCCGGCTGCGGGAGAAGGCGGAGATCCGGCAGCTCGGGGCGTGGGAGCGGCTCGGTGGCCGGGGTAGCCCGGACGGCGTTGCGATGGAGCCGCCGTCGGTCTCGTTCCGGCGGTTGCGCCGGTCGATGATCGACGCCGAGCGGGACGTGTTCATCGACCTGCGCGACCGCGGCGAGATCGACGACCAGGTGCTCGCCCGGGTGCAGCGCGAGCTCGACCTCGAGGAATCCATCCTGATGCGGGAGTGATGCGTCCCGGGCGCGCCGCCGGGAAATCCTCCGGAAAGCCCCGGACGGCGCGGAAGCGCGCATCCGGCGCCTGCGGTGGGCCGCGTTCGCCGTGGGGTGAAGCATTCAGGGAAGACGCGGGCCGCCCACGCTGATTGACTAAGTCACCATGACTGCTCCCGACACCGGCCGCGTCGCCCGCCCGGCGATCCTGACCGTCGACGACGATCCGAGCGTGTCCCGGGCCGTCGCCCGCGACCTGCGCCGGCAGTACGGCGAGGGTTACCGGATCGTCCGGGCCGAGTCCGGCCAGCAGGCGCTGGAGGCGCTGCGCGAGATCAAGCTGCGCGGCGAGCAGGTCGCCGTGCTGCTGGCCGACTACCGGATGCCCGGGATGAGCGGGATCGAGTTCCTGGAGCAGGCGATGGACCTGTTCCCGCTCGCCCGCCGGATCCTGCTGACCGCATACGCGGACACCGACGCGGCGATCCAGGCCATCAACGTGGTCGACCTCGACCACTACCTGCTCAAGCCCTGGGACCCGCCGGAGGAGAAGCTCTACCCGGTGGTCGACGGACTGCTGGAGGCGTGGACCGCGACCGACCGGCAGCCGCCGCGGGAGATCCGGGTGATCGGGCACCGCTGGTCGGCCCGTTCGTACGAGGTGCGCGACTTCCTGGCCCGCAACCTGGTCCCGTTCCGCTGGTACCTGGCCGAGGACCCGGAGGCGCAGCGGCTGCTGTCGGCCGCCGGCGTGGACGACGACCGGCTGCCGGTGGTCGTCACCGGGGACGGCACGGCGATGGTCGAGCCGTCCGACGCCGAGCTGGCCCAGCACGTGGGACTGGCCACCACGCCGTCCACCGACTTCTACGACCTCATCGTCATCGGCGGCGGCCCGGCCGGCCTCGGCGCGGCCGTGTACGGCGGGTCCGAGGGCCTGCGCACGGTGCTCGTCGAGCGGCGGGCCACCGGCGGGCAGGCGGGCACCAGCAGCCGGATCGAGAACTACCTCGGCTTCCCGGACGGCGTGTCCGGCGAGCAGCTCACCGAGCGGGCCCGCCGGCAGGCGCTGAAGTTCGAGGTCGAGCTGCTGACCGCTCGCGACGTGGTACGGCTGGAGCAGCGCGGCAACGCGAAGGTCGCCCGGTTCGACGACGGCACCGAGGTCGCCGGCCACACGGTGATCCTCGCCACCGGCGTGTCGTACCGGATGCTGGACGCGCCCGGGCTGTCCGAGCTGTCCGGCCGCGGTGTCTTCTACGGCGCCGCCACGACCGAAGGCCCGGCCTGCCGCAGTCAGGACGTGTACATCGTCGGCGGAGCCAACTCGGCCGGACAGGCCGCGATGTACTTCGCCCGGTACGCCGAGCGGGTCGTGCTGCTGGTCCGCGGCAAGTCGCTGGACTCGTCCATGTCCCGCTACCTGATCGATCAGATCGAGCGGGTCCCCAACATCGAGGTGCGCACCTGCACCGAGGTGGTCGAGGGCACCGGCGGCGAGCACCTCGAGCTGCTGACCCTGCGCAACAACTTGACCGGTGAGACGGAAACAGTCCCCGCGTCCTGGTTGTTCGTGTTCATCGGGGCGGCACCGCGCACCGACTGGCTGGACGGCTGCCTCGACCGTGACCCCCGCGGCTTCGTGCTCACCGGGCCCGACCTGGTCGTCGACGGCCACCGGCCGCCCGGCTGGACGCTGGACCGCGACCCCTACCACCTGGAGGCCAGCGTGCCCGGCGTGTTCGTGGCCGGCGACGTGCGGGCCGAGTCGGTGAAGCGGGTGGCGTCCGCGGTCGGCGAGGGCGCGATGGCGGTCACGCTGGTGCACCGGTACCTGGAGAAGCTATGACAGAGACGCTGGATCGCGACGAGCTGCGGAAGCTGTTCCTGTTCGAGTCGCTCAGCGACGAGCAGCTGGACTGGCTGACCGAGCACGGCGAGGTCAGGACGGTCCCCGCCGGCGAGACGGTCGTCGCCGAGGGCGACCCGCCGACCTGCTTCTTCGTGCTGCTGTCCGGCACGCTCGCGCTGTCCCGGCTGGCCGGCGGCGAGCGGGTGCTGATCAACCGGACCGACCACGTCGGCTCCTACTTCGGCGCCACCCAGTCCTACCTGAACACCGAGCGGGCCCAGCCGACGTACGGGGCGACCGTCGAGGCGGTCACCGACATGCGGATCTTCCAGCTGCCGGCGGACGAGTGGGGCCAGGCGGTGCGCAGCTGGTTCCCGATGGCGATCCACCTTCTCGACGGCATCTTCCTCGGCATGCAGAACAGCCAGCGGCTGGTCAACGAGCGGGAGCGGCTGCTCGCGCTCGGGTCGCTGTCGGCCGGGCTCACCCACGAGCTCAACAACCCGGCCGCGGCCGCGGTCCGGGCCACCGCCGCGCTGCGGGAGCGGATCGCCGGGATGCGGCACAAGCTGGCCATGCTCGCCGGCGGCGCGATCGACCCGGTCGCGCTGCCCGGGCTGGTCAAGCTGCAGGAGGAGGCGGTCGAAGGGGTCGCCAAGGCACCCAAGCTCGGCCCCATCGAGGCCAGCGACGCCGAGGACGAGCTCGGCGACTGGCTGGAGGAGCGCGGCGTCTCGGGCGGCTGGGACCTGGCCCCCATCCTCGTGGCCGGCGGGCTCGACGCCGACTGGCTGGCCAGGGCGATGGAGAAGTGCCCCGGCACGGCGACCGACAGCGCGGTGCGCTGGCTGGCGTACACGGTCGAGACCGAGATGCTGATGAACGAGATCGAGGACGCGGCGACCAGGGTGTCGACGCTCGTCGGTGCGGCCAAGCAATACTCCCAGATGGACCGGGCGCCGTTCCTGTCCGTCGACGTGCACGAGCTGCTCGACTCGACGCTGGTCATGCTCGCCCGCAAGATCGGCGACAAGATCAAGGTGGTCAAGCAGTACGACCGGTCGCTGCCGCCGCTGCCGGCCTACGCGGCCGAGCTCAACCAGGTCTGGACCAACCTCATCGACAACGCCGTGCAGGCGATGGGTGGGGAGGGGACCCTGACGCTGCGGACCTACCGCGAGGACGACTCCGCGATGATCGGGATCGGCGACACCGGTCCCGGCGTGCCGGACGAGATCGTCGGGCGGATCTTCGAGCCGTTCTTCACCACCAAGCCCGTCGGCGAGGGGACCGGGCTCGGGCTGGACATCTCCTGGCGGATCGTGGTGAAGAAGCACCACGGGGACATCAGGGTCGAGTCCCGGCCCGGCGACACCTGGTTCCTGGTGCGCCTGCCGCTCACCCCTGCCGACGACGCCCCCGTGCTCGGCCGCTCCGAAGGAATCGACGACTAGGTCAAGTCGGGGGCGGCCCCCGTAACCCCCGGGCGATAGCTCGTCTGCTCTGATGAGTTCTCGACCGACCTCTTCCAACGAGCCCCGCCGATGGCGGAGGGCCCCATCCAGTCCACTACGTCCGGGGCGTGTGTGGCGCGGGTGCTGGCTGCGTTGCTTTGGCCTCGGTCGACCGACGTCTTCCCGTCTTCCCCCGGGTCCCGGACGTCCCCTGGGGGTCCGCTTGCCTGGCGTGGCATCAAGGGGTGGGGGATGGGTATGGAGGGTGCATGAGTGCTGAGGACAAGATGGAGAACGCTGCTGACCGGGTTGCCGGGCGCGGTAAGGA
Source organism: uncultured Actinomycetota bacterium (assembly GCA_963728945.1). Lineage (GTDB taxonomy): Bacteria > Actinomycetota > Actinomycetes > Mycobacteriales > CADCTP01 > CADCTP01. The sequence goes on along the minus strand of CAVSMA010000002.1, from coordinate 1,079,619 downwards.
GGCGGTCGGCGCGGCGACCGACAACGAGGAGCTGCGCGACGAGGGCCGCGGCCAGCAGACCGAGGCCGACGTCAAGGACGCCGGCGAGAAGGTCAAGGACGCCGCGGACAAGGTCGGCGACGCGTTCAAGCGCTGAGCGCACGGAGTCTCAGGTCCGAGGGCACCGGTCGCCGGACCGGTGCCCTCGGCCGGTCCGCGGGTACACCACCGGATCGGAGGTGACGACGAATGCCCGCCAAGGAGGAACTGCCGTCCACCCTGCGCCGCTCGCCCGAGAAGGCGCAGGAGACCTGGGCGAAGACGCACGACTCGGCCGTGCAGACGTACGGGGAGGGCGAACGGGCGCACCGCACCGCGTTCTCCGCCCTCAAGCACTCGTACGAGAAGGTCGGCGACCACTGGGAGCCGAAGGAGCGCAAGGGTCCCTCCGACCCGCAGGCGGCCCGCTCGGCGCCGTCCTCGCGGCGGTCCCGGGCGACCGCCGGTGGGGTGGACGCGAACGCGTCCAAGGCGCACCTGATGGACGTCGCCAGGCGGCTCGACGTGCGCGGACGGTCCCGGATGAGCAAGGACGAGCTGGTCGAGGCGATCGCCAAGGCCAACGACCGGGAGAGCGCGCGGTCGCGTCGCCGGTAGGCAACGCTCCGTAGTCGAACTTCCCCTGGTGTCCTGTTTGGACAGTCGGTGGCGAGGGGACATCGAGGGCATGGCATTCATCCTCTGGCTCATCGCCGTGATCCTGGTCATCGCCGGGATCGTCCAGATCGTCCGTGGTTCGCTGCTGTTCGGCATCGTGCTGATCGTGGTCGGCCTGCTCGTCGGCCCGGGTGGCGTCAGCATCTTCACCTAACCGTCAGGAGTCGGGGATGACACGGCCGGACCGCATACGGTGGGTCCGCCGGCACGCGATCGTGCCGGTGGACCCGTCGCACGCGGTCCCGATCCTCGACCGGCTCGAGGCCGCGCAGCGCCGGTTGACCTCGTGTCGTCGAGACTGATTCACCTGCGGCCGACCGACCACGGCCCAGCTCCCGATCGTCCCCGGGAGCTGGGCCGTCCTCCTTCCCGCGTCCCCCGTACGGGTGGCAGAAGCGACTCCGCGGAGTAGCGTTTCTTCCCCTGACGGCGTTTGACCGAGGACCGCCCCGGGCAGGCTTCCTGCCGACGGTGCTTGAAGGCGCAGGCATCACCCCACCATCTGGCAACTGCTCACAGAGCGTTAGCTGCAGCGTGCCGTGATTCGGAGGTGTTGCGTGCGGGTGCTCGGCATCAACGCGATCTATCACGACCCTGCGGCCGCCCTCGTCGTGGACGGCGAGATCGTCGCGGCGGCGGAGGAGGAGCGCTTCAGCCGGCGCAAGCACGGAAAGCGACCGGTTCCGTTCTCGGCCTGGGAGCTGCCGGAGAAGTCGGCGGCCTGGTGCCTCGCCGAGGGCGGGCTGACCGCGGCCGACGTCGACGTGGTGACCTACTCGTTCGACCCCGCGCTCGCCCGGCCGGCCGAGGAGCTCGGCCTCGCCGATCCGTGGGACCACCTGCGCACCACGTACGCACAGCGGGCGCCGCAGTTCCTCGCCAGCGCGCTGCCCGGGCTCGACCCCGGGCAGGTCCGGTACGTGCCGCACCACGTCGCGCACGCCGCGTCGGCCGGGCTGGCCGCGCCCCACCCGGAGGCCTCGGTGCTGGTGCTCGACGGTCGCGGCGAGGCGGTCTCCCACCTGGCCGGCCGGTACGCGGCCGACGGGTCACTGACCGTGCTGGCCTCGCAGGGCCTGCCGCACTCGCTCGGCCTGCTGTACGAGGACGTCACCGAGCACCTCGGCTTCCAGCGCTCGTCCGACGAGTACAAGGTGATGGCGCTGGCCTCGTACGGCGTGCCGCGGCACCTGCCGGTGCTGCGGGAGGCGATCCGGGTCACCGGCGACGGCGGGTTCCGCACCGACCCGGTCGCCTGGGACGCGCTGGCCAAGCGCCGGGGGCACGGCGACGAGTTCGACGCCGAGCACGCCGACCTGGCCGCGTCCGTGCAGGCGCGGCTGGAGGAGGTGCTGCTGCAGCTGGTCCGCTGGCTGCACGAGCAGACCGGGGACCGGGTGCTGACCATGGCCGGCGGGGTCGCGCTGAACTGCGTGGCCAACTCCCGCCTGGCCGCGGAGGGACCGTTCGAGACGGTCTGGGTGCAGCCGGCCGCCGGGGACGCCGGCACCGCTCTCGGTGGCGCGCTGCACGTCGCCGCGGCCGCGGGGGAGCGGGCCGCGCCGATGGCCGGCGCCGACCTCGGCCGGGGCTGGACCGACGCCGAGCTCGCGGCCTGGCTGGACACCGCCCGCTGGCCCTACGAGCGGCCGGCCGACCTGGCCGACGCGGTGGCGGAGGTGCTGGCCGGCGAGGGCGTGGTCGCCTGGTTCGCGGGGCGCTCCGAGTACGGCCCGCGGGCGCTCGGGCACCGCTCGCTGCTGGCCAGCCCGGGCCGGCGGGAGACGCTGACCAAGCTCAACGACGTCAAGGGCCGCGAGCAGTTCCGGCCGGTCGCGCCGATGATCCGGCTGGACCGGGCGGCCGAGGTCTTCGAGGGCCCGCTGCCCTCGCCGTACATGCTGTTCGTGCACCGGGTCCGGCCGTACTGGCGGGACCGCATCCCGGCCGTGGTGCACGTGGACGGCACCGCGCGGGCGCAGACCGTCGACCCCGAGCAGGAGCCGGCGGTGGCCGCCCTGCTGGCCGCGTTCGAGCGGCGGACCGGGCTGCCCTGCCTGGTGAACACGTCGCTCAACACCGCGGGCCGGCCGATGGTCGACGACCCGCGGGACGCGCTCGAGCTGTTCGGCTCGGCGCCGGTCGACGCGCTGGTGCTCGGCCCGTTCCTGGTGCGGCGGCCGCTCCCGTGACCGCGCCGGCATACTCGGTGGTGATCCCGACCGTCGGCCGGCCGTCGCTGCGGGTGCTGCTCGACGCGCTGCGGGCCGGCACCGGCCCAGCGCCCGCGGTAGTCGTCGTGGTCGACGACCGGGCCACCCCCGACCGGCCGCTCGACCTGCCGGCCTGGGACCTGCTGCAGGTGGTGCCCGGGCCGGCGCGGGGCCCGGCGGCGGCCCGCAACGCCGGCTGGCGGGCGACCGCGAGCCCGTGGGTCGCCTTCCTCGACGACGACGTGCGGCCAGGTCCGGACTGGGCCCGCGACCTGGCCGCCGACCTCGCCGGCCGGGCGCCGTCGGTGGCCGGCTCGCAGGGGCGGGTACGGGTGCCGCTGCCGGCCGGGCGGCGGCCGACCGACTGGGAGCGGGTGACCGCCGGTCTGGCGAACGCGCGCTGGGCGACCGCGGACATGGCGTTCCGGCGGACCGCGCTGGTGCGGGCCGGCGGGTTCGACGAGCGGTTCCGCCGGGCCTACCGGGAGGACGCCGACCTGGCGCTGCGGCTGCGGGCGTTCGGCTGGTCGCTGGTGCAGGGCGCTCGGGTGGTCGATCACCCGGTGCGGCCGGTGTCCCGCTGGGTGTCCGTACGGACCCAGGCCGGCAACGCGGACGACGCGCTGATGCGCCGGCTGCACGGCTCGGACTGGCGCCGGCGGGCGGGTGCGCCCCGCGGCCGGTTCCCGCGGCACGCCGCCACCACCCTCGCCGCCGGCACCGCGCTCGCCGGCGCCCTCGCGCGCAGGCCGGTCGTCGCCCGCCTCGGTGCGGCGGCCTGGCTGGCCGGGACCGTGGAGTTCGCCGCGGCGCGGATCCTGCCCGGACCGCGCACGCCGGGCGAGGTGCTGACGATGGCGGCGACGTCGGTGGCGATCCCGCCGGCGGCGGTCGCGCACCGGCTGCGCGGCGAGCTGGCCGCTCGCCGGGCCGGGCCGCTGCCCACGCCCGGCGCCGCGGTGCTGTTCGACCGGGACGGCACGCTCGTGCACGACGTCCCCTACAACGGCGATCCGGCGCTGGTCGACCCGGTGCCGGGCGCGCTCGCCGCGCTGACCCGGCTGCGCGCCATCGGCGTGCCGGTCGGCGTGGTGACCAACCAGTCCGGGATCGGCCGCGGCACGCTCAGCCGGGACCAGGTCGACCGCGTCAACGACCGGGTCGAGGAGCTGCTCGGGCCGTTCGACACCTGGCAGCTGTGCCCGCACGCACCGGCGGACGGGTGCGACTGCCGCAAGCCCGCGCCCGGCCTGGTGCTGGCCGCCGCCGCCGCGCTCGGCGTGCCGACCGCGCGCTGCGTCGTGATCGGCGACATCGGCACCGACCTGGCCGCGGCCCGGGCGGCCGGCGCCCGCGCCGTGCTGGTGCCGACGCCGGTGACCAGACCCGAGGAGGTCCGGTCCGCGCCGGCCGTCGCCGCCGACCTGCCGTCCGCGGTCGAGCTCGCCCTGGACATGCTCGGAGCCGGGCGGTGAGCCGGGCGGTGGGCCGGGTGCTGGTGGCCCGGCTGGACAGCGACGGCGACGTCCTGCTGGCCGGGCCGGCCGTCCGCGCGGTCGCTGCCTCGGCCGAGGTCGTGCTGCTCGTCGGCCCGCGCGGCCGGCAGGCCGCCGCCCTGCTGCCCGGCGTCGCCGAGACCCTGGTCTGGCGGGCACCGTGGATCGACCCGTCCCCCGATCCGGTCGATCCGTCCGATGTGGACGGTCTGGTCGCCGCGGTGCGCGCGGCCGGGGTGTCCACCGCGATCGTGCTCACCTCGTTCCACCAGTCCGCCCTGCCGCTGGCGCTGCTGCTGCGGCTGGCCGGCGTCGGGTACGTGGCCGCGGTGAGTGCGGACTACCCGGGCTCGCTGCTCGACGTCCGGCACCGGGTCGACGACGACCTGCCCGAACCGGAGCGCGCACTGTCCACAGTGGCCGCCGCCGGGTTCGCCCTGCCGGCCGGCGACGACGGCCGGCTCCGGGTCCGGACCCCGCTGCCGCCGGTGTCGCACCTGACCGGCCCCGGACCGTACGTGGTGGTGCACCCCGGCGCGTCCGTGCCGGCGCGCGCCTGGTCGCCGGCACGGGCCGCGGCCGCGGTCGAGGAGCTGACCGCAGCCGGCCGGCGGGTCGTGGTCACCGGCGGTCCGGGTGAGGCGGCGCTGACCGCCGCGGTGGCCGGCCCCGGCACCGACCTCGGCGGCCGGACCGGCTTCGCCCAGCTGGCCGCGGTGCTCGCCGGCGCCGAGGCCGTCGTGGTCGGCAACACCGGCCCGGCGCACCTCGCGGCGGCGGTCGGCACCCCGGTCGTGTCGCTGTTCGCGCCGGTCGTGCCGGCCACCCGGTGGGCCCCGTACGGGGTGGCCTGCGTGCTGCTCGGCGACCAGGACGCGCCCTGCCGGGACAGCCGGGCCACGGTCTGCCCGGTCCCCGGCCACCCGTGCCTGGACTCGGTGACCCCGCAGGACGTGGTCGCCGCCGTGGACAAGGTGGTGTCGGTGTGAGCGGGCGCGAGCGGAGGGGGGCATGAGGATCTTGCACTGGCACGTGCACGGTGCCTGGAGCACCGCGTTCGTCCAGGGACCGCACGACTACCTCGTCCCGGTCGTGCCGGACCGGGGGCCGGACGGGCTCGGCCGGCCCGACACGTACGACTGGCCGGCCAGCGTCCGCGAGCTGACGCCCGAGCAGCTGGCCGACGAGCCGGTCGACGTGGTCGTGCTGCAGCGCCCGCGCGACCTGGAGCTGGCCGCGCGCTGGCTCGGCGACCGCCGCGTCCCGGCCGTCTACCTCGAGCACGACTGCCCGCGCGGCGAGGTGCCGCACACCCGGCACCCCCTGGCCGACCGGTCGGACGTGCCGCTGGTGCACGTCACCCACTTCAACGCGCTGATGTGGGACTCCGGCCGGGCGCCGACGACGGTGATCGAGCACGGCGTGGTCGACCCCGGTCCACTGTGGACCGGCGAGCTGGCCAGGCTCGGCGTGGTCGTCAACGACCCGGCCCGCCGCGGCCGGCTGGTCGGCGCCGACCTGATCCCGGAGTTCTCCCAGATCGCCCCGGTCGACCTGTTCGGCATGAACACCGACCGGATCCGCGGGGTGTCCGCGTACGACCTGCCGCAGGCTGAGCTGCACGCGGCGCTGGCCCGGCGGCGGGTGTACGTGCACCCGTTCCGCTGGACGTCCCTCGGCCTGTCCCTGATCGAGGCGATGCAGCTGGGGATGCCGGTGGTGGCGCTGGCCACCACCGAGGCGGTCGAGGCGGTGCCACCGGCCGCGGGTGCCTGCTCCACCCGGATGGACGTGTTGACCGGTGCCGTGCGGCGCCTGCTGTCCGATCCGGACGAGGCGGCCGACGCCGGTCGGGTGGCTCGGGAGGCCGCGCTCGCCCGCTACGGCCTTGACCGCTTCCTGCACGACTGGGACCGACTTCTCAAGGAGGTGACCCGATGAGGATCGCGATGGTGTCCGAGCACGCCAGCCCACTCGCTGCGATCGGAGGGGTTGACTCGGGCGGCCAGAACGTCCATGTCGAGTCGCTGGCCCGGGCGTTCGGCCGGGCCGGCCACGACGTCACCGTCTACACGCGACGGGATTCGGCCGAGCTCCCGGACCGGGTGCGGATGGCCGACGGGGTGGTGGTCGAGCACCTCGACGCCGGCCCCGCGACCTGGGTGCCGAGGGACGAGCTGCTGCCGCTGGTCGGCCAGCTCGGCTCGGAGCTTGCCGCCCGCATCGCCGCCGACCCGCCCGACCTGGTGCACGCGCACTTCTGGATGTCGGGGCTGGCCGCGCTGTCGGCGACCCGCGACGTCAACGTGCCGGTCGTGCAGACCTTCCACGCGCTCGGCGTCACCAAGCGGCGGTTCCAGGGCCGGGCCGACACCAGCCCGCCGGTACGGATCCGGATGGAGCGGGCGCTGGCCCGCGCCGTCGACCGGGTCATCGCCACCTCCACCGACGAGGTCGCCGAGCTGGTCCGGCTCGGCGCGACCAGGAAGCGCATCACGGTCGTGCCGTCCGGAGTGGACGTCGACCAGTTCACCCCGGACGGGCCGGTGGCCGAGCGCGGCGACCGGCCGCGGGTGCTGTGCATCGGCCGGCTGGTGCCGCGCAAGGGCTTCGACACGGTGATCCGCGCGCTGGTCGGCGTGCCGGACGCGGAGCTGGTCATCGCCGGCGGTCCCGCCGCGGCCGAGCTGGCCGACGATCCCGAGGCGACCCGGCTGACCGGACTGGCCGAGCGCTTCGGGGTGGCCGACCGGGTCCGGCTGATCGGCGCGGTGGCGCGGCCGGACGTGCCGGCGCTGCTGCGCTCGGCCGACATCGTGGTCTGCACGCCCTGGTACGAGCCGTTCGGGATCGTGCCGCTGGAGGCGATGGCCTGCGGCGTGCCGGTCGTGGCCAGCGCGGTCGGCGGGTTCCTCGACACGGTCGTCGACGGGTCGACCGGCACGCTGGTGCCGCCGCGCCGCCCGGACCGGCTCGCGGCCGCGATGCGCCGGCTGCTGTCCGAGCCGTTCTGGCGGGAGGCGTACGGGACCGCCGGCGTCGACCGGGCCCGCTCCCGCTACTCCTGGGACCGGATCGCCGCCTCGACGCTGGCCGTGTACGAGGACCAGCTCGGGATCGGCGCGGCGGAGGCCGCGTCCGACGACGACGAGCTCGAGACGGCCGCGGGAAGCTCGGCGTGAGCCGACCGCTCGTCGTCCTCGGCGACGCGCTGCTCGACCGGGATCTCACCGGCCGGGCCGACCGGCTCAGCCCGGACGCGCCGGTGCCGGTGGTCAGCGGTCTGTCCGAAGTGGACCGCCCCGGCGGGGCCGGGCTGGCGGCGCTGCTGGCCGCCCGGGACGGCGCCGAGGTCGTGCTGGTCACGGCGCTCGGCGACGACCCGGCCGGGCGCCGGGTGGCCGAGCTGCTGGCCGCGGCCGGCGTCCGGGTGGTCGCCGGCCGGCTGTCCGGGCGGACCCCGGCCAAGGAGCGGGTCCGGGTGGCCGGGCAGTCGCTGCTGCGGCTGGACCGGGAGGAGGCCGCGCCGGCGCCGCCGGCGGTGACCGCGGCGATGACGGCGGCGGTGCGGTCGGGCGGGGCCGTGCTGGTGTCCGACTACGGTCGCGGGCTGGCGGCCGACCCGACGCTGCGGGCGGCGGTGGCCGCGGCGGCCGCGGCGGTCCCGGTGGTGTGGGACCCGCACCCGCGCGGTCCCGACCCGGTGCCCGGGGCGCGGCTGGTCACCCCCAACCTGTCCGAGGCGCTGCGGTTCACCGGCCGCTCCGCCGGCGGCGGCACGATCGCCGCGGCGGCCAGGGCCGGCCTGGAGCTGGTCGACCGGTGGCGGGTCGCCGGTGTCGCGGTGACGCTCGGCTCCGGCGGTGCGCTGCTCGCCGGTGCCGCCGACGACGTGCCGCTGGTCGTGCCGGCGCCGCCGATCGGCGCGGGCGGCGACCCGTGCGGGGCCGGCGACCGGTTCGCGGCGGCGGCCGCGGTCCGGCTGGCCGCCGGGGCGCTGCCGAGCGAGGCGGTGACCGCGGCCGTCGCCGCCGCTTCCGGCTACGTGGCCGCCGGGGGACCGGCCGCACTGTCCACACCGGACCGGCCGCCGGCCGCGGCGGCCGCTCCCGCCGCCGGCGCGCGGGAGGTGGTCCGCCGGGTCCGGTCCCGGGGAGGCACGGTGGTGGCGACCGGCGGCTGCTTCGACCTGCTGCACGCCGGGCACGTGGCCACCCTGGAGGCGGCCCGCCGGCTGGGCGACTGCCTGGTGGTGTGCCTCAACTCCGACGCGTCGGTGCGCCGGCTCAAGGGGGAGGGGCGGCCGCTGGTGCCGGAGCGGGACCGGGTCCGGGTGCTCGAGGCGCTCGAGGTGGTCGACGCGGTGACCGTGTTCGGCGAGGACACCCCGCACGCCGTGCTGGACGCGCTGCGTCCGGACGTGTGGGTCAAGGGCGGCGACTACGCCGGCCCGGCGCTGCCGGAGGCCGAGCTGCTCGCCGGCTGGGGCGGCCAGGTCGTGGTCGTGCCCTACCTGGCCGGCCGGTCGACGACCCGGCTGGTGCAGACCGCGCAACTGACCGAGATGACGACTGCTGGGAGGCAGGATGGGTGAGCGTCCACTGGGGACGGTGCTGGTGACCGGAGCGGCGTCCGGGCTGGGCGCGGCGACCGCGCTGGCCGTCGCGGACCGCGGCGGCCGGGTGCTCGCCATCGACCGGGTGCCGCCGCCGCCGGAGCTCGAGGACGCGGTCGCCGACGTCGAGGTGGCCGACCTGGCCGACGCGCGGGCGGCCGAGGCCGCGGTGCGCGCGCTGGCCGAGCGGGCCGGCGGCCTGGACGCGGTGTTCACCCCGGCCGGCACGGACAAGTGCGGGACGCTGGCCGAGGTGGACGGCGCCGACTGGGACCGGGTCGTGCTGGTGAACCTGATCGGCACGGCGGCGGTGGTGCGGGCGGCCCTGCCCTACCTGACCGCGTCGCACGGGACGGTCGTCACCTGCGCCTCGACGCTCGGGTTCCGGGCGCTGTCGGACGCCACCGCCTACTGCGCCTCGAAGTTCGGGGTGGTCGGCTTCACCCGGGCGCTCGCGGCGGAGCTGCAGGGCACGGTCGGCGTGACCATGCTCGTCCCGGGCGGCATGCAGACGGCGTTCTTCGACGACCGGGACGAGAAGTACAAGCCGCCGGCGGACGCGAAGCTCAACGACCCGGCGAACGTGGCCGAGGCGGTGCTGTTCGCGCTGCGCCAGCCGCCCGGCTGCGAGGTGCGCGAGCTGGTGATCACGCCGTCGGTGGAGAGCTCGTGGCCGTAGCCCTGGTCCTGCGGGCACTGGGGCTCGGGGACCTGCTCACGGGGCTGCCGGCGATGCGGGCGCTGCGCCGGGCCGGGCCGGCCGACCGGGTGGTGCTGGCCGCGCCGGCGGAGCTGGCCCCGCTCGCCCGGCTGTCCGGCGCGGTCGACGCGGTGCTGCCGCACGCCGGGCTGCACGACGGTGCACTGCGGACCGACCGGCCGCCGGCGCTCGCGGTCAACCTGCACGGCCGGGGACCGGAGTCGACCGCGCTGCTGCGGGCCACGGAACCGGGGCAGCTGTGGGCGTTCGGCCTCGGTCCGCAGTGGCGGGACGGCGAGCACGAGGTGGACCGCTGGTGCCGGCTGCTCGGGCATTACGGCGTCCCGGCCGACCCGGGCGACCTCGCCCTGCCGCCGCCGGACCGGCCGAGCCCGGCGCCGGGTGCGGTCGTGCTCCATCCCGGCGCGGCGGCCCGGTCCCGGCGCTGGCCGGTGGACCGGTTCGCCGCGGTGGCCGCCGCGCTGGTCGCCGACGGGCACCGGGTGGTGGTCACCGGCGGCCCGTCCGAACGCGACCTGGCCGCCGCGCTCGGCGCCGAGACGCTCGCCCCCGACCTGCTCGGGCTGGCCGCGCTCGTCGCCGACGCGGCGCTGCTGGTCTGCGGCGACACCGGGGTGGCCCACCTCGCCACCGCGTACCGGACACCGTCGGTGCTGCTGTTCGGACCGATCCCGCCGGCCGAGTGGGGCCCGCGCTCCGGCCCGCACACCGTGCTCTGGAAGGGCAGCGGCCACGGCGACCCGCACGGCACCCGGCCCGACCCGGCGCTGCTCGCGATCACCGTCGACGAGGTGCTGGCCGCGGCGAGGAGGACGGCCCGTGCCCCGGCTGCGCCGTAGTGACCCGCACCGGCCCGGCTACACCCGCCGCCGGGCCGGCCGCGGCTGGGTCTACCTCGACGCCGACCGGCAGCGGATCACCGACCAGGCGACGGTCGAGCGGATCCAGTCGCTGGCGATCCCGCCGGCCTGGCGGGACGTGTGGATCTGCCCGTACCCGAACGGGCACATCCAGGCCGTCGGCACCGACGCGGCCGGCCGCCGGCAGTACCGCTACCACGACGTCTGGCGGGAGCACCGCGACCGGCTCAAGCACCTGAAGGTGCTGCAGGTCGGCGAGCGGCTGCCGGCGATGCGCCGGCGCTGGGCCCGCGACCTGCGTCGGGACGGCCTGGACCGGGACCGGGTGCTGGCCGCGGCGGCCCGGCTGCTCGACCTCGGCCTGTTCCGGGTCGGCGGCGAGGAGTACGCCGAGGAGCACAACACCTACGGGCTGGCCACGCTGCGCCGGGAGCACGTGACGATCCGGCAGGGCCGGCTCGTGTTCGACTACCCGGCGAAGGGCGGGCTGCGCCGGCAGGAGGTCGTCGAGGACCGGCTGGTGGCCGGGGTGGTGACCGCGCTGCGCCGGCGCCGGGACGACCCCAACCCGGAGCTGTTCGCCTATCGCGGCGGCGACTCCTGGAACGACGTGAAGAGCGCCACGGTCAACGACTACCTGCGCGAGGTGTCCGGGCTGGACATGTCGGCGAAGGACTTCCGCACCTGGCACGCCACGGTGCTGATGGCCGCGGTGCTGGCCCGCGAGCCGGTCCCGGCCAGCCGCCGCGGCCAGGACCGGACCGTGCGGTCCGGGTACGTCGAGGTGAGCGAGGCGCTCGGGAACACCCCGGCGGTCTGCAAGGCGTCGTACGTGGATCCGCGGGTGGTCGAGCTCTACCACGACGGCACGGTCATCGCGCTGCCGCCGGCCAAGCGGTCGGACGACGCGATGCGCACCGCGCTGGAGCGCGAGGTGCTCGACCTGCTGCGGGTCGATCCCGACTAGACCGCGTCCGGCGACGCCGGTTCAGAGCGACACGCCCTCAGCGGTCGAGCCAGCCGACGACCTTCTTGCGCCGCAGCGCCTTGCGGGCCGCTGGCAGCCTGGCTTCGATGTCCTGCGCCGCCGCGGTCTCCGCCGCGGACAGCATCCCGTAGGTGAAGCCGTTCTCGCCGGCGCCGTGCGCCTGCATGCCGGCCGTGCGCAGCAGCTGCCGGGTCACGACCGAGTCGTGGTGGTCGCCGAGCAACTCCTGCAGCTGCTCCATGGCCGCGGCCAGCTCGGTCGCACCGGAGGCGTCGACCGGCACCGCCGCCTCGGCCGCATACCGCGCCTGCTTGGCGGCCTTGCGGGCCTCGTGCAGCGCGGTGTCGCGGTCGAGCACGCCCGGCAGCAGCGGCCCGCCGGCGCCGTCGTGCTCGGCGGTGTCGAGCAGCTGCTCGACCTTGCTGACCGTGCGCCGGACCCGGCGCGGGACGAACTTCCTGGCCGGCCGCAGCCCCTTCTCCGTCGGCGCGGCCGCGAGCAGCGCGTCGAGCTCGTCGAGCAGCGCCGCGTAGCGCCGGCCGTTGAGCGCGCTGACCAGCGCCTGGTGGTCCTTGGTGCCCTGGGCCCGTAGCCCACCGGTCAGCCGGTTGGCGACCGGCCCCACCACCTGCTCCGGCGGCAGCTCGCCCAGCGCCCGGTCGAGCCGGGTGGCCATCACCTCGGCGTCGCGGACCTTGCCGAGCACGTCGGCCAGCCACTTCAGCTCCGCCCGCAGGTGGTCGGTGGCGTCCCGGTCCCACAGCGGCCGGTAGGACTTCATCGTGCTGCGCAGCCTCCGGGTGGCGACGCGCATCTTGTGCACGGCGTCCGGCTCGTCCCGGCGGACCCGCGGGTCGTACTCGACGATCGCGTCGCGCTGCGCCCGCACGTACTCGCCGATGACCGCGGCGGCGCTGCCGGGCGGGCCGGCCGGCGCGGGCGGGTCGGGCCAGCGCCCGTCCAGCGCCCGGACGATCTTGGCCGGGTCGGCCGAGCGGGCCGCGCCGGCCCGGCGCAGCCGCTTGTCCACCGCCCGCAGCAGCGCGCGGTCGCCGTCGACGAGCTCGACCTCGAGCTCGCGCCAGTGCTGCGCGGCCGCCGGGTCGGCGATCACCTCGGTGGACACGTCGTCGTCGGCGACCAGCGCCAGCACGGTGCCGTCCTCGGCCAGCAGCGGCCACTCGGTCCGCCGGGTGATCATCCGCACCGCCGGTCGCAGCGCCTCGCCCCGGCTGATCGCGCGGACCTCGGCGTTGACCGCGGCCGGGATCGAGCCGCCGCGGCCCGCCGGCAGCTGCACCTCGTCGCGCTCGCCGGGACCGCGGTAGCGCTTGACGTGCCAGCCGGCGTCGTGCCCGCCGGTGCGCCGGCGCAGCGCCACGTTGTCGGCGGCCAGCCGCAGGTCCGCGGTGTCGTAGTAGGTCGCGGACAGCTCGTGCCGCTGCGGCCCGCCGAGCCGTGCCCCCTTCACGGCCAGCCGGTCGTCGACCGAGAAGTCCGGCGGCACCTGGTACTTGTTCTCGATCTCGCTGGCCACGGCGCTCCCCTTCCCCGACCCCCTTCGTCCCACCGAAGGCTACCGGGGGATCACCGTTCGATCAGGATCAGAACCGCTCGGTCTCCTCGTGCAGTCCGAGCGCCTGGACGACCGCGCCGAGGTGGTCGTACGTCCGGCCGGACGGCAGCTGGCTGACCAGCTGCCGCAGCCGGTCCGGGGCGTTGGTGTCGACCAGGTGCGCGAGCAGGCCGGACTCGTCGGTCGGGAACACCGAGCGGGGCAGGTGCTCGCCGAGCTCGCTGCGCAGGTCGATCTCCTCCTGGGTCATCCCGCGCGGGACGCCGGGCTGCTGGCCCGCGGGCTCCTCCAGGCGGCCCGGGTCGGGCTGGTCCTCGCCCGCGGGCTCGGGCTCGAGCCACTCCTCGGCCCTGGTCGGCCGCTCGGCCGTCATCATCCCGTCGACCTCGTGCTCCATCTCGTCGTCGAGGCGGGGCGAGTGCTTGTTGCTTCCGCGTTCCATGGTCAGTCGTCTTCCCTCAGTCGGGCCTGCACGGAACCATCGGGGTCGACCCTGACCTGCAGCACCGGCTGCGGGTATGTCGTCGGGCCCCGCTGCACCTGCCCGTCCCGGAGCCGGAAGGTGCTCCCGTGCCATGGGCAGGTGATGCACATCGCGTCGCCGGCGCCGGACAGCTCGCCCTCGGACAGCGGACCGGACAGGTGTGAGGACAGATCGTAGAGCACGTCGACCTGCCGGCCGCGGCGCAGCACGAAGACCGGTACGTCGCCGAGCGTGCGGCGGGTCGGCCGGCCGTCGGGCAGGTCGTCCAGCCGGCCCACCGGCGTCCACCGCTCGGGCAGGATGTGCAGGGCCTCCTCGGCGTGGTTGACCATCGCGCCCTGCCGGTAGGCCAGGTGCCCGCCGAGGTACGCGGCGGCGCTGCCGACGCCGAGCGCGGCCAGGCTGAGGACGGCACCGCGGGTCTGCCGGCCGCGCCGCCGGGCCTGCCAGGAGGCGAACTGGAGTCCGATGGACACGGCGTTGGCGGCGGCGTGTACGAGGCCGGTGCGCTGCTGCTGCGGATGCAGGTCGGACAACGGTGCGGGCAAACCCATGATCGGGGTACCGATCGGGATGGAGGCCGGGTACCTGCGGCGGTTGCGGGGAGCGGGAGGTCGACCCGGCCCCGCTCCGCGACGGCGCCCGCCAGCGCTCCTGAGGGATCAGACCGTGGGTCGGTCGACGGTGCCGCGCCAGCCGCCTTCCGCGGTGCCGCGGGACTCGATGAACGCCTTGAACCGCTCGAGGTCGCCGGCGATGCGGTGACCGACGACGCCGAGCTTGTCGCCGACGGTCTCCAGCACGCCCTCCGGCAGGATGTCCAGCTGCAGCATGACCCGGCAGGTGGTCGCGTCGACCGGGTGGAAGGTGACCAGCCCGGCCTGCTTCGGCCCGGTCACCGACGTCCAGGCGATCCGCTCGTCCGGGCGCTGGTCGGTGATCTCGGCGTCGAACTCGCGGCGCACCCCGCCGATCGAGGTCACCCAGTGCATGGTGGTCGGCGAGGTCTGGTCGACCCGCTCGACGCCGTCCATGAACTGGGGGAACGTCTCGAACTGCGTCCACTGGTCGTACGCGCTGCGCACCGGGACGCCGACCTCGATCGACTTCTCGACCGTGCTCATGGGTGCTGCCCTCCGGTTCGGGGTCGTTGCTTGCCACCTGCCCGACGGTGCCGGTGGCAAACGGTCGGGTTGCGCGCGTGCCCGGCCGGGTACCGGACCGGGACGTGAGCGCAACTCCGGACCAGGTGGCCGGCGCGGCCGAGCACGCGGTCGACGCCGACCTGCTGGAGACGGTGAAGAGGGCGGCGGTCGAGCTGAAGCGCGCCGACCTGCGGTTCGCGCTGTGCGGCGGCTGGGCCGTGTACGCGCGCGGCGGGCCGCGGTCCGAGCACGACGCCGACTTCGCGCTGCTGGACCGGGACGTGCCGCGGGCGATCGACGCGCTCACCGCGGCCGGGTTCACCGAGGAAGCCGGCTCGCCCGAGGACTGGCTGGCCAAGCTGTACGACCGGGGCAACCTGGTCGACCTGATCTTCCGGCTGTCCGGGGAGCCGGTCAGCGAGCAGATTCTCGACCGGGTGGAGACCATCGAGGTCGGCTCGGTGCAGATGCCGGTGCTGGCAGCGACCGACCTGGTGGTCACCAAGCTGCTCACGTTCCGCGACCACTACGCCGACTTCGGGAGCGCGCTGCCGATGGTCCGCGCGCTGCGCGAGCAGGTCGACTGGGCCGAGGTGGGCCGGCGCACCGAGCACTCGCCGTTCGCGGAGGCGTTCCTGCTGCTGTGCGACCGGCTCGGGCTCACCGACTGAGAGTGGGCGGGGCGGCCGACCGCCGGTCGACCGCGGTCGACCGCCCCTGGGAGATCCCCCAGCGGGATCAGGTCGTGACACGCCGCCCGGACAGCGGGGTGCGCGGGACCAGCACGGGGCTGCGGTTGCCGGTGCCGTCGGCCAGCGCGGCCAGGAACTCCCGCAGCACCTCGCCGGTCGGGTGCCGGGGCGCCCAGCCGAGCGCCCTGGCCTTGCCGGTGTCGAGCACCGGCGCGTTCATCGCCATGTCCAGCCAGCCCGCGTCGGTGGGTTGCAGGTGCAGCCGCCAGGTCCCGGACACCAGCGCCCGCGGCAGCCGCGCCGGCACGTCGACGCCCCTGGCGTGCAGCAGGTCGGCCACCAGCGGCCGGGTCAGCAGCGGCTCCGTCGCCACGTTGAGACCGCCGGTCGCCTTCGCCAGCAGGCCGCGGACCAGCGCGTCGGCGAGGTCGTCGGCGTGCACGATCTGCCCGCGCAGCCCGTGCGGCCACGGCAGCACCGGCAGCAGCGCCGGCCGCAGCAGCGACACCGGGACGAGCGGACCGAGGAAGAACCGGGCGATCTCGCCGGCCGCCGCCGGTTGCAGCACGATCGCCGGCCGGACCCGCAGGACGGCCAGCCGGCCGGCGTCGATGCCGTCCAGGAACTGCTCCACCGCCGCCTTCTGCCGGCTGTACGTCGAGGTGGCGATCCCGGTCGCCGGCCAGCTCTCGTCCCGCGGCTGGTCGCCCGGCGACGGCGCGTACGTGCCGATCGAGGAGGAGTAGACCAGCTGCGGCACGCCG
Organism: uncultured Actinomycetota bacterium; assembly: GCA_963728945.1. Taxonomy (GTDB): domain Bacteria; phylum Actinomycetota; class Actinomycetes; order Mycobacteriales; family CADCTP01; genus CADCTP01. The sequence goes on along the minus strand of CAVSMA010000002.1, from coordinate 1,063,369 downwards.
GCGGCCAGCGTCGCCTCGACCACCGCCCGCGTCCCGGCGACGTTGACCCGCTCCAGCGCCGCGATGTCCCAGCTCGGCTGCAGCCGCCAGGCCAGCGAGACCACCGCGTCCGCGCCGGCCATCACCTCGGCCAGCCGCTCCCGCGCGCCCGGCCCGGCCACGTCCACGGCCGTCCAGCTCACCAGGTCGTACGGGGCGCCGGCCCCGGTCGGCGGCCGGCGGGCCACGCCGACGACGCGGTCAACGGCCGGCTCGTCGAGCAGCCGCCGAAGGACCGCCGTACCGACGTTGCCGCTCGCTCCGACCACCACCACCCGCACGGCCGGTGCCTACCCGGACAGGCCGCGATCACGCCACCCGGCGTTCACCCGACCGACTTAGGTTTCCGGCAATCGGGTAGGGGTTCCCCGCACCGTTCAGCGCCGTGCGGTGTCGCGACGAAGGGGGTTACGGCAGGTGCCTGCCGCCGCGCTGACCGTGTTCGTCAACGCCGGCCCGTGGCTGCCGGTGCCGCCGCCCGACTACGGCGGCATCGAGAACGTCGTCGCCACGCTGGTCCCAGAGCTGCGCGCCCGCGGCCACCGGGTCGTCCTGGCCACCGTCGGGGACAGCACGGTCGAGGCCGACGAGGTGCTCAGCGTGTTCTCGCACGGGCAGTTCGCGGACATCACCGGCCCGTACAACGCGATGATGGGGATCGCGCACGCGCACATGGCCGGCGTGCTCGACCGGCTGGCGGTCGGCGACGTCGACCTGGTGCACGACCACCTCGAGGTGGTCGGCCCGGCGCTGTACGCGGCGGCCGGCGACGCGGTCCCACCGGTGCTGCAGACGCTGCACTGGGACCTGGCCAAGCACCCGGACTTCTACTCCCGGTTCGACGGGCGCGGGCGGGTGTTCTTCGCCGGCGTGTCCGGTTCCCAGCTGGCCCGGGCGCACCCGACGCTGCGCCGGCAGGCGCTGGGGGCGATCCCGCTGGCCACCCCGATGCCGGCCGGGCCGCCGGCGCCGCCGGCCGGGCACCTGCTCGGGCTCGGCCGGCTCACCCCGGTCAAGGGGTACGACCTGGCCGCCCGGGTGGCCCGCCGGCTCGATCTCGAGTTGGTGCTGGCCGGGCCGGTCGCCGGCTGCGCGGGACCGGACGAGCTCGCGGCGGCGCCGTCGCTGCCGGACGTGGGCTACTTCCGGTCCGAGGTGGAGCCGCACCTCGGCGGACCGGTGCGCTGGATCGGCTCGGTCGGCGGGGCGGCCAAGTCCGAGCTGCTGCGCACCGCGCGGGCGGTGGTGTTCCCGCTGCGCTGGGACGAGCCGGGCGGCACCGCGGTGGTGGAGGCGCTGTCCGCCGGCGTGCCGGTGGTGGCGATGCGGCGCGGGGTGCTGCCCGAGCTGGTCGACCACGGGGTGACCGGCTGGCTGGCCGACGACGACGACGAGTTCGCCGGCTACCTGCAGCGGGTGGACGAGCTGGATCGGCAGGCCTGCCGCGCGGTCGCCGAGCGGCGGTTCTCGCCGGCGGCGATGGCGGCCCGGTACGAGACGTTCTACCGGCGTGTGCTCGGCCTGGCCGGCCGCCGACCGAGCCGCCACCCCACCCTTTCCACCGCCGCGGCGGGCTGACCCGGCCGGGGCCTGCCCGGCGGCCTGGTCAGGGGGTGAAGACGGCCTGGAGGACGTGGCGGCGACGGGCGGCGAGGTCGGCCAGCAGCGCGGGCGCCCCGGCCAGCGGGAGCCGGTCGGTGACCAGGTGGTCGGCGACCGCGCGACCGTGCGCCCGCAGCAGGTCGATCGTCTCGGCCGACAGCCGGGCCCGGTCCCACAGGTGTCCCTGCCCGCGCGGCACCCGACCGATCTGCGCGCAGCGCAGCGAGAGCCCGTTGTGGTGGAACTCCTCGCCCAGCCGCACCGCGTCCGCACCGCCCTGGTAGAACGCGAGATCGACGACCGTCGCCTGTGGACGGACGGCGGCCAGCGCGAGCGCCAGCGCCGCCGGCTGCCCGCGGCACTGGAACGCCACGTCCGCGCCGTGGTCGGCGGGACCGTGTCGCCACCGTCGCTTGAGGACGGTCGGCACGTCGTCGGTGAGCGGCAGCGCGGTCAGCCCGAGCGCCTCGGCGACCGCCAGCCGGCCCGCGGTCGCGTCGACCACGACGACCTCGGCCGCGCCGTGGTGCCGGGCCAGCAGCCCGGTCAGCAGCCCCACGACGCCGGCGCCGACGACAAGCACCCGCCGGCCGGCGACCCCGTCGGCGAGCGACCGCACCGGCCCGCCGACCGCGTCCGCGGCCGCGTGCAGCACGCCGTTCGCGCAGATCGGCCCCATGTGCGCGACGTAGACGCCGAGGACCGGGTCGAGGTCGTCGGGCAGCGGGACGACGTGCTCGCCGGCCGGGTCGGCGACGTACCCGGTGGCGTGCCCGTACGGCGCTGCGACCCGGGTGCCGACCGGCAGCGCCGCGGTCCGGCTCTCCACGACGGTCCCGGTCTCCATGTAGCCGAGCCGGGTCACCGGGTAGGGGCTGGCCGGCTCGCCGGGTGCGAACACGCCGAGCTCGGCGTCGAAGTGCCGGCCCAGGAACGGGTTCGTGCCCTTGTACCAGGACAGCTCGGTGCCGGCGGACAGCCCGGTGAACGCGGTGGCGATCCGGACGCCGCCGTCGGGTAGCTCGCCGTCCGGCTGCTCGACCAGCTCGGCCCGGCCGGGACCGGGCAGCACCAGCCGCAGCGTCACGGCCGGACCAGCTCGCCGGTGTCCGCGGCCGCGGTCATCGCCAGCCCGAGCCGGTGGGTCGCCAAGGCCTGCTCGTACGGCGCCCTGGTCGAGGTCCGCTCGCCCGCGACCGCCTCCAGGAACTCGCGGTCGACCGCCTCGTGCCCGTCCACCGCCGGGGTGAGCACCTCGGGCTCGGCGCCGGGTCGCTCGACGACCAGCTCCTGTTCGGACAGCTCCAGCCGCAGCCCGTCGGCCGACACGGTCTCCAGCGAGGCCCGGCGCTTGGCCGGCAGCAGCGAGCTCGCCGTGAACGTGCCGACCGCACCGGAGGCGAACCGGGCCGCGATCGCGCTGGCGTCGTCGACGTCGCCGGGGGAGTCCGGCGCCCGGGAGCCGGCGCCCCAGACCGCGTCGACCTCACCGACCAGCACCCTGGCCAGGTCGAGGACGTGGGTCAGCTGCTCGACCAGCTGGCCGCCGGACCGGTCCCGCCGCGGCCACCAGGGCGGCGGCGGGACCTTGTCCAGCCAGGCCCCGGCGACCAGCCGGGCCGGCGAGGCGGCCAGCAGCTCGGCGGCCTTCTGCACGGTGTCCAGGCAGCGCCAGTGGTAGCCGGTGCCGGTGACCACGCCCGCGGCCCGCACCAGCGGGGCCAGCTGGACCGCGGTGGCCAGGTCGGCGGCCAGCGGCTTCTCCACGAACAGCGGCAGCCGGCGGCCCAGCACCGCCCGCTCCGGCGCGCCGTGCGCGAACGGCGGCACGCAGACGTACGCGGCGTCCACGGTCTCGGCGTCGAGCAGGGCGTCCGCGTCGGGGTAGGGCGTCGCGCCGCAGTCGGCGGCCAGCTGCCGGGCCGCCTCCGGCACCGGGTCGGCCACCCCGACCACCCGGGCGCCGAGACCGGTCAGCACCCGCACGTGCCGGGCGGCCACCGCACCGGCGCCGATCATGGCGATGCGTGCGCTCATGAAGTGGGCCCTACCCACGGTCCCGGTGGATTCACAGGAATTTATCAGCGTGGTACGGCAGGCTGGTCGCATGGGTCTGTTCAGCCGGCGCGGCCGGCCACGACGCGGCGACGCCGGTGCGGGCGGTGTCCGGACCCTCCTCGACCGGGAGGGGACCAAGGAGGACCTCGCCCACCTCCGCCAGTTCGCCACCACGCGGCCGGGCGTCGAGTTCTACGTCGAGCCCGAGACGACCGCGACCGACACGACCGCGGTCGCCGTCGCCGCGGACGGGGAGTGGACCCGCCGGCGGGTCGGCTCGCCGGCCAACATCGGCAAGCTGGCCCGGGAGCTGCGGCTGCCGGTCTACGAGGCGGCCGTGGTCGGCTACCCGCAGCGGATGCGCGACTGGAACGCCCGCCGCAAGCGGGATAGCGGCCTGTAGGCGAAGCCCTGAGTACCTTGGCCCCATGCATTCGTCCAAGCGGATCGGCCTGGTGCTGCACCCGCGCCGCGACTCGCGCGAGGCGGTCCAGGCCATCATGGAGTGGGCCTACCGGCACGACGCGAGCCTGGTCGGGCTGCCGGGCGAGGTCGACCGGATCGGGTGCGACATCCAGGAGGTCGAGCCGGACGAGCTGTCCGGACTGGACCTGCTGATCAGCCTGGGCGGCGACGGGACGATGCTGCGGGCGCTGCGGCTGTCCCAGCCGACCGGCGTGCCGGTGCTCGGGGTCAACCTCGGCCGGCTCGGCTTCCTGGCCGAGATCGACGTGCCCGAGCTGCCCGACGCGCTGGCCGAGATCGACGCCGGCCAGCTGACCGTGGAGAGCCGGGTCGCGGTGCAGGTCGAGTTCGACGGCGCCACCGCCTACGCGTTCAACGACGTCGCCGTGGTCCGACACCCCGGCCAGCCGGTCGCCGCGGTCGAGGTGAAGGTCGAGGGCCAGCCGTTCGTCCGGTACGCGGCCGACGCGATCGTGGTCGCCACCCCGACCGGGTCGACCGCGTACAGCTTCTCCGCCGGCGGGCCGATCGTCTCGCCCCGCGCGGAAGGGTTGCTGGTGATCCCGGTGGCACCGCACTCGGTGTTCAACCGGGCGATCTTCCTGTCCGCCGGCGAGCCGGTCGGGCTCGACCTGCTGCCGACCAGCGGCCGGCTCGCGGTCGAGGTCGACGGCCTGCTGGCCGGCTCGGTCGAGCCGGGGCAGACCGTGCGGGTGTTCCTGTGCGCCCGCGCCGGCCGGGTGGTCCGGCTCGGCTCGACCACGTTCTACCAGCGGGCCCGGCGCAAGCTGCGCCTCGCCGACCCGGCCGAGCTGGACGAGGTGGACATCTCCCGTACCGGCTGACTCACCGGCTGAAGGTGGTGATCAGCTGGTCCACCGGGGCGTGCGCGTCGGTGAGGACCTGCGCCCGGCCGGCGAACGCGGCGGTGGCCCGCTCGTCGGCGACGACCCATGGGGTGCGCCCGGCCAGCCGGTCCCGGATGCCGGCCAGCGGCAGCGGCCGCCGGGACGCGACCAGGATGTGGTTGCCGCCGCCCTCGCCGGCCACCGTGACCGGCGCGCCCAGCAGCACCACGTGCCCGAACACCGACCGCAGCGTCGCCACCTCGGCCCGGGCGAACCGGTCCGGCGGGTAGTCGATGACGTTCACCGCGTACCCGCCGTCGCCGGTGAGCACGTCTCGCACCTGCTCGGCCACCTCCCGGGTGGTCAGGTGCCAGGGCACCGCCAGCCCGCCGAACGCGTCGCCGACGACCAGGTCGAACCGGCCGCGCGGCTGCTCCCGCAGCCCGGTGCGGGCATCGCCGACCCGGACGGCCAGCCCGGGGATCGCGTCGACGCCGAGCTCCTGCCGGCCGAGCGCGACCACGCCGCCGTCGATCTCCAGCACGGTGCTGCGGGTGCCCGGCCGGGTCGCCGCCAGGTAGCGCGGCAGCGTGAACCCGCCGCCGCCGATGTGCAGCGCCTGCATCGGGGCGCCGGCCGGCCGGACGGCGTCGGCGACCGAGGCGATCGCCTTGGTGTAGTCGAACTCCAGGTACTCCGGGTCGGTCAGGTCGACGTACGAGTGCCGCAGCGTGTCCAGCTCCAGCGTCCGGCCGCCGGGGCGGTCCGGGTCGGCGACCACCCGCGCGCAGTGGTACTCGGTCTCCTTCTGGCACGGGTTCGGCGCGACGACGACCAGCAGCAGCGCGACCGGCAGCAGCGCGGCCGCGGCGCCCGGCAGCCGACCGGCGCCGCCGCCCCAGCGGCCGGTGCGCTGCCGCTCGTAGCCGAGCACGAGCGCGCCGACGACCGACACGACGACGGCGGTGGCGATGAGGATCGTGCTGGTGGCGAACGCGGCGACCAGCACGAAGCCGGTGGCGAAGGTGGCCACGATGCCGCCGAGCGTGCCGATCCCGGACAGCTTGCCGACGATCGTGCCGGTCTCGTGCAGGTCGCGCAGCTGCAGCTTGGCCACCACCGGCGCAACCGCGGACAGCAGCCCGGCCGGCAGGATCACCGCGGCCATCGCCAGCAGCAGCGTCGCCGAGGCGTCGCCGGTGTCCTTGGTCGCCTGGCCGACGTACCGGACCGCCGGCAGGGTGAGCAGCGTCAGCGCGGCGCCGGCCAGCAACATCGGCCCGATCAGCCGCAGCGGGTCGGCGACCCGGTCGGCCGCCCGCCCGCCGGACCACGCGCCGGCCGCGATCGCCAGCAGCGCGGCGCCGATCACGGCGGTGTTGGTCTGCAGCGTCACCCCGACGTACGGGGCGATCAGCCGCAGCGCCAGCGTCTCCAGCACGAGCACGGCAGCCGCGGCGACGAACACGATGACCGCCGCGAACGCGTCGGGCAGGGCGAGTGGCCGCGGTTGCACCTCGGTCGTCCGGTTGTCCACCGGGCCAGGATCCCGGACCGGGCTGTGCCGCCCGCTGCGGGCCTACTGGCAGCGGGGGGAGGACGGGCCGTAGCGCTCCAGCCGGATCCGGGACCGGTCGTAGCCGGCGCCGGCGAGCAGCGCCGCCGCGGTCTCCACGAACCCGGACGAGCCGCACGCGTACGCCGCGCCGCCGTCGAAGGCGACCGCCGCGATGTCCGCGGCGGTGATCCGGCCGGCCGGGCGCGGATACCCGTCCGGCGTGCGGCGGGTGTAGACCACCGCGGTCTCCTCGCCGAGCTCGTCGGCGAAGATCAGCTCCGCCGGCGCGCGGACCGAGAACAGCAGCCGCGCCGGCACGTCCGGCCGGGACAGCCGGCGGGAGCGCAGCATCGCCATCACCGGCGCCACCCCGGACCCGCCGGCCACCAGCAGCAGCGGGCTCTCCCCGCGCCAGGCGAAGTAGCCGCCGATCGGGCCGCGCAGCTCGACCTCGTCGCCGGGGACGAGGTCCTCGGTCAGGTACGGCGAGACCTCGCCGTCGGGCAGCCGGTCGACGGTCAGCTCGACCACGCCGGTGTCCTCCGGCGGCGAGCTGACCGAGTATGACCGGCTGGCGCGGTAGCCGTCCTCGGCGGTCAGCCGGACCACGTAGTGCTGGCCCGGCAGGTGCGCGCGCCACTCCGGCACCTTCAGCCGCAGCGTGACGACGTGGGCGTTCTCCGGCCGGATCGCCTCCACCGTCGCCCACTGCCAGGGCCCGGGCGGCGGCGCGGGTTCGACGTCGCCGCCGACCAGCGGTTCAGTCACCCTGGTACCGCTGCTCACGCCATGGGTCGCCGCGGTCGTGGTAGCCGCGTACCTCCCAGAAGCCCGGCTCGTCGTGGTCGAGCAGCGTGATCGACTCGATCCACTTGGCGCTCTTCCAGAAGTACAGGTGCGGAACGATCATCCGCACCGGGCCGCCGTGCTCGATCGGCAGCGGCCGCCCCTCGTGCTCCCAGACGATCCAGGCCTTGCCGCCGGTGATGTCGTCGATCGGCAGGTTGGTCGTGTAGCCGGTCGTGCTGGTGGCCACCGCGAACGTCGCCTCCGGCCGCGGCCGGACCGCCTCCAGCAGCGTGTCCACCGAGATCCCGGTGAATGACGTGTCCAGCTTCGACCAGGTGGTCACGCAGTGGATGTCGCCGCGGTAGACCGAGCCGGGCAGCTGCTGGACCTCCTTCCAGGTCCACGTCAGCGGCGTCTCGACCCGGCCGTGGACGGTGATCGTCCACGAGTCGAGGTCGACCCGCGGGGTCAGCTCGGCCGTGAGGACCGGCCAGTCTGCGCCCACGTCGTACTGCCCTGGGGGAAGGCGGCCGGGCTCGGCGATCCGGCGCCGCCCGGCGAAGCCCCGCGAAACTCGCACGGGCTGAATCTACCCGGACGCGATGGCGGGCGGGCGGTCGCGCAGCACCCGGCGCACTCCCGCGGCCAGCAGCAGGCCGCCGACCGGGGCGACGAGCGCGCCGGCGATCAGCAGCCCGAGCCCGAGCCGGCGCAGGAACGGCGCGCGCACCGACAGCGCGGCGGTCACGTCCACCCCGGCGCCCGCGTCCGCGTTCATGATCACCAGCCGCTGGCCGCCGTCGCGGACCGGCACGTCGATGGTCTGCTCGCGGGCGCCGGACGCGCTGACCGTCCACCTGGGACCGTCGGCCGGTGGAGCCGGCGCCCCGGTGCCGTCGCTCGGCACCAGCGTGGCCCGCAGCGGCGACAGCCGGACCTCGACCAGCTCGTCGTAGGCGGTGCCGGCGAGGTAGCGGTCGACATCCGCGGCCGGCGCGACGCCGACGAACACCGGGCCGCCCCGGTCGGAGCGGACCCGGATCCGGACGGTCGCGTCGAGCCCGCCACCGCCGAGCCCGGCCGCCTGGGTCACCAGCGCATACCGGTCGGTGGACAGAGCGGACTCGGCGCCGCCGAAGGTGGTGTCCCGGCCGGTGACCAGCAGCAGGACGACGCCGGTCGCCGCGAGGGAGAGCCCGAGCAGCGCGCCCACAGCGCCGAGCGCCACCAGCAGCACCCGTCCGGCCACACCACGCTCCGCCCACGCCTCGTCGGGACGGCCGCCGGGACCGCCGGCGCCGTTGCCCGACGACCCTAGTGCGGGTTCTCGCCAGGCCGGATCCGTCCGATTAGTTGTGGCCCCCCGAGGGCAGGCCTAGGGTCGGCGCGGGCCGGCGGTGGCCCGCATCCAGACTCGACGAGGGAGGCTGCGCCGATGGCGTTGGACGACGACGACATGATGACGTCCGGACCGGGTGGCGAGGGTCCGGCGGACGGGGGCGCATCCGGCACGCCCGGCGTCCACGACGGCGGCGCCGACGGCGGTGCCGACGGCGGTGCCGACGGCGGAGCGGACTCCGGTGCCGGTGGCCCGGCCGACTCGGGCGCGGCCGACGGGACCGCCGGCATGCACGACGGCGGCGCGGACGGCGGTGCCGACGGTGGTGCCGACAGCGGGGCCGAGGGCCCGGCCGACTCGGGCGCGGCCGACGGGGTCGCCGGCATGCGGGACGGCGGTGCCGACGGCGGCGCCGGCGGCATGGACGCCGACGGCGGGGCCGATGGCGGGGCCGACCGCGGGGCGAGCGGGGGTTCCTCCTGAGCGCGGAGCAGATCGCGGCGGCGCCGGGCGGGTCCGCACAGGACCGCCCGGCGCTGCGCCGTTGCATCGGCGTCGACCCGGCCGAGTTCGCGGCGTCGTACTGGGCGACCCGGCCGCTGCTCACCTCGGGCGCCGGTGACTTCGGTGACCTGTTCAGCCTGGCCGCGGTGGACGAGCTGACCTCGACCCGCGGCCTGCGTACCCCGTTCCTGCGGGTGGCCAAGGACGGCAAGGTCGTCGAGCCGGCGCGGTTCACCCGCGGCGGCGGCGCCGGTGCCGAGATCGCCGACCAGGTCGCCGACGACCGGCTGGCCGAGCTGTTCGTCGACGGCTCGACGCTGGTGCTGCAGGGACTGCACCGGACCTGGCCGCCGCTGGTCCGGTTCGGCGGCCGGCTCGGGGTCGAGCTCGGGCACCCGGTGCAGATCAACGCGTACGTGACACCCCCGCAGAACAAGGGATTCTCGGCCCACTTCGACGTGCACGACGTGTTCGTGCTGCAGGTGGCGGGGGAGAAGCGGTGGACCATCCACGAGCCGGTGCACCCGGCGCCGCTGCGGGACCAGGAGTGGACCCGCTACCGCCCGGCGGTCCAGCGGCAGGCCCAGGGCGAGCCGGCGGTCGACACGGTGCTCCGCCCGGGTGACGCGCTCTACCTGCCCCGCGGCTGGCTGCATGCGGCCGAGGCACTCGGCGACGTGTCCGTGCACCTGACCGTCGGCATCCACTCGGTGACGCGGTACGCGCTGGTCGAGGCGCTGGTCGCGCTGGCCGCCGAGGAGCCGGAGCTGCGCACCTCGCTGCCGCTCGGCGTCGACGTGGCCGACCCGGACGCGATCGGCGCCGACCTGGCCGCGACCGTCGAGGCACTGGCCGGCTGGCTCGGCAAGGCCGACCCGGCACAGGTCGCCGACCGGCTGCACCGTCGCGTGTGGAGACAGACCCGGCCGGAGCCGGTCGGGCCGCTGGCCCAGGCCGCGGCCGCCCGGTCGGTGACCGGCGCGACCGCGGTGCGGGTCCGCGCCGGGCTGCGGCACCGGCTGCGGCCGGCCGACGGCGAGTCGGTCGTGCTGGAGCTGCCCGACCGCACGCTCACCCTGCCGGCCGCGACCGCGGACGCGCTCCGCGCGCTGCTGTCCGGACAGGTGCGGCCGGCCGGCCAGCTGCCCGGGCTGGATCCGGCCGACGGGCGCACGCTGGTCGCCCGGCTGCTGCGCGAGTCGATCGTGGTGCCGGCGGAGGCATGACGGCCGGGCCCGGCGGGCCGCTGCGGGCGGGCGATCCGCTGGAGCGGCTGGTGGCCGGCCGGGCCGGGGTGCCGGACCGGTGCGCTCCGGCGGCCGAGCGACGCGGCGACGTCCGGTTCGGTACCGCGTCGCCGATCCCGCGCTGGCTGCTGATCGAGCAGCCCGGCGGCTGGGGTCCGGGCGCGCTGCTCGACTCGGCGCTGGACCGCGCGGTCGGCACCGAGCTGATCCGCCGCTGGGAGCACGGGGCCGGCATCCGCGTGGTGCTGATCCGCCGGCCGGGCCGATCCGCCGCGCCGGCCGGCAAGGCCTGGGCCGTGGTCGACTCCCGGGCCGGCCGGGAGCGGGTCGGCTGGGGTCGCTGGACCGACCCGGCCGAGCTGCTCGACCTGCCGGTCGGCGCGGCCGCGGGGGAGCCGGGCGGCCCGCTCTACCTGGTCTGCGCGCACGGCCGGCACGACCCGTGCTGCGCGATCCGGGGCAGGCCGGTCGCCGAGGCACTGGCCGCGGCCCGGCCCGGCGCGGTGTGGGAGTGCTCGCACGTCGGCGGCGACCGGTTCGCCGCGAACCTGGTCGCGCTGCCGCACGGCTTCTTCTACGCGCACGTCAGCACCGGCACCGCGGTGGACGTCGCGACCGCGTACGAGCGCGGCGAGGTGCGTCCGGACCTGCTGCGCGGCCGGTCGGCGTTCGCCCCGCCGGCCCAGGCCGCCCAGCACTACGCCCGGCTGGAGCTGGCCGAGCATGCGGTGGACGCGCTGCGCCCGCTGGGCATGGCCCGCCTCTCCGAGCACGCCTGGCGGGTCCGGCTGGCCCGTCCGCCGGCAACGCTGCTGGTCACCGTCCGGGCCGGGCTGGCCCCGCCGGTGCGGCTGACCTGTGCCTCCACCCGGGCCGAGCGCCCACGGTCCTGGGAGCTGGTCCGCATCGAACCCGGCTGATCCCGGCTGATCCCGGCTGATCCCGGCTGATCCCGGCTAGGCCGGCGGGTCGCGGGTCAGCAGCCGTTCCTCGTGGTCCAGCTCCCGCTGCAGGCTGCGCAGGTCGGCGTCGCGCAGCTGGCCGGAGTCCCGCCGGCGCAGCAGCTCGCGCCGTTCCGCCTCGAGCAGGGCCCGGCGCAGCTCGGCCACCTCCGCCGCCGGGCGGACGCCGTCTTCCTCGCCGACGTCGGTCCGGTCCAGCAGCCGCAGCCGCTCCTTGCGCCGGCGCAGCCGCCGCTCCGAGTCCTCCCGTACCCGCTCCACCACGTCGGCGTCGAAGCCGTCGTCGGCCATGTCGTCGAGCTGCCGCAGCGCCGCCTCGGTCGCCGCCACCCTGGCCTCGCCGCGGGCCCGCAACCGGCCGGACCGGTCGTCGCGCAGCCCGAGCAGCCGCAGCACCGGCCCGAACGTCAGCCCCTGCCCGACCAGCGTCACCAGCACGACCAGGTACGCGCAGAGCAGCAGCAGCTCCCGGCCCGGCAGCGGCTCGCCGCCGTCGACGGTCAACGGCAGCGCGAACGCCGCCGCCAGCGTGATCACCCCGCGAGTGCCGGCCCAGCTCAGCGCGACCAGCTCCCGGCCGCCGAGGGTGGGCGAGTTCTCGCCGAGCAGCCGGCCGGGCAGGTGCACCATCAGGTAGAGCCAGATCGGCCGGACCAGCAGCACGGCGGCCAGGGTGAGCACGCAGGCCAGCACGGTGTGGGTCGGGTCGACGTCGTCCAGCCCGCCGAGCACGACCGGCACCTGCTGGCCGATGAGCAGGAAGACCAGGCCCTCCAGCAGCAGCGCGATCAGCCGCCAGACGCTCAGCGCCTGCAGCCGGGTGGCCGCCGAGATGACCGTCGGCGAGGAGTAGCTGATCCACAGGCCGGCGACGACGACCGCGAGCACCCCGGAGGCGCCGATCTGGGCGGCGAGCAGGTATGCCCCGAACGGCGTGGCCAGCGACATCGCGGTCTCCAGCAGCGGGTCGTCCAGCCGCCGGTAGAGCTGCCGGGCCAGCCAGGCGACGGCCAGCCCGGTCGCGACGCCGCCCAGCGCGGCCAGCGCGAACTGGCCGGAGGTGTGCAGCAGGGAGAACCCGGCACCGGTCGCCGCGGCCACCGCGACCTGGTACATCGTCAGCGCCGTGGCGTCGTTGAGCAGCCCCTCGCCCTCGACCAGCGTGAGCAGCCGCGGCGGCAGCCCGGCCCGGCGGGCCACCGCGAGCGCGGCGATCGGGTCCGGTGGCGCCACCGCCGCCCCCAGCGCCAGCGCGACCGCGACCGGGACCACCGGCACCACCGCTTCCAGCACCCCGCCCACGGCGAATGCCGTAGCCAGCACCAGCCCGACCGACAGCGAGGCGATCGGCCGGCGGTTGGCCCTGATGTCGACCAGGCTGGCCTCGATCGCCGCCGCGTAGAGCAGCGGCGGGATCACCACGAAGAACACCACATCGGGGTCGAGCCCGACGTTGCGGCCGGGCAGCAGCGCATACCCGAGACCGGCGAGCACCAGCACGACCGGCACCGGCACGTTGAACCGGCGCGCCAGCAGCGAGCCGGCCACGACGACGGCCACGGCGGCGAGGACGAAGCCTACTTGCTGCTCGATCACGAGGTCGCTGTTCCCTGCTGCTGACGGAGTAGGGCTAGCCCCACCCGCTGGGCTGATGCTGGCCGCCGCGGGGCGTTCCGGGGGAACCCCTACCCGGTTCGGGGGCGGTCCCCGATGTATCGCAGCGGCCGGATCGCGATCGTACGAAGCATGGTCCTCCTCGCGCCCGCACCGGTCCGGGTCCCGCCGGCCAGCTCGATCGAGCCGGCCCCGCGGACGGTTCCGGCTCGCCCGGCGCGCCGGATCCAGCCGCGTCACGTCGGCCGGCTGGCCGGCGCCGTCGTGCTCGCCGCTGCGCTGGCCATGCTGGCGCTGCAGCTGCGCGACGCCGAGCTCGGGGCGGCGTTCGCGGCCGTGGACCCGACCATGCTGGCTGTCGGGATGGGCTGGTTCGCGCTGTCGCTGGTGGCCGCCGCCTACACGGTGACCGGGTTCTCCCCGCTGCCGCTGCGGCTGTCCACCACCGTGCTGGCCCAGCTCGCCGTCGGCGGGCTGCGGCTGCTGGTGCCGTCGGCGGCCGGGATGCCCGCGGTCATCGGCCGCTACCTGCACCGCTCCGGTGCCTCGGTCGCGGACGCGGCCGCCACGGTCGCCGCCGGGCAGGCCGCGCAGCTGGTCGCGACCGCGGCGGTGGTGGCCGCGCTCGGCGCCGGCTCGGGCACCGGGATCGCCCGCCCCGACGGCCGGACCACGCTGGTCGCCGTCGCGATCGTCGCCGGGCTGGTGCTGGTCGGCCTGATCGGTGCCCGGTGCAGCAGCCGGGTCAGGGCCGGGATCGCCGCCACCTGGCGCGGCCAGGTCGCGCTGGTGCGGCACGCCCGGGAGAACCCGGCCAAGGTCGGGCTGGGCGTGCTGGCCTCCGGCGCGCTCACGCTGTGCCACGTGCTGGCCTTCGCCGCCTGCGTGTCGGCGGCCGGCGGGTCGCTGCCGCTGGTCACGCTGGCCGCGGTCTACCTGGGCGCGGCCACCGCGGGCTCGCTGGTGCCGGCGCCGGGCGGGATAGGCCCGGTGGAGGCGGCGCTGGTGGCCGGCCTGACCGCGGCCGGGATGCCGCTGCCGGCGGCCACCGCGGCGGCGCTGCTGTCCCGGCTGGTCTCGGTCTGGCTGCCGGCCCTGCCCGGCCTTGCCGCGGCGGGCGTGCTGCGCCGGCGCGCGCTGCTCTGAGCGGGCGTGCCGGCGCTCAGGTGCCGTCGGTGACCAGGATCACCGTGGAGCCGGCGCGGACCACCGACCCGGGGGTGGGCCGCTGGGCGACGATCCGCCGGTCGTCCCGCTCGGGGTCGAGCACGCCGCCGATCACCTGGACCCGGAAGCCGGCCGCCCGCAGCACGGTGCCGGCCTGTTGCACCTTCAGCCCGACCACACCCGGCACCGCCACCAGCGTGCCGACCGGGACGGCGAGGGTCGGGTGCGGCACCGGGCGGGTGGTCGGCACCGGCCGCTGCGTCGGCACGGTCCGGGTCGGGGCGAGCGTGGCCGGCGCCCGCACGGGGCCGGCCGTGGCCGGCGCCGCCGTCGTCGGCGGCGCGGTCGGGGCCGGCGGCGTGCTGGCCTCCGGCGTCGGGGTCGGTGCCGCACTCGTCACCGCGGCCGGGCTCGGCGTGCCGGCCGCGTTGACCGTCCGGCCGCGGTCGGCCAGCGAGGCGACCAGCCAGAACACCCCGCCCACCGCCACCAGGGCGACCAGGACCAGACCGGCGAGCACGAGGCCCAGCGACCGCCGCGGCGGTGGGGGCGCTGCCTGCTGGCCGGGCAGCAGACCGAATTCGTCGTCCACCGGCACTCCCTCGACAGGTCGGCGAGGACGATAGCCCACCCGGCCGCCGTCCGGGACCCTTCCGGGCACCGGGGACGGATCGGGACAAGATCACCGCAAGGCCAGGTACGGCGCCAGCAGCAGCAGGACCACGACCAGGACGGTGCGCAGCGTCCGGGTCGGCAGCGCCCGGGCGATCCGCCAGCCGACCACCACGCCGACCAGCACGGGCAGCCCGATCAGCAGGACGAGCGCCCAGTCCACGCTGCCGTGCACCGCATACCCGATGGTGCCGACGGTGGCGATGACGATCGACTGCACCTGCGCGGCGGCCAGCGCGGCCAGCACCTCCACCCCGAGCGCGAGCAGCAGCGGCACGCTCAGCATCGGCCCGCCCAGCCCGAGCAGGCCGCTGACCACGCTCACCCCGGCCCCGACCGTGACGACCACGGCCGTCCGGGGGTGCCGGGTGCGGGCCACGCCGGCGGTCGCCTCCCGCCGGCCGCGCTGCCACACCAGCACCGCGACCACCACCGCGAACACGCCGAGCAGCACCCCGAACAGCCGCTTCGACACGTGCGTGTTGCCCAGCACCCCGAGCGGCGTGCCGACCACGGCGGCGGCCGCGAGCAGCACCGCCGTACGGCGGGTCGCCGGTTCCCGCAGGTGGCCGGAGGAGGCGAAGGCGACCGTGCCGGCCACCCCGGCCCCGATGTTCGTCGCGATGGCGGTGCCGGCCACCGCCGCCGGCGACAGCGGGGTCAGCGCGAACAGCCCGATCGTGGGCAGCACGCCGCCCGGGCCGACCGCGCTGATGCCGATGCCGCCGACCAGACCGATCACGGCCAGCGCCGCCAGCACACCCGTCGACAGACCGCTCACGTGCTCACCTTAGGAATGACGGAATGACCACCGCCGGGGCGGTCTTGTCCCCGGATGGACCCATCGGCGTAGCGCGGGAGAGACGTGACCGGCGAAGCGACCAGCCGGCCGGCGCCCGGCCGGCCCAGGAGCGGCGGCGTCGGCCTGCGCTCGGAGCGCGGGCCGATCCTCGGCGCGGTCATGCTGGCCACCGGCCTCATCGCGGTCGACTCGACGATCATCGCCACCGCGGTGCCGTCGATCGTCCGCGACATCGGCGGGTTCGCCCAGTTCCCGTGGCTGTTCTCGATCTACCTGCTGGCCCAGGCGGTCTCCGTACCGGTGTACGGCAAGCTCGCCGACCTGTTCGGGCGCAAGCCGGTGATCCTGTTCGGGATCGGCCTGTTCCTGCTCGGCTCGGTGCTGTGCGGCGCGGCCTGGAGCATGGGCGCCCTGATCGGCTCGCGGGCCTTGCAGGGACTCGGCGCCGGCGCGATCGCCCCGGTCGCGATCACCATCGTCGGCGACATCTACTCGACCGCGGAGCGGGCCAAGGCCCAGGGCTACATCGCCAGCGTCTGGGGGATCGCCGCGGTCGTCGGTCCGACGCTCGGCGGCCTGCTGTCGGAGTACGCGTCCTGGCGGTGGATCTTCTTCGTCAACATCCCGCTGTGCCTGCTGGCCGCGGCCATGCTCGGCCGCAACTTCCACGAGCAGGTCGAGCGCAGCAGGCCGCGCATCGACTACCGCGGCGCGACCCTGCTCACCGGCGGGCTGGCGCTGGTCATCCTGGGCGTGCTCGAGGGCGGTCAGGCCTGGCCCTGGCACTCACCGCCGAGCATCGCGATCTTCTCGGCCGGCGCGCTGCTGCTGGTCGGCTTCGGCATGGTGGAGCGGACCGCGACCGAGCCGGTGCTGCCGCTGTGGGTGTTCCGCCGCCGGCTGCTGGTCGCCAGCAGCCTCATCGCGGCCGGGGTCGGCGCGATCGTGCTCGGGCTCACCTCGTACGTGCCGACGTACGTGCAGGAGGTGCTCGGGCGCGGGCCGGTGGTCGCCGGGTTCGCACTGGCCACGCTGTCGATGGGCTGGCCGATCTCCGCGTCCCAGGCCGGCAAGGTCTACCTGCGCATCGGCTTCCGCAACTGCGCGCTGATCGGCACCTCGATCACCGTCGTCGGCACCGCGCTGCTGCTGCTGTTCGGCGAGCACACCAGCGTCTGGCAGGTCGCCGCGACCTGCCTGGTGATCGGCGCCGGCATGGGCCTGACCGTGAGCCCGACGCTGATCTCGGCCCAGTCCAGCGTCGGCTGGCGGGAGCGGGGCGTGGTGACCGCGAACAACCTGTTCCTGCGCTCGGTCGGCAGTTCGCTCGGCATCGCCGGCTTCGGCGCGCTGGCCAACGCCGTGGTCGGGCGGGCCGGCGGCCAGGTCGACCCGGTCGCGCTCACCAGCGCCGTGCGGCACATCTTCGTGGCCGTCGCCGTGATCGCGGTGCTCATGCTGGTGACCGCGCTGGCGCTGCCCCGGCAGCCGCTGCCCGAGCCGGGATAGGGCCGGCCGGAGGCAGGGTGGGGCTGTCCGCGGCGTGGGTGGGGCTGGCCCACCCCGGATCTCGGGTGCTGGCCGCATCGTCGGGGACCCCCTCGCTGCCTAGCGTCGGAAGGCGTGAGCTTTCCCGCCGAACCCGCCGTTTCCCTCCGCGACGTCCACCGCACCTACGGCCGCGGCCCGGCCGCCGTCCGCGCCCTCGACGGCGTCGACCTGGACCTGCTGGCCGGCACGTTCACCGCCGTCATGGGGCGGTCCGGCTCCGGCAAGAGCACGCTGCTGCAGTGCGCCGCCGGCCTCGACCGGCCGACCGCCGGCACGGTCCGGCTGGCCGGCGCCGACCTCGCCGAGCTGTCCGAGACCCAGCTGACCAAGCTGCGCCGGACCAGGGTCGGCTTCGTCTTCCAGGCCTTCAACCTGGTCTCGGCGCTGACCGTACGGGAGAACGTGCTGCTGCCGTCCCGGCTGGCCGGCAGCAGGGTGGACCGCCGGCGGCTGGCCGAGGTCGTCGCCCGGGTCGGGCTGGAGGGCAGGCTGCGGCACCGGCCGGCGCAGCTGTCCGGCGGCGAGCAGCAGCGGGTGGCGATCGCCCGGGCCCTGTCCGTACGGCCGGCGGTGATCTTCTGTGACGAGCCGACCGGCGCGCTCGACTCCGGCACCGCCGCGCAGGTGCTCGGGCTGCTGCGGGAGGCGGTCGACCGGGACGGCGTCACCGTGGTGATGGTGACCCACGACCCGGTCGCCGCCTCGTACGCGGACCGGGTGCTGCTGCTGGCGGACGGCCGGATCGCCGACGACCTGCCGCCGGCCGGGGCCGAGGCGATCGCCGAGCGGCTCGGCCGGCCGCTGGTGGCGGCCGGAGGCGTGCGGTGCTGAGGATCGCCCTGCGCATGATCGCCCAGCGGCCGGCGGCGATGATCGCCACCGCGCTGGCGCTGTGGATCGCCGTGGTCATCGTGACTGCGTGCGGCGTGCTGCTGGAGTCCGGTGTGCGCTATCACGGCACCGTGGCCCGGTACGCGGCCGCGCCGGTGCTGGTCGCCACGACCTCCGTGCAGGTCGTGCAAGGCTCGGGCGAGGACCGGGAGACCGAGGGCACCCCGCTGGCCGCCCGCGGCCCGCTGCCGGCCGGGCTACCGGACCGGATCGCGGCGCTGCAACAGGTGCGGACCACGGTGGTCGACGCCGCCGTGCCGGCCCAGGTGCTGCGCTCGGGTGAGCCGGTCCCGGTCGAGCTGCACCCGTGGGCCGCGGCCGCGCTCGCGCCGTACCGGCTGGTGGCCGGGCGGGCGCCGGCCGGTCCGGCGGACGTGGTCGTCGACCGGCGGCTGGGCGCGGTGGGGGAGCGGATCGCGCTGCCCGGGCTCGGCACCCGCACGGTCACCGGCACGACCGGGCCGACCGGCGCGACGCCGGCCGTGTTCACCGCCGGCCTGCCCGGGCCGGCGCAGGTCGTCGGCGTGCTGCCGCGGGCGGGGGAGTCCGCCGACGCGGTCGCGGCGGCGGTACGCCGGGTGCTGCCACCGGCCGACGGCGCCGGCGCGTACCCGCGGGCGTTCACCGGGTCCGGCCGGGGCAGCGTCGAGTCGCCGGCCGTGGACGACGGCCGCGAGCTGGCGATCGCCGTGTCCAGCGTGTTCGGCGGCTGCGCGCTGCTGATCGCGCTGCTGGTCATCGCCGGCACGGTCGGACTGTCGGTCCGGCAGCGGCACCGGGACATCGCGCTGCTGCGGGCGATCGCGGCCACCCCGCGGCAGGTCCGCCGGATGGTGGTCCGCGAGACCGCCGCGCTCGGCCTGCTCGCCGGCGCCGCCGGGGTCCTGCCCGGGCTGGCGGCGGCGCGGTGGTTGTGCGACCAGTTCGCCGACCGCGGCATGGTGCCGGCCGACTTCGCGCTGCGGGTGTCCTGGCTGCCGCCGGTGGTCGCGGTCGCCGCGGCGCTGCTCATCGCGGTCGTCGCCGCCTGGGTCGGCAGCATGCGATCCAGCCGGATCCGGCCGAGCCAGGCGCTGGCCGAGACCGCGGTCGAACGCGGCCGCCCGGGCGTGCCGCGGCTGCTGCTCGGCGTCGTCGCGCTCGCCGGCGGCGTGACCCTGTGCCTGGTCTCGGCCCGGGCGAGCGGCGACGACGCGGCCGGGATCGCCGTGGGCACGGTGTTCACGCTCGTGGTCGCGGTGGCGTTCCTGGCGCCGGTGCTGGTCCGGCTCGCCGCCGCGGTCGCCGGCCCGCTGCTGCGAGCGTTCGGCGCACCCGGCCGGCTGGCCGCGGCCACCACCGGCGCCTCCGCGTACCGGCTGGCCGCGGTGCTGAGCGGGCTCGTGCTCGCGGTCGGGCTCGGCGGCTCGCTGTGGTTCGTGCCGGCCTCGCAGCAGCACGTCGCCGCCGCACAGACCCGCGCCGGCCTGCTCGCGGACCACGTGGTGACCGGACCGGCGCCCGGCCTGCCACCGGGGGTCGCCGCCGCGGTCCGGGCCACCCCGGGCGTGTCGGCCGCGACCGGCCTGGTGCGGGGCACGGTGTTCGCCGACGCCGCTGGCCCGGTCGGCTACCCGGCGCAGGGTGTCGACCCGGCCGGGCTGCCGGCGACGCTGGACCTCGACGTCGCCGCCGGCCGGCTGGCCGACCTGCACGGGCCCGCGGTCGCCGTCGACACGCTCACCGCGGACACCCTGCACCTTGGCGTCGGCGACCGGTTCCAGGGCTGGTACGGCGACGGCGCGCCGGCGGACCTGCGCGTGGTCGCGGTCTACCGGCGCGGTCTCGGGTTCGCCGCGATGACCCTGCCGCGGGACCGGCTCGCCCCGCACACCGCAGCCGGCCGGGACGACGCGGTGCTGGTGCGGGCCACGCCGGCCGGCGCGGACGCCGTCCGCTCGGCGCTGCCGCCCGGCGCGCAGCTGCTGCCGCGCACGGCCTACCAGGTCGGGCTGGACCGCAACCTGGCTGACAACGCCTGGACCCAGCGGATGGTCACCGCGGTGCTGGTCGCGTACGCGGTCGTCGCCGCGGTCAACGCGCTGGCCCTCTACACCGCCGGCCGCCGCCGCGAGCTGGCCCTGCTGCGGCTGGCCGGCGCGACCCGGTCGCAGGTGGTGCGCACGGTCCGGCTGGAGCGGGTGCTGCTGCTCGGGCTCGCCCTCGTCCTCGGCGGCGCGGTCGCGGCCGGCACGCTGGTGCCGATGGTGCGCGGGACCACCGGCGCGTCGGTCCCGTACGTGCCGCCGGCCGGCTGGGTGGCCGTGCTCGGCGGCACCGTCCTGCTCGGCCTCGCCGGCACAACCCTGCCGCTGCGCCGCATCCTCCGAACCCGGCCGGCCGACGCCGCCGGCATCCGCGAGTGAGCGCGCGCTGCGCCGGGTCCGCCGGGTCAGGTGGTGTCCCGGACCCGGTCGGCCAGCCGGAGGAGGGCGGGGGAGGCGGCCGCGATCGCGGCCCGGTCGGTCGCCGGCAGCGCGCGCAGCGCGGCGACGATCGTGTCGATGCGCGCCTGCCGGGCCGCCCGCATGACCCGCTCGCCCTCGGCGGTCGCCGCCACCAGCACCAGCCGGCCGCCGTCCGGATGCGGTCGCCGCTCGGCCAGCCCGAGGTCGCACAGGCCGTCGACGATCCGGGTCATGGTCGGGCCGGCGACGTCCTCGGTGCGGGCCAGCCGGCCGAGCGGGCTCGGGCCGCCGAACACGAGCACCGACAGCGCGCTGAGCCGCGCCGGGGTCAGCCCGGCCGCGCGGTCGGTGGCCCGCAGCGCGCGCAGCAGGTGGATCGCCGCCGAGTTGAGGTCAGAGGCCGTGCCGGCCCACCGCTTGCCTGTCGCCACCGGGCCTGTATAGCATCCCTATCCTAATGTAGGGGTGCTATCTAGGAGGCCGCGGTGCAGCTCGTCCAGATCGCCCAGCACGCCGAGGACCTCGACCGGGCGGCCCGGTTCTACGCCGACCTGCTGGGCTCCGAACCGGTGGCCCGGTACGACCCGCCGGGACTGCTGTTCTTCGACCTCGGGGGAGTGCGGCTGCTGCTGGACCGGGCCGCGCCGAGCGCCCTGCACTACTACCCGGTGCCCGACATCGACGCCGCGGTGCAGCGACTGCGGGCCGGGGGAGCGAGGGTGGAGAGCGAGCCGCACGTGATCTTCAGCCACGAGGACGCGACGCTCGGCCCGGCCGGGACCGACGAGTGGATGGCGTTCGTGCACGACCCGGACGGCAACCTGGTCGGCCTCGTCGAGCGCCGTCCGCGCGGCTGACCCGGCTCAGCTGCTCGGCGATGGTGCGAGCGACGGGCAGCTCGCGCTCACCGCGGCGAACAGGTTCTGCGCGGCGGTGCGGACCCCCAGCAGCGCGGTCCG
This sequence comes from uncultured Actinomycetota bacterium, assembly GCA_963728945.1. GTDB lineage: Bacteria > Actinomycetota > Actinomycetes > Mycobacteriales > CADCTP01 > CADCTP01. The sequence goes on along the minus strand of CAVSMA010000002.1, from coordinate 1,041,855 downwards.
CACCGCCGCGACCGTCGTCGTGCCGGGGTTGCTGGCCAGCTGCTGGATCGCGGCCTGCAGGGTGGTCAGCGACGCCCGCAGCGCGGCGATCTCGTCCTGCCAGTCGGCGCGGGCGTTGTCCACCAGGGCGGTGAGCGAGCTCTGCACGTCCGCGAGGTCGTTCCGCAGCTCGGTCACCGCGTTCGGGCCCACGGTGATCGTCACCAGCCGGTTGAGCGAGGCCTGCAGGTCGGCGGCGTCGGCGCACAGCTCGGCGCTGGCCGTGGACGACGCGGCGGGCGTCGACGGCGCGGACGTGGCGGGGGACGGCGCCGGCGTCGGAGTGCCGGCACCGCCGCCGCTGTCGCTGGACCCGCAGCCGGCCACCAGGAGCCCCGTCGCGAGCAGAACGGCAGCCCACCGGGTCCTCATGCCGACGAGCGTCGGCCCGCCGCCGCACGCCCGTCTTCACCCGGCACGGATGACCCCGCCGCGCGGCGGCCGGCTGGTCCGGAGCCGGTGAGGATGACGAGCTGCTGGGTCGCTCTGGTCATCGCGACGTACCGGTCGACGGCACCCTCGACGCCGGTGCCGAACCTGTCCGGGTCGACGAGCACGACCAGGTCGAACTCGAGCCCCTTGGCCAGCTCCGGGGTCAGTGACCGCACCCGGGCCGACGCCGGGAAGGCGGGATCGCCGATGACGCAGCCGATCCCCTCGGCGTGCCGGGCGAGCCAGTCCTCGACGATCCCGCCGAGCTCCGCCGCCGGCCGGTGCAGGACGGGCACACCGCTGCCGCGGACCGACGTCGGCACGTTGGCGTCCGGCAGCACCGCCCGGATGACCGGCTCGGCCTCGGCCATGACCTCCTGCGGCGTCCGGTAGTTGATGGTCAGCGAGGCGAGGGAGATCCGGTCGAGCCCGATCCGTTCCAGCCGTTCCTGCCAGGAGCCGGCGAAGCCGTGCCGGGCCTGGGCGCGGTCGCCGACGACGGTGAAGCTCCCGGACGGGCAGCGCAGCAGCAGCATCTGCCACTCGGCGTCGGTCAGCTCCTGGGCCTCGTCCACGACGATGTGCGCGAACGGTCCGGCGAGCAGGTCCGGGTCGGGGGTGGGCAGCACGCTCTCGTCGACCAGCGCGCCGCGCAGGTCGTCGCCGCGCAGCATCGACATCACCAGCATCTCCGAGTCGTCCGCCGCGATCAGGTCGTCGACGACGTCGGCCATCCGCTCGCGCTGCGCGGCGACCGCGGCGTCGTGCCGGCGCTGCCGCCGGGCCGACTCCGGGTCGCCGACCCGCTGCCGCGCCGCGTCCAGCAGCGGCAGGTCGGACACCGTCCAGGCCGTCGGGTCCGCGCGCTGCAGCGTGCGCACGTCCTCGGGGCTCAGCCAGGGCGCACAGGTACGCAGGTAGGCGGGCACCGACCACAGGTCGGCGACGACGTCGGCCGCGTCGAGCAGCGGCCACGCCCGGCCGAAGGCCGCGCGCAGCTCCCGGTGCTGCTGCAGCGACCGGCGGAGCAGGTCGACGGACGCCTCGCCGTCGTACTGGTCGGTGAGGATCGTGAGCAGCTCCGCCCAGACCCGCTCGCGGGCCTCGTTGTGCGGGGTGCCTGCCTCGCGCGCGGCGAACGCCTCGGCCCAGTCGCCGGCGGTCAGCCTGAGGTCGTCCCACGGCGTCTCCACCCGCATGGCCTTCGCCGGCGGCTCCTCGTAGAACCGGACGGCCGCCTCGATCGCGTGCACCAGCTCCGCGGACGACTTCAGCCGGGCCACCTCCGGGTCGGCTTCCACGCCGGCCGTGGCGCCCTCCGGGACGAGGTCGCGCAGCGTGCAGGTCTGCACGCCCTCCTCGCCGAGGCTGGGCAGCACGTCGGACACGTACGCGAGGTAGGGCTGGTGCGGGCCGACGAACAGCACGCCACCCCGGTGGTGGCCGAGGCGGGGGTCGGAGTAGAGCAGGTACGCGGCGCGGTGCAGGGCGACGACGGTCTTGCCGGTGCCGGGGCCGCCGTCGACCACGAGTGCGCCGCTCGATCCGGCCCGGATGATCGCATCCTGGTCGGCCTGGATGGTGCCGAGCACGTCCCGCATCCGGCCGGACCGGCTGCCGCCGAGGCTGGCGATGAACGCGGACTGGTCGTCGAGCGCGGCGGCGTGCCCGGCCAGCCCCTCGGGCGTGAACACCTCGTCCCAGTAGTCGCTGACCCGGCCGCGGGTCCAGCGGTACCTGCGCCGGCTGGCCAGGCCCATCGGGTTGGCGTGCGTCGCGCCGAAGAACGGCTCGGCGGCGGGGGAGCGCCAGTCGACCAGCAGCCGCCGCCCGGTGCTGTCGGTGAGGCCGATGCGGCCGATGTACACCGGCTCGGGGTCGTCGGCGCGGACGACGTGACCGAGGCACAGGTCCACGCCGAAGCGGCGCAGCATCCGCAGCCGCGCGGTCAGCCGGTGGATCTCCATGTCCCGGTCCATCGCGGCTTGCCCAGCCCCGCCGGGGGCCTTGCGTTCGGCGTCCAGCCGCTCGGACAGCTCGGCGATCGAGCGTTCGAGGGTCTCGGCGATGGCCGCGAAGTGCCGCTCGTCGGCGGCGATCAAAGCCGGGTCGGCCTTGGCGGACAGGTGGTCGGGTAGGTCGAACACGGTGGTGGTCACGGGGTTCACGCATCAGCTCCCGTTGCGTTTGCGCAGGTGGTGGTCCCGGGCTGGCGATTGTGCGGCACGATCCGGGCCTTGCCGCAAGCCCCCCGACGCGCTATACGTTGAGGTGGGAGGACGTGCGCTTCTCCTCGTCGTCCACTGTGGACGGAAATTCCCCCGGCGAACCGATCCCGCCTCGCATCTCGCTCGGCGGGTGGATCCGGCCGGTCGGTGTCTCCTCGTGATGGGCTACGTCTGTGCTCCGGTGGGCGGTGCACAGACGTAGCCGGACGGCTGGCGTCCCGGGTCGGCGGCGGGTTCCGGCCGGTCGGTGTCTCCTACTGATGGGCTACGTCTGTGCTCCGGTGGGCGGTGCACAGACGTAGCCGGACGGGGATCAACCGGCTCGCGGCCTCCTGCGACCCAGCCAAGTTGACATAGTGTCGATTATCGGCGTGGGTGGATCGTCGGGGGAGCGCGCTAGCCTGCGCCGGGTGGATCCCCTCGACGCGACCCGAAGGTCGTACGACGCCGTCGCGGAGACGTACGTGCGGCTGTTCGGCGACGAGCTGGCCGGCAAGCCGCTGGACCGTGCGTTGCTGGCCGCGTTCGTCGAGACCGTCTCCGGCCCGGTCGCCGACCTCGGCTGCGGCCCAGGCCACGTCACCGCACACCTGCACGGCCTCGGCTGCCCGGCGTTCGGGATCGACCTGTCCGCGGAGATGGTCGCGGTCGCCCGGAGGGCATACCCGGCGGTCTCCTTCTCCCAGGGCGACATGACGCAGCTTGACATAACGTCGGGAAGCCTCGGCGGGATCGTCGCCTTCTACTCGATCATCCACCTGCCGCCGGACCTGCTGCCGCTCGCGCTGGCCGAGTTCGCCCGGATGCTGGCGCCCGGCGGACAGGTGCTGCTGGCGTTCCAGACCGGCGCCGGCGAGGTCAGCCGCCAGACCGACTGGCACGGCCACCCCGTCGCGCTCGACCACTACCGGCGCGCTCCCGCCGACGTGACCGGGCACCTCGCCGCCGCCGGCCTGCACGTCCACACCACCCTCACCCGCGACCCGCTCCCGTCCGAGCTGGCACCACGCTGCTACCTGATCGCTCATCACTCCCCGTGACCACCCACCTGCTCGACGTCTCCGACGTCGTCGTCAAGCGCTTCCGCTCGTATGACCGGGGCGAGCACCGCCGCGAGTGGCGCGGCCTGTGCCTGCTCGACCGGCACGCCGCCGGCCTTGCTCCCCGACCCCGGGCCGCCCACCTCACCGCTGATCCCCCCACCGTGACGATGAGCCGGCTGCCCGGTCACCCACTCGGCGCCCACCCGCTCACCCGACGCGGCCTGTCCGCCGTCGCGGACGCGATGGACCGCCTGCACTCGGCCGTGCCGGTAGACGAGGCGGTCCGGCTGGACCCGTCCCACGGCCACCCGCACCGCGGACTGACCGGCCTGCTGGCGCTGCTGGACGGCCACCCCGGCAGTCCCGACGAGCCGACCGTGGCGGCCGCCGTGACCGCGGCCCGCCGGTGGCTGCGCAGCGCCGAGGCCGCCGGCGCCGCCGAGCTGGACGGGGTGCCGGCGGTGTTCGGGCGGGAGGACCACAACCTGCGTCTGGGTGGCACTGATGCTCCCTGGCCTCCCCGGGCACCACCGGAACGCGCCCGCGGCCCGGCACGGCCAGGCCGAGCGGCTGCTGAGGTTGCTCGAGACGACCGGCTAGGCGGGTTCGGTCCGGACGCCGACGGCGAGCACGGCGTCGCCGGCCGCGTACCGGTAGGTGAGCAGAGGGCTGGCCGCCAGCAGCGCCCAGCCGCGTCCGTGGACCTCCTTCACCGGAGTCGTCCCATCGCCGCCGTGCCGAACCAGGCTAGGAGCGGGACGCTTCGACGGACTCCGAAGCCTGCTCGGGGGGTCCTCCGCACCCGCCGGCGTACCCGAGGCGTGACCGGGAAAGACTCGGCTCGTGCCGACGCTGACCACCGACCTGCTCGAGATCGACTACGCCGACGACGGGCCGCGCGACGGCCGGCCCGTGCTGCTGCTGCACGGCTGGCCGGACAGCCCGCGGACCTGGCGGGAGGTCGCGTCCCGGCTGGTCGAGGCCGGTCACCGGACGATCGTCCCGGCGCTGCGCGGGTACGCGCCGACCCGGTTCCGCGCGCCTGACACGCCGCGTACCGGCCAGGTCGTGGCGCTCGCGCAGGACGCGCTGGACCTGCTCGACGGCCTCGGCCTCGACCGGGTCGTGGTGGTCGGCCACGACTGGGGCGCCCGGGCCGGCTACGCGCTGGCCGCGCTGGCGCCCGAGCGGCTGTCCCGGCTGGTGGCGGTCTCGGTCGGGTTCACGCCCGGTGGCGCCGGCCCGCTGCCGGGCTTCGAGCAGGCACGGCTCTGGTGGTACCAGTGGTTCCAGACGCTCGACGCCGGCGCCGCGGCGGTGGCCAGGGACCCGGTCGGCTTCGCCCGGGTGCAGTGGGACACCTGGAGCCCGGCCGGCTGGTACGAGGAGGCGGAGTTCGCCGCGACCGCCGCCGCGTTCGCCGAGCCGGATTTCGCGCCGACCACGTTGCACTACTACCGGGTGCGCTGGGGCGCCTCCCCGCGCGATCCGGCGTACGAGCGGCTGGAGGAGAAGCTGGCCCAGGTCGGCGAGCTGTCGGTGCCGACGCTGCTGATCCACGGCGGCTCGGACACCTGCATCGCCCCGGACCAGACCGAGGACCTGGCCCGCTTCTTCACCGCCGGCTACCGGCGGGTGGTGGTGCCCGGTGCCGGCCACTTCGTGCCGCGGGAGGCGCCGGGCACGGTGGCCGACCTCGTCCTCGACGAACTGCGGGCCGGGTGACGGGTGGACAGCACGCTGACCCACCTGGAGTGCTCGGCCTGCGCGGACCGGTACGAGGCGGACCGGCTGCAGAACCTGTGCCGCTGCGGGCATCCGCTGCTGGCCCGCTACGACCTGGCCGGGGTCGCGGTGACGCCGGCCGAGATCGCCGCCCGCCGGCCCGGCCTGTGGCGGTGGGCGGAGCTGCTGCCGGTGCGCGACCCGGGTCACCGGATCAGCCTCGGCGAGGGCGACACCCCGCTGCTCGACCTCGGCGGCGGCGTGTTCGTCAAGGACGAGGGGCTGAACCCGACCGGCAGCTTCAAGGCCCGCGGTGCCGCGGTCGGCGCGTCCCGCGCCCGCGAGCTCGGCGCCCGGCACGTCGCGCTGCCGACGAACGGCAACGCCGGCGCGGCCTGGTCGGCGTACGGGCGGCGGGCCGGGCTGGCCGTGACCGTCGCGGTGCCGGCCGACGCGCCGGCCGTGACCCGGTCCGAGGTGCTGGCCACCGGCGCCGGCACCGCCGTCGTCGCCGGGCAGATCGGCGACGCCGGCGCGATGGTCGCCCGCGCCGTCGCCGCCCGGGACGGCTGGTTCGACGTCTCCACGCTCAAGGAGCCCTACCGGGTCGAGGGCAAGAAGACGATGGGCCTGGAGATCGCCGAGCAGCTCGGCTGGCGGGCGCCGGACGTGGTCGTCTACCCGACCGGCGGCGGGGTCGGCCTGATCGGCATCGCCAAGGCGTTCGCCGAGCTGCGCGAGCTCGGCTGGCTGACCGGGCCGGCGACCCGGTTCGTGGCCGCGCAGGCGTCCGGGTGCGCGCCGGTGGTCCGCGCGTTCGAGGCCGGCGCGGAGACGACCGAGCCGTGGCCGGAGCCGCGGACGGTGGCGTACGGGATCACGGTCGCGGCGCCGCTCGGCGGGCCGCAGCTGCTGCGGATCCTGCGCGGGTCCGGCGGCACCGCGGTCGCGGTCGACGACGCCGACGCGCTGTCGACGAGGGCCGAGTGCGCGGCGGCCGAGGGCGTGCTGCTGTCCCCGGAGGGCGCGGTCGCGCTGCACGCGGTCCGCATGCTGACCGCGCAGGGCTGGGTCACCCCGGCGGCCCGGGTCGTCGTGCTCAACACCGGCAGCCCGCTGGTGCAGCCGGAGACGCTGCCCTCCCCCGCCGGGCTGCTCTCCCCCGGCGACGAGCTGCCCTGACGGGTCCCGGCCCGCACTCACATCGTGGTCGGGCATGCTGTCGCCCGTGCCGACGCGATTCCCGTTCCTTGACACCGAGGGACCGATCGCGTTCGCGCACCGCGGCGCCACGCGGGGGCTGGAGAACACGCTGGCCGCCGTCGACCGCGTCGTCGCACTCGGCTTCGGCTACCTGGAGACCGACGTGCGCGTCACCCGGGACGGGGTCGCGGTGCTGCTGCACGACGCGCGCCTCGACCGCACCACCGACCGCACCGGCCTGGTCCGCGAGCTGCCCTGGGCGGAGGTGGCCGAGGCCAGGGTCGGTGGCCGGGAGCCGGTGCCGCGGCTGGACGAGCTGCTCGCCTCGTACCCGGACCTGCGGGTGAACATCGACGTCAAGACGCCGGCCGCGGTCGATCCGCTGGTCGAGGTGATCCGCCGGGCCGGCGCGGTCGACCGGGTCTGCATCGGCTCGTTCCACGACCGGCTCATCCCGACGGTCCGGGACCGGCTCGGCGGGCGGCTGTGCACCTCGCTCGGCCCGCGGGAGGTGCTGGCACTGCGGCTTGGCGCGCTGCGCCGGACCGCCGCCGGCTGCGCCCAGGTGCCGCCCGGGCTGCTGCGGATCCGGGTGATCGACCCGAGGTTCGTGGCCGCCGCGCACCGGCGCGGCCTGCCCGTACACGCCTGGACGGTCAACGACCCGGCCGAGATGAACCGGCTGCTCGACCTCGGGGTGGACGGGATCATGTCCGACGACGCGCCGGCGCTGCGCGCCGTGCTCGTCGCCCGGCGGGCCTGGACGGCATGAGAAGCACCCGCGAGCAGCGCGGCTGGTACTGGTACGACTGGGCCAACTCGGTCTTCACCACCAGCGTCGTCACCGTCTTCCTCGGCCCGTACCTGACCGACGTGGCCGAGAAGGCGGCCGGCGGCGCCGACGGCACGCTGCACCCGCTGGGCATCCCGGTCGCGCCCGACTCGCTGTTCCCGTACCTGCTCTCGGTCGGGACGCTGGTGCAGGTGCCGGTGCTGCCGGTGGTCGGCGCGCTGGCCGACCGGACCCGGCGCAAGCGGCAGCTGCTGGCGATCTTCGCCTACCTCGGCGCGCTGGCCACCGCGGGGCTGTTCTTCGTCGCCGACGGCCGGTACGGGCTCGGCGTCGTGCTGTTCCTGGTCGCCAACGTCTGCTATGGCGCGTCGATCGTCGTCTACTACTCCTGGCTGCCGGAGATCGCCGGCCCGGACGAGCGGGACACGGTCTCGTCCCGCGGCTGGGCCTGGGGCTACCTCGGCGGCGGGCTGCTGCTCGCGCTCAACCTGGTGCTGTTCCTCAACGCCGACGGGTTCGGGCTGTCCGAGGGCGACGCGGTTCGGATCTGCTTCCTGTCGGTGGCCGCCTGGTGGGCGGCGTTCACGGTGATCCCGCTGCGCCGGCTGCTGGACCGGCCGGCGCCCGCGGGTGCGACCGGACCCAGCGCGGCGAGCAGCTTCCGGCAGCTGGTCCAGACCCTGCGGGAGCTGCGCGGCTACCCGCAGACCTGGCGGTTCCTGCTCGCGTACCTGCTGTTCAACGACGGGATCCAGTCGGTCATCGGGCTGGCCGCCCAGTATGGCGATCGGGAGCTGGAGCTGTCCCAGACGGTGCTGATCTCCACCATCCTGCTGGTGCAGTTCGTCGCGTTCGGCGGGGCGTTGCTGCTCGGCCGGATCGCCGCGCACGCCGGGGCCAAGCGGACCGTGCTCGGCAGCCTGGTCGTCTGGGTCGCCGTGCTGTGCCTGGCGTTCGGGCTGCAGAAGGGCAGCGCCGTGCAGTTCTACGTGCTCGGCGTGGCGATCGGGGTCGTGCTCGGCGGCACCCAGGCGCTGACCCGTTCGCTGTTCGGGCAGATGACCCCGGTCGGCAAGGAGGCCGAGTACTACGGCCTGTACGAGATCAGCGACAAGGGCACCAGCTGGCTCGGCACGCTCTCGTTCGGGCTGGCCGTGCAGCTGACCGGCTCGTACCGGGTGGCGATCGTGTCGCTGGTGATCTTCTTCGTGCTCGGGTTCGTGCTGCTGGCCCGCGTCGACGTGCGCGCGGCGGCCGCCGAGGCCCGCGGCGAGCAGGCGGTGCTGTTGTGAGCGCGGGCAGTGGGACGCTGACCTTCTTCCACGGGCCGATGGACTGCGGCAAGTCCACGCTGGCCCTGCAGATCGACCACAACCAGTCCCGGCAGGGCCGCCGCGGCCTGCTGCTGGTCCGGCACGACCGGTCCGGGCCGGCCCGGATCACCAGCCGGCTCGGACTGTCCCGGGACGCGGTCGAGGTCAGCGACCGGTTGGACCTGCGGGAGCTGGTCGCCGGCCGGGTCGCCGCCTGGGCCGGGGTCGACTACGTCGTCGTGGACGAGGCCCAGTTCCTCGACCCGGACCAGGTCGAGCAGCTGGCCGACCTGGTCGACGACGCCGGTATGGACGTGTACGCGTTCGGCATCAGCACCGACTTTCGCGGCCGGCTGTTCCCCGGCTCGCGGCGGCTGCTGGAACTGGCCGACTCGGTGCAGCGGCTGCAGGTCGAGGTGCTGTGCTGGTGCGGGCGGCCGGGACTGCTCAACGCCAGGGTGGTCGGCGGCCGGGTGGTGCGGGCCGGCGACACCGTGCTGGTCGCCGACACCGGCGGCGAGGCCGACGTGCATTACCAGGTGCTGTGCCGGGCACACCACCGCAGCGGCGACCTCGGTCCCGGCGTGCGGGCTCCCGGCCAGCTCACAATCAGCTAAGAGTTCGCTGAGAACCGCAACCAGTTGGGCCCGCCGTCCGTCGTTCAGGGCAGGTGTGCACGCGGGGTGACCCGGGAACGTACACCACGGCGGGCGCAGGGGAATCCTCCGGGTCCACCGGTCGTTAGGAAACCGAACGAGGTTCGCCAGCCGAACCTGTTGGCAGTGACGTCACAACCCCGAGGAGGGAATCAGATGGCCGAGCGCACTCTGCGCGGCAGCCGGCTCGGGGCCGTGAGCTACGAGACCGATAGGAACGCCGAGCTCGCCCCGCGCAAGCCCGCCGAATACCGGTGCCCCAAGGGTCACGTCTTCGGCGTGCCCTTCGCCGACGACGCCGAGATCCCGCTGGTCTGGGAGTGCAAGTTCGACGGCTCGATCGCCCGTCTCATCGACGGCGAGGAGCCGGAGTCCAAGAAGGCCAAGCCGGCCCGCACGCACTGGGACATGCTGATGGAGCGGCGCACGGTCGCCGACCTCGAGGAGGTGCTCGCCGAGCGGCTCGAGGTGCTCCGCGGCCGCCGCACGCGCGCCTCTTAGGCTCTTCCGGCAAGTACGTCAGGCCCGCGATCCGATCCGGATCGCGGGCCTCGTGCTCTCTGTGATCAAAATCACATCGATGTACGACGACCACGGACTGTGACCGTCACGTCTCCCGGGGCGGTTCGATCTCGCCCTCGATGACCCGCCCGGCACCGGGCGGGACCGGTCCGCCGTCGCCCGGTGGGACCGGCCCGCCGCGGCCCGGCGGCACCGTGCCGGGACCGCGGGTCGAGCTGACCCGCAGCACGGTCGCCCGCCCGCGGGTCAGCGCCCAGGCGACCAGCACCCGGCCGATCAGCCGGCGGGAGAACGGCAGCAGGCACAGCAGCGCGAGCACGTCGGTCACGAACCCGGGCAGCACGATGAGCACCGCGCCGAGCAGCACGAGCATGCCGCTGAGCACCTCGCGGCCCGGTGGCCGGCCGTCGGCGACCGCGAGCTGGAACGAGCGCAGGGCCCGGCTGCCCTCCCGGCGCAGCAGCACCAGGCCGAGCAGGGACAGGCCGAGCAGGAGCAGCAGCGTCCAGCCGATGCCGATCCAGGAGGCGACCGCCACCACCGCGGCGATCTCCACCGCCGCGTACAGGACGATCCCCAGCAGGACGGGCACGGCGCCGGCCTAGTTCCTGGCCGCCAGGGCCCGCGCCCGGGCGCTGCGGCTGCGCGAGGTCAGCCCCCAGGCGGCCACCCGCCAGAGCGCCTCGATCACGATCGCCCGGCTCATCTTGCTCCGGCCGACCTCCCGCTCGGTGAACGTGATCGGCACCTCCCGGACCCGGAACCCGGACCGCCAGGTCTTCCAGGCCAGGTCGATCTGGAAGCAGTAGCCCTGCGAGGCGACCTCGTCCAGCTTGAGCTCCTCCAGCACCTGCCGGCGGAACGCCCGGTAGCCCGAGGTCGAGTCGCGCACCGGGAACCGCAGCAGCAGCCGCGCGTACGTCGAGCCGCCGATCGAGATGACCTGCCGGTAGAGCGGCCAGTTGCGGATCTGCCCGCCCGGCACCCAGCGGGAGCCGATGACCAGGTCGGCCTCGCGCAGCGCGGTGAGCAGCCGGGGCAGCTCCTCCGGCGCGTGCGAGCCATCGGAGTCCATTTCGACGACCACGTCGTAGCCCTCGGCCAGCGCCCAGCGGAACCCTGCGATGTACGCCGCGCCGAGGCCGGCCTTCTCGGTGCGGTGCAGCACGTGCACGGCCTGGCCGGCCGCGACCAGCCGGTCCGCGATGTCGCCGGTGCCGTCCGGGCTGCCGTCGTCGACGACCAGCACGTCCGCCTCGGGCACCGCCGCCCGCAGCCGGGCCACGACCGGCTCCAGGGTCTCGGCCTCGTTGTACGTCGGGATCACCACCAGGACCCGTCCCAGGTCCGCCACGCTCATCCGTTCTCCTTCGTCACCAGCACGGTCCGGTCGCGTTCCCGACGGCGGCGCGCGACGGCCGCCAGCACCAGCCCGGCCAGCCCGATCGCCACCACGGCCCACTCGGGGCCGGCCCCCATGCGTCCAGCGAGGGTATCCCCCGCGCGACCGGACACCACACGGACGAGCACGTCAGAAGTGAAGACGTCCGAGCGGGCCTGAAGGTGCCCGGCCGGGTCGATGACGGCGCTCACCCCGCTCGTCGCCGCCACCAGCACCGGCCGGCCGTGCTCGATCGCACGGAGCCGGCCCATCGCCAGCTGCTGCCAGGTCTCGTTGCTGCGGCCGAACGTCGCATTGTTGGTCTGGACGACGAGCATCTCGGAGTCGTGCGCGACATCGTCGATCAGGTTGTCGTACGCGACCTCGAAGCAGATCACGTCGCCGATCCTGGCCGGCCCGACGGTGAGGTTGCCGGGGCGGTCGCCGGGCACGAAGTCGCGCTCGACCAGGTCGACGTCCTTGCTGACAAGCCGGGCGACCGAGCGGAACGGAATGTATTCGGCGAACGGCACCGGGTGCCGCTTGACGTAGGTCTCCCCCGGGCCGGTGCGCGGGTCCCAGACGTAGGCGATGTTGCGGATCGTCGTGGCCGGGTCGGGGCCGTCCGCCAGGGTGCCGACCAGGATCGGCACGCCGACCGCCTTGGCGGCGCCGTCGATCAGCGCGTACGCGTCCGGGTTGCGCATCGGGTCGATGTCCGACGCGTTCTCCGGCCAGAGCACCAGATCGGGCCGGGCGACGCGGCCGGCACGGGCGTCGGCGGCGAGCGCGAGCGTCGCCCGCACGTGGTTGCGCAGCACGGCCTCGCGCTGGGCGTTGAAGTCCAGGCCGAGCCGCGGCACGTTGCCCTGCACGACCGCGACCGTGTACGGGCGGGTCTGCGTGGTCTGCCAGTCCCCCGCCGCCACCGCGGCCCCGGTCACCGCCACCAGCGCGACCAGCGCCGCCAGCGCCGGCACCGCCGCCCGCACCCGCTGGCCGGCCCGGCCGGCGCCGGCGGGCTCGCCGCGGTCGCCTGGGTCGGCTGCGAAGTCGGCTGTGAGGTCGGCCGGGGGGTTGGCGGCCTTGGGGTTCGCGGCCGGGCCTCGGTGGGCCGGGAGGTCGCGCGCGTCGGGTGCCGCCGGCTCGGGGCCGGCGGCGTGGCGGCGGGCCGGGGCGTGGTTGGTGAGGGCCAGGGCGACCGCCGCCAGCAGGGTGCCGGCGAGTGCGACCGCGAAGGTGACCAGCGGCGCCCCGCCGTACGCGGACAGCCAGGCCAGCGGCGATTCCGCCTGGGCGAACGCCAGCCGCCCCCAGGGGAACCCGCCGAACGGCCCGCGGTCCCGCGCCGCCTCCTGCGCCAGCCAGAGCGCCGCGCCCCACAGCGGCCAGCCCGGCAGCCGCGCGGTCACCGCCAGCCCGGCCCCGAGCGCGGCCAGGAACGCGGCCTCGGCGGCGGCGAGCAGCAGCCACGGCGCCGGCCCGACGTAGATCCCGGTCCAGCTCAGCAGCGGCACGAAGAACGCCAGCCCGTACACGAACCCGACCCACGCCCCGCGCCGCGCCCGGACCCCGCGCGTGACCAGCGAGAACGCGGCGACCGAGACGATCGCCAGCGGCCAGATCCCGTACGGCGGGAAGGCGGCGACGAGCAGCCCGCCGGCGGCGGCCGCACCGAGCAGCCGGGCCAGCACGTCGGCGTGCCGGCGCCCCCGACCGGACCGGCGCGGAGCCGGCGCCGGCGGCGGATCCGGCCGGTCGACCGCCGTCCCGACCGGGCGCGGGTCGGCGGTCGAGGTCATTCGCACATGGTCCCACGACGGCGTGTGCGGCCGGCGTGCTGAGATCGTCGGCGTGCTTGAGGTCGCCGCGCTCACTCGCCGGTTCGGCGAGCACACCGTGTTCGCGGACGTGTCGCTCGATCTGCCACCGGGCGAGGCGGTCGTCGTAACAGGTCCGAACGGGGCCGGCAAGTCCACCCTGCTGCGCTGCGTCGCCGGGATCGACAAGCCGGACGCCGGCCGGGTCAGCTGGGACGGGCGCGAGCTGCGGGAGAGCGACCCGGCGGTGCGGGCCGCGCTGGCCGTGCTGCTCGACGACGTCGGGCTGTTCCCGGAGATGTCCGTGGCCGAGCACCTCGACCTGCTGGCCAGGGTGCACGGCGTGGCCGACCCGGACGCGGTGGTCGACGAGGTGCTCGACGACGTGGGCCTGACCGGGGCGGCCGACCAGCTGCCGGCCACGCTCTCCTCCGGCCAGCGGCAGCGGCTGCTGCTCGGCTCGTGCTTCGTCCGGCCCCGGCAGGTGCTGGTGCTGGACGAGCCGGAGCAGCGCCTGGACGTGCCGGGCCGGGCGTGGCTGGCGCGGCGGCTGGTCGCCGAGAAGGCCGCCGGGGTCGGGGTGCTGCTGTCCTGCCACGACCCGTCGCTGGTCGAGGCCGTCGCCGACTGGGTGCTCGAGCTGTGACCGCGGTCCCGGCGACCGGCGCGGCCCCGCCGCCGCGGGCGGTGCGGGCGTACCGGCGGGCGGTCCGGCGCGAGCACGGCCGCGGCGTGCTGCGGACCGCGCTCGGCGCGACCTGGGATGTGGTCGTCGGCGCCGCCGTCCTCGGCGCGCTCGGCGCGCAGGCCGGGCGGCGGCTGGTGCACGGGGTGCCGTCGCACGGGACCGCGGTGTCGGCGCAGACCGCGGGCTGGCTGCTGGCCGCGGCGGCCGTCGCGCTGGTCGGCGCGGGACTGCGGGGGTTGGTGGCCGCCGGGCCGGTGTCGGCCCAGCCAGCTGCGGCCAGCTGGATCCTGGCCGGTCCGGTGGACCGGGCCGGCGTGCTCGCGCCGCGGTTCTGGCTGTCCGCGGTCGGGGCGACCGCCGTGGGTGCGGCCGCCGGCGCGCTGCTGCCGGTGCCCGCCGAGCCGGCGCTCGCGCTCGTCCTGACCGCCGCGGCCACCGGCGCCGCCGTCGCGGCGGCCGCCTTCGCGGCCGCCGCCGTGGCCCAGCAACCGCACGGCGGGTCCGCCCGGTCCGGGGCTGCGCGGCGGGTCGGGGCCGGGCTGCTGGTCGTGGCGGCGGTGGGTGGGCTGGTCGTCGCCGTCGCCGGGCTCGCCGGGCGCCCGCTGCCGGCGGTGCCGGCCGGTCCGGTGCTCGTAGTGGTCGCCGCCGCGGCGGTGGTGGTCGCCGCAGTCGGCGGCTGGCGCGCGCGGGCCGGTCTCGGCGGTCTCGACCGCGGCGCACTCGCGTCCGGCGGGGCGCTCGTGCTCGGCGTGGCCACCACCGTGACCTGGATGGACGCCAGCCTGCTGCGCGGCGTCGCGGACGAGCGGCGGTGGCGGGACCGCGCGACGGTCCACAGTCGACGGTTGCGGGGCACCGGACCGGGCGCGCTGCTGCGGGCCGACCTGCGCCGGCTCGGCCGGCAGCCGGACCGGGTGGTCGGCTTCGCCGCGCTCGCCGTCGTGCCGTATGTGGTGGCCGCGGTCGCCGACCCGATCTGGGTCGCGGTGGCGCAGGTGCTGGCGGGGGCGCTCGCGGTCGGCCGGCTCACCGCCGGCCTCCGTACGGTGTCCGACCAGCCCGGGCTGCGGCGGATGCTGCGGGTCGACGACCGGACCCTGCACGTGCTGCACACCGCGCTTCCCGCGGCCGGAGCGGTGCTGTGGATGGCGGTGACGGCGCCGGCGCTGGTCGCGGCCGGCGACCCCGCGCTGGCCGGCACGCCGGCGGCGGGTGATCCGGCGCTCGGGGCCGCGGTGGCGGCGGCCGTCGGGGCGGTGGCGGCGGCGGTCCGGGCGGCGACGCGACCGCCGCTGAACTACGGCTCGGTCGTCGTCCCGGACGTCGGCTTCGGCGCCGCCCCGGTCGGCCTGATCTCCCAGGTGCTGCGAGGCACCGACGTCGCCGTCCTGCTCGCCGGCCTCATCCTGGCCGGCGCCGGCTACCCGGTCCGCCTCGCCGTCGCCACCGTCGCCCTCGCCTGGTCCCTGCGCACCCGCACCGCCGACTGACCCACCCGCCTCGGACCCACGCCCGCCACTGCCCGGCCTCTCGCCGCGGGCCGGCGGGCTAGGTCCGGCTGCGGCGGGGGCCGGGGCCGCCCCAGCGGACGCGGATGCGCTTGCGCCAGTCGGCGAGGACGGCGGGATCGCCGGTGGTCTCGATCTCGCCGGCGGGACGGTTCCAGAGCAGCAGGTGGAGGTCGGATGCCGTCCCCCGCAGCACGAAGTCGGCACCGGCCGCCGCCGCCGGGTCCCGGACCGGCTCGGCGCCCGGGCGCACGAGCCAGCCCTGGTCGGAGTCGGTCGGCAACACCCCGAGCGTCGGCGCCGGCTCGCCGCCCTTCGACCGGCGAGCCGCGAAGCCGCCGACCAGCTCGTCGATCCCGTCCAGCGCCTCGGTGCGGTCGAACGGGGTGATCGCCCCGCCGCCGGACTCGACGTCGGCACGGTGGATGCCCGTCTCGTGGGTCTGCCGCCGGGCCCAGAACGCCAGCGGCGACGGCGCCGGCAGGAACGTGAACGCGGACACGTCCGGGGCGGCCGACGAGAGCGTGTCCAGCAGCGCCCCGTGCCCGGTCCGGAACCACTCGACCAGCTCGGCGCCGGCGAGTCCGGCGCCGTCGTCGTCCGGGTAGCGCGAGTGGTCGCGGCCGCCGTCGCGCACCGCCGCGGCCGCCCACCGGTGCACCAGGCCGGTGTGTCGCACGACGTCGCCGACCTGCCAGGCCGGGCAGCCAGGGACCGGCGCCTCGTGGTCGACCCGCTCGGCGGCCGCAGCGAGCAGGGACCCCTCGTTCTTCAGCGCGGTGAGATGCTCGGCGATCTCCATGCCCCCACTGTGCCAGCGCCCTCCGACAGAACCCGGAACCCAAACCGGCCGGCCAGGCTCGACAGACCGGTCGACCGGACCCCGGGAGCAGGGCCGGCGGGGCTGGGGCGGCCCTGGCCTACGAGGGCCGGGGGTCCGCCGACGGCGGACCCCCGTGCCCAGCGCCCATGTCACCGGGGTGGCAGGCAGAACGCAGCGGTTGGCGGGAAAACCTTCGGGCCGGCCGGATCGCCGCGGGCTGCGACCACCTCAACCGTTGTCTAGTGACCCCCCCGTGCGAACCCCCACGCTCCTGCGGTGGCAGTCCCCCCACCACCGTGCCTGCGGTGATCGACCGACCCGCTCCCCGCGTTCGCCGCCCCGCACGGACCTGGCTCCCGGAACGTCTCCCGAGGGCCCGCCGCGGCGGCGAGCACCGACGCTGGACGCGGAATCGGACGCTCCCCGACATGTGACCCGCAGACGATAGCGATCCCCGTTCGACCGCTGTCAATGCCCCGATGACCTGCGGTTATGGCCGAATTCCCAGGCCAGGACCGTGGTCGGCGATCACCGTCCGAACGGGTCAACGGCGTGTCAATCGGGGACACGCCGGGGAAGTCTGTCGCCTGCTCAGCGGATCACGACGGTCGCGACGTCGCCGAACATGCCCAGCACGTAGGCGCCGTCGACGAGGGAGCCGCCGTAGTGGGCGTGTGCGAGTACGGCACGTACCATCCGTGAGTCGAGGTCGAGCTTCCCGGTCATGACACTTCCCAGATCGGCTGTCCACTCGCGACCGTGCGCAGGCACCGCGGTGGCGGCGCGGTCAGGTCCGGGAACCCGGCCGTGTCCCAGACCGCCAGGTGCGCCGGTGCGCCCGGGGTGAGCGTGCCGCCCGGGCGGTGCGCGGCGGCCCACCCGCCGGCGGTGTGCGCGGCGAACGCGGTCGCCGGGTCCACCCGCGACTCCGGTGCGTGGTGGTGCACCGCCGCCCGGACGCCCTCCCAGGGTGCCAGCGGGGTGACCGGCGCGTCCGAGCCGAACGCGAGCGGCATGCCGGCCGCGGCCAGCCGGGCGAACGGGTTGGAAGCCAGCGACCGCGGCGCGCCGAGCCGGTCGGTGTAGAGGCCGCGGTCGCCGCCCCAGAGCGCGTCGAACGCCGGTTGCACGCTGGCCACGACGCCGAGCCGGCCCAGCGTCGTGGCCGCCTGGTCGGGGACCAGCTCGAGGTGCTCGACGCGGTGCCCGGCGGCCCGGAACGGCGCCTCGCCGACCTCCTCGGCCGCGGCCGCCATCCCGGCCGCGACCGCCGCGACCGCGGCGTCGCCGATCGCGTGGAAGCCGGCCTGCAGGCCGGCCCGGGTGCACAGTACGACGTGCTCGCGGACCTGCTCGGCGGACAGGTACGCGTGGCCGTGTTCGCCCGGTGCGTCCACATAGGACTCGCTGAAGCAGGCGGTGTGCGAGCCGATCGAGCCGTCGGCGAACAGGTCACCGGCGGCGCCGAGCGCACCGAGCCGGCGGGCGGTGTCCACACCGGACGGTCCGGGTTCCCCCCAGTAGGGGAAGACCGACGGGGCCGGCTCGTCCCTGGCCAGCTCGAGCAGGCCGAGCAGGTCGTCGGTGCCGGACAGGTCCGGACCGGCCAGCTCGTGGATCGCGCCGATGCCGAGCTGCGCGGCGCGGGTCAGCGTGGCGCGCTGGAGGTCGCGGCGCTGGGCCGGGGTCATCGTGTCCCGGGCGGCACGGCGCGCGGCGTGGTGGGCGTCGCGGGTGAGGTGACCGGAGTCGGCCCAGCCGGCCAGTCCGCGCGCCTCGGGCACCGCGGCGACCAGGGCCGAGGAGACGACCGCGGAGTGCACGTCGACCCGGGACAGGTAGACCACCGACCCGTACGAGGCCCGGTCCAGCTCGGCACTCGTCGGCGGGCGGCGCTCGGGCCATCGGCTCTCGTCCCAGCCGTGGCCGAGCAGCGGGCGGCCGCCGGCGGCGCGGGTGGCCCGCTCGACCCGGTCGAGCGCGTCACCGAGGGACGCGGCGTCGGTGAGGTCGAGGCCGACCAGGGCGAGGCCGGTGGACGTGGCGTGCACGTGCGCGTCCACGAAGGCCGGCGTGATCAGCCGGTCGCCGGCGTCGACGGTCGCGTCGGCCGGCCCGGCGTCGGCGGCGGCGCCGACCCAGGCGATCTCGCCGTCCCGGACGAGCAGCGCGGTCGGGTCGCCGGGTGCGTACAGCCGGCCGCGGTAGAGGGTGGTGCCCATCGGATCAGTCTGCGTCCAGTCGGGCGTCGAACAGCATCCGCACGCCGGGATCGGTCCGGACCAGGTCGAGGGCGAGCTCGGCGAGACCGGGGACGAATCCGTTGCCGATGAGCATGGTCACGTCGGCGGCCAGGCGCGCACGACGGTACCTCTTCCTGAGAACTGGGTAGACGACCGAAGGTCTTGCGGTGCGGCACCTGCACGGCGGGACACTTTCCATCTATCCTGCAGGGACACACGCGTACGGGAAGCCGAGGAGGGGCCGTGGAACAGCCGTACCGGTACGACCGCCGACCCTTGGTCGAGCCCGATCACCGCAGGCTGCCGGGGTTCTCCGACGTGACCGACGCCGAATGGCGCGACGTTCAGTGGCAGCGGTCACATTGCGTCAAGAACGTGCGGCAGTTGCGCGCCGTCTGGGGCGATCTGGTCGGCGACGAGTTCTATGCCGACCTCGAGCGCGACCAGGCCGAGCGGGCCACGATGTCGCTGCTGATCCCGCCGCAGATGCTCAACACCATCGTGCCGACCGAGGCGCCCAGCACCGATGCGGTCTACGCCGACCCGGTCCGCCGCTACATGCTGCCGGTCCACTCCGACCGCGACCCCGACTGGCCGTCGCATCCCCTCGCCACCCGCGACTCGCTGCACGAGCAGGAGATGTGGGCGGTCGAGGGCCTGACCCACCGCTACCCCACCAAGGTGCTGGCCGAGATCCTGCCGACCTGCCCGCAATACTGCGGGCACTGCACCCGGATGGACCTGGTCGGCAACTCGACGCCGCAGGTCGCGAAGCTGAAGTTCGTGGCGAAGCCGGTCGACCGGCTGGACGCGATGATCGACTACCTGCACCGCACGCCGGGGGTGCGCGACGTCGTCGTCTCCGGTGGCGACGTGGCCAACATGCCGTTCCCGCGGCTGGAGTCGTTCGTCTCCCGGCTGATGGAGGTCGACACGATCCGCGATGTCCGGTTGGCGACCAAGGCGCTGATGGGGATGCCGCAGCACTGGTTGCAGCCGGAGGTCCGCGACGGCATGGCCCGGCTGGCCACCACCGCCCGGCGCCGCGGGATAAGCCTGGCGATCCACACCCACGTCAACGCGGCCCAGCAGGTCACGCCGCTGGTCGCCGAGGCCGCCGGGGCGATGCTCGAGGCCGGCGTGCGGGATGTGCGCAACCAGGGCGTGCTGCTGCGCGGCACCAACGACTCGGCCGAGGCGCTGCTCGACCTGTGCTTCGCGCTGCTCGACGAGGCGCAGATCATGCCCTACTACTTCTACCTCTGCGACATGATCCCCAACTCGGAGCACTGGCGGCTTGCGGTCTGGCAGGCGCAGCAGCTGCAGCACTCGATCATGGGCTACCTGCCCGGTTTCGCGACCCCGCGGCTGGTCTGCGACGTCCCGTACGTGGGCAAGCGCTGGGTTCACCAGGTCGACGAGTACGACCGGACGCACGGCGTCTCGTACTGGACGAAGAACTACACGACGGCGCACGACGCTGAGGATCCAGGCGCCCTGCTCAGGCGGTACGCGTACCACGACCCGATCCGGACCCTGCCGCTCCCCGGCCAGGAGTGGTGGCGGGCCCAGGTGCGCGAGCCGGAGCTCGCCGCCGCGCCGGCCTGAGCGCCGCCCGGACACGGGGCTGACCGCGCTTTACCGGGGCGAACCGGCACGGCAGGCTGGACCACCACTGGTCAGCCGACGCCGAGGCCGGGGGTGCAAGCTGCGCCATGCGAAAGGTGCGTGCCGTGCTGGCCGCGGTCGTCGCGGCGCCGCTGGTTGCCGGGTGCGGCGGTGGGGGCGGCGGCGTGACCCTGCACTGGTACGTCGGCCAGGAGAGCTCCGGCTCCTACCGGGAAGCCGCGCAGCGGTGCACCGACTCCTCGAACGGGCGCTACCGGATCGCGATGGAGGCGCTGCCGAACAGCGCGGACGCGCAGCGCCAGCTGGTGGTGCGCCGGCTGGCCGCCCGCGACCGCACCGTCGACCTGATCGGCATGGACGTCATCTGGACCGCCGAGTTCGCCGAGGCCGGCTGGCTGCGGCCGTGGGTCGGCGCCCGCGCCGCGCAGGTCTCCGCCGGCGTGCTGGCCGGGCCGCTGGCGACCGCCCGCTACCGCGGCATGCTCTGGGCCGCCCCGTTCACCAGCAACAGCCAGCTGCTCTGGTATCGCAAGTCCCGCACCGGCACGGTCCCGACCACCTGGGACCAGCTGATCAGCGCGGCCGAGGCGCTGCCGCGCGGGCAGCAGGTGGTCGCCGTGCAGGGCGCCCGGTATGAGGGCTACACGGTCTGGGTCAACTCGCTGCTCGCCTCGGCCGGCACCGAGCTGGTCGTCGACGCCGACCGACCGGACCGGGCCGGGGCGGGGCTCGCGGCCGGACCGACCCAGCTGGCGCTCGGCGTCATCCGCCGGCTGGCCACCTCGCCGGCGGCCGACCCGGGCCTGTCGGTGGCGACCGAGCAGGACACCCGGCAGGCGATGCTGTCCGGCGCCGCGTCGTACTCGCTGAACTACCCCGCGGTCTATGCCGCCGCCCGGGCCGAGCAGCCCGGGCTGGTCGACGACCTCGGCTGGGCCCGCTATCCCGCGGTCGTCGCCGGCCGCCCGTCCCGCCCGCCGCTGGGCGGCATCAACCTCGGCGTCGGCGCCTACTCGCCGCATCCCGAGCAGGCCTTCGACGCCGCCGCCTGCCTGCGCAGCGAGGCCAACCAGGAGCTCGGCGCGACCCGCGGCAGCCTGCCGCCGACGATCGCGGCCCTGTACGACGACCCGGCGGTGGCACGGCAGTTCCCGTTCGGCCGCCTGCTGCGGGAGTCGATCGCGGCCGCGGCGCCGCGGCCGGCCACCCCGGCCTACGCCGACGTGTCGCTCGCGGTGCAGCAGGTGCTGCACCCGCCGGCGTCGGTCGACCCGGCCCGGGACGTGCCGAGACTGCGTCGCACGATCGACGACGCGCTCGCCTCCAAGGCGCTGCTGTGAGGAGAGCCGCCGGCGAGCAGCGGGTGGCAGGTCCGCCGCCGCGGGAGCGCCGCGGCCCGGCTGCCGCGCCCGCCCACCGGGTCCGGCGCAAGCGGCGCCCGCGAGCCGGCCGGCGCCGCGCCTGGCTGCTCACCGCCCCGGCTGTCGTCGTGATGCTGGCCGTCTCCGGATTCCCGGTCGGGTATGGGGTCTGGCTCTCGCTGCAGCGCTACGACCTGCGATTCCCGGCCCAGCGCGGGTTCGTCGGGCTGGCCAACTACGCCGCCGTGCTGTCGGCGCCGGTGTTCTGGAGCGACCTGGCCGCCACCGCGGTCATCACCGTGCTCGCGGTCGGCCTCGAGCTGGTCCTCGGGCTCGGCATCGCGCTGATCCTGCGCCGCGGGCTGGCTGGCCGGCGGGCGCTCAACGCCGCGCTGCTGCTGCCGTACGGGATCATCACGGTGGTCGCCGCGTTCGCCTGGCAGTACCTGGCCACGCCGAGCCTGTCGTTCCTCACCGACCGGGCCTGGCTGGGCGAGCGGTGGTCGTCGTTCGCCGTGATCATCGCGACCGAGGCGTGGAAGGCGACCCCGCTGGTCGCGCTGCTGCTGCTGGCCGGCCTGGCCGCGGTGCCAGAAGAGCTGATGGAGACGGCCAGGCTGGACGGGGCCAGCGGCTGGCAGCGGTTCACCGGGGTGCTGCTGCCGGCGATCCGGCCGGTGCTGCTGGTCGTGCTGCTCTACCGGACGCTGGACACGGTGCGGGTCTTCGACACCGTGTTCATCCAGACCAACGGCGCGAACGGCACCCAGACCGTGTCCCTGCTCGCGTACGACCAGCTGGCCGGGCGGCTCAACCTCGGCCTCGGCTCGGCCGTGTCGATGCTGCTGTTCCTGCTCGCCGCGGTCATCGCGGTCGGGTTCGTCTGGGTGTTCCGGGCCGACCTGCGCGAGCTGTCCCGGGGGCCGGGATGAGGCGCGCCGGCTGGTATGCCGGCACGGTCGCCGTGCTCGTGGTCGCGGTGCTGCCGGTGCTGTGGATCGTCTCGCTGTCGCTGAAGTCGCCGGCCACGATCACCGACAAGCGGCTGTGGCCGGTGCAGCCGACGCTGGAGAACTACCGCAGCATCTTCGGTTCGGCGCTGTTCACCCGGGCGCTGCTCAACTCGGTCGGCATCGGGCTGATCACCACCGTGCTCGCGGTCGCCCTGGCCACCCCGGCCGCGTACGCGCTGACCCGGCTGAGGTTCCGGGGCAAGGCGCTGGTGTTGCCGCTGACCCTGGCCGTCGCGGTGTTCCCGCCGATGGCGCTGGTCGGGTCGCTGTTCGACCTGTGGCGGGCGCTGGGGCTCTACGACACCTGGCCGGGACTGGTCATCCCGTACCTGTCGTTCGCGCTGCCGCTGGCGATGTGGACGCTGACCGCGTTCTTCCGCGGGCTGCCGTGGGAGATGGAGGAGGCCGCGCAGGCCGACGGCGCCACGCCGTGGCAGGGGTTCCGCCGGGTGCTGGTGCCGCTGGCCCGGCCGGGCGTGCTCACCGCGGCGATCCTCGTGTTCTTCTTCGCCTGGAACGACGTCGTGTTCGCGATCTCGCTGACCTCCTCCGACCGGTCCCGCACGGTGCCGGCGGCGCTGGCGTTCTTCCCCGGCAACGAGCAGTTCGCCCAGCCGGTCGGCAGCATCGCCGCCGCGGCCGTCGTGGTGACCGTGCCGGTGCTGGTGGCGACGCTGGTCTTCCAGCGCCGGCTGGTCGCCGGGCTCACCGCCGGCGTGGTGCGACCGTGACCCGGCCAGGCGGGCAGAGGCCGGCGCCGTGAGCCGGATCGAGCTGGACGAGCTGTCCGCCTGCGGGCCGGACGGCACCGCCCCCGTGCTGCACGAGATCTCACTGGCGGTCGAGGACGGTGAGCTGCTGACGGTCGTCGGGCCGTCCGGGTCCGGCAAGACCACGTTGCTGCGGGCGCTGATCGGGCTGGCCGACATCCCGGCCGGCACGCTCCGGCTGGACGGCGAGGACGCGACCGAGTGGGCCCCGGCCGAGCGCGACATGGCGATGGTCTTCCAGGACCACGCGCCGTATCCGCACCTGCGGGTGCGGGACAACCTCGCGCTGCCGCTCCGGCTGGCCGGGTTGCCGGCGGGCGAGGTGGCCGAGCGGGTCCGGGAGGTGGCCGACCGGTTGCAGCTGACCGTGCATCTCGACCGCTGGCCGAACCAGCTCTCCGGTGGGCAGCGGCAGCGGCTCGCGCTCGGGCGGGTGCTGGCCCGGCCGCGGCCGGCCGCCTACCTGCTGGACGAGCCGCTGTCGGCAGACCCTGAGCTGCGCGGCCGGCTGCGGGCGATGATCGCCGGCACCACGACGGTCTGGGTCACCCCGGACATCGCCGAGGCGGCCGGGATCGGCGACCGGGTCGCGGTGCTCCGGGACGGCCGGCTGCAGCAGCTGGGCACCCCGCAGGACCTGGCCGAGCGGCCGGCCAGCCTCGACGTCGCCGCGCTGGCGCCGCTGACCGTACTGCCCGGCTCGATCGCGGACGGGTCGCTGCGGCTGCCGATCGGCACGCTGCCGACCGACCGGCCGGACCGGGACCCGGTGCTGGTCGGCATCCGGCCGGCGGACCTGCGCCCGGACGGCGACGGGGTGCGGCTCACGCTGCTGGCCGGCGACGACGGGGTCGAGCCGGACGGGACGGTACGGCTGCGGCATCCCGCGCTGGCCCGGGCGGCCGCGGAGAACCCGGCGGTCTCGGCCGAGGTCCTGGCCCGGGTGGACCCGGCCGGCCGGCGGGCGGTGCCGGTCGTGCTCGACCCGGGCCGGGTGCTGCTGTTCGACCCGGACACCGGGGCCGCGCTCTAACCGGTGTGGGCGCCGAGCAGGCGGGCGATCGTCTCGTCGTCCCAGGAGTGGCTGCGCAACAGCTGGTAGCGCTCGCAGGACAGCCGCAGGTAGCCCTCGGCGTCGGTGCTGTCGGTGAGCAGCCCGGTGCGCCGCAGCACCTCGACCGCCGGCTCGAACTCCTCGGTGAACCAGGTCTCGGCCGCCTCCCGGCGGTCGAGCATCCGGCTGCGCTGCTGCATGTAGCGGAAGCTCCAGGCCTCGACCATCTCGGCCAGGGTGCCGAAGTCCTCGCCGCGGTGCAGCTCGATCCGGGCCCGCATCCGCGGCGGAAGCGGCACCCGCTCGGCGAACACCCGTTCGTGGCCCTTGGTCGGCAGGTCCTCCAGCCGCAGGTTGCGCCCGGCGCCGACCGCGGTGAGCACCTCGATGACGTGCGCGTTGATCGTCGTCCAGCCGAGCGCCCGGCCGACCGCCACCCGGTGGTGGCCGTCGATGACGAAGTGCACGTCGCCGATCCGGTAGACGTCGATCGGCGGCACCTCCTCGCCCCGGCGCAGGGCCGCGTCGATGCGCGCGAACCGCCGCTCCACCTCGTCCGAGGTCGGCCGGAACAGCCGGTCGAAGCCGGTGTTGCGGTCCACCGAGCCGACCACCGAGTCGATGTCGATGACCTGCTCGCCGAGGTCGCGCTCGCCGCGCCGGCCGAGTGCCGCGACCACCTCGTCGAACGGCAGCAGCACGTCGTACGTCGCGGAGCGGCCGTGCAGCCGGCGGCGGACCGCGGAGATCGCGGCCCGCCGCCGCGCGCGGAGAAAGTCGTCGCGGGCGTCCTGCTGCGGGAAGCCGGTGTCGGTCGCCATCGCCGACAGTCTGACGCCCGAGCGTGTCCGGCGACAGCGGGCTTTTGACACGTCCGGACCTGTACTCACCGGTAACTCTCCCGCGAAACTGAAGATCCTCTCACCCGAAAGGCAGGTGGCGACGTGGCCGCTGCTCTTTCTCCGATCCGCCGGATGGTCGCGCTGGCCGGCGGGACGCTGCTCACGGCCGGCCTGCTGGTCGTCGCCGGCTCCGCCTCCCCCGCCGCGGCCGCACCAGGCTCCGGTCCGACCGCGGTGGTCGCGCTCGGCGACTCGGCGATCTCCGGCGAGGGCGCCGGTGCGTACGAGCCGGGCACCAACGGCCCCGGCGGCGACTTCTGCCACCGCTCGACCCGGGCGCTGATCCAGCAGACCGCGATCCCCGGCATCCAGAACAAGATCAGCCTGGCCTGCTCCGGCGCGGCGAGCTCGGACGTGCGGATCAACGGCACCACGCACTACACGGAGCCGTCGCAGGCCGACCGGCTGCGCGCCGTGGCCCGCGACAACGACGTGAAGATGATCGTGCTGCAGATCGGCGCGAACGACGACCCGCAGTTCGCCGACACCGTGCTGTCCTGCGTCGAGGCCTGGGCCAACCCGTTCGGGCCGGCGTGCTCGGCCGCGCTGGCGACCCAGTGGCCGGCCCGGGTCGCCGCGATGGCGCCGAAGGTGGAGGCGGTCGTCAACGACGTGCGGACGGTCATGCGTCAGGCCGGGTACGCGGACTCGGCGTACCAGTTCGTGCTGCAGTCGTACGCGTCGCCGTTCACGGAGAACATGAACTCGATCACGCACGCGTTCGAGGGTTGCCCGATCCGGCTCGCCGACGCGAAGTTCTCCCGGACGCAGGCCGTCGGGCAGCTGTCCGCGGCGCTGCGCGGGGTGGCGCAGCGGACCGGCGTGCGGTTCCTCGACCTGGCCCGGGCCACCGAGGGCCACGAGGCCTGCAACCGGTCGACGTCGGCGCACTGGATCACGCCGCTGACCGTGGACGTGAGCACCCTGCTGCGCTCGGCCGACCCGAGCCACATCGTGCAGCAGTCGTTCCACCCGAACGCCGCGGGGCACGCGCAGCTGGGCCGCTGCCTCACCGAGTTCTTCGGCGACGGGCTGACCGAGGGGTCCTGCGTACGCGCCGCCGACGGCAACCTGCACGCGGCCGCCGGCATCACCGCGCCGACGGTGCGGGCGGCCGCGGTCAGCTGAGCAGGTTCGGGCGCGGGTTCTCCGCTTCGGCCACCTCGGCCAGGGTCGGTGGGTCCGCGCCCGGGCGGGCGCAGGTCAGCGAGGCGACCAGGATCGCCCGGTCCAGCACGGCCGGCAGGTCGACGCCGGCCAACCCGGCCTTGCCCCGGCCGAGCGCGCCCCGCTCGGCCAGCGCGCCCAGCAGCCCGGAGCTGAACGCGTCGCCGGCGCCGAGGGTGTCCACCACGTCGACCGGCGGTGCGTCCCGGTGCACCGCCCGCCGGTCCGGACCGAGCGCCACCGCGCCGTCCGCGCCGAGGGTGACCACGACCAGCTCCGGGCCGGCCGCCGCCCACCGGGTCGCCGCGGCCACCGGCTCCTCCCCCGGGTACAGCCAGGCCAGGTCCTCGGCGCTGACCTTCACCAGGTGAGCCACCGCCACCACCCGCTCCACCGCGGCCCGGCCGGCCTCGACCGGGCCGAGCTTGGCCATCCGCACGTTGGGGTCGTAGCTGATCGTCGTGCGCCCGGCCGCCCCGACCCGGGCCAGCAGGTCGACGATCCGGCCCGCGCCCGGCTCGAGCTCCAGCGTCAGCGAGCCGGTGTGCAGCGCGTCGGGCTCGTCGGCGACCACGGCGGCCAGCTCGGCCTCGGTCCACTGCCAGTCGGACGTGCCCGAGGTCCAGAAGTCGTAGCGGGCCACCCCGTCGGGGTCGAGGGTCGCCACCGACAGGGTGGACGGCTCGGACGCGTCGACGATGTGCCGCGGGTCCACTCCGGACTCGGCGATGTGCGCGCGGAACAGCTGGCCGAACGGGTCCCGGGACAGCCGTGCGGCCAGCGACACCGGCTGGCCGAGCCGGCCGAGGCCGACCGCGACGTTGAGCGGGCTGCCGCCCGGGTGGGCGATGAACCGCCGGTCCCCTTCGGCGACGAGGTCGATGATCGCCTCGCCGAGCGCGGTCAACATGCGCCGACCGTAGGGCATATCTCCCCGCCGCCGGGCGCCGCCCGCATCTCCCGCCGGTCGGGAAGAGACCTAGACGGGCGGTGGCCGGTCCTCGTACGGGGTGGACAGCACGACCGTGGTCCGCGTCGACACGTTGGCCCGGGACCGGATCTCCTGCAGCAGCGCCTCCAGCGCGCCCGGCCCCTCCACCCGTGCCTTGAGGATGTACGACTCGTCGCCGGCCACGCTGTGGCAGGCCTCGATCGCGGTCAGCCCGGCCAGCCGATCCGGCACGTCGTCGGGCTGGGCCGCGTCGATCGGCTTGACCGAGACGAACGCGGTCAGCGGCAGGCCGAGCAGGTCGGGGTCGATCCGGGCGCCGTAGCCGCGGATTACCCCGCGCTGCTCCAGCCGCCGCACCCGCTGGTGCGCGGCCGACACCGACAGGCCGACCCGTACGGCCAGGTCGGTGTAGCTGGCCCGGCCGTCCGCGGTCAGCTCCCGCACCAGCCGCCGGTCCACCGCATCGAGCTGCTCCACGAACACGACGCTCTCACAATTTGCGGAGATTGCGGCTCGTACGGTTGAGGCGCTCGACGCCCGTGTCGGTGACGACGACGATGTCCTCGATCCGGGCACCGTGCCGGCCGGCAAGGTAGATGCCCGGCTCGACGCTGAACGCCATGCCCGGCTCCAGCGGCCGGGTGTTGCCGCCGACGATGTAGGGCTCCTCGTGGGTGAGCACGCCGATGCCGTGCCCGGTGCGGTGCAGGAACGCCTCGCCGTAGCCGGCCGCGGCGATCGCGTCCCGGGCCGCCGCGTCGACCGACTCGGCCGGCACGCCGGGCCGGACCGCGGCCACCGCCGCCTGCTGGGCCGCCTGCAGCACCGGGTAGTACGCGGCGAACTCGTCCGGCGGCTCGCCCAGCACGTAGGTGCGGGTGGAGTCCGAGCAGTAGCCGTCCGCGGTGGTGCCGCCGATGTCGACCACCACCGGCTCCTCCGTGCCGATCACCCGGTCGGAGACCTCGTGGTGCGGGCTGGCGCCGTTCGGTCCGGAGGCGACGATGGTGAAGTCGACGCTCGCGTGCCCCTCGGCCAGGATCGCCTCGGCGATGTCCCGGCCGACCTCCCGCTCGGTCCGGCCCGGCCGCAGCCACTCGGCCATCCGCTCGTGCACCCGGTCGATCGCCGCGCCGGCCGCCCGCAGCGCCTCCACCTCGTCCGGGGCCTTGCGCTCCCGCAG
The DNA here is from genome assembly GCA_963728945.1 of uncultured Actinomycetota bacterium. Taxonomy (GTDB): domain Bacteria; phylum Actinomycetota; class Actinomycetes; order Mycobacteriales; family CADCTP01; genus CADCTP01. The sequence goes on along the minus strand of CAVSMA010000002.1, from coordinate 1,013,407 downwards.
CGGTCCGAGCACCCGGCCGGCCAGCTCCTGCTCGGCGTCCGGCAGGGCCGCCCGCAGGCCGAGCACCTTCGCCGCGTGCATGTAGTCGTCGACCGCGACCCGCCCGGCCGGGCGCGGCAGCTGCTTGGCCACCAGCGCGTACGGGTCCTCGCCGTCGGCCCAGTCGAGCAGCTCGAGGCCGAGCCCGCCGAGCGGGGAGGCCAGCGCGGCCGGGCGCTCCAGCTTCGGCACCACCAGCACGGGGTCGCCGGCCGCCGGCAGCACCAGGCAGGTGATCCGCTCGGCGCCGTGGCCGGGATAGCCGGTGAGGTAGCGCAGGTCGGCGCCCGAGCCGATCAGCAGCGCGTCGAGACCGGCCGCCGCGGTGGCGGCACGCGCCCGGGCGAGGCGGTCAGCGAAGTTCACGGCGTCGAGTGTGCCAGGGTGGGCCCGTGCTGATGCTGCTGGACTCGGCGAGCCTCTACTTCCGTGCCTTCCACGGCGTGCCGGAGTCGGTCACCGCGCCGGACGGGACACCGGTGAACTCGGTGCGCGGCTTCATCGACATGATCGCGTTCCTGGTCCGCCGCCGCCGCCCGGACCGGCTGGTCGCGTGCCTCGACCTTGACTGGCGGCCGGCGTTCCGGGTCGCCGCGGTGCCGTCGTACAAGGCGCACCGGGTCAGCCCGAAGGGCGGCGAGACCGTTCCGGACGGGTTGGTGCCGCAGATCCCGGTGATCCTGGAGGTGCTGGACGCGCTCGGCATCGCCGCGGTCGGCGCCGACGGCTTCGAGGCCGACGACGTGATCGGCACGATCGCGCACGCCTCGACCGAGCCGGTCGAGGTGGTCAGCGGCGACCGCGACCTGTTCCAGGTGGTCCGCGACACGCCGCCGGTGCACGTGCTCTACGTCGGCAAGGGCGTGCGCAACCTCGAGGTGATGGGCGAGGCCGAGGTGGCGGCCAAGTACGGAGTGCCGGGCCGGGGATACGCCGACTTCGCGGTGCTGCGCGGCGACCCGAGCGACGGGCTGCCCGGAGTCAAGGGCGTCGGGGAGAAGTCGGCCGCCGCGCTGGTGACCAAGTTCGGCTCGCTGGACGCGCTGGTGGCCGCGCTGGACGCCGGCACCGACAGCGGCTTCCCGGCCGGCACCCGCACGAAGCTGGCCGCCGCGCGCGACTACCTGGCCGCCGCACCCGCGGTGGCCAGGGTGCGTACGGACGCGCCGCTGCCGGACTACGACGCGACCGTGCCGGTCGAGCCGGCCGACCCGGCCCGACTGGTCGAGCTGGCCGAGCGGTGGAACCTGGACTCGCCGCTGAACCGGCTGCTGTCGGCGCTGCCGAAGGGTTAGGACCCGGTCGGCCGCCAGGTGTAGTCGCCGTCGTCGGACGCGACGGTCACCTGGATCTTCTGCTGCGTCTGGCCCTGGATGTCGCAGGTGAACGTCTCGCCCTTGGCGACCTTCTGGTTGTCCGGGCAGTTCACCACGATCGTCGAGCCGCCGAACTTCTCCTTGTATTGCTGGGAGATCGTCGAGTTGAGCGCGGTCGCGTCGAACACCTTGGGCCGCAGCGCGAGGAAGCCGAACACGCCGCCGAGCACGACCAGCACGGCGATGACGCCGAGCACCGCGAACAGCGCGCCGCGGCCCTTCTTCGCCGGCGGCGCCGGCGGCGAGTATGCCGGCTGCCCGTACTGCTGCCCGTACGGCTCTTGGTAGCTGCTCGGCCCGTAGCCGCCGCCCTGCCCGTACTGCTGCGCCTGGCCGAACTGCTGGGTCTGCCCGTACGAGGCGAACTGCTGGGTCGACTGCTGGCCGCCGTACTGGTCGTAGCCCTGCTGGCCGCCGTAGCCGGCCTGGCCGTAGCCGCCCTGCCCGTACTGCTGGCCGCTGTCGTAGCCGGGCTGGCCGCTGGGCTGGCCCCAGCCCGGCTGGCCGGTGTCGTAGCCGGGCTGCCCGTACGCCGGGGCCGAGCCGTACTGCTGGGTCGGCTCGGCACCCTGCTGGCCCCAACCCTGCTGATCCCACTGCTGGGTCGGCTGCGCGCCGGACTCGAAGCCGCCGGGCTGGCCGGGCGGCTGGCTCCAGCCCTGCGCCGGCTGCGCGCCGGACGAGGGCTGGCCGGCCTGCTGGCCCCAGCCCTGCTGCTGCTCCCACCCCTGCTGGCCGTAGCCCGGCTGGGGCTGATCCGGCTGGCCCCAGGGCTGCTGCGGCTGCGGGGCCGACGGGTAGGGCGGCTGGGCCGGCTGGGCCGGCTGGGCCGGCTGGGCCGGCTGGGCCGGCTGCTGGCCTGAGGTCGGACCCTGACCCCAGCCCTGCTGCCCGTACTGCTGGCCGGAGGGGTAGCCGCCCTGCGGCGGCTGCTGGCCGTACTGTTGCTGCGCAGCCTCCTCGCCCTCATCCTCCGGGCGGTATTGCCCGTACGCCGGCTGCTGCCCGTAGGGCTGCTGGCCGCGCTGCGGGTCCTGCTCGGGCGGCTGCCCTGGCTGCATCGTGGTCTCCTCCACACCTGCCCGTGCTCCGCGCCCGTCGGCGACGAGACGCGCTCCAGACCCTACGCGGTCCCCAGGGTCCAGGTGTACTTGCCCGAATTGTCCACCACCGTGACGGTCACCGCACGGCGTCCCCCGGCATTGTCGGTCGCCGTGCACCGGAACGTCACGCCCGCCCGTTGCCGCTGGTCGCCGGGACAGCGGACCGCGACCGGTCCGGCGAGCCGGACGGCCAGCCGGTCGGCGATCTGCCGCTGCACGGCGGCCGAGTCGAGGTAGTGCGGCCGGGTCTGCCACAGCGCGATGCCGCCCGCGGTCAGCACGGTCAGCACCACCACTGCGCCGACCAGCGCGACCCGGCGGGCGACCCGCGGGTCGTCGGCCGGCGACCGGGCCGGCGGCCGGGGCGGCGGTGGGGGCGGCTCCGGGTCGCCGGTGTCGGGGCCGTAGCCGGGCGGCTGGACGGCGGCGGCCCGGTCCCGGGACGAGCCCGGGACACCGCTGGCCCCGGCGGACAGGCCGGGTCCGATGCGCTTCGAGCCCTCGGTCGGCTCCGGTACGGGCTCACCCGGCCGCGTCGCCCTCCCGCGCCGGGCCGCCGGGTCCGCGGCAGCCGGGTCCGCGGCAGCCGGGTCCGCGGCCGGGTCCACGGCAGCCGGGTCCGCGGCGGACGGGTCGGCGGCCGCGTCCAGCGGGGTGTTGCAGCGCACGCAGGCCGGCGCTCCCGCCGGATTCAGGGTCAAACACGTCGTACAGGTCATACCGTCCGGCACGGGCTAGACCGTACCGGCCGTGGCCACCACTCCCCGGCGTACCGCGGCCACGGCGGCCCGCGCGGTGCCGGCCAGCTTGGTGCCGCCGACCGCGGCGAGCTGGTCGAGCAGGTCCAGCAGCTGCTTGCTCCAGCGGACGAAGTCCCCCGCGGACAGTTCCTGCCCGGCCGACACCGACGCGCCGAGCACCCGGTCCAGCGGCTCGCCGCGGGCCCACCGGTACGCGGCCCAGGCGAAGCCGGCGTCGGGCTCCCGGGTCAGCGCCAGCCCGTGCCGCTGCTCGTCCTCCTCCAGCTCGGCCCACAGCCGTCGGGTCGCCTCGACAGCGCCGCGCACCGGGCCCTCGGGCAGCCGCACCGGTGCCTCGGCCTCCCGCCGCGACTCGTACACCAGCACCGAGACGGCGGCGGCGAGCTCGGCCGCGGACAGCTCGTCCCAGACCCCGGCCCGCACGCACTCGGCGACCAGCAGGTCGGACTCGGACCAGATCCGGGCCAGCTGCCGGCCGGCGTCGGTCACCCCGCCGGCGTCGGCGCCGCTGCCGGCCAGGTAGCCGCGGGCGGTCAGCAGCGCACAGACCTGGTCGAAGGTGCGGGCGATGGAGTGGGTGCGGTTCTCCACCCTGGTGCGCAGGCTGGCCGTGTCGCGCTTGAGCCGGGCATACCGCTCGGCCCAGCGGGCGTGCTCCTCCCGGTCGGCGCAGCCGTGGCACGGGTGCCGGCGCAGCTCCCGGCGCAGCCGGGCGATCTCCTCGTCGTCGGCGGCCGGCGAGCGCCCGCGGCGGCGGCGCGGTGCGTCCTCCGGCCGCGCGTTGCGCAGCGTCGAGGCCAGGTCGCGGCGGGCCTGCGGCGAGCGGTGGTCGAAGTGCTTGGGCATCCGGACCCTCGCCAGCGGCTCCACCGGGGTGGGGAAGTCGACCGGGGACAGCCGGCCGGCCCACCGGTCCTCGGTGACCACCAGCGGGCGGGTCTCCCGGGCCGGGTGCACGCCCGGATCGACCACGACCGCCATCCCGGACCGGCGCCCGCTCGGCACCCGGATGACGTCGCCGGGCCGGAGCCGCTCCAGCGACTGCTCGGCCGCGGTCCGCCGGGCGGCCGCGCGCTCCCGGGCCAGCGCCGACTCGCGCTCCTTGAGCCGCTGCCGGAGCGCGAAGTATTCGGCGAAGTCGCCGAGGTGGCAGTGCATCGACTCCGCGTAGCCGGCCAGCGCCTCCTGGTTCCGGTCGACCTGCCGGGCCAGCCCGACCACCGCCCGGTCGGCCTGGAACTGCGCGAACGACCGCTCCAGCAGCTCGCGCGCCTGCGGCCGGGACAGCTGCCGGGACAGGTTGACGGCCATGTTGTACGAGGGCCGGAACGACGAGCGCAGCGGGTACGTGCGGGTCGAGGCCAGCCCGGCGACCTGCTCCGGGTTGACGCCCGGCGACCAGAGCACGACCGCGTGCCCTTCGACGTCGATGCCGCGCCGGCCGGCCCGCCCGGTCAGCTGGGTGTACTCCCCCGGCGTCACGTCCGCGTGCGTCTCGCCGTTGAACTTGACCAGCCGCTCCAGCACCACCGACCGGGCCGGCATGTTGATGCCCAGCGCCAGCGTCTCGGTCGCGAAGACGGCCTTGACCAGGCCGCGGGCGAACAGCTCCTCGACCGCCTCCTTGAACGTCGGGATCAGCCCCGCGTGGTGCGCGGCCACCCCGCGCTGCAGCCCGTCGACCCACTCCCAGTAGCCGAGCACGTCCAGGTCGTCCGGGGCGAGCTCGGCCGTGTACTCCTCGGCCACCCCGCGGACCTCCGCCGCCTCGGCCGGGGTGTTCAGCCGGAGCCCGGCGGCCACGCACTGCTGCACGGCCGCGTCGCAGCCGGCCCGGCTGAAGACGAACGTGATCGCCGGCAGCAGGCCGTCGCGGTCGAGCCGGTCGATGACGTCGACGCGGGCCGGCGGCCGCCAGCCGCGGGACCGGCCGCCGCGCCGGACCGGCTCGACGTACCGCTCCCGCTCACGGACGTACCGGACTAGCTCGGGGTCGACCTCCTTGCCTGTCTCGCCGCCCCTGCTGGGCTTGCCCGTTTCCGCTCCGCGGAAGAGGTCGAAGAGCCGGGTGCCGACCAGCATGTGCTGCCAGAGCGGCACCGGCCGGTGCTCGTCGACGATCACCGTGGTGTCGCCGCGGACGGTGACCAGCCAGTCGGCGAACTCCTCGGCGTTGCTCACCGTCGCCGACAGGCTCACCAGCCGGACCGACGCCGGCAGGTGGATGATCACCTCCTCCCAGACCGCGCCGCGGAACCGGTCGGCCAGGTAGTGCACCTCGTCCATGACCACGTAGCCGAGGTTGTCGATCGCGCCGGAGCCGGCGTAGAGCATGTTGCGCAGCACCTCGGTGGTCATCACCACCACGGGCGCGTCGCCGTTGACCGAGTTGTCGCCGGTCAGCAGGCCGACCTGGCCCGCGCCGTACCGGTCGACCAGGTCGTTGTACTTCTGGTTGGACAGCGCCTTGATCGGCGTGGTGTAGAAGCACTTGCGGCCCTCGGCCAGCGCCAGATGCACGGCGAACTCGCCGACCACGGTCTTGCCGGCCCCGGTCGGCGCGCAGACGAGCACGCCGAGACCGTCCTCGAGCGCCTCGCACGCCTGGGTCTGGAACGGGTCGAGCTCGAACGGGTAACCGGCGGTGAAGTCGGTCAGTGCCGGCCGCTCCACCCGCCGCCGGGCCGCCGCGTACCGCTCGGCCGGACTGCTCACCCTCCCAGCGTACGGACCAGGGCGACGCCCTACCCGGCTGGCACCCGGCGGGCGGCCAGGGCGCGGATGTCCTCCGGGATCAGGGGGGCGGCGACGAGCAGGGGCAGCAGGTCGGGCTCGCCGGTCAGGGCGCGGAACATCACCCCGATCGTCACCGGCGAGTCGGGCCGGTCGGTGACCGTGACCTCGTCGCCGGCGCGCAGCTCGCCCGGCTCCAGCACGCGAAGGTAGGCCCCGGGCGCGCCGTGCGCGGTGAACTCCTTGACCCAGCGGGCGCGCTTCATCTGGTCGGTGAACGTCGCGCACGGGATGCGCGGCGAGGTGACCTGCAGCACGGCCGTGCCGACCCGCCACACCTCGCCGACGACCGCGCCGGTGACCTCGACGCCGACCGTGGTGAGGTTCTCGCCGAAGAACCCGGCCCGGATGGGCCGGTCGAGCCTGGCCGCCCAGACCTCGAGGTCCTCCCGGGCGTACGCGTAGACGGCCTGGTCCGGACCGCCGTGGTTGGGCTTGTCGACGATCGCGTCGCCGGCCACGCCGGAGGCGCCCCAGCCGGGGACGGTGACCGCGACCGGGCCGGCGGCGGGCATCTTGTCGATGCCGCTGCGGCCGCCCTTGCCCACGTACGGCTTCGGGACTCCCACGTTGACGGACTCGAGACCGGCCACGCGCTCGACCGTACGGTCTCCTCACGGCACGAGCACGCGCATTGCGGCCGGAACGCAGGTCGTGGTGACCGGAAGCGCGCCGATCGGCTCGCCGTCGGCGTACGCGGGCAGGTCGGGCGCGTCCAGCGTGACCGTCGCGGCCCGATGGACGTGCACCTGCGGGTGCCGCACGTGCGTGCCGGCCCGGACCTGCGGCTTGAGCCGGACCAGCGTGGCCCTGGTCATCGCGTCGGCGACCACCACCTCGAACACGCCGTCGGTCAGGTCGGCGCCGGGCGCGATGAGCATGCCGCCGCCGTACCGGGTGCTGTTGCCGACCGCGACCAGCGTGACCTCCTGCTCGGTGGTGACGCCGTCGAGGGTGATCCGCATCCGGTGGTGGCGCAGGTTCGCGATCTCCAGGTAGGCGGCCAGGTCGTAGCGCAGCGGTCCGCGCGGCCGGCGCATCCGCTCGGCCCTGGCCACCACCTGCGAGTCGAAGCCGGCGTTGAGCACGCCCGCCCACCAGGTCCCGCGGTCGGTCCGGCCGAGGTCGACGTCCCGGGTCCGGCCGGCGGCGATCACCGCGACCGCGTCGGCCGGGTCGGTGGGCAGGCCGAGGAAGCCGGCCAGGTCGTTACCGCCGCCGGCGGGCACGATGCCCAGCGGCACGCCGGTGCGGGCGACGGCCTGGATCGCGCAGTGCACCAGGCCGTCGCCGCCGACCGCGACGACCGCGTCGACGCCGCTGCCGACCGCGTCGGTGGCCAGCGCCGCCGACTCGGCCCCGGACGCGCCGGACAGGACGACCACCCGGAGCCCGGCCGCGGCCAGTGCCGCCCGCACCGGATCGGCCAACCGCGCGCCCCGGCCGCGACCGGCCCGCGGGTTCGCCAGCAGAGCCACCGTCGCCGCCACGGTGCGAACCGTAGCGGGCCGGCCGGTCAGCGGCGGGTCAGCGGCGGGGCGGGTCGAGCTCGGCCGGCTCGTCGACCGGCTGGACGCTCACGTCAAGCGGGGAGATCTCGTCGTCGGCCAGGTCGCCGAAGCCGGCCTCGGCCTCCCGGCGGGCCTTGCGCCGGTCGTGCAGCCAGGCCAGCAGGACCGACAGCTCGAACAGCATGCTCATCGGGATCGCGAGCATGCACATGCTGATCGGGTCCTGGCTCGGCGTCGCCACCGCGGCGAAGACGAAGATCAGGAAGATGGCGATGCGCTGCCACTTGATCAGCCGGGCCGCCGGCAGCACCCCGACCAGGTTGAGCATCGAGACCAGCAGCGGCAGCTCGAACGCGGCGCCGAACACGAGCAGCATCGAGGTGACGAAGCCGATGTAGTTCGGCACCGCGATGACCGCGACCGTCCCGCTGCCGGCCAGGTTGACCAGCAGGGTCAGCGCCTTGCCGATGGTGAAGTAGGACAGCACCGCGCCGGCCAGGAACAGCAGCGTCGCGCTGAACACGAACAGCGTGGTCCACCGCCGCTCGTTGCGGCGCAGCCCGGGCGTGACGAACGCCCAGAGCTGGTAGAGCCAGAACGGCGAGGACAGGATGATCCCGCAGATCACGCCGACCTTGAGCCGGAGCACGAAGCCGTCCAGCGGCCCGAAGAACGCCAGCTGGCAGTTGGGGCCGTTGCTCGGGTTGAACCGCCGGTCCGGCGGGAGCGCGCAGTAGGGCTCCTTGAGCAGGTCGAGGATCTGCGGGTAGAGGATCCAGCCGATCACGGCGCCCACGGCGACGAACAGCAGCGCCTTGATCAGCCGGCTGCGGAGCTCGGAGAGATGGTCGCGCAGCGACATCGTGCCGCCGCCGCCGTCATCGGAGCGCGGTCGGCTCCGGATGACGCGCCGCAGCACGTTCGGCACGGTCACTGCGCGACCTACCTCAGCGGGTCTCGGACGGCGGGGGGACGTGCATGGGGCGCTGCGGCGGCGCCTCGGCGACCGGCGGCGGCGCGTGGGGGCGGCGGCCGGCGGCGGGGTGGCGGTGGTCTCGCGCCGGTATTCCGCCTCGGCCTTCGCCTCGAGGTCGCGCGGCGCGGGCTCGTCCCGCAGGCCCTTGGTCTCGGCCTTGAGGATGCGGGCCGAACGGCCGACGGCGCGGGCCGCGTCGGGCAGCTTCTTGTAACCGAACAGCGCGAGGATGACGATCGCGATGATGATCAATTCTGGCGGACCGAGTCCGAGCATGGTGGGCCTGACCTCTCAGAAGACGACGCCGACATCGTACGACGCGAACCACGGAGGGCACCGTAGTCAGAATGGGCCGTCCGACCCCGGTCAGTCCGCCCGGTGCCGACCTTGGGGGGTCTGCGGCTGCAGCGCCTCGATGCACGGAAGTAGTTCGTCGCTGGCCCGCTCGACGGTTCGCTGCAGCCGCCTGAACTGGGAGAACAGTCCGTAACCGAGGATGGCGAGGACGATCAGGGACACGCCGCCGACGGCCAGCCAGACGATCAGGACGACCACGGCGGCGACCCTACCGCCCCCGAGTTTTAGGGGGCCGGTCGCGTCCCGGTCAGCCGTACGCGGCCAGCGCCTCGCTCGCCTCGGCCCGCACCTGCTCGACCAGCCACCCGGGGCCCACCACCTCGGCCGCCGGGCCGAGGCCGAGCACCAGCCGGCGCATCCAGGCCGGGTCGGCCGCCCGCAGCGTCACCTCGAGCCGGCCGTCGGGCAGCGGGCTCGCCGTCTCGCACTGGTAGTACTCGGCGACCCACCGGCCCGGCCGGTCCAGCCGCAGCGTGACCAGCGGGTGCTCGGGCGCCGGCTGGTAGATGCCCTCGGACAGGTCGCGCGGGACCGCGTCGGCCGGCGGCGTGGACGGTTCGTCCAGGATCTCCACCGCGTCGACCCGGTCGATCCGGAAGAACCGCATCGCGCCGACCGAGCGGCACCAGGCCTCCAGATACCACCGGCCGTCGGCCCAGCGCAGCCGGACCGGGTCGACGTCCCGCTCGGTGGTCTCGTCCCGGGCCGCCACGTAGTAGGTCAGGTGCACCGCGCGGCTCTGGTCCAGCGCCCCGCGCAGCTGGGCCAGCACCCGGTCGGTCGGCTCGACCGCGACCGCGACCGCGCTGGCCGCCTCCACCGCGCCGCCGGCGGCCGCCTCGACCTTGGCCAGCGCCCGCTCGACGGCACCGCGGTCGGTCAGCCGCGGCTCGTCGGCCAGCGTGCGCAGCGCGACGACCAGCGCCAGCGCCTCGTCGGTGGTCAGCCGCAGCGGGCGGGCCAGGCCGGCGTCGTGCCCGACGCTGACCGTGTCGCCCTCGAAGGACAGGTCGATCAGGTCGCCGGGACCGTGGCCCGGCAGCCCGCACATCCACAGCAGCTGCAGGTCGCGGCGGAGCTGCGGCTCGGGCACGCCGAAGTCGCCGGCCGCCTCGGCGACCCGGACGCCGGGGTGGGCCAGCAGGTAGGGCAGCAGGGCCAACAGCCGCGGCAGCCGGTCCCCGGAGCCGCTCACCGCCGCCCCTCCGGCACCGGCGCCGCCTGGTCGCGGGCGCCGTCAGCGCCACCAGACCCGTCCGCGGCGACCGGGCCGCCGGCGGAACCCCGCTCGCCCGCGGAGCCCGTCCCGGCGGCGGCCGGGGCATCGTCGGCGAGCTCGCCGCCGGTCCGGGCCGCGCCGCCGGCGACCGGGCTGCCGGCGCCGGCGGCCCCGGTCCTGGTGGCGCCGCCGGTTCCGGTGGCGCCGCCGGTTCCGGTGGCGCCACCGGCTCGGGCCGGGCCGCCGGCCGCGACCGGTGTGCCGCGCCTGGCGGCGGCCGGGCGCGCGGGGCCGGCGTGCGCGCGCAGCCGGCGGATCACCGCCTCCCGGACCTCGATCGGCTCGTCCACCACCGCCCCGCTGCCCTGGCGGGCGACCCGGTCGGCGATCCACTCCGGGTCGTCGTACCCGATCTCGACGACGTCCCAGTCCGACCCGCGCTCCCCCGGCTCGATCCGGGCGGCGATCTTGCGCAGCCAGGTGCCCTGCCCGCGCCGGACCCTGACCCGGGCGACCCGGTGGAACTCGGGCGGCTCGGTGGCCACCACGTACTCGACCAGGTCGATGCCGGTGGGCACCTTCACCGCGCCCTCGGGCCCGGCCGGGCTGACCGCGCCGAGCACCCTGGACAGCCGGAAGCAGCGCGGCGCGCCCCGGTCCCGGTCGTGGCCGACCAGATACCACCGGCCGCGCCAGGACACCACGCCCCACGGCTCGACCTGCCGGTCGGACTCGGACCCGTTGGGCTTGCGGTACGCGAACCGCACCGCCCGGCCGGCCTGCACCGCGTCCAGGCAGGGGTGCAGCGCCTCCTCGGCCGCGTCCAGCCGCGGCTCCACGTCCAGGGTGCGGGCCGGCTCGACGTCCACCCCGGCGGCCCGCAGCTTGAGCAGCGCGCCGCGGGCGGCGTCGGCAAGCTCCGCCGACTGCCAGAGCCGCGCGGCCAGGCCGACCGCGGCGGCCTCGTCCGGCTCCAGCGACACCTCGGGCAGCTCGTAGTCGCGGCGGGCGATCCGGTAGCCCTCCTCGACGTCGAAGATGCTGGTCCTGCCGGTCTCCAGCGGGATGCCGAGCTCGCGCAGCTCGGCCTTGTCCCGCTCGAACATGCGCTTGAACGCCTCGTCAGCGCGCGCGGTGCCGTCGTCCGGCTCGTATCCAGGGACCGCGATCCGGATCCGCTCCGCGGTCAGGAACTGCCGGGTGGACAGCAGGCACAGCACGAGGTTGACCAGTCGCTCGGCCCGGCGCGACGACACCCGTCCAGCGTAGTCGCCGCCGGGCCCGCGTCACGCTATGCCGCGTCCCGGGTCGGGCCGGATACCCGGCCCCGGCCGCCCGGCGGCCGCGATCGGCAGCGCTGCCGCACTCACATCGAGGCGATGAGCTTCTCCACCCGCTCGTCCTGGGAGCGGAACGGGTCCTTGCACAGCACGGTGCGCTGGGCCTGGTCGTTGAGCTTGAGGTGCACCCAGTCGACGGTGAAGTCGCGCCGCTTCTCCTGGGCGCGGCGGATGAACTCGCCGCGCAGCCTGGCCCTGGTGGTCTGCGGCGGCGTGTTCTTGCCCTCGAAGATCGCCACGTCCGAGGCGACCCGGTCGACCGAGCCCTTCTTCTCCAGCAGGTAGTAGAGCCCGCGGCCGCGGTGGATGTCGTGGTACGCGAGGTCGAGCTGGGCCACCCGGGGTGAGGACAGGGTCAGCCCGTGCCGCGCCCGGTAGCGCTCGATCAGCTGGTATTTCGTGGCCCAGTCGATCTCCCGGTCGATCAGCGACAGGTCGCCGGTGGCGATGGCGTCCAGCGTGCGCCCCCACAGCTCGACCACCCGCTTGGACACCGGGTCGCCGCCGCGCCGGTCGACGAAGTCCGCGGCCTTCTGGTGATACTCGCGCTGGATGTCCAGCGCGGTCGCCTCCCGGCCGTTGGCCAGCTTGACCCGGCGCCGGGACGTGATGTCGTGGCTGACCTCGCGGATGGCCCGGATCGGGTTCTCCAGGGTCAGGTCGCGGAAGACGATGCCGGCCTCGATCATCCGCAGCACCAGGTGGGTGGCGCCGACCTTGAGCAGCGTGGTCGTCTCGCTCATGTTCGAGTCGCCGACGATCACGTGCAGCCGGCGGAACCGCTCGGCGTCGGCGTGCGGCTCGTCCCTGGTGTTGATGATCGGCCGGGACCGGGTGGTGGCGCTGGAGACGCCCTCCCAGATGTGCTCGGCCCGCTGGGACACGCAGTAGACCGCGCCGCGCGGGGTCTGCAGCACCTTGCCGGCCCCGCAGATGACCTGCCGGGTGACCAGGAACGGGATCAGCACGTCGGCCAGCCGGGAGAACTCGCCGTGCCGGGCGACGAGGTAGTTCTCGTGGCAGCCGTAGGAGTTGCCGGCGGAGTCGGTGTTGTTCTTGAACAGGTAGATGTCGCCGGTGATGCCTTCCTCGTGCAGCCGGCGCTCGGCGTCCACCAGCAGGCCCTCGAGGATCCGCTCGCCGGCCTTGTCGTGTACCACGAGGTCGACGAGGTTGTCGCACTCCGGCGTCGCGTACTCCGGGTGGGAGCCGACGTCCAGGTAGAGCCTGGCGCCGTTGCGGAGGAAGACGTTGCTCGACCGTCCCCAGGACACCACTCGGCGGAACAGGTAGCGCGCCACCTCGTCCGGCGACAGCCGGCGCTGCCCGTGGAACGTGCACGTCACGCCGTACTCGTTCTCGAGCCCGAAGATGCGCCGATCCATGCCTGCCACCTTACGGCGTGGGGTAGTGATGGGGCCGTGACGGACTCAGCCGAACACAGGCCCGACCCGGCCACGATCGACGCGCTCGGGAAGATCAGCGAGGCGCTGGAGAAGGCGGACCGCGCCCGCGGCCACCTGTACTCGTTCCACCAGCTGTCCGGCTCGGCGGACCTGTACCTGCAGGAGGGCGTGGCGATGCTGCGCGCGGCCGGGCACGACGAGCTGGCCGAGCAGATCGACGCCGGCCTGGTCGGCCGCGACGTGCTGCCGGGCAAGTGGACCTACCAGATCGTCGAGGAGTACGACGACACCTACTGGTCGCTGTTCCGCGAGTACGAGAACCGGGCCAGGCAGACGCTGGCCCGCGGGCGCCGGCACCTGTACGAGGCGCGGATGAGGGAACGGGAGCAGGCCGGCAAGACCTACGACCAGAACCGCCCGCCCCGCTGAGCACGGCGGGTCAGCCCGAGACCGCCGAGCAGCAGCGCACCGGCCAGCACCAGCGCCGCGCCGGACGCGGCGATCCCGGCGCTGTCGCTGCCGGTGCTCGCCAGCGCCCCCGCGCTCGGCGGCGGCTCGGTCGGCTGGACCACCGCGGCCGGCCGGGTCGGCTCGACCGTGCCGGTCGCTGCCGAGTGCACCTGGACGAACACGGTGCCGAACAGGCCCTCGCTGGTCAGGCACGCGTAGTCGAACTGGTCGGGGCCGGCGTACCCGGCGGCGGAGGTGTAGGTGAGCCCGGTGTCGCCGGTCACCGTCACCCGGCCGTGCGCGGGGCCGCTGCCGGTCAGGAAGACCGCGACCGCGCACACGTCGGACACCGTGGCCGGTCGCCCCGAGGTGGCCGGGATGGACAGGTCCCGCCGGGACGGGCAGGAGAAGAAGCCGTCCACGGTCGCCAGGACGCGGGTCGGGTTCACCTGCTGGAGGGCGTAGTGGAACGGGCCGGTGCCCGGTGACAGTCGGACCACCCGCTGCTCCCCCGCCGGCACCGGGAACGTCCGGAACGGTGGCGCACCGGACGCGGCGATGCCGGCGGTGATGCCGGCGGTGATGCCCGCGCCGGTGCCGTTGACGACCGTGAACACGACCTGCTCGGCGGAGCAGTCGGCCACGGCGGTGCCGGTCACCGCGCCGCCGGGAGCCGTACCGGTCGGCGCTGCCGTCGGGCTCGCGGTCGGGGTCGGGCTCGCCGGCTGCGACGTCGCCGTGGGCGGTGCCGGCGAGGTGGTCACCGGCGAGCTCATCGGCGGGGTGGTCGTCGGCGGGGTCACCGTTTCCGGGCTGGCGGTCTGCGCGCCGGGTGACTCTCCTCCCGGCGCGCTGCTCGTGGCGGCGGGCACCGGCTCGGCCCATGCCACCGGCCCGACCAGCAGGACCCCGACGGCGACCGCGCCGAGGACGACCGAACCGCGCAAGACCCCCACGCCGGCCTCCAACCCCACACCGCAGGCGAAGGCTAGCGCAACCGCGCTCACCTCACGACGGCGAGCCTTCCTCCGGGTCCTCGGTCGCGTCCAGGTCGATCGAGCCGCTCTCGCTCGCCGGCGCCGCCGTGACCGCGGCGGCCTGCGGCAGCAGCGCGGTCAGCGCCGTGCCCTGCAGCCGGCGGAACTTTCGGGTCGGCCGGCCGCGGTCGAGCACCGCCACCTCGAGCTGGTTGGGGGCCAGCTCCCGCGGCTTGCCGTTGTCGGCGCCGACCGTGCCCAGCCCGCGGATGGCCAGCCCGAGCGCCTCGGCCAGCGGCAGGTCGGCCCGGTAGCCGCCCTTGAGCACCGCCACGATCGGCTCGCCCTGCCCGCCGAGCACTACGTATTCGGGCTCGTCGAAGATCGAGCCGTCGAACAGCAGCCGGTAGAGCCGGTCGTCGGCGGAGGTCTCCCCGACCTCGCCGACGCACAGCTCGACCTCGAACGGCTTCTGCTGCTCGGTGAAGATCGAGTTGAGCGTCTGCGCGTACGCGTTGGCGAGCGCCCGGCCGGTGACGTCCCGGCGGTCGTAGGAGTAGCCGCGCACGTCGGCCAGCCGGATCCCGGCCACCCGCAGCGTCTCGTACTCGCTGTACCGGCCGACCGCCGCGAACCCGATCCGGTCGTAGATCTCGCCGACCTTGTACAGCGTGCTCTGCGGGTTCTCGGCGACGAACAGCACGCCCTCGGCGTACTTGAGCACGACGACCGGCCGGCCGCGCATGATGTTCTTCCGCGCGTATTCCGCGCGGTCGCGCATGATCTGCTCGGCGGAGGCATAGAACGGCATCGTCATGGCGTGATCCCTCCGCTCAGACCGGGTTGGCGGTGCGCTCGGCGACGACCGCCTCGGCCAGGCGCCCGATCTCGTCGTCGGGCACCCGGCTGGTGCCCTCCGCGGTGGCCAGCATGACCAGTGGGTAGATCTTGCGGACCAGGTCGGGTCCGCCGGTGGCGGAGTCGTCGTCGGCCGCGTCGTACAGGGCCTCGACGGCGACCCGGATCACGTCCGCCCGGCTCATCTCCGGTCGCCAGAGCTTCTTCAGGGAGCCGCGGGCGAACAGCGAGCCGGAGCCGATGCCGGCGAAGTTCTGCTCGTCGTACGGGCCACCGGTGACGTCGTAGGAGAAGATCCGCGCGGCCCGGGCCGGCGTGTCGGCATCAAGGTCGAAGCCGGCGAACAGCGGCAGCACGGCCAGCCCCTGCATCGCCGCGCCGAGGTTGCCGCGGATCATGCTGGCCAGCCGGTTGGCCTTGCCGTCCAGCGTGAGGATCGTCGACTCGATCTTCTCGTAGTGCTCCAGCTCCAGCTGGAACAGCCGGATCATCTCCATCCCGATGCCCGCCGTCCCGGCGAAGCCGACCAGGCTGTAGGCGTCGGCCGCGGACACCTTCTCGATGTCCCGCTGGGCGATCATGTTGCCCATCGTGGCCCGGCGGTCACCCGCCATCAGCACGCCGTCCGCGTACGCCGCGGCGACGATCGTCGTCGCGTGCGGCGCGAGGTCACCGGCGTGGCCGGGCGGCAGCGGCCGGCGACCCGGCAGCAGGTCGGGCGCCACCGACCGGAGCAGGTCGGTGAACGACGGGCTCCCCGCGGCCAGGTAGGCGGCGGGCAGCCCTGCGGGCAGGTCAGCGGGCACGGAGCTCCTCGTTCGTCGTCACGGTGGTCCTCACGGCAGCGGTCGCAACCCTAGCGATCACTGGCCGCCCTTCTGGACGTACCCGCGGACGAACTCCTCCGCGTTCTCCTCCAGGACGTCGTCAATCTCGTCCAGGATCGCGTCGACGTCCTCGGTGAGCTTCTCGTGCCGCTCCTGGACGTCGGTGTCGGTGCTCGCCTCGACCTCGTCGACCTCGTCGGTGCGCCGGGTGGCCTTGCTCTGGCCGCCACCGGTCTCTCTCGTCGCCATCGGAACCTCCGCATCCCGGGGTTCCGACATTAGTCGGCGGTCAGCACCGCGGCACGTGACTCACCCTCCGGAGAGCGCCTCCACGAGCGCGTCCGCCGTGGGCGAACGGTCCAGCAGGGCCCCCACGTGCGTCCGGGTGCCGCGCAGCGGCTCCAGCGTCGGCACCCGCACCAGCGACTCCCGGCCGAGGTCGAAGATGACCGAGTCCCAGGAGGCGGCCGCGACCTGGGTCGGATACCGGCGCAGGCACTCGCCCCGGAAGTAGGCCCTGGTGTCCTCCGGCGCGTGCTCGACGGCCGAGAGCACCTCGTCCTCGCTGACCAGCCGCTCCATCGCGCCGCGGGCCACCAGCCGGGCGTAGAGGCCCTTCTCCGGGCGTACGTCCGAATACTGCAGGTCGACCAGCTGCAGCCGGGACGAGCCCCAGCCGAGCCCGTCGCGGGTCCGGTAGCCCTCCAGCAGCCGCAGCTTCGCCACCCAGTCCAGCTCCCGGGCGCACAGCATCGGGTCCTGCTCGAGCCGGGTCAGCACCGACTCCCAGCGGTCGAGCACGTCGGCGGTCTGCGCGTCGACGTCGTCGCCGAACCGGTCCTCGACGTACTTGCGGGCCTGCTCCAGGTATTCCATCTGCAACTGGACGGCGGTGAGCGTGCGACCGGAGCGCAGCGTCAGCACGTGCCGCAGGCTCGGGTCGTGGGAGACCGCCCGCAGGCTGGAGACCGGCTCCTCGACCGACAGGTCCACGGTGAGGAACTTGTCCTCGATCATGGCCAGGACCAGCGAGGTCGTGCCGAGCTTGAGATACGTCGAGGTCTCGGACAGGTTGGCGTCGCCGATGATCACGTGCAGCCGGCGGTAGCGCTCGGCGTCCGCGTGCGGCTCGTCCCTGGTGTTGATGATCGGCCGCTTCAGCGTGGTCTCCAGGCCGACCTCGACCTCGAAGAAGTCGGCCCGCTGGGACAGCTGGAACCCCTCGCCGCGGCCGTCCTGGCCGATGCCGACCCGACCCTGGCCGGCGACCACCTGCCGGGAGACGAAGAACGGGGTCAGGTGCCGGACGATGTCCGCGAACGGGGTGGCCCGCGACATCAGGTAGTTCTCGTGCGATCCGTACGACTGGCCCTTGTTGTCGGTGTTGTTCTTGTAGAGCTGGATCGGCGGCTGCCCCGGGACGGTGTGTGCCGCCCGCCGGGACGCCTCGGCCATGATCCGCTCGCCGGCCTTGTCCCACAGCACGGCGTCGCGCGGGTTGGTCACCTCGGGCGTGGAGTATTCGGGGTGGGCGTGGTCGACGTAGAGCCGGGCGCCGTTGGTGAGGATGACGTTGGCAAGGCCGGCGTCGTCCTCGGCCTCCAGGTATTCCGGGCCGAGCGCGCTGCCCAGGTCGAAGCCGCGGGCGTCGCGCAGCGGCGACTCCTCCTCGAAGTCCCAGCGGGCCCGGCGGTTGCGGGGCACGTCCGGCCGGCCGCCGTACCCGTTGACGATCTGCGACGAGAGCAGCATCGCGTTGGCACCCGGCTGGCCGGGCACGGATACCCCGTACTCGACCTCCGTGCCCATCACCCGGCGAACGGTCATGGGTTCCAGCCTACGGCTGCGGTTCGCTCGGCATGGCGCCGTTAGGAGCCGAACGTCACGCCGGCGAGGATGCGGTCGACCGCCGCGGCCGCGCCGTCGGCCGTGCTGTGCTCCCGGAACGCGATCTTCGAGGTGGGCAGCCACCACACCCGCGGGTCGAAGTCGAGCTCCGCGTTCTGGCAGCTGACCTGCCACTGCGCGTACACGGCGGTCTTCGGGCCGACCTTGCGGAACCCCTTGTCGACGACCGTGCTGCGGGTGATCGGTCCGGCGGTCTCGCCGGTGCCGCAGGACGGCGCGTCCGAGCCCCACCACCAGCCGTTCCGCTGGCCCGGGGCGGGGTCGGACACCGAGCCGCCGGACCGCCTGGTCGCGCCGATGTCGATGACCTCCAGGCTGCAGCCGGTGTCGCCGCCGAGGGTCAGGCAGAGGTAGTCGCCGTCCTTGCTGGCCTTGGTGACGCCGGCGAGGGGGATCGTGGCCTTGCCGACGGTGGCGGACTCGCCGGAGACCGTGGTGCCGCTGCCGCCCGGGGCCGGGGTGGTTCCGGCGCCGGCCGACGCCTTGGGCGCGCCGCCGGCCTGGGTGGTCGCGTTCGCCGCCGGCGTGCCGTGGCCGGGGATCTGGCCGGCGCCGCAGCCGGCCACCGCCAGCGCGACCGTCGCGGTCGCGGCCGCCCACAGGACTCGGTTCACGCCGGGCACCCTACGTCGGCTTCGCCGCCCGGCGCGCCACCCCTCCCCCACCAGCCCCGCACCGTGACGGATCAAGTACGCGACGCCGCCACCCACCCAGCCGCCGCCCGCGGGCCACGGCCGGACCGCCGGCCCACGGCGCGGTCAGGCCGCCCCTTCCCTCGCCGGGGGAAGGGTGTGCAGCGGCATGGCACTGTGTCACGGGCGCCCGGCGAGGAGCGGCCGGCGCCGTTTCCTCGCGACGTCCGCCGTTTCCCGCGACGTCCGCCGTTCCTCGCGACGTCCGCCGCTCCCCCGCGACGCCAGAGGCGCCGGCCGCGGTGCGGTCGGCGCCTCGGGAACGGCGACCTACAGGTATTGGCCGGTGTTGGAGATCGTGTCGATGGCGCGACCGGAGTCGGCGCCCTTGCCGGTGACGAGCGTGCGGATGTAGACGATCCGCTCGCCCTTCTTGCCGGAGATGCGGGCCCAGTCGTCCGGGTTGGTCGTGTTGGGCAGGTCCTCGTTCTCCCGGAACTCGTCCAGGCAGGCGGTGACCAGGTGCTGCAGGCGCAGCCCCTTCGAGCCCTGCTCCAGGAAGTCCTTGATCGCCATCTTCTTCGCCCGGTCGACGATGTTCTGGATCATCGCGCCGGAGTTGAAGTCCTTGAAGTAGAGGACTTCCTTGTCGCCGTTCGCGTACGTCACCTCGAGGAAGCGGTTGTCCTCGCTCTCGGTGTACATCCGCTCGACCGCGCGCTGGATCATCGCCGCGACCGTCGCCTGCCGGTTGCCGCCGTGCTCGGCGATGTCGTCGTCATGGATCGGCAGCGTCTCGGTTACGTACTTCGAGAAGATGTCCCGCGCCGCTTCGGCGTCCGGCCGCTCGATCTTGATCTTCACGTCGAGCCGGCCGGGCCGCAGGATCGCCGGGTCGATCATGTCCTCACGGTTGGAGGCGCCGATGACGATGACGTTCTCCAGACCTTCCACGCCGTCGATCTCGGACAGCAGCTGCGGCACGATCGTGTTTTCCACGTCGGAGGACACGCCCGAGCCCCGGGTGCGGAAGATGGAGTCCATCTCGTCGAAGAACACGATGACCGGCGTGCCCTCGCTGGCCTTCTCCCGGGCCCGCTGGAAGACCAGCCGGATGTGCCGCTCGGTCTCCCCGACGTACTTGTTGAGCAGCTCGGGGCCCTTGATGTTCAGGAAGTATGACCGGCCGGCGTCCTCGCCGCGGACCTCGGCCACCTTCTTGGACAGCGAGTTGGCCACGGCCTTGGCGATGAGGGTCTTGCCGCAGCCGGGCGGCCCGTAGAGCAGGACACCCTTGGGCGGGCGGAGCTCGTGCTCCCGGAACAGGTCGGCGTGCAGGAACGGCAGCTCGACCGCGTCGCGGATCTGCTCGATCTGGGTGGAGAGGCCGCCGATGTCCGTGTAGTCGATGTCCGGGACCTCTTCCAGGATCAGCTCCTCGACCTCGGACTTCGGGATCTTCTCGTACACATAGCCGGAGCGCGGCTCGAGCAGCAGCGAGTCGCCGGCGCGCAGCCGCTCGCTCAGCAGCGTGTCGGCGATGTGCACGATCCGCTCCTCGTCGGTGTGGCCGATGACGAGCGCGCGGTCGCCGCCGTCCAGCACCTCCTTGAGCATGACCACGTCGCCGGCCCGCTCGAACTCGCGGGCTAGCACGACGTTGAGCGCCTCGTTGAGCATGACCTCCTGGCCGACCCGCAGGCCCTCGAGGTCGACCGAGGGCGAGACCGCCACCCGCAGCTTGCGTCCCCCGGTGAACACGTCGACGGTGCCGTCGTCGTAGGTCTGCAGGAACACGCCGTAGCCGCTCGGCGGCTGGGCCAGCCGGTCGACCTCCTCCTTGAGCGCGACGACCTGGTCGCGCGCCTCCCGGAGGGTGGACGTCAACTTCTCGTTGCGCTCAGTCAGCGTCGCAACTCGGCTCTGGGCTTCGGCGAGCCGCTCCTCGAGCACCCGAAGGTGCCGGGGGGACTCCGTCAGCCGGCGACGGAGCATGGACACCTCCTCCTCGAGGAAGGAGACCTGCGTGGTGAGCTCGTGAACGTCCTTCTCGTTCCTCGAGGCTCTGGTCTCCTGGTCGTCGGAGTCGCTGGCCACGATCACCACCTCCTGCGGCAACCTGCGGTCAAAAGTCACCCTACACAGCGGGACCGACACTAGGCCTGTCCGCACCCGATCCGCTCGTCTCCCATCGCCGGCCGCGCGTGTCCTTGCGCCGTAAGGGTTGTCGGTCTCCGGCGGGCCGGGTCGCGCGGTCCCTCAAGCGCGCCGGCCGGACCGGTCGGCACAGGCGGGCGAAGCGGGTCGATCGGGACCGATCCGACCACGTCAGAGCGGGTACGGGGGGCACAGACCGGACGGGGAGCCGCGGTCCGGCCGGGATCGGCCGGCGTCGTCGGGCCGGCCGGCCCGGCGATCCCTGGCTGTTGCGGGAATGCCGCGAAATCGTCACCGGACAGCCGGTTCGTCGGCCGCCGCCTTGGCCGGCCGGCGCTGCCGGGCCGGCGCGGTCACGCCCGGCGCGAGCCGGCGCGCCGAGACGAGGAACGCGGTGTGGCCGACCATCCGGTGCTCCGGCCGGACCGCCAGCCCGACCACGTGCCAGGGCCGGACCAAGCTCTCCCACGCCGCCGGCTCGGTGAACCCGCCGTGCTCCCGCAGCGCTTCGACGATCCGGGACAGCTGCGTCGTCGTCGCCACGTAGGCGACCAGCACGCCGCCGGGCACCAGCGCCGCGGCGACCGCCGGCAGCACCTCCCAGGGCGCGAGCATGTCGAGCACGACCCGGTCGGCCGGCTGGTCCGCCGGGTGGCCGGCGAGGTCGCCGTCGCGCAGCTCCCAGGCCGGATGCGGGCCGGCGAAGAACCGCTCCACGTTCCGCCGGGCCACCTCCGCGAACTCCGGCCGGCGCTCGTAGCTGACGACCCGGCCGCCGTCGCCGACCGCGCGCAGCAGCGAGCAGGTCAGCGCGCCCGAGCCGGCGCCGGCCTCGATCACCCGGGCACCCGGGAACACGTCGCCCATGGCCACGATCTGGGCCGCGTCCTTGGGGTAGACCACGGCGGCGCCGCGCGGCATCGACAGCACGAAGTCGGACAGCAGCGGCCGCAGCGCCAGGTATTGCGTGCCGGACGGTTTGGCCTGCACGACGATCCCCTCCGGCGCGCCGATGAGGTCGTCGTGCGCGACCGCGCCGCGGTGGGTGTGGAACGCCTTGCCCGGCGCCAGCACGACCGTGTGCAGCCGGCCCTTGGGGTCGGTCAGCTGCACGGAGTCGCCCTCCCGGAACGGGCCGGTGGACCTTCGGGTCATGGAGTGGATCCTGCCGGGGCCGGTCGCCCCTGCAGGACCCGGGCCACGTCCACGGCGGCGAGCACGCCCACCGCGTGGCCGTCCCGGCCCACCACCAGGTATTCGCTGGCCGGCGTCTTCCGGAACGCCTCGACCACCTCGGCGCCGGACAGCGAGTCGGCCAGCACCAGTCCCGGCTCCAGCGGGCGGGCGACGTCGGCCACCGTCGTCCACGGCCGGCGCGCCTCCGGCACCGCCATCACGTGCGACTCGCTCACCAGCGCCCGCGGCACCCCGGTCGCGTCGACCACGACCAGGCCCCGCACGTGCGCGTCCCAGGCCCGGCGCAGCGCCTCGGCGATCGGCAGGTCGGGCGGCACCGAGATCGTCGGGCGGACCAGCGCGCCGATCTCCAGCGCCGGCAGCCGGGCGGTCACCGTCGCGGTGGACAGCGACTGGGTCGCGCCGACCCAGATGAACGCCGCCAGCAGGCCGGCCAGCAGCACGTTGCCGATGCCCAGCGCGCCGTCGGTGGGCACCGAGACCACCGCACCGACGAGCACCAGCACCGCCACCACCCGGCCGCCCCAGGCCGCGACCCGGGTGCCGGTCAGCTTGTCGCCGGTGATCTTCCAGGCGCCGGCCCGGATCAGCCGGCCGCCGTCCAGCGGCAGCCCGGGCAGCAGGTTGAACACCGCCACCGCGAGGTTGCTCCAGACCAGCAGGAAGATGACGACCCGCGGGATCGTGCCGCCGTCGACGATCGGCAGCAGGCAGGCCGACCCGGCCGCGAGCACCAGGCTGACCAGCGGCCCCGCCACCGCGACCAGGTATTCCTGGGCCGGGTTGTCGGGCTCCTTCTCGATCTCCGACACGCCGCCGAGCAGGAAGATCACCACCCGCTTGACCGGCAGGCCGAAGGCGAGGCTGACCGCGGTGTGGCCGAGCTCGTGGGCGAGCAGGGAGACCGCGAGCAGCACCGCGAAGGCGAAGGCCACCGCGTAGGCCCCGGTGGTGCTGATGCCGTTGACGGACCGCTCGACCAGCTCGGAGTAGGTGATCGTGATCAGCAGGGCGATGAACACCCAGGACGGCGACAGATACACCGGCACGCCGAAGAACCGGCCCACCGGGAGGCCGGCAGACTGGGTCCGGACCGGGTTCTGGCGCGGCCCGGACGCTGGCTCGGCCATGTAACTCATGGTACGGGCCGACCCTTCGCCGTTGCTGTGCCGGCCGGTCCGCGGTCGCTCAGCTGGGCAGTTCTGACCTACCGTGATCCCATGACCCGTCCGGGGCCGCCCCCGCCGCGGGGGCGGCACGCTGCCCCGGACGATGACGCGCGTCCCGACGAGGGCGGGCCGGCCGGCCGGCACGCCGCCCCCGACCTGCCCGAGCGGCGGCATGCGGCTCCGGACCGGGACGGCTACTCCGACCCGCCGCCGCGCCGCCGGCACGCCGCCCCCGACGAGCCGGCCAACGGCGTCCCCTACCACCGCCCGTCGCTCGGCACCAGCATCCGCTACCAGCGGCCCGACCCGTACGCATCCGAGCTGAGCGCCAACGGTCACCCTGGCCCCAGGGCCAACGGGGTGACCTACGGCCCGGAGCCCGACGTCGAGCCAGGGTCGCGCCAGACCGGCTACCCGGACCGGAACGCCGGCAGGCCGGGTCCGCCCGGTCACCCGGGTCCGGACGGCTACCCGGGCGGGAACGGTGTCGGGCCCGGTCCGACCGGCTACCCGGGTCGGAACGGCGTCGGGGCCGGCCCAGCCGGCTACGCGCCGAGGCCCCCCGGGCGGCATCGGCCGGAGCCGACGCCGAACGGGATGGGCGCGCGGCCGGACGACCGGTATGGGGACGCGAACCGGAGCGGCTACGGGCGGGGGCCGAACGGGAACGCGCCGCCCGCGGCGGACCCGGGGCGGCACCGACCGGCGCCAGGGCGGGAAGGCGCCGGCCCCGGGCACGCGCAATGGAGCCCGGACGAGCCGGCACCCGGCCCGATCGGCTACCACCTCCCCAACGGCGGCGGGCACTGGCGGGCCGAACCGGAGGTGGGCGGTCCCGGCGCGAACGGGGTCGCGTACCACCGACCGGAGCCCGGCGCCCACCGCTACGGCGGCGCCGGGGGTGCGCCGCACCCGTGGCCGGAGACCAACGGCTACCACCTGGACTCCCCGGCCCCACCGGCGGTGAACGGCTACCGGCTGGACGAGCCGGTCGCCCCCGTCCCCGGCTTCCCCTACTCCGCTCCCCCGCCGGCGCCGTCGGCATACCCGGTCAACGGCCACGGCCTCGACGCCGCCGAGCGGGACGCCGCGTCCTGGCCGGCGAACCGCTTCCAGCAGATCGAGTTGGACCGCGCGCCGGACCCGCAGATCGCGGTGGTGCCGCTGAACGACGAGCCGACCGAGGTGCTGGACCGGCCGTCCCCGAAGCCGGCCAGCGCCGGCAAGCCCGCCACCGCGGGCAAGCCGGCCAAGCCGGCGCACCCGCCTCGTGCGGTCGTCCGGCGCCGCCGGGCCCGGCGCAAGGCCCTCGAGTGGCCGTTCCTCATCGTGTTCGCGGTGGTGTCCGCGTTCCTCATCCGGCAGTACGTCGTGCAGACCTTCTACATCCCGTCGGCCTCGATGCACGAGACCCTCATCGAGGGCGACCGGGTGCTGGTCAACAAGGTCGGCTACCACCTGCACGACATCCACCGCGGCGACGTGGTCGTCTTCGCCAAGCCGGCGAACCTCAACGTCAGCGAGGACGACCTGATCAAGCGGGTGGTCGCGCTGCCGGGCGAGACCGTCGAGGGCCGCGGCGGGAAGGTGTACGTCAACGGCGCCCCGCTGGACGAGCCGTACGTGGAGCCGCTCTGCCACGGCACCGGCGAGTTCGCCAAGGTCACCGTGCCGGCCGGGAAGCTGTGGGTGATGGGCGACAACCGTTGCAACTCCAGCGACAGCAGGGTCTTCGGCCCGATCGACGAGCGGCTCGTGGTGGGCCGGGCGTTCGTGATCGCCTGGCCGTTCGACCGGCTGTCCTGGCTCTGAGGCCGGGCCGGGCGCGGCGGCGCGGGTTCTGTCGCACCCGCGGGCTAGTGTCGGCGCCGTGACCGAGGTGGCCGAGAAGACCGAGCTGCTGCTGGCCGGCACGCTCTCGCCGTCCCGCGCCGCCGACTTCAAGGCCTGCCCGCTGGTCTACCGGTTCCGCTCGGTCGACAAGCTGCCGCAGCGGCCGACGCCGGACAAGGCCCGCGGCACGCTGGTGCACGCCGTCCTCGACCGGTTGTTCGACCTGCCCGGCGCCGAGCGGACCTACGACCGGGCGGCCGCGCTGGTCGAGCCCGAGTGGGCCAGGCTGGCCGAGGCCGAGCCGGAGACCGCCGCGCTGTTCGCCGAGGGCGGGCTGGCGGAGTGGCTCGACTCGGCCCGCCGGATGATCGCCGGCTACTTCGCGCTGGAGGACCCGAGCCGGCTGGAGCCGGCCGCCCGCGAGCAGCTGGTCGAGGCCGTGCTCGACATCGGCGACGCCGCGCCGCTCGGCCTGCGCGGCTACGTCGACCGGCTCGACGTCGCGCCCACCGGCGAGGTCAGGGTCGTCGACTACAAGACCGGCGCCATACCGCGGGAGGCATACGAGGCGAAGGCGCTGTTCCAGCTGAAGTTCTACGCGCTGGTGCTCTGGCGGACCCAGGGCACGGTGCCGCACCAGCTCAAGCTGATGTACCTGGCGGATCGCGACACGCTGACCTACCGGCCGGACGCGGCGGAGCTGGAACGGTTCGAGCGGACGCTGGTCGCGGTCTGGCGGGCGATCGAGCGGGCGGTCAGCCGGCGTGACTTCAGGGCCAACCCCAGCCGCCTCTGCGACTGGTGCGACTACCAGGCGCTGTGCCCGCCGCACGGCGGCACGCTGCCCCCCTATCCGGAGCCGGTGGAGCCTGCCGCGGGCGCATCCGAGCAGCTCTGACCCCCGCCTGATGCCGTACGGGTGGGTGAGGCCGCATCCACCGAGCGGTGGAGGCGGATGTCCAACCGCGGCCCGATGTGCCGGCCGCGCACGGTCCGTAGCGTCCTGAGGGCCGGCTGAAAACCGGCTGAGCTGCACTGACGGGCACCCGATGCTCGGGGCAACCCCTGAGGAAGTCGGGGGGAAACCCCAATGCCCTGTTCGTGCCGTCACACCTAGCGTTTCCGACGAGACCAGAGACCTAAGGCCCCCGGCCCCGCCGGGCGGCCTCCCAGAGGGGAGACCACCACGTGAGCAGTCCCGCGCCAGGCACCCAGCCCCGGCACCGGGCAACCCTGGCCGGCGCGCCCGCCGCGCAGGCCATCGAGCTGCGGAAGGTGTACGGCACCGGGCACACCGAGGTCACGGCGCTGGACGGCGTGACCGCCACCTTCCCGGTCGCCGAGTTCACCGCGATCATGGGCCCGTCCGGGTCCGGCAAGTCCACGTTCATGCACTGCCTGGCCGGCCTCGACCAGCCCACCTCCGGCGAGGTGATCATCGGCGGCGACCGGCTGGCCGGGATGTCGGACAAGCGGCTGACCGCGCTGCGCCGGGACAAGGTCGGCTTCGTCTTCCAGCAGTTCAACCTGCTGCCGACGCTGACCGCCGAGGAGAACATCACGCTGCCGCTGCAGATCGCCGGCCGCAAGCCGGACCAGGCCTGGTTCGACCAGGTGGTCACCGCGGTGAACCTGCGCGACCGGCTCAAGCACCGGCCGACGGAGCTGTCCGGCGGCCAGCAGCAGCGGGTGGCCTGCGCCCGGGCGCTGATCACCCGGCCCGCGGTCATCTTCGCCGACGAGCCGACCGGCAACCTCGACTCGCGCAGCTCGGCCGAGGTGCTCGGCTTCCTGCGCAGCTCGGTCACCGAGCTCGGCCAGACGATCGTCATGGTTACCCACGAGCCGTCCGCCGCCGCGTACGCGGACCGGGTGCTGTTCCTCGCCGACGGCCGGATCGTCGACGAGATGCGCGCGCCGACCGCGGACTCGGTGCTCGACCGGATGAAGGGTCTGGAGCCGGGCCAGGAGACGATGTACCAGCCGGTGGGTGCCTGACATGTTCCGAGCCACCGTGAAGGCCCTCACGGCCCGCAAGCTGCGGCTGATGATGTCCGCGCTCGCGGTCGTGCTGGGCGTCGCCTTCGTGGTCGGGGCGTTCGTGCTCACCGACTCGCTCGGGCGTACGTTCACCGACCTGTTCTCGTCGGTGAACAAGAACATCGCCGTCGACGTCCGGGGCACCGAGATCACCCCGGGCTCGGGCAACTCCGACGGAGGCGGCCGGCACGACGTGCCGGCCGGCACGATCGCGACCGTGCAAGGCGTCGACGGCGTCGCCGAGGTGCAGGGCAACGTCGTCAACGCCCAGTTCAACCAGGTCAGCGTGCTCGGCAAGGACGGCAAGGCGCTGACCACCAACGGCGCGCCGATCATCGCCGGCAACTGGATCGACTCCGCCAAGCTCAACCAGCAGCGGGTGGTCGACGGCACCGCGCCGCGCGGACCCACCGAGGTCGTGCTCGACGGCCGGCTGGCCGAGAAGGCGGGCGTGAGCGTCGGCGACTCGACCACCGTGTTCCTGCCGACCGGGCAGCAGCGGGTCAAGGTCGTCGGCCTGGTCGAGTACGCGGACGGCAAGGACAGCCTCGGCGGCGAGTCGTACGTCTACTTCACCACCGCGTCGGCGCAGAAGCTGCTGCACGTCAACGGCTACTCCGACCTGCTCGTCGCCGCGAACGACGGGGTGTCCCAGGACCAGCTGCGCAGCCGGATCGCGAGCGCGCTGCCCAGCAGCACCGAGGCGATCACCGGCAAGCAGCTGGCCGACGAGCAGGCCAGCGACATCCAGCAGGGGCTCAGCTTCCTCAACACGTTCCTGCTGGTGTTCGCCGCGGTCGCGCTGTTCGTCGGGGCGTTCATCATCTTCAACACGTTCTCGATCCTGGTCGCCCAGCGGACCAGGGAGCTCGCCCTGATGCGGGCGCTCGGCGCCTCCAAGGGGCAGGTGACCCGGTCGGTGCTGCTGGAGGCCGTGGTGGTCGGCGGGATCGCGTCGGCCGTCGGCCTCGGTGCCGGTGTCGGCGTGGCGATCGGGCTGCAGGCGCTGTTCGGCGCGTTCGGTGCCGGGCTGCCGTCGGCGAGCCCGGTGATCGAGCTGCGCACGGTGATCGCCGCGTTCGCGGTCGGCATCATCATCACCGCGGTGGCGGCGCTGATGCCGGCGCGGCGGGCGGCCAAGGTGCCGCCGGTGGCGGCGATGCGGGACGCGGCGACCGCGGACCGGCCGCTGGTCAAGCAGACCATCGCCGGCGCGATCCTCGCGGTCGCCGGCGCGGTCGCGATGACCTTCGGGCTGACCGGCAGCGGGCTGGCGATCCTCGGGATCGGCACGGTGCTGGCGTTCCTCGGCGTCGCGCTGCTCTCGCCGCTGGTGAGCCGGCCGGTGACCGGCGCCGTGGGGCTGCTGTTCCGGCGCCGGCTGCCCGGCCGGCTCGGTCGGCAGAACTCGCTGCGCAACCCGCGGCGCACCGCGGCCACCGCGGCGGCGCTGATGATCGGGCTGGCGCTGGTGGCGGCGGTCGGCGTGCTCGGCTCGTCGCTGAAGGACAGCGTCCGCAAGATCGCCTCGGACGCGATCGGCGCCGACTACATCGTCAGCCCGACCGCGGTCGGCATGGACCAGGCCGCGTTCAAGGCCGTGCAGGACACCCCGGGTGTCGGTGAGGTGACCGGGCTGCGCGGCGGCGACGCGACCATCGCCGGGGCCGACGAGTTCCCGACGTCGCTGAACCGGGCGGCGCTGGGCACCACCGTCGACCTGTCGATGAAGTCGGGCAAGGCCGCCGACCTCGGCCCGGGCAGCGCGCTGATCTCCGACGACGTGGCCGACGACAAGCACCTGTCGGTCGGGTCGACGGTGCCGGTGACCTGGGAGGACGGCCAGAAGGGCACGCTGAGGGTGGCCGGGGTCTACCTGTCGAACCAGCTGATCGGCAACTACCTGGTCGACGACTCGGCCGCGGTCCACTTCAAGCAGCAGCTCTACTTCGCGGCGCTGGTCAAGGCCGCGGACGGCACGGACGCCGGGGCGCTGCGCGCGCCGCTGGACCAGGCGCTGGCCTCGTACCCGAACCTGGAGGTGCAGAACGAGTCCGAGTTCGTCGGCGACGCGACCAAGCAGATCGACCAGCTGGTGCAGTTCTTCCAGCTGCTGCTGGCGCTGTCGGTCGGCATCGCGATCCTCGGCATCGTCAACACGCTGGCGTTGTCGGTGCTGGAGCGGACCCGGGAGCTCGGGTTGCTGCGCGCGGTCGGGATGAGCCGGCGGCAGGTCAAGCGGATGGTCCGGGTCGAGTCGGTGCTGGTCGCGGTGTTCGGCGGTCTGCTCGGCCTGGCGGTCGGCGTGATCTTCGGCGCGGCGCTGCAGCGGGCGCTGGTCAGCCAGGGCGTGACGGAGCTGTCGTTCCCGATCCCCCAGCTGGCGCTCTACCTGCTGCTGGCCGCGGTGGCCGGGGTGCTGGCAGCGTGGCTGCCGGCGCGGCGGGCCTCGAAGCTCAACGTCCTGCAGGCGGTCGCCGCCGACTGACCATCGGGGTACGCGGCGCCGGGCGGGGTCATGACCCACCCGGCGCCGCGGTGTCCGTGCCTTGACAGCGCCCCGCGGACAGTAGGTTGGCCGCCCTCGGGTCCGGCCGCGTCGGAGGAGGCAGTGCGTGAGCAAGGTCCGGCTCTACATGTCGATGTCGGTGGACGGGTTCATCGCCGGCCCGGGCGACGACGCCGAGCACGGGCTCGGCGTCGGCGGGGAGCGGCTGCACGCCTGGTTGACCGAGGGCGGCGTCGAGCCCCGCTCGTACCGGCCGGCGGGCGGTCCGAACGCCGTGGTGTTCGACGAGATGTTGGCGACCGGGGCGGTGATCGTCGGCCGCCGGACGTTCGCGTTCGCCGGCGAGTGGGGCGGCGACCACCACGACGGCGTGCCGATCTTCGTGCTGAGCCATGCCGCCCCGCCGGCGCCGCCGCCGGGACACGCGAGCTACGTCACCGACGTCGCGTCGGCCGTTGCCCGGGCCAAGGCCGCGGCCGGCGGCCGGGACGTCATGGTGCACGGCGCGTCGACCGCGCAGGCGCTGCTCCGGGCCGGGCTGCTCGACGAGCTGGAGCTGCAGCTGGTGCCGGTGCTGCTCGGGCAGGGTCGCCGGCTGTTCGGCGACCTGCCGCCCGACCACCACGAGCTCGAGCTGCTGCGCTCGCTGGCCGGGCCGGACGTGTTGCACCTCCGCTACCGCATCCGCCACTGACCCGCCGGCGCGGCGCGACGGGGGTCTCAGGCGGCGCGGGCGACGAGGGCGGTGAGGTCGGCCACGGTGATGCCGGCCAGCGAGTCGACGAAGGTCCGGCCCCGGCCGGGTGGCACCCGCACGTCGGCGCCCGGGACGACGAGCACCGGGCAGCCGGCCGCGGTCGCCGACGCGACGCCGGTCGGCGAGTCCTCGATCGCGACCGCGGCGGCTGGGGCGACGCCGAGCAGCGCGGCCGCCTTCTCGTACGGGTCGGGGGCCGGCTTGCTGTGCGCGACCTCGTCGCCGCAGACCGACACGTCGAACAGCTCGTCGAGCAGCGGGCCGAGCGCGAGGCTGGTCAGCGCCCGCTCGGTGTTGGTGACCAGCGCGCTGGGGATCCCGGCCGCCCGTACCGCGTCGACCAGCTCGCGCGCCCCGGGCCGCCAGACCAGCCCGCGGGCGAACCGCGCGGCCGCCTCGGCGATCAGCTTCTCCCCGCTGGCGACCGGGTCGGCGTCCGGCCGGCCGACGTCGCGGTGCACGATGTCGACCGACACCGGGACGTTGGTGCCGATCGTCGCCCGGCGCGCCGCGTCGGACAGCGATCCACCGAGCCAGCGCGCCAGCTCGCGCAGCGCTTCGTCCCAGACCGGCTCGGAGTCGGTCAGCGTGCCGTCCATGTCGAACAGCACCGCGGCCAGGCATCGGCTCACGTGGCGAAGTATTTCGCCTCAGGGTGGTGGACGACGATCGCCGAGGTCGACTGCTCCGGGTGCAGCTGGAACTCCTCGGACAGCTCGACGCCGATCCGGCCGAAGTCGAGCAGCTCGCGCACCTGCTGCTGGTTCTCCAGGTCGGGGCAGGCCGGGTAGCCGAACGAGTAGCGCGCGCCGCGGTAGCCGAGCTTGAAGAACTCCTCGACGTCGTCGGGGTCCTCGCCGCTGAAGCCGAGCTCCTCCCGCACCCGGGCGTGCCAGTGCTCGGCCAGCGCCTCGGTCAGCTGCACGGACAGCCCGTGCACCTCCAGGTAGTCGCGGTAGGCGTTGGCCGCGAACAGCTCGGCGGTGAACTGGCTGATGCGCTGGCCCATGGTGGCCACCTGGAAGGCGACCACGTCGGTCTCGCCGGAGTCCTGCCCGCGGAAGAAGTCGGCCAGGCACAGCCGCCGGTCCCGGCGCTGCCGCGGGAAGGTGAACCGGACCCGCTCGGTGCCGTCGTCGTGCAGCACGATCAGGTCGTCCCCCTTGCTGACGGCCGGGAAGTAGCCGTAGACGACGGCCGCCTCGAGGATGCCCTCGGTCTGGAACCGGTCCAGCCAGTAGCGCAGCCGCGGCCGCCCCTCGGTCTCCACCAGCTCCTCGTACGAGGGGCCCTTGCCGCCGCGGGCGCCGCGCAGCCCCCACTGGCCGAGGAAGGTCGCCCGCTCGTCGAGCAGCGAGGCGTAGTCGGCGGTCTGGATGCCCTTGACCACCCGGCTGCCCCAGAACGGCGGCGTCGGCACCGGGTTGTCGGTGGCCACGTCGGAGTGGGTCGGCAGGGTCGACTCCCCCGCCTCCTCGGCGGCGCGGCGCTGGGCGGCGATCCGCAGCGACCGCTCCCGGCGGGCCTTGCGCTCGGCCCGCTTGCGGTCCTCGTCGGCGGTGCCGACCGCGCCGGCCAGGTTGGGCTCGGCCGAGCCGTCCGGGGTGGCGGCCGCCGGCACGCTGCCCCGCCGGGCCGCCATCAGCGCGTCCATCAGCCGCAGGCCCTCGAACGCGTCCCGCGCGTAGCGCACGTCGCCGGCGTAGACCTCGGACAGGTCGTGCTCGACGTACGCCCGGGTCAGCGCGGCCCCGCCCAGCAGCACCGGGTATTTGTCGGCCACGCCGCGCTGGTTCATCTCCTCGAGGTTTTCCTTCATCACCACAGTGGACTTCACCAGCAGCCCGGACATGCCGATCACGTCGGCGTCGTGCTGCTCCGCGGCGTCGAGGATCGCCGAGATCGGCTGCTTGATGCCTAGGTTGACGACCGTGTAGCCGTTGTTGGACAGGATGATGTCGACAAGGTTCTTGCCGATGTCGTGCACGTCGCCCTTGACCGTGGCGAGCAGGATGCGGCCCTTCCCGCCGGAGCCGGACTTCTCCATGTGCGGCTCGAGGTGGGCCACGGCGGTCTTCATCACCTCGGCCGACTGCAGCACGAACGGCAGCTGCATCTCGCCGGACCCGAACAGGTCACCGACCGTCTTCATACCGGCGAGCAGCGTGTCGTTGATGATCTCCAGCGGCGGGCGGGTCTCCATCGCCGCGTCGAGGTCGGGCTCCAGCCCGTCCCGCTCGCCGTCGACGATCCGCCGCTCCAGCCGCTCGGACAGCGGCAGCGCGGCCAGTTCCTCGGCCCGCGACTCCCGGGAGGAGGAGGCGCTGACGCCCTCGAACAGCTCCAGGAACCGCTGCAGCGGGTCGTAACCGTCGCGGCGGCGGTCGTAGACGAGGTCGAGCGCGACCTCGCGCTGCTCGTCCTCGATCTTCGACATCGGCAGGATCTTCGAGGCGTGCACGATCGCCGAGTCGAGCCCGGCGTTGACGCACTCGTGCAGGAACACCGAGTTGAGCACCTGGCGGGCGGCCGGGTTGAGCCCGAACGAGACGTTGGACACGCCGAGCGTCGTCTGCACCTGCGGGTAGCGCCGCTTGAGCTCGCGGATCGCGTCGATCGTCTCGATGGCGTCGCGCCTGGTCTCCTCCTGACCGGTGCCGATCGGGAACGTCAGGCAGTCGACGATGATGTCCTCGACCCGCATGTCCCACTTCTCGACCA
Source organism: uncultured Actinomycetota bacterium (assembly GCA_963728945.1). Taxonomy (GTDB): domain Bacteria; phylum Actinomycetota; class Actinomycetes; order Mycobacteriales; family CADCTP01; genus CADCTP01. The sequence goes on along the minus strand of CAVSMA010000002.1, from coordinate 980,491 downwards.
GGTCGCGGATGGTCCGGTCGGCGACGCGCACCTTCCAGTCGGCGGTGCGGGCCTGGCCCTCCTCGTCGATGCACATCACGACGACCGCGGCGCCGTGCTCCTTGATGATCGGCATCGCCCGGGCGAACCGGGAGTCGGGGCCGTCGCCGTCCTCGTAGTTGACCGAGTTGACCACGCAGCGGCCGCCGAGCATCTCCAGCCCGGCCTCGATCACCGGCGGCTCGGTCGAGTCGAGCATGAGCGGCAGGGTCGAGGCGGTGGCGAACCGGCCGGCGGTCTCGCGCATGTCGCCGCTGCCGTCCCGGCCGACGTAGTCGATGCAGACGTCGAGCATGTGCGAGCCGTCGCGGATCTGGCTGCGGGCGATCGCCACGCAGTCGTCCCAGCGGCCCTCCAGCATCGCCTCGCGGAACGCCTTGGAGCCGTTGGCGTTGGTCCGCTCGCCGATCATCAGCACGCCCGCGTCCTGCCGGAACGGGACCGATTGGTAGAGCGAGGAGGCGGCGGCCTCGGTGCGCACCTTGCGGTGGACCGGCTCGACGTCGCGGACCGCCTCGACGACCTGGCGCAGGTGCTCCGGCGTGGTGCCGCAGCAGCCGCCGACCAGCCGCGTGCCGTATTCCCGGACGAACGAGGACAGCGCGGCGGCCAGCTCCTGCGGGGTCAGCGGGTAGGTCGCGCCGGTGGGGCCGAGCTCGGGCAGGCCGGCGTTGGGCATCACCGACAGCGGGATGCGGGCGTGCCGGGACAGGAAGCGCAGGTGCTCGCTCATCTCGGTCGGCCCGGTCGCGCAGTTGAGCCCGATCAGGTCGATGCCGAGCGGCTCCAGCGCGGTCAGCGCGGCGCCGATCTCCGAGCCGAGCAGCATCGTGCCGGTCGTCTCGACGGTGACCTGGGCGATCAGCGGCACCTGGCGGCCGGCCGCGGTCATCGCACGGCGGGCGCCGACGACCGCCGACTTGGTCTGCAGCAGGTCCTGCGAGGTCTCCACCAGCACCACGTCGGCACCGCCGGCGAGCAGGCCGGTGACCTCTTCCTGGTACGCGTCGCGAAGCGTCGCGTACGGCGCATGGCCGAGGGTGGGCAGCTTGGTGCCCGGGCCCACCGAACCGATGACCCAGCGCGGTCGGTCGGCCGTCGAGTAGCCGTCGGCGACCTCGCGGGCCAGCCGGGCACCGGACTCGGCCAGCTCGCGGATCCGGTCGGCGATGCCGTATTCGGTCAGGTTGGCGAAGTTGGCCCCGAACGTGTTGGTCTCGACCGCGTCGCAGCCGACCGCGAGGTAGGCGTCGTGGATGTCGCGCACCACGTCAGGGCGGGTGATGTTGAGGATCTCGTTGCAGCCTTCGAGCCCCTCGAAGTCGTCCAGGGTGAGCTCGGCGGCTTGGAGCATGGTGCCCATCGCCCCGTCGGCGACCACCGGGCGCCGGCCGAGGGTGGTCAGGAAGCTCGACTCCACGCTCACGGACATGGTGGGAAAGGGTACCGGTGCGCGGGGAGCCGTCGCGTTCGTCATCCACAGGCAAGCCGGGTGTCCACAGATCGAGCGGCAGCCGCCGACCCGCACCGGGCCGGTCGTAGGCTTGGCCCGTGGACGAGTTCGAGGACTGGCCGGAGCTGACTGCCCCCGTGCTGGTCGGCGCCTTCGAGGGGTGGAACGACGCCGGCGACGGGGCCACCTCCGCCGTGGAGCACCTCGAGCTGATCTGGGACGCCAAGCCGCTGGCCGCGATCGACCCGGACGACTACTACGACTTCCAGGTCAACCGGCCGACGGTCGCGCTGGTCGACGGCGTGTCCCGGCGGATCGAGTGGCCGACCACGCGGTTCTCGGTGTGCCGGCCGCCGGGCGCGGCCAACGACGTGGTGCTCATGCGCGGGGTCGAGCCCAACATGCGCTGGCGCGGGTTCACCGAGGAGATCCTCGACGTGATCCGCGAGCTCGGCGTGCAGACCGTCGTGCTGCTCGGTGCGCTGCTGTCCGACACCCCGCACACCAGGCCCACGCCGGTCACCGGCTCGTCCTACGACGTGGCCTCGGCCGAGCGGTGGGGCCTGGAAAACAGCCGGTACGAGGGGCCGACCGGGATCCTCGGCATCCTGCAGGACGCATGCGTCCGGGCCGGCATCCCGGCGATCTCGTTCTGGGCCGCGATCCCGCACTACGTGTCCCAGCCCCCGAACCCGAAGGCGACGCTCGCGCTGCTGCACCGGGTCGAGGAGGTGCTCGACGTCGAGGTGCCGCTGGCCAACCTGCCCGAGCAGGCCGACGAGTGGCAGAAGCTCGTCGACGAGATGGCCAACGAGGACGACGACGTCACCGAGTACGTGCGCTCGCTCGAGGAGCGAGAGGGCGAGACCACGATGCCGCAGGCGAGCGGCGAGGCGATCGCCAAGGACTTCGAGCGTTACCTGCGCCGGCGGCAGCCGCCTCGGTCCGGCGGCACCGGGGGCTGAGCGTCCCACACCACGAGCATCCCGGCCGGCGGCCGCGTCCGTGCGGTCCGGCGCCCAGCGGCCGCCCCCGTGCGGTCCGGCGGTCAGCCGCCGCCCGTGCCGTCCGGCGCCCGGCCCCCGTGCGGTGCGGCGGTCAGGCGCCGCCCGTGCCGTCCGGCGCCCAGCCCCCGTGCGGTCCGGCGGTCAGCCGCCGCCCGTGCCGTCCGGCGCCCAGCCCCCGTGCGGTGCGGCGGTCAGGCGCGGTGGAGGGTGAGCAGGGTGGGGCCGCGGCCGGGGCGGGGTCGGTCCTGGTCCGGGAGCGCGCGGACGCGGGCCAGCGCCGGCTCGACCACGGCTGCCCACGTGTCGGCGTCGACCGACCAGGTCCACGCCATCGACCGCGCCTCGGTCATGTCCGCCGCGGCCCGGGGGCTCACCGGCCGGGCCGCCTCCTCGCGGCGGTCGACCAGGTCGAAGCCGGCGTCGGCGGCCAGCCTGATGATCAGCTCCGGGTCGTCGTCGCGGCGGGTGTCGCCGAGTCGCTCCTGCATGCGGCCGAACTCCTCGGCGAGGTCGCCCTGCCCCGGCTCGCCCGAGAGCCCGGTCGCGACCAGCGTGCCGCCCGGACGCAGCACCCGCGCCACCTCGGCCAGCGTGCGCGGGATGTCGGCGACCAGGTGCAGCACGTGGACGAGGCAGGCGCCGGCGACCGAGCCGGTGCACACCGGCAGGCGGAGCGCGTCGGCCGCCGCGATCCGGCCGGGCAGCCGCTCCCGAGCGACGGCCAGCATCGGGAGCGAGAGGTCGACGCCGACCATGTCCCGGCCGAGCTCGGCCAGCCCGGCCGACACCGTCCCGGTGCCCACGCCGACCTCCAGCAACGGACCGCGCGACGGCAGCAGGCCGGCGATGACCGCCGCGAGCCGCCGGCCCCGTTCCATCCCGCCCCGAGTCGCGTCGTAGGTCGCGGCGACCCGGTCGAACGGGACCGACCCGGTCACAGCTCGACGCCGAGCAGCGCGTCGACCAGGTCGCCGACCAGCCGCGGGGCCGCCGCGTCCCGGCCGCCGCGGGTGAGCGCCTCGTCCGCCCACCGGTCCACCGCGGCCAGCGCCGCTGGTGTGTCCAGATCGGAGGCCAGCCGCTCGCGCACGCGGTCCAGCACCGGCTCAGCCGCCGGACCGCTGTCCAGCGCGACGGCCTGCCGCCATCGCGCGAGCCGTGCCTCCGCCTCGGCCAGCGTGGCGGGAAACCACTCCCGGTCGTGCCGGTAGTGCCCGGCGAGCAGCCCCAGCCGTACGGCCATCGGATCGGTGCCGGTCTCCCGCAGCCGGGACACCAGCACCAGGTTGCCGCGCGACTTGGACATCTTCTCGCCGTCGAGCCCGATCATCCCGGCGTGCACGTACGAGCGGGCGAACGGCCACTCCCCCGTCGCGACCTCGGCGTGCGCCGCGGACATCTCGTGGTGCGGGAAGAGCAGGTCGCTGCCGCCGCCCTGCAGATCGAACGCCGGCCCGAGCCGGTCGAGCGCGATCGCCGCGCACTCGACGTGCCAGCCGGGCCGCCCGGATCCGAGCTCGGAGTCCCAGGACGGCTCCCCCGGCCGCGCCGCCCGCCACAGCACCGGGTCGAGCGGGTCCTTCTTGCCCGGCCGGTCCGGGTCGCCGCCGCGCTCAGCCGACAGCGCCCGCATGGCGGCCACGTCCAGCCGCGACTCGTAGCCGAACCGCGGCGCGGCGCCGACGGAGAAGTAGACGTCGTCCTCGACGTGGTAGGCCGCGCCCTGGTCGAGCAGCCGCCGGATCATCGGCACGATCTCCGGGATCGCCTCGACCGCGCCGACGTAGTGGTCCGGCGGTAGCACCCGCAGCGCGGTCATGTCGGCCCGGAACAGGTCGGTCTCGCGGTCGGCCAGCTGCCGCCAGTCCTCGCCGTCGCGCTCGGCCCGCTCCAGCAGCGGGTCGTCGACATCGGTGACGTTCTGTACATACAGGACGTCGTGGCCGGCGTCCCGCCAGACCCGCTGCACGAGGTCGAAGGCGAGGTAGGTTGCCGCGTGGCCGAGGTGGGTCGCGTCGTAGGGCGTGATGCCGCAGACGTACATCCGGGCGGTGGTGCCGGGCGCGGTGGGCCGGACCTCGCCGGTCGCGCTGTCGTACAGGCGCAGCGGCCGTCCCCGGCCGGGCAGCCGCGGGACCCGCGGTCCGGGCCAGGACTTCATGCCAGCCAGCCTACCCAGCGGGTTTGATCATCCGAGGGGTGCCGAGATCGGTGTTGTCGACCACAACGCCGGCGCGCCGCAGCGGGTCGCAGGCGTCGAGGTAGAGCCGGTGCGCGCCGGTATAGCGGGCGGTCGTCTCGATCGGCAGGTCGTCGCGGACCGACATCCGCACCAACGACACCTCTAAGTCGACATGAAGGTAAATGGAGAAGTCCCAGTATCGGGCCAGCTTGTCCCGGTGCACGAACACGCCGTCGACGATCAGGACGTCGTCCCGGCCGACCGGCACCGGTGGCAGGTCGAGCGCGGCGTCGGTGCGCACGTCGTGCACCGCGGTCCGCACCGGCTCGCCGCGGCCGAACGGGTCGAGCAGGGTGCCGACCATCCGGTCGTAGTCGTACGCGTCGAGCCAGTAGCCGACCGCCGAGTCCCGGCCACGCCGGTAGCGGCCCGCCCGCGGCCGGTGGAAGCCGTCCACCGACGCGCGGAGCACGCCCCGCCCGGCGGCGGTCAGCACCGCGGCGAGCTCGTCGGCGAGGACCGTCTTGCCGGCGCCGGCGCGCCCGTCCACGGCCACCCGTGCCCGCCGACTGGCCGGCACCCGGGCGGCCAGCGCCACCAGCAGGTCCCGGCGCGCCGGGCTCACCCCGCCGGGACCCACCGGCCCGGGGTGCTGCGCATCGCTCGGACCAGCGCCGGCATCGTGACAAGCGTCTCGTGGCCGCGCGGGCAGCGCAGGTCGAAGATCAGCTCGCCGAGGTTGCGGCGCACGTACGCCAGCCGGTCCGGGTCGTCGGCGAACCGGCGCAGCAGCAGCTCGCCGCCGGTCGGCTGCAGCTGGTGCCCGGCCGGGGCGGTCAGCACGAGCTGGCCGGCCAGCGGCCGGTACACCGCGGCGGCGATCAGGTCGCCGCAGGCCGGGCAGGTCAGCTGCTTCTCGACGGCCCGGCCGGGAGGCCAGCGCATCTCAGAACGGCGGCCACGGGATCGCCGGCCAGTCGCCGGAGGCCTCGGGGTAGCAGCGCCGGGTCAGCAGGCGGTCGACCCGGCGGCGCACCGCGGCCACCTCCCGTCGGGTCAGCAGCGCCGAGAGCGCGTCGTCCAGGTCCCCCTCCAGCCGGGCCCGGAACTCCGACAGCGTGTCGATCGCGTCGTCCGGGAGCGGGTCGCCGGCCCACGACCACAGCACGGTCCGCAGCTTGTCCTGCTGGTGGAACGAGACCCCGTGGTCCACCCCGTACACGTGCCCGCCGACCATCGGGATGAGGTGCCCGCCCTTCCGGTCGGCGTTGTTGACGATCGCGTCGAACAGCACCATCCGGCGCAGCGGCGGCAGGTCGTCGCGGATCAGCCGGGTCAGGTCGACGGTGCCGTCGCCGTCCATCCAGAGCTGGACCATGCCCTCGCCGAGCGGCCCGTCCCGCAGCACGGTCGGCGGCACCACGTTCCAGCCCAGCGCCTGCGACACCACGTACGCCGCGAACTCCCGCTCAGCCAGCGTCCCGTCCGGGAAGTCCCACAGCGGCCGCTCGCCCCGCACCGGCTTGTAGACGCAGCCGGCGGTGACGCCGTCGCCGGTCAGCTCGCAGTAGAGCGTGGTGTTGCTGGCGTCGACGAGCCGACCCTCGATGCGCATCGTGCCGGTGCGAAGCAACTCCAGAGCGTCGGACAGGTCGAGGGTCACCGGCTGCTCGTCCACGCTCCCAGTCTGACCCGTCCGTGTTTCCCGTGCAGTCACGGCGCCGGATGCGGCTGGTCAGGCCGCGGACGCGCGGCGGTAGCCGTTCTGCCGCGGGCAGATGTGCCCGGCGGCGTCCAGCGGCAGCCCGCACAGCGGGCAGGGCGGGCGCCCGGCCGACACCACCCGGCGGGCCCGCTCGACGAACGCGCGCGCCTCGGCCGAGGTGATCCGCACCCGCAGCACGTCCGGGCCGTCCTCGACGTCCTCGAGGATCGTCGACTCGTCGGCCGGCTCGTCGCCGGCGGCCTGCGCCTCCACCACGACGAGCTCGGCGTCGCCGTCCCAGGCCAGGCCCATCGCGCCGACCCGGAACTCCTCGTCGACCGGGGTGTCCAGCGGTTCGTTGTCGTCGTCGGCCGGTGGGCCCTCGGCCACCGGCACGCCGAGCCGCCGCTGCACCTCGCCGAGCAGCTCCTCCAGCCGGTCGGCGAGCAGCGAGACCTGGACCTTCTCCAGCGACACGCTGACGGTGCGGCCCGCGCCGCTCGCCTGCAGGAAGAACGTGCGGTCGCCAGGCTGACCCACCGTCCCGGCAATGAAACGGGCGGGCCGGTCGAAGAGGTGTACCTGTCGAGACATCGGCTCCCCAGCCTACTCCCGGTGCGCCAGCGTGAATGATCACCCGGGTCCGGCGCCCCCGCCGACGGCGGCGTCCGCGGCCGGCTTCCGCCGCCGGCGCCGCTTGGGCGGCAGCAGCGCGCCGACGTCGCCGCCGGTGTCGTTGACCCGCAGCACGAACGGCCTGGTGTCGGTGTAGCGGACGACCGACACCGAGCACGGGTCGACCACGATCCGCTGGAACAGGTCGAGGTGCAGCCCGAGCGCGTCGGCGAGTATCGCCTTGATGATGTCGCCGTGGCTGCAGGCCAGCCAGACGGCGTCCGGTCCGGCCGACGCGGCGATCCGGGCGTCCCACTCGCGCACCGCGGACACCGCCCTGGACTGCGCGCCGGCCAGCGCCTCCCCCTCCACGCCGGGGAACACAGCCGCGGACGGGTGCGCCTGCACGACCCGCCACAGCGGCTGCTTGGCCAGGTCCTTGAGCGGCTTGCCGGTCCAGTCGCCGTACCGGACCTCGGCCAGCCGGGGCTCGATCGACGACACCAGCGAACGGCCGGACAGGACGGCCTGCGCGGTCTCCACGCACCGCTCCAGCGGGCTGGTCACGACCGCGGCCAGCGGCACCGGCACCAGCCGCGCGGCCGTCGCCTCCGCCTGCGCCCGGCCACGCTCGTCCAGATGCACGCCCGGCGTGTGCCCCGCCAGCACCGGTCCGGTCATCGCGGTGAGCCCGTGCCGGACGAGCAGGACCGTCGCCACCGGCTCACTCTAGAGTGCGGACCGGCCGCCTAGAGTGCGGACCGGCCGCCGGCCGGGTACGGGACCCGGTGTGGCAGACGAGGAGAGCACCGGGACCGTCCTCGTGGCGCTGGCCGCGAACCTGGCGATCGCGGTGGCGAAGATCGCGGCCGGGCTGATCGGCGGGTCGAGCGCGATGCTGGCCGAGGGCGCGCACTCGGTCGCCGACACCACCAACCAGGTCTTCCTGCTCACCTCGCTGCGGCTGTCCCGGAAGGCACCGGACGACACCCACCCGTTCGGGTACGGCAAGGAGCGGTTCTTCTGGTCGCTGCTGGCCGCGGTCGGGATCTTCGTCTCCGGCGCGGTGTTCTCGATCTTCGAGGGCGTGCACGGGCTGCTGTCCGGCGAGTCCGAGGTGGGCGGCTACCTGCTCTCGTACGGCGTGCTGCTCATCTCGTTCCTGGCCGAGGGCACGTCCTGGCTGAAGGCGGTCCGGCAGCTGCGCGCCGAGGCCCGCGAGACCGGGCGGAGCATGATCGAGCACGTCCGGCTGTCCTCCGACCCGACCGTGAAGACGGTCTTCTCCGAGGACACTGCCGCGCTGGTCGGCCTCGTGCTGGCCGCGCTCGGGCTCGGCCTGCACCAGCTGACCGGGCAGGCGTTCTGGGACGCGGGGGCCGCGATCGCGATCGGCGTGCTGCTGGCCGTGGTGGCCTACCTGCTCGGCCGGGACACCAAGGAGATGCTCATCGGCGAGGCCGCGCCGGCGGCGGTCCGCGACGGCATCCGCGCCGAGCTGGCCGACCACGCCGAGGTCGACCGGGTGCTCGACGTGCGGACCATGCTGCTCGGCCCGGAGGCGCTGCTGGTCGCCGCCCGGCTGGACATGGACGACGCGCTCGGGGCGGCCGAGGTGGAGGACTCCACCGACGCGATCTCCGCCGGCTTGCAGGCGAAGTTCCCGCAGGTGCGCGAGGTCTACCTGGACGTCACCTCCGGCGGCGGTCGTCAGGTCGCCGAGACCAGCCCGGAGGCGAGCAGCACGAGCAGCAGCAACCCGAGGCCGATGCGGTAGGCGATGAACACCAGGAAGGTGTGCCGGGCGACGAACCGCAGCAGCCAGGCCACCGAGAAGTAGGCGACGACGAAGCTCACCACGGTCGCGACGATCGTCGCCGGCCAGCCGACGCCGGTGGAGATGTCGTCGGCCGCCGTGTACGCCTGCAGGATGCCGGCCGCGGTCAGCGCCGGCACCGACAGCATGAACGACAGCTTCGTCACCGCGACCCGGTCGAACCCGAGCAGCAGCCCGGCGGTCATCGTCGCGCCGGACCGGGACACCCCCGGCACCAGCGCGAGGCACTGGGCAAGCCCGATGATCAGCGTGTCCCGCCAGGTGATCTCGCTCTCGCCGAGCTTCTGGGTCGCGGTGCGGTCCGCGTAGAGCATCGGCAGGCTCCAGAGCACCAGCGCCCCGGCGACGAACCAGAGGCTGCGCAGGGTGGTCTCGATCGCGTCCTGGAACAGCAGCCCGACGATGCCGATCGGGACCGAGCCGAGCACCACGGCCCAGCCGAACTTCCAGTCCGGGTCGGCCCGCCAACCGGCCCGGAACAGCCCCCGGATGATCGCGAACACGATCCGGCGGAACTCGTCGCGCAGGTAGATCAGCGTCGCCAGCACGGCGCCGGTCTGGATGATCGCGGTGAACGCGGTCACGTCGGCCGCGTCGATCTGGTAGCCGAGCAGCCGCTCCAGGATCGTCAGGTGCCCGGTGCTGGACACCGGCAGGAACTCGGTGAGCCCCTCGACGGCGCCGAACAGGATGGCGGCGAGCAGGTTCACGCGAGACCGGCGCGCTCGACGGCGCCGACGAGGACGCGCAGCGACTCCACCCGGTCCTCGACCGTCGCTCCGTACGGGGAGACGTTGACCGTGGTGACCCCGGCCGCGGCCAGCTCACCCAGCCGGTCGGCGATCCGCTCCGGCGGCCCGAGCAGCGAGGTGCGGTCGATGAACTGGTACGGCACGGCGGCGGCCGCTTCCCGCTGCTTGCGGTCGAGGTAGAGGTCCTGCACCTGGCGGGCCTCGGCCTCGAAGCCCATCCGGCGGGCGATGTTGTTGTAGAAGTTCTGCTGCCGGGAGCCCATCCCGCCGAGGTAGAGCGCCGCGTACGCCCGGACCGGGTCGGCGCACGCGCGCGGGTCGGGGCCGATCGAGACCGGGAAGGTGGCCGCCACGTCGAAGCCGTCCAGGCTCAGCCCGGCCTTGGCGCGGCCGGCGCGCAGCGGGTCGAGGTAGTCGCCGGCCCGTTCGGCGGACAGGAACAGCGGCAGCGCGCCGTCGGCGATCTCACCGGCCAGCTCGAGGTTGCGCGGCCCGACCGCGGCCAGGTAGACCGGCACCTTCTCGCGGACCGGGTGGATGATCATCTTCAGCGCCTTGCCCGGGCCGTCGGGCAGCGGCAGCGTGTAGTGCTCGCCCTGATAGGCGAGCGTCTCCCGGCGCAGCGCGGTCCGGACGATCTCGACGTACTCCCGGGTCCGGCCGAGCGGCTTGTCGAACCGGACCCCGTGCCAGCCCTCGGACACCTGCGGACCGGACACGCCGAGGCCGAGCCGGAACCGGCCGCCGGACAGCGTGTCCAGGGTCGCGGCGGTCATCGCGGTCATCGCCGGGGTCCGCGCCGGGATCTGCATGATCGCGCTGCCGATGTCGATCCGGGACGTCCGGGCGGCGAGGAAGCCGAGCACCGAGACGACGTCCGAGCCCCAGGCCTCGGCCGCCCACACCACCGCGTACCCGAGCCGGTCCGCCTCCTCGGCCATCGCCAGGTTGGCCTCGTCGTTGCCGGCGCCCCAGTACCCGAGGTTCAGTCCGAGTTGCACCGGCCGACCTTAGCGGCCCGCCCGCGCCGCCGACTCGCGGTTGCCGGGCTGCGGGCGCGCGCCCCGGCGCCGGTCGGCCGCCGGGATGAACTAGGTTGCGCGGCCATGGAGCAGCGCCCGGTCGGCAGCAGCGGCCTGGTCGTGTCCCGGCTCGGGCTCGGCACGGCGACCTGGGGCCGGGACACCGACCCGGACGACGCCGCCGCCCAGCTGGTCGCGTTCCGGGAGGCCGGCGGGACGCTGCTGGACATCGGCCCCTGGTATGTGTGCGAACAGACCGAGCCGCTGGTCGGCCGGCTGATGCAGGACGTGGTGCCGCGCGACGAGCTGGTGCTGGCGGTGAAGTCCGGCGGCCCGATCGGCCCCGCCGCGGCCGCCCGCGGGCTGTCCCGCGGTGGGCTGCTCACCGCGCTGGACAACTCGATGCTGCGGCTCGGGGTGGACTCGGTCGACCTCTGGCAGCTGCACGGCTGGGACCAGCGGGTGCCGATGGAGGAGGTGCTCTCCGCCGTCGACGTGGCGATCTCCAGCGGCCGGGCCCGGTACGCCGGGGTGTCCAACCTGCCCGGCTGGCGTACGGGCGCCGCCGCGGCCTGGCAGCGGGCCTGGCCCGGCCGGGCGCCGCTGGCCGCGACCCAGGTCGAATACTCGCTGCTGGAGCGCGGGGTCGAGCGCGAGGTGTTGCCGGCCTGCGGCTGGGCCGGGCTCGGCGTGCTGGCCTATTCGCCGCTCGGGCGCGGGGTGCTGACCGGGAAGTATCGGCACGGCGTGCCCTCGGACTCCCGGGCCGCCTCGCCGCACCTGCGCGACTTCGTCAGCCACCACCTCACCGACGCGGCCGCGCGGATCGTCGAGGCGGTCGCGACCGCGGCCGAGGGCCTCGGCACCTCGCCGCTGGCCGTGTCGCTGGCCTGGGTACGGGACCGGCCGGGGGTCAGCTCGTCGATCCTCGGCGCCCGTACGGTCGGGCAGCTGGCCGGGTCGCTGGCCGCCGACGCGACCGTGCTGCCGGCCGAGATCCGGCAGGCCCTCGACGACGTGTCAGCGCCGCCGGCGGGCTACCCCGAGCGCTGACCGATCAGGTTCCCGGCAGCCCGGCGGGACCTCGGTCCGGCAGGGTTTCTTGAGCAACGCCATCAACTCGACGCTGGCGGCGGCCCGACCTCAGACCGGTTGCTTCCGGCCGGCCCCGCGGATGGAGCCGCCCCGCGGCGAACAGCTCGTGCAGGAGCGTGATGGCGACCGAACCCTCGCCGACTGCGGACGCCACCCGCTTCGGGGAGCCGTGGCGGACGTCGCCCGCGGCCAACACCCCGGGCATGCTGGTCTCCAGATGCAACGGACGGCGCTCCAGCGGCCAGTCTGCGCTGTCCACATCCTTGCCGGTCAACACGAACCCCCGGGCGTCACGGGCGATCTCCGGCGGCAGCCAGCGGGTGTGGGGGCTGGCCCCGATCATCAGGAAGAGCCCGTCCGCGGCGACGGTCTGCTCGGCACCGGTCGCGCGGTCGCGCAGCACCAGGTGCTCGAGCGCCCCGTCGCCCCCGCCGCCGACGATCTCGGTGCCCAGGCGGACGTGCACGTTGGGGGTCGCCTGTACCTCGCGGACCAGGTAGTGCGACATTCCCGCCGCCAGCGACTCGGCGCGGACCACGAGCGTGACGCGGCGCGCGTACCGGGCCAGGTAGACCACCGCCTGCCCGGCTGAGTTGGCGCCACCCAGCACGAACACGTCGCGCCCGGCCATCGCGGGTGCCTCGGAGGCCGGGCCGCCGTAGTAGACGCCGGCACCTGTCAACGCGTCCAGCGCCGGGACGTCCAGCCGGCGGTAGCTGACCCCGGTCGCGAGCAGCACGGCGCGGGCGCGGACCAGACCCTCGTCTGCGAGCGTCAGGGCGATCCGGTCGCCGTCGCGGCGCAGATCGGTCACCCGCTGCATGAAGGCGAAGCCGGCCCCGAAGATCCATGCCTGGTCGTACGCGCGCTGCGCCAGCCGGCGGCCGCTGACGCCGCGCGGAAAGCCCAGGTAGTTGCGGATCAGCGAGCTTGAGGTCGCCTGGCCCCCGATCCCGCCCTCGTCGATCACCAGGGTGCTGAACCCCTCCGAGGCGCCGTACACGGCCGCGGACAGGCCGGCCGGGCCGGCGCCCGCGATGACGAGGTCGTAGTCGACTCGCCCGGGGTTGACCGTCGAACCGCTCGCCTCGGCTAGGTCGACATTGCTGGGATCCGTCAGCACGAGGCCATTGGGAAAGACCACCATCGGTAACCCGCCCGGATTGCCGGTGGCGGCGATGATGGCCCGCCCCTCGGGGGAGTCAGCCAGGCAGAACGAGTGGGGGATGGCGCACCGCCCGAGCGCGTCGCGCAGCTCGTACCCCCGACCGGCCCACGACTCGGCCACGATGTGCACCGTGTACGGCATCTCCCGGCGCATGTCCGCCCAGTCCAACAGGAGGCTGGAGACCGCCTGGTGGAACGCCTCGTCAGGTGGGTCCGCCGGCCGCAGCACGTAGTGGTCGATCAGCCCGTGCGCGATCGAGTCGTAGATGGACCGGCCGACCGCCCGGTCGCCCCAGTCCCCCCACGCGATGACCAGCACCCGCCGCGCGTACGGGTGCAGGCGGCGGGCGGTGTCGAGCACCGCCCTGGCGGCCGGTGTCGACAGGTGCAGCGCGGACAGCACGACCGCGACCTCCGCACCGGCGTTGTGCAGTTCGGCGAGGCACTCCCGGGCCTCCAGCGCCGACGGCATGGCGAGGACGCGGTAGTGCCGGCCGTAGCGCTCGACGAGCTCGCGCTGGAGGTCACGCAGCGCGGTCGGGTCGTCGTCGACGGCCAGCAGCACGGGAGGGGTGGACACGGACTCAACCGTATGTTCTGGTCCCGTCGACGGTGCAGCGAAGGCGCTCGGTCGGGCCGTATGGACGACCCTCCGTCCACTCGAAGGCCCAGTGCGCTGGGACGTGTGGCGGGTACTGCGGCGGCCTGGCGGCGGCCTCGCGGCGGTGGCACCCAGTGCGCCCGCGCCGATGATCCCGCGGACCGCTCGGCGAGTCCTTGGGCCTGGCGCCCGCGGCGCGCCTGTGGATGGTGCGCCCCGCGGTTCCGGGGGCGCGGATAGGGTGCCCGGGTGGCGGGAAGCGAGCCGGCGGCCGACCCGGTGTTCGCCGCGTTCTGCGCGGACGGGCTGTGGCCCGGGCTCGGCCGGGCGCTCGGCGAGGCGCTGCCGGCGGCCGGGATCACCGTCCCCGAGCACGTGACCGCCGAGCGGCTGGCCGCGCTGCCCAAGGTCGGCACCATCCGCGCCGGCCGGCTGCTGTCCGCCTGGATCGGCGCCGCGCACGTGTACGAGGTGGCCCGGCTGGTCGTCCCGGCCGGGCTGCGGGCACGGGTCGCCGCCCGGGCCGTGGACGCGTTCGGCGACGACGCCGCCCGCCGGCTGCGCGACGACCCGTGGCTGTTGCTCCAGCTGCCCGACGTCCGGGTGGTCGAGGCCGACCGGGTCGCGGTCGCCGCGCTGCCCGGCGTGCGGCGGGACGACCCGCGCCGCGGCCGGGCGCTGGTCGCGCACGCGCTGAACCGGGCCGCGCGGGACGGGCACACCGTGCAGCCGGTCGAGCTGGTGCTGGCCGCACTGGGCGCCGAGGGCGTCGCCGACCCGCCCGGCGCGGTGGTGGCCGCGATCGAGGCCGGCATCGTGCACGAGACCGCCGGCACGCTGTCGCTGCAGCGGCTGGCGATGGCCGAGAGCGCGGTCGCCGAGGCGGTGGCCCGGCTGACCGCCACCGCCGAGCCGATCGAGCCCGAGGACGCCGGCGACGCGCTCGACGACCTGGACGACACCCAGCGCGGCGCGGTCGAGACCGTGCTGCGGCACGGGGTCAGCGTGCTCACCGGCGGCCCCGGCACCGGCAAGAGCCGCACGGTCGCCGCGCTCGTCCGGCTGGCCGAGAAGCAGGGCCTCGCGGTGGCGCTGGCCGCACCCACCGGCCGGGCCGCCAAGCGGCTGGAGGAGCTCGGCGACGCGCCGGCGGCCACCCTGCACCGGCTGCTCGGCGCGCAGGGCCGCACCGGCGGCTTCGCCCGCGGCGAGGAGTGGCCACTGGACGCCGAGCTCGTGGTCGTCGACGAGACGAGCATGCTCGACGTCGAGCTGGCCGCCGCGCTGCTGGAGGCCTGCGCGGACGGCACCCACCTGCTGCTGGTCGGCGACCCGGCCCAGCTGCCCTCGATCGGGCCCGGGCGGGTGCTGGCCGACCTGGTCGAGTCCGGGACCGTTCCGGTGATCGAGCTGACCACGCTCTACCGGCAGGCCGCCGGCGGCGCGATCGCCCGGCTGGCCACCGCGGTGCGGGCCGGCGACCTGCCGCCGGTCGACGCGCCGGACCGCGAGGTCGTCCTGGTCCGGGCCACCGGCTCGGCCGAGGCGGCGCACCGGGTGGTGCAGCTGGTCACCGACTCGATCCCGGGCCGGCTCGGCATCCCGGCCGGCGAGGTGCAGGTGGTGACGCCGGTGCACAAGGGGCCGGCCGGCACGGTCGAGCTCAACCGGGTCCTCAAGGCGGCGCTCAACCCCGGCCGCGGCTCGGTCTCCGGGTTCGACCCCGGCGACCGGGTGGTGGCGACCGCCAACCACCTCGAGGCCGAACCGACCGGGTTCGCCAACGGCGAGGTCGGCGTCGTCACCGAAGCCAAGGACGGCACCGTGACGGTCGAGTTCGCCTCCGGCCCGGCCGCCGTGACCGGGCGGGCGCTGGCCGACCTGCGGCACGGCTGGGCGGTCACCGTGCACCGCGCGCAGGGCTCCGAGTGGCCGGCGGTGGTGGCCGTGCTGCCGCCGGAGGCCGGCGGGATGCTGTCCCGGCCGCTGGTCTACACGGCCCTCACCAGGGCGCAGCGGCACCTGTCCGTCGTGCCGGCGGTGGGCCCGGCGCTGGCCCGCGCCGTGCGGGACGTCGGTGCCCGGCCGCGGCGGACCAGGCTGCGCGAGCTGCTCGCGGACGGACTTCAGGAATCCAGCGGCTGACTTCCGGTGGACGCGGGGGCAGAATCGCCGGCATGTCACCTTCGACCGCGGCGCCGACCGCGGATTACGAATACGTGCCGGTGCGGATCCCGCCCGGCACCGACCGCGGTAGCACCGCCGTCCAGCTCTCCCTCCACGCCGAGTACGGCGGCTGGGAGCTGTCCACCGTCCGGCTGCACGCCGACGGCACCCGCAAGGTGACGTTGCGCCGGCGCCGGACCACCGGGAGGGTCCCCCTCCCCCGCCCTGCGCTCTAGCTCCAGGGCAGCACGACCACCTTCCCCACCGTCCCGCGGGACGCCAGCCGGGTCAGCGCCGCCGGCGCCTCGGCCATCGGCACCCGCTCGGAGACCAGCGGCCTGATGCTGCCGGCCGCGTACAGCCTCGCGAGCTGCTCGTGCGCGTCCGCGACGACCTGCGAATCCACCGTGCGGTAGAGGCCCCAATGCAGGCCCACCACGGAGTAGTTCTTCACCAGCACGTGCCCGGCCGGCACCGACGGGATCCGGCCCGAGGCGAAGCCGACCACGACCAGCCGGCCCTCGAACGCGACGCACCGCCGGGACGCGTCGAACACGTCCCCGCCGACCGGGTCCCACACCACGTCCGCGCCGTGCCCGCCGGTCACCTCCTTGACCCTGGTCACGATGTCCTCGGACCGGTAGTCGATCACCTCGTGCGCGCCGAGCTCCCGGCAGACCGCGGCCTTCTCCGGGCCGCCCGCGGTCGCCACCACCCGCGCGCCGGCCGCCAGCCCGACCTGGATCGCGGCGGAGCCGACGCCGCCCGCCCCGGCGTGCACCAGCAGCCACTCCCCGGCCCGCAGCGCCGCCCGGCGGTGCAGCCCCACGTACGCGGTCTGGTACGTGATGAGCAGCGCGGCGGCCTCGTCCGCCGGCATCCCGGCCGGCGCCTCGAACGCGGCCCGCTCGGGCAGCACGGTCAGTTCGGCCAGCCCGCCGCGGGGCAGCGGCGGCCCGCCGATCACCCGGCGGCCGTCACCGACCACGGTGCCGCAGACCTCGAGACCCGGCGTGAACGGCAGCTCCGGGCGCTCCTGGTACTGCCCGGCGGCCAGCAGCACGTCCGGGAAGTTCAGCGCGCACGCCTCGACCCGCACCAGCAGCTCGCCGGGGCCGGCGACCGGGTCCGGCAGCTCGACCAGCTCCATCGCCTCCGCCGGCGAGCCGAGCCGGCGGACCTGCCAGGCCTTCACGACCGCGGTCCCGGCACGCCGCGGAAGACGTACGGTCCCGGCTCCCGGCCCGGCTGCACGAACCAGGCCTCGCCCGGCTTTCCCCCGTCGAGCAGGGCCAGGAACGCGTCCCCGACGTCGTCCGCGGTCAGCAGCGGCAGCGCGGCGACCAGCTCGTCCCGCATCGAACCGAGGATCGCGGTGTCGGCGAAACCCGGGCACAGCGCGGTCACCGTGACGCCCTGCCCGGCCAGCGCCGGCGCCACCGCCCGCACGTAGCCGACCACCGCCGTCTTCGTCAGCGTGTAGAGCGGGTCCGCGGGCATCGGCACCAGCCCGGCCAGCGACGCGGTCACCACCGCCCGGCCGCCGGTGCCGCGCAGGTGCGGGACGGCGGCGTCCAGCCCGTACACGACCGCGTCCTGGTTCACCCCGACGATCCGCCGGTACGCGGCCAGGTCGAGCCGGTCGGTCGGGCCGAGCCCGGAGCCGATCCCGGCGTTGAGCGCGACCACGTCCAGCCGGCCGTGCGCGTCCACCGCCGCCCGGACCGCGGCGACCGTGTCCTCCGGCCGGCTCACGTCCGCGCGGACCGGGGTGCCGCCGACCTCGGCCGCCACCTCCGCCGCGCCGTCCGCGTCGACGTCGGCGACGACGACCGCGTAGCCGCGGGCGGCAAGCCGGCGGCTGAACGCCCGGCCGAATCCGCCGGCGCCGCCGGTGACCAGCGCAACCGGGGCGGTCACGACGCGGCCACGAAGCGCTGCAGCACCCGCACGCCGAACCGCAGCGCGTCGGCCGGCACCCGCTCGTCGATGCCGTGGAACATCGCCGCGAAGTCGAGGTCGGCCGGCAGCAGCAGCGGCGAGAAGCCGAAACAGCGCATGCCCAGCCGCTCGAACGACTTGGCGTCCGTACCGCCGGACATCGTGTACGGCACCGGCAGCGCCGCGCCGTCCTCCGCCCGCAGCGCCGCCGCCATCGCCTCCACCAGCGGCCCGTCGAAGTCGGTCTCCACCGCCTGGTCGCGGTGCACCCACTCGCGGACGATCCCCGAACCGATCAGCGCGTCCACCTGCCGCTCGAACTCCTCCTCGTGGCCGGGCAGGAACCGGCCGTCGATGACCGCCGACGCGGCACCCGGGATCACGTTCGACTTGTAGCCGGCCTCGAGCATCGTCGGGTTCGCGGTGTTGCTGAGCGTCGCGCCGATCATCCGGGCCAGGCCGCCGAGCCGGCCGAGCAGCGCCTCGATGTCCTCCCGCTCGGCCGCGTCCACGTCGATGTCCACCCCGAGCTGCTCGGCCAGCGCCTCCAGGAACTGGCGCACCGTCTTCGTCATGACCACCGGGAACTCGTACCGGCCGATCCGGGCGACCGCCTCGGCCAGCCGGGTCACCGCGTTGTCCTCGTGCCGCATCGAGCCGTGGCCCGGGCGACCGCGGGCGACCAGGCGCAGCCAGGCCATGCCCTTCTCGGCGCTCTGGATCGGATACATCCGGACGTCGTTGGGCAGCGTGACGCTGAACCCGCCGACCTCGCTGACCGCCTCGGTGCAGCCCTCGAACTCCTCCGGGTGGTTGTCGACCAGGAACCGGGCGCCCTTGACCCCGCCCGCCTCCTCGTCCGCGACGAACGCGACCACCACGTCCCGGGGCGGCCGCTCGTCGGTGCTGGCCCACTGCCGGACCATCGCCAGCAGCATCGCGTCCATGTCCTTCATGTCGATCGCGCCGCGACCCCAGATGAAGCCGTCCCGCTCCTCGCCGGAGAACGGATGCACCGACCACTCGCCCGGGTCGGCGGGGACCACGTCGAGGTGGCCGTGCAGCAGCAGCGCCGGGCGGGACCGGTCCGCGCCCTCGACCCTGGTCACCACGCTGGCCCGGCCCGGCTCCGACTCGTACAGGCGGGACCCGACGCCGACCTCGTCCAGCTTGCCGACGACCCACTCGGCCGCCGCCCGCTCGGAACCGGTGGGATTCGACGTGTCGAAGCGGATCAGCTCCGAGCAGAGCTCGACGACCTCATCCTGCGCGCTCGTCATGTCGTATCCCTACCACTCGGACCCGGTTGGGTCGCGATGCCCCGGGCCGGTAAAGTGGTCGGGCACCGATGTCCGGGTGGCGGAATGGCAGACGCGCTAGCTTGAGGTGCTAGTGCCCTTTAACGGGCGTGGGGGTTCAAGTCCCCCCTCGGACACGATCCTTTGGCGGCCCGTGCTCACCGATCGTCGATCGGATCGCCGGGGGCGGATTCGTCGTTCACTCCGGGGAGCGGCCCCCGGACCCCCGGAACGGCTCTCGGGCCTGCTGCCGCTGGGCGCGTTGACGGCCTCGCTCTCGGGGATGTCCTGTGCTCACCGATCGTCGATCGGATCGCCGGGGGCGGATTCGTCACTCGCGGTGGCGCCCTGTTCACCGACCGATGAACGGTTCGCTCCTCGATCACACCGCCGACCGCCTCGGGCACGGTCGGCCGGGCGGTTGTCCGCACCGCGCGGTGGTGGAAGCCATCCTGGTTGCCGGGGCCGTTTGCGCGAGACCGTCCGGACGGCCGGTGATTCGTGCGCCAGTCGATCCGGAGGGTGTCTGGGGTGGACTACGACGGTGAGCTTCGGCGGTACGACGGGGTGCTCGTGCCGGCGTGGGAGGTCGGGGTGCGGGACCGGGTGGTCGACGTCGGGTGTGGCGGTGGGTGGACCACCCGGGAGGCGGCCCGGCTGGCCGTGGGCGGTTCGGTGCTCGGGGTTGACGTGTCCGAGGCGGCCGTTGCGCGGGCGCGGGAGGCGGCGCGGGACGAGGGACTGCGGAATGTCGCGTTCGAGTGCGGTGACGCTCAGGTGCATCCGTTCCCGGCGGGTGAGTTCGACCTGGCGATCAGCCGGTTCGGGACGATGTTCTTCGCCGATCCCGTCGCCGCGTTCGGCAACATCCGGCGGGCGCTGCGGTCGGACGGGCGGTTGGTCATGCTCGTCTGGCAGGCCGAGGAGCGGAACGAGTGGGCGGTCGAGATCGAGCGGATCCTCGGCGCCGACGGGGATTCCGCGGGCGCGTTCTCGCTGGGCGATCCGGCCACGACGACCGCGATCCTCCAGGCAGCCGGATTCGCCGAGGTCACCCTGGCCGGCGTTCGGCGACCGGTCCACTACGGCCCGGACGTCGACACCGCCCTCGCCTGGGTCCGTGGCTTCGCGAGTACGAACAACACCCTGCACCGGCTGGATCCGGCGGCCGCCGAGCATGCACTCGGCCGGCTGCGCGGGCTGATGGTTGAGCACCTGCAGGCCGACGGGGTTTGGTTCGACTCCGCCGCCTGGATCGTCAGGGCGTCCCGTCGGGCAAGTTCTGCACGTACTGGACGCAGGAGGGACTCTTGATGCAGAGGTGGCGGTGGGTAACCGAGTGGTCCGAGGGGGAGGCGGCGTAGGGGACTCCCGCGAGACGACGTCAGCGGATGCGGCGGCCTGTTTCGGCGCAGGAGTAGCCGCCGAGGGCCTCGACCGCGTCGCGGAACTCGGGCTGGTCGAGCAGTGTCCACAGTGGGGCGAGAAGCTGATCCGTGCGGCTGGATGCCCGCAGCACCAGGTCGTACGGCTCCTCGGTGACGGGTACGAAGTCCAGACCGAATGCGCGGGCCGCGGAGAGGATGCCGAGCCCGGTGTCCACGATGCCGGCGGCAACCGCGGCGGCGACGGCGAGGTGGGTATGTTCCTCGCGGCCGTAGCCGCTGACGGCGGCCGGGTCGATTCCCCGAGCGGCCAGCTCCTGGTCGAGCAGCATCCGCGTCCCGGCGCCGCGCTGCCGGTTGACGTACCGCAACCCGGGTCGGGCGAGGTCGTCGATCCCGGTCAGTCCGAGCGGGTTGCCCGGTGCGACGATCAGGCCCTGCTGGCGGTACACGAGCCGGACGACGGCGATCTCGTCCTCGGCCGCGAACAGCCGGTCCAGGTACGGCAACGTGTACTCGCCGGTCACCGGATCGAGCAGGTGGGAGCCGGCGATGTGACACAGCCCGTCCCGCAGAGCGACCAGCCCGCCGAGCGAGCCGACGTTCGACGACGCCAGCGTGATCAAGGGGTCGACCGCGCGGAGCCGGGACGCGGCGAGATCGAGCACGAGGTCGTGCGAGCCGATGGCGACGATGGTCCGGTCGATCTCGGCCGGTCCCCGCAGTAGCTCGACGCTGACCCGCTCGCCCGCGTGATGTCCTTCGGTGCCGGCCGGGACCATGAGCAGACCGTCGGCACGGACGAGCGAGGTCAGCACGCCGGCTCCCCGGGGCAGTGGGGTGGCGACGATCTCGCCCCCGACCCGACCGAGTCGGACCCGGACCCAGTCGTCCATACCGAGAACGGACGGCAGCTTGCGGGCGAGCCGGGCGGTGGTCAGCGATCGCTGCCGTGGGGCGGCGCCTTCGAGCTCGGCCAGCAGGGGGGCGGCGAAGATGTCGAAGGTGAGGGCGGCGGAGACCGGGAAGCCCGGGGCGCCGAGGACCGGCGTGGTCCCGACGGTTCCCAGCACGACCGGGTGCCCGGGCCGGACGGCGACGCCGTGCACGGCGAGGGTCCCGGCGGCGGCGATCACCCGGGCGCTGTAGTCGTCCCGGCCGGCACTGGACCCGGCGATGAGGATGACCAGGTCGGCCTGCTCGGCCGCATCCCGAAGCGCGGCAGTGATCAGATCCGGGTCGTCCGGGACGATGTCGGTCACCGACGCCACGCAGCCGGCCTCGCGCGCCTGGGCGGCGAGCATGAGGGAGTTGGTATCCGGGATCTCGCCCGGTGCGAGCTCGGCATCGATGGGCCGGATCTCATCGCCGGTCGGCACGGCGACGACCTTCGGCTGCCGGCGTACCTCCACTTCGGTGACGCCTGCGGCGGCACAGGCGGCGGCATCGATGGGACGGATCCGGTGGCCCTCCGGCAGCAGGAGCTCGGCCGCGCTGATGTCCTCGCCGATCGAGCGGACGTGCTGGTACGGCGGGACGGCGGCGCGGATCTCGGCGTCGGCGACTCCGTGCACGTCCTCACGCATGATCACGGCGTCGTATCCGGGCGGCATCGGGTCGCCGGTGTCGACCACTGCGAACGCTGTGCCCGTCAGGACGATAGGCCGGGTGTCCGAGGCGCCGACGGTGTCCCCGGCGCGGACCGCGATCCCGTCCATGGCAGCCGAGTCGAATGCCGGCGAGGAGCGGGCGGCCCACACGGGACCGGCGGTCACCCGGCCGACGGCCTCGGCAACCGGCAGGTACACCGCCTCGACCCGGGCCGGACAGCCGGCGGCCGAGCGCGCCTCGCGCCAGGCGACAAGGGCGTCGGCCGCCGGGACGTCGGAGACGTACGGGCTCTCGGCGCTCACCGGTACAGGATCACCTCGACGTCCGCGCCGCTGTCGAGGCCGGTAGCCGGCTCCGGCACGACGACGTACCCGTCGGCGCGGGTGAGGACCGACAGCAGGGCGGACGGCCCGAACACCGGCTCGGCCACCCCGTCCCGCACCCGGACCTGCACGACGTCGAGCCGGCCGGCGGCCGAGGCCAGGTTGCGGGACAGCCGGGCGCGGGTGGACGGCTCCGGCGGCACCGATGTGCAGCCCGCGACCGACCAGACCAGCGGCATGCCGACCAGGCGGAACACGACCAGCGCGGACAGCGGGTTCCCGGGCAGTCCGACGACCGGTACGCCGCGACACTCGGCCAGCAGGGTCGGCTTGCCCGGCTTGATCGCGAGCCCGTGGCACCAGACCGTGCCGAGCGCGGAGACGGCGCCGGTGGTCTCATCCCGGGCGCCGACCGACGACCCGGCGGACACGACGACGAGGTCGGCCTCGTCGAGCAGGCCGGCGAGGGTCTTCTCCAGCGCGCCGCGCTCGTCCGGGACGATGCCGGCGTAGACCGGGACACCGCCGGCGTCGGCGACCAGTCCTGCCAGCGCCGGGGCCGTGGCGTCGCGGACCTGCGCCGGCCGGAGTCCCGCGGTGTCCGGCGGGACGACCTCGTCGCCGGTCGACACGATCGCGACGCGAGGTCGCCTGTGCACCGGCACGGACGTGACGCCTGCCGCGGCGAGCAGACCGAGCTCGGCCGGGCGCAGCGGCCTCCCCCCAGGCACGAGCGGGCCGCCGGCGACGACATCCTCGTCGGCTCGGATGAGCCCCGCGCCGGCCGCGACCGGACGGGTCACCTCGATGGTGCCCGGCATCGTCTCGGCCGTGTACTCGACCATGACCACCGCGTCGGCCCCGTCCGGCAACGCCGCCCCGGTCGGTACGGCGACGCAACTCCCGGGTCGGACGGCGACGTCCGGCGTCGCCCCCATAGGTACGGTGCCGAGCAGTTCGAGGTAGGACGGCAGCCCGTCGGAAGCGCCGAACGTGTCGGCGGCGCGGAGCGCGAAACCGTCCACGGTGGATCGCGTGAATCCCGGCAGCGCGCTCGGCGACGAGACGGCCTCAGCCGGCACGCGGCGCAACGCCTCGGCCAGTGGGACGGTCTCGATGTCCGTCCGGTTGGCGGGCCGGAACCCGGCCCTGGCCTCGGCGACGGTGCGGGCGGTGAAGAACTCGCTCCCGCTCACCGGTCCGGCTGTCCCGCTGCCCCTTCGGGCCGCGGCTGCTCGCGAGCGGCGGCGCCGCCCTTGTCCAGGCCGAGCACCGACACGACCGGTCCGAGCGCGACCTGACCGAGCCCGCAGATCGAGGTCTTCCGCATCGTCTCCTCGAGCCGGAGGATGGTCTCCCGCCGGTCCTGGTCCAGCGGACGGCCGGCGTCGAGCGTCTCGCGCAGGAGGGTATGCGCCTTCATCGAGCCGACCCGGCACGGAACGCACTTGCCGCACGACTCGTCGCGAAAGAACCGCAGCACGTTCGTCGAGGCCGCGAGCAGGTCGGTGCCCTCGGCGATGACGACCACCGCGCCGGAGCCGAGCATGGTGCCGGCCTCGGCCAGTGCGCCGAAGTCGAGTCGAAGGTCCAGCCGATCCGGGCCGATGAAGTTCGACGACGCGCCGCCGGGCTGCACCGCGGCCAGCTCGGCGCCGTCGCGGACGCCGCCGGCCGCGTCGATCAGTTGCCCGACCGTCGTGCCCATCGGCACGCAGTACATGCCCGGGTTGGCGACGTGGCCGGACACGGCGAAGAACTTCCATCCGGCCGAGTCGCCGATGCCCTGGCTCTTCCACCAGTCGGCACCGCGCTGCAGGATGACCGGCACGTCGGCGAACGTCTCGACGGAGTTGAGCAGGGTGGGCCGCCCGTTCAGGCCGTAGTTGCCAGGGAACGGTGGCTTGTTGCGCGGCTCGCCGCGGTGGCCCTCCATGCACTCGAGCAGCGCGGTCTCCTCGCCCAGGATGTAGCCGCCGGGCGAGACGAACACATCGACGTCGAGCCGCCGGCCGCTGCCGCAGGCGTCCAGGCCGATGACGCCGGCGTCGCGAAGGGCCTCGATCTCGGCGCGGAGCACCGCCTCCTCGGGGCCGTACTCGTGCCGGATGAAGACCCAGCCCTGCTCGGCCCCGACCACGGCCATGCCGAGCAACAGGCCCTCGAGCACGAGGTGGGGCTGGTCGGCGAGGATCTGCCGGTCCTTGAACGTGCCGGGCTCGGACTCGTCGGCGTTGCAGATCGCGTAGGTGACGCCGCCGGCCGCGCGGACGAGGCCCCACTTCTGCCCGGTCGGGAAGCCGGCGCCACCCATGCCACGCAGGTCGGAGTTCCTGAGGGTGCCGATGACGTCGTCGGGGTCCAGGTCGCCGGCGAGCAGCGCCCGTAGCGACGCGTACCGCTCGGCGATTCCGGAGCCGGCCGGGTACGGGTCGTTGGGCCACGGCTCGGCCCGGGACGCCGCGACGAGTTCCTCCACAGGGGACGATCGGGCGGTCTCGACGAGATCGTCGACACCGGACATCGCGACCGGTCGTTCGTTGACGGCCGCGGCCGGGGCGATGTCGCAGCGGCCGAGGCAGGACACCTCGACCAGCTCCACCTCGGCGTCCTCACCGTACCGGGCGCGCAGGTCGGCCAGCCGGTCGTCGCCCTCGCGCAGCCAGCAGGACAGGTCGTGGCAGACGTGCAGGGCGACCTTCGCCGGCGGTGTGGTACGGAAGTGCGGGTAGAACGAGATCAGTCCTTCGATCTCGTACAGGGGCCGGCGGACGTCGCGCGCGAGCTCTTCCAGCTCTTCGCGGGCAAGCCAGCCGAGCCGTTCCTGGATGGCGTTGAGAGCCGGGATCAGGGACGGGCCGGGGAACTTCCCGGCTCTGGCCTCGACCCCGGGCACGCGGCGGGACCAGGCACCGGAGGACCGCTCCGAGCTGACCGTCATGCCCGCACTCCCAGCGCCTCGACCTGCACGGCACAGAACTTGAACTCGGGGATCTTCCCGTACGGGTCGATCTCGTCGATCGTCAGCAGGTTCGCCGCGGCCTCCCGGAAGTGGAACGGGATGAAGCAGTTACCGAGCTGTTCCCGGTGCGAGACGCGCACCTGCAACTCGATCGTCCCCCGGCGGGAGCGGACCCTGGCCATCTGGCCGTGTGCCAGGCCGCGGTCGGCCGCGTCCTTCGGGTGCATGTACACCTCGGCGATCGGCGAGATGGTGTCCAGCGCGTACGACCGGCGGGTCATCGAGCCGGTATGCCAGTGCTCGAGCAGGCGGCCGGTGTTGAGGACCAGTGGGTACTCGCCGTCCGGCAGTTCCTTGGCCGGCAGCCATTGCGCCGGCACCAGGTGCGCCAGCCCGTCGTCGGTGTTGAACCGCTCGTCGAACATGACGATCGTGCCGTCGAGGGTCTCGGGGTCCTCGTTGGGATAGAGCTTCCCGGACAGCCCGAGGTTGTCGTGCCGCAGGTTCTTGTACGACGGCATGAGCGCGACCATCTCGTCGAACACCTCGCTCGGCGAGGAGTAGTGCCAGTCAAGGCCGATCCGGTTGGCGATGTCCTGGACGACCTCCCAGTCGACCCTCGCCTGGCCCGGCGGATCCATCACCTTGCGACCGAGCTGCACCCGCCGATCGGTGTTGGTGTACGTGCCGTCCTTCTCCAGGTAGGACGAAGCCGGCAGGATCACGTCGGCGAACTCGGCGGTCTCGGTGAGGAAGATGTCCTGCACGACGAGGAAGTCCAGCGCGGCAAGGGCTTTGCGGACCTTGTTGATGTTCGGGTCGGACAGGAACGGGTTCTCGCCGAGCATGTACATGCCCCGCACGCCGCCCGGCGCGAGCGCGGACTTGATGATCTCGGTGACCGTCAGCCCCCGCTTCGGGTCCAGCGGCCGGCCCCACGCCTGCTCGAACCGCTGCCTGGTCTTCTCGGCGTCCACGCCCTGGTAGTCCGGGTAGAACATCGGGATGAGGCCGGCGTCCGAGGCGCCCTGCACGTTGTTCTGCCCGCGCAGCGGGTGCAGGCCGGCGCCGGGCTTGCCGACGTTGCCCGTGATGGAGCACAGCGCGATGAGGCAGCGGGCGTTGTCCGTGCCGGTCGTGTGCTGGGAGATGCCCATCCCCCAATAGATGATGCCGGCCTTCGCCTCGCCCCAGACCCGCGCCACCTCACGGATGAGGTCCGCGTCGACGCCGGTGATCTGTGCGGCCCGCTCCGGCGGGTAGTCCGCCACCGTGCGGGCCAGCTCCTCGTAGTTGGAGGTCCTGTCGGTGATGAACTCGCGGTCGATCAGGCCGAGCCGGATCACCTCGTGCATGACCGCGTTGTAGAACGCCACGTCGGTGCCCGGCTTGACCTGGCAGTAGTAGTCGGCGTGCTCGGAGACCCCGCTGGCCCGCGGGTCGACGTAGATGATCTTCGTGCCGCGGCGGCGGGCCTGCTTGAAGAACGAGCTCGCCACCGGGTGGTTCGCCGTCGGGTTGGAGCCGGTGATGATGACGACCTCGGCGTTGGCCACGTCCGCGTACGTGGTCGACACGGCGCCGGAGCCGATGCCCTCGAACAGCGCGGCGACCGAGGAGGCGTGGCAGAGCCGCGTGCAGTGGTCGACGTTGTTGGTGCCGAAGCCCGCCCGGATGAGCTTCTGGAAGAGGTACGCCTCCTCGTTGGAGCACTTCGCCGAGCCGAACCCGGCGATCGCGCCCGGACCGCCGGACGCGTGGATCTCCAGCAGTCGCCGGGCGACGAGGTCGAGCGCCTCCTCCCAGGTCGCCTCCCGGAAGTGCGGCATGACCTCGTCGTAGTCGACCAGTCCGCCCGGCTTACGCCTGCGGCCCTTCTTCTCCGAACGGCCGCCGCCCGAGCCGCCCCGGCCCCGGTCGTTGGTCATGTCGCCGCGGACGTCCGCCGACAGCGGGCCCTTCGGGTACGACTCGTCGCGGCGGATCAGCGGAACGGTCAACCGCTGCGGCGAGGCCGCGTAGTCCCAGCCGTACCGGCCCTTCACGCACAGCCGGCTCTGGGAGCCGGGCTGCGGACGGCCTTCTGCGAACGAGATCGCGTTGCGCTCCCGGTCGACGTAGTAGGTCAGCGCGCAGCCGACCCCGCAGTACGGGCAGACGCTGTCGACCGCGTCGAGCCTCTCCCGCGGCTGGATCGGGATGAGGTTGATCGGCTTGTTGGTCAGCGCGCCGGTCGGGCAGGCCTGGACGCACTCGCCGCAGGTGACGCAGGAGCTGTTGCCCATCGGGTCGTTGAGGTCGAACGCGATCCGGGTGGTGTAGCCCTTGCCCGAGCGTCCGATGACGTCGTTGCCCTGGATGTCGTCGCAGGCCCGCACGCACCGGTCGCAGAGGATGCAGGCATCGTGGTTGACGTCGATGACCGGGTTCGACGAGTCGGTGCCGCGGCCACTCGCACAGGGCAGCCCGGTGGTCTCGCGGGCCACGTCGAACCGGTCGGCCAGCTCCAGAAGCAGGTTGTCGCCGGTCTTGTTCTGCTTGGGGTCCTCGGCCCGCGGCGGTTGGTCGGCGATCAACAACTCGGTCAGCGTGGCCCGGCTCCGGTTCAGCTCGGGGGTGTCGGTCCTGACCGTCATCCCGTCCTCGCACGGCCGCACGCAGGCAGCGGCGAACGCGCGCCCGCCGGTGTCGACGACGCACATCCGGCAGACTCCGACCGGGTCGTAGCGCTCGTTGTGGCAGAGCACCGGGATGTCGACGCCGATCTGCCTGGCCGCGTCGTAGATGCTGGTCCCGTCGGGCACGGTGACCTGTCGGCCGTCGATCTCGGCCGTGATCGTCCGTACGGACGTGCCAGGGTCTTCCAAGGTGGTCACGGTTCGACCTCCGTCGGTTGCCACGTGTTCATGCTTTCAGACGTCATCCATCCAGCAGCAGTTCAGCGCGCCGAGCGGCCGGGATCCTGCCGTCAGCGGTCAGTCCCCGCGCCTCGTAGTAGCTCGTCACCATCGCCTGCAGCCGCTCCGCGGTCAGCGTCGCGGTCCGGCCCGACCCCAGCTCCAGCGGGGTCTCGAGCATCCGGGCCGGCAGCCGGTCGTCGGCCGCGGTCGCTCCTTCGCGCAGGTTGAACGCCCGCTTGGCCCGCACGATGCGGCGCGCGACGGCCCTCAGTTCGTCCTCGTCGAGGTCCCAGCCGGTGACGGCACGCAGCAGCCGGGCCCACTCCGGGAACGGCTCGTCGAACACCCCGCGCAGGAACTTGCAGAGGATCATCGAGTCCATCACCGCGGCGCGGTCCTCCGTGTCGACCGCGGCCAGGACATGTGCTTCGCCGCCGCTGAACCGGTCCAGCTTGCCGGACAGGTCCGCTTCGTAGGCGCCCGATCGGTTGTGGTCGGCGCCGCGAGCGTTCACGGCCAGGCCGAGCGCCATCGACTGCAGCGTCCTGGGCTCGTAACCGGGCATCTCCATGCCCTTGACCTGCGGCGCGAAGTCGAGGGAGCCCTGCCCGACGACCTCCGCCGCCCGCCGGGATCCCTCGCTCAGCAGGGCGCCGAGGCCTTCCCGGGCACCGATCTCGTCCAGCGCCCGCAGCAGCGCCGGCCCGTCGCCGAAGCGCAGCCACGGCGCGTCGATCAGGCCCCGCTCGGCGCACTCCATGGCCCAGGCGATCGTGCCGCCGGCCGAGATCGTGTCCAGGCCCAGCTCGTCGCAGCGGGCGCTGGCCGCGAAGACGTCGTCCGGGTCGGAGACGCCGCAGAGCGGGCCGAGCGCGAAGACGTTCTCGTATTCCATCCGCTGGCTGCCGCCGCCCTTGCGGGAGTAGATGTGCTCGCAGCCGATCGAGCAGGACGCGCAGCTGTTGCGGGCCACACCGCGTAGCTCGTGCAGCTGCTCGGCCGCCAGCTTCGGGGCCTCGGCGAACGTGGCGGCGGTGAAGTTGCGGGTCGGCAGCGTGCTCACCGCGTTGAAAGCCAGCAGGTTGGCCAGCGTGCCCAGCTCGCGGTATTTCGCAGTGGCCGGGCCGAAGCTGCGCGCGCGCAGGTCACGAGCGGCGGCGAGGACCGCCTCCTGGTCGTGGACGGCGACCTTGGCGCCGGCCCTGACCAGCACGGCCTTGAGGTTCTTGGCGCCGAGCACCGCACCGAGGCCGCCGCGGCCCGCGTGCCGGCCGTCGTGGGAGATCGTCGCGTACCGCACGCCGCGCTCGCCGGCCGGGCCGATCGCCGCCGTACGCCAGCCGCGGCCGAAGCGCTGCTTCGCCGCCGCCTCGGCCTCGGCCGCGGACAGCCCGGTCAGGTCCGGAGCCGGCTCCAACCGGACGCCGTCCGCGTCAACCAGCAGTACCGACAGCTGGCGAGCCCGGCCGCGGACGACGATCGCGTCGTTGCCGGTGAGCTTGCCGGCGATCGCGAACTGGCTGGACGCCAGCGCGTCGGTGAGCAGACCGGTCAGCGGCGACTTCGCCACCACCGCGAACTTCGCGCTGGTCGTCAGCGGAGTGCCGACCAGCGGGGAGAACACGAAGGCCAGCGCCGCGTCCGGGCCGAACGGGTCGACCTCGGGCGGGGTCAGCCGGTGCAGCAGCCAGGTGCCGAGCCCGACGCCACCGAGGTACCCCCGCAGCACTCGCTCGTCCAG
The DNA here is from genome assembly GCA_963728945.1 of uncultured Actinomycetota bacterium. Classification (GTDB taxonomy): domain Bacteria; phylum Actinomycetota; class Actinomycetes; order Mycobacteriales; family CADCTP01; genus CADCTP01. The sequence continues at coordinate 950,689 of CAVSMA010000002.1, read as the reverse complement.
GTCGAGGCCGTGGGCGGTCGCCGCGGTGCCGTTGACGTCGACGACCAGCGCGCAACCGAAATACCCGCCCGGTGCCATGCCCCGACTGTATGTCGCGCACCGCCCGGCTGCTCAGCCCCCGGCGTCGGCCGAGAGGAACGCCACCGTGTCGCTGGCGACCAGCGGCAGCCGGGCATCCCGCACGATGTGGTCGCCGTTGATCGCCGCGACCACGTGCCGGTCGAGGGCGAGGTCGACGGCCGCCGCCGCTTCGCCCAGGCTGGCCGCGGCCACCGTCCGGGGTCCGCGCCGGTGGACACTGGCCAGCGCGCCGAAGCACTGGACCGTGACGTCGGGGCCGGGCCGCGCCCGGGCCCGCTCGTACTCCTCCCGGGTGTTGACGTTCTGCACCGAGTCGAGCGCCGGGTCGGTCGCGGCGACCGCGGGATCGGCCAGCAGCGCGGTGTCGTCAGGCTGCACCGCGCAGCAGTGCTTCAGCAACATGCCGGGCCGCAGGTTGCCCTCGGCGATCTGCGCCTCGATCAGTCCGGTCAGCGCGGTCCGGTACCCCGCCGCGAGCGGCTGCCGATACCCGCGCACGGTCGGCAGCACCAGGTCCACGGCGGGATCGTCGAGCCCGCGGACGACGGCCCGGACGTACGCGGGGTGCAGGAACGGCAGGTCGGTCGAACAGACGAACGCCGCGCCGGCCCGGTCCCGCACCGCGGACAGTCCCGCGGCCACCCCCTGCATCGGCCCGAGCCCCTCCACCGGGTCCTCCGCGGTGTCGACGCCCTCGGGCAGGTCGGGCAGCTGCTGCCCGGGAGCCCGTACCACGACGATCGGCCCGTCGACCGCGCGGGCGACCACGGCGGCCGTGCGGAACAGCAGCGTCGCACCGTGCCACTCCAGCCCCGACTTGGGCTGGCCCATGCGCGACGACCGGCCGCCGGCGAGCACCACTCCCGCCACTGGACCCGCCATCAGCCGATCCTAGGCCGCGCGCGTGACGGTCCGCTGACCTCAGTCCATCGGGTCTGCCGCCGCGTTCTGGGACGGTGGGGCGCCGCTCGACGACAGGACTGCCGCGGGGATGCGCCGGACATGCTCGAGATCGACGGCGACCCGCACGGCCTGTCCGGGCAACGCCGTCACTTCGGCCGTGGTGAGCACGGCGACGGGCTCGGCTGCGGTGTCGACGTCCACCCGGGTGGTCCCGCCGAGGGGCACGGTGCGGCGGACCGTGCCGCCGACGGCGATCGTGTTCGGTGGCAAGGACGCCGCAGGGTCGAGGAGCTGGCATCGTTCGGGTCGGGCGACGAGCAGTTCGCCGCAGCCGGTGAGGTCCGGTGCGAGGCGTGTGGTGTAGCCGAGTAGGGACGCACAGTCGGCGTCGGCCGGGGCATCGAGCACGTGCGCGGTCGCGCCGACCTGGCGGAGGCGGCCCGCGACGAGCAAGGCGGTGCGGTCGGCCAGTGCCCGGGCCTCCTCCCGATCATGAGTGACGAGCAGGACGGCGGCGCCCAGCCGGTGCAGGACGGTCCGCAGGTCGGCGATCAGGTCGGCCCGGCTGGTGGCGTCGAGGCCGGTGAAGGGTTCGTCGAGCAGGAGCACCCTGGGTTCGACGGCGAGGGCGCGGGCGATCGCGACGCGCTGCGCCTCCCCTCCGGACAGCGTCCGCGCGGGCCGGTCGGCGAGGTGGCCAACTCCGAGCGCGCGCAGCCACGGCCGGGCCCGCTGCCGGGCCTCCCGCCGGGTGGTGCCGCGCAGGCGGAGTCCGGCGGCGGCGTTGTCGAGCGCGGAAGCCCGCTGCAACACCGGCCGTTGGAACACGGCCGCACTGGCGGCACGCAGTTGCGATGCCGTCGCCGGCTGACCGTCGAGCAGGACAGCACCGGTCCGGCTCATACCGCCGAGGTGAGCGAGCGCCCGCAGCAGGGTGGACTTGCCGGCGCCGTTGGGCCCGAGCACCGCGAGGGTGGTGCCGGCGGAGACCTCGAGGCTGTCGACGTCGAGCAGCACGCGGTCGCCAGTGGAGACGACCAGGTCACGGCAGCCGATGCTCACCGCGGTCACCGTCGTACGGTCTGCCGTTGCTGCACGATCGTCACCGCGAGGTTCACCGCGAACGCGATCGCCAGCAGGAGGATGCCGAAGGCGATCGCGAGGGAGAACTCGCCGCGGCTCGTCGCCAAGACGGCTGCGGTGGTGAGCACGCGGGTCTGGCCTTCGATGTTGCCGCCGACCATCTGTGCAGCCCCGACCTCGCTGACGACCGCGCCGAACCCCGCCATCCCGGCGGCCAGCAGGGGCAGGCGGGCCTCGGCCAGCAGGGCCGCCAGCGCCCGTGGCCGGGTCGCGCCCAGGGCCCGCATCTGCACGACGAAGTCTGGATCCACCTGCTGCAGCGCCGCTGCCGTCAGAGCCGCTACGACCGGCGTCGCGATCCCGGCCTGGGCGATGACCATCGCGGTCGGCGTGTAGAGCAGCCCGAGCTCACCGAGCGGGCCACTGCGCCACAGCAACACGGTGACGAACAGGCCGACGACGACCGGCGGCAGGCCCATTCCGGTGTTCGCAGCCGCCAGCATGATCCGCCGGCCCCGGAACCGGCCGAGCGCCAGACCAGCCCCGGCCGGCACGCCGAGCAGCAACGCGATCGCGGTCGCCGTCAGGGAGATCCGCAGCGTCAGAGCGGTGATCGACCAGGTGTCCTCGTCGCCGGATGCGAGCAGTCGGACCGCGTCGAGCACACCGTGCACCAGGACGTCCACGAACGGGCCTCCTCCAGCCGGCTCAGCCCCCGAGGCTGGCCTCGTCCTTGCCGGCGTCGGGAGTGAACAGCGGCTGGCCGAACTCGGCCTTCCCGAACTCACCGATCCGCTGCTGGATCGCCGGCGAGACGATCCAGTCGGCGAACGCCTTCGCCGCGTCGGGCTGCACCCGGCTTCCGGCCTTCATGGTCATCTCGATCACGTGATAGACGTTCAGCAGGCTCGGGTCGCCCTCGCTGAGGATCTGCAGCTTCAGCGTGTCGCGCTGAGCCAGGTACGTGGCCCGGTCCGACAGCGTGTAGCCGGCCTTCTGATCGGCCACCCGCAGCGTGGCGCCCATGCCCTGGCCGGTGGACTGGTACCAGGCCCCCTTGGGGGTGATCCCCGCCTTGGCCCAGATGTCCTTCTCCTTGGCGTTGGTCCCCGAGTCGTCGCCGCGGGAGATGAACACCGCGGACGCCGACGCGATCTTCTTCATCGCGTCGACGCTGTCCATTCCCTTGATCCCGGCCGGGTCATCGTCCGGTCCGACGATGACGAAGTCGTTGTGCATCACCAGTCGGCGCTGGCCCGCCTTTCCCTCGGCCATGAACGTCATCTCCGCCGCCGGCGAATGCACCAACAGCACGTCGGCCTCGCCGCGCCGGCCCAACTCGAGCGCCTGACCACTGCCGACCGCGAGCGTCTTCACCGTCCAGCCGGTGTCCTTCGTGAACACCGGCAGCAGGTCATCGAGCAAGCCCGAGTCCTGCGTGCTCGTCGTGGTCGCGAGGATCATCGACCCCTTCGCCGCCGCGCTTCCCGAGGAAGTGCCGGCCGGTGCGGACCCGCCACATCCGGCCACCAGTGATGTGATTGCTGCAATCAGTGCAACCAGCGTTCGACGCACCCGCGCCGCCTCCTTCTGCTCCAGCCTGGGACAGCGACACCCTAGAGCCGAGCAGCCCGCAGCGCGGTGCCGGCTTGGCGGCGGTGTCAGACGCGGCGAGCGTGCCGTGACCACCGGCGCCGGGGTGGGCGGCGTGCTGGATGCCCGCGTGGCGAGCGACGCGGAAGACCGGGTCAGCCTCATCGAGCGGGACGCGCACCCGCTCGTCAGCGGCAGCGCGCAGGTCCCCGGCCGGCTCTTCCCGGAGCTGCCCGAGGAGCTGGCGGCGGTGACGACGGCGTGGCGCGCGGCCGGCGGTGCGGCGGTGCGGTGGCGGAGGTGCGGTGGCGGCGTGCCGGTGCGACGTCGGCCGCGCCGGTCAATCCTCCCGGACGTGGCCCAGGGCGCGGCCGGCGAACAGGTCGTAGGCGACGATCCCCACGACCGCGCCGATCAGCGGCCCGGCTATGGGTATCCACCAGTAGTTCGTGAAGTACTGGCCCTGCCCCGGGAAGGCCTGGTGCCCCCACCCGGCGATCCAGGCAAGGATGCGCGGGCCGAGGTCGCGCGCCGGGTTGATCGCGTAGCCGGCGTTCGTACCGAACGACAGCCCGATGACCACGACCACGAGGCCGACGATGTACGGCGTCAGGTTGGCCGCCGGCGCGCTGTTGCGCCGGTCCAGCAGGGCCGCGATGACCGCGAGCAGCATCGCGGTGCCGACGATCTGGTCGACGAACGGTCCGACCCACGACCCGTTGAAGTACTGAGCCGGGAACGTCGCGAAGATCGAGAAGGTCGGCAGCGATTGCGGCCTGTTCGCGAAGTGGTTCGTCTGGTTGAACGCGTTGATCGCGGCGACGTAGACGGCATAGACGACCGCCGCGGCGGCGAACGCGCCGACGAGCTGGGCCAGCCAGTAGCCGGGCAGCTTGCGCCACGGGAACTTGCGGCGCAGCGCGAAGGCCAGCGTCACAGCCGGGTTGATGTGGCCGCCGCTGATGCCGGAGCACACGTACACGCCGAACACGACGCCGAGGCCCCATCCCCAGGCGATGATCAGCCAGTTCGCCGGGCCGAACGCCACGCTCTGGCGTCCCGAGCCCGGCAGCCCGACGACGGCCACAGCGACCGAGCCACATCCGAACGCGATGAGGACGAACGTGCCGAAGAACTCGGCGAGCATCTCCCCCGCGAACGTCCCCGCCAGCCACGAACGCCGTCCCCGGCCCCTGCGCAGGGGTGGGGTGGCCGGCCCGGGCGGGGCCTCGGTGGTCTGCGCGGTGGTGGTTTCGGTGGTGGTATCCGACACGGCACACCTCCTCCGGTGGCCTCAGGCTGCCCCTTTCCCGTGATCGTTCGCGTTTGCGCCGGGAGAGTCATCCCTCCAGCGGCTTCGTGCGGATGGACCGCCGAGGCGATGCGGCAAAGCCGTCAGAATCCGGGGAAGGCTTGGCGCAGCTGGTCGAGGTCGGGCGCGTCCACGCCGAGCGGGGTGTGCTCGGGGTCGAGGCGGCCGGCGACCAGCCGGAGGAACGCCTCGGCCGGCATCCGGGCCACGGCGGCGTCCGGGGTGACCGCGTCCAGCGTGGTCAGCGTGACCTTCGGGTTCAGGGCCAGCGCGTACGTGCGCACCGGGTCGACGGTGACGACCTGCACCGGCCGCCCGCCCGGTACGGGCAGACCGGCGGCCGCCGCGCGCCGCGGGAGGGTGTCGATGAGCAGCTCGACCGCATCCTGCGCGAGCGTCGCGGCCGGGTCGAGCGCGACCGCGATGTCCCAGGTGTGCAGGACGTGCTCGGCCACCCGCAGCGCGGTCAGCCCGGCGAGGTCGATGTCGCTGCCGAACAGGCTGAGCGCGAACGCGTCCTGCTGGTCCGGCTCGAGGTGCTCGAGCCGGGCGATGAAGTGCTCGTTCGCCTCGACGCTGTCGGCGAGCTGGCTGCGAGGGGACAGCTCGTTCCACCGGTCCCAGATCGGCACCATCATCTCGGCGTCCGGGGCGTCGGTGCCGGTCAGGCCGGCGGTGAGGAACAGCTCGAAGACCTCGGCCTGGCTGCCCAGGTGGGAGGCGACCTGCGCCAGCGACCACTCGTCCGCGTAGGACCGCAGCGCCGCCTGCTCGTCGGTCAGCCCGCCGACGAGCGCGGTCATGTGCTCGTGGGAGCGGCGCAGCGCGGCGAGCCAGGTCGGGAAGTCAGCCATTGCCAGTCCTCGAGGGTCGCGGGGTGTCGGCGCACAGTCTCGACCATCGGGCCGCGGTTCTGGGATAGTGATGATCTCGCCCAGCTGAGCGCGCCACCCGATCGGGTTGGCCTGGAGGGAGCGCCGGTGGCCAGGATCGTGGTCGGACTCGACGCGTCGTCGGGCTCCAAGGCAGCCCTGGCCTGGGCGGCCGGGGAGGCGCGACTGCGGCAGGCGGTGCTGCAGGTCGTCTACGCCTTCCACGCGCGGGAGCTGGCCGCGCCGGAATACGTGCCGACCGAGCACGGGCTGGTCGGCGGCGGGGTCAACCCGGCGCTCGACGGCTACGACGCCGCCGCGGTGGCCGCGCCGGACATCTCCGCGACGCTGCAGGACCGGACCAGATACGAGGAGCTCGCCCGCAACACCGCCGCGGAGCTGCTCGGCTCGGCGCTCTACGAGCAGCGCGACGCGCTCGACGGGATCGAGGTCGAACGGGTCGTGATCGACGACCGGCACCCGGCCGAGGCGCTGGTCGAGGCGTCGAACGACGCCGACCTGCTGGTGGTCGGCTCCCGTGGTCGCGGCGGGTTCAAGCAGCTGCTGCTCGGTTCGGTCAGCCACGCGGTCGTGCAGCACGCCACCTGCCCGGTGGTCGTGGTGCCGGCGCGGCGCGAGGGCTGATTCACCGGCCGTCTTTGCGGGCAAGCACATCGGCGTTCCCGATTCGCGAGGAGTACGCCGATGACGTCCAGCACTGCCGACCGGCTCGAGTCGCTCGACGGCGAGAGCGCGAAAAAGGGAGTGGCGGTGGTCACTGGCGGCTCGGCCGGTCTCGGCCGGGCCACCGTGCGGGCGTTCGCCGCGGCCGGCTACGACGTGGCCGTGCTCGCCCGCGGCGAGGACGGGCTGGCCGGCGCGGTCGCCGACGTCGCGGGGGCCGGGCGGCGGGCGCTCGGCCTCCCGGTCGACGTCGCCGACCACCGGGCCGTCGACGCCGCCGCGGCGCAGGTCGAGGACCGGATGGGTCCGATCGAGGTGTGGGTCAACAACGCGATGACGTCGATCTTCGCGCCGTTCATGGACACCGACCCGGAGGACTTCGAGCGCGCCACCGCGGTGACCTACTTCGGCTTCGTGAACGGCACTCGCGCGGCGCTGCGCCGGATGAAGCCGCGCGACCGCGGCGTGCTCGTCCAGGTCGGCTCGGCGCTGGCCTACCGCGGGATCCCGCTGCAAGCGGCGTACTGCGGCAGCAAGCACGCGATGGTCGGCTTCACCGAGAGCGTGATCACCGAGCTGCTGCACGACCACAGCAAGGTGCGGGTGGCGATGGTGCACATGCCGGCGCTGAACACGATCCAGTTCAACTGGGTGAAGTCGCAGCTGCCGCACCACCCGCAGCCGGTGCCGCCGATCTTCCAGCCGGAGGTCGGCGCGGCCGCGATCGTGCGGGTCGCCGAGCACCCGCGCCGCAGCACCTGGGTCGGCCTGCCGACGGCGTACACGGTGCTCGGCAACCGGGTCGCCGCGCCGTTGCTGGACCGGTACCTGGCCCGGACCGGCTACGAGGGGCAGCAGAGCCCGCAGGACACCCGGCCGGAGATCGGCGAGAACCTGTACGCGCCGGTGCCGGGAGACCAGGGCGCGCACGGCGACTTCGACTACAAGGCGCACGAGCGCAGCCCGGAGACGTGGTTGAGCCTGCACCGCCGGTCGGTGCTCGGCACCCTCGCCGGTGCCGCCGCCGCGGTCACCCTGCTCGCGCGCGGTCGCCGGTGACGGCGCCCCTGCGGGACCGGGAGCGGGGATGACATCGTCGGCGGTACGCCGGGGCGTGATGGTCGGGCGGGCGGTGTGGGGCGCCGGGTGCCTCGCGGCGCCGGCGGTGGTCGGGCGGGCGATGGGGCTCGCCCCCGGCGACCGGCGGGCGCGACTGCTGCTGCGGCTGCTGGGCGCACGGGATCTCGGGCAGGCCGTGCTGACCGCGACCGATCCCCCGGCGGTCCTCGTTCGCCTCGGCGCCGGCGTCGACGCGCTGCACGCGGCCTCGATGGTCGCGCTGGCCGCGGTCGGCCCGCAGTACCGGCGCCCGGCGCTGACCTCCGCGACGCTCGCCACCGTCTGGGCCGCGGCAAGCCGCCGCTGACGCCGGGACTGCGCGCCGACGTGCCGTCCCGGCGCGGCACGATGCCTCCCGTGCAGCACGCCGGCCGGGACCCGCGGGAGGCCGTCGCCGTCCCGGTCGCCGGCATCGCCTGGTGCCTGCGCCTGCAGTGGGCCGTCGAGGGCCAGCTCGACCTGTTCGCCGGCCGCCGCGTCCGGCTGCTCGACTCGTGGGCCGCCCGGTCCGCCGCGGAGATCACGGCCTGGTGTCCGGCGCGCCCCGGATGCGGTTCGGGCTGGCGAGCAGGGCGGTGCGCAGCGGCGCCGGCAGCGCGGCCAGCCCGGCCTCGTCGTACTCGATCCGGTGCGGTCCGGACCGCAGCGTGAGCGCGGCCGGCCGGGTGGCGACGCAGTGGTCGCAGCGGCCCAGGTGGCCGGTGCGGACCAGCCGGCCGCAGGCCGGGCAGCGGTCCCGGAGCCGGTGCGGCCGGCGCACCGGGTTGCGCTCGAACACGGTCAGCCGGTCCCGCAGTCCCGGCCAGGTCGGGATCGCGACCTCCTCGGTGGCTGTCCAGTTCAGCGCGAGCTCGCGGTGGAACCGGGCGGTGCCGGCGGGCCCGTCGATCCCCTCGCCGACGTAGAGCAGCACGTCCCCGCGGTACGCCCGCAGCACCGACCAGCTGCCCGCGTCGTCCTCCGGCGGCGGCCAGCACAGCAGCAGGGTGCGGTCCCGGTGCCGGCGGACCGCGGCCACCCCGTCCACCGGTTCCACCTCCGTCCACAGTGGACCTGCAGCGTGGTAGGGGTTCCCGCCGCCGGCGGCCGGGTCGGTGGCGACCACGTCGGCGCCGCGGTCACGCAGCAGCGCGGCCCAGTAGCCGGTGCCGGCGCCGACCTCGACCACCGGACCGGCGTCGGCGACCGTCGCCAGCGCGGCTGGTCCCGGGATGGCCCAGGCGAACCGCGCGACCAGCTCGCGCCGGCGCGCCGGCAGGTCGAGCGCCTGCGCCAGTCCCGGCGACAGCTCCCAGCCGCCGACCGGCGGCCGCCCGCCGGCCAGCACCGCGACGCGGTCCGGATACGACGCCCCGTCCGCGGACCAGTACCGGGCCAGCCGGTCGCGCGCCGCCGCCCAGTCGGCGTCCGACGTCACCGGGCCGTAGTCCGGATCGACCGCCCACGGGTGCCGCCGCCGGAACTCCGCGTACGACAGCCCGACCGACGCCTGGTCCACCGGGGTGAGGAACGCCGTCGGCTCGTGCCCGTGCGCCCACTGCCCCGGCCCGACCGGGACGACCGGGCCGCCGCAGCCCTCGCACACCGCCCGACCGTCCACCACCGCCCGCCGCCCGGCCAACAGCACGGGACCGGGGCGGTGCGCCGCGCTCACAACCCCAGCACCGTCCGGCGGACCTCGGCGCTGTCCGTCAGCTCGGCCGGCGTGCCGGTCGTCGCCACCCGCCCCTCGGACAGCAGGTATGCCCGCTGGCTCACCGCCAGCGCCCGCGGCACGTCCTGCTCGACCACGAGCACGCTCACCCCGGACTCCGCGATCGCGGCGATCGCGGCGTACACCTCGTCGACGACGACCGGGGCGAGCCCGAGCGAGGGCTCGTCGAGCAGCAGCAGGGCCGGGCGTGCCATCAGCGCCCGGCCGATCGCGACCATCTGCTGCTCGCCGCCGGACAGCGATCCGGCGAGCTGCCCGGCCCGCTCCGCCAGCCGCGGGAACAGCGCCTGCACCCGGGCCAGCGTCGCCCGGTGCTCCCGCCGCGCCGCCGGCCGGTAGGCCCCGAGGGCCAGGTTGTCGGCCACGGTCAGCTGCGCGAACACCCGCCGCCCTTCGGGCACGATCGCCACGCCGGACGCGCAGACCCGGTGCGCCGCCAGCCGGGACACGTCGGTGCCGGCGACGAGGATCTCCCCGGCGGTGGACGGCTGCAGCCCGGCGATCGCGTTGACCAAAGTGGACTTGCCGGCCCCGTTCGGACCGACGACCGCCACCGTCTCGCCCGGCCCGACGGTGAGGTCGACCGACCACAGCGCCTGCGCATCGCCGTAGTGCACGTCCAGCCCGCGCACCTCCAACAGGGACTCAGACACGGGTCTGCCTTCCCAGGTAGGCGCGCACGACCGCCGGGTCGGCCAGCACCGCCTGCGGCTCGCCGTCGGCCAGCAGCCGGCCGCGGTCGAGCACGACCAGCCGGGTGGCGAGCTGGTTGAGCACCCGCAGCAGGTGCTCGACGAGCACGATCGTCACGCCGGCCGCGGAGATCCGCCGGATCACCTCGACGGCCTCGTCGATCTCGGCCGGGTTGAGCCCGGCCATCGCCTCGTCCAGCAGCAGCACCCGCGGCTCGGACGCGACCGCCCTGGCCATCTCCAGCAGCTGCCGCTGGTGCAGGTTGAGCGAGCCCGGGTACGCGCCGGCCAGCCGGTCCAGCGACACGGTCTCCAGGTGCGCCCCGGCCTCGGCCCGCGCCTGCGCCAGCGGCAGCCGGCGGCGGCCGAACATGCCGGCCATCGCCACGTTGTCCCGCACGGTCATCGAGTCGAACGGCCGCGGGATCTGGTAGGTCCTGGCCACGCCGGCGTGCGCGATCCGGTGCGGCGCCAGCCGGGCGGTGTCCTGGCCGGCGACCGCGATCGTGCCGCGGCTCGGCCGGACCGTGCCGGACAGCAGGTTGACCAGCGTCGTCTTGCCCGACCCGTTCGGCCCGACCAGGCCGACCAGCTCGCCGCCGGCGACGGTGAGCGAGACGTCCTCGAGCGCGTGCACGCCCCCGTAGTAGCGGGCCACCGACCGGCACTCGACCACGGTCTCCCCCGGCGGCCCAGGCTCCGGCGGGGCCGGCCGGTCGACCGCCGGCACCGGCTCCGGCCGCGGCGGCCGCACCAGCCGGGCCGGCAGCCAGCGCGCCGGCACCACCGCGACGAGCGCGGCCAGCAGCATCCCGGCAAGCACCCAGTTCTGCAGGTCCCCGTACGGGATGTAGTAGCCGGCGACGATCGGGACGACCAGCGCGCCGATCACCGCCCACGGCCGGGCCCGCATCCTGCCGTACAGGCCGTCGGGGGCGACGACGACCAGCACGGCCAGCACCGCGCCGAGCACGATCGGGTTCCAGTCGGTGTAGCCGGAGGCGGCCAGCCGGTCCTGCAGCGTCACGATGAGCAGCGCGCCGATGGCCGGCCCGAGCCAGTGCGTGCGGCCGCCGAGCACGCTCATCACGATCACCAGCAGCGGGATCGTCAGCCCGAAGACGCCCTCCACGGTGACGAAGCCGATCTGCAGCGCGAACAGCGCGCCGGACAGCCCGCCGATGAGCCCGGACAGCAGGATCGCCCACATCTTGTAGGCCAGCGTGCCCACCCCGATGCCCTCGGCGACGTCCTCGGCGTCCCGGATCGCGGTCAGACCCCAGCCGAGCCGGCCGTGCTGCACCGCGGCGGCGACCGCGAGCGCTCCGATCGCGACGGCCGCGTCGAGCACGAACAGCAGCTGGGGGAACCCGTCGATCCAGCCGGGCACCGACGGCAGCGGGATCGTGGTGCCCTGGCCGCCGTCGATGGTCCGGTTGATGCTCGCGACCGCGGCCAGGATGAACGGCACCGCGAGGGTGAGCAGCGCGAAGATCTCCCCGCGCAGGCTGCGCAGCCGGAACGCGACCGCACCGATCGCCAGCGCCAGCAGCCCGGACAGGGCCGCGCCGGCGGGCACCGACCAGACCAGGCTGACCCCGTGCCGCCCGGTCAGCACCGCCACCGCGTACGCCCCGGTGCCGACGTACGCGGCCTGGCCGAAGCTGAAGTATCCGCTGAACCCGGACAGCAGGTTCCAGCTGGTGGCCTGGGCGATCCAGAACAGCGCGGTGATCCCGAGCGGCACCACGAACCCGGGCACGCCGGCGTCCCGGCCCCACAGCCCGATCGCGGCGAGGACGAGGAAGGCGAGGCCGAAGCCGCCGTACCGCCTCACCGGCCGGCCCCGACCACCGACCGCAGCGTGAACAGCCCCTGCGGCCGCAGCACCAGGGCCAGCACGATCGCCGAGAACAGCACGATCGGCGCGGTGGCCGGTGACCAGGCCGCGGACACCACCGCGGACACGACGCCGACCGCGATGCCGGCCGCGAACGTGCCGACGACCTGCCCGATCCCGCCGAGGATGACCACGGCGAACACGATGCCGAACCACTCGTACGCCGCGGTCGGGCTGAGCGCGTTGGTCAGCGCGAACACCATCCCGGCCGCGGCGGCGCTGGCTCCGGCCACCCCGCCGAGCACCAGGCTGAGCCGCTGGTGGTCCACCCCGAACGCGGCCGCGACCGCCCGGTCCTGGGCGATCGCCCGCATCCCCCGGCCGGCGAAGGTGCGCCGCAGCACCAGGTGCAGCGCCGCGACGAGCACGAGCGCCAACCCGAACGCGAGCACGGTGGTGACCGGGAAGACGAACCGGCCGACCGTCCAGGACTCGGTCGCGTACGGGTTGACGTCGCCGGGCATCCGGAGGAAGTCCGCGCTCCAGATCAGCGTCACCGCCTGGATGGCGATGATCAGCAGCCCGAAGCTGACCAGCAGCGAGGTGAACTCGGCCACGTGCAGCCGGTCGTACGCCCACTGCACGGCGGCCCCGACCACGAACAGCACCGGGCCGGTGATCAGCACGGTGAGGATCGGGTCGAGGCCGGTCGAGGTGGCCAGCTGGTAGGTCAGGTACGCGCCGAGCAGGATCATCGCGAAGTGCGCGAGGTTGATGACCCGCAGCACCCCCCAGGTGACGGACAGGCCGGTCGCCATGAGCGCGTAGAGCCCACCGATGAGTGCGCCGGTGAGCGCGGCTTGGGCGATCGTCATGGCGACCGGCGTCCCCTGCTCAGGCCGCGGCCGGTCCGCGCAGCTGCGCGGCCGCCTTGTCCTGCGGCCAGACCGTGACCCACTTGCCGCCCTGGATCTGGGCAAGGGTCTCGGTGCCCGCCCAGAAGTTGTGGTCGGCCGGGTCGAAGGTGACCTTGCCGGAGAACGTCGTCTGCGCCCCGTCCGCGTGCAGCGAGTCGCAGATCTTCTGCTGGTCGAGCGAGCCGGCCGCCTTCACGCCGTCGGCGAGGATGTCCCAGGCGTTCCAGGACGCGGCCGCCTGGGTCTCGAACACCGGGTACGGCAGCTTGGCCGCGGTCGCCCTGGTCTTGAAGTCGTCGACGATCGCCTGCACGTCGCCGCCGAGCTTGCCGGCCTGGTCCGGCTGGAACAGCGAGGTGGTCAGCGTGCCCGCGCTCAGGTCACCGAGTCCGAGCAGCGGCCCGGGCGCAGGGAACAGCGCGAACATCATCGGTGGCCGGTAGTTGAGCTGCTTCATCGCCTGCAGCAGGTTGACCGCGTCGACGCCGAGCCCGTTGTTGACGACCAGGTCAGGCTTGGCCGCCCGCACCTGGGCCGCGATCGGCGCCCAGTCGCTGGTGGTCGGCGGGTAGTGGACGTTGGCCACCACCTGCAGGCCCTTCTGCGGGGCGATGGTCAGCATGCCGGTCTTGTCCGAGCCGAAGCCGTCGGTCACGAACGCCGCCGAGCCGCTCTGGCTGGTCACCACCGCGATCCGCTTCGGCGCGTCCGGCAGCGAGGCGACCGCGTCGAACAGCTGGGTCGGGATGAACTCGTTCGGCCGCGGCCCGTACGACCAGGCCGGGAACTGGCAGCTGTAGGTGAGCTGCGGCGCCAGCACGGCGGTGTGCTGCGGCAGCACGTAGTTGTGCCGCTGGGCGACCGCCATCGCGGAGAGGATGTTCGGCGTCGCGTACGGGCCGATGACGAGGTCGACCTTGTCCTGGCTGATCAGCTGCTCGTAGAGCTGCCCGACCTTGGCCTGGTCGGACTGGTCGTCGAGGACCTTCCACTGCACCTGCCGGCCGAGCAGGCCGCCGTTCTTGTTCAGCCGGTCGACGTACTCCTGGCCGGCGATCTGGTGGATCTTGCCGGTCGGGGCGAAGATGCCGGTCAGCGACAGCGTCGAGCCGACGACGATCGGCTTGTCCGAGGACCCGGAGCCGGAGCCCGAGTTGTCGCTCCGGGAGCTGCACGCGGCGGTGGCCGCCACGAGCGCCACCAGCGCCGCAGCGAGCCGTACTCGCTTCTGCATGGTTCCGCCTGTCTGAAGAGGACTGTCCTGAGTAGACGGTTTAATCGTCAGTGGACCGCGCCGGTGTCGTGCACGATCTCACCACCGACGACGGTGAGCACGGAACGGACCTGCCGCAGCCGGTCCACCGGCACGGTGAAATAGTCGTCGGAGAGAACGGCGACGTCGCCGAGCCGCCCGACCTCGAGGCTGCCGAGCAGTCCCTCGTCCTTGTCACCGAGGAACCACTGGTTGTTCCGGGTGTAGAGCTCCATCAGCTCCTGCCGGCTGATCTGCTGGCCGGGGTTGATCTGGTTGCCCAGCGCGTTGAGCCCGGTGGTCGCGTAGTAGGCGTGGATGAACGGGTTCATCGGTGCGATCTGCATGCCGTCGGAGCTCATGCCGGTCGGAATGCCGTTGTCGACGATCATCCGGAACGGCGGCCCTGACTGCGGCCCGGCGCCGGCCAGGTACTGCCAGCCGGTGAGGTTGACCCCGCCGCCGATCGCCTTGAGCCGGTTCACGTAGTCCTCGGTGATCCGCGGCACGTGCGCGACCACCCAGCGCAGGTCCTTGATCCCGATCTCCTGGTCGACCTGCTCGAAGCCCTGGATCTGGGTCTGGAAGTCGGTCCCGGTCAGCGAGTGCACCTCGGTCCGCCATCCGGCCCTGGCGATCCGCCGGGCCGCCTCGACGAACACCGGGCCGCCGAAGTAGCTGGCCGCGATGAACTCGCCGATCCCGCCGGTTCGGACCATGTCGCCGCCGAAGAATTTGAAGGCGTTGAGCAGCCGCTGCTGCAGTGTCGGCACGTCCGGCTCGGTGTCCATGTGCAGGAAGTTGATCCGGAGCCGGATCGTGCCGCGGCCCTCGTCGTACACGGCCAGGAACGGCAGGTGCATCGAGTAGTTGTCCTCGTGCGCCGCGCCGTCGGACGGGGTGTTGGTGGCCTGGAAGGCACCCTGGTCGAGGTGCGTCGTCACGCCGAGGCTGGTCGCGTACGTCATCGCGTCGAGCACGCTGCGCTTGCGGTCGCCGAAGGTGAGCGCCTGGCGCAGCGCCAGGGTCGCCTTGCCGGTCTCAGTGCCGGCGGCGATCGAGCCGTCCGCGCCGACGACCGGCGGCAGCGCGGCGTTGGCGGCGAACCAGTCCCGGCCGGCGCTGTTGGTCACCGACGGCCCGGAGAACCCGATCGAGAGGTAGGCCGGGGTGTCCGGCAGTGCCGCGTCGAGCTCCGCCAGGGTGGGCAGCCGGTGCTCCCGGAACTGGTTGAAGTGGAAGCCGCCGATCGTGGTGACGAACCCGCCGTCGCGGACGCCGCGCGCCCTGGCCCGGTAGGTCGCCTGCACGTCGGCGATCGAGTACGCGTTCTCCAGCGGGGTGTGGTGACCGGGTCGGTTGCCCATCAGCACGATGTGGTTGTGGCAGTCGATGATGCCGGGGATCGCGGTCCGCCCGCGCAGGTCGATCAGCCGCGGCTTGTCCTCGAACCCGTGCTTGGCCGTGTTGACGTTGGTGCCCGCGTACACGATCCGGCCCTCGCTGATCGCGACGACGCTGACCACCCGGTTGCGGTCGTCCATCGTGTGGATCCGGCCGTTGTGCAGGATCAGGTCGGCCCGGAACGAGCCCTCCGTGCCGTGTCCGCCCCGGCCGGGTGACGCCTCGGCGCTGCCGGTGGACAGCACGCCGCCGGCCGCGGCCGCGCCGGCCACCGCCGCTCCGCGCAGCACGGTCCGCCGGGAGATGCCGGGCCGGGTCTCGTTGGGCTCGCTCATGTGGGCCTCCGCCGTGTCTGGTGCGTACGCGACGGGCCGTCACGCACGCCGGGATGGCCCCCGCTCGCCGGGGCGGGCGGTGGGTGATCGATGGATCGGGTCCAGAGGTGCCGCTTGACGTGGGGGTCTTCATCTGCGGACAGTGGTCCGGCATACGGACACTGAGGTGACATCACAATGGAGTCGAGCTGTGTTGCTGTCAAGCCTCACAGCCGAAACACGGCGTCACTTCCGCGGTCTACTGTTCGTGCAGCGGACAGGCCGGTTCCGGCCGCGGGGACGGGAAGGAACGCGGATGGCCGGTCGAGGAGAGGGCCCCGAGTTCATCGAGGCGCTGGCCCGCGGGCTGGACGTGCTGCGTGCCTTCGGCGCCGACCGCCCGCGGATGACCCTGGCCGAGGTCGCCGCCGCCAGCGACCTGGCCCGGCCGACCGCCCGGCGGATCCTGCTCACGCTGACCGAGCTCGGCTACGTCCGCTCGGACGGCAACGCGTTCAGCCTGACCCCGCGGGTGCTCGAGCTCGGCATGGCCTACGTCGGCTCGCTCGGCCTGTGGGAGGTGGCCCGGCAGCACATGCGCGACCTGGTCGCGATCACCGGTGAGTCGTCCTCGATCAGCCAGCTCGACGGCAGCGACATCGTCTACGTGGCCAGGGTCGCGGTGCCGAAGATCATCGCGCTGCGGGTGGAGGTCGGCACCCGGTTCCCCGCCGTCGTCTGCTCCCAGGGCAAGGTGCTGCTGGCCGCGCTCGACCCGGACGACGTGCCGGGCGTGCTGGCGCTCCCGAGCCGGTCGGGCATCGAGCCCTACCGGACCTACCGGCCGGCCGAGGTCGAGCCGATGCTGCGGGAGGTGCGCGCCCGCGGTTGGGCCCTGGCCGACGACGAGCTCGCCCCCGGCATCCGCTCGGTCGCGGTGCCGGTCCGGGACGGCAGCGGCGCGGTCCGGGCGGCGATGAACGTGACCGTCCACTCGGCCGAGACCAGCGTGCGGACCCTGCTGGAGCGGCACCTGCCGCCGCTGCGCGAGGCGGCCAGCGCGGTCAGCGCCGACTGGGCGGCCTGGCAGGCCCGCCCGCAGGACGAGGCGGGCGAGCAGCCGGCTCGGACACTGGCCCGGTAAGCGTCCCGGTCCAGGCGCCTACACTCGAACCCTCACCGCAAGGTGGTCGGCAGGTTGTGCCGGCCGTCACGGGCACCCGATCGTGTCGGCCGGAGCCAGATCGATTACCGTCAGGTAACAGCGTTTTGCGACACCAGACCCCCGCCGCGAACCGTTCGAGAAGGGGCGCCACCATGCCCGATGCTCCCGCTCCAGGAACCCTGAGCCTGCACCACACCGACGGAAGCGCGCAGGACCTGACCGTCGTGCACCCCACCGAGGGTGCACCCGGCGTCGACATCTCGGGGCTGCTGTCCAAGGGTGGCCTGGTCACCTACGACCCGGGGTTCGTCAACACCGCGAGCTGCTCGTCCAAGATCACCTATATCGACGGTGACGCCGGCATCCTCCGCTACCGCGGCTACTCGATCGACCAGCTCGCCGAGAACGCGAGCTTCACCGAGGTCAGCTACCTGCTGCTGTACGGGGAGCTGCCGACCGAGGCGCAGCTGACCGAGTTCACCGACAAGATCAAGCGGCACACGCTGCTGCACGAGGACTTCAAGGGCTTCTTCGACGGCTTCCCGCGCAACGCGCACCCGATGCCGGTGCTGTCCTCCGCGGTGTCCGCGCTCTCCACCTACTACGAGGACTCGCTCGACCCGACCGACCCGGAGCAGCTCGAGCTGCCGATGCTGCGGCTGATGGGCAAGCTGCCGACGATCGCGGCGTACGCGTACAAGAAGTCGATCGG
Source organism: uncultured Actinomycetota bacterium (assembly GCA_963728945.1). Classification (GTDB taxonomy): domain Bacteria; phylum Actinomycetota; class Actinomycetes; order Mycobacteriales; family CADCTP01; genus CADCTP01. Next base: position 933,032 of record CAVSMA010000002.1, on the reverse strand, counting down.
GCAGCCGTTCCTCTACCCGGACAACTCGCTCGGCCTGGTGGAGAACTTCCTCCGGATGACCTTCGGGCTGCCGGCCGAGCCGTACGAGGCCGATCCCGCGATCGTCCGGGCGCTGGACATGCTGTTCACCCTGCACGCCGACCACGAGCAGAACTGCTCGACCGCCACCGTCCGGCTGGTCGGGTCCGCCCAGGCCAACCTGTTCGCCTCCGTCTCGGCCGGCATCCACGCGCTGTCCGGCCCGCTGCACGGCGGGGCCAACCAGGAGGTCATCGAGATGCTCGCGCGCATCCGGGCCGAGGGCGGCGACGTCACCAAGTTCGTGCAGAAGGTGAAGTCCAAGCAGGACGGCGTGAAGCTGATGGGCTTCGGGCACCGGGTCTACAAGAACTACGACCCGCGCGCGGCCATCGTCAAGAAGACCGCCGACGAGATCCTGAACGCGATGGGCAAGCGGGACGAGCTGCTCGACATCGCGATCGAGCTCGAGGGCGTCGCGCTCTCCGACGACTACTTCATCTCCCGCAAGCTCTACCCGAACGTCGACTTCTACACCGGCCTCATCTACCGGGCGATGGGCTTCCCGGACCGGATGTTCACGGTGCTGTTCGCGATCGGGCGGCTGCCCGGCTGGATCGCCCAGTGGCGCGAGCAGGTCGACGACCCGCAGGCCAAGATCGGCCGGCCGCGCCAGCTCTACACCGGCGTGCCCGAGCGGGCCCACGTGCCGATCGCCGACCGCTGAGCTCTGCCGACCGGCCTCCGGCGAGGCCGGGGCCGGTCGCTGGATGCCGTTAGTGTCGGGGGCGTGGGCGAGGCGCGGCTGTGGGCGACCAGCGACCTGCACGTCGGGTACGCCGACAACCGCCGGATCGTGACCGACGACCTGCACCCGGCCGGCGACGGTGACTGGCTGATCGTGGCCGGCGACATCGCCGAGAAGCCGGCCGACGTGGAGTGGACGCTGGCGACGCTGGCCGGCCGGTTCGCCAAGGTGCTCTGGTCCCCGGGCAACCACGAGCTCTACACCCACTCCAAGGACCCGGTCCGGCTGCGTGGCCTCGACCGGTACGAGCACCTGGTCGCGCTCTGCCGCCGGCTCGGGGTGATCACGCCCGAGGACGAGTACCCGCAGTGGTCCGGTGCCGGCGGCCCGGTCACCGTCGCCCCGCTGTTCCTGCTCTACGACTACACGTTCCGGCAATCCGGCCAGGCCGACGCGGACGAGGCGCTGGCGGCCGCGTACGGCGCCGGCGTGGTCGCCACCGACGAGTTCCTGCTCCACCCCGACCCGTACCCGGACCGCGTCGCGTGGTGCCACGCCCGGGTCGTGGCGACCGAGGCCCGGCTGGCCGCGCTGCCCGCCGGCACCAGGACCGTGTTGGTCAACCACTGGCCGCTGACCCGGCTGCCGACCCGCGTCCTGCGGCACCCCCAGTTCGCGATCTGGTGCGGCACCGAGCTGACCGCCGACTGGCACACCCGGTTCGCCGCGACCGCGGTGGTCTACGGCCACCTGCACATCCCGCGCACGACGTACGAGGACGGGGTGCGGTTCGAGGAGGTCTCGCTCGGCTACCCGCGGGAGTGGCGGCGGCACGGCATCCGCCGCGGCGTGCTGCGGGACGTGCTGCCGGCGGTCGACCCGGTGCCGGAACCGTGGTGACCGGCCGATGATCGCGCTGATCGTGCCGGCCGGCGTCGAGGTCGCCGACGCGACCGGGCCGCTGCCCGGCGAGGCGTTGCTGCCCGAGGAGGAGATGCTCGTCGCCCGCGCGGTCGGCAAGCGCCGGGCCGAGTTCACCACCGTGCGCACCTGCGCCCGGATCGCGCTTGGCCGGCTCGGGCTGCCGCCGGCGCCGCTGCTGTCCGGGCCGAAGCGGGAGCCGCTGTGGCCGGCCGGCGTGGTCGGCAGCATCACGCACTGCGACGGCTACCGGGCGGCCGCGGTGGCCAGGGCCAGCGAGGTCGCCGCGATCGGCATCGACGCGGAGCCGCACGACCCGCTGCCGGCCGGGATCCTCGACCGGGTGACGCTGCCGGCCGAGCGGGCGCACCTGGCCGACCTGCCGGCCGGCGTGCACTGGGACCGGCTGCTGTTCAGCGCCAAGGAGAGCGTCTACAAGACCTGGTTCCCGTTGACGCGGCGCTGGCTCGGCTTCGGGGAGGCGGCGCTGCTGCTCGCTCCCGGCCCGCGGCCGGAGCGTGGGACATTCACGGCCGACCTGCTGGTGGACGCCCCACCGGTGGTCGGCGGGCGGCCCGTGCGCACGCTGCGCGGCCGGTACGCGGTCTCCGGCGGGCTGCTCGGCACCGCGATCACACTGGCCGCCGAGTGAGCCCCGCCGCACCGGGAAGGGCCGCGGATGCCGCGGTGGGCACCGAGTATGCGACCGAGGAGGAACAGTGGCGACGCTGACCGACGACGGCACCGGCCTGGTGCTGGCCAACGGCGTGCCGATGCCGCTGCTCGGGCTGGGCGTCTGGCAGATCCCGGACGGCCGGCCGACCGAGCAGGCGGTGCGGTGGGCACTGGAGGCCGGATACCGACACATCGACACGGCCACGCTCTACCGCAACGAGCGCTCGGTCGGCCGGGCGATCCGGGACAGCGGCGTGCCCCGCGAGCAGCTGTTCGTCGCGACCAAGTTCCACCCGCGCGACCCCGATCCGGAGCGGGCGGTCGAGGCCAGCCTGCGGCTGCTCGGGCTCGACCACGTCGACCTCTACCTGTGGCACTGGCCCAGCGGCGGCGCGACCCGGCACTGGCCGGCGTTCGAGCGGATCGCCGAGCGCGGGCTGGCCCGGGCGGTCGGGGTGAGCAACTTCTCCGCCGACCAGCTCGACCGGCTGCTCGGCGCGGACGTGCCGCCCACGGTCGACCAGGTCGAGTTCAGCCCGTTCCAGTTCCGCCGGGGGCTGCTGGCCGCGTGCGAGGCGGGCGGCGTCGTGCTGGAGGCGTACAGCCCGCTGACCCGCGGGCACGAGCTCGGGAACCGGGTGATCGCGGAGATCGCGCAGCGGCACGGGCGGACGCCGGCCCAGGTGCTGCTGCGGTGGGCGGTGCAGCGCGCGATCCCGGTCATCCCCAAGTCGGCGAACCGGGACCGCATCGCCGAGAACGCCCGGATCTTCGACTTCGCGCTGCCGCCGGCGGACATGGCCGCGCTGGACGGCCTCGACCGCACCGGCGGGACCGCGGACGCCTGACCGGCCGCGGCGCGCTACCGCCAGCGGCGCTTCTTCGGCGGGCGAGCCCAGATCGCGATCCGGTCCAGCGCGTCGGCGGTGGTCAGCGGGACCGTGGTGGTCAGCGTGCCGCCACCGGCCCGGCGCCGCCGCTGCCCGTACGCGCGCAGCAGCCCCGCGATCCGCGGTGCGGCCAGTCCGAGTGCGAGCGTGAACAGGAACGCCTTGAACCGGCGGCTCAGGAACAACCACATGGAGTGGTTGTTCCCCGCGAGCCCGCGCGCACACCACCACCCGGATGGGGGGCGATGCATGCGCCTACTCGCCGGTACCGCTATCCTCCTCGTCGCGGCCAGGAGCCTCCCCCCGTGGGCTCCTGGCCGCTTCGGCGTTCTCCCGCCGTTCCGGCCGGTCCCCACCGGTTCCCGGCGGAATCTGGCAACCTGAGAAGCAGCCCAAATCCGCGGCCACGAGGAGGTCAACGGTGACCGAAGCGATCCAGCGGGCGCCCTCGGTGGCGCGGATGCTGGCCGATCGGGTGGCCGCGACCCCGGCCGGGGAGGCCTTCCGCTGGCCGGTGGCCGGCGCGGACGGTACGGAGACCTGGGAGTCGATGACCTGGGCGCGCACCGGTGAGCGGGTCACCGAGCTGGCTGCGGGCCTGCTCGCGCTCGGGCTGCGGCCCGAGCAGCGGGTGGTCGTCTACTCCGCGACCCGGATCGAGTGGGTGCTCGCCGACCTCGCGATCAACACCGCGGGCGGCGCGACGACCACGATCTACCCGTCCTCGCAGCCGGAGGACGTGCTGCACATCGCGTCCGACTCCGGCGCGGTGATCGCCTTCGTCGAGGACGAGACCAAGGCCGCGCTGCTGCGCGAGCTGGCCGACAAGACCCCCGACCTCGGCTACGTCGTGCTGCTCGAGGGCGCCGGCAGTGGGACTGATCGGGAGCTCTCCCTGGACGATCTGGCCGAGCGGGGCCGCGTGCTGCTGGCCGACACGCCCGACGCGGTCGACACGGTCGTCGCCGGCATCGGGCCGGACCACCTGGCCACGCTCATCTACACCTCCGGGACCACCGGCCGGCCCAAGGGCGTGGAGCTGACGCAGGACAACTGGACGTACGAGGGCGCGGCGGTCGACCGGCTCGGCATCCTGCGGCCCGACGACCTGCAATACCTGTGGCTGCCGCTGTCGCACTCGTTCGGCAAGGTGCTGCTGGCCGCGCAGCTGCAGATCGGGTTCGCCACCGCGGTGGACGGCCGGATCGACAAGATCGTGGAAAACCTGGCCACGGTGCGGCCGACGTTCATGGCGGGCGCGCCGCGGGTGTTCGAGAAGGTGCACAACCGCGTGGTGGCGGCGGTCGAGGCCGAGGGCGGGATCAAGGCGACGCTGTTCGATCGGGCGTTCCGTACCGGCCGGAAGTGGTCGGCGGCCGAGCAGCAGGGCCGCAGGCCGGGACCGGCGCTGACGGTCTCGCATGCCGTTGCCGACAAGGTCGTGCTGAGCAAGCTGCGGGAGCGGTTCGGCGGCCGGATCCGGCTGTTCGTCTCCGGCAGCGCGGCGCTGTCCCGCGACATCGCCGAGTGGTTCCACGCGGCCGGCATGCTCATCGTCGAGGGATACGGGATGACCGAGTCCTCGGCGGCGACCGCGGTCAACCTGCCCGGCCGGTTCAAGTTCGGCACGGTCGGTCCGGCGCTGCCCGGCACCGAGCTGCGCATCGCCGACGACGGCGAGCTGCTCATCCGTGGTCCTGGCGTGATGCGCGGCTACCACGGCCTGCCGGAGGCGACCGCCGAGGCCCTCGACGCCGACGGCTGGCTGCACACCGGCGACATCGGCGAACTCGACGCCGACGGCTTCCTGAAGATCACCGACCGCAAGAAGGACATGATCAAGACCTCCGGCGGCAAGTTCGTCGCGCCGCAGCCGATCGAGGTGACCTTCCCGGTGATCTGCGGGCTGGCGAGCCAGTTCGTCGTGCACGGCGACGGGCGCAACTACGTGACCGCGCTGGTCACCCTCGACCCGGACGCGCTGGCGCAGTGGGCCGAGTCGAACGGGGTCGCCGAGCGCGACCCGGTCGCGCTGGCCCGACGCGACGACGTCCGGGCGGTCGTCGCGGCCGGCGTGAAGCAGCTCAATGCCGGGCTGAACCGGTGGGAGACGATCAAGGACTTCCGCATCCTCGACCACGACCTCACCATCGAGGCGGGCGAGCTCACCCCCAGCCTCAAGCTCAAGCGGCGGGTGGTCGAGCGGCGCTACAAGGCCGTCCTGGACGAGATGTACGCGGCCAACGACCGCTCCCGGGTGTGAGGCCTCTCACGCGGCATTTTCGACGCACAGTCGTGACGCGCGCACGGTTGGTGATCTCGGGGCGATTTCCGCGCATCGCTGTGGACCGAGGTACCCACACCCAGCCCGGGGACCGTTAGCCTGCCCACCATGCTCGAAGTAGGTCGACTCCGCGCGCTGCTGGCGATGTCCGAGCACGGGGGGTCGTCCGGCGCCGCTCGCGCGCTGGGACGACCGGCCGGCGACGTCGCCGGGCAGCTGTCCGAGTGGGAGCGCGAGCTCGGCCTCCCGCTGGTCGACGGCGACCGGCTGACCCCGGCCGGCCGGCGGCTGGCCGAGCACGCCGGCGCGCTGCTGGGCCAGCTGGAGTCGGCCGAGGCGGACGCGGCCGCGGTGGCCGGGCGGGTGGCCGGGACGCTGCGGGTCGGGGTCGGCGCGGACGCCGGCCGGGTGCTGCTGCCCGAGACGCTGGCGGCGCTGTGGTCGACCGACGTCCGGCTGCACGTGCGCCAGCTCGCCGACGAGTCGGTGGGCGGGCTCGACGGGACGCTCGACGCGGTCGTCGTCGGGGAGTACGGATCGGCGGTGCCGCACCGGCCGGACGCCGCGGTGGAGCGGCGGGAGCTGTTCACCGAGCCGTTGCTGCTGGCCGTGTCGAGCCGGCACCGGGCCACCGGCGCCAGCGTCCGGCTGGCCGAGCTGGCCGGCGAGCCGTGGATCGCCGGTGCCGGCGACACGCTGGTGGCGCTGGAACGGGCCACGGCGAGCGCCGGGTTCGCGCCGCGGGTGGTCGCCGAGGTCGGCGAGGATGCCCTCGCGCTGACGCTGGTCGCGGCCGGGCTCGGCGTCGCGCTGCTGCCCGCGTCGGCGGCGCCGTCGCGGGCCGAGGGCGTGCGGTTCCTGACCGTGCTCGACGGCGGGCTGCGCCGGACCGTGCTGGCCGCGGTGCGGCGGACCCGGATCACCGACCCCGCGGTGCGGCTGCTGCTCGACGCGCTCGGGAGCGCCGCGCGGCGGGTCGCGGCGGCGGTGCCGGGCGTGACCGCGGCGGTGCCGTCCGGGCCGCCCGCCGCGCCGTCGGGCCGTCCGGGCGAGCCGGGGCGCCGGCCCGACCCGCTGTTCGACCCGCTGCCGCCGGAGCCGGCGCCGCGCAGCAACGGGCGCCCCGACCCGTGGGCGGACCGGGTCCGCCCGGAGGGGCTCAACGGGGCCAACGGCACCGGCGCCGACCTGCCGCCGCGCAACGGGACGCCCTCGTTCGGCCCCGGCCCGAACGGGTCGCTCGCGCCGACCGACCTGCCGGGCCCCGCGGACCTCCCGGGCAGCACCGGCGCCGACCCGCTCGGCTTCGCCGGCCGGGCCCGCCTTCCCGGCCCGCAGGGCGCCGACCCCCTGGGCCCGAGCGACCGCCCGGGTCGGACCGGTGCCGACCCGCTCGGGGCGGGTCCCGGAGCCCTCCCTGGCCGGCCGGGACCGGCGGACCTCCCCGGCCGCAACGGCTCGGCCGGCTTCGGCGGCCCGGCCGACCTGCCGGGTCCCGGAGGTTCGGCTGACCCATCCCGTTTCGGCGGCCCGGGCAACCTGCCCGGCTTCGGCGGGCCGGCCGACCAGTCCGGCTTCGGCGGCCCGGCTGACCGGTCCGGCTTCAGCGGGCCGGGAGACCGGTCCGGTTTCGGCGGACCCGCCGACCAGTCCGGCTTCGGTGGCCCGGCCGGGCAGTCCGGTTTCAGCGGCCCCAGTGGCCCACCGGGCCCGGGCGGTCCCGCCGACCTTCCCAGCCGGGGCGGTCCGGCCGACGTTCCCAGCCGGGGCGGTCCGGCCGACGTTCCCAGCCGGGGCGGTCCGGCCGACCTGGCCGGCGGAGGCGGCCCGGCGGACCTGCCCCGACGGGGCGGTCCGGCCGACCTGCCGGGGCGCGGCGGCCGGGGCCTGCCTGCGCGCGGGCCGGCGGATGTGCCGGGTCGGGGTGGGCCGGCCGATCTCGCCGGCCGCAGCGGTGCTGGTGAGCTGCCGCCGGTCTCCGGTGCGCTGCCGGCACCCGCGCCGCCGGCCGGCGACCCGCCCGCGACCGGACCCGGCCGCCAGAACGGCACCGCGCCGGAGTTCGACGACCTGGCCGGTCTCTCCGGCCTGTCCGGGTTCTCCGGACGACCCGCCCGGAGCCCGGACGAGGGCATCGGGCCCGGCTCCGGCCTGCCCGGCCGCGGCGCCGGCGCGCAGGGCTTCGGCGAGCCGGGCGCGCTGCCACCGCCGGGTGCGGTGCCGGGCGCCGAGACTCCCGCCCGGGGCACCTCGCCCTACCGCACTCCCCCGCCGACCGGCGACGCCCCGGACTTCACCCCCGACCTGCCGCGCCGCGGCGGCCCGAACCCGTACCGTGCGGACACCTCGGGCCACCCGGCGCCGGACCCGTTCCGGACGAACGGTGCCGAGCCCGGCCCGAACCCCTACCGCGGGAGCCAGCCCCGCCGCGACTCGCTCGGCGGCTCCGAGCTGTTCGCCGCGACCCACCGGCCGGGTGCCCCGCTGCCGCCGCCCGGCGGCGATGCCGGCGGCCCCGGCCGCCGGCCCCGCACCCGCGGCGGCGACGGAGCCGAGGGCACGCTGCCGCCGGCCCCGGCCGGTGCCGCCGAAGACGTCCGGCTGTCGATCTTCGAGGACCTGCAGTCGGAGTGGTTCGTGCAGCGCGAGGCCGGCGCCAAGCCCGAGTCGTGGCAGATGGCCGCCGACGACGGCTGGGCCGCCGCGGCCCGGCTGGCCGAGCCGACCACCGCCGGCACGACGACGGCGGGCCTGCCCCGCCGCCGCCCGCAGGCGATGGTCGTGCCCGGCGCGGTCGGCGGGTCGACCGGAGGCGAGGCGCCGCCGCCGTCGAGAGAGACGCACCGCTCACCGCAGGACGTCCGCGGCCGGCTGGCGAGCTACCGGGACGGCGTCCGCCGCGGGCGGCACGCGCAGCGCCCGGCCGACGAGGAGGGTTAGGGCAGCCAGGACACGTGCCCGGCGAGCACGGTGTAGCCGACGAACGACACCGTGTCGAGGATCGTGTGCGCCACGATCAGCGGCATCACCCGCTTGGTGCGCAGGAAGAACCAGCCGAACACGACGCCCATCAGCGCGTTGCCGATGAACGCGCCGAACCCCTGGTAGAGGTGGTACGAGCCGCGCAGCACGGCGGCCAGCCCGATCGCCCAGGGCACCGTCCGGCCGAGCTGCCGCAGCCGGGTGATCAGGTAGCCGACGACCACGACCTCCTCGAGGGTCGCGTTCATCGCCGCGGACAGCACCAGCACCGGCACCCGCCACCAGACGTCCGGCAGTCCGGACGGCACGATCGTGGCCGAGATCCCCAGCGCGTACGCGGCCAGGTAGAGCAGCAGGCCCGGGATGCCGATCACCGCGGCGAGCAGTGCCCCGCGGCCGAGGTCCCAGCGGGGCCGGGTGCCGTCGACACCGATGGCCGCCGGCCGGATCCGGTCCCGGGCCAGCAGGTACAGCGCGAGCAGCGCCGGCACCACGCCGAACCCGATGCCGACCAGCTGGTAGACGAGGTCGAGCCAGGCCTGGTTGGGCACCACGGAGCCGTTGAGCGTGGCCTGGCTCTGCGAGAGCGGGACCGGCGCGAGCAGCTTGCGCAGCAGCGACAGCACCGCGTACACGGCCGACGCGCCGAGCGAGACCGCGAGGACCAGCAGCACCTCGTTGCGCAGCACCGGGCGGGCCAGCGTGCTGGTCGGGGGCGGGGTCGGGTCGATCGCGAGCCGGCGCCGCAGCCGCTGCCACCGGGACGGCCGCGTGTCCGGTATGGATCCGACCGGATCGGCCGCGGTGACCGGCAGCCGGGACGGCGGATCCGTACGCGTCACGGGAACCAGTGAAGCAGGGACGCCTGTGCGCCCGCTGTATGCCGGCCGTATGCCGGCAAAGAACGGGCCCGGGTCGCTCCCCCCAAAATCAGCGAACCCGGGCCCGTCTACCGACCGCCCCCACCCACTCGAGGTCACGGATGCGACTGGGCGGGGGCGGTTCCTCGGTGTGCGCTCCTCGGACCTCCCCTCAGGGCCCGAGAAAGCAATGGCGCCGGCGGAAGATCTCCCCACGGCCCGTCGACCGTGTCGGTGCGGGAGATCCACACCGCCGACGCCGCCCGGCTCTAGGGGTGGTCGCGTCCCATGAACCGGGCGGCAGCTCGAAGCTACCTTGCTTGCACGCATGGAAGACTAGCCATAGGGGGATGCGCGCGCAAGCAATTCAGGCCACAATGGCGGCAGCGATCAGTCGGGGGGCCGTCCGCGGTCCCGGAGTTGTCAGGGAGCGCCGAGCCATCGTTCGCCATATCCGCACGGAGTCAGGGCGCGAGTGGGCCGCGTACCTGGAGTCAGCCATGCGCAGTGCCGGCCTCACCCAGGCCGAGCTCGCCCGCCGCAGCGGCCTGGCCGAGTCCATGGTCTCCCGGTGGCTGCGCGGGCTGAACCAGCCCGACGTGCCCAACCTGCGCCGGGTCCGCCCCGTGCTCGGGGTGCCGATGCTCGAGCTCATCGTCGCGGCCGGCTACCTCAGCCTGGAGGAGGCCGAGCTGCAGGACGCGCCGCAGCCACCGGCGCCGGTGCAGGTCGGGATCTCGACCGACGGCCTGACCATCGACCAGGTCCGGCAGCTCGAGGGCTTCGCCACGTTCCTGCGCGCGCAGAACGGTCCGCGCGCGGTCGAGCCCGCTGCGGCGGTCGAGGAGCCGGCCGAGCCGCTGCGCTACGCGGCGTACGGCGGCGCGAAGCTGACCCAGGAGCAGCAGGCACGGGTGCGCGAGCAGGCCCGGCTGGCGCGCGAGGAAGCGGCCCGCTCGGGCCGGCAGGTGGTCTTCCTCGATGAGGCGGACGACCAGCGACGCTGAGCCGGGTGCGCGGCACACCTAGCACCAACCGGACAAGGACTTGGTGCCGGGGCCCCGGTGTGGTTTCGTAGGCGAGCGATTCCCTTCGTCATGCACGCATCCCCCGGGGGTTCCGTGGTCGACCAGTCCCTGCTGCGGCGGGCCGCCGATCGCGGAGTCACGATCTGCTTCGCCGATCTCGACGGCGCCGACGGGCTGTGGGTGCCGGAGGAGCGCACCGTCCTGGTGAACCGCGGGCTGCCCGAGGCGAAGGTCGCGGAGGTCATCGAGCACGAGCTCGCCCACGTCATGATCGACGACCAGCACGCCGACCTGGACGCCGGCAAGGAGGTGCTGGTCGGCCAGCCGTCCGGTCGCCGGCGGGAGACCGTCGCGCTCGCGGCGGCGCTCGGCCTGGTCGCCGTCGTCGGCGGCGTGATGTACGGAATCCACACCGCACGCGCACCCGACAAGGTCGACCGCGTCGCCCCCAACCCCAACGCCCCCGGCCTCACCGCGCACGAGACCGGCCCCTCGCCGCCGCTGAGCCCGTCTCGAGGGCCGAACGGCATCGTCTACGTCACGGTGTACCCGACGGCGGCAACGGCGAGCGGGCTCGGGCCGCCGATCATGCCGTCGACCATTGGCCCGACCGCGACGAAGCCGGCGCCCACCCAGACTTCGATCGTTCCGACCAGCAGGCCGCCGGCGCCTCCGCCGCCCGCGAGCTCCCCCTCGCCCGCTCCTCCGCCGCCCAGCGATCCGCCGGTGCAGACGCCGCCCCCGCCGGCTGACCCGACGACGGTCCCGCCGACGACGCCCGACGGGACCGCCGGCAATGTCGGGGACACCGGCGGGGCTGGCGACCCCGGCGGAGTCGGCGACCCCGGCGGGGCTGGCGACACCGGCGGGGTCGGCAACACCGACAATGCCCCGGTGGGGAGCGACCCGGCGGGCAGCACGACCGGCCCGTAGAAACCCGCACGAACGCGACCCGGCGCGGTACTTCCCGCGCCGGTCCCGGCCGTGCCAGGCTGGCGCGTCGCTCCCTCACCGCCTCGACGAGGAGGCTCAGTGCGCCCTCTCCGCGCGCTCACCGTCGGCGCCGCCGTTGCCCTGCTCCCGCTGACCTTCGTGGCCGCCGCCGGCGCCGCCCCGGCCCAGGAAGGCGCCGCCGGCACGATCAGAGCGCCCGGACTGCACGCGCCGGTCACGCTCACCCGCACCACCGACGGCATCGCGCACCTGTCCGCGCGGGATGCGCACGATCTGTTCTTCGCCCAGGGATGGGTGCACGGCACCGATCGGCTGTTCCAGATGGACCAGCTGCGCCGGACCGCCTCGGGCACGCTGGCCGAGCTGCTCGGGCCGGGTGCGCTGCCCAGCGACGTCCAGCTCCGCACGCTCGGACTGCGCCGGGCGGCTGAGCGGTCCTGGGCCGCCGCCTCGCCGCAGCTGCGCGCCGCCGTCACCAGCTACACCGAGGGCGTGAACGCGAAGCTCGCGACCGGCGGCCCGCTCCCGCCCGAGTACGGCGCGCTGAAGCTGACCCGGGTGGCGCCCTGGACCCCGGTGGACACGATCGTCATCGGCAAGCTGGTCGCGTTCCAGCTGTCGTTCGACCTCGACGCGGACACCACCGCCGAGTTGCAGGCATACGTGGCCGGGGGTGCGGCGGCCGGGATCGACGGGCAGAAGCTCTACCTCCAGGACCTCGTCGCGCACGCGCCGTTCAGCTCCGCCTCGACCGTGCCGGACGCGACCGGCACACCGCCGCGTGACGGCCCGGCGACGAGCCTGTCCCGCAAGGACGTCGCGGCCGCGGCCACGCTGTCCGCCCGCTACCGCGCGGTCGCCGCGACGGTGCCGCTGCTGCGCGCGATCCAGGACCGCGGCGAGCACGCAACGGGGTCCAACGAGTTCGTCGTCTCCGGCCGGCTGACCCGCGACGGCCGGCCGATCCTCGCCAACGACCCGCACCTCGGCCTGAGCAACCCGTCCATCTTCTACCCGATCCACCTGCGGGCTCCCGGACTCGACGCCGCCGGCGAGGGCTTCGCCGGCACCCCGGGCGTCGCGCAGGGCGCCAACCGCGACATCGCCTGGGGCTCGACGACCAACCCGATGGACGTCACCGACACCTACCTGGAGCAGGTCCGGCCCGACCCGGCCGCGGCCAGCGGGCTGGCCACCGTCTACGAGGGACGGCTGGAGCCGGTGCAGGCGATCCCGGAGACGTTCCGGGCCAACAACGGCGGCCAGGTCTCGGTCGTCCCGCCGGGCAACGGGATCCCGGCCGCGACGCTGATCGTGCCGCGCCGCAACCAGGGCCCGATCGTGCAGCTCGACCAGGCAGCCGGCACCGCGCTGTCGATCCAGTACGCCGGATACTCGCCCACCCAGGAGCTGGACGCGTTCCTCACCTGGATGCGGGCGAAGGACCTGTCCGACTTCGAGAAGGGCCTGCGGTCGTTCGACGTCGGCTCGCAGAACTGGTCGTATGCCGACCGCCGCGGCACCATCGCCTACTTCACCAGCGGCGAGCTGCCGCTGCGCGAGGACCTGCAGGCCGGCCACGTCGACGGCGTCCCGCCGTACCTGGTGCGGAACGGGACGGGTGGCAACGAGTGGTTGCCGGCCGTGCACCACTACCCCGGCCAGGCGCTGCCGTACGAGATCCTGCCCATGGCCGAGATGCCGCACACGGTCAACCCGCGAAACGGGTTCTTCGTCAGCGCGAACAACGACCCGGCCGGCACCACGCTGGACAACGACCCGCTCGACCAGCTCCGGCCGGACGGCGGGATCTACTACCTCAACCCCGGCTACGACGGGCTGCGCGCCGGGCGGATCACCGAGGCGCTCAAGGCGGCGCTGCGGCACGGCAAGCTCGACGCGGGCGACGTCCAGCGGATCCAGGACGACACCGTGCTGCTGGACGCGGAGTTCTTCGCGCCGCGGATCGGCGCGGCGCTGCTGCGGGCCAGCACATCCGGCGAGCCCCAGCTGCGCGCGCTGGCGCGCGACCCGAAGGTCGTCGAGGCGGTCGTGCGGCTGGCCGCCTGGGACCACTCGACGCCGACCGGGATCCCGCAGGGCTACGACGCGGCGGACGTGAACGGGCGCCTGTCCGCGCCGTCCGGGCGGGAGAAGGCCGACAGCGTCGCGGCCACCCTCTACGCGGTGTGGCGCAGCCGGTTCCTGGCGTCGACGACCGACGCCGTGGCGCGGCAACTGGACGCGCCGGTGGTGGACGGCCAGCGAGCGCTGACCGCGCTGAAGCGCGCGCTGTCCGGGGTACCGTCGGCCTCCGGGGTCGACTTCTTCGCCGCTCCCGGCGTCGCCGACCCGAAGGACCGGCAGGCGCTGGCCATGCTCAAGGCCGTCCGGGCCGCGCTGGACCGGCTGGCCAGCCCGGACTTCGCGGCCGCGTACGGCGGCTCGACCCGGATCTCCGACTACACCTGGGGAACGCTGCACCGGCTGACCCTCGGCTCGGTGCTGGGCGGCCCGTTCTCGGCGCCGCCGGCGTTCGGCCGGTTCCCGGCGCCGCTGCCGGGGCTGTCCGGCGTACCGGTCGACGGCGGGTACGGCACGGTCGACGCGGCCGCGCACGACCCCCGAGCCGACTCGCCGAACGGGTTCACGTTCGGCTCCGGCCCGGCCCGGCGCTACATCGGCGTGCTCACCCGGTCCGGCCCGGTCGGGCTCAGCTCGCTGCCCGGTGGCACCTCGGCGATCCCGACCGACCGGCACTACCTCGACCTGCTGCCCGCCTACCTGACCGACGACGAGTACCCGGTGCGGGTCAGCCGGTCGGACATCAGGCGCGCGACCGAGTCGGTCACCAGGCTGGTGCCGTAGCCCGGTCAGTCGTGCCCGTCCATCCCCTCGCGGGTGCGGCTGACCACCGGGAGCACCAGCCAGAGGAGCAGGAACACGGCGCCGACCCCGGCGCTGTACCAGATCGCCGGGGTCTTGCCGAGCACCTCTTCGAGGATGAACAGCACGACCGCGACCATGGAGACGGCCAGGCACGCCAGGCCACCCAGGGCCATCCGGTGCGACACCCGGACCAGGTCGTCCTTCTGGCTGCGCCGGAAGACGATCCGGTGGAACGCGACCGGCCCGACCAGCAGCGCGACCGCGCAGGCGGTCGACAGCAGGGTCAGCACGTACGCGCCGCGCTGCAGCGAGCTGATCGTGGCGAAGCGCTGGGAGAACACGACGGTCAGCAGCGACGCGAACAGGATCTGCACGCCGATCTGCGCCACGCGCAGCTCCTGCAGCAGCTCGCCGTAGTTGCGGTCGAGCCGTTGCGCCTCGGTCTCGTCCCGCCCGACGGCCCCGCCAGGTCCTCCGGCCACGCCGCAGCTTATCCGGAGCCGGCAAACCCCTTGGCGCTCCCGGCTAGCGTCGGAGCGTGACCATCGAGATCCGCCACCCCGAGCCGGAGGACGCCGCCGACCTCCTGCGCAGCATCAACACCGCCTTCCTCGCGCCGCCCAGCCGTGACCCGGCGATGGCGACGTTCTGGATCGACCAGGTCAAGCCCGACCTGCAGCGCACCTGGGCCGCGTTCGACCGGGGCAGCGCGGTCGGCAGCCTGCGCAGCGTGCCGTTCGAGCTGACCGTGCCGGGCGGCGGGACGGTCCCGGCCGACGGGGTCACGATGGTCACCGTCGCGCCGACGCACCGCCGCCGCGGCCTGCTCACCGGCATGATGGCGCAGGACCTGGCCGCGGCGGCCGAGCGGGGCGACGCCGTGAGCATCCTCATCGCGTCCGAGTGGCGGATCTACGGCCGGTACGGGTTCGGCCCGGCCACCGAGGCGGCCGAGTGGACGATAGACAAGCTGCGGGTCGGCGCGCCGATCCCGACCGGCGAGCTGGAGCAGGTGAGCACCGAGCGGCTGCTCGAGCTCGGCGCGCCCGCGTACGACCGGGCCCGGCGGCAGCGGGCCGGCGGGCTGGACCGGGACGACGTGCGCTGGCGGCGGCAGCTCGGTCTGCTCCGGCCGGACGGCGACCCGGGTTGGGACGGCCGGGCGGTCGTGCACCGGGGCGCGGACGGCGAGGTCGACGGCTACCTGCGCTGGCGGGCCGAGTGGGGCGACGGCCCGGACAACACGCTCACCGTCGACGAGCTGGTCGCCGCGACCGATGAGGCGTACGCGCAGCTGTGGCGGTTCGCGCTGGCCGTCGACCTGATCACGACCGTCAAGGCCGAGGCGCGCCGGGTGGACGAGGCGCTGCCGTGGCTGGTGGCCGACGGTCGCCACGTCCGGCAGACCGAGCGCTACGACAACCTCTGGCTGCGGGTGCTGGACGTGCCGGTGGCGCTGTCCGAGCGGGACTACCTGTGCGCCGGGCGGGTCGTGCTCGACGTCGTCGACCCGGCCGGGTACGCGGCCGGCCGGTTCGCGCTCGACGCCTCCCCCGACGGCGCGACCTGCCGGCCGACCACCGAGTCGGCCGGCCTCACGCTGCCCGCGACCGCACTCGGCAGCGCATACCTCGGCGGCCACCGGCTGGGCACGCTGGCCGCCGCCGGCCTGGTCGACGAGCACAGCCCGGGCGCGGTCGCGACCGCCGACCGGCTGCTCGGCGCCGACCGCGCGCCCTGGGCGACGCTGCACTTCTGACCGGAGATACTTGACAAGGATTGTTTCGAAAGCTTCACTTCGAAACATGTCTTCCGAGCGACGGCATCTCACCTCGCCGACCGAGCTGCGGGCGCTCAGCCACCCGACCCGGCTCACCATCCTCACCCTGCTGGACGAGGAAGGTCCGCTCACCGCCACCGAGGCCGGTGAGCGGATCGGCGAGTCGCCCGCGAACGCCTCGTTCCACCTGCGGACGCTGGCCAAGTACGGCTACGTCGAGGAGGCGCCCGGCGGTCGCGGCCGGCAGCGCCCCTGGCAGATCGTGCGCCGGGACGTCGACATCCCGGGCGACGAGCTGTCGGCGGAGGCGAAGCTCGCCGCCGACGCGCTGCTGGAGCTGATCCGGGCGCGCGACAACGACCGGCTCCTCGCCTACGGCCGGACCCGCGCCGACTACCCCAAGGAGTGGCGCTCCGCGGCGACCGAGATCCGGATGTCGCTGCACCTGACCGCGACCGAGCTGGCCGAGCTGGGCGAGCGGATCGAGGAACTGCTGCAGCCGTACGTGGAGGGCGACGAGGCCCGGCCCGGCACGCTGCCGGTCGCGTTCGGGCTGTTCGCCGTGCCGACCAGGCCGCCCGGCGACGACGACGAGAGGGACGTGCGATGACCGCCGTGCTGCGCAACCGCAACCTGCGGATCTTCCTGGGCATGGACGTGCTGTCGCTGACCGGCAGCAGCGCGCTCTGGCTCGCGCTCGGCATCTGGGTGAAGTCGCTGACCGGCAGCACCGCGGCCGCCGGCATGGTGATCTTCGCGATCCTGGCGCCGCCGGTGCTGCTCGCACCGGCCGCGGGGATGCTGGTCGACCGGGTCCGCCGCCGTCCGCTGCTGGTCATGGTCAACCTGGCCAACGCGGCCGCGGTGGCGCTGCTGCTGCTGGTCCGCGACGCCGGCCAGCTCTGGCTGATCTACGCGGTCGGCGCGCTGTACGGCGCGTCCTGGGCACTGCTGCGGTCCGCCCAGTCGGCACTGCTGCGCACGATCGCCACCAACGGCGACGAGCTGCTGGCCGCCAACGGCGCGCTGCAGACGGTCGCCGCGCTGTCCCGGCTGCTCAGCCCGATCGCCGGGGCCGGGCTCTACGCGACCGTCGGGCCGCACTCGGTCGCGCTGCTCGACGCGGCCACGTTCCTCGTCGCCGCCGGCGGCCTGCTGCTGCTGCGGGTCAGCGAGCCCGCGCCGGCGCCGGCCGAGGGGCACTGGCGGGCCGAGGTCGCGGCCGGGCTCACCCACCTGCGCCGCACGGTGGTGCTCCGGCAGATCGTCGCCGCGGTCGCGCTGGCGATGCTGGTGATCGGGTTCATCGAGGTCGTCATGTTCGCGGTCGTGGACCGGGGTTTGCACCACTCCCCCGCGTTCCTGGGCGTGCTCGACCTCGGCTTCGGCGCCGGCTCGGTCGCCGGCGGGCTGCTCGCCGCCATCGTGGTCCGCCGGCTCGGCGCCGGCCACGCGGTGACCGCCGGGCTGGCCGCGGTCGCCGTCGGCATCGGGCTGCTGGTCGTGCCGGTCGACGCGGTCGCTGTCGGCGGGCTGGTGCTGGTCGGCCTCGGCGTGCCGCCGCTGGTGGCCGGCATGTCGACCACGCTGCAGTTGCTCACCCCGACACATCTGCAGGGCCGGACGTTCTCCGCGGTCGACGTGCTGGTGAGCGGGCCGCAGAGCCTGTCGATCGCGGTCGGCGCGGCGCTGGTGGCGGTCGTCGACTTCCGTGTCCTGGTGGCCGTGATGACGATCGGGATCCTGCTCGCCGCGAGCTGGCTCGGCACCCGACGAGAGCAGCGCCGCCCGGCGACGGCACCCGCGGTCCCCGCGGCCGAGCTCGCCCCGGTCCCCGCCGTCGCGTCCTGACGCAGCCGGCCCAGCAAGGGGCGGTGACCAGCCGGTCACCGCCCCGTGTCGCGTGCCGGGTCTGCTCTCGCCCGCACGACCGGCGCCCCGCCCGACGGTCCGGGCGGGGCGCCGGCTCGGAGTCCTAGCGGGGCGGGGTCTGCCGGCCGTTACCCGCCGGCGGCTGGCCGTAGCCGGGACCGCGCTGCTGCGGCGACCGCCCGGGGTAGTCCTGCTGCCCGGGAGGCGGCCCGGCGTACTCCGGCGGGGTCGGCGGCAGCGCCCGCGGCCCGTCGTCGTCCGGCAGGTCGTCCTCGCCGTCCGGCCGGTCGTACGAGAGCCCGGCGTGCGCGCTGGCCGTCTCGTCGTCCCGGTCGGACGCCCGGATCTCCGCCTCCGGCTGCAACCGGGCCGGCGGCAGCTTCGAGTCGAACCAGTCGCTGGTGTCCAGCGTCTCCTTCGGCGCGGTCGGCCGCCCGCCGGCCGACTTCGCCGCCTCGGCCAGCCAGGACGGTGCCTCGCCGGCCGCCGCCCCGTTGCCGGTCAGCCCGGCCAGCCCTTCCAGCGCCTTGGAGAACTCGCTCGGCACGATCCAGACCTTGTTCGCGTCGCCCTGCGCGATCTGCGGCAGGGTCTGCAGGTATTGGTAGGCGAGCAGCTTCGGATCGGGGTCGGACGCGTGGATCGACGCGAACACGGTCTCGATGGCCTTGGCCTGCCCCTGCGCGGCCAGGTAGCGCGCGGCCCGCTCACCCTCGGCCCGCAGGATCCGGGACTGCCGCTCGGCCTCGGCGGCGAGGATCGCGGACTGCTTGGCGCCCTCGGCGGCGAGGATCTGCGCCGCCTTCTGCCCCTCGGCGGTCTTGATCGACGACTCCCGGGCACCCTCGGACTGCAGGATGATCGCCCGCTTGTCCCGGTCGGCCCGCATCTGCTTTTCCATCGCGTCCTGGATGGACGGCGGCGGGTCGATCGCCTTGAGCTCGACCCGGGCGACCCGGATCCCCCACTTGCCGGTGGCGTCGTCGAGCTCGCCGCGCAGCTTGGTGTTGATCTCGTCCCGGGAGGTCAGCGTCTGCTCCAGGTTCATCGCGCCGACCACGTTGCGCAGCGTGGTGACGGTCAGCTGCTCGACCGCCTGGATGTAGTTGGCGATCTCGTACGTCGCCGCCCGCGGGTCGGTGACCTGGAAGTAGATGACCGTGTCGATGTTCACGGTCAGGTTGTCCGCGGTGATCACCGGCTGCGGCGGGAACGACACGACCTGCTCGCGCAGGTCGATCATCTGCCTGACCCGGTCCACGAACGGGATCAGCACGTGCGGGCCGGGGTCGAGGGTCCGCGAGTAGCTGCCGAGACGCTCGACGACACCCGCCCGCGCCTGCGGCACGATCCGGATGCTCCGGAGCAGTAGCACGACGACGAGGGCGATGACGACGAGCAGGGCGATGAGGCCGGCTTCCATTGACTGCTCCTATGTGTGCCGGGTCGGCACGGCCCGGTCTCTCATTCGTGCGACCACACGACGGCGGTGGCGCCGCGGATCTCCATCACCTGCACGGTCTTGCCGACCGGCAACACCTGCAGCGGGTCGTACGACTGGGCGGACCACTCCTCGCCGGCCAGCTTGACCCGGCCCCCGTGCTGGTCCACGGTCCGCACCACCACCGCGTTGCGGCCCTTGAGCCCCTCGATACCGGTGCGCTGGGCGTGGGTCAGCGGCACCTGCATCCGGCGCCGGGCCAGCGGGCGCACGACGACGACGAGGCCGAGCGAGACCACCGCGAACACGGCGACCTGCACCACGGCCCCGGCGCCCAGCGCGGCGGCACCGGCCGTCGCCAGCGCGCCGATCGCCAGCATGATCAGCACGAGGTCGAGCGAGACCGCCTCGGCGATCGCCAGAACACCGGCGGCGAGGAGCCAGATCAACCACGCAGGCACACTGTCATTGTCTCACTGTTCGGCTAACCGCCGCCGCCGGCGGTCACGAAGTCGATGAGCTCCTCCACCGCCCTGAGCAGGGGAACCTCGAGATCGGCGTACGAGTCGACGGATCCGAGCACCCGCCGCCAGCCGTCGCGCGGATCACCCCAGCCCAGCCGCCGGCAGACCCCGGTCTTCCAGTCCTCGTCCCGGGGCACCCCCGGCCAGGCCCGGATGCCGAGCGCGGCCGGCTTCACCGCCTGCCAGACGTCGACGTACGGGTGACCGACCACCAGCACGTGCGGGTCGGTGACAGCGGCGACGATCCGGCTCTCCTTCGACCCCGGCACCAGGTGGTCGACCAGCACGCCGAGCCGGTGCGCCCGGTCGGGCCGGAACGCCCGGACCGCGCCGGCCAGGTCGTCGATCCCGTCCAGCGGCTCCACCACGACCGCCTCGACCCGCAGGTCGTCTCCCCAGACCCGCTCGACCAGCGCGGCGTCGTGCACGCCCTCGACCCAGATCCGGCTGCCGCGCGCCACCCGGGCCGGGGCGTGCCCGACCGCGATCGACCCGGACGCGGTCCGGCCCGGCCGACGCGGGGCCGGAGCGGCCACCGGCCGGGTCAGCGTCACCGGCCTGCCGTCGAGCAGGAACCCGGCCGGTCCCAGCGGAAACACCCGCCGCCGGCCGTGCCGGTCCTCCAGCGTCACCGCATCCTTCGCGCACTCCACCACGGCACCGCAGAAGCCGGTGCCGGCCTCCTCGACCACGAGGTCCGGCTCGGCGGGCACGGTCGGCACGACCTTCTTCCGCCGCCGGTCGCCGGCCAGCACGTCGGTGCCGTAGTCGTCGCTGCGCACGCCGGCGACCGTACGGTCCCGGCGGGACCTCGGCCGGCGTGACGCGCCGGTGCGGTGACCGGGGGTCGGCCAGCACGTAGGGTTGCCGCGTGAGGGTGCGCTCCGGGGTGCTCGCCGCGTGGACGTCGGCCTGGCTGGCCGGCGAGGCGGCGTACGACGACGTGGTCGCGCGGGTGACCGGCGACGACGAGCCGCACCGGGTCGCCGGCCTGCCCGGAGTGGCGGGCGAGACCCCGCTGGGCTGGGCGCTGCCGGTGCTGCGGGAGCGCTCGCCGGAGGGCGTCCGGGCGGTGCTGCCGGTGGCCGGCGACCCGCGCGGGCTGCCCGGGCCGGGCCCGTTCACGACCGCGGCGCTGGAGGCCGGCGAGGCGGTCGTCGGTCGCGGGCTCGGGCTGGTGCCCCGGGTCACCGAGCACGGCTCGGTCGCGGACCGCACCTGCACGGTGCTGTGGACGGCGTACGAGCTGGTCGAGCCGGCGCCCGACCCGCTGACCGTGCCCGAGGCCGAGCATGACCTGACCGCCGCGACCCGGGACGCCGCGTCCGCGCTGGCCGCCCTGGACGTGGCCAGCTGGCGGCCCGAGATTGCCGACGAGCTGGCCCGGATGCGCCGCGGGGTCACCCCGGAGCTGCCGCCGGGCCACGACGGGCGGGCGGTCCGGCTGCTGGCCAGTGCCGACCGGCTGGCCGCCGTGCTCGACCTGGCCCGGGCCGACGCCCCCGGCGGCGCGGTCACCGGCGCGGAGGCGCGCGCCCGCGACGACGCGCTGCGTCCACTCGCGACAGCCGTGCGCCGAGCCCGCCAGGCCGCCTACAACGCCGTACCGTCCCGGCACCGCTGACCGCATCCTCAGCCCTCTCCGTCGCGCCGGGTCACGACGGCCCGGCGGCGTGCACCGCGGAGTGACCGTGTCCTGCGCCGCGCGGCTGATCGAGCCGCAGGCCGTCGAGCACGAGCTCGGGTGGCTCCGGTCAGGTGGCGGCGGCCGATCCACCGGGCGGGGTCAGGGCCGGCGGCGCGGGGCCGGGCAGCAGTCCAGCGGGCAGACGTCGTGGCTCGGGCCCATCGGGCCGAGGGCGAGCTTGGGCGCGCCGGCCGTGCGCTCCTCGACCAGCTGGCTCACCATCCGGACGAACCGCGGGTCGGTGCCGACGGTCGAGGCCCGGGCGTAGTCGAGGCCCAGCTTGGCCGCGGTCGCGGCCGCCTCCTCGTCCAGGTCCCAGAGCACCTCGACGTGGTCGGAGACGAAGCCGATCGGCGACACCACGACCGCTGCCGTGCCGGCCGCGGCGAGCGCGGCGAGGTGGTCGTTGACGTCCGGCTCCAGCCAGGGCACCGACGGCGGCCCGGACCGGGACTGCCAGACCACGTCGAACCCGGCGCCGGGCCCGCGGACCGCCTCGGCCACCAGCCGGGACGCCTCCCGCAGCTGCGCCGTGTAGAGGTGCCCGGGCGGCCCGCTGGACGCCTCCATCGACAGCGGGATCGAGTGCGCGGTGAACACCAGCCGGGCGTCCGGCCGGCCGACCAGCGCGGCGCGCACCCCGTCCGCGGCCGGCTCGATGAACCCGGGGTGGTTGAAGTAGTGCCGCAGCTTGTCCAGCTCCGGCGCCCCCTCCCCGACCGCCGCCCTGGCCCTGGCCAGGTCGTCCTGATACTGCCGGCACCCCGAGTACGACGTGTAGGCGCTCGTGACGAACACCAGCGCCCGGCGCACGCCGTCCGCGCGCATGGTCGCGACCGTGTCCTCGACCAGCGGGCGCCAGTTGCGGTTGCCCCAGTAGACCGGCAGGTCGAGCTCGGCCCGGACCGCCGCGAGCAGCGCCCGGTTCTGCTCGTTGATCGGCGACACGCCGCCGAAGTGCGAGTAGTGCTCGGCCACCTCGAGCAGCCGCTCCCGCGGCACGCCCCGCCCGCGCACGACGTTCTCCAGGAACGGCAGCACGTCGTCCGGTCCTTCCGGACCGCCGAAGGACAGCAGCAGCAGCGCGTCGTACTCGGAGCTCACGCCGTCATGTCTACACGCCGGTGGCGTGGAACCCGCCGTCGGCGTGCACGATCTCCCCGGTCACCGCGGGCATCCAGTCCGACAGCAGCGCGACGCAGGTCCGCGCGACCGGCTCCGGGTCGCTGATGTCCCAGCCGAGCGGCGCCCGCTCGTCCCAGACGTCCTCGAACCTGCTGAAGCCCGGGATCGACCGCGCCGCCATCGTGCGCAGCGGCCCGGCGGCGACGAGGTTGACCCGGGTGCCGCGCGGGCCGAGCTCGCGGGCCGTGTAGCGGGCGGCCGACTCCATCCCCGCCTTCGCCACACCCATCCAGTCGTACGACGGCCAGGAGACGGTCGCGTCGAAGGTGAGCCCGACGATCGAGCCGCCGCGCTCCGGCAGCAGCGGCAGCACGGCCCTCGCCAGCGCCGGCAGCGAGTACGTCGAGACGTGCACCGCCGTGGCGACGTCGTCCCACGGCGTCTCCAGGAAGTCGCCGCCGAGCGCGGACGCCGGCGCGAAGCCGATCGAGTGCAGCACGCCGTCGACCCCGTCCACGTGCTGGCGCACCCGCTCCGGCAGCGCGGCCAGGTCCTCCGGGCTGGTCACGTCCAGCTCGACCACCGGCGCCGGCCCGGGCAGCTTCTTCGCCACCCGCTCCACCAGCGTCAACCGGCCGAAGCCGGTGAGCACCACCGACGCGCCCTGCTCGATCGCCACCCTCGCCACCGAGAACGCGATCGAGGCGTCGGTGATCACGCCGGTGACCAGCAGTCGCTTGCCGTCGAGCAGCCCCATCTCAGTGCCCCATCCCCAGTCCGCCGTCCACCGGCAGCACCGCTCCGGTGATGTACGAAGCGGCGTCCGAGGCGAGGAACGTGACCACCCCGGCCACCTCGTCCGGGGTCGCCAGCCGCTGCAGCGCTACCTGCGCCTTGACCCTGGCCACCTCCTGCTCGGGCAGCACCGAGGTCATGTCGGTCTGCACGAAGCCGGGCGCGACGATGTTGACCGTGATGCCGCGCGAGCCGAGCTCGCGGGCCAGCGACCGGCCGAACCCGATCAGGCCGGCCTTCGCGGCCGCGTAGTTGGTCTGCCCGGCGCTGCCGGTCATCGCGACGACCGAGGACACCAGCACGATCCGGCCGGAGCGGGCACGCAGCATCTTCCCGGCCGCCCGCTTGCACACCCGGTACGCCGCCGTGAGGTTGGTGTCCAGCACCCGGCTGAACTGGTCCTCGCTCATCCGCAGCAGCAGCGTGTCCTCGGTCATCCCGGCGTTGCTCACGAGCACCTCGACCGGGCCGTGCTCGGCCTCGACCGCGGTGAACGCCGCGTCCACGGCGGCGGTGTCGGTGACGTCGCACTCCACCCCGAACAGGCCCTCCGGAGGCCCGGACGAGCGGTGGGTCACGGCGACCTTGTCGCCCTGGGCGACGAACGCCCGCGCGATCGCGAGGCCGATGCCGCGGTTGCCACCGGTGACGAGCACGGATCGGGTCACGGAGGCGAACCCTATAGTCCAGCCATGCGTGGCATCCAGATCACCCGGTTCGGCGGCCCCGAGGTGCTCGAGACGGTCGAGCTGCCCGACCCGCGCCCGGGTCCGGGGATGCGCGTCTACGAGGTCACCGCGGCCGGGGTCAACTTCGCCGACACGCACCAGACCGAGGACAGCTACCTGGCCCCGCAGCGGCTGCCGCTGGTGCCCGGCGCGGAGTTCGCCGGGACCGGGCCGGACGGGCGGCGGGTGGTCGGCCTCTGCGGCGCCGGCGGGTACGCCGAGCGGGTCGCGGCCGCCGACGTGCTGGTCTGGCCGATCCCGGCCGGCGTCTCCGACGGCGCGGCGCTGGCCATGGTGCTGCAGGGCGTCACCGCCTGGCACCTGCTGCGGACCAGCGCCCACCTGGCCGCCGGCGAGTCGGTCGTCGTGCACGCCGCGGCCGGCGGGGTCGGCACGGTCGCGGTGCAGCTGGCCAGGGCCTTCGGTGCCGGGCGGATCATCGCGACCGCGTCCTCGGCGGAGAAGCGTGAGCTGGCCCTCTCCCTCGGTGCGGACGTTGCCGTCGACCCGGCCGCGGACGATCTCACCGCGGCGTTGCGGGAGGCCAACGGCGGCTCCCGGGTGGACGTGGTGCTGGAGATGACCGGCGGCCCGGTCTTCGACGCGAGCCTGCGGGCGCTGGCCCCGTTCGGCCGGCTCGTCACCTACGGGATGGCGTCCCGGACCCAGCCAACGCCGGTCGACCCGCGCAGCCTGATGGCCCACTCGTCCGCGGTGGTCGGCTTCTGGCTCGCGCACTGCTTCCGGGACCCGGCCCGCTGGCTGGACGGCCCGATGACGGAGCTGCTGGCCATGGTCGCGGACGGGCGGCTGCGTGCGGTCGTCGGCGGGACGTACCCGCTCGGCGAGGCGGCCGAGGCCCACCGCGCACTGCTGGAGCGGCGCAGCACCGGCAAGCTCGTGCTCGACCCGCAGCGCTGAGCGGCACCCCACGGCTGACTCGGGACTGCGGCGCTGAGCTCGGCTCGCCGCGCTGGGCGCTGCTGCGGACGGGTGAGCCGCGTCGATCTCGGTGCGACGACGCTGCGGCTGCGGCTACGGTGCTCGCCATGCAATTTCTCGACGGTGGCGCCAGCGGGTCGAACGGACGGGAGAGCCGCACCCCACGGTCCTCCGAGCAGGACCCGGCCGACGAGGGTCCGACCTCCGGGCGCGGCTCGCTGATGGCGCGATACCGCGGGACGCCGCAGCCGGCGTCGGGGGCCGACGACCCGTCGCCGAGCGGCGACCGGCCGGCGGCCGGACCGGCCGGCGGTTCGCCGGCCGGCGGGGAGAGTCCGTGGCGGCAGTCCGGCTGGACGTCCGCGCCGCCGGTGCTGCCCGCTCCCTCGGCCCCGACCACCCCGCCGGCGTCGACGGCCTTCTCCGCGCCCGCGTCCCCGCCGTCGTCCACGTCGCCGGCACCCACCGGGCGGGCAACCTCGTCCGCCGCACCGGCGTCCACGGCGGCGCCGGCAGAGACTCCGGCGCCGCCCACACCCGCGGCCGACAGGAAGGCCGACGAGCCCGCCGACGAGTCGGTCGAGACGTCGGCCGGCAAACCGGCCAGGGAGGCCGACACGCCGGCCGACAAGCCCGCCCGAGAGGTCGTCCGGACGCAGGCTGACCCACCGGCTGGCGTCGCGCCTGCCCCCGCGGTGACCGAACCGGCCGGCAAGGCCACTCCCGCGGCGAGCCCGAACGCCCACGGCCTGCTCAGCGCGGAGCGGTCGGCCGAGTTCAAGCGGTGCTGGCGCGACCTGCAGGCCGACTTCGTCGACGACCCGCAGCAGGCCGTCCGCGAAGCCGGCGACCTGTCCCGGGAGATCCTGCGGGCGCTGTCCGACACGATCGCCGACGCCGACCAGATCGACCGCTGGCAGGCCGAGGACGGCAGCAGCGGCACCGAGGACCTGCGCATCGCGCTCCGGCAGTACCGCATCCTGGTCGACCGGCTGCTGGAGCTGTGACGCGCTAGAGCCGGCCCGCCTCGCGCATCAGCAGCAGCGCGTACGCGGCGAGCGTGCTGTCGTCGGTCACCCGGCCGGACCGGATCAGCTGCTCGAACTCGGCCCGGCTGACCCGGCGCTGCCGCATGTCCTGCTCGGACTCCTCCCGCGCCGGCGGGCCCGGGGTCAGCTCGGTGGCCAGGAACACGTCGAACCCCTGGCTGCTCATCCCGTACGCGCAGTGCAGGTGACCGAGCAGCTCCAGCGAGCCCGCCCGCAGCCCGGTCTCCTCGGCCAGTTCGGCGCGGGCCAGCTCGGCCGGCTCCACCGTGACACCGCCGGCCGCGGTCCCCTGCGGGAACTCCCAGTATCGGCCGCCGACCGGGTAGCGATACTGCTCGACGAGGTGGAACCCGTCCGGCTCGGCCGGGATGACCAGCGCGAAGTCCGGCTTGTCGACGACCGAATAGATGCCGGCCGAACCGTCCGGCCGGCGGATCTCGTCCTCCCGCAGCCTCAGCCACGGGTTCCGGTAGACCTCGCGGGTGGACACCCGCCGCACGACCCCGTCCTCGCCGTTCACAACAATCGGTTGGACCAGAGCAACGAGAGGCCGGCCGCGCCGAAGGCGAACAGCAACCCGATCCCGACGAACCAGGTGGTGATCTCCCGGCGCTCGGTCGTGTATCCGATCTGGCTGCCGAGGTCGCGGTAGACGCTGCTCAGCTGCTCGGCCGAGGCCGCGGCGTAGTAGCTGCCGCCGGTGCCGTCCGCGATCTCCTTGAGCTTCTCGTGGTCGACCGGCACCACGACCCGCTGCCCCTCCAGGTCGATGTAGCCGGTGTCGGTGCCGAACGCGATCGTCGAGACCGGCACCGCGGCCTGCTTGGCCGCGCCGACCGCCTGCTCGGGGCTCCGACCCCAGGTGTTGCTGCCGTCGGACATCAGCACGATCCGGGCCGGCGCGTTGCCCTCGGACGGATCGGTGCCCTGCAGCTGCGCTTGGAACGTCTTGATCGAGTCCAGGCAGGAGAAGATCGCCTCGCCGATCGCCGTCCGCTCGGCCAGCTCCAGGTTGTCGATCGCGCGCAGCACCGAGGCCCGGTCGGTGGTCGGCGAGACCGCGACAGTCGCCGTGCCGGAGAACGTGACCAGCCCGAGGTTGATCCGCGGCGGCAGCAGCCCGACGAACTCCTTGGCCGCCGCCTGCGCCGCCTCCAGCCGGTTGGGGCTGACGTCCTCGGCCCGCATCGAGAGCGAGACGTCGATCGCCATCATCACGGTGGCCCGGTCCCGCGGGACCTTGGTGTCCTTGGTCGGCTTGGCCATCGCCGTGGTGAGCGAGGCGAGCGCGAGCAGCAGCGCGGCGAAGGCCAGGTGGCGGCGCCAGCCGGGCCGCTTCGGCGCCAGCTTGCCGAGCAGGTCGAGGTTGGCGAAGCGCACCGCGTACGCCCGCCGGCGCAGCTGCAGCACCAGGTAGACGACCAGCAGTGCGGCGACCCCGAGCAGCAGCCACAGCCAGCCGGGCGAGAGGAACGTACGGGTCACCGCAACGCTCCTCCGGAGGCCCCGCGGCGGCGCGCGGCGACGAACCGGACCATGTCGACCAGCCAGTCCCGGTCCGTGCGGAGCTGGAGGTGCCCGGCCCCGGCCCGGCGCAGCGCGGCGGCGATCTCCGCGCGCTGCTCGCTCGCGGCGGTCTCGTACTTCTCCCGCAGCTGCTTCTTGTTGGTCTGCACCTCCAGCAGCGCGCCGCTCTCCGGGTCGACGAGGGTGAGCAGCCCGACCGGCGGCAGGCCGAGCTCGACCGGGTCGAGCACCTCGATCGCGAGGACGTCGTGCCGGACGGCGACCGCGCGCATCGGCCGTTCCCAGTCGAGGTCGCCGAGGAAGTCGGAGATCACCACGGCGAACCCGCGCCGGCGCGGCGGGCGGCGCAGGCTCTCCAGCGCGGCGGCCAGGTCGCCGCGCTTGCCGCGGGGCGAGCGCGGCATCGAGGCCAGCTTGCGTAGCAGCGCGGTCGTGTGCACCCGGCCGGACTGGGCCGGGAACCGGTGCAGCTGCTCGCCGGTGGTGATCAACGCGCCGAACCGGTTGCCGCCCTTGCCGGTGAGGTGCGCCATCGCGGCGACCGCGGCGATGGCGAGGTCGCGCTTCTCGCACCGAGCCGTGCCGAAGTCGAGGCTGGGCGACAGGTCGATCACGGCCCAGGTCTCCAGCTCCCGGTCGGCGATCGTCTCCCGGATGTGCGGCACCGTCGTCCGCGCGGTCACCGCCCAGTCCATCCGGCGCACGTCGTCGCCGGGGTGATACTCCCGGGACTCGCCCGCCTCCGATCCCGGCCCCGGCACGAGGCCGAGGTAGTTGCCCTGCAGCAGGCCGTCCAGCTTCTGCCGGATGGTCAGCTCGAGGTGGGCCAGGACGGCAGCGGCCTGGGCCGGCCCGGCGTCGCGCAGGCTCGCCGCCCGGGCCGGCGGGCCTTCCGCCTCGGACGGTGCGGTCACGCGCTGCGCTCCTCGCCCGGCCCGTTGGACAGCTGCTCGGCGGGGCGGCCTGGCCGCGGCAGCGGCGGCGGGGTCGGCGCGGCCGGGGTGGACCCGGTGCTCGGCCCGTAGCCCTGCGACCCGTACGGGCCGCCGGCGGCGCGCTGGCGCGGGGTGACCTGCGGCAGCGGCACGCTCTGCAGCACCCGGTGCACGACGTGCTCGGAGGGGACGCCGTCGGCGAGCGCGTCGTAGGAGAGCACCAGCCGGTGCCGCAGCACGTCCGGCGCGATGTCCAGCACGTCCTGCGGCAGCACGTAGTCCCGCCCGCGCATCAGCGCCAGCCCGCGGGCGGCGGCGATCATGCCGAGGGACGCCCGCGGGCTCGCCCCGTACGCCACCCAGCCGGCGACGTCGCTCATGCCGTGGTCGCCGGGAGAGCGCGTCGACAGCACCAGCCGGATGACGTAGTCGACCAGCGCGTGGTGCACGAACACGTGGCTGGCCGCCTCCTGCAGCCGCAGCAGGTCGGCCGGGCTGAGCACCTGCTCGGGAACGGGCGGTACCACGCCCATCCGGTAGACGATCTCCCGCTCCTCGTCGCCGGTCGGGTAGTCGACCACGACCTTCATGAGGAACCGGTCACGCTGCGCTTCCGGAAGCGGGTAGACACCCTCCGACTCGATCGGGTTCTGCGTGGCCATCACGAGGAACGGCTGGGGCATCGGGTAGGTCGTGCCGCCGATCGAGACCTGCCCCTGGGACATGACCTCGAGCAGCGCCGACTGGACCTTGGCCGGCGCCCGGTTGATCTCGTCGGTCAGCACGAAGTTGGCGAACACCGGCCCGAGCTCGGTGTCGAACCGGTCCGAGCCCGGCTTGAAGATGCGGGTGCCGACGATGTCGGACGGCACCAGGTCGGGGGTGAACTGCAGGCGCGCGAACGTCCCGCCGGAGACGGTGGCAAGGGTCTCCACCGCGAGAGTCTTCGCGACGCCCGGCACGCCTTCCAGCAGGCAGTGACCCTTGGCGAGCAAGCAGACCAGCATCCGCTCGACCATCCGGTCCTGCCCGACGATCACCCGCTTGACTTCGAACAGCGCGCGCTCCAGCAGCCCGGCGTCCCGTGCCGGGGTGGACGCCGAGGCGTCTCCGACCGCTGTGTCGACCATCCGCTCGCCGCCTCCTCGAGCCGGCTCGCGCCGGTCTGCTCCCGATACTTGTCCTCGAGCAAAGCGCAGGATCCGTGAGACGGGCGTAAGGTCGGTCGGGTACGCAGCTGGCCTCGGCGTTCTTGATCATCCGGCGGCCCGCCCGAAGGCCGCCGACGTTACAGAGCGCAAATGGTATGGCCGCCGTTCGGGTGATCTTCGTGCGGAGCTGATGCCCGTTCGGGTGGTGTAGTGCTATTTTCCTTTCGCGTCGGGCGGCTCCCCCCGTGGCCGCCCGACGCACCCATGCTGCCTCCAGTGTCCGGAGCGCCGGGATTCGGCCGATGACCTCTTCGCTGGATGCCGACGTCCGCTGCTCGGCCAAGGGCTGCCAGCGTCCGGCGGTATACGTGTTGCTCTGGCGGAACCCCAAGATCCACAGCGAGAACCGCACCAAGCAGTGGCTGGCCTGCGAGGAGCATCGCGACACGCTGTCGGACTTCCTCGCCCGCCGGGACTTCCCCCTGCGCGTCGAGCGGCTCTGAGAACCGGGCGCCCGCGCGGTCGCCTCGTTAACCTCCGATCGCGGACATCGGCCGGTCCGGCTGCTGGAAATCGGGACCGTCGATGCCGTGCCCGGCCTTCTTGCCAGCGATCGACGCGATGAACCGGCGGGCCAGCTCGTCGTCGTCGGCCCCGGCCCGCATCGTCGTACGGAGGTCACTCTCCGTGGTGGCGAACAGGCAGTTGCGCAGCTGGCCGTCGGCGGTGAGCCGGACCCGGTCGCAGTTGGCGCAGAACGGCCGGGTCACCGAGCCGACCACCCCGACCCGCGGGTTCTCCTGCGCCCAGCCGGCGCGATCGGGCCCGTCCAGCACCGCCCAGGTCTCCGCCGGCGCGCTGCCGCGGTCCGGGTCCGGCACCGGCGCCAGCGCGTACACGGCCAGCAAGTGCTCGAGGATCTCGTCCGCGGTCACCATCGCGGCCCGGTCCCAGCCGTGCTGCGCGTCCAGCGGCATCTGCTCGATGAACCGCATCTGGTAGCCCTCGCGCAGCGCCCAGCCGAGCAGGTCGGGTGCCTCGTCGTCGTTGATCCCGCGCAGCAGCACCGCGTTGACCTTGACCGGGGCGAGGCCGGCCGCCCGCGCGGCTCGCAGCCCGGCGAGCACGGCCGCGTGCTTGTCCCGGAACGCGATCCGCTTGAACCGTTCCGGGTCGAGCGTGTCCAGCGAGACATTGACCCGGTCGAGTCCGGCGGCGGCCAGCCCGGCGGCGTCGCGGTCGAGCAGGATGCCGTTGGTGGTGATCGAGATCTCCGGGCGCGGCCGGAGCGCGGCCATCCGGGCGACCAGGTCCGGCACGCCGCGGCGCAGCAGCGGCTCGCCACCGGTCAACCTGACCTCGGTGACCCCGAGCCCGACCGCGATCCGGACCAACCGGATGAGCTCGTCGTCGGTCAGCAAGGTGTCCTTGGGCAGCCAGTCGAGCCCCTCCGGCGGCATGCAGTAGGCGCAGCGGAGCGAGCAGCGGTCGATCAACGAGACCCGCAGGTCCGTCGCGACCCGGCCGAACCGGTCGACCAGCTTCCCGGGTGCCCTCACTCGACCACTGTAATCAGGTGCCGGGGCGGGTGGCGCCGATGTATCCGTTGGACCACATGTAGGAGATCTTCACGACGTCACCGGTCTGCGGCGCCTGCACGATCCGGCCGCCGCCGATATAGATCGCGACGTGGTGGATCGTGCCGGGGTCGGACGGGTCGTAGGCCCAGAACACCAGGTCGCCCGGCATCAGGTTGGCGCGGGAGATGTGCCGGCCGGACCGGTACTGGTAGCCGGAGTAGTGCGGCAGGTAGACGCCGACCTGGGCCCACGCCCACAGCGCCAGCCCGGAGCAGTCGAACCCGACCGGCCCGTCGGTGCCCCAGGTCGGGCCGGAGGCGTTGCCGCCACCCCAGGAGTAGGGCAGGCCGAGCCACTGCATGGCCAGGTCGGCCGCCCGCTGGCCCTTCGCCGCCGACCAGCCGCCGCCCCCGGTCCACCGCGGCACGCTGACCGGTCGGCTGCTGCCGCCCGAGGAGCGCGACGAGCCGGCCGAGCTCGACGACCCGGACGAGCCGGCGGAGCTCGACCTGGCCGCGGCAGCGGCGGCGGCCGCCTCCCGGGCCGCCGCGGCCGCCCGCAGCGCGCGCTGCCGGGCCGCCTCGCGAGCCGCCGCCTCCTCCTGCGCCTTCTTCCAGGCGCGGTAGCGCGCACGCTCCGCGTACAGCCCGTTGAGCTTGATCCGGGCCGCCTCGAGCTGCTGGTTGAGGGTGGCCTTCTGGGTCTGCAGCGAGGCCAGCTCGGACCGGGCCGCGGCTACCGCGCGGGCGGCGGCCAGCTTGAGCGCCTGGGCCCGCGCGGTCGCCGCCTTCTGCGCGGCGAGCAGCTGCCTGGCCGTCGACTCGGCGTTGGCCCGCTTGACGGTGGCCCGCTCGAGCTGGCCCATCGCGTCGAGCTTCCGCTTGCCCGCGTAGCTGAGCAGGTCGGCCCGCTGCAGCAAGTCGGTCGGGCTGTCCGCGTCGAGCAGCGCCGCGGTGGCCGAGTTGACCGCGCTGCCCTGGATGTAGGACCGGCGGGCGAACGTGGCGAAGTCGGCCCTGGCCGCCTCGACCGCCTTGGCCGACTTCGCGACCTGCGCCTTGGCCGCGGACGCCTTCGCGGTCGCGGCGCCGAGGTCGACGACGGCCTTGTTGTAGCGCTCGACGGCGAGCTCGGCCTTGTCCTGTGCCCGGCGGGCGTCGCCGTCGGCCTGCGCGACCATCGCGGTGAGCCGGCCGACGTCGGCGGCCTTCTTGTTCTTCGCCTGTTGGGCGGCGGTGATCGCGGCGTCACCCGGATCATGCGGCCGTGCGTACGCGTCATGAGGCACGAGGGTGACCGTGAGCGCGGCGGCCACGGTGACGACGGCCGTCCGGAGCAGTGTCCCGGGCCTGTCCACCACATCTCCCCCATGCGCACCGAACGGCATACCATGTCACGCAGGTCCCACCGTTGCCAGCGGCAACTTCAATCACACCAGTCCCACCGGGCATCAAAGTGGACGGGTGCGGCGTTGGCAAGACCTGATTGGGGCAGAAGTTCGACTATTCAGCCGTTCGGCTGAGCTGTCGCTGCGACGTTCGGTGCAGCGCGGGAGTCAGATCTGGCCCGTGACCCTCGCCGCGACCGCCGGCAACACCGAGCCGAGCGGGGCGTCGACGGTGACCGCGGCATACCGGTCGCCCCGGGTAGTGCCCTGGTTGACGATCGCCACCGGCCGGCCGTCCCGGGCCGCGCGCAGCACGAACCGGTGCCCGGACATGACCGTGAGGGACGAGCCGAGCACGAGCAGGCTGCGTGAGCCGGCCAGCAGCTCGTAGCAGCGTGCGACCAGGTCCGGCGGCACGGTCTCGCCGAAGAAGACCACGTCCGGCTTGAGCACACCGGCGCAGTCGTCGCAGTCCACCGTGCGGAAGCCGGCCAGCGCGCTGTCGGCCAGGTCGACGTCGCCGTCCGGGTTGACCCCCGCCGCGATCGCGTGCCAGTCGGCGTTGGCCGCGGCCAGCCGCGCGTGCAGCTGGTCCCGGGCGGACAGCCGGCCGCAGTCGAGACAGCGCACCCGGTCGAGGCGGCCGTGCAGGTCGGTGACGTCGCGGGCGCCGGCGGCCTGGTGCAGGCCGTCCACATTCTGAGTGATCACCCCGGAGAGCAGGCCGGCGTCCTGCAGTGCGGCGACCGCGCGGTGGCCGCGGTTGGGCCGCGCGCCGCCGACCAGCTGCCAGCCCAGGTGGCTGCGGGCCCAGTAGCGGCGGCGGGCGCCCGGGTCGGTGGTGAAGGTCTGGTACGTCATCGGCGTGGCCCGGCGGGCGGTGCTGGACGGGCCGCGATAGTCGGGGATTCCGGACTCGGTGGAGATGCCGGCGCCGGACAGTACGAGCACGCCGCCCTCGGCGACCAGATCGGTCAGCGTGTCCAGCGCTTCGGCCGCCCGCTGGGCCGGCAACGTGACGCGGCTGACGCCGGCTGCCGTGGCCCGGGCGACCATCGTGTCCACGTGCACGACGGTACGTCGGGAAGCCTGCCGGCGCTCGCCCGTCAACCGGGCATCCACAGGCCGTGACGCCGTCCACAGTCACGCGTCCCACCTGCCGTCACGGCGCGTGCGAGTGAAAGGATGAACGCATGGTCAGCGCAGACTCCTTCGGGGCCCGGGGCACTCTGTCCGTCGGCGACACCTCCTACGAGATCCATCGGCTCTCGGCGGTGGACGGCGCCGATCGGCTGCCGTTCAGCCTCAAGGTGCTGCTGGAAAACCTGCTGCGGACCGAGGACGGCGCCGACATCACCGCGGACGACGTGCGCGCCCTCGCCGGCTGGGACCCGTCGGCCGAGCCCGACCGGGAGATCCGCTTCTCCCCTGCCCGGGTGGTTATGCAGGACTTCACCGGCGTGCCGGCCATCGTCGACCTCGCCACGATGCGCGAGGCGATGCGCGACCTCGGCGGCGACGCCGCGCGGATCAACCCACTGGCGCCGGCCGAGCTGGTGATCGACCACTCGGTGGTGGCCGACCTGTTCGGCACGCCCGACTCGTTCACCCGTAACGTCGAGCTCGAATACGAGCGCAACTACGAGCGCTATCAGTTCCTGCGCTGGGGGCAGGGCGCGTTCGACGACTTCAAGGTCGTCCCGCCGGGCACCGGCATCGTGCACCAGGTCAACATCGAATACCTGGCCCGCGTGGTGTTCACCCGCGACGGCGTCGCCTATCCGGACACGCTCGTCGGCACCGACTCGCACACCACGATGGTCAACGGGCTCGGCGTGCTCGGCTGGGGCGTCGGCGGCATCGAGGCCGAGGCCGCGATGCTCGGCCAGCCGGTGTCGATGCTCATCCCGCGCGTGGTCGGCTTCCGCCTCGACGGCGAGCTGCCCGAAGGGTCCACGGCCACCGACCTGGTGCTCACGATCACGCAGATGCTGCGCAGGCACGGCGTGGTGGGCAAGTTCGTCGAGTTCTACGGCCCGGGCGTCGGTGCGGTGCCGCTGGCCAACCGCGCCACGATCGGCAACATGTCCCCGGAATACGGCTCGACCTGCGCGATCTTCCCGATCGACGAGGAGACCCTGCGCTACCTCCGGTTCACCGGCCGCCCGGACGACCAGGTCGCCCTGGTCGAGGCGTACGCGAAGGAGCAGGGCCTCTGGCACGACCCGGACGCCGAGCCGAACTACTCCGAGACCCTCTCGCTCGACCTGTCCACCATCGTGCCGTCGCTGGCCGGCCCGAAGCGCCCGCAGGACCGGGTGCCGCTCGCCGAGGCCAAGCAGGCCTTCCGGGTCACCCTGCAGGACTACGCCGACTCCGACGGCATCCAGAATGCCGTGGACGAGGGCATCGCCGAGACCTTCCCGGCCAGCGACCCGGTCGCGGTCGAGGTCAACGGCACCGTGGTGCCCGAGGCGGTCGCCCCCGGCCCCACCCGCGGACGGGCGTCCAGCCCGACGAAGGTGACCCTCGAGGACGGCACCGTGACCGAGATCGACCACGGTGCGGTCGTCATCGCGGCCATCACCTCGTGCACCAACACGTCCAACCCGTCGGTGATGATCGGTGCGGCGTTGCTGGCCAAGAAGGCGGTCGAGCGCGGCCTGCAGAGCCGGCCCTGGGTGAAGACCACGCTCGCGCCGGGCTCCAAGGTGGTCATGGACTACTACGAGCGCGCCGGTCTCACGCCCTACCTGGACAAGCTCGGCTTCAACCTCGTCGGCTACGGCTGCACCACCTGCATCGGCAACTCCGGACCGCTGCCCGAGCCGGTGTCCGACGCGGTCAACGAGGCCGACCTCGCGGTGGTCTCGGTGCTGTCCGGCAACCGCAACTTCGAAGGCCGGATCAACCCCGACGTGAAGATGAACTACCTGGCATCGCCGCCGCTGGTGGTCGCCTACGCGCTGGCCGGCTCGATGGACGTGGACATCACCACCGAGCCGCTCGGGTCCGACTCGGAAGGCCAGCCGGTCTACCTGCACGACCTGTGGCCCTCGGCTGCCGAGGTGCAGGAGGTCATCGACTCGTCGATCGCGAGCGAGATGTACACCCGCGACTACGCGGACGTGTTCGCCGGCGACGAGCGGTGGACCTCGCTGCCGACCCCGACCGGCGACACGTTCGCCTGGGACCCCGAGTCGACCTATGTGCGCAAGCCGCCCTACTTCGACGGCATGGAGCGCGAGCCGGCGCCGGTCACCGACATCGCCGGCGCCCGCGTGCTGGCCAAGCTCGGTGACTCCGTGACCACCGACCACATCTCCCCGGCCGGTGCGATCAAGACCGATTCCCCCGCCGGGAAATACCTGGCCGAGCACGGGATCGAGCGCCGCGACTTCAACTCCTACGGTTCCCGCCGCGGCAACCACGAGGTGATGATCCGCGGCACGTTCGCCAACATCCGGTTGCGCAACCAGCTGGTGCCGGGCGTCGAGGGCGGGATGACCCGCAACCTGCTGACCGGCGAGCAGACGACGATATACGACGCCTCGGTGGCATACGCGGAGGCCGGCGTGCCGCTGCTGGTGCTGGCCGGCAAGGAATACGGCTCGGGCTCCTCCCGCGACTGGGCTGCCAAGGGCACCGGGCTGCTCGGGGTGCGGGCGGTGCTCGCCGAGTCGTACGAGCGGATCCACCGGTCCAACCTCATCGGGATGGGCGTGCTCCCGCTGCAGTACGCGGAGGGCGAGACGGCGGAGTCGCTCGGGCTGACCGGCGAGGAGACGTTCGAGGTGGTGGGCATCGAGGCGATGAACGACGGCGGCGACGTGCCGCGGACGGTCACCGTGCGGGCGGACGACAAGGAGTTCCAGGCCATCGTGCGGATCGACACCCCCGGCGAGGCGGCCTACTTCCGCCACGGCGGAATCATGCCGTACGTGCTGCGCTCGCTGCTCTCAGACGTGGCGTCGTGACCTCCTGGGGTGTCACCGCGGCGGAGCGGGCGGCTCCGCTGCCGTGTGACGAGCTGGTGCCCGGCGGGGCGATGGTGCTCGACCGGGCCGTCGACGTGGCGGCGCCGGCCGCGGTGACGTTCCGGTGGCTGTGCCAGCTGCGGGTCGCGCCCTACTCGTACGACCTGATCGACAACGGCGGCCGGCGCAGCCCGCGGACGCTGACGCCCGGGCTGGACCGGCTGGAGGTGGGGCAGCGGATGTGCCGGATCTTCACGCTCGACTCGTTCGTGCCCGGGTCGTCGCTCACCTTGCGGCTGACGTCGGCGCGGGGCCGGCGGGCGTTCGGCGACGCGGCGATCACGTATGTGGTTCTGCCCACCGGGCCGGCTACGTCGAGGATCCTGGCGCGGGTGCGGGCGGCCGGGCTCGACCCGGTCCGGCGGTGGGCGCTCGGCTGGGGCGACCTGATCATGATGCGCAAGCAGTTGCACACGTTCGCCGCGCTCGCCGCCCGCACCGCCGCCGGCTGAGGGCTGCGCACGGGGTTCGTCGCACGTCCCCGATAGCGTCCCGTCCGTGGCCCACCGTCCCGACCGATCGCTGGTCGACGCCGTGCGCACGGCCCTGCACACGGCCGCCGACCCGGACGCCGCCGAGCCGATGCGGGCCTACATGAAGTCGAGCATGCCATTCCTCGGCGTGCCGACACCGGCCCGCACCGCCGCGCTGCGCCCCGTTCTCGCCGCTCACCCGCTGGCCGATCCGGCGACCTGGCGCGGCACGGTGCGCAGCCTGTTCCGGGACGCCACGCACCGGGAGGAGCGCTACGCCGCGCTTGCGATCGCCCGTCGGTATCCCGCCCACCTGACCGCCGAGCCGGAGCCGAGCCTCGACCTGCTCGACGAGATCGTCGTCACCGGGGCATGGTGGGACTTCGTCGACGAGACCGCGATCCGCCTGCTCGGCCCGTTGCTGCTCCGGCATCCCGCCACGGTGCGGCCGGTCGTGCGGCGCTGGGCCGGCGACGGCGACCGGTGGCGCCGCCGCGCCGCGGTGATCTGCCAGATCGGCGCCAAGGACCGCACCGACACCGCGCTGCTCGCCGAGACGATCGAGTCCAACCTCGCCGATCCGGACTTCTTCCTGCGCAAGGGCATCGGCTGGGCCCTGCGCCAGCACGCCCGCCTCGACCCCGAGTGGGTCCGCACCTTCGCCGCCACCCACGACCTGAGCCCGCTCTCCCGCCGCGAAGCCCTCAAACACCTCTGACCGCGAACCGGGACGCCTGGCGGCCCGCCGCGCGTCCAGGACGCCGCCATCACCCAGGTTGTCGTTCAGACCGGGCCGGCCAGCCACCAGCGAGGACGGTCGCGGCAGCAGCAACGAGCAGGACGCTGTCCGAGGCGCCGGCACTGGCGAACCCCTCGGCGATGCCGGCGGCCGACACGATGCCGTCGTTCAGATCGAGGACCGACGCTCGCACCCGCAGTCGCCACGCCTCCAGCTCGTCAGAGCCGATGTCACGACGCAGCCACATCATGAGAACAGAGTGTCCACCCGCGCCTCCGGCTGAGCCCGAGCCAAGCCCACCGGCAAGCCGCCGCCCGGGTGGGGACCGGCGGACGGCGGGGCCGAAGGGCGGCGGGGCCGAAGGGCGGCGGCCGGGTGGCTCAGGCGGCGGGAGCGCTGGTGCTGCGGTCGGTGGGTCGGCCGGGGCGACGGCCCGGACGGCGACCCTGGCTGCGACCGGCCCGGTTACGGCCAGCACCGGATGCGGGCCGCTGCGGCGCGGCTGCCTCGGCGCGCACCACGATCGGCTCGCCGGACCGGCCGAGCGCGAGCACCGCGTCGTGGCCCGGCTGCACGGCCGTGATCGGCACGTCGAGGCCCGCGCGCTGCAACAGCCGGGCGGCCTCGCGGGCCTGGTCCGGCAGCAGCATCGACAGCACGGTGCCGGTCGCACCGGCCCGGGCCGTACGGCCGGAGCGGTGCAGGTAGTCCTTGTGGTCCGCCGGCGGGTCGAAGTGTACGACCAGGTCGACGTCGTCGACGTGGATGCCGCGGGCCGCGACGTCGGTGGCCACCAGTACCCGGGTCCGACCGGCCGCGAAGGCGTCCAGCGCCCGCTGCCGGGCGTTCTGGGCCAGGTTGCCGTGGATGGCGCCCGCCTCGGTGCCCTCCCGGCTGAGTTGCCGGGCCAGCCGGTCGGCGCCGTGCTTGGTGCGGACGAAGACCAGCGTCCGGGCCGGACGGGTCACGATCTGGCTCAGCACCGCGACCTTGTCCTCGTGCCGGACGGTGAACGCGAGGTGGTCCATGCTCTCCACCGGCGAGGCCGCGGACGCGACGGCGATGGCGACCGGGTCGCTCAGGTATGCCCGGGCCAGCCGGTCAACGCCCCGGTCCAGGGTGGCGGAGAACAGCAGCCGCTGACCGCCAGGCCTGGTCATGTCCAGGATCTGGGTGACGTCGGGCAGGAAGCCGAGGTCGGCCATGTGGTCGGCCTCGTCGATCGCGGTGACCTCGACCGAGCCGAGCGAACACTCGCCCTGCCGGATCAGGTCGAGCAGCCGGCCCGGGGTCGCGACCAGCAGGTCGACGCCGCGCCGGAGCGCGGCGATCTGCCGCCCCATCGACGCGCCGCCGTAGACGGCGAGCACCCGCACGCCCATCGGCTGGCCGAGCGGGGCGAGCGCGTCCTGCACCTGGCCGGCGAGCTCCCGGGTCGGCACCAGCACCAGGCCGCGCGGAGTGCCGGCGGGGCGACCGGCTGCGCCGGCGAGCCGGGCCAGCATCGGCAACCCGAAGGCCAGCGTCTTGCCGGAGCCGGTCTCGGCCCGGCCGAGCAGGTCCCGGCCGGCGAGTGCGTCCGGCAGCGTCTTGGACTGGATCGGGAACGGCGTGCTGATGCCGCGCCGCTGCAGGCCGGTGAGCAGCGGTTGCGGTAGCCGGAGCGCGGCGAAGTCGGCTGGACCGGGCGGGGCGTCGAGCGACGCGGTCAGCGCCAGCTCGAGCTCGCTGACCGGGCTCGGGCGCGGCTCGCTGCGCGGTCGGGCGGGACGCCCGCCGGAACGCCGGCGGGCGGCGGCACCGGAGGGCGGGTCGCCGAAGCCGCGCCGGGACGAGCTCGCACGCGCGTCCGGCGATCCGGACCGGCCGCCGGCCGGCACCCCGGCCTCGGCGGAGCCGTACCGGGCCGAGCCGGAGCGGGCCCGAGCGGTCCCTCCGTGGCGGAAGCCGGACGAGCCAGCGCGGCCGGAGCCGGAGGATCCGGTGCTGGTCGAGCTGAACGAGACGGGCGTGGACGACATGGATGCAGCCGCACGAGGGCGGCGGGCCGAGCGGGACAAGCGGAGAACTCCAGGTGGGTCAGGGCCGCACCTGGGCGAGCTATCCGCCGGACGGCCTGGCGGGCGACTCGCCCGCGGAGCGCGGCGGTGCTGACCGCCGATGTCACCCAGTGTACCCGGCCGCCGGATCGGGCCAGAGCCCGGCACCCCCGACACCACCCCAGCGTGACCGGCACCGTTGCCCGGCCGTCGCCCGCCCTCGGTCCGACGAGCCAGGCCCCGCGACCGGCTCCGCGTGGTGGGTCGCTGCGGTGACCGTCGCGGGAACGCGACGCTAGCTGCGGAGCACGGCGCCGGTGCGGCGGCCGGCTTCGGCCACGGCGGCATCGCGCGCCGCCGCCGCCTCCTCGACGGTGAGCGTCCGGTCCGGCGCGCGGAACCGCAGCGCGTACGCCAGCGACCGCACGTCCGGCCCCAGCCGCTCGGGGTCGGCGTACACGTCGAACAGCCGCAGCGACTCCAGCAGCGACCCGGCCCCGGCCCGCAGCGCCTCGGCCACCGACGCGGCCGGCACCTCGGCCGGCACGACCAGCGCCACGTCGAGCAGCGCCGGCGGGTAGCTCGACAGGGCCGGCGCGCGCACGATGCCGCCGATGCCCAGCGCGTCGAGGTCGAGCTCCATCGCGCAGGTCCGCTCCGGCAGCTCGAGCGCGGCCACGACCCGCGGGTGCAGCTCGCCCGCGTAGCCGACGACGGCCTCGCCGGCCAGCAACGCCGCGCACCGGCCGGGGTGCCACGGCGCCTGCCGGGCGGCCCGCACGGTCAGCGGCACGTTCGCCACCCTGGCCACCTCGCGGGCGGCCTCGATCGCGTCCGCCCAGCACGCCGCCCGACCCGGGCCCCACCAGCCGGCCGGCTCGAGGTTGCCCGCGAGCACGGCGCCGACGTGGGTCGGCTGGTCGGGTATCCCCACCGCCAGCGCGGCCAGCTCGTCGTCGGTCGGCCGGCGGGACACGCCGATCACCGGCAGCGGCGGCAGCGTCTCCGCCGGCAGGAAGACCAGGCCCGCCTCGAACAGGGCGACGTCCCGCTGGCCCCGGCCGACGTTGCGGCGCAGCGCGGCGAGCAGGCCGGGCAGCAGCGTGGTGCGCAACTCCGGCTCGGCCTCGGACAGCGGGTTGACCAGGCGCAGCGTTCGCCGCCGCGGGTCGTCGTCGGCCAGGCCGAGGTCGTCCCAGACCGGAGCTCCCACGAACGGGTAGGTCAGCACCTCGACCAGGCCGAAGTCGGCCAGCGCCCGGCCGATCGACCGGCGTACCCGCTGCCGCTCGGTCAGCCCGGTGCCCGGCGGCGGGGTCGGCAGCACCGACGGGATCGCCTCGTATCCCTCCAGCCGGACGACCTCCTCGACCAGGTCGGCCGGGTCGACCAGGTCGTCGCGCCAGGACGGCGGCACGACGGTGAACAGCCCGCCGGGTGCCGCGGTGACGGCGCAGCCGACCTGCTCCAGCCGCCGCTGCACGACCTCGGCCGGGATCGGGATGCCGGCCGTGCGCTCGGGCAGGTCGGCGGCCAGCGTCACGGTCACCGGCGCCGGGCCCGGACCGGCCACCGTCACCCCACGGTCGACGTCCGCGCCGCCGAGCGAAGCGAGCAGCGCGCTCGCCCGGGCCAGCGCCGGCCCGGCGACGAGCGGGTCGACCCCGCGCTCGAACCGCTTGGACGCCTCGCTGGGCAGCTTGTGCCGGCGGATGCCGCGGGAGATCGTCGCCGGCTGCCAGTGCGCCGCCTCCAGCACGACGTCGGTGGTCTCCGGTCCGATCTCGGTCGCGGCGCCGCCCATGATCCCGGCCAGCGCGATCGGCCCCGACTCGTCGGTGACCAGCAGGTCGTCCGGGTCGAGCATGCGCAGGACGCCGTCCAGGGTTTCCAGCGTCTCCCCGGGCCGGGCCCGGCGGACGGTGATCGGGCCGGTGAGCCGGCCCCGGTCGAACGCGTGCATCGGCTGGCCGGTCTCCAGCATCACGTAGTTCGTGACGTCGACGGCCAGCGAGATCGACCGGATGCCGGACAGCGCGAGCCGGCGCCGGATC
The DNA here is from genome assembly GCA_963728945.1 of uncultured Actinomycetota bacterium. Classification (GTDB taxonomy): domain Bacteria; phylum Actinomycetota; class Actinomycetes; order Mycobacteriales; family CADCTP01; genus CADCTP01. The sequence goes on along the minus strand of CAVSMA010000002.1, from coordinate 890,918 downwards.
TCCAGCGGGGTCGGAGCGCTCGGGTCGAGCCCGGTGACCGTCCGGGCCCAGAACAGGTCACAGCCGACCGGGTCCTCGATCAGCACCGGCCAGCCGTCGGCGTCCGGCGGGGCCACGGCCACCGCGGCCGGATCCGCGTACGGCGCGTCGAAGGCGTGCGAGAGCTCGCGCGCGATGCCGCGCACCGACATCTCGTAGCCGCGGTCGGGGGTGGTCTCCAGGTCGAACACGACGTCGCGCAGGTGCAGCAGCTCGACGGCGTCGGTGCCGATCGGGGCCAGGTCCGCCGGCAGCACGATGATCCCGGAGTGCTCGTCGCCCAGGCCGAGCTCGCGGGCCGAGCAGATCATCCCGTCGGACACGTGCCCGTACGTCTGCCGGGCGGTGATCGCGAACCCGCCGGGCAGCACGGCGCCGGGCAGCGCGACCACGACCAGGTCGCCGGCGGCGAAGTTGCGCGCGCCGCAGATGATCCCGCGCGGGCCCGACCCGACGTCGACCTGGCACCAGCGGATCGTCTTGCCGTTGCTGGCGGTGAACTCCTCGAACTCCAGCACCCGGCCGACCAGCACCGGCCCGACCAGGTCGGCACCGACCTCGTCGATCTCCTCGACCTCGACGCCGAGCCGGACCAGCCCGGCCGCGATCTCCCTGGCCGTCAGCGACGGCGGCAGCACCACGTGCTCGCGCAGCCAGGACAGCGGCAGCCGCACGGCTCAGACCTCCGTTCCGAACGGCAGCATGAACCGCACGTCCCCCTCGAACACGTCCCGCAGGTCTGCCACATCGTGCCGGGCCAGCAGGGTCCGCTCGATGCCCATGCCGAACGCGAAGCCGCTGTAGCGCTCCGGGTCGACCCCGCAGGCGATCAGCACCCGCGGGTTGACCATCCCGCAGCCGCCCCACTCGACCCAGCCCTCGGACTTGCAGGTCCGGCACGGCCTGGACGGGTCGCCCACCGAGGCCCCCCGGCACACCCAGCACTGCAGGTCGAACTCGGCCGACGGTTCGGTGAACGGGAAGAAGTGCGGCCGGAACCGGGTCCGCAGGCCGGAGCCGAACATCTGGGCGGCGAAGTGGTCGAGCGTCCCGCGCAGGTGGGCCATCGTGATGCCCTCGGCCACCGCGAGGCCCTCGACCTGGTGGAAGACCGGGCTGTGGGTCGCGTCGACCTCGTCGGTCCGGTAGGTCTTGCCGGGCACGACGACGTATACCGGCGGGGTGCGCTCGAGCAGCACCCTGGCCTGCACCGGCGACGTGTGGGTGCGCAGCAGCAGGCCGGGGTCGCCGTCGAGGTAGAACGTGTCCATCGCGGCCCGGGCCGGGTGGTCCTTGCCGAAGTTGAGCGCGTCGAAGTTGAACCACTCGGACTCGACCTCGGGACCCTCGGCCACCTCGTAGCCCATCGCGACGAACACGTCGGCGATCCGGTCGGCCAGGCTGGTCAGCGGGTGGCGGGCGCCCCGCGGGCGGCGGTCCCACGGCAGCGTGACGTCGACGCTCTCCTCGGCCAGCACCCGGGCGTCCCGCTCGGCCGTCAGCGCCGCCAGCCTGCCGTCGTAGGCTGCCTGGGCGGCGGACAGCGCCTCGTTGAGGCGGCGGCCCGCCGCACCCCGCTCCGACCCCGGCAGAGCCCCGATGCCCCGGCGCGCCAGCCGCAGCGGCGACCGGTCGCCGAGGTGCGCCGGCTTGGCCCGGGACAGCGCGTCCAGGTCCGCGGCCTCGGCAAAGGCCTTCTCCGCCGAGCGGACGGCGGAATCGAGGGCCTCGGCCGCAAGCCCGGCGGCGGGATCTCCTTCGGACACGCCAAAAGTGTAGTGAGCGACCCCGGCCCGCCCCGACCGGGTTGGGCCGCTCGCGGGTCTTCGGCGGCGCGGTCCGGCGCCCGCGCGGCCCGTAGCCAACCTCGGCGAGATCCACGCCGGACGACGCACAACCCCCGGTAGCGGCCGTTGTCCGCCATCGCGGACGCCGTCGGACGCGGTCCGCATCCACCGGGATCCTTGGGACGCCCCTACTCGGTCTCGTACGGCGGGGCGCCGGCCGGCAGCAGCACCCGGAACCGGGCGCCGCCACCGGGTGCCTCGTCGACGCCGATCTCGCCGTGGTGCGCCTCGACCATCCCCTTGACGATGAACAGGCCGAGCCCGGTGCCGCCGGCCTGCCCCTGCCGCCAGAACCGGGAGAAGATCCGCGGCCGGCTGATCTCGTCGATGCCGGCGCCCTCGTCCGTCACGGTCAGCTCGATCGCATCCGCGCCGGAGGCGGTCTTCGCCCTGACGGTCTCGACCGTGACGGTCCCGGCGCCGTGCCGGATCCCGTTCTCGACCAGGTTGGACACGATCTGGGTGACCCGGTCCGGGTCGAGCCAGGTCTCCGGCAGATCGCCGGCGGCCAGCATCAGGAAGCGGTCCGGCGGGTCGCCGGCCGCCACCCGCCCGCCGACGACGCGGCGGACGATCTGCGGCACGTCGACCAGCTGTGGGCGCAGCCGCAGCCGGCCGGCATCGATCCGGGACACGTCGAGCAGCTCGGACAGCAGCCGGACCACGCGGTCGGCGTCGGCGTTGACCGCGGCCAGCATGGTGCGCTTCTGCGGGTCGGTCAGCCGGTCCCACTTGGCGATCAGGGTCGAGGTGAAGCCTTTCACCGTGGTCAGCGGTGACCGGATCTCGTGCGCGACGGTGGAGACGAGGTCGGCCTGGTCCCGGTCGGCGCGCCGGCGGGCCCTGGTGTCCCGGAACGCGACGACCAGCCGCTGCACCGGGCCGCCCGGCCGGCCCCGCACGTACCGGGCGGTGACCAGGAACTCCCGGCCCGAGCCGCGCAGCTCCAGCTGCCGCTCGGGGTGGCCGGTCCGGTTGGCCAGCCCCCGGTACGGCGAGACGACGCTCCACCAGTCCGTGCCGGCCGAGTCGACCAGCGGCAGCACCTCGCGGTAGTCCCGCCCGAGTGGGTCGCCGGTCGTGCCCAGCAACCGGCGGGCGGCACGGTTCAGCACGGTGACCCGGCCGTCCGGGCCGGCCACGAGCAGGCCGTCGGGCAGTTCGTCGGGCAGTTCGTCGTCGGTGTCCAGCAGGGCTCCCCCCTCATGCCCTTGAGGACCTAGGGCATAGCACGCCGGCCCGAGACCGCGCCACCAAGGAGTCCCTGGGTGGTCGCCGACGCGAACAGGCACACGGCGGCGGCTGCGGCAAGGTTCAGACTTTCTGCTCGGGGCGAGATCGGGATCCGGACCCTGACGTCGGCCAGCGCACCCACCTCCGCCGGCAGGCCCCAGGCCTCGTTCCCGAACAGCCAGGCGGCCGGGCCGGCGAGCTCCGGCAGGCCGGTCAGCTCGCGCTCGCCGGCACCGTCCGCAGCCAGCACGACCAGGCCGCCGGCGCGGGCGGCGGCGAGCGCCCCGGGCAGCGGGGCGCCGCGGACGACCGGCAGGTGGAACAGCGAGCCGGCGCTGGCCCGTACGGTCTTGCCGTTGTACGGGTCGACGCTGTCGCCGGCCAGCACGACCGCGTCGGCGCCGGCGGCGTCGGCGCTGCGCAGCACGGTGCCGGCATTGCCGGGGTCGCGGATGTCGGCGAGCACGGCGACCAGCCGCGGGGTGCCGGCCAGCGCGGTGGCCAGCGGAACGTCGAGCGCCGGGCAGACCGCGACGATGCCCTGCGGCGTGGCGGTCTCCGACAGCGCGGCCGCGGCCCGGGCGGTGACGGCGGAGACCGGCACGCCGGCGGCGTGCGCCCGCTCGACCAGCTCGGGGTGCCGGTCCGCGGCCGCCTCGGTGACGAACAGCTCGACCGGCGGCGGGTCGTGGGCGAGCGCCTCCCGGACCGCCTGCGGCCCCTCGGCCAGGAACTGGCCGGCCGCGTCCCGCCCGGCCCGGCGGGTCAGCTTCCGGGCCGCGACGACCCGCGGCGTCCGCTCGGTGAACACCTCACCCACCCCTGGTGCTCGGCGGCGCCACGGCCGGAGCCCGGCCGGACGGCCGGGGCCGCTCCCCGGTGGGCCGCACGGAAAGCGCGACGCCGCGCCGGCCCCGGACGGACGGCGAGGGCGGCTGCCCGGTGGGCCGCACGGAAAGCGCGACGCCGCGCCGGCCCCGGACGGACGGCGAGGGCGGCTGCCCGGTGGGCCGCACGGAAAGCGCGACGCCGCGCCGGCCCCGGAGGGCTGGCGCGGCGTCGGAGGTGAACCGCAAGCTCAGGCGGCGGACTCGCCGGCCGGCAGCGCCGCCCGCGCGGTGCGCACGAGCGCGGCGAACGCGGTCGGGTCGGTGACCGCCAGGTCGGCGAGCACCTTCCGGTCGACCTCGACCCCGGCGGCCTTGAGCCCCTGCACGAACCGGTTGTACGTCATCCCGTTCGCCCGGGCCGCGGCGTTGATCCGGGTGATCCACAGCTGGCGGAAGTCGCCCTTACGGGCCCGCCGGTCGCGGAAGGCGTAGTTGCCGGAGTGCAGCAGCTGCTCCTTGGCCTTCCGGTAGAGCCGGGAGCGCTGCCCGCGGTAGCCGCTGGCCGCCTCCAGCGTCGTCCGCCGCTTCTTCTGGGCGTTGATTGCCCGCTTCACGCGTGCCACTGGTGATTCCTCGTCGTCGGGCGCCGCCCCGGGTCACGGGGTGGCGAAGGTGGTCAGGACGGTCAGCGACCGAGCAGCCTGCGTACGCGCTTGACGTCCGCGGGCGCGATCTCCGTCGTGCCGGCCAGCCGCCGGGTGCGGGTGCTCGGCTTGTGCTCGAGCTGGTGGCGGCGGTTGGTGTGCTGGCGCAGCAGCTTGCCGCCGCCGGTCACCCGGACACGCTTGGCGGTGCCGCTGTGCGTCTTGTTCTTCGGCATGGTGAAGGGGTTCTCCTCGCAGGGACGCGCCGGGACGCGTCAGGTGTCGGCCGACTCGGGATCGGGTCAGCCGGCGGTCTCGGGCTGGGGCGACGGCTCGCGCGAAGCGCGCACGATCTTGGCGTTCTTGTGCGGTGCCACGACCATCACCATGTTGCGACCGTCCTGCTTCGGCGACGACTCCACGAAGCCGAGCTCCTGGATGTCGTCCGCCAGCCGCTGCAGCAACCGGAAGCCGAGCTCCGGCCGGGACTGCTCGCGACCGCGGAACATGATGGTGACCTTGACCTTGTCGCCCTGACGCAGGAACCGCTCGACGTGACCCTTCTTGGTCGAGTAGTCGTGCGGGTCGATCTTCGGCCGGAGCTTCATCTCCTTGATGACGGTGAGCGCCTGGTTGCGGCGGGCCTCACGCGCCTTCTGCGCGCTCTCGTACTTGAACTTGCCGTAGTCCATGAGCTTGGCGACCGGCGGCCGGGCCATCGGAGCAACCTCGACAAGGTCGAGCTCTGCCTCCTGGGCCAGCCGGAGCGCATCCTCGATGCGCACGATGCCGACCTGCTCCCCCTCTGGACCGACAAGCCGCACTTCGGGGACGCGGATCCGGTCGTTGATGCGGGGCTCAGTACTGATGGGGCCTCCTCGGTGAGCAGTCAGGGACGGTGCTCACGAAGGCCACGCTCGACCGGTCGCGAGGCGGATACGCCTCCACCGCCGCCGCGCCTGGGGCGCTGCGACAGGACCGGACCCGGCTGCCTCCCGGCGGCTCGGGTGGGAGCGTGAGCTCCGCTTGCACACCTCTGCACCGGGCAGAGGCTGGTCGTCCCGTTCAGGTTACCCCATGTCAACGCGTGGAGGTCCGGCTGCCTTCCCCGGCGGCGTGCCGGGCGTGCAGCGCGCGCAGGGCCCGGACGGTCGTGACCGCGCGCGGGCCGTCGGCCGCCTGCACCGCGAGCAGCGCGATCTGGTCGTCGTCGGCGAGGTCGAGCATCGCCCACGGGGTGCCGTCCCGGAACGAGACGGCCCGGACGACCTCCCAGGGCACGTCCTTCGTGGTGAAGAGGTTCTGCACCCGTACACCGCGCAGGTCGGCGACCACGGACGGCCGGGCCAGCACCAGCACGCCGGCCGCGACCAGGACGCCGAGCAGCACCATCGCGACCTGGTCGCCGGGGCCGAACTCGACGCCTTCGCTGCTGCTGCGCCGGAGCAGCACCGCGAGCAGCACGAACAGCACCACCACGACGGCCGAGGTGGTGAACGCGACCCGGCGCAACCGCACCGGCCGCGCCCGCACCACGTCCCCGTCCGGATCCCCGTCGCGGCCGCGCCCGGCCGCACGCCGGTCCGGCCCGGGAGCGCCGGACGAGTCGACCGCGTGGGCGTGGTCCGCCGGAGCCGCGCCGGCGGGGCCGGGGTGCGGGGCGTCGTCGCGTCCGGGGTTCCGGTCGTCCGGTGCGTCCGCCACGCGTTCCATGGTGCCCCTCGCGAGCGGGACCGAGCCGGCGGGGTCAGGACGGGTCGGCCTGCAGCCCGGACTCGATGGCGAAGACCACCAGCTGGGCCCGGTCCCGGGCGCCGAGCTTGAGCATCGCCCGGCTCACGTGCGTGCGTACCGTCGCCGGACTGACCACCAGCGCCTCGGCGATCTCGTCGTTGGACCGCCCGGTCGCCACCCAGCCGACCATCTCCCGCTCCCGGTCGGTCAGCTCCTTGATCCGCGGGTGCGGCGCCGCCCGCCGTCCGCTGGCGAACTCCGAGATCACCCGCCGGGTCACGCTCGGCGAGAGCAGCGACCCGCCGTCGGCCACCACCCGCACCGCCTGCAGCAGCTCGCCCGGGTCGGCGTCCTTGAGCACGAACCCGCTCGCCCCGCCGGCGAGCGCCTCGAAGACGTACTCGTCCAGCTCGAACGTGGTCAGCACGATGACCTTGACCTTGGTCAGCCGCGGGTCGGCGGTGATCTCCCGCAGCGCGGACAGCCCGTCGAGCACCGGCATCCGCACATCCATCAGCACGACGTCCGGGACGGTACGGCGGATCTCGGTCAGCCCGGACCTGCCGTCCTCGGCCTCGCCGACCAGGTCGGTGTCCGGCTCGGTCTCCAGCAGCGCGCGCAGGCCCATCCGGACCAGCGCCTGGTCGTCGACCACGACGACCCGGATCGGGGTCACGCCGGCAACTCCGCCCGCACCAGGAATCCTCCGCCCTCCCGTGGTCCGGCGGACAGCTGCCCGCCGACCGACTCGGCCCGCCGGCGCATGCCGGCGATGCCGCTGCCACCGTCGCCACCGGCCGGCCCGTTCCCCCGGTCGGCCACCTCGACGTGCACCGCTCCGTCCACCGACACCCGCACCGACGCCTCGCTGGTGCCCGCGTGCCGCAGCACGTTGGTCAGCGACTCCTGCACGATCCGGTACGCGACGGCGCCGACGTCCGGGGGGACCGCGTCGTCGGCGGGCAGCGTCACCGACAGCCGCAGCCCGCCGTCGCGCATCCGGTCCAGCAGCAGCGGCAGGTCGGCCAGTCCCGGCGCGGGCCGGCGGGCGGCCTCCTCGGCCGGCGAGCGCATCCGTTCCAGGTCGGCGCGCAGCCCGTCGAGCGCCTCCCGGCTGGTCGTGGCGACGGTCGCCATCAGCTCGCGGGCCCGGGCCGGGTCGCGGTCGAGCACGTGCGCGGCGACCCCCGCCTGCATGGCGATGACCGCGAGGCTGTGCCCGACGCCGTCGTGCACGTCCTGGGCCATCGCCAGCCGCTCCTCGCTCACGGCGCGCCGGGCGATCTCGGCCCGCGCGGCCTCCTCCGAGCGCGCCCGGGCGGCCAGCGCGAACCCGACCGCGGCTCCGGCGGCGACGGCGGCGACCATGGCCGCGCCCCACACCAGCAGCGCGGCCCAGCCGTTGCGGTGCACGTGCTCGGGGCCGGCCCCCGCGAGCAGGGCGACCAGGAAGCCGACCAGCCACGGCACCGCCCGGCGCAGCGGCATGCTCGCGGCCAGGCACCAGGCCCAGACCGGCCCGACGAACAGGATCGGCCCGTACGGCTCGCCGGTGCCGAAGTAGACCCCGGTGGCGATCGCGGCGACGGAGATGCCGGCCAGCGGGGCGCGCCGGCGCAGCAGCAGGCTGACCGCGGCGATGGAGACCAGCACGTAGCCCAGCGCGTCCGGGGGGTTGTCCTGGTTCGCTCCGGCCGGGTGGGTGCCGCCCAGGCAGACGACGAGCAGCGGCACCGCCGGGACGAGGATCCACAGGCGGCGCCAGCCGGTCCGGGCGGCGTCCACGTGCCGACCATAGGACTCCCGATCGCGCGGCGCGTCCACGCCCGGCGGCAGCGCGGATACGCGGATCTGCGTACCCGGAAGCCGTCGAGGGACCGACGACCGGACGGGCGCGGCGGCGAACGATCGACGGTATGGACGCGACGATCGTGAGCACGCAACGGCTCACCAAGACCTTCGGCCCGCGCACCGCGGTCGACGCGGTGGACCTGACCGTCCGCCGCGGCGAGGTGTACGGCTTCCTCGGCCCGAACGGCGCCGGGAAGACCACGACGCTGCGGATGCTGCTCGGCCTGGTGCGGCCCACCTCCGGCCTGGCCACGGTGCACGGCCTCCCGCCGGGCGATCCGGTGGCGGTGGCCAGGACCGGCTCGCTGGTCGAGGGACCGGGCTTCTACCCGTATCTGTCCGGCCGGGAGAACCTGCGGGTGCTGGCCCGCTACCGCGGCCTCGGCGACCGGGAGGTCGACCGGGTGCTGGAGCGGGTCGACCTGGCCGAGCGGGCCGGCGACCGGTTCAAGACCTACTCGCTCGGCATGAAGCAGCGGCTCGGCGTGGCCGCGGCGCTGCTCGGCGAGCCCGACCTGCTGGTGCTCGACGAGCCGACCAACGGCCTCGACCCGGCCGGCATGGCCGACATGCGGGCGCTGCTGGTCGACGTGGCCGCCGGTGGGCAGACCGTGCTGCTGTCCAGCCACCTGCTGGCCGAGGTGCAGGAGATCTGCGACCGGGTCGGGATCATCTCCGGCGGCCGGCTGCTGGTCGAGTCGACCGTGACCGACCTGCGCGGCGCGACCGGGATCCGGCTGGTCGCCGAGCCTGTCGACCGCGCGCTGGCCGTCGCGATGACCGTCGCCGGCGACGACGCGGTCGAGGTCGACGGCGCGGCGCTGCGGGTGTCCGGCCCGGCCGCGCAGGCGCCCGAGCTGGCCCGCGCGCTGGTCGGCGCCGGTGTCGACATCACCGAGCTGACCCCGGTCGAGCGCTCGCTCGAGGACGTCTTCTTCGACCTGACCCGTACCGTTCCCGAGGAGGTGCCGGCATGACCGCGCTGGTGGAGGCGACCGCGACCGCGGCGCCCGCCCGGACCCGATCCCTGCCCCTGGTGGACGCCACCAGGGCCGAGCTGCGCCGGATCCTGCGCTGGCCGGCCACCTGGGTGCTCGCCGGCGTCTGGCTGTTGCTCAACGCCCTGTTCGGCTACGTCTTCGACTGGATCAGCTACCGCACCGGCGAGACGACCGGGCCGGCGGACGCGGGGGTGCAGCTCAGCAGCCTGCTGCCGGCGGCGATCCCGGACCGGTTCGCCGACGGCATGCCGATGTTCGGCGGCGCGATCGTGATGATCCTCGGCGCGCTCGCCGTGGGCAGCGGCTACGGCTGGGGCACCTGGAAGACCGTCTACACCCAGGGCCCGTCCAGGGCGGCCTCGTTCGGCGGCACGCTGCTCGCGCTGCTGGTGCTGGTGGGCGGTCTGGTGCTGGTCACGGTCGGGCTCGACCTCGGGCTCTCCGCGCTGGTCGCGGCCGTCGAGGGCGGTTCGGCGGCGCTGCCGGCGATCGGAGCGCTGGCCACCTCGTACGGCGGCGGCGTGCTGATCCTCGGCATGTGGGGCGCCGGCGGCGTGCTGCTCGGCGTGCTGGCCCGCGGGCCGGCGCTGGCGGTCGGGCTCGGCCTGGTCTGGTCGCTGGTGGTGGAGAACCTGCTGCGCGGTGTCGCGAACGCCCTGCCGGCGATCGAGGGCATCACGAACCGGATGCCCGGCTCGGCGGCCGGCTCGGTGGCCGGCGCCCTCGGCGGTGCCGACGTCGCCGACGGCGGGGCCCCGGGCGTGCTGCACGTGCTGTCCGGGCCGGCCGCGGCCGGGCTGACGGCCGGCTACCTGGTGATCTTCGTGGCCGTGGCGCTGGCGCTGGTGGTCCGGCGCGACCTGCTCTGACCGCGACCGGCGACCAGCACCGCGGCCAGCGTGAGCACGACCGCCGCGTAGGTGGCGGCCCCGGGCGGACCCGTCCGCCCGGGGCTGACCAGGTCGATGACCACCCCGCCGGCCAGCTGCCCGGCGACGAGCAGCAGGCCGAGCCGCAACACCCCGAGCGTGCCGACCGTCCAGATGCTCGACGCGATGTACGCGATGCCCAGCACGCCCCCGGCGTACAGCCACAGCGCCGGGGGCCACGGCGTGCCCGGGCCGTGGCCGGCGCCGGCGGCGATGGCGAACGCGGGCACCAGCAGCGCCATGCCGACGGAGAAGTTCACCGTGGCGGCGAGCAGCCCCTCGCCGGTGGCCCGCTGCACCCGGCCGTTGAGCGCCTGCTGGGCCGAGGCCATCGCGCCGCCGACCGCGGCCGCGACCAGCAGCCCGAGCAGCACGCCGCCGCTGACCGCAGCCTCCCGGCCGTGCCCGAGCCGCAGAATCGCCACCGCGACGATCGCAACCGCGGCGCCGGCGATCCGCCACCCCGACAGCGGCTGCGACCCACCGGGGCCGAGCCCGATCCGGTCCACCGCCAGCCCGCCGACGGCCTGGCCGGCGACGATCCCCACGGTGAACGTGGCGACCCCGACCAGGGGCACCGCCACCGAGGAGAGCGCGACCACCGTGCCGCCGGCCAGGCCGCCGAGGTAGGTCCACCAGGGCAGCCGGTTGCGGGTGGCCCTGGCCGCCGCCCGCCGCAGCCGCGGCACCGCGGCCACCACCGCCAGCAGCACGACCAGCCCGGAGCCGAACGAGACCAGCGCCGCCCACAGCGGCGAGCCGGCCCGCTCGGCGAGCTCCCCGTTGACCCGGGTCTGCAACCCGAACAGCGCGCCGCCGACGAACGCGACCCCGGCCGCCGGCCCGGTACGGGCGAGCAGGCTCACGGCACGCGGGTGGTGGGTTCCGCCGTCCGGGTCGCTCCCCGGTCCGCTCACTCGACGATCTTGGAGATGGGCAGCTCGAGGATGTCCCGGGCGCCGGCCGAGCGCAGCGCCGGGATCAGCGTGTTCACGCCACGCTTGGGCACCACCGACTCGACCGCCCGCATGTCGCCGGAGGCGAGCGCCGTCACCGTCGGCGAGGACATCGCCGGCAGCACGGCCAGCACGTCGTCCAGCCGGTCGGCGGCCACGTTGAGCTTCACCAGCACCTGCCCGCGGGCCCGGATCGCGCCGGACAGCAGCAGCGCGACATCGTCCATCACGGCCCGCTTGGCCGGGTCGTCGGCCGCGGCCCGGTTGGCGACCAGCTCCGTGTACGAGCTGAGCAGCGTGTCGAGGATCCGTAGCCCGTTCTTGCGCAGCGACGAGCCGGTCTCGGTCAGGTCGACGATCGCGTCGACGATGTCGGGCACCTTCGCCTCCGTCGCCCCGTACGAGGGCACGACGACCGCCTTGACCCCGTGCCGGTCCAGGTAACGACGGGTCAGGTTGGGGAACTCGGTGGAGATCCGGATCCCCTCCGGCAGGTCGGCCGCGCTCTGCCAGGGCGCGTCCCGGGGAATCGCCAGCACCACCCGGACCGGGTTGCTGGTGGCCTTCGAGTACTGCAGCTCGCCGAGGGAGACGACGTCCGAGTCGGTCTCGGTGATCCAGTCCCGGCCGGTGATGCCGAGGTCGAACAGGCCCTCCTCGACGTACTCCGGGATCTCCTGCGGGCGCAGGAACCGCACCCGCTCGATGCCGGGGAAGTCGATCGAGGCGTGGTAGTCGCGGTCGGACCCGCGCCGGACGGCGAGGTCGGCGGCGTCGAACAGGTCGAGGGTCGCCTTCTCCAGCGAGCCCTTGGGCAGCACGAGCGAGAGCACCGGATCTCCAGGGATGTCAGGGGTGGACTCAGAGCGGAGGGCGGCCCGGCCTATGTCGCAGGCCGTTCAGCACCAGCGCCGCGTCCAGCGCCGCCAGCGTCGCCTCGTAGCCCTTGTCCTCCGTGCTGCCCGCGGCGCCGGAACGCTGCAGTGCCTGCTCCAGCGTGTCGCAGGTGAGCACGCCGTTGCCGACCGGCGTCCGCTCGTCCAGGGCGACCCGGGCCAGCCCGTCGACGGCGGCGCGGCAGACGTGGTCGAAGTGCGGCGTGCCGCCGCGGATCACCGCGCCCAGCGCGACCACTGCGTCGCACCGCCGGGCCAGCTCCTGCGCGGCGACCGGCAGCTCCAGCGCGCCGGCGACCTGCACCACCGTCGGGTCGGTGACCCCGCACTTCTCCGCGGCCAGCAGCGCGCGCTCCAGCATCATGCCGACGACCTGGCCGTTCCACCGGGTGCAGACGATGCCGAGCCGGAGCCCGGCGGCGGCGACGACCGAGTCCCCGGGCCGGCCCTCTCCGCTCACGGAGGCGGCCTCCGTTCGCCTCGGCTCACCGGGCTCCCCGCTCGATCAGCCCGGGCAGGTCGTGGCCCATCCGGTCGCGCTTGGTCAGCAGGTAGGCCGTGTTGTCCCGGGTCTGGTGCACCGGCAGCGGCACCCGGCCGAGGATGCGCAGCCCGTAGCCCTCCAGGCCGGCCCGCTTGGCCGGGTTGTTGGTCAGCAGCCGCATGGTCCGCACGCCGAGGTCGACGAGGATCTGCGCGCCGGTGCCGTAGTCGCGGGCGTCGGCCGGCAGCCCGAGGCGCAGGTTCGCGTCGACCGTGTCGGCACCGAGGTCCTGCAGCTGGTAGGCCTGCAGCTTGTGCAGCAGGCCGATCCCGCGGCCCTCGTGCCCGCGCATGTAGAGCACGACCCCCCGCCCCTCGGCCGCGACCGCGGCCAGCGACGCATCCAGCTGCGGCCCGCAGTCGCACCGCTGGGAGCCGAACACGTCCCCGGTCAGGCACTCCGAGTGCACCCGGACCAGCACGTCCTCGCCGTCGCCGAGGTCGCCGAGGACCAGCGCGACGTGCTCGGTGTCGTCCAGGTCGCAGTCGTATCCCATCGCGGTGAACTCGGCGTGCCGGGTCGGCAGCCTCGCCTCGGCGACCCGGTGCACCTGCCGCTCGGTGCGCATCCGGTGCGCGACGAGGTCGGCGATCGAGATCAGGGTCAGCCCGTGCGCGGCGGCGAACTCCTCCAGCTCCGGCAGCCGTCGCATGCTGCCGTCGTCGTTGACCAGCTCGCCGATCGCCGCGGCCGGGCGCAGGCCGGCGAGCCGGGCCAGGTCGACCGCGGCCTCGGTGTGGCCGGGGCGGCGCAGCACGCCGCCTTCCTTCGCCCGCAGCGGGAACACGTGCCCGGGCCTGGTCAGGTCCTCGGCCTTCGCCTCCGGGTCGGCCAGCAGCCGGATCGTGCGGGCCCGCTCGGCGGCCGAGATCCCGGTGGTCACGCCGGCCCGCGCGTCGGCGGAGACCGTGTAGGCGGTCTGCTTGCGGTCTTCGTTGGTGTGGTGCATCGGCGGCAATGCCAGCCGGTCGCAGTCGGCGCCGGTCAGCGGCACGCACAGAACCCCGCTGGTCCACCGGACGAAGAAGCCGATCAGCTCGGGGGTCGCCAACTCCGCGGCGATCACGAGGTCGCCCTCGTTCTCCCGGTCCGCGTCGTCGACCACCACCACCGGGCGGCCGGCGGCGACGTCGGCGACAGCCCGGTCGATGCTGCCGAACTGCCCGGTCACAGCTCGACGTTACCCGCTGGACATCAACACACGCTCGACGTACTTCGCGATCACGTCGACCTCGAGGTTGACCGGGTCGCCGACCGCGGTGCTGCCGAGCGTGGTGCGGGCCAGGGTGGTCGGGATCAGCGCGACGGTGAACGAGTCGGCCGCCGCGTCCACCACCGTGAGGCTGATCCCGTCGACCGTGACCGAGCCCTTCTCGACCAGGTATCGGGCCAGCTCAACGGGAATGCCGATGCGGACGACCGCGTCCTCGCCGCGGTCGAGCAGGGTGCCGACGCCGTCCACGTGGCCCTGCACGAGGTGGCCGCCGAGCCGGGTCGCCGGGGTGGCCGCCCGCTCCAGGTTGACCACGGTCGCCCGGCCAAGCGAGGTGCGGGCGAGGGTCTCGGCGACCACGTCGACGGTGAACGTGTCGTTGCTCACTCCGGTCACGGTCAGGCAGACGCCGTTGACCGCGATCGAGTCGCCCTCCCGGGCGTCGCTGGTCACCAGCGGGCCGCGGATGGTCAGCCGGGTCACCTCGCCGGGTTCTCGCGCGACGATCTCCCCGAGCTCCTCGACGATGCCGGTGAACACTCAGGACGCCTTCCGGGCCAGCTCGCGTAGCTCGCCGACCGCACGGTCCGGGTCGTCGGCGTGGTAGACCGCCGAGCCGGCGACGAAGACGTCCGCGCCGGCCTCCGCGGCGGCCACGATGGTGTCCGCGTTGATCCCGCCGTCGACCTCGATCGCCAGCGTGAGGTGGCCGGACTCGACCCGCCGGCGGGCCTCGCGGACCTTCGGCAGCACGTCGGCGATGAACTCCTGGCCGCCGAAGCCGGGCTCGACGGTCATCACCAGCAGGGTGTCGTAGCCGCGCAGCAGTTCGAGGTAGGGCTCCAGCGGGGTGCCGGGCTTGATCGCCAGGCCGGCCAGGGCGCCGGCGGCGCGCAGGTCGCGGGCGATCATCACCGGGTCGGCCGCGGCCTCGGCGTGCACGGTGACGTTGTGCGCGCCGGCCTCCTCCGCGTACGGCGGGGCCCACTTGTCCGGGTCGTCGATCATCAGGTGGCAGTCGAGCGGGAGGTCGGTGGACGCCCGCAGCGCCTGCACGACCGGCAGTCCGATCGTCAGGTTCGGCACGAAGTGGTTGTCCATGACGTCGACGTGCAGCCAGTCCGAGCCGGGCACGGCGGCCGCGGCCTCGGCGAGCCGGGCGAAGTCGGCCGACAGGAGGCTCGGGGCGATCCGGGGCTGCACCGCGTCAGCCTATCGGCGCCGGAGCAGGGCGCAGAACATCGCGTCGGTGCCGTGCCGGTGCGGCCAGAGCTGGACGGTCGGGCCGTCGGCCGGGAAGTAGGGGCCCGCGTCGAGCAGGTCGGCGGTGCCGTCGGTGAGGACCTCGTCGACCGCGTCGCGGGTCTCGGCCAGGTGCGGCGAGCAGACGACGTACGCGATCACGCCGCCCGGGCGGGTCGCCTCGATGCCGCGGCGGAGCAGGGCGCGCTGGGTGCGGGTCAGCGCGGCCAGGTCGTCCGGGCTGCGCCGCCAGCGGGCCTCGGGCCGGCGGCGCAGGGCGCCGAGCCCGGTGCACGGCGCGTCGACGAGGACCCGGTCGGCCCAGCCCGGTCGCCACGGCGGCACGATTCCGTCCGCGCGCACCACGTCCACCGGCAGCCCCGCGGTCGTCGCCGCCACCAGCCGGGCCCGGTGCTCCGCCAGCTCGACGGCCACCACCCGCGTGGCCGGCGCGGGGCCGGCGTCCGGGCCGCTGCGGGCGCGGAGGGCGGCGACGGAGCCGAGCAGGGCGGACTTGCCACCGGGGCCGGCGCAGAGGTCGAGCCACCGGGTGTCCGGGCCGTCCAGCGGGACGCGGGCGAGCGCCAGCGCGCACAGCTGGCTGCCCTCGTCCTGCACGCCGGCCCGCCCGTCCCGGACCGCGGCCAGCGCGCCGGGATCGCCGCCGGACGGGAGCCGCACCGCGTACGGCGACCAGGGCCCGGGCTCGCCGCCGGCCCGCTCGGCCAGTCGGTCCCGGTCGATCCGCCCCGGCCGGGCCACCAGGTGCGTCTGCGGCCGCGCGTCGTCGGCCGCCAGCGCGGCGTCGGTCTCGCCGAGGTCGCCGCCGAGCGCGTCGGCGAACGCGGCCGCGATCCAGCGCGGGTGCGCGTGCCGCAGCGCCAGCCGGCCGAGCTCGTCCGGAGGAGCGACCTCGGCCACCCACGCGTCCCAGTCCTGCCGGGCCAGCCGGCGCAGCACCGCGTTGACGAAGCCGGCCGCGCGGCGCGGCGCCAGGTCCACGGTGGCCGAGACGGCGGCGTGCGGCGGCACCCGGGTGCGCAGCAGCTGGTACGCGCCCAGCCGCAGCGCCGCCCGCGCGGCCGGGTCCATCGCCCCGACCGGGCGGTCGGCACACCGGGCCAGGAACTCGTCCAGCGCACCGGCGGCCCGCAGCGTCCCGTAGCCGAGCTCGGTCGCGAACGCCGCGTCCCGGCCGGTCAGCCCGCGCTCGCGCAGCAACGCCGGCAGGGTCAGGTTCGCGTACGCGTCCCGCTCGTCGACGGCGCGCAGCAGGTCGTAGGCCACCCGCCGGGCCGGGTCGGCCTCCCGCCGCGGCGCCGGCCGGGCCGGTCCGGGGCGCCGCCCCGCGGGCTCACCGCGCCGCCGCGCCGGCGGCCGCCCGCTCACGCTGCCACCCCGACCCGGGCATCCGGTGGTGCGGCGACACGGCTCATGCGGGGCCGCCGGGGGTGCCGAGGCGGCTGCCGGCGGCGGGACGGGCGCCGCGGGCCCAGTCGGGCGCCGGCATCGGCCGCTTGCCCGGCGCCTGTACGTCGCCGAGCTCGACCGGATGCGTCCCGGTGCCGACCAGCACCCGCCGCTTCCCGACCAGCAGCTCCCCCGGCCCCAGCGCCGGCCCGTCCGGCACCGGCAGCACCGGGCCGAGCTTGAGCCGGTCCGGCCCGTAGGTGGTCCAGGCGCCCGGCGCCGGCGTGCACGCCCGGACCAGCCGGTCGACCCGGATCGCCGGCGCCGACCAGTGCACCGCCGCGACCTCGACCGTCACCTTGGGCGCCATCGAGACCCCGTCGGCGGGTTGCGGCACCGCGACGAGCGTGCCGTCCTCGATCCCGTCGAGCGTGCTGACCAGCAGCCCGGCGCCGCTGCGGCTGAGCCGGTCGAGCAGGTCGCCGGCGGTGTCCCGGGGCCGGATCGCCTCGGTGACCACGCCGTACACCGGCCCGGTGTCGAGCCCTTCCTCGATCTGGAAGGTCGAGGCCCCGGTGACCTCGTCGCCGTGCAGCACCGCGGCCTGCACCGGCGCCGCACCGCGCCAGGCCGGCAGCAGCGAGAAGTGCAGGTTGACCCAGCCGTGCCGGGGGATGTCGAGCGCGGCCCGCGGCACCAGCGCCCCGTAGGCCACCACCGGGCAGCAGTCGGGCGCCAGCGCGGCGAGCGCGGCCAGGAAGTCGGGCTCCCGGGGCCGGACCGGTGCGAGCACCGGGATGCCCGCCTCCGCGGCGAGCACCGCGACCGGCGAGCGCCGCTCGTGCCGGCCCCGCCCGGCCGGCGCGTCCGGCCGCGTCACCACCGCGGCCACCTCGTGCCTGGACTCCAGCAGCGCGCGCAGCGACGGGAGCGCGACGGCTGGGGTACCGGCGAAGACGACCTTCAGAGCGCCCGCCCGTAGGTCGGGTGCGGGCTCACTCGCACGGTGCCCGCCCACGGAGCCTCGCGGATCTCGGACAGCGCCCGGCGGCGGGTCTCCGGGTCGAGCCGGTCGACGAACAGGATCCCGTCGAGGTGGTCGGTCTCGTGCTGGAGGCACCGGGCCAGCAGGTCCGAGCCGGTCAGCGTGACCGGCTCGCCGTGCAGGTCGAACCCGCGGGCGACGACGTTCCGGTGGCGCCGGCAGTCCCAGGACAGGCCGGGGATCGACAGGCAGCCCTCCTCACCGAGCTGCTCCTCGTCGTCCGGGAAGCTCAGCGTGGGGTTGATCAGGTGGCCGTGCTCGTCGGCGTCGACGTGGTAGGTGAACACCCGCAGCCCGACGCCGATCTGCGGCGCTGCCAGGCCCCGGCCCGGTGCGTCGAGCATCGTCTCGAACAGGTCGTCGACGAGGGTGCGCAGCTCCTTGTCGAAGTCGACCACCGGTTCGGCGGGGGTGCGCAGCACCGGATCGCCGAACAGTCGGATCGGCCGTACGGCCACGGTCGGCTCTCCAGGTCTCGCGGGGCGGGGCGGGGCGGGTAACCCCGCCACTCTACTTAGCCGGCGATCCGGACCACCTCCGAGTCGGGGTCGGCGTCGTCGGCGAGCCGGGGCCGCTTGGCCGGGTGCTCGACGAGTGCCAGCACGCGGCTGGCCATGAATCGCGCGGTCCGCACCGGGGTGCCGCCGCGGGTCAGCTCCGTCACCTCGACCAGCCCGCGGCCGGTGCGGATGTCCACCCGCCGGCCCGCCCTGGTCGCCGTGACCTCGTACGTCTTCGTGTCGCCACCGGCGTCGATGACGATCTCCACCTTGTCGCCCTTCATACTCACGTAACGTTCGAACACGTTCGAACACTCCCCGCAACGGCGAGGATCGGCGGCGGTCAGAACAGCTCGAGCGGGTCGAGCTGGACGCGCACCGGGTCGGGGGCCTTGCGGGCGGAGCGGACCGCGCCGGCAGCGTGCAGGGCGGCGGCGAGGGCGGCGCCGTCCGCGCGCGGCACCCGCAGCAGCAGGCGCTCGGCGCCGTCGCCGGCCGGGACCGGGCCGAGCGGCTCGGCCGAGGCCGGCAGCCGGGCGGCGTCGAGCAGGTCGGCGACCGCGGCGGGGGCGCCGGTGAGCGAGGCGAACCGGCGCGCCGGCGGGAACCCGAGCTCGGCCCGCTCGGCCAGCTCGCGCTCGGCGAAGCCGGCCGGATCCCAGCGCACCAGCGCCTGCACGGCGGCCAGGCCGGCGTCGGCGCCGACCACCACCCGACCGCCGGCGCCGGCCGGCCGGACCAGCGCGGCCGCGTTGGCCCACCGGCGCACCGCCTCCTCGGCGGCCCGCAGGTCCGGCCGGCTCAGCAGCGCCCAGCCGTCGAGCAGCAGCGCCGCGCCGTAGCCGCCCTCGGCCCTCGGCTCGGCACCCGGGGTGGCCACGTCCAGGGCCGGCTCGCCGGTCACCTCGGTGAGCACGCTCGCACCGCCGGAGATCCGCACCGGCACGCCCGGGAACGCCCGGCCGAGCTCCTCGGCCGTGCGGCCGGCGCCGACGACAACCGCGCGCAGCCGGTCGGACCCGCAGGCCGGGCAGGACCAGTACGCGGCCGGCCGGCCGCACCACCGGCAGGCCGGCACCGCATGTCCCGAGGTCGAGGCCAGCGGGCCGGAGCAGTGC
Source organism: uncultured Actinomycetota bacterium (assembly GCA_963728945.1). Classification (GTDB taxonomy): domain Bacteria; phylum Actinomycetota; class Actinomycetes; order Mycobacteriales; family CADCTP01; genus CADCTP01. The sequence goes on along the minus strand of CAVSMA010000002.1, from coordinate 871,886 downwards.
GCGCACCGGGCCGGGGCGCGGCAGCGGGCGCAGGCCAGCGCCGGCAGGTAGCCCCGCCGCGGCACCTGGACCAGCACGGGCGCGCCGGCCGCGAGCGCGTCCGCGGCGGTCCGCCAGGCCAGCGTGGGCAGCCGCGCGGTGCGGGCGGCCGCGTCCCGGGCCAGCTCGGCGTCGTCGCCGGAGGCGATCACCCGCGGCGCCGCGGCCCGTACCGCCGCCCGATCGGCGGTGATCGGCCGGGCCCAGCCGGTGGCGAGCAACTGCTGCGCCTCGGCCGTGCGGGCGTGCCCCCCCAGCAGCGCGGCGGTGCCCTCCAGGTGCGCGCGCAGCAGCAGCACGTCGCGGGCATGCGGGTACGGAGCGCGGGGCTCGGCGTGCAGGTCGTCGCCGTCGTCCCAGATCGCGACCAGGCCCAGCGCGGCGACCGGGGCGAAGACGGCCGCCCGGGTGCCGGCGACGGCCGCGACCCCGCCGCGACGGACCCGCAGCCAGCGCCGGTAGCGCTCGGCCGGACCGAGGTCGGCGGCCAGCGCGACGTGCCGGCCCGCGCCGAGCACCGCGGTCAGCGCGGCGTCTAGCCGGTCGAGGTCGGTGCGGTCGGGTACGACGAGCAGTGCCCCGCGACCGGCGCCCAGCGCCGCGGCCGCAGCCTCCGCGTAGCGCCGCGGCCAGTCGTCGCCGGGCAGCGTCGACCAGACCGCCCGCGGCGACCGGCCACCGGCCACCCCGCGCACGAACGCCTCGCCGGCCCGGTATGCGGTCCAGCCGCCTGGGCCGGCAGGCGTGGCCGGTGGTGGGACCGGGTCGGGCAGCGGCTCCTTCTCCACCCGGGCGTGCCGGGGCGGCAGCGCCAGCCGCAGCACGTCGGTCAGCGAGCCGGCCCACCGGTCGGCCACCGCCCTGGCCAGCGTCGCGACGGCGGGCGACAGCACCGGCTCCGCCGACACCGACCGCTCCACGTACGCCAGCCGGCCGTCGTGCTCGCTGGCCGCGACCCGCTCCAGCACGACTGCGTCGACGAGCTGCCCGGCGAACCGCACCCGCACCCGCGAGCCCGGGAGCACCGAGTCGGCCAGCCCGGCCGGCACCAGGTAGTCGAACGGCCGGTCCAGGTGCGCCAGCGGCACGTCGACCGCCACCCGCGCCACCGGATCCACCGCCGCCGGCTCCCGCACCTCCGGCCGCCGCGCCCGCCGCCCCGCACCGCCGGCCCCGGCGCCGGCGCCGCCCGCAGTCTCCGCCGCCGGCTCCCGCACCTCCGGCCGCCGCGCCCGCCGCCGCAGCGCCGGCGCCGCCCGCAGTCTCCGCGGCCGGCTCGGGCGCGGCCTCCCCCGGCGCTTCGGCCCGGGCGGCACTGGCCGCGGCGGGTGGGCCGGCTTTCGTCACAGGCGGTGGTCTACCAGACGACGCCGACCGTGCCGGAAGACGCCGCGTCCCCGGTGCCGCGCGGGGCGGACCGGGGACGTCGGCGGGATCGGGCGCGGCGCTCAGCCCAGCGCGAGCGACTTCAGCTCGTCGGCCTTGTCGGTGCGCTCCCAGCTGAAGTCGGGCAGCTCCCGGCCGAAGTGCCCGTATGCCGAGGTCTGCGAGTAGATCGGCCGGAGCAGGTCGAGGTCGCGGATGATCGCCGCCGGCCGCAGGTCGAAGACCTGGGTGATCGCCTGCTGGATGGTCTCGTCGGAGACCGCGCCGGTGCCGAAGGTCTCCACGAACAGGCCCACCGGCTCGGCCTTGCCGATCGCGTAGGCCACCTGCACCTCGCACTGGGACGCCAGCCCCGCGGCGACCACGTTCTTGGCCACCCAGCGCATCGCGTACGCCGCCGACCGGTCGACCTTCGACGGGTCCTTGCCGGAGAACGCGCCGCCGCCGTGCCGGGCGTAACCGCCGTACGAGTCGACGATGATCTTGCGACCGGTCAGGCCGGCGTCGCCCATCGGACCGCCGATCTCGAACCGGCCGGTCGGGTTGACCAGCAGCCGGTAGCTGCTGGTGTCGATGTCGAGGCCGGCCAGCTCCGGATCGACCACGTGCTCCCTGATGTCCGGCTCGAGCAGCGTCTTGAGGTCGATGTCGGCGGCGTGCTGCGAGGAGACGACGACGGTGTCCAGCCGGACCGGCTTGCCGTCCTCGTACTCGATCGTGACCTGGGTCTTGCCGTCGGGCCGCAGGTAGGGAACGGTGCCGTCCTTGCGGACCTGGGTCAGCCGGCGGGCCAGCCGGTGCGCCAGCGCGATCGGCAGCGGCATGAGCTCGGGGGTCTCGTCGCAGGCGAACCCGAACATGAGGCCCTGGTCGCCGGCGCCCTGCTTGGCGACCTCGTCGAGCTCACCCTCCTCGCGGGTCGAGTACGAGGAGTCGACGCCCTGCGCGATGTCCGGCGACTGCGAGCCGATCGACACGCTCACTCCGCAGGAGGCGCCGTCGAAGCCCTTCTTCGAGGAGTCGTAACCGATCTCGAGGATCTTTTCCCGGACGATCGTCGGGATGTCCGCGTACGCGTCGGTGGTGACCTCGCCGGCGACGTGCACCTGGCCGGTGGTGATCATGGTCTCGACCGCGACCCGGCTGCGCCGGTCCTGCTCCAGGAGGGCGTCCAGGATCGCGTCACTGATCGCGTCCGCGATCTTGTCGGGGTGGCCCTCCGTGACGGACTCGGAGGTGAACAGACGCCGGGACAACGGCACTCCTCTGGCTATCGACCTTTGACGTTGACAGGATGTTCCGCGGCAGTCTACCGGCGGCCGTGCTCCGTTCCCGCATCAGCCGACCGGTACCGTCCCGCCGCCGGCGGGTCACGGGGTGAGACGGCATGGGAGGCCCGATGCGTTTCCGCCTGGCTCTGCTCGCAGCGACCACCGCAGTCGCCCTGGTGGCGGCCACACCGGCCACCGCCTCGGCCGCCCCGCACGGACCGTCGCCGGGTGCCCCGGGCGCCGGCGACCCCTACTTCCCGCTGCAGGGCAACGGCGGCTACGACGTGCGCGACTACGGGCTCGACCTGCGCTACGACCCTGCCACCCGGCGCCTGGACGGCACCGCGGCGATCCTGGCCACCGCGACCCAGGCGCTGAGCCGGTTCGACCTCGACCTGCGCGGGTTCACGGTCCGCTCGGTCACGGTGAACGGCCGGCACGCCTCGTTCACCCGGGCGGGGCAGGAGCTGAAGATCACGCCGGCCCGCCCGCTGCACCAGGGCGCGCCGTTCCTGGTGACGGTCGGCTACGCCGGCGTGCCGAAGGTGATCACCGACCCGGACGACTCGATCGAGGGCTTCGTGCCGACGAACGACGGCGCGTTCGTGGTCGGCGAGCCGCAGGGTGCGCCGGGCTGGTTCCCGGCCAACGACACGCCGAACGACAAGGCCACGTACACGATCAAGATGACGGTGCCGGCCGGTTTGACCGCCGTCGGCAACGGGCGGCTGCTGTTCCAGCGCACCGCCGGCGGCAAGTCGACCTTCGTCTGGCGCGAGTCCAAGCCGATGACGACCTACCTGGCCACGATCACGCTGGGCCGGTTCCAGGTGCACACGGCCAGGGCCGGGCACATCCCGGTGTACGTGGCGCTCGACCCGCAGGAGGCCGCGAAGGCCAAGCCGGTGACCGACCGGATACCGGAGATCATCGCCTTCGAGCAGTCGGTCTTCGGGCCGTACCCGTTCGAGACCGTGGGCGCGATCGTCGACCACGCGCCGAACGTCGGCTACGCGCTGGAGAGCCAGACCAAGCCCAACTTCGACTCCGCGCCGAGCATCTCCACGCTGGCCCACGAGCTGGCGCACCAGTGGTACGGCGACTCGGTCTCGCTGACCAAGTGGCAGGACATCTGGCTCAACGAGGGCTTCGCGACCTACGCGGAGTGGCTCTGGTCGCAGCACACCGGCGGGCGCACACCCCAGCAGTTCTTCGATCGGCTGTACGCGACGCCGGCCTCCGACCAGGACCTGTGGACGCCGCCGACCGGCGACCCCGGCGGCCCGGCGAACATCTTCGGCACGCCGTCCTACGACCGGGGCGCCATGACGCTGCAGGTCCTGCGCAACCGGATCGGTGACCGCGCGTTCTTCACCGTGCTGCGCAGCTGGGCGACGCAGCACCGGTACGGGCACGGGACCACGGCGCAGTTCATCGCGCTGTCGGAGCGCGTCTCGCACCAGAACCTGGACGGCCTGTTCGAGGCGTGGCTGTTCACCCCGGGCAAGCCCGGCTTCACCCGCTGACCACCCGTCGGGCCGGCCTCCGGGCCGGCCCGACGCCGTGGGTGAGGCAACGCCCGGCCCGGCCGAGTGGGGCAGCCGGCGCCGGGCCCGGCCGGGTGGGGCAGCCGGCGCCGGGCCCGGCCGGTGAGTCAGCCCGGTGTCAGGCCAGGCCGGTGAGTCAGTCGGCACCGGGCCGGCCGAGTGGGTCAGCCGAGCCGGTCCGCGACCAGGGTCCAGACGGTCGCGGCCAGGCTCGTCTTCGGGCCGGACGGGATCTCGATCTCGCCGCCGTCGGCGGTCAGCACGACGCCGGAGTTGTCCTTCTGCCCGAACGCCAGCCCGTCTCCGACCGGGTTCACCACCAGCAGGTCGGCGCCCTTGCGGGCGAGCTTCCGCCGGCCGTGCTCGAGCCAGTCGGCCTCGTCGTCGCCGGTCTCGGCCGCGAACCCGACGATCACCTGCCCGGACCGGCGGCCGGCGAGCAGGTCGGCGAGCACGTCCGCGGTCGGCGCCAGCGCGACCGGCGGCGGCGCGCCGGCATCCTTCTTGATCTTGGCCGACTCGGTCATCGCCGGGCGGAAGTCGGCGACCGCGGCCGCCATCACGACCGCGTCCACGTCGCGGGCGGCGGCCAGCGTGACGTCGTGCAGCTCGGCCGCCGAGCTCACCCGCAGCACGGTCACCCCGGTCGGTTCCGGCAGCGCGACGTTGGCGGCGACGACCGTGACCTCGGCGCCGCGGGCGGCCGCGACCAGGGCCAGCGCGTAGCCCTGCCGGCCACTGGAGCGGTTGCCGAGGAACCGGACCGGGTCGAGCGCCTCCCGGGTGCCGCCGGCGGTGACCAGCACCCGCCGGCCGGCCAGGTCTCGGGGCAGCGCGCCCGGGTCGGCCAGCAGCAGCCGGGCCAGGTCGGCGATGTCGACCGGGTCGGGCAGCCGGCCCCGGCCGGTGTCGGCGCCGGTGAGCCGGCCGACGGCCGGGTCGAGCACGACCGTGCCGCGCTCGCGCAGGGTGGCCACGTTGGCCCTGGTCGCCGGGTGCGCCCACATCTCGGTGTGCATGGCCGGCGCCAGCAGCACCGGGCAGCGGGCGGTGAGCAGCGTGTTGGTGAGCAGGTCGGCGGCCAGCCCGTGCGCGGCCCGGGCGAGCAGGTCGGCGGTGGCCGGCGCGACCACGACGAGGTCGGCCTCCCGGCCCAGCCGGACGTGCGGCACCTCGTGCGCGTCGGACCACACGCCGGTGTGCACCGGGTGGCCGGACAGCGCCGCCCAGGTCGGCTCGCCGACGAACCGCAGCGCGCCCTCGGTCGGCACCACCCGCACGTCGTGCCCGGTCTCGGTCAGCTGGCGGAGCAGCTCGCACGCCTTGTATGCGGCGATGCCGCCGGCGACCCCGAGCACGACCCGCGGCTTGTCCGCTGTCCCCACGCCGGTCAGCCTAGTGATCCATCGCGGCGGTGCCGCGCGCACACGGGAAGGCCGGCGCGGGGCCTCCCGCACCGGCCTTCGGACGCCACGGCGCTACTCGGCGCCGGACTCGTGCGTGAGCAGGCCGCTGTTGATCTCGCGCAGCGCGATGGACAGCGGCTTCTCCTGCGGCTGGGTGTCGACGAGCGGGCCGACGTACTCCAGCAGGCCCTCGCCGAGCTGGGAGTAGTAAGCGTTGATCTGCCGCGCGCGCTTGGCCGCGTAGATCACGAGCGCGTACTTCGAGCTGGTGCGCTCGAGCAGCTCGTCGATGGGCGGGTTGGTGATGCCCTCGGGGACCGCGACGGTGCCGGCCAAAAGACGTCCTACTTCCTGGACCTGGGGACGGGGTGCTCTATCAAGGCTACCAACTCGTCGGCAGCCCGTTCGACCTCGTCGTTCACCAGCGTCACGTCGAACTCCGACTCGGAGGCCATCTCGATGCGGGCCTGGTCGAGCCGCTGCCGGATCACCTCGGCCGGTTCGGTGCCGCGGCCGACCAGCCGGCGCTCGAGCTCCTCGAACGAGGGCGGCGCCAGGAACACGAACTGCGCGTCCGGCATGAGCTTGCGCACCTGCCGCATGCCCTGCAGCTCGATCACCAGGAACGCCGGCCGGCCCTCGGCGAGCCGCTCCAGCACGGGGTGGCGCGGGGTCCCGTAGAGGTTGCCCGCGTAGTCCGCGTGCTCGAGCAGCTCGCCGGCCTCGATCAGCTCGGCCATCCGGTCCCGGGAGACGAAGTGGTATTCGACTCCGTCGGTCTCGGTCGGCCGTGGCGGCCGGGTGGTCACCGAGGTGGACACCCAGACCTCGGGGTGCCGGCGGCGGACGGCGGCGAGCACCGCATCCTTTCCGACACCGGACGGCCCGGACAGGACCGTCAAGCGCGCTTCGGCCGCGTCCGAACGATCGGAACGGGCCGGCACGGGGTCGAGTATGGCCTCAGGACTCCGTGGCACCGAACTCACGCTCGAGCGCCGTGCGCTGCTTCGCCCCAAGACCGCGCACCCTGCGCGTGGGCGAGATCTCCAACCGCTCCATGATCTTCGCGGCCCGTGCCTTGCCGACGCCCGGCATGGACTCCAGCACGGCGGACACGCGCATCTTGCCGATCACGTCGTCGGTCTCGCCCTGGTTGAGAACCTCGGCGATGGAGACCCCGTTCTTCTTGAGGCGCTCCTTCACTTCCGCCCGGGCCTTGCGGGCCGCGGCGGCTTTCTCCAGCGCGGCAGCACGCTGCTCCGGGGTGAGAGGCGGGAGGGGCACCTGAGACTCCTCGAACAAGGGGTGGACGATTGGCGGCAACTTAGCGAGCGGGGGGCCTCACCGGCAACGTGCCTGGCCCATAACAGCGACTATCTGCCCGATCTGGCCAGCTCCGATGTCCGAATCGCCATGACTTCGGCCGCGATCCGGTCGGTGCTGGCGCGAAGCCGGACCGGATCGGGCCCGGCGCCGAGCACCTCCCGGGACACCGCCGGGAGCACCAAGGGCAGCGCCCGGCCGAACACCGCGAGCAGGTCGGCCGGCGCCGCACCCTGCGCGCCGAGGCCCGGGGCGAGCACCGGACCGTGCAGGTGGTCCAGCCGGTGGCCGTGCGCGCCGACGGTGGCGCCGACGACCACGCCGACCGACCCGAGCGGGCCCCCCTCGGCCGCGTTGGCGGCCGCGGCCTGGTCGAGGACCGCCTGCGCGACGGTCCGGCCGTCGGCCGCGACCGCCCGCTGCACGGCCGGCCCCTCCAGGTTGGAGGTGAGCGCGAGCACGAACACTCCGCGACCGTTCGCGTACGCGGCGTCCAGCAGCGGGCGCAGCGACCCGAACCCGAGGTACGGGCTGGCGGTGATCGCGTCGGCCGCCAGCGGCGAGGCCGGGTCGAGGTAGGCGCCGGCGTAGCCGACCATGGTGGAGCCGATGTCGCCGCGCTTGACGTCGAGCAGGCTGAGCGCGCCGGCTGCCCGGATCGCGGCCAGCACCCGCTCCAGCACCGCGATCCCGCGGCTGCCGAACCGCTCGAAGAACGCCGACTGCGGCTTGACCACGGCCACCCGATCGGCGACCGCCTCGACCGCGGTCAGCGCGAACCGCTCCAGCCCGGACGCGTCCTCGGGCAGCCCCCAGGCGCGCAGCAGCGGCAGGTGCGGGTCGATGCCGACCACCAGCGGCCCGCGGGCCTCGACCGCCTCGGCCAGCCGGGCGCCGAACGCCGGGCCGGTCACCAGACGTCCTCCTCGCCGAGCCGCCAGCTCGGCCTGGCCCCGGCCGCCGCGGACAGCCGCGCCGGGTCGGCCGCCGGCGCCGGGGGCGGTGGCACGACCAGCTCGACGCCGGCGTCGCGGTGCGCGTATCCGATCGCGTCGGCGACCGCGGCGAAGCCCCGCTCGCCCAGTGCGGTCTCCAGCTCGGCCAGCACCCGCACCGGCGCCGACGGGTCGCCGAAGACCGCGGTGCCGACCGAGATCGCGCTGGCTCCGGCCAGCACGAACTGCAGCGCGTCCAGCCCGGTACGGATGCCGCCGACGCCGAGGATCGGCACCGACGGCAGCGCGGCGTGCACCTGCCAGACGCAGCGCAGCGCGACCGGCATGATCGCCGGGCCGGACAGCCCGCCGGTGACCCCGCCCAGCACCGGCCGCATGGTGTCCGGGTCGATCACCAGCCCGAGCATCGTGTTGACCAGCGTGAGCCCGTCGGCGCCGGCGTCGGCGCAGGCCCGGGCGACCGCGACGATGTCGGTCACGTCCGGGGACAGCTTGGCCAGCACCGGGACCACGGCCGGGATCTCGGCCCGGACCGCGGCCAGCACCCGGGAGGCGGCCAGCGGGTCGCAGGCGAACACCTCGCCGCGGCTCTCCACGTTCGGGCAGGAGATGTTGACCTCGACCGCGACCAGCGCGGGCGCGGGCGCGATCCGGCGGGCCAGCTCGGCATACTCGGCGACGCTGCCGCCGGCGATGCTCACCACCGCGCGGGCGTCGTGCTCGGCCAGCCAGGGCAGGTCGTGCGCCAGGAACGCGTCGACGCCGGGGTTCTGCAGGCCGATCGAGTTGAGCATGCCGCTCGGGGTCTCGGCCATCCGCGGCGTCGGCCGGCCGGCCCGCGGCCGCAGCGTGACCGACTTGGTGACCACCGCGCCGAGCGTCGACACCGGTGCGAACGGCTGCAACTCCCGGCCGGCCGCCGCGCACCCGGACGCGGTCAGCACCGGGTTGGGCAGCACCGCCCCGGCGAGGTCGGTGGTCATCTTCACCGGATGGGTCGCGAGCGTCACGAGATCGCCCCCAGCGCGTCCGCCGGCACCGTGCCGACGTCGTCCCAGCGCACCCGGTCGTGCTCGAAGACCGGACCGTCGACACAGGACCGGCTCATCCGGGTCACTCCGTCCTCCCCCACCACCGGCAGCACGCAGGTCATGCACACCCCGATCCCGCAGGCCATCGACTCCTCGACGGCGACCTGGCACGGCAGCCCGTACGAGGCGGCGACCGCGCCGACCGCCCGCAGCATCGGCATCGGGCCGCAGGCGTAGACCGCGGCCGCGCCGGTCCGCTCGATCTCGTCCGGCAGCGCGTCGGCGACCGTGCCGCGCCGGCCGACCGAGCCGTCGTCGGTGCACACCGCGACCGCGCCGGCGGTCCGCTTGGCCTCCAGCTCGCCGAAGAGCCGGTCCTGGGAGCCGGCGCCGAGCAGGAAGTCGACCCGGCACTCCCGGGCCCGCAGGGCTTCGGCGAGCGAGAACAGCGGCGCCGAGCCGTAGCCGCCGCCGACCAGCAGGCAGCCGGTCGGCGCGGCCGGCAGCCGGAACGGCCGCCCGAGCGGTCCGACGACGTCCAGCGGCTCGCCCGGCCGGACCCCGGCCAGCCACTCGGTGCCGCGGCCGTGCACGCCGACGACGATCTGCACGGTGCCGGAGAACGCGCCGACCGGGGTGGCCCGGTAGACCGCGAACGACCGGCGCAGCAGCAGCGCCGAGGCCGGCCCGCCGACCGACAGCGCGACGAACTGCCCCGGCCGGAACCGCTCGGCGATCCCGCCGGCCGTGATCTCGACCAGCTGGTAGGCACCGACCCGGCGGCGGGCCAGCACCTCGCCGCGGACCTGGACCGGCTCGCGGCGCTCCGCGACCGGGTCCCCCTGCACCGACGACCCCACCGTCACCGGTCCCCCTCCCGCAGCTGGGCGTGCAGCTCCTGCAGCGAGCGCACGCCGATGTCCCCGCGCAGCAGCGCCTCGACCCCCTGCACGCAGGCGGTCATACCCTGCACCGTGGTCACGCACGGGATCCCGGCGGCGACCGCGGCGGTGCGGATCTCGTACCCGTCCAGCCGCGGGCCGGAGTTGCCCGGCGACCCCCACGGCGTGTTGAACACCAGGGCCACCTGGCCGTCCTGGATCCGCTGCACGCAGTCGGGCTGCTCGGGCGTGCCCTTCCGGTAGCGCGCCACCACCTCGACCGGGACGCCGTGCCGGCGCAGCGCCAGCGCGGTGCCCTCGGTGGCGAGGATGCGGAAGCCGAGGTCGGCGAGCCGCATGATCGGCAGGATCGCGGCCCGCTTGTCCCGGTTGGCGATCGAGACGAACGCCGTCCCGCCGGTCGGCAGCGATCCGTACGCGGCCGCCTGGGACTTCGCGAACGCCGTGCCGAACGCGGCGTCGAGACCCATCACCTCGCCGGTGGAGCGCATCTCCGGCCCGAGCACGGTGTCCACGCCGGACCCGTCGGCGCGGCGGAACCGGTGGAACGGCAGCACCGCCTCCTTGACCGCGACCGGCGCATCCGGGGGCAGGTCGCCGCCGTCGCCGGTGGCCGGCAGCAGGCCCTCCTTGCGCAGCTGCTCGACGGTCGCGCCGAGCGCGATCCGGGCGGCCGCCTTGGCGAGCGGGACCGCCGTCGCTTTGGACACGAACGGCACCGTACGCGACGCCCGCGGGTTCGCCTCGAGAACCGACAGCATCCCGTCCTTGAGTGCGTACTGAACGTTGATCAGTCCGCGTACGCCGATCCGAGCGGCCAGCTCGCCGGTGGCCTGCCGGACCGCGGCGACGTCCGTCGCGCCGAGCGTGATCGGCGGCAGCGCGCAGGCCGAGTCGCCGGAGTGGATCCCGGCCTCCTCGATGTGCTCCATCACGCCGCCGAGGTAGAGCTGCTCGCCGTCGTAGAGCGCGTCCACGTCCAGCTCGACCGCGTCGTCGAGGAACCGGTCGACCAGGATCGGGTGCTCGGTCCGGTCCGACCCGCCGATCTCGGCCAGGTGCCGGGTCAGGTACGACTGCAGCGCCGCCTCGTCGTACACGATCTCCATCCCCCGTCCGCCCAGCACGTACGAGGGCCGGACCAGGACCGGGTAGCCGATCTCCGCTGCCACGGCCCTGGCCTCGGCGAACGAGGACGCCGTCCCGTGCCGCGGCGCCGGCAGCCCGGCACCGGTGAGCACCGCGCTGAACTCCTCGCGGTCCTCGGCCAGGTGGATCGCCTCCGGCTGGGTGCCGAGGATCGGCACCCCGGCGTCCTTGAGCCGCTGCGCCAGCCCGAGCGGGGTCTGGCCGCCGAGGGTGCAGATCACCCCGGCCACCGTCCCCGACTCCTGCTCGGCGTGCACAACCTCGAGCACGTCCTCGAGCGTCAACGGTTCGACGTAGAGCCGGTCGGAGGTGTCGTAGTCGGTGGAGACGGTCTCCGGGTTGCAGTTGACCATGACGGTCTCGTAGCCGGCCTCGCGCAGCGACTGGGCCGCGTGCACGCACGAGTAGTCGAACTCGATGCCCTGGCCGATCCGGTTCGGCCCGGAGCCGAGGATGATCACCTTCGGCCGCTCGGGCTGCGGCGCGACCTCGGTCTCCTCGTCGTAGGTCGAGTAGTGGTACGGAGTGGCGGCGGCGAACTCGGCCGCGCAGGTGTCCACGGTCTTGAACACCGGCCGGATCCCGCTGCGCAGCCGCAGCGTGCGCACCCCGTCCTCGCCGGCGAGCTCAGGCCGCAGCGCGGCGATCTGCCGGTCGGACAGCCCGAACCGCTTGGCCCGGCGCAGCAGCTGCGGGGTGAGCACCGGCGCGTCCGCGACGTCGGCGCCGACCTGCCGCGCGGTCGCGATCTGCTCGACGAACCAGGGGTCGATGCCGCTGGCGCCGGCCACCGCGGCGACCGTGGCCCCGGCCCGCAGCGCCTGCTCGATCGTGTAGAGCCGGCCGTCGACCGGGGTCGCCAGCTCGGCCACCAGCCGGTCCCGGTCGGCCGGGCCGACGTCGGGGTCGGGTCCGGTCCACCAGCCGGCCCGGCCGGTCTCGGTCGACCGCATCGCCTTGCCCAGCGCCTCGGTGAAGTTGCGGCCGATCGCCATCGCCTCGCCCACGCTCTTCATGTGCGTGGTCAGCTCGCGGTCCGCGGTCGGGAACTTCTCGAACGCGAACCGCGGCACCTTGACCACGACGTAGTCGAGCGTCGGCTCGAACGAGGCCGGCGTCTCGCCGGTGATGTCGTTGCGGATCTCGTCCAGCGTGTAGCCGATGGCGAGCTTGGCCGCGATCTTCGCGATCGGGAAGCCGGTCGCCTTGGACGCCAGCGCGGACGAGCGGGACACCCGCGGGTTCATCTCGATGACGACCATCCGGCCGGTGCTCGGATGGACCGCGAACTGGATGTTGCAGCCGCCGGTGTCCACCCCGACCTCACGCAGCACCGCGATGCCGAGGTCGCGCATGGCCTGGTATTCCCGGTCGGTCAGCGTCATCGCCGGCGCCACCGTGACCGAGTCGCCGGTGTGCACGCCCATCGGGTCGACGTTCTCGATCGAGCAGACCACGACCACGTTGTCGTTGCGGTCCCGCATCAGCTCGAGCTCGAACTCCTTCCAGCCGAGCACGCTCTCCTCGACCAGCACCTCGTGCACCGGGCTCGCGGCCAGCCCGGCCGCGGCCATCCGGCCCAGCCGCTCGGGGTCGCGGGCCACCCCCGAGCCGGCGCCGCCCATCGTGAACGAGGGCCGCAGCACCACCGGCAGGTCGAGCTCGCCGGCCGCCGCGAATACCTCGTCCAGCGACCGGCACAGCCGGCTGCGCGGCACGTCGCCGCCGACCTTGCGGACGATCTCCTTGAACTGCTCGCGGTCCTCGCCGCGCCGGATGGCGACCACGTCCGCGCCGATCAGCCGGGCACCGTAGCGCTCGAGGACGCCGGTCTCGGCCAGCTGCACGGCGATGGTGAGCGCGGTCTGCCCGCCGAGCGTGGCCAGCACCGCGTCCGGGCGCTCCCGGGCGATCACCTTGGTGACGAACTCGGCTGTGAGCGGCTCGACGTAGGTCGCGTCGGCGAACTCGGGGTCGGTCATGATCGTGGCCGGGTTGGAGTTGACCAGGCTGACCCGCAGCCCCTCCGCCTTGAGCACCCGGCAGGCCTGGGTGCCGGAGTAGTCGAACTCGCAGGCCTGGCCGATCACGATCGGCCCGGAGCCGATCACCAGCACGTGCCGGAGGTCGTCCCTGCGCGGCATCAGCGGCCGCCCATCTGCTCGGCGAACCGGTCGAACAGGTAGGCGGCGTCGTGCGGCCCGGCCGCCGCCTCGGGGTGGTATTGCACGCCGGACGCCGGCCGGTCCAGGCAGCGCAGGCCCTCCACGACGCCGTCGTTGAGGTTCACGTGGCTGACCACCACCCGGCCGAACCCGGTGTCCGCCTCCGGCGGCGCATCGACCGCGAAGCCGTGGTTGTGCGCGGTCACCTGGACCCGGCCGGTCGCGTTGTCCCGCACCGGCTGGTTGATCCCGCGGTGGCCGTACCGGAGCTTGTACGTGCCGAAACCGAGCGCCCGGCCGAGGATCTGGTTGCCGAAGCAGATCCCGAACAGTGGCACGCCCGCGGCCAGCACCCCGCGGACGGCCTGCACCGGGCCGTCGGTGGCGGCCGGGTCGCCCGGCCCGTTGCTGACGAACACCCCGTCCGGATCGAGCGCGAGCAGGTCGTCGGCACTTGACCAGGCCGGCAGCACGTGCGTCTGCACCCCGCGGCGGGCCAGCAGCGCCGGCGTCATCCGCTTGATGCCGAGGTCGAGCGCGGCGACCACGTGCCGCTTCGGACCGTCCGCCGGCACCACGTAGGGCTCCCGGGTGGACACCTCGTGGGCCAGGTCGGCGCCGAGCATCCCGGGCGCCGCCAGCACCCGGGCCAGCAGCGCCTGCGGGTCGGACTCCACCGAGGACACGCCGACCCGCATCGCGCCGCGCTCGCGCAGGTGCCGGGTCAGCGCTCGGGTGTCCACACCGGACACCCCGACCACGCCGGCCCGCTCGAGCTCGTCCGGCAGCGACCGGGTCGACCGCCACGAGGACGGGGTCACGGTCGGGTCGCGCACCACGTAGCCGGCGACCTGCACCCGGCCGGACTCGGCGTCCTCGTCGTTGATGCCGGTGTTGCCGACGTGCGGCGCGGTCATCACCACGACCTGCCGGTGGTACGACGGGTCGGTGAGCGTCTCCTGGTAGCCGGTCATCCCGGTGGCGAACACCGCCTCGCCGACGCTCTCCCCCACCGCCCCGAACGCCTCGCCGCGGAACGTCCGGCCATCCTCCAGCACGAGCAGTGCGCTCACCGCGCTGCCTTTCGTCCGCCTCGTCGCTCGCTCCGCTCCTCGGGCGGCCGCACGGCGATCCGCCGCCCGGGGGCCCTGCGATGCTCACTCCCTCGTCGGCTCACCGCACCGCCTTCCCGTCGAGCACGGTCGGCTCGCCGCGCAGGAAGGTCGCCACCACCCGGGCCGGCAGCTCGCGCCCCGCGTACGGGGTGTTGCGGCTGCGGGAGGCCGACGCGGCCGGGTCCGGCGTCCACCGGGCGGCAGGGTCGACCAGCGTGAGCGAGGCCGGCGCGCCCTCCGCCAGCAACGGCGGCGTGAGGCCGCCGATCCGGGCCGGCGCGGCCGACATCCGCTCGGCCAGCCCGCGCCAGTCGAGCAGCCCGGTCTCCCGCATCGCCAGCACGGCCACCGACAGCGCGGTCTCCAGCCCGAGCATCCCGGGCCGGGCCGCGGCCCACTCGGTCTCCTTGTCCTCCAGCGCGTGCGGCGCGTGGTCGGTGGCGACCGCGTCGATCGTGCCGTCGGCCAGCGCGGCCTGCAGCGCGGCCACGTCCTCGGCCGTCCGCAGCGGCGGGTTGACCTTGTAGACCGGGTCGTAGGTGGCGGCCAGCTCGTCGGTAAGCAGCAGATGGTGCGGGGTCACCTCGGCGGTGACCCGGGTGCCCTTGCTCTTGGCCCAGCGCAGGAGCTCCACCGAGCCCGCGGTCGAGACGTGGCAGACGTGCAGCCGGGAGCCGACGTGCGCGGCCAGCAGCACGTCCCGGGCGATCATCGCCTCCTCGGCCGCGGCCGGCCAGCCGGCCAGTCCCAGCCGGGCCGCCACCACGCCCTCGTTCATCTGCGCGCCGGCGGTCAGCCGCGGCTCCTCGGCGTGCTGGGCGACCACTCCGTCGAACGCCTTGACATACTCCAGCGCCCGGCGCATGAGCTGCGGGTCGTGCACCGGCTTGCCGTCGTCGGAGAAGACCCGCACCCTGGCCGCAGAGTCCGCCATCGCGCCGAGCTCGGCCAGCCGCTCCCCGCCCAGGCCGGCGGTGACCGCGCCGACCGGGCGGACGTCGACCAGCCCGGCCTCCCGCCCCAGCCGCCAGACCTGCTCGACGACGCCGGCGGTGTCGGCCACCGGCTCGGTGTTGGCCATCGCGTGCACGACCGTGTAGCCGCCCAGCGCGGCCGCCCGGGAGCCGGTCTCGACCGTCTCGGCGTCCTCCCGCCCCGGCTCGCGCAGGTGCGTGTGCAGGTCCACCAGCCCGGGCAGCGCGACCAGCCCGGCCGCATCGATCACCGTGGCGCCGCGGGTGCTGCCGGTGGCCACGACGCCGTTCCTGATCAGCAGGTCGACCGGCGCGTCGCCGTAGGGCGCGACGCCCTTGAGCAGGAAGGCGGTCATGCCGGGCTCCCGCCGAGCAGCAGGTAGAGCGCTGCCATCCGCACGCTCACCCCGTTCGAGACCTGTTCGACGATCGTGGACCGGCGCGGGTCGTCGGCGACCTCGGCGGCGATCTCCATGCCCCGGTTCATCGGGCCCGGATGCATGACGATCGCGTCGTCCGGCAGCAGCGCCATCCGGGTCCGGTCCAGCCCGTACCGGCGGCTGTACTCGCGCGCCGACGGGAAGTATGCCTCGCCCATCCGTTCCCGCTGCACCCGCAGCATCATCACCACGTCCGCCTTGGGCAGGCTGGCGTCGAGGTCGTAGGAGACCGCGGCCGGCCAGACCTCGACGCCCACCGGAAGCAGCGTCGGCGGCGCCACCAGCGTCACCTCGGCCCCGAGCGTGGCCAGCAGCAGCACGTTGGACCTGGCCACCCGGCTGTGCAGCACGTCGCCGACGATCGCCACCCGCAGGCCGTCCAGCCGGCCGAGCCGCTGGCGCATCGTGTACGCGTCGAGCAGCGCCTGGGTCGGGTGCTCGTGGGTGCCGTCGCCGGCGTTGAGCACGCTGCCGCGCACCCAGCCGGCCAGCCGGTGCGGCGCGCCGGAGGCCGGGTGGCGGATCACCACCGCGTCCGAGCCCATCGCCTCCAGGGTCAGCGCGGTGTCCTTGAGCGACTCGCCCTTGGACACGCTCGACCCCTTGGCCGAGAAGTTGACCACGTCCGCGGACAGCCGCTTGGCCGCCAGCTCGAACGAGGTGCGGGTGCGGGTGGAGTCCTCGAAGAACAGGTTCACCACTGTGCGGCCGCGCAGCGTCGGCAGCTTCTTCACCTCGCGGCCGGTCAGCGCCTCGTCCAGCCGCTCGGCCGTGTCGAGGACGGTCAGTGCCTCGTCCCGGCTCAGGTCGCCGGCGGAGAGCAGGTGCTTCACCGGGCCACCTCACTTCCGGCCGCCCCCGGCACGGCGGCCGGCTGCTCGAGCAGCACCGCGTCCCGGCCGTCGGTCTCGGACAGCAGCACCCGCACGGTCTCCTCGTGCGAGGTGGGGATGTTCTTGCCGACGTAGTCGGCCCGGATCGGCAGCTCCCGGTGGCCACGGTCGACCAGCACCGCCAGCTGCACCGCGCGGGGGCGGCCGAGGTCGCGCAGCGCGTCGAGCGCGGCCCGGACCGTACGGCCGGAGTAGAGGACGTCGTCGACGAGGACGACCAGCCGGCCGTCCACCCCGCCCGGCGGCTCCACGGTGGGCTCCAGCGGGCGCACCCCGCGCAGCCGCAGGTCGTCGCGGTGCAGGGTGACGTCGAGGACGCCGACCGGCACGTCGATGCCCTCGAACGTGCGGATGCGGGCGGCGAGGCGCCGGGCCAGCGGGACGCCGCGGGTCGGGATGCCGAGAATCACGGTGTCGGTGGCGCCGCCGGTCTTCTCCAGCAGCTGGTGGGCGATGCGGTCGATGACCCTGGACACCGCCGGGGCGTCGAGGAGCGCACGGCTCACGGGGACCTCCTTCCCCGCCTCACCGGACGGGTCGTTAAAGGACGTCGGTCGGCACCCACCGTAGCAGCGGGATCTCGCAGCGGGCCGCAGCGCACGCCGGAGCGTGGTGACTGCAAAGGAGTGCAGTGAGTCCGGCGGCGGTGCGCCATGCGGTCGATTCGGCCGAGCCGGACAGGGCATACGCTGTATCGGACAGACACCGGTCGCAGTCATGTTGCGTCATTGGCGGGAAATGGGGTCACTCGACCGGGTGATTTCCGGGCGGCACGTCGGGCCGCCCGGGCTACAGGCGGTGACGAGTGGGGACGATCTTCGGCAAGCCGGCTTGACCGCGGAGCGTCATACCGCCTACGGTCACGCTCCGTAGTCGAAAGCGCGGGGGGCCAGACATGACAGTGCTCGGTGTCGCACCGGAGATGGAGCGCAACGGAATGACCAGCGACTACGCCAGGGCCCTCGGCGCACGCCTGCGTGCCATCCGCACGCAGCAGGGCCTCTCGCTGCACGGCGTCGAGAAGAAGTCGAAGGGCCGGTGGAAGGCCGTCGTCGTCGGCTCGTACGAGCGCGGCGACCGTGCCGTGACCGTGCAGAAGCTGGCCGAGCTCGCCGACTTCTACGGCGTGCCCGTCGGCGAGCTGCTGCCGGAGGGACGGACCGCCTCCGCGGCCGCCCCGGCCCAGAAGATCGTGCTCAACCTGGAGCGGCTGTTCCAGCTGCCCCCGGACCAGGTCGGCCCGCTCGCCCGCTACGCGCAGGCGATCCAGAGCCAGCGCGGCGACTACAACAACAAGGTCCTGTCCATCCGCGGCGAGGACCTGCGGTCGCTGTCGATCATCTACGACCTGTCCGAGGGCGAGCTGACCGAGCGGCTGATCGAGTGGGGGGTGCTGGCGCCGGACGCCCGCAGCATCGACCCCGCGCTCGACCGCCGCTCGGAGGACAGGCGCTCCGCCGACCGCGCCTGAGCGGACACCAGAAGGCCGGCCGTCCCGTCCGGGCCGGCCGGCCTTCTCCCACGCACCGCCTCAGTCGACCGCCCGCGGCGGGCCGGGGATGGGGTTCGGTGGCGGCACCGCGGGTGGCCGCTCCCGGAGCACCCGGCCGAGCACGCCGTTGACGAACCGCGGCGACTCGTCGGTGGACAGCGACTTCGCCAGCTCGACCGCCTCGTCGATCGCCACCGCGTCCGGCACGTCCTCGCGCAGCATCAGCTCGTACAGCGCCAGCCGCAGCACGGCCCGGTCCACCGGTGGCATCCGGTTGACCGTCCAGCCCTCGGAGTGCTCACCGAGCACCCGGTCGATCCGCTCCAGGTTGCCGGTGACGCCCTCGACCAGCTCGGCCGCGTAGTCCGGCACCGGCGGATCGGCCTGCGCCAGCCGCTCGGCCAGCAGCTCCCGCGGGTCGGCGGCCCGCACGTCCGCCTCGTACAGCAGGTCCACCGCCCGTTTGCGGGCCTTGCTCCGAGCCGCCATCCCTAGGCTCGGCCGAGGTAGCGCCCGTCGCGGGTGTCCACCTTGACCTTCTCGCCGGTGGAGACGAACAGCGGGACCTGGATGGTCGCGCCGGTCTCCAGCGTCGCCGGCTTGGTGCCGCCGGTCGACCGGTCGCCCTGCAGCCCCGGGTCGGTCTGCTCGATGACGAGCTCGACGCTGGTCGGCAGCTCGACGTAGAGCGGGGTGCCGTCGTGCATGGCGACCACGACCTCGGTGTTCTCCAGCAGGTAGCCGGCGCCGTCGCCGACCGTGCCGGCCGCCACCGGCACCTGCTCGAACGTCTCCGAGTCCATGAACACGAAGTCGTCGCCCTCGCGGTAGAGGTAGGTCATCGAGCGCTTGTCGACGGTCGCGGTCTCCACCTTCGTGCCCGCGTTGAAGGTGCGGTCGACGACCTTGCCGGAGAGCACGTTCTTCAGCGTGGTGCGCACGAAGGCACCACCCTTGCCGGGCTTGACGTGCTGGAACTGGACTACGGACCACAGCTGCCCGTCCAGGTCGAGCACGAGTCCGTTCTTCAGGTCGTTGGTGGTGGCCACGCCGGGTTTCTCCGCATGCTTCAGGGTCAAGGTGACTGGCTAGAGGACCGTGAGGTCCTTGGACGACAGCGTCAGCAGCTCCGGCTCGGCGCCATCGCGAACGACGAGGGTGTCCTCGATGCGGACGCCGCCGCGCCCGGGAAGGTAGACCCCCGGCTCGACGGTGACGGCCATCCGGTCCATCAGTGTACCGGCGCCGAGCGGGCTGAGCGCCGGCGCCTCGTGGATCTCCAGCCCGACGCCGTGGCCGAGACCGTGCCCGAACTGCTCGGCCCGGCCGGCTCCGGCGATGACGTCGCGGGCGGCCGCGTCGATCGAGCGCACCTCGGCGCCGATCCGCAGCGCGGCCCGGCCGGCGGCCTGCGCGGTGTGCACCAGGTCGTAGATCTCCCGCTGCCAGTCGGCCGGCCGGCCGAGGACGAACGTGCGGGTCATGTCCGAGTGGTAGCCGCCGTACTCGGCGCCGAAGTCGAGCTTCACGAAGTCGCCGGCGGCCAGCTCGCGCTCGGCCGGGCGGTGGTGCGGGATGGCCGAGTTGGGCCCGGTGGCGACGATCGTCTCGAAGCTCGGCGCGTCCGCGCCGTGGTCGAGCATCCGCGCGTCGAGCTCGCGGCCGATCTCGCGCTCGGTGCGGCCCGGGCGCAGCCGGCCGGCGGCGATCAGCTCGGCGAGCGCGCGGTCGGCGATCGCGCAGGCCTCCCGCAGCAGCGCGACCTCGGTGTCGTCCTTGACCGCGCGCAGCTGCTCCACCGCGCGCTTGACGCTGACCAGCTCACCACCGGCCGCCTCGGCCAGCGCCGCCTGCAGGTCGACGGTGACGTCGTGGGTCTCGATGCCGAGCGTGCGGTAGCCGTCCTTGGCCGACCGCTCGGCCAGCGCGACCGCGCTGGTGCGCTCGATCAGCAGCTCGACGTCCGGGGCTTGCTCGCCCGCCTGGACCGTGTAGCGCCCGTCGGTGCACAGCACCTCCGGCCGGTCGGCGTCGGCCGGCACCAGCAGGGCACCGTTCGAGCCGGTGAAGCCGGTCAGGTAACGGACGTTGACCAGCCGGGTCACCAGCACCGCGTCCAGCCCGGCGGTCCGGGCGGCGGCACGCAGTCGGTCCCGGCGTTCGGCGGAGGCACTCACCCGGCCAACCTACCCGGCGCCGCCGCCGTCCCCGGCGACGGCCGACCACGCCTCGGCCAGCAGCTCCGGGCCGGGGTCGGCGAGGATCGCCGGCCGGGCCGGCCCGTCCAGCACGACGAACCGCAGGACCGCGCCGCGGGCCTTCTTGTCCACCCGCATCGCCTCGTGCAGCTCCGGCCAGCCGGTGCCGTCGTAGGTGACCGGCAGGCCGAGCGTGGCCAGCACGGCGCGGTGCCGGTCGGCGGTGGCCGGGTCGAGCCGCCCGGCGGCCCGGCCGAGCGCGGCCGCGAACACCAGCCCCACCGCGACCGCGTCGCCGTGCCGGACCCGGTAGCGCTCGCGCCTCTCGATCGCGTGCGCGAGCGTGTGGCCGTAGTTGAGGTATTCGCGCTCGCCGCTCTCCCGCAGGTCCCGGCCGACCACGGCGGCCTTGACCCGCACCGCCCGCTCGACCAGCTCCGCGGCCGGTGCCGCCACGCCGTCGCGCTCCAGCAGGTCGAGGATCGCCGGGTCGGCGATGAACCCGCACTTGACCACCTCGGCCAGCCCGGCCCGGTAGTCGGCCGGCGGCAGGGTGGCCAGCGCGGTCAGGTCGCACAGCACGCCGGCCGGCGGGTGGAACGCGCCGACCAGGTTCTTGCCGGCGGCCACGTCGATGCCGGTCTTCCCGCCCACCGCCGCGTCGACCATGCCGAGCAGCGTGGTCGGCAGGTGCACCACCCGCACGCCGCGCAGCCAGGCGGCGGCCACCCAGCCGGCGAGGTCCGTGGTGGCGCCACCGCCGAGCCCGACGACGCGCGTCGGAGCGGGTGAAGCCGGCCGCGCCGAGCGCGTCCCAGCACTCGCCGGCCACGGCCAGGGTCTTGGCGGCCTCGCCGTCCGGCACCGGCAGCGGCAGCACGGCGAGCCCGGCCGCGCGCAGCGTGTCGGCCACCGCCGCGGCCCGCCCGGCCAGCGCCGCCGGGTGCACCAGCGCGGCCTGCGCGGCGCCGCCGAGCAGCCCGGCCAGCTCGCCGTCGAGCCCGTCGCCGACGACCACCTCGTACGGCGCGGGGCCGCCGACCGGGATCCGCACCGGGACGCGCGGGCTCACCTCGGGTCCAGCGTGGTCACGGCGGCGAGCACCGCGTCGGCGACCTCGTCGGGCGTGCGGTCGTCGGTGCCGATCTCGGCCACCGCGACCTCCCGGTAGAGCGGGAGCCGGGCGTCCAGCAGCGCGCGCAGCTGCTGGCGGGGGTTGCCGAGCAGAAGCGGCCGGTCCCGGTTGAGCCCGACCCGGCCGGCGGACGTCGGCACGGTCGCGGTCAGCAGCACGACCGGCCGGCCGGCCAGCCGGGCGCGGGTCCGCTCGGCCAGCACCGCGCCGCCGCCGAGCGCGACCACGGCGTCCCGGGTCAGCGCCTCGACCACCGCGTCGGCCTCCAGCCGGCGGAACTCCTCCTCGCCGTCGTCGACGAAGATGTCGCTCACCGGCTTGCCGGCCCTGGCCACGACGAGGTCGTCGGTGTCCACGAACGGCACGGACAGCCGGTCGGCCAGCAGCCGCCCGACGGTCGTCTTGCCCGCCGCCGGCGGCCCGACCAGCACCACCCGCGGGCGCCGCGCCCGGGATTCCTCGCGCTCGCTCACTTCACCACCAGGGAGTCGAGGTAGCCGCGGGCGTTGCGGGCGGTCTCGGCGACCGAGTCGCCGCCGAACTTCTCCAGCGCCGCGTCGGCGAGCACGAGCGCGACCATCGCCTCGGCGACCACCCCGGCGGCCGGCACCGCGCAGACGTCCGAGCGCTGGTTGATCGCGACCGCCGGCTCCCCGGTGGCCACGTCCACCGTGGCCAGCGCCCGCGGCACGGTGGAGATCGGCTTCATTGCGGCCCGCACCCGCAGCGGCTCGCCGGTGCTCATTCCGCCCTCGGTGCCGCCCGACCGGCCGGTACGGCGGCGCAGCCCGGCCGGACCGCTCTCGATCTCGTCGTGTGCCTCGGAGCCGCGGCGGCGGGCGAGGTCGAAGCCGTCGCCGAGCTCGACGCCCTTGATCGCCTGGACACCCATCAGCGCCGCGGCCAGCCGCGCGTCCAGGCGCCGGTCGCCGTGCACGTGGCTGCCGAGACCGGGCGGCAGGCCGTGCGCGACGACCTCGACGATCCCGCCGAGGGTGTCGCCGTCCTTCCGGGCCGCGTCGATCTCGGCCACCATCGCGTCGCCGGCGGACGGATCGACGCAGCGCACCGGGGATTCGTCGACCGCGGCCCCGTCGTCCGGACCCGGCAGCGTCCCGTACGGCACCGCGACCTCGCCGATGCGGACCACGTGGGACAGCACGGTCACGCCGAGGGTCTGGTCCAGGAACGCCTTCGCCACGGCGCCGAGCGCGACCCTGGCCGCGGTCTCCCGGGCGCTGGCCCGCTCCAGCACCGGCCGCGCGTCGTCGAAGCCGTACTTCTGCATGCCGACCAGGTCGGCGTGCCCCGGCCTCGGCCGGGTCAGCGGCGCGTTGCGGGCCAGCCCGTCGAGCTCGTCGGCCGGCACCGGGTCGGCGCCCATCACCTTCTCCCACTTCGGCCACTCGGTGTTGCCGATCCGGATGGCGACCGGGCCGCCGAGCGTGCGCCCGTGCCGTACGCCGCCGAGCAGGTCGACCTCGTCGCGCTCGAAGCTCATCCGGGCGCCCCGGCCGTAGCCGGCGCGGCGGCGGGCGAGCGCGTCCGCCACGTCGTCGGAGGTGATCCGGACGTCGGCCGGCAGTCCCTCCAGCACGGCGACCAGCGCCGGGCCGTGCGACTCCCCTGCGGTCAGCCAGCGCAGCACGGCGACCATGATTTCACCCTCGGGGGGCTCCGCCCCCCGAGTACCCCCCGCGATACGAAGAATCACGCGCCGACGGACAGGTAGGCATCCACCAGCGGGCGGCCGGCGACGACCCCGACCAGCGCTCCGGCGATCAGCCACGGGCCGAACGCGAGGTGGTCGCGCAGTCCGGCCCGCCGGGACGCCAGCATGGCCAGGGCGGCGACCGCGCCGAGCGTGAATCCGGCCGCGACGCCGACGACGAGCACGCCCCAGCCGAGCCAGCCGAGGAACAGGCCGAGCACGCCGAGCAGCTTCACGTCGCCGAAACCCAGGCCGCCGCGCGGCGCCAGCAACGCCAGCAGGAACGCCGCGGCGCCGGTGACAGCGGCGGCGAGCACGGCCCGCCCGAGCGCCGGCCAGTCGGCCGGGATCGCCAGCAGCACGAGACCCACCGGGTAGGACGGCAGGGTCAGCCGGTCCGGCAGCCGCAGCGTCTCGATGTCGATGACGGCGAGCGTGACCCCGACCGCCGCCAGCCACAGGTACGCCGGCAGCTGCGGCTCGGCCCCGACCGCCCCGGCCACCGTCCCGAGCGCCACCGCGGCCAGCCCGGTGACGACCGCCACCCGCCGCGGCGAGGCCTGCCCGCCCCGCCACCACCGCTTCCCCAGCACCGGATCACCGGCCGGCACCGACAACGTCAACCCGGCGAGGAGCGGCCCGAGCACCACCCCGAGCACCGCACCCAACAGGCCGACGAACACCGCGGCACCCTACCGAGCCACCCGACCGACACGGCTCGATCGTCCACAGGCGACCCGAGGCGGGATGAGGGTGTTGGGACCTTCGTCCTCGGCGGGCTCATCTGGAAGCGGTCGCCCGATACCGGCCAGAGCCGCGCCCTGGCGCCCGGTCGGCACCGGCGGGTCGTCGAGGTGATGGGGTCCTCCGCCATCGGCGGGGCTCGTTGGACGAGGTCGGTCGCCAACTCACCAGAGCAGCCGAGCCACCGCCCGGGGGTTACGGGGGGCCGCCCCCGGCGGCTAGCACAGATGGGCCGCCTGGCACTTCGCCTTGGCGGTGTTGAAGGCGTCCCGGTCGGCGGTGAACAGGTGATGGCCGGGGTGGCTGGCGTCGAGCACGTAGTAGAGCCACGGTCCCTTCGCCGGCGCCACCGCGGCCTGCAGCGATGCGATCCCGGGGTTGGCGATCGGCGTCGGCGGCAGGCCCTTGTGGATCCGGTTGTTGTACGGGGTGTCCTTGGCCAGGTCGGCCTCGGACAGCCCGCCGGAGGACCGGTTCAACCCGTACAGCACGGCCGCGTCGATGCCGAGGAAGAAGTCCTGGTCGAGCCGGTTGTAGATGACCCGGGCGACCTTGCCCCGCTCGTCCGCCTGCTGGGTCTCCTTCTCGACCAGCGAGGCGACGATGACCATCTCGTACGGCGACAGGTTGACCGCGGCCGCCTTCTGCACCAGGCCGGCGTCGTCGACCTTCGCCTTGTATTCGTCGACCATGCTCTTGAGCAGGCCGGCGGCGGTGGTGTCCGGCTCGAGGTCGTACGTGTCCGGGAACAGGAAGCCCTCCGGCTTGCCCTTCGCGTACGAAGGCAGCTCCAGCGCCTTGACGTCCTTCGCGGCGGCCTGCAGGTCGGCCAGCTTGAGCTTGCTCTTCTCGGAGATCAGCTTCAGCGTCGCGGCCACGGACAGGCCCTCGGGCACCGTCACCCGGCTGAGCAGGCGGGCGGACGGGTCGAGGATCAGTTGCAGCGCGGCGGCGCCGCTCATCTGCTTGTGCAGCTTGTAGGTCCCCGGCTGGATGCCGAGCGCACGCGCGTCCTGCTTGGCGGCGTTGGCGAACGCCTTCTCGCTCTTGATCACGTCCTGGGACACCATCGTGGCCGCGATGTCGGTGGCCGTGTCACCCGGCTTGACGACGACCAGCGCCTCGCCGGAGCCGGACCCGGTGTAGTCCGGCGTGGTGCCGAACCGGCTGGTGAGCGAGCGGCCGCCGATCAGCGCGCCGGCACCGAGCGCAGCGACCACGACGAGCGTGATCAGCGGCAGCACGACCCGCCGCCGGCGCCGCCTGCGGCGCTGTGCCTCTTCCCGGCGGCGCTCGGACCGGCTGGGCCGATCCCACGGGTCGGGTTCGCTGAAGAAGTCGACCTCGTCGTGATCCATTGCCCGGCGCGACGTCACTGGGCCGCCCGAGCAAGCACCCGTGACGAGACGGTCACACAGTGCGCAGAAGTCACGATTTCCTCCGGGCGGCATCCAACCACCCCTGAAGTATGAGCACCGCGGCTGAGCGGTCAACGACCTGACGCCCCTTACGCCCGCGAATGCCGCCTTCTGCGAGCCGCCGAGTGGCGGCAACTGTGGTGAGCCGCTCGTCGGAAAGACGCACCGGCACCGGATGGATACGGGACGCAAGCGCTTCGGCGTACTTGCGGGCCGACCGGGCCGCCGGGCCGGACTTGCCCGACAGCGACCGGGGCAGCCCGACGACGACCTCGACCGCCTCCCGGTCTGCGACCAGCCGGGCCAGCTTGTCGAGATCCGCGGCGCCGCGGGGGTCGCGGGCCAGGGTGGCCAGCGGCGAGGCGAGCATCCCGCCCGGGTCGCTCGCGGCCACCCCGACCCGTACCGTGCCGACGTCGACGCCGATCCGCACGCCGTCGGTCCACGGCTGCGGCGGGCGGTCGGTGACCGTCACGCGGAGCCGCTGACCCGCTGGGCGACGGCGGCCTCGACCAGCTGCAGCGCCTGCGGGATCCCGTCCGGCTCGCTGCCGCCGCCCTGGGCGACGTCGTCCTTGCCGCCGCCGCGACCGCCGACCGGCGGCGCCATCGCCCGCACCACCTCGCCGGCGGACACCTGCCGCAGCCGGGCCGCCTCGTTGGTGGCCACGACGAAGTTGACCTTGCCGTCGGCCCGGGAGGCGAGCGCGACGACGCCGCCGCGGTCCGGGGACAGCCGGCCGCGCACGTCGAGCACCAGCGAGCGCAGCTCGCCGCCGCCGAGCCCGCCGGGCACCTCGGCCGCGACCACCGCGACCCCGCCGACGTCCTTGGCCGCCGCCGCCAACGCGCCCGCGCCGGCCAGCACCGACTCGGCCCGCAGCCGGTCGAGCTCCTTCTCGGCCGCGCGCAGCCGGTCCAGCAGCGACTGGACCCGCTCCGGCACCTGGTCGGCCGGCACCCGCAGGGTCTGGGTCAGGCCGTCCACCAGCGCCCGCTCCCGGCGCAGGTAGCCGAAGAAGTCGCGGCCGACCAGCGCCTCGACCCGGCGCATGCCGGCGCCGACCGACGTCTCGCTGGTGATCGCCAGCGGGCCGACCTGGGAGGAGTGCAGCACGTGCGTGCCGCCGCAGAGCTCCCGGGACCACTCGCCGCCGATCTCGACGACCCTGACCTCCTCGTCGTAGGTCTCGCCGAACAGCGCCAGCGCGCCGATCCGGCGGGCCTCCGGCAACGAGGTGTAGAACGCCTGCACGGGCAGGTCGGCCCTGATCGCCAGGTTGGCGACCTCCTCGACCTCGCTGCGGGTGTCCGCGGACAGCTGCTGCGGCCAGGAGAAGTCAAGCCGCAGGTAGCCCGGCCGGTTGTAGGAGCCGGACTGCAGCGCGGTCGGGCCGAGCACCTGGCGCAGCGCCGCGTGCACGACGTGCGTGCCCGAGTGCGCCTGGCAGGCGCCGAGCCGCCACTCCCGGTCGACCTGCGCGTGCGCCGACCGGCCGGCCGCGACCTCGCCGCGGACCACCCGCACGGTGTGCACGACCAGCCCCTTGATCGGCCGCTGCACGTCGACGACCTCCAGCTCGAACCCGTCGCCGGTGATCGTGCCGGCGTCGGAGTCCTGCCCGCCGGACTCGGCGTAGAACGGGGTCACGTCGAGCACGAGCTCGACCTGCTCGCCCTCGGTCGCGCCGGAGACCAGCTCGCCGTCCCGGACCAGCCCGAGCACGGTCGCGTCGGCCTCCAGCGCGGAGTGCGCGATGAAGTCGGTGGCGCCGCGCTCGCGCAGCTGCCGGTAGGCCGCCGAGGCCGCGCCGGCGCCGACGCCCTTGCGCGACTGCGCGTCGGCCTTCGCCCGCTGCCGCTGCTCGGCCATCAGCCGGCGGAACCCGTCCTCGTCGACGGTCAGCCCCTGCTCGCCGGCCATCTCCAGGGTCAGGTCGATCGGGAACCCGTAGGTGTCGTGCAGCTGGAACGCCTTCTGCCCGGACAGCGTCGTGCCGCCGGACTGCCTGGTCTCCCGCACCGCGGTGTCCAGGATCGCCGTCCCGGCCCGCAGCGTCTGCGCGAAGGTCTCCTCCTCCGCGTACGCGTAGGTGGAGATGCGCGCGAAGTCGGCGTCGACCTCAGGGTACGACGGGGCCATCGCGTCCCGGGACACCGGCAGCAGCTCCGGCAGCGACGCGTCCTGGTAGCCGAGCAGCCGGACCGAGCGGACCACCCGCCGCAGCAGCCGGCGCAGCACGTAGCCGCGGCCCTCGTTGGCCGGCGTCACCCCGTCAGCCATGATCATCAGCGCCGAGCGGACGTGGTCGGCCACCACCCGCAGCCGGACGTCGGCGTCGCGGTCGGCTCCGTAGGCCCGGCCGGTCAGCTCGGCCGCCCTGGCCAACACCGGGAAGACCTCGTCGATCTCGTAGAGGTTGTCCTTGCCCTGCAGCAGGCAGGCCATCCGCTCGACGCCCATGCCGGTGTCGATGTTCTTCTTCGGCAGCTCGCCGAGGATCGGCCAGCCTTCCTTGCCCGGACCCGGGCCCCGCTCGTACTGCATGAACACGAGGTTCCAGACCTCGAGATAGCGCTCCTCGTCGACGACCGGGCCGCCCTCGCGGCCGTAGTCGGCACCGCGGTCGAAGTAGATCTCCGAACACGGGCCGCACGGGCCGGGCACGCCCATCGACCAGAAGTTGTCCGCCATCCCGCGGCGCTGGATGCGCTGCTCGGGCAGGCCGATCACCCGGCGCCACAGCTCGAAGGCCTCGTCGTCGTCCTGGTAGACCGTCGCCCAGAGCCGGTCGCCGTCGAAGCCGTAGCCGCCCTCCTGCTGGGAGGTGGTCAGCAGCTCCCAGGCCGAGGTGATCGCGCCTTCCTTGAAGTAGTCGCCGAGCGAGAAGTTGCCGGCCATCTGGAAGAACGTGCCGTGCCGGGTGGTCTTGCCGACCTCGTCGATGTCGAGCGTGCGCAGGCACTTCTGCACGCTGGTCGCGCGCGGGAACGGCGCCGGCTCGATGCCCTGCAGGTAGGGCTTGAACGGCACCATGCCCGCGTTGACGAACAGCAGCGTCGGGTCGTCCAGGATCAGGCTCGCGGACGGGACGACGGTGTGCCCGTTGCGCTCGAAGTAGTCGGTGAACCGGCGCTTGATCTCCGCCGACCTCATCGGAAGTCCTCCGGCTTCGCCCCCAGCTTCCCGTCGATGCCGGCGCCCTCCACCAGCTCGATCTCGCGGACGTGCGCGCTCTGCCTTACCTCGTCGACGAAGTCGGCGACCGCGTCGGCCAGCCCGCGCAGCGACTGGGACAGCCCGCGCGGGCTCAGCTGCCCGGCGGCGTTGGACAGCTTGCGCACCACGAGGGCGCCGACCGTGACCCCCAGTGCCAGCCAGAAGATCCGCTTCACCGTCGTCACCCTCTCTTGGTCATCGGAAACGGTGTGGTCGTCACCATGGTGCGCCTGCCGCGCCAGGTGGTTTCGGGGCGACCCCGGCCGGGGCGGCTACAGGCCGGCGCGGCGGCGGGCCCGGCGCGCCCGCCGGTCGGCCGTCACGGCCTCCCTGGCCCTCTGGTCGGCCTCGACCCGGCGGCGGTTCATGGCCGCGCGGCGGATCCCGTACGAGAGCGCGGCGACCTTGATCGCCGGGCCGCCGAGCGTGGTCGCGAACACCGAGGACAGCGCGGCGGCGTTGCTGCTGACCGCCTGCGCGTTCTGGGTGATCCCCTCGACCCGCTCCAGCTCGCGGTTGACCTGCTCCATCGTCGTCTGGGCGTTGAGCAGCAGCGGCTGCGCGCCCTCGTGCGCCTTGCGGATGGCCAGCGTGGTCTCGTCCAGCGTCCGGCCGAGCTTGAGGATCGGCACGGCCAGGAGCAGCACGAGCACGCCGAACGCGATCGCCGCGATGATCGCGGCCCACTCCCCTGCCGACACGCGCCGACCCCCTCGCCACCGAACCGGTCCGGAACGCGCGAACCCTACCGTCCGCCTGCGGTGTCCGAGACAACGAGGGCGTGTCTGCCGCCGGGCGGCGGCCAGACACGCCCTGGGTGCCGCACCGGGGCTCGCCCCGGTGCGGCACCTCGTCGGTGCGCGGCTAGGCGTCGATGCGGACGAGCGTGCCGCCCGCGGCGTTCGTGCCGTCGCCGTACGCGATCCGGCCCAGGTAGCGGGAACCGGTCTGCAGCCCGCTCCACGCCGCCGTGACCGAGGCCGCCGTCCCCGCGGTCACCGGCTGGCTGGCCGGCGTCACGGTGAGGTTGCCCTTGGCGGTGCCGTCCAGCGCCCAGCCGAACGTCGGCACCGTGAGCGTGCTGCCCTGTCCCGCCCCGACGCCGAACAGCACGACGTACAGGTCGTACGAGCCGGCGGCGTCGTCGGTGAGACGGATCGTCTCCTCGGCGGACCCGCCCGCGCTCTGGTCGACCAGGTCGGTCGTGTCCGCCCGGTAGAGGAACAGGTCGACGTCGGTGCCGGCGGCGAAGTCGGCGGCGAACGTCGAGAACTGCGCCAGCGTGGTGCCGACCGGCACCGTGAACGTCTCCTTCGCCGTCCGGGCACTGGTGGCCGGGTTGTCCGGGTCGAAGCCGGGGCCGGTCGCCGTCAGGCTCGGCGTCCGGGCGTCGGCCGCGACCAGCCCGTCGACCGCGGTGGTCAGCGTGCCGGTGAAGCCCGGGGTCACGCTGATCGCCGTCGAGCCGCTGGCGCCGGTGCCGGTGACCTGCCCGGGCGCGGCCGCCGCGACCGGCTTGACGGCCAGCTGGCTGCGCACCGAGAACTTGCCGTTGCTCCAGGTCAGCGAGCCGAACGCGTACTGGTCGAACGGAGCCGTGGTGCGGGTGAAGGTGACCGTGTAGGTCGCGGTGCGGCCGGGCTTGACCTTGAGCACCTTCGGCGAGACCGAGACCGAGACGCCGGCCGGCGCCACGATCCGCGGCGTGTAGTTCGACGAGCCCTTGCTGTCGACCGCGGTCACCGTGCGGGTGACGGTCTGCCTGCCGGCCAGCGCGCCGATCGCGATGTTCGGCTGGTTGAGGTCGCTCGGGTCGATGCTGCCCACGGCGGAGCAGGTCGCCCCGGTCGCGGCCAGCTGGCCGGTGCCGCACAGCCAGCGCAGCCAGTCGGTCGAGTTGCTGTCGTACACCAGCCCCGGGTTGGCGGCCGCGTTGATGTTGACCTGGCCGGAGCCGTAGTCGAACGCGTTGGCGACGTCGCCGGCGTCGGTGCTGATCGGCTGGCCCTTGTTGTCGGTCACCGACGCGGTGGTGAGCAGCGCCGACTTGACCATCATCGGCGACCACGTCGGGTGCTTCTGGATGAGCAGCGCCCCGAGGCCGGCGATGTGCGGGCTGGACATCGACGTGCCGGACACGAAGTCGTAGTCGCGGCCGTTGTTCGCCGGCGAGAAGCCGGCGATCACGTCGACGCCCGGCGCCATGATGTCCGGCTTGAGCAGGTCGCCGCCGCCGGCCAGGGCCGGGCCGCGGGACGAGAACGCGGTCACCAGCGGCGCCTTCACGCCGAACTCCTGCACGCCGGCAGCCAGCGAGGCGGTCGGGTCGGCGGTGCCGGACACGTACGCCTTGATCGCGGCACCGGCGATCTCGTTGACGTGCACGGTCGGCACCGAGTGGATGTCGGCGTTGAGCGAGTTGGGCGAGGTGTTGGCCAGCACCATCCCGACGCCGCCGGCGCGCGCGACCTCGGCGCTCTTCTCCACCCGGTCGTTCACGCCGCGGTCACAGACGATGATCTTGCCGGCGACCTTCGCCGGGTCGAGCGAGTTGAGGAAGCAGAGCCGGACGTCGGCCGGGTCCTGCCCGGCCAGACCGACGGTGGACGACAGCGCGATCGGCGAGCTGGGCACCGCGGCGCCGAGGCCGACGCCGGTGAAGGACTGCCCGTCGCCGAGGGTCACGGTCTTGTTGTTGGCCCGGTCCAGGGTGCCGGCCGCGACCGACATCTCCCACGGGGTGTTGTGCGCGACGGTGGACGCGCCCGGGCCGTCGTTGCCGGCCGAGGTGGACACGAACACACCGGCGTCGGCGGCACCGAAGAACGCGGCCTCGACCGCGCCGACCGAGCTGGTCCGGCTGCCGGAGATGGAGAAGTTGATCACGTCGACGCCGTCGGTGGTGGCGTCCTCGATGGCCTGCACGCTGTCCGAGGTGTAGCAGCCGGCCTCGGGCTCCTCGCGGCCCCAGCAGATCTTGTAGACCGCGATGCGGGCGTTGGGGGCCATGCCGGATGCGTTGCCGAACGGCTCGCCGGCGACCGTCACCGGCACGTTGTAGTTGCCGGCCGCGGTGGTCGCGGTGTGGGTGCCGTGACCGTCGGCGTCGCGAGCCGAGATGAACTCGTACGGGAAGGCGGCCTTGATGTCACCGATGCTCGCGGTGACTCCGGCGGTGTAGTAGCGCGCCCCGATCACCTTCGTGGTGCAGTCGGAGGCGTCCCACTGCTCACCCGTCTGGCAGACGCCGGAGAACTGCCGTACCGGCTTGGGGTTGCGCAGCGGCGCGACCGACGGGTTCTCCGGCCACAGGCCCGAGTCGAGGTCGGCGACCACGACGCCGGCGCCGGCGTTGCGGCTCGGCCCGCCGAGCTGGTCCCAGATCCCGCCCCGCTTGGTCAGTCCGAGGAACTCCGGGGTGCGGGTGGTGTCGAGCTTGCGCTTCTCGTCCTTGATCACGGCCTTGACGCCGGCCGTGCGGGCGAGCTTGGCCGCGTCGGCGGCGGTCATGCTGGCGGCGAAGCCGTTGAAGGTCACCGAGTAGCGGTGGATCGCCCGGGCGCTGGCCGCCGCGCGCAGCACGCCGTCCTGGCGCTGGGCAAGGTAGCCGCGGTAGCGGGCCACCGCCGGAGCGGAAGTCTTGATCTTGGTACCGGCCGCGGGCTTGGTGCCGGCGTAGCCGGGGACACCGCCGGTATAGCCGGCGGCCGGGGCGTCGGTGAGCTGGACCAGGTAGGTCGCTGTGCCCTGGCCCGGGGCCGCCTGCGCCGCCTGCGTCGACGCGACGGTGGTCGCCAAACCGGCGACCAGCGCGAACGCGCCCACAGCGGCGGAGAGGCGGATCCGCCTGGTGAAAGTTGGAGCCACGGTCGTCCTTCCGTACGGGACCGGTGACCGCACACCCGCCCGGCCGTGGTCGGCCGGTGCGTGCGGATCAGCGCCGCGGACCGGGGGTGGGCCACGGCCGGCGCACGCGGGTGGGGCCGCACGGACGCCGTAGCCGTGTACTTAGCGGACTCTTTGCCGGACCGCCAGCAGAACCAGAACTTCGGCGGCCGTTCAGGCGCCGCTGTCCGCAGGGTTCACCCGGCCGGCCGATCCGTTGTCGCCGTGCGTGCCCGCATCGTCCGGTTCGCCGCGCAGGATCGCGCGCAGCCGGGCGAGCCGGTCGGTCGCACCCCGCTCGGCGCCGTGGTCGCTGGGCACGTAGTACACCCGGCCGGTGATCTCGTCCGGCGCGTACTGCTGGGCCACGACGCCGCCCGGGTGGTCGTGCGCGTAGCGGTAGCCCTTGCCGTGGTCGATCCGGCGGGCGCCGGAGTAGTGCGCGTCGCGCAGGTGCGCGGGCACCCGGCCGGCCAGCCCGGCCTTGACGTCCGCTTGGGCCTTGCCGAGGGCGGCCACGACCGCGTTGGACTTCGGCGCGAGCGCGCAGTGGATCACCGCTTGGGACAGGATGATGCCGGCCTCCGGCAGCCCGACCAGCTGCGTCGCCTGGGCGGCGGCGACGGCCAGCGGCAGCGCGGTCGGGTCGGCCTCGCCGATGTCCTCGCTGGCCAGGATCATGATCCGACGGGCGATGAACCGCGCGTCCTCCCCCGCGTCGATCATCCGGGCCAGGTAGTGCAGTGCGGCGTCGACGTCGGAGCCCCGCATCGACTTGATGAACGCGCTGGTCACGTCGTAGTGCTGGTCACCGTCGCGGTCGTAGCGGACCGCGGCGCGGTCGACCGCCGCCTCCAGGGTGGCCAGCGTGATCCGGTCCTCGCCCTTGGCCTGGGCGGAGCCGGCGCCGGCCTCCAGCGCGGTCAGCGCCCGGCGGGCGTCGCCGTCGGCGATCCGCAGCAGGTGCTCGCCGGCGTCCTGGTCGAGCTGCAGCCGGCCGCCGAGCCCGCGCTCGTCGGCCAGCGCCCGGCGGACGAGGGTCGCGATCTCCTCGTCGGTCAGCGGCTCGAGGGTGAGCAGCAGCGAGCGGGACAGCAGCGGGGAGACGACCGAGAAGAACGGGTTCTCCGTGGTCGCGGCGACGAGCGTGACGACCCGGTCCTCTACCGCGCCGAGCAGCGAGTCCTGCTGGGTCTTGGAGAACCGGTGCACCTCGTCGATGAACAGCACCGTCTGCCGGCCGGACATGCCGAGGTCGCGCTTGGCCTCCTCGATGACCGCGCGAACCTCCTTCACGCCGGCGTTGAGCGCGGACAGCGGGACGAACCGGCGTTGGGTGGCGTGCGAGACGACGTACGCGATCGTGGTCTTGCCGGTGCCGGGTGGGCCCCACAGGATCAGCGACATCGGCGCGTCGCCCTCGACCAGCCGGCGCAGCGGCGTGCCCGGGCCGAGCAGGTGCCGCTGGCCGACGATCTCGTCCAGCGTGCGCGGGCGCATGCGGACCGCGAGCGGGGCGGTCGCCGCCTGCGCCTGCTCCGCCGCGGCGTCGAACAGCGTCACCGCCCGAAGGTACCGCCGCCCCACGACGATCCCGGCGTGAGGCCGCCCGGCCCGCGGTGTCCGGGGGCAGGGATGCTGGGGGTGTGTTCGCGGCCATCGGACGGTTCTGCGCCCGGCGCCGGTGGCCGGTGCTCGCGGCCTGGATCCTGCTGGTCACCGCCGGCGCGCTCGCCAGCGGCCCGGTGTTCGCCGGGCTCGAGGCCAGCCGGGCCAGCGACCGGCTCGAGTCCGTACAGGCGTTCGACGTGATCGGCGACAACGCCACGTACGGGGCCAGGATGCTCGGCCTGGTCGACGACGTGCCGATCGCCGACCCGGCGGTACGGGCGAGGATCACCGCCGCCGCGGCGGACGTCGCCCGGATCCCGCACGTCGGGCGCGTCGTCGACCCGTACGCGGGCGCCCGCGCCGGCCTGGTCGCCACCGACGGCCGCGGCGGCGTGGTCGTCGTCGATCTCGACCGCCGGATCTCCGCCCGCGAGCGGGACGCCGCGATCGACGCCGCCGCGGCCCGGCTGCGCCGGCTGCCGGGCGAGATCCCCGGCGCGAGCGTGCAGATCGGCGGCAACCCGCTGCTCAACCGGGAGATCAACGCACAGGTCAAGGCCGACACCGAGCGGGCCGAGGCGGTCTCGCTGCCGATCACGCTGATCGTGATGGTGGTGATCTTCGGCGGCCTGCTGGCCGCGCTGCTGCCGCTGATCGGCGCGGTCGCCGCGATCGGCGGCGCGTTCATCTGCCTGCTGGGCTTCGCCGCGGTGATCACGCTCGACCCGAACACGGTGCCGGTGACGACGCTGCTCGGGCTCGGCATCTCGATCGACTACGCGCTGCTGATGGTCAGCCGGTTCCGGGAGGAGCGGGCCGCCGGCGCGGACGTGCCCGGGGCGGTCGAGCGGACCGCGGCGACCGCCGGGCGGACGATCACCTTCTCGGCGCTGACCGTCGCGGTCTCGCTGTCGGCGCTGATGATCTTCGACGACCCGACCTTCCGGGCCATCGGCGCGGCCGGCGTCGCGGTGGTCGTGGTCGCGCTGCTGGCCGCGCTGACGCTGGTGCCGGCACTGCTCGCGCTGGTCGGCGGCCGGATCCCGGTGCGGCGGGCGCTGGCGCCGGCCGAGGGGTTCTTCTCCAGGCTGGCCCGGGCGGTGCAGCGGCGCGCCTGGCTGGTCGCCGTCGCCGTGGCCGCGGTGCTGCTCGCCGCCGGCGCGCCGCTGCTGTCGCTGCGGCTGGAGAACGGCGGCGCCAACCTGCTGCCGGACTCGTTCGAGAGCGTCCGGTTGCAGCAGAACCTGCAGGTTCGCTTCCCCGGCGGCGGTACGGATCCGGTCACCGTGCTGGCGCGGGCGACACCGGAGCAGCTCGACGCGTACGTCGCCGGACTGAAGTCGGTGGTGGACCGCGCGGACGTGGCGGCGGTGGCTCCGGCGGCCCGGCTCGGCACCTCGCCGTACGCGTCGGTGGACATCACCCCGACCGGCACGTCCCAGGGCGACGCGGCACAGCGGCTGGTGCACGTGCTGCGCGAGCACCGCCCGCCGCACCAGAGCTGGGTGACCGGGGACGCCGCCGTCCTCATCGACTTCTCCGGGTCGCTGGCCGAGCGGCTGCCGTGGGCGTTCGGGGTGATCGCGGTGACGCTGTTCGTGCTGCTGTTCCTGATGACCGGCTCGGTGCTGGTGCCGGTCAAGGCGCTGGTGATGAACACGATCTCGCTCGCGGCCACGTTCGGGGCGCTGGTGTGGGTGTTCCAGCAGGGGCACCTCGAGGACGCGTTCGGGTTCACCTCGACCGGAGCGATCGAGACGTGGGTGCCGGTGATCGTGTTCGCGTTCGCGTTCGGCGTCTCGATGGACTACGAGGTGTTCCTGATCGCCCGGATCAAGGAGCAGTACGACGCCGGCTCGCCGAACGACGAGGCGGTCCGGGTCGGGCTGCAGCGCAGCGGGCGGATCATCACCTCGGCCGCGCTGCTCATCGTGATCGTGTTCTGCGGGTTCGCGGCCGGGCGGATGCTCGGGATCAAGGAGATGGGTTTCGCGCTGGCGGTTGCGGTCGTGGTGGACGCGACGCTGGTGCGCTGCCTGCTGGTGCCGGCGACGATGACGCTGCTCGGCGACCTGAACTGGTGGGCACCGGCACCGCTGCGGCGGCTGCACGGGCGGTTCGGCCTGTCCGAGCTGCCGGTGCCCGCGCAGCCCGACCACACCGGACCTCCTCCGGTCCGCACCGAGCTCACCGCCCGGACCTCCGACTGAGCCGGTCCGGGCGTGGGTGCCCGCCGGTCAGGGGCGGGGGCCCTTGTAGGCGGGAAGGCTGACGCGGGCCAGCTGGTGGTTGCCGGCGTCCCGGGCGACGGCGGAGGCGGGGTTGGTCGGCAGCTGCGACACGGCCGTCAACGCGACCAGGCCGGACCCGCTCGCACCGGTGACCGTCACGGTCCGGGCCGGCTGGGCCGGGCGCGGCGGGACACCGGGCCGGCCCGACGCCGCCGGCGTCGCGGGCGCGAGCCTGACCAGCACCGAGTGGACACCGCGGGTGCCGACCGCCGCCAGCACGCCACCGGCGCTGCCGCGCGGCATGCACCGGGCGACCAGCGCCACCGGCTTGGCCGGCACCGAGTCGGCCGGACCCACGATCGCGGTGTCGGTGCACGTCGGCGCCCCGCCGGAGCGGACCACCGTGGCCAGGTAGCGGGTGCCGCCGCGGACCACCTCGTACGCCCGCAGCTCCAGCTTCGTCGGCCGCCCGTTCACCCCGACCGGGGCGCTGCGCACCGGGCCGGCCTGCACCAGCTCGACCGGACCGCCGAGGCGGCGGCCGATGAGCTCGCCGTCGTCGTACCAGGCCTGGACGGGCGGCTGGGCCGGGCCGAGGTCGAGGGTCGGCCGGGTCAGCTCGACGGTGCCGGTGACCGGGGAGAGCCGGCCCGGCAGCACGGTGCCCGAGCGCACCACGGCACCGTCGTCGGTCAGCACGACCTGCAGGCCCGCGGCCGGCACGGTCACCCCCTGGGTGAGGCTGTCCTGCGCCACGGCCAGCGGGCGGAACGAGTCGCCGATGCCGGCGAGGATGCCGTTCGGCGGCGTGTCCGGGTCGGCGAGCATGCGGGCGGCGCCGGCGCTGGTGCCGATCGCGAGCAGCGGCACCGTCCGGCCGAGCGGTTCGGTGGATCGCAGCGAGGCGGTCTCGCCGCTGCCGATGACGTGCGCGACCCAGGTCTGGCCGGTGCCGTCGGTGCCCTGGAGCAGGACGGTACGGACGCCGTCGAGGTCGCCGGCCCAGAGCGCGGCGGCCCGGGTCGGGCGCTGGCGCTCCGGCACGCCGGACTGCCAGGCGCGCAGCGCCGACCGGAGCAGGTCCTGGTCGCCGGCGAGCGGTCCGCGGACCGCCCACGGCAGCTGGTCGTGGCCGGAGCCGGCCGCGGCCGGCACCGGGCCGTCCGGCGTCGAGTCGCCGCGCAGGGCGGGGACGAGGACTGCCGCCCCGATCCCCGCGACGACGACGATCACGGCCGCGATGAGCCACCGGCGCCGGCCCGCCGGGCGCGCCGTCGCGGAACCGGTCCGCGCTGACCCGGCTCCCGCGGCGACGCCGACGGGCCGGGACGTGGCGGCAGCACCGTTGCGGGATGCGCCACCGGCCTCCTGGGCCGCACCGGGCTTCTGCGCCGCCGCGCCGGCCTTCTGCGCCGCACCGGGCTCCTGCGCCGCCGCGCCGGGCTTCTGTCCCGGCCGGCCGCCGGGCTTCTGCGCTGCGCTGCCGGCCTTCTGCGCTGTGCTGCCGGGCTTCTGCGCTGTGCTGTCGACGGGCTTCGGCTGCGGACCGCCCGCGTTCCCGGACTCGCCCGCGTTCCCGGACTCGCCCGCGTTCCCGGACCCGCCCGCGTTCCCGGACCCGCCCGCGGTTCCCGGACCCGCCCGCGGTCCCGGACCCGCCCGCGGTCCCGGACCCGCCCGCGGTCCCGGACCCGCCCGCGGTCTCCGACCCGCTCGCGTTCCCGGACCCGGCGCCGGCACCCTTGGCGGACGAGGACGCGGACGCGGGCGCCGTGCCTGCCCCGCTGCTCCCACCCGCATCCCGAACCGGCGCGCCGTTCTTCCCCGCCGCATTGCTGCTGCTCGAGGCAGCGCCCACCGACCCGGGCCGCCCACCCGCACTCGGCGCGTCCCCGGCCGGCACATCCGGGGACGGCGCATCGGCGGCCGGCGGCGGAACTGGCGGAGCGGCCGGCCGCGCGGCCGGAGCGACAGAGTTGCCTGCGGCGGCGCCGACCGCAGCGGCGTCGGACGCGGCCGGACCGTCCGGGTCGGCCTCCGACCGGGCCGGCTCGGCATCGGCAGCAGAGCCGGAGGGATGCGACGGCGGGCTCAACGGGATCGGGAGGGGCGTCTCGGCGAGAGCGGTCGGGAGCAGGTCCTCCGGCCGGCCGCGGCGGCGGAGCAGGCTGCGCAGGGTCACGAGCCCGGCCTCGCCCTCGGCCGCGGCCTGCGCCGGCGGCAGCCCGAGCCGCGCCCCGACCGCCGCGTCGTCCAGCCCCTCGTCGTACCGGAGCACGAGCACGGCCCGCCGCCGCGGTGGCAACCCGGCCAGCGCGCGCCGTACCGCCTCGCCGGCGTCGTCGGTCGGCGCCGCCGTCCCGCGCGCGGTCAGCGCGACCGCCGGAGTCACTCCGCGCCCGCGCAGCGACCCGGTCGCCACGACCCGCCGGGCGTGCTCCTCGGCCGCGACCACCCCGCCGAGCCGGTCCCACCGGCGGCCGGTGTCGGCCAGCGCCTTGTCCGCCAGCCGCACCGCCCGCTCCGGCGAGCCGGTCAGCAGGTATGCCTGCCGGCGCAGGTCTCCGGCCCGTGCGGTGGCGAAGTCGGTGAAGCCCTGCTGGTCGCGCATGATCTCCCGCCCACTGACTCGTACGCCCGCCGCGTATCCGCGACGAGCAGAGGGTAGGGGGTCAGCCGATCCGGTCACACCGAGGCTCCACTGGGCGCACCAGGACCGCACCTGGTCGTACCGCCCGTCGGGGCTCGTTGACCGGGAAAACGCGCGATGCTTAACGTCCACCACGAAATCGGCGGAACCGGAGGGCCCATGACGCAGGCACTCGGCAGCGCGGACGGCGTGACCATCGCAGGACCGCCCGAGGATCGGTACGAGCAGGTCCTCACCGACCGCGCGCTGGCGCTGATCGCACAACTGCACCGCAGCTTCGAAGCCCGCCGGCGGGAGCTGCTCGACGCCCGCCAGGAGCGCTACGCGCAGCTGGCCGCCGGCGGCACGCTGAGCTTCCTGGCCGAGACCAAGGACATCCGGGAGGACCCGAGCTGGCAGGTGGCCGAGCCGGCGCCGGGCCTGGTCGACCGGCGGGTGGAGATCACCGGCCCGACCGACCGCAAGATGACGATCAACGCGCTCAACTCGGGCGCCAGGGTCTGGCTGGCCGACCAGGAGGACGCCAACACCCCGCACTGGGGCAACGTGGTCTCCGGCCCGCTCAACCTCGGCGACGCGATCGCCGGCACGATCGACTTCACCTCGCCCGAGGGCAAGGACTACAAGCTGCGCGACCTGTCGACGACGATCGTGGTCCGGCCGCGCGGCTGGCACCTGCCGGAGAAGCACATCCTCGTCGACGGCGAGCAGACCTCGGGCAGCCTGGTCGACTTCGCCCTGCACCTGGAGCACAACGCGCAGGCGCTGCTCGACATCGGCAAGGGGCCCTACTTCTACCTGCCGAAGATGGAGAGCCATCTCGAGGCGAGGCTCTGGAACGACGCGTTCGTCGCCGCCCAGGAGTTCCTCGGCCTGCCCCGCGGCACCATCCGAGCCACCGTGCTCATCGAGACCTACCCGGCCGCGTTCGAGATGGAGGAGATCCTCTACGAGCTGCGCGAGCACTCGGCCGGGCTCAACGCCGGCCGGTGGGACTACCTGTTCTCGGTGATCAAGAAGTTCCGCACCCGCGGCCGCGACTTCATGCTTCCCGACCGCAACTCCGTGACGATGACCGCGCCGTTCATGCGGGCCTACACCGAGCTGCTGGTACGGACCTGCCACAAGCGCGGCGCGCACGCGATCGGCGGGATGGCGGCGTTCATCCCCAACCGGCGCGACGCCGAGGTCACCGAGGTCGCCATGCAGAAGGTCCGGGAGGACAAGACCCGCGAGGCCACCGACGGCTTCGACGGCTCCTGGGTCGCGCACCCGGACATGGTGGACCTGTGCCGGGAGGTCTTCGACTCGGTCCTCGGCGACCGGCCCAACCAGATCGACCGCAAGCGCGAGGAGGTGCACGTCACCGCCGAGCAGCTGCTGGACGTGGCGGCGACGCCGGGTGAGATCACCGAGGCGGGGCTGCGCAACGACATCAGCGTGGGTCTGCAATACCTGGAGTCCTGGCTGCGGGGCGGCGGCGCGGTGGCGATCTTCAACCTGATGGAGGACGCGGCCACCGCGGAGATCGCCCGCTCGCAGGTCTGGCAGTGGCTGCACAACGACGTGACGCTCGCCGACGGCCAGAAGGTGACCCGCGAGCTGGTAGAGCGCATCATCGACGAGGAGCTGGCCAAGGTGCGGACGGAGGGGCCCGGCCGCCGGTGGGACGACGCGAAGGCGTTGTTCTCCGAGATGGCGCTGTCGGACGAGTTCGCCGAGTTCCTCACCCTGCCGGCGTACGAGCGGATGCCCTGACACCCGGAGCTCCGACCCGGGATCCCTCGGAAGAGCGAGGAGGCCGCGATGCGACCCGGTTCAACCGGCGCCCCCAAGCTCGCTGCGCTCGCGGGTGCGCTGCGGGCGGAGCTGGGTGCCGCGAAGGTGATCGACGACCGGCAGGAGCTGCGCACGTACGAGTGCGACGGGCTCGCCCACTACAAGGTCGTGCCCGGGCTGGTCGTGCTGGCCGAGACCACCGCGGACGTCGCCGCGGTGGTCAGGGCCTGCAACGAGGCCCGGGTGCCGTTCGTCGCGCGCGGCTCCGGCACCGGCCTGTCCGGCGGGGCCCTGCCGCACGCCGACGGCGTGCTCGTCGTCACCTCCCGGATGCGGACGATCCTGGACATCGACCGCGACGGCCAGCGCGCGGTGGTCGAGCCGGGCGTGATCAACCTGCACGTGACCCGGGCGGCCGCGCCCACCGGCTACTACTACGCTCCCGACCCCTCCAGCCAGCAGGTCTGCTCGATCGGCGGCAACGTCGCGGAGAACTCGGGCGGCGCGCACTGCCTCAAGTACGGCTTCACCACCAACCACGTGCTCGGCGTCGAGTTCGTCGAGCCGTCCGGCGAGGTGGTCGAGATCGGCGGCAAGGCTCCCGACCCGCCCGGCTACGACCTGCTCGGCACGATCGTCGGCTCCGAAGGCACGCTGGGGATCGCGACCCGGGTGACCGTCCGGCTGACCCGCGCGCCGGAGTCGGTGCAGACGCTGCTGGCCGGCTTCGACGGCACCGACGCGGCGGGCCAGGCGGTGTCGGCGATCATCGCCGCCGGCGTCATCCCGGCCGCGGTCGAGATGATGGACGCGCTGGCGATCGAGGCGGCCGAGGCGGCTGTCCACTGTGGATATCCCGCCGGCGCCGGCGCCGTGCTCGTCGTCGAGCTGGACGGTCCGGCGTCCGAAGTGGACGCTCAGTTTGCCCAGGTGCGGGAGCTGTGCGAGAAGGCCGGCGCGTTCGAGATCCGGATCGCCGCCGACGACGTCGAGCGGGCGCTGTTCTGGAAGGGCCGCAAGTCCGCGTTCGCCGCGGTCGGCCGGATCAGTCCCGACTACATCGTCCAGGACGGGGTGATCCCGCGGACCGCGCTGCCCGAGGTGCTGCGCGCGATCGCCGACCTCTCGGCCGAGTCCGGCGTCCGGGTGGCCAACGTCTTCCACGCCGGCGACGGCAACCTGCACCCGCTGGTGCTCTTCGACGACGCCGTGCCCGGCCAGGCCGAACGGGCCGAGGAGGTGTCCGGCGCGATCCTCGACCTCTGCCTGGAGCACGGCGGGTCGATCACCGGAGAGCACGGCGTCGGCTCGGACAAGGCCAAGCACATGCCGCGGATGTTCTCCGCGGCGGATCTCGACACGATGCAGCTGGTGCGGTGCGCGTTCGACCCGGACGGGCTGTCCAACCCGGGCAAGGTGTTCCCCACCCCGCGGTTGTGCGGCGAGGTGCCAGGCCGGCACCGCGGCGCCCACCCGCTGGTCGAGGCCGGACTGGCGGAGCAGTTCTGATGACCGGGCCAGCGGGGGTGCTCGACGCGCTGCGGCAGGCGACCGGCGGTCACGCCGGGCCGGCCGGCGACGGCGACGCGGTCGACGGCGTACCGGCCCGCTTCGTCGCGGCCCCGGGTTCCACCGCGGAGGCGGCCGCGGTGGTGCGGGTCGCGGCGGCCGAGGGCCTCGCCGTGGTCGCCCGCGGCGCCGGGACCAAGCTCGGCTGGGGCACTCCGCCGCGCCGGCTCGACCTGATCGTGGACACCCGCCGGCTTGACCGGATCGTCGAGCACGCCGCCGGCGACCTGGTCGTCGTCGCGCAGGCCGGCGTGCCGCTGGCCGAGCTCGGCGAGCGGCTGGCCGGCGACCGGCAGCGGCTGGCCGTCGACGAGGTGGTGCCCGGCACCACGGTCGGCGGCATGCTCGGCACCGGCGTGACCGGGCCGCGGCGGCTGCAGGCCGGGGCCGTACGCGACCTCGTCCTCGGCGTGACGATGGTCCGCGCCGACGGCGTGGTGGCGAAGGCCGGCGGCAAGGTGGTCAAGAACGTCGCCGGCTACGACCTGGCCAAGCTCGTCACCGGCGCCTACGGCACGCTCGGGCTGGTCACCGAGGCCGCGTTCCGGCTGCACCCGATCCCGCCCGCGGCCGCGTACGTCTCGGTCCGGCTGCCCGACCCGGCGAGCGCCTACCAGGCGGTGCAGCGGGCGCTGCACGCGCAGTGGGTGCCGGCCGCGATCGAGCTCGACCGGCCGGAGCCGGGCGGCCCGGTCGAGGTGGCCGTGCTGGTCGAGGGCACCGAGGCCGGCGTCGCCGCGCGGGCCGAGCAGGCGGTCGCGACGCTGGGCGAGGGCGCGGCCCGCATCGACCGGCCGGGCTGGTGGGGCACGCTGCCG
This sequence comes from uncultured Actinomycetota bacterium, assembly GCA_963728945.1. Taxonomy (GTDB): domain Bacteria; phylum Actinomycetota; class Actinomycetes; order Mycobacteriales; family CADCTP01; genus CADCTP01. Next base: position 828,829 of record CAVSMA010000002.1, on the reverse strand, counting down.
GCCGGGTCCGACCGCGGCGTCCTGGTCAAGGCGACCACCGAGCTGACCGGCACCGGCCGGTTGCTGGAGGGGATCGACCGGGCGGCCGCCGCGGCCGGCACCACCGCCGCCGTCCGCGGCAGCGGGGGCGTCGGCGTGTTCCACGCCGCCCTGCCCGGCGCCGACCCGGCCGCGGTGGCGGCGTTCGTCAAGGCGCTACGGGACGCCGCGCCGGCCTGGCAGGGCAGCGTCGTCGTGCTGGCCGCGCCGGCACCGGTGCGGTCCGAAGTGGACAGTTGGGGACCGGCGTCCGGGCTCGACCTGATGCGCCGGGTCAAGGAGCAGTTCGACCCGGACGCGCTGCTCGCACCCGGCCGGTTCGTGGGAGGGATCTGACGTGTCCGTCGACGCGACCCACGGCACCGGCGACGTCCCGGCGTCCAGCAAGGGCGAGCCGGTCTCGCTGGGCATGCCCGCCTTCGACGCGCACCGGCCGCCCGACCCCGAGCTGATCTCCGACTGCGTGCACTGCGGTTTCTGCCTGCCGACCTGCCCGACGTACGCGCTGTGGGGCGAGGAGATGGACTCGCCCCGCGGCCGGATCCAGCTGATGAGCCAGGGGCTGACCGGCGAGCCGCTGTCGGACTCGATGGTCGAGCACTTCGACCGCTGCCTCGGCTGCATGGCCTGCGTGCCCGCCTGCCCGTCGGGCGTCCAGTACGACAAGCTGATCGAGGCGACCAGGGCTCAGGTGGAGCGCAACCACACCCGCTCGCCGACCGACAGGGCGCTGCGCGGGGCCATCTTCGCGCTGTTCCCCTACCGGCGGCGGCTGCAGCTGCTGCGCGGCCCGCTCGCCGCATACCAGCGGACCGGGCTGCAGAAGCTGGTGCGGCGCAGCGGTCTGCTGCAGCGCCTCGCGCCGACGCTGGCGACGATGGAGGACATCGCCCCGCCGATCGGCAGGTCGCCGGTGCTGCCCGAGCGGGTCGGGGCGCGGGGCCCGAAGCGGATGACCGTCGGCATGCTGACCGGCTGCGTGCAGGGCGCGTTCTTCCCCGGCGTCAACGCCGCCACCGCGCGGGTGCTGGCGATGGAGGGCTGCGAGGTCGTGATCCCGCGCAAGCAGGGCTGTTGCGGGGCGCTGTCGGTCCACAATGGACGCGAGCCGGAGGCCGAGGCGTTCGCCCGCAAGCTCATCGACGCGTTCGCCGACGCCGGCGTCGAGCGGGTGGTGGTCAACGCGGCCGGCTGCGGCTCGTCCATGAAGGAGTACGCCGAGCTGCTCGCCGACGACCCGGCGTACGCCGACCGGGCGGCCGCATTCGCGGGCCAGGTCAGGGACGTCTCCGAGCTGCTGGCGCAGCTCGGGCCGGTCGCGCCGCGGCACCCGCTGCCGGTGACGATCGCCTACCACGACGCCTGCCATCTCTCGAATGCGCAAGGCATCCGGACCCAGCCGCGGGCGCTGCTGAGCGCGATTCCCGACCTGGAGCTCAAGGAGATCGCGGAGGCCGAGCTGTGCTGCGGCTCGGCCGGCATCTACAACCTGCTCAACCCGGGGCCGGCCGCCGAGCTCGGTGACCGGAAGGCCGCGAACGTGCTGGCTACCGGCGCGGAACTGCTCGTCACCGCCAACCCCGGCTGCCTCATGCAGGTCGCCGCCGCCCTTCGCCGCACCGGAGGCCATATCGCCCTCGCACACACCGTCGAAGTGCTCGACGCCTCGTTGCGAGGCCATTCAATTGAAGAACTCACAACTCAATAGGAATGACCGAACCGGGGCGACCCGGATCACGTATCGCCGTAACACGGGGGTCCTGTCGCTGGAAGGTGGACGCCGATGTATCGCCAGGTCCTGGATCCGGTAGCCGATTCGCTCGGCTGGAGCTCGCTTTTCGCGGCGTTACCACTGGCAGCACTGTTCGTGCTGCTGGGTGTGTTGCGGATGCGGGCCTGGGTCGCCGCGCTGCTCTCCCTGCTCGTCGCGATCATCGTCGCGGTGTTCGTGTATCCGATGCCGTTCGACCAGGCGATCCTCGCGGCCACCGAGGGCGCGGCATTCGGGTTCTTCCCGATCCTCTGGATCGTCATCAACGCGATCTGGATCTACAACATGACCGTCGAGTCGGGGCACTTCGACGTGCTCCGGCGGTCGTTCACCTCGGTGAGCGACGACCAGCGGATCCAGGCGATCATCATCGCGTTCTGCTTCGGCGCGCTGCTGGAGGCGCTGGCCGGCTTCGGCACGCCGGTCGCGATCAGCTCGGTGATGCTCATCGCGCTCGGTTTCCGGCCGCTGAAGGCCGCGGTGCTGTCGCTGGTCGCGAACACCGCGCCGGTCGCGTTCGGCGCGCTGGCCACCCCGATCGTCACGCTGTCCACGGTCAGCGGCCTCCCACAGGACGACCTCGGTGGGATGGTAGGCCGCCAGACCCCGCTGCTGGCGCTGTTCGTGCCGCTGATCCTGGTGTTCATCGTCGACCGCAAGAACGGCATCCGCGACACCTGGCCGGCCGCGCTGGTCTGCGGCGTCGCGTTCGCGATCGTCCAGTTCGTGGCGTCCAACTACGTCTCGGTCCCGCTGACCGACATCCTCGCCTCGCTGCTGTCCGCGGGTGCGGTCGTCCTGCTGCTGCGCGTCTGGCAGCCGGCCCGGACGTACGTGGAGCGAGAGGTCGAGGAGCCCGTCGCGGTCGGCGGCAGCGTCGCCACCGCCGGGCGCACCGGTGCGGCCGACGGCCTCACCACGACGCCCGCGACCACCGGCGACCCCGGGACCGGCGGCACCCACGGCGAGCGCGGCGACGTTCCGCGCCGGCACGGTTCGGTCGACGAGCCGGTCGGCATGCTGCCGGGCCGGGCAGCCGTTCCGGACGTGCCGGACAGCCGGGCCGAGATCGCCCGCGCCTACGCGCCCTACCTGATCATCGTCGCCGTCTTCGTGGTCGCCCAGCTGCCCGGCATCAAGCCCCTGATCGCCAAGACCACGCACATCTTCGCCTGGCCGGGCCTGCACCTGACCTCGGCGTCGGGCAAGCCCTCGACGATCCCGAACTTCACGTTCAACTGGCTGGCCACGGGCGGCACGCTGTTGCTCATCGCCGGCCTGATCACGATCCCGGTGCTGAAGCTCTCCCTCGGCCAAGCGGTCCGTACGTACGTCAACACGTATAAGCAGCTGTGGACGGCGATCGTCACGGTGATGGCGGTGCTGGCGCTCGCCTACGTGATGAACGCCTCCGGGCAGACCACGACGCTCGGCACCTGGATGGCCGGCGCCGGCGGCGCGTTCGCGGCGCTCTCGCCGATCATCGGCTGGCTCGGGGTCGCCGTGACCGGCTCGGACACCTCGTCGAACTCGCTGTTCGGCGCCCTGCAGGTCACCGCCGCGGGCAAGGCCGGCCTGGATCCGGTGCTCATGGCGGCGTCCAACAGCTCCGGCGGCGTATTGGGCAAGTTGATCTCGCCGCAGAACCTGGCCATCGCCGCGGCCGCGGTGGGCATGGCCGGCCGGGAGGGCGACGTCTTCCGCCGGGTGATCGGCTGGAGCCTTCTCCTGCTCGCGATCATGGTGCTGATCGTCGTGCTGCAGTCCACCGCAGTGCTCGGGTGGATGGTCGTCTGACCGCGGCCGAGGGCGGGGACCGCTCCGGTCCCCGCCCTCGGCGTCTCAGCGTTCGCGGAACCCGCCGAGGAAGCGCCGGAAGACCCCGCCCTGCCGGGGCAGTGGCGCGGCCGGCGGCACCGGCGTGCTGCGCCGCCGCGCGACCGGCTGGTCGTAGTCGGTCTGCGCGATCGCGTCGACGGTCTGCTTCTCGTCGAAGTCCTCCGAGCCGGGGATCGACGGCACGAAGCCGACCAGCATGCCGTCGCGCATGACCTGCGCCTCGAGCCCGGCGGTGCCGTCGGAGTCCCAGATCGCCTGCCGGCCGTCGGGCAGCGAGACCCGCACCCCGAACTGGTAGATCCCGGCCCGCTCCATCGCGGCGTCGACGCCCTGCTCCCGCAGCCGGTCGGTCACCCGGCGCGCCTCGTTCTCTTCCATCTTCTGTGACAACGCAGGGCGGTCCGACCCGGTTCCGAGCTCAGGGTTGCTCGATGGCCAGCTGCAGGTACGGGTTGCCGGCGCGCTCCCGGCCGACCGTCGTCTCCGGTCCATGCCCGGGCAGCACGACGGTCGCGTCGTCCAGCGGCAGCACGACCCGGGCCAGCGAGTCGAGGATCGCCGGGTAGGACCCGCCGGGCAGGTCGGTGCGGCCGATCGAGCCGGCGAACAGCAGGTCGCCGGAGAACAGCAGCGGCTCGTCGGCGGTCCGGGCGGTGAACACCACCGAGCCGAGCGTGTGCCCGGGAGCGTGCCGCACGCCGAGGCGGAGCCCGGCCAGCTCGAGCGTCTCGCCGTCGGCGAGCTCCCTCAGGTCGGCCGGCTCGGCGGTCGGCAGGCTCGGCATGCCCATCAGCGGCGTGCCGGGCGGGGCGCCGATCCAGCGCAGCGGGTCGGTCAGCTGCGGGCGGTCGTCCGGGTGGATCCACGCCGGCACGTCCCTGGCCTCGCAGACCGGCACCACCGAGTAGGTGTGGTCGATGTGCCCGTGCGTCAGCAGCACGGCGACCGGGTGCAGCCGGTGCCGGTCGAGCAGGTCGGCCAGCGGGCCGGTCGCCTCGATCCCGGGGTCGATGACGACGCACTGCTCCCCCGGCCCGGGCGCGACGACGAAGCAGTTGGTCGCGGGCGGGCCGGCCGGGAACCCGGAGACGAGCACCCGGCCAGCCTAGAGTCAGGCCGGGCGGGTCAGCCGCCCGGGCGCGGCGTCGACCCGGTGAGCACCTGCGCCTCGGCCACCGCCAGCGCCCAGCCGGTGCTCGCGGTCAGGGTGTCCGGGGCACCGGGGATGTCGATCGGGTTGCCGCCCTGCTCGTAGTGCACCGCCCAGGTGCGGGTCACCGTGCCCGCGTACCGGGCGGACGACCGGCGGTAGGTGTGCGTGCAGTCGCTGCCGCCGGCCGACCCGTACGGGATGCCGGCGCCGGCGCAGCTGACCGACCCGCCGTCGCCGGTGGTCCACGCCGTGCCGTCCGGCCGGGCCACCGCGACCAGCCCCTCGGCCGAGCTGCCGCGCAGCTCGCCGAACGTGCCGGGGGCCAGCCACAGCCACGTCTCCAGGCCGACGATGCCGCGGGTGTCCGGGCTGTGCCGCACCTGCGCCGCCGGCGGCGCCAGGTTCCCGTACGCCTCCTGCGCCTGCACGATCAGCGGTCGCGGCTGGGTCCCGCCGGTCTGCACCCACTCCTTGGTGAACGCCCCGCCCTTGTGGCAGATCATCACCTGCCACTGCTTGCCCGGCTCCGGCTCGGTGGTCGGCAGCGCCAGCGGCACGACGTTGGTCGTGTACGCGCAGGGGTAGCCGCCGGAGCAGAAGTACGGCCCGTCGCCCGGGCCTGGCGTCACCTGGTCCTGCCCGCAGTCCTCCTCCTGGCCGCCGCCCGGGGTGCCGGGCTGGCCGGGATGGGTGTGGTCGCAGACCAGGTGGTAGGTGATCGAGCCGTCCGGGTTCTTCACCGCCTCCTGGTGGCAGTGCTGTCCGTCGGCCGCGGCCGGCCCGGCCAGCAGGGCGGCGGAGACCGTCGTGGCCGCGGTCGTGGCCAGCACGGTCGCGATCAACAGGAGCAGACGGCGCATCAGCAACCCCCCAGCGCGGTGTGGTTCACGACGAGCCAGCCGGTGCCGGACCGGCGCAGGGTGTAGCGGGCCCGGTAGCGTCCGGTGCCGCTCTCCTCGGTGACCTCGAGCGGCTGCCCGGTGTCCAGCCGCACCGGGTTCCACCGGGAGATGTCGTAGCAGTCATCCACCGTGGCGGTGCCGCCGGTGACCTTCGCCGGCTCCGGCGAGTGGCCCACGTCGCCGCGCAGGCTGAGCTTCTGCACCCTGTTGCGGGACACGGTCGCCCGCACCCGGGACAGCTCCGGGTCGGCGGCCGCGGTGCGCAGCGCGGGGAGGCTCGGGTCGGCGGCCCGGTTGGCGGCGATCACCGCGTTCCAGAACCGCAGGTACGACGCCAGCACCGGGTCGGTGGCGGCGCTCGGTGACGGCGTGGCCACCGCCGGGGACGCCGCGGCGGGTCCGGGCGGCAGCTCCCGCGAGCCGTCCGCGCCGCCACCGCATGCAGCGAGCGACAGGGCGAGCGACAGGGCGAGCGACAGCGCGACCGTCACGATTCGCAGCCGCCGGCCCACGCGCCGTTTCCTCCTGCATTGCCAGTGTCGTCCGACAGGTCCTGATTGCGGGACCTTACCGTATTCACAGCGTCGGCGGACCGGACTGCCGCCGGGACGGATAGGCAGGCGTCCTACACTGCCGCCACATCCCGGTTCGGACCGTCAGCAGGAGCACCTGTGCCCACGACCAAGCAGCGCCGCGAGAACGCCCGCCGGCGCCTGGAGCGTCAGATCCAGCGCCGTCAGGAGGCGGCCGCGGCCCGCAAGCGACGCAACCTCGTCATGGCCGCCGGCCTGGGCGTGCTCGTCGTCATCGCCGCGGTGGTGCTGGTCGTCACGCAGGTAGGCGGAAACGACAGCTCGACGGCAGCGGCGCCGACCCCCAGCGCGACCCCGAGCGCCTCGACGGCGGCGGCCAAGGGCGACTGCACGTACACCAAGGCGGGCGCTCCGACGAAGAACGCCGGCCAGCCCGCCAACGCGAAGGTTCCCACCACCGGCACGGTGAACGTCGACGTGGCCACCACCCGGGGCGACATGACCTTCGCGCTCGACCGGGCGAAGGCCCCGTGCACGGTGAACAGCTTCCTCTACCTCGCCGGCAAGAAATACTTCGACAACACCCCGTGCCACCGGCTGACCACCGCGGCCAACTTCGGCGTGCTGCAGTGCGGCGACCCGGGCGGCTCCGGCAGCGGCGGCCCCGGCTACTCGTTCAACGACGAGCTGGACAAGAACGGGAAGTACACGAAGGGCGTGCTGGCGATGGCCAACAGCGGCCCGAACACCAACGGCAGTCAGTTCTTCATCGTCTACAAGGACACCCAGCTGGCGCCGAACTACACGATCTTCGGGACCGTCACCAAGGGCCTCGACGTGGTGGAGAACGTGGCCAAGGGCGGCACCACCTCCGGTGACGACGGCAAGCCCAAGACCGCGATCTCCCTGAAGACCGTCACCATCGCCAAGTAGGCCGACCGCCCGGGTCAGGCGGGAGCCAACCGGGGTCGGGCGTGGGCCGCCCGGGGTCACGTGAGGGCCCGCTCGAGTCAGGCGGGGACGTGAGGGCGGGCCCGGGGTCAGGTGCCGCCGCCCGGTCACGGGAGGGCGGTCCGGGGTCAGGCGGGGGGTGCGTGGGCGGCGCAGCGGGCGACAACGTGGTCGGCGTCGACCCTGCGGTCGGCGACCGCCGCGTACAGCTCCTCGAGGTGGCGGTGGCCGAGCTCCAGCGTTGTCACCAGCAGCGAGCCGTCCTCGACCGCGCCGTCCAGCGACACCCCGCCGGCGGTCGCGAACGCCACCTCCAGCGCGTGCCGGCCGCGCTCGATCACCACGTCCCGACTCTGCTCGGCGAACCACTGCTGGATCCGTACCGCCGCGTTCGGCGTGCGCACCGACGTGAGCCAGTCCCGGGACGGGCCTGGGTTCTCCGACTCCGACGTGAGGATCTCCACCAGGTCGCCGTCGGCCAGCGGGCTGGACAGCCGGACCAGCCCGCCGTTGACCCGGGCACCGATCGTGCGGTGGCCGACCGATCCGCCCAGCGCGTACGCGAGGTCGACCGGGGTCGAGCCGGCCGGCAGCGGCACCGCGTCACCGTCGGGGGTGAACACGAACACCTCAGCGCCGGCGCCGAGGTCGTCGCGCAAGGTCCGGAAGAACTCCGCCGCATCGGCGACCTCGCGTTGCCAGGCCAGCAGCCGCCGCAGCCACCCCATGTCCTGACCGCCCAGCGCGCCGAGCGCGCCGGGCCGGTCGGCCGCCTGCAGGTGCGCGGCGACGCCGTGCTCGGCGACCCGGTGCATCGATTCGGTCCGGATGAGCACGTCGACCGGCTCGCCGCCGGGGCCGAGCACCGTGGTGTGCAGCGACTGGTAGAGGTTGAACTTCGGCACCGCGATGTGGTCCTTGAACCGGCCCGGCACCGGCCGCCAGAGCCCGTGCACGAGCCCCAGGACGGCGTAGCAGTCCGCGGGGCTGCCGTCCTGGACGAGTACCAGCACCCGGGCGGCGTCGAGCAGCTCCGCGCCGCTGCCGCCGCGCTCGCGGCTGGTCCGGTATGCGGAGTAGAGGTGCCGTGGCCGCTCGGTCACCCGGGCACCGATCCTGGCCGCGCGTAGCTCGGGAGCCAGCTCGGCCGCGACCGCCGCGGCGAGCCTGGCCCGGTGCGGGCGGCGTTCCCGATCCAGCCGGGCGGCCACCTCGGCCTCGGCCGGCTGCAGCACGGCGAAGCAGAGGCCCTCGAGCTCCCGCTTGAGCACATGGATGCCGAGCCGGTCGGCGAGCGGGACCAGCACGTCCTGGGTGGCGCGGGCGATCCGCTGCTGCTTGTGCGCCGGCTGGTAGCGCAGGGTCCGCATGTTGTGCAGCCGGTCGGTCAGCTTGATCACCAGCACCCGCACGTCGCGGCCGCCGGCGACGATCATCTTCCGCAGCGTCTCGGCCTCGGCGTCGTCGCCGAAGCGGACCTTGTCCAGCTTGGTGACGCCGTCGACGAGATGCGCCACCTCGAGGCCGAAGTCCTGCTGCGTGCGGGCGAGCGTGTAGCCGGTGTCCTCGATCGTGTCGTGCAGCAGCGCGGCGGCGAGCGTGGTCGTGTCGAGGCCGAGGTTGGCGAGGATCATCGCGACGGCGAGCGGGTGGGTGATGAACGGCTCGCCGGACTTGCGGCGCTGGCCGCGGTGCTGCTCCTCGGCCACCGCGTACGCCCGCTCGAGGGTCGGGACGTCGGCATCGTCGCGCTGCTGCACGTGCACGCTCACCAGGGGCGGCAAGGCACCTCCGGCGCCCGGCAGCCGCCGCCCCGCACCGACCCACCCGCCCAGCACGCCCCGCACCCGCCGGTGCAACGGAAGATGCGCGTCCCGCGCCTCCGGGCCCGTCCCCGGACGGGCCGGCGCCCCGGCCGACTCCACGGAGACGCCGCCCGGCCCCGCAGCCGGCCCCTCCGTACGGGCCGGGGCGGCGGTGGTGGCGCCGCCGGCCGATCGCGGGGCCGTCGTGTCGGCACGGGGGGCGGCCGAGGTGGCGGCGCCCGATCGCGTGGCTGTGCTGTCGGCGCCGGGGCCCGCCGTGTCGGCGCGGGGGGCGGCGGTGGTGGCGGCGCCGGCCGATCGCGTGGCCGTGCTGTCGGCACGGGGGGCGGCCGTCGTGTCGGCGCGGGGGGCGGCCGGGGTGGCGCCGCCTGCGGCGGCCGGAGTCGGGGTGCAGCAGCCCGTCGGGGAGGACCCGCCGGGTTGAGCGGGGTCCGCCGACCTCTGGCCGCCGCTCACCGGCAGCTTCCGCACGGCGTGACGGCGCCGGCCCCGTTCGTCTGGTCGGTGGGCGCGCCGAGCACGAAGACCGGCAGGCCCAGCGGCACGGTCGCCGACCGCCGCGGCCGGCCGACCGCGGCGACGATCGCGGGGTCGAATCCGTCCAGCTCGACGGTCCCCAGCGACGACGCCTCGCGCAGCACCGCGACGGTCCGCTCCCGCAGCGTCGGCACCCCGGTGCCGAGCCGGCGCACCCGGGCCAGGTGCGGCTCGACCGTCTCGGCGCCGGTCCGCACCGACACCTCCCGCAGCACCTCGACCGCCTGGTAGAACACCAGCGACGCCTCCCAGGCCGCCCGGCCGAACTGCCGCTTGTCGGTCTTGACCTGGTTGCAGCCGAGGTAGCGGCAGGCGTGGTAGAGATCGCCGGCCTCGGTCACCACCCGGTCGGAGGACCGGCCGCCGGTGGCGAACGGCATCGCCGGGCAGAGGTGCGGCGAGTCGGCCATCCGCTGCATCTGGTTGCGGGCCGGGTCCTGCACGACCCGCCACCGATCGGCGTCTGGGTCCCAGTCGGCGAACGCGGCGGTGGTGTCCGGGCTGTGCACGTTGCACAGCGACACCGAGCCCCGCCCGGCCGGCCCGTCGTTGGCGTAGACGTACACCTGCGGGACGTCCATCGCCGGGCAGGCGTGGAAGGGCTTGGTCGACGCGATGCCCTCCTCCACGGCGGCCACGTGGGTGAGGTAGGCGTCGGCGAGCTCGTCGTCGCCGATCACCCGGCTGCGCAGCTCACTCTCCGTGAAGTAGATCAGGGGAAAGTTGAAGTGCACTAGTTCGTCACGGTGCGTATCCCGGAATTCGTACAGCCGTTCACACAGCGTACGCCAGGCGAGCGGGTCGAGATGATCGATCCCCTTGGCCAGGAAATCCGGGGTGCCCTCCACTGAACCGCTGTGGAAAGCAAAACCACGCACTCCCATCTCCCACAGTGCGCGCACTGTTTCCAGGACGGTGAGGTAATTGCGTGGCCAAACTGTGACTTGAACCTTCACCGGGACACCGGTCGCGACGGCCCGCTTGATCGTGGCGATCGTCCGGCGGTAGGCACCCTTGCTGCCCCGCAGCGCGTCGTTCACCTCAGGGTCGAACGAGTCGAGGCTGACGATGACCTTGTAGAGGTCGCCCGATGCCAGCGCTTGCCCGAAGGTCCGGTCGAACCGGGCCGGCGAGCTCGCGCCGTTGGTGATGGACATGGTCGTGAGCCCGGCGTCGGCCGCGTACGCCAGCTTGGCGGCGGACCCCTCCGGGTCCATCGTCGGTTCCGCCCCGAGAAGGTAGAAATCTTGCAGTCCGGCACCGAGTCCGCGCAGGTGACCGGTGAAGTCCTCCCACGGCACGCGCTGGCGCTCGTTTCCGGCGACGGCCGCGATCGAGGGCCGGTCCAGCCGCTCACCGGTGTAGCAACCGGGGCAGCGCAGGTTGCACCGGTCGTCTCCCTGGTAGGTCACCCGGAGGATCTCGCGCTCGTCCAGCCAGGCCGGAGAGTAGGGAGACGGCGCCTGGTTGACGCGGGCGAGCACCGGAGGCAGCTCGTCGTCGGCCGGGTCGACGACGCCGACCCGATCCTGCACCGGGCTGTAGCGATCAGTCGACGACCAGGCGATCCGTCGGCCCGCTGCCATTGCGCTCCATCTCCGGTACGTCGGTGGACTACGGTCGGGCGGGCACGATGCTCCCTCGTCCCCGCGCGATCAAGGCTTATTCAGACACTTATCGCCAGTCAATGCAATAACGACTTTGAGTGCCGTTATAAGTGCAGGGAGTAAGCAATTTCGCCGCTCCACGCCACGTAGAGTCATCACAACAGAGCGTCACCAACTAGCGGGTCGCTCCTGGGCAAGCCGCACGCAGAGTGATCGAAGACGTCAGAAAACGGTCGGCCGACCGGCCGTCGTCACGTACCCGACGTGAGGCGGTACACGTCGTACACGCCCTCGACGGAGCGAATCGCCTTCAGAAGGTGACCGAGATGCTTCGGGTCGCCGAGCTCGAAGGTGAACCGGCTCACTGCGACCCGGTCCCGGGACGTGGTGACCGACGCGGACAGGATGCTGATCCGCTCGTCCGAGAGCACCCGGGTCACGTCGGAGAGCAACCGGTGCCGATCGAGCGCCTCGACCTGGATCGCGACGAGGAACACCGAGTCGGTCGACGGCGCCCACTCGACCTCGACGATCCGCTCCGGCTCGGCCAGCAGCGAGGCGGCGTTGGTGCAGGACTTGCGGTGCACCGAGACGCCGCCGCCGCGGGTGACGAAGCCGAGGATCTCGTCCCCCGGCACCGGCGTGCAGCACTTCGCCAGCTTGACCCAGACGTCCGAGGCGCCCTTGACCACGACGCCGGGGTCGCCGGCCGGCCGGCGCCTCCCGGCCCGGGCCGGAACCGCGGTCTCGGCGATGTCCTCGACCGCGCCCTCGGACCCGCCGAGCGAGGCGACCACCTTCTGCACCACCGAGGTGGCGCTCACGTGTCCCTCGCCGACGGCCGCGTAGAGCGCGGTGACGTCCTGGTAGCGCAGGTCGCGGGCAAGCGTGGTCAGCGCGTCGCCGCCGAGCAGCCGCTGCAGCGGCAGGCCGGCCTTGCGCATGGCCCGGCTGATCGCGTCCTTGCCGGACTCGATCGCGTCCTCGCGCCGCTCCTTCGCGAACCACTGCCGGATCTTCGTCTTGGCCCGCGGGCTGGCTACGAACGACAGCCAGTCCCGGGACGGGCCGGCCTGCTCGGACTTCGAGGTGAACACCTCGACCGTGTCGCCGTTCTCCAGCGGCGACTCGAGCGCCACCAGCCGGCCGTTGACCCGGGCGCCGATGCAGCGGTGGCCCACCTCGGTGTGCACCGCGTACGCGAAGTCGACCGGGGTGGACCCGGACGGCAGCGCGATCACGTCGCCCTTCGGAGTGAAGACGAACACCTCGCGGGAGCCGAGGTCGAACCGCAGCGACTCGAGGAACTCCCCCGGCTCCTGGGTCTCCCGCTGCCAGTCGAGCAGCTGGCGCAGCCAGAGCAGGTCCTCGCCGCCCTGCGCGGCGGCGGGCGAGGCGACCTCGTTCTTGGTCTCCTTGTATTTCCAGTGCGCGGCGATGCCGTACTCGGCGGTGCGGTGCATGGCCAGCGTCCGGATCTGCAGCTCGACCGGCTTGCCCTCCGGGCCGATCACCGTCGTGTGCAGCGACTGGTACATGTTGAACTTCGGCATCGCGATGTAGTCCTTGAACCGGCCCGGGACCGGTTGCCAGGTCGCGTGCACCACGCCGAGCGTCGCGTAGCAGTCGCGCACCGAGTCGACCAGGATCCGGATGCCGACCAGGTCGTAGATGTCGGTGAAGTCGCGGCCACGGACGATCATCTTCTGGTAGATCGAGTAGTAGTGCTTCGGCCGCCCGGTCACGGTCGCCTTGACCCTGGCCGCGCGCAGGTCCGCGGAGACCCGCTCGACCACGCGGGCCAGGTAGGTGTCCCGGGACGGGGCGCGCTCGGCGACCAGCCGGACGATCTCGTCGTAGCGCTTGGGGTAGAGGGTGGCGAAGGCCAGGTCCTCCAGCTCCCACTTCACCGTGTTCATGCCGAGCCGGTGGGCCAGCGGTGCGAGCACCTCGAGCGTCTGCCGGGCGATCCGCTCCTGCTTGTCCGGGCGGAGGAAGCGCAGCGTGCGCATGTTGTGCAGGCGGTCGGCCAGCTTGATGACCAGCACCCGCGGGTCGCGGGCCATCGCGACGATCATCTTGCGGATCGTCTCGGCCTCGGCGGCGTCGCCGTACTTGACCTTGTCGAGCTTGGTCACGCCGTCGACGAGGTGGGCGACCTCGGCGTCGAAGTCGCGCTTGACGTCCTCGAGCGTGTAGCCGGTGTCCTCGACCGTGTCGTGCAGCAGTGCGGCGACCAGCGTGGTCGTGTCCATGCCCAGCTCGGCCAGGATCGTCGCCACGGCGAGCGGGTGGGTGATGAACGGGTCGCCGGACTTGCGCAGCTGGCCGCGGTGGTGCTCGTCGGCGATGTCGTACGCCCGCTGCAGGATCTTCAGGTCGGCCTTCGGGTGCGCGGCCCGGTGGGTGGCGACCAGCGGCTCGAGCACCGCCTGGATCCCGGACGGCCGCTGACCGCCGGCGGTGAGGCGGCGGGCGATCCTGGCCCGGACCCGACGCCGGTAGGTCGTGGGGTCGACCGTGCCAGGCGCCGCCGCGGTGTCGGTGGTCTCCGGCTCGTCGTCGAGCAGGAGCGGCAGGCCGGGCAGTGGCTGCGTCGGGTAGGGGTCGGCCTCGAACTCGGCCTCCTCGCTGACCTCGGCGTCGGCCGCGCCCACCGCGGGTCCAGTGCCGCTTGCCGACCCCGCGGAGCCGTCGGCCGCCGAGACCGAGCCGCCGCCGTCCACCGAGGCCGAGCCGCCGTCGCCCGCTGAGACCGAGCCGCCCCCGTCCGCCGAGGCCGAGCCGGCGGCCTCCCGCGAGACCGGGCCTGCTCCGTCCGACGGGCGCGGGGCGGCCCCGTCCGCCAGGACCGAGGCCGCCTCGTCCGCCGAGGCCGAGCCCGCTCCGTCCGGCGAGACGCTCGGGTCCTCGGTCGCACCGTCGGAAGCAGCAGCGACGTCGAGCGCGGGGACCTCGGCGTCCGCTGACGCTGTGCCGGCGTCCGCCGCGGGCGCCGTGCCGTTGGGGGACGCCGAGGGGGGGCCGCTCCGGGTGAGCGTGGTCTGGTCCGGGCGCGCCTCATCGCCGGCCGGCCGGTCCTGGTCGGAGCCGGTACGCGCCGCTGCACGGGCGAGGTCGGAACTCAGAGCCGCTCCCCTTCCAGCGCGGACCTGACCTCACCCAGTGTACGGGCGTCCGGGGTACGGCGTCGTGGACGACGCCCGTGTCGCCCGATCGGCGCAACTGAGCGTGGTCGGCGGCTACCCGGCGAGCACGGTCTGGATGTCGAGGTCCGCCAACGCGTCCCGACCGCGGAGCGCGGTCAGCTCGACCACGACCGACACCCCGACCAGCTGACCGCCGGCCCGCCCGATGAGGTCGGCGGCCGCGGCCAGCGTGCCGCCGGTGGCGAGCACGTCGTCGACCAGCAGCACCCGCTTGTGGTCGGCGAACGCGTCCTCGTGCACCTCGACGACCGCCTCGCCGTACTCCAGCTCGTACGCGGCCGAGACCGTCCGCCAGGGCAGCTTGCCGGCCTTGCGGATCGGCACCACGCCGGTCCCGGACGCGATCGCGACGGCCCCGGCGAACAGGAACCCGCGCGCCTCGACGCCAGCCACGACGTCGAAGCCGGCCGCCGCGTGCCGGTCGGCGATGGCCCGGCCGACCTCGCCGAACAGCGGCCCGTCGGCGAGCAGCGGCGTCAGGTCCTTGAAGAGGATGCCCGGCGCGGGGAAGTCCGGCACGTCCCGCAGCTTCCCGGCGACCCGCTCGGCGAGGTCGGTCACCGGCGCTTCTTCGCCGACGGACGCCCGCCGCCGCCCCGCTTCTGCGCCGGCCGCTTCTGCGGTCGGGCCCCCGGGCGCGGCGTGCTCGACCCGGCGCCCCGACCGGCCGGCGCCGGCGCCGGGACCTCCGGCGCCTCGGTCGGCTCGTCGACGAAGTCTGCGGACTCGACCGCCGGTGCCTCCTCGGTGTCGAGCAGGTCCTCGTCCTCCTCGGCCACCGCGGTGCGGCCTCGGCGGGACCTGGTCGCGGTCGCGGTCGCCGCCGCCGTGGCGGTGCGGGCGGTCGCCTTCTGCCGGCGGGTGCCGGCCGGCGCCTCGCCCCTGGCCTCGGCGGCCCGCCGCTGCGCGACCCGCTTGGCCAGCGCCTTGTATTTCGGCTCCCGCTCCTTGAGCTCGCAGACGATCGGGGTGGCCAGGAAGATCGACGAGTACGCACCCGAGGCCAGGCCGACGAACAGCACCAGCGCCAGGTCCTTGATCGTGCCGACCCCGAGCAGCCCGGCACCGACGAACAGCAGCCCGCCCACCGGCAGCAGCGCGATCAGCGAGGTGTTGATCGAGCGCATCAGCGTCTGGTTGACCGCGAGGTTCGCCGCCCCGGAGTAGGTGATGCGGGAGCCGCCGAGGATGCCGCGCGCGTTCTCGTCCACCTTGTCGAACACGACGACCGTGTCGTACAGGGAGAAACCGAGGATGGTCAGCAGGCCGACGATCGTGGACGGGCTGACCTCGAAGCCGACGATCGAGTAGATGCCGGCGGTGAGCAACAGGTCGTGGAACAGCGCCGCGATCGCGCCGACCGCCATCTTCCACTCGAACCTGATCGCGATGAAGATACAGACGGCGATCAGGAAGAACACCAGGCCGCGGATCGCCGCCTTGGTGATGTCGCTGCCCCAGGACGAGCTGACCGCCTCGACGTTGACCTGCTGGCCGAACCGGGTCTGCAGCGCGTCCTTGACCTTGGTCTGCTCCGGCGCGGACAGCTCGCCGGCCTTGACGATGATCGACCGGCTTCCGCCGCTGCCGACGATCTGGGGGGTGTTCTGCACGTCGGCGCCGGCCTGCTCGGCGACCTGCTGCACCTCGGCCGGCTGGGCCGTGGTCGCCTTGAACTGGAACTGGGTGCCGCCGTCGAACTCGATGCCGAAGTTGAAGCCGCGGACGACGAAGCTGGTGATCGACAACAGCAGCAGGACCGCGGAGATCCAGTACCACCGCTTGCGGTGGCCGATGAAGTCGAAGACGGCCTCGCCCGCGTTCAGCCGGCGGAACACGTTCATTGCTCAGGACTCCTTCGCCGGGACGCGGCCGCGGCGGCCGGCGGTGGGGCGGGCAGGGGGTCGGGTCCCGGCGGCGGCGGCGCGCTCGGCCGCGGCGCGCTCGGCCGCCACCCGCTGCACCGATCCGAGGCCGGAGACCCGCGGCGACATGAACGCCTTGTTGCGGGCGAACAGCGTGACGACCGGGTGGGTGAACAGGAAGACGATCACCAGGTCGAGGATCGTCGACATGCCGAGCGTGAACGCGAAGCCCTTCACCGTGCCGGCGGCCAGGTAGTAGAGGATCGCCGCGGCGAGGAACGAGACCGCGTCCGCGGACAGGATCGTGCGCCGGGCCCGCACCCAGGCGCGCGGCACCGCGGACCGCGGTGATCTGCCGTCGCGTATCTCGTCCTTCAATCGCTCGAAGAACACGACGAACGAGTCGGCGGTGATACCGATCGCGACGATGAAGCCGGCGATGCCGGCCAGGGTCAGGGTGAAGCCGATCTGCCGGCCGAGGATGACCAGCACGGCGTAGATGAGGAGGCCGGACAGGATCAGGCTGGCGATCATCACCAGGCCGAGCGCGCGGTAGTAGAGCAGGCTGTAGATGAACACCAGCGCGACGCCGATGCCGCCGGCGAGCAGGCCGGCCTTGAGCTGGTCGGAGCCCAGCGTCGGCGAGACGGTCAGCGCCTCCTGCTGCTGGAAGGTCAGCGGGAGCGCACCGTACTTGAGCACGTTGGCCAGGTCCTCGGCTTGCGACTGGGTGAAGCTGCCGGTGATCTGGGTCTGGCCGTTGATCGTCCCCTGGATGGCCGGGGCCGAGATCGTCTTGCCGTCGAGCACGAACGCGACGTTGTTGGCGGGGTCGTTCGGCGTGACGGTGACATTGTGCTGGGAGGTGTAGCGGGCCCAGGTCGCCTGGCCGCTGCTCTTGAAGTCGAGCGAGACCGTCCACTGCGGGCTGGTCGAGGTCGGCGCGACCGCGGAGGCGCCGGCGATCTCGGTGCCCTCGATGATCGCGGGCGCCAGCAGGTATTTGCTGCCGCCGTTCTGGTCGCAGGAGGCGATGACGTCGCCCGGCTTGTCCAGGCTGGCGCTGGCGCCGGAGTTGGGCGCGCACGTCAGCTTGTCGAACTCGGCGAGGGCCTGCGCGTACTGCTTCGGGTCGACGCCGGCCGGCGGGGTCGTCGGCGGCCCGGTGGCGGCCGGGGCGGTCGCGGCCGGGGGGGTCGCGGCCGGAGCGCTGGTCCGCGGCGGGACGGTGGCGGTCGCGTCCGACTTGGTCGGCGTCGGGGCCGGCGCGAAGCCCTGCGGGGTGGACGACCCGGACGGCTTGGCCGACCCGGACGCCGACGCGGTCGGCTTCGGCGACCCGGACGTGCTGGCCGAGGGCGTGGTCGCCGGCGGGGTCGCCGCTGCGGCGGCGCTGTAGATCACCGGCCGCAGCCGCAACTGCGCGGTCTGGCCGACCGACTTGGCCGCGTCACCGTTCGCGCCGGGCACGGAGATGACGATCCGGTCCGGGCTCTGCGTGACCACCTCGGCCTCGGCGACACCGAGACCATTGACCCGGCGCTCGATGATCTGCCGGGCCTGGTCGAGCGCGGCGCTGCTGGGCGGCTTGTTGTCGGTGGTCTGCGCCTGCAGGGTGACCTGCGTGCCGCCCTCGAGGTCGAGACCGAGCTTCGGGGTGGGCGAGTCGCCGGTGAAGAACACCAGCGCATACAGGATCACGAAGATGCCGGCGAGGGCGCCGAGGTAGCGGCCGACGGGCAACGATCCGGACGGGGCGGCCACGGGGTGTCATCTCTCCTCGGTGCGGGTCCCCGCCGCGGCGGGGCAACAACGTTCCAGGCCAGTATGGACCGGCCCACGGTGGGTCCTGGTGCTGGTCCGGCTCAGACGGAGTCGGACTCGTCCGCGGCCGCCGGGTCGGGGGCGGACGCGGCCGGCGACTTGATCTCCGCGATCGCCGCCTTGGCCCACTGGACGGTGACGCCCGGACCGAGTTGCAGCTCGACTGTGTCGTCGCCGATCGAGGCCACCGTCGCGTACAGACCCGAGGTGGTCATGACCTGGGCGCCGGGGACGAGGCTCGCCTGCAGTTGTTGAGCACGCTGCAGCGCCCGGTTGCGCTGGCGCATGGGAAGCACCAGCAGGAAGATCACCGCGATCGCGATGAACAACAGGGGCAACAGCTCAGCCATGACGGTCGGGTCTCCTCCAGCTCGCGGCCGATCCGCCCAGCTCCGGGCCGGACCGGTCGGCAATCGCGGCAGTCTATACACAGCGTCTTCTGCTGCATTCGCAACGAGTCGGGCGCGACGCCGGTTCCTTCTTTACTCGAACAGTACCGGGGATGTCGGTCCGGGTGGAGTGAGGCCCAGGTGGGCCCAGGCCGCCGGCGTGGCCACCCGGCCGCGTGGCGTGCGGGCCAGCATCCCGGCCCGGACCAGGTAGGGCTCGGCGACCTCCTCGACCGTGCGCTGCTCCTCCCCGACTGCGACGGCGAGCGTGGCCACCCCCACCGGGCCGCCGCCGAACCGGCGTACCAGCGCGTCGAGCACCGCCCGGTCCAGCCGGTCGAGGCCGATCTCGTCCACGTCGTACACGGTCAGGGCGGCCTGCGCGGTCGGCCGGTCGATCACCCCGTCGGACCGCACCTCGGCGTAGTCGCGGACCCGGCGCAGCAGCCGGTTGGCGATCCGCGGCGTGCCGCGGGACCGGCCGGCGATCTCGTCGGCGCCGTCCGCCTCCAGCCGCACCCCGAGCAGGCTCGCCGAGCGGGTGAGCACCTGCACCAGCTCGCCGGGCTCGTAGAAGTCCATGTGCCCGACGAAGCCGAACCGGTCCCGCAGCGGGCCGGTCAGCAGGCCCGCCCTGGTGGTCGCGCCGACCAGCGTGAACGGCGCGACGTCGAGCGGGATCGCGGTCGCGCCGGGACCCTTGCCGACGACCACGTCGACCCGGAAGTCCTCCATCGCGATGTAGAGGAGCTCCTCGGCTGGTCGGGCGATCCGGTGGATCTCGTCGACGAACAGCACGTCCCCGTCGGTGAGCGCGGTGAGGATCGCGGCCAGGTCGCCGGCCCGCTCGATCGCCGGCCCGCTGGTCACCCGGATCCCGGCGCCGAGCTCGGCCGCGATGATCATGGCCAGGCTGGTCTTGCCGAGCCCGGGCGCGCCGGACAGCAGCACGTGGTCCGGCGGCCGGCCCCGGCGCAGCGCGCTGGTCAGCACCAGTCCCAGCTGCTCGCGCACCTTCGGCTGGCCGACGAAGTCCGCCAGCCGCTTCGGCCGCAGCGCCGCCTCCAGCTCGTGCTCGTCGCGCTCCGCGTACGGGCTGGCCAGGTCGGTCTCCTCCACCCTCACCCACCCCCCGGTGGGAGCAGGTGTACGGAGGTGTTGAGCGGTGTCATCGCGGACTCAACACCCGCAGGGCGGCCCGCAGCAGCGCGGGCACGTCCGGCTCGCCGTCCGCCTCGGGGGCGACCGCGGTCACCGCCTCGTCGGCCTCCCGCGGCGACCACCCCAGCCCGACCAGGGCCTGGCCGACCTGGTCCCGCCAGGGCGCGGTCGGGGTGAGCTCCGCCGGCGCCGCCGGCTCGATCGCGCCGATCTTGTCCCGCAGCTCCAGCACCAGCCGCTCGGCACCCTTCTTTCCGATGCCGGGCACCCGGGTCAGCGCCGGCACGTCGGCGGTCGCCACCGCCCGGCGGACCTCCGTCGGCGGCAGCACCGAGAGCACGGCCTGGGCCAGCCGCGGGCCGACACCGCTGGCGGTCTGCAGCAGCTCGAACACCGACCGCTCGTCGTCGTCGGCGAACCCGTACAGGGTCAGCGAGTCCTCCCGGACCACCAGGCTGGTGGCCAGCCGGGCCGGCTGGCCGACCCGCAGCCGGGCCAGCGTGCCCGGGGTGCAGGAGACGGCCAGGCCCACTCCCCCGACCTCGACGACAGCGCCGGCCGCACCGACCGCCGCGACCGTGCCGTGCACGCTGGCGATCACGCGCCCTCCCTGGCCAGCGCGGCGGCCAGCCTGGCCCGGGCCGCGCCCCGCCAGAGCTGGCAGATCGCCAGCGCCAGCGCGTCCGCCGCGTCGGCCGGGCGGGGCCGGTCGGGCAGCCGGAGCAGCCGGGTCACCATGGTCGTCACCTGGGTCTTGTCGGCCCGGCCGGAGCCGGTCACGGCGGCCTTCACCTCGCTCGGGGTGTGCAGCGCGACCGGGACGCCGGCCCGCGCGGCGGCGAGCACCGCCACCGCGGCGGCCTGGGCGGTGCCCATCACCGTGCGCACGTTGTGCTGGCTGAAGACCCGCTCGACCGCGACCACGTCCGGCGCGTACGCCGCGACCGCGGCGTCGAGCGCGGCGGCGAGGAGGAGCAGCCGCTCCGGCAGGTCGGCGTCCGCGGGGGTGCGGACCACCTCGACGTGCACGAGCCGCAGCGGGCGGCCGGCGGCGCCCTCGACAACGCCGACCCCGCACCGGGTCAGCCCCGGGTCGACACCGAGCACCCGCACCGGTCCTCCTCGCCGCACCGAACAGTCGTTCGACACGCTACCGAGCCCCGGGACAGACTCCCGGCATGACGCGCGCGCCGATCGACCCCGCATCCCTGGAGCCGGTCACGCGGCCGCTCGACCTGGCCCGGACGCTGCCCGGGACGGCGTACGCGTCGGCGGCGGTGTTCGACTGGGAGCGGCGGCACTTCCTCGACGGCTCGTGGCTGTGCGTCGCCCGCGCGGACGACGTACCCGCGCCCGGCGACCAGCGGGCGGTGCCGGCGGGCAGCACGTCGCTGCTGCTGGTCCGGGACGGCGACGGCGCGCTGCGCGGCTGGTTCAACGTCTGCCGGCACCGCGGGCACGAGCTGCTGGCACCGGGCGCGAGCCGGAAGGGCCGGGCGATCCGCTGCCCGTACCACGACTGGGTGTACGGGCTGGGCGGCGAGTGCCGGGCCACCCCGCGGTTCGGCAGGTCCACCGACGACGGGATCGACCGCGCCGGGTTCGGGCTGGTGCCGGCCCTGGTGGAGCAGTGGCACGGCTGGGTGTTCGCGAACGTCTCCGGCGACGCGCCGCCGCTGGCCGAGCAGCTCGGCAACGCCGACATGGTCGTCCACGGGTACGACGCCGGCCGGTTGGTGCCCGGCGCCCGGCACGAGTACGAGGTGGCGGCGAACTGGAAGCTGATCGTCGAGAACTACCTGGAGTGCTACCACTGCGCGCCGATCCACCCCGAGCTGTGCGAGGTCACCCCGCCGGAGTCGGGCACCGGCTACCCGGCGGCGCCGGTCGGCAGCTGGGTCGGCGGCCCGCTCGCGCTGCGGGACGGCGCGCAGACCATGTCGCTGGACGGGCGCAGCCTTGGCGTACCGATCCCCGGGCTGCCGGCCACCAGGACCCGCGAGGTCGGCTACGCGGCGCTGCTGCCGACGCTGCTGGTGAGCCCGCATCCGGACTACCTGATGACGCACCGGCTCGAGCCGCTGGCCGCGGACCGGACCAGGGTCGAGTGCGCCTGGTTCTTCCCGCCGGAGGCGTGGGACCGGCCCGGTTTCGACCCGGCCTACGCGGCCGAGTTCTGGGACCTGGTCAACCGGCAGGACTGGGCCGCCTGCGAGTCGGTGCAGCGCAACACGAGCTCGCCCGGCTGGCGCCAGGGCCCGTTCTCACCCTGGGAGTCCGACGTCCACGCGGTCATGGCGGCGGTCGCCCGCGGCTACACCACCGGCCGGCTGTCAATCGACTAGCGCGAGGACCTCGTCGCTGACGTCGAAGTTGGCGTAGACGTCCTGCACGTCGTCGAGGTCTTCGAGCGCCTCGACCAACCGGAACACCCGGCGGGCGGCGTCGGCGTCCAGCGGCACGGTCACGCTCGGCACGAACTGCGCCTCGGCCGACTCGTATTCGACGCCGGCGTCCTGCAGCGCGGTGCGCACGGCGACCAGGTCGCCCGGCTCGCTGACCACCTCGAACGACTCGCCGTCGTCGTTGACCTCCTCGGCGCCCGCGTCGAGCACCGCGGTCAGCACGTCGTCCTCGGTGGTGCCCTCCTTCGGCACGATCACGACGCCCTTGCGGGTGAACAGGTAGGCCACCGAGCCGGGGTCGGCCATCGACCCGCCGTTGCGGGTCATCGCCGTGCGCACGTCCGAGGCGGCCCGGTTGCGGTTGTCGGTCAGGCACTCGACCAGCACCGCGACGCCACCGGGCGCGTATCCCTCGTAGGTGATGGTCTGGTAGTCGACCGCGCCGCCCTCGGCCCCCGACCCGCGCTTGACCGCGCGGTCGATGTTGTCGTTGGGCACCGAGTTCTTCTTGGCCTTCTGGATCGCGTCGTAGAGCGTCGGGTTGCCACCGGGATCACCGCCGCCGACGCGGGCCGCGACCTCGACGTTCTTGATCAGCTTGGCGAACAGCTTGCCGCGCTTGGCGTCGATGACGGCTTTCTTGTGCTTCGTCGTCGCCCACTTGGAGTGGCCGCTCATGTGACTTGCTCCTTCACGATCTCCACGAACAGCGCGTGTACCCGCGCGTCGCCGGCCAGCTCCGGATGGAACGAGGTGGCCAGCAGGCCGCCCTGTCGCACCGCCACGATCCTACCGGCGGCGGGCCCCGCCTCGACCGTGCCCAACACCTCGACGTCCGGTCCCACGGACTCCACCCAGGGGGCCCGGATGAATACCGCGTGGAACGGCCCGCCCGGCACGCCGGTGAAGGCGATCGTCTCCTCGAACGAGTCGACCTGCCGGCCGAAGGCGTTGCGCCGGACGGTCACGTCCAGCCCGCCGAGGGTCTGCTGACCCTCCACCCCGTCAAGAACGCGATCGGCGAGCAGGATCATCCCGGCGCACGACCCGTACGCCGGCATGCCGCCGGCAATCCGCTCCCGCAGCGGCTCCAGCAGCTCGAACGCGACCGCGAGCTTCGCGATCGTGGTCGACTCGCCGCCCGGGATCACCAGCCCGTCGACCGACTCGAGCTCGCTCGCGCGGCGGACCGGCACCGGTTCGGCGCCGGAGTCGGCCAGCGCGCGCAGGTGCTCGCGGACGTCGCCCTGCAGGGCGAGCACTCCGACTCTCACCGCATCCCCCGTCCGCCGCCGTGGCCGGGCCGCCCGGCGCGCGCCGGGACGGTGCGGCCGCGCCGGCTCACCAACCGCGGCCCGCGTACCGCTGCTCGGGTGCGAGCTCGTCCAGGCCGATGCCGACCATCGGCTCGCCGAGCCCGCGGGACACCTTCGCGATCACGTCCGGGTCGTCGTGGAACGTGGTCGCCTTGACGATCGCCTCGGCCCGCTTCGCCGGGTCGCCGGACTTGAAGATCCCGGAGCCGACGAACACGCCCTCGGCGCCGAGCTGCATCATCATCGCCGCGTCGGCGGGCGTCGCGATGCCGCCGGCGGTGAACAGCACGACCGGCAGCTTGCCGAGGCCGGCCACCTCGGCCACCAGCTCGTACGGCGCGCGCAGCTCCTTGGCCGCCCCGTACAGCTCGTCCGGCGCCAGCGTGGTCAGGCGGCGGATGCCGGCCCGGATCGAGCGCATGTGCCGGGTCGCCTCGACCACGTTGCCGGTGCCGGCCTCACCCTTGGAGCGGATCATCGCCGCGCCCTCCGAGATGCGCCGCAGCGCCTCGCCGAGGTCGGTCGCGCCGCAGACGAACGGAACCGTGAACGCCCACTTGTCGATGTGGTGGGCCTCGTCGGCCGGGGTCAGCACCTCGGACTCGTCGACGTAGTCGACGCCGAGCGACTGCAGCACCTGGGCCTCGACGAAGTGGCCGATCCTGGCCTTGGCCATCACCGGGATCGACACCGCGTTGATGATGCCCTCGACCATGTCGGGGTCGGACATCCTGGCCACGCCGCCCTGGGCCCGGATGTCGGCCGGCACCCGCTCCAGCGCCATCACCGCGACGGCGCCGGCGTCCTCGGCGATCTTGGCCTGCTCGGGGGTGACCACGTCCATGATCACGCCGCCCTTGAGCATCTCGGCCATGCCGCGCTTCACCCGGGCGGTGCCGGTCTGGGGCGTCGTGCTGGTCACGGTCGGGTCGAGCGGGCTGTCGGACATGCCCTCGATTCTACGTGGGCTCAGCGCATGCTGACCGGCGCGCCGGTGGCGGCCAGCAGCACCCACGCGCCACCGGGGTGCAGCGTGAGCGGTTTGTGCGCGGCGTCCTCGTACCGGGTCGGTCCGCGGGCCCGGGGCCGGCCCCAGCGCCCGGTCAGCACCCGGCCGTCGCGGAAGATCAGCACGGCCCCGGAGCCCACGGTCGAGGTGTAGACGGACGGGTTGCCGACGACGTCGACGTCGCTGCGGTCGACGCGGGCGCGGCTGAACGGGACGACCAGGTTCGGCGTGGCGATGATCCGCCCGGACGCGGTCCGCCGGTAGGAGCCGTCCGGGTCGACCTGCAGCCACAGCCGGGCGGTGGGCGACCAGCGGAAGCGCACCGCGGTCCTTCCGACCAGCACCGAGACCGCGTTCACCCGGCGCGCCTTCGCCAGCGCGGGGTCGCGCGCCGCCCAGCGCAGCCCGATGTCGCGGACCCCGGTGGCCCCGGCCGCCCCGGCGGCGATCCGGCTGGTGTCGACCACGAGGTTGTACGGCGCGTGCCGGGTGCTCAGCCGCCGGTACGCGCCGCCGATCCGCTGCGGCCCCGCGTCCAGCACCGGCGAGCGGCGCAGCACGGCGACCGGTCCGGCGGCGCCGCCGGAGAAGGCCAGCGCCGGGCGGCCGTAGGTGGCCAGCAGCTCGGGGTCGGCGTTGCGGACGCTGCGGACGGGCCCGACGACGGCCGGGTGCCGGCTGGCGAAGACCGCGGCCAGCCGGGTCAGGCCGGCCTCGACCTGCTCGACGTACACGAGGTCGGCGGACTCGAGCCCGATCTGCGGCCGGCCGCTCGCGGTGTCGTCGATCTTGACCACGACGACCGGCTGCTTCGGCACCCCGCGCAGACCGGTCAGCGGGTTCACCGCCGGCGGCGTCGGTCTCGGCGTCGGTCTCGGCGTCGGCGTGGGCGACGGCGTCGGACTCGGGGTCGGGCTCGCCGTGGTCGGGCTCGGTGCCGCGGCCTGGTCGCCTCCGCTCGAACAACCGGCCAGCAGGGCCAACGCGATGCACACGAGACCGAACCGCCGCACGCTCACCTCCTGCCGGAGGCGCGACCCTATCCCTGTGTCCGCTGCGGGTCGGGCGCGGGGATGGTGTCGTCGATCTCGAAGAAGGCCGGCAACGGCTCGGCCCCGGCGAGGCGCAGCAGCCGGGGCATCCGGCGGCGGCGCAGCGACACGGTGTCGCGGACGGCGTCGTTGTAGAACCGGCGGGCCAGCGCCACCCGGCGGGCGGCGTCGGTGAGGTCGGCCAGCAGCGCCGGGTCGGCGCCGGCGGGGATGTCCCGCAACGCCCGGGACAGGTCGTTCTCCGCGGCCTCGCGGGTGCTGTCGTCGGCGTCGAGCGAGGCGGCGGCCAGCTCGAGCAGCCGCGCCTCGCGCTGCGGGCCGAGCGCCGTGTCCGGGTGGGAGGCCAGCGCCTGCAGCGCGGCCGCCCGCCGGACGAGCGCGGCGTCCAGCGCGGAGCGGGCCAGCGCGGTCCGGCCGTGCAACCGGTCCAGGCGGGTGACGGTCCAGCTCACCCAGGCGAAGAGGACGACGGTGACGACGACGGCCGCGATTATCACCTCCACGAGTGATCAGGGTAGGCGGTCCGGTCACTCTCCGCCGAGATCGGGGGTAACCGGCTCACTCCGGGAGGAGATCGGGGCTGGCCGACGTGTCCGGGCTCACCCGCACCGGATCGGCGGCGACGACCGTCTCGTACACGGCCACGATCTGCTTGGCCACCACCGGCCAGTCGTAGCCGGCCACCACCTCGGCGCCGATCTCGACCAGCCGCTGCCGCCGGGCCGGGTCGTCGAGCAGCCCGGCCAGGGCCTTCGCCAGCGCGGCCGGGTCGCCGGTGCGGAACAGCGTGCCGGCCCGGCCGTCGTCGAGCACGCGGCGGAACGGGTCGAGGTCGCTGGCCACGATCGGGGCGCCGGCCGCCATCGCCTCCAGCAGGATGATCCCGAAGCTCTCGCCGCCGAGGTTGGGCGCGCAGTAGACGTCGATCGAGCGCAGCATGCGCGCCTTGTCCGCCTCGCTCACCTGGCCCATCAGCTCCACGCGGCCGGCCAGCGCCGGCGGGAGCTCGGACAGCAGGTCGTCGGCGTCGCCGCGGCCGGCGATCAGCAGCCGCAGCTCGGGCCGGTCCGGCGCGAGCCGGGCCAGCCCGTCGAGCAGCACCGGCATGCCCTTGCGCGGCTCGTCGTACCGGCCGAGGAAGCCGACCGTGCCCGGCCGCGGGTAGCCGGGCAACGGCTCGGCGGTGGCGTACTGGGCGACCGCGACGCCGTTGGGGATCTCCACCGCGTCGCCGCCGAGGTGCTCGACCTGCAGCCGGCGGGCGGCCGCCGACACCGCGATCCGGCCGCTGATCTTCTCCAGGAACGGCTGCAGCGGCGCGGACAGCGCCGACAGCGTGCGGGACCGGGTCATCGAGCTGTGCCAGGTCGCCACGATCGGCCCGCGGGCGAGCATGAGCACGGTCAGCGACAGGCTCAGCGTCGACGGCTCGTGCAGGTGCAGCACGTCGAACCGGCCCTCCCGCAGCCACCGGCGGGCCCTGGCCGCCGACACCGGGCCGAACTGCAGCCGGGCGACCGAGCCGTTGTAGCGTACCGGCAGCGCCCGCCCGGCCGAGACCGCGTACGGCGGCAGCGGGGTGTCCTCGTCGGCCGGGGTCAGCAGCGAGACCTCGTGGCCGAGGTCGATCAGCGCCTCGGCCAGGTCCCGGACGTGCGCCTGCACACCCCCGGGGATGTCCCAGGAGTACGGACACACCAGCCCGACCCGCATCCGCTCACCCCGCGCCGCTGGGCTCGTCGGTGGCCGGCTCGATCCCGGGCAGGTCGCTGAGCCAGAGCCGCTGCAGCATGTGCCAGTCGTGCGGGCGCAGCGCGATGTCGGCCGCGAACGCGTCGGCGAGCTCCTGGGTCGCGGCGGCGACCTTGTCCCGCAGCCGACCGCTCTCGGCGATCGGCACCTCGGGGTGGATCCGGATCCCCCAGCCGCCCCGGGTGAACCAGGTCCCGACCGGCAGCAGCGCGGCGCCGGTGCTCGCGGCCAGCAGCGCCGGACCGGCCGGCATCCGCGCGGTGTCGCCGAAGAACTCGACGTCGATCCCGCGCTTGGTCAGATCCCGGTCGGCGAGCAGGCACACCACCCGGTCTCCCTCGCGCAGCCGGTCCTTGAGCACGTCGCTGGGCGAGCGCTCGCCGCCGGTCAGCGGCAGCACCTCCATGCCGAGGCTCTTCCGGTAGGCGACGAACCGCTCGTACAGGGACTCTGGCTTCAGCCGCTCGGCCACGGTGCTCAGCGGGTAGCCGTGGTCGAGCAGCCAGACCCCGGCCGACTCCCAGTTGCCGCAGTGCGGCAGCGCCAGGATCACGCCGCGCCCGCTGGCCAGCGCCTTGTCCAGGATGTCGCCGCCGATCACCTCGGTGCGCGCGCGCACCGTCTCCGGCGTGATCCGGGACAGCCGGAACGTCTCCATCCAGTACCGCGCGTACGACCGCATCGCCCGGCGCACCAGCGCATCCAGGTCGGTGCCGGGCGGGACCACCCGGGCCAGGTTCGCCCGCAGCCGGCGCACGCCGCGGCTGTCCCGACGCGCGGCCAGCTCACCGACCGCCACGAACGCGGCCGACGCGACCGGCTGCGGCAGCGCCCGCACCGCGGCCCAGCCGGCGGCGAAGGCCCCGTCGACCGCCCGATCCCGCACGCTCACCCCTGCTGCACCGCCCGGGACTGCCGGTGCACCTCGACCAGCCGCTGCCAGGCCGTGTACGCCGACAGCGCGACCAGCGCCCACAGCGCGATCGCCTGCACGTACGGCACGCCGAGCCCGTCGAGGCCGGTGCCGACCAGCGCGGTGGTCAGCCGCTGCGGCCGCTCGATCAGCCCGACGTCGCAGCGCAGCCCGGCACCCTCGGCCCTGGCCTTGACGTAGGACACGACCGAGCCGAGGACGAGGCAGAGCAGGCAGGCCAGCAGCAGCGGCGTCGAGTCGCCGGCGCCGGCGAACCACCAGACGAGCGAGCCGAACACGGCCGCGTCGACGACCCGGTCGAGGGTCGAGTCGAGCACCGCGCCGAACACCGTCGAGCCGCCCTGCGCCCGGGCGACCGAGCCGTCGACGAAGTCGAGCATCGCGAACGCCCAGATGACCAGCGTGCCGACGAAGAAGACGCCGCGGGAGTAGAAAACCAGGGCACCGGCCATCGCGCCGAGCGTGCCAACCACGGTCACCGTGTTGGCGGTGACGCCGTGCTTGACCAGCCAGCGGATCAGTGGCCCCATCACCCGTCCCCAGCCGCTGCGGGAGAACAGGCCGCGGGAGAAGAGACCGGTCATGGTGCGGCCCACCTTAGTGGTGCGGCGCTACGCGGCGGAGCCTGGCCGGCCGGCCGCCGTGCGCCGGGACCGCGGTGTTTCCTGCCAAGTCCGTCGGAAGTCTTGTCGGTGCGCATGCGGAGGGTGTCGAATCGCAGGACGCGGGAGACCAGCACGGACGACCGGAGGCGGCCAATGGCGTCGAAAGGGTCCACCAAGGGAGCTGACCGCGGGGCGGTCGTCGCGGCGGCGGCGGTCGACCGCCCCGAGCAGATCCGCAACGTCGCGGTCGTGGGCCATTCCGGCTCCGGCAAGACCACCCTGGTGGAAGGGTTGCTGCTGGCCACCGGCACGATCCCGCGGGCCGGCACGGTGCCCGACGGCACCACCGTGTCCGACTCCGACCCGGCCGAGGTCAAGCAGCAGCGCTCGGTGTCGCTGTCGGTCGCCCCGTTCGAGCACAACGGGATCAAGGTCAACCTGCTCGACACCCCCGGCTACGCGGACTTCGTCGGCGAGCTGCGCGCCGGCCTGCGCGCCGCCGACGCCGCGATGTTCGTGGTCTCCTCCGTCGACGGCGTCGACGCCACCACGATCGCGCTCTGGGAGGAGTGCGCCGCGGTCGGCATGCCGCGGGCGGTGGTGGTGACCCGGCTCGACCACCAGCGGGCCGACTTCGAGGAGTCGGTCGCCGTCTGCCGCCGGGTGTTCGGCGACAACGTGCTGCCGCTCTACCTGCCGCTGCACGCCGACGACGGCACCATCGGCGGCCTGATCGGGCTGCTGTCCCGCACCGTGCAGGACTACTCCAGCGGCAGCCTGGTCGAGCGGCCGGCCGACCCGGAGCACCTGGAGCTCATCGAGGGCCCGCGCAACGAGCTGATCGAGGGCATCATCGCGGAGTCCGAGGACGAGTCGCTGATGGACCGCTACCTCAGCGGCGAGGACATCCCGATCGAGACGCTCGTCGACGACCTGGAGACCGCGGTCGCGCGCGGCTCGTTCTACCCCGTGCTGGCCGCCTGCGGTTCCTCCGGCCTCGGCGCCGAGGCCATCCTCGAGGTGCTCACCAGCGCCTTCCCGACCCCGGCCGAGCACGCGCTGCCGCCGGTGACCGACATCGACGGCAGCCCGCACGAGCCGCTGGCCGTCGACCCGGCCGGCCCCCTGGTCGCCGAGGTGGTCAAGACGACCGTCGACCCGTACGTGGGACGGGTGTCGCTGCTGCGGGTGTTCTCCGGGACGCTCAAGCCGGACCTGTCCGTACACGTGGCCGGGCACGGGCTGGCCGCGCGCGGGCACGAGGACCACGACACCGACGAGCGCGTCGGGCACCTGTTCTCGCCGCTCGGGGCGACGCTGCGACCGGTCGACTTCGCCGTCGCCGGCGACATCGTCGCGGTGACCAAGCTGGCCAGTGCGGAGACCGGCGACACGATCTCGGCGAAGGACGAGCCGCTGCTGGTCGCGCCGTGGGACATGCCCGAGCCGCTGCTGCCGATCGCGGTCCGGGCCAAGACCCGCTCGGACGAGGACTCGCTGGCCAAGGGGCTGACCAAGCTCACCGCCGGCGACCCGACGCTGCGGCTGGAGCGCAACGCGGAGACGCACCAGCTGGTGCTGTGGTGCATGGGCGAGGCGCACGCCGACGTGCTGCTCGACCGGCTGCGCGAGCAGGGGGTCGAGCTGGAGACCGTGCCCGTCGTCGTTCCGCTGCGGGAGACGTTCGCGGGCAAGGCGTCGGCCAAGGGCCGGCACGTCAAGCAGTCCGGCGGCCACGGGCAGTTCGCGATCTGCGACATCGAGGTCGAGCCGCTGCCGACCGGCGGCGGGTTCGAGTTCGAGGTCAAGGTCGTCGGCGGCTCGGTGCCGGTGCAGTTCCACTCCTCGGTGGAGAAGGGCGTGCGGCAGCAGATGGAACGCGGGGTCGCCGCCGGGTTCCCCGTGGTCGACTTCAAGGTGACCCTGGTCGACGGCAAGGCGCACAGCGTCGACTCGTCGGACGCCGCGTTCCAGGTGGCCGGCGCGCTGGCGCTGCGGGAGGCGGCGAAGGCGACGACGATCTCGCTGCTCGAGCCGCTGCAGTCGGTCTCGGTGACCGTGCCCGACGAGTACGTCGGCGCGGTGATGAGCGACCTGTCCGGCCGGCGCGGCCGGGTCACCGGCACCGAGTCGATCGGCGGCGAACGGTCGGTGGTCAACGCCGAGGTGCCGGAGATCGAGCTGCTGCGATACGCGGTGGATCTCCGCTCGATCACCGCCGGGACCGGCCGGTTCACCCGGCGCTACCTGCGGCACGACCCGATGCCGGAGCACGAGGCGCGCAAGGCGATCGCGGCCGCCAACCAGGACTGAGGCCTCGCCCCCAGTGGCCCGGCCGGAGCATGACAACGGGCGGGCGCGGCCGGCTCAGCTGCTGGGCCAGGCGGCGGCGAGGATCGCCCTGGTCTCGCCGAGCAACTGCGGCAGCACCCGGGTGTGCCCGACCACCGGCATGAAGTTCGTGTCGCCGCCCCACCGGGGCACCACGTGCTGGTGCAGGTGGGCGGCGATCCCCGCACCGGCCACCGCGCCCTGGTTCATCCCGATGTTGAAGCCGTGCGCGCCGCTGGCCGCCCGGACCGCGGACATCGCCTGACGGGTGAAGACGGCAAGCTCCCCGTACTCGTCCGCGGTCAGGTCGGTGTAGTCGGCGACGTGCCGGTACGGGACGGTCATCAGGTGCCCGGAGTTGTACGGGTAGAGGTTGAGCACCGCGTAGACCTGCGTGCCGCGGGCGAGGATCAGCCCGTCCTCGTCCGACAGCTTCGGCGCCCGGCAGAACGGGCACTCGTCCTCCGAGGCCGGCTTGCCCTCGCCCTTGATGTAGGCCATCCGGTGCGGGGTCCACAGCCGCTCGAACGCGTCCGGCTCGCCGACGCCGTCCTGGCCGGTCAGCTCCGGTCCGCCCGCCGCGCCCGTCACGCCGGCGCGCTCCCCTCCCCCGAGAGCCCGTCGCCGGCCGCCACCCGCTCGACCGCCGCCCGCTCGGCCGCGAGCTCGCCGGCGGCGGCGGCCTCGACCGCCGTACCGGCGCCGGCGCCCGGCTCGGCGGCTTCGGCCTCGTCGAACAGCGCCGCCGACGGCCCGGCGTTCACCCGGCCGCGGATGGTCGCCAGGATCTCCTCGGCCGCCTGGTCCAGCGGCACGCCGTTGCGCTGCGACCCGTCCCGGTAGCGGAAGGACACGGTGCCCCCACCGGCGTCGTCGTCCCCGGCGATGAGCAGGAACGGCACCTTCTGCCTGGTCCAGGTGCGGATCTTCTTCTGCATCCGGTCGTCGGAGGTGTCCACGTCGACCCGGACGCCCTCGGCCCGCAGCCGGTCGGCGAACGCCGACAGGTACGGCACGTGCGCGTCGGTCACCGGAATGCCGACCGCCTGCACCGGCGACAGCCAGGCCGGGAACGCGCCGGCGTAGTGCTCGGTGAGGATGCCGAAGAATCGCTCGATCGAGCCGAACAGCGCCCGGTGGATCATCACCGGCCGCTGCCGCGACCCGTCCGCGGCCTGGTATTCCAGCTCGAACCGGTCCGGCAGCATGAAGTCCAGCTGGATGGTCGACATCTGCCAGGTCCGCCCGATCGCGTCCCGCGCCTGGACGGAGATCTTCGGCCCGTAGAACGCGGCGCCTCCGGGGTCGGGGACCAGCTCGAGCCCGGACTCCTCGGCCACCGACCGCAGGGTCTCGGTCGCGACCTCCCAGACTTCCTCCGAGCCGATCGACTTCTCCGGGTTGCGGGTGGACAGCTCCAGGTAGAAGTCGTCCAGCCCGTAGTCGGCCAGCAGGTCGAGCACGAAGGTGAGCAGCGAGCGCAGCTCGTCGGCGACCTGCTCCGGGGCGCAGAAGATGTGCGCGTCGTCCATGGTCAGGCCGCGCACCCGGGTCAGCCCGTGCACGACGCCGGACTTCTCATGCCGGTAGACGGTGCCGAACTCGAACATCCGCAGCGGCAGTTCGCGGTACGACCGGCCGCGGGCCCGGAAGATCAGGTCGTGCATCGGGCAGTTCATCGGCTTGAGGTAATACTGCGCGCCCTCCAGCTGCATGGGCGGGTACATGCCCTCCGCGTACCAGTCCAGGTGGCCGGAGACCTCGAACAGGTGGCCCTTGGTGATGTGCGGGGTGTTGACGAACTCGTATCCGGCGGCGATGTGCCGGCGCCGTGAGTAGTCCTCCAGCTCGCGCCGGATGATCCCGCCCTTGGGGTGGAACACCGGCAGCCCGGAGCCGATCTCCTCGGGGAAGCTGAACAGGTCGAGCTCGGTGCCCAGCCGGCGGTGGTCGCGCTTCTCGGCCTCGGCCAGCAGCCGCAGGTGTTCCTTGAGCGCGTCCCGGCTCTCCCAGGCGGTGCCGTAGATCCGTTGCAGCTGCGGGTTTTTCTCCGACCCCCGCCAGTACGCCGCGGCCGAGCGCATCAGCTTGAAGGCCGGGATCAGCCGGGTGGTCGGCAGGTGCGGGCCCCGGCACAGGTCGGTCCAGACCCGCTCGCCGCCCTTGTCGAGGTTGTCGTACATGGTCAGCTGGCCGGCGCCGACCTCGGCCGAGGCGCCCTCGGTGTCCTCGGCGGCGCCCTTGAGCCCGATCAGCTCCAGCTTGAACGGCTCGTCGGCCAGCTCGGCGCGCGCCTCGTCGTCCGAGACCGGCCGGCGGGAGAAGCGCTGCCCGGCCTTGACGATCTCCTGCATCCGCTTGTCGATGCGGTCGAGGTCGTCCGGGGTGAACGGGCGGGCCGGGAGGAAGTCGTAGTAGAAGCCGTTCTCGATCGGCGGGCCGATGCCGAGCTTGGTGCCCGGGAACAGGTCCTGCACGGCCTGGGCCATGACGTGCGCGGTCGAGTGCCGCAGCACCGACCGGCCGGCACCGGAGTCCAGCGGGACGGGCTCGACCCTGGCGTCCTCGTCCGGCACCCAGTCGAGGTCCTTGAGCGCGTCGGTGCCGAGGTCGCGCACGACGACAGCGCCGGACGGGCCGGTCAGCGGCACCCCGGCGGCGGCGAGCGCGTCGGCGGCCGTCGTGCCGGCCGCGACCGCCACGCTGGCGGGAACGGCGGACGGAGACGGCTGCGACGACACGGTTCCTCCTGGTGCACGGTGGTGCTCGGTTGGTACGCCGATGCTATCGAGGGTGGCGAGCCGAATCCGCAGCGAGCCGGTAGGCCTCCCGCCGCGGCACGCCGAGCGCGGTGAGCGCGGCGGCGGCGTCCCTGCCGGACCGCCCGGCCGCGCGCAGCAACCGGGCCAGCTCGGCCGCCTCGATGCCGATCGTGTCCTTCGGCGGCGGCACCAGCACGACCCGGCTTCCGTGCGCCCCGTCGGTGGCCCGGACGCCCCAGCCGAGCCCGGCGCCGTCGGCGAGGACGGTGTGGTCGGGGGCCAGCTCGGCCGGGTCGGCGCCGGCCAGGT
This sequence comes from uncultured Actinomycetota bacterium, assembly GCA_963728945.1. Classification (GTDB taxonomy): domain Bacteria; phylum Actinomycetota; class Actinomycetes; order Mycobacteriales; family CADCTP01; genus CADCTP01. The sequence continues at coordinate 794,748 of CAVSMA010000002.1, read as the reverse complement.
CGACGAGCGCGGGCGCCGGAGTCGCGGCCAGCAGCCGCGCGAGCTCGCGGTTCGCGGTGCCGGCCCGCAGGAGCGGGGTCGGCGGTCGCCCGGCGGACAGCAGCAGGTCGGCGCCCGGGTTCGGAGGCCAGAGGACGACCCGGTTGCCGGTCGTCAGCGGCAACGCGGCGGCTGGATCCTCGGTCAGGACGACCGTCGTGCGGGCCGTCTCCCCGGTCGGGATCCGGTGCCGGCGGGGTGCGCTGAGCGGGACGGGCGGCGGCGGAGCGCCCCGGCCGGTGAGGTCCACGACCAGGTCGGCCTGCGCGGCGAGCCGGGCGATCTCGTCCGTGGCCGGGCCCCCGGTCAGCACGAGCACGACCGGGGTCGGCGTGCCCAGCTCCTCGACGGACACCTCGATCGTCGCCGCGGGTTCGCGCAACGCGGCCAGCAGGTCGGGGGGCAGGTCGGCCGCCGCGCCGGTGGCGTTGGCCAGGTAGGTGTCCGGGTCGAGCGCGCCGCTGCGGCGGATGATCAGCGACTCGGCCGAGTGCCAGCCCGGGTTGACCTCGCCGTCGACCGCGGCGCTCACCCCGCCCGCCGACAGGGTGAGCCGGACCCGCTCGCGCAGCATCGGCAGGTCGCCCGGCAGCGGGCCGGCGGACACGGCCACGATGCAGGTCGCCCGGGCGGTGATCGAGTCGGCCGCCGTCAGCTCCAGCGTCTTGTCGTGCCGGCCGGTCACCGCCGGGTGGCCGGCCGCGGTCAGCCGTATCGGCTTCACGACTTCTCCACCGCGCGCAGCCGCAGCAGCCGGCTGGCCCGGGCGGCGACCACCCGGGACGCCCAGGTCGAGCCGAGCCCGCGGGCGTCGGCGTCGGAGAGCAGGCCGGCCGGCTCCAGCGCCCAGCCCAGCTCCGCGTACACGCCGACGAGCCGCTCGAGGTGTTCGGAGGTCGGCTCCGGCGTCGCGGCGAGCTTGCGGTCGACCGAGGCCGGCGCGTCCCACGGCCGCACGTTGACCACCGCGTCCAGGGTCGCGCCCGGCGCACCGAGCCCGAGCACCGCGCGCAGCACGTCCGGATCCGCGCCGAGGATCCCGTCCAGCAGGGAGCCCCACGGCATCACGACCGCGATCTCCGCACACCGCCCCCGCAGCGGCTCGGGCGGGTGCTCCGCCACCGCCGTCACGAACACGACCGCGAGCTTCCGCTTCCGCGCAACGGCAACCGACCGGTCCAGCCGGGTCGTCTCCGCGTCCAGTCCGACGACCAGCGCGTCCGGTTGGCGTTCGGCCCACCGCACGGTGTGCCGGCCGTCCCCACAGCCGACGTCGACCAGCACCCGGCCGGCCGCGGCGACCGCCTCGGCCAGCCGCTCCGCCGGCACCGTCACCGCCCCATTGTCCGGCCGACCGCACCCGCCCCGCCGCCGGGTGGTGCCCGCCGACCCGGTCGCGGCGCCCACCTCCCGGTGGCGCCCGCGCACTCAGTCGACGCCGGCGACGATCTCGCGGAGGCGGGCCGACTTCGCCTCGGTCCAGTCGGAGGGCTGCAACACGGTCGCCCAGGCGTCCACGTACTCCGAGGTGTACTTGTGCCCGTGCCCGCCGGGCACCTCGGTGGCGAACGGCAGGTCCGCGGTGACCTGCCAGAAGGTGACGAACGGGATCCAGCGCACGCTGCCGAGGACGTCGTGGCCGCGCGGCTCGCGCAGCCAGTCGGGCTCGGTCAGCAGCAGCCGCGGGGTCCACCAGACGATCGGGTCGGACGGGTGCTGCAGGTAGAGCACCCGCGGCCCGTCCCAGCGGACGGACGCCGGCTCGACCGGCGGCCCGGGGTGGTCGTCGAACCGGACGGTCCGGCCGTCCCGGTAGATCGGCGCGACCTCGCGACTGCCGGGGTCGCGGGTGTCGCTGAACTCCCGGAAGAGCGTGTTGAAGTTCGGCGGTCCGGCGAAGATCGCGCCCTGCGTACGGTTGCGCAGGTCCTGCTCCCCGCTGAACGCGGTCTCCCCGCCGAACGAGCCGAGGCTCTCGCCGAAGACCAGCAACCGGGGCCGGCTGTCCTGCGGCAGCGCCGACCACTTGCCGTAGACCGCGTCGAACAGGGCCCGGCCGGCCTCCCGGGCGCGCTTCTGGTCGACCAGGTAGGAGATCCAGGACGGCAGGTACGAGTACTGGATCGCGACGATCGCCGAGTCGCCGCCGGTCATGTACTCGACCGTGTCGATCGCCGCCGGGTCGACCCAGCCGCTGCCGGTGGTCGTGGCGACGACGAGGTACCGGCGGTCGAAGCCGCCGGCGCGTTCCAGGTCGGCCACGGCCAGGTTCGCCCGGTCCTCCGTCGACGAGGCCGACTCCAGGCCGGCGTACGCCCGGATCGGTGCGAGCGCCGGCCCGCCGGCGAACGCGGAGATGTCCGACGCCGTCGGCCCGAGCCCGGTGAACTTCCGGCCCTCGCGGCCCAGGCTGTCCCACGCGACCAGGGAGCCGGGTCCCCCGGAGCGGGTTTCGACGGTGGGCTGCTGCGCGCCCTCGATCGTGATCCCGTTGCGCACCGAGAACGCCTCGTCCGCGGCGGAGACGAGCCCGTCCAGCAGGACGCCGCTGACCAGGGCGATGGTGACGCCGACGACCGTGACCCAGCCGACCGCGCGGGCCGCCCTGGGTCCGATCCAGCGGCCGAGCAGCCGGGCCAACCAGCGGTAGGCCGCCCGCAGGGCGCGGCCCAGGGCGACCAGGGCGACGAAAACGACGGCGGCCAGCACCGGGACCAGCACCAGAGCGGCCGGGTTGTCTCCCGCCATCCCCATGAGGTCACGGATCTCGCCCTGCCAGCGCTGGCCCAGCACGAACGCGGTGACGAGCGCGACGACGGCGATCACGGCGAAGACGCGCCACGCGGTGGTCCGGGCCGGGCGCTCGTCCCGGTCGGCGAACGCGCGCCAGACCCAGGCCGCGACCACGCCGACGCCGTAGCCGATCGCCGCGGAGATCCCGCAGACCAGGCCCTGCACCACCGCACCGCGCGGCAGCAGGGACGGCGTGAACGCCAGGCAGGTGAACAGCAGGGCGCCGCCCGCCCCGGGCAGCGTGTACCGGAACCACCGCCGCCGGCGCCGACCCGCCGCCTCCGTGGCCCCACCGGCGTCGCCGTCCCCCACGGCCGACCCCTCGGCGCCACCGGCCTCGACCGGCTCAGCAGTCGCCACCGCGCCCGCCGGCGCGGTCGGACGGCCGGTCGCCGGCTCCATCGCCGGGCCGGCGTCCGTCCGGTCGGGGTCCGGGGCGAGCGGGCTCTGCTCGCCGCCGCCGGGCGGCGTGGCCGGCTCGCTGCGAAGATCGTCCGGCTGCGTGGTCATGCCGCCTCCCTGCGCCGGCCGCAGTGTCCGACCACGCCCGGGGTGCTGGCTCATCCGCCGCGGATGAACGGGAGCCGGCCGGTGGCGTGGTCACGGACCGACGAGATGGACCAGCACGATGCCGGCTCCGTTCGCGGCCCAGTGCAGGCCGATCGGCGCCAGCAGGCTCCCGCTGCCCTCCCGCAACGCGCACAGCAACAGCCCGGCGAGGAAGGTGACCAGCACCGTCGCGCCGACCCGGGCCGCGACGCCGACCGCGCCCTCGCCGAGCGCCCCCGCCGCCGTCTCGTTCGCCGGCCCGCCGCCCAGCGCGGCCAGCACGTGCCAGAGCCCGAACAGCACCGAGGATCCGAGCGTCGCGACCCGCGTGCCGCCGACCCGCCGCAGCAGCGCCCAGGTCACGCCCCGGAACGCCAGCTCCTCCGGGATCACGGTGAGCAGCGGGAGCGTGACCAGCACCCGCACCGCCACGCCGCCCCAGCTGCCCGGCGCCGGCGCGACCCGGTGCTCCAGCGCCGGCACCACCAGGACCAGTACGCAGGCGAGCACCACCACCGCGGCGGGCACCGCGGCCCAGCGCAGCCCGCGCAGCCAGGTCCCGCGCGCCAGCCCGAGCTCGGCGGCGGTCAGCCCGCTGGCCCGGGCGACGCCGACCATCGCCAGCACCAGCACCGCGGCGACCACGACCGGCGCCCCGGGCAGGATGCGGTGCTCGAGCAGGTTGACCGCGACCAGGCAGCCGACCACGACCAGCACCCACCCGCGGGCGGCCGCCGCATCCGGCCGCGCCGCCTTCCCCGCGTCCGGCTCCACGTTCCCTCCCACCGGCCCTCCCACCGGCAGCCTCCGGACCCCGGCACCGGCGGGCATCGCCCGCAACAGACGAAGCCGCGGTCGATAGGGTCGAGGCACGATGCGGCTGCGGACTCACGCCGGCTTCCGGCTGTTCTGGACCGCCAGCACCGTGTCCGACTTCGGCACCCCCATCACCACGCTCGCGATCCAGGTGCTGGTCGTGACCACGCTGTCCGGTTCGGCGGCCGAGGTCGGCCTGGTCAACGCCGCCCGCTGGCTGCCGTACCTGCTGTTCGGCGTGCTGGTCGGCGCGCTGGCCGACCGGACCCGGCGCAAGCCGCTGCTGGTCGGCACCGACCTCGGCCGCGCCGCGCTGCTCTGCACGGTGCCACTGCTGGCCTGGCCGGGACTGCTGTCCCTGCCCACGCTCGCCGCGCTGGTCGCCGCGTTCGGCCTGCTGTCGCTGGTCAACGACGCCGCGCACCAGTCGTTCCTGCCCCGGCTGCTGCCCCGGGACGCGTTCACCCGGGCGAACGCGCGGCTGTCGCAGAGCACGGCCGCCGCCGACACCGCCGGTCCCGCCGTCGCCGGTGGCCTGGTCGGCTGGCTCGGCGCGCCGACCGCCGTGCTCGTCGACGCGGGGACCTACCTGACCTCCGGGCTGCTGATCGCCCGGGTACGGCTCGACGACCCGCCGGCGCCGGTCCGCGCCCCGCTCGGCCGGGAGATGCGCGAGGGCCTCGCTTGGGTGTACGGGCACCGGCTGCTGCGCCCGCTGTCGCTGTGCACGCACGGCTGGTTCGTCTTCTACGCGACGCTCGGCGCGGTCTACGTCCCGTACGGGCTGCTACACCTGGGGTTCAGCGCGCTCGGTCTCGGCCTGACCCTCGCGCTGGCCGGCGTCGGCGGCCTCGCCGGCGCCGGACTCTCCGAGCGCGCCGGCCGGGCCGGGCTGACGATCCCGCTCGCCTGGCTGCTGCAGGCGGCCGGCATCGCGATCATCGCGATCACGCCGATCGGCAGCCTGCTCGTCGCCGGGCTCGGCAACCTGGTCAACGGGTTCGGGCTGGGACTGTCCAGCCCGCTGGAGATGGCGTACCGGCAGACGATCACGCCGGACCGGCTGCAGGCCCGGACCAACGCGACGATGCGCTCGATCAACCGGGCCGCCGTGGTGGTCGGCGCGCCGCTGGGCGGGCTGCTGGCCGACTCGCTCGGCTACCGTCCGGCGCTGTGGCTGTGCGCCGGTGGCGTCGCGGCGGCCGGTCTCGCGCTGCTCGCCAGCCCGTTCCGTACCGTCCGCTGACAAGAAGGAGGACGCACATGAGCGAGAGCCCGGTCGAGATGGGGCGGTCGATCGTCGACGGCTCCTGGTACCTGACGCTGGCCACCGCAGATGCGAGCGGGAAGCCGTGGGCGTCGCCGGTCTGGTTCGCCCACGACGGCTACCGGGAGTTCGTCTGGGCCTCGAAGCCCGACGCCCGGCACTCGACGAACATCGCGGTACGGCCGCAGGTCGGCATCGTGATCTTCGACTCCACGGTCGGCAACGGCGGCGCGCAGGCGGTGTACCTCGACGCCGAGGCGAGCGAGCTGCACGGGCCGGACCGGGACCGCGCGCTGGCCACCTACACCCGCCGCTCGGTCGAGTTCGGCGCGCAGGAGTGGACGCTCGCCGACGTCACCGCTCCCGCGGCACACCGCCTGTTCCACGCCGTCCCGTCCGCCCAGTACGTGCTCGACACGACCGACCGCCGCATCCCGGTCACCCTGGCTGACTCAGTGCTCGGCCAGGCAGGGTGAGCGGCAGTCCGCGATCCGCCGCCGGACCAGCCGCTCGCAGCGCGACCGTCTCGGCGTCGAGCTCGTCCCCCCGGTACTCATGACGGACTACGTGATGACCGCGACCGACGCGACCGGATTGCTCGGCGCGCTGGCGCAGCACGGGGTGGACGCCTGCGTCGGCGGCGGGTGGGCGGTGGACGCGCTGCTCGGCGCGCAGACGCGACAGCATGCCGACCTCGACCTGTGGGTGCCGGCTGCCGACCTTGAGCAGCTGTTCAAGGCGTTCGCCGGGCGCGGCGTCGACCGGATCTTCCCGTGGCCCGGCGACCGGCCGTGGAACTTCGTCCTGCACGACGGCGAGCGCCGGCGCGTCGACCTGCACCTGTACGAACCGCGCCCGGACGGGCAGATCCACTACGGCTCCGTGCTCGACCCGTTCACGTTCCCGGTCGAGGCGCTGGCCGGCCGGGGCAGCATCGCCGGCACCGACGTCCGGTGCGAGTCGCCCGAGTGGGCCGTCCGCTGGCGAACCGGCTACGCGCCACGTCCGAACGACCGGCACGACGTGCCGTTGCTCTGTGCGCGGTTCGGGATCCCGCTCCCGGCCGGCTTCTGAGCGCGGCACGCCGGAGCGTCCTGCGCCACGCCGCGCCGGGCTTGCAACCCGCGTATTGATATACGAGGGTTACGAAGGTCTGACCACGACGGTCCGCAGAGAAGGAGGTCCGGCCGGTGAGCGACAGCACCACGGACGTGGACGCCTCGCGATTCGCCCGGTTTCACGGCAGCTTGACCCGGCGCGACTGGACCTCACTGGGCGGAATGTACGGCTTCATCATCCTGCTGCACGTCGTCGGCTTCGGCGTCCTGCTCGGCTTCGTGGTGCCGAACCACTACCAGCTCGGCGGCGACCACCCGGTCTTCTCGATCGGCGTCGGCATCCTCGCGTACACGTTCGGGCTTCGGCACGCGTTCGACGCGGATCACATCGCGGCCGTCGACAACACGACGCGGAAGCTGATGGCCGACAACGCGGAGAAGGAGGCGGCCGGCGTCGCCCGCGCCGAGATCCGCAAGCCGCTCTCGGTCGGGTTCTGGTTCTCCCTCGGCCACTCCACGATCGTGTTCGCGCTGGCGTTCCTGCTCTCGGCCGGGGTCAAGGCGCTGGCCGGCCAGGTGGAGAGCGACGACTCAGAGCTGCACTCGGTCACCGGCGTCGTGGGCGCGTCGGTATCCGGCGTCTTCCTCTGGGTGCTCGGGATTCTCAACCTGGTCGTGCTGTTCGGGATCCTCAAGGTGTTCCGGGAGATGCGCACCGGCCGGTACGACGAGGCCCAGCTCGAGGACCACCTGAACAAGCGCGGCTTCATGAACCGGTTCCTCGGCGGGCTCACGAAGTCCGTCCGCAAGGCCTGGCACATCTACCCGATCGGCGTGCTGTTCGGGCTCGGCTTCGACACCGCGACCGAGATCGGCCTGCTCGTGCTGGCCGGTGGCGCCGCCGCGTTCAACCTGCCGTTCTACGCGATCCTCGTGCTGCCGATCCTGTTCGCGGCCGGCATGTGCCTGATGGACACCACCGACGGCGTGTTCATGAACGCCGCGTACGGGTGGGCGTTCGCGAAGCCGGTCCGGAAGGTCTTCTACAACATCACGATCACGTCGATCTCGGTCGCAGTGGCGCTGATCATCGGCACGATCGAGCTGGTCGGCGTGCTCGCCGACCAGGCGAAGATCGACTCCGGGCCGCTGTCGGCGATCGCGTCCATCCCGCTCGACTACGCCGGCTACGCGATCGTCGCGTTCTTCGTGCTGGCCTGGCTCACCGCCCTCGCGGTCTGGCGTTTCGGCCGCATCGAGGAGAAGTGGTCGGCCGACCTGGCCCCCGGCACCAACCCGACCCGCTGACTCCGCCGCAGGCGCCGGCCGGGCAACCCGATCGAGCTGTTCACGCGGGCGGGCTGAGCGTCATCGGGAGGCCGTGGCGACCTCGGCGGGTCGCGGCGCGGCGGGAGTCGGTTCGGCCTCCGGGCGGAGGTTGATGCGGCGCAACAGCTGGGCGTTGAGCGCGACCACGATCGTGGACAGGCTCATCATGACCGCGCCCACCGCCGGCGGCAGCACGAACCCGACCGGCGCCAGTACGCCCGCCGCGAGCGGCACCGTGAGCACGTTGTAGCCGGTGGCCCAGGCCAGGTTCTGCTGCATCTTACGGTAACTGGCTGCGGACAGCGAGATCACGCTGACCACGCCGCGCGGGTCGTCGGAGGCGAGCACGACCCCGGCCGACTCGATGGCGACGTCGGTGCCCGCGCCGATCGCGATGCCGACGTCGGCCCGGGCCAGCGCCGGGGCGTCGTTCACGCCGTCGCCGACCATCGCCACCCGCAGCCCGCGCGCCTGCAGCTCGCCGACCTTGGCGTCCTTGTCCTCCGGCAGCACCTCGGCGAAGACCTCGTCGACGCCGAGCTCGCGGCCGACCGCCTCCGCCACCGGGCGGGCGTCGCCGGTGATCATCACGACGTGGACGCGGCGGCGGTGCAGCTCGTCGACCGCCTGCCGCGACTCCGGCCGGATCTCGTCGGCGAGCGCCAGCGCGCCGGCGACCGCACCGGACCGCAGCACGTAGAGGACCGTCGAGCCCTCGGCCGACCAGTCCCGCGCCCGCTCGGCGACCGCGGCCGGGACCTCGGCGCCGGTCGCGCGCAGCAGCGCCGGACCGCCGACTCCGATGTCCTCGCCCCCGACGGTCGCCTGCACGCCCCGTCCGGTCGACGACCGGAACCCGTTCGCCGCAGGCACCGGACCCCGCGCGGTCGCGGCGGCCACGACGGCCCGGGCCAGCGGGTGCTCGGAGTCGCCCTCGACCGCGCCGGCCAGCGCCAGCAGCCGATCCTCGTCCTCCCCGGGTGCCGCGACCACGCCGGTGACCGCGGGCCGGCCCTTGGTCAGCGTGCCGGTCTTGTCGAACAGCACCGCCGTGACCGTACGCATCCGCTCCAGCGCCAGCCGGTCCTTGACCAGGATCCCGGCCCGCGCGGACGATCGCCGTGGAGATAGCGATCACCAGCGGGATGGCCAGCCCGAGCGCGTGCGGGCAGGCGATGACGAGGACGGTGACCGTACGTTCGACGGCCTGGTCCGGCTCGCCGAGCAGCAGCCAGACCACGAACGTGATCACGCCCGCGCCCGAGGCGAAGTAGAACAGCGCGGCGGCCGCGCGATCGGCCAGCGCCTGCGCGCGTGACCGGGAGGACTGGGCCTGCTCGACCAGCCGGCGGATGCCGGCCAGCGCGGTCTGCTCGCCGACCGCGGTGACCCGGACCCGCAGCGCGGAGTCGGTGGCGACCGTCCCGGCGACGACCCGGTCGCCGGGTCGCTTGGACACCGGCCGCGACTCGCCGGTGATCATCGACTCGTCCAGCTCGGCCTCGCCGTCCTCGACCGCGCCGTCCGCCGGCACCCGGCCGCCGGAGCGGACCAGCACGAGGTCACCGGTACGCAGGTCGGTCAGCGGCACCGGCTCGGTCGTGCCGTCCGGGCCGACCCGGTCGGCCTCGTCCGGCAGCAGCGCGGCCAGGGCGTCCAGGGCCGACGACGCCTGGCCGAGAGCGCGCATCTCCAGCCAGTGGCCGAGCAGCATGATCACGACCAGGAGCGCCAACTCCCACCAGAAGTCGAGGTCCAGCCCGCCGAGGTCGAGGGATGTGGCGGCGCTGGCGACGAACGCGACCGTGATCGCGAGCGCGACCAGCAGCATCATCCCGGGCTGGCGGGCGCGGATCTCGGCGACCGCGCCGGTCAGGAACGGCCAGCCGCCGTACAGGTAGACGATCGTGCCGAGGACCGGCGCGATCCAGCCGGTGCCGTTCGGCAGGGAGTAGCCGAGCAGGTCTGCGAACATGGTGGAGAACGCCACCACCGGCGCGGCCAGCAGCAGGCTCCACCAGAACCGGTCCCGGAACTGCGCCGCATGATCCCCGTGCCCACCGTGCGCACCGTGCGCACCGTGCCCCTGGCCGGCGTGATCGGGGGCATCGGTGTGGTGCGGGTGGCCGTGACCCGCGGCCGCGGTCTCGGCCGGCGCCTGGTGCTCGTCGCCGGGAGCCGGGTGGCCGGCGTGCTGCGGGTGGTGGCTCACGACGGCCGGGCCGGGGCGGGGCGCGGGCGCGTCTGGCCCCGGGGTGTGACCGGGGTGGTGGGTCATGACTGCTCCTCCTCCGCGGACGCCACGCGGGACAGCGAGATCAGCTCGCGCAGGCAGTGCTCCAGCAGCGGCTCGGGGAACCGGGCCGCGAGCCGGTAGAACACGACCCGACCCTGCCGGCGGGTCTGCACGAGCCCGGCCGTACGCAGCAGCCGCAGCGCGTAGCTCGCTGAGTCCTCGCTGATGTCCAGCGCGAGCGCCAGATCACCGACGCACATCTCCTCCACCAGGTCCAGCGCATACAGGATGCGCGTCCGGACCGGGTCCGACAGCAACGCCAGCAGGCCGGACAGCCGGGTCGCGTCCTCGGCCGAGATCCCGCGCTCCCGGGCCCGCGCCACCCGCTCCGCATCCACCGGGTGTGCGTGCTGCAGCACCATGACTGGCCTCCAAACATCCGTACGGCCGTACGGATGTCCACGCCAACGGGCGATCCTGCCCGGGCATTCCCCGCCGACGCCAGGAATGTCAGCGACCGGCGACGGTGCTGCGGCGTTCGAGCAGCACGACATCCCGCCAGCGGCCGCGCAGCTGCCCTGGCCGCTCCCGCACGCCCAGCACCCGGAAGCCGGCGGCCCGGTGCAGCGCGAGGCTCGACTCGTTCTCCGGGAAGATGCCGGTCTGGATCGTCCAGATCCCGGCGTTCTCGGTCGACTCGACCAGGGCGGCGAGCAGCCGGCGACCGACGCCGCGGCCGCGGGCCGACTCGGCGACGTACACGGAGTCCTCGACGACACCGGCGTAGACGCACCGGCCGGACACGGGCGAGACCGCGGTCCAGCCGACGACGGTTCCGTCGACCTCGGCGACGAAGCGGTGGTCGGGCAGGTGCGCGGCGTCCCAGCCGGCCCAGGTCGGAACCTCCGTCTCGAAGGTCGCGTCGCCGCCGGCGACGCCCTCCGCGTAGATCTCCGCCACCGCCGGCCAGTCCTCGACCCGCATCCCCCGGACGCCCACCGCCGACCGCGCCGCGTCGCTGACGCCCAGCCGCGCGTCCGGCCCTGCGGCCGGCCGGACGCCGAGCTCGGCGAGCAGGGTCCGTACCCGGCGCTCGATCGCGTCCCGGATCGGGCGCACCGCCTCCACGCCCAGACCGGCCGGATCGTCCAGCGTCCAGTCCTCGTACCGCTTGCCCGGGAAGACCGGGCAGGTGTCCCCGCAGCCCATCGTGACCACCACGTCGGCCGCACGGACCGCCTGCTCGGTCCACGGCTTCGGGAACTCGCGCGAGATGTCGATGCCGACCTCACGCATCGCCTCGACCGCCGAGGGGTTGACCTCGTCACCGGGTTCCGATCCACCCGACCACCCGACGGCCCGATCCCCGGCCAGGTGCTGGAACCACCCCAGCGCCATCTGACTGCGCCCGGCGTTGTGCACGCACAAGAACAGCACCGCCGGCTTCTCCGTCATCCGCCCTCCTCGGGTTCAGCTCGCACGGTAGCCGGGCCGGACCGCTCCGGCGGTGAGCGGTCGTCGAGCCGGCTCGACCTGGCTGCGTCGGATCCGGGCCACGAGGGCTGGTGGTGCGGCATTCTGATCACGCCACCTGACGGAGGGGGTCCGATGCTTCTCGTACCGAGGCAGTTGCGGCGGGCCGGGATGACCGGCGACGTGCCCTACTACGGCGGCCGGTTCTCGCCGGCCCAGGCGTATGCCCTGTCCCACCCGGGACCGCCGCCGGCGTCGGTCGCCACGGCCGTCGACGTGGTCGGCCGGACGGTTCCCCCGCACGGTCCCGCGCCGAGCCCGCCGCCGAGCCCGCCGCCGAGCCACCGCGACACGCTCGCTTCCCTGCGGCACCTGCTGGACTCCGGCGTGATCAGCGCGGACGAGTACGAGCAGCTGCGGGCGCGGGTGACCGCGTGATGGGGCCGGTGCAGGTGCTGGTCGTCGGGTTCGAGCAGCCGGCGTTCTCCGGCGAGGTGCTGGCGGAGTTTACCCGGCTGCGCGAGGCGGGGATCGTCCGGCTCGTGGACCTGCTGCTCGTGTCCCGCGGCCCGGACAGCACGCTCGACACGCTCACCGCGCCGCCCGGGTTCGGGCCGGAGCTCGGCGGGCTCGCCGCCGCGCTGCTGGGCCGGTCCGCCGAGGACGGCGCCGGCGAGACCGACCAGCCGGACGAGGCGGGCGGATGGTCGCTGGCCGACGCGGTCCCGCCCGGGTCGGCCGCCGCGGTCGCGCTCATCGAGCACATCTGGGCGGGCCCGCTGACCGCGACGGTCCGGCGCGCCGGCGGCAGTCCGCTCGAGGAGACCTGGCTGGCCCCCGCCGACGTCGCCGAGCTGGCGAGCCTGATCGCGGCGCGGGGCGGCTGACCGGTCCCGGCGCATTTCCCTGGACGGCTGCGGGTCCGGGGGCGGAGTCTTCGAGATTCGTACTCCTTATCCGGAAGGAGCTTGGCATGGAACTTCCCGAGGTCCTCGGACGGGCGGCCGAGGCCGCGCAGGTGCGTCGGGTCTTCGGCGAGCCGATCGAGCGCGACGGGGTGACGGTCATTCCGACCGCCTCGGTGCGCGGCGGTGCCGGCGGCGGGGGCGGGCGCGGTCGCAACCCCAAGCAGGAGGAGGGCGAGAACGAGGGCGCCGGCGGCGGCTACGGGTTCATGGCCCAGCCGGCGGGCGTCTTCGTGATCCGCGGCGACCAGGTCGACTGGCGGCCGGCCCTCGATCTCGGCAAGGTCATCCTCGGCGGCCAGCTCGTCGCGGTCACGTTCCTGCTCGTGCTCCGCTCGATCCTGCGCCGCCGCTGACCCGTCCGGGCCGACCCCGGATTGCTTCGCGACAGCCGGTCGAAGAGACTGCTGCCGTGGTCTCGCGCGCGGAAGCCGGTGCCTGAACGTGCCCGAGACGATCCCGGGGCTGCTCGCGGCCGCCGCCGACCGCGATCCGGACGGAACCTGGCTGCGTACGGACGATCAGCAGCTCAGCTTCGCCGAGGCGGCGGGACGCATCGCCGCGGTCGCCGAGCGGCTCCGTGCGAGCGGGGTCGGCGACGGCGACCGGGTCCTGGTGACCGCCCGGAACACCCCGCCCTACCTGCTGTGCATGCTCGCGGTCATCGCTGCCGGCGGGATCGCGGTGCCGGTCAACCCGGCCAGCGCCCCGGTCGAGCTGGCCGGCCTCGCCGGTCAGGTCCGCCCGCGGCTGCTCGTCACCGACCCGACGCTGGCCGGGCTGGTCGAGGCGGCCGGGATCACCGGCGTGCCCGGCGCGGCCGCGGACGAGCTCGCCGGTCCGGCGGCCGGCTCGGCCGAGCTCCAGGTCCGGGGCCGCCCGGACGACCTGGCCGTGCTCATGCCGACCTCGGGCACGACCGGACGGTCGAAGCTGGTCATGCAGACCCACCGGGCGTACGCGCTGGCCGGCGAGGGCTTCCCCTACTGGATGGGGCTCGACCGCGACGACCGGCTGATGACGTCGCTGCCGCTGTTCCACCTCAACGCGATCGCATACTCGGTGCTGGGCTCGCTGGCCTGCGGCGCCGGCCTGGTGCTGCTGCCCCGGTTCTCGGCCAGCGGGTTCCTCGACTCGGCCCGCCGGCACGGAGCGACCGAGTTCAACGCGATCGGCGCGATGCTGGAGATCCTCATGCGCCGGCCGGAGCGTCCCGACGACGCCGACACCGACCTGCGGCTGTGCTACACCGGCCCGGCGCCGGCCCGGGAGTGGCAGGAGGCGTTCGAGCGCCGGTTCGGGCTGCGGGTCGTGGTCGGGTACGCGATGTCGGAGTCGCCGTACGGGCTGATCTGGCCGCACGGCTCGCGCCCGTACGGGACGCTCGGCACCGTCCGGCAGCACCCGACCCTGGGCCGGATCAACCAGGCGAAGGTGGTTGGCGAGGACGGGCGGGAGGTCGCCGCCGGCGAGACCGGCGAGCTGCTGCTGCGCAACCCGGTGCTGACGCCGGGCTACTGGGAGATGCCGGCGGAGACCGCCCGGGCGATCGAGGACGGCTGGCTGCACACCGGCGACCTGGTCACCCCGAACGCCGACGGGACCTACACGTTCGTCGCGCGGCAGAAGGAGGTGCTGCGCCGACGCGGCGAGAACGTGTCGCCGGCCGAGGTCGAGGAGGCGATCCAGGAGCACCCGGACGTGCTCGAGTGCGCCGTGGTGGGTGTGCCCTCGGAGTTGTCCGAGGAGGAGATCAAGGCGTTCGTGGTGCTCGCACCGGGCCGGTCGCCGGACTTCGCCGCGCTGCGGGAGTGGGCGGCGCAGCGGCTGACCGCGTTCAAGGTCCCGCGGTACTGGCAGCAGCTGGACGCGCTGCCCCGCACGCCGACCTCGCGGATCGCCCGGCACCGGCTGCCCACCGGCCACCCGGACGGCGAGTACGACGCCGGGTCCTGACGGCCGGCCGGCGACCCGCGCCGGCCGGCCCCCAGGTCGGGCTGCCTAGATGCGGAAGAACATGTTCAGGTAGCGCTCGGCCGCCGCGAAGTCGCCCCGTACGGTGCCGAAGTTGCCCCGGCCGAAGGCGGTGAGCACCAGGCTGCCGGCGTCGAACTCGATCCGCGCCGGCAGGTCCTCGATGTCGCCCGGCTCGTACGTGAGCCCCTTCTCGCTGACCGAGACCCGGAAGTCGCCGGCGTTGCGGCCGCTGACCCTGATCCCGATCTCGCCCGGCTCGTCGACCGCGTCGGAGAGCACCGTGCCCTGCCAGATCGCGAACATGAACGGCACCAGCAGGTCGGCGACGTCGCCCGGCAGCCCGTGCGCGCGGCCGGTCCCCTGCCGGATGTCCCAGGAATGGACGCCGTAGTCCATCAGCTGGCCGGCGGCGTAGAAGAACGCCGGCACCGGGCCCATGTACGCGTGCGAGACCATCATGCCGGTCCACTCGTCCGGACCAAGCGGCTCCAGGATCCCCATCATCTTCGCGAAGTCGTCGCGAAGCCGTTCCATCATCTCGGCCTGCGGCACCCGGCGGAACCCGATCGCCATCTCGTTGACCCGCTCGTGCATCGCCGAGAGCCCGAACGGTGCGGGCGCCTCGCCGCCGCTGCGGGCCGCGTCGAAGGCGGCGAAGTAGCCCTCGGTCGTGTCGACGATGTGGCCGACGACGTCCCGCGTCGTCCAGCCGGCGCAGGCGGTCGGCCGCTCCCAGGCACCGGGTTCCTCGGCGAGCGCGAACAGCCGCTGGGCCTCCTGTTTGACGACGCGGAGGATCGTGTCCTTGCCCTCGTACGTCATCGCGTTCCACTCGCTCATGCCTTATCGCACCCTTCTATCGCAAGGCCGAGTCGCGACCCTGCGGCTCGGCAGCCCGGCAACGCCCCTGCCGCAGATAGTTGCGCAGCGAACGTGTTTGCACACGACACCGCAGGCGCGCAGCCGTGTCAATGGGCGCGACGCCGGAAGATCACTCCTGGTCCAGGTGGCGACCGGCGAAGTACATGAGCTCGTCGCTGAGCAGCTCGATGCCGATGCCGTCCGGATCGCGCAGGTAGAGCGACTCGGGAATGCCGCGGGCCGGCCCGTCGTACGGGATGCCGTTGTCGTCGAGCACCTTGCGCAGCTCGGCGTGCCGGTCCGGGGGCACCGCGATCGCGATGTGCTGCACGGCCCCGATCGACTCGACACCCTGCTCCAGGCCGAGGCCCGGGAAGTCGAAGAAGCCGAGCAGGGTCTTGTTGCCGAGGTCGAAGAAGAAGTGCGACGAGCCCGGGTAGTCCCGGTTCTCCACCAGCTCGACCAGCGGGAACCCGAGCAGGCCCTGGTAGAACTGGATGGTCCGCTCGACGTCGCGGCAGATCAGCGCGGCATGGTGGATCCCCCGCCCCGACGTCGGCGGGCGTTGCGCGGCCGGCAGCAGATACTGCCCGCGCAGCTCGGCACGGCGCTTCTCGATCTGGACGAGCTCTTCCTCCGTGGGCCTGGCCATCATCGTCCTTTCGCACGCGGACACTTGCTCTGCGAAGCATCGACCCCGGACACCGCGACGCGCCAGTCCCGCCCGCGAGCCCGGCCGTCCCGCTGCCGAACCGGTCGCGTGGATGGGACCCTCGCGCCGAGGAGCCGCCACCCACCCGGCGACCACCGCGAGGGGACACGGCGGCCGAGACGTGGAGGTGCGCCGTGCCCGAGGCCCCCGCCCGCCCCCGTACCCGCCGCCGATGAGCGAGCAGGCCGCCCGCGGCTGGCGGCGCTGGGTGCCGATCGCCGAGTGGCTGCCCCGATACGACGGCGGCTGGCTGCGCGGTGACCTCGTCGCCGGCGCCGTCGTCGTGGCGCTGGCCGTGCCGCAGGCGCTCGGCTACGCGTCGATCGCCGGCGCGCCGGTCCAGGTCGGCCTGTATGCGGTGCCGCTGGCGCTGGTGGCGTACGCGGTCTTCGGCTCCTCCCGCCAGCTCGTCGTCGGCCCGGTGTCGACGGTGTCGGTGCTGTCCGGCTCGTTCCTGGCCAGCTTCGGGGTGGCCGGGACCGCGCGGGCGGCGTCGTACACGGCCGCGCTGGCGCTGGCGTGCGGGCTGGTCATGCTCGTCGCCGGCTTCCTCGGCATCGGCTGGGTGGCGGAGTTCCTGTCCAAGCCGATCGTCACCGGGTTCGTGCTCGGCCTGGTCGTGCTGGTCATCCTCGGCGAACTGCCGCACCTGCTCGGGGTGCCGACGCCGCAGGGCCGGGTCGTCGAGCGGGTCGGTGCGCTGGGCGGCAGTCTCGGCCGCGGCGACGCCGACGGCACGACCGTGCTGATCTCCGCGGTCGCGCTGCTCGTCCTGTTCGGCGGCCAGTGGCTGGCGCGCGGCGTGCCCTGGGCGCTGCTGGTGCTGATCGCGGGCCTCGCCGTCTCGACCGCGCTCGACCTCGGCGCGCACGGGGTCGAGGTGGTCGGCCCGGTGCCGCGCGGGCTGCCCGCTCCCGCCGTGCCGTCGGTGGCCGCCGCCGACGTCCCGGCGCTGCTCAGCTCGGGCGCCGCGCTGGCCCTGGTGGGGCTGGCCGAAGGGCTGAGCGCGGCCCGGCTGTTCGCCGCCCGCGGCGGCTACCGGATCGACGCCGACCAGGAGCTGCGCGCGACCGGTGCGGCCAACGTCGCGTCCGGGTTGTTCGGCGGCCTCGGGGTGGCCGGCAGCCTGTCCAAGACGGCGGCCGTCGCCGACGCCCGCGGCCGCACCCAGATCGCCGGGCTGACCGCGGCCGCGCTCGCCGTCGCCGTCATCGCGCTGATCGCGCCGGTGCTCTCCGAGCTGCCGAAGGCCGTCCTGAGCGCGATCGTCGTCAACGCGGTCTGGAAGCTGATGGACGTCACGGCCCTGCGCCGGTACGCCAGGGTGCGGCGCAACGACATCGTCGCCGCCGCCGTCGCCGCTGTCGGCGTGCTCGCCTTCGGCCCGCTGTACGGGCTGCTGCTGGCAGTGGCCGGCTCGGTGCTCGGGCTGGTGTACCGGTCGAGCCGGGTCGAGATCGACGTGATGGGCCGGCTGGCCGAGGAGAAGGCGGCCTGGGGCAGCATCCGCGACCACCGGGAGCGGGCCACCGTCCCCGGCGTCCTGGTGCTGCGGATGGACACGCCGCTGTTCTGGGTCACGGCCTCGCCGGTCGCCGACGCGATCCTGGCCGAGGTCGACGCGGCCGGTGACGTCAAGGCGGTCGTGCTCGACCTGCAGGCGACCCACCAGATGGACACGACCAGCGCCGACGCGCTGGCGGGCCTGCTGGCCGCGTTGCGCGCGCGGGGCGTCGACCTCTACCTGGTCCGCGTCGGGTGGGCGGTCCGCAGGGGGCTTCGCCGGTCCGGGCTGATGGCCGAGATCGGCGAGGACCACTTCTGGCGCACGATCACTCTGGCCGTCCGCGAGGCTGGCCGCGGGCACGGCCGGGCCGGCCCGGCGAGGACGTCGCCGCTGACGACGCCGGGGCCGAGGAGCGCATCGCGGCCCGCAGCCCGGACGGCGCCGAGCCCGAGCGGCCCGGCGGTCGGGCCGCGCTGCCCTTCCGGTCCAGGGACGGCAGGGCCAGGGACTCGCGCGACCGGAGCGGGTGAGCGCCGACCTCAGCGCTCGGCGCCGGCGACCTGCCAGGCCAGGCCGCGGTGGACCACAGTCGGCCGCAGGCCGTGCTCGCGCAGCATGCTGAGCATGCGGTCCGGCGGGTGGGCGAAGACCCGGAACCGCAGCCGGCGCATCCGGAAGCTCAGGTTCTCCGCGCCGAGGACCATCCTCGCGAGCACGGTGTGGGACGGGTAGCTGAAGACCAGCAGCCGGCGCGCGTGCTCGGCCGCCGCCGCCAGCAGCCGCTCGTAATCGGGGTAGCAGCAGACCACCCGGTGCAGCACGACCACGTCGGCAGGCTCGACCGCATCCCCGTCGACCGCGACGTCGTGCAGCCTGCGGGTCACCCGGCCCTCGAACCCGGCCTCCCGGACCAGGCCGGCGGCCTCGGCCTCGTACGCCGGGGACAGTTCCAGGTTCACCGCCCGCGCCGCGCCCGCCCGCAGCAGCTCCAGCTGGATCTCCCCGACGCCGCCGCCGATCTCGAGGACGCTGGCGCCGGCGATCCCGCGCTCCTGCAGGAACGCCAGCATCCGGACGGCGGTCCGGTCGAGGCCGCGGCTGCGGTAGCTGCTGGCCTTGCGCCGGGCGAAGCCGCCGCGGAAGAACTCGTCGCAGCCGAGCGGGTCGCAGGGGCTCGCCACCCCCCGACCGTACCGACTCAGCGGCTCAGCGTGGTCTGCCGATCCAAATGGGAGAGCTTCGCGGGATTGCGGACCGCGTACAGCCCGGTGACGAGGCCGCCGTCGAGGCGCACCGCGACGACGGTGTCCGGCTCGCCGTCGACCCGCAGCACCAGCGCGGCCGCTGCCGCCGGCGAGACCCGGGCGCGGCTCAACCTGGTCGCCGCCTGGCGGCACGCCGCGGTGTTCACCGAAGCGGAGCGCGCCGCCCTGGCGCTGACCGAGGAGGGCACCCGGCTCGCCGACGCGGCCGAGGGCGTGTCCGACGAGACCTGGGCGCACGTGCGCAAGCACTACGACGACGACCAGACCGCGGCGCTGGTCTCCCTGGTCGCCATGATCAACGCCACCAACCGGCTCGGCGTGATCCTCAACTACCAGGGCGGGTCCTACCAGGCCGGTCAGTTCGACGCCGCCCTGTCGGACTGACCGGTCCGCCGGCCCGGACCCGATCACCCGGGTCCGGGCCGGGCGGGCCGTACGACCGTTCGGCGCACGGATCTGCATGGCGAACCGATTCAGGGGGGACGACCCCTGGACTGACGAGGAGACCTGTGCACAATCGATTGCAGCCACCCCTCGGGTGAGCCCGATGAGCCGCCGGCGACGTCCCCCCGTGCGTCGCCGGCCCATCTCGCTTTACGTGAGCCCCAGCCGGGTGACGACGGTGCGGGCACAGTCCACTGCGCCGGTGCCGGTGGTGTCGACCTCCACGTCGTATCCGACGTCCCGGTGCACCGCGGTCGCCTGCCTTGCCGCCATCCCGGGCTCGCGGTCCGCGCGGGCGGCCTCCCGCCGTCCGGCGACCGCGGGATCGCAGTGCACGCCGACCCAGGCCACCGGCAGCCCGGCCAGCGCCGCCCGCCAGCGTTGCTGGGACTCCGCGGCGCCGAGGAAGACGTCGTCGACGACGACCGGCGCGCCGGCCCGGACGGTGGCCGCGATTCCGGCCATCCACGCCGCCTCCAGCCTTCGGAACACCTGCCCGACCGCGACGGCGCCGCCGGCGGCGATACCGAAGCCCTCCGCCGAGTCCTGCAGCGCGGGCGGCAGCGAGTCGACGAAGTCGTCGATGCTCGCGGCCAGCCACGGCTCGGCGAGCATGCCCTGTAGCTGGCGCACGATGCTGGTCTTGCCGGAGCTCGACCCGCCGTTGACCACGATCACCCTCGGCACCACCGTCCGAACCTACGCGACAGGGGACTTCCGGCTGGTGGCGAAGAACGTGCGCAGGTCGCCGACGACGGCGGCGGGCTGTTCCATGGCGGCGTAGTGGCCGCCGGTGTCGAACCGGCTCCAGTGCGCGATGTTCGAGTTGTCCCGCTCGGCGAACGCCCGGATCGTCTGGAAGTCGTCCGCGAAGACCGCGACCCCGGTGCGGGCGGCGTTCACGGCCGGCGTCGTCCCGGCCCGGGCCTCCTCGTAGTAGTAGCGCGCCGCCGTCGCGGACGTGTTGGTCAGCCAGGAGAGCGAGACCTGGGTGAGGATCTGGTCGGGCGTGAGCAGGCTGGTGCCGTTACCGAACGAGTTGAACAGCTCGCTGTACGCGAGCTGGCCGACCGGCGAGTCGGACAGCCCGACCGCGACGGTCTGCGGCCGGGACGCGTTCATCCCGTTGTAGCCGCCGACGGACTGGAACCACGTCAGGTGCTCCAGCGCCGCGTAGTCGGCCGGACCGAGCTGCTCGAACTCGGCCGGGTCGCCGGAGGGGAACGAGAACAGCTGCAGCACGTGCAGGCCGAGGAAGCCAGGCGGGTCGAGCAGGCCGAGCTCGCGCGCCACCAGCGCGCCGTTGTCGCTGCCGTGCACCCCGTACGACTCGTACCCGAGCCGCCGCATGAGCGTGTCGTACGTGCGGGCGACCCGGGCGACGGTCCAGCCGCGGTCGACCACCGGGGTGGAGAAGGCGAACCCGGGCGGCGACGGGACCACGACCGAGAACGCCTCCTCGGACCGGCCGCCGTGCGCGACCGGGTCGGTCAGCGGCCCGATCATGTCGAGGAAGTCGACGAACGAGCCCGGGTAGCTGTGCGCCAGCAGCAGCGGCGTCGCGCCCGGCTCGGCGGACGGCACGTGGACGAAGTGCACGGTCTGCCCGTCGATCTCGGTGCGGTAGTGCGGGAACGCGTTCATCCGCGCCTCCTGGGCGCGCCAGTCGAAGGTGGTGCGCCACCGCTCCACCATCTCGGCCAGGTACGAGTTCGGCGTGCCGTAGTCCCAGTCGTCGCCGGGGGCCGGCCGGGGCAGCCGGGTCCTGGCCAGCCGGTCGGCAAGGTCGTCCAGATCGGCCTGCGGGATGTCGATGACGAACCGGTGGACGTCGGTGTCGCGCAGTGTTTCGGTCATGACGACGACGCTACGGTCTTACTAGGCAGCAACCCTTCCTAGTTGTCGGGCATTCTTGGCAGATGCGCGATCCCGCCGTACGGCTGCTCAGCCTGCTGTCCCTGCTGCAGTCCCGACCGGACTGGACCGGCTCCGAGCTGGCCGGTCGGCTCGGAGTGAGCGCCCGCACGGTCCGCAACGACATCAGCCGGCTGCGCGAGCTGGGATACCCCGTCGACGCCGTGCAGGGACCGGCCGGGCACTACCGGCTCGGGGTCGGAGCGGCGCTGCCGCCGCTGCTGCTCGACGACGAGGAGGCGGTCGCGATCGCCGTCGGGCTGCGGTCGGGTGCCGGGATCAGCGGCATCCGCGAGAGCAGCGCGCGGGCGCTGGCGAAGCTGGAACGAGTGCTGCCGCACCGGCTGCGCCGCTCGGTGGAGGCGATCTCCGCGACGGTCTCGTCCGGGCCGGAGAACACCCGCACCGACGCCCCTGACCCGGAGGTCGACCCGGCGCTGCTGAGCGCGCTCGCCGCGGCCGTCCGGGACCGGGTCTCGGTGCGCTTCGACTACCACGACCCGGGCTCGCCGGCCGCCGGGCTGCCGCGACAGGTCGAGCCGTACCGGCTGGTCAGCTGGGAGCGCCGGTGGTATCTGGTGGCCAGGGAGCCGGTCCGCGGGTCCTGGCAGGTGCTGCGCGTCGACTGGATCACGCTGCGGACGCCGGGCGGCCCGCGCTTCACCCCGTCGGCGCCGCCGGACGACTACACCGACCTGGTGCTGCGCGAGGTCGCCTCGACCGGGTGGAACGTGCGCGCCCGCATCGCCGTGGCCGCGCCGGCCGAGGCGGTCCTCGCCCGGATCAACCCGGCGGTCGGGGTCGTCGAGACCGTCGACGAGCACAACTCGATCCTGGTCACCGGCGCCGACAGCCTCGCCACGGTTGCCGCCTACGTGGGCATGCTCGACCTGGACTTCCACGTCGCCGGGCCTCCCGAGCTGGTCGAGCACGTACGCCGCCTGGCCGACCGCTACCGGCGCGCGACCGCCGCCGGCGCTCAGGAGATCCAGCGGTGATAGGCGTCGAGGTCGACGTTGCTGCCGCAGATGATGACGACGACGTGCCGGCCCGCGAAGCGCTCGCGGTCCTCCAGGACGGCGGCGACGCCGAGGGCCGCGGACGGTTCGACGACCAGGCCGGCGTGCTCGAGCAACAGCCGGAGGCCCGCGACGATCGACGCTTCCTGGACCAGGACGGCGTCGTCGGCGACGACGAGGAGGTCGTCGAGGACCGCCGGGATGGGGTATCGACCGGCGACGCCGTCGGCGATGGTGTCGGCCGAGTCGGTGGTGACCACCCGGCGCGCCCGCCAGGACAGGGTCATGGCCGGTGCGCCGGAGGGCTGCACGCAGATCACCTCGGCCGCCGGTGCGTGCGTCTTCAGTACGTGGCCCACGCCGGTGGCCATCGCGCCGCCACCCAGCGCGATCAGGACCGCGTCGAACTGCGCTGCCCCGGCTGCCAGCTCGAGGCCGATCGTCGCGGCCCCCTCGCAGGTCTCGAGGTCGCGGCTGTCCTCCACCAGCCGGACGCCGTCCCGCTCCGCGATGCTCGCCGCCCGCTCGCGGGCCGCCTCGAAGTCGCCGTCCACGAGCTCCAGCGCCGCGCCCAGGGCGCGGATCCGATCGAGCTTGGCCACCGGCGCCCACCGCGAGGCCACCACGGTGACGTCGATGCCGCGGCGACCAGCCGACCAGGCGAGCGCCTGACCGAGGTTGCCGGCGCTGGCGCACACCACGGCCGGCCGGCCCTGCTCGGCCAGCATGCTCGCGACGAGCTCCGTACCCCTGCCCTTGAAGCTGCGGACCGGGTTCGCCGTCTCCAGCTTGACGCTCACCGTGCACCCGAGCGCACGCCCCAGCGGATCACACGGATACATCGGCGTGTCCAGGAACACCGGGTCGATCACCGCACGCGCCGCCCCGACCCGCCCACCATCGAGCCGCGTCCCCACCACCACACCCGAGAAGCTATCCCCGCCCGACGACCTTTCCCCCGCACGTCCGACAGCCCCGCGCCGACGGCCCGCCCTGGCGTGATCCGGACAACCACCCCAACGCCGCCGCCGGGTCCCGCGGGCGGGCGCGGTGATCCGTAGGCGACCCGTGGTCCGGAACCACCACCCAATCCGCCACCGGACGGAACGCGGGCCCGCGGGGCTCGGCCCGCGGCAGACATAAGATTGACCCCAGGCCCGCGCTCTCCGTGGGCAGGGGTCGCCGGTCACTCGGGTGGGCGATACTGGGATCGAACCAGTGACCTCCTCGGTGTGAACGAGGCGCTCTCCCGCTGAGCCAATCGCCCGGGAACCTGTGCAGCATACCGGATCAGCTGGTGACGAACGGCAGTCCCACCGACAGCTGCAGGGTCAGGCCGACGACGCTGACCACGAACAGGAGGGTGACCAGCGAGACCAGCGCGCGGACGACCGGGTGCTGCCGGCCGAGCCAGTGCAGCCACGATCGGAGCGTCCGGCGGCCGAAGCCGAGCAGCCGCTCGGCCCAGGAGAACTCGGTCGCGAGGATGCCGAGGCCGAGGAAGACGATCAGCCAGCCGGGACCGGGCAGCGGCACGAGCGCGAGGCCGAGCAGGGCGACGGCGGCGCCGACGACCCCGACGACGATCCGGTATGCCAGGGCGAGCGCGGGGTTGCGCTTGAGCCGGGCGCGGAACCCGAGCTTGTCGGCGACCTCGTCCAGCAGGCCTGGCTCGTCGTCCGAACGACGATCCTGGTCGGTGGGCAAGGTCCCTCCCCGTCGGCTGGCCGGGCTGTCGGCTATCTGGGCCGCCCCACCGCCACGACCTGCCGTGGGGCCTTCGGAGTCGCCGTGCCCTCCTCCGAGCTGATCGCGAAGCAGGGCGCGCTGGCCACTCCAGGGTCCGATCCTATGTCGCGCACGCTGAAGTCGGACTGAGTAACGGTGAACCCGCGGATCGGCTTGAGGTCGGTGGGCTTCGGTGTGTCACAACGCAGCGTCCACAGCCAGTACGTCTCGTTGCCGGTCGTCGGACCCAGCGACTCGACGATGATCTCGATGTGGTCGCCGCGGACGACGAGCGTGGCGCGGCGGTCGGGCGACGGCTGGCCATCCGCGGTCAGCGCGGCGACCTTGGCCGGACCGTTGGCCGTCAGCTGCGCGATCGCGGCGTCTCGCTGGGCCACGACCCGGCGGAGGTCGTCCTTCTGGTCGCGCAGGTGGACGTTCGAAACCAGCAGCCCCGCGATGAGCGCCACCACCGCGGCCGCGGCGACCCCGATCGCGACCCACCGCACCACGCCGCGACGACGTCCACCCAGCGAGACGACCTCGGTCGCCTCCTCGTCGGCGGGGGGCTCTCCGGTGGACCGCGGCTGGGTCGGACCGGCGGCCGGAGGCTGCGGCGGGCGGTCGGCGCTGGGCTGCGGCGGGCGGTCGGCGCCGGGCTGCAGCGGGCGGTCGGCGCCGGGCTGCGGCGCGCGGTCGGCGCTGGGCTGCGGCGCGCGGTCAGCGGTGGGCTGCGGCGGGCGGTCGGCGGTGGGCTGCGGCGGGCGGGCGAGGGGCAGGTCGGGGCGGCGCGTCTCGGTCGCGGGCGCGTCGACGGCCGGCGCCGGCTGCGGACCGGTCCGGCGCTCCCCGACCGGCGGCTGGTGGATTCCCAGGTCCCCCTGGTCAGGCCCGGGTTCTGGGCGCGCGGGCCTGGCGAACCAGTCGATGCCGTACCCCGGGCTGCCAGGATGCGGCTCGCCGAGCGGCCACTCCTGTTCGGGTTCCGGCTCCACCGGCGCCTCGGGCTCCGGCGGCGCGCCGGGTGTCCGCGGCTCGGCCGCGACCGCCGCCATCAGCCTCGCCTTCAGCGAGGGAGGCGGTGCCTCGTCGGGCAGCGCGTACGCGAGATCCGCGACCGTGTAGAGCGACTCCCGCACGGTTGCCGTGCAGCGTGTGCACCCCGGCAGGTGCTCGGCGAAGCGCTCCTCGTCCTCGGGGTCGAGCGCCGACAGCGCCCAGGCGACGGCGAGCGCATCCCACTCGGCGTGCTCGCCGAGCTGCTCGCGGGGGTCGATGGGCTCGCTCACGGCCGACCCCCTTCCGTGGGGTCGGCGACCTCGTCGAGGAGCAGACGAAGCCGACGCATGGCCGCCAGCATGCGCGTCTTTACTGTGCCGAGCGGCGCCCCCGTGCGCTCCGCGATCTCCGACTGGGTATAGCCGGCGTAGTAGGCCAGCACGATCGCTTCCCGCTGCGATGGCGGCAGCGCAGACAACGCCGCGCGTACCCGTTCGCCGCGCAGCCCGGCCCAGGCCGCGTCCTCGACCGGCGGCAGGTCGCTCGCGCCGGCCGCGGTGTAGTAGTGCGCCTCCTCGGCCAGGCTTGCCCGCCGCGAGCGCACCGACTGCTCCCGGCGCACCGCATCCACAGCCTTGTGGTGGGTCGCCGCGAGCAACCAGCTCGGGAACCCGCCGCGCTGCGGGTCGTACTTGGCCGGGTCCCGCCAGAGGGCCAGGAAGACCTCTTGGACCACCTCCTCGGCGAACGCGGCGTCCCCGGTGATCCGCCTGGCCAGCGCGAACGCCGGCCGGACGTACCGGTCGTAGAGCGCTTCGAGCGCCCCGTTGTCACCGTCGGTGAGGCGGCGCACCAGCATGCCGTCCGAGACATCGGTCTCGGGCGGCAGCGCAGGGGGCCTCTCCATGACGGCGCTCTCCACGACAAGTCTTCGCGACACGGGGCACACCGGTTCGCGAATCGCTGTCTTCGACGGGCGACACCTTACCGATCCGGGTTGACTGGCGTTGCGGACGCAGTCACGCGTGGTAAGAAGTCATGCACGGGGGGAACGAATGAACGGTCGAGTATCCGAAGTCCGTACGGCTGTCACCTTATGGCTCGTGATGCCGCGTGCTGAGGTCTTCGTCGAGGCATCGCTCCGCTACGACCGCGATGACCCGTACGCGATCCATCTGTCCTTCCTGACTCCGTCCGGTCGCGATCCGATCGAGTGGATCTTCGCCCGCTCGCTCGCCGCCGACGGCCTGACCGAGCCGGCGGGCGACGGCGACGTGCGGATCTGGCCGGCGCTGGACGACCTGACCGGACCGGTGTATATCGAGCTGCGGTCGCCGTCCGGCCGCGCGCTGCTCGCCGTGCCGCGGGCGGTGCTCGCGGGGTTCGTCGACCGGTGCCACGAGGTCGTGCCACCCGGGGACGAGGCGCGGTACGTCGACCTCGACGCCGAGCTCGACCTGCTCCTGCACGGCGACTTCAGCTGACCGCAGACCAGCGCCGGATCAGCGCCGGATCAGCGCCGGATCAGCCGCGGATCAGCGGCGGGTCGCGGTGAGGAAGAGGTTGGCCCGGTGGAACAGCCGGGCGTCCAGCCGCTGCGGGGCGTCCAGCAGCCGGGCGAGGCGGCGGGGCAGCAGCAGCGCCGGCACCTGCAGGAGCCGCCAGTAGAGCCCGGCGCCGTCCCGCACGGTCGGCTCGAACCCGACCGCGGACAGCGCGGCGAGCAGCTCGGTCGCCCGGTAGTTCGTGTGCTCCGCCCGATCCCAGGCCATGTCGCCGCGCAGCCCGTTCGCCGCGTCGACGAACCGCCGCTCGTACTCGGCCCGGCCGAACCGGCGCTGGTAGACCGCCCGGTGCAGGCGCGGCAGCGTGAGTTTGGCGTTGTCGGGATCGAGCACCGAGAACGCATGCCGCGCGGGGACGGTGAGCACCAGCAGGCCGCCCGGGCGCAGCACGCGGTGCAACTCGGCCAGCGTCCCGGCCTCGTCGGCGACGTGTTCGAGCACGTCCAGCGCGCTGACCGAGTCGAAGGCGCCGCTCGCGAACGGCAGCGCGGCCCCGACCCGGCCCAGCGGGAGGTGAGGTTCGGCTGCGCGCAGCTCGTTGAGATAGCTCGGGTGGGCATCGACGGCCACCACGTCCAGCTTGGTCTCCCGGTGCAGCGCGGCCGTGAACGTCCCGTCACCGACGCCCAGGTCGAGGTGCCGGCCGGTGCGGGCGGCGAGCTGGCCCCAGGCCCACCGGTAGCGGGCCAGCGGGTGCCGATCGAACGGTCCACCGGCCGGCGACAGCGCGGCGTCCAGCGCTTCGACCACCCGGACCGGGTCCGCCGGCGGCGGCAGCGGCGGGGCGGCGGCGAGCATCCGGGACTGTACGGCCGGATGGTCCCCGACCGCGGTGGCCAGCGCCGGCCGGTCCCCGGTGAGCACGCGGATCCGGCCGCCGGCCAGCTCCGTCGCCAGGTAAGCGACCTGGTGGTCGTTGCGCATCTCCCCGCGCGCCGCCTCCCGAGCGACCGCGATCGGCACCTTCCCGGCGCGCTGCGCGAGCCGCACGGTGTTGCCGCCGTGGGTGACGACGACGTCGGCGTCCGTGATCCGGCGCAGTGTCTCGGCCGGCCCCAGGAATCGCTCGTACGGGCACGGCGGCACCACCGACGACGTGCCGGTCTGGACGAATACGTCGTGCTCGGAACAGAGCGGCGAGACCGCCCGGACCAGCCGGTCGAACGGCCAGGGCCCCATCCCGACCGTGACGAAGACCGAACTCACCACAGCTCCCCGACGGCAACCGCCCGCCGGTGCCGGCCGAGCAGGTGCGGCCGCTGCACGACGACGTGGCTGGCCAGTCGGGCGCACAGCCGGGCGGCCAGCCCCGCACGGTCGACGATGTTGAACGTCTCCACCCACACCGCCCGCGCGCCCGTGGTACGCGCCGCGAGGAACCAGGGCACGGCGACGCCGCTGCCCGCGGAGACAACGAGATCGACCCGGGAGGCGCGCAGGGCCGCCCGCGCGGCCGGGACCGCGGCCAGCAGCCGGTCCGGCCGGCCGGGGCTCAGCTCCGGTGTCCAGCGAACCCGCTCGCCCGCCAGCAGTTCGCGTGTGTCCGGAGCGTTCACCGCGACCCAGCTGACGTCGTACCGGCCCCACCACGGTCGGAGTGCAAGCAGGTCGGGTAGTACGCCGCCGCTGGACGAGACGAGCAGCACGCGCGGCACTCCGACACCCTAGGTCGATCACAGACATGACGTGCAGGAACGTAGCAAGGATGTCCCGTCAGGTCCGGAAGGGGATAGGTTGTCCCCCGGGTTCGGGACGGTTGGTCCGGGATGACGGGGAGGTGCCGGGTGCAGCGTGGGGCTGTGACTGTCGTGGGCGGCGCCGGATTCGTGGGCTCCGGGATCGCTCGGCGGGTGACCGGGTCGGGACGGCCGGTGGTCAGTCTCGACCGCATCCGTCAGCCGCCGTCGCGGCTGCCGGCGTCGGTCGAACAGCGGGTGGTCGACCTGCTGGTCGACCCGATCGAGATGCCACCCGGGCCGGTCGTGCTCGCGGCCGGCGCCAGCGACCGGCACGCCGGCGATCCGTGGCGGCTGGTGCTCGACAACGCGGTCACGACCGCACGACTGCTGCCAGCGCTGGCGGACCGGCAGGTTGTGCTGGTCTCCTCGGCCGAGGTGCACGGCCCGGCCGGCGGCGAGCTGCCGGTCGACGACGCCACCGTCGCCGACTGGTGCGCGGCGCTGCTCGAGGTCGCCCGCCGGCCCTCTCCGCCGTGGCAGGTGGCCGCGCTGTGCCGGGAGCTGGTAGCCGCCGACCCGGGCGGCCGCTGGGCCTACGCGCTGTCCAAACGGGCGCAGGAGCTGCTGGTCCGCTCGGTGGTCGAGCCCGACCGGCTGACCGTGCTGCGCGCGGCCAACGTGTTCGGTCCGGGTCAGGACCGCGTGGTCGCCCAGCTGAGCCGGCGGGCGCTGGCCGGGCTGCCGCTGGCCGTCACCGACACCGTGCGGACTTTCCTGCCGGTCGACGACCTCGCCGCCGTCGTGCTCGACGCCGAACCGGGCACGCTCGACGCCGGGCTGGCCGCGCTGCCGCTGACCTGTCTCGCCGCGCTGGTGCTGGACACGCTCGGCGTCGACGTGCCGGTGACGGTCGACCCGCCGCCACGGCTGGACGTGTCCGGCCGGGTCGACACGGAGGAGTTCCGGCGGCGGCTCGGTGCCGCTGACGGGCCGGCTCGGCTCGACCGGACGCTGCGGTCGTTCGTGACCGGGCTCGCCGCCGACCGGTTGCCCGCGTTCTCGCCGCCGCTGCCGGTGGTGCTGCCGCCGCGGCCGCGCCGGCCCGACCTGGTGGCCGTCAGGATGCAGGCCTGCCTGGACACCGGCAGGGTCAAGGGCGGGCGCTGGGCGACCGAGCTGGCCACCCGGCTGCGGGACGAGCTGACGCTGCCGGAAGACTCGGCGCTGCTGCTGACCGCGTCCGGCTCGGCCGCGGTGCGGCTGGCCGTGCAGGCTGTCGCGGGGCCGGTCCGCCCGGGCGACGTCGGCGTGCTGCCCTCGTTCACCTTCGCGGCCACCGGCGAGATCCTGGCCCAGCTCGGCTACACGCTGCGGTTCTGCGACGTGCGCCCGGACACCTGGACGATGGACCCCGACTCGCTCGCGGCCGCGCTCGCCGGCGGCCACGCGGCGGTCGTCGTCGCGGTCGACGCACTCGGCGCGCCGGCGGACTACACGGCGCTGACGAAGGTCTGCGCGGACGCCGGGGTGCCGCTGGTCGCCGACTCCGCCGCCGCGGTCGGGGCGCGGCACCAGGGCCGCCCGGTCGCCACCCAGGCGGCCGCCCATGCCTACTCGCTGAGCTTCGCGAAGGTGGTCTCCGCCGGCGGGAGCGGCGGCGCGCTGGCACTGCCGGCCGACGCGGTCGAGCGGCTGCGGGCACCGGTCGACTGGCTGCGGTCGGTGCCGATGGTCGAGACCGCGGCGGTGGCCGCGCTCGATCTGCTCGCGGACCTCGACCTGCTGCTCGACCGGCGGCGGGCGGTCGCCGCCCGTTACGCCGAGCTCGCGACCGTGGAGGGGGTGCGGCCGCAGCAGGTGGCCGACGGCGACGCGCACGCGTTCGTCCACTGGGTGGCGCGATTCGGCGGGGTCGACCGGCATCGGCTGGCGGCCGAGCTCGACCGGCTCGGCGTCCGCACCAAGCCCTACTACGCGCCCCCGCTGCACTGGCACGACTGGGGTCCCTACGCGGAGCGGGCCGGGCCGCTGCCGGTCTCCGACGCGCTCGGCCGGGAGGCGCTCGCGCTGCCGATGTCCTCGGAACTGTCACCTCTCCAGGCCGAACGCGTCACGATGGCAGTCCTCGCGGCGCTGACCGCCGCCCGGCGCTGACCGCTGCGCAGCGCCGGGCGGCCATCCCGGCCCAGCTGGGCGCGCGGCGCTGACTGCTGCGTCGGGCGGCCGGCCCGGCTCGGTTGGCTTGCGGGCGGTGCTCAGGCGGGCTTGCGGGCGGTGATGAGGAGTTGCTTGCCGAGGTCGGCCAGCGCGGGTTCGGCGGCGAGGCGGCGTTCGGCGGCGAGCTGGGCCGGGTAGTCGCGCTCGAGGCGGGTGAGCAGGCCGGCCCGGCCGTGCGCCGAGGCGCCGACGAGCAGGCCGGCCAGCCGCTCCACCGCCAGGCCGGCGGCACGCACCGCCGCGGCCAGCTCGGCCGCGTCGAGCAGGTGCAGGTCGGCGGCGTGCGGTCCGACCTGCCACACCCCGCGCCGGGTCGCCAGGCACTCCAGTGCCTCATCGGTCCGGCCGGCGGCGAGCAGTTCCAGCACCAGGGCCTGGCGCGAGTCGACCAGAACGCACATCGCGCCCCCGGGCCGCAGCCAGGCCGCGCACCGGGCGAGCGCCGCGGCCGGGTCGAGCGTGTACTGCAGCGACCCCATCGCGAGCACCACGTCGGCCGACCCGGACCGCAGCGCGGCGTCCTCCAGGCGGCACTCGACCAGCGTGACGTCGCTGCCGGCGAGCCGGCGCCGGGCCGCGGCCGCCATCGCCGGAGCCGGCTCGATCCCGGTCACCCGGTGCCCGGCCGAGACCAGTCGCGCCGCCCACCGTCCGACCCCGCACCCGACGTCCACGACGTGCGCTGGAGCCGCCCCGATCACCTCCGCGCAGACCTCCCAGGCCAGCTCGTCGTACGCGCGCCGGTGCGGGGCGGCGAAGTGGGCGTCGTAGTCCGCGGCCAGCGCGTCGTACAGGGGCGCGCTCGGTCTCACGCTGCGACCGGAGCCAGCGATCGCCGGCCCGCCCGCCACAGCACGTCGGCCGCGTACGTCCGCGGTCGCCAGGCCAGGTTGAGCGCGTAGTTGCTGCCGCAGCCCACGCAGTCCTTCCGGAAGAGCCGCGCGTGCTCGTCCCGGTACGCGGCACCGGCGACGATCTCCCGCAGCGGCGTGGTGCGCACGTTCGCCGTCGCGTCGTGTCCCCAGCAGCCGCCGACCTCGCCGGTCGAATGCACCATCAGCTTCAGCTGCGACTCGGCGCACGGCAGCGGCTTCTGCAGCAGGTCCGCGAAGTGGCCGCGCAGATACGCCAGCTCCGAGTAGCGCGGCAGGAACCGGCGGTCGGCCCGCAGCACCTGTTCGACCTCGGTCAGCGCCGCGTCGACCTGCGCCTGGTCGACCCGCGCCTCGATCGAGACCTGACCGTCCCGGAACAGGAACGTGTGGTCGGTGGCCAGGTTCAGGTAGAGCTGCACCCGCAGTCGCTGCGCCAGCCGCATGATCTCCGGCAGCGCGGCCACGGTCGAGCGCATGACCGTGTAGTTCATCCGTACCCGCATGTCGAGCTCGTCGCGGCCGGCGAGCAGCCGCTGCAGGGCGTCGAGGGTCGTGTCGAATGCCCCGGACTTACCGCGGATCCGGTCGTGCTGCTCGGCGTCCGGACCGTCGACGGACACGTTGAACGAGCGCACGCCGGCGTCGAGCACGGCGCCGAGTCGGCGGTCGTCGAGCAGGATCGCGTTGGTGTTCACGTGCAGCGACCGAATTCCCGCGTCCCGCGCGTACGCCATGAGCTCCGGGGCGTCGCGGCGCAGCAACGGCTCGCCGCCGGTGAAGTTGGCCTTCAGGATGCCGAGCTCCGCGATCTGGTCGATCACCCCGCGCCACTCGTCGCCGTCCAGCTCGCGCCGGGTGACGGTGCGCCAGCAGGCGCAGCTGATGCAGTTGAGGTTGCAGTTGTCGGTGAGGAACAGCTCGGCCACCAGGGGTCGCACGTGCAGCCGTGGCGCCAGGTGCTCCTTGACCGCCAGCCGGGCGAAGAACCCGGCCAGCCGCACCCGGTCGCCGACTCCGCTCACCGGCAGCCTCCGCATGAGCACCCAGCCTAAGGCGCCCGCTCCCGACCCGTCGCCCGGCCGGCGCCCGGCACCCGAGTCGCCCGCCGGAGCCGGCGCCCGGGGCAACGGCCGGCGCCGCGGTCCGGCAGGAGGGTCGAGCCGCCGGCGGCACTGGGCGACCAAGACGGTGGGGCGGACGCCCGCAACCAGCCCAGAGGACGGTCGAGCCGTCGCGGGCGGGCGAGTGGTGCGGCCGGCGGCGGGCGGTGCGTCAGTGGATGGTGCGGGCGCCGGAGACCGGCACTCCGCCGACGATCGTGGTGCGGACGGCGGGCGCGCCGAGGTGGGCGAGCAGGTCCGCCTCGTGCTCCGCCTCCAGCACCAGCAGGTCGCCCGGGTGGGTCAACCGCAGCACGCCGAGCTCGGGCCGGCGCAGCGCCGCTCCCCCGCCGGCCGTCGCGGCGCGGATCGCCTCCGGCACGGTCAGCCCGAGCAGCGGCGCCGCCAGCTGCAGCGCGTACGGGACGGACTCGCACCAGGACGTGCCCGGGTTGCAGTCGGTGCCGAGGGCGAGCGTCACCCCGGCCTCGCGCAGCACCCGCGCGTTGTCCCAGCCCCCGTGCGTGCTCAGTGTCGCGGTCGGCAGCAGCACGCCGACCACGCCGGTCGCCGCCATCGCCTTCGCCCCGGCCTCGTCGACGTGCTCCAGGTGGTCTGCGGAGGCGCAGCCGGCCTCGGCGGCCAGCGCGGCGGCGCCGGTGTGGCTGAGCTGCTCGGCGTGCAGCCGGCCGCCGAGCCCGGCCGCGGCGCCGGCCCGCAGCAGCGTCCGCGCCTCGTCGACCGTGAACGCGCCCCGGTCGCAGAACACGTCCAGCCATCGGGCGCCGGCGTCGCCGGCCACCGGCATGAGCCCGGCCAGCGCCGCGACGTGCGCGGCCGCGGTCGACCCCGGCCGGGACCACGTGCGCCAGCAGGGTCGGCTCGACCCGGAGCGGCACCCGCTCGGCGAGCCGGCGTACCAGCCCGACCAGCCGCAGCTCCGCCGCCGGGTCGAGCCCGTAGCCGGTCTTCACCTCGACGGTCGTCGTGCCGTTCGCGGCCATCCGCCCGAGCCGGAGCGCGGCCAGGTCGAGGAGCTCGTCGTCGGGCGCTGCGGTGGTGGCGGCGACGGTCGACGCGATGCCGCCGCCGGTGTACGACTCGCCGGCCAGCCGGGCGGCGTACTCCTCCCGCCGCGAGCCGGCCCACAACGCGTGCGTGTGCGGGTCGACGAACCCGGGCAGCACGCAGGCGCCGTCCGCGTCCAGCTCGGGCGCGTCGGTGATCGTCCACGGCACCCGCTCGTCCGGGCCGATCCAGGCGACCACCCCGTTGCGGACCGACACCGCGGCCGGCCCGGGCACCGGCGGGCCGTCGTTGGTGACGATCCGGCCGGCCCGCCGGACCAGCAGGTCCCCGACCGGCGGCACTAGGGCTGCCCGCCCTGCCACCCGGGTGCGTGCGTCGACGGGTCGAGCGGGACGCGGATGCCGACCTCGCGCGCGGTCCGCTCGGCGATCTCGTAGCCGGCGTCGGCATGCCGCAGCACCCCGGTGCCGGGGTCGTTGGTGAGCACCCGCTCCACCCGCTCCCGGGACCCGGGCGACCCCTCGGCGACGACGACCACGCCGGCGTGGATCGACTTGCCGATGCCCACCCCGCCGCCGTGGTGCACCGACACCCAGGACGCCCCGGACGCCGTGTTGACCAGCGCGTTGAGGATCGGCCAGTCGGCGATCGCGTCGGAGCCGTCGCGCATCCCCTCGGTCTCCCGCTCCGGCGAGGCGACGGACCCGGCGTCGAGGTGGTCGCGGCCGATCACGACCGGCGCGGAGACCGTCCCGCGGGCGACCAGGTCGTCGAACGCGGTCCCGGCCACGTGCCGTTCGCCGTAGCCGAGCCAGCAGATCCGGGACGGCAGCCCCTGCCCCTTCACCCGGGCCTCGGCGAACCGGATCCACCGGTGCAGGCCGTCGTCGTCCGGGAATGCGTCGAGCACGGCCTCGTCGGTCGCGGCCAGGTCGGCCGGGTCGCCGGACAGGCACGCCCACCGGAACGGGCCGGCGCCGCGGGCGAACAGCGGCCGGACGTAGGCCAGCACGAAGCCCGGGTAGGAGAACGCGTCGGCCAGCCCGGCGTCCTGGGCCTGCCCGCGCAGCCCGTTGCCGTAGTCGAAGACCACCCGGCCGGACCGGGCGAACGCGACCATCGCCGCGCAGTGCTCGACCATCGACTCCCTCGCCCGCCGGACGTACTCCTCCGGCTTGGCCCGGCGCAGCTCCACCGCGTCCGCCAGGCTCAGCCCGGCCGGTACGTATCCGTTCAGCGCGTCGTGGGCCGAGGTCTGGTCGGTGACCACGTCGATGTCCGGGCAGGTCGCCTGCAAGTGCGGGAAGACCTCGGCCGCGTTGCCGATCACGCCGACCGACAGCGGCCGCCGCTCCCGCTTCGCCTGCAGGGCCAGCCGCAGGCCCTCGTCCAGCGAACCGGCGATCACGTCGAGGAAGCCGCCGGTCAGCCGGCGCCGGGCCCTGGCCGGGTCGACCTCGACGCACAGCACCGCGCCGCCGTTGCCGGTCACCGCCAGCGGCTGCGCTCCGCCCATCCCGCCGAGCCCGGCGGTCAGCGTGAGCGTGCCGGCCAGCGTGCCGCCGAAGTGCTGGGTGGCCACCTCGGCGAAGGTCGCGTACGTGCCCTGCAGGATGCCCTGGGTGCCGATGTAGATCCACGAGCCGGCGGTCATCTGCCCGTACATGGTCAGCCCGGCGTCCTCAAGCTCCCGGAAGTGCTCCGGGGTGGCCCACTTCGGCACCAGCAGCGAGTTCGCGATGAGCACCCGCGGCGCCTGCTCGGTGGTGCGGACGATGCCGACCGGCTTGCCGGACTGCACGAGCAGCGTGTCGTCCGGCGCCATCCTGGTCAGCGAGTCCACGATCGCGTCGAACGACCGCCAGTCGCGGGCGGCCCGGCCGGAGCCGCCGTAGACCACGAGGTCGTCGGGCCGCTCGGCGACGTCCGGGTCCAGGTTGTTCTGCAACATCCGCAGCGCGGCCTCGGCGCCCCAGCTTCGCGCCGTCCGCCGCGGGCCGCGGGGCGCACGGACGCGTCTCGATCCCTGCATGAGCCCGACCGTATCCCTCCCGGCCGGCGCTGCGGCCCGCGCCGGGCCGGACCGTTCGGTGGTCCGCCACACTGTGCCGATGACCGTCCGGTCCCGTCCAGGACGAGGCGCCCTGCTCGCCGGAGCGCTGGCCGCGCTGGCGCTGGCCGGCTGCACGTCCGGGCGCCCGACTCCGCCGCCCCGGACCGCATCCGCCACCACCCGCCCGGCGGCCCGACCGACCGCGGCACCGGCGTTCCCGGCCGCCACGGAGCGGGCCAGGCCCGGCGACCCGAACTGGTCGGTGGTCAAGGTGGGCGGCCAGCACGACGTCGAGGGCTACGCCGATCACGACAGCGTGCTGCCCGGCCAGCCGGTGCGGCTGTTCGTCTCGACGACCGCCCACCACGTCCGGGTCCGCGCGTACCGGATGGGCTGGTACGGCGGGAGGAGGGCGCGGCTGGTCTGGCAGTCGGCGCCGGTGCCGACCCGGCTGCAGGCGGCGGCCCGGGTCACCGGCCCGACGCACACGCCGAGCGCGCCGTGGCGGCCGACGCTGACCGTGCCGACCACCGGCTGGCCGGCCGGCGACTACCTGCTCCGGCTGGACACCGACCGCGGAGCGCTGCGCCGGTTCGTCCCGCTCACCGTCCGGACGGCGACCAACCGGGGCGCGGTGGTGCTGGTCAACGCCGACACGACCTGGCAGGCGTACAACGCCTGGGGCGGCTACAGCCTCTACCACGGACCGGACGGCGCCCGCGCCGACCGGGCCCGCGCGGTCACGTTCGACCGGCCGTACGACTACGGCGCCGGGACGGCCGACTTCCTCGGCGCCGAGCTGCCGGCGGTCGCGCTCGCCGAGAAGCTCGGGCTTCGGCTCGGCTACGCCACCGACGTCGACCTGCAGCGTGACCCCGGCCTGCTGGCCGGCGCGAGTGCGGTGATCTCGCTCGGACACGACGAGTACTGGTCGCCGGACATGCGGGCGGCGCTCACCCGCGCCCGTGACGCCGGCACCAACGTCGCGTTCCTCGGGGCGAACGCGATCTACCGGAAGATCCGGTTCGGCGGCACCGCGGTCGGCCCGGACCGGCTCGAGATCAACTACAAGGACGACACCGACCCGATCGGCCGTACCGACCCGGCGCAGGTGACGACCCAGTGGCGGGACCCGCCGTCCAGCGACAACGAGAGCAGCCTGACCGGCACCGACTACGGTTGCAGCCCGGTCCGCGCGCCGATGGTCGTGGTCGACCCGGGCAGCTGGCTGTTCGCCGGGCTCGGGCTGTCCGCCGGCAGCCGGCTGCCCGGCCTGGTCGGCTCCGAGTATGACCGGGTCTACCTTGGTGCGCCCACGCCGCGGCCGATCGAGGTGCTCACCCACTCCCCGCTGGTCTGCGACGGGCGGGCGGACGCGGCCGAGGCGGC
Organism: uncultured Actinomycetota bacterium; assembly: GCA_963728945.1. Classification (GTDB taxonomy): domain Bacteria; phylum Actinomycetota; class Actinomycetes; order Mycobacteriales; family CADCTP01; genus CADCTP01. The sequence goes on along the minus strand of CAVSMA010000002.1, from coordinate 757,890 downwards.
GTACTACACCACCCGGTCCGGCGCGGCCGTGTTCGACTCGGGCACCAGCGACTGGGTCGCCGGGCTCGACTCGCCGACCCCGGTCGTACGCCGGGTGGTGACCGGGGTGACGACGCGGCTGCTGGAGGCGTTCGCGACCGGCCCGGCCGGCCGGGCGCACCCGGCCCGGGACACCGCGTCCCGCTACCGGTAGTCGCTTCGCGGGTTCCCGGCGTGCTCAGGCCAACCGCCCGGTGACCTCCTCGGCCGCGGCGACCAGCTCCGGCAGCATCGCGCGGACGGCCTCGATCTGCGGGGTGACCTGCCGGTCGACGTCCATCGCCGGCACGTGCGCGCGGATGAGCGCGTGCACGCCCGACGCGGCCGGCCCCGGCACCGCTGTGTCCGCCCGCAGGTCGATGGCCTGGGCGGCGCAGAGCAGCTCGACCGCGAGGACGGTCGACACATTCTCGAGCACCTCACCGGCTTTGCGGACGGCGTGCCAGCCCATCGACACGTGGTCTTCCTGGTTGCCGCTGGTCGGGATGCTGTCCACGCCGGCGGGATGGGCCAGCACCTTGTTCTCGGCCACCAGCGACGCGGCCGTGTACTGGGCGAGCATGAAGCCGGAGTTCGTCCCGGCCCGGCGGGCGAGGAACGGCGGCAGGCCGCGGGAGGTCGCCGGGTCGAGCAGCCGATAGACCCGCCGCTCGCTGATGCTTCCCAGCTCCGCCGCCGCCATCGCCAGCATGTCGCCGGCGAACGCCAGCGGCTGACCGTGGAAGTTGCCGGTCGACATCACCTCGTACCCGTCGCCGTCGATCTCGTCGACGACGACGGGGTTGTCCACGACCGACGCGAGCTCGATCTCCACGACCCGCCGGCAGTACGCGATGGCGTCGCGGGAGGCGCCGTGCACCTGTGGCGCACAACGCAGCGAATACGGGTCCTGGACGGCGTGGTTGGAGTGCCGGTGGCTGGCCAGCAGCGGGCTGTGCGCGAGCAGCCGGCGCAGGTTGTCGGCGCTGGCGAGCTGCCCTGGATGCGGCCGGATGCGGATCACCCGGTCGTCGTACGCGCGGTCGGTGCCGAGCAGCGCCTCCACCGACAGCGCGCACGCCACGTCGGCGGCCCGGGCCAGCCCCTCGGCGTCGGCCACCGCGAGCGCGAGCAGCGCCTGCATCGGCTCCGTGCCGTTGATGAGCGTGAGCCCCTCCTTCGGGGCGAGCACCAGCGGAGCGAGTCCTTCGGCGGCGAGCACCCCGGCGGCCGGCCGGCCGTCCAGCAGGCCCTCGCCGACCAGCGGCAGCGCGACCGCGGCGAGCTGGGCCAGGTCGCCGGACGCGCCGACCGACCCCTTGGCCGGCACGGTCGGCAGCAGGTCGCGGTCGAGCAGCTCGAGCAGCCGCTCCGGCAGCTCCGGGCGGCAGCCGGACGCGCCGGCGGCGATCGTGCGGGCCCGCAGCAGGAGCAGCGCCCGGACCGCGTCCGCGGGCAGCGGCTCGCCGGTGCCGGCGGCGTGCGAGCGGACCAGCGCCAGCTGCATCGCCTCCAGGTCCTCGCGGGCCACCGAGACGTCGGCGAGCGCGCCGAACCCGGTGCTCACCCCGTACACGACCGCGCCGCGCTCGACCGCGTCGGTGACGACCCGGCGGGCGGCCGCCATCCGCCTGGGCACGTCCGGGCCGAGCTCGGCCCTGGCCCGCTGCCGGGCCACGTCCACCACGTCGTCGAGTGCGAGCCCGTCGCCGTTGACGAGAATCGTCCGCATTCCAGGACCGTAGCGTCGGCTATCCTCCGCCGGTGCGGACCCTGCTCGACTGCGTCGACCGGGTCAACGCCGCTCACCCGTGGAGCCACAACGACCACTACATCCCATGGGTCCTGCGCCACCTCCCGCCGGGTGCGAACCGCGCCCTCGACGTCGGCTGCGGCACCGGCACGCTGCTGCGGGCGTTGAGCCGCCGCGTCCCGGTGGTCGACGGGATCGACCGAGACCCGGCGATGGCCGCCCAGTCCGGTGGCCGCCGCGCCGACCTGTTCGACCTGCCGCCGGAACCCGCGTACGACATCGTCACCGCGATGGCCGTACTGCACCACGTGCCGCTGGAGCCGGGCCTGGCCCGGCTGCGCAGCCTGCTGCGGCCCGGCGGCCGGCTGCTCGTCGTCGGCTGCTACCGCCAGGCGACCGCCGCCGACCGCGCCACCGACCTGCTGGCCGTGCCGGCGAACCTGGCGATCGGCCTGCTGCCGGGCCGGCACACCGCCGGCGCCCGGGTGTCGATGTCGGCGCCGACCGCGCCGGCCCGGGAGACCCTGCGGGAGATCCGAGCGGCCGCGCCGGCCGCCGTCGTCCGCCGCCGGCTGTTCTGGCGCTACACCCTGGTCGAGGACGCCTCGGCCGGCTGAGCGCGGGTCAGGTGGCGGAGCGGCCGAAGTCGGCCAGCAGCTGGGTCTGCGCGTCGGCGTCCGGGGGCACCGGCGGCCGGGCCGCCACCGCGCCGGCCGACCGGTAGGCGTCGGCGACGCCGGTGAACCAGCCACGGCACACCTCGACCAGCTCCGGATCCATCCGCTGGTCGGCGCCGATCCCGCGGGCCAGGTCCCAGCCGTGCACCAGCAGGTCGGCCAGGAGCTGCATGCCGTACTCGCGGCCCGGGAAGTCGCCGAACGACAGGTGCACGGTCCGGTCCATCGCGCCGGGGTCGTCGACCGCCGCGATCGCCGCCGCGGCCGAGTCGTCCCAGGCGGCAACCGGGTCGCCGCCCAGCAGGTCGCCGTCGAACCGGTCGCCGACGTCCTCGACCGTGCCGCCGGCGAACAACGGCACGGCCCACCGGTTCTCCCCCACCACGTGGTTGACGAGCGCCCGGACGTCCCAGTCGGTGCAGGGCGTCGGCGCCGTCCACTGGTCGTCCCGCACGGCGTGCACGTGGTCGCCGAAGGCATCCATCGCGCGGTGGTAGAGCTTGCGTACGTCGGTGTCCATCGTCCCCTCCCCGCTGCCGGGCCGCTGCGCCCGGCGGTCCCGGTCGGCGCGGTGGCGCCGCGCGGGTGTCAACCCGGACCGTCCCGCCGTCGGGGCCGGGCGGGTACCGCTGTCTCGCGGCGAGTCGGCGCGCAGTCGGGCGGCTCCGGCGGCGCCCAGCAGGCGCTGTCCCGGCGCGCGCTCGGACCGGGCCGGATTCCGCGAGCCGGCTCTCGATTCCGCGACGGGCCGGCCGTAACGTCCTGGGCAGCCGGACGATCCGGCGCAGCGACCCGGTGGATCCGGCCGACGACGACGTCTCGGGGGAGGATCCATGTTCGTCCAGGTGATCCAGGGCAGGACCGGCAAGCCGGAGGACGTGCACGCCGCGCTGGAACGGTGGCGGACGGAGCTGGCGCCGGGAGCGGCCGGCTGGCTCGGCTCCACCGGCGGGGTGACCGACGACGGCCGGATGATCGCGCTGGCCCGGTTCGAGTCGGCGGACGCGGCGCGGCGCAACAGCGAGCGGCCGGAGCAGGACCGGTGGTGGCGGGAGACGGCCGCGCTGCTCGACGGCGACGCGAAGTTCGCCGACAGCGAGGAGGTCACGCTCGACCTGGTCGGCGACCCGGACAAGGCCGGGTTCGTGCAGATCATGCGCGGCAGCGGCACCGACCCGGACCGGGCCCGGGAGCTGATGAGCCAGGACTCGGACAAGTGGGCCGCGTTCCGTCCGGAGATCCTCGGCACGGTCGCCGTCGTGCACCCCGGCGGCGGCTACACGGTGGCGATCTACTTCACCTCGGAGGCCGAGGCGCGCGACGGCGAGCGCAAGGAGCCGCCGCCGGAGCTGGCCGCCCAGATGGAGGAGATGAACAAGCTCATGTCCGGCGAGCCGGAGTTCTTCGACCTGAAGCAACCCTGGATCTACTCGCGCTGACCGGCCCGGGCCCTCCGGCCCGGCCGACCGGTCGCCGCAGGGCCCGCTCCAGCACGTCACGCCGCTCAGGTACCGGCGTGCCGGAACCAGGGTGCCGACCGCCGCCGGCCGGAACGCGGGGCCCGCGGGGGTCGCCCCCGCGGCCGGCATGACGAGTGGCCCCGGTCCGCGCTTTCCGCGGACCGGGGCCACCAGTCACTGGTGGGCGCTACTGGGATTGAACCAGTGACCTCTTCCGTGTCAGGGAAGCGCTCTCCCGCTGAGCTAAGCGCCCGAGGCGGAGGCGGGAATCGAACCCGCGTACAGGGCTTTGCAGGCCCTTGCCTATGCCACTCGGCCACTCCGCCAGGAAGCCCGAGTGACCTCGGGAGACCGACAGGACACCCGAGGGCGTCTCCGAGCGGACGACGGGATTCGAACCCGCGACCCTCACCTTGGCAAGGTGATGCTCTACCAACTGAGCCACGTCCGCAGCGCGTAGAAGACTGTATCCGATCCCGGATCGCGGCTTCAAACCGGTACGGCTGGCCAGGCAGGATGGGTCGCATGAGGCCGTGGCAGTCCGACTTCGTCGGCCGGTACGAGCACGTGACCATCGAAGCAGCCGCGCTGAAGGACAACCCGCTCGGCGACGACTGGCGCCGGCCGCTGTGGGTGTACCTGCCGCCGGCGTACGACGCCGAGCCGGACCGCCGGTTCCCGGTGATCTACCTGATCCAGGGCTACACCGGCACGCTGGGCATGTGGGGCAACCGCAGCCCGTTCCGGCCGACGGTGCTCGAGCTCGTCGACGACCTGTTCGGCCGCCCGGACGCGCCGCCGGCGCTGGTGGTCGGCGTGGACGCGTGGACGGCATACGGCGGCAGCCAGTACGTCGACTCCCCCGGCACCGGTCGTTACCACACCTACCTCTGCGAGGACGTGGTCCGGTTCGTGGACGCGCACTGGCGCACGATCGCCGACCGGGAGTCGCGGGCGATCACCGGCAAGTCCAGCGGCGGGTTCGGCGCGATGATCACGCCGATGCTGCGGCCCGACCTGTTCGGCGCGTTCGCCAGCCACGCCGGCGACACCCTGTACGAGCTGTGCTACATCAAGGACTTCGCCGAGGCCGCCCGCACGCTGCGCGACTCGTACGACGGCTCGTTCGACAACTTCTGGACCGACTTCCGCTCGCGTGTCCCCTTCACCAAGCCCGGTGACGGCGTGCTGGTCAGCGTGTACGGCGTCGCCGCCGCGTTCTCCGCCGACGACGACGGGACCGTACGGCTTCCGTTCGAGGTGTCCACCGGCCGGCTGATCGAGCCGGTCTGGCAGCGCTGGCTGGACTGGGACCCGGTCCGGATGGTGCCGCGCTACACCGAGGCGCTGCGCTCGCAGCGGGCGATCTACGTCGACGCCGGCACGCGGGACGAGTACTACCTCGATCTCGGCGCGCAGGCGTTCGTCGACGAGCTGAGCAAGATCGGCGTGACCCCGGAGTTCTTCGAGCTGTTCGACGCCGGCCACCCGGCCATCGAATACCGCTACCCGCTCGCGCTCCGCTTCCTCGCCGAGCGGCTGGCGAGCTGACCGCGGGCGGCGCCGTGCGGGCCGGCGCCGCCCAGCAGCGCGGCGACCGGCTCGTATGGCAGTTCCAGCACGCTGGCCCGCCGCCCGCGCAGCCCGATGCAGAGCACCTCGTCCTCGGGACACGGCCAGACGACGACCCGGCCGGCCGTGGTCCGGCCACGCAACCCCGCCGCGACGAGGTCGGCGTCGAGGGCCACGGCGGTCGTGGCGTCGGGGCCGTGGGAGAGCAGCAGCTCGAGGACCGGGATCTCCTCGCCGCGCCGCCACATCGTGACGGTGCAGTCGACGATGTCGACGGTGAGCCGGTCGCCGAGGATGAACAGCCGTCCCGGGACGGCGGTCAGGTCCGACATGACGTCCCCCCGCTCAGTACGAGGGGCCGGAGTTGCCGGCGGTGGCCGCTGTCCGCACCGGCGCGCCGGCCGGTGAGACGACCGTCCACAGGCCACCGTTGAGCACCACGTTCTGACCGGCCGTCTGCCCGGGTGCGGAGTCGCCGGTGAACGTGTATACGGGGTGGCCGGCGACGGTGAGCTGGCGGTTGCCGTCGGATCCGGTCGTGCTGCCGAGCTTGCCGGTGACGCCGGGCTCGGATGCCGGCAGCGTCGCCGGGCGGCCACCGGCAGCGGGCGAGGATACGGCGTCGGGGGTGGCGACCCGCCAGTGCGTGCGTGCGGATCGGGCTTCCCTTCAGGGTGAGCTGCGGTCACCATCGACGTTCCGCCGCGACGGCGGCTGCCCGCATCGCACATCCACGCGATTCGGCGGGCCGCCGGGTGACTCAGGACGCTCGGGCCGCCAGGCCGGTGCAGCCGGCGAGGCCGGCCCACTTCTGCTGGATCCGGGCGGCGGTGCCGCCGGTGGCCGGCACGGGCACGCCGCGCCCGTCGATCCGGGCCGGCGCCAGGGCGGCACCGACCACCCGCCGACCGGCGAAGGTCAGCCGCAGCACCCCGGTGTCGTCGGAGTACGCGGAGTTGCGCCACCAGAGGTAGTTGCCCAGCCCGTACGCGACGTAGGTCGAGCCGAGGTAACCGGCGCCGAGCAGCAGGTGGGCGTGCGTGCCGACGACGGCGTCGGCGCCGGCCGCGGCGAGCCGGGAGGCGAGAGCGCGCTGGTCGCCGCTCGGGCAACCCTGGCCCTCGACGCCCCAGTGCAGGTAGACGACGACGATCTCGGCCTGGTCGCGGGCCGCCTGGACGGCGGCGATCAGCCGGTCGTCGTACGCGGAGGCGATGCCGGCCGAGGTCGGTCCGGCGGTCCAGGCGCTGAGCGTGCGGTCGCGGATCTGGCTGGCCGCGAGCAGAGCGACGCGGTGGCCGCGGACGGTCACGTAGTACGGCGCGTACGCCCGCCCGGCGTCGGCGCCGATCCCGATCGTCGGGAAGCGGGTCGACTTGATCGCGGCCAGCGTGTCGGAGAGACCGACCGCGCCGTAGTCGGCGGCGTGGTTGTTTGCCATCGTCGCCACGTCGACACCGGCCGCGCGCAGTGCCGTGAACGCGGTCGCGGGGGTGCGGAAGTGGAACTCCTTCGGCTCCGGGCTGCCGCGCTCGGTGACGGCGGTCTCCAGGTTGACCATGGTGAGGTCGGCCGCGCGCAGAGCGGTGGCGGCCTCGCCGAACGCGGTGTCCGGGTCGGCGGTGAGCCGGGCCGCGGTGCGTTCGGCGAAGTGCACGTCGCCGGCGAACGCGAGCGTGATCCGGGCGGCGGGTCGGCTGGTCGTCGGCGCCGGGGTGGGCGCGGCCGCCGCGGCGGTCGGCGCCGGCGCGGCGATCGTGGCCCGGTCGGCCGGCCGGATGCTGCGCGCGAGCGTGACGAGACCGCCGGTCACCAGGAGGACCGCGGCGACCACCGTGACCCAGGTGCCCGGGCCCGGTCCGCGCCGAGGCGCCTGCCCCGCATGCACCGCCGGACCCTACCGCCCGGTCCGGCCCTCGGACCCGGGTGGAGGGTGGCCACGTTCGGGAACGGGGTGGAGGTGGCGCGCCCGCTGGCTGCGCGCCAGGGGCCCGCCGCAGAGATTTCGTGCCGGGAAGCGGTGCGAGGACTTCTGACGCCCGGCACTACCATCGCCGGCCGTGACCGACGCCGACGCGCTGCTGCCCGAGCTGCCGCTGCCGCCGGACCCCGGCCCGCACCCGGACGAGGCCGAGCGAGAGGCGCGCTGGAGCATGCTCAACCAGCGCGCCCAGCTGTCGGTGCACCCCGGCGAGGACGCCAGCTACTCCCTCTATGCCGACCATCCCGCCGTCCGGGCCGAGCTCGCGACGCTCGCCGCGGCTGAGGCGGCGGCGCATCCCGAGCTGAAGATCGCCGCCCTGCTCGGCGACGGTCACCTCATCCTCGCCGTCCGCGACCGGACCACCTGAGGACGCCGACCCGACCGGCCCACCCACTTGGACCAGGAACCGCGCTCGGTGACCGCGGTCACCAGGTTGACCATGGTCAGGTCGGCCGCCCGCAGCGCCCGGGCGGCCTCGCCGAAGGCGGTGCCGGGGTCGGCGGCCAGCCGGGTGGCGGTGCGCTCGGCGAAGTGCAGGTCGCCGGCGAACGCGAGGGTGATCCGGGCCGCGGTCGGAGCGGTGCGCCGGCGCGCGGCCGCCCGGCGGCCACCCCGACTGCACCGGGACCCTACCGCCCCGCCCGTGCCGCGCGGCCGGGCGCCGGGCCGGGGTGGCAGGGTGGTGGGGTGGCGGCGTTCGGGGACGGGGTGGAGATCGTGTTGCCGAAGGGCGACGTCACCGAGGGGGTCGTGCGGGTCGGCGACACGGTGCGGCGGCCGCGGCAGCCACAGTCCGCGTTCGTCGCCGCGTACCTCGGTCACCTGGAGCGGGTCGGGTTCGCCGGCGCGCCGCGGTTCCTCGGCGTCGACGACCGGGGGCGGGACGTGCTCGACTTCGTGCCCGGCGACGTGCCCGGCGCCCCGCCCGAGGCGTGGGCCTGCACCGACGAGGTTGTGGTCGGGATCGGCCGGCTGGTCCGGGAGCTGCACGACGCGTCCGCCGGCTGGGACCCGCCGCCGGAGCTGGCGTGGTTCGGCCGCGACCGCGCCGGCCCGGAGATGCCGCCCGAGCTGGCCGCGCTCCCCGGGACGCCCGAGCTCGTCGCACACTGCGACGTGACCCCGCAGAACGTGGTGTTCCGGGACGGGCGCCCGGTCGCGCTGGTCGACTTCGACCTGGCCCGCCCGACCCGGCGGGTCGCCGACCTGCTCACCACCGCGATGTGGTGGGTGCCGCTGCTCGACCCGGCCGACCGGGCGCCGGCGCAGCGGGACGTGGACGTGCCGGCGCGGTTCGCCGCGCTGCTCGACGCGTACGGGCTGCCGGGGCCGGAGCGGGAGGAGCTGCTCGACCTCGCCGACGGGATGTGGCGGCGCAGCCGGCTGCTGATGCGGCACAACGCGCGGACGCTCGGCGGCGGCTGGGCCCGGATGTGGGCCGACGGGGTCGGCGACGCGATCGACCGCCGCCGCGCCTGGATCGCGCGCGAGCGCCCCGCGCTGTCCCGGGCGGCGCGGGCGCCCGGGCGGCCCAGGGCGGCCCGCAGCTAGCATCCCGTGACCGACGCGGACGCGCTGCTGCCGGAGCTGCCGCTGCCGCCGGACGCCTGGCCCCGGCCGGACGAGGCCGAGCGGGAGGCCCGCTGGCGGCTGCTCAACCAGCGGGCGCAGCTGTCCGTCCACCCGGGCGAGGACGCCAGCTACTCCCTCTACGCCGACCAGCCGTCCGTACGGGCAGAGCTGGCGACGCTGGCCGCGGCCGAGGCCGCCACGCACCCCGAGCTGGAGATCGCCGCGCTGCTCGGCGACGGCCACCTCATCCTGGCCGTCCGGGCCCGGGACTGACCCGCGACCGCCAGAGGTCGTCGACCTTCGCCCGCAGCTCGTCGGTCGTGCCGTCGTTGACCAGCAGCACGTCCGCGACCGCCCGGCGCTGCTCGTCGGTGGCCTGCGCCGCCATCCGCGCCCTGACCTCCCCTGCCGGCATGCCGCGATCCTCGGCCAGCCGGCGGACCCGCAGGTCGGCCGGCGCCTCCACCACCACGACCAGGTCGTACCGGTCGGCCTGGTCGGTCTCGACCAGCAGCGGCACGTCCTGCACGACGACCGTGCCGGCCGGCGCGGCTGCGATCAGCTCGGCCGCGCGGGCCCGGATCCGCGGGTGCAAGATCGCGTTGAGCCGGCCGCGCGCGTCCTCGTCGCCGAACACCACCCGGGCCAGGGCCGGGCGGTCGAGCCGGCCGGAGCCGTCCAGGACCTGCTCGCCGAACTCGGCGACCACCGCGGCCAACCCGTCTGTGCCCGGCTCGACCACCTCGCGGGCGACCGCGTCGGCGTCGATAACCAGCGCGCCGAGCTCGGCGAACCGCCCGGCCACCGTCGACTTGCCCGACCCGATCCCGCCGGTCAACCCGATCTGCACAGCAAGACCCTACGGCGTGAAGTCGACATGCTGATGATCCCCCGGCGCGCCGCACAAGATCGCGACTGGTCAGCCCGTAGGCTGCCGGCCGCGACGGCTTCCCCAGCCGAAAGGTGGTCGCGACATGGCCAAGCACCGGCGCCCACCGACGGTGGGACGCCACCGGCATGGCACTCCTGGCCTGGTGCACTGCCGCAGCCACGAGGCCGTCATGCTCCGCATCCGCGAGACCCGGTTGCCGTTCTGGTCGATGCTGCGCTGGCGCGGTCGCCACACCGCCGTCGCGCTGACCCGCAGCGGGGCCCGGCCGCGCCCGGCGTTCGCCCTGATCTTCTCGCTCTAGCCGGCCCTCCCGCTCCGGCCGGTCACTGGCCCTGGGCGGCCGTCCCGCTCCGGCCGGTCACTGCCCCCAGTTGGCCAGCACCCGCTCGGCCACACCGACCGCCGCCTTGTCGAGCGAGGCCACGTGCAGCGTGCGGGCGATCGTCACCGCGACCGTACGGTCGCCCTGGGCCACGACCAGGTTGTCGTCCTTCTTCGTGCCGATGAGCACCGCCTGCTGGCCGGCGACCGTCGCGCTGCGCTGCGAGGTGGCGGTGGACCGCAGGGCGGCCACGGTCGCGGCCACCCGCTCGTTCGCCGAGTCGGCATCCTTGTACGTGGAGACGCCGACCTCGAGCGGTGCCGCGCCGCGGCCGTTCGGCTGCAGGCCGAACTGGCAGGTCACCCGGCCGGTGCGGCCGATGGACGGCTCGGCGACGCCGAGCACGTAGCGGGACGGGCCGAACAGGGGGCGGCCGAGAGCCTGGTCGAGGTCGGTGAACGGGAGCATCTGGTCGCAGCCGCCGGGGAGGTTCGGCGTCGGGGTCGGCGTGGGCGTGGCGGCCGAGCCGGTCGATGTCGGCGCGGCGGCGGTCTGCGTCGCGCCGGCCTGCGACCGGTCGGACCCGCCCGAACTACACGCCGCGGCGAGCGCGGCGATCCCGACCAGCACCAGGACACAGCTTGACCGCGCAACCGACGAACGCATCGTCATGCGGTCACCGTAGCGACCCCTCCGCCTCGAGCGGGCGCTCCGGGCCCGGGAACGGCGGAAGCCCCACCCGAGCGCGTCGGGTGGGGCCTCCGTCGTGAGCTGCTAGGCGCGACCGCCGGCGAGCTTCTCGCGCAGCGCGGCGAGCGCCTCGTCCGAGGCGAGCGTGCCACCGGAGTCGGCCGAGTCGGTGCTGTAGGACGTCTCGCCGGTCGCCTCCGCCTCCGCCGCCTGAGCCTCCCGGACCTGCTTGACGTGCGCCTCGTAGCGGGCCTGGGCCTCGGCATACTGCCGCTCCCACTCCTCGCGCTGGGTCTCGTAGCCGGGCAGCCACTCCCCCGACTCCGGGTCGAAGCCCTCGGGGTAGATGTAGTTGCCCTGCTCGTCGTACTGGGCGTCCATGCCGTACTGAGCGGGGTCGAACTCGCCCGGCTCGCCGCCGGTGCCGGCGCCCTCGTTGGCCTGCTTGAGCGACAGGCTGATCCGCCGCCGCTCCAGGTCGATGTCGATGACCTTGACCAGGATCTCCTGGCCGACCTGGACGACCTGCTCGGGGATCTCGACGTGCCGCTCGGCCAGCTCGGAGATGTGCACCAGGCCCTCGATGCCCTCCTCGACGCGGACGAACGCGCCGAACGGCACCAGCTTGGTGACCCGGCCCGGGACGACCTGGCCGATCTGGTGGGTCCGGGCGAACTGCCGCCACGGGTCCTCCTGCGTCGCCTTGAGCGACAGCGAGACCCGCTCGCGCTCCAGGTCGACGTCGAGCACCTCGACCGTGACCTCCTGGCCGACCTCGACGACCTCGGACGGGTGGTCGATGTGCTTCCAGGACAGCTCGGACACGTGCACCAGGCCGTCGACGCCGCCGAGGTCGACGAACGCGCCGAAGTTGACGATCGAGGAGACCACGCCGGTCCGGACCTGGCCCTTGGCCAGCTTGTTGAGGAACTCGGTGCGGACCTCGGACTGGGTCTGCTCCAGCCAGGCGCGCCGGGACAGCACCACGTTGTTGCGGTTCTTGTCGAGCTCGATGATCTTCGCCTCGAGCTGCCGGCCGACGTACGGCTGGAGGTCGCGGACCCGGCGCATCTCGACGAGGGAGGCGGGCAGGAAGCCGCGCAGGCCGATGTCGAGGATCAGGCCGCCCTTGACGACCTCGATGACGGTGCCCTCGACGACCTCGTCGTTCTCCTTCTTCTGCTCGATCGTGCCCCAGGCCCGCTCGTACTGCGCGCGCTTCTTGGACAGGATCAGCCGGCCCTCCTTGTCCTCCTTCTGGAGAACAAGGGCCTCGACCTCGTCGCCCAGCTTGACGACCTCGTTGGGATCGACGTCGTGCTTGATCGACAGTTCCCGCGAGGGGATGACGCCCTCGGTCTTGTAGCCGATGTCGAGCAGGACCTCGTCCCGGTCGACCTTGACGATCGTGCCCTCGACGATGTCGCCGTCGTTGAAGTATTTGATCGTCTGGTCGACGGCGGCGGCGAAGTCCTCCGCCGATCCGATGTCGTTGACCGCGACCTGCGGGGTCGTGGACGTGGGTGAGGTCGCCGTCTGCTCGGGACGGGTCTCGGTGGTGGACGTCATGTGGTGGGGCGCTCCGGTCGCGGGCTAGGTATAGGTCGATACGCGAGGGCCCGTTGTTCGCCGGTGACGAGACCGTGCACGCCGGCTGACGTGCCAGATGACATCCTTGACGAGCGTGGCCTGCTCCATACCGAGGCACGCAGACCCACAGCGCGCTGTCAAGGATACTGAGAGCGCCGACAGACATGCAACGAGGGAGGACCGGCGCTGACCGGCGTTGCCGAACCGAGACCTGTCGCCGGAGTGTCGCACGACCCGGTCACGGCGGACCAGAGTGTGCGGGCAAATCGGTCGTGGTGGGACCACGACGCCGGCGCGTACCTCGCCGAGCACGGTGATTTCCTCGGCGAGGTCGATTTCGTCTGGTGCCCGGAAGGACTGCGCGAGGCCGACGCGCACCTACTCGGGGCGGTGTCCGGGCGGCGGGTCCTCGAGGTCGGCGCCGGCGCGGCGATGTGCTCCCGTTGGCTGGCGACGCAGGGTGCGGGCCCGGTCGCGCTCGACCTGTCCGGGGTGATGCTGCGGCACGCCGCCGACGCGGCCGACCGGACCGGCGTCCGGGTGCCGCTCGTGCAGGCCGACGCCCAGCGGCTGCCGTTCGCGGACGGCTCGTTCGACATCGCCTGCACGGCGTTCGGCGCGGTGCCGTTCGTGGCCGACTCCGCCGCGGTGATGCGCGAGGTCGCCCGGGTGCTGCGGCCCGGCGGGCGCTGGGTGTTCGCGACCACCCACCCGCTGCGCTGGGTGTTCCCCGACGACCCCGGCCCGGCCGGGCTCACCGCCCGCACGCCGTACTTCGACCGCTCCCCGTACGTCGAGGTCGACGAGGCCGGCGAGCCGGTGTACGTCGAGCACCACCGGACCCTCGGCGACCGGGTCCGCGAGCTGGTCGCCGCCGGGTTCCGGCTGGTGGACCTGATCGAGCCGGAGTGGCCGGCCGGGCACACCCGGGAGTGGGGCCAGTGGAGCCCGCTGCGCGGCGCGCTCGTCCCCGGCACCGCGATCTACGTCGCCGAGAAGCCGGGCTGAGGCCGGGCGCCGGCGCGTCGCGTCCCACCGCCCGCGGGCAGGGCCGACAGCTAGCCGCCGGCCATCGCACCGACGATGAGCAGCGGCTCGGCTCCGGTGCCGACCGCGGCCGGCAGCGGCGCGTCCGGCGGCTCCAGCGAGAGGTCCTCCTCGCAGGCGAAGAACCGGACGAACGGCCGGCGCTCGAGCGTGGCCGCGTCCCGGATCGTGCCGCGCAGCCCCGGGTAGCGGGCCTCGAGCGCGTCCAGCACCGACCGCGTGGTCAGCGGCCCGGCGACCTCCAACCGCACCTCGCCGTCGATGCGGACGAGCGTGCGCAGGTGGGTCGGCAGCCGGACCCGGACCGTCGACGGGCCGCTCACGGCAGCGTCTGGACCTCGACCGACAGCACGGCCGGCAGGTCCCGCACGATCGGCGTCCAGCTGTCCCCGGCGTCCGCCGACCCGTATACCTGGCCGCCGGTGGTGCCGAAGTAGATGCCGGGCTCCTCCAGCGAGTCGACCGCCATCGCGTCACGCAGCACGTTGACGTAGCAGTGCTCCTGGGGCAGCCCGTCGCTGAGCGGCTCCCACTCGCCGCCGCCACTGCGGCTGCGGTAGACCCGCAGCCGGCCGTCCGGCGGGAAGTGGTAGGAGTCGCTGGTGATCGGCACGACGTAGGCCGTGTCCGGCTCGTGCGGATGCACCGCGATCGGGAAGCCGAAGTCGCTGGGCAGGTCGCCGCTGATCTCGTGCCACGACTCGCCGGCGTCGTCGGTGCGCATGACGTCCCAGTGCTTCTGCATGAACAGCACGTCGGGCCGGGACGGGTGCATGGCGATCCGGTGCACGCAGTGCCCGACCTCCGCGTCCGGGTCGGGGATTCCGCCCGACTGCAGGCCGCGGTTGATCGGCTTCCAGCTCGCCCCGCCGTCGTCGGAGCGGAACGCGCCGGCGGCGGAGATCGCGACGAAGATCCGCTGCGGGTCGGCCGGGTCGAGCACGATCGTGTGCAGGCACATCCCGCCCGCGCCCGGCTGCCACTTCGGGCCGGAGCCGTGGCCGCGCAGCCCGGACAGCTCCAGCCACTCCTTGCCGCCGTCCTGCGTCCGGAACAGCGCCGCGTCCTCGACGCCGGCGTAGACCGTGTCCGGGTCGGCGGGCGACGGCTCGAGGTGCCACACCCGGGCGAACTCCCACGGGTGCGGCGTCCCGTCGTACCACTGGTGCGTGCCGGGCACGCCGTCGTACTCGAACCGGTTGCTGACCTGCTCCCAGCTCGCGCCGCCGTCGTCGGAGCGCTGGATCTGCTGGCCGAACCAGCCGCTCGACTGCGACGCGTACAACCGGTCGGGGTCCGCCGGCGACCCGGTCATGTGGTAGATCTCCCAGCCCGGGAACAGTGGGCCGGCCACGTCCCAGCTCTTGCGCGTGCCGTCGGCACTCAGCACGAACGCTCCCTTGCGTGTCCCCACCAGGACCCGTACGCCGCTCATGGGCAGTCACCTCCGAGGGGCGAGACCATAGCGCCGGGCACCGACAGGACGCGCTACCCCGACGGTGTGCCGGCGGGTTCGGGCTGCTCGGCGTGGCGACCGGTGCCGCGGTCGGCCGAGAACATGATGATCACGCCGGCGATGATGAGCACGATGCCGACGAGCAGGCCGATCAGCGGCAGCCAGGTGGTGAGCAGGTCGATCTTGCCGATGTTGTCCCGGGCCAGCTGGGCCTGGCTGCGCTGGCTGTCCTCGTTGAAGGTCAGGTCGAACTGCAGGACGACGGTCTTGTCCTGCCCGGCGCTGTCCCGCAGGGTGGTCCGGTTCTGCTCGCTGCCCTTGACGATCACGCCGGTCTTCGGCTCGACCCAGACCGTACGGGTGTCGGTGTAGTAGACCGGCGCCTGCACGCTCGGCGCGCTCTCCCCCACCAGCGACCCGGGCACCTCCTGGGTCTGGATCTGGGTGGCGTCGATCTGCGAGACGAACTTGTATGTCGTCAGGCCCTGCACCGTCTCCTCGGAGACGTATCGCGCCGGCACGGCCTTCTTCACGTTGGCGTCCCAGAACTGGTAGGTCTGCTTCTGGGTGTCGAACGGGAACTTGTAGGACAGCCCGCTGTGCCGGGTCGGCACCGAGTTGACCGCCTCGCCGCAGCAGTTCACCGCCTCGGCGGTGCGCCGGTCGGTGGCGACCCGGTCGACGCTGGCCTGGACGAGCTGCTGGTCGCCGGTGGACAGCACCACCGAGACGTCCCAGACCGCGGTGTCCCGGTTGCTGGCGGCGACGTCGCCGCGCAGCGTGCGGACCGCGACGAGGTCGGAGGAGCGCACCTGCAGCGTGGCCGGGTCGAGGAAGGAACCCGGACCGGGCGAGGTGGTCTGCGCGTACTGGTCGATCGGCGTGAGGATCACCCGGTCGGCCACGTAGAACTTCAGCAGCCCGCCGAGGACCACCAGGAAGACGCCGACGCCGAGCAGCGCCGGGCCCAAGAACCGCCGCATGGCCTTCCCCTCATCGCCCCAACCGGCCGACCCATGATCAGGTGGGCGGAGGTTACCAGCGAGTGTTGGATGAACGGGACATCCGACCACGGGTAAGGCGGCTCCTCGTAACCGCATCGTGACCTGACCGGGCCGTACGGTGTCCGGATGAGTGCGCGGCGGGTGATGCCGGCGCTGGACGGCCTGCGTGCGGTGGCTGCCGGCGCGGTGCTGCTGACCCACGTCGCGTTCCGGACCGGGCAGACCCAGGCCGGTGCCGGCGGCGCGGTGCTGGGCCGCCTCGACGTCGGCGTCGCGGTGTTCTTCGTGCTGTCCGGCTTCCTGCTCTACCCGCGGACCCGTCCGGTCGGCCGGTATGCGCTGCGGCGGGCCGCCCGCATCCTGCCGGCGTACTGGGTGCTGCTCGCGGTGGTGGCCGTGATCGGCTCGGTGCCGGCCGCGTACTGGTGGCTCGGGCAGGGCTACCGGACCGAGCCGCTCGCCGGCGCGCTCACCCAGACCTGGTCGCTGGTCCCGGAGGTCGCGTTCTACCTGGTGCTGCCCGGGCTGGTGTGGCTCGCGCGGCGGTGGGAGTGGCCGGTGCTGGCCGGCTGCGTCGTCCTCGCGTACGCGTGGATCGTCGCGGTGCACCTGCTCGACCTGCCCGACCGGATGCTGCTGTGGCTGCCCGGTCACCTGGACTGGTTCGCGGTCGGGATGGCCGTCGCCGCGCTGGCCCGCCGCGGCGTGCCCGGCTGGCTGGGGCAGCTGGCCGCGGCCTCGGGGACCTGCTGGGCGGCGGCCGGGGCGCTGCTGTTCCTGCTCGCCACGCCGGTCGCGGGACCGCTCACGCTGGCGCCGGCGCCGGGCGGGGCGGCCGTGCTCAAGGAGGGCGGGTATGCGCTGGTCGCCGGGCTGCTGCTGGTGCCGGCCGCGCTGGGACCGCGGGCGCCGGTGCTCGGCTCGCCGCCGCTACGGCTGCTCGGCCGATGGTCGTACGGGATCTTCCTGTGGCACCTGGTCGTGCTCGACGCGGTCTACCGGGTCACCGGCTGGCCCGACTTCAGCGGGCGGACGGTGGCGGTCGCGGTGCTCACCGCGCTCGGCGCGACCGCTCTCGGCGGCCTGTCCTGGGTGCTGCTCGAGCGGCCGGCGCTGCGGCTGGCCGACGTCCTGGCCGGCTGGGGCACCCGGCGCGTCGGCGGCGCTCCCTCGCGTCGGCGCGCCCGGCGGGGTCCAGTCCACCAGCGCGGCGGTGACCAGGCACAGCGCGGCGGCGGCGAGCCCCTGGTCCGCCGCCTGCACCCAGCCGGCGCCGGAGTCGACGGCGAGCAGCACACCGGCGAGCGCGAGCGCGCCGCCCGCGCCGGCAGCCCACCACCGCCGCGGTAGCGCCAGCGCCGCCCCGGCCGAGACCAGCCCGACCGGGCCGATCAGCAGCCCGCCGACGACGGCCACCGGCGCGGCCCGCCACCACCGGCCGGGCAGCGGCGGCAGCCGGTCGGGCCGCAGCTCGGCCTCCCGGCGCACCGGCAGCAGCGCGAGCACGAGCACCACCAGCCCGGCGACCAGTCCGCCGAGCAGCAGGCCGTGCTGAGTCCGGCCGGGGCCGAAGCTGAGCGTGACCCGGGTGTCGCCGCCGGGCGGCAGCTTCCACCCCTGCTGCCAGCCGTCCATCCGGACCGGGGTCAGCGTCCGCCCGTACGCGGTGGCCCGCCAGCCGGTGTTGTAGCCCTCGGTCATCGCCACGTAGCCCTTGCCCCCGCCGCCGACCTCGATGACCCGGTGCTGGTCGGACCAGGACAGGGTGCGGATCGCCCGGGCCGGCGGCGCCGCCGGCGGTCGCCCGCTCGACACCTCCGCGGTGGCCACCTCGAGCGCCGCGGTCGCGGTCGACGACATCCGGTGCGGACCGCCGGCCACCTCGATCGACTGCCCGCAGGTCTTCGCCCGCACCGGGGCCAGCGAGAGCAGGTCGGAGACCGGCGCGGTCATCGACAGGTTGCGGACCTGGCCGTCGAGCAGCACGGCCGGGGCCGCGCCGCAGTCCACCTGGACCGGCGCCGCGGAGCGGGCCGGCGCGCCCGTGAGGTCGAACCCGTGCACGGCCATCGGCTCCACCCGGTCACCGCTGACCGCGCGGCGGAAGGTGAGCGTGACCTCGTCGGTACGGACCGGGCGGAACGCGCCGGAGCCGGCCAGCGAGCGCCGCTCGCCGGTCCTGGTGGTCAGCTCGACGCCGGCGACGCCGGTCCAGTCCGCGCCGGTGAGCCCGGTGATCGTGGTCATCCGGCCGAGCGCGAGGGTCAGCCGCGGGGCCTGGTCGCCGGGGGCGGGCAGCCATCCGGTGGCGGGGTCGCCGTCGTAGGCGGCTCCGGGCCGGGCGGCCGGGTCCTGGGTGATCCGCGAGGTGCCGTCCGCCCGGTAGCCCAGCGCCCCGTCGAGCAGCAGGTCGAGCGCGGTCCCCGGCCGCGGCCGGACCGTGCCGGTCACCGAGACGTCCCCGGCCGGCGCCTCGAACCGCCGCTCCAGCGAGCCGCTCTCCTCCCCCGGCTCGGCCAGCCCGGGCACGCAGCTCCAGCCGGCCGGTCCGAGCAGGCAGTCGCCGCGCCGGCCGTCCGGGCGCTCGGCGAGCACGGTCCACTCCTCGCCGTCGGCGTCCTGGATCGGCGGCAGCGCGATCGCCTCGGTGACCTGCACCTCGGGCACGATCAGCTCGCGGATGCCGACCACGCCGGAGTCCGGGTCGCCGGACACGCCGGTGATCGTGACCCGGATCCGCGTCGTCGGTCCCGGCCGGAGCAGCACGGTCGCGCGGCCGGCGCGGACCGGGGCGGACACGGTGCCGGTGTCCGTCGTCACCGCCACCGTGGTCACCTCGGGACCGAACGCGGGGTCGGTGACCAGCTCGACGGTCGCCTCGCTGACCCGCGTCCGGTGCAGCAGCGACAGGTCGAGGTGCTGCCCGACCGTGCCGGTGGCCGACAGCCACGCGGTGTCGGGGTCGCCGTCGACCGCGGCGGCCGGCCGGTGGTCCGGGCCGCGGTGGCCGACGCCGTCCGGCTCGGCCGCGAACGGGTCGTCCGCGCTGCTCGACGCGGTCACGTTCGACGCGCCCTCGAGCACGGAGACGGCCTGCTGGGCCGAGTCGTACGGGCCGAGGTCCGGCCGCGGCAGCGGGTCGGCCGCGGACAGCGTGGCCGAGTAGCGCCGGCCGGGATCGGCGCCGGGGTTGTAGGCCCGGCGGCGCTGGGTGTCGGTCTGCACGACCGCGTCGTCGTCCGAGCCGGTGCCGGCCTCGGCCAGCGTGGTCGGCGGCTGCTGGTCGGGGTTGGTCTCGTCGGCGTCGGCGGCCTCGGCGTCGATCGTGCCCATCACCGCGCGACCGTCCAGCAGCCCGGCGTCGGCCAGCGAGAGCAGGCCCTCCGGACCGCCGGACAGGGCGACCGCCCCGTCGTCCGGGTATGCGGTGATCCGCTCGGCACCGGCGATCGCGAAGACCTCCAGCGCTGGCGGGTCCGGTTCGACCGCCCCGGACAGGTGGTCACCGGACCGGAACGCCACCGGCTGTGCCGGCCCGAAGTCCGCCACCTCGGTCAGCCCGGGCGAGCCGGCCAGCGCGGCCCTGATCACCGACGGCCGTTCGGACCCGGACCGGTCCGGGTCGAGGTCGTTGCGCAGCAGCACGAACCGGATCCCGGCCCGGGCCAGCACGTCCGCGTACGCGGCGGACGGCTGGCCGGTCGCCAGCCGCGCGTCGAGGCCGTCGAGCAGGCGGGTGCTGCCCGGCGCGCCGAGCGGGGCGCCGTCCCGGACCGCCCACGGCGCGGACGCCAGGGCCTGCAGCGGCTCGTCCCGCGGCGTCCCCCACCGGTAGACCGGCGCGTTGGCGGAGGGCAGCAGCAGAGTGCGCTCGCCGTCCGCGTGCTCGTCGAGCCAGTCCGCAGCCTGCTGCCAGTAGGCGGGGGTGGCCGCGTACGCGCCGGTCGGCGCCAGCCCGCTGCCCCAGGCCGGCAGCAGGCTCAGCGCGACCAGCCCGGCGACGACCGGGAGCGCGGCCGCGCCGGCGACCCGCACCGGCACCCGACGAGCCGGCGACGTACCGCCGACGGCCGGCACCCGGTGGCCGGCCGCAGCGGCGGCGCGACCCGCCACCGCGAGCAGGTGTGCCAGGCCGAGCGCGAGCGGCAACCGCAGCACCGGGTCGGCCTTGTGCACGTTGCGCAGCGGGGCCAGCCAGCTGTCCAGTGCCGACTGCAGGCTCGGCGCCAGCGGGCCGGTGAGCACGCCGGTGTGTGCGGCCGAGACCAGCACCGTGCCGAGCAGCGCGCCGCCGAGCAGCCAGCGCCGCTCCGGAAGGCCCGGCAGCAGCAGCCCGGCCAGGCCGGCCGCCGCGACCAGCGAGGTCACCACCACCAACCCCGGTCGGGTGGCCAGCTCCCAGCCGGCGGTCCACACCGGCCGGCCGTCGACGACGAGGTAGCCGAGCCAGTGGTCGCCGCCGCGCAGCGTGTCGACCAGGCCGGTGACCGCGGTGGTGACCTTCGCGGTCTCGATCATGTCGAGGAAGTCGTAGCCGTACCGGCCGAGCACCAACAGCGGCAGCGCCCACCAGGACGCGGCCAGCACCGTCACCGGGACCCACCAGGCCAGCAGCCGGCCGCGGACGCCGGCCGGCCGGGTGAGCAGGTAGAGCAACGGCAGCGGGAGCACGGCGGCGGACGCGGTCGCGTTCACCCCGCCGAGGCAGAGCACGGCGACCCCGGACCAGGCCGCGGCGCGACGCGGGCTGGTCTGTCCGGTGGCGCCGCGCACCAGCGGCAGCACGATCCACGGCAACACCGCCGCCGGCCACGCCTCGACCGAGATCGTGCCGAGCACGGACAACGCCCGTGGACTGAGCGTGTAGGCCAGCGCCGCCAGCAGCCGGGTCGCGGGGGTGCCGATGCCGAGCGCGCCGGCCAGCTTGAGCGCGCCGGCGAAGCCGACCAGGAGCAGCAGCGCCCACCAGGCCCGCTGCACCGCCCAGCCGGGCACACCGAGCTCGTGGCCGAGCCAGAAGAACGGCCCCATCGGCCACAGGTAGCCGTAGGACTGGTTGGCCATCACCCCGAAGCCCTGCTGCGGGTCCCACGCCTCGAGCGCGCGGCGCAGGAACCCGCCCGGGTCCAGCACGAGGTCGGACTTGGTGTCGCCGATCAGCTTGCCCGGCGCCTGGCTGAACGCGAGCGCGACGAGAGCCACGGCGGCGGTCGTGACCCGGAGCCGCCGTACCAGGCTCGGCGCGGTGTCGGTCATCGGCGGCGCAGCACCAGCCAGAGGTTCCAGGTCGCGATCTCGCGCAGCGCCGGCAGCCGCAGCAGCGCCCGCGCGTACGCCGGCAGGTAGCGCGGCCGTGCGTCGACCAGCTCGGCGTCCGGACGGCTGGTGGCCCAGCGCAGCCCGGCGGCGACCGAGACCGGGTAGAGGCCGGCGCCGTACCGGTTCTTGGGCGGGTGCCCGTAGCGCCGGCCGTACCGCTCGGCGGCCGGGTAGCCGCCCAGGTAGTGCCAGGGCGAGGTCTCGTGCCCGCCCCACGGCGAGAGCCAGTTCGTGTACGCGAGGACGACCAGGCCGGCCGAGCGGGTCACCCGGACCAGCTCGTCGGCGAACCGCCACGGCGCCGGCACGTGCTCGACGACGTTGGAGGAGAAGCAGACGTCGACCGACCGGTCGGCGAGCGGCAGCCGCTCGCCCCGGGCGGCGATCGCCGGCCGGGTGCGCAGCTCGGCGGGATCGGCGTCGAGCGCGACGTAGCGGGCGCCGGCGGCGGCGAACGCGGCGGCGAACTGCACCGGTCCGGCACCCACGTCGAGGACCGTGCGGCCCGCCAGTGAACCGTGCTCGCCCACCATGCGTACCGAGTCTCGGGCGAGCAAACCGTAGAACCTCGCCGGGTCGGTCTGCTCGACCCGGAACGCCCGGAGCAGGTTGGCCGATCGTCGCAGACCTGCGGAGTCAGCGCGGGCGGCGGAGGTTGGCGGGAGGACGGCGCCGCCAGCCTCCCGGGATCGTTGCACGCATGCAACCCTAGTCCGCGATCCGCACCGTTTGGGCGTTGGAGCCCGACTCTCACCCGGGCCGGTGAGCCACCAGTTCCAGCGACGGCCGCAGCCGGGGCAGGACGGCCCGCGCCGCAACGGTGATCGGTGCCGCGGCCAGCGCGGCGAGCACGGTGCCACGCTCGGTCAGCACCCCGCGCGGGCGCGGCCGCCGGTCGATCGCCCGCCGCACGCTGGCCGCCTCCATCGACAGCGTGTCGAGCACCAGCCGGCGCATCCGCACGCCGGTGAACCCGGTGTGGCGCAACGCGCGGCCAGCCGACTCGGGAGAGAAGAACCGCACGTGGGTGGGGTCCTCCAGCAGCCACCAGGCGGCGCCGAACCAGTCCGGTCCGAGCGAGTCGGCGGTCGGGGTGACCAGCGCCAGCGTGCCGCCCGGACGCAGCAACCGGTATGCGGCGGCCAGGCCGGCCGCCGGATCGCGCAGGTGCTCGAGCACGTGCACGCCGACGACGAGGTCGTGCTCGCCAGCGGTCGGCACCGCCTCCAGCTCGCCGCGGTCGAGCCGCCCAGTGCGCTGCACCTCCGGGTCGACCCCGACCTCGAGCTGGCCCTTGTCGACGCCGGCGACGGACCAGCCGGCGTCGAGGAACCGGCGCAGCAGCGCGCCCGAGCCGTACCCGATCTCGAACACCGAGCGGCCGCCCGGGACGAGCGCGCGCAGCCGCCGCTCGGTCAGCCGCAGCCGGGCGGCGTCCAGGCCGGGGTCGCCGCCGTAGCCGACATCCCGGGCGCCGGCCGGGCAGGCCGCCAGGTCGCGCTCGACGTGGGCGCAGTCCGGGCAGCGGAACAGCACTCCGCCGCCGCGCAGGACCCAGTCCCGCAGACGGGCTCCGCACACCTCGCACTGCCGCGACATGCCGCAGACCGTACCGGTGGGTAACACGAGGCGCTGGGATCCACTACGCTGCCGCCTCTATAGCGCTAAGGGGGCGTCGAGGCTGATGCAGGACGGGCTGCGCATCTTGCTCCTGAACTGGCGTGATTCGGGGCATCCCGAGGGCGGCGGTGCGGAGAGCTTCTGCGAGCGGGTGGCCAGCGGCCTGGCGGCGCTCGGGCACGAGGTGACCGTGCGGTGCGCCCGCTACCCCGGCGCGGCGCCGGACGAGACCGTCGACGGGGTGGCGTACGTGCGCCGCGGCGGCCGGTTCACCGTCTACCCGCGGGCCGCGCTGGCACTGGCCCGGCAGCGGGGTGGCTACGACGTGGTGCTGGACGTGCAGAACGGGATGCCGTTCTGGGCGCCGCTGTTCACCCGGGCGCTGGTCGTCAATGTGACCCACCACCTGCACCGCGAGCAGTGGACCGCGGTCTTCGGCCCGACCCTCGGCCGGGTCGGCTGGTGGTTGGAGTCCCGGCTGGCGCCGCGGGTCTACCGGCGCTGCCGCTACCTGACCGTCTCCGCCGCCACCCGGTCCGACCTGGTCGCCGTCGGCGTCGACGCGGACCGGGTCGGGGTCGTCTACTCCGGGCTGGACGCGCCGGTGCTGCCGGTGGCCACCGCGGCCTGGCCGCGCAGCCCGCAGCCGAGCGTGGTCGTGCTCGGCCGGCTGGTGCCGCACAAGCGGGTCGAGCTGGCGATCGACGCGGTCGCCGCGCTCCCCGGCGCGACGCTCACCGTCGTCGGGCACGGCTACTGGGAGCCGCAGCTGCGGGCGTACGCCGAGCGGCTCGGAGTCGGCGACGCGGTGACGTTCGCCGGATATGTGGACGACGTGACCAAGCACCGGCTGCTCGCCGCGGCCTGGGTGCATGCGCTGCCGTCGGTGAAGGAGGGCTGGAGCCTCGCGGTGGTGGAGAGCGCGGCGCACGGCACGCCGACGGTGGCGTTCCGGTCCGCCGGCGGGCCGACCGAGTCGGTGCTCGACGGGGAGACCGGGCTGCTCGCCGACGACCTGACCGGGTTCGCCGTCGCGCTGCGCCGGCTGCTGACCGAGCCGGCGTTGCGGGAGTCGATGGGCCGGGCCGCCCGGGTGCACGCGGCCCGGTTCAGCTGGCCGGCGACGGCCGCCGCGGTGGAGGCGGAGCTGCGCGCGCTGACCGGCCTGCCGCCGCGCGCGGCGGCTCTTCCGGCCGGCGACCGGTCGGCCGAGCCGTCGTCGGTCGAGGCCGCCGGCTGACCGGCGCTACTTCTGGTCGTAGGTGATCAGCGGCTTGTTCACCGGCGGCGCGTTGGTGTTCGAGGCCGAGGAGACCAGCACGAGCGAGGCGCCGAGCGCCAGCAGCCCGCCGACCACGGCCGCCACCAGGGTCGAGATGAGGATCTGGCCCCGGTCGCTGGCACCGGTCCGCCGATCGTCGCTGAGCACCTGCGTCACGCTCCGGTTCGCTCGTCGGGTGTGCGAGAGCGTAGCAGTCCGGGTCTTCTCCGGACGATCACCGCGCCCAGGCAGAGAACGGCACCGCCGAGGCCGAGCACGGCCACCCACGGCCGGTCCCCCGGGGTGGGCCCGGTCGGGCCGGGCAGCTCGACCAGCAGCAGGTCCCGGCTGCTGAACAGCACCGGCAGCCCGGCCAGCGCCCGCTCGGTCGCGGCCGAGCCGGGCTGGCTGCGGTGCACCGCCGCGTACCGGACCCCGGCCGACCGCAACAGGTCCGGCAGCCGCTCGCCGGCGGCAAGCCCGGCGCTGACCCGGGCCGCCCGCGGGTCCTCACCGCGCACGGTCACGCGGGACAGCGGCAGCGCGTCGTCGGCCAGCGTGCGCCGGTCCAGCAGCCGCGGCAGCGGGTCGAGCACGACGTGGTCGCCCGCCCAGTCCAGCCGCCGGTACGTGCCCCAGGGCAGCGCGGCCACCTCTCCCGGCGGGGCCTGCCCGACCGCCGCCCGCAGCCCCAGCCAGTCGGCCGGGTAGTGCGCGGCGGCCAGCCGGCCGCCGACACCCCAGGCGAGGCCGGGCAGCGCCAGCACCGGCAGGACGGCGAGCAGCACCGCCCAGGGCGCCGTCCGCGGGGCCCTGGCCAGCCGGCCCACCGCGTGCCCGGCCGCGAGCGCGATCACCAGCGCGACCGGCGCCAGCAGCTTCTGCCCGTCCCGGAGCAGGCCACCGCCGGGCACGTGCACCACCACCGCCCGAAGCACGGCATCGAGGCCGGGCACCGCGCCGGCCGCCGCCAGCAGCAGGCTGCCGGCACCGGCGGCGACCAGGCCCGGGCTCTCGGCCAGCACCGGTCGCAGCCCGAGCACCAGCGCGGCCAGCACGGCGACCAGCGCCACCGTGGCCAGCGCGGAGTCGCGGCCGTACGGGACGGTGGCCGGGTTCCAGATCCCGCCGAGCGTGAGCAGGCTGCCGGCCAGCCCGAGCGGCGTGTCGGACCGGGCGGCGAACGCGGCGACGCCGGCCGGGTCGGCCGGCACCCCGCCCGGCCGCGCCAGCGCCGGCACGATCCACGGCAGGTTCACCGCCGCCGCGAAGCCGAGCACCCCGGCGAACCGGGCCGCCGGACGGAGGCCGACCACGCAGAGCGCGGTGGCGGTGGCGATCAGCGCCGACGTCGAGCCGGCGGTCGCCGCGGCGGCCAGCCAGAGCAGCAGCGGGCGCACTGACCCGCCACGCCGGGCCGCGAGGGCGGCGCCGACCACCCACGGCAGCACCGCGTACCCCAGCAGGAACGGCCAGTGCCCGATCAGCAGCCGCTCGGCCATGTACGGGGTCCAGGCGTAGGCGAGCGCCGCCGCCGCGGCGGCGGGCAGCCCCGGCACCAGCCGCGCCGCGCCGGCGCCGGCCAGCACGAACACCGCCACCAGCAGTCCCTGCTGGACCACCACCACCGGCAGCACCCGGGCCAGCAGGTCGGCCAGCAGCTCGGTCGGCACCGCCCGCGGCACCGAGCCGTCCGTGCCGAGGACGGACCCGGTGATCGGCGGGTCCGGCACGAACACCATGTCGTAGGAGAGGACGACGCCGCGGCCGAGCACCGGCGCCAGCACGAGCAGGCCGGCGACGAGCCCGACGGCTGCGCCCAGCGGGCCGCGCCGCACCGCCGCACCGAGCCGGCCGCGACTTGTCGCCGCGCCGAGCGGGTCGCGGCTCACCGGCGCTCGAACTCGGTCAGTGCGGCACCCATCCGCGCGCACTGCGCGGCGAGCTGGTGGTGCGCCTCGACGTACCGGCGGTTGTGCGCGCCGACCGCCGCCCGCCGGGCCGGGTCGGCGAGCAGCCCTAGCAGCGCTTCGGCCAGCGCTCCGGCCTCGTCGACGACCCGCTCGTTCGGCGGCACGACGATCTCGTGGTTGGTGCCGCAGGCCGTCGTCACGACGGGCAGCCCGCAGGCCATCGCTTCGAGATAGGCCAGGCCGAACTGCTCGGACCACTTCCAGGTCGAGCGGGGCGCGGTGACGAACACCGCCGCCGACCGGAGCACGGCCGCGACCCGGGCGGCGTCGCCGCGGCCGAGGTACTCGACCCCGGGCCCGCGTACCACCGGCACCAGCGGGCCGTCGCCGAGCACGAGCAGCCGCGCCTCCGGGATCTTCGCCCGGACCAGCGCGAAGGCGGCCAGCACCCGGTCGATCCCCTTGTTCGCCGCGACCGGCGAGACGAACGCCAGCACGGGCTCGGCGACCGGCGCCGCCGCGGGCCGGAACACCTGGGTGTCGACGCCGGGCTTGACCACCCGGATCCGGTCCTCCTCGACGCCGAGCACCCGCAGGTGGTCGGCGGCCGCGTCGACCAGGCAGAGGAACAGGTCCGCCGTCGCCAGCGACCGATGCAGCGCGGTCCGGTACGGCGGGACCGCGTAGAGCGGCTGGCGCGGATCGTTCTCCCAGGTGAGCACGACCTGGCGCAGCCGGTGCCGGCGGGCGTACCCGGCGGCCTGCCCGGTCACCAGCGAGCAGAGCTCCAGCGAGCCGACCCAGTCGTACGCCGGTGGCAGCGCATCCAGCTCGCGCACCCAGGCCAGCGCGCCGGCCTCGACGAACCGCCGCACCGGCCGCCGGTACGTGGCCGGCACCCAGTCGGCCGGTGGCAGCGGGCGCCGGGCGGCGAGCGCGGTCAGCCGGGTGCCGGGCAGCAGCGACAGCCAGCGCTGCTCCCGACCCGGGCGCTGGTCGGCCAGCGAGACCCACAGCAGCCGCCGCGTCATCGGCGGCGCCCCTGGTGGTAGCCGACGGCGTAGGCGACGGTCTCGGCGGCGCGCATGGCGAGCAGGCCGGCCGTGTGGGCCGGATCGCGGGCGAGGCGGCCGCGGTGCCGGAGCAGGGCCGCGAGCGTGCCGGCGCCCTGACCGGCAAGCGCACCGGGATTCTTCGCCGCGAACGCCGGCAGGCTGCGGCCGTAGTAGACGCGCTTGGCCAGGATCGAGCGCAGCGTCAGGCGACCCTCGTCGTGGACGATCAGCACGTCCGGGCAGAGCGCGGTCCGGGTGCCGGCCGACCGCAGCCGCAGCCGCAGGTCGGTGTCCTCCGGCCCGGCCATCGCCGGGTCGAACGCGGCGGCGCCGAGCAGCAGCTCCCGGCGCAGCAGCCGCGGGTTGTGCAGGCTCGGGTCGTCGACGTAGCAGGACCGCTCCAGCGCCCGGCAGGCCGTCCAGTAGCCGGTCCCGACGCTGACCTCGGGCACGGCGACCGCGTCGGCGCCCGTGTCCGTCGCGGTCGCCAGGGCGGCCGAGACCGTGGTCGGCGGCAGCACCATGTCCGCGTCGATCCACAGGATCCAGCCGGCGGTGGCGCGCCGGACGCCCGCGTTGCGCTGCGCGCTGCGCTCGGGGCCGCCGCGCACCGCGATGTCGGCCAGCTCGCGGGCCAGCTCGTAGGTGCCGTCGGTGCTGGCGTTGTCGACGACGATCAGCTCGACCGGTACGTCCTGCGCCCGGATCGAACGCAGGCAGGCCGCGAGGGTGCGCATCGAGTTGCGCGTCGGCACGACGACGGAGACGGTCACCGGCGCCCCCGCTCAGCCCGGGTGACGCCGACGGCGAGCAGCAGCAGGGCCAGCCCGGCCAACCGGTGGGGCCAGAGGTCGTCCGCGACCACGTGCGCGGACAGCCCCCCGCCGATGTCCGGCCGCAGCGCCAGCCACACCACCGGCACCGCGGCCAGCAGCCCCGCCGCCGCCACGATCAGGGTCCGCGGCCGCGGCGGCCGCAGCAGATGCCACCCGGCCAGCAGCACCGCCGCCAGCCCGAGCCCCGCCCCGCCCAGCACCCACGCCAGCGCGGCCACCGCGACCCAGCCGGCCACCCGCCGCGCGGAGCCGCGGCCTGGCGGCCACCCGCTCGCCCCGGCCCCCATCACACGGCCGCCCACCGGTCCCGCGCCGCCCACCGCCGCGCCGCCCACCGCCGCGCCGCCCACCGCCGCGCCGCCCACCGCCGCGCCGCCCACCGCCGCGCCGCCCACCGCCGCGCCGCCCACCGCCGCGCCGCCCACCGCCGCGCCGCCCACCGCCGCGCCGCCCACCGCCGGTGCGTCGTCGCTCGCTGCCGGTGCGTCGTCGCCCGCCGATCCGGCGCCGCCCACCGATCCGGCGCCGGTCGCGGCGGCCGATCCCGGCGTTCCGGTCGGCACGACCCCGCTGGTCCCCGCGACCGGTTCGGGGCCTGCGGGCGTCCGGGGCGACCGGTCCGTTTGGGGCGTCGACTCGGCTGTGGCGGAGCCGGTCGGCCCGGCGCCGGGCGGCGGTCGGTGCGGCGCGGGCGACCAGTCGGCGTCCGGCCCGGGCGGCGCGGTCCAGTGGCCGCCGGTCCAGGTCGGCAGGTCGGGTGCCGGGCCGGTCGCGACGGCGCCGACCGGCCGCCGGCCCAGCGCGCCGAACCGCCGCCGGGGCGGGGCGCGCAGGACGAGCAGGGCCAGGCAGCCGAGGACGGTGGCGCCGGACAGGGCGAACCCGGCGTCGGTGACGCGCTGCGGTCCGTAGCGGATCGTCGCGACGTGCGTCGTGCCGGGCAGGTCGACGCGCCACCCGGCCGCGTACCCGTCGACAAGGATCGGTGGCCCGAGATCGTGACCGTCGACGCTCGCCCTCCACCGCGGGTCGTACGCCTGCCCGCTGATCAGATACCAGGCGCCGTTGGCCGACGACACCCGTACCGTTGCCGACCCGGCCCGCCCTGGCGCCACCGCGTACCGCGGTCCCGGCGGCGGTCGCCGCTCCCCCAGCCCGAGCGTGTCCCGCAACGCCAGCTGGTCCGGCTGCCAGCCGGCGACCGGCCGCACCCGGTGCGGACCCGGCCCGAGGAACAGCGACCCGCACCCCTGCCACGGCACGGCGTCGTCGGTGGTGATCGGGGCGACCGGCCGCATCAGCAGCGCGTGCCCGTCCACAGTGGACACCGGCACGCACGGCCGCGCTCCGGTGCCGCGGATCCGCGCGCCACCGAAGTCGACCTCGGAGATCCGCACCGACGCGTCCGGCCGGCCGCTGTGGGTGGCCAGGATCGTCAGCTCCAGCCGCGACGCGGTCCGGGCCGGGAACGAGATCCGGGTCGTGCCGCGGGCGGCCGGCGCCGTGGCGACGACCGTGCCGTCGAGCGTGACCCGCACCCGGGTTGCCCAGTCGGTGAGCCGGCGACCGACCTGGGTGAGATCCACGTGGTCGACCCGGCGCGGTGGCGCGCTGATCCGCAGCGACTGCCCGACCACCGGCACCGCCGGCAGCCAGGCCGTGTCGGGCCGCCCGTCCAGCGCCTGCGACGCCCGCACGGTCGGCAGCCCGAACGCCCGCGACGTTGAGGTCGCCCGCACCGGCCCGGTGTAGCCGGCGAGCCGGTCGAGGTCGGCCTCGGGCAGCGGGGCGGACGGCCGGATCAGCGCGCTGGCGACCGCCGTGCGCGGCACCGGGACGGTGAAGTCCCGGGCCAGCCCGGTCTCCTCGTCGTCCGCGGACGTGGCGCCGCGGGCCCGGCTGAGCAGCACGTCCACCGGTGTGCCGGCCAGCCGCTGCCGCGCCGCGGCCGGCAGCCCGGCGACCAGACTGTCCACAGTGGACGGAAGGGTGGCCACCCTGGTCAGCCGCACGCCGGGGACGGTGACCTCGTCGATGCCGACCCGGCTGAAGCCCTCGCCGCTGGTCGCCAGCACCGTCACCCGCACGGAGTCGGCCCGCACCGGAGCCGCCGGCCGATATGTCGCCACCCCGGACGGCCCGACCCCGAGGTCCGCGTGCTGCCCGCCGACCTCGATCCGGACACGACTGATCGCCACCGCCCCGGGCCGGACCGCGACCGAGACCCGGGGCACCGCCCGGGCCGCGAACCGCAGCGTGACCGACTGCCCGACCGCCCGGCCGAAGTCGCCGAACTGCCAGGCGGTGCGGGGATCGCCGTCGGCCGCGTTCTCCGGGCTGGCCGCCGCGACCGGCCCGAACGCCGAGCCCGACTCGGTCGCGGTCGCCGCGCCGCCGGTCACGGTCAGCGTGGTCTGGTCGCCGACCGGGCCGAGCGCGCGCGTCCCGCCCGGGTCGGCCGCCGCCGACAGCAGCGGGCCGGTGCCGTTGGCCAGCCGGCCGGCCACCGTGGTCCGCCGCCGGTTGGTGTCGGTCAGCACGATCCGCGCGGTCTCCGGCAGCAGCCGGGCGAGCTCGGCCGGCGACAGGTCGGCGAGGTAGCGGAAGGTCGGCGAGCCCGGCAGCAGCCCGGCCGCGGTCATCGGTGCCAGCGCCCCGCCGTCCCCGTCGACCAGCACGGTGGCCGCGGCGGCGTCGGTGCGGGTGACCGCGCGGGCGCCGTCCACGGCATACCGCTGCAGGGGTGGCAGTGCCGCCTCGCCGGCCGACTCGGGCGGCACCGTCGGCGAGATCGTGTTCTGGCCCGCCCCGCCGAAGTCCCCGTCCTGCCGCAGCCCGGGGTCGGCGTCCAGCTGTGCCCGCACCTGCGCCGGCCGCGCCCCGCCGGTCAGCTCCCAGACGACGTCGTTGCGCAGCAGCAGGTCGCCGACCCCGAGGTAGCGGGCCGCGGTGGACAGCGCGCCGGGCGGCAGCCGCTGCTCCTGCAGCGCGCCGTCCAGCTCGGCGAGCAGGTTCGCCGCCGGCGCCGAGGTCACCGGGATCACCGTGCGCACCACCGACGGGCGGTCGAGCACCGAGGTGGACAGGTCGTCCGGGCGGTCCTCGCTCCACCGGTACGACGCCTGCACCTCGCCGGGCACCAACCAGACCCGCTGGTCCGGCGGCCCGGCGTCGAGCTCGGCCGCTGCCTGCTTCCAGTACGGCGGCAGGTCGACCGAGCTGACGTACAGGTGGCCGGTCCAGGCCGGCAGGGTCGAGCCGGCCAGCACCAGCGCGACGGCCGCCGCCACCGCTGCCCGCGGGCCGCGGCCGGGCCAGCGCCGCCAGGCCGCGACCACGCCGCCGGTCACCAGCAACGTCACGCCGAGCACCAGCACCGCGCCGACCTTGTTCGTGGTCCGGAACGCCGCCGCGAACGGCAGGTGCACGAACGCCCAGTCCAGCGCGCGGCCGAACGGCGCCGGATGCGCCACCGGGAACAGCCCGACCATGATCGGCACCGCCACCAGCAGCAGGCCGACCCCGAGCCGGCGCAGCGGTCCGCGGACCAGCAGCGCACCGGCGACGGCCAGCACCGGCAGCGCGAACGAGGCGAGCACGACGACCGGCGAGGTGAGGTAGCCGGCGAACTCCGGCAGCCACACGCCGCGCCCGCCCGAGCCGTACAGCGGCCACAGGCCCAGCCCGCGCAGCACCTCGGCGGCCGACGACGGGCCGGAGATGCCCTGTGGCGTCTCCGAGTTGTCGACCACGGTCGCGCCGGCGCCGACGGCCAGCACCGACGGGACGATCCAGTACAGCGAGACGGCGACCACCAGCACCGCGCACCGGCCGACCACCGCCAGCGCGCGCCGCCACGACTCCGGCCGGACCACCGCGACCACGACCGGAACCGCGACGAGCTGGAACAGCGGCACCACGCCCGCGTTCATCCCGGACGTCGCGGCGAACGCGAGCGCGAACCCGGCCGGCCACCGCCACCTGGCCCAGCGGCCGGCGCCGGCCGGCACCCGCAGCGCATGCACGAGGCAGAGCAGCTGCCAGGGCAGCAGCGCCCACGGCAGCAGGATCGCCTGCGTCGTCCCGGCCACGACCACGTACGGGTTGGCGACGAACACGGTGCCGGCGACCAGCGGCCCGAGCGGGTCCGAGCCCGGCCGCAGCGACCGGTACAGCCGGGCGGCGCCGAGCGAGCCGACCGCGAACAGCAGCAGCCGCAGCACCCGCACCGACAGCTCGGGCGGGATCCCGACCGCCTGGATCAGCCCGACCGTGGCCGCGACCGGCGCCAGGCCGACGTTGAACGACGGGAAGCCCAGCTGCGGATTCGCCTGCCAGGCGGACAGGTATGCGGCGGCGCTGCGCCACGGGGCCAGGTAGAGCTCCGGCTTGGTGTCGACCACGAACGAGCCGAACGAGCTGAGCAGCACCACCTCGGCCAGCACCACCCAGAGGACGACGGCCGCGGTCCGGGTGGGCGTCCACCACGAGACCGGCCGCACGTCCTCCACGCGCCCAGACCCTACCGGTAGGTAGGTACCCCGATATGCTGCGCGCGGAGGTGCGATGGCGCAGCGCGGTGGCACGTCGCTGGCCCGGGCGGGGGTGTTGCTGGGGGTCGCGTCGGTGCTGTCGAACGCCCTCGGCTACGGCCTGACCGTGCTGCTGACCCGCTCGTTCGGGCCGGCGGAGTACGGCGCGCTCGGCGCGCTGCTCGGGGTGGGCCTGATCGGCGGCATCCCGGCCGGCGCGCTGACCTACGTGCTGGCCCGGCGTACCGCGGCGGCCGAGCTGCCCGCGGGCGCCAACGAGCGGGCCGGGCTGCGGCTGTCGATCACGGTCGGCGCCGTGGTCGGCGGGCTGGTGATCGTGCTGGCCCCGGTCGCGGACGCGTTCTTCCACCTCGGCAGCCCGTGGCCGGCGCTCTGGCTCGGCGTGATGCTGCTGCCGTACTCGGTGCAGGGCGCGTTGCTCGGTGGCCTGCTCGGGCACGAGCGCTACACCGCGTTCGCCGCCGGGCAGCTGCTGACCGCGCTGGCCCGGTTCGCCGCCGGCGTGGTCACCGCGCTGCTCGCGCTGTCGGTGGCCGGCGCGATGGCGGCGCTCGCGGTCGGCACCTTCGCCGCCGCGGCCGGGTTGTGGTGGATGTGCGGCCCGGACAGCTGGAGCGTGCCCGGCCGGACCCGGGACCTGCTCGCCGACCTGGCCAGGGCCTGCTCGGCGATCGCCGGCGTGATCGTGCTGTCCAACGTGGACCTGCTGCTGGCCCGGCACTTCCTGTCCCGCGAGGAGTCGGGCGCGTACGCTCTGGCCGCGCTGTTCGGCAAGGCCTGCCTGTGGGGCGCCCAGTTCGTGCCGGCGCTGGTGTTCCCGCGGCTGGCCCGCGACGGTTCCGGCCGCGGGCTGCTGCTGCGCTCGGCCGCCGCGGCCGGCGGGGTGGGCGCGGCCGGGATCCTGGTCGCCGCGGTCGCGGCCGGGCCGGTGGTCCGGGTGATCGCCGGCGACGACCCCGGCTACGCCGAGGCGGTGAACCTCGCGGTGCCGTTCGCGATCCTCGGCACGCTCTGGGCGCTGGTGCAGCTGGCTCTGCTCGCCGCCGTCGCGGCCGGCGACCCGCGGCCGGGCCGGCTGCTCTGGGTGGTGGTCGCGGTCGAGGCGCTGGTCATCGCGGTCGGGCCGCACGACTCCCCCGCCGCGATCCTTGCGGTCAGCCTGGTCTGCACCGGCGCGCTCGCGGTGGCGGCCACGCTGCTGGTGCTGCGGGACCGGATCCCGACCGGCTCGCTCGACCCGGCCCCGCTCGGCTCGGGCTAGCTCACCGGCCCGACGGCCGCTCGGGCTAGCTCGCCGGGCCGACCGGGTCGGCCGGCACCGTCCGCGACGACTTCGGCACGACCCGCTTGGCCAGCGGCACCAACCCGGGGAACCGGTGCAGCGCCCGCCAGACCAGCGAGGTCGCCGGCCCGCGGGCACGCACCTGCAGCAGCCGGCGCCAGCGGACGTCACCGGCCATCGCCCGCGGCGCGCCCGGCGGCCGGCGGTAACGCAGCACCAGCAGCCCGTTGGCCCACCGTTCGTCGTGGTCGGCGGCGGCGCGGATGTCCCGCAGCACGGTCCAGCCCTGGTGCCGGTCGACGTAGCGGCGGGTCGCGGCGGCGACCATCGGCCAGCTCGCGTCGTCGACCAGCACCACCGCCTCGTCGGCGAGCAGCGGCTCGACCACGCCGAGCGCCAGGTAGTGCGCCAGCCCGGTGTGCGCGCCGTCGTAGAAGTAGACGCCGACCGGGGCCGGCACCGCGTCCCGGCGGGCGAGCACCGCGAAGCAGTCGCCGTCGTGCAGGGTGACCGGCCGGGACGCCGCGTCCAGCACGGACTGCAGCTCGGCCCTGGACTCGGCCGCGAGCATGCCGAACTCCTGGAAGTTCTCGACCGCGACGTAGGGCCGATCCGGCGCGTCCAGCAGCGTCCCGGCCAGCGAGCGACCCTTGAACGTGCCGACCTCCAGGTAGGCCTCGCCAGCCGGCAGCCGGCGGGCGGCCAGGTTGAGCACGGCAAGCTCGGCCGGCGTGGTGAAGCCCGGCACGG
This sequence comes from uncultured Actinomycetota bacterium, assembly GCA_963728945.1. Taxonomy (GTDB): domain Bacteria; phylum Actinomycetota; class Actinomycetes; order Mycobacteriales; family CADCTP01; genus CADCTP01. The sequence goes on along the minus strand of CAVSMA010000002.1, from coordinate 723,264 downwards.
CGGCGGTGACCTCGGCGAACCTGGGGTCGGCCGGCGTCCCGTCTTCCAGCGGTCCGGAGAACAGGCCGTCGAGCTCGGCGGCGAAGGCGGCGGCGTCCACGGCGGGCACCCTAGTGCCCCGCGTCAGAGGTTTCGTGAACCGGCACGAAACCTCTGACGCGGGGCATTAGGGCATGCCGGCGGCGCCGCGGCCGTCGTGCCCGCGTTCGGTGGGCAGGCCGTCCTCGTCCTCGAACGGCGGCCCCTGCGACCGCCGCCGCCAGGCCGGGCCGAACGCCAGCCACCCGCCGCCGGCGAGCACGACCGCGGCCAGGCCGACCGCGCCGGCCTGCAGCTGCCGGCGCAGGTTGATGTCACCGCAGACCGCGGCCGCGAACCCGCCGGACGGCTCGGTCAGCGCGGTGCCGCAGTCGAACGGCGGTCCCTGGCTCGTCGGCCGCTCCAGCGGGGAGACCAGCAGGTAGACGCAGGCGAGCAGGGCGAGCGCGGCGAGCAGCAGGCAGATGCGGGTGCCGACCGGCTGTCCGCGGCCGCCGGACCGCGGCAGATGCACGTCCATCGGCGCAGGATGTCAGCTCTCCGCTCGCGGGCTGCACCGGGGGGCGCAGCCGCCGACGGTCGTGGTACGAACCACGGATGGTCGTGAGGTCCAGGGCCCCGCTGCGGCTCAGCTTCGCCGGCGGCGGCACGGACGTGGCGCCGTTCCCGGAGACCGAGGGCGGCGCCGTGCTGTCCGCCACCATCGACCGGTACGCGTACGGCTCGCTGACGCCGCGGGTGGACCAGCGGATCTGCGTGCACTCGCTCGACCTCGGCGTGTCGCTCGACTTCGACGCCCGGGACGAGCCGTCCTTCGACGGCGAGCTCGATCTGGTCAAGGCCGCCGTACGCCGGCTCGGCGGCGACGGCGCGGGCCCCGGCAGCGGCTTCGACCTGCTGCTGCGCTCCAGCGCGCCGCCCGGCTCCGGGCTCGGCTCGTCCTCGACGATGCTGGTCGCGCTGGTCGGGCTGCTGCGCGAGCACCACCGGCTGCCGCTGACGGACTACGAGGTGGCCGAGCTCGCCTACCAGGCCGAGCGGGTCGACCTGCGCATCCGCGGCGGCCACCAGGACCACTACGCGGCCACCTTCGGCGGGTTCAACTTCATCGAGTTCGGCGAGCGGGTGATCGTCAACCCGCTGCGGGTCAACGACTCGGTCGTCGACGAGCTGCAGCTGAACCTGCTGCTGTGCTGGACCGGCACGACCAGGCAGTCGGCCCTGATCATCGAGGACCAGACCGCCCGGCTGGCCGGCGGCGAGCTGGAGACGCTGGCCGGGCTGCGGGCGCAGAAGGAGCTGGCGGTGGCGATGAAGTCGGCGCTGCTGCGCGGCGAGCTGTCCGAGTTCGGCTCGCTGCTCGGCGAGGCGTGGAAGCAGAAGAAGCGGATGTCCCCGCTGATCGCCACCGACTTCATCGAGGAGGCCTACGACGTGGCGATGCGGGCCGGCGCGCTCGGCGGCAAGGTCACCGGCGCCGGGGGTGGCGGCTACATCCTGTTCTACTGCGACTTCGCCCGGAAGCACCGGCTGGCCGAGGCGCTGACCCGGATGGGCGGCGTGGTCACCGACGTCGCGTTCGAGCGCCGGGGCCTGACCACCTGGCGGGCCTGAGCCCGTCCTCGTGCGCCGGACAGCCGGTCCGTGGTACCAAGGCGAGCCGCCGAGGAGTGGGGAGCCCGCACTGAGCACGACCAGCCCGACGCTGTCCGACCCGCCGGCGGGGCGGACCGTCGCCGCCGGCGGGATCGCGGTGGCGGCCGGCACGACCGTCGCCAACCTGCTCTCGTACGGGCTGAGCCTGGCCGGGGCTCGGCTGCTGGCGCCGGAGCAGTACGGGGTGTTCGTCGCGCTGCTCGCCGTCACGCTGGTGGCCTCGGTCCCGGCGCTCGCGCTGCAGGCGGTCGTCGCGGTCCGGGTGGTGCGAGCCGGCGGCACCGGCGGGCGGGCTACGGCCGAGGCGGTCGGGCTCGGGCTGGCCGCCGCCGGCACGATGCTGCTGGTCGGTGTGCTGGCGGCGCCGGCGCTCGACCGCTTCCTGTCCCTGGGCGGGCCCGCGGCCGCGGTCTGGGTCGCCGCCGGTGTCGCCGCGACGACCGTGCTGGCCGCGCTGCAGGGGATCGCCCAGGGCCGGCGGGACTTCCACCGGCTCGCCGCGATCCTCATCGTGTACGCGGCGGCCCGGGTGGCCGGCGGGATCGCCGGCCTGCTCGTGCTCGGCGACGTGACCGGCGCGCTGGCCGGCGTCGCCGCCGGCGTGCTGGCCTCGTCCGCGGTCGCCTGGCTGCTGGTCGGCCGGCCCCGGCCGGCCCGGGGCGGCTGGCGGGTGGCCGAGCTGCTCGTGGCCGGGCAGGCGCTGGCCGGGCTCTACCTGCTCACCAACCTCGACCCGGTGCTGGCCCGGCACTACCTGCCGGCGGCCGCGTCCGGCCTGTACGGGGCCGGCGCCGTGCTGGCCAAGGCGGCGTTCTTCCTGCCGCAGGCGGTGGTGCTGGTGCTGCTGCCACAGCTGGCCGCCTCGCCGCGGCCGGGCCGCACGCTGTGGACCGGGCTGGCCGTGCTGGCCGGGCTCGGCCTGCTGATGACCGGCGTGACCCGGCTGGCCGGCGGGCTGGCGGTGGCCGCGGTGGGCGGCCCGGTCTACCGGGAGCTGGCCGGGCCGGCGTGGATGTTCGTCGCGGTCGGTTCCGCGCTGGGGGTCGTCCAGCTCCTGCTCTACGCGCAGCTGGCGGCGGACCGCGGGCGCGCGACGATCGCGGTCTGGGTGATCGTCGCCGCCGAGGCCGTGCTGGTGGCGACCGTCGCGCACCACTCGCTGACCGAGGTCGTCGGCGCCGCGCTGGCGGTCGCGCTGACCGCCACCGTGCTCGGGCTGTCCTGGACCGCCCGGACGACGCTGGTCAGGAGGTGGCGGCCGGCCACGGTCCGGGCCGGTAGCTGAGGTCGAGCCCGGGGTCCGAACCGAACGCGGCGGTCACCGCCGGGCCGGCGGGGTAGACGCCGCCGCGCACCCAGCCGTCCAGCGCGGCCACCGAGCCGGTCAGCTCGTCCGTGGTGAAGTTGCAGTGCCCCGCCCCGTACGGCGCGGGCTTGGCGTAGCGGGCCGGCGCCTTCGTGTAGAGCTGCACCAGGTCGGCGGTCTTGGCCTTCGACGCGGCGACCTTGCCGGCGAACACCGACTCGTTCTGCACCAGCACCAGCGGGTCCGCCTCGGTGTGCAAGGTCAGCGTCGGCACCGTGATCGCGCCGGTCGGCGTGCCGAGGGTGGCGAACTTGGCCCGGGCGGCGGCGTCCGGCGCGACCCGGCTGCCGTTGGCCAGCAGCGCGAGGTTGGCCGCGGTCGAGCCGGGCGCGACGCTCTCGATCAGCGCCCGCTCGGAGGTGGACACGCGGGTGGCGTAGTCGGCGTCCTCGTTGCCGGACGGGTTGCCGCCGACCCGGCCCTCGATCTCCTGCCGGATCGTGGTGCCGAACGCGAGCCCGGTGAGGATCCCCTCGACCAGGGCGCCGCCGCGGGACTGCAAGGTGGAGCCGTCGAAGTTCGCGGTCTGCGTCGGCGCGTCGACCAGCGCGGCCAGCAACAGCAGCTTGCCGAGGCCGGCGGTGCTGTTGGTGGCGGCCAGGACCGCCTTCTGGGCCTGCTCGAAGCTTGCCTTCGCCTCGTCGTACGAGGCGTAGTCGTCGGTCTTCAGGCCCGGCGCCAGCAGCGTCTTCACCCCGTAGGCGACGTCTAGGGCGAGGTCGAAGTTGAGGTTGCTGCCGCCGAGCACGCCGCACAGCGGGGCGGCGCCGGCGATCCAGTCCGGGTGCTTCTCCGCCAGCAGCTCGGTGACGAGGCCGCCGAGCGACTCGCCCCACACGTACGTGCGGTCGGGCTTGCCGACCTTCTGGACGAAGAAGTCATGCAGCTGCTCGCCGGCGGTGACACCGTCGGCGACGGCCCAGCCGTTGCCGGCGTACGCCGAGCCGGCCAGCGCGTAACCCTTGGCCAGCAGCGCGGTCGCGACCGCGTCGGTCGGCGCGTCCTGGGCGTCGGCCTGCACCGGCGCGAAGTCCGGCGGCGCCGGCTGGGCCGGGCGGTAGCCGTGGGAGAACAGCAGCAGCGTGCCGTTCCACGTGCGTGGCATCTCGATCTCGTACTTGGCGCCGGCGAGGGTGCCGGTGCACGCGACCTTCCCGCAGCCGGTGAACGGGACCGCGGTCGCGGTGGACCGGATCGCGTCCTCCCGGGACCGCGTCGCCGGCTCCGAGCCGCACGCCGCCACCAGCACCACCATCGCGGCGGCACCCGCCACCGCCCGCCACACCCGCCCGATCACCGGCGCAGTCTTGCAGAACCGCGGTGAGCTGCCCGTCAGTGGCCGGCGTCGTCCCAGGTGCGGCCGACGCCGACGGATACGTCCAGCTCGACGGAAAGCTGGTAGGCGCCGCCCATCTGGCTCCGGACCAGCTGCTCGACCGCCTCCCGCTCCCCCGGCGCGACCTCGAGCACCAGCTCGTCGTGCACCTGCAGCAGCAGCCGGGACCGCAGCCCGGCCTCGCGCAGCCCGTGGTCGACGCCGAGCATGGCGACCTTGATGATGTCCGCGGCCGAGCCCTGGATCGGCGCGTTGAGTGCCATCCGCTCGGCCATCTCCCGGCGCTGCCGGTTGTCGCTGGTGAGGTCGGGAAGGTAGCGCCGGCGGCCGAGGATCGTCTCGGTGTAGCCGTCCTGCCGGGCGGCGGCGACCACGTCGCGCAGGTAGTCACGGACGCCGCCGAAACGCTCGAAGTAGGCCTCCATCTGCTCGCGTGCCTCGTCGGGGTGGATCCGCAGCTGCTGGGCCAGCCCGTACGCCGACAGCCCGTAGGCCAGCCCGTACGACATCGCCTTGATCCGCCGGCGCAGCTCCGGGTCGACCGACTCGGGCGGCAGGTTGAACGCCTTGGACGCGACGAAGGTGTGCAGGTCTTCCCCGGACTGGAACGCCTCGATCAGCCCCGCGTCCTCGGACAGCGTGGCCATGATCCGCATCTCGATCTGGCTGTAGTCGGCGGTGAGCAGCGACTCGTAGCCGGTGCCGACCACGAACGCCCGCCGGATCCGGCGGCCCTCCGCGGTGCGGATCGGGATGTTCTGCAGGTTGGGGTCCTGCGAGGACAGCCGGCCGGTCGCCGCGATCACCTGGTTGAACGTGGTGTGGATGCGCCCGTGGTCGTCGACCATCGGGATCAGCGAGTCGACCACGGTCTTGAGCCGGGACACGTCCCGGTGCCGAAGCAGGGCGCCGAGCAGCGGCACGTCCGGCGCCTGCTCGGACAGCCAGACCAGCGCGTCGGCATCGGTGGTGTAGCCGGACTTGATCCGCTTGGTCTTCGGCAGCTTCAGCTCGTCGAACAGGATCGCCTGCAGCTGCTTCGGCGAGCCGAGGTTGAACTCCCGGCCGACCGCCGCGTATGCCTCCTGCTCGACGGCCTTGACCTGGGCGGCGAACTCGGACTGCAGGTCGACCAGGTAGTCGAGATCGGCGCCGATGCCGGTGCGCTCCATGCCGGCGAGCACCCGGGTCAGCGGCAGCTCGACGTCCTGGAGCAGCACGGTCGCCCCGCGCCGGTCGAGGTCGTCGTCGAGCGCGCGGGCCAGGTCGGCCACCGCGCGGGCACGCACCGACTGCTGCTCGGCGATCGCCGCGTCGGCCTCGTCCTCGCCGCCGTCGAGCGTGAGCTGGCCCTCCTCGATCGGCTCGGTGCCCGCCCGCAGCTCGAGCCGCAGGTAACGCAGCACGAGGTCGGCGAGGTCGAACGTGCGCTGCCCGGGCAGCGCCAGGTAGGCCGCGAGGGCGGTGTCGCTGGTGACTCCGGCGATGTCCCAGCCCCGCGCGTAGAGCGCGAGCAGCATGCCCTTGAGGTCGTGCACCGCCTTGGGCACCGACGGGTCGGCGAGCCACTCGACCAGGGCCCGCTCGTCGACGTCGGTGAGCGCCTCGGCGTCGACGTAGGCCGCCTCGTCCGGAGCGCCGCCTTCGACCGCGAGGCCGACGCCCTGGACCACGCCGGTGCCGCGACCCCAGCTGCCGCGCAGGCTCACCCCGACCCGGCGACCGGAGCGGGCGTGCTCCTCGAGCCAGCCCGGCACCTCGTCGGGGCCGAGCACGGTCGCGGTCACGTCGAAGCCGGAGTCGGCCTCCGGCTGGCTGGCGGTCAGGGTCTGGAACAGCCGCTCCCGCAGCACCCGGAACTGCAGGTTGTCGAACAGCTTGTGCACCTCGTCGCGGTCCCACTGGCCGAGCACGAGGTCCTGCGGGCCCACCGGCACCGGCACGTCCTTGACCAGCTCGGTCAGCTGACGGTTGCGCAGCACGCTGGCCAGGTGCGCCCGCAGCGTGTCACCGGCCTTGCCCTTGACCTCGTCGACCCGCTCGACCAGCGCGGTCAGCGAGCCGAACTCGCGGATCCACTTGGCGGCGGTCTTCTCGCCGATGCCCGGCATGCTCGGCAGGTTGTCGCTGGGGTCGCCGCGCAGGGCGGCGAAGTCCGGGTATTGCGCCGGAGTCAGCCCGTAGCGGGCCTCGACCTCCTCCGGGGTGAAACGGACCAGCTCGGACACGCCGCGGCGGGGGTAGAGCACGGTGACGTGCTCGCCGACCAGCTGGATCGAGTCGCGGTCGCCGGACGCGATGAGCACGTCCATGTCCTGCTCGACGCCCTGCCTGGTGAGCGTCGCGATCACGTCGTCGGCCTCGTAGCCCTCGACCCCGAACCACGGGATCCGCAGCGCGTTGAGCACCTCCTGGATGAGGCTGACCTGACCGCGGAAGTCACTCGGCGACTCCGACCGACCGGCCTTGTATTCCGCGTAGGTCTCGTTGCGGAACGTCTTGCGGGAGACGTCGAACGCGACCCCGATGTGGGTCGGCTGCTCATCGCGCAGCTGGTTGATGAGCATCGAGGTGAACCCGTAGACCGCGTTGGTCGGGATGCCCATCGTGGTCTGGAAGTTCTCGACGGGCAGCGCGAAGAACGCCCGGTACGCCAGCGAATGGCCGTCCAGCAGCAGGAGTCGGGGTCGGTCGGTCACGCCCGGAGTCTAGGACCGCCCTCCGACAGTCCGACCTCGACCACGTCGGACCGGCAGCTCACCGCAGCGACGGGCCGGTCGCCGGTGCAGGCGGGCGCGCCCGGGCAGGCACACGACCGTGCGGCGGCGGCGTCCGGGTCCGACGGACCGGCCCGGACCGCGGTGCTCCGGTGGCGACGCCGGCCGCCGCGCTGACGGGATGGGCGTCGCGGCGGCTGGCGGACTAGCCGGTGCGGCGCAGGCGGGACCGGGGGCCGCGGGGCAGCGCCCGGGTCAGGCCCGCCCGGGCGGGCGGCAGCGTCGGCTCGCCGATCGGGTCGGCACTGGCCAGGGCCCGGCGCAGCGAGTGCACCCCGGCGATCCGCCGGATCACCTGCGGCGCGAAGCCGAGCCGGGCGAAGAACCGGTTCGCGTCCCGGGTGGTCGGCGCGACCGCCACCACGACCGAGTCGACGCCGAGCTCCTCGGCGTAGCCGGCGGCGGCGGAGACCAGCGCCCGCCCGGCGCCGCGCCTGCGGTGGGCCGGCGCGACCAGCAGGTGGCTCACGTATACCGCCGGCGGATCGAGCAGCCCGGCCGCGGCGTCGGCGGCGAAGACGGCCGCGCCGACGACCGCGTCGGTCTCGTCCACGGCGACCACCACCCGGTGCGCCGGGTCGGCCAGCACCTTCTCGCACCGGGTCCGGAACCCGTCCGGCCAGCCGCGCGCGACCCGGCGGCCGCGCACCGGGCCGAGGTCGGTCATGCTGCCGACCAGCGCCACTAAGTCGTCGACGTCGTCCGACGACGCCGTCCGAACCCGCACCCTGAACCGGGACACGCGCTGCCTCCCCCCACCGTCCGCCGGCCGTAGCTCCGGAGGGGAAGAACGTCCCGAGTACCGGCGGTAGGGCGCTCACCCTACCGGCCCGACGATTCCCACCGGCAGCGGCCGAACGGAGGAGCGCACCCGGCGGCGGATTGACGCTACCCCGCCCTTCTCCTACGCTCTGCGACGACCCGGGTGCGTTGAGTAGCGACCGTTCCGTGACGCGGAAACATGGGACGGCGCCGAAGACGGCCCGGGTTCTTCCCGTCCGGGCCCGTTTTTGCAGAGCTGTGACAGTTGCGAGATACGGTCGGGGTCGTGCGCCGAGCCACCGCCGCCCTCGCGACCCTGGCCGCTCTCGCCCTGGCCGGCACGGCCGGGTGCAGCTCCGGCTCGTCCGACTCCGCCGCGGCCGCGCCGGCCACGGCCAGCCCGACCTACCGGCTGGCGCCGCGGACGGCCCGGCCGTTCGAGACCCCGCTGCCGACCGCGAGCGTCACCGGACCGCAGGTCACGGTGAGCGTGATCGGGCTGCGGGTGCACCTGCTGTCGATCATCGGCACGCACGCGGAGTGGCTGCCCAGGGGCGAGTACGAGCGGGTGCGGGTGGCGCTGGACAACGGCATGTCGACGTTCCGGACGTTCAACACCGAGAAGATGCTGCTGGTCGACGCCAACGGCACCACCTACAAGCCCGACTACGACGCGATGAACATCGCCCGGCAGCCCAAGATCGCCACCGTCCCGGCCGAGGGGCGGCTGGAGATGGATCTCTGGTTCGACCTGCCGCCGAAGTCGATCGTCCGGGCCCTCCGCGTCGGCGACATCGGCAAGGACATCGCCCTCCCCGGCACCTGATCCCCGAGCCCGGACGGGTCAGTGGGCGGCGGCGCCGCCGAGGTAGGCCTCGCGCACGGACGGGTCGTCGAGCAGCTCGGCCGCCGGCGCCGACTTGACGATCGAGCCGGTCTCCAGCACGTACGCCCGGTCCGAGAGCTGCAGCGCCTGCGTCGCGTTCTGCTCGACCAGCAGGATCGTCGTGCCGGACTCGTTGATCTCCTTCAGGATCTGGAAGATCTGCTGCACGATCAGCGGCGCCAGCCCCATCGACGGCTCGTCGAGCAGCAGCAGCCGCGGCCGCGCCATCAGCGCCCGGCCGATCGCCAGCATCTGCTGCTCGCCGCCGGACAGCGTGCCGCCCGGCTGCCGCCGCCGCTCGGCCAGGCGCGGGAACAGCGTGAACACCCGGTCGAGGTCCCCGTCGTAGTCCGGCGACTTGCGCGCGTAGGTCCCCATGTCGAGGTTCTCCAGCACCGTCATGCCCGGGAAGATCCCGCGACCCTCCGGCGCCTGGCAGATCCCCAGCAGCACCCGCTTGTGCCCGGCCACGCCGGTGATGTCGCTGCCGTCGAACCGCACCCGACCGGAGCTGACCCGGCGAAGGCCCGACAGCGTCTTGAGGGTGGTCGTCTTGCCCGCGCCGTTCGCCCCGATGAGCGTGACGATCTCGCCCTCGTCGACCTCGATCGAGATCCCCCGGATCGCCTCGATCTTGCCGTAGTGGACCCGCAGGTCCTCGACCTCAAGAAGCATCGGCGGGCTCTCCCAGGTAGGCGGCGATGACCTTGGGGTCGTTCTGCACCTCGGCCGGCGCCCCCTCGGAGATCTTCTGGCCGAAGTCGAGCACCGCCACCCGGTCGCTGATCTGCATGACCATGCTCATGTCGTGCTCGATGAGGAAGACGGTCCGGCCGGAGTCCCTGATCTTGCGGATCAGCTGGGCCAGCCCGACCTTCTCCGACGCGTTCAGCCCGGCGGCGGGCTCGTCGAGCAGCAGCAGCTTCGGGTCGGTGGCGAGCGCCCGGGCGATCTCCAGCCGGCGCTGGCCGCCGTAGGAGAGGTTCTTCGCGGTCTCCTCGCCCACCCTCCCGATCCCGACGAACTCCAGCAGCTCCTGCCCGCGGGCCCGGCCGTCGCGTTCCTCCCGGCGGTGCCGGGGCAGGCCCAGCGCGGCGCTGAACACCCCGGTCGTGTGCCCGGCGTCGGCCCCGACCATGACGTTCTCGAGCGCCGACATGTTGTCGAACAGCCGGATGTTCTGGAACGTCCGGGCGATTCCCGCCCTGGTCACCAGGTAGCGCCGGCGTCCGGAGATCACCGTGCCGTCGAACCGGATCTCCCCCTCGGTGGGTGCGTAGACGCCGGTGACGAGGTTGAAGACGGTGGTCTTACCGGCACCGTTCGGGCCGATGAGCGCGAAGATCGAACCCTCCGGCACGCTGAGGTCGATCTCCGAGAGCGCCACCACGCCGCCGAACCGCTGCGTGACGCCGGCGAGCTCCAGCAGACTGGTCACGCTCCCGCCTCCCGCTCGTCCCGGCCGGCGAGGACCTCGGGCGGATGCCCGGAGACCAGCTCCTCGTCGACCTCGATCCGCTGGCCGGCGACCGCGCCGACCTCGCCGCCGAGCGACCCCATCCCGCCGGTGCCCTCGGCCAGCTCCGCCCGTCGTTGCCGGCTGGGCAGCAGCCCCTCGGGCCGGACGATCATCATGATCACCAGCGCGGCACCGAACACCATCACCCGGTATTCCTCGAACCCGCGGAACCGCTCGGGCAGCCAGGCGATGAGGAACGCGCCGAGGATGACGCCGAGCAGGTTGCCTGACCCGCCCAGCACCACCGCGCAGAGGATCAGCGCGGACAGGATGAACGGGAAGTTGGGCGGGGTGATCGAGGTGGTCTGGGCGGCGAAGATGACACCCGCCAGCCCGCCGATCGACGCGCCCATGACGAACGAGACGATCTTGAACTTGAACGTCGGCACGCCCATCAGCTCGGCCGCGTCCTCGTCCTCCCGGATGGCCGACCAGGACCGGCCGACCCGGCTCTTCTCCAGCCGCTTCACGAGGATGATCACCAGGATGATCGCCACCAGCAGCAGGTAGTAGTACGGCCGGGCGTCGAGCACGCCGTAGCGCAGCACCTTGACGCCACCGACCTCGACGTTCGGCGACGACGGCGGGTGCGGGATCTGAGAGATGCCGCGCGGCCCGCCGGTGTAGTTGAGGTTGTTCGCGGTGATGCGGATGATCTCACCGAACCCGAGCGTCACGATCGCCAGGTAGTCGCCGCGCAGTCGCAGCGTCGGTGCGCCGAGGATGGCCCCGGCCGCGGCGGCGATGATGATGCCGGCCGGCACGATCTCCCAGAAGTTCCACCCTCGCTTCGTCGCGAACACGGCCAGCGCGTACGCGCCGATGGCGAAGAACGCGACGTAGCCGAGGTCGAGCAGGCCGGCCTGACCGACCACCACGTTGAGGCCGATCGCGAGCAGCACGTAGATGCCGATCGGATAGAACAGCACGCTCGCCCAGTCGGACTCCGGCGTCATGAACGAGCCGATCGAGCTCGACGGCAGGAGGAACGCACAGATGATCAGCAGCAGGTAGACCGCCCATCGGCCGTACCAGGGCGTGCGGTCCCACCACACCCCCAGGACGCCCAGGACGTCGGGGACCTGTAGCCGGCGACGGAGACCGGACAGCGCGCTCATACTCGTGCCCGCTGCAAATTCTCGCCGAGGATGCCGGTCGGCCGGAACATCAGGACCAGGACCAGCACCGAGAACGCGACGACGTCGAGCCACTGGGTGCCGAAGATGCTCGCCCCGTAGTTCTCGATGAGTCCGAGCACCAGGCCTCCGATCAACGCGCCGCGGATGTTGCCGATGCCGCCGAGCACCGCGGCGGTGAACGCCTTGATGCCCAGGAGAAAGCCTACGTTGTACTGGGTGATCTCGAAGAACACCCCGTACAGCGCTGCGGCCAGGCCGGCCAGAATTCCGCCGATCAGGAACGTGGACAGCACGACCCGGTCGATGTTCACGCCCATCAGTACGGCGGTGTCCGGATCCTGCGCGGTGGCCCGGATGCCGCGGCCGAGTCGGGTCGTGTTCACGAACCGGTCCAGCGCCAGCATCATCAGGATCGCCGCGACGATGACCAGCACCTTGTCGTTGCGCACCTGGCCGGACCCGATGTTGAGCCAGACGTCCTTGTTCATCACCCGCGGGAAGGTCAGCTGGTCGCGGCCCTGCCAGATCGCGAAGACCTCCTGCAGGAAGAACGAAGCGCCGATCGCCGAGATCAGCGCGGCCAGCCGGGAGGCGCCGCGCTTGCGCAGCGGTCGGTACGCCACGCGTTCCAGCACGACGGCGATGCCGCCGGAGGCGGCCATCGCGACCAGCGTCATCAGGAGCAGCACGCCGACCAGCGCCAGGCCGGACTGCGGACTGTCGATGCCGAAGAGGGTCAGCGCGCCGAGAGCGGCGAAGGTGCCGATCATGAAGACTTCGGAGTGCGCGAAGTTGATCAGTCGCAGGACGCCGTAGACGAGCGTGTAGCCCATCGCGACGAGGCCGTAGATGGCGCCGTTGGTCAGTCCGTCGATGGTGGACGACCAGAACTGCTGGGTGAAGTCATTCCACACGAGGCCGCTCCACGAGATGTCTGGGGACGCGATGAGCGGGAGCCGGGACAGTATGTCCCAGCTCCCGCCCTGGTGCGTTCGGAACGGTCAGGCGGAGGGCTTCGCCTGGGTGGTGTCGCCGAGGAACGCCAGCTTGCCGTCCTTCACCTCCGTGATGAACAGCAGGTCGTTGGCGAGCTCGCCGTTCGGAGCGAACTTGATCTGCTTCGAGACGCCCTTGAAGTCGATCTTCGTCACGAAGTCGTTGATGTCCGCCGGGTCGGTCTTGCCGGCGTCGATCGCCTGCAGGACCGCGTTCGTCGCGTCGTAGCCCTCGGCCGAGTAGGTCGCCGGGTCGGCGTTGAACTTGGCCTTGTAGTCGGTCGCGAACTTCTGCACGGCCGGGTCGGACGAGCCGACCGCCGACGAGCAGGTGCAGCTCAGCAACGCGCCGTTGGCCGCAGCGCCGCCACCGGCGATGAACTGGGCGTCCAGGGTGCCGTCACCGGACATGAACGTGCCCTGCACGCCGCCGTCCTTCAACTGCTTGACCAGCTTGCCGGCCGCCGAGTAGTAGCCGGAGAAGAACACGACGTCCGGGTTGGCCGGCTTCACCTTGTTGACCGTCGAGGAGAAGCTCGACGCGTCCGGGTTGATCGAGTCGTTGACCGCGACCTTGACGCCGTCGGTCGCCAGCTGCTTGCGGACCGCGTCGCCGAGGCCCTTGCCGTACTCGCTCTGGTCGTCGATGACCGCGACGGTCTTCGCGTTCAGGGTCTTGGCGATGAAGTCGGCGTCGCCGGGGCCCTGCACGTCGTCGTTGGCCAGGACGCGGTGCCAGAACTTCCAGCCGTTCTGGCCGAGCGCGACGGCGGTGGCCGACGGCGAGACGTTCGGGATGCCGGCCTCTTCGAAGATCGGGTCGGCCGTCTTGGACTCACCGGAGAATGCCGGGCCGATGATCGCGGCGACCTTGTCGGAGACCGCCTTCTTGGCCTGGTTGGTAGCCTGCGCCGGGTCGCCCTGGGTGTCGTACTTGATCAGCTTGACCTGGGTGACGCCGGACTTCGCGTTGTGCTGCTCGATAGCCAGCTCGACGCCGTTGGAGATGTTGATGCCGAGCTGGGCGTTGGGACCGGTCTGAGCGCCGAAGAAGCCGATCGTCACCGAGCCGCCGCCGGACGAGCCGCCGCCGCCCGAGCTGCCGCCGTTGTCATTGCCGCCGCCGCAGGCGGAAAGCACGAGGGCCGAGGCAGCCGCTGCGGCCACCAGACCCCGGGAGTACGCACGCCGCACGAGTTACCTCCGTGGAAACTGGGTATGTCACGCCTGCAGCCGGCCCGGACGGCCGGGGTAGGCGATCCCGGCGAAGATAGCGCACGGTTCTGTGCGCTCGGTCACCCGTGCGCCAAGTCGTAACTGAACCGCGACGCGCCGAAACCCGCCGACACGCCGCGGGCGATCGTCCCAACTGTCCTTTGCCCGGCATTTGCCCAGGCTAGGGGCCGAATCAGCGCCCCGAGTCGGCGGTCAGGTCGAAGCCGGCCGCGAGCACCGCCTCCGCCACCGCCCGCATCGTCGTGCGCCGGTCCATCGCCGTCCGCTGGATCCAGCGGAACGCCTCCGGCTCGGTCATGCCGTGCTCGGTCATCAGCACGCCCTTGGCCCGTTCGACCGTCTTGCGTGCCTCCAACCGCTCCTGCAGCCCACCGACCTCCTGCTCGAGCGCGACGATCTCGGCGAACCGGGACGTCGCCATCTCGATCGTCGGCACCAGGTCCTTCTTCTGGAACGGCTTGACCAGGTAGGCCATCGCGCCGGCCTCGCGGGCACGTTCGACCAGATCACGCTGGCCGAACGCGGTGAGGATCACCACCGGGGCGATCCGGTCACCGGCGATCCGTTCGGCCGCCGCGATCCCGTCCACCTTCGGCATCTTGACGTCGAGGATGACCAGGTCCGGGCGCAGCGAGTCGGCCAGCGCAATGGCCTGCTCACCGTCGCCCGCCTCGCCGACCACGGCATAGCCCTCCTCCTCGAGCATCTCCTTCAGGTCGAGGCGGATCAGCGCCTCGTCCTCGGCGATGAGGACGCGGCGGGGTGGCGCATCGGACACGGGCACTCCAAGGCGTGGTGCGGACACGCGTCGTCGCGAGCCGGAGACCGCAGCGTACCTGGCTAGACTCCGGGTGCGCGCCGAGCCGGGATGGTGGAATCGGCATACACGGGTGCCTCAAAAGCATCTGCCCGAAAGGGCTTGCGGGTTCGAGTCCCGCTCCCGGCACCCCTCCGGCGAGGCGTGCTCGCGGAACGCGCTCGCCGGGTCGGGGTGCATGCTGGCCGGGGGGCCGAGCCCCCCGGCACCCCCGCGTTCCGGTACGTCGCCGTGCGTGCGGTGCCGGTCGGGGGCCCCCGGACCTCGTCACCATACGTGCGGCGCCGGCCCCGGGGCCGAGGCCCCCCCGAACCTCGTCACCATGCGTGCGGTGCCGGACCGAGCCCCCGAAGCTCGTCACCATGCGTGCGGTGCCGGCCCGAGCCCCTCCGAAGCTCGTCGCCGTACGTGCGGCGCGGGTCGGGGCCGGAGCCCCCGGACCTCGTCACCGTCCGTGCGGCGCCGGTCGGGGCCGGAGGCCCTGGACCTCGTCGCCGCCCGGGCGGTGCCGGCCCGAGCCGCCCGGACCTCGTCGCCGTGCGTGCGGCGCGGGTCGGGGCCGGAGCCCCCGGACCTCGTCGCCGTGCGTGCGGTGCCGGTCGGGGAGCCCGTGCGGGGCGAGTGGGACGGCGGGGCTCCGCGCGTGCCACGAGGAGCCGAGTCGGTGGAACGTTCTTGGCAGGATGGGTGCGTGACGCACATGACCCCGGACGAGTTCCGGGAGTACGGGCGGCAGGTCGTGGACTGGATCGCCGACTACTGGGAGAACATCGAGTCGCGTCCGGTCGGCGCGCGCGTCAAGCCCGGGGACGTCGCCGCCCTGCTGCCGTCGACAGCGCCCGAGCAGGGCGAACCCTTCTCCGCCGTCCTGGCCGACATGGAGCGGGTCGTCATGCCGGGGATCACGCACTGGCAGCATCCCTCGTTCTACGCGTACTTCCCGGCCAACGCGTCCGGGCCGGCGGTGCTCGGGGATCTGCTGAGCTCGGGACTGGCCGTGCAGGGGATGCTCTGGGCGACCTCGCCGGCGGTGACCGAGGTCGAGACCGTCGTGATGGACTGGCTGGCAAAGCTGCTCGGCCTGCCGGAGCGGTTCCTCGGCTCCGGCGTCATCCAGGACACCGCGTCCAGCTCCGTGCTCTGCGCCCTGGTCGCCGCGCTGCACAAGGTCTCCGGCGGCACGGTGCGTACCGATGGGATCCGCGACCGGTACGCGGTCTACCTCTCCCCCGAGTCGCACTCCGCCGGCGAGAAGGCGGTCCGCATCGCCGGGCTCGGCGACGCCGCGATCCGGGTGCTCGACGTCGACCCGTCCTCGTTGTCGGTGACCGCCGGCTCGCTGCGGGCCGCGGTCGCCGCCGACCGGGCCGCCGGCGTCACGCCGCTGTTCGTGCTCGCCACCGTCGGCACCACCTCGACCACCGCGATCGACCCGGTCCGCGCGCTCGGCGAACTCTGCCGGGCCGAGGGAATCTGGCTGCACGTCGACGCCGCATACGCAGGGGTGGCCGCGGTCTGCCCCGAGCTCCGCTGGCTGAACGACGGCCTCGAGCTCGCCGACTCGTACGCCACCAACCCGCACAAGTGGCTGCTGACCAACTTCGACTGCGACGCGTTCTGGGTCGCCGACCGGGACGCGCTGGTCGGCGCGCTCTCGGTGCTGCCGGAGTTCCTCCGCAACGCGCCGACCGAATCCGGCGCGGTCATCGACTACCGGGACTGGCAGATCCCGCTCGGCCGCCGGTTCCGGGCGCTCAAGCTGTGGGCGGTGCTGCGCTGGTACGGCGCGCAGGGGCTGCGCGAGCACATCCGCACCTGCGTCGCGCTCGCCCAGGAGCTGGCGTCCTGGGCCCGCGCCGACCCGCGGTTCGAGGTGGTGGCGCCGCACCCGCTCGGCCTGGTCTGCCTACGCCTGGTCGCCGGTGACGAGGCCTCGGAGGCGCTGCTGCGGGCGGTCAACGAGTCGGGCGAGGCCTACCTGTCGCACACCCGGGCGCACGGCCGGTACGTGCTGCGGGTGTCGATCGGGGGGACGTTCACCGAGCGCCGGCACGTCGAGGCGCTCTGGACCCTGCTGCAGCGCCTGGCCCCAGCCGCGTGACCGCAGCCGCTACCCCCGCGCCGCCTCCATGATCGCCTCGTCGACCGGCCGCCCGTCCTGCTCGGCCCGCCGGGTCGCCTCCAGCACCCGCTTGTAGTCGCGCGGCACGACCGCGGTGAACCGGCACAGCGCGCCGTCCCAGTCGGCCAGCAGCCGCTCCGCCACCGTGGACCCGGTCAGCTGCGCGTGCCGGGCCACCGTCTCCCGCAGCCGGTCGGCGTCGTCGGCGGACACCGGCTCGAGGTCGACCATCGCCGGGTTGACCCGCCGCGGGTCGAGGTCCAGCACGTACGCCAGCCCGCCGGACATGCCGGCCGCCAGGTTGCGCCCGTGCCCGCCGAGGATCACCACCTGCCCGCCGGTCATGTACTCGCAGGCGTGGTCGCCGACGCCCTCGACGACCGCGGTCGCCCCGGAGTTGCGGACGCAGAACCGCTCCCCCACGACGCCGCGCACGAACAGCTCCCCGGACGTCGCCCCGTACGCCAGCACGTTGCCGGCGACCACGTTGTGCTCCGCCACGAACGGTGCCGCCGGGTCGGGCCGGACCACGATCCGGCCGCCGGAGAGGCCCTTGCCGACGTGGTCGTTGGCGTCGCCGTGCAGCCGCAGCGTGATGCCGCGGGGCAGGAACGCTCCGAACGACTGGCCGGCCGAGCCGGTGAAGGTGAGGTCGATCGTGTCGTCCGGCAGCCCGGCCGCCCCGAACCGCCGGGTGACCAGCGAGCCGAGCATCGTGCCGACGGTCCGGTTCACGTTGCGGACCGGCAGCTCCAGCGTCACCGGCGAGGCGTCCATCAGCGCGCCCTCGCAGAGCTGGATCAGCGTGTTGTCCAGCGCCTCGTCCAGCCCGTGCTCCTGACCGCGCATCCGCCGCCGGGCCGCGCCGGCCGGCAGCCGCGGCACCTCCAGCAGCGGGGCAAGGTCGAGCCCGGCCGCCTTCCAGTGGTCGACGGCCGGCGCGGTGTCCAGCAGCTCGGCGTGCCCGATGGCCTCGTCCAGCGACCGGAAACCCAACTCGGCCAGCAGCTCGCGGACCTCCTCGGCGACGTACTCGAAGAACGTCACCACGAACTCGGGCTTGCCGGTGAAACGCTTGCGCAGCTCCGGGTTCTGGGTCGCCACGCCGACCGGACACGTGTCCAGGTGACAGACCCGCATCATCACGCAGCCGGAGACGACCAGCGGCGCGGTCGCGAAACCGTACTCCTCGGCGCCGAGCAGCGCGGCCACCACGACGTCCCGGCCGGTCTTCATCTGCCCGTCGACCTGCACGGTGATCCGGTCCCGCAGACCGTTGAGCAGCAGCGTCTGCTGCGCCTCGGCCAGCCCGAGCTCCCACGGCATGCCGGCGTGCTTGAGCGAGGTCAGCGGGGCCGCGCCGGTGCCGCCGTCGTGCCCGGAGATGAGCACGACGTCGGCGTGCGCCTTGGACACGCCGGCCGCGACCGTGCCGACGCCGACCTCGGCGACCAGCTTGACGTGCACCCTGGCCTCGGAGTTCGCGTTCTTCAGGTCGTGGATCAGCTGGGCCAGATCCTCGATCGAGTAGATGTCGTGGTGCGGCGGCGGGCTGATCAGCCCGACGCCAGGGGTGGAGTGCCGGGTCTTCGCGATCCACGGGTAGACCTTCGAGCCGGGCAGCTGGCCGCCCTCGCCCGGCTTCGCGCCCTGCGCCATCTTGATCTGGATGTCGTCGGCCGAGGCCAGGTAGTCGCTGGTCACGCCGAACCGGCCGCTGGCCACCTGCTTGACCGCGGAGCGCCGCAGCGGGTCGCGCAGCCGGTCGGGGTCCTCGCCGCCCTCGCCGGAGTTGGACCGGCCGCCGAGCGTGTTCATCGCGACCGCCAGCGTCTCGTGCGCCTCGATCGAGATCGACCCGTACGACATGGCGCCGGTGGAGAACCGGCGCACGATCGACGAGACCGGCTCGACCTCCTCGACCGGGATCGACGGCCGGGCGTCCCGGCGCAGCCGGAACAGCCCGCGCAGCGTCGCCGCCTCCGCCGAGAGCGCGTCGACCTGCTGGGTGTAGCGGCGGAACACCTCGTACCGCCGGGACCGGGTGGCGTGCTGCAGCAGGAACACCGTCTCCGGGTTGAACAGGTGCACCTCGCCCTCGCGCCGCCACTGGTACTCGCCGCCGGTCTCCAGGCCGCGATGCGCCCGCTCGGCCGGGTTGCGCGGGTAGGCGAGCCGGTGCCGGACCGCCACCTCCTCGGCCAGCACGTCCAGCCCGACCCCGCCGAGCCGGGACGAGGTGCCGGTGAAGTAGTCGTCGACCACCTGCTCGCTCAGCCCGAGCGCCTCGAACACCTGCGCACCCGTGTACGAGGCGACCGTGGAGATGCCCATCTTCGACATCACCTTGAGCACGCCCTTGCCCAGCGCCCGGACCAGGTTGCGGGCCGCGGCGGCCGGGTCGGCGACCCCGGGCAGCCGGCCGGCGGTGAACAGCTGCTCGACCGTCTCCATCGCCAGGTAGGGGTTGATCGCGCCGGCGCCGTAGCCGATCAGCAGCGCGGCGTGGTGCACCTCGCGGCAGTCGCCGGTCTCCACGACCAGGCCGACCTTGGTGCGCAGCCGCTCCCGGACCAGGTGGTGGTGCACCGCCGCGGTCAGCAGCAGCGACGGGATCGGCGCGTGTGCCGCGTCGCTGCCGCGGTCGGTGAGCAGCACGATCCGGGCCCCGCCCTCGATCGCCGCGACCACCTCGGCCCGCACCCTGGTGATCGCCTGGGCCAGCGCGGCACCGCCGCCGTCCACCTCGTACAGGCCCCGGACGGTGACCGCGGGCAGGGTCGGGGTGCCGGCGGCGACCTTGGCCAGCTCGTCGTTGGCCAGCACCGGGAACGGCAGCACGATCTTGTTCGCCGCCTCCGGCACCTCGGCCAGCAGGTTGACGTCCGGCCCGATCGTGGAGGCCAGGGAGGTCACCAGCTCCTCCCTGATCGCGTCCAGCGGCGGGTTGGTGACCTGGGCGAACAGCTGGCTGAAGTAGTCGTAGAGCAGCCGCGGCCGCTGCGAGAGCACGGCGACCGGGGTGTCGGTGCCCATCGAGCCGGTGGCCTCGGCGCCGGTGGCCGCCATCGGCTCCAGCAGCACCCGCAGCTCCTCCTCGGTGTAGCCGAAGATCTGCTGCCGGCGCAGGGTGTCCTCGTGCCGCGGGTGCGGGTAGTCCCGGGGCGGCAGCTCGGCCAGCGTGACCATGCCGGCCGCCACCCAGTGCCGGTACGGCTCGGCCGCGGCCAGCTTGTTCTTGATCTCGTCGTCCTCGACGATCCGGCCGGCGGCGGTGTCGACGAGGAACATCCGGCCCGGCCGCAGCCGGCCCTTGGCCACGACCTCGGCCGGGTCGACGTCGAGCACGCCGGCCTCACTGGCGAGGATCACCCGGTCGTCGGCGGTGCGCCACCACCGGGCCGGCCGCAGCCCGTTGCGGTCGAGCACCGCTCCGACCAGCGTGCCGTCGGTGAACGCGACGCCGGCCGGGCCGTCCCACGGCTCCATCAGGCTGGCGTGGAACTCGTAGAACCCGCGCCGGCACGGGTCCATCTCGGTGTTGTTCTCCCACGCCTCCGGGATCATCATCAGCACCGCGTGCGGCAGGCTGCGGCCGGACAGGTGCAGCAGCTCGAGCACCTCGTCGAAGGACGCCGAGTCGGACGCGCCGTCGGTGCACACGGGCAGCAGCCGGGACAGGTCGCCGCCTCGGCTCCGCAAGCTCGCCGAAGACGTCGGTCTCCAGCAGCGCCTCCCGGGCCCGCATCCAGTTGCGGTTGCCCTTGATCGTGTTGATCTCGCCGTTGTGCGCGATGTAGCGGAACGGGTGGGCCAGCGGCCAGGACGGGAACGTGTTGGTCGAGAACCGGCTGTGCACCAGCGCCATCGCGGTCGCGGTCCGCTCGTCGTGCAGGTCAGGGAAGAACGTCACCAGCTGGTCGGTGGTGAGCATCCCCTTGTAGACCACCGTGCGGGCGGACAGCGAGGGCAGGTAGACCGCACACCCTTCGGCGGCGGTACGCCGCTCCAGCCGCTTGCGCAGGCAGAACGCGCGCCGCTCCAGGTCGAGCGGACCGGTCAGCGGAGTGGTCGGGGCCAGGAACGGCTGCCGGAACCGGGGCATCACCGAGCGCGCGGTCGGGCCGACGCCGGTCGGGTCGGTCGGCACCTCCCGCCAGCCGAGGACCGACAGTCGCTCCTCGGCGGCGAGCTCCGCGGCGATCTGCGCCACCCGCTCGGCCGCGCCCTCGTCCGTGGGCACGAACGCGATGCCGGTCGCGTACTCCCCCGGCGCCGGCAACCGGACGCCCGCCACCGCCCGGTAGAACGCGTCGGGCACCTGCATGAGCAGCCCGGACCCGTCGCCGGAGCTGGGTTCGGCGCCGGCCGCGCCACGGTGGCGCAGGTTGTGCAGGGCCGCCAGAGCCTGCGTCACCGTGCCGTGGGTGGGACGACCGCGCAGGTCGGCGACCATGGCGAGGCCGCAGGCATCCCGCTCGGACTGCGGGTCGTAGAGGCCCTGGGCGGCCGGAAGCGCGGAGAACGGCATCACGGGCGGCTCCCGTCGTCTGCAACTGTGGTGGTGCGCGCAGGGACGACGTCGGCCCAAGGAACGACCAAAGTCTAGCCGGGACAGGCACCAGCAGGCACCTGCCGGACGACCGCGACGTTACGGATGTGACAGGTGCCTCACCGGCGCCGGCGCAGCACCACGAACAGCACCGCGAGCAGGGCGAGCGCCCCGATCACCGGCCCCACCCGCTTGGCCACCGCGCCGCCGGCCGCCTTCACCAGGTCGATCGCCTCGGCCTCCCGCGGCGGCGCGTCCAGCACCGAAGCCGGCGCCGGGCGCGACCCGGCCGCGGCGCTCGACTCGGTCGCGCTGGCGCTGTCCGGGTTGGCGGAGGCCGCCTCGGCCTGGCTCTGCGCGGGCACGCCGGACTCGGCCGAGGCCGGCTCCGCCCCGGCCGGCGCCGGCGCCGGCGCGGCCATCGAGGTGCCGCCGAGCTCGCCGGCCAGGCAGTCGGCGAACTGGCCGAGCAGCTTGTTGCCGATGTCGTTCATCACCCCGCGGCCGAACTGGGCCGGCTTGCCGGTGATCGACAGGTCGGTGACCACCGCGACCCTGGTCGAGTCGTCGCCGTTGTCGAACAGCTGCGCGGTGATGCGGGCGTTGGCCGTGCCGGAGCCGCGGGTCTCCTTGCCGCGCGCCTCGATCACCGCGATCCGCTGCGCCTCGTCCTTTTCCAGGAAGCTCGCGGTCCCGCCGTAGGTGACCGTGATCGGGCCGACCTTCACCTTGACCGTGCCCTCGAAGTCGTCGCCCTCGACCTTGGTGATCGTCGCGCCGGGCATGCAGGGCGCGATCCGGTCGATGTCCAGCAGCACGGGCCACGCCTGGGCGGCCGGCACCGGAACGGTGAACTCGTGGTCGAGGCGCATAGCTACTCCTCCCCCGCCACCACTGCGGCGAGATCATCCGGCACGTCGACGTCTCGCGGGTCGCCGGTGCCGTCACACGGGACGAGCCGCACCCGCTCGGGGTGGGCGGCCAACCACGGGCCGGCACCGCGATCGCCGGTCGCGGCGGCCGCCACCTCGGTGATCACCGTACGACCGAGCAGCACCGGGTGGCCACGCCGGCCCCCGTACGTGGCCTGCGCGGCGCCGTCCGGGCCGCCGCCGGCCACCAGCCGGCGCACCGACTCCGGGCCGAGCCCGGGGGTGTCGACGAGCGTGACCACGACGGCCTCGGCCTCGGCCGGCACCGCCGCCAGACCGACCCGCAGCGACGAGCCCATCCCGGTCGGCCAGTCCGGGTTGACCACGGTGCGCACGCCGGTCCGCGGCAGCCGCGCGGCCGCCAGCACCTGGTCCGCCGCGGCGCCGAGCACGACGACGACCGGGTCGCAGCCACCGGCGGCGAGCAGATCGGCCGCCCGCTCGACCAGCAGCCGGCCGCGCAGTTGGACCAGCGCCTTCGGCGACCCGTACCGGCTGCCACCGCCGGCCGCGAGCACCAGGCCGGCGACCCTCATGCGGTGGCGCGCGCGGCCCGGTGGATGGCGCCCTCGGTCTGGCCGAGCGGCACGCCGGTGCCGCCCCAGCGGCCGGCGACGATCTCCGCCGCCACCGCCACCGCGGTCTCCTCCGGCGTGCGGGCGCCGAGGTCGAGCCCGATCGGCGAGCGCAGCCGGGCCAGCTCGGCCTCGGTCATGCCGGCCTCGCGCAGCCGGTCGAGCCGGTCCTCGTGCGTGTTGCGGGAGCCCATCGCACCCACGTACCAGGCCGGCGTGCGCAGCGCGACCTCCAGCAGCGGCACGTCGAACTTCGGGTCGTGGGTGAGCACGCAGATCACCGTGCGCTCGTCGACCTGCTGGCGGGCGAGCTCGTGGGCGAGGTAGCGGTGCGGCCACTCGACGACCACCTCGTCGGCGTCCGGGAAGCGGCGGGCGGTGGCGAACACCGCGCGCGCGTCGCAGACGGTCACCCGGTAGCCGAGGAACGAGCCGATCCGGGCCACCGCGGCGGCGAAGTCGATCGCGCCGAAGACCAGCATCCGCGGCGGCGGCGCGTACGCCTCGACGAACACGGTGACCTCGTCCCGGCGCCGCTCGCCGGCCGGGCCGTAGTGCCGCTGCCCGGTGGCGCCCTGGGCGAGCATCCCGCGCGCGTCGTCGGTGACCGCGGCGTCGAGCCCTTCGACCCCGAGCGAGCCGCTGACCCGGTCCGGCCAGACCGCCATCCGCGCGCCGACGTCCCCGAGCCCGGAGATCACCGTGGCCAGTGCCACCGGCTGCTCGGCCTCGATCGACGCGAGCACCTCGCCGACCTGCGGGTGGTCGGCGGCCGAGACGGCCTGCACGAACACCGACACCGACCCACCGCAGGTCAGCCCGACCGCGAACGCGTCCGAGTCGGAATAGCCGTAGGTCTGCAGCACCGGCGGCTCGCCACCGAGCACGTCCTGGGCCAGGTCGTAGACCGCGCCCTCGACGCAGCCGCCGGAGACGCTGCCGGCCACCTCGCCGCCCGGCTCGACCGCCATCGCCGCGCCCGGCGCCCGGGGCGCGCTCTTCGAGGTCCCGACGACCGTAGCCAGCGCGAACGGCTGCCCCGCGTCATACCAGGACCGCAGCGAACCGAGAACGTCACGCACCGCGCACCTCCACCCCGGCGACGATCCTCGCCAGCTGTTCCAGCGCCGCCAGGCTGTGCCCGGAGACGAAGTCGTCCACGTACGGCAATGCCGCGGCCAGGCCCCCGGCCAGCGGTGCGAAGCCGGCCCGGCCGGCCCGCGGGTTGCACCAGACCACCCGGCGGGCCAACAACGCGAGCCTGCGCATCTGTGCCCCGAGCAGCGCCGGGTCGTCCCGCTCCCAGCCGTCGGACATGATCACGACGACCGCGCCGCGGGCCACCCCGCGCTGGCCCCAGCGGTCCAGGAACTCCCGCAGCAGCACGCCGAGCCGGGTGCCGCCGGACCAGTCCGGCACGGCGGCGGCGACCGCACCCATCGCCCGCTCCGGGTCAGGCCCGGCCATCTCCCTGGTCACCCTGGTCAGCCGGGTGCCGAGGGTGAACACCTCGGTGCGGACGCCGCGGCGGCGGGTGGCCGCGTGCGCGAACCGCAGCAGCACGTCGGCGTATCCGCTCATCGAGCCGCTGACGTCGACCAGCAGCACCACCGGCCGGGGCCGGACCGACCGGCGGGTCCAGCGCGGCCGGACGGGCTCGCCGCCGGAGCGCAGCAGCGCCCGGACGGTTCGGCGGGGGTCGACGGCGCCGGGGTGCGGCGACGGCCGGCGGCGCCGGGAGGGGCGGGACTCGCCGGGCAGCGACAGCGCGGCCAGCGCCTGGTCGAGCCGGGCCCGCTCGGCGGCACCCAGCGTGGTCACGTCCTTGTGCCGGAGCGTCTCGACCGTGCTCGCCGCCGCCCGCAGCACGGTGTCGGCGCCCGCCTCGGTCTCCTCGTCGTCGGAGCCGCCGGCGTCCGGGACGGCCAGCGTGACCGGCACGGCCCGGACCAGGTGCTGCGGGCGCGGCCGCAGCCGGGGCACGTCGCCGGCGGTGAGCGCGGCGAACACCGCGTCGTACTTGGGCAGGTCGTCAGGGTTGGCGCAGAGCGTGAGCCGGCCGGCCCAGTAGAGGTCGGTACGCCGGGTCGGGTCGAGCGCCACCGCCGCCCGGACCGCCTCGGCGACCCGGTCCGGCCCGACCCGCAACCCGGCCGAGTCGAGCGCCCGGCCGAGGCCCACCATCACCCGCACCGGGTCGCCGACCCCGTCGGCGTGACCGGCGGTCGGGGCCGAGCCGGCACCGGCCGAGACCAGCCGGGCGGCGGGCGCCGCCGGCCGGTCGCCGGCCGGGCCGCTCACGCGCCCATCACCGCCCGGGTGAGCAGGGCGCCGACGTCGAGGGACCGCACCCGCTCGACGTCCTCGCGATACTTCACCACCGCGCCGAGGGTGGCGGCCGCCAGCCCGGGGTCGAGCCCGGGCGCGCCCAGGGCCGCCAGCGCCTGCGCCCAGTCCACGGTCTCCGCGATCCCCGGCGGCTTGAGCAGGTCGGCGTCGCGCAGCGCGTGGGCGGCCGCGGTGACCTCCGCGCACAGCCGGGCCGACGCCTCCGGCACCCGCAGCCGGACGATGGCGACCTCGCGGTCGAACTCCGGGTGCTCCAGCCAGTGGTAGTAGCAGCGGCGCTTGAGCGCGTCGTGCACGTCGCGCGTCCGGTTTGACGTGACGACGACGGCCGGCGGGACCTCGGCCCGCAGTGTGCCCAGCTCCGGCACGGTGACCGAGAAGTCGGACAGCACCTCGAGCAGGAACGCCTCGAACTCGTCGTCGGCCCGGTCGACCTCGTCCACCAGCAGCACCGACGGGCTGGTCTCCAGCGCCTGCAGCAGCGGCCGGGCGACCAGGAACCGGCGCGACCACAGCTCCTGCTCGACCGCGGTCGGGTCGAAGTCCGCCGCCGCCTCCGCCGTCCGCAGGTGCAGCAGCTGGCGGGGGAAGTCCCAGTCGTAGAGCGCCTGGGACGCCTCGATGCCCTCGTAGCACTGCAGCCGGATCAGCGGCGCGTCGAGCACGCTGGCCAGCGCCTTGGCGAGCTCGGTCTTGCCGACGCCGGCCTCACCCTCGCAGAACAGCGGCCGGTGCAGCCGCAGCCCCAGGTATGCGGCGGTGGCCAGGCCCTCGTCCGCCAGGTAGCCGACCTCGGCGAGCCGGCCCACCAGGTCCGCCGGTGACTCCACGCCGACCGGCAGCAGACCACGCCCGTCCAATCGCCCTCCCTCGCCCGGGTACCGAGGCACCGGTACCCACCCATACTGCGCCGTGGCCGCCCCGGTTTCGAGGCGGCCACGGATCGTGCGGTTGTCTGCGGTCAGGTTGCGGCGACCGCCTTCTGCACCGCGCGCCGGCTCAGCACCCTGGCCAGGTGCTGCCGGTAGTCGGCCTGCGCGGACAGGTCGGACGGTGGCTCGGTGCCGTCGGCGGCCAGGTCGGTGGCCTGGCCGATGCCGCCGTTCCGGGTGGAGACGCCGGCGAGCGCCTGCTCGCAGGCGGTGGCCCGGACCGGGGTCGGGCCCATGTTGGTCAGCCCGATCCTGGCCTCGGCGATCGAGCCGCCCTCGGTGCGGACCAGCGCGGCCACGCCGACGACCGCCCACGCCTGGGCGACCCGGTTGAACTTCTCGTACGCGCTGCCCCAGCCGGGACCGAGCACCGGCACCCGCACCTCGACCAGCACCTCGCCGGGCTGCACGGCCGTCTCCAGGTAGTCGGAGAAGAACTCGGCCGCCGGCACCGAGCGGCGCCCGTTCGGGCCCTCGATGACGAACGTCGCGTCCAGCGCGGCCGCCACCGCCGGCAGGTCGCCGGCCGGGTCGGCGTGCGAGAGCGCGCCGCCGAAGGTGCCCCGGTGCCGTACCGCCGGGTCGGCCACCGTGCTGGTGGCCTGGGCCAGCAGCGGGCAGTGCTCGGCGACCAGCGGGTCGTGCATCACCTCGTGGTGGGTGGTCATCGAGCCGATCACCAGCTCGTCGCCGTCCCGCCGGACGCCGCGCAGCTCACCGACACCGCCGAGGTCGACCAGCACGGTCGGATATGCCAGCCGCAGCCGCAGCAGCGGCAGCAGGCTCTGCCCGCCGGCCAGCACCTTCGCGTCCTCACCGGCCCGACCGAGCTCGGTGACCGCCGCGTCGACCGAGTGCGGCCGCAGGTAGTCGAACTCCGGGGGGATCACTCGGCACCTCCGGCCGTCGTCGAGGTCTGCGGGCCGCCGTACGCGATGGTGCCCTCGGCGGCGCGGCTGCCTCCGTCGGAGCCCGAGTTGTTGATCGCGCGCCAGACCCGTTCCGGCGTGGTGGGCATCCGGATCTCCTGGACGCCGAGGTGGTGCACCGCGTCGACGACCGCGCCGACCACGGCCGGCGTGGACGCGATCGTGCCGGCCTCGCCGACGCCCTTGACCCCGAGCGGGTTGGTCGTCGACGGGGTCTCGGTCCGGTCGGTGGTGAACTCCGGCAGGTCCGCCGCGGACGGGACCAGGTAGTCCACCATCGTGCCGGTCACCAGGTTGGCGTCGGCGTCGTAGACCGCCTCCTCGTACAGCGCCTGGGCGATGCCCTGGGCGAGCCCGCCGTGCACCTGGCCCTCGACGATCAGCGGGTTGATCACGTTGCCGATGTCGTCGACCGCCACGTACTTGCGGATGGTCGGCCGGCCGGTCTCGGTGTCGACCTCGACCGCGCACAGGTGGGTGCCGTGCGGGAAGGAGAAGTTCTCCGGGTCGAGCACCGCGTCGGCGTTGATCGTCGGCTCCATGCCGTCGGGCAGGTTGTGCGCGGCGAACGTGGCCAGCGAGACCTCCTGGATGGTGGTCTTCGCGTCCGGGGAGCCCTTGACCGAGAACGTGCCGCCGCTGAACTCGACGTCGCCCTCGGCGGCCTCGAGCAGGTGCGCGGCGACCTTGCGGGCCTTGTCGACGACCTTGCGCGCGGCCAGGTGCACCGCGACGCCGCCGACGACCAGGCTGCGCGACCCGTACGTGTCCATGCCCACCGGGGAGGACTGCGTGTCACCGAAGATCACGTTGACGTCCTCGAACGGCACGCCGAGCGCGTCCGCGGCGATCTGGCTCCACGCGGTCAGGTGGCCCTGGCCGTGCGGCGTGGTGCCGGTGACGACCTCGACCTTGCCGGACGGCAGCATCCGGATGCTGGCGGCCTCCCAGCCGCCGGCCCCGTACGAGAGCGAGCCGAGCACCCGGGACGGCGCGAGCCCGCACATCTCGGTGAACGTCGAGATGCCGATGCCGAGCTGCACCGGGTCGTTGCGGTCCCGCCGCTCCTGCTGCTCGCGGCGCAGCTCGTCGTAGCCGAACAGCTCGAGCGCCCGCGCGGTGGCGGCCTCGTAGTTGCCGCTGTCGTAGGTCAGCCCCGCGATCGTGGTGTACGGGAACTCCTCGTGCTTGATCCAGTTGCGCCGGCGCAGCTCGAGCGGGTCGATGCCGAGCTCGTACGCGAGGTCGGACATGATCCGCTCGATCGCGTAGGTCGCCTCCGGCCGGCCGGCGCCGCGGTAGGCGTCGGTCGGCGTCTTGGTCGTGAACACGCCGGTGCAGCGGAACCGGTAGGCGTCCATCTTGTAGATCGCGTTGAACATGAACGCGCCGAGCACCGGGATGCCCGGTGTCACCAGCTGCAGGTAGGCGCCCATGTCGGCCTTGAGGTCGACCGAGAGCCCGAGGATCCGGCCGTCCCGGGTCGCGGCGACCTCGATGTCCTGGATCTGGTCGCGGCCGTGGATCGTGGCCTGGAAGCCCTCGCTGCGCGACTCGGTCCACTTCACCGGGCGGCCCAGCTTGCGGGCCACCACCAGCGCGATGACCTCCTCGGCGTACACGTTGAGCTTCGAGCCGAAGCCGCCGCCGACGTCCGGGGCGATGACCCGGATCTGCTGCTCGGGGATGCCGCAGGTGAGCGCCAGCATCAGCCGCAGGATGTGCGGGATCTGGGTGGCCGAGTAGACCGTGTACTCGTCGCCCTCGGTGAGCGGCTCGACGACCACCGAGCGCGGCTCCATCGCGGCCGGGATCAGCCGCTGCTGGATGTAGCGGCGCTTGAACACGATGCCGCCCTCGGCCTCGGCCTGCGCCCTGGCCGCGTCGTAGTCGCCGCCGTCGAACGGCCACAGGTAGGTCTTGTTGGTGCCCTTGTCGGCGTGGACGAGCACCTCGTCCTTGAGCGCCTCCTCCATGTCGGTCACGGCCGGCAGCGGCTCGTAGTCGACCTCGACGGCCTCCGTCGCGTCGGCCGCCGCGTAGCGGTCGGTGGCCACGACGACCGCGACCGCCTCGCCGACGTGCCTGACCTCGTCGATGGCCAGCGGGTGGTGGTCGGGGTGGACCATGTCCGCCGTCACCGGCCAGGCGCAGGGCAGCGTGCCGAGCGCGTCGCCGAGGTCGGCGGCGCTGAACGCGGCGATCACGCCGGGCCGGTCGAGCGCGGCGCTGACGTCGACCCGGTTGATCCGGGCGTGCGCGACCGGGCTGCGGACGATCGCCATGTGCATCAGGCCGGGCAGCTGGATGTTGTCGGTCCACCGGGTGCGGCCGGTGATCAGCCGCCGGTCTTCCTTGCGCTTCAGCGGCCGGCCGATGTGCCTGGTGGGGTCCGGCTGGTCGATCGCCTCGGGGTGCTCTTCGACCTGCTCGGCGACGAGGCCGGCGTCGAGTTCCTCGGTCACGCCGTCACCTCCGCGCTCTTCTCGGCGGCCTGGCGGACCGCGCGGACGATGTTCTGGTAGCCGGTGCACCGGCAGAGGTTGCCCTCCAGGCCGTGCCGGATCTCCTCGTCGCTGGGCGACGGGTTGTGCTGGAGCAGGTCGACCGAGGCCATGATCATGCCCGGCGTGCAGAAGCCGCACTGCAGGGCGTGGTTGTCGTGGAAGGCCTGCTGTACCGGGTGCAGCTGGCCGTTCTGGGCCAGCCCTTCGATCGTGGTGATCTGCGTGCCGTCGGCCTGCACCGCCAGCATGGTGCACGACTTCACACTGACCCCGTCGACGTGCACCGTGCAGGCGCCGCAGTTGGAGGTGTCGCACCCGATGGGGGTGCCCACCTTTCCCAACCGTTCGCGGAGGTAGTGCACGAGCAGCAGCCGCGGTTCCACCTCGTCGTGGTAACGGACGCCGTCGACGGTGACTTCGATCCTCGCCATGGGCACACTCCCCCAACTGCCTGAGCCGGTGATGCCGATGCCGATCACCCTAGGTCCGAGGGCACGGGGCCGGAAGCCGTCCGGTTCGATGGGCTCGCCGCGTGGACGGAATCGGGAGCACGGCGTGGATCCGCGGTTGCGGACGTTTCGGATCGGTGCCGACGCAGATTCTAGAACATGCGCGTGCAACTACTGCGGGTGCGGATGTGGGTCAGCGCTTGCGCCGCCCGGCCGGAACGCCGTCCTCCGCCGCCGACTCGCCGTCCTCCGCCGCGACGCCACCGCCGGTCGCGACGCCGTCCTCGCTCCGGACGCCGCCCTCGGCCCGGACCGGGTCCTCGGCCCGGAGCGCGTCCTCGGCCCGGGGGTCCTCGGCCGGGACCGGGTCCTCGTCCCGGGGGTCCTCGGCCGGGACCGGGTCCTCGGCCCGGACGGGATCCCCGGTCGCGACGCGGTCCTCGGCCCGGACGGGATCCCCGGCCGCGACGCCGTCCTCGGCCCGGACGGGATCCCCGGCCGCGACGCCGTCCTCGGCCCGGACGGGATCCCCGGTCCGCGACGGCGGTCCTCGGCCCGGACGGGATCCTCGATCCCGACGGGATGCTCGGCCCGCAGCGGGTCCTCGGTCGGGACAGCGTTCTCGGCAGGGACGGCTGTCCCAGCCGGGTCGGGGTCGGCGGGGGTGGTGGCAGCAACCTCGGCCGCCGGGCCGGTCGCGTCACCGGCGTCGCCTGCCGGTGTCTTCGCGTCGTCGTCCTCGCCGTCCGCCTCGGTCTCGCCGTCGACGGCAGCGGGCGACTTCTCGTCGGTCTCGTCGGTGGGGGTGCCGGTCGCGCCGGCGGGCCGCCGGTGGCGGGGACGGCGTCCGGCTCGACGACGGTCTCCCGCGGCCCCGGGTGCAACAGGAAGTAGACCAGCCCGCCGGCGAACACCAGGATCGAGGTCCACACGTTCAGCCGCAGCCCGAGCACGTGGTTGGCGGTGTCGATGCGCAGCATCTCGATCCACACCCGCCCGGCGGTGTAGCCCATCACGTACAGGGCGAAGACCCGGCCGCGGCCCATCTTGTACCGCCGGTCGACCCAGATCAGAACGCCCGCGAGCCCCAAGTCCCACAGCATCTCGTACAGGAACGTGGGGTGGTACGCCGTCGCGCCCGGCACTGTGCTCGGCCGGTCCGGGTCGATCCGCACCCCCCAGGGCAGGTCGGTCGGCCGGCCGAACAGCTCCTGGTTGAAGTAGTTGCCCAACCGCCCGATGCCCTGCGCGACCGCGATCCCGGGCGCCGCCGCGTCCGCGAACGGCGGCAGCTTGATCCCGCGCCGCCGGCAGCCGATCCAGGCGCCGACCCCGCCGAGCGCGATAGCGCCCCAGACGCCGAGCCCGCCCTCCCAGACGTAGAACGCCCGCCACGGGTCGCGCCCCGCCCGGAAGTAGAGCTCGTTGTCGCTGATCACGTGGTAGAGCCGGCCGCCGACCAGCCCGAAGATGACGGCCCAGACCGCGATGTCCGAGACCGTGCCGCGCTTCCCGCCGCGCGCCACCCAGCGCCGCTCGGCGATCCAGATCGCAGCGATGATCCCCGCGATGATGCACAACGCGTACGCCCGGATCGGGATCGGACCGAGATCCCAGACGGCGCGGCTGGGGCTCGGGAACGACGCAAGCAGCACCCGCCGAGTCTAGGGTGT
Source organism: uncultured Actinomycetota bacterium (assembly GCA_963728945.1). Classification (GTDB taxonomy): domain Bacteria; phylum Actinomycetota; class Actinomycetes; order Mycobacteriales; family CADCTP01; genus CADCTP01. Next base: position 691,716 of record CAVSMA010000002.1, on the reverse strand, counting down.
CGCTTCCAACCGCCCGGAGGCGCCGTTGCCCGGACTGCTCCGCCCGAGGGCTTAGCAGAGCGGCCCGGGCGTGGTTAGGGTCTGTGCCATGGGACACGTGACGCGGGCCGCGGCCGCGGTCCTCTGCGACGCCGAGGGCCGAGTGCTGCTGGTCCGCAAGGCCGACGCGCGACACCGCTGGGGTCTGCCCGGCGCGCACATCGACCCGAGCGAGGCACCTGCCCACGCCGTCGTGCGGGAGCTGCGGCGGGAGACCGGCATCGAGGCCCGCGTCGTCGACCTGCTCGGTCTCTACCTGCTCTGCGGCAACCTGCGCGGCGACGAGGAGGACCTGCCCGACCTGATGACCTACGCGTTCCGGTGCGAGCTGGTCTCCGGAGAGCCGGTGCTCAACGGCCGCGGCCGCATCGACCACCTCGGCTGGTACGACGCCGGCTGCCTGCCCGAGCGGATCACCGCGACCGCCGCCGCGGTCGTGACCGACTGCGCCGGCGCGCGGTCCGGCGTGGTCCGCACGCTCACCCGCGACCTGGCCCTCGCCTGATGCGGGCGGCGATCATCCGGGCGTACGGCGGCCCGGAGGCGATCGAGGTCGCCGAGCTGCCCGACCCGGAGCCCGGCCCCGGCGAGCTGCTGGTGAACGTCACCGCGGCCGGCGTGAACTTCGTCGACGTCTACAACCGCACCGGCGCCTACCCCGGCGAGTTGCCGCTGCGGCTCGGCACCGAGGCCGCCGGCACGGTCGCCGCGGTCGGCGAGGGCGTGGTCGGCGTCGACACCGGCGACCGGGTGGCCTGGGCGATGCTGCCCGGCGCCTACGCGACCCGGGCCGTGGTGCCCGCCGCCCGCGCGGTCCCGGTCCCGGTCGGGGTCGACGACGAGACCGCGGCCGCGGTGCTGCTGCAGGGCATGACCGCCCACTACCTGACCCACTCCACCTACCCGGTGCAGTCCGGCGACACCGTGCTCGTGCACGCCGCCGCCGGCGGCACCGGGTCGCTGCTCGTGCAGATGGCCCGAGCGCGCGGCGGGGACGTGCTCGCGACCACCTCGACCGAGGAGAAGGCGAAGCTGGCCCGGGAGGCCGGCGCCGTCGAGGTGATCCGCTACGACCAGGTCGACGTGGCCGAGGAGGTCGCCCGGATCACCGGCGGCACCGGCGTCGCGGCGGTGTACGACGGGGTCGGCGCAACCACCTTCGACGCGAGCCTGGCCTGCCTGCGCCCGCGCGGCTACCTGGTGCTGTTCGGCGCGTCCAGCGGGCCGGTGCCGCCGGTCGACCCGCGCCGGCTGCAGGCCGGCGGCTCGCTGTTCCTCACCCGGCCGACGCTGGCGCACTACATCGCGGACCGGGAGGAGCTGCTGGAGCGCTCGGCCGCGGTCTTCGACGCGGTCGCCGACGGCTCGCTGCGGGTCCGGATCGGTGGCCGCTACCGCCTCGACGAGGTGGGCGCCGCGCACACCGACCTGGAGAGCCGGCGCACCACCGGGAAGCTGCTGGTCATGCCCTGACCCGGCGGCGCACCCCGCCGGCAAGCTCGGCCGCCAGCGTCCCGGCCGCCCGGGCGGCGGCGGCGTCCGAGCCGGCCTCGAGCACCGCCCGGACGAACGCGGACCCGACGATCACGGCGTCCGCGTAGCCGGCCACCTCTGCGGCCTGGTCCGCGTTCGACACGCCGAGCCCGACGCCGACCGGAAGGTCGGTGACCCGGCGGACCCGGGCGACCAGCCCGGGCGCCGCGGCCGAGGTCTGCGCCCGTGCGCCGGTCACGCCCATGACCGAGGTGGCGTACACGAAGCCGCGGCACAGCGACGAGATCCGGGCGACCCGCTCGTCGGTCGACGACGGCGCGACGAGGAAGATCGGGTCGAGTCCCTGCTTGTCCGCCGCCTCCAGCCAGGGACCGGCCTCCTCCGGGGTCAGGTCCGGAGTGATCATGCCTGCTCCCCCGGCCGCGGCCAGGTCGGCGGCGAACCGGTCGACGCCGTACTGCTCGATCGGGTTCCAGTAGGTCATGACGACGGCCGGGACGCCGGTGCGGGTGACCGCCTCGACCGTGCGCAGCACGTCGGCCGGCGTGGTGCCGGCGGCCAGCGCCCGGTCCACCGCCTGCTGGATCACCGGCCCGTCGATCACCGGGTCCGAGTAGGGCAGGCCGACCTCGACGACGTCGACGCCGGCCTCGACCATCGCGGCGAACGTCGCGGCCGGGGTGAGCCCGGCCGGCAGGTAGCCGACCAGTGTCCCGCGCCGGTCCGCCGCCGCCGCGGCGAAGGTCTCGGCGAGCCGGCTCGTCACCCGGCGGCGCCCGGGTCGAGCAGGTCGAACCAGCGGGCGGCCGTGTCCATGTCCTTGTCGCCCCGGCCGGACAGGCAGACCAGCACGATCTGCTCCGGCCCGAGCTCGCGGGCCAGCTCGACCGCGCCGTGCACCGCGTGCGCGGTCTCGATCGCGCACAGGATTCCTTCGGTGTGCGCGAGCAGCCGCAGCGCCTCCATCGCCTGCCCGTCGGTCACCGACCGGTACGAGGCGCGGCCGGTGTCGTACAGCCAGGCGTGCTCCGGACCGACCCCGGGGTAGTCGAGCCCGGCCGAGATCGACGCGGTCGGCAGCGTCTGCCCGTCCGGGTCCTGCAGCAGGTAGCTCCGCATGCCGTGCAGCACGCCCGGTCGCCCGGCCGCGATCGTCGCCGCGTGCAGCGCACCCTCGACGCCGGTGCCGCCGGCCTCGTACCCGATCAGGGCGACGCCGGGGTCGGGCACGAACGCGGTGAAGATGCCCAGCGAGTTGGACCCGCCGCCGACGCAGGCGGTCACCGCGTCCGGCAGCCGGCCGGTCAGGTCGAGCAGCTGCGCGCGGGCCTCGTCGCCGATCACCCGCTGGAGGTCGCGCACCAGCATCGGGAACGGGTGCGGCCCCATCACCGAGCCGATCACGTAGTGGGTGGAGGCCACGTTGGTCACCCAGTCCCGCATCGCCTCGGTGATCGCGTCCTTGAGCGTCCGGGTCCCGGTCCGCACCGGGATGACCTCGGCGCCGAGCATCCGCATCCGGGCCACGTTGAGCGCCTGCCGGACCGTGTCCTCCTCGCCCATGTAGACCACGCAGTCCAGGCCGAGGTATGCGCAGGCGGTCGCGGTCGCCACCCCGTGCTGGCCGGCCCCGGTCTCCGCGATCACCCGGGTCTTGCCCATCCGCTTCGTCAGCAGCGCCTGGCCGAGCGCGTTGTTGAGCTTGTGCGAGCCGGTGTGGGCCAGGTCCTCCCGCTTCAGCAGGATCCGGGCGCCGCCGGCGTGCGCGGTCAGCCGGGCCGCCTCGGTCAGCGGCGTCGGCCGGCCGACGTACGTGCGCAGCAGCCGGTCGAGCTCGCCGGTGAACGCCGGGTCCTGCCGCGCGTCCGCATAGTCGGCGGCCAGCTCGTCCAGCGCCGCGATGAGCGCCTCCGGCACGAACCGCCCCCCGTACGGGCCGAAGTGGCCCGACGCGTCCGGGACGGTCTCAGCGGTCATGAGCCGGCCGCGGCGTGGCAGGGTGCGAGCCGGCGGTGACCAGGTCGGCCACGGCCTGGCGCGGGCTCGGCTTGGTCACGATCCCCTCGCCGACCAGCACCGCGTCCGCGCCGGCGGCCGCGTAGGCGATGAGGTCGTGCGGGTCGCGCACGCCGGACTCCGCGATCTTCAGCACCCGGCTGGGCAGGCCCGGCGCGATCCGCTCGAACACGCTGCGGTCGACCTCGAGCGTCCTGAGGTTGCGCGCGTTGACGCCGATCACCTTGGCTCCGGCCTCCAGCGCCCGGTCGGCCTCGGCCTCGTCGTGCACCTCGACCAGCGGGGTCATGCCCAGCGACTCGGTCCGCTCGACGAGGCCGACCAGCGCGTTCTGCTCGAGCGCGGCGACGATGAGCAGCACCATGTCGGCGCCGTGCACCCGCGCCTCGTGCACCTGGTAGGAGGAGACGATGAAGTCCTTGCACAGCACCGGCACCTCGACCTTGGCCCGGACCGCGTCGAGGTCGGCGAACGAGCCGGAGAACCGGCGCTCCTCGGTGAGCACGCTGATCACCCGGGCGCCGCCGGACTCGTACTCGCCGGCGAGCCAGGCCGGATCCTCGATCGGGCTGAGCGCGCCAGCGGACGGGCTCGCCCGCTTCACCTCCGCGATGACGCCCACCCCGGGCAGCCGCAGCGACGCGATCGCGTCGCGCGCCGCCGGCTTCCTGGCCGCGGCCGCTTTGACCTCGGCGAGCGGGGTGACGGCCTCGCGAGCGGCGACATCGGCGCGGACTCCGACGAGGATCTCGTCGAGAACGCTCACGCTGGTCCCTTCCTCGGCTGCCTCCCCCGGCACCCTACCGAGAGCCGGGGGCGGCAACCGACCCGCCCCCGGGCCGGCCCGGGGGCGGCAGCGGGACCGTGATCGCGTTCCGGGCCGGCTGCAGCGGCAGCCGGACGGTGAAGCAGGCGCCGCCCTCCGGCGCCCGGCCGGCGTCCGCGCTGCCGCCGAGCCTCGTCGTCAGCCCGTGCACCAGGGCGAGCCCGACGCCGGTGCCGACCTGGCGGACGCCCCGGTAGCGCTGGTAGAGCACCGACCGCTCGAACGCGACCGGCAGGTCCTCCGGGGACAGGCCCGGTCCGCCGTCGCGGACCTGGATGACCGCGAAGCCCTGCGTCTGGTACAGGCCGAGCAGGACCGGGCGGCCGGCCGGGGTGACCCGCAGCGCGTTCTCGGCCAGGCCGTCGACGATCTGGCGGACCCGGGTGGGATCGGTGACGCACAGCAGGGGCTGGTGCGGCAGGTCGGTAAGGCCGACGACGCCGACCGCCTCGCAGCGCGCCCGCCACACCTCGCCGGCCGTCTCCATCAGCGCGGTGAGGTCGACCGGTTGCAGGTCGATGCGGAAGTCCTGGGCGCCCAGCCGGGCCAGGTCGAGCAGGTCGCTGACCAACCGCTCCAGCCGGTGCGCCTCGCCGAGCACGGTGCGGGCGACCGGTTGTACGTCCGGCCCGGTGGTGACCCCGTCGGCCAGTGACTCGGCGAACCCGGTGATCGCGGTCAGCGGGGTGCGCAGCTCGTGGCTGACCGACAGCAGGAACTCCCGCTGCCGACCCTCGCTGGTCGCCAGCGCCGCGGACAGGGCGTTCAGCGAGTCGGCGACCTCGGCGACCTCGGCCGGTCCCTCCGGCGGGACCCGGACGTCGCGGGCGCCGGCGGCGAGCAGCCGCGCGGTCCTGGCGGCCTGGCGCAGCGGGCGGGACAGCAGCCGGGCCAGCAGCACCCCGGCCAGCGCCGCCACCGCCAGGCCGATCAGCAACGACAGCGCGATCCGCCGGACCGCGGCGCCGGCGAACGAGGCGTCCGAGATCGACTGTGCCAGCACGACGCCGCCGACGGTGGCCGGCCGCGCCTCGACGAGGGTCCGCACCCCGCCGACGTTGCGGGTCAGCGACATCGACCGACCGGCCACCACCTCCGTCCGCTCGGCCTCGGTGAGCGCCCGGCTGGCCAGGCCGTCGGCCGGGCCGCCGCTGGTCGCGCCGGTCCGGGTGAGGAAGGTGAAGTCGATCCTGAGCGCGTTGAGCTGGTTGCGGGTGCGCTGCCGGCCGAGCGCGACCGACCCGTCGCCGAGCCGGCCGTTGCCGCCGGCGCCCTCGGCCGCGGCGTCGGCCAGCGCGGAGAGCGTGCGACGGGCGTCGGCGTCGCCGGCCCGGTTCACCAGGCTCAGCGACACCAGCCCGGCGACCAGCACGGCGACCACTGCGACCGCGGTGGTGACCAGCGCGATCCGCCCCGCCAGCGTGCCCCGCCGGCGGCCCGGCCGCGGGCGGGTGAACGGCGGGCCCCCCGGCTCGGCACCACGCGGCTCGGCACCGGGTCGGGCCGCCGGGCCGGGCTCGCTCACGGGGACTCCGCGGAGTAGCCGACGCCGCGGACCGTACGGATCGGGCTGGCGTCGCCGAGCTTGGCCCGCAGCTGGGCGACGTGCACGTCGACCGTGCGGGTGCCGGCCGCGGCGGCGTAGCCCCAGACCTCGGAGAGCAGGTGCTCGCGCTCGTACACCCGGCCGGGCCGGCGGAGCAGGAACGCGAGCAGGTCGAACTCGGTCGTGGTGAGCACGACCTCGGTCGAGTCGACGTACGCGCGGCGGCGGTCCGGGTCGAGCGAGACCCGGCCGACCTGCAGCCGCGGGGTGGACCGCTCGACCCCGCGGGTGCGCCGCAGCACGGTCTTCACCCTGGCCACCAGCTCGCGCGGCGAGAACGGCTTGGTCACGTAGTCGTCCGCGCCGAGCTCGAGGCCGAGCACCCGGTCGACCTCGTCGTCCCGGGCGGTCACGAACAGCACCGGCGTCCAGTCGCCGTCCGCGCGCAGCCGCCGGCACAGCTCGGTGCCGTCGAGGCCGGGGAGGCCGACGTCGAGCACGATCGCGACCGGGTGCAGCCGGCGGGCGGCGGCCAGCCCGGCGGCGCCGTCCGCCTCGACGTGCACGCCGAACCCCTCCCGGGCCAGGTAGAGCCGGACCAGGTCGGCGATCGCCCGCTCGTCCTCCACGACGAGCACGAGCCCCTTGCTGTCCCCCAGCACGCAGCCACCGTACGGTCCGCGGCGGCGCGGTCACATCAGCGCCGTGTTCGAGGACGGTACGGGCCGGGTCAGGGGCCCGCGGTCGGGTCGTCGCCGCGGTCGAGCGCGTCCCAGACGGCGGCGTCGGTGCGCAGGCGGCCGGTGCGGGCGGCCGGCGTCTCGTACCGGGCCGACATGGTCGGCCAGCGCCGGGACCGCGCGAGCGCGGCCAGGCCGCCGAGGGCGAGCAGCAGCCCGCCGGCCGCGGCGAGCAGCGGCCAGCCGGGGTGCGCGGTCGCGGTGACCGCGGCGGCGCCGGCGGACCGGCCCGCGCCCGCCAGCAGGTCACGGGCCTCGGCGGCGCCGGGGGCGGTGAGCCGGGTGAGCGCGGTGACCAGCACGCCGAGCCCGGACAGCGCGACGATCGCGGCGACGACCAGCCGGCCCCAGCGGCGGGTCGCCAGCAGCCCGACCACGCCGGCCAGCCCGACGATGCCGAGCCCGGCGACGAGCGGCTCGAGGGTGCGCCCGGACAGCCCGAGCGTGACGTCCGGCAGCGGCGACGCACGGTGCGCGACGAGCTCCACCCACGGCCGCCCGACCGCGAACAGCACCATCCCGCCGCCGACCGCGCACACCGCCGCCACCGAGACCAGCTCCCGTCCCGCACCTCGTCCGGCCGGGGTCGCGCGGCCGCGCTCCGCGGGCTCAGGGGTGGTGGTCATGGGATCGGCGGCGGGGTGAGGGTGGCGGCGGTGGCGAGCGCCTGCAGCACCGCGCGGGCCTTGTTGCGGGTCTCGAGCTCCTCGGCGGCCGGGATGCTGTCGGCGACGATGCCGGCGGACGCCTGCACGTAGGCGGTCCCGTCCCGGACCACCGCGGTCCGGATCGCGATCGCCATGTCCAGGTCGCCGGCGGCGTCGAGGTAGCCGACCGCCCCGCCGTACACGCCGCGGCGTACCGGCTCGAGCTCGTCGATGATCTCCATCGCCCGCACCTTCGGCGCCCCGGTCAGCGTGCCGGCCGGGAAGCAGGCGGTGAGCACGTCGAGCGCGTCCCGGCCCGCCGCGACCTCGCCGGTGACGGTGGAGACGATGTGCCAGACGTGCGAGTAGCGCTCCAGCGCGCCGAACTCGACCACCCGGACGGTCCCCGGCGCGCACACCCGACCGAGGTCGTTGCGGGCCAGGTCGACCAGCATCACGTGCTCGGCCCGCTCCTTGACGTCGGAGACCAGCTCGGCGGCCAGTTCGGCGTCCCGCTCGGGCGTGTCGCCGCGCTTGCGGGTGCCGGCGATCGGGTGCAGCACCGCCCGCCCGCCGGTCACGGTCACCAGCGCCTCGGGTGACGACCCGATGATGTCGAACCCGTCCAGGCGCAGCAGGTACATGTACGGCGACGGGTTCAGCGTCCGCAGCACCCGGTAGATGTCCAGCGCGTCGGCGTCCGTGCGGGTCTCGAACCGCTGCCCGATCTGCACCTGGAACACCTCGCCGGCCCGCACCGCGTCCAGCGCCGCCTTGACCGCCGGCTGATACTGCCCGGCCGGCGTCCGGGACACGTGTTCGGCCGGCGGCACCGGCCGGGTCACGGCGACGCTCGGCGGCGCCGGGGTGGCCAGGTCCCTGGTCATCGCGTCCAGCCGGGCCACCGCGTCCTCGTACGCGGCGTCGACGGCGCCGGCCGGCGCGTCCGGCGGCACCAGCGCGTTGGCGACCAGCAGCACGCTGGCCTCGTAGTGGTCGACGACCGCGACGTCGGTCGCGACGAGCATGGTCAGCTCGGGCAGCCCGAGGTCGTCGGTCGCGTACGCCGGGAGGCGCTCGATCCGGCGCACCACGTCGTAGCCGAGGTAGCCGACCAGCCCGCCGGTCAGCGGCGGCAGGTCGGGCAGCTCGCCGGCCGGCGCCGGGCCGAGCAGCGCCCGCCAGGTGGCGGCCAGCACCTCCAGGGGGTCGCCGTCGGTCGGCGCGCCGGGCGGCGGCGTACCGGTCCACACCGCCCGCCCGTCCCGCTCGGACAGCGTGGCCGAGCACCGCACGCCCACGAACGACCAGCGCGACCAGGACCGGCCGTGCTCGGCCGACTCGAGCAGGAACGTGCCCGGCCGCCCGCCGGCGAGCTTGCGGTAGACCCCCACCGGGGTCTCGCCGTCGGCGAGCAGCCGGCGGGTCACCGGCACCAGCCGGGAGCCGCGGGCCAGCCGGGCGAACCCGGCCCGGTCCGGGACCGCCTGACCGGTCGTCACGGCGTCCCCCGGTCCACCGCCGCCGGGCGCTCCAGCACGACCGCGGGCAGCGTGTCGGCGTCGAAGCAGGTGCGGTCGCCGGTGTGGCAGGCGGCGCCGACCTGGTCGACCTTGACCAGCACGGTGTCACCGTCGCAGTCGAGCGCGACCGAGCGGACCCACTGCAGGTGACCGGACGTCTCGCCCTTCACCCAGTATTCCCGGCGGCTGCGCGACCAGTACGTGCAGCGGCCGGTGGTCAGCGTGCGGTGCAGCGCCTCGTCGTCCATCCAGCCGACCATGAGCAGCTCGCCGGTGTCCCACTGCTGGGCCACGGCCGGGAACAGGCCGTGCTCGTCGCGCTTGAGCCGCGCGGCGATCGTCGGGTCGAGGTCGGACTGGCGGGCGGCTGCGGACATGCCCGTCATTCTGCCGCGCGGCCGCCGCCGGCGACCGGCAGGATGGGGCCCGTGGCATGGACGACTGTGGACATCCCCGACCTGACCGGCCGTACGGCGGTCGTCACTGGAGCCAACTCCGGCATCGGCTTCGGTGCGGCGGTCGAACTGGCCCGGCACGGCGCGGCGGTCACGCTGGCCGCCCGCGACCCCGACCGCGGCGCGGACGCGCTGGCCCGGCTGCGGTCCGAGGTGCCCGCCGCGACCGCCGAGCTCGGTCGCCTCGACCTGGCCGACCTCGCCTCGGTCCGGGCGTTCGCGACCGGGTACCGGCCGGACGGCCTCGACCTGCTGGTCAACAACGCGGGCGTGATGGCGGTGCCGCTGCGGCACACGCCGGACGGGTTCGAGAGCCAGTTCGGCACCAACCACCTCGGCCACTTCGCGCTGACCGGGCTGCTGCTGCCCAAGCTGCTGGCCCGGCCCGGTGCCCGCGTGGTCACCGTGACCAGCGGCTACCACCGGATCGGCCGAATCGACTTCACCGACCTCGACGCCCGCGGCCGCTACCGCAAGTGGCCGGCGTACGCGCAGTCGAAGCTGGCGAACCTCTTGTTCACGTTCGAGCTGCAGCGGCGGGCCGACGCGGCCGGGGTCGAGCTGCTGGCCCTGTCCGCCCACCCCGGGTACGCGGCGACCAACCTGCAGACCGCGGGGCCGCGGCTGGCCGGCAACAAGGTCATGGAGCGGGCGACGGAGGCGGTGAGCCGGGTGATCGGGCAGTCCGCCCGGGACGGCGCGCTGCCCACGCTGCGCGCCGCGACCGACCCGGCCGTCCGCGGCGGCGAGGTGTTCGGGCCGGACGGGTTCCTGGAGCTGCGTGGCGCGCCGAAGCGGGTCGCGGTCAGCTCACGCGCCCGCGACCGCGCGGTGGCGGAGCGGCTGTGGGAGGTCTCCGAGGAGAAGACCGGAGTGCGCTACCCCGCGCTCGACCCGGCCTGAGTACGCCGCAGCAGGGTCGCCGGCAGCACGGTCATCGCGACGAAGGCGGCCATCTGCACGAACCACCACGCGGCGATCTCGTGGTGCCCCTCGGCCGGGCAGCTGGCGCTCAGCGCGAGCAGGCTGGCGCCGGTGGCCAGACCGGTCCACAGCGTCCAGCGGCGCCCGGCGATCGCGCCGGCGAACACGGTCAGCAGGCCGAAGAACGCGACCGTGTTGAGCACGTCGGCCCACCAGGGCGCGATCGGCTCCGGGCCGTTGGGTGCCGGCTGCACGGCAACGCCGAGCGTGTAGAGCGCGATCATCGCGGCCCCGAACAGGCGCACGCCCCGGGCGGACAGGACCCGGCGGACCCGCGGCGGGTCCGGCGGCCGTACCGGCGCGGCCTGGGTGGCCGGCGGCCGTACCGGCGCGGGCCGGCTGACCGGCGGGGCCGGAGGCCGTACCACCTCCGGGGCCTTCTCGCCGACCTGCGCGGACTGCGAGTCCAGGATCGCCGTCATACCGGCAACGATAGGGATCCGGAGCCCGGACGGGAACCTTATGCCGGACTACGTCTCCGCACGGCCGCGCGAAGCGGCCACGCAGCCGCCGGCGTCACCGCGGGACAGGGGCCGAGGCAGGCGGCGTCGCCTCGGACGACAGGGTCTCGGCGGGACGCGGCGCGGCCGGGAGCCGGACGGTCACCGTGGTGCCGTGCTCGACGGTGGACTCGAAGTCCACCCGGCCGCCGTGGCCGGCGACCAGCGCCGCCACGATCGACATGCCGAGCCCGGAGCCGCCGCGCGCCCGGGTGCGGGCCGTGTCCGCCCGCCAGAACCGGTCGAACACCTGGGCCGCCTGCTCGGGCGGCAGGCCGGGACCGGCGTCGACCACCCGGACCACGACCTCGTCGCCTTCCTGTCCGGCGGTGACGGTGATCGGCACCGGGGCGGTCGCGTGCACCGCGGCGTTGGTGAGGATGTTGGTGACCACCTGCAGCACCTGGTTGCGGTCGCCGAGCACCACCAGCGGGCCGCGGTGGGTCACCGCGACCTGCCGGTGCGGGTAGGCGGCGCGCAGGCCGGCGACCGCGTCGTCGACCACCTCCGCCACGTCGACCGGCACCCGCTCGGCGATCGTGCCGCGGTCGGACCGGGCGAGCGTGAGCAGGTCCTCGACCAGCCCGCTCATCCGGGTACCCTCGGCCTCGATCCGGCGCAGCGAGTCGGACGCCTCGGTGTCGAGACCGCCACGCATCCGGACCAGCTCGGCGTACCCGCGCAGGGACGTGAGCGGGGTGCGCAGCTCGTGCGAGGCGTCGGCGAGGAACCGGCGCAGTCGCTGCTCGCTCTCGTACCGCGCGGTGTACTCCTGCTCGACCGCGTCGAGCATGGTGTTCACGGCCTCGGCCAGCTGCCCGACCTCGGTGTCCGGGGCCGCATCCGGCACCCGGTTCTCCAGCCCGCTGCCGTCCGGCCCCAGCTCCGCGGCCACCGTCCGCGCGGTCCGCGTCACCCGGTCCAGCGGCCGCAGCCCCAACCGAACCCCGATCGTGCCGATGCATCCGCCGTCGCGACCACGACGGCGGTTCCGATGACGAGCTCGAGCCCGATGATGCGTCCCAGGGTCCTGCTCACCTGGCGTCGATCGGCAGACAGTCCGCCACGACGTGCCGTCGGTCGGCGTCGCGGTTCGGGACGGCGAGGCGACCTGCGCGTCTGCGGCTCGACGCCATTCGGTAGTGTCCCGCCGTCGACGGCCTGCAGGCCGACGGCCTCGTCGTGGCCGTGGCGTCGGTCAGCTGGCAGACCCGGCCGTCGCTGGAGCGGCCAGCGACGTCGGGCGAGCCGCTACCGTTGCACGAGGACGGCCGCCGCCTCGCGGTCCGCCCGTCGGCGGCGCACGCCGTCGGTAGTCCTGCGCGACTCGTCTGACGAGGTATCCCTGCACGGCACGACGCGGTCTGCTGGAGGCGGCCGTCGAGCTGGTCTGTAGAGATAGTTGCGGAGCGCGACGTAGGTGGCCGCGCCGACCGCGGTCACCGCGAAGGCGACGAGGAGGACCGCGAGGGCGACCAGGCGCGCGCGGAGGGAGAAGCGGTTCATCTCACCTCGGCGCGCGCAGAACATAGCCGACGCCGCGGATCGTGTGGATCAGGTGCGGCTCGACGGAGTCGACCTTCTTGCGCAGGTAGCCCACGTACAGCTCGACGATGTTGGACCGGCCCTGGAAGTCGTACTTCCAGACCCGCTCGAGGATCTGCGACTTCGACAGCACGACCCGCTCGTTGCGCATCAGGTAGCGCAGCAGCTCGAACTCGGTCGGCGTCAGCTGGACGTCGTTCCCGGCCCGGCGGACCTCGTGGCTGTCCTCGTCCAGCTCGAGGTCGGCGACCTTGAGCAGCGACGTCGGCGGCTTGTCCGGCGGGGAGGTGCGGCGCAGCACGGCGTGCACCCGGGCGAGCAGCTCCTCCACGCTGAACGGCTTGACCACGTAGTCGTCGGCGCCGGCCCGCAGGCCCTCGACCCGGTGCTCGCCGGCGTCCCGCGCGGTGAGGAACACGACCGGCACGTCGCTGCCGCCCGAGCGCAGCCGGCGCAGCACCTCGACGCCGTCCAGGTCGCCGAGCATCACGTCGAGCACGACCAGGTCCGGCTCGTGCTCGGCCACCGCGGCGAGCGCGCGGGAGCCCGAGTCCGCGGTCAGCGTCTCGAACCCGTCGAACCGCAGTGCGGAGGACACGAGGTGGGCGACGTTCTCCTCGTCGTCGACCACCAGCACCCGCCGGCGCGCGCCGTTCACAATCCCACCCATCGTGTTCATGCTGTCACCCACTCAGGTCCGTCGTCGCGCCTGAGCCTCCCTCCCGCCGCTGTGGCGGCACTGGGCGAACGCTGTGCGTCGGCTGTGTGCGCGCTGCGTTCCTGCTGGACGAACGAGCGTCAGGCCGCACTGGTGCCCGACCGGGTCGGAAGCCGTGCCGGGGTGACCGCCGCCCACCGCAAGCCGTAGCTGCCGGGCACCGGGTCGGCCACCACCACCTGGTACGACCGGCAGCCGGGCAGGGTCAGCTCCCGGCGGGACACCTCGGCGCCGTCCCGGGCCCGCCACCGGCAGGCGAGCACCGCGCCCGGTGGTGCGGCCGGGTCGACGCCCAACCCGAGGTCGAGGCTCTCCAGCGGGCGGGTCACCAGCTGGCGGAGCACCGGCTCGGCCGGCCTCGCCGGCGCCGTGCCCGCCCGCGGCTCGTACGAGACGAGGAACGAGACCCCGTACCGCTCCCCCGGGCCGAGCGACCGGTCGAGCACGAGCTCGGTGGCGACCAGGCCGGGGCCGGCCCGACCACGCTCGGGCACCCGCCGCCCGGGGCGGCAGCCGCTGGTCGCGGTCACCAGCGGGCGCAGCCGCGGGTCGTCGCCGTCGACGTACCAGAGCCGGTCGACACCGTCCTGCAGGGCGCGGACCCGGGCGCTGACCCGCGCGCACCGCGGCCGGCCGGCCGGGTCGAGCAGCACCTCCTTCGCCAGCGAGATCACCAGCACCTGCCGGGAGCCGCCGAACCCGCCGACGAGGTGGGCGAGCCGGGCCCGCCGGGCGGCCGGACCGTCCTGCTGGGCCGGGGTCGGCGGGCGCGGCGCCGGCACCACCGGTCCGCCCGGCATGCGCAGGACCAGCTCACCCAGCGGCAGGCCGAGCACCCGCTCCAGGGCGAGCACCCGGTCCCGGCCGACGACCGTCCGCGGCGGTGAGCTGCTGCCGGACTGCCACGCCGACAGGGTGGCCACGCCGGAGGCCAGCGACGGGTAGGCGCAGACCAGCTCCTCGGCCAGGTCGCGCAGTACCGACCCGTGCCCGGCGATCGCCGCTCGCACCGCGGTCGCGAACGCGGCGACCTCCCGCCGGCGCCGGTCCGGGTCGGGCTCGACCCGCAGCCGCCGGTCGCCGAGCCGGCAGCGGGACGAGCAGAACACCCGCGGCCGGCCGCGGCGGCGCCGGCCGTCCGGCGACGAGCAGCTCGGGCACCGGGGAACCGCAGATCGGGCACCGGCGTGCCGGCGGGTGAGCGGGCACGGGCCCTCCCGATGGGTGAACTGGTCAACGGATGCAGTGTGGCATCATCCTGGACCAGGACTGAGGCGCTACCCACCTCGGACAGTAAGCGACCGCGCCTACGGCGACCAGCTATCGAACGGGGGAACCGTGGTCACTGCCGCTGCGACATCCAGGACGCGTGCAGCCGGGCGTACGGGCCGTCCTGGGTGACCAGCTCGGCGTGCGGCCCGCGCTGCACGACCCGGCCGGCGTCGACGACCAGGATCTCGTCCGCGTTCTCGGCGGTGGCCAGCCGGTGCGCGATGATCAGCGTGGTCCGGCCGCGGGTCAGCGAGTCCAGTGCCCGGGTCAGTCGCACCTCGGTCGCGGGGTCGACCGCCGAGGTCGCCTCGTCGAGCACCAGCACGTCCGGGTCGGCGATGTAGGCGCGGGCGATCGCGACCAGCTGCCGCTCGCCCACCGACAGCGCCTCGCCGCGCTGGCCGACCCTGGTCAGCACCCCGTCCGGCAGCCCGGACAGCCACTCGCCGAGCCCGAGTGCGCCGAACGCGGCGACGATCTCGTCGTCGGTGGCGTCCGGCCGGCCGTACCGGACGTTGTCCGCGACCGACTCGTCGAACAGGAACCCGTCCTGCGGCACCATCACCACCCGGGTCCGCAGCGACCCGAACGGCACCTCGGTCAGCGGCACCCCGCCAACCAGCACCTCCCCGCTGGTCGGGTCCATCAGCCGGGTGAGCAGCTTGGCGAACGTGGTCTTGCCGGAGCCGGTCTCGCCGACCACCGCCACCCGGCTGCGCGGCCGGATCTCCAGGTCGACGTCGACCAGCGCGGCTCGGTTGGCCTGCGGGTAGCGGAACATCACCGAGTCGAACCTGACCGCGAGCGGCCCGGGCGGCAGTGGGGTGCCGCCGGCCGGGTCCGCGACGTCCGGCTCGGCGTCGACCACGTCGAGCACCCGGCGGAACGAGGCCAGCGCGTTCTGCGCCTCGGACAGCGCCTCCGAGGCCACCTGCACCGGCGCGATGAACAGCGTGACCAGGAACAGGAACGCGACCAGCTTGCCGGCGGTCAGCCCGTGCCCCCCGATGCCGAGCAGCACGCCGGCCACCACGACCACGGTGTTGGCCAGCGCGGCCACCAGCTCGCCGCTGGTGAACACCAGCACCGTGGTCTTCTGCGCCCGCACCGCCGAGCGGTAGTGCCGGTCGATCGCGGCGTCGATACGCTCCGCGGTCCGGTCCTCCACCGCGTACGCCCGGACGGTCTGGGCGCCGACCACCGACTCGGACACCGCTCCGAGCAGGTCGCCGATGCGCTCCCGGACCGTCGCGTACACGCCGGCGAGCCGCCGCTGCAGCTTCGGCAGCGCGATGGCGAGCGGCACGAAGCACGCCCACACCAGCAGGGTCAGCTGCCAGGAGTAGACCGCCATCAGCACGGTCGCGATCAGCAGCTGGCCGGTCGAGGTGACGACGAGGATGCCGCCCCACTGCATGAACACCGACATCTGGTCGACGTCGCTGGTCACCCGGGACACCAGCGACCCGCGCCGGGCGGCCTGCTGGTGCAGCATCGACAGGTCGTGCACCCGCCGGAACGCCCGCACCCGCAGGGCGGCCAGCGCGGTCTCGGTGGTCCGGAACAGCCGGTAGTTCAGCAGGTATGCGGCGCCCGCGGTGACCAGCACGATGCCGGCACAGCCGGCGACGATCCAGGCGACCTGGCTCAGGTCCGGCCCGCCGGTCGCCAGCAGCCCGCGGTCGAGCGTCTGCTGCACGGCCAGCGGGACGACCACCCGGCCGCCGGTGGCGATCAGCGCGAGCAGCAGGGTGAGCCCTAGGCCCTGGCGCAGCTCCGGCACCAGCCGCAGTCCGCGCTTCATCGTGGCGAGCGCGCCGTCCCGGCGGCCGGCCCCGGCCAGGGTCAGCGCGTCGTCCGTCTCCAGTGGACGGTTGGCGGACATCCGGGTCATCGGGCCGCCTCCTCGGCGCCGACCAGCCCGGCCCGCCGCTCGGCCTCGTCGTCGTACGCGTTCACCAGCAGCGCGTAGCCCGGCGTGCGGCCGATCAGCTCCTCGTGCGTGCCGCGGTCGACGACCCTGCCGTGCTCGATCCAGACCACCTCGTCGGCGAGCGCGATCGTGGCCCGCCGGTAGGCCACCACGACGACGGTCGCGCCGAGGTCGGCGGAGCGCAGCCCGTGCAGGATCGCCGCTTCCACCGCCGGGTCGACGCTGGAGGTGGCGTCGTCGAGGATGAGCAGCCGCGGGTGCCGGACCAGCGCCCGGGCCAGCGCGAGCCGCTGCCGCTGGCCGCCGGACAGCGTCGTGCCGCGCTCGCCGATCCTGGCGTCCAGGCCCTGCGGCAGCGCGTCGACGAACCGCTCGGCCTGGGCCAGCGACAGCGCCGCGCGGACCTGTTCGTCGTCGATGTCCGCGCCGAGCGTGACGTTGCCGCGCACCGTGTCGTCGAACAGGAACGTGGCCTGGCTGACCAGCGCGGCCTGGTCGGCCACCCCGCCGCGGGCCAGCTCGCGCAGGTCGTCGTGGTCGAGCAGGACCGCACCGGTGTCCGGGTCGACCAGCCGGACCAGCAGCGAGACCAGCGTCGACTTGCCGCTGCCGGTCGGCCCGACGAGCGCGACCGTGCGGCCGGCGGCGACGTCGAAGGAGACCTCGGTGAGCACCGGGGCAGGCTGTCGGACCTCCTCGGCGTACGCACCGGACAGGTCGCCCGCCGGGTCGACCTGCGGCCCGTACGCGAAGCCCGCGCCACTGACCTCGAGCGTCGCCGCGCCGGTCCGGCCCGGCCGCACCGCGCCGTAGTCCTGGCCGCCCTCGGCCCGCAGCACCCGCTGCACCCGGTCCCAGCCGACCACGACCCGGGGGAGGTCGCCGAGCACCCAGCCGATCGCCCGGATCGGGGTGGCCAGGATGCTGAACAGGTAGGCGACGCTGACCAGCGCGCCGACCGTGGTGTCGCCGGAGCGCAGCCGCAGCCCGCCGACCAGCAGCACCGCGAGCGTGCCGAACGTGGGCAGCGCTTCCATCGCCGGGTCGAACATGCCGCGCAGCCGGCCGACCCGGATCATCGCGTCCCGCAGCTCCTCGGCCCGCTGCCGGAACCGGCCGGTCTCGCTGCCCTCCCGGCCGAGGGTCTTCACGACCAGCGCGCCGTCGAAGCTCTCGTGCGCGATCTCGCTGACCTCGGCCCGCAGCTGCTGCGCCCTGGTCATCAGCGGCGCCATCCGCCGCGAGTAGACGAAGTTCACCGTGAAGATCGCCGGGAACACGATGAACCCGACGATGGCGAGCACCGGGTCGGTGGCGATCAGCGCCACCGCGGTGATGACCAGCATGATCAGCGTGCCGCAGGCGAACGGCAGCGGGGCCATCGTGTACCAGCTGGCCTCGACGTCGGCGTTCGCGTTGGACAGCAGCGTGCCGGTCGGGTGCTGCTGGTGCCAGGACAGCGGCAGCCGCAGGTATTGCCGGGTGACCCGGCGGCGGTAGGAGGCCTGCAGGCGATACTGCACGATCCCGGCACCCACCCGCCGGCCCACGATCCCGACGACCTTGAGGATCGCGACGCCGAGGATGAGCGCGGCCGCGCCGGCCAGGGCGCCGGCGGTGGTGTCCCCGTCCTCGAACGCGGGCACGATCACCTGCGAGGTGACCCGGCCCATCACGAACGCGCTGGCGACGGTCATCGCGCCGTACAGGGCGCTCCCGATCACCGCGAGGGTGAACACCCGCCACTGCTCGCGGATGCCGATCCCCAGAACACGTAGGCCGCGGACGAGAACATCGGTGGACCCCCTGGACAAGCGTTCTCCTCTCGCGGCACAACCTTTCCCACCCTACGACCAGATCGTTAGGCGCGCTAACGGCATTAGGATTCTCGGCGTGGTGAGCATCGCGGACACCGAGCGGGCAGCGCTCTGTGACCTTCTCGACGAGCTGGGACCGGACGCGCCGACGCTCTGCGAGGGGTGGACCACCCGGGACATGGCCGTCCACCTCTACGTCCGGGACCGCGACCCGAAGGCCTGGGCGGGGATCTCGGTCGGGCGGCTGCACGGGCTGGCCGACCAGGCGATGGCCGCGCGGGCGGACCGCCCGTACGGCGAGATCGTCGCGGCGGTGCGGGCCGGGGCGCCGAAGTGGTCGCCGATGGGCCTGCCCGGGGCCAAGGACCTGGTGAACCTGCTCGAGTTCGTCATCCACCACGAGGACGTGCGCCGGGCCCAGCAGGGCTGGGGACCGCGGGCGGTGCCGGCGACGCTGTCCGACTCGGTCTGGCGGGCGATCAAGCTCGGCTCGCGGGCGACGCTGCGGCGGGCGCCGGACGGGGTGGTGCTGCGCCGGGCCGGCACCGACGCGACCGTGGTCGCGAAGAAGGGCGAGCTGACCGTGACCGTGGTCGGCGACCCGGTCGAGCTGGCGCTGTTCACCTCCGGCCGGCAGCGGGCCGCCCGGGTCGACCTGTCCGGCGACGACGCCGCGGTCTCCCGGCTGCTGGCTACCCCGCTGGGCTTCTGACCGTCACCCCGGCGGCGGCCAGCGCGTCCTTGACCTCGCCGATGCGCAGCTGGCCGAAGTGGAAGACGCTGGCGGCGAGCACGGCGTCGGCGCCGGCCTCGACCGCGGGCGCGAAGTCGGCGAGCGCGCCGGCGCCGCCGGTGGCGATCAGCGGGACCGTGACCTGCGCCCGGACGGCCCGGATCATCTCGAGGTCGTAGCCGGTCCTGGTGCCGTCGGCGTCCATCGAGTTGAGCAGGATCTCGCCGGCGCCGAGATCCTGCGCGGCTGACCGCCCACTCGACCGCGTCGATGCCGGTGCCGCGGCGGCCGCCGTGCGTGGTCACCTCGAAGCCGCCGTCCGGGCGCGCGCCGGGCGTCGACCGACAGCACGATGCACTGGCGAGCCGAACCGGTGCGGCGGCCTCGCGCAGGAACTCCGGCCGGGCCACCGCGGCGGTGTTGACCCCGACCTTGTCCGCGCCGGCCCGCAGCAGCGCGTCGACGTCGGCGACGGTACGGACGCCGCCGCCGACCGTGAGCGGGATGAACACCTGCTCGGCGGTCCGGCGCACCACGTCGTAGGTGGTCTCCCGGTCGCCGAGCTGGACGCGGTGATGTCGAGGAAGGTCAGCTCGTCGGCGCCCTCGGCGTCGTAGACCGGCGGCCATCTCCACCGGGTCGCCGGCGTCGCGCAGGTCGGTGAAGTTGACGCCCTTCACCACCCGCCCGGCGTCCACGTCCAGGCACGGGATCACCCGCACCGCGACCGTCACTGCGCCCGCTCCTCCGACCGGGTGCCGGGCGCGGACGCCAGGCGCCCGGCCCTCGTCGCTCCCCGCTCGCCCGGCGGGCGCCCGGACCCGCTCGCGGCCGCGAGGGCCTCCGGCAGCGTGAAGGCGCCGGCGTACAGCGCCTTGCCGACGATGGCGCCCTCGACGCCGAGCGGCGCCAGCGCGGCCAGCGCGCGCAGGTCGTCCAGCGACGAGACGCCGCCGCTGGCGATGACCGGCGCGGTCGGTCGCCGCGCACAGCCGGCGGTAGCAGGTCGACGTTGGGGCCGGCCATCGCGCCGTCCCGGCGGATGTCGGTGACCACGTAGCGGGCGCAGCCCTCGGCGTCGAGCCGGGCCAGCATCTCGCACAGGTCGCCGCCGTCCCGGGTCCAGCCGCGGGCGGCCAGCGTGTCGCCGCGGACGTCCAGCCCGACCGCGATCCGGTCGCCGTGCTCGCCGATCGACCCGGGCGACCCACGTCCGGGTTCTCCAGCGCGGCGGTGCCGATGTTGACCCGGCGGGCAGCCGGTGGCCAGCGCCGCGGCGAGCGACGTCGTCGTCCCGGATCCCGCCGGACAGCTCGACGTCCACGTCCAGGCGTCGCGACCACCTCGGCCAGCAGCGGCGCGTTGGAGCCGCGGCCGAACGCCGCGTCGAGGTCGACCAGGTGCACCCAGGCGGCGCCGTCGCGCTGCCAGGCCAGCGCGGCCTCGCGCGGGTCGCCGTAGCGGGTCTCGGTGCCGGCCTCGCCGTGCACCAGCCGCACCGCGGTGCCGTCCGCGACGTCGACCGCGGGCAGCAGGTGAAGTCATCGGGTGCTCCGGTCCAGCGTGCCCAGCCAGTTGCGCAGCAGCGTGCGCCCCGGCGTCGCCGGACTTCTCCGGGTGGAACTGGGTCGCCCACAGCGGGCCGCGCTCGACCGCGGCCACGAACGGCTCGCCGTGCTCGGCGGTGGTGACCAGGCCGTCGGTCACGGTCGCGCGCGTACGAGTGGACGAAGTAGAAGCGGGTGCCGGCGGGCAGTCCGGCGAACAGGACCGAGCCGGCCGGCGGCGGCGACGGTGTTCCAGCCCATGTGCGGCAGGACCGGCGCCCGCAGCCGGCGCACCTCGCCGGGCAGCAGCCCGAGACCCTTGGTGACGACGCCGTGCTCGTCGCCGGCGTCGAAGAGCACCTGCATGCCGACGCAGATGCCCGAGCACCGGCCGCCCGGACTCGACCCGGTCGCCGGATCACCGGCCCGGCGCCGATCGCGTCGATCCCGGCCATGCAGGCCGCGTACGCCCCGACGCCGGGGACGACCAGGCCGTCGGCGGACCGGGCCAGGTCCAGGTCGGCGGTCACCGTGACGTCCGCGCCGGCCCGGGCCAGCGCCCGCTCCGCCGACCGCAGGTTGCCCGACCCGTAGTCGAGACACGACGATCACGGTGCCCGCTCCTCGGACGGGCCGCCGGATGCAAGCGCCAGGCGGACCGGCCCTCGTCGCTCCCCGTCTCGACGCTGCGAGCCCTCGCGCTCACTCACAGGACGCCCTTGGTGGACGGGATGCCGCTGACCTTGGGGTCGGCGCGGTGGCGTCCCGCAGCGCCCGCGCCACCGCCTTGAACTGCGCCTCCACGATGTGGTGCGCGTCCCGCCCGCCAGCACCCGCACGTGCAGCGCGATGCGCGCGTTGTGCGACGAACGACTCGAAGACGTGCCGGGTCAGCGTCGTCGCGTACAGCGGGCCGATCGTCGGCGGCATGCCGTCCGGCTCGGAGTGCACCAGGTAGGGCCGCCCGGACAGGTCGACCGCGACCTGCACCAGCGCCTCGTCCAGCGGCACCAGCGCGTCGCCGAACCGGCGCAGCCCGGCCTTGTCCCCCAGTGCCTGCCGGAACGCCTCGCCGAGCGCGATCGCGGTGTCCTCGACCGTGTGGTGCGCGTCGACCTCGAGGTCGCCCTTGGTCCGCACGGTCAGGTCGAACCCGCCGTGCTTGCCGAGCTGGGCCAGCATGTGGTCGTAGAACGGGATCCCGGTCTCGACCTCGGTGCGCCCGCTGCCGTCGAGGTCGACCTCGACCAGCACCGCGGACTCCGCCGTCTCCCGCTCCACCCGACCGGTCCGACTCACACGGACCTTCACCTCCCGTACCACCGCGGCCGTCGCGGCGAGGAATCCGTCGACCTCCCAGTCCGACGCCGGCGGTGACCCGCAGCCAGCCGGGGATGGCCGGGTCGCGGACCAGCACGCCGCGGTCCAGGTATGCCTGCCAGCCGCGCGGGCGCGTCGGCGAACCGGCCGAACAGCACGAAGTTCGCGTCGCTCGGCACCGCGGTCAGCCCGTGCGCCGGCAGCGCCGCGACGATCCGGTCCCGCTCGGCCTTGATCGCGGCCACGCTGGCCAGCAGCTCGGGCGCGTGCGCCAGCGCGACCCGGGCGACGGCCTGGGTCAGCGCGGAGAGGTGGTACGGCAGCCGCACCAGCTGCACCGCGTCGACCACCGCCGCGGCCGCGGCCAGGTAACCCAGCCGCAGCCCGGCCATCGCGAACGCCTTGGACATCGTCCGGGTCACCACCAGGCGCGGGTGGCCGGGCAGCAGGGTCAGCGCCGACGGCACGCCGGCCCGGGCGAACTCCGCGTACGCCTCGTCGACGACGACCATCCCCGGTGCTTCGGCGAGCACGGCCTCCACCGTCGCCGAGCGGCAGCGCGGTGCCGGTCGGGTTGTTCGGACTGGTCAGGAAGACCACATCTGGCGCGTGCTCGCGGACCTGCGCCACGGCGTCCTGCGGGCTGATGCCGAACTCGGCGTCGCGCACGCCCGGCAGCCACCGCGTGCCGGTGCCGGTGGTGATGATCTCGTGCATCGAGTACGACGGGGTGAAGCCGAGCGCGGTCCGCCCGGGGCCGCCGAACGCCTGCAGCAGCTGCTGGATGATCTCGTTTGACCCGTTGGCCGCCCAGACCTGCGCCGGTCCGAGCCCGTGGCCCAGGTATGCGGCCAGGTCGGCGCGCAGCGCGGGCGCGTCCCGGTCCGGGTAGCGGTTGAGCCGGCCGGCGACCGTGGACGCCGCGGCCGTCACGTCGTCGAGCAGTCCCTGCGGCAGCGGCCAGCTGTTCTCGTTGGTGTTCAGCCGGATCGGCACGTCCAGCTGCGGCGCCCCGTACGGGGAGCGGCCGCGCAGGTCGTCCCGCAGCGGCAGCTGGTCCAGCCCGGTCACCGGCCGGTCCGCTTCACGATCGCATTCGCGTGCGCAGGCAGGTCCTCGGCGTGGGCGAGGGCGACGACGTGCTCGCCGATCCCCCGCAACGCCACCTCGTCGTACTCGACGTAGTTGACGCCGCGCAGGAACGTCTCGACGGACAGGCCGGCAGTGTGCCGGCAGCTGCCGCCGGTCGGCAGCACGTGGTTGGAACCGGCCGCGTAGTCGCCCAGCGACACCGGCGACTGCGGGCCGACGAACACGCAGCCGGCGTTGCGGACCCGGCGCGCCACGGCGGCCGGGTCGGCGGTGTGGATCTCCAGGTGCTCGGCCCCGTACGCGTCGGCGACCTCGAGCGCCTGGTCGAGGTCGCGGACCAGCACCGTGCCGGACTGCGGCCCGGTCAGCGCCTCGGTGACCCGCTCGACGTGCTTGGTCTCGGCCACCTGCTGCTCCAGCGCGGCGTCGACCGCGTCGGCGACCGCCGCCGCATCGGTGACCAGCACCGAGGCCGAGGTCGGGCCGTGCTCGGCCTGGCTGAGCAGGTCGGCGGCGACCAGCACCGGGTCGGCGGTGGCGCCGGCGACGACCATGACCTCGCTCGGGCCCGCCTCGGCGTCGATGCCGACCACGCCGCGCAGCAGCCGCTTCGCCGCGGTGACGTACACGTTGCCCGGACCGGTGACGAGGTCGACCGGATCGACGCCCTCCACCCCGTACGCCAGCATGGCGACCGCCTGGGCACCGCCGACCGCGTAGACCTCCTCGACGCCGAGCAGGGCGCACGCGGCCAGGATCGTCCGGTCGGGCCGGCCGGCCTCGTCCCGGCGCGGCGGGGAGGCGACCGCGATGCTGCCGACGCCGGCGACCTGCGCGGGGATCACGTTCATCAGCACGCTGGACGGCAGCGGGGCCAGGCCGCCCGGGACGTACAGGCCGACCCGGCCGACCGGCAGGTGCCGGCGGGTGACCGTGCCGCCGGGCACGACCTCGACGGTCACCTCGGCCGGGACCTGAGCCTCGTGCACGAGGCGGATGCGGCGGATGGCCTCCTCCAGCGCGGCGCGCACGTCCGGGTCGAGCTCGTCGACCGCCCGGAGCAGCGCCGCCGGCGGGACCCGCAGGTCGGTCAGCTCCACGCCGTCGTACTGCCGGGTCGCCGCCCGCACCGCGGCCGCGCCGTCCCGGCGGACCGCCTCGACGGTGGGCCGGACCAGATGGGTGGCGGCCTCGACGTCGACCGCGGCGCGGGGCAGCACGCCGGCCAGCCGGCCCGCGCCGGAGACCGGCCGGTCGGTGAGATCGAGGCGGGTCAGCACGCCACAAGTATCCCTGCCTCCGCCCGGGCCTGGTCAGTAGCCTGGCGACGTGGCCGAACCGCTCCCGCTGTTCCCCCTCGGTCACACCGTTCTGTTCCCCGGCATGGTGCTCCCGCTGCACGTTTTCGAGGAGCGCTACCAGGAGCTGGTGCGGACCCTGGTGGAGCTGCCCGAGGGTGCCCGGCGGCGGTTCGGGGTGGTCGCGATCCGACAGGGCTGGGAGGTCGGCGAGGACGCCGTCTCCGCGCTGCACGACGTGGGCTGCGCGGCCGAGCTGCGCCGGGTCTCCCGCTACCCGGACGGCCGGTACGACATCGTCACGGTCGGCACCGACCGGTTCCGGCTGCGGTCGGTCGACCGGGAGTCCCGGCCCTACCTGGTCGGCTGGGTCGAGTGGCTGCCGGCCGAACCGCCGCTGGAGTCGGCCGACCCGCCGCCGGGGCCGCCCGAGCCGCCAGCCGGATCGGCCGAACGACCGCCGGGGGCAGACGAACCGCCGGCGGGGTCACCCGGGCAGTCGCGGCCGGCCGGGTCGGCTGGGCCCCCCGGGCAGTCGGGACCGGCCGGGCAGCCGGGGCCGGCCGGGCGGCCGGGGCCGGCCGGGCAGTCGCGGCCGGCCGGGCGGCTGGGCCCCCCGGGCAGTCGGGACCGGCCGGGCAGCCGGGACCGGCCGGGTCGGCTGGGCCCCCCGGGCAGTCGGGACCGGCCGGGCGGCCGGGGCCGGCCGGGCAGCCGGGGCCGGCCGGGCAGCCGGGGCCGGCCGGGCAGTCTGGCCCGACCGGAGCGGCCGGGCTGGCCGACGCCGTCGGCGCGCTGTTCGCCGAGTACGTCGACGCGGTGGCGGGGCTGCAGGGCCGACCGAGCGAGGACACCGAGCTGCCGGACGACCCGGTCCAGCTGGCGTACGCGGTCGCGGCCGCGGCGGTGCTCACGCTGGAGGACCGGCAGGCGCTGCTGGCGGCGGACACGACCCGGGCCCGGCTGCGGGCGGAGCTGCGGCTGCTGAAGCAGGAGACCACGATGGTGCGCCGGCTGCGGGCGCTGCCGGTGCCGATCGGCGAGCTGCAGGTCAGCCAGAGCCTGAGCTAGTGCCCCGGTTCTGGCCGAGGTCGTTGCGGGCGGTGAAGCCGACGCCCAGCAGATAGGCGAGCACGGCCGCGACCGGCTCGACCACGAGCGCCGACTTCGCTCGCAGCGTCAGCGGCTGGTAGACGATCCTGCCGACGTGCTGCAGGTCCGCCGGCTGGTAGCCGGTGCCGATCCGCATCCCCAGCCGCCAGGTGATCACCGCACCGAGCAGGCCGCCGACCGCCAGCGCCAGCAGCACCAGCGGGCCGCGGCTGCGCCGGACCAGCCAGCAGCCGAGCCCGGCGAGCAGGCCGACGACCAGCGTGATGAACACGAACCGGCCGTCGGCGCCGATGTACTCCTCCGCCTCCGGGATGACCGGCAGTGCCCGGCCCGGCTGGTCGACCCGGAACGCCAGCCGCGGGGCCAGGTGCACCCACAGCGGGGCCACCGCGGCGCCGATCACCGCGAGCGCGCCGATCAGCACCGCCGCGGTCACCCACTCGGCCTTCCGCGGCGGCCAGACCCGCTGCCGCGGCTCGCGCCGCTCGTACGTCACCGGGACGCCGAACCCGCCGGCCGGAGCCGGGTACGGGCCGGCCGCGGCGCCGGGGGTCCCGAACAGGCCGTCGCCGCCGTCGGGCCGGAACCGGACGTCCGCCGGGGCCGTCGGCTGGCCCGGCGCCGCGCCCGGGCTGGTCTCCGGTGGCCCGCTCACGAATCCAGTGTGTCAGGCGCTCCCTCGGGCGGTTCCACGAGCCGCCCGTCGCAGACCACCGCCCGGGGCACCCGCCACACGCCCGGCTCGACCAGCGGGTCCCCGTTGAGCAGCACAGCGGCGGCCGGCTCGCCCTGCTCCAGCCGGCCGGTACGCAGCCGCATGCCGGCCACCCCGGCCGCCCGGTCGGTGGCCGCCCGCAGCGCGCCGAACCGGCCGAGGCCGGCATCGGCGAGCCGGTCGAGCTCGCGCGGGTCGACGCCGGTGCGGGTGCCGGCGTTGCCGAGGTCGGTGCCGTAGACCAGCGGGACACCGGCCCGGTGCAGCGCGGCCGCGTTGGCCGCGGCGGCCCGGCCGGAGCCGGTGGAGAAGAACGTCTGCAGGGTGGAGACGACCGTCACCCCGGCCGCGGCGATCCGGTCGACGAGCGCCTCCGGCAGCGGCTCGACCGGCGTGTGGGCGAGCTCGTCCACCCCCGCGTCGATCACCCGGCCGACCGCCTCGACGGTGAGCGCGTGCGCGACGACCTTGAGCCCGGCGCCGTGCGCGGCCTCGACCACCGCCCGCAGCACCGCGGTCGACGGCACCGGCAGGGCGCCGTCCGGGCCGCGCTCGACCGCGACCTTGACCACGTCGACGCCGTCGCCGGCGAGCCCGCGGACGGCCAGCCGGGCCTGCGCGGGGGTGGCGAGGAACGAGGCGAACCCGTTGGCGCCCCAGGACCGGGACGGGTAGCCGTTGGTCGCGGTGAGGATCGGGCCGGCGACTCCGATGTACGGGGTGCGCGCCGGCGGGCGGCGGTGGCCGGTGCGCAGGCGCAGCGCGTCCCGCCGCGGCGAGCCGAGGTCGCGGACGCCGACCACGCCGCCGCACAGCGCCTCCTCGGCCGAGCCGAACGCGAGATGCACGTGCGCATCGATGATCCCCGGGCCGACCCAGTTGTGCCCGGCACCGATGACCCGGACGCCGACCGGGATCGGGATCCACCCCGGCGGGCCGATCCGGTCGATGGTGCCGTCCGGGGCGATCAGCACCACGCCGTCGTACGGCTCGGTGCCGCCGCCGGCCCAGACGGTGCCGCGCAGGGCGAGCCCGCGGCCGAGACTGCCCTCGACCGGGCGGTCGTCCCGGCGGGGCCCGCGCGTGGAGACCGCGACACCGGCGGCCCTCATCAGCCGGCCGGCCGCCCGCACCACCCGCGGCCCGGTCATCGGCACATGATGCTCCGCCGACCGGTCCGCATGCCTCGACCCGCCCGAATGAGATGATCAGTTCTCCCCTGCGGCGAAGTGCCGGACGGCGCCGGCGAGGCAGGTCAGCGGGGGGTGGGCGCCTCGTCCAGTACGCGCAGGGCGCGGTCGAGCTGGGCCCGCGGCAGCACCCGGTCGATCTCGATGTCGCGCAGCCGCGAGCGGGCGGTGCGGCGGGAGTCGGACGAGCCGAGCCGGACCACCGACCGGGTCAGCGCCAGCGCGGAGGTCGGCATGCCGACCCGGCGCAGCTCGCCGCGCAGGTTCGCCTTGCCGGCCTCGACCGCGGCCCGCAACTCGTCCTCGACCGGCCGGTAGCGGCGCGGCAGCGTACGCCGGGAGATCATCCGGACCGCGACGATGCGGCCGACGATCAGCAGGACGCCCAGCACGATCACGGCCAGCCCGATCCAGCGCGGCCGCACGACGAGCAGGACCAGCCCGACCAGCGGCAGCGCGAACGCCCACCGACTCAACGACCGGACGTGGTCGATCGCGAGCACGCCGAGCAGGTAGCGCAGGATCACCGTGGTCCGCCGGCCCCCGTCGGCGCCCGGCACCACGTCCCGCACCCGCCACGTACCGGTGTTCCCCGGGTCGAACGCGCCCGTGAGCCGCGCATCCCCCGGCACCGGCTCCCCCGGCTGCCGATCCGGAAGGGGCACCCGCCCGTCCCGCGGCGGCGGCACCGGACCAGGCCCCGGCTCGCCCGCCGCCCGGGCGCTCGTCGGCCCGCCCGCGCCGGTCCCCACTCCGTACGCGTCGATCCGGATCCCGTACGCATCGGTCCGCGGCCCATTGGAGTCGCCGCCGAGGCCCCCGGCACCCGGACCTCCGGCGCCGGGCCCTGCGGGGCCGGGCGGGGCAGCACCGGTCGGGCCGGCACCGGGACCGGAAGCACCGGGCCCGGAAGCACCCGGCCGGGCGGCATCGAGGCCGTCACCACCGGGCCGGGCGGCGCCGCCCCCGGCGGGAGCGGGGCCGTCGGTGTCTGGACGGGTGGCGCCGGGCCGGGCGGAGTCGGGATCCTCGCCGTGCGCCGCGGGCGGCGGGCCGTCGAAGGACGGGCGCGGCCAGTTGGTGCCGGACGGGGGCTCGGTGAACGCGTCGGCGAACGGCCGGCCGGCGGCCGCCTCGGCCGCCTCCTGCGCCCGCCTCCGCTCGGCCCGGGTCGCGCCGGGCGCCGGCGGCAGCGGCTGCGGAGCGTCGTCGCCCTCGCCGTCGGCCGACCACCGGGGGTGGTCGGGCCGCCCGGAAGCCGGGTCCTCGTCGCGCCGCGTCGTCACGGACGCATCATTCCCCTGTCTGCCGGTCGATCATCAACCGGCCAGGCAGGTGGGCCCCAGCAGCGCCTTCAAATCGCCCATCAGGGCCGGTGTCGCGGCGACCCGGAAGCCGTCGGCTACCCGCAACGCGGTTCGCCGGTCGCCGTTGACCAGCTGCAGCTGCACCTCGGTCGTCCCGGGATGGGTGGCCAGCACCTCCTTGAGCCGCTCCACCACCGGCGGCGTGCACCGGGCCGCCTGCAGCGACACCACGACCGGCCCGCGCGGCCCCTCGGACAGGTCCGGCACCGACAGGTCGGACGCGATCAGCTTGGCCACGTCCTCCCGCCGGTCGACCCGCCCCTTGACCACGACGATCGCGTCCTCGGCCACGTTGACCGCCACCTGCGCGTAGGTCTGCGGGAAGAACAGCACCTCGACCGAGCCTTCGAGGTCTTCCAGCACCGCGGACGCCCACGGCACGCCGGCCTTGTTGACCCGGCGCAGCACCGAGGACAGGATCCCGGCCAGCACGATCTGCTGCCCGTCGCCGACCTGCTCGGTGTGCAGCGCGCCGACGGTGCTCTCCGCGTGCGCGGCCAGCACGTGCTCGACGCCGAGCAGCGGGTGGTCGGACACGTAGAGCCCGAGCATCTCCCGCTCGAAGGCGAGCTTGCCCATCTTGTCCCACTCGCCGTCCGGCACGGCCACCGCGAACACGGCGTCGAGCACCTCGTCACCGCCGGACGAGGAGTCGCCGAACAGGTCGAACTGCCCGGTCGCCTCGACCTTCTTCGCGGCCAGGAAGCTCTCGACGGCCTGGTCGAACACGGCCATGAGCCCGCGCCTTGTGTGCCCCAGCGAGTCGAACGCGCCGGCCTTGACCAGCGACTCGACGACCTTCTTGTTGCAGGCGACCGGGTCGACCTTCTTGAGGAAGTCGGAGAAGTCCGCGAATGCGCCCTTGGCCTTGCGGGTGGCGACGATCGAGGCGACCACGTTGGCCCCGACGTTGCGGACCGCGGTGAGACCGAACCGGATGTCGGTGCCGACGGTGGTGAAGTTGGCGTCGGACGAGTTGACGTCCGGCGGGAGGACCTTGATCCCCATCTTCCGGCACTCGTTCAGGTAGACCGCGCTCTTGTCCTTGTCGTCCTTGACCGAGGTGAGGAGCGCGGCCATGTATTCGGCCGGGTAGTTGGCCTTGAGGTATGCCGTCCAGTAGGCCACCAGGCCGTAGCCCGCGGTGTGCGCCCGGTTGAACGCGTAGTCGGAGAACGGGACGAGGATGTCCCACAGCGTCTTGATCGCGCCGTCGGAGTAGCCGTTCTCCTTCATGCCTTCGGAGAACGGCACGTATTCCTTGTCGAGGATCTCCTTCTTCTTCTTGCCCATCGCCCGGCGCAGCAGGTCGGCCTTGCCGAGCGAGTAGCCCGCGACCTTCTGCGCGATCGCCATGACCTGCTCCTGGTAGACGATCAGCCCGAAGGTCTCGTCCAGGATCTCGGCCAGCGGCTCGGCCAGCTCAGGGTGGATCGGCACGACCGGCTTGCGACCGTTCTTGCGGTCCGCGTATTCGTTGTGGGCGTTGGCGCCCATCGGCCCTGGCCGGTAGAGCGCGAGCACCGCGGAGATGTCCTCGAACGAGGTCGGCCGCATCGAGCGCAGCAGCGCCCGCATCGGCCCGCCGTCGAGCTGGAACACCCCGAGCGTGTCGCCGCGGGCCAGCAGCTCGTACGCCGACGGGTCGTCGAGTGGCAGCCGTTCCAGCACGACGTCCTCGCCCCGGCTGGCGCTGATGTTGGCCAGGCAGTCGTCGAGGATGGTCAGGTTGCGCAGGCCGAGGAAGTCCATCTTCAGCAGCCCGAGCGACTCGCAGGCGCCCATGTCGAACTGCGTGATGATGGCGCCGTCCTGTTCCCGGCGCTGGATCGGGATGACGTCGAGCAGCGGCTCCCGGGACAGGATCACGCCGGCGGCGTGCACGCCCCACTGCCGCTTGAGCCCCTCCAGCCCGCGGGCGGTGTCGACGACCCGCTTGACCTCGGCGTCGGCCTCGTAGAGCGCGCGGAACTCGGTCGCTTCCTTGTAGCGGGCGTGCTCCGGGTCGAAGATCCCAGCCAGCGGGATGTCCTTGCCCATCACCGGCGGCGGCATGACCTTGGTGATCCGGTCACCGGTGGAGAACGGGTAGCCGAGCACCCGGGACGAGTCCTTGACCGCCTGCTTGGCCTTGATCGTGCCGTACGTGATGATCTGGGAGACGCGGTCCTCGCCGTATTTCTCCGTCGCGTAGCGGATCATGTCGCCGCGCCGGCGCTCGTCGAAGTCCAGGTCGATGTCGGGCATCGAGACGCGCTCGGGGTTGAGGAAGCGCTCGAACAGCAGCCGGTGCTCGACCGGGTCGAGCTCGGTGATGCCCAACGCGTAGGCCACCAGCGAGCCGGCGGCCGAGCCGCGACCGGGACCGACCCGGATGCCGGCCTCCCGCGCGTGCCGGCAGAGGTCGCCGACGACCAGGAAGTAGCCCGGGAAGCCCATCTGGATGATGACGCCCAGCTCGTACTCCGCCTGCTTGCGGTGGGTGTCCGGCACTCCGCCGGGGAACCGGCGGGCGAGGCCGCGCTCGACCTCCTGGGTCAGGAAGCTCGCCTCGGTCATCCCGTCCGGGACCTCGAAGCGCGGCATCAGATCCTGGAAGGCGAGCGCGCCGCCATAGCCGGTCACCCGCTCGGCGAGGGCCAGCGTGTTGTCGCAGGCCTCCGGCAGCTCCTGCCAGACCCGGCGCATCTCGTCCGGGGACTTGAGGAAGTAGTCGTGGCCGTCGAGCTTGAACCGCTTGGGGTCGGCCATCGTCTTGCCGGACTGCACGCACAGCAGCACCTCGTGGGCGGCCGCGTCCTCCGCGTACGTGTAGTGCAGGTCGTTGGTGGCCAGCGGCGGCAGCCGCAGGTCGTCGCGCAGCCGCAGCAGCTGCTCCCGGTAGGTCCGCTCGACCTCGAGCCCGTGGTCCATCAGCTCGAGGTAGAAGTTGTCCGGCCCGAAGATGTCCCGGAACTCGGCCGCCGACGCGCGGGCCCGCTGGTAGTCGCCGATCCGCAGCCAGGTCGGCACCTCGCCGCCGGGGCAGCCGGTGGTGCCGACCAGACCGGTCGCGTAGCGGGAGAGCAGCTCCCGGTCGATGCGCGGCTTGTAGAAGAAGCCCTCCATCGAGGCCAGGCTGGCCAGGCGGAACAGGTTGTGCAGGCCGACCTCGTCGACTGCCAGCAGCGTCATGTGCGTGTAGGCACCGCCACCGGACACGTCGGCCTCGCCGCCCTCGGCCCAGCGCACCCTGGTCCGGTCGAACCGGGACGTGCCGGGTGTGACGTAGGCCTCCATGCCGATGATCGGCTTCACCCCGGCCGCGGTCGCCTGCTTGACGAAGTCGTACGCCCCGAAGACGTTGCCGTGGTCGGTCATCGCCAGCGCCGGCATGCCCATCCGGGCCGTCTCGGTGAACAGGTCCTTCAGCCGGGCCGCGCCGTCCAGCATCGAGTATTCGGTGTGCACGTGCAGGTGCACGAAGGAATCGCTGGAGGCCGGGGACACGGCGCGAGTTTAGGCCGCCGCACCGACAGAATCCGGCGGCCGGACAGACCCGCAGGAACCCCGGGCGTGTCGGCCTCCAGGTGCCCGAATGCCGCTGCCACAGGGCGTGTCTGCCCTGGTCACCGAGCGCGCCGAGACCGGCGGGACGCCGCGCCTCCCGGCTTCGTGACCATCCTCCGGCCGAGCCGGTCAGCTGAGCCGGAGGACCTCCGGGACCGCGCACGCCGATCGCGGGCGTTGCCGTCGCCACGGTCGGCCGGTGCTGTCAGCGGGCGAGGCGGCCGTGCAGGACCAGGGCCCAGGTCAGGCACCCGAACGCCAGCGTGCAGGCCAGCGTCCGGACCGCGTTCCAGCGCACCCAGGCCGCCTCGAACTGCGCCCGCACCGCGTGCAGGTCGCCGATCCGGGCCGGGTCACCGGCCGCGTCGAGCCGGTCGTTGAGCGGCACGTTGGCCGCGACGGTCACCACCAGCACGACCAGGTAGAGCACCGCACCGGCGACGATCCACGGCAGCACCGCGCGCCGCTCGGCGCCGGCGTGCAGGATCGCCGCGACGACCGAGGACACCAGCGCGCCGGCGAAGCACAGCCCGAACCAGCCGTTGAGGATCGCCACGTTGATCCGCTGCATGCCGTCGACGAAGGCGAGGTCGCTCGCTCGCGCGAGTCCGGGCATGATCGCGTACCAGAACGCTGCGAACAGGCCCGCCATCAGACCGGTGGTCAGCGTCGCCGCCACCAGCGCCGCGCTCGTCCAGAAACCCACTGCCGTCTCCCTCCTCGCGCGCAACGCCGTCACCGTGACCCCCACTCGGTCGCCATGACCGGCGGGCGCCGCACGGGCCGGTCGAGTGCGCGGAGCCGCTGCGCCCCCCGCCGGCCGGTCTTGAGGTTCCCGCCGAGAACCAGGGTCAGGTCCGTGTGTGTCATGGCTTCAGTCCACCCGGCTGGGGCGAGACGATCCATCGTTCACAGGCGCGGAAGCATGTGCGATCGTCTACATCCGTGGATGCGCTCGGGGGCCTGCTGGACGGACCGCGGGCCCGCGGCGCGTTCCTGCTGCGCGCGGTGTTCGCGCCGCCCTGGTCGATGCGGATCGAGGACGGGGCGCCGCTCACGCTGATGGCCGTGCTCGCCGGCGAGGCCTGGGTGCACCCGGCCGGTAAAGACTGGGTCCGGCTCGGGCCGGGCGACACGGCGGTCGCGGTCGGCCCCGACCCGTACGTGGTCGCCGACGACCCCACCACCCCGCCGGAGGTGCGGATCCTGCCCGGTCAGGTCTGCGTGACGCCGGACGGTGCGGAGCACCCGGACTGGCTCGGCACCCGGACCTGGGGCAACGACGCCGGCGGGTCGACCACGCTGCTGGTCGGGACGTACGAGGGCGACGGCGAGGTGGGCGGCCGGCTGCTGCGCGCGTTGCCCAGGCTGCTGGTGCTGCCGGCCGGGCAGCTGGACTCGCCGCTGGTGCCGCTGCTCGGCGCAGAGATCGGCAAGGACGAGCAGGGCCAGGCGGCGGTGCTCGACCGGCTGCTCGACCTGCTGCTCATCGCGGTGCTGCGGGCCTGGTTCGCCCGGCCGGACGCGACCGCGCCGGGCTGGTATGCGGCCTCCGCCGACCCGGTCGTCGGCCCGGCGCTGCGCCTGCTGCACCATGAGCCGGCCCGGCCGTGGACGGTGGCGGCGCTGGCCGCGGAGACCGGCGTGTCCCGGGCCGCGCTCGCCCGCCGGTTCACCGAGCTGGTCGGCGAGCCACCGATGGCCTTCCTCGCCGGCTGGCGGCTGGCGCTGGCCGCCGACCTGCTGCGCGACCCGCAGACCACGCTGGCCGCGGTCGCCCGCCAGGTCGGCTACGGCAGCCCGTACGCGCTGAGCACCGCGTTCAAGCGGGTCCGCGGGGTGAGTCCGCGCGAGCACCGGGCGGCGGTCGCGGGCTGAACGTCCGGGCCGGACCGGAGGCCCGGTGCCGAGGCGTGCGCACCGACAGCACCAGCAGCCGCAGGTCGATCAGCGCGTGGTAGAGCACCGGCAGCAGCAGGCTGCCGGTGCCGAGGAACAGCACGCCGAACCCGGCGCCGAGCACGCCGGCGGTGAGCATCCCGGTCACGCCCTGGTAGGTGTGCGCGACGGCGAACGCCAGCGCGCTGACCAGCACCAGCCGCCACGACCCGAGCTCCGGCGCCTCGGCGACCACCACCGCGAGCAGGAAGCCGCGGTAGAGCAGCTCCTCGCAGAACCCCGCGGTCAGCGCCAGCCGGGCGAAGCCGCGTCGCTCGGCCGCCGTCCGCGGCAGCAGCGCGCCGACCTCCGCCGCCGCGACCACCCGGGCGCCACGGTCGACCCGCCGCCGCAGCCCGGCCAGCAGCGCCACGCTGAGCACCAGCCCGAGCGCGCCGACCAGGGTGTACGCCGAGGCCCGCGGCCAGTGGAACCCGAGGTCGCCGAGGTCGAGCCCGGGCGCGGCCAGCACCAGCGCGACCGCCGCCGCGGCCAGCACCCACTCCAGCACGGTGGTCCGGACGTAGCGCCGGCGGCGGGCACCAGGGCGCCGGTCCAGGCGCTGCCGGCGGGCACTCCACCAGCCCACCACCGGCTGGCCCACCACCAGGTACGCGGCCAGCAGCAGGGCCAGCAGCCGCACGCCGCCGGCCAGCGAGGCGCCCTCCGCGACCGCCCTCACGGCACCCTGGCCGCCCCGCCGCTACTCGGAGACGAGCGCGAGCGCCCGCGCCAGGTCGTCCGGGTACGGGCTGGTGAACTCGACCCACGTCCCGGTCGCCGGGTGCTCGAAGCCGAGCCTGGCCGCGTGCAGCCACTGCCGGTGCAGCCCGAGCCGCTCGGCGAGCGTCGGGTCGGCGCCGTAGGTGAGGTCGCCGACCAGCGGGTGGCGGACCGCGGCCAGGTGCACCCGGATCTGGTGGGTGCGGCCGGTCTCCAGCTTGACGTCGAGCAGCGTCGCCGCGCGGAACGCCTCGATGGTGTCGTAGTGGGTCACGCTCGGCCGGCCGCCCGCCACCACGGCGAACTTCCAGTCGCTGCCGGGATGCCGGTCGATCGGCGCGTCGATGGTGCCGCGGGTCGGGTCGGGGTGGCCCTGCACCAGCGCCGCGTACCGCTTGTCGACGGTGCGGTCCCGGAACGCGTCCTTGAGCACGCGATAGGCCCGCTCGCTCTTGGCCAGCACCATCAGCCCGGTGGTGCCGACGTCGAGCCGGTGCACCACGCCCTGCCGTTCGGCCGCCCCCGAGGTGGACAGCCGGTGGCCCATCGCGGCGACGCCCTGGGTGACGGTCGGGCCGTCCCAGCCGGGGGTGGGGTGGGCGGCGACGCCGACCGGCTTGTCGACCACGACGATGTCGTCGTCCGCGTAGACGACCGTGAGGCCGGGGACCGGCTCGGGCGCCGCGCTCGGCGGGGCCGGTGGCTCGGGCATGTCCACCTCGAGCCAGGCGCCGGCGGTGACCCGGTCGGACCGGTCCCGGGCGCGGCCGTCGACGGTGACCCCGCCGGTGTCGACCAGCGTCGCCGCGGTGGCGCGGGAGAAGCCGAAGATCCGGGACAGCGCCGCGTCGAGGCGCAGGCCGTCGAGCCCATCCGGCACCGGCACCGTCCGCCGCTCACCCACCGCGGCCGCCGCACTCGGGCGCCGGCCGCCAGCCGCGCCACGCCTCGGGCTCGGCACCGCGCGGCGGTGGAGCGGCCGGCCCGGCGGCCGCGCCGGCGGCGCCGGCCGACCCCGCGGCCGACCCCGACCCTGCGGACGGTGGAACGGTCGGTGCGGTGGCCGGTCCGGTCGTCGGTCCGGCGGTCGGTCCGGAGGACGGGACGTAGCCGGTGGCGCCCGGATCGCGCGCGCTCAGGTCGGCCGGACCGGGCGGTGTGGGCGGCTGCGCCGCGGCGGGCGCTCCGGCCGGGGCCGGCTCGTCCCGGCCACCGCGGGTGCCGTCCATCTCCACCCCGAGCAGGGCCAGCAGCACGGCCAGGATGCCGCCGCAGACGATCCCGGAGTCGGCCAGGTTGAAGATCGGGAACAGCATCCGCCCGTCCGGCGAGCGCAGGCTGATCCAGTCGACGACCCAGCCGCGCAGCGGGGCCGGCGACCGGAACAGCCGGTCGACCAGGTTGCCGGCGGCCCCACCGAGGACCAGCCCGAGGCTGATCGCCCACGCGGTCGACCGCAGCTTGGCGGCCGTCCGCACGATCACCACGATCACGATCGCGGCCACCGCGGTGAACACGACGGTGGCGCCCTCCGCGAAGGAGAACGCCGCCCCGGGATTGCGCGCGTGCACGAGCCAGAGGAAGCCGCCCGGCAGCTTCACCGGCGGGCGGTGCATGAGCTCGGCCACCACCAGCACCTTGGAGACCAGGTCGAGCGCCAGCACCAGGACGGCGGTGCCGACGAGCACACCGGTACGCCGGCGGGCCGGTGCGCCAGCGGCCGGGTCGCCCGGCGACCCGGGAGATCCCGCGGGCGGGCCGGACCGGGAACGGTGGGAGCTCACCCTCCCATCGTCCCAGGCCTCGCCGACCGCGTCAGCGGCGCTCCTCCCGCTGCTTGCACGTCACGCACAGGGTCGCGCTCGGGAACGCCTGCAGCCGCGCCTTCATGATCGGCTCGTGGCAGCTCTCGCACCGCCCGTACGTCCCCTTGTCCAGCCGCTCCATCGCGCGCTCCATCTGCACCAGCAGGTCGCGGCGGTTGTTGGCGATGGACAGCTCCTGCTCCCGCTCGAAGGTCTTCGAGCCGGCGTCGGCCTGGTCGTCGCCCGCACCGTCGCCGCTGGCCTGCTGCAGCCGGGTCAGCTCGGCGATCGCGCGGTCGTAGTCGGCGCGCCGCTCGGTGATCTCCCGCTGCAGGTCGCCGCGGACCTCGGCGAGCTCCTCGGCGGTCCAGTCGGTGCCGGCGGGCACCGGCACCCGGTCGGCAACCGCGGTGTGCGCGGGAGCCCGGCCGCGGGCGCGGCTGGACGTCGACGTGCCGGTCGACCGGGTGGAACGCCCGGTGGCGGCCTTCGCGCCCGCCCCCGTTCCCCGGGCACGGCGTGCCGGTGTCTTGTCCGGCTGGGTCCCCGACCTCGGGGTCGCCGTCGTGCTCGTCTCGGAAACGTGATCGCGAGTGGCCTCGGCCACCTTCGCGGTCGTCGCGTTCTTCGCCACGGTCGTCCACACCGCCTTCAGTCGACTGCCAGCTGGCCGGCGACCCGGGGGCCGCAGGCCTCGGTCATGGAGCGCTCCCCCTCCTCGCAGCAGCTCCTCGCAGAAGAAGCGCCCGTGATCACGGGGATCACGAGGCGGTCCAGAGGATACGTTCGGCGAGACTCCCCGACAACAGCTATCGACGCAGGGTGACGAAACCGGAAGGTTGGCGACCCGTACGACCCGGTTTGACCGGAACGACGGCACGCAACGCCACGCTCACTGTGCGTCACTGTCGCCGGGTGCCGGACGGCGTCGCAACCCTGTCCCACGCGGTCGCGCCCCGGTCGAGCCCGGGCCTTCCAGCCAGCCGGCGAGCCGGCCGGCCCGGCCGACCGCGCGCAGCCGCCGCTCGGCCGCGGCCCGGGCCGGCGCGGTCGTGACGACCAGGAGCTGGTCGCCCCGGCGCAGCCGGGTCTCCGGCCCCGGCACCATCCCCTCGCCGTCGCGGACCAGCAGCGAGAGCACCGCGCCGGCCGGCAGCCGCAGCTCGCGCACCAGCACGCCGTGCATCCGCGACGAGGCCGGGATCCGCACCTGCAGCAGGTCGGCGTCCAGGTCGTTCAGCGGGGCGGCGTCGACCTCGAGGTCGCGCGGCTCACTCGCCGAGGACAGCCTGAGCAGCCGGGCCAGCGGAGCCAGCGTGCTGCCCTGCACCAGCGTGTACACCAGCACGATCACGAACACGATGTCGAAGATCCGGCCCGCCTCCGGCACGCCCGCGGTCAGCGGGATCGTCGTCAGCACGATCGGCACCGCCCCGCGCAGCCCGGCCCAGGACACGAAAACCTGCTCGGCCCAGCGCATCCGGAACCAGATCGCGGACGTGACCACCGACAGCGGCCGGGCCAGCAGCAACAGCACCGCCCCGAGGCCGACCGCCGCCAGCACGGCCGGCCCGAGCCGGCTCGGCGTGACCAGCAGCCCGAGCAGCACGAACAGCCCGATCTGGGCCAGCCAGGCCAGCCCTTCGACGAAGCCGACCGTCGCGTGCCGGTGCGGCAGCTGCGCGTTGCCCAGCACCAGCCCGGTGAGGTACGCGGCGAGGAAGCCGGAGGCGTGCGCGACGGTCGCCACCGCGTACGAGCCGACCGCGACGGCGAGGATCGACAGCGGGTAGAGCCCGGCCACCGGCAGTGCCCCGCGCCGAAGGAGCCAGGCGGCGCCGAACGCGACGGCCAGCCCGATGACGGCGCCGGCCAGCAGCTCGTAGGTGATCAACGCGACGACCTCGACCGGGGACCCGGTCGCGCCGCTGGACAGCATGATGACGAGGATGATCACCGGGGCGTCGTTGATCCCGGACTCCATCTCCAGCGTCGCGGTCAGCCGGGCCGGCAGCCCGAGCACCCGGAGGGTGGAGAACACCGCGGCCGCGTCGGTGGAGGAGACGATCGCCCCGAGCAGGACGCCGGTCCGCCAGCTGGTGTCCAGCAGCACGACGGCCGCGCCGGCGGTGACCGCGACGCTGACCGCGACCCCGAGCGTGGACAGCACGACGGCGAGCGGGACGGCCGGGCGGACAGCGGTCCACCGGGTGGTCAGGCCGCCCTCGGTGAGGATCACGACGAGCGCGGCCAGGCCGAGGGTCTGGGCGAGGGCGGCGTTGTCGAACCGGAGCCCGAGCCCGTCCTCGCCGATGGCGACGCCGATGCCGAGGTAGATCAGCAAGCTCGGCAGGCCGAGCCGGCTGGACACCCGGACCGCGGCCACCCCGAGCAGCACGACCGAGGCGCCGGCGAGGGCGACGATCTCGAGCGGGACGCCGGCTATCTCAGCGCCCTGCAACGCCAACCCCGCCATCGGGCCATGATCTCAGTCGGCGACCGTCCCGCCTGAATGCCGGTTGCGAGGGCCGCTACGCTGGATGTCGAGAAGGCGTCGATGGGGACGAGTAGCACCGGACGCAGCCAGCAGCGACCCGGGGGCGGTGGGAGCCCGGGGGCCTGGCCGGTGCGAAGATCACCCCGGAGCCCCGGAAGAAACGCGCCCGGCGCGGAGTAGACCCGGCCAGCACGGCAAGAGCGGGGTGTCCTGACGGGCATCCAAGGAGGGTGGTACCGCGGGCCGGCGACGGTTCGTCCCTCCATCGGACGCCGATGGAGGAAAGGTAAGGACAGTGCCCCTCTCGCCGCTGCCGGCCCACGTGGACCTGCCGAAACTGGAGCACGAGGTGCTCGAGCGCTGGCACGCCGACAAGGTCTTCGAGCGCAGCCTGGAGCAGAGCGCCGGCAACCCGACCTGGATGTTCTACGAGGGCCCGCCGACCGCGAACGGCACGCCCGGCGTGCACCACGTCGAGGCCAGGGTGTTCAAGGACGTCTTCCCGCGCTACCGGACCATGAAGGGCTACCACGTGCCCCGCAAGGCCGGCTGGGACTGCCACGGCCTGCCGGTCGAGATCGCGGTGGAGAAGGAGCTCGGCTTCAGCGGCAAGCCGGACATCGAGCGGTACGGGATCGCCGAGTTCAACGCCCGCTGCCGGGAGTCGGTGCTGCGGCACGTCGACGAGTTCACCGTGATGACCGAGCGGATGGGCTACTGGGTGGACGTCGACGACGCGTACTGGACGATGGACCCGTCCTACGTCGAGTCGGTCTGGTGGTCGCTCAAGCAGGTCTTCGACAAGGGCCTGCTGGTCGAGGACCACCGCGTCACGCCCTACTGCCCGCGCTGCGGGACCGGCCTGTCCGACCACGAGGTCGCCCAGGGCTACGAGACCGTCGTCGACCCCTCGGTGTACGTGCGGTTCCCGGTGACCTCCGGCCCGGCCGCACGGTA
Source organism: uncultured Actinomycetota bacterium (assembly GCA_963728945.1). Classification (GTDB taxonomy): domain Bacteria; phylum Actinomycetota; class Actinomycetes; order Mycobacteriales; family CADCTP01; genus CADCTP01. The sequence goes on along the minus strand of CAVSMA010000002.1, from coordinate 651,817 downwards.
CGGCGCGGACTTCCTGGTCTGGACGACGACGCCGTGGACGCTGGTGTCCAACACGGCGGTCGCGGTCAACCCGCGGGTCGAGTACGTCGTCGCGCGCAGCCCGCAGGGCACCTTCGTGCTGGCCGAGCCGCTGCTGACCGCGGTGCTCGGCGAGGACCGGGTCGAGGTGCTCGACCGGTTCCCCGGCACCGCGCTGGAGCGCTCGGGCTACCGCCGGCCGTTCGAGCTGGTCGAGATCCCCGGCGCGCACTACGTGATCCTGGCCGACTACGTGACCACCGAGGACGGCACCGGGTTGGTGCACCAGTCCCCCGCGTTCGGCGCCGAGGACCTCGCGGCGACCCGCGCGTACGGGCTGCCGGTGGTCAACCCGGTCGAGCCGGACGGGCACTTCCGGGCCGGGATCCCGCTCGTCGGCGGGCTGTTCTTCAAGGACGCCGACCCGCCGCTGGTGGCCGACCTGCGCGCGCGCGGGCTGCTGTTCCGCGAGCAGCCGTACGAGCACGCATACCCGCACTGCTGGCGCTGCCACACCGCTTTGCTCTACTACGCACTGCCGTCCTGGTACGTCCGCACCACCGCGGTCAAGGACCAGCTGCTGGCCGAGAACGAGCGGACCACCTGGTATCCGGAGACGGTCAAGCACGGCCGGTACGGCGACTGGCTGAACAACAACGTCGACTGGGCGCTGTCGCGGGACCGCTACTGGGGCACCCCGCTGCCGGTCTGGCGCTGCCCGGACGAGCACGACACCTGCGTCGGATCGCTGGCCGAGCTCGGTTCGCTCGCCGGTCGCGATCTGTCCACTGTGGACCCGCACCGGCCGTTCGTGGACGAGGTGACGATCACCTGCCCGTCCTGCGGCGCCGAGGCGCGCCGGGTGCCGCAGGTGATCGACGCGTGGTGGGACTCCGGCTCGATGCCGTTCGGGCAGTGGGGCGCGCCCTGGCAGCACAACGACGAGTTCGAGCAGACCTACCCGGCGCAGTTCATCTGCGAGGCGATCGACCAGACCCGCGGCTGGTTCTACTCGCTGATGGCGGTCGGCACCGTCGTGTTCGGACGGTCGGCGTACGAGACCGTGCTCGTCCTCGGGCACATCCTCGCCGACGACGGCCGGAAGATGAGCAAGCACCTCGGCAACATCCTCGAGCCGGTGCCGCTGATGGACCGGCACGGAGCGGACGCGCTGCGCTGGTTCATGCTGTGCTCCGGCTCGCCGTGGTCGGCCCGCCGGATCGGGCACGCGGCGCTGGCGGAGATCGTCCGCAAGGTCCTGCTCACCTACTGGAACACCGCCTCGTTCCTCACCCTGTACGCGGGCGCGGCGGGCTGGGAGCCCGGCGCGCCGGTGGCCGAGGTCGCCGACCGCCCACTGCTGGACCGCTGGGCGCTGTCCGAGCTCGACCGGACCGTGGCCGAGGTGGACGCGGCGATGGAGGGCTTCGACACCGCCCGGGCCGGCAAGCGCCTGGCCGCGTTCATCGACGACCTGTCCAACTGGTACGTGCGGCGGTCGCGGCGGCGGTTCTGGGACGGCGACCCGGCGGCGCTGGCCACCCTGCACGAGTGCCTCGAGGTGCTCACCCGGCTGCTGGCGCCGTTCACGCCGTTCGTGACCGAGGCGGTGCACCGGGCACTGGTCACCTCGGTCCGGCCGGACCTGCCCGACTCGGTGCACCTGCGCGAGTGGCCTTCGGTCGGCGGAGCCGACGCAGCAGGCCGAGCCGACGCAGCAGGCCGAGCCGACGCAGCAGGCCGAGCCGACGCAGCAGGCCGAGCCGACGCAGCAGGCCGAGCCGACGCAGCTGGCGGAGCCGGCCGGTACGACCCGGTGCTGGCCGAGCAGGTCGCGCTGGTGCGGCGGCTGGTCGAGCTCGGCCGGTCGGCCCGGACCGCATCGAAGGTGCGCACCCGGCAGCCGCTGGGCCGGGCCCTGGTCGGCGCGCCCGGCTGGGCCTCGCTGCCGGACGAGCTGCGGGCCCAGGTCGCCGACGAGCTCAACGTGCAGTCGGTGGCGGCGCTCGGGTCGGCCGGCGGCGAGCTGGTCGACGTGACCGTGAAGCCGAACTTCCGCGCGCTGGGCAAGCGGTTCGGCGCCGGCACCAAGGCGGTCGCGGCGGCGGTCGCGGCCGCCGACCCGGCCGGGCTGGCCGCCGCCGTCCGGGACGGCGACTCCACCACGGTGACGGTGGACGGCGCGCCGGTGGCGCTGTCGGGCGAGGAGCTGGTCGTCACCGAGACGCCGCGGTCGGGCTGGGCGGTGGCGGCGGACGCCGGCGAGACCGTCGCGCTCGACCTCACCGTGACGCCGGAGCTGCGCCGGGCCGGGATCGCCCGCGAGGTGGTCCGGCTGGTGCAGGACGCGCGCAAGGCCAGCGGCCTGGAGATGACCGACCGGATCGCGCTGACCTGGTCGGCGTCCGATCCGGAGGTGGCCGAGGCGGTGCGCGAGCACGCGGCCGCGGTGGCCGGCGAGGTGCTCGCGACCTCGTTCACCGAGGGCAGCGCGCAGCGCCGGCAGCGCCGCAGCGTGAGCGGCGTGAGCGGCAGCCGGCGGGACGACGAGCTCGGGTTGGAGTTCTCGGTCGCCAAGGTGTGAGGCCGGCCGATCGGCGCAAGGTCGTGCGTCCGCGCTCGCCCGCGAGCTACGCAGCGTTAAAGTTGCTGACTGTCGTCGGTAGGCCGTTCGATGGCTCGATCCTGCGCCCGCTGCTGCGCCTTCTGCTGCGCCCGCTCCCGCGAACGGGCTAGCAGCGTGCGGTCGGGCGCGCAGACGGCGCACGGTGTGAAGCCGCCCCGGCGGGCGGCGGACACGGCCAGCGGCACGGTCCCCACGGCGGCTGCGGCACCGGCTTCGGCACCGGCTTCGGCACCGGCTTCGGCACCGGCTTCGGCACCGGCTCCGGCGCCGGTCAGGGTCGGGCAGCCGGCGAGGTGGTAGCGGGGGTGGCCGTCGACGACGAGGACCTCGTCGTCGAGCTGAGCCACCCGCAACGCGTCGCGGACCGGGACCTGCTCGACCGCCGGCTCACCGGCCGGCTCGGGGATCGGCGGCGGCTGCGGTTCCGCTGCCTCGACCGCCGGTGGCGCCTGGGGTTGCGCGGCGACGGCCGGCGCGGACGCCTCGGCCGCCGGCGCCTCGTCCGCGGATCGTGGGGGCACCGGAACGGGACCCGTCCAGCCCGGGCGGGCGCCGGTCTCGGGCGCTCCGGGTGGCGGGGTGGACCAGGGCCACGCCTGGCTGCCCGGCGCGGTGCCGGGTCGGGTGTCTGGGTTGGCGCCCGGCGCGTACTCCGGCCGGGTCCCGGTCGGGGACACGGGATCGGCGGCGGGTGGGGCGGGCGCCGACTCTGCTGGTCGGGACGGCGTCGGGGAAGGGGCCGGGTCGAGTCCGGCTGACGCTGCACCGACCGCTGTGGAGCCGGCCTGCTGCCGACCGGCGTCCGGGATCGCCTCCGGCACCAGGTGCCGGCGGCGTCGTACGACCGAACCGGCGACCGACGCGACCGCGCCGAGGCCGGCGGCCAGCGACGCCCAGATCAGCGGGTCGCTGGAGGCGAACACACCCCACGCCAGCGTCGTCGCGGTGGCGACCACGAGCGCGAGGCTGAGCAGGATCACGAGCGACCCCCGGGCCGGGACCCGGGATCCGGCCGTGACCGGGTGAGCGTGTCGGCGCGAGCGTCAGTTTCCGCCGCGACCGTCGCCCTCGCCCCGCCCACCGTAGGCACCGGCGTAGCCCGCACCCGCACCGGCCGCGACGGTGGCCGGTTCGGCCGAACCGCGACCATCGAGGTCACGCAGCTGCGACTCCAGGTAGGACTTCAGCCGCGTCCGGTATTCGCGCTCGAACGTGCGCAGCTTCTCGATCTCGTTCTCGAGCGTGCCCTTGCGCTGTTCGAGGCCGCCGATGATCTCGTTGTGCCGGCGCTCCGCGTCCTGGACGAGCGACGTCGCCTTGCTCCGCGCATCGCGCTCGACCGTGGTGGCCTGCGTGCGGGCCTCGCCCACCATCGAATCGGCCTTGCTGCGGGCCTCGCCGATCATGCGGTCGGCGGTGGACCGGGCGTCGCCGATCATGCGGTCGGCCTCGGCCTTGGCGTCGGAGACGTATTTCTCGGCGGTCTCCTGGGCCATCGCCAGCACCTTGACGACCTGGCTGTTCTCGTCGATCCGGGGCGCCTGCGGCGGGCCGGGGGCAGCCATCGGCATCGGCTCGGGGGCCGGCGGAGGCTGCTGACGCAGCTGCTGCGGACCGGGGCCGTGCGGGCCGGACCGCGCCATGTCGTCGACCTGCTGCTTGAGGTCGTTGTTCTCCTCGATGAGCCGGGCCAGCTCGGCCTCGATCAGGTCGAGGAAGGCGTCCACCTCGTCTTCGTCATAACCGCGCTTGCCTATCGGCGGTTTCTTGAACGCGACGTTGTGCACGTCCGCTGGAGTCAGGGGCATCGGATCACCTCGGGTCGATGGGACACAGGCCAGACTACGGCCTCGGCAGACGGTACCCGCTCAGGCAGCAGCTGATTGCACGACCTGCATCAGCACGTACACCACGAACAGCAGGACCATGAAGCCGAGATCGATGCTGAAGTTTCCCAGACGCAGCGGCGGGATGATGCGCCGGAGTGCCTTGAGTGGCGGATCGGTGACCGAGTAGACGACCTCCAGCCCAGCCGCCGCTACGCCGGATGGACGCCACGAGCGGGCGAACATCATGACGTAGTCGAACACCAGCCTGGCGATGAGCAGGATGAAGAAGACGAGGAGGACGAAGGACGCCACCTCAAGGACTACGCGCACCGATCTCCCGAATCAGCTCTGGTTGAAGAACCCGCCCTCGGCGATGCGGGCCTTGTCTTCCGCGGTGACGTGGACGTTCTGCGGAGAGAGCAGGAACACCTTGTTCGTCACCCGCTCGATGCTACCGCGCAGGCCGAAGATCAGTCCCGCCGCGAAGTCGACCAGGCGCTTGGCGTCGGTGTCGTCGAGATCGGTGAGGTTCATGATGACCGGCACACCCTCGCGGAAGTGCTCGCCGATCGTCCTGGCCTCGTTGTAGGTGCGCGGGTGCAGGGTGGTGATCCGCTGGCTGACCGGCTCCTCGACCACGTCCCGGTAGGCCGGCTCGCGGTAGCCCTCGTGCGGGGCCGGCATCGCGGCGCGGGGCTCGGCGTCCTCCCAGCCGCGCCCGGCGGAGACCCGGCGGACCGGCACGACCTCGGCCTCGGCGTACTCGTCGTACTCCTCGTATTCTGCGATCTCACGGCGGTCGTCGTCCTCGACGAGGCCGAGGTAGACCCCCATCTTGCGCATGGCACCCGCCACCAGGACCCTCCTCCGCGCCGGAACTGACCACGTACCGGGGCGATCCAGACCCGGCCGCGCGCCGACACTACCTCCGAACCGGCGGCCGACCGCCGAGCAACGCCGTACCGATTCGAAGGTGTGTCGCGCCGTTCCTGACCGCGGCCTCGAGGTCGCCGCTCATCCCGGCGGAGATCACCGTCGCACCGGGATGCGCGGCCCGCACCGCGGCCGCGGTCTCCCGCAGGGCGGCGAACGCCCGATCCGGGTCGGCGTCCATGGGCGCGACCGCCATCACCCCGGCCGGGCGGAGCAGCCCGGTGGCCGCGGCCGCGTCGGCCAGCGCGACCACCTCGCCGGCCGGGGCACCGCCGCGGTCCGGATCGCCGTCGATGCTGACCTGCACCAGCACGTCGAGCGGGTCCCGCTCGGCCCGGCGCACCCCGTTGGCCAGGGCGCCGACCAGCTCGGGGCGGTCGAGGGAGTGCACCACCGCCGCGTACGACGTGACCGAGGCGGCCTTGTTGCGCTGCAGCCGGCCGACGAAGTGCCAGCGGGCCTCGGGCACCTCGCGGGCCTTGACCCTGGCGTCCTGGTCCCGGTTCTCCCCCAGGTCGGGCACGCCGAGTCGGACCAGCCGGCGGGCGTCCTCGGCCGGGAACGTCTTGGTGATCCCGATCAGCGTGAGCTCGGCCGGGTCACGGCCGGCCGCCTTGGCCGCCGCCGCGATCCGGTCCCGCACCAGCGCGAGGTTGGCCGCGATCTGCGCGCTGCGCGGGTCGTCGCTCACCCCCCGATCCTGCCAGTCCCCACCCGCGGCTTCGTCCCCGCTCCGCCCGGCGGTCCCTGCTCGCCGGGCGGGATCACTCGATCCACGCGAGCGCGGCCTGGCGACCGGTGACGCCGTCACGGCGGTGGCTGTAGAGCTCGGGGTCCTCGGCCGTGCAGCGCGGGTCGGTGACGATCCGCTCGACGCCGAGCGCGGCGAGCTGGCGGGCGATCCCGGCCCGCAGGTCGAGACCGGGCGTCCCGGCGCGGGTCCGCACCGCGCTGCCGGGCAGCCGGGACTCGACCGCGGCCTGCATGTCCGCCGGCACCTCGTAGCAGGCGCCGCAGATCGCCGGGCCGAGTAGCGCGTCGCTGCTGGCCGGGTCGCCGCCGGCGGACCGGAACGCCTCGACCGCCCGCGGCACCACCCCGGCCGCGGCGCCGACCCGGCCGGCGTGCACCGCGGCGACCACCCCGTGCTCCGGGTCCGCCAGCAGGATCGGGACGCAGTCGGCCACCAGCACGGCGACCGCGATCCCGGGCGTCGCGGTCACCAGCCCGTCCGTGGCCTCGACCGGCGCCGTCCGCGCCGCGTCGACGACCTGCACGGTCGCACCGTGGATCTGCTCCATCCAGACCAGGTGGTCCGGCTCGAGCCCGGCCGCGCTGGCCAGCCGCTGCCGGTTCGCCGCCACCGCCGCCGGGTCGTCGCCGACGTGGTCGCCCAGGTTGAACGACGCGTACGGGCCGGTGCTCACCCCGCCGGAGCGCGAGGTGACGATGCGCCGGGCGGTCACCCCTTGAGGAAGTCGGGCACGTCCAGCTCGTCGTCGAGCTCGACCGTCCGCCGGACGTGGCCGCCGTTGGTGGTGCCGGCGCCGCCGCGGGCGCCGGCGTTGGCCGGCGGGCCGTACCGGGAGGTGACGGTCGGGGTGGTCGACCCGGCCGGCGGGAGCGGTGCCGGCGGGCGCTCCCCGCCCTGCTCGCGGCGCTGCTGCTCGGCCGGCTTGTGCTTGGGCGCGCCGCCGTCGAAACCGGCCGCGATGACCGTGACCCGCACCTCGTCGCCGAGCGCGTCGTCGATGATCGCGCCGAAGATGATGTTGGCCTCCGGGTGGGCCGCGTCGGCGACCATCGAGGCGGACTCGTTGATCTCGAAGATGCCGAGGTCGGAGCCGCCGGAGATGGACAGCAGCACGCCGTGCGCGCCCTCCATCGACGCCTCGAGCAGCGGCGAGGCGATCGCCAGCTCGGCCGCCGCCACCGCCCGGTTGTCGCCGCGGGCGCTGCCGATGCCCATCAGCGCCGACCCGGCCCCGCTCATCACCGACTTCACGTCGGCGAAGTCGAGGTTGATCAGGCCGGGCGTGGTGATCAGGTCGGTGATGCCCTGGACACCGGAGAGCAGCACCTGGTCGGCGCTCTTGAACGCGTCCATCACCGAGACGTTGCGGTCGCTGATCTGCAGCAGCCGGTCGTTCGGGATCACGATCAGCGTGTCGCACTCGTTGCGCAGCTGCTCGATGCCGAGCTCGGCCTGCCCGGCCCGCTTCCGGCCCTCGAACGCGAACGGCCGGGTCACGACGCCGATCGTGAGCGCGCCGAGCTTGCGGGCGATGCTGGCGACGACCGGCGCGCCGCCGGTGCCGGTGCCGCCGCCCTCGCCGGCGGTCACGAAGACCATGTCGGCCCCCTTGAGGACCTCCTCGATCTCCTCCCGGTGGTCCTCCGCCGCCTTCCGGCCGACGTCGGGGTTGGCACCGGCCCCGAGACCGCGGGTGAGCTCGCGGCCGACGTCGAGCTTCACGTCCGCGTCGCTCATCAGCAGCGCCTGCGCATCGGTGTTGATCGCGATGAACTCGACGCCCTTGAGACCGACCTCGATCATCCGGTTGACGGCGTTGACACCGCCGCCCCCGATGCCGACGACCTTGATGACCGCCAGGTAGTTGTGCGGTGGTGTCATCGGCAGTGCCTTCCCTCGGTGGTGATCGCCGGGCCGCCCGTCCGTCAGGTCTCACCCTCAGGTCGACGGTTAATGTTATGTCAACCTCTCCGCTGCCGGGACAGTAAGCAGCCGGTACGGGAGGGTCCACTACCTGCGCGGCGTGTCGGCGCAAATCCGTTCCCGCTGCCGCACGTCGGCAGGGACCGGCTCGTGGTCACCGGGCGGTCGGCGAAGGACGGTGGGGCGTCGGGGTCGGCACCACACGGGTCCCGGTCAGCGGACGGTGACCACCGACGGGGTGCTCACGTCGTAGTGCCGGCCCGGCCGGCTGAGCAGCGCACTGAGCACCGACGCCTTCGCGGCCGAGTCCTCGCCGCCGCCCCAGAACACGGTCCGGCCGTCGGTCAGGGTGAGCGTCACCTGCTCCGGGGTCGCCGCCCGTACGGTGGCGACGCCGGCCAGCAGCCGCGGCGGCAGCGCGGTCACCGCGGCCAGCGCCGCCCTCGCGGGCACGCTGTCCGGGCCGACGTCGGCCAGGTCGAGCAACGGCAGCTTCGGCCGGGCCGGCACCCGCTGGAAGACGACCCCGTCCGGGTCGACCAGCCAGTAGGCCGCGGCCCGCTTGACGACGGCCACGCCGTGCCGCTCGGTGATCGTGATCCGCAGCGTGCCCGGCCAGGACCGGGCGACCGCGACCCGCTCGACCCCGGGCAGCGCGCGGACGTGGTCGGCGACCGCGCCGGTGTCCACCCGGGCCAGCGGCCGGCCGTCCGGCACCGCCGCCGCGGCCCGGACCTGGTCGGCCGACAGCGCCCGCACGCCGGTCACGGTGACCTGCCGGACGCCGAGCACGCCGGTGAAGCCGACCACGTACACGGCGGCCGCGACGACGGCGACGAGCGCGGCCACGATGCCGAGCAGCAGCCGGCGCCGGGACGAGCGGGCCGGCCGGGCCGGCGCGGGCCGCGGCGCGACCCGGGTCGGCGGGCTCACCGGCGGGCTCCGGCGACGGGCCGGCCGGGCCACCCGGCCACCCCGGTCCGCCGGCTCACCGGCGCGCTCCCGGACCAGGCCGGCCCGGCCACCCGGCCACCCCGGTCCGCCGGCTCACCGGCGCGCTCCCGGACCAGGCCGGCCCGGCCACCCGGCCACCCCGGTCCGCCGGCTCACCGGCGCGCTGCGGGGCTCGGCCAGCCGGGTCGCCGGCTTCACCGGCGCGCCTCGGTCCGGGCCAGCGCGGTGAGGATGTCCGGGCCGAGCGCGGTCACGTCGCCCGCGCCCATGGTGATCACCAGGTCGCCCGGGCGGGCGCGGCGGGCCAGCTCGCCGGCCACCTCGGACCGGTCCGGCGCGAACAGCACCCGGTCGGCGGGCAGCGGGACGGCGTCGGCCACCAGCGCGCCGGTGACGCCGGGCACCGGGTCCTCCCGCGCCGCGTATACGTCCAGCACGACGACCTCGTCGGCCAGCCCGAGCGCGGTGCCGAAGTCCTTGGCGAACGCCGCCGTGCGGCTGAACAGGTGCGGCTGGAACGCCACCAGCACCCGGCCCGATCCGGCGACCGTGCGGGCGGCCCGCAGCTGGGCGGCGACCTCGGTCGGGTGGTGGGCGTAGTCGTCGTACACGGTCACGCCGGCAGCCTCGCCGCGGCGCTCGAACCGGCGCCGCACCCCGGCGTACCGGCCGAGGCCGTCGACCAGGCAGTCGACCGGCAGCCCGAGGCCGAGGCCGGTGAGCAGCGCGGCGGCCGAGTTGAGCGCCATGTGCCGGCCGGGCACCGGCACCCGCACCGGCGGCAGCGGCGTGCCGTCGAGCACCGGCCGCCAGCGGGTGCCGGCCGCGTCCTCGACCAGCTCGGTCAGCCGCAGGTCGCCCGCGTCCACCCCGTACGACCGGGTGCGCAGGCCGGTGCCGGCGGCCGCGCGGGCGGTGCGCCTGGCGCCCGCGTCGTCCGCGCAGAAGACGAGGAACCCGTCCGGGTCGATCCGGCGGGCGAACTGCTCGAAGACGACGGCGACCTGCTCGGCCGTGCCGTGCTGGTCGAGGTGGTCGGCCTCGACGTTGGTGACCACCGCTGCGTACGGCGAGAGCAGCAGGAACGAGCCGTCGCTCTCGTCGGCCTCGGCCACGAACAGCTCGCCGGTGCCGTCGGCGGCGTTGACCCCGGAACCGGCGAGCTCGCCGCCGATCGCGTACGCCGGGTCGGCGCCGCAGGCCTGCGCCGCGGTCACCAGCATCGAGGTGGTCGAGGTCTTGCCGTGCGTGCCGGCGATCGCGATCCCGCGCCGGCCGGCCATCACCGCGGCCAGCGCCGCCGCCCGGCGCAGCACCCGCAGCCCGAGCCGGTGCGCCTCGACCACCTCCGGGTTGGCGTCCCGGATTGCCGTCGAGACGACCACCGTGTCGACGCCGGCGACGTTCGCCGCGTCGTGTCCGATGTGGACGGTGGCGCCGGCGCCGCGGAGCGCGGCCGAGGTGGCCGACTCGCGGGCGTCGCTGCCGGAGACCGGCACGCCGCGGGCGAGCAGGATCCGGGCGATGCCGCTCATCCCGGCGCCGCCGATGCCGACGAAGTGCACCTTGCCGAGCTCGGCCCCCGCAGTCCTGTTCATCCGGCGGACCCGGTTCCGGCGCCGGAGTCGGCCGGCGCGCCGGCCAGATCGAGCACCAGCCGGGCCAGCGCCACGTCCGCGTCCCGGTGGCCCAGCGCGCTCGCCGCCTTGCTCATCGCCTCCAGCCGGGCCGGGTCGGCCAGGATCGGCGGCAGCGTCGCGGCCAGCCACTCCGGCGTGCACTCCGCGTCGGTCACCATCAGCCCGCCGCCGGCGGCGACGATCGGCTCGGCCAGCAGGCGCTGCTCGCCGTTCCCGTGCGGCAGCGGCACGTACGCGGCGGGCAGGCCGACCGCGGTCAGCTCGGCGCAGGTGTTCGCCCCGGACCGGCACAGCACCAGGTCGGCGGCCGCGTAGGCGAGCTCCATCCGGTCCAGGTAGGACACCAGCACGTACGGCGGGTCGCCGGGGGCCACGGTCGGCGCGGCCAGCTGGTTGCGCGGGCCGGCCGCGTGCAGCACCTGGACGCCCGCCCGGGCCAGGGCGCCGGCGGCACCGATCGCCGCCGTGTTGAGCGTCCGCGCGCCCTGCGAGCCGCCGGTCACCAGCAGGGTCGGCAGGTCGTCGCGCAGCCCGAACGCGGCCCTGCCCTCGTCCCGCCGGGCGGCCCGGTCCAGGGTCGCGATCTCGGTGCGCATCGGCAGGCCCAGGGTCACGCTGTTGCGCAGGCCGGTGGTGCGCTCGGTCGCGACGACCACGCTGGCCGCGTACCGGGCGCCGAGCCGGTTGGCCAGCCCCGCCCGCGGGTTCGCCTCGTGCACGACGATCGGGATCCTGCGCCGGTGAGCGGCCAGGTAGGCCGGTGCCGACACGTACCCGCCGAAGCCGACGACGGCGTCCGCCCGCACCCGGTCGAGCACCGCCCCGGCCGCCTTCACCGCGGACCGCAGCCGGGTGGGCATCGCCAGCCATTCGGTGCTGGGCTTGCGCGGCACCCGAACCCGCGGCACCAGCTCCAGCGGGTAGCCGCGGGCCGGGACCAAGCTCGCCTCCAGCCCGCGGGACGTGCCGAGCGCGGTGACGACCGTGTCCGGGGCCAGCCGGCGCAGCGCGTCGGCGGTGGCCAGCAGCGGGGTGACGTGCCCGGCCGAGCCGCCGCCGGCGAGCACGACGGAGACGTGTCGGGTCATCGGTGGCGGGCCTCCCGTCGTGGACCGGGCTGGCGGGACGGTCGGCCCGATCCTGCCGTCTTCGCCGGCGGGGCGGTCACCCGCCTCCCCGCCCGGTCACCCGATCGGTCGACCCGCCGTCGGGGCCGCTCCCGCGGCACCCGCGGCGCCGGCATCCGCAGCAGCTTGGCCATTCGGCCGCGCTGCGCCAGCTGTGCCGCCGCGTCCGGTTCGTACCGGGCGAACGAGGTGAGCATGCCCAGCGCGAAGACCGTCACCAGCAGCGACGTGCCGCCGGCCGAGATCAGCGGCAGCGGCACGCCGGTGACCGGCAGCATGCCACTGACGTAGCCGATGTTGAGCACGGCCTGCCCGACGACCCAGACCGTCACCGCCGCCGCGACGAGCCGGGCGAACGGGTCGGCGGAGCGGCGGGCGACCCGCAGCCCCGCGTACGCCAGCGCCGCGTACAGCAGCAGCACGACCAGGCTGCCGATCAGCCCGAGCTCCTCGCCGATCACCGCGAAGATGTAGTCGGTGTGCGCCTCCGGCAGGTTGAGCCACTTCGCCCGGCCCTGGCCGAGCCCGACCCCGAACAGCCCGCCGGACGACAGCGACGACAGCCCGAGCAGCGGCTGGAACCCGGTGCCGGTGGGGTCCGCGGTCGGATCGAGGAAATGCGTCACCCGGGCGAACCGGTAGGGCTCGACCAGGGCCAGCGCGGCCGCCGCGACCGCCGCCAGGCCGAGCAGCGCGCCGAAGATCCGGCCCGGCGCGCCGACCGTCCACAGCAGACCGAACAGCACCATCGCGAAGCACAGCGACGTGCCGAGATCGGGCTCCAGCACGACCAGCGCGGCCATCAGCGCGGCGATGGGCACCAGCGGCATGAGCAGGTGCCTGGCCCGGCCGAGCAGCCGCTGCTTGCGCACCAGCAGGTCGGCTCCCCACAGCGCCAGCGCGAGCTTGGCCAGCTCGGCCGGCTGCATCTGGAGCGGGCCGATGTCCAGCCAGCGCTGGGCGCCGTTGACCTCGATGCCCACCCCGGGGACCAGCACCGCGGCCAGCAGCACCAGGCTCACCAGCAGCGCCGGGTAGGCCAGCCGCCGGTAGACCCGCGGCGGCAGCCGGACCCCGAGCCAGAACGCCGGCACGGCCAGCGCGACCCAGACCGCCTGGCCGGTGAACACCGAGTAGGCGCTGCCGGTCTCCTGGTAGGACTTCACCATCGAGGCCGAGAGCACCATCACCAGGCCGAGCCCGAGCAGCAGCCCGGTGCTGACCAGGATCAGGTGCAGCGAGGTGAGCGGGCGGTCCAGCAACGAGGACGAGTCGCCGGCCGGCTCCGTCCGCGCGGTCGCGGTCGCGGTCACGGGTCCGCCAGCGCGCGCACCGCCGCGACGAACGCGTCGCCGCGGGCCTTGTAGTCCCGGAACATGTCCATCGAGGCGGCGGCCGGCGCCAGCAGCACCGTGTCGCCGGGCCGGGCGAGAGCCGCGGCCGCCTCCACCACCTCGGACATTGCCCCATCGTCGGTCCTGGAGACGGTCACCACGGGGAGGTTGGGGGCGTGTCGCGCTATCGCCGTGACCAGCGCGGCGCGGTCGGCGCCGAGCAGCACGGCGCCGGCGAGCCGGTCGGCCACCCGCGCGACGAGCTCGTCCACCGGCGCGCCCTTGAGCAGGCCACCGGCGACCCAGACGACCTTGTCGTACGAGGCGAGCGAGGCCAGCGCGGCGTGCGGGTTGGTCGCCTTGCTGTCGTCGACGTAGCGGACGCCGGCCACGTCGCCGACCGGCTCGTTGCGGTGCGGGTCCGGGACGAACGCGCGCAGGCCCTGCGCGACGGCGGCCGGGTCGAGCCCGTGCGCCCGGGCGAGCGCCGCGGCGGCCAGCGCGTTGGCGACGTTGTGCGGTCCGGCCGGGCGGACCTCGCCGGCCGCGGCGAGCTCACCGCCGCCGAACGCCCGGTCGACCAGCCGGCCGCCGCGCACGCCGAGCTGGTCCGGCCCGGGCTCGCCCAGCGTGAACGAGACCTGCCGGCCCGGGGCGGCGGCCAGCCGGCGGGCCACCTCGGGATCGTCGGCGTTGCCGATGGCCACGGTCTTCTCGCCGGCCCAGATCAGCTCCTTGGCCGCCGCGTACGCCGCGAAGTCGCCGTGCCAGTCGAGGTGGTCCGGGGCGAGGTTGAGGATCGCCGCGGCGGCCGGCCGCACCGACGGGGCCGAGTGCAGCTGGAAGCTGGACAGCTCGACGGCGAGCACGTCGTACGGCGGGTCGGCGGTGACGGCGTCCACCACCGGCAGGCCGACGTTGCCGGTGGCGACCGCCCGCCCGCCGGCGGCGCGGAGCATCGACTCCAGCATCCGAACGGTCGTGGTCTTGCCGTTCGTGCCGGTCAGCGCCAGCCAGGGCGCCGGGTTCGGCCCGCGCAGCCGCCAGGCCAGCTCCACCTCGCCGATCACCTCGACCCCCGCCGCGGCGGCAGCGGCCAGCAGCGGCGCGTCGGGCCGCCAGCCCGGCGAGACGACGAGCAGGTCGGTCCCGGCCGGCGGGGCCTGCGCGCCGAGCGCGATCGCCGCTCCCCCGGCCGCCAGCGCCTCGGTCCGCGTCGAGGCCGCCCGGTCCACCACCGTCACGGCCGCCCCGAGCCGTAGCAGCACCCGGGCCGCCGCCTCCCCCGACGCCCCGGCCCCCGCCACCACCACCCGCAGCCCACGCCAGCCGGTCACGGTCGGGCCCCGCCGGCTTGCCGCACCGGCACCGCGCAGCGGTCCGGGCCGGCGGTCCCTGGCCGGGCGACGACCGCGCGCGGGAGCTCAGGGGCTGTCCGTGGGCGGGTACGGGAGCTCATCCGGGCAGCCCGTACGAGATGAACTCGGCGTAGAACAGGCCGAGCCCGAAGGCGACGGCGAGGCCGGCGATGATCCAGAACCGGACGATGACCGTGGTCTCGGCCCACCCGGCCAGCTCGAAGTGGTGGTGGATCGGCGCCATCTTGAACAACCGTTTCCGGCGCGTCTTGAAGACCGCGACCTGCAGGATCACCGACAGCGTCTCGACGACGAACAGGCCGCCGAGCACGACCAGCAGCAGCTCGGTGCGGGACACGATGGCGATGCCGGCGAGCAGGGCACCGAGCGCCAGCGACCCGGTGTCGCCCATGAAGATCCGGGCCGGAGCCGCGTTCCACCACAGGAAGCCGAAGCACGCGGCCATCGCCGCGGCCGCGATGAGCGCGGTGTCCAGCGGGTCGCGCGCCTCGTAGCAGCCGGCCCGGGCGAACGTCTCGCACGCGTTGCGGAACTGATAGAAGGAGATCGCGGTGTACGCGCCGAAGACCATCGCGGAGGCGCCCGCGCACAGCCCGTCCAGCCCGTCGGTCAGGTTGACCGCGTTGGACGTGCCGCTGATCACCAGGTATGCGAAGGCGACGAACAGGACCGCGCCCAGGCTGATCTGCGGGATGTCCCGGACGTACGACAGGTGCACCGATGCAGGGGTCAGCCCGGACGAGTCCTTGAACCGCAGCGCCAGCACCGCGAACGAGATCCCGATGGTGAGCTGCCCGATCAGCTTGGCCGTCGCCGACAGCCCGAGGCTGCGCTGCTTGCGGACCTTGATGAAGTCGTCCAGGAAGCCGACCACGCCCATGCCGGTGAACAGGTAGAGCAGCAGCAGACCGGTGGCGCTCGGCCCGGAGCCGGAGGAGAGCAGGTGCGAGGCGAAGTAGCCGACCAGGGTGGCGATGATGATCACCGTGCCGCCCATGGTCGGGGTGCCCCGCTTCGCCATGTGCGACTGCGGGCCGTCGTCCCGGATCGCCTGCCCGAAGCCCTCCCGGCGGAACAGCCGGATCACCAGCGGCGTGCAGAGGATCGAGACCAGCAGCGACACCAGCGCTGCGACGAGGACGGACCTCACGAAGCGGCCCCGACCGGCTCGGCCAGCGCGAGCGCGACCCGTTCCAGGCCGGCGGCCCGGCTCGCCTTCACCAGCACCACGTCCTCCGGGCGCAGCTGCGCCCGCAGCAGCGCGATGGCCGCGTCCGCGTCGTCGACGTGCACAGCTCCTTCACGCGTGGCGGCGTGCATCGGTTGCGCCCCGGGCCCGACGACCACGACCCGGTCGACGCCGAGCTCGGCCGTGAGCTCGCCGATGCGCCGGTGCTCGTCCGCCGCCGCCGGCCCGAGCTCGCCCATCTCGCCGAGCACCGCCCAGGACCGCCGGCCCCGGGCCATCGTGGTCAGCGCCCGCAGCGCGGCGGCCATCGACTCGGGGTTGGCGTTGTAGGCGTCGTTGACGACGAGCACCCCGTCCGGCCGCTCGGTGACCTCCATCCGCCACCGGGACAGCGCCCGGGCCCGGCCCAGCGCGCCGGCCACCGCGGGCAGCGGCATGCCGAGCTCGAGCGCGACCGCGGCGGCGGCCAGCGAGTTGCCGACCTGGTGCTCGCCGTGCACGGCCAGCGTGACCGGCATCGACCCGACCGCGGTCACCAGCTCGTACGAGGGCATGCCCCGCTCGTCCAGGGTCACGCCGACCGCGCGGACGTCGGCGGTCGGCGCCAGCCCGACGGTGACCACCCGGGCGGCGGTCCGCCCGGCCATCGCCAGCACCAGCGGGTCGTCGGCGTTGAGCACCGCGACGCCGTCCGCCGGCAGCGCCTCCACCAGCTCGCCCTTGGCCAGCGCGATGTTCTCCCGGCTGCCGAACTCGCCCAGGTGCGCGGTGCCGACGTTGAGCACCACGCCGATCCGGGGCCGGGCGATCCGGGTCAGCCAGGCGACGTGCCCGATCCCGCGGGCCGACTTCTCCAGCACCAGGTAGCGGGTGTCCACAGTGGACCGCAAGACGGTGTACGGGTGGCCGAGCTCGTTGTTGAACGACCCCGGCGGCGCCACCGTCGGCCCGAGCTCGGCCAGCAGCTGGGCCAGCAGGTCCTTGGTCGAGGTCTTGCCACTCGATCCCGTCACCCCGACGACCGTGACGTCCGGCAGCCGGCCCAGCACGGCGCGGGCCAGGTCGGCCAGCGCCGCCGGCACGTCCGGCACCACGACCGCCGGCACCCCGACCGGCCGGGCGGCGAGCACGCCGACCGCGCCGGCCTCGACCGCGCCGGCGGCGTGCTCGTGCCCGTCGACCCGCTCGCCGGCCAGCGCCACGAACAGCCCACCGGGCCGGATCCGGCGCGAGTCGAGCTCGACGTCGCCGGTCACCCGGGCCCCCGGGTCGGGCACGTCGTGCAGCTCGCCACCGACGGCGCCGGCGACCTCCGCCAGGGTCAGCGGGATCACCGGCCGACGCTCCCGGTCAGCTCCTCCAGCGCCGCCCGCAGCACGGTCCGGTCGTCGAACGGGTGCACCACGCCGCCGATCTCCTGCCCCTGCTCGTGCCCCTTGCCGGCGACCACGACCGTGTCCCCGGCCCGGGCCCGGCGGACCGCCTCGACGATCGCCGACCGCCGGCCCTCGACCTCGACCACCTCGCCGCGGTCCGGCACGCCCAGCGCGCCGGCCAGCACCGCGGCGCGGATCGCGGCCGGGTCCTCCGAGCGCGGGTTGTCGTCGGTGACCAGCAGCACGTCGGCGCCGGCCGCGCCGGCCGCGCCCATCAGCGGCCGCTTCTCCCGGTCCCGGTCGCCGCCGGCCCCGAGCACCAGGATGATCCGGCCGGTCACCCCGGGCCGGAGCGCGTCGAGCAGCCGCGTCACCGCGTCCGGGCTGTGCGCGTAGTCGACCACGGCGACGTAGCCCTGGCCGAAGTCGATCTTCTCCAGCCGGCCCGGGACGCCGCGGGTCGCCACGCCGGCCGCCGCGGTCAGCGCCGGCACCCCGACGGTGGCCAGCGTCGCGATCGCCAGCAGCCCGTTGGCCACGTTGAACGTGCCGGGCATCCGGACCAGCGCCGGCAGGTCGACGCCCGGACCGAGCACCCGGAAGCCGGTGGACCCGCCGGCGGCCGGACCCACCTCCACCGCGCGCCAGTCGGCGGTCGGGTCACCGGCCGCGGACACGGTCACCGTGCCCGGCTTCACCAGCCGCCGCCCGTACGGGTCGTCGACGGTGACGACCTCGTGCTCGCAGCGGCCGTCGAACAACAGCGCCTTGGCCGCGAAGTAGCTGTCCATGTCGTGGTGGAAGTCGAGGTGGTCCTGGGACAGGTTGGTGAACGCGCCGGCGGTGAACCGGGTGCCGTCCACCCGGCCGAGCGCCAGCGCGTGGCTGGACACCTCGATCGCGACCGCGGTGACGCCCCGTTCGGCCATCGCCGCGAAGGCCGCCTGCAGGTCGGTCGCCTCCGGCGTGGTGCGGATGCTCGGCACCGACTCGCCGGCCACCCTGGTCTCGATCGTGCCCACCAGCCCGGTGCGGTGGCCGGCCGCCCGCAACCCCTCCTCCAGCAGGTATGCGGTGGTGGTCTTGCCGTTGGTGCCGGTGACGCCGAGCACGAGCATGTCGGCGGTCGGGTCGCCCCAGACGGCCGCGGACAGCGCGCCGAGCAGCACCCGCGGCTGGTCGGCGACCAGCACCGGAAGCCCGGTCGGGGCGGCAAGCTCGGCCCCGGCCCGGTCGGTGTAGATCGCGGTGGCGCCGGCCGCCGCGGCAACTCCGGCGAACCGGGCGCCGTGCGTGCGGGAGCCCGGAAGCGCCGCGAGAAGGTCACCGGGGCGCACCGCGGACGAGTCGTGCGTGATGCCGGTGACGACAGCATCGCGGTCCGGAACCGGCAGGCCGAGTCCGGTCGCGAGCTCGGCGAGGTGGTGCGGCCGCGGCCGGAGTGGCCGCAGCGGCGTGGTGCCGGACACGGGGGGCAACCCTAGTCCACAGACAACTTCAGGTTCGGGACGGGCGTGCCCGTCGGCGGGACCTTGCGGGCGGTCAGCGCGTACGACATCACGTCGTGGAAGAGCGGGGCGGCGACCGACCCGCCCTCGCCGCCGCCCGGCGGCTCGGTGATCACCACGGACATCACCAGCTCCGGCTTGTCCGCCGGTGCCATGCCGGCGAACGTCGCCCAGTATCCGCCGCCCGAGTAGCACTTGCATGCCGGGTTCGGCCGCTGCGCCGTGCCGGTCTTGCCGGCCACCCGGTATTCGTCGATGGCCGCCTTCGGCGCCGTCCCGCCCTTGGCCACCACGGCCTCGAGCATCGTCCGTACCGTCCTCGCCGCCTGCGCCGAGACGACGGTGGTCCGCTGCGGCGCGCTCGTCGGCGTCGCCTTGCCATCCGGGCCGATGATCGCCTTGACGATCCGCGGCTGCACCCGCACGCCGTCGTTGGCGATGGTCTGGTACATCCCGGCCAGCTGCAGCGGAGTCATCGACAGCCCCTGCCCGATCGGCAGGTTCCCGAACGTGGTGCCCGACCAGGTGTCCGGCGACGGCAGGATCCCGGGGCTCTCCCCCGGCAGCTCGATGCCGGTCCGCTGGCCGATCCCGAACCTGCGCTCGGTGTCGTAGAACTGCGCCGGTCCGACCAGGTTCTTGGCGATCATCAGCGTGCCGACGTTGCTCGACTTCGCCAGTACGCCGGTCGCGGTCCAGTGCTCCGGCGCGTGGTACCAGGCGTCGTGCACGACGTGGTCGGACACCCGGATGGAGTCCGGCACCAGCATCGGCGTGGTCGGGGTGATCTTCTTGTGCTCGACCGCGGCGGAGAACGTGACCACCTTGTTGGCCGAGCCCGGCTCGACCGGCGCCTGCACGACCGGGTTCGTCCGGTTCGCCGGCGGCGACTTCGACGGGTTCTGCGCGTCGTACGTCGGCGCGGTCGCCATCGCGAGCACCTCGCCGGTGTGCGCGTCGAGGATCACGGCCTGGCCGCTGGATGCCTTGGCCTTCCGTACGGCGGCGACCAGCCCGTTCTGCAGCTGGTATTGCAGGTCCTGGTCCAGTGTCAGCTGCACGGTGGAGCCGGGCACGGCGGCGGTCTCCTGCCGCAGCCCGCCCGGGATCTGCAGGCCGTTGCTGCCGCGCTCCACCTCGAGCCGGCCGTCGGTGCCCCTGAGCACGTCGTCGTACTTGGACTCGACGCCGCCGAGGCCGCCCTCCTCGTTGGTGTAGCCGACCACGGCGGCGGCCAGGTCGTGGCCCGGGTAGATGCGCTGCGAGGTGTCCTCGGCGCCGATCCCGCGCAGGTTGAGCGCCAGCACGTCGGCGGCCTCGGCCGGGGACAGGTTGCGGGCCAGCGGGACGTACCGGGTGTGCGGCTTGGACAGCAGCGGAAGCAGCGTCGCCACCGTCGTCTTCAGCTTCGTCGCCAGCGCGGTGGCGGTGCCGATCCGGTCGGTCACCTCGGTCGGGTCGGCGAAGATCGTCCGGGCGGCGACGGAGTATGCCAGCGGCTGGCCGTCGCGGTCGATGATCGAGCCGCGGGTGGCCGGGATCGTGGTCGGGTAGAGCAGCCGCTGCTCGGTGCGGGCGGCGAAGTGCTCGCTGTCGAAGCCCTGCAGCTGGACCAGCCGGCCGCCGAGCATCACCAGCAGGGTGCAGACCGCGGCGAAGCCGACGCCCAGGCGGCGGCCGGGGTCGCCGAGCCGCAGCAGTCGGGACCGCCCCGGCCGGCGCGGCGGTCGCCCGCCGCCGCCGTTCCGCCGCGGCTTCCCGACCCGGGTCGCCCCGCCGCGACCCGACCGCGTCGACGCGGTCGTCCGGCCCTCGCTGCGCAGGGCCGAGCTGACCCGGCCGGTCGCGGCACGAGCCGCGCCCGACGCCGCGGATGCGGTGCGGCTGGACGATCCGCCGCGGCTCGTCGTGCCGCCGCGGCTCGCGGTGCCGCCGCGGCTCGCGGTGCCGGCACGGCTCGCAGTGCCGCCGCGGGTCGCGGTGCGTGGCACGGCTCGCGGTGGTGGCACGGCGAGCTGCGCTGGTGCGACCCTCTGTGCCGGTCCGAGCCGCGCTGGTCGGGGCAGCCGAGCCGGTCCGGACGGCTGTGCCGGTCCGGACGGCTGTGCCGGTCCGGGCGGCCGTGCCGGTCCGGACGGCCGTGCCGGTCCGGGCGGCCGTGCCGGTCCGGGTCGCGGTGCCGGTCCCGGCGCCCGAACCGCTGCGGGTCGCCGAGCTGGTGCGGGTCGCGGTGGCGGTCCGGGTCGCGGTGCCGGTCCGGGTCGCGGTGCCGGTCCGGGTCGCGGTGCCGGTCCGGGTCGCGGTGCCGGTCCGGGTCGCGGTGCCGGTCCGGGTCGCGGTGCCGGTCCTGGGGGCCGAGCCCGTGCGGGCCGCGGAGCTGGTGCGGGCCGCGGTGCCGGTGGAGGCGTGGCGGGCGGTGGTGGGACGGCCTGCGCTCGGGCTCGATGCGGGAGCCGAGCGAGCGGCGGTGCTGCGGGGTCGGGCGGTCGGCCCGGGTGCGACGGCCCGGGTGCCGACGCCGAGGGAGGTCCCGCCGCCGCCGGCCGGCCGCGGGCGGGCCGGCGTGGCCGCGCGGGCGGTCGGGGCGGCCGGGCGCGGGTTGGCTGCCCGACCGCCGGCGGCGGCTCTGCCGCCGGCGGTCGGGCCGGGGCGGGTCCGACCGAAGCCGAACCCGGACGGGGTGTTGCCGGCCGCGCCGCTGCCCCCTGAGGGGTGGGGCGCAGCGGCGCGGCCGGCGCCGGTCGGGGGACGACCGGCCGGGCGGGAGCCTGGACCACCGGCCCACGCCCCACCGGTGGCACCGGCGTGCGGGTCGAACTGGCTCACCGGGTCCCTCCTGGCGTCGGCGTGGGCTTCGGGCTGGTGCGGGACGTGGTCGGCGGGGTGGGTGTGGGTCTCGGGGCCGTCCGCGGAGCAGAGCTCGCCCGGGGTCCCGGCGTGGCCCGCGCCGTCGGCGTGGCACCGGCCGGTGGGCTGCCGCCGGGTGTCGGCGCCGCACCCGGCCGGGCGCCGGACGGGCTTGCCGTCGGCGTCGGAGTCGGTTTCGGCGGCGGAGGCGGTGACGTCGCCGGCACCGGCGAGCCCTGCACCGTGGCGGTGCCGCCGGGCTCGACGACGAGGAACCCCGGCTCGGCGCCCTGCACGAGGCCGAGTTGGCGGGCGCGCTTGGCCAGCTCGCCGGGCGCCTCGGAGGCGGCGACGTCCCGGGCCAGCCCCTGCTCGCGGATCGACAGCGCGCGGTTGTCCTGCTGCAGGGTCCGCAGGGTGAACGCGTCCGCGCTGGACGCGGAGCTGAGCAGGAGCAGGCTGACCAGGCCGCCACCGAGCAGCGCGAGCACCAGCAGCACGAACGGGGTCTTCGGCGCCTGCGGAGCGTGCCCGGCGACCAGCTGCAACACCGGGGCGGTCCGCCGCGCCGTCTCCGGCCGCGTACCCCCGCCGCCCTTCCGCCCCGCCGCGCCTTTTCTCGCACCGCCGCCGGCCGACGCCGTGCCCGCCGGGCGCCCGGCCGACCCCCTGTTCCGCTTGGGCGCCGCAACCGACCCCGGACGCGGAGGGGATGTGGACGCCGTGCGGGCCCGACCCGGTGCCGGTCCGGCCGCGGCCCGGTGCTCGGACGCACCAGCAGCACGTCGATCCGCCGAGGCGGCGCGACGGGCGGCCGACGTTCCGCCGACGGTGGTCCGTTCACGAGACGGGCGCTGCGTCGCCGTGTCCTTCTTGGCGATCCGCGGTTCGCCGCCGCTCCCGGCTGTACGGCTGGAGCGGTGCCCCCGGCTGTCGGCGCCGGGGCCCTCGACCAGGTCACGAAGCCAGCTCCGGCGCACCGGCGGGCGCATGGTGCGACTGGCGCCTGCCGAGGGTCGGGTCGGTGTCACCGCCCGGGCCTCCGCGCCGCGCACCGCCGACGACCCCGCACGCCGACCGGTCGGCGACCCGCCAGCACGGATCGACGCCGACCCACCGCCACGCCCTGACGCCGACCCACCGGCACGGACCGACGCCGACCTGTCAGAACGGATCGACGGCGACCCACTGCCACGCCCTGACGGTGACCCACCGGCACGGACCGACGCCGACCTGTCAGAACGGGCCGACGGCGGGTTGCCGCGGGCCGGGCGGGGACGGCGGGTGGTGGGTGGGGACTCGGCCGCACCCGGCGCGCGCGGGGAAGTTGCGCGGCCGGGTGCGCCGAGGCTCTGAGCCCCCGACGGGGGCATCGGCGGCGGCAGTGCCCCGCCCGGCAGCGGACCACCGGACAGACCGCCGGAGAGACCGCCCGAGAGACTGCCGGACGGACCGCCGGAGAGACCGCGCGAGGACCCGTACGGGTTCATGCCGCCTCCCGGATCCGCTCGGCGGCCCGCAACCGGGCGGATGCCGCCCGCGGGTTGGCGGCGACCTCCGCGTCGGTCGGCGCCTCGGCGCCACGGGTCAGCACCCGCAGCGTCGGCGCGGCCGAGGGCAGCGGCACCGGCAGCCCGGGCGGCGACGTGTCGCGGGCCCGGTCGGCGAACGCCCGCTTGACGATCCGGTCCTCGAGCGAGTGGTAGCTGAGCACGACGACCCGCCCGCCGACCCGGACCGCGTCGATCGCGGCCGGCAGCGCGGCCTCGAGCGCCGCCAGCTCCCGGTTGACCTCGATGCGCAGCGCCTGGAAGGTGCGCTTGGCCGGGTTGCCGCCGGTACGCCGGGCGGCCGCCGGGATCGCGCCCCGGACGAGTGAGACCAGCCGCGCGGATGACGTGATCGGCTCGACCGCACGCGCCCGGACGATCGACTGCGCGATCCGCCGGGCGAACCGCTCCTCGCCGTAGTCCCGCAGCACCCGGGTCAGCTCGTCCACCGAGTAGCCGTTGACCACGTCGGCCGCGCTCGCCCCGGCCGACGACATCCGCATGTCCAGCGGCGCGTCCTGCGCGTACGCGAACCCGCGCCGGGCCTCGTCCAGCTGCAGCGACGACACCCCCAGGTCGAACAGCACCCCGTCGACCCGCGCGATCCCGGCGTCGGCCAGCACCGCCGGCAGCGCGTCGTACACGGCCCGGTGCAGCGAGACCCGCTCGCCGAACGGAGCGAGCCGCTCACCGGCGATCCGCAGCGCCTCCGGATCCCGGTCGATGCCGACCAGCCGCAGCCCGGGGTGAGCGTCGAGCAGAGCCGAGGCGTGTCCGCCCAGCCCGAGCGTCGCGTCCACCGCGACCGCCCGCGGCCCGTCGAGCGCGGGCGCCAGCAGCGCGAGCACCCGGTCCCGAAGGACCGGCACGTGCGTCGGCACCCCGCCCACCTCGACCCCCCTGGAGGATGTCGCCCCCGTGACAGACCTGACCTTTCGGACCTTCGTGCGCCCAGGACCCCCGCCCGCTCGCCGGCGCCTGACACCGGGGAAGTGATGTCAGGAAGCCGGGGCCCGCCCGGGTCGCCTGGCGCCGGGGAAGTGACGTCAGGAAACCGGCCGGAGCGGGGGGAGACCTCGCCGCACGACGGCCGCTCACAGCACCCCGGGCAGCACCTCCTCCTCCAGCTCGGCGAAGGCCTGCTCGCGGTCGGCCAGGTAGCTCTCCCACGCGGCGGTGTCCCAGACCTCGACCCGCGTGTTCGCGCCGATGACCACACAGTCCCGCGTCAGCCCGGCGTACTCCCGCAGGGCTGGCGGGATCGTGATCCGGCCCTGCTTGTCCGGCACCTCGTCCGAGGCGCTGGCGAAGAACACCCGGCTGTAGTCCCGGACCGCCTTCTGTGTCACCGGCGCCTGCGACATCGCCTCGGTGACCCGCTGGAACTCGGCCATCGGGAACACGTAGAGGCATCGCTCCTGCCCCTTGGTGATCACGACGCCCTCCGCGAGCTCGTCCCGGAACTTCGCCGGCAGGAAGAGCCGGCCCTTGTCGTCGAGCCGTGGCGAATGGGTGCCGAGGAACACGGCCCCACCTCCGCTCGACCCGTCGGGGCGGTCTCGGAGGCGGCCTAGCGGCCCCCTCGTCCTCCACCGCACGCCACTGTACCCCACTTCCCTCCACCTGACTCTTCTTTCGGGTCCCCACCGCTCCACTCGCCTCCCCGAAGCCGTACGCCACTTGTACGAGATGTCCTATTGAGTAGTAATGTTCTCCTCGTCCGAAACGACACGGGTCCGAGCCGGGGAGGGATCGAGCGTGGCGGAGGGGTGGATCGGCGTCCGCGCGACGCCCGACCCGGCGGAGGCCGCCGCGGAGATCCTGGGCGTCGTCGGTCGCTCGGACGGGTCGACCTGGCCGGGCTGGACGGCCGGCTGCGGCGCTGGGCCGGCGAGGTCGACCGCAGCGCCGAGCTGCTGCACCGGACCGCGGCCGAGGTCGGCGACGCGGACCGGCGAGCGGGCGCTGGAGCTGTCGGCGGTGCATGCCCCGGTGCCGCCCGCGGGCAGGGCCGAGCGCCCTGCCGGCCGCAACGGCCGGCTGCCGGCCGGTGAGCTGACCGGAGCCGGCGACGGCGAGCGGATGCACGTGCCGGCCGCGCGGGCGTTTCACCAGATGGATGCCGCGGCCACCGCGGCCGGGCGCGACCTCCAGGTCACCAGCGGCTACCGGACGTACGCGGAGCAGGCGGCGCTCTACCGGGCCTACCTGAACGGGACGGGCAACCTGGCCGCTCCGCCCGGCCACAGCACGCACGGGCTCGGCCTGTCCGCGGACATCCAGGTGACAGATCCGGCGACGCTGCGCTGGCTGCGCGCGCACGCCAAGACGTACGGGTTCGTCAATGACGTACCGGGTGAGGCATGGCACTGGACCTGGCGCCCCTGACCCGGCGCGAACCGGGCCAGGGGCGGACGGTCACACCCCGCTGGCTACTCCTTCCACGCTGGCGGACACGACGGCACCGTTGCGACGGGTGCGCACCCGGATGGGGGTGTGCGGGTCGATCCCGGCGGCCATGGCGCGACGCAGCAGGCCGGCCAGCTCGTCGAGAGTCATGCCGTCGGGCGACTCGCTGGTCGCCGTGACGGTGCGGTGCGTCGTCACCTCGAGCCCGGGTCGGGCGGTGGGCGCGGACATGCTCCTCCTCGGTTGCAAGGACCTCCCAGGATCCCACGGCGGATTGTCCGGCACGGAAACGAGCTGGTCGGGAGGAGCGTCGCAAGCTGGATCGGTGCACATCCGTGCCGGGTTGGGAACACTTTGACAAACTGGTCCGTAGGTAGGGGCAGGTGCTCTGAGGCTGCCCCCGTTTCGGGTGGCCGAACCCCGGCGGCCCGGCGAGGAGGCAGGCGTGGCGGTGCAGGACGCGACGGGCGGCGCGGGACCGGTCCGGGTGGACGTGGTCGGCGAGGCCGGAGGCCGGATCGCGGCGAACATCGAGCGGGTCATCGACGGCAAACCGGAGACCGTCCGGCTGGCCATCGTGGTGCTGCTCGCAGAGGGCCACCTGCTCATCGAGGACGTGCCCGGCGTCGGCAAGACCAAGCTGGCCAAGGCGCTGGCCCGGTCGGTGGACTGCTCGGTCCGCCGGATCCAGTTCACCCCCGACCTGCTGCCCTCGGACGTGACCGGGGTCAGCGTCTACAACCAGGAGTCGCGCGACTTCGAGTTCCGGCCGGGCGCGGTGTTCGCCAACCTGGTCGTCGGCGACGAGATCAACCGGGCCTCGCCGAAGACCCAGTCCGCGCTGCTGGAGTGCATGGAGGAGCGGCAGGTCACCGTCGACGGAACGACGTACGTGCTCGAGTCGCCGTTCCTGGTGGTGGCCACGCAGAACCCGATCGAGATGGAGGGCACCTACCCGCTGCCCGAGGCGCAGCGGGACCGGTTCATGGCCCGCATCTCGATGGGCTACCCGGACGCCGGCGCCGAGATGGTCATGCTCGCCGACCACGCCGGCGCGGACCCGCTGGACGCACTCGCCCCTGTCTCCACCGCCACCGAGGTACGGGCGCTGATCGACATGGTCCGCCGGGTGCACGTCTCCGACCCGGTCCGGCAGTACGTGGTCGACCTCGTCAACGCCACCCGCCGGTCCCCCGACCTGCGGCTCGGCGCGTCCCCGCGGGCCAGCCTGCAGCTGCTGCGGGCGGCCAAGGCGCAGGCGGCGCTGTCCGGGCGCGACTACGTGCTGCCCGACGACGTGCAGCGGCTGGCCCAGCACGTGCTGGCGCACCGGCTGCTGCTCACCGCGGAGGCTCAGATCGCCCGGCGCGGCACCGACGGCGTGGTCGACTCGGTGCTCCGCTCGGTGCCGGTGCCGCGCCCGGCCGAGGCGCCACCGGTCGGCCGGAGGGTCTGAGCCGGTGCGGGCCGCGCTGTCCGGTCTGACCACCCGGGGTCGCTGCCTGCTCGCCGCGGGGATCGCCTCGGCGCTGTGCGGGCTCGTACTCGGCGAGCGCGACCTGCTCCGGGTGGCGGTCTTCCTCGTCGCGCTGCCGCTGGTGGCGGCGGCGGTGATCGCCCGGACCCGGTTCCGGCTGTCCTGCAGTCGCGACGTCACTCCTGCCCGGGTGCCGGCGGGCCAGCCGGCGACCGCGCGGCTGGTGCTGGAGAACGTCTCGTTCCTGCCGACCGGGCTGCTGCTGCTCGAGGACGAGGTGCCGTACACGCTCGGTGGCCGGCCGCGGTTCACCGTCGACCGGGTCGGGCCGGGCCAGCACCGGGTGGTGCACTATCCGATCCGCTCGGACGCCCGCGGCCGCTACCGGATCGGTCCGCTGAGGCTCCGGCTGGCCGACCCGTTCGGGCTGGTCGAGCTGACCCGGTCGTTCACCGCGGTCGACATCCTCACGGTGGTGCCGGCGGTGCACCCGCTGCCGCCGATCAAGCTCGGCGGCGCGTGGGAGTCGGGCGGCGAGAGCGTCAGCCGGTCGGTCGCGATCCGCGGCGACGACGACGCGGCCACCCGGGAATACCGCAACGGCGACGACCTGCGGAAGGTGCACTGGCGCTCGACCGCCAGGGTCGGCAAGCTCATGGTCCGCCGGGAGGAGCGGCCCTGGCAGGCCAGGGCGACGGTGCTGCTCGACACCAGGGCCGACGCCCACCGCGGCGACGGGCCCGGCTCCAGCTTCGAGTGGGCGGTCTCCGCGCTCGCCAGCGTCGGCGTGTACACCGCCCGCCGGGGCTACTCGCTGCGGATGATCACCGACGCCGGCGTGGCCGCGGGCGGCGCCGAACTGACCGACGAGGGCGTGCTGCTCGACCACCTCGCCGAGGTGCAGGTCTCCCGGAACCGCACGCTGGACGCGGCCGCCGGGCCGCTGCGCGGCGCCGAAGGGCTCGGCACGCTCATCGCCGTGGTCGGCATCCTCGATCCGGAGCAGGCGACGCTGCTGGCCTCCACCCGCTCGCCCAGCGAGATCTCGATCGCCGTGCTGGTCGACGCCAACAGCTGGCTGGGGCTCTCGCCGCGGGCGCAGTCCGAGTCGGACGCCGCGTACGACGCCTCGGCCGAGGTGCTGATGCGGGCCGGCTGGCGGGTCGTGCGGGCCCGGCACGGCGACCGGCTGCAGGAGCTGTGGCCGACCGCGGGGCAGCGCCCGGGCGGGGTGGCGCTCGGCACCGCTCCCCCGGCACAGCACGGCGTGGAAGGGGGCGTGGCCAGGTGAGAACCAGCACGAGGATGACGCTGGCCGCCGGGGCCTCGGTCGCGCTCGGCGCGGCGCCGCTCGGGGCGGTCTTCGACGAGTGGCGCTGGCTCTGGTACGCGTGGGCCGCGGTCGCCACCGTCACCGGCGCACACCTGCTGGCCCGCTATCTGCGGCTGCCGGCGGCGCTGGTGCCGGTGTTCGGGGCCGCTGGGCTGCTGCTCTACCTCACCGCGGTGTTCTGCACCGACGGCGCGCTGTTCGGCATCATCCCCACGCCGGACAGCCTGCAGCTGTTGCGGGCCGGCATCGACGAGGGCTTCCAGAACATCAACGACTTCGCGACGCCGGTGCCGACGACGACCGGGCTGGTGCTGCTCACCGCGGGCGCGCTCGGCCTGACCACGATCGTCGTCGACTTCGTGGCGGTCACCCTGCGCCGGCCGGCCGCGTCCGGCCTGGCGCTGCTCGCGCTGTACGCGGTCCCGGTCGCCGTCGTGCTCGGCAACGTGCCGTGGGTGCTGTTCGCGATCGCCGCCTCCGGCTACCTCCTGCTGCTGCTGGTCGAAGGCCGGGATCGGTTGACGCACTGGGGCCGGCCGGTGGGCGCGAACCCGCGGTCGGCGAGTGCCGGGTCCGGCCCGATCCAGGCACCGCCGGACGAGGTGCCGGCACCGCTGACCGGCCAGCGGATCGGTGCGATCGCGATCGCGCTGGCGGTGATCCTCCCGCTGCTCGTGCCCGGGATGACCGGCAACACCCTGAACAGGCTCAGCCAGAGCGGGTCCGGTGACGGCACCGGCAACGGCAACGGCCCGCTGAACGACTTCGTCGCGCTGCGCGGGCAGCTGCGGCAGGGCGACCGGGTCACGCTGATGACGGTGAGCACCACCCTCGACCACCCGCTCTACCTGCGGACGAAGGTGCTCGACCGCTACCAGGAGAACAGCGGCTGGTCACCCAGCAACGTGTCGGCTCGCAACCAGGTGGACAACGGCGCCGAGCTGCCGGACCCGGCGGCCGGCGGACTCGACACCGGCTCCCAGCGGATCTACAGCACGGACATCCGGCTCACCAACAAGTACAACGACAACTACCTGCCCGTCTACTACGCGCCGAAGAGGCTGGACAACGTCAACGGCGACTGGCGCTACGACGCCGGCAAGTCGGTGGTCGTCTCCGACCGGCGGCACGGCGACTTCAGCTACACCGTCACCGGGGAGGAGCCGACGCCGACCGCCGACGAACTGCAGAACTCGCCGACCCTGACCCCTGACCAGCGCGACCAGCTGGCGGACCGGCTGACCATCGTGCCGCCCAACCTCGACAAGCTGGTCATCGACACGACCAACAGCATCACCAAAGACATCACCTCGCCATACCTGCAGGCCAAGGCGATCAACGACTACTTCACCGACGGCAAGCACGGCTTCTCGTACTCCGAGGTCACCATCGACGGCAACAGCGGCAGCAAGCTGGTCGACTTCCTGAAGGGCAAGCAGGGATTCTGCGAGCAGTACGCGGCGGCCATGGCGGTCATGCTGCGGGTCAAGGACATCCCGTCCCGGGTCGTGATCGGCTACACACCCGGCACCCAGGACCAGGGCCGGTGGACGGTGACCAACCACGACGCGCACGCCTGGGTCGAGGCCTATTTCGCCGGCGTCGGCTGGACCTACTTCGACCCGACGCCGCTGACCGACGGGCGGACGGTCGCCCCCGCATACGCGCCGCGGCCGCAGGCCTCGAACGGGGCGTCCTCCGGGGCGTCGGCGTCGGCCAACCCGTCCGCGGGGCCGACGGCGAACCAGATCCCGCAGCAGGACCTCAACCCAGGCTCCTCCGGCAGCGGGTCGCAGGGTTCCGGCCTGATCACCCCGCGCCGGCTGCTGATCACCGCGATCGTGGTCGCGGTGCTGCTGCTCCTGCTGGTGCCGGCGTTCGTGCGGGTGTCGGTGCGCCGGCGCCGGCTGCGGGCCGCGGGCGGCGCCGATGCGACCGCGGCGGCCAGGGCGGCCTGGGACGAGGTGGTCGGCACCGCCGCGGACTACGGCGTGCCGGTGCGGGCGAGCGAGACACCGCGCGGGCTCGCCCGCCGGCTCGGGCACGATCTCGACCTCGACGACGACGCCAGCCGGGGCCTTCGGCTGGTCGCGCTGGCCGAGGAGCGGGCGCGGTATGCGGCGCACGCCGGGGTGGACGGCGACCTGCCGGACGCGATCCGGGCCGTGCGGCACGGCCTGCGCGGCGAGGCGGACCGGCGGCGGCGCTGGCGGGCCACGCTGCTGCCGCC
Source organism: uncultured Actinomycetota bacterium (assembly GCA_963728945.1). Lineage (GTDB taxonomy): Bacteria > Actinomycetota > Actinomycetes > Mycobacteriales > CADCTP01 > CADCTP01. The sequence continues at coordinate 621,381 of CAVSMA010000002.1, read as the reverse complement.
GTCGACGGTGCGCGCGGCCCGGGCCGGGTCGACCGCCCGGGCGGACTCCGCGTCCAGCACGCTCAACCGGCTCGGCGAGTCCCTCCGCCGCCCCGTAACCCCCCGCCGCCGCTAACCCACCCGCCCCAGCGCCGGCGACCCGGACGGGGCGACCCGGACGACCGCCGACCCGAACAGCCGCCGACCCGGACGGTCAGTCGGAGGGTGAGATGCGGCGACGCCCGGCGCGGGGCGCGCCGAGCGTCGGGGAAGGGAGTGGGGAGTCGGTCAGCGGTCGTCGAAGCGGCGGCGGAAGCGCTCTTCCATGCGCTGCAGGAGCGGAGTCTTCCGCTGCTTGCCGCGGCGGGAAGCAGCCGGCTTCCCGTCGGCGCCGGCGACGCGCAGGTCGGGGCGTCCGGCGGCCTTCTTGTATTGGGAGGCCGCGTACACGAGGGCGAACAGCATGAAGCAGAACCCAGCCACGCCGAGCGCAATCGTGCTCGTCATGACGCCGGCGAGCAGCCCACCGAGGCCCAGGACCAACAGGACGACGGCACGGCGAATCCGCCGGCGGGCGTGCGTGCGCAGATCCGTCGAGCTGACCGTCGAGGCGAACTTAGGGTCCTCGGCGTACAACGCGCGCTCGATCTGCTCAAGCAGGCGCTGCTCGTGGTCCGAGAGCGGCACGGCGCCCCTCCTGACAACAGGTGCTACCGCAACGGCAGGGGACCGCCGCGGGACAACGTGGCGACGGCCGCAGCGGGCCGCCACCACGAGGATACGAGGCGATGTCGTACGGGGAAAGGTGGGCGGCCGGCCCCTGCGACCCGATGTCGCACAAGATCGCGCCTCAGCAGGTCAAGCCGGGTCTCAAGAACGCTCGACACGCCCGGAATCAGGCATTTCTCCGGGCGTGTCGCCAGCGCTGACCCCCGTATTTTGGGTGGTGCGTGAGACCAGCGTCGCAGGCCGCACCACGCCGGACCCGAACCGGTCGACCGCACGGTCGACGGCCCGGTCGGCGTCCCGCCAGCCGTGCTCGCGGGCGCCGAGCTCCAACTGCCGGGGCGACGCCTCGGCCGGGGCGATCCCCTCGACCCGGACGCCGACCAGCCGGACCCGCGGCCGGTCCAGCTCCAGGCCGTCGTAGAGGGCCCGGGCGGTCGCGTAGACCTCGTGCCCGGCGTCGGTCGGCGCGGGCAGCGTGCGGGCCCGGGTGATCGTGCTGAAGTCGGCGAACTTGATCTTCAGGCTCACCGTCCGCCCCGCCTGCCCCGCGGTCCGCAGCCGGGCCGCAGTCTTCTCGGCCAGCCGCAGCAGCTCGCGGTGGATCACCGCGTGCTCGTCGACGTCGGCCTCGAACGTCTCCTCCGCGCCGATCGAGCGGTCCGGCTCGTCCGGCACGACCGGCCGCGGGTCCTCGCCGTTGGCCAGCGCGTGCAGGTGGGCGGCGACGCCGTCGCCGAGCGCCCGGGCGAGCGCCGGCAGCGGCAGCGCGGCCAGCTCGCCGACCGTCCGAAGGCCGAGCCCGGCCAGCTGCGCCCCGGTCCGCTCGCCGACCCCCCAGAGCGCGCCGACCGGCAGCGGGTGCAGGAACTGCCGCACCCCGTCGACCGGCACGACGAGCAGCCCGTCCGGCTTGCACCGGGACGAGGCCAGCTTGGCCACGAACTTCGTCGGCGCCACCCCCACCGAGCAGGTGATGCCCTGCTCGTCGGCGATCCGGGCCCGGATCCACTCGCCGATCCAGCCGGGCCGGCCGAGCCGCCGGCGGGCGCCGGTCACGTCCAGGAACGCCTCGTCCAGCGACAGCGGCTCGACCAGCGGCGTCACCGACCGGAACACGGCCATCAACCCGGCCGAGGCCACCGCGTACCGGCGCATGTCCGGCGCGACCACCACTGCGTCCGGGCACATCCGCACGGCCCTGCCCATCGGCATCGCGCTGCGTACGCCGAACTCCCTGGCCTCGTACGTCGCGGACAGCACCACCCCGCGCCGGCCGCCGCCGACGATCACCGGCCGGCCGCGCAGCTCCGGGCGGCGGCGCAGCTCCACGCTGGCGTAGAAGGCGTCCATGTCGACGTGCAGGATCGGGCAGCCGGAGTCGTCGGCCGGCGGCCCGGTCGGCGGACCGGTCCGGCCAAGCTCCTGGCTGCGACCCACAGCGACCCCGGCGGTTCAGCGCCGGGCGAGCAGGTGCAGCTGCGCGGCCACGTCCCGGTAGGGCGGGCGGCCGGCGACCGCCGCCTCCAGCTCCCGCAGCGACTCGATCGCCCCGGGCTGGCCCTCCAGCACCGCGCCCGGCACCAGGTCGGCCACCACCCCGACTCCATGCAGCTGCTCGACCCGCAGCCCGGCCGCCGCAACCAGCTCGCCGAGCTCGATCGCGTCGAACCGGCGCAGCATCGGGTCGGCCGGCCCTGACCGCCCGTCCGGGTCGGTGGCCAGCCGGATCGCGTCGGTCAGACGGCCGCCGAGCGCCCGGGCCAGCACCGCCGCCGCCCGACCGGCCGCCAGCACGCTGGCGCAGCCGCCCGGGCGGAGCGCGCCGGCCACCGCGGCCAGCGTCTCGGCCGGCGAGTCGACCACTTCGAGCAGCCCGTGGCAGAGCACCAGGTCGTACGAGCCCGACGGCACCGCCGCGGGCAGCCGCTCGACCTCTCCCTGCAGCGGCGTGACCCGCTCGGCGACACCGGCCTCCTCGGCCCGCCGGTGCAGCGTGGCCAGCGCGTCGGCGCTGACGTCGAGCACCGTCACTCGGTGTCCCAGCTCGGCCAGCGGCACCGCCGACACTCCACTGCCGCCGCCCAGGTCGAGTACGTCCAGCCCGGCGGCACCGGCCGCCGACCGGCGATCGAGCTCCGCGCCGAGCACCGACCACACGACCCCGCCCCGGGCGAGGCCTCGCGACCTGACTGTCTCCGCGCCCATCTCCGGGCCCACCTCCCGACGCTCAGCCAGGCGAGCGTAGGCGAGAGAGCCGGTCGCAGCCGAGCCACCGGGTCAACCGGCCCGCGGCACGCCGATGGGCATGGTCGGCACCAGGCCCAGCGTGGTCTCCACCAGTGCCAGGAACGTGGCCGCGTCGCGCAGCAGATCGTCGGCCTCCCGGCCGGTCACCGCCCTGGTCACGCCGGCCTCGGCGGCGGCCCGCTTGGCCGCGCCGGCGGCGAAGAACGCGGCCCACTCCCCCAGCTCCGGGGCCACCTCGGTCAGCAGCACCCACGCGCTGGTCGGCCGGCGGCGGCGCAGCCGCGGGTCGGTCGGACGGGTCCTGGCCGCGAGCACCGCGGCGGCGCCGCGCAGTGCGGCCAGGTGGGCGGTCGCGTAGCGCTCGGCCGGCAGGGTCAGCGTCGCGGCCTCCCGCAGCCCGCGCCGGGCCTGGTCGAGCAGGCCGAGCGCGGACGGCAGCAGCTGGGACGGCACCCGGGACGGGCCGAGCCGCCGCACGGTCGGGTTCATCTCCCTCACTCCTCCACCAGCGTCGCGGTCCACCGCGGCGGACCGGCCGCCACGTCCCGGCACAGGTCGAACACTTCGACCCGGGCCGACATCCCGGCCGCCGCCTCGACCCGCCACAGTTGCCGGTCAGCCAGTTGGACCGGGACGGAGTGGATCACCGCCACCGCCCCGGAGCCGGCGGCGGCCCGCCCTGTGGTCCGGGCAGGACCGGACCAGCGCCAGCCGCCGGGCTCGCGCCAGCGGGCAAGCACCGAGCGCACCACGTAGAGCCGGCCCCGCAGCAGGAACATCTCGGGGTCGCCGGCCGTACGCGCGACCTCGACCTGCTCCTCGAGGACCGTGTGGACCGAACACATCTGGTGATCTCCTCCAACGACGGCGAGCTGGGACGGGTGCGGACGACCGGGCTGCCCGCCGGGCGGCGCGGGGGTCGAGGGCCGCACCGCCCGACGGGAGCGTGTTCGAACTGGTGTTCGAACACGACGAGACTATCCAGTGATCAGGCCGTCCGCAACGGGACTGCGGCGTGTCGCGCGAAGATCTTCGAACAGATTCGAACGCGCAGGTCAGGGGCTGAATCAGGACGGCGGCGAGCCGGACCAGAGCCGGTCGCGCAGGCCGACGACCTCGCCGACGACGACCACCGCCGGCGGGCGCAGACCTGCGTCGGCGACCGCCGCGGCGACCGTGTCGAGCGTTGCCACGAGCACCTGCTGGTCGGGCAATGTCGCCCGCCGGACGACGGCCACCGGGGTCGAGCCCGGCCGGCCCCGCTTGACCAGCTCGGCCGCGGCCGCCCCGACCCGATCGAGCGCCATCAGCAGCACCAGGGTGGCGGGGCCGTCGGCGAGCGCCTGCCAGTCGATCACCGACCCGGACGACTCCCGCGCCGCACCGTCCGCACGGTCCGGCGGTGGCTCGACGTGGCCGGAGACGACCGCGAAGTCGGCCGCGACGCCGCGGTGGGTGACCGGGATCCCGGCTGCGGCCGGGCCGGCGATCGCCGAGCTCACCCCGGGAACGACCGTCACCGGCACGCCCGCCCGGACGCAGGCGGCCACCTCCTCGCCCCCGCGGCCGAGCACGAACGGGTCGCCGCCCTTGAGCCGGACCACCCGCTTGCCGGCCCGGGCCCGGTCCACCAGCAGCGCGCTGATCTGCTGCTGGGTGGGCCCGGCACCGTGCGGCACCTTGCCGACGTCGACCACCTCGACGGACGGGTCGAGCCGGTCGAGCAGCACCCGCGGGGCCAGCCGGTCGACGACGACCACGTCGGCCTCGGCCAGCAGGCGCCGGCCCCGGACGGTGATCAGCTCCGGGTCGCCGGGCCCGCCGCCGACCAGCGCGACCGAACCGGCCGCGGGACGGCCAGCCCGCAGCGGCAGCTCGCCGGTCTCCAGCAGCAGCGCCACCGCGTCCCGCACCGCGCTCGCCCGGGTGGGATCCGGACCGCCGTCCGAGCCGACCGCGACGACAAGTCCGGCGCCGCGGGTCACGGCGGGGGTGCGGGCCGAGCCCCCGGCCGCATCGTCGGCACGCACGCACGGGATCCGCCGCCGCTCGGCCTCGGCCGCGACCGCCGCATTCACGGCGGGATCGTCCGTGCAGGCGTGCACCATCCAGGCCCCGTCCAGGTCGCCGTCCACATAGCCCCGGAGTGAAACAGCCACCTCCGACAGTTCCGCGAGCTCCGGCAGCACCGCCGGGGCGATCACCGCGACGGACGCGCCGGCCGCCAGCAGCCCGCGGGTGCGGCGCAGGGCGACCGCGCCGCCGCCGACCACGACGGCCCGGCGGCCGCCGAGGTCCAGCAGCAGGGGGTAGGCGCCCACCGGGCCATGATCCCAGTCACCGCACGGTGGCCGTGGGCGACGAGATGTGCGACCGTGTTGGCGTGACTGGCAGCGGGCGTGTGGTCTCCGTGCTCCTGGTGTCCCGTCGCCACATCGACCTCCGCCGGGTCGACAGCGCGGTCTGTCAGGGCTGACGACAGCCCCTGCGGCGTCCCCGACGCCGCGCCGCCTGCCCCCGGAAGGACCAGACGTCCATGCCGCCCCAACGCGGCCAGGGCCAGTGGGCCCTCGGCCACCGTGAGCCGCTGAACCAGAACGAACGGGTCAAGCGCGACGACGACGGCCTCAACGCCCGGCAGCGGGTCATCGACCGCTACCAGTACAGCGGGTTCGACAGCATCGATCCGGCCGACCTGCGTGGCCGGTTCCGCTGGCTCGGGCTCTACACCCAGCGGGCACCGGGCATCCCGGGCGGCCGCACCGCGGTGCTCGACCCGGAGGAGCTCGAGGATCGCTACTTCATGCTCCGCGTACGGATCGACGGCGGGACGCTGAGCACCGAGCAGCTGTTGACGATCGCGACCATCGCGACCGAGTTCGGCCGGGACGTCGCGGACATCACCGACCGGCAGAACATCCAGCTGCACTGGATCCGGATCGAGGACGTCCCGGAGATCTGGCGCCGGCTGGAGGCGGTCGGCCTGGACACCACGGAGGCCTGCGGCGACACCCCGCGGGTCATCCTCGGCTGCCCGCTGGCCGGCGTGGCGAAGGACGAGGTGCTGGACGCGACGCCGGCGCTGCGCGAGGTGCGCGACCGCTACATCGGCGACCCCGAGTTCTCCAACCTGCCCCGAAAGTACAAGTCGTCGATCTCCGGCTGCGCGCACCACTGCACCAACCACGAGATCAACGACGTCTCGTTCGTCGGCGTGATCGGGCCGGACGGCAGGCCCGGATTCGACCTGTGGGTCGGCGGCGGCCTGTCCACCAACCCGAAGTTCGGCCAGCGGCTCGGCGCGTTCGTCGAGCCGGGCCGGGTCGCCGAGGTGTGGGCCGGGGTCACCGGGGTCTTCCGCGACCACGGCTACCGCCGGTCCCGCCAGCACGCGCGGTTGAAGTTCCTGCTCGCCGACTGGGGCACCGAGCGGTTCCGGCAGGTGCTGGAGAAGGACTACCTGGACACGCCGCTGCCGGACGGACCGGAGCCGGAGCGGTACGCCGGGGCCCGCGGGCACGCCGGGCTGACCGAGCAGGTCGACGGCAGCTACGCGGTCGGCTTCGCGGTGCGGGTGGGCCGCACCTCGGGCACCCAGCTGGCCCGGATCGCCGACCTGGCCGACGAGTACGGCCGGGGTCGCATCCGCACCACCGCCCAGCAACAGCTGATCATCCTGGACGTCCCCGGGGACCGCACGGACGCGCTGGTCGCCGAGCTCGCCGCCGACGACCTGCCGGTGCACCCGAGCCCGTTCCGGGAGGGCACGCTGGCCTGCACCGGCATCGAGTTCTGCAAGCTGGCGATCGTCGAGACCAAGGCCCGGGCGCAGGAGCTCTATCGCGAGCTGGAGCGGCGGCTGCCGGACTTCCCCGAGCCGGTGAGCATCACGGTCAACGGCTGCCCCAACTCGTGCGCCCGGTTCCAGGTCGCCGACATCGGGTTCAAGGGCTCGGTCGCGCGCGGCGCCGACGGCGAGGACGTCGAGGTCTACCAGGTGCACCTGGGCGGGCATCTCGGCGCCGAGGCCGCCCTCGGCCGCAAGTTCCGCGGGCTCAAGGTCGAGGCCGACCGCGCCGCGGACTACGTCGAGCGGGTGCTGCGCGGCTACCTGGACCGCCGGGAGCCGGCCGAGAGCTTCGCCGCATACGCGGCGCGGGCCGACGAGGGGTGGTTGTCGTGAGCCACGCCTCCGCGCCCTTCTTCTGCCCGTACTGCGGGGACGAGAGCCTCCGGCCGTACGGCGAGACGCACGGGGAATGGCGGTGCGAGTCCTGCCGGCGGGCGTTCGCGCTGCGCTCCGTGAAGCAGGCACCGCTCCCGGAGCGGGCGGAGGTCGGGCGGTGAGCGCCCCGCAGGACCAGTGGCCCCGGCTCGAGCGGCTCGCCGAGCAGGCGGCGCGGGACCTCGAGGGCGCGCAGCCGCTCGAGGTGCTGCGCTGGGCGTCGGACACCTTCGGCGACGGGCTGTGCGTGTCGTCGTCGATGACCGACGCGGTGCTCGCGCACCTCGCCGGCCGGGCCCGGCCCGGGGTCCCGGTGTACTTCCTGGACACCGGCTACCACTTCGCCGAGACGATCGGCACCCGGGACGCGGTCGCCGCGACGCTGCCGGTGGACGTGCGCACGGTCCTTCCACTGTGGACGGTGGCGGAGCAGGACGCCGACCTGCTGCCGCGGTTGCACGACCGCGACCCCGACCGGTGCTGCTGGCTGCGCAAGGTCGAGCCGCTCGGGCGGGCGCTGGCGCCGTTCTCGGCCTGGGTGAGCGGGGTGCGCCGGGACGAGTCGCCGACCAGGGCGGACACGCCGGTGGTGGCCTGGGACGTGCGGCGCGCGATCGTCAAGGTGCACCCGTTGGCCTGCTGGACCCAGGACGACGTGGACGCGTACGTCGCCGAGCACGGCGTGCTGGTCAACCCGCTCGTCTACGACGGCTACCCGTCGATCGGCTGCCAGCCGTGCACGGCGCGGGTCGAGCCGGGCGCCGATCCCCGGTCGGGGCGCTGGGTCGGGCACGCCAAGACCGAGTGCGGGATCCACGTGTAGGAGTGCGGCCCGCCGCCGTCAGTAGGCTGGCGTGCGTGCCGGTGACGATCGACTTCGCGCAGGTGAAGGCGGCGGACATCCCCGAGCAGGTCGCCGCGCTGTGCGACGAGCTCGAGGCGGCCGACGCGGCCGGGTTCTACGGGGCGCTGACCGTCGAGCGGCCGTGGTCGCGGCACAACCCGGTGCTGGAGGGCGAGTTCGCGTGCCCGGCCGCGATCCGGCCGTACCTGGACCGGGAGCTGCGCCGGCTCGCCGCGGCCGGCGCCAGGGTCTCGGCCGACCGGTCCCGCCCGGCACTCGCGCTCGACGACCCGGCCACGCTCGACGCGCTCGACGAGGGGTCCTGGGACCTGCGGCGGAAGAAGCTGTTCCTGTTCCGGCCGGAGCGGATGGCACTGTCGATCGACCGGCTGGCGCACTACACGGGTACGCCGGCCGAGGCGTTCCAGCGGTACGTGCTGTTCACCAACTATGCCTGGCACGTCGACGCGTTCCGGCAGGCGTTCCCGGACGCGATCGGTCCGGCGGCCCCCGGGCGGCAGATGCCGGCCTGGCACGTGTGCCGCCCCGGCCGCGACGGCGTCACCCTGGTCGACATCGGGGTCGGCCCGTCCAACGCGAAGACGATCACGGACCACGTCGCCGTGCTGCGCCCGGACCTGATGCTGATGATCGGGCACTGCGGCGGGCTGCGGAACCACCAGGACATCGGTGACCTGGTGCTGGCCACCACGTATCACCGGGCCGACGGCGTGCTCGACGACGTGCTGCCGACCTCCGTCCCGGTCGCGTCGAACCACCGGCTCAACAGCTACCTGCTCGACGCCCTCGTCCGCCGTGACCTGCCTTACCGGCTCGGCACCGTCTACACGACCGCCAACCGCAACTGGGAGTTCGAGCAGGGCTCGGTGCTCGCCGACATGCGGCTGTCCCGGGCGGTGGCGGTGGACATGGAGTCGGCGACGGTGGCCGCGAACGGCTTCCGCTACCGGGTGCCGACCGCGACCCTGCTCGCGGTCAGCGACAAGCCGCTGCACGGGCGGCCGAAGCTGTCGGAGGCGGCGCAGGACTTCTACGCCGCGACGAAACGCTGGCACCTCGAGGTCGCGCTCGAAGTGGTCGACCGGGTCCGGGAGACGCACCCTGACGGGCTGCCGGCCGCCGACGTCCGCTCCGCCGACGAGCCCCTGCTCGGTCGGGACTGACGGGCGGGGCGAAAACCGGGTGCGCCGGTCCCCTACGGTGGCCGGGTGACGAAGTCGCAGCATGCCGGAGTCCTGCGGGTCGCCGACGCGCTGGCCGCGGCCGGCGCCACCGGCGAGGTGGTCGAGCTGGCGGCGGAGGTGCGGACGGCGGCGCTGGCCGCCGCGGCCCTCGGCGTCGAGGTCGGCGCGATCGCCAACTCGCTGGTCTTCGACGCCGGCGGCGAGCCGCTGCTGGTGCTGACCAGCGGCGCCCACCGGGTCGACACGGCGAAGGTCGCCGCGCTGGTGGGTGTCCGGGAGCTGCGCCGGGCCACCCCGGACTTCGTCCGGTCCGCGACCGGGCAGGCGATCGGCGGCGTCGCCCCGGTCGGGCACCCGGCGCCGCTGCGCACGCTGGTCGACGTCGAGCTCGCCGACTACGACGTGGTCTGGGCCTCCGGTGGGGTGCCGCACGTGGTGTTCGCGACGACGTACGACGAGCTGGTCCGGATCACCGCGGGGACCCCGGCCGAGGTCGGCTGAGCGATCCGCCCCGGTTCCACTTACGCTCACGCTCATGCGGGAAGCGGGGCCGGAGCTCGTCACGCTGCACCTGTGGCGGGTGCCCCGGCTCGCCGTGCCCGCGGCGGTGTTGCGGATGGCGGTCGACCGGCGAGCGGTTCGGGGGGCGGCGGGGATGCGGTTCGCGAAGCTGTTGGGGACCGGCGACGGCGGCTCGTTCCGCGCCCGCGACGCCGACCCGCGCACCTGGGGCCTGCTCGCCAGCTGGGCCGACCGCGCCTCGGCGCTGGCGTTCGAGCGGTCCGCGGTCGCGGCCCGGTGGCGCCGGCTGGCCGAGGAGACCTGGCGGGTGGAGCTGCGGCCGCTGTGGTCCCGCGGACGGTGGTCCGGGCAGGAGCCGTTCGGCCGGCCCGCCGGCGGCCGGGCGGGCGGCCCGGTGGCGGCGGTGACCAGGGCCCGCCTGCGCCCGTCCCGAGCCCGCTCGTTCTGGCGGGCGGTGCCGCCGGTGTCCGCCGACCTGCGGACGCAGCCGGGACTGCGGTTCGCGGTCGGCATCGGCGAGGCACCGGTCGGGCTGCAGGGCACGTTCAGCGTCTGGGAGTCTGCGGCCGCCCTGCGCGGGTTCGCGTACGCCGGTGCGGCGCACAGCGCGGTGATCGAGCGCACGGTGCCCGAGCGGTGGTACGCGGAGGAGCTGTTCGCCCGCTTCGCGGTCGAGGCGGCGGACGGGACGGTCGACGGCAGGGACCCGCTGGCATGAAGGTGCTGCGACTGTCCCCGGCCGAGGCCCGCGAGCGGATGGCCGAAGCCATGTCCGTGTACGCCGAGGCGATGGGCTACCCGCCGGAGGCCGGCCAGCACCGGGCCGGGTTCGCGATCGCGCACACCCGGCGGCCGGCGTTCCGGGCGGTGGCCGCGGTCGGCGACGGCGACGGGCTCGGCGCGCCGGGCGAACTGCTCGGCTTCGGCTACGGGTACGCGGCCGCCCCCGGCCAGTGGTGGCACGACCAGGTCCGGGCCGCCATGCCCGCGGCGGTGGCCGAGCAGTGGCTGCGCGGCGCGTTCGAGCTGTCCGAGCTGCACGTGCGCCCGGCGTACCAGGGGCACGGAGCCGGGCGGGCGCTGCTGTGCACGCTGGTCGACGGGCTGGCGCAGCGGGCGGTGCTGCTGTCCACGCCGGAAGGCGACACCAGGGCCTGGCGGCTGTACCGGTCGCTCGGGTTCGTCGACCTCATCCGGCACCACCTGTTCCCCGGCGACTCGCGCCCGTTCGCCGTGCTGGGCCGCCGGATGCCGCTGCCGCCGGATGCCTGAGACGTCGCGCCCACCGGCCGCCCCGGCTGTCGGGCGCCGTGCGGTGGCACGGCTCCGCCGGCTGCCGGCCGTGGCGGCCGCGGCGGTCGTGCTCGCGCAGATCGCCTACCCGCTGACGCCCGAGGGGACGGCGCGGGACCGGCTCACCGTGGCGACCGTGCTGCTGTTCGCGGCGGCGTCGGTGCTGCACGCGGCGACCAGCCGGGGCGTCCGGGCGGCGGCCGCGCTGGTGGTCGTCGCCGGCGGTGGCGGCCTGCTGGCCGAGGCGGTCGGGGTCGCGACCGGCGTCCCGTTCGGCTCGTACGCCTACGCCGGCACGCTCGGGCCGACGCTGCTCGGCGTGCCGCTGGTGATCCCGCTGGCCTGGGTGATGATGGCGTGGCCGGCATACCTGGTCGGCCTGCGGCTCGGCCGCGGCGCCGTCGCCCGGGTCGCGATCGCCGCGGCGGCGCTGGCGTCCTGGGACCTGTTCCTCGACCCGCAGATGGTCGACGCCGGCCACTGGCGCTGGTCCGACCCCTCCCCCGCGCTGCCCGGCGTGCCGACCGTGCCGCTGACCAACTACGCCGGCTGGGCGCTGGTGGCGCTCGTGCTGATGGCGCTGCTGCACCGCACCGTCCGAACCGGACCATCCACAGTGGACATGGTCCCGTACGGGCTCTACCTCTGGACGTACGCGTCGTCGGTGCTGGCGCTGGCCGCGTTCTTCGGGCTGCCGGCCGCCGCGTTGTGGGGCGGGATCGGGATGGGTGCGGTCGCCGTCCCGCTGGCCTGGTCGCTGCGCCGGCCGGCGCCGCGATGAGCCGCTGCGGGCGGGCGCTGGTCGCGACCGGCTCGGCGCTGGTTGCGACCGGCTCGGCGCTGGCCGCCGCCGGCACCGTGCACGCCGCGGTCAACGCGGTCCTGCTGCGCCGGCCCGACGTGGCCGCGCGCCCCGGACCCGAGCGGGTCTCGGTGCTGGTGCCGATGCGGAACGAGGCGGGCACGGCCGCGGACTGCCTGGCCGCCGCGCTGGCCCAGGACGGCGTGACCGAGGTGCTCGTGCTCGACGACGGCTCCGCCGACGGCACCGCCCGGATCGCCAGGGCCGCCGGCGCCCGGGTGCTGACCGGTCGCCCGCTGCCGGCCGGCTGGCTGGGCAAGCCGCACGCCTGCCAGCAGTTGGCCGACGCCGCCGATCCGGCTGCAGACGTGCTGGTCTTCCTCGACGCCGACGTGCGGCTGCGGCCGGGGGCGATCGCCGCGACCGTGGCGCTGCTGGGCGAGCGCGACCTGGTCTGCCCCTACCCGCGGCAGGTCGCCGGGACCGTGGCCGAGCGGCTGGTGCAGCCCCTGCTGCAGTGGTCCTGGCTGACGTTCCTGCCGCTGCGGCTGGCCGAGCGCTCGCCGCGGCCGTCGCTGTCGGCCGCGAACGGGCAGCTGCTCGCGGTCCGCCGCGCCGCGTACGAGCGGGCCGGCGGGCACGCGGCGGTCCGGGCCGAGGTGGTCGAGGACGTCGCGCTGCTGCGGGCGGTGAAGCGGGCCGGCGGTCGTGGCGGGGTCGCGGACGGCACCGCGCTGGCCGAGTGCCGGATGTACGCGAGCTGGCCGGAACTGCGCGACGGCTACACCAAGTCCCTGTGGGCGGCCTTCGGCTCACCGGCCCGCGCGGCCGGCGTCGCCGGCCTGCTCGCGCTCGGCTATGTGGTGCCGCCGCTGGCCGCGCTGCTCGGCTCCAAAACGGGTTTAGCCGGATACGCTGCCGGGGTGATGGGTCGGGTCCTGACCGCGCGCCGCACCGGTGGCCGGGTCTGGCCCGACGCGCTGGCACACCCGATCTCGGTGGCCGCGTTCGGCTGGCTGACCGCGCGCTCGCTGCACGCGCACCGGGCCGGCACGCTGACCTGGAAGGGACGGCGGCTGCCGTGAGCCGGGTGGTCGTGATCGGCGCCGGGGTCGGCGGGCTGTCCGTCGCCGCCCGGCTCGCCGCCCGGGGCCACGAGGTGACCGTCTGCGAGCAGGCCGACGTGGTCGGCGGCAAGCTCGGCCGGCTGGAGCGGCACACCGCGGCCGGCACGTTCCGGTTCGACACCGGCCCGTCGCTGCTGACCATGCCGGAGGTGTTCGCCGACCTGTTCGCGGCGACCGGTGACCGCTGGCCGGCCGGGCTGGAGCTGCAGCCGCTCGATCCGCTGATCCGGCACCGGTTCGCCGACGGCACCCGGCTGGACACCGCCGGCGACCTCGACGTGACCAGCGCCCGGATGGACGCCGCGTTCGGCCCGCCGGCCGGAGCGGACTGGCGCCGGCTGGTCGCCCGCAGCGAGCGGATCTGGGAGGCGGTCCGCCGCCCTTTCCTGGAGTCGCCGGTCGCCGGCGTCCGCGACCTGGCCCGCCAGGCCGTCCACGTCGGCGACCTGCGCACGATCGCGCCCGGCCGCTCGTTGCGCTGGCTCGGTGAGCACTACCTGACCGACCCGCGGCAGCGCACGCTGCTCGAGCGGTATGCGACCTACACCGGCTCTGACCCGCGCCGGGCCCCGGCCGCGCTCGGCGTCGTGCCGTACGTCGAGCAGCGGTTCGGCGGCTGGTACCTGCGCGGCGGGCTCGGCACGCTCGCGGACGAGCTGGTCAGGCGGGTCATCGCGGTGGGCGGGAAGATCCGCACCGGCACCGAGGTGACCCGGATCGAGACCGCCGGCGGCCGGGTCAGCGGGGTGCGGCTCGCCGCGAGCGGCCGGCTGCCGGCGGATGTGGTCGTCGCCAACGCCGACGCCGACCACGTCTACCGCGACCTGCTGCCGCGGCCGTCGTCGCTGCGCCGGCTGCGCCGCTCGACGCCGTCGCTGTCGGCGTTCGTGCTGCTGCTCGGCGTCCGGGGGCGCACGCCCAACCTGGCCCACCACAACGTGCTGTTCCCGGCCGCGTACGACGACGAGTTCGACGCGATCTTCGGCGACCCGGCCGCACCGGTGGCGGACCCGACGATCTACATCAGCGTCCCGGACGACCCGGCGGTCCGGCCGGAGGGGCACGAGGCGTGGTTCGTGCTGGTCAACGCGCCCCGGCACGGCAGCGGGCCCGGTGCGGTGGACTGGGACTCGCCGGCCCTGCGCGGCTCGTACGCCGGGCGGCTGCTCGGGCTGCTGGCCCGCCGCGGGCTGCCGGTGGCCGACCGGCTGCTGTTCTCGCACGTGATCACCCCGGCCGACCTGGCCAGGGCGACCAGGGCGCCGGGCGGTGCGATCTACGGCAGCTCGTCGAACGGTGCCCGCTCGGCCTTCCTGCGCCCGCCGAACCGCGCGCCGGTGCGCGGGCTGTTCCTGGTCGGCGGCTCGACCCACCCGGGCGGGGGCCTCCCCCTGGTCGTCCTCTCCGCCCGCATCGTCGACCGCCTCATCGGCCCCGCCTGATCCGCCCCGGTCCACCCGCCGCCGTCCACCTAACCCACGCGGTTGGCTACGTCTCTGCTCCGTCGACCGCAGCAGAGACCTGCGTAGTACCCCGCCCCGCTCTGCTCCATGGGCCGGGCTACCGGGCCAGGCAGACGATCTCGAGCCGGCTACGTCTCTGCGCCCCCAATCGGAGCAGAGGCGGAGTCCGGCGCCGAGCTACCGGGCCGGGCAGACATCTCCGGCCGGCCGGCTACGTCTCTGCGCCGCGAGCCGGAGCAGAGACGGAGTCCGGCGCCGGGCTACCGGGCCAGGCAGACGATCTCGAGCCGGCTACGTCTCTGCGCCGCGAGCCAGAGCAGAAGCGCGGTGCGCGTCAGGCGCCCACTCGAGAACGGCATTCCCACGCGGGCTAGACGAGTAAGTCCTAACGGCGCGTCGGCCGGAGACAGGGTCGGAGGGTGTTCAAGATCGGTTTGTGACGACTGACCTGAACACCCTCCTGACCGGACTGTACGTCAAGATCGACGAGTACCTTGGTCGACCGGCCCGGATCGGTCGACCGCCGAAGCTGTCGGATGCCGAGTTGCTGACCCTGGCGGTGGCGCAGGTGCTGCTGGGGGTGCGCTCGGAGGCCCGCTGGTTGCGGTTCGTGCCCCGGCACCTGCCCGGGGCCTTCCCGTACCTGCCCGGGCAGTCCGGCTACAACAAGCGGCTGCGGGCGGCGTGGCCGCTGATCCGCCGGCTGATCCGGGTGCTGGCCGCCGATACCGACTTGTGGATCGACCCGATCTGGGTGGTCGACTCGACCCCGGTCGAGTGCGCCCGGTCTCGGCCGACCGCCCGCCGATCGGAGTTGGCCGGCTGGGCCGGCTACGGCTACTGCGCCTCGCATTCCCGCTGGTTCTGGGGGCTGCGGCTGCACCTGATCTGCACCCCGGCCGGGCTGCCGATCAGCTGGGCGTTGGCCGACCCCAAGCTCGACGAACGGCAGGTGCTCATGGCGATCCTGGAGCACGACCCGACGCTGACCGCCGACCGGCCGGGGCTGGTGATCGTGGCCGACAAAGGCTACGTCTCCACCGAACTTGACGCCTTCCTCGCCGACCGCGCCGTGGCCCTGCTGCGCCCGTCCTACCGCAACCGCACCCCCCACCCAGCCGAGTACCTGCTCAAGCCGATCCGCCAGCTCATCGAGTCGGTCAACGACACCCTCAAGGGCCAACTCGACCTGGAACTCCACGGCGGCCGCAGCATCGAGGGCGTCGCCGCCCGCGTCGGCCAACGCCTGCTCGCCCTCACCGCCGCCATCTGGCACAACCGCGCCACCGGCCAACCCGTCACCCGATCCCTGATCGCCTACGACCACTGATCAAGTTCGGACTTACTCGTCTAGGTCATTGCAGCGCGGGTCGGAGCAATGACGTAGCCGGAACGGTGGTTGTCGCCGGCCGCCTTTGTCCACAAGCCGCGTCTTTGTCCACAGATTGCGACACCGGTCTTCCGGCCCGCTCGCACCAAGGGTGAGGCTGCCTGCATGAGCGAATGCCTCGACGTCCCCGGAGTCGTACGCCGTGCCCGCCGCATCGCCGACGTCAGTCAGCGGGAGATGGCGAGCGCCGCGCAGGTGAGTCCGACGACGATCGCGCGGGCGGAGTCGGACGGCCGGGTGACTCTTGACGCACTCGAACGGGTGCTCACCGTTGCCGGACTTCGGTTGGTCGTCATCGACAATGCCGGCGACGCAGTGCACGGCATGCGGCCCGACGCAGTGCGCGACCGGTCTGGTCGGCGCCTGCCCGCCCATCTCGACCCCTTCCCGTACTGGGGCGTAGGCCGGCCGTACCGCGCTGATCGGCCTTATCCGCGACCGGCGGGCAGTGTGTCGTTCCGCAAGCGCAGGGTCGGCATGCGACGGGACCGATCAGGGCGGCCGGACGACCACCCCACCCCGACCGAGGTGTTGCCCCCGCGCAAACCACGCAGGCCCATATACCTGCCCGGCGACGACTGTCGCTGCGGTCCCGAGTGCGAACGGCTCTGCGTCGAGTCCTGCGAGTGCCAGTGCGAGCCGGGTTCAGGCCAGGCGGCGGTGGATGACGAGCAGGAGCTGGGTCAGCCCGGTCGCACCGAGCGCGATCCAGGCGCCGGCACCGAGGGTGGCGAGTTGGTCCGCCCGCGCCACCAGCACGCCGCAGCCGAGCAGCAGGAACGCGGTCAGGATGACCCGGGTCGGCCGCTCCCAGACGGTGACCACGCCCACCTCGCCCATGCCGGCGTTGCCGGCCCGCGCCCTGGCATACTCCTGCAGCATCATGAGCGACCCGCCGGCCACGCACACCGGCCCGGGCGCGCCGAGGAACCACAGCGCCAGCAGGTACGCGACGTCGGAGAGCCGGTCGGCCAGCGAGTCGAGCACGAACCCCCAGCGGGTGGTGCGGCCGGACAGGACCGCCACCGCCCCGTCGAGGTTGTCCAGCAGGCCGGCCAGCACCACGATCGGGACGGCGACCAGCGGCCACCGCCCGCCCGGGGCGGCCACCACGGCCACCGCAGCCGAGACGAGCACACCCCAGGCGGTGAGCACGCCCGGCGACACGCCGCGGGTGGCGAGCGGCCGGGCCAGCCGGTACGCCAGCGAGAGCCAGCGACCGGCCAGGCCGCTTCGCGCCGGCGCGTAGCCACCGTGCAGCGGGGCCCAGCGCGCCAGGTAGCCGGCCAGGTCCGGGACGGGCTCGACCGGCGGGCGGACAGTGAGCACGGTCAGGACCAGCAGCACCACCCCCACCGCCGCGAGCGCCGCGACGGCCGGCCCCGCGGTCACCTCAGGCGCGGGCCAGGGGGGCGCCGAGGCCCAGCGCCGCGTAGACCTCGCGGGTCGCCGTCGACCGGTTCAGCGTGTAGAAGTGCAGGCCCGGTACGCCCTCGGCGAGCAGCCGCTCGCACAGCCGGGTCGCGTGCTCCACCCCGACCCGGCGGACCGCGGCCGGGTCGTCCTCGACCGCGTGCAGCTCGGCGGCCAGCTCGGCCGGGAACGCCGCGCCGGACAGCTGGGCGGACCGCTCGATGCCGCGCACGTTGGTGATCGGCATGATGCCGGCGATGATCGGCACGTCGCAGCCGAGTGCCGAGACCCGGTCCCGCATCCGCAGGTAGTCCTCGGGCCGGAAGAACATCTGGGTGATGGCGAAGTCGGCGCCGGCCCGGCACTTGGCCACGAAGTGGCGGGTGTCCGAGTCGAGGTCGGGCGAGCGCGGGTGCTTCTCCGGGAACGCGGCCACCCCTACGCAGTAGTCGCCGTGCGCCCTGACCAGCCGGACCAGGTCCTCGGCGTACTCGAGGCCCTGCGGGTGGGCCCGCCACTCGCCGAGCGGGTCGCCGGGCGGGTCACCGCGCAGCGCCAGCACGTTGCGCACCCCGGCGCCGGCCAGCCGGCCGACCACGTGCCGCAGCTCGGCGACCGAGTGGCCGACCGCGGTGAGGTGGGCCATCGGCAGCAGCGTGGTGTCGGTGGCGATCCGCTCGGTGATCTCCACGACCCGGTCACGGTTGGACCCGCCGGCCCCGTACGTCACCGACACGAACGACGGCCGCAGCGGCTCCAGCTGGCGGATGGCCTGCCAGAGCTGACGCTCGCCTTCGTCGGTCTTCGGGGGGAAGAACTCGAAGGAGAAGGTCGGTCCGCCCGCCGCGAGCCGGTCCCGCACGGTTCCCGTCATGGCGGCCAGCGTAGCGGCAGGCCACCGACCGGCCGTGCGCGCAGATCACAACAGGCGGAACCGGCGCCGCTCCCGGATACTCCCCAGGACAACGACGTGACTTGCCCCTGGAGCGATCGTGACCTCGACGCAGGACCGGCCCGGCCTGGCGCTGCACCATGCGTCCGGGCCCGCCGCCGTGGCCGACCGCGCGGATCTGCGCCGGCGGGTCGCGGACGCGCTCGCGGCGTTCCTCGATCGGCAGGATGCGCGGCTGGGCGCGGTCGGCACCGAGGCCGGTGAGCTGGTTCGTGCCGTCCGCGAGCTGCTCGGCGGCGGGAAGCGGCTGCGGCCCGCGTTCGGCTACTGGGGCTGGCGCGGCGCCGGGATGCCCGACGACGAACGGGTCGTCACCGCGGTCGCCGCGCTGGAACTGTTCCAGGCCTGCGCGCTCATCCACGACGACGTCATGGACCGCAGCGAGACCCGGCGCGGGCGGCCGGCCGCGCACCGCCGGTTCGGCCGGCTGCACGGATCGGCCGGCTGGCGCGGCGACGGGGACAGCTTCGGCACCGGCGCGGCCATCCTGCTCGGCGACCTGTGTCTCGCCTGGACCGACGAGATGTTCTTCGGCAGCGGGCTCGAGCCGGCCCGGCTCGACCGGGCTCGGCCGCTGTTCGACGAGATGCGCACCGAGCTGATGGGCGGGCAATACCTCGACCTGCTGGAGCAGGCCAGGGGCGGCGGCTCGGTGGTGCGCGCCCGGCGGGTCATCCAGTTCAAGAGCGCCCGCTACAGCGTGCTGCGCCCGCTGCAGCTCGGCGCGGCGCTCGCCGGTGCGGAGCGCCCGCTGCTGGCCGGGTACGAGGCGTACGGGCTGGCGCTGGGCGAGGCGTTCCAGCTGCGCGACGACGTCCTCGGCGTCTTCGGCGACCCGGCCCAGACCGGCAAGCCGGCCGGCGACGACCTGCGCGAGGGCAAGCGGACCGTGCTCGTCGCGCTGGCCAGCCGGTCCAGCAGCGCGACCCAGGCGCGGCTGCTCGACCGGCACCTCGGCGACCCGGGCCTGGACGAGGCCGGGCTGGCCGTGCTGCGGGAGATCATCGTGGCCACCGGGGCACTGGCGGAGGTGGAACGGATGATCCGCAACTGCACCGAGCAGGCGGTGGCCGCGCTCGCGGCATCGCCGGTCGACTCGTGCGCGGAGGTCGCGCTGCACGAGTTGGCCACCGCCGCCACCGTCCGCACGCTCTGAGCCGGAGGACGACGGGCGTGCGGACGGTGGTCGGGCGGACGGACCGGGTGGTCGTGGTCGGGGCTGGGCTCGGTGGGCTGTCGGCGGCGCTGCGGCTGGCCGCGGCCGGCCGGGAGGTGACCGTGCTGGAGCGCGCCGCGGTGCCGGGCGGGCGCGCCGGGCGGCTGGAGCTCGGCGGCTACGGCTTCGACACCGGGCCGACCGTGCTGACGATGCCGGGGTTGATCGCGGACGCGCTCGGCGCGGTCGGCGAGCGGCTGGAGGACTGGCTGGAGCTCGAGCCGCTCGATCCGGTCTACCGCGCGTTCTACCCGGACGGCTCGACGCTGGACGTGCACGCCGATGTCGACGCGATGGCGGCGGAGGTCGAGCGGGTCTGCGGGCCGGCCGAGGCCGCCGGCTACCGACGGTTCGCGGACTACGTGAGCGCGCTCTACCGGGCCGAGATGCGCTCGTTCATCGACCGCAACCTCGACTCGCCGCTCGGGCTGCTCGGTCCCGACCTGCTCCGGCTGCTGCGGCTGCGCGGGTTCGGCCGGCTCGCACCCGCGGTGGCCCGGCACCTGAAGGACCCGCGCACCCAGCGGGTGTTCTCCTTCCAGGCCCTGTACGCCGGCCTGTCGCCGTACTCGGCGCTGGCGATCTACGCGGTGATCGCCTACATGGACTCGGTCGCCGGGGTGTGGTTCCCGCGCGGTGGCATGCACGCGGTGCCGCGGGCGCTGGCCGGGGCGGCGGAGAAGCACGGCGTGCGGTTCCGGTACGGGACCGAGGTCGCCCGGGTGGAGGTCGACGCCGGCCGGGCCAGGGCCGTGCACACCACCGGCGGCGAGCGGGTCGAGGCCGACGTGGTCGTGCTCAACCCCGACCTGCCGGTCGCGTACCGGGACCTGCTGCCGCCGGGGGTCGCGCCGCGGCGGGTCGGCCGGCTGCGCTACTCGCCGTCCTGCGTGGTGCTGCACGCCGGCTCGACCGCCGCGTACACGAAGATCGCGCACCACAACATCCACTTCGGCCGGGCCTGGCGGCGCACGTTCGACGAGATCATCCGGGACGGCCGGCTGATGTCCGACCCGTCCCTGCTGGTGACCAACCCGACCCGGACCGACCCGACCCTCGCGCCGGCCGGGCGGCAGGCCTACTACGTGCTCGCGCCGACCCCGAACCTCAGTGCCGGCATCGACTGGGCCGGCACCGGACCGCGCTACCGGGACGAGCTGGTCGCCGTCCTGGAGGCCCGCGGGTACGCCGGCTTCGGCGCCGGGATCGAGGTCGAGCGGCTGGTCACGCCGGCCGACTGGGCTGCGTCCGGGCTGGCCGCGGGCGCACCGTTCGCCGCCGCGCACACGCTCACCCAGACCGGGCCGTTCCGGCCGCCGACGCTCGCCCGCGGGCTGGACAACGTGGTCTTCGCCGGCTCGGGCACCCAGCCGGGGGTCGGCGTGCCGATGGTGCTGCTGTCCGGCCGGCTCGCCGCCGAGCGCATCACCGGCCGCCGGCGGTAGGCAGCGAACGACCTGTGACGGTACGTGTGGAGTCGTAGCAGTCCGTGACGAGATACGCACCAGCAGGCGCGATCGGTCGACGCTGCGCGTCCACGCGGGAATCGTTTCGACGGAGCCGGTAATCTTGAAGGCTGTGCTCGCCACGCTCCCGACCCGGCTCTCCCGATTCCGGGCGGTCGGGGAGCTGCGGCTCCTCGACCGCTACCGGATCCTCGGGCTCGCCGGGTCACTCGCGCTCGCGACCGGCGGCGTCGCCGCCGGAGCGCTACCGCGGCATGACCCGTTCACGCAGTTCCGGGTCGTCCAGTGGCTGCGCGCCGGGGAGCCGATCGCGCTCGTGATCGGCTACACCGGGCTCGCCCTGCTCGTGGTCGCGTGGCTGTTCCTCGGCCGGCGGATCGGCACCCCGGACGGCCCGAACCGGCGCTCGCTGGTGATCACGCTGGCCGTCTGGTCGGCGCCGCTGGCGCTGGCCCCGCCGATGTTCAGCCGGGACGTGTATTCCTACGGCGCCGTCGGCTGGATGGTGCACGTCGGCGCCAGCCCGTACTTCTGGGGACCGGGCGCGCTGCCGGACAACCCCTACCTGGCCGACGTGCCGGGCATCTGGTCGCACACGCCGACCCCGTACGGGCCGGCCTTCCTGCAACTGGCCCGCTGGGTGGTCGACCTGTCCGGCGACCAGACGGTGCCGACCGTGCTCGGCATGCGGCTGATCGCGCTGGTCGGCGTCGTGCTGCTGGTCCGGTACGTGCCGCGGCTGGCGGCGCACTGCGGCGTGCCGGCCGACCGCGCGCTCTGGCTGGCCGTGCTCAACCCGCTGGTGCTGTTCCACTTCGTCAGCGGCGCGCACAACGACGCGCTGCTGATGGGCCTGGTCGTGGCCGGGCTGGTGCTGGTGCTCGACCGCCGGGTGCTGCCGGGCGTGCTGCTGCTGTCGCTGGCACTGCTGGTCAAGGCGCCGGCCGCGCTGGCGCTGGTGTTCGTGGTGCCGTTCTGGGCGCAGCGGTTGACCGGGCGGTGGCGGCTGGCCCGCGCCGCGGCCGGCGTCGGCGCGGTCTCCGGCGCCGTCGTCGCGCTGGTCTCCTGGGCCACCGGCCTCGGCTACGGCTGGGTCAGCGCGCTCAACACGCCCGGCACGGTGCGCAACTGGCTGTCCGGGACGACGCTGGCCGGCGAGGCCGTCGGCGCGCTCGCGCACGTGTTCGGGGTCGGCGACACCTCGACCATGGACACCGCGATCGCGGTGTTCCGCGGCGCCGGCGGGGTGGCCGCGATGGTGATCGTGCTGCTGCTGCTCGCGCACATGGACCGGCGCGGGTTCATCGCCTCGCTCGGGCTCGGCTTCGTCGCCGCGGTCGCACTCAGCCCGGTGGTGCAGCCCTGGTATCTGCTGTGGGGTTTCATCCTGATCGCCGCGGGCACGTCGAACCTGCGCACCCGCACCGCCGTGGTCACGGCATCCGCCGCTCTGGCGGTGGTGGTGATGCCGAAGGGCGGCACGGTGGACGTCAGCGCGATCATCCAGGCGGTGCTCTGCGCCGCGGTGGTCGTCGCCGCGGCCGTCCTGTTCGAGCTGCTGCCCGCCCGGGCCGGCCCGGGCGACCAGTGGTCCGACCGTCCCGCTCCGGAGCCCGTGCCGCGCGCAGTGCGCGAGCTGTGACGGCGCCGGCGACCGTGCCCACCGCCGTCACCGCCGTCCGCGACAGCCGGCTGGGTCGAGCCGCCCGGGCCCGCTGGGCCGGCTGGGGCAGCCCGCACCTGCGCAAGATCGTCCTCGTCGGCCTCGGCGGGTCGGCGCTGCTCGCGCTGGGCTCGCTCGGGGCCGGCGCTCCCCCGGTCTACGACCCGGTCAAGCGCACCCCGGTGCTCGCGCTGCTGCGCGACCCGATCGGCGAGCGGGCGGCCCTCGCCTTCGTCTACGCCGGGCTGGCCATCCTCGGCATGGCCTGGCTCTACCTCGGCCGGGCGCTGCGGCGCGGCGAGGAGGGCACCGACACCGGTCGGCTGCTGAAGATCACCGCGCTGTGGGGCACGCCGCTGGTCTTCAGCGTCCCGCTGTTCAGCCGCGACCTGTACGCGTACGCCGCGCAGGCGCAGATCGCGCACGCCGGCCTGGACCCGTACCGGTTCGGGCCGGTGTCGCTGCCCGGGCCGTTCCTGGACGAGATCTCCGGGATGTGGGTGGACACGCCGGCGCCGTACGGGCCGCTGTTCCTCGGGATCGGCCGCGCGGTCGCGACCGTGACCGGCGACCGGGTCGTGACCACGGTGTTCGTGATGCGGCTGGTCGCGGTGGCCGGCGTGCTGCTGACCGCCCGCTACCTGCCCCGGCTGGCCAGGGCGGCCGGCGGCGACCCGCGGGTGGCGGTCTGGCTCGGCATCGCCAACCCGCTCGTGCTGGCGCACTTCGTCGCCGGCGGGCACAACGACGCGCTCATGGTCGGCCTGGTCGTGGCCGGTCTGACCGTGGCGATCGAGGCGACCGAGGAGCGCTGGGTCGCCGTCGGCGTCGTGCTCTGCTCGGCCGCCGTGCTGGTCAAGGCCCCGGCCGCGGTGGCGGTCGCGTTCCTGGCCTGGGTGTGGGCGGGCCGGTTGTCCGGGCGGGCGGTGCTGGTCCGGGCCTGCCTGCGGACGGGGGTGGTGGCCGCGGTCTCGATCACCGTGATCACCGGGCTCACCGGGCTCGGCTTCGGCTGGATCGACCAGCTCAACGCGTCCAGCCAGGTGCTCACCTGGGTGTCGGTGCCGACCGCGATCGGGATGCTCATCGAGCTGCTGCGGGGCGTGCCCAACTTCGTGACGTACCAGGACCCGGTGATCGCCGCGGTCCGGTTCGGCGGCCAGGTCGTCACCGCGGCGGTGCTGTTCTGGCTGTGGCTGCGGGCCGGCCGGGCCGGGTGGGTGCGGATGCTCGGGCTGTCGCTGCTCGCGGTGGTGTTCCTCGGCCCGGTCGTGCAGCCCTGGTATGTGCTGTGGGGGCTGACCGTGCTCGGCGCGACCCGACTGGACCGGCGGGCGTGGCTGGTGTTCGCCGGCACCAGCTTCTGGCTGTCGATGATGATCGCGCCGCAGGGCTCGAACCTGTTCCTCGACTGGGCGCCGGTGATCGCGATGCCGCTGGCTGCCGTGGTGGCCACGGTCGCCGTGCTGGGCCGGTCCCGGGACGAGGTGATCGAGCCGGTCGCCGCGCCGGGCAAGCTGGTGGTCTCCGCGCCTCCCGGCGACCGGGAGCTCGGGCCGGTGGCCTCGGTCCGGTGAGCGCCCGCGAGCTGGACGCCGCCGGCATCACCGACCCCGCGCTGCGGGCCTCGTACGAGCGGTGCCGCCGGCTCAACGCCGCGCACGGGCGGACCTACTACCTGGCGACGCTGCTGCTGCCGCCGGCCAAGCGGCCGTACGTGCACGCGCTCTACGGGTTCGCCCGGTACGCCGACGAGATCGTCGACGACCTCGGCTCCACGCTGACCGCCACGGAGAAGGCCGACTGGCTGGCCGGCTGGGGCGCGCAGTTCCTGGCCGGCGTGCGGGCCGGCGGGTCCGATGACCCGATCGGTCGGGCGGTCGTCGACACGGTTCGCCGGTGGGACATCCCGCTCGGGCTGTTCGAGGACTTCCTCGCCTCGATGCGGATGGACCTGACGGTCACCGGCTACCGGACGTACGCGGACCTGATGGGCTATGTCTGGGGCTCGGCCGCGGTGATCGGGCTGCAGATGGTGCCGGTGCTGGAGCCGACCGTGCCGCGGGCGGTCGCCGAGCCGTACGCGGTCGACCTCGGCGTCGCGTTCCAGCTGTCGAACTTCATCCGGGACGTCGGCGAGGACCTCCGTCGCGGCCGGGTCTACCTGCCGGGCGAGGATCTCGAGCTGTTCGGGGTCGACCGGCCGCGGCTTGCCCGGGGGGTGGTTGACGGGCCGATCCGGCGGCTGCTGGCCTTCGAGATCGCGCGGACCCGGGAGCTCTACCGGGCGGCCGAGCCGGGCGTGCGGCTGCTGCACCCGACCAGCCGGGACTGCATCGACACGGCGATCCGGATGTACGGCGGGATCCTCGACGAGGTCGAGCGGGCCGACTACCGGGTGCTGGACCGGCGGGTCGCGGTCGGCCCGGCGCGCCGGGCCCGGGTGGCGGTGCCCGGGTTGGCCCGGGCCTTCGCGGCGAGGCGCGGATGACTGATCGGGAGCGCTCGCGGTGCGACCGGGCAGCGAGCAGACGTGAGCCGACCGGGGCAGCGGGTCCGGTCCGGTCGAGGAGCCGGCGGTGACCGCGTTCGCGCTGGTGCACGGCGGGTGGCACGGCGGCTGGTGCTGGCAGCTGGTGCAGGCGGAGCTCGCCGCCCGCGGGCACACCTCGGTGGCGCCGGACCTGCCGATCACCGACCCCGCCGCGGGCGCGCTCGCCTACGCCGACGCGGTGCTGGCCGCGCTGCCGGCCGGGGAGGTCGTGCTGGTCGCCCACTCGCTGGCCGGGCTGGTCGCGCCGCTGGTGGCGGCGGCGGCGCCGGTGCGGTGGGTGGTCAACCTGGCCGCGATGCTGCCGGAGCCGGGCCGCAGCGTGGACGACCGGGCCAGGGCCGGGCAGCGGATGACCCGGCGCGGGATCGGCCGCGCCCAGCAGGTCCACGACGACGGGTCGACGTCGTTCCGGCCGGACGGGGCGGTCGAGCTGCTCTACCCGGACAGCCCACCCGACCGGGCGGCCTGGGCGGTGGCGCGGCTGCGCCGGCAGCACTGGCGGATCACCGCCGAGCCGAGCCCGGTACCGGCCGGGCCGACCGCGCCGGCGACGTACGTGCTGTGCGCCGAGGACCGGATCATCGACGCCGACTGGGCCCGGGCCGCGGTGCCGGACCCGGTCGAGCTGCCGGGCGACCACTGCCCGTTCCTGGCCCGCCCGGCCGAGCTGGCCGACCTGCTCGCCTCGCTGTAGGTCACCCGGAGGCCCGGTTGCCCCCTCGGCTACCGCGAGACGCCCTTGCGGCCCAGCCAGACCCAGGTCGAGAGCGTGAGCGTCACCATCGCGTAGCCGAACAGGATGTCCTCGACCGGAGCGAACGCGACCCGCCAGCCGAGGATCGCGCCGGGGTCGTACCGGACGATGTCGATGCCGGTGAGGATCCCGTTCACGAGCAGCTGGAAGAACAGCACGATGGCGTACGCGGTCCAGTACGTGCGCCGGCGGACCAGCCAGGTGCGCAGCAGCACGGTGTCGACGAGCACCGCGCCGGCGACGCCGAGCAGCGCCAGCTGGGTGTAGCTCACCGGCCGGCGGGCTCGCGCGGCTCGTCCCCGACCGGCCAGCGCTTCACCGCCCGGACCGCCTCGAAGGCGAGGATCGCGCAGGTCGGCGTGACCAGGAAGAACAGCAGCTCGTCCAGCGGCAGCCGGCCGGGCAGCAGGATCCCGGTCATCCGGTGCAGGTCGTAGGTCCAGTGCCCGGCGTGGATCGCGTACAGGTCCCAGGCGACGAACACGACCAGGGTGGGGGCGAGCGCGAGCAGCCAGCGGCGCCACCGCGCGTAGACCCGGGTGCGAAGCAGGATCTCCAGCGGCGCGGTGCCGATCAGGCACGCGGCGAGCACGGCGACGTAGGCGAAGTGGCTCACCCGGGTGCCAGCCTCGTCCGCAGCGACCGGGCGGCGGCCGCCGGATCGTCGGCCTCGGTGATCGCCCGGACCACGACGACCCGGGTCGCGCCGGCGTCGAGCACCTGGTCGAGCCGGTCCGCGTCGATCCCGCCGATCGCGAACCACGGCCTGGTCGCGGTGGCGGCCGCATACCGGGTCAGGTCGAGGCCGGGGGCGGGGCGGCCGGGCTTGGTCGGGGTCGGCCAGGTCGGGCCGACGCAGAAGTAGTCCACGTCCGGCTCGACCTCGGCCGCGTCGACCTGGTCGCGGTCGTGGGTGGACCGGCCGACCAGCGGCGCCGACCCGATCAGCCGGCGCGCGGCCGGCACCGGCAGGTCGTCCTGGCCGAGGTGCAGCACGTCGGCGCCGGCGGTCGCGGCCAGGTCGGCCCGGTCGTTGACGGACCAGAGCGCGCCGTGCCGGCGGGCCGCGTCGGCCAGCACCTCGAGCAGCGCCAGCTCCTCGCGCGCCTCCAGTCCCTTCTCCCGCAACTGGACGATGTCAACGCCGCCCTGCAGCGCGGCCTCGACGAACTCCTCGAAATCCCCCCGCCCCCGCCGCCCGTCCGTACACAGGTAGAGCCGTGCACCGGCCAGCCGCTCCCGGAGCCACGCCGGGTCGGCGCCCGCACCGGCGCCGGCCGCCGCCCGCTCTCCAGCCACCCCCGGCTGCCCGGCGGGCCGGTGGGGAGGGAGGGTGCGCTCAACCACCGGCCACTGCCCGGACGAGTTCGAGGCGGTCGCCGTCGGCGAGGACGACGCCGTCCAGCTCGGAGTGGACCAGCGCCTCCCCGTTGCGCTCGACGACGACCGTGCCCGGCCGCAGCCCGAGCTCCGCCAGCAGCGCGACCAGGCCGAGCCCGTCCGGCACCTCCCGGTCG
The DNA here is from genome assembly GCA_963728945.1 of uncultured Actinomycetota bacterium. GTDB lineage: Bacteria > Actinomycetota > Actinomycetes > Mycobacteriales > CADCTP01 > CADCTP01. The sequence continues at coordinate 594,020 of CAVSMA010000002.1, read as the reverse complement.
CCGCCGTTCACCGTGACCCGCATCAGATCGCGAGCGCCTGGGCGCGCCGCTTCACCTCCTTGCCCCGGTCGGCGGCCAAGGCTTGCACCGGGGTGCCCGGCAGCGTGTCGTCCGGGGTGTGCAGCCAGCGGATCGCCGCCTCGTCGTCGTAGCCGCCGTCGCGCAGCAGGGTCAGCACCCCGGACAGACCCTTGACGACCGCGCTTCCGTCGAGGAACGCGGCCGGCACCCGCAGCACCCCGCCTTCCCGCTGGCCGGCCAGCCCGCCGTCGCGCAGCAGCTGGTGCACCCGGGTGACCGGCACGCCGAGCCGCTCGGCCACGTCCGGCACCGTCAACCACTCGACCTGCTCACTCACGTCCCCAAGCCTGCCACGGTCGGGCCGTCCCAACCCGGTGACAGGCTCACAGCGAGCGGATCGGCACGTCCGGGTCGGCGAGCCGGTCCGGGTCCACCACCCGGCCGGCGTCGACGACCCGCCGCGCCTGCATCGCGTCCTTCTGCCGGTCGACGGTGAGCAGGCCGGTGAGCCGGCCGGCGGAGTCGAGCCATCCCGCACCCCAACCGGTGCGGGCGGCCGGGTCGCCGCGGCGGACGGCCGGACCGTCCGACCGCCAGCCGACCCACTGCAGGTAGCGGCCGAACTGCTCGGACCACACGTACGGGACCGGGTCGTAGCCGGCCGGCGTCCCGAGCAGGGTGGCGGCCGCCACGGTCGGCGCCCGCAGCGCGTCGTCCCAGTGCTCGGTGCGTACCCGCCGCCCGGTCCGCGGCGACCAGCGGGCGGCGCAGTCGCCGACCGCGACGACCCCGGGCAGCGTGCTGCGGGCCGCCTCGTCCACCACCACCCCGCCGCTGGCCGGGTCGACCTCGATCCCCGACCCCGCCAGCCAGTCCAGCCGCGGCCGGACGCCGACCGCCTCGACCACCACGTCCGCCTCGACCCGCCCCCCGCCGGCCAGCCCGACGCCGCGGGAGTCGACGCCGGCGACGGCGGCGCCGGTGCGCAGGGTGACGCCGGCCTCGGCATACCAGGGAACGGTCCAGCCGCCCGCGGTCGGACCCAGCGCGGTCACCAGCGGGGCCACGCCGGCCTCCAGCACGGTGACCGTGCAGCCCCGGTGCGCGGCCGCGGTGGCCACCTCGGCGCCTATCCAGCCGGCGCCGACCACGACCACGTGCGCGCCGGGCACCAGCGCCGCCCGCAGCCGGACCGCGTCGGCCGCGGTCCGCAGCACGTACGCGCCGCCGTCCGAGCCGGCCAGCCGCCGCGGCAGCGCGCCGACCGCGAGCACGAGCCCGTCCCACGGCTCGTCCCCGGCCGTCGAGGCGAGCGTGCCCGGCCGCACCGCGGTCACGGTCACGCCGGTGCGCAGGTCGACGCCCTCGAGCCAGGCCGGGTCGATCAGGTCCGGCTCGGCGCCGGCCAGCAGCACCCGCTTGGACAGCGGCGGCCGGTCGTACGGCGGGCCCTCCTCCGCGCCGAGCAGGGTCAGCCGGCCCTCGTAGCCCTGGGCGCGCAGCTCGGCGGCGGCCCGGACGCCTGCCAGCCCGGCACCGACCACGACTACGGCGTTCAGGAGCCCTGCTCCGGCTGGAAGCAGCCCATGACGGCACCGGTCCCCAGAACCAGGACGAGAAGGAGGCCGGCCCGCACGGCCCCGGAGTCTAGGACGCCCCGCCGGCCGCCGGCTCGGGCCGGGTCGTGGACGGGTCCTCCGGCCGGGTCTCCGGCGCGTCAGGCTGAGTGGCCGGCGGCGTGCCCGGCGGCGTGCCCGGCGGCGTGCCCGTCGGGGCGCCCGGCGACGTGCCCGGCGACGTGCCCGGCGACGTGCCCGGCGACGTGCCCGTCGGGGCGCCCGGCGACGTGCCCGGCGACGTGCCCGGCGACGTGCCCGGCGTGGGTCGGGTGGTGGCCGACCGGGCCCAGTCGAGCGCCTCGGGGATCCGCCGGCGGGCGCCGCGGGCCCTGGCCTCGGCCGCGGCGGCCGGTCCGAGCGCGGCGTCGACGGCGGCGGCGAGCGCGTCGGCCAGCGGCCGCATCCCCGGCCACACCGCGACCCCGACCACCTCCCGGGCGTGCCCGGCCGCGCCCTGCAGCTCCGCCGCCAGCCCCGCGTCGCCGCGGGCCAGCGCCAGGCCGGCGAAGCCGTCCAGGCAGTATGCCGAGCCCTCCTGGTCCAGCCACTCGGCGTGCACCCTGGCCGCGTCGGCGAACCGTGCCCACGCGCCGCCGAGGTCCCCGCCGGCCGCCGCGTCCGCACCGAGCAGGTCGAGCACCTGCGCCCGCAGGTGGCTGGAGTTGATCCGCTCGGCGGCGGCCAGCGCGTCCGTGTGCAGCCGGGTCGCGGTCGGCAGGTCCCCGGCGAGCAGCGCGAGCTGGCCGCGCGCGGACAGCGCGAACGCCAGCCCCCAGTCGTCGCCGAGCTCGCGGAAGGTCGCCACCGCCTCGTCCAGCTGGTCGAGGTCGGCCTTCGCGCCCGGCGCGGCCTCGGCCAGGCCGAGCCCGGCCAGCGCGTGCGCCTGCAGCCGCCGGTCGCCGAGCTCGCCGCTCGCGTCCAGCAGCCGGGCCAGGTACGGCCGGGCCGCGGCCACGTCGCCGACCGCGATCCGCAGCATCCCGCGCGCCCACAGCAGCAGCGCGGCGGCGTCCGCGGGCAGGCCGGCCGCCGACGGCAGTGCCGCCGCCTCATCGGCGAGCTGCCGCATCGGGGCCAGCAGCCCGCGCGACCACCAGTACGGGAACAGCGGCGCGGCCAGCCGCACCACGGTCTCGGCGTCGTCGGTCCGGATCGCCCAGCGCATCATCGAGCGCAGGTCGTCGAGCTCGGCGTCCACCCGCCGGGCCCACATCCGGTTGTCCGGTCCGGCCAGGTGCGGCCCGGCGGTCGCCGCGAAGTCGCGCAGCCAGGCGGTGAGCCGGGCCAGCGTGGCCGCCTGCTCGGGGCCGACCCCCAGCTGCTCCCGCGCGTACGCCCGGACGGTGCCGAGCATGCCGAACCGCGGCTCGCCGTCCTCGTCCTCCCCGGCCGGCCCGACCATGCTCTGCGCGACCAGCGAGGACAGCGTGTCGAGCAGGTCCTCCCCGGCCGCCGCGCCCACCGCCTCCGCCGCGGCCAGCGAGAACGCACCGGCGAACACCGACAGCCGGTCGAGCAGCGCCCGCTCGGACGGGGACAGCAGGTCGTAGCTCCACTCGATGGTGGCCCGCAGGGTGCGCTGCCGGTCGGGCAGGTCCACGGTGCCGGCGGCGAGGTCGAGCGGCCGGTCCAGCCGGTCGCCGAGCCGGCGCAGCAGCTGGGCCGGCGGCAGCAGCCGCAGCCGGGCGGCGGCCAGCTCCAGCGCCAGCGGGATGCCGTCCAGCCGGCGGGCCAGCTCGCCGAGGGCGGCCAGCGCCGCCGGGTCGGGGTCGAAGCCGGGCCGGACGTCCCTGGCCCGCTCCACCAGCAGGTCCACCGCCGGTCCGGGCGACAGCGGGGCCAGCGGAAGCTCGTGCTCGGCCCGTATCCGCAGCGCGGTCCGGCTGGTGACCAGGATCCGTACGGTCGGGCAGGCGGTCAGCAGCGTGGCCACGTCGGGCGCGGCCGGCAGCACCTGCTCGAAGTTGTCCAGCACCAGCAGCACCGGCCGGTCCCGCAGCCGGTCGACGAGCAGGTCGAGGACCGGCCCGCTGCCCTCCGGCCGGACCCCGAGCGCGGCCGCGATCGCGCCCGGCACCTGGGCCGGGTCGACGACCGGGGCGAGGTCGACGAACCACACCCCGTCGTACCGGCCGGCGGCGGACTGCCGGGCCGCGACCTCCAGCGCCAGCCTGGTCTTCCCGATCCCGCCCGGGCCGGCGACCGTGACCAGCCGGACGTCCGGCCGGGCCAGCAGGTCGGCGACGACGGCGACCTCGGTGGCCCGGCCGACGAGACCGGTCGGCGGCACCGGTAGGTGCCCGGCCCGCAGGCCCGGCGACGGAGCCCCGGACAGGCCCGCCGGCGCGGCGAACCGCTCGGTCAGCAGCACCGCCAGGTCGTCGGCGACCAGGTCGGTCAGCTCCTCGGCCCGGTCGAAGGGCTTGTACGCGGCCCGGTCGTCGGCCTGCACCCGGTGCAGCAGCGCCTCCAGCCGCGGTTCCCGGTCGTCGGCCGCCTTGACGTAGATCAGCTTCGGCCGGTCGCCGGAGAGCAGGTATTCGTCCTCGAGGCCGGACACGGGCTCCCCCGGCGCCACCCAGCCGTACCTGCGCCAGTAGATGCCCACAAAGACATCGCTCTGGGCCAGGTAGGCGCGGTACAACTCTCGTGGCGGGTGCGGTCGCGCGCCGAGCTCGAACATGACCGGGGTCAGCCGCAGCCGCGTCACCGCATCGCGGGCGGCCTTCCGCTCGGTGGCCAGCTCCTGGAGCGTGGACGAGATGAACACGCGGACCCGCCGGTCGGGCGTGAGCGGCGCCGCTGGGTCGGCCGGCATGCCCGCAGAGTAGTCGGGTGGGAATGCCCGCCGGCAGTGAAAAACTTGCACAGGCTTGAGAGAACCGACACGGGGGTGACAACGGTGACCGGGATCGGCACTGATGCCGAGGTCCAGGCCGACGACGGGAATGCGGGGACCGGGGAAGGCCGGGGGGCACGGGGAAGCGGGGAGCACCGACATGGCCGACACCGGGGGCACGGTGGGCGCGACGGGGCAGGACCGGGGCGAGCTGCGGCGGCTGTCGCCGGCGATCAGGGGGCTGCTGGTCGGGTTCGTCCTGCTGACCGCGCTGGCAACCAACCAGCTCTACATCCTGTCCGCGCACACGGATTCATACTTCGCCTGGACCATCAAGCCGCCGCTGACCGCGGCGTTCCTCGGCGCCGGGTACGCGGCGGGCCTCGTGCTCGTCCTGCTCGGCCTGCGGGCACAGGCGTGGGTCGAGGCCCGGATCGCCGTGGTCACGGTCGCGGTGTTCTCGGCGCTGACGCTGCTGGCGACGGTGCTGCACCGGGACCGGTTCCACTTCAACGCGGACGGCTCGATCGCCCGGTTCGCGGCCTGGTTCTGGCTCGGCATCTACATCGTCGTGCCGCTCGCGCTGGCCGTGCTGATCGTGCTGCACCAGCGCCGGCCCGGTATGGACCCGCCCCGGCGGGACCCCATCCCGCTCTGGCTGGCCGGCGCGTTCGCGCTGCAGGGGCTGATCATGCTCGTCGTCGGCGTCGCGCTCTACCTGGCCCCGTCGACCGCCCGCACGCTCTGGCCGTGGACGCTGACGCCGCTGACCGCGCGGGCCGTCGCGGCCTGGCTGATCGCGTTCGGCGTCGCCGCGGTGCTCACGCTGGTCGAGCGGGACCTGAGCCGGCTCGCCGCCGGCGCGGTCGCCTACACGGTCTTCGGCGTGCTGGAGCTGATCGCCCTGCTCCGGTTCGGCGAGGTGGGCCGGTGGGACACGCCGGCCGGCATCGTCTACCTGGTCGTGCTGGTCAGCGTCGTGCCCGTCGGGGCGGCCGGCTGCTGGTTGGTCGCGGACCGCGCTCGACGCCGGCGGGCGGCTGGTGCGACTCCAGCGGCAGCAACCCCAGCAGGTTGAGCCCGACCAGCATCGCCAGGCCGGCCCACGGCGCGACCGCTGCCACGAGGAACGCCAGCACCGGCACCAGCGGCACGACGAACACCGCCATCCGCAGGTAGAGCGTCAGCGCGTCGGGCTGGACGTCGGCGCGCAGCAGGCCCAGCGAGCGCGAGTAGAGCAGCAGCACGGCGAACGCGACCAGCGCCACGAACAGCAACGCGGCGCTGAGCTGGACCGCGGTGGTCAGGTCGGCGCGGTTGCCGATCGCGGTGGCCAGCACGGCGGTGCTGAACGGGGTCAGCGCATAGATCCCGACCGACAGCAGCACCAGCAGGGTCGCGTAGTGGTCGATGCCGCGCATCCAGGCGTCCAACCGGCGGGTCTGCAGCCAGCCGGCGATCATCTGGATGAAGCCGATCGCGTACGCGAGGTACTCCGGCCACAGGTGCCGGAGCTCCTCGCCGAGCCGGCCGGCGGTCGCGTCGGCCGGCGGCCGCAGCTCGATGACGAGCAGCGTGGCCGCGATCGCGTACACGCCGTCGACGAACGCGCCCAGCCGGCCCCATGCGTGCGGGGCGTGGTCCTCCGGGCGGAAGCTCCAGCCCCGGGTGAACCACGCCATGGCGGCGAAGCTAGCAGTCAGCCCACCAGCGGGAAGGCGTCTTTCCAGACCGGCTCGTAGCCGGCCGCCTCGAGCATCGCGGCCACCTCGGCCGGCGACCGCTCGTCGGAGATCGAGAACTGCTCGGTGGCCTCCCCCGGAGCCGAGTAGCCGCCCGGCTCGGTCGACGAGCCGGCCGACATCGTGGTCACCGCGATCCGGACCAGCCCGTCCCGCAGCGCCGCCGGCTCCCGGGTGGACAGCACGATCCCGGCCTCCGGCTCGAACAGCCGCAGCGCCGACAGCGCCTGCACGTACTCGGCGTCGGAGACCGGGACCAGCGGCTGGTAGCCGGACGCGGACGGCTTGATCCGCGGCAGCGACACCGTCACCTCGGTCCGCCAGTACGCCTTGACCAGGAACGCGGCGTGCGCGGCGACCGCGAGCACGTCCGCCCGCCAGTCCACGGCCAGCCCGAGCAGCGCGCCGATGCCGAGCCGGCGGACCCCGGCCGCGCCGGCCAGCTCGGTCGAGTTCAGCCGCCGGTCGTAGTCCCGCTTCCAGCCGGCCACGTGCGTCTGCGCGTACCGGTCCCGGTCGTAGGTCTCCTGGTAGTGCACGACGCCCTCGAGCCCGGCCCGGACCAGCCGCTGGTACGTGTCGTCGGACCAGGTCTGGGTCTCGATCGACAGCGACGGCACCCGCGGCCGGAGCCGCTCGATGACCTCGACCAGGTAGTCCTGGGAGACCTCCACCCGGTGCTCGCCGGCCACCAGCAGCAGGTGCCGGAAGCCGCGGCCGGTCAGCAGCGCGGCCTCCCGCTCCACCTCGTCCACGGTCAGCGTGCGCCGGGCGATCGGCAGGTCCTTGGCGAACCCGCAGTACGTGCAGGACGACAGGCAGGCGTTGGAGACGTACAGCGGGGCGTAGAGCCGCACCGCGCGGCCGAACCGCCGCAGCGTGGTCTCCCGGGCGGCAGCGGCGATCTCCGCCAGCCGCGCGGTGCCCGCCGGCGACAGCAGCGCGGCGAGGTCGGCCAGGTCGCGGTGCTCGGCGGCCAGTGCCCCGTCCACGTCCGCGTCCGTGTACGCCCGCGCGGACAGGCCGGCGACGTCGAGCGTGTCCAGGTGGCGGGCGAACCGTCCCTTCGGTGCGGCCATCAGGCGTCCCCGCCCCGGGACGCGGCGGCGACCCTCCCGCCGCCCGGGCCGGACAGCCCGCCGAGGAAGTCGGTCAGCGGCGAGGACGCCTCGGCGGTGGTGGCGCCGGCGACCGTGCCCCGGCCGGCCAGGAAGCCGAGCCGGCCGGCCTCGGTGGCCAGCGCGAACGCCCTGGCCATCGCGACCGGGTCCCTGGCCACCGCGATCGCGGTGTTGACCAGCACCGCGTCGGCGCCGACCTCCATCGCCTCGGCCGCGTCGCTGGGCACGCCGAGCCCGGCGTCGACCACCACCGGCACCCCGGCCTGGGCGACGATCGACTCGATCGCGTCCCGGGTGCGCAGGCCGCGGTTGGAGCCGATCCACGCGCCCAGCGGCATCACGGTCGCGCAGCCGGCCTCCTCCAACCGCCGGCAGAGCACGGGGTCGGCCGAGCAGTACGGCAGCACGGTGAACCCGTCGGCGACAAGCAGCTCGGCCGCCCGCAGCGTCTCGACCGGGTCCGGGGCGAGCGTCCGCGGGTCCGGCGTCACCTCGAGCTTGACCCAGTCGGTGCCGGTGCCGGCCCGGCCGAGCCTGGCCAGCCGGACCGCCTCCGCCGCGTCCACCGCGCCGGAGGTGTTGGGCAGCAGCCGCACCCCGGCCGGCACGAAGTCGAGGATGTCGCCGTCGCCGAGCCGGTCCAGGTCCACCCGCCGCAGCGCGACGGTGACCAGGTTGGTGCCGCTGGCCAGCACCGCCTCGCGCATGACCGAGTGGGCGGAAAACTTGCCCGTACCGACCAGCAACCGGCTGGTCAGCCTGGTGCCGGCGACCACGAACGGGTCGGTTGCCCCTGCAGGATCCACGTCGTCACTCCCTCCCCGCGCGGGCATTACCCCGATCGGGTGCTGCGGGTCGCGGGCCCTCTGCCCGCCTCTCAGCCCGCGACGGCGGGCTCCCCGGTGATGTCGTCCCATCCTACGTGCGGCCGCGCTGCCTACACTCTGCGCGTGACCGGGACAGCGCTCGCCGACCCCCTGCCGGGGACGGTGCTCGACCGGCGCTACCGGATCGACGCGCCGATCGCCCGCGGCGGCATGTCCACCGTCTACGCCGGCACCGACCTCCGGCTGGAGCGGCAGGTGGCGGTGAAGGTGATGGCGCCAGCGCTGGCGCACGACCCGGCGTTCACCGAGCGGTTCGTCCGGGAGGCGCGCACCGCGGCCCGGCTCTCGCACCCCAACGCGGTCGCGGTGTTCGACCAGGGCGCCGAGCAGACCGCGGCCGGCTGGGTCGTGTTCCTGGTGATGGAGCTGGTCGCCGGCGCCACGCTGCGCGAGGTGCTGCACCGGCGCGGCCGGTTGCGCCCGGACGAGGCGGTCTCCGTGCTGGAGCCGGTGCTGGCCGCGCTGGCCGCCGCGCACCGCGCCGGGTTGGTGCACCGCGACGTCAAGCCGGAAAACGTGCTGATCTCCGCCGAGGGCACGGTCAAGGTCGTCGACTTCGGGCTGGCCAGGGCGGTGGCCGCGCCCAGCACGTCCACCCAGGCCGGGATGGTCCTCGGCACGGTGGCATACGTCTCCCCCGAGCAGGTCGCCCGCGGCGTCTCGGACGCCCGCACCGATGTCTACTCGGCCGGGATCGTGCTGTTCGAGCTGCTCACCGGCACCCCGCCGTACGGCGGCGACTCCGCGCTGGCGGTCGCCTACCGGCACGTGCACGACGACGTGCCGGCTCCGTCCTCCAGGGTGGCCGGGATCCCGCCGGCGCTGGACGACCTCGTGCTGCGGGCGACCTGCCGGGAGCCGGGCGGCCGGCCGGCCGACGCCGGTGTCTTTCTGGCCGAGCTGGCGATGGCCCGGGCCGACCTCGGGCTGCGCCGGGTGCCGTCCCGGGAGGTCGCGACCGCGTTCGGGATCGAAGCGCCGACCGTCCCGGCCGGTCCGGGCCGCGCCGGTCCGGGCCGCGCCGGTCCGGGCCGCGCCGGTCCGGGCCGCGCCGGTCCGACCGCGCCGGAGTTCGCCGGGCCGCGCGGGACGACGGCGCTGCCGGCGTACGCCCGGCCGGTCGAGGCGCCGGCACGGTCCCGGCGCGGGGCGAGCCGGATCGGCCCGGCCGACGGCAGCGGGTGGCCGGCCGAGCGGCGGCGCCGGCGCACCTGGAGCTGGGTGGTCCTCGCCGTCGTGCTGCTGGCGGCGCTCGCGGCCGGCACGACGGCCTGGTGGTTCGGCAGCGGCCGGTTCGCCGCGGTGCCGTCGTTGACCCAGCTGACCAGGGCCCAGGCCGAGGCCAGGCTCGACGGAGCCGACCTGACCGGACGGTTCGACCAGGCGCCGAGCGAGACGGTCGCGGCCGGCCGGGTGGTCCGGTCCGACCCGGCCAGCGGCGGTCGGGTGCTGCGCGGCCACTCGGTGACCGTGGTGCTCTCCTCCGGCCCGCCGGCCGTCGCGGTCCCCTCGGTCACCGGACAGTCGGTCGACGACGCGCAGGCGGCGATCCAGCGGGCCGGGCTGCGGTCGCAGGTGACCGAGCAGTCCAGCGCCGACGTCGACGCCGGTCAGGTCATCTCGCAGACCCCGGCCGGCGGCAAGGCCGGCCGCGGCAGCACGGTGCAACTGGTCGTCTCCACCGGCCCGGCGATCGTCGAGGTGCCGGACGTGCGGGGCCTGTCGATCGACGACGCCCGGCAGAAGCTGCAGGACGCCGGCTTCCGGGTCAGGGTGCGCTCGCTGCGCATCGGCAACGTGATCGCCCAGTCGCCGGGCGGGGGCAGCGAGCGCACGCAGGGCAGCACCGTCACCATCTACGGGATCTGACCTGCTAGCCTCGCCTCGTGCGCGGCACCTTTGGCTATGCCGACCGGTCCCGGTCTCCGGGGTCGGGTCGGCGGCGCGTGCGCTAGCCGCCCCACCACCCCCTGCGAGCCCCGGACCGATCGGTCCGGGGCTCTTCGACGTTGAGGAGACAGTCCAGATGGTCATCGTGATGGCCGCCGCAGCCGGCGACGCCGACCTGGCCGAGGTCGTGCGGCACGTGGAGAGCGCGGGCGGGTCGGCGTTCGTCAGCCGCGGTGTCACCCGCACGATCGTCGGCGTGGTCGGCACCGAGGAGGTGCTGGAGACCCTCGACGTCGCGCTGCTGCCCGGGGTCGACGAGGTGGTCCGGATCACCGCCCCGTACAAGCTGGTGAGCTCGGAGAACACGCCGAAACGCAGCACGGTCAGCGTCGGCGGGGTGCCGATCGGCCCGGACACGTTCACGCTCATCGCCGGACCGTGCGCGGTCGAGTCGGCCGAGCAGACGCTGGCCGCCGCCCAGCAGGCCCGCCGGGCCGGGGCGACGTTGCTGCGCGGCGGCGCGTACAAGCCGCGCACCTCGCCGTACGCGTTCCAGGGCCTCGGCGTCGACGGGCTGCGGATCCTGGCCCAGGTGAGCAAGGAGACCGGGCTGCCGGTGGTGACCGAGATCATGGACCCGGCCGACGTCGACGTGGTCGCCGAGCACGCCGACATGTTCCAGATCGGCACCCGCAACATGCAGAACTTCCCGCTGCTGCAGGCGGTCGGCGCGGCCGGCAAGCCGGTGATGCTCAAACGCGGGCTGACCGCCACGTACGAGGAGTGGCTGATGGCCGCCGAATACATCGCGCAGCGCGGCAACCTCGACATCGTGCTCTGCGAGCGCGGGATCCGCGGGTTCGAGCCGACGATCCGCAACATGCTCGACGTGTCCGCGATCCCGATGGTGCACGCACACTCGCACCTGCCGGTCATCGTCGACCCGTCGCACGCGGCCGGCCGGCGCGACCTGGTGCTGCCACTGGCCCGGGCCGGGATGGCGGCCGGCGCCGACGGCGTCATGGTCGACGTGCACCCGGAGCCGGAGCGGGCGCTGTGCGACGGCGCCCAGGCGCTGTCCGGGGACCTGCTGGACGAGCTGACGGTCGCGGTGGCCACGATTCCCCCACTGCTCGGCCGCCGGTCCGCCGTCACCGCCGAGCGCGTCCACCCCAGCCGCTGACTCCCGCCGGCGGGAACCGTCGCCGCGTCCCGGGCCGGGGCGGAGACGCGGCGCGCCGGGATGGGTAGCGTGCCGGCGTGGTGCGGCTTCCGTTCGCCGACCGGGACCAGGCCGGCCGGCTCCTCGGGCGCCGGCTGGCCGAGTTGCTGGCCGGCGAGCCGGTGGTCGTGCTCGGCCTGCCGCGCGGCGGGGTGATCGTCGCGGCCGCGGTCGCCGCCGAGCTGGCCGCGCCGCTGGACGCGTTCGTGGTGCGCAAGCTGCCGCTGCCGGGGCGCCCGGAGCTGGCCATGGGCGCGATCGCCGGCGGCGGCGTGCTGGTCTGGAACGACGCGGTGCTGCGCCGGCACCGGCCGGGGCCGGCCGAGCTCCACGCGGTGGTCGAGCGGGAGCGGGCCGAGCTGGCCCGCCGGGAGGCCGCCTACCGCGGCGACCGGCCGCCGCCGGAGCTGGCCGGGCGGACCGCGGTGCTGGTCGACGACGGGGTGGCCACCGGGGCGACGGCCAGGGCCGCGGCGCGGGCGGTGCGCGCGCTCGGGCCGGCCCGGGTGGTGCTGGCCGCGCCGGTGGTGCCGGTACGGCTGGACCTGAGCCCGGAGGCGGACAGCCTGGTCGCGCTGGCCACACCGGAACCGTTCGGTGCGGTCAGCGGTCACTACGTGGACTTCCGCGAGACCACCGACGAGGAGGTGCGTCAGGCCTTGGCCCGGTGATCTCGTGCGTGATTCGGTCCGGATACGGGCAGGCAGGACGCCCTCGTGCGGACGCGGGGGGCTCAACCGTCGGAATCCTCGACAACCAACGGCCTGATGTCGCAGATCGACGCTCGCAGCGGCGAACTGCCGCTGATCGGGTCGCTAGGCGCTTGGCGCAGCACCCAGTTGAGGTTCGCGCTACCGGCGCCGACGGGCGGATAGCCGGGGAGGCCGAGCTCGGCGCAGGGCTGCCACCAACCGTGTTGGCCGCACGCGACGTTAGGGTCGAGGGTGGCGTTGAGCTTCGCGCGGGCGCGGACGTTGCCGTTGGGGGTCAGGACGTGAACCCAGTCGCCGGCTGTGACGCCGCGCATGCGGGCGGTGTCCGGGTGCAGTTCGACCTGGGGGTCCGGCGCGGCGCGGCGAAGGCTCGCGATATGGCGATGCTGGGTCTCGCAGAACCAGAGGGATTTCGCGCAGGTGAGGATCAGCGGGAAGCGTCGGGCAAGATCGGGGCGCGAGGCCGGGCTCAGGCGCGGCTCCTCGAACTCCGGCAGCGGCGGGTAGCCGTGATCGGCAAGAACCTCGGAGTAGAGCTCGATCTTCTTGGAGGGTGTGCGGAATCCGCGGGGCGCGCCCCCGTCAAGTTCGGCATACTTGCGGTACCGGGTGGTAAGTGGCACGCGCACGCCAGCCGGATCGGCCCGAAGTTGTTCCAGGGTCACGCCGCTCGGTGCCAGCTGGTAGCGGAAAGCGGCCTCGATGTCGCCGTCCCAGAAGTGCTCGCCCAGGCCGAGGCTGGTCGCCAGGGCGAAGACGATCTGCAGGTCCGAACGCGCCTCGCCCCGCGGCGGGACCAGCGGCGCGCGCAGCTGCACAAGCGCCTGTGCCGCCTCGCTGATCTCGAAGCCGATCTTCAGGGCCTCCGCCTCGAACGGGGTTGTCACGGGCAGCACGATGTCCGCTTGCTCGGCGGTGGGATTCAAGAACAGGTCGGCATGCACGAAGAAGTCGAGGCTGGCCAGCGCGTCACGTCCGCGCTCGCTGTCGCCGTGAGCCATCATCAGGTTGGCACCGAAGTTCACGAGCGCCCGAGCGCGATACGGACTGCCCTCGATCGCGGCCGCGTACAACGCCTCGCCGGTGACGAACTCGAACCGGGCGGGTCCCACCGGCCGCTGCTCGATGCCGAGGGTCTTCGCGCGCTGTTGGGAGGAAAGCAAGTCGGCACCGTCGATCGAGTTGCTGGCAACGGCCGGGAAGAGCACGTTGCCGCCACGTTCGTCGAAGTTGCCGGTCAGCGCATAGAGCTGGTTTATCGCTCGCGCGGTCTGGGTTGCGTTCGCGTGTTGTTCCAGACCGCTCCACGTATAGAAGGCGACCGGCCGTGAGTGCCACAGCGTCCGCGCGGCGTCCTCGATCTCGCCGGCAGTGACTCCGGTGATCGTCTCGGCGACGGCCGGCCGCATCCGGCCGCATCCCTCGGCGACCAGCTCGAACACCGGCCGGCACGCAAGTGGACCAGCCGCCGTCGCGACCTCGCGGACGCCGAACAGGGCAAGCCGCGCCTCGTCGACGATGTGGCGCCCGAGCGCCGGAGCGTAGGCGACGGGTCGCCGGGCCGCCTCGTCCCATCCCACGTAGTGGGACGAGTCGCCCGGTTCGGCCAGTTCGCTCGCCCGCAGCAGCCGTCCGTTGTCGGCACGGACGAGCAGCGGTGCGTTCGTCCAGCGCCGGACGAAGTCCTCGTCGAACCAACCACGTTCGATCATCACGTGGGTCAGTGCGAGTGCCAATGCGGCGTCAGTGCCCGGGCGTACCCGTAGCCAGTGATCAGCCTTGCTGGCCAGCCCGGCCCGCCGGGGATCGACGACGACGAGGCGCGCCCCGCGGGCGAGCGCGGCCACGGTGGCGGTGGCATGGGTCAGTCGGGCGACGGACGGGTTGTAGCCCCAGAACAGGATGCAACCGGCGTTGTCCAGATCGGGCAGGTACGCACCGGGCACCGACGCGCCATAGGTGAATGTCGAGGCCTGGTAGCGCCCCCATCCGCACAGTTCCATGTAGGCACACATGTTCGGACTGCCGAATGCCCGCCGCAGCCGCGTGATCCAGTCGATCGAGTCGCTGATCGCCGAGGTCGACGGAGAACTGCAGGAGAAGACGACGGATTCGGGGCCATGCTCGTCCGCGAGCGTGCCCAGCCGATCCGCGACCGTGTCCAGCGCCTCGTCCCAGGTGACGCGCTGCCAGCCCGGATCGCTCGAGCCCTTCTGATTCGTGCGCTTGAGCGGGTACAGGAGCCGCTCCGGTTGGCTGACGATCTCCGGCGCGGCCTTGCCCTTCACGCACACCGCTCGACCGGTCGGGTGGGAGGGGTCGGGTCCGAGTGCGACGAACGCGCCGTCGCGCACGGTGGCGACGGCGCCGCACCTCGAGACGCACAGCGGGCAGTACGTCGGGACCTGTCTCGTCGCCCGTTCTGCGGCCATGGCTCCCCCGCCCGGATCCTGCCCAGCCAGTCGCGTGACGAATGCTCGCGACCCGGCGTGCTTGCGATCGTACGAGCGGGATGCGGCCTGCGGGCGCAGGTGGCACAACGTGCCGCCGCTTTCGCGGCGGGGAAGGGCCCGGCGCCGGCCCTTTCTCAGGTCCGCAGCATCTCCGCGACCTCGAAGGCGAGCTCCAGCGCCTGCTGGGTGTTCAGCCGCGGGTCGCACGCCGTCTCGTACCGGCTGTTCAGGTCGGCGTCGCTGATCTCCTGCGCGCCGCCGAGGCACTCGGTGACGTCCTCGCCGGTCAGCTCGACGTGGATGCCGCCAGGGTGGGTGCCCAGCGCCCGGTGCACCTCGAAGAACCCGCGGACCTCGTCGACGACCCGCTCGAACTGCCTGGTCTTGATGCCACTCGGGCTCTCCTCGGTGTTGCCGTGCATCGGGTCGCACTGCCACACCACCGGGCGCCCGGTCGCCTGCACCTTCTCGATGACCGGCGGCAGCAGGTCGTGCACCTTGCGGTTGCCCATCCGGGAGATCAGCGTCAGCCGGCCCGGCGTCGCCGCCGGGTCGAGCAGTTCGACCAGCTCCGCCACCTCGGCCGGGTTCGCGCTCGGGCCGACCTTCATGCCGATCGGGTTGGCGATCCGGGACACGAAGTCGATGTGCGCGCCGCCGCGGATCCTGGTCCGGTCGCCGACCCAGACGAAGTGCCCGGACAGGTCGTACGCGCCCTGGCCGCCGACGCCGGGCCGGGTCAGCGCCCGCTCGTACTCGAGGATCAGCGCCTCGTGCGAGCAGTACAGCTCGACGCCGAGCAGGCTCTCGTCGCGCACCCCGCAGGCCCGCATGAAGTCAAGCGCCCGGCCGATCTCGGAGGCGAGCTGCTCGTAGCGGGCGCCGGCCGGCGAGGTGAGCACGAAGTCCTTGTTCCAGTCGTGCACCCGGGCGACCGCAGACTCGCCGCCGGTGGCCACCGCGCGCAGCAGGTTCAGCGTCGCCGCCGCGGTCTGGTAGGCCCGCAGCAGCCGGCCCGGGTCGGCCCGCCGGGCCTCCTCCGTCGGTGCCAGGTCGTTGACCATGTCCCCCCGGTAGGACGGGAGGCCGAGCGCGTCGACCGGGGCCGAGCGGGGCTTCGCGTACTGCCCGGCGATCCGGGCGAGCTTCACCACCGGCATGCTCGCGCCGTAGGTCAGCACGATCGCCATCTGCAGCAGCGTCTTCAGCGTCGCCCGCAGCGCGGGCTCGGTCGCGCCCGTGAACGTCTCGGCGCAGTCGCCGCCCTGCAGCAGGAACGCCTCGCCCCGGGCCACCGCGGCCAGCCGCTCGGTGAGCGTGTCCACCTCGGACGGCACCACCAGCGGCGGCAGCGCGGACAGCGACGCGGCGGCCGCCCGCAGCGCCGCCGGGTCCGGCCAGTCCGGCTGCTGCCCGGCCGGCAGCGTCCGCCAGGCGTCGAGGCCGGGGTCCGCGGAGGGGACGGCCGGGCGGGTCGAGACGTCGGTCACGGGGTCAGCGTAGACAGTGCGGACACCCTGGCCGGGTCGACGTCGCGCAACAGCCGGACCGCGTCGGCGGCGCCGATGTCGATCGCCTCGTACCCGCCGCTGCCGGCGCCGGTGGCCACGGTGACCGTGGCCAGTCCGGCCCGGCGCTGGAACCAGGTCTGCCGGACCGTCGCGCCGACCACCCCGCGGCGCAGCAGCACGACCTGCCGCCGCCGCAGCGAACCCGACCGGACCGAGACCGCGCGCTCGTCCACCGCGTTGCCGAGCCCCGCGTACCGGTCCAGGGCCAGCGGGATGCCGAGCCCGGCCAGGGCGAGGCAGGCCGCCAGCCCGGGCCAGATCCCGAACCAGCCGAACACCGCGGCCGGCACCAGCCAGGGCAGCGTGGCCCGGACCAGCCGCCGGCGCCGGGCGGCCGGCGGGTGCCGGCGCAGCGGCCGGTCGAACCGGATCACCGCGGCGGCGGCGACCGCGCGGGCCACCCGGGCCGGCCCGAGCGGGAGCAGCTGGCCGCGCCGGCCCGACTCGTTCTCGTTCTCGCCGCCGCCGAGGCCGGTGACCAGCGCGGTCAGCCGGGCGGCGGCGACCGCGCGCAGCGCCAGCGGCTCGGTCAGCGCGTAGCCGCGGATCCGGTCGTGCTCCAGCGACACCTGCCGGCGGGACAGCAGGCCGCGCTCGGCGACCAGCGTGCCGCCGCGGCGGGTCAGCGTGAACCCCCAGTTGGCCACCGCGGCGGTGACCATCGCGCCGGCGACCGCGACCAGCACGACCAGGACCGCACCGACGACGATCGCCCGCACGCCGGGCTCGGAGCCGAGCGCGTCCTCGGTCCACCGCCGCAGCGGCAGCGGCACCCGCAGCTCGCCGGCGTAGTTGGCGAGCGCGCCGATCGCCGCCAGCGGCGCGAGCAGGTAGCCGCCGACCAGCGGTGCGTAGAGCAGCCACCGCGGGTCGAACCGGACCAGCACCACCGCCGGGGGCGGCACCCGGGCCGGCGCGGTCGGCTCGGCCGGGACCGGTTCGTGCTCGGCCAGCGCCGCCTCGCGCAGCAGTACGTCGCGCAGCCGGGCGCCCTCGGCGGTGCTGACCGCGTTGAGCACCGCCTCGTCGTCGCGGCCGCCGGTGGCCGCGGCGTCCACCCGGACGGAGACGATCCCGAGCAGCCGCTGCAGCGCCGAGGCGTGCACGTCGACGCCGCGGATGCGGTCCACCGGCACCACGGTCAGCGACCGGCGCAGCACCCCGCGCTCGACCACCAGCCGGCCGTCGTGCACCCCGTACCAGGTCCGCAGCCACTCGACCAGCGCGCCCACCAGCGCGACCACGATCACCGCGGCGAGCACCGCGACCAGCCCGCCGGACCGGAACCCGCCGTTGACGCCGAGCACCGCCAGCAGCGGCAGCAGCGCCCCCCAGTACTGCCGGAGCGAGGACAGCGTGACCACCCGGGTCACCAGCGTCCGCGGGTCGAGCCGCCGGTGGCCGGGTGGCGGCGGCGCGAGCACCCCCTGCGTCCCGGTGCGCTCGCTCATCGTGCCCCGCTCACGTCGCCTCGTCCCTGACCTGGTTCGCCCGCAGGCCGAGGTCGTGCGCCACCGCCGCGGCCAGCGGCGCCCGCAGCTGCTCGATGCTGGTCGACCCGGCGTGCGAGGCGGTGCGGACCCGGATCGAGGTGAGCCCGAGCAGCTGCTGCAGCGGCCCGCGGGTGGTGTCCACGGTCTGGATCCGGCTGATCGGCACGATCCGCCAGGTGCGGGTCAGCCAGCCCTCCAGCGTGTAGACCGCGTCCTCGGTGACCTCCCAGCGGTGCACCCGGTATCGCCACAGCGGCTCGATCACCACCGCGACCAGGGCGAGCGGCGCCAGCAGCCCGCGCAGCACGTCGAGCAGCACGTCCACCCAGCGCGGCGTGTCGCCGGGCAGCACGAGGCCGAGCACGACCACCACCGCGACGGCGACGAGCGTGACCACCAGTCCCTCGGCCGACCACAGCCAGCGGGCGGCGGGGTCGACCCGGTGCGCTGGCGCCCGCAGCGGCAACCCGGGCCCCGACCCGGTCACGACGCCGTCCCGGCGGCCGTCAGGCCGCGAACGCCCGGTTGGCCTCCCGGCAGAACTCCGGCAGGTCGTCCGGCTTGCGGCTGGTGATCAGCGACCAGCCGGCCGAGGTGTCCACGTGCACCACCTCGTCCACCCAGCTCGCCCCGGCGTTCTCCAGGTCGGTGCGCAGGCTCGGCCACGAGGTCATCGTCTTACCCTGCACCGCACCGGCCTCGATCAGGGTCCACCCGGCGTGGCAGATCGCGGCCACCGGCTTGCCGGCGTCGACGAACTCCCGGACCAGCGCCACCGCGCCCGGCTTGGTCCGCAGCTGGTCGGCGTTGACGACGCCGCCGGGCAGCACCAGCCCGACGAACTCGTCCGCGGTCACCTCGTCCACGGTCTGCTGCACCGGGAACCGGGCGCCCCGGTCGCGGCCGGTGAACGCCTGCACCTCGCCCGGCGACGGCGCGAGCAGGACCGGGCGGCCGCCGTCCTGCTCGACGGCCTGCCAGGGACCGGTCAGCTCGACCTGCTCGACCCCCTCGTTCGCGACGAGGAAGGCGATCCGCCGCCCCGCGAGTGCTCCGGCCACTCCGGCCACCTTTCGACGTAGGGGAGTCTGCCGAGCCTTTACCCCACCGGCGGTGCGCACACCCGGCCGGGCTCAGCCGAAGAACACCTCCGCCTCCGCGTACCGCTCGACCGGCACGGTCTTCAGCTCCGCGGTCGCCTCGGCCAGCGGGACCCGGACGATGTCGGTGCCGCGCAGCGCGACCATCTGCCCGTACGCCCCGTCCTGCACGGCGTCGATCGCGCCGAGCCCGAACCGGGTGGCCAGCACCCGGTCGAACGCGGTCGGCGTGCCGCCGCGCTGCACGTGCCCGAGCACGACCGCCCTGGACTCCTTGCCGGTCCGCTTCTCCACCTCGTCGGCCAGCAACTGGCCGATGCCGCCGAGCCGGACGTGCCCGAAGGCGTCGAGCTCGCCGGTCGCGGTGGCCATCGTGCCCTCCTTGGGCGTCGCGCCCTCGGCCACCACGATGATCGGTGAGTAGTGGGTCTGGAACCGGCGCTCCACCCAGTCGCAGACCGCGGTCAGGTCGAACGGCTGCTCGGGCAGCAGGATCACGTTGGCGCCGCCGGCCATCCCGGCGTGCAGCGCGATCCAGCCGGCGTGCCGGCCCATCACCTCGACGACCAGGGCCCGGTGGTGCGACTCGGCCGTGGTGTGCAGCCGGTCGATGGCCTCCATCGCGATGTTGACCGCGGTGTCGAAGCCGAACGTGTAGTCGGTCGCGGCCAGGTCGTTGTCGATGGTCTTGGGCACGCCGACGACCTGCACGCCGTCGTCGTAGAGCCGCTTGGCCACGCCGAGCGTGTCCTCGCCGCCGATCGCGATCAGCGCCTCCACCCGGGCGGCGGCCAGCCCGGCCTTCACCCGGTCCGGGCCGCCGTCGACCTTGTACGGGTTGGTCCGGGAGGTGCCGAGGATCGTGCCGCCGCGGGGCAGGATGCCGCGCACCTGCTCGACGCCGAGCGGGCCGGCGTCGCCGTCGAGCGGACCGCGCCAGCCGTCGCGGAAGCCGACGAACTCGTGCCCGTAGGTCGAGATGCCCTTGCGCACGACCGCCCGGATGACCGCGTTCAGCCCGGGGCAGTCGCCGCCGCCGGTGAGCACGCCGATCCGCATTGTTGTTCGTCCTCTCGATGGGCTTGCGCGTCCGCCGGAGCCTAAGGCCAACCCGCCCCACCGCGCCCCGGGCCCCTCATCCCGCGGCGCCGCCTATCAGGGGCGCCGCGCTCAGCGCGGGGTCACCTCGGCCATCTGCGACCAGCCGTCCTGCGGGATCGTCGTGTTGATGATGTCGGGGCTCTTGGCGACGTAGTCTGGCATCCACGACATCGCGTCCTTGAAGTGGTCGCTGGTCACGTGCGCCTCGGCGGCGTCGTCGCGGAAGCCCTCGACCAGCGTGTAGACGTTCGGGTCGTCGACGCTGCGGTTCCACTCGAAGAACAGGTTGCCCGGCTCCGCGCGGGTGCCCGCGGTGAACTCCGCGACCCGCTCCAGCCACGAGTCCGCGAACTCGGGCCGGATCGTCCACTTGACCACGATCAGGATCATGTCTACGCCTTCCCGCGCTCCGGACACCTGTCCCGAAACCTACCGCCGTACGGTGACGCCCGTGCGGTACCACTACGACTGCGAGTTCATCGAGGACGGGTCGACCATCGAGCTGGTCTCGATCGGGGTCGTGGACGAGCGCGGCCGGGAGTTCTACGCCGTGTCGACGGAGTTCGACCCGGACCGGGCGATCCCCTGGGTGCGCCGCAACGTGCTGGACAAGCTGCCCTCCCCCGGCGACCCGGCGTGGCGGTCGCGGGAGCGGATCCGCACCGACCTGCACGCGTTCCTGACCGAGCCCGGTGAGCCGATCGAGCTGTGGGCCTGGTACGCGGCGTACGACCACGTGGTGTTGGCGCAGCTGTGGGGCGCGATGCCGGCGTTGCCGCGGGAGATCCCGCGGTTCACCCACGAGCTGGCGCAGCGCTGGGAGGACGCCGGCCGCCCCGAGCTCCCCCCGGCCACCACCGCCCGCCACGACGCCCTCGCCGACGCCCGCCATAACCTGGCCCGCTGGCACGCCATCGAAGCCGCCCGCGCCCCCCGTCCCTGAGGCAAGCGTCACCGCCACCGCCCGCGCCCCCGTCCCTGAGGCAAGCGTCACCGCGACCGCCCGCGCCCCCGTCCCTGAGGCAAGCGTCACCGCGACCGCCCGCGCCCCCGTCCCTGAGGCAAGCGTCACCGCCACCGCCCCGGCCCCTCTCCCCGAAGCAGCGTCACCGCCACCGCCCCGGCCCCTCTCCCCGGGCAGCGGCACCGCCGGCCGTCCGGGACCAGGTCAGGCATGGTCCCGGACGGGTGTCCGGCCCGGACGACCGTCAGCTGGCTTTCTCGGTGGGGAGGCGGCGGGCGGGGGTGTCGGCGTCGGTGACCTCGGCGGCGTCCGGCAGGCCGATCTTGCCGCCGGCGGCGATCTGCGCCTTCACCTTGGCCGCGTAGAGGTCGACGTACTCCTGGCCGCCCAGCTCCATCAGCTCGTACATGATCTCGTCGGTCATCGACCGCTCGACGAACCGGTCGCCGGCCAGCCCCTCGTACCGGGAGAAGTCCAGCGCCGGGCCGAACCGGATGCCGATCCGGCGGATGCGCGGCAGCTTCTTGCCGATCGGCTGCACCTCGCGGGTGCCGATCATGGCCACCGGGATCACCGGCACGCCGGCCTCGAGGGCCATCCGCGCCACCCCGGTCTTGCCGCGGTAGAGCCGGCCGTCCGGCGAGCGGGTGCCCTCCGGATAGATGCCCAGCAGCTTGCCGTCGGCCAGGATCCGCTTGCCCGTCTCCAGCGCCGCCTTGGCCGCCGACCCGCTGCTGCGGTCGATCGGCACCTGGCCGACACCGGTGAAGAACAGCCGGCTCAGCATCCCCTTCATCCCGCGGCCGGTGAAGTATTCCTGCTTGGCCAGGAATGTCACCCGCCGCGGCACCATCAGCGGCATGAAGATCGAGTCCGAGAACGACAGGTGGTTGCTCGCGATGATCGCCGCCCCCTCGGACGGCACGTTGTCCGCACCCTCGACCCTGGGCCGGAACAGCAGCTTCAACCATGGACCCAGGAGAACGAATTTCAACAGCCAGTAGAACACCACGTCCCCCTTCGTCACCGGAAGCCTACGGGCGCGCAGGCGGCTGCGACAACGACGGCGACGGCGGCCCGATATCGCCGCCTGGCGTACCCGGCGCCGCAGCCGGGAACCCTCGCCACTTCGTCTGCTGGACGTGCGACGATGGAAGGGCAGCGGCGACAGGGAGGTGCGTTGTGGGCGTACTGCCCGGCGCGGAGCCGTTCGCTGCCGACGGCAGCGAGGTTGGCGTGCTGCTCAGCCACGGCTTCACCGGCTCGCCGCAGAGCCTCCGGCCGTGGGCGAAGCACCTGGCCGCCGCCGGGCTGACCGTCCGCCTCCCCCGGCTGCCCGGGCACGGCACCCGCTGGCAGGACCTCAACGACACCCGCTGGCCGGACTGGTACGGCGAGCTCGAGCGCGCGTTCGACGACCTGCGCGGCCGCTGCCGGCAGGTGTTCGGGATGGGTCTGTCCATGGGCGGCACGCTGGTCATCCGGCTGGCCGAGCAGCGCCCGGCCGACGTCGCCGGCCTGGTGCTGGTCAACCCCTCGCTGGGCACCGAGCGCAAGGACGTCAAATATGCCTTGCCGCTGCTGCACCGGGTGGTGCCGTCGCTGGCCGGGATCGGCAGCGACATCCGCAAGCCCGGCGTGACCGAGCTGGCGTACGAGCGGACGCCGCTGCGGGCGATGCACTCGCTGTCCCGGCTCTGGCCGCTGGTCGTGGCCGACCTCGGCCTGGTCACCGCGCCGGTGCTGCTCTACCGCAGCCGGGTCGACCACGTCGTCGAGCCGATGTCCGGCCGGCTGCTGCGCGACGGCGCCTCCTCCACCGAGGTCACCGAGGTGATCCTGGAGGACTCCTTCCACGTCGCCACGCTCGACCACGACGCGCCGGCGATCTTCGCCGGCAGCCTGGATTTCGTCCGCGCCCACACCTCCGCTCCGGCCGCGGGCTGACATGACGGGCGACAGCCGGCGGGGACGGCGCGACAACGGGCTGGACGCGGCCGCGTTCGTCCCGCTGCTCGACGTCGACCCGCGGGTGGGCGAGCACCTGCTGGACGTGCTCGCCTCGGCCGGCGTCCCGGCCTACCTGGAGCCCTCCGCCGACGTGGAGCCCTACACCCGCGCGCTGTCGCTGCCCTCGCCGCCGACCGACCGGCTCTGGGTCGACCGGGACCAGCGCCGGCAGGCCAGGATCATCGTGGACGCGGAGACCCCGCTCGGGCCGCGGCCGGTGCCCCCGTCCCGGGACGACGAGCCGTCGCACGGGCTGGCCGACGCCGCGGAGGAGCGGGCCTGGCAGGCGATCATCGCGGGCTTCGACGCGCCCGCGGTCGACCCGCACCGGTCGGCCGACCGGCCGGACCTCGGCGACGGCGACCGGCTGCCCGGCCCGCAACCCCGGCCGGACGAGGCGCACCCGGCCGAGGGCGCGGACTGGTTCGGCGACCCGCCGATCGGGCGGCCCGGTCCGGAGCGCGACGACCTCATCGTCGACCCGTGGAGCGACCTGGAGACCGGCCGCCGGGGTCGCCGCTGGACCCGCGGCGGGGGCGGCACGGCCGACGCCGACCGGCTGCCGTCCGGCAAAGACCTGGACAAGGCGGCCGACGCCGGGGCCAGGCACGAGGCCGAGGCGGCCCGGGAGGACGCCGAGGACGTCTGGATCGACGGGCCGCCGACCCTGGACAGCGGCGACGACGAGCACTTCGAGCCGCCACCGCCGCCGCCGTTCCCGCGCCCTTCCCGCAACACGCTGCTGGCCATCCTGCTGGTGGTGATCGGCGTGCTGCTCATCGCCATACCGCAGCTGATCGGCATGGACGACCGCACCGGGATGACCCTCGGCGTGCTCGCGGTGCTGTCCGGCGGCGTGCTGCTGGTGCTGCGGTTGCGGGAGGCCCGTGACGACGACGACCCGGACGACGGCGCCGTGGTGTGAACCCCGGCTGACCGCGGCGTTACCCTCCCGCCGTGAAGCTCACCGAGACCGTCGAGATCACGGGCCACCTGATGGACACCGGCGTCCTGGCCCGGGTGCTGGACGACGTCCTGGAGTACGGCGGGGACTACAAGGTCGACCGGCTCGACCTCGGCCGCGAGCACGACGACGAGTCGTACGCGCGGATCGCGATCGGCGCCGACGACGCCGACACGCTGCAACGCATCCTCAACCGGGTGCAGATCCACGGGGTCAACCCGGTCAACGCGGTGGACGCGGACCTGCAGCCGGCGCCGGCGGACGGGGTGTTCCCGGACGAGTTCTACTCGACCACCAACCTGGACACCCAGGTGCGGCTGCACGGCCGCTGGCACCCGGTCGACCGGGCCGAGATGGACTGCGGGCTGGTCGTGCGCGCCGGCCGGGTGCACAACGTGCCGGTCGCCGACGTCCGCGCCGGCGACCTCGTCGTCTGCGGTGCGACCGGGGTGCGGGTCACCCTCCCCCTGCCGGACGAGCTGGCGGGCGAGCAGAGCTTCGGGTTCATGGCCTCGACGGTGTCGAGCGAGAAGCCGCAGGCGCTGCTGGTGCGGCGCATCGCCGAGCGGATCCGGGAGGTCAAGGCCGCCGGTGACAAGGTCCTCTGGGTCGGCGGCCCGGCGATCGTGCACACCGGAGCGGCCCCGGCGATGGTCGCGCTGGTGCAGGCCGGGTTCGTCGACGTGCTGTTCGCCGGCAACGCGCTGGCCACGCACGACATCGAGGCGGCGCTGTTCGGCACCTCGCTCGGCGTGGACCTGAACCGGGGCTCCGGGGTGCCGCACGGCCACGAGCACCACATCCGGGCGATCAACCGCATCCGGGCGGCCGGGTCGATCGGCGCCGCCGTGGAGGACGGGGTGCTCACCGGCGGCGTCATGCACGCGATGGTCAAGGCCGGCAAGGACATCGTGCTGGTCGGGTCGGTGCGCGACGACGGCCCGCTGCCGGACGTCTACACCGACGTCATCGAGGGCCAGCGGGCGATGCGAGCCCGGCTGGACGGCGTCGGCTTCTGCGTCATGGTCGCGACCATGCTGCACTCGATCGCGACCGGAAACATCCTGCCCGCGTCGGTGCCGCTGGTCTGCGTGGACATCAACCCGGCGACGGTGACGAAGCTGGCCGACCGGGGCAGCGCTCAGGCGATCGGCATCGTCACCGACACCGGCCTGTTCCTCGAGCAGCTCGCCCGCGAGCTGGTGCCCGACTACGCCGGAGCCTGACCCGACCGGCGGGGGCCCGATCGGTCAGTCGCCGCCGGCCGGCCGGACCGGCTGCCCGGCGCGCCAGGACCGGTCGGCCGCCACCGCCAGGTCGTACGCGGCCAGCGCGTCCGCCCCGCCGACCGCGACCGGCTGCCCGGCGAGCACGCACCGGGCGAATCCCTCCAGCTCGGCCTGGTACGCCTCCGGGTAGCGCTCCTGGAAGTCGCGCGGGATCCCGCTGGTGTCCGCACCGGGGGTGAGCCAGCGGACGTGCCGCGGCGGCCGGTTGTCGATGCGCACGGTCGCGGCCGAGCCGACGACCTCGGTCGAGCACTCGTACCCGTAGCCGGCGCTGCGACTGTTGTCGATCACGCCGAGCGCGCCGGACGCGAACCGCAGCGTCACCAGCGCGGTGTCGATGTCGCCGACCTCCGCGAAGCGCGGGTCGGACAGCGCGGCGCCGGTCGCGTACACCTCGACCACCTCGCCGACCATCCACCGGGCGACGTCGAGGTCGTGGATGCTCACGTCCAGGAAGAACCCGCCGGACGAGGCCAGGAACGCCGGGTCCGGCGCTCGCATGTCCCGCAGCGAGGTGCGGAACAGGTAGACCTCGCCGAGCTGGCCGGCCCGGATCCGCTCGGTCGCCGCGACCCAGTCCGGGTCGAACCGGCGGTGGAAGCCCACCTGGAACGGCACGCCGGCCGCGGCGACCGCGGCGAGAGTGTCCACAGTGGCCGGTCGGTCCAGCGAGACCGGCTTCTCGCAGAACACCGCCCGGCCGGCGCGGGCGGCCCGGGTGACCAGCTCGGCGTGGGTGCCGGTCGGGGTGGCGACGACGACGGCGTCCACCTCGGACAGCAGCGCGTCGAAGTCCGGCAGCGCCGGCACGCCGGCCTCGCCGCCGACCGCGGCGGCCACCGCCGGGTCGGCGTCGGTGACCGCGACCAGCTCGGTCGACGGGCAGTGCCGGGCCAGGTTCGCCGCGTGGATGCGGCCCATCCGGCCCAGCCCGGCCAGCCCGATCCGCAGCCGTTGCATGGTTCCGCCTCTCTCCGCGCCGGCGCGAGGTCAGGAGTCCGGCTCGACCGGGCCCGCGCGGACGGCCCGCGGGCCGGCCCGACCGGTCGCGGCGGTGCCCAGCAGGCCCCGGCGGATCACCGGCCCGCGCGGTCGTGCGCCGCGATGAGCGTCTCGGCGGCCAGCCGGAGTCCTTCGACCGGGTCGTACGAGGCGTCCTCGTGCTCGATGTTGACGGCCATGTCCGGGTCCACCCGGGACAGTGCGGCCAGGAACCGGGCCCAGAACTCCACGTCGTGCCCGCGTCCCACGTGGACGAACTCCCAGGCGGGGTCGGCCGGCCACCGGTTGAGGTAGCTTCGCCCGCCCAGGTTCAGCGGGTTGTCGCCGACCCGGGTGTGCCGGTCGTCGAGCACACCGTAGATCCGGCAGTTGTCCTCGTGGATGAGCGTGTCCTTGGCCGCCGCGTGGAAGACCAGCTCGCCGAGCCAGTCGACCGCGGCGACCGGGTCGATCCCCTGCCAGAACAGGTGGCTCGGGTCCATCTCGGCGCCGACGTTGGTGGCGCCGGTCCGCTCCACCAGCCGGCGCAGGGTCGGCGGGTTGAACACGACGTTGTGCGGGTGCATCTCGATGCACACCTTGACGCCGGCGTCCCGGGCCCGGGCGTCGACGTCCCGCCAGAACGGCACTGCCAGCTCCCACTGGTAGTCCTGCACGTCGGTGTACTGGCTGTCCCAGGTGTTGACCACCCAGGACGGGTAGGCCGCGGCCGGGTCGGAGCCCGGCACGCCGGACATCGTGACCACCCGGTCCACCTCGAGCAGGCCGGCGACCTCGATCGAGCGGTGCAGGTCGGCCGCGTGCGCCGGCCCGATGTCCGGCAGCGGGTTGAGCGGGTTGCCGTTGCAGTTCAGCCCGGTCAGCGTGATCCCGGCGTCGCGGAACCGGCCGAGGTAGTCGTCCCTGGCCGCGGCGCTGGTGAGCAGGTCGTCCATCGGGATGTGCACCGGCGGCAGGAATCCGCCGGAGTTGATCTCCGCGCCGGTCAGGCCGAGCTCGCCGAGCACCTTGAGCGCGTCGGCCAGCGGGCGGTCGTGCAGGACGGCGGTGTAGGCGCCGAGCTTCATGGGCGTCTCTCCTCAGTGGACGGTCACGGCGATGCCGCCGGCGGCCGCGGACTCGGCGACCGCGGCCAGCACCCGCAGGTTGTGCAGGCCCTCGGCCAGGGACGGGCAGGGCGGCAGCCCGGACAGGCCGGCGACCTGCTCGAGGAACGCCCGGGCCTGGTAGACGAAGAAGTCGTTCTGCCCGTGGCCGACGCCGGGAAAGTCCATCGGCAGGCCGCCGGCAAGGTACGGATGGGAGGGTCCACAGAGCACGGTGGTGCCACCGAGCATGAACTCGGCGGCCCGGTCGAGCGTGAACGACCCGCCGCCCCGCTCGCAGGCGACCTCGAAGGTCAGCGTGTTGGCGTGCCCGTGGGCGATCCGAGACACCGCGAAGGTGCCGACCGCACCGCCGGCGAACGTCGCGGTGAACGTGGCCACGTCCTCGTTCTGCACCGGCTCGCGCTCGTCCCCCACCGCGACCCCGGCCGCGTGGCCGACCGCGACGCCGAGCGGCACCGGCCGGTCCTTCACCGCCGTGAGGAACGTGCTGCCGGCCACCGACGCCACCGGCCCGCAGCAGAACTCGCCGAGGTCGACCAGGTGGCTGCCGATGTCCGCGAGCGCGCCGGAGCCGGCGCCACCGCGGTAACGCCAGCTGATCGGCGCGTCCGGGTCGGCGCCGTAGTCACACCAGTAGCGGCCGGTGAAGTGCTGCACCGGGCCGAGCACGCCGCCGCGGACCTCGTCCCGGATCGCGTTGACCGCCGGCGACCGGCGGAAGGTGAGCCCGATCGCGCTGACCCGGTCGGCCGCCTCGGCCGCCGCCACCATCGCCGCGCCATCCGCGACGGTCGGCGCCAGCGGCTTCTCGCAGAGCACGTGCTTGCCCGCCGCGAGCAGTCCCTCGACCACCTCGCGGTGCAGGGCGTTGGCCACCGCGACGCTCACCACGTCGACGTCGTCGGCCGCGGCGACCGCCTGCCAGCTCGTCTCCGCCCGCTGGTAGCCGAACCGGCGGGCGGTCTCGGCGGCGAACGGCTCGTGCGTGTCCGCGATCGCCACCAGCCTGATGTCCGGCAGTCCCGGCCCGTACACGGTGCCGGCCTGCCGGTAGGCGTTGGCGTGCGCGCGGCCGACCATGCCGGCGCCGATCACGGCCACGCCGAGCGAACGGTTCGGCATCCAGCGACCTCCGATTCCTTCTCGACGAGCCCCCCGCGGCCGGAACCGGCTGCGGGTGAGCGGGGTGGGCGGGCTGGAAGAGTCAGGCCCAGGACTTGACCGCCTGCTCGATCCGCTCCCGGTTGACGCGGGCGGACTCGTGCGCCCGTTCCTCCCAGGCGAAGACGCAGACCGTCATGATCGTCTCGTCCCGGCCGCCGAAGCCGAGCTCGCCGAGCGTGCCGAAGAACTCGTCCCAGTCGACCTCGCCCTGGCCGATGTCGAGGTGCTGGTGGATGCGCGCCGGCGAGCCCGGCGGGTTGACGATGTAGCGCAGCCCGCTGGAGGCCCGGAAGTCGAACGAGTCGGCCACGTGCACCTGGGTGAGCAGCTCGCCCGCGTAGCGCATGATCCCGGCGACGTCGCCACCGGGCCGCTCGGTCTGGTGGAACGTGTGCGGCGCGCAGTAGAGGAACGACACGAGGTCCGAGTCGATCCCGCGGATCATGTCGACCGCCACCCGGCCGTCCTCGACGAAGTCGTCCGGGTGCGGCTCCAGCCGCAGCCGCACGCCCTCCCGCTCGAAGACCGGCAGCAGCTCCTCCATCGAGCGCCAGAACTGCGCCTCGGATCGGGACGCCTGCTCGGGCCGGCCGTTGAACTCCGAGTTCATCACCCGGCAGTCGAGGTCGACGGTGAGCTGGATGGCGCGCTTCCAGTACCGCACCGCCGCCTGCCGCTCGTCCTCGTCCGGCCCGGACCAGCGGTAGAGCGGCAGGTGCGAGGCGATCCGCACGCCGGCCGCGTCGAGCTCGGCCTTGAACCGCCGGACGGTGTCCCGGTTCGCTCGCGGGTGCAGGAAGAACGGGGTGAAGTCCGGCCGCGGCGACAGCTCGATCCACTCGTAGCCGAGGTCGGCGACCACGCCGGGCAGCTCGGTCAGCGGCGTCGTCCGCAGCATGTACGGGTCGAGCGCGAGCTTCATGCCAGCCCCCTCACTTCTCGTACAGGGCCGGCCGGTCGCCGAGCGAGACCGGCACCCGCTCGCCGGTGCGCAGCGCGGTCAGGCCGGCGTCGGACACCGCCGTCGCGGCGTAGCCGTCCCAGGAGCTCGGGCCGAGCTCGCCGTCGCCGGCCACCGCGTCGACCCACTCCTGCAGCTCGACGTCGTACGCGCGGACGAACCGCTCCCGCCAGTCGGCCGGCACCGGCTGGGCGACCGTGCCGGCCCGGCGCACCCGGACCGGCGACGGCTCGACGAGCTCGGCCGTGCCCTCCTCGCCGACGACCTCGCCGCGGATGTCGTAGCCGTACCGGATGTTCACCGAGATCTCGACGTCGACGAGGATCCCGGACTCCATCTGCAGCAGCAGCACGAGCGGGTCACGCAGCTCGCCGCCGTTGCGGTTGCGCCGCGGTGTGAGCACCTGCGCGGCGACGATCTCCTCACCGAACATCCAGCGCACCATGTCGATCTCGTGCACCGCGGTGTCGCTGACCATCATCTCGGCCACGTAGTGCGCGGGCACGCCGGCGTTGCGGTGGGTGCAGTGCATGAGCAGCGGCAGGCCGATCGAACCGCCCTGCACCACCGCCCGCAGCGCCCGGTACCCGGCGTCGTAGCGGCGCATGTAGCCGACCTGGACCAGCCGCCGGCCGGCCGCGGTCTCCGCCGCGAGGATCCGCCGGCAGGCGTCCTGCGTGGTCGCCAGCGGCTTCTCGCAGAACACCGGCTTGCCGGCGGCGATCGCGGCCAGCACGTACTGCTCGTGCGTCTCGCCCCACGAGCAGACCACGACCGCGTCCACCCGGTCGTCGGCCACCAGCTGCTCGCCGGTGGCGTGCACCGCGACGTCCCGCAACCCGTCCGCCACCGCCCGGGCCCGCTCGCCGTCCACATCGGACACCGCGACGACGTCCACTCCGGACAGCACCCTGGTCAACCGGCGGATGTGGTCCTGCCCGATCATCCCGACCCCGACCACGCCGACCTGCACCGTCATGCCCAGCCTCCCGTCAGCCGCCGACGCCGACGGTGCGCAGGTAGTCCCTGGTCCGGGCCGCGATCGGGGCCGGCACATCGAAGTCCACCGGATACATGTCCTGCTCCACCACGACGAACATCTCGGTGTCCAGTTCGGACAGTGCGGCCACGACGGACGGCACGTCGGGCAGGCCGGCCGGCGGCTCGCAGGACGCGCCGAGCGCCACCGCCTGACCGAAGGCCAGGTCCTCCCGCTCGGCCCGCGCCACCACGTCCGGGTCCATCTGCTTGATGTGCACGTAGCCGATCCGCTCCGGGTAGCGGCGGATCAGCTCGACGCTGTCCGCTCGCCGGTACGCCAGGTGCCCGGTGTCCAGGCACAGGTTGACGTACCGGGGATCGGTGTCGGCCAGGAACCGCTCGGTCTGGTCCTGGGTCTCCACGTGGCTGTCGGCGTGCGGATGGAACTGCAGGGCCACGCCGTAGTCCCCGGCCACGATCCGGCCGAGTTCGTCGGCCGCCCGCACCATCGTCGTCCACTCCGCACCGGTGAGCTCGGCCGGCTCGAGGTAGGCCCCGGTGGTGTCGTCGCGGTAGCCCGGCACCGGAACGAACACCAGGTGCCGGCCGCCGACGGCCGCGGTCAGCTCGGCGACCTTCCGGGTCTTGGCCTCGATCGCCGGCCAGTCGCCGCGCCGGTGCAGCCCGCTCTCGCCGTGCATCGTGCCGCCGGCGACGGTCAGCCGGCGCCGGTCCAGCTCGTCGGAGAGCCGGGCCGGGTCCGTCGGCAGGTACCCGTACGGGCCCAGCTCCAGCCACTCGTAGCCGACACCGGCCAGCTCGTCGAGGAACCGCTGCCAGGGCGGCTGGCGGGGGTCGTCGGCGAACCACACACCCCAGGAGTCGGGGCAGCTGCCCAGGGCCAGCCGGCGGGTGTCGACCGTCATGCCGTGGCCCCCGGGCTCCCGCCGATGCCGAGCTCCTTGAGCTCCTCCTCCATGGTGTGACCCGCTTGGGCGACGGCGCCGCCGACGCTCTCCAGTTCGTGGCTGAGCTCCTCGAGCTCGCTGCCGCCGGCCATCAGGGCGGTCAGCTCCTCGCGACTGATCTCGTCCTTGCCGTAGTAGCCGAGGGTCCGACCACGCTTGAGCAGCAGGAAGCGGTCGCCCACCGGGTAAGCGTGGTGCGGGTTGTGGGTGATGAAGATGACCCCGAGGCCGCGCTCGCGCGCCTGGAGGATGTATTTCAGCACGACGCCGGACTGCTTGACCCCGAGCGCCGCGGTGGGCTCGTCGAGGATGAGCACCTTCGCTCCGAAGTAGACGGCCCGGGCGATGGCGACGCACTGGCGCTCGCCGCCGGACAGCGTGCCGATGGGCTGCTCGACGTCGCGGAGGTCGATGCCCATGTCGGACAGTTCCTTCTTGGCTGTCTGGCGCATGAACCCGATGTCCATCTTGGACACCGGCCCGATGCCCTTGCGGACCTCGTTGCCGAGGAAGAAGTTGCGCCACACCGGCATCAGCGGGACGACGGCCA
Organism: uncultured Actinomycetota bacterium; assembly: GCA_963728945.1. Classification (GTDB taxonomy): domain Bacteria; phylum Actinomycetota; class Actinomycetes; order Mycobacteriales; family CADCTP01; genus CADCTP01. The sequence continues at coordinate 562,286 of CAVSMA010000002.1, read as the reverse complement.
GGTCCTGGTAGACCGTCGCGATCCCGTGGTCGAGGGCCTCCCGGGGCGAGCCGAACTGCACCGGCACGCCCTCGACCTCGTAGGTGCCCTCGTTGTGCTGGTGCAGACCGGCGATGATCTTGATCAGGGTGGACTTGCCCGCCCCGTTGTCGCCCAGTACGCAGGTCACCTCGCCCGCGCCGACCTCGAGGTCGACGCCGCGCAGGGCGATGATGTTGCCGTAGCGCTTGCCGGCGCCGACGAGCCGGACGAGCGGCGTGGCCGTGGTCTGGTCGGCCCCGGTGCCGGGGCCGGCGGTGGTCGTCGTCATCGCATTGCCTCCGCTCGCTGCCGGACCCAGCCGTTGAGCAGGATGGCGCCGAGCAGCAGGGCGCCGAGGAAGAAGTAGAACCAGTCGGGGTTCCAGCCGGCGTAGACGATGCCCTGGTTGGTCATGCCGAAGATGAACGCCCCGATCGCCGCGCCGATCACCGAGCCGTAGCCGCCGGTGAGCAGGCAACCGCCGACCACTGCGCCGACGATGTAGATGAACTCGTTGCCGATCCCGATGCCGGACTGCACGGTGTTGAACGCGAACAGGATGTGCATACCGGTGAACCACGCCATCACGCCCACGAACATGAACAGGCCGATCTTCACCCGGTTCACCGGGACGCCGACGGCCCGCGAGCTCGGCGCCGACCCGCCGGTGGCGAAGATCCAGTTGCCGAGGTGGGTGCGCAGCAGCACCCAGGTCGCGATCGCCACGAATACGATCCACCAGATGACCGTGATGCGGATGTTGACGCCGCCGAGGCTGAACGACGAGGCGAACACCTTCCGGGCCGAGTCGAACCCCTGGATGTTCGACACATCGTCGGTGCCGACGTTGCCGGTGACCTGCTTGGTGATCGCCAGGTTCAGCCCGCGCAGCATGAAGAACGTGCCGAGGGTGACGAGGAAGCTGGGTATCCCGGTCTTCACCACCAGATAGCCGTTGATGAACCCGACCACCAGCGCGAAGACCAGCGACAGCGCCACGCCGACCCACATGTTGGTGCTGAACTGGAAGGCGAACATCGACGCGAACAGCGCCGAGGCGGTCACCGCGACGCCGGCGGACAGGTCGAACTCGCCGCCGATCATGAGCAGTGCGACCGCGACCGTCGGGATGCCGTAGGTGGAGCTGACGTAGAGGATGGTCGCGAGCGAGTTCACGTCCCGGAACGGCGGCGCGACCGAGAAGAACACGAGGTAGATGACGATGGCGCCGAGCAGTGCCCCGACCTCGGGCCGGGTCAGCAGCCGGGCCAGGGTGGAGCGCCGGGCGACCCGCTCGTCGGGCGAGGCCGGCGGGGGTGCGACGCCGGCTTCGAGCGTCTGACTCATGAAGACCTCCGAGGTCCTGGGTGGTGGCGGGCGGGGAACCGCCGGACGGAGCGGCTCCCCGCCTGCTGGCTACCGGGTGCCGTTGGCCGCGAACTTGCCGACGACGGCGATGTTGGCCTTGTCGACGAGGAACGGCCCGGTCAGCGTCGGCTTGCCGCCGCCGAGGATGTTGCCGTTCACCTTGTAGAGCCAGAGCGAGTCGATCGCCTCGTAGCCCTGCAGGTAGGGCTGCTGGTCGATGGCGAACTGGAGGTCACCGGACTCGATCTTCGGCGGGATCTGCGGGTTGAAGTCGAACGTGGCGACCTTCGCCTTGCTGTTGGCGTCCTTGATCGCGTCGATGGCGTTCAGCGCGATCGGTGCGCCCAGTGTGAGCACGAAGTCGATGCTGGGGTCCTGCTTCATCTTCGCGGCGATCGTGGTGCGCACCGACGGCAGGTCCGAGCCGTTGACGTAGATCTTGTCGTACTTGCCCTTGAAGGTGGACTGCGCGCCGGCGCAACGGGCCTCGAGCTGCACCTGGCCCTGGAACTGCACGACGCAGAGCATGTGCTTGAAGCCGTCCTGGGTGGCGCGCGTGCCGCCGGTCTGGCCGGCCAGGCTCTCGTCCGAGCCGAAGTAGGACAGCGCCCCCGACTCGCTGTACTGGCCGATGCCGGCGTTGAACGCGACCACCGGGATGCCGGCGGCGATGGCCTTCTTCACCGCGGGGGCGATGGCCGGCGGGTCGGGCAGCGTGACCGCGATGCCGTCGACCTTGCTGTCGATGGCGCTCTGGATGAGCGTCGCCTGCTTGCCGGAGTCGGGGTCGGAGGAGTACTTGAAGTCGACGTTGTCCTTCGCCGCTGCTGCCTGCGCGCCCTTGCGGATGATGTCCCAGAAGGTGTCACCCGGCGCGCCGTGCGTCACCATCGCGATCGTGATCTTCGGGGTGTCCGCCTTGCCCGCGCCGACCGCGTTGTTCGCGCTCTCCTGCGCCTGCTTGCCGCCGGTGCTGCTGCAGCCGGCCAGCACGAGGGCGACCCCGGCCACCAGCGCCGCCCAGCGGAGCCTCGTGTTCCTGGACATGTCTGTCCTCCTGATCGTTGGGGCGTCGCTCGCTATTGAGCCGTCGGGAAGTGGTAGCTGGCGTCCGAGGCGTGCTCGACGTGCGGCCAGCGGGAGGTGACGACCTTCGCGCGGGTGTAGAACGAGACGCCCTCGGGGCCGTGCACGTGCTTGTCCCCGAACAGCGAGTCCTTCCAGCCGCCGAAGGAGTAGTAGGCCATCGGCACCGGGATCGGCACGTTCACCCCGACCATCCCGACCTTGACGCCGCGCACGAACCGCCGCGCCGCCTCCCCGGACGCGGTGAACACCGCGGTGCCGTTGCCGTACGGGTTGGCGTTGACCAGCGCGATCGCCTCGTCCACCGAGTCGGCCCGCAGCACCGAGAGCACCGGGCCGAAGATCTCCTCCCGGTACACGTCCATCTCTGGGGTCACCGCGTCGAGCACGGTCGGCCCGACGAAGAAGCCCTGCTCGTACCCGGGCACGACCAGGCCGCGCCCGTCCACCGCGAGCCGGGCGCCCTGCCGCTGGCCGGCGCCGATCAGGCCCTCGATCCGCTGCTTGGCCTCGGCGGTGACGACCGGCCCCATCTCGCTGCCCGGCTCCCGGCCGGCGCCGACGGTCACCTTGCCGGCCTTCTCGCTGACCACGTCGACCAGCGCGTCGGCGGCCGGCCCGACCGCGACGGTGGCCGAGATCGCCATGCAGCGCTCGCCGGCCGAGCCGAAGGCCGACGCGACGAGGTGGTCGGAGGCGAAGTCGAGATCGGCGTCGGGCAGCACGATCGCGTGGTTCTTGGCGCCGCCGAGGGCCTGCACCCGCTTGCCGGTGGCACTGGCCTTCTGGTGGAGGTAGCGGGCGATCGGAGTGGACCCGACGAACGACACCGCGGCGATGCCGGGGTGGTCGAGGATCGCGTCGACCGCGACCTTGTCGCCGTGCACGACGTTGAAGACGCCGTCCGGCAGGCCGGCCTCCTGCCACAGCCGGGCGACGACCTCCGACACCGACGGGTCCCGCTCGCTCGGCTTGAGCACGAACGCGTTGCCACAGGCGATCGCGACCGGGTGCATCCACATCGGCACCATGATCGGGAAGTTGAACGGGGTGATCCCGGCGCAGACCCCGAGCGGCTCGCGGATCGAGTAGAGGTCGACGCCGGTGGAGACCTGGTCGGAGTAGTCGCCCTTGAGCAGGGTCGGCAGCCCGCAGGCGAACTCGACCACCTCGAGCCCGCGCTGCACCTCGCCGCGGGCGTCGGAGAGCACCTTGCCGTGCTCGTCCGAGACGATCCCGGCCAGCTCGTCGATGCGCGCGTTGACCAGCTCGCGGAACGCGAACAGCACCTTGGTCCGGCGGGACAGCGACGTCTGCGACCAGCCCTCGTACGCGGCCGCCGCGGCGGTCACCGCGGCGTCCACGTCGGCCGGTTCGGCCAGCACGACCTCGGCCTGCTGCGCGCCCGTCGCCGGGTTCCACACCGGTCCGCGGCGGGTGCCGGCGCCGGCGGTGGCGACCCCGTCGATCCAGTGCTCGATCGTCCGCATGCGACGCTTCACCCTCTCGGGTCCAGGTAGGGGCGCTGGGCGGCCTTGGCGGCCTCGTACGACTTGCGCGCCTGGGTGGTCGACTCGAGCCGGGACACCTCGGCCACCGGCACGTCCCACCAGGACTCGCTCGACGGCGCCGGCACCAGCGGGTCGGTCTCGACGTGCACGAGCACCGGGCCACCGGTGTGCGCTCGGGCCTGCCCGAGCTTGACCCGGAAGTCCTCGATCCCGCTCGCCCGCAGCACCCGCACGCCGAGGCTCTCGGCGTTGGCGGCCAGGTCGACCGGGAGCAGGTCGCCGTCCAGCCGGCCGGTGCCGGCGGCGCGGAACCGGTAGCGGGTGCCGAACCGCTGCGAGCCGAGGCTCTCGGACAGCTCGCCGATCGAGGCGAAGCCGTGGTTCTGCACCAGCACCACCAGCAGGTCGACGCCTTCCTGCACGGCGGTGACCAGCTCCTGCGCCATCATCAGGTACGACCCGTCGCCGACCATGACGACGGCGCGGCGGTCGGTCTCCGCGGCGTCCCGGATGGCCAGCGCCACGCCGAGGCCGCCGGCGATCTCGTAGCCCATGCAGGAGTAGCCGTACTCGACGTGGTAGCCCTTGGGGTCGCGGGTGCGCCACAGCTTGTGCAGGTCGCCGGGCATCGAGCCGGCCGCGCAGATCAGCACGTCCCGCGGCTCGGTGCCGGTGTTCACCGCGCCGATCACCTCGGACTGCGCCGGCAGCGGGACGTGCCCGAGCTCGTACGCGCGCTGCACGGTCGCGTCCCACTCGGCGGCGAGCCGGCCGGCCCGCTGCCGGTGCGCGGCCGGGACCCGCCAGCCGGCCAGCGCGGCGGTGAGCGCCTCCAGCGTCACCCTGGCGTCGGCGACCACCGCGGTGCCGGCCTGCTTGGCGCCGTCCACCGCGGCCACGTTGACGTTGACGAACCGCACCCCGTCGGCGCCGAAGGCGGTCCGGGACGCGGTGGTGAAGTCGCTCCACCGGGTGCCGACGCCGATCACCACGTCCGCGTCGGCGGCCAGCCGGTTGGCGGCGGTGCTGCCGGTGCTGCCGACCGCGCCGACCGACAGCGGGTGGTCATAGGGCAGCGAGCCCTTGCCCGCCTGGGTCTCCGCCACCGGGATGCCGGTGGCCTCGGCGAACGCCTGCAGCGCCGCGGTCGCCTCGCTGTAGATCACCCCACCGCCGGCGACCAGCAGGGGCTGGCGGCCCGACCGGATCACCTCGACCGCGCGGGCCAGCGCCGCCGGCTCCGGCACCGGCCGAGCGACGTGCCAGACCCGCTCCGCGAACAGCTCCTCCGGCCAGTCGTACGCCTGCGCCTGCACGTCCTGCGGCAGCGCGATCGTGGCCGCGCCGGTCTCGGCCGGGTCGGTGAGCACCCGCATCGCCCCGAGCAGCGCGGCCGGCAGCTGCTCCGGCCGCCACACCCGGTCGAAGAACCGCGACAGCGGCCGGAACGCGTCGTTGACGGTCACGTCCTGGCCGGCCGGCGACTCCAGCTCCTGCAGCACCGGACCGGACACCCTGGTCGCGAACACGTCGCTGGGCAGCAGCAGCACCGGCAGCCGGTTCACGGTGGCCAGCGCGGCGCCGGTGAGCATGTTCGACGAGCCAGGTCCGATCGAGGCCGTGCAGGCCCAGGTGGTCAGCCGGTTGCGGTGCCGGGCGTACGCGGCGGCGGCGTGCACCATGCCCTGCTCGTTGCGCGCGGTCACGTACGGCAACCCTCGGGGCGCTCCGCCCCCCGAGTGCCCCCCGACAGGTGGAGCTGCGCCCTCATCCCGGCCGACGGCCGAGCTCCGTGCGTAGCTCCCGTACGAGTCGGGGTGCAGCTCGGCCTCCAGCAGCGCCTGGCCAACGCCGGCGACGTTGCCGTGCCCGAAGATGCCGAAGCAGCCGGCGAACAACGGGTGAGTGACGCCGTCCCGCTCGCTGCGCTGGGCGGCGAGGAACCGGACGACGGCCTGCCCGACGGTGAGCCTCACGCGTTCCTCCCGAACGGTAGCCGCGGATCGATCGCCTGGTCGGCCCAGGTCGAGCGGACCCAGGCATGCGCCGGGTCGTCGCTGATCAGCCAGGCCCGCTCGGCGGCGGGACCGGCCATCACGTTGAGGTAGTAGAGGTCGTAGCCCGGCGCGGCCATCGACGGGCCGTGCCAGCCGTCCGGGATGAGCACCACGTCGCCGGTGCGCACCTCGGCCAGCACGGCCGAGCTCCCGTACACCTGCTGATAGCCCAACCCACGGGGGGCTCCGCCCCCCGTGTGCCCCCCGCGAGCAGGCGCTGCCTCGATCGGCTCGACTTCGTAGTAGTAGATCTCCTCCAGCACCGACTCCCCCGGCCGGTCCTCGTCGTGCTTGTGCGGCGGGTAGGAGGACCAGTTGCCGGCCGGAGTCAGCACCTCGCAGGCGATCAGCTTGTCCGCCTCGAACGCCTCCGGCGTGCAGAAGTTGTTCACCTGCCGGGAGCACGAGCCCGCGCCGCGCAGCTCGACCGGCACCTTGCCGGCCGGCTGCACCCGGAAGTCCAGCCGCCGCGACGCCCGTGCCGCCGGCAGCGCGAACCGGCCACCGTCCACACTGGACACCGTCACGTCCGAGCCGACCGGCAGGTAGGCGAAGTCGGTCGGTCCACTCCGGACGGACGGTCGGCCGTCCAGCGCGGCGGCCGACCCACCGCAGGTCACGGTGGCCGAGCCGGACAGCGGCAGCAGCAGCATCTCGTCCGGCCCGGTGTCGAAGGAGATCGACCCGCCGGCCGCCAGGTCGAGCACCCGCAGCCCGGAGTACGCCCAGCCCGCGGTCTCCGGGTCGACCACGCAGGCCCAGCCGTCCCGGGCGAGTGTCCCGTTCGGACGGTGCAGGCTCGTGCCGCGCCCGGTCATGCCGCCGCCTTCCGGTGCACCAGTCCGGCCGCAACGTCCACGGCCCCCGCCACGTCGCCGTCCGGCGGGTAGAGCAGGGTCCGGCCGACGACGAGACCGCGCACGCCCGGCAGCGCGAGCGCCTTCTCCCACTGGCCGTAGGTCTCCTCGGGGTCGCCGTCCGGGTCGCCGCCGAGCAGCAGGGTCGGCAGCGTGGTCGCCGCCATCACCGCGTCCATGCCGGGCACGACCGGCAGCTTGAGCCAGCTGTACGCGCTCGTCGCGCCGAGGCCGGACGCAATAGCCACCGAGGTCACCACCGCCTCGACGGACAGGTCGTTGCGGACCTGCCCGTCGACGCGGTGGGACATGAACGGCTCCACCATGGCCATGAGCCCGTGACCGGACAGCCCCGTGACCGCCCGGGCACACGCCTCCAAAGTGGACACCGTCGCCGGGTCGGCGAGATCGATCCGGCAGAGCATCTTGCCGCCGTCGTAGCCGAACCGGGCGATCGTGTCGGCGTCGTAGCCGGTGAACCGGTCGTCCAGCTCGAAGCTCGCGCCGGCCAGCCCGCCGCGGTTCATCGAGCCGATGACGACCTTGCCCTCCAGCGCGCCGAGCAGCAGCAGGTCCTCCAGCACGTCCGCGGTGCCGAGCACGCCGTCCACGCCGGGTCGCGACAGCGCGAGCACAAGCCGCGTCAGCAGCTCGGTGCGGTCGGCCATCGCGGCCGGCGCGCCCCGCACGCCGAGCGCGCCGCGGGCCGGGTGGTCGGCCGCGATGAGCATCAGCCCGCCGCCGTCGCCAGGCAGCAGCGGGCGGCGCCGGCGCCGCGCGGCGGCCCGCGCCACCGCCCGCGGGTCGCGGGCCCGCAGCTCCCGCACCCGTCCCACCGTGACCGCCTCAGCCACGCGCCCGCACCTCCGCCGCCACCGATGCGCCCGCCGGTCCCCCCACCGGTCCGCCCGCGCGCACCGGGCGGCCGGCCGCCGCGTCCGCCAGCGCCGCCTCCACGTCGGCGCTGGTCGGCATGGCGGTGGAGCACTCCAGCCGGGACGCGACGATCGCGCCGGCCGCGTTGGCGAACCGGATCGCGTCGACCAGCGGGCGCCCGGCCAGCAGGCCCGCGCACAGCGCACCGCCGAACGCGTCGCCGGCGCCGAGCCCGTTGACCACCTCCACCGGGACCGGTGGCACCTCGACCACCTCGTCCCGGGTCGCGGCCAGCACGCCCAGCGGGCCCTGCTTGACGACCGCCAGGTCGAGCCCGCGGTCCAGCAGCGCGGCCGCGGCCCGGTGCGGGTCGCGCTCGCCGACGGCGGTGTAGCACTCGTCGAGGTTGCCGACCGCGACCGTGACGTGCTCCAGCGCCCACTCCAGCTCCGCGGTCGCGGCCGCCCGGTCGGGCCAGAACATCGGCCGGTAGTCGAGGTCGAGCACGGTCAGTGGCGCCCGCGCGCGGGCCACGTACGCGGAGTGCATCGCCGACCGGCTCGGCTCCTCGGACAGGGCGGACCCGATCGTCCAGAACACCCGGGTGTCGCGGACCAGCTCGGCCGGGAGCTCAGCCTCGGTCAGCTGCATGTCCGGTGCGGCCGGCCGGCGGTAGAAGTACAGCGGGAACTCGTCCGGCGGGAAGATCTCGCAGAAGGTCACCGGCGTGGGGAGGTCCGCCACCGCGGTGACGTACCGGTCGTCGACGCCGAGCTCGCGCAGCGCCGCGTGCACGAACCGGCCGAACGGGTCGGCGCCGGTCCGGCTGACCAGGGCGGCCCGAAGCCCGTGCCGGGCCGCGGCGACCGCGACGTTGGCCGCCGTGCCGCCGAGGAACTTGCCGAACTCGCCGACGTCCTCGAGGCCGACGCCGACCTGCAACGGGTAGATGTCGACACCGGCCCGGCCCACGGTGACCACGTCGTAACCGGGCTCCACGAGCACCTCCCGGGGGGTCGGACCGGCTCGTTGGTGGAGCGTCGCGCAGGTAACGAGTTGTTGTCAAGAGTTCGTCAGAATGTCAGGACATACTCCCGTCCTGAGGAGAGGTCGTATGCGCTACGCTTGACGCGGTCGAGGGGGGTCAGATGCCCGAGCTCATGCTTGACCTGGACAGGTCCAGCCCGGTGCCGCTCTACTTCCAGGTCTCGCGGCAGATCGAGGCCGCGATCGATGCCGGTCAGCTCGCCCCCGGCGACCGGTTGGAAAACGAGATCAGCCTGGCCGACCGGTGGGGACTGTCCCGCCCGACGATGCGCCGGGCCATCCAGGAGCTGGTCGACAAGGGCCTGCTGGTGCGCCGGCGCGGGATCGGCACCCAGGTCGTGCACGGCCGGGTGAAGCGCCCGATGGACCTCACCAGCCTGTTCGACGACCTGGCCCGGTCCGACCAGAAGCCGACCACCCGGGTGCTCGACCGGGAGCTGGTCGCCGCCCCGGCCGCCGTGGCCGAGCGGCTCGGCGTGCCGGCCGGCACCCAGGTGCTGCACCTGGAGCGGCTGCGCTGCGCCCGGGAGGAGCCGCTCGCGGTGATGCGCAACTGGCTGCCCGCCGACCTCGCCCCGGTGCTCACCGCCGAGGCGCTGGAGACCCGCGGGCTGTACGAGCTGATGCGCGGCACCGGCGTGCACCTGCGCATCGCCACCCAGCGGATCGCCGCCCGCGGCGCGACCGCACCGGAGGCCAGGCTGCTCCAGGTGCGCAAGGGAGCGCCGCTGCTGACGATGGAGCGGCTCACCTACGACGGTTCCGGCGCCGCGGTCGAGCTCGGCAGCCACGTCTACAACGCCGAGACCTACTCGATCGAGATGACCGTGGTCGAACGCTAGACCGGCCGCCGGCGAGCAGCACGTTCGCCGCCGCGGAAGCCGACCCGCCGGAGCAGGTCGGATCCGCACCCAGGACGCGGGCCGGTACGGTGCGGCAGCCTAGACCCGGCGGCGGGCCAGGTCGGCGGCACCGACGAGGCCGGCGTCCGGCCCGAGCGCGGCCAGCCGGATCGGCGCGAGCGGCCGGAACCCGCGCCCGGTCAGGGAGCCGGCGAACTCCTCCTGGGCCGGGCGCAGCAGCAGCTCGCCCGCCTCGGAGACGCCACCGCCGATCACGACCACGCTCGGGTCCAGCGCCGCGGCCAGGCTGGCGATCCCGCGGCCGAGCCAGCGGCCCATCGCGGTGAAGATCTCCACCGCCGCCACGTCGCCCTCCCGCGCCGCCGTGGTGACCAGCGTGCCGGTCAGCGCGGCCGGATCGCCGTCGGCGAGCTCCAGTAGCCGGTGCGCGGCGACCGGCGAGACCTCGGCCAGCTCGCGCGCGTCCCGGGCCAGCGCGGTGCCGGACGCGTACATCTCCCAGCAGCCGCGGTTGCCGCAGGCGCAGCGCCGGCCGTCCGGCACCACCTGCATGTGGCCCCACTCGGCCGCCACCCCGAACGCACCGCGGTAGAGCGTGCCGGACACCACCAGGCCGCCGCCGATCCCGGTGCCGAGCGTGACGATGCAGACCACCCGCTCGCCGCGCGCGGCGCCGAACCGGTATTCGGCCCAGGCCGCCGCATTGGCGTCGTTCTCGACGGTGACCGGCAGCCCGATGCGGCCGACCAGCGCCTCCTTCAGCGGCTCGTCCCGCCAGGCCAGGTGCGGCGAGAACAGCACGGTGGCCCGGTCGTTGGCGATCCAGCCGGCGGCGCCGATGCCGACCGCGACCACGTCGTACCGCTCGGCCAGCTCGTCCACGCAGCCGGCGATCGCGTCCTCGGTGCCGGCGACGTCGCCCGGGGTGGGGCGGCGGACCATCGCCAGCACGCTGCCCTCCTCGTCGACCACCCCGGCGGCGACCTTGGTGCCGCCGATGTCGACCCCGATCGCGAGTCTCACGGGTCCTCGTCGACCGGGATCTCGTGCGCCGACGGCGACGCGACGACGACGACGACGGCGACGACGGCGACGGCCGGGTGAGCGAGTCGAGCACCGAAGCCAGCGTGCCCGCCGCGGCGGTGACGGCGCCGGCCACGCGGTCGGCCACGTCCGGGTCGCGCAGCGCGGCGACCGTCCGGCAGACCGGGCACCACTGGCACTCGGCGGAGTGCGACTCCGGAACGGTACGCACGACCCAGTCCCGGGCCGCCTCGACCAGGGCCCGCGCCTCCTCGCCGAGCCGCCCACCGCCCCACCGGCCCCTGCCCCGGCCCGGTCACCTGTCCCTCCCCGCGGCGCCACGGCTTTGCGGCACGAGACGGAGCAGTGCCGTAGCCACCGCGGGCGGCACCCGACCGCTCATCGCTCCCCCTCCCGGGGCCAGAGCGCCGGATCGGGCCGGAACCGGACCCGGACGGCGCCGTCCCGGGCGGACGCGCCGACCGCGATGCAGCGGCGCAGCACCGGCGGCAGGACCAGCCGGCGTAGCTGGTCGCCGACGGTCAGCACCAGCTCGTCGCCGGACCGGGCCAGCCTGACCTCCGACCTGCGCACGTACGGCAACGGCACGGTCAGCTCGTACCCCGGTCCGGCCGGCGCGACCGCGGGCTCGAGCGCGGGTGGGCCGGGCGCGAGCGGGTCGTCCGGCCCGTACACGGCCTCGCCGAGCGCGAGCAGCGCGGCCGGCTCGACCGGCGCCGAGGGCAGGTACGGCGCCCGCCGCACCGGCACGTCGACGTCCAGCGCGGCCAGCGCGTCGTCCTGGCCGGCCCGCACCGATCGCGCCCAGGCCGACCGGCCGGCCTCCGGCGGCAGCACCCGGTTGGCCATCACGGAGTCCACGGCATATCCGTGCAGCGCGAGTGCGGTGAGCGCCGCGCGGGTGGCGTCGACGCCGGCCGGGGACGGGTCGATCACCAGCCGTACCGAGGCGGCCGCGAGCAGGTCGCCGGCCAGCACCAGCGCCGCCTGGACCGAGCTCACCACGTCTGTGAACGCTGACCTGTGCACGACCCGCGTGTGCTCCGGCCACAACCGCTCGACCGTGCCGGCGAGCGAGCCGAGCGAGAGCAGCCCGTCCAGCGGTGGCCCGTCCAGCAGCACCGCGTCCCAGTTCCCGGCCACCGCGCGGTCCCGCGCCTCGAGCAGGGTCAGCAGCTCGGCAGCACCCGGCGGCAGCGCGAGCTCGGCCGCGGAGCCGGGCCAGCGGGCCTCGAAGCTCGCCCGCCCGTCCACGTGCAGCACCTGCAGGTCGCCGACCGGCACCGGGTCCGGCCCGGCCGGCACGCCCAGCGCTCCGGACGAGACCAGCAGCACCTTGGCCGACCGCGCGGCCAGCATCGCGGTCGCGGCCGCGGCGGTGGTCCGGCCGACCCCGCCCTGTCCCGCGAACAGCAGCACCCGCAACGCGTCAGCCCTCGACGCGCTTCTTGAGCTCCTTGAGCGCGGTATCCATGATCACCTTCTCGGCCTTGCGCTTGAGCATGCCGAGCATCGGGATCACCAGGTCGACCGCGAGATAGTAGGTCACCTCGGTCGACGCCCCGCGCGGAACCAGCACGTACGACCCGCGCTGGCTCTTCTGCATGCCGGCCGAGACGAGGTTCCAGTCGACCCGCTCGTCACCCTTCCAGGTGTAGGCCAGCACGTACTCGTCCTTGACCGGGCCGGCGTCGAGCTGGAACTTCACCTGCTCGGCCCGGCCGTCAGGGCCGCTCGAGAGCACCTGGGCCGATTTCACCGAGGCTGCCCACTCCGGGTATGCGGCGAAGTCGCCGATGACCGCCATGATCGCCGCCGGCGGCGCGTCGATGGTGATCGACTGGGTGGACTGGTCGGCCATGGCGGAAGGCTACCGCCCCCAGGTCAGCACCCACGGACGCCCCGTGGCCCGGAAGTGGCCGACGTTGACGCACTCGGTGCGACCGATCCGGATCCGCTGCTGCAGCGGCTGGTGCACGTGCCCGAACAGGGCGTACCGGGGCTGGGTGGCACGGATCGCGGCCAGCAGGTCGACGCTGCCTCGCTCGAACCGGCGCGCGGCCGTGTCGTAGAGCAGCTCGGGGACCGCCGGCGGGATGTGCGAGCAGAGCACGTCGACCCGCCCGAGCGCGGCGATCTTGGCCGCGTACTCCTCCGGCGGCACCTCGAACGGCGTCCGCATCGGCGAGGGCAGCCCGCCGCCGACGAACCCGAACCGCCAGCCGCCCAGATCGACCGCCTCGCCGTCGAGCACCCGCACACCCGGCCGGGCGAACTCGGCCCACACCGGCGGCAGGTCCACGTTCCCGTACGTGAGGTAGGTCGGGTCGGGGAAGGCCGCGAACAGCTGCTCGTACTGCTCCCGGACCGCCGCGGCGACCGTCGCGTCCCGGTCGTCGAGCGTGGCCCACAGCGACCGGGTGAACGCCCGCGCCTCGTCGTAGCGGCGGGCGGTACGCAGCGCCACGAACCGGCCCACGGCCTCGGCGCCGAACAGCTCGCCCAGCACGCCGGCCCCGTGGTCGGCGTAGTCGACGAACAGCAGCAGGTCGCCGAGGCAGAGCAGCGCGTCGGCACCATCGCCCGCCCGGGCCAGCGCGTCCGCACTGCCATGGACGTCGGACACCACATGGACACGCACGCACCGAGCCTAGGCGTGCTCCGCGCGCATCCGCGGCCCGCCGTGGACGCCGCACACATCTGAGGCCTGACCACCGACTGACCGCCGCCTGCCCTCATCCGGCTGCGCGGCCGACCCCGGGCGGGTGCGCCGTGCGGCGACACGACCGGCGGCGAGGTGTGCGAACGGCGGCATGGCCAATCAGACGCCATAGCCTATTCGGCCCTAGCACCGAGACGACGAAGACTGGTTACTCTCAAAGAAAGCCCTAGTTCGGCAAATGCTCACCGAGGCCGTGACGAAAGGCCTGCAGGCCGATCACGTCAAACCGGTCAGACCACGTAGCCCGCCGCCTGGCGTGCCCGTGGACGCGGGGAGCCTCTTCGGCATCTGTCAGCTCGCGCCCGGGGGGGTAGTGCTCATGCTGACGCGGCGGAGTTTCCTCAAGCTGACCGGCACGTCAACGATCGCCTTGTATATGGCCACGCAGGCCGGATGGACGCAGCAGGCGCTGGCCGCGATCCCGGGCGGCACGCTCGACCCGGCTGACGTCGCGAAGTTCGTCACCCCGCTGTTGATCCCGCCGGTCATGCCGAGGGCCGCGACGATCACCATGCCAGGGGGCAAGCCGGCCGACTACTACGAGATCTCGATGCGGCAGTTCTCCCAGCAGATTCTGCCGGCCGGGATGCCCGCCACGACCGTCTGGGGGTACGGAGCGGTCAAGTCGGCCAGCCGCCGCGGGCTTCTCCTCCACAACGCACCCTCGCTGACCATCGAGTCGAAATGGAAGCGACCGGTCCGGATCAAGTGGATCAACGAGCTGTTCGATGCGAACGGCAACTACCTGCCGCACCTGCTGCCGGTCGACCAGACGCTGCACTGGGCCAACCCGCCCGGCGGCACCGCGGGGCGGGACACCCGCCCGGCGTTCACCGCGACGCCGGGGCCGTACACCGGGCCGGTGCCGATCGTCACCCACCTGCACGGCGCCGCGGGAGTCGGCGACGAGAGCGACGGCTACGCCGAGGCCTGGTACCTGCCGGCGGCGAAGAACCTCCCGGCGGGCTATGCCACCGAGGGCACCTGGTACGGGTTCTTCGCGAGCAAGGCGGCCCGGAACCTCGGCGTCGCCTGGGGCCGCGGCTTCGCCGTCTTTCAGTACCCCAACGACCAGCGCGAGTCGACCCTCTGGTACCACGACCACGCCCTGGGCATGACCCGGCTGAACGTGTACGCCGGCCCGGCCGGCTTCTTCCTCGTCCGCGGCGGCCCGGAAGGCGACAAGGCGATCCTGGACAGCCGCACCGGCACGACCGCCGTTCTTCCCGGTCCCGCCCCGAAGGAACGCGACGCGTTCCCGTCCAACAAGACCTACTACGAGATCCCGATCGCCGTGCAGGACCGGGCCTTCAACTCCACCGGGTCGCTGTTCTACCCGGACAGCCGGGTGTTCTTCGACGGCTACGCCGGCCCGTACATCCCGGAGACCGACGTCTCGCCGATCTGGAACCCCGAGTTCTTCGGCAACATGATCATGGTCAACGGCAACACCTGGCCGTTCCAGACCGTCGAGCAGCGCCGCTACCGGCTGCGGTTCCTCAACGGCTGCCAGTCCCGGTTCCTGATCCTCGACTTCAGCGACATCCCGGGCGTGCAGGTCTGGCAGATCGGCAGCGAGGGCGGGTTCCTCGCCGCCCCGGTAAACCTCACCACCACCAACGGCAACCAGCTGCTGATGGGGCTGGCCGAACGAGCTGACCTGATCGTGGACTTCACCAACGTTCCGGTGGGCAGCTACGTCCTGGGAAACGTCGGGCCGGACGAGCCGTTCGGCGGCGGCGAGCCGCCGGGCGACTTCGACGCCGCCGATCCCGCCAGCACCGGCCAGATCTTGCAGTTCCGGGTGGTGGCCGCGGTCGCGCCCGATCCGACCACACCGCCGCAGTTCCTGGTGCTGCCCACCATCACCCCGCTCACCGGCGGTACGGCCAGGCCGCTGGCCCTGATGGAGATGATGTCGGAGTTCACCGACGGGCCGGCCGAGACCCGGCTGGGGGTCGTCGACGCGGACGGGAACCCGGTCGCGATGAGGTGGATGGACGCGGTCACCGAGAACCCGGCTGTCGGCGCCACCGAGGTCTGGGAGTACTACAACACCACCGCCGACGCCCACCCCATGCACATCCACGAAACGCTGTTCCAGGTCGTCGACAGGCAAGACCTCGCTGTCGACGACGCCGGCGAGGTCATCCGGCCGATCGAGCTCGTCGGCGCCGCCAGGCCGCCGGAGTCCTGGGAGAACGGATGGAAGGACACCGTCGTCGCCTATCCCGGCCAGGTCACCCGGCTGCGGCTGAAGTTCTCCAACCCCGGCCAGTTCGTCTGGCACTGCCACATCGTCGAGCACGAGGACAACGAAATGATGCGGCCCTACCGGATCGGCCCGGTCCAGACCGGCCAGCCCGCCGAACCCGCGAGCTGACGGCGACCCGTCTACAGGGACAGCCGCGGTCCCTCGGGCGCGAACCGGACAGGCAGGGCGCGAGGCCGGCCGGCGTCGGTGCCGGCCTGAGCGAGCCGACCCCTCAGGGAGCGGCTGGCGGGCTGGTCTGCCTCGGCAGGCCAGGAGGGCGGTCCCCCTCCAGCTCGTCCTTGACCGCCCAGAAGATCGCCTTGGCGTGGGTCTGCCGGCGGCGGCGCTCCCGCCGGCTCACCGGCCGGCCGTCGCCGCGGTCGCAGCGCACGTAGTGGTGCAGCAGGACGCCGTCCAGGCACGGCTCCAGCCAGACCTCCATGCTGCCGGTCAGCGCGCCCCGCACGTTCCACCGCACGCCGGCGTCGCCGCGGTCCTGGAACACGCTCAGCCGCAGGTCGGGCCACCAGACCGGCCAGCGGTCCGGGTCCCGCACCACCGCGGCGACCGCGGCCGGCGCGGCCACCACGAACGTCTCGTCGACCAGATCCAGCTCGGGCACCCGCGCACTCTCCCGCGCGTCGACCAGGTACGGCTACGTTGGGTCCGGCATCCGGGAGGTTTCGTGCGCGAACTGAGCGTTCCGGCCGAGGTGACCGTCGCCGACGGTGAGCGGCTGACCGACATGGTGATCGACAATGCCCGGGAGGTGCCCGACCTGGTCTCGTTCGGCCGCCGGCTGCCCGCCGGCGAGTGGGTCGACGTGACCGCGGCGACCTTCGCCACCGAGGTGACCGCGGCCGCCCGCGGCCTGATCGCGTCCGGCGTCGGGCCCGGCGATCGGGTCGCGCTGATGTCGGCCACCCGGTACGAGTGGACGGTCCTGGACTACGCGATCTGGTCCGCCGGTGCGGTCTGCGTACCCGTGTACGAGACCTCCAGCGCCGAGCAGGTCGACTGGATCCTCGCCGACTCCGGCGCGGTCGCCGCGCTCGTCGAGACCGACGCGCACCTCGCGCTGGTCAAGGCCTCGGCCTCGGCGCCCGACCTGCTCTGGACGTTCGACCGGCTGGACGAGCTTGCCGCGGCCGGCGCCCGGGTGAGCGACGCCGAGGCCGAGCAGCGCCGCTCCGCCGTCCGGGCCGACGACCTGGCCACGATCGTCTACACCTCGGGCACCACCGGCCGGCCCAAGGGCTGCATGCTCACCCACCGCAACCTGCTCGCCGACGTCAAGGCCGCGAACAAGGCGCTCCTGCCGGTCTACGACGAGACCGGCTCGACGCTGCTGTTCCTGCCGCTGGCGCACGTGTTCGGCCGGGTGATCGAGATCGGCTCGGTGCTGCAGCGGTCCAAGCTCGGCCATACCGCGGACGTCCGCGCGCTGCCGGCCGACCTGCAGGCGTTCCGCCCGACGTTCCTGCTCGCCGTGCCCCGGGTGTTCGAGAAGGTCTACAACGCCGCCCGGCAGACGGCGTACGCGGCCGGCCGGAAGCGGGTCTTCGACGCCGCCGAGGCGACCGCGATCGCGTACAGCCGGGCGCTGCCGGCCGGCCGGGTCCCGCCGGCGCTCCGGCTGCGGCACGCGCTGTTCGACCGGCTGGTGTTCGGCCGGATCCGCGCCGCCCTCGGTGGCCGCTGCACCGCGGCGATCTCCGGCGGGGCCGCGCTCGGCGAGCGGCTCGGGCACTTCTTCCGCGGCGCCGGCATCACCGTCTACGAGGGCTACGGCCTGACCGAGACCAGCGCCGGCGCCACCCTCAACCTGCCCGGCGCGATCCGGGTCGGCAGCGTCGGCCGGCCGGTGCCGGGCGTGTCGGTGCGGATCGCCGAGGACGGCGAGATCCTGCTGCGCGGGCCGAACGTGTTCGGCGGCTACTGGCACAACCGGGACGCGACCGACGAGGTCTTCTCCGACGGCTGGTTCCGCACCGGCGACCTCGGCACGCTCGACGACGACGGCTACCTGTCGGTCACCGGCCGGAAGAAGGAGCTCATCGTCACCGCGAACGGCAAGAACGTCGCGCCGGCGGTGCTCGAGGACCGGCTGCGGGCGCACCCGCTGGTCGGACAGTGCATGGTCGTCGGCGACCGGCAGCCGTTCGTCGGCGCGCTGGTCACCGTCGACGAGGACGCCTGGCCCGGCTGGCTGGCCGCGCACGGGCGGCCGGCCGGCACGACCGTGGCCGCGCTGCGCGACGACCCCGAACTGCGGGCCGCGATCCAGGAGGCGGTCGACGACGCCAACCAGGCGGTGTCGCGGGCCGAGTCGATCCGCGAGTTCCGGATCCTGCCGGCCGACTTCACCGTGGCCGGCGGGGAGCTCACCCCGTCGCTGAAGGTGCGCCGGTCCGAGGTGCTCAAGCGGTACGCGGACGAGCTCGCGGCGATCTACACCTGAGGTCGCCGCCGCATGTCGCCGCTGACCAGCACTCCGGCCGCCGCGGCCAGCAGCAGCGCGGGCACCAGCAGGAACGCGGCGTGCGTGCCGATCGAGTCGGCCAGCGCGCCGAGCGCGAACGGGGCGATGCCGGAGGCCAGGCCGGCCGCGACCGACAGCCGACCGGCGGCCCGGTCCGGCCGGCCGCCGCTGGCCGCGACCGCGCGGACGGTGCCGAGCGGATACTGCAGCGCGATGCCGAGCCCGACCACGACCAGGCCGGCCAGCGCCGCCATCGGCGCGGTGCTGGCCCAGAAGGCGGCGAACCCGACCAGCGTCACCGCCACCGCGGCCAGCAGCAGCCGCCCCGGTCGGAACCGCAGCGCCAGCCGCCCGCCGAACAGCCGGCCGGCGAACATGCCGCCGACGATCGCGGTGATCGCCGCGGTGGCGGCCGCCGGGCCGGCGCCGGCCCGCTCGCGCAGCTCGTCCGCGGCCCAGAACGTCATGCAGAACTCGACGCCGATGCACAGCAGCGTGACGGTCCAGGCCAGCCAGTACGCCGCCGGCAGCCGCCCCGGCACGTCCGACCCGGCGACGGCCGCCCGCGCCGCCCGGGCCGGCTCCGGTTGGCGGGACTCGCGCCGGGAGACCACCCAGACGGTGACCGCGGCCAGCGCGGCGACCAGCAGGCCGGGCTGCCAGCCGACGCCGATCGCCACGCCCAGTCCCAGCAGCAGCGGCGCGACCAGGCCGGCCCCCGCGGCAGCGGCGTTCGCCTCGCTGAACGCCGCCGGCCCGGCCGTGCCGTGCGCTGCGGACAGCACCACCACGCTGCCGGTCACCACGTACGAGCCGAACAGGCCGCAGATCAGCGCCCCGGCCAGGGTCACCGGCAACTCCGGCACCAGGCAGTAGAGCAGCGTCCCGGCGGCCAGCCCGAGCAACCCGACCCGCAGCGTGCCGGTCCGCCCGACCCGCCGGCTCAGCAGCGCGAAGGTGAGCCCGGCCAGCGTCGACCCGGTCGCCAGCGCGGTCCCGTGCAGGCCGCCGATCGCGCTGGACACGTGCAGGTCGTCGCGCTGCAGCGGTACCGACGGGCCGAAGCCGTACAGGAAGTAGCCGAAGACGGCCAGCTGAGCGTAGGTGAGCCAGGTCAGCCTGGTACGGAGGAACTCGGGCCCGCTCACTCCGCCCGCAGCAGCCCGCCGAGCCGGGCGGCCAGCCCGTCCCAGCGCCACTCGCGCTCGACCCAGGCCCGGCCCTTCTCGCCGGCCGCGCGGACCCCGGCCGGGTCAGCCAGCAGCATCGACACCCGGGCCGCCACCGCGGTCACCGACCGGCCCGGCACCACCCAGCCGGTCTCGCCCTCGACCACCGCCTCCGGTGCGCCGCCCGAGTCGCCGGCGACCACCGGCAGCCCGGTCGCGGCGGCCTCCAGGTAGACGATGCCCAGGCCCTCGACGTCCATCCCGGCGCGCCGTGTCCGGCACGGCATCGCGAACACGTCGCCGGCCGCGTAGTGCATCGGCAGCTCGGCCCACGGCACGCCACCGGTGAACACGACGTCCCGGTCCAGCCCGCGGCGGCGGACCAGCGCGCGCAGCCGCGGCAGGTCCCGGCCCCGCCCCACGACCAGCAGCACCGCGCCGGGGACGCGGTCGCGGACCGCCGGCCAGGCCCGGATCAGGGTGTCCTGACCCTTGCGCGGCACCAGCCGGGACACGCACACCACGGTCGGTCGGTCGCCCAGCCCGTACCGGGCGCGGACCTCGGCGCCGGACACGTCCGGCCGGAACGTGGCCGTGTCGACCCCGGGCGGCAGCCGGACGAACCGCGGCCGCGGCCCGTACCCGCCGGCCAGCCGGACCCGCATGTACTCGGTGAGATAGGTGACCACGTCCACGCCGTCGCCGATGCGGCGCAGCAGCCGGCGGCTGCCGGGCAGCGCGGCCCAGCCGACCTCGTGCCCGTGGCTGGCCGCGACGATCCGCTCCACCCCGGCCTCCCGCAACGCCGGCGCGAGCAGGCCAAGGGGCGCGGACGCGCCGAACCAGGCAGCCGTGCAGCCTTCGGCCCGGGCCACCGCACGGACCCGGCGGGACACCTCCGGGGTCGGCAGCAGCATCGAGGTCGGGTGCCGCACGACCGGGAACGGCTGGGCCGCGTCGAACTCCGCCGCCCCCGGCGAGGTGGACGCGAACACCACCAGCGAGCCGGGCGGCTGCCGGATCGCCAGCTCGTGCACGTACGCCTGGATGCCGCCGGCCCGGGGCGGGAAGTCGTTGGTGACGACGAGCGTGCGTCTCACCGGAACTCGGCCTGCACGCTGTGCCGCCACTGCGTGGCGAACTGGGCCGTACTGGCGTGCAGCAGCGCGCGCAGCTGCCCGTCCAGCGTCGTCGCCGGGTCGTCCGCGGTGCCGACCGCCCGGTAAAGCCGAAGCAGCCCGGCCGGCCCGGCCCGCTCGGCGATCAGCCGGCAGGCGCTCCAGGCCTCCTCGTACGCGAGCGCCAGCCGGGGCGACTCGCCCTTGAAGTCGGCCGTCCCGGGAAGCCGGCCCGGCCAGTGGCCGGCGCCGAGCGCCGCGTGCAGCTGGTCGGCGACCTGGTGGGCCGGCAGCCCGCTGTCCCGGTACGCGACCCAGTCGGCCAGCCCTTCGACCAGCCAGATCGGCGTCCGCGGTCCGGTGAACCCGCGGGTCGCCAGGTGGGTGATCTCGTGCTCGAGCACCACCCGCCGGCCCAGCTGGCCGAGCCGGTCGATGTTGACCGGGTTGATGACGATGCGCTGGCCCAGGGCGCGGTCCCGGTCGGTGTCGACGGTGTCGGCCACCGCGACCGCCGCGATCGTGCCCAGCACCAGCCGCTCCCCGACCAGAGCGGCCATCTCCCGCTGGTCGTCCGGGACGATCACCGCCACCCGGCGGGGCAGCCGGCCGCCGACCGTGGCACGTACCCGCGGCACCACCGCGTCCGCCGTCGCGGCGAGCTGGGCGAGCCGGCCGGCGTTGCGCGGGTGGGCGAGCACCAGGCTGGCGGTGCCGGCGCGGACCACTAGCCGGCCGTGCTCCCACGGCCCGCGCCAGGTCGCCGCGCCGTCCGCGCCGCGCCGGTCGTCGGCGGCGGCGAGCCAGCGGCCGGCGCGGGAGACGAACGTGAGCACGAGTGGCCGCTCGGTCGGCGCCGGGTCGGCGTCGCGCAGCGCGTAGTGCAGGGTGACCCGCACCGTCCAGGCGCCGCCGCCCTCGGTCCGGCCGGCCTCGTCGCCGGGCTCGATCGTGTAGCGCCAGGTGCGCAGCGGCACCGCGGCGATCCCGGTCAGCAGCGCCGCCTGCCGGGCCCGGAACGCGGTGGCGGCCGGATCGACGCCGGCCAGCCAGCCGGCCCGGTCGTGCCGGAGCAGCGCGGCCGCGCGGGCCGAGAGCAGCGTGCGCACCGTCCGCAGCCGGTCCGCGGCGGCCCGATCGGCGGCGTCGACCGCGAGCGGCCGGACCGCCGCCGCCCGGGGCCGGTCGGAGAGCACGCCCTGTGCGGGGATCGCCGCCGTGCACACGCCGGCGATGGCGAGCAGGCCGAGCAGCGGGCCGGCCGCCCACCGCCGTTCCCGACCACGCTCCGCCACCCGAGGCATCCTAGGGTCGACCGGCCCGGGCCGGGCCGCGGGTCAGCCCAGGCGGGTCGCGCCGACGAACGGCGAGCTGTCGATGTTCGCGACCTTCACCGGCACCCCGAACGTCGACGCGTGCACCATCTGGGTGTTGTTGATCGCGATGCCGACGTGGCTGATCGGGCTGTAGAAGAAGACCAGGTCGCCGGCCCGGACCTGGGACCGGGAGATGTGCGTGCCGTAGCCGTACTGCTGGGCGCTGGAGTGCGGCAGCGAGACGCCGGCCGAGGCCCAGGCGTACGAGGTCAGGCCGGAGCAGTCGAACGAGTCCGGACCGGCCGCGGCCCACACGTACGGGTCGCCGATCTGGGCCAGCGCGGTCTGCACCGCCTTCTGCGCGGCCGGGCTGGCCGGGCCCACGTCGACCCGCGGCATGTCCCGGCTGGCCCTCGCGGCCTGCACGTCCGGCTGATCGTCGGCGCAGAGGTTCTGCAGCAGGCCGGTCAGCGTGGCCGCCCGCTTGCGCAGGTCGGCGGACTTCGCCGTCATGGTGTGCTCGATCTTGGTCTGCGCGGCGAGCTTGGCCTGCACGTCGCCCTGCGCCTTCAGCGCGCCGGCACGGATGCCGGCGAGCTGGTCGATCTGCTGGCCCTTGCGGCCGGCGACGTAGTCCATCAGCGCCATCTGGTCGGCGAACTCCTTCGGCGACCGGCTGGTGAAGAACACCGCGAACTGGCCGGCCGGCGCGCTCTTCAGCTCACCGGAGACGATCCGCTTGAAGTCGCGGGCGGCCTCGCCGTACGCGGCGCCGGCCGTGCGGGCCTTGGCGGTCGCCGCGGCGACCTGCTTCTGCGCCTTCGCCTTGGCGATCTTCGCGTCGTTGAGCTGCTCGGCGACCTTCTCCGCGACCTGGCCGTTCGCGGTGAACTGGGCCCGGGTCTGCGCGCAGGTGCTCGGGGCCGGCACCGCCTCGGCGCTCACTGCCGGGACGGCCACCGCGGCGCCGGCGAGCGCCAGAACGGTGAGGGCGCGGATGACCTGCGTGCGTCCCGTGCTCGCCACAGACGCGGCTCTCCTCGTCGCTCGACCGCCGACCTGCCCGGACGATCGGCGGCGAACCGCGGATGCGCCGTAGCGGCGGGAACCCGACGGTGTCCACGGGATTCGGGACAGGAGCCGTCAGATCCGCGCGAACCTTACGGTCGGCCTCTCAGCGACACCACAACCGGTGTGCGTGCTTCCGCAAGAACCACCCTTCTGGCGTAATGATCTCTCACCTCTCGTTGATTACCGCTCACGCCACGTGTGGACGGCGCCGGCCGGGACGGTGTCCGGGGACCAGCCGCAGGGGCGGGATCAGACCGCTCTCGGCCAGCGCCTCGATCGCCCGCCGCTCCGCCTCGTCGAGCTCGACGCCCTCCGGCGGCGCGCCCAGCAGCACGGTGACCACGCAGTCACCGCACGCCGGGCCCTTGGCCGCGCAGCTGTCACAGTCGATGTTCACAACTCCCCCTCCGGGTCGGTGACACCAGCCACGCTAAGCAGGGGGTACGACAATTCCGCCGGTGCCGGCCGGTCCGCCCGTGCCGGCCGGTCCGCCCGTGCCGGCCGGTCAGCCGTGCCGGCCGGTCAGCCGTGCCGGCCGGTCCGCCCCGTGCCGGCCGGTCAGCCGGCCGGTCAGCCGCGGTCGAGGCGGCGGAGCAGGAGCGCGGACGGCACCGCGTACGCACCGGCCCGGGCGACGTCGGTGGCGACCTCCTTGTCGGAGGAGACCACCATCAGCGGCCGGCCCTCCGGCTCGGCCGCGACCAGCCGGCGGATCACGTCGTCGGCGATCTCGCCGGGCGCGCTGAACAGCACCCGCACCCCGCGCGGCGCCGACGGCATCGCCGGCGGGCGGGTGGCGCCGTCGAAGACCACGGTCACCTCGGCGCCGGTGCGGGCGACCAGCGCGCCGAGCCCCTGGATCAACCTCGACCGCTGCGCCGCCAGCGGCAGCTCGCCGTACCCCGATTTGGTGACGTTGTAGCCGTCCACGACCAGGTGCACCCGCGGCAGCCCGAGCAGCCGGTCGACCAGCTCGGGGTCGTCGCCCCGAGCCGCCTTCGCGTCCGGACGCGGCTGGCTGGCGGCCACCGAGTCGGCCGGTCGCTCGTCGGTCGGCGTCAGCGCCAGCTCCCGGCGCAGCCCCTGGGCCACGCCGGCGAGCGTGTCGAGCAGAAGCCACAGCCTGACCTCGTCGGCCTGGCGGGTCTCCCGGGCCGCCCGCCGGCCGGCCTCGACCGCGTCCCCGGCCTCGGCCAGCCGCTGCCGCAGCCGGCGCAGCTCGCCCTGGGTGCGGGAGGCCTCGGCCGAGGCCCGCCGGCGCTCCTCGGCCAGCGCCTCCTCGGCGGCCTCGCGGGCCCGCTCGGCCGCGCGCCGGGCACCGGTCTGCTCGCGCAGCTGCCGGCGCAGGGTATCCGCCTCGGCCCGGGCGGCCTCGGCGGCGGCGCGGGCGCGCTGGGCCTGGTCGCGCTGGGCCGCGTGCGCGTCGGCCAGCTCGGCCCGCAACTTGTCCAGCTCCGCGTCGCGGGCGTGGTCCCGGGTGCGGGTGACCCGTTCCTCCAGCGCGGCCCGGCTGCGTTCGACCAGGCCGGTCCAGCCCGCCGGCCGGATCAGGTATGCGGTGGCGGCCAGCTCGACCGGGTCGGCCGCGCCGGGCAGCACGCCGGTACGCACCGCCTCGGCCATGTCCGGCGACTCGCGCTCGACCTGCTCGGCGGCGCGCAGCCGGAAGACCGCGTCGGCGGACAGCGCCGCCGCCAGCGCCGGGCCGGCCAGCCGGACCCGCTTGCTCGGCGTGAACCGGGCCGCGGCCCGCAGCGGTGCCGGCACCTGGTCGGCCGGCAGCCGCCCCAGCGTCGCCGCCGCCACCGCCAGCACCCGAGCCCGCACCGCCTCCGGCAGGACCGGCTCCGCCGCACCCCCATCTCCGTCCGCCGGCGGCTCCGCCGTACTCCCATCCGGCTCCGCCGCACCCCCGTCCGGCTCTGCCCCGGCCGGCGGCTCGGCGGCCGCGCGCGGTGGGGCGTCGGGATCGTCCCGGCCGCGGCGCGGCGCTCGGCGCGGGTCGGGAGCGGTGGCATCGGTGGGCCAGGGGCGGGTGGCTGGGGCCGGCTCCGCAGGCGAGCCCGCTCCGCCCCCGTCCGGCGGCAGTGGAGCGGGCTCGGCGGTCACGGCCTGGCCGGGTGCTCCACCGGCTCGCCCGTCCCCGTGGCGTGCGCGCCGGCACCGGCGGCGCCCGGCTCACCCGGCCGCGGCACCACCTCGACCGAGTCGGCCCGTCCGCACCACCGGCAGACCACCTGCTCCACGGTCTCGGACAGCAGCTCCCGCTCCTCGACCACCGGCTCCCCGGCCAGCGACACGTGCACGTATTCCCGGGCCCGCGTGGAGCGCTGCACGTCGAACCGGGTCAGGTTGCCGCACAGCGTGCAGCGCCACCGGCTCGTCTCGGTCGGGACGGGTACGGGCATGCGCGCAGGGTAGCCCGCCGGTGCCGGGCCCGGCTCAGAGTTCTTCCACCCGCGTGCGGTACGCCGGCAGCAGCTCCCGCCAGCGGTCCTCGCCCGACGGCTGCCCGGAGCCGAGCACGTCGAGGAAGTCGTGCCAGCCGGCCGAGAGCCCGGCGAACTGGGTCGCGGGCAGCCGGCTGTGGTCGAGCACGAGCAGCGTGCCGCCGCCGGTCGGCGTCAGCTCCACCCGCAGCAGCGTCGACGGCTCCCCGTTGATCGTCCACTGCCACTCCAGCAGCCGCGGCGGCTTGTGCTCCTGCACCAGCAGGTCGACCTGCGAGTCGGGGTCGTCGCCCCACACCAGCCGTGCGGTGGACCCGGCCGCCAGCGTGCCGACCAGGCTCGCACCGAGCCAGCGCGGGATGCGCTCCGGCGACGTCCAGGCCGCCCAGAGCTCCTCCGGCGCCGTCGCGTACACCCGCTCGAACCGCACCGCGCCGAACGAGCCGTCCCGCCGTACCGTGCCGAAATCCGTCATCGGGTCCTCCGCAGCTCAGTGTCGAGGGCGTCCAGGCGCTGGGCCCAGAATCCGCGCCAGCGGGCGAGCCAGGCGTCGACCTCGTCCAGCGGCGCGGGGTCGACCGAGTAGAGCCGGCGCTGACCCTCGCCCCGGGCCTGCACCAGGCCGGCCTCGCGCAGCACCCGCAGGTGCCGCGACACGCCCGGCCGGCTGATGTCGAACTCCGCGGCGAGCTCGCCCGCCGACCGCTCCCCCGCCGCCAGCAGCTCCAGGAGCCGGCGTCGGGTCGGGTCGGCGAGCGCCGCGAAGACCGGCACGCCAGAAGCGTAACCGACTCCTTACGTAAGTCAAGGCGTACACACGATGTTTCGTCGGTGGCCGGACATAGCGTTGGTTCGTGCGCGACGCCTCCGCCCCGGTCTACGTCCAGGCGGCGTTCGACGAACTGGCCGAGCCGCTGCGGGAGGTCACGTTCGTCGTCGTCGACCTGGAGACCACCGGCGGCGGCACCGACACCGAGGCGATCACCGAGATCGGCGCGGTGAAGGTGCGCGGCGGCGAGGTGCTCGGCGAGTTCGCCACGCTGGTCGACCCGGGCCGTGGCATCCCGCCCCTGATCACCGTGCTCACCGGCATCACCGACCTGATGGTCGCCTCGGCACCGCCGATCGGTGCGGTGCTGCCGGCGTTCCTCGACTTCGCCCGCGACGCGGTGCTGGTCGCGCACAACGCCCCGTTCGACGTCGGCTTCCTCAAGGCCGCGTGCGCCCGGCTCGACCGCCCGTGGCCGGCGCTGCGGGTGGTCGACACCGCGCTGCTGGCCCGTCGCGTGCTGACCAGCGACGAGGTGCCCGACTGCCGGCTGGCCACGCTGGCCGGGCACTTCAAGGCCGGCACCATGCCGGTGCACCGGGCCCTCGCCGATGCGAGGGCGACCGTCGACGTGCTGCACGGGCTGCTGGAGCGGGTCGGCCCGCTCGGCGTGCAGTCGCTCGACGAGCTGCGCACGTTCACCGCGCAGGTCAGCGAGGCCCAGCGGCGCAAGCGCCACCTGGCCGAGCACCTGCCCAGCGCCCCCGGCGTGTACGTGTTCCGCGACGCCGCCGGCCGCCCGCTCTACGTCGGCAAGAGCAAGGACATCCGCACCCGGGTGCGGCACTACTTCGTGGCCAGCGAGCTGCGCTCGCGGATGGCGGAGATGGTCGGGCTGGCCGAGCGGGTCGACGCGATCGTCTGCGCGCACGACCTCGAGGCCGAGGTCCGCGAGCTGCGGATGATCGCCGAATACAAGCCGCCGTACAACCGGCGGTCGAGGTTCCCGGAGCGCGGTATCTGGCTCAAGCTGACCCCGGAGGCCTACCCGCGGCTGTCGGTCGTGCGCTCCGTCCGCGACGATGGCGGGTCCTACCTCGGGCCGTTCGGGTCGCGGAAGTCCGTCGAGCGGGCGATGGCGGCCGTGCACGACGCGCTGCCGATCCGCCAGTGCACCGACAAGATCAGCGCGGCCGGCGGCGGCTCGGCCTGCGCGCTGGCCGAGATGGACCGCTGCGGCGCGCCGTGCGAGGGCCGGATCTCCCGGGAGGAATACGGCGCGATCGCCGCGCTGGTCCGGGAGGCGGTCGCCGGCGACCCGCGGCCGCTGACCGATCCGCTGCTGCGGAAGGTGGCCCGGCTGTCCGAGGCGGGCCGGTACGAGCAGGCCGCGACGGTCCGCGACCGGGCCGGCACGTTCGGCCGGGCCTGCGCGCGGGTGCAGCGGCTGGTCGGGCTGACCTCGGTCGAGCACCTGGTCGCGGCCCGGCCGGACGGCAACGGCGGCTGGGAGCTGGCGGTGGTACGCCACGGCCGGCTCGTCGCGGCCGGAGTGGCCGTCCGCGGCGCCGCCGTCCGCCCGTACGTGGAGGCGCTGGTGGCGACCGCCGAATCGGTGCTGCCCGGGGTGGGTCCGCTGCCGTGCGCGACCGCGGAGGAGACCGAGCGGATCCTGCGCTGGCTGGAGGAGCCGGGCACCAGGCTGGTCGAGCTGACCGGGACCTGGTCCTGCCCGGCCCGCGGCGCCGGCGGTCTCGGCGAGCTGCTGGAGTGGCGCGCCGACGCCGCGGACCCCACCTTCGACCGCCGCCGCATCCGCCCCATCCCCCGCCCCGCCCGCTGACGCCCGGAATCACCCGATCAGGATGCTTCGTTGACAGTAGGGTTTCCTCTCGATGATCTAGTATGGCATCACCGAGATCCAGCGAGGAGACACGGTGACTACCCTGGCGTCCGCGACTGAGATCCCGAGAGGGGAGTTCGTCGAACACCCCGATGAGATCCTCCGCCGGGCCGAAGCCGGCGAAGATCTCGTCGTCACCGCCGACGGCAACCCGGTGGTCGACCTCCACCCGCATCGGCGCCCGGTGAGCCTCGAGGAGTTCCTCCGCTGGCCCAAGGCCGACAAGTCACTGCTCGACGACATCCGCGAGTTGCGCGGCGGCGAAACGATCGACGAGATTCAGGATCCCTGGGAGCGATGGGCTTGATCGAGGTCGACGCCCTCGCCGACACATCCGCGTTCGTTGCCGTCGAGCGGGCTAGTCCGCTTCGAACGCCCATGCCCAAACAGCTCGCTGTCTCGCACGTGTCGCGAGCCGCGCCGGTGGCGGGCGCGGGTCAGGCGGAGTCGCGGACGACGAGGTGGGTCGGGAGGATCACCAGGGACTCGTCCGGTGTCTCGCCGGCGATGCGGGTGAGCAGCATGCGCACCATCTCGCGGCCCATGGACTCGACCGGCTGGTGCACGGTGGTCAGCGGCGGGTCGGTGTGGGCGGCCGACGGCGAGTCCTCGAAGCCGACCACCGCGACGTCCTCGGGCACCCGCCGCCCGGCCGCGCGCAGCGACCGCATCGCGCCGATCGCCATCGCGTCCGAGGCGGCGACGATCGCGTCCAGGTCGGGGCGGCGGGCCAGCAGCGCGGTCGCCGCGGCGGTTCCGGCGTCCAGGCTGAAGTCGCCGGGCTCGACCAGCGAGTCGTCGGCGGCCAACCCGGCCTCGGCCAGCCCGTCCAGGTAGCCGGCGTACCGCTCCTGGCCGACGGTCATGTCGGCCGGCCCGCGGATCGCCGCGATCCGCCGCCGCCCGCTGGCCACGAGGTGCGCGACCGCCTGCCGCGCCCCACCCCGGTTGTCGGCGTCCACGCAGGCGGCCGGTCGCCCGGCCAGCGGCCGGCCACAGAGCACGGTCGGCACCCCGCGCGCCTCCAGCCGGCCCGGCAGCGTGTCCATGCCGTGCAGCGAGACCAGCAGCACGCCGTCGACGTGCTGCCCGGTCAGGTAATGCTCGAGCTGCTCCCGCTCGGCCGGTGACTGCGCCACCGCGAGCAGCAGTTGCAGGCCGCTGCCGGTGAGCCCGGCGGAGATCCCTCGCACGACCGCCGCGAAGTATGGCTCGGCGAAGAACCGCTCCTCCGACTCGGACACGACCAGCGCCACCGAGTCGGTCCGCTGGGTGACCAGCGTGCGCGCGGCCCGGTTGGGCACGAACCCGAGCTCGTCGATCGCCTTCTGGACCGCCTCCCGCGCCCGCGGGCTGACCTGCGGTGAGTCGTTGATCACCCGGGAGACCGTGCCGCGGGAGACGCCGGCCAGCGCGGCGACCGCCTCGAGAGTGGGACGCGCCGGACCCGGCTGCGGCTGGGCCAACCCGTCCACCTCCTCAGCTCACCGGCGCGGCCCCGTCGGCTGCGGTCTCAGGTCCATCATGGTGCTCCTCCGGGACGATCGTGGCGGACGGGTCGGGTGGAAGCGGCGCCGGCGCGTTGCGGCGGGCGCTCTCGGCATACCAGAGCGCGCTGTCCTTCAGCCGCCGCCGCTGGCTGGCGAACTCGACGTGGACGAGTCCGAAGCGCTTGTCGTAGCCCCAGGCCCACTCGAAGTTGTCCAGCAGCGACCAGACGAAGTAGCCGCGCAGGTCGACCCCCGCCGCCACCGCGTCCCGGCAGGCGCCCAGGTGCGCGGCCAGGAACGCGGTGCGCTCGCGGTCGTGTACCCGCCCGTCGGCGGCCACCGTGTCAGGGAAGGCGGCGCCGTTCTCGGTCACGTACAAGGGTGGGGCGGTGTACTCGGAGGCGACCCGGGTGAGCACGTCCGTCAGCCCGGCCGCGTAGATCTCCCAGCCCATCGCCGTCCGGTCGGTGCCGGCGTCGGCGAACCCGACGTCCGCCGCGCCCGGGTACGGCGAGGGCAGCAGCCGCCCGGCCGGCCCCGGCCGGGGTGCGCCGGTGCCGGACCGGACCACGTGCCGGCTGTAGTAGTTCACCCCCAGGGCGTCCAGCGGCTGGCCGATCAGCGCCAGGTCGCCGGCCTCGACGAAGTCGAGATCGGTCACCGGCGCGAGGTCCGCGACCACGTCGGCCGGGTACGCCGCGCGCAGCACCGGGTCGAGGAAGAACCGGTTCTGCAGCCCGTCGATCCGCCGGGCCGCGTCGGCGTCGGCCGGGCCGGCCGGCTGCACCGGGTAGAGGTTCAGGCTGAGCGCGACCCGGCCGCCGGCGGTGCGCAGCACCTGCGCGGCCAGCCCGTGCCCGAGCAGCAGGTGGTGCCCGGCCCGGACCGCGGCCGCCGGCTCCTGCCGGCCCGGCGCGTGCTCGCCCGAGCAGTAGCCGAGGAACGCCGAGCACCACGGCTCGTTGAGCGTCGTCCAGGTGTGCACCCGGTCGCCGAGCGCGCCGTGCACCAGCTCCGCGTAGTCGGCGAACCGGCCGGCCGTGTCCCGCTCCGGCCAACCACCGGCGTCCTCCAGCGCCTGCGGCAGGTCCCAGTGGTAGAGCGTCACCCAGGGCTCGATGCCCCGGTCGAGCAGCCGGTCCACCAGCCGGGAGTAGAACTCCAGCCCGCGCCGGTCGGCCGGCCCGCGCCCGGCCGGCTGCACCCGGGACCAGGACACCGACAACCGGTACGCCGAGAGGCCGAGCTCGGCCATCAGCTCGACGTCGTCGCGCCAGCGGTGGTAGTGGTCGACCGCGACGTCGCCGGTGCCGCCGCCGCGCACCCGTCCCGGCGTGTGGCTGAAGGTGTCCCACACCGACGGGCCGCGTCCGTCCGCTGTGGACGCTCCCTCGATCTGGTAGGCCGCGGTGGCGGCGCCCCAGACGAAGCCGGCCGGCAGCCCACCGCCGCCCGTGGTCGCCGGGACGGCGAGCAGCTCCTCAGTCATGCCTTCAGCGCACCTTCCATGATTCCGCCGATGATCTGCCGTCCGAACAGGACGAAGACCAGCAGCAGCGGCAGCGTCGCCAGCGCGGTGCCGGCGAAGATCTGGGCGAAGTCGGAGTAGTAGCCGCTCGACAGCGTCGCCAGCGACAGCTGCACGGTCGGCTGGTCCTGGTTGAGCACCGAGTACGGCCAGAGGAAGTCGTTCCAGGTCTGCATGAACGTGAACAGCCCGAGCACGGCGGCGGCCGGCCGGACCGCGGGCAGCACGACGTTCCAGTAGATCCGCAGCGTCGAGCAGCCGTCCACCCGGGCCGCCTCGATGAGCTCGTCCGAGACCGCCGACGCCGAATACTGCCGCATCATGAACACGCCGAACCCGGACACCAGGAACGGCACGATGACCGCCTTGAGGTCGCCGACCCAGCCGAGCTTGACCATGAGGATGTAGAGCGGGATCAGCCCGAGCTGCAGCGGGATCGCCATCGTCGCGATGATGGTCAGCAGCAGCACGTTGCTGCCCCGGAACGGCAGCTTCGCGAAGGCGAACCCGGCCAGCGTGGAGAACAGCACCACCGCCAGCGTCACGCTGCCGGAGACCAGCACCGAGTTGGCGAGCCCGCGCAGGAAGTGCGCGTCGGCGTTGGCCAGCAGCCGCTGCACGTTCTCGGCCAGCTGCCCGCCCGGGCTGAGCACCGGCGGCAGCCCGCCGATCGCGTCGTTCGAGCGGGTCGCCACGACGAACATGAAGTACAGCGGAAACACCGACAGGGCCGCGCCCAGCGCCAGCACCGTGTAGACCAACGGGCCGGCCTTGCCGACCTCGGCACCGCTCTCCCGGCTGCGCCGCCGCCGGCGGGTGGTCGCGAGGTCCTCTCTCGCGTCGACCGGAGCTGCAAGCACCATCGTCGTCAGTCCTTCCCGCCCAGTCGCCGGACGGCGAGGAAGTTGAGCGCCGAGGCGACCAGGATGATGAGGAACAGCACCCAGGCGACGGCCGAGGCGTAGCCGAAGTCGAACTTCACGAACGCGTTCTCCCAGACGTACATGGCGAGGGTCTGGGACTGGCGCAGCGAGCCGCCCTGGTAGTTGGACGAGCCGGAGTTGAACAGCAGCGGCTCGGTGAACAGCTGGAACCCGCCGATGGTGGAGATGATGACCGTGAACAGGATCGTCGGACGCAGCAGCGGCACGGTCACCTTGGTGAACTGCTTCCACGCGCCGGCGCCGTCCAGTGCGGCCGCCTCGTACAGGTCGCGCGGGATCGCCTGCATGGCGGCGAGGTAGATCAGCGCGTTGTAGCCGGTCCAGCGCCAGTTCACCATCAGTGCGATGGCCGACCAGGACGACCACTTGGTCGCCTGCCACTCGATCGGGTGCACGCCGACCCCGCCGAGCACCCAGTTGACGATCCCGAAGTCGCGGCTGAACAGCTGGCTGAACACGATCGAGACCGCGGCGACGCTGGTCGCCATCGGCAGGATCACCGACAGCCGGAAGAACGTACGCCCGCGCAGTCGCCGGTTGAGCAGGCTGGCCAGGAACATCGCCAGCGCCAGCTGCGGCACGGTCGCGAGCACGAACATGCCGGCGGTGTTGCCGAGCGCGTTCCAGAACACCGGGTCGGTGACCAGCTGCCGGTAGTTGTCCAGGCCGGACCACGGGTGCTCGGCGCTGGCCAGCTCCCAGTCGTGCAGGCTCACCCAGGCCGTGTAGACCAGCGGGTAGAGACCGAAGATGCCGAACAGCACGAAGAACGGTGCGATGTAGACGTACGGGGAGACCTTCGTGTCCGCCCGGCTGCGCAGCAGCGCGAACCGCTCCCGCCGGCCCGGGCGGTCCGGGCCCGGCGCCGGTGTCGCCGCCGGGACCGGGGTCGTGACGTCGGTGCTCACTGGCGTCCCTCCCGTCCGTCGCTGACTATCGCGTGTGGACGGTGGTGCCGGCGGCGGCCAGGAATCGCCGCCGGCACCACCGGGTCTGCCCTTACTTCGCGGCCTGCTGCGCGTCCTTGACCGCCTTCGCCCAGGCGTCGGCCGGCTTCAGCTGACCCTGCTGTACGGCCAGCAGCGTGTTCTCGACCGCGTCCCGGACCACCTGGTTCTTGGGTCCGAAGTAGACCGGCTGCAGCTGCTTGGCGCCGGTGCCGAAGATCTGGCCGACCGGAGCGTTGTTGAAGTAGGGGTTGGTGAACGACTGCAGCGCCGGGTCGTCCAGCGCCGCCGGCGAGGACGGCAGGTTGTTGACCGCCTTGAACGCCGCGACCTGACCCTTCGGGCTGGTCAGGAACCGCACCAGCTCGGCCGCCTCCTTGGGGTGCTTGCTCTGGGTGGGCACCGCGAGCCACGAGCCACCCCAGTTCCCGCCACCGCCGGGCGCCGTGGTGACGTCCCACTTGCCCTTGTTGGCGGTGCCGGCCTGGCCCTGGATGTAGCCGAGCATCCAGGCCGGGCAGGCGATCGTCGCGAACGTGCCCTGCTTGAAGCCGGCGTTCCACTGGTCGGAGAACGACTTGTAGCCGGCCGACAGGCCGTTGCCGATCATCCCCAGCATCCGGTCGTACGCCTGCTTGATCGCCGGGTTGGAGTCGATGACGAGCGCGTTGCTCTTGTCGAAGTACGTGTAGCCGGGGTCCTTGCCCGCGGTCTGCACGAGGATCGTGTTGTACGTGTTGGACGCGGCGTCGAACCACTTCGCGCCGGTGTTCTTGGCCTTGAACTGCTCGCCGACGGTCACGTAGTCGTCCCAGGTCGGCCAGAGCTTGCCCACCGCGTCGCGGTCGGTCGGCAGACCCGCCTTCGCGAACAGGTCACGCCGGTAGCACATGCCCATCGAGCCGACGTCGGTGCCGAGGCCGATCAGCTTGGTGCCGTCCGCGGACTGGCCGCCGGCGAACTTCCAGGGCAGGAAATTCGACCGGTCGTCGTTACCGCCGTACTGGCCGAGGTCGACGAAGTTCTGCGCCTGCTCCTTGAACTGGATCATGATGCCCTCTTCGAGGGCGACCACGTCTCCGGCGCCGCTGCCGGCGGCGAGGTTCTTGGTCAGCGCCGGCGTGTAGTTGGACAGGTCCGAGCCGGTGCCCCGCTCGGTGATCGTGATGTTCGGGTGTGCGGCCTCGAACTGCTTGTAGAGCTGCTCGTAGCCGAAGTTGCCGAACACGTTGACGGTCAGGGCGACCTTGCCGCCGCCGCTGGCCGACGCGGAGCCGTCGTTGCCGCCGCCACAGGCGGTGGCGGCGACCAGGACTGCCGCCAGACCGGCGCCGAGCGCCGCCGGGCCGCGGCGACGCAATGAACTCGCACGGATCACGAGTACCCCCTCCAGGGCCACAGAGAGCGAATTGGTGTGACCGCCGCCACACCATGGGAGCGCTCCCAGCACCTTCCCGTCAGGCACACCACAGTGTCAAGGTCTTGTTGGGAGCGCTCACATAACGACTCGGTCACGCCACCGACGAGACCGTCTCAAAGCCGCCCCAAGCCCGCACCGACCCGGCCGCGCCCGGCGCCGGACAGGGCCGCTCGGCCCGCACCAAGGCCAAGGAGCGAGCCGCCCGCCGTGGTCGCCCGTGCTGCCGGCGTCGAGCGGTTTCGGTCTGGCGGGGTCGGGTCTGGCCGGTTCGGGTGGTCGGTCCCGGCGGGCCGCCGAATCCGATTCCTCAAGGGCGCGCCCCCCGGCCGCCTGCCGCGGCGAACCAAACCGGGTCGGCGGACCGGGTCGGCGCCGGTCCGGCGCCGGGCCGGGCGGGTAGGCTGCCGGCGTGATCACCGCGATCGTCATGGTCACCGCCGCCACTGACGCCATTCCCGAGGTCGCCGAGGCCATCGCCGCCCTGGACGGGGTCAGCGAGGTCTACTCGGTGGCCGGTGACGTCGATCTCATCGCCGTCGTCCGGGTCCGCGAGTTCGACCAGATCGCCGACGTCATCGCCGGGCAGCTGGACAAGGTGGCGGGCGTGCTCGACACGACCACGCACATCGCGTTCCGCGCATACTCCCGGCACGACCTCGAGGCGGCGTTCTCCATCGGCTTCGAGTGACGTAGTCGGCGCCCTCTGGCTCGCCGAGGTTAGGAGAGGCTAACCTGACTTCATGACCGCCGTCGCGAGCCGACCGACCCCGACGGCTGTCCTACCCGGCGACGGCTGCGCGACCGTCGCCCGCTCGCTGGGAGAGACGCCGGAAGGCACGGCGACCCCGATGCGGTCCTGGCTGCTGATCGAGCATCCCGAGGCGTGGGCCCGCGATGTCGCCGACCGGGTGCTGGACCGGGCGCTGCCCGGGCCGCGGCTGCGCGAGCTGGCCGAGCTGCGCCGCCGCCACGGGTTGCGGCCGCTGCTGGGCCGCCGCCCCGGCTACCGCGCCGGCCGGCCGGCCCGGCGCACGGTGCTCGTCGGCGGCGTCGGCGGCCCGGCCGGGCGCTGGCTGGAGCGGCTCGAGCTCGACGACCTGCATGAGCTGGCCGACCTCGACCTGGCCGCGGTGGCGACCGGTGCCGGCGGCCTCGGCACGCCGGTGACCGGCGCGGTGTTCGGCGTCTGCACGCATGGCAGCAAGGACATGTGCTGCGCGACGCTCGGCCGGCCGGTCGCCAAGGCGCTGGCCGACGCGGCGCCGGGTCGGGTGTGGGAGACCACCCACCTCGGCGGCGACCGGTTCGCCGGCAACGTTCTCGTGCTGCCGGCGGGCTTCCTCTATGGCCAGGTCAGCACGGCGACTGCCGCGAGGCTCGCGGCGGCGACCGACGATGACCGGGTGCTCCCCGAGCTGCTGCGCGGGCGTACCTCGGTCGACATGCGGGCCCAGGTGGCCGAGATCGCGGTTCGCCGGGTGACCGGGCTGCACGGCATCGACGACGTCGAACCGATCCGCACCGACGAGACCGGCATGGTCGTCGTCCGCGCCGGCGGCGCGAGGATGGGTGTCCGGCTCGGCCAGCACCCGCTCGGCGTGTGCGGCACCAGCCGCTGCGCCGGCCCCACCGCCCCCTGCGGCTACTCCGTCGACGAGCTCGTCGACCTGAGCTAGGGTCACCGACCCGCCCGACGCCACCTGCCGTCCGATACGGGCGGCTCGCCCTACCCGACTGCGTGCCGGCCGCTCCCGTCAGGACGCGGCTGCCGCCTGGCTGACGCGGATCCAGCGGTCGAGCACGTCCGCGGCCGCGCCGCTGTCGATCGCCTCGCCGGCCCGCTGCATCCCGCCGCCCACCGCGTCGAGCAGCGGGTCGCGCAGCCCGTCGTACACGGCCAGGGCCGCCCCCGCGTTGAGCAGCACCGCGTCGCGCACCGGCCCGCGCTCGCCGGACAGCAGCGCCCGCACGACCTTCGCGTTATAGGCCGCATCGCCGCCACGCAACGCCTCCCGCTCGACCGCGGGCACGCCGAGATCGGCCGGGTCGAGTCGCTGCTCGTCCACCTCGCCGTCGCGGACGACCCAGACCCGCGAGGTCGTCGTGGTGGTCAGCTCGTCCAGCCCGTCGTCGCCGCGGAAGACCAGCGCGGTCTCGCCCCGCCCGGCCAGCACCGCCGCCATGATCGGCGCCATCCGCAGGTCGGAGCACCCCACCGCGAGATATGCCGGCCGGGCCGGGTTGGCCAGCGGGCCGAGGAAGTTGAACGCCGTCGGCACGCCGATCTCGCGCCGCGTCACCGAGGCGTGCCGCAGGCCCGGATGGAACACCGGCGCGAAGCAGAAGCCGATCCCGGCCTCCTCGACGCACCGGGCCACGGCCGGACCGGGCAGCCCGATCGCGACCCCGAGCGCCTCGAGCACGTCGGCCGCGCCCGCGGACGAGCTCGCCGCCCGGTTGCCGTGCTTCGCCACCCGGGCGCCGGCGCCGGCCGCGACCAGCGCCGACATCGTGGACAGGTTGACCGTGTTGGCCCGGTCACCACCGGTGCCGACCACGTCCAGCAGCGGACCGGCGACCTGCACCCGCTCCCCCACCGCGAGCATCGCCTCGACCAGGCCGGTGTGCTCGGCCGGCGTCTCGCCCTTGGCCCGCAGCAGCACCGCGAACGCGGCCAGCTGGGACGGCGACGCCTCCCCGGCCATGATCTCCGCCATCGCCCAGGCCGTGTCGGCCTCCTCCAGCGCCTCGCCCCGCAGCAGCGTGCTGAGCACCGCGGGCCAGCTCTGCCCGCCGGTCACGGCGCTGCCCTACCGGAGGACCGGCACGCCGCGGGCGCGGTCGCGCAGCAGCTGCGCGACCGTCTCCGCGGCGGCGATCGGGTCGAGCGGTCGCTCGATCGTGGCGTCGGCGAGCGCCCAGGTGGCCAGCCACCGGTCGTCCCGCCGGCCGAGCAGGATGCAGACCGCCGGGCAGTCTTCTATCTCGTATTTCAGCTGCCGGCAGATGCCCATCCCGCCGGTCGGCTGGGCCTCGCCGTCGAGGACCGCGACGTCGATGCCGCCCTCGTCGATCCGGGCGACGACCTCGTCACCGGTGGCGCACTCGACCCACTCGATGCGACCGAGGTCGGGCGCCGGGCGGCGACCGACCGCCGAGCGGACCTGCGCCCGCACCGCCGGGAGGTGGCTGAAGACGAGGACGGTCGAGGGCGGGCCCGCAGCGGTCATGCCCGGAAGTCTAGGACCGGGCCCGCCGCATCAGTGGAGCCGGTGGGCACCTGGGGAAAGCGGCTCGGTCAGCGGCGCTGCCAGGCCTCGGGACGGCGCGAGGCGCTCGTCGAGTGAACGAAGCAGTTGGGACCCGGGTTGTACGCCGAGAGCCGCTCGCCGCAGACTGCGCATTCGCGCCGGGCCGTCGAGACCTTGCGCACTGCGCGTTGGGAGCTGCTGCCGGGACGGGATCCAGAGACCACGTCTCCTCCGCCTCCTAGACGGTCCTGTTTCGCGGCGAGGGGATGGCCGCGATCGGATGCGCGAACTGTAGGTCGGTCACGGCACGTGGTCAACGATGCCGCGGGCCGGCCGGCCGCCTCACCGCGCGACACGCCGTACGAGACTCGGGATATCACCCGTTCGGCCCAGGGCAATCGGCGGCCCGCCACCCACTGCGGCGAGCTCGCGGCGTGCCGTGCAGCGATGCGCCAGCAGGCTCCCACTGTCATCGCAGTGCGTAACCGAAGTGACCGTCACTCTCCGTACTTGAGGATCGGGAACGGCGGACCGTGTCCAAGCCGTCGCTGGGCGCCGGATCGGACCGCGGTGACGGCCTCCCTTACACCCACAGACCTGCGGGAACACGCACCGGACCCCGGCAGGTGTGGTCCGCGGGCCCGTGGAATGATGCTGCCGTGACGACGGCGACGTACGAGGGCAGCCGAGCGCACTCGCTCACGCGCCCCAACATGGTGAGCGTCGGGACGATCATCTGGCTGTCCAGCGAGCTGATGTTCTTCGCCGGCCTGTTCGCCATGTACTTCACGGTTCGCGCCGCGCACCCGGACGACTGGCCGATGCATCCCACCGAGCTCGACGTGCCGTACGCACTGGTGGTGACGATCTTCCTGGTCTCCTCGTCGGTGACGTGCCAGATCGGGGTGTTCAAAGCCGAGGCCGGCGACGTCTACGGGCTGCGCCGGTGGTTCCTGTTCACGTTCGTGCTCGGCCTGATCTTCGTGCTCGGCCAGGCGAACGAATACCGCAATCTCGTGCACGAGGGCACCACGATCTCGGCCACCGGGTACGGATCGGTCTTCTACATCACCACGGGCTTCCACGGCCTGCACGTCATCGGCGGCCTGTTCGCCTTCATCTTCGTGCTGGCCCGCTCGACGATGGGCCGGTTCACACCGGCCCAGGCCACGGCGGCGATCGTCGTCTCGTACTACTGGCATTTCGTCGACGTCGTCTGGATCGGCCTGTTCGCCACCATCTACCTCATCCAGTGACCGGCTATGTCGTCCAGTGACCGGCCTCCTGCCGACGACAGCGAAGGTGGAACCTCGATGACGGAACGCCCCTCGACGACGAAGGGCCGCAGGCCGCGCTCGCGGATGCGCCGCCGGATCACCGGCGCGCTCGCGCTCGCGGCCGCCCTCGGCTCCGTCGGCGTGGCGTACGCGACCGTGGCCGCGGCAGCGACCCCGAACGCCCAGACCGTCGCGGCGGCCAACGCTCCCGCGAACGAGCCGGTCGACGTCCGGAAGGGCCGCCAGCTCTACGAGACCAGCTGCATCACCTGCCACGGGCAGAACCTGCAGGGCGTGCTCGACCGCGGGCCGTCGCTGATCGGTGTCGGCTCCGCGTCGGTCTACTTCCAGGTGAGCACCGGCCGGATGCCGGCGACCCAGCAAGGCGCGCAGGTCCCGCAGAAGAAGCCGAGGTTCGACGACAACGAGGCGCGGCAGATCGGAGCGTACGTGCAGTCGGTCGGCGGCGGGCCGGAGATCCCGACCGGCGACCTGCGCGGATCCGACGCCAACCTGGCCGAGGGCGGCGAGCTGTTCCGGCTCAACTGCGCCTCCTGCCACAACTTCGCCGGCCGCGGCGGCGCGCTGTCCGCCGGGAAGTACGCGCCGTCGCTCGAGGGCGCCAGCGACACGGTGCTCTGGACCGCGATGCTGTCCGGCCCGCAGAACATGCCGGTGTTCAGCGACAACCAGCTGACCACCGAGCAGAAGCAGGCGATCACCAACTACATCCAGACGCTCAAGGCCCAGAAGGACCCGGGCGGCAGCTCGATCGGGCGGCTCGGCCCGGTGCCGGAGGGCTTGGTCATCTGGGTGGTCGGGATCGGCGCGATCATGTTGATGATCCTCTGGATCGGAGCGAAGTCATGACCGACGCGGTGCGGCCGCCGTCGACCCGCGAGCAGTTCGACCAGCCCGGCGAGATCGACCTGGAGACCTACCGCGATCTGACGCTCGAGGAGCAGGCGGCGCTGGGGACCGAGCTCGACGGGGTCCAGATCGTGCATCGCCGGGAGCGCTTCCCGGTCCCGGGCACGAAGGCCGAGAAGCGGGCCGAGCGCGCGGTCGCCGGGTGTTTCGTGCTCGCCTTCCTCGGCGCGGTCGCGTTCGTCGTGTGCTATGTCGTGCTTCCCTGGCAGTACGACATCAACTCGAAGTCGTACACGTGGTTCACCCCGGTGCTCGGCGTGACGATGGCGTTGTCACTGTTCGGCGTCGGGATCGGCGCGATCCTCTGGGCCAAGCTGCTCATCACCGAGGAGGAGACGGTCCAGGAGCGGCACAGTGGCCGCTCCACGCCGGAAGCGCGGGCGACCACGGCGGCCGTGCTCACCGACGGCATCACGATGACCGGCCTGCCGCGCCGCTCGCTGCTGCAGCGGGTGCTGGGGCTGTCGGTGCTGGCGCTGGGCGCGCTGGCCATCGTGCCGCTCGGCGGGCTCATCAAGAAGCCACGGGACGCGCTGTTCGTCACCGGCTGGTCCACCGGAGTGCGGCTGATGACCGGCGACCGCCGGCTCGTGCGCCCCGGCGACATCGAGGCCGGCGGCATCGAGACCGTGTTCCCCGCCACCCCGGACGGGTTGAGCACCCAGGTGGTGGCCGACTCGGTCGTGCTGCTCATCCGGCTGCGGCCCGGCCAGACCGTGCGCGCCCGTCCCGGCCAGCAGGACTTCGGCTGGGAGGACTACCTGGCCTACTCGAAGATCTGCACGCACGCAGGCTGCCCCGCCTCGCTGTACGAGCAGCAGACCGGCCGGCTGCTCTGCCCGTGCCACCAGTCACAGTTCGACCTGTTGCAGGACGCGACGCCGGTCTTCGGGCCAGCCGCGCGGCCGTTGCCGAAACTCGCGATCACCGTCGACGACGAGGGATACTTCGTGGCGAAGGGTGACTTCACGGAACCCATCGGACCCAGTTTCTGGGAGCGCAAATGAGCCAGACGACGACGGAACGACCCGCGGGCAAGCGGCCCACGAGCGCTCTGGGTCGGGCGGCCGACTGGGCCGACGAGCGCTACACCGCCTCCCGGTTCGTCCGCAGCTCGCTGAACAAGGTCTTCCCGGACAACTGGTCGTTCATGATGGGCGAGATCGCGCTCTACTCGTTCATCATCCTCATCCTGACCGGCACCTACCTCGCGCTCTTCTTCGACCCGTCGATGACCGAGGTCCGCTACGACGGCAGTTACTCGCTGCTGCGGGGCGTGGAGATGTCCCGGGCGTACGACTCGACGCTGAACCTCTCCTTCGACGTCCGCGGCGGGCTGCTCATGCGGCAGCTCCATCACTGGTCCGCGCTGCTGTTCGTGGCCGCGATGGTGGCGCACATGCTGCGGGTGTTCTTCACCGGCGGGTTCCGCAAGCCGCGCGAGGTCAACTGGTTGCTCGGCGTCGGCCTGCTGACTTTCGGCATCCTCGAGGGCTTCGCCGGCTACTCGCTGCCGGACGACCTGCTCTCCGGCACCGGCCTGCGGATCGCCTACGCGATCACCCTGTCGATCCCGGTGGTCGGCACCTGGCTGGCGTTCGGGCTCTTCGGGTCCGAGTTCCCGGGGGTCGACATCCTCCCCAGGCTCTACATCGTCCATGTGCTGCTGATACCGGGCATCATCCTGGCGTTCATCGCCGTACACGTCGGCCTCGTGGTGCTGCAGAAGCACACGCAGTTCCCGGGACCGGGGCGACGCGAGGACAACGTCGTCGGTGAACGGATGTACCCGCTGTACGGGGCGAAGGGCGGCGGGTTCTTCTTCCTCGTCTTCGGGGTGACCGCCGCGCTGGCCGGGCTGTTCCAGATCAACCCGATCTGGCTGTACGGGCCGTACAACCCGGCCCAGGTCAGCTCCGGTTCGCAGCCCGACTGGTACATGGGCTTCCTGGACGGCTCGACCCGTATCTTCCCGGCCTGGGAGATCAGGTTCTGGAACTACACGATCTCGCCGCTCATCTGGCCGACAGTCGTGCTACCAGGGATCTTGTTCACCCTGCTCGCCTTGTACCCGTTCATCGAAGCGCGGATGACGAAGGACAGATCGCTGCACCATCTGTTGCAGCGACCGCGGGACGTGCCGGTGCGGACGTCGCTCGGCGCGATGGCGCTGGCGTTCTACTTCGTGCTGCTGATCTCCGGCGGCAACGACATCATCGCGGACAAGTTCGACATCAGCCTCAACGCGATGACATGGATCGGCCGGATCTCGCTGATCGTCCTACCACCGGTGGCCTACTCGGCGACCTACCTGCTCTGCCTCGGCCTGCAGCGGCACGACCGCGAGATCCTCGAGCACGGCGTCGAGACCGGCATCATCAAACGGCTGCCGTCCGGTGAGTTCATCGAGGTGCACCAGCCGCTCGGCCCGGTCGACGAGCACGGCCACGGCGAGCTCGAATACGCCGGCGCGCCGGTGCCGAAGCGGATGAACCGGATCACCAACCCGGGCCGGAAGGCGATCGGCTTCTTCAAGCAGGTGCCGGACCCGGGCGAGGCGCCCGACCTCGGCACCGAGGCAGGCGAGACCGATCAGGAGGCCGCCCAGCTGGCCGGACGCCCCAAGAACCCCGACTGATCCGACACCGACAACGAGGCCCCGCCGGCACCCGCAGGCGGAGCCTCACCCTTTCCCACCTCCGACACCACCCGTTCGGTCGACCCAGGCGACGGCCGGTCAGGACGTCGAGGCCGCAGGTCGAGGGTGACGGTGACCGGGTCGCCCGCACGTCGTTCCGGCGGCCGGCCGCCGCCTACCGGCCGCTCGTGAGGGTCCGGTCCGGGAGTCCCGGTGAGCTGGAGTGGGGTGCCCGGAGTAGGTCGCGAGCTGGAGTGGGGTGCCCGGAGTAGGTCGCGAGCGGCCACCGGTTTGCGCACCGCGCCCCACCCGGACAGCAGCCGCTCGGCCAGCTACGGGCGACCAGCTGCCTCGGCGGCCGGCTCCGGCCGGGACATCGGCGTCGCGGTGGGCACCGTCCGCACGGTGGCCTCCCGCGCGCCTGTCCCCCGCCGCGACGCCGAGGTACTCCTAGCAGGACACGGGCCGGAGAAGCCGCGGGGTGCCCAGCGCCGGCAAGGTCAGCGGCCTGCAGCATGCCGCGCCGGACCTGGCGTCCCCCGTCAGAGGTTCCGCGCTGGGCAGGTACGAGGACTTCTGACGCGGGGACTAGAAGGTGGGCGAGGTGTGCCCGCGCGTGTAGTACTCGAACAGCAGGCCGCCGGCGGTGAACAGCACGCCGACGATGCCGAGCGCGAGCAGCCAGTATTCGGTGAAGGCGAGCCCGAGGCCGGCGATCGTCGCCGCGAGCGCGATCCCGACGGGCCAGTAGCTGCCCGGGCTGAAGAAGCCGAGCTCGCCCGCGCCCTCGGCGATGTCGGCGTCGAGCCGGTCCTCCGGCCGCGGGTCGATCCGGCGGGAGACGAACCAGAAGTAGCTGCCGACGATCAGCGACAGCCCCGCGGTCAGGACCAGCGCGGTGACGCCGGCCACCTCGACCCGGCCGTCCTCCACCCAGGTCCAGATGCCGTACATGGTCGCGAAGGCGACGAACAGCCCGCAGAGGACCGCGAACAGCCGGAACTCGGTGCGCATCGGTCCCTCCTCAGTTGTTGTCGGCCTGCGGATCGGACGGTGCGCGCAACGTCCGGTCGGTGTCGAACGGGTGCGTGGTGGTCGCTTGCGCCGGCTGCCCGATCGCGCTGAGCGCCTTGGCCTGCCGGTCCACGTCGGCGTTGCCGAACGAGGCCAGCGCCTGCAGGTAACGCTGGAAGTCGGACGCGGAGACGACCCGCATCTCGAAGTTCATCTGGGAGTGGTAGGTGCCGCAGAGCTCAG
Source organism: uncultured Actinomycetota bacterium (assembly GCA_963728945.1). Taxonomy (GTDB): domain Bacteria; phylum Actinomycetota; class Actinomycetes; order Mycobacteriales; family CADCTP01; genus CADCTP01. The sequence goes on along the minus strand of CAVSMA010000002.1, from coordinate 518,620 downwards.
CGCAGCGCCCGACGTAGGTGCCCTCGACCTCGGGCCGCATCTGGAAGACGTTGTTCTGGTTCTTCGTCGGAGCCGGGAAGACGTCGCGCTTGAACAGCGTCTCGGGCACCCAGAACGAGTGGACCACGTCGTTGGAGCTGACCACGAACCGCACGTTCTCGTTGACCGGGACGACCAGCACCGGGATCTCGGTGGCCGAGCCGACCGTGTAGACCGGCTGGCCCGCGCGCGGGTCGCGGACCTGGTCGTAGGTGAACTGCCAGTTCCACTTGAACGCGGTGACCGAGACGGTGGTGTCGGCCTTCGGAGCGGTGGTGGTGACGATGTTCTCGGTGACGACGGTGTAATAGAACAGCACCGCGACGGTGATGAACGGCACCACCGTGTAGAGCGCCTCGATCGGCAGGTTGTATTTGGTCTGCCTGGGCAGCTCGGAGTCGCGCCGGCGGTAGGCGATGCAGGCCCAGAAGATGAGGCCCCAGACCAGCGCGCCGACCGCGAGCGCGGCGACGGCCGACCAGGTCCACAGGCCGCGGGTGGCGCGCGCCTGGGTGGTGATGCCCAGCGGCCACCCGAACCCGAACGCCTTCTCCCACTGCTCCGTGGAGCACGCGCTGAGCGAGATCATGAGCGCTACCACGCCCACGGACATCCGTGCGACCCGCCCGGAACGACCGCGACCCACGAGCCCGCCCCTTCGCCGCCTACCTGCACCGACTGTCGTGCACCCGGAACTTCCCAGGTCTTGCGAAGACTACTAGCCGCTTCCCGCCCTGGCCCGCCGGGGGTCCGGCGTGCCTCCACCGTTCCCCGTCCCCCGGTCCGGACCTGCCGCGGGTGTGTGTCGGTGGGGTCGGGGCGGGAGGATCGGGGCGTGGGCAGCGTGTATCTGGACGCGGCGGCGGGGGTGCCGTTGCACCCGGCCGCGGCCGCGGCGCTGACCGCCGCGGTCGCGGACGGCTGGGCCGACCCGGCCAAGCTGTACGGCGCCGGCCGCCGGTCGGCGCTGCTGCTCGACGGCGCCCGGGAGGAGATCGCCGAGGTGCTCGGCGCCCGCCCGGACGAGCTGGCCTTCTGCGCGTCCGGCACCCAGGCCGCCCACCTGGCGATCCTCGGCGGCCTGGCCGGCCGTCGCCGCGCCGGCACCAGGCTCGTGCATTCCGCCGTCGAGCACTCCTGCGTGCTGCACGCCGCCGAACGGCACGTCGCGGCCGGTGGCGAGGCGGTCAGCGTGCCGGTGGACCGCGACGGGCGGGTGGACGTCGCCGCGTTCGGTGCGGCGGCGGACGGTGCCGCGCTGGCTAGCCTGATGACCGCCAACCACGAGGTCGGCACGCTGCAACCGGTGGCCGAGGTGGCCGCGGCCTGCCGTGATCTCGGCGTTCCGCTGCACACCGACGCGGCCCAGTCGGCCGGCCGGCTCCCGGTCCCCGCCGGTTGGTCGCTGCTGTCGGCCAGCGCGCACAAGTGGGGCGGTCCGCCCGGGGTCGGCGTGCTCGCGGTCCGCACCGGCACCCGCTGGCGCAGCCCACTGCCGGCCGACGAGCGGGAGCGCGGCCGCGTACCCGGCTTCCAGAACGTGCCGGCCGCGGCCGCCGCCGCGGCCGCGCTGCGGGCCCTGCGCGCCGAGGCGGCCGCCGAGAACGCACGGCTGTCCGCGCTGGTCGACCGGATCCGGGCCGAGGTCGCCGCCCGGGTGCCGGACGTCGAGGTGGTCGGGCCGGGCACGGGCCGGCTGCCGCACCTGGTCACGTTCTCCTGCCTGTACGTCGACGGCGAGGCGCTGCTGCACGAGCTGGACCGGCGCGGTTTCGCCGTCTCCAGTGGATCGTCGTGCACCTCGTCGACGTTGACCCCATCGCACGTGCTGGAGGCGATGGGTGTGCTCTCGCACGGCAACGTGCGCGTCTCGCTTCACCGCGACACGACCGAGGCTGACGTCGACCGGTTCCTCGCCGTACTGCCCGGGATCGTCGCCGACCTCCGCACGGGGCTGGAGGGCCTGTGATCACCCTCGACCAGCGCGGCCGCCGCTGCCCGCTGCCGATCATCGCGCTGGCCCGGCACATCGGCGACGTCCCGGTCGGCGAGCTGGTCGCGGTGGCCGCCGACGACCCGGCCGCCCGCCTGGATGTCCAGGCATGGTGCCGGATGCGCGGCCACGAGTACGTCGGCGAGGAGGCCGGGCCCGACGGCGTACCGGTCTACACCGTGCGCCGGCGTCGCTAAATCGCTTGGTCCCGGCACCCACGCTTGACGCATGGGATGGGTGGTCGAGAAGGACATCGACGCGTACGCCGAGCGCGTCCTGCCGTGGCTGGGCCGCGACCCGGCCTGGAACTCGGTGGCGTCCACCGTCCTCGTCAGCCACCGGGACGGAACCGTCCGCGGCGACGATCCGTGGCTGGCCTGGCTGCCGGACGGGTCCGACGCGGTCGCCGCCGTGGCGCTGCGCACCCCGCCGCGCGGCCTGCTGCTGTCGAGGTTCCCCGCCGGCGCCGTCCGCGGCCTGGTCGACGTCGCGCCGGCTGACCTGCCCGAGGCGGTGGGACCGGCCGAGCAGGTCGGCGAGTTCGCCACCGCGTACGCGCAACGGACAGGGGCGACGCCCCGGCTGAACCGGCACGATCTCCTGTACGAGCTGACCGAGCCGGTCGAGCCGCCGCGACCGGCCGGCGGACCGCGCCTGGCCGAGGACGGCGACGCGGAGCTCTGCTCGACCTGGGTGGTCGACTTCGAGACCGAGACCGGCGCGGGGACCCAGCGCGACGTCGAGCGGTCACGACGGGTCATCGCGCAGCGCCGGGTCTGGTTGTGGGCGGTGGACGGCACGCCGGTCTGCATGGTCGGGCACTCGCCGACCGTCGCGGGGGTGAGCCGGATCGGGCCGGTCTGGACGCCACCCGAACACCGCCGACGGGGGTACGCGGCCGCCGCCACCGCCACCGTCGCGGCCCGGCTGGCCGAGCGCGGCCGCGTCGTCCTGTTCGCCGACCTCGGCAACCCGACGTCGACCGGGGTATACCTGCGGATCGGCTTCCGGCCGGTCGGCGCGTGGGATGAGTGGCTGCTGGAATACTGAGCCGCTGCGGTACCCCGACGATCGGAGAGCCACCCCGTGTGCGGCCTGCTCGGCTTCCTCAGCAACGACGGCACCGCGAAAGAGGTCCGCGACGATCTCGCGGCCGCGCTCGACCTGTGCCGGCACCGCGGCCCGGACGAGGGCGGCACGCTCAACGACGACGACGTGGTGCTCGGCTTCCGCCGGCTGTCGATCATCGACCTGGACAAGAGCCACCAGCCCCTGCCGTACGACGACGGGCGCTACTGGCTGCTGTTCAACGGCGAAATCTACAACTACCTGGAGCTGCGCGAGCAGCTGATCCGCGAGCACGAGGCGGGCTTCGCCACCGACGGGGACAGTGAGGTGATCCTGGCCGCGTACAAGCACTGGGGCGAGCAGTGCGTGTCCCGGCTCCGCGGCATGTTCGCGTTCCTGATCTGGGACAGCCAGGACCGGGTGCTGTTCGGCGCGCGGGACTGGTTCGGGATCAAGCCGCTGTTCACGATGACCGACTCGCGCGGCACGTTCTTCGGGTCGGAGAAGAAGTCACTGCTCGCGCTGGCGCAGGGCCCGGGAGGCAACGGCGCCGAGCTGGACACCCGCTCGCTGCAGCACTACCTGACCCTGCAGTACGTCCCCGAGCCGGCCAGCATGCACGCCGGCATCACCCGGATCGAGAGCGGCACCGCGTTCCGCCAGCGGCCCGGCGGCCCGGTCGAGAGCTGGCGCTACTTCGAGCCCACCTTCCCGATCGCCCGAGTGGACGACGCCGAGCGGCTCTACCGCCAGGTCCGCGAGGTGATGGAGGACTCGGTCGCCAAGCACATGCGTGCCGACGTCACGGTCGGCTCGTTCCTGTCCGGCGGCATCGACTCGACCGCCATCGCGGCGCTGGCCAAGCAGCACAACCCCGACCTGATCACGTTCACCACCGGGTTCCAGCGGGCCGGCTACTCCGAGGTCGACGTGGCGGCCGAGTCGGCGGCGGCGATCGGGGTCCGGCACGTGGTCAAGACCGTGTCCCCGCAGGAGATGATGGACACGCTGCCGTTGATCGTCTGGTATCTGGACGACCCGGTGGCCGACCCCGCACTGGTCCCGCTCTACTTCGTCGCCCGCGAGGCGCGCAAGCACGTCAAGGTCGTGCTGTCCGGTGAGGGCGCGGACGAGCTGTTCGGCGGCTACAACATCTACCGGGAGCCGCTGTCGCTGCGGGCCCTGACCTCGCTGCCCGGCGGCGTGCGGCACGCGCTGGGCGCCGTCGGCCGGCGGCTGCCGGAGGGCGTGCGCGGCAAGGACCTGCTGCGCCGCGGCTCGATCCCGCTGGAGGAGCGCTACTACGGCAACGCCCGCATCTTCCGCGACGACGAGCTCGGCTTCCTGCGCACCCGCGACCCGAGCGTGTCGTTCCGGGACGTCACCGACCCGCTCTACGCGCGGATCGCCGGGGCCGACGACGTGACCCGCATGCAGTACGTCGACCTTTTCACCTGGCTGCGCGGCGACATCCTGGTCAAGGCCGACAAGATGACGATGGCCAACTCGCTGGAGCTGCGGGTGCCGTTCCTCGACCCTGAGGTGTTCCGGGTCGCCTCGACGCTGCCGATAGACGCGCGGGTGACCCGGGAACAGACCAAGGTGGCGCTGCGCCGGGCGCTGGCCGAGGTGGTCCCGCCGCACGTGCTGGAGCGGCGCAAGCTCGGCTTCCCGGTGCCGATCCGGCACTGGCTCAAGGACGAGATGTACGACTGGGCCCGGGACGTGATCGAGGCCAGCGGCACCGAGTACCTGCTCGACCGGGCGGCGGTGCTGCGGATGCTCGACGACCACCGGGCCGGACCGCACGACTACAGCCGCAAGCTGTGGACGCTGCTGGTGTTCATGATCTGGCACGGGATCTTCGTGGAACGCCGGATCACCCCGGAGATCCCCGCCACCGTCTACCCGGTCGCCCTCTGACCCTCCGCGGCGGCTGACCCTCGGCGGCGCCGCTCAGGCTCCGGCGCCGCTCAGGCTCCGGCCCGCGGCCGCGCCGGCTCCTGGCGGCGCCGCGGTGGAGGGTCAGGCGGGGAGGTGGGCGGCGACGTCAGCGGCGGCGTCGGGCCCGTACACCTCGCCGAGCCTGGCGGTGAACTCAGCCGGCACCACCGCGTACTCCTGCGGTCCGTCGGCCTCCAGCACCAGCGTCGCCAGCGTGGCCCCGACCTGCGCCGACCGCTGCGGGCTCAGACCCCAGGAGGTCGCGCCGAGGAATCCCGAGCGGAACCCGTCGCCGACGCCGGTCGGATCCACGATCTCCCGCGGCGGCACCACCGGGATCTCCAGCGGCGCCGCGCCCTGGGACTCGATCCGGATGCCGTCCGCCCCGTGGGTGGTGACCCTGGTGCGGACCCGCTTGAGCACCTCGGCGTCGCTCCAGCCGGTCTTCTGCTCCAGCAGCGCCTTCTCGTACTCGTTGGTGAACAGGTAGGTCGCGCCGTCGACCAGCGTCTTGATGTCCTCGCCGCCCATCAGCGCCATCTGCTGGGACGGGTCGGCCGCGAACGGGTAGCCGCGGTCCCGGCACTCGTCGGTGTGCCGCAGCATCGCCTGCGGGTCGTCCGGCGCGATGCAGACCACGTCGAACCCGCCGACGCGGGCGGCGACCGGGGCGAGCTCGATCAGCCGGGCCTCGGACATCGCACCCGGGTAGAACGACGCGATCTGGCACTGCTCGTCGTCGGTCGTGCACACGAACCGGGCGGTGTGCGCGGTCTCGCTGATCAACACCGAGTCGCAGTCGACGTTGTGCCGCTCCAGCCAGGACCGGTAGTCGGCGAAGTCCCGCCCGGCCGCGCCGACCAGCACCGGCCGCAGCCCGAGCTGACCCAACCCGTACGCGATGTTGGCACCGATGCCGCCGCGGCGGATCACGAGGTCGTCCACCAGGAACGACAGCGACACCTTGTGCAGGTGCTCGGGCAGCAGCTGCTCGGAGAACTTGCCGGGGAAGTGCATGAGGTGGTCGGCGGCGATCGAGCCGGTGACGGCGATGGGCACAGCGGTCCTCGGGGGTGGGAGGGGACTCTCGGGCCACACCGAAAGCGGCCGGGCCAAGACTACCGAGCAGGCGGTACGCGGACCCACCCGGGAACGCCGCGAGCCGCGCCCGGACCGGTCCGGGCGCGGCTCGCAGGAGGTCGCCGGCCTAGCTGAACGAGTCGCCGCAGGCGCAGGAGCTCTGCGCGTTGGGGTTGTCGATGGTGAAGCCCTGCCGCTCGATGGTGTCGACGAAGTCGATCGTCGCGCCCATGAGGTAGGGCACGCTCATCCGGTCGACCACGACCCCGACCCCGTTGAAGTCGGTGACCTGGTCGCCGTCGATGGACCGCTCGTCGAAGAACAGCGAGTAGCGCAGGCCGGAGCACCCGCCCGGCTGCACGGCGATGCGAAGCCGCAGGTCGTCACGGCCTTCCTGGTCCAACAGCGCCTTGACCTTGGCCGCCGCGCCGTCGGTGAGGACCACGGACTTCTGGGCCTCGGTCGTCGTCTCCAGGGACACGGTCACTCCCACTCGCTCGGGTCGCCTTCAGCGGGGCCAACAGTCGCCCGCTCTCCGGTCTTCCCCATCGTACGTCCGCAATCCGCCGGCGGACCGACCCGGTCCGGGGTGTCGGCCGGCTCACACCCGCCGGCTCCACTCCCGGGCGACGCGGGCGGCGAGCTCGGTCAGCCGGTCGCCGGGGCGTTCCATCGCGGCCTCGACCGAACCGGCCTGCTCGACGACCGAGTACGCCGCCTCGACCCCGGCGGCCGCCGCCTGCTGCCGGCCGAGCGAGACCTGTCCGGCGAGCACCACGCAGGGCACGCCGTGCTCGGTGGCGAGGGCTGCCACCCCGCCGGCGACCTTCCCCCGTACGGACTGGAAGTCGAACGAGCCCTCGCCGGTGAGCACCAGGTCGGCCTCGGCCAGCGCCGCCGGCAGGTCCACCGCGGCGAAGATGATCTCGCCGCCGGACCGCCGGGTGCCGCCGAGCGCGAGCAGCGCCGCACCGAGCCCGCCGGCCGCACCGGCGCCGGGCAGGTCGATCAGTCCGGCCGGCGCGCCCGGGACGTCCCGCTCGGCCACCTCGGCCCACTGGGCCAGCGCGGCGTCGAGCCGGTCCCGGTCCTCCGGTCGCAGGCCCTTCTTGGGGCCGTACACCGCGGTCGCGCCGTGCGGCCCGCACAGCGGGTTGTCCACGTCGGTGGCCGCGACGATCGCCGCGCCACGCAGTTGGGCCGCGCCGTCGAGCTTGGCGAGGTCGGCCAGCGCGAGCCCGCCGTACGGGAGGGCGGCGCCGGCGGCGTCCAGCGGGGTGATGCCGAGCGCGGTCAGCATGCCCATGCCGGCGTCGTTGGTGGCCGACCCGCCCAGGCCGACGACCAGCGTCCGGGCGCCGCACTCGACTGCCGCCGTGAGCAGCGCGCCGAGCCCGAACGTGCTGGTCACCAGCGGGTTCCGCTCGGCCGCGGTGAGCAGCTGCAGGCCGCAGGCCTGGGCCGACTCGATGTAGGCCGTGTCACCGACGACCAGCACCGCGCCGACCGCAGGCCGGCCCAGCGGGTCGGTGGTCTGCACCGGCACGGTCTGCCCGTCCAGCACCGTGGACAGCACGTCCACGAACCCGGGGCCGCCGTCGGACATCGGCAGCAGGACGAGCTCGTCGTCCGGCGCCACCTGGTTCCAGCCCGCCCGCATCGCCTCCGCGGCCTCGACCGCCGTCAGCGTCCCGTCGAAGGCGTCCGGCGCCACCACGACTCGCACGCGCGCAGTGTGTCATCCCACGGCGCGCAGGAAACCCCCCAACATCGGCAGGAAGCCCGGCGCGAGCTGGCTGGTCCGGTCCACGCCGGGCTCGGGGTCGGCGACGAACAGACCGTGCCAGCGCCTCCCGCTCCTCGGCCGCCCGGTCGTCGAGCGTCAGGGTCAGCCAGTTGCCCGGCGAGCCGCCGCAGCCGGGCCGGTCGTGCGTGAGCACGACCGCACCGAGCTCGGCGATCCGCTCGGCCCAGCCGCCCCAGTCGTCGCAGCAGCCTTCGCCGGAGCCGTCGACCAGCACCAGCGCGGCGACCGGCTCGTCCGGCACGTGCACCAGCGCCCGCAGCTCCCCCACGGTCGTCCACTCAGTCCTCAGCATCGGTCTCTCCGATCGGGGTGCCGGCCAGCAACAGCCGGACGAATCGGGCCCCCTCCGGCCGGGAGGCGCCGTCGGCCACCCGGGTCACGTACGGCTCGAGCACGGACCACAGCTGCTGCCGGATCTCCAGCAGCTCGCCGGCGGTGACCGGCAGGCTCGCGCCGCCCAGGAACGCCGCGTCCTGCCAGTGCGCCGGCTCGGCGGCCCGCCGGGCGGTCCAGCCGAGCACCCGGTCGGCCTCGCGCTGGGCGAAGACCCGGTCGAGCTGGTCGGTCGCCGGGCCGCTGCGCCAGCTCTGCTCGACGTCGGTCAGCTGCCAGACCCGCTCGCGCCGGTCCCGGCCGCCCGCCGCCTCCTCGACGAACCCGTACTTGGCCAGCTGCCGGAGGTGGAACGAACAGCTCGCCTGGCTCACCCCGAGATGCCGCCCGCACCGGGCCGCCGTCGACGGTCCGAGCGTGACCAGCACCTCGAGGAGATCGAGCCGCAGCGGGTGGGCCAGCGCCCGGACGGTCATGGGGTCGGTGATCCGCACGATGTCAAAGCTATCTTTGACGTTCGAGGGTGTCAAAGGTCTCTTTGAGGAATCGGGAAACAGCGCGCACCGTGAGGAGGTGACGGAGAGGATGGCCAGATGACCACGGACCTCGACCTGCCGGCCGGCGTGACGCCGACGCCACTCGCGCTGCTGCTGCTCGGCCGCGGATCCGACCCCGACTCCGAGCGCGGCGTCGACTGTCCCGGCGCGCTGCCCGACGCCTCCGACCCCGAGCTGGTCGAGCGGGCCAGGGCGGCCCGGGCCGCCCTGGGCGAGCGGGCGTTCGTGCTCGGCCACCACTACCAGCGCGAGGAGGTCATCCAGTTCGCCGACGTGACCGGCGACTCGTTCAAGCTCGCGCAGCAGGCGGCGGCCCGGCCGGACGCCGAGTACGTCGTGTTCTGCGGCGTGCACTTCATGGCCGAGAGCGCCGACATCCTCACCTCGCACGCGCAGCAGGTCGTGCTGCCCGACCTCGCCGCCGGCTGCTCGATGGCCGACATGGCGACCTTCGACCAGGTCGAGGACGCTTGGGAGGTCCTCGAGGACGCCGGCGTGGCCGACGCGACCGTGCCGGTCACGTACATGAACTCGTCGGCGGCGATCAAGGGCTTCACCGGCCGGCACCGCGGCACGGTCTGCACCTCGTCGAACGCACGCCGGGCGCTGGACTGGGCCTTCGGCGACCGCGGCGCGGCGAAGGTGCTGTTCCTGCCCGACCAGCACCTCGGCCGCAACACCGCGGTGCTGGAGCTCGGCATGTCGCTGGACGACTGCGTGGTCTTCGACCCGCACAAGCCGGGTGGCGGGGTGTCCGCGGACGCGCTGCGGGCCGCCCGGATGATCCTCTGGCGCGGGCACTGCTCGGTGCACGGCCGGTTCCGCCGGGAGGCCGTCGACGACGTGCGGGCGCGCATCCCCGGCGTGCGGGTGATCGTGCACCCGGAGTGCCGGCACGAGGTGGTCACCGCCGCCGACCTGGTCGGCTCGACGGAATACATCATCCGCACCGTCGACGCGGCCCCGCCCGGCTCCGCGTTCGCCGTCGGCACCGAGCTCAACCTCGTACAGCGGCTGGCGAAGCGGCACCCGGACAAGACCGTGGTGTTCCTGGAGAAGACGGTCTGCTACTGCTCGACGATGAACCGGATCGACCTGCCGCACCTGGTCCGCTCGCTGGAGTCGCTCGCGGCCGGCGAGGTGGTCAACCGCATCACCGTCGATCCGGAGACCGCCGGCCACGCCCGCACCGCCCTGGACCAGATGCTCGCGCTGCCCTGAACCCGGCACCGCTTCCCGGCCCGGGCCAGGTTGCCGCGCTGCACTAGGCTCGTCGGCGTGAGGCTGCTGCGGCGCCGGAGCGAGACTCCGGCCGAGGTCGACCCGGACCAGCAGGTCGCCGCGGACGCCGCTGCCCCGGGCCGGCCGAGCGGCAAGGGCCGGCCCACCCCGCGCCGGCGGGAGGCGCAGCGGCGCCGCACCGGCCCGGTCGCGCCGCCGCCGAAGACCCGGCGCGAGGCCGTCCGGCGGATGCGCGAGCAGGGCACGGACCGGCGGTCCGAGGCGCGCGAAGGGTTGCGCGCCGGCGACGAGCGCTACCTGCCGCCGCGCGACCAGGGCCCGGAACGCCGGATGGTCCGCAACATCGTCGACTCGCGCCGCAACGCCGGCGTGCTGTTCCTGGTCTCCGCGGTCGTCTACTTCGCCGGCCTGCTCATCCCGAGCGTGCAGATCAAGGCCGCGATCACGGCGCTGTGGCTGACCGTGCTGATCCTGCTGATCGTCGACTCGGCCTTGATCGGCCTGCGGATCCGCAAGCTCATGCGCGAGCGCTTCCCCGACTCGAAGGAGCCGCTCGGCCGGCTGATCTTCTACGGCGCGACCAGAGCGACGATGATCCGCCGCTGGCGGATACCGAAGCCGGCGGTCGAGGTCGGCGACGCGATCTAGGATCCCGCGGCAGAGGTTTCGGGCGGTGCGAGGACTTCTGACGCGCGGCACCAGGGTCCGTCCGGGCCTTCACTAGGCTCGCCTCCGTGGAATTCCGTCGACTGGGCCGCAGCGGCCTGACCGTCTCCGAGATCGCCTACGGCAACTGGATCACCCACGGCAGCCAGGTCGAGGAGGACGCGGCGAAAGCCTCCGTCCAAGCCGCCCTGGACTCCGGCATCACCACCTTCGACACCGCGGACGTGTACGCCAGGACCAGGGCCGAGTCGGTTCTCGGCCGGGCGCTGTCCGGGGTGCGGCGGGAGAGCTACGAGCTGTTCACCAAGGCCTACTGGCCGACCGGGCCGGGGCAGAACGACCGCGGGCTCGGCCGAAAGCACCTGATCGAGAGCTGCCACGCCTCGCTGCGCCGGCTCGGCACCGACTACGTCGACCTCTACCAGGCCCACCGGTACGACCGGAGCACGCCGCTGGAGGAGACGATGCTGGCGTACGCGGACCTGGTCCGGCAGGGCAAGGTCCTCTACGTCGGCGTCTCCGAGTGGCGGGCCGAGCAGATCGCGGCCGCCGCGGAGCTGGCCCGCGAGCTGCGGGTGCCGCTGATCTCCAACCAGCCGCAGTACTCGATGCTCTGGCGGGTCATCGAGGCCGAGGTGGTGCCGACCTGCGAGCGGGAGGGCATGAGCCAGCTGGTGTTCTCGCCGATCGGGCAGGGCGTGCTGACCGGCAAGTACCAGCCGGGGGCGGCGCCGCCGGCCGGCTCCCGGGCCACCGACGAGAAGGGCGGCGCCAACTTCATCCGGCGGATGCTCACCGACGAGGTGCTCACCCGGGTGCAGGCGCTCAGGCCGATCGCCGACGAGTGCGGGCTGTCGATGGCGCAGCTCGCGGTGGCCTGGGTGCTGCAGAACCCGAATGTCTCGGCCGCGATCATCGGTGCCAGCCGGCCGGACCAGGTGATCGAGAACGCCAAGGCCTCCGGCGTGCGGCTGGAGCCGGCGGTCATGACCCGCATCGACCAGGCGCTCGGCGACATCGTCGAGCGCGACCCGGCCCGCACCGGGGACTAGTGCCCCGCACCAGTGCCTTCCTCGCGCCGGCCGGGGTCAGCCCTCGGCCGGGGTGAGGGGCATCGAGTATTCGACGCGGTCGCCCTCGACGAGCACGACCTGGGTGACACCGGCGTCGAGCAGGTCGCGCCAGGTCTCGCCCAGCCAGGACTCGGCGTCGCCCTTCGCGCCGAAGGTCTCGTCGCCGTCCGGCGGCGGCAGCGGCCGGCCGTCGGCGTCCTCGTAGCGCCACTTCCACGTCACGCCCGGCAGGCTACCTGCCGATCCTGGCCCACTCCCGGCCCGCCCTGGCCGGCGTCGGAGGATGGTCGGGTAGCGTCGCCGGCCGGCATCGACGGAGGGACCCCGTGACCGCAGAGCTCGACCTGGACGCGCTGGCTGCCCTCGTCCAGCCGCTCGATGCCGAGGCCTCGGCCGCGACCAGGCGGCGGCTCGACTCGCTGGCCCGCTCGCCGGACGCGCTCGGCCGGCTCGACGAGCTGACCGTCTGGCTGGCCGGCGCGCAGGGCTCGGCACCGCCGCGGGACCCCGACCGCGCCCGGGTCGTGGTGTTCGCCGGCGAGCACGGCATCGCGTACGCGGGCGTCTCGGCGTACCCGCCCGAGGCCACCGCGTGGATGTTCCAGCTCGCGAACGCGGGTGGTTCCGCGGTCAGCTCGCTGGCCCGCACGGTCGGCGCCAGCAGCCGGCTGCTCGACCTCTCGGTCGACGCGAGCACCCCGGAGGAGCTGCAGACCTACAAGGTCCGCCGCGGCAGCGGGCGGATCGACCAGGAGGACGCGCTCACCCTGGCCGAGGCGCAGACCGCCTTCCGCAACGGCATCGCGATCGCCGACGAGGAGGTCGACGGCGGCGCCGACCTGCTGATCCCGGGCGAGCTCGGGGTCGCCGGCAGCACGGTGGCCGCGGTGCTCGTCGCCGCGCTCACCGACTCGGAGCCGGTCAAGGTCATCGGCCGCGGCTCCGGCATCGACGACCGGGCCTGGATGCACAAGGTGGTCGCGATCCGCGACGGCCGGCGCCGGGCGCGGCCGTTCGCGGCCGACCCGATGGCGCTGCTCGCGGTCGGCGGCGGTGCCGACGTCGCCGCGATGACCGGCTTCCTCATCGAGGCCGCGGTACGGCGCACGCCGGTGCTGCTCGACGGCGTGCTGTCCGCCGCAGCGGCGCTCGTCGCGCACGCGATCGCGCCGGCCGCGGCCGCGTGGTGGCGGGCGGCGCACCGCACCGGCGAGCCCGCGCAGACGATCGCGCTGCGGTTCCTCGGCCTGGAGCCGGTGCTCGACCTCGGCATCCACGCCGGCGAGGGTGCCGGCGCGCTGGCCGTGCTGCCGCTGCTGCGGGCCGGCGTCCGTGCCTGCGCCGAGACCTCGACCGCCGAGGACGCCAACCTGCCGCGGATCCCCCCGTCCGGCTGACGGCCGCGGCACCCACCGTGCCCAGCCGCCTGCCGGGGGCCGCCGAACCGGCCGTTTAGCGGGCAACCGGCCAGCGGGCCGGCGGTCCCCAGGGCCCCAGGGCCAGCGGGCCGCGGGTCAGCAGGCCGATGGTCCCCGGGGGCCCCGGGGCAGCGGGCCGCGGTTCAGCGGGCCGGCGGTCCCCCGGGCCCACGGGCAGCAGGCCGCGGGTCAGCGGGCCGGCCGCTGGGTCAGCGGACGTGCGGTGGCACGAAGGGCGGCTTGACCACCCGCACCGGCGCGGGCCGCCCGCGCACGTCGACGACGACCTCGTCGCCCTCGCCGACCCCGGACGCGGTGGCGAGCAGGGCGAGGCCGATGCCCTTCTTCAGGGTCGGCGAGAACGTCCCGCTGGTGACCTCCCCGACCACGGCGTCGCCGGCGAGCACCGACTGGTGCGGGCGCGGGATGCCGCGCTCGAGCGCCTCGATCCCCCACAGCAGCCGGGCCGCGCCGTGCTCCCGCTCGGCCAGCAACGCCTGCCGGCCCCAGAACGCCGGCTTCTTCCAACCGACCGCCCAGCCCGACCGCGCCTGCACCGGGGTGATCTCCAGGGACAGGTCCTGCCCGTGCAGCGGGTAGCCCATCTCGGTCCGGAGCGTGTCCCGGGCGCCGAGCCCGCACGGCTGCACGCCGAGGTCGGCTCCCGCCGCCAGCAGCGCGTCCCAGAGCGCACCGGCCTGCCCGGCCGGCGGCAGCAGCTCGTACCCGTGCTCGCCGGTGTAGCCGGTCCGGCAGACCACGAGCTCGTCGCCGTTCCAGGTGGAGACCGTGTAGCTCATGTAGTCGTGTTCGTACGGGAGTCCGAGCCGGGCCAGCAGCTGGGCCGAGCGCGGTCCCTGCACGGCGAGCACGCCGTAGTCGCGATGCTCGTCGGTGACCGTGACCCCGGCGGGCGCCGCCGCGGACAGCCGGCGCACCACCTCGGCCGTGTTCGCCGCGTTCGGCACCAGGAACACGTGGTCGTCGGCGAACAGGTAGGCGATGAGGTCGTCGACGACGCCGCCGGAGGCCTCGTCGCAGCACAGCGTGTACTGCGCCTGCCCCGGGCCGATCCGGCCGAGGTCGTTGGTCAGCACCGAGTTGACGAACCCGGCCGCGCCGGCCCCGCGCACCCGTGCCTTGCCGAGGTGCGAGACGTCGAACACGCCCACCGCCGTGCGGACCGCGGTGTGCTCCCGGATCACGCCGCCACCGGACGCGGCCGTACTCGATCGGCATCTCCCAGCCGCCGAAGTCGGCCAGCTTCGCGCCGAGTGCGACGTGCCGGTCGTGCAGGGGCGAGCGGAGCAGGTCGGTCGTCATGGCCGCAGTGTCCCAGCGGCACACCCGGCGGCACGGGCGGGGCCGCCCCGGTCGGCTCCGATCGGGGACGCACGGCATAGCATCTGCGCAGGGTGCAGGCCCTGCCGCGGCTCGGCGGTGCCCGCCGCACCCCGACCTCTGACCGGACGGAGCACCGTGGCCGAACTGACCTTCGCCTTGCCGGAACTCGACGGCCTCGAGGCCGACGCGCTGATCGTCGGCACGTTCTCCACGCCGGACGGCGTGCGGCTCGCGGCCGGCGCGGACGCGGCCGACGCCGCGCTCGACGGGCGGCTGCTGGCGGCGCTCACCGCCGTCGGCGCGACCGGCAACGAGGACGACGTGGTCAAGCTTGCCGCCGCCGGCTCGTCCCCGGTGCCGGTGGTGGTCGCGACCGGCCTCGGCACCGCGCCGGCCGACGGTCAGGCGCCCGCCCCGCAGGCGGTGGCCCGGGCGGCCGGCGCGGCGGTGCGCGCGCTCGGCGGCAAGGCTCGGGTCGCCTGCACGCTGGGTCTCGCCGGCGGCGACGGCGCGGTCGCCGAGCTCGCCGCCGCGGCGGGCGAGGGCGCGCTGCTCGGCGCGTACGCGTTCGGGGCGTACCGCAGCGGCGACGGCGCCAAGACCGCCCCACCCGGACTGGTCACGGTGCTGGTGCCCGACCCCGAGGCCGAGGAGCTGGCCGCGGCCGGCCGCCGCGCCGGGGTGGTCGCCGCCGCCGCCGCGCTCGCCCGCGACCTGGTCAACACCCCGCCGAACGACCTGCCGCCGGCCGAGTTCGCCCGGCGCGCCGAGGAGGCCTGCCTGGCCGCCGGCCTCGAGGTCGAGGTGCTCGACGAGGACGCGCTCGCGGCGGCCGGCTTCGGCGGCGTGCTCGGCGTCGGCGGCGGCTCCCAGCGCCCGCCCCGGCTGGTCCGGATCAGGCACGCCGGCACCGGACCGCGGGTCGCCCTGGTCGGCAAGGGGATCACGTTCGACTCCGGCGGCATCTCGATCAAGCCGTCGGCGGGCATGGACCAGATGAAGGCCGACATGGCCGGCGCGGCGGCGATCGTCGCGGCGATGACCGCGGTCGCCGGCCTCGACCTTCCGGTCGAGGTGACCGCCACCGTGCCGATGGCGGAGAACCTGCCCAGCGGCTCGGCGTACCGGCCGGCCGACGTGCTGACCATGTACGGCGGCAAGCGGGTCGAGGTGCTCAACACCGACGCCGAGGGCCGGCTGATCCTGGCCGACGCGATCGTGCGGGCCTGCGAGGACTCCCCCGCCTACCTCATCGAGACCTCGACGCTCACCGGCGCCCAGCGGGTCGCGCTCGGCGACCGCACGGCCGGGGTGATGGGCACCGACGCGCTGCGGGCCCGGGTAGTTGCCGCCGGCGAGCGGGTCGGCGACGACATGTGGCCGATGCCGCTGCCCGGCTACCTGCGCCCGGCGCTGGACTCCAAGGTGGCCGACATCGCCAATGTCGCCGGCGACCGCAGCGCCGGGATGCTGGTGGCCGGGGTGTTCCTGCGCGAGTTCGTTGCCGAGGGCGTCGAGTGGGTACACATCGACGTGGCCGGCCCGGCGTACAACAACGGCCGGCCGTGGGGATACACGCCCAAGGGTGCGACCGCAGTCCCGCTGCGCGCCATTCTTGCGACGCTGGAGGACATCGCCGGCGGCGGCTGACCGGTTCGCGGCGGGGATTGCGCGAGTGCCAAGATGGGTTCAAGCAGAGATCGGGAGGCGACCGCCTCCGGTCCGGCGAGAACAGCTAGGAGAACCCCGGTGGCTGAGACCGACGTCGACCTCGTCATCCTGGGCGGCGGCAGCGGTGGATACGCGTGCGCGCTGCGTGCGGCAGAGCTCGACATGAGCGTCGTGCTGATCGACAAGGCGGAGCTGGGCGGCACATGCCTGCACCGCGGCTGCATCCCCACCAAGGCGCTGCTGCACGCCGGCGAGGTCGCCGACCTCGCCCGGGAGAGCGAGCAGTTCGGCGTGCAGGCCTCGCTGCACGGCGTCGACGCGGCCGGCGTCCGCAAATACCAGGAGGGCGTCGTCAGCCGGCTCTACAAGGGCCTGCAGGGGCTGGTGAAGGGCCGCGGCATCCAGTTCGTCAGCGGCGAGGGGCGGCTCGTCTCCCCCACCGCCGTCCAGGTCGGCGACACGACCTACACGGGCAAGCACGTCGTGCTCGCCACCGGGTCGGCGGCCAGGACGCTGCCCGGCCTCGAGGTCGACGGCGACCGGGTGCTGTTCAGCGACCACGCGCTCAAGCTCGACCGCGTGCCGGCGTCGGTGATCGTCCTCGGCGGCGGCGTCATCGGGGTCGAGTTCGCCAGCATCTGGAAGTCCTTCGGCTCCGACGTGACGATCGTCGAGGCGCTGCCGCACCTGGTCCCGCTGGAGGACGAGACCAGCTGCAAGCTGCTGGAGCGGGCGTTCCGGCGCCGCGGCATCACCTTCAAGCTCGGCGCGCGCTTCGCCGGGGTGGAGCACACCGACCAGGGCGTCCGGGTGTCGCTGGAAAACGGCGAGACGCTGGAGGCCGAGCTGCTGCTGGTGGCCGTCGGCCGCGGCCCGGTCTCGGCCGACCTCGGTTACGAGGAGGTCGGTGTCGCGGTCGACCGCGGCTTCGTCAAGGTCGACGCCTACTGCCAGACCAACGTCCCCACGATCTCGGCGGTCGGCGACCTGATCGCCGACCCCGCAGCTCGCACACGTCGGCTTCGGCGAGGGCATCCTCGTCGCCGAGCGCCTCGGCGGGCTGCCGGTGGTGCCGATCGACTACGCCGGCGTCCCCCGGGTCACCTACTCCGAGCCCGAGGTCGCCTCGGTCGGGCTCACCGAGGCCCAGGCCGTCGAGAAGTACGGCGCGGAGCAGGTCAAGACGCTCACCCTCGACCTCGCCGCCAACGGCAAGAGCCAGATCCTGAAGACCGCGGGCGCGGTCAAGCTGGTCCAGGAGAAGGACGGTCCCGTGGTCGGCGTGCACATGGTCGGCAGCCGGGTCGGGGAGCTGCTGGCCGAGGCCCAGCTGATCTACAACTGGGAGGCGCTGCCCAGCGAGGTCGCGCAGCTCATCCATGCCCACCCGACGCAGTCCGAGGCAGTGGGCGAGGCCCACCTCGCGCTGGCCGGCAAGCCACTGCACACCCACAGCTGACCCGGTCCGCCGGCCCTGCCCCCTGTCGACACCGAAGGAGTCGTTGACCAATGTCGGTCTCCGTCACGATGCCACGTCTCGGCGAGAGCGTCACCGAGGGCACCGTCACCCGCTGGCTCAAGAAGGAGGGCGAGCGGGTCGAGGCCGACGAGCCGCTGCTCGAGGTGTCCACCGACAAGGTCGACACCGAGATCCCGGCGCCCGCGTCCGGCACGCTGTCCTCGATCCGCGTCGGCGAGGACGAGACCGTCGAGGTCGGCGTCGAGCTTGCGGTGATCGACGAGGGCGGCTCCGGTGCCGCGCCGGCACCGGAAGCGCCCGCCCAGGGTCAGCCGGCGCCGGAACAGGCGCCCGACTCGGCCGCCCCGGAGGCGCCGCAGCAGGCCCAGCCGGAGCCGCAGCAGGCCCCGGAGCCCGAGCCGCAGCAGCAGCCCGAGCCGGAGCCCGAGCCGGAGCCCGAGCCGCAGCAGCCGGCCGCCCAGCAGGCCCCGCCGGAGCAGGCCCCGCCGCCGCAGCCCGCCCCGGTCGCACAGCAGGCCGCTCCGGTCGCGCAGCAGGCCGCCCCGCCGGCGCCGCAGCAGCCGGCCGCCCCGCCCTCCCCGCAGCAGCCGGCCGCGGCCCAGACGGCGCCCGCGCCGCCGCCGGCCGACCAGGGCCCGGACGGCGAGGCGACCGGCGGCGCGTACGTGACGCCGCTGGTACGCAAGCTCGCCGCCGAGCACGACGTCGACCTCGCCGGCATCCGCGGCACCGGGGTCGGCGGCCGGATCCGCAAGCAGGACGTGCTCGAGGCGGCCCGGTCGCGCCAGGCGACCCAGCCGCAGGCCGAGCCGGAGCCCGCCACCAGCAACGGCCGTGCCGCCGCGGCGGCCGCGCCGGCCGAGGCGCCGGCCGCGGCGGCACCGCGGGTCGAGCCGTCCCCGCTGCGCGGGCGTACGGAGAAGATGTCCCGGCTGCGCGGGGTCATCGCCAAGCGGATGACCGAGTCGCTGCAGACCAGCGCGCAGCTGACCACGGTCGTCGAGGCGGACGTCACCCGGATCGCCCGGCTGCGGCAGCTGGCCAAGGCCGACGTTCGAGCGGCGGGAGGGCGTGAAGCTGTCGTTCCTGCCGTTCTTCGCGGTCGCCACGGTCGAGGCGCTCAAGCAGCACCCGAACGTCAACGCGTCCATCGACACCGAGGCGGGGACGATCACCTACCACGACGCCGAGCACCTCGGCATCGCGGTGGACACCGACCGCGGGCTGCTGGTGCCGGTCATCCACGACGCCGGCGACCTCAACCTCGGCGGCATGGCCCGCAAGATCGCCGACCTCGCCGAGCGCACCCGGATCAACAAGGTCAGCCCGGACGAGCTCGGCGGCGGCACGTTCACGCTGACCAACACCGGCAGCCGCGGTGCCCTGTTCGACACGCCGATCATCAACCAGCCGCAGGTCGGCATCCTCGGCACCGGCGCGGTCGTGAAGCGGGCGGTCGTGGTCGACGACGCGGACCTCGGCGAGGTCATCGCGGTCCGGTCGGTGGTCTACCTGGCCCTGACCTACGACCACCGGCTGGTCGACGGTGCCGACGCGGCCCGCTTCCTGGTCACCGTGAAGGAGCGGCTGGAGGCCGGCGCGTTCGAGTCCGAGCTCGGGCTGGGCTGATAGCAGGGCATCCGGCGCCCGCGACCGTCTCCGGTCGCGGGCGCCGCCGCGTCCGGGCAGGATCGGGTCCGTGAAGATCGCGGTCACCGGGTCCTCCGGGCTGATCGGCTCAGCCCTGCTGCCGACGCTGCGCGACGACGGCCACGCCGTGCTCCGGCTGGTGCGCCGGCCCGCGGCCAGCCCGGGCGAGCTGCGCTGGGACCCGGCCGCCCGCAGGCTCGACCCGGCCGCGCTCGCCGGCGTCGACGCGGTGGTCAACCTCGCCGGGGTCGGCATCGGCGACCGGCGCTGGACCGCGGCGCGCAAGCGGGCCGTGCTGGCCAGCCGGGTCGACGCCACCGAGACGCTGAGCACCGCCATGGCCGCCGTCGCCGCCCGTGACCCTCGACCGCGGGCGCTGCTGTCCGCCTCCGCGATCGGCTGGTACGGCGACACCGGCGACGCCCCGGTGGACGAGTCCGACCCGGCCGGGCACGACTTCCTCGCGCACGTCTGCCTCCGCTGGGAGGCGGCGACGCGGGCCGCCGAGGAGGCCGGGGTCCGGGTCGCCCACCTGCGCAGCGGACTCGTCTGCGGCAGCGGCGGGCTGCTCGGCCGGCTGCGGCCGCTGGCCCGGCTCGGGCTCGCCGCCCCGCTCGGTTCGGGCCGGCAGTGGTGGTCCTGGATCTCGCTCGCCGACGAGGTCGGCGCGATCCGGCACGTGCTCGGCGCGGACGGGATCGCCGGCCCGGTCAACCTGACCGGCCCGGCGCCGGTGACCAACCGCGAGTTCACCAAGGCGCTCGGCCGGGTGCTGCACCGTCCGGTGGTGCTCCCGCCGGTGCCGCGAGTGGCGCTGCGCCTGGCGATCGGCGAGTTCGCCGACGTCGGCATCGTCGCCGGCCAGCGGGTGCTGCCGCGGGTGCTGCAGCAGACCGGCTACCGGTTCCGGCACGAGACCGTCGAGCAGGCGCTGCGCTGGGCCACCGGCGCTCGGGCCGTAGCCGATCGGTAGCGTGCAGGCGGAACCGGAGCGCCGGACCGTACGGAGGCGGAATGAACATCCTGGCGACCTCGGGCGGCTTCCGGCCGGACCGGCGGACCTGGCTCGCGGTCGGGCCGATCATCGAGTTCGCCTTCGAGCTGGCCGGCAAGCCTGAGCGGCCGAAGTTCTGCTACGTCGGCACCGCGCTCGGCGACAACCCGCTGTTCGCCAATGCGACGCAGGACGCGTTCATCGGCCGCGACGTCGTGGTCTCGAACCTGGCCGCGTTCCCGATGCCGTCCGTCGCCGACGTGCGCGCGCACCTGCTCGCCCAGGACGTCGTCTGGGTCGGCGGGGGCAGCGTGGCCGGCCTGCTGGCGATCTGGCGGCTGCACGGCTGGGACGAGATCTTCCGCGAGGTGTGGGAAGCCGGCGTCGTGCTCGGCGGGGTATCGGCCGGCTCGCTCTGCTGGCACGTCGGCGGCACGACCGACTCGTTCGGTCCCGAGCTGCGCCCGGTCACCAACGGCCTCGCCCTGCTGCCGTACTCCAACGGCGTGCACTACGACTCCGAGGAGCAGCGCCGACCGCTCTACCAGCAGCTGATCGCCGACGAGGTGCTGCCGGCCGGGTTCGCCACCGACGACGGCGTCGGGCTGCACTATCGCGGCACCGAGCTGGTCGAGGCGGTCGCCGACCGGCCCGGTGCCAAGGCCTACCGGGTCGAGCGCGGCCACACCGGCAAGGCGATCGAGCAGGTCATCGAGCCCCGACTGCTCACCGGCGGCGGCGGAGGCTAGACCCGGACCTCGGCCGGGATCTCCTCGGGGTCGGGCTCGTCCTGGCGGGCCAGCCGGCTCGGCCACCACACCGGCCGGCCCACCTCGTACACCAGCGCCGGGACCAGCAGCGAGCGCACCACGATCGTGTCGAGCAGCACGCCGAACGCGACCGCGAAGCCGATCTCGGCCAGGAACACCAGCGGCAGCACGCCGAGCACGGAGAACGTCGCGGCCAGCACCACGCCGGCCGAGGTGATCACGCCGCCGGTCACGGCCAGGCCGCGCAGCACGCCGGGCCGGGTGCCGATGTGCAGGGTCTCCTCCCGCACCCGGGTCATCAGGAAGATGTTGTAGTCGATCCCGAGCGCGACCAGGAACACGAACGCGAACAGCGGGAACGCCGTGTCGGCGCCGGCGAAGTGGAAGACGTGGTTGAACACCAGCGCGCACACCCCGAGCGTCGCCGCGAACGACAGCACCACGGTGACGATCAGCAGCAGCGGCGCGACCAGCGCCCGCAGCAGCACCGCGAGCACGACGAGGATCACCGCGAGCACGATCGGGATGATCACCACCCGGTCCCGCTCGGACGCGTCGGAGACGTCGAGGTTGATCGCGCTGAAGCCGCCGACCTTCGCGTCCGCGCCCGGGATCGCGTGCACCGCCGAGCGCAGCTGTCGCACGGTGTCGTCCGCGGCCCGCGAGTCCGGCGCCGAGGCCAGCGTCGCGTCGATCTGGACCAGCCCACCCTCGACCCGCGGCGCGGCCGAACCGGACGGCTCGCCACCGCCCCCGCCGGCGGACAGGAACGCCGCGTCCGAGACGCCGGGCGTCTGCTTCACCACCGACAGCACCTGGTCCGCGGCCGCCTCCCGGGCGATGATCACGGCCGGGCTGCCGACGCCGGCCGGGAAGTGCCGCTCCAGCGCCCGCTGGCCGGTCACCGACTCCTGGGTCTTGGTGAACGACTCGCTCTGCGAGAGCCCGCTCACCCGCAGCTGGCCGATCCCCAACGACAGCCCGACCAGCACCAGCACCACCACCACCGCGACCGCGCGGGCGTGCCGGCCGACGAACCGGGCCACCCGGCCCCAGAAGCCCTGCGCCTCGGTCGCCTCCGACCCGTACCGCGGGACGAACGGCCAGAACGCCCGCCGCCCGGCCAGCGCGAGCAGAGCCGGCAGCAGCGTCAGCATCGCCGCCATCGTCGCCGCGATGCCCAGCGCGGCGACCGGGCCGAGGCTCTTGTTCGACGACAGGTCGGAGAACAGCAGGCAGAGCAGGCCGAGGATGACCGTGACACCGGAGGCGAGGATCGCCGGGCCGGCCCCGCGCAGCGCCGCCCGCATCGCGTCGTACTTGTCCTCGTGCCGGCGCAGCTCCTCCCGGAACCGGGCGATGATCAGCAACGCGTAGTCCGTGCCGGCGCCGAACACCAGCACGGTGAGGATGCCCTGGCTCTGCCCGTTGAGCGTGAGCACGTCCTTGTTCGCCAGCAGGTAGACGAGCCCGCCGGCCAGCGCGTAGCCGAAGCCGACCGACAGCAGCGGGAAGATCCACAGCACCGGGCTGCGATAGACCAGCAGCAGGATCACGATCACGACCGCGCCGGTGACGAGCAGCAGCGTCGAGTCGATGCCCTCGAACGCGGCGATGAGGTCGGCCAGCAGCCCGGCCGGCCCGGTCAGGTATGCGGACAGCCCGTCGCTGCCCTGCACCTTGTCCCGCACGGCGTTCGCGGCGTCGGTCAGCTCCATGCCGTCGGTGCCGGCCAGCTGCACGACGGCCTGCAGCGCCTTACCGTCCTGGCTCGGGATCAGCGGCGTGACCGAGACCACCTTCGGCACGGCCTTGACCTCGGCCAGCTGCTGGGTCGCCAGGGCGCGGTCGGCCGCGGTGATCCCGGACTCGCGCTCCCAGACGATGATCCCCGGCGTCGTTTCCTGGTCGACGAACCGCCGCTGCAGGTCGTTGACCTCGGTCGACTCCGCGGCCTTGGGCAGGAACGCGGCGTTGTCGTTCGTCTGTACGTCGGCCAGCTTGCCCGAGTACGGGCCGGCGAAGCCGGCGACGAGCAGCCACAGGACGAACAGCCCCAGCGCGAACCAGCGTCGGCGGGCACGGACGGACGGCATGCGGGTTCCTCCGAGGCGGTCGACGGCTCGCTCGCGCAGCGTAGAAGCACCGGCCCGATCCCGCAGGTCACGACCGACGGGCGCGGGCGCGGCCCGGCGTACGCTGGCCGCGTGGACGTGATCCGAGCCGGCCTGGTCCCGTACGAGCAGGCGCTGGCCCGGCAGCGGACGCTGCACGCGGAGCGCGTCGCCGACCAGCGGCCGGACACGGTCCTGCTGCTCGAGCACCCCTCGGTCTACACGGCCGGCAAGCGCACCGAGGACTGGGAGCGGCCGACCGACGGCACGCCGGTCGTCGACGTCGACCGCGGCGGCCGGATCACCTGGCACGGGCCGGGGCAGCTGGTCGGCTATCCGATCGTCAAGCTGGCCGAGCCGGTCGACGTGGTCGCGTACGTGCGGCGGCTGGAGGAGGTGCTCATCGACGTGTGCGCCGGCTTCGGCGTGGCCGCGGTGCCGGTCGAGGGGCGGTCCGGCGCCTGGCTGCCGGCCGACCGGCAGCGGCCGGAGCGGAAGATCGCCGCGATCGGCATCCGCGTCTCCCGCGGCGTCACCATGCACGGCTTTGCGCTCAACTGCGACCCGGACATGTCCGCGTACCAGCTGATCACCGCGTGCGGGATCCAGGGCGTCGGGGCGACCTCGCTGGCGATCGAGCTCGGCCGGCCGGTGCCGGTCGACGAGGTGATCGACCCGGTCGAGACCGCCCTCCGCAAGGACGGCCTGACCGGGTAGGACCCGCGGGCTACAGCTGCGGCGCGACCTCGGCCGCGATCAGCTCGATGTGGTCGAGATCGTCCATGTCCAGCGTCTGCAGGTACATCCGGGTCGCCCCGGCCGCCTGGTACGCGCCGATCGCGTCGACCACCTCGGCCACCGTCCCGGCCACCCCGCGGGCGCGCAGCTGGTCCGGGTCGCGGGCGATCGCCTCGGCCCGGCGCCGGTATTCCGACTCGTCCTTGCCGCAGCAGACCGTCTGCGCGGCCGAGAAGACCATCGGCTCGCTCCGCCCGGCCGTGGCGCACGCGTCCCGGACCAGGCCGTAGAGGTCCCCCGTCTCGGCCGAGGGACGGAACGGCACGTTGAACTCGGCCGCGTACCGGGCCGCCAGCGCCGGCGTCCGCTTCCGCCCGGCCCCGCCGACGATCACCGGCAGCGGCGACTGCACCGGCTTGGGCAGCGCCGGCGAGTCGGCCAGCTGGTAGTGCCGCCCCCGGTAGGAGAACGGCCCGGTCGCCGACCACAGCCCGGTGACGATCGCCAGCTGCTCCTCCAGCCGGTCGAAGCGCTCCCCGACCGGCGGGAACGGGATCCCGTACGCGGCGTGCTCGGCCTCGAACCAGCCCGCGCCGAGCCCGAGCTCCACCCGGCCGCCGCTCATCGCGTCCACCTGCGCGACGGAGATCGCCAGCGGCCCCGGCAGCCGGAACGTCGCGGCGGTGACCATCGTGCCGAGGCGGAGCCGCGAGGTCTCCCGGGCGAGCCCGGCCAGCGTGACCCAGGCGTCGGTCGGGCCGGGCCGGCCGTCCCCGCTCATCGCCAGGTAGTGGTCACTGCGGAAGAACGCGTCGTAGCCGGCCTCCTCGGTCGCGCGGGCCAGCCGGAGCTGCTGGTCGTAGCTCGCCCCCTGCTGGGGTTCGATGAAGATGCGCAGGTCCACGGCCGCAGGCTACCTACCGGCCCGAGCGTAGGCTCGAGCACGTGACGACGGTTCAGCCCGAGGGACGCCGGATGCTCCGGCTCGAGGTCCGCAACGCCCAGACCCCGATCGAGCGGAAGCCGTCCTGGATCAAGACCCGGGCGAAGATGGGCCCGGAATACACGGAGCTGAAGAACCTGGTCCGTCGCGAGGGGCTGCACACGGTCTGCGAGGAGGCCGGCTGCCCCAACATCTACGAATGCTGGGAGGACCGGGAGGCCACCTTCCTCATCGGCGGCGAGCAGTGCACGCGGCGCTGCGACTTCTGCCAGATCGACACCGGCAAGCCGGCCGAGCTCGACCGGGACGAGCCGCGCCGGGTGGCCGAGTCGGTGCAGGCGATGGGCCTGCGGTACGCGACGATCACCGGCGTCGCCCGCGACGACCTGCCCGACCAGGGCGCCTGGCTGTACGCCGAGACGGTCCGGCAGATCCACGCGGTCAACCCCGGCACCGGCGTGGAGAACCTCATCCCCGACTTCTCCGGCGACCCCGAGCTGCTCACCCAGGTCTTCGACTCCCGGCCGGAGGTGCTCGCGCACAACCTGGAGACGGTGCCGCGGATCTTCAAGCGGATCCGCCCCGCCTTCCGGTACGACCGCTCGCTCGACGTGCTGCGCCAGGCCAGGGCGTACGGGCTGGTGACCAAGTCCAACCTCATCCTCGGCCTGGGCGAGACCAGGACCGAGGTCAGCGAGGCGCTGCGCGACCTGCACGCCGCCGGCTGCGACCTGGTCACGATCACGCAATACCTGCGGCCGACGCCGCGGCACCACCCGGTGGAGCGGTGGGTGAAGCCCGAGGAGTTCGTCGAGCTCAAGGCCGAGGCCGAGCAGATCGGCTTCGCCGGGGTCATGTCCGGCCCGCTGGTGCGCTCGTCCTACCGGGCCGGCCGGCTCTACCAGCAGGCCGTCGCGGCCCGCCAGACGGTCGCCTGATCCCGGTATCCTCACAGGATGGCGAAGGACCGGGCGACGACGCCCCGCGGCAAGGCCGACCCCAAGGCCGGTCGTGCCGGCAAGGCCGCGAAGGTGAAGGCGCCGAGGGGCGAGCGGATCAGGCAGCTCATCCAGGCGTACAAGATGACGCACGCGCGGGACCGGCAGCTCCCGCTGTGGATGGGGCTCGCGTTCGTCGCCGCGGCCGCGGTGATCTTCCTGATCAGCCTGCTGGCCGGGATCGTGCTGTTCATCGCCATCCCGCTCGCGGTGGTCTTCGGCGTGCTCGCGGCCACGTTCGTCTTCGGCCGGCGGGCGCAGCGGGCCGCGTTCAGCCAGGTCGAGGGCCAGCCCGGGGCGGCCGGCTGGGTGCTGGGCAACATGCGCGGCGACTGGCGGGTCACCCAGGGCGTGCAGGTCACCGCGCAGCTCGATGCCGTGCACCGGGTGCTCGGCCGGCCGGGCGTGATCCTCGTCGGCGAGGGCGCCCCCCACCGCGTGCGGGGCCTGATCGCGCAGGAGAAGAAGCGGGTCGCCCGGGTCGTCGGCGACACCCCGATCTACGACGTCATCCTCGGTGACGGCGAGGGCGAGGTGTCGATCCGCAGACTGAACAACCACCTGGTGAAGCTGCCCCGCAACCTCACCCAATCGCAGGTCAACGCGCTGGAGAAGCGGCTGGCGGCGCTCGGCGGGACGAAGGCGGCGCCGCTGCCCAAGGGCCCGATGCCGACCAAGGGCCGGATGTCCGGCATGGAGCGCACGCTCCGCCGCCGCTGACCCGCTACGTACGCACGACCGCCGTCTGGGTCAGCCGGTCGTGCACGCTGCGGCCCTCGCGGTCGCGGATCAGCGCCGGGATGAGCAGGATCACGCCGAGCGTGCGTACCGCGGCCCGCCACAGGCCGACCGGCACCTTGCGGTCCACCCTGGCCACGCGGAGCTTGAGCAACCGCATCCCCGGCGTCTGCCCGACCAGTACGGTGAACCCGAAATACAGCACGGCGAACACCAGAAGGCTGCGGTTGCGGGGCAGCTCCGGCGCGGTGAACAGGGCCGCGACCAGTCCGGAGAGCACCACGTCGACCAGGAACGCGCCCAGCCGGGGTCCGGCCGGGGCCACCGAACCCGGCCCGGCCTCCGGCAGCCCGGCGGTCGTCACCCGACGAGCTTAGGCACACCCCGCGACCGCCGCGGCGGGCGTACCGACGAGCCGTGTAACCGCGTGGAAACGACCGGGATACGCGCGAGCAACCGGACGGCCATACCGTCGCGCGCAACGACAGCGACACCGGAGGATGGATGTTCACCACTGCAGACGAGGTCTTGAGCTATATCCGGGACGAAGGCGTGCAGTTCGTCGACGTCCGCTTCTGTGACCTGCCCGGCGTCATGCAGCACTTCACGGTGCCGGCTGCGTCCGTGGACGAGGACTTCTTCGAGAACGGCCAGATGTTCGACGGCTCGTCGATCCGCGGCTTCCAGGCGATCCACGAGTCGGACATGCAGCTGATCCCCGACCCCGCGACCGCGTTCGTCGACCCGTTCCGGTCGGCGAAGACGCTCGCGATGAACTTCTCCATCGTCGACCCGTTCACCAAGGAGAACTACAGCCGCGACCCGCGCAACATCGCCGCGAAGGCCGAGGCATACCTCAAGGAGTCCGGCATCGGCGACACCGTCTACTTCGGACCCGAGGCCGAGTTCTACGTCTTCGACGACGTCCGCTTCGAGACCAAGCAGAACGCCGGCTACTACTACATCGACTCGATCGAGGGCGCCTGGAACACCGGCCGGATCGAGGACGGTGGCAACCGCGGCTACAAGACCCGCTACAAGGGCGGCTACTTCCCGGTCCCGCCGGTCGACCACTACGCCGACCTGCGCGACTCGATGGTCCTCGCGCTCAGCGGCGTCGGCTTCGAGGTCGAGAAGGCCCACCACGAGGTCGGCACCGGCGGCCAGGCCGAGATCAACTACAAGTTCGACACGCTGTTGCACGCCGGCGACGCGCTCATGCTCTACAAGTACATCGTGAAGAACGTCGCCTGGCAGGCCGGCAAGACCGCGACCTTCATGCCGAAGCCGCTGTTCGGTGACAACGGCTCCGGCATGCACTGCCACCAGTCGCTGTGGAAGGACGGCGCTCCGCTGTTCTACGACGAGCTCGGCTACGGCGGACTGTCCGACACCGCCCGCTGGTACATCGGCGGCCTGCTCAAGCACGCGCCGGCGCTGCTCGCGTTCACCAACCCGACCGTGAACAGCTACCACCGGCTGGTGCCCGGCTTCGAGGCGCCGGTCAACCTCGTCTACTCGCAGCGCAACCGGTCCGCGGCCGTCCGGATCCCGGTCACCGGCACCTCGCCGAAGGCGAAGCGGCTGGAGTTCCGGGTGCCCGACCCGTCCTGCAACCCCTACCTGGCCTTCTCCGCGATGATGATGGCCGGCCTCGACGGCATCCGGACCAAGACCGAGCCGCCGACCCCGATCGACAAGGACCTGTACGAACTGCCGCCGGACGAGCACGCGGACATCCCGACCGTGCCGGGCTCGCTGCCCGAGGTATTGACCGCGCTGGAGGCCGACCACGGCTTCCTGCTCGAGGGCGGCGTGTTCACCCAGGACCTGGTCGAGACCTGGATCGACTACAAGCGCACCAACGAGATCGACCCGATCCGCCTCCGCCCGCACCCGCACGAGTTCGAGCTCTACTACGACATCTGATCGACCCGACCCGGAAGCCCAGGTCGACTGTGCCGGCACTGCGGCCGACCTGGGCTTCCGCACGTCCGGACCGCCATGCCGCCGGCGGCGGCCGCCGGGCTGGCGTCCACAGTGGACGGACGGGAACGGCATGCGAACCCAACGACTCTGTCCTGCCGCCGTGCGGGCACCTGGGCGCCCAACCCGACCGACCACACCACGCTGGACGCCGCCGCGCCGCCGACGATCATTGACCGGATCCGGGCGCAGGGGGCTACACGTTCGTGACGGTGCAGAGCCTCACCGGGTGCGTGCGCCCTGACCGGGACGTGCGCCGCCGCCGCTAGGATCGACGGTGGCGGCGTGCCGTGCGCCGCCCCGGACGAGACGCGCCGTACCCGGACCGACAAAGACGACGCTCCGAGGAGCTTGTCGTGGGTCAGGTCATCCAGATCGTCGGATCGCTGATGGTGCTGGCCGCGTTCGCGGCGGCGCAGCGCGGGCTGATCGACCCGAAGTCGGTCGTCTATCTGGTGCTCAACCTGGTGGGGTCGGCGACGCTGGCTGTCCAGGCGCTGTTCCTCGCCCAGTGGGGCTTCCTGCTGCTGGAGGGTGTCTGGGCCCTGGTCTCCGCGGTCAGCCTGGTCGCCCTGCGCCGCCGGGCCGGATCCGCACCGGGCTGAGGCGTGGGTGGCCGTCAGTGGGGCACCAGGTCGGCGGCGGCGCGGACGAGGACGGCGGTGACGTCGCGGGCGAAGTGGACGTCGCAGGAGCGGTCGCCGGCGGTGAGCGCCTCCAGCGCGGCGACCGCGGCCGCGACCGCGTCGGTCACCGGCGGCACCGAGCCCCAGCCGGACGCGCCGTAGAAGGAGACGTCCCAGGTGGTGACCGGCGAGGCCAGGCTCAGCGTCATGGTGCTGACCGCGCCCGACTCGTGGGTGAGCAGCGCGGTCGCGGTCTGGTGCGGTCCCAGCGCGGCGGAGACACCGGTGATCCGGCCGAGGACGGGGATCAGCAGGGACAGCGCGTGCGGGCCGACGTCCCACAGGCCGCCGTACTGGTGTCGCCAGGGCGAGGCGTCGTACGGGGTGCCGACGACATTTCCGAGCAGCGTGGCCCGGCCACCGTCCCAGCCGCCGGTCGCGACGGCGTGGTGCAGGAAGTCCACCGCGGGCGGGTTGAACCGGCTGGTGAAGAAGACCACCGAGTCGACACCGGTCGCGTCCACCGCGGCCACCACCTCGTCGGCGGCCGCCACGGTCAGCGCCAGCGGCTTGTCCAGGAACAGGTGCTTGCCGGCCCGGGCAGCCCGGGCGGCGAGCGGCGCCTGCACCTGCGGCGGGAGCGCGATCGCGACCGCGTCCACCGCGGCGATCAGCTCGTCGACGTCGTCGTACGGGCGGATGCCGTAGCGGTCGGCCACGGTCGCGGCCTTGGCCGGGTCCCGACCCCAGACGGCGGCCAGCTCCGTGCCAGACGCCGCGACCAGCGCCGCCGCGTGCGTCTCCGCGGCCCAGTAACCCGTCCCCAGCAGCCCGAATCTCACGGCCCCTACCCTGCCCTACCCGCGGACCCGAAGGTCAGCGGGTCGGGCAGGGAGTGACCCCCGGGCCTGTGGGGGGATGGGCCCGGGGGTCACGGGTGGTGCGAGGGGAACTACAGCGAGATCCGCTGCCCGACGAAGATCAGGTCGGGGTCCGCGATGGAGCCGCGGTTGGCGGCCCAGATCGCCCGCCAGCCACCGTTCACGTCGTGCGCCGCCGCGATCTTGCTCAGCGTGTCGCCGGACTTGACCACGTACGAGCCGGTGCCGGCCGCGCTGGTGCGCACGGTGGCGTCGCTGCGGTGGGTGCGGTGCTTCTTCGGGTAGTACTTCTTGTGCGTGGTGCCACTCTGCGAGCGGGTCGACGACTCCGACCGCTGCGACGAGCGCGAGCTGCTCTCGCTGCTGCGGTGGGTGTAGCTCGCGGACGAGCCGGCGCGCTTGCCGCACACCGGCCAGGCGCCGA
Source organism: uncultured Actinomycetota bacterium (assembly GCA_963728945.1). Classification (GTDB taxonomy): domain Bacteria; phylum Actinomycetota; class Actinomycetes; order Mycobacteriales; family CADCTP01; genus CADCTP01. Next base: position 488,043 of record CAVSMA010000002.1, on the reverse strand, counting down.
TGCCCTGGCCCTGCAGGACCTTCTCCGCGACCGCGATCTGCTGCGACCGGGACGCCCGGTTGGCCGTGGAGGCGTACTTGCCGCCGCCGTAGGCGTTCCAGGTGCCCTGGGTGAACTGCAGGCCGCCGTAGAAGCCGTTGCCGGTGTTGATCGACCAGTTGTTGCCGGACTCGCACTGGGCGATCGCGTCCCAGTTCACCGAGTCGGCGTGCGCCGGCGCGGTGGCCAGCAGCGGGGCGACCGCGGCGACGCCGGCCGTCGCGGCCACTGTGGCGGCCCGACGGCGCAGCTTGGAGCCGGTCGTGGGCGCACGGTGGCGCCCGGTAGAGCGAGTGCTCATGGTGGATTTCCTCCACGCCTGCGGAGTCAGCTGTCGGGTTCGGACGAGGTAGCCCGGCCGCGAATCTGGGCGGCTTCACCCCGAGGCGCTCTCTCGCGCCGAGGTTCGTGGGTCCCCCGCTCCTGCCTGGTGTTCGCGTCCCGGGCTGCGGCGGCAGGACTCGGCGTTCCGGCCCGGGTGTCCTCGGAAAGGACGGCGCCGACCGTAAGCAGCAATCGGGAGTGGTGACAAACGAAGGCGGGGGAAGTGTGACGACCCTCACGATCGATTTGTCGGTTCCGCCAGGCTTGACCCGGTTCTCATGTCAGCTGCGTCACGCTACGCGCACGTCAACATCGGCAGCTGGATCGGTCCAGCATCACTTGGCGAGCTTGCAGACCGCCTGGCCGCTACGCACAGCAACCTGCGTCTGCCGCGCGGCGAGCTCCACGGTGGTCTCGCTGGAGTCGCCCATCGCGTCGACGAGGTCCCGTCCGGCCGACACGACCGGCTGCAGCTCGCTCCGGTCGTCGACCTCGCCGGCGAGCTTGTCGACGGTCTGCCGGACCTGCGGCAGCAGTTCCTGGCGCTGATCGGCGTTGTCGGCCAGCTTGCCGGCGAGGTCGTCGAGGGTGGTCATCGAGGCGTCGCTCGCCTGGCAGGCGGACCGCAGGCCGGCGCCGATCGACGCGGCCGAGCTGCGGATGCCGGCGCCGATCGAGGCGGCCGAGCTCGCGGCCTCGCTGGCACCGTTCTGGACGTCGGAGCAACCGGCCAGGACGAGCATCGACCCGACGGCGAGGGCGGCGAGAGCGGCACGCATCCGGGCAGCCTAGGGAGTCGACCCTTACCGGTCCCGTCCGGCTCACGGCGTGTCGTCGGTGATCGGCGCGCCCATCGAGCGCAACACCGCGCTGGTCCGGTTCCGGGAGAAGGGCGGGGCCAGCCGGACCACGTCCTGGGGCGCCTGGACGAACGTGGGCACGTAACCCACCCGGCGCACCGCGTACCGGCCGCCGGGCCCGGGGGCGATCGTGACGCGGACGATCACGCCGTCCCGGTGCGGCGGCGCCGTCCCCTCGCCCGGCATCAGCGCCTGCTGCGCGAGCAGGTTGCCGAGCCCGAACACGACCCACCGCCCGTCCGGCCGGCGCTGGATCGGCTGCACCACGTGGGCGTGGTGACCGATGATCAGGTCGACGTCCTTCGACCGCATGACCGCGTCCACCACCTCGCGCTGGTACGCCGAGGGCGCCTGCACCTTCTCCGTCCCGAAGTGCAGGCTGACCACGACGAACTGCGCGCCGGCGCGGCGGATCGCGGCGGCGTCGGCCCGGATCCTGGCCGGGTCGATGAGGTTGACCGACCACGGGGTCGGCGCCGTGAAGCCGTTCAGGCCGTACGCGTAGGCCAGGTGGCCGATCCGGATCCCGCGCACCCGGTAGATCGTCCAGCGGGCGGCCTCGGCGGCCGACCGGGCGCTGCCGACGTGCCGGATGCCGACCTCGTCGAACGTGTCGAGGGTTCCCCTGATCCCGGCAAGGCCCTTGTCGACCGTGTGGTTGGACGCGGTGGTGCAGGAGTCGTAGCCGGCCGCCTTCTCCGCCCGGGCCAGCTGAAACGGCGCGGAGAACGTCGGGTAGCCGGACAGGTCGCTGTTGTCCGCGGAGATCGGTGTCTCCTGGTGGCACACCGCCCAGTCGGCGCCGCGGATGATCGGCGCCACGTCCGCGAGCATCGGGGTGAAGTCGAAGCCGTCGCCGCCGGCGTCGCGGGCCGCCTGCGCCCGCAGCTCGTCGCTGACGAGCATGTCGCCGGAGAACGCGAGGGTCACCGCGGGCGGGCCGGTCGGTGTGGGGCGTGGCGTCGCGCTCGCCGTCGCGGCGGCCCTGGTCGGCGCCGCGGTCGTCGTCGGCCCGCTCAGCGTCGGCCGCTGCCCGGCCGAACACCCGGCGGCGGCGAGCAGGACCAACGCCGCGGCGATCACCGGTCGCGTCCGCACAGCGCGACAGCCTGCCACGCCCGCCCCACCGCGGACACCCGCCCCGCCGCCGGGCCACCGCAGCGCGGCGGGAGGATCAGTCGTAGAAGACGCGTTCGACCACCGCGCGCGCCCGGCGGGTCGCGCGGCGGTAGTCGTCCAGGAACTGGCCGGGGTCGCGGCCGGGCGGGTAGCCGACCACCCGCATCACCCCGGCCAGGTCCTTGCCCCGCCCGGGCAGCTGGTCCGACGGCCGTCCGCGTACGAGCACGACCGCGTTGCGGGCCCGGGTAGCGATCCGCCAGGCCGCCTCCAGGGCGGCGGTGTCGTCCGGGGCGAGCAGGCCCGCATCCCGGGCCGCGGCCAGCGCCGGCAGCGTCCGGGTGGTCCGCAGGCCGGGCACCTCGGCGCCGTGCCGCAGCTGCAGCAGCTGCGCGGTCCACTCCACGTCGACCAGCCCGCCGCGGCCGAGCTTCGGGTGCATGGCGGGGTCGGCGCCGCGGGGCAGCCGCTCCGCGTCCATCCGCGCCTTCAGCCGGCGGATCTCGGTGGTCGCCGCCGGCGTCAACCCGCCGGCCGGGTAGCGCAGCGGGTCGACCAGCTCGACGAACGCCGACCCGAGCGCTGCGTCGCCGGCCAGCGGCGCCGCCCGCAGCAGCGCCTGCGCCTCCCACGGCGAGGACCACCGCTGGTAATACGCCCGGTACGACGCCAGCGACCGGACCAGCGGCCCGCTGCGCCCCTCCGGCCGCAGCGCCGCGTCCACCTGCAGCGGCGGGTCCGGGGCGGGCAGCGCGAGCAGCCGGCGCAGCTCGGCGACCAGCGCGTTCGCGGCCGCGGCGGCGTCCTCCTCGCCGGTCCCGGGCAGCGGGTCGTGCACGAACAGCGCGTCGACGTCGGAGCCGTAGCCGGTCTCCGCGCCGCCGACCCGGCCCATCGCGATCACCGCGACCCGGGTCGGCAGCGGCCCGCGGGTCAGCTCGACCGTCCCGACGGCCGCGTCGAGCGCCGCCTCGACCGTGGCCGCGGCCACGTCGGTGAGCGCCTCGCCGACCTCGGCCGGGTCGAGCAGCCCGAGCACGTCGGCGGCGGCGATCCGCAGCAGCTCCTGCCGGCGCAGCTCGCGGGCGACGCCGACCGCCGCGGCCGGGTCCTCGTGCCGCGCCGCGGCGACCCGGAACGAGCTACGCAGCGCGTCGGCCGGCCGTGGCCGCAGCTCGGCGTCGTCGCCGAGGATCCGCAGTGCCTCCGGCGCCCGGCTGAGCAGCCCGGCCACGTACCGGCTGGTGCCGAGCAGCTGCGCGAGCCGCTCGGTGACCTGGCCCTCGTCCCGCAGGAACCGCAGATACCAGGGCGAGTGGCCGAGCGCGTCGGACACGGTCCGGTACGCCAGCAGCCCGGCGTCCGGGTCCGGCGCGTCGGCGAGCACGTTGAGCACCACCGGCAGCAGCGTCCGTTGGATCACCGCCCGCCGGGACACCCCGGCGGTCAACGCGGACAGGTGGCGGAGCGCGCCGTCCGGATCGGCGAAGCCGAGCGCCTCCAGCCGGCGGGCGGCCTGCTCCGGGGACAGCCGCAGCTGGTCGCTCGGCACCCTGGCCACCGCGTGCAGCAACGGCCGGTAGAACAGCTTCTCGTGCAGCCGGCGTACCTCGCGGGCATGCAGCGCCCACTCCGCGTCGAACACCGCCACCGCGTCGCCGCGGCCGTCCGGCCGGAACCCCATCGCCCGGGCCAGCCAGCGCCGGCCGGCGGCGTCTGCGTCGTCCGGCACCAGGTGGGTACGGCGCAGCCGCTGCAGCTGCAGCCGGTGCTCCACCGACCGCAGCAGCTGGTACGACGAGGTGAGGGTGGCCGCGTCCGCCCGCCCGACGTACCCGCCGGCGGACAGCGCCTCGATCGCCGCGACCGTCCCGCCGACCCGCAGCGCCTCGTCCGCCCGGCCGTGCACCAGCTGCAGCAGCTGGACAGCGAACTCGACGTCGCGCAGCCCGCCCGGGCCGAGCTTGATCTCCCGGGCCGCGACCTCCGGCGGCAGCGTGTCCGCCACCCGCCGCCGCATCGCCTGCACGTCGCCGACGAAGTGCTCCCGCTCGGCCGCCGTCCACACCAGCGGCGCCAGCGTCTCGGTGTACGCGGCGCCGAGAGCGAGGTCGCCGGCGGCCGGCCTGGCCTTGAGCAGGGCCTGGAACTCCCAGGTCCGCGCCCAGCGGGCGTAGTACGCCTGGTGGCTGGCCAGGGTCCGGACCAGCGGGCCGAGCTTGCCCTCCGGCCGCAGCGCCGCGTCCACCGGCCAGGCGACCTGCCCGCAGACTCTGACCATCTCGCTGGCCAGCCGGGTCGCCACCTCGAGGTCCCCCTCGGCCACGAAGACCACGTCCACGTCGGAGACGTAGTTGAGCTCGCGCCCGCCGCACTTGCCCATCCCGATCACGGCCAGCCTGGCGTCGGCGGCACCCGGCCGCAGCCCGGCCAGCGCGACCGCGAGACCGGCCGAGAGGGTGCGGTCGGCGAGCTCGGCCAGCGTCGCGCCGACCGCGTCGACACCGATCTCGCCGGCCAGGTCGCAGGCGGCCAGCACGAGCAGGTGCCGCCGGTAGGCCAGCCGCAGCTCGGCGACCACGTCCGCGCCGGTGCCGCCGGCCGGGGTGCCGCGGGTGCCGGTCGGCGGGTCGGCGGGGTCGGCGCCCACCACCCGGAGCAGGTCGGGCAGCGCGGGTGAGCCGGTCAGCAGCCGCCAGTCCGCCGGGTGGGCGGCCAGGTGGTCGCCGAGCGCGGCGCTCGCGCCGAGCGCCGCGACCAGCCGGCGGCGCAGCACCGGGTCGGTCCGCAGCGCGGCGAGCAGGTCAGGCTCGGCGATCCGGGACAGCGCGAGCAGCGCGAGGTCGGGGTCGGCGGCCCGGCCGAGCGCGGAGACGACCGCGGCCGCGCCGCTGTCGGCCGGGTCGCCGCCGGTCCACAGGCCGAGGCCGTCCGGCGTCGGTCCCAGCAGGGTGCCGGCCCGCTCGGCGTCGGCGAAGCCGAGCCGGGCCAGCCGCAGCACCCGCCGCTCGGCCGTCTCCACCGGCCAAGCCAATCACGCGTCGCGGGTGCCCCGGGAGTGCGCGCGCACGACGTCGGCGAACCGGGCCGCGAACGGCTGCCAGACCTCCTCGAGGTCGGCGTGCAGCAGGTCGAGGTCCCAGCGGGCCAGCGCGGCGTCGACGTCCCAGCCCTCGGCGGCCAGCCGGTCCCGGTCGGACTCGGCCCAGGCGCGCACCATGTCCGGGGTCGTCTCGATGTGGAACTGCAGGCCCCACGCGGTGTCGCCGACCCGGAACGCCTGGTTCGGGTACCGGCTGGAGGACGCGAGCAGCGTCGCGCCGGCCGGCAGCGTGGTGATCTCGTCCCAGTGCCACTGCAGCACGTCCGGCGTGAACGGCACCGGGCCGAACAGCGGGTCGCCGGCGCTGATGTCCCGCTTGGCCACCAGCGCCGGACCGAACTCGGGACCGTCGTCCGCCGGCTTGACCTGACCGCCGAGCGCGGCGGCGAGCAGCTGGCCGCCGAGGCAGACCCCGAGCGTCGGGACCTGCTCCGCCACCGCTTCGCGCAGCAGGTCCCGCGTTGCCGGCAGCCAGGGCGCGACGTCGTCGTCGTACGCGCCCATCGCGCCGCCCATCACGAGCAGGCCGTCGAACCCGCGCAGCGACGGCAGCGGGCTCCCGTCGTACGGCGAGCGCACGTCGAGCAGCACACCGGCCCCGGACAGCCAACCACCGAGCCGGGCGACCGACTCGGTGGGGCCATGCGTGATGGTCAGAACCACGGGCAGCTGCACGCCCGAAAGGTTACTGACCGATCGTCCGGATGAACGTGGGCGGCTGGCGGACCCGGGTGCCCTTCTCGAACGCGTACGCCAGCTTGACGAGCGCGGCCTCGCCGAACCGGGCGCCGATGAACGACACCCCGACCGGCAGCGGGCCGGAGAAGCCCGCCGGCACCGTGATGCTCGGGTAGCCGGACACCGCCGCCGGCGACGACGATCCGACCGAGAACGCGTCGCCCTGGCCGAGCGTGGTCACCCACGCCGGCCCGTTGGTCGCGGCCATGATCGCGTCGAGGTGGTGGGCGGCCAGGGTTTCGTCGATCGCCCGCCGCTGCAGCCCGGCGACCGTCGCCCGCCGCTGCCGGTGTGCCGGGTCGGTCAGGTCGCCGCTCGCCGCCTGCGACCGCTCGAAGGTCTCCTGGCCGAAGAACTGCAGCTCCTGCTCGGCGTGCGCGGTGTTGAACCCGATCAGCCCGGCCAGGTCCTTCGGATGGTCGCCCGGGCGGGCGGCCAGGTAGGCGTTGATGTCGTGTCTGAACTCGTTCTCCAGCGCCGGGGTCTCCTCCGCGCCGGCCTCGTCCTGGAACGGCAGGTCGATCTCGACGACGGTGCCGCCGAGCCGGGTGACCGCGGCCCGCGCCTGGTTGACCACGGCCAGCGTCTCCGGGTTGCCGTCCGCGCCGGTGCCGTTGATCCACAGCCCGATCCGCTTGCCCCGCAGGCCGCTCGCGCTCAAGCCCCTGAGCAGGTCGACCTCGAGGAACGGCTCGGCGTCCTCGGTGGCGGCGTCGGTCGGGTGGATGCCGCGGATCACCTCGAGGACCAGCGCCGCGTCCACGACGTGCTTGGCGATCGGGCCGGCGGTGTCCTGCTCGGCCGAGATCGGCACCACGCCGGACCGGCTGACCAGCCCGAGTGTCGGCTTGATCCCGACCACCCCGTTGTGCCCGGACGGGCAGACGATCGAGCCGTCGGTCTCGGTGCCGATCGCGACGGTGGCCAGGTTGGCCGCGACGCCGGCGCCGGAGCCGGAGGACGAGCCGCACGGGTTGCGGTCCAGCACGTACGGGTTGTTCGTCTGGCCGCCGACGCCGGACCAGCCGCTGCTGGAGTCCGTCGACCGGAAGTTCGCCCACTCGGACAGGTTGGCCTTGCCGATGATGACGGCGCCGGCCCGGCGCAGCTTCCGGACCAGGAACGCGTCCTCGCCCACCGGGCTGCCCAGCAGCGCGACCGACCCGGCGGTCGTCGGCTGCCCGTCCCTGGTCTCGATGTTGTCCTTGAGCAGGACCGGGATGCCCTCCAGCGGCGAGCGCGCGCCGTGCCTGCGCCGCTGCTGGTCACTGGCTGCGGCGATCTCCAGCGCGTCGGGGTTGACCGCGAGAACCGCGTTGACCTTCTTGTCGAGCACCCGGATCCGGCTCAGGGAGAACCGGGTCAGCTCGACCGACGAGAGCCGGCCGCGGTGCATCGCCTTCTGCAGGTCGGGGATCGTGGCGGACTCGAGGTCGATGCCGTGCAGGACCGGGCGGACGGCGGCCGGGCCACTGTTGGCGGCCGACGGCGAGGCCGGGGTCGCGCGCACCGGGCTCACCGGCCCCAGGGTCGCAGCCACCGCGGCGGCGACCCGAGCCGGCCGGCGGGTGCGGCCGGCGGCGGCACGCCGGGAAACGGACCGGACCTGGACAGCCGACCACCGAGCCGGGTGACCGGCTCGGTGGGGCTGTGCGTGATCGTCGGAACGGTGGGAAGGCGCATCCTGCCGAGGCCGGACCCTCAGTCCATCGACGCCGGGCGGGCGGGGACGCGGGCCGGCGACGTGCCGCGCGCGGCCGCGGTCGACGCCGCGCTGACCGGCTGGTCGCCGATGGTGGGGATGAACCTCGGCACCCGCCGCTCATGGGTGCCGCGCTCGAACGCGTCGGCCAGCGGCAGCAGCGCCGCCTCCTGGAACCGGCCGCCGAGGAAGGAGACCCCGATCGGGAACGGCCCGTCGAACCCGGCCGGCACCGTGACCGCGGGGTAGCCGCTCACCGCCGGCGGGGTGGAGGAGCTGACGAACTGGTCGAACGTGTCCCCGCCGGGCAGCCGGGTCACCCAGGCCGGCCCGTTCGTGGGCGCCACGATCGCGTCCAGGTGCAGCCGCGCCATGGTCTCGTCGATGCTGCGCTTCGCCAGCGACGTCGCGGTCTGCCGCTGCTGCAGGTATGCCGGGTCGGTGAGGTCGCCCGAGGTCGCCTCGGCAGCCTCGAAGATCTCCTGCCCGAAGAACTTCAGCTCCACGTCCGCCAGCCGGTTGTTGAACGCGATCAGCCCGGCCAGCGTGTCCGGGTCCTGCCCCGGCCGGGCGGCCAGGTAGGCGTTGATGTCGTGCTTGAACTCGACCAGCAGCGCGTTGAACTCCGGCTCGCCGATCTGGTCCAGGAACGGCAGGTCGGCCGGGACCACGGTGGCGCCGAGCCGGGTCAGGGCCGCGGTCGTGTCGGCCATGATCTGGGCCACCGCCGGCACGTTCTCCACCCCGGTGCCGGCCAGCCAGAGGCCGATCCGCTTGCCGCGCAGGGCGTGCGGGCCGAACCGGGCCAGGTAGTTCACGTGCAGGAACGGCGCGGACGCGGCGGTCGCCGGGTCGGACGGGTCGACGCCGCGCAGCACGGACAGGGTCAGCGCCGCGTCGACGACGTGCTTGCCCATGGGGCCGGCGGTGTCCTGCTCGGCCGAGATCGGCACCACACCGGACCGGCTGACCAGCCCGAGCGTGGGCTTGATCCCGACCACACCGTTCTGGCCGGACGGGCAGACGATCGAGCCGTCGGTCTCGGTGCCGATCGCCACGGTCGCGAGGTCGGCCGAGACCGACGCGGCCGAGCCGGAGGACGAGCCGCACGGGTTGCGGTCGAGCACGTACGGGTTGTTGGTCTGGCCGCCGACCGCGCTCCATCCGCTGGACGACGCGGTGGAGCGGAAGTTCGCCCACTCCGACAGGTTCGCCTTCCCGAGCACCACCGCGCCGGCCGCACGCAGCCGCTGCACCAGGAACGCGTCCCGGGCCGGCGTCGAGTTGATCAGCGCGAACGACCCGGCCGTGGTGTGCTCCCGGTCCCGGGTGTCGATGTTGTCCTTGAGCAGGACCGGGATGCCCTCCAGCGGCGAGCGGGCACCGGAGTGGCGGCGCTGCTTGTCGCTGGCCCGGGCGATCCGCAGCGCGTCAGGGTTGGTCATGATCACGGCGTGCAACCTGGGGTTGAGCGCGGCGATCCGGCGCAGGTAGAAGGAGGTCAGCTGGACCGAGGTCAGCTTGTGCCGGTCCATGGCCCGCTGGAGGTCGGGGATCGTGGCCGACTCCAGGTCGATGCCGCGCAGCACCGGGCGGATGGCGACCGGTCCGCCCCGGGAGTCGGCGGGCTTCGCCGGGGCAGCCGTCGCCGGGCCGACGAGCCCGGCTATGACGGCGGCCGCGACGCCGATGATGGCCACGGTGCGGAACGCGGACGGTCGGGGAACTCGCACACTGTCCTCCGGGCGGGATGGCGGAAACCGGATGGGCCGGACGGCGCACGGATCGATGTCGACCGGCCGGGCTCATCCTGCACCCGGACAGGCCAGGAGCACAGCCCCTTCTCGAGACCAAAGCAGGCGCGAGGTCGCATCCCCGCCTCGGCCGCGCTCCCCCGTTCGGCGCAGAGGCGTACGGCCATGACGACATGTCGTTACCGGACCGCGGTCCCGCTGCGGCGAACGTGTCATACGGGCTAGGTACGGTTCCCGGGTGGCGGTTCCCGAGACACATGAGGTGGCACCCGAGGCCGGCGGAATCCGTCTGGCCCGGGGACCGTTGCTCGCGGTGGCCGGCGCGGTCGTCGCACTGCTCGTCGCGACGAGCTGGCGCTACGGCTTCCACCGCGACGAGCTCTACTTCCTGGTGGCCGGTCAGCACCCCGACTGGGGCTATCCCGACCAGCCGCCGATGACCCCCATCCTGGCCCGGCTGATGGACGGGCTCGGCGGGTCGATCGTGGTCATCCGGCTGCCGAGCGCGATCGCGGGCGGCGTCACCGTGCTGCTGGCCGGGATGACGGCCCGGGAGATGGGCGGCGGCCGCCGGGCCCAGCTCATCGCCGCCGCCTGCACCGCGGTGTCGGCCACGACGCTGGTCACCGGCCACTTCGTCAGCACCACCACCTACGACGTGATGTTCTCCGCGGCGCTGACCTGGCTGCTGGCCCGATCGGTGCGCACCGGGAAGAGCTGGCTGCTGCTGCCGGCCGGTCTCGCGCTCGGGCTCGGCCTGCTCAACAAGCCGCTGATCGCGGTGCTGGCCGCAGCGCTGCTGGTCGGGATCGCGCTGGCCGGCCCGCGCCGGTTGCTGCGCTCGGGCTGGCTGTGGGCCGGGGCGGCGGTGGTCGCCGTCTGCGGCGCGCCCTACCTGGTGTGGCAGGCCCTCAACGGCTGGCCCGAGCTGCACATGGCCGGCTCGATCGCCGGCGGGGACGCGCAGGGCGGCCGGATCGGGTTCATCCCGTTCCAGCTGCTGCTGGTCAGCCCGGTGCTGGCGCCGGTGTGGATCGCCGGCCTGGTACGCGTGCTCCGGGCCGGGCCGGGCCGGCCGTTCCGGTTTCTCGGCATCGGCTACCTGCTGCTCGCGGTCGTCTACCTGCTCGCCGGCGGCAAGGCCTACTACCTCGCCGGGATGTACCCGGCGCTGCTGGCGGCCGGCGCGATCGCCACCGACGGCTGGCTGCGCGACGTGCGCGGTCGGGTCCGGCTGCTGGCCGCCGCGCTGGGGCTGTCACTGGTCGTCGGCGCGGTCGTCGGGCTGGCCGTGCTCCCGGCCCGGGCGCTCGGCCCGGTGCTCGCACTCAACCCGGACGCCGGCGAGCAGGTCGCCTGGCCGCGGTACGTCGACCAGATCGCCGCGGTCTGGAACCGGCTGCCCGGCTCGCAGCGGGCGACCGGGGTGGTGCTCACCCAGAACTACGGCGAGGCCGGCGCCATCGACCGCTACGGGCCGGCGGTCGGGCTGCCGGCGGCGTACAGCGGGCACAACGGGTTCGCCAACTGGGCGCAGCCGTTCGGGCAGGCCGCCCCGGTCGTGGTCGTCGGGTATGCGGACGACTCGGTGCGCGGCCGGCTGTTCGGCGCCTGCGAGCAGCAGGCGACGCTGGACAACGGGCTCGGCCTCGACACCCAGGAGCAGGGCGTGCCCGTCTGGGTCTGCGGCCAGCCGCCCCGCCCCTGGGCCGACACCTGGGACGACGTCCGCCACCTCAGTTAGGGCATGCCTCCCCACTGCCTGGCGGCGCCGGACGACGCCCGGACGACGACCGGCCGCGTTGGCGGGACCGGCCGAGACAACCCCGGTATCGGCCGGGCCTGTCACAGCGTCGGGAGATACCGGGCCAGTTCGAACGGGGTGACCTTGGCGCGGTAGTCGGCCCACTCTGCGCGCTTGTTGCGCAGGAAGTAGTCGAACACGCCCTCACCGAGGGTCTCGGCGACCAGCTCCGAGCTCTCCATCGCGCGCACCGCCTCGGACAGGTTGTGCGGCAGGTCGGTGTAGCCGAGCGCCCGCCGCTCGTCCTCGGTCAGCAGCGAGACGTCGTCCTCCGCGCCCGGCGGCAGCTCGTACTCGTTCTCGACCCCGCGCAGGCCGGCGGACAGCATCAGCGCGAAGGCCAGGTACGGGTTGCAGGCCGGGTCGGGCGCGCGCACCTCGACCCTGGTCGAGTTGGCCTTGCCGGGCTTGTACATCGGCACCCGCACCAGCGCCGACCGGTTCGCGTGCCCCCAGCACACGTACGCCGGCGCCTCCGCCACCGCCGCCGTCGGGCTGCCGAACAGCCGCTTGTACGAGTTCACCCACTGGTTGGTCACCGCGGTGGTCTCCCGGGCGTGCCGCAGCAGCCCGGCGATGAACGCCCGCGCGGTCTTGGACAGGTTGAGCTCGTCGGACGGGTCGTGGAAGGCGTTGCGGTCGCCCTCGAACAGGGACAGGTGGGTGTGCATGCCGGAGCCGGGCTGGTCGGTGAACGGCTTCGGCATGAACGTCGCGTACACCCCCTCGGCCATCGCGACCTCCTTCACCACGTGCCGGAACGTCATGATGTTGTCGGCGGTGGTGAGCGCGTCCGCGTACCGGAGGTCGATCTCCTGCTGGCCAGGGGCGACCTCGTGGTGGCTGAACTCGACCGAGATGCCCAGCGCCTCCAGCGCGTCCACGGCCATCCGGCGGAAGTCGTGCGCCACGTCGTGGCTGGTGAGGTCGAAGTAGCCGCCGTTGTCGACCGGCCGCGGCTCCCGCCCGTCCTCGGGCTGGTCCTTGAGCAGGAAGAACTCGATCTCGGGGTGGGTGTAGAAGGTGAAGCCCATGTCCTTGGCCTTGGCCAGCGCCCGGCGCAGCACGAACCGCGGGTCGGCCCAGGACGGCGAGCCGTCCGGCATGAGGATGTCGCAGAACATCCGGGCCGAGTCGCCGGCGCCGTTCTTCCACGGCAGCACCTGGAACGTGCCGGGGTCGGGCTTGGCGATCATGTCGCTCTCCGACGCGCGGGCGAAGCCCTCGATCGCCGAGCCGTCGAAGCCGATGCCCTCGGCGAAGGCGCCCTCCAGCTCGGCCGGCGCGACCGCCACCGATTTGAGGAAGCCGAGCACGTCGGTGAACCACAGCCGGACGAACCGGATCTCCCGCTCCTCCAGCGTGCGGAGCACGAACTCCTGCTGCCTGTCCACCGTCGCTCCCCTCAGGCCCCCGCTTGGGCGCAAGTCTCCGCCGGCCACGTTTCGCCGACGTTACCCACGCCGCGCCGCACGCGTGCATCCGGCGGACCCCGGGGACGTTCTGCCGGGGGATCTTCGGTGGCGCGGTCCGGCGCCTGCACCCAGCCCCGGGTCACGCCTCAGTTCAGGGCGCTGCCCGCGGCCCACTTCGCCCAGCTGACGTCCCACTCGTTGGCCTCGGCGGCGAACGGCAGGGCGACGCCGGTGTTCTTGATGTCGACGACGTCGCCCCAGGAGAACGTGCTGTAGAAGTATTGCGCGTTGGCCGGGGACACGTTGACGCAGCCGTGCGAGACGTTCTGCTTGCCCTGGGCCCACACCGACCACGGCGCCGAGTGGACGAACTCGCCGTCCACGCTGATCCGCACGGCCAGCGAGATGTTCTCGTCGTAACCCAGCGGGGTGTCCTTGGGCAGCCCGTACGACGCCGAGGTCATCCGCTTGACCGGGTATTTCTCCTTGACGATGTGCGGCCCGCTCTGGGTCGTGAAGTAGATGGTCTGGCCGTCGACCGTGTAGGACCCGCCTCGGCCCATGCTCACCGGCACGGTGCGGGTCTTCTTGCCGTTGACCGTGATCACGCCGGTGTGGGTCTTGTCGTTGATCGTGAAGATCTTCGCCGCGCCGATCGTGAACGACGAGGTCACGTCCTGCTGGCCGTAGATCCCGTTGCCGACGCCGACGCCGTAGACGTTGGCCTTGACGGTGACCTTGGTGCCGGGCTTCCAGTAGTGCTGCGGCCGCCAGTGCACCTCACGGTCGCCGAACCAGTGCCAGGCGCCGGCGACCGGCGGGCTGGTCGTGACGACCAGCGCCTTCTCCGCGACGGCCTTGTCGACGATGTCCTCGTCGAAGCGGACCTGGATCGGCTGGCCGACGCCGACGGTCTTCGGACCGCCGGGGCCGCCGGGGAACAGGTAGGGCAGCGTGAACGTGCGCGGCGTGACCGTCGAGAACGCGCTGGTGGCGCGCGTGGCCGCGCCGTCGGCGTTGGCCGCCACCGCGGCCAGCGAGTAGCTCTTGTCGTAGCCGAGCGGCTCGGTCGAGGTCCAGGCGGTCCGGTCGGCGTTGAACGTGCCGGCGACCAGCTTGCCGTCGGCGTTGCGCAAGCTCACCGTGCTCACCGTGCCGCCGGCGGCCCGCACGGTGACCGGCGCGGTCACCGACTGGCCTTCGCTGCCGTCGCGCGGCGTGATCGTCAGCCGGGCCAGCGCCGCCGGCGGCGACGTCGTGGCGGCAGCCGACGGCCTGGCCGCCGCCCCGCCGGTCCCGGCCGCCTGCGCGTCGGTCGTGGAGCCACCGCCGCTCGTGCAGCCCGCGACCAGCGCAACCAGCGCGCCGGCCACCGCCGCCGCGCGCACTACGGCGTTCCCCCGACAGAAACCCCGCATCTCCGAGCCTCCCCAACAGCCGTCCCGCTCGCGGTCCCCCTGGATCTCGACGCGGGTGGCAGACCCCATTGTTGCAAGATCGCCGAGAAATCTCGGTGACGATCACGACACGGCTGACAGCCGTGTCCCGGTTCACCCGAACAGCGCAAATCCTAGAGTGGCCCGGTGACATTACGGACCAGCGCCGCGCCGAGAGGCCCGGTGGTGACCTCGACCGAGGTCACCTTCCGCTTCCCGGACCCGGAGGCGAGGCTGTCCGGCGTGCGGCTGGCCCAGCAGGTCCGGATCCCCGGCGACCGGCTCGGGTTCGCCCGCCGCGGCGGGATCTGGCAGCTCACGCTGCCGCGGCCGCCGGTCCGGCGGATGGAATACCGGTTCGAGCTGCGGCATGCGGACGGCGGCGTCGAGGAGGTCTGCGACCCGGCCAACCCGCTGCGGGCGCCGGGCGCGTTCGGGGACAAGTCGGTGCTGGAGTTCGCCGGCTACCGGCCGCCGGCCTGGCTGGACGCGCCGGTGCTGCCCGGTGTGGAGACCGGCCTGGCCGTGCCGTCGCGCTACCTGCGGGCCGAGGTCGAGGTCCGGGTCTGGGCCCCTGCGGACGCCGACCCGGCCGAGCGGCTGCCGCTGCTGGTCGCCCACGACGGCCCCGAGTACGCGGCGCTGTCCGGCCTGACCACCTACGCGGCGGCGCTGACCGCGGCCACGCGGCTGCCCCGGCACCGGGTCGCGCTGCTGGGTCCGGGCCACCGGGACGAGTGGTACAGCGCGAACGTCAGCTACGCGAAGGCGCTGGCGCTGGCCGTGCTCCCGGCGATCCGGCGCCGGTTCGAGGTCGCCGGGCCGGTGGTCTGCATGGGGGCCAGCCTGGGGGCGCTGGCCGCGCTGCACGCCCAGCGCCGGCATCCCGGCCTGTTCGGCGGGCTGTTCCTGCAGTCCGGCTCGTTCTTCACCCGCCGGCTCGACCCGCAGGAGCGCGGCTTCGGCCGGTACGCACGGATCACCCGGTTCGTCGGCGAGACCCGGCGCGGCACCACCCTCAAGGCCGAGCCGGTGCCGGTGACGCTGACCTGCGGCGCGCTGGAGGAAAACCTGCCCAACAACCGGGCGATGGCAGAGGTGCTGCGCCGCCAGGGCTACCGGGCCGGCCTGGCCGAACTGCCCGACGTGCACAACTACGTGGCGTGGCGGGACGCCTTCGACCCTCACCTGACCGGCCTTCTTTCGGAGGTCTGGGCGGCTGACTAGGTTCTGGCCATGACTCGCCGCCTGCACGTCGACGTCCCCGCGCCGGCGCTGGGCGGAGCCGGCACCGTAATCGTGCACGGCCACTACGGCCGCCCGTTCCTGGTCTTCCCATCCGAGCGGGGACGGGCCTGGGACTTCGAGAACAACGGCATGGTCGACGCGGTCCGCCCGCTGATCGACGACGGCCGGTGCAAGCTGTACTGCGTCACCTCGCACGACGCGGACTCCTGGTCCAACCGGTCGCTGTCGATGGAGGACCGGGCCCGCCGGCACGCCGAATACGAGCAGTGGATCGTCGACTCGGTGCTGCCGTTCCTCTGGGACGACTGCGGCGGCGTCACGGAGGTCGGCACCATCGGCGCGTCGATGGGGGCCTACCACGCGCTGACGTTCGCGCTGCGCCGGGCGGACCTGTTCCCGCTGTCCATCAGCCTGTCCGGCAACTACGACCCGTCGTCCTGGCACGGCTGGGGCGAGCAGGGCGAGGCGGCATACTTCGCCAACCCCGTGCAGTTCGTGCCCGGCCTCGGCGGCGACCACCTCGACTGGCTGCGGTCGCGGCTGTCGGTGCTGCTGGTCGTCGGGCAGGGGATGTGGGAGGACACCACCGGGTCGCTGGAGTCGACCCGGCGGATGGCCTGGCTGCTGCAGGAGAAGGGGATTCGCTGCGAGCTGGACCAGTGGGGGTATGACGTCCCACACGACTGGCCGTCCTGGCAACGCCAGCTGGCTCACCACCTGCCCAGGTTCTGCTGAGTGGAGGAGGCCCCATGCCCCGAGGCGACCGCACCGAGCACCTCATCGGCCTGCTGCTCGGCACCGAGGAGGACTGGCCCCGCGCGTTCGAGGAGCTGGTCCACCGGCTCGGGGCGGTCCGCCATCCCGACGGCACCCCGCACACGCTGCGCACCGAGCGGATCACCATCGAGCCGTTCGAGCTGCGCGACCGGCCGCGCTACGACCTGGTGATCGACCGCCTGGCGTACTGGTACTACCACCCGCGCGAGTGGCTGAAGAAGGTCGCGCTGATGGACGACGTCTACCTGCTCAACAGCCCGTTCACGTTCCAGTCGATGGAGAAGCACGCGGCCTACTGCGCGATGATCCGGCTCGGGCTCAAGGTGCCCGACACCTGGCTGGTGCCGCCGAAGGACCCGCTGGACAACGCGCGCTGGGCGTACACGTCGTCGAAGTACAACCGGGCCTTCGACCTGGACGGGATCGCCGAGCGGGTGGGCTACCCGCTGTTCATGAAGCCGTTCGACGGCGGCGCGTGGGTCGGGGTCTCCCGGATCACCGACGCGGCCGCGCTGCACAAGGCGTACGACGAGTCCGGGCAGCGGCTGATGCACCTGCAGGCCTCCATCGAGGGCTACGACTCGTTCGCCCGGTCGTTGACCATCGGGGCCGAGACGATGGTGATGAAGTTCCGGCCCGAGCTGCCCATGCACGACCGGTACGAGGTGGCCTACGACTTCCTGCCGCCGTCGGCCGGGCTCGAGGTGCTGGCGATCTCGAAGCTGATCAACGCGTTCTTCCGGTGGGAGTTCAACTCCTGCGAGTCGCTCGTGGTCGGCGACGACGTCCACCCGATCGACTACGCCAACGCGTGCCCGGACATCGCGATCACCTCGCTGCACTACTACTTCCCGTGGGCGATCAGCGCGCTGCTCAAGTGGTCGGCGTTCTGCACGGTCAGCGGGCGGCGGCCGCGGCTGGACACCAACACCAGGGACTACTTCGACGTGGCCGACTCCGACCGCCCGTACGGGGACAAGCTGGCCGAGTACGCGCGACTGGCCGACGCGTACTTCGAGAAGGACTGGTACGAGGAGTTCTGCGCGACCTCGCTGGCGTCGCTGGACGAGATCGTCCGGGACTGGGTCGCCTCCCCCGACTTCGACGCGCTGCTGGTCGACACCGTGAAGTCGACGTATCCGGCGCACGAGCAGGACCACTTCATCGCCCATTTCCGCGGCCTGCTGTCCCTCTGGGTCCGGGACAACGCGAAGTAGCACGACACGCCCGCTACCGGTTGTGCGCGGGGACTCACGGGTGTGTGATGCGCGCGTGACGAGGATGCGCGCTGTCGTGACGAGTGTGGCCGCTCTGCTCGCGGTGCCGGTGGTGGCCGCGGCGCCCGCCCAGGCGGCACCCCCGCCGACGGCCGCCG
The DNA here is from genome assembly GCA_963728945.1 of uncultured Actinomycetota bacterium. Taxonomy (GTDB): domain Bacteria; phylum Actinomycetota; class Actinomycetes; order Mycobacteriales; family CADCTP01; genus CADCTP01. The sequence goes on along the minus strand of CAVSMA010000002.1, from coordinate 470,349 downwards.
GCGCGCCCGGCGCGCTGTCGCACTACGACCTGGCCCGCAAGGACTGCGTCGGCACCGCCCGCAACGGCACGTCGAAAGTCTGGTTCACGGTCGCGAACGGCGTGCTGTCCGACGTCTACTCGCCGACCATCGACAACACGAACGTCGAGACCCTGCAGTATGCGGTGACCGACGGGTCGACGTTCACCGACCTGCAGACGCGCGACATGACCTACACGGTCTCGGCGCTCGACCCGACCGGCATGTCCTGCCGGGTCACCAGCACCCCCCGCCGCGGCGGCTACACGCTGGTCACCGACTACCTGACCGACCCGCAGCGCGACTCCGTGGTCATGCGGACCCGGCTGCAGGGCCCCGGCTCGCTCAAGCTCTACGTCCGCTACGACGCCACGGTCAACGGCAACGGCGGCGGTGGCGCCGCCAACGGCGGCGCCGACGACGCGACCGTCGACCCGGCCACCACCGCGCTGGTCAGCTCGGACACCAACACGGTCACCAACGCGGTCAACCGCGACTACGGCGTGCCGCTGTTCGGCGCGCTCCGGGCCGACCGGCCGTTCCTGGCCGCGAGCAGCGGCTACGCCGGCACCTCGTCGGACGGGCTGAGCCAGCTCGACGCCAACCACACGCTCGGCCCGATCACGCCGGACGCGCCGCAGGGCAACGTCGTGCAGACCGCCCAGCTCGACCGGCGCGGCAACTCCCCGATCACCCTCGCGCTCGGCTACGGCCAGACGGCCGGGTCGGCGATCGGCACCGCCGGCGCCTCGGCCCGCAGCTCGTTCGCCAGCACGCTGGCCCGGTACGCGGCCGGCTGGGTCGCGTACGACGCCCGGCTGAAGCCCCCGCCGCTGCGGCTCGCCGGCCTGTCCGCCGCGCAGACCCTGAAGCTGGCCCAGCAGTACTACCTGTCCGTCAACGTGGTGAAGGCGAGCGAGGACAAGACGTTCCCGGGTGCTATCGCGGCCGGCCTCGGCAGCCCGTGGGGCCAGGCGGTCAGCGCCGGCGACCTGCCCGGCGGCAAGCCCAACTACTTCGGGTCCTACCGCGAGGTCTTCGCCCGCGACCTGTACGAGGCGTTCACCGGGCTGCTGGTCGCCGGCGACACGGCGACCGCGCGGGCGGCGACCCGGTTCCTGTTCGAGCGCCAGCAGCTGGCCGACGGCCGGATGCCGCGCAACTCGCTGCCCAACGGCAAGAAGGCCCCCGACACCGGCGGCGACCAGCTGGACGAGTCGTCGTACCCGATCCTCATGGCCTGGCAGTCCGGCCTGGCCGGGGATCGCGCGCTCTACCGCGACCACATCAAGAAGGCGGCCGACTTCGTGGTCGCGCACGGGCCGTCGTTCGGCTCGGAGCGGTGGGAGGAGCAGGGCGGGTTCTCGCCGTCGACGATCGCGGCCGAGATCGCCGGACTGGTCGCGGCCGGCCGGATCGCCGACACCAACGGCGACCACGCCTCGGCCCGGGTCTACCGGGCGACGGCCGACTTCTTCCAGCGCTCGATCAAGGGCTGGACGGTGACCACGACCGGCCCGTACGCGCCGCGGTACTTCATCCGGCTGTCCAAGACCGGCGACCCGAACGCGGCCATCACCTACAACCTCGGCAACGGCGGCCCGGACGCGGACCAGCGCGCGGTCGTCGACGCCGGCTTCCAGGAGCTGACCCGGCTCGGCGCGCTGCCGGCGAACGACCCCGACGTGCTGGCGTCGCTGCCGGTCGTGGACCAGACGATCCGGGTGCAGACGAACTCCGGCGCCGGCTTCTACCGGTACGGCACGTCGACGCCGGGCACCGAGGACGGGTACGGCGACTGCTTCGTGGCCGACCCGACGAACTGCAGCCCGGACGGCAAGCCGTGGCCGACCGGCAACGTCGGCTCGGGCCACTACTGGCCGGTGCTGTCCGGCGAGCGGGCCGAGCAGCAGCTGCAGAACGGCGACCGGTCCACCGCGACCGCGCTGCTGCTGGCGATGAACAACTCGACCTCGGGCATCGGGATGATGCCCGAGCAGTCCTGGGAGAACCCGGACCTGGCCGCGTCGCCGTTCGGCTCCGACCCGGCGACCGCGTCGATCGGCTTCGTCAACGGCAAGCCTGCCGGCTCGTCGTCGCCGCTGACCTGGGCGCAGGCCCAGCAGGCGCGGCTGATCCTGGCGCTCGGCGCCGGCCGGCCGCTGGAGCAACCCGCGATCGTCCGGGACCGGTACGTGCGGTCCGGGCCGCCCGGGACGCTGCCGGTGACCGTCACCGCGCCGGCCGACGGGACCACCGTCACCACGCCGACCGTCGACGTGACCGGCACGACCACGCCGGGCGCGACGGTCGACATCCAGTCGACCGCGACCGACACCGGCGGCGCGACCACGGTGACGACCGTGCGGGCGTCAGCGAGCGGGGCCTTCTCCGCGACCGTGCCGGCGCCGTTCGGCACGTCGGTCATCACGGTTGCCGCGACGAAGGGCGACGCGACCGGGTACGCCCGCCGCACGGTGATCAGCGAGTTCATCACCGGCACCACGGTGCTCGACGTCACCGATCCGGACGGCGATGACAACGGCCCGGGCACGTACGCGTACCCGACCTCGGCCGACTTCCACCCCGGCGCGTTCGACCTGCAGCGGTTCCAGGTGATCGTGGACGGCGCCAACGTCCTGCTGCGGGCGAAGGTGCGGGACCTGTCGCCGACGTTCGGCTCGCCGATCGGCGCCCAGCTGCTCGACCTGTACGTGCACACGCCGACCGGGGCCACGTCCACGGCCGCGGCGTTCCCGTCCCGGAACTACTCGATCGCGGCGGACTCCGCCTGGTCCCGCCGGATCGAGGTGCAGGGCTTCGCCGACCCGGTGTTCGTCGACGCGTCCGGCGCGCCGCTCGGCACCGTGTCGGTGCAGGCGAGCCAGGCGTCCGGGTTCATCACGATGATCGTCCCCGGCGCGGCGCTCGGCACCCCGGGCCCGGGCTGGAAGTTCACGGTCGTGCTGCACGGGCAGGACGGGTTCTCCGCCGACCAGGCCCGTGGGTTCGCGCCGACCCCGCAGCCGTTCCAGTTCGGTGTCTGTGCGCCGGGCGGGACGAGCCCGATCTGCGTGGTGGACCCGGGCTCGGTGCCGAAGGCGATGGACGTGCTGACCCCGGACGGCGTGTCCCAGGCCGAGGAGCTCGACCCGACGGCGCCGCCGGTCGAGATCACCGGAGTGCCGGTCCCTAGTCCCTGATCACGATCCCGAGGCACATCTCGTCGGTGGTGCCGTCGCCCCAGACCACGTAGCGCGGCGGCACCCCGGGCAGCACGTGCGGGCGCAGGCTCGCGTCGTGGGTGCAGGTCACCCGCAGCACGTCGCCGGCCTTGATGGCGACCGGCCGGGGCAGCGGCACGCTGCGCTGGTCGTGGAAGTTGTACGGGTTCACGTCCAGCAGCGTGCGGGCGCCCGGCCGGCCGCCGCCGTGCCGGCGAGGGCGGTGGCGGGTGCGCCGGACCCGGCGGTGGCCGCCGCCGAGCGGCCGCTGGCCAGGACCGCCAGCGCCGCCGCGGTCGCCATCAGCCGCCGTCGCATGCGAGCAGTATGGGCGCTGGTCGGTCCGCCCTCGCCCGCCCCGCGTCAGTCGGCGCCGTACTCGTCGTGCCGGCGGAACCAGTTCAGCGGGCCGTCCGGGGTACGGGCCTCGTTGCGCCCTCCGGGTGCCCGGTCGAGCCACTGGTACATGCCCCAGAGGCCGTCGAGGCCGCGGGCGTAGGCGGAGTAGGTGTGGTAGACGACTCCGTCGTCGAGCGCGAACGCGCTCATCCCCGGAGCCTCCTGGCTGTAGGTCGCCCAGTCCGTGCCGGTCGTCGCCGCCCACTCGGCGAACGGAGCCTGGTTGCCGAGCTCGGCGGTCGACCTCAGATCGGACGATCGGAAGTTGTACTCGCCGACTCCGGACCGCCGCTGCTCCTCGCTGTAGCCGGCCTGGAAATCGGGGTTGAAGTCGCTGCCGTACGAGGACGCCCACGGGAACGCCCACCCCATCCGCTGCTTGTACGCCCGCAGTTTGGCCAGCGGAGCCCGCGACACCGCCCAGAGCATCACGTCATGGTTCGCCAGGTGGGCGACGAACCCGTTGAAGCCGTCCGCGATGGCCGAGCAGGCCGGGCAGCCGGCCGTGTAGTCCGGTCCGAACATGAAGTGGTAGACGAGCAGCTGGGAACGCCCGCGGAACAGGTCGGCGAGGGACGCCTGGCCCTCCTCGGTGTCGAAGACGTAGTCCTTCTCGACCCGCACCCAGGGCAGGTCCTGCCGCTGCCGGGCCAGCTCGTCGCCCCGCCGCGTCCATGCCTTCTCGGCCTCGAGCAGCTCCAGCCGGCCGGCGAGCCATTCCTCGCGCGTTCCGGTCTTGTGACTGGTCATCGCTTTTCTCCTTCTCTCACAGGGACTTCTCACATCGCCGGCATGAGGCCGGGCACCGACGAGGGCGCCAGAGCGATCCAGATGCCGAGGCCGACGATCGCCAGTGCCACCGGCACGTCGACCGCGGCGGTCGCCGGAAGCAGCTTCTGGGCGAGGACGACGACGGCGATCACCGACATCCAGGTGAGGCTCATGACGCCCAGCGCCAGCAGCATCACCATCAAGCCGGCGCTGGACCCGAGGCAGCAGAGCCCGAACTCGAGACCGGAGCCGACGCTGCGCCGGCAGCGCGTACGGAACTGCTGCTTGATCGGCGTGAGCTCGTAGACACCGGCCGCGACCACCGCCGCGCCGGCCGCGAGCGACCCGTGCGGCCGGTACACCAGGTACGCCGCGAGGCCGACGAGGGCCCAGACGGCAAGGTACGACCCGACGAACAGCGGCAGGGCCAGCCGTCGACCGCTGGCACGAGCATGCCTGGCCGCCGCCGGAGCCGCGCCGGGCAGCATCATCGCCGCCATCATCGACACCCACAGCACGGCGAACGACCCGAAGGCACCGAGCTCGGTGGCCGGGCCCATGTCCATCCCGTCCATCTGCCGGACCGCGACGACCCACGCCACCGCGGCGATCCCGAGCGTCGTGGCCAGCGCGGCCGCCGTCGTGCCGACGCCCGTGCTCTCGGCGGGCGCTGCCGCCGGGGCAGCGGCGGTTCGGTGATCGGGCATGGTTCCTCAGTCCTCCTCGATCGGGGTCGCGGCCGGCCCGCGGGCGGACCGGTCGAGGTGCGTCGTCAACGCCTCCAGCGACCGGTCCCAGTCACGGGCGAGCGCGGCCAGGAACTGCTGTGCCGCCTGCATGGGCGCGGATCGGAGCCGGTATCGCACCCGGCGCCGCTCGCCCGGCTCGGCCGTCACGAGGCCGGCCTCGGCCAGCAGGGCCAGGTGCTTGGCGATGGCCTGCCGGCTGATCGGCAGGCGACCGGCCAGGTCGGTGGCCGTCGCCGGACCGTCCGCGGCCAGCGCGGCCAGGATGCTGCGGCGGGTGGGGTCGGCCAGGGCAGTGAAGACCTGCTCGGCGATCGACTCGACGTCAGGCCGCATCGAGGTAGCTGACCAGCTCGGCCAGCTCGCTCGCCCAACCCTTGGTGTTGCCGTCGTACGCGGCGGAGTACGCGTCCGGGGGCAGCTGGGCGAACCCACTCTCGACCACTGTCAGCCGGGTGCCGGAACCGACCGGTTCGAGCGTGAACTCGACGTAGGTCCGGCGCGGATCGTCCTCCGGCAACCCGTAGATCTGCCAGGTGAAGCCGAACACCGTCGGCTCGTCCACCCGTTCCACCCGCATGTCGACCGCGAACCCGTTCGTCCAGGTCATCCGGGCCGACCCGCCGGGGCGCAGGTCGATCGTCGCCTCGTTGCCGAACCAGGCGCCCAGCCCCTCGGCCGTGGTCAGCGCGGCCCACACCCTGGCCGGCGGGTGCGCGACCTCGACCGTCCGCTGGATGCGATCGGGAAATCCCATGACGACCTCCACTCGGAGCAGCAATCGAACGGTTGCTAAACTATGGCAACCAACCGGTTGCGTCAAGAGGAGGCGGTCGTGCTCGCCGTGAACCGGAGCACACCGGCCCGGCTGATCGGCGCCGGTGCCGGTTCGTCCGGCGGGAAGCGCGGGACAATGGAGGGCATGGCGCAGCTTCGGATCGCCCTGGCCCAGGTGGACACCACCGTCGGTGACCTCGCCGGCAACACGGAGACCGTGCTGAGGTGGTCGCGCGCCGCGGCGGAGGCCGAGGCCGACCTGGTGCTGTTCCCCGAGCTGGCGCTGACCGGCTACCCGCCCGAGGACCTGGTGTTCCGCGAGTCGTTCCGGTCGGCCAGCGTCCGGGCCCGGGACGAGCTGGCCCGGGCCCTCGCCGACGCCGGTCTCGGCGAGCTCGCGGTGATCGTCGGCTACGTCGACTCGGCCGGCGGTCCCCGCAACGCGTGCGCGGTGCTCTACCGCGGCGAGGTCGCGGCCACCTACTTCAAGCACCACCTGCCCAACTACGGCGTCTTCGACGAGGCGCGTTACTTCGTGCCCGGCGAGCGGTTCGTGGTCGCCCGGATCCGCGGCGTCGACGTGGGGCTGACGATCTGCGAGGACCTCTGGCAGGACGGCGGCCCGTTCGCGGTCGCGGCCCGGGCCGAGGTCGGCCTGATCAGCTGCATCAACGGCTCCCCGTACGAGCGGAACAAGGACGACGTGCGGCTGCCGCTGGCGGCCCGGCGGGCGGCTGAGGCCGGCACCACGATCGCGTACGTCAACATGGTCGGCGCGCAGGACGAGCTGGTCTACGACGGCGACTCGCTGATCGTCGCGCCGGACGGCACCGTGCTCTCCCGGGCCCCGCAGTATGCCGAGCTGCTGGTGGTCCGCGACCTCGAGCTGCCCGGCGACCGCGGCACCGTGACCGGGCCGGTGCTCGGGATGACCGTGGAGCGGCACGCGGTCTCGGACGAGCCGCGCCCGCCCCGGGAGGCGGTGCCGGCGGCCGGCGCTCCGGGCGGCGACCGGCTGGTCGACGAGGAGGAGGTCTGGCAGGCGCTGGTCACCGGCACCCGCGACTACGTCCGCAAGAACGGCTTCCGCTCGGTCATCCTCGGCCTGTCCGGCGGCATCGACTCCGCGGTCACCGCGGTGATCGCCGCGGACGCGCTCGGGCCGGACGCGGTGCACGGCGTCTCGATGCCCTCGTCGTACTCGTCCGAGCACTCCAGGAGCGACGCAGCCGACCTGGCCGCCCGCATCGGCATCGACTTCCGCACCGTGCCGATCGCGCCGATGGTGGACGCGTACCTGTCGTCGGTGACGCTGACCGGGCTGGCCGAGGAGAACCTGCAGGCCCGTGTCCGCGGCACCCTGCTCATGGGACTGTCCAACCAGGACGGTCACCTGGTGCTGGCGACCGGCAACAAGACCGAGCTCGCGGTCGGCTACTCGACCCTCTACGGCGACAGCGTCGGTGGGTTCGCGCCGATCAAGGACGTGCCGAAGACGCTGGTGTGGAAGCTGGCCCGGTGGCGCAACGCCCACGCGGACAAGCGTGGCGAGACGCCGCCGATCCCGGAGAACACGATCACCAAGCCGCCCTCGGCCGAGCTGCGGCCGGGGCAGCTGGACACCGACTCGCTGCCGCCCTACGACGTGCTCGACTCGGTGCTGGCCGACTACGTCGACCGGGACTCCGGCTGGGACGAGCTGGTCGCGGCCGGGCACGACCCGACGCTGGTCGAGCAGGTGATCCGGCTGGTGGACCGGGCCGAGTACAAGCGCCGGCAATATCCGCCGGGTCCGAAGATCTCGCTGAAGGCGTTCGGCCGGGACCGCCGGCTGCCGATCAGCTCGCGCTGGCGGGAGACCGCGCCGCCGGAGACGGTCGGCCCGCACCCGGAACCCTCCTCCGGCGGGCCCGCCGACCCGCCCACCCAAACCGCCCTCAGGATCGAGGGGGCTTAGGACGCGGCCCGCAGGCGACCCAGACCACGTCCGGCTCACCGCGGGCCACCGGGATCTCGCGGGTCTCGACCGTCCGGTAGCGGGCGCGCAGGCGGGTCTCGAAGCCGGCTGACCGGTGCGCGCTCCACACCGCAAGCCGGCCGCCCGCCGCCAGCCGACGGTCCACTGCGGACAGTCCTTGATCCCGGTACAGGGCAGCGTTGTCCACTGTGACCGTCCACTCGGGACCATTGTCCACGTCGAGGCAGATCGCGTCGTACCAGCCCCGGTCGATGGCCAGGAAGGCGGCAAGGTCGTCGACGACGACGGTGACCCGCTGGTCGTCGAGGAGGGCGGCCCGGCCGAGGTGGTCGCGGTTCCACCGGACCACCGCCGGCTCGATCTCGACGACCGTCACCGCGGCCGGGTCGAGGGTGAGCGCCTCGGCCAGCGAGAACCCGACCCCAAGCCCGCCGACCAGCACCCGGGCGCCGGCACCGCGGACCGCCGCCCGCACCAGCTCCCGCTCGGACCGCCCGTCCCGGGTGTCCATCAGGAACGTGCCGTTGCTGACGATCTCGTGGTGCTCGCCGTCCCGGCGCAGCACCAGCTCGCCGCGAGGCGTGTCGAGGCGCTCGACCGTGACGGATACCACGGCGCGAGGGTAGGCCGGCCGTGACACCCTGACCGGTATCGACCCGGGGACCCGCGACGGCGCGGGCCTCGAGGAAGGACGGTGCCCGATGACCGAGCCCACTCTCTACGGCGGCCCGGCCGGCCGGCGGGTGCGCACGCACCACCTGGCCGACGCGAAGCGCCGCGGCGAGCGGTGGCCGATGCTGACCGCCTACGACCAGTACGCGGCGGAGATCTTCGACCAGGCCGGGGTCCCGGTGCTGCTGGTCGGCGACTCGGCCGCCAACAACGTCTACGGCTACGAGTCGACCCTGCGGGTCACGGTCGAGGAGCTGCTGCCGCTCGTGCGCACGGTGGTCCGGTCGACCAGCCGGGCGCTGGTGGTCGCCGACATGCCGTTCGGCTCGTACGAGGCGGGACCGGAGCGGGCACTGGACACGGCGGTGCGGTTCATGAAGGAGACCGGCGCGCACGCGGTGAAGCTCGAGGGCGGCGCCGGTGTCGCCCCGCAGGTCGCCGCGTTGACCGGGGCCGGCATCCCGGTGATGGCACACATCGGCTTCACCCCGCAGCGCGAGCATGCGCTGGGCGGCTATCGGGTGCAGGGCCGCGGCTCCGCGGGCGACCAGGTTTTCGCCGACGCGGTGGCGCTGCAGGCGGCCGGCGCGTTCGCGGTGGTGCTGGAGATGGTGCCCGCGGACACGGCCAAGCGGATCACCGGCGAGCTGATGATCCCGACCATCGGCATCGGCGCCGGGCCGGACTGCGACGCGCAGGTGCTGGTCTGGCAGGACATGGCCGGGCTGCGCGGCGGACCGATGCCGCGGTTCGTGAAGAAGTACGCCGACCTGCGCGGCACCTTGCAGGACGCGGTGGACACGTTCGCCCGCGAGGTCCGCACCGGCGGCTACCCGGGACCGGAGCACTCGTACAGCTGACCGGTACGGTCGCCGCGTGGCGGGACGAGCGGTGCTGGTGACGGGTGCCTCGCGGGGTGTCGGGCGGGCGGTCGCGGTGGCCTTCGCCGCGGCCGGGGACCGGGTCGCGGTGCACCACCGCGACTCGGCCGCGCTCGCGGTGGAGACGGTCGGCCTGCTCGTCGGCGACGGGCACGTGGTCGTGCAGGGCGACCTCGCCGATCCGGACGCGGTGGCCGGGTTCGTCACCGCCGCCGCGACCGGGCTGGGCGGGATCGACGTGCTGGTCAACAACGCCGCGTCGATCCAGCCGCACCCGGTCGGCGAGGTGACCTACGAGCAGTGGCAGGCGGCCTGGCGGCGCACGATCGAGGTCAACCTGCTCGGCACCGCGAACGTCACGTTCTGCGCGCTGCCGTTCCTGCGCCGCTCGGACGCCGGCCGGATCGTCAACGTCTCGTCCCGGGGCGCGTTCCGCGGCGAGCCGGAGCAGCCGGCGTACGGGGCGTCGAAGGCCGGCCTCAACGCGCTCGGCCAGTCGCTTGCGGTGGCGCTCGGCGCCGACGGCGTCGCGGTGTCGACGGTCGCGCCCGGGTTCATCGAGACCGACATGGGCAACCAGTGGCTGAAGAAGCCGCGCGGTGCGGAGATCCGGTCGCAGAGCCCGTTCGACCGGGTGGCCCGGGCCGACGAGGTGGCCGCGGCGGTGCTCTACCTCGCCTCGGCCGAGGCGGAGTGGGCCTCCGGCGCCATCCTCGACCTCAACGGCGCGTCCTACCTGAGAACCTAACGCCCGGTCGACTCGTCGGGGACGGTGACCGCGGCGGGCGTGGCGGCCCCGAAGATCGTGGCGACGACGTCGCTGACCGCATGCACGCCGGCCGCGACCCCGGCGCTCGGCGGCAGGTCGTCCATCACCGCGACCACGTAGCGCTCGCCGTCGCCGGCGAACCCCACGGAGCTGGTGCACCAGTGCTTGGCCCCGGCGTCCAGCTCGACCGACCAGCCGTCCTTCGCCCCCGGCCGCTGCGCCGCACCGGCCGCCCAGACGCCCCAGTGCTGGATCGGGCCGGTGGTCCGCATGGCCTGCACCAGGTAGGCGCGGTCGGCCGGGTCGGTCCGGGTCAGCACGTACGTCATGAGCCGGCGCAGGTCCCGGGTCGAGACCTTGATGAACCCCCACCGCTGCGGGAAGCCCGGCACGAACGTCGCCCCGGTCATGCCGAACCGGTCCCGGAAGCGGGCGAGCGCCGCGGCGCCGCCGTACCGGTCCCACAGCGCGTCGGCGGCGTCGTCGTCGGAGACCGCCAGCATCGCCGCCAGCTGCCGCCGGGCGGTCGCATCCAGGGTGATCTCGCCGGCCCGGGACCGTTCCAGCAGCGAGGTGGCGAGCGCGAGCTTCGGGGTGGAGCTTGCCCACATGAGGTGGCCCGCTGTGCCGGCCTCCCAGACGGCGCCGGTACGCCGGTCGAGCACGGTGACCCCGAGCTGGCCCGGCTCGGTGCGCACCAGCCGGTCCGCGGCGGCGAGGCGCTGCTGGAACGGGCAGCCCCAGCTGCCGCAGTCCGGCGTCGGGCTCGACGTCGTGCTCGGCGTGGTGGTCGGTGTCGGGGCGGCGCCGGTGCGGGCGGAGCCGGCGAGGTTGCCGGCCACTGCCGGCGCGCTCGAGCCGGCCGCGCCCGGTGCCGGGCCCGGTTCCCCGTGGCGGGTCAGCGCGACCGCGCCGGCCGCGCCGGCCAGCACCAGCACGACCAGCAGCGCCACCAGCAGTGGACGGCGCGAGGATCGGTCGGCTGCGGAGTGCATCGGCGGGTGAGGCTACCCGCCGCCGCGACGGGTGGCGGCGAGCTGCCGCTCCAGCAGGTCCCTCGCCTCGACCAGTGACGGGCCGTACCAGGTCAGGTGCCGGCCGCTGACCAGCGCGACGTCGAGGTCCGGGAACGCCTCCGGGCCGTCGGTGGCGGAGAACGCGTACGGCTCGTCCGGCAGCACGACCAGATCCGCGCCGCCGCGGCGGAGCTCCTCCACCGGCACCCGCGGGTAGCGCTCGGTCCCGGTCCCGAACGCGTTGGCGATCCCGAGCCGGCGCAGCACGTCGCCGGCGAACGTGCCGGCGCCGAGCACCATCCACGGCCGGCGCCAGATCGGCACGACCGCGGTCCGGGTCGGTGGCGACCCGTCGTAGGTGGACGACCAGGTCCGGCGCGCCTCGTCGAGCCAGGCCGGCTGATCCGGGATCCCGCAGGCGGCGAGCATCCGGCGCAGGCTGGTGAACGCGCCTGCGAGCGTCGTCGCGCCGGTCACCCAGACCGCGATCCCGTCGGCGCGCAGCGAGTCGATGTCGGAGAGCTGGTTTTCCTCCGCGTTGGCCAGCACCAGGTCGGGCTCCAGCGCCCGTACCCGGTCCAGGTCGGGGTACTTCGACCCGCCGACCCGCGTCACGTCCAGACCCGCCGGGTGGGTGCAGTAGTCGGTCGCGCCGACCAGCAGGCCGGGCGCGGTCGCGGCGACGGACTCGGTCAGTGACGGCACCAGCGAGACCACCCGCTCGACCCGCGGCACCGCGACCGGCGTGCCGAGGTCGTCGGTGCCGGGATCAGACATCGGTGACGCGGATCCCCGAGTGGGCCTTGTAGCGGCGGTTGATCGCGATCAGGTTCGCGGTGAACGCCTCGACCTGGCCGGCGTTGCGCAGCCGGCCGGCGTAGATGCCGCGCACGCCCGGGATCAGCTCGGCCAGCGCCTGCACGACCTCGGTCGCCTCCCGGTCCTCTCCCTCGCCGAGCACGAGCACGTCCAGGGCCAGCTCGGGCACCGACAGGTCGTTCAGCAGCGGCGCGCTGACGTGGTGGAACGCGGCGGTGACCCGGCTGTCCGGCAGCAGCGCGGCCGCCTGCTGGGCGGCGCTGCCCTCCGCGACCTCCAGCGGGTAGGGGCCTTGCTTGTCGAAACCGAGCGGGTTCACCGCGTCCACGACGATCTTCCCGGCCAGCGGTCCGGCCAGCCCGCGCAGCAGCTCGGCGTGCCCTTCGTACGGGACGGCGACGACGAGCACGTCGGCCTGTCCGGCCGCACCGGCGTTGTCGGTGCCGGTAACCGCACCGCCGGGGACGTCGGCGAGGATCTCGTCGGCGATCCGCGCGCCCTTCGCCGCGTCCCGGGAGCCGACCACCACGCTCAGCCCGGCAGCGGCGAACCGCCGGGCCAGGCCGCCGCCGAGCGGGCCGGTGCCGCCGAGCACGCCGATGGTGAGCGCCTTGACGTCCGGCACGGCACCTCCTCGCGGGTCGGTCACTGACCAGCCGAACCTACGCGACCGGACCGGTCGGGGGCTTCCGGTGCGTGGGTGAAGCGCACCACCCGCCGGGCCTGGTCGGCCTCGGCCAGCCGCGCCGCGATCCGCTCCCCCACCGGCAGGCCGGCGCCCGTGCAGGTGGCCCGTACGGCCGGTGCGTCCAGCACGACCGTGCCCTTGTCCTTGCCGGCGTCGAGCACCACGGCCGGGAACTCCCGGCCCTCCTGGCCGGTCAGCAGCCAGGCCTCGGTGGCGTCGACCACGGCCCGCTCCAGCGCACCGGCCAGCCGGCCGCCGGCGGTCATCAGCGCCGGCAGCTCGGGAAGCGCGGCCCTGACCCAGTCGGGCACGTTCCCGCCGGCGCCGACGGCCACGCAGATCTCGCTGCCGAACCGGTCGACCAGCCGCCGGATCGGCGCGGTGACGTGCGCGTACGGCATGCCGACGGCGTGGTGCAGCGGGTCGGCCGGCGGCGCCCCGTCCACCGGCGTGTAGGCCGCGCCGCGCAGCAGCACCGCCGCGTGCTCGAGGAACGCCGCCTGCCCGGGAGTCGCCCCGTCGAGCGCGGAGATCACGTCCCCGGGCTGCGCTCCGGCCGGCCAGTCGACCCCCAGCACCGGGGCGAGCCGGCGCAGCGCGGCCACGTCCTCCGGCCGCGGCGCGGGCAGCGTGCGCAGCAGGCCGACGCCGGCGTCGAGCATCAGCCGGGCCGCGCACGCGCCGGTGAGCAGCGAGACCTGCGCGTTCCACCGCTCGGCCGGCAGCTGCCGGCGGAACCGTACGGTCCACCCGCCGCCTTCGGCAGGCAGCACCTCCTGCTCGGGCACCTCGAGTTCGGTGGCGTGGCGGGCCCGGGCCAGCGCGGTCCGCAGCTCGCCGACGCGGGGCAGCAGCGCCACCGGCTCCGGCGCGGTGCCCGAGTCGAGCGCGGCCTGCAGCTCCGGATAGTCCAGCTGGGCCCGGCTGCGTACCAGCGCCCGCCGCACGTCGACTGCGGCCACCTCGCCGGCCGGGTCGAGGTCGATCCGCCAGAGCACGGCCGGGCGGACCTGGTCGGGCAGCAGGCTGGCCGCGCCCTCGCCGAGCGCCGGCGGGTGCAGCGGAGTGCGCAGGTCGGGACTGTAGAGGGTCTGGGTGCGCCGGCGCGCCTCGGTGTCGACCGCGCCGCCGGGCCGCACGAAGGCGGCCACGTCGGCGATCGCGTAGCTGACCCGGAACCCGCCGCCGGGCCGGGCGGCCAGGTGCAGCGCCTGGTCGAGGTCGCGGCTGCCCGGCGGGTCGACCGTGACCAGCGGCAGGCCCGTCGCGTCGTCGGCCGGCAGCACCGGCGCCGCCGCGGCCTGCTCCGCCTCGGCGAGCACCTCGGCCGGGAACTCCGCCGGCACGTCCAGCTCGGCCCGCACCGCGTCGAAGCGCAGCGGCGCCCGTACGGTCAGCCGCCGCGTCGGCACCCGGCTCCCTCCGTTCTCAGTCGGTGTCGAACCAGCCCACGAACTGCCGGGCCACCTCCTGGTCGCCGGTCACCGCCAGGCTGTCCACCGGACGCCGACCGTACAGCGCCAGCACCAGGTCGCTCGCCGACCCGCCGAGCACGGCGTTGCCGGCCGCCGCGCCCGCCTCCAGCCGGCCACCGCCGGGGCCGAGCTCCAGCCGGCCACCGCCGGGGCCGAGCTCCACCCGCCACTCGCCGCCCGGCACGTCCGTCGTGGTGAGCCCGACGGTGACCGGGTCGTGCGGCCAGCCGCCCGCGGCCGGCACGTTGACCTCGAGGAACTCGCCGACCCCGTCGGCGGCGAGCTCGGCCGGCTGCAGCTCGCCGGCCCGGCCGACCGTGTCCGCGGCGTCCCAGCCGTGCACGCCGGCCTCCTGGACCTGGTGGCGGGCGACCCGGCCGGCGGTCGTCGGGCCCCACCACGACCACACCGGCCGGTCGGGGCCGGCCGCCCGCAGCGCGTCGAGCAGCGCCCCGGTGGACCGCTCCGACCAGTCGAGCAGGTCGCCGGTGGGGGTCGTCTCCGGCAGCGCGTCCCAGTCGGGCGGCGAGTCGGGGTCGCCGGCGGTGACGATCGCGGCCCAGCTGCGCTGCACCTCGCCGAGGTGGGCGAGCAGGTCGCGACCGGTCCAGTCGGGGCAACAGGGAACCCGCTGGTCTAGCGCGCCGGCGAGGGCGGAGCGGAACGCGGCGCTGCGGCCGTCGATCAGCTCCAGCATGCGGTCGAACGTGATCGTCATGACGTCTTCCTAGTCCTGGCCTCCGACAGTTTCCCCCGCGCCGACAGGCGCCCCGCGGGGAGGCAGTACGGGGTCCTCCGCGGGCGGCTCCCGCGATCGGCCGGCAGTACCGCAGTCCTCGGCGGGCAGTACCCCCAGGGTCCCCCCGAATGGTGGGCAGTATCGGGCGGTCCTCGGCGGGCAGCGCCCCCCGAGTGGGGCGGCGGTGTCGGGGGGGTCCTCGGGGGGCAGCGCCCCCCGAGTGGTGGGATGCTTGGCCCCGTGGTGGAGCCGGAGGACATCGCCCTGCTGCGCCGGGCCCGCGACGCCATGGACCGGGACTACGCCCAGCCGCTCGACGTCGCCGCGCTGGCCCGGGTGGCGCTGATGTCGCCGTCGCACTTCACCCGCCAGTTCCGGGCCGCGTACGGGGAGAGCCCGTACAGCTACCTGATGACCCGGCGGATCGAGCGGGCGAAGGCGCTGCTGCGGCGTGGCGACCTGTCGGTGACCGAGGTCTGCATGACGGTCGGCTGCACGTCGCTCGGCTCGTTCAGCGCCCGGTTCACCGAGCTGGTCGGCGAGACGCCGAGCGCCTACCGGGCCCGCGACCACCGGGCGCTCGCCGCCGTCCCGGCCTGTTTCGCCAAGCAGCTGAGCCGGCCGCTGCGGCACTGAGCAGGTTTGGAGAAGCGGTCCCGGCGCCGGCTCCGGCAGGCTCGACGCCATGGAACTCACCGTTACCCACTGCTTCCTCGCCGTCCACGACCAGGACGCCGCACTGGCGTTCTACCGCGACGTCCTCGGCCTCGAGGTGCGCAACGACGTCGACTTCGGCGGCATGCGCTGGCTGACCGTCGGCACCCCGAGCCAGCCCGACCTCGAGATCGGGCTGCTGCTGCCGGGCGGTCCCGGCAGCACCCCGGCCGACATCGAGTCGGCGATCGAGGTGACCCGCAAGGGCATCATGCCGGGCCTGATCTTCGTCACCCCCGACGTCGACGCGACGTTCGAGCAGCTTCGGGCCAAGGGTGTCGAGGTCTACCAGGAGCCGATCGACCAGCCGTACGGGGTGCGCGACTGCGCGTTCGCCGACCCGTCCGGCAACCACATCCGGTTCTCCCAGGTCCCGAAGGGCTGACTCAGCCCTTCAGCGGGTTCGCGGCGATGCGCTCCCCCAGACCCGAGCGCATCGCCGCGGCCGCCGCGCTGTCCGGCTTGCGGGCGGCCTGGTCGGCGAAGCACGCGGTGAACCGCTCGGCCAGGTCCAGCCGGGGCCAGGCCGCCAGCACGTCGGCCCGCAGCGGCGCCGGCCACTCGTCCAGCCGGCGGCCGGAGATGTCCAGGCTGGTCGCCCGCTCCAGCAGGTGGCCCTCCGGGTCGAACGCCGGGTCCACCTCGTGCCACATGTGCCGGGCGATGACATCCGCCAGCCGTTGCCGGCGCCACGCCGGCCAGCCGAGCCCGGCGCCGAACACCCAGGCGAGCTCGCCGCCGGCGAGCTCGAACGGCAGCCGGTGGTTGTCGAACTCCGGCTCCAGCCCGAGGTCGTGCAGCAACCCGGCCACGTGCAGCAGCTCCGGGTCGTAGTCCACGCCGGTCAGCCGCCCGTACGCGGCGGCGAAGACCGCCGACCGCACCGCGTGGTTGACCAGCGCGTCCCCGGCGTACCGCCGCAGCACCTCCCCGGCGGCCCGGGTCGCGGCGGTGTCCGGCAGCTCGAGATCGGCGAGTCGCACCGGCCCAGTCTGCCGTCCCAGCGCCGCTCCCACGACCGGCCCGTGCCATCTCCGCGCCGCTCCGGCAGCCCCGCAGGTCGTGCGAGACGCGGGGGTCGCGGCGACCCGAGGCAGAGGCCATCGGCCAGGTCGGCGGTTCCAGGAGCAGGCCTCACCGCACCGCGGACCTTACGCCCTGACCCCGGACCGGCCGGGGTCAGCTGTGCTCGGCGACGGTCGCGGCGTGGTTCGGCACGTAGGTCTGCATGTCCCGCGGGGTGCGCCGGTACCCGCTCGACGGCGGCCGGTCCGGCAACCTCAACGCCGGCTTCGCAACCGGCGTGTACGGGACGGTCGAGAGCAGGTGGGCGATCATGTTGATCCGCGCGCTGCGCTTGTCGTCGCCCTCGACCACGTACCAGGGCGCTTCCGGCATGTCGGTGTGCACGAACATCTCATCCTTGGCCCGGGAGTAGTCCTCCCAGCGGCTGATCGACTCCAGGTCCATCGGGGACAGCTTCCACTGCCGCATCGGGTTCTCGAGCCGGGACTCGAACCGGCGCTCCTGCTCGGCGTCGCTGACCGAGAACCAGTACTTGCGCAGCATGATGCCGTCCTCGACCAGCAACCGCTCGAAGATCGGCGCCTGCTGCAGGAACCGCTGGTGCTCCTGCTTGGTGCAGAAGCCCATCACCCACTCGATGCCGGCCCGGTTGTACCAGCTCCGGTCGAAAAGGACGATCTCGCCGGGGGCCGGCAGGTGCTCGACGTAGCGCTGGAAATACCACTGGCCGCGCTGCCGCTCGGTCGGTGCCGGCAGCGCGACGATCCGCGCGACCCGCGGGTTGAGGTATTCGGTGATGCGCCGGATCGCACCGCCCTTGCCCGCCGCGTCCCGGCCCTCGAAGATCACGACCAGCCGGGCGCCGGCGGCCTTGACCCACTCCTGCATGATCACGAGCTCGCTCTGCAGCCGGAACAGCTCCCGCTCGTACGCCTTGCGGTGCAGCTTCGGTGCCGCGTTCACGTCCTGCGCCATCGTCCGCTCCTCGCCGCCGCGACGGTCAGCACTTGCCGACGAGTGTCCCAACCACCACGCTTCCCCGGAACAGAAGCGGCTGATGAGCCGACGGTGCCGCTCGCGCCCGGACTGGGCCACGATAGGGCGATGACGCAGCGACGATTGGTGCCGGCCGGCACGGTGTGGGACGCCGTCGTCGGCTACTCGCGCGCCGTACGCATCGGGCAGTGGGTCTCGGTCTCCGGCACGACCGCCGCTGCCGAGGGCGGTGGCGCGGTCGGCGGCGACGACATCGCAGCGCAGACGCGCGAGGCCCTGCGCAGGATCGCGGTGGCGCTGGATCAGGTGGGTGCGCGCCTCGACGACGTGGTACGCACCCGGATGTTCGTCACCGACATCGGCCGGTGGGAAGAGGTCGGCCGCGCGCACGGGGAGGTCTTCGGCTCGATCCGGCCCGCGACGTCCATGGTGGAGGTCAGCCGTCTCATCGACCCGGCGCTCCTCGTCGAGATCGAGGCGGACGCAGTGGTCGGCACCGAGCCGTGATCGTGGCGTTCGAAGACCTGGAGCTCGACCTCGCTCAGGTCGAGTTGCGGCGGTCCGGCCTGCGAGTGCCGGTCGAGCCGCAGGTCTTCGAGGTGCTCGCCTACCTGATCGAGCACCGCGACCGGGTGGTCGCCAAGGAGGAGCTGATGGACACCGTCTGGGGCGGGCGGTTCATCAGTGAGACGGCCGTCACCAGCCGGATCAAGCAGGCCCGCCAAGCGATCGGCGACAACGGTCAGGACCAGCGGCTGATCCGTACCGTCCACGGCCACGGCTACCGGTTCGTCGGTCCGGCCCGGGAAGCGGAGCCCGCGCCCGCTGCCCGATCCGCGCCGGTCCACTACGCGCTCAGTGACGGTCTGCAGATCGCCTACCAGGTCACCGGCCGCGGCGACCGCGACATCGTGCTGGTGCCGGGCTTCGTCTCCCATCTGGAGCTCGACTGGGGCGACCCGCGGCACGCGGCGTTCCTCGATCGGCTGGGCACGCTCGGCCGGCTGATCCGCTTCGACAAGCGCGGCACCGGCATGTCCGACCGACCCAACGACCTGCCGGACCTGGAGACCCGGATGCACGACGTGCTGTCCGTCATGGACGCCGCCGGCTCCGAGCGCGCCGTCCTGTTCGGGTACTCCGAGGGCGGGCCGATGTCGATCTTGATGGCGGCCATGCACCCGGAACGAGTCCAGGCACTCGTCCTCTACGGCACCTATGCCAGGCGGGTGCGCACCGACGGCTATCCATGGGCACATACTGCGGAGCAGCGCCAGCAGTACATCGAGCGGCTGGCCGTGGAGTGGAGCTGGGAGGCGGACATGCGGGCCATGTGCCCGTCGGCCGACGACGCGATGGCCCGCTGGTGGGGGCAACGCGCTCGCGCTGCGGCGACCCCGTCGACCGTACGCGCGCTGATCGCGATGAACTCGTTGATCGACGTCCGCAACGCGCTCGGCTCGGTGCGCGTTCCGACGGTCGTCATGCACCGCCGGGGCGACCAGGACAGCCGCGTCGAGGAGGGCCGCTTCCTGGCCGAGCACATCTCCGGCGCCCGTTTCGTCGAGCTGTCCGGCGCGGACCACTTCGTCGCCGTCGACGCGAACCAGATTCTCGATCAGGTGGAACGGTTCCTGGCCGAGCTCGGGCGGGCGACGGCACCGCCGCTTGCGCTCGGCGCGGTCCTCGCCGTGGCTGGTGGCGCGGTCGCCGGGTCACTGGCCGCAGGCCGCCCCGCATCCACCCCGGCCGGGCGCGCCGTGGTCGTGTACGACGGCCCGGCCGCGGCCATCCGCGACGCGCAGCTCGTCCTCGGTGGCCGGCAGGGCGGCGGCCTGCGCTTGGGCCTGCAGATCGCCGAGGTGCCGCGAACCGGGCCGGTGGTCGACGGCCCGGGCGTGGAGGCGGCAGTGAGCCTCGCCGACCGGGCGGCACCGGGACAGCTGCTGGTGTCCGCGACCGTGCACGACCTGGTCGGCGGCTCCGGCCTGCTGCTGGAGCCCGCCGGGGATGACGCCTACCGCCTCGCCGCGCCGACGCCGGCCGGGTAGGCGGTCAGCCGACCTTGGCCTCCACCGTCACCGGCACGCCGTTGGTCAGCATGTCGAAGACGGCCGAGCGCGCACGCGACTGGGCGACCAAGCCCTGGAACTGCTCGGCGGTACCCTCGCCGCGGACCGCGAAGTTGACCCGGATGCCCTGGAAACCGTTGCGTACTCCGGAATCGAGGCCGAGGATGCCGCGCAGGTCGATGTCACCCTCCACTGTGGACGTCACCTCGGTCAGCGGGATCCCCCGCGCCGCTGCGATGTTGGCCAGACCGCTGGTGAGGCAGGCGGCGAGCGCGTGCAGGAGGAACTCCACCGGGGTCGGGCCCTCGTCGGTGCCGGTGAGCACCGGCGGGTGGTCCGCGTCGTACCGGTGGTCGGCCGACCTGGTGAACTCCTGGCCGGCACCGTAATAGCCGCCGATCGAGCTCCGGTTGTGCGTACCGCTGATCCACCGGTTGCTCGCCCGGAACTGGAACTTCGCCAGTTCCGGCTGCGCCTTCACGGCGTCGATCGTGGCGAACAGCGTCTGGGTATCGACACCGTTGAGGGACATGTGGTGCTCCTTTCGGGGTGGCCGCCTCAGGCGACCGCGGACACGTACGTCGAGGCGAGCTGGTCCGCCTCCACGTCCAGGGCGCGGCTGAGCCGCTTCTGCAGCGCGACGAACTCGTCCAGTCGCGGGTAGCAGCTCATCGCGCAGGTGAGATCGAACGTCTCCCGCACCGCGGCGTCGCGTGCGGTCTCGTACGTCGACAGGTCGGGAGTGCCGCCGCGCAGATGGTCGTCGACGGCCCGGGCGAGCAGCTCGGCGTCGCGGAACGCGTCGGTTATGCCGTGCCCGGTGATCGGGTCGCGGTGGTAGCCGGCGTCCCCGACGAGCGCCCAGCCGGGGCCGGTCGCCGCCCGGACGTGGTTGGGCAGCCGCATCACGCCGCGAACCGGCAGGACGACCTGCCCGATGCCGGCCCGCGCCGCCAGCGTGGGCGACACCTGCGCCAGCAGGCGAAGGAACGGCTCCGCCACCCCGCCGCGCAGGCCCCGGACCCTCGCCGCCGGGCAGCACACCCAGACGCAGGCCTGGCCGTGGTTGGTCGGGAAGACGCCGGCATAGCCGGCCCGCCCGTCCGCGAACTCGCCGACATGGAACTCGACAGCGGGCCAGGGCAGGCCGCCGACGTACGCGTAGAACGCGGCGCTGTCGGTCGGGTGCCGCTCGCGCACCGCCGACCCCAGCAGCTCGGCCAGCCGCGACCGCGCCCCGTCGGCACCGACGACCACCTGCGCCGGCAACCGCACGGTCGCGCCGTCGATCGTCCGCGCCCGCACTCCGTGCACCCGGCCGTCGTCCCCGCGGAGCACGCCCGTGGCGGTAAGACCGGTGTGGATCGTCGCGCCGGCAGCAGTCGCGGCGTCCGCAAGGATGCGGTCGAGAATGTAGCGCCTCGGCGCTACGAGGTGGTCGACGCCGGCCCGCGGCTTGACCGTACGACTCTCCTCGACGTCACCGGCGCGGAACAGGACCTGCCGGATCGCCGGCGCGCCGCTGGCGAGGACCGCGTCCAGCAGGCCCCACTTCGCCAGCTGGACGACGCCGCCGCGGGCGAGCCCGTGCGTCGAGAGCGTGTCGCTGGGTATGCGGCCCCGCTCGACCACGGTCACCCGGTAGCCCAGCCGGCCGAGCAGCATCGCGGTGGCCGCACCGGCGCACCGCGCACCAACGACGACGATGTCGCTCTCGCATCCGCTCATGCCGGAAAGGCTGTCGCCACACGCCGCGTCATCCTTGGAGACCGCATGGAGAACCCGCTGTCCACGAACGCCGGCTGACTGCCAATGCGCGCCGGTCCGCGCTGCGTCGCTGGCACGGTGACGGTGCTTCAGCGCCCACCAAGAGGTACGAGGACAAGACGCCGGACGGCCGCAGCGCTGTCGAGGTGTGCTATTGGCCGAGTGCTGCTCGGATCTGGTTGAGCCACTCGGTGCCGAGCTGGCGCCCGTTCGGTAGTTGGTCGCCTCGATCCCAGCGCCACGTTGCGATCATCGCCAGCACGAGGATCCGGCACTCGCGCAGCAGGTCGTGGTCGACACCCGGATAGCGCTCACTGATGTCGTCGGGTGCATGGGCGAGGTCGAACTCGACCGGCCCACGGCAGCACGTCTCGAGATCGATGAACAGCGGCCCCGTCGTCGTGGTGAGCAGGTTGCCCGGGTGCGGCTCACCGTGCAGGAGCTGCTCGGCGGCACCACGCTCGCCGATCACTCGCCGCTGTCTCGCCAACGTCGTGGCGAGGAGCTGCCGGTCCGCGTCGGCGAGCGCCGGGGTGCGGTCGGGGCTCGCCACCAGGCGTTGGGCCTCCTCGACGCGATCCGTGAAGTGCGGGGCGGGGACATCGAGCGTGCGCATGCCGGCGTGCAGCCGTACGAGCGCATCGGCGTAGTCGGCCGGTGAGACCGCCGGCGGTGGGGCAGGTTCGTAGTAGGTCCAGAGCGTGATCACGAAGCCGTCACGCTCGTAGACGCGCGGCTCCACCCGAGGCTCGAGAGCGGCCACCGGACTCCCGGCTTGGGCGAGCCGCTGAGCGAGCTCGATCTCGAACCGTGCGACCTGCTCCGCTGCCGGAGCCACCCGGGCCAGCACGTCACACGGCAGCAGACGCAGCGTCAGCTTGTTCGAGTCCTGAAGGACACCCACGTGCTCGACCCCGAGGCCGAGCCCGGCGACCGTCGAGACAGCCGCGGCCACCGCGCGGGAGCCCTCCGTTGCCTCCACCGTCGCTCCCTCCCCCGCTCGCCGCGGACCATGGTGCCGACCGAACCCGCAGGTCAGACACGGTGGGGCGGACGAGTCGGGCTGTACGCCGGGTTCTGTGGTCGGGGCGCCTCGCGGCATTGCCCCGGCCGGCGGCCATCCATCTAGGCCTGCCGTCGCCGGCAGGCTCAAGCGGTCCACCCGCAGGCTCGGGCGGGTCACCCTCGAACGCCTGCGCAGGGCGGTTGCCCGCCCCTCTTGACCTTGCTCCGGGTGGGGTTTACCGAGCCGCCCGGGTCACCCCGGGCGCTGGTGGTCTCTTACACCACCGTTTCACCCTTGCCGCCCCGCGCCGAAGCGTGGGGCGGCGGTCTGTTTTCTGTGGCACTGTCCCGCGGGTCACCCCGGGTTGGTGTTGCCAACCACCCTGCCCTGTGGAGCCCGGACGTTCCTCGTCGGGATGCATGCACCCCGACGCGACCGCCCGCCCGGCTCGTCCGCCGTACCAGCGAGAATACCGGAGTGCAGATCGCGGACGCCTTCCTGACGGCCGGTGCCGGTCTGCTCGCCGGCGGAGTCAACGCGGTGGCCGGCGGCGGCTCGCTGCTGCTGTTCCCCGCGCTCGTCGCGGCCGGCTACGGCACGCTGGCGGCGAACGTAACGAACTCGGTCGCGCTCTGGCCCGGGTACGTCGGCGCCGTAGCCGGGTTCCGCGACCAGCTCGGCGGCGAGCGCCGGCGGCTGACCACGCTGGGCGTGCTGTCCGCGCTCGGAACCGCGGTGGGCTGCGTGCTGCTGCTGTCCACCCCGGAGGGTGCGTTCGACATCCTGGTGCCCTTCCTCGTACTGCTGGCGAGTCTGATGCTCGCCGCGCAGCCGCGGGTGTCCCGGATGGTCTTCGTCCAGCGCGACGTGACGCACGCGAACAAGAAGGTGCTCTACCCGGCCATCGGCATCGCGTCCGTGTACGGCGGCTACTTCGGCGGTGCGCTCGGCGTGATCATCCTGGGCACCCTGGCGCTGACCGTGCCGGAGCGGCTGCGCAAGCTCAACGGGCTCAAGACCGTCCTCCAGCTGGTCGTCGCCAGCGTCACCGTGCTCGTCTTCGGCGTGTTCGGACCGGTGGACTGGGTGGCGGTCGCGATCATCGCGCCGGCGGCGATGGTCGGCGGGTTCGGCGGCGGCCTGCTGGCCCGGCGGCTCGACGACGCGCTGCTGCGCCGGATCGTCGTCGGCTTCGGGATCGCGGTCTCGGTGCTGCTGTTCGTGCGGGCGCTAACGTAGGTGCGCGGTGTCGTTGAACAGCCGGAGCAGCGGCACCCGGTCCGGATACCAGTCCACAGTGGACATGCTCGCGGTGTCGAGGTGCATCCGGAACACCGACGAGGTCGGCGCGGCCAGCGCCGCGCAGAGCAGCAGCTTGATCGGTGTCACGTGGGAGACCGCGATCACCGTGCCGCCCGGGTTCGCCGCGACCAGCCGGTCCCGTGCCGCCCGCACCCGCCGGGCCACCTGATCGACGCTCTCGCCGCCCGGCGGGGCGACCGAGCTGTCGGTCCGCCAGGCCTTGCGCTCGGCCTTCCAGCGCTGCCTGACCTCGGCGAACGTGCGCCCCTCCCACTCGCCGAAGTCGATCTCCAGCAGGCCGTCGTCGGTACGCACGGACGTGCCGAGCGCGTCGGCGATCGCGGTCGCGGTCGCGACCGCCCGCCGCAGCGGCGAGCTCACCACGACCGGCCGCTCGGCGGCGAGCGGGGCCAGCCGGGCGGCCAGTGCCTGCGCCTGGGCCAGCCCCTTCGCGGTCAGCTCCGGGTCGATCCGGCCGCTGTAGCGCAGCCCGGACAGCTCGGTGCTGCCGTGCCGGACCAGCACCGTCCGGGTCGGCGCCGAGGTGTCCGCCAGGTAGCCGTCGTCGCCCTTCGGCGCTCCCGCCGCCTCGGCGGGATCGGCGGGGCCGGCCTCCGACCGGGCCGTCCACACGCGACCCTCGGCAGCCGCGTCCATCGCCTCGTTCGCCAGCCGGTCCGCGTACGTGTTGCGCTCGCGCGGGATCCAGTCGAACGTGACCGAGGGCAGTGCCGCCACCAGCGCCCGGCCCTCTGCGTGCAGCGGCTGCAGGTCGGGGTGCTTCACCCGCCAGCGGCCGGTCATCTGCTCGACCACGAGCTTCGAGTCCATCCGGACCGCGACCGAGGCCGGCTCGAGCTCGGCCGCCGCGCGCAGCCCGGCGAGCAGCCCGTTGTACTCGGCCACGTTGTTGGTGGTCCGCCCCAGCGACGCGGCCCGCTCGGCCAGCACCTCGCCGGACTCGGCGTCCCGGACCACGGCGCCGTAGCCGGCCGGACCCGGGTTGCCGCGCGAACCGCCGTCGGCCTCGACGACCAGCCGGCGGCTCACGGTGCTGCCCGTCGTTCGCCTGCGGGCGCGGTCCGCTCCTCGGGCGCCGGGTCCGTACGGCGCCCCGCGGCGGCATCCGGCGCCCTGGGATGCTCCCGGCGGCTCACAGCCCGGACTCGGTCGTGCGGACGAGGATCCGCCGGCAGTTCTCGCAGCGCAGCACCTCGTCCGGCGGCGCCGCCTGGGCCGCTCGCAGCTCGGCGCCCATCAACTCCAGGCGGCAGCCCTCGCACCGCCGTTGCCGGAGCATCGCCGCGCCGACGCCGCCCGAGGCCGCACGCACCTTCTCGTACAGGGCCATCAGGTCGGCCGGCAGCCCGCCGGCGAGCGCGGCCCTGGCCTCGGTGTCGGCGGCGGCCTCGGCGTCGATCTCGGCGAACGCCTTGTCCCTGGCCTGCTCCGCCTCCGACCGGGTCGCGGTCACCTTCTCCACCTCAGCGCGCACCTCGGCGGCGCGGGCCTCGGCGTCCTCGCGCCGCTCCATCACCTCGAGCTCGGTGTCCTCCAGGTCGGACTGCCGGCGGGTGAGCGTCTCGACCTCGTGCTGGAGGCTCTCCAGCTCCTTGGCCGGCACCGCCCCGGACAGCATCCGCTGCTGGTCCCGCTCCGCCCGCCGGCGCACCTGGTCGACGTCGTCCTCCAGCCGGCGCAGCTCCCGGTCGAGGTCGCCGACCTCGGTCTCGGCCCGGACCACGTCAGCGCGCAGCGCGGCCAGCCTGGCGTCCGCGTCGGCGATCACCGCGAGCTCGGGCAGCGTGCGCCGGCGGTGCTCCAGCCGTGCCAGCGCGGCGTCGTGCGCCTGCAGGTCGAGCAGCCGCAGCTGGACCTCGGGATCCGCCTTCACGCGCCCACCTTAGGCGGTGCGCCGCCGATGCGGCCGCTGGGCTCAGACCGGAGTGCCGACCGGCAGGTCCGCCGTCGGCCGCAGCGAGCGCAGCGCGATCCGTACCCACAGCTGGTCGCCCTCCCGGCCGGCGGCCGCCCGCCCGCCGTGCGCCTCGACCAGCCGGCGCACCACGTACAGGGCCAGCGTCGCCGGCCGCCCGGTCTCGGCCGACTCGCGCGACCCGAACGGCTCGAACAGCTCGCGCAGCTCGGTGTCGCTGCGGGTGCCGCCGTAGATCAGGTCGACGACCACCTCGCCGCCGCGCCGATCCGCCCGGAGCGTCACCGGCCGGTCGCGGCGCGCCTCGACCCGGACGTGGTCGGCCAGCGCCCGCACCACCTGATCGAGGCTGACCGCATCGACGTACGCGGCCAGGCCGGGCGCGACGTCCAGCACGACCGGCGGGCGCGCCTGCCCGAGCCGGAACGAGGACAGCGCCGCGGTCACGTCGGCCACCGCACCGGACTCCGGCGCCGGGCGGGCCGAGGCGGCCAGCAGCATGTCCTCGAGCAGGTTGTTGAGGCGGTCGGCGTGCTCGACGATCCCGCGCAGCAGCGTCTCGCGCGTCTCCGGCGGGATCCGGTCGCCGCGCGCGGCCAGCGTCGCCGCGCTGCCCCGGATCGCGGTGAGCGGGGTGCGGAACTCGTGCGAGACCGAGGCGACCAGGTCCTCGCGGATGCGGCTCGCCTCCTGCAGCCGGGTGAGCGCGCCCAGCTCCGCGTCGAACAACTGGCTCCGGTATCGCTCCTGCTTCTCGTAGCCCCGCTCGGCGAACCGGCGCGCGTAGACGAGCACGACCACGGCCGCGACCAGAAGGGCCGCGCCGATCGCCACCGCGGTCAGCTCCACCGCCACACTGTCGCCGCCGTCACCCGGGCAGGACCATGGTCACTTGGTGTCATCTACGGACAGTTGCCCGGAGAGAACGCCCATGACCACCGTATCGATCACATAGCGTCATGACAGCGGCACCAAGTGCCCGCGTGATCCGGTCGGGGCAGACTACCCGCTGTGGACTTGCAGCAGATCGGCCTGTCCCACCCGCGGGTCAAGCAAGTGCTCGACATCCAGCACAACAGCGCGCCCAACCGGGAGCGACTGCTGGTCGCGGAGGGACTGTGGGCGCAGCGGCTCGTGCTGTCCGCAGGCGTGTCCGTACGCACGTTCCTCTGGTGTCCCGAGCTGGCGCACTCCACGGAGGCCGGCCAGCGGGCGGAGCAGCTCGCCGACCGGGCCGAGGCGGCGTACCGGGTCTCGGCCAAGACGCTGGACCGGATCGGCGAGCGCGGCCAGCCGGACGGGCTGCTGTCGGTGGTGCGGCTGCCGCAGCTGACCCCGGACCTGCTCGAGTTCGGCCCGTCGGCGTTGGTGCTGGTGGCGGACGCGGTGGAGATCCCGGGCAACCTCGGCACGCTGATCCGGACCCTGGACGCCGTCCGCGCAGACGCGCTGGTGCTCACCAACCGGCGGACCCGGCTCACCCACCCGAAGGTGTTCCGCGGATCCCAGGGGACGGTGCTCACCGTGCCGTCGGTGGAGTTCGCGTCCGCCGCCGAGGCGGTGCGGTGGCTGGGCTCGGCCGGCTTCCGGGTGCTGCTGGCCGACACCGACGACGCCACGCCGTACCGGTCGGTGGACTACACGGGACGGGTGGCGCTGGTGGTGGGCTCGGAACGGTACGGGATCTCGCCGGGCTGGTATGAGCACGGCTTCGAGCGGGTCGCGGTGCCGATGCTCGGTACGGCCGACTCGCTCAACGTCTCGGTGTCGGCGTCGGTTCTGCTCTACGAGGCGCGGGCGCGGCAGTCCGGATGGTGACGGATGGGGGCGCCGGGCCGGCTGCACTGCCCGGCCGGGACACGGGTCCGCGGCGGGGAAGCAGGTGGCTCGGCGCGACCCGGCGCCCGTCGGCCGAAGAATAGCGAAGGCACAGGAACGGCCGCAGGCATACCGTCATGTCCCGTGGCTTCGGTGCTCAACGACCGCCTCGCGGCGTGGCTGGAACGGCAGCCGGTGGACGAGGCGGTGGTCCGGTGACGGACGACGACCGTTCCGGCCTGGACGAGGACCGGCTCGCCGCCGCCTGGGCCGCGATCGACTCGTACGACCAGGACGAGCTGCGGGCCCTGATCGACGGGATCGTCGCGGACGCGCCGCCGGCCGTCGCCGACTTCGAGCGGGCCTCGGCCTGGGACTCGACCGGGCACCCGGACCGAGCGGTGCCGCTGTACCGGTCGGCGCTCGCGGCGGGGCTGACCGGGCTGCGCCGGCGGCGGGCGACGATCCAGCTGGCCAGCTCGCTGCGCAACCTCGGCGCGGCGGACGAGGCGGTCGCGTTGCTGTCGACCGAGCTGTCCGCACCGGTCGACGGGGAGGCGGCGGCGCTGCAGGACGCGGTGCAGGCGTTTCTCGCGCTGGCGCTGGTCGACGTGGGCCGGCCGCGGGAGGCGGTGTCGCTGGCGCTGGAGGCGCTGGCGCCGCACCTGCCGCGGTACCAGCGCTCGCTCGGCGGGTACGCCCGAGACCTCCGGTGAGCCTCGCCGCGGACTGCTCGCGCTGTGTCGGCTTGTGCTGCGTGGCGCCGGCGTTCGCCGCGTCGGCGGACTTCGCCTTCTCCAAACCGGCCGGGGTCGCGTGCCGGCACCTCGCCGCGGACGCGTCCTGCACGATCCACGACCGGCTGATCCCGTCCGGGTTCCCGGGCTGCGTGGCCTACGACTGCTTCGGCGCGGGGCAGCGGGTCGTCGCGCTGTACGGCGGCGGACCGCGGTCGGCGCCGATGCTGTCCGCGTACGAGACCGTGCGGCAGCTGCACGAGCTGCTCTGGTACGTGGCGGACGCGCTGTCCCGTCCTCCGGCGGCGCCGGTCCACGGCGCGCTCGCGGACGCGCGGCGGGCGATCGAGGCCGCGATCGCCGGCGGGCCCTCGTCGATCGAGGCGACCGACCCCGCCGCGCACCGCGCCACCGTCGCCCCCCTCCTCCGCCGCGCCAGCGCCCTCACCCGCGCCGCCGTCCCTCCGGCCGCCGGTGGCCCGGGCCCGGACGGTCGCCGTCCCGACCGCGCGAGCCCGGCGCACCAACGGCCCGACCGCAAGGCGACCGGGCGTGACCTGTCCGGACGCGACCTCGCCGGGCGGGACCTGGCCGGACGCGACCTGAGTAGGGCCGACTTGTCGATGGCATCGCTGATCGGGGCGGATCTGCGCGGTGCCGGTCTGCAGGTGGCCGACCTGCTCGCGGCCGACCTGCGCGGGGCGAACCTCGACGGCGCCGACCTGTCCGGCGCCCTCTACCTGACCCGCACCCAGGTCGGCAGCGCCCGCGGCTCGGCGACCACCCGCTTGCCGGACGGCCTGCCGCGGCCGGCGCACTGGCTCACGGCCGGATCCTCGGCCCCCTGATCGATCGGTCCCACGGGACACTGTGGACAGTGCGACCCGTTTCCGCTCGGACCGAAAGGGGACGTCGCATCCATGAGCGATCCGGCGTACCTGGCCACTCCCGTCCCGACCGCCGACCGTCCCGGACCGTGGCCCGGCGTCGTCGTGGTGCACGACGCGTTCGGGCTCGCCGACGACATGCGCGAACAGGCGGACTGGCTGGCCGCGGCCGGCTATGTCGCCGCGATCCCCGACCTCTACGGCGGCAAGGGCGCGATCCGCTGCATCAAGGGCGCGATGGCTCAGCTGTCCGCCCAGCGTGGCCCGATGTTCGACCAGCTCGACGCGGCCCGGCAGTGGCTGGCCGCCCAGCCCGACTGCACCGGCCGGGTCGGAGTGATCGGCTACTGCATGGGCGGCGGGTTCGCGCTGCTGTTGGCCGGCCGGCCGGGCTGGTCCGCGGCGAGCGTGAACTACGGCCAGGTCCCGGACAACGTCGCGGAGGTGCTAGCGGGGTCCTGCCCGCTCGTCGCGTCGTACGGCGGGAAGGACCGCGGTCTCGGCGGCGCCGCCGACACGCTGCGGGCAGCACTGCCGGCCGGCGTCGACGCGGACATCAAGGAGTATCCGCAGGCGCGGCACGCCTTCCTCAACCGCTTCGCCGTCGCCTCCCCCCTCGTGCCGGTGATGAAGGTGGCCGGCGTCGGCTACAACCACACCGCCGCCGCGGACGCCAAGAAGCGCATTCTCACGTTCTTCGACCGCCACCTGCGCCAGGCCGGCTGAGTCCGTCAGCCGGGGCGGGGCGAACGGGACCGGCGCCGCTGGGCTCGGTCCCAGACCCGGTCGGACAGGTTCGGTGAGTTCTCGGTCAGCGTCCGCATCTTGCGGTCGAGCAGCGTGAGCCGCTTGGCGTCCGCGCGCTCGCCGCTCTCGATGTCCTCTTTGAGGTGGCGGAGGTCGTCGTACAGCTCCTGGTAGCCGACCCTCGCACGGTCGGCGGCGGCCGCGCGCTTCGGATAGTTCATGTAGGTCTGGACCGAGGAAAGGACGACCGCCAGCACGGAGGCCGCGCCGACGGTCACCTTTGCCCACGTCGTGGGGCTCCCCCCGATGCTGGCGAAGATCGCCGTACCGGTGACCGCGCTGAGAACGACGACGGCGATGCCGAGAAACTGGCCGCGCAGGGTGAGCCGCTGCGAGTAGAACGAGTAAGCCGTGCGCCACTTCCGGGCGTTGTCCAGGTCTTCCTGCAGGGCCGGCGGGAACGTGCCGACGGCCACGATGCTGGTCACAGGGCTCACCTCCTGTGAACCAGACCACGCGCGGGCGCCGCTGATACACCCGGAGCGCGGTCCGATGAAGGGTCGGGCAGGATGCAGCGGTCATGCCTGAGCTGCCGGAGGTCGAGTCAGCGCGCGCCGTCGTCGCGCGTGCTGCACTGGATCGGCGGATCGTCGACGTGGACGACTCCGACACGTTCGTCTGCCGGCCGCACGCGCCGGGAGAGATCCGTGCCGCGCTCGTCGGCCGCACGCTGACCACGGTTCACCGCCGCGGCAAGAGCATGTGGTGCGACACCTCGGACGACGGCCCGGTGCTCGGAATCCACCTCGGCATGTCCGGCAAGATCGTGATCGCCGGCGCGGACGGCACCGAGCTCGATGGCGGCGACTACTGGGAGCGCGGCCGGGCCGCGGGCGACTACCGGTACACCCGCTTCTCGCTGAGCTTCGCCGACGGCGGCGCGCTGCTGCTGGTCGACCCTCGCCGCCTGGGCCGGGTGCGGCTCGACCCGCCGGTGGACGAGCTGGGCCCGGACGCCGCCGACATCACCCGAGCGCAGTTCCGCGCCGCGTTCGCGTCCGGCACCGCGCCGGTGAAGGCGCGACTCCTCGACCAGAACGCCATCGCGGGCATCGGCAACCTGCTGGCGGACCAGGCGCTGTGGCTGGCCAAGATCAGCCCCCGCCGCCCGGTCCGCGACCTGACCCGCAACGATCTGAACCGCCTCTACCGCGCCGTGCTCGCCTCCGTCGGGGCCGCGGTCAGCGCCGGAGGCGTGCACACCCTCTCGATCATCCCGTACCGCAAGCCCGGCGGGCTCTGCCCACGCGACGGCGTCCCCATGGTCACCGCGCAGGTGGGCGGCCGCACCACCTGGTGGTGCCCCCGCGAACAAACCTGACCCTGCCCGACGGAACGACGCCTCCGACCGACCCGGAGCTGGCCGCTGCTGACGACGCCAGGTGGTAGCCGCCGGCGCGGCGTTGCGGGGGGCGGTCGGGGTCTGCGCGTTGCCGCCGGCAACACGGTCCGGTCAGCCGGTGCCGACGCCGGATCGGGCATCTCCGACCAAGGTGTCTACTACACTTGTCGTAGTAGTAGTAGTACGACGCTGGTGGGACACGCGTGCGCAGCTCGGTGTCCGGCCGCCTCGGGAGAGGACCTGTGATGCCGTTGCTGGCCACGGCGACCCTGGCCTTCAACCCGCTGGACCCGCTGGACCTGCCGGCAGGTGTGGAAACTCTCGGCGCGTCCGTTGTGACCGACCTGCTGATCGGGTTCTTCCTGCCCGCCGTTCGTTGCTGTGCACCGCGCGGTTCGCCTAGGCAGGGCACATGAGGACCCTGATCGACCACGTGCTGACCGTTCCCGGCGTCCTGGTCTACGTCCTCGTCGGGGTGATCGTCTTCGCGGAGGACGCGCTGTTCGTCGGGTTCGTCGTCCCCGGCGAGACCGCCGCCGTGCTCGGCGGCGTCGCCGCCAGCCGAGGCCACGTGATGCTGTGGCTGGTGATCCTTGTCGTGGTCGTCGCCGCGGTCGTCGGCGACACGGTGGGCTACGAGGTCGGCCGGCAGCTGGGCCCGCGAGTCCTGCGGGTGCGGATCCTCGACCGGCAGCGCGGCCGACTTCAGAACGCCCAGGACTTCCTGGCCCGCCGCGGTGGCTCCGCCGTCTTCCTCGGGAGATTCGTCGCGTTCTTCCGCGCTGTCATGCCTGCGCTCGCCGGCACGGCCGCCATGCGCTACAGCCGATTCCTCGCCTACAACGCGGCCGGCGGTCTGGTCTGGGGGACCAGCTTCGTCCTGCTCGGCTACCTTGCCGGGAACTCCTACGCCGCGGTCGAGAGGGCCGTCGGACGCGGCGCCGCACTCGCCGTCCTCGCGCTGGTGCTGATCGCGCTGGTGATCTGGCGACTACGCAGACGCCACGCCGGACGCCGCTCGCACCGCCAACCGGCGCCATGAAGGGAGAAAGATCGGCCGCGCGGCGCAAGGGCGCGACGACGGCGTCGGACGTACAGGGAGCAGTGCACGATGAGCGACGAGCAGGCGACACCCGAGATGAGCGGTGTCACGGTGGAGGTCCTGGCAACGGTCGACCTCGCCGGTGAGATCGAGGGCATGGCCGGGCGCCCAACTTCGAATGCGCATGGTGACCATCGAGCCCGGCGGCGTCTTCGGCCCGGTTCACGACCGCAAGGGCCGACCAGGCACGGTGTACGTCCTGCAAGGAACGATCACCGACCATCGGAATGGAGTCGCGACGGAGTACGGCCCCGGGGTGGGCTGGCCCGAGGACCGGAACACGACTCACTGGCTCGAGAACAGAGGATCGACTCCAGCGGTGGAGATCTCGGTCGATATCGTCGAGCAAGAGTGATCGATCTACGGCGGCATCTACCGACGGGGTGACCGGGTGTGCCGTCTCGCTCACCTCGTGGTTAGGGCCTGGAGTTGCCGTTCATGAACGCCAGGAAGGAAGTCCCTCCCATACGCGGATGGACCGAGCCGGGGGTCGTCGGGAGCATCGCCGGCACGCAAGGCCTGCACGTACGCCCGATCCTGGGCGATCCGCGCGGATATCTGCCCGGCCCCACCGATGGCCCCGTGGCCGGGGATGACGACGTCGACGTCGCCCGCGGCGTCCTCGAGGAGTCGCAGCGCGGAGAGGTAGTCCTCGATCGGATCCGCGGAGCCGCGCAAGTCGAGCATCGGAATCAAAATATCGGAAAGCATGTCGCCGGCGACGAGAACGCCGAATTCCTCGACGAACAGCGCCGCATGGCCAGCGGCATGTGCCTGATGCTCGATAATTTGGATTTCAGGGCCGTCCCAAGGGATGTGTGTCGTCCCCGCGGGCAGACCTGAGATGAGACCGAGCAGGTCGAGCGGCACCTGCTCGACGATGTCCGGCGGTATCAGCGCCGGGATGAAGTCCTTCCACTGCGGGTCCGACAGTCGAGCGTGGATCGCAGCCGCGCATCGGGCTGTGCCGTAACGGGTCGCCTCGCCGAGGCTGGCGTGCCAGAGCAGGTGATCCCAATGCGGATGCGTGGAGAACCCCGCTACGACGGGCTGGCCCAAGTCGCGAAGGTCGTTCGCGAGGGCGACCATTTCTGAGCCGAGTATCCCGGCGTCGACGAGCAACACACCGGTTTCGCCTCGCACGACAATGGCATTGCTCTGCATGAACTCGCTCTCGTGGACCAGCACGCCCTCCGCGACCTGCCTCAGCACGGGCGACTCCTTCCGCTTGTGGTGGCAACCGAGATCCGCGAACCCTGATCGGCGTCCCATCGCCGTCGCACCGGACCCGCTCGACGCCGGCTGATCAGAAGGGTGGGCGCGGCTGGGTTCAAACCAGCGACCCCCCGCCTGTAAGCAGTCCGGGACCAGGCTACCGTGCGTGACCTGCGAATACGCAGGACAGCCGCGAGCGGAACTGACGTAGTTACAGCGTCACTGCTCGCGGCCCTGAAGGCGGTCCCGGCGCGACGGTGCGACGCCGGCCGGGACCTCGATCGCCTAGCAAGGAGGCGACCGTGGGTCAGATAGTCCCACCACCCGAGTACTTCGACGATGACGTGATGCTCACCGTCGAAGCCCCGACCGAGAGTCGGGCCACCATCCGCCTGCGCGCCGCCGGAACCGGTGTCGGTGCCTGGGTGGACCTCTCCGCCACCGAAGCATCCCGCCTGGCCGGGATGCTGGAGTCCGCGGTCGTCACGGCGATCGCCCGCGGTTTAGGAGGCAACTCGTGACTGCTGGCCTCGGCTGGATGGACCAGCCGATCCGGGAGCCGATCCCGGTCGAGAAGGGCAGCGACGCGCTCAACATGTTCGAGGACCTGATGCAGCGCGGCTACTCCCTCGACCGGTTCTGGGCGGCATGGCAGCGGCGCCGGGGACAGGAGCCGGCGCCGGAGCAGGTCGAGCGAGGCGTGGAGGCGTTCCGCCAGATCATGACCGAGCAGTTCGAGGACATGTTCTACGCCCCCGGCGACCAGCGACCCCTGCCGTTGTAGACGAACCAGCAGCCCGACCCCGCGGCCCCGTCCACTTTCGGTGGGCGGGGCCGCGGGCTGTTGTGAAGGCATCAGTCGCCGGTGTCGGGGCGACCCCACTCCTCGAGCTCGCCTTCGAAGTCGCCCTCGCGGACGTCGCGCAGCGCGAGCAGGTAGCCGGTTTGGAGCAGGTCCTCAAACATCTCCACCACCGCAGGGTCGTAGCCGTGTTCGGACAGGAAGTTGGCGATCGCTTCCCGGGCGCGGCTCTCGTCTCCGGCGTCGAAGTTGTGGATCTGATAGCGCATGCGGCCGGCGTCCTCGGCCCACGCGTCCACATCTTCCTGGGACACAGCCATGACGGAAAGGTATCGCTGGGGCCGCTGCCGGGTGCTACCCCCGGAGCGGATCGCTTGAACGGTTTGCCGGAGACAGGCGTCGGCAAGTCCGCAACCCGGCGCGGGCCTAGGCGGCGGGCGTTACGTAGAGACTCCGCGTCACGCGGGAGGGTCCCGCTCTTCGTCGCCGGCCGAGCTAGCCGCGGTCTTAGGCAGGAAGGAGAAGGTAAGCAGTCTGATGTTGCGGGCGCTGACGACAGCACCCCCGACGGGCCACTTGACGATCTCAGTTCCGCCCGGTGGCCGGTAGTCGATCGGACCACGCAATCCGATGTCTCGGTCCGAGTCCTCTTCGGGTCCCCAATTGTAAGTCACGACGTCGCCAGCCACATATGAGCCGTCGTCAAGGATGCAGGCCGCGTAGAGTCGATCCGTGTTCAGATCAGCGAGGATGTCCCATGCTGACCTGAGCGAGCCACGGCTACCTGGCCTAGCCTTACCCCCGCGTCGTCGCCACCAAGCCAATGCGTGAGGACTTGCGTAGGCTAGTGCGGTTGACAGAATCAGAAGTCCTAGAGCCCAAAGTGCGATCTGGTCATATTCGGAGCGGAACTGAATTCCCGGTGCTCGGATGATCCCGCCCACGTCGGGTGTGCTGCGTGGCTTAGCCGCGCGCAGTACCGCAAAAAGAATGAGCGCGATTGAATTGAATGCGACGCTGGCAACCGCAACGGTCGCTGTCTCTCGGAACACCGAGACCGACCGTTCGGGCGAAACCTTTTCGCGGGCGAGGACGAAGGCCAGCCCGGGTGTAAGAATTGCGATGAAGAGCAGTAGGGCGACAGGGGTTGTTGGCATGAACCCGCCCTCTTAGGCCCGCCGAGCTACTCCTTGGTCGTTGCGGGCTGTGATGGAGGTGGTGGCGGGGGTGGATCCTGCTGAGTCTTCAGAGGTTCGGGATCGACGATCTTTTGGCCGCGATTCTCCCAGTCCGAGCCGGAAACTGCTCCGGTGTGGATCTGTGCCTGATCGTGTTCCGGCTGCTCTGTCACCTGGTCCCTCCCCTGTATCCTTGTCCGGCGTCGGTCACGGTAGCGCGAGAGGTTGCCAGCTGTGCCGTTATCGCCTCACGAGCACAGCAGCCACCCATCCCGGCACACCGGACAGCCGACCGCGGACAGATGTGACACGCGGCTCGCCGGCAGCTCAGGTGCCGCCGTACTGGGCCCGAGCAGCACGCTGAGGCGCTTCCCGCTCGGCGGCGGCGAGGATCTGCGCGGCCTGCTCCGACTGGTAGCCCATGGCCGCCGTGGTCGACGCGGCCACCAAGGCGGCGAACTCGCCGGCCCGGTCGTCGACGCGGCCGCCGATGCCCTCGCCCGGATATCGGTCCAAGCGCGGCGGAGGCGTCGTGGTCACTGGCTGCCGGTCGACCTGCTCGGCCAGGCTCGGTCTGAGGGCCGTCGCTGCCCCACGAACCGCGGTTCTGCCGGGCATGCGCCAACGCGATCTCAGCAGCCTGACGACCCGGTCCAAACACCGGGTCGAAGGGGTTCACATGTTTGCTCTCAGCCGCGCCCGCGGCCAGCTTCGCCATCTGGTCGAGGACCTGAACGACACCCGGATTGTCATCGAAGGCACTCGACGAGTTGACGCGCCGCTCGCGGTCCCTGAGCCGGTCCTGGACCTCGAGCTGGACCCGCGCGTCCTCGACCTTCTGACGGTGGCTCTTGCTCACCGACCCGCCTCCCGATCAGCCTCGTCGAGCCCGGCCCGCAGCAGCTCGGCCTGCTCCTGGTCGAGCTCGCCGATCCGGTCGAGCAGCTCGGCCACCAGCGACCGGATCCGCGTGTCCCGCCACCTGGCGCGTGACAGTTCACGCGCCGCCGCGCTCACCGCATCCGCCATGCGTCGAGTGTAACCGGAGACTTATTAAACGAGGTCAGTGGCATGCCGATGACCTTCGAAGGAGCGGCGAGCATCAGATCATCCCGATCCTGGCCGGCGTGTGTGCTGGCGTGGAAACTCTTGTCGATGTAGCGTGTCACAACTAACCTTGACAGTTGGCAAGGGAAGGCCGATGGTGGCCGACAAGGAACTGGGCCTGCTGATCAAGTGGGCCGAATCGCAGGGGTGGGAAGTCAAGACGGACTCGAACGGCTACCGCCGGTTCTACGACCCGGAGGGGACCTACATCACGAACTACCCCGCAACGCCCAGCAGGCCGTGGCGGCGGATGAAGGAACTGCAGCTCGCGTTGAAGCGGGCCGGGCTGCAGGTGCCGCCGCCGAGCAAGAGAGAGCAGCGCGCGCAGCGCAGGAGGGACGGGTAGGGATGGACGAGCAGATGACCCAGGACTGGACGGTCACGTTCACCTACGACGGCACCCTGGACGAGGACGCGCTCGAGTGGGTGGCGAAGTCGCTTGAGTCTGTCGCCGCCGATGCCGCGGTCGCGGCCGCGCCTCAGGACCACCGCACGACGGTGACGATGTTCCTGCCGGGCGATAGCCCGATTGATGCGCTCGAGGCCGGAAGGAAGAAGCTGTGCAGCATCGGCGGCCTGATGAGGGTGCCGCTGGTTGCGGTCGACGCTGTCTCGGAGGCCGAGCACGACCGCCGGGCCGACGCGCCCACGCTGCCTGAGCTCGTCGGGGCGAGCGAAGTCGGACAGAGGCTTGGGGTGTCGCGGCAGCGTGTTCACCAACTACGAGAGCACGCCGCCTTCCCCGCCCCTCTCGTCGAGGTCGCGATGGGTCCGCTCTGGGATGCACGCGCAATCGACGCATTCGCACGGGCATGGAGTCGCCGGCCGGGCCGTCCCCCGCTCGCCGTGGCTCAGTAGCGCAACAGACGTTCCCTGACCCCAATCCCAGCCAGCAAACTCGCCGGGGCTGCAAGGGGAGCCGGTTACGACGGCCAGTGGCGCTGTATGACCCCAATCCCAGTCAACAAAAACTCTCCCCGTCCCGCAGGGGGGAGCCGGGTACGACAGCCGGCGACGCTGCCTGACCGCCATCCCAGTCAACCGGCTTCTACTCACGGCCGTCTTTCTCTTCCCCGCGGCCGTAGCGCTACCTGGAAAAACGCCAGGGGGGATGGAATGACTGGCATGGGGGTCATGGATGTTGCTCACCGTCCGTAGTCCCTCCCCTACCCCCGGTCCCCTACCGGAGGCTCATCGGCAGTGCCAGCTGCGACCCATACGGCGTCAGCCGGTTCCGCAGCCGGGCACTCCGGTAGTGCCATTCGTAGTAGGCGCCGTCAGGACCAGGACCGAGGCGGTTGACCGGCACATCGGTGAAGTCGGCAAGGACCAGCTCTCGACCGAGTCGCCGTTCGAGGCAGCCGATGCAGAGGTAGCCGCGGCGAGGAGCCTTGGCCGCTCGCCACACGGCGTCGTGGACATGTAGTACTCGACCTCGACTGTCTCGGTCCACTCCGGGAACGTGTCGACACCGCAGTCCCGGCACGGTCACCGGGCGGTCACGCGTACTCCTCGATCGGCTCGCACGATGGGCACAGCGTCCAGCCGCCGTCGCGATAGCTGGGTGGGAGCAGCCGCCGGCACTCGCTGCAGCGGATGCCGGCCGGCTCGCGGTACGCCTGGCCAGGCGGCCAGAGACCGTCACCAGAGATGGCTGACCCCTCTTGAGGACCCTGCTCTGCCGGCTCTGTCTCTGCCTGTTCTGTGCTCTGTCCTGCTCTCTCTTCAGAACCCCGCGAACTAGCAGGCAGCCATTTCTGGTGATACAGCTTCGCGAGCACTTCAGGATCGACCAGATCGGTCAGCGAGTAGCACCACGCCTTGCCCTTACCGAACACCGCATCGGCGTCCCCGCCTCCCTCGACCGCCAGCAAGCCGAGCAGGTGTAGCTCCTGCAGCGCCCGGTCCACCGTCGTCCGTGGCTTCTGCACGCGCTTGGTCGTCTCGGTCGTCGTGGTGCCGGGGTTACCCATCACGTCGACCAGCAGCCGGAGACGCAGCGGCGGCATCGAGTCGCGGGCGATCC
Organism: uncultured Actinomycetota bacterium; assembly: GCA_963728945.1. Lineage (GTDB taxonomy): Bacteria > Actinomycetota > Actinomycetes > Mycobacteriales > CADCTP01 > CADCTP01. Next base: position 431,537 of record CAVSMA010000002.1, on the reverse strand, counting down.
GCAGCGCCAGCTTCATCGCCTTCTCTCGGGGCATGCCGAGCGCGAGGCCGCCGCGTGCCATCTGGCCGAGCATCTTCGCGAACCGAGTCGGCGCCTCCGGCGCGTGGGCGTCGATCACCTCGCCGCGGTAGTCCCGCTCGACGGCCGTCCGGACATAGGTGACGAGATCGGCGGCGGCGAGTAGGTCGTCTTCGTCCTCGTCGGTGAGCGTGGCCAGCGCCGGCTGGACGGCGCGCAGCAACCCGCCGAGCGCCGTCACCAGTTCGGCGCGCATCAGCGGCTCGTCGCCCACGTTGCGCAGCGCCTGCTTGCCGGACGCGTTCCGGCCCCGGGTGGAGTCGACTCGTACGAGTGCGAACCGGTCGCCGAGCTTCGCGATGGCGCCGTGCGCGGTGTCCCAGGCCGTCGTCACCGCACCCACGACGACGAGCCGCCCGGTCCAGGTCAGGGTGAACCCGCCGGCGGTGCCGACGTCGCGGTCCCAGCGGCCGTCGTAGATCTCCCGCAGCGCGCCGAGGACCTCGTTGCGCCGGTCCCGGGACATCCCCAGGATGCTGGTCACGTCCTTGATCACGAGGACGCCGCGGTCGCCGACCTTGCGCAGCAGCCCGCCGGTGGCCTGCTTGGCCTTCTTGTCGTCGGGGGTGCCGGACAGCAGCGCGGCCTCCGCCGGTGATGGTGGACACGATGTGGGCGCCGATGCCGCGCAGCGCCATCACCGTCTCGGTCTTCGTGTTGCCGGCACCGGAGATCACCAGCAGCCAGGCGGGGTCGCCGCCGAGCTGCTCGACCGCTGCCGTTGCGAGCACCGCGTCGGCGGAGTCCAGGTCGTACTCCGGGCCGAACCACCGCCGGAAGGCATCGTGCACCTCGTCGAGAGTCCGCAGCTCCGGCCGGGGTGGCGGCGGCTCTGGTGGTGCCTCCGGCATCTCCTGCTGCTCGGCGACCGGAGGCAGGTCCGGCCGCACCAGCGCCCACAGGTCGTCGACTCCGTGCCCGGCGGCGATGAAGTCGTCGAGCCCGACCTTCTGCTCGCCGTCCGGCAGCCACAGGTACTCGATCTTGGCGCCCTTGCTGCCGAGGTACTTCGCGAGCGCGCCCAGCGCTGAGCGCACGCCAGGTTTTCGGGTCACGTCGCCGTCGAAGGCGAGCACGACCCGGCGGCCGTTGAGGGCCACGTCCGCCCACTCAGGGAGCGCCGTCTTGCCGCCATCAGGGTTCGTGCCGCGCCAGCAGTCCACACCGGAACACCTCGCCTGCCTTGTGCCGCTCCGGGCAGCGGACATCAGCGAGGTACCAGCCGGCCTGGCCGGTCACAGCCGATCCCCCAGACCGAGACGCCGATGGGCCTCTCGGGCCCGCTCATCGGCCGCGCTGGCCGCGTAGCGGTGCAGCATCGCCGGGCTGCGCCAGCCGGCGAGGCGCATCAGTTCGGCGTCGCCACCGCCGTCGACCCGCCAGCGGTGGGCCATCGTGTGTCGGAACTGGTGTGCGTGCAGGCCGGGGATGCCGACAGCGGCGCCGCGGCGCTTGAGCATCTGCTCGATGCCGTTCGCCAGCAGCGGCCCGCGGTTCTTCTCGGCCAGCCACATCGCGTCGGTGCGCTCGGCCCACTTGTCGGTCCGCCGCGCCCGCAGCCACCGGCCGAGCGCCAGCCCGGTCGCGTGACCGAACGGGACCGCCCGCGGCCGCGAGCCCTTGCCGACGACGTGGATCAGGTCCTGCTCGAGGTCAACGTCGCCGAGACGAAGGCCGGCGATCTCGCCGCGCCGAGCGCCGGTGTCGAGCAGCAGTCGGATGATCGCGGCGTCGCGCCGGGACACATAGTCCTTTCCGTCGACCGACTTCAGCAGGGCCCGCAGCTGGTCGTCGGACAGCACCGGGACCGGGATCTCCGGCGGCTTCGGCGCGCGCATCCGCGCCATCGGCGAGACCTCGATCTCCTCCTCGCGGACCAGCCAGCCGAACCACTGCTGCAGAGCCCGATAGGTGACCGAGGCTGTTCCGGCTGAGCGAGTGTCGGCCAGGTGGGCCATGAACTCCTCGACGTCGCGCTGCCGGACCTCGGTGGGCGCCGGCAGCTCACCACGGGAGTCGAGCAGATCGGCCAGCTGCCGGACCGCGGTCGTGTAGATCCGTAGCGTCGATGGCGACTTTCCTTCGCCGCGCAGCGAGCGGGTCCAGTCGCGTTCCAGGCCGGTCCACTCGCCGCGCATGTCTGCCACAGCAGCCAAAGTTACAGCGTGACTGTCCTACGTGCTAGTGCTAGCGTCGTCGGCGTGTCCCGCGTTCGCGCAGGTCATGCCACAAATGGTGGGCGCGGCTGGGTTCGAACCAGCGACCCCCCGCTTGTAAGGCGGGTGCTCTTCCGCTGAGCTACGCGCCCCGCTCGGTACGGGCGATGGGAGGGTACCGGGCGGGACGGCCGACGTGGTTGGTCGTAGGGTCGTTGGGTGAGCGCGCGACGGCCCCGGGTGGCGCGGGTGGCGGCCCTGATCCTGCTGGGGCTGCTGCTCGGTGGTGCCTGCGGAGCGGCCGGCGTCTGGCAGTGGCACCGGTTCGGGCAGAAGAAGACCGCGGACGACGAGCTGCGCGCGGCGGCGCGGCAGCCGGTGGCGCCGCTGGACGAGGTGCTCGCCCCGGGCCGGCCGGTGGACGACGCGATCCGGTTCCGGACCGTCACCGCGACCGGCCGCTACGACGCGGCGCTGCAGCTGCTGGTCCGGCAGCGACAGGTGGACGACAGGCCAGGGTTCCTGGTGCTCACGCCGCTGCAGACCACGTCCGGACGCACGCTGTATGTCGACCGCGGGTTCGTCCCGGTCACCGGGGCGGCGACGCAGACCCCGAACGTGCCGGACCCGCCGGCCGGGCCGGTGCAGGTCACCGGGCGGGTGCTGCCGAGCGAAGAGGGCGGCCTCGGCACCGGCCTGCCCGCCCGGCAGATCGACCGCATCGACGTCCCCGGCCTGGCCGCGAGGGACGGCGTCCGGGCGGCCTACCCGGCGTATGTGGAGCTGATCTCCTCGACGCCGGCGCAGCAGGGGCTGGTCGCGCTGCCGCCGCCGGACCTGACCAACCCGGCCGGCGGCGCGTACGTCGCCCAGCACCTGGCGTACGTGGTGCAGTGGTTCCTGTTCAGCGCGTTCGCGCTGGCCGGGCCGGTGGTGCTGCTGCTGCTCGACCGGCGGGCCCGCCGCCGGGAGCCCGGGCCGAGACCCGAACCCGCAGCGACGGACGCGCCGACGCAGGCACCCACGGCGCGGACCGCACCGACCGCACCAACTCCCTAGGCGGGCAGGTCCGCCATCGCCGAGTGCCACATGGACTGGTCGCGCTTCTCCCCCGGCTGGTTCACCTCGACGAACACGACCTTGCCGGACTTGTCGATGAGCAACGTGCCGCGGTTGGCCATGCCGGCCACGTCGTTGAACACCCCGTACCGCTTGGCGACCTCGCCGTGCGGCCAGAAGTCCGACAGCAGCGGGAACAGGTAACCCTCCTGGGCCGCCCAGCTCTTCAGCGTGAACGGGTGGTCGACGCTGATGCCGATCACCTGCACGTCCTCGTCCTCGAAGCGCGGCAGCTCGTCGCGGACCTGGCACAGCTCGCTCGTGCAGATGCCGCTGAAGGCGAACGGGTAGAAGACGAGCAGGACACTTTTCTTCCCGCGGTATGAGCTGAGCGTCACCTCCTCGCGGTTCTGGTCGCGAAGGGTGAAGTCGGGGGCCTCCTGGCCGACCTCGACCGCCATAGAAGTGTCCTCCTCGCCGGATCATGCCGGGATGTCCGGCACCATGGGCAGCATGTCACGCCCCGGCCCGGCCGGCCTGGCCACCCTGCCGCTGGGCGAGCAGCGCGACCGGGTGCTCGCGTCGTGGGACGGTTTCCTCGCCGCCGCCGAGGACGTCGACCTGGGCCGGCCGTCCCGGCTGCTCGGCTGGACCGGGCGCGATGTGCTGCTGCACGTGGGCGACTGGCCGGGTGTCGCGACCCTGGACAAGCTGCTCGCCGAGGCGCGATCCGGCACGGTCGCACCACCGTACGACCCGGACGCGGTCAACGCGGCGGTCGTTGCGGCGCACCGGGACGTGCCCACGGCCGAGGTGCTGGCGGCGGTGCGGCGGTCGCGGGACCGGATCGCGGAGTGGTTCGCCGCGCCGGACGCCGCCGACGGTCCGCGGGCGCTCGGGCTGACGCCCGTCAGGTCCGTGGTCGGCGTGCTGCCGCTGCTCAGCGTCGTCAACGCCAGCGGCTACGAGCTGGCCGTGCACGCGCTCGACCTCGGCGTACGGCCGGACGACAGGCTGCTCGACGCGGGGCTGGCAGCGCTGGTCGACGTGACCGGCGTGTTCGCGCGCCGGCGCGGGTTGCGCTCGTCGCTCACGGCGTGGACGGGCCGGTCGGGCTGGCAGGTCCGGTCCGACGCCGATGGATGGGTCACCACCGCGGTGCGGGAACGGCCGCCGGGCGCGGCGGTCGAGGGCGACGCGGCCGTCCTGCTCGACGCGTCGGCCGGCCGGCGTGCCGTACCGGCGTTGCTGGCCTCTCGAGCGATCCGAGTGCACGGACTCGCCGACATCCTGCGTCTCGGACCGATCGTCGACGAGGTGCCGGGGCTTCCCGGTGGACCGGCGCTCAAGGCGGCAGCACGCTGGGTCGTCGGCGCCGGCCGACTCCTGCGGCTCGGTCGCTGACGCCGGCCGGAGCCGGCGGCCCGGCTCAGCGCTTGGAGCGGTTGGACTTGGGCGTGACCAGGCGGGCGCCGGCCCAATCCCGGCCGGCGCTGATGCTCGAGGTCTGCGACAGGCCCGCCGTCGGGGCGGCCTCGTTGATGTCGGACGGCGGCACGTGCCCGTCCCGGCCGGACTTCGGGGTCAGCAGCCAGATCACGCCGCTGTCGGCGAGCGGGTGCAGCGCGTCGACGAGCGTGTCGACCAGGTCGCCGTCCTCGTCGCGCCACCAGAGCAGCACCACGTCGACGACGTCGTCGGCGTCCTCGTCGACCATCTCGCTGCCGGCGCGCTCGGCGATGGCCTGGCGCAGCTCCTCGTCGGCGTCCTCGTCCCAGCCGCGCTCCTGCACGACCATGCCCGGCTCGATCCCCAGCCGCTCGGCCAGGCCACGCCCTCCTGCCTGGTCCACGGTCGTGCTCACCCCTCGGTCCTCCCGTTCGGTTCAGCGGTCACCACGGTCTGTGTGCCCGGTAGTCCACACATTCCCAGGTCCCCATGCAAGTACGCCAGTCGGAACGGACGTCGTGTCGCGGCACCGCTGCGCCACAGCGGCCCGAACCTACCGCTCAGGGGATCGAGTTGCAGGCTCGCTGGAACTTTGCGGTCGCCTCGTTGTACGGCTTCGTGCTGGGGTTCTTGCCCGCGCTTGCGGCCGCGTGGAGGCTGGCCAGCTGGGCCTGCACGGCCTTGCCGGCGCGCAGGATCGTGTCGTCGGCCGGCAGCCCGGACCGGGACAGCTGGCCGCCGATCGTGGCCGCGCCCTGCTTGAGGATCTGGACCTGCTGGCCGCGCTGCTTCGACTTGTTGAAGCTCGTGTTGATCCCGGTGATGGCGGCGCGCTCCAGCACGCACAGCGCCCGCTCGCGGATCTGGACGGCGCTCACCGTCGGGGACGGCGTGGGCGTCGTGGGCGTCGACCCGGCGGACTCCCCCGGATCGGACGAGCTGCCTGGGTCAGCCGACCCGTCCGGCGTCGACCCGCCGTTGACCACGCCCGGGTCGATCGTGCCGGATCCCTGGATCGTGGTCGCGCAGGATGCGACGCCGGCCAGCAGCAGGGCGGAGATCAGCGCGGCCGGCAGGCGGGTCAAGCGCATGCGCGCCAACCTACCCCGTGCCGTTGGACAGCCAGAACCACGACGTCCGGCGCACCCGGCTCGGCTACCGGCCGGATTGGATGGACAATGGGACTGTGACCAGTGACCGTTTCAGCGTCATTACCGATGGCCTTCCGAGCCAGCTCCCCGACTTCGACCCCGAGGAGACCAGGGAGTGGCTCGAGTCCCTCGACGCGGTGATCAACGAGGCCGGCCGCGGCCGCGCCCGCTACCTCATGCTCCGGCTGCTCGAGCGGGCCCGCGAGCAGCCAGGTCGGCGTGCCGGCGCTGCGCAGCACCGACTACATCAACACGATCCCGCCGGAGCGGGAGCCCTGGTTCCCCGGCGACGAGGACATCGAGCGGCGCATCCGGGCGTACGTCCGCTGGAACGCGGCGATCATGGTCTCCCGGGCCAACCGCCCGGAGCTCGGCGTCGGCGGCCACATCGCCACCTACGCCTCCACGGCCTCCCTGTACGAGGTGGGCTTCAACCACTTCTTCCGCGGCAAGGACCACGGCCAGTCCGGCGACCAGGTCTTCTTCCAGGGCCACGCCTCGCCGGGCATCTACGCCCGCGCGTTCCTCGAGGGCCGGCTGACCGAGCAGCAGCTGGACGGCTTCCGGCAGGAGCACTCGCATCCGGGCGGCGGCCTCCCGTCCTACCCGCACCCGCGGCTGATGCCGGACTTCTGGGAGTTCCCGACCGTCTCGATGGGCCTCGGCCCGCTCGGCGCGATCTACCAGGCGCGGTTCAACCGCTACCTGCTCAACCGCGAGATCGAGGACACCTCGCAACTCACACGTGTGGGCGTTCCTCGGCGACGGCGAGATGGACGAGCCGGAGTCGCTCGGCGCGATCGGCGTGGCCGCCCGCGAGGGGCTCGACAACCTGACCTTCGTGGTGAACTGCAACCTGCAGCGGCTCGACGGCCCGGTCCGCGGCAACGGCAAGATCATCCAGGAGCTGGAGTCCCACTTCCGCGGCGCCGGCTGGAACGTCATCAAGGTCGTCTGGGGCCGCGACTGGGACCCGCTGCTCGCCCAGGACCTCGACGGCGTGCTGGTCAACAAGATGAACACCACGCCGGACGGCCAGTTCCAGACGTACGCCACCGAGACCGGCGCGTACATCCGCGAGCACTTCTTCGGCGACGACCCGCGGCTGCGCAAGATGGTCGAGCACCTGACCGACGACCAGCTCCGCACCTGGGCCGCGGCGGCCACGACCACCGCAAGGTCTACGCGGCGTTCAAGGCGGCGACCGAGCACGCCGGGCCAGCCGACGGTCATCCTCGCCCAGACGATCAAGGGCTGGACGCTCGGCCAGAACTTCGAGGGCCGCAACGCGACCCACCAGATGAAGAAGCTCACCAAGGACGAGCTCAAGGAGTTCCGCGACCGGCTGCACCTGCCGATCCCGGACAAGGAGCTGGAGGACGGCCTGCCGCCGTACTACCACCCGGGCCGGACTCCGAGGAGATCCAGTACATGCACGAGCGCCGGGCCGCCCTCGGCGGCTACGCTGCCCGCGCCGGGTCATCCGCGCCAAGCCGCTGAAGCTGCCGGCCGACAGAGGTCTACGCGACCTCAAGAAGGGCTCGGGCAAGCAGGCGATCGCCACGACCATGGCGTTCGTCCGGCTGCTCAAGGACCTCATGCGGGACAAGGAGATCGGCAAGCGGTTCGTGCCGATCGTCCCGGACGAGTACCGCACCTTCGGCATGGACTCGTTCTTCCCGACGGCCAAGATCTACAACCCGCTCGGCCAGCACGTACGAGTCCGGTCGACCGCGAGCTGCTGCTGTCGTACAAGGAGTCGCCGACCGGCCAGATGCTGCACGAGGGCATCACCGAGGCCGGCTCGATGGCCTCGCTGATCGCCGCCGGCTCGGCGTACGCCACGCACGGCGAGCCGCTGATCCCGGTCTACGTCTTCTACTCGATGTTCGGTTTCCAGCGCACCGGCGACCAGTTCTGGCAGATGGCCGACCAGCTGGCCGCGGCTTCCTGCTCGGCGCCACCGCGGGCCGCACCACGCTGACCGGTGAGGGCCTGCAGCACGCAGGACGGCCACTCGCAGCTGCTCGCCTCGACCAACCCGGCGCTGCGTCGCCTACGACCCGGCCTTGGCGTTCGAGATCGCGCACATCGTCAAGGACGGTCTGCGGCGGATGTACGGCTCGACCGACGAGCACCCGCACGGCGAGGACATCTTCTACTACCTCACCGTCTACAACGAGCCGTTCCAGCAGCCGGCCGAGCCGGAGCACGTCGACGTCGGAGGGCATCCTCAAGGGCATCTACCGCTACAAGGCGGCCGAGCAGACCGACGGGCCGCCGGGCGCAGATCCTCGCCTCCGGCGTCGCCGTGCCGTGGGCGCTGGAGGCGCAGCGAGATGCTCGCCGACGAGTGGAACGTCGCGGCCGACGTCTGGTCGGCGACCTCCTGGAACGAGCTGCGCCGCGACGCGGTCGAGGCGGACGAGGCCAACCTGCTGCACCCGGAGGCGGAGCAGCGCGTCCCGTACGTGACGCCGAAGCTGCCGGGCGCCGACGGCCCGTTCGTGGCGGTCTCGGACTGGATGCGGTCGGTGCCGGACCAGATCGCCCGCTGGGTGCCGGGCGACTACAGTCGCTCGGCGCCGACGGCTTCGGCTTCGCCGACACCCGGGGCGCGGCCGCGCCGCTTCTTCCACATCGACGCCGCAGTCGATCGTGGTCGCGGTGCTGCCCGAGCTCGTCGCCAGCGGCGAGGTCAAGCAGGAGACGCTGCAGCAGGCGATCGACCGTACAAGCTCACCGACATCACCGCCGCCGGCGCCGGCAACACCGGTGGTGACAGCTGAGGCTTCCGGCCGCGGTCGTCCTGGCCGCGCTCGCCCTCACCGCCTGCACGGGCGGTGGGGGCGAGGACGTGCACGCGACGATGAAGGTCACGCCGGCGAGCGCGCTGGCCGACGTACCGGTCTCGGTCACCGTGACCGGCCTGCCGGCCGGCGCGCGGACCACGGTCACCGCCACGGCGACCGACACCTCGGGCGTGCCGTGGCAGTCGTCCGCCGACTTCCGGGCGGGATCGGACGGGAAGGTCTCGCTGGCGCAGAAGCCGCTGTCCGGCTACCCGTCCGCCGACCCGATGGCCCTGTTCCTGTTGATGACGCCGACCCGGGGTTCGGCCGCGTTCTTCGCCGGCGGCCGGACGCTGAACGTGACGCTGCGGGCCAGCGTGGACGGCAAGGTCGTCGCGCAGGCGGTCGCGCACCGGCGCGGGCCCGAGGACCTCGGCGTTCGGCAGCGGGACCTACGCCCGGCGACCGACGGCGTCTACGGGACGCTGTTCCTGCCCGCCGACACGTCGACCCGGCGGCCGGCGCTGGTCGTCTTCGGCGGCTCGGAGGGCGGGGTGAACACCGGGCCGGCGGCGGCGTTGCTGGCCGCGAACGGCTTTCCGGCGCTGGCCCTGGCCTACTTCAAGGAGCCCGGGCTGCCGACCACGCTGACCGACGTCCCGCTGGAATACTTCGCGCGGGCGCTGCGGCTGTTGCGGACCCAGCCCGGGGTCGACCCGGACCACCTGCTCGTCCAGGGCACGTCGCGCGGCGGCGAGGCGGCGCTGCTGATCGGCGCGACGTATCCGGAGCTGGTGCACGGGGTGGTGGCCGGCGTGCCGAGCTCGCGGGTCGGTCCCACCCCGAACGGCTCCACACCGGCGTGGACACTGCACGGCCGGCCGCTGCCGCCGGGGCAGGAGATCCCGGTCGAGCGGATCCACGGACCGGTGCTGATGAACTGCGGGGAGCAGGACGGCGTGTGGCCGTCGTGCATCTTCGTCGACACGGTGAACTTCCGGCTGAGGCAGCATCACTTCCGCTATCCGGTCACCGCGCTGAAATACCCGGACGGCGGCCACTTCGTCGGGTCCTTCGCGACCTCCTACGTCAGCTGGACGCCAGCATCCCTGGATCTGCGTTCGGACGGCCTGACCCCGGGCGGGACGCTGCAGGCGACCCTGGCCGGCGCCGCCGACTCGCACGCCAAGCTGCTGGCGCTGCTCCGCTCGCTGTGAGGGCCGCCGCATCATGATGCAGCGGCGGTATGCTCTGATGCATGCGGACGACGCTGACGATCGCCGACGACCTCCTGAGCGAGGCGAAGGAGCGGGCCGCCCGCACCCACCGCACGATCAGCGAGGTCGTCGAGGACGCGATGCGGGAGGCGTTCGCCCGGCGCGCGACCGACCGGGAGCGCCGGCCGGTCGACCCGCCGACGTCGCCCGGCGGCCCCCGGCCCGGTGTGAACCTCGACGACAACGCCGCGGTGCGGGAGATCGCGGAGGAAGAGCCACCGGCCGGATTCCGAGCCGGACCGTGATCCTCTGCGATGTCAACGTCCTGCTGCATGCGCACAAGGCGGGCTCGCCGGCCCATGGCGCGCTTCGACCGTGGCTGATCGCCGCTCTCGACGACGAGGTTCCGTTCGGAGTCTCGGACCTCGTCCTCAGCGCGGTCGTCCGCATCGCCACCAACCGGCGCATCTTCGACCCACCCAGCACGCTGGCCGAGGCACTTGCCTTCACCCAGGCACTTCGGGACAGCCAGAACGCGGTGCCGGTCGTACCAGGCCGACGGCACTGGGACCTGTTCGCCGACCTGTGCCGCCGCACCGGTGCGACCGGGAGCCTCGTACCGGACGTCTACCTGGCCGCGCTCGCGATCGAGCACGACTGCGAGTGGGTCAGCACCGACCGCGGCTTCGCCCGGTTCCCGGGCCTGCGCTGGCGGAACCCGCTGGAGCCTGAGGACTGAGCCCGACCGCGGTCAGGCGGTGGGGGGTTTGCCGTCGAGGGCGGCCAGGGCGGTGGCGACGTGGGTGGCGACGCCGACCGCCATCGCGTCCTCGTCGAAGACGACCCGGTTGGAGTGGTTCGACGGCGCGGTCTGCGGGTCCTGCCCGGGCGGGCAGGCGCCCAGCCAGGTCATCGCGCCCGGCACCCGCTGCAGCACGTACGAGAAGTCCTCCGCGCCCATGATCGGGTCCTTGGCCAACTGGGCGCGGTCCGGGCCGACCAGCGCGAGTGCCGTCGAGTGCACCAGATCGACGGCCGAGTCGGCGTTCACGGTGACCGGGTAGCCCTCCTGGATCCGCACCTCCGCGCTGGCGCCGTAGCCGGCGGCGACCGAGGTGGCCACCCGGTGCAGTTTCTCCCTCACCGCGGCCCTGGTCTCCTCCGACAGCGTCCGCATCGTGCCGAGCATCTCGGCCCGCTCCGGGATCACGTTGTCCGTGGTGCCGGCGGTGATCTTGGCGATCGTCACCACGGCCGGGTCGAAGACGCTCACCTCGCGGGTGACCATCACCTGGATCGCCTGCACGATCGCGGCCGCCACCGGGATCGGGTCGAGCCCGACGCTCGGGTTGGACGCGTGGCCGCCGCGGCCGGTGACCGTGATGTGCACGGTGTCGGAGGAGGCCATCGCCGGCCCCGGCCGGACCGCCACCACCCCGGACGGCTGCTGGGTGGTGATGTGCAGCGCGTACGCCGACTCGACCGGCTCGCCGGCCGCCTCCAGCACGCCCTCGTCGAGCATGATCGGCGCGCCGCCGTGGCCCTCCTCGCCGGGCTGCCACATGAACACCACCCGGCCGGCCAGGTCGGCCTGCCGCGCGCAGAGCATCCGGGCCGCGCTGACCAGCATCGCGACGTGCGTGTCGTGGCCGCAGGCGTGCATCACCCCGGGCACCTCGGAGGCGAAGTCGAGGCCGGTGTCCTCCGGCATCGGCAGCGCGTCCATGTCGCCGCGCAGCAGCACGGTCGGACCCGGCCGCCCGCCTTCCAGCACGCCCACGACCGAGCTGGTCTGGCGGCCCTTCGTGACCTTCAGCGGCAGCCCGTCGATCGCCGTGAGGATCGCGGCCTGGGTGTCCGGCAGGGCCAGGCCCACCTCGGGCCGCCGGTGCAGCATGCGGCGCAGGGCGATGGTCTCGGGCTGAAGGTCGACGGCGGCGGCGAGCAGGTCGCGAGCGGGTTCCATGAGACCTGCCTACCCGACGGACAGCCCGGATCGCATCCGCCATGCGAGCAGTTCCGCGCCGTGGTCGGTACGGACCGCCACGGGGCCCGCGTCGGTCAGCCGCACCGCATCCCCCGGCCCCAACTCGACCACCCCCGGCCCCGGACGACCGGCGAACTCGCCGGCTGCGCCGGCCGCGCGTGCGTCCGCGGGCGACGGGGCAGGGCCCGCGCGGCCGGCCGACGACGGGCCCCGGTCGTCGGCGGCGCCTGGTGCGGGGGGACCGGAAGCGGGCGGGTCGAGCCGGAGGGTGCCGGCGACGACGAGCAGGTGCAGGTAGGCGGTGGGCGCGAGGATGGCGGTGCCGCCGGCGGGCAGCCTGCCGGCGACGAGGACCGCGTCCGGCTGGCGCAGCGGGCGCACCTCGGTCAGCCCCGGCCCCACTGCGACGGTGTCGTACCGCGGCGGCCCGCCGAACTCGGCCGGCCGTACCCACATCTGCACGTAGTGCGCCGGCTCCTCCCCCGCGTACTCGCTGTGCCGCACCCCGCCGCCCGCGCTCATCCGCTGCACCACGCCCGGTCGGGCGACGCCGTGGTGCCCGGCGTCGTCGGCGTGCCGCAGCGAGCCGGATACCACCCAGGTGACCACCTCGACGTCCCGGTGCGGGTGCTCGGCGAACCCGGCGCCGGCGGCCAACCGGTCCTCGTTGCAGGCCAGCAGCAGCCCGAAGTGCGTGTTCGCCGGGTCGTACGCGGACCCGTACGAGAACGAGTGCCGGGAGTCGAGCCAGCCGGTGACCGTCGAGGCCCGCTCGCCGGCCCGGACGATCACCGCGCCGCCCAGGCCAGCAGCTTGTCCGCGTCCTTGGTGTTGACCACCCGGCTGGTCGGCACACCGCAGGCGACGGCCCGCTCGCACCCGTACGGCAGCCAGTCGAGCTGGCCCGGCGCGTGCGCGTCCGAGTCGATCGAGAACACGCAGCCGGCCTCGACCGCCTGCCGGAGCAGTCGCTTCGGCGGGTCCAGCCGCTCCGGCCGGGAGTTGATCTCCACCGCGACGCCGGCCTCCCTGCAGGCCAGGAAGATCACGTCCGGGTCGAACTCGGACTCCGGACGCGCCCGCGTCCCGGTCACCATCCGGCCGGTGCAGTGCCCGAGCACGTTCGTGTGCGGGTTGCGGATCGCGGCCAGCATCCGCTCGGTCATCGGCGCGCGCGGCATCCGCAGCTTCGAGTGCACGCTGGCGACCACCAGGTCGAGCTGGGCGAGCAGCTCGTCCTCCTGGTCGAGCCCGCCGTCCTCGAGGATGTCGACCTCGATCCCGGTGAGAATCCGGAACGGTGCCAGCTCCTCGTTGAGCAGCGCCACCTCGACCAGCTGCGCCCGCAGCCGGTCGGCGGACAGCCCGTTGGCGACGGTCAGCCGGGGCGAGTGGTCGGTCAGCACCAGGTAGGAGTGGCCGAGGTCGCGGGCGGCCAGCGCCATCTCCCGGATCGGCGAGCCGCCGTCGGACCAGGTCGAGTGGGTGTGGCAGTCGCCGCGCAGCGCGTGCCGCAGCGCCACCCCGGCCGGCGTCGGACCGTCCGACCCGGGCAGCACCGCGCCCTCGCCGTTGACGGGCTCGCCGGCACCCTGCTCCAGGTCGACCAGGTAGTCGGGAAGCTGGCCGGCCAGCGACTGCGCGACCACGGCCGCGGTCTTCTCCCCTATCCCGGGCAGCTGGCGCAGCGTGCCGAGCTCCACCCGCCGCTGCAGCGAGTCGACCGGGATCTCCGCCAGCACGTCGGCCGCCCGCCGGAACGCCCGCACCCGGTAGGTCGCCTCCCGCCGGCGCTCCATGAGGAAGGCGATCCGGCGCAGGTCGTCCACGGGGTCGCGAGGGGCGCTCACGCCTCCATCCTGCCCCGTACCGTCGCGGCGGCGAGTGGCAAGGTGACCCCCGTGACCACCACCCCTCCGGCGACCGCGACCCTGCGCCGGCTGGAGCGCGCGTCCGGGGCGCTGGCGACCAAGAGCGTCGCCCGGATGGACGAGACGCTGCCCTGGTTCCGGGCCATGCCGGCCGACCAGCGGTCCTGGGTGATGCTGATCGCGCAGGCCGGGATCGCCTCGTTCGTCGAGTGGTTGCGCTCCCCCGGCGACGCACCGCGGCTGACCACCGAGGTCTTCCGGGCCGGCCCGCAGGAGCTGGCCCGGTCGGTGAACCTGCAGCAGGCCGTCGAGCTGGTGCGGGTCACCGTCGAGGTGGTGGAGGGCGAGGTCGAGGGCTTCGGCGCGCCCGGCGAGCAGGCCCAGCTGCGGGAGGCGGTGCTGCGCTACAGCCGGGAGATCGCCTTCGCCGCCGCCCAGGTGTACGCGGGCGTTGCCGAGCTGCGCGGCGCCTGGGACGCCCGGCTGGAGGCCTTGGTCGTCGACGTGCTGCTGCGCGGCGACGTGGACGAGACGCTGCTGTCCCGGGCCAGCGCGCTCGGCTGGGCGGCGATGACGCCGGTCGCGGTGGTGATCGGAGCGGCGCCGAAGGGCCACCCCGAGCAGGTCCTCGACGCGGTGCAGCGGGCGGCCCGGCACGCCGGCGTGGACGTGCTCGCCGGCGTGCCCGGCGACCGGCTGGTGGTCGTGCTCGGCGGGGTCGAGGACGCGATGGCCGGCACCCGGCCGCTGCTGCCCGAGTTCGGCGCCGGGCCGGTCGTGGTCGGGCCGACGGTGGCCGACCTCGGCGCGGCCGGTACGTCGGCCCGGGCCGCGCTGGCCGGGATCCGGGCGGCGCCCGGCTGGCCGGCGGCGCCCCGGCCGGTGTTCGCCTCCGACCTGCTGGCCGAGCGGGCGCTGTCCGGCGACGAGGAGGCCCGCCACACCCTGGTTGAGGACGTCTACCGCCCGCTGGCCGAGGCCGGGTCGGGCCTGCTCGACACGGTCACCGCGTACGCCGAGAGCGGCAGCACGCTGGAGGGCGCCGCCCGGGCGCTGTTCGTGCACCCCAACACCGTCCGGTACCGGCTGCGCCGGGTGGCCGAGGTGTGCGGCCGCGCCCCGACCGACCCGAGGGACCTGCTCACCCTCCAGCTCGCGCTCGTCCTCGGCCGCCTGGAGGACCAGGGCTGAGTCAGGAGCCGACGCGGGCGGCGAAGCCGTCGAGCACGCACTCGAGGCCGAAGGCGAACATCCGCTCCTGCAGCAGCTCGGGGTCGGCGCCGCGGCGGGCCCGCAGGGACTCCTGGATCTCGGCGTTGTCCCGGCTCACCTCGACCGCCTCGGCGGTCGCGTCGTCGATCCACTCCCGCATCGACTGCCCCGACCGGGCGATCGCCGCCCGCCACGAGGTCTCGGCCGACGTCACGCCCAGCACGTACGTGATGACGACCCCCATGGCCATGTCGACGTCGAGGCCGGTGAAGCCGGCCGTCCGGAGGACGGCGTACAGCCGCCCGCTGAGCGAGATCGCGTTCGGCCCGAGGCTCGGGGTCGTGGTCGCGATCTCGGTGAACCAGGGGTGGCGGAGGATCGCCGCCCGGAAGCTGTGCCCGAACAGCGTGACCGCCGAGCGCCAGCCGGCGAGCTCGGCCTCGGGGACGTCGATCTCGCTGTAGACCTCGTCGGCCACCAGCTCGAGCAGGTCGTCCTTGGTCTGGACGTGCCAGTAGAGGCTGGTGGCGCCGGCGTTGAGCTTCGCGCCCAGCTTGCGCATGCTGAGTCCGGCCAGCCCGTCCGCGTCCAGCATCTCGAGCGCGGCCTGCACGATCTGCGCGCGGCTGAGCGTCTCCCGCGGCGCCGCCGCCGGCCGCTCCCGGCTCCAGACCGATCCCCTCATGGCGAACATCCTACAAGCGACTTGCACACTGTACGAGCCGACTCGTACGGTGTTCGACATGACTAGTACGCCGTACGAGGCTACCGCCTCCGGACACCCGCGCCGCTGGTGGATCCTGCTGGTCCTGTGCGCGAGCCTGCTCGTGCTCGTCGTCGACAACACCGTGCTCAACCTGGCGATCCCGGCGCTCATGCGGGACCTGTCCGCGACACCCGCGGACGTGCAGTGGATCATCGACGCTTACATCCTGGCGTTCGCCGGCCTGCTGCTGACCGCCGGCAGCCTGTCCGACCGGTACGGCCGGCGCCGGGCGCTGCTGGTCGGGCTGGCGATCTTCGGCGCCGGCTCGCTGCTCGCGACGATGGCGGCCAGCCCGGGCCAGCTGATCGCCTGCCGCGCGCTGATGGGCGTCGGCGGCGCGCTGCTCATGCCGAGCACGCTGTCGATCGTGTTCACCGTGTTCCCGCCGCAGGAGCAGCGCAAGGCGATCGCCGGCTGGAGCATCGTCGCGATGATCGGCGTGGTCGCCGGCCCGACCGTCGGCGGCTTCCTGCTCGACCACTTCTGGTGGGGCTCGATCTTCCTGCTCAACGTGCCGATCGCGGTCGTCGGCATCGTCGCGGCGCTCGCGCTGATCCCGGAGTCGCGCGGGACCGCCCGGCCGGCGGACCCGGCCGGCGCCCTGCTGTCGATCGTCGGGATGACCGCGCTGGTGTGGGCGATCATCTCGCTGCCGGCGCACGGCTTCGGTTCCGCGCAGGTGCTCGGCGGGCTGGTCGTCGGCGCGGTGGCGCTCACGGCGTTCGCGCGGTGGGAGCGGCGCTGCGAGCACCCGATGGTCCCGCTGGCCCTGTTCCGCAACCGTGACTTCAGCGGTACGAGCTTCTCGATCGTGCTGCTCTCGTTCACCGCCGGCGGCCTGCTGCTCGTGCTGAGCCAGTATCTGCAGTTCGTCCTCGGGTACGACGCCTTGACGGCCGGCCTCGCGCTGCTGCCGTACGCGGTCGCGGCCGCGCTGTTCAACACCCTCGGCGCGACGCTGGGCAAGAAGATCCCGGACCGGACGCTGATCGTGGTCGGCCTGCTCGTGGTGGCCGGCGCGTTCGGGCTGCTCACCCAGCTCACCGCGGCCTCCGGGTACGGGATGCTGGTGGCCGGGCTGCTCGTGCTCGGCATCGGCGGCGGCATCGCCGGCCCGCCCGCGTACACGCTGCTCATGCAGTCGGTGCCGGCCGAGCACCGCGGGGTCGGCTCGGCGATGAACGACACCGTGCAGCAGACCGGCGCTGCGCTGTCGGTCGCGGTGCTGGGCAGCGTGCTCGCCGCGAAGTACACCGCGTCACTGCCCGACGCCGTCCCGGAGGCCGCCCGCCACTCGATCGCGGACACCCTCGCGCTCGGGCCGGCGTTCGTGGCGGCGGCCCGAGACGCGTTCACCGACGCGATGTCGGTCGCCATGGTGGCCGGCACGGCCGGCGCCGCGGCCGGCGCGGTCGTCGCGCTGGTCGTCCTGCCCCGCCGCCGCCGGGTGGTGGCCGAGGACGAGCAGCCGCCGGTGGAGGTCCCGGTCGGCTGACCGCCCACCGGAAGTCCGTTGTCCCCGCGGGGCAGGATGGTGCCGACCTGACCGGCGTGGGAAGGGCGGGAGATGACCAGGGTCGCGTACGTGTCCGGCGGGGGCACCGGGATCGGCCGGGCCACGGCGGCCGCGCTGGCCGGGGACGGCTGGGCGGTCGTCGTGCTCGGCCGCCGGCCGGACCCGCTGGCCGGAACGGTCGCGGCCGTCAGGGCCGAGGTCCCGGGCGCGCAGCTGCACGCGGTCACCGGCGACCTGGCGGAGCCCGACCAGGTCGAGCGGGCGGTGGCCGAGGCAGCGGCGGTGGCCGGGCCGGACGTCGACGCCGTGGTCAACGCCGCCGGTGGCACCTCGCCGCTGCCGGCCGGCACGCTGGCCGAGGTGGCCGCCGAGTGGGCCGACGAGTGGCGGCTGAACGTGCTGACCGCGGTGCTGCTCACGACCGCGGTGCTGCCCCGGCTGCGTACGCCGGACGCGCGCGTGATCACGCTCAGCTCGATCGCGGCGCTGCGCGGCGGCGGCTCGTACGGGGCGGCCAAGGCCGGCCTGCACCCGTGGACATGGGACCTGGCTGCCCGGCTCGGCCCCGGCGGGACCGCCAACGTCGTCGCGCCCGGGTACGTCGAGGACACCGAGTTCTTCCGGGACTCGATGACCGCCCGCCGGCGGGAGACCCTGATCGGCCAGACCGCGAACGGCCGCCCCGGCCGGCCGGCGGATGTGGCCGAGACCATCCGCTGGCTGCTCAGCCCGGCCGCCGGGCACGTCACCGGGCAGGTCGTCCAGGTCAACGGCGGCGCGCTGGCCGGGCGCGGCTAAGGTCGGGCACAAGGGCAGGTAAGGAGGAAGTCCACCGCTGCTGCGGCCTCTAACCGACGGGACACGCCGCGAAACTGTGGGATTCCTACAAGGCTCGCGCGGCGACCTTCGTGCCCGTCGCTCTCGTCCGGCCGCCCGGACCCGCGCGACGGTAGAGACGTGCTGGCCCTCCTCTCCCCCGGCCAGGGCGCCCAGGCGCCCGGCATGCTGAAGCCGTGGCTCGACCTGCCCAGGGCGGCCGACCGGCTGCGCTGGCTGTCCGCGGTGTCCGGGCTCGACCTGATCCGGCTCGGCACCAGCGCGGAGGCCGAGGAGATCCGCGACACCGCGGTCACCCAGCCGCTGCTGGTCGCCACCGCGCTGGCCGCCGCCGCCGAGCTTGAGCTGCCGGCGGCCAGCCCGGACATCGTGGTGGCCGGGCACAGCGTCGGCGAGCTGTCCGCCGCCGCGCAGGCCGGCGTGTTCTCCCCGGAGGCCGCGGTCGCGCTGGCCCGGGTCCGCGGCGCCGAGATGGCCGCGGCCTGCGCGCTGGCGCCGACCGGCATGTCCGCCGTGCTCGGCGGCGACCCGGCCGAGGTGATCGCCGGCATCGAGGCGCTCGGGCTCACCGCGGCCAACGTCAACGGCGCCGGCCAGGTGGTCGCCGCCGGGGCCACCGACTCGCTGGAGAAGCTGGCCGCGGAGCCGCCCGGCGGCGGCAAGGTGCGGCCGCTGACGGTGGCCGGCGCGTTCCACACGCCGTACATGGAGCCGGCCCGGGAGCACTTCGGCGCCGTCGCCGCCGGCGTACCGGTCCGCGACCCCGAGCTGATGCTGCTGTCCAACGCCGACGGCACCGCCGTGCAGCGGGCCGGCGACGTCCGCGACCGGCTGGTCCGCCAGCTCACCCTGCCGGTCCGCTGGGACCTGTGCCAGGCGACCCTGCGCCACCTCGGCGTGACCGCGCTGATCGAGCTGCCGCCGGCCGGCACGCTGGCCGGGATCGCCCGCCGCGAGCTGCCCGGCGTCGAGACGGTCCGGCTGAGCACCCCCGACGACCTCGCCGCCGCGCGGGCCCTGGTCGCCCGGACGACGGCGGGCAGCCAGGGCGAGCACACCCCGGACTGGCGGGTCGTCATCGCTCCGGCCGGCGGCACGTTCGCCGCGGCCGGCATCGGCGAGGGCACCCGGGTGCGGGCCGGCAGCCGGCTCGGCGCGGTCCGCACCAAGCGCGAGGAGCTCGAGGTCAGCGCCACGTACGACGGCGTGCTGGTGGAGTGGCTGCTGGAGGACGGGGACCTGGTGGACCCGGGCGAGCCGCTGGCCCGGCTGGTGCCCGGCACGGCCGAGGAGGCCCGATGAACGTCCAGCCCGCGGTTGCCGGCGCGAAGATCCTCTCGCTTGGCGACTACCAGCCGGCGAACGTGGTGACCAACGCCGACCTCGCCGCCCGGATGGACACCAGCGACGAGTGGATCCGCAGCCGGGTCGGCATCGCGAGCCGCCGGATCGCCGGTCCTGACGAGACCGTCCCGGACATGGCCGTGGCGGCCGGCGGCAAGGCGCTGGCCGCCAGCGGGCTGGCGCCGGCCGAGATCGACCTGGTGATGGTCGCCACCTGCACGATGCCGACCCCGATCCCGAGCGCCGCGGGCCAGGTGGCCAGCCGGCTCGGCATCGCCGCGCCCGGCGCGTACGACCTCAACGCGGCCTGCGCCGGCTTCTGCTACGGCCTGTCCGCGGCCGCCTCGGCGATCACCTCCGGCCAGGCCCGCAACGTGCTCGTGGTCGGCGCCGAGAAGCTCACCGACTGGATCGACCCGAACGACCGGTCGACGGCGATCATCTTCGCCGACGGCGCCGGCGCGGCGGTCGTCGGCCCGGCCCGTACGCCCGAGGAGGTCGGGGTCGGACCGGTCGCCTGGGGCAGCGCCGGCGAGAGCGTCGACCTGATCACCATCCCATCCCGGACCGGGTTCCTCGGCCAGGAGGGCCAGGCGGTCTTCCGCTGGGCGACCACCGCGCTGGCCCCGGTCGCGCTGGAGGCCTGCGAGAAGGCCGGGATCGCGCCGGCCGAGCTGGCCGCGTTCATCCCGCACCAGGCCAACCTGCGCATCGTCGAGGCGATCGCCCGCCGGCTCGGCGCCACCAACGCCCGGGTCGCCGACGACATCGTCGAGGCAGGCAACACGTCCTCGGCGTCCATCCCGCTGGCGCTGGCCCGGATGGCCGCCCGCGGCGAGGTGCGCTCCGGCGACCCGGTGCTGCTGCTCGGCTTCGGCGCCGGGCTGACGTACGCCGGGCAGGTCGTGCTCTGCCCCTAGCCCGCACAATCCGTACGGAAATCACACCCCACGAAGGAGAAGCAGTGGCGAACGAGGAGATCAAGGACGGCCTGGCCGAGATCCTGGAGGAGGTCGCGGGCGTGCTGCCGGCCGACGTCAGCGAGGAGAAGTCGTTCACCGACGACCTCGATGTCGACTCGCTGTCCATGGTCGAGATCGCGCTGGCCGCCGAGGAGCGCTTCGGCGTGAAGATCCCGGACGACGAGCTCGCCAACCTCAAGACCGTCGGCGACGCCGTCTCCTACATCGAGAAGGCCAAGGCTGCATGAGTGAGCGGCCCACCGTCGTCGTCACCGGGCTCGGCGCCATCACCCCGCTCGGCGGCGACGTCGCGTCGACGTGGGAGGGCATGCTCGCCGGCCGGTCCGGGATCACCCGGCTCGACGACGAGTGGGCCCGCGACTTCCCGGCTCGGCTGGTCGCCCGGATGTCCGTCGAACCGACCGACACGCTGGAGCGGGTCGAGGCCCGCCGGCTGGACCGCTGCCAGCAGGCGGCGCTCGTCGCCGGCCGGGAGGCCTGGGCGGACGCCGGCTTCGACCCGGTGCCCAAGAGCAAGGACGGGGTGCCCAACGAGACCGTCCGCGGCGTCGACCCGGAGCGGCTGGCGATCGTGATCGGCAGCGGCATCGGCGGCGCGCTGACCATGCTCGGCCAGGACGACGTCCTGGAGGAGCGCGGCGTGCGCCGGGTGTCCCCGCTGACCGTGCCGATGCTCATGCCCAACGGTCCGGGCGCGGCGCTGGGCCTCGAGTTCGGCGCGCGGGCCGGGGTGCACGCCACGGTGAGCGCCTGCGCCAGCGGGGCCGAGGCGATCTCGCTGGCCACCGATCTGATCCGGCTCGGCCGCGCGGACGTGGTCGTCGCCGGCGGCACCGAGGCGGTCGTGCACCCGCTGCCGATGGCCGGCTTCGCGCAGATGCGGGCGATGTCCACCCGCAACGACGAGCCGGAGCGGGCCTCCCGCCCGTTCGACAAGGGCCGGGACGGGTTCGTGCTCGGCGAGGGCGCCGGTGTGCTCGTGCTGGAGAGCGCCGAGCACGCCGCCGCCCGCGGGGCGCGGGTCTACGCGGAGATCGCCGGCAGCGGGATCACCTCGGACGGCTACCACATCACCGCGCCGGACCCGACCGGCAGCGGCGCGGCCCGGGCGATGACGCTCGCGCTGCGCGACGCCGGGGTCGACCCGGCCGAGGTGGTGTCGGTGAACGCGCACGCGACCTCGACGCCGACCGGTGACGTGGCCGAGGCGATCGCGATCAACGCCGCCATCGGCGACCACGCGCTGGTCACCGCGCCGAAGTCGATGCTCGGGCACCTGCTCGGCGCGGCCGGCTCGGTGGAGACCATCGCGACCGTGTTGAGCGTGCGGGACGGCGTCGTGCCGATCACCCGCAACCTCGACGACCTCGACGACGGCGTGCAGCTCGACGTGGTCTCCGTGGAACCACGCCGGCTGCCGGTGCCGGTCGCCGTCAACAACGCCTTCGGCTTCGGCGGTCACAACGTGGCCCTCGTCGTCCGCAAGGTCTGAGGAGTCAGGAGCGCGCAGTGGCTTCTCCGGTGCTTCCCCTCGAGGTGGACGACGCCCAGGACTGGCGGGACCCGGCCGTACGGCTGACCGCCTTCCTCGACGCGGGCTCCATGCGCCCGCTGGCCCCGTTCGACAACAGCGGCGTCTACATCGCCACCGGCACGGTCGCCGGCGGGCGGGTCGTCGTGTACGCGTCCGACCCGCAGAAGATGGGCGGCGCGATGGGGTCCGACGGCTGCCGGCACATCGTCGACGCCATCGACACCGCCGTTCGGGAGCGGGTGCCGGTCGTCGGGCTGTGGCACTCCGGCGGCGCCCGGCTGGCCGAGGGCGTCGAGGCGCTCGACGCGGTCGGGCAGGTGTTCGCGGCGATGGTGCGGGCCTCCGGCCGGGTGCCGCAGATCTCGGTCGTGCTCGGCCCGGCCGCCGGCGGGGCGGCGTACGGTCCGGCGCTCACCGACATCGTCGTGATGGGGCCGGGTGGCCGGGTGTTCGTCACCGGGCCGGACGTGGTGCGCTCGGTGACCGGCGAGGACGTCGACATGGAGCGGCTCGGCGGCCCGGACACGCACGGGCGGCGCTCCGGCGTGGTGCACGTGGTGGCGCCGTCGGACACCGAGGCGCTGGAGCGCGGGCGCGAGCTGGCCGAGCTGCTGGCCCGGCCCGGGCGGGTCGACCCGACCGGGATCGGCCCCGCCGACCTGTCCGGCCTGCTGCCGGACAACCCCAAGCGCGCGTACGACGTGCACCCGCTGATCACCCGGCTGCTCGACGAGGACAGCACGCTGTTCGAGCTGCACGCGAAGTGGGCGCCGAACGTGGTCACCGCGCTGGGCCGGCTGGCCGGCCGGACCGTCGGCGTGATCGCGAACAACCCGTTGCGGCTGGGCGGCTGCCTCGACTCGACCTCGGCCGAGAAGGCGGCGCGGTTCGTCCGGATGTGCGACGCGTTCGGGGTGCCGCTGATCGTGCTCGTGGACGTGCCGGGTTACCTGCCCGGGGTCGGCCAGGAGTGGGACGGCGTGGTCCGCCGCGGGGCCAAGCTGCTGCACGCGTTCGCCGAGGCGGTGGTGCCGCGGGTGACGCTGGTGACCCGCAAGGCGTTCGGCGGCGCGTACATCGCGATGAACTCGCGGGCGCTCGGCGCGACGGCCGTGTACGCCTGGCCGGAGGCGGAGATCGCGGTGATGGGCGCGTCCGCGGCGGTCGGCATCCTGCACCGGCGCAAGCTCGCCGCCGCCCCGCCCGGGGAGCGCGAGCTGCTGCACGCCCAGCTCACCGCCGAGCACGAGAAGGTCGCCGGCGGGGTCAACCGGGCGCTGGAGATCGGCGTGGTCGACCGCGTGGTCGAGCCGGCCGAGACCCGCCGGGTGCTCGCCGAAGCCCTCGCCACCGCACCTCCCGGCCGCGGCGCCCACGGCAACATCCCGCTCTGACCGCGCAAACGAGTCCTCTGATAATCTGATCCTGTGAAGGTCATGACGGCCACCGAGGCGTCCCGTCGCTTCGCCGCCGTCCTGGACGAGGTCGAGCACGGAGAGACCATCGTGGTCACCCGCGGTGGACGGCGCATCGCGATCATCGGGCCAGCGCCGGTCGCGGCCGGCGGCGCGGTCAAGGCGATGCTGCGGCGGCACCGGCCGGATGACGGCTGGGAGGACGACCTGAAGGCCGTCCGGGCCGCGGTCGAGGACGCACCGGTCGAGTGGCCCGCCGACTGATCCTCGACACCGGCATCCTGATCCGGGCCGAGCGTGGACGCGCCCGGCTGGGCCGGGCGCTGCGGGACGACGACGACGTGGCCATCGCTGCGATCACGGCGGCCGAGCTACTGGTCGGCGTCGAGCTCGCGGACGCCCGGCGGCGGCCGGATCGGGCGGCGTACGTCGACGACGTGCTCGCGACCGTCCCGGTCGAGGACTACACGCTCGACGTCGCCGCTGCCCACGCCCGGCTGCTGGCGCACGTCCGCCGGACCGGCCGACCCCGGGGCGCGCACGATCTGATCATCGCCGCCACGGCGACGGCGACCCGTCGGACCGTGCTGACCTCCGACGGGTCCGCCGCCTTCGCCGATCTCCCGGGCGTCGACGCGCTGGCCGTCGGCCGCTGAGGCGCACTCTCCACTGGCGGTGGCGCCGCCGGACTGCTGTGGCCCTAACCGACCTGGTGGAGCCAGGTGACGGGGGCGCCGTCGCCGGCGTGGCGGTAGGGCTCGAGCTCGGCGTCCCAGGCGGCGCCGAGCAGGTTGTCCAGCGAGTGGGCGTAGTCCTCGGCGCTGCGGGCGGTGGCGACCAGGGCGCGCAGCTGCTGCTCGCCGACCACGACGTCGCCGTTGGCGCCGGTGGAGGTGCGGTAGACGCCGCGGCCGGGGACGTACGAGATGCGCTCGCCGTCGTACCCGTCGCTGGGGTCCTCGGTGACTTCGAACCGGACCATCGACCACGACCGGAGCGCCGCAGCGATCTTGCTCGCGGTGCCGGGGCGGCCGGTGTACGCGCATTCCGCCCGCAGCTGACCGGGGTCGGCCGGCTGCGCGGTCCACGACAAGCTCACCCGGGTGCCGAGCACACCGGAGACCGCCCACTCGACGTGCGGCACCACGGCAGGCGGGCACGAGTGGACGTAGACGACGCCACGGGTCGGCACAGGGAACCTCCAGTCGGACGAGGTGCGCCTTCCCCAGCGGCCTCAGTCGATCGGACGTCCTCTGCGGCGATCATTGTGCACGCTCCGCACTCCGACACGCCAGCAGGACACGCGGCCTCAGCGGGGACCGACGGTGCGGTAGCGGCGGTGGGTGCGGAGGCGGGCCGCGGCCTGGGCGGCCCGGCAGGACGGGCAGTCCACGTGCCAGGTGCCGGGACCGGCGTGCCGGCTCGGGTCGAGGACCGGCTCGACCAGCGTGGCGAGGTCGTCAAGCTCCGGCCAGAGCAACCCGTCGGCCTGCACCACGAAGCCGTGCTGCCGGCCGTGCTCGTCATCCGCGACGAGCGCGCGGCCGGCGTAGAGGGTGGCGAGGATGTCGTCCCGGACGTGCGGGAGCGCCCGCAATCGTGGGATCTCCTCCTCGATGGCCCGGCGGGCCGCCGTCAGCCGGGGCAGGTCGGGCTCACGGACGATGGGAATGAACGGCTGATCGGTCACGCGTCCCCTCGTGCTGCTCGGTGCTGCCCGATGACGCTCGACCCGAACATATGTTCGCACGCCGTCACGCCCCGCGACCACCACAACGGCGCGTCATTGCCCGACGGTCGCCGCGTCGCCACCGGGGTGCTGGTCACCTCCCCGGGCGGCTGCGTACGGTTGGGCTACGAGGAGGACGCGCTGCGCCGGGCCGAGCCGGCGCTGCCGAGCTGCTCGACGGGGTCCGGCTGGTGCCCCGCCGGCGTCCCACCCGCGTACGTCCGGAAGCTGACCGAGGGCCAGGAGCGGCATCGTGAGCACCCTCGGGGGGAGACCCCCCGGGCACCCGCAGCACCGGGCCGACGTCCGGCAGCACGGCCACGAGCCGCTGCCGGTGCTGCGCCGCCGGATGCTGGTGACCGGCCTCGTGCTGTTCCTGCTCGGGGTGGTCGTCACGGCGCTCGTGGCGACCTCGAGCGTGCTGCAGCCGCTCGACGACCGGTTCCGCGAGCTGATGGTCGCCGCCCGGTGGGGACCGCTGGTCACGGTCTGCACGGCACTGAGCGTCGGTTTCGGCACCGCGGTGCTCTGGCCGGTGCGGATCGTGGTCACCGTGGTGATCGCGCTGCGCCGGCGGTGGTCGACGCTGTTCGCCTGGGTGGCCACGGTGGCGCTCAGCGAGCTGCTCGTCGGCCCGGTGAAGGCCCTGGTCGACCGGCCCCGGCCGCCGGGTTCGCTGGTCACCACCACCGCCGCGTCGTACCCGTCCGGGCACGCGATCGCCTCCGCCGTCACCTCGATCGGCGTGGTGATGGCGCTGACCACGGGCCGGCGCCGGCTGCACTGGATGATCGTGGCGGTGGTGGTGTCCACCGCGGTCGCGCTGAGCCGGACGTACCTGTCCGCGCACTGGCTCACCGACGTGATCGGCGGCTCGCTGCTCGGCGCCGGGCTGGCGCTGGCCGTGCCGGAGGCGGTCGAGGTCTGGGGCGACCGGAGGGTCAGTCGCCGCGGTCCTTCACCACGATCGACAGCAGGAAGCTGACGATGCTCACCACCAGCGCGCCCCAGAAGCCGGCCCAGAACCCGTCCACGTGGAACGGCGCGCCGAGGGCGTTGCTGATCGCCGACACCAGCCAGAACAGCAACCCGTTCACCACGAGCGCGAACAGGCCGAGGGTCAGGATGGTCAGCGGCAGCGAGAGCAGCTGGACGATCGGCTTGATGGTCGCGTTGATCAGGCCGAGGATCGCGCCGACGATGACCAGGGTCAGGATCTTCTTGCCGGTCGAGTCGGTCGTCACGTCGACGCCGGGGACGATCAGCGTCGCGATCCAGACGGCCACCGCGTTGAGCACGACCCGGATGACGATTCCCACGGCGCACAGCATGACCTACGGCGCAAACCGGAGATCATGCACCCTGCCCCAAAGGGAGGCCAAAACCTAGTATCACTATCCCCATGACCACTCACCATGTGGCGCAGGACGTGCGACAGGACCGGGCCGGGGCGCTGTCCGAGCGGCTGTTCCAGCAGACCGTGCACGTCGGCGAGGCCGCGGCGGTCTGGCTCGGCGTCGAGCTCGGCTGGTATGCGGCGCTGCGGGACGGGGGCCCGGCGACCGCCACGGAGCTGGCCGACCGGGCCGGCACCGCACCGCGGTACACCCGGGAGTGGCTGGAGCAGCAGGCCGTCGCCGGGATCCTCGACCTCGACGGCGACCGGTACGTGCTGCCGCCGGAGCACGTGGCCCCGCTGCTGGACCGCGACAGTGCGCTGTGGACGGAGCCGTTCGTCCGCACCGCGCTGGTCGCGTCCCGGCAGCTGCCGGCGATCGCGGCCGCCGCCCGGTCCGGGCGCGGGGTGGCCTGGGCGGCGTACGGGCCGGAGCTGTCGGCGGCGCAGGGCGACGGCAACCGGCCGGCGCTGCGGCACGCGCTGCCCGACTCGTGGGTGCCGCAGCTGCCCGAGCTGGCAGCACGGTTGGCCGCCGGCGCGCGGGTGGCCGACGTCGGCTGCGGCGAGGGCTGGTCGGCGATCGGGCTTGCCTCCCGGTTCCCCGGGATCACGGTCGACGGCATCGACCTGGACGCGGTCGCGCTGGCCGCCGCGCGGGCGCACGCCGAAAAGGCGGGCGTGGCCGACCGGGTCACGTTCCACCTCGCCGACGTCGGCGGCGGGCTGCCCGGCGGCCCGTACGATGTGGCGCTCGCGGTCGAGTGCGTGCACGACATGCCCTACCCGGTCGAGGTGCTGGCGGCGGTGCGGGCGGCGACCGCCGACGACGCGCTGGTCTACGTCGTCGACGAGGCCGCCGACCCGCAGCTGACCGCGCCCGGCGACGAGGTGCAGCGCGTGCTGTACGGGTTCAGCCTGCTGATCTGCCTGCCCGACTCGCTCTCGCACGCCGGCTCGGTCGGCACCGGGACGGTCATGCGGCCGTCCACCCTGGACTCGTACGCGCGCTCGGCCGGGTTCGCCGCGGCGGTCCCGCGGGACGTCACCGGCACCGGCTTCTGGCGGGTCTACCAGCTGACCGGCCTCAGGTGACCCGCCGGCGCACCCACCAGAACGAGAACCAGGCCAGCAGCCCGGACGCGACCGCGAACACCCCGGTCTCGGCCCACTGCAGCGACCAGAACCGAGAGGCCGGCTGGTAGACCAGCTGCTGCCGGTAGCCCTCGTCCGACAGCCGCTTCAGGCAGGCGTCCAGGGAGCCCCTGGCGGCGGCGGCCTGGCTCTGCCGATCCGCCGCCGGCGACGGGGGCGGCGGTATGCACTGCTCGAACCAGGACGGCAGCCTGTCGATCGCCCGCCCCGACGGGTCGAGGGTCGTGTTCGACAGCACCCAGTCGGCCGGGTCGACGGTGTGCGCGGTGACGGTGACGGGCGGCGTCGGCCCGTCGCCGTGCATGGTGATGCCGTCGATCGTGTCGTTCCCGAGGGCCACCGTCTGGCGCACCGGCGGGATCAGGTGCGGGCGCACCCAGATCGGCACCGCGACCGTCACGAAGACGTATACCGCGAGCGTGATCGCCATCGCGGCCACCGACCGGCGCACCACCGCTCCGACGGCCACGCCGAGCGCGACCGCGAACACGCCGTACGCCACCGGCACGATGCCGCGCATGTCGAACGCGACCGGCGTGATGCGGGACGGCAGCGATCCGCGGGTGTCGCTCCGTGCAGCGTCCAGCGGGTCCGCCCACCAGGTGACGGCGAGCGCCAGCACGCCCATCGTGGCCGCGGCCGTGACCAGGGCCAGTCCGAGCTTGGTCGCCAGCCACCGGCCGCGGGTGACGCTCTGGGTCCAGGCCAGCCGGTGGGTACCGGCCTCCAGCTCGCGGGCGACCAGCGGCGCGCCCAGGAACGCGCCGAGCAGCGCCGGCGCGACCGCGAGGACGACGATGCCGGCGGAGTAGAGCCAGCGGTCGGTGTTGGTCAGCTGGTCGAAGATGTTGCCGGTCAGACCGGCGATCCGCGGCCCGGTGACCGCGAGCACGATCGCGGCCGCGGCGACCCCGACCGCCGCCGCCGCGGCCTGGATGCGCAGCTGACGCCAGCTCAGCCAGATCACCGTGCCACCTCCAGCGTGGGCCGGCCGACCTCGGCCGGGCTCAGGTAGGCCAGCACCACGTCCTCCAGGCTCAGCGCGCCGACCGCCCAGGCCGGGTCGAGAATCGGGCCGTCGGTGCGGACGACCAGCGTCGACTGCACGTCCGTCGAGCTGGCCGACACGACCCGCTGGCCGGCCGGCAGCGATGCCGGATCCCGGCGCGGGCCGGTGAGCCGGTGGTGGGTGGCCAGCAGCTCGTCGACCTGGCCGGTCACCCGGACCCGGGAGTCGACCAGCACCAGCAGGTGGTCGCAGACCCGCTCAAGGTCGGCGACCAGATGTGAGGACAGCACGACGCTGAAGCCGTGCTCGGCGACCGCCTCCATGAGCCCCTGCAGGAACTCGCGCCGGGCCAGCGGATCGAGGCTGGCCACCG
The DNA here is from genome assembly GCA_963728945.1 of uncultured Actinomycetota bacterium. GTDB lineage: Bacteria > Actinomycetota > Actinomycetes > Mycobacteriales > CADCTP01 > CADCTP01. Next base: position 402,508 of record CAVSMA010000002.1, on the reverse strand, counting down.
GCTCGTCCAGCAGCAGCAGCTCCGGCCGCTTCGCCAGGCCGAGGGTCAGCGCGAGCTGCGCCCGCTGGCCGCCGGAGAGCCGGCCGGCCTTCTGGCTCAGGTCGAGGCCGAGCCGGTCGATCCGGTTCCGGGCCAGCGCGGCATCCCAGCGTGGGTTGAGCCGCGCGCCGAGCTCGAGGTGGTCGCGCACCGACAGGCCCGGGTACGTCGGCGTGTCCTGGGCGACGTACCCGACCTTGGCCAGCTGGTCCGGGCCGGCGGCCGGGCGGCCGCCGCAGACCTCGATGGTGCCGGTGGTCGGGGCGAGCAGGCCGGCGGCCAGGTTGAGCAGCGTGGTCTTGCCGGCGCCGTTGGGGCCGACCAGGCCGGTGACGTGGCCGGCGGGGATGTCCAGGGTGCAGTCGGTCAGCGCCCACCGGCGCCGGTAGCGCTTGCCCAGCCCGCGGGCGCTGAGGATGGTGTCGACGGTGCTCACGCTATGTCCTGCTCGGCCGTGGCCCGAAAGGTGTTCGCGAACAGCGCCTCGATGCTCTCGTCGTCGAGCCCGGCCCGCCGCGCCTTGCCCAGCCAGCGGACCAGGTCCCGGCGCAGCGGCTCGTGGGCGGCGAGCGAGGAGTCGGTCAGCGTCCGGGTGACGAACGTGCCGACCCCCGGCCGGGCGGCGACCAGCCCGTCGCGCTCCAGCTCCCGGTACGCCTTGAGGACCGTGTTGGGGTTGATCGCGAGGCTCGCGACCACGTCCTTGACCGTGGGCAACTGGTCGCCCTCGTGCAGCAGGCCGAGCCGCATCGCGTGCCGCACCTGCTGCACCACCTGCAGGTAGGGCGAGACGCCCGACCTGCCGTCCAAGGAGAACTGGATCACCGCGGAACTCCATTCCACTAGGTAGCTAGTAGAATAGACATCCATGTCAAGGGTCGGGAAGGCTAGCCCTTCTCGCCCCCGGCGGTCAGGCCCTCGACGAGCCGGCGCTCGGCGACGAAGAACAGCACCACGATCGGCACCGTGAGCACCACCGAGCCGGCCATCAGCACCGTGCTCGGCACCTCTATCGAGCCGGAGAGCCGGGACAGGCCGAGCGAGACCGTCCACCGGTCCGGCCGTTCCAGCAGGAACAGCAGCGCGAACAGGAACTCGTTCCAGGCGATCATGAACACGTACAGGCCGGTCGCGACGACCGACGGCGCCGCCAGCGGCAGGCTGATCCGGCGCAGCACGCCGAGATGGGTCAGCCCGTCCACCAGCCCGGCCTCCTCCAGGCTGTCCGGGATCGTCTCGAAGTAGTTGCGCATCATGAAGATCGCCACCGGCACGGTCTGGGCGACGTATACCAGGGCGAGGCCGACCAGGCTGCCGCGCAGGCCGAGCCGGGTGAACAGCACGAACAGCGGGATCGCCAGGATCATCGGCGGGAACAGGTAGACCACCAGGAACAGCCCGCTGATCAGCCGGCGGCCGCCGAACCGCAGCCGGCTGACCGCGTACGCGCCGGGCACGGCGGCCAGCAGCGTCGCGCCGGTGGTGATCACCGAGACGATCGCGCTGTTGCGCAGGAAGACCAGGAACCCCTGGCCGCCGTCGTCGGTCGAGCGGAACACAGCCCGGTATGCCCCCGCGCTCAGCTCGCCGGCGGTGACCCAGATCCGGCCGGGGTCGAGCAGCACGTCCTGGATCGGCTTGACCGACAGCACGACCATGTACCAGAACGGCACCACGGTGATCAGCACCAGGAACGCGATCGTGAGCACCCGTACGGTCGCCCAGACCTTCTCGTCGGTGGACCGGGCGCGCCGCCGGCGCCGGGCCGGGCCCCGCTGCTCGGCCGGCGCCTCCAGCACCGCGGTCATCGCCGGGCCGCCTTCTCCACCCGGGACGCCGCCCGCAGGTAGAACACGATGAGCCCGACCAGGACGAGCGCCAGCACGACCGCCTGGGCGGCGGCCAGCCCGACGTCCTTGCTGGCGGTGAGGAAGTTGTATACCCGCACGCTGACCACCTCGGTGCCGGCACCGCCGCCGGTGAGCAGGTAGACGTCGTCGAACTTGTTGAACGTGAAGATGAACCGCAGCAGCCCGAGCAGCGCGATCACCGCGGTCAGCTGCGGCCAGACCACGTGCCGGAACCGCTGCCAGACCGAGGCGCCGTCCACCCTGGCCGCCTCGTCCAGGTCGGCCGGGATCGCCTGCATCCGGGCGACCAGGAACAGGAACGCGAACGGGAAGTAGCGCCAGGTCTCGAACGCGATCACCACCAGCAGCGCGGTCGGCACCGGGATGCCGAGCAGGTGGCCACGCTCGACGGACAGGAACGGGATCGCCTCGTCCCAGCCGAGGAACCGGGTCCCCCACGCGTTGACGATGCCGGCCTGCGGGTCGAGCGCGACCGTCCAGACGAACGTCGCCGCGACCACCGGGGTGATGTAGGGCAGCAGCATCACCGCCCGCACCGCCGCCCGGCCGCGAAACGGCCGGCGCAGCGCGAGCGCGGCGACCAGCCCGAGCCCGATCGAGCCGATCGTGCCGCCGATCGTGTAGACGACGGTCGTCCACAACGTCGACCAGAACCCGTCGGCCTGCACCACCCGCTGGAAGTTGTCCAGGGTGTAGTTGCCGACCAGGCCCACCCGGCGGATGTTGAGCAGCCGGGCCCGCTGGAACGCCAGCGAGATCGCCCAGACGATCGGCAGCACGACGATCGCCAGCACGATCAGCACGGTCGGCGAGAGCAGCAGCCGACCGATCCGTGACTCCTGCCGGCGCAGCCCGGACGGCCGCCGGCGTCTGCGCGGCGCCGGCCGCTGCGGCGGGCTGGCCCCGGCGACGGTCGTCACGGGCTAGTTGGTGCTCTTCTGCAGGTCCTCGACCGCCTTCTGGGCGCTCTGCGCCGCGGCGGCCGGGTCCTCGCTCCCGTTGATCAACCCCGCCAGCGCCTTCGGCACCGGCAGCGGTCCCTGCATGGCGCCGACCAGCGCGCCCTGGCCCTGCGGCAGGCCCCACCGGTTGAACGTCTCCGGCGCCTTCTGCACGGCGGCGAGCACGTCCGGGGCGTAGAAGTCGGACAGCGGGGCCTTGGTGTCGACGCCGGCCTTGAGCTTCTGCCACGCGTCCAGGTAGGACGTGTCACCGGGCTTGGTGCCCTGCCGGGTCGGCACCTTGCCCTCCGGCGCGATGCCGAGCCACTGCGTGTAGGCGTCCGACATCATGTACTCGATGAACTTCGCGGCCGAGTCCTTCGGCGCCGAGGTGGTCGTCGCGAACGAGACGATCTCGCCGAAGCTGGACGGCTGCTTGCCGTCGGGGCCCTGGATCGAGGTGACGATCCCCGAGTTCCGAGCCAGGAACGCCGGCGCGCTCCTGCACTCGGCGCAGCTGGGCAGCGCGTCCTTCCGCAGCCCGGCCATCTCGTCGAGGATGAACGACGACCAGATGATCATCGCGGCCTTGCCGGCGAAGTAGGTCGCCCGGGTCGAGTCGTCGGTCTGGTTGCCCTTGACCGAGTAGTTCTTCGCCAGGTTCGAGTAGAAGTCGAACGTGCGCACGCACTGCGGCGAGTCGAGCGTGACCGTCTTGTCGTTGTCGACCAGCTCGCAGCCGTTCGCCTGGGCCAGGTATTCGAACGTCTGCTCGGTGAACGAGCTGCCCGGCGCGGTCGCCAGCGTGATGCCGGCGACGCCGTTCTTGCCGTTCAGCGCCTGCGCCGCCTTCTGGATCGTGTCGTACGTCGTCGGCGCGGCCAGCCCGGCCTTGTCGAACAGGTCCTTGCGGTAGACCAGCAGCTGTCCCCACCCGTCGCTGGGCACGCCGAGCTGCTTGTCGCCGTCCTTGGTCAGCTCGAGGCTGCGGGCCGCGAACGTGCCAGCGCCGAGGTCGTCGACGACCTTCTTGGCCGTGTCGGTGTCGAGCAGGTCGCCGGACTCCAGCGTGCGCAGCGCGGACAGCGGCAGCGCCGCGACGACGTCCGGCAGCGTGTCCGCGGCCGCGGCCGAGGTGATCGCCTGGTCGAACTGGTCCTCGGCGACCGCGACGATGTTGACCTTGATCCCGGTCTTCCCGGTGAACTCCTGCGCCATCTTCTTCTGCGCGGTGACCCGGTCGGCCACGTCCTCGATGGTCCAAACGGTCAGTGACGATGCGCCCTCGCCGCCGCCCGAGTCGCCGCCGCCGCTGCTGCAGCCGGCGACCACCAGGGCCAGCGCGGCCAGCAGCGTGACGGTGCGTGTCCGCGTGCCCATGCCTGTCCCTCGCCTTCCGACCTGCGTCGAAGCGTGTTCTCCCGACCCGGATGTCGGGTCCGGACATCACACGGCAGATGAGGTTTTCCCACAAGTCACGATCCGATACCGGCGAGTCTTGTCACCCGGCCTAGCAGCCCGCTTCAATCGGCTCACCCACGCTAGCTCCGCGCGACCGTAGCGATGGGACCGGCACCGACGCCGGCGTCGGGGGGCGGTCGCGTGCAGGAGAGTGGCCATGACAGTCAGGGGCATGACGGTCAAGGGCAGGACGGGCAGGCGGACCACACTCGTGGCGGCCGTCGCGCTCGTGCTCAGTTCGCTGGTCGGCGGTGGGGCCGTCCGGGCCGCGGACCAGTCCAGCGACGAGGCGGCGCTGGCCGCCGCGCGACCGGCGTCCGCGGACGCCGGGATCGAGCGGAAGGTCAACGCGCTGGTGGGCAGGATGACCGTGGCGGAGAAGCTGCAGCAGCTGCAGCTTCTCTCCGACGGGCAGGTCACCGACGCCGACGCGCGCGCCGGGGTGGGTGGAGTGTTCAGCCTGGTCGACCCGGTCCGGATCAACCAGCTGCAGCACATCGCGGTGGAGCAGTCCCGGCTGCACATCCCGATCCTGTTCGCGTACGACACGATCCACGGCTACCGGACCATCTTCCCGACCCCGCTCGGCGCGGCCAGCGCGTTCGACCCCTCGGTGGCACGGGCCGACGCCACGGTCGGCGCCCGGGAGACCGCCACGGTCGGCATCAAGCAGGTCTACTCGCCGATGGTCGACGTCTCGCACGAGCCGCGCTGGGGCCGGATCGCCGAGGGCAACGGCGAGGACCCGTACCTCGGCTCGGTGTACGCGGCGGCGCGGGTGAAGGGCGACCAGGGCAGCTCGTACGCGGCCCCGGACAAGGTCGCGGCCAGCGTCAAGCACCTGGTCGCGTACGGGCAGCCGGAGGGCGGCCGGGACTACAACACCACCGACATGTCCGAGCAGCGGCTGCGCAACCTCTACCTGCCGCCGTTCAAGGCCGCGATCGACGCCGGCGCCGACACGGTGATGTGCTCGTTCAACGCGATCAGCGGCGTCCCGGGCTGCGCGAACTCGCACACCGAGACCGACATCGTGAAGAAGGAGTGGGGCCTCGACGGCTTCATCGAGAGCGACTACACCGCCGACGAGGAGCTGCGGGCGTGCCCGCCGGTCAACCCGGCCACCGGCCCGTGCGGGCACGGCGTGGCCGCGGACGGGCCGTCGGCCGCGGCGCTGTCCCTCAACGCCGGCACCGACCAGCACATGGTCAGCACCGAGATCCGGGACTTCGGCCAGCAGCTGCTTCGCAACGGTGACATCTCGATGGCCAGGCTCAACGACGCGGTCCGCCGCATCCTGCGGGTGAAGTTCCGCGCCGGCCTGTTCGACCACCCGTACGTCGACGTCGCCAAGGCGCAGGACCCGGCCTCGTTCCTCACCCCCGCCGACCGGGCCACCGCCAGGGCCGCCGCGGGCAGGTCGATGGTGCTGCTGAAGAACGAGGACAACCTGCTGCCGCTGAGCCCGAGCAGGAAGACCGCGGTCATCGGCCCGCTCGGCGACGACCAGCACGACATGCTCGGTCCCTGGTGGGGGCAGGGCCGGGACGAGGACGCGGTCAGCCTGTTCACCGGGCTGAAGGCGCAGAACCCGGACACCACGTTCACCCAGGGCTGCACCCGCAAGAACCTCGAGCCGCCGGACGCGCGGGACGACGACGCGTGCAGCGACCTCGACGTGGCGGCGGTGCAGGCCGCGGCCCGCTCGGCCGACCAGGTCGTGCTCGCCCTCGGCGAGACGCGGGAGATGAGCGGTGAGGCCGCGTCCCGCAGCGTGATCGACCTGCCCGGCCAGGAGCAGGCGCTGATCGACGCGGTCAAGGCGACCGGCAAGCCGTTCGTGGTCGTGCTGTTCAACGGGCGGCCGCTGACGCTGACCCCGGTGGCGGCCTCGTCGCCGGCGATCCTGGAAGCGTGGTTCCCGGGCACCGAGGCCGGCAACGCGGTGGCGGACGTGCTGTTCGGCAAGGTCAACCCGGGCGGCAAGCTGCCGGTGACCTTCCCGCGGGTGCTCGGCCAGGTGCCGATCTACTACAACCACGAGCCGACCGGCCGGCCCTGCGACGTGACCCAGAAGTACACCTCGCGGTACCGGGACCTGCCGTTCTGCGACCCGCTGTACTCGTTCGGGTACGGGCTGAGCTACACCACGTTCTCGATCTCGAACCTGCGCCTCGACCGGACGACGGTCGGCCCGAACGGGCACGTCCGGGCGTCGGTGACGGTGCGGAACACCGGCAGCCGGGCCGGTGACGAGGTCGTGCAGCTCTACCTGCACGACCCGGTCGCGTCGATCTCCCAGCCGGTACGCCGGCTGCGCGGGTTCGAGCGGGTCACGCTGAAGCCGGGCGAGTCGCGCACGGTGACGTTCACCGTGGACAGGTCCGACTTCGGGTTCTACGACAACGCCGGAAGGTTCGTCGTGGAGCCGGGGACGATCGAGCTGTACGCCGGCGACTCGTCGACGGCGACGCTCACCAAGTCCTTCACCGTCACCCGCCACTGAGGCCCCGGGGGCGCCGGCTGACTGCCGGCGCCCCCGGAAGGCCGGAACGTCACGCGTCCGTGGGGCGCCGCCGTAGTGCGGCGCCCCACTGAGGTCTGCTCAATGCGGGATGTCGGGAGCGCGGGTGGGGCGCGGCGCGTTCTTGCGCTGCGAGATCTGGTCCTTGATCTGCGCCAGCTTCGCCCGCCCCTCCGGGCTCTGCACGTAGTCCTTCGCCTGCCGGATCATCCGCTGCCCCTGGGGGCTGGCCGCGAACGCGGCCGCGGCGGCGAACAGGCCCTTCTTCCGCACGGGTGTCCTCCTGTCGTCGGGTCGATCCTCACCTACCCGAACGCGCCGCACCCATCCCGAGTTTCAGGCGAGCGCCGGACAACTCGGCCGCGGCGCCGGTCAGCGCCCGAACCGCGCCGTCGCGGGTGCGCGGGGTCATCCGCCGGGCCGGCAGTGCCGCGACCATCCCGTATCCGGCGCCACCGAGCCCGGGCAGCGCGACCGCGACCGAGGTGACGCCGGGCAGCAGCTCCTCGTCGCTGACCGCGAACCCGCGCACCCGGGCCAGTCTGAGCTCTGCCTCCAGCGCGGTGCGGGACGCGATCGACCGGGGGGTGAGCTGGTCGAGCCGCTCCTGCGGGTAGAGCGAGCGCAGCTCGTCGGGCTCGAGCTGGCTCAGGATCATCTTGCCCAGTGACGTGCAGTGTGCCGGGATGGACCTGTCCGGCAGCGGCGTGACCTTGGCGTTTCTCACCTCGTCGAGGTAGACGACGTGCTGGCCCTCGAGTCGGCCCACCGTCGTCGCCCCGTCGAGCTGGTCGTGCAGCCGCTTCAGCACCGGCTGGGACACATCGGAGAGGTCGGGCTGCCGCAGCGCCGCCAGGCCGATGTGGCGCAGCACCGGACCGGCCTCGTACGCCCGGGTCGAGTCCTGCTGCACGTATCCGCGGTATTGCAGCATCGCCAGCAGCCGGTGCGCGGTCGACGACGCCACACCGAGGTGCTTGCTCACCTCCGTGAGCCGGACCCGCGGCTGCTCCGCGAACAGCAGGAGCAGCGCGAGCGCGTTGTCGACCGACTCGATCGGGTAGCGCGGAGCAGGGCCGATCGCCGCCGGTTGTGGGGGCGATCCTGCGACCATGTAGCGAACATTACCCTTACGCGGCCGCATATCAGCGCCGACCCGCGCGCTCTGGGAACCTTCACAGCTGTCCGGACAACTCGTGGGTACCACCGGGCGCACCCGGCCGCCCGAACGGACCTCAGCTAGTTGCTCCGAGTGGCAGCGTTGCGCCGGTCGGCGGCTGCTGGCCGGTCCGGGCTGGCGGCGGAGCCGCCGGTTCCGGCGGCGAGTCCGGGGCCGCGGGCGGCGGCTCGGTCAGCTCGCCCGGATGGTCCACGGTCGGCTCGGCCCGCCGGGCCGACAGCGTCGAGCCGGCGCTGGCCAGCACCACGACGCCGACCGCGACCGCGCCGACCGGGCCGAGCGGCTGGCTCAGCAGCACCCACCCGGCCAGCGCCGCGATCGCCGGCTCCAGGCTGAGCAGCACCCCGAACACGTGCGGCTGCAACCGGCGCAGGGCCGCGAGCTCCAGCGAGTACGGCACGACGGAGGCGAGCAGCCCGGTGCCGGCAGCGAGCAGCAGCGAGTGCGGGCGCTCGAGCGCGTGTGCCGCGCCGACCGCCCCGAACGGCAGCAGCGCCAGCGCCCCGACCGCGGTCGCCATGGCCAGCCCGCCGTGCCCGGGGACCCTGGCCCCGACCCGCCGGCTGGCCAGGATGTAGCAGGCCCAGAACAGCCCGGCCACCAGCGCCAGCCCGACGCCGACCGGGTCGAGCCCGGGGCCGGCGCTGTCGCCGAGGCCGAGCAGCGCCACCCCGGCCGCGGCCAGCAGCACCCAGGCAAGCTCGCGCAGCCGCCGGGACAGCACCGCCGCGAGCGTCAGCGGGCCGAGGAACTCCACCGTCACCGCGGTGCCCAGCGGGATGCGCTCGATCGCCGCGTAGAACGAGCCGTTCATCGCGGCGAGGGTCAGCCCGAACGCGAGCACCGGCAGCCACTGTCGCGCGTCCCACCGGTGCGCCCGCGGTCGGACGGCGACCAGCAGCGCCAGCGCGGCCAGCCCGAGCCGGAGCAGCGTGGTGCCGGTGCTGCCGGCGACCGGGAACAGCCGGGCCGCGCAGGCCGCGCCGACCTGCAACGAGACGCACGAACCGAGGACGAGGGCGACCGCGGGACCGCGGCCGGCGGAGGAGCTCACCCCGCCACCCTCGCCGCGCCGGCCCCGCCCGTCGAGCGATTAGCGCGGGATCACACCAGCCGGCCCGACACCGAGGCCGTCGGGGCCGGCTGAGACCGGCGGTGAGGCCGGCCAGGTCGAGCCGGTCGAGGTGGGCGCGGGCCTCGGCCGCCGGTCGTGCACCGGGGTCGGCAACCTCCCCGGCGCGCAGCCGGTCGGCCAGGGCGGGCGCGGCGGCCGCCGCCCGGGTCAGCGCCCGCCCGGTGCGGGCCAGCTGGTCGGCCGCCCCGCGGCGGTGCACCGGCCGCAGCGGCGCGGCGGCCAGCTCGCCGAGCGTCCGCCCGGTCCGCTCGGCCACCGCGGCACCGCCTCAGGAAGGTCAGCTGACCGCCCACTGCTGCACGAGCATCCGCAACGCGGTGACCAGCGGCAGCGGCTGGTCGAGCATGGGGTGGTGGCCGGCGTCCGGCAGCTCGACGATCGGCACCCGGTGGCCGAGCAACGCGTCGATGGTGCCGGCCATCTCCGGCGGCACCAGGCCGAACTCGGACCGGATGAACGCGGCCCGGCAGCGCAGCGCCGGCAGCAGGTCCCGCAGCGGCGGCCGCTCGGCGAACAGCCTCGGGTCGAACTTCCAGCTCCAGCCGCCCTCGACCGGCCGCACCGACTGCTGCCGGATGTGCTCGCGCACGTACGGGAGGACGACGTCCTGCGGCGGCAGCGTGGTGAACCGGGCCAGGATCGCCTCCCGGGTCGGGTAGGTCCTGGTGCCGCGCCGCCGCTGCCGCAGCACCTCCTCCTCCGGCGGCGGGTCGACCAGCGGCGAGTCGATCACCGCGATCCCGTCCAGGTCGGTGCCGTGCCGGACGCCGGCGGTCACCGCGACCCAGCCGCCCATGCTGTGCCCGACGACCAGCGGCCGGGCCGCGATCCCGCCGGCCACCGCGGCCGCGACGACCTCGTCCGCCCAGCTGTCCATGCCGTAGGCCGGGCGGCGGCCGCTGTCGCCGTGCCCGGACAGGTCGAGCGCGACCACCCGGTGACTGCCGGCGAAGAACGGCGCGACGTGGTCCCACCAGCCGGAGTGGGCGGCACCGCCGTGCACGAACACCAGCCCGGGCCGGTCCTCGGTGCCCCAGCAGCGCAGGTGGATCGGCGTGCCGGCCACGGTCGTCTCCCGGTGCTCCGGCGCGATCGCCAGCGCCGCCCGGAACCACCGCGGCGGCTCCTCCGTCTGCTGCACCGGCCGAACCTAGTTGATCCGGCGGTCGGTGCCGGCCCAGGCGGCCTCGCGGAGCACGTACTTCTGGATCTTGCCGGTGGACGTCTTCGGAAGCGGCCCGAACGTCACCGACTTCGGCGCCTTGAACCGGGCCAGCCGGCCGCGGACGTGCTCGATGATCTCGGCCTCGGTGGCGGTGGCACCGTCCTGCAGGGTGACGAACGCGGCCGGCACCTCGCCCCAGCGCTCGTCCGGCACCGCGACCACCGCCACCTCGAGCACCGCCGGATGGTCGGCGATGGCCTGCTCGACCTCGACCGAGGCGATGTTCTCGCCGCCGGAGACGATCACGTCCTTGCTGCGGTCCTTCAGCTCGACGTAGCCGTCCGGGTGGAGCACACCGAGGTCGCCGGTGCGGAACCAGCCGTCCGGCGCGGCATTCCTGGTCGCCTCCGGGTCGTCGAGGTAGCCGAGCATCACGTTGTTGCCGCGCAGCGCGATCTGCCCGACCGTTCGCCCGTCGGCCGGTACGTCGATCCCGTCCGCCCCGATCACCCGGGCGGTGCAGGCGATCATGTTGCCGACGCCCTGCCTGGCCTTGATCCTGGCCTGCCCGTCGGCGTCCAGCCCGTCCCACTCCGGCCGCCAGTCGCAGATCATCGCCGGCCCGAACGTCTCGGTCAGCCCGTACAGGTGGGTCACGTCGAAGCCGAGCTCGCCCATCCGGCGCAGGATCGCCGGCGACGGCGGCGCGCCGCCGGTGGCCACCCGCACGGTGCGGTCCAGCCGCCGCGCCTGCGGCGCGTACGCCAGCATCGACAGCACGGTCGGCGCGCCTTCGAGGTGGCTGACCCGCTCCTCCCGCAGCAGCCGCCAGACCTCGGCCGGCTCCACCCGTCGCAGGCACACGTGCGTCGCCCCGGCCGCGGTCACGGCCCACGGGAAGCACCAGCCGTTGCAGTGGAACATCGGCAGCGTCCACAGGTGCACCGCCGACGGCGACAGGCCGGTGTGCCCGACCATCGCCAGCGCCTGCAGGTACGCGCCGCGGTGGTGGTACATCACGCCCTTCGGCCGGCCGGTGGTGCCGGAGGTGTAGTTCACCGACAGCAGCGACCGCTCGTCGTCCGGGGTGCTCGCCCGCGGCGCGGCGGTGGCCAGCGCGTCCTCGTAGTCGGCGCCGGCCCGGATCCGCTGGATCGGCAGCTGTGCGGTGGCCGCCTCGACCAGCTCGTCGAAGTCCGGGTCGTGCACGAGCACCGCCGCCTCGCTGTGCTCGAGGATGTAGCGCACCTCCCCGGCGGACAGCCTGGTGTTCACCGCGACCAGCGGGACACCGGCCCACGGCACACCGAAGTTGGCCTCCAGCAGCACGTGGGTGTTCGGCGCCAGCACCGCGACCGGCCGGCCGCCGGCGCGCTCGGCCAGCGCACCGGCGAGCCGGCGGCTGCGGTCGTGCAGCTCCGCGTACGTCCAGCGGCTGGTCCCGTCCACGACCCCGATCCGGTCGCCGTGCGCGGCGGCCGCCCGGTCCAGAAAGGACACCGGCGTCAGCGGTTCGTACGAGAGCGCGTCCACCCCGCGACCGTAACCCTGCCGGCCGCAGGGTCCGAAGTGGTCGACACCGTCCACTGTGGTGTGCCGCAGCCGGCCCGGGCCGCACCCGAGCGGGTGTGCGGCTGGCGGCACTGCCGGCCCGGTGCGGGTGTCGGCCCGGAACTGCTGTACCGTCCCTCGGCTGTCGGAGCCGGTCGGCCGGCGCGCGGAGTGCGCCGCCGGGCCCCGGCCCGGCGGGAGGCTGCATGTCGGTGCTCAGAAGGGCCACGGTCCGGCCCGCGCCGTCGCCCAGGCGGTCGGTGGTCGGTCGCGGGCTGGCCGGGGTGCTGCTCAGCTTCGCGGTGCTCGCGACCCTGCAGGCACTGACCATCCACCCGTTCCACCCGCCGGACGAGATGAGCCACGTCGGCTACGCGCTCGAGGTGGGCCACGGCAGGCTGCCCACCATCGAGACGCCGATCCCCGGCGGCGAGATCCCGCTGCTGCAGCACAAGCTGGACAACTCGCGGCCGGCCAACCGGACGATCTGGACCGCCAACCACCCGCCGCTCTACTACCTGGTGGCGGCGGTGCCGCTGCGGCTCGGGGTGGAGCTCGGGCATCCGACGGCCGGGATCAGGGTCGCCCGGCTGGTGAACGTCGCGATCAGCCTCGCCGGCCTGGTGTTGATCGTCCTGCTGGCCCGGGAGCTGGTGCCGGCGCGGCCGGAGCTCTGGGTCGGTGCCGCCGGGCTGGCGGCGTTGGTGCCGGTGTTCGTGCAGACCTCCGCGATCGTCTACAACGACGCGCTGATGGTCGCCCTGACCACGGCCGTGCTGCTGCTGATCGCCCGGATGCTGCGGTGGGGGCCGACCCGACGGCGACTGGTGCTGCTCGCCGTGCTCGCGGCCGCCGCCGCGCTCACCCGGGCCAGCGGGCTGGTCGTGGTCGCCGCTGCCGGCGTCGCGGCCGTCGTCGCGGTCTGGCGGCAGGACGGCCGTCCCGGCCGTGGCCGCGCGGTGCGGGCGATCGCGGCCGGCGGCGCCATCGTGGTCACCGCGACCGCGGCCGCCGGCTGGTTCTACCTCCGCAACCGGCACCTCTACCACAGCGCTACCGGCACCGGCGCCCTGCTGGCGAAGTTCTCCCGGCTGCGGCGCGGGACGGTCCCGCAGATGCTGCTGGAGCAGGACTTCTGGCGCAGCCAGGTCCGGCGGCTCTGGGACCAGTCCCCCAGTCCGGCCGGGAAGAACGCGGACGCGGTGTGGTGGTGTCTCAGCGCGGCCCCGCTGCTCGGCCTGGCGTTCGCGGGGGTGCGCTGGCTGCGCCGGGCGCTGCCACCGCCGACCTCGCTGCTGCTGGCCTGGCTGGCCGGCCTGGCCGTGGCCGGGCTGGTCGAGCTCGGCGCCGCCTCCTTCTACAGCCTCGGCGGCACCGCCCACGGCCGCTACCTGCTGCCCGCGCTGTCCGTGCTCGCCGTCGCCGCCGCGGCCGGGGTGGCCGGCCTGCCGGGTCCCCGGGCGCTGCCGCTCCTGGCCGCGTTGCCGCTGCTGACGGTCGTCAACGTGATCCTCTGGCGGCGCTACCTCGACGCGACGTTGAACCCGGGCCAGGGCGAGCACCCGATCAGCTACGCGCTGCGGGTGGAACACCTGCCGGTCTGGCTGCTGGCACCGGCGGCGGCGCTGCTCGCCGCCGGGCTGGTCGCCCAGGTCTGGTCGGTGTGGACGCTGTCCGCCCGGCCGGCGCTGCCGGTCCCGGTCCCGGTGAAAGCCGACCGCCCGGCAGACCCGCCGGCAGACCCGCCGGCAGACCCGCCGGTCGACCCGCCGGTCGACCCGCCGGTCGCGGCCTACGCGGGCTAGCGGGGTCGCCCGCCGGCGACTGCCGAGATGCCGGCGGCGTCACGGCGCGAAGTGGTCGACACCGTCCACTGTGGTGTGCCGCAGCCGGCCCTGGGCGACCAGCACGAGCAGGTGCGCGGCGGTCTCGCAGACCGCGAGCATCCGGTTCCACGGGTCGAGGTCGGCGAACGCGCGGCTGCGCCGGGTCCAGCCCAGCGCCCTGGCCGCCTCGTGCGGGGTGACCGCGCCGGCCCGGACCGCGGCCTCGGACGCGGCCAGCCGATCCTCGTGGTGCGCCACCAGCTCGTCCACCCGTGCGTGCACCGACTCGGCGACCGGGCCGTGCGCCGGCAGCAGTCGCAGGTCGGGCATCGCCCGGACCGCGGCCAGCGAGCGCAGGTAGTCGGCCAGCGGCGACTCGGTCGGGCTGGCCTCGAACCCGATCGAGGGGGTGATGTGCGGCAGCACGTGGTCGCCGGCGAACAGCAGCCCGGCGGCGAGGTCGGCGAACACGACGTGGCCGCGGGTGTGCCCGGGCGTGTGCACGGCGCGCAGCGTGCGCTCGCCGATCGAGAGCGTCTGCCCGTCGGCCAGCCAGTCGGTCGGCGGCTCCCAGTCGCTCGGGTCGATGCGGCCGCCCCAGCCGCGGGCGATCAGCTCGGCGAGCACCTCGCTCGCGCCGTACCGGCGCAGCTGCACGGCCTGCGCCCGGTCGTCGTACCCGCCGCTGTTGAGCGCGGCCAGCGAGGGCCGCTCGCCGATGCCGACGCTGACCCTGGTGCCGAACTCCCGGCGGATCGCGACCGCCTGCGTGTAGTGGTCCCGGTGCACGTGGGTGATCAGGAAGCGGTCGATGTCGCCGAGCCCGGCGTCGAGGTGCTTGAGTGACTGCTCCAGCTGGGTGCGGGACTCCGCCAGCGCCCAGCCGGCGTCGATCATCGTGACCGAGCTGCCCGCGGTGACCGCGTAGACGTTGACCGCGCGCAGGCCGTCCTGCGGCAGCGGCAGCGGGATCCGGTGGATGCCCGGGGCGACCGGATGCGCGCCGGGCTCCTGCCAGTCAGCGGTCACCAGCTGATCCTCCCGCACTGCCGCCGGGTCCGCCGTGACGCCGGCCACGCCGACCCGCGCCTCCCGGCCCGACCCCAGCCCCCGCCGGCGCCCGGGCCGGCCGCCGGCTCAGGACCGGACGGCGAGCGGCAGCGGCGCGACCATCGCCACCGCCCGGTTCCACAGCGTCGGGTGCAGGACGGTGAAGCCGGCCGCGCCGTAGAGTGCGCGGGCCCGGCGGTTCGTGGCGTCGGTGGTGAGCACGGCGTGCCGCTCCCGCGCGTCCTCGGTCACCGCGTAGAGCAGGCTCCGGCCGATCCCGCGGTGCTGCGCCGGCGGGTCCACGTGCAGCTCGGCGATCTCCAGGGCGCCGTCCAGCACCGCCCTGGCCCGGTCCTCCCCGATCGCCCGGCGGACCTCGCCGTTCCACCACTGCCCCGGCGCGCTGACGTAGCCGTAGCAGAAGCCGAGCAGCCGGCCGGCGTCCTCGGCGACCACCGCGCGGAAGCCGGCGTAGCGGAAGTGCCTGGCCATGATCTCCGCCCGGCCCGGTCCGGCGGGGCCGCTGGCCCGCTCCTCCAGCGCGAGCAGCTCGTCCTGCCGCGCGGTCGCCTCGCCGACCGTCAAAGAGCGCACGGCCGGGTACGTTACGTCAGCAGCCGGGCGGGCGGGACCCCTGCGGGCTCGTCCGCGACCCAGAGCGGGTTGCCGACGCCGACGATCCGGCCGCCGCCGTCCCGGACCACGGCCCGGACGTAGCTGCCGGCGCGCAGGTCGAGCGAGTGGCTGCCGCCGCGGGCGGTCGCGGCGGTCACCGCGGGCTCCGGCCCGGCCCGGTCCACCCGGCCGGTGACGACCTCGAGCGCACCGCCGCGGGGCAGCTCGGTGGCGGTCACGGTCACCGGCACCCGGCGCCCGTCGGCCACCGCGACCGCGCCCATCGCCGGCTTCCCGGCCGCGGTCGCGTCCAGCGTCCCGGCCCAGCCGTCCGGCTTGTAGGCGAACGCCCGACCGGCCCGCAGCGCCGCCTGCAGGTCCGGCAGCTCGATCGAGCGGGCCCACAGCCGGGTGATCCAGTTGGCCCGGCTGCCGTACCAGTCGGTGCCCTCGTGGTCGTCGGTGACGCCGCTGGCGGTGACGTGGATCCCGTTGCGGGCGCAGGCGTCCAGCACGTGCAGCATTCCGTCCACTGTGGACTGGTCCCGGCCGTAGGCCACCTCGACCACGTCGGCGCCGAGCGCGCGGGTGGCGACCATGTGCGCCGCGGTGGCGACCGGATCGCCGCCGAGCGGGTGGTTGTACGAGGCGACGCCGCCGTGGCCCTGGATGAACCGCACCATCGCCTCGGCCGCGCCGACCGCGTCATCCTTGACCGGCGCCCGGTCGCCGTAGTCCGGCATCACCAGCTCACCGCCGAACCAGTTCAGGTGCCGGACCAGCGAGACCTCGAGCGCCGCGTAGTGCCGGCGGTCCGGGTAGCGCCGGGCGTAGCGGCCCATCACGTCGCGCATCAGCGCGAGCGAGTCGGCGCGCCGGGCCCGGGTGATCGTCACCTGCCGGAAGTCGGCGCTGCCGGTGCCGAGGACGCCGACCCGCAACCGGAACAGCGAGTTGTCCTCGGCCACCAGGTCCGGCCACAGCGCCCGGATGTCCTCGACCGGCCGTATGTCCACAGTGGACCATCCGGCCGGTGCCGGTACGTCGACGACGCCGTGCGCGCCCGCGGCCCGCCGGCCACGGCCGGCGCCGCCGAGCCGGTAGCTGAGCCGGTAGCGCCCGGCGGGCCGGCCGCCGCTCGCCGGCTGGTACGACAGGTCGACCTGCACCGCCGCGCCCGGCCCGGGCCGCAGCTCGACCCCGAGTGTCGTGTCCGCGAGCGACCCCGAGTACGTCGAGTTCCAGGCGTCGGCGTCCAGCCAGAACGCGCCGTCGCCGCGGGCGGTCAGCGCCGCCGCACCGTCGCCGTACCGGACCTCGCCGGTGCTGTCACCCTCGGACCGCTGGCGCCAGGTCAGCCGGACGCCGTGCTCGGTGTCGGTCGGCCCGGCCAGCCGGAGCCGGCGGCGGTAGCCCTGGGCGGAGACCCGGAAGTCGTGGTCGGTCCAGAACAGCACGTCGACGCCGAGCCGGCGGGCCTGGTCGAGGTGCGTGGCCATGCTGGCGGTGCCTTCGCTGAACGAGCTGTGCAGGTGCATCGCGACCGAGACCGGGTCACCGCGCGGTCCCGGGACCGGGTCGGGTGCCCGGGTGGGGGCGGTGCAGCCGGACAGCAGCGGCACGCCGAGCCCGCCGACCGCGGCCGCGCGCAGCAGTGCGCGGCGCGACAGCGTCGGCTCCCCCATCCGACGAGCGTAGATCGACCGAGGCGACCGGGTGTCAGATATGCCCGTCCGGGTGGGCCGAACAGGACTCCGAGGAGACAAGGTGTGAGACATGCGGACCGGCCTGGACGGCTTCTACGCCGGCGACGACGAGCAGGCCAAGAAGCAGGTCGCACAGCTGCTCGCCGCGATGGGCTACCGGCCGGTCGACGCGGGCCCGCTGAGCGCGGCCCTCCCGCCGGAGCACATGGCGTTCCTCAACATCTCGATGAACGCCCGCAACGACTGGCCGTGGCAGTCCGGCTGGAAGCTGGTCGGCCCGGGTCCGCAGCGCTGACCCGATCCGGCGCGGTCATGCGGACACGTGCAGCACGGCGGCGCCGGC
The DNA here is from genome assembly GCA_963728945.1 of uncultured Actinomycetota bacterium. GTDB lineage: Bacteria > Actinomycetota > Actinomycetes > Mycobacteriales > CADCTP01 > CADCTP01. Next base: position 385,101 of record CAVSMA010000002.1, on the reverse strand, counting down.
GAACCGGCCGTGGGCGAGGTCGGCGAGGGCCCGGTCGGCCTGGTCGAACGGGTAGCCGACAGTGGTCGAGCGGATCCCGTGCCGGGCCGCCAGCCGGAGGAACTCCTCCCCGTCGGCCCTGGTGTTGGCGGTGACGCTGCGCAGCCGGCGCTCCTGGAACAGCTCGCGGTCGTAGTTCAGCGCCGGGATGTCGGTCAGGTAGATCCCGGCCACGGCCAGCGTGCCGCCGCGGTCGAGGGCCCGCAGCGCCACCGGCACCAGCTCGCCGACCGGGGCGAACGTCACCGCGCCGTCGAGCGGCTCGGGCAGCTCGTCGGCCGAGTCGCCGGCCGAGTCCACCCCGAGCGACAGCGCGAGCTCGCGGTTGGCGGCACCCCGGGTGCGCACGTGCACCCGCATGCCCTCGGCCAGCGCCAGCTGCGCGGCGAGGTGGGCCGAGCCGCCGAAGCCGTAGATGCCGAGCGCGCCGCCGAACGGGACCGCGGCCGCCCGCAGCGCCCGGTAGCCGATGATCCCGGCGCACAGCAGCGGCGCGGCGTGCTCGTCCGGGACCGCCTCCGGCAGCACGTACGCGTACTCCTCCCGGACCAGGCAGAACTCGGCGTACCCGCCGTCGACGTCCCAGCCGGTGAAGGTCGGGTGCAGGCAGAGGTTCTCCGCGCCGCGGCGGCAGAACCGGCAGGAGCCGTCGGTGCCGCCGAGCCACGGCACGCCCACCCGGTCGCCGGTGCGGAACCGGGTCGCGCCCGGGCCGAGCGCGTCGACCACGCCGACCACCTCGTGGCCCGGCGTCACCTCCGGGCGCGTCGGGGGCAGGTCGCCCTCGGCCAGGTGCAGGTCGGTGCGGCAGACGCCGCAGGTGCGCACCCTGACCCGGACCTGGCCCGGACCCGGCTCGGGTGCGTCCCGCTCGACCAGCCGCAGCGGCCCGCCGTCGATCGGCCCCGGCCGCGCCACCACCCACGCCCGCACGAGTGGGAGCCTAGTGTCCCGCGTCAGAGGTTCGTGCGGTGCGAGGACCTCTCACGCGGGACACTGGGTGCCGGTCCGGGCTCAGCGGGTGCGCGGGAAACCGAGGTCCACCGACGACGTCGCCGGGTCGGGCCAGCGCGAGGTGACCACCTTGCCGCGGGTGTAGAAGTTGATGCCCTCCGGCCCGTACATGTGCGTGTCGCCGAACAGCGAGCTCTTCCAGCCGCCGAAGGAGTAGTAGGCGACCGGCACCGGGATCGGCACGTTGATGCCCACCATGCCGACCTCGACCTCGAACTGGAACCGCCGCGCCGCGCCGCCGTCCCGGGTGAAGATCGCGACGCCGTTCGCGTACCGGTTGGCGTTGATCAGCGAGACGGCCTCGTCGTAGGTGTCGACCCGGACGACCGACAGCACCGGGCCGAAGATCTCGTCGGTGTAGACCGACATCTCCGGGGTGACCCGGTCCAGCAGCGTGGTGCCGAGGAAGAAGCCATCCGGCGGGAGGTCGCCCTGCCGCCCGTCGACGACGACGCTCGCCCCGGACGACGCGCCGGCGTCGATGTAGCCGGCGACCCGGTCCCGGTGCGCGGCGCTGATCAGCGGCCCCATCTCGCTGTCCGGGTCGGTGCCGGCGCCCACCCGCACCTTGGGCAGCCGCGACGCGATCGCCTCGACCAGCCGGTCGCCCACGTCGCCGACGGCCACGGTGACCGAGACGGCCATGCACCGCTCCCCCGCCGCCCCGTACGCGGCCGACACCGCCGCGTCGGCGGCCAGGTCGAGGTCGGCGTCGGGCAGCACGACCATGTGGTTCTTGGCCCCGCCGAGGGCCTGCACCCGCTTGCCGGCCGCGGTGCCGGTCTCGTAGACGTAGCGGGCGATCGGGGTGGACCCGACGAAGCTGACCGCCGCGACGTCCGGGTGGGTCAGCAGCGCGTCGACGGCCTCCTTGTCGCCCTGCAGGACGGTGAACACCCCGTCCGGCAGCCCGGCCTCCTGCCACAGCTCGGCCAGCCGCAGCGACGCCGACGGGTCCTTCTCGGACGGCTTGAGCACGAACGCGTTGCCGCACGCGATCGCGTTGGCGCACATCCACAACGGCACCATTGCCGGGAAGTTGAACGGGGTGATCCCGGCGACCACGCCCAGCGGCTGGCGGATCGAGTAGACGTCGACGCCGGTCGCGGCCTGCTCGGAGTAGCCGCCCTTGAGCAGCTGCGGCACGCCGGTGGCGAACTCGACGTTCTCCAGCCCGCGGGCGACCTCGCCGGCCGCGTCGGCGAGCACCTTGCCGTGCTCGGCGGTGACCAGCGCGGCCAGCTCGTCGGCGTGCGCGTGCAGCAGCTCGCGGAACGCGAACAGCACCGCCGCCCGCCGGGACAGCGAGGCCGAGCGCCAGGACCGGGCGGCGGCGACCGCCGACGCGACCGCGGCGCCGACCTCGCCGCGGGAGGCCAGCGCGACCTCCCCGGTCTGCTCCCCGCTGGCCGGGTTGAACACCGGCGCGGTGCGACCCGAGCTGCCCGGCGTGCGCCGGCCGTCGATCCAGTGCCCGATCTGCTGTCCGGTCTGCGCGGTCATCCGCCAATCGTAGGTGTCAGTTGAACACGATGGTCTTGTTGCCGTGCACGATCACCCGGTCCTCCACGTGCCAGCCGACCGCACGCGCGAGCACCGCCCGCTCGACGTACCGGCCGGCGCGGCGCAGGTCGGTGGCGGACTGGCGGTGGTCGATGCGCACCACGTCCTGCTCGATGATCGGCCCGGCGTCCAGCTCGGCGGTCACGTAGTGCGCGGTCGCCCCGATCAGCTTGACCCCGCGCTCGGCCGCCTTACCGTACGGGTCGGCACCGACGAACGCCGGCAGGAAGCTGTGGTGGATGTTGATCGCCCGCATCGGGAACGCGGCCAGGAACGCCGGCGAGAGCACCTGCATGTAGCGGGCCAGTACGACCGCGTCGACCTGCCCCCGCAACAGGTCGAGCTGCTTCTCCTCGGCCGCCGGCTTGGTCTCCGGCGTCACCGGGACGTAGTGGTATGGGATGCCCCAGGTCTCCACCACCGGGCGGAGGTCCTCGTGGTTGGAGATCACCATCGCGATCTCGGCGTGCAGGTCACCGGCCTTGCGCCGCCAGAGCAACTCCTGCAGGGCGTGGTCGGTCTTGGACACCATGATCGCCAGCCGCTTGAGCGCCGCCGCCCTGGCCAGTCGCCAGTCCATCCCGAGCGAGTCGGCCAGCGGCAGGAACCCGGCGCTGAGGTCCGGCTCCCGCTCGTCCAGGCCGCGCAACAGGAACTCGATCCGGACGAACAGCCGTCCGCCGGACGGGTCGGTCGTGTACTGCTGCAGGTTGGTGATGTTGGCCCCGTGCCCGGCCAGGTAGCCGCAGATCGCCGCGCAGATGCCCGGCCGGTCCTCGCACGTCACCAGCAGCCGGCCGACGTCCTGGTCGGGCCCGGTGTCGAGCGGCTCGAACGACATCGGGCGGCTGGGGTGCAGGTCGATCCCGGCGGTCATCGGCGCGGCTCCTGTCCGGCACGTCCGCCGCGGCGGTCCCGGGCGCGCGCCGGCGCGCCCGGGCCGCCCACGGCTCAGTAGCGGTAGTGGTCCGACTTGTACGGACCGGCGACGTCCACGCCGATGTACTCGGCCTGGTCCTTGCGCAGCGTCGTCAGCCGCACCCCGAGCGCGTCGAGGTGCAGCCGGGCGACCTTCTCGTCCAGCAGCTTGGGCAGCACGTACACCTGCTTGGCGTACTCGCCGGGCTTGGTCCACAGCTCGATCTGGGCGATCGTCTGGTTGGAGAACGAGGACGACATCACGAAGCTCGGGTGCCCGGTCGCATTGCCGAGGTTGAGCAGCCGGCCCTCGCTCAGCACGATCACCGAGTGGCCGTCGGCGAACGTCCACTCGTGCACCTGCGGCTTGATCTCGGTCTTGGTGATGCCCGGGACCTTCGCCAGGCCGGCGATGTCGATCTCGTTGTCGAAGTGGCCGATGTTCCCGACGATGGCCTGGTGCTTCATCCTGGCCATGTCCCCGGCCATGATGATGTCCTTGTTGCCCGTCGTGGTGACGAAGATGTCCGCGGTCTCGATCACGTCGTCGAGCCGGACCACCTGCAGCCCGTCCATCGCCGCCTGCAGCGCGCAGATCGGGTCGATCTCGGTGACGACGACCCGGGCGCCCTGGCCGCGCAGCGACTCGACGCAGCCCTTGCCGACGTCGCCGTAGCCGCAGACGACCGCGACCTTGCCGGCGATCATCACGTCGGTGGCCCGGTTGAGCCCGTCGATGAGGCTGTGCCGGCAGCCGTACTTGTTGTCGAACTTCGACTTGGTTACCGAGTCGTTGACGTTGATCGCCGGGAACAGCAGCGTGCCGGCCCTGGCGAACTCGTACAGCCGGTGCACGCCGGTGGTGGTCTCCTCGGAGACGCCGCGGATGCCCTCGGCCATCGCGGTGAACCGGTTCGGCTCGGCGGCGACGCTGCGGGAGAGCAGGTCGAGGATGATCCGGTATTCGTCGGAGTCGTCGGCGGTGGCCGCCGGCACCGCGCCGGTCTTCTCGAACTCGACGCCCTTGTGCACCAGCAGGGTGGCGTCGCCGCCGTCGTCCAGGATCATGTTCGGCCCGGTGTCGCCGTCCCAGCGCAGCGCCTGGTCGGTGCACCACCAGTATTCGTCGAGGGTCTCGCCCTTCCAGGCGAACACCGGCACGCCCCTCGGGTCGTCCGGGGTGCCGTCCCGGCCCACCACGACCGCGGCGGCCGCGTGGTCCTGGGTGGAGAAGATGTTGCAGCTGACCCACCGGATCCGGGCTCCGAGCGCGACGAGCGTCTCGATGAGCACAGCGGTCTGGATCGTCATGTGCAGCGAGCCGGTGATGCGGGCGCCGGCCAGCGGCTGCGACGGGCCGTACTCCTCCCGCAACGCCATCAGCCCCGGCATCTCGTGCTCGGCGAGCCGGATCTCCCGCCGGCCGAAATCGGCGAGCGAGAGGTCGGCGACCTTGTAGTCGAATCCTGCCGGTGCGCGGTCCACGCTGGGCGTGGCGGTCATGCGGTCTCCTCTTGGTCGGTACGGCGGGGCGCGGCCGGGAACGCCCGCACGTCGGTGGCCGAATCGGCCCCGCACGTCCAGGCGACCCGGAACGGGAAGTCGTCGGCGTCGAAGGTGTATTCCTGGGTTCCGACGGACTCCAGCACGAAGCTTGCCAAAGTACATCCGATCTCCGCCGACCGCCTCATCCCGGGGCCGCCGTGCCGGCGGGCGAGAGGGCCGGCCCGGCTCAGGCCGTCCGGGACAGTTCGGCGGCTCGCCGCTCGGCCGCCGCGACCACGTTCGACAGCAGCATCGCCCTGGTCATCGGTCCGACGCCGCCGGGGTTGGGCGAGAACCAGCCGGCCACCTCGGTCACGTCCGGGGCGACGTCGCCGGCGATCTTGCCGTCCACCCGGCTCACGCCGACGTCGAGCACGGCGGCGCCCGGCTTGACCATGTCCTTGGTGATGAGCCCGGGCGAGCCGGCCGCGGCCACGACGATGTCGGCGCGGCGCACGTGCCCGGCCAGGTCCCGGGTGCGGGTGTGGCACAGGGTCACGGTCGCGTTCTCCGACCGCCGGGACAGCATCAGCCCCAGCGGCCGGCCGACCGTGATGCCGCGGCCGATGATGACCACCTCGGCGCCGGCGATCGGCACCTCGTAGCGGCGCAGCAGCTCGATGATCCCGGCCGGCGTGCCCGGCACCGCCGCCGGCTCGCCGAGCACCAGCGCGCCGAGGTTGAACGGGTGCAGCCCGTCGACGTCCTTGACCGGATCGACCCGGGACAGGATCGCGAACTCGTCGAGCCCGGTCGGCTGCTGCACCAGGAACCCGGTGCAGTCCGGGTCGGCGTTGAGCTCGTCGACGACCGCGAGCACCTCGTCCAGCGTCGCGGTCGCCGGCAGCTCGCGCCGGATGGAGTTGACGCCGATCTCCTGGCTGTCCTTGTGCTTGGCGTTGACGTACCACCGGCTACCCGGGTCGTCGCCGACCAGCACGGTGCCGAGCCCGGGCACCATCCCGGCCGCCCGGAGGGCCGCGACCCGACCGGTGAGCTCCTCCTTGATCGCCGCGAGCGTGGCCCTGCCGTCCAGAGTTACCGCGGTCATGCGTCCGTCCCGTCGTCGACTCGTCCGACGACCCAGTATCGCCGCGCGCGGCTTGCTCGAGGGAGCAGCCCGCCCGCGTTCCGGCCGAGATGGGTTAGCCCTCTCGGCCGCTGCTCGGCGCTGTTCGGCGCAGCGACGGGCGCCGTTCCCTGGTACGAGTGCATGTCCGCACTGGACCGTTGCCTTCATTTGCATGCTCAAGCGCATGCACGCGTCCTTCGAGAGCGGCTTCGGTCCCGCAAGTCCGATTTCCTGGTATCCCCCGTTGGGATGAGTCTTACATTTCCATGGGTCCCCCGAGGATTAGGGGTGCGAACCCCTCAGCGAGGGTCTACCGGCCTCTCGCCGTACACCGGACCGTGCAAGTGCTATCCGTTCCGCTCCCGGGAGGGGATTTTCCTACATGCGTGCAGCCCAGTTGTTACGCGGATCGCCGCGGCGCAAAGCGCTCGCCGGCTTTGCCGCCGCAATAACGGTCGTGACCAGCTTCTTCGTGGTACAGGGCCTGGCCGGCGCAGATGTCGTCACATCGCCGCCGTCCAAGATGCTTGCCGTTGGTCCGACGAGCCCGGACAACGGCTTCCCCGTTTGGTACAAGGACTCCAACAACCTCAGCGTCGGGCTCTGCCTCGACGTGGACGTCCCGCAGTGCAACCTCGGCGCGGCCGGCCTTCCTGACCCGACCCAGCCGGTCTCGTTCCCGGACAACTTCCCGGACGAGACCTTCTATCAGCTGGCCCAGTCCACCATCACGCTGCCAGGCGGCGCGACCGCGGTGCTGAACGACAACCTGGAGGCGGCCTTCAACACGGCCACCCCGCAGGCCGGTCAGCAGATCACGTTCGGCCGGGTCCGCATCCGGCTGACCACGCCGACCACCGGCCACTACGTGATCACCCACCCGTACGGGGTGGACGCGTTCGACGTGACCGACACCGCGACCCGGAACATCAACTTCACCGAGGACGTCGGCATCGGCGCCCCCGGTGACTTCAAGGGTGCGTTGGGCTCCAGGGTGAACCCGTTCCTGCGCTGGGACACCGGCCTGATCAAGGGCCCGGACGGTGCCTCGTACCTCGGCGACGGCGTCACCGCGCACGCGATCACCGGTTCCGACCTGGGCACGAACTTCTTCCGGATCGACGGTCCGGACATCGGCGGCCCTGGTATCAACACGATCCAGACCAACCTGTTCACCCTGCAGGGCCGGGTCGCCACCAACTCGGGCGTCTCGCCGACCTCGGTGACCTACACCCGCACCAACACCACCGGCGGGTTCATCGACGCGTTCGCCACTTCCAACCCCGACCAGGTCATCCAGGTCTCCGGCACCGGCATCAGCACCACCAAGCTCAAGGCCGGCGTTCTCGGCCGGTACTTCGGCCGGGTCGCCTACACCGGCGCCAACCCACCGGCCTCGGTCCAAGTGACCAACACCTCCGACCGACCACCGACCACCGTGAACGTGACGGTGACCGACCAAGTGGTCGTGACGAAGGCGGCGTACAACTCCGACACCGGTCAGTTCGTGGTCAACGCGACCTCGAGTGACACGGCGGTCGCGCCGACGCTGACAGTGCAGGGCTTCGGCAACCTGACCGCGGGGGCGGCGACGTTCGACCTGACCGACCTGGTGCCGCCCGGCTTCGTGACGGTCACCTCGTCCAGGTCCGGCTCCGCCACCGCTCCGGTGACGGTCACCGGCGCCGCGTTCGCGCCCGACCCGGTGACGGCCCAGGCTCCGGCCACGCTGACCGTGCAGCAGGGTCAGCTCGTCCAGCTGGACGGCTCGGCGTCGCTGAACGCGACCGGGTTCTCGTGGGCGCAGGTGGCCGGCACGCCGACGGTCACGCTGTCCAACGCGAACACCGCGATCGCCAGCTTCACCGCTCCGGCGACGGCGACCACGCTGACCTTCCGGCTCACCGTGCAGGGTCCGGGTGGCCCGCAGACGACCGATGAGGTCGTCACGGTCGCCGCGATCGCCCCGCCGCGGGCCAACGCCGGCCCGCCGCAGACGGTCCTGGCCGGCTCCACGGTGACCCTGGACGGCTCCGGCTCGACCGGCGCCACCAGCTACCTGTGGAAGCAGACCGGTGGCGTCACGGCGAACCTGTCCAGCACGACGGCGATCAAGCCGACGTTCACCATGCCGAACACGCCCGACCCGCTGATCTTCCAGCTCACGGTCACCGGACCGGGCGGCACCGACGTGGCGACCGTGCAGATCAGCCCGGTGGCTGACGTGCTCGACACCAGCCAGGTCGAGTTCCGCCAGAGCAAGGCTGAGTGGCGGATCGTCGGCACGGCCACGGTGGTCACCGGCAACACCGTCAAGGTCCACCTCGGCGACGACCTGACCGGACCAGTGCTCGGCCAGGCCTCGGTGGATGCGCTCGGTGCCTGGAGTCTCCGCCTGGCCAACGGCCCGCAGCCGCCGGCCAGCCGGACGATCAGTCTCGAGTCCACCCGCGGCGGCGTGAAGCTCGCTATCCCGATCGTGGTGCGCAACTAACTAGCACCACCGTCGTATAACGCGGTGCCCCGCAGCCTCCGGGCTGCGGGGCACCGTGCCGTCCGGGCCCGGGTTAGCACCGCGGCCAGGGCTGGAGTAGGCCTGGGAGGGTGACTCTTCCCCGGCTGGCTCCCGCCCAGGAGGTCGCCGCCCGGCTCGGGCGGCGCCCCTGGTGGCGGCGGCTCGGTCAGGAGGCGCTGGTGCTGGGCGCGCTGTGGCTGGCCTACACGCTCGGTCGGGCGCTGGCCGGCCGGCACGTGGCCGGCGCCCGCGGGCACGCGAGCGACGTCTGGCGGCTGGAGCGCGAGCTGCGGCTGCCGGACGAGGCCGGCTGGCAGCACTGGGCGCTCGGGCATCCCGCGCTGGTCAGCGCCGCGAACGTGTACTACAAGTACGAGCACTGGGTCGCGCTGGGTGCCGTCGCGCTGTGGCTGCTGCTGTTCCGGGTCGGGCGCTACCCGTGGTTCCGCCGGGTGCTGGTGCTCACCACCGGGCTCGCCCTGGTCGGGCACTTCGCATACCCGCTGATGCCACCGCGGATGCGGCCCGACCTCGGCTTCGTCGACACCGGGGTCGTCCTCGGCCAGTCGGTGTACGGCCCCGACCCGCGTAACCACGGCCTGGTCAACCAGTACGCGGCGATGCCGTCGATGCACGTCGCCTGGGCGGTGCTGTTCGCGGTCACGGTCATCCTCGCGACCAGGACCGCCTGGCGCTGGCTCGCGGTCGGCTACCCGGCGGTGACCACCTCGGTCGTCGTCATCACCGGCAACCACTACTGGCTGGACGGCATCCTCGGCGTGCTGCTGTTGTGCCTCGCCGTCGCGGCGGTCAGGCTCGCGACCCGGCCCGCGACCGAGCCGGGACCGGAGGCCGCCGTGGCGACGGGCGCGGGACCCGGCCGGGGGCGGGGGCTGGCCGGCCCGGGTGCGGCCGGGGGATCATGACCGCGGACCGGGAGGTGCGCATGGCGGACCGGGAGCTGACCGGGGTGGTCGTGGCGGCCGGGCCGGACGGCCGGCGCAGCACGACCTCGCTCGGCCGGGCCGTGCTGGCGGCGGCGCTGCGGCCGGTCGACGAGCCGGGCGCCGCCGCCGTGGAGCGGTCGACGGCCTGGCGGTCGGACTACCCGGCGCACTTCCGCCGGCTGATCGAGGCCGGCCTGCCGGACCCGAAGAGCTGGCTCGCGGTGGCCGAGAGCGGCCTCGCCGAGCTGGACCGGCAGCTGCGGCTGGCGCGCGCCGACGGCACCGAGGACGCGCTGCCGGCGGCGCTGACCGAGCCGGCCGGCCGGTCGCTGGGCACCGCCGAGGCGGCGGGCAACGGCGAGCCCGAGCGCGAGCTGGTCCTGCCCTACCGCGGGCGGCGGCTGCGCGGCGACGAGATCCGCCGCCAGGTCGAGGCGTGGATAGCCGCCGGGGTGGCCGAGCCGTCGCTGGCCGAGCCGGTCGAGGACGTGCTCGCGCACCCGGAGTGGCTGCGGCTGGACGGCGTCACCGTCGCCGCGCTCGGGGCCGGGGCCGAGATGGCGCCGGTGCCGAGCCTGCTGCGGTGGGGCGCCACCGTGGCCGCGGTCGACCGGCCCGTCCCCGCGCTGTGGGAACGGCTGCGGCGCACCGCCGGGGCCGGCGCCGGGCGACTGCTGATCCCGACCGACGCGCGCACCGGTGCCGACGGCGCCGATCTTCTCACCGAGGTGCCGGCGGTGGCCGACTGGCTGGCCGGGCTGCCGGGCCGGCTCGTCCTCGGCACGTACGCGTACGCGGACGGCAGCCTGCACCTGCGCCTGTCCGGGGCGGCCGACGTGCTCGGCCGGCGGCTGCGGCAACGGCGGGACGACCTGGCGTTGGCGTTCCTGGCCACCCCGACCGACACGTTCGCGGTGCCGGCTGACGCCGTCGCGGACGCCACCCGCCGGCACCAGCGGCGCTCGGCCGGCACGCTGCTGCGCCCGCCACTGCGGGCGGTCAGCCGCGGCCGGCTGCTCCAGGCGCCCTACCAGCCGGGCGCGGATCCCGGGGTGAACGACAGCCTGATCCCGCAGCAGGGGCCGAACTACGCGCTGGCGAAGCGGGTGCAGCGGTGGCGGGCCGCGGTGGCGAGGGCCACCGGGACACCCGTCTCGTTCCACGTCGCGCCGTCGGCCCGGACCCGGTCGGTGGTCAAGCACCGGGTGCTGGCCGCCGCCTTCAACGGCGCGCACCACTTCGGCGTCGAGGTGTTCGAGCCGGCGACCGCCAGCACGCTGCTCGCCGCGCTGCTCGTGCGCGACCTCAACACCGCGCCGGCGCAGCGGGCGCACCCCTGGCAGGACGAGGCGTACGCGGCCGTCCACGGTGGACTGTGGCGGGCCGGGTACGCGCCGCGCAGCGTGCTCGGCGTCGCGTTCCTCCTCGGCGCCCTGCGCCGCACGCCGCGTTACTAGGGCGGCGTCGGCGCCCGGGGCGGCGTGCGCTACAGGAGTTCGGGGCGGCTCCAGGGTCGGCCGAGCACGTGCTGGGCGCAGAAGCCGAGCACGGTCTCGTACCAGATCTCGGAGTTGGCCGGGGACAGGATCCAGTGGTTCTCGCCGGTGAAGTTGAGGAACCGGTGCGGCAGCTCGGCCGGGTCGCCGTCCCACCGGCTGACCAGGTCCCACCACAGCCGCAGCGCCTCGCCGACCGGCACCCGGTAGTCCCGGTTGCCGTGGGTGAGGAGCATCGGCGTGCGGATGCGGTCGGCGAAGTGGTGCGGCGAGTTCTCCGCGTACCAGTCCGGGTGGTCGGCGGGCCGGCCGAACCAGCTCAGCCAGTTGTCCGCGACGTCGGCGGTGTCGTTCTTCTGGTCGAGCGCCCAGGTGCCGGAGTGGGTGACGATCGCGCCGAACCGGTCGGTGTGCCCGGCCACCCAGTTGGTCAGGTAGCCGCCGAACGACGCGCCGAGACAGGCGGTCCGAGCACCGTCCACATCGGACCGCTCCACCACGGCGTCGAGCAGCGCCTCGAGGTCGGCCCACACCGGGCCGGCGCGGTGCGGCCAGGCCCTGGCGATGAAATCCGGCCCGTAGCCGGTGGACAGCGCCGGGTCGGGCATCAGCACGGCCCAGCCGTGCGCGACCGGAACCCACGGGTTCCACCGCCAGCTCCAGGAGTTGAACGAGGCGAACGGGCCGCCGTGGATCCACAGCATCAGCGGAGCCGGCCGGTCGCCCTCCGGTGGCAGGCAGAGCCAGCCGCGCACGGTGGCGCCGTCGACCTCGGTGGCCACCTCGGTCAGCCGGCCGGGCGGGGCGGGCGCCGGGGCGGGGGTGGGCAGCGTCACCGGCTGCTGGTCGTCGGCGGTGGTGTCGAGCCGGACCGGCGCCGGCGGGGCGTCGACGGCCGAGCGCAGCGCGTAGACCCAGCGACCGTCCGGCGCCGGGCAGAGGGAGGAGTATGACGCGTCGGCGGCGAGGCGCCGGCGGACCGCGCCGCTGGCCGCGTCGACCGCCAGCACCGCGCCGCGGCCGTGCAGGTCGCCGGCGACGTAGAGGGTCTGCGAGTCGGCCGACCAGACCCACTCCCCCGGCCAGAGGTCGCCGACCGGGACGGCCACCGGCGGCTCGCCACCCTTGACCGGGACGATCCGCAGCTCGAACTCCCGCGGCGTGTCGTACGAGCCCCTGGTGGTCGACAGCAGCGCGACCCGGGAGCCGTCCGGGGCGATCCGTGGGCTCGACTGCTCCCGCTCCGGCTGGTCGGCGAGCACGGTCCGCTCGCCACTGGCCACGTCGACGAGCACCACGCCGCGCGAGAACGCGCCACCGGGTTGGCGGGTGCGCCAGGAGGCGGCGACGGTGACCGCGTCGGCGCTGATCGAGTAGTCGGCCTCGGTCAGCGCGACGCCGGCGTCCGGGGTCAGGTCCCGCAGCTGGCCGGCCGGCTCGACCAGGAACAGCCGCGGGGACTCGGCGCCGAGCTCGTGGTCCCAGTGCCGGATCGGGAAGCCGGTGTGCAGGATCGCGGTGACCTTCCGGTCCTTGCGGGCGCGGCGCCGCACCGCGTCCAGCTCGTCCGCGCCGGGATCGGCTGCGAGGCCGGCCCCGCCGGGCGGATCGGCCGCCTGCCCGACGGGGGCGGTGCGGTCCGTGCTCGGGTCGGGGCCGGCGCCGGTGAGGCGGCTGCCGGCGGCGAGCACGGCGCCGGCGTGCCGGGCCACCACCGGGCCGGACAACCCACCCGCGGTGCGGGCCAGCACCCGCGGCTCCCCGGCCGGCGGCAGCACCCAGAGAGCCGCCTCCTCGTCGTCGCCGTCGCCGTCCGGCTCCGGCCTGGCCGAGGTGAACAGCAGCGAACCGTCGGGCCGGAACGCCGGCGCCGACTCGCCCTTCTCCGACCGGGTCAGCCGGACCGGCTCGCCGCCGTCGAGCGGCACCTCCCAGAGCGCGGACACAGACCGGGCACCCTTCGGATCGGGCTGCTGCACGGTGGCGACGAGCCGCGACCCGTCCTGGCTCAGCGCCAGTCCGGTGAGGCGCGGCAGGGCGACAAAAGCCGAAAGGTCCGCGTAGTCGGTCACTCGCCCGACGCTACCCTCGGCTCCGGTCAGGTCCCGTGCCGCGCCTGCCGGTAGAGGTCGACCAGCTCGGTCGTGGTGGTCGCGTCCTGCGGGCCCTTGTCGTCGCGCCACCGGCCGGTGAAGCGCGGGAAGCGCATCGCGAGGCCGGAATCGGCCTTGATCTGGCCCCAGCCCGCGGTCGCGTTGGGCGAGAGGGTCAGCTCGGCGCTGAGCACCTCCAGCACCAGGCCGGGCTCGAACCAGACGTCGGCCGGCTGCCGCGAGTCGACCAGGGCCGGCTTCTCGTCGCGCTGGTAGGGCGCCAGCCGGGTGGACAGCTCGGCCAGGTCGGCGTCGGAGAACCCGGTGCCGCACTTGCCGACCGTGCGGAACAGGTCGGCGTCCGGGTCGTACGCCGCGAGCAGGACCGCGCCGTAGAGCCCGCGGCGGCGGCCGCGGCCGGCGAACGCGCCGACCACGACGAGGTCGACGGTGTCGGACAGCTCGCTGCGGTAGTCGCGCTTGAGCTTGATCCACTGCCAGCCGCGGTTGCCGGCCCGGTAGGTCGAGTCGGGCCCGACCGACTTGCACATCAGGCCCTCGCTGCCGTCGGCAATGGCCTGCTCGAAGGTGGCATCGAGCGCCTCCGGCATCGTCACCTCGACCATCGCGGTGAGCCGGATCCGGTCGGACAGCGTGAGCGCGTCGGTCAGCCGGGACCGGCGCCGCGGGTAGGGCTCCCGGGTCAGGTCCTCGCCGTCGGCGTAGAGCAGGTCGAAGCAGAACAGGCTGACCGGCACGTCGCGGACCGCCTCGGAGATGCCGTGCTTCCGGCGGCGGAACATGACCTCCTGGAACGGGCGCAACTCGTTGGCCGCCGGGTCGTAGGCCACCGCCTCGCCCTCGAGGATCGCGGCCCGCGGGCCGAGCGCCGTGTCGATCGCCTCGACCAGGTCGGGGAACTGGTTGTTGATCCGCTCCAGCCCGCGGGTGAACAGCTCGATCTCGCCCTCGGCGGTGCGGTGCGCCTGGATCCGGACGCCGTCGTATTTGTATTCGGCGGCGCACTCGCCGCCGAGCCGGGACAGGATCTCGTCGGCTTCGGCCAGCCGCTGGGCGAGCATCACTTTGACCGGGTTGCCCGGGCGCACCTGCAGCGCCTCGACCGCCGGCAAGCCGCCGCGGGCCAGCGTCTCGGCCACCACGCCGAGGTCGGAGCAGATGTTGTAGGCCCGCTCCAGCACCGGGCGGTCGGCCTTGCCGCCGGCGTGCACCCGGACGAGCGCGTCGAGGATCGTCGGCGTGCCGATGCCGAGCCGCAGGTTGCCGGTGACCAGGCGCAGCACGTAACGCGCCTCCAGCGGGGTGGCCCGGCCCAGCAGCCCGGCCAGCAGGTCGAGCTTGCGGCCCTGGGAGCCCGTCCCCCCGGCCGCGGCGATCTCCTGGAGCGTGTCGACGACCTGGTCGACGGTCAGGCTCGGCGCGTGGTCGGGCAGCAGCGCCTCGGCCGCCTCGCCGAGATCGCCCTGGGTGCGCACCGCGGCGGTGACCGCATCGGGCTGCGCACCCACCGCCGAGGCCACCGCCCGGATCGCCATCTTCTCGGCCAGCCCGAGGTCGATCCCGGCGAACTCCGGCGCGATGAGGCCCTGGCACAGGTAGCACACCCGGGCCAACTCCTCGTCCGGAGTCGCCCGGATCAGCTCGGCCAGCCGGTCGACCAGCGCCAGCCGGCCGGTCGCCGCCTCCAGGTCACGATAGGCCTCGGCCACCGTCTCGTATTTCACGCGCCCCTCCCCTCACCCCGGATCATGATGGCCCCCGGCACCGACATTTCCTCGCCGCAGCCCGCGCCGTCGCCACCCGCCGTGGATCTTGTCGCCTGCCGGCTGCGGCTCGAAGACGTTGCCGTCGTGCCGGCCCGTCCTGGACCGGGCGAGACCGCCGAGGTTCATCAGCGGCGTCACGAGGAGGTCGAAGAGCGCGGGCAGCGTACGGAAGCCGAGGACGGCGATGGGGTTCGCCAGCCCGACCGACAGGTCCCGGCGCGGGCGGTCGAGGCACCGGAGGACAGCGCGCGCGACCTTCTCCGGCGGGTCGACCGGCGGCGGCGGGCGGCCGCCGCGGCCCGAGTAGCTGGCCGACTGCCGGTATACCGGGGTGTCGACGCTGCCGGGCGACACCAGGCTGATGTCGATGGCGGGCGTCGAGCGCGCCTCGACCTGCAGCGTGCGCGCCAGCCCCGGGACGGCCCACTTCGCCGTGACGTACGAGCTCATGTACGGCGTGACGATCTTGCCGAGCAACGACCCGACCAGGACGAGCTTTGCCGCCGCCCTGCCGGCGGAAGACCCGCGGCGCCGACCGGGCGACGTTGGCCGTCCCGGTCAGCGTGCTCGCGATGACCCGGTCGAAGGCGGCCGCCGGCACGTCCTCGAACCGGCCGTATGCCACCACGGTCACCGAGTGGACCACCGCGTCGACCCGACCGAAGCGCGCGACCGCCGCCGCCAGCAGCGCGTCGACGGACGCCTGGTCGGCCATGTCGGTCGTCAGCACCAGCGTCCGCGCGCCCGCCGCCCGGCACTCCTGCTCCGCCGACCGCAGGCTGTCCAGCGAGCGAGCCGCGAGCACCAGCCGGTCACCGCGGCGGGCGCAGGCCAGCGCGGTGGCCCGGCCGATGCCGCTCGACCCGCCGGTGATCACGACGACCCGGCCGGCGCCCATCCGGTCCTCCCGTCGACGGCATCAGGTTCGGAGCGTGTATACGCGACCGTGGCCGACCCCACCTGGCGAGCGGCCCTGATGGGCGGCCGGCCGATCGCGGTGCTGCCGGCCGAGGCCGTGCTCCCCGTCGCACTCGCGGTGGCTCCGCTCAGCGGGACTCCTCCGGCACCGCCGGCAGCGCGGCGAGGAAGCCGAGCGGGGCGGCCGCGAGCACCAGCACGATCCCGACCGCCAGCAGGGCCGGGCCGGGGCCGAACACGGTGAGCCCGGCGCCCGCGACGAAGCAGGCCAGCGCGACCCGGCCGAGCAGGCCGGGCCGTGTCCGCCGGCCCGCCGGTATCGCCGTGGGCTCGGCCGGCCGCGGCCGGTCCAGCCGTCCCCCCAGCACCAGACCGAACAGCAGCCCGAGCGACGGGAACACGATGATCCCGCCGGCGACGACCGCGACCACGACCGCGACCAGGGTCGAGGTCGGCGCCGCGGCCTCGGCCACGGTCAGCCCGGGCAGCACGTCCGGCCGCTGGGCCACCGCCCAGCCGGCGACGATCGCGGCGACGGCCGCGCCGGCCGCGAACCGCGCCGGGTCCAGCCGGCGCCGCCAGACCAGGCCGAGGGCGAGCAGTCCGAGCAGCACCGAGACGATCACGCAGGCCAGCCCGGCGCCGTGGGTCAGCCCGTGGAACAGCCGCGGAGCGTCGGCGTGCACGACCGCGAGCCCGCCGACCGCGACCGCGCCGGCCAGCAGCCCGCTGGCCAGAGCCCGGCGACGGAAGGCGGCCGCGGCCGCGTCGTCGCCGATCCGCACCGCGTCGGCGGCCAGCTGCACCGCGGCCAGGTAGGCGCCCAGCACGACCGCGAGCGCGCCGACGAGGATCGAGGTCGGGTTGAGCCAGCTGGTCCACTGGTCGCCGCCGCCATCGGGTGGCACCCGACCGGACGCGATCCCGCCCACGACCGCGCCGAGCGCGAACGGCGTGAAGACCGACGACAGCCCGAACACCGCGTCGATCTCCCGGTGGTCGTCCGGCCCGTTCGAGGCGCCGTGCAACGCGTACGCCGTTCCGCGCAGGATCAGCCCGACCGCCGCCAGGAACAGCGGCACCACCAGCGTGATGCACACCGCCGCGAACACGCTGGGGTACGCCGTCCAGAGCACGGTGAGCACGAAGATCAGCCAGACGTGGTTGGCTTCCCACACCGGCCCGATCGAGGCGTACACCCGGCTGCGCAGGCCGTGGTCGCGGGTGGACAGCTGCCACGCGCCGGTGCCCAGGTCGGCGCCGGCGAGCACGGTGTAGAGGATCAGGCCGGCGAGGATGAACAGCAGGGGCAGCAGCTGCAGGAAGGTCACGTCGTCCCGACCTCCTCCGGCACCTCCGACGGCCGGTCCGGGAACGGCTTGCCGGCCAGCCGGCGCAGGATCCACCAGACCGCGGCCGCGCAGCCGGCATAGACCACCACCAGGACGCCGTAGCCGACCGGGATGCCGCTGGCGCCGGTGACCGCGTCGGCGGTCCGCATCACCCCGTACACGACCCAGGGCTGGCGGCCGACCTCGGTGGTGACCCAGCCGGCGATGAGCGCGACCACGGCGGCCGGGCCGGCCAGCACGACCGCCCGGTAGAACCACGCCGAGCGCGGGGCCCGGCCGCGGCGGAACCGCACCCACAGGTAGCAGACCGCGAGCAGGGCCATCGCGAGCCCGAGCCCGACCATGGTCTGGAACGCCAACCGGACCACGTTCACCGGCGGCAGCACGTCGGCCGGGAACGAGCTCAGCCCGCGGATGGTCGCGTTCGGGTCGTGCGCGGCCAGGATCGACAGCAGCCGCGGGATCGGCAGTCCGAAGTGGACCTCGCCGTCGGAGTACCAGCCGCCGACGTGCACCGGGGCGCCGGTGGTGGTCTGGCCGAGCCCTTCCAGCGCGGCCAGCTTGACCGGCTGCCGCTCCGCGACCGTGCGGGCGGCCCAGTCGCCGACCAGCACCTGCACCGGGGCGGCCACGGCGGCCGCGGTGAGCGGGATCGTCAGCGCGACCTGGACGTACCGGCTGGTGTTGCCGCGCAGCAGCGCGACCGCGTAGCAGGCGGCGAGCGCGAAGCCGGCCACGATGAACGACGCAAGGTACATGTGCACGAACTCGTGCCACATGAAGGTGTTCGCGAACAGCGCCTGCACGGGGCGTACGTCGGTCACCCGACCGTCGACGATCCGGAAGCCCTGCGGGTGGTTCATCCAGCCGTTCACCGAGATCACCATGAACGAGCCGGTGACACCGGTGATCGCGATCGGGATGCCGCTGGCCAGGTGCCAGCGCGGGGACAGCCGGTCCCAGCCGTACACGTAGATGCCGATGAAGATGGCCTCGACGAAGAACGAGAAACCCTCGATGGCGAAGCCGAGCCCGAACACCGCGCCGAACGTGCCGGTGAAGTGTGGCCAGAGCAGGCCCATCTCGAACGACAGGATCGTGCCGGTCACCACGCCGACCGCGAACAGCGCGACCAGCACCCGGCTCCACCGCCGGGCCAGGGTCAGGTGCACCTCGCTGCCGGTGCGCAGCGCCGTCCACTCGCAGAACAGGACCAGCACCGGGAACGCCATCCCGAAGCAGACCAGCGGGATGTGCACGGCGAACGACAGGGCCTGCATCTGCCGGGCCTGATCCAGGTAGTGCTGGTCGACCGCCGCCAGTGCCGCGATGCCTCCCACGACCGCCTCCCGTCGGATCGCCTGCCCCATCCTCCGCCCGGCGCCGGGCTCTGTCTCGCCCGGTGTCCCCCCGACACACCAGAAACCCGTCCCCGGGGTGACGGGTCAGCCTCCTGTCCGCGCGCGAGGGCCGCTGCGACGGTGACCGCGCGGCCCGCACCCGGACCGCCGCGCCGGTCCGCCCGGCGCTCCCGCCGGCACCCCGGAGGCCGCGATGCGCTCGTCCCCCCGCCGACCGCGGTTCCTGCTCGGCGCGGTGGTCCTCGCCCTGCTCGTCGCCGTCCTCGCGCCGGTACGGGCCGCCGCCGCTCCCGCCGCTCCCGCCGCCGCTCCCGCGGCCGGAATCCGCTGGACGCCCTGCGGCGACCGGCTGGAGTGCGCGACCGTCCCGGTCCCACTGGACTGGTCCCGCCCGCACGGGCCGGCGATCTCGCTGTCGGTGCTGCGGCACCTGGCCACCGACCCGGCGCACCGCATCGGCTCCCTCCTGGTCAACCCGGGCGGACCGGGCGACTCCGGAGTGGACGAGGTCGCCTCCCGCGGCGCGCGCCTCGACACGCTCACCGGCGGCCGGTTCGACATCGTCGGCTGGGACCCGCGCGGGAGCCACCGCAGCACCCCGGTGTCCTGCTTCGCCTCCGCGGCCGACCGTGCGGCGTTCTGGGGGGACGTGGTGGTGCCGACGACCAGGGCGGACCAGCAGCGCTACCTGGCCAGGACGGTCGAGCTGGCGCAGCGCTGCGGCCAGCGCAACGGCGCGCTGCTCGCCCACATCTCGATGGCCGACCAGGTGCGCGACCTCGACCACCTGCGCGCGCTGGTCGGCGACCGGAAGCTGACGTTCTTCGGCGAGTCCAACGGAACGCTGATGGGCCAGACGTACGCGAACATGTTCCCCGGCCGGGTGCGGGCGATGGCGCTGGACGGCATCGTCGACCCGGTCGCCTTCCGGCGCGGCCTGGCGGCCGTGCTGGCCACCGGGCTGACCGACACCGACCTCGTGTGGTCGAAATTCCTGTCGCTGTGCCAGGCGGCCGGCCCGGACCGCTGCGCGCTGGCCGGGCACGGCCCGGTGGCGCCGCGGGTGGACGCGTTCCTGGCCGGGCTGCGCCGAGCGCCGATGGACACCGCGGCCGGCCCGCTGACGTACGGCGAGCTGGTGGCGGCGGCGAAGTTCAACGTGCCGGCGTCCCCGGCCGACTGGCCGCAGGCGGCCGGCGCGCTGGAGCTGGCGCTCGAGGGCGACGGAACCATTCTCAAAGGGCTGACCGGCGACCTGAGCTCCGACCCGGTCCGACTGGCGTTCGAGCAGAACACGGCGCTGACCTGTGCCGACGCCCCGTCCCGGCAGACTGCGGCACAGTGGCCGGCGGTCGTGCGCCGGCTGACCCGGATCAGCCGCATCGGCGGCACCGCGCTCGGCTGGGTGATCGGGGCCCCGTGCGCGTCCTGGCCGGCCCGCAGCGCGGCCCGCTACGACGGCCCGTTCGACCGGCACACCGGCACGCCGATCCTGCTGATCAACATGCGGTACGAGCCGAACACGCCGCTGGTGAGCGCGCGGATCGCCGAGCGTCGGCTGGGCAACGCGGTGCTGCTGGTCCAGGACGGGTACGGCCACCTCATCGCGAACGACCCCAGCGCGTGCATCGACGATGCCCTGTCGGCATACCTGGTGCAGCTGCGGACGCCGGCGCGGGGCAGCCGGTGCGGCTCCGACCACGAGCCGTTCGACCCGGCCTTCGGCCAGCGCTGAGGCGGAGCTCGACGCCAGGCTGGGCTCGCCGTGCCACCGCGGGTGCTCATCGTCGACGACCACGCGCCGTTCCGGGACGCGGCCGGGCGGGTGCTGTCGGCGGCCGGGTTCGACGTGGTGGCCGGCGCGGCCGACGCCGCCGCCGCGCTCCGGCTGGCGCGGGAGCTGGGACCGGACGTGGTGCTGGTGGACGTGCAGCTGCCCGACTCGGACGGCTTCGCGCTGGCGCGGCAGCTGACCGCCGGGCCGGGGGCGCCGGCGGTGGTGCTCGTCTCCGGCCGGCCGCGATCCGACTACGGCCGGCTGGTCGAGCGCAGCGGCGCGCTGGGGTTCATCGACAAGGCCGAGTTCTCCGGGCCGCGGCTGCGGGCCCTGCTGGGCTGAGGTGCTGGCGGGCCGAGGTGCTGCCGGGCAGCAGCTCAGCCGGGGCTGGAGTGCTGCCGGGCCGAGCGGCTGTGGGCCGAGGTGCTGCCGGGCAGCAGCTCAGCCGGGGCTGGAGTGCTGCCGGGCCGAGCGGCTGTGGGCCGAGGTGCTGCCGGGGTCGCTGGCTCTGCCGGGGCTGCGGTGGTGCCGGGTCCGGGTCAGGATCGCAGCACCCGCAGCACCGCGAGCACCCGCCGGGAGTCGGCCGGGCCGGCCGGCACGCCGAGCTTGCCGAAGATGCTGGAGACGTATTTCTCCGCCGCCCGCAGCGTGATCGTCAGCGCGTCGGCGATGCCCTGGTTGGAGCTGCCCGCGACCATCAGCGCGAGCACCTCACGCTCGCGCGGGGTCAGCCGCTGCAGCGGGTCGTCCCGGCGCTGCCGGCGCAGCACGGTGGAGACGATCTCCGGGTCGACGGCCGAGCCGCCGGTCCCGACCCGGCGGACCGCGGCGACGAACTCGTCGACGTCGCTGATCCGGTCCTTGAGCAGGTAGCCGGCGCCGTCGGCGGACTCGCCGAGCAACTGGGTGGCCAGGCCGATCTCGAGGTATTGGGACAGCACGAGCACGCCGACGCCGGGCTGCTGCGCCCGGATCTGCAGGGCGGCCCGCATCCCCTCGTCGGTGTGCGTCGGCGGCAGCCTGATGTCCACGACGACCACGTCCGGCGGGTCGGTCCTGACCCGCACGAGCAGCTCGTCGGCGCTGCGGCACTGCGCGACGACGTCCATGCCGGCGCTGGTCAGCAGCCGGACAAGGCCGTCCCGCAGCAGCAGGCTGTCCTCGGCGATCGCCACCCGCACGACGGCCCTCCCCCGCCCGACCCGACCGGACCGTACCGCGCGTCCGGACACCAGAAAACCGGCCGCCGAGCCACCGGGCAGCCACCTGTCCACCGGCCCGGGCGCGCTGCGACGGTGGTCGGGCCCGGCCGAACCCGACGGAGGAGTCGCCATGTCCGAGCCCTCGCTGCAGACCGGCGCGGCACAGCCGCCACCCGACCGGCCGCCGCCGCCCGCGCCGCCCGGCCGCCCGCCCGGCCCCCCGCTCGGCGCCGGCCGGATCGTCACCGTCGTCCTCGGCTCGCTGCTCACCCTGGTCGCGCTCGGCCTGCTGGCCCTCGGCGGCGCGGTCGCCTACGCCGGGCACTCCCGGGACGCCGCCGGCTTCGTCACCTCCGGTCCCGCGCCGGTCGACTCCGACGCGTACGCGGTCGTGGTGCGCAGCGTCGGGGTGGACCTGCGCGGACCGGACCAGGCGTACGCCCGCGACCTGCTCGGCACGGTCCGGATCCGGGCCACCGGCGACGACCCCGACCGGGCGGTGTTCCTCGGGCTGGCCCGCACCGCCGACGTGGACGGCTTCCTGCGCGGTGTCGGGCACGACGAGGTCCGCGACATCGACGTGGACCCGGTCCGGGTCGACTACACCGACCGCGCCGGCGGCGCCCCGACCTCGCCGCCGTCCGAGCAGACGTTCTGGGAGCGCAGCGCCGCCGGCACCGGCACCCGCACGATCGACTGGCAGGTGTCCGGCGGCGACTGGGCCGTCGTGGTGATGAACGCCGACGGCAGCGCCGGCGTGCACGCCGACGTCGACCTCGGTGGCACCCTGCCGGTGCTGCGCGGCGCGACCATCGGGCTGTTCGTCGCCGGCGGCCTGCTGCTCGTGGGCGGCGTGCTGCTGATCGTGCTGCCGCTCGTCATCCGCCGCCAGGGCCGGCCGTAGCGCGTATGGTTCGACCAGCACGGCAGCGCGCCGTGCTGATCTGCGCCGGTTCCCGCGGGGAGGAGCCCGGCATGGCCAGCTGGCGGCTCGCCGCGGGACCAGCTCCCGGCGCGCCGCCCGGCGCCCTCCCCCTTCTCGGCCTCGGCCTCGCGACCGTGGCGGCCAGCGCCGCCGCGGTCGCGCTGGCGTACGGCGCGCCGGAGGTCTACCAGCGCGAGCTGCGGCTGGTGCTGCTCGCCTGGACGACCGTGCCGTTCGTCGTCGCCGGCATGATCGCGTGGCGGCGCCGGCCGGACAGCCGGTTCGGGCCGCTGCTGATCGGCGCCGGGCTGATCACCCCGGTGTCCACGCTGCAGTGGTCGGACCAGCCGCTGCTCAACACCGTCGGCCAGCTCTGCGACCTGCTGCTGCCGGCGGTCTGGCTGCACGTCTTCCTCGCGTACCCGACCGGGCGGCTCACCGGGACGCGGCGGCTGATCGTCCTGGCCGGGTACGCCGCCGCGGTGGTGCTGCAGGTGCTCGTGCTCGTGCTCGGCGGCTTCGACGAACGGCACCTGCTGGCCGTGGCCAGCCGCCCGGAGCTGGCCGAGTCGGTGCAGAACGTGCAGCTGCTGGCACTGGCCGGGCTGTGCCTGGTCGGCGTAGGCGCGCTGGCCCGCCGGGCCCGGGCGGCCGGACGGGTGCCGCGGCGGCGGGTGGCGCTGCTGGTCGACTCGTTCGGCGCCGCGCTGGTGATGGTGGCCGCGCTGCTGGTGGCCGGCGCGTTCCAGTTGCCCGGCTTCGAGATCCTCCGGCTGGCCACGTTCGGGGTGGTCGGGCTGGCGCCGGTGGCGTTCCTGCTCGGCCTGCTCGACGCCCGGCTGGCCCGCTCAGGGGTGGCCGACATGGTCGTCCGGCTGACCTCGGAGCCCGCGCCCGACCTGCGGGAGCTGATCTCCGGGGCGCTGCGGGACGGTTCGCTCGCGGTCGCCTACTGGCTGCCCGAGCACGGCGGCTGGGCCGACGCCGACGGCGCGCCGGTCTCGCTGCCCGGACCCGGCGACGACCGCGGCGTGACCGTCGTCGAGCAGCACGGCGAGCCGCTGGCGACGCTGCTCTACCACCCGTCGCTGCGGGAGGAGCCGGAGCTGGTGGCCGCGGTCAGCGCCGCCGCCGCGATCGCGCTGGAGAACGGCCGGCTGCAGGCCGAGCTGCGGGCGCGGCTGCAGGACCTGCGCGGGTCGCGGGCCCGGCTGCTGGTCGCGGCTCAGGAGGAACGCCGCCGGCTGGAGCGCGACCTGCACGACGGCGCCCAGCAGCGGCTGATCGCGCTGTCGCTGGAGCTCGGGCTGCTGGAGAGCTCGCTGAACGGCGACGCGGACGCCCGCCACCGGCTCGCGCACGCCCGGCACGAGGTGACCGTGTCCATGCGGGAGCTACGGGACATCGCCCGCGGGCTGCACCCGGCGGTGGTCAGCGGGCACGGGCTGGCGGTCGCGCTGGAGTCGGTCGCCGCCCGCACCGCGATGCCGCTGGAGCTACGGGTCGACGGGCTGCCCCGGCTGCCGGAGCCGGTCGAGGTGGCGGCGTACTACGTGGTCTGCGAGAGCCTGGCCAACACCGGCAAGCACGCCGGCGCCCGGTCCGCGGTCGTCGAGGCGCGGCTGGCCGGCGGGACGCTGGTCGTCGAGGTGACCGACGACGGGATCGGCGGCGCGGACCCGGGCCGCGGTTCCGGCCTGCGCGGGCTGGTCGACCGGGTCGAGGCGCTGGACGGCCGGCTGCGGGTGGGCACCGCCCCGGGCGGCGGCACCTGGGTGCGGGCCGAGATCCCGGTCGACCAGAAACCCGCCCCCTGGCCCGCCGGTCCGCCGCCTTCCCGGCCCGCCGGGCCGCTGCCATCGTCGTCGCCATGACGGCCGGCACGGACCCGAGGACCGGCCCGGACCAGGCGCCGGGCGGTGCGGCGGCCGGCCCGACCGGCGCAGCCGGCGCGGCCACCGGGCCGACCGCTGGGGCGTCCACCGGGCCGACCGCTGGGCCGACCACCGCGCCGACCGCTGGGGCGACCGCGGCCGCGACGGCCGCGGTGCGACCGCCGGCGCATCCCGGCCGCACCGCGGCGATCCTCGGCGCCGCGTGGTTCTTCCTGGCCTCGATCACCCCGAGCCTGATCCCGCGCGGCTGGTATCTGCAGGGCGTGGCCAGCGGCCTGAGCGCCGCGTACGGCTACGGCCTCGGCCTGGTCGTCGCCTGGAGCTGGCGCAAGGTCCGCGACGCGCTGGGGATCCGCGTCACGATGGCCCCGGCGCCGGCGCGGTGGTTGCGCCGGATCGGCTGGACCGTCGTGGCGGTCGTGGTCGCGCTGGTCTGGCTGCGCAGCCTGGACTGGCAGCGGGACACCGCCCGCTTCGTCGGCAAATCCCCGCCCGGTCCGCTGACCTTGCTGCTCGGGCTGGCCGCCACCGTCCTGGTCTTCGTGCTGGTGATCCTGGCCGCCCGCGGGCTGCGGGCGCTGACCCGGCGGGGATCGCGGCTGGGCCAGCGCTTCCTCCATCCCTGGGTCGCGACCGCGCTGGCCGCGCTGCTGGTGACCACCGTGGTGCTGACGCTGTCCAACTCGCTCGTCTACCGCAAGGCGATGGGCTACGCCGCCGCGAAGGCCGCGGTGGTCAACGGCGTGACCCCGGCCGGCCGCACCCCACCGAGCTCGCCGCTGCGGTCCGGCAGCCCCGCGTCGGCCGAGTCCTGGCGGTCGCTGGGCCGCAACGGGCAGGCCTTCGTGGCGGACGGGTCGACACCGGCCGCGATCGGCGCGGCCACCGGGAAGCCGGCGATCGAACCGATCCGGGTCTACGCGGGGCTGTCGGACGGCCGGTCGATCGACCAGGTCGCCGACGCCGTCGTCGCCGAGCTGCGCCGGACCGGGGCCTTCGATCGCAGCGTGCTGGCGCTGATGACGACCACCGGCCGCGGTTGGGTCGACGAGTGGTCGGCGTCCTCGATCGAATACCTGACCGGGGGCGATTCCGCGATCGCCGCGATGCAGTACTCCTACCTGCCCAGCCCGATCGCGTTGCTGTCCGACCGGCGCACTCCGGCGGCCGCCGGACGGGCACTGCTGGCCAGGGTGGAGGCCGAGCTGTCCCGCCGGCCGGCCGCCGCGCGCCCCCGGCTGCTGCTCGGCGGCGAGTCGCTGGGCGCGTACGGCGGCCAGGCCGCGTTCCGCGACGCCGACGACATGCTGGCCCGCATCGACGGCGCGGTCTGGGTCGGGACGCCGAACTTCACGCCGCTGGCCCGGTCGATCGCCGACGCGCGGCGGGGCGGCTCGCCGGAGGTCGCCCCGGTGGTGGGCGACGGGACCCACGTCCGGTACGCGACCAGGCCGGCCGAGCTCACCCACGACCTCTACGGTCGTGCGTACGGCAGCTGGGACGCGCCGCGCGTGCTGTACGTGCAGCACGCGTCCGACCCGATTCCCTGGTGGTCGCCGACCCTGCTGGTCGAGGAGCCGGACTGGATGCACGAGGGCGTCGGCGCCGACGTGCGACCGATGCGGTGGGCCTCGTTCGCGTCGTTCTGGCAGCTGACCACCGACATGATGGTGGCCGGGTCGACGCCCGCCGGGCACGGCCACCGCTACGAGGGCGAACTGGTGCCGGCCTGGGCCGGCGTCCTGGGGCTGGACCCGGCCGCCGACTACACCCGCATCCAGCGGGCGATCGCGCGCGACTACCGGCCGGTCTGAGCTGCCGCCCGCTCGACCGCCGCGACGATGCGGTCGGTGTCGTCGGGGCGCATCCGCGGGTTGGTGATGCATGCCCGCAGCACGAACGCACCGTCCAGCTCGGTGCCGGTGAGGAACGCCTCGCCGCCGAGCTGCACCCGGCGCAGCAGCTCGCGGTTGAGCCGGTCGAGCTCGGCCGCCGGCGCACCCGGCCGGACATGGCGGAAGGTGACCACGCTCAGCCCGCGGGAGGTCAGCGTCAGCTCCGGCGCGGCCTCGACCCGGGCGGCCAGTCGCTCGGCCAGGTCGAGGTCGCGCCCGATCGTCGCCGCGTATCCGGCGCGACCGTGGTGGGCGAGCGCGGCCCACACCTTGAGCGCACGGAAGCCGCGGGTCTGCTGGGTGCCGTACTCGCTGAACCACGGCAACCAGCTCACCCCGTCCGGTTCGCTGTCCTCGCGCAGGTACGCCGGCACCCGGCTGAAGGCGGCCCGCAGCCCCTCCTCGTCCCGCACCAGCACCGCCCCGGCCTCGTACGGGACGGCCAGCCACTTGTGCGCGTCCACGGCGAGACTGTCCGCGGCCGCCATCGGCGCCAGCTCGGCGGCGTACCGGGGATCGAGCACCGCCGGCGCGCCGTACGCGCCGTCCACGTGCAGCCAGACCCCGTGTGCCGCGCACACGTCGACGATCGCGGCCAGCGGGTCGATCGCGCCGGTGCTCACGGTGCCCGCGGACGCCACCACCGCCATCGGCCGGGCGCCGCGCTCGCGGTCGGTGGCCAGCGCGGTGGCGAGCGCGTAGACCGGCAGCCGGCGGTCCCGGTCGGCCGGCAGCACCCGCAGCGCGGCGGCACCGAGCCCGAGCAGCTCGACCGCCTTGGCCACCGCACTGTGCGCCTGGTCCGACGCGTACACGGTCAGCGGCGCGGTGGCCTGGTCGAGCCCGGCCTCCCGGACCGTGCCGCCGGTGGCGCGGTGCCGGGCGGCGGCCAGCGCGTGCACGGTCGCCGCCGACCCGCCGCTGACCAGCAGGCCGCCCCAGCCGGGCAGGCCGAGCAGCTCGCCGAGCCAGCGCACCGCCTGCTTCTCTACGTACGTGGCGGCGTGGTTGCCGCCGGCGACGGACGGGTTCATCGCGGTCGCCAGCGCGTCGGCGAGCACGGCCAGCGGGCTCGGCGGCCCGTTGACCCAGCCGGCCCAGCGCGGGTGGCCGTTCCCGAGCGGCCACGGCAGCACGGTCGCCGCGATCTCGTCCAGCAGCTCGTCGGCCGGGCGGCCCTGCTCGGGCAGCGGCGCCGCGAGCCGGGCCTCCGCCAGATCCCGTGGGTACGGCCGGAACACCGGCCGGTCCGGCAGCGTGGTCAGGTGCTCGACGAGCAGGTCGACGACCCGGTGCCCGTACCGGCGCAGCTCCGCGGCGTCCCACTCCCAGTCGGCCCCGGCCACGCCCGGCACCCTAGTGTCCTGACTCGGCAGGTCGGTGCCGGTTTCGCGGTGATCCGGCCGGCGTCCGGCACGGCGGAGGAGCGCGCGACGCCCGGTCGAGCGTGCCGTTGACGTCGGCCAGTTCCCGGGCGAGCGCCCGGCAGTCTGGGCAGCTGCGCAGGTGCGCCTCGACCCCCGATCGGGCCCGGCCGGTCAGCCGGCCGCGGGTCCACGCCCCGAGCCGGTCGACCGCGGGCCGGTGCTCCCACCCGCCTTCAGTCGCGACGTGCTCCTGCAGGTAGGCCTGCCGCAGCCGCTCGCGAGCCCGGTACGCCAGCGCCGCCACCCCGTTCGGCGTCAACCCGAACAGCGACGCGACCTCCGGCCGCGGTGCCTGCTCGACCTCGGTACGCCAGATCACCTCCCGCCAGCGCGCGGGCAGCCGGTGGAACGCCCGGGCCGCCAGCGTAGCCTCCAGCTCCGCCACCGCCGGGTCCTCCCACGGCTGCCCGACGTCGTACCGGCCCGGGTCGTCGGTCCACTCCAGCGGCCGGTCCCGCCGGCGCCGGTCGCACAGCGTGTTGCGGACGGTCGTCAGCAGGTACGCCCGGAACGCCTGGTCGGGACCTCCGCCGGCGCGGATCGCGTCGAGCACCTTCGCGAACGCCTCGGCGACCAGGTCCTCCGCGTCCGGCCTCGACCCGACCAGCTGCTTGGCCTGGGTCCGGGCGGCGCCGGCGTGCCGCCGGTAGAGCAGGCCGTACGCCTCGAGGTCGCCGCACCGTACGGCGGCGACCAGCTCCGCATCATCGGGAGCGTCCGCGTCGGCAGCAGCCATGCCGGTCCTCCTCAACAGCGCGGACGGGTGCCGTCCCGAACGAACCACCCCAAGGGCGGGTCCACTACACCCCTGAGGAGGTTTACGGTGCCGAGGTGGCCCCGGTCCCGATCACCGTCGCGCTGGTGAACGACTACGACGTCGTCCTCGCCGGGCTCGCCCGCATGCTCGACCACTACCGGGACCGGGCGGTGATCGTGGAGATCGACGCCAACGAGCCGGTGGAGGAGGTCGTCGACGTCGTGCTGTACGACTCGTTCGCGCAGCCGGAGTCCGACCGCGACGAGGTGGCGACCCTGGTGGCCAACCCGAGGTCGCGCCGGGTGGTCGTCTACAGCTGGAACCTGCACCCGCACCTGATCGAGAACGCCCGCCGGCAGGGCGCGCACGGCTACCTGTCCAAGACGCTGTCCGCTCGGGAGCTGGTCGCCGCGCTCGAGGCCGTGCACGCCGGCGAGCTCGTCATCAGCGCGCCGCCGCCGCGGCGCAGCCGCAGCGCCGTCGGCCTGGACTGGCCCGGTCGCACCGAGGGGCTGACCGACCGGGAGTCGGAGGTGCTCGCGCTGATCACCCAGGGCATGAGCAACGCCGAGATCGCCGAGCTGACGTTCCTCAGCCCCAACACGGTCAAGTCCTACATCCGCACGGTCTACCGGAAGATCGGGGTGGCCAGCCGCACCCAGGCGGTGCTCTGGGGTGTTGCGCACGGCTTCAGCCCGGACCGGAACCGCATCGGCTACTGGCGCGCCGGGTCGTGACCGGCCGCCCGCACGCGTCGGCCAGGATGGGCGGCGTGGGCAGCAGACGGGCACGGGCGGGTTGCCGGCTCGCGGTCCCGATGCTCGTCCTCGGCCTGGCCGTGGGGGGTTGCTCCTCGGGCAGCTCGCCCGCGGCGGCGCCGACCACGACCGCGCCGACCACGACCGCGGCCCGGTCCACCGGCTCCGCCACGCCTACTCCGGCGGGGACCCAGGACTGGCCCGGTTACCACGGCAGCGCCGACCGGGCCGGTGTGGCGGCGGCGATGCCGCCGGTGTCCCGGCTCGGCGTCGTCGCGTCGGTGCGGCTGGACGGCGCCGTCTACGCCGCGCCGATCGTCGCGGCCGGCCTGACCGTCGTCGCCACCGAGAACGACACGGTGTTCGCCTTCGACCGTTCCTACCGCCAGGTGTGGCGACGGCACCTGGGGGAGCCGTCCCCGGCGGCTGAGCGGCCGTGCGGGAACATCGACCCGCTCGGCATCACCGGCACGCCGGTGTACGACCCGGGCAGCGGCCTCGTCTACGTCTCGCCGGAGTACGGCGGTCCGCCCCGGCACGAGCTGGTGGCGCTGGACCTGCGCACCGGAGCGGTGCGCTGGCGGCGCGGCGTCGACCTGCCCGGCACGGAGACCAGGGCCATGCAGGAGCGGGGCGCGCTCGCGGTCACCGGCGGCCGGGTCTGGGTGCCGTTCGGCGGGCTGACCGGCGACTGCGGCGGCTACAAGGGCCGGCTCGTCGGCATCCGGCTCGACGGCACCGGTGCGCCGGTCAGCTACACGGTCCCGACCGCTCGCGAGGCCGGCATCTGGACGCCGCCCGGCCCGGTGGTCGACTCCGCCGGCGACCTCTACGTCGCGGTCGGCAACGGCGAGTCCGGGGTCGGCGACCCGTACGACCACAGCGACTCGGTGCTCCGGATCGGTCCCGACGGCCGGCTGCGCGACTCGTTCTCACCGACGACCTGGCCCACCGACAACGACGCCGATCGCGACCTCGGCTCGCAGGGACCGACGCTGGTCGGCCCGTGGGTGTTCGCGGCCGGCAAGTCCGGCACCGGGTACGTGCTCCGCCGCGGCCAGCTCGGCGGCATCGGCGGCCAGGTCAGCCAGGCCGAGGTGTGCCGGTCGTTCGGCGGCACCGCGGTCGCCGCCGGGATCGTCTACGTGCCCTGCACCGACGGCATCCGCGCCGTCGCCATCGACGAGTCGGGAGCCCTCTCCGTCCGCTGGCACGCCGACCCGGCGCTGGCCGGGTCTCCAGTGGTGGGCGGCGGTCGCGTGTGGACACTGGATCAGAGCGGCGGGGTGCTGCACGCGCTCGACCCGGCGACCGGGCGGACCCGCGAGCAGGTCGCGGTCGGCACCACCAGCCGGTTCGCGACCCCGGCGATCAGCGGCCGGGACGTGCTGGTGCCGACGCTGGCCGGCCTCGCGGTGGTCCGGACCTTCTAGTGCGGGGCACTAGCGGCGGGCCATCGAGGGGCGGCCGCCGAGGGCCGGCTGCATCACCGGTCCGCGCAGCAGCCCGAGCCGCCCGGCCGTCACCACCGCCTCCAGCTGTGAGTGGCAGTCCAGCTTCGCCAGCGTGCTCTTCACGTACCCGCGGCAGGTATGCAGGCTGATCGACAGCTCCCGGGCGATCGTGCGCGGGTCCTTGCCGCGGCCGAGCAGTTCGAGGACCTCCTGCTCGCGCGGGGTGAGCACCGGCCGGCGCGGGCCGGCCTGCTCCTCCGCCTGCGCCCGGCTCCGGCCGGACGAGCCGAGCCTGGCCAGGAAGATCGGGTCGACGATCATGGAGCCGCTGCGCGCGGTCCGGACCGCGTCGAGCACCTGGTCGAGGGCGCCGGACTTGGCGACGAACCCGGAGGCGCCCGCGGTGGCGGCGCGGCTGATCAGCTCGGCGTCCTCGGACGCGGTCAGCATCACGACCCGGAGGTTGGGGTGGCGGTCCACCAGCGTCGCGGCCAGCGTCACCCCGTCGACGTCCGGGAGGGCGAAGTCGAGCAGCACCACGTCCGGGCTGGTCCGCTGGACCAGCCGCTGGCCCTCCGCCGCGGTGGTGGCGGTGCCCACCACCTCGATGTCGGCCTCGCTCGCCATCGCGAAAGTGAGCAGATCGAGTAGGGTCTGATGGTCGTCGATGAGGGCGACCGTCGTCGTCCTGCCCATGAGCCCCCCAGCAATCGATTGTGGCTCGGGTCACAGAGCGTAATCAAGCATGTGACCTCGTTGCCCAGTAAGGCATATCCGGGGTTAGTGGATAACCCCCAGCCGGGTGAATGATTGCATCGAGAAGGTAACGAGCCTTTCCGGGCACACCGTTCCGTCCTCCCGGCCGCCCTCCCACACCGCCGCGGGTAGACGTGTCCGGACAGGTCAGACCGGGTGTGTGCGCTGTCGACGACAGGATCCGCAGGCCACGCGGTCGGTCGGCCCGAACTGGCCGGAACCGGCCACATCAGGCCCGACCGCGGCGGACAGCGTCCCGACACGACGGAATCCGTGGTTGCGCGACAGCAGAACCGTCACGGTGCGCATCCGATTCGACGGCCCGGACGCCGAGGACGCCCGGCGCGCAAGCCGCCGAGCGGACCCCGCTTCTCCGCAACGCTGCAACCGATTGTGATCCAGCCCACACCGAGTCAGCCGGGCCAGCGGATCTCGTCCACGGCGCGCCGATCCCGCTCGACGGCCGCCACCCGCGGCGCCCGGCCGAACGCGGTCATCGTCGTCACCTCCCAGTGCGCCGGCACGCCGAACTCGGCCGCCACGCCGTCCCGGTCGAAGGCCCGGAACTGCCGCGCCGACAGGCCGACCGCCTGCGCCTGGACGGTCATGTGCGCCACCGCCTGGCCGAGGTCGTACAGCGCGAACTCGGAGTAGTCCCAGTCGGTGTCCTCGACGTAGCGATGGCAGAGGTTGGCGACCAGCAGGCCGGCGTCCGGGACCCAGCGGGCCGAGCTCGCGGCCAGGTACCGGACCAGCCGCGCGTGCACCGGGTCGCCGCGCCGGCCGGCGAGGAACGACCACGGCTGCGAGTTGCCGGCCGACGGCGCCCACCGCGCCGCCTCGAGCAGCGAGGCGAGCTCGGCCTCGGACACCACGTGCTCCGGGTCGAACCGGGCCGGGCTCCACCGACCGGCCAGCAGCGGGTGCAGCGGCACCTCCGTCTCGTCCACCCGACCACCCTGCCACCGGGCGATCGCGTCATGGCGGTGGTGCCGGACGGTTCCTCTGCTTGACGGCTCGCCCGGCGACCGATCCCCAGGCACCGGGCGGGCCAGTCACGGCCGGCCGTCGGACGGCGGTGCGGTCGCCGCAGCGGCCTGCTGGCGGGCGGCCGGGGTCACCTGCGGACTGTTCTCGATCAGCAACTGCGCCTGCCGGGCCGAGAAGAAGTACGACGTCTCCCCGCCGCACTTGCCGTCCGACTCCCCCGGCCGCTTGATCCACAGCAGTGCGTCGACGCCGGGCAGGCCGGGCCTCGTGGTCGGCGGCGCCCCGAGCGCCTGGTGCGCCGGGTTGCACCACTCCTGGTCGCTGTCCTTGCGGTCCGGCGGCGGCCCGATCCCGTTGCGGGACACGTCGACCACGAACGGCCGGTGCCCGACCAGGTCGGACAGCTCCCGGCCCCAGGCCACGCTGGCCGCGGTCGTCTGCCGGTTCGACACGTTGACCGCGAATCCCTCGGCGTCGGCGATGCCGGCCGCGAGCAGCCGCTCGGCGGTGTCCCCGGTCGACTTCCAGGCGGCGTGCCCGGCGTCGATGTAGACCGACTGGCCGGCCGTCTCCAGCCGCCGCACCGTCTCGGCCATCAGCCGGGCCCGGCCGGCGTCGAAGCAGTCCGCCGGCAGCGCGTCCGGCTCGAGCACCACGACCGCCCTGGTCGAGCCGAGCCGCCTGATCATCGAGCCGATCCAGTCCCGGTACGCCGCTGCCGACGGCGCACCCTGCTTGTGGTGGGAGCAGCCGCGGTCCGGGATCCAGTACGCCACCAGGACCGGCAGCGCGCCCTGGGCCCGGGCCGCCTGCAGCAGCTCCGGCAGCGTGTCGAGATCCTGCGGGCTGTTGATCCAGCGCGCCTGCGGCTGGCCGGCGATCGGCTCCAGCCAGTCGGCGCCGTTGGCCCGCTCGTACCGGGCCGCCTCGCTGTCCGGGTCGACGGCCAGCCGGGCGCCCCGGAACGGGTGGCTCAGTGGCCGGTACGTCACCGCCGGCCGGTCCGGGTGCAGGGTCAGGTCCGGTTGCTGGGCGCAGCCGAGCAGGCACCCGGCCAGCGCCGCCAGCGCACCGACCCGCACCGCGGCCCGCCGCACCGCCGCCGGCCTCACCGCGGCCGCCACAGCGAGCTCACCCGGTAGATCGTCACGCCGCCGTCGCCACTGCCGAACCGGGCGACCGGGACGGCGTGCTTGCGGGCCTCGACCGCCGTCGGATACTTCGACGCCCCGTCGGGCGTCCGCAAGTACCAGGTCGGCAGGACCAGGTAGTCGATCCGGTGCAGCGAGGCCTTGACGGCCGGGTCGGTGTCCAGCTTGTAGATGATGATCGGCCGCGGCCGGTAGCCGTACTTCCGCACGAGGTCGACCCAGATCGCGTCGTGCACGACCAGCACCTTGTTCCGGGGGACGTTGTCGGCGACCCAGCGCTCCGCCGATCGCAGCGGCGGCTCGGTGGACACCGAGGTCATCCGCTGCAGCGACGGGGTCCAGGCCGCCACGGTGGCGACCAGCACGACGGCCGCGACACCGCCGACGAGCCCGCGCACCAGCCGGCCGGCCGGACCGGCCCGCCAACCGGCCAGCGGCCGCAGCCGGCCGGACAGCCGACCGTTGCCGGCGACGCGTTCCAGCACGCCGACGATGAGCAGCGGACTCCACGGCAGCAGCGACAGCACGTGCATGTACGGCAGGTAGCCACCGCGCAGCAGCACCAGCCAGCCGATGGTCAGCGCGAGCGCGATCGGGCGCAGCCGCTTGACGAAGAACGCGAACGGCACCGCGACCACGCCGCCCAGCAGCAGGACCCGGTCGTACTGCAGCCAGTCACTGAACCGCGCCGCCGTGCTGCTGTGCGGGTCGAGCAACGACCCGGTGCCCTGCCGCTGCAGCAGCTGCCAGCGTGCCGTGCCCAGCAGCGTGTTCCGGTCCGGCGCGGTGAGCAGCTCGCCCTTGTAGAGCGCGTACAGCGGGTAGAGCACCATCAGCAGCAGCCCGCAGAACGCGGCCACCGTGACCAGCTGGGCCCGGTTGCGCCGGTCGAGGTTCTGCGCGAACGCCCAGACGAACGCCGGCAGCAGGATCAGCGCGGTC
The DNA here is from genome assembly GCA_963728945.1 of uncultured Actinomycetota bacterium. Classification (GTDB taxonomy): domain Bacteria; phylum Actinomycetota; class Actinomycetes; order Mycobacteriales; family CADCTP01; genus CADCTP01. The sequence continues at coordinate 350,549 of CAVSMA010000002.1, read as the reverse complement.
TCCTTGGTGAGCGCCGCCATCGCGAACGCCCCCGTCGAGCCGATCGCCGCGCTGATGCTGCGCCGCGGCGAGTACGCGAGCACGAACGCGAGCAGCATCCAGGGCGTCACGATGTTGTCCAGGAACGTCCACCGGCTGTAGACCAGCTCGAGCGGGCAGAGCCCGAACAGCAGCACGACCGCCGCGGCGCCGGCCCGGGAGATCGACAGCCGCCGGGCCAGCACGTACAGCAGCCCCGCGCTGATCACCTTCGCGATGAGCATGCACTCGTTGCCGAAGCCGATCGCGGTGGCGTGCCGGCCGAAGCCGTCGGTCAGCATCGACCACGCGCCGATCTGCATCCAGCCGGCCGGCGTGTGGTCGTAGAAGTACGAGTACGGCGAGAGCGCCCGCTCGTACTGGAACGACCAGGCCTGGGACAGGTAGGTGCCCGGGTCGTCCACCCAGTCCGGGAAGTTCGCCATGCCCTTCGCGTGCACGGCGCCGACCAGCAGCAGCAGCGGCACCGCGATCAGCAGGCTGGTCCGGTGCGCGCGGAACCACTCGCCGAGCGCGATCAGCACCTGCCGCCGCATCGGGACGATCTGCCGGATCCCGACGACGTCGTGGATGGTGGTCGTGCTCATGCCGCCCTCGCCAGCTCCGGCTCGGCCACCGGGCCCAGATGGGAGCCGTGGTGGGCGGTCTTCATCCAGTCGCCACGGCCGCGGGCGAACCGGGCCATCGCCCAGACCGCGGCCGCCGACAGCACCAGCTGGAACGGGTACGCGCCGAGCACAAGGCCGGCGTAGTCACGCAGCCGCACCCCGGCGCCGAACGTGCGGCCGAACTGGTTCAGCATCAGCAGGTCGAGCAGCACGGTGAGGAAGCTGATCCCGAGCGGCACGGTCGCCAGCAGCGTGATCGCGACCGGCGCCTTGTGCGCCAGCGCGAGCGCCAGCGCGACCGGGGTCAGCAGGCCGGCGAACGCCTGGAGGAACTGGAACCCCAGTACGTACAGGGCCAGCACCCGCTTGCCGAGGGTGGGCAGCTGGGTCCACTCCCACTCGGCGAACACCTGGACGAAGCCCTGCATCCAGCGGACCCGCTGGCGCAGGAAGCCGCGCAGGTCCGCCGGGGTCTCCTCGCGGGTCACCAGCTCGTCGACGTACACGACGTCGACCTCGTAGCCGAGCACCGACGCGGTGATGCCGATCTTGCAGTCCTCGGTGAGGCAGCGCTCGTCCCAGTACTCGCCGTACCGGTCGTGCAGCGCGGCCAGGAACTCCCGGCGGAAGAACACCGTGTTCCCGCCGAGCGGCATCACGCCGGCCGCGGCCTGCAGCTTGAGCCGGGACTGGAACCACTTGAAGTACTCCAGCACGTTGGCCGCGCGCCACCAGCCGCTGGCGTGCGCCCGCCACCAGCGCCGGGTCCGGCCGAGCGGGCCCGGCGGCAGCGGCAGCCCGTTCGGGTCGGTGGTGGCGTTCATCAGCTGCACGCCGCACTGCACGATCCCGGCGCCGGTGGTGCGGAACCGGTGGTCGACCATCCGCAGCAGCTCCGGGTGGAACAGGTCCTCGGCGTCGGCCACCCCGACCCATTCGTACGGGATGTCGAGGTCGTGCAGCATCGTGATCGCGCGGTTGAGCCCGATCGGCTTGTTGTGCACCGGGGTCTCCTCCGGGTACGGGCAGACCAGCACCCGCTCCGGGTCCTGCCGGGCGGCCGCGTGCGCGATCCGCGCGGTGGCCATGTCGTCGTCGTGGTCGACGATCGGGACCACCCAGTAACGCGGGTGATCGAGATGGGCCAGCCGGCGCAGCGTCGGCCCGGCCACGGCCACCTCGTCCCGCATCGGCACGAGGATCGCGCCCGGCAGCTGCGGCGGGCCGGGCGTGCCGTACCGGTGCGGGTCGTTGTGCTCGGGGCGCCACCACTTGTAGAGCTGGAACAGCAGCGTGGTGCTCGCCACGGCGATCATGAAGACCGAGATCACCACGAGGAAGACGTCGAGCTCGACCAGCGCGAGCGCCAGGCCGCCGGCCGCCACGAGGGCGAGCGCGATCACCAGCCGGCGCGGGTCGGCCGGGCGGGGCCGGCCGCCGGTCGCGACGGCCCGCCGCGGCTCGTGCCGGAACGACCAGTAGCGGTCGGAGCAGAAGTTGACCACCGCGCCGGCGGCCAGCAACAGCCAGTACGCCGGCGAGGTGCCGATGACCGGCGCCAGCACCGGGAACGCGGCCACCGACAGCAGCAGGCTCGACAACCGGGCCACCTGGAACCGCAGCCAGCGTGACCACAGCGGCCGTTCCGAGCCGGTGACCCGGTTCCGCCAGGTCAGCAACGCGTTGCCGGCGAAGTTCAGCTGGAGTGTGATGACGGCCTGCACCGTGTTGGCGACGGCCGGGATCAGGCCCCAGGCGAGCAGGGCCACCAGCAGCTCGTGTCCGGCCACTCCCACCGATATGCCGACCAGGACGAACAGGACGGCATCGCGATGGAGTGAACGAACGGTCGGGATGCGGGACAGCGTTCTTCCTCCTTCGGCTCAGGACGGTCATCGGGCACGCGTCTGCACGCGGTCACACCGCGGTTGGTGCTCATGCTCGTGCGGGCCGAGGGATCGCCGCGGCCGGACTTCGCCCGGTAGGCGTGGGCCGCGACGCCCGCCACCGCTTGTTACCCATCGGGCCGCCGGCCATGACGGCGCGCAGGTCAATCCGGGGGTGTGATTAGCACCGCGGCGACTCGGGGTATCCGACTCTGCACGACCCGCGGAATCCGCCGATGACGATGGAGGAACGGATGGGTATCGCCGTCAGTCTCTTTCTGCTGGCGGTCGGCGCGATCCTGGCGTTCGCGACCGATGTCAGCGTCTCCGGCCTCGACCTCGACACGGTCGGGCTGATCCTCATGCTGATCGGCGCGGTGGGCTTCGTGCTCACGCTGATCGTCTGGGGCTCGCGCCGCCGGGTGGTCCGGAGCGTGCCGGCGGACCAGGTCGTGGAACGGCGCGGGGTCGCGCCCGGGCGCGAGGTCGTCGAGGAGCGCCGGGTGGCGCCCGCCCGCGAGCAGGTCGTGGAGGAGCGCCGCTATCGGGAGCCGGGCTACTAACCGACTACAGCCGCCCGGTGGGTCTGACCCTTGCCCACCGGGGCGGCGCCCGTCTCCGGCTTGGCCCGGCCGGGAGCGTCGGCACCGTTCATCCCGGCCCGCCGGTTGCCCTGCGCGGCGGTCTGCTGGCCATTACCCGTGGCCCCGGCCTGCTGGCCGTGGCCGACGGCGGCGGCCTGCGGTTGCTGCGCGGTGGTCCGGCCCCGCCCCGGGGCCTGCGGGTTGGTCGGCTTGGTCTGACCCTGGCCGGACGCCGCCGCCTGCGGGTTCTTCGGCTTGGCCTGGCCGTTGCCCGGGGCGGCGGCCGGCGGGTTCTGCTCCTTCGACTGACCCTGGCCGGGCGCCGCCGCCTGCCGGTTCTGCTCCTTCGCCTGACCCTGGCCCGGCGCAGCGGCCTGCGGGTTCTTCGGCTTGGCCTGGCCGTTGCCCGGGGCGGCGGACCGCGGGTTGCTCGCGTGTGCTCCCGGTGCGCGGACGGCCGCCTTCTTCGCGGCCTTCTTCGCCGCCTTCGCCTGCTTCGTCGCGGCCTTCGCAGCCGCCTTCGACGTCGCCGGCGGGGTGTTCCGCAGCACGCTCTTCTCGGCACCGCCGGAGGTGATCCCCGCTGCGCTGACCGCGCTCGCGGCGGGCGGGCGGTGCACCACGTGCGGCACGGCGACCCCGGCGGCGACCGCCGTACCGCCGACCACGACCGCGGTCAGCACGACCGCGGCCGGCCCGGCGTGCGCGCCGGCCAGCCAGCCCAGCACCGACCCGCCGGCCACCGCAGCAGTGCCACCCGACGCCACAACAGCCGCCGCACCTGCCGCGGACCGCACCGCCGACGCCGCACCCGCCGACGCCGCACCCGCTGAGTTGCCGCCGGCAGAGTTGCGGAGCAGGGCGGCGAGCGGACCGGTCGCCGCCCCGCCGAGCAGCAGCGGAGCGAGCAGCCCGCGCAGCCCGCTGTTGACCTCCTCCAGCTCGGCCGCCACCTGCCGGCAGCGCCGGCACGTCGCCAGGTGCGCCTCCACCCTGGCCGCGTCGCCGGTCGAGAGCCGGTCGCGGGTCCAGCTGCCCAGCCGGGCGACCGTCTCCCGGCAGGCCTCCTCGTCGCAGCCGCTCACGTGCGCCTGCAGGAACGCCTGCCGGAGCCCCTCCCGGGCCCGGTATGCCAGCGCCGCCACCGCGTTCGGCCGCAGCCCGAGCCGGCTGCCGACCTCGGCCGTGCTTTCCTGCTCGACCTCGCTGTACCAGAGCACCGTCCGCCACCGCTCCGGCAGGCTGGCGAACGCCCGCGCGGCCAGCGCCGAGTTGAGCTCGGCCTCGGCCGGGTCCACCCAGGGCTCGCCCCGGTCGTGCCGGCCCATGTCCTCGCTCAGCTCCAGCCGCCGGTCCCGGCGGGCCCGCTCGTACATCCCGTTGCGGACCGCGGTGAGCAGGTAGGCCCGGAACGCGCTGTCCGGGCCGCGGCCGGCGCTGAGCATGTCGAAGACGCGCGCGAACGCCTCCGCAACCAGGTCGTCCACGTCGTGCGGGGAGGCGCTGAGCTGCCGGGCCATCCGGCGGGCCGCGCGCTCGTGCCGCTCGTACAGCTGCGCGAACGCGGCCCGGTCACCGGTCCGGACGGCGGCGATCAGCTCCGCGTCGGTGCATCCGGCCGGGTCGTCGAGCGGGCGCGGCTGCGGGTCGAGCAGGGTCATGCGGCTCCGTTCGGCCTGAGGGAGGGGCCGGCACGGCCTCTCCGGCCTTCGCATCGTCAGTCTGCCCGCTCGGCGCCGCCAGCGAACCGCCCTCGATTCGGCCGAACACCGTCAAGTGGATTCAGCCGACCGGCTCTCGCGCCCGCAGAGCCCCGCTGTCGGCCGCCTGCTACGCCGTCAGGACGACAGCTCGACGGTCAGCGTGAGCGCGTCCGGGTCGGCGGCGTGGCCGGCGACGTCGATGCGGTAGGGGCCGGCCGGGAGCTGCCAGCCGCCGGCCGCACGGACCGCCAGCCGGCGCAGCGGAATCTCGATCGCGACCGGAGCCCGCTCCCCCGGGCCGACCTCGACCCGCGCGAAGCCGACCAGGAAACGGTCGACCCCGTCCGGGTCGCGCCGGGTCGCGTATGCCTGCACGACGTGCCCGCCCGGGCGGTCGCCGGTGTTGGCCACGGTCGCCCGCACCGTGAGCACGTCGCCGTCGACCGCGGCCGACGCGCCGGACAGCACGAACGACGTGTACGACAAGCCGAAGCCGAGCGGGTATGCGGCCGCGGTGCCGGTCCGGTCGAGCAGCCGCTGACCGTGCCACCGGTCGTAGGTCACCGCGGTGGCGTTCTTGTCGAACGGCGGCAGGTCGGCCGCATCGACCGGGACGACGCACGGCAGCCGGCCTCCCGGCTCGCGGTCGCCGAGCAGCACGTCGGCGAGCGCGGCGCCGCCTTCCATCCCGGAATACCAAGCCATCAGGACGGCCGGCACCTCGTGCCGCCAGGCCTCCATGATGACCGAGGCACCGGACACGACGACCACGACGGTGCGCGGGTTCGCTTCGGCGACGGTACGGACCAGCTGCTCGTCCGGCGGGTGCAGCCGCAGCGAGTCGCGGTCGCCGCCGACCGACTGCGGGCCCGCGTCCCAGGCCCGGGCCAGCTCGGCCAGCGCGTCGGGGTCGGGCGAGGGCGGGTAGAGCGCGGCCAGCTCGGCGTCGAACGAGCCGACGAACTCGCCCTCGTCGGCGGCGGTGTAGCCGACCACGACGACCGCCGCGTCCGCGCCGGCGGGGTCGTCGACGAACGTCACCCCGGGCAGCGCCGCCCGCAGGCCGGCCAGCGGCGTGACCACTTCGGGTGCCCGCACGTCGGACGAGCCGTGGTCGCCGGTGTTGGGCAGGTCGGCCAGCGGGCCGAGCACCGCGACCCGGCGCAGCGCGGCCCGGTCCAGCGGCAGCAGCGGTCGATCGCCGACCGGCTCGTTGCGCAGCAGCACCATCGACCGGCCGGCGACTTCGCGGGCCAGCGCGCGGTGCGCGGTCGAGGCGACCACGTCCCGGCCCGGCACCGGTGTGTCCAGGCCGGCGGCGAACCGCAGCTGGGTCGCGACGATCCGGCCCGCGGCCCGCTCGGCGTCGGCGCGGTCCAGCCGGCCGGAGGCGAGCGCCGCCGGCAGCGCCTGCGCCCGCTGCTGGGCGAACGGCATCTCCAGGTCGAGCCCGGCGGTCACCGAGCCGACCGGGTCGCGCAGTCCCCAGATGAAGTCGGACATGACGAAGCCGGCGAAGCCCCACTCGTCCCGCAGGATCTCGGTGAGCAGGGTGCGGTTCTGCCCGCACCACTCGCCGTTGACCGAGTTGTAAGCGCTCATCACCGCGGTCACGCCGGCGTCCACGACGGTCCGGAAGTGCGGCAGGTAGACCTCGTGCAGCGCGCGCTCGTCGACCCGCACGTCGACGGTGAACCGCGCGTTCTCCATGCTGTTGCAGGCGTAGTGCTTGACGCAGGCCAGCACGTGCCGCTGCGCCCCGCGGGCCAGCGCCGCGCCCATCTCGCCGAGCAGCGCCGGCTCCTCGCCGTACGTCTCCTGCGCCCGGCCCCAGGCCGGGTGCCGGAGCAGGTTGATGCAGACGCCGGCGAACAGGTTGCCGCCCTGCGCCCGGATCTCGGCCCCGATCGCCTCGCCGACCCGTTCCTCCAGCGCCGGGTCCCAGGTCGCGCCGCGGCCCATCGGCACCGGGAACGCGGTCGACCGGCCGATCACCGCGCCCCGCGGGCCGTCGCTGAACCGGATGCCGGGCAGCCCGATCCGGGGCAGCGCGCCGGCCACGATCGGCTCGAGGTTGTAGCCCTTGCCCATCATGTGCGGCATCCCGGGCCAGAACGGCTCGTCGCCGTCGAGCAGTCCGAGCAGCTCGTCGTCGGTCAACCCGGCCAGCAAGTCGGCGGCGGCGCCGGCCGGGTCGGCGCCGGCCCGGACCGCGGCCACCGCCCGGTCGTAGCCGGAAGCAGCGGCCTCGGAGACGGCGCCGCCGCGGGGGTCGGCGGCGCCGTCGGCCGAGGGGGTCACTTGCTGAAGCCGGCGGTGAGCCCGGATAGGAGCTGCCGGCGGCCGACCACGTAGAGCACCAGGATCGGCAACGTGGTCAGCACGACCGAGGCCAGCACCGCCGGCACGTTCACGCTGTACTGCCCCTGGAACGACCACAGCGCCAGCGGCAGCACGCGCTGGTTCGGGTCCTGGGTGAGCACCAGCGGCAGCAGGAACCCGTTCCAGATCGTCAGGCCGTTGAAGATGGCGACGGTGACCAGCGCCGGCCGGGTCAGCGGGAACGCCAGGTGCCACAGCGTGCCCCACTCGGTGGCGCCGTCCAGCCGCATCGACTCGAACAGCTCGTTCGGCACGTCCCGGATGAAGTTCGACAGCACCAGCACGGACAGCGGGATCGCGAACGCGATCGACGGGAGAATGATCGCCAGCAGGGTGTCGTACAGCCCGAGCTTGATGATGATCAGGTAGATCGGGATGATCGTCGCCTGCAGCGGGACCGCGAGGCCCATCAGGAACAGGATGTTGGCCGACTGCAGGAACCTGCCCCGGCCGCCGCGGATGATCGCGAACGCCGCCATGAACGCGAAGATCACGGCCGGGATCACCGCGCCAAGCGTGACGATCACGCTGTTGAAGAAGTAACGGATGAAGTGCGACTCGATGACCAGCCGGTAGGCGTCGAACGTGACGTGGGTCGGCGGCTTCAGCGGGTTCTCGGAGAAGTAGACGTCCTGGCTCTTGAGGCTGGTGATCACGATCCAGTAGATCGGGATGATCACCACCGCGAGCCAGAGCCAGGACAGCAGCCCGCCGATCCAGTTGAGGTGCAGCAGGTTCCCGGCCCGGTGCCTGCGCCGCGGCCGGGGCGACGCCTCGTTCGCCTGCTCCGTCTCGGCACGGAGAGTCGACGTCACGTCACATCCCCTCCAGTTGGCTGGCGGACCGGTCTCGGCCCCCGATCCGCTGCAGCAGCAGGGCGAGCGCGAGGCCGAGCAGCACGAGGATCATCGCGATAGCGCTCGCCGGCCCCATCAGGTTGCCCTGGAAGCCGGTGATGTACATGTCCAGCGCGAGCGTCCGGGTCGCGTCCGCCGGCCCACCGGCGGTGAGCACGAAGATCAGGTCGAAGAACGTCAGCGACCCGACGATGATCAGCGTCGACGACGTGATGATCGTGTACTTCAGCTGCGGCAGGGTGATGCTGAAGAACTGCCGGAAGCGGCCGGCCCCGTCGATCTGCGCCGCCTCGTAGAGCGCGACCGGGATCTGCCGCACGCCGGCCTGGTAGATCAGCGAGTGGAACGGGATGAACTGCCAGGACACCACGAACACGACGACGCCGAGTGCGAGCTTGCTCCGGCCGAGCCAGTCCTGGGACAGCAACGGGATGCCGAGCCCGGCGCCGAGCCCGAAGTTCGGGTCGAGCAGCGCCTTGTAGGTGATAGCGAGCGCGGCCGAGCTCAGCAGCAGCGGGACGAAGTAGAGCACCGCGAGGAAGCCGCGGTAGCGCTGCCGGCCGGCCAGGAACGTGCCGAGCAGCAGGCTCATCGGCGTCTGGAACAGCCACGACAGTGCGGTGATCAGGAACGTGACCCAGAGCGCATGCGGCAGCCCGGGATTGGTGAGCACCGCCCGCCAGCTCTGGATCCCGGCCGAGTGGATCGCGCCGATGCCGTCCCAGGAGCTGAAGCTCAAGAACAGCACGCCCAGCAGCGGGATCAGGCCGAAGCCGATGAAGAACAGCAGGGCGGGCAGCGCCATCCACGCGACCGACCCGCTCCGCCCGCCGGTGCGCGTGGACTGCGCCGTCGCGCGCGCGGCGGCAGGCGGAGCGAGCGCGGTCACTGGCCGATGACCTTGTTCATGTTGTCGGCGAACTGCTGCGGGGAGATCGACAGCTGGAACAGCTTGGAGATGTTGTCCAGCAGCGTCTCGGCCGCGGTCGGGCTGGCCGCCTGGTCCCAGGACTGCGCGAAGAACTTGGCGTTGCTGGCGATGCCGTAGACGAAGTTCAGGAAGTCCTTGTCCTTCGACGCGTTGAGCTGGGCCTCGGTGCCCTTCACGATCGGCACCTGGCCGGTGTCGATCCACTGCTTGTTCTCCGCGTCGGAGAGCACCTGGGTCTTGAAGAAGTTCTTGGCGATGTCCTTCTGCTCGTCGCTGGCCTTGGACGAGATGGACAGGTATTGGCCCGGGTTGCCGACGGTGTCGCCCGGGTCGCCCTTGCCGCCCTCGATCGGCGGGAAGTTCATCCAGCCGAGGCCGCCGCTGGGGACGAAGCTGCCGCCGTTGGCGACCTGGATGCCGTACGACCAGGAGCCGTGCAGCATCATCGCGGCCTTGCCGGTGTAGAGCAGCGCCTGGTCGGCGTTGGAGTCGGCGGTGATCGAGGAGAAGCCCTTGACGAAGCCGTTGGCCTTGACCAGGTCCTGCGTCATCTGCAGGCCCTTCTGCGCGTCCGGGTCGGCCCAGGCGCCCTTCTCCGTCATGACCCGGTCGAACAGCTTGCTGCCGCCCAGCCGCATGAGGAAGAACTCGAGCCACATCATGTTCGTCCAGCGGGACTGCCCGCCGAGCGAGAACGGCGCGATCTTCTGCGCGTTGAACTTCGGCACCAGGTCGATGATGTCGGCGTAGGTCTTCGGGGGCTCGACGCCGACCTTGTCGAAGACCTTCTTGTTGTAGTAGAGGACGATCGGCTGCACGGTCTCGGCCGGCATCGCGTAGATCTTGCCGTCGACCGTGGCCGCCCCGAACGAGGACGGGAACAGTCGGTTCTTCACGTCGGGGTTCTGCGCGAACCACGACGTGAGGTCTTCGACCTGGTTGGCCTGCACGTAGCTCTTCAGGCCGCCGCCGCCCCAGCCCCAGATGATCGTCGGCGCCTGCCCGGCGCCGATCGCCGTCTTGATCTTTGCCTTGTACGCGTCGTTCTGGAACGTCGTCGCCTTGATCTTGGTGTTCGGGTTGGCCTTGTTGAACCGGTCGACGCTGGCCTGCCGGATCGCCTCACCGGGCGGCCCGGACAGGAACCAGTACGTCGCGGTCCCGCTGCCGGCACTGCCGGCGTTGCCGCCGCCACCGCCGGCGCCGGCCTGCGTCGGGCCGGAGCTGCCGCAGGCGGCCAGGGCCGCACCGGTGAGAGGAACGCCCACCGCGACCTTGAGGAAGGTGCGGCGGGAGGTCGTTGTGGGATCCACGCTCATCTCCGTAGTCGTGAGCCGCGGCCTCCCGCGGCGGCCGATCATCTGAGGTGGGGAAGCGATCGGCCGCAGTACTTCCGCTCGTGCCTCCGCACGAGGACGACTGATCTTTCGACCGGCGATCGCAAGAGTTAACGTAGGAACGCGGTGCACCTGTGTCAAGGGTCTTGAGCAGCCGTTTCCGTAACGTGAACAAAGCCCGCTCACAGGCTTCCTGGGTCTCGAAAACGATGGGTGACGGGAGGCCGCAAACCGTGCCATGATGCCCAGGCGGCCAGCAGAAGCCGGCGAAAGCTTTCGAAAGATCGAACACCGCCGAGCAGCCGAGGAGACGCGTGACCACATCCGACCGGACCCGTACCGCGGAGCGCACCCGGCCGTGGCAGGACACCACGCGCCCGGCCGCCGAGCGGGCCGAGCTGCTGCTCGCCGAGATGACCCTCGAGGAGAAGGTCGCCCAGCTCGGCAGCCGCTGGGTCGGCGCGGACACCCGGGTCGAGGAGGTGACCGACGAGGACGGCACCCTCAACGTCGCCCCCATGCAGGACGTGTTCGCGGCCGGGCGCGGCCGTCAGCCTGACCGACGCCAGCCGGCACGGGCTCGGCCACCTCACCCGGGTGTACGGCAGCGTGCCGGTCAGCGCGGCCGAGGGCGCGGCCGAGCTGGTCCGCCAGCAGCGGGTGGTGATCGAGGGATCCCGGCTCGGCATCCCGGCGCTGGTGCACGAGGAGTGCCTGACCGGGTTCACCACCTACGGCGCGACCGTCTACCCGGCCGCGATCGCCTGGGGCGCCACCTTCGATCCGGACCTGATCGAGCGGATGGCCGGCGCGATCGGCCGGGACATGGCCGCGCTGGGCGTGCACCAGGGCCTGTCCCCGGTGCTCGACGTGGTCCGCGACTACCGGTGGGGCCGGGTCGAGGAGACCATGGGCGAGGACCCGTACCTGGTCTCGATGCTCGGTGCCGCGTACGTGCGCGGGCTGCAGGGCGCCGGCGTGCTGGCCACCCTCAAGCACTTCGCCGGCTACTCCGCCTCCCGGGCGGCCCGCAACCACGGCCCGGTCTCGATGGGCCGGCGCGAGCTGCTCGACGTGATCCTGCCGCCGTTCGAGACCGCCGTCGCCGCCGGCGCCGGCTCGGTGATGAACTCGTACTCCGACGTCGACGGAGTGCCCGCCGGCGCCGACCGCTGGCTGCTGACCGAGCTGCTGCGGGACGACTGGGGCTTCGGCGGCACCGTGGTCTCCGACTACTGGGCGGTGCCGTTCCTGGCGACCATGCACCGGGTCGCGGCCGACGCGGGCGGGGCCGGCGCGCTGGCGCTCGCGGCCGGCATCGACGTGGAGCTGCCGGACACGATCGGCTTCGGCGACGGGCTGGTCGAGCGGGTCCGTTCCGGCGAGGTCCCGGAGGAGCTGGTCGACCGGGCCGCCCGCCGGCTGCTGCGGCAGAAGGCCGAGCTGGGGCTGCTCGACCCGGACTGGACGCCGGAGGCCTCGGTCGCGGCCGCCGGCGGGGTCGAGCTCGACCCGCCGGCCAACCGGGAGCTGGCCCGGGAGCTGGCCGAGCGGTCGGTCGTGCTGCTCGACGCCGGCGACCGGCTGCCGCTGCTGGGCCCGCTCCGGCCGGCGCTGCGCCGGGTCGCCGCGGTCGGGCCGTGCGCCGCCGACCCGCGCACGTTCATGGGCTGCTACGCCTTCCCCAACCACGTGCTCCCCCGCCATCCCGGGCTCGGCCTCGGCATCGAGGTGCCGACCGCGGTCGACGCGCTGCGGGCCGAGCTGCCCGGCGTCGAGGTCAGCTACGAGCAGGGCTGCGCGGTCCAGGGCGACGACCGGTCCGGGTTCGCCGCGGCGGTGGCCGCCGCCCGGGACGCCGACCTGTGCGTCGCGTACGTCGGCGACCTGGCCGGGCTGTTCGGCCGGGGCACCTCCGGCGAGGGCTGCGACGCGGAGGACCTCCGGCTGCCCGGGGTGCAGGCCGACCTGCTCGCCGAGCTGGTCGCCACCGGCACCCCGCTGGCCGTCGTGGTCGTCTCCGGCCGGCCGTACGCGCTGGGCGAGCTGGCCGGGCGGGCCGCGCTGGTGCAGGCGTTCATGCCCGGCGAGGAGGGCGCCGCGGCGATGGCCGGCGTGCTGTCCGGGCGGGTGCAGCCGGGCGGCAAGCTGCCGGTGCAGATCCCCCGGCGGACCGGCGGCCAGCCGAGCACCTACCTGCAGCCGCCGCTGGGCAGCCCGGACAGCGCCGGCATCAGCCCGCTCGACCCGACCCCGCTGTTCCCGTTCGGGTACGGCCGGTCCTACACCACCTTCGAGGTCGACGACCTGCGCCTGGACACCACCGAGATCGGCACCGACGGTGAGTTCGCTGCGACCGTCCGGGTCCGTAACACCGGCGATCGCGCCGGCGACGAGGTGGTGCAGCTCTACCTGCGCGGCGTGCTGGCCCGGGTGGTCCGGCCGGTGCGGCAGCTGGCCGGCTTCGCCCGGGTCCGGCTGGAGCCGGGCGAGGCGATCGACGTGCGGTTCCGGGTGCACGCCGACCGGACCGCGTTCACCGACCTCGACCTGGCCCGGGTGGTCGCCCCGGGCGAGCTCGACGTTCGGGTCGGCACGTCGGCGGCCGACCTCCCGTGCCGCGGCACCGTCCGGATCACCGGACCCCGGCGGGTGGTCGGGCACGACCGCCGGCTGGACACCCCGGTGGAGCTCGGCCCGGCCGCGGACGGCGGCCAGCTGGGCGGGAGTCGACCATGAGAACGGAGGATGCCGTGAGCGCCAGGGACGCCGCGAACGGCAGGGACAGCCGGGCCACGTTGGCCACCGTGGCAGCATCCGCCGGCGTCTCGGTGGCCACGGTGTCCAAGGTGCTCAACGGCCGCAGCGACGTCGCCCCGGCGACCCGCGCACTGGTGCAGGACCTGCTGGAGGAGCACGACTACGTGGGACGGCGGGCCGACCCAGGCAGGCTCGTGACCGTCGAGCTGATGTTCCACGACCCGCTCAACGCCTACTCCCTCGAGGTGTTCGAGGGGATCCTCACCACCGCGGACGAGCTCGATGCGGCCGTCGCGGTGAGCCTGCGCCCGCGCGGCGAAGGCAGGTCGGCGGCCGCCCGGTCCAGCGCCTGGGTGCGCGGGCTGGTCGCCGCCGGCCGGTCGGCCGTGATCACGGTGACCAGCGAGCTGCCGGGCTCGGACCTGTCGGCGCTGTCCCGGGCCCGGATCCCGGTCGTCGTCATCGACCCGTTCAACCTGCCGAGGACCAAGGTCATCAGCGTCGGCTCGACCAACTTCACCGGCGGGCTGTCCGCGGCCCGGCACCTGCTCGAGCTCGGCCACCGGCAGATCGCCTATGTCGGCGGTCCGGCCGAGGCGGCCTGCAACCAGGCCAGGATGCAGGGCTACCGGGCCGCGATGGAGGCCGCGGGCCTGCCGGTCCCGGACGGCTACGTGCGGTACGGCCGGTTCCATCACAGCGACGGCGTGGCCGAGGGCGCGTCCCTGCTGGAGCTGCGGGAGCCGCCGACGGCGGTGTTCGCCGGCAGCGACGAGACCGCGCTCGGGATCGTCGAGGCGGCCCGGTCGCGCGGGCTGCGGGTGCCGGAGGACCTCAGCATCGTCGGCTTCGACGACACCTCGGTCGCCCGGTTCGCCTCCCCGCCGCTGACCACGGTCCGCCAGCCGCTGCGCGAGATCGGCGGGGCCGCGCTGCGCCGGGCGCTGGCGCTGGCCGCCGGCGAGAAGGTCGACTCCTACCACGTCGAGCTCGCCACCGAACTGGTGGTCCGGCACTCCACCGCACCGCCCGCCCCGCGCTGAACACCGGGGCGGTCGCCCCGCAGGAAGGACCTGAATGAGGACCGACGACGTCACCCAGGCGACCGGCGAGCTGCTCCGATTCCCGGACGGGTTCGCCTGGGGCGCGGCCACCGCCAGCTACCAGATCGAGGGCGCCGTCCGGGAGGGCGGCCGGGGACCGTCCATCTGGGACACGTTCTCGCATCAGCCGGGCGCGGTGGCCGGCGGCGACACCGGCGACGTCGCCGACGACCATTACCACCGCTACCGGGAGGACGTCGCGCTGCTGGCCGACCTCGGCGTCACCCACTACCGCTTCTCGCTGGCCTGGCCGCGGCTGCAGCCGACCGGCCGCGGCCCGCTCAACCGAGCCGGGCTGGACTTCTACCAGCGGCTGGTCGACGAGCTGCTGGCCAGGGACATCCAGCCGCTGGTCACGCTCTACCACTGGGACCTGCCGCAGGCGCTGGAGGACGCCGGCGGCTGGCCGGTCCGGGCCACCGCCGAGCGGTTCGCCGACTACGCCGCGGCCGTGCACGACCGGCTGAAGGACCGGATCCGGATCTGGACGACCTTGAACGAGCCGTGGTGCTCGGCGTTCCTCGGCTACGCGGCCGGCCACCACGCGCCCGGCCGGACCGAGCCGGCCGCGGCGCTGGCCGCCGCCCACCACCTGCTGCTCGGGCACGGGCTCGCGGTGCGGGCGATGCGGGCGCAGGACGACGGCAGCGCGCTGGGTATCACGCTCAACCTGCACGCGGTCGACCCCGCCACCGGCTCGGCCGCCGACGCGGAGGCGGCCCGGCGGGTCGACGCGGTGAGCAACCGGGTCTTCCTCGACCCGATCTTCCGCGGCGCATACCCGCAGGACCTGCGGGCCGACGTGGCCGCGGTGTCCGACCTCGGGTTCGTCCGGGACGGCGACGAGCAGACCATCGCCGCGCCGATCGACCTGCTCGGGGTGAACTACTACCGGCGCACCGTGGTGTCGGCCGCGCCCGGTCCGCAGCCCAGCGCGGCCTGGGTCGGCAGCGAGCAGGTCGGCGAAGTCGCGCAGGGCCTGCCGGTCACCGAGATGGGGTGGGAGATCGACCCGTCCGGGCTGTACGACGTGCTGCGCCGGGTGACCGCCGACTACGGGCCGATGCCGATCTACGTGACCGAGAACGGCGCCGCGTTCGCGGACGCGCCGGGCCCCGACGGCGAGGTCGCCGACCCGGCCCGGGTGGACTTCCTGGACCGGCACTTCCGGGCCGCCCGGCAGGCCATCGACGACGGCGTCGACCTGCGCGGCTACTTCGTCTGGAGCCTGCTGGACAACTTCGAGTGGGCGTTCGGCTACTCGAAGCGGTTCGGGCTGGTCTACGTCGACTACGCCACCCAGCGCCGGATCCCCAAGTCCAGCGCCCGGTGGTACGCCGGCGTCACCCGCCGCAACGGCCTGCTCCCGACCGCCGACTGAGCGGCGTCGGGCCCGGGTTCGCGAGGGTCCTCCGGGAGCCACTCGGCGGCGAAGCCCGGGGCTGATTCCGGGCGTTCACGACGGTCCTCCAGGGGTCACTCGGAGCGAAGCATGCCTGAGGCTGAATCCGGGCGGAGTCCCGCGAGGATTCCCCCGAAGGTCCTCCAGGTGGGCACCCACCCGCGAGCGAACCCCCCGAGCAGGCGCAGTCCCGTCAGCCCCCCAACGGAACGCACCCGGCAGACGCAGTCCCGTCAGGCCCCCCAACAGGACGCACTCGGCAGACGCAGTCCCGTCAGGCCCCCCAACGGAACGCACTCGGCAGACGCAGTCCCGTCAGGCCCCCCAACGGGGGGCCACTCGGGGGCGAAGCACTCCGGGGGGCGCAGTCCGTCAGGCCCCCCAACGGGGGGCCACTCGGGGGCGAAGCACTCCGGGGGGCGCAGTCCCGTCAGGGCCCTCCAACGGGGGGCACTCGGGGGGCGAAGCCCCCCGAGGGGCACTCGACTGGTTGATGAGGCACGGTGCACCGAAAGGCAACCAAGTACCGTGCCCGTGTGGAGAGGCCGGAGTGGGCGCCCGTTGGCATCGATCTCGACCGGCCCTCGGCGGCCCGGGTCTACGACTTCTACCTCGGCGGCTTCCACAACTTCGCCGCCGACCGGGAGATGGGTCGCCAGGCCGTGCAGATGTGGCCCGAGCTGCCCGAGATCATGCGGTCCAACCGCGGCTTCCTGCGCCGGGCGGTCGAGTTCCTCGTCGACGCCGGGGTGCGGCAGTTCCTCGACCTCGGCTCCGGGATCCCCACCGTCGGCAACGTGCACGAGGTCGCGCAGCGGCGCTCCCCCGACGCCAAGGTCGTGTACGTCGACAACGACCCGGTCGCGGTCGAGCACTCGCAGGCGATCCTCGCCGGCGACGACCGGACCGAGGTCGTCCAGGCCGACCTGCGCGACCCGGACGCGGTCCTCGCCGACCCGACCGTACGGGGCCTGCTCGACCTGAGCCGGCCGACCGCGGTGCTCATGGTCGCCGTGCTGCACTTCGTGCCGGACCAGGACGACCCGGCCAGGCTGGTCGCCCGGTTCCGGGAGGCGGTGTCGTCCGGCAGCTACCTGGCCCTCTCGCACGCGACGGCCGGTGAGCGGGCCGACCGCGCGGCCGAGCACCGCGGGCTCTACCAGCGCACCGCGACGCCGATGACGATGCGCACGCGCGAGCAGGTCGAGCGGCTGTTCGACGGCTGGGAGCTGGTCGAGCCGGGCCTGGTGTACCTGCCGCAGTGGCGGCCGGAGTCGGGCAGCCCCGAGCTCGACCGACCGGAGCGGATGCCCGGCCTGGCCGGGGTGGGGCGCAAGCCGTGACCTGCGGGTGACCGGCACGCGGTGGGACGCTCCGGCGCGGGACGAGCTGGCCCGGGCCTGGGCGGAGGCGCTGCAGGGCACCAGCTTCGTCGCGCTCGGCCGGCCGGAGCTCAGGCAGCTGACCCGCCGGCTGGCCGACACGGTCGCCGCCGCGGCCGACGACCCGGGCGCGGACATCGCCGCCACCGGCGAGCAGATCGGCCAGGCCCTGGTCGACGCCCACTTCACCGACTCGGCCGCGATGGACCGGACGGTGGCCCTGCTCGGCCGGCAGGTGGTGGGCACCGCCGAGGACCCGCGGCTGCCGCTGCTGTCCGGCGCGGTCGCCGCCGGCTACACCCGGGCCCTGCTCGGGGTCGTGCTGTCCGAGCAGGAGCAGATCCGGATGGCCGCGCTGCACGCGCGCGACCGGGCCAGGGCGGCGCTGCAGGCCAGCGAGGCACGGTTCCGGGCGGTGTTCACCGACGCCGCGGTCGGGATCGGCATCGGCGACGTCGGCGGCAACATCCTCGAGGTCAACCCGGCCCTGGTGGACATGCTCGGCTACCCGGCGGAGGAGTTCCGCCGGCGCACGGTCGCCGAGTTCCTGCACCCCGAGGACGCCGCGTCGGTCTGGGACGACTACCGCGAGCTGGTCGAGGGGCGGCGCGAGTCGTTCCGGGCGGAGAAGCGGTTCTTCCGCGCCGACGGGGCGACGATCTGGACCCAGCTGACCGTCTCGCTGATCCGCGGCCCGGACGGCGACCCGCGGTTCCAGGCCGCGATCATCGAGGACGTCACCGACCGGCACCGGCTGACCGAGCGGCTCGCGTACGAGGCGACCCACGACCCGCTCACCGACCTGGCCAACCGCTCGCTGTTCCTCAGCCGGCTGGCCAACGCGCTGGCCGATCCGACCCCGGGCGCCCGGGTCGGGCTCTGCCTGCTCGACCTGGACAGCTTCAAGGTGATCAACGACTCGCTCGGCCACACCGTCGGCGACCGGCTGCTCACCGCCGTCGCCGACCGGCTCACCGGCGCGGTGGCCGGGGCGGGGAGCAGCGCGCTGGTGGCGAGGCTCGGCGGGGACGAGTTCGTCGTGCTGACCCGGCACACCGAGCCGGACGAGCTGGACCAGCTGGCCCGCGCCGTGCTGGACGCGGTCGCCGTGCCGGTCACGATCGACGGCTACCAGCTGGCGGTGACCGCGAGCATCGGCGCGGTCGACGCGCCAGCCGGGCACTCCACCCCGGCCGACCTGATCCGGGCCGCGGACATCACCCTGCAGCAGGCCAAGGCCGAGGGCAGCGGGCGGGTGGTGTTCCACGACCCGGACCGCAACGCCACCCAGCTCACCCTCTACACGCTGGCCGCGACGCTGCCCGGCGCGCTCGACCGCGGCGAGTTCACCGTGCTCTACCAGCCGCTGGTCCGGCTCGCGGACGGCCAGCTGCACGGGGTCGAGGCGCTGCTGCGCTGGCAGCACCCGCGGTTCGGGACGCTCGGCCCGGACCGGTTCATCACGCTGGCCGAGCAGACCGGCGCGATCCTGCCGCTGGGCCGGTGGATCCTGGCCGAGGCCTGCCGCACCGCGGCGGCGTACCGGGACGCGCTGCCGGGACTGCTGCTGAGCGTCAACATCGCGGTCCGCCAGCTGCAGCATCCCGGGCTGGTCGAGGACGTGACCCGGGCACTCGCGGACAGCGGCCTGCCGCCGGACCGGCTCCAGCTGGAGGTGACCGAGCACGCGGTGATGACCGCCGACCCGGCCGGGCCGCCGGCGGTGCTGCGCAAGCTCGCCGAGCTCGGCGTCCGCATCGCGATCGACGACTTCGGCACCGGCTATTCCAACCTCGCCTACCTGCGCCGGCTGCCGGTGCACGAGCTCAAGCTGGCCGGCGAGTTCCTGGCCAACCTGCGCGACCCGGCCAGCGCCGACCCAGCCGACCTACACCTGGTCAGCATGCTCGTCCAGCTCGCCCACGGCCTCGACCTGACCGTCACCGCGGAAGCGGTGGAGACCGCGGCGCAGGCCCGCTGCCTGCGCGAGTTCGGCGCGGACACCGCGCAGGGCTGGCACTACGGCCGGCCGACCACGCTCGACCGGATCGCCGCGGCGCCGTGGCCGGCGGCCGAGCCCCCGGCGAGCTGACCGCCGCGGGTCCGTGCCATGCTCCTTCGGCATGAGTCTGCACCGCGTGCCCGAACCCGCCGACGGGGACGAGCGCAGCATCCTGCTCGGCTGGCTGGCCTTCCACCGCAACGCGCTCGAGGCCAACTGCGAGGACCTCGACCCGAACCAGCTGGCGATCCGGTCGGCCCCGCCGTCCGCGCTGTCGCTGCTCGGCCTGGTCCGCCACCTCACCGAGATGGAGCGCGTGTACGGCGTCTGGGCGCTCGGCCCGAAGGCGACGCTGGAGTGGGTCTGGGGCGACTACACCGACGGCGGGCCGGAGTGGGACATCGACGTCGACGCGTCGATGGCCGAGGAGTCGATGGCCGCGTGGGAACGGGAGAAGCGGGCCACCGACGAGCGGATCCACGCGCACGGCGGGCTCGACTCGGTCGGCGGCAACGGCTACAGCGTCCGCTGGAACCTGCAGAAGCTGGTCGGCGAGTACGCCCGGCACAACGGGCACGCGGACATCCTGCGCGAGCGGATCGACGGCCGCACCGGCGAGTGATCGCACCCGTCAGGCCGAGTTGTCCGTTGCTCGACGTGTGTCAACCGTGGTGAGGTGTTTGAGCACGGGTCGACAGCGGTGCGACCCCCACCGCGGGAGGCGACGGGAGTGACCGGTCTGGCGGACACCGCTCCGGACGGCGCGGGCACCGGCGCCGGTGCGGCCGGAGCACGTGGCGCGGTCGCGGTGGCCCCGCAGTCGTACCAGCAGGAGTGGATGGCCGCGGCGAAGCTGCGGCATCCCAACCCGGGCTGGAACGTGCACCTGTTCTGGCGGTTCACCGGCCGGCTCGACCCCGGCGCGCTGCTGGCCGCGCTGGGGGACGTGGTCCGCCGGCACGAGGTGCTGCGCACCACCCATGCCATCCGGGACGGGCAGGCGGTCCAGGTCGTGCACCGGCCGCGGCGACCGGAGGTCGGTGTGTCCGACCTGCGCCGGCAGTCGGCCACGCTGCGGGCCACCGAGCTCGACCGCCTGGTGCGGGCGCAGCACGCGCTGGCGCTCGACCACACTCGCGGCCCGCTGCTGCGCGGCGAGCTGGTCCGGGCCGGCGACCAGGACACCTACCTGCTCGTCACCGTCGACCACGCGGTCTGCGACGGCTGGTCGAGCGGCCTGCTGCGGTCCGAGCTCGCCGCTTCGTACGCCGGCGCGGTGACCGGGCGGCCGGTGCGGCTGCCGGAGCTGCCGCTGCGCTACCGGGACTTCGCCGCCGCGCAGCGGGCCGCCGCAGCCGCCGGCGAATACGACGGCCAGCTCGACTGGTGGGCCGGCCGGCTCGACCCCGGCGCGCTCGGGCTGGCCGCCGCGGTGCCCGGGGACGGGTCCGGCTACACCGGCGTCCGTTACCGGTTGACCGTGCCGGCGGCGGTGGCCGACCGGCTGCGCCGGCTGCCGACGACGATGTTCCTCACCCTGCTGACCGCGCTGACCGGGGCGCTGGCGCAGCGGAGCGCGACCGGCGACGTGGCGGTCGCCAGCATGGTCGCCGGCCGGAGCCGGCCGGAGCACCGGCGGCTTGTCGGCATGGTCGCCAACCCGGTCGTGGTGCGCACGGCCGTGCCGGCCGGCGGCACGTTCGCGCAGCTGCTGGACCGGGTCCGGGCCGGCGTGGTCGCGGCCGGCACCCGGCAGGACGCGCCGTGGCCGCTGGTCGCCCGCCGGGCCGGCGTGGGCGCCGCGGAGATCTGGCTCAACATGGCGCCGCCGCCGGAGCTGGCCCGGTTCCCCGGCGTCGCCGTCGACACCGACGTGCTGCCGCGGGACGTCGAGATCGACGTGCCGGCAGCGGCCTGGCACGGCGAGATGCTGGTCTGCACGGTCGTCGACTCCGGGCCGGGCACCGACGTGCTGGCGACGATCGACTACAACGCCCGGCAGCTGACCGCGACCACCGTGGCGGGGCTCGCCGTCGACATCGCCGACCTGCTCGCCGCGGCCGCGGCCGACGTGCGCGCCCCGCTGCCGCCGCTCGGCAGCCGCCCACCGCTGACGTCCTGACCGGATCAGCCTCCCGGCCAGGAGCCGGCCGGGAGCGGGCCGGGAGCCATCCGGGAGCGGGCCGGGAGCCATCCGGGAGCGGGCCGGGAGCGGGCCGGGAGGCGGGCTCGTCGAGGCGGGTCGGCGATGGTGGGATCATGGTCCCGGGGCGTGGGTGCGAGACGGGTGTGAGACGGGATGGCGGGCACAACCTTCCCCGTGCTGGGGCCGGTGACGAGCGCGGACGTGCCGCGCACGGTGGTGGTGACGGGTCATTTCCCGCCCGAGCCCGGTGGCGTGCAGACCTTCACCTGGGAGCTGGTCCGCCGGCTGCCGCCGGACCGGGTGGCCGTGGTCGCGCCGCACCAGAGCGGGGCCCGGGCGTTCGACCGGAGACTGCCGTTCCCGGTGATCCGCCGGCGGGGCTACCTGCTCACCCGCGACCTGCGCCGGATCGTCGCGGACGCCGGTGCGAGCGCCGGCTGGATCCCCGCGCTGGCGCCGATCGGCATGTACGTCCCGCTGGTGCGGCGGGCCGGTCTCGACCGGGTCGTCGCCTCGTCGCACGGGCAGGAGCTCGGCTGGCTGCGGGTCAGGCCGACCCGGGAGGCGATCCGGCGCGCCGCCCGCTGGCTGGACGTGCTGACGTACCTGACCCCGCACACCGGCCGGCGGCTCGCGCCGGTGCTCGACCGGCCGGAGATCCTGCGCCAGCTCGCCGGCGGCGTCGACGTCGACCTGTTCCACCCGGCGACGCCGCCGGCCCACCCGACCGGGCCGCCGACGGTCATCAGCGTTTCCCGGCTGGTCCGCCGCAAGGGCCAGGACGTCCTGCTGGAGGCGTGGCCCCGGGTGCTCGCCGCGGTGCCGGACGCCCGGCTGGTGCTGGTCGGCGTCGGCCCGATGCTCGACCGGCTGTCCCGCGCCGCCACCGCGCCGTCGCTGCGCGGCTCGGTGCGGCTGACCGGCTACCTGCCGCGGCCGGAGCTGGCCGCCGCGCTGGCCGGCGCGGACGTGTTCGTGCTGCCGTGCCGGGACGATCGCGGCGGCCTGCAGACCGAGGGACTCGGGCTGGCGATCCTGGAGGCGTCCGCGGCCGGGCTGCCGGTGGTCGTCGGCCGGTCCGGCGGCACCGGCGACGCGGTCCGGGAGGGCCGCACCGGCCTGCTGGTCCGGGCCGAGGACCCGGCCGAGCTGTCCGCGGCGCTGGTCGAGCTGCTGCTCGACCCGGACCGGGCGAGGGCGATGGGCCGGGCCGGGCGACGCTGGGTCGCCGAAGCCTGGACCTGGCCGTCCTCCGTGCGGTCGCTGGCCAGGGTGCTCTCCGGCGCCGAGGCGCAGGTGGAGGACGCGTGCTGAGACGGAGACAGGGCGCGGGGGGCTGATCGAGTGCTGGCGATCGTCATCCCGCTGTCGCTGGTCGCGGCGTTCTTCTACGCCCTGTCCGACTTCCTGGAGCAGCGGGCGGCGGCGCGGACGGTGGCCGGCGAGCCGGACGGGTCCCCGCTCGGCGCGTCCCGGCAGCTGGCCGCGGCCGGCCGGTCCGCGGTGCGCACGCTGCGCCGGCTGACCCACGACCGGATCTGGTTCCTGGGCTGGGCGGTCGGTACCACCGCGTACTTCGTGCAGGCGGCGGCGCTGCACCTCGGCTCGGTCTCGGTGGTGCAGGCGCTGCAGGTCACCAGCCTGCTGTTCACGCTCCCGCTATCCACGCTCGGCCGGCCGTGGAGCCCGAAGGCCAGGGACTGGCTCGGCGGCGGGTTCATCGTCGCCGGACTCATCCTGTTCCTCGCGGCGCGCGGCGCGACGCACGGAGCGGCCTCCCCACACCGCGACCGGTTCCTGTTCATCTTGCTGATGCTGCTTGCGGCCGTGGTCGGGCTGAGCGTGCTGGCGGGCCTTCGCAGCGGACCGCTGCGGGCCACGCTGCTCGCCTGCGCGGCCGGCGCGTCGTTCGCCGCCAGCGCCTCGCTGGTCAAGCTGACCTCGGACGACCTGGTCTCCCGCGGCGTCGCCGCCACCGCGACCGACTGGCCCGGGTACGCGCTCGCGGTCGTCAGCGTGCTCGGCGTGCTGCTGCAGCAGGTGGCGTTCGCATCCGGCCGGCTGCCGGTCGCGGCGACCGCGATGATCGTCGCCAACCCGGTGGTCGGCACCGCGATCGCGATCGTCGCCTTCGCCGAGCCGCTGCCCGGCGACCCGGCTCGACTGGCCTGGCTGGGGGTCGGGGCCGCGCTGGTCGTCGTGGGCGTGACCGTCCTGTCGCACTCCCCGCTGCTGACCGGCGACCCGCGGGCCGAAGCCGACCGGGCCGGCCCGCCGGTCCGGTCCGCGGCGCGCTGACGCCCGCTCGGGTGGCATGACCCGGGCGGACCCGGGCACTCCCCCGGTATGGCCGCACCGGTCCCGTGTGCGCCCGGCCGCGGTGGTCTCGCCGCCGGGCCGCGGCGGTGACCTCGCGGCCGCTCGAACCCGGCCGGCCGGCGGAGTTCCGGGCCGAGCGGGAGGTCGACGTGCTCGTGCCGACCCGGGACCGGGCCGCCGAGCTGGCGGTCACGCTGACCGGGCTGGCGGCGCAGTCCGGGATCGACTTCGGGGTGGCGGTCAGCGACCAGTCCGACGGCGACCCGGACTGGGCTCATCCCGCCGTCGCCGCGGTGGTCCGGATCCTTCGCCACCGCGGCCACCCGGTGCTGCTCACCCGCCGGCTGCCCCGCCGCGGGCTGGCCGAGCAGCGCGACTTCCTGCTGGCCCAGTCCGCCGCCCGGTACGTGCTTTGCCTGGACGACGACGTCTGGCTGGAGCCCGGCGCGCTGGACCGGCTGGTGGCCGCGATCCGCCGGCTCGGCTGCGGGTTCGTCGGCAACGCGCTGCACGGCCTGTCGTACGCCGAGGACGTCCGGCCGGACACGCACGGGCGGTACGAGGAGTGGACCGGGCCGCCGGAACCGGAGTCGCCCGAGCCAGGCAGCGACGAGTGGGAGCGGGTGCACCTGCACTCCGCGGCCAACCTGCTGCACGTCACCGCCGGTCTCGGGCTGCGGCCGGACGAGTGGCGGGCATACAAGGTCTCCTGGGTCGGCGGCTGCGTCCTCTACGACCGGGCCAAGCTGCTCGAGGCGGGCGGGTTCGCCTTCTGGCGCCGGCTGCCGCCGGACCACGCGGGCGAGGACGCGGCGGCCCAGCTCGCGGTGATGCGCCGGTACGGCGGGGCCGGGATCGTGCCCAGCGGCGCGTACCACCTCGAGTCGCCGACGACGGTCACCGACCGGCGGGTGGAGGCGTGGGAGCTGCTGTTCCCGGCGCCCCAGGGGCCGGCGTGAACGACGCGATGCGGGACGCGGTCGAGGGCTTCACCGCGGCCGGCGGCAACGCGGCCTTCTTCGGCGGCAACACGGCCTGGTGGCGGGTGGTGTTCACGGACGAGGTGACCTTCGCCCTGGTCGGGTTCTGGCACGAGCTCGGCCGGCCGGAGAACGCGATGATCGGGGTCAGCTTCCGGCACGGCGGTGAGCGGGACCGCACCGACCACCCGGTCCGGTCGGCTACCGGGTGCAGCACGCCGGCTGCTGGGTCTACGCCGGGACCGGGCTGCGCGACGGCGACGTGTTCGGCGACGGGCCGGACGAATACCTAGCCTGCCGTCCGGGATGTGCACCTCGTGGCCGCGGACGTCGAGCTCCGGCAGGCCGAGCGCGTCCGGGTCGCCGAACGGCGCCAGGCCCATGACCTTGCCCTCGTTGCCCTCCCCGGACGGCCAGAGCATCTTCGTCAGCATCGAGTAGAAGCAGCCGAGGCCGGCCGGGCGGCCCCAGTCGCCGTCCCACAACTGCTTGGCGACGCACTCGATCCCGCCGTCACGGTCGCACCGGTAGAACGAGCTGACCTCGAGCAGCCGCGGGTCGGGTGCCGGCCGGCAGGTCGACCGGCTCGGTGAACTGCCGCACCCGGCTGCCCAGGGCGTCGATCACCAGCCCGGCCGCGGTGCGCAACGGCGAGGGGTCGTCGAGTCTGTCCCGTCGAGCGTTCGATCACTGCCGCGACGTACCCGCGGGGTGCGCGGTCACACCCGGTTGCGATCCGCCGGGAGGAACGTTTGGCCCCGTACGGCTGGGGCACAGGGCCGGCCATGACGCAGTTCCGGCCCCCCTCGGACGGCCTCGCCGGGACCGTGCAGCGGTGGCTCGGCCGGCCCGTGCTCGTCGTCGGCGACGTGATGCTCGACGAGTGGCGGTTCACCGAGCCGCACCGGCTGTCCCGGGAGGCGCCGGCCCCGGTGGTCACGCTCCGCCGGCAGGAGGACGCGGCCGGCGGCGCCGGCAACACCGCGGTCAACCTCGCCGCGCTCGGTGCCCGGCCCACGCTGGTCGCCCCGCGCGGCGACGACCCGGCCGGCGAGCGGGTCAGCGCCACGCTCGTGGCGGCCGGAGTGACCGACCGCACCGTCGTCGTGCCGGGGTACCGCACCCCGACCAAGCGCAGGGTCGTGGCGGTCGACCAGATCCTGCTCTGCGAGGAGGAGCGGTCCGGTCCGGTCCCGCCGGCGGCCGCGGCCGATGACGTCGTCGCCGAGCTGGAGCGGGTGCTGGCCGCCGGCCCGGCACCGGCGCTGGCGATCTGTGACTACGGGCTCGGCGCGCTGGACGAGCGGGTCCGCGACTGGCTGCTCGCCCACCGGGACGCGTTCGCGCTGGTCGCGCTCGACGCCCATGAGCTGGACCGGTGGGCCGGCCTCGCCCCGGACGTGGTCACCCCGAGCTACGCCGAGGCCCGGCCGCTGCTCGGCGCCGCCGCCGGGCCGGAGGACGCCCGGGACACGGCGGCGGTGTCCGGCGGGCCGGCGCTGCTGCGGGAGACCGGCGCCCGGACCGCGGCCGTCACCCTCGACGTCTCCGGCGCGGTCGTGCTCACCGCCGACGGCAGCTACCGGACCGGGAGCCGGCCGGCGCCGCCCAGCCACTGCGTCGGCGCCGGCGACGCCTACCTGGCCGCGATGCTGCTCGCGGTCGCGGTCGGTGCCGACGTGCCGGTCGCGGCCGAGCTTGCCCAGCTGGCCGCCCTCGCCACCCTGGGCGAGCCGGGGACCTGCGTGTGCAGCCGGGCCGCGCTGCTCGGTGCGGTGCGCCCGGGACCGGCCGATCCCGCCGCCGTCGACGCCGCCGAGCTGGTGGGCATCGTCCGGCGGCACCGCGAGCGCGGCGCCCGGATCGTGTTCACCAACGGCTGCTTCGACGTGCTGCACCGCGGCCACGTCGGCTACCTGGCCCAGGCCCGCGAGCTCGGCGACGTGCTGATCGTCGCGGTCAACTCGGACCAGAGCGTGCGCCGGCTGAAAGGACCGCAGCGGCCGGTCAACCACGTCGAGGACCGGGTCGCGGTGCTGGCCGCGCTGGCCTGCGTCGACCACGTGGTCGTGTTCGAGGAGGACTCGCCGGCCGCGCTGATCGAGGCGATCCGCCCGGACGTGTACGTCAAGGGCGGCGACTACCCTCCCGACCTCGTCCCGGAGGCGCCGCTGGTGCGCCGCCTGCACGGCGAGGTCCGCACGCTCGGCTACGTTCCGGACCGGTCGACGTCGGCCATCATCGACCGGATCCGGTCCCGCGTCCCGGCGCCGGACGGCACGCACTGACCGGCCAGCCGCAACGCCTCCCGGGCCACCCGCTCGGGCGCCAGGTCCAGGCACTCGAGCCCGCAGCGGCAGCAGGCCCGGCAGCGCCGAGAACCGGTACGCCGACGGCGCTGGCCGCCCGGCTGCCGCCGACCCTCCGGCCGCCGGTGGTGCTGGTCCCGGACGCCGGGATGGCGGTCAAGCGGTGGCCCGGCCGGCACTGGGCCGCGCTGCGCGACCTGCTCGCCGGCCGCGGCCACCCGGTGCTCGCCACCGGCAGGAACCCGTTCGTGCCCGCCCTCACCAGCGGGTCGCTGCGGCGCCTCGCCGCGCTGCTCGCCGCCGTCGGCCGGCGCGGCGGCGTCGTGGTCGGCGCCGACACCGGCCCGCTGCGGCTGGCGGCCGCGGCCGGCGCGGCCACGGTCGCGTTGTTCGGCCCGACCCCGGCCGGCCGGTACGGCCTCGGCGAGGGCGCCGAGCTGCGGGGCCTACCCGGCTGCCCGCACCGGCGGCCCACCTCGATCACCGAACAGCGCTGCTGGTGGCACGCCGACTGCCGGCTCTCGCCGGTCGAGCCGGCGTGCATGGCCGACATCGGGCCCGCCGCCGTCGCCGAGCGGGTCGTCGGGCTGCTGCCGCCGTGAGCCGGCCGGGGCGTGTGGCGGTGGATGCCGGCGCCGCCGGGCAGTGGGCCGACGTGCCTAGCCGGTCGGCGGCCGCTCCTGCTGGTGGACGTCGCGCGAGCTGCGCCGCCACCAGATCTCGGTCCGGTCGGCCGGCCTGTGGACGTGCATGTGCTCGTGTTCGTTGCGCAGGTGCCAGTCCCGCTCGTTCCGGGACGGGAACCGCAACTCGCACATGGGGCAGTTCACCGCGCTCATCGCCCGCCACCTCCTCCTGTCTCGGCGGCGCCACCTCCAGCCTGCCTCCGCCGCGGACCGGATCACCGGCGCGGTTCTTGCGGTTAGCTTCCGGCAAGGTCAAGGTTGTCGTCCCGGCAGCCCAACAGAATCCAAGTCGGGAGCGTGAGCCCCGCTGCCGTCGCGGAGGTCAGCCGGCGATCGAGACGACGATCTTGCCGCGGGCCTCGCCCTTGGCCAGCTGGCGGAGGCCGTCGGTGGCCCGGTCCAGCGGCAGCACCGAGGTCACCTCGACGGCCAGCGTGCCCGCGGCGGCCTGCTCGGCGAGCCGGGCGATCAGCGCCGCGGTGACGTTCGCGCGGACGTTGCCGCCGGTGAGGCCGGCCGCGGCCAGCGCCTCGCCGTCGGCGGCGCCCAGCCCGCTGGCGACCACGCCGCCGCTGGCGACCGCGGCCAGCGGCAGCGTCCGGGCCGTGTACGCGACCAGGTCGATCAGCGCGTCGACGCCGTCCGGGTACGCGGCGCGGACCTGCTCGGCTACCGGCGCGGCGGTGTAGTCCACCACCGTGGTCGCGCCGAGCCGGCGCAGCCGGTCGGCGTCACAGGGCGTGCCGGTGGCGACCACGTCGGCGCCGCGGGCGGCGGCCAGCTGGATCGCGTACGACCCGACCCCGCCGCTGGCCCCGTTGACGAGCACGGTCCGTCCCGGCCGCGGCCGCACGGCGTCGACCGCGGCGGTGGCGAGGGCGCCGGCGAACGGGAGCGCGGCGGCGCTGACGAAGTCGAGCCCGGCCGGCTTGACCGCCACCGCCTCCGCCGGCATCAGCGCATACTCGGCGAGCGTGCCGGCCTGGATCGGCGGCGCGAGCGGCACGGTGCCGACCACCTCGTCACCGACCCTGATGCGGGTCACCCCCCGGCCGACGGCCACGACCACCCCGGCCGCGTCCCGGCCGAGGACCACCGGGAACGCGCGCGGCCACCGGCCGCCGAGCATGCCGATGGCGACGAAGTTGTCGACGACGTTGAGGCCGGCGGCGGTGACCCTGACCAGCACGGTGCCCGCGGTGACAGTGGGCACGGGCAGGTCGGACAGCCGCTCGTGCTCGCCGACGGCAGGCACGTTCAATGCTCGCATGTTGCGCTCCCCCGCGAGGCGTGGACAGGGCCCGGTGATGTGGAGCGGGTTGTGCAGTTGGATCGAACCACGTCGGGGATCAGGCCAAGGACGCCGGCGTGCTGCGCCGGGACTTCTCCCCGCACGACTTCCCGATGCTGCTGATGGCCAACGCCGGCGTGGTCACCGCGACCGCGGGCCTGGCGCCGACGACCTCGCCCCGGCTGATCGCCTACCTGCTGCAGGCGTTCTCCACCGCGTCCGCCCGGCTGCCGGAGCCGCCGACGTTCGAGGAGATGACCGAGGTCCTCAACCGGTACGAGCCCCCGCGCCGCTGACCCTGGACCTTCCCCGCCGCCGGCGGGACCCTTGGTCGCATCGTCGTGCCGGACCCGGGGGGTCGGGATGATTCTCGTCGTCGGAGCGAGCGGCCAGCTCGGCACGCTGGTCGTACAGAAGCTCACCAAGCAGGGCCGGCCGGTGCGGGCGCTGGTGCGCTCCGGCCGCGGGGTGGACGCGCTGACCGGCGCCGAGCTGGTGCACGGCGACCTGCGGGAGCCGGCCGGCCTCGACGCCGCGCTGGACGGGGTCGAGGCGGTGGTGGCCACGGCCAACGGGGTGGCGCCGACCCGCCGCGGCGAGACGACGGCGGCGCTCGCCCGCGGCTACGCCGGCCTGGTCGACCGGGCCGCCGCCGGCGGTGTCCGGCGGTTCGTGCTCGCCAGCGTGCCGCCCTCGGACCTGGACGTCACCGTGCCGGACCTGCGGCTCAAGCGGGTGGTCGAGCGGCGGCTGGCCGGCACCGGCCTGTCCCACCTCTCGCTCCGGTTCGCGCCGTTCACCGAGGTCTGGCTCGCGCTGGTGGGCAGCTCGGTCCCGGACCGGGGCGAGGTCAACTCGACGCTGCACCGGCCGTACCCGTTCCTGGCCCGGTTCCGGCGGGTGACCGGGCGCAGCGTCGAGGACCGCGGCCGGCTGGTGCTGCCCGGGCCGGCCGACCGGCGGCAGGCCTTCCTCTCCGTGCACGACGCCGCCGACGTCCTGGTCGCCGGGATCGACGCGCCGCTGACCGGCGTGGTCGACGTCGGCGGCCCGGAGGTCCTCAGCTGGACCGAGGTGGCCGCCGAGTTCCAACGGGTGCTGGGCCGGCCGGTACGCGTGCTGAGCCTGCCGGCCGGGGCGTTCCGGGTCGCGCGGGCGGCACTGGCCCCGGTCGCACCGTCGGTCGCGAACATCATGGGCCTGAACCTGTTCATGGCCACGGCCGAGACGGACTGGGACACCACGGCGACGACCGACGCGCTCGGCGTCGGCCCGCTGCGCACGGTGCGCCAGGTGCTCGCCGAGAAGGCGGCCCTGCCGGCCGGTCAGGAGTGCGGGCGGCCGTAGAACAGGTAGAGGATGCCGCCGATCGGGATCATCAGCAGGCAGAGCACGATCCAGGCCGGCCGGGTCAGCCCGCGGACATACTCGGCGTGCAGGATGTCGTCCAGACAGTACATCTCGAACCGCAGCACGCCGACGATCGCGATGATCGCGGCGACGATGACCAGCTCGTGCTGGAGGCGGTCCAGGTACACCGGCGCCGGTCAGGGGATGCGCACGTCGTGGTGGGACGCGGCGAACAGCCGGTCCTGCACGGACAGGTCGACGTCCCGGACCGGCGTCACCAGGCTCCAGTGCCGGCCCACCGGGCACCACTGGACCCGGGCGACGAGCAGGTCGATCGCTTTGAGCTTCACGCCCGGGATCCAGATGGTGGTGAACAGGTGGCCGCTGCGGCAGCGCACGACGGTGTTGGCGCCGAGCCGGTAACCCAGCCGGCGGGCGACCAGCGTCCAGACCACGACCGCGGCGATGCTGAGGAGAACGCGCCGTCCCCGAGTCCGCATGGCCCTGACGTTAGTCCTCGCCGCCGGGGACCGGCGCGGGTGGCGGCGTCAGTCGGCGAACACCCTCGACCAGTCGTCGCGGACGCTGACCACGGTCCAGCCGCGCTCGGCCGCCTCGGCGAGCGCGGCGTCCGCGCCGGCGGTGTAGTCGAACTCGCGCTCGGCGTCGTCGTGCCGCAGCAGCAGGGCGAGCCCGGGCGGCTCGGCGCCGGCGGCCCAGTGCAGCATCGGCACGTCCCCGTTCGCGTTGCCACCGGCCAGCAGCGGCCGGCGGCCGACACGGCTCCAGATCCGCACCGGCTTGGCCGGCCCGTCGTCGAAGACGTCCAGCGCCGCCGTGTGGACGATCCGGCCGTCCCGGTACTCGAGCGTGACCGAGCTGCCGATGACCCGCTCCGGCGGGACGCCGTAGATCTCCTGGCTGACCGGCCGGAGGAAGTCCCGGCCGCCACCGGTCGCGATGTAGCTGGTGAACCCGTTGGCCTCCAGGTAGCCCAGCAGCTCGACCATCGGCGCGAACGCCGTCCGGGCGTACGCCCGGCCCAGCGTCGGGTGCCTCTCGGCGCGCAGGAACGTGCCCGCGATCGCTTCGAAGTCCTCGATCGAGGTCCCCTCGTACGCGCCGAGCAGGCCGGCCGCCATCGTGTCCAGCCGGGTGTCGTCGCCCTCGTAGTGCGCGGTGATCGCAGCGTCGAACCAGGCATGGTCCCGCGCGGCCACGGCCTTCCACGGCTGTCGGTCCACAAGGGACGGATCGGTCGCGATCTGCTCGCCGAGCCGGCGCAGCAGGAAGTCGGCCTGGATCGGCATCGGTTTCTCCGGCCAGAGCGTGCCGTCGTTGTCGAAGACGGCGACGCGCTCGGCCGGCGGCACGCCGCCCGGTCCGGTCACCCGCTCGACGAAGCGGGTGATCGCGGCCCGGGCCGCCGTGTCGCGCCAGGACGGAAGCTCGGCCAGGACGTCAGTGGTGCCCGACCGCGGCATCCTGCATCCGCTCCAGCGCCTGGTCGATCGTGAAGCTGGCCGGCTTCTGCCGCGGCGGGAACTTCCGGAACGTCTCCAGGAACTGCACCACGATCGACTGCGCGGCCAGCACCAGGTAGGCGTGGTCGAGGAACCAGTCGTAGTAGGTGTTCGAGGTGACGTCGGCCCGCTCGTACGGATCGGTACGCAGGTTGTAGAGCTTCGGGATCCGGAGCGGGACGAACGGCTCGGCCCACACCCGCAGCGTGCCCGGCGCCCGCTGCTCCATGAACACCATCTTCCAGTTGTGGTAGCGCAGCGCGACGAGATCGCCGTCGTCGTCGAAGTAGATGAACCCGATGCGCGGGCTCGTGTCGGCCTCGCCGGTCAGGTACGGCAGCAGGTTGTAGCCGTCGATGTGCACCTTGAACAGCGTGCCGTTGGCCTCGTGCCCGTCCTGCAGCTTCTCCATCACGTCCGGGTCGCCGGCCATCGACAGGAACGTCGGCAGCCAGTCGTGGTGCTGCACGATCTCGTTGGAGACAGCCCCGGCCTCGATCCTGCCGGGCCACCGGACGAGCAGCGGAACCCGGAAGGCGCCCTCCCAGTTGGTGTTCTTCTCGCTGCGGAACGGCGTGGTCGCCCCGTCCGGCCAGGTGTTCGCGTGCGGGCCGTTGTCGGTGCTGTACAAGACGAACGTGTCGCCGGCGATGCCGAGCTCGTCGAGCAGGTCGAGCAGCTCCCCGACGTGCTTGTCGTGGTCGATCATCGTGTCGTGGTACGGGGACTGCCACGGCCCGGACTGGCCGAGGCTGTCCGGCTTGGTGTGCGTGCGCAGGTGCATGTGGGTGGTGTTCACCCAGCAGAAGAACGGCCTGTCGGTCTCGCGCTGGCGGCGGATCCAGTCCTTCGCCGCGGCCACGAACTCGTCGTCGCAGGTCTCCATCCGCTTCTTGGTCAGCGGCCCGGTGTCCTCGATGCGCTGCTTGCCCACCCGGCCCCAGCGAGGGTGCTCGGTGTCGTCGTCCTCCTCGGTCGCCCAGCAGTGCAGCACGCCACGAGGGCCGAAGCGGTCCCGGAAGTGCGGGTACTCCTGCTCGTTCGGGTAGTCCGGCAGCTCCGGCTCCTCCTCCGCGTTGAGGTGGTAGAGGTTGCCGAAGAACTCGTCGAAGCCGTGCACCGTGGGCAGGAACTCGTTCCGGTCGCCGAGGTGGTTCTTGCCGAACTGCCCGGTCACGTAGCCCTGGTTCTTCAGCAGGTCGGCGATCGTCGGGTCCTCGGCCCGCAGCCCGATCGTCGCGCCGGGGATGCCGACCTTGGTCAGGCCGGTGCGGTAGCCGCTCTGGCCGGTGATGAACGCCGCCCGCCCGGCCGTGCACGACTGCTCTCCGTACGCGTCGGTGAACCGCATGCCCTCGTCGGCGATCCGGTCGATGTTCGGCGTGCGGTAGCCCATCAACCCGTCGCTGTAGCAGCTGAGGTTGGTGATGCCGATGTCGTCGCCCCAGATGACGAGGATGTTCGGCTTGTCGGGCATGGCGGCTCCCTTCCGTCAGCCGATCTTGTGTCAGGCCCGACGTCCCGCGCCTCACCCCTGGGGTGTGAGGCGTCGCGCGCTGCAGCGCCCGACCATTGCCGGATGACCGGCGTGGTGGGCATCGTGGTCGGGCTCGTGCTGTGCTTCTTCGGGATCGGCTCGCTGCACCTGGCGGTGCTCGGATCCGGCTTCGCGCTCGGCTGGCTGATCTCCGGCGTGTTCGACGCGAACACCACGACGACCGTCCTGGTCGGGATCGGGTGCGCGATCGCCGCCTGGATCCTGGTGTCGCTGGTCTTCCGGTTCGGCGCGTTCTTCGTCGGGGCGGTCGCCGGCGGGGTGATCGGGGCCAGGGTCTTCTCGCTGTTCGTCACCGGCTCGAACAAGGTGCTGCTGACGGTGGTCTGGGTCGTCGTGTTCGCCGGCGTGTCGGGCTTTCTCGCCATGCGGTACCGGGCCCGGTTCCTGATGTGGGTCACCGCGCTGGGCGGCGCCGGGCTGGCGCTGGCCGGGCTCGGCCGGATCGCGCCGGGCACGCTGGAGTTCCTGCGCCACCCGGACACCGCGCTGGAGGGCGTGCTGTCGTTCGGCGTGTGGCTGGCGCTCGGCCTGCTCGGCCGGTCGACCCAGCTGAGGCTCTTCCCGAGGAAGCTGCGCTCCGGGGCTCGCTAGCCGGGACGGACGATCAGGCGGAAGCCGAGGTGGCTGGTCGAGGTGTCCACCGGCTGGGCCATCCGGGCCGCGGGCCGGTAGCGGCGGCAGTAGTTCGGCGCGCACAGGTGCGAGCCGCCCTTCATCACCCGGCGCGGGATCCTGGCCGGGTCGCGCGGGTAGGCGCTGCGGTCCCGGTCCCCGCCACGCGGGTTGGTCACCGTGCAGCAGGCGTGCGAGATCTCGGCGTGCGCCTGGAACCAGTCGGCGGTCCACTCCCACACGTTGCCGATCATGTCGACCAGCCCGTAGCCGTTGGCCGGGTAGCGACCCACCGGCGCGGTCCCGACGTACCCGTCCTCCGCCGTGTTGTGCAGCGGGAAGTCTCCCTGCCAGGTGTTGGCCATCCAGCGGCCAGCCGGGGTGAGCTCGTCGCCCCAGGCGAACTCGGCCCCGTCCAACCCGCCGCGCGCGGCGAACTCCCACTCGGCCTCGCTCGGCACCGCCTTGCCGGCCCAGGCCGCATACGCCTCGACGTCGGCCCAGGCGACGTGCACGACCGGGTGATCCGGCCGGCGCTTGACCGAGCTGCCGGGACCGTCGGGATGCCGCCAGTCGGCGCCCGGTACGTATGTCCACCACTGGTACGGGTCGGTCAGCGGCACCGGGTGGTCGGGGCTGCGGAACACCGACGAGGCCGGCATCAGCAGCTCCGGCCGGGCACCCGGGTAGCGGGCCGGGTCGGCCGGGCGCTCGGCCACCGTGACGTGCCCGGTCGCCCGGACGAACCGCGCGAACTCGGCGTTGGTCACCGGGTGCGGGTCGATCCAGAAGCCGTCGACGGTGACCGGGTGCGCCGGTGCCTCCTCGGCGTAGTGGTGGTCGGAGCCCATCACGAAGGTGCCACCCGGGATCCAGACCATGCCCTCCGGCCCGGTCCCTGACCCGCGTGGATCCGTACTCGTCAGCCCCGTCATCCCGCCTCCGCGCCCGCCGGTGTGTCGTCCGTCTTCCCAGGTTGGGCCTTACGCGGAAGCCGGGTCTTCACCCTCTGGGGGTGATGCGCTCAGAACCCGGCGATGCCCTTCCCGATCAGCGCGGCGCCGATGACGAGCAGCAGCACCGCCATGACCGCGGCGTTGTGCTGGGTCAGCCAGGCCCGCAGCCGGTCCAGCGGCGCGGCCATCCGGTTCCTGGCCGCCAGGTGCCCGAGGACCGGGACCGCGACGGTGCTGGCGGCGACCAGCGTGAAGATCACCATCGCCACCACGACCTGGCCGGCGGGCAGGTGCGCTGCGCCGATCGTGGTGCCGGCAGCCAGGCACAGCAGCAGGTTCTTCGGGTTGACGCCGGACAGCCCGAAGCCGAGCGCGAGCGCCCGGCCGAAGGTGAACGACTCGATCGCATCCATCCACTTCGGCATGGTGCCGGTCTCGCCCTCCTTCGGCCGGCCCCGCCACTCCCGCACCGCCAGCAGGATCAGCAGCACGCCGAGCACCAGCTTGATCACCGAGGACAGCGTCGACGGCTGGCCGCCGCCGGTGTCGCCGGCCAGCCCCACCAGCGCCAGCACGACGAGGGTGACCACGACGATCCCGCCCACCCAGCCGAGCAGGAACCCGGTGCTGGTCGCGGTCGCCTTGCGGGACAGCAGCATGAGGATCACCGCGATGATCGGGATCGGACTGATCGCGATCCCGACGGCCAGCGGAAGCAGCTCCCCGATCACGGCACCCATGGCAGCCCTCCCCTCCGGAGGATCTCCCGGCCGGCGGCCGCCGCGGCTCACCCGCAGCAGGGGAGTTGGGCCGGCTACCAGACGTCGCCGTCCCGCCAGTCGCAGGTGAGCGCGGCGGTCCGGTCGAGCGCCACGGTGACCGGAAGGACGTGCACGGTGCCGTCGTCGTCGGGCGTACGCCGGACGCCGTCCGGAGTGAGCGCGAACGTCGGGCCGGTCCACGGCAGCCAGCCACGGGCGGTGTAGACGGCGGCGCCCGCGTCCGACGCGCTCAGCGCGCCGAGGTCGTGCCCGCCGCGCACGATCCGCTCCAGCGCGGCCATCATCGCGCCGGCGTGCCCGCGACGGCGCTGGTCCGCCCGGACACCGACGCCCTCGACAAACCCGGTCCGCAGGGCCCGCCCGCCGTACAGCAGCCGCCGCTGGACCAGCGCCGCGTGCCCGACCAGCTCGCCGTCGACCAGGGCGAGCGCGTGCACGCCGCCGAGGCAGTGCTCCCAGTCCTCGTCGGCGAACCCGCCGAAGGCGGCGTCCAGCAGCGCCCTGGCCGCCCGCAGCCGCGCCGGGTCGAGATCGGCGGTGAGCGCGACCGTCAGGTCCATCGGGCGAAACTAGTTCAGGCGCCAGCTGGTTGGCTCGGCCGGCAGGTAGCGGCAGGCCGTACCAGTGGAGACCGAGGCGTCGAGGTGGTCGGCCAGTTCAGGGTGGACGGCACGGATGCGCCGCAGCACGTCCCGGATCCGGGCGGTGACGGCCTTGCGGGCGCGCTCGTCCTCGTCGCCGAGCCGGCGCCGCCGGCCGCCGAGCCCGGTCGCGGCCGCCAGCTCGGCCAGCAGCGCCGACTGCTCGGCCCGGGCCCGATCTGACGCCGCCGGGTCGCCGCGGGCGTCGGCCGCGTCCAGCAGCTCGTCCAGCTCCCCCAGCCGCCGCCGGTACGCCGCGCGGGCGCGCCCGTCCAGCACCGGGTCCGCACCCGGCGACCCGCCCGGGCCGCCGCCCCACAACCGGTACGCCGTGACCTCGGCGCCGGGGTTGGCCAGCAGCGTAGCCAGGTCGTGCAGTCCCTTGGCGTCGGCAAGGTGCACCTCGCGGCCGGCGTACCCGAGCGTCCAGGTCTCGCCGTCCCGCCGGAACGCGGCCCGCGCGGCCGGCGGCACGGCCGGCAGCGCAGGCACGGCCGCAGGCACGGCCGCAGGCACGGCCGGCGCGGCCGGCGCAGCCGGCGGCGGGAGGCCCGGCGCACCGCCCGCCACCGCGTCGATCGCGGCGGTCCAGGCCGGCGTGCCGAGCCGCTCGCTCGCGGCCAGCGCGGCCCGCCGGTGGGCGGCGGCGTCGGCCGTGCGGCCCAGTGCGGCGGCGAGCAGGCCGAGGTGGTGGTCGACCGGGCCGTAGTACGCCGCGCAGCCGCCGACCACGACGTGCGAGCCCGCGTACGGGGCGAGCCGGGCGTAGCAGTCGGCCCGCTGCCGCTCGGTGCCGGCGGCGGTGACCCCGACGGCGGCGACGACCACCCACTCCAGGTCGTGCAGCTCGGGCAGCGCCGACATCCGCCAGCCGGCCAGCGCGGCCCTGGCGTCGGCGACCCGGCCGGCGCCGGCGGCCGCGGCGGCGGCCAGGATCGGGCGCACCGGCCACGCCGGGTCGTCCGGCGGGATGGCCGCCGGCACGTCCGGCAGCGGCGGCCCGCCGGCGATGGCGAGCGCGGCGCGCAGCGTGAGGAAGACCGGCATCGCCTCCGGCGCACCCATCGCCCGCCCGAGGTCCAGACCCTCGGCGGCGAGCCGGGCCGCGGCGTCGAGGTCGCCGTCGAGCAGCGCGGCGGTCGCGCCGCGGGTCAGCGCCGCGTGCCGGCCGCGGGCGTGGCCGAGCCGGGCGGACGCCTCCGCGTACGCCCGCAGCTCGGCCCGGGCGGCCGGGTCGCCCAGCTCGAGCAGCGCGGTCGCCCGCAGCAGCACGGCCTGGGCCAGTAGCTCGGGGTCGCCGGCCGCCGCTTCGACCATCTCGTCGGCGATCGGCAGCCGGTCCGCCGCGGTGCCCGGCCGCCAGCGGGCGTCGTGCGCCGCGAGCAGCGCGGTCGCCAGCAGGGCGGGGTCGCCGACCCGGCGGGCCAGCTCGAGCGCCCGGCCGGCCACGCCGGCGGCGGTCGCGTCCGGGGCGCTGTTCCAGCCGGCGTGCACCAGGTCCCCGGCCCGGGCGGCGAGCAGGGCGCAGCGGTCCCGGTCGGCGGCCGCCGGCAATGCCGCCTCCGCCTCGGCCAGCAGGCCGAGCGATTCGGCGAACTCCGCCGCCGTCCGGGAGCCGAGCCGGTGCACGCCGAGCGCCGCCCGGACCAGTCCGGCCGTGTCCGCCGCCGCGGCGGCGTCGGCGGCCAGCCGCCGGAAGCTCGCCCGCGCCGCCGCGGTGTCGCCGGCCCGGTCCTGCGCCTCCGCCAGCTCCCCCAGCAACCGCCGCCCCTCCCCCGCTCCGGTGCCGGGCAGCGTCAGGGCGGCCGCGAGATGGGTGGCGGCCTCCGCGTGGCCGAGCCTGCTGCTGGCCGCGACCGCGGCCCGCTCGCACCAGCCGACCGCGTCGGCGACCGCGGCCGGCCGGGTGGGCCGGCCGGCGACCAGGTGCGCGGCCACCTCCCCCGGCTCCACCCCGGGCAGCGTGGCGAGCGCGGCCCCGATCCCCGCGTGCAGCTGCTCCGCCCGGGCCGCCGGCAGGTCGGCCGCGGTCTCCCGGAACAGGTCGTGCGCGAACCGCGGCCCGTCGGCCGTACCGACCAGGACCCTGGCCCGCACCGCCTCGTCGACCAGCGCGCCGACGTCGTACCCGGCCGACAGCACCCGGCCGAGCACCTCCGGCCGGATCCGCGGCCCGCCCACCGCCGCGACCGTGACCAGCTCGGCGCACCGGGCGGACAGCCGGGCCAGCCGCCGCTCCAGCGCGTCCCGCACGGTCACCGGCGCCGCCGCCGCGGAGCCGAGCCGGGCCAGCTCGCGGACGAAGAACGGGTTGCCGCCGGTACGCCGGTGCAGCCGCGCCGCCAGCTCCGGGTCGGACGGCTCCCCGGTGACCGCGGCGACGACCGCCGCCACGCCGGCCGGGTCGAGCCCGGACAGCGGCAGGACCGTGCCCCGGTCGGTCGGCGGCCTCGCCAGCTCGGTGTCCCGGTAGGCGCCGAGCAGCAGCACCCGGGCGTACCGCAGGTGGGCGGCGGCGAACTCGACCAGCCGCAGCGACGGCTCGTCGGCCCACTGCAGGTCGTCGACGACGAGGACCAGCGGGCGGCGCGCGGCCAGCCCGGCGAGCGCCGCCACCACCGACTCGGCCAGCCGGAACCGCGCATCAGCCGCCGCCATCGCCGGCGCCGGTGCCGGCGCCGGTGCCCCCGGCCGCTCGACCAGGTCGGCCGCCGCCCCCAGCTCGGCGCCCGCGGACCTGGCCGCCCGCAGCAGCTGGATCCACGGCCAGTACGCCGGCACCGCCGGCCCGTCCCAGCAGACCGCGGCCAGCACCAGCGCCCCGCGCTGGCCGGCCTCCCGGGCCAGCTCGCCGAGCAGCGCGCTCTTGCCGATGCCCGGCTCGCCGGCGACGAGCACCAGCCGGCCGTCGCCGGCGAGCGCCGCCGCCAGCGCGGCCCGGGCGGTGCGCAGCGCGTCGGCACGCCCCTCCAGCGTCGCCACAGCACGATCGTGCCGCGACCGGACCTAGTCCCGCAGCTCGAGCATCAGGTTCATCGGCGCGTCGGTCTCGACCGGGCGCACCGTGCCGAACCCGGCCGCGTGCGCGGTCTCGGTGAGCCGGGCCGGTCCGGCCAGCGTGCCCAGCGCCGAGCTGCCCTGCGACAGCGCGTTCGGGGTGCAGACCAGCGTCGAGACCGCGTAGAACATCCGCCCCACCGGGGTGAGGTTGCCGGTCACGCCGTCCGCCCCGGGCGGCTCGACCAGCAGCACCGCACCGCCGGGAGCGAGCGAACCGCGGGCGCGGGTGAGCGCGCCGACCGGGTCACCGAGGTCGTGCAGCGAGTCGACGAAGGTGATCAGGTCGTACCCGCCACCCGGCAGCTCGGCGGCGGCCGCGACCTCGAAGCCGACCCGCGGCCCGACCCCGGCCTCGGCCGCCGCCTTGCGGGCGGCCGCCACCGACGCGTCGTGGTAGTCGAACCCGGTGACCTGCGCCGCCGGGAACGCCTGGGCGAGCATGATCGTCGGTGCCCCGTACCCGCAGCCGACGTCGGCGACCCGGCCGCCGGCCAGCAGCCGGTCGGCGATCCCGGGCAGCCGCTCGACCGCGCCGGCCAGCACCGCCGGCGGCAACATCGCCCTGGTCAGCCCGTCCGTGCCCTGCCAGTAGGTCGCGTCGCGGCGGTCCCAGCCGTACCCCTGGCCGGCCCGGAACGCCTGCTCGAACTCGGCGAACCCGGCGCCCATCGAGGCGAACATCGATAGGCACGCATCCACCAGCGCGCCGCCGGGCGCCTGCAGCAGCGCCACCGCGACCGGCTCCGGCAGCGTGAACCGGTCGGTCGCCGGGTCGTAGTCGAGGTAGCCGCCGGCGGCCTGGGCCCGCAGCCACTCCCGCGCGTACGGCTCGACGATGCCGGCGCGGCCGGCCACCTCGGCCGCGGACAGCGGCCCGGCGCCGGCGAGCGCCTCCCACAGGCCGCAGCGGATGCCGAGGCCGGTCAGCACCGTCCCCAGCGAGCCGCCCAGATCGGCGGTCAGCTGCCCCAGCACGTCCTCCGGGCTCCTGTCGATCGTCATGGTCCACCTCCGCGGTCGAGACACAGTCGGGACACCCGATGGGCGCGCGATCCGGTCTGGCGGGCGGCCAGGTCCGATCTGGCTCCCTCCGGTCGAGACCGGCGGACGGGAGGACGCGATGAGCACCGCGGCGATCAACGGCACCACGCTCCGGTACGACGAGGTCGGGTCCGGTCCGGTCTGCCTGGTCCTGCACGGCGGCCTCGGCTCGACCAGTCGCTCTACCGGGAGTCCGACCGGCGCGGCGACCGGCTGCGGGTGGTGCCCGTGACGCCTCAGCCGACGTGCACGTGCGGGCGCCGGCTCCGGTCCGGCTCGGCGCGGCGCAGGATCTCCCGGGTGACCGGGGCGACCTCGCCCTGGCCGAGCACCAGGTAGCGGAGGAAGTTCGCGACCGGGCTGCCCTCCGTCCAGCCGAAGTAGAGATGCGGGCGCCGGCCGGTCAGGTCGCGCACGTGCAGCACCAGTGCGGCGAGGGTGTTGGGCACCGACGAGCCGGCGACCGTGAGCACCCGCTGGTCCTGGTGGATCTCCCCGCGGGCGTGCAGGTCGGTCTCGAAGTCCGACGGGTCGGTGACGGTGACCTCGACGAAGATCACGTCGTGCTCATCCGGCAGGTGCTGGTCCTTGACGACCTGCCCGAGCTTGGCCCGGTAGTCGGTGTGGTCGCGGCAGTCCGGCTCGTTGGCGATCAGGGTGATCTCCCGGCGGGCGGTGTCCCGGATGAACAGCTCGGCCATCGGGTCGAGCGTCACGCTGGTCACCCGCAGGTCGAACGCCCGCCGCACCCGGGAGACCAGCGACACCAGCAGGATCCCGGCGATGAAGCAGGCGCCGATCTTCACGCCGTCCGGCCGCTCGGCCACGTTCGCCCCGGTGGTGTAGACGAACACGGCGGCGATCAGGCCGAAGGCGAGGGTCGACCGGCGCTGCCTCCTCCGCCAGCACGACAGCGTCACGGCCACCGCGGCGGAGGAGATGAGCACCAGCACCCCGGTGGCGTACGCGCCGCCCTGCGCGTCGACGTTCGCGTCGAACAACCAGGTGACCAGGAACGCGATCGCGGTGAAGACCAGCGTCAGCGGGCGCACGGCGCGGGTCCAGTCCGGCGCCATCCCGTACCGGGGCAGGTAGCGCGGGACGAGATTGAGCAGACCGGCCATCGCCGACGCCCCGGCGAACCAGAGGATCGCGATCGTCGAGACGTCGTAGACCGTGCCGAACGCGCCGCCCAGGTATTCGTGGGCCAGGTACGCCAGCGCCCGCCCGTTCGCCGCGCCGCCCGGCTGGAACTCGTCGGCCGGGATGAGCAGTGTGGTGACGAAGCTGGTCGTGACGAGGAACGCGCTCATGATCAGCGCGGCGGTGGTGAGCAGCCGGCGGGCGCCGGCGATACGGCCGGCGGGGTTCTGCTCGGTGTCGGTCCGGGCACCCCGGACCAGCGGCATCACCGCGACCCCGGTCTCGAACCCGGACAGCCCCAATGCCAGCTTGGGGAACACCAGGAACGCGACCCCGACCATCGCCAGCGGGTCGGTGTACTTCCCCGTCAGCGCCGTGGTCCAGTCGCCGACCACGACCGGATGGCCGATCACGTGGCCCAGCGCCACCACGACCACGACCAGGTTGAGCGCGAGGTAGACGGCCACCAGCGCGACCGCGATGCCGATCGCCTCGGCGAAGCCCGTCAGGAACACCGCCCCGAGCAGCGCGAGCAGCAGCAGCGTGATGGCCACCTGGTGGCCCTGCAGCACGGTGCCGACGAACGGGTTCTCCACCACGTGCGCGGTCGCGTCGGCCGCCGACAGCGTCATCGTGATGAGGAAGTCGGTCGCGGCGAAACCCAGCAGCACCAGCACGAACAGCTTGCCTCGCCAGAACGGCAGCAACCGTTCCAGCATGGCGATCGAGCCCTCGCCGCGCGGGCTGTCCCGGGCCACCCGCCGGTACACCGGCAGCGCGCCGGCC
The DNA here is from genome assembly GCA_963728945.1 of uncultured Actinomycetota bacterium. GTDB lineage: Bacteria > Actinomycetota > Actinomycetes > Mycobacteriales > CADCTP01 > CADCTP01. The sequence goes on along the minus strand of CAVSMA010000002.1, from coordinate 308,390 downwards.
AGGGTGACCGCGACCAGCACCAGCGTCGCGATCGGCGAGAGCACGCCGGCGGCCAGCGCGGCGATGCCCGGCTGGTAGCCCAGGGTGGAGAAGTAGTCGACGCCGGTCAGGCACATCACCTGCCACCACCGGTGCCGCTTGTGCGGCGGCGGCGGGCTGGCGTGCGGCCCGAGCTGCCGGGTCGGCCGCTGGTCGGCACCGGCGAGCAGCCAGGTGCGCACGCCGCGGCTGGCCGGCGTGACCGCAGTCATCGTCCACTCCGGACAGTACGACGGTCCACACGCGACCGAAGTGCGCTCGCCACCGTGATCCCTCTCCGCGAGCCGCGGCGGCCCGATACGGTCACGATGCCCCGGCGCCGCCGGACCGGGTGCGGCTATCACACGGTGCTCACGCCGTGACGAGCGTTTCTCACGCGCCTCTAACACCGTCCCGGCGGCCGTTAGCGGCCCGTGAGAAATGGCGGAGGGGCCGTTAGCGTGTCGTGAGAACCGTTGTCCGGGGCTCCGCGTCAGGAGCAACCTCGCCTGCGAACAGATACCCAGCTGGCGAAGGAGCGGACGGTGCATGACGGTCGGGTGCAGATCGCCCCGCGGCGACCGGGCGGGTTCCTCGCGATCCCGGCTCTGGTCGCGCCGGTCGCGATCTGCGGCATCCCGGGCCACGCGAGCTCCGGGACGGAGCTCGCGGCGGAGGTGGCCATGCTGGCGCTGGTCGTCGGCGTGGTCGGCTTCGAGAGCACCGGCTCCGTCGGCCTGGTGGCGGTCGCCGCCTCGCTGCTGTCGCTGAACGGCTTCGCCGAGGACGCGTACGGTCAGCTCGGCTGGCACCCGGCCGTCGACCTCCGCGCGGCCACGGTCCTGTGCGCCGCCCTTGTCCTTGCCTGCGCCGCCCGCCGCGGCGTGGATCGGGCCCGTCCCGAACCGCCGGCGGAGTCGCATGTCCGCGCGATGAGGACCACCACCCGTCCGGCGCACCATCAGCCCGCACGCGACTGACCACACCGTCGGCGGCTTCCCGCCGCGCGGCCAGTTCCCCAACCCCCGAAACCCACGTCCAGAGGATGGATTCCGATGAGCGACGTCATCTTCGTCGTGCTGACCATCGCGGTGTTCTGCGTGTTGGCTCTCGTGCTGCGGGGGGTCGAGCGGCTGTGAGCGCGGCGAACCTGGCCGGCCTCGTGCTGTCCGCCGGACTGCTGATCTTCCTCGTCTTCGCCCTGCTCTTCCCGGAGCGCTTCTGACATGAACACCACCACCGCGGCCGTCGTGATGATCGCCGTGCTGGTCGCCGTGCTGGCGATCGTGCACGTGCCGTTCGGCGACTACATGGCCCGCGTCTACACCAGTTCCCGGCACCTGAGAGTCGAGCGCGCGATGTACCGGCTCGTCGGCGTCGATCCCGACCGGGAGCAGACCTGGGGCGTGTACGCGCGCAGCGTGCTCGCCTTCTCCGCGGTCTCGGTCCTGTTCCTCTACCTGTTCCAGCGGGTGCAGTCGCACCTGCCGCTCAACCTCGGCTTCTCGAACGTCCCGTCGGCGCTGGCGTTCAACACCGCGGCCTCCTTCGTCACCAACACGAACTGGCAGGCGTACTCGGGCGAGTCGACCATGGGGCACCTGGTCCAGATGGCCGGCCTCGCGGTGCAGAACTTCGCCTCGGCCGCGGTCGGCATGGCCGTCGCGATCGTGCTGGTCCGCGGCTTCGCCCGCAAGAGCACCGACCGGCTGGGCAACTTCTGGGTCGACCTGACCCGGACCTGCGTGCGGATCCTGCTGCCGATCGCCGTCGTCGGCGCGATCGTCTTCGTGGCCGCGGGCATGGTGCAGAACTTCCGCAACGGCCTGTCGCTGACCACGCTGGGTGGCGTCGAGCAGGTGATCACCGGCGGCCCGGTGGCCAGCCAGGAGGTGATCAAGGAGCTCGGCACCAACGGCGGCGGCTTCTACAACGTCAACGCGGCCCACCCGTTCGAGAACCCGACCAGCTGGACCAACGCGCTGGAGATCTTCCTGCTGCTGGTGATCAGCTTCTCGCTGCCCCGCACCTTCGGCAAGCTCGTCGGGGACAAGCGGCAGGGGCTGGCGATCGTCGCGGTGATGGCGGTGCTCCTGGTCGGCAGCCTCGCGGTCAACCAGGCGGCCCAGGGCGCAGCGCACGGCACCGTGCCGACCGCGGTCGGTGCTGCCTCCGAGGGCACCGACGTTCGCTTCGGCGTCCCGCAGTCGGCCGTCTACGCGACCGCCACCACCGGCACCTCCACCGGCTCGGTCGACTCGTTCCACGACTCGTACACGTCCATCGGCGGGGCGACGCTGCTGGTCACCATGATGCTGGGCGAGATCGCCCCCGGCGGCACCGGATCCGGCCTCTACGGCATCCTCGTCCTCGCGATCATCACCGTGTTCGTGGCCGGGCTGATGATCGGGCGAACACCGGAGTATCTGGGAAAGAAGATCGGCTCCCGGGAGATACGGCTGGCCTCGCTCTACCTGCTCACCACGCCGCTGGTCGTGCTGATCGGCACCGGGATCGCCATGTCCTTGCCCGGGCAACGCGCCGGGATGCTCAACACCGGCGCGCACGGCCTGTCCGAGGTGCTGTACGCGTTCACCTCGGCGGGCAACAACAACGGCTCCGCGTTCGCCGGCATCACCGTCGACACCGCCTGGTACAACACCGCACTCGGGCTGGCCATGCTCGTCGGCCGGTTCCTGCCGATCGTGGTCGTCCTCGGCCTGGCCGGCTCGCTGGCCCGGCAGCGGCCGGTGCCGGTGTCGGCCGGCACGTTGCCGACGTACCGCCCGCAGTTCGTCGGGCTGCTCACCGGCGTGACGCTCGTCGTCGTCGCACTCACGTACTTCCCGGCGCTCGCGCTCGGGCCGCTCGCGGAGGGCATCCACTGATGACCACGTCTGCTCGACAGTCCACAGCGGACACCCGAGCCGGCGACGCCCCGCCGGGTCTCCGGCGGCCTGCTCGACCCGGCCCAGCTCTGGCGGTCGCTGCCAGGTGCGCTGCGCAAGCTCGACCCGCGCACCCTGTGGCGCAACCCGGTCATGTTCATCGTGGAGATCGGCGCCGTCTTCACCACGGTGCTCGCGATCGCGGACCCGACGGTGTTCGCCTGGCTGATCACGGTCTGGCTCTGGCTCACGGTCGTGTTCGCCAACCTGGCCGAAGCGGTCGCCGAGGGTCGCGGCAAGGCCCAGGCCGACGCACTGCGCCGGGCCCGCACCGACACCGTCGCCCGCCGGCTGACCGCCTGGCAGCCCGGCGACGACCCGGCCGCGGTGACCGTGTCGCCGGTGCCGGCTCCCGACCTCGGCCAGGGCGATGTCGTCGTGGTCGAGGCCGGCGAGACCATCCCCGGCGACGGCGACGTCGTCGAGGGCATCGCCAGCGTGGACGAGTCGGCGATCACCGGCGAGTCGGCCCCGGTCATCCGGGAGTCCGGGGGCGACCGCTCGTCGGTCACCGGCGGCACCAGGGTGCTGTCCGACCGGATCGTCGTGCAGATCACCCAGAAGCCGGGGGAGAGCTTCATCGACCGGATGATCGCGCTGGTCGAAGGCGCGTCCCGGCAGAAGACGCCGAACGAGATCGCGCTGAACATCCTGCTCGCCGCGCTGACGATCATCTTCCTGCTCGCGGTCGCGACCCTGCAGCCGCTGGCGGTCTACTCGAAGCAGCTGCAGCCGGCGATCCCCGACACCCAGACGCTGACCGGCAACGGCGTCACCGGCATCGTGCTGGTCTCGCTGCTGGTCTGCCTGATCCCGACCACGATCGGCGCGCTGCTGTCGGCGATCGGCATCGCCGGGATGGACCGGCTGGTGCAGCGCAACGTGCTGGCCATGTCCGGCCGCGCGGTCGAGGCCGCCGGCGACGTGAACACGCTGCTGCTCGACAAGACCGGCACGATCACCCTCGGTAACCGGCAGGCGACCGGCTTCCTCCCGCTGTCCGGCGTCTCGGAGGAGGAGCTGGCTGACGCCGCGCAGCTGTCCAGCATGGCCGACGAGACGCCCGAGGGCCGCTCGATCGTCGTGTTCGCCAAGCAGACGTACGGCCTGCGCGAGCGCAGTCAGGGCGAGCTGACGGCACGCCACGTTCGTGCCGTTCACCGCGCAGACCCGGATGTCCGGTGTGGACCTGTCCACGGCGGACGGTGGCCGGCAGGTGCGCAAGGGCGCGGCCAGCGCGGTGATCGCCTGGGTGCGCGAGCACGGCGGCACGATCCCGCCGCAGACCGGCGAGTTCGTCGACGGCATCTCCGGCTCCGGCGGCACCCCGCTGGTGGTCGGCGAGCGGGTCGGCGGGCACCGCCCGGGTGCTCGGCATCATCCAGCTCACCGACGTGGTCAAGCAGGGCATGCGGCAGCGGTTCGACGAGATGCGCCGGATGGGCATCCGCACCGTGATGATCACCGGCGACAACCCGCTGACCGCGAAGGCGATCGCCGACGAGGCCGGCGTGGACGACTTCCTCGCCGAGGCCACCCCGGAGGACAAGCTCGCGCTGATCAAGCGGGAGCAGCAGGGCGGCAAGCTCGTCGCGATGACCGGCGACGGCACCAACGACGCGCCGGCGCTGGCCCAGGCGGACGTCGGCGTGGCCATGAACACCGGCACGTCGGCCGCCAAGGAGGCCGGCAACATGGTCGACCTCGACTCCGACCCGACCAAGCTCATCGAGATCGTCGAGATCGGCAAGCAGTTGCTCATCACGCGCGGGTCGCTGACCACGTTCTCCATCGCCAATGACGTCGCGAAGTATTTCGCGATCATCCCGGCGATGTTCGTGGCCATCTACCCCGGCCTGGACACGCTCAACGTGATGCGGCTCGAGAGCCCCACCTCGGCCATCCTGTCCGCGATCATCTTCAACGCGCTCATCATCATCGCGCTGATCCCGCTCGCGCTCCGCGGCGTCCGCTACCGGCCCGCCAGCGCGGCCAAGATGCTCTCCCGCAACCTCTACATCTACGGCGTCGGCGGGCTCATCGCCCCGTTCATCGGCATCAAGCTCATCGACCTGCTCATCCAGTTCATCCCCGGAGTGACGTGACATGGCCACCCGCCTGCCCGGCTGGCTGCGCCAGCACCTGGCCGCCCTGCGCATCCTGCTCGTGCTCACCGTGCTGCTCGGCCTCGCCTACCCGCTCGTGGTGACCGGGATCGCGCAGCTCCCCGGACTCAAGTCCCGCGCCGACGGCTCGATCGTCACCGACGCCAACGGCGACGTCGGCTCCTCGCTGATCGGCCAGGCGTTCACCGACAAGGACGGCAACCCGCTCCGGCAGTACTTCCAGTCCCGCCCGTCCGCGGCCGGCGACGGGTACGACCCGACCGCGACCTCGGCGTCGAACCTCGGCCCGGAGAGCATCGTCGACGTCCTCGACAACCCGGCGACCACGGACGTCGACGAGAGCAAGCCGAGCCTGCTGACGGAGGTCTGCTCCCGCAGCCTGGCCGTCGGGCAGCTGGAGGGCGTGGACGGCTCGCGACCGTACTGCACACCCGACGGCAAGGGCGCGGTGCTCGCCGTGTTCCACGCCGGCCCCGGCTACACCGGGCCGGTGACCCGGGTGGTCAGCCTCGACCAGCCCTGCCCGGACACCCCGTTCGTCGCGACATACCAGGGCGTGAAGGTGGAGTGCCACGCCTATGGCGACGACCTGTCGCTCGGGCAGGTCGTGCCGATCCGCGGGAACGCGCCGGCCGACCCGGCCGTGCCGGCGGACGCCGTCACGGCCAGCGGCAGCGGGCTCGACCCGCAGATCAGCCCGGCGTACGCCGACCTGCAGGTCGCCCGGGTGGCGAAGGCCCGCAACCTCCCGGTCGCCCAGGTGCAGCAGCTGGTCCGGGACAACACCGCCGGCCGGTCCCTCGGCTTCCTCGGCGAACCAGGCGTCAACGTCCTCAAGCTCAACCTGGCCCTCGACCGCGCGGCTCCGGTCGGGCCGTGAGCAGCCCCGTCCCGGCTCCGGCGGGCCGCGGCAAGCTCCGCGTCTACCTCGGGGCGGCGCCCGGGGTCGGCAAGACGTACGCGATGCTCAACGAGGCGCACCGGCGGCTGGAGCGCGGCACCGACGTGGTTGTCGGGCTGGTCGAGACGCACGGCCGGGCCAGGACGGCGGCGCTGCTGGAGGGGCTGGAGGTGCTGGCGCGCGCGGCGGTGGCGTACCGGGGGGCGGTGTTCGAGGAGCTCGACGTGGACGGGGTGATCGCGCGCCGGCCGCTGGTGGTGGTGGTGGACGAGTTGGCCCACACCAACGCCCCCGGGTCCCGCAACGGCAAGCGGTGGCAGGACGTGGAGGAGCTGCTGGCGGCCGGGATCGAGGTGCTGACCACCGTCAACGTGCAGCACCTGGACTCGCTCAACGACGTCGTCCAGACCATCACCGGGGTGCCGCAGCGGGAGACCGTCCCGGACGAGGTCGTCCGGGCCGCCGACCAGGTCGAGCTGGTCGACATCGCCCCGGAGGCGCTGCGCCGGCGGATGGCCCACGGCAACATCTACCCGGCCGACCGCGTCGACGCCGCCCTGGGCAACTACTTCCGGCTCGGTAACCTGACCGCGTTGCGGGAGCTCGCCCTGCTCTGGCTGGCCGGCACGGTCGAGGAACAACTCGACCGCTACCGCGCCGACCACCACATCGCCGCCACCTGGGAAACCCGCGAACGCGTCGTCGTCGCGCTGACCGGCGGCCCCGAAGGCGACACCCTGATCCGCCGGGCCGCCCGCATCGCCGCCCGCAACACCGGCGCCGACCTGCTCGCCGTGCACGTCACCCGCTCCGACGGGCTGGCCGACAGCAACCCGGCCGCCCTGGCCCGGCAACGGGCCCTGGTCGAAAGCCTCGGCGGCACCTACCACCAGGTCATCGGCGACGACATCCCCACCGCCCTGCTCACCTTCGCCCGGGCCGAGAACGCCACCCAACTCGTCCTCGGCGCCTCCCGCCGCGGCCGGCTCGCCCAACTCCTGGCGGCGGGGACGGGCGTCAGGACGACCGCGCAGTCCGGGTCGATCGACGTGCACATGGTCACCCACGAGAAGGTGGGTCGCGGCCGCCGCCGGCTGCCCCGGCTGTCGGCCGGCCTCACCCTGCGCCGGAAGCTGCTCGGCCTCGCCGGCGCGGTCGTGCTCCTGCCGCTGCTCACCGTCGTGCTCGCCACCGCCCGAGACTCGCTGAACCTCACCAGCGACGTACTGCTGCTCCTGCTCGCGATCGTCGGCATCGCGCTCATCGGCGGGGTCTGGCCGGCCGTGCTCGCCGCGGTCGGCGGCTCGCTGCTGCTCAACTACTACTTCGTCCCGCCGCTGCACGAGTTCACCATCGCCGAGCGGAACAACGCGTTCGCGCTGGCCGCGTTCGTCGCGGTCGCCCTGATGGTCAGCGCGGTGGTCGACCTCGCGGCCCGGCGTACCGGCCAGGCAGCCAGGGCCACCGCCGAGGCCGAGGTGCTCTCGGTCGCCGCCGGCGACGTGCTGCGCGGCGAGCGGGCGCTGCCGGCGATCCTCGACCGGGTCCGGGAGACGTTCGGGATGACCTCGGCGACCCTGCTGGAGCGGGACGGCGATCCGGCGCGGCAACCGTCCCGGGCCGGTGCCGCCGACCGCAACCGGTCCGCCGCTCGGCGGTCCGGTTGGCGGGTGGTCGCCACCTCGGGAACCCCACCGTGCGTGCGGCCGGAGGAGGGCGACACCGAGGTGCCGATCGACGACCTGGCCCTGGTGCTGCGCGGGCGGGTGCTGCCGGCCGAGGACCGCCGGGTGCTGGCCGCGTTCGCCGCCCAGGCCGCGGTCGCGCTGCGGCAGCGGCGGCTCGCCGACGCGGCCGCCGAGGCCGGCCCGCTCGCCGAGGCCGACCGGACCCGGACCGCCCTGCTCGCCGCGGTCAGCCACGACCTGCGCGCGCCGCTCGCCTCGGCCAAGGCGGCGGTCACCGCGCTGCGCAGCCAGGGCGTGCCGTGGAAGGACGCCGAGCGGGCCGAGCTGCTGGCCACCGCCGACGAGTCGCTTGACCGGCTGACCCGACTGGTGAACAACCTGCTCGACATGAGCCGGCTGCAGGCCGGCGCGCTCGCCGTGCACCCGGTACCGGTCGGCGTCGACGACGTGATGCCGGCCGTGCTGGCCGAGCTCGGCCCGGCCAGCCGCGCCGTCCGGCTCCGGCTCCCGGACGACCTGCCCGAGCTGCACGTCGACGCCGGCCCTGCTCGAACGGATCCTGGCCAACCTGCTCGGCAACGCGCTGCGGCACTCCCCCGCCGGCCGCCCGCCGCTGCTGTCCGGCAGCACCTTCGGCAACCGGGTGGAGCTGCGCGTCGTCGACCGCGGTCCCGGCGTCGCCGAGGCCGAGTGGAACCGGATCTTCGTACCGTTCCAGCGGCTCGGCGACCGCGACAACACCACCGGCGTCGGCCTCGGGCTGGCGCTGTCCCGCGGCCTCGCCGAAGCCATGGGCGGCACCCTCGAACCGGAGAACACCCCCGGCGGCGGGCTGACGATGGTGCTCTCGCTGCCGGCCGCACCCGCCCCCGCGTCGCCACCCCTGCCGGTCCGCGAGGAGGTGGCCGAGTCATGACCGCTTCGAGCCCCAGCCGGTCAGCCGACGACGACCCGGCCGATCAGGCCGGTGGCGCTGAGCAGGCCGATCGCCAGGGCGACCAGGGTGGTGACGACCACGCTCGCGACCCACCACCGCCGGTCGCGCCGGGTGCGGAGGTTGAGCCAGCCGAGAGCGCCGAAGGCGAGGCCCTCCAGCAGGAACCACGGTTCGTTGAAGAACAGGTCCTGCAGGTCCGCGGCGCGCGGTTCGATCGAGGCCCACACCGAGGCCGGGTAGTCGATGGTGAGCCGGCCGGACAGGCTCAGCACTCGTTGGGTGCCCTCGATGAGGGCGTGTCCGCAGCCGAGCACCGCCACGAGCCAGCACACCGCGAGCAGCAGCGGCCGCCACCGGCGGCGCGACCACAGCGGCAGCGCCGCGACCGGCAGGATCGCCGCGACGAGCAGGATCACGGCGGCGGCAGCGTTGATCCGGCGGAACGGCCCGCCCGGCACCGGCGTGCCGGGCAGGAACCCCGTGCCGCCCAGGGCGTAGTAGCCGCGGTAGGCCGCGTAGGCCAGGCCCCAGGCGGCCGCCGCCCAGCTGAGTCCGACCACCAGCCGCCGCGCGCCGGACACCGCGTCCGGCCCGGCCACCGACCCGTCCTTCCCCGCCGTTCGTACGGGCTCCATATTCGCGGCAGCCACGCTCGGCACCGTCGTGTTCCCGCCGGTGCCGCGGATCACGCCGGCTGCCGCGACGACGGGGCGGTGCCGCGCGGCCGGGAGAAGTCGGTAGCTTCTCTGGATCGGGAGGGGTGCCATGGCCGACGACGCGCAGGTCCTTCGGCGGGTGAACCGCCAGATCCAGTGGTACGAGCGGCACGCGACCACGGCCCGCATCTGGTACTGCGGGATCAAGATCGCCCAGATCGTGCTCGCCGCCGGCGTACCGGTCGCCGCCGGCCTCGACCTGCCCAAGCTGATCACCGGCTCGCTCGGCGGCCTCGTCGTCGTGCTCGAGGGCATCCAGCAGCTCTACCGGTTCCACGACAACTGGGTCCGCTACCGGTGGACGAACGCGGCGATGGAGCGCGAGAAGGCGCTGTGGGCGGCCAGGGCCGGCGACTACGCCGACGCCGACCGCCCGGACGCACTGCTCGCACTTCGCGTCGAGGACCTCACCAGCCGCGAGGCGACGCAGTGGGTCGCCCTGCAGTCCCAGACGGAGGGCCGGCCGGCCCCGGCCGACGAGGCCGGCCCGAGCGGCGGAGGCAGCTCCGCCCCGGGTGACGCCCCGGGTGACGCCCCGGGCGACGCCACGGGCGCGCCCGCGGCGTCCCCCGGCGGCCTCAGCTCGGCTGCCAGCGGAAGCTGACCAGCGAGACGATCAGCCCGACCGCCGCCCAGCCGGCGAGGACGGCCAGATCCCCGGCCGGCGGCAGCACGCCGGTGCCCTGCTGGAGCGCGCGGGTGACCGCGTCGATCATCGGCTCGACCGGCAGCCAGCCCAGCACCTGGCCGAGCCGGCCGGATCCACCGGCCGCGCCGCCGAGGGCGCCGGACAGCAGCACCAACGGGTAGAAGGTCAGCGACAGCACCGGCTGCGCGCTGTCCGCGGTGGGGACGGCGGCCGTCGCCGCGGTGCCCAGCGCGGCCACGCAGAGCGTGCCGGCGACGAGCACCGCGAGCAGGCCGACCGCGCCGGCCGGCCCCGGACCGACGTGGTACGCGACGGCCGCCACGGCCAGCGTGGCCACCGCGCCGCCCACCGCGACCAGCGTGGTCGCGACCATCCGGCCGGCGAAGAACGCCCACGGCGGCAGCGGGCTGGCCCGCCACCGGCGCAGCACGCCGCTCTCCCGCGCGGTGACCAGCCCGGCGGCGTGGGTGAGATAGCCGGTGGACAGCGCACCCAGCACGGTCAGACCGGCGACGAGACCCACGCCGGGATGGCCGTCGCCGCGCAGCAGCAGCAACCCGAGCGGGAGCAGCAGGCCGGCGAACGCCGCTCGCGGGGTGCGGACCAGCAGCAGCAGCTGGTAGTGCACGTGCGCACGCAGCGCCCGCACCTCAGGCATGGCTGGGTTCACGGCGACGCTCCCTCCGCACTGGATCGACGTGCCCGGTCAGCACCAGGTACGCCTCCTCCAGGCTGGGCGGACCGACCTGCAGCCCGGACAGGTCGACGCCGGTGCGCCGGGCCCAGTCGAGCAGCCCGGCCAGGTCGGCGCCGACGTCGGCCGAGCGCAGCACCAGCTCGCCGCCGTCGAGGTGGACCTTGAGCGCCGCCGGCAGCTCGGCGGCCGCGACCGGCGGCATCGGCAGCCGGATCGTCGGCGCCGCGGCGTGCGCGCGCAGCTCGTCCGGGGTCGCGTCGGCGGTCAGCCGGCCGCCGGCCAGCACCAGCACCCGGTCCGCCAGCTGCTGGGCCTCGTCCAGGTAGTGGGTGGTGAGCACGACCGCGGTGTCGGCGGCGGTCAGGTCGCGCACGCACGCCCACACCCGTCGCCGGGCCCGCGGGTCGAGCCCGGTCGTCGGCTCGTCCAGGAACAGCACCTCCGGCCGGCCGATCAGGCCGAGCCCGAGGTCCACCCGGCGGCGCTGGCCGCCGGACAGCGCGCCGATCCGGGTGCCGGCCTCGGCGGCAAGGTCGATCAGCGCGAGTACCTCGCCGACCGGCAGCGGTCGCGGGTACGCGGCGGCGAACGCGCGCAGCACCTCGGCCACCGTGAGCCGCAGGTCGAGGCTGGTCTCCTGCGGGACGAGCCCGATCCGGGCGCGCCAGGCCGGCCCGCCGCGGCGCGGGTCGGCGCCGAGCACCCGGACCGTCCCGCCGGTCGGGGCGGTGAACCCGGCCAGCAGGTCGACCAGCGTGGTCTTCCCGGACCCGTTCGGCCCGAGCACCGCGACCAGCTGGCCGGCGCCGATCCGGAAGCTCACCTCGTCCAGCGCGACCGTGGACCCGTACCGCTTGGCCAGCCGGTCGGCCACCAGCGCGGTCACCGCCGGTCGTCCGGCCGCTGGCGCCGCTGCACCGCACCGGTGACCGCGACCAGCAGCATGACCACCCCGGCCAGCGTCACGCCGACCCGGCCGGTGCCGATGCCGACGGCGAGCGCGGCCAGGCCGAGCAGCAGCCCGACGACCGGGTTGAGCCGCACTCCGAACAGTCCCAACATGCCTTCCTCCTTCGTCTGCGGGTCCGTCGAGCGTGCGGCGCGGCGGGTGCTCGCGTCGTCGGCGCGGGGATCGATCTGCGCGGGTACGCCCGCGGGCGCACGGCGTCCACCCGCGGGTGGAGGCGGCCGGATCCACCGGCGGGCCGAGGACCGGCCGGGCGGCCGGCGGGTACGTTGCCAGACGTGGGCGCTGTCCCGGTGCCGCCGGCGCGCAGCCGGTGGGACCCGCTCCGGACGCTGCGGCCGGCGGTGCTGGCCGTCGCGGTGCTCGTGCTCGGCGCGTACGGGCGGCACGAGCCGGACCGCGTCCCCGTCCTGCTGGCGCTCGCCGCGGTCGTCGTCGGCACGGTCGGCCTGCTCGGCGCTGGACCCGAGCGGCTGCGGCGGCCGCCGGCGCTGCTCGCGCTGGCCTGCCTGCTGGTCGCCGGCTCGACCGTGCTGGTGTGGCTGGAGCCGACCGGCGCCGGCTTCCTCGGCGGCTTCGTCGCGGCCAGCACCGCCGGTTCCCGGCTGCCGACCCGGTCCGGGGTGGTGCTGACCGGCGTCACCCTGGTCGCGTTCACCGCCGCCGGGCTCGCCGCCGACCGGTCGCTCACCTCGGTGCTCGTCGCGGAGACCGGGCTGGTCGCGTTCTACTCGGCCGGCCGGTACGCGCGCCGGCTGCGGGAGCGCACCGCCGAGGCCGAGCGGCTGGTGGTCGAGCTGCGCGAGTCGCGCGCCGCGCAGGCCGAGGCGGTCGCGATGGCGGAGCGGCAACGGCTCGCCCGCGAGGTGCACGACGTGCTCGCGCACACGCTGGCCGGCCTGCTGGTGCAGCTCGAAGGCGCCCGGCTGGTGGCCGAGCAGGAAGGCAGCCCGGAGCTGGCCGCCACCCTGCGGCAGGCGCACGGGCTCGCCCGGTCCGGGCTGCTGGAGACCCGGCGGGCGATCGGCATGCTGCGCGACGGGCAGCTGCCCGGGCCGGAGTCGCTGCCGGCGCTCGTCCGCGACTTCGAGCGGGACACCGGCGTGCCGTGCCGGCTGGCGGTCTCCGGCACGCCGCACCCGTACCGTCCGCAGGCCCGGCTGGCGCTCTACCGGGTCGCCCAGGAGGCGCTGACCAACGTACGGCGGCACGCGGCGGCGCAGCGGGTCGAGCTGACGCTCGACCACTCCGCGGCCGGCGCCCGGCTCACCGTGCAGGACGTCGGCGCACCGGCAGCGCCGGCCGGCGTCGGCTACGGGCTGACCGGGATGCGCGAGCGGGCCGAACTGCTCGGCGGCACGCTCACCACGACCGCGACCGACCGCGGGTTCCAGGTCGAGCTGTGGGTGCCCGCGTGATCCGGGTGCTGCTGGCCGACGACCAGCGCATCGTCCGGGATGGCCTGACCATGCTGCTCGGCCGGCTGCCCGGGATCGAGGTGGTCGGTGCCGCCGTCGACGGCGAGGACGCGCTGGCGCTCGCCGATCGGCTGCGCCCGGACGTGATCCTGATGGACCTGCGGATGCCCCGCTGCGGCGGCGTCGAGGCGATCCGCCGGCTGCGGGACGAGCGGCACCCGGCCCCGGTGATCGCGCTGACCACGTACGCGGACGACCGGTCGGTGCTGGACGCGCTGCGGGCCGGCGCCCGCGGGTTCCTCACCAAGGACGCCGGCGCCGGCGACATCGAGCGGGCGCTGCACGCCGTGCTGGCCGGCGGGGCCGCGCTCGACCCGGCCGTGCAGCACCACCTCGTCGACGCGCTCAGCCCGCCGCCGGTGGACGCGGACGTCGCGATCCCGCGCGGACCGCTGCCGGACGGGCTGACGCCGCGGGAGGCCGAGGTGCTGGCGCTCATCGCGGCCGGACTGTCCAACCAGGAGATCGCGGCGCGCATCCACGTCGCCGAGACCACGGTCAAGACGCACGTCAACCACATCCTGGCCAAGGCCGGCCTGCGCGACCGCGCCCAGGCGGTCAGCTACGCCTACCGGACCGGCCTCGCCGGCACCCGCCCGGCTGACGCCGACTAGCCGGCCGGAGTCAGAGGCCGTGCCGGCGGTCGCCGGCGGCCAGCTCGGCCAGCCGCGCCTCGGCCTGCGCCGAGAACGGGTCCCGGTAGGCGGCGACCGCCGCGTCGGTCTCCTCGGTCACCAGGTCGACGTTGATCTGCGCGGCCGCGAACGCGCCCGCCGCGGCGGCCGCACCGACCTGCGCGGCGAGGTCGGTGACGTTGCCGGCCACCCAGACACCGGCCACCTCGGTCCGGCCGGTCGGGTCGGCGGGGACGTGCTCGCCGGCCCCGGACGGATGCTCGACCGCCCGCAACCCGAGGGACTCGAGCAGGCCGGCCCGCGCCACCATCCGCGGCGCCACCGCCACGACCTCCCGGGCGATCACCGTGCCGTCGGCCAGCCGCACCCCGGTCAGCCGGTCGCCGGCCACCTCCAGCGCGGCGACCTCGCCGGTGACGACCGCGATGCCGCGGGCGGCCAGCCGCTCGGCCTGCTCCGGGTCCGGCACCGGCGCCCGGTGCGTGAACAGCGTGACGTCCGCGCTCCACTGCCGGAACAGCAGCGCCTGGTGCACCGACATCGGTCCGGTGGCCAGCACGCCGATGGCCCGGTCGCGGACCTCCCAGCCGTGGCAGTACGGGCAGTGCACGACGTCCCGGCCCCAGCGCTCGCGCAACCCCGGCACGTCCGGCAGCTCGTCGACGAGCCCGGTGGTCACCAGCAGCCGGCGGGCCCGCAGCGTGCCGCCGCCGGCCACCCGGACCGCGAACCGGTCGCCGTCCCGCTCGACCGTCTCCACCTCGCCGCGGACGATCTCGCCGCCGTACGACCTGACCTCCGCGCGAGCGCGGTCCAGCAGCTCGGCCGGCGGCGTCCCGTCCCGGCCCAGCAGCCCGTGCACGCCGGCGGCCGGCGCGTTGCGCGGCGTGCCCGCGTCCACCACCACCACCGACCGGCGCGCCCGGGCCAGCATCAGCGCCCCGCTCAACCCGGCGGCACCGCCGCCGATCACCACCACGTCCAGCTCAGCCATCCTGACCACCTCCGCGACGACCATGCGCCGACGGCGCATCGGGTGGCAAGCTTCGTTGCCGCTCTGGCAAACTGAGCGGCGTGGACGACGACCTGGACGACGCGCTGGCCGCGACCGGATCCCGGCTGCGGGCGCTGCGCCGGCAGCGCGAGACCACGCTGGCCGAGCTGTCCGCGGCGACCGGCATCTCGGTGAGCACGCTGTCCCGGCTGGAGTCCGGCGCCCGCAAGCCGACCCTCGAGCTGCTGCTGCCGCTGGCCCGCGCGCACGGGGTGACGCTCGACGAGCTCGTCGGCGCCCCGCCCACCGGCGACCCGCGCATCCACCTCCGCCCGGTCACCCGCAACGGGATGACGATGCTGCCGTTGACCCGCCGCGCCGGCGGCATCCAGGCGTACAAGCTGGTGATCCCGGCCGGGCCGCTCCGGAAGCCGGAACCGCAGACGCACGAGGGCTACGAGTGGCTGTATGTCCTCAACGGACGGTTGCGGCTCGTGCTCGGCGAGCAGGACCTGGTGCTCTCCCCCGGCGAGGCGGCCGAGTTCGACACCAGGGTGCCGCACTGGTTCGGCGCCGCGGACGGCGAGGCGGTCGAGTTCCTCAGCCTGTTCGGCCGGCAGGGCGAGCGCGCGCACCTGCGAGCCCGGCCGCGCCCGCCGACCGGCGGCTGAGCTCAGCGGGCCCCGGTCGGCGCGGCCAGCAGGTCGCGCAGCGGGCCGGCCTCGCCGGAGTCCACCGCCGCGGTCGCCATCTCCAGCACGTCGAGCACCTCGCCGGCCGGCGAGCGGACCATGCTGATCAGCCACCGGCTGGCACGGCGCCAGCCCCGGTCGAGCAGCCGCCCGGCGACGGCCATCCCGAGGCAGGCGGCCAGGACGTCCCGGGCGGCCGGGCGGCGCAGCAGCGGCGGCAGCCGGCGCACCGCCGGCTCCACGGACTCGGCCATCCTGACCCAACCGCCGCTCTCGACGGCGTCCAGCGCGGCGGCGACGGCGGCGTCGGTGGAGCGGGTGCCGGTCGCCACCCGCAGCGCGGAGTACGCCTGCCAGACCGCCGGCAGGTAGGCGTGCGGCTCGGCGTCGCGCAGGGCGAACGGCTCCAGCGTGCCCGGCTCGGCGTCCAGCTGGTCGACCAGGTCGCGCAGGCACCACTCCTCCAGCCCGACCGGGTCGCGGATCGGCACCGGCGCCGGGTCGTACCGGACCGGCGGGACCGTCGGCAGCGCGGCCAGCCGGTCGCGCAGCGGCGGGTGGTCGGCCGCCGCGTACGGGTCGGCCGCCTCCTCGTCGGCGACGAGCAGCCGGGCGCGGCGCTCGACGTGCGGGTCGGCCAGCGCGGCGGCGACCGCCTCGTACAGGTCCTCGGGGAAGCGGCCGCGGCCGGCGGCCACCTCGATCCAGCCGGCCACGAGCCGCTCGAACAGCAGCCCGAGCGTCGCGGTCCGGGTGAGTGCGCCGCCGGCCGCGGCCGGTCCGGAGACTGCGGCGCTGGCCCGGTCGGCGGCCAGCTCCAGCGCCCACATCCGCGCCTGGCTGGCCCGCAGCAGCCGTCCGGACAGCGCGGCCGGTGCCCGCGGCCGGTGCTCGAGCCCCTCGGCCAGCCGCTGCCGGGACCGGGACATCGCCCGGAACGCGGTCGAGTCCAGCTCCACCCGGTGCGCGAGCTCGTGCGCGACGACGGCCTCCAGCTCGGGCCGGGCCAGCAGGCGGAGGAACGGCCAGCCGAGCGCGAGGACATACGTGCGGGTGCCGCCGATCCGGGGCCGGGCCAGCGAGGCGGTCGGCTCCGGGACGAGCCGCACCACCACCCGCCGGCGGCCGAAGCCGACCGCCTCAGCCACGGAGTCCACCAGCTCGGCGAGGTCGGGCTCGGCCTCGGGCGGCAGCGCCCGGCCGGGCAGCCCCGGCCGGCGGGCCAGCGCGGCCGCCCCGCCGACCGCGACCCAGGCGACCGGCACCAGGAGTCCGGCCAGCCCGTCCAGCAGCACGCCGACGGCCAGCGTGACCAGCGTGCCGGCCACCAGCACCGGATGCGCAAGCACCGCCATCGCAGCGGTCAGCACCGCCGACTTGGCCCGACCCGCCACGACGTCCTCTCCCCACCACGCCCGTCACACCCGGTCATCCTCCCGCACCTGCCCGGCCGGACGTCGGTGCGCGCGATCCGCTCCGGCGACGGCAGGGACATCTGCGTTGACCCCGGCGCGGCAGGCTGCTCTGCTGAGTGGTCGTGAGGCTGCTGGAGCGCGACGCTCAGCTCGACGCTCTGCACGCCGCCCTGGAACGGGCGCGGCGGGGCTCGGGCAGCATCGTGCTCGTGTCCGGCGAGGCCGGGATCGGCAAGTCCAGCCTGCTGGCCGAGTTCGCGGACCGGGCGGCCGGCCAGGCCCGGCTGTTCCGCGGCTCCTGCGAGGACCTGGTCACCGCCCGGACGCTCGGCCCGTTCCGGGACATGGTCCGGCAGCTGCCCGGCATCCCGCTCGGCGTCGGCCCCGGCGAGCGGGACGCGCTGCTCGAGGCGCTGCTGGCCGAGATGGCCTTCACCCAGCGGCCCGCGGTCGTCATGGTCGAGGACGCGCACTGGGCCGACCAGGCGTCCCTGGACGTGCTGCGGGCGCTGGCCCGCCGGGTGCCGGAGCTGCCGGCATTGCTGGTGATCTCCTATCGGGAGGAGGAGCTGGGCTCCGATCACCCTCTCTGGCGGGTGGTCGGCGGCCTGGCCGGCTCCGCGGTGGTCCGGTTGGAGCTGGCCGGACTCTCCGACGCGGCGGTCGCGGTGCTGGCCGCCGAGGCCGGCGTCGACCCGGCGCCGGTGGCCGCCGCCGCGGCCGGCAACCCGTTCCTGGTGACCGAGGTGCTCGCGGCGCCCGCCGGCGAGGTGCCGACGTCGGTCCGGCACGCCGTGCTGGCCCGGGTGTCCACGCTGCCGGCGGGGTGCCGGGCGGCCGTCGAGCGGCTGGCCGTGGTGCCGACCGAGGTCCCGGCCGCGCTGCTGCCGGAGCTGGTCGAGGACCCGGCCGCGCTGGAGCCGGCCGAGCGGCGCGGCATCCTGCTCTCCTCGTACGGGGCGGTGCGGTTCCGGCACGAGCTGGCCCGACGGACGGTCGAGGAGGCGTTGCCCGGCACCCGGCGGTCCGCGCTGCACCGGCGGGTGCTCGACGCGCTGGTCGCGTCCGGCGCCGAGCGGTCCCGGCTGGTGCACCACGCGGTGGCGGTGGGCGACGCGGCCGCGGTGGCCCGGTACGGAACGGCCGCCGCCCGCGAGGCCGCCGCCGCGAACGGGAACCGCGAGGCAGTCGCGTACGCCGAGCTGGCGATCGGCTCCGGCCGGCTGACCGTGGCCGAGGCGGCCGAAGTGCACGGCCTCGCGGCCCGGGCCGCGTACGCGCTGAACCGCTTCCGAGACGCCGCCCGGCACGCCGAGCGGGCCGTCGAGCTGTGGGACGAGGCCGGCACCACCCCGCTCGGGCTCGGCGAGGCGCTGCTCATCTCGGCCCGGATGAGCACGCTGCTGGCCGACCCGGTGACCGCACGGGACCGGGCCGTACGGGCGCTCGCGGTGCTCGAACCGTTCGGGCCGACCCGGGAACTGGCCCTCGCGCACAGCACGCTCGGCTCGCAGGACGCGCTGCAGGCCCGGTTCGACGACGCGATGGCCCGGTTGGACACCGCGCTGGAGCTGGCCCGCAGCACCGGGGCCGACGACGTCGTCGCGCACGCGCTGAACTACCGCGGCGTCTCGCTGGCGTCGCTCGGCGACGAGGCCGGGCTGGCCGACCTGCGCGAGTCGGTCGAGCTGGCCCGCGCGCTCGGGCACGCCGACTACGCCACCGTCGCCGCGCACAACCTGGCCGTGGTGCTGCTGCGCTCGGCCCGGATGGTCGAAGCCGAGCCGTACTTGGAGCTCGGTGCGGCGATGGCCCGCGAGCACCGGCTGGAGACCGCGGCGTACCGGATCGAGGCCCAGCAGTGCTACGTGCTGATCCTGCGCGGGCACTGGGAGGAGGCCGAGCGGCGGCTGCGGGCGCTGCTCGACGCAGGCGACGAGCCCGGCGCGAACGCGGTCAACCCGCTGGCGTTCCTCGGCCGGCTGCTGGCCCGCCGTGGCGACCCGGCCGGAGCCGACTACGTCGAGCGGGCCTGGCGGCTGGCCGCCGCCACCGGCGAGGACCAGAAGAGCTCGGTGGCGGCCGGGGCGCGCATCGAGTTGCTCTGGCTGGCCGGCCACACCGCACAGGTCCGGGCCGAGGGCGGCCGGCTGCTCGAGGCCGCCGTCCGCGCGCAGCACCCGTTCCTGCGCGCGGAGATGCTGCGCTACCGGCGCCGGGCCGGCGAGCGGGTCGAGCCGTTCCCGGGCTGCCCGGCCCCGTTCGCGGCCGGGATCGAAGGCGACTGGGCGACCGCCGCCGATCTCTGGGAGCGCGCCGGCAACCCGTACGAGCAGGCGCTGGAGCTGACCGAGGCGTCCGACCCCGAGCCGGCCCGGACCGGGCTGGCCATGCTGGACCGGCTGGGAGCGGCGGCATCGGCCAGGATGTGCCGGCGGCGGCTGCGGCGGGCCGGCGTCCCGGTGCCGCGCGGGCCGCGGGCGGCAACCCGGGCCAACCCGGGCCGGCTGACCGACCGCCAGCTGGAGGTGCTGGCGCTGCTGGCCGAGGGCCGCACCAACGCCGAGATCGCCGCCCGGCTGGTCGTCTCGCACCGGACCGTCGACAACCACGTCGCCGCGCTGCTGCGCCGGCTCGGCGTCCGGTCCCGGCGGGAGGTCGCCGCGGCCGCTGCCGACCTCGGCCTGCCGGCCCGGATGACCAAACGTGAGCACATCGCTGCCCCAAAGTAGGTAGCGACCGCGCACGACGGGCGCGTCCGCGCCCCGTCACCATCCCTCCAGCGGACCGGACCGTGCCGGCCGCAAGGGGGCGGGGGACATGAGCACTGCGATCGAGGAGGCGCCGGCGCGCGGCGCGGACGATCTGGTGGGCCGGATCAGGGCCGGGCTGGTGGGCGAGGGCGACCTGCTGCCCGGCCCGTACGGTCCGCGCCGGCTGACCTACGCGGACTACACCGCATCCGGGCGGGCGCTGGACTTCGTCGAGGACGCGATCCGGACCCGGGTGCTGCCCGGGTATGCCAACACCCACAGCGAGAGCTCGACCACCGGGCGGCGGACCACCCGGCTGCGCGAGCAGGCAAGGGCCCGGATCGCCCGGGCGGTCGGCGCCGGACCGGACCACGTGGTGATCTTCTGCGGCTCCGGCGCGACCGCCGGGGTGGACAAGCTGACCCGGCTGCTCGGCCTGGCCGAGCAGCCGTCCGGGTCCCGGCCGGTGGTCTTCGTCGGCCCGTACGAGCACCACTCCAGCGAGCTGCCCTGGCGCGAGTCGGCGGCCGAGGTGGTGGCGATCGGCGAGGACCGGCGCGGCGGCGTGGACGCCGACGAGCTGCGCGACCGGCTGCTCGCGACCCGGCACCGGCCGCTGCGGCTCGGCTGCTTCTCGGCCGCCTCCAACGTCACCGGCATCCTGTCCGACACGGCCGGGATCACCGCGCTGCTGCACCGGCACGGCGCGCTCGCGGTCTGGGACTACACGGCCGCCGCGCCGTACCGGCCGATCCGGATACGGGAGACGACCGCCGGCGGCATCGACGCCAAGGACGCGGTGGTGTTCTCGCCGCACAAGTTCGCCGGCGGGCCGCAGACGCCGGGAGTGCTGGTGGTGCGCCGGGAGCTGGTGCGCCGGCCGGTGCCGACGACGCCCGGCGGCGGCACTATCGCATTCGTCGACCCCGGCGGCGCGCTCTACCTGGACGACCCGGTGGCCCGGGAGGAGGGCGGCACGCCGGCGATCGTGGAGTCGGTGCGGGCCGGCCTGGCGGTCGCGGTGAAGGAGGCGGTCGGGGCCGACCGGATCCTCGACCTCGAGCGGCGCTGGCGGCTGCGGGTGTTCAGCCGGTGGGCCGGCAACCCGCACCTGGAGATCCTCGGCCACCCGGACGCGCCGCGGCTGCCGATCGTGTCGGTCCGGATCCACCGCGCCGGCCGGGTGCTGCACCACGAATTCGTCGTTGCGCTGCTCGACGACCTGTTCGGCATCCAGGCCCGCGGCGGCTGTTCCTGCGCGGGCCCGTACGGGCACCGGCTGCTGTGCATCACCCCGCGCCGTTCGGCGGCGCTGCGCAGCCAGGCCGCCCGCGGGTACCTCGGGATCAAGCCGGGGTGGGCCCGGGTGACGTTCCCGTACTTCATGTCGGAGACGGTCGTGGACTACGTGGTCGAGGCGGTCGAGCTGGTGGCCGGATACGGGCACCGGCTGCTGCCCGACTACGTGTTCGACCCCGGCTCGGGTCACTGGCGGCACCGCGGCACCCCGGTCGGTGCCGACCTCGACCTGGCCGAGCTGCTGGCCGGGCCGGCCCCGGCCACGCCGCGGCTCGGCGAGGACGCGCTGGCCGGCCAGCTTGAGCGGGCCAGGACGGTGCTGCAGTCCCGGCCGGACGAGCTGACCGACCGGCCCAGCGGGCTGCCGCCGGAGCTCGAGGCGCTGCGCGAGTTCCACCTCCCGCCCGGCTGCCTGCGCTGAGCCGGCGGCGACGATGGACACCACCTCCTGCCCCGACTGCGGGGCGTCGGCCGAGGTGCTCGACCGGTTCGTGCTGGAGAGCACCGACGGACCGATCGACCACGCCCGGGTCCGGTGCGTGCACGGGCACTGGTTCGTGCTCTCGCTGGAGCTGCTGGCCCGGGCGCACGCCCGGCTGACCCGGACGATCCGCTGACCGCTACCGCCCGGCGACCAGGGCGCGGCGGACCCTCGCCAGCGCCGCCGGCGGCGCGCCGGCGACGGTCATCGCCTCGACCACCGCGCCGAACACCGGCGGCGCGTCCAGCACGGTGACCGTCGCCCTCGCCGCCGCGGCGGCGATCCCGGCGGCGATCCGATCGTGCGGCACGCCGCTGCCGGCCTGCAGGACTCCGCCGCCGAGCACGACCTCGACGTCGCTGCGGGCCAGCCGAAGCCGCCGGATGAGCGCGATGGCCATGACCGCGACCTCGTCGGCGAACGCGTCGACCAGCCCGGCGGCCACCGGGTCCGCGTCCGCCGCGGTGGCGAACAGCACCGGTGCCAGCACGTGCAGCTCGTCGTAGCGGATCGCGCCGGTGTGCACGGCGACGGCCACCTCCGCGGGCCGGCGCAGCCCGAACGCCGCCGGCACCGCGGTGGCCAGCAGCGTCGCCGGCCCGCGGCCGTCCCGGGCCCGCACCGCCGCCCCGAGGGCGGCGATGCCGAGGCCGATGCCGCCGCCCGAGTCGCCGGTGCAGTCGCCGAGCGCGAGGAAGCCGGCCGTCCGCCCGGACGGGTGCACTCCGACCGCGTTGACGCCCGCGCCGGAGACGACCGCGACCCCCCAGTCCCGGCTGGCGCCGGCGCGCAGCACGGCCAGCGTGTCGTTGCCGACCACGGTGGTCTCGGCCAGCCCGGCCCGGCCGAGCTCGCGGCGGGCGATCCGGCGCTCCACCGCCAGGTCGACGTTGGCCAGGAAGAACGCCGCAACGACCGCCCTGGTCCGCACTCCGGCCGCCCGCCGCGCCTGGTCCACCAGCGAGACCAGGCCGTCGCGCCAGCCGGCCGGGTCGAGCAGCGGCGACAGGACGCCGGGCCCGCGCACCCGGGCCAGCACCCGGCCGGCGGTCGACGCGATCACCACGTCGGTCTTCGAGTTGCCCCCGTCGACGGCGACCACGTGATCAGGCATGGCGCTCAGGCATCGGCGGCGAAGAACCGCGGCAGGTGCCGGCGGTTCGCCTCCAACAGCGCGTCCAGCAGCGGCACCGCGACGTCCCACTGCCGCACCAGCGGGTTGGCCAGCAGCGCCCGCAGGGCGGTGCCGCGGTCCCCGGTCCGGGCCGCCGCGATGGTCAGCACCTCGTACGCGGTCACCGCCTGGACGAGGCCGAGCATCTCCGGCGGCAGCGGGTCGACCGGCACCGGGTGCGGCCCGGCGGTGTCGACCACAGCGGGCACCTCGACCACCGCCTCGGCCGGTAGCCCGGCGAGCGTGCCGTCGTTGCGCACGTCCACGTAGTGGTGCCCGCCGTCGCCGGTCAGCAGCGAGGTGACCAGCGCCGCGGCCGCCTCGCTGTAGTAGGCGCCGCCGCGCTGGTCGAGCAGCGCCGGCTTGTGGTCCAGGGCCGGATCGGCGTACATCTCCAGCAGGGTGCGCTCGATCTCCAGCACCTGCTCGGCCCGCTGCGGCCCGCTCGACTGGGCCCGTACGGCCTCGTCGGTGCAGTAGAAGTAGTGCAGGTAGTACGACGGGACCGCGCGCAGCGTCCGCAGCAGCTCGGGCGGCAGGCCGGAGCCCGCGGCGACCTCGGAGAGCTCCGCCGAGTCGAGCAGCTCGGGCAGCCGGTCGACGCCGTCCAGCTCGACCTTCCGGATCCAGGTCAGGTGGTTGAGGCCGGCGTGGTCGAGCCGGACCCGGTCCGGGTCGACGCCGAAGAATCCGGCCAGCTGGCGCTGGAAACCGATCGCGGAGTTGCACAGCCCGACCGCGCGGTGCCCGGCGTCGAGCAGCGCGCGGGTGACGATGCCGACCGGGTTGGTGAAGTCGACGATCCACGCGCCCGGCCGGGCCAGCTTCGCGACCGTGTCGGCGATCTCGAGCACGACCGGCACGGTCCGCAGCGCCTTGGCGAACCCGCCCGGGCCGGTGGTCTCCTGCCCCAGCAGCCCGAACCGGCCGGGCAGCGTCTCGTCCACCAGCCGCGCCTGCTGGCCGCCGACCCGCAGCTGCACCAGCACGGCCACCGCACCGTCCACTGCGGACTCCAGCGAGGTGGTGGTGACCAGCCGGCCCGGGAACCGCTGCGCGGCCAGGATCCGCCGGGCCAGACCGCCGACCACGCCCAGCCGGTCGGCGGAGACGTCCTGCAGCACCAGCTCGTCGACCGCGAGCACGCCGGCCCGGCGGGCGAACCCCTCGATCAGCTCCGGCGTGTAGGTGCTGCCGCCGCCGACGACCGCGATCTTCACCGGCCCGCCTCCACCCGGCCGGCCAGGTGGCACGCTGCGCGGTGGCCCGGCGCCAGCTCCCGCGGCCGCGGCGTGATCTCGATGCACTGCTCGACCGCCAGCGGGCACCGGCCGCGGAACCGGCAACCCTCACCCGGCTCGATCATCAGCGGCGGCTCGCTCACCTCGGCCGCCTGCACGGCCAGCGGCGCCCGCGGGTCGGGCACCGCCGACAGCAGCAGCTGCGTGTACGGGTGCTTCGGGTCGGCCAGCACGCTCTCGGTCGGGCCGGACTCGACGATGTGCCCGGCGTACATGACCAGCAGCCGGTCGGAGACATACCGGGCGCTGGCGATGTCGTGGGTGATGTAGAGGAACGAGACGCCCTCCCGCTCCCGCAGCGAGGCCATCAGGTTGAGCAGCCCGATACGGATCGAGACGTCCAGCATGGACACGGGCTCGTCGGCCAGGATCAGCTTCGGCCGGTACGCCAGCGCCTGCGCGAAGCCGATCCGCTGCCGCTGCCCGCCGGACAGCTCGTAGGGGTAGCGGTCGAGCACGTCGGCGGCCGGGGTGAGCCCGACCGCCTCCACCACCCGCTCCGCCTCGGCCGCCCGCTCGGCCCGGCCGAGCTCCGGCCGGTGCAGGATCAGCCCGCGCAGGATCCCGTGCGAGACCCGGTAGGCGGGGTTGAGCGAGCTGAACGGGTCCTGGAAGACCATCGGCACGTCGCCGCGGTAGGCCAGGACCTGGCGGCGCGACCGCATCGACGACAGCGGGCGGCCCTGGTAGAAGATCTCGCCGCTGGTCGGCCGGTGCACCTTGGCCAGCAGCCGGGCGACGGTGCTCTTGCCGCTGCCGCTCTCCCCCACCAGCGCGACGATCTCGCCGGTGCCGATGGCGAAGTCGGCGCCGTCGACCGCGTGCAGCAGCGTATGCGAGAAGAGGCCGCCGACCTTGAAGTGCTTGGTCAGCCCGCGGGCCTCGATCAGAGCGGGGGTCACCGGCGTACCTCCTCCTCCGCGGGCTCGTCCACCAGCGCGCCCACCGGCTCGCCCGCCGGCGCGCCCACCGACTCGCCCACCGGCTCGCCCACCGTCTCGTCCGCCGGCACGGCCGCTGCCGCCGGCGTGGTCGGGGCGGACCGGTCCGGGGCGTGCAGCAGGCACCGCGCCCGCGCGTCCCCGACCTGGTAGAGCTCGGGCGCGACGTGCGAGCAGTCGTCGAACGCGACGGGGCAGCGCGGGTGGAACCGGCAGCCGGCGGGTGGGCGGGCCAGGTCCGGCGGCGCGCCCGGGATCCCGGTCAGCGGCACCCGCGGCCCGCGCACCGACGGGAACGCGTCCAGCAGTCCCCGGCTGTACGGGTGGGCCGGGCGGTCGAACACGGTCCGGGTCGGCCCGGCCTCCACCACCTGCCCGGCGTACATCACCAGCAGCCGGTCGGAGAAGTGGCTGACCAGCGACATGTCGTGGGTGACGAACACGACGGCGAACCCCAGCCGCCGCTGCAGGTCCTTGATCTGCACCATCAGCGAGCGCTGGGCGACCACGTCGAGCGCCGAGGTCGGCTCGTCCATGATCACCAGGTCGGGAGTGAACAGCAGCGCCATCGCGATCATCGCCCGCTGCCGCATCCCGCCGGACAGCTGGTGCGGGTAGCTGCGCAGGTGGATCGGGTCGATGCCGACCAGCCGGAGCACCTCGACCGAGCGCTCGGTCATCTGCCGGCCGGACATCCGGGTGTGCGCGGCCAGCGCGTCCTCGAACTGCGCGCCGATCGACAGGACCGGGTTGAGTGCGTTCATCGCGCTCTGCATGACCACCGAGTAGTCCCGCCAGCGCAGCGACCGCAGCTGCCGGTCGGTCATCGCGACCAGGTCGTGGCCGCGGAACACGACGCTGCCGGCGCGCACGGTCGCCGGCGGGCTGAGCAGCTGCGCGATCGCGAACAGCAGCGTGGACTTGCCGCAGGCCGACTCGCCGACCAGACCGACGAACTCGCCCTCGTGCACGTCGAGGTCGACGCCGTCCACCGCCGCCACCGCCCCGCGGGTGGTGACGTACTCGACCCGGAGGTCACGGACCTCCAGCACGGGTGCGGCGGGCACGCGACCTCCTCCTTCTCCTCGACCCCCGGACCGGCCGCAGGGCCGGGTTGCCGATCTCGTCGAAGGCGTAGTTGAGCAGGGCGAACGAGACGCCGAGCAGGGCGACGCAGAGGCCGGGGGCGAGCGACCACTGCGGCAGGCCGGTCTGCAGTGCCTGCTGGCTCTGCGCCCAGTAGAGCATGGTGCCCCAGCTGATCGAGTTGGGGTCGCCGAGGCCGAGGAACTGCAGGCCGGCCGCGGTCAGCACCGAGTAGAGCGCGGCGCCGAGGAAGTTCGCGACGATGAGCGAGGTCATCGTCGGCAGCACCTCTCTGAAGATCACGTACGTCGGGCGCTCGCCGCGGACCTTGGCCGACTCGACGAAGTCCCGGTTGCGCAGCGACAGGGTCTGCGCCCGCAGCTGGTTCGCCCCGTACGACCAGCCGGTCACGATCAGCACGACGAGCACGACCGTCAACGTGCCCTTCCCCGCGTACGTGGCCAGGATGATGATCAGCGGGAACGTCGGCAGGACGAGGAAGACGTTGGTCAGCATCGTCAGCGCCTCGTCCGAGAGCCCGCCGAGGTACGCGGCCGAGACGCCGACCAGCACCGACAGCACGGTGGCGAAGAACCCGGCGACCAGCGCGATCACCAGCGACTGCCGGGTGCCGTACACGAGCTGGGCGAAGATGTCCTGGCCGAGCGCGGTCGTGCCGAGCAGGTGCTGGCGGGAGGAGCCGAGGCCGGGCTGGAACTCCAGCGCGTTGGGGTCGGACACCGAGGTGAACAGCTGCGGCACCGCGGCCAGCACGGCGAACACGAGGAAGATCGCCAGGCCGATCATCGCCTTGCGGCTGCCGCGGATCGCGGCCCACAGGCCGCCGCCGCGGCGCCGGACCGGTGCGGCTGCGGTCGTGCTGGAGTCGACGAGCAGCGCTGTCATCGACCGCTCCGATCCCGCTCCCGGGAGCGCGGGTCGAGGATGGCGATCGCGATGTCACAGACCAGCACCGCGACCAGCACGGCCACCGTGAACAGCATGAACAGCGCCTGCATGAGCGGGTAGTCGGTGTTCTGCACGGAGTTGTAGAGCAGGTAGCCGAGGCCCGGGTAGTTGAACACGTACTCGACCAGGATCGAGCCGGCGATCACGAAGCCGAGCGACATGGCGAACCCGGACAGGTTCGGCAGCATCGCGTTGCGGGCCGCGTACGCGGTCATGATCCGCCGGTCGGACAGGCCCTTCGCCCGGCCCATCCGGACGTAGTCCTCGGCCAGCGTGGTGATCATGTTGTTCCGCATGGTGAGGATCCAGCCGCCGATCGAGGTGATGAGGATCGTGGCGGCCGGCAGCAGCGCGTGCGAGAACACGCTGAACACGAAGGCCGGGGTGAACGCCGGCTGTAGCCCGCTGTCGTAGTTGAAGTCGCTGGGCAGCAGGCCCCCGGTCCACACCGAGAACACCAGGATCAGCAGCAGCCCGACCCAGAAGTACGGCAGCGCCGAGGTGACCACGAACGCCGGCGGCAGCAGCGAGTCCAGCCGGCTGCCGCGCCGCCACCCGGAGACCACGCCGATCAGCGAGCCGAGCAGGAACGCCAGCACCGTGGTCACCCCGACCAACCCGAGCGTCCACGGCAGGGCCTGCCGGACGATCCGGGTCACCGGTTCGCCCAGCGTGGCCCCGATCGAGATCCCCCACCGCCCGGTCACCATGTTCTTCAGGTAGTCGAGGTACTGCACGACCACGTTCTCGTCCGGCTTGAACCCGTACGAGGTGAGCATCTGCTCCAGCGCGGCCGGGGACAGCTTGTTGTGCGTCCGGTCCCGAAGCGCCTGCAGCGGGCTGCCCGGCATGAACCTCGGGATGATGAAGTTCAGCGTGAGCGCCGCCCAGAGCGTGAGCAGGAAGAACCCGAGGCGCCGCAGCAGGTAGGGCACGCGGGCTCCCTAGTTCTGCGCCGACTTCGAGTAGACGTGCAGCAGCACCTGCTCGACGTCCGGCACGTTGAACGCCGCCGGCTGCGCGTACGGGTCGGCCTCGGTCGGCCAGCCGGCGAGGTCCTCGGTGTTGTACTGGAACCAGTTGACCGACTCCGTGGTCGGGATGATCGGCACGTCCTTCATCATCGCGGCGCCGACCTTCTTGATGATGTCGACCTGGCCGGCCTCGTCGGCCGTCGGGTACTGGTCGAACAGCGCGTCGACGTCCTTGTTGATGTAGCGCTCGTAGTTCGTGCTGGCCGGCTTGCCGATCGGCGCCGTGTTCTTCGAGTAGAGCATCTGGCGCAGCTCGTAGTACGGAGTCGGACCGCCGGCCTGGCCGTAGTAGGCGAGGTCGAAGTCGCCGGTGTAGAGCCGGTTGTCGAAGGTCTGCTGGGCCAGGTCGGACACCGTCAGGTCGATGCCGATGGGCTTGAGCTGCTGCTTGACCACAGCCAGCGAGGCGTCCCAGTCGGTGTAGCCGGTGATCGTGATGATCGTCAGCTTGAGCGGGTTGGCCTCGGTGTAGCCGAGCCCGGACAGCAGCGTCTTCGCCTTGTCCGGGTTGGGCTTGTCGTAGCCGGCCGCGGCGACCGCGGCCTGGTCGTAGTACTTCTGGAAGGTCGGCACCACGACGCCGGTCTGGTTGGCCGGCGGCTGCTGGCCACCCTCGCCGATCAGCGCGATCTTCTGCCGGTCCAGGGCCAGCGAGATCGCCTGCCGCACCTCCGGCTTGCTCGTGGCCGCGTGCGACGGGTCGAGGTTCGGCACGATCTCGACGTTGGTCACCGGCGGCGACCAGGTGTGGTTGTCCTTGGACTTGTTCAGGTAGAGCGCCTTGATGTTCGGGATGAACTGGCTGCCCCACTCGGCCTTGCCGCTGGCCAGGTCGAGGTTCGCCGGCCCGTTGTCGAGGTACGCCGGGTACTGGATCTTCTGCAGGTAGGGCTTGCCGGCCTGCCAGTAGTTCGTGTTCGCGACGTACTGGATGTTGTTCGGGCTGCACGGGTCGACCTTGTACGGTCCGGTGCCGACCGGCGCCGGGTCGGCCCAGGTGTCGGGGTGTTGCGCCGCCTCGCCGGTGGAGAAGATGTGCTTGGGTACGATGCCGATCTGGTTGGCGAAGTTGAAGAAGTACGGCCCCGCGGGCTGGCCGAAACTCATCGTGACCTTGTCGCCGCCGGCGGTGACGCTGCGCAGGCCGGCCCCGGTCCACAGCGCGTAGAGATCGGTCGCCGGCACCCGCTTCATCGTGTCGAAGGTGTAGGCGACGTCCTCGGCGGTGAACGGCTGGCCGTCGTTCCACTTCACGTTCGGGCGAATCGTGAAGACGATCGAGGTCTTGTCCGCGTTCCACTGGTAGGAGGACGCCAGCATCGGCGTCTCCTTCTGGTCCTGCAGCAGGTTGACGTAGACCAGCGGCTCGTAGACGAAGCCGAGCGAGGTCGTGTTGACCGCAGGGTTGAACGGGTTGAACTGGCAGGTCCAGGTCTGGCCCTGCACGTTGGCGATCGTGACCGAGCCGCCCTGCTTGTGCGTGGCCTTGTCGGTGCTGCTGCCCTCGCGGGCGCTGGTGCCGTTGCCGTTGCCGTTGCCGGTGTCGGTGGCCGTGTTCGTCGCCGTTCCGCTGCACGCGGCCAGCAGGCTGACCGAGAGGGCTGCGGCGGCGATCGTGATCCGGCTCGTCTTCATCGCGGCCCCCTGATCCGTGGACGCCTGATTGTTAGGAAACTAGACTTTCATTCAACCGGCGGCAAGAGGCTGTTCGCCGGACGGCGGTACGACGCTCCGGTGGGAGGACTCGTGGCGGTCGAGGCGGCGGGGGGCGCGCCGGCGCGCCAGCAGTTGATCCGCTCGCTCAACGAGCAGCTCCTGCTCGACTACATCCGCGGGGCCGGCAAGATCTCCCGGCCCGATCTGGCCCGGATGTCCCGGCTGTCCAAGCCCACCGTCTCGCTGGCGCTGGCCAACCTGGAGCGGGCCGGGCTGATCCGCACCTCCGGGCTGAAGACCGGCGCGCCGGGCCGGGCCGCGCTGCTCTACGAGGTCCGCCCGGAGACCGGCTCGGTGCTCGCCCTCGACGCCGGCAGCGAGTTCCTCCGCGGCGCGGTCAGTGACCTTTCCGGCGCGGTCCGGGCCCGCTCGACGGTGCGGACCGCCGCCACCACCGGGCACGAGCGGGTCGTGGAGCTGCACCAGTTGGCCAAGAGCCTGTGCGCCGACGCGGGCATCGACCTGGCCGACGTGACCCAGACCGTGCTCGGCAGCCCGGGCGTGTACGACCCGAAGCGCGACGCGCTGCGGATGGCCGGCGCGCTGCCGCAGTGGGACGAGCCGTCGGTGCTGGCCGAGCTGCGGGCCGAGTTCGGGTCCGCGCTGCGGCTGGAGAACGACGTCAACGCGGCCGCACTGGCCGAGCAGGCGCACGGGCACGGCCGCGGCGTCTCCGACTTCGCGTTCGTCTCCATCGGCACCGGCATCGGCCTCGGCCTGGTCATCGGCGGCCGGCTGCACCGCGGTGCGCACGGGGCGGCCGGCGAGATCGGCTTCCTGCCGCTGCCCAGCGGCCACCCGGGCGACGCCAGGGACGCCCGGCGGCGCGGGCCGCTCGAGGCGGCAGCGTCCGCCGCCGGCATCGTCCGCGCGGCCCGGCGCGCCGGCCTGGGCGGCCGGCTGACCGCCCGGTCGGTGTTCGCGGCGGCCGAGGGCGGCGACCGGCGGGCCAGCGCGGTGGTCGGCACCGAGGCCCAGCTGATCGCCCGGGCGCTGTGCGCGGTCGTCGCGGTGGCCGACCCGGAGCTGGTCGTGCTCGGCGGCGGGGTCGGCCAGGCCACCGGCTTCCTCACCGCGGTCGCCCGCGAGGTGCGGCGGATGGCGCCGGTGCTGCCCGAGCTGCGGGTGAGCGCCCTGGGCACGGACGCCGTGGTCGACGGCTGCCTGGCCGCCGGCCAGGACCGGGCCTGGCAGATCGTCACCGCCCGCCTGGCCGGACCGGCCTAGCCGGCCGTGGGTCCGGCGCCGCCGGCAGGCGGGCCGAGCGCTGGCCCGGGCCACCCGGCCGCGGTGCCTGGCCCGGGCCACCCGGCCGCGGTGCCTGGCCCGGGCTACCCGGCCGGGGTGTTGGCCCGGGCCACCCGGCCGCGGTGCCTGGCCCGGGCTACCCGGCCGGGGTGCCTGGCCCGGGCTACCCGGCCGGGGTGCCTGGCCCGGGCTACCCGGCCAGCGCGCGGTCCAGGGTGCGGCGGCCCATCCGGCTCATCGGCGGGTTGCTGTGGACGTAGTACCAGACCGCGCCCATCGCCTGGACGAACGCCCAGGCCCGGCCGCGCTCCCAGGCCAGCTCGGAGGGACCGAGGTCGTCCCGCAGCGCCTGCCGCGGGCCGGGCTCGAGCAGGTGCCAGGCCGCCACCAGGTCAAGGGCCGGATCGGCCGGACCGAGCCCGCCGACGTCGAGCACGCCCGCCAGCCGGCCGCGGTCGACCAGGACGTTGCCGGGGATGAGGTCGCCGTGGCTCATGACGTCCGGCGCCGATCCCCGCGGTAGCTCGCGTAGCCGCGCCCACAGCCGGCGCAGCCGAGGCACGTCCAGCAGGCCCTCGCTGCGCTCGAAGCAGGTCTCCAGCCACGCGTCGTGGTCGCGCAGGTCGCCGCCGCGGCCGGTGCCGGCGAACACCCGCCCGCGGGTGTCGATCGCGCGTACGCCCCGGATGAACTCGGCCAGGTCGTGGGCGAACCCGACCGACTCCGATGGGTCGGCGTCGGTCGCGACCGTGCCGGTCAGCCAGGTCTGCACCGACCAGGGCTGCGGGTAGCCGGCGCCCGGCTCGCCGAGCGCGACCGGCTCCGGCGTGCGGAAGCGGGTGCGCCCGGCCAGCTCCCGGGCCGCCGCCGCCTCGGCCGCCAGCCACGCCCGCGCCTCGGCTACGTCCCGGGGGACGAGCGGGAACCGGGCCGCGAGCCGGTCGCCGAGCCGGAAGATCGCGTTGACCGTGCCCTGCGCGGCGACCCTGGTGACCGGCAGGTCGCGCCAAGCTGGGAACTGCGTGTCCACCAACGCGCGCACGGTCGCCGTCGGAACCGTCAGCTGATCCGGATGCACCGCGCTAGCCGCCCCGAGCAGTCTCGCCAGGCGCCGTCTCGCCGGGCAACGGCAGCGGTCGCGGTGGCACCGGAGTGGACACCACGATGGAGCTGACCGTCTGCCCGTACATCAGGAAGCGGTCGAGCACCTCCTCCAGGTCCTGGATCCGGGCCACGTGCACCTTGACCAGGAAGCAGTCCTCGCCGGTGATCCGGTGACACTCGCTGACCTGGCCGATCTCCCGGGCCAGGGCGGCGATCCGATCCAGCTGCCCGGCGGTCGGGCGGATCCGGGCGAACGCCGTGACCGGCAGGCCGAGCGCGGCCGGGTCGACCTCCATCCGGAAGCCGGTGATCACCCCGGACCGCTGCAGCCGCTGCACCCGCTCGGTGACCGCGGGTGCCGACATGCCGACCCGGCGGGCCAGCGCGGACATGGTGATCCGCGGGTCGTCGTGCAACTCCCGCAGCAGCCGGCTGTTGACCGCGTCCAGCAGCTCGGACCGGCTCTGAAGCTCAGCCATCGATCTCACCTGCATATCCCTGGGAATCGGGCCGTTCGGCCGTTGATCGGCCATGGTGGTACGCGGTTCCGCCTTGGACGATAGGCCAGGTGTCCGTACCGACCGGGCGAGTGGCCGGCGCCGTCGCGGCACTGCCGCCGAGCTCGTTCTTCCTCACCAGCGCGGTCTTCCACTACCTCGGCCCGTCGCTGGCGGTGCTGCTGTTCGCGCACGTCGGGGTGCTCGGCGTGGCCTGGCTGCGGATCGCCGCCGCGGCCGTGGTGTTCGCGCTCTGGCGCCGACCGTGGCGGGTGCTGCGCGACGCCCGGCCGGACCGGCGGCGGGTGCTGCTCGCCCTCGGCGCCGTGCTCGCCGCCATGAACTCGCTGTTCTACCTGGCCGTCGACCGGCTGCCGCTCGCCACGGTCGGCGCGGTCGAGTTCCTCGGCACGATCGTGCTCGCCGCGGCCGGCGCCCGCACCCCGCGCAACCTGGTCGCGCTGGCGCTCGCCGTCGGCGGCGTCGCCGTGCTCACCGACGTTCACCTGGCCGGCGAGCCGCTCGGCTTCGTGTTCGCGTTCGCCAACTGCGCCGGCTTCGTGCTCTACGTCATCCTCGGCCACCGCGTCGCCAGCAGCGGGGCCGGTCCGCTCGCCGGCATCGACCAGCTGGGCGCCGCCATGCTGGTGGCCGCGGTGGTCGCCACCCCGTTCGGCCTGCACCAGGCCGCCGCGGCGTTCGGGCACCCGCTCTGGCTCGCCTGGGGCATCGGGGTCGGCGTGTGCTCGTCGGTCATCCCGTACGTGACCGACCAGCTGGCGATGGCCAGGCTGGCACGGGCGACGTTCGCGCTGATGCTGGCGCTGCTGCCGGCGGCCGCGACCGTGATCGGTCTGCTCGTGCTGGCCCAGGTGCCGACCGGGCGGGACCTGCTCGGCATCGCGCTGGTGATCGCCGGCCTCGCCGCCCACCAGGCCGCCCACCGGCCCGCCGATCCGCCGGTCAGTCGTGGCCCAGCACCGGATGCGGCCGGTACGGCGCCTCGAGCCGGGCGAGTTCGTCCTGGTCGAGCGTGACGGAGACCGACGCGATCGCGTCGGCGACGTGCCCGATCTTCGTCGCGCCCACGATCGGGGCGGTCACGCCCGGCCGGCCGGACAGCCAGGCCAGCGCGACCTGCGCCGGCGGCAACCCGCGCACGGCGGCGACGTCGACCAGCGCGTCGACCACGTCGAAGTCGCCCTCGCCGTACGTCGCGTCGGCCAGCGGGTCGGACCGGCCGCGGACGGTCGTGGTCCGGTCTTCGCGGCTGCGGGTCCCGGCGAGCAGCCCGCGGGCGAGCGGGCTGAACGGCAGCACGCCGACCCCGGTCTCCCGGCAGTACGGCAGCATCTCCCGTTCCTCCTCGCGGTAGGCGAGGTTGTAGTGGTTCTGCATCGACACGAACGGCGTCCAGCCGGCCGCCCGCGCCCGCTCCTGGGCCTGCACGAACTGCCAGGCGTACATGGCCGAGGCGCCGAGGTAGCGGGCCTTGCCGGCGCGCACCACCTCGTCCAGGGCCTGCATCGTCTCCTCGATCGGCGTCAGCGGGTCGTACCGGTGGATCTGGTAGAGGTCGACGTGGTCGACGCCGAGCCGGCGCAGCGAGCCGTCGATCGCGCTGAGCACGTGCTTGCGGGACAGGCCGCCGGCGTTGGTCATGCCCTCCCGCAGCGGGAAGTAGACCTTGGTCGCCAGCACGTAGTCGTCCCGGTGCGCGAACAGCCGGCGCAGCAGGGTGCCGGTCGCCTCCTCGCTGGCACCGCGGTCGTACATGTCCGCGGTGTCGAACAGGGTGACGCCGGCCTCGACGGCGTGCCGGACCAACGGCTCGGCCTGGTCGGCGGTCAGGTGCCAGGCCCGGCGGCTGGTGTCGCCGATGCTCATCATGCCGAGGCCGATCCGGGAGACGACGAGCCCGCTCCGGCCGAGCCGTCCGTACTGCATCTGGTTTATCTCCTAAACTAGGTTTTAGGCCATATACTAGCGTCGTGGTCAAGCCCGATCTCCCGCTCGTCTGGCTCTCCCCCGAGCCGGAGGACGGCCGGCGGCTCACCCGGGCCGCGGTCGTGCGGGCCGCGGTCGCGGTCGCGGACGAGGCCGGGGCGGCGGGCCTGACGATGACGGCGGTCGCCGGCCGGCTCGGCGAATACAGCCCGATGGCGCTCTACCGGTACGTCGACAGCAAGGACGGGCTGGTCGACCTGATGCTCGACCACGTGATCGCCGAGATCCCGCTGCCCGACCCTGCCGCCGGCGACTGGCGGGCCGAGCTCCGCCGGGTCGCCCTGGACAGCTGGGCCATGGCCCGCCGGCACGTCTGGTATGCGCAGCTGGTGCACACCCGCCCGCCACTGGGGCCGAACCTGCTGCGCCGCACCGAGGCACTGCTCGGAACGCTGGCCGCGACCGGCCTCGACCTGCCCGAGGCGCTGTGCTACGTGCAGCTGCTCGACCGGCAGGTGTTCGCGGCGGCGCTGGCCGACGCCGAGGAGCAGGCGATGCTGCGGGCCTACGGCGTCTACGGCGACGGCGAGTTCACCGCCGCGGTCCGCGACCTGCGCGAGACGGTGGCGGCGAGGCACCCGCTGCTCGGCCGGTGGATGGCCGCGCCGACCGGCCCGACCCCCGAGGAACAGCTCACCCGCGGGCTGGACTTCCTGCTCGACGGGATCGCCGGCCGGATCGCCGCCGGCACGTCGCGACCATGACGACCGCGGCCGCGCGGGCTGCCGGGAGGTAGTTCGGCCGCGTCCGGGACGGCAGACTGGGCGGATGAGCGACGCGCCGGTGTGCTCGGTCGACCCGTTCGACGAGGCCGTGCTGGCCGATCCGTACCCGATGCACGAACAGTTGCGCGAGCTCGGCCCGGTGGTCCGGCTCTCCGCGCACGGGATCTGGGCGATGGCCCGGCACGAGCAGGTGCAGGCGGCGCTGGTCGACCACGACACGTTCTGCTCGTCGGCCGGGGTCGGGCTCAGCGACTTCCGCAAGGAGACGCCGTGGCGGCCGCCGAGCCTGCTGCTCGAGGCCGACCCGCCCGCGCACGCCCGGGCCCGCCGGCCGGTCACCCGGGCGATGTCACCGGGAACCGTGCGCCGGCACGCGGAGTCGCTCGTGACGGAGGCGAGCGCGCTGTTCGACCGGCTCGCCGGTCGGGACGAGATCGACGGGATCGGCGACGTCGCGATCCCCTACCCGCTGACCGTCTTCCCGGACATCGTCGGCATGCCGGCGGAGGGACGGGAGCACCTGCTGCCGTACGGGGACCTGGTGTTCAACGGGTTCGGTCCGCGCAACCGGCTGTTCGTCGAGGCGATGGCCGGGGCGCCGCCGGTGCAGGAATGGGTGGCCAAGGCCTGCCGGGCCGAGAGTCTCGCGCCGGACGGGATGGGCGCGCGGCTGCACGAGTACGCGGCCGAGGACGGGTTCCCGCCGGAGCAGTCGGCCCTGCTGATGCGCTCCTTGCTGTCGGCCGGGCTGGACACGACCGTGCACGCGATCGGCAACGCCTTGTGGTGCCTCGCCACGAACCCCGACCAGTACGCGCTGCTGCGCGCCGATCCGTCCCGGGCCGGGGCGGCGTTCGAGGAGGCGCTGCGGTACGAGTCCGCGGTGCAGACGTTCTTCCGCACGACCACGCGGCCGGTGGTCGTCGGCGATGTCGAGATCCCGGCCGGCGAGAAGGTGCTGCTGTTCCTCGGCGCGGCCAACCGGGACCACCGCCGGTGGCCGGACCCGGACCGGTTCGACATCACCCGCAAGGCCAGCGGCCACGTCGCCTTCGGCGCCGGGATCCACGCCTGCGTCGGCGGTGCTCTGGCCCGGGCCGAGGGCAGCGCGGTGCTGGCCGAGCTTGCCCGCCGGTA
The DNA here is from genome assembly GCA_963728945.1 of uncultured Actinomycetota bacterium. Taxonomy (GTDB): domain Bacteria; phylum Actinomycetota; class Actinomycetes; order Mycobacteriales; family CADCTP01; genus CADCTP01. Next base: position 272,057 of record CAVSMA010000002.1, on the reverse strand, counting down.
CGCGACGATCAGCCTGGCCGGGATCCCGGAGCCGCAGCTGAACAACACGCTGCGGGCGCTGCGGCGGCTCCCGCTCGCGGTCGGGCCATGACACCGTGGGCCCGCTGGTGGTGCGGATATCCGCACCGCGATCGGGCGGTCAGCCCTGCTGCCGGCGGTCGTCGCCGCGACGAGGCTCGACGCCATGGACGACGTGCTGGAGTTGACCGGCGTGACCCGGCGGTTCGGGCGAGCGGGTCCGGTCGCGCTGCGCGACGTCTCGCTGCCGGTGCCGGCCGGCTCGTTCGTCTCGGTGATGGGCGCGACCGGCTCGGGCAAGAGCACGTTGCTGCACTGCGCAGCCGGGCTCGACCGGCCGACCGCCGGCACCGTGCGTCTCGCCGGCCGGGACATCTCCCGGATGCGCGAGCGCACGCTCACCCGGCTGCGCCGGGATCGGATCGGGTTCGTCTTCCAGTCCTACAACCTGCTCTCCGAGCTCACCGTCCGGCAGAACGTGCTGCTCCCGTTCCGGTTGGGCGCCCCGCGCGGCCGGTCGCTGCCCGAGATGCTGGCCCGGGTCGGCCTCGCCGGCCTGGACGGGCGCCCGGTCGGCGAGCTGTCCGGCGGTCAGCAGCAGCGGGTGGCGATCGCCCGCGCGCTGGTCACCGCGCCGACGGTGGTGTTCGCCGACGAGCCGACCGGTGCACTCGACCCGACCACCGGCGGGCAGGTGCTGCGGCTGCTGCGGGACGCGGTCGACCGTGACGGGCTGACCGTGGTGATGGTGACCCACGACCCCCTCGCCGCGGCGGTGAGCGACCGGCTGGTGCTGCTGCGCGACGGCCGGCTCGTCGCCGACTCCCCCACCCCCGGCGCTGCCGAGATCGCCGCCCGGTTGCGCGCGGTCTCCACCCCGGCCGTCGCGGTGCCGGCATGACCGCAGGGCTGACCCGGCAGGCATTGCGCAAGCACCCGTGGTCGTTCGCCGGGCCGGTCGCGACGCTGACCCTCGGCGCTGCTGTGGTCAGCGCCGGCGTGGGCGCGCAGTCCTCGTTCGGCGGCGCCGACCTCGACGCAGCCGGCCGGCGCGCACTGGCCGCGACCGATGCCGCCGACTTCGCGACGGTGTTCGTCCTGCTCGGGATCTATCTCTCGATCCTCATCGTGGCCGTCACGATGGCGGCCACGATCGCACGGCAGGGTCGCGACCTCGCGTTGTTGCGCACCGCCGGCGCGACCCCGGGCCGGGTCCGCCGCGCGGTTGCGATCCAGGCCGCGGTCGTCGCGATCCCGGCGGCGCTGGCCGGCGTCCCGCTCGGCACGCTGGCCTGCCGGGCCTGGGTCGGCAGCCTCGCCGGGCACGGCGTGGTCCCGACCGCGGTGGCGTTCCGGTTCAGCGCCCTCGCCTGGCCGGCGGCGCTGGGTGTCGCGCTCGGCGCCGGCGTGCTCGGCGCGCTCGCCGCGGCCGTGCGGCCGGCCCGGGTGCGACCGGCGGTGGCGCTGACCGAGACGGCGGTGCCGCGCCGGACCTTCGGGCCGGTGCGGACCGGGTTCGGCGTGCTGCTCGCGGTCGGTGGCACGGTGCTGGCCGTGGTGGCCTCGGCCCTGCCGGCGGACCAGGCCGAGGACCTCGGCCTGCTCGTGGTGCTCGCGCTGTGCGTGGCCGCCGGGCTGCTCGGGCCGGCGCTGCTGCGGGTCGCCGCGCCGCTGTCACGGCCGTTCGGCCGGGTCGGCGCGCTGGCCGCCGACAACGTCGCGGTGCGGGCGAGGGCGCTGTCCGCCGCGCTGGTGCCGCTGGTGCTGTCGGTCGGGTTCGCGGCGATCAAGGTCATCGCGCACACCACCGCGGCGCACGTGCGCGGCATCGCGGACCCGGCCGCCGACGTCTGGCTGGACTACTCGGGCACCGCCGTCTACGTGGCGTTCGCCGCCGTCGCGGCCGTCAACACGCTGGTCACCCTGGTGCTCAGCCGACGCGGAGAGCTGGCCGCGCTCCGGCTCGCCGGCGCCACCCGCGGCCGCGTCCTCGGCGTGCTGACCTGCGAGGCTCTGGTCGTGACCGGGACGGCACTGCTCGCGGCGGCGTGCGTGGCGGCGGTGACGCTGCTGCCGCTGCTGCACGGCACGCTGGGCACCTTCCTGCCCTACCTGCCTGCGGCTTGGCTGGCGGCGTCCGTCCTCGGGGTGTTCGGGCTGGTCGCGCTCGGCACGGTGGCACCGGCCGCGGTGCTGCTGCGCCAGCCGGCGATCGAGGCGGCCGGAGTCGAGCCGTGATCGGCCGGATCCTGCGGGCGCCGGTCGACGGCCGCACCTGGCGGGAGTTCGGCTACGTGCTGGCGAGCCTCCTCCCGGCGGTGCCGGCGTTCCTGCTCGCCCTGCTCGGCGCGGTCGCATCCGTGCTGTCGCTGTTCACCGTCGGGCTGCCACTGCTGGTCGGCGTGCTGCTGCTGGCCCGGGTGGCCAACCGGGCCTTCCGCTGGCCGGCGCGGATCGTAGGCTGGCACTGGCCGCTGCCGCCGCCGGTGCGGCGCGACCGCGGCCGGCTGCGCTGGGCCCGGGCGGTCCTGCTCGACGGCGCGAGTTGGCGTGCCCTGCTCTACTGCTTCGTCACACTGCCGGTCACCGCGCTCGCCGCCTACATCGCCACGGTGTCGCTCGCCATGGGGCTGGCGTTCCTCACCTCCCCGCTCTGGTGGTGGCTCACCCCGACCGGCTTCGGCGGGATCGACGAACCCGGCTGGGTCGGCACCTGGCTCTACGTGCTGCAGGCGGTCGGCGTTCTGCTGGTCTGGCCGTGGTTCCTGCGCCTGCTGGTCAGCCTCGACCGCGTGCTGGTCCGCGCGCTGCTCGAACCGAGCCCGGACCGGACCCGGATCGCCGAGCTGCAGACGAGCCGGGCCCTGCTGGCCGCCGACGCGGCCACCGTCCTGTCCCGGCTGGAGCGCGACCTGCACGACGGCACCCAGGCCCGGCTGGTCTCGCTCGGTGTGACGCTCGGCCGGATCCGCCACCGGGTCACCGATCCCGAGGTGCGGGCGCTCGTCGCCGGGGCCCAGGAGACCGTGACCGACGCGCTGGGCGAGCTGCGTGACATCGTCCGCGGCATCCACCCACCGGCGCTCGACGCCGGGCTGCCGACCGCGGTCGCGACGCTGGCCGCCCGCAGCCCGGTGCCGGTCGAGTCGGCCGTCGAGCTGACCAGCGAGCCGCCGGCAGCCACCGCGAGCACGCTCTACTTCAGCCTCGCCGAGCTGCTGACCAACATCACCCGGCACGCCGGCGCGACCAGGGCGCGGCTGCGGCTGGCCGAGGAACCGGGGTGCTTCCTGCTCGAGGTGACCGACGACGGCCGCGGCGGGGCGACCCTCGACGGCGGCGGCACCGGGCTGGCCGGTTTGGCCCGCCGCGCGGCCGCCCTCGACGGCACGCTGCGGGTCGACAGCCCGCCCGGTGGGCCGACCGCGGTGACGATGACGCTGCCGAAGGAGGGGTGAGCATGCGTGCGGTGATCGCCGAGGACAATCCGCTGCTGCGGGACGGCATCTCGTTGCTGCTCGCCGACCACCGCATCGACGTCGTCGGCGCGGTTGACAACGCCGACGGCGCGGTCGCCGCCGTGCGCGAGCACCGGCCGGACGTCGCGGTGCTCGACGTACGGATGCCGCCGACGCACACGGACGAGGGCGTCCGCGCCGCCATCCGGATCCGGGCCGACCATCCGGAGACCGCGGTGCTCGTCTTCTCCCAGTGGGTCGAGACCAGCTACGCGCGCCAGCTGCTGGCCGACGACACCGCCCGCGTCGGCTACCTGCTCAAGGACCGCATCGTGAGCACCGACGCGTTCATCGAGGCGCTGCACCGGCTGGTCGACGGTGGCACCGTCCTCGACCCCGAGGTGGTCCGCCAGCTGCTCTCGGCGGCGGCGATCGACGCGGGGCTCGCTCGGCTCACCGACCGCGAGCGCGAGATCCTCGGCCTGATCGCCGAAGGCCGGTCCAACGTCGCGATCGCCGAGACGCTACACCTGGCCGGCCGCAGCGTGGAGAAGCACGTGAGTGCGATCTTCACCAAGCTCGACCTCCCGGCCGCCGACGCGGACAACCGCCGGGTCCTCGCCGTCCTCCGCTACCTCAACACCCACCACCCATGAGCACGGCGCCGGGGTCAGTGCGAGTCGCGGGTCACGGTGGAACCGCTGGACCCGCGGAGGAAGTCGAGGTCGGCGCCGGTGTCGGCCTGGCCGACGTGGTCGATGTAGAGGCGCTCCCAGCCACGGGTAGGCCGGGCGTAGCCCGCCACCGCCGCCTCGCTCGGCGTGCGCGCGGCCAGCTCCTCGGCCGGCAGCTCGACGTCGATGCGGCGGGCGGCGACGTCGAGGCTGATCACGTCGCCGGTCCGGATCAGCGCGAGCGGACCGCCGGCCGCCGCCTCCGGAGCGACGTGCAGCACGACGGTCCCGTACGCGGTGCCGCTCATCCGTCCGTCGCAGACCCGCACCATGTCCCGCACGCCCTGCGCGAGCAGCTTGGGCGGCAGCGGCAGGTTCGACACCTCCGGCATGCCGGGATATCCCTTCGGCCCGCAGCCGCGCAGCACCAGCACCGAGTCGGCGTCGACGTCGAGGTCCGGGTCGTCGACCCGGGTGTTGAAGTCCTCGATCGAGTCGAACACCAGCGCCCGGCCCCGGTGCCGGAGCAGGTGCGGCGACGCCGCCGCCGGCTTGACCACCGCGCCGTCCGGCGCGAGGTTGCCGCGGAGCACGGCGATCCCGCCCTCGGCGACCAGCGGCGCCGAGCGGGGACGGATCACCTCGGTGTCCCAGATCGGCGCGTCGTCCAGATGGTCGACCAGCGGCCGCCCGGTCACCGTGAGCGCGGTCGGGTCGAGCAGGTCGCGGACCTCGCGCAGCACCGCCAGCAGCCCGCCGGCCCGGTGGAAGTCCTCCATCAGGAACCGCCCGGCCGGCAGCAGGTCGACCAGCACCGGCACCCGCGACCCGATCCGGTCGAAGTCGTCGAGCGTGAGGTCGACCCCGAGCCGGCCGGCGATCGCCAGCAGGTGCACCACCGCGTTGGTCGACCCGCCGATCGCCGCCAGCGCCACGATCGCGTTGTGGAACGACGCCCGGGTCAGGAACGAGCGGGGTCGCCGGCCGGACGCGACCAGCTCCACCGCCAGCCGCCCGGTCTCGTGCGCCGCCTCCAACAGCCGGCTGTCCGGCGCCGGCGTCCCGGCGACACCGGGCACGACCGTGCCGAGCGCCTCTGCGACCAGGGCCATCGTCGACGCGGTGCCCATCGTGTTGCAGTGCCCGCGACTGCGAACCATCGCCGACTCGGACCGGGCGAACGCCTCCGGCGCGAGCCTCCCCGCGCGCACCTCCTCCGACAGCCGCCACACGTCGGTGCCGCAGCCGAGCGGCACGCCCCGGAACGTGCCGGTCAGCATCGGCCCGCCCGGCACCACGACCGACGGCAGGTCGACCGACCCGGCCGCCATCAGCAGCGACGGGATCGTCTTGTCGCAGCCGCCGAGCAGCACGACGCCGTCGATCGGGTTGGCCCGCAGCATCTCCTCGGTGGCCATCGCGGCCAGGTTGCGCCAGAGCATCGCGGTGGGCCGCACCTGGGTCTCGCCCAGCGACACGACCGGCAGCTCCAGCGGCACGCCTCCGGCCGACAGCACGCCGTCCCGCACGGAGATGGCCACCTCGGTCAGATGCCGGTTGCACGGGGTCAGATCCGACGCGGTGTTGGCGATCGCGATCTGCGGCCGGCCGAACGCGTCGGCCGGCACGCCACGACGCATCCAGGCCCGATGGATGAAGGCGGACCGTCCATCGCCGGCATACCACTGCGCGCTGCGGAGCTCCACGGGCACCGTCCCTTCCTGTCGTCCCCCTGGATGGTCGAGCCGGCCGGCCGGATCGTCTACATCGGAGTGTCCGGCCGGTCGAGCCGGCTCGAGCCCCGCGCGCTCGTGCTCGAGGACGTCAGGTCGGTCGCGATCCGGCCCGCCTCACCGGGTCTGGACGCCACCGTCGCGGCGTGCCCGGCCGGCGCCGTGGGCCCGCGCCCGCTCCCGGCCGCGACCGTCGGCCCCGACCGGGTCGGCGCGATGATGGCCGGCGAGTGGCCCGCGGACGCCGGTCCTGGGCCGGAGATCCACGTCGACCAGTGGCTGCGCCGCGCCGCGCCGCAGCGCCAGCCGGACGATGCCCGGCGGAACGAGGAACGCCTCCGCCTCCAGCGCGGCCAGCGCGACCCGGGGCAGCTGCCGGCCGGACTCGTAGCAGAGGTAACGCGGCTGCCAGCCGGGCTGGAACTTGGCGTTGAAGCGGTGCAGCGTCTCGATCTGCCACCAGCGGGAGGCGAGCAGCAGCATCGAGCGCCACAGGCGCGCCACCGGACCGGCGCCGATCCGCTCGCCGTTCTCCAGCGCCGCCCGCATGACCGCGAAGTTCAGCGACAGCCGGGTGACGCCGAGGTCGCCACACTGGCCGGCCAGCGCCACGACCATGAACTCGTTGATCCCGTTGTCGGCGTCCCGGGCCCGACGCATCAAATCCAACGACAGCCCGTCCGACCCCCACGGGACGAAGTGCAGCAGGCCGCACAGCGACCCATCCGGCCGCCGGGCAGTGACCAGCACGCAGTCGGGATCGGTGGGATCGCCGAGCCGGGACAGCGCCATCGAGAAGCCGCGCTCGACTCCGCTGCCGCGCCACGCGTCCGCGGCCGCGGCCAGCTCGACCAGCTCGGCCGCCGGGACGTCGCGCGCACGCCGGGCCGTCGACGTGACCCCGGCGCGCTGCACCCGGGCGACGGCCTGCCGGATACCGCGCATCGGCCGCCCGTCCAGACTGAACGCCGGCACGTCGAGGACCGCCTCGTCGCCGAGCTCGTACGCGCTGAGGCCGGACCGGGTCCACACGGTCGCGCCGCGCTCGCCGCAGCCGATCACCGCCGGCGTCCAGGCATACCGGCGGGCCAACCGCAGCGTCGCCTCGATCGCCCCCGGCCACGCCTCCGGGTCACCCACCGGGTCGCCGCTGGCCAGCAGCACCCCGTGCAGCACCCGGTAGGTCACCGCCGCCTTGCCCGACGGCGAGAACACCACGCTCTTGTCCCGCCGCAGCGCGAAATAGCCGAGCGAGTCGTGCCGGCCGTGCCGGTCGAGCAGGCCGCGCAGCCGTTGCTCGTCGCTCGGGTCCAGCAGCGCGAGGGGCTCGGCCGGGCGCAGCGCGAAATAGGCCGTCACGAACGCGGTGAGCAGCCCGAAGCCGAGCAGCGTCGCCCCGACCAGGTCCGCCGCACGGTCCGAGGTGAACCCGACCGGGCCGGTGACGCCGACCAGCCCGACCAGCACCTCGGTCAGCTGGGTGCGCAGCGACGGCCGGCCGGCGAGCTGGCCGGAATACGCCTGCAACAGCAGCATCCCGAGCCCCACACCCAACCCGGCCAGCTGGACGAACCGCCGCACCGCCAGCCGCCGCCCGACCGGGTCGGCCTCCGCCCTGAACTCGCGCCGGCAGCCGAGCAGCAGGCCGAGCACCAGCGCCGAGGCGGTCGCCTCCTCGATGTCGAGCCCCTTGGCCAGATGCGACAGCGCCACCACCGCGGTCACGACGACCGCCGCCACCCAGGCCCGGCGCTTGCGCCGGCGCAGCCCACCGGCCAGGTAGAGCAGCAGCACCCCGAGCGCGGCCGCGACCGCCGCCGCCGCGTCGGCCGCCTGGTAGGGCAGCAGCTCGGTGAGCAGCCGCAGCCGGGCCCGGTCCGGCGGCACCAACGCGCTGGCCACCGTGATGATCCCCAGCAACCACGTCGCGGCCGCCACCACGGACGCCGCCCGCGACGCCATCCCGGGCCACCGCGACACCGGCCACCGCGACACCGGCCACCGCGACATTGGCCACCGCGACAACCCCCACCGCGACAACGGCCAGCGCGCCGACAGCCGGGAGCGGGGGCGGCGGGTCGCGTCGAGGGTCACGGTCGACCGGGTCACGTCGTGGTCCTCCTGCGGTGCGGGATCGCCGGTGCGACCCGGCCCCGTGTCGGACGACCCGACTGTACGAAAGGCCCGGCCAACGGCCGGGAACTCCTCGGTCAACGGACCGTCAACGCGGGCGCCGACCTGCGCAACCCGTGCCACCGTAGACGGCGTGAGCGTGAACGATACCCTGCTCGCCGTCGAGCAGCCGGAGCCCGAGCCCGACCAGGCCCGACCGGCCGCCCCGGCACGCGGCAAGACCGTGCCGGTCCGGCGGGCGGTCGGCTCGGCGATCATGTTGGTGGCGATCCTCGCGGTCACCTTGTTCGCCGTCCCGCTCGCGGTCGCCGCCGCCCGGCTGTACGAGGACGAGGCGTTCGGCCGGCTGTCGGCCGAGGCCAGCCGAGGGGCCGGCTACCTGTCCGGCGACGCGCTGCGGCCCGGCCGCCCGCCCGGCGCGGGTTACGCCCTCCCCCCGGTCCGGCACGCCGGCATCCGGCTGGCCGCATACCGGGCCGACGGCACCCGGCTGATCGGCTCCGGCCCGGAACACAGCGGCCTTGCCGTGCGGGTCGCCGCCAACCGGGACGAGGAGCACGACCTGGCCGGCGGCGACCTCGAGGCCGCGGTGCCGGTCCGGGCCGACGGCCAGGACGTCGTCGTCCGCGCCGCCCTGCCCTATTCGGATGTGCTCGACGACACCTGGCTCACCTTCGCGGTGATGGCCGGGCTCGCCGCCGCCGTGCTCGCGTTCTCCTGGGCACTGGCCCGCCGGCGGGCCGCCCGGATCGCGGCGCCGCTGGAGGAGATGACCAGGGTCGCGCACGCGCTGGGCGCGGGCGACTTCGCGATCGAGCCCCGCCCGGCCGCGATCTACGAGGCGGCCGAGGCCGGCCGCGCGCTGCAGGCGACCGCCCGCCGCCTCGGCGCGCTGCTCGAGCAGGCCCGCTCGGCCGCCGCGGACGCCTCGCACCAGGTCCGGACGCCGCTGACCGCGCTGCGCCTGGGCCTGGAGCGGGTGCTGCTCACCCCGGACGCGGACCGCGACACCGCCATCCGGGAAGCGCTCCGGCGGGCCGAGCGGGTCGAGGCCACCGTCGCCGAGGTGCTCTCCCGGTCCCGGGACCCGCTCGCCCCGGTCGAGCCGATCGACGTCGGCGCGGTCATGGTCGCCGCCCGCGCCGGCCGCTGGGGCGAGCTGGCCCGGGCCCGCCGGCGCACCCTCGACCTGGTGATCGAGCCGGGCCTGCCGGCCGCCGCCGCCACCACCGCCGTGCTCGACCAGGTGCTCGACGTGCTGGTCAGCAACGCCCTCGACCACGGCGCGGGCACGGTCACCGTCGCCGCCCGCACGGCCGGCGGCGGGGTGGCCGTGGACGTCCGCGACGAGGGCGGCGGGTTCGACCCGGCCGTGCTCGCCGGCGCGTTCCGCCGGCGCAACCCGCGCGCCCGCGGCAACGGGATCGGCCTCGCCCTGGCCCGCGACCTGGCCGAGTCGATCGGCGCCCGGCTGACCGTCGCCGAACCGGGCCCGGGCCCGACCGTCACGCTGCTGCTGCCGCAGTCGTCGCCGGCGGGATACTCGACCGGTGGCTGAGCTGCTCCTGGTCGAGGACGACCCGGACATCGGCGACCAGCTCGCCGCGGCGCTCGCCGGCCAGGGTCACCAGGTGCGCTGGGCCCGCACCGGACGGGCCGCGCTCGACCACGTCGGCCGGGGCGAGCGGGTCGATCTCGTGCTGCTCGACCTCGGCCTGCCCGACATCGAAGGCACCGCGCTGTGCCGGCGGCTGCGCGCCCGGCTGGCCGACACGATCATCGTCATGCTCACCGCCCGCACCGACGAGATCGACGTGGTGCTCGGCCTCGACGCCGGCGCCGACGACTACCTGACCAAGCCGTTCCGGCTGCTGGAGCTGCTGTCCCGGGTCCGCGCCCACCTCCGCCGCGGCGGCGGGTCCGGATCAGAGCAGCCGACCGTGGTCGGCCCGCTGCGGCTCGACCCGCGCAGCCGGCGGGTGACCGTCGACGGCGCCGAGGTCGCACTGCGGCCCAAGGAGTTCGACCTGCTGGCGGTGCTCGTCCGCAACGCCGGCGAGGCGCTCACCCGGGACCGGCTGATGGCCGACGTCTGGGACGAGAACTGGTCCGGCTCGACGAAGACGCTGGACATGCACGTGCTCGCGCTGCGCCGCAAGCTCGCCGCCGCCGGCCTGCCCGGCGACCCGATCCACACCCTGCGCGGCTACGGCTACCGGTACGAATCGGCCGAGGCCCAGCCGCCGCACAGCAGACCTGGCTAACGTCCGTCGGGTGACGCGACGGTGGCCGGCAGCCGCGGCGGTGCTGCTCGTCCTCCTGCTGGCCGCGTGCACGTCGTCGACGCCCGCACCCGCCGCACCACCCTCCCCCTCCCCCGACGGCATCGGCCGGGTCGCGTCCGAGCAGGCCGCCCTGCACGCCGGGGCGCTGCTGCGGGCCGGCACCGGCGGCCACTTCTGCTCCGGCACGGTCGTCTCCGGCGGCGCCGCCGACCTGGTCGTCACCGCCGCACACTGCGTGACCTCCGGCCCCGGCCCGGCCGCATACGCCGACCTGGAGTACGCGCCGGCCTACCGGAACGGGACCGCGCCGTACGGCGTGTGGAAGGCGGCCCGGGTCACCCTCGACCCGCGCTGGACCCGCGGCGCCGACCCCGACCTCGACGTCGCGTTCATCGAGCTTGCGCCGCGGGACGGGAAGCGGGTGACCGACGTGGTCGGGGCCGAGCGGATCGCGTTCGGCACGCCGGGCAGCGGCACCGTGCGGCTGACCGGCTACCCGGACGGCGCCGACGACCCGCTCACCTGCCTCGGCACGATGACCCGGCGCGCCGACGGCCAGCTGCGGGTCGCCTGCACCGGCTACGCCCCCGGCACCAGCGGGACGCCGTGGCTGACCGACTTCGACCGCGACACCCACGCCTGGACGGTGGTCGGGGTGATCGGCGGCTACCAGCTGGGCGGCGACACCGACGACGTGAGCTACAGCCCGTACTTCGGCGCCGACGTGCAGCACCTCTACCAGCAAGCGCTCCAGGCCGGCTGACCCCGGACTACGCGGCGCCGGTGAGCGCGCCGACCTCGGCCGGGGCCAGCTCGATCGCGGCGGCGGCGACGTTCTCCTCGAGGTGCGCGACCGAGCCGGTGCCGGGGATCGGCAGCGCCGCCGGCGAGCGGGCCAGCAGCCAGGCCGGAGCCGGCGCAGGCTGCCCTCGCAGGCCTCGACCAGGTGCTCGGGCCGACCGTCGGCCGGCCACCTCCCCGGCCCGGTGCGCTCCAGCCCGCCCTTGGTCGCGATGACGAGGTCCTCCGGGTACGGGTGGAGCGCCTCGGCCAGGATCTCCTCGCTCACGTGCGGCCCGTACGAGTCGGCGGTGTCGATGAAGCTCACGCCGAGCTCGACCGCCCGGCGGACCACCGCCTTCGCCACGTCCCGGTCCGGCGGCGGACCCCAGATGCCGTGCCCGGTGATCCGCATCGCTCCGAAGCCGAGGCGGTTGACCGTCAGGTCGCCGCCGACGTCGATGGTGCCGGCCGGCCCGGCGTCGAGGGGTCGCGACTCGGACATGATCCCGACCCTACCCGCGTCCTCCGCGGGAGCCGCTGCCCTCCGTACCATCGGCCGATGCCCAAGGCCTACTGGATCAACATGTTCACCGCGATCCACGACGAGCAGCGGCTGGCCTCGTACGCGCGGCTGGCCGGGCCGGCGATGGAGGCGGCCGGCGGGCGGTTCCTGGCCCGCGGCGTGCCGGGCGCCGCGTTCGAGCACGGCAGCACGCTGCGCACGTCGCTGATCGAGTACCCCAGCGTCGAGGCGGCCGTCGCGGCGTACGAGAGCCCGGCCTACCAGGAGGCGCTGGCGGTGCTCGGCGACGCCGCCGAGCGCGACATCCGCATCATCGAAGCCCTCGACTGACCGCAGCGGGCCGGCGGTCAGCCGTGGACGAGTTGCTGGCCGCCGTCGACGTCGAACGTGGCGCCGGTCAGTGCGGTGTTGACCATGACGTGCACGGACAGCGCGGCGACGTCCGCCGGCCCGACCACCCGCCGGATCGGCAGCGTCGAGCGCAGCTGCTCCCGCCGCTCCTCCAGCTGCTCGCCGAGCAGCGACGCGGACAGCGGCGTGTCGACGAACCCCGGCGCGATGAGGTTGACCCGGATCGGGGCGATCTCCAGCGCGAGGCTCCTCGTCAGCGCCGGCAGCCCGGCGGTCAGGGTGGACACCAGCGACAGCCCCACCGCGGTACGCCGGCCGCCGGTGCCGCTGAACAGCAGCAGCGAGCCGCCCGGGCGGACCCGGCCGACCGCGAGCTTGGCCACGTAGACCGGCAGCCACAGGTGCGTGTCGGTGTCCCGGCGCGCCTGCGCGACGTCCATCTCGGCCAGCGGCGCGTAGTACGGACTGCCGGCCGTGACCACCACGTGGTCGACCGGACCGGGCAGCTCGACGAAGAACCGCTCCAGCCGGTCGAAGTCGGTCGCGTCGAACGCCTCGGTCCGCACCGCCCCGACGTCGGCCGCCGCGCGCCGCAGCCGGTCCGGGTCGCGGCCGGTGAGCACGACCTCGGCCCCCTCCGCCCGGGCCTGCCTGGCGGTCTCCAGCCCGATGCCGGAGCTGCCGCCGATCACCAGGACGGTCTGGCCGGCCAGCGCCGGCTGGCCGCTCACCCCGCGGCCCCGCCGGCCGCCGCGATTCTCCCGTGCAGCGCCTTCAGAGCGGCGACGTAGATCTCGGAGAACGTCGGGAACGGCTGGATCGTGTCGCGCAGCACGCCGATCGGGACGCGCGCCCGGATGGCGAGCGTGGCCTGCTGCAGCCACTCCCCGGCCTCCGGCCCCAGCGCGTACGCACCGGTGAGCCGCTCCCCATCGCTGACCAGCGTGAGGAACCCGTTCGACTCCGCGTACGCCCGCGTGTAGGTCGCGGTCCTGGCCACCTCCGAGATCGGCACGGTCGCCGTGAACCGGCCCTCGCCGGACCCGACCACGGCCGCCTCCGGGTCGGTGAAGACCACTCGGGGCACCGCCTCGTAGTTCGCCTCCCGCGACCCGCCGAGGATGTTCGCCGCGACCACCTCGCCCTGGTATTTGCCGACGTGGGTGAGCTGGTAGATCCCGGTGGCGTCGCCGATCGCCCACAGCCGCTCGCCCGCCCGCAGCTGCGCGTCCACCGGGATGCCGTGCGGACCGGCCTCGACGCCGACCGTCTCCAGGCCGAGGCCGGTGATCCGCGGCCGGCGCCCCGTCGCGACCAGCAGCCGGTCGCCGCGCAGCTCCCGCCCGTCGTCCAGGACCAGCGCGTAGTCCTCGCCGTCGCGGCGGGCGGCGGTCGCCTTCGCACCGAGGGCCAGCTCGACCCCGTCCCGGCGCAGCACCTCGCCGAGCGCCTCGCCCAGCCGCGCGGGCTCGCGCGGCAGCACCCGGTCGCCGCCGACGACGAGCGTGACCTCGCCGCCGAGCCGGCGGACCGCCTGCGCCATCTCCGTGCCGACCGGCCCGCCGCCGAGCACCAGCAGCCGGCGCGGGACCGCAGTCATGCCGGTCACCTCGCGGTTGGTCCACACCCCGGCCAGCTCCCGCAGCCCCGGTACCGGCGGGATCACCGGGTCGGCTCCGGTGGCCAGGACGACGTGCCGCGCGGTGTGCCGCTCGCCGTCGACCTCGACGACGCCGGTGCCGGCCAGCCGGCCGCTGCCGCGCAGCAGCCGGATGCCCTTGGTCTTCAGCCATCCCTCGGCGCCGGCGTCGGAGTAGCCGGAGACCATGAAGTCCCGCCAGGCCAGCGCCGCCGGGACGATCACGTCGGCGGTGGCGGCCGCCTCCCTGGCCCCGTGCACGGCCTCGCCGGGGCGCAGCAGGGTCTTCGACGGGATGCAGGCGTAGTAGGAGCACTCGCCGCCCACCAGCTCGCGCTCGACCACCGCGACCCGGAGCCCGCCGTCGACCAGCTCGCCGGCGCAGTGCTCGCCCGGTGAGCCGGCGCCCATCACGATGACGTCGAAGTCGCTCACGTCGGCAGCTCCTGGCCGGCCTGCTCGCGGACCATGTAGTCGGCGTACCAGTCCGGCCAGTCCGGGTCGGCCCTGCCGATCCGTTCCTCGTGCCTGCCGTGCGCCTGCGACGCCCGCCGCATCGCGTCGGCGAGCTCCGCCGCGGACTGGTACGTGGTGGGCGTGGTCACCCGGCCGGGCAATCTGGTGGTGATCTCCTGCAGCACCCAGCCGTTGCCGTCCGGGTCGCGGAACGAGACGAACGAGGAGTAGCTGCGCCGGTCCGGATCCGGTCCGGGCGCGCGGTCCGCGGTCCCGGCGTGGTGGAACACACCGCCGGTGTCGTGGAAGACCTCGCTGGCGTGCGCGCCGTGCGCGACCAGGTCGGCCCTGGCCGCCTCGATGTCGGTCACCACCAGGTGCAGCCCGTCGGCAGAGCCCGGCGCGGCGGTGCTGAGCCCGGTGCCGAAGATCACCGAACAGTCGGAGCCGGGCGGCGTCACCTGGACGACCCGGAAGTCGGGCCCGCCGACGAAGTCGGCGTCCTGCCGCCAGCCGAGGCCTGTGTAGAAGGCCTTCGCCCGGTCGACGTCGGCCACCGGTACGACGACGACCTCGAGTTTCATGTCCACCCCGGGCACGTCCTCTCGTCTGCGGGAGATCGGCTGCGGCTCACCGTCGCGTGCTGGATCGATACGGAACAACACCGATCAAGCGCCGGCGGTCGCGCGGGCCGCCGGCGCACCGGCCGTCAGCCGAACGAGCCGGTCTCGATCTTGCCAGCCGGTTCGTACGTGCCGATGACGACGCCGGTCGTCGACACGACGCTGTCGACCAGCCGCAGCTTGCCCGGGATCGTCCCGCCGGCGAACAGCCGCTTGCCGGAGCCGACCACGACCGGGAACACCCACAGCCGGTACCGGTCGACCAGGTTGTGCCGGATCAGCGTCTGCAGCAGGTCGCCGCTGCCGTGCACCTGCAGCTCGGGCCCGTCGGTCTGCTTCAGCGCAGCCACACCCTCGGCCGCGTCGCCCTCGATCCGGACCGACGTCGCCCAGTCCAGCGCCGGGCGGCCGCGGGACGCGACGTACTTGGTCGCGTCGTTGAGCGGCTTGGCCCCTTCCTCGGTCGCGGTCGGCCAGTAGCCGGCGAAGATGTCGTACGTCTTGCGCCCGAGCAGGAGGTCGAACGGCCGGCTCAACGCCTCGCCCATGACCTGGCCCATCCGGTCGTCCCAGTAGGTCGCCGACCAGCCGCCGTAGGCGAAGCCGCCCTCCTCGTCCTCCTCCGGCCCACCCGGGGCCTGCATGACCCCGTCGAGGGTGAGGAACGTGTTCACGATCACCGTGCGCATGGTGGTGTCCTCCGTCCGGGGCCGCTCGGTGCCGCCCCACACCGACACCACGATCGCCGGCCGACCGGATCGACATCTCCGCCGCTCAGTCCTGGTCCGCCCACTCCGTGATCATCCGGTCGTTCACGTGGATGCAGGTCATCCGCAACGGGCCGGTGCCCGACGCGGTGAACCCGTGCAGCTCGCCGGACGGCACCACCACGACCGAGCCGCCGGTCGCCTCGATCGTCTGGTCACCGGCCAGGAACGAGCCCGACCCCTCGTGCAGCACGAACACCTCGGCGTACGGGTGGGTGTGCGGTCCGGGACCGTGGCCGGGCGGGCTGGCCTGGACGAAGAACGACACCGGCACGCCGCCGTGGTCGCGCCCGAGGAACGTCCGCGAGACGTCGTTCCCCGGCAGGTCCGTGTTGCGGATGTGCAGGCCCACGCCATTCCTCCTCCCGCCGTGCTCACTCGATCCGACCCGCTCACCCTGTCAGGGCCCGGCAAGCAGGTCGCGGCGGACCCGGTGCGCGCCGGCGGCGGCCGCACCGACGCACGTCGGCCGGCTGGCCGGCGGGTCAGCCCATCTCGCGGACGGCGTCGCGGACCGCGTCGTCGATGTGCTCGGGCTTGACGCCCAGCTGCTTGTAGACGTGCCGGGCGGCGTTCAGCCGGCCCTGGTCCAGGACGTCGGCCAGCGTGCTGCGGCCCACCACGACGAGCGCCGCCTCGCCGAGCGCGAGCAGGTCGCCGAGCTCGTCGACGTCCTTGCGGGACAGGCCGCGGCGCAGGTGCCCGCCGACGGCGCCGACGGCCGCTCCGGCCACGGCCGCGCCCAGCACGGCCGGCGGGAAGATCAGCCCGACGACCGCGCCGGCGGCGGCGCCGCCCCAGCCCCCGCGGCGGACCGCGGTCTCGTCCTTGTTCACGTGGATCTTGCCCTCGGCGTCCCGGCGGACGACCACGGCGTCGTACGAGCCGACCGCCTTCGCTTCGTGCAGCTCCTTGACCAGCTGGTAGTCGTGCTGAGCTGTCGCCTCGTCGCCGTAGGTACCGACGTAGAGGAAGACGGTCTCCTCCTGGTCTGCCATGTCGCGCTCCTTCGCACCGGGCGGGCGGGGTCCAGCACAGCCCGGATCGGCGCGCGATGTCCTCAGCCCACCCGGATGAGATCGTCAGACCGCGGTGGTCAGCGTCTTCAGCTCCTCGAACGTGTCGACCTGGACGCCGGCTCCTACTTCCGCAGCTGACCGGCGACGTGCGGTCGGGTTGACCGGCGTGCCGGTTTTGGCGTCTGATGTCTGGGTGGCAGCCGCCGAGGAGTATCTGGCCGCGAACCGGGCGTTCTGGGAAGGTCTCGCGCCGGACGTCGGAGCCTACGGCGACCAGCTCGCCCACGGCCGCCGGCGGTGGGCCGAGCCGGCGCCGGTATGGGGCGACTGGAGCGTCCCCGAGTCGCAGCTGCGGCTGCTGCCCGACGACGTCACCGGCCTCGACGTGTTGGAGCTCGGCTGCGGCACCGGCTACGTGTCGGCCTGGCTGGCCCGGCTCGGCGCCCGCCCGGTCGGGGTCGACCTGGCCGCCCGGCAGTTGCGGATCGCCCGCAGCCTGCAGCGCGAGCACGGCCTGCCCTTCCCGCTGGTGCAGGCCAACGCCGAGCGGCCGCCGCTGGCCGACCGCCGGTTCGACCTGCTGGTCTCCGAGTACGGGTTGGTCGCGTGCGACCCGCGCCGCTGGGTCCCGGAGGCCGCCCGGTTGCTGCGTCCCGGCGGCCGGCTGCTCGTGCTGGCCAGCACGCCGCTGTCGTCGATGTGCACCCCCACCGGCGGCACGGCCGGCGACCGGCTGGTGCGCGACTACTTCGGGATGACCGCGCTGCACCTGCTCGACGACCGGACCGTGGAGTTCCAGCTGCCGCACGGCGAGTGGATCCGGTTGCTGCACGAGCACGGCTTCGAGGTCGACGACCTGGTGGAGATCCAGGCACCGGAGGGCAGCCGGTCGGACTGGCCGTACGTCCCGCTGGACTGGGCGCGCCGCTGGCCTTCGGAGGAGGTCTGGAAGGCCACCCGGCGCGGCTGAGGAGTGTCCCGAGGATCGTCGGCGGCGCACCAAGATCCTCGGGACAGGCAGCTCGTGGTTCAGGACTGCAGGAACGCCAGCAGGTCGGCGTTGATCGTGTCGGCTTGCGTCGTCGGCATGCCGTGCGGGAACCCCGAGTACGTCTTGAGCGTGCCGTTCTGCAGCAGCTTCGCCGCCAGCGGCCCGGCGTCCGCGTACGGGACGATCTGGTCGTCTTCGCTGTGCATCACCAGCACCGGCACCGCGATCTTCTTCAGGTCGTCGGTGAAGTCGGTCTGCGAGAACGGGACGATGCCGTCGTAGTGCGCCTTCGCGCCGCCCATCATCCCCTGCCGCCACCAGTTCATGATGATCGGTTGCGACGGCGTCACGCCCGGCCGGTTGTAGCCGTAGAACGGTCCGGACGCCACCGCCCAGTAGAACTCCGACCGGTTCGCGGCCAGCTGGGTCTGGTAGTCGTCGAACACGCTCTTCGGCAGGCCGCCCGGGTTGTCCTCGGTCTGCACCATCAGCGGCGGCACGGCGCTGATGATCGCCGCCTTCGCGACCCGGTCCTCGCCGTGCCGGGCCAGGTAGTGCACGACCTCGCCGCCGCCGGTCGAGTGGCCGACGTGGATGGCGTCGCGCAGGTCGAGGTGGGCGGTGACCGCCGCCAGGTCGTGGTGACCGTTCCCATGCCGTGCCTCCCGTCGCACCGCGATGACGTGTGATCTCGCTCGCTTCGAACACTAATGACGCCGCCGGCCGCGACCAGCCGGTCAGCACCCATCGCTGCTTCCGGTCGTCCCCCATACCTGCCGGTAGGGCGGGCAGGGGTGCGCATGGGCGGCGATCACGGGGCATCCTGTTGGCGTGCACGATCCGGGCTGGGACCTCGGTCACGGGGCGTTCGTCACCGCGCTCGCGTTGGTCGCGGCCGGGATCGTCATCCTCGTCGTCCACCTGCTGTCCAGGCGGCTGGGCCGGTGGGACCCGGTGCTGGCCTCGCTGGCCGGGCGGGCGCGCTACGCGTTCCGGGCGCTGACCGTCATCGTCGCGCTGCTGATCGCCCGGCCGGAGGAGGGCGCGTCGCCGGAGACCGTGGACCGGTTCCGGCACACGATGGTCCTGCTGCTGATCGGGGTCGGCGCGTGGCTGCTCGCGTGGCTGGCCCTGGTCGCGCAGGAGGCGGCGCTGCGCCACCAGGACCTGTCGGTGCCGGACAACCTCCGGGTCCGCCGCCTGCACACGCAGGTCATCCTGCTGCGCCGGATCACCGTCGCGGTCATCGCGGTGACCGCGGTGGCGGCGATGCTGCTGACGTTCGCCTCGGTACGGGCGATCGGCGCCAGCCTGCTCGCGTCGGCGGGAGTCGTCGGCATCGTCGTCGGGCTGGCCGCGCAGACCACGCTGTCGAACGTGTTCGCCGGGCTGCAGCTCGCGTTCAGCGACGAGCTGCGCCTCGACGACGTCGTGGTGGTCGAGCAGGAGTGGGGACGGATCGAGGAGCTGACCCTCACGTACGTGGTGATCCGGCTGTGGGACGAGCGCCGGCTGGTGCTGCCCACCACGTACTTCACCCAGACGCCGTTCCAGAACTGGACCCGGCACGAGTCGCGGGTGATCGGCAGCGTCATCGTGTATGCGGACTACTCGCTGCCGGTCGCCCCGTTGCGGCAGGAGCTGCAGCGGGTGCTGGAGGACTCCCCGCTCTGGGACCGGCGCGAGTGGGTGCTGCAGGTCGTCGACACGACGCCGACAACGATGGTCCTGCGGGCGCTGATGAGCTCGGCCGACGCGCCGAGCAACTGGGACCTGCGCTGCGACGTGCGCGAGCGGCTGCTCGCCTTCCTGGCCGAGCACTACCCGGAGCAGCTCCCCCGGATCCGGGCCGACATCCCGGCCGCCGCTGTCGTCGCCGCCCCGGACGGTCGACCCCACGACCGGCCCCACGACCGGCCCCACGACCAGCCCCACGACCAGCCCCACGACCAGCCCCTGGACCGGACCCGCTCCGACCCCGGACCGGCCTAGGGCTCCCCGGGCACGATCAGCCACATCGCGAGGTAGATGATCAGGCCGGCGCCGCCCAAGACGGTCAGCACGATGAACAGGACCCGGATGATGGTCGGGTCGGCGCCGAGGTACTCGCCGAGGCCACCGCACACGCCGCCCAGCTTGCGGTCGGTCTTGCTGCGGTAGAGCTTGCGCGTCGTCTCCATGATCCGCCCTCTCGCCTCAGAACCGAGACCAGCTACAGAGGTTGTACTGGCTGCCGCCCGGGCGGCACAACGACCAGCGACCAGGGCGGAGCCCTTACCGATCGTTGACAGGAGCGGTGCGCAGGATCACCGTCTGGTACGCGGCGACGGAGCGGGGGTTCTCGTGATGCTGCCAGACCAGCCCGGTGGGGCGGCCGCGGTGAGCGCCCCGAGCCACGTGCCGACCAGCGACGCCCTCCCCAGCACCGCGAAGGTCAGTGAACTGCGGCGGCGGCCCACCGGCGCGCCGCCGCCGCTGCCCCGCAAGCTCGGCTGGAGCGGCAAGCTGTGGCTGGCCCTCGCCGTCCTGCTCGCCGTCGCGCTGGTCTGGCTCTCCCCGCAGGATCAGCCACAGGCGGCACTGGACGCCGAGACCGCGATCCTGAAGTGGTTCGCGTCGCTGCGCACGGCCTGGCTCACCCCGCCGATGCGGGCCGTCGCCACGCTCGGCACGGCCTGGTCGGTGACGATCCTCGGCGGCGCGCTGGTGCTGGCGCTGATCGTGTTCAAGCGGTGGCGGCACCTGGTGACGTTCCTGCTATACCTGACCGTCCTGGGGCTCGTCGGCACCGGGGTCTCGTTCCTCACCAAGCGCCCGCGCCCGTACGGGGTCACGATCATCGGCGACTGGATCGGCTTCTCGCTGCCGTCGTTCCCGGTGGCGATCCTGGCCGCCTGCCTGATGGGCATCGCGTACTCGCTGATCGTGCCCGGTCGGCCGCGCGGCCTGGCCAAGCTCGTCATCACGGTGGTGCTGGTCGCGGTCGTGTTCGCCCGGCTCTACCTCGCCGTCGACCATCCGACCGACGTCGTCTGGGGCGTCGTCGCCGGGGTGGCGGTGCCGCTGGCCGCGTTCCGCTGGTTCACCCCGAACGAGGCCTTCCCGGTCACGTACCGGCGGGGCAAGACGGCCCACCTCGACGTCACCGGAGCACGGGGCGAGGCGATCCGGCAGGCGGTTCAGGAGCAGCTGGGGCTCACCGTGCTGGAGATCAAGCCGATCGGGCTGGAGGCGTCCGGCGGCTCGACGCCGCTGCGGCTGCGGATCGCCGGCGACCCGGACAGCTACGTCTTCGCGAAGCTGTATGCGAAGAGCCACGTGCGGGCCGACCGCTGGTACAAGCTCGGCCGGATGATCCTGTACGGGTCGCTGGAGGACGAGACCTCGTTCCAGAACGTCCGCCGGTTCGTCCAGTACGAGGACTACACCCTGCGGTTCATGCAGGACGCCAAGCTCCCTGTGCCGGCGCCGTACGGGATCGTCGAGATCACCCCGGAGCGCGAGTACCTGATCGTGATGGAGTTCTTCGACGGCGCCGTCGAGATCAGCGACGCCGAGGTGGACGACGGGATCATCGACGAGGGTCTGCTGCTGGTCCGGAAGATGTGGAACTCCGGGCTGGCGCACCGGGACATCAAGCCTGGCAACCTCATGGTCCGCGACGGCCGGGTGCTGCTGGTCGACGCGTTCTTCGTCCAGGTCCGGCCGTCGCCGTGGCGGCAGGCGGTCGACCTCGGCAACATGATGCTCGTCCTGGCCGTCGGCTCCACCCCGGAGCGGGTCTACCACCGCGCCCTGCGGTACTTCACCCCGGAGGAGATCGCCGAGGCGTTCGCCGCTACCCGGGGCGTCGCCAGCCCCAGCCAGCTGCGGCTGATGATCAAGCAGGATCCGCGGGACCTGCTGGGCCAGTTCCGCCGGCTCGCGCCGGAGCGCCGGCTGATCCCGATCCAGCGCTGGAGCATCAAGCGGGTCGCCCTCGCGCTCGGCGTCCTCGGCACGGTGCTACTGCTGGGCTGCTTCACCTACGGGATGCTGAGCCCGTTCCGGGGAGTCGACGTCCCCGACTCGCCGTCGTGCAACCCGCAGTCGACCACCGTCCTTGTGGCCCAGGCCGTACCCGGGGCGACCGTGCTGCCCTGCACGGTCGGGCTGCCCTCCGGCTGGAGCTCCGAGGGCGGGACGGTGCAGAGCGGCAAGGCCGAGTTCGCCCTCAGCGCCGGCATGAACGGGAACCAGATAGTGACGGTGACGCTGGCCGCGACCTGCGACCTGGCGGGGGCGCAGGCGGTGGCCAGCGACCAGCCGGGGACCGAACGGTTCGACGCCGGACCGCGCCGCATCTACCGCTTCCCTGGCGGCTGCGTCACGTATGAGTTCAGCGGGTCCGCGCGCGACGACCGCCAGCTGCAGGCGCTCGCCGACGCGACGCTCGACTTCGTGCCGCGGGCCAGGGTCGCCGGGTACGTCCGGGACCAGACCGGGCTAGCCCTCTGCGGCGCCGGCGTCCCGTGCCCGGGCGGGTGAGCCCTGCCGGGGCACGGTCGCATCCAGCGCGGGAAGGCCGGCGCCCGGCTCCACGGCGGGGACGCCGGCGTCCGGGTCCACGACGGTGGCGCCGGCGTCCGGCTCCACGGCCTGGACTCCGGTGGCCGGGTCCACGGCGCGGGCGCCGGCGTCCGCCGCGGGGAGGCCGGTGGCCGGGTCGACCGCGGGAACGGCGTCCGGGTCCACCCACTCGGCGACCAGCTCGGTCCGCGGCGCGCCGCCGGGCGGCCGGCGCCAGGACTTGTTGCGCCGCCAGAAGACGTACGCGACCGCGCCGAGCGGGATCGGCAGCACGTAGGTGAGGGCGCGGAAGACCAGCACCGCCGCGGCCACGTCCGCCCTGGCGCCGCCGGCCGCCGACAGCCCGGTGATGAGCGCCAGCTCGATCACGCCGAGGCCGCCGGGGGTGAACGGCAACGCGGTGAGCAGCCGGGCGAACGCGAAGACGGCCAGCACCTCGGCCCAGCCGACCTGCGCGTCGGAGACGCCGAGGAACCGCAGCGCGACCAGCAGCACCAGGTAGAGGCTCAGGTGGGAGATCAGCGTGGCGGCGGTGATCCACGGCCACCGAGCCTTGACCAGCGTGATCGTCCGGAACCGGAACTTCACCGTGGCCCGGTCCCAACCCCGCGCCGGCGGCCGGCGGAAGATCCGCAGCAGCGCGCTCGCCACCGCGGCCGCGCCGCGGCCCAGCCGGGCGGCCGCCTGCTCGCTGGACAGCAGCATCCCCAGCAGCACGACCGCCACGATCAGCGCCACCAGGCCGATCCCGCCGGCGAACACCCGGCCGCCACTGGGGTTGCCCTGCAGGACCACCAGCACGAGCGCGACGACCGGCAGCGCCAGCTTGGCGAAGTTGTTCCACAGCCCCGAGACGAGCAGCGAGACGGTGATCCGGGACGCGGAGAACCCCCACGAGCCGAACATCGCGAAGTTCATCGCGATCCCGATCGCCCCCCCGCCCGGCACGGTGTTCGACACCGCCGTGCTCGACTCGGTCGCCACCGCCGCCTGCCGGTAGGTGAGGCCGGGCATCGTGCTGACGTTCACGACGAAGTAGGTGACCTGGTTCCACAGCGCCAGCAGGGCGAGGGTGATGATCTGCAGCGCCGTCATCGACTGGATCGACACCCAGACGGCGGAAATGCTGGTGAACTGCGGCAGGAAATACCAGAAGACGGCCACCACGATGGCGACCGAGAACAGCGGCGGCAGCACCCGCCGGGCCACCCTGCGCCAGGCCGGCCGCCCGGCCTCCGTCGTCACCGCCGTGCCGGCGGTCGTGCGCTCGTCCCCGTTCATGGCGCCTCCCGCGATGCGGTGCCCCGCAGTATGGCGTCCGGAGCGCCCCGGCGACACCCGTATGGCGGCTCAGGATCCGGTCCACCGCCGGTGGCGCTCCGGTTCGCCGCCGTCCAGCGGCTCCCGCCGGTAGACCGCGGCGGCCAGCTCGTACGCGGCGAACGCGATCAGTCCGGCCGCCAGCAACCCGAGCAGCAGGCGCCCCCAGGGCGTCTGCAAGGCGACCCGGACGTCCTCGGTGACCCGGCCGAACGAGCCCGGCCGGTAGGCCAGCGCCTCCACCACGACGGTCACGCCGGCCAGCAGGAACAGGATCCCCCGCGCCGGCCGGCCGATCCGGGCGAGCAGCTGCCCGGCGGCCGGCAGCCGGCCGGGCGCGGCCAGCAGGTTGCGGTGATCCGGCGGCCGGAGGCTGCCCAGCACGAAGGCGGCGCCGACCGCCGCCAGCACCAGCCCGACCGCGAGCACGATCGCGCGCAGCCCCGGCGGCGAGCCGGGCGCGTCGAGGTCGGTCGGCGTGATCGGCCTCGTGGTGGCGGCTGCGCTGCGGATCGTCGCCCATCCGGACAGCGCGTACAGCACCGCCTGGGCCAGCAGCCACAGCCGCCGCAGCCAGGACGGCCGGCGGGTGCCGGCGACCGGTACCGGGCGGGCGCGCATCGGCTCAGAACGCCCCCGCCCGGCGCAGTGCGGGCGGGCGGCCGTCCGGGTCGTAGAGGTGCCGGTACGCCGGCGCGGACCACCACCGGGTCACCGGCGACAGCACCGGCAGCCGGTACGGGCGCAGCCGGCCGGGCGGGCGCGTCCGGCGCCGCCCGCCGTCGTGCCACGCCTGCAGCCGCGCGGCCGACCGCGCGAACGCGGCGAACGCCGTCGCCGGATCGGGCAGCCCGTCGTCGTCGGCCCGGTCGAGGTGCTCGCGGAACAGCGCCAGCCGCAGCCGCCGGGCCACGCAGTCCGCCGCCCCCGACTGGTCGAGCACGGCGCAGCTGATCTCCGAGTCGTACGTCCACGACCGCAGGTTGAGGTTGTCCGAGCCGACCGTGCACCACTCGTCGTCGATGATCGTGACCTTGGCGTGCACGTACACCGGCGTCCCGGCCGGGTTCTCGATGCCGTAGAACGCCACCCGCCCGGGCCCGGCCCGGTGCAGCAGGGTCATCACCTGCGCCCGGGCGAACAGCTGCGGCGCGTTGACGAGCGCGCTGTCCCGATCCGGATGGTGCGGCAGCACCGCGATCAGGCGCAGCTCCGGCCGTTCGGCCAGCGTCTGCGCGAACGCCGCCACCACCAGCGGCGACCAGATGTACTGGTCCTCCAGGTAGATGAGCCGGCAGGCCCGGGTCAGCGCCTTGAGGTGGGCGCGGGCGATGCTGCGCTCGCCGGCCGGGGCGAACGCGTAGCCGCGCCGGCGGTACGGGAAGGTCCGCAGCACCTGGACCGCGTCGGTGCCGCACGGCGGCGGTGCCGGCAGCGGCACCGGGCAGGGCGCCGGGCCATTGTGCCGCAGCACCCGGTCCCGCCAGCGCCGGTACGGGCTGCGGCTGAGCGGGCCCGGGTCCTCCCAGCGCTCCCGGAAGGTGCGCTCGACGTCGGCGA
This sequence comes from uncultured Actinomycetota bacterium, assembly GCA_963728945.1. Taxonomy (GTDB): domain Bacteria; phylum Actinomycetota; class Actinomycetes; order Mycobacteriales; family CADCTP01; genus CADCTP01. The sequence goes on along the minus strand of CAVSMA010000002.1, from coordinate 247,155 downwards.
CGGCCGGCCCGTGCACCGCGAGCTGCACGTCGTGCCAGGCCGGCCGCCGCCCGTACGCGGCCCCGATCGGGCACGGCTGGTCGTCGCCCTCGTGGCCGGCGTCGTCCCTCCGCCCATGGCACAGGTCGATGCCGCCCACGTACGCCACGTCCCGCTCCGGCCGGCCCCGGTGCCGGAGCACGACGAGCTTCTGGTGGTGCGAGCCGGCGGGGCGCACCCGCATGTCGAGCAGGCACTCGCCACCGGCGGCCTGGATCTGCTCGCCCAGCGACCGGTTCGCGCGCTCGTGGTATCGGACCATGTCGGCGTGCGAACGCCACAGCAGGCCGCGCACCAGGACGCCGCGCGCTGCCGCGTCGGCCAGCACCGCGGCCACCTCGGTGCCCGGGCCGGCCAGCCGCTCGTCGGCGTCGCCGCGCCAGTCGGTGAAGAACAGGTGGTCAGCCGGGCGCAGGTCCCGCACCGCGGCCAGCAGCTCGGCGAAGTAGGCGGCGCCGTGCACCAGCGGTCGCACCCGGTTGCCGGTGGTCCAGGCGGTCCGCCCGGCCGCGCGCAGGTCGAGCGCGGTGGCGTCGTTGTCCCGCTCGGCCGCGGTGAGGAACCAGCGGTCGGGCGACCACGGGCCCGGATCAGCCGGCATCGTTGCTCCGGCGGTGCTCCAGCGCGGTGCCCACGGCGCAGGCGAGGAAGCAGGCGGCGCCGGCCGCGGTCATGCCGTTGGCGGCGGCCTGGTCGAGCTCGGACGTGCTCGAGCCCACGACGTAGCCGGCCACGGCGGAGATGCCGAAGAAGACGCAGCCGAGCAGGTTGACGCCCGGCTGCCACCAGCCCGGGCCGGCCCGTCGCGGTCGCCAGCCGCGCCGGGCCGAGGCCCGGTAGGCGATGGCTCCGGAGACGAGGAAGCAGATCGACCCGTACGCGTCCGGCCGCCAGACCAGCCGGTCGTAGTGCGGGTCGGACAGCGTGACCTGCAACGCCCGGAACGTCGTGACGTTGAAGAACAGCGTGCCGAGGGACTGGACGATCGCGGTCCACCAGGCCGCCCGGCCGGGCGCGTCGGCCGCCCGGCGCGGCGCGGCGAGCCAGCTCTGCAGCCCGCCGCCCGCGGTGAACAGGATCGACCCGACGAAGAACGTGATCGCGTCCGCGCGCGCGCCGACCAGCGTCGCGTAGAACGGGATCGGCCCGACCAGGAAGCAGGTCGACCCGAGCCCGAAGGCCCACGCCATCCACAGCTCGGCCGGGGGACGCACCCGCTCGCGCTCGACCACCACGCCGCCATTGCGACAGACCGCGGCGCCCGCGTCATGGTCCACAGCGGGTGAGACGCCGCCCGCGGCGGCTGGTTGGCCGGGGGTGGGTGGGGAATGCTTGACGTATGGACGACGGGCAGCGGGAACGGATCGGCTCGGGGCGGGGGTTCTTCGCGGCGCTGGACCAGAGCGGCGGCAGCACCCCGAAGGCGCTGGCCGAGTACGGCATCGACGAGAGCCGCTACGACACCGAGGCCGAGATGTTCGACCTCGTGCACGAGATGCGCACGCGCGTCATCACGAACCGGGCCTTCGACGGCACCCGCATCCTCGGCGCGATCCTGTTCGAGCAGACCATGGAGCGGGACATGCTCGGCGTCCCGACGCCGCGCTACCTGTGGGAGCAGAAGCAGGTCGTTCCGTTCCTCAAGGTGGACAAGGGGCTCGCGGACGAGCGCGACGGCGTCCAGCTGATGAAGCCGATCGACACCCTCGACCGGTTGCTGGAGCGGGCCAACCAGCACCGCGTCTTCGGCACCAAGATGCGCTCGGTGATCAAGGACGCCGACAAGGACGGGGTGGCCGCGGTCGCCGACCAGCAGGTCGAGTACGGCCGGCGGATCGCCGCGGCCGGGCTCGTGCCGATCCTCGAGCCCGAGGTCAGCATCGACAGCCCGCACAAGGAAGAGGCCGAGACGCTGCTCCGGGACGCGCTGCAGTCCCGCATCGGGGCGCTCCCGGACGCCACGACGATCATGCTGAAGCTGACCATCCCGACCCGGCCCGGCCTGTACGCCGGGCTGGCCGCCGACCCGCGGGTGCTGCGGGTGCTCGCGCTGTCCGGCGGCTACAGTCGCGACGTCGCCTGCGACCTGCTGGCCAAGGACCCGGCGATGATCGCGAGCTTCTCCCGGGCACTGCTGGAAGGGCTGACCGCCGACCAGACCGACGAGCAGTTCACCGCCCGCCTGGACGACTCGATCGCGCAGATCTTCACCGCTTCGGTCGAGAAGACCCCCTGACCCACCGCCACCGCGCTGCCCTCGGACCTCGGTCCGGCTACCCGCCGGCGTCGGTGTCCGGGAGGGTGGGGGCGTCGGTCGGGTAGAGCCCGGCGACGAAGCCGTAGACCTGGTTCCCGGACCGCGGGATCTGGGCGAACTTGCGGCCGACCGCCTGCACCTCGGCCCAGAAGTTGCGCACCTCCCCGACCGGGATGCGCGCGTGCACGAGCAGGCAGCGCAGGTCGTCGGCGGCGTGCGCCGGGGCGGCCTCGGCCGCCGCCTCGGCCAGCCCGTTCATCGACGCGACGACCTGCTTGTCCTCGGCCCGGTTGAGCACGCCGACGTAGAGCGTGCGGGCGACCCGGCCGTAGAACCGCTCGTCGATCGCCCGTACCCGCCGGGTCCGCACCACCTTGAACAGCCCGGCGTCGACCAGGAAGTTCACGTGGTAGCCGACCGTGCTCTTGGGCCGGCCGACCGCCCGCGCCAGCTCGGTGATCGTCGCGGCGCGCTCGAGGACCAGCTCGAGCAGGGTGCCGCGCAGCGGGTCGGCCAGCGCGCGCAGCTGCTCGGGCGCGGTGACGACGAGCATCTCGTCCAGCTCGTAGTCCGGGATCTGCTCATTGACCGACATGTATGGACCATTCTAGAGTCGTGGCTCATTCGAGAACCGTCGTCCGATGACAGGAGTGTAGAGATGGCCGAGGTTCTGCTGGTCCACCACGTCCAGGGACTCACCGACGGCGTGCGCGCGTTCGCCGACGAGCTGCGGGCCGGCGGGCACACCGTCCACACCCCCGACCTGTTCGCGGGCGAGCGTCCGGCGACGATCGAGGAGGGCCTCGCGTACGCGCAGAAGATCGGCGACGAGGAGATCGACCGGCAGGTCCGGCGGATCCTGGCCGACCTGCCCGACGGAGTCGTCTACGCGGGCTTCTCCTGGGGGGTCATGGTCGCCCAGCGGCTGGCGCAGACCCGGCCGGGGGCCCGCGGCGCGCTGCTCTACGAGGCCTGCCTCCCGGTCACCGGCGAGTGGGCGGTCGGTCCGTGGCCGGCGGGCGTGCCGGTGCAGGTCCACGGAATGGAGCAGGATCCGTTCTTCGGGCTGGAGGGCGACCTGGACGCCGCCCGCGAGCTGGTCGCGACGGTCGGGCCGGAGCTCGGCGAGCTGTTCGTCTACCCGGGCGACCGGCACCTGTTCACCGACAGCTCGCTGCCCTCGTACGACGCGGACGCGACGGCGCTGGTGGTGCAGCGCTCCCGGCAGTTGCTGGACCGGGTCGGCTGAGCACCCGGGCACCGGTCAGGCCTGATCCAGACTGGCCGCTACCCCCGTCCGGGGGTGGCCCCGGCCGCCGCCAGGACCGACGATGGCGGTCTCGGCGGCGGGCGCCCGGCCCGCCGTCCTCAACGCGTCGCCGATCATGATCGGCTCCCGCGGGGGCCGGGAACGGAGAGTCGATGAAGACCAGGGCAGCCGTACTCCGTGCCGTCGGGCAGCCGTTCGAGATCACCGAGCTCGAGCTGGACGAGCCCAAGGCCGGCGAGGTGCTGATCCGGTACGTCGCGGCCGGGCTGTGCCACTCCGACGAGCACCTGCGGCACGGCGACATCGTGCCGCGCTTTCCCGTCGTCGGCGGGCACGAGGGCGCCGGGATCATCGAGAAGGTCGGGCCGGGCGTCACCCGGCTCCAGCCCGGCGACCACGTGATCTGCTCGTTCCTGCCGGTCTGCGGGCACTGCCGGTGGTGCTCGACCGGAAAGTCCAACCTGTGCGACATGGGCGCGACGATCCTGGACGGGATGCTCACCGACGGGACCTACCGGTTCCACGACGACGAGGGCAACGACTACGGCGGCATGTGCATGCTCGGCACGTTCTCGGAGCGGTCGGTGATCAGCGAGAACTCGGCCGTCAAGGTCGACCCCGACCTCCCGCTGGACAAGGTCGTGCTGATCGGCTGCGGGGTGCCCACCGGCTGGGGCTCGGCCGTGCACGCGGCGGCAACCGAGCCGGGCGACACGATCGTGATCTACGGCATCGGCGGGATCGGCATCAACAGCGTGCAGGGCGCGGCACTCGCCGGCGCCCGCAACGTCATCGCGGTCGACCCGCTGCCCAACAAGCGCGAGGCGGCCGAGGAACTGGGCGCCACGCACAGCTGCGAGACGGCCGAGGAGGCGAACGAGCTCGCCTACCAGCTGACCCGCGGGGTCGGCGCGGACAAGGCGATCATCACCGTCGGCGTGGTCGACGCGAAGGTCGTCGCCGACGCGGTGAACGTGATCCGCAAGGGCGGCACGGCCGTGATCACCGGGCTCGCCGACCCGACCAAGCCGAACATCGAGCTGAACAGCTCGATCCTCACGCTGTTCGAGAAGACCGTGAAGGGCAGCCTGTTCGGGTCCGGCGACCCGTTCCACGACATCCCGCGGATGGTCGAGCTCTACCAGTCCGGCGACCTCAAGCTCGACGAGCTGATCACCACGACGTACACGCTCGACCAGGTCAACGAGGGCTACGACGACCTCATCAACGGCAAGAACATCCGCGGCGTGATCCGGTACGACACGGCGCCGCTCGCCTGACCACCGGTAGCCGAGGTCCACTGTGGACGGACGCCGGTCCACGGTGGACCCGGCCGCTGCCGGCCGCCGTACCAGGAGACGACCGTGACCGAGAGTCCGCCCGTCATCGGGCTGCGCCGGGAGCGCGAGGTGCTCACCGTGGCGCTGCGGACCAACCGGCACGTCGTCCTGGAGGGACCGCCGGGCACCGGGAAGTCCACCCTGCTGCGCTCGATCGCGGCCGAGGTCGGCCAGGAGGTCGTGTTCGTCGAGGGCAACGCCGAGCTGACGCCGGCCCGGCTGATCGGCCAGTACGACCCGGCCGCCGTGCTGGCCGACGGGTACGTGCCGGGCAGCTTCACCGACGGACCGCTGCTCACCGCGATGCGCGGTTCCGGCCTGCTCTACCTGGAGGAGCTGAACCGGATCCCGGAGGAGACCCTCAACGTCCTCATCACCGTGCTGACCGAGGGCGAGATCACCGTGCCGCGGTTCGGGCACGTCCGGGCGGCGGCGGGGTTCCGGCTGATCGCCGCGATGAACCCGTTCGACGCGGTCGGCACGGCCAGGGTCGCCCAGGCCATCGCCGACCGGATGTGCCGGGTGGTGCTCGGCTACCAGGACGCGGCCGGCGAGCGGGCCATCGTGGCCGCGGTGACCGGCGCCCGCACCGAGCTGATCGGTCTGGCCGTGCGGCTGGTGCGGGCGACCCGGGAGCACCGCGACGTCCGGATGGGCTCGTCCGTGCGCGGCGCGATCGACCTGGTGCTGCTGCTCGACGGGCTGCTGGAGGTGCGCGGCGGGGCCGACCTGAGCGCGCCGGTGGCCCGGGAGGCGACCCGGGACGCCGCGCACGCCGCGCTGTCCGGCCGGATCCGGCTGACCGAGGGCATCGACCGCACGCCGGAGTCGGTCATCGACGAGATCCTCGACGCGGTCTGGCCGGAGGGCACGCCGCCGCCGGAGCAGGAGCACGCGGAGCCGACCGGCGCGGACGGCCGGGGAAAAGCTGACGGCCCGCCGCCCGCGGGCCCGGACTCCGCCTCCGCCCTGCGCCGGGACCGCCGCACCGGCGGCGGCCGCCGCCAGGTCAGCCGGCGCGAGCTCGCCGCCCGGCACGAGTCGTTCGAGCAGGTGAGCCCGCAGGTCGGGGAGCTCGACGAGGACGCGTTCGGGGCGCTGCTGGCCGCCGACCCGGACGCCGCGGCCGCGCTGGTCAGCGACCTCGCCCTGGCCACCGACCGGGACCTGCGCGCGGCCGCGCAGCGGCTGGCGGCCCGGGTGTTCGTCCAGGTCGGCCGGATCGGCCGAACCCGCACCAGGGGGGCCCGCCGGCTCGTCGCGCAGCGCAGCGGCGACGGCGACCTCGACCTCGACCGCACCCTGGAGCGGTGGGCCGGCGCCACCCCGGTCGCGGCCGAGGACCTGGTGACCCGCGGCTGGACCGGGCACCGGCGGGCGGTCTGCCTCGCCGTGGACAGCTCGGGATCGATGTCCGGGCTGGCGGTGGCGATCGCCGCCGTGGCCGCGGCCGGCGTGGTGCTGCGCCGGGACGAGCGGCTGGAGACCTCGGTGCTCAGCTTCGGCCGGGACGTCGAGGTGGTCGCCGGGCACGCCCGCCGGCCGGCCGCCGAGGCGGTCGTGCGGCAGCTGCTCGGGCTGCGCGGGCACGGGCTGACCGACGTGGCCGCGGCACTGCGGGCCGCCCGGGTCGAGCTGCTGTCCGCTGCCGCCGACCAGCGGGTCGTCGTGCTGCTCTCGGACTGCCTGCACACCACCGGCGACCCGCCCGGGTCGGCGCTGGCCGGCATCGACCGGCTGCACGTGCTGTGCCCGCTGCCGACGCCCGAGTCCGAGGCGGCGGCCCGGGCGCTGGCCGCCCGCGGCGGCGGCGAGGCCCGGATGATCCGTTCGGTCCGGGACATCGCCCCGGCGCTGACCGACCTGCTGGCCTGACGGCCGCGCCACCCGCGGTCGGCGCGTCAGGGCAGCAGGCCGAGCCGGCGGGCCCGGACCACGGCCTCCAGCCGGGTGTGCGCGTCGAGCTTGGCCATCGCCGCGGCGAGGTAGCTCTTCACCGTCTCCGGCCGCAGCGACAGGCGGGCCGCCGCCTCCCGGTTGCTGCAGCCGAGCGCGACCAGCGCCAGCACGTCCAGCTCCCGACCGGACAGCCGGACGGCCGGGCCACCGTCGCCGGCGGGCGCGTCGACGCTGAGCGAGGCCAGCCGTCCGCAGGCGGTCAGCAGCCGGTCCCGCGCCGCGTCGTCGGTGGTGGTCTGGGCGAGCAGCCGCAGCTCGGCGTGCACGGCCCGGATCTCCTCCCACCGGCTCGTGCCGACCTCCGCCCGCGCGCCCGCGTCCGCGAGCAGCCCCAGCCGCCGGTCGACCTCGTCGCGGACCGCCAGCTCCACGGCCATCCGGGCGGCCGCCGAGGCCATCGCGTCCCGGACCCGGTCGCCGACCGAGCCCGTCTCCCGGCTGGCCGCGTACAGCACGGCCCGGGGAGCGCCGGCGACGAGGACCGGTACGGCGGCCACCGTGCACAGGCCTTCGGCGAGCACCGGCCCGTCGTAGTCGTGGGTGATCCCGCGGGCGTCCCGGTAGTCGTCGACGCTGGCCGGGCGGCGCTCGGCCAGCACCCGCCCGCCGAGGCCGGCGCCGGCCCGGACCTCGAGGTGCCGCAGGTGCGCGGTCTGCACGCCGAGCAGCTCGTCCAGCCGCACCGCCGTCCGCCCGGTCGGCGGCACCAGGCCGCCGAAGCCCACCTCGAGCCCCGACCGCGCGTGCACCTCCCGGACGGCCGCGCGCAGCGGCTCCCGGTCGTCGGGCCGGACGGTCAGGGGCACGGGCACCTCCGCGACGACGGTGGTGTCGATGACACTACTGCAGGTCAGAGCCCTGGGCCGGACCGGTGAGCGCCTGCCGGACGAACTCGATCTCCCGGCTCACTTCGACCGGCTGGACAGCCAGGCGATCTTCGAGGTCTTCGAGTACGAGGCGGCCGACCAGCGGCGGGAGCCCCCGCGCAACAGCGACGTCGGCGGCCGCCATGTCGCCCTGTACGTCGAGGACCTCGACGCCGCCGTCGCGCACCTGCACCGGCTGGGGCCTGACCGTACTCGGCGAGCCCACCGCGAGCACCGGCCCGAGCGAGGGCCAGTCCGGCGACCCGCATCCCGCGGCCACCGGCCGGCTGACCCGCTTTCCGCCGGGCCGGCCGGCTGACCCGGTCTTGGCTCAGTCCGGGCGGACGAGCTCGCCGAGCAGGGTTGCGACGGTGCGCTCGGTGTAGGCGGTGTGGCTCCAGTGCCGGTGGGCCACGAGGTGGTCCCAGGTGCTCGGCTGGACTCTGGCCCAGAGCCAGTCGGCCGCGGTGGCCGCCGTCCAGCCGGGCGCGAGCCGGCCGGCGCCGGCGACCCGGTCGGCGGCGGTACGGAAGACCGCGTGCAGGTCGCCCATCCGGTCGGTCCAGGCCTCGCCGCCCTCGTCGCCGGCGATGAGCGCCGCCTCCAGGGCGCGGGCGACCGGGGTCAGCTCGGGCAGGTAGGCACACCAGGCTCGGAGCAGCGCCTCGAGCGCCTCGACCGGCGGCAGCTGCTCGGCCGCGCGGACCTTGCCGGCGAACCCGCCGGCGCGGTCGCGATGCCGGGCCATCGCGAGCAGCAGCCCGGCCCGGTTGCGGTAGTGGAAGTAGACGAGCTGGCGGGAGACGCCGGCGTCCGCAGCGATCGCCTTGACCGAGGCGGCCCCGGCCCCGCCGTCACGGACCCGGGACCAGGCCGCGTCGAGGATCCGCTCGCGGGTGCCGGCGGAGATCTCGGTGGACGTCACGGATCACATCTTGACACGTGTCCAAGCCGGGGCGCATGGTTTGACACGTGACAAAGCCGATCTGGACCAGCCCGTACGGAGCGCTCGACGGCGACCTCGGGGTGCTGCCCGACCTCGTGCTGGCCGCGGTCGCGGCCCGGCCCGACCGGGCGGCGCTGGTCGACGCGGCCGGCGGGGCGGTGCTGCCGTACGCGGTGTTGGCGTCCCGGCTGGACCGGGTCGCGGCCGGCCTGGCCGCGGGCGGGTTCCGGCCGGGCGACGTGCTCGCCGTGCTGGCGCCGAACGTTCCGCCGTGGGCCGGGCTCGCCCTCGGCGCGATGCGGCCGGCGGCGCGGTGACCGGCGTCGGCCCGGGTGCCACCGACGCCGACCTGGCCCGCCAGCTCGCCCTGGCCGGCGCCACCGTGCTGGTCACCACCGGCTCGCGGCTGCCGGCGGCCCGGCCCGCGGGCGTGCGGGAGATCCTCGTGCTCGGCGACGCCCCGGCCGGCGTCCGGCCGGTGACCGACCTGCTCGGGTCGCCGGCGCCCGCGCCGGAGGTCAGGCTCGACCCGGCCCGGCCGGCGCTGCTGCCCTGCTCGAGCGGGACGACCGGGCTGCCCAAGGCGGTCGTGCTCACCCACGCCAACCTGGCCGCGGGCGTCGCCCAGGTCCGGTTCGGGCTCGGCCTCACCCCGGACGACGTCGTGCTCGGGCTGGCGCCGTACGCGCACGTGATGGGGTTCGTCGGCGCGCTGGCCGCGCCGCTGGCGGCCGGCGCGACGGTGGTCACGCTGCCCCGTTTCGACCTGCCGGCCCTGCTGGCCGCGATCGAGCGGCACCGGGTCACGGTCCTCGTCGTGCCGCCACCGGTCGCCGCGGCGCTGGCCGCCACGCCCCGGACCGCGGACCTCGGCTCGCTGCGGCTGGTCGTCTGCGGCGGCGCACCGCTCACGCCGGAGCTGCAGGGCCGGCTGGCCGACCGGTTGCCGGCGGCGGTGGTCGGCCAGGGCTACGGGATGACCGAGACCACGCTGGCCATCCCGATCCCCGACCCGCGCACCGGCACCCCGCCGGGCAGCGCCGGCCGGCTCGCGCCCGGCACCGAGCTGCGGGTGGTCGACCCCGACACCGGATGGGACCAGGGCCCGGGGCGGCCAGGCGAGCTGTGGGTCCGCGGGCCCCAGGTCACCTCGGGCTACCTCGGCGACCCGGACGCCACCGCCGCGCTCTTCGCCGACGGCGGCTGGCTGCGCACCGGCGACCTCGGCCTCGTCGACGCGGACGGGTACGTCGTGGTCGTCGACCGGCTCAAGGAGCTGATCAAGGTCAACGCGCTGCAGGTCGCCCCGGCCGAGCTGGAGGCGCTGCTGCTCAGCCGGCCCGACGTGGGCGACGCCGCCGTGGTCGGCCGGCCCGACCCGCGCACCGGCGAGGTGCCGGTGGCCGTCGTCGTGCCGCGGGGCGAGCTGGACCCGGACGCGCTGCGGTCCTGGGTCGCGGCCCGGGTCGCCCCGCACAAGCGGCTCGCCGACGTCGTGCTCGCCGACCGCATCCCCCGTACGCCGTCCGGCAAGATCCTGCGCCGCGAGCTCAGGTCCGGCGTACCGGTCCGGTCGGGGTGAGCGAGCCCGGCGCCGGCAGGCCGAACAGCCGCCGGCGCAGCGCGTCCAGCAGCGGCGTCGGCAGCAGGCTGAGCGCGGCCATCCGGCGGGCGAACTTCCCGGTCCGGTAGAGGTCCCGCGGGTGGGACGCGGTCAGCGCCCGGGCGATCGTCTCCGCCGGGACCTCGGGCGGGCTGCCGTTGCGCTCCCGGCGTACGACCAGGGCGACCATCCGCGTGAAGGTGTCCGCGTAGAGGGCGCGGCGGGCCGGGTCGGCCTGGGCCAGCGTGGCCTCCGCGTCCCGGGCGACCTTGTCGGCGGCGGCGCTGGCGACGCTGGCCGGCTCGACCAGGATGACCCGGATCCCCCACGGCGCCAGCTCCTGGCGCAGCGCGTGGGCCAGCTCGGCCAGCGCCGCCTTGGTCGCGTCGAGTGGCCCGGCGAACGGCGGCCGGAACCGCACGCCGATCGTGCTGATCACGACGATCCGGCCGCGCGCTGCCCGCAGCAGCGGCAGGAAGGTCTGGGTGACGGCCAGCTGGCCGACCACGTTGATCTCCAGCAGCCGGCGGAACGTGTCCAGCGGCAGCAGCTCGGTCGGCGCGGCGACGCCGATGCCGGCGTTGTCGACCAGGCCGTCCAGCCCGGCCGCGCCGACGTGGTCGGTCACGGTGGTGGCCGCCGCCGCGATCTGGACCGGGTCGGTGACGTCGAGGATGACCGGGGTCAGCTCCCAGCCGGCCGCGGCCTGGGCCAGCGCCGCGGCGTCGGCGTCGGTGCGGACGCCGGCGTACACGTGCTGGCCGGCGGCGGCGAGGCGCAGCGTGGTGGCCCGGCCGATGCCGGACGAGGCGCCGGTGACGAGGGTGTGCGCACGGGTGCAGGTCATGACTGGTCTCTTTCCCATCTCAGCAGGTGGACCCGGTGGGCCGGCCGGCGACCCAGGCGGGGATCTGGTCGGCGGCGCCGTCGTCGATGCCGGTGACGGCGGCTCCAGCACGACTGCGGACGCGACGTCCCGGAGCTGCGCCGCGTCGCGCTGGCGGGCTAGCCCCAAGGCCGTTCAGTTAGCTGGTTCGGTGTCTGGTCAAGGACGTTGATTGTCTGGCGTGTCGGTGTTGATCATGGGAGCGGAGCTCCGGTAGGAGAGGTCGTCCTCCAAGACATCCTCTGCACCAGGAGCTCCGCTGGGTATGGATTCTGTCATCAGCCGGGTGGTGCGGGTGGCTGCGGGGCGGTTCGCGCCGGGTCATCTCGGTGAACTGACCCGGATCGTGCCTTTCGAGATGGTCGACGCCGCGCTGGCCGAGACGAACACGACCCAGCAGCGGGTGCGGCTGCTGCCCTCGCGGGTGGTGGTGTATCTGCTGCTTGCGGCCGGGTTGTTCACCGAGATCGGCCTGTGCCAGGTGTGGACGCGGTTGTGCGCCGGGCTCGATGGGTTGCCGGTTGCCGTCCCGGGTCCGAGCGGGTTGACCGCTGCTCGGGCCCGGGTGGGTGTGGCGCCGCTGCGGGCACTGTTTGATCTGCTCCGCGGCCCGGAGACCGGCTGCGCGCGCCGCTCGGGCCGCAGCGGGGTGTTCTGGCGGGACCGGCTGGTCACCGCGGTGGACGGCACCATCTTGTGCTGCCCGGACACCGCGGCGAACCTCACCGAGTTCAGCAAGGGCGGCGGCAATCAGGGCGGCACCGGTTATCCGATGGTCCGGGTCCTGGCGCTGGTGGCCTGTGGCACCCGCACGATCATCGACGCGGTGTTCGGTACCGACCGGACCGGTGAACTCGGCTACGCCGATCAACTGCTGCGCTCGACCCGGGCCGGGATGATCGTGCTGGCCGACCGGAACTTCGCCGCCGCCACCTGGATCAGCGCGTTGTCCGCGACCGGCGCCGACGTGCTGATCCGGGTCAAGAACAACCGCCGGCTGCCGATCCGCCGGGCCCTGCCCGACGGGTCGTTCCTCTCTCGGATCGGCCGGGTCGAGGTCCGGGTGATCACCGCACAAGTCACGATCAGCACCAGCGACACCCGACGGACCGAGACCTACCGGCTGGTCACCACCGTGCTCGACCCCGCCGTTCCCGCGGTCGAGATCGTCGGGCTCTACCACGAACGCTGGGAGATCGAGACCGCGTTCGCCGAGATCAAATCCACCAACCTGGGCGGGCGGGTACTGCGCTCACGCACCCCACTCGGGATCAACCAGGAGATCTACGCCCTGCTGATCACCTACCAGGCGCTGCGGATCGCGATCAGCGACACCACCCTGGCCCGACCCGATATCGATCCCGACCGGGGCAGCTTCACCGTCGCTCTGCACGCCGCACGCGACCAGGTCGCCGCCGCCGCCGGCGTCATCGCCGACACCGTGATCGACCTCGTCGGCGTCATCGGCCGTCACGTTCTGGACCAACTCCTGCCTGCCCGGCGGACCCGCACCAACCCACGAGTCGTCAAACGAGCCATCTCCAAGTACGTCGCCAGCACCGCCAAGAGCCGCCACCACGGACCCAGCCGCACCGCCACCATCAACATCGACATCCTCACAGCAGACCCTTGACACCCCCACCAACGACCTAACTGAACGGCCTTGGGGCTAGCCCGCGGCGGACTCGGACAGGTCCCGGTCGGGCAGCGGGCCGAGGAGCGGCGAACGCCGTCGAGGTACGGGCCGACGTCGCCGCGGGCCGTCCAGCCGACCGCAGCTGGTGCGCCGACCGGCGGGTCACGCAGCGCGCGGGCCAGCTCGAACTCCGGCGCGCGGAGGACGACCGCGGCGTCGTCGGCGCCGCCGCTCGGACGTCCCAGCGCCAGCAGTCGCCCACCAGCGCCATCGGCGGCAGGTCCCCGACCCGGGCGGCCGAAGCCGGGCCACGAACCGGTCCCGGACGGCGGGCACCGCCGCCGAGTCCTGGCCGCCGGGCACGCCGAGCGCGCCGCGCAGGTCCTGCTCGTGGATGATCACGTCGACTGAGCGGCCGGGTGCCGTGCTCGCGCATCCACTCCCGCAGGCGGCCCGGCCAGCCCTCCCACTCCGTCACCAGCGCGGCGACGTCGTGGTCGCGGCGCGTGGCGACCTGGTTCGCGGTCCAGGCGGCGTTGTGGTCGTCCGGCTCGTCACCTGCGACGACGTCTGCGCCGAGCCCGACCATGTGCGAGAGCAGGTCGCGCACCGTCCAGTCCGGACACGCCGGCACCCGGACCTGCGCCTGCTCCGCCGTCAGCGCGCCGACCAGCCCGATGACCCGCGCCTGGGCCTGGCCCACTCGTCGATCCTGTCCATGTCAGGCAGCCAACCACCCCCGGCCGCGGCGGAGTGACCGGGTCTCTACGCTGAGGCGTGCCCACGGATCTTTTCCCGTCGCTTGGTCCAGTACGGACCGTGCCGGTCGCCCAGCCGGGTGAGCTGCTGGACATGCTCCCCGAGGACCACCCGCTCACCTGGCTGCCGGCGGCGACGGGCTGGTCGGCTGCGGGGAGCGCGGCCGGCTCCGACCCGACCGGCCCGGACCGGTTCGGCCGAGGCCGAACCGTGGTGGCGCGACCTCGACGCGCGGGCGCGATCGTCCGCAGCGACGTCGACGAGCCGGGCAGCGGGCCTGGTCGCGTTCGGCACGTTCGCGTTCGCCGACGAGCCCGGCGACTCGACGCTCGTCGTCCCCGAGGTGATCCTCGGCCGTCGTGGCGACACGGCGTGGCTGACCACCGTCTCCTCGGTCGGCGGCCTCGACCAGCTGGACCGCCGACCCGAGCTGGCCACCTCCCGCCGGCCCCGGTCGACGTCAGCTTCACCGACGGCGCGCTGAACGGCGAGCAGTGGATGGGCCTGGTCGCCGAGGCGGTCGCGCCGGATCAACGCCGGCGACCTCGAGAAGGTGGTGCTCGCCCGCGACCTCGTCGCCACCGCCGCCGAGCCGATCGACGTGCGCTGGCCGCTGCGCCGGCTGGCCGAGCAGTACCCGACCTGCTGGACGTTCCACGTCGACGGGCATCTTCGGCGCCACGCCGGAGCTGCTGGTGCGCCGCGAGCTCGGCCTGGTCACCTCGCGGGTGCTGGCCGGCACCATCCGGCGTACCGGCGACGACGCCCGCGACCTCACCCTCGCCGCCCGCGCTGGCCCGGTCGTCGAAGGACCTCGAGGAGCACGAGTACGCCGTCCGCTCGGTCGCCGAGTCGCTGGCGCCGCACTGCTCGTCGATGAACGTGCCCGAGGCGCCGTTCGTCCTGCACCTCCCCAACGTCATGCACCTGGCCACCGACGTGACCGGCGTCGTCCACGACTCCGCGACCGTGACCTCGCTCGAGCTGGCTCGCCGCGCTGCACCCCTCCGCCGCGGTCGGCGGCACGCCCACCGCGGTGGCGACCGAGCTGATCGCCGAGATCGAGGGGATGGAGCGCGGCCGCTACGCCGGCCCGGTCGGCTGGATGGACGCCGACGGCGACGGCGAGTGGGGCATCGCGCTGCGGTCGCGCCGACCGATCTCGGGCAACACGGTCCGGCTGTTCGCCGGCTGCGGCATCGTCGCCGACTCCGACCCGGAGGCCGAGCTGGCCGAGACCGAGGCCAAGTTCGTGCCGGTCCGAGACGCGCTGCGGTCCTGACGCTCAGCCCGCCGCGGCGGTGATCGCGGCGTCCAGCTCGACCGCCGCCTGCCGGTCGGTGCGCACTTCGACGACCCTGATCCCGGACGGCCGGTCCAGGGCCGCGGCCAGCTCCTCCGTGGTGCCGACGAGCCGGTGCGGGGTGCCGGTGGCGGCGCAGCAGGCGGCCAGGTCGACCCCGTGCGGCGTGCCGAAGACCCGCTCGAACGCCGGCCCGTGCTCGGGCGCGCCCTGCTCGAGCAGGCCGAAGATCGCGCCGCCGGCGTTGTTGACCACCACGATCGTGAGGTCGGCGGGTGGCTCGCCGGGACCGATCACCAGGCCGTTCGCGTCGTGCAGGAAGGTCAGGTCGCCGAGCAGCGCGTACGCCGGGCCGGCGGTCGCGAGGGCGGCGCCGACCGCGGTCGACACGGTGCCGTCGATGCCGGCCACGCCGCGGTTGGCGAGCACGGTCACGCCGGGCCGCGGCCCGGCCAGGAACAGGTCGCGGACCGGCTTGGACGACCCGCAGACGACCAGCCCGCCGGCGGGGACGGCGTCCATCAGCGCCGCCGCCACACCAGGCTCCGACAGCCCGGCCTTGTCGAGCAGCCGGTCCGCGGCGGCCCGCGCCTGGTCGGCCGCGTCCTGCCAGGCCGGCAGCCACGCCCGGTCGCGGCGGCCGGCGGCCGGGGCGGGCACGGTCGGCAGGACGCGGCTGGCGTGGTGGCCCTGGTCGGTCCAGGTCGGGCCGGCGGCGACGACGTCGAGCGGGGCGGCGGCGAGCAGGCGGGCGACCGCACGGCTGAGCGTCGGCCGGCCCACGCACAGCACCCGCTCCGGCTGGTGCGCGGCCGGGAACCCGCCCCGCAGCAGCAGGTCGCCGCCCGGCAGCAGGCACGGACCGGACGCGAGCCGGGCGCTCGGCTCGGCCACGACCGGCCAGCCGCGGGCCTCGGCCAGCGCGACCGCGGCGGCAACGAGTCCGGCCGGCGCGTCCCCGAGCACGACGACCGTCCGGGCCGGCAGGTCGTCGGGCAGCGGACCCGGCGCCGCCGCCGGCACGACCTCGGTCCAGGGCCGGCCGCCGGCCCGCCCGGACAACGGCTCCGGCCACCCCTCCCCCGCCGGCCGGGTGTCTGCCGTGGTCGGCCGGCTCGCGTGGGCCGCACCCTCCCCGGGGTCCGGCAGCTCGCCCGCGACCGCCGGCCCGCTGTCCCCGGCGTCCGGGACGAGCGGCTCGCGGAGCGCCAGGTTCACCTGCACCGGCCCGCCGGAGGCGACCGCCCGGCAGACCGTCGAGCGCCAGTACGCGTTCTGCCCGGCCCTGGTCTCCGGCGCCCCCAGCTCGACGAACCGGGCTGCCGGGCCGAACAGGCGCAGCTGGTCGACGGTCTGGTTCGCCCCGACCCCGCGCAGCTCCGGCGGCCGGTCGGCGGTCAGCGCCAGCAGCGGCACGCCGGCGTGCGCCGCCTCCAGCACCGCCGGGTGCAGGTTCGCCGCCGCCGTGCCGGACGTGGTCACGACCACCGCTGGCCGTCCGGACGCCTTCGCCAGCCCCAGCGCCAGGAACCCGGCCGATCGCTCGTCGATCCGCACGTGCAGCCGCAGCCGGCCGGCCGCGTCGGCCGCGTGCAGCGCGAACGCGAGCGGCGCCGACCGCGAGCCCGGCGCGAGCACCGCCTCCCGCACCCCGCACCGGACCAGCTCGTCGACGAGCACCCGCGCCAGGGCCGTGGCCGGGTTCACGGCCAGGCACCGGCCAGCTGCGCGTGGCAGCGCCGCAGCCGGTCCTCCCACCAGGTCCACCGGTCCGGCGGCGCGGCCAGCGCGGCCAGCCGCTCCGGGTCCGGGCTGACCGGCCGCACCGGGAGCCGGCCGCCGTCCGGGGCCAGCGGCGCCGCGGTCACGTCGGTGGCCATCAGCCCGACCGTGCCCAGCCCGCAGGCGTACGGGAGGTCCGGCAGCGCGGCGGCCAGCGCGGCCCCGGCTGCGATCCCGACCGACGTGTCCAGCGCGCTGGAGACCACCACCGGCAGCCCGCAGCCGGCGGCGACCCGCACCGCCGGCCGTACCCCGCCCATCGGCGCGACCTTGAGCACGACCAGGTCGGCCGCCCCGGCCAGGGCGACCCGCCCGGGGTCGGCGGCCTTGCGCACGCTCTCGTCGGCGGCGACCGGGACGGCGCCGGCCAGCTGCCGGCGCAGCGCCGCCAGCTCGGGCACGGTCGCGCACGGCTGCTCGACGTACTCCAGCCCGTACTGGGCGAGCGCGGCCAGCGCGTCGACCGCGGCCGGGACCGTCCAGCCGCCGTTGGCGTCGATCCTGATCCGCCCGGCCGGACCAAGCACGTCCCGGACCGCGGCGACCCTGGCCACGTCGTCGGCCAGGCCTTGACCGGTCTCGGCAACCTTCACCTTCGCCGTGGTGCAGCCGGGGAAGCGGGCCAGCACGGCCGGCACCGCCCTGGCCGGCACCGCGGGCACGGTCGCGTTGACCGGCACCGCGTCCCGCCGGGGCGCCGGCCAGCCCGCCCAGGCGGCCTCGACCGCGGCGGCCAGCCAGCGGGCCGCCTCGGCGTCGCCGTACTCGACGAACGGCGCGAACTCGCCCCACCCGACCGGGCCCTGCAGCAGCGCTGCCTCCCGCTCCGTGACCCCCCGGAACGGCACGGTCAGCGGCACCCGGACGACGTGCAGACCGGCGGCCAGCTCCGTCCATCCGGGCAGGTCGGGCGGCGACGGCACGGCTACATCCTGCCCGCCCCCTACGATCGGCGCATGCCGCCACCGGAGGTATCGCAGCTGTTCGACCCGGACAGCTGGCGGGGGGTCGACGGCTTCGACCTCACCGACGTCACCTACCACCGGCACGTCACGGCGGACGGCGACGGGCCGGTCGTCCGGGTCGCGTTCGACCGGCCCGAGGTGCGCAACGCCTTCCGGCCGCACACGGTCGACGAGCTCTACCGGGTGCTCGACCACGCCCGGACGTCCCCGGACGTCGGCTGCGTGCTGCTGACCGGCAACGGCCCGTCCCCGCGGGACGGCGGCTGGGCCTTCTGCTCCGGCGGCGACCAGCGGATCCGCGGCCGGGCCGGCTACCAGTACGCCTCCGGCGAGACCGCCGACACCGTCGACCCGGCCCGCTCCGGCCGGCTGCACATCCTCGAGGTGCAGCGGCTGATCCGGATGATGCCGAAGGTGGTGATCGCGGTCGTGCCCGGCTGGGCCGCCGGCGGCGGGCACAGCCTGCACGCGGTCTGCGACCTGACCCTGGCCAGCGCCGAGCACGCCCGGTTCATGCAGACCGACGCGGACGTGGGCAGCTTCGACGGCGGCTACGGCTCGGCATACCTGGCCCGGCAGGTCGGGCAGAAGTTCGCCCGGGAGATCTTCTTCCTCGGCCGCCCGTACGACGCCGCCGCGGCGCACCGGATGGGCATGGTCAACGCGGTCGTGCCGCACGCCGACCTCGAAGCGGTCGCGCTGGACTGGGCGCTGACGGTGTGCGCGAAGAGCCCGACCGCGCAGCGGATGCTCAAGTTCGCGTTCAACCTGGCCGACGACGGGATGGTCGGGCAGCAGGTGTTCGCGGGCGAGGCGACCCGGCTGGCGTACATGACCGAGGAGGCGGTCGAGGGGCGCGACGCGTTCCTGGAGAAGCGGCGACCGGACTGGTCGGCCTTCCCCTACTACTACTGATGCGCGCGATCCCCGCGCGGTACGGCCCCGAGCTGGTCACCGCGCTCTCGGCCGCGCTGGACGGCACCGGCCCGGCGGTGCTGCCGCTGCCGGACGGCGTCGAGGGCGAGCGGCTGCGGGCCGCGCTGCGCCCGGACCAGCCGGCCGAGGAGGGCGTCGCGCTGGTCGTGCCGACCTCGGGGTCGACCGGCGACCCCAAGGGCGTGCTGCTGACCGCGGCCGCGCTGGCGGCGTCCGCGGCCGCGACCGAGCGCCGGCTCGGCGGGCCGGGGCGGTGGCTGCTCGCGCTGCCGGTCACCCACGTGGCCGGGCTGCAGGTGGTGCTGCGGGCGCTGCGGGCCGGGTCGGCGCCGGTGCCCGCGGGCAGCGACCCCGCCGACTTCGCGGTGGCGACGGCCGCGCTCGGTCCGGGGCGGCGGTTCACCTCGCTGGTGCCGACCCAGCTGCGCCGGCTGCTGGACGCCGGCCCGGCCACGCTCGACGCGCTGCGCTCGTACACGGCGGTGCTGCTCGGCGGGGCGGCCGCGCCGGCCGGGCTGGAGGCGACCGCGCGGGCGGCCGGGGTGCCGGTCGTCGTGACGTACGGGATGTCGGAGACCTGCGGCGGCTGCGTGTACGACGGCGTGCCGCTGGACGGGGTGAGCGTCGACCTGGTCGAGGGTGATCGGATCAGGATCGGCGGGCCGGTGCTGGCGGCCGGCTACCGGCTGCGGCCGGAGCTGAGCCGGCGGGTGTTCGCCGGCGGCCGGTTCGTCACCGGCGACGCCGGCCGGCTGGCCGGCGGCCGGCTGACCGTGCTCGGCCGGGCCGACGACGTGCTGGTCACCGGCGGCGAGAAGGTCGCGCCGGCGGCGGTGGCCGACGCGCTGGCCGAGCATCCGGCGGTGGCGGCGGCGGCGGTGGTCGGGGTGGCCGACCCGGACTGGGGGCAGCGGGTGGTGGCGGTGGTGGTGCTGCGGGCGGGAGCCGGGCTGACCCTGGCCGAGGCGAGGCGGCAGGTGGCCGGGCGGGTGTCGCGGGCGGCGGCACCGCGGGAGCTGCGGGTCGTCGACGCGCTGCCGCTGCTGGCCTCCGGCAAGCTCGACCGGCGGGCGCTGCTGCGGGAGCCGCGGTGACCACCGTCGGCCAGTGGATCGAGGGCGCCCGGCCGCGCACGTTGCCGGCCGCGGTCGCGCCGGTGCTCGTCGGCACCGGCGCCGCGGCCGCCGGCGGCGACGTACGGATCGGCCGCGCGCTGCTCGCGCTCGTCGTCTCGCTGGCGCTGCAGGTCGCGGTCAACTACGCCAACGACTACAGCGACGGCATCCGCGGCACCGACACGCAGCGGGTCGGGCCGCTTCGGCTGGTCGGCTCCGGGGTGAGCAGCCCGGCGGCGGTGAAGCGGGCCGCGGTGGCCGCGTTCGCCGTCGCCGCCGCGGCCGGGCTGGTGCTGGCCGCGCTGACCACCTGGTGGCTGCTCGCGATCGGCGCCGCCGCGATGCTGGCGGCGTGGTTCTACACCGGCGGCTCCCGGCCGTACGGCTACCGCGCGCTCGGCGAGCTGTCGGTGTTCGTCTTCTTCGGCCTGGTCGCGACCATCGGTACCGCCTACGTCCAGCTGGAGCGGGTGACCGCGACCGCCGTCGCGGGCGGCATCGGGTGCGGGGCGCTGGCCTGCGCACTGCTCGTGGTGAACAACCTGCGCGACATCCCGACCGACAGCGTGTCCGGGAAGCGCACGCTGGCCGTGGTCCTCGGCGAGCGCCGGACCCGGGCCCTGTACGTGGCCCTGGTCGCGGTCGCGTTCCTCGTCGCCGTCGCCCTGGTCGCCGTCACCCCGTGGACGCTGCTCACCGTCGCCGCCGTCCCGCTCGCGGCCCGCCCGGCCCGTACGGTCGCAGCCGGCCGGCAGGGCCGCGACCTCGTGCCGGCCCTGCGCGACACCGGCCGGCTCCAGCTCGCCTACGCCGTCCTGCTCGCCGTCGCCCTCGTCCTCGCCTGACCCGCGGCCGGTGCGACGGCGGCCACTATCGTCCCGACATGGCGAACCGGTTCGAGTACAAGGTG
Organism: uncultured Actinomycetota bacterium; assembly: GCA_963728945.1. GTDB lineage: Bacteria > Actinomycetota > Actinomycetes > Mycobacteriales > CADCTP01 > CADCTP01. Next base: position 226,583 of record CAVSMA010000002.1, on the reverse strand, counting down.
GATGAGCTCCGCGAGGGCATGGTCGGCGGCAAGATGTCCGGCGACAAGCTGGAGAAGCTGCTCAACGACAACGCCCGCGACGGCTGGCGGCTGCGGGCGATCACCTCGGTCCAGGTGAAGGGGCGCGTCGGCCCCGGCGGCGTCGAGGGCCTGCTGGTCACCTTCGAACGCCTGACCGGCTGACCGCCGCACGGTCGTCGCACACGCGGGGCACCGCTGTGCCCGGCCCGCGGCGTAGCGGGCCGCGCCGGGGCGTGCCCGCGGCTACGGTCGGCCCGTGCTGCACCTGCGCCTGATCGTCCCGGTCGACTCCACCGACCGTGCCCGCTCGCTGCTGGCCGACCACCAGGGCGTCACCAACGTGGTCGTGCTGCCCGGCGCGGGCGTCCGGCCGGAGGGCGACGTGATGCTCGCCGACGTGGCCCGCGAGTCGGCCAACCACGTGCTGGACCAGCTGACCGGCCTTGGCCTGACCCGGCGGGGGTCGATCGCCGTCCAGGGCGTCGACCTCGCCCTGTCCACCGGCGCGGACCGGGCCGAGGCCCAGGCGCCCGGTGAGGGCAGCGACGCGGTCGTGTGGGCGGAGCTGGCCGCCCGGGCCAAGGAGGAGTCGACGCTGTCGGCCACGTACCTCTCCTTCTTCGCCGTGGCGGTCATCCTGGCCGGCATCGCCGTGCTGCTGGACTCGTCGATCCTGGTCGTCGGCGCGATGATCGTCGGGCCGGAGTTCGGGGTGCTGGCCGGCATCTGCGCCGGCGCCGTACTGCGCCGGTGGCCGGTCGTGCGGCGGTCCGCGGTCGCGCTGGCCGTCGGGTTCGGCGTCGGCATCCTGTCCGCGGTGCTCGCCACCTGGCTGCTCACCGCGGTCGGCCTGATCGACTCCGCCCAGCTGTTCCAGCCCCGTCCGCAGACCGCCTTCATCTACCGGCCGGACGCCCTGTCGTTCGTCGTCGCGTTCCTCGCCGGGATCGCCGGAATGCTCGCGCTGACCTCGGCCCGGTCCGGCGCGCTGGTCGGTGTGCTCGTCTCGGTGACGACGATCCCCGCTGCCGGCGACCTCGCGGTCGCGCTGGCGTTCGCGTCCTCGACCGACCCGAGCCGGCCCCGCGGCGACTACCTCCACCAGGCCGCGAGCTCGACCGGCCAGCTGCTGCTCAACCTGCTCGGGTTGGTCCTCGCCGGCGCGCTCACGCTGCTGATCCAGCGCATCATCTGGCCCCGCATCCTGCGCCGCCACTGACCCTGCCGCACCTCGCGGTACGCGGTGCCGGTCCGCTGCCCGCACTCATCCACCGCGGGTGAGATCGTCAGCGGGGGGTCTGGCCGTCCGGCCCATCGACCGGCGCGACGATCAGCTCACCCACCGTCTCGGCCAGCGCGGCCCGCGCGTCCGCGTCCAGCCCGTCGTCGGTGACCAGGACGTCCGCCGCGGACAGCGACCCGAACGTGCACAGCCCCACCGTCCGCCACTTGGTGTGGTCGGCGACGACGATCACCTTCTTCGCGTGCCCGAGGAAGGTTCGGTTGGTCTCGGCCTCGGCCAGGTTCGGCGTGGTCAGGCCGGCGACCGGGTCCATCCCGTGCACGCCGAGGAAGAGCACGTCGACGTGCAGCGAGCGGATCGTGGCGTCGGCAAGGGGGCCGACCAGCGCGTCCGACGGCGTGCGGACACCGCCGGTGAGCACGACGGTCTGCCGGGCCGGCCCGGCGGTCCCGGTGAACGCTTCGGCGACCCGGACCGAGTTGGTCACCACGGTGATGTCCGGGATCGAGGCCAGCGCGGTGGCCAGTGCGCTGGTCGTCGTGCCGGCGCTGATCGCGAGCGCCTGCCCGGGCCCGACCAGGCCGGCCGCGGCGACCGCGAGCGCGCTCTTCTCCGGGCGCTCCCGCACCGACTTGGCCTCGAAGCCCGGCTCCTCGGCGCTGTTGGTCGCCAGCACGGCACCGCCGTGCACCTTGTGCACCAGGCCGCGGCGGTCGAGCTCCTCCAGGTCCCGCCGGACTGTCATGTCGGAGACGTCCAACAGGCTGGTCAGGTCGCTGACCCTGACCCCGCCCCGGCGGCGTACCTCGTCGACGATGCGGGCCTGTCGCTGGCGCGCGAGCATCAGTCACCACCGTCCGCGGGCAGGACCGCCACGTCCCGGGGGTCGACCCGGACCGGTCGCCGCCCGACCCGCACCTCGACCGGGTCGTCGGTGTGGTTGAACAGGAACAGGGTCTCGCCGCGGCGGACCGCCTCCACCCCCGGCGGCGCTCCGGGCAGCACCGGCCGGACGCCGGCCCGCCCGGCCGCGCGGGCGACCAGCGCGCGGGCGGCCGCGGGCGGCAGCGGCGCCGAGGCGTAGAACACGCTGCCGTGCCGGGTGACCGCCGGCGCCCCGTCGAGGTCGCCACCGGCGTACCGGGCCAGCACCTCGGTGTCCGGGTCGGGCGCGAGCCGCTCGGACCACACCTCGACCGCGTGGTCCGCGCCGTCCATCCGCACCACCGCGGGACCGGCCAGCGGAAGCTGCTCGGCGACGGTGACGCCGAGCAGGTCGCGCAGCCGCGCCGGGTAGTCGCCGCGCGGCACCCGGTCGCGCTCGTCGACGAGCCCGGACCAGCAGCCGACCAGCAGCGTCCCGCCCGCGGCGACGTGCCCGGCCAGCGCGGTGACGTCCGGGTCGGCGAGCAGGTAGACCGTCGGCACGATGACCAGCCGCCGGCCGGCCAGGTCCGCGCCAGGTCCGACGAAGTCGAGGGTGATGCCCTCGTCCCAGGCGGCGCCGTACCAGCGCCGGGCCTCGGCGAGGTGGTCGAGCTCGGCCGCCGGCTGCGCCGGCTGCGACTGCGCCCACCAGGACGGCCAGGAGAACAGCATCGCCGCGTCGGTCTCGACCCGGGCCCCGGCGACGCCAGCCACGCTGCCCGAGCCGGCCCCGCCGGCCGCGCCGCCCGGGACCGCCGCGCCGCCGGAGCCGGCCAGCTCGGCGCCCAGTGCCGACACCTCCGGCCGGACGGCGCCGTCGTGGCCGACCATCGCCGAGTGCCACTTCTCCGCGCCGGCCGCGGACTGCCGCCACTGGAAGTGCAGCACGGCGTCGGACCCGCGGGCCACCGCCTGCAGCGACCAGAGCCGGTACTGCCCCGGCCGCTTCGCGACGTTGCGCTCGCGCCAGTTGACGCGAGCCGTGGTCTGCTCCATCAGCAGCCACGGCCGGCCGTCGCCGAGCCCGCGCATGAGGTCGGCGACCATCGCCGCGTCCACGTGGGTGCGCGGATCGGCCGGGTCCTGGTAGGTGTCCTGGGCGACCACGTCCAGGTGCGGCGCCCAGGACCAGTAGTCCACCGTCGGCCGGAAGCCGACGAAGTTCGTGGTGACCGGCCGGTCGGAGTGCCGGCGCAGCACCTCCCGCTCGGCCAGATACTGGTCGAGCAGCTCGTCGGAGCAGAACCGGCGCCAGTCGAGCCGCTGCCCCGGGTTGGGGAAGGTCGGGGTGGCCCGCGGCGGCAGCACCTCGGCCCAGTCCGAGTAGCGCTGCGACCAGAAGCTGGTGCCCCAGGCGGCATTGAGCCCGTCGAGGTCGCCGTACCGGCGGGTCAGCCAGTCCCGGAACCGCTGCGCGCTGCGGTCGCAGAAGCACTCCCCCACGTGGTTGCCCGACTCGTTGCCGACGTGCCACAGCAGCACGGCCGGATGCCGGCCGAACCGTTCGGCGATCCGCTCGACCAGCTCCAGCGACCGCTGCCGGTAGGTCACCGAGGACGGGCAGAACGCCTGCCGGCTGCCCGGCCACAGCCGGGTGCCGTCGGCCAGCTGCGGCAGCGAGGCCGGGTCGAGCCGCGCCATCCACGGTGGCGGCGACGCGGTCGCGGTGGCCAGGTCGACCGCGATGCCGCCGCCGTGCAGCAGCTCGATCACCCGCTCCAGCCAGCCGAGGTCGTACTCGCCGGGACGCGGCTCGAGCCGGGCCCAGGCGAACACGCCGACGGTCACCAGCGTGACGCCGGCCGAGCGCATGAGCTCGACGTCCTCGGCCCAGACCTGCGCCGGCCACTGCTCCGGGTTGTAGTCGCCGCCGAACCAGACGGTGCGGGCGCCGCCGGGTGAGCTCATGAGGACAAGACTGCTCAGCCGAAGATCCAGAGTCAACAAACTCGAACAGAAGCCGCGCATCGTGTGCGACGCCTGTCGTGCGGCCGCGACACAGTGCGAACCGTTACCGGATCGCGACGTTGACCTGGATGTACGACCGGCTCGGCCGATTGACAGTGGTGACCGGGACCACTTCAATTCCGATCGATACTGGTGAACTGCGTTCGAACCTGTCGGCTACGTAGTGGAGGCGTCATGGGCAAGCGAATGCTCCAGGACCCCGACCAGCCGGGTCTGCCCGCCGCGGTCTTCAACCGCCGGATCTTCCTCGGGGCGGGCGCCGTCGCTCTCGGCTCGCTCGGTCTGGCCGCTTGCGGCGGCTCCTCGTCGTCGTCCTCCGGCGGCAGCAGCGGCGGCAACGCCACCGGGCCGGTGACGTTCGGCTCCAACGCCTCGGACGAGGTGCCCAAGAAGGCGTTCCAGGCGACCTTCGCGGCGTACAAGACCTCCGGCGGCGGCGACGTCAAGGTCAACACCGTCGACCACAACACGTTCCAGGAGCAGATCAACAACTACCTGCAGGGCCGGCCGGACGACGTGTTCACCTGGTTCGCGGGCTACCGGATGCGGTTCTTCGCGAAGAAGGGCCTGGTCGGGGACGTCTCCGACGTGTGGGAGAAGATCGGCGGCAACTTCACCGACGCGATCAAGACCGCGTCCACCGGTGAGGACGGCAAGCAATACTTCGTGCCGCTCTACAACTACCCGTGGGCGGTGCACTACCGGAAGAGCGTGTTCGAGGCCAACGGCTTCCAGCCGCCGACGACGCTCGACGAGATGGTCACCCTCGGCCAGCAGATGAAGAAGAAGGGCCTGGCCCCGCTCGCGTTCGCCGACAAGGACGGCTGGCCGGCGATGGGCACGTTCGACTACCTGAACATGCGGATCAACGGCTACGACTTCCACATCAACCTGATGGGCGGCAAGGAGGCCTGGGACTCGCCCAAGGTGGCGACGGTCTTCGACACCTGGAAGCGCCTGCTGGAGATCAGCCAGCCCAATTCGCTCGGCCGGACCTGGCAGGAGGCCGCGCAGACGGTGGCCCAGAAGAAGGCCGGGATGTACCTCCTGGGCACCTTCGTCGGCCAGCAGTTCGCCGAGGGCGCGGAGCGCGACGACCTCACCTTCTTCCCGTTCCCGGTGGTCGACTCCTCCGTCGGGGCGGACTCGGTCGAGGCGCCCATCGACGGGTTCATGATGGCCAAGCGCCCGCAGAACGTTGCGGGAGCCAAGCACCTGCTGGAATACCTCGGCTCGGCCGAGGCGGAGAACACCTACCTGGCCACCGACTCCAACGACGTCGCCGTGCACAAGGACGCCGACACGTCGAAGTACAACGCGCTGCAGAAGAAGGCCTCCGAGCTCATCGCCGGCGCCAAGTCGATCTCCCAGTTCCTCGACCGGGACGCCGACCCCACCTTCGCGTCGACGGTGGCGATCCCGGCGTTCCAGTCGTTCATCAAGAACCCGGCTGACGCGGCCTCGATCGCCAAGTCCATGGAGCAGCAGAAGAAGTCGATCTACCAGAGCTAGGGGGCACCGTGGCGGTCTCCACAACCGGGGCCCCGACCGGGGCCCCGGCCCCCGACGTCCCCAGGCGCGCGGGAAAGCGGTCCGCGCACCGATGGACCCGTCGCGACAAGCTGGTGCTGGCGCTGATGATCGGCGTCCCGACGCTGATCAGCGTGGCGCTGGTCTGGGTGCCGGCGCTGTCCTCGGTGGCACTGTCGTTCACCCGCTGGGACGGCATCGGCCTGGACAGCATCCAGTGGATCGGCCTGCGCAACTACCGGGAGATCTTCACGATCTACCCGCCGTTCTACCCGGCCCTCTGGCACAACCTGATCTGGCTGCTGTTCTTCCTGCTCGTCCCGACCCCGATCGGTCTGTTCCTGGCGGTGCTGCTGGACCGGGAGCTGCGGTTCACCCGGATCTACCAGAGCCTGATCTTCCTGCCGGTGGTGCTCTCCCTGGCGATCGTCGGGTTCATCTGGCAGCTCATGTACTCGACCGACCAGGGCCTGATCAACGCGGTCCTCGCGAAGTTCGGCGCGGCACCGATCGACTGGCTGGGCAACCCGCAGCTGAACCTGTGGGCCGTCCTGATCGCCGCGAGCTGGCGGCACGTCGGCTACATGATGATCCTCTACCTGGCCGGGCTGAAGAGCGTCGACCCGGCGCTGAAGGAGGCGGCGGCGATCGACGGGGCCAGTGACTGGCAGGCCTTCCGCTACGTCGTGTTCCCGGCCCTGCGCCCGATCAACATCGTCGTCCTGGTCATCACCGTCATCGAGTCGCTGCGCGCGTTCGACCTCGTGTACGTCATCAACGGCGGCCGCAACGGCCTGGAGCTGCTGTCCGTGCTGGTGACCCAGAACATCATCGGCGAGGCCAGCCGGATCGGCTACGGCTCGGCGATCGCCACCATCATGCTGGTGATCTCGACGGTGTTCATCGTCATCTACACGCTCAACATCTTCCGCGAGGAGCGGCGATGACCGCCGTGCAGACGCCCCGGCAGGCGGAGCCGGGCAGCGCACGGGTCGAGCGGCGGCGCCGGCCGGTCACCCGCCGCCGCATCCTGCTGCACGTCTTCCTGGTGATCACGTCGCTGGTGTTCCTGTTCCCGCTGCTGTACGCGGTCTACACGTCGCTGCGGCCGTACGCGGAGACGGCCAAGTACGGCTACTTCTCGCTGCCGCGCGCGCTCACGTTCGCCAACTACGCGCACGCCTGGCAGCAGTCGCGGGTGCTGCACTTCCTCGTCAACACGCTGATCATCGTGGTGCCATCGCTGCTGCTGATCCTGCTGCTGTCGTCGTTCGTCGCGTTCGGGCTGGCCCGGTTCGGCGTCCGTGGCGGCAAGTGGCTGCTGATCATGTTCACCGCCGGCAACCTGCTGCCGCAGCAGATCCTGCTCACCCCGCTCTACCAGGCATACCGGCTCTGGGACGACCAGAACTGGGTGGTCGAGCACCAGGCGTTCATCTACGACACGTACTGGGGGGTCATCGCGATCCACGTGGCCTTCCAGATCGGCTTCTGCACGTTCGTGCTCACCAACTACATGCAGACGCTGCCGCACGAGCTGACCGAGGCCGCGCTGGTCGACGGTGCCGGTGCCTGGCGGCAATACTGGACGATCACGATGCCGCTGTGCCGGCCGCCGCTGGCCGCGCTCGCGACGCTGGAGTTCACCTGGATCTACAACGACTTCCTCTGGGCGCTGGTGCTGATGAACACCGGTGACAAGCGGCCGATCACGTCCGCGCTGAACAACCTGCGCGGCGAGTTCTTCACCGACAACAACCTGCTCGCCGCCGGCTCCGTCATCATCGTGCTGCCGACGGTGCTGGTGTTCGTGCTGCTGCAGAAGCAGTTCGTCGGCGGCCTCACGCTGGGAGCCAACAAGGGATGACCACCGCGGACGCCGGCGGTTTCGTGCACCTGCGGGCGGCCGGCGCCAGCCTGCTGCTGGACGCGAGCGGCCCCGGACCGGTGACCGTGCCGCACTGGGGACCGGACCTCGGCGAGCTGGACGGGTCCACTGTGGACGGACTGGTGGCCGGGACGGTGCCGGCGGTGCCGACGGGGACGCTCGACGTGCCGGTGCCGGTCGCGCTGCTGCCGGCGTACGCGAGCGGCGACCCGGGCCGGCCGGGACTGTCCGGCTCCCGCGGCGGCCGCGCCTTCTCGCCGCTGTTCCGGTCGCCGGCGGTCGCCGAGCGCGGGCCGGGGCGGGTGGTGCTGACGGCCACCGACCCGGACGCGGAGCTGGCCCTGCGTACCGAGGTCGAGCTGGCCCCGGCCGGGTTGCTGCGGATCCGGCACGTGCTCACCAACACCGGCAGCGAGCCCTACCAGCTCGACGGGCTGGCCGTCGCGCTGCCGATTCCGCACCAGGCCGGGGAGCTGCTCGACTTCACCGGGCACTGGTGCCGGGAGCGCAGCCCGCAGCGGCACCGGCTGGCGATGGGCAGCTGGGTGCGGGAGAACCGGGCCGGCCGCACCGGCCACGACGCGACCGTCGGGCTGTGCGCGGGCACGCCCGGGTTCGGCTTCCGCTCCGGCGAGGTCTGGGTCGTGCACGTCGCCTGGAGCGGCAACTCGGTCACGTACGCGGAGCGCGCCCCGCGCGGCCCGGCCAGACTCGGCGGCGGCGAGCTGCTGCTGCCCGGCGAGGTCGTCCTCGGGCCCGGGCAGGAGTACGCGACGCCGGAGCTGTGCGCCGCGTACAGCGGGGCCGGGCTCGACGGCATCTCGGCCGCCTTCCACGGCTGGCTGCGCTCCCGGCCGCGGCATCCGCGCAACCCGCGGCCGGCGACGCTGAACGTCTGGGAGGCGGTCTACTTCGACCACGACCTCGACCGGCTGGTGCGGCTGGCCGACCTCGCCGCCGACGCGGGGGTGGAGCGGTTCGTGCTGGACGACGGCTGGTTCCGGCACCGCCGGGACGACACCGCCGGGCTCGGCGACTGGTATGTGGACGAGACGGTCTGGCCGGGCGGGCTCGGCCCGCTGATCCGGCACGTCCGGGACCGGGGGATGCAGTTCGGCCTGTGGGTCGAGCCGGAGATGGTCAACCCCGACTCCGACCTGTTCCGCGCGCACCCCGACTGGATCCTCGCGGTCGCCGGCCGGCAGCCGGTGCCGGCCCGGCACCAGCAGGTGCTCGACCTCGCCCACCCGCCGGTGTCGGCATACCTGCTGGAGCGGCTGGACGCGCTGCTGACCGAGCACGAGATCGGTTACCTCAAGTGGGACCACAACCGCGACCTGGTCGACGCCGGCCGGGCGGGGCCGGACCAGCGTGGCCGGCCCGGCGTGCGGACCCAGACGCTCGCCCTGTACGCGCTGCTGGACGAGCTGCGCCGGCGGCATCCGGGGGTGGAGATCGAGAGCTGCGCGTCCGGCGGGGCCAGGGTCGACCTCGGCATCCTGCAGCGCACCGACCGGGTCTGGACCAGCGACTGCAACGACGCGCTGGAACGGCAGGCGATCCAGCGCTGGACCGGCGTGTTCCTGCCGCCGGAGCTGCTCGGCGCACACGTCGGCGCGGACCGCTCGCACACCACCGGGCGGGTGCAGACGCTGTCGTTCCGGTCGGCGACCGCGCTGTTCGGCCACCAGGGGCTGGAGTGGGACCTGGCCGCCGCCACCGAGGCGGAGCGGGCCGCCGTGGCGTCCTGGCTGGCGTTCGTCCGGGACTGGCGGGCGGTGCTGCACACCGGCAGGGTGGTCCGGGCCGACCGGGCCGACCCGTCCGCCTGGCTGCACGGCGTCGTCGGCGCCGAGCGCGCGCTCTACGCGTTCGTCCAGCTGACCACCTCGGCGCTGGCCGTGCCGGAGCCGGCCCGGCTGCCCGGCCTCGACCCGGACCGGCGCTACACGGTGCGACCCGCATATCCGGCCGGACCGCCGCAGCCGGCCGGCCACGCACCGCCGCAGTGGCTGGCCGCCGGCGCGATCGAGCTCCCGGGCCGGGTGCTGGCGGCAATCGGCCTGCCGATGCCGGTGCTGCACCCGGAGGAGGCGATCCTGCTCGAGGTCACCCGAACGTGAACACGTACGCCTGCGCGCCGGCGCCGTCGAAGGTGATCTCCGCGGTGCGCTCACGCACGCCGTCGTGCTGCCGGACGAGCTGGTAGAGCCGGCCCTCGCCGAGCACCCCGGCGCCGTCCGCGTCGACGTCCACGCCGTGCGACGGGCCCGGCGGCGCGCCGTCGAGCAGCACCCGGAACGGGATCGGCTCCGGGGCCGACCGGTCGAGCACGAGGTTGGCATCGCGGGCCCGGAACCGGAACGCGATGCTGCCGGCGGCGCCCTCGAGCGCGGCCTTCTCCCGCCCGATCGTCCAGTCGCCGGACAGCGCCCAGTGGTTCACCGGCAGGTTCGCCGGCAGGTGGTAGCTGCTGCGCTCCTCGAACGCGGCCCCGTCCGGGGAGGCGAAGTGCTCGCCGCGCCCGTAGCCGACGTACGTCTCCGGCGTGCGCAGCTCGGCCCAGTCGGCCTCCGCCTCCACCCCGGTCCCCTCGACGTCGACGAGCGGCCGGTCCACCCCGAGCAGCCGCTGGATGACCCGCTCGGACTCCTCGTACCGGCCCTCGCCGAAGTGGTGGTCGCGGATGACGCCGTCCTTGTCGACGAAGTAGAGCGCCGGCCAGTAGTGGTTGTCGAAGGCGGTCCAGATCGCGTAGTCGCTGTCGACGACGACCGGGTAGTCGATGTCCCGCTCCCTGGTCGCCTGCCGGACCAGCTCGACCTCGTGCTCGAAGGAGAACTCCGGCGTGTGCACCCCGATGACGATCAGGCCGTCGTCCCGGTAGGCCCGCGCCCAGGCCCGCACGTACGGCTCGGTGCGCAGCCAGTTGATGCACGTCAGCGTCCAGAAGTCGACGAGTACGACGTGGCCGCGCAGGTCCGCCGGCTCCAGCGGCCCGGAGTTGATCCAGGCGCTCGCCCCGGACAGCGCCGGCATGTGCACCCCGCCGGTCATGGCCGGACCGCTCCCGAGTCGTGCGGCAGGCCGCGCTTCTCCAGGTGGCCGCCGAAGCCCTGCCGCATCGCCGAGAGCACCTGGTCGGCGAAGTGGTCGAGGCCGCGGGAGCCGAACCGGGAGTAGAGCGCGGTGGTCAGGGTCGGTGCCGGCACCCCCTCCTCGACGGCGGCGATCGCGGTCCAGCGGCCCTCGCCGGAGTCGGAGACCATGCCGCCGAACTCGGTCAGCTCCGGCGACTGGTGCAGGGCCGTCGCGGCGAGGTCGAGCAGCCAGGACTGGATCACGCTGCCCCGCCGCCAGACCTCGGCGACGGCCTCCACGTCCACCTCGTAGCGGTAGAACTCGGGGTGCTCCAGCGGCGCCGTCTCCGCGTCGGCGTCGCGCTGCCGCAGGCCCGCGTCGGCGTTCTTGAGGATGTTCAGGCCCTCCGCATACGAGGCCATGATCCCGTACTCGATGCCGTTGTGGATCATCTTCACGAAGTGCCCGGCACCGGTCGGGCCGCAGTGCAGGAAGCCGTGCTCGGCGTCGACGGGCTCGCCGGTGCGGCCCGGCGTGCGCTCGGCGGCGCCGACCCCGGGCGCGATCGAGGCGAAGATCGGCCGCAGCCGGCTGACCGGGTCGTCGTCGCCGCCGATCATCAGGCAGAAGCCGCGGTCCAGCCCCCACACGCCGCCGCTGGTGCCGATGTCGATGTAGTGGATGCCGCGGTCGCGGACCGACGCCGCGCGGGCGATGTCGTCGCGGTAGGAGGAGTTGCCGCCGTCGATGATCACGTCGTCCGGCTCGAGGTGCGCGGCCAGGCCGTCGACGGCCGCCTGGGTGATCTCGCCGGCCGGCACCATGATCCACACCGCCCGCGGCTTGGCGAGCTTCGCCACCAGGTCGGCCAGCGAGTCAGCGCCGGTGGCGCCCTCGCCGGCCAGGCCGCGCACCGCCTCGGGCCGGACGTCGTAGACGACGCACTCGTGGCCGTCCCGCATCAGGCGCCGGACCAGGTTCGAGCCCATGCGTCCCAGTCCGACCATGCCGAGTTGCATGGTTTCCTCCTCTACGTCGCCACGATGGCTGTCCCCTCGCACCGATGATCGCCCTCGCCGGCGCCGGGCGGCGGGAAATACGCAGGCTGCCGGTCGCCCGGTCCCAGTCTCCCGCGTCAGCGGTTCCGCGCCGGGAAACGGTGCGAGGACCGCTGACCCGGGGCACTAGGCTGCGGTGATGAGCGAGGTCGGGGCCGGGGTCACGGATCTCGTGCTGGGCACGGTCCTGGTCGGCTGCGCGGTCCGGCTGCGGTGGACCCCGGGGGTGCACCGCTACTGGGCGCTGATCTGGTGGTCGGCCGGCGCGGCGGCGTTCGCCGGCGCCGCCCACCACCTGGTGTTCAGCCACTCGCCCCGGGCCGCCGACCTCAGCTGGGTCGCCGTCGGGGTGCTCGTCGCGGTGGCGCTGTCCTACCTGCTGGCCGCGACCGCGACGGCGACGCTGGACGAGCGCTGGGCCCGGCTGGTGATCCGGGTCAGGATCGGCGGCCTGCTCGCGTATGCGGCCTGGATGGGGATCGTCGGCATCGGCCGGACCGCGCCGCTGGTGCTCTGCGAGAGCGTGACGATGGCGACGATCGTCGGGCTCTGGTGCTACGGCCGGTACGTCGGGCACCCGGAGGCCGGCCGGGTGCTGGTCGCGATCGCGGTCCTCGCCGTCTCGGCGGTCTTCTTCGTCCTGCCGGCCTGGATCTACCCGACCTCGCTCGGCCTCGACGCCCGCTCGCTGCAGCACCTGGCCCAGATCCCCGGCGTGCTGCTGCTGACCCGGGTCGTCGTCGACGCCGCCCACCCGACACCCGCCCTGCCCGCGCCGGGCGCGCCACTACCCCGGCGTTGGCCCGGTTCCGCTCGGCCGGCAGGTTTGACCGGCGGGTCTGACCGGCCGGTTTGACCTGCGGGTCTGACCGGCCGGTTTGACCGGCGACCAGGGATGCGCGGGGGGCCGCACCCCGATAGCGTGCGCCCACGCCGGCGCCAACGGGGACGGAGGGCGGGTATGGCCATGCCGGGCGAGCAGCCGCCGCTGGCAGCGCCGCGGTCAGATCCGACGTCGGAGCGCAGCCCCGGACTCATCCTCGTCGTCGCCACCGTCGGGTTCGTCATCAACTTCTGGGCCTGGGCGCTGCTGAGCCCGCTCGGTCCCGCCCTGCAGAAGTCGCTCGGGCTCAGCTCGTTCCAGCAGGCGCTCGTCGTCGCCGTGCCGGTGATCGTCGGCTCGCTCGGCCGGATACCGGTCGGCGCGCTCACCGACCGCTACGGCGGCCGCATCATGTTCCCGATCATCTCCTTCGCCAGCGTCGTGCCGACCCTGTTCCTCGGCCTGGTCGGCACCCAGTCGCTGGCCGGCCTGCTGGTCGGCGGCTTCTTCCTCGGCATCGCCGGCACCATCTTCGCCGCCGGCGTGCCGCTGGTGTCGGCCTGGTACCCGCCGGCGCGGCGCGGCTTCGCGCTCGGGGTGTTCGGCGCCGGCATGGGCGGCACCGCGATCAGCGCGCTGACCACCGTGCGGCTGGTCGACGCGTTCAGCACCCGGACGCCGTTCCTGCTGAGCTCCGCCGTCCTGGTCGTCTTCGGGATCGTCTCCTGGCTGCTCATCCGGGACTTCCCCGACCGCACCCGACCGACCGAGCCGTTCACCCACCGGCTGGCCGCGACCCTGCGGCTGCCGATCACCCTGCAGGCCGCCACCCTGTACGCGGTCGCCTTCGGCGGCTACGTCGCGTTCTCCGTCTACCTGCCGACATACCTGAAGACCGCGTACGGGCTCACGCCCTCCGACGCGGCCAACCGGATGGCCGGGTTCGTCCTCGTCGCGGTGGTGCTGCGGCCGGTCGGCGGCTGGCTGTCCGACCGGCTGGGCGCGGTGCCCGTGCTGGCCGGGGCACTGGCCGTGGTCGCCGTGTGCGCGGTCGCCGCCGCGTTCACACCGGACCTGGTCCCGGTCGGCACGATCGCGTTCCTGGCCATGGCCGGCGCGCTCGGCGCCGGCGCCGGGGCGACGTTCGCGCTGGTGGGCGAGCGGGCGCCGGCAGCGACCGTCGGCGGCGTGACCGGGGTGGTCGGCGCCGCCGGCGGCCTCGGCGGGTTCGTCCCGCCGCTGCTGATGGGCTCGCTCTACGCCCGGTTCTCCGACTACGGCCTCGGCCTCGCGCTGCTGGCCGCGGTGTCCGCGGCGGCGGCCGTGTTCACGCTCACCGCGGTGCGCCGGCCGGTCGTGGCGCGCTGACGGCGGCCGAGGACACCCTGCTGCGGCTGGGAGCGCATCGGCGGCCGCGCCGGGCCTGCCCGCCCGGTCAGTCGAGGATGCGGCGGGCCGCGTCGCGGAGGATCCCGGCGCTGCGCTCGAGCGCCGCGCGCTCCTCGCCGGTCATCGCCGGCTCGTACATCCGCTGCACGCCGCCGGCGCCGAGCACGCTGACCAGCGACAAGGTCACGTCGTAGGCCGGCGAGTAGGCCGCGACCGGCAGCACCGCGCCCTCGTCCCGCAGCACCGCCTCGGCCAGCCGCGCCGACACCGCGCCGATGCCATACTGGCTGGCCCCGGTGCCCTCGATGATCGTGATGTTCGCGTACCGGATGTCGTTCTCGATCCGCTCCTTCATCTCGTCGATCGGCTGGTCGCCGTCCCGGAGCAGGTCGAGGACCGGGATCCCGCTCACCCGCGCCGAGGACCACAGCAGCACCTCCGACGTGCCGTGCTCGCCGACCACCATCGCCTGCACGTCGCGCGGGCGGATGTGCAGCCGCTCGGCGAGGTGCACCCGGAAGCGCAGGCTGTCGATCAGCGTGCCGGTGGAGAAGACCCGGTCGTGCCCGGCCAGCCGGCGGGTCAGGTCGGCCAGCGGGTCGGGCGGGTCGGTGACGACCATGAGGACCGCGTCCGGCGTGGCCGCGACCACCTTGGGCACCACGTCGCGGTAGACCTCCGCGTTGGTGTCGAGCAGCCGGCGCCGGCCATCCGGGTCGGCGCGGTCGGTGGCCCCGCCCGCCTTCTCGTTCACGCCGGCCGTGATGATCACCAGCTCGGCCCCGGCCAGCGCGTCGTAGTCGCCGGCCCGGACGTCGACGGTCGGCGACAGCGGCGTGGCGTAGCGCATGTCGACGGCCACGCCCTCGGCCCGCTTCCGGTCCAGGTCGAGCACGACCAGCTCCCGGAACATCCCGCCCCGCTGGATCAGCGACAGCACCGTCGCCGCCCCGACCGCACCCGCCCCGACCACACCGACCTTCACGGCCCACCCCTTCGCACGCCGACGACGGGCAGGTCATACCCGTTCCGCCGGCCCCGGTCCAGCCCGGCGGGCGGTGCGGGTCAGTGCTCGGGTCGGGGGTCGGTCGACGGCGACTCCTGCTTCGCGGCGACCACCTGCCGGCGCAGCCACCAGACACACGACGCACCCATCATCAGCACGCCCTGCAGGAGCAGGTCGCCGTCTGTCGTGACGACCCCGATCGTCATGACCAGGCCGGCGAAACCGATCAGCAGGCGCAGTCCCCAGCGACGCCACCACGTGCCGCGTCCGGGCATCGCCGGCGGCTCGCGCCACTCCGGGTCCTCGCGCAGAGCCTGCTCGATGCGGGCCAGCTCGCGGCGCTCGTGTTTGCTCAGCATGCCGGTGGCCTCGTCACGACGCCGACGCCGACGCCTGGGCCGGCCGGCCGTGCAGGGCCTGCTGCAGCTCCTGCTCGTCCTGCTTGCTCAGCGAGGACTTGAGCACGGTGCCGCCGAAGCGGCGCAGCCGCTCGACGGCCCGGTCCGGGGTGACCCGGTCGACCACCAGGAACAGCGCCGAGGTCCCCGGCTCCAGCATGTCCCGGACCTGGTCGCGGAACTGGCGGTCGATGCCGGTCCTGGTGACCCGACCGATCACCGCGCCGAGCCCCGCCCCGACGGCCATGCCGAAGACCGGGACGAAGAACAGGAAGCCGAACAGCAGGCCCCAGAACATCCCCCAGGAGGTGCCGCCGGCGACCGGATCGTGGTTGGTGCTGACCTGGAACCTGCCCTCGCGGTTCCGGCTGATCACCGCGATGGCCTCGGCATCGAGGATGAGGTCGCACGCCATCCGGTCCGCCTCCTCGGCGGCGGAGCCCGCGGTCGTCTCGTCCGGGTACCCGATGGCGATCAGCGTGGACATGACCGGTTCCCCCCTCCCGACCGTGTCGAGGACATCGCCTCCCGTGATACAAGCCGCGGGGCGGCCGGTCCGCCTCGTCCGCCCCGGGTAGGTCGGTGCCGGACAAGGCGGCAGGGATGGCGCGCGGGGGCCCGGTAACTATCCGGGCCGGATGACGCTGCCGGCCGCCGGCCACGCCACGGTGACACCAGCGACCGTCGCGACACGAAACCCGAGGAGACACCGTGACGGACACACCCACGACTCAGAGCTCCGCCTCCACCTACACCGGCGCCCCCGAGCGCACCGGCTGGGCCGGCTGGGCCGTCTTCGCCGGCGTCATGCTGATCGTCGTCGGGGCGTTCCAGGCCATCGACGGCCTCGTCGCGCTGTTCCGGGACGAGGTCTACCTGGTGCGCTCAGACGGCCTGGTCGTCAACGTCGACTACACCGCCTGGGGCTGGGTGCACCTCATCCTCGGCCTCGTGCTGGTCGGCGCCGGCGCCGCGATCTTCTCCGGCCGCGTCTGGGGCCGGACGGTCGGCGTCATCGCCGCGGTCATCAGCGCGGTGCTGAACTTCGCCTACCTGGCCTCGT
The DNA here is from genome assembly GCA_963728945.1 of uncultured Actinomycetota bacterium. Lineage (GTDB taxonomy): Bacteria > Actinomycetota > Actinomycetes > Mycobacteriales > CADCTP01 > CADCTP01. The sequence goes on along the minus strand of CAVSMA010000002.1, from coordinate 210,188 downwards.
ACCCGGTGTGGTCGACGCTGATCATCGCGGTCGACGTCCTGGTGATCTACGCCCTGATCGCGCACGGCCGCGAGCTGCGCGAGCCCAAGCACTCCCGCTACTAGGGCTGGTCGGCGGGTCAGGACCGTCCGGTCCGTCGCCGGCGGGCGTCTCCGTGGTGAGGCGCCCGCCGAAGCGTTCCCTCGGCCGGTCCGGCCTGGCCGTCCCGAACAGCGCGACCAGCCGGGCGACGAGCGTGACCAGGAAGATCTGCCCGAGCAGCGCCTCCAACACGGCCATCGACCGGCCGGCCTCACCGGCGGCGGTGTAGTCGCCGTAGCCCGTGGTGGACAACGTCACGAAGCTGAAGTACTGCACCGTCGCGGAGGTGGCCGCCTGCCCGCCGGCGAAGAACGGCTCGCTGTCGAGCCGGTCCATCGCCGTGAAGACCGCGGAGAAGAAGAAGCCGATCATCAGGTACGCGCTCAACGCGCCGAAGATCGTCTGGCCGGTCACGATCCGATGACGCAGGACGCGCCGGACGACCAGGACGATCGTCGTGGCCAGCACCAGGGCGATCCAGCACGAGACGATGCCCTCGGTGAGGTTGCCGGGCGCGGCGAGCGCGGCAGCCGCGACACCGATCGTGCCCACCCCGAGCGCCACCCGCAGCGCGCGGGCGACGGAGCCGGACAGCCGCGACGAGCGCAGCGCGAGCGCCAGCGCGGCAGCGTAGAACAGCAGCAGCGGCAGCCGTCCCCGCTCCTGCACGCCGAACGCGGCCAGCACGAACGTCGACACCAGCAGCAGGAAGACCAGCTCGTACCGGTCACGGTGGCGGTTGCGCACGGTCGCATCCTCCCGCTCCCGGACCGGCGGAGCGGTCATCGCCGCGCTCGGAGCGCGACCCGCGCCGTCACAGCCGGTCCCGGCCTCCCATTGCGGCGAGGGACAGCCCGACCGGGCGCTGCCCGTTCGACGACCCGCCGGCCAGCCGGTCGAGCGCGCCGTCCAGGGTCAGCGCGGCCTCGATCAGCGACAGGTGGGTGAACGCCTGCGGGAAGTTGCCGATCTGCTCCCCGGTCGCCGCGATCTCCTCGGAGTAGAGCCCGACGTGGTTGGCGTAGGTCAGCATCTTCTCGAACACCAGCCTGGACTCCTCCAGGCGCCCGGACCGCGCCAGCGCGTCCACCCAGGCGAAGGTGCACAGCGAGAACGTGCCCTCGTCGCCCGCCAGCCCGTCCGGCGACGCGGCCGGGTCGTACCGGTAGACGAGGCTGTCGCTGACCAGCTCGTCCCGCATCGCGTCCAAAGTGGACGTCCACAGCGGATCGAGCGGGGAGATGACGCCGAGGCGGGACATCCGCAGCAGCGACGAGTCCAGCACCGGGCTGCCGTACTGCTGCACGAACGCGCCGCGGTCGGCGTTCCAGCCCTTGTCCATGATCTGCTGGTAGATCGCGTCCCGCGCCCGGGTCCACCGCTCGAGCGGGGCCGGCCGGCCGTGCTCGGCGGCCAGCCGGATGCCACGGTCGAAAGCGGCCCAGCTCATCGCCCGCCCGTAGGTGAAGTCCTTCCGGCCGCCGCGGGTCTCCCAGATGCCTTCCTCGGGCTGGTCCCAGTTGTCCACCAGCCAGTCGAGCACTCCGGCCAGCTCCGTCCAGCCGCGGTGCCCGATCGGGATCCCGATCCGGTCAGCGGCATAGAGGCTGTCGAACGCCTCGCCGTAGATGTCCAGCTGGAGCTGCTCGGCGGCGCCGTTGCCGATCCGGACGGGGCGCGAGTTGCGGTAGCCGGACCAGTGCTCGAGCGACTCCTCGACCAGGTCGGACGAGCCGTCCACCCGGTACATGATGTCCAGTGGCGGCCCGCCCTTGTGCGCGTCCCGGTCCGCCACCCGGTCCCGCAGCCACAGCGCGAACCCGGCGGCCTCGTCGACGAAGCCGAGCCCGAGCAGCGCGTGCACCGAGAACGACCCGTCGCGGACCCAGGTGTAGCGGTAGTCCCAGTTCCGCTCGCCGCCGACCTGCTCGGGCAGGGCCGCGGTCGGGGCCGCGACCAGCGCGCCGGACGGCGCGTACGTCATCAGCTTCAGCGTGATCGCCGAGCGCTGCACCATCTCCCGCCACCGACCCCGGTACGTCGAGCGGGCCAGCCAGGACCGCCAGAACTGCACGGTTGCGGCGTGCTCGCGCTCGATCTCCTCGGGCCTGACCTCCCGCGGCCGGCCGGCGCCCCACTCCAGGATGACGCCGCGGGTCTCGCCGGCGGACAGCGGCAGCCGCACCACCAGGTCCTCGCCGGCCGGGCGCACCTCGGCGACCCGCTCGTCGTCCGGCTCCCGGACCGCGTGCAACGTGAGGCCCATGTCCCCGGCGGTGAACACCGCGCCGGCGGCGGTCAGCTGCAGGGTGTGCTCCCGCCGGCCGTAGTCGAACCGGGGCGCGACCTCCATCTCGAAGCTCAGCTGACCGCGCACGCAGCGGACCATTCGGACCATCCGGTGCTGGGCGGTCGCCAGCGCGCCGGCCGGCGGCATGAAGTCGACCACCTCGCCGACGCCGTCCGCAGCCAGGAACCGGGTGATCAGCACCGCCGTGTCGGGCAGGTAGAGCTGCTTGGTCATGTATTCGGTGCCGACCGGGCGGATCCGGCAGTGCCCGCCCTTCTCCGGGTCGAGCAGCGCGCCGAACACCGAGGGCGAGTCGAACCGCGGGCAGCAGAACCAGTCGACGGTCCCGTCGGTCGCCACCAGCGCCGCGGTGTGCAGGTCGCCGATCAGACCGTGCTCGGCGATGGACATTGAGCTTGGCGACGTGCGCTGGTCGGCCATGGTGAGCCCTTTCGTGCGGTCGTGGGGCGCTACGGCGCGCCCGGATGACATCCGGCTGCCGCCGGCGGTCGTCCTCCCCGTCCGGCCGGCCGGTCGCTGGAGTCGGCCTGCCGCCATGCTCGCCCGACCGGTGCGGCCGGGTCCTCACCCGCTGCGGATGGGCTCGGCGACGACCGCCTCTTCCCGCTGCGGGGCGGGCGCGGCGGCCTCGTCCGTCCCGTCGGGGTCGTCGGCCTCGTCGCCCCAGTCGATGCGGGCGGCGGCGCCCCGGTCCACGATCGCGGGCGTGCGGTTGGAGCTGAAGTAGTCCCAGCCCCAGGACATGAACGCATCGACCCGGCTGCGGACCCCGCTCATCAGGTAGGCGTGCACCCCGAGCCAGGAGGCGAACGCGACCGGCCCGTGCAGCTCGTGCCTGTGCTCGCCGATCTCGGCGACGGCGGCCCCGCGGCCGATCATCGCCATGATGCCCTTGTCGTGGTAGTGGAACGGCTTGCGGGACTTGCCGTGCACGTCGGCGACCACGTTGCGGGCCGCCCACTGCCCGCTCTGCAGGGCGACCGAGCCCAGCTGCGGGTACGGCGTGCCGTCCGGCGCCGGCACGTTGGCGACGTCGCCGACCGCGTACACGCCGGGGACGTCCTCGACGGTCAGGTCGTGCTCGACCACCAGTCGCCCGCCCCGGCCCACCGGCAGCCCGGTCCGGTCGGCCAGGGAGGCCGCCATCACCCCGCCGGCCCAGATCACGGTGCGGGTGGTGAGGGACGTGCCGTCGCTGAGCACGACCTTCTCCGGGGTGATCTCGACGACGCCGGTGCCAAGGTGCAGTCGCACTCCCTTGCGCTGCAGCACCTTCGCCGCGTAGTCGTGCGCCCGGTCGGAGAACGGGCCGAGCAGCGTGTGCGCGTGGTCGACCAGGTGCACGCTGGCCGAGCGCACGGCCAGGCCGCGGTACTGGTGCGGCAGCACGTCGTGGATCAGCTCGGCCAGCGCGCCGGCCACCTCGACCCCGGTCGGCCCGCCGCCGACCACGACGAACCGGATCACGCCGCGGTCGACCAGCGACGGGTCACGGTCGGCAGCGTCGAACGCCGCGAACACCCTGGTACGCAGGCGTTCCGCGTCGTTCACCGAGTACAGCGGGATCGAGTGCTCGTCGGCACCGGGGGTGCTGAAGAAGTTCGGCCGTGACCCGGCGGCGAGGATCAGGTAGTCGCCGATGAACGTCGTCCCGTCGGCCGCGGTCACCCGGCGCGCCTCCGGGTCCACCGACGCCACGTCGGCGGCCTTGACGTCGACCAGCTCCTGGCGACGCATCAAGGTGCGCAGCGAGGCGGCGACGTCCGAGCGGGCCAGCCCGGCCGTCGCGACCTGGTAGAGCAGCGGCTGGAACTGGTGGTAGTCGTTGCGGTCCACCAGCACCACCCGCACGCCGTGCTTGGCCAGCTCGTGGGCGGCCCCGATGCCGGCGAAGCCCGCCCCCACGACCACCGCGGTGGGCGTGCGATCGTCACTCACCCTCTGCCTCCCGATGTGCGCGCCGTCAGCCGGTCGGGTCGTGCCAGCTCTCCCCGTCCGGCAGGACCGAGTCGGCTTCCTTGGGTCCCCAGCTGCCGCGGGGGTACGGGTGCACGGTCACCGCGCCCGGGGCCAGCACCGGCTCGACCACCTGCCACGCGGTCTCGACGGTGTCCTGCCGGGCGAACAGCCACCGGTCGCCGTCCAGCGCCGCGCCGATCAGCCGGTCGTACGGGCGCATGTCCGAGCCGGGCGCCTCGCCGAAGACCAGCTCCCGCGGCTCGAACCGCATGCCGGCCCCGGGCTTCCGGCCGGCGACCGTGAGCGAGGTCCTGCTGTTCGGCCAGACCCGGAAGCCCAGCGAGTTCACGCTGCCGAACGGCTGCAGGCCGAACACGTTGAACGGCGGCCGCCGGAACGTCACCCGGATCTCGGTGGACGTGACCGGCATGCACTTGCCGGCCCTGATCATGATCGGCACGTCGGCCCAGCGCCACGTGTCCAAGTGGAGCCGGGTGGCCACGAAGGTCTCGGTGGTAGACCCGGGCGCCACCCCGTCGACGTCGAGGTAGCCCTCGTACTGGCCGAAGACCGTGCTGTCCGGGCTCATCGGCCGCAGTCCCTTGACCAGCTGGTCCTTGGCCTCCCGCCAGGCGGACAGGCCGGTCCCGGCCGGCGCCTCCGCCGTACCGGTGGCCAGCACCTGCAGCAGGTGGTTCTGCAGCACGTCGCGGACGGCGCCGGCGCGGTCGTAGAACCGGCCACGGTCGGCGACGTCGAACGCCTCCGCCATCGTGATCTGGATGCTCTCCACCTGCGTGCGGTTGAACAGCGGCTCGAGGATCGCGTTGGCGAACCGTCCGAACAGGACGTTCTCGATCGCCTCGAGACCGAGCCAGTGGTCGACCCGGTAGACCGCGTCCTCCGGGAAGATCTCGTGCAGCGTCGCGTTCAGCTGCCGCGCGCTGCTCAGGTCCGTCCCGAACGGCTTCTCCACCATGACCCTGGCGCCGGCGGCGAGTCCGGCCGCGCCGATGCCGCGGGCGATCCGCCCGAACAGCGGCGGCGGCACCTCGAGGTAGAACAGCACCTTCGCACCGGCCCCGACCTTCCCGGCCACCGCCTGGTAGGTCGCGTCGTCGTCGAGGTCGCCGTCGACGTAGTCGAGCAGGCCGAGCATCTTCGCCGCCGCCGCGCCGGCCGGGTCGATCTGGTTGAGCCGCAGCGACGCCTCCGCGTACGCCCGGAACTGCCCGAGCTCCCAGCCGCTCTTCGCAACCCCGATCACCGGGACGTCGAGCACGCCCCGGTCGACCAGACCCACCAGCGCGGGGAACGTCTCCAGCTTGGCCAGGTCGCCGGTGGCTCCGAAGATCACCAGCGCATCGACTCGGTCGGTCACGGTCATGCCTCCGCTCGTCACGAGATCCGCTCCCGGATGTGGTCGCCGACGCGCAACGCGTTCGCGATCGCCGTGAGCGACGGGTTCACCGCGCCGATGCTCGGGAAGAAGCTGGTGTCGACCACGTAGAGGTTGTCCAGCTCGTGCGCCTTGCAGGTGGTGTCGAGCGCGGACGTGGCCGGGTCGGTGCCGAACCGCACCGTGCCCGCCTGGTGCGCGGTCGCCCCGATCGGCATGGTCTTGTGCAGGTAGATGCTGTGGTCGAGCAGGTGCTCGTGCATCCCCAACCGGCCGAGCCGCTGCTGCAGGTGGTGCCGCAGCCGGATCACCCCGGCGGTGTTGTGCTTCTCGTCCAGCGCGAGCTGGATGCCGCCGTCCTTGCGGAGCGACACCCGGTTGGTCTCCAGCGGCAGGTCCTCGCCGCACAGCCAGAAGTCGACCGCGTGGTGGGCGAGGACCTCGAACGGCATGCCCGGCGAGACCCGCCCCGCCCACCGCGGCGCCTCGGCCCTGATCTGCTCCAGGTCGGACTTGCCGAGCATCTGGATGCCGCCGAGCGGGTACGGCCACTCGTCGTCACCGAAGTACCAGTCGTTGAGCGCGAGCGTCTTCTGGAACCGGGTCGGGTTCGGGTCCTTCGAGACCCCCATCAACGCCAGGTTGTTGTGCCGCAGGTAGTAGCGGCCGACCACGTCCGAGCCGTTGGCCAGGCCGCCGGGGTGCGCGTCGTTCGCGGACCGCAGCAGCAGCGCGGCCGAGTTCACCGCGCCGCAGGAGACCACGACGATGTCGGCGCTGAACGTGACCGGGCCCGGGTTCCCGTCGATCCTGGTGACCACCTCGGTGACCGACCGCCCGCTCGGGTCGGTCTCCAGCCGCTCCACGTACGCACCGGTCAGCAGCTCGACACCGCCGCCGGCCACCGCCGGGTCGACGCAGATCACCTGTGCGTCGGACTTCGCCTCGACCAGGCAGGGGAACCCGTCCACCCGGTCACAGCGGATGCAGGCGCTGCCCCGGCTGGCGGCCCCGTCCACGTCCTGGTCAAGGTCGACGCCGATCGGCAGGTGGAACGGGCGCAGGCCGAGCTTCTCCATGTCGTCCGACAGCTGCTGGATGCGCGGCTCGTGCTCGACCGGCGGGTGCGCGTAGTCCGCCCCGTACGGGCCCTCGGTCGGGTCCTCGCCGTGCCGGCCGTGCACCCGGTAGAGGTGCTCCGCCTCGGTGTAGTACGGCTCGAGGTCGGCGTAGTCGATCGGCCAGGCCGGCGAGATCCCGTCGTGGTGCTGCAGCTCGCCGAAGTCCTCCGGCCGCAGCCGGAACAGCGCCGCCCCGTAGAACTTCGTGTTGCCGCCGACGTAGTAGTTGACCTCGGGCGGGAACTCGTTGCCGTGCCGGTCGTACCAGAACTCGGGCGCCCGGTACTTCGCCCTGACGAAGACCGCGCCGGAGTCCCAGTTGTCGCGCTCCCGCGGCAGGTAGCCGCCGCGCTCCAGCAGCAGCACCCTTTTCCCGGTCGGGGCGAGCCGGTGCGCGAGGGTGCCACCGCCCGCCCCGCTGCCGATGACGATCACGTCATAGTGGTCGACCGCGGTCGTCATGACGCCTCCCGTCCGGCTGGCCCTCTCGCAGGCCGGCCTGCCGCCATGCTCGGATCCCGACGGCGCCGGGTCGTCACCCGCCGCGGATAGGCTCGGCGACGATCCGCCCGCGTCGCAGCCGGAGCACGCCGTCGGTGTGGGCGGCTTCCTCGCTCCGGTGGGTGATGAGCAGCACCGCGCGGTCGTCGGTCGCCGACATCAGGTCGGTCATCAGCGCCGTCGCGGCCGGACGGTCGAGGTGCGCGGTGGGCTCGTCCAGCACCAGCACCGGGGTGTCGGCGAGGAAGGCCCGGGCCAGCGCCAGCCGGCGGCGCTCGCCGCCGGACACCGCGGCGCCGTCCTCCCCCACCGGGGTGTCCAGCCCGGCGGGCAGCCCGGCCACCCAGTCCCCCAGCCCCGCCCGGCGCAGGGCCGCCGCGACCGCGGCGTCGTCGGCACCGGGCCGGGCCAGCCGCACGTTCTCCCGGATCGTCGAGGCGAACAGGTACGCGTCCTGCCGGTCCAGCGTGACCCGGGCGCGCAGATCCCGCTGGGCCAGCGTGCGCAGGTCGGCACCGGCGAGCCGGACCCGCCCGCCGTCCGGGTCGAGGAAGCGGACCAGCAGCTCGGCGATCGTGGTCTTGCCGCTGCCGGACCGGCCGAGCAGGGCCAGCCGCCGCCCCGGCGCCAGCGACAGGTCGGCGCCGCGCAGCCCCCAGCCGTCGCTGTCGTCCGGCCGCACGTGCACTCCGTCGAGCGCCAGCGGCCCGGCCGCCGACCCAGCCGCCGACCCGAGCCGCCGACCCAGCCGCAGACCCAGCCGCCGCCGACCCAGCCGCCGCCGACCCAGCCGCCGCCGACCCAGCCGCCGCCGACCCGGCCGCCGGCAGAGCAACCGGCACAGCAACCGGCACAGCCGGGTCGCGGACCGCCGGCGGGCGGTCGACCAAATCCAGCAGCCGCCGCCCGGACTCGAGCGTGGCCCGCAGCACGAGCGCGGTCGCCGGCAGCGGCACCACTGCCTCGAACGCCGCGATGGCCAGCAGCGTGACCGCGGCGACGAGGACCCGGTCCAGCCGCCCGTCGCCGGCCGCGTGCAGGCAGGCGGCCAGCACCCCGGCGACGGTCAGCCCGGACACCAGCAGCGCAAGTCCTTCGATCAGGCCGGCCGCGCCCGCGTCCCGGCGGCCGAGCCGGACCAGCTCGCCGTCCAGCCGCTCGACCCGGCCGAGGGCGGCCCGGTCGGCACCGTGCACGACCAGCTCGGGCGCGCCGCCGAGCAGCTCGACCAGCTCGGCGGTGAGCTCCGCCCGGACCGCAGCCCGGCGCCGGCCGCTGCGGCCCGCGGCGGCGGCCAGCGCCGGCACCAGCACGCCACCGGCGAGCAGCCCGGCCGCCAGCACCAACCCGGCCGACGGCAGCAGCAGGGCCGCCGCCGCGACCGACGCCGCCCCGCTCACCAGCGCGACCAGCGGCGGCGAGAGCCCGCGCAGGAACAGGTTCTGGGTCGCGTCGATGTCGCCGACCAGCCGGGCCAGCAGGTCGCCGTCCCGGTCCCGGCCGGCCCGGTCCGGCAGCCGCACGGCCAGCAGCCGGACCGCGGCGACCCTGGTGCGGGCGAGCACCCGGAACGCGAGGTCGTGCGACACGAGCCGCTCGGCATACCGGGCCACCGGGCGGGCGACGCCGAACGCCCGCACGCCGACTATGACGACGGTCAGGGACAGCACCGGCGGGTGCTGCGCACACCGGGAGATCAGGTAGCCGGCGAGCGTCATCAGCCCGACGCCGGCGAGCACCGCGGCCGCGCCCAGCAACACCGACAGCAGCAGCCGGCCGACCGGTGGCCGGGCCAGCCGCACCAGCCGGACGAGTGTCCTCATCGGACGGCCGCCGCCTGGTCGGGCACCGGGATCTCCGGGACCGCGGCCTCGCCGACCCGGCTCTCGTCAGGCACCTCGGCCGGCCGGAGCTCCACCCTGCGGTCGGCCGGGACGAGGTCCGGCCGGTGCTCGATGACGAGCACGGCCCGGCCCGCGGCCACCCGCCCGATGGCGTCGCAGACCACCGCCGCGGTCTCCGGGTCGAGGTTGGCCGTCGGCTCGTCGAGCACCAGCAGCGGCGCGTCCCGCAGCAACGCCCGGGCCAGCGCGACCCGCCGCTGCTCGCCGGCCGACAGCCCGCGCCCGCCGGCCCCGATCCGGGTGTCGTAGCCGAGCCGGAGTTCGGCGACGAACCCGTCGACGCCGGCCAGCCGCGCCGCCTCGGCCACCCGCTCCGGCGGGGCGTGCGGCTCGCCGAGGGCGATGTTGTCCCGGATCGTGCCGCGGAACATCGTCGGGCGCTGCGGCAGCCAGCCGACCTGCCGGTGCCACCAGTCCGGGTCGAGCGTGCCGAGGTCGTGGCCGTCCACGGTCACCGCGCCGCGGTCCGGTCGGCACAGCCCGAGCAGCACGGCGGCCACCGTGCTCTTGCCCACCCCGCTCGGCCCCACCAACGCCACCACCTCGCCGCGGCGCAGCCGCAGGTCCAGCTCGTGCAGCACGGGACCGGACCGGCCGGGTCGCGCGACCGTGACTCCGGTCAGCCGGATCTCCCGCCAGTCCGGGCACCGGCCGGTCGCCTCGGCCGGCGCCGCCTCCGGCCCGAGCAGGTCGAGGATGCGCTCGGCCGCGGCCAGCCCGTCGACGCTGGCGTGATACTGCGCGCCGAGCGACCGGATCGGCGCGTACAGCTCGGGCGTGAGCAGCAGCACGGTGAGCGCCGCCTGCAGGCCGAGGTCGCCGTCGATCACCCGGACCCCCAGGATCACGGCGACCAGTGCGGTGCCGATCGTCGCGGCCAAATCGAGCACCGCGCCGGACAGGAACGACACCCGCAGCACCTGCATGGTGGTCAGCCGGTACTGCTCCGCGCTCGCGCCGACCAGGTCCGCCTGCGCCTCGGCCCGGTTGTACGCGCGGAGCGTCGGCAGCCCGCGCACGACGTCGAGGACGTGGTTGGACAGCCGGGACAGCGCCTGCCAGCGGGCCCTGGCCCGCTCCTCGGAGAACCGGCCGACCAGCGCCATCAGCACCGGGATCGCCGGCAGCGTGACGAGCATGATCGCCGCGGACGTCGGGTCGATCGCCAGCGTGACAGCAAGGACCGCGACCGGCACCGCGACCGCCAGCACCACCTGCGGCAGGTAGCGGGCCAGGTAGGTCTCCAGCGCGTCCACCCCGGCGACCGCGGCGGTGGCGATCTCGGCGCTCTCCACCGGCTCGCCCGGCGCGGCGGCCCCGCCGCCGCGCGCACTGCTGTCGGCACTGCCGGCACCGCTGCTGGCACCGCTGCCGGCACCGCTGCCGGCGCCGCGGAGCCGGTGCCGGACCAGCGCCCGGCGGAGGTCGGACATCACCCGGCCGGCGGCCCACCGCCCGACCGACTCGACCGAGCCGGCGAGCGCGGCCCGGGCGACGACGAGGCCGACCAGCACGGCCAGCAGCCGCCCCTGCTCGGCGACCGGCCGGCGGTCGAACGCCCCGGCGACCAGCGCGGCCACCACCACCGCCTGGCCGAGCACGCACGCGCTGGCGGCGAGCCCGAGCACGACGTCCACGCCGAGCGCGACCCGGGCGGCCCGGGTGCGGCGCAGCAGCCTGGGGTCGAGTGCCCGCACCGGTCAGAGCCCCTCGCCGACGTCGGCCAGGGTCAGCCGCCGCCGGAACACGTAGTAGGTCCAGCCCTGGTAGAGCAGCACCAGCGGCAGGAACACCGCCGCCGCGATCGTCATCACCTTCAGCGCGTACGGGGAGGAGGACGTGTTCTGCACGGTGAGGTCGAAGGCCGAGTTGGTGCTCGACACCATCACCCGCGGGTACAGCTGCACGAACAGCGCCGCGATGGTCCCGCCGAGCGCGACCGCGGTCGCGGTGAACGCCCAGGCCTCCCGGCGCATCTGCACCAGCACCGCGGCGACGATCGCGCCGACGGCGGCCAGGATGAGGACGACGCCGGGGACCCACCCGGACGCCAGCGACTGGGTCCAGACCACGAAGCCGACCACCAGCGCCGCGGCGATCGGGGCGAGCACGAGCGACATCACGTGGGCGCGGCCGCGGACCGGGTCGGCCACCTTCAGCGCCAGGAACGTCGAGCCGTGCAGCGCCGCCAGCACCGCCACCGTCACGCCCACGTACAGCCCGTACGGGGTGAGTATGTCGACGAATCCGCCGGTGAACTCCTGGTTCGAGTCGATCGGCACGCCGTGCAGCAGGTCGCCGAGCGCGACGCCGATCAGCAGCGGCGCGAGCAGGCTGCCCGCAGTGAGCAGGATGCTCCAGTTCCGCCGCCACCGCGGCGTGTCCCGGTGGCCGCGGTATTCCACCGCGACGCCGCGCACGATCAGCGCGGCCAGCAGCAGGATCAGCGCCGGGTAGAAGCCGGAGAACATCGTCGCGTACCAGCCCGGGAAGGCGGCGAACATCGAGGCCCCGGCGACGACCAGCCAGACCTCGTTGCCGTCCCAGAGCGGGCCGATCGAGCTCACCGCCAGCCGCCGCTCGGTGTCCGTGCGGCCGACCAGCCCGTGCAGCATGCCGACCCCGAAGTCGAACCCCTCGAGCACGAAGAACCCGGTCCACAGCAGGGTCACCAGCGTGAACCAGACCAGCGCGAAGTCCATCGCCGGCTCCTTGTCAGTAGGTGGCGACCTGCGGCCGGCGCTCGTCCGGCTCGGGTGTGGGCTCGGCCGGCCCCAGCGGGCGGCGGGCGTACCGGACCATCAGGGCCCAGCCCACCACCCCGAGGATCAGGTAGAGCAGCCCGAACGTGATGATGCTCGTCACCACCGCCGCGGTGCCGAGCGACCCGGACACCCCGTCCGAGGTGCGCATCAGCCCCTGCACGATCCAGGGCTGGCGCCCGTTCTCGGTCAGCATCCAGCCGGCCGTGTTCATGACGAACGGGAGCAGGACGGCCCAGACCGCCAGCCGGTTGAACCAGCGCGCGTCGAGGATCCGTTTGCGCCGCAGCAACCAGCCGCCCCAGAGGGCCAGCAGGAACAGCAGCCCGGCCGTGTACGCCATCCCGCGCATCGACCAGTACTGCACGAACACGTTGGGCACGTAGTCGTTCGGCCCGTACTGCTGCTGATACTGGGCGTTCACCTCGTTGAGCCCCTGCACCTGGCCGTTCCAGGAGTTGGTCGCGAGCAGCGAGAGCAGGTGCGGGATCTGGATGACCTTCGTCGGCGTCTCGTCCCGGTTGCCGCCGCCGATCTGGAACAGCGAGAACGAGCAGGGCTGGCAGGTCTGCCACTGAGCCTCGGACGCGGCGATCTTCATCGGCTGGTACTTGGTCACCACGACGCCGAGCTCGCTGCCGACGAACATGGCGAGCAGCGCGCCGGGGATGAGCACGGTCAGCGAGAGCTTCGCGGTCCGGCCGAACAGGTCCGCGTCCGAGCGGCGCAGCAGGTGCCAGGCCGACACCGCGAGCATCACGGTCGCGCCGGTGACCAGCGAGGCCAGCACGACGTGGGTGTAGGCCCAGAGGAAGACGGGGTTGCGCAGCACCGCCCAGAAGCTGGTCAGCTCGGCCCTGCCGTTGGCGAGCTGGTAGCCCACCGGGTGCTGCATCCACGAGTTCGCCGCCATGATGAACGCGGCCGACAGCAGCGCGCCGAGCGCCACCAGCCAGACCGTGACCAGGTGCAGCCGGGGCGAGAGCCGGCCCCAGCCGAACACCCACAGGCCGAGGAACGTCGACTCGAGGAAGAACGCGGCCAGCCCCTCGATCGCCAGCGGCGCACCGAACACGTCGCCGACGAACCGCGAGTAGTCGGCCCAGTTCATGCCGAACTGGAACTCCTGCACCAGCCCGGTCACCACGCCGACCGCGATGTTGATGATCAGCAGGGTGCCGAAGAACCGGGTGAGCCGCAGGTAGCCGTCGTCCCGGCTGCGATACCAGGCGGTGTGCAGCACGGCGGTGAGCACGGCAAGCCCGATGGTCACCGGAACGAACAGGAAGTGGTAGATGCTCGTCATCGCGAACTGGAACCGGGAAAGGTCCACAGTGGACATCGGCACTCCTCGTCGGTCTCCGGCCGCCCGCGTCGCCGCGCGCCGCGGCCCGCAGCGGCGCCGGCTCAAGCAGACAGCGGCCGGTGCCGGGCCGCGTCATCCCCCGCGGATAGAGGCGCGTCTCAGACGAGCTGCAGCTCCCTCGCCCGCCGGATCGCCTCGTTGCGCCGGGGCGCGCCGAGCTTGCGCAGGATGCCGCGGACGTGCGACTTGACGGTGTTCACCGACACGAACATCAGCTCAGCGATCTCCTTGGTCGACAACAGCGCGGACAGGTAGCCGAGCACCTCCTGCTCCCGGGCCGTCAGCGGTTCGACGACCACGGGCCGGCCGGGCGTCGGCGCGGGCAGCTGTGGGGACACGCCGCGGCTGCCGACGCCCGGCCGGCGGCCGCGGCCCGCACCGGTGTCGCGGCGCGACCCGACCACGTCGGATCCCGCCGCCTGGAGGAGGCCCCGCAGCTGCGGGGGCGCCTCCAACACCGGCCGGAGCAGCCGCTGTTCTGACGCGGCGCGCAGGGCGCGGTCGGCAGCCTGCTCGGCGACCTTCCGGTCCTGCCCGGCGAGCGCGGCCTCCGCCCGCAGCAGCCACGCCTCGACCCGTACGCCGAGGGTCAGGTCGCCCCGCCGGAGCAGGGCCGCCACCTCCCCGGTGGCCCGCTCGACCTCGCCGCCCGCCAGGTGCGCCCGCGCCGTCTCGAGGCAGACGTCCGGCCCGCCGTGCCCGGCCTCGGCCAGCTCCCGCAGCGCCCGCTCGGGCCGGCCGCTGGCGGTCCAGACGCCCGCGGCCGCGGCCGCCAGCATCCCGTCCAGCCAGCCGGGCGGCCCCTCGCGGCCGGCCGGGTGCCGGGTCGCGGCCAGCACGGACAGCGCCTGGTCCGGCTGTCCGGCCGCGCGCAGCGACCGGGCCCGCACCAGGCCGAGCACGGCCAGCACCACTGGGTCGTCCCCGCCGGCGACCCGGCCGGCCGGCTGGCCCGCCGCGGAGCCGGCCCGCTGGCCCGCCGGCTGGTCCACCGGAGAGTCCGCCCGCTGGCCCGCCGGCCGGCCCACCCGAGAGTCCGCCCGCTGCCCCGCCGGCCGGCCCGCCCGAGAGTCCGCCCGCTGCCCCGCCGGCCGGCCCGCCCGAGAGTCCGCCGGAGCGTCCGCCGCGTGATCCGCCGGCTGGTCCGCCTCAGCGGCGGCTCCGGTCTCGACCGCGACCAAGGCCAGCGCGGCGAGTGCCTCGGCCGGACCATGCCGCCGCCCGCCGGGCCGGTCGGCGTTGGCCGGGGCCGGGTCGGTGCCGGCGCGCTCGGCCAGCTCCCGGGCCGCGGCGAGGTGGCCCCGCAGCGCCTCGACCAGCGCCGCTCGGGCGGTCAGCACCGATCGCACCGCGGAGAACGGCGGCGGCGCGGTGGCCGGATCCCCGGCCAGGTCCTCGGCGAGCACCGCCGCGGCCGCGTCGAGCCGGCCGGCCCGCAGCAGCGCGGCCCCGACCTCGGCCAGCACGGTCGTCCGGCTCTCGGCGCCGGCCGAGCCGCCGCCGGCCTCGATCTCGGCCGTCGCCCGGTCCAGCGCGGCCCGGGCCTCCATGGCCCGGTCGGCGTCCCCGGACAGCCGGGCCAGCCCGGCCCCGGCGACCGCGAGGGCTAGCGCGAGTGCCCCGGCCCGGTCCGGCGGCACGTCGTCGACCAGCTCCTCGGCCCGCCCGAGCTGCTTCGCCGCGACCTCCGCGTCCCCGCGGGCCACCGCGACCGCGGCCAGGACCACCGCGGACTGGGCGCCGCGGCTGTCCGGCGGCATGCCGGAGAAGACGGCCAGCAGCCGGCGCGCCTGCGGGCCGGCCGACAGGTGGGCGACGGCGTACCCGTTGACCAGCGCCGACGCGGCCTCCGGCCAGTCCAGCGCGGTGGCAAGGTGGATCGCGGCGTCCATGCTGCGGTCGCCGGCCGCGCACCACTCCCCGGCCCGCCGGTGCAGTCGCCGGCTCGACCCGGCCGACCGGCGGCCGGCCAGCAGCCGGACCAGCAGCGGGTCCATCCGGTGGCAGTCCTCGTGCCGGCGGCACCGCTGCAGCAGGGAGGTGCGGCGGCCGAGGTCGTCGAGCGCCTGCCGGGCGGCCGGCCGCCCGGACAGCTCCACGGCGAGCGCGCCGGGCACGTGCTCGACCAGGCCGACCTGGGACAGCAGCTGCACGTCGGCGGGCGGCAGCGGGGCGAGCACCTCCGCGTCCAGGTAGTCCGCGATGTCGGCGTCGGCCGCGGTCGCCACCGCGCGGTCGTCGTGCTCGAGACCGGGACCGGCAGCGCCGAGCCGCTCGGCCGCGGCGAGCGCGGTCAGCGTCACGCCGGCCATCCAGCCGCTCGTGCGGCGCAGCACCGCGCGCACGCACTCGTCCGACGGCGTGACGCCGTGCAGCGCGAATATCTCCCTGGCTTCGGCCTCGGTCGCCGCGAGGTCGTCCGCTCGGATGTCGGTGACGGAGCCGTCGAGCCGGTGCCGGAGCCGGTGCACCTGCGGGTCGCCGCGCGAGGCCAGCACGAGTCGCAGCGCCGACCCGGCGTGCCGGGCCAGGAAGTCGAGCTCCTCGGGCACCTCGGAGCCGGCGAGCAGGTCGGCGTCGTCGAGGACGAGCACGACCGGCTCGGACCGGCCGTAGAGCGCGGCGGCCAGCAGGTGCACCGGTGTGCCGGCCGGCTCGATCTCCCCGGACGGCACGGCGAGGCCGACCCGGTCGAGCCCCGCCAGCACGTACGACCAGAACGTGCCGGGATCGCGGTCGGCCGCGTCCAGGCCGACCCACACCGGCACGCCGGGCACCTGGCCGGCGGCCAGCCAGGACCGCAGCAGCGTGGTCTTCCCCGCCCCGGCCGGCGCGGTGACGAGCGTGATCTGTCCGTGCGCGGCCGAGGCCAGCCCATCGATCAGCCTCGGCCGGCTCAGCACCGACCGGCCGGCCTCCGGCGGGTCGAGCTTGGCCATCATCAACTGTCGGCCCGTTGGCTCGAGCCCGCCGCGCGAAACGTCCCCGACCATCGCCGCCCCCGTGTCCCCGAACGCCCGTCGGCGCCCGACGAGAGGATTGTGTGCTCGCGGAATGGGTATGTTCATCGGCTTGCCTGGGTGATCCTTGGTTACCCAGCGTGCAGATTCATCCGCGATCGGCTACTCTGCGTGCAACTTCGATCGCGGTCCCCCACTAGGTAAAGGACCCGGAGAGGCAAAGTTCTCATGAAGTAAGTTGCCCGGCCCGGCGCCCGCACGGTTGAGTAACCGATTGGCGACCCTGTGCCAGGGATCTATGAGAGCGCTGCCGCACTCTCCCGGGGAACGGACGACGAGGGACGGGAGACGGGGTGGACGTGTCGCTCGGCCGGGAGGCCGCCGGCGGCGGCGACCTACGACCGGAGCCTGCCACGCGCACGCTCGACCGCCGGGGCCAGGTGCGGCGCAGCCAGTTGCTCGCCCGCCTCGACGCCGTCTCCGACCGGGTGCCGGTGATCGTGCTCGCCGCGCCAGCCGGCTACGGCAAGACCACCGCGCTGCGGCAGTGGGTCACCACCGGCCGCCGTCCGGTCGGCTGGGCGAGCCTGAACCCGTCCGACGACGACCCGGCCCGGCTCGCCGGGCACCTCGCGCGTGCCCTGCACGAGCTGCCGATGCCCGCGACCACGGCCGACCGGCTGGCCCGGATACCGGCCGCCGGGCCGGCGACCGCGCCGGCCCTGCTGCTGCCGTCCGTGCGCGAGCTGCACGGTCCGGCCCTGCTGGTCCTCGACAACGTGCAGGACGTCCTGTCCCCGGAGTCGGTCGCGCTGCTGCGGGCGGTGTTCGACCGCGCCGACCCGCACGGGTTGCAGGTAGTTGTCGCGTCCCGCAGCCGGCACGCGCTCGCGCTCGCCGGCCTGCCCGCCGGCGCCGGACACGCGCAGCTCGGCCGCGAGGAGCTGCAGTTCTCCGAGGCCGAGTGCCGGCAGCTGTTGTCGACCGGGGCCCGCTTCGAGCCGGGCACCGTACGGGCCGTGCAGCGCCGCACCGAGGGCTGGGTCGCCGGCATCTACCTGGCCGCGCTCGCCGGGCGGCAGGACACCCGCGGGGCGGGCGAGGCGGAAGCGATCGGCGGCGACGACGTCTTCATCGCCGACTACTTCCGGGACGAACTGCTGTCCGTCGAGCCGCCGGAGAGCGTCCGGTTCCTGCTGCGGACCTCGGTCCTGGAGCGGATGTCCGGCCCGCTGTGTGATGCGCTGCTCGACCGCACCGGCTCGGCGGTCCGGCTCGCCGACCTCGAGCGCCGGGGCCTGTTCGTCGTCCCGCTGGACCGGGACGGCGAGTGGTACCGCTACCACCGGTTGTTCCGGGAGATGCTGCTGTCCGAACTGCGCCGGCGCGAACCCGGCGAGGAGCTCCGGCTGCACCGGCGCGCGGCGGCCTGGCACGAGCAGGAGGGCCGGCCGGAGCCGGCGGTCACCCACGCGTTGGCCGGCCGGGACGAGCTGACCGCCGCCCGGCTGATCAACGGCCTGGCCCTGGACCTGCCCAGCGGGAGTCGGCTGGCCCGGATGCGGGGTTGGCTCGGCCGGCTCGACGACGACACGCTCATCGCCTGCCCGCCGGTCGCGGTCACCGCGGCCTGGATCTGGGCGCTGTCCGGCGACCCCGTCCGGGCGCAGGCCAGCGTGCTGCGAGCCGAGAAGGCCGTCGTCGCCGGGCCGCTGCCGGACGGCAGCAGCTCGCTCGACTCCGCGGTGGCGACGTTCACCGCGCTTAGCTGCCCGCTCGGGGTGGACCGGATGGTCGAGGACGCCAGGACCGCGGTCCGGCTGGAGCAGCCCGGCAGCCCGTGGCGGTCGACCGCGCTGGTCGCGCTCGGTGTGGCCCACGTGCTCACCGGTCAGCCGGCCGGACAACGAGCTGACCGCGGCGGCCGAGCCCGGCCCGGACGGGCAGCGGCTCGCGGCCGTGCTGGCCCACGCCGAGCTGGCGCTGCTCGCCCTCGAACAGGGCGGCGAGCGCGGGGCCGAGACGCACGCGCGGGTCTCGCGCGACCTGGTGGAGAGCGGACAGCTGCGGGAGAGCGTCCTGGCGATGCTCACGTACGCGGTCTGCGCCTGGGTCGCCGCGCGCCGGTCGGACGTCGAGGCGGCCCGGCGGCTGGCCGGTGCGGCGCAGCGTCTCGGCGCGGACCCCTCGCCGGCCGCGTTCCCCTGGCTGGGCGCCCAGGTGGCGGTCGTGCTCGGTCGGGTGTCGCTGGAGCTCGGCGACCTGGCGGCCGCGCGGACGCGGGTCGACGAGGCCCGCCAGCACCTGTCCCGCCTGCTCACCGACGGCATCCTGGAGGCCAGGGTGCAGGACCTGGTCGACCGGCTGTCCCGGCACGACGGCCGGGTGCGCGCCTCGACCGCCATGTCGCTGACCGCGGCCGAGGTGCGGGTGCTGCAGCTGCTGCCCACCCACCTGTCCCTCGGCGAGATCGCGGAGGAGCTGCACGTGTCCCGGAACACGGTGAAGACGCAGGTCGCGGCCACCTACCGGAAGCTCGGTGCCGCCACCCGGACGGCCGCGGTGGAGCGGGGACGGGAGCTCGGCCTGCTGCCGACCTGACCGTCGCCCCACGACCGTGCGCGAGAAGCGCGAGAAGGGAGCCGCGCCGCTCATGCCCACCCTGGTCGTCCTCACCTACCGGGACGAGACCTCCGCCGCCACCGCCGGTGAGCAGGTGCAGCGGCTGGTCCGGCATCTGCGGATCGAGCCGGAGGCGGTGGCCGTGGTCCGCCGGGACCGGGACGGGTGGTTCCACCTGACCACCAACCACCAGCCGGCCGCCGGCGAGGTGAGCTCGGGCCTGGTGTGGATGCTGGTGTTCGCGCTGCTGTTCGCCGCGCCGCCGGCCGGCGCCGGCCTCGACCCGGTGCTGGGGCTGGTGACCGCCGGCGGGCTCGACAGGCACTTCCAGGACGAGCTGCGCGACCGCGTCGGCCCGGGCACGTCCGCGCTGTTCGTCCTGGCCGAGGGCGGCACCGACCGGCTCGTCGACGTGCTCGGGCCGTACGGCGGCGAGCTGCTGCGAACCACGATGAGCGCCGAGCGGCTCGCCGCGCTGCGGGAGGCGCTGCCCGCGGCCGCCGAGGCGATGGCCCTCAGCGGAGGTCGAGACCGAGCACCCGGGAGCGGATGACCGCATCGCCGCGGGAGGAGACGCGCAGCTTCCGGTAGATCGAGCTCGTCTGGGTCTTCACCGTCGAGTGCGACACGTGCAACCGGTCGGCGATCTGGCCCAGCGAGAGGTGGGTCGGCAGCAGCGGCAGCAGTCGCAGCTCGGCCGCGGTCAGCGCCGACGCCCCGACCGAGTCGTCGAGGATCTGATCGAGGCTGCCCCGCAGGGCGCGGGCCTGCTCGGGCAGCACGCCCAGGCCCGGGCGGTGGGCGAGGACGTCCTCGGCCTGCCGAAGGGCGGCGTCGGCACCGCCGGAGTCGCCGAGTCCCACGTAGAGGCGGGCGAGCTCGAGCAGCGCCTGCACCGGCACGACCGGGATCGAGTAGACCAGCAGCGGGCGCAGTCGCGCCGTCCGCGCCGCGTGCTGCCGCGCGGCCGCCATGTCACCGCGGTGCAGCGCGGCCCGGCCGGCCCACGCGTAGACCAGCGCGCTGGTCCAGTACGTCTCGAAGTGGCCCTCCCGCACGATCGACACCGCCTGGTCGACGTACCCGTCGATCGCCGTCCAGTCGTCCCGCTGGGCGGCGACGATGCACCGCTCGGCCAGATCGAGCGAGGCCAGCGGCAGCGCCCCGGCCCGAGCGGAGTGATGCACGGCGTTGGCGAGGATCGGGTCGGCGAGCTCCGGCTCGCCGTCGAGCAGATGGGAAACGGCCTCGGTGTGCAGCATCGTGGCCCGGTACGGGCTGGTCAGCGGCAGCTCGTCGAAGCCCTGCCTGGCGTCGCGGCGCATGGCCTCGACGCCGTCCCGAGCGAGGATCGCCCGCAGGTAGGCCAGCAGCCCGCCCATCCTGCTGCCGTCCGGAAGCGTTCCGGTGGGCGGGGCGTGCTCGGCAATCGCCGCCAGCCGCTCCGTCTCTGCCGACTGCCCCAGCAGCGCGAAGATCAGCGCACCGTGCGCGGCGATCGCCGGGTAGCGCTCGATCCCACGGCCCTGATCGAACCAGGTCATCCAGCGCAGCGCCGTGTCCACCCGCCCGCTCGCCCAGACCGGCTGCATCCGGTCCAGGACGAGCCGGGCCACCAGGTCGGCGTCGCCGGCCAGCTGCGCGTGCTCGATCGCCTCGTCCGGCCTGGAGTTCGTCTCCATCCAGGCCGCGGCATGCAGGTGCAGCCGCCCGACGAGCTCGGGCTCGCGCCGGTGCAACTCGGCCAGCAGCAGGTCCCGGAACAGGTGGTGGTAGCGGTACCACTCGCGGCGCCGGTCGAGCGGGATCACCAGCAGGTTCCGCCGCTCCAGGTCCTCGAGCAGGCGGGCCGAGCCGGTGCCGTCGACTATCGCGTCGCACAGCGGCCCGCAGATCCGCTCCACCACGGACGTCCTGGTCAGGAACTCGATCTCGGCCGGCGAGAGCTGGGCGAACAGCTCGGCCCGCAGGTAGCCGTCGACGAACTGGTCCACCGCGCCGGAGCTGATCGCCGTCACCGGCCGCCCGCCGGTCCGCAGCGCCAGAGCGGCGAAGTAGAGCCCGATCGGCCAGCCCTCGGTGAGCTCGACCAGGGTCGCCGCCCCGTCCCCCGCCGTCCCGCCGGCCGCCCGCTCCAGCAGCGCGGCCGCCTCGTCCGGGCTCATCGCGAGGTCCTGTGCGGTCAGCTCGACCAGTCGGCCCTGCAGCCGCAGTCGCGACACCGGCAGCGGGAGCGCGTGCCGGGACGCCATCACGACCTGCCATCCCGGCGGCAGCCGCAGCGCGAACTCGGTCAGCACGTACTGGCACTCCTGGTTGACGACCGCCTCGACGTGGTCGAGCACGACGGTGGCCGGCTCGGCCTCCGGGTCGATCGCCGCCATCAGTGTCGGCACCGCGGTGACGTCCGCGTTCCGGCTGATGTGCGCGACCAGCCCGGCGTCCACCGCGCCGAGCCGGGTCAGCGCGGCCGCGAGGCCGGTCAGCAGCACCGCCGGGTCGTTGTCGCCCTCGTCGCAGGAGATCCAGGCGCTGCGCGGCTGCCGCCGGTCGGCCCACTGCGCGAGCAGGGTCGACTTGCCGTAGCCGGCCGGGGCGACGACCGCGACCACCGGCACCGGCCCGGCCGACTCCAGCAGGGCGAGCAGGCCGGTGCGGGGCACCAGGCTGGGCCGGAGCACGGGCGGGTGGAGCTTCGTCTCCAGATCGAACGGCAGCTCCGCCGCGGGAACCGTGCCGGTCCCGGCGGTGGGGCCCGTCCGCGACATCGACGCCACCACGAGGAAATCTAACGATCGGGGCGAGCCTTCTTCAACCGCCATGACGACGCGCGGGCTCCGCCAGCTGCCCGGCCGGATGTCCGCCGCCTGCCGGCCGGCGTGCACACCGCCGCGGCGCCGATGTCAAGCCGGAGCCGCGGGCTCCGCCCCCGCCGGGGGTCTCACCGCGGCCGCGCGCGCCTGCCGCCGGCTGACCAGGAGGTATTTCACGCCCTCCATGGTGAGGAAGGCGGTGAAGACGGCGATGAGGATCGGTGCGGTCTCCAGCACCCCGACCTGGGTCAGGAACGCGGCCAGCAGGACCATCGAGAACGGCGCCGCCGCCAGCGCCCCCGGGGTGGCCGCGAGCATGCAGGCGAACGCCAGTCCCAGCGGCACCCCGGGGATGACCTCGTGGACGATGACACCGGCCGTTCCGCCGATGAACAGCGACGGGAAGATGGGGCCGCCCACGAAGCCGCTGCCCTGGCTGACGCCGAAGGCGAGCATCTTCCCGACGAGCGTGGCGACGAGCAGGCCGAGGCCCAGGGTCTCCGCGCGGTCGAGCACGGTCTTGAGCTGGTCGCCGCCGCTGAACATGGTGAGCGGCAGAGCCACCCCCAGGACCCCGAAGACCACGGCGCCCAGCACCGACTTGGCGATGTCCGGGACCTTCAGCCGGTCGAACAGCCGCGCCGCCGCCATCGTGACCGCGACGAGCACCGTCACCAGGACGGCCGCGAACAGGCCGAGAAGGAACCCGGCGAGCAGGTGCCAGTCTTTGAAGTCGTACTGCGGCACCTGGTAGTAGTCCAGGAACACGGCGCCGGCGATGACGAAGTAGATGGCGAACGAGACGCTCGACGCCACTATCGTCGCCGCCAGGCTCTTCGCGAACCGCTGACCCCCCGGGCGGGCGACCTCCGTGATCAGCATCACCACGATCAGCGTGCTGGAGAACAGCCCGCCGTACGCGCCTGCGAACCCGGCCATGGTGTTCACCTGAGCGTCCTCGGTCTTGAGCGCACGTCGTCGAGCGATCCAGCTGCCGAATCCGCCTCCCATCGACCCGAGCGCCTTCTCCGGACCGAGGCTGGCCCCGCCGATCAGCGACACCGCGGAGACGGCCGCGATGCCGGGCACCAGCCCGACCTCGACGCTGCCGGTCTGCAGGTCGTCGAACAGGCCGGGGGTCTTCCACGGCAGCCGGGTCAGGCGACGCACCAACCCGACCGCGATCCCCGCCGCCACGGCGACCGCCAGCCACCACCAGTGCCCGCCGAACCAGCCCGGGTCGGAATCGCTGTACCACTTGCCGCCGACCGTGATCAGTCCGACGAAGATCAGCGCGGCGAACGCGCCGAACACGCCAAGGACCACCGCATACGCCAGCAGGACCCAGAACTCCCGCTTCTGGGTGACCGGCACTGTGAGGGACTGCCCGGATGCCGCCGTCACGCACTCACTCTCCCGAGGCCGGCGCAGCTCCACATCCCTCACCGCGAATGAGGCGGCGGCCGTCCACTCATTCACGAGGGATGGTGACGATCCGCCCGCCGGCGCGGACGGTGACGGGGAAAGGGGGGATTCGCGTGACCAAGCAGATCGACGTCCTGACCACGGTCGAGGTGGCCGACCCGGCCGCGCGCCGGGTCCGGCGGACGGCCTCGACCCCACCGCCGCGCCGCTCGGACCGGGTTGCCCGCGGCCTCGCGACCCGCAGGGAGATCCCACTGGAGTCGCACGCGGTGCTCGACACGTCGCAGCTGCGGGCCGATCCGGTCGAGCTGCTCGAACGGCAGGCCGCCAGCCGGGTGCCCGAGCTGGTGCCGATCCGGTACGGGCGGATGCTGGTCTCGCCGTTCACCTTCTACCGCGGTGCCGCCCTGGTCATGGCGGCCGACCTGGCCGGCACGCCGACCACCGGGCTGCGCGCCCAGCTGTGCGGTGACGCGCACCTGTCCAACTTTGGCATCTTCGCCTCGCCGGAGCGGCACGCGATCTTCGACCTCAACGACTTCGACGAGACGCTGCCGGGCTCCTTCGAGTGGGACGTCAAGCGGCTGGCCGCCAGCCTGGAGATCGCCGGCCGCGACAACGGCTTCAAGCGCAAGGAACGCAAGTCGGTCGTCCTGGCCGCGACCCGGTCGTACCGGGAGGCGGTGCGCGGCTTCGCCGACCAGTCCCACCTCGACGTCTGGTACGCCCACCTCGACGTCGACAGCGAGCTGGCCAAGATCAAGCCGCTGCTGCGGCCGGACCGGGTCGCACGCACCGAGAAGCTGATCGCCAAGGCCAGGACCAGGGACAACCTGCAGGCATTCGACAAGCTGACGACCACGGTCGGCGGCGAGGCGAGGATCGTCGGCGACCCGCCGCTGATCGTGCCGGTCACCGAGCTGGTGCCGGAGCTGGAGGCGACCGAGCTGTTCAGCCGGCTCCGCGCGCTGGTGTCCGCCTACCGCCGCACGCTCACGTCCGACCGGCGGCACCTGCTCGAGCAGTTCCGGCTGGTCGACATGGCTCGGAAGGTGGTCGGCGTGGGCAGCGTCGGGACCAGGGCGTGGATCCTGCTGCTGGAGGGCCTGGACCACAACGACCCGCTCATCCTGCAGGCGAAGGAGGCGCAGCCCTCGGTGCTGGAGGAGTACGCCGGCCGCAGCCTGTACGCGAACCAGGGCCAGCGGGTGGTCGCCGGCCAGCGGCTGATGCAGGCCAGCTCGGACATCTTCCTCGGCTGGCAGCGCACCAAGGGAGTCGACGTCGTCGACCGCGACTACTACCTGCGCCAGCTGCGGGACTGGAAGATGTCGCTACCCCCGGAGCAGATGGTGCCCGAGGGGATGGCCGTCTACGGCGCGCTGTGCGGGTGGACCCTGGCCCGGGCACACGCCCGGTCCGGCGACCGGGTGGCGATCGCGTCGTACCTCGGCGAGACCGACGCGTTCGACCGGGCGATCGCGAAGTTCTCGGCGGCGTACGCGGACCTCAACGAGCGCGACTACGCGACCCTGCAGGCCGCCGCCGAGGACGGCCGCATCGCGGTGCAGTCGGGACTCTGACGCTGCTCGGACCGCTCTGGGCCGGCTGCCATCATGGTGGCGTGGCAGCTCCGCTCGATCGGGTCGCCTGGCCGGTCAGCACCGCGCGGCTGACGCTGCGCCCGGCGACCACCGCCGACCTCATGCCGACCTGGCGCTACCGCCGGCTGGAGGGGGTGAGCCGCTGGCTGATCAGGGCGCCCCGGACCGTCGAGGACTACCGCGGCCAGTTCGAGGCCGCTCACATGCTGGCCAAGACGCTGATCATCGAGCTGCGCGGGGAGGTGGTCGGCGACCTGATGGTCACCGTCGAGGACGGCTGGGCGCAGGCGGAGGTCCTCGAGCAGGCGCAGCAAGTGCAGGCCGAGCTCGGCTGGGTGCTCGACCCGACCCGCGGCGGCCACGGCTACGCCGCCGAGGCGGTCCGGGAGCTGATCCGGATCTGCTTCGAGGACCTCGGCCTGCGCCGGGTGACCGCGAACTGCTTCGCCGACAACGAGGCGTCCTGGCGGCTCATGGAGCGGGTCGGGATGCGCCGGGAGATCCACACCGTCCAGGAGTCGCTGCACCGGTCCGGCCGGTGGCTGGACGGTCTCGGCTACGCGCTGCTGGCCGAGGAGTGGCGCAAGGACGGGTAGCGGTCAGGTCAGCTGCCGGCGGGCCGCCGCCCGGACCGCGTCGGTCAGCGCGTCCAGGGCCGCGATCCGCAGCGCCCAGCGCTGCCAGTGCAGGACGACGTCGACCGGCCCGGCCGGGTCGAGCTCGACCAGCGCCCCGGTCCCGAAGTGCGGTGCGGACTGCAGGTCGGGCACCATCCCCCAGCCCATGCCGAGCAGGATCGCGGACAGGAAGTCGGCCGAGGACGGCACCTGGTGGCTGGGCGGGTCGAGGTCGCGACCGTGCCGGCGGACGTACGCGTGCTGCAGGTCGTCCGCGTAGTCGAAGGTGACGACCGGCGCGCGGGCGAGCGCGGCCGGGGTGACGCCGGGTCGGCCGCCGTCCCGGTCAGCTCCTCGGTGGTGTCCGCGAGCAGCAGCTCGACCTGCCGGGCCGTCCGGACCAGGGCGGCGCCGGCCGGCGTCGGCCGCACCGGCCGGCTGCGGACGAGCAGCACCTGCCCGGTGGCCGACTCCAGGGCCCGCAGCCGCTGGCTGACCGCCGACGGCGTCACGTGCAGCACCCGGGCGGCGGCGTCGAGGCTGCCGTGATCCACGATCGCCGCCAGCGTCCGGAGCTGGTCGAGCTCCAGGTTCACCTGAGCCAGGCTAATGGTGCTGAAGTTTCTCAAGCTGGGCTTCACGAAGCCCGCTGCCTACCGTGGCGAGGTGTCCTCCTCCGCGGCCGCCGCGGCCGCCGGCCTCGGCCTCGGCCTGGCCCTGATCGTCGCGATCGGGGCACAGAACGCGTTCGTCCTCCGGCAGGGCCTGCTCGGCGAGCACGTCGCCGCGGTCGTCGCGGTCTGCGTGGGGTCCGACGTCGTGCTCATCGCGGCCGGCGTCGCCGGTGCCGGCGCCGCGCTGGCCGCGCTGCCGTCGCTGATCACCACGATCCGCATCGTCGGCGCGACGGCCCTGCTCGGCTACGGCCTGCTCGCGGCACGGCGCGCGATCCGCCCGCGGGCGCACGACGCGCTGCGTCCCGAGGACGCCGCGACCGTGCGGCGCGGGATCGTCCCCGTGTTGCTGACCTGCCTCGCGTTCACCTGGCTCAACCCGCACGTCTACCTCGACACGGTGGTGCTGCTCGGGTCCGTGGCCGCCGGCCGCGGTGGGCAGCGCTGGTGGTTCGCGGCCGGCGCAGCCGCCGCCAGCACGCTGTGGTTCTGCGCGCTCGGTGCCGGCGCCACGGCACTGCGCCCGTTGTTCGCCCGGCCCGCGGCCTGGCGTGCCCTCGACGCCGGCATCGCCGTCGTCATGGCCGTCGTCGCCGTCGGCCTGATCCTCGGCTGAGGCCGCACGGCTCCCCGCGGGCCCGGTCAGTGGTGGGCGGCGCGGTGGGCGGCGAGCACGTCCAGGCCGAAGTCGGCGGTCGGGTCGCGCCAGACGGAGTGGGCGTGGTTCGCGTCGCGCTGGGTGTTGTCCCACTCGACCAGCAGCCGCGGCCCCTGCAGCCGGTAGTAGTGCGGCGCGCGCGGCTCGGTCGGGCCGGCCCAGGCGAAGTGCACCGCGTCCAGCGCGGCGTCGTCCCGGTAGCGGTCGAGCGGGCTGACGCCGTCCGGCACCCGGCCGAGGTAGGTGCCCAGCAGCAGCCGCAGCATCTCCCGCTGGGCGCCGTCGAGCTCGAGCGCCGGCACCCCCTTCGGGGCAGCGGTGTAGGCGAGCACGCCGTGGTCGGCGTCGTCATACCCGGCGGCCGCGTCGATCGCGTCGCTGGTCGCCTGCAGCTTCGCCTGCTCGTCCGGATCGGGAAAACCGGCTCGCCAGATCCCGCTCAGCGGTATCACCCGGTCGCCCGGCTCGATCCGGCTGCGGTTGGCGGTGACCAGGTCCGACGGCGCCCGGTCCAGCAGCACGGCGCGGGCGGCCAGCTCCGGCGGCAGCGACCGGGCCAGGTCGCGGGCGAGATCCTCCACCTGCCCGAGCGGCCGCAGCGCCGCGCCGCCGAGCAGCGGCGACACGGCTGGGTCCGCGCCGAGGAAGCACGGTGTCGTCGCCACCACCTCGCCGCCGACCACGAGGTTGTTCAGCGAGACGTGGTGGCCGCCGAACCGCCAACCCCACGGCGCGGCTCCGCCCGGCTCGCCGAACACCCGCAGGTAGTAGAGCCCGGGGTCGCGGCCGCGCTCCCGGTCGAACCGGGCCACGAACCCCTCGGCCTGGTCCAGCACGTTCTCCATGCCCATGACGGTGGCCACGGTGACGTACGCCGGCGTCGACAGCCCGCTCGCGACTAGCCGCATCGCCGCCCGCTGCTGCGCCGGCCGCTGCTGGTGCATGGTCAGGCCGCCGTGGTCGGTGGGCGTGTAGAACCAGCGCAGCCGCTCGGCATCGGACGCGTCGCCGGCCGGCACCGCTCCGATCGCGACCCGGCGCTGCCCCTGGTCGAGCTGGTCGAGCCAGCTGCGGGCCGCTTCGGCCATCCGGTCCGCGACGGCACGGGCCGGGGAGACGTCCTGCGCGCGCAGCCCCACGGGCCGCACCGTAGCGTGCCGTCCTCGGCTCGGGATAGCTCCCGGGCGTCGCCGCCGTCCGCGGCGGCGGCCCGGCAGGCGATCCTCGGCCGGCTCTGCTACACCTGACCGCCTCCGGCCACGACGGCAGTGCGGGAGTCCCGATGAAGGCGATCGTCCAGGACCGGTTCGGTACGCCGGACGTGCTGCGGCTCGCGGACGTCGATCCGCCCGTGCCCGGCCCGGACGACGTGCTGGTGCGGGTCGCCGCCGCCGCGCTCAACCCGTACGACTGGCACATGGTGCGCGGCGACCCGCTGGTCGCCCGGCTGACCGGCGGGATGGGGCTGCGCAGGCCGGCCGCCCTGGTGGCCGGGGTCGACGCGGCCGGCGAGGTGACCGCGGTCGGGGCGAACGTCACCGAGCTGCGCCCCGGCGACGTGGTGCTGGGCTTCTGTGCCGGCGCGCTCGCTGAGTACGCGCGGGCCAGGGCGGACCGGGTGGTGCCCAAGCCGGCCCGGCTGAGCGTCGAGCAGGCCGCGGCCGTCCCGATGGCGGCGGTGACCGCGCTGCAGGGACTGCGCGACGTCGGCGGGGTGCGGGCCGGCCACCGGGTGCTGATCAACGGCGCCGCCGGCGGCGTCGGCACGTACGGCGTGCAGATCGCGACGGCGCTCGGTGCGGAGGTCACCGGCGTGTGCAGCGCAACCAACCGCGAACTGGTCCGCGCGCTCGGCGCCGTGCGCGCGATCGACTACGCGGTGGAGGACTTCACCGACGGCCGGGTGCGCTACGACGTGATCCTGGACAACGTCGGCAACCACCCGCTCGGCCGGGTGCGCCGGGCCCTCACCCCGACCGGGACCCTGCTGCTCAACGCCGGCGGCTCGCCCGGCCGCGTGATCGGGCCGCTCTGGCCGATCGCCCGCGCCGCCGTCACCGACCGGTTCGTGCGCCAGCGGCTGCGGCCGTTCCTGTCCAAGCCGAACCGGGCCGACCTGCTCGCCATCACCGGCTACGTCGACGACGGCCGGCTCACCCCGGTGATCGACCGCACCTACCCGCTGGCCGAGACCGCGGCTGCCCTGCGGCACGTGGAGCGCGGACACACCCGCGGGAAGGTGGTCATCACGATCCCCTGAGCGCCGGCTCGCCGTGACCGGCACGGGTTCCGATCGGGCCCGACGGTTAGGTCGGCATGATTCAGTGAGGGCCCGTCGAGCTGTCGGTGGTGTGCGATGCCCGCTGCGCGTCCCGTCCTCGCGTTAGCCGCCGTCCTCGCGCTGGCGACCGGGTGCACCAGCACCATCGCCGGTTCCGGCGCTCCCGCGCCCGGCCTCTCCTCGCCCCCCTCGCACGCCGCCCCGTCTCGCACCGCCGCGCCCGAACCGACCGCGACCTACAACGGCGTCGCCAGCATGAGCGGCGACGACGCCCTGGGGACGGCGTACTACGCGCTGCAGCACGCCCCCTCCGTGCGGGTGAAGGCGATCCTCAAGGGCGGGGACCCATGGACCCTCGAGCTGCGCTACCGGGGGACCGACTCCGACGGCAGGTACGCCATCGACGGGATGACCGTGCGGATCCGCAAGGTCGGCCGGTCGGTCTACCGGAAGGCAAGCCAGCAATACTGGCGCAGCAGGCTCGGCCCGGCCGCCGCCCGGCTTCCGGCCGGCAAGTGGATCGAGGTGCCGATCACCGACAAGAGCCTGGCCGAGCTCGCCGACCTGCTGCGGCAGGACCAGATGGCCGACGCCTTCCTCGGCCTGTCCGGCACGCTCAGCACCGGGGTGTTCAAGACCGTCAACGGGGTCGAGACGGTTCCGGTGATCTCCGACGGTCCGGACAAGGAGACCGCGTACGTCGCCATCGTGGGCGAGCCCTACCCGGTCCGGATCGAGACCGGCACGGACGTCGGCTCGGTCGACTTCCTCGACTACGGTCACCCGGTCACGATCGCGGCGCCGCCGCCGTCCCAGGTCGCCGCGTTCGAGACACTGCCGACAAGCTGATGTCCCCCGGCAGAGGGTCCGCGAGCTCTTCTGACGCGGGACACCGGGCATTCCCTAGGCGCGGGCCGGCGTCGCGCGGGACGCGGACAGCAGCGCGGTTGCCGGGATCACTACCAGCAGTCCCGCCGCGGCGGTCAGCACGGCGTACCCGCCGACCGCCAGCACGACGGTCGAGAGCAGGCCGACCACCGCCGCCAGCCCCCAGACCGCGGCGTCCACGGTGCCCTCCACCCGCGCCCGCTCGGCCGGCGGCACGGCCCCGGCCAGCGCGGTGCTGCCGCCGACGAAGCAGAGGTTCCAGCCATAACCGAGCAGCGAGAGGGCCGCGGCCCGGAAGGCGGTGTCGGTGGGTCCGGCCGCGGCCGCCCCGGCGGCCAGGGCCAGCGCGGCCAGGCCGGCGACGAGCACCGGCCGGGCCCCGAACCGGTCGACCAGCCGGCCGGTGACCGGCGACAGCGCGAACATCCCGAGCGTGTGCGCGGACAGCACCAGCCCGACCGCGCCGAGGCCCTGACCGTGGTGGTGCATGTCCACCGGCGCGGCCGTCATCACCGCGACCATCACCACCTGCGCGGTGGCCAGCACCGCGAAGGCCGAGCGGACGGCCGGCCGGCGCAGCAGTGTCCACAGTGGAGCGTTGGTCGCCGGGGCGGCCTTCGACCCGGAGGGCAACCAGCGGGAGACCACCGCCGCCACCGTGGTGACCGCGATCGCCAGCGCGAACGGTCCCGCGGCGGGCACCCAACCCAGCCGGCCGGCGAGCGCCCCGGTCGCGCCGAGCAGCAGCGGGCCGCCCACCGCGCCGACGGCGCCGGCCCAGACCACCGCGCCGATCGCCCGGCCGCGCCGGTCCTCGGTGTGCAGCTCGGCCGCGGCGTACCGGGACAGCTGCGCGGCCGCGTTGCCGGCCCCGAGCAGCAGCATCCCGATCAGCAGCGCGGCCACGTCGTCGGTGACCGCACCGCCGGTCGCGACCACCGCCCCGACCGCGCCGACCAGGTAGCCGAGCGCGAGCGCCCGGCCGCGGCCGCGGCGGACGGTCAGCCGGGTCAGCGCCAGCGCGCCGATGCCGGTGCCGGTGATACCGGCGGTCGCGGCCACGCCGCCCCAGGCCAGGCCGAGCCGGTCGGCGGCGACGATCGTGCCGACGCCGCTGGCGACCGCCATGGCCGCGTTCATCAGCGCGGCGGCGACCACGATCGCGGTCATCGGCCGGCGGGTCGGCTGGTCGGCGGCGGCCGGTTGGCCGCGGCGGGGGGCGACGGTGGTCATGCCTCAACGCTAGGAACACCGAACGCCGATCTGAACGGCCGACGCAAGCCATCCGCGGCCGGACGCCTGCTGTTCGGAAGGCAGTTCCGGTGGGATGCTTTACGGATGGACCGACCGCTCGACGCGACCGACTGGCGCATCCTCGCGGAGCTGCAGCAGAACGGCCGGCTGTCGTACAACCAGCTGGGCCCGCGGGTGAACCTGTCCTCGCCGGCGGTCGCCGAGCGGGTGCGGCGGCTGGAGGAGGCCGGCGTCATCGCCGGCTACCAGGCCGTGGTCGACCCGGCCAAGGCCGGGCTGCCGCTGACCGCGTTCGTGCAGATGCGCTGCTCGCTGGGCAGCTGCCTGCTGCGCACCAGCACGGCCGAGGACTATCCCGAGGTCACCGAGGTGCACAAGCTCAGCGGCAACTTCTGCACCATGCTCAAGATCAGGGTCGGCTCGATGGCGCACCTCGAGGGACTGCTCGAGCGCATCGGCAAGCACGGCGAGATCAACTCGCACGTCGTGCTGTCCACCCAGTACGAGGGCCGCCCGGTCGAGCCGCCGGCCGAGAACCGCCCGGTCACCCCGTCCGAGGGCTGGAGCCGCTGACCCGGGCCGCGGGCCGCCGTCAGCCGGACTCGGCCGGCACGAACACGACGAGCACCTCGATCTCCTCGCTGACGTCGACGAACCGGTGCACCTCGCCGGCCGGCACGAAGACCACCGACCCGGGCCCGACCACGACCGACGCGTCCCCGGCGACCAGCCGCGCCCGCCCGGCCCGGACCACGTAGATCTCGTCCTCGCCGTGCGGCTGCTGGTCGTCGGCCCCGCCCGCCACGATCCGGTAGGTCCCGACGCTCAGCGCCGGCACCCGGAAGTGCTCCACCCACCGCCGGAACTCCCCGGGCTCCGACGGCTCGGTGACCACCTGCATCGACACACTCCTCCCGATCCGCCCGGCACCGTATCGGGCGCGACCCCACGACCCGCCAGAGAATCAGCCATTGATCGCGGAACCCCGCGGGTGTCGCTGTCGAACACTCGGCGGATGAGTCGTGACCGAACGGTCGACACGGTCACCGCCGGCGTTGCCCTCGCCGGCTGGCCACCGGTAGCGTTCGGCGCCTCGTTCCGTCCGCATTCCTCCGATCGACGTGAGTGGCCGCCGTGGGATGGCTCACGGATTCCTTCGAGCAGTACAGCGTCGCCTGGATCGTCATCTCGGCTTTCGTCGGCGGCGTTATCGGCTCGGCCACCAAGTTCCTGTTCGAGGACGTCTTCCGGCCGCGACTGGGATTGCGCCGTGACGCCAAGGCCGTGCTGGCCCGGTTCACCACCCCCTTGATGCGGTCCAGCGAGACGCTCGAACGGCAGATCAACAATTTCGTCCTCAACGTAGACGAGGACTGGTACCGGACGTCGGACTACTACCGGTTCAGCACCTTGTACTCGTTCGCCGAGTACCTGGGCTGGGTCCGGTTGATCGAGCGACGTCTCGGGTTCATCGCGATCGAGCACTCGCACGGTGGTCGACAGCTGGACACGGCCATCAACGGGCTGTTCCGGGCGATGTCGAGCTTCCACTACTTCCGCGGAATCCGCGACCAGGCCGTGGCGGACTCGGCCGTGCCCCGTAGGCTGTTCACGGCGATGGGTGAGGTGAGCATCGTCCGGCGGGACGGCGACGACACGGTCCTGGAGTTCTCCGAGTTCTGCGTGCGATACGTCAACGACCAACAGTTCCGGCGCTGGTTCGACGCGCTCGACGTGTTCCTCGCCGCGGTCCACGACGACCGGTTCCGCCGGGACCGCCTCATCGCCGCGGGGGCGAACCTCCGCATCCTCGTCCAGCTGCTCGAGCGTGTCGCCGGCGTGGAGAGCGACCAGCAGGTCGCGAACCTGAATCGCCTCCGCCACGAGCAGGTCCGCACCAGGCTGGAGAAGGAACTGGCCGAATCCGCAAGGAGCCCGAGATGGCGTCGTCCTGGAGCGAGGAAGCCGGACCGGCGGTGAAGCAGGACGTCGTGACACTGCTGAACGCCGCCTTCGACATCACCGTCGGCACGCTCGACGGCGGCGCGGCGTCCCGGCAGTTCATGGTGTTCATGGACCTCGACGGGTCGGTGAACGCCCGCATGGCCTGGGGCGCCGACTCCGTCGGCACCCTGGTCGCGATGGCGAACGACAGCGAGTCGAGCCTGCGGGCCGTGCTCGTCGTCCTCGACTGCGGCGACGAGGAGAGCCCGGCGCTGCGCGGCTACGGGGACCACCGCGACGGCCCCGCCTTCGACGTCGCGATCACCTGGCGGCGGCGGCCGGGCGCGCCACTGCTCGAGATCGTCAGCTCGCAGATCTCCCACTCGGACTGGTGGCTGTTCGAGTGACCGCCGCCCGCTGCCGGCGCTGCAGGGCCCTGCTGGCCGGCCCCGCGGTCCCGCTCGGATGGCCCGGCGACGAGGCAGCGCAGCCCGCGCCGTTCTCCGGCCGGCGCTGCCCGGCCTGCGGCTGGAACACCCTTGACGAGATCGAGCACTTCTACGAGACCGATCTCGCCGCGCTCGCGGACCGACTGCCCACGGCGGCACCGGACCTGTCCGACAGCGACGATCGGGACGAGATCGCCGCCCGGGTCCGCATCGCCCGCAGCGCGGCCTGCTCCGCGCTGCGGGACCTCGTGCTGGCCGACCCGTACCGGTCACTGCTCTGGCTCGTCGGGGTGATCGCCGGCGTGCGCGCCACCCGGTCGACCGAGGAGAGCCATCGCGTGCTGGCCGCGCAGCAGGTCTACGCCTGCCTGCTCAGCGAGGGGCCGATCGACCTGCGTCTCCCGCCGGAGCCGCCCTCCGACGAGTTCACCGCGGCGGTGTTCGACCTGACCTCGACGGTACGGCGGCTCTCGGACGTCCTGCGGGAGATCACCTCGAGCATGGTCGCTGCCGCTTCGCTGCGGTCGGGGACGGTACGGCTGGCGCCCACCGACGGTCTGATGTGGACGGCCGAGGCGAACCTCAGCCGTCCCCCCGAGTCGAACCCGCCGTACCAGCAGCGACTGGTCCGCGGCACCGACGAGGTCGAGCGCCGGGTCTACGGCGCCTCGGCGACCGAGCTGCTCGTCCGCCTCGAGACGTTGCCGCCGACCCGCGTCGGCATCACGGTCGTGGACCTCGCGCCGTCCGATCCGGACACACGCCTGCTGCGCCGGCACACCGTGCTCACCGCCGGGCGGTGGCGATCCCGGCTGGTGCCGTCGTTCCTGTCCGCCGACACGCGGGCCGCCCAGCGCACCAACCAGGCCGTGCTCGTGCAGGCCGCCGAGGCCGACTGGCTGGCGTACACGCCGGTGCTGGACGGGCATCGGGCCGGCAGGCCGGCCGGGATCACCTCGGCCGGGCTGGTCCTGCGGTCCGCGATGCAGTCGGTGGCGGCCATGTCCGGACGGCTGCATCTCGCCTCGAACGCCGCGACCGATCAGCGGGCGACCGCGCGTGCCGAGGCGCGCGCGGTGCACGGCCTGTTCGAGGGCGCGGCCGCGGCGGAGCTCACCGGCGCCGGCGTCCGGACCACCGCGAGCCTGGACCGGATCGACGGCACGCCGCTGCCCTGCGGCGAGATCGACCTGGTCGGCGGCTGCGTCGGCGCCGGCGGACCGGTCGTCGTCATCGGCGAGTGCAAGAACGTGGACTTCGCCTTCTTCAAGGACCTCGGCCCGGACCAGATGCGCGACACGATCCGGCGCGCGTCGGCCCAGGCCCGTCGGAAGGCCGGCTGGGCGGCGTCGGACTGGCCGCGGATCGCCGGCCTGCTCGGCCTGCCCGAGGTCGAGCCGACCGTCCTCGCCGTCGTCGTCACCCGGACGATCTCCGCTCCGCCGGACGACGGGGTGCCGGTGTTCGGCATCGTCGAGCTGGCCGGCATCGCCGAGGCCCTCCGCGACCGGCCGCCGGCCGCCTGGCGGGGCGACCTGCAGGCGGGCATCGTGCCCGCCCGGTCAGGGTGAGGGGGCGGAGGTGGGCGGGGCCGGGACGTGCCGGACGCGGTTCCACCAGAGGGACAGGGTGACCGCGGCGGCGATCAGCAGGCCTCCGAAGCCGGCGAACCAGGCGGCGAGGTCGCGATGCTCGTGCGTGACCGTGATCGCCTTCGGCAGGTCGGCCAGGGCGGTCTGCAGCTGGACGGCGTCCTTCGCGCTGTAGAACTGGCCGCCGGTGGCGGTGGCCACCTGCCGCAGCGCGTCGTAGTCGGCGACCAGCGGGTTGCCGCCGCCGCGCCCGCCGAAGGGGCCGCCGCCGAACGGACCGCCCCCGAACGGACCGCCGCCGCCGAACCGCCCGCCGCCCGGCGCGTCGCCGATCTGCGCGGCGTCGCAGACCATCGGCGCCGGCGTCGTGGTGCCGAAGCCGATCGTGTAGACGCGCAGCCGGCGGCCGGCGGCCTGCTTGGCCGCGGTCTGCGGCTCGACGCCCTGGGTGTTCGCGCCGTCGGTGAGCACGACGATGACGTCCGCCGCGTACGCGCCTCCGGCCGGGTCGCCGGTGACGTCCACGCCGGTCGGCGAGACCGACGGGTCGATGTCCGCGATCGCGTCGATCGAGGTGAGGATCGCCTGCCCGATCGCGGTGCCGCGGGAGGTGGTCAGGTCCGGCAGCGCGGCCAGCAGTGCCTCGGTGTCGGTGGTCGGCGGCACCAGGACGCCGGCGATCCCGGCGAAGGCGACCAGCCCGATCCGGGCGCCGCCCGGCTGCGCCCTGATGAACTCGGCCGCGGCCTTCTCGGCGGCGGTGAGCCGGTTGGGCTGCACGTCGGTCGAGCACATCGACCCGGACACGTCGAGCGCGAGCAGGATCGTCGTCGAGCTGGACGGGACCGCGACGGTCGCCTGCGGGCGGGCGGCGCCGAGCCCGAGCACGGCGAGCCCGAGCAGCAGCAGGGCGGCCGGCACGCGCCGGCGCCACAAGGTCCGGCCGGGCAGGGCCGCGCGGACCAGCGCGGCGGAGCTCACCCGGACCGCGGACCGGCGCCGGCGCCGGCGGGTCCACCACGCGACGCCGAGGACGAGCGGGACCGCGAGCAGCGCCAGCAGGGCGGCCGGCCAGGCGAACGACATCAGACCAGCCTTCCCGTCCGCAGCACGGTGAGGACGGCCCCGGCGGCCAGCAGCAGCACGGCGACGCCGGTGACGGCGCCGGCCAGCGGGAGGTCCTCGCGGTGGGTGGTCAGCCGCAGGTCGATCGTCGAGGCGATGCCGTCCAGCTCGGCGGCGTCCGAGGCGGGGTGGTACGAGCCGCCGGTGGTCTTGGCGATCGCGGTCAGCGTGTCCTGGTCGAGCGCGGTGTGGATGCGGAACTTGTCGACGGTCACGGTCGTGCCGGCGGTGGTGCCTACGCCGACGGTCTCGACGTGCACGCCGGCCTTCTCCGCCGCCCCGGCCGCCACCGCCGTGGCCTCGTCGCTGCCGTGGTCCTCGCCGTCGGAGAACAGCACGATCGTGGCGGAGTTCCAGAACCCGATGTCCGGCACGGTGCCGTCCCTGCCGATCACCACCTTCTTGCCGGTGATCGCCGACAGCGAGGTGAGCAGCGCGTTGGCCAGCGAGGTGCCGCCGGCGAGCGTGAGCCGATCGACCGCCGTCCTGGCCGCCGCCCGGTCGGAGCTCGGCCGGAAGGTGGTGAGCCCGCCGTTCTGGAAGGCGACGACGCCGATGTCGACGCTGTCCGGCTGGGCGTCGATGAACGAGCCGGCCGCCGTCTTCGCCGCCGCCAGCCTGGTGGGCGCCACGTCCGCGGCGGCCATGCTGTTCGAGACGTCCATCGCGACGATCAGCGTGCCGGCGGCCCGGGCGACCGGGACGGACGCCGCCGGCCCAGCCGCCGCGAGCGCGAGCACGGCGAGCCCGCCGATGCTGAGCCACAGCCCGGCGGTGGTACGCCGGCCGCCCGCGGTCAGCCCCGCCGCCGCCAGTGCCGCGGAACGCCGGCGGGACGCGGCCACGGCGGCGGCCACCAGCGCCGCCACGACGAGCCCGCCGACGGCGAGCCACCAGGGCGAGGTGAACCTCATGCCCGCCTCCACCGGGTGGCGGCGACGACCTCGACCAGCGACTCGACCGGGTCCCGGTCGGTGTCGATCCGGTGCAGCGGCACCCCGGCCCGGCGCATCCGCCCGGACAGCTCGGCGTCCCGGGCCTCCACCCCGGCCTGGAACCGGCTGCGGAACAGCGGGTCGCCGGAGTCGACCAGCAGCTGCTCGCCGGTCTCCGCGTCCTCGACGACGAGCAGGCCGGCCTCGGGCAGGTCGTCGTCGGCGGCGTCGACGACCCGCAGCGCGACCACGTCGTGCCGGTGCACCAGCCGCAGCAGCGGCCGGTCCCACTCCCCCGTGCCGATGAAGTCCGAGACGACGACGATCAGCGACCGGCGCCGGGCCAGCGACGCCACCGCGTCCAGCATCACGGCGAAGTCGGTGGTGACCGCCGCCGGGACGGCGGCGCCCGTGCGCTCCAGCTCGTACCCGATGCGCAGCGCGTGCACCCGGCCGACGCCGGGCGGCACGACCCGGGCCACCACCCCGTCGTGCAGCACCGCGCCGACCCGGTTGCCGCCGCGGCCGAACAGCCGGGCCAGGATCAGCGCGAGCTCGCCGAGCACCTCGTGCTTGCCGCGGCCCGGCCGGCCGACCGTCATCGACGCCGACCGGTCCAGCACCAGCCAGACGGTCAGCTCGCGGTCCTCGGTGTACTGGCGCACCTGCGGCTCGTCCAGCCGGGCCGTCGCGTTCCAGTCGATGTGCCGGGCGTCGTCCTCCTCGACGTAGCCGCGCAGGCCGGCGAAGTCGAGACCGGAGCCGCGGTACGGCGTGCGGTAGGCGCCCTGGACCCGCCCGTCGAGCCGGCGGATCACCCGCCACTCCAGCCGCAGCAGCAGCCGCTCGGGCGCCCCGACCATGGCTCAGCGGTCCTGCAGCGCGACGTCCGGCACCGCGACCGCGCCCAGCACGCCGGCGATGACCGTGTCCGGGTCGACGTCGTCGGCAAGCGCCTCGTACGAGAGCACGATCCGGTGCCGCAGCACGTCCAGGGTCAGCTCCCGCACGTCGTGCGGCAGCGCGTAGTCCCGCCCGCGCAGGAACGCCAGCGCCCGCGCGCCCAGCACGAGCGCGATGGACGCACGCGGGCTCGCGCCGTACGTGACGTACCGGTCCAGCTCGCCCAGCCCGACCGTGGCCGGCGCGCGGGTCGCGGTGACGAGGCGGACCGCGTAGTCGACGACGGCCGGGTCGACGTACACCTGCCGGGCCGTCGCCTGCATGCGGATGAGGTCCTCGGGGGTGAGCATCGCCTGCGTGGGACCCGGCGGTTCGAGCGCCCGCTCGACGATGGCGTGCTCCTCCGGGGAGCTCGGGTAGCTCACGACCACCTTCATCATGAAGCGGTCGACCTGCGCCTCCGGCAGCGGGAACGTGCCCTCGGACTCGATCGGGTTCTGCGTCGCCATCACCAGGAACGGGTCCGGCATCGCGAACGTCTCCCGACCGATCGTGACCTGGCGTTCCTGCATCACCTCCAGCAGCGCGCTCTGCACCTTCGCCGGCGCCCGGTTGATCTCGTCGGCCAGCAGCAGGTTCGTGAACACCGGGCCGAGCGAGGTCTCGAACTCGCCGGTGTGCTGGCGGTAGACCCTGGTGCCGGTGAGGTCGGCGGGCACCAGGTCGGGCGTGAACTGGATCCGCTGGAACCGCCCGCCGATCGCGGCCGCCAGCGACTTCACCGCCAGCGTCTTGGCCAGCCCGGGCACGCCCTCCACGAGCAGGTGGCCGCCGGCGAGCAGGCCGATCGCCATCCGCTCCAGCAGGACGTCCTGGCCGACGATCGTGCGCTTGACCTCGAACAGCACCTGCTCGAGCGGATGGGCCATGCTTCCTCCCGACCTGTCGATCCCGGTCCCGGTCATGTCGCCGTCCGGGTCGCCGCGGGCCCGGTCGCTGCACTGCTCATGTCTGCGGCCCGCCCGGTCCGCCGCCGGATCCGCCGCCGAGCGCCGTGCCGATCGGGACCGCGAACGCGATGCCCGCGAACGCGTCGTCCCGGCCGGGGTCGGCGATGGACAGCACGATCCCGATCACGTTGCCCTCGGCGTCCAGCAGCGGCCCGCCGGAGCTGCCGGGATTCACCGACGCGTCGAACTGGATGAGGCCGGAGAACCGTCCCCCGTTGGTGGTCGCGGTGCGGCCGACCGCCGAGACGACGCCGGAGGAGACGCTGTAGGCGAGCCCGAGCGGGTTGCCGATCGCCACGACCTCGCCGCCGACCTCGGCCGAGCCGCCCAGCGTGGCCGGCACGACCGGCTGCGGCAGCGTGGCCGGGGCGAGCGTCGCGACGTCGTGCTGGGGATCGGCGGACGCCACGGTCGCGGTCGACTTCGTGCCGTCGGCGAAGACCAGGCTGATCGGGCTGCGATCGGCGATGACGTGGTTCGCGGTGAGCACGGTGCCGTCCGCCGCCACGATCACGCCGGTGCCGAGCGCGCCGCGGGCGGTACGGACGACGGCCACCGAGGGACCCACCCGCTGGTAGATGTCGGCGACGGTGACGGTCGGCGTCGGTGTGGGGGTCGCCGACGGGCTCGCGGCCGCCCGGGCGCGGTCCCGGCCGGCGCCGGAGGCGAGCACGGCGACGGCCACGAGCAGGACGACGAGCACGACGCCGCCGGCGGCGAGCACGCCGCGGGAACCGCGCAGTCGCGACACGGCTCGCGGCCCGGACGCCATACCCTCAGGTTAAGGACCACCCCCGTAGGGCGGCGGTGAACCGGCTACGGGCGGGGGTCGAGGGTCGGGTCGACCGCGCCGCCGGTCGCGTCGACCGAGTTGACGATGCCCGGCCGCTGGTCCGGACGAGGATGCACCGAGCCGGTGCCGTTGAACAGCGTCACCGCCAGCACCAGCCAGACGGCGACAAGACCGACCCCGCCTATGACGACCTTCATCGTTGTGCTCATCTGCGCCCCCGTGACGTGTGCCTGATCACACGGAGGCCGCCGGCACCCCGGCTGATACCTCGCTAGCCGACGGGGACCGACCGGACCGGGCGCTCGACGACCCGGGCGCGCAGCACGGGGACGGCGAGCGCGGCCGCGGCGAGGGCGAGCAGCACCGGCACCAACGCGGTCCACGCCAGCGCGGCGAACGGCACGGTGCCGGCGACCAGGAGGACCGGCAGCACCCACTGCCGCGCCGGCCGCAGCCAGGCCGCGGCGACCAGGCAGCGGCCGCCCGCCACCCCGACCGCCTGCACCACCGGAGCGGCCGCGGGGTGGTGTGCACCGACCCGGCGTCGACGCATGCTCACGGGGCGCCGATCCACGACGGCCGGAGGACGTGAGCAGCGATGACCTGGTGCGAGGTGACCGTGCGGGGACCGCTCGCGCGCGCCGTGGTCGAGACGGCCAGCGCCCGCTTCGAGTCCGTCTCCGCGGTGGCCGGCACCGGCGCCGGCGACCGCCCGGCGCCCGACGTGAGGCTCAGGGCTTGCGGGCGACCGCGGCCCAGCCGTAGACGCTGTACGGGTCGCGGTCGACCTCGGCGGCGCCGGGGTAGTCGAGATCGAGGGGGTTCCAGGCCGGGATCGGCACCAGTCCCGGCTCGACCAGCTCGAGCCCCTCGAGCAGCCCCTCGACCTGGGTCCGGCTGCGCGGCACGTACGGGATGCCGGACTGCTCCGCGGTCGCGGCCATGCCCGCCATCGCCGCCTCGTCGAAGTCGCCGGTCGGCTGGGTGAGCGCGAAGTAGCTGCCGGACGGGAGCGCGTCGAGCAGGGTGGTGACGATCCCGCGCGGGTCGTCGGAATCGTGCAGGTGGTGCAGCACACCGACGAGGAACAGCGC
Organism: uncultured Actinomycetota bacterium; assembly: GCA_963728945.1. Lineage (GTDB taxonomy): Bacteria > Actinomycetota > Actinomycetes > Mycobacteriales > CADCTP01 > CADCTP01. Next base: position 169,143 of record CAVSMA010000002.1, on the reverse strand, counting down.
GACCGGCCGGTCGAGGTCGAGCGTCTCGCGCAGCGCCGGGTTCGCCAGGATGTCCCCGGGCTGCCGGAGGTCGGCGAGGATGAAGGCGGTCCGACCCTCCTCGGTGCTGGTCATCAGCACCCGGGCGTGCGCGAGCACGATCGGGTCGTTGTCCACGTAGAGGATCCGGCTCTCCCGGGCGATGCGCTGGGCGACCTCGTGCACGTTGTCCAGCGACGGGATCCCGGTACCGATGTCGAGGAACTGGCGGATGCCGGCCTTGCGGACGAGGTAGTCGACCGCGCGGACCAGGAACACCCGCTGCGAGCGCACCATCGTCCGGATCGTCGGGATCTGCGTCGCCAGCGCCTCGGCGACCGCCCGGTCCGGCGCGAAGTTGTCCTTGCCGCCCAGCCAGTAGTCGTAGATCCGGGCCGACTGCGGCACCGTGGTGTCGATCTGCGTGCGGTCCTGCCCCGGACCGCCCGCCTGCGCGTCGTTCGCCACGAACGCCTCCCCTGCCCTCCGACAGCTACCGCTGGGCAACACTAGCCCGCGACGGACACGCGCACGGCGGCAGACCTGAGCCACCCCCCGTACGGGTCAGGTGTCCTTGAGGATGCGGCGCAGGGTGTCCGGCGTGCGCTCCGGCTGGTCCGCCTCGACGCACAGCCGCTCCATCGCGTCGACGTACAGCTCGACGTCGTCGCGCTTGTCCAGGTAGAGCGCGCTGGACAGCTGCTCGACGTACACGATGTCGGGCAGCTCCTGGTCCGGGAAGCGCAGGATGCTGAACGCGCCGCCGGCGGCCGAGTGCCCACCCACCTGGAACGGGAGGATCTGCAGGTGGACGGACGGCCGCTGGGTCGCGTCGATGAGCGCCTCGATCTGGGCGCGCATCGTCGCCCGCGAGCCGACCGGCCGGCGCAGCACCGCCTCGTCGATGACCGCCCACAGTTGGACCGGCTCCGGCCGGTCGAGGATCTTCTGCCGGCGCATCCGCAGGTCGACCCGGCGGTCGAGCTCGTCGGCGCTGGCCCGGCCGTGGCCGAGCAGCACCACCGACCGCGCGTAGTCGGCGGTCTGCAGCAGCCCGGGCACGAACTGCACCTCGTACGTGCGGATCAGCGAGGCCGCCGCCTCCAGCCCGAGGTACGACTGGAACCAGCTGGGCAGCACGTCGCCGTACCGGTGCCACCATCCGGGCGTGTTGGCCTGCCGGGCCAGGGTGAGCAGCCGGTCCCGCTCCTCGGCGTCGACCAGGCCGTAGAGCGTGAGCAGGTCGTCGACGTCCCGCTCCTTGAAGCTCACCCGGCCGAGCTCCATCCGGCTGATCTTGGACTCTGACGCCCGGATCTCCCAGCCGGCGTCCTCCCGGCTCACCCCTTGGGCCTCGCGGAGCCGGCGCAGGTGCGCGCCGAGCAGCATGCGCAGGACCGTCGGGCCACCCGCGGATCCGGGTGTGTCGCCTCCGGTCGTCACGCCGCCCCTCCGCGTTGTCGGATCCAGGCGGCATCATGCTACGACCACCGGTGATATGCGCGCGGCGATTCGGCGGTCTGCATCAACGCATATGCATGATCAGATCAGCAGGTCGTCGAATTCCCCGTCCAGGACGCCGCCGAGGAAGGCGGCGATCTCGTCCCGCGTGTACACCAACGCTGGGCCGTTCGGATCACGAGAGTTGCGGACCGCGACGCCGGTCCCGGATGGCAGCAGCGCGAGCTCGACGCAGTTGCCACTGGGATTGCTCCTGCGGCTCTTCCGCCACGCTAGGCCGGTCAGGGCATCCGCACGCACCTCGTCGTTGCTCCGCTCCACCGACACCTCCCACCGGCACGTGCGCGCCGCTTCAGGCCGTGATTCGGACATATGTCCGCGCGGAAGCTTGCACAGGCGACCACGGCGGGAGGATGCTAATGCACGTGCATAGGGCCGTGCTTCCGCATTTGCTGTCGCACACCGCTCGCTGATCACGGGCGGGACGGCCGCGAGACGCGCGTGCCGTCCCGGGGAGGGCTAATTCATGGACCCGTTGGCCGCGGTGCTCGGCGCCGGCCTGCTGGTCGTGGCCGCGCTGACGGCGATCTGGCACGCACGGCGGGCGAGGGCGGCCGAGCAGGAGCTGCACCGGGTCCGCGCCGAGCTGTGCAGCGAGCAGCACGCCGCCCGGCACGACCACCTCACCGGCCTGCCGAACCGCCGCTGGTTCTACGGCATCGGGACGGCGCTGGTCGGTGCGACCGACCGCCGGCCGCTGGTGGCGGTCCTGGTGGACCTCGACGACTTCAAGCGGATCAACGACACCTTCGGCCACCGGGCCGGCGACGAGGTGCTCGTCACCGTCGCCCGCCGGCTGGCCGGCGCCGTCGGCCCCGGGCTGGTCGCCCGCCTCGGCGGTGACGAGTTCGTGGCGCTCTTCGACCTGCCGGCGGGACTGCCCGACGACGTCGCGGGCGACGGCCTCGCCGACACCGCCGGACGGATCACCGAGGTGCTCTCGGCACCGGTGCACGTCGCCGGAGGATGGAACATCGCCGTGCGCGCGTCGATCGGCGTGGTCGTCGCGGCCCCCGGGGCGGACCTCGACGAGGTGCTCGACCGCGCCGACGCGGCCATGTACCGGGCCAAGACGGCCCGGGTGGCATCGGCACCGGCGCGGCGGGCTGGGCGGCACGAGCCGTCCGACCCGGGCAGCTGGTTCGCCGCGGACGGGCGCCGCCGCCAGGTCCGCGCGGTAGCGGGCGACTCCGTCACCTGGTCCGCCCACTGACCCGCGCGGTCGTCAGCCCACCAGCGAGGCAGCGACGGAGGCCGCGTAGGGGGCGAACTCCGGCCGCGGTGGCTCGGGGCTCGGGGGCAGCTCGACCACGCCGGCGAGCAGTGCCAGCAGCGTGTCCACTGTGGACCGTCTGTGGTACCGGTCTTCCGGGCCGGGAAGCACGGCGACCGGGAGCCGCAACCCGGCCAGCTCCGCATCGGACAGGCCGCGCAGCGTCTCCCCGGCCAGCAGCTCGGGCGGCGCGCCGGCCGCCACCGACAGCGTGTCGAGCTCGCTGTCGCCGGCCGTCGCGGGCCAGGCGAGCACCAGCCGCCCGACCCGCTCGGGATGGTCGACCGCGGTCCGGGCCGCGACCGAGCAACCGTTGGAGCCGCCGACCAGCGTGACCGGCTCGTCCGGCAGCAGCGGGAGCAGGTGCGCGACCTCCTCGGCCCAGGACCGCGGATGACGCGGGCGATCCGGGGCGAGCACGGGCACGCCGCGAGCCGCCAGCGCGGCGACCACGCCCGGCCTGACCCAGAACCGCTCGGCGTCCATGTCCTCCCAGAGCCCACCGTGCACGAGGACCACGGTCCGGCGACCGGGGGGTGGCTGCACCGGGCCAGGCTATTGCGTGTCTCGGCAACCCGGCGAGCTCCGGCCCCGTCCCCGGGCGGAGGCGGGGAAACGCTCGTCCGCAACCGCTGACCGCGGCGTCAGGATCCGAGGGTGACGGGCACGGAGACCGGCTTGCGGAAGACGAAGCCGGTGACCGGCGGCAGCGGGCCGGCCGCGTGGATGCCGGGGAAGCGGTCGATCAGCATGCCGAGCGCCAGCGTGGTCTGCAGCGTGGTCAGGTGCACGCCGAGGCAGTAGTGCGGACCGACGGCGAAGGCGAGGTGGTCGGCCGCGTTGTGCCGGTGGATGTCGTACCGGTCGGGGTCGGCGAACACGCCGGGGTCCCGGCCGGCCGCCGACAGCGAGACGACCACGAGGTCGCCGGCCCGGATGCGGGTCCCGGCGACCTCGGCGTCGGCGGTCGCGTAGCGGTCCACCCGGCTGGCGGCCGGTTCCAGCCGCAGCGACTCCTGGATCGCGCCCGGCAGCAGCGCGGGATCGGCCCGCACCTCGGCGAGCGCGTCCGGGTGGGTGAGCAGGTGGTGGGCGGCGATCGCGGTCATGCTCTCCGCGGTGTCCACCCCGCCGAACAGCAGGATCGCCACGTCGGCCGCGAGCAGCCGGGCGTCGGCGCCGCCGGCGGCCGCGGCGGCGAGCACCGTGTCTCCCGCCGGCCGCCGCAGGGTCGCCTCGACGTGGTCGCGGATCGCGTCCACCGCCCGCAGCGCGGCCGCCGGTGGGTCGCCGCCGCGGCTGACCGTGTCCACCCCGGCGACCATGGCCCGGTACCAGTCGAGCACCTGGCCGACGTCAAGCCGGTCCAGACCGAGCGCGGCACCCATCGCGGCGGTCGCCAGCGGCGCGGCCAGCCCGGTCCGCAGGTCCGGCGCCGGCGCGGCGGCCAGCCGGTCGAGCAGCCGCGCCACCTCGTCCCGCACCGGCCCGGTGAACCGGTCCCGTACCGGGGCCGGCTTGAACACCTCCGTCCACGGCCGCCGGTGCGCGGCGTGCGCGGCGCCGTCGGTGGACAGCATGCTGGGACCGACGATCCGCCCGGTGGAGAACCGGGGGTCGTCGACGGTGAACGTCCGCGCGTCCCGCATCACCCGGGTGGCTGCCGCCCGGGTCAGCGTGACCCAGCCGCCGAGTTCGGGAACCCGGACCACCTCGCCGTACCGGCGCAGCCGCGCCCAGACCGGATGCGGGTCCCCGGCCAGTTCGGCGAGCGAGACGGCGGCCTGGGGTGGGCGGGACACCCCACCAGTCTCCTTGACCGGATCAGTCCGTGTGATGTACCGCCAGATGGCGCAGGCCGCCCGGCCGAGGCGGCGATCGGTGCCCTAATGTCGTGGGAACACACGCGATCGACGGCGATCGCGGATGGGAGCGCGCAGGTGGACGTCGACGCCGCCCTCGACCGGGCAGGGGTAACCAACGATCGGGTCCGCGCGTGCGTGCGGCAGTGGGCCGCGCACACGCGCCCTGACAGGGTCGAGGTCGTCAGCGCGGCCGACGACGACCGGTTGATCGAGGAGTCGCTGGCGGCCGGCGAGATCCAGCCCGCCGGGCAGGGCCTCTACTACTCGCGCAGCTACGCGAAGGACACGGCCCGCTCCGAGGAGCGCACGATCGTCGCGACGAGCAACCCGGCCGACCGCGGCGTCTACAACAACTGGCGTCCGGCGTCGGAGATGACGCCGCTGCTCGAGGAGCGGATGCGCGGCGCGTCCGCCGGCAAGACGATGTACGTGGTGCCGTACCTGATGGCTCCGCCGGGATCGCCGCTGGAGCCGTACGCGGCCGGCGTGGAGCTGACCGACCACCGCACGGTCGTCCTGCACATGATCCGGATGGCCAGGGTCGGCATCCGATACGTCAACGAGCTCGACGACCCGGACAGCTTCGTGCGCGGCGTCCACGTCACCGGCGACCTGGAGAAGCTCGGCCAGGGCACGCCGGACGACCAGCGCTACTTCGTGACCGTCGCCGACGAGCGCACGATCCTGCACTACGGCTCGTCCTACGGCGGCAACGCGCTGCTCGGCAAGATCGCGCACGGGCTGCGGCAGGCCGCCTACGACGGCTGGAAGTCGGGCGGTTTCCTCGCCGAGCAGTTCATGCTCATCGGCATCGTCGACAAGCAGACCGGCCGCGCGTTCCACATCTGCGGCGGGTTCCCGAGCGCGTCCGGCAAGACCAACCTCGCGATGATGACGCCGCCGGCCAGCCTGGACGACCGCTACGAGGTGCGGTTCTACGGCGACGACATCGCCTGGCTGCGGGTCGACCCGGACGACGGCCGGATCTACGCGATCAACCCGGAGTACGGCGTGTTCGGCGTCGCGCGGGACACCAGCGAGGCGACCAACCCGGTCGGTGTCGCCTCGGTGGCGCCCGGCACCAAGACGCTGTTCACGAACGTCGCGTACAACGACGACACCGAGGCCGTCTGGTGGGAGGGCCGCACGCCGACCAAGCCCGAGGGGGCCGGCTGGCGGGACTGGACCGGCGCGCTGATCGCCGACCGGACCGCCGACGAGCGGGACGAACCGTGGGCGCACCCGAACAGCCGGTTCACCACCCAGCTGGCGAACGTTCCCACCCTCGCCGAGGACTTCGACGACCCCCGCGGTGTGCCGATCGACGCGATCATCTTCGGCGGCCGCACCAGCGACCGGGAGCCGCTGATCCGCGCCATCACCGACGTCGCCGAGGGCGTGTACGACGGGCTGACCCTCGGCGCCGAGGCGACCTACGCCGCCGAGGGCGTCGAGGGCCAGCTGCGCTACGACCCGATGTCGATGCGGCCGTTCCTGTCCTACCCGGAAGGCGCGTACGCGGCGCACTGGCTGCGGATCATCGACTCGGCCCGGGAGAAGCCGATCTTCGCGCACGTCAACTGGTTCCAGCGCGACCACACCGACGGCCACTTCCTCTGGCCCGGATACCGGGACAACCTGCGGCCGTTGCTGTGGCTGCTGCGGCTCAAGGACGGCGACGTCACCGGGCGGCGGACAGCGGTCGGTATCCTGCCCACCCCGGACGAGCTCGACCTCGACGGAGTGCAGGTCGCCCCCGACGACCTCCAGGTCCTGCTGAGCATCGACGTCGACCGGTGGCGCCAGGAGATGGGCTTCCGCGAGGAGCACCTCGCCCAGTTCGCCGACCTGCCTGAGGAAATCTGGGCGGCCCACCGCCGCGTCGCCCACGACCTCGAACGGGCCTCCGCCGACTGACCTTGTCCGGGTTGGCCAGCCCGAGACCGGTGTCCCCGACGACGACTACCGGGGCCGGCGCGACGCGGGCGCGATACGGACGGTCCGGGCCTGCTGGTAAGGGCAGCCGAGCTGGGCGAAGGTGATCGCGAGGCGGGTCAGCCGGTCCCGGTCGCCGGCGGCGATCGCCTCGGCACGCTCGACCATCGCGGTCGCGATCGGGTTGTCCCGGGCGGCGTGCCGCGCTCGCACGATGCGGTCGGCGGCGTCGGGATGGTGGTCGAGCACCGCGGCCTCGGTCCACAGCGCGGCATACCAGGGCCGCCACTGCATGCTCGCCAGGGCCCGGAACAGCGCGGGGTCGTCGATGTCGCCCGCGACCCGCCCGACGGCCTCGGCCGGATCGTCGCGGTGCAGCGCGAGCAGGCCGTCGAAGACCGCGGGCCAGCCGCGCTGCGCTCCGGCCGGTCCGGCGGGGTCGACGCCGAGGTCGATCGTCAGCCGCACCCAGGCCGCCCGGCGCTCGTCGTCGCCGAGAATGCCGTGCACCATCGCGACGGCGTAGGACGACCGGGCCAGGTTCGGCGCGACCTGCCGTCCCGCGCGTTCCCAGCTGACCCGGAAGCGCTCACCGACCCCGACCACGTCCTCGAAGCGACCGGCCAGCGCGTCGACGAGCAGCCGTCGGGACATCGCCAGGTGGTCCTCGTCCCGGTAGAACGGCAGGCCGGCGAGTGCCGCCGAATGGGCGGCGGCGCCGGCCAGGTCGCCGGCGGCCAGGTCGACCTCGGCGGCCATGAGCTGGCCGTCGGCGACCTCGAACCCCGACAGCGGCCCGATCGCGAGCGTGTCGAGCAGCCGGAGCCGGTCGCGGGTGACCCGCACCGCCTCCGCGATGTCGTCGTCGACGAGGCAGGCGAGGGTCAGCTGGTCCAGGGCGATGCTCCGCAGGACCCCGTCGCCGGACCGGTCGGCGAGCTCGGCGACCTGCCGGGCCTCCCCGACGGTGGGCTGGAAGCCGAACTTCGCCACCGCGAGCGCCGCCCGGACGACCGGCGAGCCGTCGGACCGGGAGCCGGCCTCGACGAGCAGCGCATCGGCTTCCGCCGGTGGGTGCTGGCTGGCCATGATCCCCGGCGCGCGGTTGACGTACATCGCCATCGTCGCCAGGTCCCGCGCCGCGGCGGCCGGGCGGCCGGCCGCGACCGCCCCGTCCGCCGCCGCCCGGAACAGCCGCAGCGCTTGGTCGCCGGCGAACCGGCTGGCGGCCGCGCCCGCGGCCAGCCGTAGGTAGCCGATCCGTCCGGCGCCTTCCGGCACCAGCTCGGCCGCCTGCTCGTAGCGCCGCTGCGCCGGTGCCGGCCGGCCGCGGGCGAACAGCAGCCCGGCCAGCTCGGCGGCCAGCTCCGCCGGCGCCCGGCGCTGCTCGTCGCCCGCCGACCAGGCGATCGCGGCGGACACGTCGTCGACGATCCGGTCGAACCGGGTGCACCAGGACTCGTCGACGTCGCGGGGATCGGTCCGGCCGAGCTCCGCGACGGCGTGCCGGCACCAGCTCTCGTGGGCCGCCCGGACCCGGTCCAGCTCGCCGGCGGCGGCCAGCCGCTCGACGCCGTACTGGCGGATCGTCTCCAGCGCGCGATACCTGGTCGGCTCGCCGCGCCGGACGAGAAGCAGGCTGTGCTCGGCAAGCCGGGCCAGGCCGTCGGCGACCTCGGCCGCTGCGCGCCCGTCGCCCGCCACGGCGCGGGCGGCGTCGACGTCGAACCAGGACGCGAACACGGAGACGCCGCGCAGCAGCGCACGATCGTCGGCCGGGAGCAGGTCGTAGCTCCAGGCGATGGCCGCCCGCAACGAGGCGTGCCGGTCGGCCCGGCCGGCGCCGGCGGTCAGCACTCGCAGCCGCTGGTCCAGCCCCGACTCCAGGCCGTCGAGCCCGAGCGCCGGGAACCGGGCGGCGGCCAGCTCGATGGCCAGCGCGATACCGTCCAGGGCCCGGCACAGCGCCGCCACCCGGCCCGTGTCCGGTGCCGCCGAGTCGCCGGTCGCGGCCGCCACCCGGGTGGTGAACAGCTCGACGGCATCGCCGCCGTCCTCGACGACCGAGAGGCCCGGCACCACGTACACCCGCTCGTAAGGGAGCAGGAGGCGGGTCCGGCTCGTCGCCAGGACCGTGATGGTGGGGCAGCCCGCGACGATCCGCTCGACGCAGGCGCGGACGCCGTCCACGACGTGCTCGCAGTTGTCGAGGACGAGCACCCCGTCCCGCCCGGACAGCGAGGCGACCAGGGCGTGCTCGACGGACGTGGTCCGCTGCTCGGGGACGCCGACGGTCTCGGCGACCGCGGCGGTGACCATGCCGGGGTCCGTGGCCCGGACCAGGTCCACGAACCACGCGCCGTCGCGGCGCTCGGCGGCCAGCTCCGCCGCGACGCTCAGGGCCAGCCGGGTCTTGCCCACACCGCCCGGACCGGTCGCGGTCACCAGGCGGTGGTCGGCGAGCGCCCCGGCCAGCGCCGCCCGCTCGGCGGCCCGGCCGACGAACGGTGTGACCGGCACCGGTAGGCCGCGCCGGCCGGATCCGACGCCGCCGGGGAACGCCTCGGCATGCCGGGCCAGGCTGCGCCGGTCGGGCAGCTGCAGCTTGCGCAGCATCGCCGAGACGTGGCTCTCCACCGTCCGCTGCGAGATGAACAGCGAGTCGGCGATCTGCGCGTTCGTCAGGTGCCGGGCGACCAGCGCGAGGACTTCCACCTCCCGTGCGGTCAGCTCGGTGCCCGGGGCCGGACCCGCGGTCGTCACGCCGCTCAGTGTGGCGCCGACGACTGCGTGCCGGGCACCGACCACCGATATCCGTGCCGGGCACGGATGTGGGGCCGCCCCCGGGCCGGCGAACCTCGACCCGCGGCGAGCCCGCCGCGGAATTCAGCAGAGCCGAGGAGCGAGACCATGACCACCACCGAGAACCCGACCCGCAACGGCGTCGACGTCGCCACCCTGTTCGCCACCGTCGACGCGGTGAAGGCGGCGCCGCAGATCGCCCGGTTCCAGTTCCGGGCGAGCAACGAGTGGGTCAGCGGCACCCACAACCGCTCGGTCATCCAGGGCTTCTACGGCGCCGGTCAGGAGGACACCTCCCGTCCGGAGCCGTTCGAGTACGACGCGGACCACCCGGCCGTGCTGGTCGGCACCAACCAGGGCCCGACCCCGGTCGAGTTCCTGCTGCACGCCATCGCTGCCTGCCTGACCGCGGGACTGGCGAACATCGCCGCCGCCCGCGGGATCACGCTGCGGCGGGTCTCCTCGACCGTCGAGGGCGACATCGACCTGCTCGGCATCCTGGGACTGTCCGACCAGGTCCGCAACGGTTACCGGCAGATCCGGGTCCGGTTCGAGGTCGACGGCGACGCCTCGCACGAGGAGCTGGCGGCGCTGGTGGAGCGGTCCCGCGCCCGGTCGGCCGTCTACGACGTGCTCGCCAACGGCACCGACGTCCGGATCGACGTCGCCACCCCGGACGCGGGCAGCGAGTCCGGCCGCCGGCCGTAGGCGTCGGCACGGACGACCGGAGAGGACACCGACATGACCGCGCCGACCCCGCACCGTCCTGGTGCCCGTCTCGGCTGGGACGCCGTCGTCGTCGGCGCGCGGATCGCCGGCGCGTCGACCGCGCTGCTGCTCGCCCGGGCAGGCCTGCGGGTGCTGGTCGTGGACCGGGCCCGCCGCGGCTCGGACACCCTGTCCACGCACGCGCTGATGCGCGGTGGCGTCCTGCAACTGCGGCGCTGGGGCGTGCTGGACCGGGTCGCGGCGACCGGCGCGCCGCCCGTGCGCCGGGTGACCTTCCACTACGGCGCCGACCCGGTGCCGGTCACGCTGAAGCCGTCCGCCGGCGTGGACGCGCTCTACGCGCCGCGCCGTACGGTCCTCGACGCCCTGCTCGTCGACGCCGCCGAGGAGGCCGGCGCCCGGATCCTGTTCGGCACGACGGTGATCGACCTGGCCCGCGACGCGGCGGGCCGGGTCACCGGCGTCGTCCTGCGCGACCGCGGCGGGACGACCTGGTGCGAGACGGCGCGGCTGGTGGTCGGCGCCGACGGCCGCGACTCCGTGGTGGCCGCGCGGGTGGCCGCGCCGACCGTTGCGGCGGGTGCGCACTCCGCGGCGTACGCGTACGGGTACTGGCCGGCGGGCGACCTCGACGGCTACCACTGGTACTACGGCGACGGGTTGTCGGCGGGGGCGATCCCCACCAACGACGGCCTCGCCTGCGTGTTCGTCGGCGGCCCGGCCGCGGCGGTCGGAGCGCCGACCCGGCACCGCCGCCCGCTCGCCGTGCAGCGTGACCTGCTGGACCGGATCGGCGGTGGCCTTGCCGAGCTCACGGCGCCGCCCCCGGCGGGCGCCGTCCGGGTCTTCCGCGGCCTGCCGGGCCGGCTGCGCCGCCCGTACGGGCCGGGTTGGGCGCTGGTGGGCGACTCCGGCTGGTGGAAGGACCCGCTGTCCACCCACGGGATCACCGCCGCCCTGTACGACGCGGAGCTGCTCGCGGCCGCCGTCGTCGCGGGGTCGGCGTCGGACCGTGCGGCCGACCGAGCCCTGGCTGGCTACCAGGAGCGCAGGGACCGGGTGGCGCTGCCGATGCACCCCGTCGTCGACCGGCTCGCCTCGCACGAGTGGGACCCGGTCGAGGCGCGCCGACTGCTGCGCGAGCTGTCCGCGCTGATGGCCGTCGAGGTCGACGAGATCCTCGGCCTCGATCCCGCGGCGGCACGAACCGCCTGACCGTCCGGGCGCGAACCTGTATCAGCGCTCGGGCGGCGGGCTCTTCGAAGCGGGGGTGCTTGCCATGACGCTCTGGGACGACGTCGGCGGTCGCACGTGGATCGAGCGCGCCGGGCCGCGCACGGCGGTCACCGGGATCGGGTCCCCGCCCCGCCGGAGCAAGCGGTTGCCGGGCTGCCTGGTGCGAGGCGGCGCACGAGGCGTCACGCAGCCGGCGGGATCGGCATGACCAGCACCGCCGCGGCCGAGGTCGCACCGCCGGCGCCGGTCGCCCCCGGCTCGTTCGTGCTCGGCTCGGCGATGGAGCTGCGCAGCGCGCAGCGCAGCCCGGCACCGGTACGCCTGGTACCCGTTCGGCGGCGGCCCGCGCGGCTGCGTCGGGCAGCACTTCTCCATGCTCGAGTCCGTGATCGCGCTGGCGAAGCCGGTCCGCGAGTTCGACTTCGCCACGCCACCGGGCGAGCCCCGGCAACACCAACCACATCACGCTCCGTCCGGTCGGCGGCGTGTTCAGCCAGGTGACGGATCACCGAGGAGACCACGATGCCTGATCAGTACGGCACCAGGCCCCGATCCCACATCGCCGTCCGGCGCGTCCGCGGCGTGCGGGCGGCGGTCCCGGCCGACGACCCGATCACGTTCGACCCGGTGGGCGTCGGTCCCGAGGCCTGTGACGGCTGCGATCCCGGGCTGACGGTGGTGATCGACGGCCAGGTGTTCGTCGCCGACCTGCAGGGCTGCGACGACGAGCTCTGCTACTACGACTACCCCACCGGCGTCGCCTGACGGCCAGCGGCCCGGCGTCGTCAGTCCGGGTCGTCGGCCCGGAGCTCCGCTTCGGCGGTGTCCAGCGCGCGGCGGGCGTCGATCATGGCGCGCAGCGCCGTCCGCTGCGCCTCGCGGGCGGCGGCGAGGTCCTGTTCGGCGGCGACCTTCTCCCGGCGCAGGTGCATGCGTTGCTGCTCGAGCGTCTCCTGCCGGTCCCGCACCGCCTCCATGGCCGCCTCGGCCTCGGCGAGGTCGTGCTCGCGCTGCCAGTGCACCGACGCGGCCTCGGCAAGTGCCGCCTCGGCCCGCCGGAGGGTCTCGGCCGGATCCGCCGCGCGCGGCCGCTGCCACCGGACCCGCCGACCGTTGGGGTGCTGGCCCGGCGACGCGACGGCCTTCTCCCGGCGCAACTGCAGCTCGTCCTGCACCGGCCACATGCGCCACTCGGTCGGCTCGTCCCAGCCGGGAGCCGGCCGCGGCGCGGGCGGCGCGGACGGCGCGGACGGCGCGGACGGCACGGACGGCACGGACGGCGCGGGCGGCATGGGCGGCGCGGGCGGGCTCGCGGCGGACTCAACCTGGGGCAGCGGGCCGAAGCCCGCGTGCGACATCGGCCGGACCAGGTGCCCGGACATCACCGTCGCGGCCGCCGCCAGGTCGACGAGGCCGGCGTGCAGCGTCGCCTCCACCTCGGCCAGCGCCGCGTCGGTCAGCGGCACCCCGGCCGCGGCGGCGTGCCGGCGGGCCCAGTCGAGCAGCTCGCCGACCAGCTCCTCGCGCTGTGCCGGCAGCCGCCGCAGCCGGCCGGCGTCGAGCTGGGTCTGCGCCTGCCGCAGCTCCCGGCCGACCGCGAACAGCTGCTGCATCCGATCGCGCCGGTGCCGGGTGAGCCCGTTGACCAGCCACGCGCTCGGCGTCGGCCGGCGCAGCCCCTGCAGCTCCCGGGCCAGGTCGCGGTGCCCGGCCGCGCGGGCCTGGCGCACCACCTCGTCCCGGGCGGCGACGAACCGGGCCGGCGGCACGAGGTAGAGCTCGGCGGCGATCTCGTCGGTCTCGGACAAACGCATCCGCACCATGATGCCCAACCGCGCCGGCTCGCGCAGGCGCCGCCCGCCGTGATGACGTCGGGACGGGTACGAGGGACACTGGGCGGGAAAACCGGCAGGTGGAACGGGCCGGCACGACGGCCCGAGCGGCGCCGTCGACTTCCCCGGAGGCGACATGCAGACCGTCTGGAAAGGCGTGATCTCATTCGGGCTCGTCTCGATCCCGGTGCAGCTGTTCACGGCGACCGAGGAGCACGGCGTGTCCTTCCGCCAGATCCACGTCTCCGACGGGGGGCAGATCCGCTACCGGCGGGTCTGCACCCTGGACGGCGAGGAGGTCCCGTACGACGACATCGCCCGGGGCTACGAGCTGCCCGACGGCCAGGTCGTGGTGCTGACCGAGGAGGACTTCGCCGAGCTGCCGCTGGCCTCCAGCCGGGCGATCGAGGTGCTCAGCTTCGCCGACGCCGACACCGTCGACCCGGTCCGGCTGTCCCGCAGCTACTACTGCGAGCCGACCGGCTCCGGCGCCAAGGCGTACGTGCTGCTGCGTGACGCCCTCGAACGCACCGGCAAGGTCGCGCTGGTCAAGGTGGCGCTGCGGACCCGGGAGACGCCGGCCGTGCTGCACCCGCGGGACGGGGTGCTCGTCATGCACCTGCTGCTCTGGCCGGACGAGGTCCGCACCCCGCGGTTCCGGTTCCTGCGCGACGAGATCACGCCGCAGCCGCGCGAGCTGCAGGCGGCGGAGGCATACATCCACACGCTGTCCGGCACCCTCGACCCGCCCGACCTGGTCGACCGCTATCAGGCCGCGCTCAAGGAGCTGGTCGAGGCCAAGGTGGCGGGCCGGCAGCTGGAGCGGCCGGCACCGGCGCACGCCGGCGGCGCGGACGACCTGATGGAGGCGCTGCGGCGCAGCGTCGAGCAGGCCAAGCACGACCGGGACACCGTCGCCCCGGCCCGCCGGCCGGCCCGCAAGCGCCCGGCGAAGCAGGCGACCAAGTCCTCCGCGGCACCGCAGCCGACGCCGGTCCGGAAGGCCGCGGCGACCAAGCGGAGCCCGGCCAGGAAGACGGCGGCGAAGAAGAGCACCGAAGGCCGCTGAGGCGGGCCGGCATGGGTTGCCCGGGGGTGGGCACAGCGACAGGGAACCCGACTCATCGACCGCGGAGACCCCCATGCCGTTGTTCTCGCGCCGGAAGGACGACCCGGCGACCCGGGATCCGGAGGACTTCTCCGGCGGCCCCGGCATCAAGAACTACTCGGACGAACCGGACAGTGACCGGCTCGCCCCCGACGACCCGCGCAAGCCCGGCTCGCCCACCGACCTGGGCAAGCGGACCTGGCTCGGGGTGGCCAAGCGGGCGTTCGCCGAGTTCAAGGACGACAACGTCACCGACTGGGCCGCCGCCCTGACCTACTACGCGGTGCTGTCGATCTTCCCCGGGATCATCGTGTTCGTGTCGCTGCTCGGCCTGTTCGGCCAGGGTCCCGACACCGTGCAGAAGCTGCTCGACGTGCTGACCAACATCGGCGTCCCGAAGGAGGCGCTGGGGAGCCTGCGCGGCCCCATCGAGGACGTGGTCATGCAGCAGTCCGGCAAGGCCGGGTTGGCGTTGATCCTTGGTGTGCTCGGCGCGCTGTGGTCGGCGTCCGGCTACATCGGCGCGTTCATCCGGGCGTCCAACGCGATCTACGAGGTGAAGGAGGGCCGCAAGTTCTACATCCTGCGCCCGCTGCAGATCCTCGTGACAGTCGTCGGCGTCCTCCTGCTCACCTTCATCACGCTCGCGCTGATCGCGAGCGGCAGCGTCGCGCACGCGATCGGCGACGCGGTCGGCATCGGCAGCACCACCGTGACGATCTGGAACATCGTGAAGTGGCCGATCATCGTGATCCTGGTCAGCCTGATGATCGCCGGCCTCTACCACGTGGCGCCGAACGTGAAGCAGCCGAAGTTCCGCTGGTTCACCCTCGGCGGGTTCCTCGCCCTGGTGCTCTGGGTGGTCGCCAGCATCGCGTTCGGGCTCTACGTGGCGAACTTCGGCTCGTACAACAAGACGTACGGTTCGCTGGGTGCGGTGATCTCCTTCCTGGTCTGGATGTGGATCACCAACAACGTGTTGCTGTTCGGCGCCGAGGTGAACGCCGAGCTGGAGCGCGGCCGCGAGCTGCAGGCCGGCCAGCCGGCCCAGGAGGACATCCAGCTCCCGCACCGCAGGCCGCCCAAGGACTGACCCTGCTCACTCGACCGGGTCGGTCAGGTCGCCTCGACGGTGAACGGCGCGGTGATCACCGAGCCGTCGGCGAGCCGGAACTGCGCCCACAGCCGGTAGACGCCGGCGGTGGGGAACTCGGCGTGCACGTCCAGTTCCGGCCCGAAGGTCTGGCCGGGCAGGGCGAACACCGGACGCCCGCGGTCGTCGGTCACCTCGGCGTGCTCGTGGGCGAACGTCGACCCGTCGGCCCGCATGACGACCACGTGCCCGGCGGCGGCCAGGTAGGGCCGCAGGTCGTCGACCGGCCGTCCGGTCGCGTCGTCGGTGAGCGCGAACCGCAGGTCGCTGCCGCCGGCGCCGGCGCGGCCGGTCAGCTCGACGCGCACGCCGTCGACGACCACGCTGCGCGGCCCGGGCGCCGCGACCACCGGGGCCGGCGCAGTCCCGCCGACGGTGAGGACCTGCCGCTGGTGGATGTCGCCCATCTCGCCCTGCCGCCGGAACTCGGTGTTGACGATGTACCGGCCGGCGGTCGGGAAGGTGAGCTCGACCGCCAGCTGCCCGGGCACGCCGGTCGGCTGCGGGTGCACATGCGCGAACGTGCCGAGATCCGCGCGGGTGGCGATCAGGTGCATCCAGGCCTCGTGGCCACGGGTGAGGTCCGCGACCGGCCGGCCGGTCCGGCTGTCGGCGAGCGTGACGACGAGGCGGGTGGCGGTGCCCGGCCGGGTGTGCGCGGGGAGGTCGAGGCGGACGTCGACGCCGGTCTCGGCGGCCTCGGTCGGCGCCACCTCGGCGGTCATCATCGTGCTCATCGCGGGGCGCATCGGCATCCCGGTGCCCTGCACCCAGGCCAGCTGGCCGTTCATGCCGCGCCCGGCGAAGTCCATCCGGCTGACCGCGGTCAGCCCGGCGCCGAGCGCGAGCGCGACGGTGGCGACCACGACCAGGTAGGCGTACTGGCCGATCCGGGCGCGGACCGGCGGGTGCAGGACCTCGGCGACCGTCGCCGGGCGGCGGAACCGGCGCAGCCGCAGCGCGTTGGTGAGCACGCTGACCGAGCTCATCGCCATCGCGGCGCTGGCCAGCACCGGGTCGAGCAGCAGCCCGTCGACGGCGTACAGGGCGCCGGCGGCGACCGGGATGAGCAGCAGGTTGTAGCCGAACGCCCAGGCGAGGCCCTGCTTCATCGTGCTGACCGTGCGCCGGGAGAGCGCGATCGCCGAGACGATGCCGCGCAGGTCGCCGCCGACCAGGGTGATGTCGGAGGCGGCGATGGCGACGTCGGCGCCGGTGCCGATCGCGATGCCGACGTCGGCCGCGGACAGGGCGGCGGCGTCGTTGATGCCGTCGCCGGCCATCGCGACGACGTGACCCTGCTCCTGCAGCTCGCGGACCTTCGCCGCCTTGTCGGCCGGCAGGACCTCGGCGAGCACGTGGTCGATGCCGACCTGACCGGCGATCGCCCGGGCGGTGCCACCGTTGTCGCCGGTGAGCATCCACACCTGCACGCCGAGTGCGTGCAGCTGGGCGACCGCCTCGGCGGACTCGGGCTTGACCGTGTCGGCGACCGCGACCACCGCGGCGGCCCGGCCGTCGATCGCGACGTACATGGCCGTCCGGCCGCCGGCCGCGGCCTGCTCGGCGGCGGGCACCAGCGGCGTGACCTCGACACCCCGGGCGGTCATCAGCGCCCGGTTGCCGACCAGGACGGCACCGCCGTCGACCGCGGCGTCGACGCCGTGGCCCGGGACTGCCTCGAACGAGCGCAGCGCCGGCACGTGCAGACCGCGGTCGGCGGCCGCGCCGACGATCGCCTGGGCGACCGGGTGCTCGCTGCCCGCCTCGGCGGCGGCGACGAGGGCGAGCACGGCGTCCTCGGTCCAGCTGGCCGTAGTGCTGACCGAGGCGAGGGCCGGCGTGCCGCGGGTGATCGTGCCGGTCTTGTCCAGCACGACCGCGGTGACCCGGCGCGCGGTCTCCAGCGCGTCGCCGTTGCCGATGAGGATGCCGAGCTCGGCGGCGCGGCCGGTGCCCACCATGACCGCGGTCGGCGTGGCCAGCCCCAGCGCGCACGGGCAGGCGATGATCAGCACGGCGATCGTCGTCGTGATCGCCATCGTCAGCCCGCCCGTGTCCGGCCCGAACAGCGCCCAGGCCACGAAAGTGGCCGCCGCCAGCAGCAGCACGATCGGCACGAACCAGGCCGAGACCCGGTCGGCCAGCCGCTGCATCGGCACCTTCGCGCCCTGCGCGTCCTCGACCAGCCGGACGATCTGGGCCAGCGCGGTGTCCTCGCCGACGGCGGTGGCCCGCATGACCACCGTGCCGGTGCGGTTGAGGGTGGCGCCGATGACCTGGTCGCCGGCGGCCTTGTCCACCGGCAGGCTCTCGCCGGTGAGCATGCTCTCGTCGACCGCGGTCGCGCCGTCGGTGACGACGCCGTCGACCGGCACCTTCTCCCCCGGCCGGACCCGCACCAGGTCGCCGACGACGACCTGCTCGACCGGGACGTCCACCTCGGCGCCGCCGCGGAGCACCCGCGCGGTCTTCGGCGTGAGCCCGACCAGTGCGGTGATCGCCGCCGCGGTGCGCTTCTTGGCCCGGTCCTCCATCCACCGGCCGGCCAGCACCAGCGCGAGGATCACCAGCGAGGTCTCGAAGTAGACGTGCAGCGGCAGCCCCCACCGCTCGGCGGCGGCCGGCCACAGGGTGACGAACGCGCTGTAACCGTACGCCACCCCGGTGCCGAGCGCGACGAGGGTGTTCATCGTGGTGGAGCCGTGCCGGGCGGCAACCCAGGCCGCCCGGTAGATGTCCTTGCCGGCCCAGAACTGGACGACGGTGGCGACGACCAGGATCGCCGGCATCAGCCAGTCCATCGCGTCGAGGTAGAGCGGCACGTACATCAGCACCATCAGGCCGAGCCCGACGGCCAGGGTGACCTGCCACTTCCGCTTCAGCGCGGTCAGGTGGGCGTCGCCGGCCGGGTCGCCGGCGCCGTCGCCGGCCGGCACGGTCGCCGCCGGCTCGGCCGCCCGGCGCGGCGTCGCTGTGTAGCCGGCGCGGGCGACGGCGGCGGCCAGCTCGTCCAGCCCCACTGCCTGCGGGTCGAACCGCACGGTGGCCACCTCGGTGGCCAGGTTGACCTCGGCGCCGCTGACACCGTCGACGCGGGCGAGGGCCTTCTCCACCCGGCGCACGCACGAGGCGCAGGTCATGCCGCCGATCTCGAGCGTGCAGGCGGCCGGAGGGGGCGCGGTCGTCGTCATGGTCGGTCTCCTGATGGATGCGGTCGTCGTGCGGTCGTCGTGGGGTCGCTGTCGAGCCTCGGCGGCGGGCGCGCGGCTCGGACCGGGAAAATCGCCGGGTTCGCCGGTCAGGTCCCGGCGATCGCGGTGAGGACGTCGAGCCGGCCCGCGCGCCGGGCCGGCAGCAGCCCGGCGGCGAGACCGGCGAGGACGGCGACCGCGGCGACGGCCGCCAGCTGCCCGGCCGGGACGCGCAGCACGAACGGGGTGTCCGAGCTGAGCCCGGCCAGGGTGGCCGCAGCCAGTCCGAGCCCGAGGCCGACGCCGACCACGGCGGCCACGGCGGCGACCAGCACCGCCTCGGCGCGGATCATCCAGGACAGCTGCCGCCGGGTCATGCCGACCGCCCGCAGCAGCCCGATCTCGCGGGTGCGCTCGACGATCGAGAGCGCCAGCGTGTTGGTGATGCCCAGCAGCGCGATCAGCACGGCGAAGCCCAGCAGGACCGTGATCAGCCCGAGCACCTGGTTGACCGCGGCGACCCGGCCGGCGGCGGCCTCCGCCTGGTCGCGGATCTCCGCGTTCGGGAACGCCGCCACCGCGGACCGCAGCGCGGCGCGCGCCGCCGCCGGGTCGGCGTCGCCGGCGAGGGCGACGTAGACGGTGGCGTCGACGTTCTCGCTGTAGTGCGTGGCGTAGTCGCGTAGCGAGATGACATAGCTGGTGGACAGTGCCCGGGCGGAGTCGTCGGCCATCAGCCCGACCACCCGCACCCGCCGCTGCCCGTCCCGTGGGAAGGTCATCGGCAGCTCGTCGCCGACCCGCAGACCCCGCTCGGCGGCCACGTGGTCGGCCAGCACGACGCCGCCGCGGTCGAGCGCGGACAGCTCGCCGGCGGTCATCCGGACGCGGGCCAGCTCGGGCAGGGTCGCCGGGTCGACCGCGGTGAGCGCGCTGGTCGTGCCCGCGTCCAGCCAGTGCCCGTACCGGACCGACGAGATCGCGGCCACCTGCGGCAGCCCGGCGACGCGGGCGGCCACCTGCGGGGACAGCCCGCCGAGCATCTCGTCCCGGCTGCTCTGGATCAGCAGGTCGGCGGTGATCGCCTCGGTGGAGCTGGCGCCGATAGCCTTCACCGAGCTGCCGAGGACCGCGACGAAGCTGATCAGCGCCAGGCCGAGGGCGAGCGCCAGCGCGGTGCCGGCGGTCCGGCGCGGGTTGCGCACGGCGGAGTCGCGGGCGAGGCGGCCGGGCACGCCGAGGCGGTCCAGCGGACGGCCGACGGCCCGGGCGAGCCGAGGCGCCAGCACCGGCCCGAGCACCACCAGGCCGGCCAGCAGCAGCATCGCGCCGACCGCGACGCCGGCGACGTCGCGCCGCAGCGCGGCGGCCACGAGCTGGGCGGTGCCGAGGCCGGACAGCAGCCAGCCGGTGACCAGCCGCCGGCGACGGGGCCGGGCCGGAGCCGGGTCGGACCGCCGCATCGCCTCGACCGGCGCGGTCCGGGCGGCGCGCCGGGCGGGGCCGAGCGCGGCCAGGAGGGTGACCAGCGTGCCGGCGGCGAGCCCGACCAGGATCGTCCGGCCGGTGACGGTCAGCGGACCGTCGGGCAGCGCCAGCCCGGCGCCGCGGGCCAGTCCGCGCAGGCCGTAGGCGGCGGCGATGCCGGCCGCGGTGCCGCTCGCCGCGCCGGTGAGCCCGACCAGCAGCGCCTCGCCGAGCACCGAACCGAAGACCTGCCGGCCGGTGGCGCCGGCCGCGCGCAGCAAGGCCAGCTCGCGGGATCGCTGGGTCAGCACGATGCCGAACGTGTTGGCGATGAGGAACGCACCGACCACGAGGCCGGCCGCGGCCAGGGCCAGCAGCACGATGCGCAGGTAGCCGATGCTCTCCTTGGCCGCGTCGGCACTGGCGGCGGCCGCGTCCTGACCGCCGGTCACCGCATACTCCGGCCCCAGCGCGGCGGCCAGCTCGGCCCGCAGGCCGGCGACGTCGCCGGCGGCGACCACCTCGACCGAGCTGACCTGCGTCCCGAGGTCGAGCAGGGCCTGCGCGGTCGGCAGGTCGGTGAGCACGACGGTGCTGTTGGCCAGCCCGTCGGCATCCCCGACGCCGGTCAGGCCGACGACCCGCAGCTGCCGGCTGGCGGTCGCGGAGACGGTGACAGTGTCGCCGAGGGCGACGTGCTGCCGGCGGGCGGTGGCGGCGTCGAGGACCACCTCGTCGGTGCCGCGCGGGGCGTGCCCGGCCCGCAGCGAGTATGCGGTGAACGGGGCATCGGCCCAGTTGCCGAGGATCGTCGGGCCGCCGGGTTCCACCGCGGTGCCGCGGACCTGGAGCTGCGCCGGCCCGGACGCGACGGCGCGGGACCGGGCGACCCCGGGGGTGCCGGCGACGCGGTCGGCGACGCCTGCCGGCAGCGGCTGGCGCTGCACCTGCACGCCCATCGCGGAGTCGAAGGCGGCGGCGCCGCGGACGGTGAGGTCCACGCCGGCGGCGGCGGTGCGGAACTGGTCGTCGAGCAGCCGGCTGCTGGTGTCGGTGAGCACCAGGCTGCCGGCGACGAACGCGACGCCGAGCGCGACGGCCAGCCAGGTCAGCGCGAGCCGGGACCGGTGGGCGAGGGCGTTGGCCAGGGTGAGGCGCCACATCGTGATCACGCCCCCACCGCGGCGTCGAGGCGGGCCATCCGGGCCAGCACGGTCTCCGGGGTGGGGTCGGGCAGCTCGTCGACGACGCGGCCGTCGGCGAGGAAGACGACCCGGTCCGCGTACGAGGCGGCGACCGGGTCGTGGGTGACCATCACGATCGTCTGCCCGAGCCGGCGGCTGGCGTCGCGGAGGAAGTCCAGCAGCGCCGCGCCGGAGCGGGAGTCGAGGTTGCCGGTCGGCTCGTCGGCGAACACCAGCTCGGGGCGGGCGATCAGGGCCCGGCCGACCGCCACCCGCTGCTGCTGCCCGCCGGACAGCTCGCCCGGCCGGTGGCCGAGCCGCTGGCCGAGGCCGAGCATCTCGACCACCTCGGCCTGCCAGGCCGGGTCGGGCCGCCGGCCGGCCAGGGTCAGCGGGAGCGCGATGTTCTCGGCGGCGGTGAGCGCCGGGATCAGGTTGAACGCCTGGAACACGAAGCCGAGCCGGTCCCGGCGCAGCAGGGTGCGGTCCCGCTCGGTCAACGTGGACAGGTCGGTCCCGCCGATGAACACCCGGCCGGAGTCGATGGTGTCCAGGCCGGCGAGGGCGTGGACGAGGGTGGACTTGCCCGAGCCGCTCGGCCCCATGACGGTGGTGAACTGCCCGGCCGGGATGGCGATGCTCGCGCCGGCCAGCGCGTGCACCGCGCCCTCGCCGGAGCCGTAGGTCTTCACCACGTCCACGGCGCGGGCGGCGAGCCGGTGCGCGGGGGCCGCGGACCCGGGCGGAAGGAAGGGGGGCATGGGATCTCCTCGGAAGCGTGCGGCGCGGTCAGGACCGCAGCGAGTAGCCGGCCTCGTCGACCGCGGCGACGATGTCGGCCCGGTCCACCGGGCGGGCGGCGGTGACGGTGACCGTGCCGCTGGCCAGGTCGACGGTGACTGTCTCGACGCCGTCGACCGCGGCGATCTCGTCGCTGACCGCGCGCTGGCAGTGCGCGCAGGTCATGCCGGTGACCTGGAAAGCGGTGGCGCCGACGAAGGTGTGCGGCGTGCCGTTCAGCATGGGAACTCCTCGGTGGGTTCGGATCCGGTCGGGGTGCAACGTCGGGATGGGAGGTCGGGGTGGAAGGTCGGGGTGGAAGGTCGGGATGGAAGGTCGGGGTGCAAGGTCGGGATGCAGCGTCGCCGCCGCGGGCCGGTGCTCAGACCGGGGAAATCGCCAGGTTCTCCGCCGGGCCCGGGCTCAGTGGCCGTGCGCGACGGCACCGGCCGGCCGCTTGCCGGCGGGCATGGCGAGCAGGGTGAGCAGGAACAGTGCGGCGAGCACGCCCGCGGTCGCGGTGAAGGCCCGGGCGTACCCGTCGACGAGGCCGGCGGAGGTGGCGAGGTCGCCGGCAACGGCGGTGAGCGCGGCCACGCCGAGGGCGGCGCCGATCTCGTGCCCGGTCATCATCAGCCCGCTGGCCAGGCCGGACCGCTCCGCCGGCACGTCACCCATCGCGGCGACCGTGATGGCCACGAACATGGGCCCGACGCCGGCGCCGACGAGCAGGAAGCCGGGCAGCACGTCCGCCGCGTACGAGGTGCCGCCGGCGTTGGCGGCGAGCAGGAGCACACCGGCGGCCATGACCACGAGGCCGCCGAGGATCAGCGGGCGGGCGCCGAGGTGGGCGATGACCTTCGAGGCCGCGGCGGCGGCGACGGTGATCGCGCCGGCCAGCGGCAGGAACTCCAGCCCGGCCACGATCGGGGACGCGCCGACGATGTCCTGCAGGTAGAGCGAGGACAGGAAGATCGCGCCGACGACGACGCCGGTGACACCGGCCATCACCGCCGAGGCGGAGACCAGCGACCGGATCCGCCAGGTCGCCGGCGGCACCAGCGGGTCGGCGGCGCGGCGCTCGAGCCGGGCGAAGCTGACCAGCAGCACGGCCGCGGCGGCGAAGGCCAGCGCGGTGCGGGGAGCGGTCCAGCCGGCGGAACGGGTCGACTCGATGCCGAACACCAGCGCCAGCAGCCCGGTGACCAGGGTCAGCGCGCCGGGCACGTCGAGGCGGCGGAGCGCGCCCGGCTGCGAGCCGCCGCGGGCGACGGCACGCAGCGTGCCGACGACGACGGCGACCCCGATGGGCACGTTGATGAAGAAGACCGCCCGCCAGCCGAGGGCGCTGGTCAGCGCACCGCCGAACAGCACGCCGGCGGCGATGCCCAGGCTGCCGACCGTGCCCCAGACGGCCAGCGCGCTCTGCCGCTGCCGGCCGACGTACGCGGTCATGATGATCGACAGCGCGGCCGGCGTGAGCAGCGCGGCGCCGGCTCCCTGCGCCGCCCGCGCCACGATCAGCTCGATCGGGCTCTGCGCGAGCCCGCTCGCCAGCGAGGCGGTGGTGAACAGCCCGACGCCGGCCAGGAACGCCCGCCGCCGGTTGAGCAGGTCGGCGATGCGCCCGCCGAGCAGCAGCAGCCCACCGGACAGCAGCACGTACGCGCTGACCGTCCACTGGTAGTCGGCCGCGGACAGGTGCAGGCCGCCGCTGATCGACGGCAGCGCGACGTTCACGACGGACACGTCGATGATGACCATGATCTGGGCGGCGATCATCAGGCCGAACACCGTCCACGGGCGGCGGGGTTCGCCGTGCCGCTGCGCTGACGGTTCGACGGTGGCGTGGCTTGCCATGGTGTCCTCCTCACGGACGGTGCGTGGTGCTCCGCCACCGTCGCCGCCGGGCGCACCCGGTCGCACCGGCGATTTCGCCGGGATGGTCCGGCCGCCGTACGGTCGAGCGCGTGCTGGCCGGACGGGACGAGGAGCGGGCGGCGATCGCCGCGCTGCTCGACGCGGCCCGCGCCGGGTCCGGCGGGTCGCTGGTGGTCAGCGGGGTCGCCGGCTCGGGCAAGTCGACGCTGCTGGCCGACGCGGTGGCCGGCGCGACCGGGATGCGGGTGCTGCGCACCTCCGGCGTCGAGTCGGAGTCGCCGCTGGCGTTCGCGGCGCTGCAGCGGCTGCTGTGGCCGCTGCGGGACCGGGCCGAGGCGTTGCCCGTCCCGCAGCGGAACGCACTGCGGGCGGTGCTCGGCGCGGCCGAGGGCGAGGGCGACCGGTTCCTCGCCTTCCTCGGCACGCTGAGCCTGCTCGCCGACGCCGCCGAGGACAGCCCGGTCCTGCTCGTGGTCGACGACGCGCACTGGCTCGACGACGCCTCGTCGGCGGCGCTGCTGTTCGTGGCCCGCCGGCTGCAGGTCGAGCGGATCGCGCTGCTGTTCGCCGCCCGGGACGGCGACGCGTACGGGTTCGAGGTACCCGACCTGCCGACCGTCGTGATCGGCGGCGTCGCCGGGGACGCCGCCGCCGCGCTGCTGGCCGCGCGCGCCGGCGGTGCGGTCGATCCGGCCGTGCGCGACCAGCTGGTGGCCGGCACCGCCGGGAACCCGCTCGCCCTGGTCGAGCTGGCCGGCGTGCTCTCGCCCGACCAGCTGGCCGGCCGGGCGCCGCTGCCGGCGCCGCTGCCGCTCACCGGCGGGGTGGAGCGCGGGTTCCTGGACCGGTACCGGCGGCTGGACGAGCCGGCGCAGCGGTTCCTGCTCGCCGCCGCGGCCGACGACACCGGCCGGCTGACCGTCGTCCGGGACGCGGCCGACCGGCTCGGCGCCGGCGACGACGCCCTGGAGGCGGCCGAGCGGGCCGGCCTGCTGCAGGTCGACGGCGACGTCCTGGCCCTCTACCACCCGCTGGTGCGGTCCGCGGTATACGGGGCGGCCACCAGCCCGCAGCGCCGGGCGGCCCACCGGGCGCTGGCCGAGGTGCTCGGCGGCGACCCGGACCGGCGCGCCTGGCACCTTGCCGCCGCGGCGGACCGCCCCGGCGCCGAGGTGGTCAGCGCCCTCGACGCGGTGGCCGAGCGCGCGGCCGGCCGCGGTGGGCACGAGGCGGCGGCCGCGGCGTGGGCCCGCGCCGCGGAGCTCACCGCCGACAGCGCGGACCGGGGACGGCGGCTGTACCTGGCGGCGTCCTCCGCCTGGCTCGGCGCGCATCCGTCCCGGGCCACGGCGCTGGCGAGCGCCGCGGCGGCCGACGTGACCGACCCGCTGCTGCGGGCGCAGCTGCTGACCCTGCAGGGGCAGATCGAGTGGAACACCCGCTCGCTCAACGACGGCTACGACCTGATCCTGCAGGCCGCCCAGGTCGCCGCCGGCGCCGACCAGGCGGTGGCGCGGCAGCTGGCGATGCTGGCCGCGGCGCTGGCCGCGTTCGGCGGGCGGTCGGGCCGCCGGGTCGACCCGGCGGCGCTCGTGCCGCCGCCGGCTCCCGACGCGCCCGCACGGGTACGGGCCGCGGACGCTCTGCTGCACGGCTTCCTCGCCGTCGCCCGCCGGGAGTGGGCCGTCGCGGCCGGGTCGTTCCGGACCGCGTACGCGCTAACCGACCCGGACCCGCCGGACGACCACGTGCTGCAGCCGAACCTCGGCATCGCCGCGATGCTGATCGACGACGACGAGCGCGGGCTGCGGCTGCACGAGCAGCAACTGACCGCGGCCCGCAGCGCCGGGGCGCTCACCATGGCCGAGCACGCGCTCACCCGCGGCTTCCTGTTCCAGTTCGCGACCGGTGCCTGGTCGAGGGCCGCCGGCGCCGCCGCCGAGGCGCTGCCGCTGGCCGCGAGCACCGGCCATCCCGGGCTGACCGCGCTGCCCACCGCCGAGCTGGCCCTGGTCGCCGCCCTGCGCGGGGACGCCGCCGCCGACCGCCATCTCGCGGACGTCGCGGAGATCCGGGGCAGGCATCCGATCGGCATCACCGACGGGCTCGTGCTCGGCCTGACGCACTGGGCGCGCGGACTGCGCGCTGCAGCGCAACCGGCAACCGCGCTGCACCACCTGGAGCAGATCAGCGAGCCGCCGGTGCGCCGCCTGGCCGGTTACGACCTGCTGGACCTCGCCGTCCGCGCCGGCCGCCTCGACCTCGCCCGCGACCGGGTCGACGAGCTAGCCGGCTTCGCGGCGGGCGCGGGCGGGCCGGCCGCCGTGGCCGCCGTGGAGCACGGACGTGCGCTGCTCGCCGACGGCAGCGACGCCGAGGCCCATTTCGAGCGCGCGCTCGCCGCGCACGCCGACTCCCCGCGACGGGCCGACCGGGCCCGCACGCAGCTCGCCTTCGGCGAGTACCTGCGCCGCGCCCGCCGGCGGGTCGACGCCCGCGACCACCTGCGCGCCGCCGTCGCCCTGTTCGACGAGCTCGGCGCCGGCCCCTTGGCCGAGCGGGCCGCGCAGGAGCTGCGCGCATCCGGGGAGACGGCCCGCCGCCGGGACGTCTCCACCGCCACCGACCTGACGCCGCAGGAGCGCCAGGTCGCGACGCTGGTCCGGCAGGGACTGTCCAACCGGGACGCCGCCGCGCAGCTGTTCGTCAGCCCCCGTACGGTCGACTTCCACCTGCGCAACCTGTTCAGCAAGCTCGGCGTCGCCTCCCGGGCCGAGCTCGTCGCCCTCCCGCTCGACCTCTGACCCGGCGGCCGGTCCACCGTCGTCCCGTGCTCCCGGGTCGCCAGCTGGTCCCCGGACGGAGTCCGGCTGCGCTGAGGCTCGTCGTTCAGGCTGAGCCGCCCAGGTCGCCCTTCAGTTCCTTCATCACCGCGTTGGGTCCGTCGACCTGCCCGACGCCACGCAGGGCATCGACCAGTTCCCGGCCGGCGCCGTTCGACCTGGCCAGGTCGGCGAGCTGGTCGCCGTTCATCGGGTAGTCGGCGCCCTTGAGCGCCTTCTGCACCTCGGTCACCTGGAATGCCATGACGACGGGCTACCCGCCGGCGCCACCTCGAACCCACCATCGCGCACGACGGGCCCGAGCGACACGCGGGCCCGTCGTGCGCCGGGGCAGCACCCGGCGCTGACCGCGCCGTCAGGACGGGAGCACGGTTCGCTCGTTGCCGCTGCGCCATTCGACCAGCAACATCGTGGCGTCGTCGCTGAGCGGGCCCTGCTGGTGGTCGAGCAGGGAACGGATCAGCCGCCGCATGGTCTCCGGGATGGGCAGGCGCGCGGCGAGGTTGGCGGCGAGCAGGTCGAGCAGCCGGTGGACGTCGAAGAACTCACCGTCCGGCGAGCGGATGTCGGTGATGCCGTCGGTGTAGAGCAGCAGCCGGTCGCCCGGCTCGAGCTGTTCGGTCCGCACGTGCACGGCGACCTCCCGCCCGAGTGCGCGGCTGATCCCGAACGGCAGGGTCGGCATGTTGCGCAGGGATTTGACCGCCCGGCGATCGCGCAGCAGCATCGGCTCGGGATGTCCCACGTTGACCCAGCTGAGCAGGCCGGTGTCGGTGTCGAGCTGGGCGATCACCGCGGTGACGAACGACCCGGGGTGCGCGGTGCTGACGGCGAGATCGATCGCCTCGATGGTGTCGATCAGCGACATGTCGCCCCGCCGGGCGTTGCGGTACGCGGCGACGGCCAGCGCCGTCAGCTGGGCGCTGTGCAGTCCGTGACCCATCCCGTCGAAGACGGCGAACCGCGCGCTGCCGGCGTCGACGGCGTAGTCGAGCGAGTCGCCGGCCACCTCGTACGCCGGCTCGAGCGCGCCGGCCACCGTCACCTCGGGGCAGGCGAAGGTCAGCGGCGGCAGCAGTCCCCACTGCAGCTCGGCCGCCAGCCCGAGCTCGCGGCGGCGGCGGATCCGGACGAGCGTGTCCCCGTACAGCATCCTCGACATGATCACTTCCGCGGCGACCGCGGCGAACCGGTGCAGCTGGGTCGTCAGCCACCCGCCGTCCCGCTCCAGGTCGGCCGCCGCGGCGACCGTGACGCCGAGAACGCCGAGCCGCTCCGCTCCCTCGAGCAGCGGCATCCACACCCGGATGCCCTCCATCGTCGGCTGCTGGACCATCTCCAGGTGCTGGTAGCAGCGGCCGGCCAGGGTCGAGTCGACGCCGAGCGGGTTCAGCTGCCGGTCCAGACCGGGGCCGGCCGGTTCCACCACCGGCATCAGGACCGTCTGCTGCAGGTCTGCCAGGTATGCCAGCGCATCGGTGAGTCCCAGCGCGGCCGCGTGCCGGCGCAGCAGACCGGCGACCTGGTGCGGCCCGACGAGGTGCGCCTCCCGCAGCAGTACGTCGATGGGCTCATTGCTTCCCGCGGTATCGGGAGAACCGATCGCGGCGAGGTCGTCCTCCGTGGAACTCACACGGAACGTCGTACCCCTGCTCGGCCGCCGCCCATCCCACCGCCGTTCGCGCCAGGTCGAGCCAGCGTTCGATCGAGCTCGGCCGTCCGGTCCTGACGCACACCTACCCGTTCCGGGAGGGCGCGGCCTGGACCGAGCACCTCGTCGTGCCGGTCGGCTGGATCGTCGAGAAGCCGACGTCGCTGGACTGGCCGGAGGCGGCCGTGTTCCCGGTGCCGGCACTAACGGCGGTGCAGGCGGTCGAGGCGCTGGACAGCACCGCGGGCACACCGCGTTCGTGCACGGCGCAGGCGGAGTCATGGGCGGATGGATCGCCACCGCGCTCCCCCATGCCGGCACCCGGGTGGTGGCGACGGCCGGGGGCAGCGCGTCCCGCCTCGCCGCCGCCGGAGTCGCCGAGGTCGTCGACCGGCGGGACCGAACTGGGGCCGTGCCGTGCAGTCCGCGGCGGGCGAGCCCATCCGGTTCGCGATCAACGCCACGCCGGGCGGCGCGGCCGCGGTGCGCGACCTGTTGTCCCCCGGCGGACGGCTCGTCTCGATAGTCGGTGACTCCCCCGACGACGACATCCTCATCGTCCGGCCGGACGCCGGGCAGCTCGCCCAGGCGCTCGCCCTGCAGGCGGCCGGCGCGCTGGCGCTGCCGCCCGTCACCACGTTCGCCCTCGCGGAGGCCGACGCCGCCCTGCAGCACGTGCTCGGGAAGTCAGGCGGGGCGGTCGCGCTCCTCATCTGAGCCCCGGCGCGGCCGGTCCAGCACCGCCAGCACCAGCGCCGCGAGCGTGAGCAGGCCACCGGCCAGCGCCGGCGCCCGCACGCCGGACCCGTCCAGCAGCGCGCTGCCCAGCAGCGCCCCGAGTGTGATCCCGACGTTGACCGCCGTCGAGCAGCCGGACACCGCGAGGTCCACCCGGATCGGCGCGGTCTGCAGGATCCGGGTCGACAGCGGGGTGGTGAACGCCGCGAACGCATACCCGGTCAGTGCGACGAGCAGCACCGCGGCGACTGGGCCGGGCGGGTGGACCAGCAGCAGCAGCGCCGCCGCCTGCACCGCGACCGGCAGCGCGATCGCCAGCCGCGGCCGCGCGTCGACCAGTGGCCCGGCGACCGCGACGCCGCCGATGCCGGCGAGCCCGCGCAGCAGCAGCACGAGGCTGAGCAGCCCGGCCGACAGTCCCACCGCGTCGGTCAGGTACGGCGAGAGGTAGGTGAAGAAGGCGAACGCGCCGGTGGTCGCGAGCGCTGTCATCGCGATCAGTGCCGTGAACCGGCGCCGGTCCGGCTGGCTGCCCGGACCGGCCGGGTCGACCAGCCGGCTGCCGTCCGGCGGCAGCGTCGCGGCGAGGGCGGCCAGCGCCACCGCGCCGGCGGCGGCGAGCAGGACGAACGACCATCGCCAGCCGAGATGCTGGCCGACCCAGGTGCCGACCGGCACGCCGACCACGGCCGCGACCGAGACGCCGCCGAACAGCACCGCCAGCGCCCGACCGCGCACCTCGGCCGGGAACAGCCCGGCGGCGACCGGCACCACCACCGACCAGAACACGGCCTGCCCCAGCGCGGTCACGACCCTGGTGGCCACGAGCGTGCCGTAGCTGCCGGCGAGGGCGGAGCCGAGCGAGGACGCGACGTACCCGGCCAGCAGCGTGCCGAGCAGGACCCGCCTCGGCACCGCCCGGGTCAGGTAGGTCAGCGGGATCGACGCGACGACCACGACCAGCCCGTACGCGGTGACGAGCAGGCCGACCCGCGCCGCCGACACCCCGAGATCGGCGCCGATCGGGTCGAGCAGCCCGACCGGGAGAGTCTCGGTCGTGACGTAGAGGAATGCGCCGGCCGTCAGCGCGACGAGCGCCGGCACGGGCCGCCGGATCGCCGGCGCGCGGGCCGGGGCGAGCGCGGTCACTGCTGCGCCCTTGCCTGCCGGCGCCGCTCGGTGAGCCGGCGCGCCTTGACCGCCGTGCCGCAGTCCGCCATCCGGCACCAGGTCCGGGACGAGTTGCGGCTGCGGTCGACGAACACCCAGCCGCAGCCGCCCCGCTCGACCGGGCAGCGCTTGATCCGGCCCGCGTCCGGCCCGGTCAGCAGGTCGACCGCGGCGACCGCCAGCTGGTCCTCGGCCCGGTACGCCGGGTCGGTGCCGACCTTGCGCTGCAGCCCGGTGCCGGCCGGCCGCAGCCGGGACCGGGTCGCGGCCGCCGCCGCCCGCGCATCCAGCAGCTCCAACGCCGCCGCCACGCCGGCCGGCGGCCGGCCGAGCCGATCGAGGACGACGGCGTGCACGGCCTCGCGCAGCGCGCGCAACCGGCGCAGCGCGGCCTCGTCCGGGGTGCCGGGGTCGATGCCGACCCGCCGCGCCCAGACCACCACGTCCCCCGGAGTCGCGAGGTGGTCCCCCGACGCCGCGCCGCGCTCGGCGGTGTTGACGAGGTCCAGCGCCGGATGTCCCCCGACCAGTGTCAGCGTCCCGATGCCCACGCGTCCAAGCTACCACCTAAACGCGCTACAGCGGTAGCTCGGCCCGCAGCGGCGCCGGCGGGCCCAGCGCGTCGACCAGTCGCGGCGGGAGGTCGCGCTTACCGGACCCGTCCGTCGCCACGGCCACGTACACGGTCCGGGCGCTGCAGGTGACCTGACCGCCGTCCCGGCGGGTCTCGAAGTCCAGCGCGAAGCTGGTGCGGCCGAGCCGGGCGGTCGACACGGCGACCGAAACCTCGTCCTGCCAGCGCAGTCCGGCCTTCCAGTCCAGCTCGCAATGCACCAGCTGGACGTCGAAGCCGGCATCGAGCATCTCCGCGTACGGCAGGCCGCGGGCGCCGAGGAAGGCGGCCATCGCCTCGTCGAGGTAGGTCAGGTACCAGCCGTTGAAGACGACGCCCTGCGCGTCGACCTCCATGTACCTGACCCGCAGCGAATACTCGAACGGCATCGCGCAAGTATGCGGCCGGCCCCGCCGGCGACGGTCAGCGGCGGAGTCGCCGGCGGACGTCCGTGGCCTGGCTCGCACCGGTCGACCAGGGCGCGACCCAGGGGCGGTCGTCGTCGTGCGCGAGGATGCCCGCCTCCAGCGAGGCGTAGCGCCCGTCGAGCACCTTCCGCGCGGCGGCGGCGTCCCGGGCGTCGCTGTTGTCCCAGAGCGCGGTGAACAGCGCGTCGACGCGAACCCGGGCCTGGTGGCAGAACAGGTCCGCCAGCTCCCAGCCCTCGGCCGTCCCTTCCGCGCGGGCACGCGTGCACGCGGCCGACATCGCGAACAGCTCGGCGCCGATGTCCACCACCCGGCCGAGGAACGCCTGCTTGCGCTCCATCCGGCCCTGCCAGCGGGCCATCCCGTAGAACGTGTCCCGGGCCAGCCGCCGGGACGCCCGCTCGACATAGCGCAGGTGCGTGGCGAGCGGGCCGAACTCGGCGTATCCCCGGGGCAGCTGGCCCTTGCCGACCGCGAGCGCGGGCAGCCAGCGGGCGTAGAAGCCACCGGCCTTGACGCCGGCCCTAGCCTTGCGGCCCACGGTCGCGTCCGGGTCTATGATGTCGCCGGCCACCGCCAGGTGCGCGTCGACCGCCTCCCGGGCGACGAACAGATGCATGATCTCCGTCGACCCCTCGAACACCCGGTTGATGCGCAGGTCGCGCAGCACCTGCTCGATCGGCGTCGCCCGCTCGCCGCGGGCGGCCAGGGACTCCGCGGTCTCGTAGCCGCGGCCGCCGCGGATCTGCAGCGTCTCGTCCGCCATCCGCCACGCCATCTCCGACGCATACAGCTTGACCAGCGCGGCCTCGATGCGGATGTCGTTGCTCTCGTCGTCGGCGAGCAGGCAGGAGAGCGTCAGCATGGCCTCCAGCCCGTACGTCGTCGCGGCGATGAAGGCGATCTTGGCCGCGATCGCCTCGTGCTGCCCGACCGACCGGCCCCATTGCACCCGGGCGCCGCTCCACTCCCGGGCGACGCGCAGGCAGTATTTGCCGGCGGACACACACACGGCCGGCAGCGACAGCCGACCGGTGTTCAGCGTGGTCAGCGCGATCTTCAGGCCCTGGCCCTCGCGGCCGATGACGTTCTCGGCCGGCACGAAGACGTCGTGGAAGCGGGTGAGGCTGTTCTCCAGGCCGCGCAGGCCCAGGAAGGCGTTGCGCCGCTCGACGGTGATGCCGGACGAGTCGGCCTCGACCACGAACGCGGTGATGCCACCGCGATGCCCCTCCGACCGCGGCACCTGCGCCATGACGACGAGCAGGTCGGCGACCGTGCCGTTGGTCGCCCACAGCTTCAGCCCGTTGAGCCGATAGCCGCCGTCGACCGGCTCGGCCGTGGTGGCCAGCCGGGCCGGGTCGGAGCCGACGTCCGGTTCGGTGAGAAGGAACGCGGAGATCTCGCCGGCGGCGAGCCGCGGCAGGAACCGGTTCTTCTGCTCCTCGGTGCCGAACAGCTTCAACGGCTGCGGCACGCCGATCGACTGGTGCGCGGACAGCAACGCGCTCACCGAGGAGTTGGCCGAGGCGAGCATCGTCAGCGCCTGGCAGTAGCCGTGGGTGGACAGCCCAAGGCCGCCGTACTTCTTGTCGATCTTCATGCCGAACGCGCCGAGGTCGGCGAGGCCGCGCAGCACCTCGTCGGGGATGAAGGCGTCCCGCTCGATCTGCGCGTTGTCGATGTTGGCCTCCGCGTACTCGGCGACGCGCGCGACGAACCGCTCGGCCTCGGCCACGCTCTCCGCCGACGGGGTCGGCCACGGATCGATCAGGTCCAGCCGCAGCCGGCCGAGGAACAGCTGCTTGCCGAAGCTCGGCTTGCGCCACTCGGCCTCCCGCGCGGCTTCGGCCGTCTGCCGCGCCTCCCGTTCGGAGACCGCGGCCGGCTCGGCCGCCCGCGTCGTCTCGTCCTGATCCTGGTCCGTCTTGAGCGACCTGCTGTCGGCGGCGGTCATCGCAACACCTCGGCTGGAGGGACGGGCTCTGAGGAGTCGAGGCTACCCGCCGGTGTTACCGAGCGGTACCTGCCGGCCCGACCCGCTGCGACTTGGACAACCGGTCCATTTCCGACAAGAATGTCTTGGATGGCGCAGCCAATTCTGCGCACCGCGCGCCTGTTGCTGGTCCCGCTGGCGGACCGGCATCTCGACCTCGAGGTCCGGCTCGACTCCGATGCGGAGGTGCTCCGGTACATCTCGGGGCGGGCACGGTCCAGGGACGAGGTGGCCGCCTCGCATGCCCGGCGGATGGCGCTGGCGGACAGGGTCGACGGCCTCGGCTACTGGATGGCGTTCGGGTCCGGCGGCGGCGCGCGCGGCACGACGCCACCGGAGCGGGAAGACGAGGGCGAGTTCGTCGGGCTGATGATGCTGCCGCCGGCGCACGGTCCCGACCAGCC
Organism: uncultured Actinomycetota bacterium; assembly: GCA_963728945.1. GTDB lineage: Bacteria > Actinomycetota > Actinomycetes > Mycobacteriales > CADCTP01 > CADCTP01. The sequence continues at coordinate 135,322 of CAVSMA010000002.1, read as the reverse complement.
CGACGACCTCACCGTCTGCGACCTCGGCTACCGCCTCGTCCGTCGCTACTGGCGGCAGGGCCTGGCCAGCGAGGCATCCCGCACGTTGGTGCGGCACGCCTTCGACTCCGTCGGGCAGAGCCGGGTGATCGCGCAGACCATGGCCGCGAATGCCGGTTCCCGCGGGGTGATGGAGGCCATCGGCATGCGGTACGTCCGCACGTACTTCCCGCCCTGGGAGGAGTTGCTGCCGGATGCCGGCCAGGGCGAGGTCGAGTACGAGATGACCCGCGAGATGTGGCAGGCACGGTCGCGGGACTGACGCGACTACAGCGCGGCCAGGAGCCGGCCGGCCTCGGCCAGCCGGGCCCGCTCCCGCAGCAGCAGCTCGGCGCGGTCGTCGGTCGCCTGTCGCTGCTCGGCCAGCCGCCGGGCGGCGACGACGCTCAGCTCCACCGTGACCCACTCCCCGCACGCCTGCAGGAGCCCGGGGCCGTCGCGCCGCCACCGGTCGGCCTCCGCGTCCAGCGCGGCCAGCTGCGCCCGCACCTGCTGCAGACCCTGCCGGTATTCCTCGGCCAGCACCGCGTAGGCCTGCTCGGTGACCTCCCCGGCCTGCCGACCACGGTCCAGCCGGTCGAGATAGGTCGCGTAGTCGGCGGCCGTCCGGCGGGCGTCGGCGAGCCGCCGGGCCAGCTCGGGAAGCAGCGCGCTGGCCGCCACCCGGAGGCGGACGATCCTCGCCTGGGCCGGCGGGATCTCGCCCTGGCAGACCCGCAGCTCGACGATCTCCAGCTCGAGCAGGACCTCCAGCAAGGCCACCTCGCCGGCGAGCCGGTCGGTGAGCGCGGGCAGCTGCCGGACGCGGTCGTGCAGGTCGACGAACGGCTGCAGCACCCACTGGCGCAGGTCGCCCGACCGCTCGGTGGTCCGGCCCTGCACCTCCTTGATCCGCCGCTGCACCGAGCCGGAGAACCCGGCCAGCCTGGGCGGGGCGGGTTGCTCCGCCGGCTCCGGCTCCTCGCCGACGTCGGCCGCCAGGATCGCGTCCACGAGCCGGCCGAGCTGCGCCACCCGGCCGAGGACCTGCTTCCACGCCTGGGTCTGCCAGCGGACCGCGCGCAGGACCTCCTCGTCCTCGCCGGCCTGCCGCGGATCGACCTCGGCGCCGGCGGTGGCCGAGTGGCGCCGGGCGAGGTCCGTCACCGTCCCGAGCCCGGACAGGTACGCCTCGACCTGCGCGGTCGAGTTGGCCACCAGCTCCGTCCAGGTCGCCAGCGGCGTGCCGGTCTGCTGCTTGACGTACTGGCCGGCGACGCCCTTGACCGCCTTGATGGCGCCCATGATCGGCAGGCCGATGAGGCCGAACCCGCCCCACTGCTGGCTCACCCCGCTGCCCTGGGAGATCGTGCCCAGCGCGTCGTTGAGGTCGGACAGCGTCCCGGCCACGGTCCGGCAGTCCGCCGTGACCGTCCCGACGGTGCTGTCGATCGCCGCGAAGGTCCCCCGTACGGCCTCGATCGACCCGACGGTCAGCTGCTCCGCCGGCTCAGCGGCGGGAGTCTCCCGATAGCTGCCGATCATCTCGTCCTCCAGCCCCGCAGGCCCGCCGAGCGGCAGAGCCTCTGCACCTCAGAGCCACCGGCGGCACCGCAGATACCGGCGTCAGGGTCCGCGTCGCCGGCAGCCCGGGCCCGCGGCCGTCATCGCCGGAGGTCGCGCAGGGAGGTCGGGGACAGGAACTGCCGCATCGGGCCGTCGTCGACCGCCGCCGGCCACCGCCGGGCCACCCCGGCCAGCAGGTCGGCCACCTGCACCCGCGGGTCGTCCCGGGAGTCGACGGTCACCAGGCCGGCCAGCGGTGAGACCCCGGCGGGCAACCTCCCGGCGCCGTCCTGTCCGGTGCCGCCGGCCAGTGCCTGCTGCAGGCGCCGCAACCGGCCCGCGGTCAGCGCGCTCTGCTCGTCGTGGATCACCAGCACCTGGCGCCGGCCGCCGCTCCAGAACAACACCGTCTCGGCCAGCGCCGGCAGCATCGGCTCCAGCGGCGGCGGGATCGACCGGTCGTGGTCCGCGATCCTGGTCAGCACAGCCCACACCCGGGCCCGGTCGAGCTCGTCGAGCACACGCTCCGCCGGCGCCCCGAGCCCGTCGCGCACCAGCGCATCGCGTGACCGGAAGAAGCGATCCAGCAGCTGGCGATCCGGCTGCCGCCGCCGCTTGTTCCGGACCAGCTCGACGAAGGCCGCGAGGAAGGCGTCCCAGTCGGGGCCGGCCGAACGCCCGGCCCGGTAGAGGGCGAGGGCGGCCGGGCGGAGGTCCTGGGTCAGCCGGGTGCCGGCCGCGTAGGACGGCTCGACGAGCAGCAGGTCGACGATCCGGGTGACGAGGAAGAACTCCTTGTCGGTGAGGTGGACGTGCGCCCGGCCGCTCAGCGCCGCCAGGAACCCCGCCAGCGCCGCACCCGCTCCCGGGCCGCGGAGGAACTGCCCGGACTTGACCTCTTCCAGCGAGCACCGGAACCCGGACCGCAGTGCCGCGATCAGCTCAGCCGCCTCGCCGGCGCGCAGGTCGACACTGGCATGCGTGATCACCGGCGTGGCCGAGCCGAGCAGGTTGGTGCCGGAGAACCCGGACTCGTCACAGGCGATCTCCACGACCGCGCCGGCGACCGCGTCCGCCGGCGGCAGCCCGCCCTGCAGCGGCAGCCTCACACCCGACTCCTGACCACGCGGACATGCTCGCCCGCGCACCCCGGATCGGACCACCGAAATGCGCGCGCCGCCGTCACGGCGGGGGCGCGCCGCCTCCGGAGAAAGCCGACCAGATGGATCGGGCCGCCCGCGTGCCCGGCCACGACGGGGACCTGGTCGGCGTGGCGGCCGGCCCACCCACCGCCGCAGGCGTCGCGCGTTTGGGCGTGTGACGACGGGTCAGGGGGTCCAGAGGTCGACGGCGATCTCCCGCATCTGCTGGCTGAAGACGCCGGTCGGGCTGGTGTCGCGGAGCAGCGCGCGCAGGTCCGCGTCGAACTCGGCGAGGCGGGGACCGAACAGGTGCGGCGCGGAGCCGGACAGGGACAGGACGGCGGCGACCACCTCGTCGGCGCCGCGTTCGACCAGCTGACCGGGCAGCTCGAGACGGCGGGGGCCGGAGAAGCCGGCGGCCCGGTAGATGCCCTCCTCGCCGGAGGGCGTGCCGCCGGGCAGCACTCCTTGCCCGGCGCGCCGGTCCGGACCGAGGTAGCTGCGGACGAGCTCGGCGATGGCGGCCCGCGGCGGCTCCGGGTGCGGCAGCGGGCCGGGCGAGTCGACGCCCTCGTGGGTGGTGGCGTGCACGTGCACGCAGGTCCCGCCGGGCCCCAGCATGCCGTGCACCACTGCCGCGACCCGGTCGCGGTCCATCCAGTGGAAGGACTGGGCGAACGTGACCAGCCGGAACGTCCCGAGCCCGGCGGGCAGATCCTCGGCCCGCAGCACCTGCCAGCGCACGTTGCGCAGCCCGGCCCGTACGGCGAGGTCCTCGGCCTCGGCGATCATGCCCGGGTCGGCGTCGACCCCGGTCGCCTCGGCGACCAGCGGCGCCAGCAGCAGCGTCAGCGAGCCCGGGCCGCAGCCCACGTCCAGCAGCCGGCCCGACCCGTCGAGGCCGAGCTCGGCGGCGAGCAGGTCCGGGAGGGCCCGCGGGTAGGCGACCCGCCCGCGGGCGTAGTGCGGCGCGGCGCCTTCGTACAGGGACGGATCCCACTGCCAGCTCACGCCGCCATGATCCCGCGGCCGCACAACCGGTCCCGCCCGGACCACCTCGCACTGTGGAGACAGAGATCGTCATCAAGCAGGCTTGGAGCTTCGGGTCGGCGACAATGTGGGTGACTGGGCCGGTGCGTTCCACGCGCCGATGTGGACGGACGGGAGACGACGACATGGCTGACGGCCTCCATCTGTGGCTGCGTCAGGAGGCTTCGGCGGTCGAGGAGCGCGCCCCGGTCGTGCCCGGTGACGCGGCCGCGCTGGTCGGCAGTGGCATCGCGGTCACCGTGGAGGAGGCCCCGCAGCGCGCCTCGCCGGTGGCGGGCTACGCGGCGGCCGGCTGCCGGATCGTCCCGGCCGGCAGCTGGCCCGATGCGCCGGCGGACGCCGTCGTGCTCGGACTGAAGGAGCCGTCGGCACAGACCTGGCTGCTGCGGCACACGCACGTCTTCTTCGGTCACGCGTACAAGGGGCAAGCGGGCGGCCGGGAGGTGCTGCGGCGGTTCGTCGCCGGCGGCGGAACGCTGCTGGACCTCGAGGCGATGGTGGACGGCAACGGCCGCCGGCTCGTCGCCTTCGGCTACTGGGCCGGGTACGCCGGTGCCGCGCTGGCCGTCCTGCAGCACCGCGGCGAGCTCGACCGGCCGCTGCGCTCGACGACCCGACCGGAGCTCGACGCCCGGCTGCGCGAGAGTTCCGGATCCGCCCGCGCGCTGGTCATCGGCGCGCTCGGCCGGTCCGGGCGCGGCGCCCTCGACGCCTTCGCGGTGGCCGGGATGCCCACCACCGCCTGGGACGTCGAGGAGACCCGCGAGCTCGACCGCGACGCGCTGCTGGGCCACGACATCCTGGTCAACACGATCGTCGCCGACCACCCCGGGCCCCCGTTCCTGACCACGGCCGACCTGGACCGGGCCGACCGCACGCTGCGGACCGTCTCCGACGTCACCAACGACGTCACCTCGGACGCCAACCGGCTCCCGGTCAACGACAAGATCACCACCTGGGCCGAGCCGGTACGCCGGCTGCGCGCCGAGCCGCCCGTGCTGGACGTGCTGGCGATCGACAACCTGCCCTCGCTGCTGCCGCGCGAGTCCAGCGCCGCGTTCTCCGCGGACCTGACCCCCTATCTGCGCGCACTGCCCGATGACCCGGTGTGGGTCCGGTGCCGCGCGCGGTTCGAAGAGGCCGTCGCGGCGCTGGACGGCACCGATGACTGACTCCGCCGCCCTGGTGCCGGCGACCGGACGGGTGCACTGGATCGGGACCGGGATGTCCACCGGCAGTGGCCTCGGCCTGGTCTGCGCCGGGGCCGACACGGTGCTCTGGGGGCGTACCGAGGAGAAGGCCCGCCGCCGGCTGGCCACGCTCGGGCTCGACGGCCGCGCGGCGACCCGGGCGTTCACCGCCGAGGCGCTCGGGACGGAGCTGGCCGAAGGCGACCTCGTGGTGTCCATGCTCCCGCCGCCCGAGCATCCCGGTCTGCTGCAGCTGGCAACCGGGCACAGCGCGCACTTCGCCTGCTCCAGCTATCTCAGCCCCGGCATCGCCGAGCAGGCCGGCGCGGCCGCGGCCCGCGGCCTCGTCGTACTCACCGAGATCGGCCTGGATCCCGGCATCGACCACCTGCTGGCGCACCGACTCGTAGGGGCGGCCCGCCAGCTGGCCGGCGCCGGCCCGGCCACCGTGCGATTCACCTCGTACTGCGGCGCCAACCCGGCCGAGCCGAACGCCTTCCGCTACCGATTCAGCTGGGCCCCGCGCGGCGTACTCACCGCGCTGCTCACGCCGGCCCGGGACATCCAGGGCGGGCGGGTCGTGGACGTGGACCGCCCGTGGGAGGCGGTCCAGCAGGTCACCGTCGCCGGGGAAGCGTTCGAGGTCTACCCCAACCGCGACAGTCTCCCGTACGTGTCGGCGTACGGGATCCCGGACACCTGGACGCTCGAAACCTTCAGCCGCGGCACGATGCGCCTCGACGGCTGGAGCGCAGCCTGGCAGGACCTGTTCGGCGAGCTGGCCGGCGCCGACGACCAGCGCCTCACCGACCTGGCCGCCGGGCTCGCCGAGCGGTATCCCACCTCGCCGTCCGACCACGACCGGGTGGTGATGTCGGTGAAGCTGGAGATCCGCTGGGGTGGTGAACGCAGCTGGACCGGCGAGTACGTGCTCGACGCCGAAGGCACCGACATCGAGGACGCCACGCCCCGGCTGGTCTCCGTCCCGCTGGCGTGCGGGATCCTCGAGCTCCTCGCCGGACGGGTGCCGCCGGGCCTGCACCGGGCCGCATCGGAGCCGGAGGCCGACGAGCGGTGGCTGGCCCGACTGGCCGAACACGACATCGTCGCCGAATACCACGGCGATCCGATCCCCTAGCGCTCAAGCACCCCGACGCGTGGTGACAGGGTGCCGAGCCGGAGGGCTACGGACGTTACGGTGGCGCGGGTGCGGGTGCGCTTCGACGGTTGGATCCTGGGGGTCGGCACGTCCTCGGGCACCCGGCTGGTCGTCGGTCACTGGCCGCGGTCGCCGTTCGGGCCCGTCTCCGACGTCATGGTCGAGCACCCGGACGGGCACCGGCTGCTGCTCGCGCCGCAACCGGCGGTGGCCGAGTTCATCGCCACCACCTACACCTTCGACCAGATCACGCTGGTGCCGGTCACGGTCGGCCGGCCCGACCCGGTCAGCTGGACAGTGACCGCGGGTCCGCTGAACCTGCACGCGCGCACCGGCCGGCGATCGTCACTGGGCTGGTTGCTGCACGCCCTGCCCGCCCGGCTGGCGGCCGCACCGGCCTGGGTCGGCCTGATGGACCTGCCGGCCCGGCTGGCCGGCCTACGCACCTGCGGCACCGCCGGCAACGGCCGCACCGAGTGGTACGGCGTCCACGACCTGCACACGATGGGAGACCTGACCGCTACCTGGTCCGGCAGCCCACTGGGCACACTGGCCCCGATCCGACCGCCGGTCAGCTTCGGCTTCGCCTCCGTACCCCCGACCCCCAGCCTCGCCCGCGTGACTACCACCATCGCCATCCCCGACTGACGGCGCCGCCGCCCGCCCAGCATGGCGACGTTTGGCCCGAGCGCCGCTGTGCACGTTCTGCCGCAACTCCCATTCCGCCTTTGCCGCGGCGCAGTTGGACGCCGGCATGCGCCTGGTCGAGCAGGTCTGCGCCGACCCCGACAGCGCACCCATCTCCCCGAAGCTGCGGGCCCTGCTGCGGATCGCCGCGGCTGTGCAGCAGACCGGGCAGGCGGTGACACCCGAGTTGATCGACGCCGCGCGGGTCGAGGGTGCCACCGATGTGGAACTGCACGACACCGTCCTCATCGCGGCGGCATTCTGCATGCTCAACCGGTATGTGGACGGGCTGGGAACGGTCGCTCCCACCGATCCCAGCCTTTACCAGGCGTCCGTTCCCCGCATCGTCGCCAATGGTTACTCCTCCGCGGATCGGGGCCGATGAACTCCGTCCCGCCGCCACCGGCTCTGGCAGGATTCGAGGCATGACCCAGCTTCCCGCCCGGCTGTCCATCGTCACGCTCGGCGCGCGGGACATGGGGGTGCTGCGCTCGTTCTACCGGTCGCTGGGTTGGCGGGAGGAGCCGGTCAGCGACGAGACCTGGACGGGATTCCTGCTCGGCGGCGTCCTGCTGGCGCTCTTCCCGGTGGGCGATCTGACCGACGAGGCCGCGCCCGGCAGCCCCTATCCGACCGGATGGTCCGGCTTCACCCTGGCCTGCACGGTCGACAGCCGGGACGACGTCGACGCGGCGTTCGCGACGGCCGTGGCGGCCGGCGCGACGGCGATCGCCGAGGCGACGGACCGGCCCTGGGGCGGCCGCTCCGCGTTCTTCGCCGACCCGGAAGGCAACCGCTGGGAGATCACCTGGGGACCCAGGGCCACCTTCGACCCCCGCGGCGCCCTCCTGTCCTGGGACTAGTGCCCCGCGTCAGAGGTTTCGTGCCGGTTCCCGGTGTCCAGACAGCGTCCGGCAAGGCCGAGAAGTGGCCGATACCGGGGTTGTATCGGCCGCGACGACAACGCCGCCGGCCGTCGTCTGGGCGCCGGGAAGCGGTGCGAGGACTTCTGACGCGGGGCTCTAGGGGCGTTTCCCGGGCAAGGCAAAGGAGGGCCGATCCCGACGCTACCGGCCGGCGGCGTCGACCGCTGCGGAGATGGGCTCGAGGTCGGCGATGAGCTGGTCGAACTCGCTCGGCTCCAGGCTCGCGTACGCCGCCGCGGCGAGGTCGTCGGTGAGCGACTCGATCCGCTGTTTGGTCTCCCGGCCGGTGTCGCTGAGCCAGCCGGAGGCGTCGACGAGGCCCCGGGCCCGCATCCCGTCGACGACTGCGGCCAGCCGCGCCGGCGGGAGGTGGTGGACCCGGCCGAAGCGCGCCGCGGGGATGCCCTCGGAGAGCGCGTGGAGCACGTGGGCTTCCGTCCCGCCGATGCCCTCGGTCACCAGGGCGGCGTTGTGACCGTCCCCGCGGTGCTCGCGGAGCAGGGTGGCCGCGTGCCAGAGCCGGGCGACGGGCTCCTGGGGTACGGGGAGCGCCCGCAGCGCGGCGTACAAGGGCCGTCCCTCGGTCGGAGCACTCGTCGCCGCCTGGACGGCGAGGTCGGCGGCGCGGGCGAGACCGGGGCCGTCGGCGACGTCACCGAGAATCCGCCTCAGCGCCGCCGCGCTGCCCTGCTCGCGCGCCGCGAGCGCCGCCTCGGGAGTGGTGATGTCCCAGACGCGGGGGATGTGCCGGGCGACCTCGCCGTCGGCGAAGTTGTAGAAGATCGCATGGACCACCTCTGCCGGCACCCGGCCGAGCGGCGCGGCCCGGCCGGCGAAGTAGGCGTCCCAGGTGTTGCGGAGGCCGAGCGCCATGAGCGCGTCGTCGGGCTCGTCGGAGAAGTAGGTGACCAGGTGGATCGGCTCCACGAGCCGGTACAGGCGACGGGCGGTGTCGTCGAGCACGGAACCCGGGCGCTGCATCCGGACCATCTCCTCGGATCGGGGACCGCAGCCCCGGTGTGGAGCCGCGTACCCCGGCCACGAACGGCCCCGCTCCGATCCGACACGTCCACCGGGATTACCTTCAACGACCTCCCGCACACCGGTCAGGGCGGCACCGACCCGCTGCTCGGGAGCGGGAGGCGGGCGCCGTCTGCAGAGATCTCGAGCGGCGATCAGGCGGTGAGGTCGAAGCGCATGACCCACCGCCACTTGGCGATGCGCCGGTCCCGCACGAACCCGAACTCCTCGAACAGGGTCTCCGGTCCGATGTGGCGATAGCCGCCCCGTTGCGGCGGGCGTCCCTCGACCTGTTCGGGGTACGCCTCGACGACGCCGCCCCCGTTGGCCCGGATCGCCTCCAGGGTGCCGGCTACGGCGGCGCGGGCGACGCCGGCGCCGCGGTGTCGGCTGCCGGTGAAGATGCAGCCGATGCGCCAGTCCGGGGTGCGGTGGCCGGCCGCGGGAGCCCAGGCTGTGGACGGTTCCGGCGCACTGGCCGGACGGCGAGAATGGGCGTGACACGGACGAGGACGTTCGGGTCGGCGACGTCGAGCGGGAAGCGGCGATCTCCGCACTGGAGGAGCACTGCCGCGCCGGGAGGCTGGGCATGGACGAGTTGCTGGAGCGCAGTGCGGCCGCATACGCGGCCAGCACCCGCGCCGAACTGGCCGCGCTCACCGGCGACCTGCCCGGCCGGACCGGAGAGCCTGAGCAGCCGCAGCGGAGGGGCTGGCGGGACCCGGCCTGGCGATTGCACCTCACCCTCGCCGTGCTCGTCAACGCTGCCGTCACCGGACTGTGGCTGCTCACCCGCGACCCCACGCCGCTGCCGACCGACGAAGGTGCCGGCTACTGGTGGCCATTCTGGCTCTCGGACCCAGGCGGCGCTGGTCGCCGTCGAAGCCGGCCTCCACCGCGACCCCGACCCACCACCCTGACCCCACGGCCGACGCTCCCTTCGGCACCGTCCACTCGATGACCCGACCGCGAGGGTGGTGACATGTTCCGCAGGGTCGATGCGGTCACCGTGCCGGTGCCGGACCTCGACACCGGTCTGCGCTTCTACGCCGGGTTGCTGGGCCACCGGGTGAAGTGGCGCAACGACGCGGTCGGCCAGGTCGGACTCGAACTCCCCGACGGGGACAGCGAGCTGGTGCTGACCACCCGGCAGAGGTACGAGCCGAACTGGCTGGTCGACAGCGTCGACGATGCAGTCGGGTTCCTGGCCGGTCACGGCTGCGACCTCGTCGCCGCACCGTCCGACATACCGGTCGGGCGGGCCGCGGTGGTCCGCGATCCCTTCGGGAACGACCTCGTCCTCGTCGACCTGTCCAAGGGCACCTATCCTGCCCGCCACCCGGCGATCGGCCCGTCCGGTCGACCGGACGGCGGCACGCGGGACTTGGCGGTTTCCCGGATGAGACCGCCGACTGCGGAGGATGCTCGCGGGATGGCGGGACGCGACGAGTTCCTGGTATGGGTCGAGACCACGCTCTACGACGCGGAGCTCGCCCTGCACAACGGCGATGCGGGGCCGCGGCGGGCCATCTGGTCCGGGAGCGAGCCGGTCAGCGTCTGCGGCGCCTGGCGCAACGCCTACGGGCAGCGCGAGGTCGACGAGCTCTTCTCCCTGCTGGAACGAAGCTTCTCGGACTGCACCTCGTACGGGTTCGAGCTTCAGGCGTACGACGTCCTCGGTGACATGGCATTCACCGTCGGCCTCGAGCACACGTCCGTGTCCGTCGACGGCGCCCCACGCACCTACACCCTCCGCGCGACCCAGGTCTACCGACGCGAAGGTGGCGAGTGGAAGGTGGCCCACCGGCACGCCGACCCGCTGTCCACATAGACCGGGCGCGGCCGAACCGCGGCGCGACGCGGCCGTCAGCGTTCCCGCGACCGTTCAGGCGGCGCGTAGGCGCTGAGATCGAGGTCGGTGGAGCCGGTGAGGATCAGCTGGGCCAGTGCCGCACCCGCCAGCGGCGCCATGGTCAGGCCGGCGGGCCCGAACCCGGCGTTGACGAACACGGTGGGATGGCCGGCCACCGGCCCCAGGAACGGGCCGTGCTCACCGGCGAGCGGGCGCAGACCCACGCGGGTCTCGATCAGCGAGGCGGATGCGAGTCCGGGCGCGAGCGCCAGCGCATTGCTCAACACCTCGTGCACCCCGCCGGCGGTGACCCGCGCGTCGAAGCCGCTGCCGGTCTCCCGGGTCGCGCCGACCACGATCCGGCCGGCGTCGAACGCGACGATGTAGTGGCTGGCGACCGGCAGGACCGACGGCCAGTCAGCGGTCTCGCGGTCCTCGAGGAGGAGGTGAGCGATCTGCCCGCGCTGCGGCTCGACGGCGAGCCGGTAGCCGAGTGGCTCGACGACGCTGTTCACCCAGGCCCCGGCCGCGACGACGACGACGTCCGCGCCGACATCGCCGCCCGGCGTGTGCACGGCGCACCTGCCGGTGTGGGTGGGCACCAGACGGGCGGGCGCGTCCACGACAACCGCACCGAGCCGACGAGCACCGGCGAGCAGACCGGACCTCAGCATCCGCCCGTCCACACGTGCCCCGCCGGACACGTACACCGCCGCGAGCTCCGGAGCCAGCGGAGGAAACAGCGCGCGGGCGTCCCGTTCGCCGAGTCGTTCGACCGTGCCGGCGACCGCGACGCCGGCGGTGCGCCGCCGCAGCCGCTGCTCGACCTCGTCGAGCCGGGCGGCATCGGCATGTGCGACGAGGGAGCCCGTCACCCGGTAGCCGATGTCGGGCACTCCGACCTCGGCGAGCCGCTCGATCAGCGTCGGGTAGTACGCCGCACCCGCCGCGTACAGCTCATACGCCGACCCGGTGGCACTGGACGACCACGGCTGGATGATCCCCGCGCCGGCCGCGGTGGCCTGACCGGGCAGCACACTGTCGACCACCACGACCTCCGCCCCGCCGGCCGCCAGCGCGAACGCCGTGCCCGCGCCGGCCACGCCGCTGCCGACGACGGCTACCCGCGGACCCGCCATGCCCACCTCCTCGGCCCCGGTCAGGAGAACAGGGCGCTGTAACCGTTGAGCGCCGGCTGGCCGCCGAGATGCGCGTACAGCACGGTGGCGTCGGCTGCGATCTCGCGGCGGGTGACCAGGTCGACGAGCGCCGCCATCGACTTACCTTCGTACACGGGGTCGGTGATCATGCCTTCGGTCCGGGCGGCGAGGCGCATCGCGTCGAGGGTCTGCTCGTCCGGAATGCCGTACACGCCGGCGTGATAGCGGGCGTCGAGCTCGACGGCGTCGTCGCTCAGCTCGCCCTCGACGCCGATGAGCCGAGCCGTCCGGCGGGCGATGCGGTCGATCTGCTCCCGGGTCTCGTCGGGCTTCGCGGACGCGTCGATGCCGAGTACCCGCCGCGGGCGCTGTCCGGCCTGCTCGAGGGCGGCGAAGCCGGCCACCATCCCCGCTTGGGTGCTGCCCGTCACCGAGCACACGACGATCGTGTCGAAGAAGACGCCGAGCTCCCGCTCCTGCTCGCACACCTCGTACGCCCACCGGGCGAAGCCGAGACCGCCCAGCTCGTGGTCGGACGCTCCCGCCGGGATGGCGTACGGCCTGCCGCCGCGCTCCTCCACCTCCCGCAGCGCCTGCTCCCAGCTCTCCTTGAAGCCGATCCCGAACCCGGCCCGGACCAGCCGCACGTCGGCACCGGCGAGCCGGCTCAGCAGGATGTTGCCGACCTTGTCGTAGACCGCGTCCGGCCAGTCCACCCAGGACTCCTGCACCAGCACGCACCGCAGGCCGACGCTGGCCGCGACGGCGGCGACCTGCCGGGTGTGGTTCGACTGGACGCCACCGATCGAGACAACCGTGTCACAGCCCTTGGCCAGCGCGTCGGCGACCAGATACTCCAGCTTGCGGGTCTTGTTCCCGCCGAACGCGATGCCGGAGTTGCAGTCCTCCCGCTTGGCCCACAGCTGCGCGCCGCCCAGCTGCCGGCTCAGCCGCTCCAGCCGATGCACCGGCGACGGACCGAACAGCAACTGGAGCCGGGCGAACGACTCGATCGTCATCGGTGTTCTCCTGTTCCTCGTCGCGCTCCCCCAGCATGCCCAATCCATCGCCTCGACGGGTCAGCGGGCCGTCCGGGTGCCGTGCGGGCTGGCGGCCGCCCGGCACGGGCTGCGCACGGTGCGGGCGGCGACGGCGAGCCAGAACGTCGCGTCCCGGAAGGTGCTGACCAGGGCCGGGCCTTCGTCCCGGTCGGCCCGGCCGTCCCGGCCCACGTCGGCGGCAAGCCCGGCGCCTGGTATCGGCTCGACCTGGTGCTCTAGCCCCACAGGGTCCGCGGGGCGGGTGGCTCGCCCGGGAGCACCGGGCTCAGTGGATGCCGGGGTCCAGACCCTGCTCGGCGTTCCAACGGTGCATCTGCTCGCTGAACGCCGCGTCCTGCCGGTCGGGCGCGCGGGCGGCAGTGAAGATCATCACGTTCCCGTCGGGATCGACCGTGGTCAGGTCCCGCGTGTTCCACGGCGTCTCGGCGGGACCGTCGACCCGGCCGCCGCCGTGGCCACGAGCCCGCGCGGCCAGCGCGTCGAGCTCGTCGTCGGCCGCGGCGAAGCTCAGCGTCAGCCCGGTACCGGTCGTGACCGGGGCCGGAGCGGCACGCACCAGCAGGTCCTGGAACTGCCACCGTCGCAAGTGGACCAACACCGGCCCGTCCGGCCCGGGGATGGCGAAGAGGCTGATGAAGCCGAGCCCGTCGGTGTACCAGGACGTCGTCCGGGCGATGTCCGCTACCAGGAGGGTCGCGAACATCGGCATTCCGTAGATCGCGCGGCTGATCGGCGGGGCGCTTCCACCGGGCATCGGGACGGGAGAAGGAACGTCGGTCATGACCCGATCTTCTCCGTTGCCCGGGCGGAAAGGTCAACCCCGCCGATCCGGTCGGCGCTATCGGACCGTGCCGATCTCGAGCGGTGCGGCGGCCGGCCGGCGCAGGACGGCGACGGCGACGAGGACGGCGGCCACCAGCAGCGCCCCGCTCACCGTCAGCCCCAGCCCGTACCCGTCGGCGAGCGCCTGTGGGCTGACGCTCGCGCCGGTGCGGTGCTGCGCGACGGTGCCGAGCGCGGCCAGGCCGAGTGAGGCGCCGATCTGCTGCGAGCTGGTGAGCAGACCCGACGCGGTACCGCCCTCGTGCGCCGCGACGCCGACGGTGCCGGTGGCGACGACGGGTCCGAGGCTGATCCCGAAGCCGAGGCCGGCCATCAGCGACGGCCCGAGGACGTCGGTCGCGACGGCGCCGTCCACGCTGCACCGGCGACCGTGCGGCGGGCGAGCAGCCCGAGCCGGATCAGCGGCTCACGCCCGGTCGTCCGCTCGACATGGACGAACGCGGCCAGCAGGGCGACGGCGACCGCCAGCGTGGTCACGGTGACCGCCGAACCCCACGGGTACCGGTCGGTGCGCACGACGCCGAACACGAGCAGGGACATGCCGGCGGTGACCAGCGCGGCACCGAGGATGTCGGGACGGCTGTCGCGGGCCTGAGCCGGGTCGGCGGCGACGCCCCGCCACGCCACCGCGAGCGCGACGGCGACGATCGGCAGGTTCACGAACATCACCGCCCGCCAGCCGGCGTACTCGGTGAGCAGGCCGCCGATCAGCACGCCCAGCGCACCGCCGGCCGCGTTCGTCGCGCTCCAGATACCGAAGGCGCGGATGCGAGCCCTGCCGGCGGGGAAGGTCGCGGTGAGCAGTGCGAGCGCGGCCGGAGCCAGCGCGGCCGCGCCGACGCCCTGCGCCGCCCGAGCGGCGACGAGCTGACCCGGCGCCTGGGCCAGGCCGCCGGCCGCCGAGGCGAGCCCGAACAGCCCGAGTCCGAGCAGGAGCACGCGCTTGCGGCCGTAGCGGTCGGCGGCCTTCCCGCCGAGCAGCAGCAGGCCGCCGAAGGTGAACGCGTACGCGTGGATCACCCAGGTCAGTCCCAGCGCGCTGAAGCCGAGGCCGGTCGCGATCTGCGGGAGCCCGACGTTCACCACCGACAGGTCCAGTGACACCAGGAACTGCACGACGGCCGCCGCGGCCAGGACGAGTACTACCACCACGTGCGGGACAAGGAGGATCTGCTGCTCCTGCTGCTCAACGAGTATGCGGACCAGATCCCGCAGCCCGACCTGCCCGACGAGCCACGCGACCGGATCGTCGCGGCCGCGATCGCGCTGCACGACGGCCTCGCCGCCTGGCCCTGGGCCGCGGAGGTACTCACCGCCGACGGGTTCGTCGGTCTCCTCGGCGAGTCGGCCCTGTGGATGGTCGAGACCATCGTCGCCGGGGCCATCGACGCGGGATGCACGCCCGAACAGGCCGTCGATGTCTTCCGCAGCATCTGGTACTACGCGGTCGGCGAGATCCTCGTCCGGGCGCATTCCGCGCGGCGCCGGGCGGACGGCGGGCGACCGGCCACGCGGTTCTTCGGCAACCTCGACGCGGCCCGCATGCCGAGCCTGGCCGCCATCGGCGACCGCTGGCCGGCGCTGGCAGCACGGGACACCTACGCCGCGGGTGTCCGCGCGCTCGTCGACGGGCTGCTCGCGCGTCCCCGTCCGTCCGCCGGCTCCAGGCGACCGGCGAGGGGCGCCAGCTGACGCCCGCCGGCCGTCCGGTCGTCAGCTCACGGCCCGCCGGACGAGCTCCTCGATCCTCGTCGCATTCGCGTCCGAGAGGTCGGTCAGGGCGTAGGCGGTCGGCCACATCGTGCCCTCGTCGAGATGCGCCGGATCGTTGAAGCCGAACGTCGCGTACCTGGCACCGAACCTCTTGGCCGGCTGGAAGAAGCAGATGATCTTGCCATCCTTGGCGTAGGCGGGCATCCCGTACCAGGTCCGCGGTGCGAGCTCCGGCGCGACCGCGGTGATGATCTCGTGGACGCGCTCGGCCAGGATGCGGTCCGCCTCCGGCATCTCGGCGATCTTCTCGAGGAGGGTCGCGAGATCGTCCGCCTTGGTGGCGCCCCGCCTGGCCGCCTTCGCCTCCGCGGCCCGGTCCTTCATCGCGGCCCGCTCGGCCTCGGTGAACCCGGGTGCGGCCGTCTTGACGGCGGCCTTCTTCGCCGGCGCTTTCTTCCCGGCGGTCTTCGCGGCCGTCTTCGCGGCGGTCTTCTTCGCCGCGGTGTCCTTCACCGGCGCCTTCTTCGCGCCGGCCTTCTTGGCCGCGGTCTTCTTCGCTGCGGGCCTTGCGGGTTCGGTCATCGCTGCCACTCCCCGTACGAATCCTGGTGGAACTCCGTCGAGCCGGTGAGTCCTGCCCAGAACCTACGCGGCCCGGCGTCTCGGCCGCACAGCAGCGATCGGCGCTCCCGCGCCGACGCCCGCTGCGTGAGCCGCCGGAGCGGTCGGGGCCGCCGCGCCCGCGCACGGGCGCGGCGGCCGGGGATCACGGAATCAGCTGCAGCGGCCGCATCATCGAGTTGTCCTCGTGCTCGAGGATGTGGCAGTGGAAGACGTACCGCTGCGGCGGGGTGCCGCCGGCCGGGAGCGTCCACCGCATGCGGATCCGGGTGACCTGGCCGGGGTTCGCGCGGACGGTGTCCTTCCAGCCGCGCTCGTTGGCCTCCGGGAGCACGGCCGGTCCGGTCAGGTACGGCGTCGGGTCCAGGTTCGGTGCGTCCGGGTTCGCCGCCCGCGCCGCGGCCAGCGCGGTCGCGTACGCGTCGGCGTCGAA
Source organism: uncultured Actinomycetota bacterium (assembly GCA_963728945.1). Taxonomy (GTDB): domain Bacteria; phylum Actinomycetota; class Actinomycetes; order Mycobacteriales; family CADCTP01; genus CADCTP01. The sequence continues at coordinate 118,881 of CAVSMA010000002.1, read as the reverse complement.
CGGGGTCCGGTCCATGATCTGGAACTGGACCAGGTGCACGTGGATCGGGTGGGTGTCCTCGGTGAGGTTGACCAGCCGCCAGTCCTCTGTGGACCCGAGCCGGGGCGTCTCCTGCACGCCGCGGGCGTCCATGAACTTCCGCCCGTTCAGCGAGCCGTACGCGGGCTCGCCGGTGACCGGGTCCTCGACCTCCTCCAGGGTGATGTTCCGGGTCAGTGACGGCGACCCGAGGGCCGGCATGCTGCCGGGCAGCGCGGCCGGGAAGCCGCGCGGGCCCGGCTTGGTGACCCGGCGGCCGACCCGGATCTCCATGACCGTCGGCAGCGGTGGCGCCGGGCTGGACACGTCGGACGGCAGGTCCGGGTTGGTGACGGTCAGCGTCTGGCCGGCGAAGCGGGAGAAGTCGACGAGCACGTCGGCCCGCTCGGCCGGGAGCAGCAGCAGCCGGTTGATCGGGACCGGTTGGGTGAACAGGCCCCCGTCGGAGCCGATCTGGACGGTCGGCGGCCCGCCCTGGATCGTCAGGTTCCAGAACCGCGCGTTGGACGCGTTGAGGATCCGGAACCGGTAGATCCGCGGCTCCACCACCAGGTACGGCTGGGCGGCGCCGTTGACCAGCGGGGTGTTGCCGAAGAACTCCGGCAACCAGGACGAGTCCGGCGAGTAGAACAGCTGTCCGGACGAGTCGAACTGCCGGTCGGCCAGCACCAGCGGGATCTCGTACCCGCCGCCCGGCACGCCGAGTCCGTTCGGCTCCGCACCGGTGTCGGCGGCGTCGCGGATGAGGTAGAGCCCGGTCAAGCCGGCGTACACGTTCAGCCGGGTGATCTGGTCGGAGTGGTCGTGGTACCAGAGCAGGGTCGCGTTCTGCTCGTTCGGGTAGACGACGTTCTGCACCTGGCCGGGGACGTACTCGGCCGGGTTCGCGTACGGGTTGCCGTCGCTCGAGCCGGCGACGTGTCCGCCGTGCAGGTGCGTGCTCATCCGTACCGGCGATCCGGCATGCATGTAGTCCGGGACCTCGTTGTCGAACAGGTGCCGGGCCGGCAGCGCATTGACGTACGTGACGGAGGTCGGCGTGCCCTTGACCACCTCGATCGTGTAGCCGGGCGTGGTGACACCGCGGCCGCTGCCGTCGTCGTAGCCGAAGACCCTGGTCCTGCCGAGCGTCGGGTGCATCTGGACGGTGCCCGCTCGGGCGGCGATCCGGAAGGCGTTGGCTCCGGAGGGACGCGCCTTCGGCAGCAGCGGCATCGGGACCGTCGGCCTCGGCCCGCCGATCGTCAAGGCGATCACCGAAGCCCACGGCGGCACCGTCACGCTGACCGGCAACGTCGGCGGCGGGGCCGTGTTCACGCTGACGCTCGGCCCGCCCCTCCCCGCCCGCGTCGAGCCCGCGGACGCCGTCGTCCGCTGACCGACGGTCTCAGCTGAGGGAGCGCCGGCGCAGGTCGGTACGGGCGAGCAGGGTGAGGGCGGCGAGCGCGAGCTGGACGACGGCGAGCGTCGCCATCGCGGACGTGGTCGCGAAGGCGAGCCCGGCGAGACCGCCGACGGAATGTCCCGCGGCGACCGTGGCGAGCCCGATGGCGGCTCGGGTGTCGCCGGGGACGCGCAGGTGGCCGGGATCAAGCCGGCACAACGCGACCGCCGGGCTGCTGACCGCCACGACGAGGGTGAGCCAGTAGAAAGTGACCTCGGCGATGCGTGGTATGCCGGTCCGGCCCGTGGTCAGCCCGGCGAGCAGGTATACCGCGCCCGACATCGCCGCGGCGACGACGACCGGCGCAGCGAGCGCGCGGCAGATCTCCGCGATCGAGGCGGACGTGAGCCGCGGCAGCGGTGTCAGCGTGACCAACCCGACGACCAGCACGACCAGCCCGGCCGCGGTCAAGCCGTGGTTGGCGGTGACCGGCGCCGGCAGCACACCCCGCACGGCGACGGCGGTGACGGCGGCGGTGACGAGCGCGAGCACCACGACGGCGCGCCGGAGGTGGCTCCCGGTGGACGCCGGCCACTGCGCGGGGCGCAGCCAGAGCCGGAGCGCGCCGGCCAGCGAGTCGAGCCAGCCGGCCGGGCCGGAGGAGTCGATCTCGGCGGCGAGGTCCGGCCCCCACCGGCGCCGGACCGGTGGCGGGTACGCCGCGGCCAGCGCGCGCCCGGCCCTCACGACGACGCCAGCCCGAGCGACCGCAGGCCCCGCTCGGTCACCCGCGCCAGGGTCCGGAGCTCCTCGGCCAGAGCGGCGGTTCCGGCCTCGGTGAGCCGCATGGGCTGCTGCCGGCCGGCACCGTCGACCGGTTCGATCAGGCCGTGCGCCTCGAGCCGGGTGAGCGCGCCGTAGAGGCTGCCCGGACCGAGGCGCCGACCGGTCATCTGCTCGATCGCCGTGTTGATGGCGTAGCCGTGCAGCGGCCCGTCCGCGAGCGCGGTGAGCACCAGCAACTGGGCATCCTGGCCGGCCGCCATCGCACCTCCTCGAGGGGTGACCGATCCTAGTACGTGACACGATGCTACTTGACACGTAGTACGCGACGAGTACTAATGGCCGGGTGTCGAGAGCGACTGCTGCCGTCCGGAGCCTCCTGCCCGATGCCCTCGCGTACCGCCTGTACGCCACCCGGCTGCGCCGTCAGGTCGAGCAGGCCAGGAAGCCGGGGCACGTCGGCGTGATCATGGACGGCAACCGACGCTGGGCACGCCAGGTCGGTCTGCCCGATCCCAGCCTCGGGCATCGGCACGGCGCCCGGCACGTCGACCACCTGCTGCGGTGGTGCGAGGCGGCCGGCATCGGGTTCGTCTCGGTCTTCGTCTGCTCGACCGAGAACCTGGTCCGCCGGGACGACGCCGAGGTGGCGTTCCTGATGCGCGTCATCGAGGAGCTGGCCGACGACGTCCGGGCCGACGCGCACCCCCGCTGGTCGCTCCATCTGGCCGGGATGCTCGACGCCCTGCCGGACGGTACGAGGAACGCGCTCAAGGCCGCGGCCGAGCACACCGCGTCCTGCGCCACCGGCAACCACCTCTCGCTCGCCGTCGGGTACGGCGGCCGGCAGGAAGTCGTCGAGGCCGTCCGCGACCTGCTCCGCGACCGTGCGGCCGGCGGCGCCACCCTGGCGGAGGTCGCCGACCAGATCACCGTCGACGACATCGCCGCGTACCTCTACACCGCCGGTCAGCCCGAGCCCGACCTGGTCATCCGCACCTCCGGGGAACAGCGGCTGTCGAACTTCCTGCTCTGGCAGTCGGCCTACTCCGAGCTCTACTTCTGCGACGCGTACTGGCCGCAGTTCCGGGAGATCGACTTCCTGCGCGCCCTGCGCAGCTACGGCGCGCGGCAACGACGGTTCGGCGGCTGACCGCACACCCGATTCTCAGGATGTCGATGCCAGGATGAGGCATGCCGAACCGCCTCGTGCCGGTCGATCTCGGGGCCGGGCTCGCCGGGATCGCGACCGGCGCCGCCGTGACCGCGCTGGTGCGCTCGCCGCGTACCCGGCCGCTCGTCCAGCAGGTCGACGACGGGTGGTACCGGTTGGTCCAGCGGACCCACGCCGGTCCGCGGGAGGCCGCGTCCCGGACGCTCGACGTCGCGTTCGGCACCACGGTCGACTGGACCGTCCGGGTGGCCGTGACCGCGCAGCTCCTGCGTACCCGCCGGTGGTCCGCCCTGGCCGGGTGGGCGGCGACGGTCGCGCTCGGCGAGATCTCGGTGGGACCGTTGAAGGCCGCCGTCGACCGGCCGCGCCCGGACGCCGCCATGACCAGGACGTCGATGGCGTCCTACCCGTCCGGTCACGCGCTGGCGGCCGCGACCACGGCGCCCGGCATCGTGATCGCGCTGCTCCCGGCCGGTCCGGCGCGGCGCCGGATGCTCGCGGTCGCCGTCCCGCTCGCCGCCGCCACCTCACTGAGCCGCACGTTCCTCAACGCGCACTGGCTGTCCGACGTGGTCGGCGGCTTCGCCCTCGGCACCGGCTACGCGCTCGCCGTCCCCGCTGTGGCGCGACTCGGGGCCGACCGAGTCCACTGTGGACGCTCGGTCCGCCGGTCTCGCTGACGGCGGCGGCCGACCCGTCCCGGCCAGGGCTCAGCTGATCAGCGTGCTCGCGACCGCGCCGATCCGGGTACGCAGCCATGCGTGCGCCGCATCGGTGGTCGAGCGGGAGTGCCACCAGAGCGTCTCGACCAGCCCGGGCAGATCGATCGGCGACTCGAGCACGCGGATGTCGCCGATCCGGCGGAGGAATGCCTCGGCGCGTTTCGGGATGAGCGTCACCAGGTCCGTGCCCTGCAGCAGGAACGGCGCGAGCAGGAAGCTCTCGACGCTGACCTCGATGCGTCGCGGGATGCCGAGTCGCCCGAGGTGGACGTCCGGCAGCGCGACGGGCTGGCCGGCCCCGCCCATCGAGTAGATCAGGTGACCGAGCGCGGTGTAGCGCTCGAGGGTCATGCGCTTGCCCACGTGCGTGTTGCCCTCCCACACGCAGCAGGCCCAGTGGTCGTCCCACAGCCGCAGCGACTCCAGGTCGGCGTCCCCCATGATCTCCGGCGGCTCGATCACCAGGTCGACGTCGCCGTTGGCCAGGGCCCGAGGGGCGTCCGCCAGCCGCGGCACGACCTCGACGACGACCGCGGGCGCCTCGGCCGCGAGCGAGCGGACCAGCGCGCCGATGAGCATCAGCACGCTGTAGTCCGAACAACTCAGCCGGAACGAGCGGCGGTCGGTCGCCGGGTCGAAGCGCAGCGGTGCGTCCAGCGCGCCGCGGATGAGCTCGAGCGCCTCGTGCACCGGAGCGACCAGCGCCTCCGCCCGCGCCGTGGGCACGAGCGTCGCGCCCTGGCGGACGAGCAGCGGGTCATTGAGCAGCCGGCGCAGCCGGCCGAGCGCGTTGCTCATGCCCGGCTGGCTGAGCCCGACGCGCTGCGCCGCCCGCGTCACGCTGCGCTCGCTGAGCAGGGCGTCGAACGCGACGAGCAGGTTGAGATCGAGTCCGCTGAGGTTCATTGCTCCGATGAATCCCGCGTATCACAAGATTCCGTTGGTGCATACTGCCAGGCGCGTCTAGCGTCACGCCATGCCTGACGAGGAGATTCCCGTCCTGATCATCGGCGGGAGCTTGGTGGGTCTGACGACGGCCATGCTGCTCGGGCACCACGGCGTGCGGTCGCTGTCGGTGGAGCGCCACGCCGGCACGGCGATCCACCCGCGGGCCGGACACTTCCAGCTGCGCACCATGGAGACCATCCGGCAGATGGGGCTGGAGGACCGGGTACGCACGAAGTCGCTGGAGACCTACAGCGCGACCGGCGGCATCATCGCCGTCGAGTCGCTCGCCGGCCGGGAGCTCGCGACGTACGTCAAGGAGCTCAACGAGGGTGTCGAAGGCTACAGCCCGACCGTGCGCGTGTTCATCAACCAGGACGCGCTGGAGCCGATCCTGCGCGAGCGTGCGACCGAGCTCGGCGCGACCGTCCGCAACCGTACCGAGGCGGTCGACCTGGACCAGGACGACGACGGCGTGACGGCGACGCTGCGCGATCTCGACTCCGGGACCGAGAGCACGGTGCGCGCCCAGTACGTCGTCGCGGCGGACGGCAACCGCAGCCCGACCCGCGCTCGGCTGGGCATCGGCATGCGCGGCCACGAGGACCTCTCCCGCAGCATCACCATCTACTTCCGCGCCGACTGCGCCGAGCTGCTGCGCGACCGCAACCAGGGCGTCATCTACGTCCACAATCCCGAGCTGCGCGGGTTCTTCCGGCTCGACCGCAGCGGCGGCACCGGCTTCCTCGTCATCAACACGGTCGGCGCGGACGTCACCCAGGACTCGGCGGTCGACGTCCAGTCGGGACTGACCACCGAGCGCGCCCTGGCATACCTGCGCACCGCGATCGGGACGGACATGCCGATGGAGATCGTCGACGTCGCCAACTGGCGGGCCGAGGCGACCTGTGCCGAGCGGCTCCGCGACGGCCGGGTGTTCCTCGCCGGCGACGCGGCGCACGTCGTGCCGCCGAACGGCGGCTTCGGCGGCAACATGGGCATCCAGGACGCGCTCAACCTCTCCTGGAAGCTGGCCGCGGTGGTCAAGGGCGACGCCGGCCCGGCGTTGCTGGACAGCTACGAGACCGAGCGCCTGCCGCTGTGCCAGCTCAACGTCGAGCAGGCGTACACGCGGTATGCCAGCCGGGTCGTGCCGGAGCGCGGCACCGACGGGGTGCAGCCGCCGGTGCCCGACATCGAGCTGGAGATCGGGCTGGTGGCGCGCTCGCCGGTCATCCTGCCCGACGGCGAGGACGACGGAGCCCTGCACCTGGCGCCCGCCGCCCTCGACGGCCGGCCGGGGACCAGGGCGCCGCACGTCGTGCTCCCCGACGGCCGCTCGACGCTCGACCTGTTCGGGTCGGAGCTGGTGCTGCTGCGGGCCGCCGGCGATGGCGTCGACGACTGGGCGCCGGACGGGGTCGACTCGCACGTCATCGATTCCGGCTCGTTCGCCGAGAACTACGGGCTCTCGGCCGGCGGGGCGGTGCTGGTGCGCCCGGACGGCGTGGTCGCCTGGCGGTCGCGCGGGCCGGCCGGCCGCGACGAGATCGAGCGTGCGCTCGCCACGGCGCTCGCGCGGACTCCCGTCCAGGCCTAGCGCCGCCACGCCATGCGCATCGGAGTCACGGTCCCGAACGTGCACGAGACGCTGGCGGAGCGCAGCACGATCGAGGCGGTCGCCCGGATGGCCGACGAGCTCGGGTTCGACTCGGTCTGGTGCAACGACCACCTCGCGATCCCCACGGCGTCCGGCGACGGCGCGGCCGAACCGGCCTACGCGGCGGCCTACGGCGAGCAGCGGGGACAGCGCATCTACGAGCCGCTGATCGTGCTGGCCTACCTCGCCGCGGTCACGCGTCGGGTCCTGCTCGGCACGTCGGTCTACCTGCTCCCGCTCCGCAATCCCCTGCTGGCGGCCAGGCAGGCGGTCTCCCTGGACGGGCTGTCTGCCGGGCGCCTGGTGCTCGGGGTGGGCGCCGGCTGGCTGGAGAGCGAGTTCGACGCGGTCGGCGTGCCCTACCGGCAGCGCGGCCGACGGACCGACGAGGCGATCGCGATGCTCAAGTCGCTGTGCGGTGCGGACGGCGGCGGGTTCCTCCCGAAGCCGGTGCAGCGGCCGCACCCGCCGCTGTGGATCGGCGGCCGGAGCGAGGCGGCCCTGCGCCGGGCCGCGCGGGCCGGTGACGCGTGGCACCCGTCCCATCTCACCGTCGACGAGCTGCGCCGGCAGATCCCCGCGCTGCACGCCGAGTGCGAGCGGGCCGGCCGTCCGGCGGACGAGGTGGCGGTCACGACCCGCCGCAAGCTGGTACGGGCGCCGACCGACGACGCGCGGGTGCTCCAGGGCGATGCCGGCGCGATCGCGGCGACGGTCGCCGAGCTCGAGCAGGTGGGCGTCTCGCATCTCGTCGTCGAGATCCCGGGCTCCAGCGAGAGCGAGCTGCTCGAGAACCTCGACTGGTTCGGCCGCGAGGTGCTCCTGGAGCTCTCCGCATGAGCGAGCCCGAACAGCGGTCGAGGAGCGGGAGATGAGCGAGGGCGAGGGCTCGCAGCCCGAGCGGGGAGCGACGAGAGCTGAGCCGGCGGAGGGACGAGGCCGGCTCCGGTCGAGGAGCGGGAGATGAGCGAGATCGACTTCGCGTACGTGGGGCTTGGAGTCCACGAGGAGGTCGTCTATTCGGTGGCCGACGAGCTCGGCTACTACGCCGACGAGGGTGTCCGGGTCTCCATCCGCGACGGCGTGCGCTGGGACGACGAGCGGCTTCGTCAGGCCGCCGTCGTGGGCCTCGGCCGCACGCTGCTCATCCGGCTGCTCGCCGGGACGCCGTGGACCATGCTCTGCGTGAACACCGAGCGCCCGCTGTTCTGGCTGATGGCGCGGGCCGAGTTCGCGGACGTCTCGGAGCTGCGCGGCCGCCGGGTGGCGATGCACCCCGCGCTGGTCGCGCCGGGTTGCTTCACGCGCATCATCCTGCGCGGCCGCGGGCTCGATCCGGACACCGACATCGAGGCCGTCCCGATGCATCCCGGCGACTACAGCGAGCACATCCGGATGCTCGAGAGCGGCGACCTGGACGCGGCGGTGATCGGCAGCACCTGGTCGCCGGAGCAGCTGGTGGCCGAGCGGGGCCTGCGGCTGCTGCTGTTCTTCGGCGACGAGCTGCAGATCCCCACCACCGGGGTGGCGGTCGACCCGGGCGTCGTGGGGTTGGACGATCCGCGGGCCAAGGGCGTCGTCCGGGCGAACCTGCGCGCGCTCGGCACGATGCTCGCCGACCCGGCGCTCGGCGCCGAGCACGTCCGCCGGCTCCTCCCGGCCGCGGACCCCGCCACGGCCCGCGACTTCTACGACCGCTACGTCGGCGCCCACTTCAAGACCGATGGCCGGCCCGACGCCGACGTGGTGGCGAAAGCCCTGCCACTGGTCGCGGAAGAACTGCGGATCAGCACCGGGCGCCCGGTCGAGGTCCCGCCGGCCGACCGGATCTACCGCGCCGACCTCACCGCCGCCTGGACCCCCTGAACCCGGACTCGCCGACCGCCGTCGGGCGCACGGGCCGGCGCAGGGCGGGCACTTCGGTCCTGGCCGTAGCGGCCGGCCGGCGGGACGATGTGGCCAGGGACGAGGTGATCTCCATGGCCGACCGGCCCACGACCCGCGTCGTCGAGCCAGCGCGGGACCGACGGTGACCGACTGGCGGCTGAGGTACGAGGGCTACGACGCCGGAACGGAGCCGCTGCGCGAGGCGCTCTGCACGATCGGCAACGGCCGCTTCGCCACCCGCGGCGCGGCACCGGAGAGCCGGGCCGGCGGCTGCCACTATCCCGGCACCTACGCCGCCGGCGTCTTCAACCGCCTCGGCGCCGACGTCGACGGCCACTACGTGGAGAACGAGAGCATCGTCAACCTGCCTGACTGGCAGTCGCTGACGATGCGGTCGGACGGCGGCGACTGGGTCGACGTGGACACGATGGCGGTGTCCGGCTACGTCCAGGAGCTCGACCTCCGCCGCGGCGTGCTGGCCCGCCGGTTCATGGTCACTGACGGCCGGGGGCGGCGGACCGCGGTGGCACAACGCCGGCTCGTCTCGATGGCCGACCCCTACCTGGCCGGGCTCGAGGCGACGTTCGTCGCGCTGAACTGGTCCGGCCGGCTGGAGGTGCGCTCGGGTATCGACGGGCGGGTCCGCAACGGCGGCGTGGCCCGCTATCGCGGGCTGGGCGACTGCCACCTCGACGTGCAGTTCGCGGGCGCGGCCGGGCCGGGCACCGTCGCCGTGGACGTGCAGACCACCCAGTCCCGCGTCCGCGTCTCCCTGGCCGCGAGGCATCGCGTGCTCGTCAACGGCGTGGAGACGCCCGCCGTGACCCGCGTGCTGGCCGAGGACGGCTACGCCGGTCTCCAGCTGCAGGTGGATGTGTCCGAAAAGGACACCTGCACGGTCGAGAAGGTGGTCGCCCTGTTCACCTCGCGGGACCGGGCCATCACCGAGCCGGCCGAGGAGGCCCGCGACAAGGTCAGCTGCGCGCCGGACTTCGAGCCGCTGCTGACCCGGCACGTGCTCGCCTGGGACCATCTCTGGGAGCGGTGCGATCTGGAGCTGGCCGGGCAGGAGCACGCGGCCCTCGTGCTGCGCCTGCACATCTTCCACCTGCTGCAGACGGTGTCGGAGCACTCGGCGGACCTCGATGTCGGGATCCCGGCCCGCGGGCTGTCCGGGGAGGCCTACCGCGGGCACGTCTTCTGGGACGAGATGTTCGTCTTCCCGTATCTCACGTTGCGGATGCCGGACCTCGCCCGGGCGTTGCTGCTCTACCGGTGGCGCCGGCTCACGCAGGCCCGCAAGGCGGCGCACGAGGCCGGGCAGGCGGGTGCGATGTTCCCGTGGCAGAGCGGCGCGAGCGGGCGGGAGGAGACGCAGACGATGCACCTCAACCCGCGCTCCGGCCGGTGGCTGCCGGACAACTCCCGGCTGCAGCGGCACGTGGGGCTGGCCGTGGCCTACAACACCTGGCAGTACTACGAGGCGACCGCGGACCTCGACTTCCTGGCCAGCCACGGCGCCGAGCTGATCCTCGAGATCGCCAGGTTCTGGGCCGGTGCCGCGACCTACGACCGCGCGGCCGACCGCTACGACCTGTGCGGTGTGATGGGACCGGACGAATACCACGACGGCTACCCGTGGCGGGACGAGCCGGGTCTGGACAACAACGCCTACACCAACGTGCTGGCCGCCTGGACCCTGACCAAAGCACTCGAAGCCGTCGCCGTCCTGCCGGAGCGCCGCCGGCGGGAGCTGCTGGACCTGCTCGGGCTGACCAGGTCGGAGTTGGACCGGTGGGACCACGTCAGCCGCCGGATCCGGCTGCCGTGGCTGCCCGAGGGGATCCTGGCCCAGTTCGAGGGCTACGAGAAGCTCGCGGAGTTCGACTGGACCGGCTACGTCGAGCGCTACGGCGACATCGCCCGTCTCGACCGGATCCTCGAGGCCGAGGGCGACAGCACCAACCGCTACAAGGTCGCCAAGCAGGCCGACCTGCTCATGCTCTTCTACCTGCTCTCGGCCGACGAGCTCTACGAGTTGCTCGAGCGGCTCGGCTACGCTTGGGACCGCACGCTGATCCCCCGGACCGTCGACTACTACCTGCGCCGGACCTCGCACGGCTCGACGCTGTCCAGGGTGGTCCACTCGTGGGTGCTGGCCCGGTCCGACCGCCGGCGCGCCTGGCACCACTTCCTCGCGGCGCTCGACGCGGACGTCCACGACGCGCAGGGCGGCACCACCGCCGAAGGGATTCATCTCGGCGCGATGGCCGGCACTGTCGACCTGTTGCAGCGGGGCTTCACCGGACTGGAGACCCGTGCCGACGAGCTGTGGATCGACCCGTGCCTGCCGGAGGAGCTGACCGAGCTCCGGTTCCGCCTGCGCTACCGGGGCAGCTACGGCGTCCACTTGACCGTCCGGCACGACCACCTGGTGGTCAGTGGTCAACCGACCCCGCCGGCGCGACTGCCGCTGCGCGTCAAAGGCCGGCCGGTGCGGATCGACCCGGGCGGCAGCCGGCAGATCAGGCTCGAGCGCGGACGCTGACTCCTGCCGGAGCGGCGGCAGGTCGCGGTCACCGGGGCCTTTGGACTCTGGTGGGGACCCCGGGTCCGGTCGACAGTGGACCGGGACAGCGAGAGAACGGCGGCTGCGATGCCATTGCCGGCAGAACCGGACATCGACGTGGAGGTGCACGCCGACGCGGCAGTGCCGGCGGCGGTGACCGCACGCGCCGTGGACCTGGTCCGGCGGCTGGCCGCGGCGAGCGGCCGGCAGGTCAGGTATGCGGCGGTCACGCTCGGCGTGAACGACCAGTGGCACGGCCGGCGCAGCAGTCAGGCCGAGATCGTCATCGACGCCGTGGGCATCTACGTCCGTGGCTTCGCGGCCGGCATCACGTTCGGCGAGGCGCTGGACGAGCTCGAGCGGAAGCTGGAGCGGCGAGTGGGCGATGCCCGGGATCGGGTGCGGTCGCGGACCGGTCGGCGTTCCGCGCCGGTGCGCCCGGTGCGGGTCGGCCGGGCCACGATGAGGACCACCGCCCGCGCACCGTCCCTCCGGTGAGGCGCCCCGGCCCTCAGCCGTGGTCGGCGGCCACCCGGTCGTCCTCGGCGATGGGCCAGACGACGAGCGTCTCCGGGCCGGCAGGGTCGTCCGGCCCGGTCAGGTACGACTCCCAGCTGAGCTCGGCCGGGTGGCGGCCGTGCTGCTGCATCCATCCGGCCAGCTGCCGGTAGGCGTCCCCGAGCGTCTCGTACGGTCCGGTGTGGACGGTCTCGATGGCCGCTCCGCCCGGGACACTGCTCGGCCGGATCTCGCCCTCGGGGAGGACCTCGGCGGCGACCGGGAAGCCGGCCTCCACGTCGACGGTGTCGCCCGGCGCCGAGTGGTAGAGGGCCAGCGGAGGTCCGGTCACGTGGACGCCCTGCCGAGCGAGCGCGTCGGCCACGGTGGCGAACGCATGGGACAGGAACGCGGGAAGCTCGCGCATCGGCACCGTCGCTCGCACGACGGCGGTGTGCCGCGGGACGATGCGGTTCAGTTCGACGCCCTCCATGACGACCACCACCTCAGTCCTCAGCCTCGCTGCTGGGGCGCCCCCGGGACAGGGTCGAAGGTCCGTACGGACGAAGGGCTTCGTCGGCCCGCTGCGGGCCCGGCCAGCCTGGGGGACGGAGCGGTCCAGAGCCGTAGGACCCTGTGCGGCAGGTACCCGGCCCGGCACCCTGGACCAGGTGAAGCAGGTGGATAGTCAGCATGCCGGCCGGCCGCACCCGGACGGCGCCGTCGTGCTGGAACCGTGGTTCCGCCGCCGGCCGGTGCTCACGTTCGCCGTAGCGACGGCCCTGTACGCCGGCGTGCTCGGCCTGAAGTGGCTGATTCCCGGGCCGGAGCCGATCCTGCTGCTGTTCTGCTTCCCCATCGCGTTGCTGGCGGTCGCCTTCGGGCTTCGTGCCGGACTGCTCGCCGGAGTGAGCGGCATCGCCCTGACCGCGATCGCGACCGCTGTGGACGGGTTCGAGCCCTCCTTCTGGGGATGGGTGGCGCGCGTGACGCCCATGCTGTTGCTCGGCGGTCTCCTCGGCCATGCCGCCGACCAGCTCCGTCACTCGGAGGCCGAGCGGAACCGGTTGATGACCGTGGCTCAGCGGCATCGGGACGCGGTCGACTTCAACGACCGCATCGTGCAGGAGCTCGCCGCGGCGAAGTGGGCGCTCGAGGGTGGCAACCCCGACCGCGGGCTCGACATCCTCGGGCAGACCCTGGACGCCGCCCAGCACATGGTGTCCCAGATGCTGCGCGACGCCGATGGCGACTCAGGAGACGCTGTCCGCCGATCCCGAACCCTCCGCTGAGCCGGCCCGGGTCGGCGTCCCGGCGGCCGTCCACCGTCGGCGCAGCGTGCCGGTCCGGTGCCGGACCAGCAGGGAGGGGCCGGCTGACCGGCCCCTCCCACCGACAAGCCGGTCAGCCGGTGTTCACCGGAATCTGCTTGGGCTCGGGCTTGGCTTCGCGCATGCCGATCCGGATCTCGAGGATGCCGTCGGTGTAGGTCGCCGCGATGTCGTCCTCGTCGGCGGCCGCCGGCAGCGCGATCGTCCGGACGAAGGCTCCGTACCGGAACTCGGTACGGTGCTCCTGCTTGGTCTCGTCCCGCCGCTCGGCCTTCACGGTCAGGACGCCGTCGGCGACGGTGACGGTGACGTCCTTCTTCGGGTCGATACCCGGAAGCTCCGCCCGCAGGACGTACTTGCCGCCCTCCTCGATGTAGTCCTCGATCCGCACCGGATGGCCGCCGGCGAACGGCCGGAACATGGGCGGGAACTCGCCCTCCAGCCAGTCGAACAGTTCCCCGAAGACCGGCCGGTCACGCCGTGCCAGGCTTGCCACGTCGATCGCCTCCTCCTCATCGACTCCACCCACCTCCAGTCCACCTCGGACGGCTTGCGGTGGGAAGAGGCGAAGGGCCCTCGCCCGGATCAGGTGGCCGGCAGGCGCAGCCGGAACTCGGCTCCCTGGCCCGGCGCGCTGGTCACGGTCAGCGTGCCGTCGTGGGCAGCGGCGATGCCGTGGGCGATGGCCAGGCCCAGCCCGGTGCTGCCGTGCTCGCGGGTCCGCGACGCGTCGCCCCGGGTGAAGCGGTCGAACAGGTCCTCCTGCAGGTCCGCGGGGATTCCGGGACCGTCGTCCCGGATGGTCACCTCGACCACGGCCGGTCCCGGCGACAGCGTCGTGGCCACCGTGGTCCCGGGCGGGGTGTGGGTCCGGGCGTTGGTCAGCAGGTTGGCGAGCACCTGGTGCAGCCGCTCGGCGTCACCGGTGACGGTGACGAGATCCTCGGGCAGGGTGAGGCGCCAGCGATGAGCCGGGCCGGCGGCCCGCGCATCGGCGACCGCGTCCAGCACGAGCCTGGTGAGGTCGACCGGTTCGCGGGCGAGGGGCCGGCCGGCGTCGAGCCGGGCCAGCAGCAGCAGGTCGGTCACGAGTCTGCTCATCCGGTCGGTGGCTGTGGTGATCCGGCCGAGCGCCTCGGACACCGGCGGGGAGGGCGGACCGTCGGCACTGACCGCATACTCGGCGTGCGCCCGGATGGTCGCCAGCGGTGTGCGCAGCTCGTGGCTGGCGTCGGCGACGAACTGGCGCAGCCTGGCCTCGGTGGCATCTCGGGCCCAGAGCGCGGACCGGACGTGCTCGAGCATGTGGTCGAAGGCCACGCTCACCTGGTCGACCTCGCTCGTCGGGTGGGCGGGGGCGATGCTCGTCGGCAGCGCCGTGTCGGCATCGTCGAGAGGCAGCTCGGAGACGTGCAGCGCCGTGGCCGACACCCGCTCCAGCGGCCGCAGGGTTCGCCGTACGACCACGGCGGTGGTCACTCCGCCGGCCACCACCAACCCGCCGAACACGATCGCCTCGATCACCGCGAGCTGGGCCAATGTCTGGTTCACCGAGTGCAGCGGCAGCCCGGTGACCTGGATGTCACCGTCCCGACCCGCCACGGCCTCCACCCGGTAGTCCCCGACCGCGGCGAGATCCGCGGTCACCGGGCCGGCGCCCGGGACCAGCGCGGTGAGCGTGGCGGTGTCCCCGGTCGGGAAGGCGAGCGGCCGGTTGGTGCCGTCGTCCGCGACGATCGCGGCGTGGCTGACCCGGCCACCGACCAGCCGGACCCCGATCGTACCCACCGACTGGCCCGGCACGGCGTTGTCGGCATCGCCGTCCTCGCCGCCGGGCGCCAGCCGGCCCCGCTCGAGGCTGGCCGAGAACCGCCCACCGGCCGCGGCGAGCTGCCCGTCGAGCTGCCGCACCAGGAACGAGCGGAGGAACAGGGCGGTGACCCCGCCAAGGAGCGCGCAGGCCAGCAGCAGGATGCCGACCAGACCGACGGTCAGCCGCCCGCGCAGGGTGCGGTTCGGGGCCCAGCGGGAGCGGAGGCGATCACGGATCATGACGGCGGCCGCAGGATGTAACCGGCACCGCGGACGGTGTGGATCATCGGCTCCCGGCCGGCGTCGATCTTCTTGCGCAGGTAGCTGACGTACAGCTCGACGATGTGGGCCTCGCCGCCGAAGTCGTAGTCCCAGACCCGGTCCAGGATCTGTGCCTTGCTCAGCACCCGGCGCGGGTTGCGCATGAAGAACCTCAGCAGCTCGTACTCCGTCGCGGTGAGCTCGATGCGGTCCGCACCCCGATGGACCTCGTGTGCGTCCTCGTCCAGGGTCAGGTCGCCGACGGTCAGCCCTGGCCTGTCCGCGGTCCGCCCGATCCCGGACCGGCGCAGCAGCCCGCGCAACCGGGCCAGCACCTCCTCGAGGCTGAACGGTTTGGTCACGTAGTCGTCCCCGCCGGCCGTGATGCCGGCGATGCGGTCCTCGACCGCGTCGCGTGCGGTCAGGAACAGCACACACACGTCGGGGTCCGTTACCCGGACCCGCCGCAGCACTTCGAGGCCGTCGAGATCGGGAAGCATCATGTCGAGAATGACCGCGTCGGGGACGAACTCCCGCGCGATCCGGACGGCGTCGAGACCGGTGTACGCGGTTCGCGCCGTCCAGCCCTCCCGCCGCAGCACGCTGCCGAGCACTTCGGCCAGGCTCTGCTCGTCGTCCACGACGAGCACCCGGGGTGCCGCGCCGTCAGGGCGCACGAGCCGGGAGTGCTGCGACCCGCCCGGGGCCGGCTCCTCAGTGGACATGGACCAAGCATGCCGTGCGAACGAAGAGGATCCTCAGCGTTCGCTCTGAGCGGGCTCGCAACGGCGTCTCGCGGGCTCAGGAACCGCTGGACTGCACCTGTGGTTGGCCGTCGCCGGGAGCGAGACCGGGCACGCCCCCGAGCCCAGGGTCCGGCGCGCTGCCGGGGTCGGGCGCCGCGGACCCGGTAGCGCCGGTCGGCGGCTGGGCGGGGACGCCGGGCCCCGGCGGAACCGACGCGCCCGGTGCGGACGTCGCCCGGGGTGCCGGCACGCCGGGGCCAACCGGGCCGGCGGCGGCGGCCCGGTGACCTGCCGCGAGGGCGGCCGCGACGACCAGGGAGCCGACTGCGCCGGCCGTCACGATGCCGGTTGTCACCGTCCGGGCCCGGTTCCGGCCCACCCGCCGCACATCAGCGGCGCCGCTGTCCGTAGTCCACATCGGTGCGAGTCTGCGGCCCGAGCCTGAGCATTCCTGCTGCCGCAGCTCTGAACGCGCTCTCAACCGATGCCCGCACACCGGCGTTCAGAGCGGGCGCAGAGGTTCGGGAGAGGCACGTCCCAGCCTCGGCGGTGACCCTGGATCCGCCCGGCAAACCGCCTGTGACAGGAGCATCGATGACGCCCGCGCGAGTCATGCCGGTCTCGACGACCGGGCTCGGCGTCGCCGAGTGGCCCGTGTGGACGACCACCGCCCGGCTCGTCGTCACCGAGGAGTCCGCGCTCGCCGAGGCCACTGCGGTGGTCTTCGATCAGCTGGCCAGGGTGGACGCGGCCGCCAACCGGTTCCTCGCCGGCTCCGAGGTGAGTCGACTGGCCCGCGGCACCGGCACGCCGGCGGCGGTGAGCCCGCTGCTCGCCGAGCTGATCGGCGTCGCTCTCGCGGCCGCCGCTGCCACCGGGGGTGCCGTCGACCCGACCCTCGGCGGCCCGCTGCTGGATCTCGGCTGCCCCGACTGGGCCGCGGCCGAGCCGACCGGACCGACGGCCGGACCGGATCGGCCGCAGCCGTCGGTCCGTCGCCGCACCAGCTGGAGGGATGTGCGGCTGGACGGCCGGATGGTCACCCTGCCGGCCGGCACCCTGCTCGACCTCGGCGCGACGGCGAAGGCGCACGCCGCGGACCGGTCTGCGGTGGCCGTCGCCGACCGGTTCGGCTGCGGTGCACTGGTCAGCCTCGGCGGCGATCTGCGGGCGGCCGGCCCGCCCCCGGACGGTGGCTGGCAGGTGCTCGTCCAGGACGGGCCGGAGGAGCCGGCCAGTCAGGTCCGGCTCGCCGGAGCGGCGGCGGTCGCGACGTCGTCCACCTTGCATCGGACCTGGCGGCAGGGCGGCAGGGTGCGCCACCACGTGCTCGATCCCGCCACCTGCCGGCCGGCCGCGCCGGTGTGGCGGACAGCGTCCGTCGCCGCCGGCACCTGCGTTCGGGCCAACACCTGGTCCACCGCCGCCCTGGTCCGCGGCCACGCGGCCGAGCGGGACCTGCGACGGGCCGGCGTCGCGGCTCGGTTGGTCGCCGCCGACGGCGCGGTGGTGCGGTTGGGTGGGTGGCCGGCGTGACGGCCGCGCTCTGGTACTTCGGCCGCGGCACCGGGGTCACCGTGCTCGTGCTGCTCAGCCTGGTCGTGGTGCTGGGCATCGTGACCCGGTCCGGGCGGCCCCTGCCTGGACTGCCGCGGTTCGCGGTCGCTGCCCTGCAC
This sequence comes from uncultured Actinomycetota bacterium, assembly GCA_963728945.1. GTDB lineage: Bacteria > Actinomycetota > Actinomycetes > Mycobacteriales > CADCTP01 > CADCTP01. The sequence continues at coordinate 101,394 of CAVSMA010000002.1, read as the reverse complement.
CGTACGGTCAGCCTGGCCGCCCTGGCATTCCTGACCCTGCACGTGCTCACCCTGCTGCTCGACCCGTACGCGCAGCTGCGGCTGGAGGACGTGGTGCTGCCCTTCCGCGCGGCGTACCGCCCGGCGTGGCAGGGGCTCGGGACGGTCGCGCTGGACCTGGTGCTGTTGCTCGTGGCCTCCAGCCTGCTGCGACAACGGATCGGACTGCGCGCCTGGCGATGGCTGCACTGGGCCGCCTACCTGTGCTGGCCGGCGGCCGTGGCGCACGCGATCGGCACCGGAACCGACCGTCACAGCGGGTGGCTGCTGACAGTTGTGGTGGCCTGTGCCGGCGCGGTCGGTGCGGCCGGCATCTGGCGGCTGGTCGGCCGCAGCTTCGAGCCGGACATTCCGGTCGCCCGGGTGCCGCCGCCGACGGGTCTGGCCGGCCTGTGGTGACCGAGCTCCGGACGCCGACCCAGCGCCTGCTGGCCGCGGCGGCGTCCTCGTACGGCCGGCATCTCCAGCTGCTGGGTCCGTTGCCCGACGTGTCCGGCGAACGGGTCCGGCAGCTGGTGCAGGACTCCGGCCTGACCGGCCGGGGCGGCGCCGGCTTCCCGACCTCGCGCAAGCTCGCCGCGGTGGCCGGCCGCCGCCGGGCGGTGGTCGTCGCGAACGGCGCCGAGGGCGAGCCGGCGAGCAGCAAGGACCGGGTCCTGCTGCTGCGGGCTCCGCACCTCGTGCTCGACGGTGTCGCGGTCGCGGTCCGAGCCACCGGGGCGACCGAGGCATTCCTGTACGCGCCGGACGACCTGGCCGACCGGCTGCAGGACGTGATCAGACAACGAGCCGACCCGGTCGGGGTGACGTTGATCCGTGCGGACAGTTCGTTCATCGCCGGGCAGGAGACCGCTGCCGTCGCCGCAGCGGAGGGACGGCCGGCGGTCCCCCGCAGCGTGCCGCCCATGCCGTTCGTCAGCGGCGTGCGGGGCCGGCCGACACTGGTGAACAACGTCGAGACCCTCGCCCAGCTCGGCCTGATCGTCCGCTACGGACCGGACTGGTTCCGGGCGATCGGCACCGCCGACGAGCCCGGAAGCCGTCTGCTCACCGTGTCGGGCGCGGTGTTCCGGCCCGGCGTGTACGAGGCGCCGACCGGCGACACGCTCGCCGCGGCGCTGCGGCTCGCCGGCGGCGCCGCCGGCTCGGTGCAGGCCCTGCTGGTCGGCGGCTATCACGGCGCCTGGGTGCCCTGGCTGCCCGACACCGCCGGCCTGGCACTGACCAGGTCGGCACTGGCGCCCTACGACGCCGCGCCCGGAGCCGGCGTCCTCGTCGCCCTCCCGCGGCGACGCTGTGGGTTGCTCGCCACCGCCGAGATCGTCGCCTACCTCGCCGGGCAGAACGCCGGTCAGTGCGGTCCGTGCCGCAACGGGTTGCCGACGCTGGCCGGTCAGCTGTGGGAGCTCGCGACGGGCTGGCCGACCACGGGACTGGTGCGCGAGATCAGCCGCGTGGCCGGGCTGGTGGACGGCCGGGGCGCCTGCGCCCACCCCACCGGCACCGTCCGGCTGGTACGCAGCTGCCTGCGGATCTTCTCCGCAGACGTCGAGCTGCACCGCGCCGGGCGGTGCGCCGCCGGTCGGGGGACGCGGTGACCGACAGGCTGCGGGTGGACTGGACCCGCTGCCGGGCCCGCGGGCTGTGCCTGGAGCTGCTGCCCGAGCTGCTCACCGCGGACGACTGGGGCTACCCGCTGTCGCGCAGCGGCGAGACCGAGCCGAGCGTGCCGCGGTGGCTGTCCGCCCACGCCGAGCGCGCGGTGGTCGAGTGCCCACGGCTCGCCCTGCGGATCTCGCCGGATCCAGGCGAGCCCGGTGCCGGTCGACCCTGACCGCCCGGTCCCATGCCCGCCCGGTCCCCTGCCCGACCGTACCGATGCCGTGATCCCGACGACCAGGAGTAGCCCGTGGCCCTGCTGCAGCTGACCACCGACGTGTTCGCCGAGGCGACCGGCCGCCGGCACCGCACCGACGCCGTGGTCCCGGGGGGCGGCGGACCGGCCGGCAACGCGAGGCTGACGGCGGTGACCGGGCTGGTCCTGCTCGCCGGCTTCGTCGCCGAGCTGGTCACCCTGCTCGACGTGTCGGGCCTGATCGACTGGCACGTCGCGATCGGCGTGCTGCTCGTGCCGCCTGCGCTGCTGAAGACCGCGAGCACGGGCTGGCGGATGATCCGCTACTACGCGGGCAGCCAGGTATACCGGGCATCCGGGCCGCCACCGATGCTGCTGCGTCTGCTCGGCCCGGTGGTCGTGCTGTCCACCCTCGGCCTGCTCGGATCCGGCCTGGCCCTGATCGCGCTGGGACCGGATGCCAGCCGGCACACCCTCGTCCGGGCCCTCGGCCAGCGGATCGACGCGATCACCGTGCACCAGGCGTTCTTCGCCTGCTGGTCCGTGGCCACGGGACTGCACGTGCTCGCGCGCCTCGCGCCGGCGATGGCCCTGGCCGGGCGGCGGTCCGCCGTCCCCGGAGGCCGCCGGCGGTTCGCCGCCGTCGCGGTCACGCTGGTCGTCGCGGCGATCGCCGCGGTGCTGCTGCTCGGCGCGGCCGCCGCCTGGCCGCACGCCGGACATCCGCCGGAACTGCAGGCGCCCTAACGCGCGCTCGCCGCGGACGGTCGGGCACCGGTGGGAACGGCTCGGCCGTCCGCGGGGAAGTGCTCGGCCGCACGGCCGGCCATCTCCTCGTAGACCTGCCAGCGCTGGCGCACGGCTTCCTCCGCGAGCCCCAGCAGCCGCTCGGCCTCGGCCGGGTTGGTCTCGACCAGCCTGCGGTAGCGCAGCTCCCGGTACAGGTAGTCGGACAGCGGGATCCGCGGCCGTGGCGAGTCGAGCAGGAACGGGTTGTCGCCGACCGCCCGCAGCACCGGGTCGTACCGGATCAGCGGCCAGTGCCCGCTCGCCACGGCCCGGTACTGCTGGTCGAGTCCCTTGCGCATGTCGATGCCGTGCGCGATGCAGTGGCTGTAGGCGATGATCATCGACGGGCCGTCGTACGCCTCGGCCTCCCGGAAGGCGCGCAGCGTCTGCTGCGGGTCGGCACCCATGGCGACGCGGGCGACGTAGACGCTGCCGTAGGCGATCGCCTGCAGGGCAAGGTCCTTCTTCGGCACGGACTTGCCGGCGGCGGCGAACTTGGCGATGGCACCGATCGGGGTCGCCTTCGACGACTGGCCGCCGGTGTTGGAGTACACCTCGGTGTCGAGCACGAGCACGTTCACGTTGCGGCCGCTGGCGAGCACGTGGTCGAGCCCGCCGGCGCCGATGTCGTAGGCCCAGCCGTCCCCGCCGACGATCCAGATGCTCCGCCTGACCAGCTGGTCGGCGACGCTGCGCAGGTCGGCGACCGCGCCCGGATGCGTCCGCTCGAGCCGGTCGAGGCGCACCCGCAGCTCGGCCACCCGCTCGCGCTGGGATCCGAGCTCCGACTCGCGGCGCTGCGGAGCCGAGAGGATCTCGTCGACGAGCTCCGGCCCGAGTTCCCCGCGCAGCTCGGTGATCCTGGACCTGGCCAGGTCCAGGTGGAGGTCGGCGGCGAGCCGGAAGCCGAGACCGAACTCCGCGTTGTCCTCGAACAGCGAGTTCGACCAGGCCGGGCCGCGGCCGGCGGCGTCGGTCGTCCACGGTGTCGTCGGCAGGTTGCCGCCGTAGATGGACGAGCAGCCGGTGGCGTTCGCGATCATCAGCCGGTCCCCGAACAACTGCGACAGCAGCTTGAGGTACGGGGTTTCGCCGCACCCCGCGCAGGCGCCGGAGAACTCGAACAGCGGCTGCAGGAACTGCGTGCCGCGGACCGTGCCGAAGTCCACCCGGGACCGGTCGTTCACCCGCAGGCTCTCGAAGAACGCGATGTTCTCCCGTTCCGCGGCGACGATGGGCTCGCGCGGCGCGAGGTTGATCGCCTTGCGGTCCGGTTGGAGCGGCGCCCGCACCGGGCACGCCTCCACGCACAGCGCGCAGCCCGTGCAGTCCTCCACGTAGACCTGCAGCGTGTACCGGGTGTCCGGGAGGCCGGCGGCCTGCAGCGGTGCCGACCGGAACGCCTCCGGCGCGGCGTCCAGCTCGGACTGGTCGTAGTAGCGCGACCGGATCACGCTGTGCGGGCAGACGAAGCTGCAGTTGCCGCACTGGATGCACAGATCCGGATCCCAGACGGCGACGAGGTCGGAGACGTTGCGCTTCTCCCATGCCGCCGTGCCGCTCGGATAGGTGCCGTCCACCGGCAGCGCGCTGACCGGCAGGTCATCACCGCGGCCGGCCATCATGGCGGCCGTCACCGTGCGGACGAACTCCGGCGCCTCGGCGGGCACCGGCAACGGAAGCAGGCGGTCCGAGCTCGCCACCGCCGGCACCGCGATCCGGTGCAGGGCCGCGAGCGTCGCGTCCACCGCGGCCTCGTTGCGCTCGACCACCTCGGTCCCCCGACGGCCGTAGGTCTTCCTGATCGCCTCCTTGATCCGCTCGATCGCCCGGTCCCTGGGCAGCACTCCCGAGATCGCGAAGAAACAGGTCTGCAGCACCGTGTTGGTGCGACCCTCCAGACCGGCCTCCCGGGCGACACCGCCGGCGTCGACGGCGTAGACGGCGATCTGCTTCGCGACGATCTGGTCCTGGACCGGCCGCGCCAGCGCGTCCCACACCTGCTCCGGCGGCAGTGGCGCAGTCCAGCAGCAAGGTGGCTCCGGGCGCGGCCCGGCCGAGCACGTCCACCCGGTCGAGCAGGCCGAAGTGGTGACAACCGACGAACTGCGCCTGCTGCACCAGGTAGGGCGCCCGGATCGGCTGCGGCCCGAAGCGCAGGTGCGACACCGTCTGGGAGCCCGACTTCTTCGAGTCGTAGACGAAGTATCCCTGCGCGTACATGGTCTCGTCCGCACCGAGGATCTTGATCGTGTTCTTGTTGGCCCCGACGGTGCCGTCCGAGCCGAGGCCGAAGAAGACCGCGCTCATGGTTGCTTCGGCGGCGTCGATGTCCAGCGTCGGGTCGTACCGCGATGCTCGATGCCGCCGACGTCGTCGGTCGATGCCGACGGTGAACCGGCGCCGCGGCTGCTCGCGGCTCGAGCTCGTCGAAGATCCCGGCGACCATCCCCGGCGTGAACTCCTTGGACGACAGGCCATACCGGCCGCCGACGACCCGGGGCAGCTCGGGCAGCTCACCGTCGCATGTGCGACTCCGTCGACCGCGGTGGCCACGTCGAGGAAGAGCGGTTCGCCGTTCGAACCCGGCTCCTTGGTGCGGTCGAGCACCGCGATCGCGGCGGACGCGTGGCCGGCAGGGCGTCGAGCAGCTGCCGCGACGGGAACGGCCGGTACAGCCGCACCTGCAGCACGCCGACCCGCTCGCCGCGCGACACCAGGGTGTGCACGGTCTCCGCGCGCCGTCTCGCGCGCCCGACCCCATCGAGGATCAGCGACCCGGTCGGCCGCGGGGTGGCCGGCGTACTCGACCACCGAGTAGCGGCCGCCCCATCCGCTCGCCGAGCGCCGCCATCATCTCCTCGACCACCTGCGGCGTCCGCGCGTAGAACGGGTTGACCGTCTCCCGCGCCTGGAAGTACACGTCCGGGTTCTGCGCCGTGCCGCGGACGAACGGGTGGTCCGGGGAGAGCGCCCGCGCGCGGTGCTCGCGGACCAACTCCGTCGGCACGAGCGCCCGCAGGTCGTCGTCGGACGAGCTGCTCGATCGTGTTGAGCTCGTGGGAGGTGCGGAACCCGTCGAAGAAGTGCACGAACGGCACCCTGGTGCGGAGGCGTCGCCGCCTGCGCGACCAGCGCCATGTCGTGCGCCTCCTGCACCGACGCCGACGCCAGCAGGGCGAAGCCGGTCTGGCGGACCGCCATCACGTCCGAGTGGTCACCGAAGATGGACAGTCCCTGGGCGGCGATCGACCGGGCGGCGACGTGCAGGACGGCACGGGGTCAGCTCGCCGGCGATCTTGTACATGTTGGGGATCATCAGCAGCAGCCCCTGCGAGGCGGTGAACGTCGTCGTCAGGGCGCCGCTCTGGAGGGCACCGTGCAGCGCGCCCGCCGCGCCGCCCTCGCTCTGCATCTCCACCACGGTCGGCACGCTGCCCCAGACGTTCCGCCGGCCCTCGGCTGGCCCACTCGTCGGCGAGCTCGGCCATCGGCGAGGACGGCGTGATCGGGTAGATGCAGCAGATCTCGTTCAGCCGGTAGGCGACGGAGACCGCGGCCTCGTTGCCGTCCATCGTGGCGCGCATCAGTCCGCCCCTCCCGCGTTGACGGCCGCACCGTCGGGCACCATCTCGATCGCGTGCACCGGACACTGCTCGAAGCACGTGCCGCAACCGGTGCAGCGGTCGTAGTCGAAGCGGTAGCGGTTCCCGACGCCAAGCTTGACCACCGCGTCCTCCGGGCAGGCGCCGAGGCAGCCGTCGCACTCGAAGCAGTTGCCGCAGGACAGGCAGCGGGCCGCCTCGTAACCGCGCCTGCTCGGCGGACAGCCCACCGACCACCTCACCGAAGCCGGCCACCCGTGCGTCCAGCGCGAAGCTCCGGCTGGCGCCGTTGCGGCGCGTCGCCGAAATACCACAGGTGCAGCGCGTCGAACTCGGCGACGGCATGCTTCGCCGCGGGCCCCGACGCGTCGGCGCGCAGCCAGGCGTCGATGTTCCGGGCGGCCTTCTTCCCGTGCCCGACGCCGACGGTGACCGTGCGTTCGGCCGGCACCATGTCGCCGCCGGCGAAGATCCCCGGCGCGCCGGTCATCATCGTCGCTGGACACCTGCACGGTGCCGTCGCCGGCCAGCTCGACGCCAGGCACGCCGGCGGAGGAACCCGGAGTCGGACTCCTGCCCGAGCGCGAGGATCACGGTGTCCGCGGCCAGGGTCTCGAGCCGGCCGGTCGGGCGCGGTCGTCCTGCCTCGTCGAGCTCCATCGCCTCGACCGTGAGCTCGGGCCCGTCGAACGCGGTGATCGTGCGCAGCCAGTTGATCCGAACGCCCTTCGGTCTCGGCGTCGGCGGCCTCCTCGGGGTGTGCCGGCATCTGTGCCCGGGTGCGCCGGTAGACGATGACGGTCTCGTCCGCACCGAGCCGGCGGGCCACCCGGGCGGCGTCCATGGCCGTGTTGCCGCCGCCGTACACCGCGACCCGGCGACCGATCACCGGCCGGCCGCCGGCCGCGACCGTGTGCAGGAACGACACCGCGTCGAGCGATCCGGCCGGCGTCCCGGGCCGGGATGTCGACCCGCTTGGACAGGTGCGCGCCGACGGCCACGAAGACCGCGTCGAAGCCGCCGTCCCGCCGCTCGGCGGCGACGTCCTCGACCCGGTGGTTCAGCGTGAACCGCACGCCGAGAGCGGCGATCCGGGCCACCTCGCCGTCGAGGACGTCGCGCGGCAGCCGGTACGCCGGGATGCCGTAGCGCATCATGCCGCCCGGCTCACCGAACGCGTCACGTACCTCGACCTGGTGTCCCCGCATCGCCAGGTGGTATGCCGCGGACAGGCCGCTGGGGCCGGCACCGACGACCAGCACCCGCTTGCCGGTGCTGGGAGCCGGCGGATCGTGGCTCCACCCCTCGGCGAGGGCGAGGTCGCCGAGGAAGCGCTCCGACCGCGTGGATGGAGACGGCGCTGTCGAGCTGGGTCCGGTTGCAGCTGGTCTCGCACGGGTGGTAGCAGACCCGGCCGTGGATCGCCGGCAGCGGGTTGTCCCGGACCAGCTGCCGCCAGGCCTGCTCGTACCGGCCGGCCTTCAGGTGCCCGAGCCAGGCCTGGACGTTCTCCCCGGCGGGACAGGCGGCGTTGCACGGCGGAAGCAGGTCGACGTAGACCGGTCGGGTCTGCCGGGCCGGACCGGTACGGGCGGCGTCGTGCAGGAGATCCGGCAGCGGGGTGAGGTCCTCCCGCCTCGCGGTCATGACCATGCTCCTGGCGTCCCGGACATGGCGCCTCCTCTTCACACCCGTCAACGGTTCTAGCTCAGCCCGCGGCACGGGAGCTGACCAGGGTCGTTCGTCCCGGGTGCCGCCACCGGGAAGGTCTGACGGAAGCGCGATCGGTGACCTCCGACCCTGCCCGGCGGGCTCGACGCGGCGGAGAGTCACAGGGGGACGCCGACTGTGGAGGTGGGTGATCGCGGTGTCGAACGGGCGACCGATCGCGGCGATGGATGCCACCTGGCTGCGGATGGACCGGCCGGAGAACCTGATGGTGATCGAGTCGGTGATGTGGTTCGACACCCCGGTGGACTGGGATCGGCTCGCCGGCGTCGTCCGCCGGCGGATGGTCGCGCGCTATCCGGTCTTCCGCCAGCGCCCGGTGGACTCGCGCATCCCGCTGGTCCAGCCGCGCTGGGAGGACGACCCGGACTTCCGGCTGGAGCGGCACATCGTCCGGGCCCGCCTCGCCGATCCCGGCGACGAGGCCGCTCTGGAGCGGTACGTCGAGGCGCAGATGAACCGGCCGTTCCAGCGGAACCACCCGCTGTGGGAGATGCACTTCCTCGACGGCTTCGGCTCGGGGTCGGCGTTGGTGGTCCGGCTGCACCACGCGCTCGCCGACGGCATGGCGCTGAGCCAGGTGCTGCTCTCGCTGACCGACGCCGGGAGCACCGGCGACCTTCGTGATCCCGCGCCGGCCGAGGACCTGCCGGTGGCGTCGTTCCCGCTCACCGGCACGATCGGCGGGCTGGCCGCCGGCGGCTACCGTCTGCTGTCGACGGCCGGCAGCCTCGCCACGCCGGGCGGGCTGCGGGCGGCGCTGGCCACCGCCGACGGGGCGGCGCGCGCGGGCGGGAAGATCCTCCTGCACCGCAACCCGCCGAGCCCGCTCCGGGGCACCCCAGGTCCCCGCAAGCTGGCCGCCTGGTCGGCGCCACGCCGGCTGACCGACGTCAACCGGATCGCCCGCCTCGCGGACGCCACCGTCAACGACGTCCTGGTCGCCGCGGTCTCCGGCGCGATCCACGGCTACCTGCTCGACCACGGTGCGCCGCCGGTGGACCTGGCCACGATGGTGCCGGTCAACCTGCGCCCGGCGGGCGAGGACCTGCCGCGCGAGCTCGGCAACCGGTTCGCGCTCGTTCTGCTGCCGTTGCCCACCGGCGTGCACAGCCCGCTCCTGCGGCTGGAGCAGACCAAGCGGCGGATGGACGCGATCAAGCACACACCGGAGGCGGTGCTCACCTTCGGGCTGCTCGCCGCCATCGGTCGTACCCATCCCGAGGTGGAGCGCCGCCTGATCGACTTCTTCACGGCCAAGGCGATCGGCGTGACGACCAACGTCATCGGCCCGCGCCGCCGCCGCTACCTGGCCGGCTCCCCGATCGCCGGCGTCCTGTCGTGGGTCCCCGGGTCCGGCTCCCAGACGCTGAACGTGGCGATCTTCAGCTACGACCGCAAGGTCAGGGTCGGGTTCAAGGCCGACGCCCGGGTCGTGCCGGACGTGGCGAAGATCGTGCACACCTTCGACGCCGAGATGGACCAGCTGACCCGGATCGCCCGGGCCGCCTGAGCGCGCACCGGGTCGCCCCGGCGCTGCCCCACCGAGGAGGAGAGGCCGATGTCCACGCCCGTGACCGAGCCCGCGCGAGGCGCGCCAGCACCGCACCGGCTGGAGCAGGTCGACGCCGTGGTCGCGACCGCCCGCCGCGCCGCGGACCAGTTCCGATCGCTGGACCAGGCCGCGGTCGACCGCATCGTCCTGGCGATGGTGAAGGCCGGCCTGACCGCGGCGGGCGACCTCGCGCGGCTGGCTCTGGACGAGACCGGGTTCGGCGTCTTCGAGGACAAGGTGATCAAGAACTACGTCGCCACCGAGTTCCTCTGGGACTACCTCAAGGACAAGCGGAGCGTCGGCGTGATCGACGAGGACCCGACAGCGGGAGTGCTGTCCGTCGCGGAGCCGGTAGGCGTCGTCCTCGCTGTCACGCCGATCACGAACCCGACCTCGACCGTGCTGTTCAAGGCGATCGTCGCCGCGAAGACCCGCAACAGCATCCTGTTCCGGCCGTCCCCGTACGCGGTGCGCTCGGCCCAGCGGGTGGTGGAGATACTCGCCGCCGCCGGCGAGGCCGCCGGGCTTCCCGCCGGCGCCCTGCAGGTCATCCCGGACGCCGCACACGAGGTCACCCACTACCTCTTCGGCCATCCCGGGGTGGACTTCCTCTGGACCACCGGCGGTCCGAAGATCGTCGCGCTGACCAACGCTGCCGGGAAGCCGTGCCTGAGCGTCGGCCCGGGCAACGCACCGGTCTACGTGCACCGGTCCGCCGACGTCACCGGCATGGTGGTGGACACGCTGATCTCCAAGACATTCGACGCCTCGGTGATCTGCCCGGCCGAGCAGACCTGCATCGTGGACGAGCCCGTCTTCGACTCCGTGGTGGACGAGTTCGCCCGGATGGGCGCGGTCCTGGTCAGCCCGGCGCAGTCGGCCGCGCTGGCCGGGTTCGCCTTCGGCCGGGACGGCGAGCCGGGCGCGGTCAACCTCGCCGCGCTCGGCCAGCCGGCGCCGGAGTTGGCTCGCCGGGCCGGGTTCACCGTCCCGCCGGACACGAAAGTGCTGCTGGCCGAGCTGCCTTCGGATCTCGGCGAGCTCGCCGAGCACCCGCTGCTGCGGGAGAAGCTCATGCCCGTCCTCGGCCTGGTGCGCTCCCCCGACGTCCGGCACGGCATCGCCGCCGCCGTGCTCGTCACCGAGCACGGCGGGCTCGGGCACACGGCCGCCGTCTACGCGAAGGACGACGCGGTCGTTCGCGCGTACTCGCAGGCGGTCCGGACCGGTCGCATCCTGGTCAACGCGCCCACGGCGGTCGGTGCCCTCGGCGGGGTCTACAACTCGCTCACTCCGACCCTGTCGCTGGGCTGCGGGACCTGGGGCGGGTCGACCACCACCGACAACGTCAACTACCGGAACCTGCTCAACATCAAGACGGTCTCGCACCGCCGTACGCCGCCGCAGTGGTTCCGCGCCGCGCCGGGCGGCGTCTACTTCAACGCGGGCGCGCTCGCGAACCTCGCCGCGCTCGGCACGGCGAGCGCGGTCGTGGTGACCGACCCCGACGGCGAGCGGCGCGGCCTGGTCGACGAGATCCGGCGCCACCTCGCGACCACCGATGTCCGCGTCTTCGCCGAGGTGACCACGGAGCCGGACGAGGCGGTGATCCGCAAGGGGGTCGAGACACTGGCCCGGGCCCAACCCGACCTGGTGGTCGCCGCCGGCGGCGGCTCGGTGCTCGACGCGGCCAAGGTGATGCGGCTGCTGTTCGAACACCCGGACGCCGATCTGGCCGCGCTGTCGCTGCCGTTCCTGGACGCTCGCAAGCGGGTGGCGGACTTCCCGCAGGACCCGCACCGGGTGCGGCTGGTCGCCGTGCCGACGACCGCCGGAACCGGCTCGGAGGTGTCTCCGGCGGCGGTCGTGACGGTCGGCCGGCGCAAGGTCACCCTGGTCGACTACACGCTCACGCCGGAGGTGGCGATCGTCGACCCGGTGCTGACCCTGAGCATGCCGCCGTCGGTCACCGCGGACACCGGCATCGACGCGCTCACGCACGCGCTCGAGGCGGCGGTGTCGATCTTCGCCTCGCCGTACACGGACGCGTTCTGCACCCAGGCCGTGCGGCTCATCCTGGACGCGCTGCCGGCCGCGGTCGCGGACGGATCCGACCTCGAGGCCAGGACCGCCATGTCCGACGCGGCCACGCTGGCCGGGCTGGCCTTCTCCAACGCGTTCGTCGGGCTCAACCATGCGCTGGCCCATGCGGTCGGCGCGGCCTTCGGCATCCCGCACGGGCGGGCGAACGCGATCTTCCTGCCGCGGGTGCTGCGCTACAACGCCTCGATGCCGTCGAAGTTCATGCCGGCGCCCGGCTACACCTCGTACGTCGCACCCGAGAAGTACGGCCTGCTCGGTCGCGTCGTGCTCGGCGGGCGCCTGGACGGGGAGAGCCGGACCCGCCTGTTCGACGCGGTCGACGAGCTGCTCGACACCCTCGGCATGCCCCGGACGCTGAAGCAGGCCGGCGTCGACGAGGCCGAGTTCACCGCCCGGCTGCCGGAGCTGGCGATGGCCGCCTTCGAGGACATGACGATCCGCACCAACCCGCGGATGCCGCTGGTCTCGGAGATCGCCGGGCTGCTACGGGAGTCCTATTCGGACTGACCGGCCGCTCCGGCCGGTGAGGAGGAGATCGACATGCGACTGCACGCCCGGCACGACTACGAGGCCGACCCCGCCGAGGTCTTCGCCATGCTCACCGATGAGGCGTTCCTGCGGGCGAAGCTGGCCGCCCGCGGCGACACGGACGTCCGCGTCCTCGAGTGCGGACCCGGTCCGGGCGGCTTCCGCATCGTCACCCGCCGGATGGTCGCCCTCGAGGTCCCCGGGTTCGCCCGGCGGTTCCTGCGGCCGGCGAACGCGGTCACCCAGACCGACGTGTGGTCCGACCCGGACGCCGACGGCAGCCGCACCGGGACCTGGCAGGTCGAGGCCTCCGGCGTACCGGTCACGATGACCGGCACCATGACCCTGACCGGCACGTCCCGGCACAGCGTCGAGGAGATCGAGGGTGCGGTGAGCTGCTCCGTGCCGATCGTGGGTGGTCGGCTGGCCACGTTCGTCGGCCGTACCGCGGCCGACAACCTGGTGGCGGAGCACGCCTTCGCCGAGCGCTGGTTGGCCACCCGCACCGGCTGAGCCGGTCGCCCGCTGTCCGGGCCGGCGGTCCGGTCGGCAGGCCCCGCCGGCGATGGTGTGCGGGACGAGCCGGTCAGGACCAACGACTCTGCCGCGGCGGCAGACCGGCCCATAGCCTTGACGGATGAGGACGGTCCGGTCCCGACCGGTCCACCGTCCACAAGCGACGATCCGCTTCCCGAGGGGAGGTCGCGATGCGGTCCGATGCAGCGATCATGGTGGGGGTGTCCGGTGGCACCCTCGACCCAATTGTGCTGGGCTGGGCGGCCGAGGAGGCCGTGGCCCGCGACGCCGACCTGCTGGTGTGCCACGTGCGGGAGCGAGGGGAACCGAGCCCCGGCGAACCGGATCCGGCGGGATCCGCCGAGCTCCTCGTCCGGGAGGCGGCGGACACGGCGCGCTCCTCGTTCCCCGAGCTCGCGGTGGAGACCGCGGTCGGCGCCGATCGGGTGGAGTCCACGCTGGTCCGGGCATCGCTGGAGGCCCGGATGCTGGTCGTCGGCGCCCACCGCGACGACGGGGACGCGGGGCGCCGGCTCGGTTCGTTGGCGGAGCAGGTCGCGACGAACGCACACTGCCCTGTCCTGGTGGTGCGCCCTGCGTCGACGCCGGGCCTCGTGGACGTCGTCGTCGGGGTGGACGGCTCGTCCCACTCCGACGTGACCCTGCGGCTCGCCGCGGCCGAGGCCCGACGGCTCGGTGGCCGACTCGTCGTCGTGCACGCCTACCGGCTGCCCACGCCGGCCGAATACGGCCCGAACGCCGGCGTGGACGAGCCGCACCACCGCATCGTGGCCGAGGAGCTGGTGGACCGGGCGTTGGAGCGTCTCGGACCCGACCGGGACACGCTGAAGATCGAGACCAGGGCCGTGCACGGCGGCGCCGCCGACGCGCTGCTCGAGGCCGCGCGCACCGCCGCGGTCCTGGTGGTCGGCGCCCGCGGCCGCGGTGGCTTCGAACGGCTCCGGATCGGCTCGGTCAGCCAGCACGTGCTCCGGCACGCGCCGTGCCCGGTCGTCATCGCCCGCTGACGGCTCGTGCCGCGGCCCGCCATGCCGTCCGGCGGCGCGGGCAGGACCTCCGACCCTGGCCGCAGCCCGTCCGCCTCGGTGTGATGAGGACTAGGACGACAGGAGGTGGCGGGGATGACGTACGAGAATGCGGTCGTCGTCGCGATCGACGACGAAGACCCTGACCTGCTGCTGCTGGACTGGGCGGCCACAGCGGCCGCGTTCCGCGGCACCCGGCTGGTGATCTGCCACGTGTGCGAGTGGTTGCTCGGCGACCGGGCTCCGCAACGGATGGACGAACACGACGATCCGGCGCTCCGGTCCGGACCGGAGCGCGTGGTCGGCACCGCGCTGGACGCCGTTCGCGCGGCCCACCCGGGCCTCGAGGTGAGCGGTGCGATCGGCACCGGCAGCCCGCAGCGCGGCTTGCTGGCGGTCGCGAAGGAGGCGGCGATGATCGTCGTCGGCGCCCGCGGCATCGGCGGCTTCGCCGGACTGCTGATGGGATCGGTGTCCGGACAGCTGGCCGAGCACGCCGCCTGCCCGGTCGCCGTGGTGCGGCCGGTGCACGGACCGGCCGTCGACGTCGTGGTCGGCATCGACGGGTCGCCGGAGTCGGGCCGGGCACTGCAGCTGGGACTGGCCGAGGCCCGCCGTACCGGTGGGACGCTCATCGCCCTGCACGCGTACCGGTACGCGCCGGTGGCCGCGGCCTACGCGCCGAACCCCGGCATCGACCAGTTCAGCCAGCGCGAGCTCGCGGAAGAGAACCTCGACCGGGCGCTCGGCGATGTCGAGGAGCGCAACCCGGAGGTCAAGATCGAGCGCCGGATCGAGCACGGCTCGTCCGCCGCCGTGCTGGTGGCCGCCGCCGACGGTGCCGCCGTGCTGGTCGTGGGAGCCCGCGGCCTCGGCGGCTTCGCCGGGCTGATCCTGGGCTCCGTCAGCCAGCAGGTGCTGCGGCACGCGCACTGCCCCGTCCTCGTCGCCCACTGAGTTCCCCATCCGACAGTCAGGAGAGTGCTGAGATGACAGTACGGATCGGCGTCAACGGGTTCGGCCGGATCGGCCGCCTCGTCGTGCGTGCGGCGCGGGACCGGGACATCGAGGTCGTCGGCGTCAACGACGTCGTGGACGTGGCGACCCTCGCCCACCTGCTCAAGTACGACTCGACCTTCGGCCGGTACCCCGGACGGGTCGAGGTGGACGGCGACCAACTCGTCGTGGACGGGCGGCCCATCCGGGCGACCGCGGAGCGCGACCCGGCCGACCTCGACTGGTCGGCCGTCGGCGCCGACATCGTGATCGAGTCCACCGGCCGGTTCCGCACCCGGGAGGACGCGGCCGGCCATCTCAAGGCGGGTGCGCGCAAGGTCGTGCTCTCGGCGCCGGGCAAGGGCGTCGACGGAACGTTCGTGCTCGGCGTCAACGCCGACGCGTACGACCCCGCGCTGCACGACGTGGTGTCCAACGCGTCCTGCACGACGAACTGCTTCGCCCCCATGGTGAAGGTGCTGCACGAGTCGTTCGGGCTCCGGAAGGGCTTCCTCACGACCGTGCACGGCTACACCAACGACCAGAACGTGCTGGACGGTCCGCACAAGGACCTGCACCGCGCCCGGGCCGCCGGGGTCAACCTCATCCCGACCACGACCGGCGCGGCGCGCGCGGTGGGACTGGTGCTGCCCGAGCTGGCCGGCCGGCTGGACGGTATCGCCCTGCGCGTCCCGCTCGAGGACGGCTCGCTCTGCGACTTCGCGGCCGTGCTGGACCGCGAGGTGACCGCGGCCGACGTGAACGCCGCGTTCAGGGCCGCCGCGGACGGCGAACTGGCCGGACTGCTCGTCTACAACGAGGACCCCATCGTGTCCCGGGACGTGGTCGGCGAATCGGCGTCCTGCATCTTCGACGCGACGCTGACCCAGGCACAAGGTGAGCTGGTCAAGGTGTTCGGCTGGTACGACAACGAGTGGGGCTACACCCAGCGGCTCCTTGACCTGGTCGAACTGGTCGCCGCCCGGGGGTGGTGAGGATGACTGCGGCGGCGGAGCGGGCTGCGATCGCCGAGACGCACTGCGCCGTCGTCGTGTTCGTCGGCGACCGTGCGTACAAGCTGAAGAAGCCGGTGGATCTCGGCTTCCTCGACTTCCGCACGGTCGCCGCGCGGCGGCAGGCGTGCGAGCGCGAGGTGGTGCTCAATCGCCGGCTCGCGCCCGACGTCTATCTCGGTGTCGCCGATGTCACCGGACCTGACGGCGAGCTGTGCGACGCGGTCGTGCTGATGCGCCGCATGCCGGCGAGCCGGCGACTGTCCACACTGGTCAAGTCCGGTGTGGACGTCCGTCCCGGGCTGCGTGCGCTCGCCCGCCAGCTGGCCGACTTCCACGCGACCGCACGGCACGACCAGCAGACCGCGGCCGAGGGCTCCCGGGACGCGGTGCGGCGGCGCTGGCAGGCGAGCTTCGAGCAGACCCGGCCGTTCCGCGGTGGCGTCCTGGACGAGGCGGAAACGGCAGAGATCGAGCACCTCGCCCTGCGCTATCTCGCCGGGCGGGAGCCGTTGTTCTTCGCCCGGGCGACGGCCGGCCTGATCCGGGACGGGCACGGCGACCTGCTCGCCGACGACGTGTTCCTGCTGCCGGACGGCCCGAGGGCGCTGGACTGCCTGGAGTTCGACGACCGGCTGCGCTACGTGGACGGCCTCGACGACGCCGCCTTCCTCGCCATGGACCTCGAACGGCTCGGCGCCCCGTCGCTGGGCCGGTCGTTCCTGGACTGGTACGTGGAGTTCTCCGGCACGCCGAAGGTCGCCTCGCTGGAACACCACTATGTCGCCTACCGCGCCTTCGTGCGGGTCAAGGTGGCCTGCCTGCGGGCGGCCCAGGGCGACCCCGGTGCGAAGCTCGAGGCTCGCGACTACGGCCGGATCGCGCTGCACCACCTGCGTGTCGCCCAGACCCGGCTCGTGCTCGTCGGCGGCCTGCCCGGCGTCGGCAAGTCCACGGTGGCCCGGGGGCTGGCGGACCGGATGCAGGCGACCGTGTTCCGGACCGACGTGATCCGCAAGGAGTTCGCGTTCCTCGGCACGGACGCGCCGGGCCCGGTGCTGTACCGGGCCGGCCGGTACGAGCCGGAGGTGACCGAGGCCACCTACCAGGCGTTGCTGTCCGACGCGCGGGCGGCGCTGGAACGCGGAAGCTCGGTCGTGCTCGACGCATCCTGGTCCGACGCCGCTGGGCGGCAGCGCGCGGTGGAGCTGGCCGAGGCGACCCGATCCGACCTCGTCCAACTGCACTGTGTCGCGCCGGCGGAGGTGGCCGAGCGCCGGCTGAGGCAGCGCGTCGACGACGTGTCCGAGGCCGATCCGGCCATCGCCGCCGCGATGGCGGCGGACTTCGCGCCGTGGCCGTCCGCGACGGTCATCGACACGACCGGCACCGTGGATGCCACGGTCCGTGC
This sequence comes from uncultured Actinomycetota bacterium, assembly GCA_963728945.1. Taxonomy (GTDB): domain Bacteria; phylum Actinomycetota; class Actinomycetes; order Mycobacteriales; family CADCTP01; genus CADCTP01. The sequence continues at coordinate 84,210 of CAVSMA010000002.1, read as the reverse complement.
CGCCTACGCCGCCGTGGCCCAGGACCGCCGGCCCTGGCTGACGCCGGTGGTCGCCTGAGGTCACCGGCGCACGCCTCGCCGCGGCCCCGGCGGCCGCGGCGATGTCCCGGGCTGGTCTCCCGACTCCGGCATCACGCACGTCCGGCCGTCGCTCCCGGCGGCGGGACCCTGCCGATCAGGGCGGGACGGCCCGCCCGGACGGGGACTTCCGGCTCTGCCCGCGGGAGGTCCCGGCGGGGTGTGCTTGAGGTCCACGACCGTCCACATGCGCGGGAGGGACCGTGAACGACACCGATCACGGCACTGACACCCCACTGCTGGTGGCGGAGGGAGTCCGGAAGGTCTACCGCACCGGCGAGGTCGAGGTGACCGCGCTGCGCGACCTCGATCTCCGGGTGGCTGCCGGCGAGCTGGTCGCGGTGATGGGACCGTCCGGTTCCGGGAAGACCACCCTGCTCAACTGCCTGTCCGGACTGGACGACGTCGACGCCGGCCGGGTGCTCATCGGCGGCCGGGACCTGTTCGCGATGAGCGACGCCGACCGGACCGAGCACCGGGCGCGCTCGATGGGCTTCGTGTTCCAGTCGTTCAACCTCATCCCCGTCTTCAGCGCGGTGGAGAACATCGAGCTGCCGCTGCTGCTCGTCGGAACGGACCGGCGGGAGGCCCGGCAGCGGGCGATGGCGATGCTGGCCAGGGTCGGCCTCACCGGCCGGGACCGGCACCGGCCCAACGAGCTGTCCGGCGGCGAGCAGCAACGCGTCACGATCGCCCGGGCGCTGGTGGCCCGGCCCGCGATCGTCTGGGCCGACGAGCCCACCGGCAATCTCGACACGGCGATGGCGACCCAGGTGATGGAGCTGCTGCTGCAGCTCAACGCCGAGGAGGGGCAGACCATCGTGCTGGTCACCCACGATCCGTCGATCGGCGCCGCGGCCCAGCGGCTGGTCCGGATGCGCGACGGCATGCTCGACTCCGACGAGCGGGTCGGGCCAGCGGTCGCGACGAGCATGCGGTAGGAGGCCGGCCGTGTACCCGGAGCTGACCGTCCCGCTCGTGATGCTCACCGGCGCCGCCCTCGGCTACGTGGTGCTGGTGGTCGCGCGCCAGCCGGTGCAACGGTGGCTGGCGCTGCGCCAGGTCGCGCGCCGGCCGACCGAGTCGGTGCTCGTCGTGCTCGGCGCCGTGCTCGGCACGGCGTTGCTCGTGGCCAGCCTCGCCGTCGGCGACTCGCTGAACCGCTCGGTCCGGCAGTCCGCGTACGAGGTCCTCGGCCCGATCGACGAGTCTGTGCAGACCGCCGACCCGGCCCAGGGAGCCGAGGTGGCCCGACGGCTGGCCCCGCTCGCCGCGGATCCGGCGGTCGACGGCGTGCTGACCGTCCGCGGCGACCAGGCCGCCGCCCAGCACGTGACGGCCGGTCGCCGGCTCGCCGAGCCACGGATCCTGCTGTGGGAGCTGGACTTCGCGGCGGCCGGCCGGTTCGGGGCACCGACACCGTCCGGGCTCGACGTGGCCGATCCTGGGCGGGGCGGCGTCGTGGTCAACCAGCACCTCGCCGACTCCCTGCGGGCCGGCCCCGGCGACGAGATCGACGTGCTGGCGTACGGCAGGCCGCTACGGCTGACGGTGCGCGCCGTCGTCCCGGCCGAAGGGCTGGCCGGGATGGGCATCGGCGCCGCGGTCAACCGGGACGCGTTCGTCAGTCCGGGCACGCTGACCGCGGCGACGGCGGCCACCCACCGCGCTCCGGTCACCACCACGCTGGTGTCCAACGCCGGTGGTGTGGAGAGCGGCGCGGCCCGGACCGACGAGGTGACCGGACGCATCCGTGCGGCGCTCGGCGGGCTGGACCGGCACGGGAGCCAGGTCAGCACGGTCAAGCGGGAGGTGCTCGACGCCGCCGACCAGGCCGGCGCCGTGCTCGGCTCGCTGTTCCTGTTCATCGCCAGCTTCAGCATCGTCGCCGGGATCATGCTGCTGGTGAACATCTTCGTCATGCTGGCGGACGAGCGGCGGGCGCAGCTGGGCATGCTGCGCGCGGTCGGGATGCGCCGGCGGCGGGTCACCGCCGGGTTCGCCGTCGAGGCGTCCGTCTACACCGGACTCGCCGCGGTCCTGGGCGCCGCCCTGGGCGTGCTGATCGCGCGGGCGGTCGTCGGTGTCGCCGTCCACATCCTCAACGGGTTCGCGAGCGGCGACCAGCGGTTGAGCCTGGTCTTCGCGGTCACCCCGCGCAGCGTGCTCAACGGCGTGACCGCCGGGTTCCTCATCTCGTTCCTCGCGGTCGTCCTGACCAGCGTGCGGATCGCTCGGCAGAACGTCATCGCGGCCATCCGCGACCTCGACGTGCGGCCGCGGCCGCGCCAGCTCCGCCGGTCCGCGGTGGCCAGTGCCGTCGCCACCGCCGTGCTGGCGGTTGCGTCGGTGCCGGTCGTCGTGACGGCGACGAACGGAGCGCTGACCTACCTGCTGCCGGCGCTGACCGCATTCGCCGCGGTGCCGCTGCTGCGCACCCGGCTGTCCGCGCGAGCCACCTACACGCTGGTGGCCGGAGCCGTGCTGGCCTGGGGGCTGCTCGCGAACATCGCCCGTCCGTCCATCTACGACCAGGCGTCGACCGCCACGTTCATCGTCCTCGGCTGCGTCCTGTCCTTCGCCGCCGTGGTGCTGGTGAGCGTCAACCAGGACGCGCTGCTGCGCCCGCTGCGCCCGCTCGTGAACCGCCCGGGCGAGACCGGGCTGGCGGTCCGGCTCGCGGTCGCCTACCCGACCGCCCGCCGGTTCCGCACCGGCGCCACACTCGGCATGTACGCCATCGTCACGCTCGTCATCGTGCTGCTCATCCAGATCTCGGCGATCATCGACGCAGGAGTGGCCGACGCGGTGCGGAAGGCGGCCGGCACCTCGACGCTGCGGGTGGACTTCAGCCGCAGCGCGCCGCTGCCCGATCCGGCCGGCGACCTCCGCCGCGCGTCCGGCGGCGCGATCACCGGCGTCACGCCGCTGGTGACGGCGACCGCGGAGGGCGCCGACCCGCTCGGCCGCACCGGCGACGCCCTACCGGTACTCGCCATCGGCGTGCCGAAGTCGTTCGCCGCGGGCACACCAGCAGTGCGCGACCCGCTGCCGTCGCTGGCCAGCCCGGCCGACGCGTGGGCGCTGGTGGAGCGGGACCCGCGGTACGTCCTGCTCGACAGCCTGTACGGCTCCACAGGCGGCCCGCAGGGCAAGGCGATCCAGCCGGGGACGGCGCTGTCACTGACCGACGGCCGGACCGGCCGGCTGAGCCGGTTCGTCGTCGCCGGGCTGCTCGACGACGCCACGGCCTTCTACGGCATCGACCCTGGCGAGCAACGGTGGCCGGTCATCATGAGCGTCGGCGCGGCGACCGCGGCGTTCGGCCCTGCGGCCGCGCCGGGCAGCGCGCTGGTCCGCACCCGACCGGGCACCGACCTGGCCGGCCTGCGCGCGTCGCTGCAGGGAAGCCTCCTCGGCAACGGGGTGGTCGTCACCGACCTGCGCCAGCGCGTCGAGTCGTCGTACACGGCCAACCGGCAGCTGTTCCGGCTCATGCAGGGCTACCTCGCGCTGGGCCTGCTGGTGGGGATCACCGGCCTCGGCGTGCTGATGGTCCGCGCGGTGCGGGAACGCCGACGGACGATCGGAGTGCTGCGGGCGCTGGGCGTCCGCGCCACGACCGTGCGCCGCTCGTTCCTCGCCGAGAGCACCTTGATCGCGGTCGAGGGGGTGGTCATCGGCACCGTCCTCGGGGTCGTGACGACGTGGGTGCTCTACACGAACAGCCCCGCCTTCGGCACGCTCTCGGTGCCGTTCCCCATCGCCTGGCTCGCGATCGCCGTCACGGTCGGCGCGACCCTGGCCGCCTCGCTCCTGGTGACGGCGGCACCGGCTCGCCGCGCCGCGCACATCCGTCCGGCAGTCGCGGTCCGCGTCGCCGACTGACCGACCGTGCGGACTCGGGTCCTCCGTCGGGCCCGGGGGGGTCCTTGGACCCTGCCCGTGGACCGTGGGCGTCGGGAGGCTTGGGTTATGACGACGACGATGCCGGCGACGGCGGACGGGTGGGACGCGCTGCTCAGCGACGGGGGTGTCGTCCGGATCAGGCCGGCCACCGCGGCCGACGAGGACCGGCTGCTGGCCCTGCACGAGGCGGCCTCGGACCGGAGCATCTACCTGCGCTACTTCAGCCTCAATCGGCGGGCCGGGGACCGGTACGTGGACAAGGTCCTGCACGGCGGCGAGGACGAGATCGTCCTCGTCGCCGAGCAACAGGGCGTCGTGGTGGGGATGGCCGGCTGCACGAGGCTGGGCCGGACCGCCGACGGCGAGGTCGCGATGCTGGTCGCCGACTCGCACCAGCGCCGCGGGGTGGGGACGCTGCTGCTGGAGCACCTCGCCGCCGTGGCGCGGCAGGCCGGGATGCGCTCGTTCGTGGCCGACACGCTCGCCGACAACGGGCTCATGCAGCAGGTGTTCACCGACGCCGGCTTCCGGGTCGAGCGCCACAGCGACTTCGACGTCACGCACGTGCGGATGAGCCTGACGCCGACACCGCAGGCGCAGGACGCCGTCGACCTGCGGGAGCGCCGCGCCGACGTGGCGAGCCTGCGGCACGTACTGGCCCCGCGGTCGATCGTCGTCGTCGGGGCGAGCGACCGGCCGGGCTCGGTCGGCGGCGCCGTCCTGCGGAACGTCATCGCCGGCCACTACCGCGGAAACCTGCGTGCGGTGAACCCCAACCGGCGCTGGGTGCAGGGGCTGCGGGCCTACCCGTCGGTGCTGTCGCTGCCGGAGCCGGTCGACCTCGCGATCGTCGCGGTCCCGGGTCCGGCCGTGGAGCAGGTGATCCGCGACTGCGGCGCGCGCGGCATCCCCGCCGCGGTCATCCTGTCCGCCGGCTTCGGCGAGACGGACACCGAGACGGGCACCGCCGGCGCCGACCGGGAGCGGCACCTGCTGCGCACCGCCCGCGCCGCCGGCGTCCGGCTGGTCGGACCCAACTGCCTCGGCGTGGCCGTGCGGACCGCCGACACGCAGCTGAACGCGACGTTCGGGGCGGCCTCGCCGCCGCCCGGCGCCGTCGGGATCGCCTCCCAGTCGGGGGCGCTGGGCATCGGCCTGCTCGCCGAGGCCGCGCACCGGCACATCGGCGTGTCCGGGTTCGTCTCGCTGGGCAACAAGCTGGACGTGAGCGGCAACGACCTGCTGCTCTACTGGGAGGACGACCCGACCACCAAGGTCATCGCGCTGTACCTGGAGTCGTTCGGCAACCCGAAGAAGTTCCTCCGGCACGCCCGCCGCATCGCCCGCAGCAAGCCGATCGTCGCGCTCAAGGCCGGCCGTACGGACGCCGGCGCGCGCGGTGGCGCCTCCCACACCGCCGCGGCCGCGACGCCGGACGTGGTGGTCACGACGCTGCTGCGGCAGGCCGGCGTGATCCAGGTCCGCAGCACCGAGGAACTGCTCGACGTCGTGCAGCTGCTGTCCGGGCAACCCGTCCCGGCCGGCAACCGCCTCGGCATCATCGGCAACGCCGGCGGACCCGGCATCCTCGCCGCCGACGCGTCCGCCGATGCCGGCCTGGACGTTCCCGAGCTTTCGGCCGCCACCCAGGACGCCCTGCGCGCGGCCGCGCCCGGTCTCGCCTCGGCCCGCAACCCGATCGACCTCGGCGCCGCCGCCGACGCCGGCGCGTACGAGAAGACCATCCGCTCCCTGCTGGCCTCCGGCGAGGTCGACGCGCTCGTCGTCATCCACGCCGCCACCTCCGTCAGCGACCCGCCCTCGGTCGCCGCGGCGATCCGCCAGGCCGCCCGAGCCGATGGCGGCGACACGACCGTGGCCGCCGTGCTCATCGGCACCGACGCCGACGGCGCGCTCACTGACCCGACCGACATGGTCCACCCGCTCCCGCCGTACGCCTTCCCCGAGGCCGCGGTCCGCGCGATCGGGCACGCCGCGGCGTACGGGGCGTGGCGCTGCCGCCCGGCCGGGTCGGTGACCCGACCGTCCGGCATGGACGCCGCGGCCGCCCGGACCATCGCGGTGCGGACGCTCGCGGCCCACCCGGACGGCTGGTGGCTCGACCCGCAGGACGTCGCCGACCTGCTCGCCGGCATCGGCGTCCCCTACTGCCGTACCGAGCATGCCGGCACCGCCGGCGAAGCGGTCGACGCGGCCGAGCGGCTCGGCCTGCCCGTGGTGCTGAAGACCGCGGCGACGCTCGCGCACAAGACCGAGCTCGGCGGCGTCCGCACCGACCTCGCCGACGCCGGCGCCGTCCGCGCCGCCTACGAGGCCATCACCACCGCGATCCCGGGGGCCGGCGTGCTCGTCCAGGCGATGGCCCGACCGGGCATCGAGCTGCTGGTCGGCGTCAGCCGCACCGAGCCGTACCCACCGGTGCTCCTCGTCGGCCTGGGTGGCACTGCCACCGCCCTGCTCGGCGATACCGCCACCCGGCTCGCCCCGGTGACCGACGTCGACGCGCACGACATGATCCGGCAACTCCGGTCCGCGCCGCTGCTGCTGGGCTACCGCGGCGCCGCACCGGCGGACGTGGCGGCCCTCGAGGACCTGCTCCAGCGGATCAGCACCCTCGCCGACGAGATCCCGGAGATCGCCGAGCTCGACCTCAACCCGGTCATCGTCGGTGCGGACGCAGTCGTGACCGTGGACGCGAAGATCCGCGTCGCCCCGGTCGGCTCGGACCACGACCTGCGGCACGACCCGCTGCTCCGCCGACTCCGCTGACGGGACTCCGCGGCGTTCGAGATTGTCTTCGCCGCCGCCCTCGTCGGCCTGCAGCCGCTGCGCGAGGTCTTCGGGACCGCCGTACCGGGACCGGTCCGGCTGGCCCTGCTGATCCCGTTCCCGATCGTGGCCTTGGGCGCGGACGAGCTCTGGCGGGCGCGGCGCCGGCGGGTGGCCAACGCCGGGACTTCCGACCCTGCTCCCGGCGCGGCGGACGCGGTCGGATGGACATAGCGGACCGCACGGACGCGGTCCCCGCGTGGAGGAGAAGGTCATGAGCACGGACGGGATCGGCGTCCTGGTCGGCGTGGACGAGTCAGCCTGCTCGCAGCAGGCTCTGGCCTGGGCGGCCGCCGATGCGCTGGCGAAGGGCCTGCCCCTGACGGTCGCCGGCGTCGTCGATCTTCCGCGCCATCCCGACATCCCGATGAGCGGAGAGCTGGTCGGCTCGGCCGAGGCGGCGGTGCGCCGCCGGGTCGAGACGGTGGCGGCGCGCGCCACCAGCGACCTCGGCGGCGCCATCCCGGTGCACACCCGCGTGCTGACCGGCGATCCGGCAGCCGAGCTGCTGAGGTTGGCAGCCGGCGCGGACGAGGTCGTCCTGGGATCACACGGAACCGGTCGATTCGGCCGGCTGCTCATCGGCTCGGTCAGCGGTCGGGTCGCCGAGCACGCACCGTGCCCTGCCGTCGTGGTTCGCGGTGGTGAGCGGACGGACGCCCGCGTCGTCGTCGGGATCGACACCTCGCCGCACAGCGAGCCGGCCCTCGACTTCGGGTTCGCCTACGCCGACGCTCACGCAGTGCCGCTGGTGGTGCTGCACGTCTACACGATCGGTGCCCTCGTGTACCCGGTCATGCCCTACCCGATACCGCCGTACCCGGTGGTCGAGGAGATGGAACGGTTCCGGGTCGAAGCGCTGCGGACCGCCGAGCACAGTCTCGGCAGGTGGACGGAGAAATACCCGGACGTCGACGTGCGGACCGAGGTCAGCGAGGGACCGGCGGCGCGCGAGCTGGTCAACTCCAGTCGGACTGCCGGCCTGCTCGTCGTCGGGACCCGAGGCCACGGTGGCCTGGCCGGCATGCTGCTCGGTTCGGTCAGCCACGCGGTGCTCCGGCACGCGTTCTGCCCCGTCGCCATCGCGCGCTAGAGCTGGCCGGAACGGCTCCGGCCCGGCCCGGAGCGGTCCGCTCCGGGCCCGAGCTCAGTCGGCGCCCTACCCGGCACGGGCCACCGCGGGAGCGGCCGCCGCACCTCGAGCCAGGGCGGCGACCAGGTCCGTCGCGGTGACCAGACCCAGCAGAATCCCGGCCGCGGTGACGACCGGCACGGCGTCGCAGCGCCCCTCCACCATGATGCGCGCGACGGCGCTGGCCGGCTCGTCCGGCAGGACGGACCGCACCCCACGGGCGACGAGGGCGCCCACCCTCATCGAGTACGCCACCTCGGGACCGCCCGCGGGCCACCGCGCCGCCAGCATCCGATCGTCCAGGACGGCGGCGAGGCCGTGCTCGTCCAGCACGACCAGGTGGTGCACCTGCCGCTCCCGCATCGCCTGCCACGCGGCCGGAAGGCTGTGCTCGGCGGTCACCGCCAGGACCGGGGTGGACATCAACTGCTCCGCGCAGGCCTCGCGCCTGTCGTCGTTCGTCCCGAGGTGCATGTCCCCTCCTTCAGCGCCGCGCATCCGAGACCCGGCGGGCGGCGAGCACCGGTCGGTCTCGTCATCGCGGAGTCCTCCTCCGTCCACTCCAGACTCGCCGGCCACGGACGCGTCCTGAAGAGCCGAAGGTCCTCCGCGCGACAACCCCCGGCGGTCGGAGGCCGTTCGACTCTGGGCACGCCCGCCCGCGGAGCGGGACGATCGGTAGGAGGTGAGAGAGATGCGTGCACTGATCGTGGTCGAGTCGTGGTTCGGCAACACGCGCGCGATCGCCGAGGCGGTGGCCGACGGGCTCGGCCGGTTCATGACCGTGGAGGTCAGCGGGATCGGCGATGCGCCGGCCCGGGTGGCGCCGGACGTCGATCTCGTGGTGGTGGGAGGACCGACGCACGCCTTCGGGATGAGCCGGCCGAGCACTCGCCGGGAGGCCGCCCGGCAGGCCGGGATGACTACCGGGGCGGAGCAGGGCATCCGCGAATGGCTGGCATCCTCGCCCAGCGGTATCCAGCGGGCCGCCGCGTTCGACACCCGCACAGACCAGCGCTGGGTGCCCAGGTCCGCCGTGCGGGGCATCCTCCTGCAGCTGCGCAAGCTCGGCGCGACCCTGCTGGCCGGCCCGCAGTCGTTCTACGTCACCGGGACGTCCGGTCCGCTGGCTCCCGGCGAGCTGGACCGCGCGCGCCGGTGGGGCGAGCAGCTGGGCGCGGCGATCATGTCGATGACAGCCGACGAACACGTCCTGACCTGACCGTGTGGTCACCGCAGCTGGGCGGGCCCTGGGGGCCCGCCCAGCTCGGTGTCCGGCGCTCAGATCAGCAGCTCGCGGGCCGGCCGGCGGGGTGCCGGCGGCGGCAGCGGACCGGCCGGTTTGCCGAGCCGGAGGATCACCTGGGGCCAGCCGGCGAGCCGGAGCTCGTCGCGCAACTGCTGGCGCAGCCCGGGCAGCTCGAGCGGTTGGTTGAGGTAGGAGGCCACGTATCCGTCCGCGGCCGCCACGAGCAGGAGCCGCATGAGCGCCTGGCCGGCGCGCAACCAGTCATCGGGCCGGTCCCCGGGAGTGTGCAGGACGGTCACCACCGGGTGCTGCTCGAGCGGTGTGTCCGGCCGGGGCGGGATCGTGCGGGTGCCGCCGGCGAAGTCGCGCTGCGGGAACTCGGCCGCATGCCCCGCCGCGGCGCTGACTCCGAAGGCATGCGACGGCACGCCGGAGCCCTCGTCCAGCTGTCGCGCCGAGGTCCACCGGTCGAGCTCGGCGAGGTAGACCGGATCGCGTTGCTGGATCCGCTCCGCTGCGGTGACGAGCGCCGAGACGCCGACCCGTTCTCCTGGTGCCGCCACCCAGCGCAGCCCGGCGCCCTCTGCCTCGGTCAGATCCCGCCAGGCGACCTGCAGGGCGACCGGCACGGTGTCGATGGTGAACGGCAACCGCACGGTCCGGCGGGCCGGGAGCGCCGCGAGAAGTCGGCGGTCGTGGTCACTGGCAACCTGCCGGCCGCCGACCACCAGCCGGGCGACGAGATCGGGCTCGCCCGAGTCCGGCCACGGCCGGACGTCGACGGATCTATCCATTGTGGACAGCGCGAGCTTGAGCAGGAACACCGCCGAGCCGAGGCCGATGTGGGCCTGCCGCGTCCTGGGGTCGGCCACCGGCAGCAGCCGGCTGCGGTCGAGCAGGACGTCCACGTGGTCGTGGCCGACGCGGAACCGCCACGGCTGGGCATTGTGCAGCGATGGCGCGGATCCGGCGAGGGCTGCCAGCTCCTCCGCTCGCAGTCGCAGGTCTCCGTCAGCCGGTGTCGAGGATGCAGTGGCCATGGCTTCTCACTCCTCGTAGTGGAACACCGCGGTGAGCGGGCGCCGGCCGGTCGGCGGCGGGGTCGGGCCGGGTTGCGGGTGCCCGATGCGCAGCACCATCTGCGGGTGGTCCGACCAGTTCATCAGCATCCGGAACCGCTCCCGGACGGCGGGCAGGTCGACCGCCTGGGTCATCGCCGAGCTGGCCAGCCCGAGCCGCTCGGCCTCGACCGAGACCCGGGCGTACGCCTCGCCGGCCCGCAGCCGGGCCGCGCGGTCATCAGCCGTGCTGAACAGCACGAGGTATACCGGCCGCTCGTCGACCAGGTCCACCAGCGGCTGGCCGCCGGTGATACCGGCCTCGAAGTCACGCATCGGCACCTCGGTGTGCCGCAACGCGCCGGCGGTCACGTGCGGGACGGCCGCCGCCGGCACCCCGTCGGACCCCTCACCCGCCCGGGTCCAGTGCGCCAGCTCGGCGCGATAGGCGGGGTCCATCAACTCCACCGCGTCCGCCCAGGAGAACACCACGGCCAGGTCGAGCTTCTCGTCACCGCGTTCCACCGCGTAGGCGTAGACACCGCTGTCGGTGGCCGCGGCGAGCAGCGACCGGACCGCCTCCTCGGCCACCGGCTCGACCCGGAACGGGCGCCGCTCGGTGCGCCGGCGCTCCGCCGCCCTGGCCCGCGCCACGGTGGCCGGCTCGACAGCGGTCCGGCCGGCGGCGTGGATGCGGGCGAGCAGGTCGGGCCGGTCCGGGTCGGGCAGCCGGTCGACCTCGGTCCGCCAGCCGGACGCCGCGAACCCCAGCCGGGCCAGCTCCAGCGCCGCCCCGCAGGACAGCACCAGCGACCGGCCGTCCGGGTCGAGCGCCGGCAGCTGCCGGGACCGGTCCGCGTACAGCTCCAGCACACCGGAGCGGTACACCCACCGCCACGGCTGCGTGTTGTGGATCGAGGGCGCTCGCACGCCGAACGACACGGCCCGCACGACCTCGGACCGCGTCGGCATGAGACTGGTGCTGGTGGTCTCGGTCATGATTCGACACTATGGCCGGACCCGTGGGCCGGCCGGTGCCGAAGGTCCCGAGCAGCCGGGGCCTTCGTACCGCGCGAACGGACCTACGGGCTCTTCAGGAAGCCGGCGCGCCGCACGACGCTCGAGGTATGAGAACTCAGACCACTGTGGACGGAGCAGCCGTCCGGCTGGAGCCGGGCGGTTCCCCTCCGGTCGTTCCGATCACCCGGAATGGGAGGACGATCGGCGTCGTGGTCCCGGACGGTGCGGGCTACCGGTGGCAGCCCACTCGGGACCTGGATCACGTCGTCACCGTCGCGACCGTGTGCACCGGTGCGGTCGCCGCCGCCGGACTGGTCGCGTCGGCGTTCCGCCGGCCTCGGGTGCAGCGCATCACGATGGGGCCGGGCGGTTGGGTGAGCTTCAAGGGAACGGCGGCGGCGCCGAGGTTGCGCGGCCCGCACCGGCCCTGGTGGGCGGCGCTGCTCCGGGCCCGCCCCCTGGACCAGAGGCGATGACGCCCGTTCCGCTCGTGCCCCACACACGACTGCCGCCGACCGGATCTCCGGTCGGCGGCGGTTGTGTGGGGCGTGCGGATCAGATCAGCCAGCGGTTCTGGGCGACGACCGGCTGCCGCTTCCACCACCGGCCGAAGCCGAAGGTGTCGCCGGCGTGCACCAGGGCCAGCGCCAGCAGCGCCAGCGCACCGATGACGTGCTCGTCCACGACCGGGTTGGTCTCCGGCGGCAGCACCACCGTCCACATCATCAGGTACAGGACCGCGCCGGACACGGCCGCGACCCGCATGCCGACGCCGAGCAGCAAGGCGATCCCGATCCCGGCCAGACCGATCATGAACAGCCAGTCGGCCCAACCGCTGCCCGCGATGTCCTTGTAGAACCCGGCGAACGGGCCGTCGGCCGAGTTGGCCAGGAAACCCTTGGTCGGCGAGCCACCGTTGATCCAGGACCGCTCCGACGGAGTCGCGTACCCCAGCCCGAACAGCTTGTCCACGAACGCCCAGAAGAACGTGAACCCCATGACGATCCGCAGCGTCGCGAAGACGATGCGGGCCCAGTACCGCTCCCGTGGGCTCTGCTGGGTCTCCTCGACCAGCTCACTGGGCGACCTGCCCGCATAGCTAGTGGTCATTTCCGCCTCCTCGAGTGAACCCCCTTGCGACCACAGCCTCCCGCCCCGGCGACCGCCCGCGCCGGAGTCGAAGGTCCCATCCGACCGGGCCCAACGGTCACGTTCCGGAACAGGCCGGCAGTGAGACCGGGCCGCACCGGGGCCCTTTGCCTCTGCCGGGAGATGACCGGCGCGGGTGAGCGTGAACGGGACGCAGCTTCTGTAGGAACGAGGAGGTTCCGATGCGTGCGCTGGTGTATCACGGTGCTGGTAAGAAGGACTGGGAGTCGACCCCGGATCCCGAGATCGTCGATCCGACTGATGCGATCATCCGGGTCGAGGCGGTGACGATCTGCGGTACGGATCTGCATATCCTCAAGGGTGACGTGCCGGAGGTGCCGGACGGTCTGGTGTTGGGGCACGAGGCGGTCGGTACGGTGGTGGCGGCCGGGCCGGCGGTGACCGCGGTCCGGCCCGGTGACCGGGTGCTGGCCTCCTGCATCTCGGCCTGTGGGCGGTGCCGGTACTGCCGGGAGGGCGCCTACGGGCAGTGCCTGGCCGGTGGTGGTTGGATCCTCGGTCACACCATCGACGGGGTGCAGGCCGAGTACGCCCGTATCCCGTTCGCTGACACCTCGCTGTACCTGCTGCCCGACGGTGTCCGGTCGGCCGACGCGGTCATGCTCGCCGACATCCTGCCGACCGGCTACGAGGTCGGTGTCCTCAACGGCGGCGTCGGCCCGGGTGACACCGTGGTCATCGTCGGCGCCGGCCCGATCGGCCTGGCCGCGATCATGACGGCCAAGCTGTACTCGCCGAGCGCGATCCTCGTGGTCGACCCGGCCGAACCCCGGCGGCGGGCCGCCGAAGCCCTCGGCGCCACCCCGATCGACCCGGCCGCGAGCGACCCACTCGAGGTGGTCCGGGCGGTCACCGGCGGCCTGGGCGCGGACGCGGCCCTGGAGGCGGTCGGGATCCCGGCCACGTTCGAACTGTGCACCCAACTGGTCCGCCCCGGCGGGCACGTCGCCAACGTCGGCGTGCACGGCAAGCCCGCGACCCTGCACCTGGAATCACTCTGGATCCGCAACCTCACCATCACCACCGGACTGGTCGACACCAGAACCACCCCGACCCTGCTGCGGCTGCTCGCCGCCGGACAACTCGACGTCACCACCCTGGTCACCCACCGATTCCGGATGGAGGAGTTCCTCGACGCCTACCAGGTCTTCGCCGACCCCGCCCACAGCGGCGCCCTGAAAGTACTAGTCACCACCGACTGACCACGACCTGACCACGCAGCCGCCCCGGAGCGAACCACCCACTCCGGGGCGACAGCCATCGATCAACCCGAACCACCGGCCCGCACCCCGATGACCGCGAACCGCTCGACCTCCACTACATGACAGCCGGTGGACAGAGACACGGCCTCGCTCCCTCCACAGTGGACGCGGGCGTCCAGCGGGTCCTTCTACCCTGGGCACGCTGCCCGGCCGGGGTGACGATCCTGTCGGAGGTGATGGACATGCGTGCACTAGTCGTGGTCGAGTCATCGTTCGGCAACACCCGCTCGATCGCCAGGGCAGTCGCCGAAGGACTGGGCCGCTCCATGGCCGTCGACGTCTGCGACATCGGTAACGCACCATCGGCAATCGAGGATGACGTCGACCTGGTCGTCGTCGGAGGGCCGACGCACGCGTTGGGGCTCAGCCGGTCCAAGACTCGTGCGGACGCGGCTCGGCAGGCAGGACACTCGACCGCGCCCACGATCGGGGTGCGTGAGTGGCTTGCCTCGGCTCCCGCGGGCGTCCGGCGCGCCGCCGCGTTCGACACCCGGATCGACAAGGGTTGGGTGCCCGGCTCGGCCGCGCACGGGATCGCCCGGCGGCTGAAGCACCTGGGCGCGACGCTCGTGGCCGATCCGAAGTCCTTCCGAGTGGTCGGGACGCCGGGCCCGCTCGCCGCGGGCGAGCTCGACCGAGCCCGCCGCTGGGGCGAGCAGCTGGCCACCGCGATCATGGTGGCCGACCGACCACCGTCGCACCGCTGACGAGCATCGACTGCAACGGCGCCTCGGTCCTTCATGGCGGAGGACCGGGGCGCCGGTGGCAGGATCGCGGCCGGGCGCAGCTCGAGCGGGGCGTGACCGGAGGGAGCGGGCAGCCCTGCCGGGTCAGCGGGCGACGGCGACCGGGCAGGCGGCGTGCCGGAGCAGCGCCTGGCTGACCGACCCGAGCAGCAGTCCGGTGAACCCGCCGTGCCCGCGCGAGCCGACGACCACGAGCGCTGCACCGTTGGACGCCTGGACGAGCGCCCAGGGCGCGGAGCCCTCCATGACGGTGATCTCGACCTCGACGGCCGGGTACTTCACGGCCCACGGCGCGACCGCGTCGGCCAGCAGTTCGCGGGCGGTCAGCTGGTGTTCCGGGGCCATCCAGGGCCGGGCGGAGATCGGTGGCATCGGCAGCGACGCCGTGCGGTCGTGCAAGGGATGGATCGCGTGGATGGCGTGGACCCGGCCGCCGTGCCGGGCTGCGTAGCCGAACGCGTACTCCAGCGCGCGGTGGCCACGGTCCGACGCGTCCACACCGACGACCACCTCGCGCCGGTCGTGCGCCTCGCCCCGGACGACGATCACCGGGCCCGGCGCGTGCGCGGCGACCTCGGCACCGACCGAACCAAGCACCAGCCGGTCGAACCCGCCGGTGCCGCGCGAACCGAGCACGACCTGCTCGGCGCCGGCCGCCCGCCGGATCAGCTCGGCCGCCGGGTTGCCCTCGGCGACCTCACCGGAAGCGTCCACCGGTGACGTGTGCCGGATCCGCACCAGCGCACGATCGACCATGCGATGCCCGTACGCGTGGGCCGACCGCCGGACTTCCTCCGGTAGCGGCACGTCGGCGAGAGCCGAGACGTCGGTGACGTAGCAGACGACCACCGTCCGACCGGTCGCGGCCGCGTCGGCGGCCGCCCACTCGGCGGCGCGCAGGCTCGGCTCGGATCCGTCGACGCCGACCAGGACCGTAGGTCTCGTGTCAGTCATCTTCTGCCTCCCAGCATCGCGGTGACATCTCCATGGCAGCGCCACCGCGGTCGGCTGGGCAGTGCCGTTGGTCCTCTCCCTCGCAGCCGAGGTCATGCGGGGTCACCTGCGGGCCCGTTCGGGCGGCGAACGGTCGGGACTTCGGACTCTGTCAGCGGGTCCGCCGGCTTCCTACCGTCGAGACATGGCGCATACCGGGCAGTGGAAGGTCGACGTCTTCCTGTTCGAGGACGACGCCGAGGTCACCGCCGAAGCCGTGTTCCATGCCGACGCGGCCCGGCCGATCGTCGGTCGCGGGGCTGCCCGCCTGAGCACGAACGCGACGGCGCCGGAGATCGGGGCGGAGCTCGCGACGTCGCGGGCGCTGGCCGCACTCGGGCACCGCCTTCTCGAGTTGACCGCCGAGGACCTCGCTGCGCTCCCGGCCGCGGCGCCGGCGATGACACCGGTGCGGAAGACGCCGGTGAGCAGGCGATCGACATGAGCAGGGTGCACGCCCGAGTCGGGGACCAGCCGACCGTGCGGTGCGACGGAAGCACCGCGCCGGTCTTTCTGGGCCCGGATGCGCAGGTGCACGCGCTCACCGGTGCGGAGGGCTGAGCCGTGATCGTCGATGTCGGAGTCGATGCGGTGCGCCGGCGTCGGGCCGGCACCTCGGTGGACCTCCGCGACCACGTCGACGAGATCGTGTGGGCGGCGACCCGCGCGCCGTCGTACCGCAACACCCAGCCCTGGCTGTTCCGGGTGGCGGCCCGGCAGGTGGAGGTGTATGCGGACCCGACCCGCGGTTGCCCTGTCGCCGACCCGGACGGCCGCGAGCTCTTCCTCGGTCTCGGCGCTGCCGTGTTCGCCGTCCGACTGGCGATGTCCCGGCTGCGGGTGCGCCCGGTGGTCGGTCTCAGCCAGGACCCTGCCCACCCCGACCTCGCCGCGGTGGTCGTCGCCGCCGGGCAAGTCCATGCACCCGAAGAGGACGACCGGCTCTACGACCAGCTCGATCGACGGCGCACGGTCTGGACGCCCTTCACCGACGAGCCGGTGCCCGTCGAGCTCCAGGCCGAGCTCGCCGACCGGATCCGCCGCGAGGGCGCCGCGTCGCGATGGCTGCTCCCGGCCGGCACGCGACGGCTGGTCGCCCGCCTGACGCAACACGCCGCGAGCCACCGGCTCGACGACCCGGGGCTGCGAGTCGAGGCCGAGCGGTGGCCGACAGCGATCGCGTCGCCCGAACCCGCGCCGGCGATCCTCGCGATCTGCACCCCCGGCGACCACCGCTCCGACTGGCTGCGTGCCGGGCAGGCGTTGCATCACGCGCTGCTGGCGGCATCCGCCGTGGACGTCGCGGGGGTGTTCCTGAGTCCGTTGATCGAGATCCCGCAGTTGCGCCGACGGCTGCGCAGCGAGCTTGACCTTCCGGGACGACCGCAGGTGCTGCTCGGACTCGGACACCCGCAGGAGCCGGCACCGCCACCGCCGCGGCGCCGGTCCGTGGCCGATGTGCTGACGCGCTGAGGTCCTTCGACTCTGCCGGCGGCACCGGAGCCGATCTAGCCTGCGGACAGGAGTTCCGGCGGAGGTGGTGACCCGTGACTGTCCGAGCTGAGCCGCCGCGCGACCACGCCGGCATGGAGGTTCTCGGCTACGAGGAATGCCTGCGGCTGGCCGCCTCCGAGCCGGTCGGAAGGATCGCCTTCGCCGAAGGCGGCGACATCCACATCTTCCCGGTCAACCACCGGGTGGTGGACGGCCTGGTGGCGTTCTGCACCGCCGACGGCACGAAGCTCGCGGCGGCGACGGAGGGCTCCATCGTGGCGTTCGAGGTCGACCGGTACGACGCCGACTCGCGGACCGGCTGGAGCGTCCTGATCAAGGGCAGGGCGGAGCTGGCGGACGAGGGCACCGTGCAGGCTCGGCTCGCCACGGCCGGACTCCGCCCGTGGCGCAAGCAGCTGCCGCGGCCGGAGTGGGTGGTGATCCTGCCCGATGTCGTCACCGGTCGCCGGCTCTGACGCGGGGCACTAAGTCCCTGTTGCGGGCCGCCGCGCCGGCGGACGGTGGAAGTAGCGGAAGGAGAGACCGATGACGGAGAACACGACCGCTGGGCGGCCGCGGGTGCTGGTGGGTGTCGACGGTTCCGCTGCGGCGCGGGCGGCGCTCGAGTTCGCCGCGAGCGAGGCGCGGCTGCGGGACGCCGTGCTCGTCGCCGTGATGGCAGTGGACATGCCCGACTACGCGTGGATCGACCCGTACGTCGTCCGCGTCCCGGAGAACGGCACCCTCGAGCAGGCCCGCGAGAAGCTGGACCGGCTGCTCGCCTCGGTCGACACCGAAGGCCTCGTGCTGGATCCGGTCGTCACCGCGGACCCGGCCGCGCAGGCGTTGGTCGACCGGTCGGCCCACTGCGACGTGCTCGTGGTGGGCTCCCGTGGCTACGGCGGGATCCGCAGCCTGGTCCTCGGCTCGGTGAGCCTCCAGTGCGTGCTGCACGCACACTGCCCCGTCACCGTCGTCCACGCCGACCCCCAGCCGGAGGAGCCCCGGCCACACCAGACGGTCGAAGAGGTCCGCGCGCAGACCACCGCACCGTTCATCTGACCCGCGGGGAGGCGGGCGGAGCCGCCCCGGGTCGAGAGATCCGGGGTGGCTCTGTCGCGTTCGGACGGTGCCGGACGGCACGGTCGTAGCGGGACTTTCGGCTCTCGCGGGGCGGCTGTCCGGAGAGAATCGTCCCTTGTGGACGGTGGGTGAGGTCGTCGACCTCGGCCACGTCGACAAGCGTGACCGAAGGAGGCCCACGATGCAGGCACGACAGATCATGACGTCGCCGGTGCTGACCGTGCGGGCGGACACCACGGTGCGGGAGGCGGCCACCCTCCTGCTGGAGCACCGGATCACCGCGGCGCCCGTGCTCGACGCCGGCGGGGAGCTGATCGGCATCGTGAGCGAGGGCGATCTGGTCGTCGACCGGTTCGGCCACGATCCGCGCAACCAGGTCCGGCCCGTCCAGGACGAACCACCCGGACCGCAGACGGTCGGCGAGGTGATGACCACGCCGGTGATCGCACTCGGCCCGTCCGCCGACGCCGCCGACCTCGCCGAGACCATGCTCGGCTCCGACGTCCGCAGCATCCCCATCGTCGAGGGAGCCACCGTCATCGGCATCGTCAGCCGCCGTGACCTGCTGCGCACCCTGGTCCGCGACGACGACGCCATCCGGGAGGAGATCGTCGACCGGATCGCCGACTACCGGGGTCCGGCCGGCACCTGGGACGTCCAGGTCACCGACGGAGAGGTGCTCATCGTCGGTGAGCTCGACGACGACGGGCGCGCCGCGATCGCGATCGCCCGCACGGTGCCGGGCGTCGGCTCCGTCCACCTCGGCGGCCATCGGACACCGGTCCCGAGCTGACGGCCGGCGACCATGGACCCGACACCGAGGGCCGACGCCATCGAGCGGGCGACGCCCGGCGACGTGATCACGTTGGCGATGGACCAGGGCCTGCTGCCGTCGCAGGTGGGGGCGATCCTCCGGCTCGCCGGCAGCCCCGGCGGTGGCGAACCGGCCGCGCTGCAGCGGCTGGCCGCCGAGCGCGCCGGCGCGATTCCCCGCCTGCGGCAGCGGCTGGTCCGGTCACCACTGGGCTGCGGTCCGCCGGTCTGGGTGGACGACCCCGGCGCGGACCCGGCCAGCCACGTACGCGTGACCTCGTGCCCGCCGCCCGGCGACGAGCGCGCCCTGCTCGACCTCGCCGCGGCGGTGATGACCACGCCGCTCCCCTCCGGCCGCCCGTTGTGGTCGGCGGTCGTCGTCACCGGCCTGGCCGACGGCGGCAGCGCGCTGCTGGTCGTGCTGCACCACGTCGTCGCCGACGGCGTCGGCGGCCTGGCCGTGCTCGCCGCACTCGCCGACGGCGCACCGGCCCCCGGCCCGCTCCGGCCGGCGCGGCCGGCACCCGGCCGGCGCGAGCTCGCCGCCGACGCGGCCGCCCGGCGCCTGCTGGCCCTGCGCCGGCTCCCGAGCTCGGTCCGCTCGCTGCGGCGGTGGTTGCGTGCCGCCGGTGGCTCCCGCCCGCGGCCGGCGGCAGCGTGCTCGCTCGTCGGTCCGGTCGGATCCCGCCGCCGGTACGAGATCGTGCGGGCGGAGGTCGCCCCACTCCAGGCGTTCGCGCACCGGCACGGCGCGACCGTCAACGACGCCGTCCTGCTCGCCGTCGCCGCCGCCCTCAGCGACCTGCTGGCGAGCCGCGACGAGACGGTCGACCCCATCGCCCTGGGCGTCCCGGTCTCCCCCCGCCGTTCCACCACCGTCGATCGGCTCGGCAACCAGGTCGCGCCGATCCTCGTTCCCGCACCCACCACCGGCGATCCGCCGTACCGGCTGGAGCAGATCGCGGACGCGGTGCGGACGGGCCGGGCCGCGGCCGGCCAACCGCCACCGGCCGGCATCGCGACCGTCATGTGGTGGGCCTCGAAGCTCGGCCTGCTCCGTCGCTACATGGCCGGCCAGCGGCGGATGCACACGATGATCAGCTCGCTGCACGGCCCCGACCGGCCGATCACCCTCGGCGGAAGCCCCGTCGTCTCGATCGTGCCGCTGGTCTCCGCGGAGACCGGCAACGTCAGGGTGAGCTTCGACGTCCTCTCCTATGCCGGCACGCTCACCATCACGACGGTCGCCGATCCCGACACCGTTCCGGACCTGTCCGCCCTCACCACCGCGCTCCGCGCTGAACTCGCCGGCCTGACCGGCACCGCGTGGCAGACTGACGCCGACCGCGCGGCCACGGAGGACGCCACGGATGTGTGGGGCTAGCTCGGCCGTCGGCCTCGCAGACGCCGAGCGCGCGCTGTGGCCCCTGCTGCGGGACCGGCTGCGCACGCCGGGACAGCTGATGGGGTTGATGCGCGGTGTGCTCGGCGGGGATGCCGAGGTCGCGGCGGTAGTCACGACGACGCCGACCGGGATCAGCCGGCCGGTCGCGATCCTGGTGACACCGGCGATCGCCGAGGAGATCACCCTGCTCGAGGGTCCCTCGGGATCGGACGTCCGCCGCGCCCTGATCGGCGCGGAGGAGGTGGAGGTCCTGCTCGGCGGCGACCTGGCCACGGCCGACGGAGGCCGACCGGTCGCGATCTTCGTGACCGACTGGATCCGCCAGCACCTCTCCCTCTATGCCCGGGAGCTCTGGCACCGCCGCCCTCGATGAGCTCCGAGCCCGATCGGGGCCGCGCGAGCACGGCTCGTGGCTGACCTCGTGCGCTCGGATGACGCCGGAGGTCGGACCGAAGGACCTTCCGGCTCGGGACCAATGACCCTCCTTCGACCGGGGCGGCCAGGACAGGCTGAGCAGGACGGAAACGATCTCCCCGCAGAGAAAGAGGAACGACCATGAACCGCAGCTTCGTGGACCGACTCGTCTCGGCCACCGGCGCCATCGTCGGCGTCGTCCTGCTCGCCGCGGCCGCCCTGCTCTTCTACGCGCACAGCTACGTGCACGGACAGGTCACCGACCAGCTCCGGGAACAGCAGATCAGCTTCCCGGCCGCCGGCAGCGAGTCCATCACCTCCCTACCGCAGGCCGACCAGGCCGCGATCTCCCAGTACGCCGGCCAGACGATGGTCAACGGCGCCCAGGCCCGCGCCTTCGCCGACCACTACATCAAGGTCCACCTCACCGAGGTCGCCGACGGCCAGACCTACTCCCAGGTCAGCGCCAAGGCCCTGGCCAACCCCGACGACCAGAAACTCGCCGGGCAGGTCCAGACCCTCTTCCGGGGCGAGACCCTGCGCGGGCTGCTCCTGAACGCCTACGCCTGGGACACCATGGCCACCATCGCCTTCATCGCCGCCTGGATCTCCCTGGCAGCCGGCGTCCTGCTGCTCCTGCTGGCCGCCTTCGGCCTCCGCCACGCCAGGACCGCAGCCAAGACACCCACCACCAACCCCCCCGCGGAGTACGCGACGACCTGATCCCACCGGGCCCCGCGCCCACAACACCCCCGCACCGGCCAGGCGATCCTCGCCCGGCCGGTGCTCCCATCTGCGGGCAGACCCGATGCCCCAGGTCGACCGACGCGGTCACCGCGTGGTGGTCCACAGTGGACGGCGTGCGGACCGCGGTCGGCGCCGGTTCCGGCCGCGCGAGCCGGACCGGCCGGTACACCTGGTGTGAGGCACTAGTAGCGGAACCTGCCGTAGTACTCGGCCACGCGGTCCCGGTAGTCCGGGTCCTGGCACGCGTCCTTGTCGAACCGCGGCGCGGATTTGATCTCGTCCTTGCTGCGGGCCACGTAGGCCCGCCGGCTGCTTCGGTCCAGCCCGCTGATCGTGCCCGCCGGCAGCATCACCGTGCTGCCGAGGATCCAGGGCCCGGTGTCGACGACCACGTAGCTCGATCCCACCTCGTACGTGGCCTCGTCGATCGTGCCGATGTGCCCGTCGGTCGCCTCCACGTCGTACCCGACCAGGTCTGTCCAGGTTCCGGTTCCGGGCAGCCCGATGTCGCTGTGGTGGGTCCACGGATCCCACTCGGTCGGTGAGCCCGATCTCGCCATCGTCCCTCCTCCTCGGGAGCGCTCTGCTCCCGCCGGGAGGAACCGGGCCCCGCCCGCCGGATCACGTCACGCGCGGACCACGGCACGCCGCGGGAGGGTTCGATGCCGTCGCCGGGAAACGTTCGAACCGCACGCCAAGTGGTAAGCCTCAGTCACGACAGCGCCGACACGAGGAGGGCATCATGGCCGGGACGGTTGCTCGGGTCACCGAGATCAGCGCCACGTCGGACACCAGCTTCGAGGACGCGATCAAGGTCGGGCTCGAGCGAGCGACCAGCACGCTGCGCGGCGTCAAGTCCGCGTGGGTGAAGGAGCAGGAAGTGCAGGTCGGTGACGGCGGCTCCATCACCGGCTACCAGGTCAACCTCCTGGTGACCTTCGTGCTGGACTGAGGTCGGACCGACGGCGCCGCGCCGGGGAAGCACCCGGCGCGGCGCTCGGTCGACCGCGGACGTCGGCAGTGACCGACGATCCGGGGTCCGGCTCGGCATCACCCGGACGGCCGAGCGGGAACCGGTGCGGGTGACTTCGACCCGCTGGCCCACCGGTGTACGTACTCTTTCGGCGAAGGCGGACGAGCGACTGGGGGCCGTGTGAGCTGGCGGAAGTATCTGCTGGTGCCCAGGCTCGCCGCCGCCGGGCTGCGACACCGACCCGATCCCGACGCGGCCTGGCAGTCCTACTGGAGCGCCGTCGACAGCACCGGCCCCGCCGGCGAGGTCCTCTGGGACGGCGCCGGGCAGCGGGAGCTGGGGTGGTGGCGGGAGACCACCAGGCGATACTTCGACCGCACCCTGCCGGTGCTCGACGTCGGATGCGGCAACGGGCGACTGAGTCGGCTGCTGGCCGAGGACTTCCCGGGCGTGCTCGGAATCGACGTCTCCCCGGCGGCCGTCGACCTCGCTCGGCGGGAATCGGACGGCCTCGATCGGGTCGCCTTCCGCCAGGCGGACGTCACCGCCGACGGAACCGGCGCGGCGCTCGCGGCTGCGCTCGGTCCGGCCAACGTACTCATCCGTGGCGTGCTGCACATCCTCAGCGACGACAAGCGGCGCCGCGCTGTCGCCGCCGTCGCCGAGGTGCTCGGCGACCGCGGCACGCTGGCGCTGCTCGAGACGAACTGGTCCGGCGACGCGCTCAGCTACCTAGAGCACCTCGGCGGCCGCGGCGGCCGGTTGCCGCCGGCGGTCGACCGGCTGGTCAGCTCCGGCCTTCCGCGGCCGTCCTCCATCGGGCCGCGTCAGATCTCCGCCCTCTTCCCCGCGCCGGCATGGACGCTGCTGGCCAGCGGCCCGGTGGCCATCATCGCCGCCCGGACCGGCGGGACCGACGGCGATTCGACGATCCCCGGCTACCACGCCGTCCTCCGCCGGTCACCGCGATGATGCCGGCGGCGCCAGGGCGTCCAACGCTCGCCTGAGCGCCCTGGCTCGAGCTTCGGGTGTTCGCGCCCTGAGCCGCGGCAGGAAGACCGCGTACCGCTCGCTGCGCCCGAGCGCCTCGAACGCCGCCCGGGCGCGGTCGTCTGCCTCGAGCGCCGCGGTGAGGTCGTCGGGCACCGCGGCGGTGCGCTGCGATTCGTAGGCCGCGGCCCAGCGGCCGTCCGCCTTCGCGGCCTCGACCTGCGCCCGGCCGCCCGAGCGCATCCGGCCGGCAGCCTCCAGCGCCTCCACCCGCTCGACGTTGACCCGGGACCAGGAGCTGCCCGGCCGGCGCGCCGAGTAGCGCTGCAGGAAGTGGCTCCCGTCCTGGCCGCGGCGGTGGCCGTCGATCCAGCCGTGGGCGATCGCGACATCGCCGGCCTCGGCCGGAGTGATCCCGGCCGGACCGGCGCCCTTCTTCGCGATCTTCAGCCACACCGCGCTCCGGCTGGCGCCGTGCTCCGCGAGCCAGCGGTCCCACGCGTCCGGATCCGCGAAGTCGAGCACCTCGATCTCCCCCACCACACCCCTCCCGCACCTCGACGGGGTTCTACGTCTCGCCGCCGAGGTCGACCTGGTAGGCCTCATGGATGAGGTCCGCCCCACGCTGGCGATGCCGGGCCAGCCGTGCGAGCAGCGCCGTTCCGTGCGCTCGGATCGCATCGACCTGGTCCGCCGGGACCGGCGGGCCGACCCGCGCCAGCAGATCCTCGATCAGTCTCTTGATCACGATGTGTTCGCCGACCAACCTGCCGACCGCGTTCGACAGCCGCGGCGTGGCTGCGACGACGGCATCGTGCAGGCCGCCGGAGCCCTCCGTGACGACGATGTGCTCGTCGAAGTCGGCGGACAACTCCACCAGCGCCACCTCGACCCGCTCGGCCCAGCCGCTGTGCCCGCCGGGGATCCGCGGAGTCAGCGCCTGCTCCAGCGCAGCCATGGACCCGCCCAGCTCCGCGCGATGGCGACGAAGCGCATCCAGCCCCGGATCCGTAGCGCCGACGAACGGTTCCACCAGCGCCTCCCGCGTGTCCTCCCGATGCTGCCTCGTCCCCGACCGCCGCGTCCAGAGCGCATCCCGCATCCTCGACCACGAAGAGTGACGCCCACCCGGCCAGACGGCGGCGGCGACCAGACCCGGTCGCTGGCTCAGGAGGTGCGCCGGCGAGCGCGGAACGCGCGGCTCTTCGCCCGGCCTCCGCACTCCGCCATCGAGCACCAGTGCCGGGACCGGTTCTTCGAGCGGTCGTAGAACGCCCAGCGGCAGTCGTCGGCCGGGCAGATCTTCAGCCGGTCCCAGCGGCCGTCGCCGGTGAGGGCCACCGCGGCCGCGGCGATGGCGCCGAGCGCGTCGGTCGCGAGCAGGGCCGGCCGGCCGGCGGCGCCCAGGCCCATTCGGACGGGCACGGTCAACGGTTCCCGGCCGGAGTCGGGGTCGCCGGCCGCGGCGCGCAGGCCGGCGCGCAGCCGGCGGGCCGCGGCCAGCTCGGCGCCGGGATGCCCGGCGGGAAGGCCGCGTTCGCGCAGCCAGGCCCCGTACGCCGCCGGGTCGCGCAGGTCGTCCGTCCCGGTCTCGACGTCGACCGTGTTGAGGAAGGCGAGCACCAGCTCCACGTCGGCGTCGGTGCTCTCGGTCACGTACCCATCATAAGCCGTACGGCGGTTGCGCAGCACGGGCGCAACCGGCATGCTGGGTTTGGTGGTGACGGAAGGAGAGGCGTGATGCAGGCCGACGAGCGGTACGCAGAGGCCGAGCGGATCGCGCTGCGGATGGGCTTCCATCGGGCGTTCGTCCAGGCCGAGGCGCTGCGGGGGGAGGCAGCACAGCTCGCCCGGGCGCGTACGGGCCGGCCGGCGCGGGCGCCACAGGGCCGGACCTGGTTGGCGTGGGCCCTGCTCCGGATCCGAACCGGGCGGGTGTGGCCACGATCCTGACCTGACCGGGATCGGTCGGGCTACGGGTACGGACCCCGGCCACCGGCGGCGAGCCCGGCGCCGGGCGAACCGCCGGCCGTTACGACCCGAGTGGGATGCGCAGCACCTCGCCGCTGCCGGCGCACGTGCCGCAGTTGCTGACGTACGCCGCGCCGCCGCGCAGGGCGAGGCCAGCTGGGGTGATCAGACCGGTCGACATGATCACGTGCTGCCGCCCGTTGCGGTCCACCCGGATGAGCGCGCCGGTCGGGTCACCCGACAGCAGGCCGTTCTTGAAGATCTCCAGCACGTACAGCGTGCCGCGCTTGTCGAAGGCGATGTCGATGATGTTCGTGAAGCCGCTGGCGAAGACCTGCGGCGCCTTCCCCGG
Organism: uncultured Actinomycetota bacterium; assembly: GCA_963728945.1. GTDB lineage: Bacteria > Actinomycetota > Actinomycetes > Mycobacteriales > CADCTP01 > CADCTP01. The sequence goes on along the minus strand of CAVSMA010000002.1, from coordinate 58,501 downwards.
CACGATCCGGTAGACGTTGGCGCCGCCGACCGGGAACGGGAAGCCGGTCAACTGCCCGACGTAGAGGGCGCCATCGGGGCCCTGCGCCACAGAGGTGGGCACGGCGTCCATGGGGATCTGGGTTCCTGGCGGGAGCCCGAGGAACGGCGGCGCGTCGACCAGGCGGTTCGGGAACGTCGCCAGGACCGAGATCCGCCCGTTCGCCGCCACCCGCAGCAGGTCGTTCGCGCCGGCGTCGGAGACCACCCGGGCGCCGCCGACCGACAGCACCGAGTTGGGGTTGACGTTCTCCTCGTCACCGGCCGGGTTGTTGGCGTCCTCGAAGGCCGCAAGGTCGGCGACGACCTTCAGCTTGGCGCCCTGCTTGTTCAGCAGCCTGCCCATGCTGCTGAGCGCGGGGATGGTCTTGCTGAAGTCCAGGTCCAGGCCGAGCCCTTCCGTCACGTACATGCTGCCCTGGCCCTGGAAGGCGACGTCGGACGGGCCGATCGCCGAGTTGCCCGTCCCCTCCTCGCCGTACGACGGAAGGCCGGTCAGCACGCGGCGCTGGCCGCTGCCGTCGATGCGGGTGACGGAGCCCGAGTGCCCGAAGCAGGCCTGGCCTTCGGGGCCGGCGAAGCAGGGGCCGGAGCCCCCCGCGCCGGCCTCGGCGACGTACAACCCGCCGTTGGGCGAGAACGCCAGTCCCCGTGGGTTGTTCAGCCCGGAGGCGACGACTTGCGCACCGTTCTGCGCCGTCGCCGGCGCCATGCCCGCCGCCATCATCAGCGCGGTCGCGCCGAGCACTGCGAGAACTCGCCATCGCATATCGAGCACCCCCCGGGGGCAAAGTGGCCCACGTGCTGACCCCAAAGCTTGCCCTCGCCCGTTCACCGGCAGCAGGGGTTGGCTGGCGTAATCCGCTTCTGCCGTCCGGTCGTGCGGCCTCGGGGCCGGCGGGTCGTCAGCCGGCGAGGATCTCCCGGTGCAGGTCCAGTAGGCGCGGGACGTCCGCGGCGGCCACGCGTCCCATCCCGCACTCGGTGCAGATACCCCACTCGCGCCCGTCCGGCAGCGCCGCGTCGATGTGCCGCACCTGCGCCGCGGTGGTGCCTTCGGGCTGGTCGTCCGGGTGGTACGGCACGAGCGCGAAGTAGAGCTCGGTCTCCGGCCCCGCCGCCAGGTCGCGCAGCGGCGCGAAGTATGCGGCGTCGGCGCGGGCCTGGGGAACCGTGAACGACGCCCAGTTCAGCGGCCGCCGGGCGCCCGCCACGACGGCGTTGACGACCTCGACCTGCATCCGCACCGACTCAGGCTGCGCGAAGTGCTGGTGGCCGTAGTCGCCGTAGCAGAGGTGCAGGCCCATCGGCACGTCCTCGGGCACCACGTCCACGCAACGCACCAGGCCCGGCGCGACCTGCTCCAGTGGCACGGCGGTGGCCCCTGCCCCCTCGAGCAGTCCGAACTCGACGGCGACGTCCCACTGCACCGCGACACGGTCGTGCGGGATGCGCTCCAGCAGGGTGGCGAGGTCGGCGAACAGCGCGGACTCGTAGGCGGCGGCGACGGCCGGCATGTCCTCCGGCACGATGGTTCCGGCCATCGACGCGAGTGGCGTCGGATACTGGGCCTGGAAACGCACGCCCGCCGGGATCCTGCCCTCCCGCTGGAGCCGGTCGAAGACCTCGAACGAGCCGGCGTAGGCGTCGGCGTAGCCAAGGTTGGGCCAGTCGATCGTCTCGGCCGTGGCGCCCTCGGCCAGCCGGAACCGCGCCATCTCGGGCGCGTCCGACGAGGTCTCGTACGCGTGGCCGGCGGTGGCGTGCTCGAACTCCGGCATCTGACCGAACTTCTGGATCTGGAACATGATCCAGTAGCCGCGCTCGCCGGTCTCCCCGTCCGTCATGCGCCGCACGCCGGTGGGGATACGCGCGCTGATCTCCCGCATCACGGTCTCCGCGTCCGGGAGGTTGACCGAGCCGTTGAAGTGCACGCTGGTCGCTGGCATGCGCGGTTGCCTACCACGCTCGGCGCCCCTGCCGCCAGAGAAGGCCCGAGCGGCCCGCGCACGCCCGCCGAGTTCGGGCCGCGAGGGGTCGCCGCCTGCCCCTTCGTCCGCTTCGCCGCGGCGACACCCGCTGCCGTGCAGGGACGTTCGGACTGACCGGCACGTCTGCGCGGTAGCGCTGACCCCGAGCGCTCTCTGCGGACGGGTCGGTGATGCGGCCGATGAACAAGGGGATGGCGGTGGGGAGGTCGTGGATCACGAACAGGAACGGCCGGTCGACGACCATGGAGACCGGTAGCGGCCCGGCGGAGGTGGCGCTGATCCCGAGTGCGGTGGCGGCTGCGGCTTCGGTGCCGGCTTCGTCGACGGCGACGAACGCCTCGTGGACGGCCTGGCGACGCCCCGCCGGCCCCACAGCGCGTTGGCGACGTGCAACTCGACCTTCGCCGTGCTGCCGTCCGCACGGCGTACCGTCCTGGACCGCTTCTCCAGCAAGGCCCGCACCGGTTCCCACCCTCCGGGCACGAGAGGTGCGGCTGGGCCCGCCGACGGGACGGTTCACACCTCGTCGCGGCTGGCGCGGGCGACGTCGGCTTCGGTGCCCTGTGGCGTGGCGTGTGGGTGCGGATTCCGGCCGCGGGCCAGCTCGACCGCGGTGAAGGTCGCGACGGCCGGCTGCGCGTACCGCCGCCCGTTGACCTTGTCGTGCCGGAGGTACCGCGGCGCCGCGATCCGGACGACGACGACGAAGTCGTGGCCCTCGGGCAGATCGGCGTCAGCGCCGTAGTGGTGGAGGCCGGGGTGCCACTCGAACGGCAGGTGCACGTGGAGCAGCCGTTCCCCGCGCCATACCTCGAGTTCGACGTCGAGCTCCGGCACGAACCGGTTGTCGCCGGCGTCGAGCACGACGACCGCCAGGTGCGTCGTCGCATCCGGGGCGGCTTCCCGCCACCGCACTCCGTCGTCGCAGCCGTACCGGCCCTCCGCGGGGGTGCTGAAGAAGGCGACGAGGAAGTCGCCGGCGTGCTGGAGGTGCACGGGGTGTCCGAGGGCTTGCAGCGCAGCCCGCAGAGCCCGGCCCTGGGCGGACGCGGCCCGATGTTGCTCGCGTGTGGACTGTCCACTCTCGACGGCCATGCGGAGACCCTTCCAGTGTCGCCGATCGGTCCCGACGCTTGCGTACCCGCGCACGCATCGAGTCATCTGACGGTGTGCTGGCGCCGGCGGCGCCCTCGTCGATCCCCGACAGGGAGCGGCCGCTACCCGACGACGTCGAAGAGCCGGTCCAGACCGGCCAGCGCCAGTACGCGGCGGACGATCGCGCTGGGCCTGCGGAGCACCAGCGTCGCGTGCCGTGCGGTCTGACGACAACGGGCCGAGTTCAGCGTGCCCAGCGCCTGCGCGTCCAGGAACGTCACTCCGGCCAGATCGACCTCCAGCCGGCGCGGCCGCAGGCCGATGACGGCGTCCAGGACGGCCTCCAGCAGCGGAGCCGTCGCGACGTCCAGCTCGCCGCGCACGACGACGGCATCGCAGGATTCGCCGTGGACGGTCTCGACGGTGAACTCCTCGGTAGGACCGGACAAGTCGACCTTGCTCTCGGCCCGATGGAGGGTCGATGCGGTCACGATGCTGTCCTCCTCTCGGTCGCCTGGCTCCACCCTCCCCCGCATTCAGGAGGACTCGTGCGTCGGCCGCTGACAGTTGCCTGACACGCAGCTTCCGATTCCCTGACGGCCGAGGACCGGACCCGCGCATCGCCGCCGGGCCCAGGAGCGGCGGTCGACGAGCCCTCATCGGCCCCGCCCGGTGCGGCGGGCTACGGACGCATCTGTGCCGCGGGATGCGGCATCGGGATGAGCCCGCCGGCCTTGCACGATCTCGACGGCGGGCAGGGTCACCACGACGGGTTTCGTGTACCGCAGCCCGTTGACCTGGTCGTGCCGGAGGAACGTCGGGGCCTCGATCCGGATGACGACGCTGAACCGGCGGGCGTCCGGCAGCGCCGCGTCGATGCCGTAGTGATGGGCGTCGGGATCCCACTCGAACGGCAGGCGGGTGGTCATGAGCCGGTCCCCCCACCACACCTCCAGTTCGACGTCCAGGCCGGGCACGAAGCGACTGTCGACCGCGTCCAGGACGACGACGGCGAAGTGGGTCGTCGCGTCCGGGGCTGCGTCGTACCAACGCAACCCGTGGCCGGGCCCGTACCCACCTTGGGCCGGAGTGGTGTAGAAGGCGATGACGTAGTCACCGGCATGCCGCAGTTGCACGGGGTATCCGCGTGCTTCGATCGTGTCCAGCGCCGCCCGGACGGCGTGTCCGACCTCCTGGGCGAGCTGCAGCTGGTTGGCGGTGACGGAGCTGGTCGGCTCCGTCACCGGCGTCGTCGCCGTCGTGTTGAGGATCTCCACGGCTTCAGCTTGGTCCGATCGAGCCGGTGCCGACGATCGGGCAAGCCCGCATCGACACCGCGGCTCCCCGACCTTCGTGCTGCGGTCTCGCCGCAGGTGCGGCCGCCGTCACGGGGTCGGAGTGTCCGCTCGAGGTGGCGTGCGGTCTTGACGAGGAAGACGTGGCTGTAGGCCTGTTCCGGTCCGGGTCGAACCCGCGCGCGCAGACCTCGTCGTGGATCTGCTTGCGCAGCCCCCGCCAGCGTTCCACGGGGCCGTCGAGGCCCCGGCGCCCGGGCCCGGTGCAGGGTGTCGGGGACCTCGCCCCACGTCGAGCTGGAACTGCTCGGCCGCGGCGTTGCCGACCCGCGCCGGTGCGGATCCCTGATAGCCCTTCAGCCAGGGCACCGTCCGCTCCGGCAGCCGGCGCCGCCCGCGCCCGGCCCACTGCGTCCAGAAGTCGGTCGTGCCGCGCAGGGCCTGTTCGGCGTCGACGGGCTCCGGCACCGTCCGGTACGAGCGGTGCCAGGTCAGCACGAACGGCACGCTCTGACCGGCCCGTACGGTGAACGTCGCGTCTGCCGTCGAGCGGTCCAGGTCGACGTCGATGGGCGTGCGGAGCCAGACCGCGTCCGGTCCGACCACCGCACCTTTCTGGCCGTCGAGGCGGCGCAGCCACGGCGCGATGTGGCCGTAGTCGAAGCGCAGGCGCAGCCGGCTCCGCAGCTCAACCTGTCCGGACAGGCCACGCACGATCCGGACGACGTCCGGCGCCTCGCCCCGAGGCGGCATGAAGTCGAGTACCTGGACGCTCCCGCTCGGACTGTCCCAGGTGGTCTCGAGGACCAGCGTCTCGTCCAGGTACCGCCGCCGGCACGAGGCGCTCGGGTCGACCGGGGCCAGCAGCCATCGTCCGTTGCCCTCGTCGCCGAGCAGCGCGGCGACGCAGGCCGGCGAGTCGAACGCCGGCAGGCACAACCAGTCGATCGACCCGTCCCGGCCGACCAGCGCGGCCGTCTGGGTGTCGCCGATCAGGGCATAGTCCTCGATGCGGTTCACGGTCCGCTCCTTGGGGGCAGAGTGACTGGAGCAGGAGCGAGTCGGAGGAGGGTGCGCCGATGCGACCCCCTACGTTCCCGGACCAGCTGACTGACGCTGTCCTGGCCACGCTGCTCGACAGCGGCCGCCGGCTGCTGAGCGCGGGGTCCGCGCTCGTCGCCTCGGGTTCCCCCGGCCAGCTCGTCGTCCGCGCGACGGCCGGTGACGCCTGGGCCTCGGCGACCGACCTCGCGCTGGCCGAGCCACAGCCCGTGCCGGAGGGGCCACCGGTGCCGGTACGGGTGGACTGGCGTCAGGACGAGGTCGTCGTCGCTCGGATCGACCAGGGAAGCCCGGCCGCTCACGCGGTCGCCCGGTCGGTGGCCGGCCTGCGCGTGGTGCTGCTGGCCGAGGCGGCTCCCGCCGGTCCGGACGAGCAGGCCTTGGATCATCTGGTGACGACTGCGGCGGCCGTACTGTCGGCGGAACGGTCGGCCGCATCCGGTGTCATCCGGGAGAGCTTGCACGAGCGTGAGGCGGAGCGCCGCCGCTGGGCCCGGGAGCTGCACGACGAGACGTTGCAGCAACTCGGCGCGCTCCAGGTGCTGCTCACCTCTGCCGTGTCGAGAGGCCGGACACCCGACGACGCCGACCGGAGCGGACTCATCGAGGCGATGCGGCAGGCGACCGACCTGGTCGCGGCCCAGATCGCCGGCCTGCGCCACCTCATCTCCGACCTGCGTCCCGCCGCCCTGGACGACCTCGGCCTGACTCCGGCGTTGCAGGCTCTGGCCCGCCGCACCGAGCAGCTCAGCGGGATCTCGGTGGGGCTCCAGGTCTCCTTGCGGTATTCCGACGGCGTGATCAACACCAGGCTGCTGCCCGACATCGAGCTGGCCGTCTACCGGGTGATCCAGGAGGCGCTGAGCAACATCCGCCGGCACTCCAGTGCGACCAGGGTGACGGTGACGGTTGTCGAGGACGACGAGACGGTGGTCGCCGAGATCAGCGACAACGGCAAGGGCTTCGACGCGGAGCGGGCGGCCGGGTTCGGGCTGTCCGGCATGCGAGAGCGCGCCGAACTCGCCAAGGGCACGCTGGAGGTGACGGCGGCAACTGCCGGCGGCCACGGCACCACCGTTCGACTGGTGGTGCCGGCAACGCATCGGTGACGTTACCGTCGCGTCCTGGTCCGCCCGTGCGCCGGCACGAGAGCGCCGTCGCGACCGGTGCCCACGATGGCGAGCGACACTGCGCGTCACCGACGCCGCGGCCGGCCGGAGAGCCGGGCGGTGGCGCGGCCGGGACCGTCGCCGGCTCGGGTGATGACCACGAGGTCGGGCCTGGGTCCAAGCCCATCGCAGCCGCCGGTGGCCGGGCAAGGCTGCTTGCCGTACAGGGCCGAACGGCTGATCCGCACGATGCTGCGGGGACCCCGCAGCCCACCGTCGACCCGGGCGGCAATGGTTATGGTCGCGACATGACCGGGTCCACCAGACCGCCGCGACACGGCCCGGAGGCGCTGATGGTCGCGCTGGCCGACGACCATCCCGTCGTCCGGGCCGGGCTGCGGACGCTGCTCGAAGCCGACGACTCGGTCCGGGTCGTCGCCGAGTTCGAGGACCTACCCCGCACCGTCACCGGCGTCCCCACCGTCAAACCCGACGCACTCGTGCTCGACCTGGTCATGGCCGGCCAGTCCAGCCTGGACGCCATCCCCGGCCTGCTCACCGGCACCCCCGGCCTCCGGATCGTCGTGCTCACCATGCAAGAAGACCCCGGCTTCGCCCGCGAAGCACTCCGACTCGGCGCCAGCGGCTACGTCCTCAAAGACGCCGCCGCCGACGAACTGCTCCTCGCCCTGCGCACCATCATGCGCGGCGCCACCTACCTACACCCCACCCTCGGCGCCCAGATGGCCGTACTCGAAGCCTCCACCTCACCCCTGACCGACCGCGAGATCCAAGTCCTGCGCCTGCTCGCCGAAGGCCACACCAACGCCGAAATCTCCCGCCGGCTCTACCTCAGCCTGCGCACCGTCGAAGCACACCGCGGCCAACTCCGCACCAAACTCGGCCTGCACACCCGCGCCGAACTCAGCAGCTACGCCCGCGAACACGGCCTCGTCCGCTGAAGCCGGCCGCAACGCGCTGACACCGTGCCCGCCGAGGTCCAGCCGCTGGCGCGGCGGAGTCAGCTGAGGACCTGACGGTCGCTGTTCGCCCGCAGTGGGAGGCCCCGGCCGGCAGTAGGACGCCCCGGCCGGCAGTGGGACGCCGCGGCCGGCAGTGGGAGGCCGCGGCCGGCAGTGGTGCGCCGAGAGGATGCCGCCGACCGCCAGTCATCCGTCCGGGCCGTCACGGTCGCCCTCCACCTCCTCGGTGCGGCGTCCGCTGCGCTCGCTTGTCGACGGATCGGCGCGAGCCCTACCACCATCGCGCCGCGGCTCGGAGGCCAGTGCCGTTGCGACGTCCCGGGGGTAGGTGCGTCGGCCGCCGAGAAGAAGCAGCCCGGCGGCAAGCACCAGCGGTGCCAGCATGATCAGAAAGGTGCGGTCGAGCCCGACCGCACCGTGCGGTTGCTCCGACGCGGACGAACCGAGGCCGCCCAGCTGCGTCGAGAGGAACCCGAACAGCAGCGGGGCCGGAGCCTCCAGCGCGGTGCGGACGACCGTCCGGACCGCCTCGGCTCTGCCCCACAGTCGCGAGTGGACGATGTCGAGGCGGGCGGCATCCAGCGGCGGGTTGGCACCGCCGATGCCGGCCGCGGCGAGGAAGAACAGCGGCACCGCGACCAACGCGGCGTCCGTGAGCAGGCCGGGCAGCAGCAGAGCGGCTGCGACGAGATAGGACAGTCCCCCGACGACCGGCCGGGCGGCGACGTGGTGGCGGGCGATGAGCCCGTCGCTGATCCGCCCGGTGAGCAGGATGCCGATCAGCGCGCCAGCGCCGACGACGATCACCAATGCGCTCGCCGCCGCTTGGTCGAATCCGTACCGGCCCTTGGCGAACGACACGGCGAACGTGCGCAAGCCCGAGAAGAAGAAGTAGCCAAGGGAGGACGCCACGATGAGGATGACGTTCGTCCGGATCGACAGCACGTAACGAGCTGCCCACCACAGCGACCGCCGAGCCGGGTCGTCGTGCAGGACGAGCTCTTCGTGCGGAGTCACCCGGGCCCGCTGCACCTCGCGGGGCAGCGCGTCCCCCGTCCGCGTCGCCGATGACCGCTGAGGCGGATCGGCGATCTCTATCGGCAGCCGGTCCTGGCCTCCCCGGCTCGGCTCGGGCAGCTGGGAGCGCACTGCGGCGGCCAGACCGACGCCGGCGAGCGCGAGCAGCGCGAACGATGCGCGCCAGCTCACTGCGGCAGCGAGGTCACCCGAGACGACCAGGCCGAAGCCGGCGCCGACCAGCTCTCCGGCGAGAATGAACCCGTAGATGCGGCCGCGTTCCTGGGCGCCGAAGAAGTCGCCGGTGAGCGACGCGACGAGCGGGCCGGCCGCCGCGACGACGGCGCCCAGTGCGAGCCGGGACAGCAACAGCATCAGGAACGACTGCGACGCCGCGCTGGCGGCCATGGCGGCCGACCAGAGCAGGATGCTGCCGGTGAGCAAGCGGATCCGGTTCACCCGGTCGGCCAGCAGCCCGAACGGCAGCGTGGTGAGCGCGCCCACCGCACCCGAGACCGTCGCGAGCAGACCGATGGCCGTGTTGTCGACGCCGAGAGCGGCCTCCAGCTGGGTGACCATCGCGCCGACGGTGGCCTGGTCGGCGCTGGTCAGCGAGAGGACCCCGGCGAGCAGCCCGACCACACGCAGCCGAGTGTGGCCGCCGACGGCGCTGACGAGCCGCCGTCTGACGTGCTGACGCCACGAGACCGTCATCTGCCCATTCCCGCTCAACCCGCGGCGACGGCGGAAGGATCTCGCTCCGGACCGTTCACCGACGCGGGCACGGCCGCCGGCCCCGACCTGCCTCTCCACGGGCAGCCGGCGGGTGACGAGCCGATCGAGCCGATCGAGCCGGGCGGCAGCTGCGTGGGCGAGCGGCGACGAGCGCTCTCATGTCCCTTCGCTTACCCGGCTCCTTCCCGTCGGCACCCAGCGGATCGGGGTGACGGCCCGGACCCGACCCTGCTGCGGGGCGCTGGCGGCCGAGCCGCCGCGCCCGCTGATCCGAGACCGGTCCGAGCTCGGGCCTCACTATGCTTGCCCGGTCCAGCCGGTCGAGTGGCAGCACGATGCCGGACAGGGGTGGCGGATGGCCGACGATGGTGCCGACGCCACGGTGCGCGAGTTCGCGGCCGTCTACCGCCGGTTCCTGGTGTGGGTGCACTCGGTCGCCGACGCCGGCGACCGGAACGAGGTCGCCGGTCTGGTCCAGGACGTACTGGGCCCCGACGGTGTCGCGCACTCGGTGGTCGCCCGCCAGCTCGCTGCCTTCGAACACGTCAACCTGCAGACAGCCGTGGAGGCGTGGTCGGCCACGGCTGGACGCCGGGTCGACGTCCGCGGTGTCGCCATACCGCCGCACTACGGCGGCGTGTGGTTGCAGCAGCTGGTGTCGGGTGAGGCACTGCCGCCGCTGCGGCTGAGCGCCCCCGGTCTGGTGGATCTGCCGAACGGCCCCAGGTCGACCCTGGCCTGCCTCCGGTTGGCGCTGCTGCTGGTCGAGGACGACCGGGGTCGGTACGTGCTGCTCCTGCAGGGACCGGGCGAGCACCAGCCCAACATCACGGTCGAAGTGGCGGGACTGCCGGTGCCGACGGCGCAGGAGGTGCTCGCCGAGCTGGACGAGCTACGCGACCGGCTCAACGTCTACCGCAGTCACCTGCTGGACGTCACGGTGACGCCGATGGGCACCATCGACCTCCAGTTCATCGAGCATACCGATCTCGATCGCGGCGACGTCATACTGCCCGATGAGGTGCTCCGCCGGATCGAACGGCACGCTCTGTCGGTGGCCGACCATCGCGCTTCGCTGCTGGCCGCCGGCCAGCATCTCAAGCGAGGCCTCCTGCTCTACGGGCCGCCCGGCACGGGGAAGACCCACACCGCCCGCTACCTGCTCGGCCGCATGACCGACTACACCCGCCTGGTTCTCACCGGCCGCGCGCTCGTCGCCGTCGGCTCGGTCGCCGCCCTCGCCCGCGAGCTGCATCCAGCCGTGGTCGTTCTGGAAGATGTTGATCTCGTCGCTGAAGACCGCTCGTTCGGCCCGGCGACGAGCCCGGTGCTGTTCGACTTGCTCGACGCCATGGACGGGGGCGCTCCCGACGCCGATCTGCTCTTCCTGCTCACCACCAACCGGGCCGACCTCCTCGAGCCGGCGCTGGCAGCGCGCCCCGGCCGGGTCGACGTCGCCGTCGAGATCTCCCTTCCGGACGCGACCGGCCGGCAGCGACTGCTGGATCTCTACGGGCGCCAGGTCCCGCTGACACTCACCGACGACGAGACTGTCGCCGCCGTCGAGCGCACCGAGGGCGTGACGGCGTCCTTCCTCAAGGAGCTGGTGCGGCGCAGCCTCCTGGAGGCCCTCGCCGAGGCGGACACCGACCCCGGGTCCTCCGCCGGCCGGAGCGCCGCCGTCGAGCAGCCCGTCGTCACGGGAATCCACGTCTCGCGCGCCCTCGACGACCTCCTCGACGCAGCGCAAGCAGTCACCCGGACCCTGCTCGGTGTCGGCAGCGAGCCCGCCACCCCGGCTCCGGGCGCCGAGGCCGTTCCCGGCGCTGCCGGCTGGATGTCCCACCGCGGTCTACGGATGCCGCGCCGATACCCGTGACCACCGGGCTGAGCTCGCGTCGGCTCCGGTACGTCAACTACTCCGGCGCCGTCGGCCGTGAGTGGATCCGGGCCACCGCGAACGTCGGTCCATCTCTGAAAGGACCGCCAGGATCGCCACGGCTGCGACGACAAGTAGCCAGAACCAGGACATCGCCTGCCCTCCTAGCTCAGGGTGCATGCATGCGTCCTGTGGGTTCTACCCGCGGCAGGTCGTCCAGACTCCGGGACTGGCTACGAATGCCGAAACGCCTCGCCTCCGGTTGGTCGCTCTCGACGAGGGACGAACCGAGGGCGAGGCGCGCGGCGAGGGCATCGGGTGCTACTTGATCTCCGTCCGGCCCGGTTCGTAGCGCAGCTCGACGCGGTCGCGGGTGACGCTCTCGGAGAACCGCACCTCGGTGCGGCCGTCGCTGCCGTCGGACTTGACTTCACCCCGCCAGCCGGGGGTGACGGTCATCGTGGCGAAATTGGTCGTGCCGCTGAACACGCACACCGTGCCGGCGAGTTCGGGGGTGTTGTCCGCGCTGAACGCGTAGGGAACGTCGATGGTATCGGTGCCGGTCGGGCAGGCCAGCGTGTCGGCCGCGGACGCGGTGGCGGCGGGGAGCAGCAGGGCGCCCATGGCGCCGGCAACGACCACCGAGCCGAGGCTCAGCTTCAGGGACTTCTTCACCGGAACTCCTGTATGTGTGGGGCGAGGGCGTTGGATCAGGTAGTTGAAGTTTCAGTGGACCGGTCGCCGCGCGGTAGTGGACCTAGGTACTACGACCTGTCCGGACAGGCCCCGCGCACTGGTGCGCTCCGGCCGATCCGGCGGCCGGCGGCGGACCCTGGTCGGCGAACGGTCTACCGGTCGCCGGTGGCAGGAGCGTCGCCGGCGCTGACCGCAGCCCGGTCCGGTGGCGTCGCCGGCGACCTCCGCACGTCGGTCGGTCGGCGCCAGGGCACTCCGCCGCGGGCATCGATGCGCAGGGTCAGGAGGAACCCGACGAGCACGAGCACGTGCAGCAGGTAGAGCCACAGCCCGACCGCGACCATCCCGCCGATCTCGGTGAACCCGCCGAACGGCACGCCGAGCCGCAGCGGCAGGGACAGGAACAGCACGAATCCCTGCACGAACCCGGCCACGAACGACCCGGTCACCGCGCCACCCCAGAGGCTGGCCAGCCATCCGGTGCCGGTCGGCGACACCACCCGGTAGACCCAGGTCAGCGTCAGGGACAGCACGATCCAGTCGGTGAGGAACGCCAGCACGATCGCCAGCAGCACCGACGCGCCGCCCGTCGCGAACAGTCGCGCCAGCGTCGGCGTCACCAGCAGCACGGCCAGCAGCAGCACCGGCGCCGACACGAACAGCGGCAGCACCGCGATGCGGCCGCGCCAGCCGATCAGCCGGTCCGGCGTGGTGGTGAGCGAGACGAACGCTCGACGCAGCCCCTCGCCGTAGAACGTCGCCGGCAGCAGCACCACGATCAACGACGCCCAGGACAGTTGCAGGCCGGCCGCGATCGTGGCCTCGGCGATGTGCGGCGCGCCCAGCTCCCCCGGCAGCGCCTCGGCCAGCGAGCGGCCGAGCTCCCGGATCCGAGCGTCGCCCACCAGTTGACCGGCGAGCCAGACCGCGACGAGGACGCTGGGCACCAGGGCGATACCGGCATAGAAGGTGACCGCCGCGGCGTGCAGCGCGATGTCACGCCCGCGCAGCGCCCGGACCGTCTCACCGAGAAGCTCGCCGATCCGGCGGAGAAACCTCATGCCCCTTGCTACCCGTGCACCGGCGGTGTCACCTGCCGAGCCGGTCGGTGGGACGCCGGCGGCCGTGCCTGGCCGGCGGCGCGCAGCCAGCGGACCGGCGTCGCGGCGCGTCGTGGTCCGGTTCATCGCGGGGGCGGGACCTCGCGGTAGAGCTGGGGCAGATACCGCACCATCAGGGCGGACCAGGTGACATGGGTGAGCAGCGGAGCCTGGATGCCACCGGTCGCCCGCCGCTGCAGGGCGAACAGGATCCCCATCGGCACCGACGCGAGCACGAGAGCGGGGTTGCCCGTGGTCGTGGTCGCCAGCGCGTAGACCGCGGTGGACTTGGCGACCGGGCAGCGAGAGCCGACCGCCGCGTAGAGCGCGCCGCGGAAGAACACCTCCTCCGCGGCACCGTTGGCCAGCGTCGTGAGCAGCACGAGCGGACCGCTGCCCTGCTCCGCGTATCGCAACACCGAGGCGACTGCCCTCCGCAGCGGCGGCACCTGGCGAGCCGCCAGAGCCGCCGCGTAGAACGCCGCGAACGCGCCGGCGCCGAGCAGGATCGGCACCACGACCGGTCGCCGGTAGGTCGAGTCGCCCGGCGTCCAGCCGAGGTGCAGCGGCCCGGACGCTGCGCCGCCGCCGAGCCACGTCGCGGCGACCCCGAGAGTCAGCCCGTAGAACTCCGGGGAATCCGGCCGAGTCGACAGGGACAGGCCGAGCAGCCCGGCGCCGGCGACCGATGCCGCACCGACCACCCGGCGCCGGCGCCGGAACGCGGCGTCGGTCTCCCGGTGGTCTCGCGGCACCTTGTCGAACAGCCAGGTGGACAGCGGCCGGCCCGACGGCCGGTTCACCGGTGCCGGGCCCGGCTGCGCTCGTCGAGCGCCTGCGCGGCCGCGGTGTCGTAGCCGACCGGCTCGGACGGTGTGATCATCACCGGCGGGCGCTCGGCCAACTGACGGGTCAGTTCCCACGAGATTCCGCGTCCGGCTCCGACACATCGCCGTAGACCGCTTCGCCGGGGCCGCTGTAGCGGTCCGGCCGGCGGGTCATCGCCCGCACCTGGTGGCCCGCGGCTACCAAGGCGGGCACAACCGGACGCCCACGAACCCTGACGCACCCGTGACCAGAACCCTCATCCCGGCCAGCGTCGCATCGCAGCGGACAGCCCGCCACTCAGGAGGTCCACACCGGGTCAGCCGCGTCGCGCGGCCTGGATCGCGTAGCCGGCGACGAGCAGGCCGGCCAGCACGCCGAGGCAGACGGCGGAGGTGGCTCGACTACGCCAGTCCGCCTCGCGGCGTTGCTCGGCCAGCAGCTCCGTCACCCGCCAGTGCTCGCCGATGTCGTCGTAGGACCCACTGGCGACCGGTCCGGGCACTCGGTGGCGGATCCAGTTGTCCAGCGCGTACCGGCCACAGCCGGCCCAGACGAGGAAGCTCAGAGCGAGCAGCAGGGTGTCGTCCCGGACGATCTCGGTCACGTACGGAGCCGGTTGCCCGAGCGGGAGCGTCCCACCGACGTCGAGGAAGCCGCAGCGGATCTCCAGTCCCCGCGCGGCGGCCGACGCGACGCCGACCGCGAACGTCGCGATCACGACCGCGGACAGGGTCGCGGCCAGCCGGGTGGCGAGACCGGCGGTGAGCAGCAGCGCCAACCCGGCACCGAGGAACGGCAGGCCGTAGCCGACCGCGCGGACCAGCCACTCCGGGAAGAGCTGGAACGCTCGCACCGCCGCGGCCGAGCCGGCCGGCCGCTCGAGCTTGGGCAGCGCGGCCCAGATCCAGACCGCCGCGATGACCAGCCGCACCGCTGTCGCCGTCCAGACGACCAGCGCGGCCGAGCGACCGGTGCCGATCTCGAGTTCCGGCGGCGCGGGGAGGGGAGCGGCACGCATCGGGCGCCCTCCATTCCGTACGAACGCGGCCGGCCGCCGAGCACCGGCTCCGCCACGGTGCGGGCGAGACGCCGGATCGACGCGGATCAAGAATGCTGGTCCTCATACCTATCCGGCAAGCCGGGCGGAACGTCAGATCGAATGATGTGTCCGGACAGAGGGGACTACACCAACCTTGCGACAGAACGCCGGCTCCCCGACGGCAGGCCGGTGGCCCGACAGCCCGATGCGGCCGGCCCGGACCTTGGACGCGGGAGAGTGGGTCGGCGGCGCCGGCAAGGACGGCAGTTGCCGGGCGAATACGCGGACGGCTTACCCCGGCTTCCGAAATCCCCAGAAGCGAGGACGTAAGACTCTACTCAAGTCATGCCTTGGGGATGAGACTAATAGTGCACCCTAAATGCGTACCTTGTGAACGGAGATGGTGGCGAGAAACGCAGACGTATCGGCGACCTGACGGACGTTCGAGCAAATTGGAGATCACGATGTCGACCATGACACGGGCGCCGGCCCGCCAACCACTCGAGGCGCCGGCTGCGACCAGCGTGAAGAACTACATGGTGTACGCGATCCTCTGCACCGTCTTCCTCTTTCTCCCGACCGGGATCGCGGCGATCTACTTCGCCGGGAAGGTCAGTCCGGCCCTGCGGGCGGGAAACGTCCCGGGAGCCTTGGAAGCATCAAGGACCGCGAAGCTGTTCTGCCAGATCAGCCTGCTCGTGGGCGCCATACTCTGGCCGATAGCGATCATGACGATCGTCGCCGCGGCTGGCGGCCCTTCCGGGTCGGGTTTCTGGTACTTCTAGGAACGACCGCATGCCCGGCCGGCTCCTGGACCACCCTCCCCCGCTGGTCCGCACTGGACCCGGCGCGGGCGGCTGACGTCGACTATTGCGAGGGTGCTCCGATGCGAGCGGCGGTCATCTGCGCCGCCTCGGGACCGCCGGACGCTCGCCGGGTTCGCACCCTGCACCTGCCCGCGGTCCAGTTGGACGCGAGTCCTACACTCCCCCGGAGCATCGGCTCCTCTCCGAGGACGAGAACTCCGAGGTGGCGGGCCATCTTGGCGCTTCACCCGAGCGCCCGCCTGCCCGCGCCCGGACGCCGCATCCTCGGCGCGTGTCGCTCGCGATGATCCCAGGCACGTAGTGGCATAATCCGATGAAGGCCCCTCCATGCATGAGATGGAGGGGCCTTCACCTGGCCTTCGTGGCGAAAGCTGCCCGATTTCTCGGGCACATTTTCACCTCTCGGCCCTTCACCGAATCTTCCGACCATCTGAAGCGCCAGTTACCCGACGCTCCGCCTCGGAATCACGTCCCAGCGAGATTTCTCCCACAGTTCCGATCTCTCCTCGGTGGCCCTCCGTCTCGGTGACGTGGGTTTTCTACTCCCGCCGAGCGGGTCCCCGCAAGGGGTTCGACCAACGTTTTCAAGATTTTCGTAATCTCCACAGCCCTATCCACAGAACCCGCATGGTTATCCCCCGACCTGACGAGCTTCTTCACAGGTTGTCCACACCGACGAGATCAGACCAAGAGACGGCTCACGCCGCGGCAGCAGCTCAGCCCAGCACGATGCTGACTACACCCGAAACACGGACACGACAAATCGGCTGTCCGCATCCGAGGCCAGGTGAACGCCTTGTGAGTCGGGACGCGCGTGGGAGCGCCGCTCGAGCGGGCCCTGGAGCATGTGCCGAGTCTCCAGCCGGCGTGACATGGTCGGCCCACGTCACGCCGGCTTCCGAGGCGGCACGCCGCCAGAGCATGGGGCGGCGATCGGAGGGTCTAGCAGGGGACCGCGGGCCGGAAGCAGACGTCGCTGGTGGTCGTCTGACCGGAGGGGGTCGCCGTGGGAGTCGTGTGGACGGCCAGATAGACGGTCGCCGCGATCATCGCGACCAGCGCCAGGCCGAGCACCAGCAGGGCCAGCCGGTAGTAGCGGAGGGCCCCGGCGCGGGTTGAGGTGGTAGGAGTGGGGGCGGTCTCGAGCGTGGTGGACATGGCGTGCCTGTCCTTCCGGGGCGGCGGCTGCCAGCCCTCTCGGTGCTCGCCAACCCGTCCGGGGTGACTGAGCGCTGCGTATCGATAACGGTTGTTGCGTGGCCAGGGAACCTGGACGACCTCACCAGACGCTCACCAACAACGGTGCTACGGTCGCCGGGGGCGTTGATGGAGTTCCGGGTGTTGGGCCCGATCGAGGTGACGCGCGCGGGGCGTGCGTTACGACTCGGTGCCGCCCGGGAGCGGTCGGTGCTCGCGATCCTGCTGCTGAACTCGAACGGCGTCGTCGCAGTGGACTCGCTGGTCGACCAGCTGTGGCCAGACGCGCCGCCGGAAAGCGCGGTGCACGCGGTGCACGTGGCCATCTCGCGGCTGCGAAAGTTGCTGGACGACGAGGGTGGGCGCCGGATCGAGACCCGCAAGCCCGGCTACGTGCTGCGGGTCGAGCCTGGGGAGCTGGATCTGCACGTGTTCGAACGGCTGTGCCGGGAGGGCAGGGCTCTAGCCGCGCAGGGCGATCCCGAGTCGGCGTCGGAGCTCTTCGGCGAGGCGTCGGCGCTGTGGCGGGGGCCGGCGCTAGCCGATCTCGCGGAGGAGCCGTTCGCCGGAGTCGCGGCCGTCCACCTGGCCGAGGCGCGGATGGAGGCGGTGGAGGGGCGCATCGCCGCCGACTTGGAGTTGGGACGTCATGCTCGCCTCGTCGCCGAGCTGGAGGGGTGGGTGGCTGTCCATCCGCTGCGGGAGCGGCTGCGAGCGCAGTTGATGCGGGCGCTGTACGGCTGCGGGCGGCAGGCAGATGCGCTGGCGGTGTTCCGGCAAACGCGGGCGCTGCTGGTCGACGAGCTGGGGGTCGAGCCGGGACTGGAGCTACGCGAGGTCGAAGCGTCGATCCTGGCCGGGGACTCGCGACCGGATCGGACCCGACCGGGACTCGGTGGTCAGGCGCAGCTGCCATCGGACACTGCCAGCTTCACCGGCCGGAGCGACGAAATGGAGCAGATCCTCGCGCTGGCCACGACGCAGGCAGACGGCGAGGCCGACGTGACACCCGGGCTGATCGCGATCTGCGCGATGGACGGCATGGCCGGTATCGGCAAGACAGCCCTGGCGCTCCGCGCCGCCCATCTGCTAGCAAGCCGGTTCCCCGACGGACGCCTGTTCATCGACCTGCACGGCCACACCGACAAAGTCGCCGCGGTGGAGCCGGGGCAGGCCCTTGACCGCCTGCTGCGCGCGATAGGGGTGCCCGGCGACCGGATCCCGGCTGACGCCGAGGACCGTGCCGCGCTCTACCGCAGCGAACTAGCCGGCCGGCGGGTCCTGATCGTGCTGGACAACGCCCGCGACGGCGCCCAGGTCCGCCCCCTCCTGCCCGCCGCGCCGGGATGTCTGGTGCTGGTGACCAGTCGTCGCCGGCTGAGCGCCCTCGACGAGGTCACGGTGTTGTCGCTGGACGTCCTGCCGCCATCCGATGCGGCCGCCCTGTTCGGCAAGGTCGCGGGCGAGGACCGGCTCGCCGGTGACGACTGCGCGGTCCAGCAGATCATCCAGCTGTGCGGACGCCTGCCGCTCGCCCTCCGGATCGCCGCCGCCCGGCTTCGCCACCGCCCGATGTGGACTGCCAAACAACTGGCCGAGCGGCTCGCCGGCGAACACACCAGGCTGGGCGAGCTGGCCGACAGCGACCGAAGCGTCGCGGCGGCTTTCGCAGCGTCCTACCGCGAAATGGATGACCAGCACCGCCGGCTGTTCAGACTGCTCGGACTGCACCCGGGCTCTGACCTTGACCTGTACGCCGCAGCGGCCCTCGCCGGCGCCGGCCTGGATGCAACCGAGCGGCTCCTCGAGGACCTCATCGACGCCCACCTGCTCGGGCAGGTCGTCATGGGGCGCTACCGGTTCCACGACCTCATGCGCGCGTACGCCGCGCGGCTGGCCGCCGAGCAGGACTCCGATCCCGACCGGGAGGCCGCTCTCGCCCGATTGCTCGAGTACTACCTGCACGCCACCGGGGCAGCCGTGGGCAGAGTGCTTCCGTCGCAGCGTCGGCGCACGCCGTCCCTGCCTCCCTCAACCAGCCTGGTGCCTCCGATGGCCTCGGCCGGTGATGCGCTCGGGTGGCTCGACGCCGAACGGACCGCCTCCATCGCCATGCTGGTCCAGCTGAAGGATGCTCGGTGGCGGTCACAGCTCGGCCAGCTCGGCCAGATCCTGTCGATGTCCCTGAGGTTCGGCTCGCGGGGCGCCGACACGCTGGCCGTCAACCACCGCCTCCTGGAGATCGCCCGCGCCGAATCCGACCGGCCGCTGGAGGCCGCGGCCTGGGACAGCCTCGCGTGGGGGCTCAACATCCTGCACGAATACCGCCCGGCGTTGGAGCACGCTCAGCGCGCCCTTGCGCTCTACCGGGAGATCGGTGACGGCATCGGCGAGTGTTCGGCCCTCAACTGCCTCGGCTACAGCGTGGGGGACGAGGATCCGGACGCGGCGGCGGTCTACTTCCAGCAGGCGCTTTCCGCGGCACGCACCGTCGGAGACCACGAGGGAGAGGGCCGGGCCCTGCAGAACCTCTCCACGATCTCTGCCGCTCGGGGCCGGTACCGGGATGAGCTGGCGTACCTGAAGCAGTCGCTGGCCGCCCACGAGCTGGCCGGCAACCGCGCCGGGATCAGCCTGTGCCTCCTGAGCCTCGGAGATCACCACGTTCGGCTGGGCCACGACGAGCAGGCGCTGGACTGCGTGCGGCAGTCCCTCAGGCTCGCCCGCGAGACAGGGTTCCGCCTCGCCGAACCCGCAGCGCTGGACCTCATCGGTCGCGTACTGAAGCGAAGCGGCCGCTACGCCGACGCTGTCGACCACCACCAGCAGGCCCTCGCGCTCGCCCGTGACAGTGGCGACGAGGAGAACGAAGCCGACTTCCTGGTCAGCCTCGGTGAGACTCGACTGGCGCAGGAGGACACCGGCCGCGCGCTGCACGATATTCGCCACGCAGTGGCTCTGTCCGAGCACAGCGAGAACCGGCCGCTGAGGGCCGGTGCGCTGAACGCCCTCGGGCGCGCCCTGTCGCTTGACGGCCAGCCGGAAGAAGCTCGCCTCAGCCACGAGCAAGCCCTCGACTTGAGCGCTCCGGACGTCGACCGCTACGAGGCCGCCCGCGCCCTCGACGGCATCGCCGCCACCTACCGCAGCGACGGAGAGCCCACCCGCGCGCGCCGATTCTGGCTGCGCGCGCTCGAGATCTACACCGACCTCGAGGTGCCCGAGGCCGACGAGGTGCGCATGCACCTGCGGAACTTGGACGCTGTTCCGACGTCCCGGCTGAATTAGCGTCCCGGCTCCAGGCGGCTACCCTAACGCCGCAGAGCCCAATCGTTGGCGTTCCAGCCCAGGCCGACGAAGGCCGGATTCAGGCTGACGTTGAGAAGGTTGTGATCGTGAATTTCGAGGACCGGCCGCTGGTACAACGGGATCGTGAACAGGTCGTCCCAGAGCAGCCGGTCGATTCGGTTCGCCATCGTCACCTCGTCGGCAGCGTCGGTCTCGGTCGCGAGCCGTGCGAAGAGCTCGTCCACCCGCGCGTCGCCCCCCCGGGTATAGTTCTGCCCGATCGAGCCACTGCGGGGCGACGCATAGATGCTCTGGTCCGGGGTGATGAAGGGCCCACTGACCCAGGAATACACCGCCATCTGGAAGTCGCCGCTCTCCAGGCTGGTGGCTGTGTGCTTGTCGCCGAAGATATTTCGATTCGGAAACAAGGTGATCTCGAATCCGGCTCGCCGCAATTCGGCCGCGATGACCTCGGCCGCCGCCATACGTATCGGGTCCGCCGGGGTCGTCATCAGTTCGAGCGACAACCGCCGGCCGTCCTTCACGTAGACGCCGTCCGAACCGATCGTGTATCCAGCGCCCTCGAGCAGACGCCGGGCCGAAGCGACGTCGGCGTGCTCGTATCTGCCCCCGTTGGTCGCCTCGTACTCCGGCTGACTGGTCATGTAGATCCGGTTATTCAGTATCCGCGCGGCGGGATCCATCTGGCCCACGGTCGAGCGCACCACCGTCGAACGGTCCAACGCGGTCGCGATCGCCTGCCTGACCGCCTTCTGTCGCAGGTGGACGTTCGTCACGTTGAAGTCCAAGTGATCGAAAGTCAGGCCTGGCCTCACCTCGGTGACGAGCGCCGGCGCCAGCGCCTTCAGTTGCCCGACCAGGTCGTACTGCGGCCGCGGGTCGGCAACCTCGATCTCGCCGGCGCGGAGCGCATTGATCACCGCACCCTCCTCCCCTCCGCCCGCGTCAGGGCCGAAGCTCTGCCAGATCAGCCGGTCGAGCTTGGGCTGATGCCCCCAGTACGCCCGGTTCGGCGTGAGCGTCACTGTCTTCTTCCCGGGATTGACATCGGCCTGGTCGATCTTCCACGGCCCGCCGGAGATCGGGACACCTTGCGCCGACGGCCACCCTCGTTTAATCGTCGCGCAGTTCGTCGCGGGATCGCCCGAGTCCATGAGGTGAGCGGGCAACAGTGGGTTGAACAGTCCCTTCCAGTCGGCGAAGGGCCGGCTGAACGTGACCACCGCCGTCCGGCCGCTGTCGGCCCCCGTGACTGACGCGATCTGATCGTAGCCGGAGGTGGACAGAAGAGCCGGGCAGCCGCCTCGAGCTGGGTCGGCACTCCGCTGGACCTGCCACGAGAACTGGAAGTCGCCCGCGTCGATCGGTCGGCCATCGCTCCACCTGGCTTGCCGGTTCAGCCGGTACGTCACGATCTGCCGGCCCCCGGCCAGGTGGCTCGCCGGCTCCGAGGTGAGCAGATCCTCGTCGCGGACAACGGTGAGATCCGGTCTCAGCCGGAACGGAGCCGGCAGCACCTGCACCACCAACTGGGCCGTGCTCAACGTCCCCGTGCTGATGGGAAGGAAATTGTCAGGGAACGGCTGACTCGCTCCCCAGACAACGACGGCCTGCCCGCGCTCGTTGTCGCCCGAGGTCAAGCGCACACCGACCACGGTTCCCGCCACCACAAGTGCGGCGGAGATTCCCACGATCGCCCATTTTCGGTGTTGGTGCTTGATCACCGCAGATCACCACCCCGGCGCCACCGGCATCCGGTCCGGGCACCCTTGGCGCGTACAGCAACTCTAGGCCACGCCGCCAACCGAGATTAGCGTTTCACCGAGTCACAATCTCGCATCCCACAAGAACAGCCCTGGAGTCAGTCCTAGAATTTGGGTTGACTTGGCGAAACCGCGAGCGAGGCCCGGTCTGTTTGTACTGCGATTTCCGCAAATTGTAGCTCCTACAGCACTCGAAACCGACGGAACCCGTTCCCAGCGCTGCACGTCAGAACGGGCCGCTGGTACCTGGCCCCGAGGCGCCGTGCTGCAACGCCGTTCCTCCGGTCCGCCGACTACCTCGCACGGGGCCGGCGATCTCTGCTCGCCGCTTCGCGGCGCGGATCAGGCTCATCGAGAAGGCTCGGCCGCTCTCATGGCACGCACGCCTTTGTGATATACGGAGTCCGCGTGCTGCTAGCAACCAAGCGGACGACGAGCCACGTGGCCATGCTCAGATTCATACCGCCCGCGGCCGGGTCAGGCTGCCGCGCATCGTCTGGTACAGCAGGGCGGTCGTCACGGCGAGCACGATCGTGCCGATGGATTCCACCACCAGGGTGGGCGGTACCGGGTGGTAGCTCAGGAACTCGTGGATCCCGAACAGTCCGACGGTGAGCGCAAGCACCAGGGCGAGCAATGTGCCTGCCATGAACAGCGTGCCGAGCGCGCTGGCCAGCAGCAGGAGCCGCCCCCGCAGGACCAGGATGGCGACCGCCAGCACCAGCCCACCCACCGCGTTCACCCAGAACGGCTTGCCGAGCGATCCGGCACCCTTGAGGGCGAGGTAAAGGTGGATCCCGCCCATGGTCAGCAGGAGCAGCGCGCTGAGCACCCGCCAGACGACGAGTGTGCGCGGCGCGGGGCGGCCGGCGCCGGTAGCCGAGCCCGGAACGCGGGAGCCGACTCGCTCGGGCTTCATTGCCATGTCTCTACCTTCCTGATGCTCATCAGGCTCCCATTCGGATGGGACGGACCCGCGAGACGGCGGCTGTCGAGACGAAGTCGTCGCTACCACTGCTCACAAGGTACCGCCCGCCCCGGTTCACGTCGCCGGTCCAGCCCGGACGTCTGAACCGTCCCCGCTGTTGCGAGGGGCATGAAAAAGATCGGGTTGGCCCCCTTCATCACGGTCCGTCGACCTCGCGGTGGCGCTCGAGGCTCGGTGCCGAGTACGCGTACTCCGGGTGCACCACTTCAAGATCAACGCCCTCCGTCGCGTACACGATGGCGCCGGGAACCGGCGCAGCAGCACCGCCGTGCCGCACATGATCGCCACTACCAGGGCTGGGACATCTACACCGATGGCCTCAACGATCTGCGTCACGCCGTTTGACGACACCGGCGCCGCTCACCTACTGGGCTTGGCTCGTCTCGGCACCTGGACCCTGACCGCCGCTCTGCTCGGCTGAGCCCGCGGGGCTTCCGGGCTCGGGCGGAACCTGGGTCGGCTTCTTCACGACCGGGCGAGCGAAGTACCGGAGCGTGGTCTCGCTGGATTCCAAGAGCCGCGGCGTCCAGAGCCACCACGCCAACGGTAGGAACATGACCCCGCCGACCGCCAGGCAGGCCAACGCGGCGGCGGCCGCCACCTGCCACGGACGTACCGGGTTCTGTCCGAAGTGAATGACCACGGGATCGGCTACCTGCAAGAGCGATAACAGCGACAGCAGAAATCCCGCGTAGACAAGCCCTGAGGCCAACCGGGCGGCCGCAGCCCGTGCACGAAGAGCACCGACTTGCTTCAGGCCGGCGGTGGCCCACTGGTCGGCCGTCAAGGAGACATCCGACGCGGGGTCGGACTGACGCGGGGCCTTGGCCGTCCGGTCGATATAAGTGTCGACGACCTTCTGCGCAGCATCATGCGTCAGGCTCGAGGCCGGCAACACGAGCGCCACTATCGCGCCGGCCACACCGAAAGCCGCGACCGGGACGTCGGGGTGAGCTCCCGACGCCAGCGGGAACAGACAGGCCACCGTCAGGCCGAGGGTGACCGCGACGGCGAGGAAGATCGTCGTGGGCTTCAACCGGAAATCTGCCCCAGATAGCAGGCCATCACCCTGTCCATGTCCGGCGCGTAGTTGTCGTAGCAGAGCTGGAAGGCGGCGCCGTCGTCGGAGGCGGCGGCCAGTGCATCCGGGCGGATCGCAGCGACCACGGAGTAGACCGCCGCCGAGATGACCGGCCCGGCAAGGTCGAGTTCGCCGGCGAAGTCCTGCTCGCCCGCCCAGGCGAGAACCGGTTCGGTGTCCGCGATTCCAAGCTCAACCAGTGGGCGCCAGCCGCTCGACGAGGTACGGGATGGACTCGTCCTGGTCCTGCGCGTAGCCGGCGATCAACCCGAGGGCGACCCAGTATTCCTGCCGCGAGCCGAGCAGTGCCAAGGTCGCGGCGCCGAGGCGCCGCTGCTCGCGCATGTCCTCCAGGCTGACCGCCGGCGGAAGCGCGTCGAACGCCGACCACGAGCGAAGGAAGGCATTGGCGTCGAAACGCCATCTGACGGTCATCGGCGGCCTCTTTCCAACCACGACATCCGCTGGTCGGGCCGAACCATGCCACGCCGGCGCAGGTCCCGACGTGGGAATCCGCCGATCCATCGCTTCTGGAAGGGAACGTCCGCACTGGGTCCCGACTGGGGCCCGTTCGGCGAGGGGGCGACTGGTGGATCTGATGATCATCCACGCAAGCCGGACGACAACCGGACGGTGACGAGATGTTCGGTCTACTCCGGTCCGTCGGCCTGCGTCGGCATCCACTCCGAGGGCAGGCCGAGCCGGGGTCGCCCCGCCGGCGGCGGTCCGTCGGCGGGTCGACCGCGGTCAGAAGTGGAAGACGCCCACGCCTAGGCCGACGGGGTCGGGGCTGCCGTGGAGCTGGTCGAAGACGGTGAAGGCCAGTGGCACGGTCGTGCCGGAGGCCGGGTCGACGACCGTCACCGTCGTGCCCTCAGGCGTACCGTCGCCGCGCACGCCGACGAGGATCCGCACGTGGGAGACCTGGTTGTTCTCGATGCCGTCGTCGCCGATCTCCAGCACCGGCCCGACCGACTCGACCAGCCGCGCCAGCCCTTCCGGCAGGTAGCTGACCGGGCCGTCCTCGCTCAGGCCCACCGCGGTGAGGAACGCCCGAAGCTCACCGACCGACAGCGGCTTGTTCAGTTCGTAGGTGGCGCGCCACGCACCGCCGAGGGCGTCGAGCGCCTGCTCCACCGTGTCGGTCAGCCCGAGCTTCCAGTTGCGCATCATCGTGCCGCCGGCGGCCCAACAGACCAGCGTCGACTTCTGCTTGATCGGCCCGACCGCAGGGCTGACCGAGACGTCGAGTTGCGGTCGGCCGGCGGCGCCGCCGGTCTGCACGGTGACGGTGCCCTCCGGTCGGGTCACCCGCAGGGATCCGCTGTTGGACGTGGCGACCCGCTCGATCGCCCGTTGGACGGCCGGCGACTTGGTCGCGCTCGGCGTGTCCGGCCGCACCTCGCCGATCGCGCCGCGCAGGGCGCTCTCGGCGAGCGTGCGGGCGTCGTCGTCGCCGATCAGCCCCTTGTCGCGGGCGGCCTTGACGTGTGCGAGGCCGCGGTCAAGCTCCCGGTTGAGGAACCGCTGCTGGGCGAGCGCGCCGGCCTTGCTGGCGAAGCCCTGCGCTGCGGTGATCGAGGTCTTCAGCGCCTCGGCCGCGTTGGCCTGGTTGAGCGCGAGTCCGGTGATGTCGCGGAAGATCGTCGAGTTGCCGAGCGCGGTCATCGCCGCGCTCAGCCCGGTGGGGTCCGGCGCTGAGGGCGTCTGCTGCATCCCGACGACCGGGTCCGGGAACTGGTCAGGCGCCAGGTTGGGCGGAATCGTTCGGCGGGAGCTTGTGCTCAGCGGGTCGATGGACGGTGGTACGTCAGGGATCGGCGCCTCCTCCCAGCGCCAGAACTTGGTGTCGTCGATGACCTCGCAGCTGTTGCACTTGCCGAGCACTGCCTCGGCGAACACGCCCGACGTCGGCAGGCTGATCCGCATCGGCGGCGGCGGATCCGCCGCGTAGAGGTGGCGCAGGTCGGCCGGCGTCGACTCGGCGAACTCGTACGTCGAATCGAGCTTCAGGCCAGGCGCGACCGGCATGACGAGGCTGTTGCCGACGACGCCGACCACCCGGTTGTCCACCACGGAGGCGACACTGCGGCCACCGGCGTCCGGGGCGACGAAGCCGTCGAGCAGCAGGTAGCGCCGATTGGGGTCCATCGTCAACCAGATCACCCGGTGGAAGCGCTCGATGTTCTCGTCGAGGTGGTCGAGCAACCGGTTGGCCTGCCGGCGGTCGAGCTCGCGCGGGTTGCGCTTCTCCAGCGGGGTCAGCGGCACCGGGATCTCGACGGTGTCGCCGATGGAGAGGTCATTGAGGATCCGCCGGTTGGCGAACAGGTCGGCGCTGAGGTGGGCGGTGCGGTAGCGCAGCGTCCCGGAGTCGACCACGATCCTGGCGCCGGACGGCAGCGTGCTGGCCGCCAGGGCGAGCCGCACGCGGTCGATCTGCGCACGCTGGACGACCGGGAGCGGGATCTCCGCCCGGATGCCGACGACCAGCGCACGATCCTGGGCGAACAGCCCGACCATGGCCGGGTCGAGGTCGACCGTCCGGGTCGAGCCGCCGGCATCGACGAGCGCGGCGGTCAGCGTCTCCAGCAGCCGCTGGGCGATGCCCGGCGCGATCCGAGCGTCCCAGATCGCGTCCCGGTCGGCCTCGAGCGCGACCCCGAGGTAGCGCTTCCAGATGTTCTCCGGGGTGTCCCAGAGCAGGTCGACGTAGCCGGCCCAGTTGCCCTCGACGAACTCGTCGTCCTCCCCGTCGGCCGGTCGCGGCAGCGTGATGCGGACGGTCAGCTCCCCGTCGAGGTCGATCAGCACCTCGTCGGCGTACCGGCCGACCGGGTAGTCGGCGCCGACCCAGTTGGACCGGACCCGGTCCAACGAGTCGAAGGCCCCGGCGAGGTCGCGCCGGCTCACCGCCGGCTCCAGCGGCTCGCGCCACCGCAGTGCCTTCTCGGTCGTGAACGGTGCGATCGAGAACGGGATGAACAGGCACTCCTGCACGCCGGCCAGCTCCTGGCTGACCTGAAGGTGGCGCAGCACCTCGAAGTATTCGACGGTCAGCGCGTGGCAGTGGTTGTAGTTGGCCACCGCCTCGGTCTGCGCCCGCACCGACTCGCCCTGCCGCGAGGTCTGGACCACAGTGGACCGTTGACTGCGGACCGAGCTGGCGGACTGCAGCGTGCGGTCACGGACGTGGTTGAGCGCGGAGCCGGTGATCGACCGGGCGGAGGTCTGGTTGGCCGTCGACCCGGCCGAGGAGACGCCGCCGGCGGCGCCGAACACGAGCGGGCCGATGAACCCGGCGATGCCGCCGCCTACCGACTCGACGTCGGCTCGGGAGCTGCCGCGCATCGACTCGCTCAGCGAGGTGCTGATGACGTCGCTGATGTCGCGGTCGTGGCTGAGGTCGGCGGTGAGCGACTCGGCCTCGGTGCGTTCGGCCCGGCGGGCGGCGACCTCGGAGCGGTCCCAATCGAGGACCGAGACCAGCTTCTGCTGGCCGGGCGCGAGCGGCAGCGAGTAGAGCAGGTCGCCCAGCGAGTATCCGTCGGCCCGCCATACCTGCCGCAGGGTGAGCAGGTGGCCGTGCGCGATCGTGGTCGCCTGGTAGGGCAGGGGAAGCTCGTCCCACTGCACCTGCCGGCCGGGGTCGAGCGTGAACCGGCCCGGCTGGCCCTGGTCGGCGAGCGTGACGGCCGTGCGGAACCGGCGTACGACGCTGGTCTGCTCGGCCACCACCAGCCGCAGCGGCGTCAGGTCCGCGGTTTCTCGGCTCAGGTCGGCCAGCACGCTCGGCTCGAGCCGCAGCGGCTCACCGGTCAGCGCGCGCTGCTCCAGCACCCGCTGGGCCAGCGCGTCCGCTGGGCTCGACGCCCATCGCCCGTCCAGGTCGATGCCCGGCACGAACCGCTGGGCGGTGACCAACGCCGCCGGGATGACATCGGCGGCGCTCGCCGGTGCGGCCGGCGCGGCGACTGCCGCCCGCGTTGCGGCGCCGTCCGGACCAGACAGGACCGGCGTCGGCCGCAGCGGCCCCCGGTCGACGACGATCGGTCCGGTCTGCGCCGAGGTGCTGCCGGCCGGCAGCGCGCCGACCGGCGTCGGGGCCGCCGGACCGATGACGACCGGCCGCACCTGGGCCAGCTCGACCAGCCGGTCGATGAGCACCGACGGGACGACCGGCGTCCGGGTCGGCCGGGTGCCGGCCAGCTGCGGCTGGGTGGTCCGGACGACCGCGTGGTATGCGACCTCGTCGACGGCCCGGTTGGGCACGGTGAGGTCGACGCACCGGCCGGCGTCGCCGGCGTACGCCTCGGCGTTGGCGGTGAGGTCGACCTGGTCGGGCGCGCGCGGCGGGCCGTCCGGGCAGGAGCAGTCCTCGTCCTTCTCCCGCGGCGCCGTGATCTCCGGCACCTGCAGCACGATCCGGCGCGGCAGCAGGCCGTCCTCGAGCGGGATCGGCACCGCAGCGCCACCGGACAGCACGGCGTTGGCGTCGGCGAGCCGGCGGGCTGGCCACTGCCCGGAGAAGTAGCCGCCGGCCGAGGTGCGGGTAACCGACAGCGCGGCGAGCGCGTCGCCTGCGTCCTGCCGGCCCCACAGCACGAGCAGCAGGTCGGCCGGGACGCCCCGGCCCTCCGGGTCGAGCGCGAGCCCGGAGTATTTCAGCTGCTGCCCGAGCGCTGGGTCCTCGCTTGGCGGCACCGACGTGCCGGGGTGCGTCGTCACCGGCAGCTCGACCGGGTCGGCCGGCACGTCCGCGGGCACGACGCGCTCACCGGCGGGCAGCCCGTCCGGCCCGAAGGCGGTCGCGGTGATCGGTCCCTGCCGGCCGTCCGGGTCGGGCAGCTCGACGTCGAACGTCCCGTCCGGCTGGGCCGCCCCTGTGACCCGGGTGGGGACGAAGGCATCGGTGTCGCCGAGCGACACCTTCGCTTCGTACGCCGCGACGACGGTGAAGGCCGCGGTGCCGGCCGAGCCGGCGCCGGTAAGCGAGACGTGCAGGATCGTGGCCATCGTCGTCTCCTAGGACACCGGCGGCGGGGTGAAAGACAGGCCGGTGTCGACCAGCGGCTCGTTCGGGTAGCCGACGCGCAGCTCGTCGCCGGCGTCGGGCACCCGGGAGAGGAAGCCGAGCACGACGCCGTCCTCTGCGACCGGCATGACGGCATGCACGTCCTGTGGCCCGACCTGGGCGATGATCGGCATGGCGCGCTGCTCCAGCCCGTCGCCGTGAATGACCACGCGCATCACCCACTCGCCCGGCACCGGACCCTCGATCGGCTCGAAGTCGACGCTCTCGATCTGCACGGCAGCCCCCTAGAACCGGACGAGTTGGAGCGAGTCGAGGAACACGTGCCGCTGCATGCCCGGCCCGGCCATCAGCCCAACCAGTGCGATCCGGCTGGGGTCCACGGTCGGGATCGACGAGATCGGCAGGGCCATGGTCTCCAGCCGCAGGACCGTGCAGTTCTCCCCCGACGAGTGCTGGTGGAAGACCGGCCGGCTCGGCGCCTGCGCGGTGGCGAACGTCGTCGAGCCGATCGCGACGCTGGCCCCGGACGCGTCGGTGAGCACGACACTGAACTCGGGCAGCTGGCCGGCCGTGATCGACGCCTGGTCGGTCAGGTCGAAGTGCCCGCTCACGTTGATCGCGAGGGCAGAGAACTGGGTCCAGTCCGACTGTCCCGGCGCCAGCGAGATCACGTACGCCTCGCCGGAGATCAGCGGCGGCTCCAACGCGAGCACGGTGGTGACGTGGTCAGTCTCCAGCTCCAGCGTCTTCGTCGGCTGGGAAGCGTCCACCAGAACGTCCGGGAACGGGTCGATGAAGGCGCCTGTGAGCGTGCGCGGCTTGGTCGGATTCTCCATGTCGTCGAGCGGCTCGATCTGTCCGCCGAACGACCACTGCAGCGAGGCACCCGCCTTGAGCGAGTTGGTCCCGGTGCCGTCGAACAGCGTCCGCGGCGCGGTGTCACCGAGCAGTCGCCAGCGGCACAGGCCGCCGACGTACTCGTCGAGCAGCGTGGCATGGTCGGCCACCGGCAACAGTCGGCCGCCGGGGGCGCGGTCGGCGGCCACCACACCTGACTCGTCTCCGTCAGCCGCCCACACCGAGTTGAACCGGTTGTGCGAGCAGCCGTCGAGGAACACCATCGCCTTCTCGCAGCGGGCGCGGTCGTAGTGGCGGAAGCCGGTGCCGCCGAAGGCGCGGGCGCCGCCCTGGCCGGCGACGTCGCCATCCAGCGCGCCGTACACGACCGCGTAGAAGCCGGTGTCGGTGGAGGTCAGCTCGGTGGGGCCGGGTTGCGAGCCGAAGCCGAAGTCCGTCGGGGCCAGCGAGCAGACCGCGCGCAGACCGAACTTGGTCGCGGCTGGTCGCGACGCGTTCATCCGCGCGGCCCGGACGACCGCGTCGCCGCCGCGGGAATGGCCGACCAGCGCGACCCGGTCGAGGTCGAGCCGCTCGTGCAGGCGCGACGAAGGGTCGGCGTCCATGGCCCGCAGCGCGTCCAAAGCACCGAGCACCATCTGCGCCCGCATGTCGATCAGCGAGTTGACGATGTTGGCGGCGTTGGTGTCGACCGAAACCGAGACGATTCCCTGTCTTGCCAGCTCGTCCTGCAGGGCGGCGTAGCCGTCGAGGTTGGGGTGCGGCGTCCCGGTCGGACCGGTCGCCCTGTGCTGGCCGTGCACGATCGCCACCACGGGCAGGCGCCCGGAGCCGGCGACCTTGCGCGGGGTGAGCACGCCGGCCGGGTGGACGATCCGCAGCCGCCGCTGCACGGTGAACTTGGTCTGGTCGGCCGGGTCCTTGGTGACCAGTCCCGCCGCCTCCGCGGCGGCGAGCCGCGGCCCGATCAGCGTGGACAGCAGGTCGTAGGTGTCGAGGACGAACGGGGTCATGCTGCCGGTCTCGGGCACCTCCAGCAGGACCGGCTGGCGGACCTGCTCGACCAGCTCCAGCGGAGCCGAGGCCACCGCGGCGCCGCCGACCACCGGCCGGTCGTCGTCGAAACTGACCGCGACGGTCTCGCTCGGGCTGCTCACGGTGATGTCCGACTTCGTACCCTGGGCCGCCTGGTCGATGACCGCGTCGACGACGGGGTCGGTGGTGGGACTCTGCGCGGCCGGCCGCGGCTCGCCGAGCAGACCCTCCAGGGCCGAGCGGGTCAGCGCCTTGGCCTGGGTCTGGCTGAGCAGGCCGTCCGCGCGGGCCTTGTCGATCCGGTCGACCATCCGCTCGGCGTTGCGGCCGAGCTCCTGCTGGCTGGCCAGCTTGGCCGCCTCGTCGCCGAGCGCGGAGGCCGCCGACAGCGAGGCCTGGAACGCCGCGGCGGCGTTGCGCTGAGTGCCCTCGAGGCCGGTGATGTCGCGGAACAGGTCGGGCCGGGACAACAGTTGGAACGCCGCGCCGAGGCCGACCGGGTCGGGCACCGCCGGCGCGTTCTGGATCTGCACCAGCGGGGCTGGCAGTGGGGTCGGCGTGAGGTCGGGCTCCTCGGTGGCCCGGGTAACCGTGCTGACCGGCTCGATCGACGGCGGCGCGAGCTGGCCGTCGGTGGTCCACCGCCAGAACCGGGTGTCGTCGATCGTCTCGCAGGAGTTGCACGATCCGGCGACGGCTTCCGCGTAGACACCGCGGGTGGGCACGCTGACCCGCAGCGGCGGGCTCGGCGGGGCCGCGTACGCATGTGTCAGCGCAATCGGCGCCTCCTTGCCGTCCGGTGCAGTCAGGGTCGGGTCCAGGCGCAGGCCAGGCGCCACCGGGAGTACGAGACTGTTGCCGACGATGCCGATGAGCTGGTTGCTGCACAGGCTGGCGACGCTGCGGCCACCGAGGCCGGGCACCTCGATCGAGTCGAGGAGCATGAACCGGCGCTGGGCGTCGAGCGTGGCCCAGATCGCCTGGTGGAAGAACTCCAACCGGTCGTTGAGATGGGTGACGAGCCGATCGGCGAGCTCGATGTCCTCCTGCCGCGGGTTGCGCAGCTCCCGCTGGCTGAGCGGGGTTGCCAGCACGACCGCGTCGCCCACGGCGAGGTCGTCGAGGATCCGGTTCTCGTCGAACAGCATCGCGGTGAGGTGGTCGGTCGAGTAGCGCAACCGTCCCGTATGGACGATCACGCGCGCGTCCGGAGGCAGCTGCGGCCCGTCGTACCAGATCTTGACGTGCGCGATGTCGTCGCGCGGCACGCCGGGCACGCCACCGGCCTGGTTGAGCGTGACGTACAGCGGGGTGGACTCGGCGTATCGGGAGATGAGCGTCGCGTCGAGCGGGACCTCGGTCTCGCCGCCGTCCGGGCCGACGAAGGCCAACCGCAGTCCCTGCACCATCCGCTCGGCGATACCCGGCGCGACCTGGGTCCGGAACTCGCGGTCGCGCTCGCGGGCGGTGAGGTCGTTGAGCCGGGCGGTGAACAGCTCCAGCGGGTCGGTGTTGAGGAAGGGCGCGAGCGGCGCCCACATGTCCACCTGGAACGTGCCGTCGGCGGCGTCGCGGGGCCGCGGCAGCAGGAAGCTGACCCGCAGCTCGCCCTCGATGGAGACCGGCGGCTCCTCGCTGTAGCGCGAGACCGGATAGTCCCAGCCGACCCAGTTGTCGGCGATCCGCTCGATCGCGGCGAAGCCGCCGCTGAGCTCCGGCCGGCGCAGGAAGCGGGAGAGCACCTCGCGCCAGCGCAGTGCCTTGGCCCGGTCGAACTGCGTCAGCGGGAACGGCACGAAGACGCACTCGCGCGCGTCGGCCAGCTCGTGGGTCACCTGGAAGTGGCGGAGCACTTCGAAGTATTCGATCGTCAGTGCGTGGCAGCGGTTGTAGTTGCCGACCGACTCGGTCTCTGCCCGCAGCGTCTCGCCCTGGCTGACGCTCTGCACCACCGACGAGCGCTCGCTGCGCAGCGCCGAGCTACGCTGGGAGACCCGGTCGCGCAGCTGCTGCATCGAGTCCGCCGCGAACGTCCGGGCGGAGTCCTGCCACGACGACGAGCTGGACCCGCTCGCCCCGCCGGCGACACCGCCGAAGATCCCGAACCCGGTGCCGATGAAGCCGGCGCCGAGACCGCCAGCCACGCCCCAGGTGCTGTTGCGCGAGCCGCCGGCCACCTGCTCGTGCAGGTCGGAGCCGACCAGCTCCTGGACGTCGCGGTCGCGGCTGAGCAGCGCGTCGAGGTGTTCTTCGAACTCAAGCCGCTCCTCCCGGGCCGAGCTCGTCCGCCGGTCCCAGTCGAGGACGGCCACCTGCCGGCGCTGGCCGGGCGCAAGGGGCAGCGAGTAGAGCAGGTCGCCGAGCGAGTAGCCGTCGGCCCGCCAGATCTCGCGGAACTGCAGCAGGTGGCCGAACGCGAGGTCGAGGGCGAGATAGACGGTCGGGGTGTCGTCCCAGTCGATAGGCGAGTCGGCGTCGAGCATCGCCCGCTCCGTAGCGGTGCGCAGGCCGGCGTCGATGAGGTCCTTGGTGGCCGACACCTCCGACAGCCAGGACGCGCGGGCGATGTCGGCGACGGCCGGCGGCCGGTCGCTGCGCACCAGCGAGCGCGCGGCCGAGACGTCGAGACTGAGCGTGGTCGCAGGCACCGAGACCGTGGTCGCCCGGGCGAACCCCAGCGCCTGCGCCGCGATCGAGACGCCGAGCAGGTCGGTGAGCAGCTCCGGCGGCACGGTCCGCCGCACTCCCAGGGTGAGGCCGGTGACCCTGGGCTCGGACGTCCGGACCACCTGGAAGTAGGCGAATTCCTCCAGCACGCGGTTGGGCATGGTCAGCTCGACGCAGCCGGCGCCGAGGTCCTGGGAGAAGCCCTCCGGGTCGGTGGTGAGGTCAGCCTGGTCCGGCGCCCGCGCCGGCGACGGAGCGTCGGAGCAGCCGCAGTCGTCCTCGCCGTCGTGGTCGCCGCCGGGCAGCCTGTCGACGTCGACGACCAAGACGATCGACCGGGGCAGCCGACCGTCGGGGTCGAGCGGCACCGGTTGCTCGGCCACGCCGGCGACGGTGCCGGCGGCGGAGGTCAGGATCGTCGCGACCCAGTCGGCGCCGAACCGGCCGGAGGAGCCGGTGGTCGCGACGACGAGCGGGGTGTCGCTGCCGGCCGGCTGCACGCCGGCGATCACCACGGGCAGTCCGACCGGGACGGTCCGGCCGGACCGGTCGATGACCTGGCCGGTGATCCGGACGCGGGCGCCGAGAGTCGGGTCGTCGCTGGGTTCGACCGGCACCGGGTCGACCGTGCCCACGCGCAACCGCAAGGGCTTCGCCAGCTGCTCCAAGGACAGCTCCTGCCGCAGCACCTCGACGCCGGCCGGGGCCGAGACCGACAGCACGCCCGGCCCGACCGGGTCGCCGTCGACGTCGATGCGCAGGTCGAAGGAACCGTCCCCGGGCAGCCTTGCTGAGCCGTGCACCGGGTGCCGCAGGACTTGGCCGCCGACGGTCGTCTCGCCGCCGAGCGCGAGATGGATGCCGTAACCGGCGATCGAGGCGCCGGTCCGGCGCGGCCGGACGACCCCGGTCACAGCCAACGTCTGTGCCATCGCGCCTCCCTTATCCGGACCGGCGACCGATCGGCGACTCCCGGAGCCCCCGGCTGATAGAGCCGGACGCGGCCGCCCAGATACGTCCGGCCCTTGAGCGGGAACCTGGAGCGCGCGGTCGCGGCTTGCGGCACACGAGCCGAAAGTCAGCGAGGAGCGGGCGGCAGGCAAAGTCGCGGTAATCTAAGACCCAAGGTGAGCCGGGAAGGCTGGTCGGCGCGTCCCTGTCGTCGCGCGCGCCCAGGAGGCAGACGTGCTCATCCCCGCCAACCCGTGACCGCCGTTCTCGCCGCCGCGGTCTTCGTCGTCACGTACATCCTCATCGCGACCGAGTGGGTGCATCGCGTCGCTGCGGCGCTCGGCGGTGCCGCTGCGATGGTCGTGATCGGTGTCACCGATGCGCAGTCCGCGTTCTTCTCCGAAGAAACAGGCGTCGACTGGAACGTCGTCTTCCTGCTGCTTGGCATGATGATCCTGGTCGGGGTGATGCGGCAGACCGGCCTGTTCGAGTACCTCGCGATCTGGACAGTCAAGCGCGCCCGCGGCCGGCCGTTCCGCATCATGGCGTCACTCGTCGTGGTGACAGCGATCGCCTCGGCGCTGCTGGACAACGTGACCACGGTTCTGCTCGTTGCGCCGGTCACGATCCTGGTCTGCGAGCGGCTCGGCTTGCGGCCGGTGCCGTTCCTGCTCGCAGAGGTACTTGCATCGAACATCGGCGGGACCGCAACGCTGATCGGCGATCCGCCGAACATCATCATCGGCAGCCGCGCCGGGTTGTCGTTCAACGACTTCCTGGTCAATCTCGGCCCACTGGTCGTGGTGCTCACCGGCGTTTTCGTACTGCTGTGCCGGGTGATGTTCCGCTCGGCGTTCACCGTCGACCCGCAGCGGGTGGCCGCGGCGGTGGACCTCGATGAGCGCGCGGAGATCCGCGACCCGCGTCTGCTCGCGCAGACCCTCATCGTGCTCGTCCTGACCATGGCCGGCTTCGTACTGCACACGACACTGCACCTGGAGCCGTCGATCGTCGCGTTGCTGGGCGCCGGCCTGCTCGTGTTCGTCTCCCGGGTGCGGATCGAAACGGCGCTGCGCGAGGTCGAGTGGCCGACGCTGGTCTTCTTCATGGGCCTGTTCGTCGTCGTCGGCGGTCTCATCGAGGCAGGCGTCATCGCCCGCCTGGCCGACGCGGCCGCCGCGGCGACGGGCGGCGACCTGTTCCGGGGCTCGATGCTGCTGCTCGGTGTCTCCGCTGTGCTGTCCGGGATCGTCGACAACATCCCGTACGTGGCGACGATGACTCCCGTCGTCGCCGAGCTGGTCGCGGACGCCGAGGGCGGCAACGCCGATCCGACCGTGCTGTGGTGGTCGCTCGCCCTCGGGGCCGACCTCGGTGGCAACCTCACCGCCGTCGGCGCCAGCGCGAACGTCGTCGTGCTCGGCATCGCCGAGCGCCGCGGCCACCCCATTTCCTTCTGGCGGTTCACCCGATACGGCGCGATCACCACGGCGGTCACGATCGCGTTGGCCGTTCCGTACGTGTGGCTGCGCTACTTCGTCCTGGGGTGGTAGCGCCATGACCGGTAGCGGAGAACGGTGGGGCCTCCCGCCGAGCCCCGTCGACGCGCTCCAGACCGCCAGTGTCGGCCCACCCCGGTCGTGCTGTGCAGGGTGCCCCGGCGGGACCGCCCAGGCTGCGCTAGCCCGCTGGCGCCCTCTCCTCGGCACTCCGTACCGCGCTCGGCCCCGAGCGGTGGCAACGTAGGGTGGCACGATGACAACCGGTACGGACCTTGTCGGCCTGGAGCGGCAGGGGTGGCAGGCACTCTCCGATGGACGCGGCGGCGACTATTACCGCGTTAACCTGGCCGAGGACGCGGTGATGGCGTTCCCGTTCGGCGTGATGGGCCGGGACGATGCGATCGCGGCGATGGAGCAAGCACCACCGTGGGCCACGTTCGAGCTGGTCGACCCACGGGTCGTCGAGCTGACGGAGAACAGCGCCGTCGTCGTGTACCGGGCGAACGCCCAGAGAACCGGCCAGGAACCGTACTCGGCCGTGATCAGCAGCACGTTCGTCCGTCGGGACGGACGCTGGTTGCTGGCGTTCCACCAGCAAAGCCCGGCTTGACAGGAGGAGACCCGCGCCCGGAACGGCCAGGGTGACGCCTTCAAGCGTCGGAGGCCATGTCGATGGACCGGGGCGAGACTGCCTCCCGGCCGCGGACGTCGGCGAGCAGCCCGGCGCTGATCGTCTCTCCGCGTCGCAGGACGCTCAGCGAGCCGGTGCGCTCGAGGATGGCGCAGGCGACGTCGTCGTATCGACGGATGCCGGCCTGCCGGAGCTGCGCCCGCAGCTCGTTCTCCCCCAGGTGCGCAGACCGCAGGCGGTCGGGAAGCACCCGGCCGTCGGCCATGAGCAGCATGGGCAGGGTGTCGACGAGCGCGTCCACCCGTGGCCGGCGGCGCAGCCGGCCGAACCCGGCCCGCAGCGCGAACAGCGTCAGCAGCCCCAGCACGCCGGCCGCGAGCGTCGGCGTGCTGCCGAGCACCACTCGACCCACGACCGCGCCGAACGCGACCGCCGCCGCGAAGTCCACACTGGACATCGCCGCCAGCGTCCGCTGGCCGGCGATGCGGATGAGCACGAGGAACGCGAGATACATCCCGGCCGCCGCAACCACCACCGTGACGGCCTGGGGCCAGGTCACCCCGAACTGCACCGGCGTCTCCCTCCAGGCCACACGCCTCCTCGCCGCCTCAGGCGACCCGTAGGCGCCAGCACGGGCGCCAGCATGGGCGCCAGCACGGGCACCAGCACATCGTCCACTATGGAGACGGTCGCTGCCGGGCCGTATGTCCAGCCGAGGCCGGCCGCAGTGGCATCGGTGCCGGTCCACGCCCGGACCAGGACCAGAGTCGTGCTCGTCCATGCGAACGTGCCGTCGCCCTCCGGAGCGTCGGTGCGGACGGTGTAGTCGGACGCGTCGAGCCGGATCACGACCGAAGCTGGTTGATCTTGTCCCGGGCCACCGTGGCGAGGGTGGCCGCCTTGTGCGGCTGGCCGCGGAGGAACGCCTCGGTGAACGCCTTGGCCTGCTTGTACTGGACCTTGCCGGGCATCGGCGGCTCGTTCGGGTTGACGTCGCAATCCACCAGCGCCGGGCCAGGGTAGGCCAGCGCCTCCCGCACCGCGCCCTCGACGTCCTTGGGGTCGGTGACCTTCCGTCCGTACGCGCCGCAGGTCTCGGCCCAGGCGGCAAAGTTCGCCTCCGGCCCGGAATGACGCACCGCGTACTCGGGATAGCCGAGGATGATCTGCTCCCAGAGAATCTGCCCGTATGCGTTGTTGTTGTCGATGACGACCTTGATCGGCAGGCCCCGCCGGACCGCGGTGAGAAACTCGGCCATCAGCATGGCGAATCCGCCGTCGCCGACGAACGCGATGACCTGGCGGTCGGGAAAGGCGTGCTGGATGCCGATCGCGTACGGCAGGCCGGGCGCCATGGTGGCCAGGTTGCCGGACAGGTAGAACTCTCGGTCGCCGCGGATCGTCCAGTGCCGGGCGGCCCAGGTCGCGATCGTGCCGGAGTCACAGGTGAGGATCGCGTCGTCGGTGGCGAGATCGTCGAGGACGCCCATGAGGTACTGCGGGGCGACCGGGGTCCGGTCGGGATCGTGCAGGACCTTCATGTCCTCGCGCCAGGCCTGCATCCCCTCCTGCGCCTTCTGCAGGAACGATCGGTCCTCGTGCCGGGTCAGCATCGGCAGCAGTGCCCGCAAGGCCAGCCGAGCGTCAGCGGTGACCGGTGCCTCGGTCGGCAGCCGGAGGCCGACCCTGGTCGGGTCGGCGTCGATCTGCACCACTCTGGCCTGGCCGGCCTCCGGTAGGTAGGTCGAGTACGGGAAGGACGCGCCGACGATGAGCAGCGTGTCGCAGTCCTCCATGGCCTCCTCGCTCGGCTTGGTGCCGAGCAGGCCGAGGCCGCCGGTGGTGAGCGGGTGGTCGTCGGGAACGACCATCTTCCCGGACAGCGTCTTCACGATCGGGGCGCCCACCGCCTCCGCGACCGCGATCAACTCGGCTCCGGCGCCCTTGGCGCCGATGCCGGCGAGGATCGCGACCCTGGACCCGGCGTTGAGCACCTCGGCAGCCCGAGCCAGGTCCGCCTCCGCGGCGGGGACGGCCGGCAGGGAGGAGGTCGGGTTCGTCGTCGGCGGGCCACCGGGTCCGACGTGCCGGTACGGGTCCTCGGCGACGGCCGCGACCTGGATGTCGTTGGGAAATGTCAGGTGGGACACGCCGCGCTTGGCCAGCGCGTTGCGGATCGCGAGGTCGACCACGCCCGGCATCTGCTGCGGGTTGGTCACCATGAGGTTGTAGACGGCCAGGTCCTGGTAGAGCCGGTCCAGGTGGACCTCCTGCTGGTAATGGCTGCCCAGCACCGAGGTCTCCTGCATGCCGGTGATGGCCAGCACCGGCGCGTTGTCGAGCTTCGCGTCGTACAGCCCATTGAGCAGGTGGATCGCACCCGGTCCCGAGGTCGCGGCGCAGACTCCCAGCTTGCCGGTCGCCTTCGCATAACCGGTCGCCATGAACGCGGCCGCCTCCTCGTGGTGCACCAAGACGAACGTCAGCTCCTCGCGCTGTCGCCGGAAGCCCTCCATGAGCCCGTTGATGCCGTCGCCGGGCAGTCCGAAGACCGTATCCACGCCCCAAGCGATCAATCGCTTCGCCAGCGCCTCGCCGACGATCTCCTCCATCGCTCTCTCCTGTCGTGTCGTTGTCGTCAGGCTCGGCGGAACGGGGGCCGCCGCCGACCGAGCGCGTAGGCCGCGACGACCCCCGCGCCGGCGAGCAACACTCCCGGGGAGGTCAGCGCCGTGCGCACCCGCATGAGTCCGGTCTTCGGGGCGACCAGCGTCCCGGCCGCACTACCGAGCGCCGACACGACCTTGTCGTCCGCGTTCTTGATCTTCACAGCTCCTCCTCGACGACGATCCCTGGCCGGGACCGTCGCCTACCCGCGGATCCCGCGACGAGCCGCGCGGCGGGCGAGGTCCGCAACCAGGACGCCCACCCCGACGGTCACGGCCACGGCTCCGGCCAGGGCCGCGACCCGGACCGGCGCCGAGGGCTGGGCCGGCCGCGGCGCGTATGCCCGCTCCGGCCGCTCGCCGCCTGCCGCGGGGTCGCCGAGCTGGGCGGCCAGCAGCACCTCGGAAAGGTGGACGCCGTCGCGACCGCCGCTGTCGAGCTCGTGCAGCTGCGTGCGGCAGCTGAAACCGTCCGCCATCACCACGGTGTCCACATCGGACTCCCGCACCCGGGGCAGCAGCACCCGCTCGGCGCAGGCCTCGCTCACGTCACGATGCCCGGGCTGGAAGCCGAAGTTGCCGGCCAGCCCGCAGCAACCGGAGTCCAGGTGCTCCGGCCGCATGCCCATATCCCGCATCAGCGCCATGTCGGCCTCGTTGCCCAGCACCGCGTGTTGGTGGCAGTGCACTTGGATCACCGCGTCGCGGTCCAACCGGGGCGGTTGCCAGCCGGGAGTATGGTCGCGCAGCAGCTCGGCCAGCGTGACCGTCGCGGCCTTCAGCCGCTGGACGTCCTGGTCGTCGTGGAACAGCTCGGCGGCGTCGGCTCGGAATACCGCTGTGCAGCTGGGCTCCAGCCCCACCACGAGACCACCGGCGTTGACATGGCCCGCGAGCTGCTCGACGGTCCGGTGCAGCACCCGCTCGGCCACGTCGAGCTGGCCGGTCGAGATCCAGGTCAGCCCGCAGCAGAGGGGCTCGGTCGGCATCGTGACCCGCCAGCCGGCCGCCTCCAACACCTCGACGGCGGCCTGCCCGATGTGCGGGTGGAAGTTGTTGGTGAACGTGTCCGGCCAGACCAGCACCTCGCCCCGCTCGCCGCTCCCCCGCGGCCCGCGCCTGCCGTACCACTTCTGCAGGCTCTCCCCAGCCAACAGCGGCACCTCCCGCGGCTCGACGCCGGCCAGCCAGGTCGACAGCCGGCGCAGCCCGGGAGCGTGCGTGACCGCGTTGACGGCCGGGCCGAGCCGCAGCCGGGTGACGAGCTGGGCGAGGACGGGGAGCCATCCCATCGCGTAGTCGGACCGGGGGCGCAGCCGTCCCTTCCAGAAGTGCGCCAGGAACTCTGCCTTGTAGGTGGCCATGTCGACGTTGACCGGGCAGTCCTTCTTGCAGCCCTTGCAGGCCAGGCACAGGTCCAGAGCGTCGTACACGGCCTGCGACCGCCAGCCTTCCGTGACCGGCCCGTCCCCGTGCCCGTCGAGCATCTCGAACAGCAGCCGGGCCCGACCCCGGGTGGCGTGCTCCTCCTCGTGCAGCACCTGGAACGACGGGCACATCACCGTGCCGCCGGACGTCGAATGCTGGCGGCACTTGCCGACGCCGACACACCGGTTGGCCGCCTGCACGAACGACCCGCCGTCGTGCGGATACCCGAAGTAGAGGTCGTGCGGCGTCGCCGGCGACCAGGTCGAGCCGAGCCGCAGGTTTTCGTCGAACCGGTACGGCGCGACGACCTTGCCAGGATTCATTCGGTCGTCCGGATCGAAGATCGCCTTGAACTGGCGAAACGCGACGATCAGCTCGTCACCGAACATCTTCGGCAGTAGCTCACCGCGCTGCTGCCCGTCTCCGTGCTCACCGGAGAAGCTGCCGCCGTAGGAGACGACGAGGTCCGCCGCCCGCTCGAGAAAGGCGCGGTATTTCCGCACACCCTCCGGCCCGTACAAGTTGAACGGGATGCGAGTGTGCACGCAGCCTTGGCCGAAGTGGCCGTACAGGCTCGCGTCGTAGCCGAACTCGTCGTACAGGCTCCGCAGGTCGCGCAGGTAGTCACCGAGCCGGTCGGGCCCGACGGCCGAGTCCTCCCAGCCGGGCCAGGTATCCGGCTTGTCCGGGACGTGCGCGGTCGCGCCGAGACCGGACTCCCGGACCGTCCACAGCTCCTTCTCCCGCTCCGGGTCGTCGAGGAACGAGACCGAGGGCTCGTGCTCACTCCCCTTCAGCGCGTCGATCAGGTGTTGCGCGTGCTCGTCCGCCTCATCCTGGGTGTCGCCACCGAACTGGGCCAGCAGCCAACCGCTGCCCTTCGGCAGCAGCCCCAGTGCCTCGGGGTTCATGTGCTTCGTGCGCTCGTAACCGATCAGCTTGTCGTCCATGCCTTCCAGGGCGATCGGCTGGTGCCCGTTGACCGTCGGGACAGCGTCGGCGGCCCTGTCGATCGACGGGTAGCCCAGCACCACCAGCGAGCGGGCCTTGACCACCGGGACCAGCGTCAGCTCGGCGCGGAGCACCGTCACCAGGGTCGACTCGCTGCCCACCAGCGCGCCGGCGACGTGGAAACCCTTCTCGGGCAGCAGCGAGTCGAGGTTGTAGCCCGAGACCCGCCGCGGGATGTCCGGGTAGCGCGTCCGGATCTGGCCGAGGTACGCGTCCCGCAGCGCCCGCAGCTGCCGGTAGATCTCGGCTCGGCGGTCGCCGGCGGCAACGATCTTCGCGTACTCCTCGTCGGAGGTCGGCCCGCACCAGAACCGTGTGCCGTCGTAGAGCAGGACCTCCAGCCCGGCGATGTTGTCGACGACCTTGCCGGTGCGCTGGGCCGTTGCTCCACAGGAGTTGTTGCCGATCATTCCGCCGAGGGTGCAGTTGTAGTGCGTCGCCGGCTCGGGCCCGTACTCCAGCCCGTACGGCTCCAGCTTCCGGTTGAGCACGTCCAGGACGATCCCAGGCTCGACGACACAGGTCCGCGCATCGGCGTCGACCGAGACCAGCGCGTCACAGTGCTTCGACCAATCGATGACCACGGCCGCGTTGCAGCATTCCCCGGCCAGGCTGGTGCCGCCGCCGCGGGACAGCACCGGAGCTCCGAGCTCCCGGCACACGGCGATGGCGTCCACCGCCGCGTCCACTGACCGGGGCACGACCACGCCGATCGGCACCTGCCGGAAGTTCGATGCATCAGTCGAGTACGCCGCCCGGCTGCCGTCGTCGAACCGCACCTCACCGTCCACATGCGACGCCAACGCCGCCTCGAGGGCAGCGGCGTCCACCGCCGGCAGCTGATCCGGACGCACTATCGGGGCGGGTAGCTCGACCGCCGTCACGACGTCACCTCCAACTCGGCATAGCTGCGGTCTGACCCGCCCCGGCGGGGACAAACTCAACGCTCGGTAAAGTCGGCCAGCCGTCAGCAATTCGTCAGGTGCCCATGTCGCAGCGCCATCCAAGGAGCCTCCGCGGTGAGCCCGAGGCAGTTTGCTGCATAGTGCAGTAATCTAGTTCGAGACCGAC
This sequence comes from uncultured Actinomycetota bacterium, assembly GCA_963728945.1. Classification (GTDB taxonomy): domain Bacteria; phylum Actinomycetota; class Actinomycetes; order Mycobacteriales; family CADCTP01; genus CADCTP01. Next base: position 15,614 of record CAVSMA010000002.1, on the reverse strand, counting down.
AGGAGCAACTGTGACTACTCTGACGGTCGCCACACCGGGGTCCACCGGAGCGCGCCGTGCGCTGCTGCCTTGGCTGGGCGCCGGTGCGCGGCTGCTGCTGGCTGTGGTCTGGGCCTGGGCTGCGGTGGCCAAGATGGGTGACCCGGCCGCTTCGGTGCGGGCGGTGCGGGCGTATGAGCTGCTGCCGGAGTGGCTGGCCAAGGGCGTCGGTTACGGGTTGCCGTTCCTGGAGGTCGGGCTGGCGATCCTGCTGCTCGCGGGGCTGGCGACGCGGCTGGCGGCGGTGTTGTCCGCGGCGTTGCTGGTGGTGTTCCTGGTCGGGATCGTCTCGGCCGCGGCCCGGGGTCTGCAGATCGAGTGTGGCTGCTTCGGCGGCGGCGGGCAGCTCGGCGCCGGCCAGTCGACCGGGTATACCGGGGAGATCCTGCGCGACGCCGGGTTGCTGGTGGTCTCGCTGTTGCTGGTCTGGGCGTACCGGACCCGGTTCGCGGTGGACAACCTGATCCGCTCGTCCGGGCCGGCGCCGACCGTGCGGGGCCCGCGCAAGACGGCCGAGGCCAGGCGGCGGCTGGCGGCGTTGCTGGAGGCGCGGCGGGCCGAGGGTGAGCGGCGGGTCCGGGTGGCGTCGGCGGCGGCCGGGCTGGCGCTGGTCGCGCTGGTCGGCATCGGTATCGGCGTGCAGGCCTCCCGGATCCCGGCCCCGACCGGGCCGGTGCCGGCCGGGGTGTCGCTGGCCGCCGGCGTGACCGTGGGTAAGGCGGGCGCGCCGGTCACCCTCGACCTGTACGAGGACCCGCAGTGCCCGGTCTGCGCCCAGTTCGAGTCGCAGGTCGGGCCGGCGATCTCCGGCTGGCTCGACTCGGGCAAGGTCACGGTGCACTACCACGTGATCTCCTTCCTCGACTCGGCCTCGACCACCAAGTACTCCAGCCGGGCCGCGAACGCGCTGTACGCGGCGGCCGGCGTGGGCCCGGACGCGTTCGCCCGGTATCACCAGCTGCTCTTCCAGCAGCAGCCCGCCGAGGGGTCGGCCGGGCTGACCGAGGACAAGCTCGTGCAGCTCGCGCAGCAGGCCGGCGCCGGCGCGGCGGCCGACCAGATCCGCGCCGGGACCTACGCGGACTACGTGACCCGGGCGACCGACCAGTCCTCCAAGGACGGCGTCACCGGCACGCCGACCGTCCGGGTCAACGGCAAGACCGTGGACCAGCCGACACTCGACCAGGTCACCGCAGCGGTCAACGCCGCCTCCTGATCCCGGCGATCCGCAAGGCGTCACGCGTTCGTCAGGTAGCGCCGGGATTTCCCGGGCAAGCACCGTCCGGTCCGAACGAATCCGCTGCGGGAGAGCAATGGCACCGCTCTGGTTGACCGTGCTGGCCTGGGTGTCCCTCGGCCTGGCCGCGCTCGCCGCTGCCGACATCCTGGTCGACCTCTACGGCCGGGGTCACCGGCAGCAGATGCCGGTGATGGAGGCGGTCTGGCCGGTCACCGCACTCTACTTCGGGCCGGTCGCGAGCTGGGGCTACCGCCGGTACGGGCGGCCGGCCAGCCCGCAGTGGAGCAAGAAGCACGGCGAGCAGCTCGACCGGCCGCGGTGGGTCCCGGTCGCGCTCGGCGTCAGCCACTGCGGCGCCGGCTGCACCCTGGGCGACATCGTCGGCGAGACCGCCGTGTTCCTCCTCGGCGTCACCATCGCCGGGGTGGCCCTCTGGCCGGAGCTCATGGTCGACTTCGCGCTCGCGCTGACACTGGGCATCGTCTTCCAGTTCTTCGCCATCGCCCCCATGCGCGGTCTCGGTCTCCGGGCCGGCCTTGCGGCCGCGGCCAAGGCTGATGTGCTCTCGCTGGCCGCGTTCGAAGTCGGCCTCTTCGCCTGGATGGCGGTCATGCACTTCGTGCTGTTCCCCGACCCGCACCTGCGGCCGAACACCGCGGCCTACTGGTTCCTCATGCAGGTCGGCATGGTCCTCGGCTTCGCCACCGCGTGGCCGGCCAACGTCTGGCTCATCCGCCGAGGCATCAAGGAGGCGATGTGACGCTCCCTTGAAGCCCGACCACGTCAGCCGGCCAGGCGGAGGATGATCATTTGCAGCCGGCCGGTCAACGAATCCCCGACTGGCGGATGCGCCCCCGGCCGGAGGAACTACCGAGCCCCCCGACGAGCCACACGATCGCCCCAGCGGCGATGAGAACGCCGGCGAGGATCCACAGCCACATCTCATGAATGAAGATGAAGGCCAATCCGGCCGCCACCGCGCCGACCATGACCGTCCCGGATCCGATCCAGTCGAGCCGCCGCGCGGACTCGGTTCCGGGGTACTTCGGTGGAACGTTGTCGTTCTTGTCCAATGGAGCACCTCCTAGCTGAGCTCAGCCACCAGTCCCGAGACTTGTGTCGACGGCTCGAGAGGGTGTCGGCGCCGGATCGGCGGTCGGTCGGTCGGTCGCCGCAGAGGTGGCCGACGGCGCCGGATCGACCGTGGGTTGCTCGGTTGAGGTCGGGGTCGCGGTCGGCGCCGGCGGGGACGGCAGGATCTCGGGCTGATCCTGCTCCTGCACGCCGCAGCCCGCGACGAGCAGGGCGGCCAGCAACGCCAGGATCGGTCGACTCATCCGGCCCGCTCCAGCTCGACGACGAACCGGGCCCCGCCGCCCGGCCGGTCGGTCACCCAGACCCGGCCGGAGTGCAGCCGCACGTGCTGCGCCACCAGCGCCAGCCCGAGACCGCTGCCGGTGTCCTCGATCCGCCGGTCCCGGTCGGACACCCGGGCGAACCGCTCGAAGATCCGTTCCCGGTCCTCCACCGGCACCCCCGGACCGGCATCGTCCACCTCCAGCCGCGCCACCCGGTCGGCCTGGCAGACCACGACCCGGACCAACCCGCGCCCGTGCCCCTCGGCGTTGTCGACCAGGTTGGACACCACCTGCTCCAGCCGCCGCCGGTCGCCGAGCACCGGCACCGGCCGGGCCGCCTCCACCGGCACCACCCGACCCCCGGTCGCCGACCTGGCCACCACATACCGGGCCAGCTCGGCGAGGTCGAGCCGCTCCGCCGAGAGCCGGAACGCCCCCTGGTCGACCCGGGAGATCTCCAGCAGGTCCCCGACCAGCCGACGGAACCGGCGCAGGTCCGCGTCGAGCAGGTCGATCGCGTGCCGGGCAGCGGGCGAGGCCTCGTCCCGGCGACGGACCAGCACCTCCATCGCCGCGGCCATCGTCGTGACCGGCGACCGCAGCTCGTGGCTGACGTCAGACGCGAACCGGGCGTCCCGGGCCACCCGCTCCTGCAGGTCGCCCGCGGTCTCGTTGAACGCCGCCGCGATCGGCCGGAGATCAGGATCGTTGGTCACCGGGAGCCGGGTCCCGAGGTCGCCCTGCGCCACCTTCGCCGCGGCCGCGGTCAGCTCGGTCAGCGGGCGAAGCACCCGGCGGCTGGCCCACCAACCCACAGAGGCGCCCAGCAGCCCACTGACCAGCACCCCGCCGAGCAGCATCAGGCTGACGAACCGGAATGTCCGGTCCAGATCCCGCAGCGGGAAGACCTCCACGTACTCCTCGCCGACACCCGGCAGCGGCATCGCGACCGCAACGACCGGAATACCGCGTACCTGCAACCGCTGCCGGGCGGTATCGCCCCGCTCCGCGGCCGCCAGCAACGCGGCCGGTACGTCGTCGGGTCTGACGCCACCGGTCGTAGCGCCTCCGGTCGTCCAGCCGTCCGGCTGCCGGACGAAGATCGCCGCCTCCGGCGAGGAGGCCAGGCCGGTCAGCAGCGCGCCGAGGTCGGACGAACCGTGGGTGAGACTGTTCTCGACCAGGCGCGTGTTCACCGACGCCTGCCGGAGCACGCTCTGCTCGCGCTGCTGCAACATATAGCCGCTGGTGAGGTTCCACGTCGCCAAGGCGACCGTCGCCGACACCGCGACCGACCCGAGCCCGAAGGCGGCGACCACCCGGTGCCGGACCGGCACCCGACCCAGCGATCTCACTCGTCCCGCCCGGCCAACCGGTAGCCCATCCCGCGCACCGTCAGCACCAGCTGCGGCGCGCTCGGGTCGTCCTCCACCTTCCGGCGCAGCCGCCGCACATGCACGTCCAACAGCCGGCTGTCCCCGAAGTAGTCGTAACCCCAGACCCGCTCCAACAACTGCTCGCGCGTCACCACCCGTCCCCCGGCCCCCGCCAGCTCCGAGAGCAGCCGCAGCTCGGTCAGCGTGAGACGCACGTCCTCGCCACGCCGGGTGGCCACTCCACGATCCAGCTCGATCCGGACGTCCCCGGCGAACAGCACGGCGGGACTCGGGGGCCGCGCCCGCCGCAGCAGCGCCCGAACCCGGGCGGCCAGCTCGCTGGCCACCACCGGCTTGGTCACATAGTCATCCGCACCTGCCTCCAGGCCACGGATCACATCCTCCGACTCCGACCGAGCCGTGATTATGATGATCGGAAGGTCACCCTGCGACCGTACGGTCCGGCAGACGGCGAAACCGTCCATCCCCGGCAACATGACGTCCAGCAGCACCACGTCGAAGTCGTTCTGACCGATCAGCTTCAGCGCCGCCTCACCCGAGCCTGCTTCCGCCACCTCGTAGCCCTCGTCGACCAGACCCAACACCAGAGCCGTACGGATACGCGGATCGTCCTCGACCAACAGCAGGCGATCCGGCTTCGATCCGTCCTCGTCGCCGGTCGTCGCCGAAAGCGCCTTCGTGAGGTAGGCCTCGGCGACCGACCTGCTCCTCTGGCTCGTTCCGCCGTGGAAGCGGGAGCCGCCCATGGTGGCCCTCCTCGTGTCCGGCGGACCGAGGCCTACCCGCTCTGGGCCAGAGGCTCCACTCTGATGCGCAGCTGTAGGACAACCGTCAGGTTGCCGCTACGCCGGCCTTACCGGCTTCCCGTCGTCCTCCTGCCTTACCGGCTCGGATGCTCGGGCCCACGGCAGGTCGATCGTGTCCGAGCCGCCGGCGCTATCCGGCTCGTCAGGCTTCGGCACCGACGCCGACGCCAGGAGGCTGACCAGGCTGAGGACGGCGACGAGGATGCCGACCGTCACTTCGTTCGCGGTCGCCCTGGGCGACGAGCCACCGACATAGCCCAGCACGGCCGGAGCGAGCAGCAGCCACGCGCCGAGCAGGATGCTGCCGACTCGGACCATCGCACCCCGGTCGGGCTCCCCGAGCCGCACCAACGCGGCGAGGCTGACCGCGGCGCCGACGATGGCGTCGTTCCAGAAGCCGTCGAGGCCGCCGGCACCGTTGTAGTTCAACGCATACGGCGCGCCGAGCAGCCAGAGTCCGAGCACCAGAGTCGCCACGTCGGCGGCACGGACGACCCGCCGCGCCCTGCCCCCGGACCTCCCGACATCACGATGCGACTGCGGGGCCTCCGAACTGGTAAAGGCGGCCTGATACAGGTCACGTGTGGACCGTCCCTCGTCAGCGTTCATTCGACCACCACCTCGCTCGACGCTCCGTGCGATCGAGATACCCGCGGGCAGCGAAGGTTGCCTGACGGTTCGGTGACAGCGCGCTGCCGCCGTCAGTCGGGCGACAGATGAGCGGCCGGGCCGGGCCGCCTCCGGCGAGCCGGCCTCGCCACGGCGGTTCCTCGCCGACGTCTGGCTTGTCCTTGGCTGTACACGCTGCAGTAAACCCCGTCCGCGTCGACTTCGACGGCTACTGGAACGACCGGGCCCGATCCGCTCCTGCCGATCGGGCAGCGTTCCGGCCGGCAGTCGCGGACGGCTGGGAATCAGCTTGCCCGGCGGTGACTCGAGGAGGCGGGGAAGCCCTCGATCAGGTAGTCCGTGCCGGTCAACGTGAGGAGCCGGCGGACGATCGGGCTGGGTTCGCGCAGCACCAGCGCCGCGCCATGGGCGACCAGGTGGCGCTGGGTCGCCAGCAGCACCGATACCGCGTACACGGACAGGAACGTCACGCCGGACAGATCGATCTCGAGCCGCCGGGGGCGCCGGGCCAGGACGCCGTCCAGCACGTCCTGCAACCGGGGGATCGTGGCACTGTCGAGCTCTCCCCGGATCACCACGCTCTCGTGGAAGTTCCCCCGGACGGCCTCGACCACGAAGGCGTCGACCTGGATGTCGACCTCGCCCTCCGTCCGGGTCCGGTTGAGGGACAGTACGTGCACCGGACTCTCCTCTCGTCCAGAGTGTGCCCTCCTGAGAATCCTCCGGTTCGGGCATGATCGACGCCGCGACTGCTGACGGTTTCCTTTCAGGTCATCCGTCCTTCAGGGCATCGGTCGGCGAGACCGGCCCCGACAACTGCTCTGATGCCGACCGGGCGACGCCGGTCACCGGCCCACGCGGCTGGGCGTCCGGGCTCGGCTTGCGGCCGGGGTCGAATCGCTGGTCGGCGAAGACAATCTCGACCGGCTCGGAATATCGGTTGCCGTTGACGGGGTCGTGCCGCATCCATCCGGGTGCGGCGATGCTGACCGTCACGGTGTACGGACCCTCGTCCGGCACAACTGCGTTGGTCCCGTAATGGTGCAGGAACGGATGCCAGAGGAACATGCCCTCGGCCTCCTCCTGAACGAACGCGACCAGGTAGTCACCGGCGCGGCCGGTCACCGCACCCGACTCCTGGTCCATCGCCTTCAGAGCCCTGCCGTACGCGTCTCCCTCGGCACGAGCCACGTCGAGCTGGTCCGGCTCTGCCTCGTTGCTGGCCGCCATCGGCGGCTGGTGTGCTGGAGTAGTCATCCCGGGCCGGTACCCGGCCGGCTGGCAGACAATCTCACCGCCCCTCGTCGGCGCCGGTCCGTCAGAAAGGCGTCAGGTTGGCTCCGTTCGGCGGTCGGCTGCGCGGGTAGCTCGCCGAGTAGTGCCTGAGACAAGGCGGATGTGCGAGTCGCCGACCCCCTGATGTGTGAGGCCGGCAGAGGCGAGGGGGTGTCCGATGCCTGCAAGCTTCGTCCGGGAAGCTTTCCGGGGAAACAATCGATTTCTGCTTCGCATCGCGGTGATCGCAGCGATCGGCGGGTTCCTGTTCGGCTACGACACCGGCATCATCTCCGGCGCTCAGCTCTACATCACCAAGGACCTGCCGACCTCCCAGCTGGAGAAGCAGTGGATCGTCGGATCGCTGCTGATCGGCGCTGTCGTCGGCGCCGCAGTCTCGGCGTACCTGTCCGATCGGATCAGTCGCAAGTGGACGAAGGTCTGCTCCGGCACAGTCTACGTGGTCGGCGGTCTGGGCTCGGCGTTCGCACCGAACATCGAGTCCCTGCTGGCCAGCCGCTTCGTGCTCGGGCTGGCCGTCGGCACCGCGTCCTTCGTCTCGGTCGAGTACATCTCCGAACACGCCCCGCCGAAGCTGCGCGGCGGGGTCACCACCTTCAACCAACTCATGGTCACCGTCGGCATCCTCGTCGCATACCTCGTCGCCGCGGGCTTCCAGAACGTCTCCGGGACCTGGCGCTGGATGCTCGGCCTGTCGGTCATCCCCGGCGCCGCGCTCGCGCTCGGCATGCTCACCGTGCCGCACTCCCCACGCTGGCTCGTCTCCAAGGGCCGCGACGACGAGGCCGGGCAGGTCCTCCGGCACACCCGCAGCGACGACGAATCCGACCAGGAGATCGACGACATCCGCGAAGCGGTCGAGCAGTCCGGCTCCACCCGGCTGCGGGACCTGTTCACCGGACGGCTCCGGCCGCTCATGGTCGTCGGTCTCGCCCTGGCCATCTTCCAGCAGCTCATCGGCGTCAACACGGTCATCTACTACTCGGCCACGATCCTCAACTACACCGGCCTGTCCGCCAGTTCTTCGGTGTTGCAGGCCGTCTCGGTCGGCATCACCAACGTCGTGTTCACCATCGTGGCGGTGCTGCTACTTGATCGGGTCGGCCGCCGCGTGCTGCTGCTCGTCGGCACCGCCGGCGCCGTGGTAGCCCTGGGCGCCCTCGGCTTGTGGTTCCAGCTGGCCAGCCAGCACCAGTACGGTTTCCTGGCGTTGATCGCGCTGCTGGTCTTCATGGCGTCGTTCGCCATCGGTCTCGGACCGGTCTTCTGGCTCATGATCAGCGAGATCTACCCCATCGGCGTCCGCAGCCGGGCGATGAGCGTGGCCACGATCGCCAACTGGACGGCCAACTTCCTCGTCTCGTACTTCTTCCTGCAGCTCATCGACAGCGTCGGCAAGCCCGGCACCTTCTGGATCTATGCTGGCTTCGGCGTCCTCGCCTTCGCCTACTTCGCCTGGCGGCTGCCCGAGACCAAGGACCGCTCGCTCGAGGACATCCAGCGGGAGCTCGGCAGCGAGCCGGACCGAGAACCCGCGCAGCACGGCACCTGATGCCAGAGGAGGATCACATGACGTTGAGGGAATCGTCCCCCTCCCGGCTCTCGACGCCGGAGCGTCTCCGGGCGACGAAAGGAGTCGTCGTCCTGACCGGCGGTTCGGCCGGTCTGGGACGCGCGGCGGTGCGAGCCTTCGCCGGCGCTGGCTACGACGTCGCGGTGCTGGCGCGGGGCGAGGACGGGCTGGCCGGAGCTGTCGCCGACGTCAGCCGCACGGGTCGGCGCGGTCTCGGGATCGTCTGCGATGTCGCCGACCACGAGGCGGTCGAGGCTGCGGCCGACCAGGTCGAGGCCGAGCTCGGGCCGATCGAGGTGTGGGTGAACGACGCGATGACCGGTGTGTTCGCGTCGTTCCTGGACACGGAGCCGGCCGACTTCGAGCGCGCTACCGCGGTGACCTACCTCGGCTTCGTGAACGGCACCCGGGCGGCGCTGCGCAGGATGACACCCCGCGACCGCGGGGTCGTGGTCCAGGTCGGCTCCGCGCTGGCCTTCCGCGGGATTCCGCTTCAGGCGGCCTACTGCGGCAGCAAACATGCGATGGTCGGCTTCAGCGAGAGCGTGATCACCGAGCTGCTGCACGAGCACAGCAAGGTACGGGTCGCGATGGTGCACATGCCGGCGCTGAACACCATCCAGTTCAACTGGGTCAAGAGCAAGCTGCCCCACCATCCCATGCCGGTCGCGCCGATCTACCAGCCGGAGGTCGGCGCGAAGGCGCTGGTCTACGCGGCCGAGCACCCGCGGCGCTTGCTGTGGGTCGGTCTGTCCACTGTGTACACGATCCTGGGCAACCGGCTGGCACCCGCCCTGCTCGACCGCTATCTCGCCAGGACCGGTTACTCCGGCCAGCAGAGCCCGCAGGACAAGCACCCCCGGATCGGCGAGAACCTCTACCACCCGGTCGGTGGCGACCACGGTGCGCACGGCGACTTCGACCACCGGTCGCACTCCCGCAGCCCGGAGCTCTGGGCGACCACGCACCGCGGCTCATTGCTCGCCGGCGCCGCGGCGGCGGCGATCACGCTGGCGGCGATCCTCCGGGGCCGGCGATGACTGCGGTCACCGCGCCGCGGCCGGCCTGATGCGCTGGGATCCGCAGGTCCTGCGCGACTACGCGCTGCTCGCCGACGGGACCCGCGGCGCCCTGGTCGGCCCGGACGGTGAGATCGTCTGGCTGTGCTTCCCCCGCTGGGACAGCCCCGGTGTGCTCGCTTCCCTGATCGGCGGTGACGGCGGCTACCAGGTGGTGCCGGCTGCGCGGCGGGTCTGGGGCGGCTACTACGACCCGGGGACGCTGATCTGGAACTGCCGCTGGGTCACCGAGGACGGAGAGGTCGAGAGCCGCGACGCGCTCGCGCTACCCGGCCGACCCGGACGGGCCGTGCTGCTGCGCCGGCTCACCGCGGCCGGATCGGCCGTGCCGGTCGACGTGGTCTTGTCACTGCGCCATGACTTCGGGCGCACCACCCCGACCGACGTCCGCCAGGACGAAGCCGGACGGTGGCACGGCCGACTCGGGAACGGATCGTTCTGCTGGTCCGGCGTCCCAGACGCCCGGGTGGACGGCGACGATCTGCGCGTCCGGCTGCGGATCGAGCCCGGTGACGCCGTCGACCTCGTGTTGGTGCTCGCCGAGGACGGACGGGCGGAGCCGGTCGATCCCGCCGAGGCGTGGGCGGCCACCGAGGAGGGCTGGCGGCGGCGGATGCCGTCCGGGACCGGCGGTATCGCCGCCCGGGACGTCCGGCATGCCTACGCCGTGCTGACCGGGCTGACCGCCGACTCCGGCGGGATGATCGCGGCCGCCACGCTCGGCCTGCCGGAGCGCGCCCGGCGGGGCCGCAACTTCGACTACCGGTACGCCTGGATCCGCGATCAGTGCTACGCCGGGATCGCCCTGGCCGCGGGCCCGGACCCGACGCTGCTCGACAGCGCGGTCCGATTCGTCACCGCCCGGCTGCAGGAGCACGGCCCTGGGCTGGCCCCCGCGTATACGACCACCGGCGCGCCGGTCCCGGACGAACGGCACCTCGACCTGCCCGGCTACCCGGGCGGCGCCGACGTCACTGGCAATTGGGTCAACGGCCAGTTCCAGCTCGACGCGTTCGGTGAGTGCCTGCAGCTCCTGGCCGCCGCCGAGCGGCACGACCGGCTCGACCCGGACGGCTGGGCCGCCATCCTCGTCGCGGCCGCTGCCATCGAACAGCGCTGGCAGGAACCCGATTCAGGGATCTGGGAGCTCGGGCCGGCCGAGTGGACCCACAGCCGGCTCGCCTGCGCCGCCGGCCTTCGTGCCGTCGCCCGGACCCGTCGGGCCGGCGCCGACGCGGGCCGGTTCGCCGCGCTCGCCGACGCGATCGTCGCCGCCACGGCCGCAACGAGCCAGCATCGGACCGGCCGCTGGCAACGTAACCCGGCCGACGACCGGGTCGACGCCGCCTTGCTGCTGCCGGGCATCCGCGGCGCCCTGCCGCCCGACGACCCGCGCACGAAGGCGACGCTGGCGGCGGTGCTGGCCGACCTGACCGACGGCGAGTTCGCCTACCGCTTCCGGCACGGCGACCAGCCACTCGGCCGCGCCGAGGGCGCCTTCCTCCTCTGCGGTTTCCTCGTCAGCCTCGCCCTGCTGCAGCGAGGCGACCGGGAAGCCGCCGCCCGGTGGTTCGAGCGGACCCGGGCCTCGTGCGGGCCGCCCGGGCTGTTCACCGAGGAATACGACGTCCTGCAGCGGCAGCTGCGCGGCAACCTCCCGCAGGCCTTCGTCCATGCCCTTCTCGTCGAGACCGCGCACCGCCTCGACTGCGCCGGCTGACGGAAGCCGGGCCGGAGCCGCGGAAAGTGGACGGTACATCTTTCGGTTGCGCTACGAGTCGCCCAGCCGGGTAAGGGACTCGGTAGATACCGGCGGGGAGCGACGGGCAACTCCAGAAGCACGGAGGCCGCCTTCCGGCGAATCGGGAGAGGCCGGAACCCGTGCGAGGTGATCGGGTCATGGGACGTAATGGGTACAGCCGCCTGGCGAAGATGATCAGGCGCCGGCATGTCTCGGTTCTCGCGGCCCTCGCCTTGGCCATCCCGCTGGCCGCCTGCGGCGGCTCGAGTCCTGCCGGAACGGCCTCGCTGACCTGGTACATCTTCAATCCTGGGGCGTCGGTCTTCGAGGACGCCGCACGCGACTGCTCGGTGGCCTCACACGGGTCCTACACGATCGACGTGCGATACCTGCCCGCCTCTGCCGACGGGCAGCGGCAGCAACTGGTCCGCCGCCTGGCTGCCGGCGACAGCGCGCTGGACATCCTGGGCCTCGACGTCACCTGGACACCTGAGTTCGCCGAGGCGGGATGGCTGGAACCGGTGCCGGCTGATGTCGCCAACCAGATCAGGGCCGGCACGCTCGACACGATGATCGACACGGCGACCTGGAACGACCGGCTCTACTCCGCCCCGTTCAACACCAACACCCAACTCCTCTGGTACCGCAAGGATCTCGTATCGCAGCCGCCGCGGACGTGGGCGGAAATGATCGACACGGCGACGGCACTCGGCCAGCAGGGCAAGCCGCACTACGTCGAGATCCAGGGCGCTCAGTACGAGGGCTACGTCGTCTGGTTCAACACGATGGTCGCCTCGGCCGGTGGCGCGATCCTCAGCGACGACGGCCAGCGGGTGGTCCTCGGAGACCCGGCGGTGACGGCGCTGCAGACCATGCGACGGCTCGCCACCTCGCCGGCCGCCGATCCGTCGCTGTCCAACCAGATGGAGAACGAGAACCGGCTCGCGTTCGAGAACGGCGTCGCTCCGTTCGAGCTGAACTACCCGTTCGTCTACCCGTCCGCCCGGCAGAATGCGCCGGAGATCTTCCGGAACATGGGCTGGGCGCCGTACCCGCGGGTGACCGCGGACGAGCCGGCGCACGTGACCATCGGCGGGATCGACCTCGGTGTGTCCGCGTACTCCACCCACAAGCGCGAGGCCTTCCAGGCGATCCAGTGCCTGCGGGGACGGGACAACCAGATCCGCAACGCCGTCGAGGGCGGCCTACCGCCGGTGCTGACCGACGTGTACCAGAACCCGCCCGACCAGTTCCGCGAGCAGTACCCGTTCTACCAGGCTATCTACGCGTCGTTGGAGCAGGCGAGCGTGCGACCGAAGACGCCGGCCTACCAGAGCGTCTCGATCGTCATCGCGGCGACGCTATCGCCGCCATCCGGCATCGACCCCCGCGGCGACGTCGATGAGCTGCGCAGCGCGATCTCGGATGCGCTGCAGTCGAAGGGACTGATCCCGTGACCCAGACCGCCACCCCCACACGGCCCGCGGACGTCCGGTCCCGACCGGCCCAGCGCGGGCACGGCCTGTCCGAGCGGGCGAGAGCCGAGCGCCGGCTCGGCTGGCTGCTGTGCGCGCCCGCGGCCGTGGTGATGCTCGCCGTCACCGCCTGGCCCATCGGCTACGCCGTCTACCTCTCCCTGCAGCGTTACGACCTGCGCTTCCCGGACGCGTCCCGGTTCGTCGGCGTCGACAACTACGTGACGGTGCTCAGTTCCGGGATCTGGTGGCGGGCCTTCGCAGTCACCGTGGTCATCACGGCGGTGTCGGTGACCGTGGAGCTGGTCCTCGGCTTCGCGGTGGCTCTCCTACTGCACCGGACGATGGTCGCGCGCGGCCTGGTGCGCACCGCGGTCCTGGTGCCGTACGGGATCGTCACGGTGGTCGCCGCGTACTCCTGGAGCTACGCGTGGACCCCGGGCACCGGCTACCTCGCCAACCTGCTCGGAGACGGAGCCGCCCCGCTGACGCACCAGTGGAGCGCCATCGGCATCATCATCATGGCCGAGATCTGGAAGACGACGCCCTTCATGGCGCTGCTGCTGCTCGCCGGCCTCGCGCTGGTCGACGATGCCGTGCTCAAGGCGGCGCGAGTGGACGGAGCGACGGCCTGGCAGCGCTTCCGCCGGGTGACCGTGCCGCTGATGAAGCCGGCGATCCTCGTCGCCGTCCTCTTCCGCACCCTCGACGCCTTCCGGATCTTCGACAACATCTACATCCTCACCGGCGGCTCGCACGGAACGCAGTCGGTGTCGATCCTCGACTACGACAACCTCACGATCGCGCTCAACCTCGGCATCGGATCGGCGATCTCCGTGCTCATCTTCCTTGCCGTCGCGGTCATCGCGGTCGTGTTCGTCAAGGGCTTCGGCACGGCCGCGCCCGGCCAGGAGGTGAGGTAGGTGACGGCCATCCAGACCGCCCGACCGGAGGCCACGCAAAGGCAAGGCCGGCCGGCGGGCAGCGAGCGCCGGCGGCGTGGGACGTGGGCCGCCGCCGACGCACTGGTCATACTCGTGGCGGCGGTGCCGGTGTGGTGGCTGGTCGCCCTGTCGTTCAAGGATCCGGGCACGATCGCCGACGGCCACTTCATCCCCAGGGACTGGACGCTGGAGAACTACCGCGGCATCTTCACCTCGTCGGAGTTCCTCCGGCCGCTGGCGAACTCGATCGGGATCGGCGTGATCGCGACAGTGGTCGCCGTCTCGCTGGCCGCCATGGCCGCGTACGCCATCGCCCGGTTGTCGTTCCCGGGCAAGAAGCTGCTCATCGGCGCGTCGCTGCTGATCGCGATGTTCCCGCCCATCGCACTGGCGACCCCGCTGTTCAACCTGTGGCGGGTGCTCGGCCTCTTCGACACCTGGGCCGGACTGATCATCCCGTACATCTCCTTCGCGCTGCCGCTGGCGATCTACACCCTGTCGGCATTCTTCCGGGAGATCCCCTGGGACCTGGAGCGGGCGGCGCAGATGGACGGGGCGACGCCTTTCCAGGCATTCCGGCGCGTCATCGTCCCGCTCGCCGCACCGGGCGTGTTCACCACCGCGATCCTCGTGTTCATCTTCGCCTGGAACGACTTCATCTTCGCGATCACGCTGACCTCCACGACGCGCTCGCGCACCGTGCCGGCGGCCATCGCATTCTTCACCGGGTCATCGCAGTTCGAGACGCCGATCGGATCGATAGCCGCGGCCGCGGTGGTGATCACTATCCCGATCATCGTCGTCGTGCTGCTGTTCCAGCGCCGGATCGTGGCCGGGCTCACCTCCGGCGCGGTCAAGGGTTAGGGAGGTCGACATGGCAGAGATCGTGCTCGACGGAGTCACCAAGCGGTTTCCGGACGGAGCCGTCGCCGTCCAGGATGCCAACCTCACCATCGAGGACGGCGAGTTCGTCATCCTGGTGGGGCCGTCCGGCTGCGGGAAGTCGACGACCCTCAACATGATCGCCGGGCTCGAGGACATCACCGAAGGCGAGCTGCGGATCGGCGGCCGGGTAGTGAACGACCTCTCCCCGAAGGACCGGGACATCGCGATGGTGTTCCAGAGCTACGCCCTCTACCCACATATGACCGTGCGGGAGAACATGGCCTTCGCGCTCCAGCTGGCCAAGCGGCCGCGGCAGGAGATCGAGCAGAAGGTGGACGAGGCGGCGCGGATCCTCGACCTCACCGAGCATCTCGACCGGAAGCCGGCGAACCTTTCCGGCGGACAGCGCCAGCGGGTCGCGATGGGTCGAGCGATCGTCCGCGACCCCAAGGCGTTCCTGATGGACGAGCCACTGTCCAACCTGGACGCGAAGCTCAGGGTCCAGATGCGGACCGAGGTCTCCCGGCTGCAGAACCGACTCGGGACCACGACTGTCTACGTCACCCACGACCAGACCGAGGCGATGACCCTCGGCGACCGCGTGGCGGTCATGCGCGGCGGGGTCATCCAGCAGGTGGACACTCCGGAGGTGCTCTACGACCGGCCGGCGAACCTGTTCGTGGCCGGCTTCATCGGCTCACCGGCGATGAACTTCCTGCCGGCCGACGTGGACGGGGACCAGCTGCGCAGCCCGCTCGGTGAGGTGTCGGTCCCGGAGACCGTGCGCGAGGCCGTCGCCGGCCGCGGCGGGCAGGTCGTCCTCGGCGTCCGCCCGGAAGACTTCGAGGACGCTGCGCTCGCCGGCGACCGCCGCCCGCACGGCGCCACCGTGACCGTGACCGTCGACGTCCTGGAGTCGCTCGGCGCGGACAAGTACGCGTACTTCTCACTGGACGGCGAGCGAGCCCGCACCGACGAGCTGGAGGAGATCGCGCGCGACACCGGCGCCGAAATGGGCGACACCGGCGTCGTCACCGCTCGCCTCGACGCGGCGAGCGCCGCCCGTGAGGGCAGGGAACTGGAGCTCTTCTACGACCTTCGCAAGCTGCGGGTGTTCGACCCGCACAGCGGCGCCAACCTGACCGTCCGAT
>CAVSMA010000001.1:0-1228244 GCA_963728945.1 uncultured Actinomycetota bacterium | reverse complement strand
GGCAGGAGGGCAGGACGGCGAGCTGGCTCCGCGGGCGCCTACGGATGAACGCTGATGATCGTCTTCCCCGAGCGTCGCTCGGTCGAGTTGAGGACCGCGACGGCATCCTCGAGGGTCGCGACCTTGCCGATGTTGGTCCGCACTCGGCCGTCGCGCACCCGCCGGACGATCTCACTCAGTTGGGCTCGATCGGCCTCGACGACGAAGTCGATCGCCAGGCCGTCCGTGGGCCGCGCCTCGGCCGGCCCGACGACGGTCACCAGTATTCCTCCGGCCCGGATCAGGCCTGCGGACCGCCGCTGGATCTCGCCGCCGATGACATCGAAGACCAGGTCGACTCCGCCGACGTCTTCCAGGGCGTCGTTGTCGAGGTCGACGAACTCCTGCGCGCCGAAGTCGAGCGCCTTCTGCCGGTCGGCAGCGCGACCGGTGCCGATCACGTATGCGCCGAACTCATGTGCGAGTTGCGTCACCATCGTCCCTACTGCGCCGGCCGCGCCGTGGACGAGCACGCTCTGCCCCGCTCGCAGGCGGCCGTGGTCGAACAGCCCTTGCCACGCCGTCAGTCCCGAGATCGGCAGGCTCGCGCCCACGGTGAAGTCGACGTCGCCTGGCAGCGGCGCGAGATTGCGTGCCTCGATCGCCACGAATTCCGCGAGGGTGCCGTCGCGATGCCAGTCGGCGAGGCCGAACACCCGTTGTCCCACCGACAGCCCGGTCGTGCCATAGCCGAGGGCGGTGACCACTCCGGCCAGCTCGTGCCCGAGGATCGACGGTGTCCGGTCACGGTCGGCGCGATCGGTCCAGGTCGAGGGCCACTCCGTCTCGGTCGGGACGTATCCCGCCGCATGGATCTGAACGATGACGTCGTTGATCGCCGCCGGCGGGTCGGGCCGCTCCACCAGCGTCATCCCGGCCGGTCCGGCGGCCTGATCCGTCACCACAATCGCCTTCATCCGGCACCTCCCTGTATCCGGCCTTCGCATGTACGGCGGTTCGTCAGTGTCAGTGGCACGAGTCTCGGCGTCCGACCACACCGATCGACGTCCGGCAGCGGCTGCTCAGGGTGGCCGGCCGAGCTCGACCGAACGGGCTGGACCCTGGGTGAGTCGCCGGAAAGACGAACGACTCCATACCGGGTCGAGCGGCGGGCTATGCCGTCGCGCCGGGTTCGGTCCTCGGAGGCAGGCGCCATTCTGGACGCACATAGTGGCAGGTGTAGCCGGCCGGATAGCGCTGCAGGTAATCCTGGTGCTCCGGCTCGGCTTCCCAGAACGGGCCCGCGGCGGTCACCTCGGTGACAACCTTGCCGGGCCACAGCCCCGATGCGTCGACGTCGGCGATGGTGTCCTCGGCGACCTGCTTCTGCTCGTCGTCGAGGTAGAAGATCGCTGACCGGTAGGAGATGCCCACGTCGTTGCCTTGCCGGTTCCTCGTCGTGGGGTCGTGGATCTGGAAGAAGAACTCGAGGATCTTCCGGTACGAGGTCGCCGTCGGGTCGAACAGGATCTCGATCGCTTCGGCATGCGTCCCGTGGTTCCGATAGGTCGCGTTGGGCGTGTCGCCGCCGGCGTAGCCGACGCGAGTCGACACCACCCCCGGCTGGCTCCGGATCAGGTCCTGCACGCCCCAGAAGCACCCCCCGGCCAGGATCGCCTTCTGCGTGCCCGCGCTGCCCGCGCCCGTGCTCACGCCGAGGCCTCGGTCCGGTCGAACAGGTGCCGGTAGGCGCCGTAGCCCTCGGCCTCGAGCTGGTCGACCGGCACGAACCGCAGCGAGGCCGAGTTCAGGCAGTATCGCAGCCCGCCGGCCTCGGCCGGCCCGTCGTTGAAAAGGTGCCCGAGGTGACTGTCACCGTGGGCGGAACGGACCTCGGTCCGGATCATGCGGTGGCTCGTGTCGGACTTCTCCACCACGTTGTCCGGCTCGAGGGGCACCGTGAAGCTCGGCCAGCCGGTATGGCTGTCGTACTTGTCGATCGAGGCGAACAGCGGCTCGCCCGACACCACGTCGACGTAGATCCCGGGCTTCTTGTTGTCCCAGTATTCGTTGCGGAACGCGGGCTCGGTGCCCCCCTCCTGCGTGACGCGGCGCTGCTCGGCGGACAAGCGCGCGACCGCCTCAGCGTCCTTGCTGTAGGTCTTTGTCATGACTGTCTCCTTCCCTGCTCAGGCCTTGCCGGTCCGGACCCGGCAGCCTCCTGCTTCTCTGCGCCCGCCACACCGGGCAACTCTCACTCGGACGGGCACGAGTGGTCGGTGGCGCGGTGAGCGCCACCGCCACACCGGTTGTACGGCTTTCGAGCGCCCGGCGCAGCCGAGTGTTACGACCCGGCGCGGGTGTACCGTTCCGCGGCCCCGATCAATGGCTTGGCCACGTCGAGGATCGTGAGCAGCCGATCGTCGACCCGGCCGCGCCAGACCCACAGCAGCAGTTCGTCATTCACGAACCGCCATTCCGCGTGGACGTCGGCCTCCGCGCAGCGGGCGGCGTTCTCGTTGGTCACGACGGCACGGCCGAAGTCCTCGTCTTCGCCGACGAGGGTGAACACCCTCGACCACCGCTCGTGGTCGATGGGGATGACGGGGCCGGGCAGCTCGTCTTCATGCCACTCGAGCCACTCGGTTCGCACTGACGCGAGCGGGGGCACCGGGTGATCGAGATCGACGACGCATACGAGGAACCAGTTCGCGGCGTCGCGCTGGTACCCGCCCTGCTCGACCGAGTCGCTCATGAGGAGGTAGAAGTACTCGAACGCCGTGATCGAACGTCCGTGCAGCGAGCCCTGCACGACGTTGCGGGCACGCCTGAAGCTGCCCACCCCGAACGGGTAGAAATCCCATTCGTGCGCGAGCTTATGTCGGTTGTGCTGGTGCTGCAGGCCGTGCGTCTCGGCGAACCGGATCGCGGCGGCGTGGTCGTCTCGATGTGACTGGTCAGCACTGCTCCGGCGAATCATGTCCCGGTCTCTCCTCTTGCCTCTCGAGTCGCGCCCAGCCTCGTGCTAGTTGCGGCCGGCCATCACGCCGCCGTCGACGTTCCAGATCGCGCCCGTGACCCAGTCGGTCTGGTCGCTGAGCAGGAACGTGACGGTGGACGCGATGTCGCGTGCGGTGCCGACCCGACCGAGGGGGTGGAAGCCGTCGAAGCCGGCCAAGGTCTGGTCGATCCGGTCCTTGGGGATGAAGCCTTCGTACAGCGGTGTCTTCACGACCGCCGGGGCGACCGCGTTGACGCGGATCTTGTGGGGTGCCAGTTCGAGGGCAAGGTTCTTGGTCAGCGCGTGCACTCCTGCCTTGGCGACCGAGTACGCCGACGACGGTGTGGCTCCGATCGCCTGATGGGCCCACATGCTGCCGATGTTGACGATGGAGCCGCCCTGACCGCGGTCGATCATGCCCTTGGCCACCGTCTGGGTGACGAAGAAGATCGCGCGGGTCAGTTCCAGGTAGGAATCGTAGAAGTTGCCGTCGTACTCGAGGAACGGCTTGGGGATGAAGAAGCCTGCCGCGTTGACCAGCAGCGTCGCGTCGGAGTGATCGGCGGCCAGTTGCTGGCGCAGGTCCTCCACCTGGGCGCGGTCGGCGAGGTCGGCTGCGATGCCGGTGGCATGGCCCTTGGTGGAGAGTTCGGCGACGGTCTCGTCGACCCTGCCCTTGTCGCGGCCGATGATGACGGCGCTGCCGCCCTCGGCGACCACGTCGGCGGCGTTCTCCCTGCCCATACCGCTACTGCCGCCCACCGCGATCAGTTTGCGTCCTTCGAAGCGACCTGACATGACTGCTTCCTCTCTGGGACAAGCTCGGGGATGACACGGGTGAGAGCGTTTCTCGGACCCGTCGGGGCCGGGGGACTCGACCTCGCTCTACCTAGCGGCAGCGCGGGCGTCTTCTCTTACGCGCTTTGCGCGGTCAGTCCAGTAGCCCATTGGCTCGCAGTTGGCTGCGCAGGCAATGGCGGGCGCGGAAGGCGATCTGGTAGATCGCGTTGGCGTTCAAACCCATACGCGACGCCAGATCTGCAGGTGTCACGTCACGCATCAGCAGTGCGAGGAAGACCGTTCGCTGGTGAGAGCTGAACCGGTCGTTCACGACACGGTGGATCGCCTCCGCGAGCTCCTGCCCCTCGGCCTGAACGGACGGGTCGGAGTTGGCCTCGGCGAGCTGCTCCTGGTGTTCCGGCGCCAAGGCCACCGTCCGGTGCCGGGACGCATACTGACGCAGCTTGGCACGCACCTCGAACCCGACGAACCGAGTCGCCCAGGTCGTGAATTTGCTCTCGCCACGAAACTCGCCCGCCTTGTGGATGATCTGCAACAGCGCATCGGAGGCTGCCTGGCAGGCGATGTCGTCGAGGTCCGCGCCGCCGAGCTGATGTGCGGTGCGCCGTTGCCCGACCTCGAACTTCGCGGCGCGAAGAAGTATGGCGTGCAGGTCACGGCAGGTGCGCTCGTGGTCCACTCCCCTGCCGGCCAGTCCATTCACCCATCGTCGGTCCTCAGCACCGAGGGTGTCGGACGTCGCCGCGGTTTGCCGGCGAGCGAGCGGGCGGTCGCGGGTCAACCGCCGATCGAACGTGGTCCAATGTGCTACGCGAGGGCCGGCCGAGCCCATCAGAACAGGCTCCCGTCGTCGAACTGGCGCCGTCATCACGCTCTCCGAGTCGCTTCGTGGATTGGGCGGCCGCTCCCAGGACCTACGCGGCTCGTTCTGGGCTGTCAATCCCACAGGGCTCAGGCTCTACCCACGCAGCGTCCCGGACCCGAGTCTCCTGCTTCGTAAATTGGTCTAGCGGGTACGGTTTGGGGTCTGACGCGGCGGCCTTGTCACAGTGACCGTAGCCGCCGGACGATCAAGAGCCCTTTTCTAGTAGGCGTTGGTGGCACGAGCGGAGCCGTTGGATGCGGCCGCCTCGACCTACCGTCAGCATCATAATGTACCTTCGAGTACATTCTTGCCGAGCTGATGAGCGGAGTCAAGGGCGAGCCTCGGGGAGGCTGTCTTCGGCACCCCTAGCGACCCGGATGACGCTGCACGCAGGCGTCGGGCGGCACGAGTTCGAGGAAGTGGGGCCGTAGCAGGACAGCGATCGCCGGGCCGGCCGGCCCAGGGCGGTCTGCGCGAGTTCGCCGCCGCTGCCCGTCACGACGACCGAGGGTGCCCGGCGCACACAGCCAGTCACCGCGATCACGACTGACCGCGTTCGGTAGGTGTACCTCGGCGTACGACTATGCCGCCGGCAACCGGCCCCGTCGCAGGCCCGGCGGGCCCCTGAGCTGCCCGGGAGCCGGGCAACGAGACGCTGGGGCCATCGAACCAAGCCTCTGTCAAGTCCGTACCTGGCGGTACAGTGAGCGCTGGTAACCTGACGCGGGATAGGCTCTCACGGTGACCCAGCAAGGCAGCACATCTGGCACGCGACGGTTGACCAGCCGCGGCGCTGCCACCCGTGCCCGGATAGTTGAGTCCGCGTCAGAGCTGATGTTGGCCCGAGGCGTGGCGGCGACCACGCTCGACGAGGTGATGGCGGCCAGCGGGACCGGTAAGTCGCAGTTCTACCAGCACTTCTCCAACAAGACGGACCTCGTCCGTGACGTGATCGCGTTCCGCGCCAACCGGATCCTCACGCGGGAGCAGGGCTATCTCGACCGTGTCGACACACTGAGCGGTCTCGACCGGTGGCGAGTCGCCGTCGTCCAGCGGGTGACGACCCGCCGCGGGGCACACGGCTGTGAGCTGGGCTCACTGGTCAGCGAGTTGGCAGATCAGGACGAGGATGCGCGGGTCGCTCTCGCCCGCCACTTCGCCAGTTGGGAGGCGTTGCTCGTCGCGGCCTTGGAGCGGATGAGGGACAAGCAGGTCCTGCGCGACGAGGCCGACCCTCGGACTCTCGCCACCGGGATCATGGCCGCGTTGCAGGGCGGCTACCTGATGGCGCAGATGGCGAAAGACGGCGCCCCGATGCACACCGCTCTGGAGATGGCATTCGACCATCTTCGCTCCTTCGCAGCCAGCCGATAAACCTCGAGACCTCCTCGCCGGCGCGGCCGTACTGGTGCCGGCATCCACCCGCGTCTGCCCGGCACGGAGGGGTACGACCGGCGAGGGCAGAGAGCCCCCGTTCCCCGCGCCGCTCGACGGCGCGCAGGAGCACGTCGGCGACAGGCCGCGCCCGGTGCCGGACAATCGGGCCGCCGGCACCAGCGCGGCGGGAAGGCGGCGATTGCGACAGAGTCGGGTGGGAGGCGCTCGCGTCGGCAACGGGTACGCTCGTCGGCTCACCCTGATTTGCCTGCGAGGAGGACTCCGTGCCTGCTGTCACCGTCGAGGGGTGGCCGCGGCTACGGGTGGCCGACTGGGTCGACACCCGCGACACCCTGCACCTGTGGACGCAGATCGTGGGCAAGGTGCGCCTGGCCCACGCCCCGATGCTCAACCACTGGTGGCAGGCCACCCTCTATGTCAGCCCCCGCGGCCTGACCACCTCGGCTGTTCCGTACCGCGGCGGGGCCTTCGACATCGAGTTCGACTTCCTCGACCACGTGCTGGTCATCCGCACCAGCGAGGGCGGAATCCGCAGGGTGCCGCTGGAGCCGAAGTCGGTCGCGGACTTCTACACCCAGACGATGGCCGCTCTGGGCGAGCTCGGGATCGAGACGGCGATTCATGCCAGTCCCAACGAGGTGGAGGACGCGATCCCGTTCGCCGAAGACCACGTCCACGCCTCCTACGACCCGCCGGCGGCTCGGCAGTTCTGGCGTCAACTGGTGCAGGCCGACCGGGTGCTCGGCGAGTTCCGCTCCCGCTTCGTCGGCAAGGCCAGCCCGGTGCACTTCTTCTGGGGCGCCATGGACATCGCCCACACCCGGTTCTCGGGCCGGCCCGCGCCGCCGCATCCCGGTGGCGCCCCGAACTGCCCGGACTGGGTGATGGTCGAGGGCTACTCGAAGGAACTCTCCAGCTGCGGTTTCTGGCCCGGCGGCGGTGAGGAGGGGGCGTTCTACGCCTACACCTACCCGGAACCGGACGGCTACGCCGAGCATCCCGTCGGCCCGACCGGTGCCTTCTACAGTCGCGAGCTCGGCGAGTTCCTGCTGCCGTACGAGGTGGTCGCCGAATCCGCCGACCCGGATGCGGCGTTGACCGAGTTCCTGCACACGACCTACGAGGCGGCCGCGGAGCATGGCCGCTGGGACCGTGCAGCACTGGAAGACGACCCGGATCCACTCGACCGCTACAAGCGGTAGCGGCCGCCTGAGCCGGCTGCCGCCCGCGATGGACCGGCTGGAGGGCCGGCCCGGCGGCCGCGCAGCGGTGCGGTGCGGTGCGGTCAGTAGCTCAGGCATTCGCCTCGATCGCGTCGAGGTCGCGTACGGCGTAGCGGTTGTGCTCCCACTCCTCCTCGAGGATCACGTGCAGGCAGGACAGGACGGTCTCCTGCCGCTCTGGCTCGTGCGGGTTCCCGCGCGTCGCGGCCAGTTGCTGTGGCGAGACGCCGGCGAGAAAGTCGCGCACCATCGCGACGCGGTCCGCGCGGGCCTCCAACACCTCCGCGTACGACGGGGTCTCCGTCGCGAGCACCGACATGTCGAATCCTTCCTCGGTCCCGGAGTCCACCAGGGCCAGCGGATGGAACGGCTGCTCACGCTCCAGGATCGCCCGGCCAAGCCACAGGTCGGTGGCCAGGACCAGGTGACGCAGCGTCTGCGCGAACGACCACTCACCGGCCACCGACACGTCGACGGTGCCGGCCGGCATCGCCGCAACCCGGTCGAGTGTCGCCGCCCAGGTGCGCTCCGCTGCAGCCCAGGCCGCGCGCAGGCCGTCCGGGTCGCCCGCGTGCCGGTCGGCGCGGCCTGGAAAGCGGCGGTTGAGCTCGGTGTCGACGAGTGGGAGCACGTCGACGCCGTTGACGCGCAGGAAGCCGTCGCCCTCGAACAGCCACGGTGAGTCGATCTCCGCCCGCTGCATCTCGACCCCGCGCATCACGACGTCGGACAGGTCAGCCCCGACGAACCGGGCCCCCCGGAGGTCCGCGCCGGCGAACTCTGCTCCCCGTAGGTCGGACCGGGTGAACGTAGTCATGATCCTCCTCGTCGCGCTGGTGAACCGTCGCTCCCGCGTCGGGCAGTCGTAGCCCTACCGGGCCGATCGGCCCTGGTCAACCGGTGTGTCCGGTCGTCCCCGCGAACGCCGGGGAGCTGCCCACCACGGCTGTGTCGCGGTGCCGCTGCGCTCGCCGGCAACGTCATCAACCCGGCGTGCCGCTGTCATCGTCTTGGAGTGCTGCGTGACCGATCGTCGTCGGAGGCCAGCGGTCGAGGGGGTGGGTGACACGCAGCGCGAACCGCAGACGGGGGAACCAGCATGGCGATCACGGTTCGACGCGAGCGCGGCCAACGCCGCATCGTGATCGCCATCGCCGGCGCCCTGGACGCGTCGGCGGTCCCGACGCTGCGCCGGGTGCTGGCCAGAGCACTCCGGGCGCGGGCCGCGATCATGGTCGACCTGACCCAGGTCACCTCGATTCACCGGGACGGGGTGGCCGCGCTGCTGGCCGCCCACCGGCAGGCCCACCAGACCGGCCGGCCGCTCCTGCTCCGCGCCGACCCGGCGCGGATCCGCTCCGTCCTCGGCACGTTCGGTATCCCCGAAGACCCGGACTGACCAGGCCCGGGACTAGTCCGAGCGGCGCAACCGGCGCAGGCGCGTGACGACCCGTACCGGCACGGGATCGACCATTCGGCGGGGGATCGCCGATTTTTTTGCCCAGCGTGGCCGTTTCTTTGGTTACGGTGACCGGCAGGCGGGCGGCGGATTGCCGCGTCAGGGCCGCCGTGACGGACAAGGGGGTCCAGAGTGGCGAAACTGTTCAGGTCACCGGGGCGGGCGTCGGCCCGCTTCGCCGCAGTCGGAGTTCTCGGGCTGGTGGCGGCCGCGCTGCTGCCGGCGCAGGCGGCGAGCGCCACACCCGGCAACGGGTGTGCCAACCGCACCAACAACACGTACAGCAAGCTGTTGCAGTGCGTGACGGTGGAGGGGGTCCGCGAGCATCAGGCCCAGCTCCAGAAGATCGCGGACGCCAGTGACGACCCGTTCTACCCGGGCACCCGGGCGGCCGGGACCGACGGCTACGCGGACAGCGTCGACTACGTGGCCGGGCAGCTGCGGGACGCCGGCTACCGGGTGACGCTCGACGAGTTCCAGTTCGAGTTCGTGTTCCCGGCACTGCTGCAGCAGCTCACCCCGGTCAACGCCACGTACGAGACCGGGGCCTTCACCGGCAGCCCGCCCGGCGAGGTCACCGGCACCGTGATCCCGGTCGACATCAACCTGACCGGGGACCGTGCGTCCACCAGCGGGTGCGAGGCGGCGGACTTCACCGGCCTCGACTTCGCCGGGAGCAACGACATCGCGCTGATCCAGCGGGGCACCTGCACGTTCGCCGAGAAGGCGGTGAACGCCGAGGCCGCGGGAGCGGAGGCGGTCATCATCTTCAACCAGGGCAACGACCCCACCCGTGAGGCGCTGATCGTCGGCACGCTGGTGCCGTCCCCGGCCGAGATCACCATCCCGGTGGTCGGCGCCAGCTTCGACAACGGTGTTGCGCTGTCCCAACCCGGCTCGACCGCGCACGTGCGCGTCGTGCCGAACGAGACCCGTACGGACGTCAACGTGATCGCCGAGCTGCCGGGCCGGAACGCGAACAACGTCGTGATGGCCGGCGCACACCTGGACAGCGTCACCGCGGGACCGGGGATCAACGACGACGGCTCCGGCTCGGCGGCGCTGCTCGAGACCGCGCTGCAGATGTCGAAGGTGAAGCCGGAGAACACGGTCCGGTTCGCCTGGTGGGGGGCCGAGGAGGAGGGTCTGATCGGCTCCACCGCGTACGTCGAGGGGCTGTCCCAGGCCGAGCGGGACCGGATCGCCCTGTACATGAACTACGACATGGTGGGTTCGCCGAACTACATCTTCATGGTGTACGACGCCGACGAGTCGACGTTCGAGGCGGCCCCGGTCATCGTGCCGCCGGGCTCGACCGCGATCGAGGACCTGTACGAGTCGTACTACACGATGGTCGGCGAGCCGTACGACGACACGGCGTTCGACGGCCGCAGCGACTACCAGGCCTTCATCGACGCGGGCATCCCGTCCGGCGGCCTGTTCACCGGCGCCGAGGAACCCAAGACGGCCGAACAGCAGGCCATCTGGGGCGGCACCGCCGGTGCGCAGTTCGACCCCTGCTACCACTCGGCCTGCGACGACATCGGCAACGTCGACCTGCACGCCCTTGAGGTCAACAGCGACCTCATCGCGTTCGCGATGCTGACGTACGCCTACTCCACCGAGACGGTCAACGGCGTGCCCGGCAAGCGGGTGCCAGGTCCGCCGATGACCCTGCCGGCCCCGGCCGGTCCGGAGGGCACCTTCGCCGGTGGGGACGGCGGCGCGGGCCCCGGCCCTGTCCCGGCATAGTCGATGTCCCGCGGCAGAGGTTTCGTGCCGGTCTTGCGAGACCTCTGACGCGGGGCGCTAGCAGGCACGCCGTGGTGGCGGGGCCGTCCCGACCGGGGCGCCCCGCCACCACGGCAAACACCATGCGGCGCATCGGCGACGGCTCGGCTCGGCTCCGCCCGCTGGGGACTCCGACGTCGGGGGCAACGGCCGCGCCGTCCTGGTCTGCCGCCGTACCGGGAGTCTGACCGGTCAGAACTGCGCGTCGTACTGGGACGGGTCGATCCGGGCCTCGATCACCAGCGGGCGGGACAGCG
This sequence comes from uncultured Actinomycetota bacterium, assembly GCA_963728945.1. GTDB lineage: Bacteria > Actinomycetota > Actinomycetes > Mycobacteriales > CADCTP01 > CADCTP01. The sequence goes on along the minus strand of CAVSMA010000001.1, from coordinate 1,217,470 downwards.
ACGCCAGATCGTCGAGGGACTTCTCCAGCTCGGCGGGGTCGGCGGCGCGGACCCCGTCGCAGTCCATCGACTCGGCCAGCTTGACCAGGTCGACGTCCTCGATCAGGGTCGCGGTGCTCGGGACCCCGCGGGCCCGCTGGGTGAGCTGGATCCGGTTGAGGCTGCCGTCGACGAACACCACGAACACCACCGGCAGCGACAGCGCCGCGGCCAGCCGTATCTCGGTAGCCGTCATCGCGAAGCCGCCGTCCCCGACCATCGCGACGACCGGGCGGCCCGGGTCGGCGAGCTTCGCGGCGATGGCCGCCGGGACGCCGAAGCCCATGGAGGACAGGCCGTTGGTCATCAGCAGGCCGCGCGGCTCGTACACGCGCCAGCCCTGGCCGACGAGGAGCTTGTGCGAGCCGACGTCGGTGGTGACGAGCGTCTGCCGCGGCCCGGCCCGGCGCACGGCGTCGACGACGTCGGTCGGGTTGAGCCGGCCGGCCACCGCGCCCGAGTAGTACGCGTCGCGCAGCCGGTTTCGGTGGCCGCCGACCTCGGCCTCGGTCCAGCGCGGCCCGCCGTGCCACCCGTCCGCCAGCCAGCCGAGGATCGCGCCGACGTCGCCGACGCACTCGCAGTCGCTGGCGTAGACCTGGTCGACGTTCGGGACCGCGTCGACGTGCAGCACCGGCGTCCGCAGCGTCCACGGGGTGATCAGCTCGACCGCGTCGAAGCCGGCCGTGACGATCAGGTCGGCCGCACCGAGCAGGTCCCACAGCACCTGGCCGCAGGCCATGTCGAGGACGCCGGCGAACAGCGGGTGGTCCTCGGGGAACACGCCCTTGGCCATCGGCGCCACGACCACCGGTGCCGACACCGTCTCGGCCAGCCGGACCAGCGCCGGCGTCGCGGCCGCCCGCACCGCGCCGATCCCGGCGAGCAGCACCGGCCGGCGGGCGGCGGCGAGCACGGCGCCCGGCTCCGCGCCGGTGGTGAACACGGTCGTCGCGACCGCCGCCGGCACCATCGGCGGCGCGGCGGCGTCCCCGTCCGTGGCCGTGCGCTCGCTCAGGTCCGCCGGCAGCGTCAGGTGCACCGCGCCGGGCCGCTCGGCGGTGGCCAGCCGGACCGCCCGGCGCATGGTCCTCGCCACCGACGAGGGCTCGATCCGCCCGGCCCACTTGGTGATCGGCGCGTAGAGCCGGCCGTGGTCCACGACCTGGTGGGTGAAGTACTGCTCGCGGCCGGAGTCGACCTGACCGGACAGCGCGACGACCGGGACGCGGTCCAGGGTCGCCGACGCGACGCCGTTGGCGAGCGCCGTCGATCCCGGCCCCAGCGTCGACAGGCACGCGCCCATGCCGCCGGTCGCCATCGCCAGCCCCTCGGCCATGAACGCGGCAGTCGCCTCGCGGCGGGCCAGCACGACGTCGATCTCCTCGCCCCGGCAGGCCTCGAGCAGGTCGACGATCGTCTCGCCGGGATAGGCGAACACGTGCCGTACGCCCGCGAGGGCCAGCGATCGGGCTATCACCTCGGCCACGCGGGCGTCACTCATGACTGCGTCCTCTCCAGGGACTTCCGGTAGACCACGCCGTGCCGGCTCCACCCCCGGGCGCAGCCCGGGCCGTCGCCGGGCCGGCCGGGACGGACCACGGGCCGGGCCGCCGACCGGCCGGGGCGGGGCGGCGGGGCGGCATGAGGACATCATGCAGTCCGGCGAGGCGGCAGTTGGGTCGGGGCTGGACCGCCTTCACAGCCAACGCCTTGCCACCGCACAGCGCGCGGCTCGGATGCGGGAGTTCGGTGGGTGCCAGACGCAGCGACACCCCCGACGAGTAGGCGTGACATGGACGAGCACCAGGACGAGACCCCGACCGGCGCCATCCCGGCGTCCCCTTCGATGCCGCCGGCCGAGCAGCCGACCCGGCCGGCGGAGCAGCAGACCCAGCCCACCCAGCCGGCGGAGCAGCCGACCCAGCTCACCCAGCCGGCGGAGCAGCCGGCGGAGCAGCCGGCCGGGCAGCCGATGTCGGCGACGGGCCAGCCGTTCGGTCCGCCCTTCGGCCGGGCGCCGGCCCGGCCGCGGCACCGGCGCGGGGCGAGGGTCGCGGTGGCCGGCACGCTGGTGCTCGCGGTCGGGCTCGGCGGCGGCGTCGCGATCGGCCACGCCCTCGCCGACCACGCGGTCGCCGGCAGCGGCACGCCCGCGTCCGGCTCCGCCCCGGCCGGCCAGCTCGGCTGGGGCGACCGGTTCGGCGACGGCGGCACCGGCAGCGGCGGCAGCGGCGGGTTCGGCGACGGCAGCGGCGGGTCCGGCTCCGGAAGCGGAGGGTTCGGCGACGGCAGCGGCGGGTTCGGCTCCGGTACGGGCACCGGCACCACCCGCGATGCCACCGCGGCCGAGTCGGTCGGCGTCGTCGACGTCACCACCGTGATCGACTACGGCCAGGCCGAGGCCGCCGGCACCGGCGTCGTGCTCACCTCGAACGGCGAGATCCTCACCAACAACCACGTCGTCGGCGGCGCCACCAAGATCACCGTGACCGTCGTCAGCACCGGCCGGTCGTACCCGGCGACGGTGGTCGGCACCGACGCCGGTGACGACGTGGCCGTGCTGCAGCTGTCCGGCGCGTCCGGGCTGGACACCGCGAAGCTCTCCTCCGACCAGGTGTCCATCGGCGACGACGTCACCGCGGTCGGCAACGCCGGCGGCACCGGTGGCACGCCGACGGCCGCGGAGGGCACGGTCACCGCGCTCGACCAGAGCATCACCGCCGCGGGCGAGGGCGGCGCCGACCCCGAGCAGCTCACCGGCATGATCCAGGTGGATGCGGACATCCAGGCCGGCGACTCGGGTGGCCCGCTCTACGCCAGCGACGGCAAGGTCGTCGGCATCGACACCGCCGCGTCGTCCGGCCAGACGGCCGCCACGGTCGGCTTCGCGATCCCGATCGAGAAGGCGGTCTCGATCGCCGACCGGATCCAGTCCGGTGAGGACAGTGCCACGATCCAGCAGGGCACGCCGGCCTTCCTGGGCGTGCAGCTGGCGCAGGACGCCGCCGGCGCCGCCACGATCTCCGGCGTGGTCGACGGCTCGCCCGCGGCCGAGGCCGGCCTGCAGGCGGGCGACACCATCACCGCCGTCGGCGGGACCACTGTGGACAGTGCCGACGCGCTGTCCGCGACGCTGGCCGAGCGGAACCCCGGCGACCAGGTGCGGGTCACCTGGGCGGACAGCGCCGGCACCAGCCACACCGCGACCATCACCCTGGTCGCCGGCCCGGCAGCCTGACCCCGGGCGGCGACACCGGCGCCGCGGCGGACTCAGCTCGAGTACGCCGCGGCGCCGGCGCGTGCGACCTGGTCGTCCTCGTCGACGGTGCCGGCGCTCACGCCGACGCCGCCGGCCATCGCCGCGAACGCCACCAGGTTGCCGCCGTCGTCGACCACCTCGATGTTCATCGGCTGGCCGACGCTGACCGCCTCCTGCTTGCATGCCGCGATGACCGCCTCGGCCTGGTCCAGCGTGATCTGGCGCGCCATACTGCCTCCTCGCGTGTCTCTACAGTCAGTCATACCCGCCGATCCGGGCAGGGACATGGGGTGAAGCCCCCATCTTCGAGTGCGGGTAGTCGCCGGAAATGCCCGGGCTGTCGCTTTCGACGCGGGGAGGCGTCCGTGATCGCCTGCCACGGCGGGGACCGGTTCTGGCCGCTCACCTCCGACGTCGCGGTCTTCGACGCCCCGCTGGACCGGACCGTCGGGCGCCGCGGCCCAGACCGCGGCGCCGCGCCCGCGGAGCCGACCCCGCCGCCCGGCTGAGGCCTGCGATCGGCCGGTGGGGCCTGGTGGGACGGGCGCACGGCGGGTAGGACCGGGACATGGCCATCGCGACCATCAACCCCGCCACCGGCGAGACCGTGCAGACCTTCGACCCCCTCACCCCGGCCGAGCTGGAGGACAAGCTCGCCCGGGCCGCGGCGGCCGCCGCGACATACCGGCTGACCAGCGTCGACGACCGGATCGGCTGGCTGCGTGCGGCCGCGGACGTGCTGGACCGGGAGACCGACGACGTCGCCCGGCTCATGACGCTGGAGATGGGCAAGACGCTGTCCGCGGCCAAGGCGGAGGCGACCAAGTGCGCCCGCGCGCTGCGCTACTACGCCGAGCACGGGCCGGCGTTCCTGCTGCCGCGGCCGGCCGACGCGGAGGCGGTCGGTGCCAAGCAGGCGTACGTGACCCACCAGCCGATCGGCGTGGTGCTGGCGATCATGCCGTGGAACTTCCCGCTCTGGCAGGCCATGCGGTTCGCGGCGCCGGCGCTCATGGCCGGCAACGTCGGGCTGCTCAAGCACGCCAGCAACGTGCCGCAGACCGCGCTCTACCTGGAGCGGCTGTTCCGCGAGGCCGGCTTCCCCGCGGACGTGTTCCAGACGCTGCTGATCTCCTCCGGTGAGGTGGAGAAGGTGCTGCGGGACCGGCGGGTGGCCGCGGCGACGCTGACCGGCAGCGGGCCGGCCGGCCAGTCGGTGGCCGCGATCGCCGGCAACGCGCTGAAGAAGACCGTGCTGGAGCTCGGCGGCAGCGACCCGTTCCTGGTGATGCCGTCGGCCGATCTCGACCGTGCCGCCGAGGTCGCGGTGACTTCGCGCTGCCAGAACAACGGCCAGAGCTGCATCTCGGCCAAGCGGTTCATCGTGCACGCCGCGGTCGCCGACCGGTTCGAGGAGCTCTTCGCCGCGAAGCTGGCCGCGCTCGTGGTCGGCGACCCGAGGGACGAGAAGACCGACGTCGGACCCTTGTCCACCTCGGGCGGACGCGACGACGTGGAGGAGCTGGTCGCCGACGCGGTCGGCAAGGGCGCCAGGGTCGTCGTCGGCGGGTCGCGTGTGGACGGACCCGGCTGGTTCTACCCGCCGACGCTGATCACCGGGATCACGCCGGAGATGCGGATGTACCGGGAGGAGGTCTTCGGCCCGGTCGCCGCGCTCTACCGGGTGCCGGACCTGGACGCGGGGATCGCGCTGGCCAACGATGTCGACTTCGGGCTCGGCGCGAACATCTGGACCAACGACGAGGCCGAGCGGGAGCGGTTCGTCCGCGACGCCCAGGCCGGCATGGTGTTCGTCAACGGGATGGTCACCTCCTACCCGCAGCTGCCGTTCGGCGGCGTGAAGGACAGCGGGTACGGCCGGGAGCTGACCGACCTTGGCATGCACGAGTTCATGAACGCCAAGACGGTCTGGATCAACTAGCTATAGGGGCGTGTCTCCCCATTGGCGGTGGATGCCGGCGGCGTCCAGGGGGCGTCCGGCAACGCGGCGGGGCCGGCCGATACCGGGGTTGTCTCGACCGGTCCCGCCAACGCCGCCGGTCGTCGTCCGGGCGTCGTCCAGCGCCGCCAAGCAGTGGGGAGACATGCCCTAGGCGGCGTGGAAGGACCGCCCGTCCAGCCCTAGCCTTGTTCGGCCGCCCCGTCGACGGCCCCCTCGGTGGCCGGCTTCCGCCAGAACAGCGCGAGCTGGGCGGCGGCCCCGGCCAGGCCCAGCCCGGCCGCGAGGGCGACCCGCTTCGCCGGCGTGCCCCACTCGTGCAGGCCGAGCGCGCGGTCGAGGCTCCACCGGCCGGGTCCCATGGCGGCCAGCGCGACCGAGGTGCTGGCGAGGTTGCCGACGTACTCGTAGCCCTCGCCGACGACGAAGAACCCGTTCGGGATGTGGACGGTCCGCGCCGCCACCGCCATCGTGCCGACCACCGCCGAGGCCGCCACCGGCGTGGCGATCCCGGCGGCGATCGCCGCACCCGCACCGATCTCGACCGCCGCGCTGGTCGTCGCCTGCAGCCGCGGCCGGCGGAACCCGATCGAGCCGAACCAGCGGGCGGTGCCGTCCAGCGTCCGCCCGTGCCGGACGCCGTGGGCGATCATCGTGCCGCCCACCGTGACTCGCAGGATCAACCGGGCCAGCTCGCTGCCGCTGCTCACCCCGCGACACTAGTGCCCCGCGGCAGACGTCCTCGCACCCGGCCCCGGCACGAAACCTCTGACGCGGGACACTAGTCGCTGAGCCGGATCCGGACGGCGCGGTAGAGCTGCGGCGCGTGCTGAAGGACCTTGAGCTTCGGATCGGGCACGTCGATCCGGGCCGGCACCGCCAGCGGCCGCAGCGGAGCCAGCCGCGGGTCGGCCAGCACCTCGTCGACCGCCCGCCGGTCGCCGCCGAGCACGACGGCGTCCAGTGTGGACACGGGGGGCAGCAGCACGGCCGCCGCGGTGTCGGCCGCGGCGGTCAGCGCCTGCCGGGCCTGACCCTCCCGGCGGCGGGCGAACCGCTGCTGCGACTGCCCGCCCGCGGCGCTGCGGCCGTGCACCTGGCGCGAGCCCACCTTGGACGCGACCAGCCGGCCGCCGTCGAAGACACCGGCCGCGTAGCCGCCGAGCCGGACCAGCAGCACGCCCACCCGCCGGTCGGCCAGCGCGTGCGTCACCAGGTCGGCAGGCAGCGACCCCCGCAGCGGCGGGAACGGGACGACCAGCTGAGCCACCGTGCCGTCCGCGGCCGTCAGCCGCACCGCGTCCGGATCCACAGTGGACTCGACGACGCCGCCGTGCGCGGCCGCGAACCGGTCGATCCAGCCGGCCAGCCGCTCGGGCCCGACGGAGACCCAGCGACTCATGTCCCGGACGTTACCGGGGCGGCCGGGCCCGCTCGTACTGCGGCGCCCAGTAGAGCGCGTCCGGGGCCTCGGCCTCGTCGTGGTTCAGCGCGTACGCGGCGTGCTGCGGCCAGCTCGGGTCCCGCAGCACCGCGCGGGCGAGCATGACGGCGTCGGCGGAGCCGTCCACCAGCACCTGCTCGGCCTGCTCCGGGGCCGTGATGAGTCCGACCGCGGCAGTCGGCGTGCCGGCCTGCTCGCGGACCGCGCGGGCGAACGGCACCTGGTAGCCGGGGCCGACGGTGAGCTGCTGATCGGCGACCAGCCCTCCGCTGGAGACGTCGAACAGGTCGACGCCGTGCCCGTCCAGGCCCTTGGCCACCGCGACCGCGTCCTCCACGGTCAGCCCGCCGGGCGCCCAGTCGCTGCCGGTGAGCCGGACGAACAGCGGCTTGCGCTCCGGCCAGACCTCACGGACCGCGTCGACCACCTCGGTGAGCAGCTTGGCCCGGTTCTCGCCGTACTCGTCGGTGCGGGTGTTGGTCAGCGGCGAGAGGAACTCGTGCAGCAGGTAGCCGTGCGCGGAGTGGATCTCGATCACCTCGAAGCCGGCCGCGTCGGCCCTGACTGCGGCCGCCCGCCAGTCGGCCACGAGGGCCCGCACCTGCTCGGTGGTCAGCGCGGTCGGCGTGGCCAGGCCGGGGTACGGGTCGGTCGCCGGCCCGACCGGTAGCCAGCCGCCGTCGGTCGGCGGCACGACCCCGCGGCCCTCCCACGGCCGCCTGGACGACGCCTTGCGGCCCGCGTGGGCGAGCTGGATGCCCGGCACCGCGCCCTGCGAGCGGACGAAGTCGGTGATCCGCCGGTAGTCCGCGGCCTGCGCGTCGGTCCAGATGCCGGCGTCCCAGGGACTGATCCGGCCCTCGGCGGTGACCGCGGTCGCCTCCTGCATGACCAGCCCGGCCCCGCCGCGGGCGAACGAGCCGAGGTGCACCAGGTGCCAGTCGGTCGGGTGCCCGTCCACGGACGAGTACTGACACATCGGGGAGATCCAGGCGCGGTTGCGGAACGTGCTGGCGCGCAGGGTCAGCGGCGAGAACAGACGGCTCACCCTGTCAGGAAGTCCGGATCGGCCGGTCGGGATTCCCGATCAGTCCAGCCGCTCGACCGACGCCACGTGCACCGCCGCCCGGCCGAGCTCGTCGGACTCGGCCAGATCGACCTCGGCGGTGATCGCCCAGTCGTGGTCGCCGGCCGGGTCGTCGAAGATCTGCCGGACCGACCAGCGACCCGGCCGCTCGTCCGTCACCAGCAACGCCGGCCCCCGGGCGTCCGCGCCGGTGAGCAGCACGTCGTGCTCCTCGAAGTAGGCGGTCATCGCCTCGGCCCAGGCCGCCGCGTCCCAGCCGTCGGCCTCGTCGAGCTCGCCGAGTGCGTCCCACTGCCGCCGGGCCGCCAGCTCCACCCGGCGGAAGAGGGCGTTGCGGACCAGCACCCGGAACGCCCGCGGGTTTGCGGTGACCGCCGCCGGCGCGGCCTCGATCTCGCTGTCGGCCGGCACCGCCTCGGTGGGATTGGCCAGCTGCTCCCACTCGTCGAGCAGGCTGGAGTCGACCTGCCGGACGAGCTCGCCGAGCCAGGCGATGACGTCCTGCAGCTCCTCCGTCTTGGCCTCCTCCGGCACGGTCTGGTCCAGCGCCTTGTACGCGCCGGCCAGGTAGCGCAGCACGATCCCCTCCGACCGGGCCAGCTGGTAGTGCTGGACGAACTCGGCGAACGTCATCGCCTGCTCGTACAGGTCGCGGACTACCGACTTGGGGTTCAGCGGGTAGTCGGCCACCCACGGGTGCCCGCGCCGGTAGGTCTCGTAGGCCGCCTCGAGCAGGTCCTCCAGTGGCTTCGGGTAGCTGACCTCCTGCAGAAGCTCCATCCGCTCGTCATACTCGATGCCCTCGGCCTTCATCGCCGCGACCGCCTCGCCACGTGCCCGGTGCTCCTGCGCCGACAGCACCTGCCGTGGCTGGTCCAAAGTGGACTCGATGACCGAGACCACGTCCAGCGGGTAGGTGGGCGACTCCCGGTCGAGCAGCTCCAGCGCGGCCAGCGCGAAGGTGGACAGCGGCTGGTTGAGCGCGAAGTTCTCCTGCAGGTCCACGGTCAGCCGGACCGTACGGCCCTCGCTGTCCGGAGTGGACAGTCGCTCGACCACCCCGGCGGCCAGCAGCGAGCGGTAGATGGCGATCGCCTCCCGGATCAGCCGCCGCTGGGTCGGCCGGTCCGAGTCGTTGTCCTCCAGCAGGTGCCGCATCGCGGCGAACGCGTCGCCGGGACGGGCGATGACGTTGAGCAGCATCGCGTGCGACACCCGGAACTGGGAGGTCAGCGGCTCCGGCTCGGCCTCGACCAGCCGCTGGTAGGTCGGCTCGCCCCAGCCGATCGAGCCCTCCGGCGGCTTCTTGCGCACCACCTTCCGCCGCTTCTTCGGGTCGTCGCCGGCCTTGGCCAGCGCCTTCTCGTTCTCGACGACGTGCTCGGGCGCCTGCACGACGACCGTACCGGCCGTGTCGAAGCCGGCCCGTCCGGCCCGGCCGGCGATCTGGTGGAACTCCCGCGCCGAGAGCAGCCGCACCTTCTGACCGTCGTACTTGGACAGTGCGGTGAACAGCACCGTCCGGATCGGGACGTTGACCCCGACGCCGAGCGTGTCGGTGCCGCAGACGACCTTGAGCAGCCCGGCCTGGGCCAGCCGCTCCACCAGCCGCCGGTACTTGGGCAGCATCCCGGCGTGGTGCACGCCGATCCCGTGCCGCACGAACCGGGACAGGTTGCGGCCGAAGCCGGTGGTGAACCGGAAGTTGCCGATCTCGGCGGCGATCGCGTCCTTCTCCGCGCGGGTGGAGACGTTGATGCTCATCAGCGCCGACGCCCGCTCGACCGCGGCCGCCTGGGTGAAGTGCACGACGTACACCGGGGCCTGCTTGGTGTAGAGCAGGTCCTCGATCGTCTCGTGCAGCGGCGTCAGCCGGTACGAGTAGAACAGCGGCACCGGCCGGACGGCGCTGCGGACGGTCGCCGTCTCCCGGCCGGTGCGCCGGGTCAGGTCCCGCTCGAACCGGCTGACGTCGCCGAGCGTCGCGGACATGAGCAGGAACTGCGCCTTCGGCAGCTCGATCAGCGGCACCTGCCAGGCCCAGCCGCGGTCCGGGTCGGCGTAGAAGTGGAACTCGTCCATCACGACCTGCCGCACGTCCGAGTCCGGACCGTCCCGCAGGGCGATGTTGGCCAGCACCTCGGCCGTGCAGCAGACGATCGGCGCCTGCGAGTTCACCGCGGCGTCGCCGGTCATCATGCCGACGTTGGCGGTGCCGAAGATCGCGCACAGGTCGAAGAACTTCTCGCTCACCAACGCCTTGATCGGTGCGCTGTAGAACGTCCGCTGCCCGGCAGCCAGCGCCGCGAAGTGCGCGCCGGCGGCGACCAGGCTCTTCCCGGAGCCGGTCGGGGTGGAGAGGATCACGTTGGCCCCGGAGACGATCTCGATCAGCGCCTCCTCCTGCGCCGGGTAGAGCGTGAACCCGCGGTCGGCGGCCCAGTCGGCGAATGCCTCGAACACCGCGTCCGGGTCGGCGCCGTCCGGCAGCAGGTCGAGGAGGTCCACCAGGCCATTATCCGGGCCGGCCGGCAGCCGGACCGGCCGAGCGGGTCCAGGACTGACCAGGACTGGTTTGCGGGCCCTTGACACCCCGTTGACCTGCAGAAACGTCGCGCCGAGCGGCGTGTGCCCGCGGCCGGACCCGGGTAACGAGACACAGTGCGTCCCGCACGGTCAGCCCGTCTCGCGCCGTACCCTCCGCGGCCGGTACCGGGCCGCGCGCGGACAGTGGCGGCCGGTGGCCGCGACGACCCTGCTGCGGACACGACCGGGCCATGACCGGGATACGGGTCGGGATGCCCCCGCGGACCGCCCGGCGCTCGGCGCTGCTGCTCGCCGCGGCGGTGGCGGCCTCCGCCGCGGTCGCGGCCTGCACCGGCGCGGCTCACCCGGCGGCGTCCGGACGAGCGTCGCGGGCAGCGTCCCCCGCGGCCACCGGCACCGGGACCGCGCCGCCGGCCGAGCCGGCCCCGGCCCCGGCCCACCTGCTGCCGGGCATGCCACCGCCGATCGACCCGGGAAACGTGTACGCCGCCGACGGTCCGGGCGCCCTCAGCCCGGTCGCGCGCCGGGCCCGGTCGCTGATCTACGTTCCGGACACCAAGAGCAACGACGTGTGGGTCATCGATCCCGCGACGTACAAGGTCGTCGAGCGGGTGGCGAACGCCGGCATCGAGATCCAGCACGTCATCCCAGCGTACGACCTGAAGACCCTCTACGCCGCGGGCGACAACTCGAACACGCTGCTCGAGTTCGACCCGAGAACCGGCCGGCCGGGACGCCGGATCCACGTCGCCGACCCGTACAACCTCTACTTCACGCCCGACGGCCGGCACGCGATCGTCGTGGCCGAGGCGTTGCGGCGGCTGGACTTCTACGACCCGCACACGTGGCGCCTGCAGCACTCGCTGCCGGTCCCCCAGTGCGCGGGAGTGGACCACATGGACTTCACCGCCGACGGCCGGACGCTGCTGGCCAGTTGCGAGTTCGCGGACCGGATGATCGTGGTCGACGTGGCCGGACAGACCGTGCTGCGGACGATCCCGCTGACCCGCGTCGCCGGCGGCATGCCCCAGGACGTCAAGCTCTCCCCCGACGGCCGGGTGTTCTATGTCGCCGACATGATGGCGAACGGGGTGTACGAGATCGACGGCGCGGCCAGCCGGGTCGTCGGCTTCGTGCCGACCGGGAAGGGCACCCACGGGTTGTACGTCGACCGCTCCGGCCGGCGGCTGTTCATCACCAACCGGGGCGAGGGGTCGGTGTCGGTGCTCGACCTTGCCACCCGGAAGGTCGCGGTGACCTGGCGGATACCCGGCGGTGGCAGTCCGGACATGGGCGGCGTGTCCGCGGACGGACGGGTGCTGTGGCTGTCCGGCCGGTACGACGGGGTCGTCTACGCGATCCGCACCTCCGACGGCCACCTGCTGGCGAAGATCCCGGTGGGCTCGGGACCGCACGGGCTGTGCGTCTGGCCGCAGCCCGGCCGCTACTCGCTCGGCCACACCGGCATCCTGCGCTGAACACCGCCCGCGGCGGCCGCCCGGGGTGGATCGCGGCACGCGGCCTTCTATGCGGGCGGCTGGGAGCCGTGGACGTCGTCGGAGTCGGAGTCGCTGACCCGCAGCACCTCGGCCGCGACCAGCACGGCGGCGACCAGGCCCATCAGGACGACGGCGAGCCCGAGCGGCGGGACGAGGGCGAGCAGCGCGATCGCCGCGGCCGCCGCCGCGTACCGGGCCAGCAGCGCACCCCCGCCGACCAGCCGGACCTGCAGGCCGCCGATCACCAGCAGCGTCACCGCAACCGGCACCGCGACGGCGAACGCGGCGGTGCGCGGGCCGGCGTGCGCCTCGTGCAGCGCGGTCTCGACGGCCACCTCGAGCCCGGCACCGAGCGCACCGACCGCGGCGAACACCAGGTAGTGGCCATAGCCCCAGACGAACGAGTTGCCGGGTGTCTCCCGCAGCCCGTCGGCGGCCGGCCGGAGGAAGTAGACCCACCACAGCCCGAAGACCAGCAGCAGGCCGCCGCCGGCGAGGCTGAGCAGCGTCGCGGACACGCCCTCGCTGGTCAGCCCGGCCTGGACCGCTGTCGTCGCGGCCAGGATCACCTCTCCCATCACGATCAGCGTGAACAAGCCGTAGCGCTCGGCAATGTGCTCGGGATGCCAGCGGGTCATGGGTCCGGCCCGCTCGGCCCAGATCGGCACCGCGACGTCCAGCAGGGCGATCGGGAAGAACGCGATCAGGCCGGCGGTGTCCGGGAGCGCCAGCCGGAGCAGCCAGAGCGCCTGCACGACCGACACACCGACCGCGTACCGGACGGCGACGGCGTGCCGCGAGGGATCGTCGTGGGCCACCCGCAACCACTGGACGACCAGTGGTATCCGCATGATCAGGTAGCCGATCGTGACGACCGTGAAGTCATCGTGCTCGAAGGCGGCCGGGACGCCGGCCGCGAGCACCAGCACGCCGGCGATCTGCACCAGCGTGAGCAGGCGGTAGACGACGTCGTCGGTGTCGTACGCGGAGGCGAACCAGCTGAAGTTCATCCAGGCCCACCAGATGGCGAAGAACACCATCAGGTAGTGGCCGATCGAGGCGGCGCCGTGGCCCTCGGCGACGCCGTGGGACAGCTCGGCCGCGACGGACGCCACGCCGACCACGAAGCTCAGGTCGAACAGCAGCTCCAACGGGGTGGAGGCCCGGTGCGGCTCCTCGGGATCGCGGCCGGTGAGCGGGCGGCGCCAGGGCACGCGGACAGCTCCGGTCATCCGCGCAGTCTGTCGGCTCCCCAAGACTCCCTCAACGCCCGGGCTGCACCGGTCGCGCCTGCGCGGTCGCGCCGGTCGCGCCGGTCGCGCCGGGGTCAGCCGCCGCAGCCGCAGGCTCCGCCGCAGCAGCCGCCGGTGCCCGCCGGCGCGGCGACCGCGGCGGGCGCCCCGGTCAGCGCGACGGTCGAGAGCAGCTTGACGGTGTCCGCGTGACCCTGCGGGCACGGCGCCGGCAGGCTCGACTCCGCCATCGGGCGGGACATCTCGAAGGTGCTCTCGCAGTCGCGGCACCGGTATTCGTAGCGCGGCACGCGTCCACCATACGGCCCGGTTCGCGGGATGGGCCCTCGGGTAAAGGTTCCGCCAGGGGTTGGGCGGATTCACAGGTCCGCGGTCCGGGTACCTCTCGGGTCGGGCAGTTCTGTCGGGGACATGCTGCCGGATCGTCCGTGCGGCGCGAGCAGAGGAGTGGGTCCGGTGACGACGACAGGCGGCCAGGTCATCCACAAGGCGGCTGCGAATCCCTGGCCGGAGCGGTTCGCCCGGCTTGGCCTCGCCGCCCGTGGCGTGATGTTCATCGTGATCGGCATCCTGGCGTTACGGGTCGCGTTCGGTCACTCCGAGGACCAGGCGAGCCAGAGCGGCGCCCTGCATGAGATCGCATCCCAGCCCGGCGGCAAGGTGCTGGTCTGGATCGTCGCGGTCGGGCTGATCGGCTATGCGCTGTGGCGGCTGCTGTCGGCGGCATTCGGGCCGGCCGCCGACCCGGTGGCGACCGACGCCAAGCAGCGGGTGAAGGCGCTGGCCGAGGGCGTCGGCTACGGCGCTGTCGCGGTCATCGCGGTGAAGATCGCGACCGGCTCCGGTTCGAGCTCGTCAGGCGGCGGCCAGAAGCAGGCCGCGGCCGTGTTGTCCTGGCCGGGTGGCCAGTTCCTGGTCGGCCTCGCCGCGCTCGTGATCATCGGAGTCGGCCTGTACTACATCCACGACGGCTGGACGGCCGACTTCACCAAGGAGCTCAAGGTCGGCGAGATGTCGCCGAAGGCGCGCAAGGCGGTCATCGCGCTCGGCCGGTTCGGCCGGGTCGCCCAGGGCATCGTCTTCTGCACGATCGGCGTGCTGGTCATGATCGCCGCCGTGCAGTACGACCCGGACAAGGCCAAGGGGCTGGACGGAGCGCTCAAGACGCTCGCGGGCCAGCCGTACGGGAAGTGGCTGCTGGTGTTCATCGCGCTGGGCCTGCTCGCCTACGGCGTGTACGGGCTGGCCGAGGCCAAGCTGCGCCGGGTCAGCTGAGCCCGGCGCCGACCAGCTCGGCGATCTCGGCGGTGTTGAGCGCAGCGCCCTTGCGGAGGTTGTCGCCGACCACGAACAGGTCGAGCGTGTTCGGGAAGTCGAGCGCCTGCCGCAGCCGGCCGACGTAGGTCGGGTCGGTGCCGACCGCGTCCGCCGGGGTCGGCAGCACGCCGGCCGGCGCGTCGTCGAGCACCACGATCGACGGCTGCGCCGCCAGCTCGGCCCGCGCCTCGCCCACGGTCAGCGGCGACGCGAACGTCGCGTGCAGCGCGACCGAGTGCGTGGTCAGCACCGGCACCCGCACGCAGGTCGCCGACACGGCCAGGTCGGGGATGCCGAGGATCTTGCGGGACTCGTTGCGGACCTTGAGCTCCTCGGACGACCAGCCGTCGCCCTTGTCCGAGCCAGCCCAGGGCACCACGTTGAGCACCAGCGGCGCCGGGAACGGTGAGCCGGCCGGCAGCCCGGCCAGCGCCTTGCGGACGTCGCCGGCCACCGACCCGAGCGACGGGTCGCCGGCGGTCGCGGCGATCTCGGCCTGCAGCCGGTCGATGCCGGGTTGCCCGGCCCCGGACGCGGCCTGGTAGGACGCGGCCACCATCGCCCGCAGCCCCCACCGCCGGTGCAGCGCGCCGAGCGCCGCCATCATCGTCATCGTCGTGCAGTTGGGGTTGGCGATGATTCCCTTCGGCCGGACCGCGGCCTGCTCCGGGTTGACCTCCGGCACCACCAGCGGCACGTCCGGGTCCATCCGGAACGCGCCGGAGTTGTCCACCACCACCGCGCCGCGGGCGGCCGCGACCGGCGCCCACTGCGCGGACACCTCGTCCGGCACGTCGAACATGGCCACCTCGACGCCGTCGAACACCTCGGGCGCGAGTGCCCGCACGGTGACGTCCTCGCCGCGCACCCGCAGCGTCCGCCCGGCCGACCGTGCCGACGCCACCAGCCTGATCTCGCCCCACGGGAACGAGCGCTCGGTCAGGATCCCGAGCATCACCGTGCCGACCGCCCCGGTCGCGCCGACCAGGGCCAGCGTCGGCCGGCGGCCCGCGGCGGCGCTCACCGGCCGGTCCCCGCGTACACGGTGGCCTGGTCGGTGCCGCCCAGCTCGAACGCGTCGTGCACGGACTGCACCGCGAGGTCGAGGTCGGTGTCCCGGACCAGCACCGAGATCCGGATCTCCGAGGTCGAGATCAGCTCGACGTTGACGCCGGCGTCGGCGAGCGCGCCGAAGAACCGGGCCGAGACGCCCGGGTGCGAGCGCATGCCGGCGCCGATCAGCGAGACCTTGCCGACGTGGTCGTCGTACAGCAGCGACTCGAAGCCGACCTCGGCCTGCACCTTCTGCAGCGCCGCCATCCCGGCCGGCCCGTCCGCCTTCGGCAGCGTGAAGGAGATGTCGGTGCGGGCGGTCGCGGCCACCGACACGTTCTGCACGATCATGTCGATGTTGATCTCGGCCTCGGCCACCGCCCGGAAGATGCGGGCCGCCTGGCCCGGCTTGTCCGGCACCGCGACCACCGTGATCTTCGCCTCGCTGCGGTCGTGCGCGACGCCGGTGATGATCGCCTGTTCCATCGGTAGGTCCTCCATCGTCCCGGCGACCAGGGTCCCCGGCAGCTGCGAGAACGACGACCGGACCCGGACCGGGATCTGGTAGCGCCTCGCGTATTCCACCGACCGCAGGTGCAGCACCTTCGCCCCGCAGGCGGCCATCTCCATCATCTCTTCGTACGTGATGGTCTCCAGCCGGCGGGCCCGCGGCACGATGCGCGGGTCGGCCGAGAACACCCCGTCGACGTCGGTGTAGATCTCGCACTCGTCCGCGCCGAGCGCTGCGGCCAGCGCGACCGCCGTGGTGTCGGTGCCACCGCGGCCCAGCGTGGTGATGTCCTTGGTGTCCTGCGAGACGCCCTGGAAGCCGGCGACGATCGCGACCGCGCCGGCGTCGAGCGCCCCCTGGATGCGGCCGGGGGTGACGTCGATGATCCTGGCCTTGCCGTGCGTCCGGTCGGTGATCACGCCGGCCTGCGACCCGGTGAACGAGCGCGCGTCGACGCCGAGCGCGTGGATCGCCATCGCCAGCAGCGCCATGCTGATCCGCTCCCCGGCGGTGAGCAGCATGTCAAGCTCGCGGCCTGGCGGCAGCGGGGTGACCTGCTTGGCCAGGTCGAGCAGCTCGTCGGTGGAGTCGCCCATCGCGGAGACCGCGACCACGACGTCGTGGCCGTCGCGCCGGGTGGCGACGATCCGCTCGGCCACCCGCTTGATCCGTTCGGCGTCGGCGACCGACGAGCCGCCGTACTTCTGCACGACGAGCCCCACGAAGATGTCCTCCTGCTGCCACGATCCCGATGTACGGCGCGTCCACAGTACGGCAGCGACCAGTAGGACTCCGGAGATGAGACGACGATGACCCTTCCCGAGCCCGGCGGCGGGATCAGCGCGCGCGGCATCCGCCGCTCGTTCGGGCCCGTGCACGCCGTCCAGGGCATCGACCTGGACGCGCCGCCCGGTCAGGTCACCGCGCTGGTCGGGCCGAACGGGGCCGGCAAGACCACCGCGCTGCTCGTGCTGGCCACCCTGCTCACCCCGGACGCCGGCGAGGTCAGGGTGGCCGGCTTCGACCCGGTCACCCAGGCCGACCAGGTGCGGGCCAGGATGGGCTGGTCGCCGGACGTGTTCGGGCTGTACGACACGCTGACCTGCCAGGAATACCTGGAGGTGATGGCGGCGGCGTACCGGCTGCCGGTCGGCGTGCGGACGGCCAGGGCCGAGCAGCTGCTGGCGCTGGCCCGGCTGCCGTACGCAGACGCGCCGGTGCACACGCTGTCCCGCGGGCAGAAGCAGCGGCTCGGGCTGGCCCGGGCGCTGGTGCACGACCCGGCCGTGCTGCTGCTCGACGAACCGGCCTCCGGGCTCGACCCGCGCAGCCGGGTGGAGCTGCGCGACCTGCTGCGCCGGCTGGCGTCCGAGGGACGGGCCGTGCTGGTCTCCAGCCACATCCTGTCCGACCTCGAGGAGGTCGCCGACCGGGTGGTGTTCGTCGACCACGGCCGTACGGTCGGCCAGCACGAGGTCGGCGAGCTGCCCGCGGCCCGGTCGGCCCGGACGTACCGGCTGCGGGCGGTCGACCCGGCCGCGCTGCAGCGGGCGCTGGAGCGGGCCGGCGTCGGCTGGGTGGCCGCCGGGCACGCCGGCATCGACGTCCAGGTGCTCGGCGGCGAGGCGGCCGCGGCCCGGCTGCTCGGCGAGCTGGTCGCGACCGGCGTCGCGGTGACCGCGTTCGCCCCGGTCGGCGGCTCGCTGGAGGCCGCCTACCTCGACCTGGTGGAAGGGCAGAAGTGAGCGAGCGCGAGTCCGGGGAGCGGGCGGAGTGAGCGGGGTGCTCACGGTCGCGCGGCTGGAGTTCAAGCTGCGGATCCGGGCCGGGCGGTGGCGCTGGCTGGTCGGTGCCTGGTTCGTCGTGCTGGCCGTGGTGACCTGGCTGGTCCGCACCGCCGCCAGCCAGCCCAACATCGTCGGCGAGTCGGTGGAGCGGGAGCGCACTCTCGGCGCGGTCATGTTCGGCGTGGTGGTGCTGGTGGTGCTCGCGCTGGCACTGCTGGTCGCGCCGGCGCTGGCGGCCCAGTCGGTGAACGGCGACCGGGAGCGCGGCACGCTGGCCACGCTGCAGGTGACCCGGCTGCGGGCGGGCGAGATCGCGCTCGGCAAGCTGCTCGCGTCTTGGGGCACGGCGCTGGTCTTCCTCGCGGTCACACTGCCGCTCGCGTTGTGGTGCTACCAGGAGGGCGGCCTGTCCGTCGGCCGGATCGCGGGGGTCTACCTGGTCACCGCGCTGCTGCTCGGTGTGGTCTGCTCGATCTCGCTCGGGCTGTCGGCGGTGCTGGCCCGCTCGACCACCTCCGGCGTGCTGGCCTACCTGACCGTGTTCGCGCTGGCCGCCGGCACCGCGATCGCCTTCGGGCTGGTCACCGCCAGCACCCAGCAGACCGTCCGCGGCTCCTCCCGGGTCTGCGCCGACGCCACCAACTGCACGGAGGCGTCGTACGAGACGACGATCTCCCGACCGGACCGGACCTGGTGGCTGCTCGCGCCGAACCCGTTCGTGGTGCTGGCCGACTCCGCCCCGGCCGGGCCGGTGCACGGGGAGCGGCTGCCGAACGGGCAGCTGGTCGAGGTGCCCGCGGACGTCGACGTCCTCGGCTCGCTGTCCCGCGAGCTGCACAGGATCAGGGCGACGCCGCAGCGGGTCGAGGACCAGTACGGGACCGCGTTCGCGGTGCCGGACGGGGTGACCGGCGGGCCGGTCTGGCCGCTCGGACTCGGCATCGACCTCGCGCTGGCGGCCGGGGCGCTGTGGCTGACCACGGTCCGGCTGCGCACGCCCACCCACCGGCTCCCCCGCGGCCAGCGGGTGGCCTGATCGACCCCGCTGGCCCCGATCAGCCGGCGGCCTGGTTCACCCGGCCCCGCCGGCGCGGCCCGGCCAGCGGGTGACCTGATCGACCCGGCTCCGCCCGCGCGGCCCGACCAGGTAAGGTGAGCCCGTGGCGTACGAGAGGAGCCTGCTCCTTCTCTGCCGCGGCGGGGCCCTCTAGAGGCCGGCTCCCCGCCGCGGGGTTCACGGCTGCTGGCCGCCACCCGCCCGCCCTGAGGGAGCCCTTCCGCCGTGTCCTTCGACTACCAGCCGCCGGTACAGACGCCGTCCGGCATGCCGTTCCGGCGCTACCAACCGTTCACCCCGATCGAGCTGCCCGACCGCACCTGGCCGGCGAAGCGGATCGAGCAGGCGCCGCTGTGGTGCTCGGTCGACCTCCGCGACGGCAACCAGGCGCTGATCGACCCGATGACGCCGGCCCGCAAGCGGCGCATGTTCGACCTGCTCGTCCGCCTGGGCTACAAGGAGATCGAGGTCGGCTTCCCGTCGGCCAGCCAGACCGACTTCGACTTCGTCCGCGAGATCATCGAGCAGGACCTGATCCCGGACGACGTGACGATCCAGGTGCTCACCCAGGCCCGGGAGCCGCTGATCGAGCGGACGTACGAGTCGATCGCCGGCGCGCCCCGGGCGATCGTGCACCTGTACAACTCGACCTCCACCCTGCAGCGCCGGGTGGTCTTCGGCCTCGACAAGGCCGGCATCACCGCGATCGCGACCGACGCCGCCCGGCTCTGCCTGAAGCTGGCCGAGACGATGGGCGACACCGAGGTCCGGTTCGAATACTCGCCCGAGTCCTACACCGGGACCGAGCTCGACTACGCGCTCGAGGTCTGCTCGGCGGTGCTGGACGTCTGGCAGCCCACGCCGGAGTGGCCGGCGGTGATCAACCTGCCGGCGACGGTCGAGATGGCCACCCCGAACGTGTACGCCGACTCCATCGAGTGGATGTCGCGCAACCTGCCGCGCCGGGACGCGGTCGTGCTGTCGCTGCACCCGCACAACGACCGCGGCACCGCGGTCGCCGCGGCCGAGCTCGGCGTGATGGCCGGCGCCGACCGGGTCGAGGGCACGCTGTTCGGCAACGGCGAGCGCACCGGCAACGTCGACCTGGTCACGCTCGGGATGAACCTGTTCTCCCAGGGCGTCGACCCGATGATCGAGTTCGCCGACATCGACGAGATCCGCCGGACCGTCGAATACTGCAACCAGCTGCCGGTGCACGAGCGCCACCCGTACGGCGGCGACCTGGTCTACACCGCGTTCTCCGGCTCCCACCAGGACGCGATCAAGAAGGGCTTCGAGGCCCTGGACCGGGATGCCGCGGCCGCCGGAGTGTCCACTTCGGACTACCCGTGGGCGGTGCCGTACCTGCCGATAGACCCGAAGGACGTCGGCCGGTCGTACGAGGCGGTCATCCGGGTCAACTCGCAGTCCGGCAAGGGCGGCGTCGCCTACCTGATGAAGACCGAGCACGCGCTCGACCTGCCGCGCCGGTTGCAGATCGAGTTCTCCCAGGTGGTGCAGAAGCACACCGACTCCGAGGGCGGCGAGGTCGCGCCGGAGGAGCTGTGGTCGATCTTCTCCGCCGAATACCTCACCCCAGGGCCGGTCCGGCTGCTCCGGCACGAGTCGTCCACTGTGGACGGTACGGTGCGGGTGACCGCGGACGTGACGGTGGACGGCCAGCCGCGGGTGGTGACCGGGCAGGGCAACGGCCCGATCGCGGCCTTCACCGCCGGCCTGGCCCCGCTCGGCTGGGAGGTCAGGGTGCTCGACTACGCCGAGCACGCGCTCTCGGCCGGCGGCGACGCCCGGGCCGCGGCGTACCTCGAGCTGCAGATCGGCGACCGGATCCTGTGGGGCGTCGCGGTGGACGAGAACATCGTCACCGCCTCGCTGCACGCGGTCCTCAACGCGGTCGCGCGGGTGGCGAGGAGCTGATCCCCGCCGGGGCCGTCCGGTTTGGGCATGGTCGGGGCGGCCCCGGGCTGCGACCATGAGGAGGTGGCCGGGCGCGACCTGCTCGAGTCCGGGTCCGCCCGGTCGCCGTCCAAGGTTGCGCTGCGCGGCCGGGGCTGGATCCTCCCGATCGTCGCGCTGATCGGGCTCGCGGTGGTGCTGGCCGCCCGATCGTCCGGCGAGCCGGTCGCGCCGGCACCCCGGCTGCCGGTCGTCCCGCTGCCGGCGCCGGTGATCCGCGCGCCCGGCTACTACCTCTACGACGCCGCGGTCGCCGACGGCCGGGTGTACGCGCTGGCCGGCTTCTGCGTCGGCCGGTGCGGTTACCGGCTGCTGGTCTGGGACGGCGCGCACTGGTCGAGCACCCGGATGACGGTGCCGGCGAGCTCGGTGTCGCCGGGCCGGCTGCTGGTCAGCGGCCGGTACGTGACCGTGCTGGACGGCACCCGGCCCGGCGCGTACGTGAGCCGGGACGGCGGGCGCACGTTCACCGCGCGCTCCGGCCGCACCGGCGCCCCGGTCGCCGCGGTGCCGGCCGGGCTGGTCGCCGACGTCGGCGACGGCGGGGTCGGGGTGTTCGACCCGGCCGGCGGCGAGCGGCACCCGCTGCGCGCCCAGCCGATGCCGGACGTCCGGTCGGTCGTCACGGTCGGCCACATGCTCTACGCGGCGGCCCGGCAGGGCACCGGCCTGGTCGTGGCCAGCAGCACCGACGCCGGCCGCAGCTGGCGGCGCACCACCGTGGTGCGCGTGCCCTACCGGACGCCCGACCTGTCGCTCGTCGCCGGCACCGGCGGCAGCACCTACCTGGTCGTCACCCGCACGCTGCCGGCCGGCGACCCCGGCGTGGTCCAGGTCTGGCGGACCACCGGCCGGTCCTGGACCCGGCTGGTGGACTACTCCCGGTCGATCGGCTCGACGCCGAAGTTCACCACCGCGGTCGGCGAGCCCAACGGCGGGATCCTGCTGGCCGACGGGTCGGCGGGCGGTCAGGTCCTGTACGACACCGGCCGGTCGGTGAGCTTCCAGCTGCCCGGCGGTGCGGTGGGCGACCCGCCGCTGATCCCGGCGGTGCTGCGCCGCGGCGGGAGCACGGTCGCGGCGATCACCGCGGACGGCGGTCACCTGCTCATCCGGCACGACCACGAGGCCGCCTGGACGGTTCTCCTGCTTCCGCCCTGAGCCGGACGGCCCGGGCGCGGTTAACCTCGAACCATGGCCGGGCCCGATGTGCTCAGCAGCGGCCCGGACGCCCCGCCGCCCTCCCGCCGATGGCTGATCGCCGGGGTCGTGCTCGCGTTGGCCCTCGGGGTGCCGGCGCTGCTGCACAGCACCGGCGGCTCCCGGTCGCCGTCGCCGGCCGTGCCGACCGCGGCCGCCTCCCCGGCCGCCCTGCCCGACCAAGCCACCCAGCCGATCGTGGTCTCGGTGACCGCCGGCGCCCGCTACGCGTACGCGCTGGTCGCCGAGTGCGGCAACCGGATCCTGCACGACTGTGACTACCGGGTATACCGCCGGAACCTCGTCGTCCCCGGCTGGGCGCCGACGCCGGTGCACTTCACCGGCACCACCACGACCGGGCTGGACGTGACGATGCGGGCCACCCCCGACGACCACGTGCTGCTCACGGCCGGCAGCAGCATGCAGGTCTCCGACGACGGCGGCGACACCGTGCACAGCGTCCACCTGCGGACGGGTCCGCCGGTGGACGCGCTGCCGGCCGATGCCGTGCTCGCCTCGGAGCTGTGCCCGACCTGCGCCGACGCGGTGACCGCGGTCGACCTGAGCACCGGCGAGCTGCGGCCGCTGCGGTCCCAGCCGACGCTGTCCGGCTTCGGCCTGCGGCTGGCCAGGGTCGACGGCAACGTGCTCTGGGTGGCCCAGGTCGGGCCGAGCGGCGGCCTGACCGCGGTGAGCGCCGACCGCGGCCGCACCTGGCGGACGATCCCGCTCGCCGCCGGGATGGTGCTGACCGACCCGGTGGTGCTCGCCTCGACCCCCGGCGGCGGCGCATACCTGGTCGGGCGCCGGCCGAACGACCTGCCGGACGTGCGCCGGATCGACGGGCCGGGTGGCGACTGGCGGCGGATCACCCCACCGGACGGGCCGAACTCGGCGTACTCGGCCGTCGTCGACGCCCGCGGCCTGCTGGTCGGGGACGGCAACGGCAAGGCGTGGCGGCTCGGCCCGGACGACCGGTTCACCGCGCTGCCCGGGACCCCCGGCTACCTCAGCGGCAGCCGGGTGCTGCTCGGGCTGCCGTCGACGCCCGGCACGGTCGAGCTCTCGTACGACGGCGGGCAGACCTGGCAGTCGGAGCAGCCGGGCTGACGAACCGCGGTGCCCGTGGCCTCGGGGGAAGACCAGGGGCACCGCGGCCGGCTCGCCCGCCGTGAGTCGTGGGTGAAGCGGGCGGCCAACCGGCGGGGGCACGCCGGCGTCGCAGGGGATCGCAGCAACGCCGGCACGGCGGTGGTCAGTCGCCGCGGTCGGTGAACCCGGTGACTGCGATCCCCCGACCGCAACACGACCGCGGCCACCCGTTGGTTCACCGCGCAACTACAAGATCGCTCAGACGTCGAGCAGGCGACGACCGGAGAACGCACGGCCCAGCGTGACCTCGTCGGCGTATTCGAGGTCGCCACCGACCGGCAGCCCGCTGGCCAGCCGGGTCACCCGCAGGCCCATCGGCTTGATCAGCCGGGCCAGGTAGGTCGCGGTGGCCTCGCCCTCGAGGTTGGGGTCGGTGGCCAGGATCAGCTCGGTGATCGTGCCGTCCTGCAGCCGCTGCAGCAGCTCGCGCACCCGCAGGTCGTCCGGGCCGATGCCCTCGATCGGGCTGATCGCGCCGCCGAGCACGTGGTAGCGCCCGCGGAACTCGCGGGTCCGCTCGATCGCGACGACGTCCTTCGGCTCCTCGACGACACAGATCACCGTCTCGTCGCGGCGCGGGTCGAGGCAGATCCGGCACTGCTCCGCCTCGGCCACGTTGCCGCACGTCGTGCAGAACTTGACCTCGTCCTTCACCCGCTGCAGGGCCGCGGCCAGCCGGCCCACGTCGGCCGGCTCCGCGGCGAGCAGGTGGAAGGCGATCCGCTGCGCGCTCTTCGGACCGATGCCCGGCAACCGGCCGAGCTCGTCGATCAGATCCTGGACCGCGCCCTCGTACACGCTTCCCCTACATCCCGGGCAGGCCGAGACCACCCATGCCCTGGGTGAGCGGCCCCATCCGCTGCCCGGCCAGGTCCTGGGCGGCCCGGTTGGCGTCCCGGATCGCGGCGACGACCAGGTCCTGCAGCGTCTCCACGTCCTCCGGGTCGACCACGCTCGGGTCGATCGTGATGCTCCTCAGCTCGCTGGCGCCGGTCACCACCGCGGTCACCAGGCCGCCGCCGGCGGACCCGGTCACCTCGGTGTCCGCCAGCTCCTGCTGGGCGGCGAGCAGCTCCTGCTGCATCTTCTGCGCCTGCTTCATCAGCTGCTGCATGTTGGGCTGGCCACCGGGTCGCACGTGGGTCTCCTGGGCTCGGCTGCTGGTCCGTCCGAGCCTATCCGGCGAGTACGACGTTGGGTGAACTGGCAGGCTGTGCGGATGCGCGGCGTATCGAGCGGTGGCCGGCGCCGGTGGCTGCCGGCGGCGGTCCTGGCGCTGCTCGCCGCCGGCTGCGGGTCGGGCGGTGCCGTCACCGCAGCCGGGACGCCGTCCTCGCCGGTCGCGGCGCCGCCGCCGAGCTCGGCCGGTTCCACCGCCCCGGCCACACCCGAGGTCGCCACGGTCGCGCCGACCGGCACCCCGCCCGGGCCGCGCCCGACCACGTCGCCGGCCGCCGTCCGGACCAGCCCGCCGCCGGCTCGCCGGCCGGTCGTGGTGATCGACCCCGGCCACAACGGCGGCAACATCGACCACCTCGGCCAGGTGAAACGGCTGGTCGACGCCGGGAACGGCGTACGCAAGCCGTGCAACGAGATCGGCGCCCAGACCGCGACCGGGTACGCGGAGCACGCCTTCACCTGGGACGTCGCCCTCCGGCTCCGGTCGCTGCTGGCCGCCCGCGGCCTCGACGTGCGGCTGACCCGGTCCAGCGACCGTGGGGTCGGGCCGTGCGTCGACGTGCGCGGCCGGTTCGGCAACGTCGTCAAGGCCGACGCGGTCGTCTCGGTGCACGCCGACGGCGGACCGACCAGCGGCACCGGCTTCCACGTCATCGAGGCGGCCCGGCCGGCCGGCGACAAGGCGGCCAGCACCGCGCTCGCGCTGGCCGTGCGGAAGGCGATGCTCGCCGGCAGCGGCCTGCGCTACGCGACCTACATCGCCGGCGGCGACGGGCTCGACGTCCGCAACGACCTGGCCGGGCTGACGCTGTCCGGCCGGCCGACGGTGATGGTCGAGGCCGGCAACATGGCCAACCGCGCCGACGCGGCGCTGCAGGCCTCCGCGGCCGGTCGGCAGCGGGTCGCCGCGGCGCTGGCCACCGGCGTCCTTGCCTTCCTGGCGATCCGCTAGCACGATCGGCGTACCTGCGAGGAGCACGAGCGATGGGCCCGACCCTCTCCGCCGTCCTCGACGACGCCCGCCGCCGAGGATTCGTCGGCCGTGCTCCGGAGCTGCTGTCCTTCGACGCCGCGCTGGCCGGCACCGACCCGGCCAGGGTGCTGTTCGTGCACGGCCCCGGCGGGATCGGCAAGTCCACCCTGCTGGACGAGCTGCGCCGCCGCGCGGTGCAGGCGCGGCGGCCGGCGCTGCTGCTGCACGGCCGCGACCTCGGCGGGTCCATCGAGGACGTCACCCGCGCGGTCGCCGCCGTCACGGACGACCCGGGGCCGGTGCTGCTGGTCGACGGGTACGAGCTGCTCACCCGGCTGGACCGGTGGTTCCGCGAGCACCTGCTGCCGTCGCTGCCGGCCGACTCGGTGGTCGTGCTGGCCGGCCGGGAGCCGCCGGACCCGGCCTGGTCGGCCGACCCGGGCTGGCGGCTGCTCCTGCGCCGGCTCGACCTGGCCGTGCTGCCGCCGGCGGACAGCGTCGAGCTGCTCGCCCGGCTCGGCGTCCCCGAGCGGCAGCGGGACCGGCTGTCCGCGCTCGGCCGTGGGCACCCGCTCACGCTGACCTTGCTCGCCGAGACCTGCGCCGGCGGTGCGGTGCCGACCCGGCTGGACCAGCTGCCCCAGCTGGTCGCCGAGCTGTGCCGGGTGCTGGTCCGCGAGGTGCCGGACGCCGACCACCGCAGCCGGGCTGGCCACCTGCGCGCACGCATACCGGACCACCGAGGACCTGCTCGCCGCCACGGTCGGCGCGCGGGCGCCGGAGGTGTGGGCCTGGCTGGCGGCGCGGCCGTTCGTCGGCCGCTCCGGCGACGGGCTCTACCCGCACGACCTGGTCCGGGACGTCATCGACGCCGAGTTCGCCCAGCGCAACCCGGACGCGTACGTTGCCCTGCACCGCACGATCCGCCAGCACGCGGTGGGCCGGTTGCTCGACCCGGCGTCACTGTCCCGGCACCGGGACGCGATCGAGCTGATGTTGCTGCACAAGCGCAGCCCGCTCGAGCCGGAGGCCAGGCAGTTGCGCGAGTCGGGCGTGCTGGCCATGCTCCCGGCCGCGCCGGCCGACCGGGTCGAGGTGCTCGAGCTGGTGGCAGCCGCGGAGGAGCCCGAGGTCGCCGAGATGTGCGGCCGGTGGATCGACGCGCAGCCCGACGGCCTGTACACGGCGCGTTCCGAGACCGGGGTGGAGGCCTTCGCCCTGCACGTCTACGTGTCGCCGGAGGACAACCCGGTGCCGGAGGACCCGGTCGTGCGGGCCGTGCTGGACGCGATCGCGCGCCGGTCGCCGCTGCGGCCGGGCGAGCGGGTCGGCATCTGCCGCGCCCTCGGCAACCACGGCCGGTACCAGCGGGATGCCATGGCCGTGCTCGCCGGTTCGGTGTCCTCGCTGGTCGAGTGGCTCTCCCGGCCGGTCGCCTGGAGCGTCGTCACCCCGCTGTACGAGGACTTCTGGCGGCCGTTCTTCGAATACCTCGGCTTCGGCGTGTTGGCGCGGGTGCAGTTCGGCGCCGGCGACGTGACCGCGTACGGGTGGGACCGGCGGCGGCTGCCGCTGGAGGAGTTCCTCGAACTGACCGGGCGGCGCGAGCTGACCGGGGAGACCGGCCCGCCCCCGGCCGAGCTGCTCCGGCCGGCGCCGATCGGCCGGGAGGCGTTCGAGGAGGCGGTCCGGGCCGCGCTGCGCGACGTCAACCGGCCGGACCGGCTGGCCACGAGCCCGCTGGCCGGCACCGCGCTGGGTCCGGACCTGCGCGCGTCGCTGCTGGCCGGCATCGCCCGGCTCGCGGAGGAGCCGAAGGGTGAGCAGCTGCGCCGGGTGCTGGACCGTACGTACCTGTGCGGGACGCCGAGCCAGGAGGCGGCGGCCGAGGTGCTCGGCCTGCCGTTCAGCACCTACCGGCGATACCTGGCCAGGGCCACCGCCCGGCTGGTCGATCTGCTCTGGGCGGTCGAGGTGGGCACCGAAGTGGGCATCGACTGAGCAGGTTCTGGCCTGGTGGGTGAGCAGCGGATCGCGCGACGGTCCGCAGCATGGCAGAGATCCTCGTCCTCGGGGCCGGCCTGACCGGCCTGACCACTGCGATGCTGCTCGCCCGGGACGGTCACGACGTGACCGTGCTGGAGCGGGACGCCGCCGATCCGCCGGGCGACGCGCCGGCGGCGGCCTGGACCGGCTGGGACCGCGGCGGTGTCGCCCAGTTCCACCAGCTGCACCTGATGCTGCCGCGGTGGCGGGAGGTGATGGAGACCGAGCTGCCGGGCGTGCTCGACGCGCTGCGGGCGGCCGGCGGTCTGGACCACAACGCGCTGCACCACCGCCCGGTGGCGCAGACCGGCGGCTGGCAGCCGGGCGACGAGCGGTTCGGGCTGGTCACGGCCCGGCGGCCGGTGCTCGAGGCGGCCGTGGCGTCGGCGGCGGCCCGGTGTCCCGGCCTGCGGATCCGCCGTGGCGTGGCGGTGACCGGGCTGCTGACGTCCGACGGCGGCCCGGTGCCGCAGCTGGTCGGGGTCCGCACGGACGCCGGTGACGTGCGGGCGTCCCTGGTCGTCGACGCGAGCGGCCGGCGCTCGGCCGTCAGCCGCTGGATCGTCGACGCCGGCGGCCGGGCCCCGGTCGACGAGCGGGCCGACTGCGGGTTCGTCTACTACGGGCGGCACTACCGCGGCGCCATGCCGGCCGGTGTCGACTCGATGCTGAGCCACAACGAGTCGGTGTCGCTGCTCACGCTGCCGGCGGACAACGGCACCTGGGGCGTCGGCATCACCACCAGCTCGCGGGACCGGGCGCTGCGGGAGCTGCGCCACGTGCCGTGCTGGGAGGCGGCAATCCGCTGCTACCCGGCCACCGCCGGGTGGATCGACGCGGAGCCGATCACCGGGATCTCCGTGATGGCCGGGATCGAGGACCGCCGGCGCGAGCTGGTCGTCGACTCGGCGCCGGTGGTGACGGGCCTGGTCGCCGTCGGCGACGCCTGGGCCAGCACCAACCCGTCGCTCGGCCGGGGTGCCTCGATCGGCGCCCTGCATGCCTGCGTGCTCCGGGACGTCGTGGCCAAGGAGGGCACGGAGGACCCGGACACGCTGGTGCTGCGGTTCGCCGCGGAGACCGCGGCGACGGTCGCGCCATACCTGGACTCGACCCTGTCCTTCGACCGGCACCGGCTGGCCGAGATCGAGGCGGACGCCGCCGGCGTGCCGTACGAGCCGGCGGACCCGGCCTGGGCGATGACCCGCGCGCTGGGCGCCGGCGCGCGGACGGACCCGGTGGTGGCGCGGGCGCTGGCCGCGATCGCGTCCGTGCAGGCGCTGCCGGCCGAGGTGCTGGGCGATCCCGCCGTGCTCGGGCACGCGGCCGCGTTCCTGGGCCAGCCGCACTACTCGCCCGGTGCGTCCCGGGCCGAGCTGCTCGCCGCCGTGCGCGGGGCGGCGGGGAGCCGGTGATGCGCATCGACGTCGCCGGCGTCGGGTTGGAGGTGTCCACGGCCGGCAGCGGACCGGCGGTGCTGCTGCTGCACGGCTTCCCCGACTCGCACGAGCTGTGGCGGCACCAGGTGGCCGCGCTCACCGCGGCCGGCTTCCGGACGATCGCGCCCGACCTGCGCGGGTTCGGTGCGTCGGACAGGCCCGGCTCGTACGGCCTCGGCGAGCACGCCGGGGACCTGCTCGGGGTGCTGGACCGGCTCGGGGTGGCGGAGGCGCACGTGGTCGGGCACGACTGGGGAGCCGCGCTGGGATGGCGGCTCGCCGCGGTCGCCCCGGACCGGGTCGCCAGCCTCGCGGCGCTGTCCGTCGGGCATCCGACCGCGTTCGCCCGGGCCGGCCTGGCGCAGCGCGAGAAGTCCTGGTACATGCTGCTGTTCCAGTTCGAGGGCGTGGCCGAGCAGTGGCTCTCGGCGGACGGGTACGCGAACCTGCGGGCGTGGTCGGCCCACCCCGACGCCGACGCGGTGGTCGCCCGGCTGGCCGCGCCGGGCGCGCTGACCGCGGCGCTCGGGATCTACCGGGACTCGCTGCCGCCGGCGTGGCTGGTGGCGCCGCCGCCGGCGCTGCCGCCGATCACGGCGCCGGTGCTCGGGCTCTGGTCGAGCGGGGACCGGTTCCTGCTCGAAGAGCCGATGATCGCGTCGGGCACGTACGTGGCCGGGCCGTGGACGTACGCCCGGGTGGACGGCGCCGGGCACTGGATGCAGCTCGACCGCCCGGACGCGGTCAACCAGCTGCTGCTGGACTTCCTGACGCGGAGCCCGGCCAGGGTCTGACTCAGCCGTCCATGCGCTTGGCGCCGAGGGTGGACTGCAGCAGCGAGATCGCGGCCTCCTCGGGGTCGACCCTCGCCGGCGGGCCGTCCGCGGTCGGCGGGGACGGCTCGTCGTCGCGAGGATCGTCGTCCGGCAGGGGTGGTGCGGTGCCGCCGGACGCGGCTCCCGGATTCGCGCCTCCGGCCGGGCCGCCGTCGCCGTCGACCACCACGGCGATCCGCCAGTCGACGCCGAGCACGTCCTTCAGCGCGCTGCGGACCACCTCGGTGTTGGCGTCCTGGGCGAGCAGGCGGGACAGCGGGATCGACGAGATCGTCAGCGTGAGCACGCCGTCGTCGACGGACTGCACGGAGACGTTCATCAGCAGGGCGTGGGCGGTGCGGCGGCGGCGCTTGACGTTGTCGAGCACCTCCGGCCAGATCCGCCGTACGGCGGCGGCGTCCAGCTCGCCGACCGGCGTGTACGGCGGCGGCGCGGCAGCAGCGGGTTCGGGCTGGTCCGGCCGGGAGCGCCTCGATCCCGCCGCCGGGGTCGCCGCCTCGGCTTCCGCCGTCTCGGCAGCCGGCGCTTCCCCCGCCGGCGCCTCCCGTCCGGGCGCCTCCCGTCCCGGCGCGTCCCGAACCGGCGCGTCCCGAACCGGCGCGTCCCGAACCGGCGCCTCCCGAACCGGCGCGTCCCGAACCGGCGCCTCCCGGACCGGCGCGTCCCGCACCGCCGGAGCGGGCTCGACCGCGCCGCCGCTCACCGAGAGCCGGCGTTCCATCCGCTCCAGCCGCTGCAGCAGCGCACCCCCGTCGGCCGCGGCCGAGGGCAGCAGCATCCGCGCCGACACGAGTTCGAGCAGCAGCCGGGGCGACGTCGTGCCGCGCATCTCGATCAGCCCGGTGTGCACGATGTCCGCCATCCGGGACAGCGTCGCGGTCCCGAGCCGGGCGGCCTGGTCGGTCATCCGCTCCACCTCGTCGGGCGGATAGTCGATGAGGCCCTTGGCGTTCGCGTCCGGCACCGCGTCGAGCACGACCAGGTCGCGCAGCCGCTCCAGCAGGTCGGTGGCGAACCGGCGCGGGTCGTGCCCGGCCTCGACCACCCGGTCGACCGTCTCGTACACGGCGGCCGAGTCACCGGCCGCCAGTGCGTCCACCATCTCGTCCAGCAGCGCGCCGTCGGTGACACCGAGCAGCCCGATCGCGTGCGCGTACGTCACGCCGTCCGGCCCGGACCCGGCGATGAGCTGGTCGAGCACGGACAGCGCGTCCCGCGCCGAGCCGCCGCCGGCCCGGACCACGAGCGGCAGCACGGTCGGCTCGACGGCGATCCCCTCCGCCGTGCAGATCGACGACAGCAGCCCGCGCATCACGCCCGGCGGGATCAGCCGGAACGGGTAGTGGTGCGTCCGCGACCGGATCGTGGTCAGCACCTTCTCCGGCTCGGTCGTCGCGAACACGAAGATGAGGAAGTCCGGCGGCTCCTCGACGAGCTTGAGCAGCGCGTTGAAGCCCTGCGGGCTCACCATGTGCGCCTCGTCGACGATGTAGACCTTGTAGCGCGAGCTCACCGGCGCGAAGAAGGCCCGCTCGCGCAGGTCGCGGGCGTCGTCGACGCCGCCGTGCGAGGCCGCGTCGATCTCGATCACGTCGAGGCTGCCCGGGCCGTCCGGGGCGAGCGCGACGCAGGAGTCGCACTTGCCGCACGGGTCCGGCGTCGGGCCGCGGGTCTCGCAGTTGAGCGAGCGCGCCAGGATCCGGGCGCTCGAGGTCTTGCCGCAGCCACGCGGACCGGAGAACAGGTACGCATGGTTGATCCGGCCGCTGGCCAGCGCGTGCATCAGCGGCTCGGTCACGTGCTCCTGACCGACCACCTCGGAGAAGGTGGCCGGACGGTATTTCCGGTAGAGCGCGAGAGCCACGCCGCGACTCTAGTGCTCCGGTGCGACGGCGGCCGAACACCCGTTCTAGCGGTGGAGATCATTGGTCTGCCAGGCTGGGGCCGTGGTCGTCAGTGCGCTCGTGGGAATGGGGGCGTTGCTGCTCGCCGCGGCGGTGTTGAGCGCGGGGAGTGCGCTCCGGCTGCACTCTGCTTACCGGGAAGCACTGCGGGAGCTGCGCGACGGCGACCGCCGGTTGGAGCCGGGCGCCGGCCCCGGGCGGCGGCTGGAGGACGAGCTGCGCTGGTACGCGGACGTGACCGCGGCCGGCCGGGACTCGGGCTGGCGGTACGCGGCCGCGGTGGTGGTCGGGGCGTGCGTGGGCGTGGTCGTGCTGGCGGTGTGGACGTTCACGGTCCGGCCGCCGGCGCTGTCGGTGGCGACGGCGGTGGTCCTGTTGGTGCTGATGCTGGTGGTCACCGGCCTGTGCCTGCTCGAGGGACGGCGGTTCGAGCGGCTGCTGGAGGCGGCCGGCCGGCGCTCGGCGCTCGGCGGCGTGCGCCGGCTGGAGGACGCGCTGATCCAGGTGCAACGGTCGACGGTGGATCTGGCGGCGGCCAACCGCACCTGGTTGCGCACCCGCTCGGCGACGTACCCGTTCGCGCCGCAGCTGGCCCGCTGGCGGCACCGCGCGGTCACCCGGGCCACCGCCCGCCGGTCCCGGACGCTGGCCGCGCTCGCCCGCGCCGTGCCCGTCGACCTGGCCGGCATCGCCGTCCGCCCGCCGGACGGGTACGCCGACGGCGTGCGGGCGCTGACCCCGCTGGCGCTCGCCGGGCCGGTGGACGACGACACCTGGGCGGCGGCGGTCGCAGACCTCAACCGGGCGAGCGAGCGGGACGGCCGGCGCCGGACCCGCTGGCTGTCCGCCCTTGCCGCGTGCGCCGAGCTGCGCGACGACCCGCCGGCCCGCGAGTCGGCCGCCCGCTGGGCCCTCGACGCGGCCGCGCTGCCGGCCCGGACCCCGGGCGACGCGCGCTCCGACCCGCTGCCGGACACGGTCGCGATCCAGCCCACCCGGCCGGAGACCTGGGAGAGCGCCGTCCGCCGCGCCCGCGCGGTCGGTGCCGGCCCGCTGCTGCTGGCCGAGGCCACCCTCCGCTGGGCATACGCGCTGGCCGCGGGTGGCCACTCGCTCGATCCCGCGGTCACCGTAGCGGCGGAGGTGATGACCGAGACCGGCGACCCGGACGAATACCTCCGCCGCATCCGCCCCGGCTTCGAGGCGGTCGGCGCGACCAGCGCCCAGCTGGCCCGGCTGGTCCCGCAGTGGCACGCCCCCACCCCGGCCCCGACGCCCTGACCGGCCCGGACAGGAACGAGAGGACCCCCCGCGCACCCGTCAGAGCTCGCTTATCCTTGCTGCCTTCCGGCCCTGGGGAGGTTCACGAGGTGGACGCCGCACGAGGGGTCGGCCACCACCCTACCCGGCCCGTCGGCCGCCCCGCCGCCCGGTAGACTCCGCGCCGGAGGATTCGCCTAGTGGCCTAGGGCGCACGCTTGGAAAGCGTGTTGGGGGCAACCCCTCAAGGGTTCGAATCCCTTATCCTCCGCTCCCTTGACCAGCCCCCATGACGGATGTCGACGGCCCCGGTCCAGCGCGGCGATGGTGATGCCGTCCCGCCAGCCCTCAGTGCGGCGAGCAAACCAGCTGGACTAGGAGTTTCCTCTTCTGCCCCGACGACGTCGAGCAGCCTGGCGCGGCCGCTGAGCGCGACGATGCCGGTGGCGAACACGGCGCCGGCCGTCGGGGTCGCGGCCAGGAACGCGGTGTCACGCACCCACGTCACCCAGGTGGGACGCCGGTCGTGCAGCCGAGCCTGCACTCCACAGTTCGGGCAAGATGCACCTGGGACCTCCCTGATCGATGGCTTCAGACACCTCGATCGTGAGGTCCCAGGTCTCCTTCACGGCCCAGGACGCCCGCTACGGCGTGGCGCGGTCACGACGCTTGATTGAGAAGAGCCGTCAATCGGAGGACCTCGCGACGGTCGATCTGCTGCCCGATGCCGCCGTCTGGTTGAGTCGGCCTGGGGCGCGGTGCCGGGATTGCTCCCGGTCCGTTTCCCCGGGCCGCTCGCCGAACCCGCCGTGCCGGTCTCCCGGCAACGGGCTCTCCACGGTGTCTGCCGTTAGGCGTGGTTGGGCAGGAGCCAGGGGTTGGGGATCTTGCTGCCGCGATATCGGTAGCGGGTGACCGGTACCGATGCGATGTTGAACAGCTCGATCCCGTCTGCCGTCGGCCTGCGCCACCGGCCGTTGGGTCCGGTGAGGTGACGGCGGACGTCCGTCCAGTTCCAGCGGTGCAGGTGCTTCCACCAGCGGATCACCCTGTGCCATACGAAGTTCTCCAGGGCGTCCAGGGTGTGTTTGCAGACTGCGTGCCGGAAGTAGTTGGCCCAGCCGCGCATGATCTGGTTGACCCGGATCAGTATGTCCCTGGGCGGCTGCTGCGATGTCCTGTGGGTCAGGTCTCGCACCTTCTGTTTCATCGATCGGATCGGCCGGTCGGCGATGAAGGTGTAGACGTACCACTTGCTCGTGCCTCGCTTGCGGCGCCACTGGATGTGGAACCCCAGGAAGTCGAGCCCCTCGCCCATGTGCCCGATCCGGGTCTTGGCTGGTGAGAGCCTCAGTCCCATCGGTTCGAGCACGGCGGCGATGTCGTCGTGCAGGGCCTGGACGTCGGCGCGATCGCCGTGCACCAGGATGACGAAGTCGTCCGCATAGCGGACGATCCGCCAGTTGGGCAGGGCTTTCGCGCGGCGTCTAGCGCGTCGGCGGGGAGTGCTCATCGTCCCGCCAGCCAGCCACGGCCCGTGCACGTGCTCATCGAGCGCGGTCAGGGCGATGTTGGCCAGCAGCGGGGACAGGATGCCTCCCTGCGGGGTGCCGGTGAAGCTGTCCTCATATTGCCGGGTCTCGGTGAGCACCCCGGCCTTGAGGAACGCCTTCACCAGCGCCAGCACGCGCTTGTCCTTGACCCGTATCCGCACCCGGTCCATCAGGGCCGGATGCGCGATGGTGTCAAAGCACGCCTCGATGTCCGCGTCGAGCACCCATCGATACCCCTTGGTGCCGTAACGCTGGATCTCGGCGACCGCGTCGTGCGCGCGCCGCATCGGCCGGAACCCGTAGGAGACGGGCAGGAAGTCCGCCTCGAAGATCGGTTCCAGCACCAGCTTGAGCGCTGCCTGGACGACCCGGTCCGCGGTCGTCGGTATCCCGAGCTTGCGGACCTTCCCCGATCCACCCGGCTTGGGGATCACGCGTTCCCGCACCGGCAAAGGGGTGAACGTGCCCGCCTTCAGCTGGGCACGCAGCTCGTCCAGGAACCCGGGCACCCCGATGATCTGCTCGACGTCGGCGGCCGTCAGGCCATCGACGCCGGGTGTGTGGGCGCCCCGGTTGCCCGCGACCCGGTCGAACGCCACGAGCAGCGTCGCCGGGTCGTGCACGAAGTTGAACAGGTCATCGAACCGGCGGCCAGCATCGGCCGCCGCCCAACGGTGAAGCTTGGCCTGCATCTCCGCTACCCGGGTCACGACCGAAGCCGTGACCGGTGCGCTGCCATTCGGCGGCGCGTCTTGCGGCATTGCAGCCTCCTTCCCTTCTCGATACCGCTGCCGCCCTTCCCCATGTGCCGGGCTCTCCCCGGCTCGGAGTACTACGGCGGCTCCGCCCCATCCCGGACCGATCGGCGGTCGACGCGCCCAACCCGAACCGCCGCACCGGATGCACGGCCACGGGTAGGACCGAGACGGTTCCCGTGTTCACTGTGATTCGCTCGATGAAGGAGGAGCCCGACTCGGTCCCTGCGACATCACCACGGCTACCCCGCAGCACTTCACCGTGGTCTCCCGGCCAGTCGTTGAACACCAGCCCAGGAGTTCCCCGCCCGTCCGGGCGGGTGCGCGCCGCTCCCGGCCCAGATCCGCCAGGTTTGGGGCCGGTCCGCACTTTGAGGAACGTACACGCCGGTTCCTTGCGTACTCCTTTCCATCCCGCTCGCCGGACCCGCGCCATCTGGCAGTACTGGCACGTCCCGGCTTTGTCGGCTCTACGCCACTAAGCGTGGTTCGCGGCCTCTGATCGGGGTGGCGGTTTGAGTGTGCCAGGCGGTGCCGCAGTGGAGGAGTAGTCGCAGCCGGTAGTTGTCGAAGTTGCGGAAGCCGAAGCCGACTCGCTTGATCCGTTTGATGAGCAGGTTGATCGCTTCGGTCGGGCCGTTGGAGATGCCGCCGGTGGTGAAGTAGGCCAGCAGCTCTTCGGTCCAGGCGTCGAGGGTGCGGGCCAGCCGCAGCAGTTCGGGGACCTCGGAGAACACGCACCGGGATAGGACGTCGTGCAGCCGGCGGCGGGCGTCGGGCAGGTCGCGGCCGCGGCGGTAGAGGTAGCGCAGTTCGTGCGCGGCCATCCAGGCTTGGGTGACCTGGCCGTGCGGGTCGCCGAGCACGAGCCCGGTTTCCAGCCGGGCCCAGGCACGGGCGGACAGTGTTTCCGGGGCTCGGCGCAGCAGCCGCCGGACCCGGTAGAGCGGGTCGTCGCGGTGCCCGCGCCGGTGCAGGGACTCCTGTTGGACGCGGCGGCGGACCTCATCGACTGCGGCGAGGCCGAGCCTGGTGACGTGGAAGGCGTCGAGCACCCGCACGGCGGCCGGCAGCTGAGTGCGCAGCGCCGTGGCATACCCCCGAAACGGGTCCAGGGCAGCGACCTCGATCTGCTCGCGCCAGTCCCGGTCGCGGTCAGAAACCCAGTCGGACAAGGCCTTCCCTGACCGCCCTTCGACCACATCGAGCAGCCGAGCGGCCCGACCCGAACGGCCGGTCAGGTCCACGATGCCGGTCACGAACTCGGTGGCGTGGCTGGCGGTGGCGGCCAGGAACGCGGTCTCGTCCACACCCACCGCGGTGACCCCGGACAGCCGAGCCGGATCGTCGATCAGCGGCCGGCCGTGATGCCGGACCGCCCGCATGATGGTGTGCCAGCCGACCCCGTACTCGACCGCGACCGCGGCCACGTCATGCCCATCCTCGCCGACCCGCCGGCACGCCTCGGCGCGGGCCCGCTCGGTCAACGACGCCCGCGCGACGATGTGCTCGCTGGCCTCGGTCCAGGTCCGGGCAGCGCACGCCGGCTCGGCGCACCGCCACACCCGCTTCACCCAGATCAGCGTCACCGGCCGACCCGCCACCGGCAGATCCCGCACCCGCACCGGCCGCCGACCATGCGCCACCGCCCGCACCCCGCAGCCCCGGCAGAACTCCTCGACCGCGGTGGTCTCGACCGCCTGCTCCAGCTCGCCGTCGAGCTCCGACACTGCCAGCAGAACGAAGCCGGCCAGACCCAGCATCGCCGTCGCCGCGCTACCGTCACCGTGCACCTGGGGCCTCCTCATCCGTGTTCCTCAACCACCACGGATCGTGAGGCCCCAGGCCCGTTCTCAGGCCCAGGCTGAACACCGTGTCGTCAGACGCTCACCACGCTTCATGACGAAGAGCCGCTTTGTCGGGGCCGCTTGCCACCCTCCCCGTCGTCACCCGGATCGGGCTGCCCCCAGCTCCACCTCCCTGCTGCGACAGGGCAGGCGGTGAAGGTCTCTCACCTCCACTCGAATACACAGCGCCTCACGGCGCACTCAACGCCGCTCGAAAATTGACCCTCTGTCGCCGGTCGAAAATTGACCCCCTGACGGCGTGATCGGTTGTCAGTCTTCGGTGGTGCTGGCCGCGGGGACGCGGCCGAGGTCGCGGTCTTTGAGGCGGTAGCTGTCTCCTTTCAGTGCGACGACTTCGGCGTGGTGCACGAGGCGGTCGATCATGGCTGCGGCGACGACGTCGTCGCCGAACACTTCGCCCCAGCGGCCGAAGACCTTGTTGCTGGTGACGATGAGGGATGCGCGCTCGTAGCGGGAGCTGACGAGTTGGAAGAACAGGTTGGCCGCTTCGGGTTCGAAGGGGATGTAGCCAACCTCGTCGATGACGAGCAGCGGGTAGCGGCCCAGCCGGGTGAGTTCGGTCTGCAGCCGGCCGGCGTGGTGGGCTTCGGCGAGGTGGGCGACCCAGTCGGCAGCGGTCGCGAACAGGACCCGGTGGCCGGCTTGGCAGGCGCGGATCGCCAGGCCGATGGCGAGATGGGTCTTGCCGGTGCCGGGCGGTCCGAGGAACACGACGTTCTCGCGGGCGGTGACGAAGTCGAGCGTGCCGAGGTGCGCGATCAGGTCCCGCTTCAGGCCGCGGGCGTGGTCGAAGTCGAACTCCTCCAAGCTCTTGCGGGCTGGGAAGCGGGCGGCGCGGATGCGGCCCTCGCCGCCGTGCGACTCGCGGGCGGAGACCTCGCGTTGCAGGCAGGCGACGAGGAACTCCAGGTGGGACCAGGACTCGGCAATAGCGCGTTCGGCGAGTCGCTCGACGCTGTCGCGCAGGGTCGGTGCCTTCAGCGCTCGGGTGAGGTAGGTGATCTCGCTGGTCAGGTCGCGGGTCGTCTTGGCCGTGCTGGCGCGGGCAGCCATCACGCCACCCCGCCGTCAGCGGCATTGTCAGCGGCATTGTCGAGGCCGAGTGCGGTGTCGTAGTCGGCCAGGCACCGCTGCTCGACCTCGAGCTCGACTACCGGACGCAGCGCGCCGACGCGCTCGTTCCGCAGCAGCTTGGCGGCGGCGAGGTGGTCGGGATCGCTGATGGTCTGGTGCCAGGCCCATGCCCGCTCGTGGTCGGCGACGAGCTTGCCGTCGCAGAGCGCTCGGACGCGGTGCAGGTCGACGATCAGCTCGATGCGCCGGCCAATCACGGCCGGATGGACGGAGTAGTCGTTGGAGTCGATGCGCACGTAGTGATCGCGTGCCAGCCGGGTGCTGGCCCGCCATCCGGTCGCCGGCGCGACCGGCGGCAACGCCAGCATCGCCGCCTTGTCCGCGGCGATCCGCTCCGTCGGGGCGCAGCCGAGCAGCCGGCGACGGCGGGCGTTGACCAAGACGAACCACTGCTGCAGTTGGGTGTTGAAGTCGGCCGGGCCAGTGAAGCGGCGGCCGGGCAGGAACGAGGTCTCCAGGTAGTCGTGGGCCCGCTCGATGATGCCCTTGTGCTCCGGCTCGCGGGGCTTGAGCACGACCACCTTCGCCCCGAGGGTGCCGCGGAAGGCTTGGCACTCGCCGGTCAGTTCGGTCTTGCCGTGACGCCAGCGGCCGATCGCGCCCTCGCCGTCCCAGACCAGCGTGCGCGGCACCGCGCCGAGCCGGGAGATGACCTGCCACCAGCCGGCGAACAGATCCGGCGCCGCCCTGGTCGGGATCAGCTGCCCGGACAGCCATCGGGAGTAGCCGGTGACCATCGTCAGCACCGGCAACTGCGTCGCTCGACGCTGCTGGCCGAACCCGACCGGCAGCTGGATCGGCGGGAACCACAGATCGCACTGCGCGATGTCTCCGGCCTCATAGCTCGTGCGCGAGGCCGGATCGGGCGGCAGGTATGCCGGGCGCAGCTCAGCGACCCGCTGCTTGAGCACCGTGATCCCACGGGTCCAGCCGATCCGCTCCGCGATCACCGTCGCCGGCATCCTCGCGTCGAGCTGGAGCTGCTCGCGGATCTGCGCCTCGACCACGTCCACGATCGACCCGGCCGGCTTGCGCTCGTACTTCGGCGCGGCATCCGACGCGATCGCCGCGCGCACGGTGTTCCTCGAAACGCCCATCTTCCGGGCGATCGCCTTGATCGGCAGACCCTCCGCCCGATGCAGCCGGCGGATCTCGGCCCAGTCCTCCACGGATAACACCCCTTCGTCCCCCTCGGCTCGATTGAGCCGAGAGTCAGCGCCAAGGGGGTCAAAATTCAGGCGGCGCTCCGGGGTCAGTTTTCAGGCGGCGTCGACAGCCGTCCAAGATCGGCCGTGAGGTCGACGGAACGAATCGCTCGTCGAGAGCGGCCGGGGTCCAATCAAGAACCACCGCGACGCGGCACCGCAGCGGCGGAGATCGCCGGAGGCGATCCGGCGATGGCGCAAGGTCTCACCTGGTCGGCGCGAACCGCCGCCGCAGCGGCAGACGCCCGCCAAGAGTGCGTCACCCGGACCGGCGAGACAGGAATTGCGTCTCAGGTCGCAGTCGCGTATCGCCGTCGACCGGTGTAGCCGCCACCTGCCCAGTGGCCAATGTCGAAGAGGAGACCGAGAATCACGAAGAACCAGCCCCAGCCTCTCACGCCGCCGACCGGGCTCCAGGCGAGGACGTAGAAGAGCGTTGCGTACGGCAGGAAGATCAGCCCCAGCAGCGGCAGCAGGAATCCCGTGAACGCCCGGTCCACGAGGTCGGTGAAGATCCACACCAACGCGAGGGCGATCCGAGGCGCGAATCCTGCTAACAGCGCGAACAAACAACCCATCGTCGGCTCCTCTCATTCGCTGTGTCAGGTGGTGATCGGGCCCGGGCCGGCAGAATTGCGCTGCCAGAACCGCCGCTAGCCCCTTCGACTGCTTGCAGCCGTCCCGTGTCAACCGCCTTGCCGAACGCCTGGTAGTCCTGCTCGTTCCGATCCGCGTAGCGCTTGGAGAAGCCGGTGATCGCCTGGACGAAGGCGTCGCGCTTGCCCGGGTAGGAGGCGATCGCGACCGGGTCCCGGAGCGGGCGTGGGGCCCCGGGACAGGGTCCAGCCGCAGATGCCGGCGCAATTGAGGCCGACCGGCGTCATCGCCTCGATTACCCACTCGCCGCCTCCCAAGGCGAGTAGCGCCTCCTCAGGATAGGTGGCGCCCTAACCCACATGATCATCGCCCTCACCTCGCGTTCATGGCGGCCATGGTGGCTCCCTCCTGGTGGTTGGCACCTCAGCCGCAGTCTTGCCGCCGAATCCGACCGGGGCATCGCCCAAACCGAATGACTTATCCCACCGGCGTCGGCAGGGGCGGGACGCCGGCATCCAAGGTTGCCGGCTCCCCCCGAGGAGCAAGCTGCGCAACCTGCGCCGGACTCCCTGACATGGGATCACGGCCCGGCCGGGTGGGATCACCCGCGACCGGCCGCAGGCCGGCCTGTCCCACTCCGAGGGGTGGTGCCGGGTTCATCGCCGCTGGCGCTGCCCGGTGTGCTGACTCCGGGCGACCTGATGACATCAAGCCGCACGGTAACCCGTTAACGCCAGGAGGACTCCGCTGCCGGCAATACCGTGATCCGGGCGATGCCCGCTCGCTCCGGCGCGACCACGATGACATCAGTGCCGTGGAGACCGCACGGGCGACGGAAGGTCGGGGTGAGCCATGGCGGAGGCATCCGGCTCTCGTC
This sequence comes from uncultured Actinomycetota bacterium, assembly GCA_963728945.1. Taxonomy (GTDB): domain Bacteria; phylum Actinomycetota; class Actinomycetes; order Mycobacteriales; family CADCTP01; genus CADCTP01. Next base: position 1,176,699 of record CAVSMA010000001.1, on the reverse strand, counting down.
GGGTAGTGATCGTCGGCGGTGGGCTCGCCGGTCTGTTCGCAGCTCGGGCGCTTCGCAGCGCACCGGTCCAGGTGACCCTTCTCGACCGGTCCGAGCATCACCTGTTCCCGCCTCTGCTGTACCAGTGCGCGACCGGCATCTTGTCAGAGGGCAAGATCGCCTACCCGCTGCGGCACTTGGTCAAGAATCTCCGCAACGTCGAGCTCGTCCTGGCCGAGGTGACCGATCTCGATGCGCAGCAGCGGCGGGTGCTGGCGCGGCGTCCGATGGGTGGCCAGGTCGAGTTCGATTATGACTACCTGATTCTGGCGACGGGCGTCCGGCAGTCTTATTTCGGCCATGACGAGTACGCCGCCTTCGCGCCCGGGATGAAGACCATTGAGGACGCGCTGAAGATCAGGCGCCGGATATTCGGCGCCTTCGAGATGGCTGAGTCGGCGAAAGACCCGGCCGAACGGCGGCGCTGGCTCACCTTCGCGCTCGTGGGGGCAGGACCGACCGGCGTCGAACTGGCCGGACAGGTCCGCGAAGTCGCCACGAAGACGCTGCGCAACGAGTATCGGCAAATCCAGCCCGAGGAGGCTCGGGTCATGCTGTTCGACGGTGGAAGCGCACCGCTGGCGATGTTCGGCCCGAAGCTGTCCGCCATGGCCACCCGCGACCTGACGAAACTGGGTGTGGATCTGCACATGGGCTCGATCGTCACCGGAGCGGACCTGCAGGGCATAGAAGTCAAGGATCACGAAGGCAACATCGCCCGGTACGAGGTGGGCACCATCCTCTGGACCGCCGGTGTCCAGGCGCCACCGCTGGCCGGGGCGGTGGCCAAGGCCACCGGCGCCGAGCAGGACCGGGCGGGCCGCCTTTGCGTCAACGACGATCTGACTCTCCCGGGCCATCCGGACATCCTCGTCACCGGCGACATGATGAGCCTGGACAAGCTGCCCGGAGTCGCCGAGGTCGCTATGCAGACCGGCCATTACGCCGGCCGCAAGGTCATGCTGGAGTCCCTGGACAAGAGCCCTGACAAGCCGTTCCGATACCACGACCTCGGCTCCGCTGCTTACATCTGTCGCGGACGCGCTGTGGTCTCCGCAATGGGCATGCACTTCGGCGGCTTCATCGGCTGGGTCGTCTGGCTTCTCATCCATATCGGCTTTCTCACCGGCTGGCGCAACCGCATCGGGGCGCTGTTCGGCTGGTGGTACGCCTTCACCCGCGACTTGCGTCGTGAACGCGGCTTTACTATCGACGACATGGCGATCGCGCCCTATAGCAGCCAAGCGGAGTCCGGGACAGCCGGCATCCAGAGGGCGCAGGCCGGCTGAAACGATCCGGTCGGGTCGGCGGCCCTATCCGGCCCATCCAAGGACAGTGAGGACATCGGTCGGGACGCGGGAGAAACGAAGCTCAATCTTACTCTTTCTAAAAGACGGCGTCGCATTATCCGATCCGGGTCAGGCGCGATCGCATTCGACGGATCGGGCATTGTCAGACGGCGGTGAGGAGACGACCATGAACCGCTACCCCGACATCAGCGACCACGGGCTGATCGGCGACCTGCAGACGGCCGCGCTGGTGACCAACGGCGGCGTCCTGGACTGGTTCTGCTGTCCGCGCTTCGACTCACCGAGCGTGTTCGCGTCCCTGCTCGACGCCGAACGGGGTGGGTTCTACCGGATCGCGCCGGACCGGGACGACTACGTATCCCGGCAGCTCTACCTTCCTGATACCGCGGTCCTGGTGACGCGGTTTATGACCACCGACGGAGTCGGCGAGGTGCACGATTTCATGCCGGTCGTCGGCAGCACGGCTACCGACCGGCACCGGCTGGTCCGCAACATCCGCGTGGTCCGCGGCGTCATGCGGTTCGCGATCGAGATCCAGCCCCGCTTCGACTACGCCCGCCAGCCGCACAAGCTGGACGTCACGGAGCACGGCCTGGTGTTCACCTCCGACGGCTTGGAGCTGACCGCGCACGCCATCGCGCCCGAAGGACTCACGCTCGACGGCGCGGGGGTCACGCTCGAGCGTGTCGGCGAGGGCGTGCGGTGGACCCGCACCCTGCGCGAGGGCGAGATCGGCGGGGTGGTGCTGGAGTCGATGGGCGGGACGCCGCGCCGGGTCTCGCCGGCGGAGGCCCAGCAACTGCAGGACGACACGACACGGTTCTGGCGCTCGTGGCTGCACCGGTCCACCTATACCGGCCGGTGGCGGGAGATGGTCAACCGGTCGGCGATGACGCTGAAACTCCTGACCTATGCGCCGACCGGCGCGCCGGTCGCCGCGCCCACCACTGGGCTGCCCGAGCAGGCCGGCGGAGAGCGGAACTGGGACTACCGCTACACCTGGATCCGGGACGGATCGTTCTCGATCCACGCGCTGCTGGGCCTGGGATACGTAGAGGAGGCGGCCGCGTTCGGCGCCTGGCTGCGCGACCGCGCCGAGGAGCAGGCCGGAAATGCCTCGGGCCCGCTGAAGATCATGTACCGGATCGACGGCACCTCGGACCTGGTCGAGGAGACCCTGGAGCACCTCGAGGGCTGGCGCGGCTCTCGCCCGGTGCGGATCGGCAACGGCGCCGCCGACCAGTTGCAGCTGGACATCTACGGCGAGGCGATGGATTCCATCTTCCTCGCCGACAGCTCCGGCATTTCGCCTGGCCACCAGGGCTGGCAGGACCTCGCGCACATCATCGACTGGCTTTGCGAGCATTGGGACCAGCCAGACGAGGGGATCTGGGAGACCCGCGGCGGCCAGCGGAACTTCACCTACGGCCGCTTCCAGGCCTGGGTGGCGCTCGACCGTGGCATCCGGCTCGCCTCCGGCCGCGGTCGTCCGGCCAACATCGCCCGCTGGACCGACGTGCGCGACCGGATCTACGCCCAGATCATGGAGCGGGGCTGGAACCCGAAGGTCGGCGCGTTCACCCAGCACTACGACACCGAGGTGCTGGACTCCTCGCTGCTGATGATGCCGCTGCAGGGGTTCATCGCACCCCGCGACCCGCTGTGGTTGTCCACCCTCGAGGCGATGGACCGTGAGCTGGTCTCGGACAGCCTCGTCTACCGCTACAACCCGGTCGCCTCTCCCGACGGGCTGCGCGGCGACGAGGGCACGTTCTCGCTGTGCACGTTCTGGTACGTCGACGCGCTGGCCCGGGCCGGGCGGCTGGAGGAGGCCCGGCTGGTGTTCGAGAAGATGTTCACGTACGCCAACCACCTCGGCCTGTTTTCCGAGGAGATCGACGCGACCGGCGCCCAGCTGGGGAACTTCCCGCAAGCCTTCAGCCATCTGTCCCTGATCAGCGCCGCGGTCAACCTCGACCGTCAGCTGGACAACGGTCCGGGAACGATCTAGCGGTCGGCCGGGACGAAGGGCTGGGGGCGGCGGATGGCCTCGCAATCCGAACGGACGGTTGTCAACGCGGCCGGGCTGGTTCAGGGAATCGTGCTGGTCACGTTCCCGGCGGCCAGCACAATCTTCACCAGCACGAGCGAGTACGGGCTGTCCAGCACCCTGTACGGGGCCATGTTCCTGCCGCAGGTGGCGCTGGCCATCGCCACCTCGCTGCTCGGCGCCGGGCTGGCCCGCCGGATTACCAGCAAGCGGGTCTACCTGGTCGGCCTGGCCTGCAGCCTTGTCTCGATGGTGCTGCTGCTGGCCAGCACGCTGGTCAAGGAAAACCAGGCGGTCGCGTACCCGCTGCTGCTGGTGGCGACCGCGTTTCTCGGGGCCGGGTTCGGCCTCACCGTCCCGACCCTCAACACGTATGCCTCGGTCTTCCACCCCGACAGCGTCGGCCGCTCGGTGCTGGTCCTGAACGCGCTGCTCGGGCTGGGCACGGCGCTGGCCCCGGTGCTGGTGGCCGTGTTCGTCGGCCTGGGGTTCTGGTGGGGCCTACCGATCCTGTCAACGGTCTTGCTTGTGCTGTTGCTGCTGGTCAGCCTGCGACTGCCCCTGCAGGCCGGAGCCGGCACGGACGCCGTCCGCCAGGACGACAACGCCCGGCCGCCCCTGCCAGGACGGTTCTGGCTGTACGCGGCCTTCGCCGTTTGCTACGGCATATGCGAGACGATGAACGGCAACTGGTCCCAGCTGGACATGACGACCCGGCTCGGCGCCTCGACCACCCAGGCTTCGCTGGCGCTGGCCGCGTTCTGGGCCATGGTCACGGTCGGTCGGGTGCTGTTCGCCGCGATCGAGCGGTGGCTGCCCGAGCGGGTCACCTACCACATCCTGCCGTTCGTGCTGGTAGCAACCTTTGTCCTGATCGGCTTCCTGTCCCGGCCGCACGCGGCCGCGGGAATCGGCGTGTTCGCGCTGGCCGGCCTGGGATGCTCGGCGCTGCTGCCGCTGACCATCAGCTTCGGCGTGAAGGAGCTGACCGTGATGTCCACCGCGGTCGCCGGCAGCGTCATCGCCTTCTACCAACTCGGATACGGGATCGCCGCATTCGGCGTCGGCCCGATGAAGGACGCGGGGATCAGCCTATCGGCGATCTTCGGGTACACCTCCATCATCGCCGCCGCGATGGCGCTGTTGTCCTTCTTCGTCGCCCGGCGCCACCCGGTGCCGGCCGAATCCGTGGCCGGCCCGGGGTCATCCCGGCCCGCGGACACCTCCCGCCCGATGCCATCGGGGTCCTCGTGACGGCGCGGCGGACGTAAGCGACTGGTCTGGGACAAGGAGGATTCGATGACCACGATCGCAGCTGAAGCAAGCCCCATCCGAAGCTTGATCCCCGCTCGTCTCGACCGATTGGGTTGGTCGCCGTTCCATACCCGGATGGTCTGCGGGCTGGGCGGTGCGTGGATCCTGGACGGGTTGCAGATCACCGTGGCCAGTTCGGTCAGCGGCGAGCTGACCCAGTCCTCGACCCTGGGCATGACCTCGGAGCAGGTCGGGCTGATCGCGTCGATCTACCTGGTCGGGGAGATGATCGGGGCGCTGGTGTTCGGCAAGATGTCCGACCGGCTGGGCCGAAAGAGGCTGTTCATCTTCACGCTGCTGCTGTACCTGATCGGCACCGGGCTGGCCGCGTTCGTGACCGGGCACCACACCGGCTGGCTGGTGTTCTTTTACCTCACCCGCCTCGTCGCCGGGATGGGCATCGGCGGTCAGTACTCGGCGATCAACTCCGCCATCGACGAGATGATGCCGTCGAAGTACCGTGGCCGGGTCGATATCTGGATCAACGGCACCTACTGGGCCGGTGCGATCCTCGGCTCGTTCGTTTCGTACATCTTCCTCAACCACTTCGCCCCGAACGTGGGCTGGCGGCTGGCGTTCCTGCTCGGTCCGGTGCTGGCGATCTTCGTCATCATCGTTGGCCGGGTGCTGCCGGAGAGCCCGCGCTGGCTGATGACCCACGGGCGGACCGAAGAGGCCGAGGTTCAGATGGCCAAGATCGAGGAGGCGGTCCGCAAGTCCGGGCAGGAGCTGGCGCAGGTCGACGAGGCCAACGCGGTCGAGCTCATCCCCGAGAAGAAGTACGGCTACCTGACGTTCCTTCGGCTGGTGTTCCACCAGTACCCGAAGCGCGCCGTCCTCGGCGCGACGCTTATGATCACCCAGTCGTTCCTATACAACGCGATCTACTTCACCTACGCCCTGGTGCTGATCAACTTCTACAACGTGCCGTCGAACAAGGTGCCGATCTACGGGCTGGCCTTCGCCATCGGCAACCTCCTCGGGCCGCTGATCCTCGGGCCGCTGTTCGACACCTGGGGTCGCAAGCAGATGATCGGCGGGACCTACATCCTCTCGGCCGTCCTGCTCGCCTGGTCCGCAGTCATGTTCGACGCGGGCGTGCTGAGCGCCACCACCCAGACCGTCATGTGGGTCGTCATCTTCTTCTTCGCCTCCGCCGGGGCGAGCGCGGCCTACCTGACCGTGTCCGAGACCTGGCCGATCGAGATCCGGGCCGAGGCGATCGCGGTGTTCTTCGCGATCGGATCGATCGCCGGCGCGCTCGGCCCGGCGTTCTACGGCGCGCTGATCGGCAACGGCTCCAGCCGGACCGGCCTGTTCGTCGGATACCTGGTTGGCGCCGCCATCATGCTGATCGGCGGGCTGGTCGAGGTGTTCCTCGGCGTCAACGCCGCAGGCAAGTCCCTGGAGTCGGTCACCAAGCCGCTCACGGCGACGGACCGGCCGGCACGGGCCGTCCCGGCGACCCAGGCGGCGACCGCCGCCGCTGTGTAGCCGAGGAGCGGGCGGAAGACCTTTCGGTCAGCGGAACGGCGCCCCCACCACGTTCCGCTGATCCGCCGCGCTCCTGGCCACGGCCAGCCGCCTGCGTCGGCGGCGAGCCCTCACAAGATCGCGATCGGGTTGACCGGCGAGCCGGTGCTGGTGGGCAACCGGAGCGGCGCGATGACGCACAGGAACGACCAGCGGCCGGCCTCCTCACACGCCTGGGCGAGCTCGATGAACTGCAGGTAGTCCATCAGGTGCAGGCCGAGCGCGTTGACGGCCAGCACGTGCACCGGGAAGTCGACGCCCGACACAAGACTGGGGGCGGTGTCGTTGTTGCTGTCGCTTCCCAGAGCGGCGATCTGACGCTCGGCGAGCACCGGTAGCAAGGTCGGATGCAGCCCCGCCCGAGAGGCGGCGACATCCCACGGGCCGAGCTCGGTCCGCCGGCGGCGATGACCCACCCGTACGAAGACGATGTCGCCCCGGCCGATCCGGACCCCCTGATCCCGCTCCGCTGCCAGCAGGTCCTCCGCTGTCACGTGGTCGCCCGGCTCGAGCCACGGCACTCCGCGAGACCGGGGGATGTCGAGCAGCACCCCCCGGCCGACGATGCCGTCGGCCGCGACGTCGACCGACAGCTCGACCGCCCCTGCCGCGGTGACGGTCTCAGCGGCCGGCACCCCGTTGTACAGCGTGCCGTCGAAGATCACGTGGCGCAGCGCGTCGAGGTGGCTGTCGGCGTTGCCGTGGATGTTCATCGCGATCCGATCCATGCCGAACGCCAGCCCCGGCCCGCCGTCCGCTTCCAGCGGTCCTTCCATCTGATGCTGGACCGGCTCCGGGTTGTCGGCCGCCGGCCGGTGCTCTACCGGCACCGCGAGCGACACAGTGCGGCCCAGCGTGGCCTCGCCCAAAGCGGCGAGGACCTCGGCTCGTCCGATGTAGTTCAGCGCTCCGCGCCGGTCGTCCGACCCCCAGGGCACCTGCTGCCGTAGCCGCTCATACAGTGCGCGGAACTCAGCCTCGGTCATCTGCTCGGCTGGGCGTGTGGGCGCGCCCCTGCCGGCGTGCTCGGAACCGGTCATGTCGATCAGTCTCCGCCCTTTGCCCGCCGGGCAGCCCGGTGGGCGGCTCGCCGCCAGACGGCCCGCTGGGCGGGCAGCCCGACGACGGCAACGGCCGTCAGGACAGTGACGTTGAGGAGCAGCTGGAGAACCGAGCCCCAGGCCTCGCTCGTGTTGCCGAAAGCCAGCGACACGCCGGTGTCCGAGGCGGCCGGGATGGTCGTCACCGAGATGAACACCCCGATCAGGGTGCTCGACCGGGCTTCAGTCAGCGAGACCACGCCGACGACTCCGGCCAGTAGGGCGACGATGACGGAGAACCAGTTCGGGGTGTCGATCAGGTTGGAGACCGGGCGGATCCCGAGGGCATAGGCTTTGGGCTCCAGGCCAGCCGCTCGGATGATCAGCGAGAGCAGCAGCGAGCCGATCACGGCGAGGGTGAAGCCGCCGGCCAGCGCCGCCGCGCTGAGCCGCACCCGGGTCCAGTCGCGGCGGGTGACTCCGAACGCCAGGCTGAGGATGGCACCGTATTCCGGGCCGACCACCATCGCTCCGACGATGAGGATCTGGGAGTTGGTGAGGATCCCGACGGCCCCGATCAGCCCGGCGATGATCAGCAGCGCGAACCAGCTCGGGGGAAAGGTCCCCTCCAGGGCGATCCTGGACTCGACCTCGGCCCATACGGGAGTGAACTGCTGGAACCGCCCGCGGCCGGCCGTGGCGCGGTCGGCGAGCGAGGAGATGGACGTGTCCACGTTCTCCAGCACGATCGAGCCCCGCTGGTCCAGCCCGAGGTCACGCAGTCGGCCGATGACCTCGTTGGCCGACCCGTGCAGGACGTCGAACTGCACCGCGTCCCCGTCCGGGTGACTGACCGCCCCCGGCAGCACCGTCAGATTCATGACCGTGGGCTCGGAGCGGAGCATCGGCATGAGGACGCCGGTGACATCGGGCGGGCTGGCCACGCGCAGGTGAATCACCGCTCCACCGTCCGCCCGAACTACGTGATGCGGCCGCGCATGTGCTCACCGACCCGCAGGGCGTTGGCCATCGCGGTGAGCGCCGGGTTCACCGCGCCGATGCTCGGGAAGAAGCTGGTGTCCACCACGTAGAGGTTGTCCAGCTCGTGCGCCTTGCAGTTGACGTCGAGGACCGAGGTGGCCGGGTCGATGCCGAAACGGCAGGTGCCCGCCTGATGCGCGCAGCCCGCGAGTGGGACGTCCATGTCCATGTAGAAGTTCTTCCTGAACACGTGGTGGGCGGCCATCCCGATGTGGTTGAGGATCTTCTTCAGCTCCTCGTACAGCCGGGCGACTTCCTCGGCGTTGGTCGCGCTGTAGGTGATGTGAACGCTGCCGTCCCGGTCGGTGGTGACCCGGTTCTCCGCCACCGGCAGATCCTCAGTCGTCAGCCAGAAGTCGACCGAGTGCCTCGCCACATCCGACAGGCTCCACTCGGGGGCGAACCAGGTCTTCTCGGGCTGCTCGCCGCGCATGGCCTCGGCGTTGGACTTCCCGACCATCTGGATGTTGCCCGCCGGGTACGCGTAGTCCTTGGTGGGGAGGTAGAAGTCGTTGATCCCCAACGTCTTCTGGTAGATGGTGTCGTTCTTCTCCGTGGACAGCGCCGCGACCGCTCGACAGTTGTGGAACATGTAGTTGCGTCCCACCTGATCCGACCCGTTGGCCAGGCCGTGGGGATGCTTGTCGGTGGCCGAGTTGAGCAGGATCTTGGCGCTGTTGGCGGCCCCGGCGCAGACGGCCACGATGTCGCCCCGGTAGACCTCGCGGTTGCCCTCCCGCGAGACGACAACTCCGGTGACCGTTCGGCCTGAACCGTCGGTCTCCAGCCTCGTCACCTCGGCTCCGGTGAGCAACGTGAGGTTGGGCTTGTCCAGCACCGGCCGGACCGCGATGACTTCGGCGTCGGACTTGGCGTGCACCAGACACGGGTAGCCATCACACCACGTGCAGCGGATGCAGGGGCTCATCGGCCGCCGCGCCTCGTCGAGCATGATCCCGCACGGCGCGTGGAACGGGTGGTAGCCGCCCTTGGTCAGGTCGTCGGAGATCTGCTGGAGCCGCGGCTCGTGCGAGACGGCGGGCCACGGATAGGGCTCGCTGCGGGGGCCCTCGGTCGGGTCTTCTCCGGCGTTGCCGTGTACCTGGTACAGCCGCTCGGCCTTGGAATACCACGGCTCGAAGTCGTCGTAGGACAGCGGCCAGGCCGGGGAGATCCCGTCCACATGCTTGAGCTCGCCGAAGTCCTGCGGCCGCAACCGGTAAAGGGCCGCGCCGTACAGCTTGGTTGCCCCACCGACGAAGTAGTGCACCTGGGGCTGGAACGACGTGCCGTCCCGGTCGAACCAGGTGTCCTTGGAGATGTACTTCCCGTCCACGAACACCGGCTTCGGATTCCAGTTGTCCATCTCGCGGGGCAGGAAGTCCCCCCGCTCCAGCAGCAGGATCCGCTTGCCGGAGCCGGCCAGGGCGTGTGCGAGCGTCCCACCGCCCGCCCCGGACCCGATGATGATCACGTCGTAGTTCTCGCTCATTGACCCACCATCGCGGCGCGACCTGGACGAGGCATCCCCCATTCCGAGCGAACATCGCCGGCCGGCCCCGACCCGCGCGGTGTCCGAATACCGTCATCAGGGCGATGCCCGGGATACCCCTGCGCGATGACGATGGCGATCAAGACCAGGCCAGGGCGGTAGCCGATGAACATCGATCTGGCGCGAATTCAGTTCGCGTTCACCTCAATCAATCATTTCTTCTTCGTGCCGGTCACGATGGGGCTGGCGTTCCTGACCGCGCTGCTGCAGACGGCGTGGCACCGCAGCAGGCTCGATGAATACCTGCGGCTCACCAGATTCTTCGGCACGCTGCTCGTCATCAACATCGCCATCGGCGTGGTCACCGGGATCGTGCAGGAGTTCCAGTTCGGAATGAACTGGGGCGCCTACTCCCGGCTGGTCGGAAACATATTCGGCGCCCCGCTGGCCATGGAAGGTCTTGCCGCGTTCTTCCTGGAATCCACGTTCCTGGGATTGTGGCTGTTCGGGTGGAACAGGCTGCCGCGCCGGCTGCACCTCCTGACGATATGGGCGGTCGCGCTGGGATCTGCGCTTTCGGCGATGTTCATCCTGGCCGCCAACTCCTGGATGCAGCACCCGGTGGGCTATCAGATGGTGAACGGAAAGCCCCAGCTCACCAATATCTGGGCGGTCTTCACCAACCCGGTGTTCGTCTGGGGATACGCCAAGGTGTTGTTCGTCGCGCTGGTCACCGGGGCGATGGTGATGCTGGCCGTGTCGGCGTGGCAGCTGCGGCACGGCGGGGATCGGCCGGTGTTCACCCGGTCGGCGCGGCTGGCGCTGATCGTGCTGGTCCCGGCGATCCTCCTGACGATGCTGGTCGGCGACGAGCTGGGAGTGATCGAGGGCAAGTACCAGCCGATGAAGATCGCCGCCGCCGAGGCGCAGTGGACCACCTGTCAGCCCTGCTCGTTCTCGCTGTTCCAGATCGGCGGCGGGAAAGCCGACCACAACCCCACCAAGATCATCGAGATACCGCACCTGCTGTCGCTGCTGGCGACGAATCACTGGAACGGCGAGGTCGAGGGACTGACCCCGCTGAACCAGCAGTACAACCAGCAGTTCGGGCCGGGCGACTACGTGCCGAACGTGTTCATCCAGTACTGGGCGATGCGGGCGATGGCCTACCTGGGGGCCCTGACCTTGCTCATCTCGCTCTGGGGCCTGTGGGCGATCTGGCGGAAAACGCTGGCCGTCTCCCGGGTTTTCCTGTGGGTGGCGACCTGGGCCGCGGTGCTGCCGTTCCTGATGAACACCGCGGGCTGGTTCCTGACCGAGAGCGGCCGCCAGCCGTGGATCGTGCAGGGCATCATGCTCACCAAGAACGGCATCTCCCCGACCGTCAGCACGACCTGGCTATGGATCAGCCTGATCGGCTTCATTCTGCTGTACGGCACGCTCGGCACCGTGGACCTGATCCTGATGCTGCGCTACTCGCGCGAGCAGCTGCCGGCTCCGCGCGAGCAGGCCGACTTCAACGCGCCACTGGCCGCCGTCCAGTACTGAAGGGGGTCCCTGATGAGCGCCTTCGTCCCGTTCTGGTTCATCGTCATCGCCATCCTGTGGACCGGGTTCTTCATCCTGGAGGGGTTCGACTTCGGCGTCGGCATGCTGCACAGCATGGTCGGTCGGGACGACGCCGAGCGCCGGGCCGCGATCAACACGATCGGGCCGCTGTGGGACGGCAACGAGGTCTGGCTGATCGTCGCCGCCGCGGCCATGTTCGCGGCCTTCCCCGGCTGGTATGCCACCATGTTCTCCGGCATGTACCTGGCCGTCGTGCTGCTGGTGATGGCCCTGATCATTCGCGGGGTGGCGTTCGAGTACCGGGGAAAGCGGGACGCGGCCCGCTGGCGCCGCCGATGGGACGTGCTGCTGACTGTGGCGAGTGTGGTCGCCCCGCTGCTGCTCGGCCTCGCGCTGGGCGATCTGCTGGCCGGCCTGCCGATCGACTCGTCCCAGAACTACACCGGGTCGTTCTGGGACCTGCTCCAGCCCTATGCCGTCTTCACCGGGGTCACATTCGTCCTCATCTGCCTGCTGCACGGCGCCACGTTCCTCGGCTTGAAGACCACCGGGGAGATGCACCAGCGATCCGGGCTCTTGGCCCGCCGCATCGCCCCGTACGCCGGCGCCGCGGTCATCGGCTTCGTCATCTGGACGCACGTGACCGCCAGCGACACGTTCTTCCTCAACCTGATCGAGCTGGTCGCCATCCTGGCCGTGCTGGCCGCGGTCTGGCTCGTGTACGCACGCCGCGACGGGTTCGCGTTCACGGCGACCGCAGTCACGATCGCGTCCTGCGTCCTTGCGATCTTCGTCAACCTGTACCCCAACCTGATGGTCTCCTCGACCAACAGCGCCTTCAACCTCACGGTGAACAACGCGGCGTCCCCGCCGTACTCGCTCAAGGCGACGACCGTCGTGGTCAGCGTCTTCCTGCCGCTGGTGCTGGCCTACCAGGCGTGGACGTACTACGTGTTCCGCAGGCGGGTGAGCGCCAGCGAGTTCCGGCCGGCCGCCCCGCAGCCCAAGGTCGTGCCGGAGCCGGAGCACCGGCCTGCCGCTCCCTCCGTCAGCCCCGGGAGTTGAGCCGGGGGCGCGCCCGCCGCGCCAGGGACTGCCGTGGCGTACGACGCCATCCGACGAGAACCAAGCGAGGAGAGAAGACATGTCTGACAAGGTCGATGCGCTGGTGATCTTCGGGGCCACCGGGGACCTGGCCAAGCTGGAGACATTCCCGGCGCTGGTGGGCCTGGTCAAGAGAGGGGTCCTGGACGTCCCCGTGATCGGGGTGGCCAAGAGCGGCTGGGGCCTCGAGCAGTTCCGCGACTATGCCGCCGCGTCGCTGAAGCTGAACGGGATGGACCCCGCCGACCCCGACGCGGTGAAGATGCTGAGCATGCTGCGGTACGTGGACGGGGACCTCGGCGACGACGCCACCTACAAGGCCATGTCGGACGAGATCGGCTCCGGTCAGAAGGTGCTCTACTACCTCGAGGTGCCGCCAGTGCTGTTCCGGCGGATCGCGCAGGGCATCGCCGGAGCCGACCGGGCCGGCGGCGCCAGGGTGATGGTGGAGAAGCCGTTCGGCACCGATCTGGCCTCCTCCCGGCAACTGAATGACACCATGCACCAGCATTTCCCGGAGGAGGCCATCTTCCGGGTCGACGACTGGCTGGCCTTCGATCCCGTGGAGAACGTGCTGTTCGTCCGGTTCGCCAACTCCGTCATCGAACCACTGCTCAACAACAAGTACGTGCACTCCATCCAGATCACCATGTCCGAGGCATTCGATGTGGCCGACCGCGGCCGGTTCTACGACCGGACCGGCGCGATCCGGGATGTGCTGCAGAATCACATGCTCCAGGTGCTCGCCACCGTCCTGGCCGAACCTCCATCCGGCCGCGGCCTTGCGAGCTGGCGGCATGCCAAGCACCAGCTGGTGCAGGCGCTAAGCCCGCTCACCCCGGAGAACACGGTCCGCGGCCAGTACGAGGGCTACCACGCGGTGGACGGCGTCGCCTCGGATTCGACCACCGAGACCTACGTCGCGGTCAGGCTGACCGCCGACACCTGGCGCTGGGCCGGCGTACCGATCGTGATCCGGGCCGGCAAGACCATGCCGGTCACCGCCACCGAGGTCACGGTCACGTTCAAGGACCCGCCGCACGACGTGTTCGGCATCGAGCCCGAATATCCTGCTGACAACCTCACCTTCCGGATCTGGCCGGAGACCGCGGTCAGCTTCACACTGCAGGGCAAGAAGCCGGGCGCCGGCTGGGAGCCGCTGGCCGAGCAGCTCGTCTTCGCCCAGCGGCCCGGCGCGGACATCCGGCCCTACGACCGGCTGATCGGAGCGGCGCTGGACGGGGACCGGTGGCTGTTCGCCCGCCAGGACACCGTCGAAGCCGCCTGGGAGATCGTCGACCCGGTGCTCGGCGACGTGGTTCCCGTGCACCCGTACGCCCGGGGGAGCTGGGGGCCGAAGGAGGCCGACCGGCTGCTACCGGGACGGGACGTCTGGCACGACCCGGCGGGCTGACGCGGCCAGGCCATGCGGGCTGTCGACCCGAGGCTGTTGCGGCATGCGCGGGCGGCCAGGAGCTTCCTGATCGTCGCGGTCTTGTCCGGCCTCGCCGTGACCGGGCTGATCGTGGTCCAGGCGGCGCTGCTCGCCCACGCGCTCGCGGCCGCCGCGGTCGGCGTCGACGCGGCGGCTCTGGCCGGGAGCCTGCTGGCGCTGGTCCTGGTGGTGGCGGCCCGTGGCGCCGCGGCCTACGGCGGGGAGGCCGCGGCGCTTCGGGCCGCCGCGCGGGTCAAGTCGCAGCTGCGGCGCAAGCTGATCGAGCACTGCCTGCGGCTGGGCCCGGCGTGGCTGGGCGGGCAGCAGCCCGGCCAGATCGCCGCCCAGTCGACCCGGGGGCTGGACGGGCTGGATCCCTACTTCGCGCGGTATCTACCGCAGCTGGTCCTGTCCGTGCTGGTCCCGGCGGCCGTGGTGGTGACGGTGACCGCCACCGACTGGATTTCCGGTCTCGTCATCGCGATCACGCTGCCGCTGATCCCGCTGTTCGCTGCCTTGGTCGGCCTGCACACCAGGGCGCAGACCGGCCGCCAGTGGCGGCTACTGGCCCAGCTCAGCGGGCATTTCCTGGACGTCGTGCAGGGCCTGCCCACGCTCAAGGCGTTCGGCCGGGCGAAGTTCCAGGAGCAGGTGATTGCCAAGGTGACCGGCGAGCACCGGTCCGCGGCGATGGCGACGCTGCGGGTGGCGTTCCTGTCCGCGCTGGTGCTGGAGCTGTCCGCGGCTCTGGCCACGGCTGTGGTCGCGGTCGAGACCGGGCTTCGACTGCTGTACGGGCACATGCCGTACCAGGCGGCACTGCTGGTGCTGCTGCTCACTCCGGAGGCGTACCTGCCGCTGCGGGCGGTGGCCGCCCAGTACCACGCCAGCGCCGAGGGCACCGCTGCCGCCGAGAGCATCTTCCAGATCCTCGAAACCTCCCCGCCGCCGCAGACCTGCGCGGCCACGGGCGGTACGGCGCGAGTTCCCGACCTGCGCTCGGCCACGATGAGCCTGAGCAGGGTGACCGTGTCCTATCCGAGCCGGGGGCTGCCCGCGCTGGGCCGGCTCAGCCTCACCATCGAGCCGGGGGAGCTCATCATGCTCACCGGGCCGAGCGGAGCCGGCAAGACCACAGTGCTCCGACTGCTGCTGCGGTTCGTCGAACCGGCGTCGGGAGCCATTCGCGTCGACGGAATCGACCTCGCCGCCGTGCCCGTCGAGGCCTGGCGTGCCCAGCTCGCCTGGGTGCCTCAGCATCCGCGGCTGTTCAGCGGGTCGGTGGCCGACAACATCGCTCTCGGCCGGCCCGCCGCATCAAGGGCCGCGATCGAGGACGCTGCCAGCCTGGCCGGAGCGGCAGCGTTCATCGAGGCGCTCCCGCGCGGCTATGACACCCCGCTGGGCGAGCGGGCCGCCGAGCTGTCAGCCGGCCAGCGGCAGCAGCTCGCCCTGGCCCGGGCGTTCCTCCGGGACGCCCCGCTGTTGCTGCTCGATGAGCCGACCGCTCATCTCGCCCCTGCCGCCGCCGCCGAGATCGACGGCGTCCTCCGCGGGCCGATGGCTGGTCGCACGATCGTCATGGCGACTCACCGGCACCTGGACACCGTCGCCGCCAGCCAGGTCATCACCCTCGAAGGCAGGCTCGCGGACACCGCCTGCCGGCCGGCCGGCGCGCTCGTCATGGCGGCGGGCCGATGACGGCCGGACCCGTGCCCGGCGACCTGCTCCAGGACGGGCGGCCGCCGCTGGTGCGGCTGCTGACGATGGCCCATCCGCTGCGCGGCAGGTTGCTGGGCGCGGTTGCGGCCGGCGCCGCCGCCACCGGCTGCGGCGTCGCCCTGCTCGCGGTCTCCGGGTTCCTGCTGGCCCGGGCGTCCCAGCATCCCGCCATCATCGCGATCTCCGCCGCGGTGGTAGCGGTACGCGCGCTGAGCATCGGCAGGGGCGTGTCCCGTTACCTGGAACGGCTGGCCTCCCACGACGTCGCCTTCCGGGTGCTGGCGCAGGTGCGGGTGGGGATCTGGCGGCGGCTCGAGGCGCTGGCGCCGGCCGGGGTGGCGGTGTTCCGGTCCGGGGACCTGGTCGCCCGGCTGATCTCCGACGTGGACGCCACCCAGGACCTGTTCATCCGCTGCGTCACGCCGGTCCTCGCCGCTGTCCTGGTCGGCGGCGGCGCGGTGGTGGTGTGCCTGTTCATCCTCATCCCGGCCGCGTCCGTGCTCGCCGCCGGGCTGCTTGTCGCCGGCATCGTCGTGCCGCTGGCCGGGGCCGCGGTGGCCAGCAGGGCCGCCCGCGCGGTGGCGCCGACCCGGGGCCGGCTTGCCGCCACCGTCACCGATCTCCTCGACGGGGCGGCCGATCTGCAGGCCTTCGGCGCCGACGACAGCGCGCTGGCCCGCGCGGACGCGACCGATGCCGAGCTGACCCGGCTGGAGGGCCGGACCGCGGCGGCCTCCGCCCTGGGCACCGGACTGATGAACGTGGTCACCGGCCTGACCGTCTGGGGAGTCCTGCTGCTGGGCGTCGCAGCCACCGGGGCCGGGACGCTGACGCGCGTGCCGCTGGCAGTGCTCACCCTGACCGCGCTGGCTGCGTTCGAGGCGGTCACTGCGCTGCCGGCCGCCGCCGTCCAGCTGGGCCAGGCCCGCGTCGCCGCGGGCCGGATCGTCGCCGTCATCGATACGCCCGACCCCGTGCGCGATCCAGCCCGTCCGCGAGCGCTCCCATCCGGTCCGTTCGGCATTCAGCTGCGCGACGCAACCGTGCGGTACCGGCCGGACGGGTCGCCCGCCCTGGACCGGGTCAGCCTGGACCTGCCGCCCGGGCGGCGGGTGGCGCTGGTCGGCGCCAATGGTTCCGGCAAGTCCACCGTCGCGGCGGTGCTGATGCGATTCCGCGAACTCAGCGGCGGCACCGCCCTGCTCGACGGCCACGACCTGGCCAGCTATGCGGCCGATGACATCCGGTCGGTCATCGGCGGGTGCCCGCAGGATCCGCACCTGTTCGACGCGACCATCCGCGACAACCTCCGGCTCGCCCGACCCCATGCCACCGACGAGGAACTCGAGGACGCCGCGGCCCGCGCCCGGCTGCTGCCGTGGATCAGGTCCCTGCCGCGCCGCTGGAACACCCCGGTCGGTGCCCACGGCGCGGCCGTCTCCGGCGGCGAGCGGCAGCGGCTCGCGCTGGCCCGGGCGTTCCTGGCCGACCCGGCCCTGCTGATCCTCGACGAGCCCACCGCTCACCTGGATCCCGGCAGCCGCCAGGCACTCATGACGGACCTGCTGCACGCGACCCGGAACCGCTCGGTCCTGCTCATCACCCACCAGCCCGACGGGCTGGACCAGGTCGACCACATCGTGGTCCTCGACCGCGGGAGGATCGCCGAGCAAGGCACCCACCGGCAGCTCCGCCACGCCGGCGGGCCGTACCAGCGAATGTGGGACGGCGAACACCACCTGCTCGGTCAACGCCCGCCACCCGGCACGGCGGACCCGGCTGGTCATCGTGTCCACGGGGGCTTCCGGCAATAGCCCACGGTGGGGCATGCCGCCGGTTGCCGCGACAGCAATCATGGCGAACGTCGGGGAGGCACGGATCGGCGGCGATCACCGAAGAGAACCGCAGCTGGTGACCGCCATGGCCGGCAGGTGCGTCGCTGTGTCCTGGCGGGAGGACGCGATGCCTGTATTCACCACGACACAGCGCGAGGCTGATGCATTCACAGGTGAAGGTCCGGCCGGGAAGGTGGACCTTCACCTACCGGACTGGCCGGCTCCCGGGCTCGGTCAGTCGCTGCTGGACGCCAAATTCTCCGTTCCGCCAGCGCGCCCAGACGCGGTAGGCCGCGACCACCTCATCGAGGCCGCCCGTTCGAGCGGTTGCCATTTCGTCGCGGTCACGGCGCCGGCGGGTTATGGCAAGTCGACGTTCCTGGCGAACTGGGCGGCCACCGAGAGTCGCCGCGTGGCCTGGGTGTCTCTGGACAGGTTCGACGATGATCCCGCGGTCCTGCTCGCCACGCTGGCGGCCGCATATTGCCGGGTCGGCCTGGCCAGCCATGACCTGATGGACGAGGTCGGCGACCTGCGCGGGTCGGTGCTGGGACGCGCAGCCCCGCGGCTGGCCGCGGAGCTGCACGGGACCCCGGTGCCGTTCGTCCTCATGCTCGATGATCTTCACGAGTTGCGGTCGCCAGCCTGCCACGACGTACTGGGCGTGGTGATCTCGGCGATTCCCGATGGATCCCAGCTCGCTGCCGCAAGCCGTTCCGAGCAGCCACACCTGCCACGACTTCGGGTCTCGGGAGACGCCCTCGAGCTCGGGGTCGACGACCTGGCTCTCGATGCGGCCGGCGCTCAGCAGCTCTTCTCCCACGCGCGGGTCAGCGTGCCGTTCGAGCTGGCGGCGGCGGTCGCGGAACGGACCGAAGGCTGGCCGGTCGGCCTCTACCTCGCCGCCCTGATCGAGAAGGAGGGCCAGGGCCGGGCCGCTACCGTCGCCGGTGACGACCGGTACGTTGCCGACTACTTGTATCGGGAGATCCTGATCCGGCAGCCCAAGGCCATCCAGCGGTTCCTGCGGCGTACAGCCGTGCTCGACCAGCTTTCAGGTCCGTTGTGCGAGGCCGTCCTGGGTTCGTCGGCTGCGGCTATACAGCTGCGCCGCATCGAGGCCCACGGGTTGTTCCTGACTCCGCTCGACCGGCGGCGGGAGTGGTACCGCTATCACGGCCTGTTCCGCGGGTTCCTGCTCGGGGAGCTTCGCCGCACCGAACCTGACCTCATCCCGACACTGCACCGGCGGGCCGCCGACTGGTACGAGTCCAACGGCGCGCCGATGCTCGCCGTCGAGCACCTGTTGCTCACCGGTGACCGGGACCGCACGGCGCGGCTGGTGACGAAGCTGGCCGGGCAGCTCTGCCGGGCCGGCGACGTGTCAACGCTCCAGCGCTGGTGCCGCACGATCGGCGATGTGAACATCGAACGCTATCCACCGCTCGCGGTGCATGTGTGCCTCGCCAGCGTGATCACCGGCGATACGACCGGGGCGATGCGCTGGGCGGCGGTCGTCGACGCTGCGTCGTCCGAACCGGTGCCGGTGGATGGCACAGCCTCCTTCGACTCCGCCCGGGCCATGGTGCGGGCATTGATGTGTGCGACCGGCCCGGAGCGGATGGTGGCTGACGCGAGCTTCGCCGTGGCGCAGGAGCCCGCGTGGAGCCCGCACCGGGACACCGCCTTGTGGTTGCTGGCCGAGGCGCAGCTGCTCTCCGGCCGCCCGGACGAGGCCCGCCGCCTGTTTGCCGAAGCGTCCGCCGCCGCCACGATGAACAACTCTGACAACGCGGTCAGCTGCGAGGCCCAGCTCGCCTGGCTTGCCATGGAGCGGGAAGAGTGGGCGGA
The DNA here is from genome assembly GCA_963728945.1 of uncultured Actinomycetota bacterium. Lineage (GTDB taxonomy): Bacteria > Actinomycetota > Actinomycetes > Mycobacteriales > CADCTP01 > CADCTP01. The sequence continues at coordinate 1,157,364 of CAVSMA010000001.1, read as the reverse complement.
GGCGGCCGACCGGCTCGGGACCGCGCTGGCCATGATCGAAGAAGGACGGATGGACGACTTCGTGTTCACCATCTCGGCCTTTGCCGGCGCCGCCAGGCTATCCGTACACAGGGGTGACCTGACCGAGGCGCACCGACAGCTCGACCGGGCGATGCGGGCGCGCCCGTCAGCTACCTACCTGCTGCCGTACCTTGCCGTCCGGGTGCGGCTGCAGCTGGCCAAGGTCTACCTGGCCATCGCCGATCTGGTGACTGTCCGTCAACTCTTGCGGGAAATCGACGACACCCTGACCCACCGCCCGAACCTCGGAACCCTGGTGGATGAGGTCAAGGACTTCCGCAGTGTCCTTGCCTCCAGCGCGGTCGCGCAACCAAGCGGCACCCTGCCGCTGACCCCGGCCGAGCTGCGACTGCTTCCCTACCTGCAAACGCATCTGACCGCTGACAGGATTGCGAAGCGGTTGTTCCTCTCGAGCCACACGGTCAAGACGCAGATCAAGGCGATCTACCGCAAGCTGGGTGTCTCCTCTCGAAACGATGCGGTGCAGCGAGCAACGGCGCTCGGCCTGCTCGGCAGCTGATATGGAGTGACTTCCTGTCAAGGGGCAGGGTGAGGCGCCCGTCCGGATTGGTCCGGGCGGGCGCCTCTGCTTCGTCGTTGCCGTGGTGGTGAGCGTGTCGTTGGCGACGCGCGGTCAGGCTGATATGCGCGGGTTGGTTACCGCAGGACGGGCTGTTCGGCGGGAGCTGCACCGCGTGTCTAGGGTCGAGCGTGGCCGGCCGTCGAGTGACGTTCGGCTGCTCATAGCTGCGTCGCGGGTCGCTCCACGCGCTGCCACTGCCGCGGCGTGGACGAAGCGGTCTCCGGTGGCCCGCGGTCAGTCCATGACGGCCAGGGACCAGCACCAGCCGGCGAGTTCGCGGGCGATGGCGACGTTGGCGATGACCGGGCGTTTGCAGCGGAGGTTGAACCTGACCCAACGCTCGTGCAGTCGACGGTTACCCAGCGTCGCCGCGGGCACGGGCGGCGGGTGGGGCCAGTTCCCACCGGTCGCGCATGGTCTTGCCGGGCGCGTAGCGGGCGCGGTGGTGCCAGGCGGCTTCGACCAGCAGGCGGCGGGCGTGGGTGTTGCCGGTCTTGGTGATCGAGCCCTGCACCCGGGACGCGCCGGAGGAGTACTCGGACGGGACCAGGCCGACGAAAGAGCCGATGCTGTTGCCGGTGAAGCGGTGCCAGTCGCCGATCTCGACGGCCGAGCGCGAACGCGGTCAGCGTGCGAGATCCCGCGCAGGCAGCCCAGCCGGCGCACCACCGGGGTGAATTCGCTGTCGCCGGCCATCTCGGCGATCGCCGTGTCCAGCCGGTCGCCGGCGCGCGGTCACGCTCAGCACGGCTGTCGTAGTCGGACTCGAACGCCAGCTGCGTTGCGTCGCCGTCGAAGCGCTGCTGGCGCAGCCAGCGGTCGTGCGCGCCGGTCCAGGCCTGCCCGCCGGAGTAGACGATGCCCCTGGCGCAGCAGCAGTTTGGACAGCCGATGCCGGGCCCGCATCAGATCACCGCGGCAGTCCTCCCGGGCCCGGACCAGATCCCGCGCCGCCTCCTGATCGACGCTCGGGACCGTGACCGCTGTCAGCTCGCCCAGGCGCAGCAGCCGGGCCAGGTGCACCGCGTCCTTCGCGTCGGTCTTCACCCGATCACCCGATGGACGGTGCAGCTTCGACGGCGCGGCGACCACGCACCGGACCCCAGCCGCGGTCAGCGCCCGATACAGCCCGAACCCGGTCGGACCGGCCTCATAGGTCACCGCGACCGGACCGGGCAGCGTCCGCGATCCACGACCGGATGTGATCATGCGCCGGCCTTAGCCGTCGCCTGCACGCACCTCGCCCGGTCACACCGTCGATCGCCGCTGCCGCCACCGATCGGGCGTGCACGTCCAGACCAACGCTCGTACGCTCACTAAGCACCGGGGCCTCCCACGCATGTCGGATAGGCCGAGCAGGCAGCCCTGCCCGGCAACCCACGAAATTGCGTGAGCGAGGCCCCGGCCCGCAACCGCCTCAGGCACGAGCCGGTCACGCCATACCGTCTAGGCTCAGCCCGGATCCACCGGTCGACCTGGCGGTTGCTGCGGGTCGTATCGTACGAATGCCCTTCTGAGCAGGGACGATGTGGCTTGTCGAAGGTCACAGTCGTCCACACAGAAGGGCATCCGCTGGATGCGAGTTTCTCACGCCGCCGCGGCGACCTCGGCGGTGTTCGATGATCCGAACCTCGTGTCGTGCGCCGGGCTGGCTCCGGCGCTGGCGCTGGCGCGGCGGTGCGGCCTGCACGAGCTGGTCGCCGAGACGGTCCGTGTCGGCGCGCCAGGTGGGGCCGGTGCGGGGGTGAAGGTACCGGCGCTGGTGGCGGGGATGGTCGCCGGCGCGGATTCGATCGACGACATGGATCTGTTGCGGCATGGGGGGATGGGCCGGTTGTTCGACGAGGTCCGGGCCCCGTCGACGTTGGGGACGTTCCTGCGGTCGTTCACGTTCGGGCACGTCCGGCAGCTCGACGCGGTCGCGTCCCGGTTCCTGGCCGGGCTGGCCGGAGTGACGCCGTTGCTGCCCGGCGCCGATCAGGTGGCGTTCGTCGACGTCGATGACACGGTCCGCCGGACCTACGGCTATGCCAAGCAGGGCGCCGGGTACGGCTACTCCGGCGTGAAAGGGCTCAACGCGCTGCTGGCGACCGTCAGCACCCCGACGGCGGCGCCGGTGATCGCCGCCACGAGGCTGCGGCGGGGGTCGGTGAACTCGGCCCGCGGAGCCGCCCGGCTGGTCGCCGACGCTCTGGCTTGCGCGAAGGCGGCGGGTGCGGGCGGGCTGGTTATCCTGCGGGCGGACTCGGCCTACTACAGCCACGACGTGATCGCCGCCGCCCGCCGGGCCGGGGCCCGGTTCTCCGTCACCGCCCGGATGACCAAGACGGTGACCGCCGCAATCAGCTCGATCCCCAGCGAGGGGTGGGCGGCCATCCGCTACCCGCAGGCGATCTGGGACGAGGCCGAGCAGCGGTGGATCTCCGACGCCGAGATCGCCGAAGTGCCGTTCACCGCGTTCACCGGCCGCCGGCGGGCCGAGCACGTGGCCGCCCGGCTGATCGTGCGCCGGGTCCGCCGGCTCAACCCCGGCACCGCCCCGGCCGGCCACGGCGAGCAAGGTGAGCTGTTCGCCGCCTGGCGTTACCACGCTGCCTTCACCGACTCCCCGCTGCCGCTGGCCGACGCCGAAGCCTGCCACCGCGGACACGCCATCATCGAGCAGGTCATCGCCGACCTGAAGAACTCCGCCCTGGCCCACCTACCGTCCGGGAAGTTCACCGCGAACGCTGCCTGGCTGGTCTGCGCCGCGGTCGCGTTCAACCTCACCCGCGCCGCCGGGGCAGCCGCCTCGGCCTTCCACGCCCGCGCCACCACCGCCACCATCCGCCGGCAGCTGATCACCGTCCCGGCCCGGCTCGCCCGTTCCGGCCGCCGGCTGACCCTGCACCTACCGACCGACTGGCCCTGGCGGCCCGCCTGGCAAGCCCTGTTCACCGCCGCCGGCACCGGACCACCCGCCGCGGCCTGACCCCTACCCCGCCTCGGACAGGCCCGACCAGGACGACAGTGGAAAAGCCGGACAGACCGGCGACACCACCACGCCCACCCTCCCAAACAAGATCAGAACGCGAACCAGCCCAATTCACGAATCCCGGTCGGTGGATCCAGGCTCAGCCGTCGAGGAGGCCGAGTTCCCGAGCCCGGGCGACGGCCTGGCCGCGGTTGGCGGCGCCGAGTTTCCGGTAGATCGACTTGCCCTGTGCTCTGACCGTGTGCGGAGACAAGTACATCTCGGCGGCAATCTCGTGCATCCGCAGGTGGGTGGACAGCATCGGGAGCAGGCGGAGCTCGGCGCCGGTCAGGGAGGAGGCTCCGGCGGCGCTGGGGGCACGCTCGGCGGCGAGCCTGGCGCGGAGCTCCTGAGCTTCGCCAACCAAGGTGCCCAGGTCCGGCCGTCGCTTGAGTATCTCGTTGATCTCCCGCATGAGCGTCCTGGCCCCGGCCACGTCGCTCAGTGCGAGGTCAACGCGGATGAGCGCAATCCGGAGCTGGACTGCCCAATGGGGCTGCGCGTAGGTCATCAGGGATCGCAGGCGCAAGGCATTCATTAGTTCCCGGCGTGCCGAAGGGACGTCTCCGCGGTGCACCGCGACACGGGCTTGCGCGGCGCTGGTCAGGGCTGCGCCGTACGAGTCCTCGATCCCGGCTCGGACCAGACGAGCACGCGCTTGGCCGGCGAAAACTTCGGCCCGGTTCCACTGCTTGCGTGCCATCGCCACCAGCGACCGTTCACAGAGGGTGACTGCGAGTACTTCAGGGCCACTGCGTCCCTCTTCGATGCCCTCAGCTTCGGAGAAGAACGCATCGCCGGCGTCGAGGTCACCGCACAGGACCCGCGCCATTCCCTGCAAGAGCGGAGTCACGGTCACCAACGCGGAGTTCGCCGCCGCGAACTTCCGCGCGGCCTCGTCGGTGTCGGCACGCATCTGCTCCACGCCGCGGCGACACAGGATGGCCCGGAGTGTGGCCGCCATCGCCTCGGTGTACGCGTCAAAGGGGACGCTGCCGCCCAGGTACTGCCAGCGGTCGACCGCATTTGCCCACCGCTCAGCCCGCACCGGGTGCCCTGTCATCTCAGCCAGGAACGCGGCATTCATGGCTACAAGCGGCCGTCCGTCGATTCCCCCCCGATTCTCCAGCCAGCTGAACCAGCGCTGAAGGGTCGCGGTCCGGCCTCGGACGTAGAGCGGACGCCACAGCGTCTCCACCAGGCGGGCGACGGTCTCGACATCACCGGCCAGGAGGGAGTACTCCAACGCCTCCTCGGGCTGATCGTGCTGCAGATACCAGGCGGCCGCGCGGCGCCGCATGGCGGGAGCCAGCCCGGGCTCGCGGCGCTCCAGGTCGGCGCGCAGCATGTCGCGGAACAGGTGGTGATAGCGGTACCACTCCCCGCGATGATCCAGCGGCACCAGCAGCATGTTCGACCGGGAAAGCTCGGCCAGCGTCCGGCTGGATCCGGGCAGGCCCAGTGCCGCCTCGCAGAGCGACCCGGTCATTCGTTCCAGGACCGCAGCCCGTGTCAAGAATTTCCGCTGTCCCGGCGAGATCCGGGCCAACAACTCTGACTCCAGGTATTCGCTCACGAACAGGTCGCTGCCAGCGAAGGACGCCGCCGCGTCCGGCAGCGAGCCGCCTTCTCGCAGGTACAGCGCCGCCAGGTACAGCCCGACCGCCCATCCCTCGGTCCGCCGGTGTAGGTCGGTCAGGTCTTCCTCGTCGAGGATCACCTCGGCGTCGCGCAACAGCAAGCCCGCTTCCTCGCGCGTCAGCGCGAGCTCCGCCGGACCGATCTCGGCGATCTTGTCCTCCGCGCGCAGCCGCGCGATTCGAAGCGGCGGCTGATCACGCCCAGCCAGCACCAGCCGCCCACCGGGCGGCACGTGGTCGGCCAGCACCGAGAGCGCGGCCCGGCATTCGGAACTGCGCAGCAGATGCACGTCATCCAGGATCAGCAGCACCGGCACCGTCATCGCGGCGAAGGCGTTGCCGAGGCGCGGCACGACCGAGCCGGGCACGGAGCTGCCGGGAGACGCCAGCGCGTCGAACACCGGCCGGGCGACCGGCTGCACCGCATCCAGCGCCCTGGCCACGTAGCCGAGTAGCACCTTCGGGTCGTTGTCCTGCTCGTCTACCGAGACCCACGCCACCGCCCGGCCGCTGTGCTCCGCCCACTGCGCGAGCAGCGTCGTCTTCCCGTAGCCAGCCGGAGCGACGACCGACACGATCGGACGGGAGACCTCTCGCGCCAGCCGCTCACTCAGCGAGACCCGCCTGACCGACCCTGGTCGGACAGAGGGAATGCGCAGCTTGCCGACCAGCGCATCGAACACCGGCTCAGCTTCGTCCCCAACCTGGCCGGGTCGCTCCCGGATGCCGGTGTCAGTCATGACCCGCGAGTGCCCCTCGTACCCCCGTGGCTGGCCGTTTCATCATCGGCTGACGACGCAGAGTGGTCAAGCGACAACGAGTCGGCTAGAGCTACGCCGGGCGGTACCGACGGCCCTCCACCACGGGACGGAAACGCGACGGTCGCGCCTCAACGTCAGCGCGCGAGGACCTACGGCATTGCGTGCCGTTTAAGACGGCCGTACCAAGCGGCCCTGCCGGCGGCGGCCCGGCGTGCGCCACGCTGGCCTCCGAGACAGAGCCCCGTGCCGACGCCGGGCCGCGCCGCCCTAGTCGCGCTAGCGGCAAGAATGCACCGAGGAGACTTCATGGCGGGAGACAGGTCGGAAGTCCGGACCGGCGCGGGCGGCACCTCTCAGGTCATTCCTGGAGAGATGGCCGCCCGGATTGACCGGCTGCCCGTGAGCAGGATGGCCTGGGAGCTTGCCCTGCTCGTGCAGGTGGGTTGGGCGTGCGCGGCCTCGGCCGACGGGATCAGCGCCAGGCTGTACCCGTTCATATGGCTGCCGCACCGCGTCATAACGCCATTCGAATATTCGGTGCTGTACGCCCTGGAGACGGGGATCAGCATCTTGATCGGTGCTTACGCGATCGGTTGGCTCTCCGACAAGATCGGCCGGCGCAAGGCACTGATCCTGTCCTCGGTGCTGGCCGGGATCTTCATCTGGCCGTTCGGGTACGTGACGAACTATCCGGCGCTGTTGGCCCTCTCGATCACCGAGACCCTGGGGTTCGCCGGATACCTCGCCATCAACGTCGTGTACATGACCGAGATCATGGGGCCGGCGGTCCGGACCAAGGTGATCATGGGCGCACAGGCGCTCGCCATCTTCCTGCTCGCCACCGTCCTTGCCAGCCTCATCCCGCACTACTGGATCCCTGGAGAATACCGGCGCTACCTGTGGCTGCTGGCCGGGCTGAACATCCTGGTCGCACTGGTGCTGTTCTGGCGGATGCCTGAGCCCGGATCCACCGGTTGACTTGGCGGGTTGCTGCGGGTCGTGACGTACGAATGCCCTTCTGAGCAGGGACGATGTGGCTTGTCGAGGGTCACAGTCGTCCATACAGAAGGGCATCCGCTGGATGCGAGTTTCTCACGCCGCCGCGGCGCTCTCGGCGGTGTTCGATGATCCGAATCTCGTGTCGTGCGCCGGGCTGGCTCCCGCGCTGGCGCTGGCGCGGCGGTGCGGCCTGCAGGAGATGGCCGAGCAGGCGGTCCGTCTCGGCGTGCCAGGTGGAGCCGGCGCCGGGGTGAAGGTACCGGCGCTGGTGGCCGGGATGGTCGCCGGTGCGGACTCGATCGAGGACATGGACCTGTTGCGGCACGGCGGCATGGGCCGGTTGTTCGACCGAGGTCCGGGCGCCGTCGACGTTGGGCACGTTCCTGCGGTCGTTCACCTTCGGGCACGTCCGGCAGCTTGATGCGGTCGCATCCCGGTTCCTGGCCGGGCTCGCCGGGGTGACGCCGTTGCTGCCCGACGCCGGACAGGTCGCGTTCCTCGATGTCGATGACACGATCCGCCGGACCTACGGCTATGCCAAGCAGGGCGCCGGATACGGCTACTCCGGCGTGCAAGGGCCTCAACGCGCTGCTGGCGACCGTCAGCACCCCGACCGCGGCACCGGTGATCGCCGCCACGAGGCTGCGGCGGGGGTCGGTGAACTCCGCCCGCGGAGCCGCCCGGCTGGTCGCCGACGCTCTGGCTTGCGCCGAAGGCGGCGGGTGCGGGCGGGCTGGTTATCGTGCGGGCGGACTCGGCCTTCTACAGCCACGACGTGATCGCCGCCGCCCGCCGGGCCGGGGCCCGGTTCTCCGTCACCGCCCGGATGACCAAGACGGTGACCGCCGCAATCAGCTCGATCCCCAGCGAGGGGTGGGCGGCCGATCCGCTACCCGCAGGCGATCTGGGACGAGGCCGAGCAGCAGTGGATCTCCGACGCCGAGATCGCCGAAGTTCCGTTCACCGCGTTCACCGGCCGCCGGCGGGCCGAGCACGTGGCCGCCCGGCTGATCGTCCGCCGGGTCCGCCGGCTCAACCCCGCCACCGTCCAGCCAGCCACGGCGAGCAAGGCGAGCTGTTCACCGCCTGGCGTTACCACGCTGCCTTCACCGACTCCCCGCTGCCGCTGGCCGCACGCCGAAGCCTGCCACCGCGGACACGCCATCATCGAGCAGGTCATCGCCGACCTGAAGAACTGCCGCCCTGGCGCACCTACCGTCCGGGAAGTTCACCGCCAACGCCGCCTGGCTGGTCCTGGCCGCGATCGCGTTCAACCTCACCCGCGCCGCCGGCGCGCCTCGCCTCGGCCTGTCCACGCCCGCGCCACCACCGCCACCATCCGCCGCCCAGCTGATCACCGTCCCGGCCCGGCTCGCCCGCTCCGCCCGCCGGCTGACCCTGCACCTACCCACCAACTGGCCCTGGCAGCCCGCCTGGCAAGCCCTCTTCACCGCCGCGGCAGCGCGACCACCCGCCACGGCCTGACCCGTCCACCCCGGCCCCGACAGGCCCCGACCAGGACCACCAGTGGAAGAGCCGGACTGACCGGCGACACCTTCACGCCCACCCACCAAACAAAATCACGAAGGACGATCAGACCCGATCATCAACTCCGAGCGGTGGATCCGGGCTGAGTCGCCGCGCTGGCTGGAGGCCAGGGAGCGCCGCGACCGGGCGCGCACAATCGTGGAGCGCATGGAGGCGCGGGTCAGGCGACGCCACCCCGTACTGCCGGAGCCCGACCTCACTCCTCACCAGGTGGTGGCCGAGGAGAAGACAAGATGGTTGGCGCCGTTCGGCCGGCAGTACGTGCTTGTCACCCTATTCCTGCTGATGGTTATGGTGCTCGGCTACGGCGGCATCGTTTTTGGCAGTGTGGGCTACCGCTTCTTGTTCCTCAGCGAAAGTCGCCACTACAGCGCGAGCTTCATATTCGCCCTTGCCGCCTGGGCCGCGGCGGTCTCTGCCGTCGTCTACCTGCTCAACGCATTTCTCGGTAACCGGATCGAGCGCAAGTACACTCAACTCGCGGGCGCCATCATGTTCGCCGGCGGCTGGTTCGGCGTCTACGCCTCGCACAACACCCCGGCCCTGGCCGCCTTCTTCGTCGTGGCTACCGTCGGCACCACGCTGTGGCAGTTCAGCATGTGGGTGTACATACCCAGCAACTACCCGACCCGGATGCGCTCGCTGGGCACCGGCTGGACCGACGGCGTGGGCCACGTCGGCGCCTGGGGCGGCGTCCTCCTCAGCGGAGTGGTCTTCACCGCGGCCGCGCCGCTGGCCTGGATCTTGCTGATCACCATGCCGGGCGCTCTTCTCCCCGCCGCCATGGTCGCGATCTTCGGGAAACGCCAGCGCCGCCGCACGCTCGAAGAGCTGGCCCGGTAGGGCTGGACCGCCGGATGCGTCCGGCCGCCGGCCCCGCGATGTCTCCACGGCGGGGCGCCGATCCGGTACGTACCCATATCAGGGTGATGCCGAGGCCGCCTTCGCGTGCCGACGATAAGGGCACAAAGCCCGGCCGGGCGGGAGGCGGCGGCGCGGGCGGAGAGCGCGGACCGAGGGCCGGGCGGTGAGATACCAGGAGATATTGCGGAGGCTGGCGGTCGTCGACGAGGGGTTCGTCGGCGATCAGGCCGGGCTCGTGCTCAGTCCACCTGGTGTCCGGGCTCTGGATCCGAAGACCTCAGCGCTGGTGCGGGTCGGGGTGCTGGCGGCGATCGGAGCGCCCGAGGTCTGCCTGGAATGGAGCAGCAGCCAGGCGCTGGCGGTGGGCGCGACTGAAAACGAGATCACCGCGGTGCTGCTGGCCATCGCCCCGGTGATCGGACTCGGCCGGGTGGTCGGCGCCGCTTCCGGCGTCGCGGGTGCCTTCGGATACGACATCGACGCCGCGCTGGAGGATCCGGATGCCTTGTGACGGCTCCCCGGAGCGTCAGGCCGGCCTACCCGCCTGACCATCCTGCTGGTCCCCCGGGCAGCTTCAGTTCCCGCTGACCCGATCACTAACTCAGGCGTGTCGTCGGCGCGGCCGAGCCACCGGGCGGCCTCACGTTGCACGCAGCCTCGCCACCAGGCAGTCACCTCCGCCGACGATCATCCTGGCATGGAGACCTCCGTGGAAACCGAGGCGGACCAGTCCGGCAGCAGGCCGATTGGGAGACTTGGGCATGCGCTTCGGGAGCCTGACCGCACTGGTGAACCGGGTCTTCGGCTGGGCGGACGGCATGCAGCGCCGGCACGGGGTGCTGGGATTTCCCTACGCGGTGGTCAAGAAATACGGGGATGACGACGGCGGGCGGGAGGCCGCGCTTATCACCTACTACGGGTTCCTCAGCATCTTCCCGCTGCTGCTTCTCGGGGTGGCGATCCTCTCGCGGGTGCTGACAGCGAATCCTGAGCTGCGGCGGCGCCTCTTCGACGAGATCGTGCCGCCCGTGCTGCGGTCCACGGTCGAGCAGGCAGTGTCCAGCCTGCCGACGTCGACCGTTCCGTTCATCGCCGGCCTGATCGGCTTGCTGTTTGCGGGGACCGGCGTCGTGTTCTCCGCCTACCAAACGCTGAACAACGTCGCCGCCGTCCCGCGGAGGAGTCGTGCCGGGTTCTTCCCCCGCTACATCCGGGTCTTCGTGATGCTGACGACGCTGCTGCTCGGCGCGCTGGCGGTCGGCACGCTCACGGTGGCGGTCACGGCGCTGCCCGGCCTGCCGGGAACGGGACGCGCCCTCGCGGCGGTCGGATCGGCGCTGATCATCTTCGCCGTCCTGCTGCTCGGCGCCAGGCTGCTGCTGTCGCGACCCGCGCCGTTGCGTGCCCTCTGGCCGAGTGCCGCGCTAGGCGCCGCGACCGTGAGCCTGGTACTCAGCGTCGGGCCACCGTTGCTGGCGAGGCTGGTGAGCAGGTCCGGGCCGGTCTACGGCAGCTTTGCCACGGTGGCGGGCATGTTTGCCCTGCTCTACCTGGTCAGCCAGGCGCTGGTCTACTCGGCCGAGGTCGCCGCCGTTCGCTACGCCGGCCTGTGGCCGCGGGCCCTGGACCAGAGCCGGCCCACCGTCGCCGACGTCCGGGCCATCACCCTCCTCGCCCGCGAGCAAGAGCGCATCCCGGCGGCCCGGGTCGAGGTCCGCCTCGTCTCCCACGATCCACTCCCCGCCGACTGCGATCCGCCGGAACCGGACCGCTCGTAGCGGCCCTCCAACCCGACGTCGCCTGCGTCGCCCGCCGGAGCCAGGAACGACCACATCTCCAGTCTCAGCCCCCCTCCTTCTTCTTTTTTTGGGCGTGGGTGTCGCCGGTCTGTCCGGCTTTTCCACTGTCGTCTCTGGTCGGCCTGTCCGAGGCGGGTAGGGGTCAGGCCGCGGCGGGTGGTCCGCTGCCGGCGCGGTGAACAGCTTGCCAGCGGCGCCAGGGCCAGTCGTCGGTAGGTGCAGTCAGCGCGCGCGGGCGATCGGCGGGACGTGATCAGCTGCCGCGGATGGTGCGGTGGTGGCGCGGGCGTGGAAGGCCGAGCGGCTGCCCCGGCGGCGCGGGTGAGGTTGAACGCGATCGCGGCGCAGACCAGCCAGCAGCGTTGCGGTGAACTTCCCGGACGGCAGGTGGGCCAGGGCGATTCTTCAGTCGGCGATGACCTGCTCGAGATGGCGTGTCCGCGGTGGCAGTCTTCGGCGTCGGCCAGTCGGCAGCGGGGAGTCGGTGAAGACAGCGTGGTAACGCCAGCGGAACAGCTCGTCTTGCTCGCCGTGGCTGGCTGGGGTGCCGGTTGAGCCGCGGACCCGGCGCACGATCAGCCGGCGGCACGTGCTCGCCCGCCGGCGGCGGTGAACGCGGTGAAGGCATTCGGCGATCTCGGCGTCGGAGATCCACCGCTGCTCGCCTCGTCCCAGATCGCCTGCGGTAGCGGATGGCGCCACCCTCGCTGGGATCGAGCTATGCGGCGTCACCGTCTTGTCATCGGCGGTGACGGAGAACCGGCCCGGCCCGCGCGCGGCGATCACGTCGGGCTGTAGTAGCCGATCCGCCGCAGATAACCAGCCCGCTCGCACCCCCGCCTTCGCGCAAGCCAGAGCGTCGGCGACCAGCCGGGCGGCTCCGCGGGCCGAGTTCACCGACCCCCCCGCAGCCTCGTGGCGGCGATCACCGGCGCCGCCGTCGGGGTGCTGACGGTCGCCACAGCGCGTTCAGCCCTTTCACCCGAGTAGCCGTACCCGGCGCCCTGCTTGGCATAGCCGTAGGTCCGCACCGTGTCATCGACGTCGACGAACGCCACCTGATCGGCGCCGGGCAGCAACGGCGTCACCCCGGCGAGCCCGGCCAAGAACCGGGACGCGACCGCGTCGAGCTGCCGGACGTGCCCGAACGTGAACGACCGCAGAACGTCCCCAACGTCGACGGCGCCCGGACCTCGTCGAACAACCGACCCATCCCCCCATGCCGCAACAGATCCATGTCGTCGATCGAATCCGCGCCGGCGACCATCCCGCCACCACGCCGGTACCTTCACCCCCGCACCGGCCCCACCTAGCCGCCGACACGGACCGTCTCGCGACCAGCTCGTGCAGCCCACCGCCCGCCAGCGCCAGCCCGGACCACCCCGCACGACACAATCGGATCATCGAACACCGCCGAACCCGCCCATGAGAAACTCGCATCCAGCGGATGCCCTCTGTATGCACGACTGTGACCCTCGACAAGCCACATCGTCCCTGCTCAGAAGGGCATTCGTACGATACGACCCGCAGCAACCGCCAGTCGACCGGTGGATCCCCTCATCGTCGTCTCGTTCGTCCGCATCCGTCGGCGATCGGGTGATGCCAGCGTCAGTCGGCCCAGCCACGAAAGTCACCGACGCGCCAGACGTCCGCCCCGCCGTTGTTCTGCGCTGGCTCCCCCGTCTCAGCCGGCGGCTAACCCTTTTGGCGGTTCGCTCGGTACGATCCGGTTTGGAGGAAAGGCGCGGGCTATTCGAACCTGGCGTTCTCTGGCCGGGTGATCCGGTTCAACAACGGCATCGCGGCCACCACGACCAGTGCCGACAGGGCCAGCCCGGCCAGCATGGTCAGGTAGTACCCGAGGTCGGGACGGGCCGCCGAGGCGAAGTTCTGATGCTGGCCGAGGTTCGCCGTGAACAGCGCCCGCAGCGGAGGCTCCGCGATGGCGATTGCCACGCCGGCCGCCACGACGGTGGCTGCCACCAGGGGCACGATCGACTCCAGGAGGACGACCCGGGTGAGGGTCTTCAGCGGTGTGCCCGCGAGCCGCAGCAAGGTGAAAGGGCGCTTGCGGTCCAGCATGCTGCCCGCCACGCTGACCGCCAGGCTGCACCCGGCCACGATGAGGGTCAGCGCCACGATGGCCAGCACGACCCGCTCGACGTTCTTGTCGTCGTTGGTGCGGATCCGGGCCACCTCACCGAAGGTTTCCGGTTCGAGGATCCCCATCTGCCACTCGCTCAGGCCGCCGCCCCCTTTGAAGTGGCTCGGAGATGTCTCGGTGGAGGCGGCCTCGAAGGCGGTGAGATAGGTCCGTACCCGCTCCAGGGTGTCGGGATTCTCGGTCTTCACCAGGAGGGCGCTCATGTTGAGGCCGGACAGGTTTTCGGTGGCCGGGCGACTGGAATGGGTGACGGCGGGCAGGTCCGTATTGAAGAAGATGGGGTTGTCGGTGGTGATCAGGCCACCGACGCTCGCCCGCACAGCCGATACCCCTGGAGCACAGGAGCCCAGTGCCGGCAGCGCCCGGATGGCGGAGCAGCTGACGACCGAGTCGGAAGGACCGGATTCCGGGTTGGCGTAGATGGGGACGGCGGTCACGCCTGCTTGCGAGTCCAGCTGGGAGATGAGCTGACCGCCGGTCTTCGGATCGAGGCCGCCCATGCCTGGCCCGTCGCGCAGCGGGACTTTCAACACGTTCGTGATCTGGGCGGCGGCCCCCTCTGACTGGGCCGCGGTAAAGGCGGGAACGACGCAGGCGAGGAGGCTTCCGGCGAACACCGCGAGGACCAGTCCGGCGGAGGTCCGGAACGCGCCTTTCGGGTTGTCGGAGAGCCTGCGGGCGGCCAGCAGGGCCGACGGGCCCCGCGCCATCCGGGCCAGTACGCGCGATATCTGCATGGTCAGCCACGACCCGCCGAGCACCAGCCCGGCCATGATGAGGAAGAGCCCGATAAGCGCCCGAGTGCCGTTGGGATTGCCAGGATTGGTGACCACCGCCGCTATGAACAGCGGTATCCCGACGAAGATGGGTAGTACCCGCCACCAACCCGGCGGTCGGGTTGCCGTCCGGCGGCTGACCCCGAGGGGAGTGATCCACACCCGGTGCAGCGAGACCAAGGAGCTGATGGCGGCCAACACCGGCACCAGCACGACCATGGCGAGGTATCCCCGCAGCGTCGGGGTCACCGTGTAGCCGAAGAACCGGACCCCCGAGAACGAGATCGACCCCAGCAGCGGGCGGATCGCCAGGAAGGCGAGAACTCCGATCACGACCCCGGCCGAGGCGGTAACGACCGCATCCACCGATGCGAGCACGTTGACCTGGCGGGGGGTCGCACCCACCAGCCGCAGCGCGGCCAGGCGTTCCTCGCGCCGCGTGGCCGCGAGACGGGTGGCGGTGTTGATGAGGATCATGAGCGGGAACAGGACGACGACCGCCGCGACGCCGAAACCCAGGCGGTAGAGGTTCGTGGTTCCCATCAGCTGAGGGGCGGTCGCGATCCGGCTCACCGCGACCGTTCCGGGGCGGGCGGCAAGCTGCGACGGCGAGGACCCCACCACGATCGCCAGCTCGTCGGGGCCCGACAGCGCCGCGTCGCCCAGCAGACCGGCCTGCCGCCCGGGGAAGCGGTCGCCAAGCTCGTCGGCCGGGACAGTCGCCAACAGTCGGGACAGCGCCGGCGAAGCGTAGAACTGGCCCGCCGTCGGAACGCGGGTAAGGCCCGGGATGCGCGGTGCTCCCGGTGCCAGCGCGGCGACGACGAGCTGCTCGATGAAGCGGCCCTTGTAAATGGTCTCCGAGTAGTTCCACAGCTCCGTCCCCGCAGTGGCCGAGGCCCTCGACACAGGTCTGCCCTGGGTCGACTCCCAGGACGGCCGGTTGCTGGTTGCCTGGAAGGCGTGGAACTCGGCGAGTACGGCGAGCAGTATCGCCACTCCCACCCCTACAGCCAGCGCTGTGACGACCAGGCGGACAAGTGCTTCACGACCGCTCCTGGCGACCAGCCGCAGTCCGAGCCGGTACATCAGTGGGCCAGCGAGGGAGGATCCGGCCGGGCAGCGGACTGGTCGGCCGAGTGGGATAAGACCGCCGGCGGCTCGGCGACGGTGACCTGCCCGTCGCGCACGAGCACCATGCGATCGGCATAGGCGGCCACCCGGGCCTCGTGGGTGACCAGGACAACGGTCGTGCCCTCCGCCCGGGTGAGGCTCACCAGCAGCTCCATGACGTGCTCACCGGTGAGGGAGTCGAGCGAGCCGGTGGGCTCGTCAGCGAAGAGGACCTTCGGATGGTGGACCAGCGCGCGGGCCAGCGCGACCCGCTGCGCCTCGCCACCCGACACCTCGCCGGTACGGCGGGGCCCGAGATCGTCGAGACCAAGGCGCGGCAGCCAGGAGCGCGCGGACGCATAGGCATGTCGGCGCGCCTTCCCGCCGAGCAGCAGGGGCAGGGCGATGTTGTCTTCGACGGTGAGCTCGGGCACGAGCTGGCCGAACTGGAACACGAACCCGAAGTCCCTACGGCGCATCTCGCTGCGTTTGGTCTCGCCGAGGCGGTCGGTGCGCCGCCCGTTGAGGTACACCTCGCCGGCGTCGGGGGTGAAGATCCCCGCCAAGCAGTGCAGCAGAGTCGACTTGCCCGAGCCGCTCGGGCCCATGACCGCGAGTATCTCGCCAGGTGTCACGGCCACGCTGGCACCGTTCAGTGCGGGCGTCCGTCCGAAGGACTTGACCAGACAGCGGCCTTCCACCGCCGGACCGGAGTAACCCTCCCGACCGAGGGTCGAGATGCTCACGGCCGCACCTCCTCATGACTCTCGATGGCTTCGGCGATGGCGGCGAGCCGCGCCTCGGTGAGGTCGATCCACCGCAGGTCGGCCTCCAGGTGGAAGAGACCGTGGTCGGCAAGCAGGGCCTCGACGGAGCCCGCGGTGCGCCGCAGCTTGGTCAGCTGCCTCATCCGCTCCATGTGGGCGGCTCGCTGGGTGTCGAGGTAGGTCCGGGCCGACCGGCCCAAGATCAGCGCGAGGACCACCTTGGTGAACAGCAGCGTCTGCAGATGGGGCTCAGGCTCGATGGCGGTCCTCAGCCACTCGTTCACCTCCCTAGTCCCCAGTTCGGTGATGGCGTAGCGCTTCCGGTCGGGTCCCGCCCCCGGCTCGACGGTGGCGGACACCTTGCCGTCTCGTGCCAACCGGGCGAGCGTGGCGTAGACCTGGCCGAACGGGAGGGACCGGCCCCATCCGAAGTGGGCGTCGTAGTCCCGCTTGAGGTCGTATCCATGGCTGGGCTCGCGCTCCAGCAGGCCGAGGAGAGTAAGGGGGACGCTCACCGTCCGGAGACTACGCTGAGAGTATACTCTCAGTCAATACTGGCGGAACCTGAGAGCTGGTACGAACCTTGTCTGCGGGTAGGTGCGGGTTCGGTCGGCCTGTGCGCAACCTGCTCGCCGGCCCGTCCTCCTCGCGGCTTATCACACGGTATCGGCGGTGTCGGCGACAGCCGCGGTCAGCACCGACGGGCTGAACGGGCGGCGGACCGGCAGCCCCCTCGCCCTGCCGGTCCGCCGCAACCGCCCCGGTATCCCGATCAGGCGGTGGGCATGAGCACGGTGTCGATGAGGTACACGGTGGCGTTACGGGTCTGGAGGTTGCCGCACAGGACGCGGGCGTCGTTCACGGTGTATGCGTCGCCGGTCTTCTCGATGGCGACGCTGCCGCCCTCCAGCGTGGGCAGGGTGCCGCCGGTGAGGTCAGTGGGAGCACGACGCTCTCCGACCACGTGGTAGGTCAGGATCCCCGACAGCGTCTTCTTGTCGGCGAGGACCTTCGCGAGGGTGGCCTTCGGAATCTTCGCGAATGCATCGTTGGTCGGGGCGAACAGGGTGATTCCATCGGCGCTGTTCAGCGTGTTGGCGAGCCCGGCGCTGGTCACGGCGGTGACCAGGGTGGACAGCGCCGGCGTTTGGGCGGCGGCGGTTGCGACGGGCGCGGAAGCCAGCGACGCCGCACTTCCCGGTCCGCTGGCAGGGAGCTTCGGGCAGCTGGGACCGAAGGGACCGGCGGCCTCGGCAGCGCCGGCGGACGCACTCGGGCTTCCGCTCGGACTGGCGCCGGTGGTGCCGCTGCCGGCTTGGCTGGCTGTGTCGCTGCCGGAGCAGCCGGCAGCGAGAGTGACGCCGGCGATCACGGCGGCGGCGGCGAAGCCGCGTAGCTTGTTCACCTGTCTTACCTCCGTCTAGAGTTCGTCTAGCTATTGGTCGAAGTAGACGCGATCCGGGGAGACTTGTCAAGGTTCTGTTCAAGAGTTGTAGAGTGTTGTTCGTGGGCACAGAGCCAGGGGACGGCCTGCTGCGGATCGGCGAGCTCAGCCGTCGGGTGGGGGTCAGCGACCACGTCCTGCGTGCCTGGGAGCGCCGGTACGGCCTGCTGAAGCCGGTGCGATCAGCGGGCGGGTTCCGGCTCTATTCGGAGGCCGACGAGAGTCGGGTCCGCCGCATGCAGGCCCACCTCGCCGGCGGTCTGTCCGCCGCCGAGGCCGCCCGGGCCGCGCTGGGCGAGGATGGGGCCGGCGCTGCCGCCGCTGACGGATCGGCAGCCGCGGCGGTCGAACGTCACGAAGGCCTGGCCGACAGGGCCGGCGCTCTCGCACTGGCCCTGGATGAGCTCGACGAGCCGGCCGCGCAGGCGGTGTTCGACCGGCTGCTGTCCGACTTCACGGTCGAGACCGTGCTGCGGGACGTGGTGATGCCATACCTGCAGGAGTTGGGTGAGCGGTGGGAG
The DNA here is from genome assembly GCA_963728945.1 of uncultured Actinomycetota bacterium. Taxonomy (GTDB): domain Bacteria; phylum Actinomycetota; class Actinomycetes; order Mycobacteriales; family CADCTP01; genus CADCTP01. The sequence goes on along the minus strand of CAVSMA010000001.1, from coordinate 1,139,312 downwards.
CGGGGGTCAGTCACCGTCGCCCAGGAGCACTTCGCCAGCAACCTGCTCCGGGGACGGCTGGCCAGCCTGGCCCGCGGTTGGGGTCACGGCCATGGACCGCGGGCTGTCCTGGCCTGCCCACCAGGCGAGCGGCATGACCTCGCACTACTCGTGTTCGGGATCGCGCTGAACCGCAACGGCTGGCGCGTCGGCTACCTCGGTGCGGACACCCCACTGGAGGAGCTGATCAACACCGCCGTGGACACCTCGGCCGACCTGGTCGTCCTCGCTGCGGCGACGCCGGAGGGGTTCGCTGGATTGACCGAGGACCTCACGCGGCTCGCCAGCGTCGTCCCACTCGCGGTGGCGGGCGCCGGTGCCGCCCAGACGGGGGCACTGCCCGTCGGCACCCGCCTGCTCACCGCGGATCCGGTCACCGAGGCGGAGCGGCTGCCGCCACCGGCCAACCCCCGCCACGATGCCCGCGCACAGCAGTAGGAACGAGCCGACCCAGCAGGCTCCGAGCGACCGTCGGGGCAACCCTCGAGGGTTGCTCATCCTCCGCTCTGCAGCAGCGGCAGGGCTGAGAAGACATGGTCCTGCCAGATCCGGCGGGAGACCTCCTCCGGGTACGGGACGACGGCAGGCTCGGTGTCGAAGACCCGGGTCAGCCGGTCGGGGCGGTCGTACGGAGGCCAACCGGGTTCCCCGTCGGTGGCGAACCTCGTCCACGCGCTCCGCATCTGCGCCGACACGGTCTCCGCGTCGGTCAGGTCGTCGCCGATCAGCATGGCCGGCTGGCCGCTGGTGAGGTTGCCGAAGACGAGCGGCACGTCGAGCCCGTGGCAGGCGCCCAGCACGCCACCCATGCCCGGTGCCGGCCAGGTCAGCTCGTAGACGTAGGTAAGGCCGGTGTGCGCCTCGGCGAGATGCAGCGACGGCATCCGGAACAGCCAGTCGGAGTGGACCCGGTCGTACAGCTCCTCCGCGCTGCCGCCGGCCGCCCGGTAGCCGGCGACGCCGTCCGGGCCGGGCGCGAACAGGTCCAGCGCGGTCGCCGCCTGGTCCTCGGTGATCCGGCCGAGGGTGCCCTCGATCAGGGAGAACAGCCGCTGCTCGTGCCGCGCGTGCCCGGCGATCAGGTCGACGTTCCGGGCGGCGCCGCCGGCCAGCGCCCGCCACGGATCGGTGGGCAGCGTGGCGCCGTCGACGACCGGCCCCAGCGGGACCCTGCGATGCGCCACGACGCCCCAACGGTCCGCGTACCCGTCGATCTTCGCCATGAGCGCGTCACCGACCGCCGGCAGCTCTCCCGGCGGCACCGTGTCCAGCTCGGCGGGTGAGAGGCCCAGCTCGGCGGCGAGAACGCGGGCGACGTCGGCGGCCAGCTCCGGGGTGACGAACACGATCGGCATGCTCTGCACGATCGCCCGGCGGAACAGGCCGGCCGCCCGTGGCATCGCCAGCAGCGCGGCCACGGACCCGCCGCCGGCCGACTGGCCGAACACGGTGACCTGGTCGGGATCGCCGCCGAACGCGCTGATGTTGTCCCGGACCCATTCCAGCGCCGCGACCTGGTCGAGCAGGCCGCGGTTCGCCGGGGCCCCGTCGATCCGGGCAAAACCCTCGATGCCCAGACGGTAGTTGAACGTGACCACGACGACACCCCCGTCGCGCGCCAGCCTGCCGCCGTCGTACTCGGGCCGGCCGGAGGTGCCGAAGACGTAGCCGCCGCCCTGGATCCACACCATGACTGGCAGGCTCGCGGCCGGATCGGGAGTCCACACGTTGACCGTCAGCCAGCCGCCGGCGGAATCGGTCACCGCGTCGGTCCCGAGCAGGCCGGACTGCGGGGGCGGCGGGCCGAACGACAGGGCGTCCCGCGTCCCGTCCCACCCCTCGACGGGCCCGGGTGCGGCGAACCGCGCCGGTGGCTCGGCGAACGGGATGCCCTTGAAGACCGCGACGCCCGACTCCAGCCGGCCGCGCAGGCCCCCGGCGGTCACGCGCACCCGCGGCTCGGTCGCCGCCATCACAGTGTCCTTTCCGCCGGTACGTCGAACACCGCGGATCATTGCGAGCGCGCCTCGCTACCGCGAACGAATTCCCTTCGTCCTGCGCGCCTGCGACCACACACCGCGGGGCGGACGACCCCGGTGGCTCGGAGATAGCCTCGGGCCGTGACCGTGCACCAGCTCTCCCGGGTCGACGCGCGGCGGATCGCCGTACGGGCGCAGCTGCTGGACCGCGCGCGGCCGGCCGGCCTGCGGGAGGTGGTGCGTGGGCTGACCTTGCTGCAGATCGACCCGACCGCAGCCGTCGCGCCGAACGCCCACCTCGTCGCCTGGAGCCGGCTCGGCTCCGCATACTCGCCGGTGGAGCTCGACGCCGCCCTGGACAAGCGCGACCTGATCGAGTTGCGGTCGATGATCCGGCCGGCTGAGGACATCGCGCTCTACCGGGCGGACATGGCGAACTGGGACACCGCGAAGCCGGGCGAGCAGATGGGCTGGCGCGCCTCGCTCCGCGACTGGGTACGAGACAACGACGGCTGCCGGCGCGACATCATCGAGCGGCTCACCGCGTCCGGACCGCTGCCGTCCCGGGCCCTGCCCGACACCTGCGTACGGCCGTGGAAGTCGAGCGGCTGGACCGACGACCGCAACGTCACGCAGCTGCTGGAGATGATGGTGCTGCGGGGCGAGGTCGCCGTCGCCGGGCGGATGCGCGGCGACCGGCTGTGGGATCTGGCCAGCCGCGTCTATCCCGACGACCCGGTCGTCCCTCCGGACGAGGCGCTGCGGATCCGCAACGAGCGCAGGCTCGGCGCGCTCGGCATCGCGCGGGCCCGCGGCCCGGAATGTCCCGTCGAGCCGCTGGACGTCGGGGAGGTCGGCGAACCGGCCACCGTCGAGGGCGTCCGCGGCAGCTGGCGGGTCGACCCGGCGCAGCTCGGCCAGCCGTTCGAGGGGCGCACCGCGCTGCTGTCGCCGTTCGACCGGCTGGTGCACGACCGGAAGCGGATGGTCGAGCTGTTCGAGTTCGACTACGCGGTGGAGATGTACAAGCCGGTGGCCAAGCGGCGCTGGGGCTACTTCGCGCTGCCGATCCTGCACGGCGACCGGCTGGTCGGGAAGGTCGACGCGACCGCCGACCGCAAGGCCGCCGTGCTCCGGGTCGACGCGATCCACGAGGACGTCCCGTTCACGAAGCGCATGACCGGCGAGGTACGCGACGAGCTCGACGACCTGACCCGCTGGCTGGACCTCGAACTCGCGCTCTGAGCCGGCGGGGTCTGGCTTCCGTAGCGTCGCTCAGAGGGCGTCGGACGCGACCACGGACGAGCGGGTGAACGCGCGCTCGGCCAGCTCGCCGTCGACGCGCTGGTAGCGGGCCAGCACGCGGCCCGCGTCGACCGTGTCGATCACGACCGCCGGCTGCCAGCCACCGTGCACGAAGACCCAGACGGCGTCACCCGGCTGGTACGCGGACCGCGCTTCCCCGACGTGGTCACCTTGGGTCATCAAATTCCTTGATCGCGAACGCGGCACCGGGCAGTGCCCGGTGCCGGCAGCAGACAGCTTGTGCACAGAGAGTAAATACCAAGGGAAGAAAGCGTCAACCCCCCCAAAGTTGGTTCGTTTGGTATACCTAGGATTAGTGCCGGTGGACCAGCGTCCCGAGATCGGCATAGTGCCGCTGAACTGCCCGGACGTTACCGGCGGCGACCGCCTGTCAGGTCGGCGTTCCCACCGGACGGCGATCTCGGGGCAGCCCGGCCGCCCACCCTCGGGTGGCCACGCTGCGAAGTCGGGTCAACTGTTTCCCATCCACGGCAATGACCACGTTCCGTGCTCGGGCTCAGCCGACGCACTGGGCTTCGACCGCGTCGGCGACCGGTCCTACGTCCTCCGGAGTGACCGCGGCGTCGGTCCGGAACGGGATCCCTGCGAGCTTCGGCACACCGAGTGCCCAGATCGTCCGGTCCTCCGGGGCCGGCGTGTGCAGCGACGTGCGATCGCCGCAGTGCGGGCACACGACGTACGCCATGTTCTCGACAGCGCCGAGCAGTGGCACCTCGGCCTGCCGGAGCACGGCGATCGCCCGGCTCGTGTCCAGATGCGACACCTCGGCCGGGGTCACCACGAGGATCGCGCTCACGTCGTCGGACAGTGCCACCAGCCCCTGCTGCACCTCGCCGGTGCCCGGCGGAAGGTCGGCGATCAGCACGTCGAGCTCGCCCCACACCGTCTGCTTGACCAGCCGGCCGAGCATCAGCTCGGCGAACGGTCCGGTCATCGTCAACCCCTGCTGACCACCGAGCAGGAACCCCACCGACGCGACCTTGAGCCCGTCGACCTCGACCGCTTCCAGTTCGGCGTTGCGCGCACCCTTGACCGCGGTCAGCGTCACGCTGCGGGCTGTGCGGTCACGGCGAATGCCGAGCATGCGCGGCACATCAGGTCCATGCAGGTCGGCGTCGAGCAGGCCGGTCTTCCGGCCGCGCCGGACCAGCTCCCGGGCCAGCGCGACGGCGACGCTGGTCTTGCCGACGCCGCCCTTGCCACTCGCAACAGCGACGACCGGAGCCACCGGTCCAGCCTAGGCGTGTCTCCCCATTGGCGGTGGATGCCGGCGGCGTCCAGGCGGCGTCCGGCAACGCGGCGGAGCCGGCCGATACCGGGGTTGTCTCGGCCGGCCCCGCCAACGCGGCCGGTCGTCGTCTGCGCGTCGTCCGGCGCCGCCAGGCAGTGGGGAGAGATGCCTAAGCGAGCAGCGTTGCCGCCGAGTCGAGGTGGGGCCCGCCGTCACCGCCGAGCGAGGCGAGGTAGAGGCCGGTGGAGACCCGCTCCAGGAAACCCCAGTCCCAGGTGGCGTCGGGATCACCGCCGAGCAGGACGCAGTACGAGCGCAGCAGCGTGCGGGGATCCGCGGCGGCGAGCAGTTCCGCGCACCAGTCCCGGACCGCCACGCCCCGGTCGTACGCCGGGTCACCGACGAACCCGTCCGGGTCGACGAACACCCACCCGTCGCCGGGCCGTCGCAGCACGTTGGCAGCTGCCGCGTCACCGTGCACTACAACGCACCGGTCCGGGTCGAAAGCGGCGGAACGGCGTTCGGCGCACCGGAGCGCCTCCTCGACGACGCCCGACGATCCGACGGCCGACGACCGGAGGGTGCCGACGAACTCGACCAGATCCGCCGCCTTGTCCATGGGCACGAGATCGTCGCGCGGGACCGTCCAGGCGAGCGGCAGCAGGTCGGCGATCACCGCGAGCTGGCCCTCCGGCGGGAGGCCGGACCGGGTGAGCGGGCCGCCGAGCGGCTCCAGCAGGGCGGCGTTGCGGTCGAGGTCGGCGGCGAGCAGCCGGACGTACCCGCGGCCGCCGGCGGCGCGCAGCGTCCGTACCTGCTGGTCGAAGTCGACGACCGGCACGGAGATCTTGACCACCGCCGGTTCGCCGGTCGCCGTCACCGCGGCCGCGACGTAGGAGGAGGTGCCGCCGGGCAGCCGCTCGCCGACCGTGATCCCCCACCGGCGCTCCAGCGCGGCGACGGTCGCCGGCAGGTCATCCAGCCAGCGGTCGCCGCCCTTGGCGCCGGCCAGGTCGGTCACGTGACGTGCGCACGGGCCGCCCACGCGGAGGCGTGGATCTCGAACGGACCGTCCGGGAGCCGCCCGCGGCAGTGCGCCTCCAGCGTGTCCCGGGCCGGCGGATCGAGCTTGGCCACGTAGTCACCGGCCGGCCCGACCCCGAGCGTGTACGGGTGCCACCACTCGTCGAAGGACGCGTACGGGACGGTCACCGTGAGCTTCCCCGGCACCACCGCGCTGAGCCCGGCCGCCCCGAACAGCTCGACCAGGTGCCCCTCGCTGGTGCCGGCGCGGCCGGACTCGTCCTCCGCGCCCGGGTCGAGATCCCGCACGGCGGCCCAGAACGTGGCGAGCGGACCGCCGCCGTTCGCGAAGTCCCAGACGCAGGCCGCGACCACCCCGCCCGGCCGGGTGACCCGGGCCATCTCGGCGAGGCCGGCTACCGGGTCGGTCATGAAGTGCACGACCAGCTGGGCCAGCGCCGCGTCGACACTGCCGTCGGGCAGCGGCAGCCGCTCCGCCGCCGCCTGGTGGACGATCACGCCCGGGCAGCGGCGCCGCACCGCCGCCACGAACGACGCCGACGGGTCGACCGCGATCACCCGCGCCGCACCCAGCCGCCCGACCAGACGGGCGGTCAGCGCGCCCGGCCCGCAGCCGACGTCGAGCGCCTGCCGCCCGGGACCGACGCCGGCCCACTGCACGAACAGGTCCGCGAGCGGCTCCGAATACCGGCCCATGAACGCCGAATACGCGTCCGCCCCGACCTCGAAGGCCACGCCGGAACTATAGGCTCGGGCCGGCTCTGAAGGCGTCCGCGTGGTCGGTGGCCCACTGGCGGAACGATCTCGCCGGCGATTCGAGGACGCCGGACACGGTGGAGGTGGCGAGCGCCGGCCGCCCCATCGTCGCGCCCCACGCGGCCAGCAGCATGCCCGGCCATGGGGTTCGGCTGCTGGAAGAAGGGATGCGGAGTCCGGTGCGGCGCCGACAGAAACACGACCCGCCGCGCGTACGTCGCGATGCGCTCGACGACCGCCGGCGCCGTCGCCGGCGGGACCGTCCAGACGAGGAAGACGGCATCGACACCGCGCAGCACCGCGTCCAGCGACTCGGGCACGGTGAGATCTCCCGTGACGACCTCGACGCCCGCCGGCAGCGCCGCCTCCTCGGGCCGACGAGTCAGCGCCCGCACCGGCAGGCCCGCATCCGCGAGCAGATCCACCACCATCCGCCCGACCCGCCCGGTCGCCCCCGTCACGAGCACCGTCATGACCACGCCGCCGTCCGCACGACCGGAATCATGCCGCTCCCGCCCGGTGGCGCCGTACCCGGCCGCCCGCCGAACCGGGCCGGTCGAGAGCCACGAGCCACCCAGAGCGGGACAGCGCGCCACCCCACCGCGCCCTCCCGTATCGCCGACGACGACGTCGGGTCGCGCTGACAGCGGGGCCCGGCGGAGGGTCTGGTCAGGTGGCGGTGGAGGTGGGATTTGAACCCACGGAAGCTTTCACTTCACACGCTTTCGAGGCGTGCGCCCTCGGCCACTAGGCGACTCCACCGCGAGAGAGTGTACGCGACCGGTCAGCGCGGCCGGTGGGCGGCGAAGAACGTGCGGAGGAGCTCGGCGGACTCGTCGGCGAGGACGCCGCGGACCACCTCGGGCCGGGAGTTGAGGCGGCGGTCGCGGACCACGTCCCAGAGTGAGCCGACCGCGCCGGCCTTCGGGTCGTCGGCGCCGTAGACGAGGCGGGCGACGCGGGCCAGGACCAGCGCGCCGGCGCACATGGTGCAGGGTTCGAGGGTCACGACCAGCGTGCAACCGGTCAGGCGCCAGCTGCCGAGTGCGCCGGCCGCCGCCCGCAGCGCCAGCACCTCGGCGTGCGCGGTCGGGTCCCCGTCCCGCTCCCGCGCGTTCGCCGCGGACGCGATCACCGCACCGGCCGGATCCAGCACCACCGCACCCACCGGCACGTCCCCGCTCCGGACGGCATCCCCCGCCACCTCGAGCGCCCGCCGCATCGTGGCGTCCCATCGCCCCGCCGGTGCCACCGGAGCGACCGTGGGCGGGGTGGGGCGGTGGGGGTGGCTCACGCGCCGCGGAGGGTTTCTAGTTCGTCGAGGCAGCCGGCCCGTTCGCAGACCTCGCTGATCACGTCGGACGGCAGCGTGCGCTCGTGGGTGACCAGGGCGATCAGGTCCCGCCGCGGCGTACCGAGGTCGGCCAGCAGGTCGGCGTCGCCGACCGGCTCGGAGTCCGGCGGGCCCTCGTCCTCCTCCTCGTCGTCCAGGTCGGACGGCGCCGGCTCCTCCTCGACCGCACCGGCGAAGATCCCCGCCACCGGATAGCTCTCCGCCGCCTGCGAGTCCGAGACGAACACCCGGAGGTCGTCGGCGTCGACCCGGAGGATCGCGACGTACTCGTCGTCCTCCTCGACAAACAGCAGCGCGGTCTCCGCCTCGCCGTCGACGTCCCGGACGCGGTCGGCGACCGCGTCGACGTCCGTCAACCCGTCGAGATCGAGTTCCTCGGCGGTCCAGCCTGCCGGCGTACGGGCCAGGGCGGCAGCGAAGTACGACACCCAACTCCTCCGGGAAAGGTTTCAGTCGGCTGGCTGCAGCGTGTCGAGAACCCGGGCGAACTCGGCACCCACCCCGATCCGGTCCGCGATCGCGGAGAGCATCTCGTCCGCCCAGAGGTCCACATCGTCCAGGATGAGGCCGAGCTCCCGCTCGTCCAGCCCAAGGTCGCGGAAGATTCCCAGATCCCCGGCCGGCCACACGTCCTCGGGGTCGGACGGGGAGTCGTCGAGGTCGCCACCGGCCCGGTCCAGCGCCTGCCGGGCGATCGTGAACTCCTCAGCCGCGGTGATGTCCGACAGCAGGATCCGTACGCCGGCCGAACCCAACCGGAGCGCGACGAAGAACTCGTCGGCGACGTCGACCAGCGCGATCGGGCCGCCGTCGGACGGCTGCTGGCGCAGGACGGCGACGCAGGTGTCCAGGTCGTCGAGCACGGCCGGCGGCAGCAGGGCGCAATCCCACCGCCCGCCCTCGCGGTAGACCGCCACCGCGAAGCCGTCCTCCGCCACCCCCGGCCTCCTTGCCGCGTACCGCCGTGCGGCGATCGTTGCAGACGCCGCGCCGACGAGGAAGACCGACCATGCGGCTGCGTCCGGCAACACCGTGCCGCAATTCCGCGGACATGCGCGAGTGCGCGGCACCGCAGCCCGAGCGCGCCAGGTCGGAGCTGGCACACAGGCGACACTGTTTACAGACACGGACAGCGGGCGCATAGTTCGCACATGGGAGAGGTACGGCCCATCCCCACCCTCGGTGGCGTCGTTCGAGACGTACGCGGAGCCGAGCGGGCGCTGCGGGTGAGTTGGCACCGCGAGGACGAGATCGTCGTGCTGTCGCTGTGGAACGGGCCCCGCTGCACCGGAACCGTACGGGTCGCCGCAGCGGACGTCCCGGCGCTGATCGAGGCGCTGCAGATCGGGCTGCGGTCCGGGCCGGACCAGCCGGACCAGCTGCCGGCCGGCGAGGCCCCGACGGACGAGGCCCCGACGGACGAGGCCCCGACGGACGAGGCCCCGACGGACGAGGCCCCGACGGACGAGGCCCCGACGGAGGACGCGGGAACGGTGGGCCGGGTGGTCGACGACCGGGAGGACGGCGTCGCCGGCTGACCCGGGTGCGGCACGATGAGCACCGTGCGGGTCGCGGTGGTCGGGCTGGGGATGATCGGCGGTTCCGTCGCGCGCCGGCTCGCCCCGCACCACGACGTCCGGGTCTGGGACTCCGACCCGGCCACGAGAACCGCGGCCGAGCACGCCGGACTGCACGTCGCCGACGACCTCGCCGGCACCGACGTCGTCGTCGTCGCGACCCCGCTGGAGGCGATGCCGACCGTCCTGTCCGGACTGTCCACAGGCGACGGTCCACTCGTGACGGACGTCGGCTCGGTCAAGGTTCCCGTGCTGGCCGCGGCCCGCGCCGCCGGCCTCGCCGGCCGGTACGTCGGCGGCCACCCGATGGCAGGCGTCGAGCGGTCCGGCTTCGCCGCCGCCGACCCCGAGCTGTTGGCCGGCGCAGTCTGGGTGCTGGCCCTGGAGGACGACACCGACCTGGCCGGCTGGCTGGCCGTCGCCGAGCTCGTGACCGGGGCCGGCGGCCGGGTGGTGCCCACCACCGCGGCCGCCCACGACGAGGCGCAGGCGAGGATCAGCGGGCTGCCGCACCTGCTCGCCACCGCGCTCGCGGTCGCCGGCGGCATCGGTGGACCGCTGGCCGGCGCGCTGGCCGCCGGCTCGTTCCGGGACGGGACCCGGGTCGCCGGCACTCGCCCCGAGCTGGTCGCCGCGCTCTGCGACGGCAACCGGGTCGCGCTCGCCCGGGTGCTGGACGAGACGCTGGCCGAGCTGACCGGCGCCAGGGACGCGCTCGCCGGCGACGGCTCCGTGCTGCCGCTCGCCACCGCCGGCCACCAGGCGCGGCGGGCCTGGGCCGAGGCCGCGCCGGCGGTCGGGGTGACGCTGGACCGCGACACGCCGAACCTGCGCGACGACCTGTTGGCACTGGGCGCGGCCGGCGGCAGTCTGGACGCCGTGACCTCGCACCAGCTGCACGGCCGGCGACCGGACGTGTCGGGAAGCCCCGGGCAGGGAAGGCTCCGGCCGTGACGTTCAACGACGACGCAAGCCTGGACGCCTCCCAGGTCGGCGATCGCCGCGGCATCGGCGGCGGCGGGCTGGCCATCGGCGGCGGCGGGCTCGGCATCGTCGGCCTCATCATCTACCTGCTGATCTCGGTCCTGGGCGGCGGCAACTCGGCCGACAGCGGCACCGGGGTCCAGACCCCGTTCCAGCCCGGCGAGACCGGCGCGGTCTCGCAGCAGGATCTCGCCCAGGTGTGCCGGACCGGCGCCGACGCGAACTCCCGGGACGACTGCCGGATCGTCGCGTACACCAACAGCGTGCAGCAGTACTGGTCGCGCGCCATGGGTTCGCGCTACCAGCCGGCGGAGACGATCATCTTCTCCGGCGGCACCCAGACCGGCTGCGGCAACGCGACCAGCGACGTCGGCCCGTTCTACTGCCCGGCCGACGGCAAGGCCTACTTCGACCTCGGCTTCTTCGACGAGCTGCGGACCCGGTTCGGCGCCCAGGGCGGCTCGTTCGCGCAGGGGTACGTGGTCGCGCACGAATACGGACACCACATCCAGAACCTGCTCGGCACCTCCGACCGGGTCGGCAGCGGGACCGGTCCGGAGAGCGGATCGGTGCGGCTGGAGCTGCAGGCCGACTGCTACGCCGGCGTCTGGGCGAAGAACGCGACGACAACGACCGGCGCCAACGGCCGGCCGCTGTTCGAGTCGATCACCCAGTCGGACATCAACAACGCGCTGGACGCGGCGGCCGCGGTCGGGGACGACCGGATCCAGGCGCGGGCGCAGGGCCGGGTGACGCCCGAGAGCTTCACCCACGGCACGTCGGCCCAGCGGCAGAAGTGGTTCACCACTGGCTTCAAGACCGGCAATCCCGCCTCCTGCGACACCTTCAGCGGCAGCATCTAGGCAGCCGGGAGGCGGCGGCCCGGGCGACGGCGGCCCGGCGACGGCGGCCCCGCGACGGCGGCCCCGCGACGGCGGCCCGGGGGGTGGCGGCCGGGCGGCGGCCGGGCTGCGGCCGGGCGGCGGGGGTGGCGGGCTGGGCGGCTACGCATCGGCGGGGCGCTGGGCGGCGACCCAGGCGTCGAGCCGTCCCCACCAGTCGAACAACCAGTCGACCTGGTGGTCGACCGGCTTGTCCCGGGGCAGCTCGTCCGAGGGCACGTGCCACCACGCGACCTCGACCTCGTCGTCCATCGGCAGCCCGCGCCACAGGTCGGCGACCGAGGACAGGTCCTCGAGACCTTCGTGCGCGACCAGCAGTACGTCCGCGTCCGGGGCGGCGGCGATGGCGGCGAGCGTGCCGCCGGGCCGCGGCGCCATCAGGTTGCGCATCCGCTCGGCCTTGGCCGCCTCGTCGGCGTGCCCGAGCCCGCGCAGCCGCTCGATCGCGCGGGACCGGCGCTGCTCGGAGAAGTTGCCGCCCTCCGGGAAGATCACCACCGCGTCTCCGGGACCCGCCCCACCGGCGAGCATCGCGATCGCCTCCGTGACGTCGTCGGCGACATCGGGGTGCGGGGTGATGAAGCGGTTCGGTAGCCGGTTGAGCAGCACGTCCACGGTCGGATCGAGCTGCAGCGCGTCCTTGAGCACGATCCGCGGCCGGAGCTGGGCGAGCATCACCAGCTCGCGGACCAGCAGCACCGAGTCCCCCGGCCCGGCGTGCCGGCAGAGCACCAGCTGTGGCCGGTCCCGCCGGAACGGGCGGCCGTCGCCGGAGCCGACGACCCGGAGCCGGAACGTCCAGCGCGCGGTCCGGTAGACCCGGTCGACGACCCAGCCGAGCAACCGGTAGTGCGCCTCCTGCCAGCGCGGTCCACGCAGGTGCCGGCCGAACCCGGACCGCAGCCACATCCAGCCGAGTGCGCCGAGAGCCACCCACTCGCAGGCGAACCAGACGATGCCGAACCACAGCAGCCGCAGCCCGCGCCACCGCCCGGGCAGGAACAGCGAGGTCACCAGGCCGGTGAGGATCCAGACCGGGAGGGTGGCGACCAGCAGCGGCAGCGCGGCGAGCGTGAGCGGCACGCTCACGACGCGCCGGAGAGCCGGCGGCGGGAGGGGTCTGCTCACCGCCGCGGCACTCCGGTCGTTCGCATGGGTCGATCATCCCGCGGCCACGGTGGCGATGGGGCGCCGCCGCCGTGCGCGTCACGCGGTCAGGTCAGCTCGACCAGCGGGAAGGCCCGATGGCGTCGGGGCGGGCAGAGGAAGTTCTGCCGCCTGGTCGAGGTGAGGAATCGTTCCAGGCCGTTGTCGAGCGGGTTGACCGCGAACTGCGTCTGCAGGTTGACTGCCGCCTGGTTGCGCCGCATCGTGTCGAAGAAGTCGGCCGTCGGTACGAACGCGGTGAACTGCAGCTTCGGCACGTTCCCGCTGCGGCCGGGGCGGACGATCGTGTCCGGGACGTCCATCACGTCGAAGCCGGGGCCGTCCATCCGGATGTGCAGGGGCGTGCCGTCCGGGGCCCGGGACGACTGCTGCAGCGCGGCGAGGTGCCCGATCCGGTGCTGGTTGCCCGGAGTGTTGACGCCCTGCGCGCCCAGCGCCGCGTCCCCGGTCCCGGCGAACGTGCTCGGCAGGTAGGCCGGTCCACCACCGTTGAGGAACGGGTCGCCGCCGCCACCGAACGAGGGCGGCGGGTCGGACCGGAACATGTACTGGACCCGCTCGAGGAACGTCTCGTCCTCCGCGGACCCGGCCTCGCCAGCCCGGGCGTAGTAGGCCTCCAGGTCGAGGATCACGTGCGAGAGGTTCTGGATCCCGCCGTTGTCGAAGTAGTCGCCCTGCCGTGCGGTGGTCAGCTGCGACGACGCGTTGCCGGCGAACGTGCACGCCGCCGCCGGCCCGGTGCTCGAGATCTGCTGGTCGGCGAAGCCCATCCACATCGGCGACTGGTCGTTGATGCGGTCGGCGTAGTAGAGGCCTTCCCGCTCGGCGATCTGCCGGGGCAGGCCCGGCTGGGAGAACATCGCCCGCACCGGGCTCCAGGTCAGCGGCAGGTTCGGCGGCGGCACGGACACGCCGTTCAGCGTGCTGGAGGCACTGCGCAGGTAGCGCAGCACGTCCTGCACGATCGCGGAGTCGTCGCTGCGGATCGTGAACAATACGTCGCTGCCGCCGATCATCGGCGTGATGTCGAACTTCCGCTTCACGATCCCCGCCTGGCCGGCGTCGGTGGGCGCGGCCTTGGCCTCCTCCAGCGCGAACCGGTTGGTGTCGAAGGCCAGCCGGGGCATGTGCAGCCCGGCGAGGGAGCCGCCGGTCAGGCCGCCGGGCAGCCGGCTGAAGTAGCCGAGACCGTAGCTGACGAAGACCATCACGCCGGCCGGGCTGAACTCGTACGCGCTCTCGATCGTGCTCAGCGCGTTGGCCAGCGCCGTCTGGTCGGCCAGGGTCGGCGGCCGGCGCAGGTTCGCGGTCTCGAAGTAGGTGTGTACCGGCCCGAACTGGACCTGCACGCCGTTGACCGCCGTCGCCGGTTTGATGAACTGGGCGACGTCGAACTGGATGTCCGGCAGCTCGGTCGCGGCGACCGCGGGCCGCTTCGGAATCCAGGCGAGGCCCTCCAGCAGCGTCGCCAGCGCTGCGGCCGAGCCTGCTTTCAGAGCTGTTCGCCGACTGATGTCGAACGAGGGCTGGGATCGTTCCACGGTGGCTCCTAGTGTGTCGGATCGGGTTAAATACCCCAGACGCAGACTAGGAGGGCTGACCGTTCCCGGGAGTCCCCAAATTAGGTGGATAGATACTTGAATTCGCAATAAGGAATCAGCGCGCGAGATAGGCGGTGCTCGCCGCGTATGCGCTCTCTATCCGGCGGGCGATCCCGGACCGATCCCGGTAGCGGAGCTGGCTGCGCAGGTCGGCCGCCCGCTCCGGCGCACCGGTCGGCAGCAGGTGCACGGTCACCCCCGGCGGCAGCGAGGCCATGTCCGCGGCGAACCGGTGCCGGCGGGCGACCTCGAACGCGACCAGCCCCACCTCCCACGGCCGCCGCGGCGCCGCGAGCGGCTGCTCGATCCGCCCGACCTGCAGGATGTAGAGGGTGGTCGCGCCGAGCGCCACCGCGCGGCCGACCGGGATGCTGTGCACCAGCCCGCCGTCCAGGTAGGTCTGCCCGTCGAGCTGGACCGGCGGGAGCAGGCCGGGCACCGCACAGGACGCGAGCACCGCGTCGACCAGCGGCCCGCGGGAAAACCAGTGCTCGGCCGCCCGCTCGACGTTCGCCGCCACGCACTGGAACGGGACGTGCAGCTCCTCGAACGTACGGGCGGTCAGGTGAGAGTTGAGCGCGTCGCGCAGCGGTTGCTCGGTGTGCAGGGACGTGCGGGTCCGGGCCAGCGTGGACAGGCGACCGAACACCGAGCCGCCGAACACGTCGGTGGAGTCGAGGTCGAGCCAGAGGTCGGCCAACCGCTGCACCGCGCCGGTGGTCGGGTCCTCGGCCACCACCACCCCGTTGATCGCCCCGACCGAGGTGCCGACCACGAGGTCGGGCACGATCCCGGCCTCCAGCAGCGCCCGGAGCATCCCCACCTCGTGCGCGCCGAGCAGCCCGCCGCCGCCCAGCACGAACGCCACCGGACCGGCCACCGGGCGAACCTAGCCGAGAGAGGTGCCGGGGCCTTCCTCGGTCTCCTCGCGCGCGCGCTCGACCGACAGGGGGTCGGCGATGCGCAGGAACCCGGCGCCCTCGCGGAGCGCGGACTCCAGCCGCTCGGCATCCTCCTCCGGCGGCGGCTCGGCGGCCTCGTCGGAGCCGCGGGCCGCCGGGTCGACGTAGCCCGGCGGTCCCGGACGGTCGACGCCGCCGTCGTCACCCTCCGGCAGGGTGATCTCCGCGGCCTCCCGCTCGAGCTCGTGGGGATCGTTCAGATTGCTCATGGCAGCGCCCCTACCCGTCCGCGGCCTAAGGTCACCAGTGCGGTGACGTTGCAGCACGGTCCAGGAGGTTAGCGTGACGACAGAGGTGCGGGGCGTGGTGTCCCGGCGCAAGGGCGAGCCGGTGACGGTGGAGACCGTGCTGGTGCCGGATCCGGGTCCGGGCGAGGCGGTCATCGACGTGCAGGCGTGCGGGGTCTGCCACACCGACCTGCACTACCGGGAGGGCGGGATCTCCGACGACTACCCGTTCCTGCTCGGGCACGAGGCGGCCGGCACGGTGACCGCGGTCGGCGACGGCGTGACCGAGGTGCAGCCCGGCGACTACGTGATCCTCAACTGGCGGGCCGTCTGCGGCACCTGCCGGGCCTGCGCCCGCGGCCGCCCGTGGTACTGCTTCAACACCCACAACGCGACCCAGCGGATGACCCTCGAGGACGGCACCGAGCTCAGCCCGGCGCTGGGCATCGGCGCGCTCGCCGAGAAGACGCTGGTCGCCGCCGGCCAGTGCACGAAGGTCGACCCGGAGGCGCCGGCCACCGCCGCCGGCCTGCTCGGCTGCGGCGTGATGGCCGGGCTCGGCGCGGCGATCAACACCGGCGGGGTCACCCGCGGCGACACGGTGGCCGTGTACGGCTGCGGTGGGGTGGGCGCGGCCGCGGTGGCCGGCGCCCGGCTGGCCGGCGCCCGCACGGTCATCGGCGTCGACGTCGACCGCCGCAAGCTCGGTGCCGCGCGCAGCCTCGGCGCGACCCACGCGGTCAACGCGGCCGAGGAAGACCCGGTCGAGGCGATCAAGAAGGCGACCGACGGCTTCGGCGCGGACGTGGTGATCGAGGCGATCGGCCGGCCCGAGACGTACAAGCAGGCGTTCCATTCGCGTGATCTGGCCGGCACGCTGGTGCTGGTCGGCGTGCCGACGCCGGAGATGCGGCTGGAGATGCCGCTGCTGGACTTCTTCAGCCACGGCGGCGCGCTCAAGTCGTCCTGGTATGGCGACTGCCTGCCCTCGCGCGACTTCCCCATGCTCATCGACCTCTACCGGCAGGGCCGGCTCGACCTCGACCGGTTCGTCTCGGCGACGATCACGATCGACGAGGTCGAGGACGCGTTCGCCGCGATGCACCGGGGCGACGTGCTCCGCTCAGTCGTCGTGTTCTGAGCATCCGGAGCATTTCGCGCGTTCTGCGTATCGCCGCGTCGGCCCGCACCTCGGGCAATGTGGCGAGACGTCATCGGAACGGCTCGCCGCGGTCCTATGGTGTCAGGGCGGCGCCTCGGTGGGGTCCGCGCCGCGACGATGCCGTGGGGGTAGTCATGCGCGTGCGAGCAACGATGTTGCGCGGAATCGCAGCCGTTGGGATCGCGGTCCTGCTGGCCGCCACCGCGATGGGGACGGCCGACGCCTCCCCGGCCATCGGACGGGTGGTGTCGACCAACCCGGTCAACTACACGCCCAACATCACCAACGGCGCGGCGTACAAGTCGGCCGAGGCCAACGGCATGCTCTACGTGGGCGGCTCGTTCACCTCGGTCACCGCGGCCGCGGGCACCACGCCGACGGGCACGTTCACCCGCAATCACATCCTGGCGTTCAACGCGGCGACGGGCTCGATCTCCACGTCGTTCGCGCCGAACGTCAACGGCGACGTGTGGGCGATCGTCCCGAGCGGCACGTCCCTCTACATCGGCGGCTCGTTCAGCTCGGTCAACGGCGTCGCCCGGCGCGGGCTGGCCAAGATCGACGCGACCACCGGCGCCGTCGACACGTCCTTCAACGCGGCGCTGACCAGCGGCAACGTGACCGAGGCCGCGCTGGTCAGCGGCCGGCTGATCATTTCCGGGACGTTCCCGAAGAAGATCCTCGCGGTCAACCCCGCAACCGGCGCCAACACCGGCTACCTCAACGTCGCCGTCACCGGCAGCGTCGCCTCCAACGCCGGACCGGTGGAGGTCTACCGGTTCGCGGTCAACCCGGCCGGCACCAAGCTCGTCGGGGTCGGCAACTTCACCACGGTCGGCGGCGCGACGCACTACCGCGCCTTCATGCTCGATCTCGGCTCGACCGCCGCGTCGGTGAGCGCCTGGCGCTACACGCCGCTGCAGCAGATGTGCGCGGCTTCCTCGTTGCCCGACTACATGCGCGACGTCGACTTCTCGCCGGACGGGTCATACTTCGTGTTCGTCTCGACCGGCTACGTTCCGCTGTCCGGGCAGATCGGCATCGCGCTGTGCGACGCGGCGTCCCGGTTCGAGACCGCGAACCTCTCCCCGACCCGGCCGACGTGGATCAACTACACCGGCGGCGACACCCTGCACTCGGTGGCGGTCACCGACCTGGCCGTGTACGTCCAGGGTCACCAGCGCTGGCTGAACAACCCGCAGGGCCGGGACAACGCCGGTCCGGGCGCGGTCAGCCGGCCCGGCATCGGCGCGATCGACCCGACCACCGGGCTGGCGCTGTCCTGGAACCCGACCAAGGACCGCGGCGTGGGCGGCAAGGACCTGCTGGTGACCGCGCGTGGGCTGTGGGTCGCGAGCGACACCGCCCACATCGGACACGAGACCCGCATGCGGATCGCCCTGCTGCCGTAAGTCGCGAGGAGCCGGTGCACGCCTAGGCCCAGGCGTGCACCGGCTCGTTGCTGTGCATGTTCTCGATGTACTCGTTGGTCATCCGGCGCAGCACCTCGTGCCGGTCCAGGCTGGTGGAGTCGTAGAGCCGGTGGAAGGTCGCCGCCTGCCAGGCCGCTCCGTTGCGACCGGTCAGGCACCGCTGCTCGATGATGCCGAGCAGCCGGTCCCGGACGGCGGGAGCGACCTCCCACCGGTCGAGGCCCTCGGCCGCCAGCGGCAGCAGCCGGCGAAGCACCAGCTCGGCGACCGGCACCTGACCGGCCCCGGGCCAGTAGACCTCGGCCTCCAGGCCGTAGCGGGCGCAGGAGTGGAAGTTCTCCTCGGCCGCGGCGAACGACATCCGGCTCCACAGTGGACGGTCGTCCTCGGCCAGCGCGCGGACGATGCCGTAGTAGAACGCACCATTGGCCATGACGTCCGCGACCGTCGGGCCGGCCGGCAGCACCCGGTTCTCCACCCGCAGGTGCGGCGTGCCGCGGACCACCGCGTAGACCGGCCGGTTCCAGCGGTAGATGGTGCCGTTGTGCAGGGTCAGCTCGGACAGCTGCGGGACGTCGCCGCGCTCGAAGACCGCGACCGGGTCCTCCGGTTCGCACAGCGGCAGCAGCGCCGGGAAGTAGCGCACGTTCTCCTCGAACAGGTCGAAGATCGAGTTGATCCAGCGCTCCCCGAACCACACCCTCGGCCGTACGCCCTGGGCCTCCAGCTCGGCGCTGCGGGTGTCGGTCGCCTGCTCGAACAGCGGGATCCTGGTCTCCCGCCACAGCTCCTTGCCGAGGAAGAACGGTGCGTTCGCACCGAGCGCGACCTGGACGCCGGCGATCGCCTGGGCCGCGTTCCAGTACCGGGGGAACGCGCTCGGGCTGACCTGGAGGTGGAACTGCACGCTGGTGCAGGCCGCCTCGGGCGCGATCGTGTCCGCCGTGGTGGCCAGCCGCTGCACGCCGTCGATGGCGATCTGCAGGTCCTCCCCGCGGGCGGCGAAGATCTGCTCGTTCAGCAGGGCGTACCGCGGGTTGGCGGACAGGCTGTCGCCGCGCAGCTCCCGCTCGGTGAGCGTGGGCAGGATGCCGACCATGACCATGTGGCTGCCGGTCGTGTTGGCCTTGCCCTCGGCGTGGTTGAGGGTGTCCCGGATGCTCTGTTCCAGCTCGACTGCCGACTCGCCGGACAGCAACCGCGGCTGCACGTTGATCTCGACGTTGAACTGGCCGAGCTCGGTCTGGAAGTCGGCGTGGCTGACCGCCTCGAGCACCGCGGCGTTGCGCAGCGCCGGGTCGCCGGACTCGTCGACCAGGTTGAGCTCGATCTCCACCCCCGTCAGCGGCCGCTCGAAGTCGAACTGCGACTGGGCCAGCATCCGCTCGAAGACGTCGAGGCAGCTGCGGACCTTCTGCCGGTAGCGGGTGCGGTCCTCCCGGCTGAACTGCGTGGCGACGACGTCCTTGCCCATAGCGCCCTCCCCGAGCCGGCTACGGCACCACTACCCAGCGGCGGAGTCGAGGAAGCGGGTGAGCTCGCGGCGCAGCGCCACGCCGAGGCGGTCGGCCCGTACGTGCAGCTCGGTGCGCATGTCCAGGGGCAGCCCCGGGATCGTCACGACCGCCTGCAGGGCCAGGTCCTCGGCCAGCACCGCCTCCTCGAACGCCACCTCGCGGGCCACGGTCTCCGGCCCCGGCCGCAGCTCGCCGCCGATGTTGTGCAGCAGCATCTTGGTGTAGATCCGGGTGCTCGTGTCGGTCTCCGGCAGCGCCAGGAACAGGATCGTCTTCACCGACCCGGCGTCGAGCTCCTCCAGCCGCAGCAGCAGCTGGAACGGCGCGCGGTAGACGTAGGTGGCCCGGCGGCGTTGGCGCAGCGGACGGATGCCGTCCTCGACCCCCGGGTCCTCCGGGTTGTCGAACCACTGCACCTGCACGCTGCGGAACCCGTCGGGTTCCTGCTGCACCTCGGCCGGCTCGACCACCTTGTCCGCCTCGGCACCGAACGTTCCGATGTGGACGAACGGGAAGTGGGCGACGTCGAGGAAGTTGTCGGCCACGAACCCGGCGTTCACCTCGGTGCGGGACGGTGGCAGCCAGGCCCCGACATACTCGGCGTCCTCGGCGTCCGGGTCGTCGAACAGCTCGGTCCGTGGCGGTTCCGGGGCCAGCCAGACCACGCCCCAGCGCTCGGTCAGGCCGGCCGGCTGCGGCGTCGCGACGAGGCCATCGCCGGTCCGGCGCAGTGCGTACGGCAGGCCGACCACGGTCGCCTCGTACGGCTCGGCGCCGATCTCGTCGGCCAGCGCGGCCGGGTGCCAGGCCCCGCGCAGCCGCGGG
Source organism: uncultured Actinomycetota bacterium (assembly GCA_963728945.1). Taxonomy (GTDB): domain Bacteria; phylum Actinomycetota; class Actinomycetes; order Mycobacteriales; family CADCTP01; genus CADCTP01. The sequence goes on along the minus strand of CAVSMA010000001.1, from coordinate 1,119,226 downwards.
TCGGTGTTGCGCAGCCCGTCCGGCGCGGTGGCGGTCTCGGGCAGGTCGCTCACGCAGGCCCAGAGCCGGCCGTCCTCCTCCTTGGCCCGCGGCGCCGCGGCCAGGTGCGCCCGCGGCGGGATGTTGGCCTGCTCGCCGAGCGAGGGCAGCAGCACGCACGTCCCGGTCTCGTCGAACTCCCAGCCGTGGTAGGCACAGCGCAGCCGGCCACCGGTCACGCTCGCCGCCGACAGCGGGACCAGCCGGTGCGGGCAGAGCGGGGCGACCAGGCTGGCCGGCGCGTCGTCGGCGAGCCGCACCGCGACGAACGCCCGGCCGGCGACCTCGACCGGCCGCGGCACGGTCGTGATCTCGGCTGACTCAGCGACCGGCATCCACTGTTCGTCCACGGCACCAAGACTACGGTTCCGCTGGCTCATCCCGATTCCTGCCTCAGACGTGCAACTTGGGCGTCAGCGCGGCCGGGGCCGGTGGCACCTCGAACCCGTGGGCGCGCATCCCGTCCTCGACCGCCGCGATCACGGTCTCGACCACCTTGACCCTGGCCCACCGCTTGCTGTCGCCTTCGACCAGCGACCACGGCGCGTACGACGTGTCGGTGCGGTCGAGCATGTCCTCGACCGCATCCTCGTACTCCTGGCGCTTGTCCCGATTGCGCCAGTCCTCGTCGGTGAGCTTCCACTGCTTGAGCGGGTCGGTCCGCCGCCGCTCGAACCGCTTGAGCTGCTCCTGTTCGGACAGGTGCAGCCAGAACTTGACCAGGATCGTGCCCTCGTCCACCAGCGCCCGCTCGAACTCGCAGATCTCCTGGTAGGCCCGGCGCCACTCGTCCTCGGTGGCGAAGCCCTCGACCCGCTCGACCAGGACGCGGCCGTACCAGGACCGGTCAAGCACGGCCATGCCGCCCCAGCCCGGCAGCTGCGGCCAGAACCGCCAGAGATAGTGGTGCCGCTTCTCGTCGTAGGTGGGGGCGGCGAACGATGCGACCCGGACGTGCCGCGGGTCGAGCGGGGCGACCAGCCGGCGGATGCAGCCGCCCTTGCCGGAGGCGTCCCAGCCCTCGAACACCACGCACAGCGGCGGCCCCAGCCGCAGCGCCGAGCCGACCTGCCCACCGAGCGAGAGCCGCAGCCAGGTCAGCCGGGTCTGCGCCGCGGCCAGCCGCTCGGCCTCCTCGGCCCGGCTCAGCCGCAGGCGCAGGTCGAGGTCGTCCAGTCGTCGCCCCATGCGCCCAGCATCGCGTGCCGGTCAGCCAGGCTCAATGCCCGCCTTTCCCGCGGACGCCGCCGGCCTGCCCGCCCGCCCCGGCTCGCCGGCCTCGGGAGGAGACGCACTAGCGGCGGCGGGCGATGAGCTCGGCGCGGTTGGCGACGCCGAGCTTGCTCAGGATGCTGCGCACGTGGCTCTCCACGGTCCGCTCGGAGAGCACCAGCGACTCGGCGATCTCTCGGTTGCTCAGCGCTTGCACGACCAGGTCCGCCACCTCCCGCTCCCGCGCCGTCAGCGGGTCGGCGTGCCGCCGGGCCGAGGCCAGCTCGGCGTCCAGGCGGTCGGCACGGGCCAGCGGTCCCGGCATGTCCAGCCGGCGGAACTCGGCTGCCGCGACCCGGACCAGGTCCGCGGCCTCGGCCAGCTCGCCGGTCGCCCGCAGCGCCGCGGCCAGCTCCAGCCGGCACAGCCCGACGTACGGGCGGCTGCGCACGGCCTGGTTCGCCGCGATCGCCCGGCGCAGGCAGGCCGCCGCCTCCGTGGGCCGGCCGGCGACCCCGTGCAGCAGTCCGATCTCCCGCAGCGGCGAGCCGGAGAAGTACGCGGTGGCCACGCCGACCGTGCCGGGACAGTCTGCCCACTCCGCCAGCACGGCGATGAGCGTCTCGGCGGCCGGCGCGTCATCGAAGGACACGGCCAGGTCGGCCAGCAGCAGCACCATCCCGCCCCAGCGGAAGTCGACCGGCATGCCAGCGAACCCCGCCCGCAGCTCGTCCCAGATGTCGCGGGCCTCGTCCGACCGGCCGAGCAGCAGCAGGTTCTGCGCCTGGCTGGCCCGGACCAACGGCATCGACGGCGAGCCGCGGAAGTCCTCGGCGAACCCTTCGAACTGGTCGGCGAAGTCGGCCGGCAGCTCGCCCCGGTCGCCGCGCAGCCGGGCCAGGTGGCCGGCGTGCGCGAAGTACATGCCGAGCGTCGTCGGGTCGCCGAGCGTCTCGGCCAGGTAGCGGGCCAGCTCGGTGGCGGTCCGGGCGGCGGCGAACCGTCCCTCCAGGGTGGCCCGCGCCGCGTTCGCCCGCTCCAGGTGCCAGCGCGCCAGGGGCTGCCCGGTCCGCTCGACCACCCGGCCGAGCACCGCGAACGCCTCGTCGACGATGTCCAGGCGGGCCAGCTGGTAGCCGGCGCGCAGCTGCCAGCCGGCGGCCAGCACCGCCGACAGCGGCTGGCCGGCCTCCGCCGCGGACGCGATCGCGAGCCGGCTCAGCCGCAGCCGCTCACCCACCGAGTCGGCGGTCGGCAGGGTCAGCTCCCGGGCCCGGGCGGCGTCCAGCACGGCGAGCGCGTCGCCGTCCTGCTCGGCCAGCCGCAACGCCTCAGCGGCCAACTGGTCGGCCTCGGCCGGGTCGCCGTTCTCCGCGGCCATCGCGGCGAGCTCGGACAGCAGCCGCGCGCGGACCGCGGTGGGCGGGTCGGCCGCCAGCGCGCGACGGCACAGCGACTCCACCACCGGCGCCACGTACGGGTTGGTGACGCCCCGGAGCACGAGCGCGGCCTGGGCGACCAGATCCGGTCGCCCGGCCCGAGTGGCCGCATCGGCGGCCGCCTCCGACCGGGCCGCGCTGTCCGGGATGCGGCCGGCCACGAACTCCGCGGTGGCCAGCCGGACCAGCACCTCGGCCAGCTCCGCGTCGCCGGCGCCGGCGGCAGCGAGCGAGTCGGTCGCGTCCTGCAGGTGCCGGACCGCGTCGTCCAGGGCGAGCGCCCGGCCGGCCTGCTCGGCCGCCCGCACGGCGCAGCCGGCGGCCTCGCGGTGCCGGCCGGCGGCCCGCCAGTGCGCGGCGGCCCGGCCCGGCAGCCGCTCGGACAGCGCAGCCGCCGCCCGCTCGTGAATGGGTACGGCGGTGGCCGGCGGCACCGCGGCCCGCACGCCGTCCTGCAGCAGCGCATGCGCGAACGGCGTGCCGTCCTCGGTCGGCGTGCCCAGCAGGCCGGCTCGGCGGGCGGCAGCCAGCGCCGGCTCCGGGTCGGTGCCGGCGACCTCGGCCAGCACGCGCGGGCCGGCGCCCTCCCCGAGCAGGGCCAACGCCTCCACCACCGCCCGGTCGGAAGGCGAGAGCGCGGCCAGCATGCCGGCCACCACCACCCGCAGGTCCCCGCCAGCGGCGAGCAGCAGAGGTAGCCCGCCGGTGCGCTGGTAGGCGTCCGCGCCCGGCCCGCCGACGTACTCGCCGACCTCCGCCTCGGTCAGCGGCGGCAGCGGCACGGCGTCGGTGCCGGGATCGCGGCGGACGTCCGCGATCGCGGCGGCGGTGCGCTCCGGCAGCAGGTCCCGGTGGGTGGCCAGGACGAGCAGCGGCGCGCTCCCGGCCTCCGCGCCGACCCGGCGCAGCAGGTCGAGCGACTCGGCGTCGGCCCAGTGCAGGTCCTCCAGCACCAGCACGATCGGCTGCTCGGCGGCCGCCCGGAGCAGCGCGTCGGTGGCGGCGGTCAGCGCCCGGAACCGCTCGGCCGCGGCGACCGACGGCTCCGCCGGTACCGCGCGCTCGGCCGGGAGCACCCCGGACAGCGCGGTTGCGCCGCCGGCGCGGTCGACCGCGCGCAGCGCCCGCGACCACGGCCAGAACGGCGGCGCGCCCGGGTCGTCGGTGCACTGCCCCCGCCCGACCAGCGCGGTCCCGCCATACCGGGACAGGGCCTCCTCGAGCAGCCGCGTCTTGCCGATCCCGGCCGGCCCGGAGACGAGCAGCACGCCGCCGCGGCCAACGCCGGTCGCGTCCAGCCGGTCGAGCACCAGCCCCAGCTCCGGGCCGCGGCCGACGAACGCGCGGCTGCCGTGCACGGGGTTGAGTATCGCGGTCAGTGCCAGCACTGAGGTCCGAATCGCGGAGCCGGCCGATCGTCGGAGGCGACAGGGAGCCAACCCGAACCACCGTGAGGAGCCCGCGATGCAGGCCACCGTTCACCTCGTCGACGGCGTAGCCGGACCGCACGACAACTCCTGGGTCGACGCCGTCCTCGCCCACCTCGACCGGCCGGCCGGCGCGCTCGTCGCCCGTGCGATCGGCTTCGGCCCCGGCGTGCTCGTCGCGTTCGGTGCCACCGAGACCGCCGGGTTCACCGCCGGACCGGTCAACGTCCGCCCGGGCACCGCCTACGAGATCGCCGACCAGCGAGCGGGCCGCGGCCGCGGACCCGCTCGCTACCTGCAGGTGACCACGTTCGCCGGACGCAGCCCGGAATGGTGCGCCGCGTTCGACCGCAGCATCGCCGAGCGGGGCTGGCCGGCCGTCCAGGACGTGCCCGGACTGGTCGCCGGCCTGCTCGGGTCCACTTCGGACGGTGGTCGGATCGCGCTGACGCTGGCCGAGTCGATCGAGACGCTGGAGGCCGGCGCGGTCGCGATCATGTCCACCGAGCTGCTGCCGTGGGAGAAGCCGGAGCACCTGACCGGCCCCGACGACCTGACGATCCTGCGGCTGCTGCACGCCGACGTGCCGGCCGCGGCACCGGCCGGCTGAGCCTCCGACTTTCGGCCGGAGTCCGAGCCGGAAGCACGACCCCGATTCAGCACAACCGGCGATCCGACGCACCCCCGACCGGGCGGATCGTCGAATCACCGACGAGACAAGGAGATCTCACGATGACGACCACGACCGGGACCGAGCTGCGCGACGGCACCTGGACGGTGTCGGCCGACACCAGGGCGACGTTCTCGGCCCGCAACTTCGGCATCCGTACGGTCAGGGGCACGCTGGCGATGGACCGCGGCACGGTCACCGTGACCGGCGGCCGGCCGGTGGCGGCCGAGGGCGCGCTGACCGCCGCCTCGGTCCGGACCGGGATCGCCCAGCGGGACGAGCACCTGCGCGGGCCGAACTTCTTCCACGCCGACCGGCACCCATTCATCGGGGTGCGGGCGCTGCGGTTCGAGCCGGCCGACGACGGCTGGATCGTGCCGGCGGTGCTCAGCGTCGGCGGCGCGGAGACCCCGGTGACCCTGCACGCGCGCCGGCTGCCGGACCCGGCTCCGGGCACGATCGCAGTCCTGATCACCGGCGAGTTCGACCGGACCACCACGCGCATCCGGGCACCGCGGCTCATGGTCGGCCACCACATCGCGATGGAGGCCGAGCTGAGCTTCACCCGGCGCTGATCACCACGTCCGGTTCGTGCGCGGCCGGGGCGAGCAGGCCGAGGAGGGCGAGGCCCTCCTCGGCCACCGCCGTCCGTTCCACGCCGGACAGGCCCGGCGCCCGGACGTGCAGCACGCCGGCCTTGCGGTCCAGCCGCCAGGACGCCCGCAGCATTCCGTCGACCAGCGCCGGCGACCAGTGGAACTGCTCGTCGAACGGCGCGGTCGCGCCGGCCGGCACGATCCGGCCGCGGTCGGCGTGGCCGAGCAGCACGTTGTCGTACTGCGGCAGGAACCGCACCGGCGCCGGCACGTCCGGCTCGGCCCGGGGCGCGTCCGGGAGGTCGAGCAGCTCCCGACCGTCCGCGGCCCGGTCGGTACGCAACCGCGGCCGCAGCCGGTCGACCACCTCGGCCAGCCGGGTCAGCCCGGACCAGTTCTGCACGTCGGCGACCGTGGCCGGGCCGAACGCGGCCAGGTAGCGCAGGACCAGCCGGTCCGGGGCAGGGTCGGCGGCGAACGGCCGGTCGATCCGGTCGGCGGCCAACCCGTGCAGCGCCCGGCCACTGCGGCCCCAGACCCCGCGCGGCGGCAGCTGCACCATCGGCACCAGCGCCCGGGCGGTCTGGGCCAGCGCGATCTCCGGCCGCTCCGGCCAGCGCTCCCGCAGCAGCCGCCCCAGCTCACCGAAGGTCAGCGGCCGCTCGGCGACCAGCGCGCTCGCCGCCTCGGCCAGCTCGCCCTGGTCGACCCCGGCCAGCCTGGTGCCGAAGCTCGAGCGCGCCATCCGCTCCAGCGCCGGCTGCAGCACCGGCCGCAGCGCCGCGCAGTCGGCCGCGCTGACCAGGTGGATCGTCGAGCGCTGCAGCGCGATCCGGACCGCGTCCCCGGTCGCCACCGCGGTCGCCAGCTCGGCCGGGTCGAAGCCGGCGATCCGGTCCCAGAGCGCGACGTACGGGTCGGCCGGCTCCTGCGCCTGCAGCCCGACCAGGTGCTCGACCACGTCCAGCGCCGGGCGGTCGACCCGGTCGAGGAGGAACTGTCGGCGCAGCAGGGTACGGTTCAAAGCACGGTCCGAGATCACGACCCGACCCTAGGCAGTGAAGCGGCCGGATCCTGACCTCAAGGCACCGCGACCCAGCGCGGGAGTGCGACGAGGCGCCACCGGGTAACGTCAGCGGGCCTTGGTAGACATGAGCCAATCGTGCCCCGCCTGTCGGACTCAAGAGGCCGTGATACCCGTGATCAAATTCGACTCGGTGGTGAAGCGGTATCCGGACGGCACCACAGCGGTCGACGGACTCGACCTGGTCGCGCCGTCCGGGCAGATCACCGTCCTGGTCGGGCCCTCGGGCTGCGGCAAGACCACCTCGTTGCGGATGGTCAACCGGATGGTCGAGCCGACCTCAGGCACGGTCTGGCTGGACGACCGGGACACCGCCTCGGTGCCGGCCGCGCAGCTGCGCCGCGGCATCGGCTACGTGATCCAGCAGGCCGGGCTGTTCCCGCACCGGACGATCGCCGACAACATCGCGACCGTCCCGCTGCTGCTCGGCTGGGACAAGCGCAAGGCACGGCAGCGGGCGACGGAGCTGATGGAGCGGGTCGGGCTGCCGAGCGAGCTCGCCGGGCGCTACCCGGCCCAGCTGTCCGGCGGCCAGCAGCAGCGGGTCGGCGTCGCCCGCGCGCTGGCCGCGGACCCGCCGGTGATGCTGATGGACGAGCCGTTCAGCGCGGTCGACCCGGTGGTCCGGGCCGAGCTGCAGAACGAGTTCCTCAGGCTGCAGTCCGAGCTCGACAAGACCATCCTGTTCGTCACCCACGACATCGACGAGGCGGTCAAGCTCGGCGACGAGGTCGGCGTGATGCGGATCGGCGGCAGGCTCGCCCAGCTGGCGACGCCGGCCGAGCTGCTCGCGGCTCCGGTGGACGACTTCGTGGCCGGCTTCGTCGGCCGCGACCGCGGCTACCGGTCGCTCGGCTTCCGCGCCGCCGGCGACCTGCCGCTGGTCACGGAGCCGACCGTGCCGGTCGGCGCCGACCAGGCCGAGGCCGCCCGCGAGGCCAGGGACGGCTGGGTGCTCGCGGTCGACGGCGACGGCCGTCCGCAGGGCTGGGTCGACGTGCGCCAGCTGCGCCCGGGTGCGACCGTCGAGCCGGAGCTGCTGCACCGCGGCGGCACCGTGGCCAAGGAGGACGACTCGCTGCGGGCCGCGCTCGACGCCGCGCTGTCGGCGCCGTCCGGCCGCGGCGTCATCGCCGACGGCGAGGGCCGGCTGCTCGGCACGATCACCGCCCGCGAGGTGGTGGAGCGGATCGAGGCCCAGCGGAACGCGGACGAGGCGCGGGAGCCCGAGCCCGCCGCCGGGGGCCGCGAATGATCGCCTACCTGCAGGACCACTTCCAGCAGACGGTCGAGCGGTTCTACACGCACGCCTGGCTCGCGGTGCTTCCGCTGATGATCGGGCTGGTGCTGGCGATCCCGCTGGGTTGGCTGGCCAGCCGCTACCGGCGGGTCTACCCCGGGGTGATCAACCTGGCCGGCCTGCTCTACACGCTGCCGTCGGTGGCGCTGTTCGTCATCATGCCGTCGATCATCCACACCAAGATCCTGTCGCCGATCAACGTCGTCGTGGCGCTGACGATCTACACGGTCGCGCTGCTGGTCCGGGTGATCGCCGACGCGCTCATCTCCGTGCCGGCCGACGTCCGCTCGGCCGCGGTAGCGATGGGCTTCACCGGCCCCGGCCGGTTCCTCCGGGTCGACCTGCCGATCGCGGTGCCGGTGATCATCGCCGGCCTGCGGGTCGCCGCGGCCTCCAACGTGGGTCTGGTCTCGGTCGGCGCGCTGATCGGGGTCAACCAGCTCGGCTCGCTGTTCACCGAGGGGTTCACCCTCGACGTCGGCAGCATCGTGCTGCTGGGCATCCTGCTGTGCGTCCTGCTCGCGCTGATCCTCGACACCACGATCGTGCTGACCGGACGGCGGTTGACCACCTGGCAGCGGGCGGTGTCCTGACATGGGCGTGATCTGGAGCTACCTCGGCAACAGTGCGCACTGGTCCGGGCCGGAAGGCGTGCCGGCGCGGGTGCTCGAACACCTGGAGTACACGTTCCTGGCGCTGGCGTTCGTCTGCCTGATCGCGCTGCCGCTCGGCCTGTTCGTGGGGCACACCGGCCGCGGCTCGGTCGCGATCGCCGGCAGCGCCAACGCGCTGCGCGCGCTGCCCGACTTCGGCCTGCTGGTCTACGTCGTGCTGCTGATCTCCGGCCGGCTGCCGGCCGGCCTGGCCTACCTGCTGCCGTCCGTCCTGGTGCTGGTGATCCTCGGCATCCCGGCCGTGCTCTCGGCCACGTACGCGGGGATCCAGGCGGTCGACCCGGCCGCCCGGGACGCGGCCAAGGGGATGGGCATGACCGGATCCCAGGTGCTGTGGCGGGTCGAGGTGCCCAACGCGATGCCGCTGATCCTGTCCGGCGTCCGCAGTTCGATGCTGCAGATCGTGGCGACCGCGACGATCGCGGCGTACGTCTCCCTGGGCGGCCTCGGCCGGTTCATCATCGACGGCCAGTCCCAGCGGGACTACTCCCAGATGGCCGCCGGGGCCGTGCTCGTCGGCCTGCTGGCGATCGTGCTCGACCTGCTCGTCGCCGGCATCCAGCGGCTGGTCGTGTCACCCGGTGTCACCGGGCGCTTCCGCACCGCGGGTCCGCGCCGGCGGCCGGTACTGATCTCCTCGTCCCAGGAAGGGTCCGTGGTTCCGACCACTTAGTGAGTTAGCACCTGTCCCGGCCCGCAGCGGCCGTACCGAGCAAACAGGAGACACCTCGATGAGACCGAACAGAGTCATCCTGGCCAGCGTCGCTACGGTCGCTGCGCTAGCCCTCACTGCCTGCGGTGGCGGTGGGGACAACAACCCGCTGTCCACCGGCAGCGCCCCGGCCGCGCCGTCCGACACGATCGTCGTCGGCTCGGCCAACTTCCCGGAGAGCACGCTGCTGGCGCAGATCTACGCCGGGGCACTCACCGCGAAGGGCGTCAAGGTCAGCACGAAGCTCAACATCGGCAGCCGGGAGACCTACATCCCCGGCCTGCAGGACGGCTCGATCGACCTGATCCCCGAATACAGCGGCGTGCTCCTGCAGTACTTCGACAAGAACGCCACCCAGGTCACCTCCGACGACGTGTACGCGGCGCTGAAGACGAAGGTGCCGGCGAAGCTCACGGTCCTCGACCAGTCGACCGCCGAGGACAAGGACTCGATCACGGTCACCAAGCAGACCGCGGACAAGTACAACCTCAAGTCGATCGCGGACCTGCAGCCGGTCGCCGGCCAGCTCACCCTGGGCGGTCCGCCGGAGTGGAAGACCCGGCAGACCGGTGAGCCCGGCCTGAAGGCGAAGTACAACGTCACCTTCAAGGAGTTCAAGTCGCTCGACGCCGGCGGCCCGCTGACGATCAACGCGCTGAAGAACGGCAGCATCCAGGCGGCCGACGTGTTCACCACCGACCCGAACATCGTCGCCAACGGGTGGGTCGCGCTGGAGGACCCGAAGTTCCTGTTCGCCGCGCAGAACGTGCTGCCGCTGATCAACAAGGCCAAGGCGAGCCAGACCGTGTCCGACGCGCTGAACGCGGTGTCGGCGAAACTCACCACCCAGGTGCTGCTCGACCTCGACAAGCAGGTGATCCTCGACAAGAAGGACCCCGCCGAGGTGGCGAAGTCGTTCCTGTCCAGCAACGGGCTGGGCTAGGCACACCACGCTCGGGGCCCGGAACCGGTGACGGTTCCGGGCCCCGGCGCTGTGCCGGGCCAGGCGACGCCGCCGCGGGTTGGGCGGTGGGTGTCAGGGGGTGGGGAGGCGGAGCCGGCCGGTGGCGTCGCGGGTCAGCGGCTCGGCCGCGGTGACCGCGGTGACCGGGAGCGGGCCGTAGATGTGCGGGAACCCGCCCTCGACCCTGATCTCGGCCGGCACCAGCGCCGGGTCGATCCGCAGCAGCACCAGGTCGTCGGCGTCGGCGTAGAAGGCCGCGGCGACCCCGGCCAGCTGGTCCGGGTACGAGCAGTGCATGAAGCCGACTTCGGCCAGGCCCTGCCCGCGGGTCGACCGCTCGTACGACCCGGTCCGCAGGGCCCGCGCCCACTCCGGGCCCTCGGCCAGATGCCAGAGCTCTGTCACGGCCCCCATGATCCCCGGCCGTTCCGCCCGAACGCGCCGGGCGGCAGAGTGGCGGCATGACTCGGGTGGCGTTGGTGACCGGCGGCGGGCGTGGCATCGGGCGGGCGATCAGCCGGCGGCTGGCCGCCGACGGGTTCGCGGTGGCGGTGAACTACCGGCGCGACCGGGCGGCGGCCGAGGCGACCGCGGCCGAGATCGGCGGCCGCGCATACCAGGCGTCGGTGGCGGAGCGGGCCGGCTGCACCGGGCTGGCCGAGGCCGTGCTCGCCGACTACGGCCGGGTCGACGTCCTGGTCTGCAACGCCGGCATCGCGAGCCGCGGCAACATCGTGGTCGAGACCGACCCGGACGAGCTCGACCGGGTGATGCGGACGCTGGCGTACGGGCCGTTCTGGCTGTGCCAGGCGTTGCTGCCGCAGATGCGCCGGCTCGACCGCGGCGACGTGGTGCTGATCTCCAGCGTCAACGCGGCCAGGGTCATGCCGGGCGGGGCGCCCTACATGATGGGCAAGGTGGCGCTGGAGGCGCTCGGCCGCACGCTCGCGGTCGAGGAGCAGCCGCACGGCATCCGCACCAACATCGTCGCGCCCGGCCTGGTCGTCACCGACATGGGCGACCGGCTGGCCCGCGCGGTGGCCGGCGTCACCATGGCGGCCGACCTCGACGTCCGTTTCCCCTACGGGCGGGTGTGCCGGCCGGACGACGTCGCGGCCGTGGTCGGCTGGCTGGTCTCGGACGGCGCCTCGTACGTCAACGGCCAGCGCATCGGCGTGGACGGCGGCGGCGGGGCGCTGTAGCTACCGGTCGCGCTCGGCCATCCTGGCCAGCCACCGGTTGTAGGCCTCGAGCGCGGCCTCGTCGTCGTCGATGTCGGACCGCTCCGGCTCCCCGGTGCGCTCGGCCAGCGTCGTCGCCCTGGCCCGCTCGGTCCAGCCCGGCGCCTCCGGTGCCGGGCTGCGGCCGTGCAGCCAGATCAGCCCGACCACCAGCATGACCAGGCCCATGATCCCGGTCCCGGCGATCCACATCCAGGCGCCGGCCGCGGCGGTGTCCGAGCCGGCCGACAGCGCCCAGTCCGGCCGCGGGTGCGAGTGCCCGCCCGAGCCGATCCCCCCGGCGACCACCGTGCCGGTCTGCAGCAGCACGACGCCGACGATCGTGTCGACCGGCGTCACGACCGCGAGCAGCACCATCCGGGCGCCGCCGGACAGCTGCCACGGCCCCGGCCGCAGCCCGAGCACGAGCTGGAACAGCAGCATCCCGGCCAGCAGGTAGGCCAGCTCCTCGGCCACGTGCACGCCGTCGTCGGTCATCGCGCGATCCATCAGGCCGGTGAGGTGCACGCCGATCACGCAGACCGCGTAGAACACGGCCGCGAACGCCGGCGAGGTGAGCCAGCTGACCACCGGCCGGTGCAGGAACGCCCGCCAGCCCGCGGCCGGTCCCGGCGGCAGTGCCTCGGCCACCAGCTGCAGAGGCGAGCCGATCGCCAGCAGCACCGGCGCCACCATGATCAGCAGCAGGTGCTCGATCATGTGCATCCACTCGAGCACGTGTCCGTACGCCTCGATGCCGCTGCAGGTGGCGATCAGCACCACGACCAGGCCGCCGAGGAACGCGGCGGTGCGGCCGGGCTTCCAGCCCGGCACCCGCCGGGCCGCGACCAGGTAGGCCGCCGCGGCCAGCACCACCACGACGAGCACGCCGGGCCGGATCTGCGTCTGCCCGATCAGCTGCCCGAGCTCCAGCGGCGGAAGGTTCACATCACCACGGTCGCACGCCGGCCGCGCGTGGTTCCCACCGGCCGGTCCGCGTTATCGGCGGCGTGCGGCGGGTAGCCCACCCAGTCCCGGCCGCGGACGAGGTTCGCGGCCCGTGAAGGAGGGTTCCATGGATCAGGAGCACGGCGCCTCCGGCGTCGCGACCGCCGCCAAGGATCAGGCGGGCCGGGTGGGCCAGACCGCGGCGCATGCCGGCGGCGAGGTGGCGCAGACGGGCAAGGAGCAGGTACAGAACGTCGCGAGCGAGGCCAAACAGCAGGCCAGGGACCTGGTCGGGGAAGCCCGCGGCCAGGTCCGGGACCAGGCCGGCACCCAGAAGGGCCGGGCGGTCGACGGGCTGCGAAACCTCGCCGACGAGCTGGACCAGATGGCGCAGCAGAGCGGCCAGTCCGGGATCGCGACCGAGGTCGCCCGGCAGGCGGCGCAGCGGGCGCACGGGCTGGCCGACCACCTCGACCGGCACGAGCCGGGGGAGCTGCTCGATCAGGTGCGGGCGTACGCCCGACGGCGGCCGGTCGCGTTCCTCGCCGGTGCGGCCGTGCTCGGCGTGCTGGCCGGGCGGATGACCCGCAGCCTGGCCTCCTCGGGCGACGGCTCGGGCTCCCGCCAGCTCACCGGCGCGCCGACGCAGCAGCTGCCGGCCGCCCGGACCTACCCGGGGACCGGCTACCCGGCCGAGTACGCGACGGGGTCGGCGGCCTACCCGGCCGGAGCGGGGGCCGGCTTCGGCGAGCCCGGCTATCCGGCCGGCGCGGCCGGGGCCGCCAGCGGTTACGAGCCAGGGGTCGACCTCGGCTACGAGACCGGCAGCGATCGCGGCTATGAGCCCGGCTACGGCTCCGGCCAGCCCGGCTACGGCTCCGGCCAGCCCGGCTACGGCTCCGGCCAGCCCGGCTACGGCTCCGGCCAGCCCGGCCACGGCTCCGGCGGCTTCCGCCCGACCGGCGAGCCGACCCACCCGGGCGAGTCGGGAGCCGGCTACCCGACCGGTGACGAGCCCGGCACGCGCCCGCCGCGGGGCTACGAGGGCGGCGCGGAGGACCCGACGTGGAGGACGCCGTGACCACCGGCCCCGGCTACTCCGACCCGGTCCGCGCCGGGACCGACTACCCGGGCTCCGACTACCCGGCCACCGACCACGCCAGCGGGCTCGTCGGCGATCCGGCCGGCGAGCCGTTCGGTGGTCCGGTCGAGGACCCGGCCGACCACTCGGTCGGCGACCTGCTGGGTCGGGTGACCAGCGACCTCTCGACGCTCATGCGGAAGGAGGTCGAGCTGGCCAAGGTCGAGATCAAGGAGGAGGCGACGAAGGCCGGCAAGGCGAGCGGCACGCTCGTCGGCGCCGGGCTGGTCGGCTTTCTCGTGCTGGTGTTCCTGTCGCTGGCGGTGATGTTCGGTCTCGACCAGGTGATGCCGATGGGCTGGGCCGCCGTCATCACGGCCGTGCTGCTCGCAATCGTTGCGGCGGTGCTGTTCGTCGTCGGCCGCCGGCAGCTCCAGCAGGTGAATCCCAAGCCCGAGCAGACCGTCGAGACGCTGAAGGAGGACGTCCAGTGGGCGAAGAATCGGACCAGCTGAGGCGGGAGATCGAGCAGACCCGACGGGAGCTCGGCACCGACGTGGACGCGCTGGGAGAGAAGGTGTCGCCGCGGCGAGTGATGGAGCGCCGGGTGGACCGGACCAAGAACGCCATCGGCGGCGTCAAGGAGAGGATCATGGGGACGACATCGGATGCGAGCTCCTCGGCCGGCGGCGCGATCTCCGGCGCCGCGTCGAGCGTGCAGGACGGGATGTCCGGGGCTGCCTCGGGCGTCCAGCACGCGGCCTCCTCGGTCGGCGACACCGCCACGGACACCGCCTACCGGGCGCGCCGGCAGGCCGAGGGCAACCCCCTCGCGGCCGGACTGATCGCGTTCGGCCTCGGTTGGCTGGTGTCCTCGCTGCTGCCGCCCTCGGAGAAGGAGCGCCAGCTGGCCCACCAGGTCAAGGACCAGGCGCAGCCCGCGGTGCAGGCGGTGGGCGAGCAGGCCGGACAGGCGCTGTCGGAGATGAAGGACAACCTGCAGCAGCCGGCTCAGGAGGCGGTCGAGTCGGTCAAGCAGACCGCGACCGACGCCGCCGGAACCGTCAAGGACGAGGCTCGGTCGGCCGCCGGGGACGTGCAGGGCCAGGCGCAGGACTCCACCCAGCGCATCCGCGGCCAGGCTCCGTCGTCCCGGTAGCACCCCCGTTCGCCCGGGTGGGGTCGGGAAGCGGCCCCACTCGGTGAACGGATAATGTCCTGGAAATGAACGGCCAGGGTTGGACCCAGGTCGGCGAGGCCGGGCCGCCGCTGGTCCGGGTCCGGCTGGAGCTGCACGGCGAGGGCTCGGAGACGGGCCTGATCGCCGCGCTCGACGACGTCGACGGCGTGGTCGAGGTCGGCAGCGAAGACCTCGACGACGACTGAGCCGGTTGGACCGGCCGGCCGGCACCCCGTCGTACCGGCCGGCCGTCGTCAACCCGCCCGGCGCACCTGGGCCGGACCGGTCGTGATCTCGAAGCCGTGCTCTGCCCCGGACAGCTCCAGCAGCCGCACGACCGCCGGGCTCGGGTCGCGCAGCAGCAGCGTGGTGTGCCGAGCCGCCAGCCGGCGCCGCACCGCGAGCAGCGTGGTGAGCGCCTCGGCGTCCATGAACGTCGCCCCGGACAGGTCGACCTCGACCCGGGTCGGGCGCCGGCTCACCACCGTGTCGAGCACCGCCCGCAGCAGCGGCGCGGTGGAGATGTCCACCTCCCCCTGGACCTGCACCAGCTCGGTGGTCCCGGTCCGGCGGGTGTCGACCACGAAGTGCGGCGGAGCGGAAGCGGCGGCGGTCACCGGTCACCCTCCTCGGCAGCGCGGCTGCTGACCCGACCACGATCCCCCGGCCCGACCGGCCCAGCGCCGGTACCGCCTGACGGTTGCCTGACAACCTCGTTGGTCAGGGCGTACGGGTCGGTGCCGGCGTCGACGATGGAGACACCGTCGGGCGTTCAGTCGCGGTCGGCGTCGCCGTCGGAGGAGCGGGGGGCGACCGGAGGATCTCCGGCTGGTCCTGTGTCTTGACCCCGCACCCGGCTACCGCGGCGGCGACCAGCCCGGCGGCCAGCAGGCCGGCGGCGCCCCGCCGGCTGGTCCGACCGCTCATCGGCTGGCGCCGAGCTCGACGACGAACCGGGCCCCGCCGCCCGGCCGGTCGGTCACCCAGACCCGGCCGGAGTGCAGCCGCACGTGCTGCGCCACCAGCGCCAGCCCGAGACCGCTGCCGGTGTCCTCGATCCGCCGGTCCCGGTCGGACACCCGGGCGAACCGCTCGAAGATCCGTTCCCGGTCCTCCACCGGCACCCCAGGACCGGCATCGTCCACCTCCAGCCGCGCCACCCGGTCGGCCTGGCAGACCACGACCCGGACCAACCCGCGCCCGTGCCCCTCGGCGTTGTCGACCAGGTTGGACACCACCTGCTCCAGCCGCCGCCGGTCGCCGAGCACCGGCACCGGCCGGGCCGCCTCCACCGGCACCACCCGACCCCCGGTCGCCGACCTGGCCACCACATACCGGGCCAGCTCGGCGAGGTCGAGCCGCTCCGCCGAGAGCCGGAACGCCCCCTGGTCGACCCGGGAGATCTCCAGCAGGTCCCCGACCAGCCGACGGAACCGGCGCAGGTCCGCGTCGAGCAGGTCGATCGCGTGCCGGGCAGCGGGCGAGGCCTCGTCCCGGCGACGGACCAGCACCTCCATCGCCGCGGCCATCGTCGTGACCGGCGACCGCAGCTCGTGGCTGACGTCAGAGGCGAACCGGGCGTCCCGGGCCACCCGCTCCTGCAGGTCGCCCGCGGTCTCGTTGAACGCCGCCGCGATCGGGCCAAGGTCCTTGTCGTCCCGCTCGGGCAGCCGGGTGGACAGGTCGCCGTGCGCGATCCGGGCCGCGGCCGCGGTGAGCTCGGTCAGCGGGCGAAGCACCCGGCGGCTGGCCCACCAGCCGATCGAGCCGCCGAGCAGCCCGCTGGCCAGCACGCCGCCGAGCAGCATCAGGCTGACGAACCGGAAGATCCGGTCCAGGTCGTGCAGCGGGAACACCTCGACGTACGTGGCCCGGGAGTCGGGCAGCTGCATCGCCACCGCGACCAGCGGCGCGCCGCCGACCCGCAGCCGCTGCCGGGCGATGTCGCCCCGGTCGGCCGCGGCGATCAGCGCCGGCGGCATGTCGGCGACCTCGATGTTGTCGGTCGCCGTCCCGCCGGCGATCCAGCCGTCCGGCTGCCGGACGAAGATCGCCGCTCCTGGTGACGAGGCCAGGCCGGTCAGCAGCGCGCCGAGGTCCGACGAACCGCTGGTCAACCGGGTGTCCAGGAGCCGCGCGTTGACCAGTGTCTGGCGGCTGACGCTCTGCTCGCGCTGCTGCAGCATGTAGCCGGTGGTGAGGTTCCAGGTCGCCACGGCCACCACGGCCGAGACCGCGACCGAACCGAGCGCGAAGGCGGCGACCACCCGGTGCCGCACCGGCACCCGCGCCAGCGGTCTCATTCGTCCCGTCCGGCCAGTCGGTAGCCGACTCCCCGGACGGTCAGCACCAGCCGCGGCGCGCTCGGGTCGTCCTCCACCTTGCGGCGCAGCCGCCGCACGTGCACGTCCAGCAGCCTGGTGTCACCGAAGTAGTCGTAGCCCCAGACCCGCTCCAGCAGCTGCTCGCGGGTGACCACGCGGCCACCGGCCGCGGCCAGCTCCGACAGCAACCGCAGCTCGGTCAGCGTCAGGCGCAGGTCCTCGCCGCGGCGGGTGGCCACACCCCGGTCGGGATGGATCTTGACGTCGCCGGCGGCGAGCACCGTCGGCACCGGCGGCCGTGCCCGCCGCAGCAGCGCCCGCACCCGGGCGGCCAGCTCGCTGGCCACCACCGGCTTCGTCACGTAGTCGTCGGCCCCGGCCTCCAGCCCGCGGATGACGTCCTCCGAGCCGGACCGCGCGGTGATCACGATGATCGGCAGGTCCCCCTGCGACCGCACGGTCCGGCAGACGGCGAACCCGTCCATCCCCGGCAGCATCAGGTCGAGCAGCACGACGTCGAAGTCGTCCTGCTTGATCAGCTTGAGCGCGGCCTCCCCCGAGCCGGCCTCGACCACCTCGTAGCCCTCGTCGACCAGGCCGAGACCGAGCGCGGTACGGATACGGGGGTCGTCCTCGACGAGCAGCAGGCGGTCGGCCACCCGACCATCCTGCTACCGCCCGCTGTGCGGCGTCAGCTTGACGGTCAGTGTTCCCACGTCGTTGCCGAGCTCGAGCACGGTCGACTCGCCGCCCGCGTCGCGGTAGCGCCCGGTGCCGCCGACGACCGCCAGGTGCTTGTCCGGCGCGTCGGTGACCAGGCCCTGGAAGGCGATCTGCCCGGCGGGCAGGCTGACCGTGCCGACGCAGTGGGTCTGGAAGTGGCCGCCGGCGAGCAGCGCGGTGATCGTGCAGGCGCCGCCCTGGACGCCGACCTGGCGACCGTGGTCGAGGATCCGGTCCTGGAACACGAGCATGTCCCCGATCCCGAACCCGGGCGCGCCGACGTCGACGACGTTCTCCGGCAGCGGACGGAAAGCGATGTCATACCGCAGCACCGTCCCCTTGCCGGCGGCGGCGGTCGCGGCGGTGGGCGCCGCCGAGGCTGAGACCGCGCCGCCGACGAGGACGGCGACGACCCCGAGCCCGACGATCCAGGTTGACCTGCGCACAGCGACCTCCCCGTGAGATTTGATTAGACTGACAGTATGAGTGATTGCTGCGGCCGTCAATGAGCCCGCGGCCGTACAACCTGGGCGCCCGCACCGCGGCGGTGGCCGAGACCAGGCACAAGGTCGTCGCCGCTGCGCGCCTGCTGTTCGCCGAGTCCGGCTTTCACCGGGTCTCGCTGGACGAGATCGCCCGGCGGGCGGACGTGGCCCGGGCAACCGTCTACCACCAGTTCGGCTCGAAGCTCGGCGTGCTGGGGGCGGTGGTCGAGGACTACGAACGACGGGCCGGGCTCGCGACGCTGGCCGAGCTGATCGACACCGGCCCGGTGGCGACGCTGGTCCGGGACGTGGTCACCGCGGGTTGCCGCTACTGGTCGACCGACCCGGCGCTGGCCCGCAGCATGATCGCGTTCGCGGTGACCGACCCGCAGGCGGCGGACCTGCTGGCCGGCCACGACGCCGGCCGGCTCCGGCTGTTGACCCGGATGGTGGACCGGCTCGACCTGCCCGACCGGGAGCGGGCGCTGGACGCGCTCTGGCTGCTGACCGGCTTCGCCGCGTACGACGACCTGGCCCGTGGGCGCGGGCTGAGCACCGCCGGCGCCGCCGAGCTGCTGTCCGGACTGGCGGAAGAGGCGCTCCGGCCGGCGGCAGGCTGAGGTCGAGCGCCAGCCCGCCCGACCTGCCGAGGGAGCCGGACCGGCTGCTCCGGCTGATCCCGGTTCGGCCGCGCGAGGAACCGCCCGCGGCCGGTGACCGACCGGCGAGACGGCCGGCGAGCCGGCCGGCGACCGACCGGGCGCGCGTCGGGTCAGCGGAACGTGTCGGCCGCGGCCTGGATCTTCGCCAGGTAGCCCGCCCACCACTCGGCGTCGCCGACCGCGTCGCGGTCGCGCCCGCCCTGCCCGTCGATCGTCTCCCGGACGATCTCGGCGTGACCCGCGTGCTGCGCGGTCTCGGCCAGCATCCGGGCCAGCAGGTGGCCGAACGTCGTGTGCTGCCGCTCCGCCGGCCACCAGTCCACGAACGCCGGCGCGTCCAGCGGCACCTCGGCGATCACCGCGTCGGAGTTGCGCCAGACCTCCCGGTAGAGCCCGACGATCCGGTCGCGGGACTCCTCGGCTGTGGCCCACATGTCGCCGCTCTCCCAGGCCGAACCGTCCTCGTTCCACGGGATCGGCACCGGCACCGGCCGCCCGACGCACTCGCCCAGGTATCCGGCCTCGACACCGGTCAGGTGCTTGACCAGACCGAGCAGGTTGGTGCCGGACGGCATGACCGGTCGGCGCGCGTCGTAGTCGCGCACCCCGTCGAGGGCACGCAGCACCGCGTCCCTGGACTGCTGCAGGTAGTGCCGCAGGTCGTCGTTGATCACGGTCGGACCGTAGCGCCGGCCTCCGACAGACCGGCGCTCACCGACGACACGCGAGGCGAACCGATGCTCGTCCGTCGTCAGGCCTGTTCAGCGTGTTAGCTTGCCGGGACGTCTGCGGGACTCCGAGAGGGGGACGGGTGCCCCGACCCGTCGACTCCAGGGCGACCTATCTCCCCGGCCTCGATGGGGTACGCGCGGTCGCGGTCATCGCGGTCCTTGGCTACCACTTCGGCGTTCCGCACCTGGACGGCGGCCTGCTCGGCGTCAGCGTCTTCTTCACGCTGAGCGGCTTCCTCATCACCGGCATCCTCATCACCGCGTGGCAGCGGACCGGCCGGATCCCGCTCGGCCGGTTCTACCTCGGCCGGGCCCGGCGGCTGCTGCCGGCGCTCGCGGTCGTCCTGCTGACCGTGCTCGCCGTCACCGCGCTCGTCGACCGGTCGGCGCTGGCCCAGCGGTGGGACGCGACCGTCGCCGCGGGCTTCTACGTCAGCAACTGGTTCACGATCCGGACCGGCTCGTCGTACTTCGACCTGTTCGCCGGGCCGAGCCCGCTCGAGCACCTGTGGTCGCTCGCGGTCGAGGAGCAGTTCTACCTGATCTGGCCGCTACTGCTGTTGGTGCTGCTCAAGCTGACCGGTGGCCGCAAGCCGCGGGTCGCGCTGATCGCGGCCGGTCTGGCCGCGATGTCGTTCCTGCTGCTGGCCGTCTTCGCGCACCCGGGCATCGACAACACCCGCGCGTACGAGGGCACCGACACGAGGGCGGGCGAGCTGCTCGTCGGCGCCGCGCTGGCGCTGGTCTACCGGCCGAGCCGGATCACCTTCACCCCGCCGCGGGCCGTCCGGGCCGGCGTCGACCTGGCCGGCCTGGCCGCCCTGCTCGGCATCGTCTGGATGGTCACCAGCACCTCGACGTACTCGCTGTCGCTCTACCGGGGCGGCCTGCTGCTGCTCGCCCTGCTGTCCGCGCTGCTGCTGGTCGCGGTGTCCTACCCGGGAAGCGTGTCCGGCCGGGTGCTCGGCGCCCCGGTGCCGCGCTGGATCGGCGAGCGCTCGTACGGGATCTACCTCTGGCACCTGCCGGTGGTCGCCTTCACCCCGCACCACCCGCTCGGCGCCCCTGGCGACTGGTTCTGGCCGGCCACCCTCGACCTGGCGCTGACCCTGCTGCTGGCCTCGTTGTCCTGGACGCTGATCGAGGACCCGGTCCGCCGGCACGGGCTGCGGAGCCTGGTCCGCCGGCCGGTCGTGCCATACCGGCGGGGCAAGCGGCCGCCGCGCCCGGTGCTGGCCGGGGCGCTGGCGGTGGTCGCGATCGCGACCACCGCGTTCTCGCCGGCCAGCCTGATCACCGCGAGCTCGAACCAGGGCCCGGTGGTCGCGGACGGCGGCGTGACGCCGCCGGAGCCACCGCAACCACCGATTCCCTCGCCGTCGTCGGCGCGCGCGGCCGCGAAACCCACTCCGACGGCCCGGGCCACCACGCCAGCCGGGACGACGCCGGCCGGGACGGCGCCGGCCGCCTCCGGCCGGGCCGGGACGACCGCCTGCACCAGCGTGGTGCACGTCGGCGACTCCACCTCGATCGGGCTGATGGACCCCAACTACCTGCCCGACCCGCGCGACCGCATCGACAGCCAGTATCGCCGGGTCGGGGCGAAGCGCGTGCAGACCGACATCCTCGGCGCCCGCTCGATCGTCGAGCGCTACCAGGGCCAGCCCAACGCCCAGGAGGCGACGGCGAAGCGGATCGGCTCCGGGTACGACGGCTGCTGGGTGTTCGCCATGGGCACGAACGAGGCCGCCAACGTCGCGGTCGGCAGCAACGTCGGCCTTGACCAGCGCATCGACCTGCTCATGCAGGAGATCAAGGGCCAGCCGGCGATGTGGCTGACGGTCAAGACGCTGCGCTCGTCCGGTCCGTGGGCCGAGGTGCAGATGCAGAAGTGGAACGCCGCCCTGCAGCGGGCCTGCGGGCGCTACCCGAACATGCGCGTGTACGACTGGGCCGCGCAGGTGAAGGACCCGTGGTTCATCTCGGACGGGATCCACTTCACCACGCCTGGATACCGCGAACGGGCCCGGCGTACCGCCCAGGCCCTCGCCACCGCCTTCCCCGCCGACGGCAGGTCACCGGGCGGGTGCCTGGTCACTCCCTGAGTCCTTTTGCCATGCCTTTCCCACACCTCTGGCGGATAGGCGGATAGGTCGGCGGGATAAGAGGCTGGCCCCATTCGTGTGCCGGAGAGGGGATCGCCATGAGCTTCCGCCCCCGCCGAGCCGGCGCGCTCGCCGCCGGCCTGCTGACCGCCGCCGCGCTGATCGCGCTCGGCCAACCCGCCTCGGCCGCGACCGGCCGGGCCACCGGACCCGAGTCGGTCGACGCGGCCGCCCCGAGGGTCGCGAAGGACGCCGCCGAGGCCCGGCACCGGGTGCCGAACCCGCTGCTCAAGGAGGTGCTCGGCGAGGAGGACGAGGGCGAGAGCGAGGACGACCCGGCCCTCTCCGCCCTCTGCCAGGAGTTCGTCGGCAAGCCCAACCCCTACCGGAACCCGGCGCCGAACGTCGACCAGATCGTCGGTGACACGATCGTGACGGTCGGGAGCCAGACCGGCTGCAGCAGCGCGCAGAACGAGACCTCGATCGCGGTCAACCCGTTCAACCCGCGCAACATCGTCGCCGGCGCCAACGACTACCGCGTCTTCGTCGACCGGGAGCAGCGCAACGACAGCACCGGCTGGGCGTACACCAGCTTCGACGGCGGCAAGACCTGGAAGAACCAGGTGCTGCCCGGGCTGACGGTCGCGACCGGTGCGACCGGCGCGCTCACCGCGATGGATGCGGCCGGCGACCCGGTGCTGGCCTTCGGCCCGCGCAACACCGTCTACTACGGCAACATCGTGTTCAGCCGGGCCGCTCCAGCCGCCGGCGGCACCGAGGCGCCCAGCGGCATCGTCGTGTCGGTCTCCCGGGACGGCGGCGCGCACTGGGCCCGCCCGACGATCATCCAGCTCGACGGCGCCGACGCGACCGGCGCGCTGACGCCCACCACCTTCTTCAACGACAAGATCTGGCTCGCCGCCGACAAGAGCTCCGGTCGGGTGTACGTGAGCTGGACCCGGTTCGCCGACACCCCGGACGGCGACTACCTCGAGTCGCCGATCGTGGTCTCCGCCTCGACCGACTTCGGCCGCAGCTTCCGGCCGTTCACCCGGGTCGACACCACCCTGGACGCCTTCACCGGCGGCCTCACCCCGTTCTCCCAGGGCTCCAACCCGCAGGTCGCCCGGGACGGCACGGTCTACCTCGCGTACGAGGGCACCGAGTGCGCGACGCTGGCCTGCGACGGTCTCGACGACCGGGACGTGACCGTGGTCGCCCGCTCGACCGACCACGGCCGCACGTTCAGCCACTCGATCGTCGACACGAACTTCGACTTCCCGTTCAACGAGGCGGTCGGCAGCCTGACCCTGACCGGGGAGAACTTCCGGATCAACAGCTACCCGCAGCTCGCGTACGACCCGGTCACCGACCGGCTGGCGCTGAGCTGGAACGACGACCGCAACGGCCGCTACACCGACGACGGCGAGTCGATCCGGACCAACGGCGACACGATCGTGGCCTCCTCGCGCGGCGGCCGGGACTGGACGGTCCGGGTGATCGGCACCCCGCAGGACGAGGTGTTCAGCGCCGTGGCGACGCTCGCCGGCCTGGTCGCGGTCAGCACGTACACCAGGCACTACGACCCGCACGGGGTCGGGCTGGACTACGCCTACTGGAAGGGGCTCGGGGTGACCGGGCTGCGGTCGTCGGCGATCCGGCGGATCACCACCCAGACGTCCGACCCCAGGATCCAGTTCGCCGCGCCCAGCCTGGAGAACCCGGACGAGACCCTGCAGGGCGTGTTCATCGGCGACTATTCGGCCATCGCGGTCGGGGCCGACCTGCGGCTGCACCCGTGCTGGACGGACTTCCGCGGCCGGCCCGGCGTGACCGCGCCCAACCAGGACGCCTACACGCAGAGCATCTCGTTCCTGAGCTGAGCGGAGGACTGTCGGCGGATTTACTTCGCGTTTGCCGGCCGCTGGTTACCGTCGCGGCATCGGGGATTGCAGCACGCAGTCGGACCGGAGCCGCAGGAGGTCGACAGTGGTGGATGCGCTGCCGCGTGAGGCGGCTGTCCGGTGACGGCAGCCGGCGTGGCCGCGCTCGGCCTGGCCGCCGACCCCGCTGCCGATCTCGGCGCCGACGGTGGGGCCGGGCGGCCGGTCCGGCGGTGGGCCGACCTCGTCCGCGCCACGCTCTCGGGCGGCGTCGCGGTCGCGCTGATCGTGCTGCTGGTCCGGCACCGGGCGCTGCTCGACGCCGGCTCGGACAGCGTCGCCGGCGCCGACTCCGCCTGGATCGGGGTGGCCGCCGCCGGCACCGTCCTGCTCTGGACGGCCGGCACGGTCAGCCAGCTGGGCTCGGTGCGGCCGCGGCTGCCGCTGTTCCGGCTGTTCGCGGTGCAGGTCGCGGCGACGTTCGCGAACCACGTCCTGCCCGGCGGGTCCGGCGGCCTCGCGGTCAACGTCCGGTTCCTGCGCCGGCGCGGGCTCAGCCGCGGCGAGGCGGTCGGCGCGGTCGCGCTGAACATGATGGCCGGCGGGGTCACGCACACCGTGCTGCTGCTGGTCGCGCTGGTCGCCGCGCCGGACGCGCTCACCGCCGCACTCGGCCCCGGCGCGCCGCAGCGGCTGGCCGGCCACCACCCGTCCTGGGAGCTGGCCGCGGTGCTGGCGGTCCCGCTGGCCGTTCTCGCGGCCTGGGCGGCCCGGCGGTGGGGCCCCGGCGCGCTCCGGCACGTGCGGGAGCAGCTGGCGGTGCTGTCCGCGGTCGTGCGCACCCCGCGCCGGGCGGCCCAGCTGTGGGGTGGCTCGCTCGCGGTGCCGGTGCTGCACTGCCTGACCCTGTACGCGGTGCTGCTCTCGCTCGGCGGCGGCGTGCGGTTCCTGCCGGTAGCGCTGGCCTACCTGGCCGCCTCGTCGGTGTCCGCCCTGGTGCCGTCGCCGGGCGGGTTCGGCGCGCTCGACGTGGCGCTGGTGGGCGGACTGGTCGCGGTCGGCGCGCCGTCGGCGACCGCGCTCGCCACCGTGCTGGCCTACCGGCTGCTCACCGTCTGGGTGCCGCTCGTGCCGGGCGCCTGCGTCCTGGCCGTCCTGCTCCGGCGCAGGGTGATCTGAACCCGGGACGCGAGCAGCGCCACCACCGCGACCGCGACACCGGCCACCACGTCGAGCACGTAGTGGTTGGCGGTGGCGACCACCGCGGTCGCGGTGACCACCGGGTAGAGCAGCCAGAGCAGCCGGCCCCGGTGCCGGGCCAGCAGCAGCATCCCGACCGAGGCCGTCCACACCGCCCAGGCCAGGTGCAGCGACGGCATCGCCGCGTACTGATCGGCCGGGACCGGACCGGTGTGCGACGACCCGAAACCGGCTGCGGCGACCGCGTCGACGTACCCGCCGCCGGGCAGCAGCCGCGGCGGCATCACCGGGTAGAGGTAGAACACGACCAGCCCGACGACGTTGGTGACGACCAGCGCGTTGCGGGCGCCGCGGTACGCCTCGGGCCGGCGCAGGTAGCACAGGCCGAGCACGACCAGCGTCACCGTGAGGTGGGCGAGCTGATACCACCAGCTGGTGATCAGCAGCAGCGTATGGTGGCCGACCAGCCAGCGGTTGCCGGCCAGCTCGAGATCGAGGTGCAGCCAGCGCTCGATCGCCAGCACGTCGTGCGCGTTGTGCAGCGCCGGCCGGGCCCGGGCCGCCTCCAGCTGCCGGACCCGGTCATACACCTTGACCAGGACGACGACGACGATCAGCTCGCCGAGCAGGGCCGGCCGGCGTACCGGGGCCGGCGGCTCGGCGAGCCGGAGGCTAGCCGGCCGCACCGAGCACGGCTGAGGAGCGGGGACGGGACCGGACGATCTGGTCGGCGGCCGCGTATGCGGCCTCGGTCCGGCGGAGCACGGCCGGCCAGCCGATGTCGACCGGGACCTTGCGGCTGTGCATGGCCATCCGCTCCCGCTCCGCAGGGTCACCGGCCAGCCGGACGAGGGCACCGATCATGTCCCCGTCACTGCCGGTCAGCAGGCCGTCCTGCCCGTCGACGACGAACGCTCCGACCCCGGAGCCCGCGCGGGCCAGGACCGGCAGTCCACTGCACCGGGCCTCCAGGGCCGCGATGCCGAACGACTCCAGCGTAGCGGGCGCCACGAACAGGTCGGCCCGCTCGAACACGGCCCGGATGTCGGCGCGGGACAGCCGGCCGGGCAGCTCGACCCAGCCGGCCATCCCGTGCCGGTCGAGGTAGCGCTCCATCCGCACCCGCTGCCGGCCGTCACCGACGATCACCGCGCGCAGGTCGACCTCGGCCGGCAGCCGGTGCCGGGCCCCGCGCAGCATCCGCAGCAGCGGCAGCGGCCGCTTCCGCAGCGCCAGCCGCATCACGGCCACGACCGTGACCTGGTCCGGGCGCCGCGGGGCCGGGCTGATCCGCCACTCGGCCGGGTCGATCCCGTTGGGCAGCACGAGCACCTCGCGATCCGGTCCGGCCAGCCGCCGCAGCGGGGCCGCGGCCACCTCGCTCACCGCGGTCAGCTGCACCGGCAGCGACGACCAGCCCAGCACCCGGTCGGCCAGCCGGAACCCGGGCTCGTACGAGGTGAGCAGCGAATGCAGGGTGACCACGGCCGGGATGCCGGCCCGGGTGGCCGCGGCCACCCCGGCCCAGCCGAACGGCGACCAGATCCCGGAGTGCGCGTGCACGACGTCGTACTTGCCCTCCCGCAGCGCCTGGGCAACCAGTCGCGGCGCGGCCGGGTGCAGGGCCCGGGGATGGCGGAGCACGTCGGTGACCCGCCGGACCACGGGCCCTCCGGCGGCCGGGTCGATGCCTCCGGGCGTGGCGGTGAGGATCTCGACCGTGTGCCCGGCAGCCTGTTGCCGGGTGGCGAGATCGTGCACGTGCATCTCCACCCCGCCGAGCCGGGGCAGGTAGAAGTCGCTGACGTGGGCGATCCTCATCGCGTCGCCCGCCCGACCGCCGGCAGACTGGGCCGGTGCCGCACACGCTGGTGGTCTTCCATGCGCATCCCGACGACGAGGCGCTGCTCACCGGCGGCACGATGGCCAGGGCCGCCGCGGCCGGGCACCGGGTGGTGGTCGTGTTCGCCACCGACGGCGGCGCCGGGTTGGCCTCTTCCGCGTACGGGTCGCGCGGCGGGATGGGGCCGGTGCGCCGGGCCGAGGCGCGCGCCGCCGCTCGGGTCCTCGGCGCGGGCCGGGTCGAGTTCCTCGGCTACGCCGACTCCGGGATGGCCGGCGAGCCGTCCGGGCTGGCCGGCCGGTTCTCCGCCGCCGACCGGGACGAGGCGGCCGAGCGGCTGGCCGCCGTGCTCCGGGACGAGCGGGCGGACGTGGTCACCTCGTACGACCGGCTCGGCGGCTACGGCCACCCGGACCACGTGCAGGTGCACCGGGTCGGCGCCCGGGCCGCCGCGCTGGCCGGCACCCCGGTGCTGCTGGAGGCCACCGTCGACCGGACCGCGCTGCGCCGGGCGCTGCGGCTGGTGTCCCGGCTGCCCGGGCTGCCGGCGGGCTTCGACCCGCGGCTCGTCGACCGGGCGTACACGCCGCGCGGCGAGCTGACCCACCGGGTCGACGTGCGGACGTTCACCGGTCCCGAAGCGGGCGGCGATGGCGGCGCACGCCAGCCAGGCCACCGCCGACCGGGGCACCCGCACGCTGCGGGTGCTGCTGCGGCTGCCGGTGCCCGTCTTCGACCTGGTCGTGGGGCACGAGTGGTTCCGCCAGCCGGGCCGGGTGCCGCCGCGGCGACCGCTCGACGACGTCTTCACCGGCCTGTACGGGTAGGGCGTGTCTCCCGACCGGCGGTGGATGCCGGCGGCGTCCAGGCGGCGTCCGGCAAGGCGGAGGGGTCGGCCGATACCGGGGTTGTATCGGTCGATCCCCGACAACGCGGCCGGTCGTCGCCTGGGCGTCGCCGGCGCCGCCAGGCGGTTGGGAGACCCGCCCTACGCCGGCCGCCGCCGCCCGCGCACCCTGCATTCCCGCGGCCCCTCCGTCGGAGTTCCGACGCCGGTCGCCGTCGGTTCCGCAGACGTTAGGCTCAGACCACTATCCGCCGGGACCGAAACGCCGCCGATGCCGCTCCCCTGCGGCAGTCAGCACCGACCGCGACCCCCACCCGGCGGCGGTCAGGCCGGCTCGGCCAGGTCCTCGAGGCCGGGATCGTCGGCGGGCTCGCCGAGCGCGCCGGGGCGCCCGTCCGGGTCCGCCAGCATCGGCAGCAGCCGGTCCATCACGGCGGCGGCGTGGTCCGCGGCGAGCTGGTGCAGGCCGTGGCCCTTGTCCCGGTCGGCCAGGTCGGAGATCCCGCGGATGGTCAGCCAGCCCGAGGCCGGCTCCGACCCGATCTCCTCGTAGAACGCCTGCCCGACGCCGCCGGCCTCCGTCTCCACGGCGAGCGTCTTCTCGTTGAACCGCCGCAGGAACCGCACGATGTCGGAGCCGGCGTCGGTGACGACCGCGCTGCCCGAGCCGATCGGTCCGCGGAACACCCGCACCTGCACGCCGCGGCGCAGCGCGATCGTCGAGCCGTACCGGAGGAAGAACTCGTTGACCCGGTGCCGGAGCGCCGGCGTGGTCGAGTGGCTCTTGCCCCGCCGCCGGGCCGTGGCGACGGTCTCCCGCCGGGCGTCGTAGTAGATGATCTCGTCGCCGATCACCACGTCGCCGACGGCGACGTCGGACCTGATCCCGCCGGCCACCCCGACCAGCAGCACGACCGACGGGTGCAGCGCGTCCCGCAGCCGCCGGTACGCGGCGGCCGCCGACTGCGGTCCGGGCTCGAGCGCCTGGGTGGCGACCACCCGCAGGTCGCCGCCGTCCGTCCGCACCGCCGCCTGGTAGAGCTGGGATCCGCCGGGCAGCGGCGCGGAGCGGAAGTCCCGGTGCCGGCGCAGCACCTCCACCACCGCGCGCAGCTCCTCGGTGAGCACGGTGAGCACGGCCACGTCCGCCCGCCGCCGCGGCCCGGCCCGCTTCGGCTCGGCGGCCACCGTCTGCCGGCCGACCGCGGAGCCGGCGCAGACCACACCGCCGCCGGTCGCGAGAGCGCCGATGTTGACCGTGCCCGCCCGCCAGGTGTGACCGTCCATCACGGCCTCCCGTGCGTCCCGGCGGCGCCGCCGAGCACGGTGACGTGCCACCGTCCAGCGCGACCGCGCCCGCGTTGAAAACCACCACCTCGCCGTGCCCCGGCCGCCGGCCGCGGGTCCACCGGTCGTAGATCCCGACGACCAGCAGCGCGACGAACGCCGCGAGCACCGCCGGTCTCCCGTCGCTTTCCACCAGCGGTCGCATCCCCCGTGCCTCCTTTCGGAGGTGTCCGTGCGACTAATGCTGAACAGGCACGCGCTGTTCCGCATCCGTGCGAAGCGTTATCTTTGGATCAGTACAGATACGTAGGGCAGCAAGCGGCGGAAAGCACGTACGTGGAACTACGCAGTCGCGAATGCCGCGCGACCGCGTCGTTGGGAGGCGAACCAGGACAGTTCTCGGCCACCAGACGGGGAGGGGCCATGAACGACGGCGGCACCATCGATCAGCTGACAGAGCGCGAACGACAGGTCTTCTTGATGGTCGTGGACGGCCTCACGAATTCGACCATCGCGGACCGCCTGCAGATCTCACGGCGCACAGTCGAGACGCACATACGCACGGTGCTCCGGAAGATGGGGGTGACCCGGCGGTCCGAGCTCATCTCCACCTACCTGCGGGAGCAGAACGAACAACCGTCCCGGCGCGGCAAGATGTGGCTCAAGGAGACCCCGCGTACCCATCCCTGGTCCGACCAGCTGCAGCGGCTGGTGGACCGCGGCGACAACGACGCCGCCTTCCAGCTCATCACCGGTCTCGTCGAGGTCGAACACAGCTGGGAGCTCGTGCTCGACATCCTCAGGGTCGGCGAGATCCTCGGCCGGCCGACCGAGGCGCTGCGGTATGCCGCGGTCGTCGAGGACGCGCTCGACGGCCAGCCGGTGAGCTCCGGAGTGGAGCGGGCGATCTGGTTCTACCGGGGCCGGATCCTCTACCACCTCGGCCTCTACCGGTATGCGATGGACTTCTACCGGCGCAACATTCCCGACGGCGAGTCCGGCCTCGGCAACCCGTACCAGCGCTCCAGCCGCCAGGCGCTGGCGCACCTGTTCTTCCGGGTCGAGGCGTTCCACCGGGCGGAGACCGAGCTGGGCCGGCTCTACGACGAGCTGACCGAGGTGCTCGACCCGGACCTGCGGTTCGTCGCCGACGTCCTGCAGTACCGGGCGACGCTGAGCAGCATCTGCCTGGTGCACGACCTGCCGTTCTCGGAGGCGAGCGGGATGCCGCTGGACGTCGACGCGACCGAGCACTTCGCCGCCGAAGCGCTGAGCATCTCGGAGGCGGCCGACGACCGGGAAGGCGTGTCCTGGGCGCACGCCGGGCTCGCGTTCGCCGCCGAGGCCCGGCAGAACTGCCGCCGCGCCGAGCAGGAGTACGCGGCCGCGCGGCAGTGCCTGTCCGATCCGAAGACCCGCAGCTCGTCCAAGGTGCACATGCTGCTCTACCAGGGCGGCTTCGAGCGGCGCCGGGGGAACTACGCGGCGGCCGAGGACGCGCTGGCGGAGGCGATGACGTGGGTGCCGGCGGACCCCTCGCTGCTGCTGCGGCCGCGCGCGCTCGAACAGTTCGCCGAGCTGGAACGGGTGCGCACCCGTGACGACCGTGCCGGCCGCGACTACCTCGACGAAGCCATGCGGCTCTACGCGCACGAAAGGGAACTCATCCTGTTCAGCGACTGGCCCATCGTGTTGCGCCTCCGCCGCACCTGCCGCAACACCGGGTTGGAATTCGGTTCGTACTTCCAGCTTTCCGGCGCCCCACACGAGTAGCCGACTGTGCACGCTTCGACATTCCTATCCCGACCGTCCTGACCTGGGATACAGTCCGGCGATCATGACGCGCGGCGTCCCGAGACGCGGCCGTATCGTGCCCGGAGGTTGGATTGTTGCCTGTCGCGCCGGCCGAGCCGACGCAGGGTGGTCGCTGGCTCCGAGTCCTGCGGGTCAGGCACAGACACAAATGGGTCGGCTTCGAAGGCATCGTCGCGAGTGGCAAGACAACCCAAGCACGCCTTCTCGCCCGCAGCCTCAGATCGAGCGCCGAAGTGGTGCCGGAATTCGGCAACCACGAGCTCGGTCGCTATCTCAGTTCTTATGGCTCGCCGGGAATGCGCCTCACCCCCGAAGGATGCGACACGAGCTACATCCGGCACCTGCTCGCTCTCTCGTCGCACATGCAGAAACTGCGGAACACGGCCAGGTCGAGAAACACCCTGCTCGACGTCGCCACCCTGACCGACGCCGCGTTCGCCCTCGCCGACCTGCCCGAGCCGGCCGCCCGGGAACTGCAACCGGTCATGCGGTCCGCCGTCGACTCCCTGATCGAGCTCGTCCGCCCGCCGGCCCACCGTGGCGTCCTGATCTACCTGGACTGCGCACCCGCGGTCGCCGCCGAGCGACTCGCGCGGCGTAACGACGCCGAGGTCGATCCCGAGCAGATCGAGTTCCTCGAGCGGATGCACGACGCGTACGAGTACCTGCTGACCGGTCGGCAGGACTTCGTCCGGGTGGACGCGAACCGGGACGTCGACGAGGTCGCCTCCGCCGTGCGCGCGCATGTGCGCATGTGATCCCGCCGGGCTGGTCGTCATCGTGCCGGCGCACCACGACCCCGGCCGGCGCGCCTGGGTGCGGCTCGACCGGCTGCGGCCGCTGGTCGACTGCCTGCGCAGCCTGCAGGCGGCGGTCGACCAGTGGCGCGCCGGCACCGGGCTCGCGTTCGACGGCGTACGGATCGTGCTCGTCGACGACGGCTCGCCGGTCGAACTGGCGACGCTCCTGCCGCCCGACGTCGCGGCGTCGGTCGACGTGCTACGGCTCGACAGCCGGCGCGGTCAGGGGGCCGCGCTGAACGCCGCGCTGCGGACGCACCGCGCCGGCGCGTACGCGTTCACCGACTCGGACTGCGTCGTCGCCCCCGACTGGATCACCACGATCGAGAAGCTCGCCGCCACCGACGACGGCACGGACGGCGCGGCCGGCCCGCCCTGGCCGCACCGCCGGCCCCGGTCCCGGAAGGCCGCCTGGCTCACCCGGCAGGAGACCGCCCTGATCCGGCACTGCACCGACCGCGCGCTCCGGCACGGCGCCACCGCCCGGCTCGACTGCCGCAACGTCTGGTTGCGGGCCGGTGTCGCCGGAAAGCTCGGCCGCCAAGGCTTCTTCCCGGAGGACGCCGGCGCCGCGCTGAGCGGGATCACCAGCCGGCTGATGGAGTCGGCCGGTGTCCGCCTCGGCTTCGATCCCGGCCTCGTCGTCCGCCACCAGCCGGTGACCTCGGTCCGCGCCGTGGCCCGCACGTACTTCCGCCGCGGCGCGACCAGCGACCTCGACCGGCACTACGCCGCCGGCTACCGGTCGTTAGCCGCCGCGTTCGTCTCCACGTACGCCCGGCGGCACTTCGTCGAGCCGGTGCGCTCCGGCGTCAGCCCGGCCTACGTGCTGCTCGCGCACGGCGCGTACTGGTGCGGCCTGGCCTGGCGGACCCGCCGCGGTTGCCCTAGGGCCAGGTGATGCGGCGGCGGAGCAGGGCGCGCTCGGCCGGGTTGGCGGTCAGCTCGAGCGCCCGGCGGTCGGCGTCGCGGGCCCGGTCGTGCCGGCCCAGCGCGCGCAGCAGCTCGGCCCTGGTGGCGTGGAAGAGGTGGTGCCCGTCGAGCGGGCCGGCCAGCTCGTCCAGCTCGGCCATCGCCGCCCGCGGACCGTCGGTGTAGCGCAGCGCGATCGCCCGGTGCAGCCGGGTCACCGGGGACGGCGCGAGGTGCAGGAGCATGTCGTAGAGGAGCACGATCTGCTCCCAGTCGGTGTCCTCCCAGCGCCCGGCCTCGGCATGGCAGGCGACGATCGCGGCCTGCAGCTGGTACGGCCCCGGCCGGTGCTGCCGGGCCGCCCGGGTCAGCAGCCCGGTCGCGTCGGCGATGACCGCCCGGTCCCACAGCGACCGGTCCTGCTCGGCCAGCAGCACGAGTCCGTCCTCGCCGTCGAACCGGGCGGCGACCCTGGCCCGGTGCAGCTGGATCAGCGCGAGCAGGCCGGCCACCTCCGGCTCGGTCGGCATCAGCCGGTGCAGCAGGCCGGCGAGCCACTCGGCGTCGTCGGTGAGGTCGCGCGAGTGCGGCCGCGCCGCGGTGGACAGGTAACCCTCGTTGAACAGCAGGTAGATGACGGCCAGCACGCCGGCCAGCCGGTCGCCGAGCTCGTCCGGGTCGGGGATCCGGTACGGGATGCCGGCGTCGGTGATCTTCCGTTTGGCCCTGGTGATCCGCTGCGCCACCGTGGTCTCCGGCTGCAGGAACGCCCGCGCGATCTGCGTCGTGGTCAGCCCGCACACCACCCGCAGCGTGAGCGCGACCTGCGCGGCCTGCGGCAGCGCCGGGTGGCAGCAAGTGAAGATCAGCTGCAGCCGCTCGTCGTGCTCCGCCGGCGTCGGCGGGCGCAGCGCGGCCAGCTTCGCCCGG
This sequence comes from uncultured Actinomycetota bacterium, assembly GCA_963728945.1. Classification (GTDB taxonomy): domain Bacteria; phylum Actinomycetota; class Actinomycetes; order Mycobacteriales; family CADCTP01; genus CADCTP01. Next base: position 1,086,133 of record CAVSMA010000001.1, on the reverse strand, counting down.
TAGTTGCCGGCCCGGCGCAGCTGGTCGAGGCCGCGGCGGCGGGCGACGGTGAACAGCCAGGCGTCCGGCCGGTCCGGGATGCCCTCGACCGGCCAGTGCTCCAGCGCGGCCAGCACCGCGTCCTGCACGAGGTCCTCGGCGGTGCCGAAGTCACCGGTCACCCGGACCAGAGCGGCGGCGAGCCGGCCCGCGTGGTCCCGCACCGCGCGAGCCAGCTCGGTGGTCGCCGGATCGGTCAGAGCTCCTCCACCGGCCGGATCTCCACGATCGGGCAGCCGGGCCAGGTCTTCACCATCCGCAGCGCCTCGTCGAGGTCGCCGACCTCGATCTCCGAGTAGCCGCTGACGACCTCCTTGCCCTCCACGAACGGGCCGTCGGTGACGATCGGTTCCCCGCGGTCGAGCCGCACGGTGGTGGCGGTCTCCGGCGCGCGCAGCTTGTTGCCGCCGCGGAGCTTGTCGGAGTGGGTGTCGAGCCACTCGTACACCTTCTGGACCGCGCGCCCGCGCTCCTCGTCACCCATCGCGTCGAACTCGGCCGCGAACTCCGGCGTATCCACGAACAGCAAGACGTACTTCACCGCCGCCTCCTAACCCTGCAGCTCGGCCATCCGGCGCATCAGCTCGTCCGGGGGCACGTCCTCGACGTGCGACGCCACCGTCCAGCCGTGCCCGAACGGGTCGACGACGTACGCGTCCCGGTCGCCGTAGAACTGCGTCTGCGGTGCCCGCACCAGGGTGGCGCCGTGCTCGGCCGCGGTGGCCACCGTCGCGTCGACGTCGGCCACGTACAGAAACTGGAACACCGGCGTGCCGGGCAGGCCGCCGGCCGGCGGCGCCTGGGTGCCCCGGTAGGGCGACTCCTCCTCGACGATCACGACCGAGTCGCCGATCTCGATCTCCGCGTGCGCGACGCTGCCGTCCGGCCCCGGGAACCGCATCCGCTCGGTCGCTCCGAACACCGCCGCGTAGAAGTCCAGCGCCTTGTCCCCGCCCCGCACGATCAGGCACGGCGTCACCCGCCGGTAGCGCGCCGGGATCGGGTCGGGCTTGGCTGCGGTCATCCGTCCGATTCCTCCTTCGTCCACCCGAGATCCTCCCTCGGACCTCTATCCCTGAGACGATCGGCGCCCGGTCCGGTACGACATCGCGGTCAGGGGGATGCGGGGCGGAACAGGAGGCGCCGCAGCGGGCGGCTGAGCTGGCGCAGCAGGGCCGGACCCCAGGGGTGGGCGATCTCCGGGTGGCGGACGTAGGCGAACGCGAAGCCGAGCCGCCAGGCCAGCACCCCGTCGGTCGCGAGCTGGTCGCCGACGACCACGCCCGGGTGCGGCAGGTGCCGGTACGGCCTGGTCAGCAGCGGCTTGCGGGCAGCCGTGACGAAGAAGGCGTTGCCGGCGACCGCGCCCGACAGCTTTCGTAGCGAGTTCGTGGCGAAGCCGACCGACTCCAGCGACGGCACCTCGCTGAGCAGCGCGACCGCCTCGTCGACGCCGCGCTTGAGCTCGACGTCGCCGGTGTCCCACACTGCCACCAGCGGCTCGACGTCGAGCAGGACCGTGCGGGCACCGAGCTCGCCCAGCCAGTCGACGACGGTCGCCAGGTTGGTCACCTCGCGGTACGGGACTCTCACGGGGGAACTACAGCACAGTCCGGGCCGGAGGAGGCCAGAAACCCGTCCCTGCACATCGCCGCCGAAGCTGGCACCGTGGAGCTGCACCCGGCCGGCAAGCCGGCCGGCAGAGCGCAGTCAGCAGCCCACCCGGGGGAGGAGGGCGCCGATGGAGTCCACTCCACCGGCCCGGCACCACCCGCTTCGCGCCCGGCTGGCCGCGATCGCCGCGCTGACCCTGCTCGTCCTGGCCGCGCTCGCGTTCCTGCTCGTGGCGATCAACGTGCTGGACGCGCTGATCGTGCTCGGCTGCCTGTTCCTCGGCACCTACTGCGCCTGGCTGGCGCTGACCCGCCCCGGCCGGCTGCTGCTGCTCACCATCCCCGGCCTGGTGCTCGCGCTGGGTGCGCTGGCGTTCATCGCCTACGAGCACCGGGTCGAGTTCGGCATCTGGATCGCCTGCGTGCTGCTGTTCGGGGTGGCGGCGCGGGCAGCCGTACGGGCCGATCGCACCGGCGACCACCTGCCCGAACTACCGCCGGCCCGGCGCGGTGTGCTGGTCATCAACCCGCGCTCCGGCGACGGCAAGGCGGCCAGGGTCGGGCTCGCCGCCGAGGCCGGCCGCCGCGGCCTGCGGACCGTCATGCTCGAACCGGGCGGGAACCTGCGCGAGCTGGTGGAGAAGGCGATCGCGGACGGCGCCGACGCGGTCGGCATGGCCGGCGGGGACGGCTCGCAGGCGGTGGTGGCCGCCGTCGCCAGCGCCCGCGGCGTCGCGCACGTCTGCGTACCGTCCGGCACCCGCAACCACTTCGCCCAGGACCTCGGCCTGGACCGCGACGACCCGGTCGGCGCGCTGGACGCGTTCACCGCCGGGGTGGAGCGGCGGGTCGACCTGGCCGCGGTGAACGACCGGGTGTTCGTCAACAACGCGTCCCTAGGCCTGTACGCGAGCGTCGTCCAGTCCGCGACCTACCGGGAGGCGAAGCTGCGCACCTGGCAGCGCATGCTGCCGGACCTCGTCGGCGGCGGCGCACCGGCGGCCGAGATCCGTTTCGACCGGCCCGACAGCGGCCGGCAGACCGGCGCGACGCTGCTGATGATCTCGAACAACCCGTACGACCTGCAGCGCCCGTGGGTCGCCGGCAGCCGGCCACGGCTCGACACCGGGATGCTCGGCATCCTGTCGGCGAGCCTGCAGGACGCCGACGAGATCGCCCGGTTCGTCACGCTGATGACCATCGGGCAGGAGTGGCGGACGGAGGACGTCCGGGAGTGGTCGGCGGCGACGTTCGAGGTCGACTCGACCGGCCCGGTGGCGCTCGGCATCGACGGCGAGGCGGTCCGGATGACCCCGCCGCTGCGGTTCGAGTCCCGGCCCGGCGCGCTGCGGGTGCGGCTGCCGGCGACCGCCAGCGGCCTGTCCCCGTCCGCCGCGGCGGTCGGCATGTCCACCCGGGACCTGCGCCGCCTCGTCGCGATCGCGGTCGGTCGATGACCGGGCAGCAGGAAGGCAGCCGGCCGGAAACGGGCCGGCGGAACCGCCGCGCGCTGGCCGGCCCGATGGCCGTGATCGCGGTCGTCGGCGTCGCGCTGACCGTGCTGTCCTCGCTCGCCGCCCGGGACGGCACCGTCTCCGGGCCCGAGCGGTCGGTGTTCGAGGCGATCAACGGCCTGCCCGACTGGCTGGAACGGCCGATGTGGGCGTTCCAGCTGCTCGGGGTCCTGGTCGCCCCGGTGCTGATCGCGGTGGTGCTGCTGGTACTGCGCCGGTGGCGCCCGGCCCTGGCGCTGCTCCTGCTGGTCCCGCTGAAGCTCGTCGCCGAGCGGCAGGTCCTCAAGCAGCTGGTCGAACGCCAGCGCCCCGGGCAGACCGAGACGAACCCGATCCTCCGCGGCGTGCCGCCGGCCGGCCTGTCGTTCCCGTCCGGTCACGCCATCGTCGCCGCGGCCACGCTCGTCATCCTCTGGCCATACCTGGGCCGCACCGGGCGGATCGTCGCGACGCTGCTGGCCGTCGGCGTCGGCGTCGCCCGCATCTACCTCGGCGCGCACAACCCGCTCGACGTCGTCGCCGGGGCGGGACTCGGCCTGATCCTCGGCGCGCTGCTCACCCTCGTCGTCGGCGTGCACCGCCGCTGACCCGCTCGGAGGTCGAGGACCAGGTCGCCGTTCAGAGGTCGAGGACCACGTCGCCGTCCGGCTGGGAGCAGCAGACGAGCACCTCGCCCGGGCCTGGCGGCTCCAGCGGGTCGGGCGCGTAGTCGACGTCGCCGGCCAGGATCGGCGTGACGCAGGTGTGGCAGACGCCGGTCCGGCAGGACCACCGGGTCGGCACGTCGCATGCGTCGGCCAGCTCCAGCAGCGACCGGTCCCGGCCGGACCAGCGCACGATCAGCCCGCTGCGGGCGAAGGTGATCTGCGGGCCGGTCCCCGCCGGACCCGGCGGCTGGTGCGGGGCCGGCCGGTCGGTGTCGGTGACGCCGGGGTTGATCGCCGGCAGCGCGCCGAACAGCTCGGTGTGCACCCGGTCCGGCTCCACGCCGAGGGCGGCGAGCGCCTCCCGCACGTCGGCCATGAACGCCGTCGGCCCGCACAGGTATGCGGTGGCACCCGCCGGCAGGTCGAGCCCGGCCAGCGCGGCCAGCGTCGGCCGGCCCCGGATCACCGGGCTGCCCGGCGCCACCTCGGCGTCCGCCGCGGTGTAGAAGATCCGCTCGTGGGCGCTCGGCAGCGACTGCAGCAGCCGGTGCGCCTCGGCGGCGAACGCGTGCTGGGACGCGTCCCGGGCGGCGTGGATCCACCACACGTCCCGGCTGCTGTTCGTCGCGGCGAGCTGGTAGAGCATGGCCAGGACCGGCGTGGCTCCGACGCCGGCCGAGACGAGCAGCACCGGGCCGGTGCCGTCGGTGAGCACGAACTCGCCCCGCGGTGCGGCGACGTCGAGCAGCGTGCCGGGCCGCAGCCGGGTGTTGAGGAACGTGCTCACCACCCCGTGCGGCTCCCGCTTCACGCTGATCCGGTACGTCGTAGCGCCGGGACCGGACGAGAGCGAGTAGCTGCGGACCGGAGCCGGATCGCCGGCCCCGGCCGCGCGCAGCGTGACGTACTGCCCGGCCAGCGCCGGCGGCAGCGGGCCGCCGTCGTCGGCCGCGAGGTAGACCGAGGTCACCGTTGCGGTCTCCGGCACGAGCTCGGCGACCCGGAACCGCCGGAACCCCGGCCAGCCGGGCTCGACCCCGATGGCCGGCGTCGGCACGCCCGTCCCGGCCTCCGCGCCGTCGAGCAACTCGTGGAACGACTGCTGCCAGCCGGGGCTGAGCGCGGGGATGTCCACCGCCGCGCGCAGCCGCTCGATGTCCCGGTCGGGCAGGTAGAGCAGCGCGTCGACGTCGGCGACGCTGAGCGCGTGCGGGCCGACCCTGGTCCGCACGATCTCGTCGCCGGCCCGCACCTGCCCTTCGACGATCACGCGCAGGTAGAAGCCGGGACGGTGATGGGCGACGAGCAGGGCCGGCATCCGCGGCTCGCCGAGCCGCATGCCGACGCGGAAGCAGGTGACCCGCGGCTGGGTGACCTCGAACTCGGCATCGCCGATGCGGTAGCGGTCGCCGACGCAGACCTCGCCGTCGCCGAGCCCCTCGACGGTGAAGTTCTCGCCGAACTGGCCGAACTCGAAGTCGTCCCGGCCGAGGTGCTCCTGCCAGTGCCGGTACGACTCGATCTGGTAGACGAGCACCGCGCGCTGCTCGCCGCCGTGCCCGTTGAGGTCGCCCTGGCCGTCGCCGTCGATGTTCAGCCGGCGCACCATCCGCGGCCCGTCGACCTGCTGTTTCCAGATCCCGGTGTGCACGGTGTGGCCCTGCCAGCCGACGTCCTTCGGCAGGCCGACGTTGACCGACAGCAACCTCGCCACCGCACCGCTCCTCTCCGTGCCCGGCCCCCGCGTCAGCCTCGCACGCGGTAGTCCGGCACCAGGGCGTATCTCTCGACTGCCTGGCGGCGCCGGCATCCACCGCCGATGCACGGACCTAGGGACCGCTCGCCACCGGTGCGGTCGGTGCCGCCGCCGAGGTCGGCGGCCGGGTCGGGATGCGGCGGGCGGAGAACAGCCCCAGGAACGCGATCAGCGCGAGGACGAACAGGGCGGCGCGCAGGCCGTCGACCCTGGCCTGGGCGTTGACGTCGACGACGGCGTCGGCAGCCGCCCCGCTGACCCCGGCCTTCTCCAGGGCGGTCTCCAGGTCCGCGTCGGACAGGAACGGCACGCCGGAGGCCAGCTGCACGCTCGCCTGCGACTTCACCTGGTCGGGCACGGCCTGGTTCTGCTGGATCCCGGTCAGGAACGCGGTGGTCAGCGCGGCGATCAGGATCGAGCCGGCGAGCGCCGTGCCGATCGAGGCGCCGAGGTTCGTCGACGTGTTCTGCAGGCCGCCCACCTCGGGGCTCTGCTCGTCCGGTACGGCCGAGACGGTGACAGCCCCGAGCTGGGAGGCCAGCGCCCCGATGCCGAAGCCGGTCAACAGCAGCGGGACGGTGACGATCGCGGCCGAGGCGTCGGTGTCCAGGCTCGTCAGCAGCGCGACGATGCCGGCGAACATCGCCAGCAGGCCGACCCGGACGATCCGCCGCGGCGACGCGTTCGGCAGGAACCGCGGGATCCCGGCCGCCGCGAGCAGCAGCGTGATCGACAGCGGCAGGATCCGCGCCCCGGTCTCCAGCGCGGACAGGCCGAGCGAGATCGACAGGAACAGCGGGATCGTGAAGAACAGCCCCATCTGCACCAGGTACTGGATGAAGAACATGATGAGCCCGCCGGCCAGCTGCCGGTTGCCGAGCATCGAGGGGCGGATCAGCGGCTCGGCGCCGCGGGCCTCCAGCCGGCGCTCCCAGCCGAAGAACAGCCAGACGACCAGCAGGCCGCCCACGATCAGCCAGACGGTCGGTGAGAGCCCGAGCGCCGACGGGGCACCCGGCTTGGGGTTGACCCAGCCCCAGGTGCCGGCGCGCAGCACGCCGTACACGGCCAGCCCGAGGCCGGCCGCCGACAGCCCGGCGCCGACCAGGTCGAGGCGCGTGCGCGCCACCGGCGCCGGGTCGGCGATCCGCCGGGCGAGCGCGAGGATCCCGACGACGATGACGACCTCGCCGGCGAACACCCAGCGCCAGGAGAAGTACGTCGTGCACACGCCACCGATCAGCGGCCCGACCGCGATCGCGATCGCGCCGGCCGCCATCACCAGTCCGTACGCCCGGGGACGCCCTTCCGGCGCGAAGTTGCCGGCGATCAGCGCGACGATCGCCGGCAGGATCAGCGCCGCGCCGATGCCCTCCAGCACCGACCAGCCCAGGATGAGCACCCCGAGGTTCGGCGCGAGCGCGGTGGTGAGCGAGCCCGCGCCGTAGATGACCGATCCGATGGCGAACGCCCGCCGCCGGCCGATCATCGTGCCGAGCTTTCCCCCGGTGACCATCAACATGGCCATGACCAGCGTGTACAGGGTGATCGCGGTCTGCACGCCGGTGACGTCCGTGCCGAGGTCCTTGGCCACGGTCGCGATGGAGACGTTCATGACCGAGCTGTCCAGGGTCATGAGGAACTGGCCGGACGCCAGCGTCAGCAGGACGAGGCTGCTGCCGGTCTGCGCGGCGACCGTGGCCGATCGAGCCGTCATCGCGGCCTCCTCCCGGCGACAGGGCTCCCACACCGTGCGGCCACTGCCCGCCCCGCGAATCGTCCGGGCGGGACGAGATCGCCGCCGCGCGGCGGACCTGCCATCCTGACCGGCATGGAGCAGGCCCGCCGACTCGTCCTGATCCGGCACGCCAAGGCCGCCGAGGGGAACGTCGACCGGGAACGGCCGCTGGCCAAGCGGGGGATGAACGAGGCGCCGGAGATCGGCCGCTGGCTGGCCGAGCGGCAGCTCGTCCCCGACCGGGTGGTCGTCTCGCCCGCCCTCCGGGCCCGGCAGACCTGGCAGCGCGCCACGACCGGTCTCGACGGCGCGGTCGACGCGGTGCAGGACGAGCGGGTCTACGACAACTCCCGCGAGGCGCTGCTGGCCGTCGTCCGGGACACCCCGGAGACCGTCCGCACGCTCGCGATCGTCGGCCACAACCCCGGCATGCAGGAGTTCGCGATCAGCTTCGACGACGGCACCGGCGAGGAGGCGGCCCGCGAGGAGGTCGCCGGCAAATACCCGACCGGCGGCCTGGCGGTCTTCACCGTCGACGGCCCCTGGTCCGGGGCGACGGCCGGCACCCTCACCGCCTTCGCCGCACCACGGCCCTAGCCGGTACGCGCTCCGGCCTGTGCCGCACGGGCCGTCACCACCTGGGTCCGCGGCTCGTTGTCCCGCTCGTCCAGCGACACCCACGCCACCGCGGCAGGACCGGCCTCCGCCAACCACTCGGTGACCAGGGTCGTCTTGCCGAAACCGGCCGGCGCCGACACCACCGTCAGCCGCGCGCCCGCCCCGAGTCATCGTCGGCCCACGATCCCACCGTCAGGCCGGGATCGCGCGCGGGCGTCAGCGACGGCCCTGACCCAGCAGGCCACCGAGCAGGTCGCCGAGGCCGCCGGACTGCCCACCGCCGCCGAGCAGCCCGCCGAGCACGTCGGCCGGGCCGCCGCCCGACTGACCGGCTGCCCCGCCGCCGGGCGACCGTCACCCCCGGGCGGTGGAGACGCGGATGGCGCAGTTGTCGTCCGAGACGTAGACGGACCTCCGGCCGAAGGGATCGAGGATGAAGTCCTGCGTATCCCCCTGCTCCCACTGCTTGAGGTCGAGCGCCTGCCCGTTCGCCGCGTCGGACAGCTGGATCCGGCAGTTGCCGCCGCGGTTGTCCTCGATGTGGATGGCCAGCTTCCCGGGCGTCGTGATCGCGTCGGTGTCGCCGTTCGCCTCCTGCAGCAGCGGCAGTGTCGCCGTGCCGCTGCCGGCGAACGGGGTGACCAGGCAGCGGCTGTCGTTGGCCTGCCAACGGAAGCTCCCGGCGCTGGGCACCTGGAACCGGGCAACCGAATAGAGGTCGCCCGGGAGCGTGAAGGGCTCCCCGGTGGTCTCGTTCGTCAACGCCACCGTGCAGCCGTTGCCATACGCCGTGCCGTCGATGCGCAACCGCCACGGCGCGGTCGCGGTGTACGTACCGGTTCCGGCCGTCGAGTGGCTCCCCTGGCTGCCGGCAGAACCTGGAATCAGCAGCGCCGCCGCCGCCGCGCCGCCGGCGAGGACGACGACCGCGAGGACAGCGGCGAGGACGCGCCGTCGCGTCCACCACGCCCGCGACCCGCCGGTCGACGAGGATCCCGCCCCGCCACCGCCTCCGGTTCCGGCCCCACCACCGGCTCCAACCGCGCCACCGGGTGCAGGCGTGCCACCGGCTCCGGGCGGGCCGGCGGTTCCGGCCCCACCTCCGAACTGCCACCCGCTCCGAACGTGCCACCGGCTCCGGGCGGGCCACCGCCTCCGGCCAGGCCGCCGCCGTCCGGCACGCCGCGGGACCCCGCCACGCCCGTGGGTCCGGCCCTGCCGACGGGTCCGAGCGTGCCGGCAGGTCCGGGCGGGCCGGCGGTTCCGGTCGCCGCGGCCGTCAGCGCCGCTGGTGCGCCGGTCACCGCGACCGGGTCAGCTCCGGCCGGCCCATCCCGCATCGGATCCGCCGGCGCGACCGGCGCCGTCGAATCCGCGACGGCCACCGCACGCGCGCGCTTCGCCAGCCACAGGTCCCCGTCGCCGTCGACCCGCCGCGCCGGGATCTGCTTGCCCTCTTCCCGCAGCCGGTGGTCGACGTACGCGTAGAGGTCGGAGAACGACACGTATCCGTCCTGGTCGGAGTCGCTCGCCGTCAGCAGGCCGTCGACGAGGTGCTGGGTGAAGAAGCTGGTGCCGTTGTCGACGGTGGCGTCGTTGGCCAGCTGCGTCCCCCGGCAGCTCGACAGGACGTACCGGCCCGGTCCGGCGACCGCGTCGCCCAGATCGGCGCCGCGGAAGGCGCCGGCGTAGCAGCAGTCGAGGATGAGGACGATGTTGCGCGCCCGCGAGGCGTCGGCGAACTCGTTGATCCGGACGTTGCTCACCGCGGTGGAGAGCAGGTCGGTGGTCTCGGTGTCCTGCATGCACAGGTGCAGGCGGCCGTTCTGGTCGAGCTTGCCGTGGCCGCTGAAGTACATGAGCAGGACGTCGTCGCGGTCGGCAGCGGCGAAGAACCTGCCCAGCGCCCGGATCGCCCGGGTCGAGGTCACCTCGGGCAGCAGGGTGACATCGGCGTCCGCGAACAACCCCGTGTCCTTGTCGATCAGCGCGCGGTTGACCGCGGCAATGTCCTTGATCGGTCCGCGGAGCTGCTGCAGGTTGTGCTCGTCCGCGGGATAGGTCGAGTTCCCGATCAGGAGCGCTCGGTATCTGACGACCATGCCAGGCCTCCGACTCGCGCGGCCGCGGCGCGGGCGATCTCCTTGACCGTGGCGGCGTCCACGTTGTCACCACTGAACGTGACGTGCCGCTCGATCCCGTCCTCGTCCCACCGCACGTCGATGCTGCGGTTCTTATCGCGCTGCAACCAGGCGCGAAAACACTCCACCGCCGCGGTCAGCGCACCCGAGCTGCCCAGGGCGAGGATCACCTCGTCGACCGTCCCCTTCACCCCGGGCTCGGAACGGCTGCGCTGGAACGTCTCCACCTGCGCCGCGAGGTCCCGGTGCAACGTGCCGACCTGCGCGCGCCACCGATCGTCGGCGGCGTCGTAGTCATCGCTGCGAGGCTCGATCACGAGTTCGAGCCGGCGGTCACCGGAGAGCTCCGTCACCGTTCACCCCCCGGGAGACGGCTGTACGCCTAAGAGCCGTCAGTAAGCCGAGAAGATACACGCGCGCCGATCACACCGGGGTGATAACGCTCGTACGCTTCGTGGCCGGACTCTCCCTGGCGGAGCGTCGCATCACCAAGCGGGACAAAGCGAAGCGTCCCGCCGGACCGGTCCCGGCGACGATGAGGACGGGGGCCCCGCGGTAGAACACAGCCGTGACCGACGCACCGCCCGCCCACGGCACCCACGACCACGCCGACGACCCGCGCAACGCGCAGATCCTGATCAACGTCAACGGCCGGCTCGTGCCGCGCGCGCAGGCGGTCGTGAGCGTCTTCGACGCCGGTTTCGTCCTCGGCGACGGCGTGTGGGAGGGGTTGCGGGTCAGCGCCGGGCACCCCGTGTTCCTGGAGCAGCACCTCGACCGGCTGTGGGAGGGCGCCGCCGCCATCGCGCTCGACATCGGCCGCAGCCGGGACGAGCTGGCCACCGAGATCTACCGGACGCTCGCGGCGAACGGCATGGACGGCGATGGCGTCCACGTCCGGCTGATGGTGACCCGCGGGCCGAAGTCGACGCCCTACCAGGACCCGCGCATGTCGGCCGGCCCGGCCACGCTCGTGATCATCGCCGAGCACAAGGATCCGCTGCCGGCGACGGTCGGAGCGCGGCCTGTCGCTGTTCACCGTCCACGTACGCCGCGGGCAGCCGGACACGCTCGACCCGAAGCTCAACTCACACAGCAAGCTCAACGACATCACGGCGTGCATCCAGGCCTACACCGCCGGCGCGGACGAGGCGTTGATGCTCGACCCGCACGGCTTCGTCGCCACCTGCAACTCGACGCACTTCTTCGCCGTGCGCGGCGGGGAGGTGTGGACCTCGACCGGCATGTACTGCCTGGCGGGCATCACCCGGGCCAACGTGCTGCGCATCTGTGCGCGTGCCGGCATCCCGTCCCGCGAGCGCAGCTTCAGCCTGACCGAGGTCTACAGCGCCGACGAGGCCTTCGTCACCGGCACGTTCGCCGGCCTGGTGCCGGTGCACACAGTGGACGGTCGCCGCATCGGGAACGGCCGTCGCGGGCCGATGGTCGAGCGGCTGCAGAACCTCTACCGCGCCCTCGTCAGCGAGGACGTCGCCGGGCGGCGCGCACCGTGACCGACGGAGTGCGGCTGGCGATGTGGTCCGGCCCGCGCAACATCTCGACCGCCCTGATGCGCTCCTGGGAGAACCGGCCCGACACCCGCGTGGTCGACGAACCGCTCTACGCCTACTACCTGAACGAGACGGGCCTCGACCACCCCGCCCGCGACGAGGTGATCGCCGCCGGCGAGACCTCCTGGCCGGCGGTGGTCGCCGACCTCACCGCGCCGGTGGAAGGCGTCTACTACCAGAAGCACATGACCCACCACCTCGTCCCGCAGCTGCCGCGCGACTGGATCCCGTCGCTGACCAACGTGCTGCTGATCCGCGACCCGGCCGAGGTCGTCGCCTCCTACGTCCGGTCCCGCGCCGACGTCGTCGCCGAGGACATCGGACTCGTCCAGCAGACCGAGCTCTACGACCAACTCGGCGCCGACGTCCCGGTCATCGACGCGGCCGACTTCCTGCGCGACCCGGAGACGTACCTTCGCTGGCTCTGCGACTACATCGGCGTCGAGTTCACCGACGGCATGCTCCACTGGCCTTCCGGCCCGCGCGCCTCGGACGGCATCTGGGCCCCGCACTGGTATTCGGCCGTCCTCGCCTCCACCGGCTTCGAGCCGTATCGACCGCGACCGGTCGACCTGACCGGCAACGCCCTGGAGGCGGCGCAACGCAGTCGCCCACACTACGAGCGACTTCACGAGGCCCGCCTCCGGCTGTAGCCGCCTCGGACCGCTTCCCTTCTCCAGCCGCACGCCAGCGGCACCATCAGCCTCGAGTCCACCCGCGGCGGTGTCCTGCTCGCCGTACCCCCCAGCCACCCGCTGCGGGGCTTGCCGGCACACCGGCTCCCCTGACGCTACGCTCGGCCCGGGGAACGCCGGCTGACACCGACCCTGGTCTGTGCCGGGGCGACCACCGCGCGGCACGGCGAGCGTGGGTTGCCTCGTCCGGGCGGAACCGGCCCGAAGCCCGCCTGCCAGGAGCGGCCATGACCGGATCGCCGGACGACCTCGGAACGCACACCTGGGTGGAGCGCACCGGCGGTCTGCTCACCAGCGCCGAGCGCCGCGGCCTGCTCCGCCCACTGGCGAGCGCGCACGTGACGAACGCCGTCGGCCGACTGTCCATGCTCCTCGGCGTCAACACCGGCCGGCGGGCACGGGTGGCCGGCGATCGTCTGCGGCCCCCGGACTCCGCCCTGACCCGCGCCGCCGAGACCGAGGCACGTCGGAGGCTGACCCCCGCGCTGCTCAACCACTCCTACCGCACGTTCGCGTTCGCATCCGCACTGGGCGCGCTGGAAAACCTGGACGTGGACCGTGAAGTGCTCCTCGCGGCCGCGCTGCTGCACGATGTCGGGCTGGTCTGGCCCGTGGACGGCGTCGACTTCACCCGGGCCAGCGAGCGGATCGCCCGCGACGTCGCCGAGGACGTCGGGCTCTCCACCGCCGCCGCGAACACGATGCGGAGCGCCATCACCCTGCACTACAGCCCGGGCGTGACGCGCGCCCACGGGCCGGTCGCGTACCTGCTCTCCGCCGGCGCCGGGCTCGATGCGATCGGGCTGCGGTCCTGGCGACTGCCTCCGGACGTCCTCGCCGCGGTCGTCACCGAGTATCCCCGCCTCGGCTTCAAGCGTGAGTTCGCCGCCGCGTTCCGCACGGAGGCCGCCCGGGTGCCACGCGGCCGGGCCGCGTTTCTGCGCCGGTACGGCGCTTTCGACCTGGCCATCAAGGCTGCCCCGTTCCGCGGCTGATCTATTCGTCGGCTGCCCAGGGCCGTACGGTGGAGCTCCGGCCCTTCTGGGCTGATCGGGTCCACGAACGGGGAGGTGGCCCATGATGCAGCACGCTCATGAAATGCCGGAGACCGCAGGCGAAGCGTTCCCAACCGATCCGTCCGGCCTGCCGGAGGCGACAGGCCCGGCGCTGCTGGAGCTGGGCGCGGGCGATGTCCTGGAGCTGCAGGTCGGCCCGGTGGCGAAGCACCTCGACGATGCCACCGTGCGGATGCTGGGCTACAACGGCTCGATTCCCGGGCCGACGCTGAAGGTCGCGCAGGGTTCGGAGGTCGTCGTACACGTCGTGAACGAGGGCGACCTGGACACCACCGTGCACTGGCACGGGCTGCGGCTGGAGAACCGGTACGACGGGGTGCCGCACGAGACCCAGGCGCCGATCCCGGTGGGCGGCGAGTTCACCTACCGCATCCAGTTCCCGGACCCGGGCCTGTACTGGTATCACCCCCACATCCGGGAGGACTACACGCAGGAGATGGGCCTCTACGGCAACATCCTGGTGGATCCGGCGGAGCCGGACTACTGGCCGCCGGCCGACCGGGACCTGGTCCTGACTCTGGACGACATCCTGATCGAGGACGGCAAGGTCGCGCCGTTCAGTCCGGCGGAGACGACCTACGCGGCAATGGGCCGGTTCGGGAACCTGATGCTGGTCGGCGGCCAGACCCACTACCGCGCGGCCGCGCGCGCCGGTGAGGTCCTGCGGCTGTGGTTGACGAACACGGCGAACACCAGGGTGTTCAACGTCCGTCTCCCCGGCGCCCGGATGAAGCTGGTCGGCGGGGACAGCGGCCGGGTCGAACGGTCCGAGTTCGTCGAGGAGGTGCTGCTGGCGCCGTCGGAGCGGGCCGTCGTCGACGTGCTGCTCGACCGACCCGGCGACCTGACGCTGGAGCACCGGACCCCGGACCGGTCCTACCCGCTGGCGACCGTGTCGGTCTCCGGCGAGCCGGCGGAGACGGCCGCGGCGCGCGAGTTCGAGGTGCTGCGGGAGGCACCGGAGCTGGCTGCGGAACGGCAGTCGCTCGACGCGTGGCTGGCCGCGGCACCGGACAAGATCCTCGCGCTGGTCGCCGAGATGGACGACCCTGCCGCCGCGGGAGCGGTGGTGTACGCCTGCCCGATGCACCCGGAGGTCATCAGCGACGAGCCGGGCCGCTGCCCGAAGTGCGGCATGAAGCTGCTCGCGACCGCCGCCGCGGTCACCTACGCGTGCCCGATGCACGCCGAGGTCACCAGCGACCAGCCCGACCGCTGCCCGAAGTGCGGCATGAAGCTGCTCGCAGTGCAGGCGACAACCGGCGCCGGCGCGGACCACGGAGCGGAGATGCACCACGGCGGCCACGACCCCTCCGATCAGCACGACCATGCCAGCGGCATGACGGATCATGCCGGGCACGACGCACCCCACTCGCACGGTTCCGGGTCGGCCGGCGGGATCGAGTGGGAGGACGACATGGTCGCGGTGAACCGGCAGACCACGGCCGCGACCATGCACTGGATGTTCGTCGACCGAACCCCTGGCGCCGCCGACACGGGCATCGACTGGCGGTTCATCCTCGGCGACAGGGTGAAGATCCGGCTGGTCAACGAGATGGAGTCCGACCATCCCATGCACCACCCGTTCCACCTGCATGGCGCCGGCCGCTTCCTGGTCCTGGCCCGGGACGGGCAGGTGGAGCCGAACCTGGTCTGGAAGGACACCGTGCTGGTCCGCACCGGGCAGACGGTGGACATCCTCTTCGACGTCAGCAACCCCGGTCTCTGGATGGCGCATTGCCACATCGCTGAGCACATGCAGAGCGGCATGATGTTCAGCTTCACCGTGGCCCGGCAGCCGGAGCCGAGCTCGTGAGCCAGGAGGAGACGGCGGCCGCTGCGGGTGGCCGGGGCGGCGACACGGTGGATGTGATCGTGGTCGGCGCAGGTCAGGCCGGTCTCGCCATCGGCTGGTACCTGGCCCGGCTGGGTCTGCGTTTCCAGGTGCTGGAGGCGTCCGCCGAGCTCGGCCGGTGCTGGCGCAGCCGGTGGGACTCGCTGACGCTGTTCACCCCGGCCCAGTACGACGCGCTGCCGGGGATGCCCTTCCCCGCTCCGGCCGACACCTACCCGACGAAGGAGCCGGTCGCCGACTACCTGCAGGCCTACGCCGATGCCTTCCGGCTGCCGGTTCGGCTGAACTCCCGGGTCACGTCGTTGAGCCGGAGCGGCGACGACTTCGAGGTCCGCACCGCGGACGAGACGTTCTCGGCCCGGCGGGTGGTGGTGGCGACCGGACCGTTCCAGGTCCCGTTCATCCCAACGGCCGCTGGCGGCCTGGACAGCGCGGTGACCCAGATCCACTCCGCTGACTACCGCAACCCGCAGGCACTGCCCGACGGCCCGGTCCTCGTCGTCGGCGGCGGGAACTCCGGCCTGCAGATCGCCGAGGAACTGTCCGCCAGCCGACGGGTGGACGTATCCATGGGGACGAGCCCGCCGATGCTGCCGCAGCGGCTGGCGGGCCGGGACCTGTTCTGGTGGCTCACCCGGCTCGGTCTCATGCGGGTGCCGGCCGAGTCACGGCTCGGCCGCCGCGTGCAGGCCCGGGGCGAGTTCGTCATCGGGACCAGCCGGCGCCAGCTGAAGCGGGCCGGCGTCACGTTCCGGCCGCGGCTGGTCGGTGCCGACGGGCGCACGGTCCGCTTCGCCGACGGCAGCACGCTGGACGTCGGAGTAGTGGTGTGGGCGACCGGCTACCGCTCGGACTATTCCTGGATCTCCGTCCCGGGAGTCGTGCGGAACGGCCGCGTCGCTCATCGCCGCGGCGTCACCGACGTACCCGGTCTGTACTTCCTCGGCCTGTCCTGGCAGCACACCCGCGGCTCCGCGCTGCTCGGCTTCCTCGACGAGGACGCCCGCCACATCGCCGACCGCATCGCCGCCGACCGGGCAGCAACGGCCCCGGATGAATCGACCACCGCCCCTCCCGCGCCGGGCTGACGACGCAGCCGACGTGGCTTCGTCGGCCTCGGGTCGCCGCCGGCCGCCAGGAGCGCTTTCGCGCTCGGCCGGACTCGAACCGGCAACCTCTTGATCACGGCTGGCGGTGCATGGGAATCAGTTCGTGGCCGAACTCGTGGCCGAAGATCACCGTCGAACGAGCGCTCGCTGGCACGGACACCCAGCGGCTGGTCGCCGGCTGGTTCGGACGTCGCGTGCTGCGCACACGAACGACGGAAGCTATTCCTCGCCTGGCGGCGGGGGTCGCCGCGACCCTCCGGCCGACGCCCGGAGGGTGAGCAGGAGAAGGACGAGCGCTGTCGCGGCGCCGTACGACAACTTCTTCATCGGTTCCTGCTGCAGGTGCAGGGCTCCGACGAAGTAGGGCAGGTACGCGGCCGCGGCGGCCGGCAGCCACTCCCACCGGCCGGACAACGAGATCAGGGCGACCAGCATCAGCGCGTACCAGGGATAGTTGGCGCCGGCGAGCAGCACCGCCACACCGGTGAGCACGACGGCGCCGTCCCACGGCTGGTCCGGGTCGGTTCGCCGCGCCACTTGCACCGCCACGGCCGCGAGAATCACGGCCCCCAGCGCCGCCGCGAGCTCGGGCGGAACCGCGCCGGGCAGCAGCAGTCGCAGCACGGCGAATCGGCCGCTGCCGTCGTACCCCTCCTCGTTCAGGTACCCGGGCAAGTAGCCGAGCACCTTCGCCCCGACCGCCAGAACGTGCGGTAGGTACGAGATCGCGAACGTGACTCCTGCCGCCACACAGAGTGCGATCCCACGCCGGCGCAGGACGCCGGGCAGCACGAGCGCCGGATACAGCTTGACCGCGGACGCCGCTCCCAGCAGCACGCCGCCGGCGACCGCTCTCCGGGATGCCGCACACCAGAGCCCGGCGACCACCAGCGACGCGGCCAGCACGTCGACGTGGGCGGCGTTGCCGGCCTCGACCACGGTCAGCGGACACCAGGCCCAGAGCGCGGCCCACCGCGGGTCCCGGCCGGCTCGGCGCAGCGCGGCGATCAGGACCACCGTGGTGAGCAAGGTGAGCAGCGCGCCGGCCAGTTGCCACGGCTTCCATCGGGAGCCCGGCGGAGACATGACGTGCACGGCGAGGAAGAACGCTTCGGCGACCGGAGGGTAGATGGTCGGCGAGGTCGGATGGTTCATGATCGTGCAGACCGGTGTCCGGTCTCGGCAGTCCGGCGGGAACAGCCAGTCGTCGCGCAGGTGCGACAGAGCGGGGTCGACGGGAACGTAGCGGTACGGGTCGGTCCCGGCCGCCTGCACCCGCCCATCCCAGGCATACCGGTACAGGTCGTCGGTGCTGCGCGGCGGCCAGCCGACGGCGATCACCTGGAGCAGGACGGCGCCAGCCAAGATAAGCGGCACGGCCCGTGCCGGCGGGGTGCGTACCACGAGCCAGACAGTGGCGGGAAAGACCAGCCACGCCGCGGCGAGCAGGCTGAGCAGGAGCCAGCGCGCGTTGTTCGGGGTGCCGGCGGCGAACGCCGCGCCCAGTGTCCCGGCCAGAGCGAGCAGGCTTCCGAGCGCGGCCCAGAACCGCGGGCCGAGCTGCCGAGCCCCTGCGTCGCCCGCCGCGCTTCCGGGCGCCGTCACGCCGTCCCGATTCCGGCCCTCTCCCCGGTCGGACCGTCCGCTCACGGGAGTGGTCGGGGTACGCGGCCGATCCGCTGCGCGGGACGACGGCCACGCCGTCGCGGAGCCTCCGCCGGCCGGACCGAGACAGCGCTGGGTACCGACTCGCGCAACGGGGCAGCCGCGAACTCGGCCATCCCGGTCGCGAACGGTTCGGCAGCGGACCAGCCCAGTTCCTCTGCCGCCCGCGCTGAGGAGGCCGTGATGTGCCGGACATCGCCGAGGCGGTATTCGCCGGTGATGACCGGTGCCATCCCGCCGAACGCGCCCGCGAGCGCGGCCGCCATCTCCCCGACCGTACGCGGATTCCCACTGCCGACGTTGAACGCGCGCAGCCTACCGGCCGCGATGACGCCGGTGTCCACTGCGGACAGTGCGGCGAGGTTGGCGGCGGCGACGTCCCGGACCGCGACGAAGTCCCGCCGCTGGGCCCCGTCCTCGAACACTGTCGGCGCCTTTCCGCGGGCCAACGCGGACCGGAACAGCGACGCCACCCCGGCGTACGGGGTGTCCCGTGGCATCCGTGCGCCGTACACGTTGTGATATCGCAAGGCGGCCGCCGTTCCGCCGGACTCCCGCGCCCACGACGCGGCCAGGTACTCCTGGGCGACCTTGGTGGCGGCGTAGACGCTGCGCGGGTCAAGCGGGGCGTCTTCGGTGACCAGCTCAGGCGTAAGCGACGTCCCGCATGCCGGACAGAGCGGCTCGAACCGACCCGAGGCCAGGTCCTCGAGCCGGCGCGGTCCCGGCGACACCGCTCCGTGGACGCCACAGCGGTAGCGACCCTCGCCGTAGACGACCATGGAACTGGCCAGCACCAGCCGCGTCACCCGGGCACGCGCCATCTCGGCGAGCACCACCGCCGTGCCCAGGTCGTTGGTCCCTACGTAGGCCGGAAGATCGTCCAGATCGACACCGAGTCCCACCATCGCCGCCTGGTGGCACACTGCATCCACACCGGACAGAGCCTCAGCGACGGCCGCGGCGTCCCGGACATCGGCCGTGACGACCTCGGCAGCCTCGGGAAGCTCCGGTGGCACGGGATGGACGTCGGGCAGTAGTGCGTCCAGGACGCGAACGCCGTGGCCGGCTTCCAGGAGCCGCTCGACCACGTGCGATCCGATGAACCCGGCTCCGCCGGTGACCAGCACGCGCACCAGGCGACCCTAGGCGGAACGGTGCCGACCGGACGCCGTCGCCGGGCCAGCCGTTCGTGGTCCGTAATGGTCCGCGTCCGCGCGGAGGCCGTCCCGGTGCCTAGTGTGACCGGTGTGCGTTCGCCGCTGACCCGGTCGCTCCCGCCACCGCCGGCGGCGCTGCGACGCGGACCGCTCCGGGAGGGTGCGTTCCGGTCACCGCTGCACGACCGCGAGCTGACCGTCCGGATCGGACGGTGGCTCGGGATCGCGTTCGCGACCTGCTTCGTCACCGGGCTGATCAGCCACTACCTGCAGAATCCCCCGTCCTGGCTCAGCTCGGTGCCGAGCCGGCCGATCTGGGGCTACCGGGTCAGCCAGGGCATCCACGTGGCGACCGGCATCGCCTGTGCGCCGCTGCTGCTGGCCAAGCTGTGGACGGTCGCCCCGAAGCTCTGGTCGTGGCCGCCGGCCCGGTCCGTGCTGCACGCGCTGGAGCGGCTGTCCATCCTGCTGCTCGTGGCGGCCGCCATCTTCGAGGTCGTGTCCGGTCTGATCAACATCGTCCAGTGGTATCCATGGTCGTTCTTCTTCCCGCGGGTGCACTACTACGTCGCCTGGGTGGCGATCGGCTCGATCGCGTTGCACGTCGCGGTGAAGGCTCCGCTGATCGCCGAGGCGCTGCGGACAAGAAAGTCGCCGGTGGACGAACAACCGCCGGTTCCGGGACCGTCGCTTGTGGACGGACAGTCCGATCGGCTCGACCGGCGCGGCTTTCTCGTGGCCGTCGGTGCGGCGGTCGCGACCGTCACCGTCGTCACGGTCGGCCAGACCCTGCGGCCGCTGGCTCCGCTGGCGGTGCTCGCGCCGCGGCAGCCGGACGTCGGGCCGCAGGGGTTGCCGGTCAACCGCACCGCGGTCGGGGCGAACGTCCGCCCGGTCGGCCCGGATTACCGGCTGGTGGTCGACGGTGCCCGCCCGTTCTCGCTGAGCCTGCCCGAATTGCGGGCCCTCCCCCAGTACGAGGCCGAGCTTCCGATCGCCTGTGTCGAGGGCTGGTCGGCGAACGGGCGCTGGCGCGGCGTGCGGCTGCGTGACCTGATGGATCGAGCCGGCGCCCCGGACGGCGCCGCCGCCCGGCTCACGTCGCTGGAGAGGAACGGCCTCTACCGGCAGTCCGTGGTGGACGGCGCCCACGCCGCGGACGAGCTGACCCTGCTGGCGCTCGAGCTCAACGGCCAGCCGCTGGATCTGGACCACGGCAGCCCGGTCCGGCTCATCGCGCCCAACCGGCCCGGGGTGCTGCAGACCAAGTGGGTCAGCCGGGTGGCGGTGCTGTGAAGGCCCTGCGGTACGGCCTGGGTGCGCTCGGAGTCGCCGCGGTGGTGTTCGGGCTGCACGGGCTGGTCACCGGTGGGGTGGCGACGAACTGGCCGCAGCCGGCGGTCTGGCTCGTGCTCGGCGTGCTCGCCCACGACCTGGTCCTGGTGCCGACGGTGGCCGCGGCGGGCTGGGTGCTTGCCCGGCTCGTCCCGTCCGCCGTACGCGGTGTCGTCCGCGGGGGACTTCTGGTCGCGGCCGTCGTCACCCTCGTCGCGCTTCCGGTGCTCAGCGGCAAGGGGGACCCTCGCAACCCCTCCCTCACGGCGCAGGACTACCCGCGCAACTGGCTGCTGGTGCTGGCCGGCATCGCGGTGGTCACGACCGCACTGGCGACCGCTGGGTGGTGGTTCGCGTCGCGGTCGGCAGGCGGACGACGAACCGGCAGCCCGGGTCGGCGTTCTGCACCGTGATCCGGCCGTGGTGGGCTTCGACCAGCCCGCGCGCGATCGCCAGGCCGAGGCCCGCACCGGCGGCCTGCCCCGTGGCCACGTCCTCCGCCGACGGTCGCGAGGACTCTCCCCGGAAGGCCACGTCGAAGACCCGGTGCAGGTCGGCGGCCGGTATCCCGCCGCAGGCGTCCTGGACGACGAACCAGGCCCCCTCGGCGTCCTCGCCCGCGGTCAGGGTGACCGTGCGCTGCGGCGGTGTGTGCCGGATCGCGTTGGACAAGAGATTGCGCACCACGCGGCCGAGTTCCGGGTCGCTGCCGCGCACGACCGGCCAGACGTCCGTCCGACCCGCGGCGATCCGCACCCGCTTCGCCTCGGCCGCGGGATGGACGACGGCAACGGCGTCGGAGACGACGTCGGCGAGGGACACCGCGTCCCACTGCAGCCGCAACGCCCCGGCGTGGATCCGGGACAGCTCGAACAGGTCGTCCACCATCGCGGCGAGGCGGTCGGTCTCCCGCGTCATCCTCGCGTGGTAACGGGCGACCTGGGACGGCTCGGTGACCACCCCGTCCGCCAGCGCCTCGGCCATGGCCCGCAGCGCCGCCAGCGGGGTCCGCAGGTCGTGCGAAACCCAGGCGACCAGCTCCCGCCGGCTGTTCTCGAGCGCGCGCTCCCTGTCCACCATCTCCTGCAGGAAGACGCTGTGCCGCGCGAGCCGGCGGCCGAGGGCCAGAGCGGACACCAACGCGACGACGCCGGCGGACGCGAGCACGGTCAGCATGACGCCGAGATCGTGCGCCGACAGGAACATCGCGTACGAGGTGCCGAGCACGCTGGCCACGACGCCCAGGACGCCGCTGAGGACGACGACGGAGACGCTGCCGACGATCGAACGGCGTCCCAGCAACCGCAGCGCCATCCAGCCGGCCGCCGCCACCGGTACGGCGCAGCCGACCGCGATGAGCACCACCTGGAGCATCGGCGGGATCATGGCCGTTCCGGGTCGTACCGGTAGCCGACGCCCCATACAGTCGCCACCCGACGGTCGTTGCCGCCGGGCGACAGCTTCTCCCGCAGGCGTCGCACGTGGACGGTCACGGTGGACTGGTCGCCGAACGTCCAGCCCCAGACGTGTTCGAGCAGCTCTGCCCGGGTGAAGACCTGACGCGGGCGGGCGAGGAGGAAGGCCAGCAGGTCGAACTCGCGGACGGTCAGCGCCAGCGGCTGGCCGCCGACCGAGGCCACCCGGGCCGCGACGTCCACCGTCAGGTCGCCGTCGACCAGCAGCTCCGGCCTCGGCGGCCGGGGTTCCCGACCGCGTCGCAGCACCGACAGCACCCGGAGAGTCAGCTCCCGTGGGGAGAACGGCTTGGTCACGTAGTCGTCGGCGCCGAGCTCCAGACCGGCCACCCGGTCGGCCTCCTCGCCGAGGGCGGTCAGCATGACGACCGGCACTGCGCTGGCCCCGCGCAGCCGGCGGCACACCTCCAGCCCGGGCAGGCCCGGCAGCATGAGGTCGAGCACCACGATGTCCGGTGGATCCGCGAGAGCGCAGGCCAGGGCCGTCGCGCCGTCGCTGACGACGTCGACCACCATCCCCTCCCGCTCCAGGTAGCGACGCACCACGTCGCTCACCGTCGGGTCGTCCTCCACCAGGAGGACGTGGTCTTCGCCCACGTCTCGCAGACTAGGCCGGCCCGGGGCCCGGGTGCCCGGCTGCCGCAGGCGTTCGCGACTCGTAAGGATCATCGGCGGCCGGCCGCGGCTACCGTCCACGACTGTGATCGACGTCGTCCTGCCCTGCCTCAACGAGGCGGCGGCGTTGCCCGCTGTGCTGAGCCGGCTCCCGCCCGGCTATCGCGCCGTGGTCGCCGACAACGGCTCCACCGACGGATCCGCCGACGTCGCCCGCAGGCACGGCGCCGAGGTGGTGTCCGTACCACAGCGGGGCTTCGGCGCGGCCGTGCACGCGGGGCTGTTGGCGTGCGGTGCCGACGTGGTGTGCGTCCTCGACGCCGACGGCTCGCTCGACCCCGCGCAGCTGCCAACGGTGGCCGAGCCTGTGCTGCGCGACGACGCCGACCTGGTGCTGGGCCGCCGCCGCCCGGTCTCCCGCGCGGCCTGGCCCTGGCACGGGCGGGTCGGCAACGCCGTGCTGGCACGCCAGGTGCGGCGGCAGGCGGGGGTGAGGCTGTCCGACCTGGGCCCCATGCGCGCATTCCGCCGGGTGGAGCTGCTGGGGCTGTCGGTGCGCGACCGCCGGTCCGGCTACCCGCTGGAGGTCGTGCTGCTCGCCGCGGCCGCCGGCTGGCGCATCGCCGAGGTGGACGTGGCCTACCGTCCGCGCGCCGCGGGAACCCGGTCGAAGGTCACCGGGTCGGTCCGCGGCACGCTCACGGCGGCCAGGGACATGGCCGCGGTGCTGTCCCGGTGACCGTCCTGGTCCTGGCCAAGGCCCCGACCGCCGGGCGGGTGAAGACCCGGCTCTGCCCGCCCTGCACGCCGGAGGGGGCCGCCGACATCGCCGCCGCCGCACTCGCGGACACGGTCGAGGCCGCCGTCCGGACAGGTGCGGTCGTGCTCGCCGTCGACGGCGTGCTGCCCCGCCCCGCGGGCACGGTCGTGATCCCGCAGCGCGGGGTGGGGCTCGGGGCCCGGATCGCCGCCGCCTTCGCCGACGTCGGCGGCGGGCCGATCCTGCTCATCGGCATGGACACGCCTCAGGTCACCCCGGCGCTGCTCACCTCCTGCCTGTCGGCGTTGGACGGTTCGGTGGACGCCGTCCTGGGCCCGGCCGAGGACGGCGGCTGGTGGGCCCTCGGCCTGCACGATCCTCGGCATGCCGGGCTGGTCGAGGACGTGCCGACCTCCACGCCGCACACCGGCACGGACACGCTGGCCGCGCTGCACGCCGCCGGGTTGCGGGTCGGGCTCCTGCCGACGCTGCGGGACGTGGACCGGTGGACCGATGCGGTGGCCGTGGCCGGCATGGCGCCGTGGGGACGCTTCGCGGCGGCGGTCCGGCGGCTCGGCGCGGGCGTCCCCGCATGACCAGGCCCGCTGCGGCCGGGCTCCTGGACACGGTCAGGCCCGTCATCGACGTCTATGAGGCCGGGCTCCGGGCGACCCTGCACGGCGGCGGAGCGGGCTGGCGGGTCCGCCACGACGACGGCCGGTCGGCGGACCTGCCGCTGGCCGCCTGGGCCGGCGCCGGGCGACCCGGCGACCTCGGCCTGCTGGCCCGCTGTGCCGGTCCGACCATCGACCTCGGCTGCGGTGCGGGCCGGCTCACCGCACTGCTCGCCCGCCGGGGAGTACCCGCCCTCGGCGTCGACATCGCCCCCTACGCGGTGCTGCTCACCCGCAGCCGCGGCGGCCACGCCATACTCCGCGACCTGTTCGAGCCGCTCCCGGGCGAGGGTCGGTGGCAGCACGTGCTGCTCGCCGACGGCAACGTCGGGATCGGCGGCGACCCGGACCTGCTGCTGCGCCGCTGCGCCCGACTGCTGCGCCCCGGCGGCAGCGTGCTGTGCGAGACCGACCCGGCCGGAACCGGACTCCGGCTCACCCGCAGCCGGCTCGAACCGCCCACCGGACCGGCGTCGGAATGGTTCGGCTGGGCACACGTCGGATCCGAGGTGATTGCCGCGATGGCCGGCCGCGCCGGGCTGACCTGGGCCGGCGAATGGACCGACCACGACCGCTGGTTCACCGCCCTGCGCCGACCCTGACACCCCCGGCGCCGGGCGACCGTACGCCTCAAGACGCCAGCCCGGCCGAGCCGGCGAGGCAAGCGCGACCCCCACCTCAGCCGGACATGGTGCTGCGCAGAGCTTCCAGCGCGGTGTAGCGGGGCTGCCAGCCGAGCAGCTTTCGCGCCTTGGCCGTGTCCATGATCGCCGGGTGGCTGAGCGCCTCGACCCACTGAGCGGCCGGCGGCAGGAACGGCACCCGGGCCGCCACGGCGGCGGCGGCCTGCGCGACCGCGGCCGGGACCGGGATCGGCAGGAGTCCGAACTCGCGGGCGACATCCGCTCCGGTGAGCACGCCGTCGGCCGCGATGTTGTACGCGCCGGCCGGGCCGGCGCCGACCGCACATCGCAGCAGCGCCTGGCCGACGTCGTCCTCGTGCACCAGCTGGAACGGCACCCTCGGCGCGAGCACCGGCACCGGGACGGGGGAGCGCCGCAACTGCCCGAGCTCGCCCGGCAGCCCGGGGATGCGGGGTAGCAGCGACTTGCCCCCGATGGCGTGCGGGCCGACGACGATCGGCGGCCGCAGCCGGTAGAGGGCCAGCGCCGCATGCGTCGCCGCCTCCTCGTCCAGCCAGTGCTCCAGCTCGGCCTTCTCCCGCGCGTAGAACAGCCGGGCGGCCGGCCGGGTCGGCCAGTCCTCGGTCATGCCCACCGGGTTGTCCCGGTGGAACCCGTACGCGGCGACCGAGGAAGCGTAGACGAACCGCCGCACGCCCGCCTCGGCCGCGGCGCGGAACGTGTTGAGCGTCCCGTCGACGTTGACCGCCCGCAGCGTCGCCGGCGGTGCCCCACCCGCTACCAGGAAGGCGAGGTGCACGACCACGTCGGCGTCCCGGAACGCCTCGGCCAGCGCCGCCCGGTCCCGTACGTCGCCCTGCCGGTATTCCATCTTGGTCCAGCCGCGCTCGGCCGGGTCGAACCGGCTGCGGGCCATCCCGAGCACCCGACCGATCCGGCGGTCGGCCTCGAGCTGCGGTACCAGCCCGGAGCCGAACGTCCCGGTCGGGCCGGTCACAGCCACGGTCAGTCTCGGCGGCATCTTTGCCTCCTACCCGGCTCCGGGCCTGGCACGCGCTTGAGAAAGGATGGCTAGCGTCCGCGGGCCACTCCCGCATGCTCCGCGCAGGTCAGACGGGCGGGATCCGCAGCTCCTCGCCCACCCTGAGGGTGCGGTAGCCGTCGCCGAAGGCCTGCTCGAACGCGCGGTATGTCCACGGCGTGCTGTCGTGACCGGACACCGCCACCACTCGCGGGCCGCGCGCACGGATCTGCTCGATCACCTCCGTCGCGTCCCGCTCCCCGATCGGCTGCCACGGCCAATGCGGATTGCCAAGCAGGGCCTGCGGCAGCAGCGGGGTTCCGAGCGGGTGCACGGGCAGGTGCAGCCCGCCGACCACGGCACGGATCGGCACGTCGAGCACGTCCTCGGTGACGCCGAGAATGCGCTCCATCGGCGGGTGCCCGCAGCCGGTCACCACGACCAGCCCGAAGCCGCGGACGTTGATGACGAGAGCCTGCTCCAACACCGGTCCGAGGGCGAACAGGACCGCCGGCAGCGGTGGCAGCACCGCCACCCCGGGGGCGACGACGTACGGCGCCGTGATCCGCACTACCTCCGCCCGCTGGTGGCGCATGTCGGTCGGAACGAACGCCGGCACCCTCGGCGTCTCAGCCGGGTCGGGGGAGAGGTCGAAGGTCCGCCGCCGCATCGCCCGGGCACCGCCGACGTGGTCAGCATGCAGGTGCGAGATCACCACGGCGTCGACCGACCGCGGCTCGACGCCGAGCACGGCCGCGTTGTCGAGCAGCAGCGATCTCGAGCCACGTCCCAGGTTCAGCCCGGCGTCGAACAGGAGCCGCACGTTGCCGGCCCGGATCAGGTAAGACAGGCCCGGCTCCCCACGCAGCGCCGCCGCGCCGGGCCGGCCGGTCCCGGTCAGCCGCTCCACCAGCGGCAGGATGGTCACCTCGTCGACCTCGCCGAGATCGGTCAGCCGTGGAGCGATCCGGGCCGCCCAGCTGCGATCGGCCCGGCGCCGCGCGGTCGCGTACCGGCCGGCCAGCGCAGCCAGAGCGGCTGCAGTGATCGTGACGCCGGTTCGTCCTGCTGTCATGGCACCTCCCCCGCCGCCGGCTGGAGGACATCCTGCTGGCCTTCGACACCAGCCACGCCATCAGATGAACAGCAGCTGCGCGCCCTCGGTCTTGTCGATGAAGTCGGCGGCGCTGATGATCCCCTCGACGGGCTCGAAGAGATCGGCCTCGTCGAGGTGCATCATGTCGGCCGACATCCGGCAGGCCCACAGGTGGCCGCCCGAGTCGACGATCTGCTGCAGGAACTCCGGCACCTCGGGCACGCCGACGTCGGCGATCTGCTTCTTCATCCGGCTGGTCGCCAGTGCGGTCATGCCGGGCAGGCCGCCCAGACCCTGTGGCAGGTGGGTGGCCGTGTTGCCGAGCATGGTGAACTTCAGCTCACCCATCCGCGACTTGGTGATCATGTCGAAGCCCCAGAAGGTGAAGAACAGGTGGGTCTCGACACCCTCACCGAGCGCGGCGTTGGCGAGCACCAGCCCTGGGTAGGCCATGTCGAGCGTGCCCTTCGAGCAGATGATCGCCAGCTTCCGCCCGGTCGGCTCCTCGTCGAAGGAAGGGACGATCGGCGCGGCCTCGGGTGTCGCGCCCGTCTCGAACTCGGTGGTGGTCATCGTGGTCGCCTCTCACACGCAGCCGTGCGGCTTGGGCAGGCCGGCGACGTAGGCCATCTTCTTCGCCGGCTTCTTCGGAAACAGCTCGAACAGCTTCTTCGTCGGGATCCCGCCCACGACGCTGACGCGCCGGATCGTGGCGGTCTCGCCGCGGTCGGCGTAGTCCTCGCGCAGGAAGCGGATCGCCTTCCAGTGCTCGTCGGTGAGCTCGATCCCGATCTGCGCGGCCAGCGCGCGGCCGAGATCGTCGTCCCACTCCGCGTACTCGGTCAGGAAGCCTTCCGGGTCGACGTGGACCTGGTGGCCGGAGATGGTGGTGACAGGCATGTGGTCTACCTCCCTGTGGTGACCGGCTCGTCGGCGGGCTCGCGGTCCTTGCCGGCCATGGACATCCGCGCCGGCACGGGCATCGGGCGACCGCGCAGCAGCAGGTTCCAGTACGCCCAGCGGAACCCGAGTTTGCCGAGGTGGTTGGCCCGGCTTTCGGTGAGCAGGCTGAACGGGCCCACCCTCGGCACGGGGTACTTCCCGGGCAGCGGCTGGGTGTCGTAGTTGAAGTCGAGCAGCAGGCCCTTGCCGTGTCCGGATTCGACGAAGCAGTTGGCGTGCCCGTCGAAGGACGCGTCCAGCGGTCGGCTGTCGATCGCGCTGAGCAGGTTCTCGACCACGACGTCGGCCGAGAAGTGCGCGACCGATCCGGCCTTCGACGTCGGCAGGTCCGTCGCGTCCCCGATGGCGAAGATCTCCGGGTGCGTGCGGGACCGCAGGGTGTGCCGGTCGACCGGGACGTAGTTCATCTCGTCGCCCAGACCTGAGCGGGCAACGTACTCGGCGCCCATGTTCAGCGGGACGGTGACCAGCAGGTCGAACGGGATCTCCCGTTCGTCATAGGAGACCAGCGTGCGGTCATGCACCTGCTCGACCATGAAGTCGGTCTCCAGCCCGATACCGCGTTCGTCCAGCATGCCGCTCAGGTGCGCGGCGGCGACCGGCTGGGTGAACGCCCCCGGCATCGGCGTCACGTAGGTCAGCTCGACCCGGTCCCGCCGGCCGCGGTCGGCGAAGAACGCGTCGGCGAGGAAGGCGAACTCCAGCGGCGCGACCGGGCACTTGATCGGCATGTCCACGATGTGCACGACCAGCCGGCCGCCGTCGAAACCGTCGAGCGCGTCGGCCAGCGCGAGAGCGCCCTCGTACGTGTAGAACTCGTGGATGCCGCGCCGCCAGTCGTCGCCGAGCAGCCCTGGAGTCTGGTCGGGCCGCGGCTGCACCCCGGTCGCCACCACCAGGTAGTCGTAGTCGAGGCTCTCGCCGTCGGCGAGAAGGACGGTGTGCCGCTCTGGCACGACGCGCTCGACGTCGGCGAGCACGAGCCGCACCCCGTCCGGGATGTACGCGTGCCGCGACCGGGCCACGTCGGCGGGCCGGTAGCGGCCGAACGGCAGGAAGAGGTACCCGGGCTGGTAGCGGTGGATGTCGTCGCGGTCCACCACCGCGATCTCCCACCGCGCCGGGTCCAGCCTGCGGCGCAGCTTGGTCACCATGATTGTCCCGGCGGTTCCGCCTCCGAGCACCACTATCCGGCGCATCTCCCGGACCTCCATCCCCGGCAGCTGCCGGCAGTTTCGACGCTAGGCGGGACGCCGTGGCCTGGGCAGAGCCCTTCGTCCCGTCCTCGGCGTCGTCCGTCCTGACGGAGGTAGCACGGTCGCCACGGCCGTAGCGGACGGGCCCCGGCCCTGAGGGCGGCGGCCAGGACCCGGCGCTGGGAAGACGGCGAGCCCGGGCAGGTCGCGGCGACCGCGCTCATGAGGCCCGCGAGCCGGCCGTGGCCGGCGCGGCGCCGAGCACGGCCGCTGTCGGGGTCGACCGACCCTGGTCGGCCGGGCGGATGGTGGTCAGGCGCCGATGCGGGAGTGGGCTCCGACGGTCAGCAGGGCGGCGCCGAAGAGGACCATCCATAGCAGCACCGGGTAGGCGATCCAGCGCTCGGTGCCGCGATGCCGATCGCCGCCTGCAAGCCCAGGTCGGCCGGCGGGCCCTCGCGGTCTTCCGGATGCCGCTGCGGGCCTACCGCCACGACGCCGGATGGCTGTAGCCGCTGCGGTGGGCACGAACACTCCCCCGCTGCCGTCGGTTGGCTGTCGCGGATGCGGACGTCACCACCGGCTTCGGCGTCTGACCTGGGGAGATGGCGCGCTCGGCAGGACTCGAACCTGCAACCTCTTGATCCGTAGTGGCCAGCCGTGCTCGTGACCTGCAGGTTTGCTCACGCGGCTCGGGCACCATAGGCGCTCGTGCCTATGACCGGCATCAGCCGGCACCAGTTCGTGGACCACTTGGTGGACCAAGATCAGTCCACCCGTCTTGACGTGACGGCGTCGACGCCCGGCGAAGGGTGCGCGTTGCGAGTACCGCCAGCGAGGCCACCGAGAGATCCGGCCAGCACGGCCCGGACAATCGGGCCGCGCACGCAGGCTCCCGCGCTGGAGCGGCCTGCAATGGGCCGAAGCCTACGCCGACGTGCCAAAACAGCCACCAACGTAGAGAGGTGGCGCTACCCTCGTGTCGAGGACGATGCAATCCGTAATTGCGCTCGTCCGATGGGGGCCAGACATGAAATCTACTGGCAAGCGCGCTCGACGGCGTGCATCCGCGAAGCCTGCGCCAGTTCAACGGGATCAGCGAGATACGGATATCGCGCCCCGACTGGTCCGCTGGACCGCGAAGAAGGCCGTAGGTCTGGCCGGCGTAGTTGTCGTGGCATTGGTGACCGCGATTGTCGGTGTCGTGGTCACCCGCGCCGACGAGCACTCCAAGGCGGCCGGCGACGCCGCAAAGCCGGCAGTCATCATCCACGCCGATTACGACTGGAATGGAGTCGACGGCATCCAGTGGGTGCTGCCGACCGTCCCGTCAGCCGCGGACGTCCGGCGGATCTCCGCGCCCATCGAGTTCGGCAACGAGAGAAGCATCCAACAGCTGGAGACCTTCTTGGCGTCGAAGCATGGCGTGAAGATGGCCAACGACGACAAGCGGGAACAACAGTTCACAAGGGTGAAGGTCAGTATTCAGTCAATTCGTGAGCACACCGTTGCCATATCGGACGTCAGGATCCACAAGCTCAACTGTGAGCGACCACTGGCGGGGACGTTCATTTATGGCCCACCGCAAGGCGAGAATGAGCTTCCGACGCTCGCCTACGACTTGGACTCGACGGATACCACGGCTCGGATAATAGGGGACGATGGCCAGCTCAAGGAGCCGTACTTCGACCGCAAGTTCATTACGGTCAGTCAGACCGAACCTATGGTACTCGTCGTCCAGGCATTCACCGGAAAACGTCACTGCGGCTGGGAGCTCCTGGTGACAGCCACTGTCGACGGCACCGAGAGCGTCTTCACCGTGCACCGGCCGGACGGCACTCTGTTCGAGTCGACCGCGTGGACGACAAGCTACGGCATGGCTTTCGACTTGGACTTCGTCGCGGCAAGGTTCAAGCCGCTTGGGCAGGGACAGCTACCTTCCGGAATTAGAAACCAACTCGAACGCCAAACCACCTAGTACGTCGGTTACCGAAGGTGGCTCACTATGACATGACGGCGCTTGGAACAGCTGAACGGCGGAGTGTCGGGCTGCACGAGCCCGAGTTCTGGAGTCGATCTTCCACGAGTATGTCCGCAAGGTGGTGATGAGCTGATTGCCTATGTCCAACGGTAACAACGCTGCGGTAGACGCCACGCCAGAGCGCGCGAGTCGCAGACTCGAGCGGCTCTTCCTTGTTCTTGCCCTGCTGTCCTCGTGCATTGCGGCGGTCACAATCGTCACAGCCTTCCAGGAACATCGAACTATCGAGGTGCAACGCCGGGTCGCCGCCAGCGGCCGGCTCGTGGCTGAGGCAAATGCGCTGAGGGAGAGCCGACCGTACATGTCGCTCATGCTTGGCATCGCGGCCTTACGTCTCGCGCCCTCTGCCGCAGCGCGCGCGAGTCTCCTCGCTACGCTCAGCGAGACTCATTACGCCGGCGTCCTGGCCGGCCAGGCTGACAAGCTGACCGCGGCGGCTTTCGGCAACAGCGGGCTACTGGCGACCGCCAGTCAGGACCACACGACGATCTTGTGGGATATCAGAGATCATGCCCACCCTAGACGACTCGCCACCGTGGGCGGCCACACCGACCGCGTAGAGGCAGTCGCGCTCAGTCCCGATGGAGACACGCTGGCAACCGGTGGCACTGACAAGGCCGTAATCATCTGGAACGTCACCGATCCCACGCGGCCGAGTCGCCTGGCGACCGTGAGGGCCTCGACCGGCGCGTTCGCGGAAGTCTCGCATGTCGCCTTCAGCCCGGACGGACACACCCTTGCCATCGGCACCCTCGACAATCTGACTCTCTGGGACGTTGCCGACCGGGTGCGGCCCACTCGGCTCACGACCATGGACGGTGGCAGGACACTGGCTTTCAGCCCGAGCGGACGGCTCCTCGCTGCCGACGGCCCGAACGACGACCTTGTCCTTTGGGATGTCGGCCGTCGCGACCACCCGGTCCAATTAGCGACGATCACCGGCCACAACGATATGACCAGCATCGCATTCAGCCCTGACGGCCAGACCCTCGCCGCCAGCAACTACGACAAGACCGTGGGGTTGTGGGAGATCGGGCCCGGGCGCCGTCCGACAAGAACGGCCACGCTGCCTGACCAGACGAGCACGGTCAATTCCCTGGCATTCAGTAAGGATGGGCGGACGCTCGCTACCGGCGGGGACGACAAGACGGCAACACTGTGGGACGTGTCCGACCGGAAACATCCGACGCGGAGAGCGGCTCTGACCCAATCCGCGAGTAGCGCCGTGACACGGGGTGGAAAGGCGGTAGGTGTCCTGTTGGCCTGCGATGATCGTGTTTGCGAAGACATGATCGGCGCGGGTGGAAGGACACCTACCGGGTGAGAAGGATACGGGATCGACGGGGTCGTCGGGTGTGGGTCGGCGCGGCTGACCGGGCGTTGACACCGGTGGCGGGGATGGCGGCGGTCACCGAGTTGGTCGAGCGGCTGGACGTGGTCGCCGCCGTGGATGCGGCGGTCGGTCCGATCAAGACCCGGGACCGGGGACAGACCGCCGGGCAGCTGTTGGTCGGGATCGCGGCGGCGCAGCTGGCCGGGGAGGATTTCCTGGTCGGGTTGGACCGGCAGCGCGCCGACGCGGCCGGGCAGGCGCTCGCGCCGGTGCCGGGATTGGCCTCCTCGACCGCGACCGGGCTGGCTCGGCGGATGACCGACCGGCATTGGGCGGCGGTGGAGACGGGGGTCGCGGCAGCCACCGCCTGGATGCTTCGGATGTTGCCGGCGAGGCGGGCCGCGGCGCTGGCCGCGGACGTGACCCTCGATCTGGACACCACCGATGTGGAGGTTTACGGCGGCAAGAAACGCGGCGTCGCCTACAACTATCAGGGTCAGCGGGTCGGACGGCCGCATGTGGCCAGCTGGGCGCAGGCCGGCACCGTGCTGGCAGCCGACCTGCTGGCCGGCGACGTCGACCCCCGCCGGCATGCTCCCGGGTTGCTGCGCCGGGCGCTGGCCGCTCTCCCGCGGGCCGCTCGGTCCGGGCGGGTGCGGATGCGCGCCGACGCCGGCTACTTCGCCGGTGAACTGGCCCGCGCGGCGCACGCCGAGCAGATCGGGTTCGCGATCGGGGCCAAACGGATCGCTCCACTGTGGAGGATGCTCGACGGCGTGGCGGAGGCCGACTGGGTCGACGCCCTGGACATGCCCGCCGCCCAGGTCGCCGTCGCCGACTACCAGCCGGACTGGTGGCCGGCGAACACCCGGCTGCTGATCCGCCGCGTCCGCCTGGAGGTAGGCCAGGTCTCCGCCGACTCCCGCTCCCGGCGGCGGCGCACCCTGCATCCCGACCAGCGCGCCCTACCGCTGACCGAACTCGCCGACGCCGACGCGGTCTACGGCTACTCGTTCATCCTGACCAACCTCGATGTGTCCACACCCGATAGGGCCGCGGCCGTCGAGCACTGGTACCGGCAGCGCACCAGCATCGGGGACATACGAGCCGGATCGTCACACTCGCCTTTGCCCCGGACGGCTGGACACTCGTCACGGGCAGCGACGACGCAACTGCTATTCTGTGGGACATCCGCGACCGCGGCATTCCTGAGAAGCTCGCCGCCATCACCCCAAGCGATGCGGTATTCGCCATGGATTTCAGTGCGGATGGACGGACGCTGGCGATCGGCGACTTCAGCGGGAAGACCACCTTGGCGGACGTCACGAACCGCTCCCGACCTGCCGTGTTGACGACGGTAACAGGACAGCCGGGCTACCTCGACCCGATCGCATTCAGCGCAGACGGTCGCCTGCTTGCCACCGGCAGTTCAGACGACACAGCAATCCTCTGGCGCATGGACGACCGCTCCCGGCCTGCCCGGCTGTCTGCGCTCAGGGCGCACAACCGAAACATCGAAGCCATCGGTTTCAGCCCTGACGGCCATGAAGTGATCACAGGCAGCGGCGACACCACAGCGATGTTGTGGGATGTCACGGACCCTGTCCACCCGACTCGTATCGCCACCCTAGCCGGTCACAGGGGCAGCGTCTCCGCTGTGGCATTCAGCCCGGATCGGCGTACGCTCGCGACTGCCAGTGATGACCGCACGATAATTCTGTGGGACGTCAGTGACCACGCCCACCCCAGGCCTTTAGCCACTCTCACCGGCCATAACGACGCGATAGGCGTGGTCTCCTTCAGTCCCGACGGCAGGACGTTGATCAGCGGCAGCGATGACGGTACGGCGATATTGTGGGAAGTTGCCGATCCCGCACATCCCGACCGGCTGACAACTGAAACGGATCATACGGGTTCGGTGAACACCGCACGGTTCAGCCCGGATGGGCACACGCTCGTGACCGGCGGCGACGACGACAGGGCGATACTGTGGGATGTTACCGACCTCACCCACCCTGTGTCGTTAATCATCCTGTCACACGCCGACAATGTCGAAGCTGTGGCATTCAGTCCTGATGGATTTGCGCTGGCTACCGGGGATGAGAGCGGCGTGGTGAAACTATGGGATACAAGGGCACGGGCAGGCCTGGTCGCCCATACTGTCGGTCAGGCCTGCGCGATTACCGGGAGCAGCTTGACCCCGGACCAATGGAACCGATACGTCAAGGACGTACCGTATCTTCAGATCTGTCCGGAATGAACGCTCGGAACGGCGGGTCGTCGGGCCGGCTTCCCTTCGTCAGCATCCACTTCCACGACCAGCACAGGGTTCCTGCTCGGCTGGGTAGCTGGCATCGTCATCGTGACCGTCGTCGTCCTTCTCCTCGTCGGCCAGGCCGACAGCTCGTCGGACGGCACGCCGTCCACGGTGTCGTCGGTCATCAAGCTGGTGCTCGGAGCTCTGCTCCTGCTGCTTGCGGCGAGACAGTGGCGGAGCCGTCCCGCCCGGGGAGCGGCCGGGGTCATGCCGAAGTGGATGGCCGCGATCGACTCGTTCACGTTCGTCAAAGCCACCGGGCTCGCCTTCGCGCTGTCGGCGATCAACCCGAAGAACCTCGTCCTCTGCCTCGGAGCCGGCACCACCATCGGCGCCGCCCACCTCACCGGAGCGCAGAACACTGCTGCCGTGGCGGTCTTCACCGTTCTGGCCGCGAGCTCCGTCGCGGTGCCGGTGATCGGCTACCTCGCGGCCCGGCAGCGAATGGCCGGACCGCTGGAACGTCTGCGCGACTGGCTCACGCAGAACAACGCGGCCGAGTGGCCATCGCGGACGACGGCGATGTCGGCGGCCCTCAGCTGGGGATGGGCCGCCAGAATCTCCTCGTCAGAAGCCCCGTCGTGCACGAAGGCTTCTACCGCTGAGACGGGGACGCGAGCGAGCATGCCGCGATGGCCGATCCGGCCCGCAGCGTCGCCGACCACGCCGCCGCGCTGCTCACCGAGGCCGAGACAGTGCTCGCCGCGCTGCTGCAACCGGCCGGAGACGCCGACGCCCCGCTGCTCACCGCGGTCCGTTGGGAGCGCCTCACCACCGGGCCGAGGCGGGTCGACCACGTCCTCTACGTCGCTACCGACCAGCTCGCCGCCGACACGGTCACCCGCCGATCGGTGCTCGGCACGTCCGGCCGCCTGACGTTCCTCGGCGCCGCGACCGTTTCCTGGCTTCTGCTCGATCCGGCGCGGTGCGGGCCGGCGGCACACAGGCGCCCGGCAAGCGGCTCCGGTTCGACCTCGAGAGCGGCAACAGCGAAGTCGCCGACCTTGCCGACGCCGGCGTCCTGGACAACGACCCACTGGCACCTTCTCGTCGGAACGATCCGCGAGCGCGCCGCCCTGATCAAGCCCGCCGTCTACCGGTCCGTAACCGCCGCCACGTCGGCCCGATCGGGGCGAGGGGACGATCTCATTGCGGCGGCCCACGAACTGAGCCGGCTGCAGAGATCCCTCAACGGACCCGCAGTGACGCGTACATCTGCGCCACCGCCGCGGCGACACGCGGCCACGAGAAGCATCGCCGCGCGAATGCCTCGGCCGCCCGCCCGCGCGCCAGCCGGCCACCAGGATCAATCAGCGCCTCGACGAGCGCCTCGACCAGTGCGTCTTCGTCATCCGGCGGCACCAGCCAACCGACCGGCGCGTCCGGGTCGACGTTGACGAACGTGGCCGGGCCGCCGGTGCGGGTCGCGAGCACCGGCAGCCCGGCGGCCATGGCCTCCAGGTACACGGTGCCGAACGCCTCGCCGACCGATGGTGCCGTTAGCAGATCCGCGCAGGCGTAGCCGGACGGCAGCTCGTCATGACCGCGCCAGCCGACGAAGAAGACGCCGTCCCGCACTGCCCGACCGGCCAGGCAGTGCGGGTGCGGCCCCTCCCACTCGCCCGGGTGGCCACCCCACACGAGCAGCGGTGCCACGGGACCGAGCCGCGCCCGGACCCGCGCGTACGCCCGCAGCAGCAGCGGAAGGCGCTTGACCGCCGTGAACCGGCCGACGAAGAGCAGCACCGGCCGCGCCCGGTCACCGTCGAAAAATGCCGACAGGTCTGCCGCCGTGTAGCGAATGCTGCCCGGACGCCCGCTGGTGTCCCACCCCCGCGGATCGTCGACGAGCCACCGGCGAAGCAGTGCCAGCCGCTGCCCCATGCCGAGGCGGACCGGACGGAAGCGGTCGGTGTCGATCCCGTTCGGGATGACACTGACGCGGTCTTCCCGCACTCCGAGGACCGCACGAGCACGCTCGGCGTGGTCGGCGGACAGGGTCACAATGTGATCACTGCGGCAGGCGGTCTTCCGCAGCCGGCGCAGCCAGTAGTCCGCATACGACCAGGACGTGGGCACGTCCCGGGTCATGATCTTCTCGAGCATCAGCAGCTCGGTGCCGTGCAGATGCGTGACGACCGGCGTGCCCGGGAAGTGGCGCGTTGCGGCGTCGTGCAGCGGGGTGAGGTGGTGCAGATGCAGCACCGCGGGCGCGTGCGCCGGAACCCGCTCCAGCACCCGCTGCCAGCTCCGTGCCTGGTGCTCGGCGAGCGCGGGAGAGAGCGCCGCGTAGACCCGGTCCGGTGCGTCCGGCCGATCCTCGTACGACGGATGCATGGGCACCGGCTGGGTCATCGGGTCCTGCCCTCGTCGCCACGCGTCTACCGCGGGCCCGAAGTCGGCCGCCACGACGGGCAAGCCGCTGAAGAACGTCGCCGCGTGGCCTAGATCCCCTGGCTGTCCGAGCGATCCGGTGACGATCCACGGTCGCAAGCCCATCCCCTGCTGCGCGGCGGCGAGATACCGCACTACCTGTGCAGAGCCGCCGCGGGGAAAGAAGGACAGGCTGTGGATGATCTCACCAGGTGCCATCCTGTGAGCATCGCAGCAGCGTAATGGGCCCTGTGCGAGGGGGAAACGCATGCCCGAACCCGCCACCGGCCGCGGTCCAGCGGTCTTGGTGACCGGCGCCTTCGGCGACATCGGGCGGCGCACGGTCGCCGTCGTGGCGGCCCGCGGCCGCCAGGTCGTGACCGTGGATCGGACGCCGCTCCCCGGCGACGTTGCTGCCCTGGTGTGCCGCGAGATCACCGTCGACCTGACCGACGACGCGGATGTCGCCAGGCACCTCGGGGCCGCGGACCTGCCCGCGGTGCGGCACGTGATCGCGGTCGCCGGCGGAGGGGACGCCGACGAACTCTCCCAGCAGGATCCGGCGACGGAGAGTCTGGAGATCTTCAGCCGGGTCGTCGCGAACAACCTGCATGCGGCGTTCGTGACCGTACGCAATGCCGTTCCGCTGCTGCGCCGGCAGCCGGGTGACCGGTCGATCACGCTCGTGGGGTCGATCAACGCGTACGGCGGCTACGGCGCTCCCGGCTACTCCGCCGCGAAGGCCGGCCTGAGCGGTCTGGTCGCCGCCCTCACCACCCCTCTCGGCGCGGAGGGGATCCGGATCAACTGTCTCGCTCTGGGCACGGTCGACACCGCGAACCTTCGCCACCTTGCCGAAGTCCGTGGCCGGCGACACGACTTGCGTGCCGTTGCGGAGAAGGCCCCGCTGCACCGGGTCCTGGCACCAGACGACGTCGCACGCTCGCTCACCGCAATGGCCCTTGACATGCCGGGCCTGACCGGCGCCACCGTCATCCTCGACAACGGTCAGACGTTGAGCCGATGAGCGCGCGCGCTCGCATCCGACTGCACAGGGCCGTGCAGCACGGCATCGTCCTCGTCCGAGGCTCGTCGACGAACCTGCTGCTCGG
Organism: uncultured Actinomycetota bacterium; assembly: GCA_963728945.1. Taxonomy (GTDB): domain Bacteria; phylum Actinomycetota; class Actinomycetes; order Mycobacteriales; family CADCTP01; genus CADCTP01. The sequence goes on along the minus strand of CAVSMA010000001.1, from coordinate 1,047,981 downwards.
GATCATCGTCGTTGGACTGCTCGTCTTGATCACGATCGGAGTGCTCTCGCCCGCCGCAAGCAGCCAGACGACGGGACTGCTGCCGCTGCTGCAGGCGCAGGCCATCAGCGCGATCTCCGTCGCGCTGCTGGCCGTGGCCGCGTGGATCGGCTTCCGGCTGCGTTTCAGTGCGGCCAAGAGCCGCTACCTAGCACGGTACCGATCCGTATCGGACGAGCCGGAGCCGACCACACCGACGCACCGGTTCGTGCAGAGCGTGGCGGCCCAGCTCATGGCCGCCAAGCCACCGCGCCCGCTGCTGATCGTCACCGACACCGGCGTGCTCTCGCCTGAGCTGGAGCGGATGCTGCCGGAGTGGATGGTCGCGGCCGGCCTGATGCCGGTGGTGATCGATGTGTCGGACTGCGACTCGAGCACCACCGTCCCGGCACTGAGCAGAACCACGTTCGTCTCCCAGCTCGCCGGCGCGAGCGGAGACGAAGCCAGGGCGGAGCGGCTGTTCCTGCGGGAGGCCGACCGCGCCAGAGTCGCAGTCCTCATCCTGGGTCTGGACAAGGTCGTCGAGGGCAAGCCGAGGACGGCGCGGCGCAGTACGGTGCACGCCCTCCTCCGCTCGAGCCTGGACGAGCGGCTGCCGTTCGTCGGCGCGGTCTCCGAGGAGCTGGCGCCCACGTTTAGCGAGGTCGCCGTCATCCGCGTCGGCGGGCAGCGGGAGCAGGACCTTGGCGCGCACCTGAAGCGGGCGCTCGCGCGGCGAGGAGCCGTTGCCCGCCCGGAGACGACCGAGTTCGCCGCTGCCGTGATCAGCGACGGCCAGCGCGTGGGTGACCCGTGGTACGTCGACGTCGCCGCCGATGTCGTAGCCGACCGCGTGCGGGCCGGTCACGAGTCTGACCACGCCGTACGGGACGTGTTCGGATCCCGGTGCGTGGCCGACCGCGAGCTTGCCTGGATGTTCGAGAAGGCCATCGGGTGCGATCCGTGCGTGACCCAGGCGGCTGATTCCAACGTCGCGCGCGCACTCGGCCTGGTGGGAGTGCAGGCGCATTACCGGCAGGACCTCACGACGCTGTGGCGCGACGTCACCCGGGATCTCGGCGCCGCCGACGAGCTGCGGTTCGCGAGCGGCGTGTCCCAGCTGAGTCGCCGAGGGGTCCTCGACATCACCGGTGATGCCGTCGACCCCTGGCTGCAGTTCACCCATCCACGTTGGCTCGCGCTGGCCGGGGCGGTCGGCTTCGGGCTCGACAGCGACCGGTGGGCGGACCTGCTCACGCCCGGCGTCCCGCAGCCCACCGTCGATGCGCTCACCGCGGCGCTGCTGCTGGCCGGAGCGGGCGGCGACCGTCCGCATCCGTCGTTCCTCACCGTCCTGCGGCGGCTCAAGAAGGGCAGTGTCGGCGATCTCTCGCTCGACATGATCTCGGCGGTGCTACGGGCCCTGCAGGCCGATGGTGGTCCCGTTGTCGTCGGCGACGAGGAGCTGGCGGCACTGCGACGAACCTGGCAACCCGCGACGGATGAAGCCCGGTTGCTGTTCGTCAGCGTCGTCAACGCCCAGCCCGGCATCGCGCGGTTCCTCTGGGATCAGGTCGTTCCGCCGCGCTTCGAGCTGCACTCCTACCGGCTGCGCCGAGCGATCAGCGCCAAGCTGGCCGCGATGGGCGAGGTCGCCTGGACCGAGCTGGCGTCGTCCTGGAAGGACCTGGTGAAGGAGGCCGGGGAGGCCGCCGACCTGAGCGCCCGCGCGCGCCTGATCAAGACCGACTGGATCCGATGCGGGCTTCCGGTCGCGTCTCTGTCCTGGGTGCTGCCGTCGTTGGTCGATCAGCTCACCGGCGCGGCGCGGGCAGAAGGCCTGCGATTGCTGCAGGGCCTTGGCCGGATCTTCATCGACCCAGGCGATCGCAGCCCCGCTGCACTGCCCGATCCCGGTCTCGAGATCTCGCTCGCCGAAGGCTACAAGTTGGCCAGCGTGGCCGGTCTCAGCCAGGCGCCGGGCGACGAGCTGCCCTGGCTGGCCGAGGCCGTCCTGCTGCTGGGCCGGGTGCGTTCCTGGGTCAGCGAGCAAGCCTTGCGGCAAGCCATCGCCCTCGCCACACCGGCCGGGTCGGCTCCGGCGGGTCCGCCGGCCCGGCACCCCTTCGTCCGTGAGGCGGTCGCGTTAAGCCGCCGTGCCGCCGGCGCGGGCGCTCGCGCCGACGACGCCACCGCCCGCGAACGGCGGTCGGTCGCCGCGCGGGACATCTGGTTCGACGACGTCCAGGCGCTCGTGGAGGGTGGCTTCTCGCTCTCGGCCGAGGCCCATCGCCTGCTGGGTCTGTCGACGCTCCTGATCAACCTGGCCGAAGGGGAGCACGCCCGAGCGGTACGAGAACATCAGGGAGATCCGGACGCACCGCTGACCGACCAGGATGCGCGCAGGGTGGACGCCCGCGTCGTGGCGCTGACGTCACACAAGCTGCCGCGCTGCTTCGTCTCGCCCGCCCACACCGTGACGATGCTGGACGTCGACTGCGTCTGCGAGTTCCGGTTGTGCGGGCCGAAGGGGCAGCAGACGATCGGTCACCGGCAGATCTCCCGTGCATTCGCCCAGCACGCCGAGAGCACCGCGGCCGTGCAGCCGGTTGCCCGCGACGGCGTGGCCTTCAGCCGCCGCCACTTCGCCGAGGTGTGGCGGCGACCCGAGATCACGCATGGGGTCGATTGACGAATTCACGTCGGGATTGACTACGCCAGTCCATCGGCCTGGTAGACCCCGATCGACCGGTACCGACGCCAGCACCGCATGCCGGACAACTGCTCGAGCACGGTCTCGTGGTCCCAGACCTCCAGGTGCTTCTCATGCTCGTTCCCGTAGTGCACGCCCTGCGGGTATTCGACGATGGGGATGGACAGGATGATGTGCTTTGCGTGCGCCCGCACCGCCGCCCAAACCGCGAGCGCATCCGGCAGGACCATGTGCTCGAGGACGTCACCGACAATGACCAGCTCGAAATTGGCCGGCCAGGAGAAGTGTCTGATGTCGGCGACGTACACGTGGTCGTACTTGCTGTGCAGGTTGAACATCTCGACGTACGGCGCGAATATCTCGACACAACTCCATGACGCTCCCGGCGTGCAGGCACGCAGCAGATCGGAGTAGGTCCCCTGCCCGGGACCGACATCGAGCACGGTTGCCGGCCGGAGCCGCGGCACCACGTGCGAGATCCAGGCCTTGCCCTCGACAAGGCTCCTCGGCACGCGATCAACATACCGTCATGACCGATGATGAACAGTTCGCGCGCACGTCGATGCCGCTGCCGACCAGGTGCGCCGACGCTAGCCAGGCGGGTTCAGGGCGCCCTCTTCGAAGGCCGACAGTGCGGCAGTTGCCGACGCGCCTGCGGGGACGCGGATCTAGTAGCTGCTGCGGTTGGGGGCGGATGCTCCCATGCTGGCGTCGGTTGGATGTGCGGAGACTCGCGCACGGAGACTCGCGCCAGAAGGGTGACCGTACCTTCGTGGACCAAGATCGTTCACTCAGACCCGCTTGCGGCGGCCGTAGCCGCTGACCTGCGAAGATGGGGCCGCGCTCGGCAGGACTCGAACCTGCAACCTCTTGATCCGTAGTGGCCAGACCGGCCTGCGACCTGCAGGTTCTGGTTCGCCGCGCCGGGCTGACCGGCGAGTCATCGCGCATTATCGGCAGCAGTGGACATCAGTTCGTGGACCGTTCGGTGGACCAAGATCAGCTCATGGCTGATAACCCGGCATCGGGCCGAGCGGGGTTAGCTGGCGAGCCTCAGGGCAGCGGTGGCGGCGGTGCGGAGCTCGTGCGGGTGGGCGTCGAGTTCGTGGAGGACGGCGGTGAGTCCTGGGCTGGGGGTGTCGAGGGCGGCGATCAGGAGGCGTGGGTGCAGCGCCGGTGGGGTGTTGTCCCAGCAGCCGCCGAGGGCGTCGCTGATCGCCTTCTTGAGGTTCGGGGCGATGGGCAGGTCGCAGAGGGGGCCGCGGGGGCGCAGGTTCCAGCCGACCTCGCTGGCGTAGAGCCGGTGGACGGCGTCGGGCCCGAACTGCCGCTTGACCTGGCGGCGGATCTGGTCGAGGTCGACCCCGAGCGTGGCCAGCAGGGTCGCGGGGTCGAACCGGGGTCCGTCCCCGCGGCCGGAGCCGACCACGAGCCAGACGGCGTCGCGGGCGCGGTCGAGGGTGACGCCGTGGTCGGCGAGCAGCGGGCCTGTGGCCGGCGCGGTGGGATGGGCCAGGACGAGTAGCAGATGTTCCAGGCCGATGTAGCCGTGCCGGGCCTGTTCGGCTTCGCCGCGGGCGGCGGTGAAAACGACGCCGATCGGGCGCGATAGCTGCCGGCCGTGGGGCGGCTTGCGGGCTCTCATCGCCGGCGCCGTCCGGGCAGGCGGCGGGCGGCGTACTTGTGGTGCACCGACTGCCGGGTGACACCGAGCGCGGTGGCGATCCGCTGCCAGGTCCAGCCGTGCTCGCGGGCCGAGGCGACCTGCAGCGCTTCGAGCTGGTCGAGCAGTTGCCGCAACGCGACCACCGCGGCCAGCCCGATCTCCGGGTCGTCGTGAGCAGCCGCGGCGGCGAGTTGGGTCGCCTCGCTCAGGCCTGTCAGTCTCAACTGACAGTGCGACTCTTGTCAACCTAGACTGACGGACGGATGCTCCGAGCGGGCGAAGCGAGATGTGTGGGTGAGGAGGGCTGGGAGCGATGACGACACCGGAACCGGCGGCTTCCTCCGAGACTGCGTCGGCGGCGGTCGCCGAGGTCGCCGAGGACGGAATGGTGCGGTGTTGGTGCTGCGGACGGCAGCCACCGGCCGACCAGGTGGTGTACCTGGGGATGCCGAGGTCGACCAGAAGTACCCGAGCACCGTGAGACCCAGGCACCAGGCGATCGCGAACCACCCGTTGTGGCCGATCTCGCTGCCGAGCAGCAGGCCTCGCAGGGTCTCGATGACGGGCGTGAACGGCTGGTACTCGGCGATCGGCAGGCCGGTGGTCGGTTCGTCGAGGAAGATGATCCGCGGGTTGTCGACCAGGGTCATGGCCGGCTCAACCGCCGCCTGTCCGACTCTCGTCATGGCGTGCAGGGCAGGTGGCTGCGCCGCCGGGTGGCGAACCGCGTCCCGGTCTTCGGTAGGGATATAGCGGGGTGGCGACGCCGCGCGGGGTTCCGGCGAGCATTGCGGTCCCTTCCTCGCCGACGCCAGCGCGCGCTCCGGTGCTGCGACCGGTCCCAACCCCGGGGCGGTGAGCGTACCCGGGCGCCGGTCCGCGCGGGCGACCCGCCCGCGGTCCGCTCACGTGGATTGGAGTCATCTTTGCCCGGTCTTCGCCGGCCGATGACTTACCCCCCAAGTACTGCGTAGGCTCCGGGAGCCCGGGTCGGGCCCGACACAACCGGAGGTCAGCACATGAGAAGACCACGCGCTGTGCTCACCGCGATGGTCCTGGCGATCCTGGGACTGCTCGCGGTGGTCGCGCCCTCAGCGTCGGCCATCACCGGCGGCGAGCCGGACGGCAACCGGCACCCGAACGTCGGCCTGATCCTCTTCTACACCGAGGAAGGCCGCTTCCGGTGCTCTGCGACGCTGATCTCACCGACGGTCTTGATCACCGCTGCGCACTGCACGGCCGATACCGTCGGCAGCACGCTGGTCACGTTCGACTCCGTGATCGCTGAGCAGCCGCCGAGCCCGTTCCCGGCCGCGGCGGACCCTGAGTCGGGCTACACCGACGAGGAGATCACCGACGCCGGCTACCTGTCTGGCGACGCCTTCGCCCACCCCGACTACTCGAACTTCACCGACCTGGCCAACTGGAACGACGTCGGCGTGATCGTCCTGGACGAGCCGGTCACCGGCGTCACCCCGGCCACCCTGGCGCCGGAGAACTACCTCGACCAGTTCGCCCAGCCGTTGCTCAACAACACGATCTTCGAACTCGTCGGCTACGGCACCGAGGTACGCAAGCCGGAGTCCGGCCCGCAGAAGCCGCAGCCGATGACCTACCCGCTAATCCGCCGCTACACGACCTCGCCCGGCCAGAAGCTGACGCCACAGATCCTGCAGCTGAACGGCAACCCCGCCGACGTCCGCGGCGGCGGCGGGACCTGCTTCGGCGACTCGGGCGGCCCGGTCTTCCTCAACGGCTACCTGGTCGCGGTGACCAGCTACACCTACACCAACAACTGCCGCTACCTCGGCGGCTACCAGCGAGTCGACATCCCCGTGGTCCAGGACTGGCTCGACACCGTCCTGTAACCCCGCTCCCGGACGGGCGGCGCCTTCCCCGGAGGCGCCGCCCGCCGCCCACCTCGCCTTGCTGCCGGACCTGACCGATCCGCGCCGGTAGCCGGTCCTAAGCTAGTGTCAGCCCGTTGTTCGTCGGTCGGTCCAGGCGGTGGGGTCGTTGAGGTAGAGGCCGCACGCGCAGTCGAGGGCTTCTTCGGGGCTGCCGACGGGTATCCGCTGGGCAGGATGGAGTCTTCGTAGCTGTCGCGGCTGGAGAGGTGGATGGCGAAGCCCCACGTGTTCGCGGATCCGCTGTAGCGCAGCCGAAACAGGGGCAGTGTGGTGCCGTCGCGTAGTTCGCCGTCGACGTAGGCGAATCGTCCGCGGTGGCGGATGCTCAGATCGGCCAGGTCTGGCCAGCGTTCACGGGCTCGGGTGATCAGCCGTGAGCGCAGCGACCGTTTGGTCGAGTCCGGAGGCGTGGCGGACACGGGCTCATCATCGCCGAGGTTGCGCGTGTCGGCGCCGCCCTGTGCGCTTGGCGGCACAACCGTGCTCATGCCTGTCGCGCCCTCGCATTTCATCGTTCTGACCGACACCCAGCGGCGTCTGTTGGTCGCCCGCGCTCGCCGTTCCACCGGCGAACACAGGGACGTGCTGCGGGCACGGATCGTGCTTGCGGCGGCTGACGGCGCGGGCAACGCTGCGATCGCTAGGGTCCTCGCCGTGAACGTGGACACCGTCCGTAAGTGGCGCCGCCGGTTCAGCGAGCACAGCATCGACGGGTTGGCGGGGCGTGTCACGACAACCGTGTAAGCGACGGGTGACCCAAGATCGACTGCTGTGATCGACATGGCGGTCGGGAAGGACACCCACGTGACACAGGACGACCCCGGTTCCGGTGCTGAGGCCGCTGCGGCTCGCCGGCTCGCCGAGGCTCTGGACCCGTCGGCGATCGATGCGCTGCTCGCCGATGCGAAGGCCGCCGGAACCCCGATCGACGGCGTCGATGGCTTGCTGAACCAGATGACCAAGGCGGTTCTGGAACGCGCCTTGCAGACCGAGATGACCCACCACTTGGGCTACGACCGTGACGATCCCGTCGGCGTTGGGACGGGGAATTCACGGAATGGCAGTTCGAGGAAGACCGTGTCGACGACCAACGGGCCGGTCACGATCACCGTCCCGCGTGACCGCAACGGGGAGTTCGAACCGCGGATCGTGCCGAAACGAGCCCGTCGGGTCGGCCAGATCGACGAGATTGTCCTGTCCTGCTATGCCCGGGGAATGTCGACCCGCGATATCGAGGCGCACCTGCTCGAAGTATACGGAGTGACCGCATCCCGGGAGTTGGTTTCGAACATCACTGACGTGGTGACCGATGAGATCGAGATATGGCGGAGCCGACCCGTCGATGAGATCTACCCCATCGTCTACATCGACGGGATCCGGATCAAGGTTCGGGACAAGGGCGCGGTCACCATCAAGTCCGCGCACCTGGTCATCGGCGTGGACGTCGAGGGCCGCAAGCACGCGCTGGGCTGCTGGATCGCCGAGACCGAAGGCGCGAAGTTCTGGCACTCCGTCCTCACCCAGCTACGCAACCGCGGGCTGCGCGACGTCCTGATCGCCTGCTGCGACGGCCTGTCCGGGCTCCCAGACGCGATCACCGCCGTGTTCCCCGACACGGTCGTGCAGACCTGCGTGGTGCACGTGATCCGCAACGCGATGCGGTTCGTGTCCTATCAGGACCGGAAGAAGATCGCGGCGTCGATGCGCTCGATTTACACCGCGCCCACCATCGACGCGGCCGAGCTCGCCCTGAAGGGTCTCGACACCGAATGGGGACACCAATACCCTGGCGTCATCGACGTGTGGCGGCGGGCCTGGAACGAATTCATCCCGTTCCTCGACTATCCACCTGAGCTCCGCCGGATCGTCTACACCACCAATGCCATCGAATCCATCAACTTCCAGCTACGGAAGATCACCAAGACCCGTGGACACTTCCCGTCCGACGATGCCGCGATGAAGCTCCTCTACCTCGGACTCCGCAACATCTCCAGCAAGAGAGGAGGAGAATCGGGAACCGGAACCCACGGCTGGAAAACAGCGCTCAACACACTCGTCGTCCTCTTCCCCGGACGACTTACCCCGTGATAGGTTAACCGCATTCGTCACCCGTGGCTTACACGGGAATCGTGACAGGCTCGGTCGAGCGCGGCATCGTCGCCTCGGTGTCGGCATCATCGGTGCGCCGCTGGCTGGCCGGTGATGCGCTCAAACCGTGGCAGCACCGCTCCTGGATCTTCCCCCGCGATCCCGACTTCGCCGGGAGGGCCGCTCGCGCGCTGGACCTCTACGTGCGCGTGTGGGACGGCGAACCCCTCGGCGACAACGACTACGTGCTCAGCGTCGATGAGAAGCCCGGCGTGCAGGCCCGCAGCCGCATCCATCCCAGCGCGCCACCCCGGCCACGGCGACGGCCGATGCGAGTCGAGAGCGAATACCGCCGACACGGCACCCTGGCCTACCTCGCCGCCTACGACGTGCACCGCGCCCAGGTGATCGGGCACTGCGCACCCACCACGGGAATCAAGCCGTTCACCGAACTCGTCGAGAAGGTCATGACCCGCGAGCCGTATGCCTCAGCACGGCGGGTGTTCTGGATCGTCGACAACGGCTCATCACACCGCGGCTGGACCGCCGCCGCCCGTCTGACCGACGCCCACCCGAACGCGCAAATGATCCATCTGCCGGTGCACGCCTCCTGGCTGAACCAAGTGGAGATCTACTTCTCCGTCGTCCAACGCAAGCTGATCACCCCGGACGACTTCGCCGACACCGACGAACTCGCCCGCCAGATCACGGCATTCGAGAAGCGGTACAACCAAGCCGCACGACCGTTCGACTGGCGATTCTCCCGCAACGACCTCAACCATCTCCTCGACCGGCTCGCCGCCTGACCGCCGACGAACTAACGGGCGTGACCACTAGTTCGGACAGCGGGGCCTGAACGGTCCGCCTCCCGAGATCCCGAACGTCGGTGCCGGCCATCCTGTGGCGGAGACGGCATGCCGGTAGGCGGGGCCCCACCACTCCACAGGCATCCGCGCGAACTGTCGGCTAGATAGTGACGATCCGCTATACTCGCTGATGTGAACGACGCCGGCTCGGTGTTGCGTGCGGCCCGGACGGCGGCGGGTCTCACGCAGGCCGAACTCGCCCGCCGCGCCGGAGTCACCCAGAGCGTGATCAGCGCCTACGAAGCCGGCCGGCGGGAGCCGTCGGTTGCGACCTTGTCGCGGCTGGTCGATGCCGCTGGAGCGACGCTGCGGCTGCACGCCGAGCCGAATGAGGTCGACGTACGACGACTTCCGGCTACGCCGCGGGGCGAGCTCGTCCGGCGCAACCGGCAACGGATGCGCCGCGTGGCGGCTCGGCACGGGGTCAGCAACCTGCGCGTGTTCGGCAGCACCGCCCGCGGCGACGACCGACCCGACAGCGACATCGACCTGCTCGTCCACCTCGATCGTCAGCTCGGTCTGATCGGTCTGGCCCGGATCCGGCACGAGCTCGAGGACATTCTCGGGGTCCCGGTCGACGTGGTGCCCGACGACGGCCTGAAGCCTGGCGTGCGGGCGGCTGTCGAGCGGGACGCGGTCGCCCTGTGAGCCGGTCATCGGCCCGGCGGCTCGAGGACATACTGCTGGCCTGCGATGCGATCGACGCGCATCTACGACGAGGGCCGGCCGGCGATCCGTTCGCCGACGGGCTGGTCTTCGACGCGGTCCGGGTCAGGCTCATCGAAATCGGCGAAGCAGCCAAGGACCTCCCCGCTGACCTCACCGCCTCGGAGCCGGACCTGCCCTGGCGCGAGATCGCCGGCATGCGCGACCAGCTAGCCCACCGGTACTTCGACGCCAGCCACGCCATCCTCACCGCGACGGTGCACAACGACCTGCCCGAGCTCCGCGCCGCCGTCGAACGACTGCTCGCCAGCGCCGATCGACAGTGACCAACGGCATACCCGCGTCCGGCGTCGGGCACCACCGCGAGTCCGCCCCGCAGAGGGCCGCCAGAGCGTGCTCGTCGAGAGGACGAGCGGCAGAGTGGCCAAAGGCGCACCGGGCATCTCGTCGCGCCGGAGCACGCGCCCTGATCACCGGTGGCGTGGCTTGGTCCCGAGCCTCTATGTGGTGTGTTCGACGGGCGTGCACAGGGCGGCTCGGGCGGCAGCGGTGACAGTGACCTGTTTGGTGGGCCAAGATCGACGCCGAGTCCTCTTAGGACAGACGACAGCCGTCTGAAGTGGGCATATGCGGCGCGCTCGGCAGGACTCGGGACCACGGTCGACCGACAGTCGCGTGTGGACTCTCTCTAGTCCCAGCGCGGTGGCGAGACGATGAAGCTGTCCGGTCGCACCTCGATCACCACGTCGGGCATCCGGCCGAGGACTGCAGCGAAGCCAGACGTGCTGTCCGATTGTGTTCCGGCGCCGGCGGCGAGCGAACTCAGCGTCGTGAGAGATCAGGGCCGCGCCCCGATCAGCGGCGTAGACGGCGAGAGCGTCGTCCGGGGCTTCGTAGAGGTTCGCCTCCGCGGCCGTCCAGCACTCGTGGCCCGCGGCGAGCAGGACTCGGCGGACGGTGACGGCGACGTCGTTGTCGAGGAGGAACCGCAAGATGCGCCGGGCGATCAACCGGCCGCCGGGTGGCCGTCGCGGACGACGGCGATGTCGGCGGCCGTCAGCTGCGGATAGGCCGCCAGGATGTCCTCGTCGGAGGCCCCCTCCTGCAGGAACGCTTCCACGGCCGAGACCGGGATGCGGGTCCCGGCGAACGTCGGCTTCGACGCGTGCACCCGCCGGCGCTTCACAACGCGGCCCGGCTCACGGTGGCGCTCGGCGGCGGCACGGCGGAGATCGGCGCGGACCGCTTCCAGCATGATGACTTCCGCCAGAACGATCTGGCCGGGTCGGTGGCCGCCTTCCCAAGTGCCGTCGGGGTGTTGGAAGTACAGGTTGCGCCCCTGGACCGCGAATCGAAGCTCCGTCAACGGCCGGTCATAGGTCGCCCGCAGCCGGTTGATCACTTGCCGGATGTGCTGCAAGCTCAGCCTGTGGCGGAGCGCCGCCACGATCCGCAGCTCAACCAGTCCCGTGAAGTCGTAGAGCCGCACCTCGTTGCGAGTGGAGATCCGCCGCGCCACCGCCGGCTCGATCAGCCCGATCTCCCGCCAGTAGTTGACCTGGCGCAGGGTGACTCCCGCCAGCCGAGCGGCGATCTCAGGCGTCGCAGCCAGCAGGTCATCCCGGGCAAGGTCGTCCACCGCCTCATTGTGCACCGTCGGGCGATTGTGATTGGGAAGACTCGCTGATGCAGACCTGCTTCTCCTGGAGGTCGCACGCCCTCGGCGAATGCACATCACGAGGCCAGGCGTCATCGGGCCGCGGCAGGTCAGGGCGTTTGCACCAAAGCAAAGCTCGTCATCGGACGGTCAACCCTGCAGAGTCGCACGCTCGGAGATCGCCTCAGGCCGTAGACGTCGTGCCCAGTCAGGGGAGTACAGAACCCCCAACCGCCGCCGGTCAGGTCGCCCAGCGCCCCGGGCTCCCGTCGCCGAGGTCAATGCCCTGCAGGCCGGGCGATTGCGGCTGGCGCGCCGAAGCAAGTAGCTCGGCCGCCCTCTCGTCGCCGGCGCGGGCAGCGCGTTCAACCCAGTCCCTGCCCCCGAAGAGCGGGTCGCGTAGCTTGCGCTGCAAGTCGAACAGTGAGTCGGTGACGCCGTTCTCGAGCTGCACGGCCTGGTCGGCCCGTGTTTCCTCCATCGAGTACATCGCCATCGCGAGCATCGCGCCGGTGTGACCGGATTCCGCTGCAGCCAGGTGCCAGCGTCGCGCCTCGGTCGGTCGGTCGTCGACGAGCATGCTTGCGAGGTTGAACATCGCCTTGTCGTAGCCGGCCTCGGCTCCGCGGCGGAACCACCTCTCGGCCTCCTCGGGATCGTCGCTGGCGAGCGCGATTCCGAGGCTGTTCATCGCGAACGTGTCGCCGGCCTCCGCGGCGCGCCGCAGCCACGCCAGGCCGAGGTCTCGGTTCTGCGAGACGAACATCTCGCCGAGTTCGTACATTGCGCGCGGCTCGCCGGCCTCGGCGGCACGTTCGAGCCATCGCCGCGCTCCATCGTCGCCCTCACCGGCCAGCCATGCGAGGTTGTGGATCGCGGTTGGCTCACCCGTCGCGGCCGCGCGCTCGAGCCACATCCGCGCCTCCTCCGGATGCTCTGGCAGGAGCATGCTGGCCAGATTGTTCGTCGCCAGGACGTGGCCGAGCTGAGCCGCGCGAGCCAGCCAGACGAGTGCCGCCTCCCGGTCCTCATCGACGAGGAGGGTTCCGAGGTTGTACATCGCTTGGACGTCGCCGTCCGCCGCGCGCCGGCGGAGCTCGCCCGGATCGGCGTAGAGCTGGTCGTACAACTCCTGGGCGTCGGGGACGCCCGCGCGGACCGCCTGCTCGAGCCACCGGCGTGCGTCGGACTCCTCTCCGGGGAGCACCCCGATGTAGGTGTTGTACGCGAGCGCGAGCATCGCGTCCCCGTCGCCGGCGACGGCCGCTGCCTGGAGCAGGCGGCGCGCCTCGGCGGGATTCGAGTCGGCCAGGATGCCGGCGAGCTTCAGGTTGGCGGTCGTCACGCCGAGCTCGGCGGCGCGCTCCAGCCACTGCACGGCTGCCTCTGGTTCGGAGGGCCACAAAAGGTTGCCCAGGTTGTAAGCCGCATCCCCATACCCGGCGTCGGCGGCGCGCCGGTAGTGCTGCCGGGCTGCATCGAGGTCACCGTCCGTACGCTCGGCGAGTACGCCCAGATTGAACTCCGACCGCGTGAACCCAGCAGACGCCGCCCTCTGCCACCACTCGCGCGCCCGGGCGGGGTCGGTGTCCGCCAGTGCGTTGCCGAGCCCGTCCATCGCCTCGACCATCCCAGCCTCGGCCGCCCGCTCCAACCAGCTCACCGCCGTCTCATGCTCGGTGGTCCACAAGAGCACGGCAAGGTTGCCCATCGCCTCCACGCTTCCGGCGGCCGCGGCGCGCTCGAACCAGCGGCGAGCCTCGTCCGGGCGCTCGACAGCCATTCGGACGCCGAGCTCTACCATCGCCTCGACGCTTCCGGCCGATGCACCGCGCTCGAACCACGTCTGCGCTGCGACGGGATCGTGCTGCTCCAGGACGTGGCCGAGCAACCACATCGCATACGGATTGCCCGCCTCGGCCGCCGGCTCCACCGCACGGATGGCGATCTCGTCCCTGTTGGAGACGAACGCAACCAGAGCGACCTTGAGACGCTTGTCGTCGGTGCCGCCGAGGTGCCCGACCACCGCCTCCCACACGGGAGTCGGGACCTGGCCCCACACGTCGTCCTGGTCGAGCACGTAATCGTGGACCGTGAGCGCATCGGCGGCGCTGCATTGGAGCAGGCTCTGCCGCGTGCGCCGGCCGTCCCCGATCACGGACCGCGTCGCCCAGCGCAACGCCTGGGCGAACTCGTCGTCGTCCGGCGGTGGGTCCAAGCCGCTCACCGCCGGCACCAGCTCCAAGGCCAGGCCGGCCGGCATCGGCTCCAGCACGCCCGTGCGGTACCACGCCAGCACAGTCCGGACCAGCCAGTAGTTAGCCGGCCAGTCGTCGTCGTGCTCAGCGTCGCGCAGCCGCTGCAGCAGTGCCGGGCCGGCGATCGCCCAGACGCCGAGCGGCACCCCGCGACCCAGGGCGTCGCGGGCGGCGCGGGCGGCGACCGCCTCGGCCGCACGCGCCCGCTCGGTTTCAGTCCAGCCCACCTGCCAGTCCACGCGGCGGACCAGCCGCGGGTCGGCCAGGGCCTCGCCGGCCGGATCGCGCACGTCGCCCGCGGGAGCGAGGCGGTCGAGCTCTGCACGCCGGATCGTCGCGACGACCAGCGCACCGTCGGCCAGCAGTGCTTCAAGCGCGTCCCGGAAGGCGCTGCCAGCCGCATAGCGGTGCACGTCGTCCAGCCACACCACTCGCGGACCGCAGCGGACCGCCGCGAGCTCCGGGAGTGCGCCTTCGACCGGGTCGAGCAGGCGGCGGTCCGGCCACCGGGCCCGAACGGCCTCCGCGAGCGACCGGCTCTTGCCGCTGGCCGCGCCGCCAACTATCAGGAGCACCCGGTGCGACGCCTCCGCGTCCGTGAGCGCTGCGCTCAGCTCGCCGTCGGCGTCTCGCTCGACGTAGCGGAGGTACGGCGGCTCGCCGGGCACGTCGGCCGGCTTGACGCCGAAGGTCGCGAGATCCTCGATCTCGCCGATGAGCTGCGGCGAACCGTCCGCCTGCAGCGACACGCGGGTGAGCAGACGACGGTGCAGGGGCGCGTCCCGGACCTCGACCACCGCGCCCAGTTGCGCGGCGATGCGAGGTGAGCGATCGAGCACGTCCGCGAGCGGTACCACGTACAGCCGCCGCACCTGGTGACCAGACTCGGCGGCGACGACGATCCCGACGAGGCGGCCGTCCGGAAGCACCACCGCGGCGCCGGACATCCCGCTCCAACCAGCCTGCGCCTCCGGTGCCGCGGTCGTGACGTCGAACGGCATCCAGCGCGATGGCAGCCCGCGGTCGGGGTTCACCGGCGTCTTGCCCTGGCCGCTCGGGAGCAGGGTGCCGATCGCCTGCTCGGACTGGCGCACGGTCGGCAATGGGGCGCCGGACGGCGCCCGCTGGACGGCGGCGCGCGGAAAGCCCACGGTCTCGCAGCCGGGTTCCGCCGAGGTGCCGAGCCGGACGATCGACGGGACGGGAGACAACGGCGGATCCCACTGCGTGGCGGCTAGCCGGACGCCGCCGCCCGGGTCGTCCCGGTCCACCTGGAGCAGGGCGACGTCCCAATCCGCGTCTTCCGCGACGATCCGCATCGGCACCCATTCGGCGACGCGTACGCCTGGGCGCACGATTCGCGCAAGCACGGTGCCGCCGTCGACCGCCCCGGCGACGACGTGGCGGGCGGTGATGACGATGTCCGCCGTCAGCGCCGCGCCGGCGCCGGCCTGCCTCGGCGCGGCCCAGACCTCCGCCAGCCTGTCACTCCACATGCGACTGCCCCCGGTCTTAGCCCCCTGGCTGGCTCTCCTCGTCACCCACGTCGAGCGGCTGGGGACCGTCGCTGTCGTCGCAGTAGAGGCCGGGGGTCAGGGTGAGGACGAGCGTCTGCGTGGTTTGCTCGCCGGTCTTCGCCGCACCGCCGGCTTCGATCAGCCACCACCTGATCCGCCCCGACCCCTCCCTGTCCCTGGTCAGCACGGTCTCGAGGGTGAGCGTGACGTCGGTGGCGCGGAATCGCACGGGGCGTCCCTGGCTCGAGCGCCACGCCTCCTCAAGCTCCTCCCGCAGCCCTTCGAGCGCCGCCGCCAACCCCAGGCGCGAGTCAGCCGGCATGAAGGCATACTCCCGAAGCGGTCGGACCCTCGCAAGCCGGTCCGGATGCCGCGTGGCCCGCGCACCCTCACTCTCGACCAGCCCGCGGTCGAGAGTGAGATCAACAACCGGCCCCAGCACCCGACCGGCTTGTCCCCAGCCCGGCGAGCGCTCATGGTCACCGCACTATTCGCTCGGCCCGCTCCTCGGTCGAGGCTGGCCGTTCGAAATAGCGCAACACTCGCGGTCGGCTTGGCTGAGGAGGCTCGAGCATGTCGGTCGAGCCAACGTCGACCGCCGCCGACACGCCGGTCTATTGAGCCGCGATCCCGCCAACCATGTGCAGCCATGCCGCGCGTAGCCAGGGCAAGCACGAGCTGATTGGTGGACCAAGATCGTCTCGAAGCTTGATAATGATCTTGCTCAGCAGAGAATAGGTGGTCTGACCTGCAGGAATAGACGCGCGCTCGGCAGGACTCGAACCTGCAACCTCTTGATCCGTAGTGGCCTGCCGTCCTTGTGACCTGCAGGTTTGTCGTCGCAGCTCAGGCATCCCAGGCGTGCTCGCGCTCATGACAGGCATCAGTCGACACCAATTCGTGGACCACTTGGTGGACCAATATCGCTCAACTGTCCCTCGTGGACAGCCGCCGGCGGCAGTCCGCTAAGGCGCGCCGCGATCGAACCCGGAACCTGTCAACGCCGCTCGAAAATTGACCCTCTGTCGCCGGTCGAAAATTGACCCCCTGACGGCGTGATCGGTTGTCAGTCTTCGGTGGTGCTGGCCGCGGGGACGCGGCCGAGGTCGCGGTCTTTGAGGCGGTAGCTGTCTCCTTTCAGTGCGACGACTTCGGCGTGGTGCACGAGGCGGTCGATCATGGCTGCGGCGACGACGTCGTCGCCGAACACTTCGCCCCAGCGGCCGAAGACCTTGTTGCTGGTGACGATGAGGGATGCGCGCTCGTAGCGGGAGCTGACGAGTTGGAAGAACAGGTTGGCCGCTTCGGGTTCGAAGGGGATGTAGCCGACCTCGTCGATGACGAGCAGCGGGTAGCGGCCCAGCCGGGTGAGTTCGGTCTGCAGCCGGCCGGCGTGGTGGGCTTCGGCGAGGTGGGCGACCCAGTCGGCAGCGGTCGCGAACAGGACCCGGTGGCCGGCTTGGCAGGCGCGGATCGCCAGGCCGATGGCGAGATGGGTCTTGCCGGTGCCGGGCGGTCCGAGGAACACGACGTTCTCGCGGGCGGTGACGAAGTCGAGCGTGCCGAGGTGCGCGATCAGGTCCCGCTTCAGGCCGCGGGCGTGGTCGAAGTCGAACTCCTCCAAGCTCTTGCGGGCTGGGAAGCGGGCGGCGCGGATGCGGCCCTCGCCGCCGTGCGACTCGCGGGCGGAGACCTCGCGTTGCAGGCAGGCGACGAGGAACTCCAGGTGGGACCAGGACTCGGCAATAGCGCGTTCGGCGAGTCGCTCGACGCTGTCGCGCAGGGTCGGTGCCTTCAGCGCTCGGGTGAGGTAGGTGATCTCGCTGGTCAGGTCGCGGGTCGTCTTGGCCGTGCTGGCGCGGGCAGCCATCACGCCACCCCGCCGTCAGCGGCATTGTCAGCGGCATTGTCGAGGCCGAGTGCGGTGTCGTAGTCGGCCAGGCACCGCTGCTCGACCTCGAGCTCGACTACCGGACGCAGCGCGCCGACGCGCTCGTTCCGCAGCAGCTTGGCGGCGGCGAGGTGGTCGGGATCGCTGATGGTCTGGTGCCAGGCCCATGCCCGCTCGTGGTCGGCGACGAGCTTGCCGTCGCAGAGCGCTCGGACGCGGTGCAGGTCGACGATCAGCTCGATGCGCCGGCCGATCACGGCCGGATGGACGGAGTAGTCGTTGGAGTCGATGCGCACGTAGTGATCGCGTGCCAGCCGGGTGCTGGCCCGCCATCCGGTCGCCGGCGCGACCGGCGGCAACGCCAGCATCGCCGCCTTGTCCGCGGCGATCCGCTCCGTCGGGGCGCAGCCGAGCAGCCGGCGACGGCGGGCGTTGACCAAGACGAACCACTGCTGCAGTTGGGTGTTGAAGTCGGCCGGGCCAGTGAAGCGGCGGCCGGGCAGGAACGAGGTCTCCAGGTAGTCGTGGGCCCGCTCGATGATGCCCTTGTGCTCCGGCTCGCGGGGCTTGAGCACGACCACCTTCGCCCCGAGGGTGCCGCGGAAGGCTTGGCACTCGCCGGTCAGTTCGGTCTTGCCGTGACGCCAGCGGCCGATCGCGCCCTCGCCGTCCCAGACCAGCGTGCGCGGCACCGCGCCGAGCCGGGAGATGACCTGCCACCAGCCGGCGAACAGATCCGGCGCCGCCCTGGTCGGGATCAGCTGCCCGGACAGCCATCGGGAGTAGCCGGTGACCATCGTCAGCACCGGCAACTGCGTCGCTCGACGCTGCTGGCCGAACCCGACCGGCAGCTGGATCGGCGGGAACCACAGATCGCACTGCGCGATGTCTCCGGCCTCATAGCTCGTGCGCGAGGCCGGATCGGGCGGCAGGTATGCCGGGCGCAGCTCAGCGACCCGCTGCTTGAGCACCGTGATCCCACGGGTCCAGCCGATCCGCTCCGCGATCACCGTCGCCGGCATCCTCGCGTCGAGCTGGAGCTGCTCGCGGATCTGCGCCTCGACCACGTCCACGATCGACCCGGCCGGCTTGCGCTCGTACTTCGGCGCGGCATCCGACGCGATCGCCGCGCGCACGGTGTTCCTCGAAACGCCCATCTTCCGGGCGATCGCCTTGATCGGCAGACCCTCCGCCCGATGCAGCCGGCGGATCTCGGCCCAGTCCTCCACGGATAACACCCCTTCGTCCCCCTCGGCTCGATTGAGCCGAGAGTCAGCGCCAAGGGGGTCAAAATTCAGGCGGCGCTCCGGGGTCAGTTTTCAGGCGGCGTCGACAGAACCCCGCGGATCAAGAGGGCTCTTCTCAATCAAGCGTGGTGATCGCGCCACGCCGTAGTGGGCCGCCTGGGCTGTGAAGAAGACCTGGGACCTCACGATCGAGCTGTCTGAAGCCATCGATCAAGGAGGTCCTAGTGCGGAGTGACGGTATCGCAGCGGCGGCGGTGCTCGGGCCACCCGGCTTCGTGGTGCTGGCGGTGTCGCAGTGCGCCGGCGAGCTTGAGCAGGCGGTGCAGACCAGCGCCGAGGATGGCTGGTGCCCGGGCTGCGGATGCGGGCCCGGCCGCACGATCGGCGTCCGACGTGGGTGCGTGGTCTGCCGGTGGCGGGCCGGCCGGTGATGCTGGTCTGGGTCAAGCGGGTCTGGCGCTGTCACGAGCCGCGTTGCCCCAAGCGCACGTGATCCAGACCTCGCCGTTGATCAGAGCACGGGCGTCGTGGACCGAGCAGGCCCGAGACGAGGCCTGCCGCCGAGTCGGCGAACTGGGTCAGACAGTCGCTGCGGTCGCAGCCGAGTTCGGAGTCGGCTGGGCGATCGGGATGCCCGCTGTCCGGGAGTACGGCCAGTCCCTGGTCGACGACCCGGCCCGGCTCGACGGGGTGCATACACTCGGCGTGGATGAAACGCGTTCCTGGCCGCGACCCCGACGGCCGGCACCGTGTTCGCCACCGTCATCGTCGCGCTCAACGGCCGAGCCAGGTTGCTCGATGTCGTCAAAGGCAGAAGCGGAAGGCCTTCTCTGGCTGGGTTTCTCGCCGCAGTGAGGGCTGGCGGAACGGCATCACCGTCGCGGCGCTCGACCCGTCCCGAGACTATGCCACCGTCCTGCGCACTACCCTCCCGCAGGCGACCCGAGTGCTCGGCGCGTTCCACGTGGTGCGCCTCGGCCTCGACGCGGTTGACCAGGTCCGCCGCCGCGTCCAGCACGAGACCCTCCGACACCGCGGGCACGCCGGCGACCCGCTGTTCCGGATCCGCCGGCTACTCCGCCGCGGCCACGACCAACACACCGACCGCTCGTGGACCCGAACGCTTACCGGGCTCGCGGTCGGAGACCGGCACAAGCAGGTCGGCCCGGCCTGGATCGCCGCGCAAGAACTGCGGCTGCTCTACCGAGAGCGCAGCCGCGACCGAGCCGAACAGCGGCTGCTGCGCTGGTTCACCACCATCGCCGAGCGCGGTATCCCCGAACTCGTCCGCCTCGCCCGCACCCTCGACGCCTGGCGAACGAACTGCTCGCCTACTTCGACACCGGCGTCGTCTCCAACGGATCCACCGAAGCGATCAACGCGCTCATCAGGAAAGTGAAGCGAGTCAGGCACGGCTACCGCAACTTCGACAACTACCGGCTACACCTCCTCCTGCACTGCGGAGTCACCTGGCACACTCCCACCGCCACCCCGATCCGAGGACGGCTACCACGCTTGGCTGGGTAGAGCCCCTTAGCGACCATCCTGGCGCAGCAGTTCCCTACCCACCGAGGATCTCGGTTGCCCCCCGATATTTCCAGGTCGGCCCGCGGCGATTCGATCGGACATGAGTTACGGGTAGGCGACGAACGCGGCACGACCTCATCGACAGACCCGGTAATATTCAGAAGCATTCGTCCAACCCGAGCGCCGATGGCAACCTGGCCTTCGGACAATGCGAGAATAGAAGAACGCATCAGACCGGGCCGCCCAGCCAGCGTTCACTCCACGCGATATCCACGTCCACGTCGCGACCGTCCGTGGCATTGCCGATCAGCTCTCGCTGTATCTGGTCCTGCGCGGCCTTGGCGAGGCGCCCGAGCCTCTTGGGCCGGTCCTCCGGGCTGATGGATCTCTGGTCGCCTACGCGAATGAACAGTTGGGCGCGTCCACGGTCCTGTTCGGCCGAGGTCCGGCGAGAGCGAATGTAGGCGATCTTGGGCGAGCCGTCGTTCGCCATAGCCTCGTCCTGTCGGGCGAGCACCTCTCGCAACCTCTTCTCGAGATCGGCGACGTCGATAAGGTCTGCGGGGAGTCGCCACCTCACCCAGAACGGCACGACTGCGGCATCGCTCGTCACCAGGTCCCCCGTGGATTCCAGTACGATCTTGAAGTGCTCGAGATCCGAAAGCAAATTCAGATGCGTCTCTTGCTCACCGGCGAGTACGAGTGTTACGAACACCGTATGCTGTAAGGCCGCGAGTGAAACGGCCACGCAGCCGGCACCCTCGCCATCCAAGGCCGAGGCGAGTTCCATTAAGTCGCGCATTGTGTCCCCGCGAGAGGGAGTGATGAGTGTCACGATTCGCGCCCGAAGAAGCTTCCGGTCGTCACCCGGAGGCCAGCGCACATTCATGCGGAGTGCGTATCGGACCCGGTCCTCCTCAACTATCGGGCGCCAGTAGCGCAAGTGAAAGCCGCTCCTCCCTTCATTGATGAAGAGACCTAGGCCATTTGAAGCAGCCATGTCTGCGATCGAGCTCTCGGCCTTCATCCGCTGTTCCGCTTGGGAGTCAGCGGCCGACAGCCCGAGCCGGATGCACGGCCGGTTCGGTGCCGAGGCGAAAAGCGCCTCATCATCATCGGCGCCGGTGCTTGGAACTTGCAAGAAGATGGGAATCGCACCAGCGTCGTGTACGCACTTTGTTAGCAGGCGCAGCACGTGTGTGAGCGAGCGCGCCGTGTTCCGCGTGCATATCGCGTCGGCTGGCAATGTGATGAGAAGTTCGACGCGACGGGCCGAGAACACTTGTGTCCGCGTGTTCAGCGCTGTGACGCCCTCAGCGAGCCGGCCAGTGTCGTCGTCCCTCGCGTTGCTCTCAACCACAAACCTTCCGGCGTCCATCGTGGGACGGCTGTCGTCGGCGTACGTCTCGATATAGACGTCTGCGTCGGACGAGGAGAACCTAAGAGACTCGAGTAATGGTTTGGCTCCGTCCAAGGAGGTCCGATCGCCGGCGGAGATACCGAAGCTGTGGTGCACGCGGAAGCGTACGCCCGAGATGCGTTCCGTCGCCTCCCTTGCGCCGAGGGCGACCAGATCGGCCGGACGAGCTGCCCCATTAGCAGGAATTGAGCGCCGTCCACCTGTCGAATCGAACGTAAGTTCCGGCGCTCGCAACCGCTTCGGGATCCGACCCTCGAGGGCGACGATGATCCAAGCGGGCAGCATGCTGCTCCGCGGAAGAGCGCGCTGTCGGCGGTGGCGACGCACCCAGAGCTCCACCCAGCAGAGCGCGAGCATGAGCACGAGCAGTGACCCGCCGACCAGCAGCAGGACTTCCATGTGCCCGTATCCAGTAGCTGCGAACACTGCCAGGCCGGACGTGACGACCACCGAGATGTAAGCGACGACGCGCGGAAAGGCCCGCAGCGTGCCGAGCACGGAGTGGGTACTCGGGATGTCCAGTCGTGACAGTAGGATCCCGGGCACGAGAAGCAACACGGCGACGACCGCATCAGCATTATTGAGAGCGAGCTGTGACGACTTCACGAGGTAGCCTAGGGCAATGACGACAAGAATAAGACCACCAAGCATTCGAGCCACGCTGCCCACCAGCGCTGGCGGCTCGTCTGCCATCGTGATGAGTAATCGAGCGCGGACAGGCTCGAGCACACGCGGTCCGAAACCGAGGCGGATGTGTCGCCAGTACACGTGGGCGCCGTTCTCGCGGGGGTCGTTGTCGACGCTCACGTCGTGTCCGAGCTCGCATCCCTCCAGGAACGCCGCCAGCGTCTCTAGTATCTTCTTAACCTGGTCGGGCGCCCGTCCCTCATCGAGCCTGACATAGCTCGCACGCTCCTCGTGAACGGTCATTGCCGAAAGCAGAACGAGGGAGCATTCCCCCCGCTGCAAAGCGTCGAGAACGTTGGCGGCAGTGATGACGGGGGTTATAAGCCTTGTCCCGGCGTGAACAGCGTTGGCGCTACCAGGCAAGCCGGCCTGCAGCGCCTTCGACTGCGTATAGTCCTCGTAAGCGGCAGCGTTGATGAGTCGCCTCCGCGCCAAGATCGACAGCCGGGCGAACGCGTCTTGAAGCTCGGATCTCCAGATGATCCGCTCGCCACCCAACCCCGTGGGGTAGGCCGCCGAGAGGCGTCTCAGATCCCTGGATAGGCTAATTGTTGCCGTTTCGTCTACATCTGTATGGAGAATGAAGCGGCGCACGCGGATTTCTTCGGGAACGGTTGCCGTAATATGAAAGGCCTTGACGGTACGCGGGATCATCGTTCGGTACTCTACCGACAGTTCCCGGCTCTGAGGAAAGTTTCCCGTCAGCCAACCAAAAGGCCGGCGATGCTTGACGGACGGCACGAGCGGCGCCTCATAGCTCACGTGGGCGTGCGAGCCTAGCGGCACGCTCGCGACCAAGACCTGATCGGCAACTACCGAATCGAGCACGGCTGCAAAGTCGGTAGCATACTCGGCCGGAAGGTCGCGTATATAGGCTAGCGCTTCATTCCTGACGGCCTCTAGCTTCGCCCCGTCAGGATCTTCGATGCCGTTGTGCGCCTCCGCGGTTCCCATGAGCGCCCGCCACGCGCCCGAATCCCCGTACTGTAATAGGTATGCGATGGCGCGCTCGATGAGCCAGCGGGCGCGCGAACTCAGAAGGGTCTCGACCGGTTGTTGCGTGGCAGCCGCGCGGGCATTCACCTGCAGACGTAGGAGGCGCACCATTCCGGCCGTCATGTCGGCAGTCGTCTCGGCCGTAGTTAGGCGAGTCATCACGTGACCATTTGCGTCCTGGACGGTGATGGGGGAAATGTGCTCCCGGCTGTAGCGAGCGATGGGCAGCCAGACGTGCTCGCCGCCACCCGGTTCACAGTCGGCGCTTTCCTGGCTGATGAGCCGTCGCGGTCCAGGAGACGTGGTTACGGCGAGCGCCCGTCGGTGTCTTGACGTCAGGGTGCCCAAGTCTAGGTCGAGTGAGATCAACCGCCTCATGTGACCCTGATCGATGAGCTGAAGCGTCTCAGTAACCCGGCTGACGTGGTCCATACGTAGTGCGAGGTCTAGCAGATTAAGCCCTCGCACCTCGTTGGCTCGCGCTCCCGTCGGCCGCTCGCTCGGCACCGGAACGAGCCCGATCAGATCCAACAGGGGTCTGAAAAGTTGATCATTGCTAGACGTCTCTATCGCAGTCGATGGCTCGACAACACTCATATGTTCCCTCTAGGCTCAAAGGCGTGACGACCATTCAACCGTGCGCTCAGCTTGATGTCCTGGAAACAGTCAAGTCGGACGTGCTTCCATTCCGCCGGTTCTGCCTGGGACGGTCGTTCAGCCCCGGTGACATGGCCCGAACGGGTGGGCGCATGGTGAGCGCAGCAGGCGCGTAGTGCTCGCGCACGCCGTTGTCGAGCGGTTCAGTAGTAGCCGGGCGTCTCCCGCAGCCGGCCGCTGCTGGCGGTCTGCTCGTAGCGGCCGGCGGGCGGCGGTCGTCGCCCTCTAGTAGCGCAAACGGCCACCTCATGACAGGCGCGGTCCGGTTCCCAATAGCAAAACCGTGCCGGAGCGGCGTCCGCAATGCAACGGTGTAGGCGGCCTGACACAGTCGCGCCGGCCCCGGTGTTAGCCCGTGGCGGCACCGGAAACAGCAGTGCACGACATAGTTCCCATCGAGCAACACACCGGTCTCGGTCGCGGCTTCGCACCAGCCGGTCACAGTGACTGCTGCACGGCGTCCGCCATGACCCGCTGTCCTATCGCCTTGGGGTGGAAGGACGCCGAGTAGACGTCGTACAGATCGGTGCTGAACCTGCCCTTTCTGCTTGCGAGGTCCGTGGTGAGTTTCAATGCCGCAGACGAGCTGAGCTTAACCGCATTGATCCATGGCTGCGGACGGTTCCGGTCGCCGCAGTCGATCGTATGTCCGCTTGCTCCGCCGAATGGTCCTTCAAGATCGACATAGGCGAGACGCTGGTTGTCGGGAGATTCGGCTCGGAGCCGGGCAATGGCTTCCCGGATCTCGGAGTTGAACAAGGCCTGCAAACCGACGGCCCTCTGCACCACGTCTGAGGCGAGGACGAGTTGCGTCGGCGGCACTGGGGCAGGCGGGACTACCACGTTCAGGCGCGCAATGCGGCAGCCAGACTTTGCCTTTCCACGGTCCGGGAACAATGGCGGATAGCCCAGGATGCGCACCTGGGCGCGGGGTGCGCGGGCCAGGATATCCCGATAGACGTCCCGCAGACCGGGATGACGGACTCCCTGCACATCGGTCCCTTCCACAGTCGGGGTTATCTGCGCCGACATCCCATCGAGCTCGTCGAGGCACTTCTTCCGGTTATGCGGCAGCACCAGGTTATGAGTTACCTGCGCCTCAACCTTTGTGCAGTTGACAAGTACGCCCGACCAGCCAAGGTCGTTACCGCCGAGCGTCATCGTCACTAGCGCTGTCGAGTCGTCGAGATAGTCTCGCTGCGCTGGCTCCTGAGATTGCCCGGTGCTCTCGTAATACGCTTGCGTTCTTACCTGCGAGCATGCGTGGAAGCTGCGGATCAGATCGACCTGCAAGAGTTGAGAATAGGCCTTCGAGCTCCGGTGACACGTATTCGAGGCCGTGTCCGATCCGGACAGGTAGTCGGCTAGCCCCTCGCCCGCTGAGTACGAGTCGCCCAGCGCCACGTAGGTCGTCGGAGGCGGGCTCTCGGGGGGTGGCGCTTGTATGGGGGAGGGCGCCGCAGTAGGACTTCGTACATCGAGCAACGAGCCGCCGGTCCACCATGCCGCCTGCTCGTAGGCGGCGCGCCGGTACGGGCTTGTGGCGCCGCGGTATGCACCGCCAAAGATCGACAGCGTGGAGGACGGGTGGTTGTTGAGTCCGAGGAACAGCGACCCGCCGGGCAGGGTCGCCGGCAGGCGGAAGGTCAGCCGGCCGTGGCGGACGACGGTGTACCAGACATCCGCGTGGTTCGGGCCGGTTCGAACGGTCCTTGTGGCGACCTCTTCGGTGATATTCCCGCTCGGAACCCGAAGGCGACTGATGATCGCCCCGACGGGCACGCCCACGTCTTGATCGGAGTGCGTGCCATACGCCACGGGATCGCCGGCCGCGCCCAGAAACGCCCACTCACCGCCCAACTGGAAGGCCGGTGCCGGTGCCGGCGGGTGCGGCTCGACGAGCCCGCAGGACGTCGCAGTGCTCGGGCACAGCACGCCCAGCCAGCCACCGTGGTACTCGTACTGGTAGTCGACCGCGAAGTCACCCCCCGGGACGATCGGCTGGTCGGCGGCCGATACATACTCGCGTGCGCTCGAGATCGCGCCCTGCCATTCGACGTAGCCCGGTGTGCCGAGGACGGGGAACGATGGCAGTAGCTGCGTCGGCACACTCGGTCTCGACGGTGGATCCGTCGTCGCCGCCGACGTCGGGTCGGTCATCGCTTGGAAAGTCACTATGGTCGCGGCCACCGTCACGATGGCTCCGACCACGGCGAATCGACGTGTCCTCCGCCTAGCGGCCATCAGGCGCTCCTCAAAGATCGCTTACCGGAATCGACAGCCGACTCGCGGGATGGCGACGCCGGCTCCGTCAGGCACCCGGACTCGGCCCCCGTGATGCCCCGGCGATTACAGCCATAGGCGCCGACGATGTCAGTGACGCCGGACAGACGCTGGACGGAAGGATCGGTCCTTGGGCAGCGCGTTGTGTATGCTGCCCGCCGACACCGGACGATTCCGGACGGGGATCAGTGATCGACAACGGAGCAACCCGGCCTGTCGAAGTATTCTGCGCTGGTCTGCGGAAGCTACAGCGGGAGTCCGGCCTGAGCCCGACGACCCTGGCGCGGCAGTTGAACTACGGACGATCGCAGTTGTATGCCGTCCTTGAGGGCCACATTAGACGACCACCGGACTGGACGCGACTGGTCGAGCCGCTCGTTCGGGCTTGCCTGGCTAGCCGCGTTGATCAAGCCGATATCGACCGCGTGGTGGCGGAGTGGCGACAACGTCACGATATTCTCGTCCGCCGCCACGACGAAATGAGTCGACGCGACAGACTCGCCGGAGCCCCGCTCAACAGCGGGACGAGCGCAAGTCACACACTGCTCACCTCCAGCAAACTCTGGCCGCGGCTCGTGGCACACCCGTTCGTCCGGTCGGTCGCAGACGGCGACCTCAGCGACGAAGTCTTCCGGCGTTGGATCGTGAACGACCACTACTACAACGTCGAGTATCAGCGATTCATCGCCGGGTTGGCCGGCATCGCGCCGAGCGACGCGGCCAGGGAGTCGCTGGCGACGGCCATCTCGGGAAGCCGGCTAGGTCTGATCGAGATCCGTCGAATAGCCGATCAGTTCCTCATCGATCTGACGGCCGAACCGGAGTCGGCGACGGTCGGACTCGCTGCGTATCTACAGGCTCAGGTGACCCGCGGCTACGAGCTTGCATTGACGGCTCTGTACGCAGCAGAAATGGTGTACTTCGACACCTGGTCGGCGATATCCTCAGACGCCGACCAGTCAACACCGTACTGGGGGCTGATCGACTATTGGTCCTCCACGAGCTATGAACAGTGGCTCGCCAGCCTGGGCAGTCTTCTCGACACCGCAGCTGCCGGTAGCTCAAGTCCGGAGATGCTTCAAGTGTTCAACTGGGTGACGCGATGGGAGCTCTTGTTCTGGGACGGACTTCTCGCAGGCGACACCTACTGACCGGCTCGGGTCGGATGTGGCGATTCCCGGGTGAGCTCGGCCGGGCAAGGGCTGGGCGCCGCTTGGGCGCGCTTGGGTGGCGTCCGCACGGAGGACCGGTAGTAGTTGATCACGCCTGTTGCGACGCCGGGCCGCGACCACGCCTCGACGTAGCGCTCGATTTCCTCCTGCGTGTACGCCGGATCCGCGTCGCTCGGGAAGTGCCGGAGGAAGCGCCACAGTGCCCCGGCGGCGGCGAGGCGTCCGGTGCAGGCCAACGAGACGTATTGGGCGGATTCAACTGGTCGTCGCAACACCTCGGTCGTGGAGGTGTGCGGTGGGGACGATGCGGGAGCGGCAGCGGGCGGTTCAGGTTTATCGCGGTCAGGTGCCGTCGCCGGGGCGGCCGACGGTGGCCTGGCGAGAGGATCGGGTCCGGTTCTGGGCGGCGATCGCCGGCGGTGCTAAGACGGAGGCGGCGGCCGCGGCGGCTGGCGTGTCCGGGCCGGTTGCGTTCCGGTGGTTCCGTCACGCTGGCGGCGTGAATCCCTGTCTGCCGGCGGCGGTGTCGGGTCGGTATCTGTCGTTCGCCGAGCGGGAGGATATCGCGATCTTTCGAGCGCAGGGTCTGGGCGTGCGGGAGATCGCTCGCCGGTTGGGTCGTGATCCGTCGACGATTTCGCGGGAGCTGCGCCGCAACGCATCGACGCGGACGTGGCGGCTGGAGTACAAGGCGTCGATCGCGCAGTGGCACGCCGAACGTCGGGCGCCGTCGACCGAAGACCGCGAAGCTCGTCGGCAATGACCGGCTGCGCGACTACGTGCAGGACCGGCTCGCCGGTGTCGTGCAGCACGGTGGACGGCCGCGCCGTCGGGCCGCCGGCACCGGCGTGGAACGGCAAGAACAAGCCCCACCGCGGAGACCGCCGGTGGGTGCATGGCTGGAGTCCCGAGCAGATCGCGAACCGGCTCAAGGTCGACTTCCCTGATGATGAGTCCATGCGGATCAGCCACGAGGCGATCTACCAGGCTCTCTACGTCGAGAGCCGGGGTGCGCTCAAGCGCGAGCTGGTCGCTTGCCTGCGCACCGGCCGAGCGCTGCGCGTTCCGCGGGCACGGTCTCGGCAGAAGGCCTGGGCGCACGTCACGCCGAGGTGCTGATCAGCGAACGGCCCGCCGAGGCCGACGACCGGGCGGTGCCCGGGCACTGGGAAGGTGACCTGCTCATCGGGCTGGAACGCTCGGCGATCGGCACGCTGGTCGAGCGCACGACCCGGTTCACCATGCTGATCCACCTGCCACGCGAAGACGGCTACGGGGTCGATCCCCCGGACGAAGAACGGGCCGCCGCTGGCCGGCTACGGCGCGGTCACGATGAAGAACGCGCTCGCCGCCACGATGACCACGCTGCCCGAGCAGCTGCGCCGCTCGCTGACCTGGGACCGCGGCAAAGAACTGTCCGCGCATGCCGCAGTTCAAGGTCGAGACCGGCATCCCGGTCTACTTCGCCGACCCGCAGAGCCCCTGGCAGCGCGGCACGAACGAGAACACCAACGGCCTGCTTCGCCAGTACTTCCCCAAAGGCACCGACCTCTCCCGCTGGACCGCCGAGGAGATCGAGGCCGTCGCAGCGACGCTCAACAACAGACCCCGCAAGACGCTCGGCTGGAAGACACCAGCCGAGGCCTTCAACGAGCACCTACTCTCGCTGCAACAAGCCGGTGTTGCGACGACCAGTTGAGACCGGTTTGGGAGCCGGCGTCGGAGTGGCAAATCAGCCCGGCCGGCGCCGGTCGCCCGGCCTGGCGGCGGGTCCACAGGGCATGCTCGAGCGCGTCGAGGACCAGTTGGGTGCGCATGTGGGCCGCGGTGCGTCAGCCGATGATGCGCCGGGAGTACCACCGCCCCATAGCAGGTCGAGGGTGCGACCGGGCAACCATGCTCTGTCAACGTGGCGCAGATCGACTCGACACCCCGGCGCAGCCCGCCGTCACGGCGGTCCTTGCGCTCGGCGATGAACCTCACGGGTGACTCGCTGGCCGGTCGAGCTCGGCCGCGAAGAAGGCCGACGCCGCCTTGAGGATCTCATTCGCCCGGCGCAGCTCAGCGTTCTCCCGCTTCAACCGCTTGATCTCGGCGAGCTCCTCAGTCGTGATGCCCGCACGGACCCCACTGTCGACCTCGGCCCGACGGACCCACTTGCGGACCGTCTCCGCAGTCCCGATCCCCAACTTGTCCGCGACCGCCACCATCCGGCCACTCCGACGAATAGTTCGGCAGCACCTCGGCCACCATCCGCACCGGTTACCAGTGACCAGGACGCTGGTAACCTGCTTGGTGGACCAAGATCGGTGTTGGGTCCTCTTAGGACAGACAATAGCCGTCTGAGCTGGGCATATTTGGCGCGCTCGGCAGGACTCGAACCTGCAACCTCTTGATCCGTAGTCAAGTGCTCTATCCGTTGAGCTACGAGCGCACGGGGCGGTTGCCCGCTCCGACCGAGCCAGGATACCCGGACGGGTGGGCGCAGGCGAAACTGGGCTGGTGGAGCGGGTCGACTGCGTGATCGCGGGGTGTGGGCCGGCGGGGGCGGTGCTCGGGCTGCTGCTGGGGCGGGCGGGGCTGCGGGTGACAGTCATCGAGAAGCACAGTGACTTCCTGCGGGACTTCCGCGGCGACACGATCCACGCTTCGACGCTGACGCTGCTCGACGAGTTGGGGTTGGGCGAGGAGTTCGGGCGGCTCGAGCAGCAGCGGGTCGGCGAGGTGCGGGTCGCTGCCGGCGACCGGGAGTGGTTGCTAGCCGACTTCCGGCGCATCCCGGGCCGGCACCGGGAGATCGCACTGATGCCGCAGTGGGACTTCCTGGACTTCGTGACCCGGCACGCGGTGAAGTACCCGGGGTTCCGGCTGCTGATGGAAGCCGAGGCGACCGGGCTGACGGTCGAGCAGGGACAGGTGACCGGGCTGACCTCCTCCGGCGGCGTGATCCCGGCGACGCTCACCATCGCCGCAGACGGGCGGCACTCGACGCTCCGACGCGCCGCCCGGCTGCCGGTACGGGCGTACGACGCGCCGATGGACGTGCTCTGGTTCCGGCTGTCCCGGCGCGAGTCCGACGCGGCCCGTACCGCCGGCCGGGTCGCGCCAGGGCGGGTGCTGATCCGGATCGACCGGGGCAACTACTGGCAGGTCGGGTACGTGATCGAGAAGGGCGGCTACGACCGGCTGCGGGCGGCGGGGTTGGACGCGTTCCGGTCCGATCTGGCGACGCTGGAGCCGGCGCTCG
Organism: uncultured Actinomycetota bacterium; assembly: GCA_963728945.1. Classification (GTDB taxonomy): domain Bacteria; phylum Actinomycetota; class Actinomycetes; order Mycobacteriales; family CADCTP01; genus CADCTP01. The sequence continues at coordinate 1,017,495 of CAVSMA010000001.1, read as the reverse complement.
CCGACCGGGTCGATGAGCTCGGCAGCTGGGCCGACGTGTCCGTGCTCGAGGTCAAGGTAGACCGGCTGCGCCGTTGGCACCGGCCTGGGCTGCTCTGCATCGGCGACGCCGCGCACGCCATGTCCCCGGTCGGCGGTGTCGGCATCAACCTCGCCGTGCAGGACGCGGTGGCGGCGGCGAACCTGCTCGTCCGTCCACTGAGGACGGGCACGCTGTCCGAACGCGACCTCGCCCGGGTGCAGCGGCGGCGGGCGCTGCCGACCGCCGTCACGCAGGCGGGCCAGCGGGCGATCCATCGCCGCATCGTCGCGCCGGTGCTGGACGGCGGTGCGCAGCCGGCGCCGGTCCGGGCGCTGGAGCGATTCCCACGATTGCAGGCGGTCCCGGCGTACCTGCTGGCGATCGGCATCAGGCCCGAGCACGTCCGGACCTGACGGCACCGGGCCCGGCCGGGTGAGAACCCGGCCGGGCCCCAGTCCCTATGCCCCGCCCGCGTTCAGCGTCACCGTCTCCGGCTTGTACGAGGCGCCCGTGACGTCCACGCCCTCGGAGGCCAGCTTGTCCAGTGCCTTCTGCACGTAGTCGTTCGTGTAGGCCATTCCCCCCGGCGCCTTGGTCAGCACGGTCGCGCCCTCGGCGTTCTTGGTCTTCTGGGCGATGTCGACGGTCTGGTTCCAGGCGGCCTGGTCGACCAGCCCGATCTTGGACGTCGAGGGCCAGATCAGCTGGTTGATCTCGTTCATCTGCCAGAGCTGATGGCTCTTGCCGAGCTTTGACCCGCGGGCGACGACGATGTCCCGGCACTTCTCCGGGTTGTCCCGGCAGAACACCCAGCCCTTCAGCGCCGCGGTGAGGAACTTGACGGTCGTGTCCTGGTACGCCTGGTCGTCTTGCAGCTTCGAGGTGTCTGCCCAGACCGCGTCCTGGAGCATCGCGGTGCCGACGTCGTTCCAGTTGATCGTGCTGAAGTCGCCGGGCTGGTAGAGCTTGCCGGTGGCCGGGTTCTTGGCCTCCAGCACCTGGGCGTACTCGTTGTACGTCATTGCCTGGGCGGCGTCGATGTCGCCCTTGAGCAGCGCCTGCATGTCGAACTGCTGCTGCACCAGCGTGACGTCCTTGGCCGGATCGAGGCCCGCCCCGGTCATCCCCGCGAACAGTTCGTACTCGTTGCCGAAGCCCCAGTTGCCGACCTTCTTGCCCTTGAGGTCGGAGGGCGAGCTGATGCCCTTGTCCTTGAAGGACACCTGCAACGTCCCGGACCGCGCGAAGACCTGGGCCACGTCGGTGATCTGCGCGCCCTGCTCCCGGGACGCCAGCGCCTTGGGCACCCAGGCGATCGCGTAGTCCGCCTGCCCCTGGGCGAGGACGGTCTGCGGAACGATGTCCACGCCGCCCTCGAGGATCTGCACGTCGAGGCCCTCGTCCTTGTAGTAGCCCTGGTCGGCGGCGGCGAAGTAGCCGGCGAACTGGGCCTGGGTGACCCACTGCAGTTGCAGCCGCACCTTCGTCGGTCCGCTCGACTGGCCGCCGCCGCTGGAGCCGGAGTCACCCCCGCCGCAGGCGGTGGCGAGCAAGGCGACGGCGGCTCCGGCCGACAGGGCGCGGACTGCCTTCCGCATCGTGGTACGTCGCATGGGGTGCTCCTCGGGCGTGAGAGGGGTCCGGAGGGCGGCCGCGCGGCGCGGGCCGTATCAGCGAGGCTTGTGCCACGGCATCGCGATCCGCTCCAGCGCGGTCGCGACGAGGTAGAACAGCAGGCCGAGGGCGCATGCGGCGGCCACATACGCCCAGGCCCGCGGATAGGCGGTGTTGGAGGCGGCGGAGGTGATCCGGGTGCCGAGCCCGTTCTGCAGGCCGCCGAAGTACTCCGCGACCACGGCGGCGATGACGGCGAGTGCGGCGGCCAGCCGCAGCCCGGTGAAGACGAACGGCAGCGCACCCGGGATGCGCACCGTGCGGGCGAAGGTCCAGCCGCCGGCCGCGTAGCTGTCCATCAGCTGGCGGTGGATCGGCGCGACGTGCCGCAGCCCACGCAGCGCGTTGATGAACAGCGGGAAGAACACGACCAGCGAGACCACCAGCCGGCGCGGCACCGAGCTGGTGGTGGAGAACATCGTGTTGAAGATCGGCGCCAGCGCGATGATCGGCATCGCGTTCACCGCGGCCGCCAACGGCACGAGCATCGAGTCGACCACCCGGAACCGGGATGCGACGAGCGCGACCAGGATCCCGAGGACCGCGCCGGCGAGGAGGCCGACGAGCGCGTTCATGCCGGTGACCCGTGCGGTGGTGAGTATGTCCGCGCGGTTGCGGACGATCTGCTCCCAGATCGCGGTCGGCTTCGGCAGCAGGTACGGCTTGATGTCGTTGCCGACCACGAGTGCCTGCCAGCCGACCAGGAACAGCACGCCGACCGCGATCGGGATCCCGATGCGGGCGATCCGGCCGGTCACCGCTCCTCCGCCACCGGGACCGCCGCGCGGCCGGTACGGCCCCGCAGTGCTTCCCGGACCTCGGTCACCTTGGCGAAGAACTCCGGTGCCTCCCGGGTGTCGTCGGTCCGCTCGCCGAGCGGTACGGACACGACCGCGGAAACCCGGCCGGGCCGGGCGGACAGCACTACCACCCGGTCGGACAGGTACACCGCCTCCGGGATCGAGTGGGTGACGAACACGACGGTCGCGCCGGACCCGCGGGCGATGCGGGTCAGCTCGACCTGCAGGCGCTCCCGGGTCATCTCGTCGAGCGCGCCGAACGGCTCGTCCATGAGCAGCAGCTTCGGCCCGGTCGCCAGCGCGCGGGCGATCGCCACCCGCTGCTGCATGCCGCCGGACAGCTCGACCGGCCAGGAGTCGGCGAAGTCCGGCAGCCCGACCAGCTCCAGCAGCTCACGAGCATGCGCACGCCGGCGCGCCCGGCCCCAGCCGCGCAGCTCCAGCGGAAGCTCCACATTGCGGGCGACCGTGCGCCACTCCATCAGCCCGGCCTGCTGGAAGGCGATCCCGTAGTCCTGGTCGAGCCTGGCCTGCCGGGCGGACTTCCCGTTGACGGTGACGGTGCCGGCGGTCGGCTCGATCAGGTCCGCGATCAGCCGCAGCAGCGTCGACTTCCCGCAGCCGGACGGCCCGATGAACGTGACGAACTCGCCGGCCTCGATCGCGAGGTCGATGTCGGCGAGCGCGGTCACGTCGGTCCGGCCGCGGAAGGTCTTCCCGACTCCGGCCAGCTGCACCGCCTCGCTCACGGGACCGTCCCCGGCCCTCGGCGACGGGACCGCCGCGCTCACCGCTGCGCTCCGGACGGGCGGTAGCGGACCAAAGCCAGGTCGACCAGCGCGACCAGCCCGGCGACGAGCAGCCCGAGCAGGGCCGCGCCGAGGAACGCCGTCCACACCTTCGCCGGGTCCGAGGTGGCCTCCCGCGAGTACTCGATGACGAGCCGGCCGATCCCGCCGCGGATGCCGGTCGAGATCTCCGCGACGATCGCACCGACCACCGCGGACGCCGCGGCCAGCCGGAGCGCCGGGATCAGGTACGGCACGCTCGCGGGCAGCTTCAACCGGCGGAACGACTGCCACCAGGATGCGGAGAAGCTGCGCATCAGCTCCAGCGAGTGCGCCGACGGCGACCGCAGCCCGCGCAGCGACCCCACCGCGACCGGGAAGAAGGCCAGGTACGCCGCGATGACCGATACGGACATCCACGGCCGCCAGGTCAGCGCGCCGATGTGAAGCCGGCCACCCCAGCCCACCACCAGCGGCGCCAATGCGATCAGCGGCACGGTCTGGGACAGCACCACGTACGGAAGCAGGCCCCGCTCGGCGATCGTGAAGCGGTCCATCAGCATGCCGAGGCCGAAGCCGACCGCGCCGCCGAGCAGCAGGCCCGCCATCGCCACCCGGAAGGTGAACCACGCCGCGTCCAGCACGGCGACCGCGACCGAGGAGCTGTCCTCGGCCGCCGACTCCGGCCGGCCGAATCGCTGCAGCACCTGCCACACGTGCGGCATCGAGGCATCGTCGGCTCGCGGCAGCACTCGCACCCCGAACACCGACCAGCCGTCCGGGCTGCCGACCGCCTTGTACGCCTCCCACAGCGCGCACACGACGACCACCGCCGCCACGAACCAGGCCGCCCGGGTCAGCGCCGACCGTGCCCGGTGTCCGCCGTGGACGACCGGCGGCGCCCCGGCGTCCTCGACGAGGGCGGCTACCGCCGGCTCGGCCCCGACGCCGGTCAACTTCTCGCCGGCAGCAGCTCGGTGACCGCCGGGATCACCTGCTCCCCGTAGGCCGCCAACGTCGAGTCCTTCCCGTCGTGCTGGAGGTAGACGGCGAACTGGTCCACCCCGAGCGACGCCAGCTCGGACAGCCGCCGCACGTGCTCATCGACCGGGCCGAGGATGCAGAACCGGTCGACGATCGCGTCCGGCACGAACGTGGTGTGCGTGTTCCCGGCCCGGCCGTGCTCGTTGTAGTCGTACTCCTGGCGCCCGGCGATGTAGTCGGTCAGCGCGTGCGGCACCTCCGACCCGGTGCCATACCGGGCGACGATGTCGGCGACGTGGTTGCCGACCATGCCGCCGAACCAGCGGCACTGGTCGCGCAGGTGGGTGAGATCGTCGCCGACGTACGCCGGCGCCGCGACGCAGATCTTCACCGAGGCGGGATCCCGGCCGGCCGCCTCCGCCGCCTCCCGCACCGACTTGATCGTCCACGCCGCGATGTCGGGGTCGGCCAGCTGCAGGATGAACCCGTCGCCGATCTCGCCGGTCAGCTGCAACGCCTTAGGCCCGTACGCCGCGATCCACACCTGCAAGGCGGACCGCGAGGCCCACGGCAGCCGCAGGGTCGAGCCGTTGTAGTCGACCGAGCGCCCGTTCGCGAGCTCGCGCACCACGTGCACGCACTCCCGCAGCGTGGCCAGCGTGGTCGGCTTGCCGTTCGTCACCCGGACCGCCGAGTCGCCCCGCCCGATACCGCAGACCGTGCGGTTGCCGAACATCTCGTTCAGCGTGGCGAACGTCGACGCCGTCACCGTCCAGTCCCGGGTCGCCGGGTTGGTGACCATCGGGCCGACGGTCACCGTCCGGGTGGCGGCCAGGATCTGGCTGTGAATGACGTACGGCTCCTCCCAGAGCAGGTGCGAGTCGAACGTCCACACCGCCCGGAAGCCACGCTGCTCGGCCTGCCTCGCCAGCTCGATCACCCGCGCCGCCGGCGGTGTCGCCTGCAGCACCACTCCGAAGTCCACTGTGGATCCCCCGCTCCTAGTGCAACAGGTCGGGCAGCCCGCGCCGGACGAACCGGCCGTGGCCGGCCCGCCCCCGGAACGTGCCGCCGGACAGGACGACCGACCCGCGGGAGAGGACCGTGTCCACCGCGCCGTCGATCTCGAAACCCTCCCAGGCCGAGTAGTCCATGTTCATGTGCTGGGCGGCGAGCCCGAGGTCCGACTTCCCGGCCGGGTCGTACACGACGATGTCGGCGTCGGAGCCGGGGGCGATGACGCCCTTGCGGGGGTACATGCCGAACAGCCTGGCCGGCGTGGTCGAGCACGTCTCCACCCAGCGGGCGAGCGACAGCTTGCCGTCGACCACGCCCTGGTAGATGAGGTTCATCCGGTGCTCGACGGTGCCGATGCCGTTGGGGATCTTGGTGAAGTCGCCGATCCCCAGCTCCTTCTGGTCCTTCATGCAGAAGGGGCAGTGGTCGGTGGACACCACGGCAAGGTCGTCGGTGCGCAGGCCCTTCCACAGGTCGGGCAGGTGGTGCTCGTGCCTGCTGCGCAGCGGCGGCGAGGCCACCCACTTGGCACCCTCGAAGCCGGCCGCGCCGAGCTGGTCCTCCAGGGTCAGGTACAGATACTGCGGGCAGGTCTCGGCGAACACGTTCCGCCCGGCGTCCCGGGCCGCGGCCACCGCGGCCAGCGCCTCCGACGCGGACATGTGCACGAAGTAGACCGGCGCGCCGGCGACGCCGGCGAGCACGATCGCCCGGCTGGTCGCCTCACCCTCCAGTGCGGACGGTCGGGTGCGGCCGTGCCAGATCGGGTCCGTGTCGCCGCGGGCGACGGCCTGCGCGGCCAGCACGTCGATCGCGATGCCGTTCTCCGCGTGCATCATGATGAGCGCGCCGTTGTTCGACGCCTTCTGCATCGCCCGCAGGATCTGCCCGTCGTCGGAGTAGAACACGCCGGGGTAGGCCATGAACATCTTGAAGCTGGTGATGCCCTCGTGGTCGACCAGCTGATCCATGGCCTTCAGCGCGTCCTCGTCGACGCCGCCCAGGATCATGTGGAAGCCGTAGTCGATCGCGCAGTGGCCGCCGGCCTTGGTGTGCCACTGGGCCAGTGCCTCCTGCACCACTTCGCCGGTGCGCTGCACGACGAAGTCGACGATCGTGGTGACCCCGCCCCAGGCCGCGGCCGTGGTCCCGGTCTCGAACGTGTCCGAGGAGAACGTGCCGCCGAACGGCATCTCCATGTGCGTGTGCACGTCGATCCCGCCCGGGATCACGTACTTCCCGGTCGCGTCGATCGTGTCCACATCGGACGGACCGGTGCCCGGTGCGTACAGCGCGGCGACCGTCTCGCCGTCGACGAGCACGTCCATCGGGATCGGACCGGTCGCGTTGACGACCGTGCCGCCCGTGATCAGCGTCCTCACGGCCGCACCAGGTCCCCGTACGCGTCGGGCCGGCGGTCACGGTAGAACTGCCAGCGGTTGCGGACCTCGCGCAGCAGGTCCATGTCGAGGTCGCGGACCAGCAGCTCGGCCGCCGAGTCCGAACCGAAACCCTCGACGGCCTTGCCCTCGGGGTCGGCGAAGTAGGACGTGCCGTAGAAGTCGTCGTCGCCGAGGTCCTCGATGCCGACGCGGTTGATCGTGCCGACGAAGTATTCGTTGGCGACGGCGGCGGCGGTCTGCTCCAGCTTCCACAGGTAGTTGGACAGGCCGCGGCTGGTCGCGGACGGGTTGAAGACGATCTCGGCACCGTTGAGGCCGAGGGCCCGCCAGCCCTCCGGGAAGTGCCGGTCGTAGCAGATGTAGACGCCGACCCGGCCGACCGCGGTGTCGAAGACCGGATAGCCCAGGTTGCCCGGCCGGAAGTAGAACTTCTCCCAGAAGCCGTTGACGTGCGGGATGTGGTTCTTGCGGTACTTGCCGAGATAGGTCCCGTCCGCGTCGACCACCGCGGCGGTGTTGTAGAGGACGCCCGGCTGCTCCTCCTCGTACACCGGCAGCACCATGACCAGGCCGAGCTCGCCGGCAAGCGCGGCGAACCGCTCGACCGTCGGGCCGGGTACGGACTCGGCGTACTCGTAGAACTTCGCGTCCTGCACCTGGCAGAAGTACGGCCCGTAGAACAGCTCCTGGAAGCAGACGACCTTGGCGCCCTGCGCGGCCGCCTCGCGCGCGTACTCCTCGTGCGCCTTGATCATGCTTTCCTTGTCGCCGGTCCAGGTGGTTTGGACCAGCGCGGCGCGCACCGTCGTGGGCATGTGCCACTCCCCTCCCGGTCCGCCCCGGTCGGGGGAACCGACCCCTGCGACCGTAGGCCCCCCGGAGGGAGGCAGACAATGGCTGTCCGGACCCGCTCAGCGGCGCGGTCGGGGCAGCGGCCGATCGTCCAGCAGCAGCCAGCCGAGCTCGCAGTCGAGGGCGACCGCCAGGTGCCGCAGCCGCCAGGCGTCCAGTCGCTGGGTGCCGCGCTCGACCGCGCTGACGAAGTTGCGGCTCACGCCGGCCTGCTCGGCCAGCTCCCCCTGCCGGAGGTTACGCAGCGAGCGCTGGGCGCGGATCCTGCTGCCGACGTCCCGTCGGAAGCGCCTCTCGCCGTAGAGCTCCTGATCGGTGTAGACGCTCCCCGTGAGCGTTGAGGTCATTGCCTTGTGTCCCTTTCCCCGGTGGCCGCGACGGATCGGATGTGAACCCCCCGCCTGTCACCGTCCGCATCCGATCCGCCGCGACGTCCCCGATCCTGCCGGGTGCAACGGCATGCTCACAGCGCGAAATAGTGGACTTCTGGACAACGACTGGACACCATCGTGTCCTGTGACAGGGGTGATCCGTCCAGCCGAGCCGCTCGCGGAGGAGATCAAGGCCGTCCGCCGCGGCGGTGGCCTACACCATCGCACGGTCGCCGACCGGGTCGGGCCGGAGTTGCGGCGGGCCTGCGGGATCACGGAGAGCGACACGCTCTCGGTGCTCCGGACCAAGCTGATCGACCGGCTGGACCGGGCCGCGGACGAGCTGCCGGACGAACTCGCCGTGGCCGTCCGGGCTGCGCTCGGCATCCAGCCCGAGACGGAGAAGATGCTGCAGCTGCAGGAACGGATCGACTGGCTGGCCCGCGAGCTGCGGCGGGACGTGCGGACCGCGCGGCGGCGGGTGGACGAGGCGTGCGGTCGGCTGGCCGAGGTGCTCGCCGCCGGCTCGGCCGCGCGGCCGGCGCGTCGCGGTCCCGGCTGGTATGTGGCCGACTTCCACGCCGTCGCCCTGCTCGACCGGACTCCGGTGGTGACGATCGAGCGGCGGGAGATCGTGTCCGATCAGGACGGTCTGGACGAGATCAGTCTCGGGTTCAGCCTGCGCGACACCGGCTCGCCGACCGAGCTGGGACTGCGGGTGCTGTACGGCGGTCGGCTCGCCCGACCGGAGGCCGCGTCCGGCAGCCGGATGCGGGTGGCGCTCCGGCTACCCCGGCCGCTGCGGGAGGCCGAACGGCACGAGTACTCGGTGATGACGACCCTGCCGCCGACGCTGGCGATGCAGAAGCACTATGCCTACACGCCGGCGACCCGGTGCGACCGGTTCCACCTTCGGGTGCGGTTCGACCCGGACCGTGCGCCCGAGCGGATCTGGCGGGTCGCCGACGCGTTCCACCGCGACCTGGACGAGCGGGTGATGGACGGCGAGCCACTGCAGCTGGACGGCTGCGGTGACCTGGAGACCAGCTTCGAGGACCTGCTGCCCGGTCACGGCTACGGCGTCCAGTGGGCCTGATCGGCCGTCAACGGCCGGCGCGCAACAGCGGTGGGTGCAGCGTGGTGGCCGGACCGCGGCGGTAGAGGGCGGCCGGACGGCCACCGTCGCGGCTGCGCTCCCCCGTCGGGACGAGGAAGCCCTCGACGCCGGTCACCTTGCGGCTGAAGTTGCCGGGGTCGAGCGGTTGTCCCCAGACGATCTCGTAGATCCGGCGAAGGTCGCTGATCGCGAACCGGTCAGGGCAGAACGCCGCGCCGAGAGTCGAGTATTCGAGCATGCTGCGGGCGCGCTCGACCGCGTCGCCGATGACCTCGCGGTGGTCGAACGCGATCGGCCGGTCGCCGCCGAGCACCTCGTCGACCGGCATCCAGCGCGCCGCCCTGGCGTCGCCGCCGGCGGTGGGCAGGGGGAGGTCCGGCATCAGCGCGAGGTAGCAGACCGAGACGACCCGCATCCGCGGGTCCCGGTTCGGCGCCCCGTACGCGCGCAGCTGCTCCAGGTGCAGCCGGTCCGGCGTCAGGCCGGTCTCCTCGCGCAGCTCCCGCCCGGCGGCCGCGTCCAGGCTCTCGTCCCGCTCGACGAAGCCGCCCGGTAGCGCGAGCCGGCCGAGGTACGGCTCGGTGCCGCGCTCGATCGTCAGGATCTGCAGCGCGTCGTCCCGCACCGTCAGCACGGCCAGGTCGACGGCGACCGCGGCGTCGGGTGCTCTGCCGGCCACTCGTCCCTCCTCGGTGAACTTGTCGCATTGACAATAACCCATCGAGCGCCTTACGGTCCTCCCTGCCGGTTCTTGTCGTTTTGACAATAACTGGGCGTGGACACGGGGAGGAGGTGACTTCTCGATGGAGACCCACGTGATCCTGACCTATCTGGTCAGCGTGCTGACGTTCTGGCTGGGGTGACGACAGGAGCAGTCAGGTTGGCGCCGAAAGGCTCCTGCCGCCCCCAGCACCGGGATGTCCCGGAGTGTCTCCGAGCATAGTGCCGGGACACGGGAGCACGCCGAGGCCGGCCGGTCCACTGTGGACCGGCCGGCGCTCGGCGCCTCGGTCAGCCGGTCAGGTCGTAGACCGTCGCTCCGCCGGCCGTGGTCGCGGTGAAGTTCTGCTCGACCCAGCCGGCGATCTCCTGGGCCGCGGCGCTGCCGCCGGTCCGGGTGCCGCCACCCGTGCCGCCGCTGATGAAGTAGTGGATCTTCCCCGCGGCGACGTACTGCTGGAACTGAGCCAGGGTCGGTGACGGGTCGGTGCCGTTGAAGCCGCCGATCGCCATCACCGGTTCGCCGGTGGCGAGCTGGTAGCCGGACGCGTTGTTGGACCCGATCGCCGCGGCTACCCAGGTGTAGCTGTCCGCGTCGGCCCGCAGCAGCGCGATCATGTCCGCGCTCGGAGTCGAGCCGTTGAGCAGGCCACCTCCCGCGCCGCCACCCTGGCCACCGGTCGGTCCACCGGTCGCACCAGGCCCGCCGCCGAACCCGCCTGGACCACCCGGCAACCCGCCGCCGAACCCACCCTGCGGCGGCCGACCACCGCGGACCCCGCCTCCCGGTCCGCCCGACGCCGCGGCCACGGCCGGACCGGCCGACGGGATCGAGCCGGTGTGCGGCGTCGCCGCGGTGTCGACCGCGTACGCCGCCGGCCCGGCCAGCGCGACCACCATCCCGGCCCCGGCCAGCACGGCCGCGATCCGCCGCGGCACCGAGCGGACCAGCAGCAGCCCGAGCGCCACCGCCAGGCCGCCGACCAGCACCACCGGCGCCAGCCAGGGCAGGAACTCGGCGCTGCGCTCCAGCAGCACGTACGACCAGGCCGCCGTCACGGCGAGCGTGATCGCCAGCACCACCGCACCTTCCCGGCGGCGCCACAGGACGGTCGCGCCGATGCCGACCAGCGCGCCGATCGCCGGCGCCAGCGCGACGGTGTAGTAGGCGTGGAAGATCCCGGCCATGAAGCTGAACGTCAGCCCGGTGACGAGCAGCCAGCCGCCCCACAGCAACAGCGCCGCCCGGGTTCGGTCGGTGCGGGGTCGCCGGCCGGTGACGACCAGCCCGGCGACGAGCAGGATCAGCGCCGCGGGCAGCAGCCAGGCCACCTGACCGCCGATCTCGCTGTCGAACAGCCGTCCGGGGCCGGTCTGGCCCCACATGCCGGTCCCGCCGAACCCTCCGCCGCCCACGCTGCCGGTCTCGTCGCCGGTGAGCCGGCCGAGGCCGTTGTAGCCGAGGATCAGCTCGAGGATCGAGTTGTGCTGCGACCCGCCGATGTACGGGCGGGCCGACGCCGGCACCAGTTCGACTATCGCGACCCACCACCCGGCCGAGACCAGCAGCGCCAGGCCGGCGGCGAGCAGGTGGCCGATCCGGCGCCGGACCGTGGTCGGCGCCGCGACCAGGTAGACGACGGCGAGCGCCGGCACCACCAGCAGCACCTGCAGCATCTTGGTGAGGAAGCCGGCGCCGACCAGCGCGCCGGCCAGCACCAGCCAGCGGGCCGAGGCCCTCTCGGTCGCGCGGATGGTCGCGTACGCCGCCGCGACCAGCACCAGCACGAGCAGCGCGTCCGGGTTGTTGAACCGGAACATCAGCACGGCCACCGGGGTCAGCGCCAGCACGGCACCGGCGATCAGCCCGGCCACCAGGCCGGACCACCGCTTGACCGTCGCGTACAGCAGGGCGACCGAGCCGACGCCCATCAGCGCCTGCGGCACCAGGATGCTCCAGCTGGACAGCCCGAAGATCCGTACGGACAGGGCCATCACCCACAGCGAGGCCGGCGTCTTGTCCACGGTGATCGAGCTGGCCGCGTCCGAGGAGCCGTAGAAGAACGCCTTCCAGCTCGCCGACCCGGCCTGCGCGGCGGCCGAGTAGAACGAGTTCGCCCAGCCGGAGCGGCCGAGGCCGTACAGGTAGAGGACGGCCGTGGCGACGAGCAGCGCCAGCAGGGCCAGGCGTTCCCAGCGGCGCGGCCGGGCCCGCGCCGCTGCCGGGGATCCCGCGGCCGGGCGCTCCAGGGTCGACGTCATGCCAGCTCCGTTCCTCGATCGGTCTCGACCGTCACCGTGTCGGCCGACCTTGGCCGGAGTGTTGGACGCACCTGGGCGTCGCCTGTGAGCTAACGGATGCGAGCCGCCCGGTGCAGGGTGTCGATCAGCTCGGCGGTATCGACCGGGAAGCCGCGCCGGCGGAACCAGTCGGCCACTGTGGACGCGTCGCGGTCCAGAAAGGACGGTCCCTGCGGGTTGGCCACGACGTCCACCAGCTGCGGCAGGTCGATCATCAGCAGCCGCTCGTCCTGCACGAGCAGGTTGAACTCGGACAGGTCGCCGTGCGCGTACCCGGCCGCGGCCAGGTCGACCATCAGGTCCACCGTCTGCTGCCAGAGGTCGGAAAGCCGCTCGCCGCGGGTGGTGATCTCGGCCAGCCGCGGTGCCGGCGCACCGTCGGCGTCACCGATGAACTCCAGCAGCAGCTCGGTGTCCACGATCTGCACCGGGTACGGCACGGCCGCGCCCAGCTGATGAAGCATCCGCAGCGCGTCGAACTCGGCTCTGGCCCAGTGGCCGGCGACCAGCTGCCGGCCGAACGTGCTGCGGTTGCGGATGGCCCGCGCGTCCCGGGTCTTCCGGGTCCGCCGGCCCTCCTGGTAGACGGCGCTGCGGTGGAACTGCCGGTGCCGGTCGTCCCGGTAGCGCTTGGCCGCGAGCAGGCAGGATCGCTCGGTGTCGGGCACCTCGCGGCGGATCAGGAAGACGTCGGCCTCCTTGCCGGTCTTCAGCACCCCGAGCTCGTAGTCGACGGCGCCGAGCTCGGTGACCAGCCAGTCCGGATACGGCTTCGGGCCGCGCTCGGAGGCCTGCGAGTCGTCCCAGGTGGTCCAGCGGTCGGCGCCGGCCGGGACCTTGTCGTCGGAGTAGTCGTCGGTGACGGGCAGGCCGGCGATCCGGGTCCAGCCCGGCTCGTCGTCCCCGCGGGACACGGTGGTCTCGACCTCGCGATCGTCGTCGTCGAGGCGGCCGTACCTTCGTGACACGGTGGGCATCTCCAGCGGAGTGGGTGGCCCACCGCCGAGGGGATCAGCCGGCGGGCCGGTGGCGGGCAGCAGGCAGCGCCCGGACGTCGTGACTCATCGGGCCTCCCTCCGCTACCGCCGACCTCCCGGCCGGCACCGTTCGGCATCAGCGTGTCCAGTCGGGGCGGCGGCGGCAACCGAAATACCGCCGTCACCCGGGTGGACGCTTGACCTCGCTCTTTCGCGCTGCGTTAAATCGAGCCTTGAAGTAAGGGTCGTCCTCCGGTGCCGGTCCGCCGCCGGCACCGGAGGAGCCTCGCCCCGAGGATGCGCATCCCCGCGCGCCGGGGCAGAGATCGCCGGCTCAGGCGCGGGCCTTCTCCCGGGCCGCCATCTCCCGGGCAGCGATGCGGGCCTGCACCTCGGGGCGGCGCAGCGGTGGCACGGTGGCCGGTGGCTGGCGGCGCGCCGGCAGCGTCCCGAGCAGCGTGTGCACCTCCGCCGTCACGCGCGCGATCGCCTGCTCGTACGCCTCCTCGGCGCCGGCCGGCGGCTTCTGCAGCCCGGAGACCTTCCGGATGAACTGTCGCGCCGCCGCCTCTATCTCGTCATCGGTCGCCGGTGGCTGCAGCCCCCGCAGTTCCGTGATGTTCCGACACATTGGGTCATCCTAGGCCGGTCCGACCGGCTCCACCGCTACGGCATGTTCGGCTGCGGTCGGCCGACGCCACCGCATCTGCGGATCTCCTGCTGGATAGCACCCGCACATCGCCGTATCCGTCGGGACCTGCGAGATACGGGCGGATTAAGGGGTTGCTTAGGTCGATGTTGACAACGCAATGATCCCGAGGCCGAATGGCGGTTCGGAGGCTTCCAGCACAGGGGGTTCGCATGCAGGTACCGGCGCCATTCGAGTACGAGCGGGCAACGAGCGTCGACCAGGCGATCGGCCTCCTTGACCGGCTCGGCGACAGTGCACGGCTGGTGGCCGGCGGTCACAGCCTGCTGCCGATGATGAAGCTGCGGCTGGCCAACTTCGAATACCTCATCGACATCAACGACCTGCACTCCGAGCTGGGCTACATCGTCTCCGACCCGGGCTGGATCCGGATCGGCGCGCTCACCCGGCACCGCGAGCTGTACGAGTCCGAGGAGCTTGCCACCGCCTTCCCGATCGTCCGCGACGCCGAGCGGGTCATCGCCGACCCGGTCGTCCGCAACCGCGGCACCCTCGGCGGGTCGCTGTGCCAGGCCGACCCGAGCGAGGACCTGTCCGCGGTCTGCACCGCGGTCAACGCCAGCTGCGTGATCCGCGGCAGCGGTGGCGAGCGGGTGGTGCCGATGGAGGACTTCCACCGCGGCCCGTACGAGACCGCGGTCGGCGACGCCGAGATGCTCATCGAGGTCCGGTTCCCGGTCCGTCCCCACGGCTCCAGCGCGTACGAGAAGGTGGAGCGGCGGGCCGGCGACTGGGCGGTGGTGTCCGCCGGCGCGGCGGTCTGGATGGACGGCGGGGTGATCTCCGACGCCCGGGTGGGCCTGGCGGCCGTCGGACCGAACACGACCAGCCTGCCGGCGATCTCCGAGGCGCTGCGCGGCCAGACCCCCTCGGAGGACCTCTACGCCCGGGCCGGCGCGCTCGCCGCGGAGAACTGCCAACCGGCCACCGACACCCGCGGCACCGCGGACTACAAGCGGCACCTGGCCGACGAACTGACCCGCCGCGCGCTGCGCCGCGCCGTGGCACGCATCGAGGGAAGGGTCTGACATGCGCGTGACGATGACCGTCAACGGCGAGGAGGTGACCCGTGAGATCGAGGGTCGCCTCCTGCTCGTGCACTTCCTCCGGGACCACCTCGGGCTGACCGGAACGCACTGGGGCTGCGACACCAGCAACTGCGGCACCTGCGTGGTCTGGCTGGACAACGAGCCGGTGAAGTCCTGCACGGTGCTGGCCGCGATGGCCGGCGGGCACGAGGTCCGCACGGTCGAGGGCCTCGAGCAGAACGGCCAGCTCGACCCGATCCAGCGCGGGTTCATGGAGTGCCACGGCCTGCAGTGCGGCTTCTGCACGCCGGGGATGATGATGACCACCCGGGCGCTGCTGGACCGCAACCCCAACCCGACGCAGCAGGAGATCCGCGAGGCGATCTCCGGGCAGATCTGCCGCTGCACCGGCTACGCCACGATCGTCCGCTCCGTGCAGTGGGCGGCGGCGGAAGAGGCGGGCACCCGCACCGTCCTGGAGGAGGCGAGCTCGTGACCGCCACCGAGGAGCGCCGGACGGCGTTCGAGGACAACGACAAGAAGCCGCTCGGGCACGGCCGGATGCTGCGCAAGGAGGACCCGCGCTTCATCCGCGGCAGGGGCCACTACGTCGACGACCTGCAACTGCCGGGGATGCTGCACCTGGCGATCCTGCGCGCGCCGATGGCGCACGCGAAGATCCTCAGCATCGACACCTCGGTGGCCCAGGCGCACCCGAAGGTCAAGCTCGTCGTGACCGGCGCGATGCTGGCCGAGAAGGGCCTGGCGTGGATGCCGACCCTGTCCAACGACGTGCAGGCCGTGCTGGCCACCGACAAGGTCCGGTTCCAGGGCCAGGAGGTCGCCTTCGTCGTCGCCGAGGACCGGTACGCGGCCAGGGACGCGCTGGAGCTCATCGACGTCGAGTACGAGATCCTGCCTCCGGTCATCGACGTGCGGAAGGCGCTCGAGCCGGACGCGCCGGTGATCCGGACCGACCTCGAGGGCAAGACCGACAACCACTGCTTCGACTGGGAGACCGGCGACGCCGCCGCGACCCAGGCGGTCTTCGACAAGGCCGACGTCGTCGTCACCGAGGACATCGTCTACCCGCGGGTGCATCCGGCGCCGATGGAGACCTGCGGCAGCGTCGCCGACTTCGACGCCGTCGAGGGCAAGCTCACGCTGTGGACGACCTCGCAGGCACCGCACGCGCACCGCACGCTGTACGCGATCGTCGCCGGGCTGCCTGAGCACATGATCCGGGTCGTCTCCCCGGACATCGGCGGTGGCTTCGGCAACAAGGTCCCGATCTACCCGGGCTACGTCTGCTCGATCGTCGGGTCGCTGCTCACCGGCAAGCCGGTGAAGTGGATGGAGGACCGCTCGGAGAACCTGACCAGCACCGGCTTCGCCCGCGACTACGTGATGCGCGGCGAGATCGCGGCCACGAAGGACGGCAAGATCCTCGCCATCCGCACCAACGTTCTCGCCGACCACGGCGCGTTCAACGGCACCGCGGCCCCGGTGAAATACCCGGCCGGCTTCTTCGGTGTCTTCACCGGTTCGTACGACCTGGAGGCGGCCTACTGTCACATGACGGCCGTCTACACCAACAAGGCGCCCGGCGGCGTCGCGTACGCGTGCTCGTTCCGCATCACCGAGGCCGTCTACCTGGTCGAGCGGATCGTCGACTGTCTCGCGTACGAGCTGAAGATGGATCCGGTCGAGCTGCGGCTGCGCAACCTGATCAAGCCGGAGCAGTTCCCGTACACGACCAAGACCGGCTGGGTCTACGACTCCGGCAACTACGAGCCGACGCTGCGCGAGGCGATGCGGATCGCCGGCTACGACGAGCTGCGCCGGGAGCAGTCCGAGAAGCGTGAGCGCGGCGAGCTGATGGGCATCGGCGTCTCGTTCTTCACCGAGGCCGTCGGGGCCGGGCCGCGCAAGGACATGGACATCCTCGGCCTCGGCATGGCCGACGCGTGCGAGCTGCGGGTGCACCCGACCGGCAAGGCGGTCGTCCGGCTGTCCTGCATGAGCCAGGGGCAGGGCCACGAGACGACGTTCGCGCAGATCGTGGCCGAGGAGATCGGCATCCCGCCGGCCGACATCCAGGTCGTGAAGGGCGACACCGACCAGACCCCGTTCGGGCTCGGTACGTACGGCAGCCGGTCGACGCCGGTGTCCGGCGCGGCCGCGGCGATGGTGGCGCGGAAGGTGCGGGACAAGGCGAGGATCATCGCCTCCGGGATGCTCGAGGTGTCGGTCGCGGACCTGGAGTGGGAGAAGGGCTCGTTCCACGTCACCGGCGACCCGTCGAAGTCGGTGACCATCCAGGACATCGCGATGCGCGCGCACGGCGCGGGCGACCTGCCCGAGGGCATCGAGGGCGGCCTGGACGCGGAGGTCTGCTACAACCCGTCGAACCTCACCTACCCGCACGGCGCGTACATCTGCGTGGTCGACGTCGACCCGGGCACGGCCGAGGTCAAGGTGCGGCGGTTCGTCGCCGTCGACGACTGCGGCACCCGGATCAACCCGATGATCATCGAGGGCCAGGTCCACGGTGGACTGACCGACGGCGTCGGCATGGCGCTGATGGAGATCATCGCGTTCGACGAGGACGGCAACTGCCTCGGCGGGTCGCTGATGGACTACCTGATCCCGACCGCGCTCGAGGTGCCGGACTGGGAGACCGGGTTCACGGTCACGCCGTCGCCGCACCACCCGATCGGCGCCAAGGGGATCGGCGAGTCGGCCACCGTCGGGTCGCCGCCGGCGATCGTCAACGCGGTCGTCGACGCGCTCAAGCCGTACGGGATCCGGCACGCCGACATGCCGCTCACCCCGTCCCGGGTGTGGGAGGCCATGCGCGGCAACCACCAGCCGCCGATCTGAGGTCATAGTGGAGTGGTGAGGAGAGGTCGATGAGCCGCGGGATGGCGGCCCGGGTGCGTGAGTTGTCCGCCGGGCGAGTGCCGTTCGTCCACGCCACGGTGGTGCGCGCCCAGGTGCCGTCCTCGGCCAAGGCCGGCGACGACGCGGTCGTGCTCCCGGACGGCACGATCGAGGGGTTCGTCGGCGGGCAGTGCGCCGAGACGTCGGTACGGACGGCGGCGCTCGGCGCGCTGCGGGACGGCGAGACGGTGCTGCTGCGGGTGCTGCCCGACGACGGCGCCCCGTTCCCGGAGTCGCCCGGCGCGCAGGTGGTCGTCAACACCTGCCTGTCCGGCGGGGCGCTGGAGATCTTCCTGCAGCCGATGCTGCCGGCGCCGCTGATCGAGGTCGTCGGCAACACCCCGGTCGCCGACGCGCTGGTCCGGATCGCCGACGTGCTCGAGTACGCGACCGCGCGATCGCTGCCGGGCTCGGCTCCGGAGAACGCGTCCGCGGTCGTCGTCGCCAGCCACGGCCGGGACGAGCACGAGGCGATCCGGCTGGCGCTGGCGGCCGGTGTTCCCTACATCGCGCTGGTGGCCAGCCGGCGGCGGGGCGCGGCCGTGCTCGACGAGCTCGAGCTGACCCCCGAGCAGCGGGCCCGGATCTCCACCCCGGCCGGGCTGGACATCGGCGCCCGCACCGCCGGGGAGGTCGCGCTGTCCATCCTCGCCGAGGTGATCGAGACGCTGCGGTCGGCCGACCCGGCCCCCGGCCGCACCGGCGACCACCGTCCGGCCGGCCCGCCACCGGCCGCGCTGCCGCAGCCGCGGACCGAGATCGACCCGGTGTGCGGGATGACCGTGGTGGTCATGCCGGACACCCCGCACCTGAGCGTCGGCGGCGTCGAGCACTGGTTCTGCGGGACCGGCTGCCGGGACCACTACGCGTCCGGCGCGCTGGGAAAGTAATGGAGCTGGCTGACGTCGCGGCCGTCCGCCGCCGGCTGGACGAGGTCGACTACCTCGTCGATGAGGGCACCGCGACGGCCATGTTCTTCGCGCTCACCCTCGGCCGGCCGTTGCTGCTCGAGGGCGAGCCCGGCGTCGGCAAGACCGCGGCGGCCAAGGCGCTCGCGGCCGCGCTCGGCACCCGACTGATCCGGTTGCAGTGCTACGAGGGCCTCACCGTGGGTGAAGCGCTGTACGAGTGGAACTATCAGCGCCAGCTGCTGGCGATCCGGCTGGCCGAGTCGCGGCACGAGGCGCTGCGCGACGCCGACCTGTTCACCGCCGAATTCC
The DNA here is from genome assembly GCA_963728945.1 of uncultured Actinomycetota bacterium. Classification (GTDB taxonomy): domain Bacteria; phylum Actinomycetota; class Actinomycetes; order Mycobacteriales; family CADCTP01; genus CADCTP01. Next base: position 998,570 of record CAVSMA010000001.1, on the reverse strand, counting down.
TGCAGGAACGCCCCATCCTGCAGGCGATCCGGCACGCCGGGCCGCAGCCGCCGGTGCTGCTCATCGACGAGATCGACCGGGCCGACGACGAGTTCGAGGCGCTGCTGTTCGAGTTCCTCGGCGAGTCGGCGATCACCATCCCGGAGATCGGCACGTTCACCGCGGCGCGGGCCCCGATCGTCGTGCTCACTTCCAACCGCAGCCGCGAGCTGCACGACGCGCTGCGCCGCCGCTGCCTCTACCACTGGATCGACTTCCCGGCCCCGCCGAGGGCGGCGGAGATCCTGCGCCGCACCGTGCCGTCCGCGAACGAGCCGCTGATCTCCTCCACCACCCAGTTCGTCGGCCGGGTACGGGAGCTCGAGCTGGACAAGCCGCCGGGGATGGCCGAGGCGATCGACTGGCTGTCGGCGCTGGCCCTGCTCGGCGCCGGCGAGCTGGTCCGCGACGACGTCCTGCGCACGCTCAGCACGATCGCCAAGACCCCGGACGACCGGGACACGATCACCGCCGCACTCGACGAGCTCGGGTACGCCGGGTCGGCCCGGCCGTGACCGCGCCGGCGCGCCTGCTGCCCGGCATCGACCGGGCCGCGTTCGCGACCGCGCTGGCGACCAGGCTGCGGGACCGCGGCGTGCAGGTCGGCTTCCCCGAGGACTTCGCCCGTGCCCTCGGCGCCGCGCCGCCGGTCGACCGCGGCAGCCTCTACTGGACCGCCCGCACCACCCTGGTGCGCCGGCAGGCCGACCTGGCCGCGTTCGACGCGGTGTTCGCCGCGGTCTTCGAGGACGGCGCCATCGGGCTCGACCCGCACAGCCGGCGGGACTCCGCCGACGCACCGTCCACAGGCGACACCCACGTGCCGGTGCCGGACCACGCGGTCGCCGAGGAGTCCGGCGGTGGGTTGCCCTGGGCCACGCTGCCGCCGGCGGTGGAGGTGGCCGACGACGGGGACAGCCCGATCGGCTTCCCGCAGCGGCTGCCCAGCGACCTGGCCGCGCTGGCCGACGTACCGTTCGAGCGGCTGACCGCGGCCCAGCTGGCCGAGCTCGGTCAGTGGCTGGAGGCGGCGCTGGCGACGTGGCCGACCCGCCGGTCCCGGCGGATCCGGGTCCACCCGAGCGGCTCGCGGATCGCCGTGCGGCCGACGATCGCGCGGTCCCGGCGCACCGGCTGGGAGCCGATCAGGCTGGTGCGGGTCCGGCAGGTCGACCGGCCCCGGCGGATCGTGCTGCTGTGCGACGTGAGCCAGTCGATGCAGGCGCAGGCCACCGCGTACCTGCACCTGATGCGGGCGTTCGCGGTGCGCTCGGACGCCGAGGTGTTCGCGTTCGCCACCCGGCTGACCCGGCTCACCCCGGTGCTCGCGCACCGCTCGGCCGAGGACGCTGTCGAGCAGGCGACCGCGCTGGTGACCGACCGGTTCGGCGGCACCCGGATCGCCACGAACCTGCAGGCGCTGCTGGCCTCCCGGCACCGCAACGCGGTCCGCGGGGCGATCGTCGTGGTCGGCTCGGACGGCTGGGACAGCGACCCGCCGGAGGCGGTCGCCGCGGCGATGGCCCGGCTGCGGCGGCGGGCCCACCGGGTGCTCTGGATGAACCCGCGGGCGGCCGCGCCGGGGTTCCAGCCCACCGTCGCCACGATGGCGGCGGCCCTGCCGTACTGCCACGACCTGCTGCCGGCCGACACGTTCAGCTCGCTGGCCGGTGTGGTCCGGGCGGTCAGCTCCACAAGGTGACGTGGATGGACGGCTTGAACCGGCCGGCCGTCACGCCCGCGCCGCGCAGCATCGCCTGGGTCGCCCGCGGCGTCGTCACGAAGCGGGCCAGCTCCGCCGCCACCGGCGGCGCGGACCGGTCGGCCAGCGTCAGCACGTTCCAGCTGCCCTTGGTCGGCAGCTGCGCGCCGGCGAGGCGCTTGAGGTGGCCCTTGGTCAGATCGGGTGAGACGACGAAGGAGACCGCCAGCGCGACGCCCCGGTTGCGCTTGGCCTCCTCCAGCGCGGCGGCGTCGCTCTGGAAGATCCGCTGGTGCTCCTCGGGCACACCGATCCGGCGCAGGATCTGCCCCACGGCGCCGCCCTCGGTGCTCGCCGAGGGACCCAGCAGCCAGGTCTGGCCGCGCAGCTCGCCGGCGCCCGGCTGGGTGCTGATCGGGTCGTCCGCGCCGGCCACCACGAACAGCTCGTAGTTGAGGAACGGCGTGCAGGTCACCGCGTCGTCCAGCTCGTCGGGCCGCGGTCCGATGGCCACGTCGACCGTACGGGTGTGCAGCAACCGGTGGAACTGCCGCGGCCCGTGCACGCTCAGCTCCAGGTCCAGGTCGTCGGCCCGGCTGGCGAACAGCTCCAGCAGCCCGGGCGCGGCGTGCTCGGCGAACAGGTTCGACGCGGCCAGCCGCAGCAGCCGCCGCCCGGCCCCGGCCTGGCTGACCTCGAGGATCGTCCGGTCCTGCAGGCCCAGCATCTCCGCTGCCCGGCTGGCCAGCCGCAGGCCGCCGGGGGTGAACGCGATCCCGGACGCGGTCCGGACGAACAGCCGGTCGCCGAGCTCCTTGCGCAGCTGACCGATGTTCAGCGACACGGCTGCCTCGGACACCTCCAGGTCGCCCGCGGCCTTCTTCACCGAGCCGAGGCGCGCCACCGCGGCGAACGCCCGCAGCTGGGTCGGTGTCACCGATACGTCCTCGTCCTTGTCGCCTGCGCTCCCAACCTACCGCTCGGTCGAGGTCGGGCGGCGCGGGCAGGGCCGGCCGCCGGAGGGCCCTGCCCGGTCGGCGCGGCCGGTGCCCGGGACCCCGGTCGTAGCATGCCGCCATGCCGCCGGCACCGTCGACCGCGAGGAGCTTCCTCTACGTGCCGGGTGATCGACCTGACCGTCTCGACGGGGCGACGGGCCGCGGCGCCGACGCGCTGATCCTCGACCTCGAGGACGCCGTCCCGGTGGCCCGCAAGGAGCTGGCCCGGCAGACGGTGGCGCGGTGGCTGGGCGAGCAGCGATCCGGGACCGCCGAGCTGTGGGTGCGCATCAACCCCGGCTCCGCCGCCGCCGACGTCGCCGCCTGCGTCACCGCGCGGGTGACCGGGTTGGTCGCGCCCAAGGCGGAGGCCGGCCTGCTCGCGGAGGTGGACGAGCTGCTCGCGGCGCGGGAGGCGGTGCTCGACCTGCCGCGCCGGCAGTTCGCCGTGCTGGCGCTGATCGAGACGGCGGCCGGGCTGCTGTCCGCCCCCGCGGTCGCCGCCGCCGGCCGCGTCGTCCGCATCGGCCTCGGCGAGGTGGATCTCGCCGCCGAGCTCGGGCTGGCCCCGAGCGAGTCACGTGCCGAGCTGACCCCGCTGCGCCTGCAGCTCGTGGTCGCCTCCGCGGCCGCCGGCATCGCCGCGCCGGTCGGTCCCACCTCGACGGACTTCCGCGACCTCGACGGGCTGCGGGCCTCGACGGGAGCGCTGCTCCGGCTCGGCTTCCGCGGCCGGACCGCGATCCACCCGGCGCAGGTTCCGGTGATCAACGACGTCTTCTCGCCCGGTCCCGAGGAGGTCGAGGCAGCTCGCCGGTTGGTGGCGGCGTTCGAGGACGCCGAGCGCCGGGGGACCGGAGTCGTCACCGACGACTCCGGGCGGATGGTCGATGTCGCCGTCGTGCGGTCGGCGCGGGACGTGCTCGCCCGCGCCGAGCGCTCCGCCACGCCCGGCTGACGGGCTACGGCCGCCGGGTCGGGCGGTGCAGGTATTGCCCCTGCGGTTCGCCGACGATCTTCCCGTCCGCGAGCACCTGGCGGCCGCGCACGAACGTGTCGGTCACCCGCGCGGTGAGCTCGAACCCCTCGAACGGCGTGTATTCCTGGGTCGACTCGGACTCCGCCGCCCGCACCACCCACGAGGTGTCCGGGTCGACGACGCAGAAGTCGGCGTCATAGCCCTCGGCGATGCGGCCCTTGGTGTGCAGCCCGAACCGGCTCGCCGGGTTGGCCGAGACGAGCTCGGCGATCCGCTGGTAGGACAGCCCGCGCGTGCGCCCCTCGGTGATCAGGCCGGGCAGCAGGTATTCGGTGCCGCCGAAGCCGGACTTGGCCAGGAACACGTCGTCGCGGGGATCGCCGAACTTCATCTCGTCGCGGCAGCAGGCGTGGTCGCTGACGACCCAGTCGACGTCGCCGGCGAGCAGGTGCTCCCACAACGCCTCGACGTCGGCGCGCGACCGCAGCGGCGGGTTGACCTTGCCGCCGAGCCCGCTCGCGCGGTGGAAGTCGGCCAGCAGGTGGCCGATCGTGACCTCGCGGCGGAAGTCGATGTGCGGGAAGGTCGCCGCCATCATCATCGCCGCCTCGAGCGCGGTCGCCGACGACAGGTGCAGCAGGTTGATCTTGGGCAGGCCGGTCACGTGCGCGAGGTAGGACGCGATCGACACGGCCAGGCCCTCGGAGTGCGGGGGCCGGGCCGCCGAGTATGCCTCCAGCCCGTGCAGGCGGCCCTCTTGCTGCACCATCGTCGTGTAGGCCCGCATGATCTCGGCGGCCTCGCAGTGCAGCGACAGCGAGATGTCGTCGGCCAGCTCCGGCAGCGTCTCGCGGGCCGCCCGGATGCCCCGCATGACGAACTCGAAGTGCGCGTTGTCGTAGGACTCGTCGTCCGGGATCATGAGGAACTCCCGCTGCCGGCCGGAGGCGCCGTGCAGCCCGAACCCGCCGTAGAACATGAAGATCTTGAACGACGTGACCCCGTACCTCTCGACCAGCAGCGGGATCTCGTCGATGTGGCCGCGCATCATCGGCGCGAGGTGGAACGCGTAGTCGACGTAGGCGTTGCCGTCCGCGGCCGCGAGGACCTTCGGGAAGAACTGCTCGTACGGGCCGCCCTCGTTCAGGTAGTACTGGCCGGTCCGCATGTAGGTGAGGCCGGTGGTGACCCCGCCCTGGGCGCTGGCCCGGCTCTCGCTGCGGGTGTCCTCGCCGAGCGGGTTGTAGATGCCCCAGTGCTGGTGCGCGTCCACCACGCCGGGGAACACCAGCCGGCCGCGGGCGTCGAAGACCGGCGTGCCGTCCCCGGCCGCGATGTCCGGGGCGATCTGCGTGAACCGGCCGCCGGACACGGCCAGGTCGGCGTCCTGGAGGTCACTGCTGCCGGGCAGGACGACACGCGCGTTCTTCACGACGAGGTCGGACGTCGGCATGGCTGCTCCTCAGTGGTCGGGGTTGGCGGCGGCGAACGCGAGCCGGCCGGTCAGGTCGCCGACCGCGTCGAGGGTGTCGAGCCGCGCGACGGTGCGGTGGACCCTCTCGACGACCTCGGCGTCCAGCAGGCGCGCGGCGTTGTCGCGGAACTTCGTCGTCAGCTCCTGGTAGCTCAGCGGTCGCTCCGGGCCGCCCCGGTTGGTCAGGACCTGCTCGACCAGCTGACCGCCGTCGCGGGTACGCACCCGCAGGACGGCCGGGAACTGGCGGGGGAAGATCGCCGTGCAGGTGTCGTCGGCGACCACGTCGACCTTGGCCATCAGGGCTCGCCGGCGAGGATCGCGCGCCAGCGCATCGGTGTAGTCGTCGAGGCCGACGCCGAGCCCGCGGCCGCCCAGCAGGCCGGCGGCGACCGCGTACGGGCCGCTGAACTGGGCCATGTAGCCGGTCTCCGGCGCCCGCTTGACATCGATCGGCTCGCCGATCGTGCGCACCGTCGGCGCGGCGACGCCGAGCTCGACCGCGGCCACGTCCTCCGGCCGGAGGCCCCGCTCCCGCAGCGCGATGGCCGCGTCCACCGCGGCATGGGTGAAGTGGTTGGCCGGGTAGGGCTTGAAGAAGATGCCGGGCACCGCCCAGTCGGTGCCGAGCCCGTCGCTGACGGCGGCCGGGTCGACGCGGCCGTGCAGCCAGGCTTCGAAGAATCCGAACCGGCCCTCCAGCACCGTGGGCGGCCCGGTGAACCCGCAGCGGGCCAACTGGGCCGCGGACACCGCGGAGTGCGCGGCCCAGCCGCAGTGCAGCCGCTTGACCGTGCCGCCGGTCCGGTTCGCCTCGATCACGCCCGAGGCCATCGAGGCGGCGATGCCGAGTGCGTGCGTAATGCCGTCCGCATCGAGGCCGAACAGCAGCGCCGCCGACACGGCGCCGCCCATCGCCCCGCAGATCGACGTCGCGTGCTGACCGTGTTCGAAGAAGGTCGAGTTGCGGCTGTCGGCGTCGTACCCGGCCATGCCGAGCCGCACCGTGACCTCGAGGCCAGCGGCGATGGCAGCGACCAGCGCCTTGCCGTCGGCACCGGCCGCCTCGGCCGCGGCGAGCGCCGCCGGCACCACCGCCGCGCTCGGGTGCAGCACCGACGGCAGGTGCGTGTCGTCGTAGTCGAGGGAGTGCGCGAGCACCCCGTTGACGAACGCGGCCAGCGCCGCCGGGATCGGCTCGGCCATGCCCACCGCGTGCGCCTGCGGGTGCCCGCCCTGCCAGCGGGCGAACTCCCGGGCGGCGGCGCTGGTCTCCAGCGGGGTCGCGGCGACGCAGATGCCGAGGACGTCGAGCACCCGCTTGCGCACGCTGTCGCGGACCTCGTCGGGCAGCCGGTCGTAGCCGGCCGCGGTCGCGAACCGGGCGAGCAGCTGGGCGAGCGTCGGCTCAGCCATCGGCGACCAGCGCCAGCGGGCGCACCGGGGAACCGGTCGCGCCGACCAGGGGCAGCGGCGCGAGGACGAACGAGAACTCGTACACGCGCGCCTCGGCGAGCTCCTCGAGAGCCAGCGCCTCGATGACGTAGACGCCGGCCTCGACGAGCAGCACCCGGTGGGCGGGCAGCACGCTGTGCCCGCGTCCCGGGGCGAGCCGTTCGAAGGCGATGCTGTCCGCGCCGGCCGCGTGGACGCCGCGCCCGGCCAGCCACCGCGCCCCGGCCTCGCCCACGCCGGGCACGCCGGTGGCGCCGCCCGAGTAGGCCTCGGGCCCGTCCTCGAACCGCCGCCCCCAGCCGCTCCGGACGAGGACGACGTCGCCGGCCCCGACGTCGACGCCCTCGCGGTCGGCGGCCGCCGCGAGGTCGTCCGGGGTGATCTCGTATGCCGGCGCGCAGACCTGGTGGCCGAGCGCGGCCGGCACGTCGAGCAGGACGCCGCGGCGGACCATCGGGGCGATGGTGTGCACGCCGTGGTCCATGAACCGGCCGCCGCGGCCGGCCTCCGCCGCGTCGACCCCGCCGTGCAGCTTGCCGTCCTGCGAGACGTGCGCGAGCGCGTCGATGTGCGTTCCGACGTGGGTGCCGGTGACGATCAGGTCGTTCGCGGCCGAGCCGCCGTCCGGCCGGACCATGTCGCCGTGCCGTCGCGGCAGCGTGTGCGAGAACTGCGGGTGGTTGGGCGACTGCGGCATCCCGACCGACATCGGCCGGGCGAGGTCATACACCCGTACGCCGGCGCGGACGACGTCGAGCAGGCGGTCCGTCACGCCACCACCCCCCGCTCGCGCAGCGCGGCCACCTCGGCCCGGTCGTAGCCGAGCTCGTCGACGAGCACAGCGTCGGTGTCCGCGCCGAGCGGCCGACCGGTGAACCGGATCGATCCTGGTGTCGCCGACATGCGCCACAGCACGTTGTGCATCAGCATCCGGCCGAGGTCCTCGTCCTCGACCTCGGTGATCATCCCGGTCGCCCGGATGTGCGGATCCTCCACGATGTCCTTCGGGTCGTAGATCGGCGCGACCGCGGCGCCGGCCGCGTCGAACGCGGCGAGCACCTCGGCGCGGGTCCGGTCGCCGATCCAGTCGCCCACGTAGCGGTCGAGGAGGTCGACGTGCTCGACCCGGCCCCGCCCGCTGCGGAACCACGGCTCGGCGACGACCTCGGGATGGCCGACCAGCCTGAGCACGCGCTCGGCGATCGTCTGGGCGCTGGTCGACACCGCCACCCAGGAGCCGTCCTTCGTCCGGTAGGCGTTGCGCGGGGCGTTGTTGCTCGATCGGTTGCCGTGCCGCTGCTCGACGATCCCGAGCTGGTCGTAGACCGTGGGCGCCGGCCCGACCGCGGTCATGATCGGTTCCAGGATGCTCAGGTCCACGACCTGGCCGCCGCCGCCCTGCACCTCACGATGGCGAAGGGCCATCAGCACCGCCGAGGACGCCGCGATGCCGCAGATGCTGTCGGCGAGCCCGAACGCCGGCAGCGTCGGGGGTCCGTCGGCGGGGCCGGTCAGGTGCGCGAAGCCGCTCATCGCCTCCGCCAGCGTGCCGAAGCCGGCGCGGTTCGCGTAGGGACCGGACTGGCCCCATCCGGTGAGCCGGGCGAGGACCAGGCCGGGGTTGAGCTCGAACAGCCGGTCCGGGGCCAGACCCCAGCGCTCGAACGTGCCCGGGCGGAAGTTCTCGACGACGACGTCCGCGCTCGCCGCGAGCCGACCGAACACCTCGGCTCCCTCCGCGACGCCGAGGTTGAGCCCGACGGTCCGCTTGTTGCGGCCGATCTCCTTCCACCACAGCGGGACGCCGTCCTTCTGCTGGCCGTGGCCGCGCATGCCGTCGCCGGCCTGCGGATGCTCGACCTTGATCACGTCGGCACCGAAGTCGCCGAGGATCTGGCAACACAGCGGGCCGGCGAGGATCGTCGACACGTCGAGCACGCGGATTCCCTCGAGCGGCAGCACCGGCATCCACTCACTTCCCGGCCGGTCGAACCCGGGCCTCGCCCAGCCGAGGCCCTGTTCCGCCTGCCGAAACGGGTTTGTCTCGCAGCCTACTGCCAGTTAGTGTTGTCGGCCACGGTACGTCCGGCACCCGCCGCCATCTTCATATCGGCGCTGTTCCTGCAAGCGGAACGTGTGACGGCGCCACGAACGGCGGCGGGTGCGGACGGTCCGGCGCACCCGGCCGAAGCGGAGCGAGGTGGCCATGATGCTGCGGCAGGCCCCGAGCGAACGCGGCCGGCGCGAGGCAGACCGGAGCCTGCTCGAGACGGTCGCCGCCGTCGACCGTCTCGGCCGCTTCACCGCCGAGCTGAGCTGGGAGACGCTGCCCGGGCAGGTACGCGAGCGCGCGCTGCTGATGCTCGCCGACACCCTCGGCGTGGCCGTCGCCGGGGCGCGCACGCCCGAGCTCCGCCGGCTGCTCGACGCGTGGGCGCCGCCGGCCGGCGGCGCGACCGTTCTCGGCACCGGGCGCCGGGCCGGTGCCGACGACGCCGCCTGGCTGAACGGCACCGCCGCCTGCGCGCTCGAGCTCGACGAGGGGAACAAGCACGCGCAGGGCCACCCGGCCGCGCACGTGCTGTTCGCGGCCGTCGCCACCGCCCAGACGCTGGACTCGGTCCGGTCCGGCGGTGAGGTGCTCGCCGCGCTCGTCGCCGGCTACGAGGTCGCCGCGCGGTTCGGGCAGGCCGTCCGCCGCCATACCGACCTGCACACGCACGGCCACTGGGGTGCGACCGGCGCCGGCGCCGCCGTCGCGGCGCTGCGAAGGCTGCCGCCCGGCCGGGTGGCGGCCGCGATCGACGCCGCCGCCGGGCTGGTCTACGTCAGCCCGTGGGCGGTCGTCCTGGACGGCAGCTTCGTCCGCAACCTGTGGGCGGCCGGGGCGAACGTCAGCGGCCTGGTCGCAGCCCGGTTGGCGGCCGCGGGCGTCGGTGAGGTCGCCGGCACACCGGCCCGCACTCTCGGCGGACCTGTCGGAGAGCTCGATCCGGCCGAGCTCACCGAGGGCCTCGGTGACCGGTTCGCGGTGACGGAGGGCTACGTCAAGCGGCACGCGTCCTGCTCCTACACCCATCCCGCCGCGGACGCGGTGCTGGCCCTTCGAGCCCGGCACGGCTTCGTCGCGGCCGACGTCGCCCGGGTCACCGTCGACACGCACCGGCTCGCCGCGCCGTTGGCGCCGCTCGCGAACCGCACCCGGCTCGCCGCGATGTTCTCGATCCCGTACGTGGTCGCGGTCGCGCTCGCGGACGGCGCCGTCGCCCCCGCCGCGTTCGAGGAGCGGCGGCGGCACGACGCGGCCACGCTCGATCTCGCTGCCCGTGTCAGCGTCCGGCACGACCCCGCTCTCGACCGGCGGCTGCCGGCGGAGCGGGTCAGCCGGGTGACCGTGGATCTCACCGACGGCGCCTCGCACACCGTCGAGCAGCCCAACCCGGTCGGCGACGCCGACCACGAGCCGTTCGGCCCGCTGGAGGTGCGGGACAAGCTGAGCCGGCTGATCGGTGCGGACGACGCCCGGCGCGTCCTCGACGTCGTCGCCGCACTCCCGGAGGCGCCGGATGGCGCCGCGCTGCTGGGTGAGCTCCCGTGACCGGCAGCAGTCCCGCGCTCGGCTGCGTCGCGCCGGCGACCGCCGCCACCCGCGACAAGGACGGGCTACGGGCGGTCCGGCCGTACGCCGTCCCAGCCGAGCGCCCGGGCGATCTCGTCCGCGGCGGTGCGCACCAGCGGCGCGTAGCGGTCGACGGCATCCCGGTCGAACCGCCAGACCGGACCGCAGACGCTCACCGAACCGACGGCCTCCCCGTCGATCCCGAAGACCGGGGCGGCGACCGAGGCCGCACCGTGCTCCCGCTCGCCTCTGGAGACCGCCACGCCGTCGGCCCTGACCCGGCCGAGCAGCGCCCGCAGCTGTCCGGCGTCGACGACGGTCTCCTCCGTGAGCGCCTCGAGGCCGGCGGCGATGAGCTCCTCGGCGGTGTCGTCCGGGAGGAAGGCGAGGATCGCGCGGCCGGACGCGCCCGCGTAGAGCGGGTGCGGCCGGCCGAGCTCCACCGTCATCTTGATCTCCTGCGGGCTCTCGTACTGGTCCAGGTAGACCCGCGAGCCCTGGACGAGCTCGGACAGCGTCGTGGTCTCCCGCGTGACGTCGCGCAACCGGCGCAGCACGTCGCGCGCCGCCCGCCGCAGGTCGTGGTCGCGCAGCGCGCGGACGCCGACGGCGACCGCGGCCGGCCCGAGCCGGTAGGCCCTCGTCACCGGGTCGACCTGGACGAAACCGCGCGATGCCAGCGACTGCAGGATCCGGTGCACCACCGCCTTGCTCAACCCCAGCTGCCGGGCGATCTCGCTGACGCCGACGGCGGCCGGACCGCGGGTGAACAGCAGCAGCACGTCCGCGACGCGGGCAGCGGTCTCCGTCCCGGAGCGGAGCGACTCGACCCGGGCCCCCGTGCCGCCCGGCGACCCCTCGGCCATGGTTCCTCCCACCGGAATGTTCTCATCAGGGCGCCAACGGCGCGGCTTCCAATAAGACAAGGCGTTGACCGCACGGCACAAGACCTGTAAATAGCCAGCAACAACCACTTGTTCCGCCGACGGGAACAGGTTTCGGAGGCGGAACGGCCGCCCTGCCCGCGCAGTGGTCGGACATCGCGAAGGGAAGCCGGAATGCGCAGGTACCGGGGTTACGTCATAGTCCTGGCGGCACTGAGCCTGGCTGCCGCGGCGTGCGGGGACTCGGGCTCGTCCGGATCCGGCGGCACGTCCGGATCGAACGAGACCGTCACGATCGGCTCGCTGCACCCGCTGACCGGCAGTCTCGCCGGCGCGGGCAAGCCGATGGACAACGCCGTGAAGATGGCCGTCGACGACATCAACGCCGCCGGCGGGATCAAGTCGATGGGCGGCGCGAAGCTCAAAGTGTCCTCCAGCGACACCCAGGGCAAGCCCGAGGTCGGCCAGAGCGAAGCCCAGCGGCTGACGTCGTCCGGGGCCGCGGCCCTCGTCGGCACCTACCAGAGCGACGTGACGCAGAACGTCGCCGCGGTCGCCGAGCGCAGCGGGGTGCCGCTCGTCATCGACGTGGCCGTCGCGGACCAGATCCTCCACCAGGGCTACAAGTACACGTTCCGGGTGCAGCCCGACGCGACGAGCATGGGCACGAAGGGCGCCGACGACCTGGCCGCGATCGGCGAGCAGCAGCAGTCGCCGATCAAGTCCGTCGCCTACATCCACGTCGAGGGTGACTTCGGGGGCAGCGTGTTCACGGCGTTCCAGAAGGAGGCGACCGCCAAGGGCATCTCGGTGGCCAAGGAAGTCACCTACGACCTGGCCATGAACGACGCCACGACCCAGGTCAGCCAGGCCGTCGCGGTCAACCCCGACGCGATCGTGGTCACCGGCTACTTCCCGGACAGCCTCCTGGTCGCCAAGGCGATCAACGCGCTGAAGCCGAAGGTGAAGGCGGTCTACGGCATCGCCAACGGCGGCTTCGACGACGAGCGCTTCCCGGCGGCGGCCGGCCCGGCCGGGGAGAACATCCTCAGCGCCAACTACCACTTCGACGCCACCAGCTCGGCGGTCAAGGACATCCGGCAGCGCTTCCAGCAGAAGTACGGGGAGCCGATGCAGACCGCGGCCATCCTGTCCTACCAGGCGGTCCAGGTGATCGCGAAGGCACTCGAGGACGGCAAGAACGCCGACCCGAAGGCGCTGCGGGACGCGATCTCCAAGGTCACCGTCGACCAGCCGCTGCTCGCCTTCGACGGGCCGATCAGCTTCGACGACACCGGCCAGAACAAGAACGCGATCCCGATCGTGATGCAGGTGCTGTCCGGCAAGGTCGAGCAGGTCTTCCCGGAGAAGTTCAAGACCGTCGAGCTGACCTGGCCGGCCGTCCCGGCGGCCGCGTGATCGCGGACCGGGAGTCGGCGGAGGATGTCCACTGAGGACACGATGACCGACACGGCGGTGAGCAGCCGCAAGTCGTCCCCGCGGCGACCGGCGGTGCGCCGCCGGTCGGCCGTGCTGCTCACCGCCGTCGTCCTCGCGCTCGTCGTCGTCGCCCTCGCCCTGGTCTATGCCGTCGGCGGCCGGAGCCATCAGCTCGTGACCCAGGCGATCGTCACCGGGATCCTCCTCGGTGGCGTGTACGGCCTGGTGTCGATGGGGCTCACGCTGATCTTCGGTGTGCTCGGCATCGTCAACTTCGCCCAGGGCACGCTGCTGACGCTGGCCATGTACGTCGCCTACGTCCTGGTCTCCTCGGCCGGCCTCGACGTCTACGTCGCGACGCTCGTCACCATCCCGGTGCTGTTCGGCATCGGCTACCTCATCCAGTCGACGATGCTCAACCGGCTCATGGGCGCCGGCGAGACCGAAGGGCAGCTGCTCGTGACCCTCGGTCTGGCGCTGCTCATCGCCAACCTGCTGCTGCTCGGGTTCGGCGGGGAACCGAAGTCGGTCTCCGCTCCCTTCGAAGGAAACCTGCACGTGTTCGGCGCGGTCGCGCCGATCCCGCGGGTCATCGCCTTCCTCGGGGCGGTGCTGCTCGCGCTCGGCCTGACCGCGATCCTCCGCCGGACCCGGCTCGGACTGTCGATCCGGTCCGTCGCCGCCAGCGCCCAGGGCGCGCAGCTCGTGGGCGTCAACGTCCGCAGCGTCTACGCGCTGACCTTCGGGCTCGGGACGGCCTGCGTCGGCGCGGCCGGGGGCCTGGTGTTGCCCTTCCTCACCCTGACCCCGACGGCCGGCGAGCAGTTCACCATCCTCGCGTTCGTCATCGTCGTGCTCGGCGGGCTCGGCAGCATCGGCGGCGCCCTGGTCGGCGGCCTGGTGATCGGCCTGGTGCAGACGGTCGGCGGCCTCTACTTCCCCGGGACCGGCGCGACCCTGCTCGTGTTCGTGGTGTTCGTCGTCGTGCTGTTCTTCCGCCCGCAAGGACTCTTCGGGAGCCCGCAGTGACCACCAGCGCACCGGCGGCCGTGACCGTCAAGGCCCGACCGTGGCTGGGCAACTGGACGGTCCTGGTCGTCGGCGTCGTGCTGGTCGCCCTGCTGCCGTACGTCCTGCCCGCCGCGCGGGAGAGCGTCGCCGTACGCACGCTGATCTTCGCCGTGATGGCCGTCGGCTGGAACATCATGAGCGGCTTCGGCGGCATGTTCAGCTTCGGGCACGCCGCGTTCTTCGGGATCGGCGCGTACGCCGACGCGTACCTGCTGGTGGAGCACGGGGTGTCGCCGTGGATCGGGATCGCCGTCGGCGCGGTGCTCGCAGCCGTCTTCGGCGTGGCGGTCGCCTACCTCTCATTGCGTTACCGGCTCAAGGGGGCATACTTCGCGCTGGCGACGTTCGCGTTCGCGCAGATGCTGCTGCTGCTCACGTCCAACGTCGAAGCGCTGAACAAGACCAGGGGCTTCAACGTCCCGCTGGTGCCGGGCGGCTCGTGGGCGAAGATGCAGTTCCCGATCGGCAGCCACAACTACTTCTGGATCGTGCTCGGCATCCTCGCCGTCGCGGTCGCGGTGAACATCCTGTTCGTCGGGTCACGGCTCGGTCAGTACGTGATGGCGATCCGCGACGACGAGACGGCAGCCGCATCTCTCGGCATCCCGATCATGCGCTACCAGCTCGCCGCGGTCGCGATCAGCGCCGCGATCACCGCGCTCGCCGGCGGCTTCTACACCCAGTACTTCCTGTTCGTCAGCCCCGACCTCGCGTTCGGTGCGCAGGTCTCGGTCGAAGCCATCGTCCCGGCCGTGATCGGCGGGATCGGCACGATCTGGGGTCCGGTGATCGGCGCCGCCGTGATCGGCCCGCTCTCCGAGATCACCGCCTCGATCCTGCGCGACCCGCCGTCCGTGCTGTCCTTCCTGTCCGGCCGGAGCGGGCTCGACGTCGCGACCTACGCGGTGCTCCTGATCCTCATCGTGCTGTTCCTGCCCAGGGGCATCTACGGATCGATCCGGGCGAGGTTGCGGATGAGCGAGCGCGAGGGCTCGCAGCGCGAGCGGGGCGTGGGTCCCCGGCGGAAACGCGAAGCGTTTTCGTTGGGCCCAGCGACGAGGGCCGGGCGGTCCGAGCTTGCGAGGACCGGCCTGTCCGAGGAGCGGGCATGAGCCTGCTCGAGGTCGAGAGCGTCTCGAAGTCCTTCCGCGGGCTGCGGGCACTCGACGACGTGTCGCTGCGGGCCGACGAGGACGAGTTCGTCGGGGTGATCGGACCGAACGGGGCCGGCAAGACCACGCTGTTCTCGGTCATCGCGGGCCAGCTCCCGCCTTCGTCGGGGCGGATCGTGTTCGACGGCCGAGACATCACCGGCTGGCCGGCCCACCGGGTGGCCCGAGCCGGTCTGGTCCGCACCTTCCAGCTGATGCGCCCGTTCGAGAGCATGACCGTGCTCGACAACGTGGCGATCGCGACGCACGCCCGGCACCGCCGGCGCGCGGCGGCCCGGGACGCGGCGGCCGAAGTGGTCGACCGGGTCGGTCTCGACGGCTTCCGCGACCGGCCGGCCGGCGTGCTGTCGACCGCCGGGCTCAAGCGACTCGAGCTCGCGCGTGCCCTCGCGGTCCAGCCTCGGATGCTGCTGCTCGACGAGGTCCTCGCCGGCCTGGTCCCGACCGAGCGGCTGCCGCTGATCGAGCTGCTCCGCTCGCTGGCCGCCGAACACGTCACGGTCGTCTTCATCGAACATGTCATGGCCGCGGTCATGGCGCTGTCGCAACGGGTGGTGGTGCTGCACGAGGGAGAGGTGCTGGCCGAGGGCACGCCCGACGAGGTGACGGCCGACCGCAAGGTCGTCGAGGCCTATCTCGGTGAGGAGTTCCTCATTGCTGAGGCTTGACGGCGTCTCGGCCGGATACCGCCGGCTACAGATCCTGCACGAGATCGACCTGGAGGTGCGGTCCGGCGAGATCGTGGCGTTGATCGGCGCGAACGGCGCCGGGAAGACGACGACGCTGCGGGCGGTCTCCGGCATGCTGCCGGTCACCGGTGGGCGGATCGTCTTCGACGGCGAGCGCATCGACGGCGTGCGCCCGGACCGGATCGTCCGCCGCGGGCTGGTGCACGTGCCCCAGGAGCGGGCGCTGTTCGGGCCGCTGACCGTCATGCAGAACCTGCAGATGGGCGCCTACACCCGGGGCCGGGACGAGATCGGCACAGCCCTCGACGAGGTGATGCGGCTGTTCCCGATCCTCGACGAGCGGCGCGACCAGCGGGCCGACACGCTCTCCGGTGGCCAGCAGCAGATGCTGGCGATCGGCCGCGCGATGATGGCCCGGCCGCGACTGCTCACCCTCGACGAGCCGTCGATCGGCCTCGCGCCGAACCTGGTGACCTCGGTGCTCGAGGCGGTGACCCGGATCCGCGACGCCGGCGTGACCGTCCTCATCGTCGAACAGAACGCGGCGCACACGCTGAAGATCTCCGACCGCGCCTACGTCCTGGAGAGCGGGACGATCGCCATGACGGGCGAGGGACCCGCGCTCATCGAGGACCCGCGGGTCCGCAGCGCCTACCTCGGGACCTGACCCGTCCCGCCATCGCCAACGGAGGACCCCGTGCGCATCCGAGCGATCACCCCCATCCGGGTTGGCGTCACCGAGCTCGCCCGCCGGCAGCGCCGGTACCGCCGGCTGAGCCCGGCCGCGGTCGAGGTCACGCTGGTCGACCTCGAGGACGGGCCGGACGTGCCCCGCGCACTCGAGACGGAGGACGACGTCCGCCGCTCCGAGCGGCTCGTCGTAGCCGAGGCGCGGCGCACGAACGCGGAGGAGTTCGACGTCGTCCTGCCCGACTGCGTCCTCGACCCCGGGGTGGGTGTCGGGGCCGACCCGCCCGTTCCGCTGGTCGGCATCCTCAGCCTCACCGCTCACCTGCTCGCCGGCACCGGGGCACGGTTCGCCGCCCTGACCCGCAACGAGGCCATCGCGGCCGAGCTGACCGCCAAGGTGCGCCACTACGGCCTGGCCGACCGGCTCACCGAGGTCCGGGTGCTGGGACTCGACGTCGCGAGCATCCCCGACGACTCTGCCTGGGCCGATGCGATCGGGCGCGCGGTGGGCGACCTGCCCGTGGCCACGGTCGTCAACGGCTGCTCGGCCGTCGAGCTGCAGCCACACCGGTCCGGCCCGGTGATCGTCGACCCGACCGCGACGGCGTTGCGGGTGCTCGGCCTGGTCGCCGAGTCGGGCCTGACGCCGCGGGCCCCGGCGGCCGTCCGATGACGGGCGACGGACCCGATCTCCTCGTGGCCGGCGCCGGCGGCGGTCTGGCCGGCGCGCTCCGGGCGGCCCAGCTCGGGCTGAGCGTGCTCGTGGTCGAGGCCAGCGAGCACTTCGTCCGGGGCAACAACACGGCCATGTCCACCGCGATGGTGCCGGGCGCCGGAACGCGATGGCAGGCCGACGCCGGGATCGAGGACTCGGCGGCGGTGTTCGTCGAGGACATCATGCGCAAGACCGAGGGAGAGGCCGACGCCACGCTCGCGCACGCCCTCGCCGGCGTCAGCGGACGGCTCGTCACCTGGCTCGCCGACGACCTCGGCCTGCCCATCAGCCTGGTGACCGACTTCCCCTACCCCGGCCACAGCCGGCTGCGCTGCCACACCGTCCCCGGGCGTTCGGGCGCGCGGCTGCTCGGCGGGCTCGTCGACCGGGCGCGCGCGGACGGACGGATCGACCTGCTGGCGCCGGCCAGGGTCACCGACGTGGGGACCGGCCCGGACGGCGTGGACCGGGTCGTGGTGTCCTATCCGGACGGCGGGACGGAGACGATCGGCGCGCGGGCGGTCCTGCTCGCCACCAACGGGTACGGCGCCGCCGCGGACCTTGTCCGCCGGCACGTCCCGGAGATCGCCGGGGCGGTCTACCACGGCAGTGCGGAGTCGACCGGCGACGCGCTGCGCATCGGCGAGCGGCTGGGCGCCGACACGGCCTTCCTCGACGCGTACCAGGGGCACGCCGCACTCGCGGTGCCGGCCGGAACGCTCGTCGGCTGGGCGACGGTCATGCACGGCGGGTTCCTCGTCAACGACCGCGGGCAGCGGTTCGGCGACGAGACCGTGGGCTACTCCGAGTACGCCCGGACGGTGCTCGACCAGGCCGGTGGGCGAGCGGTGCTGGTGCTGGACCGGCGCGTGCACGACGCTTGCCTGGCGTTCGACGACTTCCGCGCCACCGTCGACGCCGGAGCGCTGCGCTGGGCGGACGACGCGGCCGCGCTGGCGGCGGCGGTCGGGGTCGACCAGCACGCCCTGGCGGCCACGCTCGACGCCGTCGCCTCGGCTGCCCGCGGCGAGCAGCCCGACGCGTTCGGCCGCACCCAGTGGGAGAAGGCGCTCGAGCCGCCGTACGCCGGGGTACGCGTCGCGCCCGCGCTCTTCCACACCCAGGGCGGGTTGCGGGTCGACGCCGGCGCGGCCGTGCTGCGTCCGGACGGGTCACGGATCCCCGGGCTCTACGCGTCCGGTGGTGCGGCGGTGGGGATCTCCGGCCACGGCGCCGGCGGCTACCTCGCCGGCAACGGTCTGCTCCCGGCGCTCGGACTGGCGCTGCTCGCCGCGGAGGACGCGGCGGCCGCGCGCGGTGCCGGGCCGTGACCGGCGAGGTCGCCCCGGAAGCCATGCGGTTCCTGCGGGAAGAAGCGGGATTCGCGCAGCTGATCACGGTGACCGCGGAGGGTTTCCCGGTGGCCCGGACCGTCGGCGCGCAGGTGAACGACGACTGGTCGGTCGACCTGGTCCAGCGCAAGGTCCATCGTCGGCTCGCGCAGCTGCGTCACAACCCGCGGCTGGAGCTGGTGTGGGTCGGCTCCCCGGCACCGGGCTCCAGCAACGATCGGCCCGCCGTCTTCGACTTCGGGTTGCTCGTCCCGAGGGTCGTGCTGCTGCGCGGCATCGCGGAGCAGATGGACGGCGACCGGACCGTTGCCTGCTACCAGCGGGCTTCGGCGCGGCAGCGAGCCCTCGGCCTGACCGGGGCGCCGGCCCGCAGCGACGAGAACGTGCGCGCCGAGCTCGCCGGCATCCACGTGCGTCCGGTACGCGTGCGGGTCGAGGGCTTCGGCCGCGGGGCTGAATCGTTCACCTGGACCGTCGAGGAGCCGACATGATCAAGACGATTCTCGGGTACCAGATCGCGCCGGGGGTCAGCGAGGAGGACTACGAGCGCTGGCTGTTCGAGATCCACGCGCCGGACATCCTCGCCAACCCGCACGTGGACCGGCTTGTCTTCAACAAGGTCGAGCGGGCGGTGCCGTACGCGACCGGGAACGTCCCCATCCCCGGCGACCCCGGCTTCTATCGGATCGCCGAGATGCACTTCGCCGACGAGGCCGCTTACGAGCGGTACCTGGCGTGGTTCGCCGACCATCCGATCCCGGCCGAGCGGTCGCCGGCCGGCCGCACCGCGTTCCTGTTCTACGTCGTCACCACGCCGACCGTCGTCGAGCGCGCGCGGTGAGCATCGCCCGGTCCGTCCAGCCACCGGCACCGGCCTCGCCGCGGACGGCGGCTACCGCCCGGCCGCCGGCGAAACAACACCACCGCACCCGGTGGCGCCGACCGTCTCGGCGCGCCGTCGTCTAGATGACGGCGAGCTTCGTCCCCTCGGACGCGTGGTCGGCCATCGCGACCTGCTGCAGGGTGTGGAACGCGCGGCTGACGTTCTCCTCCTCGCTGGCCTTCTCCGGGTAGTGCGCGTTGACGTACGCCGCCCGCACGAACCGGGACGGCGAGGAGTAGTCGCCCGGGATCCCGCGCATGTGCGACCCCGAGCCGAACGGGGCAAGGTGCCGCGGGCACGGGCGTCGACGATGCGAAGGAAAGTGCCGGGTGACCGGCGCTGCCCGCCGGTCAACGGGCCAGCAGGTGCCACCCCAGCCAGGCCCAGCCGGCGACGACCAGGAGCCGGCCCGCCCGGGAGGCGCGCACGCCATCGACCAGTACGGCGACCGGAACGAGGCCGAGCTTCCCCGCCCGCCCGGTCAGCCCGAGTACCACCGCCGCCAGGGCCAGCACCGCGTAGGCGCCGATGACGAGCCCGCGCACCGTCATCGCCGCGCCAGCTCCCAGCCGACCCAGAGCCACCCGCACCACGCGAGGAACCGGGTCGGGCCCGCGCTGGTCAACGGGTCCAGCAGCACCGAGAGCGTCGGCAGCGCGGGAGAGGCGACGTCGTACGCAGGCTGCCGCACGAACGCCACCAGCTCCACGACGGTCGCCACGCCGAGCGCCGCTCCCCACGCCACCGCGGTCCGGCGCAACCGGACATCCAACGGCACCGCCGGCCGGCGTCGCCGACTCCGGACCAGCACGATCGCCACCGGTACCGCGACCGCCACGACCGCCGCACCGCTGAACGGCCGCGACAGCGAGGCCACCCCCGCGTAGAGCGCCGCCGCGCCCACGGCAAGCCCGGAACGAACCGCCGGCCGGACAACCACCCGCCCAGTGTCCGTGCTTCTCCTTCGATCCCACCTCCGTCGTGCGGGCGACCGGCTCGGGGGGTGGGCGCTATGCTGCCGGTCGGGGCGACCACATGCGCGTGCAGCTGCTCGGGGGATTCGGCGTCGAGGTCGGCGGTCGTCCGGTCGACGCATCCCGGTGGCGGCTGACCAAGGCGCGGACCGTGGTCAAGCTGCTCGCGCTGGAACCGACCCAGCGGCTGCACCGCGAGTATCTGCTGGACCTGCTCTGGCCGGACCTCGCACCATCGGCGGCCGCCAACAACCTGCACCAGGCCCTGCACGCGGCCCGGCGAGCGCTCGCAGGTGAGGGAACCGACGGCGTGCTCGAGCTTCGGGACCAGGTCGTCGTCCTCCTGGCCGGCGGGCTCGTCGACGTCGACGCGGCGCGCTTCCGTACGCAGGCGGAAGCGGCGCTGGACAGCGGCGACCCCGATGAACTGAGGGCGGCGCACGCGGCGTACCGCGGCGAGCTGCTCCCGGACGACCGGTACGAGACCTGGGTGCGAGATCCGCGGGACGCGCTGCACGCCCTGCATCGGGACGTTCTCGTCCGGTTGGGCGACGCGGCCCGGGCCGACGGGAACCTCACCGAGGCCGAGGCCGTGCTGGAGCTCGCACTGCAGGCAGACCCGCTGCACGAGCCGGCGCTGCGCTCGCTGATGCGGGTGCTCGGCGCGGCCGGACGCCGGTCCGCCGCGCTGCAGCGGTACGAGCGGGCCCGGGACGACCTGCGCTCGGCCTACGGCACCGACCCCGACCCGGAGACCCGGCAGCTGTACCGGGAGCTCCTGGTGGGCAGCGCGGACACCGGGGCGGCGGAGCCCGGCGACGTCCTCCCGACGGCCGGCGGCAACCTGCCGCCGGCGGTGACCAGCTTCGTCGGGCGGGATCGCGAGATCGCCCAGGTGCGCCGGCTGCTGCGGCGCACCCAGCTGCTCACGCTGACCGGCCCGGGCGGCGCCGGCAAGACCCGGCTGGCGGAGGAAGCCGCCCGACTCGAGGCAGCCACGATGCCCGACGGCGCGTGGTTCGTGGACCTCGTCCCGGTCCGGCACGGGCACCTGGTCGCCGACACCGTCGCGGTCGCGATGGGCCTCCCCCCGGCCGCCGGCCGGAATCCGCTCCGTGCGCTCACCCTCCAGCTCGCCCGCCGCCGGCTGCTGCTGATCCTGGACAACTGCGAGCATCTTCTCCAGGAGTGTGCGCGGGTCGCCACCACCCTGCGCGCCCACTGCCCCGGTGTGTCCGTGCTGGCCACCAGTCGCGAGCCGCTGCACGTCGACGGCGAGGTCGTGCTGCGGGTGCCCTCGCTCGGGCTGCCGGAGCCCGGCGCGGAGACCGACCCGGAGACTCTCGCCGGGCTGGCGTCGGTGCGACTGTTCCTCGACCGGGTGCACGATCTCAGCCCGGACTTCACCCTGGACCGCAGCAACGCCGCCGCCGTCGTCGAGATCTGCCGCCGGCTCGACGGGATGCCGCTGGCGCTCGAACTCGCCGCGGCCCGGACCGCATACCTGGAGCCCGTGGAGATCGCGGAGCGGCTCGGCGACGCGTTGTCGGTCCTCGGCCGGCCCGGCACCGCGACCAGGCACGCCACCCTCCGTGCCGCGCTGGAGTGGAGTCACGACCTGCTCACCGCCGAAGAGCAGTGCCTGCTGCACCGTCTCGCGGTGTTCGAAGGTGGCTGCACCCTGCCGGCGGCCGAACAGGTCTGCGCCGGGGGACCGGTTCCGGCCGACAAGGTGCTCGACGTGCTCGGTCGGCTGGTGGACAAGTCGCTGGTGCAGGTGGACCGTCTCACCGGGCGCTCCCGCTACCGGCTGCTGGACACGGTCCGGCAACTGGCGGCGGAGCGCCTGCGGTCGGCCGGCGAGACCGCCGCCCTCCGGGAGGCGCACAGCGACTTCTTCCGCGACCTGGCGGCCCAGCAGGACCTGGACGGGTCGGCGACGACGCCGGCCGAGCGGCCCCAGCTGCTCGACCTGGAGCGCGGCAACCTGCGGGCCGCCCTGGCGTACTCACTCGAGGCCGCGCCGGACGACGCGCTGGTGCTGGCGGTCAGCCTCTGGCGGTTCTGGATGGCCCGCGGGCACTACGTCGAGGGCGTCGACTGGCTGCGCCGCGCGCTGGACGCGGCATCGGACACCGGTCCGCTCCGCGCCGCGGCGCTGCGTGGCCTTGCGGTGCTGGAGATCAGGCTCGGCCACCTGGACCGCGCCACCGAACTCGGCCGGCACGCCGTCGGCCTGCCGGAGCTGCTCGCCGCGCCGGAGCAGGAGCTGGTCCTCGGCCGGTTGTTCGTCGGCTTCCTGTCCTGGCTGGCGGGCGACCTGGATGCGGCGGCGGCGACGGCGCGGGAGTCAGCGGCGGCCGGAGCGCGGCTGCAGCGGGTCGAGCTCGAGGCGGCCGCGCAGTGGTTGGCCGGGCTGACCGCGCTGTCCCGGGAGGACCTGGTCGGCGCCGAGAAGGAGCTGACCTCATGCCTGGATCGGCTGGCGCGCGTGGATCCGCTCGTGCCGCCCTTCTTCCCCGGCGCCTCGATCTGCATCTCCCCGATGGCCGTCGGCACCGGCTGGGCGCCGGTGTTCGAGGAGACCGCGCTTCTCGGCCTGCGGGTCGGCGCCCGCCAAGGAATCGGCTACGTGCAGAGTGCGCTCGGCTCGGTACACCGGGTTGCCTCGCGGCCCCGGGCGGCGCTGGTGCCGCTGCAGGCCGCGGTGGAGACGTTCAGATCCCGTGACGACGCCGCCGGGCTCGCGCTCGCGTTGAACCACCTGGGCTGCCTCGAGCGCGACCTCGGGAGCCCGGATGCGGTCGGCCACCTCGCCGAGGCGCTGCGGCTCCGCGAGGAGATCGGCGACCGGCGCGGGGTCACGCTGACCCTCGCCAACCGGGGACTGGCCGAGGCCGCGGCGGGGGACGTCGACCGGGGCCGCGAGTCGGTGCGGACGGCGCTGGCCCGCGTGGAGGCCATCGAGGACCGGCCGGGCGAGGCGGGCGTGCTCCTCGACCTCGCGGTCGTCGAGCTCGTCGCGGGTGAGACCCGGGCGGCCCGGGCGCTGGCCGAGGGCGCCGTCGACGTGTTCCACCCGCAGGGGTATCGGCGCATGGATGCCCTGGTGCTCACGTTCGCCGGCCAGCTGGCGGCCGAGCAGGGAGACCGCGCAACCGCCCGCCGGCACGCCGCCGAGGCGGAGCGGCTGTTCGTCCAGATGCGGCACCAGCCCGGTCGGCAACGCGCCGCCGCTGTCCTCGCCGGGATCCGCTAAGGCGTGCTAAGGGCCTGTTGAGTCGCCGCTCCTAGCGTCCAGAACGACAACCACGGCAGTACGCGGACGTGAGGGAGACACGGCATGACCACGACAGACACCGGCATCGAGGCCGTCGGGGAAGCAACTCTGGCCGAGCTCGCCGAGGGCCTGCACGGAGAGCTGGTGACGCCGGCCAGCGAGGACTACGACCAGGCCAGGTCGATCTGGAACGCCGCCCACGACAGGCGGCCGGCGCTCGTCATCCGCTGTGCCGGCGTCTCCGACGTGATACGCGGGGTCGACTTCGCCCGCAGCGAGGGACTCTCGCTGGCACTGCGCGGCGGCGGGCACAGCATCCCGGGCTTCTCCACCACCGACGGTGGGGTGGTCCTCGACCTGTCCCCGATGAAGGGGATCAGGGTCGATCCGGCCGCTCGCCGGGTCGTCGCCCAGGCCGGCTGCCTGTGGAGCGACCTCGACCAGGAGACGCAGGAATTCGGGCTCGCGTTGACCGGAGGGCTGGTGTCGACGACCGGGATCGCCGGGTTCACCCTCGGCGGCGGGGTCGGCTGGCTCCTCCGTCGGTGCGGCCTGACCTGCGACAGCCTGGTCGGTGCCGACGTCGTCACGGCGGACGGGCAGCTCGTCCACGCCAGTGCCGAGGAGCACCCGGACCTGTTCTGGGCGCTGCGCGGCGGCGGTGGCAACTTCGGGGTGGTCACCGCGTTCGAGTTCGCGCTGCACGAGGTCGGGCCCACCGTCTTCGCCGGCGCGGTGTTCTACCACGGCGAGGCCGCCGACGCCGTGCTCAGCGGATACCGCGACGCCTGCGCGCAGGCCGGCGACGGGCTCACCACGGTGCTCAACCTCACCACCGCCCCACCGGCGCCGTTCCTGCCGGAGGCCGTCCACGGCAAGCCGGTCGTCGCGGTGCTGGGCATGTGGTCCGGCGCCCTCGATGACGGGGACGCCGCCACCAGCCCGTTCCGGCATCTGGCCGAGCCCATCGTCGACCTCTTCGGGCCGATGCCCTACCGCACCATGCAGTCGCTGATCGACCCGCTCTACCCGCGGGGCCTGCACAACTACTTCAACTCGGCGTTCGTCCCCGCGCTGGACGACGCGGTGATGCAGGTGCTCACCACGGCGTACCGAGGGGTGCCCAACCCGCTGTCCGAGCTGCACGTGCACCACCTCGGCGGCGCCATGGCCCGGGTGCCGTCGGATGCCACCGCATTCGCGACCCGC
This sequence comes from uncultured Actinomycetota bacterium, assembly GCA_963728945.1. GTDB lineage: Bacteria > Actinomycetota > Actinomycetes > Mycobacteriales > CADCTP01 > CADCTP01. Next base: position 973,945 of record CAVSMA010000001.1, on the reverse strand, counting down.
GACCAGGAGTTCATCGTCAACGTGGTCGCCCGCACGCCGACCGTGGAGCACTTCGACACCGTCCGGGACTGGGCCCGCGCCATCCCGGGCGCGCTCGGATCGGGTCCGGCCTACGTCAACTTCACGGGTGAGGGCGGCACGGACCGGGTGCGCGCCTCGTACCCGCCCGCGACCTACCAGCGCCTGGTCGCGGTCAAGGACCGGTACGACCCGGACAACCTGTTCCGTCTCAACCAGAACATCCAACCGTCCACGCCGTGACGGGGGGTGGCCGCGGAGTGGCAGTCGATCCGGCACGCCACTCCGCGGCCGCCGGCAACGGGATCGCCCGACGACGGCCACTCGCGCGGTGCAGGTAAGAGATGCGGAGGCTCCGGGATTCGAACCCGGGAGGGGGTTTGAGCCCCCAACCGCATTAGCAGTGCGGACAACCGGTGTCCGCCGACGTCCGCCGGCGCTCTGACCTGCAGCTCCGTATGTCGGCGTACCCCCGCTGACACCCGCGAACTGCAACTACCAGTGCAACCAGGCCGCGCCGCACGGTGCGGTCTGGTGCGCTGGTGGTCGGCATGTGTCGGCACCCCGCAGCCCGAGGTCGCCATGATCAGCCGCGGACGGACTCGGGCCGCCGGAGCACGCGCCCCCGCCGCGAGCCCTCAGAGATGTGGCGGCCGAGCCAACGACCTACTCATTACGAGCCAGCAGCTCCAACGTGCGCCGACGTCCGTCGACGTCCGGATAGCCCAGTCCAGCGGCTGACAACGGACGCCGGCGGACTTCGGCGGACGACGGTCAACTGAGACCAGAACTGAGACCACAAGATGATCCAAGTGGACGGCCAATGCATCCCACCCGTTCGTGCCCTCCCGCTTATATCGACCGCATTTACCCCTTCCGGCGGGACCAATAACCCGAAGAGCCTCGAGAGGACGAACCGAAAGTACGCATCAGACCCTTCGGCACGACCCCGGCGATCCAGGCACTGCGCAGGCTCCGACGCTGTTGTTTCTGGACACCCGCGAGCATCTTCTCGACGCCGCGGCCGCTCTCGTCGCGGCCGCCCGGGTGACCGCATCGCAGTCGGACCCCGCCCACACGTACCGACGTCGTCGTCTCCTCGCAACTTTTCATCATCGAGGTGTTGCGACGATCAGTTGAATACGCCTTCGGTGCTCCCTCGAGTCCGGCGGCGATCTCCAGCTGCCGGGCTACCTGCGTGATCGGCCAGCCGGCCTTCCGGACGATCCACACACGACCTTCACGGAACTCGGCGGGCGAACTGCCGGCGTGCCTCGGAAGAGCCCCTCCTTATAGGCCATGCCTCCACGATCTTGGGAGAACCTCACCAGGGCGACGACCAAGCGTCGATGTGGGGAGATGGTGACGCCATGGTGACAGAGCGCTGGCATGTTGGGCGCGGAGTTACCGAGCCGCCTCCAATCCGAACGAGGAGTGAGCGCCAATGCATGGCCGGTGGCGCCCGGCCGTTGAGCGAGGGCCGGCGCTGAGTGCACAGCGCTTCACCGAGAGCGACCCTCTCGTGGCGCGCTATACCTCATCGACTGCGGCTCGACCGAGCCAGCTTGGCCACGAGCTAATGCACGTGGCGCAGAAAGGCGGCAGGCAGCAGTCCGTCGAGATTAGCCGCCCACACTTGATCGCCGACCAGCGGCAGACGACGTCGAAGTCACACTCGGGCGGATCGCCCGTGTCTCACCGGCACCGATAAGTAGCGACGCCACGATCTTAAGGGGCTCTTCGCGTTCGAGGGTGATGTCGTTCCCTCGTTGATCGGTGTCACGCCGCGTTCTTCGCGGCGACGTGCAGGACGATACGGCGTTCGTAGTTGGCTTGGTTGCGGTAGCCGCAGCCGACCCGTTTCAGCTGCTTGATCACTCGGTTGGAGCCTTCGGTGCGGGCGTTGGTGATCCGTAGCCGCAGGAATGCTTCGATGGCTGGCCACCAGGTGGCGATGGTCTCGGCCAGCCGGGTGGTCTCGGGTATGTCCGCGGCCAGCACGGCGTCGTAGAAGCGGAACAGCCGGTGCCGGGTGTCGTGGGCGGTGGGGGCGGCGAGCAGCTGGCGGAGTAGTTCCTTGATGCCCCAGGCGGCGCCGATCTCGTTGGTCGGGTCGTCGACCGCGAGCACGTGTCGCAGCCGGGCCAGCCCGTGCTGGCCGAGTCGGTCGCCGGCGGCCAGCAGCAGCCGCCGGTGCGCCCAGGCCGGGTCGGCTTTCCGGCCGCGGCGGCCGTACTGTTCGCGGGCGATCCGCTGCCGGACCTCGGTGACCGCCTGGTTGGCCAGCCGGACCAGATGCCAGTGGTCGACCACGATGGTGGCCTGCGGCAGCAGCCGGCGGATCGCCGCGGCGAACGGCGCCGACGGGTCCAGCGCGACCACTTCGATCCCGGCCCGCCAGGCCGGCGGCTGCGCCGCCAGCCAGCTCGTCACGGCCGCGCCGGACCGGCCCGGGACCAGCCCGAGCAGCCACCCCGGCCGGCCGGTGTCCAGGTCGACGAACGAGGTCATCCACGGGTTGGACAGCCGCCAGCCGGGCTGGTCTGCGTCCCAGGTCCACCGCGGCGTCCGGGCCCGGGTCTCATCCAAGCCGAGCATCCGCACCGGCTGGACCGGCCCGCCCGCGCGAGCGGCGGCGGCGCCGACCAGCGCCCGGTGCACGCTCCACCAGGACACCCCGTACTCAGCGGCGACATCAGACAAGGCCCGCGCCGAGCGGGACGCGGCCTGCTCGAGCCGGGTCCGCAGCCGAGCAGTCAGCCGACACCGCGGCGGCACCTGCCCGGACCGCTCGGTGAACACCCGCTGAGGGCAGCGCCGCTCGGCGCAGCGGTAGCGGCGCTTGCGCCAGATCACCTCCAACGGTCGGTGCCCGAACGGCAGGTCCTTGACCCGGGACTCCCGCACGTCGTACGGCTTGCCACCGACCAGCACTCCACATCGCGGACAGGCATGTTCATCGGCGACCTGCATCACCACGACCCGCCGACCGTCTGCCGGGATCTCTTCGCAAGACACGACCCGGAACCCGGGCAGGTCGAACAACAACGAACTACCGTCGCTCACCGGTGGCCTCCCGCACGATCGCCTAGACACCGATCAGCGTGGGAGGCCACCCCTCCCTCAGCCCGCTACGACACGCAGCCGCTCACCATCCACCGCGAAGAGCCTCTTAAGGAGGATGGAATGGCACTGATTGGATCGGGTGTCTTAGCGCCAGGCGAATCCGAATATTTCGACGTTGTGTTGCAAGCCGGCGTCTCCTATCGGATCTACGTTCAGCCTACAGATCCAAGCGTAGACTTCGACCTCTACGTGTATGACGAGGGCAACAATCTCGTAGCATACGACGATGATACGGACAGTGACGCGGCATGCGTGATTAGGCCGAATTGGACAGGGCCATTCCACATTGCCGTAAAGGCTGCGCGAGGGCAGAGTCGCTACAACATCGCGGTCTATCAGTAACCAGCCGGGAATTCACGGCCGGGTCAGCACCGCCTACAGCGCCGAGGGCTCAAGCCCACCAGCGGCCCATCCGGGCCGGTCCGAGCTGGAGGGGCCGAGTGCAACGCCAACACCGGGGACTCAAGCGCCCGGCTAGGTCTTGCCCGGCAGCCGATGCGCACGGCTGGATCAGTCGACCAACCCGGCCGGGCCCTTCGCCGCGACCGGGCCAGCCACTTGTCGCAGGGCGGCGCACCGTCGACTGGTCCGAGTTGCACAAGCTGCTGGTCGCGATACCAGTCGTCACTGGACGACCTATGGGCGACATCACCGAAGTCGTGGCGGCACCACCCAACCACCTGTCCCACCCGAACGCCTGGCGTCCAGGGCGCCGACGGTCGCCTCGTCCCGGCTTCACCCGGGTCATCATCAACAGTTTCACCCAGGGTCATCGCCAGTACTACCAAACTCCGAGGACCTCGAGTCCAGCTTGAGCGGCGTGAGGCTCTGCGTCATTCTGAGCGCCTTCCACGGCGCCCGATGAATCGTCCAGCGTCGGTCGCCTCCTCGCTCCTTTCTTATCAGCAGATCGTGGTCCGACCGGCACGCACGCCCGACGGACATGGATGTCTTTCCCGTACAGGCAGCGACCTCAATCCCTTGTAATAGCCTCGTGTATAGCGACCAGCTGCCCTCATTCATCCGCCGAGCCGGCCGAGGATCCGCTGTACCGGCCGCGATGGGGCGCCTGGCTCTGGTCCCTGCGGCGACGGCTCCGGCTTGGGTGTGACCGGCTCCTTGCTTGGCACCTTCGCCAGGATGTCCTGGGCTTGGCGGTCGACGAGGCGGGTGACCAATTGCTGAGCGATACCGAAGAGGAACGCATAAGCGAGGATCTGCGGCTGGCTATCCAGCTGGGACAGACCCGGGACGAAGCCACCGCGGATGAACAGCAGGCCGATCAGCGCCGAGAGCGCCCCGGACGGGAGCTTCAGCAGGGCCAAGGCGACTGGGACGTCGTACGGCGTCGAGGAGCCCTGCAGATGGCGGATCGCCAGCGCGCTCGACAGCCCACCTCCCAGCACTCCGAGGAGCGCCACCAGAGTGACGTCACCCGGGGCCGGAAGACGCCGGGCCACGGTCCCCGGCGTTGGCGGCGCCTCCTCAGACGGGCAGGCCACTCCAGTTGGACCCTGCACTGGCGCTGGAACGCCGCCCCCGGTGGAGGTTGGCGCTGGGCCGAAGCAGATCGGTAGGGCGTCAGGTTGCCAGGCGCCGACTAGGCACACGGCGAGGACGAGGAGCATCAGCCCCAGCGCGGTGATCAGCACGACGTTGCGGAAGCTCCGCAGCCGGGAGTGTTGCTGGTCCTTGAGCTGCAGGCCAATCTTGACCGTCGTCTGAAAGGCGGCTCGGCGAGAGGTCCGCGGCCCCCCGGGACTCAGCTGGGCCTCCGCCGCGCGGCGACGCGGATCGGTGACCTCCATCGTCTCCAGTCGGGCGAGCGCCTCCGGGATCTCCGCCTCGATCTGCTCGTCGGGGAGGACCTGGGCCACCATGATCTCGGCCTCGTGCAGGTTGAGGTAGGCGGCTTCACATGGGGCCCCGGTCCACCAGTCCAAGAACTGCCGACCCACCGGCAGTCGCTGGTCCGACTGCGGCCAAGCCGCCTCCCGGGCGATCCGCAGGTGATGTTGCACAGCGTTGTCGACGGACCGCTTGAGGTCCTGATTGGCTTTCGTCCGGCCAACTGGCAATGCTGCAAGCTCGTACTCGAGCGCGTCCGCCGCGGTGAGGACGCGCGCTCGCCACGGAGTTCCCCAAGGTCGACGGAGTAGGATGCGCAGGAGCCAGAGCACAACCGTCAGGCCGGCAAGGAGCACGCCGAGGATCCACCACGACCGGTAGTCCCGCAGGAAATCCCGGACCGCGGGGAAGGCAACGAAGACAGAGACGGCGACCGCTGCCAGCACGGCCGTTGACACGGCCCAGCCTATGCGTCGCATCGCAATCCTCCCTCAATGACGGCGGCCGAACGAGACCCTGCGGCGGGCGACTAGCCCGGCGTCCGGCCCCGGCCTCGGTTGACCCATCTGTCCCCAGAACAGCCGCAGGTCGGCTGGAACGGCTCCCTGCCAAGGGGCGGGGTGGGATCGGAGGAGCAAACGGGGCACGAGGTTTTGCTGCCGCCGGCAGAAGGCCTCGCTCAGCTCTTGCCGATAATGCTGCTGACCCTTGTACGGGTACGGGCATAACCCGAACGCGCAACCGGGCGCGCAGTTACTGCCCGGCCGTGAGTGCGCGGCACTGACGCTCCTCGTGGGGTCGAGCGGCGACCTGTCCGAGGATAAGCACGGCGGCAGCACCGGCAGCCGCGTCCGGTAGAGGCGTCGATCCCGGTCGCCGGGCGAGCCCCGCTCGGCGAGGTTCAAAAGCAGCAGGACGTCGGCCACCAACTGCTGCGCCCGCCGATCCAGGCCAGTCCACCCTGCGGACGGTGAGATCCAGAGCCTGTGTTTCCGCTGCGCTGTGGGATCGGTCGGCCGAGAGCCGATCCGGGACACGATGCCGCTCTCGTCGATCCACAGATAGCGCTCGGGCTGGCCGGTTTCCAACGCCCTGACCGCAAGCCGGCGGACCTCCGCGACGAAAGTGTGCTCGGTGCCGCTCTCCCGATCCGCACCCCACTGCCGGACGATGGCACGGAAGTCGGGGTGCGGCGGATGCTCCGCGTCAGCCGGGTCCGGCATCCGCCATAGGCACAGCGCCTGAATCAAGATGAGCCGGGTGAACCAGAACTCGCTGGCTCCGAGCATCTCCCCGGTCCGCTCCGCCAGCTGTGCCCTGGCCTCCTCGCGGGCTTGTGGGTGCCGGCGGCGGCGGTTCGCGGCGTACTTGAATCCCTGTGCCAGCGCCACCTCCAAGGAGAGGTCACTCCCCGCCTCATCGCGGAGCGCCGCCGCCGACCGGACGTAGCTGAGCCAGCTCGTCAGGTACGTGCCGACGGCGTCCCTGCCCGTTGGTGTCTGGACGGACCCGAGCAGCAGAGGCACCACCCATGCCCTGAGGACGTACTCCCGGTGGCGCCGTTCGTCGACCTCCGACTCGCTAGCCGCAGCCGACGCCTGCGCGCCGCGATGGACGAGAGTCGGTGACCCACGCCGGCGCGGCGGCTCTGCGGTCGGGGGAGCCAGCCGGTCCTGGAGCATCGTGAGGGCCTCGTCGCCGCCGGCACCGATCTCTTGGGCCGCAGCCAGCCGCACAGAGTATTCCCGCTCACACCGGACGAGCTCGAACAGCTGTCGGTAAGCGGGACGGACTGGCAGCCCCTCGGTACGGCGACGGTCGGCGATGATCCGTATTGTCTCGCCGTACCGGTGCACCAGGTTCAGTTTCGCCTCCGCGAGCGTCCGCGGGTCGCCGGCCTCGATCTCGACCCAGCGCCGCCGGATCTCCTCGGCGATCCGCTCGTGCTCCGGCTCTCTGTCGACCGCGTCGACCTGGAGGGCTGCGGCGAATAGGTCCAATGCCTTGACGTCCGAACGACTCCTGGCCGCCTCAAGGAGGGTACGGGCGAGAGACTGCTCGTTCGGCCGGCGCCCTGGCCGGCCCGGCAAGCGGATGGAGGCGACGCCTTGCCGCCCGGCCCGCTGCCCCTGGGCGCGGGAATGTAGGACGAGGGAGATCAACAGCTCCCGGCCGGGCCGGGCAAGCGCTGCTTCCCGGTAGCCCGTGTCCTCCATCGCAGGGCCGATGAATTCGGCTCCCAAATAGGACTGGAGAATGCTGTGTTGGAACCGGACGATTTCTCCTCGCGCCTCGACGAGGTCCAGATCCATTCCTCGTGTCGCCGCGAGACGGACCTCTCCAGTCAGGGTCTTGCTCAGCACGTCCCGCCCGGTCAGCCGCCGCGACAGCTCGTCCACCAGCGGCACTGGATGTCCGTCCCGACGTCCCTGGTACAAACTCTCGAAGTCGTCCAGCCTTACCTCGAGCGAGTCCTGCTGGAGCCCGAGGCAGGCGAGCGCGGACAGGCAGGTCACGGTGGCCTGCCTTTGCTCCGGGGTCAGCGGCACGTCGGGGAGGAGGTCCCCCCGCTCGAGTGCCCGTCGCCACTGCTGGAGCAGCCGCAGCCGCAAGTCCGCCCGGTCCACCTTGCGGGTGTCGAAGCTCCGGTCGTCCGGGTTGCGGGAAACGTGGTCCAGGAGCCCCTTTCGGTACAGCTCGCGGGTGATCTGGAGGTAGAGCGGTGTCTCGGAGACGTCGGCCGTCTCGACCACCCAGTCAAGTCGACGTTCGTCCGTGCTCGGCTGACGGCTCCGGATGTACAGCAGTGCTGCCTCCTCGGACAGCGGCTCAAGCTCGATGATGGCCGCGTCCATGCCCCGGAGCGGATCGTGCGGCCGGGACGCCACCACCAACGGCAGCCGCTCTCGACCCGCGCGCTGCAGCGCCAACCGGATCAGGTTGTCCCGATCCGAGCGGCCGTCCCCGTCGCTCAACGCCTCCTCAAGGCCGTCGGCAAGCACCACAATGCGGTCGTCCTTCATCAGGTGGCGCCACACCCTCGCGCCCTCCTCGTCGGACAGGAGAGCGCGGTCAGCCTCGGCGAGGAACCTCCGCCTGGCGAGGTCCCGGAAGTCCAAGGTCTCCCTCGCGTCCCGCAGGCGGACCGCGACCGGGACGGCGCCCCGTGCGGCCAGGAGTTGGGTGAGACGGACGAGAACGGCCGTCTTGCCGGTTCCGACACCCCCGACGATCACGTGTGGCCGACGTGTGGCGCGGTGCTTGAGGTCGGCGATGATCACGTTGCACAGCTCGTCGCGGCCCACCACCTCGTCTAGGATCCGGCCCGCGGTCGGCACGCTGTCCCGGGGTCGCTTCTTGGCCGTTTGCACGTACGGCCGGCGCACTCGGCGGAGCCGAAAGGCCAGGAACACGGCCGAAGCCAGCGCGACCGACAGCAGCGGACCGACGACGCCGGCCACCGCGCTGCAGGAGAACGGGGCGCTGCTGCATGTCTTCTCAATGTCGACGCCCGGATGGCGGTCGTGACTCACTACCACATAGATCGCGTAGGCCATCCACACCAGCAGCGCGAATGCCCCCAGGTAGATGGCCAACCTGAGCGCCTGGTTCCCGGTTCGATCGGCCCGCCATCGGCTACCACGCTCTATGTCTCGGTCGCGGGAGAGATGACGCCGACGGGCGCGGCGCGCCCGGACGGCCGGCTGCACCGTGCGGCTCCACCAGCGTCGCAGCCGGATCCCTAGCCGGCGGCCGGGCCGCCACGACCGGGTCGAACGGGATTCAGATTGTGCGGTCTGCGCCTCGGCCATCGTTCCTCTGCTTGACAGGAGGAGTCGGGGGGGACAGGTCGAATACATCTCGCCAGAGACGAGGTGCGGGGGGACTCGCCTCGCTCACTCGGTCAGGCAGTCAGCGGGACCAGCTGCAATTGTTTGACATGGTCATTCCGCCGACTTGACGGAATGGGTCTTGGGCTTCGCGTCCTGGAGTGTGAAACTCGCGCTCGGCGTACGGGCCTTCGCCCTGAGCCCATGCCTCATCTCTCCGGAGCGGCGACGGGAGTCACTCTTTCGGTACAGCGTCACGCCAGCATCACGCGCCAGAGAGATCCGGGTGACGGAGGGGTGACAGAGCAGATCTAGCGTCTCGGCAAAGCAGGCGTTGGCAGCTGAGCCGGAGATGAGGGCACATGACCATCCCCACGTTGCACCCCGGCGTCTACGTACAGGAGATCCCCAGCGGGGTGCGGGCGATCACCGGCGTGGCCACGTCCATCACCGCGTTTCTCGGCCCGACGCGGTGGGGGCCGGAGAACGAGCCGAAGACCGTCAACGGATTCACCGACTTCGAGCGCGTCTTCGGTGGACTCTGGCCGCGCAGCCCGCTGAGCTTCGCCGTGCGCAGCTTCTTCCTCAACGGCGGCGGAGTGGCGATCATCGTCAGGCTGACCAACAACGCCGTGCGTGCGGCGATCGACCTGGGCAGCCTGCAACTGGAGGCCTCCGGCGGCGGCGTGTGGGGCAACGACATCACCGCCACCGTGGACACGAACGTCTCGGCGGACGTCGCGACCCGCTTCGGCGTCGCCGTCGCCGACCTGTTCAACCTGACCATCCGGTACGAGCCGTCGGAGAGCCAGGGCGGCAGCAGCGTGGAGGTCTTCCGCAACCTCACCGTGATCGACAGCCCGCGCAACGCCCGGGAGGTGCTGGACGCCGAGTCGGACCTCGTCCGGGTGGTCGTGCCCGCGCCACCCGCGGTGCCGCCGGCGGTGCCGCCTGCCCCGCCCGCCCGGCCCGCCGCGGCCGCCGCCCGGGCTACCGGCGGCGCCGACGGTGACGCACCGAACGACGCCGCCTACACAGGTCCCGCGCTGGCGGCACTGGACACTGTGGACCTGTTCAACCTGCTCTGCATCCCGCCGCCGACGTTCGACCTGGACACGTCGCCGGCCGTCTACCAGGCCGCGCTGGCGTTCTGCGAGCAGCGCCGGGCGATGCTGATCGTCGACCCGCCGGCAGACTGGACGGTCGACACCGCGGCCGCGCAACTGGACGACCCTCGGCCTGACCGGCACGGGCGACCCGCAACGCCGCGCTGTACTTCCCCCGCGTCCGGCAGCCCGACCCGCGGCGGACGAACCGGATCGACACGTTCGTGCCCGTGCGGCGCCGTCGCCGGCGTGATGGCCCGCACCGACGCCGCGCGCGGCGTCTGGAAGGCGCCGGCCGGCATCGACGCCGCGCTGCTCGGCATGCGCGGACCTGGAGTCACCGCTCGACCGACGGCGAGAACGGCCGGCTGAACCCGCTCGGCGTCAACTGCCTGCGCACGTTCCCGGTCATCGGCCGCGTGGTCTGGGGCGCGCGCACGCTGCGCGGCGCCGACAGCTGGCCGACGAGTACAAGTACGTGCCGTCCGCCGGCTCGCGCTCTTCATCGAGGAGAGCCTCTACCGCGGCACCCAGTGGGTGGTGTTCGAGCCCAACGACGAGCCGCTGTGGGCGCAGATCCGGCTCAACGTCGGCGCGTTCATGCAGAACCTGTTCCGGCAGGGCGCGTTCCAGGGCACGCACGCCCGCGGGACGCCTACTTCGTCAAGTGCGACCGCGAGACGACCACGCAGAACGACCATCAACCTCGGGCATCGTCAACATCCTGGTCGGCTTCGCCCCGCTGCAAGCCGGCCGAGTTCGTGGTCATCCAGATCCAGCAGATCGCCGGCGCAGATCGAGGCCTAGGAGGACGACCATGGCCGCAATTCACCGTCAACGCCGAGCGCTTCGACCCGTACAAGAACTTCAAGTTCCGGGTGAAGTGGGACGGCCGCTACGTCGCCGGGGTCAGCAAGGTCGGCGCGCTCAAGCGCACCACCGAGGTGGTCAAGCACCGCGACGGCGGCGACCCGAGCACCAGCCGGAAGTCGCCCGGCCGCACCGAGTACGACGCCGATCACGCTCGAGCGCGGCGTCACCCACGACACGGACTTCGAGCAGTGGGCCAACAAGGTCTGGAACTACGGCGCCGGGCTCGGCTCCGAGGTGTCGCTGAAGGACTTCCGCAAGGACGTGATCATCGAGGTCTACAACGAGGCCGGCCAGCTCGCGATCGCCTACAAGGTCTTCCGCTGCTGGGTGTCGGAGTACCAGGCGCTGCCCGACCTCGACGCCAACGCCAACGCCGTCGCGATCCAGCACATCAAGCTGGAGAACGAGGGCTGGGAACGCGACTACGAGGTGACGGAGCCGCAGGAGCCGACGTTCGTCGAGCCGGGCGGGTGAGCCGGTGGCTGGGCTCGATCCCGCCGACCCTGATCTCTGTATGGGAACGCGGATCCGGCGAGCCCCCGCTCGGGCGGGCACTGACGTTGACAGCCGCCGGCACAGGGCGAACCGCCGACGAGGCGGCAGGGCTGGATGTCGGCAGCCGGGACGTGCGGCTGGCTGCACTGCTCGTGCAGTTGGCAGGCAGCCAGGTTTGGGCGAGCGTCGACTGCGGCGGCTGCAGGAACCCACTCGATGTGCCGGTCGACATCGGCGCGATCGCCGAGCTGCCCACATATGACCGGGGAGCGGTCTTCGAGACCCCTCTGGATGACTCGACGGTGTCGTTCCGGCTGCCGACCACTCTCGACCTGGTGGCGCTGGGTGGCAGCAGCCCTCCGCAGGCACGACAACTGCTGCTCACCCGCTGCGTCGACTGGCCGGACGGGGCGCTGCCCGAGCAGGTAGCCGGGGCCGTCGAGGCAGCGATGGAGAGGGCGGCACCGGCCGGCGCCGTCGTGCTGGCCGTCCGGTGTGGACAGTGCGCCGCGCTGACCACGGCGGCGCTGGATGTGCCGGCGCTGCTGTGGGCGGAGGTCGAAGTGCGGGCGGTACGGCTGCTTCGTGATGTGCATGCGCTGGCGCGCGACTACGGGTGGACCGAGGCGGAGGTGCTGGCGTTGAGCCCGCGGCGGCGGGCCGCGTACCTGGAGCTGGTAGGGGCATGAGCGGCTACCTCGGCCACCTGGCGGACCGCACGCTCGGCGTCGTGCCGGTCCTGCGGCCCCGGCCGAGGACGCTCTTCGAGCCGGCGCCGCTCCCGCCAGCCGAGCCGGAGGCGCTGGCCGTGGAGTGGCCCGCTTCCCCGCTGCCGGCCAGGCGCTCGACCGGGGCGCTCGGAGTCCCGGATCCCGGTCCGGCACCCGCCGAGGGCCTGCCCGGGCAGTCTGTCGAGCAGGATCCGATCCGATCCGGGCCGACCGATGACGGCGCCGCTTCCAGCCCGGCCGTACCGGATGTCCGGACGGCGGTCACCGACCGCGCGACCACTCTGCCGTCACCCGGCCCCGGACCGCACGCCGACCCGACCGGCTCGGGATCGGGGGCGGACACCGGCGGTCGCCGCGGCTCACCGATCGCGGGCACGCTGCAGGTTGACCCTGAGCCGGGGAACGGCTCCAGCGGACCGGATCCTCGCACTCCGGTCGGCTCCCTCACGCCGGCGGCCGGCGGTGCTGTCGACGTCACCACCGCCGGCACTGGCCACGGGCCGACCGGCGACACCGTCGAAGCGGGCAGGGGTGGCTACCGCCTCCCGGGCCCACCTCCCGCCGGCCCCACCGGCGGCGGCGACCGGCTCTCGGGTCCGCCGGCTACCGAGCCCGTCCGGGCCGGAGACCGGGCCGGCACGGTTCCCCTCCGCGCCGATCACGCCGGCACACATGCCGGGCGGGTGAGCCTGGTCGCCGGTGCCGCCACGGTCTCCGGGACCACCTGGGCTCCGCGCGGGACGACCGCCGGCCCCGGCGGACCAGGTCCGGCCGGCCAGCGGCCCGAGCCGGCCGCCGACCTTGCCGGCAGCGTTCAGAGCGCCGGCAGCATTCAGGGCGCCGGCAGCATTCAGGGCGCCGGCAGCATTCAGGGCGCCGGCAGCATTCAGGGCGCCGGCAGCGCCCGGCCGGCCCGCGCGGCCGAGCTGAGCCCGGCCGCGGCCGTCGACGGACCCGCGGCCGTCGGTGGACCCGCCGCCCTCGGCGCCACTGGATCCGCCGCCAGCGGGCCCCCAGCCAGCGGCTCCCCGGCGGCCGCCCCCCGATCCGCCACCACGGCCGGACCCGCAACCGTCGACAGGATCGGCTCCGCTACCACCGGCGACGGGACCCCGACCGGCCTCGCGGCCAGCTCAGCGACGAGCCAGCCACCGGTGCGGCCGACGACGCCGCCAGCCACCCGCAGGGATGACACACCTCCGTCTGGTGTGGACGGAGCGACGGCGCCCGCATCGACCGTGACGGTCCACATCGGCCGCGTCGAGATCCGTACGCCGCCGCAGCCACCGCCACCGTCGACCGAGCCGGAGCCCGGCCCGCAGCCGCTCTCGCTCGAGGCGTACCTACAGCGCCGGGACAGCGACTCGCGATGAGCAACACGCTTTCGGTGGCGATGGTGACCGCTGCGCTCGCCCGGATCCTGGGCGAGGCACTCCCGCAGGTCCCCGACGGCGGTGTCGAGAACGCCCGGGTGACGACGCTGCGCCCGGACATGCTGGCGAACGCCGACGGTGACGCCCGCGGCATCAACGTCTTCCTCTACGAGGTCGTCTCCAACGGCGCGTGGACCGGAGCCAACCTGCCCAACCGCCGCCACGACGGCACCGTCGTCGCTCGCCCGCAGCAGGCGCTGGACCTGCACTACCTGCTCACCTTCTCCGGCGACGAGAGCGCCCTGGAACCGCAGCGCATGCTCGGCGTCGCCGTGACGACGCTGGTGACCCAGCCGGTGCTGAGCCGGGAGCTGGTTCGCGACGTCATCGACCGGGCGCGCGCCCAGGACCCGGGCACCTGGGAGCAGTTCTCCGACCTGGCCGACCAGGTCGACGTGGTCCGCTTCACTCTGCTGCCGTTGAGCCTGGAGGAGCTGTCGAAGCTGTGGTCGACGTTCTTCCAGGCGCCGTACCGGTTGTCGGTCGCGTACCACGCCGCGGTCGTCCTGCTCGAGGCTGAGCTGACGCCACAACCCGCGCTGCCGGTGCTCACCCGCGGGGTCGACGTAGCCGCCTTCAACGTCCCCTCGATCACCCGCGTGGTCGCGGACACGGCGCCGACAGATCCCGTGGTGTCCGGCACCACTCTGCGGATCGAGGGCCGCCGGCTGCGCGGGGCATTCGTCACCCGGGTCCGGCTCGGCGACGTCGTGGTGCCCGTCCCGTCCGACCGGGTGACCGGCACCCGGCTCACCGTCGACCTGCCCGCTGGCGTCCCCGCCGGCGTGCGGGCCGTCCAGGTGCTGCATCCCCGGATGGTCGGCACGCCGCCCGTCGAGCGCGGCGGAGCCGAGTCCGCCGCGGCCCCGATCGTCGTGCGCCCGGCACTGACCGGCGCGGTGACAGCGCTGCCCAGCGGTCCTGGAGACGTCGACGTGACGATCCCCCTCACCCCGGCCGTGGGGCGGCAGCAGCGCGTCGTGCTCACCTTGAACGAGTACCACCCGCCGGCCGGCACGACCGGACGGGCGTACGCCTTCGTCGCGCCGCCGCTCGACCCGGCGGTCCCGGCACCGGTCAAAGCGGTGACCGTGCCGGTGACCGGCGTGGGCGCCGGCGACTACCTCGTCCGTGTCCAGGTGGACGGCGCCGAGAGCGTCGTCGATGTCGGCGCCGACGGGCGTTTCGACCAGCCGCGGGTGACGATTCCGTGACCGCCGCGGAGCCCGCCGCCGAGTGGGTGCAGTCCAATCACCAGTTCCTCACTGCGGCGCTCGACGTCGTACGGCGCCAGGTGGCTGGCGACGAAACCGATGCCGCGGTCCGGCTCCGGGACGAGCTGCGGGCCGGGATGGCCGCACCGCCGGCCCTCGACGGCGTCACCGCCGCCTTCGGCCTGTCCGACTTCGAGCGGGACGTGCTGCTGGCTAGGCGCCGGGGTCGAGTTGGACACCGCGGTCGCCCGGGCGTGCGCGACCGCGCACGGCGACCCGGCCCGCCCGTACGTGACGTTCAGCCTGGCGATGGCCACGCTGCCCGGTCGCGCACTGGAGCGCGACTGACGCCGGCCGCCCCGCTGCGCCGCTGGCACCTCGTCGAGCTGGCGCACCCCGAGCTGCCGACCGCCAGCCCGCTGCGCATCGACGAACGGCTGCTGCACGCGCTGGCCGGGATCGCGTACCTCGACCCGCGGTTCGAGCGCGCAGGCGGAGCCGCTGACGCCGCCGCCGCCGCTGCCGCCGGCCCTGCGGGCTGCCGCGGACCGCCTGATGTGCCCGCTGGTCCAGATCGGCGCAGCAGCGGGTGCGCCTCCACGGCCGGCTGCGCTCGGACCTGCGCGCGGTCGCTCGCACGGCGTCGGCCGCCGCTCGGTCTGCAACCGATGCGGCTGCGCGCCGCCGACCTGCCCGACTCCCGGCAGCGGAGCGCGAGCTGCTCGCCCGGCTGTGCGAGCGGGAGACGGCGTCGAGCGGACGGTCCTGGCTCGTCGACGTCGGCGGCGACCGGCGGCCGCGCCGCCGCCGACTTCGCGGCTTCGCCGCCCTGCAGGCGCCGGTCGCGATTGTCGTCCCGCGCGGCCCCTGGCCGTCGCCGAGTCCGCTGGCCGGGCGTGGACGTGCGGCCCGCAGACGCGCGCGAGCGCGCGTACGGCTCTGGCGGTCGGCGCTCGGGCCGGCGCCTGCGCTGGACAGCTGGGTCGACCGGCTGGCCGGACAGTTCGACCTCGGCCTCACCGGCGTCTCGGCCACCGTGGCCGAGCCGGGTCCGGGCGGACGACGCCGGTCCGCGGGCTGTGGGACGCGTGCCGGCGGCAGGCCCGGCGGGGCCTGGACGACCTGACCGAGCGGATCGAGCCCCGGGCCGGCTGGGACGACCTGGTCCTGCCCGCTCCCCAGCTGCGCCTGCTGCACGAGATCGCCCTGCACGTACGGCACCGGCACACGCGTCTTCGACGACTGGGGTTTCGCCGACCCGCACCTCCCGCGGCTCCGGCGTGGCCGCGCTCTTCGCCGGCCCGAGCGGCACCGGCAAGACGTTCGCCGCCGAGGTGCTCGCCGCCGATCTCCGGCTCGACCTGCACCGGGTCGACCTGAGCCAGGTCGTCAGCAAGTACATCGGCGAGACCGAGAAGAACCTGCGCCGGATCTTCGACGCCGCCGAGGCCGGCGGCGCGGTGCTGCTCTTCGACGAGGCGGACGCGCTGTTCGGCAAGCGCAGCGAGGTGAAGGACAGCCACGACCGGTACGCCAACATCGAGGTCAGCTACCTGCTGCAGCGGATGGAGGCCTACCGCGGGCTGGCGATCCTGACCACCAACCTGAAGAGCGCGCTGGACTCGGCCTTCCTGCGCCGGCTGCGCTTCGTCGTGCAGTTCCCGTTCCCGGACGCGGCGCGGCCGGGCCGACATCTGGCGGCGGATCTTCCCGCCGTCCCTGCCAACCGACGGCCTCGACCCGGCGAAGCTCGGCCGCCTCACCGTCGCCGGCGGCACCATTCGCAACATCGCCCTGTCCGCCGCCTTCCTCGCCGCCGACGCCGTCGAGTCCGTACGGATGACACACGTGCTCTCGGCCACGCGCACCGAGTACGCCAAACTGGAAAGACCCCTCACCGACGCGGAGGTGGCCGGATGGACGACCTGACCATCCACATCGACGAGCTCGTGATCCACGGTGATGCCACCGTGGACTCGTCCACGCTGACCAGGCAGGCAGTCCAGGATGTCGTCGATCAGTGGGCCCGCTCTGTCCGACCCGAGGAGCTGACGGCGACCGAGACCCGCCGCTCTGTCACCGAGTCGCTGGACGCCACGGTCAGGAGGCAGCCATAGGGAGGCGGCGGCCGACGGGCACGCCACCGGGGATCAGCCGCAGCAGTCGCCGCCTGGTCGCTGCGTCAGCCGGCGAGGGCGGCGCTGCCCGGCAGGACGAGCTGGTACGGGAAGTCGTCCACGTAGCCCGCCGGACGGTCGACCCCGACGCCGAGCTCGGCGAGCACGTCGAACGCGACCTGGGACGGCGGCCGCAGCGGGCGCTCGGTCCGCCGCCCACCGGACAGGCCCCGCACGATCGCCACCTCGCCGTCGAGGACCAGGTCCCGGAGCCGCCGGATGGCGTCGGCATCCGGATAGTTGCCGAGCTGATGCGCCACTCGCGCGCGCTCCCACGGGTCGCCGGACCCGCTGTGCCGCAGCAGGTCGCGCTCCATGGCGGGATCTACGGGCAGCACGAGGTAGCTGGTGCCACCGCCGTACAGCGCCTGGTGCGCCGCCGTTCCCGGCGGCACGACGAACCGGAGGAAGCCGCGCTGAGGCTCGTGTAGACGGACCGCGCGCTCCGCACTACCCGGCTCCGCCGGACCGAGGCGGTCCAGCGACCCCGTCACCAGACCGAGGATGCCGGTCCGGTCAACCAGGACCCCGAACGACGCGGTCAGCGCGGGTGCGAAGTCGGTGCTGTCGAGCCCTACGACCCGGTCGACGATGCCGTCGGCGTCGGTGAAAGCCAGCACCTCGGCGCCGACCGCGCCGGCCGCGCCGGCCGCGCCGCCGGCCACGACGATGCGGAACTGCGCCTGCGCGGGCGGAGCACCGACGACCACCGCGGTGCGACGCAGCTCGAGACGCCGGGTGTGCAGCGCGTCGCCCGGGCCTGCGTCGCGTGCGTCCGCGACGACGCGCGCGACACCGATGTGCGGACGCGAGACGGCCAGCCAGGCCAGGCTCTCCCCGATCGCAATCTCCGCCAACGTCTGCCCATCGGCTCGTGGCCGCCTCGCGGCGGCATCAGCAGGGCACGAAGCCCTTGGCTTGGTTGTACTTGTCGAACGCCTGCAGGATCGTCGCGCCGCCCGTCGGCGGCAGCAGGCTTGCCGTCGCCGTCGCGGTCCCCAGCCCGCCGGCCGCGTGGTCAGCGGCGGTCTTCGTGTATTCCCAGGCGATCCCGTCGTACCAGGTCGGACCGGAGACCGGGCCGGACACCGCCGCGCAGTCCTTCCCCTTGGCGCACAGGGCGTAGTTCTCGAAGTAATAGGTGACGGTGGACCAGCCGCCGGGGTTGGCGGCGCTCTTGAAGCCCTTGTCGCCGCCGCCGGTCTGCGGGCTGTCCCCGTAGGTCGCCTTGGCGGTGCCGCTCGCGTTGCTCTTGCCGGCGGTGCCGATCCCACGGTCCACCGGGTACGGCGTCGTGTAGGCGCACTTGCCGTGGTCCAGGTAGGTCCCGTCCGACAGCGCCGTGACGTCGCGGCAGGCGAACGGCGAGTAGTACGCACCCGGCTTGAGCGCCGTCCCGTCCGCCGTCATCCTGATCGACTGGGTGATCACGATGCGGTCGCAGTCCGGGACCGGAATGCTCGTCGTCGGGTCGAACTCCGACGTGAAGCTGTTGCCCGAGGTACCCCCGCTGTGGGTGGTCTGCTCCACGTCGTCGTCGCCGGCCTCGGCGGTCTCCGGCGCCCGCACCGAGACCGCGCCGAAGTGATGCCCGTTCCGCGGCGCGCTCCCACGGTCGGCTCCGCAGCCGGCGCAGCTGCTGCTGCGCTCGGGCGGTCGGCTCCGCGAGCCGGTCCGGTGCTGCGGCTGCACATGTGCGAACATGGCCGACCTCCTCCACCGCGCAGGCACTGGGCCACCGTCGAGTGTAACGGCGGCTAGGTGAAGACCAGGCCGCGCAGGTAGCGCTGCCGGACCTTGGTGAGCTCCCTGGTCCGGACATCGACCCGGCCGAAGTCCAGCTCGTAGCCGAGCGTGCCTCCGGTTCGGGCCAGCAGCAGCAGCCGGCCGTCGGGTGACCAGCTCATGCCGCCCCGGTACGGCCGGTGGAGCACTCCCCACCGGGGTGAGATGTCGGTCGGTGGCCCGGTGGCACCGGCCAGTAGGACGGCGGGACCGGCGCGGTAGGCGATCCGGCTGCCGTCCCGCGACGCGGCCGGGTGCTCGCCGGCGAACAGCCGGCGGGACCGGCCCGAGTCCAGGTCGAGCTCGACGACCGCCCGGTCCTCGGTGTGGAACAGGATCTGACCCGGCGTCCGCCAGGACGGGATGCAGGAGACCGCCAGCGACCCCTCGACCACCAGCCGGCTGGTGGAGCCGACGAGGTCAAGCAGGTGCAGGCTGGTGCCCGACCGGGACTCGGACGGCGGCGCGGTGTACGCCACCCGCGAGCCGGTGGGGTCGACGGTCCCGTGCAGCAGGTATTCGGCCTCCAGCAGCGCGCGCGAGGCGCCCTCGACGGGGTCCACCCACCACAGGCCGGGCGTGCCCGAGCCGGCATCCACACCGGACACCAGCAGCCACGAGCCGTCCGGGGCGGCGGCGCAGCTGCGGATGTCGCGCCAGCCGGCCGCGACCTGGCGCAGCGCTGGCTCGGCGCCGCGCAGGGTGCCAGTGGACACGGTCGCCGCGTCCCAGCCGACCACGCCGTACGAGGGCGGCGGTCCGGTGGTCACGGCAGCCGCCGCAGGAAGTCCGTGCCGGCCTCGCGGACGTCCGGGTCCTCGTGCCGCGCGGCCCGCTCCGCGAGCCGACGGGTCAGCCCGGCGTCGAGGTCGGCGTAGAGCTCAAGCAGCCGGCGGTGTTCCTCCTCGCCACCCGTGGCCAGAAGGGGCTCGGCGGCACGCTCGACCCGGTTGAGCACCCAGTCCCGGGGCAACGACCGGATCACCTCCCGGCACAGCAGGACGTCGGAGTGGCCGACGCTGCACAGCCGGATCAGGTCGTCGAAGAGCAGCTGGCGCTCCGCCAGCGAGCAGAACGGCACCAGTCGGAGTGCGGCGCCTCGCTGCGCCGCGGTGCGCAGTGCGGCTCGCAGGACGCCGACCCGGTCCCCGGCGCCGGCCAGGAACGCCATCCGGGCGGCCAGGAACCGGCCCTCGGCCTGCACGACGGCCGCCCAGAGCGCCTCGTCCGACAGCTTCCCGTGCACACTCACCTCTTACCCGCGTACGACCAGCCGAGGCCCTGGAACCTGTCTACGAAGTTCTGGAAGGGCATCTGCTCGGCCGGGAAGATCGTGTGGTGCGTCTCCGGTTGCGGGCCGCCGATCTCCGAGCCGTCGGCGATCACCCGCAGCCCGGCCGCCATCCGGCTGCCCGCGACGATGCGGTGGTAGTGGCCGGTCAGGCCGGACTTCTCCGGGTCGCCGAACGTGGACGCGCCGTCCGGCCACGGCGGCTCCTTCGGCTCTGGCCCGACCGACCCGTCCGGGTTCGGGTCGATGTCGGTGCCGAGTCGCGGGTCCCGCGGCTTGGTGCGGTTGCCGAAGGCGTGCAGGTCCGTCGGCGCGGCGTCCTCGCCGGTGAGCGGTAGCCCGCCGGACGGCTCGCCCTGCGGGCCGGCGTCACGTGGGGGCTCGTCGGTCGGCTCCGGCCCGGGCGCGGGTTCCTCGGTGGGCGACGGGGTGGTCACGGGTGCCGTCGGGCACGGTCCGGCCGGAGAGTGGTTCCAGCCCGGCAGGATGCCGAGCCCGGACCGGCTGAAGCCGTAGCAGCAGCGGGCCATCGCCGCCGCGTAGCTGTTGCTGTTGGGCCCGTGCCGGAAGCCGTCGTTCGGATCCGGCAGGTTCCGGTAGAGATTCGGGCTCGGGTACGCGGAGTGAGTGGCGCGCAGGCACCGGGACAGGTCGGCCCGGGTCTGGCCCGGCGCCGGCAGGCACGGCTTGCAGATCGACGTCGCGGGTTCGTCCGGCGACCCGGAGGCGTCGGTTGCGGTCGAGCAGCTGGTCGTGACGCCGTTGCCGCTGACCAGGCCTCGGATGGCATAGTTCGCCGGCGGGTCGTTGATGTACGCGTGCCGGAAGTTCCGCAGCCCGGTCCAGGCCGGGAAGTCCAGCGGGCGCGAACAGACCAGCGGTAGTGTCGGCGCGATGGGACCGGGCGGGGTGGTGGTGCCAGCACGCACGGCCACCCGGCGCTGGCCGCCGAAGAACGTCGACGGGTCCTGCTGCCCGGGCCCGATAGCGTAGGTGAACCGGAAGAGTCGGTCGCCCGCCAGGTCGAAACGCAGGGTGAGGTCGTGGCCGGTGACCTCGACCTGGGCCACGTAGTCGCCCGGGGTGAGATCGCACAGCGTCAGGTGGTAGCTGGCAACGCTCCCACTGCGCAGGTGGAAGTCGATCGTGCCGTCCGATGTGGACCGGCAGGACAGCTCGACCATGGTGACGTTGTCGGTGTCGTCCGCCGGCTCCCAGCTCCCACCGGCGCCACCGCCGCCGAACGAGCCGCCGCCGAACGGGGAGTCGTCGTCCTGTCGCTGCACCACCCCGGCCGCCGGCCGCGCCGCGGCCGACCGGGATCCGGCGGCGGACCCGGTCACCGCGCCGGCGACCCGGTGTGCCTCCTGCTCGGACGGATCGTGCGGATGGCTGACCGTACGGGCGGGTCCCAGGTCCGTCGCCGGGTTGCCCTGCTGGACGACATGGGTCAGCTCGTGGGCGAGCAGCTCGGCCCCGGCCGGGTTGTCCGGCCGGTACCGGTCCGGTCCCATCACGACATGCCGACCGAACGTGTACGCCCGGGCCTGGATGGCCTGCGCCGACCGGGCCGCCTCGGCGTCCGTGTGGATCCGTACGGTGCCGAAGTCGTGGCCGAGTCGATCCTCCATCAGCCCGCGGGTGGCGGCCTCCAGCGGGCGGCCCGCCGACCCCAGGACCCGCGTGACGATCCCGGGTGGTGCCGGCGTGCCGGCACCGTCCTCCGCGTGCCGGTGGATCGTCGCCTCATCGTCGTGGTCGCAGGTGCCGGGCGGGCACTGGACGCCGCCGCAGCGCTGGATCTGCGGCGGCACGGACAGCGTCCGCACCGCCGCCGCCAGCCGTACCGGCGCCGCCCGCTCGGTCATGGCGGTCACAACGGGATCGGCTTTCCGAAACCGCCGAGGTCGGTGACCGGGAGCGTGCTGGCATCGTCGGTGAGCACGCCGTCGAGCTGGTCACGGGCGGTGGTGCGGGCGAGTGCGGCGGCGGCCGGGTCGGCGGCGGGAATCAGCTCCACCTCGACGCGGACCGCGGCGAGCGCGTCCCGGACCACCGCAGCGGCGTCGGCGTAGCGCTCGTCCACCACGACGACGAGCTTGCGGCCGTTGCCGTTGCGGAAACCGCGGCTGGCAGCGCCTTCCGCGGCGTCGAGGTCCGGCTGGGGCCTTCCGGTGACGAGCACGCCCGGTCGGAGCCGGGCCCGCAGCTCGGACCGGGGCAGGGCGAGGTCCACCGTTTCCCGGACGGCCTTCAGCCGCAGCGGGCCGCCGCGGGTGGGGATCAGCACGAGGCTCAGGATTGACGGGACCAGCCGGAACCAGAGGGTGAGGTCGGCACCGTGCACGTCGTCCACGGTGGGCAGCACCAGCTCGGTGGTGCCCCCGGCGCCGGGACGGCCGATGGCCAGGCCGTTGACCACCCGGCCGTCGGCGGCGGCGACGGCCCGCCCGGCCAGCGTTAGGTGGCCCAGCAGCTGGTCGGCGCCCCGGCCGGCGTCGGCCATCGCAGCGAAGAGCCGACCGAGGAGGTCGGCGACCGGCCGGATGGGTGTCCAGGTGACCGACGGCCCGGCACCGACGCCCACGTCTCCGGCGAGCGTCAGCGGCACGGTGCCGAAGGCGTCCGCCGGCCCGCCCCAGAGGGTCAGCTCCGAATCGGAGAGCGGGTACGGCAGATCCAGAGTGATCCGCAGCACCGGCTTGCCGGTCACCGTGGCCGGGTCCGGCGGCCCGTCGAGGACGACGGCGACGCCGCCCGCCAGGTCGGACGCCGCGACCAGCGAGTCGTTGAGCAGCGGCGGCCCGTTGACGCCGAGCGTCACGCCCGTGACGTGGAGGCCGGGCGTATCGTCCCGGCCCTGCTCCAAGCTCGCGGTGAAGGCCAGCCGGGTCGGCTCCGCCACCGGCACGGCGCCGGGCAGCAACTCCGCGGCGAGCGCCTGGACCTGGTCGTCGGGGCCGAGCCGCCACGAGCAGCGGGCCAGCCCGTCCGCGCCGGTGGTGATGTCCACGGTGGATGCTCCGGCGCCGAGACCGGCGGCGCTGTCCGCGACCGCACCCGAGGTCGCGGTGAACCGCACCTGCGCTCCGGAGACCGGGCCGCAGTCGGTGCGCACCAACACCTCGGCCGGGAACGGCAGATCACCGCCCGGCCGACCGGACTGCCCGTCGCCGCCCACCGGGACCATCGACCGCCCGCTCACCAGCAGGTCGAGCGCACCCTGCACGGTCGTCGCCCCGGCGAGCGCCGTGCATCCGCGCGGCTCGAACCAGACCCGGTCCGCGATGCTGAGGCTCGCGGAGAAGTGGACGGGCGCCACAGCGCCGCCGGGCAGGACGGCCGTCACCCGCTGACTCGGCCGGGCCACGTCGTCGGCCGGCCGCCAGAAACAGCGCGCAAGCCCGTCCGATCCCGTCGTGGCGTCCACTTCGGACACGATCGAGCCCGGGAGGTCTGCGAGCGCCTCGGCCAGCCGACCATCGGCATCGGCGGCGGCGAACCGGACAGTCGCGCCCCGGACCGGACCGGCGCCGTCCGAGACGGACACTTCCAGCGGCTGCGGCACCGCCTCGCCCGGCATCGCCTCCTGGCCGTCGCCACCGGCGTACTCGACGTCGACGAGGGCGCCGAGCGGCGGGAAGACGGTCCGGCAGTCGCCGAGCCGCCGCCAGCCGCCCGGGTCGAGCTCCAGCACCGCCACCGGCGCGTAGTGGTGCTCGATGCCGACCGCCGGCTGGAACGCCGGCGCCCCCTGCTCGCGGGGCCACTCGACGTTCCCGGCCAGGTCCGGGTTCACCGGCTCGCCGGTCAGGTTTGCCGACCGGGCCGGGATCAGCCAGTAGTCCCCGGTCCGGAACGTGCCGGCGGGCTCGAACTGGACCTGGACGCCGTCCTCCAGGGATATCCAGCCGGTGCCCACGGGGAGCTCGCCCTCGGACTCCCAGCGCCGGACCACCGTGCCGGGGCCGAGGTCGGTGTTGGCCGGTCCGGCGCCGCCGAGCCAGCTGCGCACGGTCAGCTTGGTCCCGTCCGCGTCGTCGAGCTGGGCCAGGAAGCCGGGCTCGCCGCGCCGGGTGCGGGCGGTGTCGACCACCTCGACCCAGTTGTCGGTCGCGAAGCCGAGCCGCTCGTCCCGGCCGGACGCGTCGATCGTGAGCACGTTGCCGGAGATGGTGAGCAGTCGCGCGGCGACCGACCCGTTCTCCCGGGACCAGACGAAGGTCGGCTTGTCCGCCGGTCCGCCGCCGGTGCGGATCTCCACCCGGTAGAGCTGGTTCTCCAGCCGGCGGTACCGGGCGGCCATCGGGATGACGCACGGGCCGGGGTCGTCGTCCGGCGGCTCCGCCTGGGCGCGCAGCCGGCCCGGCATGACCGCCTTCGTCGGCGTCCACGGCGGATCCGCGGGCGGGCAGGAAGACAGGCTCGTCGTGGTCAGGCGCACCTGCCAGACGGTCCGGGCGCGAGTCGCGGTGTCCGGGCCGCCGAGCGCCACCTCGCGCAACTCCGGCCGTTCCAGCACGGTCACGTGCTCGGCCCACACGTCGAGGTACGCGATGTAGCGACCCGCCGCTGTGGGCAGCGGCACGCCGGGCAGGTCGGGCTGCATCGCCAGCGGCACCGGCTCCTCGTTCTCGCAGAGGATGCCGTCGACGTAGTAGCGGCCGGCCGAGACCCGCAAGTCGTCCGCGTTGCAGCCGCCCGCGGTGATGTCGCCGGTCGCGCAGACGACCGCCATCCCGGCGGCCCCCGCCGGGCCGCCACTTCGGCCGACCGTGTCCAGAGTAGTGGTCCGGTCGAGGTGATCCCGGATCTCGCCGTCCTCGTTGTAGTCGGAGTCCAGCAGCGCGACGCGGCCCTGCTGCAGCAGGACGCGCCGGTAGTGGTTGCGACGGCGGAACGTACGCCGGGTGAAGTCGCCCTTCATGCTGCACCTCACGTCACGAAGAAGAGTCCGGCTTCGAGCCCGAAGCGCAGGTATGTGTCCAACTGCGAGGCAAGGTTGGCCACCCGCCGGTGCTGCTGCAGGAAGCCGTACGCGCCCATCTCGCCCTCGTCGTCGGCGCCGGTGCTGATCTCGACCGGGCAGCCGGCCGCCAGCTGCCCGAAGCCCGGGTCCGCGGGCCGTACGGACGTGAACGCCGGGGCGATGGTGGGTGCCTCGTCCGTGGGTTGGCACCGGTGCCGGCGCGGCGACCGGGACTCCAACGGCAGGAAGGAGAACCGGACGCAGCCCTGCTGCCGGCGCTCGACCTCGACCAACCCGCGCAGGATCGCGTTGCTGGCGGCCAGGCTCCGGGCGGCGGTGCGGCCCAGAATCGTGCAGGCGTCGATCTCGACGTGCGCGGACGGCGCCTGCACCGCCACGGCCCGCCGGTCGCCGCCGGCATGCACGATGCTGTCCGTCAGCCCGAGACCGGCGGCGTCCGCCAACCGGACCGCCGTGCAGACGCTGCGCAGCAGCCGCACGGTCAGCCGCGGGTTGTTCCGGGCCGCGACCGTGCATCCGTCCACAGTGGAGCCGAACAGGGTGCAGCTGGAGACCACCAGGCTGCCAAGGTCGCCGGCCCGGACGGTGAGCCCGCCCTCGACCGAGAAGCCGTCCAGCAGCAACTCGCTCGCCGGACCATCGGTGCCGCCGGCGCCGGTGACCTCGATGCTGCCGACCAGGTGCGGGCGCAGCCCGCTCGCCGCGACCGTGCCGGACTCGATCCCCGGTCCGGTCGCGGCGACCAGCAGCAGCCGGTCACCGGCCGGCACCTCCACGGCGAGGTCCTCGGTGTAGCTGCCGCTGTCGGCGACCGCGATGACGCCGACCTGGCCGGCCGGCGGCCGGGTGCGTGCGTTCCACAGCCGCAGCGCGTCGCCGATCGTCCGGACCACCCGACCGGGCACCGGCTCCAGATCGCGGCCGACGACGACCTGCCAGCCGATGCCGCCCCGCCACGCCGCCGGGTCCGGCCAGGGCAGCCCGGCGACGGCCTGCGCGACGGCCAGCGTCACCCGCCGGTCGTACGGCCCGGCGCCGAGGTCGCCGGGAAAGCCGTACGCGTAGTCGACGAGCACCCGGGACGGTGTCGCCCCGGCCGGCAACGTGAGCCGGCCCAGCACCGGATCGACCGCGACGGCGTCGTCGCCGGTCGGCCGCCGCCAGTCGGTCAGGTCGCAGCACACCAGCCGGGCCGGGTCGACGGGAGGACCGGCGGCACCGTCGGCGCGCACCCGCAGCGCCGGCGCCGGCTCGGCGAGGAAGACCGGCCGGGCGCCCGCCCGCAGCGCGGTCAGCTCGTCGTGCAGCGCCCGCCGGCGCAGCCGCCCGGGCAGGTCGACCTCCTCGGCGAGGTGGGTCAGCGCGGGCTCGGTCTGCGGCCGGACGAACAGCGGCACGTCCCGGCCGGCCGGGTCGAAGGTCCACCGCCCGCGCCCCCGGTCCACCGCCCGCGCGTCGACCCCGGCGACGGCGTACGAGCCGAGCCGCCACAGGTGCAGCCCGACATGGGGGATGTCGTGCCGGCCACGGCCGGTGTCGATGTGCCGGACGTCCGCCGTGTGCGCGGCCCGGTCGAACGGGGTGTCGATCAACTCCAGCGCCGCGGAGTCACGCAGGTCCGGCGTCCGCACGTTCTCCCGGACGTGATCGAGGTGCTGGGTGGTGCCGAGCAGACCGAAGTACTCGACCACCCGGGCCGGCCACCCGGTCACGTCCCGGGCCAGCTGCTCCAGCACCGCCGGCGTCCCCTTCCGCCGCCGGTACGCCAGCGTGTTGGCGACCAGGGCGCGCTGGCTCGGCCCGCCGGCGACCGTGGCGAGGCCCGGCACGCCGAGCAGGTCGGCGATGTAGGGCACCACCCACTCGTCGCAGGTCTCGATGAACCAGTCGTCGTACAGGCCGGCGACGTCCTCGACCAGCCGGTGCCATTCCTCCTCGACCACGGCGAGCAGGCCCCGCAGCGGCTCGCCCTGCTCGGTGTCGCGGATGCGGTGGATCGCCGGCAGCAGCTCGTACGGCGGCGGGCCGGCGGTCACGGCGCCATCACCGTCACCACGATGCGGTCCGGGTCGACGACGAGCAGCTCCGCCGGGAGGATCCGGTCCGGCTGCTGCGGGGTCGGGTCGAAGCGGGCGTCCCGGGCGACCAGCACGTCGTGCCGGCCGGTGCCGTTCGCGACGTCCAGGACGGTCAGGGTAGCGGCGAGCACCCCGGGCACGGCCGCCACGGCGGCGAGCACCTCGGCGGCGGTGACCGGCTGCCCGAAGGGGCGGCGGTCGGCGGCGAAGGCGACCTGCAGTGCCTCCGCCACGGCAGCGTCCACAGTGGACCTCAGCGCGGTCGGGTCGGCGAGCAAGGCCACTCCGACGTCGAACCGGGTCGGCCGCACGCTGTCCACCCGCAACCGGTCCGCGGTCCCGCCGAGCGCGCCGATGGCGTCCCGCAGGTTTGTGATCGTGATGGCGTCGACGGCCGTACCGTCCTCGGCCGCGACCGTCAGGTGGACCAGCATGGTGCTCCCGACCGGCAGGGCCACCGCACGGGCCTTGCCGATGCCGCTGAACGCGCGGGCGAAGTCCTCGTGGTCCTGCAGCGACACCACCCGGTCGAGCGTCAGCACGGTCAGCGGCGCGTTCACCCGGGCGGCGGCCAGTTGCTCCGGCGCGACGCCGCCAGTGGCCGGCAGCGGGTTCGTCACGGTCGCGATGCCGAGCGGCCGCTGCGGCAGCAGCGTCAGCGAGTCTGCCGGCACCCGCCCGGCCGGGCCGATGCCGCTGCGGTAGCGGGCAATGACGTTCTCCTGCCCCGTCGGCAGCCGTGCGCCCCGGACCCCGTCGCCGAAGACGACAGTCGCCCGCGCTTCGTCGTCGATGCGGACCACGTACACGCGGTCCTGCGGGCCTGCGAGGAACAGCGACGGCACCTCGCTCCACAGCACCCCGTCGACCCGCACTTCCAGAGTGCTGAGCACCCCGCTCGCGGTCCGGGCCGAGACGTGCGTCAGCTCCGGCTTGCGCAGGGTGAAGCGCTGGTGGGTGAGCGTGCCGTCGCCGCTGCCGAGCACCTCGTCCGCCACGGTCTCGCCGTGGGTGGCCGGGACGACGTTGCCCAGCAGGCGGACCGAGTCCCGTCGCAGCCCTGGCAGGTCGGCATCGAGCGTGACGAGGGCGCCCGGGCCGACCGACTGGATCGTCGCCAACCGGATGAAGGGCGTGTCGGACCGGGTCGTCGCGGTCACGAAGACGGCGCTGCCCGCCGCGAACGGCACGACCCGGTCCAGCTCCAGCTCTCGCCCGGTCACCGGGTCGTCGATCGGCTGGTCGGCCAGGTCGAGCCGCTCGCTCTGGGTGAAGACGACGACCTTGCGCCGATCGAACCGGGAGAGGTCGATGGTCGGAACGAGCTTGACCCGGGTGGTCCGACCGGTGACGCCGAAGTCCTCGCCGCCGGCCAGCTCGGCCTTGTCGACCTTGCGCACCGCCGGACGGCGGCCCGCCTCGCTGAGCACCAGCCAGGACCCCTTGCCGACCGCCGGGTACGCCGCATCGAGGTCGATCACCCCACCCGTGGCCGGCAGGGAGAAGCCGGGCCAGGTCGCGTTGTCCGCAGGAGGGACGGCGACGGGAGGTGTGTGCGCGGCGGCGTAGCGGTTGCGAACCACGTCCGGCATCGACCGGAAGTCGGGCGCGTTCTGGCCGAACAGCGCGGCGCGCAGCCGGAATGCGTTGACCTCGACCTCGGCCTGCGTGAGAGACGGCCCGCTCGCCACCTGGTCGTCCCAACTGACGAGCGTCGTCGCCGGCTCGCCCGGCTGTGCCAGGACGGTCCGCAGGATCCGGAAGTCCCGCCTCTCCCCGGCCGGATCCAGGCGACGCACGAGGACCGCATCGCCGGGACGCAACCCGGTGGTCACCCCGGCCAGGTAGAGCTGCTTGGTGCCGGGTCCGATCTGCTGCGGCTCGCGGATGCGCAGCCCGACCTCGTTCAGCTCGGCCAGCGCGGGCAGCTCCGCGCCGGTCTCGAACGTCTGTGACTGCTCGCCCTGGCCCGGCACGCTGCGGACCTTCGTCCGCTCGGCGGCGACCGCGCCCGGCGGCGCGGCCGGCACGGAGTCGACGCTGAAGTGTAGGTGGGTCGACGCCGCGACGCCCGGCCGCAGCTCGTAGCCGATCGAGCGGGCGAGCTCGAGCACCGAGGCCCGCTCGGTCGCCGTCCGGAGGAAGCCCTCGGTGACGATCCGCTCCTGGTAGAAGGTCACCACATCGGCGACCGTCGCCCAGGCGTCGAGCAGGGCCACCGCCGGGTCGTCCGGGTCGCGGGCGGTCAGCCGCGGCAGCTCGCCGACCAACCGGGCCAGCATCCGCCGCAGCACGCTGGTCTGGGTGCCGCTCCGGTACGTCAGGACGGCCTGACCGGGCGGGTTGCCCGGCGCGGCCTCCT
The DNA here is from genome assembly GCA_963728945.1 of uncultured Actinomycetota bacterium. GTDB lineage: Bacteria > Actinomycetota > Actinomycetes > Mycobacteriales > CADCTP01 > CADCTP01. The sequence goes on along the minus strand of CAVSMA010000001.1, from coordinate 944,588 downwards.
CCGGCGCGGCGCCGCAGCAACCGCAGTCGTCCAGCGCCGGCTCGGTCACGGTCACAGCCCTCCCACCATGACGAACTCGATCCGGCCGTGCTCCGGCTGGCTGGGATCGCTGTCGCAGCGGGCCACCTCGAGCCGCCGCATCAGGATCCGGCCCGCGCCGAGCTCGCCCGCCGCCGGCCGGCCCCACCGCCGGAACCGGATCCGCTTGCCCGGACCCTCCTCGGTCTCCACCCAGCGCACCCCGTCGACGGCCATCGCCGCGGCCACGACGGCACTGAGGTAGACCGGCTGCCCGAACGTGACGTTGTCGGGATGAAAGAACCCGCGGCCGCCGCCGGGCAGTTCCCGGGCGGAGAAGCGGTCGTCGAGGGCGCGCTGGACTGCGGCTCGCAGGTGGCCCGGCCTGACGCAGACGGTGAGCACGATGTCCAGAGGCACCGGGATCGGCGCGTCGACGTCGACGTCCGTGCCGGCCATCCGGAACGGCTCCAGGAAACCCGCGAGCTCCGTCCGGAAAGGACGGTCGACCGACCCGCCGCCGAGCCGGTCGACGGTGACGAACTCGGTGTACCAGGAGCCGGTCCAGCGCCGGGTGGCCGCCGCCCGCTGAATCTGCGGGTGCCGCTCGGACACCTCGCGGTAGTCGGCGTCCGTGACCGCCCGCTCCTGCACCCGGAAGGCCTGCGGCGCCCACTGGCGCACCTGCTCCACCGGCTCGGGATCCGTCCCGCCCTGCCCCGGCAGCGGGTTGCGCACGGTCAGCCCGGCAACCGGCTCGACCAGCGCGGACAGCACGTCGGCGCCGACGTTGCCGGCCCGGCCGCCGCCGACCCGGTAGCAGGCGCTGAAGGTGTCCCCGGGCACCGGTCGCCGGCCGAGCACGTCGTCGCCGAAGCGCAGGTGCGCCCGGCCGTCGTCGTCCATCTCCACCACGAAGTCCGGTGCGAAGCGATCACTGCCCAGCAGGTCCGCCCGTACCGTCCAGTCGTCCCGGCCGTCGTACAACCGTACGACCCGGGGCACCGCCGCCTCGGGACGGACGGCGAGCGCATCGACCGCCGGGCGCAGGACGGCCTGCTCATGCACGTACGGCACCCCGTACGCGAGACCGAGCTGGTCGAGCATGGGCCGATAGCGCCCCCGCACCGGGACCACCGCGGGCACCAGGTCCTCGAGGTCGACCAGCTGCCCTTGCTCGACCAGCACGACGTTGCCGCGGGCGACCGAGGCGCCGAGCGGCTCCTCGCACCGTCCGCGCGGGAACTGCCACAGGCACAGCGGGAAAGGCAGCTCGTCCCCCTGCCCCCAGGCGACCTCGACCACCTGCGTGCCGGTGAGAGGGTCGGTCGCGTCCACCGGCTCCGCGGCCAGCCGGACCGCCCAGCGGTGCGTGCGGTCCGCGTCCACCTCCCGGCCGGTGCTGCCCCGGACCTCCTCCAGCAGAAGCACGTCGCCCTTCTGCAACCCGAGGGCGGCGCAGGTACCCCGCAGTGTCGCCCTGGTGGCTCCGCGCGGCAGGCAGCACCGCAGATCGCCCCAGGTGTAGAAGTCGACCGCCGACCGGGCCGACCGCACGCTCAGGTCATGCAGGGTGGCGAAGGCCGGACCGCCGAGCGCCTGGACTCCGGTTCCGGCTTTCAGCGTGACATCGGCCCCGTCCTCCATCTCGACCGCGAGCCAGGTCCGTGCCGCCGAGCCCTGGTGCATCCGGTAGTCCAGCAGCCGGGCGTGCCGGGCCACCGACACCCGGCGGCGGGCGGTGCCGAGATAGGCCTCCGCCGAGACCGAGTCCTGCGCGTACGCGAGGTGGTCGCCGAGGTAGGCGAAGAGCTCGACCAGCGTCACGCCCAGGTCGGCGACGCTGCGGTCGGTCCAGCGCGGCAGCACCAGCGAGAGCCGGTCGAGCAGCAGCTGCCGGAGACCGGCGAAGTCCCGGCTGAGGTAGTCGACGACCGGCTCGGCCACCCCATGCGGCGGGCAGGTCGCCGGGACCAGGCAGTCGAGGTCGGTCGGGCAGTCCACCCTCAAGCCGAAGTCCGCCACCGACAGCCGGGGGTCCAACCCGTGCCGGTCCGGGTCCGTCACCACCAGCCGGTACGTCGAGAAGTCGCCGGCCGAGCTGGTCCGCACCACCAGCAGGCGGTCCGGGTCCGGCAGCCCGGCGAAGGCGTCGACGTCGTCGGACCCGACGGCACCCGCGTCCCGGGCGGCCGCCAGCCCGCTTGCCGCGAACGCCCAGACCACTCGCACGGGGTTGATCGCCGGGTCGAGGCGCACGCCGCCGTCGATCCTCAGGTCGGCCGCGGCGAACCCGGCCGGGACCGGCCGGAGCAGGCGGACGAGCAGGGTGCGCTGGGCCGGCACCTGCGGCCCGTGGCCGCCGTCCACCTCGACGAGGTCGATCCCGTTCAGCCGGCCGTCGGCGCGGGTCGCCGCGAGGCGGCGGTCGCCGTCGGCGCAGACGTAGTCGTCTACGGCGGTCATACCGGCCTCGTCAGGACCACTGTCTGCGGCTGCGGCGAGGACCGGACCCGGTAGCCGACGGCCACCCGCAACGTGGAGTCCTCGCTGATCACCTCGACGCCCTGGACCTCGACCTCGTCGGCCAGCCACTGCTGCAGGGCGCTCTGCACCAGGAACTCGGTCGCCGTGGTCAACTCAGCGCCGTTCGGCTCGAAGACCAGCCGCAGCACCCCGCTGCCGAACGTGGGCCGGTTGACCCGCTCCCCCGGCGCCGTGAACAGGACCTGCTCGACCAGATCGCGGACGTGGTCGTCAGCGGTGGTCTCCGCGACCCGGCCGCGGTCGTCCACGTGGAACGGGTAGTCGACGTGCATCTCAGGTCCCCTTCGCCCGCAGCTGGGTGAGCACGACCGTCAGCGGCGTCCCGGTCGGCACGCAGACCGCCTGGCTGTCCTGCAGCACGGCGGGCACCCCGCCGACCAGCACGCGGGTCGCGGCGACGACCCACTGCGCGGTCACGCACGGGCCGTTGCCGGTCGGCGGCACGAACGGGCAGCCCGTCACCAGATACGGGATCGGCTGGGTGGCGACCGGCTGGCCGCCGACCTTGACCCGCGGGCTGGGGACGGTCGGCTGGGCCTGGCCGCCGTGCGCGCAGAGCACCGTCGCCCCTTGATGCACCAGGAAGCCGGGCATCACAGCACCTCGAGCGCGCCGTCGTTCACCGACACCGTGGCCGGGCCGAGGGCGATCTTCGCGCTCCCGGCGGACAGCTCGATCGCCGACGACTTGAGGGTGATCCGCAGCGTCATCGCGGCGACCGGCGAGGACACCTCCAGCGTGACACCGCCGGAGCCGGCCGTGTCGTCGACCGTCAACGTCAGGCCGTCGGTCTTGAAGACCTTCGTCGTCGCGACCGGCTTGTCCGTCGGCACCTGGCCGTCGCCCCAGAAGCAGCCGGACCAGATCGGGTAGTCGAGGTTGCCGGCTTCGAACTCGACCCACACGTTCGCACCGATCGGCGGCACGGCGAAGAACCCCACCTTGTCGCCCGCGTAGGGCACGCTCGGCATCGCCCAGCTCGCCTTGCCCGCACCGAGGACGGCCGGGCAGGTGACCTGGACCCGCCCCAGCTTGCACTGGTCCGCGTTGTCGGCGACCTGCCCGCGGTACTTGCCGTAGTAGGTGTCGCTCACGGCCGCACCACCCCCGTCGTCGCGCCGACGCCCTCCCGGGTCAGCGTGAAGGCCTGGGTGTACTCGCCGCGCTGGATCGTGTGGGTGACCCGCTTGACGTAGTAAAGACCGTCGTGCTGGAACCCGGCGCCGCGCAGGCCGACCAGGCCGCGGGCGGTGAGGAGGTCGGCGTACCGCAGCGCGTCCAGGGTGCCGGTGGCGGTAAGCGAGTCGATGGACGCCTCCGCCGTGCCCTGCGCCCGGGCCTGTGCCTGGGTCGTGGTCAGGCCGCTGTCCCGGAAGAGGGTGGTCCGGACGTTGGGCAGGTTCACCTGCCAGTCCGGCTGGGCGGCGAGCGGCGGCCGGGTGCTGGGTTCGCTCCGCACCGGCACCGACTTGTTGGTCTGCCGGTCCTGCAGCCGGCCGACGACCCGGGTCGGTGCCAGGCCATCGGACCGGAAGCTGATCTGCCGGACGTTGGTCTCCGCGCCGAGATCCACGGACAGCGCCGGCTGCGGCGGCCCGACTCGCACCGGTGGGCCCCAGTAGGCGGTGTTGGCGCCCTCGGTCGGCCCGGCCACCACGTAGAATACGTAGCCGAAGCGGCCGGCGATCTCGGTGAGGTAGCGGTGGTCGGTGCCGAGCTGCACCGGCACCCGCTCCACCGGCAGCGGCTGGTCGACCGTCGGCGCCGGGATCACCTGCGGCACCAGGCCCAGCTCTGGGTAGTCGAGGATGATCCGGGTGGCGATGGTCGCCTCGTCCTGAGCCGGGTGCTCGACGGACTTCTCGTGCAGGTCCAGCATCACGCTCACGTCCACCCCGGTGACCCTGATCCGGGACGCTCCCGGGGTAGTGCCCGGAGTCACCTCCCGGTGGGTGATGACGCCGTCCATCAGCACCTTCGGTGTCCCGCCGAAGGTGACGACGAGGATCACCCGGCTGAACTGGCGCAGCAGCGGCAGGCTGAGCAGCGGGAAGTCGACCAGATCGGCGGGCCCGCTGCGGCCGGCGGCGAACACCAGCTGGAAGCCGGACCGGTCGGCGTCGGAGGTGGTGACCTCGACGCGGTCGAGATTCTCCACCAGCAAAGGCGGTACCGGCACCGGCAGGGTCCGTCCGATGAGGACGGTCAGCCGCGTTCCCAGCTGGGGCATCGCGTCCCCCGTCAGGCCTGCGGCACCGGGATGCGCAGCAGCTCGCCGATCCGGTCGTCGGCGGTGAGCTCCTCCGGGTGGATCACCCTGTTCGCGTCGCAGACCCGCCAGAACTGGGTGGGATCCCCAAGATACCTGGCGGTCACCAGGTCCAGCCGGTCCCCGCGGGTAACCGGGTGCTCGGCCAGCGTCCGCAGCGTGGCCGGCGGAGGAGGGAAGCGCCGGCGCAAGTAGCGAACCTCGCGGCGGCCACCGGTGCCGTCCGGCACCGTCGTCGTCGCGATCTCCACCACGGCGTACCGACTGGTCGGCTCGAGCACGTCACACCCCCAGCGCCAGGGACCCGGCCACGCCGGGTCCCGCGGTCGCGATCGCGGCCGCACCCCCGAGCGTCGCCATGACCTCTTTGGTGATCTGGTGGGCGAGGAACACGTGGTAGCCGGGGTTCGTCAGCGACAGGTCGCTGTACGACAACACCCGCAGGCCGAGCGATACTCGCGCGCGGATGGGGTTCAACCCCGAGTCGTACGCCTGCTCGGTGATGGAGAACTGGCTCAACCGCACCGGCAGCACCCGCTTGACTCCCCACACCAGCAGGGTCAGCGGCGCCAGCGCCGGGACGAGCTCGATCGTGCCGACCCGCGCGAGCGCCGCGTTGACGACGACGAGCGCGCTCTTCGGGTAGAGCAGCATCTCCAGCGAGGCAAGCTGCGGGTAGATACCCAGGTTCGTAGCCAGCAGGTCGCCGGTCTCGAGCTGGTCCGCCGCGTCGACCTCGACGACGAGCGAGATGTTCTCGATCGGGGCGCCGGTGAGGCGCAACGCCTCGTCGCGGGCGCCGCCGGACATCCCGGCACCCGTGGCCGCCCGCGCCTGCAGCGTGCGGGTCATCTCGTCGGGGTTGTACTGGAAGATCACCACGCTCGCGAGCGGGTTCTCCGGGTCGATGCCGATCAGCGCACCCCGATCAGTCCGCGGCCCCCCTGGGAACCCGGTCATCGGACTGCGTCCCGCTGCGAGGGCATGTCCGCATGTTTGCCGGCAACCCGTCACCACACCGTCACGTGCGCCCGGCCCCGGCGGGTAACGGCGCGGTGACAGGTGGGTCGTCAGAATCGCCAGGCAGCCGAGCAGGGAGGACACCGATGACCAGCTCCGACCACCCGAAGGACGCCGACGAACGAGGCCCGGACTACCGGCCGCCCCCGCCGGCGGAGTGCGACCCGAAGGTGCTCGACGACATGCGGTGCGAGGCGAAGGGCATCGCCGCCCAAGCCGAGTACAACGCCAGCAAGCTCACGGCGCTGGACACGGCCCGCACCCAGTACGAGGGTGCCCGCAAGGCGTACAGCGAGGCGCGGGAGGCGGCCACTCCGCTCGTCGAGGCCGCCGGAAAGCAGCTGGACAAGCTCATCGACCAGCTGGTCTGCCTGCTCAACGACTCGAGCGTGACGGGCAAGCTCGACGACGCCTACGGCAAGGTGGCACGACGGCTGGAGGACTGCGGCGACCAGAGCGGCTGCTACTGCCGGCTGGACTGCGATTTCGATGAGTGGCGCCGCTGCCCGCCGGCCGACGTAGCGGCTCGGATCGCCGACATCGAGCAGCGCACGACGCAAGCGGAAGACTGCTTCGCGGACCTGATCCAGGAGCCGACGAGGGTGGCCGAGCGGGTCACCGCCGTGCAGGCCGAGATCAAGGACATCGAGACCAAGATCGCCGGCAGCCCCGATCCGGCGACCTTTCGTCGGCTGTATGCGGCCGCGCTGGTCGCGCGCCGCCACCTGAAGGCGGTCTGGCGCGGGTTCGCCGACGTCAACGAGTACATCGACTGTCTCTGCCAGGCGCTTACCTGCATGCTTCGGGGGCATACGGCAATCGCGGATCTCAAGCGGCGGCTGGCCGAGCGGAAGTGCCACAAGGATGCCGAGGACCTTGCCTGCAAGCACCTGCGCGACAACACCGTCGAAGAGGTGCTGGCCGAGTATCTCAAGATCGAGGCCGGATACGGCGACCGCCCGCCACCCGAGCAATACGGCGACCGCCCGCCACCCGAGCAATACGGCGACCGCCCGCCACCCGAGCAATACGGCGACCGCCCGCCACCCGAACAATACGGCGACCGCCCGCCACCCGAACAATACGGCGACCAGGGGGACGATCGGGGTAGGTATCGCCGGCGCGAGGACGACCGTGGCCAGTACGGCAACCGACCCCCGGAGACCGAGACCCGGCCGCAGTGACCGCGCACTCGCGGGATTCTCCCTCGCCGGGGCGCGACCGGCGCCGGACGGGTTGTAGCAACGGCTCCGCCGCTGAACGAATGCCGACTGCAGTCTGTGTGGTCCGGGCGACCCTGACACCGCCGGATCAGGTGTTGATCAAAGTCACGACGAAATTGGACGTCTGGAACTCCACCGAGGTGGAGCGGTACGCACCGGACGCGGAAGCGGCCGGGAGACTCGTGACGGAGTTTCTCCGGCGGTGGCAATCCGTGGAGAAACGGTGACGCTGAGGTGACGTGGCACCACTATGGTCCCCAGCGTGCGAATTGAAGCGGGGGCGGGCCATGACGTCGAGCATGACGGTACTCAACGGACATTTGGCCAAGCCGGGCCGCCCATCGCTGCACCTCCTGGGTGGGCCATACGTCTTGATCGGGAGCCGACGGCTTGAGATACCGGAGGGGAGCAAGCGGCTCCTCGTGTTCGTCGCCCTCCACGGCGGTCGCGCGGAGCGCAAGCACGCCGCTGGCACACTGTGGCCCACTGGCAACGACAGCCGGGCGGCCGGCAACCTGAGATCCGCACTCTGGCGGCTGCGGGGAGCCGGCATCCATATAATTGAGGCGGACAAGGTCGCGTTGACGCTCCGGGCGGATGCGGTGGTGGACGTCGGCCTCGTCTTCGGCTGGGCCCGGCGGGTGATCGATGGGACCCCGCTACCGGAGGATCTTTCCACTCCCGACTGGCGAGCCGACGCCCTGGACCTGCTCCCCGGATGGTACGACGACTGGGTCCTGTTCGAGCGCGAGCGGCTGCGGCAGCGCCTGCTCTACGCCCTCGAGGCACTCAGCCACCTCCTCATTGAGGCTGGCCGATACGCGGAGGCAGTCGAGGCAGCGATGACGGCGATCCACGTCGAACCGCTGCGGGAAAGCGCAGAACGCGCCCTTATCGAAGCGCACCTCGCCGCCGGCAACCTCGTTGAGGCACATCGAACGTATGAGTCGTACCGCGACAGGATCCAGCGAGAATTGAGCGCGGAGCCGGGCAACGACCTCGCGCTCCTGCTGGCGTCCCGCTCCGTTCCGGCCTACCCGGCAGGCCGGACGGAGGGTGCCGGGCCCGACATCAGCAAACGGCTGGGAGGGATCCATGGTCCGCGCCTGCCCGCCGTGGGACCGCTTAGGCCAGATTCTGTGAAGAGCAACCGATGAGCTACGGGACACCGGAGCCGAGTTATCCCGAACGGCCGCATCCGGATTCCGGGCGGCGGCCGCTTTGGCTGCTATGGCTGGTGCTGCTCGTGGTCGTGCTCGCCTTGGTCCTATTCGCGGTGTCCCAGTGCGACGGAAATGGCGATGTTCCGGGCGCATCGCCCGGGACACCCACCGGGCTGGTCTCGCCGACACCCATCACCACGAGTCCATCGGAGGGGTCGGAGCCGTCGGTAACGACTACTGCGCCAACTCCCTCGCGCGCGACTCCTGACCCGATCACGAGCACGTCGGTCGGAGGTGGGGACCGATCCGAGCGGCCACCGAGCCGAGTCGACGCCGGCTCGGGAGGCCAGGCCGACTCCGGCCGGCCAGCTGTCTCCCTGCTGATCGTCGGCCTGTCTGCGGCCGCGGCTGGCGCCGTCGGCCTCGGCATCGTTGGCCGACGGCGACGCCGCCACTGAGGAGCGCCCGATGACCGCAATGACGATGCCGGCCAGCGCCGTCCTCCAGGCGCCACTGTCGTACCGGAAGAGCGTCGACTGGCTCCGCGGGCCACAGCTCGTCGCGCTGCGGCGGGCTTACACGGCCTCGATGGCGACCTGGGACGAGCGCGGCTTCGGCTACTGGGCCGGTCTGCACGGGCTGCCGTTACCGATGTACTGCGAGCACCACACCGATCTCTTCCTGCCGTGGCACCGGGCCTACCTGTACTTCTTCGAGCTCACTCTGAAGGACCTCGAACCGACCGTCAGTCTCCCCTGGTGGGACTGGACCGGCTCCGCCGCCCAACAGTGGGGTCTGCCAGCCGCCTACACCGAGCGCCTCACCGACGGGACCGCAAATCCACTCGCCGGCGAGACGATCGGCGAACTGGCCCGTCGACAGGGCGAGGCCCAGCACCCGGCTCCCGAGCGCACTTTCCGGCGGCCCGACGACCCGTGGCGCCTGCCACGCGAGCGACGCGTGGAGGAGATCCTCGGGCTGAACGACTTCCTCGACTTCTCGCAACAGGTCGAGCAGATCCACGACGATGTGCACGTGTGGATCGGCGGGACCGTGGCGGAGATCCCGTACGCGGCGTACGACCCGATCTTCTGGGCCCACCACGCCATGATCGACCGGCTCTGGCGGCTGTGGCAGCTGCGACATCCCACCACCGGCGTGCCTCACTCCCTGCTGCGCAGCGCGCTGCGGCCGTTTTCCATCACCGTCGCCGACACGATCAGCACTACTGCGCTGGGCTACGACTATGCCGTCTTCTCCTCTCGGGCCATCCTGGGAGCGCAGCCATGACTCTCCAACTTGACCTCGAGCTGCCGCCGGGTGACCTGCCGCTGGCCCGCGCCGACCTCACTTTCTACGGCGTCGACCACAGCGGACCGTCATTCGCGGTCCACGTCTTCTTCGACCATCCTGACGCTACGACCGACACCCCGCGGACCAAGGAGAACGGCTACGTCGGCTCCTTCTCCGTCTTCGGCCACGGCGGCTGCTTCGGAGAAGAGGGCCATTGCGACGTGCGTGACCCGGTCACGGCGTTCGATCGCCGCCCGCCGCACCCGCTGGTGCCGACGACCCGGGTGCTGATAGCCACCGACGCGGTCCGGCGCCGGACCGCCGGCGGGGCCGGCAGCGTACACGTGACCGCCGTCGCCCAGGTGCGCCGGTCGGCCTTGGCCGACCCGGAGGCCGCAGCAGACGTCCTGGTCGCCGATCAGGTGGCCCTGCACGTCTACCAGTGAGCTGATCGTGCGGGTAGCAGCAACGCGAGCTGCACGGGGCCTGCTTGTGGCCGGCTCGCTCGTTGCGATCGCTGGACTGGAACCGGTAGCCGACCCGCCGGGTCCCCTCTCCGCCGGAGTGGTGCCGCCCGCGGCTGACGCGATCATGAAGTCCTCATCCGAACCCACCGTGCCGGCCCGAGCGGTCACGTCGCCACCGCAGCCTGCACCGCCGATTCGGCTGCGGGTGCGTTCACTGAGGATTGACGCGTTAGTCGTACCGGTGACGGGCGAGTCAGCCGGCGAACTCGCTGTGCCGGACGATCCGAGGGTCGTGGGCTGGTGGCGCGACAGCGCCTTGCCCGGATCCGACCGCGGGACGGTGGTGCTCGACGGCCATGTCGACACTCGCGCCAACGGCCCGGGAGCGTTGTTCCGCCTGGCGACTCTCCGCCCGGGTGACGTGGTGTTTCTGATGACTGGTGCCGGTGCCATCTCGTACGACGTACGGGCCGTACGCCGCTATCCCAAGTCGTCGCTGCCAGTAGAGGTCTTCGACCGATCCGGTGCGCCACGCTTGGTGCTGATCAGCTGCGGCGGCCGGTTTAACCGGGCGTCCGGACACTACGCCGACAACGTGGTCGTCTACACCGTGCCCACCGGCCCACGCCGTGGCCTCGGACCCCGAAGCCGGCCCACGTCCAGGAGCTCTCCGTGCATAACCGCCCCGGCATGCTGGACCGCCCTGTTCTGTGCGATCGTCTCGCGGCGGAACTCGGCCGGGTACCCCTTCGGCACAGATCTGGTGAACTTCTGATTCAAAGGACCGCGATCATCCAGCAAGCCGAGTCCACCCACGCCGGCCACATCAGAGTTCTCGGACTTACCTGAGCGGTTCAGCGACGCCGACCAGCCGGCAAGCCCCCACAGTCCCGATTTCTGACAGCACCAGCTGTCGGAGTGGCGTCCACCAGAGTGGTGTGCGTCCGGCCCGGTGTTGGGCGTGGCGTAGTCGTGTAGGGCGGCCATCGCGTGATCTTCGGAGACCTTCCACAGTCCTCGAGGAGACGCACGCGATGACCGCACCGAGCAGTATCGACCCTGCCCGCTTCTTGTCCGAGCAGCTGGCCCAGGCCAGTCCGGATCTGCTGCGGCAGCTGTTGACCACGTTCATCGACACGCTGATGTCCGCCGAGGCCGACGCGGTCTGCGGCGCCGAGTACGGCCAGCGCAGCGCGGATCGGGCCAACACCCGCAACGGCTACCGGCACCGGGACTTCGACACCCGCGCCGGCACCCTGGACGTGGCGATCCCGAAGCTGCGCTCGGGCTCGTACTTCCCGGACTGGCTGCTGGAACGCCGCCGGCGGGCCGAGCGGGCGCTGACCACCGTGGTCGCGACCTGCTACCTGCTCGGCGTGTCCACGCGGCGGATGGAGAAGCTCGTCGAGTCCCTCGGGATCACCCGCCTGTCGAAGTCGCAGGTCTCGGAGATGGCCCGCGACCTCGACGGGCAGGTCGAGGCGTTCCGCACCCGGCCGCTGGACGCCGGGCCCTACACGTTCCTCGCCGCCGACGCGCTGGTGCTCAAGGTCCGCGAGGGCGGGCGGGTCGTCAACGTGCACGCCCTGCTCGCCACCGGCGTCAACGCCGACGGGCACCGGGAGATCCTCGGCCTGCAGGTCACCAGCGCCGAGGACGGCGCCGGCTGGCTGGGCTTCTTCCGCGACCTGACCGCCCGCGGCCTGACCGGCGTCCAGCTCGTGACCTCCGACGCCCACCGCGGCCTGGTCGACGCCATCGGCGCCGACCCTGCCCGGCGCGGCCTGGCAACGGTGCCGAACCCACTACGCGGCCAACCTGATGGCCGCGACCCCGAAGTCGTCCTGGCCGTGGGTGCGGACGCTGCTGCACTCCGTCTACGACCAACCCGACGCCGCCGCCGTGCACGCCCAGTTCGACCGGATCCTCGACGCCCTGACCGACAAGCTCCCCGACGGTCGCCGACCACCTCGATGCCGCCCGCGCCGACGTGCTGGCCTTCACCGCGTTCCCCAAAGAGATCTGGCGCCAGATCTGGTCCAACAACCCGCAGGAGCGGCTCAACCGGGAGATCCGCCGCCGCACCGACGTCGTCGGGATCTTCCCCGACCGCAACGCCCTGATCCGCCTCGTCGGCGCCGTCCTGGCCGAACAACACGACGAATGGACCGAAGGCCGCCGCTACCTCGGCCTCGACCTCCTCGCCCGCTGCCGCATCCCGACCCGTCGACGGCACCAACACCGCCAACCCCGAGGAGGTAACCATCCCCGCGCTCAGCGCCTAACCAACCATGAAGATCACGCGCCAGCCGTCACACACCACGCCAGCGGACTTGACCGCTGTCGGTACCGCGACTGTCCGCCGTGTCGGAGGGATCGGATAGATCTTCCAGCCAGCGGGTTCGTCCAGGTCGTGCCATCGATGGCGCCACGAAACTGGCTGGGGCGCCCACCGTCGCCGAACGCCTGGCCGACCGGCTCGCCGAGGTGGATTGACGCCGAACAATCGGTGCTCATTCCTAAACAGCTCGCCACCCTCGCCGCCCGGCTCGGCTTGTCGGTCGGGGCCACCCGTCGCTGAGACCGTGGACCGGTTGCGAGCTACCCGGCCGGGAGAGCTGGCTGCTGATCTTCGACACCGCCGAGGGGCCGTCCCGACATCGCCGACTACCGGCCCGGCGGAACGGGCACGTGCTGATCACTTCCCGTTACCCGTCGAGGGAGCACTCGGCGGCCGACTCGAGGTCGACGTACTCACCCGACCCGGATCGGTGCGCGACGACGCGGCAGACGGTCGTGAACTGGCGAGCGCGGTATGCCGAGCGAGGTCTGGCCGGCTTGGAGGATGAGCCGAAGCCGGGCCGGCCACCGACGATCGACCAGGCGTCGATCAACACCGAGACGTTGAAGCCGCCGCCGAAGGGCCTCGGAGTGACGCACTGGTCGACCCGGCTGCTCGGGGACCGGTTAAAGGTCGGGAACTCCACGATCGCCAAGGCCTGGCGTGAGTACGGGATCCAGCCGTGGCGGACGGAGGCGTTCCGGTTCTCCACCGACCCTGAACTGGAGGCGAGGTCATCGACGTCGTCGGGCCTCTACCTCGACCCGCCGCAGAACGCCGTCGTGCTCTGCGTCGACGAGAAGTCGCAGATCCAGGCCCTGAACCGCACGCTCCGGTCCTGCCGATGCACCGCACCTGATCGAACGCCGCTCCCCTGACTACCTCCGGAATGGCACCACCACGCTGTTCGCGGCGCTGAACACCGCGGCCGGAAACGTCACCGCCCGCTGCCAGCCACGGCACCGCCATGAGGAGTTCCTGGTCTTCTGCCGCCAGGTCACCCGCATCTACCCCGGTCCCGCCTCGAGCTGCACCTGGTGATGGACAACTACGCCACCCACAAGCACCCCGCCGTGAGCGACTGGCTCGCCGCGAACCCGCGGGTCCACGCGTACTTCACCCCCACCCACGCCTCGTGGATGAACATGGTCGAGATCTTCTTCGGCATCGCCGAACGCCAAGCCATCCGACGCGCTCCTACCGCTCTGTCCGCGACCTCACCCCCACCATCCGCGCCTTCATCGACGGCTAGAACGACCGCGCCCACCCCTTCGTCTGGACCAAGACCGCCGACGAGATCCTGGCGAAGGCGAATCGTCCAACCACATCAAACACGGCGCACTAGAAGACCGCCGCCGCCTTCACGTCGCGATAAGCCTGCATGACGAACCAACCCCAGCCCGCCGAATTGACGTTGTCAGTCCACGGGCGGGAGGTGTAGTACATGCCCAGGGCCCCGATATTATCCTCTGGCCACGCGGAAGAGTGATTTGCGTACGCCGTCAGATCGAGACCCGGAAAGAGCGCCTTGGTGTTCGGCAGGGCGGCCAAGCTCAACGTCGCTCCTTGGTCCGCCACCATCCTCAGATATCGGGCGGTGGCGGCGATGTTCACCTCGTCCGACGCGAGGAGCCACGCGAGGTTCAGCGGTTCATCCTTCCGGACCGTAAGGAGATCCGCGAAGAGGTCGTGCTTCGTGGCGGTCGACCCGACAACCTGGCCGAGCCCGATCGAGGTGTTCTTTCCGAGCACCAAGGCACCGATAAAGTCCCGGGCATCCTCGGCACGTGATTGATCGCGCTGCTCGGCAAGAATGATGGCCGCAATGAGCTCCGGCTCGAGTCGGTGCGCGGCGCCAAGCGCCTTCATCACCTGGAGCCTGGACGGCAAGAGGCCGGCATACGACTCTACGAAGAAGGTGCTGATCGGCCTTCTTACGAGCAACTCGACTTGTCGACGGCGCTGGTCCGGGGTCAACCCGGACAGGTAGCCCCCCAAGTCGCCGATGGCGTTGAGGTCGCGGTCGAATGCGCGACTTCCCGCCCCGGCCCAATCGATGTATCCGCGGTCTGACGGATTGACCCCTGTGGCTCCAACTCCGGAAAAGGGGGCGAGACCATCCTCGCTGACCAGATCCGAGTGCGCGTACGGGTTGAACAGTGCCGCGCCCGCACTCACTCCCAGTCGGCCGAGGTTCAGCTGGACCTGTGCACCAAGAGGACTCTGGCCCCGGTCGAGGGCCAGGTCAACGACGACCTTCTGCACCATCGCGAGCGTCGCTGGGTTCAGCCGGGCGCCGAAGAGTCGCAGCAGATCCCGGCGGTGCACGGGCTCGTCCACCCGGTCCAAGAGGGCGCCGAGCATCCCGGCGAGGGCGAGGTCAAGGACGGTGCGTGAGAGGTCCGGGTCCGCCTTGAGAAGGACGAGGATCCGAGCCTCCTCGGGCTCTGTGACCGCCCAATCGCCCAGCGAGTATGACGTCAACGACTCGATCGCGTCGCTGGTGGGGGTGAGCGCGGGCCCGGCGATCGACATCGTCAGCCGGCCCACTGGCAGGCCGGAACCAGCCAGCGCACCGGCCCGCCTCGCCTCCTGCTCGGCCGGGACGGACTCCGACCGCGCAGGAGACGATGCGGGCGTGGTGGCGCCCGCGCGGCGCGCCTGAACGACGTGTGCGAGCTCGTGGGCAAGGAGTCGCCGACCGGACCGGGTCTCTGGGGCGTACTCGCCCGACCGGAGGTAGAGATCCTCGCCCAGGGTGAACGCCCGAGCTCCGATCGCCACGGCGTCCGCGTCGGCGTCGCGGTCGCAGTGGACGCGGACCGCCGCGAAGTCGTGGCCGAATGCGGTGCCCAGGTACCGACGAGAAGCGTCGGGCAATGGCATGCCGGATCTGGTCTTGGCGACGGAGGAGGCGCGAGCCGCGACAGCGGGCTTGTCGCGCGCTCCGACACTTCGTCGGATGCGCTTCATGCCCGGAGACTGTGCCCCGGTGGCTGTTACCGGGCCGTCACCTGCACGTGGACGCCGGTGACGGAGACCGGGTCGACGCGGGGCGGGAGGCACTTTGAGGAGGACCTGGGGGCAGGGCGTTGACGTTCCGGGAGGGGGGGAGGGTCGGTCGCGTCAGATGAGGGACCAGGGGCCTGCCACGGGCTGGACTGCACGCATCACGTGATCGACCCGGAGCGGATCCGGACGCAGCTGGTGCCGCGGCTCCTCGGCCGCCCGATTGGGTCTGCCGCGCACGACGCGCGACCTGACGCCGGGGAGGTCCTGGCCCAGGGTGCGCGAGGCGCTGGACGGCGACCCCGATCGTGCGGCGCGGATGCTCTGCCAGCTCGCGGTCCTGGTCCGCCGAGGAGCTGCCGCACCGGTACCTGCGAGGGATCGCGTTCTCCCTGTCGGAGCTGGTCGAGGACACGGGCCTCGGCGGCGCGCCGCCGTCGGACGACCCGCAGTCGCTCTTCGCCGAGGTGGTGGCCGGTCGTCCGGGACTGGACGGCCATCTCCCACGCGGTTCGAGTCGAACTACGACACCGGGATGTACGTCGAGCCCGCCCGGGTCCCGGTGGTCCGGGACTGGGTCCGTGACCGCCGGGCCACCCTGGTCGCGGCGTCGCGGATGATGGTGCACCGGATCCTGGTCCGGCACGGCCTGACAGACCCGGCGACGGGAAACGGCGTCGGCAGGAACCGGCGGTGGCAGCGGGGACGCGCCGGTGCGACTGTTGCAGTTGGATATCGTCGACGGCCTCATGCTCGATGGCGGCATCGGTCCGCTGGCCTAGTGCAAGGTGCGCACCGGTGTCGATGACCACCACCCGCCGCCCGAGGTTCAGCAGTCAGGACGTTTGGGACGATCAACCGCGTTGACGGACGGCCATCCTTGGCGGTGCCGCGGACGGGGGCCTCCAGGTTGAGTGGCTCTTGCCAGGACAGCCGCCTGGTCTCCGGGGTCCGGTCGCGGTGCTCGTGGGTGCCTGCGGTCGGTCCTGGTTCCACTCCCTTGGACCGCCGCCCGCGGTCGGCACAGATGCCCGAGCGTCGACCGCCGGCGGCTTCTACCTCGGAGGAGTCATGCAGCCCGAGACTCAATGGCCGCTCCCGCTGGAGCGCCGCACGCCGGGTGAGACCGACCTGAGTGTGTTCACAACGACGCCTGAGCCGACCAGTCGGCACCGTGTCGACCGCTCGCGGACGTGGCTGCGGGTGGTCCGCGATCCGGAGTCCGGCCGGCCCGCACTGCAGTCTGTGGTGCTGATCCCGGCGCAGGTGCCAGCGGCGTCATGACGAGCTCGTACGAGTGCGCCGGGCTGTCGCGGGCGGAGATCGAGCACCTCTCGGACCTTGTTGCAGCGGTCGAGTCCGCGGATCCGACCACGTCCTACGTCGCGGTGCACCGGTCGGACGTGCTTGCCGTGGTCGAAGTGCTCGACCGGGTGGTGGCCGGCGCCGCGTCGTCCTTGACGTCGCTCCCGGCAGTGCCGATCGCTGGTGAGGCGGCGTGGCTGCGGGCAGTGGGTCTCCGCGTGCGGCTCGCTCGGGTTGCCCACGGGGAGTCGCAGGCTGAGTTGGGCGGTCGGGCCAGCGTGTCGCGGGTCACCGTGGGTAGCGTCGAGCGGGCCGACCACGCGGCCGCCGTGACGGCGTACGCCCGGCTCGCGGACGGTCTCGGCATGTCGCTGGCCGAGCTGCTGGGCGGTGCGCCGTGACCGGGAAGCTCGAAACGGCACGCTGGCCGTTCTTGGCGCCGCGGTGATCCTGGTGGAGCCGGCCTGCACCGCCGCTTTCGTTGTCCGCCATGCCCGACACCACGGCCGGCTGGTCTTCGCCGTCCCGGGACCTCCCGCTCAGGACAGCGTTCAGCATGCGTACACCAACTCCTCCGAGACGGCACGGCCCGACTCGTCCGCGGCGCACACGACGCCCTCACCGATCTGGGAGACCTGCGATGACCGACACCGACACCTTCCTGCACGCTATCGGCAAGCGGGTCCGGTTGGCCCGGCTCGTACGCGAGATGACCCAGGCCGAACTCGCCGACGCCGCCGGCATCTCCCGCAGCTTCGTCAGCTTGATCGAGCACGGGACGCACGGCGTGAACATCGTTCGCTTGCGCCGGCTTGCGGCGGCACTGGGCATGCCCTTGGTCGACTTGGTCGCCGAGCCAGACCGGGTTCGACGCCTCAGCTGAGCGGCAGGGCGTCTGTCCAGACGCGTTCGAAGCTGGCCACATAGGTCGAGACGAGGTCGCTGTCGGCCGCCGCGTGCAGGTGCAAGACCGGCGCCTGGGCCGCCGGCACGCCATAGACATGCATGTTGAGGAGCAGGTCGTCGTCGGCGCGGTAGAGCGAGTTGTAGAGCACGGTCGAATGCAGCCGGATCTCGACGCCTTCGACGCCGGCCAACAAGCGATAGTGCACGACGGCGTTGCGGACCTTCACAGGCATCGCCTCGGCGATGCCCTCCTCGACGCCGCGGCCGACGACCGCCGGACTGTCGGGGTCGCCGAGCAGCACGCGGAGGCGCACGCCGGCCCGCGCCCGGCCGACCAGCAGGCGAAGTAGCTCGACGTCCTCGGCGAGGAACAGGCTGCTGTAGGCGAGTACGCCGATCTCGCGCTCGGCCGAGGCGAACAGGTGGTGCCAAGTCTCGCGCGGAACCGCGGCCCGGTACGGGTAGCTGGCGCGAATCTCCGGGCAGTGAGCTGGCGTGCCGCCGTGGGCCACATCGGGCCACAGGTCCCGCTCGTGCTGGCCGACCAGGTCGGCCAGTCCCCACCGGTGGCGCCGCTGCGGGACTCGGCCGGCGATCCACCGCTGGACGGTTTTCGGGTCGACGTCCAGGGCCGTGGACACTGCCACCTCGTCCAGCCGGGCGTCTGCGAGAGCGCGCCGCAGTGTGTCGTTCACCGTGCCTCCGAGCGAGGAGAACTGCCCTTGACACTAACACAAGAAGTCCCAGGACGTCCCTCCCCGCGAGGAGCCGGTCGCGAGCAGCAGATCGGTCGGTAGCCTGCGGCCATGAGCCAAGCCGACTGGGCACGCGCACTTGCCTCGTCGCTGCTGGCCGAGCCGGCGCCGCGACGGTGGGCGCACTCCGAGGGTGTCGCGCGACAGGCTGACCGCCTGGCTGGGATTCTCGGCAGTGATGCCGACCTGGTCGCCGCAGCGGCTTGGCTGCACGACATCGGCTATGCACCGGCTCTCGTCCGTACCGGCTTCCATCCGCTTGATGGCGCCCGCTACCTGCGGGATGTCGAACGCGCCGACGACAGGCTATGCCGCCTGGTCGCCCAGCACTCCTGCGCCGCGATCGAGGCAGCGCGGCGGGGCCTACGCGACGAGCTGCTCGCCGAGTTCGCACCGGAAAGTCAAGAGCTGACGCAAGCTCTCATTTATTGCGACATGACGACGGATCCCGATGGCCGGCAGGTTTCGTTCGACAGGCGGCTCGCCGAGATCCTGTCTCGTTACGGCGAGGATGACGTCGTCAGTAGGTCGATGCAAGCGGCGGCACCGCGTATTCGACAAGCTATCAGCGCGGTCGAGAAACAGTTAGCCGGCTAGTACTCCAGCCGGACTTCGTGATCATGTGCTGGCCTTGGTCTGTCGGCGGTAGTGGCTGGCTCGGGCGCGGGCTTGGTGTCGTCGGCGCCAGATCGACCAGTGCAGGACGTGCGCTGCTTTCTGGATCGGTGTGATGGCGGCGGTGAATAGCCGCCGGATCTCGTTGCGGGTCAAGGGGATCAGTCCGCTGTCGGGGTCTGGTGGGGGCTGGGTGGCGGTCATCGCGGACAGGAACGCGTGGGCGAGCATCGCCAGGATGGTCCACCGGTGCCAGGAGTCCCAACGGCGGACCTGATGCTCGTCGAGAGCGGCGAGTTCCTTGCTGGACTGGAATGACTCTTCGATCTGCCACCGGCTGCCGGCGACCCGAACCAACGCCCGCAGCGGGACCGGTGTCGGGGAGTAGGCGCGGTAGAACGCCAGCTCGCCGGTGCGCCGGTTGCGGCGGATCAGCAACCAGTGGCAGCCGGTGCGGTCGGGGTCGGCGGCGGCATCGATGGTCTCGACCAGCGCCCAGTCATAGAAGCGTTCGCCCTTGGCGCCGGTGCCGGCCGAGAGCTGCTGCCAGGCCTGTGTCGGCAACCGGCGAGCCCACTCATCCGCCCGTCGGACACCGATCCCGGTGCTGATCCGGTGATCCTTCGCGACGGCCAGCACGTACCCGACCCGGCGGCCGACCAGTTCGGCCCGCAACCCGGGATCGACGCCGTAGACCTCGTCGCCGGCCACCCACCGGGCCGGTGTCCCGGCATCCAGCGCACGGGCGATCATCTGCCTGGCCTGCGCCGGCTTGGTCGCAAACGGCACGTCATCCGGCACCCCGGCGGCAGCGCACCGGGCCGGATCACCGGTCCACGACTTCGGCAGATACAGCGCCCGGTCGATGAACGCGTACCCGACCCGGCTGGCGTAGGCCAAGTAGACGCCGACCTGCGCGTTCTCCACCCGACCGGCGGTGCCGGTGTACTGGCGCTGCACGCCGACCGTCGCGGCGCCCTTCTTCACATCGCCCGTCTCGTCAACCACCAACACCGCCTCCGGGTCGCCCAGGTGCTCCACCACATAGCCGCGCAGATCCTCGCGCACCGCATCGGCATCCCACACCGCGCCGGCCAGCAGGTGCTGCATCCGGTCAGGGCTGGCCTCCCCGGCGTGCTCGGCGATCGACCAACAGTTCGTCCGCGGCAACCCAGCCAGCAGCCCCAACAGGAACGCCCGCACACGGCGCCTCGGCTCCACCCGGGCGAACCGCGGCGCGAGCCGACCCATCAGCTGATCCAGGCCAGCCTGCCACCGGTCAGGGTCTACGCTGTGGCCCGCGGCCACCGCAAGATCGTTTGTAGTCCACACAACTGCGGATCATCGAGCGGTGGCCGCCTCACACCCCGGATCGCCACGCCGCAAGATCACGAAGTCCGGCTGGAGTACTAGAAGTCATCCTCTGTGAGGCCGGCCTGCTCGATGATCGAATGGAACGTCCCGACCAACAGATTCTTCCGGCCCATCGGCACGATCACCGTGCGGCTCGGGGTACCGGTCCGGCGGTACTTCGCGTGCGAGCCCTTCTGGCTCACGAGCACGAAGCCGTGGCGCCGTAGGACCTTGGTGACCTCGTCGGACGACGGACGCTTAGGCACTCTTGAGCGTCAGGCTCTCGACCCGGGCATGCTCGACCGGCGCCAGCTCCTCGGCGGTGGCGTCCTCGAAGTACAGCTCCAGTGCCTCGCGGAGGTTGTCGATCGCCTCGGCCTCGGTGTCGCCCTCGCTGGCCACGTTGACATCGAGGCACCGCGCGACGAACCCGTCGCCCTCCTGGTAGAGGACGTAGCTCAGCCTGCGCTCCACCGTCGACCTCCCTCGCTCCACGTTCATGGTAACAGGTTGCATCAGTCTCAGCCCAGGTACGGGGTCTCCCTGCGATCGACATAGTGGCCGAGCCGTCGCCGCATCGACGGGTCCATGGTGCAGTTCCTCGGCGTCGGCAACGGTCGACCAGACAACCTGGGTCGATTCGCTGCTCGGCGTCGGAGCGCCGCCGGTCGCGCGGGCGGTGAGGAGGATGGAGAATTCCTGTCGGGCTTCGTTGTTGCTGGTGTAGAGAATGATGTGCTTCGGATCGGTGTAGATACCGACGAGCCCGGTGACCTCGCAGTCGATGCCGGTCTCCTCCTTGACCTCGCGGACGGCGGCTTGCGTCATGGATTCGCCGAGGTCGATAGCGCCACCAGGCAAAGCCCAATTGTCGTTGTCGCTGCGGCGAATCAGCAGGATCTCGCCACGGTCGTTCTCCACCAGCGACGTTCACGGAGGGGACGATGCTGTTGGCAGGCGGCGCGTCGGGGTCGTCGTAGTAGTCGATGCGGCGGCTCATGACCGGCTCACTGTACGGGGACGGCGCTGGCCCAGACGTGCTCGAAGCTGTCGAGGTAGGTGGTGACCATGTCGCCGCCGGCTACCCGGCGCAGGTGCAGGACCGGAGCGTTCTGGGCAGGGGTGCCGTAGACGTGGCTGTTGACGAGCAGCTGGTCGTCGGCGCATGTAGATCGAGTTGTAGAGCACCGTGTCGTGCAGCCGGATCTCGACGTTGTCGGTCGCCCGCAGCGGCTCGAACAAGACCAGGGCGTTGCGGACCCGGGCGGCCATGGCCTCGTCGATGCCGATGTCGGCGCCGTGCTGGGCGACCTCGGCCGAGTCCGGATCGCCGAACAGGATGCGCACGCGGTACCGCCTTACGCGCCTTGCGGTGAAGAGCTGGATGATGCCCGGTGCCTCGGCGAGGAATAGTCCGCTGTAGACGAGGACGCCGATCTCCCGCTCGGCGGACTCGAACAGGCGTGCCCACGCGTCGCGCGGCACGGCCCAGCGGTGCGGATAGACGGTGACGATCTCGCTCTCGGCCGCCGCGGCGACCTGCTCCCGGGACAGCGCGTTCCGGCCACAGGAACGCCTCGTCCATGCCGAGCAGCGCGGCGACGGCGTAGCGGTACTTCCGGTACGGCAGACGGCCGCGGTGATCCACCGCTCGACGCTCTTGGTGTCGACGTTCAGCGCCTCGCGAGCGTCGGCCAGGCGTCATGCCGCGTTCCAGCAGCGCAGCACGCAGCCTCTCGTTCGGCATCGCCCTCGCCTGGCGGGACGTCTGGGACGTCTAGGGACGCTCCAAACGTAGTCAGGACGTCTTGCACATGTCCAGTCGAGTGGTGATCGTGCCCAATCAATTTCGCCGAGTCTCGATCCCATGCAGACGACCTCCTCACCCACCGCCACCTGCGCGGACCTGCCCGACGACCTCCCCGTTCGACTGCCCGACGCCGGCCCAACTGCCTGTGCGGCGCGGAGCTCACCCGACGGCAGAACCAATGCCGCAAGTGCCGCGCCCGCGAGCGCTGGCACCGCCACAACCGGCTGCACGACGACAACCGCCGCCGCACCGACCCTACCGCGACCACCGCGCTCCTGATGGGAGGGACGATGAGCCACACACGACCCCGACCCTGTCCCGCCGCGCCCATCCCGACGACCGGACCGCCCAGCACTTCACCCGGCTCTGGCCCGCCTGCGCCCGGACCGGCCCGCCGACGCCCCGCTGTTCCTCGCCGCGATGAGCCCGCTCCGGGCGCTGGCGCTCGGCGGTGCTGTGGGCGACGTCCTCGCCCGGCCGGCTATTGGTCGGCCTCGCCGCCGTCGCCGCCGTGGTGGCCGTCCTCCTCTGATCGCGCTGTAGAGGAGGACGACCCATGGTTCTCTCCCTGTCCGTCGTCGTGCTGCTCGGCGCATTCGTCGTCGTCCTCTGCCGGTACGCCGGCCTGCGCACCTGGCACGCTGTCACCTGCCGCCTGTTCGGATTCTTCGTCGCCTCCACCTCCGCCGCCCCGTACGTCCGCGACGGCGTCGCCGCCGTCGCTCGCTTCCTCGCAGGGATCAACCTGTGACCGCCCGTCCGGGCAAGCGACCTGGAACGAACGCCGCTGCTGACGCTGGCCGAGCGGTTCCTCGACCTGGATCCGCGGACTTCGCCGCCCGCCATGCCGCCGACGCCGCGACCACCCCGCTCGCGGCCGGCGAACATCTCGACCTGCTCGCCGCGGGCGAGGCGATCCGCCGGCACGTCAGCTCACGGCCGGCAGAGTGGCGTGCACCGGGCGCGGCAGTCCGGTGCCGCCTGGCACGCCATCGCCGATACCACCGGCATCAGCCCCGCCGATGCCCGCGGCGACTTCCTCGCTGGATCGCCGGTCAGGCCGGCTCTGGGACGACCGCGCCGCCGGCCGGCCACCGATCGGTCTGGCCCCGACGCCAGCGCACCCGCCGCCTACCGCCTCGCCGCGACCGACCGCCACCCGACAGCGGAAGGAGGTTCCGACTCCCCGATGACCCGCCACGCCCCGCGGCCCACCGTCGACCTCGACGCCGTCCGCGCCCACCACGCACCGCCGAGGAGGCCCGTACCCCCGTCACCCTCTGGCTCGCCGTCGCCGACGTCCCTGTCCTCCTCGCCGAAGTCCACAGAGGACGGTCACTGCTCGCCCTCGTCCGCGCCGAGTACGCCGACCTCCTCGCCGCCGCCCGCGCCACCCTCGCCGCCGACCGCGACGGCGAAACCGACCCGCTCTACTACCTGCGCGACGAACTCGCCGCCCGCGGCCAGCTCCCACCCAAGCACCTGCGCCCGGTCGAGCTGCTTGCGCAGGCCGGAGGTCCGGGTGAGCCGCCGCAGCCGAGCACGCCGGTTCGCCCGCCGCCGCCGGCACGACGCCGTACCGCTGCTGTACGTCCCCGACGACCGCTACCCCGGCCAGACCCTCGAAGCCCTCGCCCGCTGGACCTACCGCTACCGCTCCGAACTCGCCCCAGCCCGCATCGCCGCCGCCCTCGCCCTTACCGCGCCGTCCTCCACGCCCGCCGGCCCGGCCCTGGCCCGCCCTCGCCGTCCTGAGCGCGCGCTCTGGCGGTGTTCCTGTGGCGGTTCTCCTCCCGCTGGCTCGACCGGCCCGCCGAACGCTCCTACGCCGGCTCCGCCGCCGCCCTCGCCGGCGCCTGGCTCACCGTCGCCACCGCGACCGGCCCCGGCTCACCGCCGCTGCCGACCGTCTGGCTGCTCGGCACGCTCGCCGCCGGCCTGCCCTGGTGGACCCACCGACGCCGCCGCGCCCGCGTCCGCGTCGAACGCACCCTCGAATCCTGGCCCCGCGTCGCCGAGGAGACCGGCCTCGCCGGCTCCCGCGTCGTCTCCGCCGTGGTCGACCGCTGGGGCTGGCGCGCCCTGATCCACCTGCGCGGCGGCCAGACCGCCACCGACGCCCTCAACCGGCTCCCCGCGATCGAATCCGCCCTCGGCACCCGCCGCGGCGCCGGCCGCATCGAACCAGACCCCGACCGGGCCGACCGCGCCTACCTCCGCGTCCTCGACCGCGACCCCCACGCCGAACCCGTCCCCTGGCCCGGCACCGCCGCAACCACCATCACCGACCCCCGTCGAACTCGGCGTCTTCGAGGACGCCACCCCCGTCCGTCGTCGACCTGCTCCGCAAGCACATCCTGCTCGGCGGAGCCACCGGCTCCGGCAAGTCCGGCCTGCTCAACGTCATCCTCGCCGCCCTCACCGGCTGCCCCGACGTCCTGGTCTGGGGCGTCGACCTGAAGAACGGCATGGAACTCCAGCCCTGGGCCGCCTGCCTCGACCGGCTCGCCACCACCCCCGCCCAGGCCGACGCCCTCCTCGCCGACGCTGTCGCGCGTCCTCGAAGACCCGCGCCGCACCAACTCGCCGCCGAAGGCGAACGGGTCTGGGAACCCACCCCCGACCGACCCGCGCTGGTCATCGTGATCGACGAGTACGCCGAACTCGCCGAGACCGCCCGCGACGCCCTCGCCGCCGCCGACTCGATCGCCCGCCGCGGACGCGCCCCCGCCGTCACCCTCATCGTCGCCACCCAGCGACCCACCCAGCAGGCCATGGGCTCCGGCGCCGTCCGCTCCCAAATGGAGGTCCGGATCTGCCTGCGCGTGAAGGAACGCCGCGACGTCGACCTCGTCCTCGGCCAAGGCATGCTCGCCGCCGGCTGGAACGCCCACACCCTCGACGCCCCCGGCAAGTTCTACGTCTCCGCCCCCGGCCACGACACCCCCCGCCGAGCCCGCGGCTACCTCCTCGACGGCGACGAGCTCGCCGCCGCCATCACCCGCAACGCCGCCACCCGACCCGCCGGCCTCGCCCTGCCCGCCGCGCCCGAGCCCGAGCCGGTACCCGAGCCGTCCCACGACCCCGAGGTGACCCTGTGGACCGCACTCCTGCACGCCGGCCCCGACGGCATGTCCATCCCCGCCCTCGTCGACACCACCGGCAAGAGCCGCTCCTGGGTCTACGGCCGGCTCCAGCAGCACGCCGCCGCCGGCCGAGCAGTGCAGGTCTCCCGCGGCCGCTGGACCGCGCACCAACACCGGCTGACCCACTCGTCCACGTCCACGCCCTTGTCCACGTCCTCGCGCGCGCCTGCGCGCGTAGGGCCACACCCGTCCAGGACGTCCACGTGGACGAACTCGTACCCGCCCCGACCGGAAGGAGGCCCACCATGCCCGCGACCGCCGCCCAACCCGACCGCCTCGTCTACACCATCCGCGAGGCCGCCCACGCCCTACGCATCAGCCGAACCAAGCTCTACGAACTCCTCGACTCCGGCGCGATCGAGTCCGTCCACATCGGACGCTCCCGCAAGATCCCCGCCGACGCGCTCCGTACCTACCTCGACTCCCTCCGCGAACAGCATCACCGAGAGGCCGAACGACGATGAGCACCAAGACCACCGGTCGCAAGCCGAACCTGCGATCCAGCATCTACGAAGGTGCGGACGGTCGCTGGCATGGCTGGGTGACCATGGGCGTCAAGGACGACGGCTCGCCCGACCGCCGCCACCGAACCGGACCGACGCAGGACGCCGTCACCCGGAAGGTCCGCAAGCTCGAATCAGACCGCGACGCCGGCAAGGTCGCGAAGGCCGGTCGAGCCCCGACCGTGGCCGAGTGGATGGCGCCTACCTCGACACGGTGTGCGTGCGCCTCGTCGCCGACGGGACCATGTCCCCGCGGACTCTCGACGACTACCGCAGCAAGACCCGCGTCTGGCTCGTCCCGCTCCTCGGACAACACCGGCTCGACCGGCTCCTTCCCGAGCACCTCGACCGGGCGTACGGGTCGATGCTCAAGGAAGGCCTCTCGCCGAGCACGGTCCTCAAGATGCATCGCATCCTGTCCCGGGCGCTCAAGGTCGCGGTGCGCCGGGATGTGATCGCTCGCAACGTCGCGACGCTCGTCGACCCGCCCACGGCCGCGGACGCCGGAGATCGAGCCATTCACTCAGGAGGAGGCCCGTCGCATCCTCAAGGCCGCCGCTGAGCGCCGAAACGGTGCCCGCTGGTCCGTCGCCCTGTCCCTCGGCCTCCGCCAGGGCGAAGCGCTCGGCCTGCGCTGGTCGTACGTCGACCTCGACACCGGCGTCATCCGAGCGTGGTTCCAGGTCCAGCGCTCGACCTGGCAGCACGGCTGCGCCGACCCGCATGCCTGCGGCTCGCAGTGGCACAAGCCGGCTTGTCCGTCGAACTGCAAGCGCCACCGACACGAGCCGACCTGCGCCTCGGACTGCACCCGAACCTCCCACCGATGCCCCCGCCGGCCTGCCCGAAGGACTGCACCGCCCACGCGAGCCGCTGCCCCAAGCGGCACGGCGGAGGAGTGACGTTCCGCCGCCGCAAGGGCAAGTCGAAACTCACCCTCCAGTGCCCGCCGGAGCTGCTGCCGCTACTCCGCGCCCAGCGCAAGGCTCAAGCCGCGGAGCGCCTCGCCGCCGGCTCACGCTGGACGGACCACGACCTCGTCTTCGCCACACCGACCGGCAACCCGATCGACCGCAGCGACGACTGGCGCGAATGGAAGGCCGTCCTCAAGGCAGCCGGCGTCCGGCCCGGCCGCCTCCACGACGCCCGCCACACCGCCGGCACCCTGCTCATGGAGCAAGGCGTACATATTCGCGTCGTCCAGGAGATTCTTGGCCACACGCGTGTGACGACCACCGAAAAGTATGTCCACGTGGCGTCGCCACAAGCCAAGGACGCGAGCCAACGAATCGGGTCCGCATTGTGGGGACAGTAAGCATCGCACCCGGTAAGGTGAGGCTCTCACGGAGACAGCTCGTCCGTGACCGTCGATGACGGAAGTACATACCAGGTGCGGATGGATAATCAACCTCCCAGGGCAACACGGCGTATCGGACGAGATAAAGAGCTCTGGCTCGTCGAATCGCTGAGGTCGCCCCCTGAACCGATGCCGGTCACCCCGGACCGCTCTTCAGGCCTCGGCCGATAGCCGTCCATAGTGGGACGTTGCAGGGATCGAGAGATCTACCGGACGACAGGAATTCATTTAACAGGACGTACCTTTGGATTCGGATGCTTAGATTCCGCTTCCCTTACCGCTGCCCACAGAGCATCGAAAGGAGGCCGACTTAATTGCACGGATATACCTTCCGCCCAGATCTCCCAGATCGCGCCACTGATCCAGCCGCTCTTCCGAAGGTCGAGTTCATCTTCACATAGCCGCAAGTAAGACAGAACGGTACGCTCGTCACCCTCGTCTATGTCGCCTCCTTCGCTCAAAGCAGCCAGAGAAAGCCTATCCATTAGATCCCAGTACCGCTTGACATAGAAGGCCTCGAACTGTCTTAGCCGTTGAAGCTGCGCCTGACGAAGTCCCAATACGGCGAGGAATACACCTACGGCCGCGATCACGGACGAGATCGTCTGAACCACTCGAGCGTGACCCCCATTTCGTCGCCGCAATTCCTTCGTACATACCATAGAGGATGTGGCGCCAACCTCAGTCGAGGAGAAAGCGTGCGGGCTCCGCAAGGACGCGAGTAGCACCGGCAACGTCGCTGAGCCGTGCAGCGAGGGTTCGCTCGGCAAGCTTGGGCGGCAGCGCTTCACTGAACTTGAGGCCGGCGAGCGCCTTCTCGTCGACGACCGGTAGGCAGACTGTCTCAGCAGCCGTGGAAACCGCCTGCCGCCAAGCCGCTGGAGTGACGTCGGCCCTGAGCCGTATTGAAACGTCTGATGGCCGCTGCGCTTGGTCGGCGACATCCGACAAGGTGGCCGTCAGAGTGGCGTTCGCTCGGAAGCCGGCCCAGGTCCACCACCGCACGTCCTGACCAGTCCGGGTGATCAGGTTGCCGCCGGGATGAACCATGTCGGCGGCATCCGCTCGCAATGCGCTCAGTCGAGTCTCGGCTCGCTGGGTCAGACGAACCTTCGGGTCTGTCCCGAGCAGCACCTCCCGCGCCGCACGGCACAGCTCGAACGACGCGCCGGTGACACCGGCCGTGTGCCAGCGCGCACGTCCGCCGCCATCCGCCGGCTCGACAAAGCAACGGCGCCTCGTCCAGTCCACCCAGGTCACCCGCCAGCTGTGACCGGCGAGCAGGATGAGGCGGGGTCCGGTTGGTGCGTCAATGAGCAGCGCCGGATCGGTGCGGCCGATCTCATCGCGACCAGCTATCACGGTGAACTGAGGTGGCGCCGTGAAGACCGCGGTCATGCCCATGAAGTGCCGGTGCCCGAAGCGCGCCTCGGCCTCGGGGCCGATCAGCAGCAGCTCGCCGTCCCGCTCCACAAAGCCCCGTTCGAGCAAGTGGCCCACGATGGGCGTCGCGCTCCGATCGAACGGCGCCAGTCCATGCCACGCCCGCGGCCAGAGACTGTCGCCAACGGCGCCCTCCTGTAGGCACAGGGCGAGAAACTGCTGAGCGACGATGTGGCGCGGTTCGGGCGGCGGGATGACCGGCTCGACCCACCCGCGGTTCCAGAGCAACGTGAGGCCGGCAGCGCTCAGCAGCGAGTCCTCGTCCAAGGCAAGGAAGAGACAGTTGCGGGATGCTCCGGCTCGCCGCCCGCTGCGGCCGAGCCGCTGCAGGAAGGAGGCGACCGTGGGCGGGCAATTGATCTGCACGACGCGGTCGAGATCGCCGACGTCGATGCCGAGCTCGAGGGTCGAGGTCGACACGATCACGCAGTCCTGCGCCTCGGCAAACGCAGTCTCCGCGCGGCGCCTCTCGTCGAGGGATAAGGATGCGTGGGACAGGAACGTGAGCACCCCTCTGGCGCGTAGCGCGGCGGCCAGTTCCTCGACGAGCCGTCGGGAGTCACAGAACACCAGTCGCTTCTCACCGCGATGCAGGGTGGCGAGGACCTTTGCCGCGTTGCTGACGGAGCCGACGTAGTCCAGCTCGACCTCGGCGTCCGGCGAGGTGCCACCCGCGGCTGCCGGAGCCACTACACGGGATGGGCGGCCGGCGCCGGCGCCCTGCAACCAGTGGAGAAGGTCGACAGGATTCCCGACCGTTGCTGACAGCCCGACCCGTTGGATAGGCCGCTGGGCCAGAGTGGTCAACCGTTCCAGTACGGCGAGCAGGTGCCAGCCACGATCGTCTCCGGCGAACGCGTGCACCTCGTCCACCACCACAGTGCGAAGGTCGGCGAACAGCCGCCTGTGGTCGACATTCCGGCTCACCAGCATCGCCTCGAGTGACTCCGGAGTGGTGAGCAGGATGTCCGGTGGCTGGGTGACGAGCCTCCGTCGTTGTGACGCCGTCACGTCGCCGTGCCACAAGGCCACCCGGCGGCCGAGCCAGCCGGCGTAACCCTCGAGTCGGGGCAGGAGATTGTTCAGCAGGGCCTTCAAGGGACAGACGTAGAGCGTCGACAGGCCGGACCAACCTTGTTCTTCGACCGCGGTCAGCAGCGGGAAGACAGCGGCCTCCGTCTTCCCACCGGCGGTGGGCGCCAGCAGCAGGGCATCCTCGCCTGCCAGCAGCGGATCGACCGCCGCCCGCTGCAAGGGACGCAGTGACCGCCACCCCAGCGTGTTGACGATGTGATGGACCAGCACAGGATGCAGGCGATCCAGCGCCCCGAGGTCCGTCGAACCGGTCACGGCAGATCCAGCTCGACGGCGTCGGCCGATGCAGCGGCATTGCGCTCCACCTCGGTCAGCTCCGCCATCGTCAGCGTGAGTGCGTAGTGCTGACGGGGGTCAAAGTCGGCGAACTGGTCGACCCGGTCGAGCACCTCGCCGACGAGCTTCTTGAGGAAGACGCGCGGGGCGACACCGACCTTGCCGCCGAGCGACCCGGACACCGCCTGGGCCAGCTCGGCGAGGTAACTGTCGTCGACGGCGGTCCGCAACCGATTCTGATCGTGAGCACCCTCGGCATAGAGATCTCGAACGCGCCGGCCAACCTCACCGAGGGAGTCGAGGGAGAACCCGGGCAGTCGGATCTGGACCGCTCGCGGGTTGTCGAAGCGCGCATCGGTCACGAAGTCGGTGGCCAGGCGCTGCGCGAGCGGCGGAAGCCGCTGCACCCCCTGCGCGCCGTCGAAGAAGGCCGAGGTGCCTGTGACGAGCAGGTAGAGGCCCGGGAATCGGCCGCCGTCGACCTCGTCGACCAGCTGACGCAGTGCGTTCAGTGCCTTCTCGCGGACGTCGGTGCGGACCCGCTGCAGCGTCTCGACCTCGTCCAGGACGAGCAGGAGGCCCGGGTGCCCCGAGTCGCGCAGCACGGTCAGCAGTCCCTGCAGAAAACCGAAGGCGCCGAAGTGGTCCAGCTCGCCCCGAACGCCTGCCGTATGGCGGACCGCCGCCGAGACGTTAGGTTGACCGCCCAGCCACGCCATCAGTCCTTCTGCTACGACGGCATCGCCGGACGCGACCGCGGCGCGGTAGGCCCGCAACGCCGCGGCGAAGGCCGGCGTCGTCCGCGACACCGATGCCAGTCGCCGCTCGAGCAGGTCATCGGTGTCGCCACCCTCGGCCGACAAGGTGAACAGCCACGCGTCGAGCACCGACCGGAGGGCGGACGGCGGAAACTCGGCCGTCTGCAGGGACTCGCAGCACTCGCCGGTACACAGTCTCGAGCCGGTGAAGCGGGGTCTCCGTCTCGGAGATCTGCACCTCGGCAGTGGCCATGCCGAGCCGCTTCGCCCGCTCGGCGAGCCAGCGCGCGAAGAACGTCTTGCCGGACCCGTACTCGCCCCGCACCGCCTTGAATACGGACCCGCCGCTCCGGACGATGCCTAGCTCGTCGGCAACGGCCGCGTCGAAGCGGTCGAGGCCTACAGCGAGGACGTCCAGCCCGTTCTGCGGAACTGTGCCGCGACGCAACGCGTCGATGATCTCCCGCCTGCGACGAGGACTGACGGTCGCCGTCATGAGAGCCCGAACTGCTCACGGAGTAGAGACTCGTCGAGAACCAGCCCTCGGCCATCGGCATCGCGGGTGAGCACGGGGTACTGCTCGACGTTGAGCAGCCGCTGGACGTGCAGGACCGCTCCGGTGAGCTGGAGTTCCGACAGTCCGAGAGCGGCCGCCGCCGATGCCGGATCCAACCGGCCGCCCGGTGCAGCCAGCAGAGCGCGCAGCAAGGCCTCCACCTGGTCCTCCCTGAGCACGGTCACGCCGCGTCCGCGTTGCGCCCGATAAGGCGCGGACGAGAGCACCGCCCGAGCGAGCGAGTGGGCACGCTCGTCCACAGCTGGTGCCCCCGCGACCGGCTCGGGGTCGAATAGCGTCGGAGGCTCGACGCGTCGTGGAGTGGGCGGCCTTGCGATCACCCCCGCCGTCTCAGCGACTCCGACTGCCGTCCGCCACCAGCCCGGAGATCGCGGCGGAGCCAGCTTCCAACCGTCGGGCGGCGCTCCCGGAGCCAGGACGAACACCGGCACAACTGCCTCGGCCGGCGAGGCACCACCGTGGTAGCCCGCCTTGAGCGCGCTGTAGCGCAACCGCTCGTCCACCGCCAGGATCGCGGCTGCGCCGTCCGCGAGCACCCGTCGACCCTGCACCAGGACCTCCCCCGGTCCTGCGGGCGGGCCGCCGGCCGGTCGCGACCGGTTCGATGTGGAGCCGCCCGCCGAACGGACCGTTCCCTCCCGCCGCTCCACGATGTGTCCGTGGTCGGACGTCAGGACCACGATCCGGCCGGCGCGCTGTGCCCGCGCCAGCAGGGCCCGCAGGTGCTTGACCGCGTCCGCGGTCCACTCCGTGCCGCCCGGGTCGGACCGGTCGAGAGCGTCGTCCACGGTGTTGAGGACGCAGGCGACGAGCCTGGTGGACGCCACGTCGTCCACCGCCGCCGCCACGTCCGCGGCCAGGTCGTGCCCCGCCGCGCTGCTGTCCAGCGGCTTCTTGTGGAACAGGGCGCCGGTCACCCCGGCCCTGGTTCGAGCCTCCTCGAAGCCCCGCAGCTCATCCGCCTGCGTACCCCTGGCCAACGTCCCGGAGAGCAGGCTGGTCCGGCTGACCTCGGTCAGGGTCGGGAGCACGGCGAGTCCGACCGCGCGCTGGGTGGCATCGACCGGCAGCACTTCCAGCCACTCGTACCGGCGTTCCAGGTCGTCGACGAGTTCGGTCGCGACGGCGACGCTCACTCCGTCGGCCACCACCAGCAGAACCGGCTGCTGCCGTGCCAGCGGCAGCACCGTCGACGGCAGCAGGTCTTCGAGGAGCACGGTTCCGGCCGGTGCGGTGGCGGTCGCCGCCCCCTCGGCAGCCAGGCCGGCCGCGAAGGCGATGTCGTGAGCATCGCGACGAAGTCGCGCCGCGGAGACCACGGTCTCCAGCGCCCGAGCGAGCAGGTCGTCGCCGACTCCGGTCCACGCGTCGGCGATCGCGCGGTCCACCCACGCATCGTCGTCCCGGTGCCGGGCAGCGAGCGCACCCAGGCCTGCAGCCGGGGCCACCTCGGTGGCCAGCCAGCGACCCAGCCGGACGGCCGCCGCCGCACGAGGAACCCGGACCTCTTCCGGCCGGCCGGCGAGCCGGTGTTCGTTCACCCGCGCGTACGCCGTCTCCACCGGAGCGAACCCCGCGGGCTCGACCAGCGCGCGGTCGACCCCGCCGGACTCGGCGCGCGACGCAGCCGGCTTGACCGCACGCTCAAGTGCGTCGGCGAGGGTCGCCAGTCGAGCAGTGAGGCCTCTGGGCAGGATGTCAGAGACTTCCGCGTCGTCGGCACCCTCCACCGCCAGAAGCAGTGTGTCCGCGCGGGCCAGAAGCGGGGCAGCCACCCCGGCGTCCTCGCCAGTGATGAGGTCGCCGAGGACATCAGCCGCCTCGGCGGCCCAAGCCTCGAGCACCCGATCAGAAGGGTTGCTGGCGATCTCGCGACGCAGCAGCGCACGCGGACCTGATCCTGCGGCCGTCGCCCGCACCACTCCGGCCACCAGCCCCAGCGGCACCAGGTCCGCGACGCGCCCTGCGCGCAGGAGCTGACCGAAGGGTTCGGCCAGCAGCCCGCAGCGGCCGGCGAGCCACCCCAGCAGCGCGTCGGTCACCACGTCGCCGCCCAGGGTCGCGAAGATCGGCGACCGCGCCGGCCGCTCGGGCTTGGGTCGCCCACTGCAGCACCACGCGCGTATCCACGTCCGTGGCGCCGTCCGGGACGCCACCGAGCCCGAGTCGCGCCGCGGCCAGCGAGGCGAACGCGTGGTCGGCGGTCAGCAAGCCGGCCCGTGCGACCGGCCAGCCGCCCGTCGGCGTCGCCGCCAGCAGCCCCGTCGCCAGCTCCCGCTGGTCCGGGGCCGTCACTAGCCGCTGGTCGAGCCTCGTCGCGCCGAAGCGGGTGCGGACGGCGTCCCACGGGTCCGGGCGCCGAAGGGTGCGGAAGGCGAGATGCGCCAGGATGCCGAGACCGAGGTCCCGGTCGTCCCTGTCGGTGAGGACGACCAGCCACCGGTCGGCCGCCCGCTCCCGTAGGGCCTCACGCACGGCCAGCGCGGACGGGCACGCCACCACCCGCACAGGCCGCCCGTCGTGCTCGAACGTGTCCGGGCCGGTCCACACCGGCCGCGCCCGGACCCCAAGGACCCCGCCGCGGTAGTCCTTGGTAATGGCCTGGTCGAGCAGAGCCCGCAGCACCGGGACGGACGCCGGCGCAGCGGTCATCGCCTCAACCGCCACTCCACTACCACCGCCTCCCCCTCGTGCTCTGCCACGAAGGCGCGCAGGTCTGACATGACGCCGTCCAGCTCAGGCGCGGTCGAGACGGTACGCGAGCCAGCTGGGGATGGGCCGCGGCGGCGGGGGCGGTGGCGATGGCACCGGCGGCTGGGCGACCCAGTCGAACGCCTCCTGGTCGGCCCGGCGCAGCGCAGGCGCCAGTTCCTGAGCGAGCTCGTCAGCAGACACGGCCGCGGCCAGCCGGTCGAGAATCGCCCGCGCGTCGCGGCCGCGGGCATCGTCCTGCTGGCGAGCGCGGATCAACGGCCGCAGGCGGTTCCAGGCGAACCCGTCAACCGCGGCGGCCACTGCGCCAGCCGAGTGAAGGGAGGTCCCGACCGTCTGGTCGGGCGCAGGCAGCTGCGCCCGGGCGAGGACACCGACGAGGGTGACCGGGTCCCTTGCCGTCCGGAGCGCCCGCAGTAGGTCTGCCGACGCCCTGCGCCGTCGCCAGCCGACCGCTGCCGGTCGCAGCATCGAGCCCCATCTCCCGGTACGCACGCTCCAGCGCGCGGACCAGACCGTCGACCGGGCCGACGAGTGGACGCAGCCGCTCCCGGACCTGCTCCGCCAGCTCAGCCACCGCGGCACCGGTGAGATAGCGATTGGCAAGGGCACCGAAGATCGCCTGTACGCGCTTCGCGGCAAGGTCCCAGTCCCCGACAGTGGGCAGCGGCTCGGGACGCAGCTCCAGGTCCGCTCCGATGCGTCCCGGCTCCGGCCTGGGGACCACTGGGCTGCCCCCGCGGTACCAGGCGCGATTGCGAAGGACGGCCCATGCGCTGACGACGAGATCCGCCACCTCGGTACGCAGGCCGTAGCGGGGTTCCTCCGCCGCCAGCCAGCCCCGCAGCTGCTCGACGGTGACCGGCGCGCCGTCCTCGATGCCGGCTCGACCGATGGCCCGCTCGATCCGCTGCGCCCAGGGGAACCGGTCGGCCCCGAACTGGAAGTGCGTCTCCCCCATGTGCCCGACCCCGAGCGGGTTGGCGACGCGACGCACCGCTGCCCGCTCCCGGGTCTCGACGAACAGCCGCCCGTCCCGGTCCTGGCTGGCCTCCTCCACCGCGCGGAGCACCGCGAGGATCTCCGGTCCGCGCACTTCCCGGTCCTCCGGCTCGAACCGCGGGTGCGCCGGATAGGTCGACGAGAACGCCTGGTCCACGAGGTGAC
The DNA here is from genome assembly GCA_963728945.1 of uncultured Actinomycetota bacterium. Classification (GTDB taxonomy): domain Bacteria; phylum Actinomycetota; class Actinomycetes; order Mycobacteriales; family CADCTP01; genus CADCTP01. The sequence goes on along the minus strand of CAVSMA010000001.1, from coordinate 909,460 downwards.
GGAACGCCGCGGCAAGATCGGTCCCGACCGGCGGCCCGGGCGCGAACGACGGGTCGAGGCTGACCAGCACCCGATCCCGGTCCTCGTCCCGCTGTACGGTCCCCGGCGTCACCGTCGCGGCTCCGTAGGCTTCCTGCACGGCTCGGCGGAGCCGGTCGCGCAAGGCGTCCCGCTGGCTCTCGAGGATCGTCCGCGCGGCGACCCGGTCGGTCTCGGCGAGGCTCTGCGCGTGCGACCTCCACCGGTCACCGGATCCGGACAGCAGCCAGTCCAGGACGACCAGCCGGCCGACATCGTCCTGGCGCTCACGGCTGAGGAACCAGGGCACCCAGGCGACAGTGGAGCTGACCAGGCCGCGGTCGCGCAGCTCCTCCAGCCGGGCCATGTCTTCCCGCGACGATCGCCCTTCCTCGTCGAACGGGTAGTCCACGACGAAACGCCAGGTGCCGGCGCCGGCGTGGAAATGGTCCTCGGTGAGCCAGCCTCCGTCCCGGATATTGCCGAAGACGAGCTCGACGTCTCGCCGGGAGCCTCGCCAGACCATGGGCTGCCGGTGCACGCCGAAGGCGTCGCCGTCCCGGTCGGTGATCCGGAAGGCTTCCCAGACCAGCTCCTTGAGCAGCTCGCGGCGCCGGCCGTCGTTGTCCTCACCACGAGCGCTGGTGACCACGCTCTCGTAGTCCACTTCGGACAGTCGTACGCGGATCACCGGGTCGCGCACGTCGCCGGCAACGTGGATCTCCGGCACCTCAGTCGACCAGCGCCGGACCTTGCCGAGCACCAGCGTCGCTTCCTGGCCGGGCAGCGGGCTGACGATCGAGCCGTGGTTCAGCGCCGCCAGCCGCTTGGCGGTCAGGTCCTTCAGCGCCGGCACGGTCGGTGCGACCGCTGCCAGCACGAGCGTCTTGACCAGGCGGTCGTCGGCACGGAACGGGTGCGACTCCGGCAGCGCCCGAGCCGCCGGCTCGTCGAGGCCGTGCTCGCGCAGCAGCAGCGGGCGCAGCTTGTCCGCGTACAGCGCCCGGGCGATCCGGAAGCGGGTGGCCAGCTCGGGCGTGATCGCCTGGTTGCCCTCGACCACGAGGTCGAAGACGTCGCCGACGGGAACCACGTCCTCGACCGTGAGCGTCTCCCGCTGGTCGACCAGCAGCTGCTGCATCACCTTCAGGGCGGTGCGGTCGCGCTGCATGGCCGACGCGAGCGTCCGCAACGTGGACACCAGCGCCGGGGAGAAGGGGTAGGTGCGGCGGAAGTCCACCTGGTCGGAGCCACTGTGCCGCTCGTCGGTGTTGACCCCGTCGAGCAGCGTGTCCCACACCTCCGGCCGGCGATCCAGGCTGGCGAACGCGTCGTCGAGCACGCCGCGGGCGGCGTCGTCGATCGGCTGCAGGAGCCGCTTCTCGGCCACGTACGGCAGGTTGTCGTCGCCGAGCACGATCGTGGCGAAGCGCCCTTCCTGATGCCGCAAGGCGCTGTCCAACGCTTCCTGCTCGGCTCCCGCGCCGGCGCCGGACTCGGCGAAGTACCGGCGCAGGTCCATCTGCCGGGCGACGAGGGAAATCAGCGGCACGGCGCGAGGGCCGAACTGCGACTCGACCAGCTTGGTGAGCTTCTGCGCCTCCCGGCCGAACATCTCCCGGTCCCGGACACTGAACGCCAGCCAGAGCACCAGCTCGTCCAAGAAGAGCACGACCGCGTCGTAGCCGAGCGACTTGGCGTGCCGGGTAATCGCGGCGAGACCCTCGTCGAGGGAGACGAACTCGGCGCGTCCGCGTGTACGCGGTGAAGTACGTGCGGACGAGAGCCGAGACGAGCGCGAGCCGCTGCTCACTACCGGGCGCCGCGGCGCGGGCGGCGTCGTAGGTCCCGGCGTCCCAGACGGTCGCCGCTTCGAGCACACCGCTCCAGACGTCCCCGCCGCCGGCGGCAGCACCCTGGGCGTTCAGTTCCGCGAAGAAGGCGTCGTCGCCCAGCCGAGCCCGCATGGTCTCGCCGTTGACGATCACCTCGTCGCCACGGTGCACGGCGGGCAGGTCGCAGCCTGGGTGCAGTGCCTGGATCTGAGCGACGTAGCCGCCGAGGATGGTCTGCTCCACGCTCTGCGACTCCAGGAAGTGGTACGCCAGTCGCAGAATCCGCCGCTCCCGCAGCACCGCGTCATGCCGGGCGATCACCGGGGCCAGCTCGGGCTTGGCCCGAGCGACCGGCTCGTGCCCGAGCAGGGCGTGCAGCACGGCCATGAAGTGACTCTTACCGGAGCCGAACGAGCCGGCCAGAAACGCCGCGCGGCTCTGCCCGTCGCGCAGGGAGGCCGACACCAGGTCGAGTGCCTGGTCGAAGGCGACGGCAAGTGCGTCAGTGACCACATACTCGGCCACGGTGGCAGCGAGCCGGTCCCGCCCGACGCCCTCCGTGAGCCGGAGCACGTAGTCGTCGGCGCCGGCCCGCTCCGGGATGCGGATGACCTCACGCAGCAGCGTGCTCATGCGTCAGTCCTCCGTGGTCGGCCGCGGCGGGTGGGCGGTCGGGCGCCAACCGGCAAGCTCGGCCGGCGTCAGGCCGACCTGACGGGAGCGGGTGTCCAGCTCCGTGCGGAAGTAGTCGGCCGGGGAGATGCCGCCGTAGAACGGATCCGGCGCGGCGTGCCACTGCTCCAACCAGGGCTGCAGCTCCGCCAGCCCGGCGACGAGCGGCACGAGCCGGTCGTCGGACCAGCCGTCGGACTCCCGCTCCTGCACGATGCGGGCCAGCGCGAGCGCCTGCTGAGCGTGGTCCCAGCCGGCCCAGCCGAGCAGCGCAGTCGGGTCGGTGTCCCGGCCCGGCGGCCGGGTAGAGCACGAAGCGCTCCTTTGGCACGTCGAGCTTTCCGCGGTGAGACCAGTACGCGACCTTGGTGAAGTCGGCGCTGGTGTACTTCGGCGGTACCGGGACCGGGCCGTCCTCGGCCGCGTCGTACGTGCCGGCGTCCTCGCGGCGCTGCAGCTCCCAGGTGTGCTCCCAGGCGGCGCGCTTGCGCATGCCCGACTCCTTGTAGCGGTACGCGGCGAGGAACGGCACCGCCTCGCCGTCCAGCAGCCGGGCCAGGCTGCGGCTCACCGGCAGGTCGGGGCGGCCCTCCCACAGCGCCAGCACGTCGACCAGCTCCCGGTCGCGGGAGACCTCGTCGGCGAGCTGCGCGACCGAGCGGGGCTGCGGCCGGTCGGCTCGGTCGAACCAGAACTTCCGGTCCTCCAGCCGGTCGAGCAGCCAGCCGCGCAGCGCGCGCTCCTGCTGCTTGTCCCACGGCTCGGCGGCCCAGCGCCGCTTGTGCTCCGGCTTCTCCAGCAGCCGCAGGTACGGATGCTCCGTCGCCAGCGCGATCCGCCGCTCGACCAGCTCCCGGTATGCCGCCGGCCAATGCTCGGGCACCTCGGTGATCGGCGTGGAGCCGTGCCGGTCGAACCAGGCACTCTCCTCCTCGCCCGCCGCGATCCGCCGCGCCAGCACGATCTCGAACGCCCGCTCCCCGAGGTCGAGCCTCGGCAGGTCGTCGCCGGGATAGGTCAGGTCGTCCTCGACCAGCCCGTAGCGCCGGTAGACGTCCCAGTCCAGCTCCTCCTGCTGGGAGATCATCTCGGCGCGGATCCGGTCGTAGTCCTCCTGCGCCGCCTTCAACGCCTCCCGCGTCGGCACTCCCGACTCGCACACCGCGGCCGGAGTCCGCTCCCCTAGCCGCTGCGCAAGCCCGTCGAGCGCCCGTCCCCGCTCGGTCGGCAATTCGGCCGGCAACGGGAAGTCCTGCAGCGTCGTCCCAGTGAACTCGTAGACCGTTCCCAGCTCGTCGCTGGAGCACCTCGTCCGCATCCCGCTGCTGCCCTTGTCATGACTTTCCTGCTTGAGCCAGAAGCAGGCGATCGACGAGTTCAGCACCCCGAGCAGCGCGAGGTGCTCGTCCTCCCCCGCCCCCTCCGGCAACTTGATCACCGGCGCCGACCGGTTGAAGCACCTCCCACCCCGGTCCAGAACGAAGTGATTGTGAGTCGCCACAAACGCGAACGCGATCGACAGCGGCGTCACGATATCTTCGCTGGCACCCAGCGATGCCAGTGCCCACCAGACTCCGCGCCCCCTCGAGTCGTCCCCGCCGAAGTCCACGAGCCCAGCAGAGTCTTCCGGACAGGCCACATTAGCTCCCGAGCATCGACGAGTCGAGATCAACGCAGTTGTGCGTCATCGTCATAGGGCACGAGCGCCCATTGCATCGTGCACGGACCAGTCTCGCACGATCATCGCCCGTCACCAACGGGCGTATCAGGTGCGTGGAACTTCAGCTCGTATTCGACGCAGTTGCGCGGTCGCGAAGAAAGCGTCGTCGGAGTCCGGAACTGAGCCGATGTAGCCAGATCGACGCTCGCAGCGCGACGGAAGCGCCGCCGCTTTAGCCTCATCCTGCGCTAGCAAGACCGCACCGCCGCCGGTGAGGGACCACGGGTGCCGGTCGAGTAGACCCGGTCGAGGTCGGTCGACCGTGATCCACTCGTCCGACCAACCTGGGTCGTCGATGTGCTCGACGATGGACGTCCATACGTGACCCCTCGCCGGATCGACGGGGCGACCAGGCTCGCCACGGACGCCGAGCACCGCCCGGACCGTCGAGGCGACCGGCGCGACCGGCCGACCGACAAGGATGACTGTCGGTGTCCCGTGCCCGGGGATGTAGGCGCCGGACGTGTCTGCGACGAGCCGGAGGTCCTTGCGGCGAAGGAAGTCCTCGATGAGCTTGGAGCCGAACTCGCGTTTCATGAAGGAGTTGCTGGTGATCTGCGCCAACCCATCCCGGACGCTGGCCGTCCTTTGCCAGCGCGAAGAATCGTTCCATGAAGGGCACGGTCTCCGCATACGTGCCCTTGCAGGTCTTGTAGCGGCGCCGGTAGGCGGCGTTGAGGGCCGGATCCTTGACCGTGATGTAGGGCGGATTTCCGACCACCACGTCGTACCGGCCCGGCCGCGAGGATCTCCCGAAGCGCGGTCAGGTCCTCCGTCGAGTAGGCGAAGGCGGACAGCTTCACGTCCGGGTCGAAGTCGGCGCCGAGGTCGAGCGTCCCGTCCTCGCCGTGCAGTAGCGAGTCGCCGGTCGCCAGGTGGTAGCGGAAGGCCGGCGCCTCCTCCAGGCTTACCATTCCGCTGGCCTGCAGCGCGGCCACGGTCAGCCGGAAGCGGGCGATCGCCACCGCGAACGGGTTGAGGTCCACGCCGTGCACGGAGTCGAGCGCCCGCTGCACCCGCTCGCGCTCGTCCAGCCCCGGCGCGGCCCGCAGCCAGCGGTCGTGCAGCCGCGCGAACGCGCCGAGCAGGAAGTGACCGGACCCGCAGGTCGGGTCGATGAGCCGGAAGCCCTCCAGCGGCCGGTCGGTCAGCGCCGGCTCCAGCGTCCGGTCGAGGATGAACTCCTCCACGAAGACCGGCGTCTGCAGCAAGGCGTACCGCAACCGGGCCGCCTCGGAAAGGTCCTGGTAGAGGTCGCCGAGGAACCGGGTGTCCAGCTCCGGATCGATCAAGTCGCGAAGTGGCGAGCCTGCGTCGTCCCGCTCCCGCCAGAATGCGAGCAACCGACCCGCTCCGTCGCCGCTCGGGCTGACTGTCCATAGCGGACTGTCCCGCCCGACCAGGCCGGCAGTCGCCGGCAGCGCCGCCAGGTAGTCGATCGCCTGTCGCAGCCACTCCCGGTCGGTGACGTCTACTGGCTGACCGGTGTCCGGGTCCGTGCGCCGCGACTCCGTACGGACGAACTCGGCCTGGGCGTCCAGCGCCTCCTGCCGGCGCGCTCCCGGACCGCTGATCCACACCGGCCGCACCAGTCCGTTGTCCTCGCAGAACCGCACAAAGACCGTCGCGAGGACCCACGCCACCGCAGCCTGAGTGACCCGGTCGTCTGACCATTCCTGCCAGGACACCGCCGTGCGTTCGGCCGCCGTGGCCCGGCGGTACTCGTCCTGCCAGGCGGCCTCGGCGCCAGGCAGCGTCGCCAGCCGTCCTCGGAGATCCGTCTCCAGCGCGGTCACCTCGGCCCGCAGCTCGGCGGTGAGCGTCGGTGTAGCGGTCACGCGGGTTCCCCCTCCAGGGCCGGCGAGGCAGCGTGCCGGTCCTCCCTCGTCCAGTCGTCAGGCAGCCGCACGAACTGGCCGCCGTGGGCTAGCGGCACGGGGGCCCGGTCCAGCAGCGGGCCGCCGTCGACACCGACCGGCAGCAGCAGCCACACCGCCTGCCTTCGGTGCGCAGTCAGGTCGGCGTACGCGGCCAACAGATCGACGTGCCCGTACCGGGCCAGCGGTGCCGCCTCCGTCAGCAGCACCGGTCGGCTTCCCTCCGGGGCACCGTCAAGCGCGACGGTGATCCTGTCCCGGACCGCCGGCAACGCAGCGCGCACGAGCGCCGCGAGACCCTGGGCCGGACGGCTGCCGGGCTCGGCGGCGTCCGCCGCCCGCACCTCCTCCCACGGCACCGAGGCCCGGTCCGCCTGGGCGCGGACGGCGTCGAGAAGGACGGCGGTCACGTCGACGGTCACGGCGCCGTGCCGTGCGACCAGCGCGGCCGCCACTTCATCGAGGAGTCCCGGGGCCGCGCCCAGCGCAAGGAACGACCGAGACGCAACGCTCTCCGCCAGCCGCGCGTCGGTGGTGCCGCGCAGCCGTGGGTCGGCTCGGGTCACGCTCGATGCAGTCAGCCGGCTCGCCAGCGCTGTCATCGAGCCGCCGCGGGACGAGGTGACGTAGGCGTCTTCGTCGGGATCCCACCGCACCGGCAGGCCGCGCCGCAGTCACGATCGCGTCGAGTTGCGGCCGCCCTGGCAGCGGCGCCAGGTCGGGGAAACGGGCCCGGACGCTCGCGGCGATCTCGTCGGGACGGAGCCGCTGCGAGGGCGAGACCGAGCCGAGAGCCAGGGCGACCGCGTCGGCCGCCGGTAGGTCGCGGGAGTGCAGCTCGCCGCGGCGGGAGGCCGCGGCCCGTTCCGACAGCCGCGCCGAGAGCCGGGCCAGCCGGAGCTCGTCCACCGGCCCGGCGTGCGCCGGCCAGAGCGCACGCAACTCCGTCGCGACGCGAGCCGAGGGAACGATCCGCTCGCCGGCGGCCGCGGCGGCAGCGAGCATCTCGTCGGCGGCGCGGCCCAGCCCGTCCGCGACTTCCAGCGTTCGCGGGTCCGCAGCCAGCATGACCTCGCGCGCCGATCCACGACCGGTGCGGCGCCGGCGTCGAGCGAGCGGCGCCTCGTCGCCCCCGCCCCGCTCCACCAGATCGGCCCGGTCCAGGGAGAGCCGGAGCAGGCCCAGCAGCCGGCGCCGCCACTCCGACGGCGCGCCGTCCGGCGCCAGGTCGTCGGCCACCTCGGCGGACAATGCCAGGCCGCCAAGCGACCGCACAGAAGCGGCGGCGCGGGCGGTGACGCTGTCGAGCAGCCCGCGGGCCCGGGGCGAGTCGGCCCACGCTTGCTGGCAATCAGACATCGCCTTGGAGACGCGGGGACCGCTGACACCAGCGGCGCCTGCCAGCTCTGCGAGCGGAGCGGCGGCGTCCAGCTCGCCTTCCATGCCCAGCAGCAGCCGGACGATCTGTCGCCGCTGGGTCGCCCGCTCGCCGCCGGCCGCTGCGACCAGCTCTGCCCCGAGCGCGTCGAGGTCCACCAACGGGTCGTCGATGGGCTCCGGAGCCACGATCGCGTCGGCCGCCTGCGGTCCAAGTCGTTCCCGCCACTGCTTGGCCCTGGTCCGGACCTCCTTGCGGCTCGGCTCGGCGACACCCGAGATCACGGAGAGCCGCCCAGGGTCGAGCCGGGCCAGATCGCCGACGGTCGCCACCGAGAACGGTTCCAACGCGGACAGCGCCCTGGCTGACAGGCCGGACTCGGCCAGGGGCGTCGTCAGAGTGGCCGCCGCCGCCCGGGAGTCGGCATCGTCCGGAACCGTGGCGATCGGCGCGCTGAAGGCGGCGCGCCATTCGGCGAGCATGTCGGCTGCGGTCCCGTGCCGCTCCCGAAAGTCCTGCCGGAGCGCACGGCGGAAGAAGGCGCTCAGAGCGCCGGCCACACTCGGATCGAACGCGCCCGGCTCCACCCGCGCCTCCGCCCGGGTCATGTCCGGAGGGGTCCGACCATCGCCGTACACCGGCATCCGGCCGGTCGCCATCTCGTACAGCGTCACCGCCGCCGCGTACCGCTCGGCCGCGGAGTCCCACCGGGGGCGCTCGGAGGTCCCGATGAACGGATCCAGATACGGCGGCGTGCCAGCGTCCACCGCGGACGCGCCGGCCCGGGCCAACGAGAAGTCGAAGAGCACCAGATGCTTCGTCCGATTGCCTCGCTGCTCCCGCACGCCCAAATTCGCCGGCTTGAGGTCCCGGTGATCCACGCCGGCCCGGTCCAGCTCGACCACCGCCTCGAGCAGGTCGACACCCCAGCGCTCCAGCAGGTCAAGCGACAGCCGTGGCCGCTCCCGGAGGACGTCGGCGAGAGTCTGATCGCCGGCCTGCTCGAGCAGGAGCGCCGTACGGCCGCCGATCCACAGCGGTCCCTCGATCAACCGCACCAGCCGGGGGTGCCGCAGCGGCGCCAGCACCTCGGCCTCGCTCTCCAGCCGGCGGGCAGCCGCGTCGTCGAGCGCCACCTTGAGCACTCGCTTCTCGCCGTCAGCGCGATGGTCCGCGACGAGCAGGCCGGCGGCGGTCGAGCCGGTACCCAACCGGCCGAGCATCTCGAACCGGCCGGCGAGCAGCCGGCCCTTGACCGCTTCCAGCGGGTCGTCGTCGTCCGCCGGCTCGGGGTCAGCGGCCCGCTCGGCGTCGTCCAGCCGGTGCAGGAACGCGGCGACGTCCGGCAGTCGCTCACTGACCACACCTCGGGTGGCCTCGAGCACCAGCCGCCGTACCGCGTACGGCGCGTCCGGGGCATCGCCGGCCAGGTCGAGTCCGCCCTCGCGGGCCAGCCGGCTACGCAGGTCCGCCTGGTCCGACGCGGGCGGCCGGCCCGAGATGACGAAGTAGGCCAGTGCACCGAGGGAGAAGACGTCAAGCCGAACCCGGTCGGCAGCGGGGTCCCAGCGTTCCTCCGGCGCCCGGTACACCTCGGCTCTCACCGCTTCGGGGTCGGGCCGTTGCGGTCCCTCCAACGCCGCGAACAGTCTGGTGGCGCCGCCAGTCGAGCGAGTGCCCGGCACGTCGCTGCCCACGAGCCGCCAGTCACCGAGGAGTGCCCGGACACGCCCGTTCGCTTCTTCCTTGACTTGGACCGCGGTCGGAGTCAACCCCCGGTGGACCACGTGATTCGCATGGGCGTAGCCGAGCGCCTCCGCCACCCGGCGGACGAGCTGGAGCCGGACTGGGAGCGTCAAGGCATCGCTGCGGTCGCTCAGCCACAAGTCGAGCCGTCGGAAGGAGTCGTCCCGCTCGTAGACCAGGCCGACACCGAGCTCGTGCTCGACAAGATCGCGCGGCCGGAGCAGGCCGTCGTGCGACAGGCGAGAGGTCAGCCGGTACTCCCGCTCGACTAGCTCCCGGCTGCGGTCAGCGTCCTCGCGGGACGTGCCAGGCGGCGTCACCGTGAACCGGATCCGGACTGGGTCCCGGGCGATCCGCTGCTCGGCCGGCCAGTCCTGCCAGCCGTCGCCCTCTGCCTCCGCCGGCCCGATGATCCGCCAGGAACCGACCTCCTGTTCGCGCCGCTGAGCCAGGCCGATCCGGCGGAATAGCGCGACTAGGAGCTGGCCGTCGTTCTGCATCAGTCGCGGCGCGAGCCGGTCCGTCGCCGGCTCCAGCAGCCGGTCCCGGATCGAGGGAAGGCCCGACCGGCGCTCCTGCCCGTCAATGCCGTAGAGGTCGGTCAGGTGAGCCGGTGGCAACGCCACTCTGGTGTCCGGGTGGTGCAGGAAGACGCACTCCTGGACCCAGGGAATCACCCGCGTGCTGACCGTCGGATCGATCTCCCGCAGCGCATCCTTGAGCACGCTGGACAGCCGCTGGGCCTTTCTCCGGGTAAGCAGCAGCGGCGAGTCCTCAGACCGTCGACCGCGCCGCCACCGGTAAGCGTCACCCTCGATCCGGCCCGCGTACGACTTCAGCTCGACCAGATGCAGTCGGGACTCCCCCAGCACGAGCAGGTCGACCTCGTGCCATTTGCCTGAAGTATCCCGGAACTCGAAGTTGGACCAGGCTCGGTACGGCGCACGGTCAGGCAGCAGCTCACGGACGAGAGCAAGCCCCGCACGCTCGTGTGCGAACTCGGACGGCGTGACCTCGACCCACCGGTCGCTGTCCGCACGCATCCTTGCGCTACCCCCTCATCGATCCGACGCGCGGCAGCACCAGGTCTGACGCGACAGCCGATCCTGTCAAACTCGTCCCGCCCGCGGAGGCAGTCACGCAAAGTCTCCGCGAAGCGGCACCGGTCGGGTGACCTGGGCTCCTACGCGTCATTTGGCTGCGATCGCACCGTCCGTTAGTTACGGTTAGCCACTCTACGCATGCCCTGCGTACGACACGACCACAGCACTAGATCGAACTCGACAGCCTCGGCGGACCCTCACGGCAGGGAGAACTCGTGCCCTTCGACAGTCCTGACCTGAACCTCGGCACGATGTTGACCGACGTCGACATGGGCAAGGTTCAACTTCCGGATTTTCAACGGGAGTGGAAATGGGACGATCCCCGAATCGTTAGCCTTCTAGCCACCATCACGCTCGGCTATCCCGTCGGCGTCATCATGATGCTCGAGACCGGTGGAGAGGACTTCGACTTCGCGCCCAAGCCGCTGGCCGGAGTCGGCCCCTCGACGGTCTCGACCCGACCATCTCCTTACTTGATGGCCAGCAGCGGCTGACGTCACTCTACCAAGCGCTCAAGTCCCAGAAGTCTGTATCGACGACGGATCCCCGTGGCAAGAAGCTGGAACGATGGTATCTGATTGACATCGAGCGCGCCTTGGGTGACGAGGGTGACCGCGAGGAAGCTATCGTTTCGGCACCCCGAGACCTGGTTCTGCGTGAGGATTTCGGTCGGGGCATCAAAGAAGACTATTCCACTACCGAGAAGCAATGTGCCTCCGGTGTATTTCCTCTTTGGCTTGCCTTCGACATGCCGAAGATCTTCCATTGGATGGGACAGTACACGGCACACGATCCACATAGAATCGACCTATGGAACAGCTTCTACGACAAGGTCCTCAACAACATAATTAGTTACACCCTGCCGGTCATTGTGCTGAAGAAGTCGACCCCAAAAGAGGCCGTTTGTACCGTCTTCGAGAAGGTCAATACCGGAGGCGTTGCCCTCAACGTCTTCGAGTTGTTGACCGCGACCTTCGCAGGCGACAAGACGCACAAGGACTTCCGCCTCAATGATGACTGGAAGGCGCGGAAGGCGCGGCTCGCCGCCAAGCCCGTACTTCGAGCAGTGGAGAACACGGACTTCCTGCAAGCGGTCACTCTCCTCGCTTCACGAGCACGACGTGAGCAACGCCTGGCCGCGGGCAAGGACCCTAGTCAGGCACCGGGCATCACTTGCAAGCGAAAGGATATTCTTCGACTAACACTCGCCGAGTACATCGAACAGGCACCAAGGTGGAGGCCGCGCTGCTCTGGGCAGCCGGCTTTCTGGCGCAAGAACACATCTTCCTCGCCTCTGACCTGCCATACCAGACGCAGCTCGTTCCGCTCGCCGCAATCCGAGCCACCCTTGGCTCCAGAGCTGACGAGCATGCGGCGGCGCGGAAGTGCAGATCTGGTACTGGCGAGGTGTCTTGGGTGAGCTCTACGGGGGGACCACGGAGACCCGCTTCGCGCGCGACCTGGAACAAGTGGTTCCTTGGATTCGCGACGGGGAACCGGAGCCAGCGACGGCAGCCGAGGCAAACTTCCAGGCCTCACGATTGCTCACCTTGCGCACACGGAACAGCGCCGCTTACAAGGGGATCTATGCGCTGCTCATGCGCGAAGGCTGCATGGATTGGGTTACCGGCAGCCGATCCATCTCGCTTCATTCCTGGACCTAGCTGTAGATATCCACCACATCTTTCCGAAGGCATGGTGCCAGAAGAACGGGATAGACCACGCCCGGTGCGAGAGCATAGTGAACAAGACTCCACTCTCAGCCACGACCAACCGAAAGATTGGGGGCCGGTCGCCCCGAGAGTATGTCCGGACGGTCGAGTCGACATCAGGTTTGTCCGGCGCCGAGCTCGACGCGGTGCTCAGCACACATCTACTGGACCCATCGGCCCTACGCAGGGCAGATTTCGACTCGTTCTTTTCGGATCGTCGCTCGCGTATGCTTCATTTAATTGGCAAGGTTATGGACAAGCCGCTCTTCGACCCGGACCCGGACACGCCGTCCTCTTACGTTCCCGAGGACGATGAATTGACCGACGCGGACGCAGATACGAATGATGATGCAGGATCGCCGGAGAGCGACGCAGTCTCCCCAGCCGAGTCGCTCGCTGGCGAACCTGGAGATGACGCGTCGGAGAGGCCGACAGCGGCTGCAACCTCCAAGCGCGCTCTTCACCACCCACCTGACTCAGTCGATATTGACATCGAGCGAGCCTTTCACGCAGCCATGGTGGACGTATACAGGAAGGCAAGGAGTGAGGCTGGGTACAATGCGACGCTGTTCTTGCGAATGGTTACAGACCATGGCGGCCTAGCGGCGGCGAGGCAACTGTTGCACGCGCCCGCGGTCTCGCAGGGATTCACCGCGCTGTGGGAACGGGGCCGCCTGGACCTCACGATGGAGGCGCTTGTTCTGCGAGAGCCGTTCCCTGTCCTCTTTACTGAAGACGAGCTGGAAACAGCTCGGCAGCGGCTCAAGGCGTACGGCCACGAGGTCTGGGAGCGTCCGGACGCCGGCAAAAGGAATTCTTCACACCTACGTCAAGGGGAGCCGAGAGACTGAAGACTGAGTGCTTCCTGGGCTGCGGTGCATGCGACCTTCTTGACTTCGATCGGCGGCCCGATCCGCGGAGAATCGCTCTCGCTGGTGATGTCCCGGGTCAGTGTCCACGCCCAACAGGTGTCCGCTGGCATATCGGCGCTCGACAGATTCGACAGATACGACAGCGACACCACAGCCGCCGAGCCTGCGGTCCTGAACTCCAGGATGTGGACGTGCGAGTAGGTCAATCCCACCTGAGACGCCGACCAGTCCTGCTCGGTGATCTGACGCCGTCGTTGCTCGTTAAGCAGCGAGTATGCGAACGAGTAGTCACGCTTGTTCAGGGCGGCGTAGTAGCTGTGCAGGACTTCGGCGGCGGCCCGAGCTCGCGGTACCTCGTCAAGTCCGGGCTGATCGAGGCATACGTCCACAGAGTCGTCGCAGAAGTCGAGGCCAATATCCCCCGAAGAGGGATCGGACGTCTCGGGCGAGGCGTAGGTCGACGTGGGTACGGCTGCGCTCGCCGGACCTCCGATTCCACCGTGGTGGGAGCACGCTCCTTGGCTGTGTTGGGCGTAACTCAGCGAGCCGTCCCGGCATCGGAAGGTCGGCACGAGTCCGGGCCCGTACGACGTACCTCCGGACCCGCTGGTCGTACCCGAGCCGGCGCCGCTGTCGCCGCCACCTATATGCCCAGTACCGCCGGAGCCACCGCCGGTCCTGTGGCTGCCGAGGGCCGTCGAGCCTCCGATGGGTCGGCTCCCAGCCACATCCCTGTGGTCGTTCTCCCAGGGTCGAGCGATCGCCACTCCAACGCCCGCGACCAAGGCGATCGTCGCAGCCCATCCCAAGGTACGCACGGCGAGCGCCCTCATGCGTCGACGCAGACGTGCCCGTCGGACCGTGGCCGGGGTGGCTCCGAGGTCTTCGGCCTCCGCACAGGACGCACACTGCGCCCGCCTGTCGATTCGAGGATCTCGGCGAGTGTCGGGAGGAGTGGCGGGCCGGCTCGAACCACGCGGCTTGCCGCAGTCGATGCAGGGAACTTGTGCATCACAGGGACTGCACAAGGGCGCGTTTGAGCCCTTCTCGGACGGACCCTGCGTCGTCGCGATCCGACGTCGGCAGGCAACACACTGCGACGAGGGCCAGTCGAGGATCTTATCGAGATTGCGCTCGACCTCGACCTCGTAGACCCGGTGTGCTCTAAGCGGAGCTGGTCCTCCCTTCGCACGTGAGTCGAGTAGGGCCTGCGCGTACTGCTTCTTCTCGGGCTTCCGCATACGCGAGACGTACAGTTGCGCACCGGAAACCCCGGACAAACCTCGGGTGGGATCGCGCGCCGGATAGTTGCGTACCGGTCGCCGGGTACGGCTGGATGCATACCGACCCCTTGGCACCCGCACATCCTGCCGCAACTTGCGCCGAGTCCGCAGGTGATGCGGTGATGTGGCGCGCGGCACCCAGTGCCGCTCAGGGGCACTGCGGCGCCGACGCACCCCGGCGGGCTGCACTCGGCATCCGTCTCCCTGGCGTCGTTTCCTCTCGACTGGACAGGCCTAACTTCCTGTCAGGGCGGACCCAAGGCGTTCCCTTGCGGAGGCAGGCGCTTCCAACCTCTGGTACTGTCCGGGACCGGTGCGGTAGATGCAGTCGATGCCGTATCGATGGAGCAGTCGAATTCCCCTGAGGGTCGGCCTTCGAGGAAATAGAGCAGATACGAGCCTTGGGGTCGGTTGTATCGCGGGAGCGTAGTCGAGCAGCTGGGCGAGTGCCTGCCTTACGTAGAGGTGCGTCTCTACACTCTTCGCCTCGATGAGTTCGCCGCCGTCGGGGTGTCGTATATAGAGGTCGGTGACCCCTGCAGGCGTGAAGTTGCGCCCAAACTCGACGTCGCTCGGAAGGCTCGCGACGTAGGCGGCGACAAGTAGGCCCTCACCACGTCGAACGACCCGGTCGCCGCCATCGACCCGCCTTATGACCGACGTGCCTCCCACGGCCTCGATCGGCGACAGTGGCGTCGTCTGTTGAAGCTCTTCCTCCAGTTCGACCGCGAGGTCGGCGTCCGCGGCTTCATACGCCGCATCCTCCTGCGGTGTAATGTCGATTCGCAGGGCTTCGATGACGGCGTCGGCTCGCTCGCCTTCGTAGACAGCCATACCTTGGAAGTGATTGTTCAGCTTGTGTCCGAGCGGCCCGTTGATGTCGGCATATGGGATCTCGACTTCTTGGTACCGGGCGAGCGCGTACACGTGACGATAGGTTCCCTTGCCGGCGGTTTCGACCCACAAGCTCCTTGCAAAGCCGGGGTTCTCGAAACGATAGCCGACAACTCCGACGGCCCAGGCGCCGCCTTGGCCGGTAAAGAGAACCACATCGCCCTCGTGTACGTTCGCGATCTTGTCCGCGTTGTGCTGGTAGGTGCCCCAGAATCGGGCCCGACCGTCGGGATGGCGACGGCGCAGCTCCTGGAGTTGGCCGGACGTGAGCGTCCGCGCAAGCTCCGACCGGAGGAAGTCAACGGGAGCGTGGAGCGACCGCTTCGCGTTGATGCGTCCGTCGTTCCTTCCGCTCGAAGGATGGACCAGTAGCGTTGTCACGGGCCACTCCGTTGCCAGGGCCATCAGACTGCAGCGTATGGAAACACTACGCTGGATATCTCGCCCTCGGGTGGCTCTTCGTCATGAAGCGTGGTGAGCGTCTGACGACACGGCAGTCGACCTACGCCTGAAGGTGGGCTTGGGCAAGGTCCGCATGGATCGTCGGCCTGACCGGCGGGCGTTGACTCCTCGACGTCGCGTGCGGCCGATCGGGAAAGGCCTTGTCCGACGACACGAGGAGACTGCAACCAGAACTGCAACCGCAGCTTCTCCGTCGCCTCTTCGGCTCCGTTTGGGTGAGGGACAGCGTGCTGGTGAGGGCGGAGGCTCCGGGATTCGAACCCGGGATGGGCAGTTAACCCAAACCGCATTAGCAGTGCGGCGCCATAGACCGGACTAGGCGAAGCCTCCTGGCGACCGCGGACGGCGCCGATGGGGCAGTGTACCGGCTGCCCCGCGGGCCCCGGTACGGCAGCCGAGCGCCGACCGGACCGGCCGGGACCGGAGGTTCGTTACCCAGGGTGGGCGAACCTGCTACATGGTGGTGCAACCCGGTTCGACTCTCGCGAGCGCGTACACCTAGGGTGTCTCTGTGACTGCGGGACGGGGGTCCGTGCCTGCTTACCAGCTGCTATCAGATGCGTTGCGCGCACGGATCATCACTGGTGAGCTCAAACCGGGCGAGAAGTTGCCTGTCGAACCCGACTTGTCGACGCAGTACGGAGTGAGCCGCTCGACGGTGCGTGAGGCGCTGCGGCTGTTGGCCAGCCAGAACCTCATCATCACCACCCGCGGCGTGGCCGGCGGGTCGTTCGTCGCCTACCCCAAACCGCAACAGGTCGCCGGCTATCTCGAGGCGAGCCTGCGGCTGCTCTCCCAGGCGCAGAGCCTCACGATCGGCCAGATCGCCGAGGCCCGTGACCTGCTCGAGGTGCCCGCGGCCGGGCTGGCCGCGCAGCGCCGATCCGAGCAGCAGCTGCTGGACCTCAAGGGGACGTTGTTCGACCGCGGGCAGACGAGCCTCGCCGATGCCATCGCGTCGAGCAAGATGTTCCACGCGGCGCTGGTCCGGGCGACCGGCAGCCCGATCGTCGAGATGCTCAGCCAGCCGGTCTTCGAGATCGTGTACGACCACGTGCTCGAGTGGGAGGCGCCGGCCGGCTTCTGGGCCCGGATCGCCGGTGATCACGAGGCGATCTTCGACGCGGTCGAAGCGCAGGACCCGACCTCGGCCCGCGAAGCCATCCGGGAGCACCTGCGCAAGCTCCGCCCCGCCTGCGCATGAACGCCGCCGCACGGCCGCCCGGTGCGGATCAGCGTGCAGTCGCGAGGCCGGCGACCAGATCGGCGGCTACCTCCAGGTAGGCCTGCCGCGCGGACGCGGACAGCTTGCGCAGCAGGATCCGCCCACCCGGCTGGAGCGCCGCGTCGAACGGGATCTCGTGCACTGCCCGGGCCCGCCGCGCCAGGTCGGCCTTGATGTCCCGGACGTAGGCCGAGCGGCGTCGCCGCGCGGGGTAGAGGTTGTTCACGACGACGATGCTGCGCTCGACCAGCCGCCCGAACCCGCGGGCGGCCAGCCAGTCCAGCGCGGCCCCGGCGCTCTGCGCGGCGTCCCAGGTCGCCGCGCTGGCGACGACCAGCTGGTCGCACCCGGCCAGCGCGGCCGGCAGGAACGGCTGCTGCAGGCCGGCGCCGACGTCGGTGACGATGAGGTTGCCGACGTATTCCAGCAACCGCAGCGTCTGGACGTACTCCTCCTCGGTCAGCGCCGCGGACACCAGCGTCTGCGGATCGCTGCCGACCACCAGCAGCCCGGACGGCGCTGCGGCCAGCTGCGCGAGCACACCGCGCTCGGACACCGCGTGCCGCCCGTTCGCCGCCAGCTCCCGCACGCTCTGCCGGGGCACCACCGACAGCCGGGTCGCCAGCGTCCCCCAGTCGGATGAGGCGTCGAGCGCGACCACCTTGTCCCGGCGGAGCCCGGCCAGCAGCGACCCGGTCACCGCGACCGTCGTCGTCTTGCCGACGCCGCCCTTGATGCTCAGCACGACCACCCGGCGGGTGCCCGGGAGCGGGGCGCCGACCTGGCGGATCAGCTCCCGCTCCCGCGATCCCCGGCCGAGCCCGAGGCTGAGCGCGCCGGTGCCCGGCGGCGGGGCCTCGACCACCGGGGGCTGGTACGCGGGCGGCACCCCCGGCCGAGCCGGACCAGGCTCCCGGCCAAGATGCGCCCGAGCGGCCTCCGCCGGACCAGGCTCCCGGCCAAAGTGCCCCCGACCAGCCTCGGCCGGACCAGGCTGCGCCGGAACGGGCTGCGGCGGACCAGGCTGCGCCGGGACCGCCTGCGGCGGACTCGGTCGCACCGGACCGGGTCGGAAGGAGGCAGCGTGGGCCTGGTCCCACCATGGCGTTGGCGCGCCGGCGTCGGTCACCTGCCTGAGCCTCCCGATTGCGAGTGCGCCCCATGGTCGCACGACGGCCCCCCACTCCCCGCGCCGGTGCACGTGAGGTGAGGGGCCGTGATCGCCGCGCGCTCGGTCAGCGCCGGCCGGGCCGGCCCGGGCTGCTCGGGACGGGGCCGCCGACCGGCTCCGGGTCGGCCAGCAGCTCGCCGAGGCTCATGTCCATCGCCATGGCCAGCCGGCGCAGCCGCACCGCGTCCAGTCCCTGCGCGCCGCGCTCGATCGCGCTGACGAAGTTTCTCGTCACGCCCGCCTCGGCGGCCAGCTCGTCCTGGGACCGCTCGTGCAGCACCCGCCACACCCGGATCCGCTTGCCGACCGCCCGCCGGTACGCCGTGTCCACACTCCTGCTCTGCACGATGTCAGACTAGTGCCACGTGATGTTGGATCGCATCATCCGAGGTCGACTCTCCTAATTGGACGGTCTGACCGGGTGGGTGAGCGGGAGGACCGCGGTGGTGATCCGGCGGCAGAGGCCGGCCCCGTAGTCGAGGCCCCGGGTGGCCGGGAAGCGGGTGGTCACCGCGAGCACCCAGCGGTTGCCGGCGCCCCAGATGCCGAGGCAGTTGACGTTCCACACGGTGCCCTCGGAGCTGCCGTGCAAGGTCCAGCCGTTCTTCACCGCGATCCGTACGCCGGGACCGGCCGGGTGCGCCTGCTGGATGCCGAACGCGTTGGTCGGGTCGACGCTGCGCATCAGCGCGAGCAGCGGCGCGCCCACGGTCGGCGAGAGGAACTTGTTCTTCCCCGGGACGATGCAGTCCCCCAGCCGGGCGAGGTCGCGCGCGGAGATCTCGGTCTTCGACCACCAGTCCGGATACACCGTGGTGTCCTGCAGCCGGCAGATCCTGATCATGTCCTCGATCGACTCGTCCGCACCGAGCCAGCGCCAGATCACCTCGGCCGCGTTGTCGTCGGACCGCTGGATCATCGCGGTCATCCGCGCGGTCTCGTACGGGGTCAGGCGCACACCGGCGGCCGCGCGGGTGGCGAGCAGGTCGGCAGCCAGCCAGGCTTTGATGGTCGACTCGGAGAACGTCGGCTGGGTCGAGCGCGGGTCGCCGATCCGCCTGCCGTTGACCCGGTCGAGCAGCGTGAACGAGGCGAACCCGTCGGCGCCGGAGGTGATCCGCCGGGCCGCGGTCTGCACGGCCTCGTACGGGTCGACCGGCCGCGGCTTCGGCGCCGAGGTGGTGACCGGAGTGGTCGGCGCCGGCGCCGCGAGCGGGTGGGCCGGCGTGGAGGCCGACGGCGACGGTGTCGGGCTCGGCTCCGCCGCCGCCGCCTCGGGAACGGCGGTCGGGTTGTCACCGGCGCCGCCCGGTGTGCCGGCGACCGCGAGCACGACCAGTCCGAGGAACGCGGCGAGCGTGGTGACCGTGCGCCTCACCCGGGCGAATCGGGCCGTACCGCGGCCGGAGCTCGCGGGCGGTGCCATGTCGCCTCCAAGACGGGGAGTGGCCGGTCAGTTCCGGAGTATTTCCTACCGGAGGTGAAGCATCTGTCAGGACCCGGACACAAGTTGGTAATGAGGACGGCGGGGACGGCACGGAAGGAGGCGGCCCCGGACGGTTTCCCGGGGTTCTACCGTCAGGGCATGAGCACGCCAGCCGAGACCCACCTCCGGGGCGCCCACCCCCCGGAGACCCCACCGGCCGAGTCCGCGCTGCTGCGCCGGATCCGCGAGTCGGTCATCGGCGACGACCAGGTCGTGCCCGGTCCGTACGGTCCACGGCGGGTGACGTACGCCGACTACACCGCCTCCGGACGGGCGCTCGGCTTCCTGGAGGACTTCATCCGCTGCGAGGTGCTGCCCCGCTACGCGAACACGCACACCGAGTCCAGCGGCACCGGGCTGCAGACCACGCGGCTGCGGGAGGACGCCCGCCGGATCATCCGGGACGCGGTCGGCGGCGACGACGACACGCTGGTCATCTTCTGCGGCTCCGGCTCGACCGGCGCGATCAACAAGCTGGTCGGGATCCTCGGCCTGCGCGCGGCGGACGAGCGCTACCGGCCGGCCGAGATCCTCCCGCCGGAGCGGCGTCCGGTCGTGTTCATCGGCCCGTACGAGCACCACTCCAACGAGCTGCCCTGGCGCGAGTCGATCGCCGACGTCGTGGTGATCCCGGAGGACGCCGACGGCCACATCGACCTCGACCGGCTCGACGCCGAGCTGGCCGCGCACGCCGGCCGGCCGCTGCGGATCGGCTCGTTCTCGGCGGCGAGCAACGTGACCGGGATCGTCAGCAACACCACGGCGATCTCCACGCTGCTGCACCGGCACGGCGCACTGTCCTTCTACGACTTCGCCGCGGCGGCGCCGTACGTCCGGATCGACATGGCCGGCAAGGACGCGGTGTTCCTCAGCCCGCACAAGTTCATCGGCGGCCCGTCCACACCCGGCGTGCTCGTGGTCCGCCGGGAGCTGGTGACCAACCGGGTGCCCGACACCCCCGGCGGCGGCACGGTCGCGTACGTCAACCCGACCGAGCACCGCTACCTGACCGACCCGGTGCTGCGGGAGGAGGGCGGCACGCCGGCGATCGTCGACTCGATCCGGGCCGGGCTGGTCTTCCAGCTCAAGGAGGCCGTCGGGCTGGAGACGATCCGCGCCCACGAGGAGTACTACCTGCGCCGCGCGGTCGAGGCGTGGCGGGACGAGCCGGCGATCGAGATCCTCGGCAACCTGGCGGCGGAGCGGCTGTCGATCGTCTCGTTCGTGGTCCGCGCGCCGAGCGGGCGCTACCTGCACCACAACTTCGTCGTCGCCGTGCTCAACGACCTGTTCGGCATCCAGTCCCGGGGCGGCTGTTCCTGCGCCGGGCCGTACGGGCACCGGTTGCTGGGCATCGACCTCGACCGCTCGCACGAGTTCGAGCGGGAGATCGCCGGCGGCTGCGAGGGGATCAAGCCGGGCTGGGTGCGGGTGAACTTCAACTACTTCATCTCCGAGACCGTCTTCGACTACATCCTCGAGGCGGTCGCGCTGGTGGCGCGGGAGGGCTGGCGGCTGCTGCCGGACTACCGGTTCGAGCCGGAGACCGGGCTGTGGCGACACCGGCGGGCCGCGGCCGAGCCGCCGCTGCGGCTGGCGCACGTGACCTACGGGCCGGACGGGGAGATGCGCTACCCGCGGCACGACGACCGGGCACCGGACACGGCGCTGAGCGGCTACCTGGCCGAGGCGCGGCGCCTCCTAGCCGAACCGTCCACAGTGGACCTGCCGGGTCCGGGCGACCTGGTCTCCGCCGACTTCGAGCACCTGCGCTGGTTCGAGCTGCCGGCCCGCTGCCTCAGTGCAGCAGGAGGGTGAGCACCCGCACGTGCTCGGTCTCCGCGTGCTCGACGCCGGACTCGTCATACCAGGTGTACGAGCCCGTCCAGCGGCGGCCGGTGTCGACGTAGCCGAGCCGCTCGTACAGGGCCGCGGCCCGGACGTTGTCCTCGTCCACGCCGATCGCCAGCCCTGCCCGCCCCCGGGAGCGGGCGACGTCCTCGGCGAAGTGCACGATCGCGGTGCCGATGCCCTGGCTCTGCAGCGGCGGCGGCACGTGCAGGTTGCTCAGCTCCGGGTAGGGCGAGCCGCCGCGACCGGTCCACCGGACGACGCCGACCCCGACCGGCGCGTCACCGCGCCACGCGACCAGGTAGGTCACCTCACCTGCGGCCTGCCGAGCCAGGAACGCCCGGTGCGCGTCGTTGCGCCCGGTCGGCAGCCCCCGGTCCAGTGCCGGCAGGTCGGCGTCCGCCGCCACCCGGACGGTCGGCCCCGCGGTCACCGGGTCAGGGTGGCATCGGCCGGGTAGACGCGACAGGGCCGGGGCAGAACGGCCATGGGGTAGCGTCCGCGTCCCCACCGGCTCAGGACGGAGGCCCGAGTGAGCGAGGACCTGCGGGAAGAGACCACCGGCCGGCGCGGTCCGGTGCTCGCTGACCGGCCGCGGCTGGTGCTGGCCAGCTTCCTCATGCTCTTCGTCGAGCTGGCGCTGATCCGGTGGACCGCCGCCAACGACATCTACCTGGCCCACCTCACGAACTTCGTGCTGCTGGCGAGCTTCCTCGGCATCGGCATCGGCTTCCTGCTGGCCCGGCGCGAGCGTGACCTGTTCCCGTTCGGTCCGCTGGCGCTGGCGGTGCTGGTGGGCTTCCTGCTCGCGTTCCCGGCGCAGACCGTCGACGGACCGCACGGATGGATGCCTGGCGGAGCGCTGGGCATGCCGGCGCTGCCGCGCTGGGTGAGCCTGTCGGCCGTCTTCCTGCTCACCGTCGCGGTGCTGGCCTGCCTCGGCCAGGAGGTCGGGCGCACGTTCAGCCGGTTCCCGGCGCTGGAGGCCTACCGGCTCGACGTGCTGGGCAGCCTCGCGGGCATCGTGCTGTTCGCCGGCGTGTCCTTCGTCCGGCTGCCGCCGCTGGGCTGGGCGGTCATCGTCGCGGCCGCGTTCGTGCCGCTGCTCGGCCGGCGGCTGCTCCCGGTGGCCGGGGTCGGGGTGGCGCTGGTCGTCGTGCTGCTCGGGGCGCAGTCGCTGCTCGGCGGCTACTACTGGTCGCCGTATTACAAGATCCGCGCGGTGTCCAACGCCGACGGCAGCGTCAAGGTCGACGTGAACAACACGCCGCACCAGACCGCCCACCGGCTGCAGCACCTCGACGACTCCGACCCGTTCTACCGCTACCCCTACACGTACGCCGGCGCGCGCGACGACGTGCTGATCATCGGCGCCGGCACCGGCAACGACGTCGCGGTGGCCCTGGACGAGGGCGCGAAGCGGGTGGACGCGGTCGAGATCGACCCGGTGCTCCAGCAGATCGGCACGCAGCGCCACCCCGAGCGGCCGTACGCGGACCCGCGGGTGGTGGCGCACGTCGACGACGGGCGGGCGTACCTGGAGCGGACGAACCGCCGCTACGACCTGATCCTGCTGGCCCTGCCCGACTCGGCCACGATCGTGACCGGGCAGGCGGCGCTGCGGCTGGAGAACTACCTGTTCACCACCGAGGCGCTGACCCGCGCGCGGTCGCTGCTCAAGCCGGGCGGCACGTTCGCGATGTACAACTACTACGAGAACTGGTTGGTCGACCGGTACGCGAACACGATCCAGGCGGTGTACGGCGCGCCGCCCTGTGTCCACGTGGGACGGACGATCGGCAGCCGCCGGGAAGCGGTGCTGAGCCTGCGGGCGGACGGCAGCGCCGGTGGATGCACCACGACCTGGCGGCCGTCGACGACCCAGACGATGCAGCCGACCACCGACGACCGGCCGTTCCCCTACCTGACCGAACGCACGATCCCGCGCTTCTACCTGGAGATGCTGGGACTGATCCTGGCCGCGTCGCTCCTGCTGGTGCGGGTCACCGCCGGCCCGCTGCGGCAGATGCGCCCGTACGTCGACCTGTTCTTCATGGGCGCGGCGTTCCTGCTGCTGGAGACGAAGAACGTGGTGCAGTTCGCGCTGCTGTTCGGGACCACGTGGGTGGTGAACGCCGCGGTCTTCGCCGGCGTGCTGCTGTCGGTGCTGGCCGCGATCGAGACGGCGCGGCGGGTCAGACTGCCCAGACCGGTGCTGCTCTACGTCGCGTTGCTGGCCGCGCTGGTGCTGGCCTGGGTGATCCCGCCGGCGGCGCTGCTGTCGCTGCCGGTGGTGCCGCGGTTCCTGGCCGGCGTCGCGCTCGCGTTCGCCCCGATCTACCTGGCCAACCTGGTCTTCGCCCAGCGGTTCGCCAGGACCGGCTCGACCACGGTCGCGTTCGGCGCGAACCTGCTCGGTGCGATGCTCGGTGGGACGCTGGAGTATCTGGCCCTGATCAGCGGCTACCGCTCGCTGCTGGTCGTGGTCGCGCTCCTGTACGGCCTGGCGTTCCTCACCGGCCGCAAGCACCTCGCCGCGGCTGCCACCGGCTAGCCGGTGGGCGGCCGACCGAGCCGGCCCAAGGTCGTCCACTGTGGAGTGTCGCCGGTGCCGTAGGCGAGCACGTCCACCTCGGTGGGTACGTAGCTGTCGCTGTAGTGCGGATCGAGCCCCTCCGGCGCCATCCGGCGCCGTTGCCGCGGCAGGATCTCGCCGTCCCGGCGCAGCACCGCCTGCTCGACCTCGGCCACCCGGATCAGCACGGCGGAGACCGGCGCCCGCACCCGCCGGGCCGACGTCGGTACCTCGCTGTAGAAGTTCGCCTCGGGGTCGGTCCGCATCCGGTGCAGCATCAGGGTGAGCGCGAGCACCGCTCCGCTGGTCCCGAGGCTACGGGTGCCGGCGACGAAGACCACCCAGCGGGACCGCCCGGCGGCGGCCGCGAAGGGGTTGCGGCAGGCCAGGACCATCGCGTGCGTCGGGTAGAGGCGCTCGTCCAGCTGCACCTGCTCGGCCCGGCTGTGCGGGAACACCGCGCCCGACCCGGACAGCTGCGCGGTGAGCATCCGCGACCCGTAGGTCGGCAGCTCGCCCGGCTCGCGCATGTCGATCGCCAGCGGCACCGAGCTCTCCGGCGCGGCGAACTCGCGGGCCACCGGCTCGAACAGCGCCCCGTGCCAGAAGTTGGTGTCCGGTCCGCCGACCACGACCACGTCCCGGTCGGCCAGCAGCAGCGGGTCGACGCAGTGCTCCGGCCACATCGCCGGCGGCTCGCTCGCGCCCAGGACCGCGGCGAGCTCGGGCAGGTAGACGAGGTCCTTCACGGCCAGGGTGTGGTCGGTGTCCTGGACGCCCTCGGGCAGCTCGCGCGCGAACGTGTACGGCGGGATCGCCATCCCGAGCGGGCGCAGGTCGACCTCGACCCGGGACCGCCGCTCCCGGTCGGCGAACATCGGCAGCAGCAGCTCGTGCTCCCTGGCCACGTCCCGGTGGTTGCTCGGGATGACCAGCATCGGCCGCGAGCCGGGGTCGAGCAGCACCCGCAGGCCGGCGCCGTAGACCGGGTCGTCGCAGCGGGCCGCCGCGACCTGGCGGATCGGGGCGCCCCGGCCGGTGGCGACCAGCTGCAGCTGGACCGGCCGGCCCGGCGCCGCCCGGGCCAGGCGGGCGCCCGGGACGAGCAGCAGCAACCGCAGCCGCGCTCCGGCGGCAGCCAGGCCGAGCAGGATCAGCACCGTGACCGCGGCGGCCAGCGCAACGTACTCGAGCAGGGACCACTGGCGCTGGGTGGCGTCCAGGAAACCGGCGACGATCGCGCTGAAGCTGACTCCGCCCAGGACCGCCCGTGTCCCGTTGGCCCGGATGTGCCGGCGCAACCGCTCCGAGGTCGTCAGCACGTACGACCGGGGCGGCACCTCAGACTGCACGCTAACCCGACGAGCGGCGGGATACGGACACATCCGTAGAGTAATCTGCGAACGCCGGTAGCCGGGGTCGAGGGTGCGCGCATGAAGGCCAACCAGGGGACTGTCGATGTCGCCGGCCTGTTCGGCAGCCCGGACGGATCGCGGGCCGAGCTGGACGACGTGCTCAGCGAGTTCGTCGAGTTCGACGCGGACCCCGGGTTCGGCGGGCTGGCCACCCGGGCCGACGACTCCAAGGTGCGGGTGATCGCCGGCAAGCTCGGCGCCGGCAAGACCGTCTACATGCGACGGCTGCAGGACCACCAGGCGCACGAGGAGTCGGTCTACGCGCACCTGCCCGAGTACGACCCGCCGACCACCGAGGTGATCGTCACCGCCGGACAGTGGTTCAGCGGCCAGGTGCTCGCCGAGAAGTGGGCGCAGGTCTGGGACCGGGCGATCCTGCGGGCGCTGACCACCCACCTGCTGCTGCACCGGGAGCTGCGCCACCAGGTCAGCGAGGAGCACCGGCAGGAGCTCCTGGACGGCTACGGCCGCTTGCTCGGCGAGGTGCGCCGGCCCCGGGACGTCTACTCCGAGCTGGCCAACGTGGTCAACGAACAGGACACCGCTCGGCAGCTGACCGCCTACCTCAACGACCCGCTCTGGGACGACCTGAAGGACCTGCTGGCGGAGGTGCTCGGCACGACCAAGCCGGTCTACTTCTACCTGGACGCCGTGGACGAGGAGTTCGGGCACGCGCCGATGCACTGGCTGCGCTGCCAGGAGGGCCTGTTCTACCAGGTGATGCGGCTGCTGCGGGATCCGCGCCTGGGCGGCCGGCTGCACGTGGTGGTGTCCATCCGGGACATCGTGATGTCCGCGGTCTACCGGTCCGAGCACGCGCCGCGTTACCTGAACGAGCCACACATCCGGCTGCTGTCCTGGGACAAGGACGCACTGCTGCACCTGCTCCGGCAGAAGCTCGAGCGGCTGCCGCGCAGCGCGCTGATGCGCCAGCCGCCGCACGCGGTGTCGGTGCGGGACTGGCTCGGCATCGGCTCGGTCGCCGACGACTGGGGCGGCACGGAGGCGATCGAGGACTACCTGCTCCGGCACACCCGGATGATCCCCCGCGACGTGGTCTCGCTCGGCAACGCGCTGTCCCAGGAGGTGCTCAGGCACCGCAAGGCCGGCCGGGACGAGCTGCCCGAGCTGGTGCTCAAGGACACGGTCGCCCGATGCGCCAAGCAGTTCGGCGACTCCCAGCTGGCCCAGTGCGCGAACCAGATCGCCGCCGACCTGATGCCGGCCAACGCGGGCCGGTATGACTTCTCCGGCGCGTTCACCGGCGACCAGGCATACCTCACGACGATCGTCGAGGACATGCGCTCGTTCCTGCGGCTGGTGAAGGCGGACGTGATCCCGCGGGCGGACCTCGACAGCCTCAAGGAGATCGCCAACCCGCACTTCGAGAGCGCGACCGAGATCAGCTCGGTGCTCTGGCAGAACGGCCTGCTCGGCTATCTCGACGAGCGCGGCGAGCGGCGGTTCTACGCGCTCGGCGACGTGGAGGAGTTCACCCTGCCCCCGGAGGTCGACAACTACGTCGTGCACCCGGTGCTGGCCCGCAGCGTCGGGCTGACCTCGGTGCGGAGCGCGTCGTGACCATCCGGCCAGGGTCAGCGGTCCGGGTGCTGAAGTTCGGCGACTGGACCGAGTTCACCCGGGACGCGTTCGTCGAGCTGTTCGGCGACGGCATCTTCCGGCACGGCCGGTACCTGTTCCGCGGCTCCGCCGACGCCGACTACGACCTTCGGTCCCATTTCGACCGTCGCTTCGCGACCGTGCCGACCGAGCGCCGGATGGCGCTCTGGCACCGGCTGGTGCAGGAGTGGCGGCGTGGCTGCGAGGAGGCCGGCGTCGACCCGGCGCTGCTGGCCGAGGACCGCACGCTCTGGGCCCTCGGCCAGCACTACGGGCTGCCGACCCGGCTGCTCGACTGGTCCACCAGCCCGTACGTGGCCGCGTTCTTCGCCTTCGCCGACCACCTGACCCGTACGCCGGAACGGTTCGCGCACGTGGCGATCTGGGTGCTGCACCTGGACAACCCGGTGTGGTCGCGGGCGGACGGGGTCGAGGTGGTGACCGTGCCGCCGATCCGCAACGACCGGCTCCGAGCCCAGGGCGGCCGGTTCACGCTGTGCCGGGCGTCGGTCGGGAGCCTGGAAGAGTACGTCGAGCAGAACGCCGAGGGCGTCGCGCTGACCAAGTGCGTGCTCCCGGCCGCGGCCGCCACCCGGGCGCTGCCCGACCTGGACGCGATGGGCATCACCAGCGCGGAGCTGTTCGCCGACCTCGGCGGCACCGCGACGCTGGCGACGATGCGCGCGGTGCTGCAGGCCGACCTGCTCTGAGGAGTCCGGACCGGTTGTCGGGGTCGACGCCTGTCACGTCAACCCGTACGTCCTACGCGAGGTCGCGGACCGCCTCCGCCACCAGGAGGGCACCGAAGACGACGAACGAGGCGGCCGCCGCATACCGGATCACCTTCTCGGAGACCCGCTTGGCCAGCTGCTGGCCGACCAGGATGGCGAGCGCGTCGGCGGCGACCATGCCGACGGTCGAGCCGATCCAGGTGCCGAGGAAGCCCTCGGTGGTGGCGAGCGTGATGGTGGCGAGCATCGTCTTGTCGCCGAGCTCGGCCAGGAAGAACGCGGCCGACGCGGCGATCACCGCCGACCGGGTGGAGCGGTTGGCCTTGCCGGCCTCATCGCTGGACAGCTCGTCGCCGCGCAGCGTCCAGGCGGCGAAGCCGAAGAACGCGAGGCCGGCGGCCAGGGTGATCCAGGTGGTCGGCAACGTCGCGCCGAGCCCGGCACCGATGAGCACGCTGATCAGGTGCACCACCGCGGTGGCGATGGTGATCCCGATCAACACCGGCACCGCGCGGTATCGGGTCGCGAACGCCAGCGCCATCAGCTGGCTCTTGTCGCCGAGCTCGGCGACGAAGATGACGCCGAAGCTGAGCAGGACCGCTCCGAGCACGAAACTCTCTTCCGCTCGCGCCGGTCCGGGTCGAAGGGCACGCCCGCCTTCGACCCGGCCCGACATGGGCTGACAGGTCGAAGGTCTCGCCCGCCTGGCGGCTTCCCGGACCGGGCGCCGCGGCGCCAGCATGTCGATCCGGGAATTAGGGCTACTCCCCTTCACCACCGAGGTTAGCAGTGCCCGGGACCGCCCGGTATGTGACCGGGCCTACTGTGACGAGTGGATCACTCGGTCGGCTGCAGGTTGCCCCTGGCCCACACCATGAGGTCGCGCAGCACCGGCACGAGCGCCTCGCCCCGCGGGGCCAGCCGGTAGCGGACTCCCACCGGTGGGCCCGGATCGACCTCGCGTATCAGCAGGTCGGCGGTGGTGAGCTCGGACAGCCGCTCGGACAGCACCGAGTCGCTGATCCCGCCCAGCGCGCGCCGCAGCTCGGAGAAGCCGGCCGGGCCGCCCATGAGCGCGCCGAGGATCATCCCGTTCCACCGCTTGCCGAGCAGGCCGAACGCCTGAGTCAACGCAGCGTCGCAGATCGCAGGCGTGTGTACGCCCTGCTCCGGCTCGTGCGTCGCCATAGTCACATCGTACCGACTCCCCTTCGGCATGTTACTTTGGAAAACGAAGCGGCACGTACTCTCGAAGTGGAGACACCGACCATGTCACTGTTCCGCCTGGACGCGAGCATCCGCGTCGACGGTTCCGCCAGCCGCGAGATCGCCGACATCGTCGAGGAGGAGTGGGTCGCCACCCACCCCGGCGACCCGGTCGTCCGCCGGCACCTGGGCGTCGACCCGCTCCCGTCCACCGCGTGGCCGCTGGCGGTCGCGGCCGGCTTCGTGCCCGACGAGCAGCGGACGCCGGAGCAGCACGCGGCGCTCGCGCTGGCGGCGCAGTTGACCGACGAGCTGCTCCACGCCGACGCGATCCTGCTCGCCGTCCCGCTGTACAACTTCGGCGTCTCGCAGCACGCCAAGGCCTGGTTCGACCTGGTGATGACCGACCCGCGGGCCAAGCAGGGACAGCTGCTGGCCGGCAGTCCGGTCGTGCTGGCCACGGTCCGCGGCGGCGCGTACGGGACCGGCACGCCACGGGAGGGCTGGGACCATTCGACCGGATACCTGCGGCGGATGCTGGCCGACGTCTGGGGTGCCGACCTGACCGTGGTGGAGCGGGAGTTCACGCTGGTCGGCGTCAACCCCGCGCTGGACGGGTTCCGCGACCTGGCGCACGAGATGCACGCCTCGGCGCTGTCCGCGGCCGGCGAGGCGGGCCGGGTCCTGGCCAAGACGCCCGCGCTCGGGTAGGCAGGCCTGGTCCGTCGACGCCTCAGACGTAGCGGTTCGGGATCGGGTTGTAGGCGTTGGCACCGACGCCGATCGCGATGATCGGGCCGGCGGCGGACCGGAACCAGCGCATCAGCCAGACCAGCTCCGACGCCGCGACGGCGACGCAGCCGGCGGTCGCGGAGGAGTTCTTCACGTGCAGGAAGAACGCCGACCCCTTGCCGCGGACCGCACCCGTCCCGTACGGGGCCGGCGCGTTGTAGCCGATGAACACGCCGTAGTCGTACGAGCCGGGGAAGCTGCTCAGCCGCTCGATGGAGCCGTAGCCGGCCGGGCAGGTGCCGGGGGCGCAGCGGCGGTGCTGGTTGATCACGGTGCCGGTGGACCCGGTCCACACGTCGTTCCGGTCGACCTGGAAGTAGGAGGTGCTGACGCCGGGGTTGGGCTTGATCCCGAACGGCTGGCTCAGCTTGTAGCGGCCGGTGGGCGTCCGGGACAGGCCCTCGGAGGTCGCGCCCATGCCCTGGGAGCCGATCCGCGCGTTCGGGAAGCGGGCGACCCGCTTGTAGCGCCCGTCGGGCTGGCGGGCCCACGCCTCCACGGTCGCCACGGTGCTCGTCGCGCTCGGCGCGGAGACGGTGACCACCTGACCGGCCGTGGTCGCGGCCGCCCCGGCCGGACTCGACGGCCCGGCCACCAGCGCACCGACCAGTGCCAGCGCGGCAGCGACGGTCACGGCCACAACGCCTTTCCGCACCGGCTTCCCCCTCGTATCCCATGATCGCGGGCGGAAACGGTAGCAGTGCCGCGCGGCCCGACACGGCAGTTGTTCGCCCACCGGTCGTTGTCGTGCGGTGACCGAACGCGCGATCATCACCCGCACCGTGTCACAGCGCTCGTGAGGTCGAGGAGAGACCATGTTCGAGGGACGCGTGCTCCTGCGGGAAGGCAGCCGCTACTGGTGGGTCCTGCTGATATCCGGCCTCGCCTGGCTGGTGGTCGCGTGGCTGGTGCTGCGCGCGAACATCACCTCGCTGACGACGGTCGGCATACTGCTGGGCATCCTGTTCATCGCGGCCGGGATCAACGAGGTGGTCTTCGCCGGCGCCGTCGGCGGAGGCTGGAAGTTCCTGCACTACGCGATGGGGGTCATCTTCCTGCTCGGTGGTCTGTGGGCGTTCATCCGGCCGATCAACACGTTCTTCGCTCTCGCGTCCGTACTTGGTCTCATCCTGCTGTTCTACGGGGCCTTCGAGATCGTGCGGGGCGTGGCCTCGCGGGACGAGAACCGGTTCTGGTGGATAGGCCTGGTCACCGGGATCCTGCTGATCCTGCTGGCCTTCTGGGTGTCCAGTTCGGACCGCGAGTTCAACCTGGCGAACCGGGCGTTCCTGATCCTGTTCTGGGTCGGCTTCATGGCACTGATCCGCGGATTCACGCAGATCATGCTGGCCTTCTCACTCCGCCACGCCGGGCGCCAACTCGACGCCGAGGACGCCCGGGCGACCGCCATCCCGTGACGACCGGCCGCGTCATCCCAACGGGGCTGACGCGGCCGCATTCACTGGGTCAGCGGCGGCGGTCATCTCGGCAAGGTCCGCGCGCCGAACGCGTGCGCGTAGAAGTCGATCATCGGCCGCAGGTCCAGACAGTCCACCGTGATCGCCGCCAACTCCACGATCGGAGCCGGGCCGTCGGCTGCGCCGCCCTGCTGATCCATCCCGGAACCCTAGCTATGACCGCCTGGGCTTCGGCGCGGTGGGGCCGTGGGACGCTCCTGTGGTGGTGGCGACGCCGACGGACCCGTTCGCATGCGTGGACCCGGTGTGGCGACCATGCTTTCTGCTGGCATGGCAGGCGTTCCAAACCGGGAGCATCCCGGTAGGAGCGGTTCTCGTCGATCCGAACGGCGAGAAGGTCAGCTCCGGTCGAAATCGGAGTAACGAGAGGACCGGCCCTGCGGGGCACGTCGCCGGCAGCTACATCGCCCACGCCGAGATCAACGCGCTCGCCACAGTGCCGCCCGGTGACTACCGCCACCACACCCTTTACACCACCCTCGAGCCGTGCTTCCTCTGCACCGCGGCAGTGCTGCACAGCCATCTCGGCGTCGTCCGGTACGCCGCCCCGGACCCGATGTGGCGCGGCGTGGAGCGGTTGCCACAGCTCAACGATCAGATGGCGCGGCGATGGCCGGAGCGCGACGGCCCGCTCGGTGGTCACCTGCAGACCTGGGCCGCTCTGCTGCCGCTGCTCTCAGCAGTCGAACGAGGAGTCGAGTCCGTCCAGGAATGCCACGCCGCGACCATGCCGCAGGTGCTCGCGCTGGCCCGCAGATGGGCCGGGGCGACAGCCGACCGCCTGCGCGCTCTGGACCTGGACTCGGCGCTGGAGCTGACATGGTCCGAAGTGCGGAGGGCGTGGGATTCGAACCCACGAGGAGCAAGCTCCTAGCGGTTTTCAAGACCGCCGCCATCGGCCACTAGGCGAGCCCTCCCACCTGCGGCTTTCACGCTCGACCATCGCTCGCGTACCCGCTCTGGTCCACGTCTGGTCCACAGGCCGGCTCTGGTCCCTCGTCGGCGTCCGGAGCCGCCGTCAGTGTCCCACGACCCGCACCCGCGTACGTGCCGACGCGACGCCCGAACGGAAGCCGGTGGCAGGTTGGGACGGCGTGAGCGGGCAACCTGATCTACGGCCGTACCTGGCCTAGCTGCTCCGAGGGATCGGCCACGGCGGCCGGGCTGGTGTCCGCGCCAGGCTTCGCCGGGAGATGGAGGCGGTGTGTGAGCTGCGGCAGGCGCATCCGCCGCGGCGGCGTGGCGCTCCGAGTTCGTGGCACACCGGATCTCCGCGCGAATTTGGCCCGCAGCGGGCGCTCGACGAACCGGAAGCTGGTCTCGGCCACCACGACGAACACCACGATCCACACGACGTCACCGAGCAGCGTATATCCAAGCGCCTTGAGTATGAGGATGCGCGCCAGATCGTTCCAGAGATAGATGGAATACGACCGCTCGCCGAGCCACCGCATCGGGCCGCTCGCCAGCATCGAACCAATTGCCGATCCCGGTCGTATCAGGACTCCGATCAACATGACGAGCGCCAGCACGGTCCCAGCGACGGTCACCAGGGAGGTGCGCTCGGTGTCGTTCCGGTAGGCGAGGACGGGCAGGAGGAAAACGGCCAGCAGCGCGCCGGGCGCAAGATATCGGAGCGTACGAGGCAACCAATGGTTGTGAACGACGATCGCGAGCAATGAGCCGACCAGGATAGGCAGAGCGTTCGTGTCACTCCCGACGTACTCGTGCCGATCGAAGAACACCTCTCGGCTCAGTCCGAGGTAGAGGTTGAGCGCCAGGGTGATCCCGATGAACGTCGCGGTGAGCGCGGCGAACAGCCTAGGGTTGCGGCGATAGGCCAAGAGCAGTGCGAATGCCCACAGCAGGTAGTACTGCTCTTCGATCGACA
This sequence comes from uncultured Actinomycetota bacterium, assembly GCA_963728945.1. GTDB lineage: Bacteria > Actinomycetota > Actinomycetes > Mycobacteriales > CADCTP01 > CADCTP01. The sequence goes on along the minus strand of CAVSMA010000001.1, from coordinate 876,447 downwards.
GCGACCAGGTGAAGTTGAGGTAGTCCTGCGTAGCGAAGAAGTGACCGGACCAGTCGAAGAGGCTCGTCGTATATACGACCGCCGCACCGGCGGGTGCGAAGATCTGGCCGACACTGAGATGCACCGGATCGGGAAATGCTCGTCGATCTATGAGCAGCACCACGACCGTCACCGCGACGACCGTCAGCAACGCCGGCCAGAGGCGCGCCACGCGCCGGCGATAGAACGCGCGCACATCGATCGTGCCGCCGTCGAGTTCGCGGACCAATAGGGTGGTGATGAGGAACCCCGACAGGCAGAAGAACACCGTCACACCGACGAAACCGTCGATGAGCGGCCTGGTCGGAGCATGTTGGCCGAGGACCAGAAGAATTGCCACGGCACGAACGCCATCCAATCCAGGAACGTAATAGCGGTCGCCGTGCACGGCCCGACCCTAGCAAGGTCTGTCCGGGCTGGGCCGGACCCGCCACGTGATGCAGCCGCCCCTGCTCTGCGTATCGACGGCAGCCCGACCGAATGGCGTTACTACGTCGATCACCGGCCCACCATGTGAATCGCTAGCATCCAGCGATGTCCTCAGCCGAAGTCCAGCAGCAGGTGTCGCGCGACGTCCGTCTGGGTGGCGCCGGGATCGAGTTGCGGCCGCTGGACGTGGACCACGCTGCCGCGTTGCACGAGGCGGTGCTCGAGTCGGCGGCGGAGTTGAAGGGGACGGTGCCCTGGTGGCGGCCGGATGCCACCGTCGCCGATCAGGAGGAGTGGGCGCGCTTCGCCCGGGACGCCTGGGCGAAGGGAACGCTCTACGCGTTCGTCGTCCTCGGCGATGACGGGACCCTGCTCGGGACTTGCTCGCTGGAGGGAGTCGACCGGCGGCGCTCGTCGGCGAATCTGAGTTACTGGGTACGGACGTCGGCGACGGGTCGCGGCGTCGCCCGGACCGCCGCGCGGTTGCTCGCCGGCTGGGGTGTCGGCCAGCTGAGTCTGCATCGCGTGGAGATCTCGATGGTCACGGCGAACGCGGCTAGCCGGGCGGCTGCGGCGGGATCCGGAGCGGTCGCCGAGGGCGTGCTGCGGAACAAGGCCCGCTGGGGTGGACAGAGCTACGACATGGCTGTCTTCTCCTTCATTCCGCCGGACTTCGACGTCTGAGGGGCCGCGCGCCGCAGGAGCCGGCGGTGGAGATGCTATGTCGCCCGGGTTCGGTGCGAGTGTCCTGATATTGCCCGTGTCGCGGCCGGCGCGCCGGCGTGGCTGACCGGCTGCCGCTGGGCCGGCTATGCGGCGCCGGGACGAGCCGGCCGACGAGTGCCGGGCGCCCGAATCGGTCCGTTCCGGTCCGGTTGCGAGCGGTGAACAGGGGGAGGAGGGTGAAATCACTCACACGGGAGGAGCCGACCATGGGTGGCTTCATGGACAAGGCGAAGGAGTTCGCCGACCAGCACGACGAGCAGGTCGACCAGGGCATGGAGAAGGCCGGGGACTTCGCCGACGAGAAGACCGGCGGCAAGTACGGCGAGCAGATCGACCGGGGGGTGGACGCGGCCCAGGAGCATACGGGCGACGGCGACACCCAGACGTAACGTTGATACTTTCCGGACCCCGGGAGCGATCGTGCTCCCGGGGTCCGGCTATGCCGCTGAGCTGCTCGGATGCCGCTGTCTAAGGACCTTAGGCCACCTCAGGCCGAGCCGGGCCGCGAGACTGCGTGACCTTCCGATGCCGCAGGTGCCACCTCAGGACGATTCTCGATCACGTCAACGAGAGAGAGTCATCCGAGGAGCGCACACGATGTCTGGTTACTACTACGGTCCCGCGCTCGACACCGAGCTCGACTACCGCCGCGCGAACCTGCGCCGCGAGGCCGCGGACTTCCGGCTGGCCCGGACCGCGCGCCGCGCCGCTCGCACCGGCCGCCACTTCGGCCGGCGCACGGCCCACTGACTCCGGGGGCCGGCGAAGGGGAACCGGCTCGGGAGATCGCGCGGACAACTGACCTCCACACCACGACGGCCCGGCGAGGGGTGCTCGCCGGGCCGTCGTGGTGTCCGCGGCTCGCCGGGCTCCGGCCCGACTTCAGCCCACAGGAAAGCGCTGAGGTTCTGTCGTACCGCGGTGGGACGATGGCCTCGTGTCCAGGATGGGGTCGGAGAAGCCGCTGATCGGCCGGGGCGCGGAGCTCGCCCGGCTGTCCGCGGCGGTGGAGCGCGCCCGGGCCGGTTCGCCGGCGGCGGTGCTTCTCTCCGGCGACGCCGGCGTGGGCAAGACCCGGCTGCTCACGGAGCTGTGCCGGCAGGCCCGCCAGAGCGGCGCCACCGTCGTCGTCGGGCACTGCGTCGACCTCGGCGCGGTCGGCCTGCCCTACCTGCCGTTCGCCGAGGCGCTGCGCCAGCTCGCCGACCTGGCCGGCGAGGACGGGCCGCTCGCCGAGGCGCTGCGCGACCGCCCCGCCCTCGACCGGCTGATCACCCGGCCCGGCCGTCCGGCCGCGGCACCGGCGGCCGACGACGATGCGGCCCGGCTGCAGCTGTTCGACGCGGTCGCCGGCGCGCTCGGCGACGCGGCCGAGATCGCCCCGCCGCTGCTGCTGGTCATCGAAGACCTGCACTGGGCCGACCAGTCCACCCGCGACCTGCTCGCGTTCCTGCTGGCCCGGCTGCGGTCCGAGCGGGCGGCCGTCATCGCCTCCTACCGGGCCGACGACCTGCACCGCCGCCACCCGCTGCGCCCGCTGCTGGGCGAGCTGCTCCGGCTGCCGATCGTCGAGCGGCTGGAGCTGTCCCCGTTCACGCCGGCCGAGCTCGGTGACTACCTGCGGACGCTGTCCGGCGGGCCGGTGCCCGACCCGTTGGTGCGCGACGTGCTCGCCCGCTCCGAGGGGAACGCCTACTTCGCCGAGGAGCTGCTGGCGGCCGGCCTGGCCGCCGACCCAGGTCTGCCGACCGCGCTGGCCGACGTGCTGCTGGCCCGGCTCGAGCGGCTGCCGGCGGCGGTGCAGCGGGTGGCCCGGGTCGCCTCGGTCGCCGGGCGGCGGGTCAGCCACTCGCTGCTGCAGGCCGCGACCGGGATGCCCGAGGTCGAGCTGGAGGAGGCGCTGCGCGAGGCCGTCACCCACCACGTGCTCGTCGCCGACGGCGGGTCGTACGTGTTCCAGCACGCCCTGCTGCAGGAGGCGGTCTACGGCGACCTGCTGCCCGGCGAGCGGGTCCGGCTGCACGGCACCTACGCGAAGCTGTTCGCCGAGGGGGTGGAGAGCAGCGCGGCCGAGCTCGCCTACCACTCGCTGGAGAGCCACGACCTGCCCCGGGCGCTGTCCGCGTCGGTGCAGGCGGCGACCGAGGCGATGGACCTGCACGCGCCGGTCGAGGCGCTGCGCCAGCTGGAGCGGGCACTGCAGCTGTGGGCCGCGGTGCCCGACGCCGAGCAGCGGGCCGGCAGCGACCTGGTCACGCTGCAGCTCACCGCGGCGCAGGCCGCGGCCAGCGCCGGCGAGCTGAGCCGGGCGGTGGCCCTGGCCGCCGACGCGACCGCGCTGGCCGACCGCGAGTCCCCGGGCAGCGCGCGGGCCGCCGGCGCGCGGGAGATGCTGGCGCTGCACCTGCTCGGCGCCGATCGGCCCAAGGAGGCATACGTGGCCACCGGCGAGGTGCTCGACACGGTTCCGGCCGACCCGCCGTCGTGGGCCAGGGTGTGGGCCGCGGCGACCCGGGCCCGCTCGGCGGTCAACCTCGACCGGCACACCGAGGGGAAGGGCTGGGCCGAGGAGGCGCTGGCCGGCGCCCGCGCCCTCGGGCTGCCCGACGCCGAGGCCGACGCGCTGACCAGCCTCGCTCTGGTGGCCGAGATCGAGGGCGACTCGGCCGAGTCGCAGACCCGGCTGGCGGAGGCGCGCGACCGCGCCCGGGAGGCCGGCGACCTGTCGGTCGAGGGGCGCGCCCACTACAACCTCGCCGCCAGCTACTACTACGCCGGCGACATCACCACCGCGCTGGCCTGCATGGACGCCGGGGTCGCCCGGGCGACCGAGACCGGCCTCACGTTCAGCGTGTACGGGCTGGAGATCCGGGTGCTGCAGGTCATCGCCCGGTACGTGACCGGTGACTGGGACGGCAGCCTGGAGGCGGCCGAGCTCGCCGGCGACGCCGCACCCGACATCGTGCTGGCCCGGCTGGCCGCCGCCGCGCTCTACGTCGAGGTCGGTCGGGGGCTGCCGACCGCGATCGAACGGGTCGCGCAGCTGCGCGGCTCCTGGAGCAAGGACGCCAGCCTCGCGCTGGTCGCCGGTGGCTGCGAGGTCGACCTGCTGCGCTGGCGCGGTGACCTGGACGGGGCCGCGGACGCCGCCGACCGCGCGATCGAGTACGTCACGCGGCGCTGGGACAAGTGGTATCTCGGCGGCATCTGGCTGTCCGCGCTCGGCCTCGCCGCGCTGGCCGACCGGGCCGACGGCGAGCGGCTGCGCGGTGAGGACGACGCGGTCGCGGCGACCGTACGGCGCGGCGAGGGGTTGATCGAACGGGCCCGGACGACGGCCAAGCGCGGCCGGCCGCGGCACGGGCGGATCGGCCCGGAGGGGCTGGCGTGGCTGGCCAGGGCCGAGGCCGAGTGGTCCCGGCTGTCCGGCCCGTCCGACCCCGACCTGTGGCGCGAGGCGCTGCGGATCTTCGGCTACGGCTACCCGTACGAGGAGGCGCGCTGCCGGTGGCGGCTGGCCGAGGCGCTGCTGGCCCAGGACCGGCGGGACGAGGCGGCGGCCGAGGTCGGCGCGGCGTACGAGATCGCGGTCCGGCTCGGGGCGACGCCGCTGAAGGAAGCGCTGGAGGCGCTGGCCCGGCGCGGGCGGCTCGAGGCCGGGCTGCCGGTGCCGGTACGGGTCGACCAGACGCTGACCGCCCGGGAGCGCGACGTGCTGGCGCTGCTCGCCCGCGGCCGCACCAACCGGCAGATCGGCCGCACGCTGTTCATCTCCGAGAAGACGGCGAGCGTGCACGTGTCCAACATCCTCAGCAAGCTCGGCGCGTCCGGGCGCACCGAGGCGGTCGCGATCGCCTCCCGCCGCGGCCTGGTCCCGGTCGAGTCCTCCCAGGCCGGCTGACCACCCGGCCCGGCTGACCGACCGGGCACGGGATCGCACGGGTGCCGGCCCGTTGGGCACGGGTCGTAGGGCGCGTGGCCGCCCGCCGAGTCATGGGGGCACGGGTCGTGCGGGGTGGGTGGGCGCCGGCCGGTCGTGCGGCCGTCCGGCCGGCGCCCGGAAGGGCGGCGCCGGAAGTGCCGGCGCCGCCCCGGTCCTAGCGGCGGATCAGCGCGACCGCGACCTTCGCGGCGGCCACGCCGGCGGTGGACTGCACCGGGTCGACGGTCCAGTCCGGGTGCCCCGGCATCGGCGGGGTCTTCGTGCCGAACAGCCAGTCGGTGAGGAACGCGGTCTGGTCGTGCCCGGACACCTTCGAGGCCAGCGCGATGAAGTCCGGGGTGCCCGCCGTGCTGCCGCCGTACTTCGTCACCCAGGCCCGCTCCAGCCGGTTGAACGCGGCGGTCCCGATCCGCTCCCGCAGCGCGAACAGCACCAGCGCGCCGCCGTCGTAGACGTTGTTGTTGAACAGGTTGTCCGCCGGCGGCGAGGCGACCGGACCGAAGTCGTGCCGCCACTGGTCACCGAGCGCGTACGCCTGCCGCATCCGCGCCTCGAACGACTCGAACCCCTTGGCGTCCGCGAACGTGCCCTCATACCAGGTCGCGTGGCCCTCGTTCAGCCAGACGTCCGCCCACTTCTCCGGCGACACGTCGTCCCCGAACCACTGGTGCGCCAGCTCGTGCACCTGGACCGGCGCGTAGCCCGCCTCCGGCGCGTTGCCGGTGAACACGAAGTCCGGGAACAGCGACAGCGTCTGCGTCTCCAGCGCGAACCCGAACACCAGCGGCGCGGCCAGCACGCCGTACTCGCCGAACGGGTACGGCCCGACCCGCGCGGTCATGAACCGCAGGTGCTCGGCCTCGTTCTGCAGCTTGGCGCCGACCACCGCGGCCTCCGCCGTCGGCACCACGTCCCGCAGCAGCACGCCCCCCGGCCCGCGGCGCGTCAGCACCGTGTAGTGCCCGACCGCGATCTGGGCGAGCTCGGTCGCCATCGGCGGGTTCTCCCGGTAGGTCCACGTGGTGGTCGCACCGTGCGAGACCTTCTTCACCAGCGCGCCGTTCGCCACCGCGGTGAGGTCGCTCGGCGCGGTCAGCGTGAAGTCGTACGACGCCTTGTCCCGCGGGTGGTCGTTGGACGGGAACACCGTGTGCGAGCAGTTCGGCTGGCCGGCGATGACGAAACCGTCGGCGCTCGGGAACCAGGCCGTGCCCGTGAGCGGTGGCGGCGTCGGGCAGTTGTGCGGGCCGCGCGGATCCGCCACGTATCGCACCGTCACCGAGAACCGCTGGTTCTGCCGGATGGGCTTGCGCGGGGTGATGACCAGCTCGGCGCCCTCCCGGGAGAACGTGACCGGCCTGCCGTCGAACCGTACGGACGTGATCGTGTTTCCGTCGAAGTCGAGATCGAACCTGGTCAGCGCCTGGTCCGCCCTGGCCCGGATCGTGGTCACCGCGTCCACCAGCTTCGTGCCGGCGTGATACGTCATGCCGATCGAGTAGTGGGTGACGTCGTAGCCACCGTTGCCGAGCCCCGGGAACAGGGGGTCGCCGATCCCGGGCGCACCCGGGACCGGCCGCGCCGGCGCGGCGGAGGCGGCCGGCGCGAGGCCGGCGACCATGCCCGCTGTCAGAGCGGCGACGAGTGATCCGGCCGCCGCGGCGAGGCGGAAGCGTGTCATGAGCCCTCCTGCTCGTACGTGGACTTGCTTCGGGCTTCGTACGAGGCAGGGACGCTATGTGCTCGCTGTGTGCAATTGGGTAACGACAGGGCAGCGTTTGGGCGACACCCGGAATCGGGAACAACTCGGACCGACAACGAGCCACGGGGGTCGGGAGAAATCAGGAGGTTCACCGTGGTCACCCGCACGCGGTACCGATCGCCGGGCAGCGTGATTTCCACGATCGCCGGCATCGTCGCCGCCATCATCATCCTCGGGATCGTCCTTGTGTTGATCAAGGCGAACCCGAACAACGAGATCGTCAATGTCATCCTCGACGTCGGCCGGTTCCTGACCACGCCGTTCCACAATCTCTTCCCGCAGGACAACCCGCGTCAGGACATCCTGGTCAACTGGGGCATCGCCGCGGTCGTGTACCTGATCGTGGGCGCGCTGCTCGCCCGGCTGGCCCGCCGCTGATCCGAGTCGTTCGCTTGCCGACGACGCCCACCCGGGGCAGTGTTCCCGTGGTGGGCGTCGTCGTGTCTGAGACATCGTGACCGCGCCGGCCGCCCAGGTGCGCCTCGGCGAGGCCCCCGGCCGCTGGGTCCTGCTGGCCACCGTGCTCGGCTCCGGCATGGCGTTCCTCGACGCCACGGTGGTCAACGTCGCGCTGCCGACCATCGGCGACGACCTCGGTGCCGACCTCGGTGGCCTGCAGTGGACGCTGAACGGCTACACGTTGACCCTGGCGTCCTTCATCCTGCTCGGCGGTTCGCTCGGCGACCGGCTCGGCCGGCGCCGGGTGTTCGTGCTCGGCACGATCTGGTTCGCGCTCGCCTCGGCGCTGTGCGGAATCGCCCCGAACATCGACATGCTGGTCGGCGCCCGCCTGCTGCAGGGCGTCGGCGGCGCGTTGATGACGCCGGGCAGCCTGGCGATCATCTCCGCCTCGTTCGTCGCGACCGACCGCTCCCGGGCGATCGGGGCCTGGTCGGGTCTGGGCGGCATCGCCGGCGCGGCCGGCCCTTTCATCGGCGGCTGGCTGATCCAGGCCTGGAGCTGGCGGCTGGTGTTCCTGGTCAACCTGCCGCTCGCGGCACTGGTGGTCTGGATCTCCGTCCGGCACGTGCCGGAGTCCGTCGACCCGACCGCCGGCTCCAGGTTCGACGTGCCCGGCACGCTGCTCGGAGCGCTCGGCCTGGCCGGGCTGACCTACGCATCGATCGCCGGCGGCGAGCACGGAGCCGACCCGATGGTCGTCGCCACCGGCGTGCTCGGCGTGCTCGCACTGGCCGGGTTCGTCTGGGTCGAGCGGACCAGCAAACACCCGCTGGTGCCGACCGGCCTGTTCCGCTCCCGGCAGTTCACGGTGGCCAACATCGTGACGTTCGTCGTGTACGGCGCGCTCGGAGCGGTGCTGTTCCTGCTGGTCCTCCAGCTGCAGGTGGTCTCCGGCTTCAGCCCGCTGGCGGCGGGCGCCTCGCTGTTGCCGTTCACGCTGATCATGCTGGCCCTGTCGGCGCAGTCGGGGGCGCTGGCGGACAAGATCGGGCCGCGGCTGCAGATGACCGCGGGCCCGCTGATCGCCGCCCTCGGCCTGCTGCTCATGCTCCGGATCGGCGCGGACGCGTCGTACGTGACCGACGTGCTGCCCGCGGTCGTGGTCTTCGGGGCGGGGATGACCACGCTGGTCGCGCCGCTGACCTCGACCGTGCTCGCGGCCGCGCCGACCAAGCACGCGGGCGCCGCCTCCGGGGTCAACAACGCCGTGGCCCGCAGCGCCGGGCTTCTCGCGGTCGCGGTGGTGCCGCCGGTCGCGGGGCTCACCGGCACCGTCTACCGGGACCCGACGGCGTTCAGCAGCGGCTTCCACATGGCGGTCTGGATCGGCGCCGGGATGCTCGCGGCCGGTGGGTTACTGTCCGCGGTGGGCATCAGCAACCAGCCCGAGGGGGCGAAACGCCAGCCGGCCGAGCACCACTACTACTGCCCGATCGACGGACCGCACGCGGAAGCGGCCCAATCCGCAGGAGTGCAGGGGACACCATGACGAGCGAGCGTTCGATCCTCAACCACATCGACGAGCTGGTCGCCGAGGAGCACATGCTGCGCTCCCGCCACACCGGCGGCCAGGGGCTGACCGACGCCGAGCGGGAGCGGATGGCCGAGCTCGAGGTGCAGCTCGACCAGGCCTGGGACCTGTTGCGGCAGCGCCGGGCCAGGTCCGAGTACGGCGACGACCCGGAGGGCGCGGCCGAGCGGCCGCCGGGCGAGGTCGAGACCTACCTGCAGTAGGTGCCCGGCACGCCTTCGGGTCAGGAGCTCACGTCCTTGGTCGTGATCCGCGACCAGGCCAGCGAACCGAAGATCAGCACGTACGCGGCGGTGGCCGCGAGGCCCTTGGTGACCGCGCCGGTGGCGATCGGGTCGCGCAGCAGGTCGCCGTAGTCGAGCCAGTAGTGGCTGAACAGCCAGGGCGCCAGCCAGTCGAGCTGCGGGACCTGGTTGAGCACCTGGCTCAGCACGGCCAGCACCGCGGTCGTGGCCATCGCGGCGATCGCCGACTCGGTGAGGGTGGAGACGAACAGGCCGATCGCGGCCAGGCCGGCCATCATCGCGGCGATGTAGAGCGCCACCAGCAGCAGCCGGGCCAGCCCCGCCCCGTACGACACCTGGGTGCCGGACAGCAACGTCACCGGCCCGATCGGGAACAGCAGCGCGCCCATCAGCGTGCCCACGACCGCGACGACGAACGCGGCGGCGAGGCAGTAGGCCAGTGCGCCGGCGTACTTCACCGCGAGCAGGCGGGTCCGGGACACCGGCACCACCAGCAGGTAGCGCAGCGTGCCGAGGGAGGCCTCGCCGGCCACCGACTCGCCGGCCACCACCGCGACTGCCAGCGGCATGAACAGCGGCAGCACCACGGTCAGTGCGGTGAGCGCGACGAAGATCCCGTTGGCGGTGATCGAGAACAGGAACGGCGGCCCGTCCCGGCCGTCGTTCACCGGCGCGGTCACCTTGATCGCGATCGCGATGACGATCGGGATCCCGGCCAGCACGGCCAGGATCGCCAGGTTGCGCCGGCGCCCGAACACCATGCCCAGCTCCGAACGCAGGAACCGGGTGCTGACCACGGGCGGCCGGCGGACCGCAGGGGCGGTGGCGACCGCCGACATCTCAGCCGCTGACATCGAAGCCCTCCCCGGTCAGCGCCACGAACACGTCCTCGAGGCCGGCCTCGTCGAGGGTGAACTGCCGTACCGGCACGCCGGCGTGCACCAGCGCGGCCAGCACCTTCTCCGGCTCTGCCTCGCCGAGTGCGGCGGTGACGTGCCGGCCCTCGATCGGCCCCGGGGTCAGGCCGAGCTCGGCCAGCGCGCGGACGGCCGCGGCCGGGGCGGTGGTCTCGACCGCGACCCGGGGCTGCTGGCTGCGGCGCAGCTCGTCGAGGGTGCCCTGGGCGACCAGCTTGCCGACGTGCATGACGCCGACGTGCGTGCAGATCTGCTCGACCTCGGACAGCAGGTGGGAGGAGATCAGCACGGTGACGCCGTCGGAGGCGAGCTCCTGGACCAGCGTGCGGACCTCCCGGGTGCCCTGCGGGTCGAGGCCGTTGGTCGGCTCGTCGAGCACGAGCAGCTCCCGCGGCTGCAGCAGGGCGGCGGCGATGCCGAGCCGCTGCCGCATGCCCAGCGAGTAAGCCCGGTAGCGCTTCTTCGCCGCCGCGGTCAGGCCGACGCGGTCGAGCGCGGTGTCGATCCGGCGGCGCGCGGTGGACGGGTCGGCGGTGCGGTCCGCCGCGTCCAGCCGGGCCAGGTTCGCCCGACCGGACAGGTATGGGTGGAAGGCCGGGCCCTCCACCAGCGCGCCGACCCGGGGCAGCACCTGCGCCGCGCTCGCCGGCATCGACCGGCCGAGCAGGGTGTGGCTGCCGGCAGTCGGGCTGACCAGGCCGAGCAGCATCCGGATCGTCGTGGTCTTGCCCGAGCCGTTGGGGCCGAGGAAGCCGTAGACCGCGCCGTGCGGGACGAGCAGGTCGATCCCGGCGACGGCGAGCTGGCCGCCGCGGAACCGCTTCGCCAACCCGGTCGTGGTCACCGCCGTGGCGCCCGGGTCGACGCCGGGAGCCGGTCCGGACACGGCGGAGCCGGCCGCACCCTGCTGGGGCACGGCCGGCTCGAGAGCCCGCGCCGTCACTTCGCCGCCGCGTAGAGCAGGTCCGGCGGCACCATCCCGACGATCAGCCGGCCGTCGTCCGTGATCAGTGCCGATACCAGCGTCGAGGTCATCAGCCGGCCGCTGCCCCAGCTGCCCTCGACCCGCGGCAGCTGCGCGAGGAACCCACCCAGCGAGCCGCTGTCCCGGCCGGTGTCCGACGGGGTCGGCGCCGGCAGCACCGCCACCGTGGTCCAGCCCGAGCCGACCGTCCTGATCGCGTCGCGGGCGCGCTTCGCCTCACCCGGCGACGGCCCCTGGTGGACCGGCAGCGTGCCCTCGGTCACCTTCGTGCCGGGCGGTGGGTTGAAGGAGAACTGCGCCGCCGGCGGCACCTCGAAGCTCACCGAGCTGAAGCCGACCGAGAACGCGGGCCCGTTGCCGCTGTTCTTGCCGAAGACCTGCACCCGCAGCGGCAACGAGGTCTTCGAGTCGACCGCCAGCCTGACCTGGCCCACCAGCGACCGGTTGTCCTTCGGCGCCAGCACCAGCTCGTACGCGCTGCGCCCGGCGACCGACGTGGTCGAGGACGTGCTGACCTTGGTGGTCGGGTCGAGCGCCTTGAGCGCGGCGTCCGCGGCCTGCTGCGGGGTGACCCCGGCGGGCAGGCCGTCGGCCTCGTGCTTGCCGGCCTTGCCGGCCGGGACGGTGAAGTGGGTGGCCGAGTTGGACTCGCTGGACCAGACCCAGGCATTGGTGCCGTTACGGACGACGTCGGTCTCGCCGAGCGAGCCGAGCAGGGCGACCCGCTGCTTGTCGTCCCCGGCGTACCAGACCCGGAGGGTGTGCGAGCCGGTCAGCAACGAGGTCAGCGATGAGCTGCCGCTGCCGACCTGGGGCAGCTGCGGGAGGCCGAGGTCGGAGTCCTGCACCACCGTGCCGGACAGTCCGTCGACGCTCGCGCGCTGCAGGTCGACCAGCAGCTGGCCGGCGCTCTTGGCCGGCAGCGACGGGTTCGCCTCGGCGGTGAACACGCCGGAGGCGACGGCCGCGACGGCCGCCGCCGCGACGACGGGCGCGCCCCAGCGGAGCAGGCGCAGGTGGGTCGGTGCAGTCATGAGGTGATCCTCCGTCCGGCCTACTGAGAGCACCCTGAGATGCACATCACCAGCTCAGCTACCCACACCATTCCCACAGCCACTCCCCCTTGATCCCCGCGCAACTCGCGCCGCCGCCCAGCCGGGTCGGGCGCCTCTCGGGCCAGGCGACCGCCCCGAGTAGGGCCGCCGGCGCGGGCCCGGACCGTGCGGGGCCCGCACTGCGCGGGCCGAGACTCGCGCGGGGCCGGGGCCGCGGGCCCGGACGGTGGGGTGCGGGTGGGTCAGGGGTGGCGGGTGGCGTCGCGGAGGGCCGCGGGGACGTGCGCGGCGTCGGGCTCGTCCGGGCGGAAGTCCGGCCGCGCCGTCCGCTCCACTCCGGCCGCCTCGTACGCCGCGTCCGCGTCCAGCGTCTCGTGCCGGAGCAGCGCGTCGGCCAGCCGCTCCAGCCGGTCGCGGTTGTCCCGCAGCACCTCGAGTGCCCGCGCGTAGCACTCGTCGACGATCCGCCGCGCCTCCGCGTCGACCAGCTCCCTGGTCGCCTGGGACGGCCCGTTCGAGTCGCCGAGGAACGGCTGCTCGGTGCCCTCGGCCGGCAGCACCGCGATCGGCCCGATCTTCGGCGACATGCCCCACCGGCCGACCATCTGCCGGGCGATCCGGCTGACCTGGTCGAGGTCGGACTCGGCCCCGGTCGAGGTCGTCCCGTATACGACCTCCTCCGCGGCCTTGCCGCCGAGCGCGCCGACGATCCGGCCGCGCAGGTATTCCTCCGAGTAGGCGTACTGGTCCGACTCGGGGCTCTGGAAGGTGACGCCGAGCGCATGCCCGCGCGGGGTGATCGACACCTTCCGCACCGGGTCGGCGCCCGGGGTCAGCATGCCGAGCAGCGCGTGACCGCCCTCGTGGTGCGCGGTCCGCCGGCGCTCGTCCACCGTCAGCATGATCTTGCGCGGCGTGCCGAGAACCACCTTCTCCAGCGCATCGGTGAAGTCGGCCTGCTGCACCTGGGCGTGCCCGCGCCGGGCGGCGGTCAGGGCCGCCTCGTTGACCAGGTTGCGCAGGTCGGCGCCGACCATCCCTGGCGTGGTCGCGGCCAGCGCGGCCAGGTCGACGTCGGGCCCGAGCGGCACCCGCCGGGTGTGCACCTCGAGGATCTTGCGCCGGCCCTCCTGGTCCGGCGGGCTGACGGTGACCCGGCGATCGAACCGGCCCGGCCGCAGCAGGGCCGAATCGAGCACGTCCGGCCGGTTCGTCGCGGCCAGCACGACCACGCCCTCGTTGCCGGAGAAGCCGTCCATCTCGGTGAGAATCTGGTTGAGCGTCTGCTCCCGCTCGTCCACGCCGCCAAGGCTGCCGCCGCCGCGGGCCCGGCCGATCGCGTCCAGTTCGTCGATGAAGATGATCGCCGGGGCGGCCTTCTTCGCCGTCTCGAACAGGTCGCGCACCCGGGACGCGCCGACGCCGACGATGAACTCGATGAACTCGGACGCCGACAGGTGGAAGAACGGCACGTTGGCCTCGCCGGCCACCGCCCGGGCCAGCAGCGTCTTCCCGGTGCCCGGCGCGCCGGCCAGCAGGACGCCCTTCGGGATGGACGCGCCGAGCGCTGTGTATTTGCCGGGGTTGCTGAGGAAGTCGACGACTTCGGTGAGCTCGTTCTTCACCTCGTCGATGCCGGCGACGTCGGCGAACGTGGTCCGCGGACCCTGCTCCGGCTCGTATCGCTTGGCCCGCGATCGGCCGATCCCGCCCAGGCCGCCGAGGCCGCCGCCGGCCGCCGCCATCCGCCGGAAGAACCAGATCCCCAATCCGATGAACAGCAGCGTCGGGCCGAAGCCCACCAGGATCTGGGTCAGCAGCGACACCTGGTCCGGCGGCTTGGCGTTGACGGTGACGTTCTTGTCCAGCAGCAGCTGGGTCAGCCCGTCGTCGCCGAAGGCCGGCCGCTGGGTGGTGAAATCGGTGACGTCCTTGGCGTTGCCGTCGTTCGGCGGGTATTTCGCCGCCTTGCGGAACTGGCCCTCGATCGTGTCGCCGGTCGAGGTGACCTCGCTGACGTTGCCGGCCTGCACCTGGTCGCGGAAGAACGTGTACGACACGGTCGTCCGGGACGTGCCCATCAGGGTCGACGCGATGATCCAGTTGACGACCAGCGCCAGCAGGACCAGCCACCAGGTGCGCCGGATGACGCGGCCCCAGTTGGGCTTGGTGGCGTCCGGGCCGCCGGGGCCGGCCGGAGGGGCGCCCTCGACCTTCCACGGCGGTCGGTCGGCCGGCCGGTCCGGGTCGGCGGGCCGGTCGCTCGGGCGGGGTGGGCTCCCCGGCCGCGGCGGCGCCTCGGTCGCCCGACCGGCGATCGCCTTCTCCCCGGGCTCGTTCGCTCGCTCCGCCACGCCTACCAGTCCCCTCGTCGCCGTACACCCGTGCCAACGTCGCCGGCGACGCGGGTGTGCCCGGTACGAGACCATGTAGTGGCACCCTCGGACAGATACTCAGCCGGCTCACAGCCGCGCTGGGGGAGGGTGCCGGTGCTCGGGAGGTGAACGGTGCGGCTGCTGGTGGTGGAGGACGAGGTGCGGCTGGCCGCTGCGCTCAAGCGCGGGCTGCAGGCCGAGGGGTTCACCGTCGACATCGCCCACGACGGTGTCTCGGGCCTGCACAAGGCGCGTGAGGGCGCCCACGACGGCGGATACGCCGCGATCGTGCTGGACATCATGCTGCCCGGGCTCTCCGGCTACCGGGTGTGTGAGCGGCTGCGGGCCGAGGGCAACTGGGTGCCGGTGCTGATGCTCTCGGCGAAGGACGGCGAGTACGACGAGGCCGACGGGCTCGACGTCGGCGCCGACGACTACCTGACCAAGCCGTTCTCGTACGTGGTGCTGGTGGCCAGGCTGCGTGCGCTGCTGCGGCGCGGCGCGCCACCCCGGCCGGCCGTGCTGGCCGCCGGCGACCTGTCCCTCGACCCGGCCAAGCACCAGGTCGTCCGCGGGGAGACGGAGATCGAGCTGACGCCGCGGGAGTTCTCGCTGCTGGAATACCTGCTGCGCCGGGCCGGCGAGGTCGTACCGAAGATCGACATACTGCGTAACGTCTGGGATCCGCACCACGAGGGCGACCTCAACGTCGTCGAGGTATACGTCGGCTACCTGCGGCGCAAGATCGACGCCCCGTTCGGCCGGCGGGCGGTGCAGACGGTGCGCGGAGCCGGCTACCGCCTCGCCGCCGACGGTGGTTAGGCGCGCCGCGAGGTCGTCGGTGGATGCGGACGAGGTCCCGATGTCGTCCAGCACGGCGACGGGGTCGACCGAGCCCGGTCGGCAGCCGGTCGTGGCCCGCGCCGCCAGCTGGGCCGGTGTGGCGCCCAACTGGAGTCTGCGCGCGCGGTTGACGGTCTTCGCCACCGCGCTGCTGGGCGTCGGGATCGCCGCCGGCGCGGTGCTGCTGGTGATCACCGGGTCGCGCACGCTGCAGGCTGCGGTCGACGCCGGCGCGCTGCAGAGCGCCCGCGAGGTCGGCGCGCTCGTCGACAGCAACCGGCTGCCCGACCCGGTGCCGGAGGGCGGCGAGGGCACCGCGGCGATCCAGGTGGTCGACGCCCAGAACCGGGTGGTGGCCGCGTCCACCGGCACCGACCGGCTGGTGCCGGTGCTCCGGCCGGCCGAGATCGCCGCCGTACGGTCCGGCGAACGGCTGGTCGTGCCCGGGTCCCGGCTCGGCCTGTCCGGCCCGCTGCGGGTGGTCGGGGTGCCGGCCGGGCCGGCGTACTACCCGCAGACGGTGATCGTCGCAGTCGACTTCGGCGGGGCCCGGTCCGGGACCAGGGTGCTGCTGGTCGGGCTCGCGATCGGCGCGCCGCTGCTGCTGACGGTGGTGGCGCTGGCGATGTGGTGGGTCACCGGGCGGGCGCTGCGGCCGGTGGAACAGCTGCGCCGGGGCGCGCTGGCGATCAGCGGGCCCGGCCGGCTGCCGGTGCCGCCCGCACAGGACGAGATCCGCCGGCTCGCCGAGACGCTCAACGACATGCTGGCCCGGCTGGACGCGGCCGGCGCCCGGCAGCGCGCGTTCGTCTCGGACGCCGCGCACGAGCTGCGCTCGCCGCTGGCCAGTGCGCGCACCCAGCTCGAGGTCGCCGCGGCGGTCGACGCGGGTACGCCGGCCGGCGAGCTCGCCAGCGACGTGCTGGTCGACGTCGAGCGGCTCGGCCGGCTGGTCGACGACCTGCTGCTGCTGGCCCGGCTGGACGAGGCCCCCCGCCGGCTGCGGGCTCCGCTTGACCTCTACGCGCTGGCTCAGGAGGTGACCGACCGGTACGCGGCGGCCAGGGTGCCGGTCGTGCTCGACCCGTGCGATCAGGACTGCACGGTGCTGGCCGAGGCGGGCGCGGTCCGGCGCGTGCTGGTCAACCTCGTCGACAACGCCGTCCGGCACGCACGGTCCCGGGTGACGGTGACCGTCGCGCCGCGCACGCTCACGGTGGCCGACGACGGGCCGGGGATCCCGCCCGGCGACCGGGCGCGCGTGTTCGACCGGTTCACCCGGCTCGACTGGGACCGCGGCCGCGAGTCAGGGGGCGCCGGGCTCGGTCTGGCGATCGTCCGGGAGCTGGTCGCTGCGCACGGTGGATCGGTCACTCTCAGCGACGGCTCCCCCGGTCTGGTCGTCACCGTCCACTTCCCGGATCCCCCGATCGACCCGACCGGCGCCCGTACGCCGCACACAGCGACCACCCCCTGACCGGCCGTGCACAAGGGAGGCCAGTCGGCGGAGGCTGATCGGCGTCCGGCTTGCCCAACCAGGGCCGCCAGAGGACAAATGGGGAGGGCGGGGGACGCGGTGAGGCGTCCCCCGCCCTCTGGTGGGGTCTCCGGCGCCGTGGGGGGATCGGAACCGGAGGCCTGAAGCATAGGGCACAACCCCCGCAGTTCCGCTGCCCCCTAACACTGGTTTCACCCATTCGGCCCTTACCGATTACCGAACTAGGCCGCCGAAACATTCAGTCTTGACTGTTTGTATGGCTGTCCGGGAGGCTGCGGTGCGTGACCGCACCCGCCGGAACCCGGCAGCAGCAGCGCAGCCGGTGGACCCAGCACCGGCTGCTGGACGCCGCGGTCGCCTGTCTGGTCGAGCGCGGCTGGGCCGGCACCACGACCACGCTGGTCGCCGACCGGGCCGGCGTCTCCCGCGGCGCCCAGCTGCACCACTACCGGACCAAGTCGGCGCTGCTCATCGCCGCGGTCGAGCACCTGGCCGAGCGGCGCAGCACGGAGCTGCGGGCCGAGGCCGCCGGGCTGCCGCCGGACGGCGACCGGCTCGAGGCGACGATCGACCTGCTGGCCTCGCTGTTCACCGGGCCGCTGTTCGCCGCCGCGATCGAGGTCTGGGTCGCCGCCCGCACCGACCCGGCGCTGCGCAGCGCGCTGGTCCCGGTGGAGGCGCGGTTCGGCCGGGAAGTGCACCGGCTCACCGTCGAGCTGCTCGGCGCGAACGAGTCCCGCCCCGGTGTGCGCGAGGCGGTGCAGACCACCCTGGACCTCATGCGCGGGCTCGGGGTGGCCAGCCTGCTGACCGACGACTCCGCCCGGCGTGCCCGCCTGCTCGCCGACTGGACCGCCCACCTGCGCGGAGTGCTCCGATGAGCGGCCCGGCGGGGGTGATCCGGATCGGGAACTGTAGCGGGTTCTACGGGGACCGGCTCGCCGCGATGCGGGAGATGCTCGACGGCGGGCCGCTCGACGTGCTCACCGGCGACTACCTCGCCGAGCTGACCATGCTGATCCTGGTCCGGGACCGGCTGCGCGACCCCACCGCCGGGTACGCGAAGACGTTCCTGCGCCAGCTCGAGGACTGCCTCGGGCTGGCGATGGACCGCGGCGTGACGATCGTCGTCAACGCCGGCGGCCTCAACCCGGCCGGGCTGGCGGACGCGGTCGGCACGCTCGCCGGCGTGCTCGGCGTCACGGCCAGGGTCGGCCACGTCGTCGGCGACGAGCTGCCGGCCGAGGGCGGTGTCGCGAACGCATACCTGGGCTGCCGCGGGATCGTCGAATGCCTCCGCGGCGGTGCCGACGTGGTCGTGACCGGCCGGGTGACCGACGCCTCGCTGCTCGTCGGCCCGGCGGCCTGGCACCACGACTGGGCCGCGGACGACTGGGACGAGCTGGCCGGCGCGACCGTGGCCGGGCACGTGCTGGAGTGCGGCGCCCAGGCCGCCGGCGGCAACTTCGCGTTCTTCCGGGAGCTGGCCGACCCGCGGCACCCCGGCTTCCCGATCGCCGAGGTGGCGGCCGACGGCTCCGCGGTGATCACCAAGCACCCCGGCACCGGCGGCGCGGTGACCGTCGAGACCGTCACCGCGCAGCTGCTGTACGAGATCGACCGGGCCGAGTACGTCGGGCCGGACGTGGTGTCCCGGTTCGACACGATCCACCTCGACCAGGTCGGCCCGGACCGGGTGCGGATCTCCGGCGTCGTCGGCGCGCCGCCGCCGCCCGATCTCAAGGTCGGCACGGTGCGGCTGGCCGGCTTCCGTAACGCGACCACATTCGTGCTCACCGGGCTGGACATCCCGGCGAAGGCGGCGCTGGTCCGGGATCAGGTCGAGCAGGCGCTCGGCGACCACCGGCCGGCCGAGGTCGACTGGACGCTCGCCCGCACCGACCACGCCGACGCGGACACCGAGGAGGCGGCCAGCGCGCTGCTGCACCTGTCCGTCCGGGATCCCTCGGCCGCCCTGGTCGGCCGGGCGTTCTCCCGGGTGCCGATCGAGCTGGCGCTGGCGTCGTACCCGGGCTTCCACGTCACCGCGCCCCCCGCGGACGCCAGCCCGTACGGGGTGTTCACGGCCTCGACCGTGCCGCAGTCCGACGTGGACCACGTCGCGGTGCTGCCGGACGGGACCAGGGTCGGGGTGCCGGCGCCGCCGACCCGGCCGCTGGTGCCGGTGGGCGGGTTCTGGCCGGCGCCGGTCGGGTCCGGGCCGACCCGGCGGGTGCCGCTGGGCACGATCGCCGGCGCCCGGTCCGGCGACAAGGGCGGCCGGGCCAACATCGGGGTCTGGTTCCGCACCGAGGCGGCGTACCGGTGGTTCTCCCGCTGGCTGACCCGCGACCGGCTGCAGGAGCTGCTGCCGGAGGTGGCCGGACTGAGCTCGTTCGTCGTGCAGCTGCCGAACCTGCTCGCGGTGAACATCGTCGTCGACGGCATCCTCGGCGAGGGCGTCGCGGCCAGCACCCGGTTCGACCCGCAGGGCAAGGCGCTCGGCGAGTGGCTGCGCTCCCGGCTGGTCGACGTACCGGAGGAGCTGCTGTGACCGTCCTACCCTCCACTGTGGACAGATCGGCACCGGGCTACGGCGAGGCGTACGAGAACAGCCTGCGGCAGCTGGCCGGCCTGGCCGCCGAGCTGGCGAAGGCCCGCGCCGGTGGCGGGCCGAAGTACGTCGAGCGGCACCGGGGCCGGGGCAAGCTGCTGGCCCGGGAGCGGATCGAGCTGCTGCTCGACCGCGACTCTGCCTTCCTGGAGCTGTCCCCGCTCGCCGCCTGGGGCAGCGACTACACCGTCGGCGCCTCGCTGGTCAGCGGCATCGGCGTGGTGTCCGGTGTGGAGTGTGTGATCACGGCCAACGACCCGACCGTACGCGGCGGGTCGAGCAACCCGTGGACGGTGCGCAAGGCGTTCCGGGCCCACGACATCGCCCGGGAGAACCGGCTGCCGCTGGTCAACCTCGTCGAGTCCGGCGGTGCCGACCTGCCCAGCCAGGCCGAGATCTTCGTCCCCGGCGGCCGGCTGTTCCGTGACCTCACCCAGCTGTCCGCGGCCGGGATCCCGACGGTGGCGCTGGTCTTCGGCAACTCGACCGCCGGCGGCGCGTACGTGCCCGGCATGAGCGACCACGTGGTGATGATCCGGGAGCGGTCGAAGGTGTTCCTCGGCGGTCCGCCGCTGGTGAAGATGGCCACCGGCGAGGACGCGGACGACGAGTCGCTCGGCGGGGCGGAGATGCACGCCCGCGTCTCGGGCCTTGCCGACCACCTCGCCAGCGACGAGCGGGACGCGCTGCGCATCGGCCGGCGGATCGTCGCCCGGTTCAACTGGCGCAAGGCCGGCCCCGGTCCCACCGAACCGCCGGACGAGCCGCTGTACGACCCGGACGAGCTGCTCGGGATCGCCGGCGGCGACCCCAGGGTGCCGTTCGATCCGCGGGAGGTGCTGGCCCGGGTGGTGGACGGTTCCCGGTTCGACGAGCACAAGCCGGCGTACGGGCCGTCGCTGCTGACCGGCTGGGCGTCGATCCACGGTTACCCGGTCGGCATCCTCGCCAACGTGCGCGGGGTGCTGTTCGGCGAGGAGTCGCAGAAGGCGCAGCAGTTCATCCAGCTGGCCAACCAGACCGACACGCCGCTGGTGTTCCTGCAGAACACGACCGGCTACATGGTCGGCAGCGCGTACGAGCAGGCCGGGATCATCCGCGACGGCGCCTTGATGATCAACGCGGTGTCGAACTCGCGGGTGCCGCACCTGACCGTGGTGATGGGTGCCTCGTACGGGGCCGGGAACTACGGCATGTGCGGGCGGGCGTACGACCCGCGGTTCCTGTTCAGCTGGCCGGGGGCCAAGTCGGCGGTGATGGGGCCGGCGCAGCTGGCCGGGGTGCTCTCGATCGTGGCCCGGCAAGCCGCGGCCGCGCGCGGGCAGGTCTACGACGAGGCCGGCGACGAGGCGATGCGGCGGGCGGTCGAGGAGCAGATCGAGGCGCAGTCGGTCGCGTTCGCGATGTCCGGTCGGCTGTACGACGACGGCGTGATCGACCCGCGGGACACCAGGACCGTGCTCGGGCTGTGCCTGTCGGCCGTGCACTCCTCGGCCTGGCAGGGCACCCGCGGCTACGGGGTGTTCCGATGAGCGGGCGCGAGGGCTCGCAGCGCGAACCGGGAGCAACCAGCGCCGAGGACCGGGTGGAGATCCGGCGGCTGCTCATCGCCAACCGGGGGGAGATCGCCCGGCGGGTGATCCGGACCTGCCGCTCGCTCGGGATCTCGCCGGTCGCAGTGTACTCCACTGTGGACAGTGGCGGCGCCTGGGTCGCCGAGGCGGACGCCGCGGTCGAGCTTCCCGGCACCGCGTCGGCGGACACCTACCTGCGGGCCGACCTGCTGGTCGACGCGGCCCGGCAGGCCGGTGCGGACGCCGTCCATCCCGGCTACGGGTTCCTGGCCGAGGACGCCGTGTTCGCGCAGGCGGTGCTGGACGCGGGCCTGGTCTGGGTGGGCCCGCCGCCGGCGGCGATCGCGTCGATGGGGTCCAAAGTGGACGCCAAGGCGCTGGTCGCGGCGGCCGGGGTGCCGGTGCTGCCGTCCTGGGCGCCGGGCGAGGTGCCGGCGGACGCACGCTACCCGCTGCTGGTCAAGGCCGCCCACGGCGGCGGTGGCCGGGGAATGCGGGTGGTACGGGTTCCCGGCGAGCTGGCCGACGCCGTCGCGGCCGCGGAACGCGAAGCGGCGGCCTCGTTCGGCAACGGGCTGGTCTTCGTCGAGCGCTGGCTGGAGCGGTCGCGGCACATCGAGGTGCAGGTGCTCGCCGACCGCCACGGGAGCGTCGTCGCGGTCGGTGAGCGGGACTGCTCCGTGCAGCGCCGACACCAGAAGATCGTCGAAGAGGCGCCGGCCGCGATCCCGGACCCGCTGCGACAGCGGCTGTTCGCCGCCGCGGTCGCGGCCGCCCGCTCGGTCGGCTACGTCGGCGCCGGCACGGTCGAGTTCCTCGTCAGTGCCGACGAGGATGCCGGCGGCGAGCCGGCGTTCCTGGAGATGAACACCCGGCTGCAGGTCGAGCACCCGGTGACCGAGGCGGTCACCGGCCTCGACCTGGTCGCGCTGCAGCTGTCGATCGCCGAGGGGGGTCCGCTGCCGTTCGACGCGCCGCCTCCCGTGCGCGGGCACGCGATCGAGGCCCGGCTCTACGCCGAGGACCCAGACCCCCGGGGGACACCCCCGGGAACCCCCGGCGTACTGTCCGCCGGCTGGCGCCCGTCCACCGGCACGCTGCACCGGATCGCGGTGCCCGGCGGCGTGCGCGTCGACGCCGGCGTGGTCGACGGGGACGCGGTGTCCGCGCACTACGACCCGCTGCTGGCCAAGGTCGTCGCGCACGGGCCGAGCCGGGCGGCCGCCGCCCGGAAGCTCGCCGCCGCGCTGGCCGGCACCTCGCTGCACGGGCTGGTCACGAACCGGGACCTGCTGGTGCGGGTGCTGCGATCGGACGGGTTCGCGGCCGGCCCGCACACCGGCTTCCTGGACGAGCAGCCCGAGCTGCGGGCACCGCTGGCCGGTCCGGCCGAGGTGGCGACCGCGGCGCTGGTGGCGGCGCTGGCCGGGTCGGCGCG
Organism: uncultured Actinomycetota bacterium; assembly: GCA_963728945.1. GTDB lineage: Bacteria > Actinomycetota > Actinomycetes > Mycobacteriales > CADCTP01 > CADCTP01. Next base: position 854,011 of record CAVSMA010000001.1, on the reverse strand, counting down.
GCGGCGGGCGAGCGCAGCCGTGCAGCGCAGCGTGCCGGCCGGCTGGCGGAACAACCCGTCGCAGCCGGCCACGGCCACGTACGCCGGACCGGACGGGGACGTGACCGTCAGCTACCGGCCGGCGCCGGTGACCGTGGTCAGCGCGACCCCGGACACCGTCGTGCTCGTCGAGGACGGCGTGCGGGTCGGGTACCGGGTGCACGCGGTCGGGCCGATGTCCTATGTGGACGGTCCGGGGTGGGCGGTCGCGCTGGGCGAGGTGGACCCGCTGCCGGAGCCGGTGGCGGCGCTGCCGGCCGGCTCGCTGACCGCGCCGATGCCGGGTCAGGTCGTCGCGGTGCGGGTGGCCAAGGGCGACCGGGTCAGCGCCGGGCAGCAGTTGCTCGCGCTGGAGGCGATGAAGATGGAGCACCCGGTGCTGGCGCCGTCCCACGGCGTGCTGGCCGAGTTGCGGGTGACGACCGGGTCCCACGTGGACGCCGGTGACGTGCTGGCCGTGATCGAGGAGGGCTGATGGACTTCGCCGAGACCGCCGAGCAGCTGCTGCTGCGTTCCTCGGTCGCCGAGCTTGCCGCGCGCTACGGCCATCCGTACTGGCTGGGCAAGGCCAGGGCCGGCGAGAAGACCCGCGAGCTGTGGGACGAGGTCGGCCGGCTCGGCTACCTCGGCGTCAGCATCCCGGAGGAGTACGGCGGGGGCGGGCACGGCATCGTCGAGCTCGCGATCGTCGCCGAGGAGCTGGCCGCCGCCGGTTGCCCGCTGCTGTTCATCGTCGTCTCGCCGGCCATCTGCGGGTCCGTCATCGGCCGGTCGGGGACGGCCGAGCAGAAGGAACGCTGGCTGCCCGCGCTGGCCAGCGGCACGACGAAGATGGCGTTCGCGATCACCGAGCCGGACGCCGGCTCCAACTCGCACCGGCTGTCCACCGTCGCGAGGCGGGACGGGGACGACTGGATCCTCGCCGGCCGGAAGACCTACATCTCGGGGGTGGACGAGGCCGACGCGGTGCTCGTGGTCGGGCGGGCCGAGGACGCCCGGACCGGGACGTTGCGGCCGGCACTCGCGATCGTGCCGACGGACGCGCCGGGCTTCGAGAAGACGTTGATCCCGGTGGAGATCACCGGCCCGGAGAAGCAGTTCGCGCTGTTCCTCGACGACGTGCGGCTGCCGGCCGACGCGATGGTCGGCGAGACCGCGGACGCGGCGCTCGCGGCGCTGTTCGCCGGGCTCAACCCGGAACGGATCACCGGGGCCGCGTTCGCCAACGGGATCGGCCGGTACGCGCTCGACAAGGCGTCGGCGTACGCGAACACCCGGCAGGTGTGGGGCGTGCCGATCGGCAGCCACCAGGGCCTGGCGCACCCGCTCGCGCACGCGGCGATCCAGGTCGAGCTGGCCCGGCTGATGACGTCGAAGGCGGCTTGGCTCTACGACACCGGCGACGATGCCGCGGCGGGCGAGGCCGCGAACATGGCGAAGTACGCGGCGGCGGAGGCGGCGCTGGCGGCGCTGGACCAGGCGATCCAGGTGCACGGCGGCAACGGCCTTGCCACCGAGTACGGCCTGGCGACGCTGTGGGGTGCCACCCGGCTCGTGCGCACCGCCCCGGTCAGCCGCGAGATGATCCTCAACTTCGTCAGCACCCACACCCTCGGCCTCCCCCGCTCCTACTGACGCCTACTGGGCTCCGAGGGCGGCGAGGGCGAGGCGGTAGGCGGTGGGGAGGGCGTCGGCGGCGGGGACCGGGACGTCGGGGGTGATCCCGGTGCCTTCCCAGTTCGCGCCGGTGGTGGCGCCGATCGCGCGGGCGACCGGGACGGTCAGCTCGAGTTGGGGATGCAGGCGGTAGCCCTCGCACGGGTGGGCGCCGCCGCGGGTGCGCTCGCCGACCACGGTGCTGCCGGGCCGCAGCTGCTGCAGGTCGTAGGCGAGCTCCTCCGCGCCGGAGAACGTGGTCGGCCCGACCAGCACGTACAGCGGCTTGGTGGGGCCGAACCGCGGCCCGGGCACGTACGCGAGCGACCACGACTGCACGGTCTCGCCGGTGTCCCGCTGGTGCATGGTCACCAGGTGGGTCGGCTCGTCCATCAGGTAGCCGCAGAGGAGCGCGACCGTGCGCGGATCGCCACCGCGGTTCTCCCGCAGGTCGAGCAGCAGCGCGTCGGCGCTGGCCACCAGTTGCATCGCCAGGCTGAGCGTCGCCCCGGCAAGCTGCACCGGGAACAGCTGCGGCGCGATCACGAGATGCACGACGTTGCCGTCGAGCCGGTCGATCTTCGCGACCCCGTGGAGCGAGCGGGCCGCATCCCGGGCCCGTGCCGCCCGGTCGGCCGCCTCGTCCCACTGCTCCGGCAGCGGCCCGGCGTGGTGCCGCAGCCGCAGGTGCAGGTCGCCGTTGAGGGACTGCAGGTCCTCGGTCACCACGCCGGCCAGCGCCGGCGGGTCGACCAGCGCGCCGTACGCGCCGTCGGAGGCCCGGTCGGTCAACAGGTCGCGCAGCCGCGCGCCGACATCGGCGAAGACGTAGTGCTCGGCGACCAGGTCGCCGGCCCGCTGCACGATCTCGCTGATCTCGGCCCGCTGCATGCGCGCCATCAGATCAGGGATCGAGTCCACGCAGGGCCGCGTCCACCACGCTGCCGGTGAACTCGGCGGACGGCGGGCTGAGCGGCTCCTCCCCCATCAGTCGGAGCAGGAACGCCCGCTGGTAGCTGGCGCCGAGCAGCAGTGCCGCCGCCGCGTCGGCGTCGACGCCGCCCGCCACCCGACCCTCCTTCTGCTCGGCGCGCAGGTAGTCGGCCAGCCACCGGTTGGCCATCTGCGGGCCGACGCCGCGGCTGACCAGCCAGTCGCGGTGCCGGCGGACCAGCTCCGGGTCGCCGAGCATCGAGCTGCCGATCGCCAACCCGCCCTCGTAGAAGCGGACCGCGAGGTCGACCACCTCGATCAGGCGCTCCCGTACGGACCCGGTGCCGGCCTTCGCGGGCAGCGTCGCGAGCGTCGCGGTGAGGTTCGGCAGCCGGTTCTTCAGCACGCCGAGGAAGATCTCCTCCTTCTCCCGGAAGTGCTTGTAGAGCAGCGCCTCAGAGCAGCCGGCCGCGCGGGCGATCTCCTTGGTGGTCGCCCTGGCCAGCCCGAGCCGGGTCATCACGTCCGCCGCGGCGTCGAGGATCCGGTCCCGTGTGCTCTCGTTCACGCTTGACAGGTTAGTGGTTATTCACTCACCCTTCCTCGGTAAGTGAACATTCACTCACTGGAGGTGCGGCACGATGCGGGTGACGCTGATCGGAGCCAGCGGCGGGATCGGGCGCGAGTTCGTGCGGCAGGCGATCGACGCCGATCACGAAGTCACCGCAGTGATCAGGGATTCCGCCCGCGGCGGCGCGGCGGTGCGGGAGTGGGAACGGGTGCCGGTCGGCGGGCCGGGACGCCTGCAGGTCGCCGTCGTCGACACGCTCTCGCCCGGGGAGCTCATCGGCGCGGTGAGCGGGCGGGACGCCGTGGTGTCGGCGCTCGGGCCGCAGGGGCGCTCCGGCGACCCGACCGTCAACTCGCGGGGGGTGCGGGCAGCCGTGATGGCGATGCAGGAGGCGGCGGTCACCAGGATCGTCGCGGTCAGCGCGGCGCCGCTGTTCACCGACGGGTCGCTGCTGTTCCGGACGGTGCTCCGGCGGGTGGCGTGGGCGCTGTTCGGCGCGCACTACGCCGACCTGGAGCGGATGGAGACGATCCTGCGGGAGTCCGGACTGGACTGGACGACGGTTCGGCCGGAGCGGCTCACCGACGGGGCCGGGACGGGAGAGCCGGTGCTCGGAGTGGACCGGCTGGTGCCGGGGCTGTCGATCACGCGGGCCGACGTCGCCACCGCGATCCTCCGGCTCCTGCCGGATGCCGGCTCGGTCGGCCACCCCGTCGGCGTCGGCCGCCCCTGATCACCCGGCCACCCCGGGCCACTCGTCGTACTGGCGACCTACTGAGCTGACGCACGATCAGGCGTGGGAGATCGTCCGGTCGGCTGCGCGGCCAACCAGGCCCGGCCGCGCAGCCGACCCGGCACGTTCGGCCGACCGATCAGGCCGGGATGCGGGGGCGGTGGTGGGCGATGGCCTTGGCGCCGCAGCCGCCGGGGATGCGTGGCACCCAGGTGCGCGACGGGTCGCCGGCCCACCGGGCGGCCGCGAGATGGGAGACGAGCGCGGGCAGCATGCCGATCGCCGGCCACACCGGCCAGAAGTAGTAGTCGGCGCCGGTCGCGACCCAGATCGCGACCATCAGCAGCACCAAGCCCGCGTAGCCAACCAGATGGGCGCGGGCGACCGCGCGCGCCCGGAACCGGACCTGCGGGTCGACCGGCGCCAACCGGCGGCCGCCCTCGGGCAGGTCGGCGGTGAGCGGCGCCAGGTCCGCCACGTACATCGCCCCGTAGACCTGGGCCAACCGCTCGTCGACCTCGGCCAGCGTCAGCAGGCCCTGCCCCGCGGCACTGCGCAGGATCTCGGCGACCCGCTCCCGATCGACGTCCGACGCCCGGACCGGCGACTGAGCCATGACGTCCTCCCGTGCAGAGTTGGTTGTCGGCGTTCGTACTAGTAAACAGTATTCACCACAGTGGCTGGCTGTCAAACCTCCTAGGGTGGGCCGGTGGACGCGATCACGATCCCGCGCAGCGGCGGGCCCGAGGTGCTGACCTGGCAGACCGTGCCGGACCCTGAGCCGGCGCCCGGTGAGGTGCTCGTCGACGTCACCGCGAGCGCGGTCAACCGGGCCGACCTCATGCAGCGCCAGGGCTTCTACCCGCCGCCCCCGGGCGCTCCGCCGTACCCGGGACTGGAGTGCTCGGGCCGGATCGCCGCGCTCGGCGACGGCGTGACCGGCTGGCAGGTCGGCGACGAGGTGTGCGCGCTGCTCTCCGGCGGCGGGTATGCGACCAGGGTGGCGGTCCCGGCCGGTCAGGTGCTGCCGAAACCGGCGCCGGTGAGCCTGCGGGACGCCGCCGGGCTGCCCGAGGTCGCCTGCACGGTCTGGTCGAACGTCGGCCAGCTCGCCCACCTCAGCAAGGGCGAGACGTTTCTCGTGCACGGTGGTGGCTCAGGCATCGGGACGCACGCGATCCAGGTCGCGAAGGCGCTCGGTGCGACCGTCCTGTGCACCGCCGGTACGCCGGAGAAGCTCGCCCGCTGCCGCGAGCTCGGCGCGGACGTCACGATCGACTACAAGACCGAGGACTTCGTCGAGCGGGTCCGCGAGGAGACCGTCGCCGGCGTCGACGTGATCCTCGACCTCATGGGCGCGAAGTATCTGGCCCGCAACATCGAGGCGCTCGCGGCCAACGGCCGGCTGGCGATCATCGGCCTGCAGGGCGGCGCCAAGGCGGAGATCGACCTCGGCATGCTGACCCGCAAGCGGGCGCAGGTCATCGGCACGGTCCTGCGGGCGCGGCCGGCGGCGGAGAAGGCGGCGATCGTGGCCGCGGTGCGGGAGCGGGTCTGGCCGCTGGTCGAGTCCGGCGCGGTCGTCCCCGTCATCGACCGCGTGCTTCCCCTGCGCGATGCCGCCGAAGCGCACCGCGTCGTCGAAGCCGGCGACAACATCGGCAAGGTCCTGCTCGCCGTCTGAGCCACGCCGACCGCCGACTCCCCGCCGGAGTCGCGCGCCGGAATGACTCAGCGCAGCTCGGCCAGGGCATCGAGCAGGCGGTCGACCTCGTGCGCGGTGTTGTAGTGCACCAGCCCCACCCGGACCGCGCCGCCGAGCTCACCCACGCCGAGGCTCTCCATCAGCTCGTACGCGTAGTAGTCGCCGTCCCACGCGCAGATCCCGCGCCGGGCCAGCTCCTCGGTCACCGCGCGCGGCTTCCAGCCCTCGACCGAGAACGACACGGTCGGCGCCCGGTCCTGTGGCGAGCCCAGCACGTACACGTGCAGCAGGCTGCGCAGCCCGTTGTCGAGCCGGGAGAACACCGCGGCCTCGTATCGCTTGACCGCGGCCATCGAGGCGAGCACTCGCTGCCGGCGCGAGCCGGTCGCGGCGTCGTCCAGGGCCGCCAGGTGGTCGACCGCGGCGACCGCGCCGGCCATCAGCTCGAACGCGGGCGTCCCGGTCTCGAACCGGTCCGGGACCTCGTCCGGCGAGGGCACCAGCTTGTCCGGGGACAGCGTCTCCAGCACCGCCGGCGCCGCGATCACGGCCGAGATGTGCGGCCCGCCCCACTTGTACGCGCTGGTCGCCCAGAAGTCGGCGCCGATCGCGGCCATGTCGACCGGGCCGTGCGCGGTCGCATGCACGCCGTCGACGTAGGTCAGCGCGCCGACCCGATGGGCCCGCTCGGCGATCGCCCGCACGTCCGGCCGGGTGCCGACGGCGTTGCTGGCCGCGGTCACGGCGACCAGCCGGGTGCGCCGGTTGATCAGCTCGTCGTACTGCCACTCGGGCAGTTCGCAGGTCTCGATGTCGATCTCGGCCCAGCGCACCACCGCCCCGGCCGACCTGGCCGCGGCGATCCAGGGCCGCACGTTGGCGTCGTGGTCGAGCCGGCTGACCACGATCTCGTCGCCGACCTTCCAGGTCTTGGCCAGGGCGCGGGAGATCGCGTAGGTCAGCGTGGTCATGTTGGGGCCGAGGACCACTCCGGCCGGCTCGCCGCCGACCAGGTCGGCGAAGGCCCGTCGGGCCGCATCGACGAGCGCGTCGGCCCGGGCCGAGGACGGGAATGGTCCGTGCCGGTTGGACAGCGGCACCCGCAACGCCGCCGACACTGCGCGGGCCACCCCCTCCGGGATCAGCGTCCCGGCCGGCCCGTCGAGGTGGATGTAGCCGTCGCCCAGCGTCGGGAAGAGTCCGCGAACGCGGGCAACGTCGAAGGGCATGGCCCAACCCTACGAGGTTCGGCCGATCACGTGGGCGGACCCCTCGTCGGGCGACGGGACGACGAGCAAGCAGCCCGCGGCGGACATGACCGCGGCCCAGGGCGGGCAGGCCCCGGCAGCACGAGTGCGCGGAGTGGGGAAGGATGGCAGGCATGAGCGAGTCCCAACAGCACCGCGTCGTGGTGGTCGGCGCCGACGGCCAGCCGATGGGCGAGATGGAGGTGCCCGCGGAGGTCGTGGCCGACACCGACGGCGACGAGGGCGGTGACCCGACCGGCCAGATCTCCCAGCCGGCGAAGGTCATGCGGATCGGCACGATGATCAAGCAGCTGCTGGAGGAGGTGCGGGCCGCACCGCTGGACGAGGCCAGCCGCGCCCGGCTGCGGGAGATCCACCAGACCTCGATCAAGGAGCTGGAGGACGGCCTGTCCCCGGAGCTGCGCGAGGAGCTCGACCGGCTGACCTTGCCGTTCGAGGACACCTCGACCCCGACCGACGCCGAGCTGCGGATCGCGCAGGCACAGCTGGTCGGCTGGCTCGAGGGACTGTTCCACGGCATCCAGACCGCACTGTTCGCGCAGCAGATGGCGGCACAGGCGCAGTTGCAGGAGATGCGCCGGCGGGCGCTGCCGGGCGGTCCGGGGCCGCAGCCGCCGGGGATCTTCGGTCCCGGCGGCCAGCAGCAGCAACCGCAGCAGCCGGGCGGCCCGGGGCAATATCTCTAGGGCTCCCGCAGGCGGCAGGGGTTGGCGGTCGGGCTGTCGCCGCGGTCGAACGCGGCCACCCGCTGCGCGGGCGTGCCGTGCGTGGCGACCTCGTCGTAGTCACCCAGCCCTGAGCCCGCCGGCGGCTTCAGCTCGCTGACCAGCCGCATCTCCTCGGCGTACGCGGCCCGGAAGCCGGCCGGGTCGAGCAGCCCGCGCCGGGCCGCCCCGTGCGCCCAGACACCGGCGAGGCAGTCCGCTTGCTGCTCGACCACCCGGCTGGCCGCGTTGCCGGTGAACTCCAGGCCCGGCTGCCGGGCGACGTACTGCACCCGGTGGCCGCCCTCGTGCGCGACGACGACGGCCAGCGCGTACGGAAGGCGGTCGCCGAACGCCGCTCTGGTGCGCACCACCGAGGCGCCGGTGACGTAGGCCCTGGAGTCCGCCGGGCAGTAGAAGGCCGTGCCGAGTGCCAGGAACGATCGGCACGCCCTGTCGACCTTGGCCGGAGCCGGGTCGACGGTGACGTCGACCCCGACCGACCGGCCGAGCCTGGCCCGCCAGAACCGGTTGAGGTCGTCCGCGACGCACGCCACCACCTTGGCCGCGTCCTGCCCGGCGGTCGGGCACAGCTGCGGCGCGGCCATCGCGCCCCGGCCCGAGACGCTCGCCGTGCAGCCGGTCAGCGCGAGCAGGGCCACCAGGCCGACCACCGCGCGTCGCATGCCCCGACAACGTGCCGGACCGGTCACCTGCTCCCGGCCAGCCGCTCCAGCACCAGGGCGACTCCGTCCTCGTCGTTGCTCGCGGTGACCTCGTCGGCGACCGCCAGCACCTCGGGGTGGGCGTTCGCGACCGCCACCGCGCGTCCGGCCCAGGCCAGCATCGGCAGGTCGTTGGGCATGTCGCCGAACGCGACGACCTCGGCCGCCGGGATCCCGGCCCGGGTGGCCAGCCCGGCCAGCGCGGACGCCTTCGTCACCCCGGGCGCGGAGATCTCCAGCAGCGCCTCCTTGGACGACGAGGTGACCGCGACCTGGCCGTCGAGCACCTCGACGGCCAGCGCGAGCAGCTCGTCGCAGGCCATCCTCGGGTGCCGGGCGAGCAGCTTGGCCGCCGGCCGGTCGAGGATCTCCTCGGCCGGGCCGACCCGTACGTCGGTGTCGCCGAGCTCCCAGTGATGCCGGTATGCCGGCTCGTGCCCGAATCCGGGCGCGTACTCGGCCGCGAACGTGAGGCCGGGCGCGACCTCGCGCAGTTGGGCGACGACCTTCCGCAGGGTGTCGGCCTCGATCAGGGTGGCGTCGAGGACGGTCTCGGTGTGCAGGTCGTAGAGCAGCGCACCGTTCGCGCACACGGCGATGCCGGTGTGGCCGGTCGCCTCCGCCACCGGCGCCATCCAGCGCGGCGGCCGGCCGGTGACCAGCGCGAGCACGATGCCGGCGGCCTCGGCGGCCCGCATCGCCTCGCAGGTACGCCGGGAGACGGTGCCGTCGGTGCGGATCAGCGTGCCGTCCAGGTCGGTCGCGGCCAGCCGGTAGGGCGCGGCGCTCACCCGGCCGGCTCCAGCACCTCCCGGCCTCCCAGCCACGGTCGCAGCGCCGCGGGCACCCGGACCGAGCCGTCCGGCCGCTGGTGCGCCTCGAGCAGGCAGGCGATGGTCCGGGTGACCGCGCACAGCGTGCCGTTGAGCGTCGCCGCGACCTGCGGCTTGCCGTTCTCGTCCCGGTAGCGGACGTTGAGCCGGCGGGCCTGGAAGGTCGTGCAGTTCGAGGTCGAGGTCAGCTCCCGGTAGCGCTGCTGGGACGGGAACCAGGCCTCGCAGTCGTACTTGCGGGCGGCGCTGGAGCCGAGGTCGCCGGCCGCGATGTCGACCACCTGGAACGGCAGTTCGAGCGCGGTGAGGAACTCCTTCTCCCAGCCGAGCAGCCGCAGGTGCTCGGCCTCGGCCTCCTCCGGGCGGCAGAAGGTGAACATCTCGACCTTGTCGAACCAGTGCACCCGGAAGACGCCGCGGGTGTCCTTGCCGTACGAGCCGGCCTCGCGCCGGAAGCACGGCGAGAACCCCGCGTAGCGCTTCGGGCCGGCGGACAGGTCGAGGATCTCGTCCGTGTGGTATGCGGCCAGGGCGACCTCCGACGTGCCGACCAGATAGAGGTCGTCGGCGTCCACCCGGTAGACCTCGGCCGCGTGCGCGCCGAGGAAGCCGGTGCCCTCCATCGCCTCCGGCTTCACCAGTGCTGGCGCGACCATCTGGGTCAGCCCGTGCTCGGTCGCCTTCGCCATCGCGAGGTTGACCAGCGCCAGCTCGAGCTGGGCGCCGACCCCGGTGAGGAAGTAGAACCGGGCACCCGAGACCTTCGCCCCGCGCTCGATGTCGATCGCGCGCAGCAGCTCGCCCATCTCGACGTGGTCGCGTACCGGCTCCGGGTAGTCCGGCACCGTGCCGATCCGCTCCAGCACGACCGCGTCGTCCTCGCCGCCGGCCGGCACGCCGTCCGCGACGACGTTGGGGATGGCCCGGTGCGCGGCCTGGACCGCCTGGTCGGCGGCGGCGAGCGCGGCCTCGGCGGCGCGGACGTCGTCGGCCAGCCCCTTGGCCCGGCGCAGCAGTTCCTCCCGCTGCTCGCCGGAGGCCTTCGGCACCTGCTTGGAGATCGTCTTCTGCTCGGCCCGCAACGCGTCGGCGGCGGACACGGCGGAGCGCCGCCGCTCGTCCGCCGCCAGCAGGTCGTCCACCAACGCCGGGTCCTCGCCGCGGATCCGCTGCGAGGCACGGACCCGATCCGGGTCGGCCCGGAGCAGCCTCAGATCGATCACCCCAGCCAGGGTACCGGTGCAGGTCAGGCGCGTTGCGCTGCACCGGCGTCACGCGGCGTCAGCAAGATCGACAAGTAAGTGCTCCAAACGAGTGAAGGCTTGCGGGTAAGGGTTGACAGCGAGTCGTGACCTTCGGAACCCTCCCGCCCGGTGCTGACGGTGCAGCACTGTCAGGTCATGGTTGTCTCGTCGATCCACGTTTGTTCCGCCGACGGGCGGAGTGGGCGCACGGGGGGTCGGAGCGACGACTATCCGCGTGTGGGCGCGGACGAAGGTGGTCGCATGGGAAGGCACTCCGGGGACGCGTACGACGCTCCCGACGAGTGGAGACCCGAGCCCTGGACCGAGGGCGCGGTTCGGGAGGCCGATCGGAGGCCGGGGCACAGCCCGGTCACCCGGCGCCAGCTGCTCGGCATGCTCGGCGTCGCCGGGGCCGCGGCCGCCTGCAGCGCGGGTGTCTCGGTGGTGGCGAACAAGGCCGGTGACGACGCCGGCTCGGACGGCGCGGCCGAAGGGCCACCCGCGAAGCCGATCGGTCTCGCCGCCGGCATCGCCGGCATCACGGCGCCCACGTCGGACAAGGCGAGCGCCAAGGCGTACGACAAGACCGGCTACCGGTCGGCCAAGCCGCCCGGCGTCGCCGCGCAGGCGCTGCTGCAGCGACCGACCATCCTCTCCCTCGACCAGGACCTGCACTGGGCCCGCCGGCTGACGTACGGGATCAGCGCACCCGCGCTGCGCGAGCTCAAGGCCGCGGGCCGGGACGCGTACCTGGACAAGCAGCTGACGGTGCGGCCGGACCCGGTCGTCGACGCGGTCAGCGACCGCTACCCGCTGCTGAAGATGAGCACGACCCAGCTCAAGCAGCTCTTCGACGGCAACGACGAGAAGCCGGACGACCAGAAGCTCGACTACATGGCCACCGAGGACCAGCTGGTCGAGATGAAGATCATCCGTACCGTCTGGAGCGTCAACCAGCTGTTCGAGAAGGTGCACGACGTCTGGACGGCGTACGTGCACGTGCCGATCGGGGACAAGACCAGGCTGCTGACCGCCGCATACGACCGGGACGTGGTGCGCAAGCACGCCTTCGGCAAGTTCAGCGACATGCTCAAGGCGATGATCTTCCACCCGGCGATGCTGGTCTACCTGGACCAGCCGGAGTCCAACGGCAACGCGAAGCAGAAGGACGGCCGGCCGGCGATCAACGAGAACCTCGGCCGCGAGCTGCTGGAGCTGTTCAGCGTCGGCGCGCTTGACCCGATCACGGGCCGGCCCAACTACGACGGGCGGCTCGACGTCGTGCAGTCCGCGTACGCGCTGACCGGGCTGACGGTCGACCGGGACACGCTGATCATGAAGTTCGACCCGGACATGCGCTACCGCGGGCCGCTGAAGGTGATGACGTGGCGGCACCCGAACACCGACCCGGAGCAGGGCGTCGCGGTCATCAACAGTCTGATCAGCTACCTGGCCCACCACCCGGCGACGGCCAGGACGGTCGCGACCGCGTTCGCCCGGCACTTCGTGTCCGACACCCCGCGGCCGCAGCTGATCGCCACGCTCGCCGCCGAGTTCACCAAGGCCGGCACGGACATCAAGCCGATGCTGCGGGCGCTGTTCGCCTCCGAGGACTTCCGCAAGTCGGTCGGGCAGAAATACCGGACCGGCTGGGAATACCTGGCCGCCACGCTGCGGGCCACCCAGTCGCAGCTCGACCCGAACGGGAAGGACGCGATCGCCGAGCGCCAGGGCACCATCCAGGGCGTCCGCGACCTGCGCTACCAGGTCGAGCAGGCCGGCGGCGGCCCGCACGGCCGCGGCACCCCGGACGGGCAGCCGGACTTCCAGGCCGCCTGGCTGTCCGGCAAGGGCATGCTCGACCGCTGGAACCAGAACTCCGTCACCGCGGGCGGGTTCTGGAAGGGCATCACGGTCCCGGACGGTGTCACGCTCGCCGGCCGGCCGGGCAACCAGGCCGGGCTGGTCGCCAACCTGGGCCGGCAGCTGACCGGGCAGGCGCTGCAGCCGGGCTTCGTAACGGCGGTGCACCAGTCGATCGGCAGCCCGATGACCACGCCCGCCGGCCAGGTGCAGGACGTTCCCACGGTCGTACGCACGGTCCTGTCCGCGCCGCACCTGAACTACACCTGAGGGGCTCCGCCACGATGACGAAGAAGCAGTCCCTCGGCGAGGGACCGATCCCGCACGAGGAGAGGCCGCAAGGGCTGCACTCCGGGTGCGAATGCGGCGACGACAGCATCTCGTTCGCCGAGCCGTTCAAGCGGGGCTTCACCCGGCGCAGGGTGCTGCAGGGCTCGACCGCCTTCGCGGCCGGGCTGGCCGTGCAGCCGCTGATGGCCCGCTACGCGTTCGCCGCGCCGGCGGCCACCCCGACGCAGCGGGTGCTGATCAACCTCTGCTTCCGCGGCGGGCTCGACCAGCACACCTGGTTCCCGCTGCTGGGCAACTCGAAGTACGCCCAGCTCCGGCCGACGATCGCAGAGACGGCGCAGACCGCGTTCCCGCTCTCGCGCGGCGTCGCCGCGCTCAACGAGTTCAAGGACCTGCGCACGACGCTCGGCGCGGCCGGCTTCGGCTACGTACCGGCGGCCGACTCGCAGGACCGGACGCACAGCCACTTCGAGGCCATGGACCTGCTCGAGGGCGGGATGAACACGCCCTCCTCGGACGGCTGGGCGGCCAGGGCGCTGCGGCTGCTGCCGAACCCGGCCGTGCTCAGCGCGGTGATGGTCGGCGGCACGCTGCCGAAGTCGCTGTCCGGCTCGTCGGCGCTGACCCTGGACCGGATCGAGTCGTTCGGCCTCAACGGCGGCGACGAGGTCAAGGCCAAGTCGGCGACGGCGTTGCAGAAGTTCTACACGCAATACAAGGACCCGGTGGCGACGACCGCGCTGGAGACGCTGAACGCGATCAAGACGATCAACACGCTGAGCAAGAGCGAATACCAGCCCGCCTCGCCGTACCCGGACACCGGGCTGGCGCAGGCGTTCAAGACCGCGGCCCAGCTGATCAAGGCCAAGGTCGGGCTCCGGTTCGTCAACATCGACATGGGCGGGTTCGACACCCACACCAACTCGAAGGGCCAGCTGCACGACCACGCGAACGAGGCGGCCGGGGCGCTCAACGCGTTCTTCCAGGACCTCGGCGCCGAGCTGCGGCCGTTCGTGTCGCTGCTGACGACCACCGAGTTCGGCCGGACGGCCGGAGAGAACGGCGGCCAGGGCACCGACCACGGCCACGCCCAGGGCGTCATGGTGCTCGGCGGCGGCTCCACCGGCGGCGTCCGCGGCGGCGACCCGATCATCGGGACGTCCGGTCCGGACAACGAGACCAAGGGCACCAACGACCTGCGCGACGTGCTGACCGAGGGCCTCACCTGGCTCGGCGTGCGCAACGCTGCCTCGGTGTTCGCCGACCATCGCTTCACGCCGGTCGGAGCGTTCAAGAAGTAGCCTCCGCACACCGGAGCGGGGCGGGACCCGAGTCGCCGGGGTCCCGCCCCGCTCCGCGTGGTTTTCTTGATCCGTGGTCGAGGTCTCCAGGCGCCGGTTCGAGGAGCTCGTCGGCGACGCCCTGGACGAGGTGCCCGAGCAGCTGACCCGGCTGATGGACAACGTGGTCGTGCTGGTCGAGGAGCGCGACCCGGACGACCCGGACCTGCTCGGTCTGTACGAAGGCGTCGCGCTGACCGAGCGCGGGCACGACTACGGCGGCCTGCTGCCGGACCGGATCACCCTCTACCGGCAGGCGATCCTGGCGATCTGTGAGACCGAGGACGACGTGGTCGACGAGGTCGCGGTCACCGTCGTGCACGAGATCGCCCACCACTTCGGCATCGACGACGCCCGGCTGCACGAGTTGGGCTGGGGTTGACTACCTTTCTTCCGTGGCGGAACCACTGTCCGGCTCGGGCCGGCTGCCGATCCGGATGCTGCACGACCGGGTGCTGGTCAGGACCCCCGGCGAGGACGGCGAGCGCCGCTCCACCGGCGGCATCCTCATCCCGCCCACTGCGCAGGTCGCCGCCACCAGGCTGGTGTGGGCCGAGGTGCTCGCCGTCGGCAACCACGTGCGGGTGATCGAGGTCGGTGACCGCGTGCTGTTCAGCCCGGACGACCCGAGTGAGGTCGAGGTGCAGGGCCAGCTCTACCTGATCCTCCGCGAGCGGGACGTGCACGCGGTCGCGGCGGCCCGGATCGAGGAGGCGACCGGCCTCTACCTCTGAGGCCGCTTCGTGTACTCGCCAGGCGGGCTGCCGACCAGCGCCGTGAACGCGTTGGTGAAGTGGGACTGGTCGGCGAACCCCAGCTCGATCGCGAGAGCGGCCCAGTCCACCTCGCCACCGTCCTCGATCACCCCGAGCGCGTCCTGGATACGGCAACGGCGCAGCACCCACTTGGGGCCGACGCCGAGGTGCCGGTCGAACCGGCGCTGCAGGGTCCGTACGGTCCCGCCGAGCTCGGCGGCCAGCACGTCCACCCTGGTCAGGTCGGTGCGGGCGACGATGAGGTCGACCGCCTCGTCGACGAGCTCGGCGCCGCGGCGGCGGGACGGGCCGAGCCGGCGGAACCAGTCCTCCAGGGCGTCCATGCCGGCGGCCTGGCTCTCGGCCGCGGCGACCTTGGCCGGCTCGGGCGCGCCCGGCATGACCTCGGCCAGCGGCAGCCTGGTGTCGGTGAGCCGGGCCAACGGCGGCTCGGTGAGTGCACTCATCGCTCCCGGCCGCAGGTTCGCCCCGACCGCCCGGCCGGATCCCTCCAGACGGACCTCGAACCGCCGGGTGACCACGCCGTGCAGCCAGCAACCGTCGTCCTCGACGGTGAGGTGGCCGCACGGGTGGGAAACCACGGCCTGGTCGTGGTGCGTGCCCGGAGGAAGGGACCACTCCACCGACCAGAAGTGGTCCACGATCCGGGCCAGCTCGCTCGCCGCCGGACGGCGGGCCAGCCGGAACGGGCGGTCGCCCGCGGCGGCCCTGAGCACCACCGCGGGCAACTCGGTCACATGGCGACTCTAGGCCGCCCCTCCCAACCATCTGGCGGCGCGGGCCGACGCCCAAACGACGACCGGCGGCGTTGTCGGGGATCGACCGATACAACCCCGGTATCGGCCGACCCCTCCGCCTTGCCGGACGCCGCCTGGACGCCGTCCGCATCCGCCGACGGCTGAGACGGGCGGCCTATGCTCCCGACATCATCTCGGTGAGCAGCTGCTGGGCCTCTTCCGGGGAGACGTCCCGCAGGTGCTTCTGCAGGATCCACTTGTGCCCGAACGGGCAGCGCAGCGCGGCGGTGCGGTCGCCGTGGAACTGGTCGGCGGGTTCGGACATGCTGGTCGCGCCGGCCTCGATCGCTCTCCGGTACGCGGCGTCGACGTCGTCGACGGACAGCGTGATCGCGACCTGGACCGGCCCGTCCTTGTCCGGCGCGACCAGCCCGTACTCCTTGATGGCCGCGCCGAGCGTGACCAGCGCGCCGTTGAGCTCCAGCTCGGCGTGCGCGATCGACCCGTCCGGAAGCGACAGCCGCAGCCGCTCGATCGCGCCGAACGCGCGCGGATAGAACTCGAGCGCGGCAGCGACGTCGTCGATGGCCAGGTGCGGGGTGATCGGCGGGTAGTGCGACATGACTCCACCCTTCCCCGCATCCCGGGCCCCGTATTGCAGGAAGACGTCACCCGCCGCCGAGGGACCGGACCCAGTCGGCGGCAGCGGCGAAGTCGGTGTCGTCGCGGCCGGGCGGGAGCGGCTTGTTCTGCGCCGCACCGGCCCGCGGGTAGGAGCCGAGGTAGCGGACGTCGGCGCAGATCCGGTGCAGCGCGGCCAGCGCGTCACCGACCCTGGCGTCGGCGAGATGACCCTCGCAGTCGACCGAGAAGCAGTAGCGGCCCAGCAGCTCGCCGGTCGGCCGCGACTCGATCCGGGTCAGGTTGACCCCGCGGACGGCGAACTCGGTCAGCACCTCGAGCAGCGCGCCGGTGTGGTCGTCCCGGATGAACGCGACCAGGCTCGTCTTGTCCCGCCCGGTCGGCGCCGGCGGCGGACCCGGCCGGGTGAGCAGCACGAACCGGGTCACCGCGCCCGGGTTGTCGGCGATGTCCTCGGCCAGCGGCTCCAGCTTCGCGTGTGCTCCCGCGATCGGCGCCGCGACCGCCGCGTCGTACTCCCCCTGCCCCACCGCCATCGCCGCCCCCGCGGTCGACCCGGTGAACACGACGTCCGCGCCCGGCAGGTGCTCGCGCAGCCACCGCCGCGTCTGCGCCTCGGCGTGCGGGTGCGTGGCGACGGTCTTCACCGCCGCCGCGTCCGTACCCGGCCGGACCAGCAGCGAGAACGTCACCGGCAGCAGGATCTCCCGGACGATCTGCAGCGGCGCCCCGGTGGCCAGCTCGTCGAGAGTCGTCGCGACCGATCCCTCCACCGAGTTCTCGATCGGCACGACGGCGACGTCCGACTCGTCCGCCCGCACCGCCTCGATCGCCGCCGGCACGGTCCGCTGCGGCAACGTGAGCGCGCCGTCCGCCTCTGGAACCGTCCGCAGCGCCGCCTCCGCGAACGTCCCCTCAGGACCTAGGTACGCGAAGCGGGTCACCCCGCGGACCCTATCCGGCCCGCCGGTGCCCGTTTCCATGGCACTCTAGGTACTTGTCGTGTCCATACGGTTTCTCTCCGCCTCCGAGTGGCGCCTTCTCAGGTCAGCGCGACTCGACGCCCTGAGAGAGTCACCGGCGTCGTTTTTGTCCACGTTCGCCGAGGAACGACAGTACGGACAGCAGCACTGGGAAGCCGAGCTGGGCCGCGGCGACTGGCTGGTCAGGACGAGCGACGACACGGCGGAAGCGCAGGCGCTTCTGGGTGCGACGCGGGGCGCCGACATCCCCGCCGCCGATCGGTACCTCAGCTATCTCTGGGTCGCTCCGCCCGCGCGGGGCCGCGGCGTCGGCACGACGGTGGTGACGCGGATGTTGACGCATCTTCGCGAGTGGGGGGTGCCGCGGGTCTGGCTGTGGGTGCTCGACGGCAACCACGCCGCCTGCCAGCTGTACCGCAAGCTCGGGTTCGAGCGCACCGGCCTGCGCAAGCCGCTCCCGCACGACCCGGCCCGCACCGAGGAGCGGCTGCTGCTCGAACTCTCCCGGTCGAACGGAGACGTGCGGCAACCGCAGCCGGTTGAGCGCCACGTCTGGTGACGGCGCCGGCGGCAGCGCCTGGATCCGACCCCGCCAGAGCCGGACGTCGCGCTGCCACTGCCGGACGTACCGGGCCAGCACCGCGCCGGTGAGGCTGTCGGTCTCGGCCCCGGCCGCCCGCACCGCCGTCGCGGCCTCCGGCTTCTCGCCGGTGTCCAGCAGCTCGGCGGTCGACCGGAGCATCGCCCGGCGCTGGTCGAGCACGGTGTCCCAGTACCTCTCGGTCAGCGCCCGCTGCGTTCCGCCGGCGTAGTGCAGCAGGCTCATCAGGCCCTCGGCGAGCACGTCGCCGAACTCCTCCCGCACCGCCCGGCCGGGATCCGCGAACGGGTCGTACTTCTCCTGGCTGACCTCGCCGAACGCCGAGACCTGACCGAACCGTACGGCGTCGAAGAGGAAGAACCAGTCCTCGTTGTAGACGTCCGGGAAGAACGAGTCGATTCTGGTCGTGTCGACCAGCAGGGCCGAGCCGCTGACGAACACGTCCTGGTCGAGGCCGACCTCCCGCAGGGCGTGGCTGACGACCGAGTTGTCCGGGAAGTCGAGCGCCCGCATGCCGGTCGCCCGCCCTGCTCGCAGCGTCGCGACTGCTCCGCGGACGAGGTCGGCATCGAGGCTGATGTCGTCGTCGAGGAAGAGGATCCGCTTCCAGCCGACCATGCGGGCCAGCAGCAAGCCGATGTTGCGCTTGGTGCTGAGGTCGCTGTGCCGCCGCCGCGTCGCCGCCTCGAACCGGGACGTCCGGAACTCCAGCAGCTCGCTCGTCCAGCCGTCCTGGAGATCGACGAGTGCACCGGACAGCCCCGGCACCTCCCGGGCGAGGCCGGCCGCCTCCGGCAGCTGCGTGTCCCCGCTGCACAGCGCGACGAACTCGCACCCGAGCCGGGCCGCGAGCTCCATGCCGTGCAACAGGCGGTCCGCCGGCCGGGCCGCGGGCATGACGATCGCGTCCAGGGATTCCGCCTCCACCGCCGCCGGCGCGGGTTTGAGCACCGACCGGTGGGAGGTGTAGTGCCGAACGCCGGGCTCGCCGGTCACCCCGGGCCCTCGCCGCCGGTCCAGGCGAACAGCCGGTGGTAGTCGTTGCTGAGGTCCGGGGTGGAGATCTCCCGACCGAAGACCGGGACGCGCAACAGCAGGCCGTATTCCGGCCGGTCGCCGAACCGGGAGCGCAGGTAGGCCTCGTTCGCGTCTCGCAGCTGTGCGTCGGTCAGGGTGCGCACCGCGCCGAGCACGCCGCGGGAGAACACGCCGTTGCAGACCGTCAGCGTCCGCTGCGGGAAGTTGGGGTTGGGCATCCGGGCGAACAACGCGACGTCCTCGATCAGCCCGAGCGCCGGGTCGCCTTCCAGGAACGTCGGCAGGAATCGCCGCTTGCGGCCCTCCCGCTCGATCTCGAACACCTCGCCGTCCTCGACGTTCTCGTCCTCGACCTGCTTCACCGGCAGGTCGGCGATCTGGGCGAAGAACCGGGCGGCCGGGTTCCACTCCAGCCCGCCGATGAGCACGACGTGCGCGGTGAGGTCGTCCGAACGCATGTCCGCGGCGAACATGAACCGCACGTCCGAGTCGGGGTTGACCATCCGGACGTGGCCCCACAGCTCGACCAGCGCGTCCGGGTCGGCCAGCCGGTGCAGCTGGCTGTAGTTGGGACTGTCCTCCGAGGCGTAGTCGCCGCGATGCCGCTCCGGGAGCATGCCGCAGACCAGCCGGATCGGCGCGCCGTCCGGGAAGTGCCAGCTGCCGCGGTCGGGCTCGAGGGCGTTGGGGTCGGGCTCCCCGGCCGCGTCGCGCAGCGCGAGCAGCTCCGCGTACAGCTCGTCGCGGGCGGCCAGCTCGTCCTCGGTCAGCTCCGCGTCCGGCAGGATCCGCAGCTTGCTGCCGTCCAGGGAGCGGCGCGTCGCGAACAGGGTCGCGTACGCCCGCAGGCGGGGCGGCGGTGGCACGGTGGGGTTGGCGAGGTTCTCCCAGCCGGAGATCAGCGCGTTGCTCGCGCCGAGCGCGTCGGCGAGCATGCCCTGGGTGATCCGCGCGCCGGGCCACTGGTGGCGCAGGCCGCGCAGCCGGCGGGCGAGCGCGGCGGAACCGAACTGCGCCTGCTGCGGCTGCATCGGGCTGGCTCCTCCCACACCGGGACGGGTTCAGCTTACTTCAATGAAAGACGCCGAACCGTACTTGTCTTCATGGAGGTTGGCAAGAGTTTCAGCGGATCTTCCGCTCAGAACCGGACGTATCTGTACGTACCGCCGCGGTAACCCGTTGTGCTGAGACCCGTAAGGATCGTACGGTACAGGCGCTGTCACTGAACTTCAGCAGGAGAGCTGAACTTTCGGTGGGAGGGGGTGCAGGCCGATGCGGCAGCCGACGTGAGCACGGACCCCGGCCACTGCGCTTCGACACGCCCGGCTCCAGCTGAGCCAGGGCCGCGCACAGAGCAGGCACCCCCGGACGAATGTCTTGGCCGACCGCCGGAGGCGCCCACTCTGCTTCACTTCTCCGTGCGATCACCCGGGGGTGTCGCGTGTTCACGGTAGCTCTGCAACCCGATCATGTACACGCAGCGCTGGCGCAGCGGCTCGAGTTGCCGGCCGGCGGCGGGGCGGGCGTGCTCACCGCGCTCGGCGGTGGGGTGACGGTCCTGGTCTTCCTGGCCCTGCGGGCCACGTTCGCGGCGGTAGCCGTGCTGCTCGAACCCGTGTTCGCCTTGATCCGGCTGCTGCTGAAGCTGGTGGTGGTCTTCGCGGTCGTCGTCGCCCTCGTCGTGCTCGTCGGCCTCGGGAAGCTGGGCGGTCGCGGCGGGGACGTCGGGACCGCGGTGCCCACCGGCACCCCGATCCACCAGTCGCCCGGCGCGCCGGCGCCGCTCGGCACGCTGGTCGGCCCTCACCCGACGAACTGACCAGTCCGTGTCCTGCGGCTTCGTGGAACAGGTTCTCCAGTCGAGATCAGCAGCGACACTGGTGATCGACTGATCTCACTGCGTTCCCTCGAGCAATTTCAGGACATTCAATGGACAAGATTCGTATCGGACTTCCCAGGTGCCGGAACGTGGCCCGAATCGTTATGGAGTTCCGTGGAAAAATTGCTACACTCAGTGATCATTCGCAGTACGCACGGCACGGGGGCCGAGATGGATCTGAGTAGCAAGATCGACTGTCCTCCTTAGGCATCGCTCGCCCGTTCGCCGGGCGTATTGAGCTACCTGGGAGCGGTTTTCTCCGCACGTGGTCCTGCCTGGGCGATCCCTTCGGCAGGTCTGTTCTGGGCTGCCCGATCGGCGCCGCCTATCACGACGAAAACGCTCGTGCGAGGGGTCCGTCATGTCTGCAGTAGCGGTCATTCCCGCGTCTTCTCAGGATCAATTGGCCGAGCCGGTCCGGGCGGCCTTGTCCGGCAACTCGATGCTCGCCGTCCTATTGGCGATGGCGGCGTTGCTATTGCTGCTCGCGCTCGGTGCCGTCATCGCGGCGGCGCGTCTGCTGCTCGAGCCGGTATTCGCTCTGATCGGCACGCTGTTCCGGTTGCTGGTGATCGTCGGGGCCGCCGTGGCCGTCGTCGTCCTGCTCGTCTCGGGGTCGGCACACGCCGCCGGGCCGGGTGCCACCGGCGCCGGTCGGCCGGCCACCAGTCCGCTGCGGTAGGGCTGCGGCGCCGCCGGAGAACCCGCCGCCGGGGCCGGGCTATGTTCGGCGGGTGGAGGGGTTCGAGGATCTCGGGTTCGCTCGGGTGGACGTGCAGCGGGTCGGGCGGACCGGGGACCCGGAGGTCGTGTACGGGGCCGGCAAGACCGTCGAGCAGGCCGTCGCGATCGTGCGGACGTTGCGGGACGCGCATCCGGACCGGGCGGCGCTGGTCACCCGGGCGGCGCCGGAGCTGGCGGCGGTGCTGCGGGCGTCGTTCGACGGAGTGATCGCGGACGACGAGGCCGGGTGCGTCGCGGTCGGGCCGCTGCCGCCCGTGACCGGGATCGTCTGCGTGGTGGCGGCGGGTACGTCGGACGGGCCGGTGGCGGCGGAGGCCGCGTTCACCGCCCGGGTCAGCGGGGCGGCGGTCACCCGGGTCACCGACGTCGGGGTGGCCGGGATCCACCGGTTGCTGGCGTCGAAAGAAGTCCTGGATGCGGCGGACTGCCTTGTCGTCGTCGCCGGCATGGACGGGGCGCTGCCGAGCGCGGTCGGCGGGTTGACGGGCGTGCCGCTGGTCGCGGTGCCGACCAGCGTGGGGTACGGCGCCTCGTTCGGCGGGGTTGCCGCGCTGCTCACGATGCTCAACTCCTGCGCGCCCGGCGTGGTCGTGGTGAACATCGACAACGGCTTCGGCGCCGGACTGTTCGCGGCGCGGGTGGCCCGGAGGACCGGCCGGTGATCGGCTGGCTCGACTGCGCGGCCGGGGCCAGCGGGGACATGCTGCTCGGCGCGCTCGTCGACGCCGGCGTGCCGGTCGAGACCCTGCAGGGCGCCGTCGACGTGGTCGCGCCCGAGCCGGTGGAACTACGAGTGTCCACTGTGGAGCGCCACGGGATCGGCGCGGTCAAGGTCGACGTGCACACTGCCGAGAGCGGCAGCCGGCGTACCTGGGGTGAGGTCCGCACGCTGCTGGGCACCCTGCCGGAGCCGATCCGGGTCACCGCCCTCGACGCGTTCGCCCGGCTCGCCCGCGCCGAGGCGGCGGTGCACCGGGTCGATCCCGAGGACGTCCACTTCCACGAGGTCGGCGCGCTCGACGCGATTGCCGACGTGGTCGGCGTCGCGGCCGGCCTGCACGCGCTCGGCCTGCAACGGTTGG
The DNA here is from genome assembly GCA_963728945.1 of uncultured Actinomycetota bacterium. Taxonomy (GTDB): domain Bacteria; phylum Actinomycetota; class Actinomycetes; order Mycobacteriales; family CADCTP01; genus CADCTP01. Next base: position 831,624 of record CAVSMA010000001.1, on the reverse strand, counting down.
CCGCGAGCCCGGTGACGGTCGGCTCCGGCGGCACCGCTCGCAGCGGGCACGGCGTGATCCCGGTCCCCGCCCCCGCGGTGCTCGGCATCCTCGCCGAGGCCGGCGCACCGGTCCGCGGCGGACCCCTCCCGGACGAGATGTGCACCCCGACCGGCGCCGCCCTGCTGGCCGCCGCCGTCAGCGGCTGGGGACCGCTGCCCGAGCTGGTGCCGGTCCGCACCGGCGTCGGCGCCGGCGGGCGCGACCCCGCCGAGCTGCCGAACGTGGTCCGGCTCGTGCTCGGCGAGCCCGTCGGGGCGGCGACGACCGCGGTCGTGCTCGAGACCAATGTGGACGACCTCGACCCGCGGCTCTGGCCGGACGTGCTCGACCGGCTGCTGGCGGCCGGGGCGAGCGACGCCTGGCTCACCCCGATCCTCATGAAGAAGGGCCGCCCGGCGCACACCCTGCACGCGCTCTGTTCACACGAGACGGTCGACGCGGTCCGGGCCGAGATCTTCCGGCGTACCAGCACGCTCGGCGTCCGATCGGTCGAGGTCGGCAAGACCGCGCTCGACCGGGACACCGGCTGGGTCACCGTCGGCGGCGAGCGGATCGCGACCAAGCGTGCGCTGCTCGACGGGAGCGTCGTCAACGTGAGCATCGAGTACGAGGACGCCCGTCGCGCCGCCGACGCGCTCGGCCTCCCGGTCAAAGAGGTCCTGCGCGCCGCGACCTCGGCGGCGTACGAGCGGTAGGGAACCGTTCCCGTACGGCCCGCGTCCGACCGCCGGCGAGGGAGGCGGCATGCGCGGGACAGCGATCAGTGGGCTGGTGGCAGCGGTCCTGCTCGTGGCCGGATGCGGGTCGGGCAACGGCTCCGGGTCAACCAGCCCAGCGCCGGTGTCGGGTCCCGGCTCGGCACGCTGCCCGGTCGACGGTCTGCCGGAAGGGACGGTGCCCGCCGGGTTCGCCACGGCCTGGGTGTTGCGGTGTAACAACGTCGTGCGCCCCGTCCCCGGCGAGGGCCGCTGGTCGTTCCTGGTCACGGAACGGGCTGACACCGGTATCGACCGACTGCTGGCCGCGTTGAGCCGGCCCGACGAGGATTCCCCGGCGGGAATCGCGTGCGCGGGCGACGGGGTCGGCGCGTCGCCCGTCGCGCTGGTCGACGCGGCCGGTCGGGTGGTCCACCCCCGGCTGCCCCGCAACGCCTGTAACGAGCCGCAGCGGCAGGTCGATGACGCTCTGGCCGCACTGCGCTTCCGGGAAGTGAAGGCCACCCGCCTGCACCAGGAGCAGAGCCAGCAGTCGATCGACACGGGGTGCGGGCAGATGTGGACCGACCTCAACGACGAGATGCTGATGGGGAGGCCGGCCGCGGCTCGGCCGATGTGGCCGAAGGCCCCGGGGGCGGTGCTGGTCTGCCTCTGGCAGCCGCCCGGGTCCGGCCTACCCCGGCTCCTGGCGGCCCGTACGGTCGTCGGCGCCGAGCTGACGAGCCTGCTTGCCCGCCTCGACCGCGTCCCGGCGCCGGCGAAGCCGTGCACGGTGCCGCACCACCGGTTCGCCCTAATCGAGTACGTGCGCAACGGCCAGTTTGACTCTGCGGCGTACGCGGAGCTCGACGGCTGCCGGCGGGTCATGCGCCCGGACCGGACGCTCGGGCAACTCGACCAGGCCACGGCGGACCTGATCACTCGGCTGGCGTGACCGTGCCGGTGACGGTGCCGAGGGCGAGGCGGGTGCCGGACGGGCCGGGGGCGGTGGCGGTGATGTCGACGGTGTCGCCATCGAGGAGGTAGGTGCGATGGGAGCCGTCGGCGAGGTGCAGCGGCTCCTGGCCGCCGCGGGTCAGCTCGAGCAGGCAGCCGAGCTGGTCGGGGGCGTCGCCGGAGACGGTGCCCGACGCGTAGAGGTCGCCGGTGCGCAGGGATGCGCCGTTGCCGGTGAGGTGGGCGAGCTGCTGGGCCGGCGTCCAGTAGAGCGCGGCGGCCGGCGGCCGGGAGATCAGCTGGCCGTTCAGCCGCACCTCGAGGGTCAGGTCGAGCGCCGGGCCGGCCGGCTGCAGGTGGTCGAGCGGGCGCGGGTCCTGCGCCGGCGGGTCGACGAACGCCGGCTCCAGCGCCGCGAGCGGCACCACCCAGGGCGAGACCGAGGTGAGGAACGACTTGCCCAGGAACGGCCCGAGCGGGCGGCTCTCGAACGACTGGATGTCCCGGGCGCTCCAGTCGTTGAGCAGGACCACGCCGAAGACGTGCTCGCGCCAGTCGGCGGCGGGCACCGGCTCGCCGAGCCGCGACGGGGTGCCGACGACGAAGCCCACCTCCGCCTCGACGTCCAGGCGCTCGGTCGGCCCGTACCGGCCCGGGCCGAGAATGCCGCGCGGCCGCCGGACCGGCGTGCCCGAGACGACCACGGTGCCGGACCGGCCGTGGTAGCCGATCGGCACGTGAGTCCACGCCGGCGGCAGCGCCGGCGCGTCCGGGCGGAAGATGCGCCCGACGTTGGTCGCGTGCTGCTGCGACGAGTAGAAGTCGGCGTAGTCGGCCACCGTGAACGGCAGCTGCGGCGGTGGCCCCGGTTCGCGCAGCGCCGCCTCGGCCGCGCGGCGGTGCTCCGGTGTGTCGAGGGTGAGCATCCGGCGCAGCGTGGTCCGGACCGCGTCCCAGGTCGGTCGGCCGGCGGCGAGCAACGGGTCGAGCGTGGGCCGGTCCACCAGGCGGGCCAGCGTGCCGTCCACCCGGGCCAGCGCGGTGGCAAGGTCGAGCAGCCGGTCGCCGATCGGGACGACCACCCGGTCGCCGACCACGCCGTACGGCAGGGTGTCCGGGCCGAAGCCGGTGTTCGCCGGGAGCGGGAGCCAGCTTGACACGGCCGACACCGTATTCGAGTGTCGGGACAGGGGACAGCGCCGTCCCCCGGGGGAGAGGAGGCGACGATGCCCTACTACCGGCAGGTCGGAGCGCTGCCGCCGAAGCGGCACACGCAGTTCCGCAAGGCCGACGGCGGGCTCTACGCGGAGGAGCTGATGGGGGCCGACGGGTTCTCGGCCGAGTCAGCGTTGCTCTACCACGAGCACCTGCCGACCGCGATCGTCGACTCGCGGGTGTGGGACGAACCGGCGGAGCCGCTGGCCGCGAACCACCCGCTGCTGCCCCGCCACCTGCGTACGTCCAAATTGGACACCGGCTCGGCCGACGCGATCACCGGGCGGCAGCTGCTGCTGGCGAACGACGACGTGCGGATCTCGTACGCGGTCGCGGACCGGCCGTCGCCGCTCTACCGCAACGCGGTCGGCGACGAGTGCGTCTACGTCGAGTCGGGCAGCGCGACGGTGGAGACCGTCTTCGGCGCGCTGACCGCCCGGCAGGGCGACTACGTGCTGCTGCCGACGTCGACGACGCACCGCTGGGTGCCGACCGGTGACGGCCCGCTGCGGACGCTCGTGGTGCAGTCGGGCGGCCACATCGGGGCACCGCGGCGGTACCTGTCGCCGCGCGGCCAGTTCCTCGAGTCGGCGCCGTACTGCGAGCGCGACCTGCACGGGCCGACCGAGCCGCTGCAGGCGTCCGGATCGGACGTCGACGTGCTGGTGCGGCACCGGGCCGGGACGTCGGTGCTGACGTACGCGAACCACCCGTTCGACGTGGTCGGCTGGGACGGCTGCCTGTATCCGTACACGTTCAACGTGGCCGACTTCGAGCCGATCACCGGGCGGGTGCACCAGCCGCCGCCGGTGCACCAGACGTTCGAGGGACCGCGGTTCGTGATCTGCTCGTTCGTGCCGCGCAAGGTGGACTACCACCCGCTGGCGGTGCCGATCCCGTACAACCACGCGAACGTCGACTCGGACGAGGTGCTGTTCTACGCCGGCGGGGACTACGAGGCACGGCGCGGGTCGGGGATCGAGCAGGGGTCGATCTCGCTGCACCCGAGCGGGTTCACGCACGGGCCGCAGCCGGGGGCGGTCGAGCGGGCGCTCGGGGCCGAGCGCTTCGAGGAGCTGGCGGTCATGGTCGACACGTTCCGCCCGCTGCTGCTCGCGCCCGCCGGCCTGGCCTGCGAGGATCCCGGCTACGCCTGGACCTGGTCCGGCCGCCACTAGCTGGAGTCCGCATGGTCGCACTCGATCCTTCCGTCGCCGGCGGCCCCCACGCTGCCGACCGGCTGCGGCGCGAGGAGATGATCTGGATCACGACCGTGCGCGGGGACGGCCAGCCGCAGACGTCGGCCGTGTGGTTCCACTGGGACGGCACCGACTTCCTGCTGTTCTCCCAGCCGCGGGCGCAGAAGGTGCGCAACCTGGCCGCCGAGCCGCGGGTGTCGCTGAACCTCAACGGCACCGGCTACGGAGCCGACCTCGTGATCGTCGAGGGGACGGCCGAGGTCATTCCGGACTACGCATCGGGAGCCTGGCCGGAGCCCGCCCGGGTCGAGGCCTACTACGCCAAGTACGAGACCTCGCTGCGGGAGGTGCTGGGGTCGTCGGCGGCCGGGATGGCGGCAGCGTTCAGCACAGCGCTGCGGATCACCCCGACCCGCTGGCGGGTAGTCCCGTGACGTCTCGCCCGCGTCGACCTGTCCTGAAGATCCCTGCGGGCTTCGGGCGGCTCTGACACGGTGAGATCGCCGCCGGCGGCGATACCGGCGGAAGTGGACCCGGCTCCTCTCCGGACGGTGAGCAGCCGGGTCTCGCGCTGTCGGCGACCGAATCGACGGGTTCGGGGCATGGTCGCGCGTCGGTAGCATTGATGGGTGACTGCGGGACAGGCGAAGGGGGTGGCACGGCCGATCCGGGTGTTCGGGGATCCGGTGCTGCGCACTCCGACCGACGAGGTCGTCGACTTCGACGAGTCGCTGGCACAGCTGATCGACGACATGTTCGCGTCCATGTACGCGGCCGAGGGCGTCGGGCTGGCCGCCAACCAGATCGGGGTCGGCCTGTCGGTGTTCGTCTTCGACTGCCCGGATGCGTCCGGACGGCACCACGTCGGGCACGTGGTCAATCCGGTGCTCGTCTCCACCGGCGGCGACATCGACGACGACTTCGAGGGTTGCCTGTCCATCCCCGGCCTGCACTACGAGACCGAGCGGGCCTCGTACGCGGCGGTCGAGGGCAAGGACAAGACCGGCGCGCCGGTGCGGTACGTCGGCGACGGGCAGCTCGCCCGCTGCCTGCAGCACGAGACCGACCACCTGCACGGCCTGCTGTTCGTGGACCGGTTGCGCGGCCGGACCAAGCGCAAGGCGATGCGCGAGGTGCTCGGCACCGACTGGGCCAGCCGCTAGGACGGGTCGCCGGGCGGCGCCTGCTACCCGTCGTCCGGGTCGGGGGTGGTCGAGGCGGCGGGGTCCTGCTGGGCGGCCGCGCTGACCGCGGCCGCGACCGCGGTCGGCACCGTCGGGTCGAAGACGCTCGGCACCACGTACGACGGGTTGAGCTGCTCGTCGGTGACCACTGCGGCCAACGCGTGTGCCGCGGACAGCAGCATCGACGTGGTGATGTTGCGGGCGCGCGCATCCAGCAGCCCGCGGAACACCCCGGGGAACGCGAGCACGTTGTTGATCTGGTTCGGGTAGTCACTGCGGCCGGTCGCGACCACCGCGGCGACCGCGCGGGCCGCGTCGACGTTGACCTCGGGGTCGGGATTGGCCAGCGCGAACACCACCGGGTTCGGCGCCATCAACGACAACCACTGCGGCTTGATCACGTTGGCCGCGGACACGCCGATCACCACGTCGGCCCCGACCAGCGCCTCCGGCAGGTCGCCGGTCAGGCAGGCCCCGTTGGTCTGCTCGGCCAGCCGCCGCTTGCTGCCGGTCAACCTGGTGTCGGTGGGGGCGAGGATGCCCTCCTTGTCCCACATCAGCATCTGCCGCACGCCGGCGGCGAGCAGCAGGTCGGCCACCGCGGTCCCGGCCGCGCCGGCCCCGCAGATCACGACCTTCACGTCCTCCAGCGCCTTGTGCACGCATCGCAACGCGTTGGTGAGCGCGGCCAGCACGACGATCGCGGTGCCGTGCTGGTCGTCATGGAACACCGGGATGTCGAGCAACTCCCGCAGCCGGCGCTCGACCTCGAAGCACCGTGGCGCGCTGATGTCCTCGAGGTTGATCCCGCCGAACCCGGGGGCGATCGCCTTCACCACCGCGACGATCTCGTCGACGTCGGTGGTGTCTAGGCAGATCGGCCAGGCGTCGATGTCGGCGAACCGCTTGAACAGCGCGGCCTTGCCCTCCATCACCGGCAGCGCCGCTCCGGGCCCGAGGTTGCCGAGCCCGAGCACCGCGGTGCCGTCGGTGACCACCGCGACCGAGTTCCCCTTCACGGTCAGCCGGCGCACGTCGTCGGGGTTGCTGGCCAGCGCGAGGCAGACCCGAGCGACGCCGGGCGTGTACGCCATCGACAGGTCGTCGCGGGTGCGCAGCGGCACCTTCGAGTGCGTCTCGATCTTGCCGCCGAGGTGCAGCAGGAACGTGCGGTCGCTCACCTTGTGCACGGACACCCCGCCGACCCCGTTGAGGGCGGCGACGATCTCGTCCGCGTGCTCGCCGTTCACCGCGGAGCAGGTGACGTCGACGGTGATCCGGTTGTTCCTCGAGTCGGCGACGTCGATCGCGGTGACCACTCCGCCCGCGTTGCCGATCGCGGTCGCGATGCGGCCCACTACGGCGGGATCGGGGTCAGCCTGCAACCGTGCGGTGATCGAGTAGGACGCGCTCGTGGGGACAGGGCGCTTCGGCCGCTCCGCCACCGTGCCGGTGCCGGACGGGTCCATGCTGACCATGAGTTGATCCTGCCACCGGCGGGGGCACGGCCGGTGGACAGGACGTCAACAGGCGCAGTCGTCCGGGACGTTGCCGAATACGCGGGTGTTGGTCACCCGGCAGGCGGCCGCGCTCGCGGGCGTCGCGACGACGGCGACCGCCGCCGCCGCGGTGCCGGCCACCACCAGAACTCTGAGCGCCCGCCTCATCGCGAACCCCCGGGAGTGAGGACGTACGAACCCTCGAAATGTCCCACATGGGTTAGGACCGGACAATGCGCCCTCCGGCCCATCAGTCTGCAGCGTTCGCCACCACCGGCGCCTCCGCCCGGCTCCGCAGCCGCCGCCCGGGCCAGTTCGCGGGTCGCCGCCCGCAACTCGCGCGGCGCGGCCGTACCGGTCTGGATGGCCCGGTTGACCACTGCCTCCTTGCGCGGGTCGGCGACCCCCAGCTCGATCCTCCGCCGGTACGCGACCAACTCGGGCGTGTTCCCGGCGGCGGCCAGGCGCTCCGGCGAGATGCCCCAGCGCTCCCGGGGCGGGTCGCGCCAGCGCGGGCCGACGGCGACCGCGGCCAGCGGCAGCAGCACCAGGATGCCCAGCGCGACGGCGAGACCGGCGGGCAGGTTCACGCCGATCTCCTACCCAGCGGTGGGACAGCGGCTGGGGTGGGGCACCTACCGTGTGCACGTGCGGTCCCGGCTGGCGCCTCTGTTCCGGGATGCGGACGTGGCCTGGGCGTACGCGGCGATCGTGCTCGTCGTGGCGATCGTGGTCGCGGCGGCGCCCGGCACGACCACCGAGGAGCTGGTGCTGGACAGCAGCACGAACCTCGACAACCTCCGGCACACCCCGTTGCTCGTGCTCGGCGTCAGCGCGTTCGTGGTCGCGCCGCTGGCCGGGCTGTGGATCCTGGTGCCGCTGGTCGTCACGTTCGCGGCCGCGCAGCGCTGGCTGGGCCGGGCGGCCACGGTCATCGTCGCCGTGCTCGGGCACGTGGGCGTGACGCTGTTCGTCGCCGTGCTGCTCGCGGCCGGGATCGAAGACCGCCTGCTGAGCCCGTCGCTGGCCCGGGCCCAGGACGTCGGCGTGAGCTATGCCGTCGCGACGGTCGCCGGGCTGCTCGCCGGCCGGGTGCCGCGCCGGCTGCGGCCCTGGTACGTGGTCGGCCTGCTGGCCATCACGGTCGTGCCGGTGCTGCTCGACGCCGACTTCACCGACGTGGGGCACCTGACCGCGGTGCTGCTCGGGTTCGCGCTGGCGGTGCTCGTTACCCGCGCGGCGGCCGCCCGGACCTGACGCAGCGGACGGCTCAGCCGGGAACGGGTCAGCCGGAAGCGGGTCAGCCGGGAACGGGTCAGCCGGGAGCGGGTCAGCCGGGAGCGGGTCAGCCGGGAAGCGGGTCAGCCGGGAGCGGGTCGAGATCGCCGGGCCGTACCTGCGGGCTCAGCCTCGGTTGGTCATCGTGTAGCGGAGGCGCGCCATCCCGTTGGTCGCCCCGGGCTCCATGTCCGCCTCGGCGAACAGCACGCCGATCCGCCGGGCGATCTCCGCCGGCTCCCACCGTCCGCCCTGGTTCTCGATCGCGGCCACCGACGTCCACGGCTGGTAGAGCTCGACCGCGTTGCCCTGCACCCCGAAGACCTTGCCGCTGATGTGCGCGGCTGCGTCGCTGACCAGGAACGCGACCAGCGGCGCCACGTTGTCCGGGTGCCAGAAGTCGAAGTCGTCGGCCGAGCCGAAGATCTCCCCGTACGCCCCCTCGGTCATCCGGGTGCGGGCGGCCGGGGCGATCGCGTTGCAGGTGACGCCCATCCGCGCCGTCTCCTGCGCGACGATCTGGGCGAACGCGGCGATGCCCGCCTTCGCCGCGCCGTAGTTGGACTGGCCGAAGTTGCCGAGCAGGCCGGACGTGGACGCGGTGCAGACGACGTGCCCGGGACCGCCGTGCTCGCGCCAGTGGACGAGCGCGGCGTGCGTCGGCGCGTAGTGCCCGCGCAGGTGGACCCGGATGACCGTGTCCCACTCCTCCGGCGTCATCTTCGCCAGCGTCCGGTCGCGCAGCACGCCGGCGTTGTTGACCAGCCCGTCGAGCCGGCCGAACTCCCGTACGGCGGTCGCGATCAGCGAGTCGGCCACGGCCACGTCGGACACGTCACCCTCGACCAGCACCGCGGAGCCACCGAGCGTCTTGATCTCGTCGACCACGCCGGCGCCGACCGCGGGGTCGAACTCGTTGAGCACGACGGCGGCGCCCTGCCGCGCGCATTCCAGCGCCTCACCGCGGCCGATGCCACGCCCGGCGCCGGTCACCACGACCACCTTGTCGTCCAGCAGGCCCATGCTCGCCAACCTACCCGGCCGGACGAGAGGGTGGCCGGGGCGGTCCTCGGGGCGGCGCGTGGATAGAGTCGCGGCGTGGCGGGCTACGTCGACAGCGAGGTGGGCCGGCTCCGTACGGTCCTGCTGCACCGCCCGGGCGCCGAGCTCAAACGGCTGACCCCGCGGAACAACGACCAGCTGCTGTTCGACGGGATCCCCTGGGTGGACCGGGCCCAGGAGGAGCACGACGGGTTCGCGCAGGCGCTGCGCGACCACGGCGTCGAGGTGCTCTACCTCGGCGAGCTGCTGGAGCAGGCGCTGGCCGACCCGGACGCCAGGGAGTCGACCGTCGCCGCGGTGCTGGAGGATCCCCGGCTCGGGCCCACCCTGCGTGCGGTCGTCCGCCGGCACATGCACGACCTGCACCCGGTCGACCTTGCCGGGGTGCTCACGGCCGGGCTCACCCAACAGGAGCTGAAGACCGGCCGCGGCCTGACCTACCGGCTCATGCACGAGCACGACTTCGTCGTCGACCCGCTGCCCAACCTGCTGTTCACCCGGGACTCGTCGGTGTGGATCCAGGGCGAGGTGGCGGTGACCAGCCCGTCGATGATGGCGCGCCGGCGGGAGGCCACCCTGCTGCGGGCGATCTACGCGGCGCACCCCCGGTTCGCCGGCACCGCGACCGTGTACGAACCGCAGTCGGAGTGGCTGGAGGGCGGCGACGTGCTGCTGCTCGGCCCCGGCGTGCTCGCGGTCGGCACCGGCCAGCGGACCACGCCGGCCGGGGTGGAGACGCTGGCCCGGCGGGTGTTCACCGAGGGCCTGGCGCACACGGTGCTGGTGGTGCCGATCGCGCAGGAGCGGGCGACCATGCACCTCGACACGATCTGCACGATGGTCGACGTCGACGCGGTCACGCTCTACCCGCCGGTCGCGGACATGCCGTGCTACCCGGTGACCGTCGGCGACGACGGCGAGATGGTCGTCGGCCCGGCCGAGCCGTTCCTCGCCGCCGGCGCCCGGGCGCTCGGGCTCGATCGGATCCGCGTCATCGGCACCGGACTCGACCCGGTCACCGCCGAGCGGGAGCAGTGGGACGACGGGAACAACACGCTGTGCGTCGCCCCGCGGCTGGCCATGGCGTACGAGCGGAACGCCGAGACCAACGCCCAGCTGGAGGCGCACGGCATCGACGTGATCCGGATCGCCGGCAGCGAGCTGGGCAGCGGGCGGGGCGGTCCGCGGTGCATGAGCTGCCCGATCGTGCGCGACCCGCTGGAGGTCAGCGCAGCGTGAGCTGGCGCCCGCGCAGGCCGTCCCTGGCCCGCCGCTCGGCCGAGGTCAGCGGCCCGGTCGCGGCGAGCGCCTCGGTCAGCCGGCCGGCGAACTCGGCCGCCGGCTGCTCCCACTGACCGGCCAGCGACTCCACCGGCAGGTCCCAGACCGGGACGAGCAGGCCGTGCGCCCGGAACGACCCCGCATACCGGGTGCCCTCGCCGAGGCCGAGCGTGCCGGCGGCGCCGAGCCTGGCCAGCGCGTCGAGCAGCGCGTCCTCCCCGTACGGGACGACCCAGCGCAGGTGGGCCTTGTCCCCGATCCGGCACCAGTACGCGGCGCCGACCTCGGCGGGCAGCCGGACGGTCGGCACGACCGCGGCGTTGGCCCGCTCCATCGACGCGCTCACCTCGAGGTCGTCCGCGGTCGAGCCCTCCAGCCAGAACTCGAAGTCGCGGTGCACGGTCGGCTCGACCGCCGCGTCGGTGTCGACCAGGTCCTGCAGCCGCGGTCCCGGCCCGGGCAGCCCGGTGGTGGAGACCATCGTGCCCGGCTCGGCATCCAGCGCCTGCTCCAGCACGTGTGCGAGGTCGCGGCTGACGTCGCCGGAGCGGGCGTGCACCTGCAGGCCGAGCAGCACCCGGCCGTCGGCCCGGACGATCGCCGGCAGCGCCAGCGGCAGCAGCGTGGCCAGGGTGACCTCGCGGTCGGAGTCCTTCAGCCGCAGCGGCGCGGTCGCGGACGGCACCAGCTCCCGCATCGCGACCCAGTCGCACTCGCCGGGCAGCCCCTCGAACGGGCGGGCCACCGGGACGTCGCCGGCGCCGTGGCAGCTCTTGTACCGGCGGCCGGACCCGCACGGGCAGGGCGCTTTGGGGTCGACGTCGCCTTCGGGTACGGAGCGGGCGCGGCGGGCGGTGCGGCTGGACGTCCGGCGGCTCACGGCGACGACCCTAGCGGTCGCACCGGCGCTGCCCATCCGCCGCTCCGGCCGGCCCGGGCGGCTCTCGCGGCAGCGTCAGGCGGTGACGGGAAGGTCGACCCAGACGGTGCTCATCGGGCCCTGGCCGTCCTGGCCGACCTCGACGCCCCAGTCCCGGGCCAGCGCGGCGACGATCGCCAGCCCGCGCCCGCGGACGTCCTCGGGGCCCGCGTCGTGCCGGGCCGGGACGCTGCGGCCGCCGCCGTCGGAGACCCGCAGCCGCAGGCAGTCCGGGTCGACCGACCAGCTCACCTCGAGCACACCACCGGGCAGCGGTGTCGCATACCGGATCGAGTTGCCGACCAGCTCGCTGACCACGAGGGTGGCGTCGCCGATCACCGTGGGAGACAGTCCGGCATCGGCGAGGTCCGCTCCCAGCTTCCGCCGGACTTCTCCAGCACTCGCCGGGGTATGCCGGACGGTCAGAATGCGAAGCACCTACACCTCTTCCCGCCACGTCTTGACGGTCAGTGGAGACGGATCCAGTGAGGTATCCCCCAGCCAGCGTGCTCGGTAACCCTCCGCACCCCGAGGCGCGGCGACCGGATACACCGAGCGACGATCGCCGCGCGGGAACCCCACCCTGCCCGGCAAGTTTAGGGAACGTGCCGGGGCCGCCCGTCGTGGTGGTCGGCCGCGCGCTGGTAGAACCCCGCGCATGAGCCTGGTCGAACAACTGCGGCTGCAGCGGCATCCGGAGGGCGGCTGGTTCCGGGAGACCTGGCGGGCGCCGGTGGAGTTCACCCCCGACGGCTACCCCGGGACCCGGTCGGCGGCCACCAGCATCCTGTTCCTGCTGCCGGCCGGGGAGCGGTCGCGCTGGCACCGGGTCCGCTCCGACGAGCTGTGGCTCTGGCAGGGACTGGGCCCGCTGCGGCTCCGGTTGGGCGGGACCGGACCGGCGCCGGAGCCCGGGAACGACCTTGTCGTCGGACCGGACCCCGGCGCGGGTCACCTGCTGCAGGCGCTGGTGCCGGCCGGCTCCTGGCAGGCGGCCGAGCCGCTGACCGACGCCGGCGGGCTCGTCGGCTGCGTCGTCGCCCCCGGCTTCGACTTCGCCGACTTCGAGCTGGCCCCCGACGGGAGCTAGTCGGTCCGCCGGAACTGGATTGCCGCGATCGTCAGCATCACACCGCCGAGCAGCGCGATGACCAGCACGTCGAGCCAGATCGGCACCACCCAGCTGCCCCAGGTGACGCCGGGGTCGAGCCGGGCCAGCACGGCCGGCGGCACCGCCAGGTGCTCGAAGACGACGTGCCGCATCGGCTCGACCGCATAGGTGAGCGGGTTGATCCTGGTCAGCACGGCCAGCCAGACCGGCAGCCCGGCCAGCGGGAACAGCGACCCGGACAGGAACATCATCGGCGTCAGCACCAGCTGCACGATCGGCATGACCGCCTGGAACTTCTTGATCCGGGCCGAGATCATCAGCCCGAACGCGGTCATCGCGAGCGCGGTGAGGAACAGCAGCAGGAGCAGCCCGATCATCATCACCGGGTTGTACGGGACGCCGACCAGGCCGGCCAGCGCGACGAGGATCAGCGCCTGCAGGGTGGCGATCGTGCCGCCGCCGAGGCACTTCCCGAACAGGATCGACGTCCGCGGGATCGGCGCGACCAGCATCTCCCGCAGGAAGCCGAACTCGCGGTCCCACACGATGGAGATGCCGGCGAAGATCGCGGTGAACAGCGTCGAGGTCGCCACGATGCCGGGGAACAGGAACGTCCTGAAGTCGACCCCGCCGGTGGCCGACCGGGTCAGCCCGGACAGGCCACTGCCCAGGACGAACAACAGCAGCAGCGGCTGGGCAAGGCCGGAGATCAGCCGGCCCTTCGACCGGACGAACCGGATCATCTCCCGCTGCCAGACGACCTTCACCGCGCGCAGCGCGTGCGCGGGGCCGGAGGCGGCCAGCTGGACCGGGACCGGCGGTGGGCCGGCGGGGCGGCGCTCGCCGACCGCGGCGACGGGCTGGGTGCTCATCAGCGCCTCCCGGCTCGGAGCATGGGTGGGATCGGCCGCTCGGCCGCCTCGGCGTCGCTGATCGTCCTGCCGGTATGGGACAGGAACACGTCGTCCAGCGACGGGCTGGCGACGCTCACGGACCGGATCGGCACGCCGAGGTCGGCGAACAGCCTGGGCACGAACCGCTCCCCGTCCGCCACCGCGAACGTCACCTCGCCCGAGTGCATCCCGGCCTCGATCCCGAACGTCGAGCGCAGCGAGGCGATCGCGGCCTCGTCGTCGGCGGTGGTGATCTGCACCCGGTCCTTGCCCACCGCGGCCTTGAGCGCGTCCGGGGTGTCGAGCGCGACGATCCGGCCCTGGCTCATGATCGCTATGCGGTCGCAGTTCTCCGCCTCGTCCATGTAATGCGTGGTGAGGAAGACCGTGATGTCCTCGCTCTCCTTCAGCGCCCGGACGTACTCCCAGACCGAGGCGCGGCTCTGCGGGTCGAGCCCGATCGTCGGCTCGTCGAGGAACAGCACCCGCGGCGAGTGCAGCAGGCCGCGGGCGATCTCCAGCCGGCGCTTCATCCCGCCGGAGAACGTCTCGACCACGCTGCCGCGCCGCTCGGACAGGCCGACCAGGCCGAGCAGGTCGTCGATGCGGCGGTCGAGCATGGACTTGGGCACCCCGTAGAGCTCGCCGTGGAAGCGCAGGTTCTGCTCGGCGGTGAGGTCTAGGTCGAGGGTCGGATCCTGGAAGACCAGACCGATGCTGCGGCGGACCTCGTCGCGCTCGGTGCGCACGTCGTGGCCGGCGACCCTGGCGCTGCCGGCGGTGGGCCGGGCCAGGGTGCACAGGATGTTGATCGTGGTGGACTTGCCCGCGCCGTTGGGGCCGAGGAAGCCGAAGGTCTCCCCCGGCTCGACCCGGAAGTCGACGCCGCGGACCGCCTCGACCTCCCCGTACCGTTTCTCCAGGCCCACAACCTCGACGGCGGCTGGCCGCTCATCAATCATGGGGACATCCCACCATTGGAGATTCCCTGGGTCAATCTCTTATGCTGCTCTCATGCCGGAGCCGGACGTCGCCACGCTGACTCACCGGCTCGCCGCGATCACCCGCCGGGCGGTCGGCGAACGGATGGCGCACGAGAGCTGGGCGCACGAGGCCGGGTTCCGGCCGGGGTGCATCGGGGTGCTCCGGGTCGTGGCGGCGCGCGAGCCGGTCTCCCAGCGTGAGGTCAGCGAGGCGTTGCTGCTCGATCCCAGCGACCTGGTCACGCTGGTCGACATCCTCGAAGCGGCCGGGCTGGTGGAGCGGCGGCGCGACCCGGCCGACCGGCGGCGGTACGCGCTGGAGGTCACCCCGCGCGGGCAGCTCGCCGTGGTCCGGCTGCGGGAGATCAACCGGGAGGCCAACGAGGAGCTGCTGGCGCCGCTCGACGAGCACGAGCGGGCGCAGCTGGCCGAGCTGATCGGGCGCGTCGTCCGCCACCACACCGGCCAGCCCGACCCCGCTGCGACCGGACCGTCGCCGGCCGGGCCGTCGGCGGCCGGACCGACCCGGCCGACCGACCGGCCGACCGAACCGGGCCAGCCGACCGAACCGGGCCAGCCGACCGAACCGGGCCAGCCGACCGAACCGGGCCAGCCGACCGAACCGGGCCAGCCGACCGAACCGGGCCAGCCGACCGAACCGGGCCAGCCGACCGAACCGGGCCAGCCGACCGAACCGGGCCAGCCGACCGAACCGGGCCAGCCGACCGAACCGGGCCAGCCGGCTGGGCCGGGCCAGCCTGGGCGATCGGCCGAGGCCGAGCGGGTCCGGGACAAGGCGGCGAGGCTGCGCGCCCGGGAGCGGGAGGCCGCCGCCGACGCCCGCGAGGGCCGGCCGCGGGAGGTGCCGGTCCTGCCCGGGCATCCGGAGCGGGCGCCGGCGCCGTACGACCCGGACCGCGAGGCCGAGCGCGCCGGCCGCGGCTGACCATGGCGGACGCCGTCGCCGTCCGGCTCCTCGACGAGGCCGACGACCGGCTGGTCGAGCGGCTCACCGGGCTGGTCAACGAGGTCTACGCGGCTACCGAGGGCGAGCTGTGGCGGCCGGGCACCCCGCGTACGACCACGGCCGAGGTGGCCGGGCTGGTCGCGGCCGGGCAGATCGCGGTGGCCGTCCTCGGCGCGGAGGCGGTCGGCTGCGTCCAGGTGCGTGACGTGGCGGCCGGCGTCGGCGAGTTCGGGATGCTGGCCGCGGCGCCGGAGCACCGCGGCGCCGGGATCGGGCGGGCGCTGGTCGGGTTCGCCGAGCGGCGCGCCCGCGCACGCCGGCTGCGGGCGATGCGACTCGAGCTGCTCGTCCCGCGGGCGGGGCGGCTGCCGCACAAGGAGTTCCTCAAGGCCTGGTACGAGCGGCTCGGCTACGAGCTGACCGGGACCGCCTCGGTGGCCGAGGTGCACCCGCACCTGGCCGCGCTGCAGGCCGTCCCCTGCGCCGTGCTGCGCTACGAGAAACCGCTGGTCAGCGAGCGAGCCGGGACAGCACCTCGGTCGGCCGGTTGGTGATGACGGCGTCCACGCCGAGCGAGAGGACCAGGTCGATGTCCGCCGGCTCGTCGACCGTCCACACGTAGACCTGCCGGCCGCGCGCGTGCACCCGCCGGACGTACCCGGGATCGGACCTGACCACGGTGATGCCGGGCCCGGACACGTCCGCGACCACCGGCAGCGACCCGTCCCGGCGCAGTGTCGGCACCCGCTTGTAGAGCTGCACGGTCGGCAGCGCCGGCGCCAGCAGCCGGATCCGGCGCAGCGCGAGCGTGGCGAAGCTCATCACCGCCACCGGCGAGCCGGCGCCCTGCATCCCGCGCTCGGTGAGCAGCCCGACCAGCTTCTGCTCGACCAGCCCGGCGTACCGGGTCGGGTGCTTGGTCTCGATCAGCAGCCGGACGCCGGTCTCCTCGACCACGCCGAGCAGCCGGTCGAGAGTGAGCACCGGAGCCTCGGTGCTGTCCCGCTCCTCGACGTACCGGTCCGGCGGCGCGTGCCAGGAGCCGAAATCGAACCCCTGCAGGTCGTCCAGGTCGAAGTCGGAGACCACGCCGTGCCCCGACGACGTGCGGTCGACCGTACGGTCGTGCACGCAGACCAGGTGCCCGTCGTGGGTCAGCCGCACGTCGCATTCCAGCGCGTCGGCCCCCTCGTCGATCGCCCGCAGGTACGCGCCGAGCGTGTGCTCGGCGAGCGCGTACGACGAGCCGCGATGCGCGACGACCAGTGGCGGCTTCCCCATGCTTCTACCGTTCGGTGTCGTGGACTTCGACCCGACCCTCCCCCAGGTTGTCGCGAACCCGTACCCCGTCTTCGCGGCTCGACGCGCGGTGGAGCCGGTCGGGTGGAGCGACGCGCTGGGTGAATGGGTGACCTTCGGGCACGCCGAGGCCGATGCGGTGCTCCGGCACCGGGGTCTCGGCCGGCTCTGGCGGCTGCGCTGGCCCGACGAGCCGCTGCCGAACTACACGCTGCTGCACGAGCACTCCCTGCTGGAGAACGAGCCGCCGACGCACACCCGGCTGCGCCGGCTGGTCGCCGCCGGGTTCGGGCGGCGGCAGGTGGAGCGGCTGCGCGGCCGGGTCACCGAGATCGCCCGCGGGCTGGCCCGGGACGTTCGGGACGCCGCCGCCGGCGGGTCCACGGTCGACCTGATGCCGCTCTACGCCGAGCCGCTGCCGGTGGCGGTGATCGCCACCCTGCTGGGCGTGCCGGACGAGGACCGCGGCCTGCTCCGGCCCTGGTCGAACGCGATCGTCAAGCTCTACGAGCCGGCCCCGCCGGTGGACAGGCGCCGGGCCGCCGAGACCGCGGCGACCGAGTACGTCGGGTACGTGCGCGGGCTGATCGACTACCGGCGCCGGCACCCGGGCGAGGACCTGCTCTCGGACCTGATCGCGACCAGGGACGCGGACGGCAGCCGGCTGTCCGAGGACGAGCTGGTCGCGACCGCGGTGCTGCTGCAGATGGCCGGCCACGAGGCGAGCGTCAACGTCGTCGGCAACGGCACCTACGCGCTGCTCAGCCACCCCGCGGAGCGGGCCCGGCTGACCGCGGACCTGGTGCCGGGCGCGGTAGAGGAGCTGATCCGGTACGACTCGCCGCTGCAGCTGTTCGAACGGACGGCGACCGAGCCGGTCCGGATCGGCTCCGTCACCGTGGAGCCAGGGCAGAAGATCGCCGCGCTGCTCGGGGCGGCCAACCGGGACCCGGCGGTGTTCGCCGACCCGGACCGGCTCGACCTGACCCGCTGGCCCAACCCGCACCTCGGCTTCGGCGCCGGCATCCACTTCTGCCTCGGCGCGCCGCTGGCCCGGGTCGAGCTGCAGGCGTCGCTGGCCACGCTGCTCACCGACCTGCCCGGCCTGGCCCTGGCCGGCGAACCGACCCGGCACCCCACGTTCACCCACCGCGGGTTCGCCACCCTGCCGGTCACCCTGGACCGGGCCGAGCTCAACAGGTCGTGAAGTGGATGCCGCCGAGGTCGTTGAAGAGCGGCACGGCGGCGGTGCCGGCGTGCGTGCCGCGCAGTTCGTGCAGCGTGGCACCGATCGGCAGCGGGGTCGGGCAGGTCGGTGGCAGGCGAAGCAGGAACACGACGAGCACCGTGCCCCGGCCCGGCACGGTGTCGGTGTGCACCGGCGGCCCTGGCCTCGCACAGTCGCCGGAGCGGACCTCGGTGCTGATGGCGCGCAGCCCGCCCAACGGGAAGCGGGGCTCGGCCCGGACCAGCGAGACCGACTCCGGCACGGTGTTGACGACCGTGAACGAGACGTCCAGCCGGGTGCGCCCGTCGGTGCGCGGTGGGCACACGGTGCCCACCGACAGCGCGGGCACGGGCGGCAGCGGGCCGGTCGGGGACGGGCCGAGCTGACCGGGCAACCGCGGCATCTGCGCGGCCGGCAGACGCAGCGTCTGTGTGCAGAACATGTACAGCCTGGCCGACCGGTCCGACGACCGGTTGCTGGACGAGTGCGCCGAGCAGGGCATCGCCTACGTGCCGTTCTTCCCGCTGGGCAGCGCGTTCCAGCCCTTCGAGGCGGCCGGGCTCGAGATCGTGGCCGACCGCCGCAGGGTGAGCATCCACCGGGTCGCGCTCGCCTGGCTGCTGCATCGCTCGCCCAACATCCTGGTCATCCCCGGCAGCGGCGACCCGGCGCACGTCGCCGACAACGTCGCCGCCGCCGCCCTCGTCCTCACCGACGAGGACCTGGCCGAGCTCGGCGCGTCATGACTGCCGAGGACGGAACGGCACGACGTTGCCGGCGCGGCCGACCGCCTCGAACGGCAGTTCGTCCGCGGTCGCGTGCCGGTCGAGGACCGCCAGCGCAAGACTCTCCGACCAGCCGGCGTCGGCGGCGAGCCGCTGCACGTTCGGCCCCGGCCCGTACGCCAGCTCCACGAGCTTCCGGAACGCCCGCGGCTTCTCCACCGGCACGTACCCCGGCTCGACCCGGTTCCAGCCACGGGCGCTCATTTGCCGGTAGAGGCTCGTCGACCGCTGCTGGTCGATCGCACCGACCTCGCGGGCCCGCCGGATGAGGCTCTTGACCGAGACGCCCCAGCTCGACTTCAGCATGGTCAGGCCGCGCAGGGTCACCGTCGGCGGCATCGCCGGACCGATCGCGTCCAGAGGAGTCAGCAGTTCGGCCGCGAACAGGTCCGCCTCCCGCTCGGCCGAGTCGAGCGTGCGGGTGGCGTGCAGCAGCAGGTGACCGAGCTCGTGCGCCACGCTGAACCGGAGCCGGTCACCCGGTGCACCGGCGAGGATCGCGACGACCGGGTCACCGTCTCGCCAGGCACAGAAGGCATCGAGAGCGTCGATGCTGTACGGGAGTCCGAGCACGGTCACACCCGCCCGTTCGAGCGCCAGGATGAGGTACGGCAACGGCTCGTCGACGGAGAACCCCAGCTGGCACCGGGCGTATCCGGCGGCCTCGGCCGGCGTCGCCCCGAGCTGCGGCGCCAGTCGCAGCGGCAGCCGCGCGGCGGCCGCTCTCAGTCGCTCGTACTCCTCCGCGACCAGCCTGGCCCACTGGAGAGCGGCTGCCTTGGCGGTGCTGGTCAACCGGGTCCGGGAACGGAACTGGGGCGAGTGGCCCTGCAGGTCGGGGCTCGGTTCCCGAGTGAAGAACTCCGACCGCACGCCGGTCAGCGCGGCCAGCGCCTCGACCAGTTCCTCGTCCGGCACCGCGAGGTCCTTCTCCACCCGGGACAGCCGCGGCTGGGTCAGACCGATCACCTGTCCGGCGAGGTCGGCCTGCGTCAAGCGGTGCAGCTCCCGCATCTGGCGGAGGCGCTCGCCGTAGATCATCTAACCTGCCTGGTCTGCGAGGCTGCCGTGGTGATGGTCGGGCTGCAGTTCGTCGAGATCCCGCGCGCGCAGCCTCACCATGCTTCGCGACAGCGGACCGTCCCAGTCGAGCAGGAGGCTTTCCCGGCGCGAGTCGCCGCCCACCGGGCGGGCCAGGGTGAGCGGGTCGGTCAGGACCCCAAGATCGTCGGTCCAGGTGAGGACGAGGTTGTCGGTGCCCTCGAGGCCGGGCAGCGGCTGCTGGTGGTAGAAGGCCTGCAGCGCTCCGGTGGCCGGCAGCGGGATCTGCGCCCGGCCGCCGGCACCTGGGTCGGGCCGGAGGATGCGGACCGTCAGGCCGTGGTGGCGGACCAGCAGCCCGGAGAGGTTGAGCAACGACCGGTCGCCGTCGTCGACCGTCTCCGCCAGCCCGTCGGCGGCCAGCCGCTGGAACGCGGAACGGCGGGCGCTGTGCAGGAAGTACCAGGGATCCGTCGCCCGCTCGAAACCGCGGCGGACGTGCTCGGCCGCGGCCTCGTCGAGCCCGTGCTGAAGGGCGGCGAAGATCGGCTCGATGACCGGCTGGAGGAGACGGACGGCGTGCTGGTAGCTGACCACGCGCATAGCATGCCACCGGAGTTCACTTCCGCCGGGTCGGCGCGCCGGGTGCTCAGCAGGTCGTGAAGTGGACGCTGCCGAGGTCGTTGAGGAGGTGGACGCCGGCGGTGGTGGTGCGTCCATCGCGGCGCTCGGTGAAGTCGGCCCTGACGGGGTACGGCGCCGGGCAGGTCGGCGGCAGGCCGAGGCGGAGGACGACCAGCATCGTGCCGCGGGGCGGCACGTCCCCGCTGCGGAGCGGGCCGGGCGCCTGGCAGGTCCCGCTCCGGTAGTCCGTGCCCAGCCCGCGCAGGCCGGGCAGCGGGAACACCGGCGTGATCCGGACCAGGGTGACGGTCTGCGGGACGGTGTTCACGACCGTAAACGAGACGTCGAGCGTGCTCCGGCCGTCGGTGCGCAGCGGCTGGCACACGTCGCTGACGAGCAGCGCCGGCACCGGTGCCAGCGACTCGGTCGGCGCCGGTCCGAGCTGGCCCGGCAGCGGAGGCATCTGCGCGGCCGGCGGGCTGGCCGGCGGGGGCGCCTCGACCGGGTCGACGCCGCGGCGCAGCGCGACCACGCCGGCCACCACCACTACCGCCGCGACCAGCCACGCCAGCAGCACCCGGGTCCGCCGTGAGGTCGCAGGGGCGTCGTTGCCGATCTCGTCGCCCACCAGGAGATTGTGGCAGGCTCGACAACGAGGGACCCACGACCGTGAGGAGGCCGCCGTGCGAGGTCTGATGCAGGACTACGCGCTCACCTTGCCCACCGTCTTCGACCGGTTCGAGCGGCTGTTCGGGGACAAGGAGCTGGTCTGGAGCACCGCCACCGAGCGCAGGCGGACCTCGATCACGGAGTGGACCGACCGCACCCGCCGGATCGGCGGCGTGCTCGACGCGCTCGACGTGCCGGCCGACGCCCGGGTCGGCACGTTCGCCTGGAACACCGCCGACCATCTCTCGCTCTACTGGGCCGCTCCGTGCACCGGCCGGATCCTGCACACGCTGAACATCCGGCTGTTCCCGGAGCAGCTGACCTACGTGGTCAACCACGCCGAGGACGACGTCGTGTTCGTCGACCGCTCCCTGCTCGGCGCGTTCTGGAAGCTGATCGACTCGTTCCGCTCGGTCCGGCGGGTGATCGTGATGGACGACGGCGCGCCGACCGAGATCCCCGACGACCCGCGCATCCACCTGATCGAGGACCTGCTCGCCGACGCGCCGCCGGTGCGGTTCGCCATCGACGACGAGAACCAGGCCGCGTCCATGTGCTACACGTCCGGCACGACCGGCAGCCCCAAGGGCGTCGTCTACTCGCACCGCTCGATCTACCTGCACTCCCTCGGCGTGCTCAACGCGTCGGCCGGGATCGGCGTGATGGAGCGCGACCGGCTGCTGCCGGTGGTGCCGATGTTCCATGCCAACGCCTGGGGCTGGGGGCACGCCCCGCTGTTCGCCGGCGCCGAGCTGATCCTGCCCGGTCCGCAGATGACCCCGGCCGCGATCGCCGCGATGCTCGAGGAGGAGCGGGTCACGATGACCGCCGGCGTGCCGACGATCTGGATGGGCCTGCTGCCCGAGCTGGACGGCCGCGACCTGTCCTCCCTGCGGGCGATCCTGTGCGGCGGCTCGGCGGTGCCCAAGGCGCTGTCGGAGGGCTACCGGGCGAAGCTCGGGATGCCGATCCTGCACGCCTGGGGCATGACCGAGACCAGCCCGCTCGGCTCGATCAACGGCCGGTTCTCCGCGTACGACGAGCTGTCCGAGCAGGAGGCGGCCGACGTGCGGGCCCGGCAGGGCATCCCGCCGGTCGGGGTGGATGCGCGGATCGTCGAGCCCGGCACGCTGACCGAGCTGCCCTGGGACGACAAGGCCACCGGCGAGCTGCAGGTGCGCGGGCCGTGGATCGCCGCCGACTACTACGACGTCGAACACTCGGAGGACTCGTTCACTCCGGACGGCTGGCTGCGCACCGGGGACGTCGGGGCGATCGACCGGCACGGCAACATCAGGCTGTCCGACCGGACCAAGGACCTGGTGAAGTCCGGCGGCGAGTGGATCAGCTCGGTCGAGCTGGAGAACCATCTGATGGCGCACCCGGCGGTGGCCGAGGCCGCGGTCATCGCAGTGCCGCACCCGAAGTGGCAGGAGCGTCCACTGGCGACGGTCGTGCTCAAGCCGGACGCGTCGGCGACCAAGGAGGAGCTGCTGGAGTTCCTCACGCCGCGGGTGGCGAAGTGGTGGCTGCCGGACGACGTGGTGTTCATCGACGAGGTGCCGAAGACGTCGGTCGGCAAGTTCTCCAAGAAGGACCTCCGGGCCCGGTTCGCCGACTACCAGCTACCGGATCCCGCCTAGCTCCTCCAGCCGGGCCACCGAGGCGAGGTGCCCGCCGGCGCGGGCCAGCCGGGCCGCGTCGGCGGCGATCGCCGCCGCTTCCGGCCGGCGGCGCGCGCAGGCGAGCTCCGCCCGGGCCAGCCGCGCCTCATACTGGGCCAGCGCCGGACCCTCGGTCAGCGCGCGGTGCACCAACGGGCCGGCCGCCGCCGGGTCGCCGCCGGCGATCATGGTCAGCGCCAGCTGGGCGGCAGCCCAGGACGAGAACAGCGTGAGCCCACCCGACGCGGTGTCCAGCGAGCGGCGGAACGCCTCGGCCGCGCCCGGCAGGTCGCCGCCGGTGCGCAGCGCGATCCCGAGTGCCCGCAGCGCGGTCGCGGTCCAGCCGCGATGCTCGATCCGGCCGGCGACGGCCAGCGCCTCCCGGGCGCAGCCGGCCGCCTCGTCCGCGTCGCCGAGCGCGGCCAGCGCCTCGGACCGGTGCCAGAGCGCGTACGTGACGCCCTCGGCGTGGCCGAGCGAGCGGGCCAGCTCCAGCGCGGCGGTGGTGCGGACCAGGCCGGCCGCCGGGTCGGCGCCGAACACCAGCGCATGCCCGGCCGTGGAGGCCGGCGTGACCACGTGCAGCAGGTCGCCCGAGTCCGTGAGCAGGTCGGCGACCTGGCTGAACAGTTCGAGCGCGGCCGGGATCCGGCCGTCGAGGAAGGTGGCCATCGCCCGGCCGTCGAGGATGCGGGCGGCGCCGGCCGCGTCGTGCCGCTCCTGGTAGAGCGCGAGGGCCCGGTCGAACCGGCGCGCCGACCGGTCCGGCTGCTCCCGGTTCATGTCCACGATCGCGGCCACCTCGAGCGCGCGGGCCAGCGCGCCGGGATCGTCGCCGGCGTCGAGCACGGCCAGCTCGGCCAGCCCGGCGGCCCGGTCCACGTCCTCGGCGCCGGAGTAGAGCATGGCCAGCCGGGCCCGCAGCCCCGACCGGGCGGCAAGGTCCGGCTCGGCGATCAGCGCCTCGCGCAGGTCGGACCGGGCCCCGGGCAGGTCGCCGCGCCGAGCCCGCAGCCGGGCCCGCACCTCCAGCAGCCGGTTGCGAGGCTCGCCGCGGTCGGCGAGGGCCAGGCCGGCGTCGACGAGCTCGGCCACCCCGGCGTCGTCGGCGGCCTCGACCCGCTGTCCGGCCGCCGTCGCGTACTGCCGCGCGGCCGCCTCGGAGTCCCCCGCCCCGGCGAGGTGCCCGGCCAGCTCGACCGGGTCGGCGCTCCCACCGGCCAGTGCCGCGGCCAGCCGGGCGTGCAGCCGGGCCCGGTCGGCCTCGGCCAGGTCCGCGGCCACCGTCTCCCGGACCAGGTCGTGCGAGGTCGCCCAGCCGCGGTCGCCGAGTCGGACCAGGCCGGCCGCGGACAGCGCGGACAGCGAGCCGAGCACCTCGTCGGTCGGCAGCACGGCCGCGGTTGTCAGCGTCTCGACCGGCACCTGCCGGGCCAGCAGGGACAGCAGCCCGAGGACCGTACGGTCGGCCGGCGGGTGCCGCTCGACCTGCGCTAGCAGCCGCCGGCGCCGCCCCGCGCCGGCGATCGCCGCCGCCTCTCGGGCGGCGGCGTCCGGGCTGACCGCCGTCCACCGGCCGCCGCCCGGGCCGCGGGTCAGCGTGCTCGACCGGGTCAGCGCGCGGACGACCTCGGCCACCGCGAACGGCAGCCCCTCGGTGCCGGCGAGCACCACCCGGGCGATCTCCGCGTCGAGGACCTGGCCGAGGTCGGCCAGGGCCAGCGGCGGCAGCGCGACCGGCCGGACCTGCCGCCGGTCGGCCAGCCCGGCCAGGGCGGAGCGCAGCAGGCCGCCCGGCAGCGCCTCCTCCGGCCGGTACGCCAGCACCGCCGGCAGTCCGGGCACCCGATCGAGCAGGTCGGCCACGACGAGCAGGCTGTCCGGGTCGGCCCACTGCAGGTCGTCCAGGGCCAGCGCGGCCACCGCCGGAGCCGCCGCGACGAGCATCCGGACCGCGCCCTCCAGGACCAGCGCCCGCCGCGTGGCCGGGTCGAGCGGGCCGGTGGGCGGCTCCGGGAGCAGGTCGGCCAGGTCCGGGACGACCTCCAGCAGCGCGGGCGCGGCGGGGCCGGGCAGCGCTCCGGCGACGTCCCGGTCGATGGCCAGCGCGGCCCGCAGCAGCCCGCGGGTCAGGCTCCACGGCTCAGCCCGCTCGGGCAGGTACGCCCGGGCGGACAGGACCGGCCGGTCCAGCGCGGCGGCCAGCTCGGCCAGCAGCCGGGACTTCCCCGACCCGGCCGCGGCGGCCACGGTCACCACCGGCGGCGCCGGATCGCGGACGGCGGCGAGCAGGGCGGTGAGCTGGCCGGAGCGGCCGAGGAACGGCAGCTCGCCCGCGGCCGGTGGGGCGGCGGGCGGGCGGTGGGCCGGGTCGAGCAGCTCGGCGTACCGGTCGCTCACCTCGGCGGACGGGTCGACGCCGAGCTCGTCGCGCAACCGCAGCCGTAGTTGCCGCAGGTCGTCCAGGGCCGCGGCCCGGTCGCCGGCCAGCTCGTGCGCGCGGGACAGCCGCAGCGCGGCGACCTCCCGCAGCGGCGCGGCGGCGACGGCCTGCTCGCCGTACCCCACCGCCAGCGTGACCTCGCCCAGCCGGGCAGCCAGACCGGCGGCCTCCTCCAGCGCCGCCTGGCGCAAGCCGAGCAGCGCGGTGCGGAACTCGCGGGCCCAGGGCGCGTCGGCGTGCTCGGGCAGCGGCGGCCCGGTCCAGCCGGCGAGCGCCTCCTGGTAGCAGCGCAGCGCCGGCCGGTCCGGCGGGTGCCGCCGGGCCTGCTCGACCAGGCCGGCGAACCGCGCGGTGTCCAGCCCGCAGCGGGCGTCCAGCGCATACCCGCGCGGGCCGGTACGGATCAGGCCGGGGTCACCGAGCGCCCGGCGGGCCCGGTTGACCAGCACGCCGAGGTTGCCGGCCGGATCGGCCGGCGGCGCGTCCGGCCAGAGCGCGTCGGCCAGCGCGTCGTGCGAGACGTACCGGTCCCGGTCGAGGGCGAGCACGGCCAGCAGCGTGCGGACCTTGCGGCCACCGAACGCCGCGGCCGGCAGCTCCCGGCCGCCGGCCGTCGCCCGGAACCGTCCGAGCAGGCGGATCTGCACGTCCTGCGTGGCCACGCGGTCAGTGTGGCGGCGACCCAGCGGCCAGCTGCCAAGAAACCGCAAACCCGCGTTCCTAGCGTGACCTGCGACCGGGCCAGCAGGCCCGTACCAGGGGGAAGGTAGCCATGACCACGATCACCGCTGACACCGGGGCGCTGGAACCGCTGCGCCACGCGGCCGCCCGGTTCGACGAGCTCGTCGCCGGGATCCGGGAACCGCAGTGGAACGACCCCACGCCGTGCCCGGGCTGGACCGTGCGCACGCTGGTGAACCACGTCGCAGTCGAGGACCTGTGGGCAGCCGAGCTGTTCGCCGGCCGGACTATCGCCGAGGTCGGCGACCGGCTCGACGGCGACCAGCTCGGCGCCGTGCCGCTGGACCGCTGGCACGAGGCGATGCTCGGCGCCCTGGCCGCGGCCGGTGCACCGGGCGCGATGGCGGACACCGTGCACCTCAGCTTCGGCGACGTGCCGGGCTCGGAGTATGCGATGCAGCTGTTCGCGGACCACCTCGTGCACGGCTGGGACCTCGCGGTCGCGCTGGGCGGGCCCGCCGCGCTCGACCCCGACGACGCGGGCGCGGCGCTGGCCTGGTTCGCCGAGCGGGAGGACGCGTACCGGGCCGCCGGCATGATCGGCCCGCGCCGGCCGACGCCGCCGGACGCGGACGCGGGCACCCGGCTGCTCGCCGCGTTCGGCCGGACCGCGAGCGACCCGGTCGCGGTGGTCGAGCGGTTCAACGCCGCGTTCAACCGGCACGACGTGGCCGCGGTGATGGCGCTGATGAGCGCGGACTGCGTGTTCGAGGGGACCGCGCCGCCGGACGGGCGGCGGTACGTGGGCAGCGCGGCGGTGCGCGGCGCCTGGTCGGAGCTGTTCGCCTCCTCGCCGGACGCCTGGTTCGACACCGAGGAGACCATCTCCGCCGGCGACCGGGTCGTGGTGCGCTGGCGCTACCAGTGGGGGCCCGGCGGATCCGGCGGGCACGTCCGCGGCGTCGACGTCTTCCGCGTCGCCGGCGGCCTCGTCACCGAGAAGCTCGCCTACGTCAAGGGTTAAGGAACGTAGGTCAGCAGCGGGATGAGCAGCTCGTCCTCGGTCAGCGAGCCGTGCTGGCCGGTCAGCTCGGACAGCACCGGCTCGGCGGCCGGGCGGGTGATCGCGGTCGTGCCGGTGCAGGCTGCGACCACGTCACCGATGCGCGGCTCGACCCGGCTGGTGACGTGGCCGAACCAGCCGGCCTCGACCGCCTCGGCCCGGCTGAGCACGGTGGCCCGGGAGCCGAGCTGCTCCCGCCAGCTGGCCAGCACGTCGTCGGCCGAGCCGGCCTCGGCGTAGACGTGCCGGGCCCGCGGCTCCCCGGCCAGCAGCCGCACGCCGTCGAGCAGGTGCTCGGCGCCGTCGTCGACACTGATCCGGTCCGACTCGTCGACCTGCACCATGCCGTGGTCGGCGGTGACCAGCAGCAGGCTGCCGGCCGGCAGCCGCTCGGCGATCGACCGGACCAGATGGTCGACCTGGGTGAGCTGGAACCGCCACGGCTCCGAGCCGGGCCCGTACACGTGGCCGAGCAGGTCGAGATCGCCGTGGTATGCGTACCGGAACGTCCGGTCGGACTCGGGCTCGCCGGTGAGCGCCGCGGCCAGGTCGCCGAGCGCGCGCACGCCCCAGTGCTGCCCGCCGCGCAGCACCGCCCGGGTCAGCCCGCTGCCGAGGAACGCCCCGGGCACGATCACCCGCACCGCGACCCCGTGCGCGGCCAGCCGCTCGAACGTGGTCGGCATCGGCTGCACGTCCTCCGGGACGAACCGCTCGCGCAGGTCCCGCGGGCGGCCGCTGCCCTGGGTGGCCCAGCCCAGCGTGTTGATCGCCACGCCGTCGCCGACCTCGAAGGCGAGCCCGACCACGCCGTGCCCGCCGGGCGGCAGGCCGGTGCCGATGCTGGCCAGGCTGGTCGCGGTCGTCGACGGGAAGCCGGCGGTGATCTCGTGTCCGGGCAGGGTGGACAGGAACGGGGCGTCGGCCGCGAACCGCCGCAGCAGGCGCAGGCCGAGCCCGTCGACGAGCAGCAGCACGACGTGCCGGGCCTCGGGCAGGCCGAGCACGGAGCTTCCGCCCGGTACGCCCAGGGCCTCCAGCACACCCGGGGTGAGGTCGGACAGGGCACCGGTTCCGTACGCGGGCTCCACGCCCGCGAGCCTAGAACGGCACCGGGCGGCACCGGTCAGCCGCCGCCGCTCACGCGTGCGGACCGACGGCCACCGGGCCGACCGTGAGACGCGGGGTCCGGCCGGCGAACGCGCCGATCCGCTCGATCTCGGCGTCGAGGTCGCGGCGCCGCGCGGCAGACAGCTCGACCAGCGGCTCGACGGTGACGTCGACGTACCGGCCGGCCTGCTTCTGGTGCCAGACCCCCGCGACGACGCCGTCGACGAGCAGCACCGGGTAGTTGCCGGCCTGCCGGCGAGCCAGTGCCCGCTCCGCCGCCACGCCGGGGTAGACGAGATCGCGCGGATGGGAGCCCACCGCGTACGCGTCGAAGTAGGGCAACAGCCGCAGTCCCCGAGGCGCCCGCGACGGGAACGCCGTGTCTCCGGCCACCACCCAGCCCGGCTCCCCGACCGGCTCGATCTCGCCGGCCGCCGTGAGCGTCTCGAACAGCGTCACCGCCCACGGCTTCGGCACGCTCAGCCACTGCGCGACGTGCTCGGGCCGGGCCGGTCCGTACGAGCGCAGGTACGAGCGGGCCAGCCAGGTCACCGCCTCCGGGCCCGGCGCCGGGACGAACCCGGGCGACCACCGCCGGGGGCTGGTGTAGGTCACCTTCCGGTCCCGGTCCGGGCCGAAACAGAGCACGCCCCGGTTCGCCGCGGTGTCCACCGCCTGCCGCCACCGCGGCCACAGGTCCTGGAACGCCGGCATGCAACGCTCGACCGCCCACGCGCCGACCTCGTCCGCGAGCGCGCCGTCGAGCTCGTCGATCGTCAGCTCGGCGTCCGCCAGCACCGCGCCGATCCCGGCCACCACCTCGTCGAGCTGCGCCGACGCCAGCCGCACCGACGGGTCGAACGACGGCAGCGGGCGCGGCACCGCGGCCAGCGCGCCGGTCCAGCGGGGCAGGTCCCGGGTCGGCAGCAGGTGCACGGTGCCCCGCGGCCCGAACGTCTTGACCAGCTCGCGGGTCTCCCACAGCGCCGCCCGCACGTCCTCGCGGGTGGCGCCGGCCAGCCGCTGCCCGATCGACAGCTCCGCGGCGGTGCGGATCTGCGCATGCACCCCGCAGGTGGCGGCGGCGACGTCCGCCGCCGACCCGGCCGGCTCGGTCAGGTGGTGCCGGTCCAGCCGCCGCGACAGCGTCGCCGCCCAGGTCGGATCCATGCCCCGACCCTAGGCGAGCTACCGGACAGATCCTGACCGCTGCGGCACCCGGGGCCGGCTGGCCAGCCGGGCGAGCGGGGTGAGCAATGCCGCGACCGCCAGCGCGACCAGCGAGGCCGAGAACCCGTTGGTCGGCGAGATGTGCAACAGGTCCTGCCCGTGCCGCCAGAACGCCTCCCAGCCGGGCCAGGCCGAGAGCACGGTCGGCGCGGTCAGCTGGTATGCGACGAAGCCGGCCAGCCAGGGCAGCAGCATCACCCACCGCGCCGGGGCCGCCGCCGACGTGTCGTACCGGCCGCGGGCCAGCCAGAAGTCGACCACCACGGTCGCCGCCAGCGGCACGAACACCGCGCCGATGAGGAACAGGAACGGCTCGTACGCGCTGCCGTCCACGGCCAGCGCCAGCACGGTCGCGAGCGCCCCGACCAGCAGCGCCAGCACCCTCCGGTCGGCCCGGGGCAGCACGTTCTGTGCGGAGGTCGCCGTCGAGTAGATGTTCGCGAACGCCTCGTCCACCTCGTCGATCGCGAGGATCACCAGCGCGATCGCGCCGGCCGGGACGGCCAGCAGCGCGCCGACCACATCCTGGTCGGCGCCCGCGTACGCGCGCAGCGCCAGCACGCCGAGCAGGAAGAACACCGAGGACGACAGGGCGTAGCCGATGCCGGTGCCGAGCGCGGCCGACCGCGGCGAGCGGGAGAACCGGGAGTAGTCGGCGACCAGCGGGACCCACGACACCGGCAGCGCGACGACCAGGTCCATCGACGTCCAGAAGCCGGTCCAGCCGCCCTCGGCGAACCCGCCCAGCGGCCGGCGCAGCGTCTCGACCAGGAAGTAGACCGAGCTGGCCAGCACCGCGACGACCGCGATCCGCTTGAGCAGCCGCACCGAGCCGAGCGGCCGCAACGCCATCCCGGTCGCGACCGCGCCGGCGATCAGCACGTAGGCCCAGCGCGGCAGCCCGGACCACACCGCGTGCGCGGCGAACGAGATCACCCACACTTCGTACGTGGCCCACCCGATGCACTGGAGCAGGTTGAGCACCGTCGGCGCATACGAGCCGGTGCGGCCGAGCAGACCGCGTAGCAGCACCATCGTCGGGGCGCCGGTGATCGCGCCGGCGCGGGCGACCGCGGCCAGCAGCAGGCAGCCGAGCAGGGTGCCGGCGACGATCGCGACGACCGTGGCCAGGAACGACTGCCCGGGCGCGACCAGGAAGGTCGCGGTGACCGGGATGAGGAGGCTGATCCCGAGGTTGGCCCAGAGACCGAACTGGTCGGTGAAGCCGAGCGAGCGGGGCTGGTCCTCGGTGAGGGTGGCCGGGGCTTCCTCAGTGGTGGCCAAGCTGAGCACGCTCCCTACGCCGGCATGACCCGGACAGGTTCCGACGGTCGGCGGCCGCCTGCCGCCCTCTCAGCCCGGGGTGCGCCGGGCTCCCGCGTGTGGTTGGCCCACCGTACCGCGTGTCAGTGGACCCGGGCCCGGGTAGCGAGGCCGGCGTGACCAGCGCAGCCGTCCGGAAGGCGGCCGAACAGGTGCTCGGCACCGCGGAGTTCCGCCCCGGCCAGGCCGAGGCGATCGACGCGGTGCTGGAGCGGGACACCCTCGCCGTGCTCGCCTCGGGCACCGGCAAGACGTTGATCTACACGATCGCCGCGAAGCTCATCGACGGCGGCACGCTGGTCGTCTCACCGACGATCGCGCTGCAGCACGACCAGCTGCGGGCGCTGGAGGCGGCCGGCGAACGGGCCGCGCTGCTCAACACGACGGTCCGGGCGGCCGAGCGGAAGCGCGCGCTGGCGGAGTTCGCCGCCGGGCGGCTGGAGTTCCTGCTGCTCGCGCCGGAGCAGCTCGCCAACGACGAGGTGCTCGACGCGCTGCGCGGGTCGCCGGTGTCGCTGCTGGTCGTCGACGAGGCGCACTGCATCAGCGAGTGGGGGCACGACTTCCGGCCGGACTACCTCGCGCTCGGCTCGGTCGCCCGGGCGCTCGGCTCGCCGCGGCTGCTCGCGTTGACCGCGACCGCATCGCCCCGGGTGCGCGAGGAGATCGTCCGCCGGCTGCGGATGCGCGACCCGGAGATCGTGGTCCGCGACGCCGACCGGCCGAACATCTGGCTCGGCGTCGACCTGGTCGGCTCCGAGGAGCAGAAGCGGGAGGAGCTGGTCGAGCAGGTGCTGCTGGCGCTGCACGGCGAGCCCGACCACGAGGAGATCGACGGCACCACCCGCTCCGACCACCCGACCCTGCCGACCGGAACCGGCGTGGTCGAGCCGGGCGGCCCCGGCATCGTCTACACCGCCACCCACCGCGGCGCGGAGGAGACGGCCGAGCTGCTGCGGGACAACGGCGTCGACGCGGTGCACTACCACGGCGGGCTGTCCCGGGCCGACCGGGACGCGGCGCAGGACGCGTTCATGCGCGGCGATGTCGACGTGATGGTGGCGACCAGCGCCTTCGGCATGGGCGTCGACAAGCCGGACGTACGGTTCGTGTTCCACACCGAGCCGCCGGACACGCTCGACTCCTACTACCAGGAGATCGGGCGGGCCGGCCGGGACCGGGCGCCGGCCCGGGCGGCGCTGTTCTACCTGCCCAGTGACCTGTCGCTGCCGCGGTTCTTCGCCTCCGGCGGCGGGCCGACGGTGCCGGAGCTGACCGGCGTGCTGCAGACGATCCGGGACGACGGGCCGGTCTCCCGCAAGGACCTGGCCGCCTCGACCGGGCTGCCCGCGGCCAGGGTCACCGCGATCGTCAACGAGCTCGAGGCGGCCGGGGCGATCCGGTCCCGCAAGGACCGCTGGCTGGTGTCGGCCCGGGCCCGGCACGAGGTGCCGGCGGCGGAGCTGGCCAAGGCGGCGGCGGAACGGCGCGACCTGCAGCGCCAGTACGCGCGGTCGGCCGTCGAGATGGTCCGGACGTACGCGGACAGCACCGACTGCCGGCGCCGGATCGTGCTGGAGCTGCTCGGCGAGTCGCACCCGCAGCGGTGCTGGCACTGTGACAACTGCGACAGCGGCAAGTCGCTCGACTCGGACGACCGCCCGTTCCCGGTCGGGTCGGCGGTCACCCACGCGGAGTGGGGCCGCGGCACGGTGCAGACCTACGAGGAGGGCGACCGGGTGGTGGTCCTGTTCGACACGGCCGGCTACAAGACGCTGGCCCTCGACCTGGTCGAGGGGCA
Organism: uncultured Actinomycetota bacterium; assembly: GCA_963728945.1. Lineage (GTDB taxonomy): Bacteria > Actinomycetota > Actinomycetes > Mycobacteriales > CADCTP01 > CADCTP01. The sequence goes on along the minus strand of CAVSMA010000001.1, from coordinate 799,378 downwards.
CCACCTGCTGCGGCGCGCGTAGATCGCGCCCGCTTCCCCCGGGTCAGGCGACCCTGCCGGGGCTGCCGTCGTCGGTGACCAGCGGGCGGCCGGCATCGGCCCAGGCGTCCAGGCCACCGGCGAGGTTGACCGCATCCCGGCCCTGGCTCGCCAGCCAGGCGGTCACCTGGGCCGACCGGGAGCCGACCCGGCACACCACCACCAGCGGGTCGGTCGGCGGGATCTCGGCCGCGCGACCGGGCAGCTGGCTCAGCGGGACGTGGACCGACCCGGCGATGTGGCCGACGACCCACTCGTCGTCCTCGCGCACGTCGAGGATGGTCGCTCCGTCGGGGACGTCGGTGGCCAGGACGGTGCGCAGGGATCCGGGATGCACGCGATGATGGTGCCTCACCGCTCCCAGGCTAGGGCCCGCGCCCCACGTGGTGGTGGACCCAGGCAGCGTCCGGGTGGGGTCCGGGTGGGGTCCGGGTGGGGTCCGGGTGGGGTCCGGGTGGGGTCCGGGTGGGGTCCGGCACGGCGGCGGGGCCGGCGGGATGCCGGGCTGTATCGGCCGGTCCGCAGCCCCGGGGGCCGGTCGACCGCACGTGATCCAATTGTGTCCTCGCGCATAAGTACTCTTCGTGATGTCATGCCTACTCTGTGCTTAGGTACCGCTGATCGGAGGGTCAGTGACCCAGTCTTCCGTACGCCAGATGGATGCAACTGAGCCCAACTCGAACCGACTGAGCCGGGTCGACCTCCTCGAACCGCTCAAGTCCACCGCGGTCTGGGCGAACGTCGTGCTGGCCGCCATCTCCGCCGGGCTGGCGGTGTGGGCCGACGGCATGGGCCGCTGGCTGCTCGGCATTCTCGTCGCCGCATCCGTGCTGCTGTTCCTCGGCCAGGTCGTCGGCGCCTGGGTCCGGCTGCGCCGGCGCGCCCGCGCCCAGCTGATCGAGAGCCGGCACCAGCAGGAGCTGTCCGCGGCCCGGGAGGAGGTGGCGCGGGCGACCGAGCGGGCGGCCGCCGCGGCGGCGGAGCTGTCCGGGCTGCAGGCGCTGCGCGGCCGGTACACGGCCGCGCTCTCCGCGCTGCACGACATGTGGCTCGGCTACCCGGCGCCCTACACCGACGACCTCGAGCTGACCTACCTCGTCGGCGCCGACGCCGGCGGAGACCGGGTGATCGAGCACCGGCGCACCACGCCGGACACCGCGGCCGCACTGCCCTGCCTGGAGAGCCGGCTGACCACGCCGACCCAGCTGGACGCGGAGGCGGTCTCGCTGGCCGAGATCGAGATGGTGACCCGGTCCGAGGACGACCGGATCGCGATCCGGCAGATCGCGCTGACCGAGAAGCCCTACCTGCTGCGGTGCCTGTTCGTGTTCCGGCCAAGCATCACCGAGCCGACGAGCTGGTACGCGCGCTACCGGATGCAGGGGATGTGGGACGTGCTGCGGGCCACCGGGCACGACACGCTGACCTGGACGCCGACGCCCCGAGTGGCCGACGGCTCGCGGTCCACGCTGAGCCGGCTGGTGGTCAACGTCGACTTCCCGCCGGAGGCGGGCGACGACGTGTTCGTCCGGGACCGGGACAACCGCGAGCTCAAGCGGCTCACCGGTCCGGACGGCTGCCTGCGCTACCGATGGGAGGCCGACCTGCCGCGGCCGGAGCGCTACCAGTGGGACCTGTGGTGGGCCCGCTCGCCGGACCGCTGAGCGTCGGACGGGCGGGTCAGCCGCCCCCGCCGTCGCCGCCGGCCAGTCCCGCACGCTCGCGCCGTACCCGCATCCCCAGCCTCCTCGTCACCGAAAGTGACCACACCGGTCGCCGGCGGCCACCCTTTCGAGGGTTGGCATGCTACTCAGCGATCACCGTCGGTGGAGGGCTGGGGACACGGACGGCGCCGGTGGGGGATTGACCGCCCACCGACGCCGTGTCCGGAGGCCCGCCGCCCGGGCCGGCACCGCCTCCTAGTGCGCCCCGGCGCCGGTCAGCGACCGGACCTCGAGCTCGTCGTACTTGGGATCGTCGCGCTCCCGGGACAGCACCGTGCCGAGCCAGCCGAAGAAGAAGCCGGCCGGAATCGAGATGATGCCCGGGTTCTCCAGCGGGAACCAGGCGAAGTCGGCGTCGCTGATCATCGCCGTGGGCTTGCCGGACACCACCGGCGAGAAGATGACGAGGAACAGGGCCACCCCGAGTCCGCCGTAGATCGCCCACGTCGCGCCCTGGGTGTTGAACCGGCGCCAGAACAGGCTGTAGAGGATGGCCGGCAGGTTGCCGGACGCGGCGACCGCGAATGCCAGCGCGACCAGGAAGGCCACGTTGAGGTTCTGGGCGAAGATCGACAACACGATGGCGATCGCTCCGATGATCACCGCCGCGATCCGCGCCACCCGCACCTCGGACCCCTCGTCGACCTCACCCTTGCGGATGACGTTGGCGTAGATGTCGTGCGCGACCGACGACGAGGACGCCAGCGTGAGGCCGGCGACCACCGCGAGGATCGTGGCGAACGCGACCGAGGCGATGAACGCGAGGAAGAACGCCCCACCAGTGGTCCCGGCGCCGCCGCCGAGCTCCTCGGCCAGCTGCGGAGCGGCCGTGTTGCCGCCCGGGTTGGCGGCGCGGATCGCGCTCGTGCCGACCAGCGCCGCGGCGCCGAACCCGAGCGCGAGGGTGAGCAGGTAGAACGTGCCGATGAGGCCGATCGCCCAGTTGACCGAGCGGCGGGCGTCCCTGGCCGTCGGCACCGTGTAGAACCGCATGAGGATGTGCGGCAGGCCGGCGGTGCCGAGCACCAGGGCGAGGCCGAGGCTGATGAGGTCGATCTTGGTCACCCAGTCGCCGGCGCCGTACCGGAGCCCGGGATTGAGGAACGCGTCGCCCTTGCCGCTCTGGCTAGCCGCCGCGCCCAACAGGCTGGACGGGTTGAAGTTGAACTTGGCGAGTACGAACAGCGACATCAGGATCGCGCCGGCCATGAGCAGGCCGGCCTTGATCATCTGGACCCAGGTGGTGCCGCGCATGCCGCCGACGGTCACGTAGAGGATCATCAACGCGCCGACGATCACAATTGTGACGTTCTTTGCGGTGGTCTGGGACATCCCGAGGAAGGTCCCGGTCTTGCCGATGCCCAGCAGCAGCGCCACCAGCGCGCCGGCACCGACCATCTGCGCGATCAGGTAGAAGATCGACACCGTGATGGTGGAGATGCCGGCGGCCATCCGGACCGGGCGCTGGCGCATCCGGAACGCCAGCACGTCGCCCATCGTGTACCGGCCGGAGTTGCGCATCAGCTCGGCGACCAGCAGCAGGGCGACCAGCCAGGCGACCAGGAAGCCGATCGAGTAGAGGAAGCCGTCGTAGCCGTAGAGCGCGATCAGCCCGGCGATGCCGAGGAACGAGGCGGCGGACATGTAGTCGCCGCCGATCGCCAGCCCGTTCTGGAAGGCCGAGAACGACCGGCCGGCCGCGTAGAAGTCCGCGGCGGTCCGGTTCTGCCGGCTCGCCCACCACGTGATGTAGAGCGTGATCGCGATGAAGACGAGGAACAGGGCGATCGTCAGTCCGCGCCGCGTCTCGGCACTGGCGGCGAGCACGGTCACGTCGCTCATCGGGCGCCGCCCAGCTCGCTGCCCTCGAGCTCGGTGCCCTGCAGCTCCCGGCGAAGCTCACGCGCGACCGGGTCGATCCGCCGGTTGGCGAACTTCGAGTATGCCCAGGCGATGAGGAACGTGGAGACGAACTGCGACAGCCCGAAGAAGAAGGCCACGTTGAGGTGCCCGACCACCTTCGTGTCCATGAAGCCCCGACCGAAGGCCGACAGCACGACGTAGAGCAGGTACCAGGTGAGGAATGCCACCGTCATCGGGAACACGAAGTTACGGAAGCGGCGACGCAGGTCGACGAATCTGGGGTCGGCGTCCATCCGGGAGTACGCCTCGGGGGTGATCCGCCCTCGTTCGGTGGGGGCGGTCTCGCTGCTGGTCACGGAACACCTCCTGGGCCGCCGTCTATGGCAGCTTCTGAGGCGACCGTAGGAGAGCCTTGGGCTTTCCGTGGGGTTGCTCCGCGGCAGTGCGCCGAGTGGTGCGTCGGCTGCGCCGAAGTGACGGCGATCACCAGAAGGGCCGGTCGATCACCCGTGCAGGCGGAGCCGCTCCGGGGCGTGCAGCTGCACCATCGTCCGGCCGACGTCGGCCGGCACCTGCTTCTGGGTGGCCAGCGAGGCGAGCACCATGACGGCGAACGAGATCGGCACGGTCCAGGCTGCCGGCTCGGCCAGCAGCGTGCCGGGCCAGCCGGACAGCGGCGGTCCGAGCACGGTGATCAGCACCGCGATGCCGGACAGCCCGCCGCCCACGAGCAGACCGGCGCCGGCACCGACCGGGGTCAGCCGCCGCCACCAGATCCCCAGCACCAGCAGGGGACAGAACGTCGACGCGGCCACCGCGAACGCCAGGCCGACCACAGTGGACAGTCCGAGCGAGCCGGCCTGCAACGCCAGCAGCAGCGGCACCACACCGGCCACCATCGCGGCCCGCCTGAAGTCGCGGACCGAGCCGTGACCGCCGGACCAGCGGCCGAACAGGTCGGTGGACAGCACACCGGACACCGACACGAGCAACCCGCTGGCAGTGGACAGGAACGCGGCGAACGCGCCGGCGGCGACCAACCCACCGAGCAGCTGCCCGGGCAGGCCGCCGAGCGCGGCGTCCGGCAGCACCAGCACGACCGCGTCGGCGTTGCCGTCCCGCAGCAGGTGCGGCACGTACACCCGGCCCAGCGCCCCGTACACGGTGGGGAACAGGTAGAAGATGCCGAGCAGGCCGAGCACCACCAGCGTCGTGGTCCGCGCGGCCCGGCCGTCCGGGTTGGTGTAGAAGCGGACCAGCACGTGCGGCAGGCCCATCGTGCCCAGGAACGTGGCCAGGATCAGCGAGTAGTCGGTGAACAGCGGGTGGGCACCGAGCCCGGTCAACGGCACCAGCCACCGGTCCCCGTCGTCGAGCAGCGGCTGCCGCGCCGGGCTGGGAGCGCCGTCCCGGTGGAACCAGACCGCGAGCAGCACCATCGCCGGAAACGCGATCGCGGTCAGCTTCACCCAGTATTGGAAGGCCTGGACGAAGGTGATGCTGCGCATCCCGCCGACGGCGGTGTTGAGCGTGACGACCGCGCCGACGACCACCGCACCGACCCAGGACGGCGCGCCGGTCACCGTCGTCAGCGTCAGTCCGGCGCCCTGCAGCTGCGGCACCAGGTAGAGCCAGCCGATCAGGACGACGAACCCGGTGGCCAGCGTGCGCACGCCGCTCGAGCGCAGCCTGGCCTCGGCGAAGTCCGGCAGCGTGTACGCGCCGGAGCGGCGCAGCGGCGCCGCCACGTACAGCAGCATGGCCAGGTAGCCGGCGGTGAAGCCGACCGGATACCACAGCATGTCGACGCCGTTGACCATGATCAGGCCGGCGACGCCGAGGAAGCTGGCCGCGGACAGATACTCGCCCGAGATCGCGCTGGCGTTCAGCCGCGGGCTGACCGTACGGGAGGCGACCAGGAAGTCCGACGTGTTCCGGGAGATCTTGTAGCCGAAGGCGCCGATGACCACCGTGACCACCGTGATGAACACGATGGCCGGCACCGCGAACGGACTCATTCCCGGCTGACCAGCTCGGCGAAGTGCCGCTCGTTGCGCTGCGCGGCCCGTACGTACACCCAGGCGATCACGAGCACGGCCGGGTAGGCCAGGATCCCGAGCAGCAGCCAGGGCAGCGGAAACCCGCCGACCGAGACGTGCGCGAGCCCGGGGGCCAGCGCGAACAGCACCGGCTGGATCCCGAACAGCGCGGCGACCACCAGGGACAGCCGCACGGCCAGGGCCAGCTGGGTCCGGATCAAGCCGGTGACGAGCACCTCGCCGACCGGGGTCTGTTCCTCGATCTCCCGCGCTGCCGCGTCCGGACGGGGTCGCCGCGTGCCGTCCGCGAGCACCACCTTGACCCGCGGCGGCGGTTCGGTGTCCATGGCGCCGAGGGTGCCATCCCGGGCCGCCATCCTCCACGGTCGACCTCAACCGCGGTCGGGGGTGCAGGGTGGGGTGATGATGTTCAGCCAGGAGGAACTCGACTACCTCGCGACCCAGCCGCTCGGCCGGCTGGCCACCGTCGACCCGACCGGCAGGCCGCAGAACAATCCCGTCGGCTTCCGGTACGAGCCGGAGACCGACACGATCGCGGTCGGCGGCCGGTCGCTGTCCGCGACTCGCAAGTTCCGCAACGTCGCCGCCACCGGGAAGGTGTCGCTGGTGGTCGACGACATCGCCTCCCGGGACCCGTGGCAGGTGCGCGGGGTGGAGATCCGCGGCGACGCGGAGGCGCTGCCCGACGGGCGCGGGCTGATCCGGATCCACCCGCGCCGGGTGGTGAGCTGGGGCATCACGACGCGCATGCATGAGGCGGTCGCCCGCAGCGCGCCCGCCCGCTGACCCCCGGCGCGACCGCCCGGACCGGCGGGGTGCGTGGGCGCCCTCGCGGCGGACAGCCGGCGCGACTGCCCGGATCCGCGGGGCGCGCGGGTGCCGGGGCCGGCTGACGCCTGGCCCGACGGGCCGGACCGGCCGCCCGGCGGCCACGCTGGCCAGTTGACAGCCAGCGCGACCGCCCGGACCGGCGGGGCGCCCGGGACCGGCCGGACGCGCGGGCGCGCGGGCCGCGAGTCCGTACCGGCGGCTCGGACCCGGTCCGGCCGGCGGCAGGCCGGGGCGTTCACCGGCGTGTGGACGGCCGGCGAGACCCTGGGCGCGGCCGCCGGTCCTGCGCTGTACGCGGCGGTGCTCGCGCTGTCCTCGTTCGTCTCCGCGCCGGCCGACGAGCGGGTCGCGCAGCCGGACTCGGTGATCACGGGGTGCTGGTGGGGATGACGGTCGTGCCGGTGGTGCTGCTCGCGGTGTCGCTGCCGCTGCTGGTCCGGTTCGCGCGGGCCAGCCGGGCCGGGGCGGCGGTGCCGGCGTGAGCGTCGACGCGATACTCGCCGAGCTGGCCGCCCTGCGCGCCGCGGACCTGCCGGTGACCGGCGGGACGACGTGGGCATACATCTACGATTCCGGCTCCGATTCCCGCGCGGCGGGGCCCGCGCCGGTCTCCCCGGCGCTGGCCGGGGTCGATCTGTCCACTCTGGACGACGCGGGCTTCGGCCGGCTGCTGGCCGAGGCCGGCCTCGCCTCGATGGCCGCGGTCAACGCCGCACTGGACAGCCGGCCCCCGCCGGCCCGCGAGCGGGCCCTGCTGCTGTTCCTGTCGACCCTGCTCAGTCCTTCCTAGGAGCGGGCCCATTCGGCCTTGGTCGCGCGGATCAGGCGGTCCTTCAGCTCGCGGGTGTGCCGGCGGCTGACCGGCAGCTCGCGGTCGCCGGTGAGCACCACGTAGCCGGAGCCGGTCAACCGCAGCTCGCGGACGTCCCGCAGCGAGACCAGGTATGACCGGTGGATGCGGACGAAGCCGGCGTCCCCCCAGCGCTCGGCCAGCACCGACAGCGGCACCCGGATCAGGTGGGACGCGTCGGCAGTGTGCAGCCGGGCGTAGTCGCCCTGCGCCTCCACCCAGCGGACCTCGGCGCGCGGCAGCATCGTGGTGCGCCCGGCCAGCTCGACCGGGATGACCTCGTCGTCGTCGGAGCGGTCGGCGTCCGACCCGGCCGAGCGGGCAGCAACCACCCGGCGCAGCGACTCGGCCAGCCGCTCCGGTCGCAGCGGCTTGAGCAGGTAGTCGACCGCGCCGAGGTCGAACGCGTCGACCGCCCGGTCGTCGTGCGCGGTGACGAACACGACCGTCGGTGGCAGCGGCTGCCGGCGCAGCGCCCGGGCGATGTCGAGCCCGTCGGTGCCGGGCATCCGGATGTCGAGGAACACCGCGTCGACGTCGCGCAGCAGCCGCATCGCCGACGTGGCGTCACCGGCGCAGACCACCGACTCGACCCGCGGGTCGGCGTCGAGCAGGTAGCCGAGCTCGTCCAGCGCGGGCGGCTCGTCGTCGACCGCGAGCACCCGGAGGCGGCGTCGGGGGCCGCTCATCGCCGGCTCCTCCGGCGCCGCGAGCCCTCGCGGCCGCTCATGACGCCCGCACGTCGGCGTGGAACTTCGGGATGCGCATGCTCACCTTCGTACCCGCGCCGGGCGCAGTCTCGACCACCAATCCGAACTCGTCCCCGAACACCGACCGCAGCCGGTCGTCGATGTTGCCCAGCCCGACGTGCCCGCCCTCCTCCGCATGCCGCCGCAGCACCTCCGGGTCCATGCCCACGCCGTCGTCCTCGACGCTGATCAGGCAGGCGGTGCCGGCGTCCTCGGCCACGATCGAGACCGTCCCGACGCCCGTCTTGGCCGCCAGCCCGTGCCGGACGGCATTCTCCACCAGCGGCTGGACGCCGAGGAACGGCACCGCCACCGGCAGCACCTCCGGCGCGATCTGCAGCCGCACCTCCAGCCGGTCGCCGAACCGGGCCCGCTCCAGCGTCAGGTAGCGGTCGATCGAGCGCAGCTCCTCGGCGAGCGTGGTGAACTCGGCGTGCGAGCGGAACGAGTAGCGGGTGAAGTCCGCGAACTCCAGCAGCAGCTCGCGGGCCCGCTCCGGGTCGGTCCGGACGAACGAGGCGATCGTGGTCAGCGCGTTGTAGACGAAGTGCGGGCTGATCTGCGCCCGCAGCGCCCGCACCTCGGCCCGGACCAGCCGCGCCCTGGACTTGTCGAGCTCGGCCAGCTCCAGCTGGGTGGACACCCACCGGGCGGTCTCCAGCGCGGCCTGGATAAGCCCGGGGCCCGGCTCGTTCGAGGTGACGGCGGCCAGCGTGCCGACCACGCCGTCGTCGACGGCGATCGGCACCACGACCGCGCCGCGCACCGGGCACATCGGGTCAGCGCAGAACAGGTCCTCCGGGCGCACCACGATCGGCCGTCCGGACGCCAGCGGTCCGTCCCGGGCGGCCTTCCACAGCCGGTCGGCGTGGTGGTCGCCGGGACCCTCCCAGACCAGGGCGCACTCGGTGTCGGAGATCGCCACCGCCGGCGTGCCGAGCAGGCTGCGCAGGTGGCGGGCCGACTTCCCGGCGGACGTGCCGTTGAGCCCGAGGCGCAGCGGCGGGGCCGCGAGCGAGGCGGTGTGCAGGGTCTCGAACGTCACCCGTTCGGCTGATGTGGCGAAGCGACGCCGCGACCGGACCCGACCGACCACCCAGAAGGACAGCAGCAGGACCAGCAGCAGCGCGCCTACAAGCCACGCGGTGCGCACACCCGAATGGTCGCGTTCCGCCCCGGCCGACGGCAATGGACGGGCCGCACTCGACACCCAGCCGTGATCGGGTCAGCCCACCAGGCGGACCACCTCGTCGGCGCAACCCCAGGACAGCGTGACGCCGGCGCCGCCGTGCCCGTAGCAGTGCACTACGTCGCCGACGCGCTCGAGCCGGACCGCGGGACGGGCCGGGCGCACGCCCACCGCATGCCCGAGCACCTGCGCGTTCGCCAGTTCGGGCACGAGCGCCCGGCAGCGGGCCAGGATCCGTTCGGCCTCCGCCGGGTCGGGCGAGGTGCTCTCGTCACCCTCGACGGCGGTGCCGCCGCAGACCACGTCGGTGCCGCGGGGGACGACGTACACCATGCCGTCCGGGTGGTGCTCGTCCAGCGTCCAACCGGCCAGCCCCGGGTCGGCCACCCGGACGACCTCTCCGCGTACGCCGGCCAGCTCGGCGTCATCGGCCAGCTCCCGGGCCCCGAGACCGGTCGCGTTGACCACGACGTCGGCCCGGACCGCGGCGAGGTCGGTGACGGTGGTGGCCCGGACCGCCACGCCGGCCCCGGCCAGCTCATCCAGCAGCCAGGGCAGGTAGGTCGGCATCCGCACGACCGGCGCGGCGAACTCGTACCCGTCGGCATACCCGGGCGGCAGGTCGGTGACCCGGCCGAGGCGCGGCACCGCCGCCGCCCACCAGGGATCCGGCTGCCGGCGCCGGAACAGCTCCCGCCCGCGGACCAGCCTCACCCCGGTCTCCGGCCGGACGGACAGCAGCGCCAGCATGTCGTACGTCGCCGCGGACCAGCGGGTGACCGCGTCCTCCGGGAGGGCCCGGTACGGATACCAGAGCGCGGCGGCGACCGCCGAGGTGGTGTCCTGCACCGCGTCCCGGCTCAACACCTCGACCCGGTGACCGGCCCGCACCAGCCGGTGCGCGCAGGTGAGGCCGATGACTCCCGCCCCGACCACCACGACGCGCACAACCGGCGATCCTGCCGCACCGGCCTGGCGCCGGACAGCACCGGCGCGTCGATCGTCTCAGCGTGGCTGGAGCGGCAGGCCTGCGGGCAGTTGGTCGACCACTCCGGTGCCGACGACGTGGCCGGCCGCGTCCAAAGCCCGCACCTGCCTGGCCAGGCCGTCTTGCTTCAGGAAACCGCCGCCCTGGGTCAGCGGGACCGACACCGTGGCGCCGGAATGGAAGGTCACCTCCGCCCGCACCGCGGTGGCCGGCGCGACGATGACGATCGGGTCGCCGATGATGTTGGTGTTCCGGTAGCGCAGCCGCGCAGAGAGGACCATGTGATCGAGGCCGCCGGCCGGGACGCAGCCTGTGAGCCAGCCGGAGAAGCCGTTCCCGTCCGGCTCCGAGGCCTGCCCCAGCAACACGGTCGCGCCGCTGGCGAAGCGAGCGCCGAAGAGCGCGGCGTACCCGTTGCCGGTGGGCAGGTCGCCGGCCCACACCCCGACGAACCGGTCCGGCAGCGTGCCCACGCCGGTGCCGTAGATGATCGGGTCCACGTAGCCGGCGAGCTCGTCCGCGACGTCCTTCTTCCCGCGCATGGTGGAGCGGATCTGGTCCGCGATCTCGCCATGCGAGGGCGGCGTCGGCAATGCTGCGGCGTCGCCGGTCGGCTGGAGCGCCTGACTCGTAGCCGGCTTTGTCTTCCCCGGCGCGTAGACCGCGACGTGCGGCGCGTCACCGCGGTCGATCGGGAAGAAGGACGGCACCGGCAGCGCGGTGGGCGACGCGGTTTCCAGCGTGCAGTCGGCGGCGATCGAGGGGCCGCGCTTGATCGTGGCCTGGTAGCCGTCGGGGAACAGCGCCAACCCGAACGACCGGTCCCCGATGGTGAACCGGGTCAACACGTGCTGCGGCGCGTTGTACTGCTGGCCGAGTCTCGCATCGATGGCCTGCGGCTTGCCCGTGGTGCCGTTGATCGACGCCAGCCGGCCGCCGGGGGCGTTGCCTGCGATCAGTGAGACCACGGTGCCGTCCGAGCGCTTCCCGGCCAGAACGACGATCCGGTAGCCGTCGGTCTGCTCCGCGTACGAGACCTGGATCGAGGTCGGCTCGACCAAGCTGTCGGCGGCCAGCAGCTGGACCGCCGCCTGCAGGAGCGCCTTGTCGCCGGCGAGCGAGCCGCGGACATGCTGCGTCGCGCCGGTCGGTACGGCCACGGTCGGCGGGGCGGCGGACAGCGACCGATCGCTTTCGCGGACGCCGCCGGCCACGGCCGCGGCCCCGCCAAGGACGACGACCGCGGCGAGGCCCGCGCCGATCACCGTCCGGCGGCGGTGGCGGCGGTGCCGGGCGAGCACCGCGCCGTACATGTCGGTGGTGGGGACGGGCCCGCTGACCCGCTCGGCGAACACCTCACGCAGGACGTCGTCGGCCGGCCTCATTCCTGCACCTCCCTACGGTCGGACGCCAAGACGTTGCGGTCCAACACCTGCTGCAACCTGCGCAGCCCGCGCGATGTCGTGCTCTTCACGGTGCCGATGGAGCAGCGGAGCGTCTCGGCGGTCTCGGCTTCGGTCAGGTCCTCCCAGAACCGCAGCACCAGCACGGCCCGGGTGCGCGGCGGCAGCTCCAGCACCGCCCGCCACACCGCATCCCGCTCGGCCAGCATGGCCGACTCGTCCGGGCCGGCGCGCTCGGGCACCGCCCCGACCACCTCGCGGTCGCGGTGCCGCCGCCACCAGCTCCGGCGCTCGTTCACCATGATCTTCCGGACGTACGCTTCCGGGTTGCCGGCGCCGATCACCCGGCCCCAGTGCTGGTACGCCTTGACCAGCGCGGTCTGCACGAGGTCCTCGGCCAGCTCCCAGTCGCCGAGCAGCAGGTACGCGGTCCGGAGCAGCGCGGGCGACCGCGACGAGACGAACTCGTGGAAGCCCTCGTCGTCGCCCATACCCGACTACACGTCGCGGTCGGTGCCGAAGTTGCCCGGCTACCGGACGAGTTTCCGGTCGTCGGCGGTCACGGCCGCAGCAGCCCCTCGTTCGGCACCTGCTCGGCCACCAGCTTGCCGTCCCGGTCGAAGGCACGGACCTTGAGCGGCTTCCCGGTGGGAACGACGTACGCCCCGCCGTAGCGCAGCGGCACCTGCTGCACGTGTCCATCGGCCAGCTGGATTTCGGCGCGGGTCGCACCCTTCGGCACCACCACGACGTAGCCGAAGCGGTTGCCGTACGCGAACAGCACGCGGTCGAGCTGGCCGGCCGGCACCAGACCGCCCCCGCTCCCCCCGCTGCTCCCGTCCGGCCGCTCGGACACGTCGACCAGGTATGACGCTCCGCTCGGCAGGGTCAGCGCGACGACCGCCGTCGGCATGCCCTTGTTCGTCGATCCGGCCCAGCGAACGCGGACGACGGTGATCGGGTCGGAGGTGTCGTCGCGGAGGACCTGCCTGGCGAGCTGGACGACGCGGCTCACCAGGCGCGCGTCGGTCCCCGGCGGCGCATCCATGACCGCCTTGTCGACCAGCGCCTTGACCGGATCGAGGCCAGGCTTGGCCACGCCGTCGAACTGGTTCAGTGACCCCGTTGCGAGCACGGTGCCACCGCGGCTGATGCTGACCTTCGACGCTCCGCCGACCGTGGGGAAGACCGCGAGCCCGTCGGTGAGCGGAAGCGCCCGGGCCGCGCCGGTGACGGGCCTGGCGTCCGGGCCGATGTGCGGCCCCTCGTGCAGCGTTGCGGTGGCGTCCGGCGGCGCCAGCACCACCCCGAAGAGTTTCCCGCAGACCGGGTAGGCGGAGACGTACGCCGGGTCGTCGCCGTAGAAGCGCTGGGCCACCTCGAGGTCGGACGACGCGACCTGCTCGCTCGGGCCGCCGGTCGGCCGGAAGGTGGCGCCCTGCCCGACGACCCACGTCGCCACCTGCCACCTGCCCGTCCGGTCCGCGGCGGTGGCCAGCGCTACCGTGCCCGCGCCCGGCCCGCTCGACGAAGCGGAGCCGCAGGCTGGCCAGATCCATCGTGTGCTTCGCCCGACCGTGCTGCGCACCCGAGCCGGCCACGCCGGCCTCGTTCAGGAGGATGCCCTGCCAGCCAGCGACCAGCGCAGCGTCGGCGACCGCCCGATCGCCGGCGAGCGAGCCACGGACGTCATGCTGCCGGGGGAGTTGGGACACGGGCACCGGCGCCGGGAGCGGCTCCTCTCCGGGCAGGACCGGGGGGACGCACGCGGTCAGCGGGTCCGCCGTGGGGCTAGGGGTCACCGCCGGCAGCGACCGATCGGCTCCGCGGACGGCGGGGACGGCGGCCGCGGAGCCGCCGACGATGATCGCAGCGGCGACCCCGGCACCGACCACGGCCCGGCGCCTGCGCCGGCGCCGGCGGTCCAGGACCGCGCCGTACACGTCCCCGTCCGGGGTGATCCCGTCGGCCCGCTCGGCGAAGACCTCGCGCAGGACCTCGTCGGCCAGCCTCATCCCTGCACCTTCTTCCGGTCGTACGCCGCTGGGGCGCCGTCCAACACCTCTTGCAACTTGCGCAGGCCGCGCGACGCCTGGCTCTTTACCGTGCCGACCGAGCAGCCGAGCATCGCGGCAGTCTCGGCCTCGGACAGGTCCTCCCAGTAGCGCAGCACCAGCACGGCCCGGGTCCGCGGCGGCAGCGCCAGCACGGCCCGCCACACCGCGTCCCGTTCGGCCAGCGCGATCGACTCGTCCGGTCCGGGGCGATCGGGGACGGGGCCGACGAACTCGCGGCCAGGGTTGCGGTGCCACCAGGTCCGCCGCTCGTTGACCATGATCCGCCGCACGTACCCCTCCGGGCTTCCCGCGGCGGTCACCCTGCCCCAGTGCCGGTACGCCTTGACCAGGGCCGTCTGCAGCAGGTCCTCGGCCAGCGCCCGGTCACCGAGCAGCAGGTACGCCGTCCGTAACAGCGCCGGCGACCGCGCGGTCACGAACTCGTGGAAGCCCTCGTCGTCGCCCATACCCGACAACACCTCCCCACAGGCGGGGAGGTTGCGCGGCTATTTGAGAAGTTTTGACAGGCGGCGGTCGGCGAGGAGTTGGCCGTTGGTCTGGCAGGTCGGGCAGTATTGCATCGACTTTGATGCGAACGAGACTTCGCGCACGGTGTCGCCGCAGACGGGGCAGGGCAGCCCGGTGCGGGCGTGCACCCGGAGGCCGGACCGCTTCTCGGCCTTCAGCGTCGCCGCCTTCTGCCCGATCGACCGGTCTACCGCGTCGCGCAACGTGGTGACCAGCGCCGCGTGCAGGCGAGAGAGCTCGGCCTCGGACAGCTTCGCCGCCGGCTTGAACGGCGACAGCTTCGCCACGTGCAGGATCTCGTCCGAGTAGGCATTGCCGACGCCGGCGATCATCGTCTGGTCGGTGAGCGCACCCTTGAGCTGGCCGCCGTGCTGGACGAGCAGCTCGCCGAGCCGCTCCGCGGTGAGCGCCGGGTCGAGCGCGTCCGGCCCGAGCCGGGCGATGCCCGGCACGTCGGTGACCGCGCGGACCAGGTAGACCGCGAGCCGCTTCTGGGTGCCCTGCTCGGTGAGGTCGAACCCGCTGCCGTCGTCGAGGTGCAGCCGCGCGGCCACCGGTCCGCGGCCCGGCTTGGGCGGTGCCGGCGGCAGCTTCTCCCGCCAGTGCAGCCAGCCGGCCCGGGAGAGGTGGGTGACCAGGTGCAGTGCGTCCGGCGCGCCGGGGGCGGAGCCGCCGATCTCGATGTCGAGGAACTTCCCGTACCGCCCGGAGCCGGTGATCTCCAGCCCGGCGATCGCCGTCGGTGGCGGGTCGAAGGTCTTCAGCGCGCTGATCGCGGGGGTGTCGAGCCGGGCGACGACGTGACCTACCGCGCGCTCGCGCAGGAACGCGGCGAGCGCCTCCACCTCGGGCAGCTCAGGCACGCCGTCCAGTATGCGCCCACACGGGAGGGCCTGTGAGCCCCGGACGGGCCGGGAACGGAGTCGCCGGGGGTGATCCGGGACCGGCTCACACACCGGTGCCGAGCCGGCCTGGTTCACCGGCGGACGGCCTGGGGATGGGTCACGTAGCGTCAATTCGGGCCGGGCACGGTATCGATCGGCGGATCGGGATGGCGTGCCCTGGCCTGGGACGCCTCGGAGTCGCGTGTGGACAGTCGGAAGGCGCACCGATGGTCCAGTCGTCACTCCGTGTGCATCAACTTGTTCGCTCGGCTTCTCGACGCGGGGACGTTCCACGTGTTCTGCTCAAGGCGTAAAGAAACGTGGCCGGGACCCCCCGTGGTCCCGGCCACGGGCGGTCCGGCGCTGTCAGGAGACAACCCCCGTGGTCTCCTGACAGCCCGGACCTCTCCCCGGCCGTCGGGTGAGTAGGGCCCGGGGCCTGTGGTGACCGCCGAGGGGTCGGCCGCCCCGCCCGGCGCCGGATCACCAGGTGTCGCCAGCGTGCACGGCGGTCCAGAACCGGAGCTCGAACCGCACGACGCGGTCGAACGACGCCCGCATCGCCGCGGTCGGCCCGTTCGGTGTGACCTCGTCGAGCAGCCCGGCGAGCGAGGCCACCCAGTGCGCGAAGGCCGGCGAGGACCAGTTGTCGACGAACGGCCAGTAGTCGCTGTCCCGGCGGGCGGTCGCCCGGACCGCCGACCAGGCGTCGAAGTATGCCTTCTCGGCGCCGTACAGCACGGCGAGGGCGACCGGGTAGCCGTCCTGCAGCGACGCGCGCAGGAACGCGGTGTATCCGACGGCGATCGGCCCCGGCTCGGCGTAGAGGTCGACGCCGCGGGTCGCCGCCTCCCGACGGAACAGGTCGAGCTCGGGCTGGAGCGCGCAGAGACCGGCGGCGAGCACGTCCGCCGCGTGCTCGTCCGGCGCCACCGTGACCAGGCCGGACAGGAAGCGGCGGAAGCCGACCACGAAGTAGTGGTCGGCGACCAGCCAGCGGTCGAACGACCCGCGGCGCAAGCTGCCGTCACCGGCCTGGGCGACGAACGGGTGGGCGGACAGCTGGGACCACGGCGCGGCCGAGCCGGCGATCAGGTCGGCCGCCACGGTTCCGGCGATCACCGTACGTCCCAGAAGGCGAGCTCGTGCCGCATCGCGGCGTCGAACGCGTCGGTGGCGGTCGGCTCGTCGACCAGGCCTTCGGCATGCGCCTCGTCGAGCATCTGCGCGCACCGGTCGGCCAGCGCGGCGAAGCCGGGGTCGGCGTAGGTGGCGACCCACCGGGCGTACCGCTCGTCGGGCGGCGGGTGCTCGGCGAGCATCCGCCCGAGCGTCGAGTAGCCCCACATGCACGGCAGCAGCGCGGCCAGCCCGCGGCCGTAGTCCTCGGCGGCGTCGAGCAGGAAGCCGGTGTACGCCGCGGTGGCCGGCCCGGCGACCGCCCCGAACAGGTCGGCGTCGAACTCGGCGGCCAGCGAGCGGTGCAGGGCAAGCTCGTCGTGCCAGGTCGAGTGGGCCAGATCGACCAGGTCGCCGAGGTGACCGTCCGGGGCCTGCCAGGCCAGCCGGGCGAACACCCGGACGTAGTCGAGCAGGAACAGGTAGTCCTGCTCCAGCCAGTCGCGGAAGACCGCCGGGTCGAGATCGCCGCGGGCGATCCCGGCGACGGTCGGGTGCGCCGCCTGAGCCTGCACCGACGGCAGGCCACGCTCCACCAGCCGCTGTGACAGCGATGCCATGCCCTCATCGTGCCCGATGGTGATTTTCGCCGAAACGTCGGACGGGGTCAGACCGCCTCGGCCAGCGTGACGAGGAAGCGGCCGGCCTCGTCGGTCCAGCCGGCCCGGGCCGCGAAGCCGGCCGCGGCCAGCTCGGTCCGCACGCCGTTCGGCCGGAACTTCGCCGACACCTCGGTGCGCATCTCCTCTCCGCTGCCGAACGGCACGACCAGGTCGAGGTCGCCGACGGTGACCTTCTGGTCGGCGGTCGAGCGCAGCCGCAGCTCGATCCACTCCGCGTCCGGGTCCCACAGCGCGACGTGCTCGAACGCGTCCGGGTCGAAGTCGGCGAGCAGCTCCCGGTTGATCACCTCGAGCACGTTCTTGTTGAACCGGGCGGTGACCCCGGCGCTGTCGTCGTACGCGGGGACCAGCACGGCTGGGTCCTTGACCAGGTCGGTGCCGAGCAGCAGCCAGTCGCCGGCGGCGGTCGAGCCGCGCAGGTCGGCCAGGAACGCCGCCCGCGGGCCGGGCTCGAGGTTGCCGATCGTGCCGCCGAGGAAGGCCGTCAGCCGGCGGTCGCCGACCGGCAGCACGCCGAGCTGGTGCTCGAAGTCGGCCAGCCGCCCGTGCACCGATAGCCCGGGGTAGTCGCGCACCAGCGCCCGGCCGCTCTCCAGCAGCGCGGACGGGCTGACGTCCATCGGCACGTACGCGGCCAGCGTGCCGTGCGCGCGCAGCGCCTCGATCAGCAGCCTGGTCTTCTCGCCCGAGCCGGAGCCGAGCTCGACCAGCGTGCGGGCGCCGGTGGTGGCGGCGATCTCGGGCGCCCGGGCGAGCAGGATCTCCCGCTCGGCCCGAGTCGGGTAGTACTCCGGCAGCCGGGTGATCTCCTCGAACAGCACGCTGCCCTGCTCGTCGTAGAACCACTTCGGCGGCAGGGACTTCGGGGTCGCGGTCAGGCCCCGGGTCACGTCCGCGCGCAGCGCCTCGGCCAGGAAGTCCGGCGGGAGGTGCGACTGCAGGGTGAGCGACTCGGTCAGCGGGTCCACGGAACCTCCGGGGGTACGTCGAGCGGGAGCGGGGTCGTGTCGACCCCGTCGGGGCTGGCGACGAGCAGCGAACGGTCGGGCACGGCGGTCCAGCCCGACTCGTCGTCGTATGGCTCCGAGGCGACCACGACGCCGTCCGCGTCGGCCCGCCAGCACAGCGTGTCGCCCCAGGTGGTGGCCGCGATCGCACGGCCGTCGGTGAGCAGCAGGTTGAGCCGGCCGCCCGCGGTGGACGCGGCCAGCCGGACGGTGTTGCCGAGCGCCTCCGCCATCCGCTCGCCGGCCTGCAGCCGCTGGTGTACGACCAGCCAGAGCAGCGCCGAGTCGGACACCGCCTCCATCGCCATCAGCTCGGCCGGGGCGAGCTGCGTCGTGAGCCGGGCGATCGACGTCGGCCAGCCGGTGACCGCGCCGTTGTGGCTGAACAGGTAACGCCCGGTGGAGAACGGCGCCACGGCGGCCTCGCCCTGGGCCATGCCCGGGGTGGCCGACCGGACCGCGGCCAGCACCGCCCCCGAGCTCACCACCCTGGCCAGGTCGAGGAACGACCGGTCGGTCCACATCGGACAGTCGCGGCGGTAGCGGGCCGGCATCGGGTCGCCGTCGGCATACCAGCCGACCCCGAAGCCGTCCGCGTTGACCACGCCGTGCCGCTGGTCGCGCGGTTCCCAGGACTGGCGCAGCAGCGAGTGTGGCGGGTCGGAGACGAGCTGCCGCAGCGGCTTCGGGCGTCCCAGGTAGGCCAGGTGCCTACACATCGCTCGGGCCGACGTCGTGGGCGCACCGGAAGCCGGTGAAGATCTGCCGCCGGATCGGCAGGTCCCAGTTGCGGAACGTGCTCCGGCAGGCGGCCGCGTCGGTCGCCCACGAGCCGCCGCGCAGCATCCGGTAGCCGTCGCCGAAGAAGACCTCCGAATACTCCCGGTAGGGGTATGGCTCGAAGCCGGGGTAGCCGCGGAAATCGCTGGCGCACCACTCCCAGACGTCGCCGACCAGCTGGTGCACGCCGAGCGGGGAGGCGCCGGCCGGGTAGGCGCCGCGCTCGGCCGGCCCGAGGTGGACGCCGCCGAGGTTGGCGCGCTCCGGTGTCGGGTCGTCATCGCCCCACGGGTAGCGGCGGGACCGGCCGGTCGCCGGGTCCCAGCGGGCGGCCTTCTCCCACTCGGCCTCGGTCGGCAGCCGGGCACCGGACCACCGCGCGTATGCGTCGGCCTCGAACCAGGTGACGTGCTGGACCGGCTCGTTCGCCGGCACCGGCTCGTCCCGCCCGAACCGGCGCCGCCACCAGCGGTCGCCGTCCTGGGTCCAGCCCGCCGGCGCGGCCAGGCCGGCCTGCTGCCGGTGGTCCCAGCCCTCGGCCGTCCACCAGCGCGGGTCGTCATAGCCGCCGGCCTCGACGAACGCCGCGTAGTCGGCGTTGGACACCGGGAACGTGTCGATCCGGAACGCCGGCACGTCGACCGGGTGCGCCGGCCGCTCGTTGTCCAGCGCCCACGGCTCGATGCTGGTGCCCATCTCGAACGGGCCGGCCGGCACCAGCACGGTGGCCGGCAGCGCCGAGGGGTCTACTGTGGACGGTGGTGCCGGTGGGGCGTCGAGGACGGCGGCGCCGGCCCGCAGCTGGTGGGTGGCGAGCATGGTCTCCCCGTGCTGCTGCTCGTGCTGCACGATCATGCCGAACACGAAGCCGCCCTCGGTGAGCCGGCGGCCCTCCATCGGCACCTCCTCGAGCACGTCGAGCGCCTTCTCCCTGACCTCCCTGATGTAGGCCGCGGACTGGCGCGGGTCGAGCAGCGGGAGCGCCGGCCGGTCCTTGCGCGGGTGCTTGAACGCGTCGTACAGCTCGTCGATGTCGGACCGGACCGGCTCGCGGCCGCCCGCGTCGCGGACCAGCCAGAGCTCCTCCTGGTTGCCGACGTGGGCGAAGTCCCACACCAGCGGGGACATGATCGGCGAGTGCTGCGCGGTCAGCTCGGCGTCGTCGAGCACGCCGACGGTCAGCGACTCGGACCTGCGGCGGGCCCGGGCCAGGTCGTCGGCGATGCGCTGTCGAAGGTCGGTCATGCGCTCTCCTCGGGTGCGGTCGCACGGTCGGTCGCACGGTCGGTTTCGCGGCCGGTCTCGCTGCCGGTCGCACGGTCGTCGGCGGGGCACCGGCGGCGAGCGGGGTATCGCTCGCCGAATGCCGCCACCGCTGCTGCCAGCTCCGGCTGGCCGGCGCGGGTCAACGCACCGACCGCCGTCGCAACGAACGTCATCCCGGCCGCCCGCAGCACCGGGTCGGTCATCGCGTCCTGCGTGGCCACCTGCATCGCCGGACTGAGCCACCCGCCGGCGTCGGCACCGAGGGCCTCGCTCGCCTCGGTGGCGGCCGCGGTGGCCACGGCGCGGGCGGCCGGGTCGTCGAGCAGGGCAGCGACCAGCGCGACCACGATCCGCCAGCCGTCCCCCGGCTGCGCGTCGACCGCACGCAGCTCGAGGTGCCCGCGGGCGCGCACCGGCGGGAACAGCGTGGTCAGGTGGTAGTCCAGGTCGCCCCAGGTCGGCGCGGGCAACCCCGCACCGCGGCCGCGCAGCCAGTCCCGGAAGGTGAGCCCGGCCGGCGCCGACCACGACCCGGCCTCCCGGCGGACCGCGAGCAGCTGCGCGTCCAGCGCCCACCGTCCGTATGCCGAGCGAGGGTCCGGCCCGACCGGCGCCGACGTCCGGGTCGGGTCGATCGCGCCCCAGACCGCCGCCCGCGTGCACCGCCGGCCCGGGGTCGGCGAGTTGGCGAACAGCGCGGTGAGCACCGGCAGCCAGGCGTGCAGCGCGTGCCAGCGGTCGGCGACCTCGGCGTCATCGGCGCCGGCGTCCAGGCAGACCTGCACGGACGCGGTCGAGCACATCATCGTGCGGCCTTCGGGGCCGCCGCGGGCGAAGTGCCGGTCCATCGCCAGGTAGCGCGGGACGGCGGTGCGCAGGACCGGTGGCCTGGGATCGAGACCCAGACCGGTGAGGGTCAAGCCGGCGGTCGCGGTCCGGTCGCGGAGCCGATCGAGGTCGGCGGCGGCGCCGGCGATGCAGCCGGCGAGCGAGGCGGGCTGCGAGCTGAGCTCCAGCTGCCCACCCGGCTCGGTGGTGAGCACTCCCGCCAGCGGCGGGTCGAACGTCTCGGCGAGCACCTCGGCCAGGCGCTCGGAACGGATGGGGTCGGCGGGTCGGTCGACGTCGTGCACGAGCCACTCGAGCTCGACGCCGACCCGCTCGGGTGGGCCGGTCTTGAAGACGGTGCCGCCCACGTAGAGCTCGGCGGTCTCCTCGGTGATCGGCGCACGCAGCTGCTCGGTGAGGACGTCGATCATCCCGGATCCACCTCCGGCCTCGCCTCGTCGCGACCCGGACACCGTACGCCCCGAATCCGACAAGTTGCCCACGAGCGCATGGCCCTACACCGTCACCAGGCAGAACGGATGGCCGGCCGGATCGAAGTAGGTCCGCCACGGCTCCTTGGCCCCGTGCACGTCACTGGCCGGTTTCGCACCGAGCTCGAGCGCTCTCGCCTCGGCCGCGGTGAAATCGGTCACGTCGATGTCGAGGTGCATCTGCTGCGGGTGGAGCTGGTCGGGCCAGAGCGGCGGCGTGTAGTCGGCGACCCGCTGGAACGCCAGCGCCGGCATGCCCGGCCGCTCGGCCTCCAGCGTCACCCAGGACGGGTCGGAGTCCTTCACGCCGACGCCGAGCAGCGCCGCGTAGAACCCGCTGAGGGCGACCGCGTCGGGACAGTCGATCACCATGAGGGACAGCCGGCCCACACCGGCCGCGGATTCGGTCATGCCCGGGACGCTAGAGCGGGGGTATGACAGAAACCGCCTCCGCGGGAGAGATCGTCCCGACTCCGTGCAGCACGTGCGCCAGCACCTCGACACCGCGGACGACCCGCGGCCCGGGCCGGTTGAAGTACGCCGGGCCGTCGACCACCCAGACCCGCCCGGACCGCACCGCCGGCAGCGACGACCAGCCCGGGCGCGCGGTCAGCGCCGGCAGCTCGGCCAGCGTCCGCTCGGGCGGGAACCCGCACGGCGCGAGCACGAGCACCTCCGGCGCCGCCTCGACCACGACCGACCAGTCCACCGGATCGGTGTGCGCGCCGGCGACGCCGAGCACCTCGGTGCCACCCGCCGCGGCGACCTGGTCCGGCACCCAGTGCCCGACCGGCCAGATCGGGTCGAGCCACTCCAGCACGACCACCCGCGGGTGCGGCCGGCCGGCCACCGCCCCGGCGACCGCGGCGAGCCGCCGCTCGGCGTCCGCCAGCGCCGTCGCGGCCTGGTCCGACCGCCCGGTGAGCGAGCCGACGGTGGTCAGCGTGCCGAGCACCTCGGCGAGCGTGGTCGGCTCGAGCGAGATCAGCCGCGGGCCCGTGTCCGCGACCCGGACCGCGTCCGCCACCTGCCCGTACGACACCGCGCAGACGTCGCACAGCTCCTGGGTGAGGATCAGGTCAGGGTCGAGCGCGGCCAGCGCGGCCCCGTCCAGCGCGTAGAGCGAGGAGCCGGCGTGGGCCCGGTCGGCGGCGACCGCGGCCGAGATCTCCCGGCTGCCCAGGCCGTCGGCCAGCGCCGTCCGGGTGACCACGGTCGCGTGCTCGAGCTCGCCGGGCGGCCAGTCACACTCGTGCGTGCGCCCGACCAGGTCCCCGGCCAGCCCGAGCGTGACGACAAGGTCCGTCGCGGCCGGCAGCAGCGAGACGATCCGCACGCCGCCAGTGTCCCGCGGCAGAGGTCCGTGCCGGTTCCCGGTGATCCAGGCGGCGCCCGGCAAGGCGGAGGAGCGGCCGATACCGGGGTCGAACCGGTCGATCCCCAACATTGCGGCCGGTCGTCGCCGGCGCCGCCATGCACTGGGGAGAGACGCGGCCCTCGCTAGGTGAGCACGCGGACGGGCTCGCCGGCCAGCCAGGCGACGACGTCCTCGACCGCGTCGGCGTAGAAGACCCGGTATGCGTCGAGCGCGACGTAGCCGATGTGCGGGGTGAGCACCGCGCGCGGCGCGGTGCGCAGCGGGTGGTCGGCCGGCAGCGGCTCCACGTCGAACACGTCGAGGCCGGCGCCGGCGATCCGGCCGGTGCGCAGCGCCTCGACCAGCGCGGCCTCGTCGACGATCGGGCCGCGGGAGGTGTTGACCAGGTATCCCTCCGGACCGATCAGGTCCAGCTCGCGGGCGCCGAGCAGGCCCCGGCTGCGGTCGGACAGCTTGAGGTGGACGGAGACCACGTCCGAGCGGGTCAGCAGGTCGTCCAGGGTGACCGGCTCCACGCCGAGCTCGCGGGCGTGGCCGGGGTCGAGGTTCGCGCTCCAGCCGAGCACCCGCATCCCGAACGCCCGGCCGTAGCCGGCGACGATGCTGCCGAGCCGGCCGAGCCCGAGCACGCCGAGCGTCCGGCCGGAGAGCTCCGGGCCGATCGTGGTCTGCCAGCCGCCGGCCCGCACCGCCGCGTCCTCGTACCCGACGCGGCGGGTGACCGCGAGCACGAGCGCCCAGGTCAGCTCGGCCGGGCCGGCCTGCCGGCTGCGGGTGCCGCACACCAGCACGCCGCGCTCGCGGGCGGCCTCCAGGTCGATCGACGCGTTGGCCATGCCGGTGGTGACGAGCAACCGCAGGTCCGGGAGCCGGTCGAGCAGGGCCCGGTCGAACGGGGTGCGCTCGCGCATCGCGACCACGACGTCGCTGCCCGACAGCGCGGCGACCAGCTGGTCGCCGAGCAGGTGCTCGTGCAGGGCGACCACCTCGGCGTCGAGCCGATCCCACGGACCCATCCCGAGCGCGACGTCCTGGTAGTCGTCGAGCACCGTGATCTTCACGATCCCAGGACCTTAGGGCATGTCGCCCGACCAGCCGGGCCGCCGGCGGGGAGGCGCTAGTCGTCGAGAGGGTGGTCGGCCTTCCACTTGGCGAGCAGGTCACCGAGCTCGGCCTGGACGAACGTGAAGAAGTCGCGCATCCGGGCGATCCGGCGGCCGGCCACGCTGTCGGCGCCCAGCGCGGTGACGCCCTCGCCGGACACCGACACGACCTGGCTCATGTAGCCGTCCCGGAGCGAGGCCGACTCGTACCAGGGGTCGACCGGCAGCCGGTAGCGGTCGCGCCGGGAACCCGGCGTCGGCACCCGCTGCAGCAGGCCGATGTGGATCAGGTAGCGCACCGCGCCGGAGATGGCCGCCGGGCTCACCTCCAGCCGCTCGGCCAGCTCGGCCGCGGTGAGCGCCTCCTCGTCGGCGGCCATGAGCGTGATCAGCACCCGGGACGGCATCCGCGGGAAGCCCCAGTCGGTGAACACCAGCGCGAGATGCTCGACGAACCCCCGCACCTGCTCCGGATCACGCTCAGCCACGGGTCCAGTATTTCGTTTCTCAACGATATTCACAACCTTGTGAAACAAGCGTAGGGTCTGTACACGTGACCGATCCGATCTCGGTGTCCGGCCTGACCAAGCGGTACGGGCACACGCAAGCGCTCGACGGGCTCGACCTGAGCGTCCGTGCGGGCGAGGTGCACGGCTTCCTCGGCCCGAACGGCGCGGGGAAGTCGACCACCATCCGCATCCTGCTCGGCCTGCACCGGGCCGACTCCGGCGCCGTCGAGGTGCTCGGCCGTGACCCCTGGCGGGACGCGGTCGCCCTGCACCGGCGGCTCGCCTACGTCCCCGGCGACGTGGTGCTCTGGCCCACGCTGACCGGCGGGGAGACCATCGACCTGCTCGGCCGGCTGCGCGGCGGGCTGGACCAGCGCCGCCGGGACGAGCTGATGAAGCGGTTCGAGCTCGACCCGACCAAGAAGGGCCGGGCCTACTCCAAGGGCAACCGGCAGAAGGTCGCGCTGGTCGCGGCGCTCGCCGCCGACGTGCAGCTGCTCCTGCTGGACGAGCCGACGTCCGGGCTCGACCCGCTGATGGAGGAGGTCTTCCGGGAGGCCGTGGCCGAGGCCAGGAACGCCGGCCGGACCGTGCTGCTGTCCAGCCACGTGCTGGCCGAGGTCGAGGCGCTGTGCGACCGGGTCAGCATCATCCGCGCCGGCCGTACGGTCGAGAGCGGCACACTCGCCGAGCTGCGGCACCTCACCCGCACCTCGGTGACCGCCGAGCTCGACCGACCGGTGGACCTGGCCGCCCTGCCCGGCGTGCACAACCTGGCCGTCGAAGGCGACCGGCTGCACTGCGAGGTCGACACGGCGCAGCTCACGCCGGTGCTGGCCCGTCTCGCCGCCGCCGGCGTGCGCAGCCTGGTCAGCCGGCCGCCGACGCTGGAGGAGCTGTTCCTGCGGCACTACGGCGACGAGCTGCCCGGCCCGGAGCTGGTGACGGCATGACCGAGCTCGACACCGCCCGGCGCGAGCACGAGGCCCCGCCGGACGCCGGGACGGAGCGCGCGCGGGCGGTCACCGGATGGGCGCCGCTATTGCGGCTGGCCCTGCGCCGCGACCGGGTCATGCTTCCGGCCTGGATCTACGGCATCGTCCTCACGGTCGTCTCGACCGCCTCGTCGTACCAGCGGCTCTACCCGACCGAGGCCGACCGGGCCCAGGTCGCGGCGTCGGCGAGCACCGGCGCGCTGCGGGCGATCACCGGACCGGCGTTCGACCTGACCACGGTCGGCGGGCTGACCGCCTGGCGCGTGGCCGGGCTCGCCTCCGTGCTGGCCGGCCTGATGAGCCTGCTGCTGGTGGTCCGGCACACCAGGGCCGAGGAGGAGGCCGGCCGCACCGAGCTGGTCGGCGCCGCCGCGGTGGGGCGGTACGCGGTGCCGGTCGCCGGCTTCCTCGTCGCGGTGCTGGCGAACGTGTCGATCGCGCTGCTGACCGCGGCCGCGCTGGCCGCGCTCGGGTTGCCGGTGGCCGGCTCCCTGGCGCTCGGCCTGGCGATCGGCGCCGCCGGCCTGGTGTTCGGCGCGATCGCGCTGGTGACCGCGCAGGTCGCCGCGGTGGCCCGGGCCGCGTCCGGGACCGCCGGCGCGCTGCTCGGGCTCGCCTACCTGCTGCGGGCGGTCGGCGACTCCGGCGCCTCCTGGCTGTCCTGGCTGTCGCCGATCGGCTGGTCGCAGCAGGTGCGGGCGTTCTCCGGCGAGCGCTGGTGGGTCTTCCTGCTGCCCGTGCTGCTGACCGCCGGGCTGCTCGTCGCGGCCGCGGTGCTGCTGCCGCTGCGCGACGCCGGCGCCGGGCTGCGGCCGCAGCGGCCGGGACCGCCGGTGGCCGACCGGAGGCTGGCCGGGCCGGTCGCGCTGGCCTGGCGGCTGCAGCGGAGCGCGCTGCTCGGCTGGACCGCCGGCTACCTGATCGTCGGTGCCGCGGTCGGCGCGGTCGCCAGCGACGTCGGCGACCTGCTCGGCGACGGCGCGCAGGCCAAGCAGCTCATCGACAAGCTCGGCGGCGGCGCCGACGTCGTCTCGACCTACCTGTCGCTCATCGTCGGGCTGCTCGGTCTGGTCGCGGCCGCGTACGCGGTGCAGGCGGTGCTGCGGGCGCGCACCGAGGAGACCGAGCAGCGGGCGGAGCCGGTGCTGGCCGGCGCGGTCCGACGGCTGCGCTGGGGCGGCGGGCACGTGCTGGTCGCCGCGCTCGGGTCGGCCTGGCTGCTGCTGGTCGCCGGCGCCGCGCTCGGCCTGGTGCACGCCTGGCGGACCGGCGACGCGGGCCAGATCGGCCGGCTGATCGGCGCCACCATGGCGCAGGTGCCGGCGGTGTGGGTGCTTGGCGCGCTCGCCGCCGCGCTGGTCGGCGCGATGCCGCGGCTGGTCGCCGCCGCGTGGGCGGTGCTCGCGGTGTGCCTGCTGCTCGGCCAGGTCGGCCAGCTGCTCAGCCTGCCGGACTGGGTGCTGGACGCCTCGCCGTTCCAGCACGCCGGCGACGCGCCGGTGCACACCCCGCAGGCGGTGCCGCTGCTGGTGCTGCTCGCCGTCGCCGCGGCGCTGGCCGCGGTCGGCGCGGTCGGCCTGCGCCGCCGCGACATCGGCTGACCCGGACGGTCCGCCTACACCAGGCCGGCGTCGTGCGCGAGCAACGCCAGCTGGGTCCGGTTGGCCAGGTCGAGCTTGGTCATCGCGTGCGAGATATGGGTCTTCACGGTCGCCACCGACAGGAAGAGCTCCTCGGCGATCTCCTGGTTGGTGCGGCCCCGGGCGACCGCGAGGACCACGTCCGCCTCCCGCTCGGTCAGCTTCGCGAAGTCGGCCCTGGCCCGGTCGGCGGAGCCGCCGTCGGCGGCGAACCGGGCCAGGAAACGGCGCAGCACGGTCGGCGAGAGGATCTCCTCGCCGGCCGCGACCCGCTGCACGGCCTCGACGATCCGGGCCGGCGGGGTGTCCTTGAGCAGGAAGCCGCTGGCCCCGGCCCGCAGCGCCCGCAGCACGTTCTCGTCGGCGTCGAAGGTCGTCAGCACGATCACATACGGCGGGTCGGGCCGGCGGCGCAGGGTGGCGGTCGCGCTGATCCCGTCCAGCCGCGGCATCCGGATGTCCATCAGCACGACGTCCGGCCGGTGCTCGGCCAGCGCCGCGGTCACCTCGTCGCCGTCGCCGGCCTCGCCGACCACCTCGATCCCGTCCGAGCCGGACAGCATCATCCGCAGCGCGCCTCGGACCAGCGCGTCGTCGTCAACGATGAGCACCTTCACGCCGGCCACGGCAGCACCGCCCACAGCCGGAACCGTCCGTGGGCGGACCTCGCGTCCAGCCGGCCGCCGGCGAGCTGCACCCGCTCGCGCAGGCCGACCAGCCCGCTCCCGCTGCCCGGGATCCGGCCGGCGTCGGTGCCGCCCTCGCCGGTGCGGTTGATGACCACGACCAGCAGGTTGCGCCCGCGCCGGCCGCCGAGCAGGACGGTCGTCTCCTGCCCGGGCGCGTGCTTGCGCGCGTTGGTCAGGCCTTCCTGGACGACGCGGTAGACGGTCCTGCCCAGCACGTCAGGCACCGTACCGGCGTCGGCCAGCCGGTCGTCCAGCCGGACCGGGGTGCCGGCGGCGCGGGCCTCGTCGAGCAGCCGGGGCAGGTCGGACAGGGTCGGCTGTGGGCGGTCCGGCTCCGGCTCGGCCGGGTCGTCCCGGAGCACGCCGATCACCTCGCGCAGCTCCTCCAGCGCCTGGTGGGCGCCGTCCCGGATCACCCCGGCGGCGCGGGCCAGCTCGTCCGGCGGCGCGTCCGGCCGGAACTCCAGCGCCCCGGCGTACGCGGCCAGCAGGGACAGCCGGTGCGCGAGCACGTCGTGCATCTCCCGGGCGATCTTGGTCCGCTCGGCCCGCCGTGCCTCGGTGATGCGGTGCGCCTGGTCCTCCTCGGCCCGCCGGGCCCGGTCCTCCAGCGAGGAGAGCAGCGCGCGCCGGGCCTGGTTCTGCGCGCCCCAGCCGACCAGCGCCGCGTACGAGGCGGCGATGACGACCGTCCACAGGACGATCGACCGGTCCGGGGTGGGCCGCCACGCGGCGCGGATCAGCTGGCCAGCCACGCCGGCCAGCGCCACCCCGATCGCGACCGGCAGCCGGCGGCGCTGCGCGACCCACAGGGTGGCGGTGGCGGCGGCGGGTGTGGTCGCGGCCGAGACGGTGAGCAGCGCGGACAGCACGAGCGCGACCCGTACCGGGCGGTGGCGGCCGGCGAACAGCAGCCCGATGCTGAACAGGCCGACGACGATGTCGACGACCGCGGCGAAGCTGGGCCACGAGCCGAACGATCCCCACTCGCCCTGCACCGACAGGATGCCCAGCGAGACCAGCGCGGACCCCGAGACGGCGGCGATGGTCGAGCCGGCCCACCGGCGGCGGGTCGGCGCAAGCGTGCTCATGGCAGCGACGGTAGGTCGGCGTCGCTGCGGCCCGACACAGACGAAAGTCGGAGGTCAGGGCGCCAGCCGGCTATTTCCGTTGCGGCCGGGCGAGTCGGCGCGCATTCTGGTCCGGTGACCGACTGAGGACGGGCGCGGTCGTGCGCCCCGCGCCGGGTTCGGCTCATCCGACCGGCGCCACAGCGAATCCAGCCGCCCACGGGCGTCCACCGGTCCGTCGCTGCCGTCGCTCAGCCACCGCCGGCACGCCCCCGTCCTCCGCAGGAGGCCCTTATGCGTGCACACACACTCGAACCCCAGGACCACGAGGACCACGAGGACCACGAGGACCACGAGGAATACCAGGACCAGCAGCCCGAGGTCCCGCTCAACCGGCGCGAGCGGCGGGCCGCCGCCCGCGGTGGCGCCGTCCCCGCCGGGCGGATGCCGACGAAGGCCGGGCAGAAGCCGCCTCCGCCGCCGGCGCGGCACCGCGACTACGCCACCCGCAAGCGAGGCTGAGGATCGTCATCGCGGCCGGGTCCGGTCCTCCGGACCCGGCCGCCCGTGGTTGGTCGGCGGCCGGCGGGGGGACAGGTAGGCGCATGAACCACTTCAGCATCGCCACCGTCGCCGAGAAGAGCCCGGACTTCCGGCGCGTGCTGTGGACCGGGTCGCACACCCAGCTGGTGATCATGACGATCCCGGCCGGCGGCGAGATCGGCGAAGAGGTGCACGAGGACACCGACCAGGTGCTCAGCTTCGTCAGCGGGGTCGGCGAGGCCAGGGTCGGCGGCCAGAAGCGCAAGGTGGAGCCGGGCGACCTGGTCACGGTTCCGGCCGGGACCAAGCACAACTTCGTCAACACCGGGCCCAATCCGCTCGTGCTCTACACCGTGTACGGACCGCCCGAGCACGCCGACGGCGCCGTCCACCACACGAAGGAGGAGGCGGACGCTGCGGAGGAGTCCGGTAAGGACGAGCCGCCGAGCTGACGTACATGCCTTGACAGGTATATGCCTGCTCGCGCATGCTCGGTGCCGTGACCGGAGACGCGTTCGTCGTGCTGGCAGAGCCGACGCGGCGACGGATCCTGACCGAGCTGCGCGGGGCGGAGCGGAACGTCGGCGAGCTGGTCGGCTCGCTCGACCTGCCCCAACCCACCGTGTCGAAGCACCTCAAGGTGCTGCGGGAAGCCGGGTTCGTCTCGGCCAGGGTCGCCGCCCAGCAGCGGATCTACCGGTTGGAGGCGGCGCCGTTCGCGGCGCTCGCGAGCTGGCTGGAGCCATACCGGGTGCTGTGGGATCGGCACCTCGATGCCCTGGAGCGGCACCTCGACGGGCAGGAGGGCAGCAGGTGAACGCGTACGCGGAGTCGACCCCGGACGGCTGGGTCCTGGTCGTGGTCCGGGACCTGCGGCACCCGCCGGCGGCCGTCTGGGCCGCGCTGACCGAGCCGGAGCAGCTGCTGGCCTGGGCACCGTTCACCGCCGGCCGCGACCTCGGCGCGACCGGCGCGGCCACGCTGACGATGATCGACGGCGTCGACGGCGAGCGGACGGACCTGGCCGCGACGGTGACCAGGGCCGAGCCGCCGGCGCTGCTGGAGTACACCTGGGGCACGGACGAGCTGCGCTGGGAGCTGGCACCGAGCGACGGCGGCACCCGGCTGACACTGCGGCACCGCGTCGGCTCCCGCGACGACCTGCCGAGGGCGGCCGCCGGCTGGCACCTCTGCTTCGACGTGCTCGAACGGCTGCTCGCCGGCGCCCCGGTGCCGCCGGTCCGGGGCCAGGACGCGCTCGAGCACGGCTGGACCGAGCTGCACGACCGGTACGCCGTCCGGCTCGGCTGAGCTCATCCCGCCGCGGTGGCTCCGGTGCCGGTCTCTGCCGGGATCGGGGGCAGGTCGAACGGGCGGGAGACCGTACGCCTGGCGATCCGCCAGACGCCTGCCTCCCGCCGGTATTCGTCCTCGTAGGCGCCGCCCCCGACGAGCCAGCGCCCGTCGCCGAGCTGGATCTGCACGATCACGTCGCAGTGCCCGGTGGCGGTCTCGCCGGCCACATCGACCACGTGGTTGACGGTCGAGTGCTGCATGATCGGGAACGCCTGCCACTGGCCGGTGACCGCGGCGGTGATCTCCTCGATCCCCCGGTACGCACGGTCGGGACTGGTCTGCCAGACCGCGTCCGGCGTCCACACCTGCTGCCACCGGGTCAGGTCCCGGTGGTCGGCGCCGATGCAGTAGTCGTTCACCAGCCGGTGCAGCGCGAGCTCGGCCTCGACCCGATCGAGCCGGGTGGCCAGTTCCTCGATCAGTCCCATGCCGCGCAGCCTAGGCGCGCCGGTTCAGGGCCTGATGGCCACCTTCACCGAAGCTGAACGCCTGCTGTGCGTCAGCCGTGTGTACGAGGTGGTGTGGGACCGAGGACGTTCCACCACCTTCGAGGAGGCACCGTGCACGCACGACGCACCGTCGCAGCACTTGCCGCACTCACCACGATCAGCTTGGTGGGGTCTGCGCAAGCAGCCTGGGGAGCTCCCGGATCGGGGGGCAACAGCGGCCCGGGCTCAGGTACCCGGGTCGTGCAGAGCGACATCGTCTCGGACATCCCGGGCATGGCGACGCTGACCGACCCGCTCCTGGTCAACCCGTGGGGCATGTCGTTCCTGCCGACCAGCCCGCTGTGGACGTCCAACCAGGGCACCGGCACGGCGTCGCTGTTCTCCGGCGCGCCGCCGGCAGTGCCGCCCGCAATCGTCCCGCTGGTGGTCACCATCCACGGCGGGCCGCCGACCGGGCAGGTGTCGAACACGACGACCGGCTTCGCGGTGACCGGTTCGCTCGGGACCGGCGCGGCCCGGTTCATCTTCGCCACGCTCGGCGGCGCGATCAGCGCCTGGACCCCGGCGGCCGAGGCGACCGACTCGGTCGTCGTCGCGAGCCCGCCGGGCGCCTCCTACACCGGGCTGACGATGATCAACACGCCGTCCGGACCGGAACTGCTCGCGGCCAACTTCGCGCAGGGGCGGATCGACGCGTTCGACTCGTCGTTCCACCTGCTGACCACGCCGCGGCTGTTCCGCGGGGTCAACATCCCGAAGGGGTTCGCGCCGTTCAACGTGCAGGCGCTGGGCGACTTCGTCTACGTCGCGTACGCGAAGGTCGACCCGGCGACCGGGCGAAGCGTGGACGGCCGCGGGCTCGGCTTCGTCACCCGGTTCACCCTGGACGGCAAGCACTGGAAGCGGATCGCCGCCCGCGGTGAGCTGAACGCGCCGTGGGGGCTCGCGCTGGTCCCGGCCGGATTCGGGTCGCTGACCGGCAAGCTGCTCATCGGCAACTTCGGCGACGGCCACATCGGCGTGTACGAGCCGAACAGGTGGCACTTCCGCGACTTCCTCCGCGGCGAGAACGGGCGGCCGGTGGAGATCGAGCGGCTCTGGGCGCTGCTGCCCGGCACCGCGACGACCGGCGGCACGGACGCGATCTGGTTCTCCGCCGGCATCGGCAACGAGACGCACGGCCTGGTCGGCACGTTCAAGGCCGCGCACTGAGACGTCGGGGGCGGGACCGCTCGGATCCGGTCCCGCCCCCGACCTTGCCCGAGGCCCCCGAGGCCGTCGGGGGCGCTCACTCGATCAGGCCGACGAGGAGCGGCGCCGAGGGAAGGTCGGGCGGCGCACGATCGAGCCCGCCGGCGACCGTGCCGTCTGCGGCGACCGCGACCCGCGTGCGTTTCCAGCGGTGCCCGTCCTCGTCGCGCCCGTGCAGCGCATGAAGCCGCGTCGGGTAGAGCGGCGGCGTCGCGTCGTCGATGATCGCGGCGAGGCCGGCCTGGTCGCCGTCCTGGTAGGGGCGGATGACAGCCGTCATGACAGCTCGCGGACGGGTCGGGTGCGCGGTTCCGGTGCCGCGGGCGCGTTGCGGACCTGCCCCATGATCCGACCGTACGGGTCCGCGCCAACCTTTCGGCAACGTGTATCCAGGGCCGGCCCGACACCCTCATACCAGCGACGTCCCCTGGGGAGGGCAGCGGTGAGGATTCTCGTGGTCGGGGCCGGGATCGCCGGTCTCGCCGCCGCCCGGGCGCTGACCCGGGCCGGGCACAGCGTCGACGTGGTGGAGCGCGCGAGCGGCCCGGACCGCGGTGGCACCGGGCTCTACCTGCCCGGCAACGCGACCCGGGCGCTGGCCCGGCTCGGCCTCGACCGGCTCGACGCGGTCCCGATCCGCGCCCAGCGGATCCTCGACCACCGCGGCCGGGTGCTCACCGACGTGGACCTCCCGGCGTTCTGGGACGGCTGCGGTTCGTGTGTCGGCATGCTCCGCGCGGACCTGCATCGGGCGCTGTCCGACGGCGTCGAGGTGACCCACGGGCTGGAGCCGACCGCGATCGAGCCGGGCCCGGCCGCGGTCGCCGTCGGGCTGTCCGACGGCAGCCGGCGCGAACTCGACCTGGTCGTCGGTGCGGACGGGATCCGGTCGGCGACCCGGGCGCTGCTCGGCGACGCGGCCCCGCCACGCCGGGTCGGCCAGCTCAGCTGGCGGTTCGTGGTCGACCTGCCCGGCATCGAGGCCTGGACCGTGCTGCTCGGCCGGGGTACGTCGTTCCTGCTCGTCCCGGTCGGCGCGAAGGAGGTCTACTGCTACGCCGACAGCGACGCCGCCGGCGACCTGCGCGACCTGTTCGGCGGGTACGCCGGGCCGGTGCCGGCCGCGCTCGACCGGCTCGGCGACCCCGCCGGCGCCTACGTGAGCTGGATCGAGGAGGCGGTCCCGCCCGGTCCGCCGACGGGTCGCGTGGTGCTGGTCGGCGACGCGGCGCACGCGACCGCCCCGAACATGGCGCAGGGTGCGGCGATGGCGGTCGAGGACGCGCTCGTGCTGGCCGAGGAGTTGGCCACCCACGGCTCGGTCGACCAGGCGCTGGGCGCGTTCACCGCCCGGCGCCGGCCGCGGACGGACTGGGTGCGGGCCCGGGCGCATCGCCGGGACCGCACCCGAGGGCTGCCGGCACCGGCCCGGAACGCGCTGTTGCGGCGTGCCGGCGAGCGGATCTACCGGGCCGACTACCGCCCGCTGCGCGCGGCTCCCTAGGCGTCCTTGGCGAACAGGCCGACGGGGCAGCTGACGCCGGTGCCGTTGTCGGGGCAGTAGCCGAACGGGTTCTTCACCAGGTATTGCTGGTGGTAGGCCTCGGCGTAGTAGAAGGGCCCGACCGGCTCGATCGCCGTGGTGATCGTGCCGTAGCCCGACTCGGACAGCTTCTGCTGGAACGCGTCGCGGGACGCCTCGGCGGCCTTCTTCTGCTCCTCGTCGGCGTAGTAGATCGCCGACCGGTATTGCGTGCCGACGTCATTGCCCTGGCGCATCCCCTGGGTCGGGTCGTGCGCCTCCCAGAACACCTGCAGCAGCTGCTCGTACGAGACCTTCTCGGGGTCGTAGACGACGAGCACCGCCTCGGCGTGCCCGGTCAGCCCGGAGCAGACCTCCTCGTACGTCGGGTAGGGAGTGATGCCGCCGGTGTAGCCGACCGCGGTGGACCAGACGCCGTCGACCTGCCAGAAGGCCTTCTCCTCGCCCCAGAAGCAGCCGAGCGCGAACACGGCGGTGGCCAGTCCCTCGGGGAAGGGCGGCACGATGCGGTTGCCGGTGACCACGTGGGTCTCCGGCACGTCGAACGGGTAGTCGGAACGCCCCGGCAGCGCCGTCTCGGCGGTCGGGAGCTGGGTCTTGGTACGGGAGAACAGCACGCTTTCACAACGGTTGCGGGACAACGGGAATTCCGGCCGCGGACCGCGGGCCGCCCGGGGAGAAGGCACCCCCGAAGCACTGCTCCCCGGGGCGGCTCGCGGCGATCAGTGGGCGGCGGCGAACTGCGCGGCCTCCGTCGAGCCGGCCAGCGCCGTCGTCGACGACTCCGGGTCGATGACCGTGGAGACGAGGTCGAACCAGCCGGTGCCGACCTCGCGCTGGTGCCGGGTCGCGGTGTAGCCGGCGGCCTCGGCCGCGAACTCCGCCTCCTGCAGCCGGACGTACGCCGGCATGCCCTCGGCCGCGTAGCCGGCGGCCAGGTCGAACATCGAGTAGTTCAGCGCGTGGAAGCCGGCCAGGGTGATGAACTGGAACGCGTACCCCATCGCGCCGAGCTCGCGCTGGAACCGGGCGATGTCGGAGTCGTCGAGGTACCGGCGCCAGTTGAACGACGGCGAGCAGTTGTAGGCCAGCAGCTTGTCCGGGAACCGGGCGTGGATCGCCTCGGCGAACTCCTTGGCCTGGCCGAGGTCGGGTGTCGAGGTCTCGCACCAGATCAGGTCCGCGTAGGGCGCGTAGGCCAGCCCCCGGGTGATCGCGGCCTCGAGCCCGGCGCGGACGCGGTGGTAGCCCTCCGCGGTCCGCTCCCCGGTCAGCAACGGCCGGTGGTCCCGCTCGTCCACGTCGCTGGTCACCAGCGTCGCGGCGAGTGCGTCGGTCCGGGCGACCACGATGGTCGGCACCCCGGCCACGTCGGCGGCCAGCCTGGCCGCGATGAGCGTCCGGATGTGCTGCTTGATCGGGATGAGGACCTTGCCGCCGAGATGGCCGCACTTCTTCTCGCTGGCGAGCTGGTCCTCCCAGTGCACGCCCGCGGCGCCGGCCGCGATCATCGCGCTCATCAGCTCGTACGCGTTGAGCGGGCCGCCGAACCCGGCCTCGGCGTCGGCGACGATCGGAGCCAGCCAGTAGCGGTCGTGCCGGCCCTCGCTGTGCTCGATCCGGTCGGCGCGCAGCAGCGCGTTGTTGATCCGGCGGACCACCTTCGGCACCGAGTCGACGGGGTACAGCGACTGGTCCGGGTAGGTCTGGCCGGCGGAGTTGGCGTCCGCGGCGACCTGCCAGCCGGACAGGTAGATCGCCTCGAGGCCGGCCTTCACGCTCTGCACGGCCTGGCCGCCGGTGAGCGCACCCAGCGCCGGGACGTAGTCCCGCTCGTGCAGCAGCGTCCACAGCCGCTCCGCGCCGAGCCGGGCCAGCGTGTGCTCCTCCTGGACCGTGCCGCGCAGCCGCAGCACGTCCTCACCCGTGTACGGCCGGACGACGCCGGACCAGCGCGGGTCGGCTCGCCAGGCCCGCTCCAGCTCGGCGGCAGCCGTCCGCCCCTCCGGGGGGCACTCGGGGGGCGGAGCCCCCTGAGGGTTTTCCTTGATCGACATCTTTCCCCCTCTCAGGCCACTGCGGCCAACACCCGGACCACCGCGTCCCCGCACCGGTCGCAGTCGGCACCCTCGAAGGCCTGCCATTCGCAGCCGTCGCCACGGCAACCGTGGGTGTCGCAGGACCGGCAGGCGTACTGGTAGGAGTTGCAAGGGGTTCCGTCGAACAGTTCGCCGGGGCACTGACGTCCCATGACCGCCTCCTGAGATCGGGTCGCGTTGCCGTCGAGTCTTGTGACCGGCACCCCGCGAGCTCTAGGCTCCAGGTGCGAAAGAAGGGGCGATGTTTCGTGAACGAAAAGAAGTCGAGGAATGTCGGTCACATCTGAGCCGGACCGACCGCCGCTCGACGCGCGGGTGGTCGGCCAGCGGATCAAGCACGAGCGGCAGGAGCGGGGGCTGACCCTGGCCCAGCTGGCCGACGCCGCCGGCAGCTCGGCGCCGCACCTGTCCCAGGTGGAGAACGGGCGCCGGGAGCCGACGCTGCGGCTGCTCGGCGCGCTGGCGAGCGGGCTCGGCGTGCCCGTCGAGCAGCTGCTCCGGCCGGAGCCGCCGAGCCAGCGGGCCGCGCTGGAGCTGGCCCTGGAGCGGGCCCAGGCGGATCCGCTCTACGCCGCGCTCACCCTGCCGCCGCTGCGGGCCACCGCCCGGCTGCCGACCGTGGTCCTCGAGCACCTCGTCGGCCTGTACGAGGAGCTGCGCCGCAAGTCGGAGCGGGTGGTGGCGACGCCGGAGGAGGCCCGCGCGGCCAACCGGGAGCTGCGGGCCGACATGCGGGCCAGGGACAACTACTTCGCCGACATCGAGCGGCTGGCCGCCGACACGCTCGAGGCAGGCGGCTATCCCGGCACCGGTGCGCTGACCCAGCGCGTGCTGCTCGACATCGCCGCGCACTGCGATTTCAGCCTGCGGTACGTCAAGGATCTGCCGCCGTCGACCCGGTCGGTGGCCGACCTCCGCAACCGGCGGATCTACCTGGCCCAGGGCAGCTGGACCGGCGGCCACGACACCCGCAGCGTGCTGCTGCAGGCGCTGGGCCACTTCCTGCTCCGGCACGGCGAGCCGGCCGACTTCGCCGAGCACCTGCGCCAGCGCACCGAGGCCAACTACTTCGCCGCCGCCGTGCTCATGCCGGAACAGGCGCTGGTCCCGCTGCTGGCGCGGGCCAAGGCGGACCGGGCGCTGTCGGTGGAGGACGCCCGGGACGTGTTCGGCGTGTCCGACGAGATGGCCGCGCACCGGTTCACCAACGTGGCGACCCGTCACCTCGACCTGCCGGTGCACTTCCTCCGCACCGACGAGGCCGGCCGGATCTACAAGGCGTACGAGAACGACGGGCTGGTGTTCCCGGCCGACCTCGACGGGGCGATCGAGGGACAAACGGCGTGCCGGTTCTGGGCCGCCCGGCGGGTGTTCTCGGTCGAGCACTACCCGGGCCACCAGCAGTACACCGACACCCCGCAGGGGACGTACTTCTGCTGGACCCAGCAGGTCGTGCAGCCGGGCGGCTCGTTCGCGGTCACGGTCGGCGTGCCGTACGTGGAGTCGCGCTGGTTCCGCGGGCGGGACACCCAGGACCGCACCGAGTCGCGCTGCCCCGACCCGTCGTGCTGCACCGACCCGCCGCCGCCGCTGGCCCGGCGCTGGGCCCGGATGGCGTGGCCGTCGCCGCGGGCCCAGTCGCACGTGCTCGCCGCGGTGCCGCCGGGCGCCTTCGGCGGCGTCGACCTCACCGAGGTGTACGCGTTCCTGGACCGGCACGCGGAGGTCGACGGACCGTGATCGGCTGTGCTCATCGGGACTGGGCTACGCCCGGGCACGGGCACTAGCCTTGGATCCGATCGGAACCCGGCAGGAAGCACTGGAAGGGCGGCGCTCGTTGGCGGACACCGCGGTTTCGGGGGGGACCAAGCCCGCCCTCGTCGAGCTGCTGCCGCGGGTGTTGCACGACTCCCCGGCGGCGATGCTGCTGGTCGACCTCGACCGCAGCGAGGTCACGTACGCGAACCGGCAGGCCATCCTCATGGCGCCGGACGTCGGCCTGCCGGTGAAGATCAACGAGTGGTCGCGGATCGCCGGGCTGCGCGACTCGGCCGGCCTGAGCCTGTCCGACACCGGTTCCTCGCTGTCCCGCATCGCGTCCGGCAAGCCGGTGGCCGGCGAGTCGGTCACCGCCGCCCGCGACTCCGGCGTGGTCCGGGCCGGTGAGCCGCTGTGGGTGACCGGCTTCCCGCTCACCGACGCCCCCGGGCTGTCCGACCGGGCGCTCGTCGTCTTCTTCCGGCTCGCCGACGCCTCCGCCGGCAGCCGAGCGGTCGAGGACGTGCTGTCCGGCCTGCGCGACCGCGCCGTGCTCGCCACCGACGTCTCGTTCACGATCAGCGACCCCGGCCTTCCGGACAACCCGCTGGTCTGGGTCAACCCGGCGTTCACCCGCATCACCGGCTACCGCTTCGACGAGGCGACCGGCCGGAACTGCCGGTTCCTGCAGGGAGCGGCGACCGACCGGGAGACGGTGCTGGCGATGCGGGAGGCGCTGGACACGCACCAGTCGATCACCGTCACGCTGGTCAACTACCGCAAGGACGGCACCGCGTTCTGGAACGAGGTCTCGATGTCCCCGGTGTTCGACGGGGCGGGTCGGCTGACCAACTTCGTCGGCGTGCAGGCCGACGTCACCGCCAGGGTGCAGGCCGAGGCCGAGCGCGAGGAGGCATACCGGGCCACCGAGCGGGCGCAGGGCCGGCTGGCCGTCCTGGCCGGGGTGAGCGCGGCGCTGTCGACCACGCTCGACGCCGGCGAGGCACTGCACCGGATGGCCGCCGAGCTGGTGCCGGCGTTCGCCGACTGGTGCGCGGTCGACCTGGCCGAGCCGAAGGGCGGCGTGCGCCGGGTCGCGGTCGCGCACAAGGACCCGGGCCGGGTGGCCGCGCTGCGGGCGGTGCCGCCGACCGCGGGCGTGCGCGGCGGCGCGGTCGCCGCCGTGCTCGCCGCCGGCCAGCCGCAGCTCTACTCCGAGCTCGACGACGACCGGCTGGCCGAGCTGGCCGGGCCGCCCGAGCGGCTGGCACTGCTCCGCGAGGTCGGCGTGACCTCCGGCATGGTCGTGCCGCTCCGGGCGCGCAGCCGGGTGCTCGGCGCGCTGTCGCTCGGCCTGACCCGGACCGACCGCCGGTACGACGAGGAGGACCTGTCGATGGCGGTCGACATCGGCCGGCGGGCCGGGCTGGCCGTCGACAACGCCCAGCTGTTCGGCAAGGAGCACGAGGTCGCGGTCGCGCTGCAGCGCAGCATGCTGCCGCGGGTGCCACCGGTGGCCGGGCTGGAGATCTCCGCGCACTACTTCGCCGGCTCCGAGCGGGCCGACGTCGGCGGCGACTGGTACGACGTGCTGCCGCTGCCGGACGGCTCGGTCGGCGTCGCGGTCGGCGACGTGATGGGGCACGACCTCATCGCCGCGGCCGCGATGGGCCAGTTGCGCTCGGTGCTCCGGTCGTACGCGTGGGAGGGGCACCGACCGTCGGAGGTGCTCGAGCGGCTGGACCGGCTGGTGCAGGGCCTCGGCATGGCCCAGCTGGCGACCTGCGTGTACGGGCGGCTGCTGCCGGTCGAGGGCGGTGCGCTGCTGCGGTATGCCAACGCCGGGCACCTGCCGCCGGTGGTGCAGCGCCGCGACGGCGCGGTCGAGGTGCTCGACGGCGGCAAGTCGGTGCTCATCGGAGCCCCGGGCGGCTCGTCCGAGGGCGGCCGGCCGGACGGCAGCGCGTTCATCGCGCGCGGCTCGACGCTGATCCTCTACACCGACGGGCTGGTCGAGGACCGGGAGACCGACGTGGACGCCGGCGTCGCCCGGCTCTGCGCGCTCGTCGCCGGCCACGACCCGGTCCTCGGCGTCGCGAGGCTGTGCGACCGGCTGCTGGACGAGCTGCTCACCGGCCCGCGCACCGACGACGCCGCGGTGATCGCGGTGCGGATCTCCGACAGCTGGGGCTACGACCCCGCGCCCGAGCAGGTCAGCTGAGCGCGGCGGCCTGGCCGGGCAGGCCGTAGAAGCCGCTCAGGCCGACCGGCAGGATCGTCACCCTGGGCGCGCCCGGCCGCCAGGCGACCACCCGGCCGGAGCCGGAGCCGTCGGTCGGCACCGCGAGCAGCAACTGGCCGTCCGGGGCCCACACCGGCAGCGCCGCGCTGGCCGGCCCGGTGGTCACCTCCGGCACGAGCTGCCCGACGTCGGACCGCTGCAGGTCGATCACCACCACGTAACCGTCCCGCCGCGGTTCCGCGCTGCGGTCGTCCGGCACCATGCCGGCGTACCCGATCGCGACCCGGCGACCGTCCCGGGAGAACGCGGCCACGGTGGGCGAGCCCGGGTTCTCCGGCAGGAAGCGGGACGAGCCGGTGTCGAGGTCGGCGAGCACCAGGTCGCACTCGGTCGCGCAGGACGCCGGCGCGAACACCACCTGCCGGTCGTCGGCGCCGAGCACCCCGGCCGCCCGTCCGATCACCCGGTACGCGGCTCCCGACCGCGGCTCCTCCAGCTGGACCACCCCACCGCGCGGGCCGTCGAAGGTCCGGACCAGCAACCCGTACGGGGTGTCGCGGACCAGGTCGACCGGGCGCGGCTCGGCCCGCCGCCAGAGCACGGCGCCGGTCGGCGCGTACCCGGTCAGCGTGCACGGGCCGGTGCCGCCGGGGTCGCCGCAGTCCTCGGCCAGCACGCTCCCGTCCCGCAGCGGGAGGACGTCCAGCACCTGTCCCACCGCGACCGCCTTGCCACTCCGGTCGACCGCCACGGCCCGGGACCGCAGCCGGTAGGGGTTGTGCAGCACCACGGTCGTGGTCCCGCCGGCGTGGTCGAGCTCGGCCACGTCGACCGGGCCGGCGTGGATCGGCAGCGGTGCCAGCCGGCCGGTGCCGGCGTCGAGCACGGCCGGCCGCCGGCCGCCGACGAGGATCCGCACGCCGGCCGGTCCGGGTCCGGGGTCGCCGTGCAGCCGGTAGGTGGCCGGGGTGGGGGGGCCGGTCGGGGTCGGCGCGGACGGCGTGGGCTCGGCGGCCCGCTTCACCGTCCCGCCACCCGCGTGCAGGGCCAGGTACGCGGCGACCGCGGCGGCCAGCACGCCGGCCAGCGGAGTGGTCCAGCGCCGGCGGGGACGCGACGGGCCGCCTGGCTCCGGCCCGGAACTGAGCACGTCCGCCACGGTTGCCAGTGTCCGTGCGGATGCGGACCGTCGCCAGACTCAGCGACCCGCGGCGTACCCCTGCATCCCGCGGGCGTTGGCGGCGGCGTACAGGACGCCGGTCGCCGGGTCGCGGGTCACCGCGGACAGCCGTCCCAGCGACCAGCCGTCCAGGACCGTGACCCGGTGGCCGCGCCGCTCCAGCTCGGCGACCACGTCCGGGCCCACTCGGTCCTCGACCACGACCTCACCGGGCACCGCCAGCCGCGGCGCGAACGAGGCCGGGAACGACGTGATGTGCCAGGCCGGCGCGTCGATCGCCGCCTGCAGGTCGAGGCCGCCGACGACGTGCGCGAGCAGGAAGCACAGCTGCCACTGGTCCTGCTGGTCGCCGCCGGGCGTGCCGCAGGCCATCACCGGCTCACCGTCGCGCACCACCATCGTCGGCGACAGCGTGGTCCGCGGCCGGCGGGACGGCCGCAGCGTCGACGGCAGTCCCTCCTCGAGCCAGGTCATCTGCCCGCGGGTGCCGAGGCAGAAGCCGAGCTCCGGGATCGTCGGCGCGCTCTGCAGCCAGCCGCCGGACGGGGTCGCGGAGACCATGGTCCCCCACCGGTCGACCACGTCGACGTGGCAGGTGTCGCCGCGGTCCGGCTCGGCCAGGGTCGGCTCCCCCGTGCCGGCGGCGGAGAAGTCCTCGAACGTGGTCCGGTACGGCGGCAGCACCGGCGTGCGCCCGCCGGGCGAGCCCGGCCGCATCCCGCCGGCCGCCTCGGCGCCGATCAGCGCCCGGCGCGCGTCGGCGTAGGCCGGCGAGAGCAGGTCGGCCAGCGGAACGTCCGGGACGTCGCCGTAGTAGGCCTCGCGGTCCGCGAACGCCAGCTTGGCTCCCTCGACCACCCGGTGGATCAGCTCGGCGCTGCCGGCGGGCGGCAGGTCGCCGTCGCCGAGCAGGGCCAACTGCTGCAGCAGCACCGGCCCCTGGCTCCAGGCGGACGGCTTCGCGACGGTCAGCCCGCGCCAGTCCAGGGTGACCGGCCGCTCCCAGGTCGCCCGCCAGCCGGCCAGGTCGTCGCCGGTGAGCAGGCCGGCATGCGGGCTGCCGGAGTCGTCCATCCACGCCTTGGCGGAGAACGTGTCGATCGCCTCCGCGACGAACCCCTCGTACCAGGCCCGGCGGGCGGCCTCGAGCTGCGCCTCGCGGTCGGCCCCGGCGGCTTCCGCCTCGGCCAGCAGCCGCCGGTAGGTCTCGGCCAGCGCCGGCTGGCGCAGCCGCTCGCCCGGTGCCGGCGCCGGCAGCCAGCGGTCGGCGGAGGTGGGCCAGTGGTCCCGGAACAGCGGCTCGCAGTAGGCGATCGTGCCCGCCACCCGCGGGTGCACCGGGTGCCCGTCGGCCGCGTAGCCGATCGCGTACGACAGCACGTCGCGCAGCGGCAGCCGGCCGTGCGCCCGCAACAGCTCGATCCAGGCGCCGAACGCGCCCGGCACGGCAGCGGCCAGCGGACCGGTGCCGGGCACGATCGTCAGCCCGAGCTCGTCCCGGAACCGGGCCGTGGACGCGGCGGCCGGCAGCGTGCCCTGCCCGCACAGCACCGCCGGCTCCGGGTCGCCGGCCTTGCCCACGATCAGCGGCATGTCGCCGCCGGGCCCGTTCAGGTGCGGCTCGACCACGTGCAGGGCGAACCCCGCGGTCGCGGCGGCGTCGGCTGCGGTGCCGCCCGATTCGAGCACCGCCATGCCGGCCGCGGTAGCCAACCAGTGGGTTGTCGCAACCATCCCGTACGTCCCGGAGAGGACCGGCCGAGTCGTGAACACGTCACTGATCCTGTCAAATTCTCTGGCAGGGTGTCGCGGCATGCGGCTCGTCGTCGTCGGGAGCGTGAACCTCGACCTGGTCGCTCGGGTGCGCCGGCTGCCGGGCGGCGGCGACACCACCACGGCCACCGACTACCGGCGGGTGCCCGGCGGCAAGGGCGCGAACCAGGCCCTGGCCGCCCGCCGACTCGGCGCTGACGTGGCGCTTCTCGCCGCGGTCGGCGCCGACGAGGCGGCCGGCGAGGCGCTCGCCCTGCTCGGGGCCGACGGGGTCGACCTGACCGGCGTGCGCCGGGTGGACGCGCCGACCGGCGTGGCGCTCATCACGGTCGACGACGCGGGCGAGAACACGATCGTCGTGGTGCCGGGTGCGAATGCCCGGCTCGCGGTCGATCCCGGCCGGCTGGCCGGCGCCGACGCGGTGCTCTGCCAGCTGGAGGTGCCGACGGACGCGGTGGCGGCGGCGGCCGCGGCGACCCCGCGCGGCGCCCTGTTCTGCCTCAACACGGCGCCGCCGGCCGAGGTGCCGGCCGAGGTGCTCGACCGGGCCGACCTCGTCGTCGCCAACCGGGCCGAGTTCGCCGCGGTGCCGGGGCTCGACCGGGCCGCGCTGGTCGCGGTGACCGCCGGCGCGGACGGCGCGGTGCTGCGGTCCCGCGGCCGGGAGGTGGCCCGGGCCGGGGCGCCGGCGGTGGCCGCGGTCGACGGCACCGGCGCGGGCGACGCGTTCATCGGTGCGTTGGTGGTAAGCCTGCTGGCCGGGCTGGACCGGGACGCCGCGCTGCGCCGGGCCTGTCTGGCCGGCGCGGTCGCGGCCAGCCGGTCCGGTGCCCAGCCGTCCCTGCCCCGACCCGCCGACCTGGACAGCCTGGAGGACCGGTGACCGACCCGGTGGAAAGCCCCGTCCCGATCGTCGTCGACTGCGACCCCGGCATCGACGACGCCGTCGCGCTGCTGCTGGCCTGCGCCAGCCCTGAGCTGCGGCTGCTCGGCGTGAGCACGGTGGCC
Source organism: uncultured Actinomycetota bacterium (assembly GCA_963728945.1). Classification (GTDB taxonomy): domain Bacteria; phylum Actinomycetota; class Actinomycetes; order Mycobacteriales; family CADCTP01; genus CADCTP01. Next base: position 755,453 of record CAVSMA010000001.1, on the reverse strand, counting down.
GGGAACGTCACGCTCGAGCACACCACCCGCAACGCCGGCCGGCTGCTCGCCCTCGCCGGCCGGTCCGACGTGCCGGTCGCCGCCGGTGCCGGTCGCCCGCTGGTGCGCACCTCGCCCGGCCGGGCGGAGCAGGTGCACGGCGAGGACGGGGTGAACCGGGCGACGCTGCCGGAGCCCGCGGCCGAGCCGGACCCGCGGCCGGCGATCGACCTGCTCGCCGACGCGATCGGCGGTTCACCCGAGCCGGTCACGCTGGTCGCGATCGGCCCGCTGACCAACATCGCGCTGCTCTACGCGGTGCATCCGGAGGTGGCGGCGACGCTCGGCCGGGTGGTGATCATGGGCGGCTCGGCGGCGGGCGGCAACAGCACCGCGGCGGCCGAGTTCAATGTCTGGTCCGACCCGGAGGCGGCGTACCGGGTGCTCACCGACCCTGGCCTCGACCGGCCGGTGCCGACCATGATGATCGGGCTCGACCTGACGCTGACGGTTCCGTTCACCGAGGCGGACCTGCAGTCGCTGGCCGGTGGGCGGGCGGCCGGGCAGGCGGCGGCCGCGATGCTCCGCCCGGAAGCCGAACGGCAACGGCAGAAGACCGGAGTCGCCACCCTGGCCGTGCACGACGCGGTCGCGGTCACCGCCGTGCTCCGGCCCGACCTGCTGCGCACCCGACCGGCGACGATCACGGTCGACTGCTCGGACGACGACACTCGCGGTGCGACCGTTGTCACCCCTGCGACGCCGGGGGCCTGGGTCGAGATAGCGGTCGAGGCCGCGGCGCGCGACATCGTCGACCTGATCGTGCGCCGCGTGGCCGACTACAGTTCGTGAATCGAGCGGGCCGTTCGGGTGAAACCACTCTGCCCCAACGAACAGACATCCCTTAGGCTCTTCGCTCAGATGACGATCTGCATCAGACTGGGCCAAGAGAGTCGAGGAGGGTGGTGAGCCGGTGACCGTGGAGGAGAGCAAGCGCGGCTTGCCGGCTGAGCCAGCCACCTACCGATCGCTGTTCTCCGAACGCCAGTTCACCGCCCTGTTCATCGCCCAGGCGATCTCGCTGACCGGCGACCAGCTGGCCCGCGTCGCGATCGCCACCCTGGTCTTCTCCGAGACCGGCTCCTCGTTCCTGACCGCGCTGGTCTACGCGGTGACCTACCTGCCGTGGCTGGTGGGCGGTCCGCTGCTGGGCGGGTTGGCCGACCGCCTCCCCCGCCGCGCGGTGATGGTCAGCTGCCAGCTGACCAGCGCCGTGCTGGTCGCGCTCATGGCCGTGCCGGGGATGCCGCTGGTCGCCCTGGCGTCGCTGCTGTTCGTGGTCATCCTGGCCGAGTCGCCGTTCCTGTCGGCGCGGGCGTCGCTGCTGGTCGACGTGCTGCCGGACGACCGCTACGTGCTGGCCTCCGCGATGAACCAGCTCACCATCCAGGCCGCCCAGGTGGTCGGCTTCGCTGCCGGCGGCGCGCTGATCCGGCTGATCGGCCCGCGCGACGCCCTGCTGGTGAACGCGCTGTCGTTCCTGGTCTCCGCGACCCTGGTCCGGTTCGGCGTGCGGGTACACGGGGCGATCGCGAGCGTCCAGCTCGGTAACAGCTGGGAGCGGATGAAGACCGGGGCCAAGGTCGTCTTCGGCGACCCGCGGCTGCGCGGGCTGGTGCTGCTCGGCTGGCTGGCCACGTTCTGGGTGGTGCCGGAGGGACTCGCCGCCCCCTACGCGAAGGGTGACTCGACCGCGATCGGCCTGCTGCTCGCCTCCCAACCGATCGGCTCGGTGGTCGGCGGCGTCGTGCTGTCCCGGATGGTGCGCCCGGCGACCCGGCTCGAGGTGATGGGCTGGCTCGCGGTGATGAGCTGCCTGCCGCTGGTGGTCTTCTTCACCACGCCGCCGCTGCCCCTCGCCGTCGGGCTGCTGGTGATCTCCGGGATCGGCACCACCTACAACCTGCCGGCCAACGCCGCGTTCATGCAGGCGTTGCCGGCCGAGCGACGCGGCCAGGCGTTCGGCCTGGTCTCCGCCGGCCTGGTCGCCGGGCAGGGCATCAGCATCGCGCTGGCTGGCGCGTGCGCCGAGCTGACCTCTCCGGGCGTGGTCATCGGTGTCGCCGGCGTGCTCGGCGTCGCCGCCGCCCTGTCGCTCAGCGGCGCTGGTCGCCGCTTCCTGTCGTCTCCATCACCTGCGGTGAGTTGACAAAGCGCTCAGTAGCTGCCTTTTGACCCAACTTACGAAGAGTTGCGCCCGACGGCGGTGTACCGCCGAACGGGCGTAAATCTAGGCTGAGTTCGACCGTACGGGGCGGCGACGTCGCGTACGCCTCCTCTTCCTCGCGTTCTCGTCGAGAACGCCTCCCCGAGAGAGGGGGTGTGCGCAGTGAGTACCAGACCACGCCCATCCCATTGCCCGACCCCCTCCCGCTGTGGTGAGGGGGTGATCGACGTGCGTCTCGACGGCGGCAACTGGGGCTGAACCCCCCTCCCGACACCCGCACCCAACCGCACCGAACGGAGGTGACCCCGGCCATGAGCTTCGACGGCGGCAACTGGGGCTGAACCCCCCCCCCGACACCCGCACCCAACCGACCGAACGGAGGTGACCCCGGCCATGAGCTTCGACGGCGGCAACTGGGGCTGAACCCCCCTCCCGACACCCGCACCCAACCGCGACCGAACGGAGGTGACCCCGGCCATGAGCTTCGACGGCGGCAACTGGGGCTGAACCCCCGTCCCGACACCCGCACCCAACCGCACCGAACGGAGGTGACCCCGGCCATGAGCTTCGACGGCGGCAACTGGGGCTGATCAAGAAGAGCACGTAGCCAAAACCGATATATCACAGGGCTGTTTCGGGAGGTGCACAACCATGCGGTTCGACGGTGGCAACTGGGGCTGACCCCGCCCACATTGCAGACTTTGTGCGTAGTAACGGAGAGTCGAGGCGACCGGCACCGTCCGTGCCGGTCCCCCGTTGGAGTGGGTGATGGCGACGGGCAGCGCCACTCCGGCGATCGGCGGATACGATCGGCTGCAAAGTCGGCCAGAGGGAGCATTCGTGACCGGTGCGTCCGCTGTGAGACCACGTGCGGGCCTGCCGCGTTCGCTGTACGTCTTGGTGACGGCGGTCGCGGTGGCGGCCGTCGCAGCGGTGACTGTCAGCCTTTGGCAGGCGGTCCACGGGCCCGCCCCGGTCTGGTGGCAGTTCGCCGCCTGCGCCGCGCTGTTCGCGATGGCCAGCCTCGCCTGGCTGACGATGCGGATCGGAAGCCAGCTGGTGCTGATCGGCTGGACCGAGGCAGCCGTGGTGGTCGGGCTCGCGCTGCTGCCGCCGGCGTGGGTGGTGCCGGCGATCGCCCTCGGCTGCGTGTCGAAGTTCGTCCGGCACCGCAGGCAGCCGGTCAAGGCATTCTTCAACGCGTCCATGGACACGTTCGTGGCCGCGGTGGTGGTCCTCGTCGTGGGCGCGCTGACCGGTCTTCCGCTGGACGTGCGCCGGCTCGGCGACGTCGTCGCACTGGTGGTCGGAGCAATCGTCTTCAGCCAGCTGACCGAGTTCGGCGCGGCGGTGGCCGTCGGGCTGTCGCAGGGTCGCTCGCCGTACCGGGTCTTCCTCAGTGGCTTCGGCATCAAGCTGCTCAGCCTGGCCGGCAACGTCACCGCCGCCCTGCTGGCGGTCGTGCTGGTGCGGGTCGACCCGCGGGTCATGCTGGTGCTGCCCGCGCTGCTGTTCTTCCTGCAGCAGACGTACGAGGCCCGGCTTCGCGGCCGGGACGAGCGGGAGTCCTGGCAAGGCCTGCTCGATGCCACCCGATCGCTGGCCGACCTGGACGAGCGGGTCGTGCTGGCCCGGGCCACCGCCGAAGCGACCCGGCTGTTCAGCGCCGACCGGGCCGAGGTCGAGCTGGCCGACGGCCGGCTGGTGCGCGGGAACGAGCACGGCGTCGACTACGACGGCCCGGCCGCGGGGGCGACCGACGACGACGACGCCGCGATCGTGGAGCGCCCGATCGGATCGGACGCCGCCCCGCTCGGGATGCTGCGACTCCGCTTCGGCGCCCCCGTCTCGCTCAGCGACCGGGAGCAGGCGATGCTCGGTGCGGTCGCCGCCGAGCTGCACTCCGCGCTGGTCAACGCGGGCCGGCACGCGGCCGCGCAGCACGAGGCCACCCACGACCCGCTGACCAAGCTGCTCAACCGGGCCGGGCTGCAGGTGCAGGGCCGGGCCGCGCTCGCCGAGACCGCCGCCGCCCGGGTGGACGCCGCGATGCTGCTCATCGACATCAGCGGGTTCCGGGAGATCGTCGACACGCTCGGGCACGCCGCCGGTGACACCGTCCTGGTGCACACCGCCGGCCGGCTCGCGGACGCGCTGCTGCCCGGCGAGCTGGTAGCCCGGCTGGAGGGCGACGAGTTCGCCGTCCTGCTGCCGAAGCTGACCGACCCGGCGCAGGCCTCGCACCGGGCGGACGCGCTGCTCGGCGCGGTGGCCAGCCCGGCCGCGGTCGGCGGCACCGCGCTCAGCCTGTCCAGCGTCGCCGGCATCGCCTACGCGCCGCGTGGCCAGGAGGAGCTGCCGGAGCTGCTGCGGCAGGCGGGGGTGGCGTTGCACGCGGTGCACAGCACGGTCGGCCGGATCGACTTCTACGCGCCCGAGCGGGACATGCGCAGCGTCAGCCGGCTGGTGCTGGCCAGCGAGCTGCGGGCGGCGCTGCAGGAGGACATGGGCCAGATCGAGCTGCTCTACCAGCCGATCGTCGACCTCAACACCGGCGAGGCGCTGGCCGCCGAGGCGCTGGTGCGCTGGCACCACCCGGCCCGGGGACCGCTCGCGCCGGAGGAGTTCCTGCCGGTCGTCGAGCACGCCGGGCTGCTGCCGGCCCTGACCCGCCGGGTGCTGGACAGCGCGCTCGGCTGCGCCGCAGACTGGACCCGACAGGGCAGCGAGGTGCCGGTGGCGATCAACGTGTCGCCGCGCACGCTGCTCGACCGCGGCTTCCCGGGCGAGGTCGCCGCGGCCCTGTCCCGGCACCGGGTGCCGGCCGGGCGGCTCACCCTGGAGATCACCGAGACCTCGGTGGTCAGCCACCTGGCCGTGGTCGACGGCGTGCTGGACGAGCTGCGCGACCTCGGCGTGCGGCTGGCGCTGGACGACTTCGGCACCGGGTGGAGCTCGCTGTCGCACCTGGCCCGGCTGCCCGTGCACGAGGTGAAGATCGCCGCGACGTTCACCGAGCGGCTGCTGTCCTCGCCGCAGGCCTCGGCGGTGGTGCGGGGGACGCTGGAGATCGCCCGGGCGCTGGACCTGCGGGTCGTGGCGGAGGGCGTGACCGGGGCGATCCAGCGCGCCACGCTGATCTCGCTCGGCTGCCACGCCGGGCAGGGCGACCACTTCTTCCCGCCACTGCCGGCGGACCGGATCGGCCCGGCGCTGTGGAGCTCGACGGTCCGCGCGGCGGCCGCCTACGACGGCGCCGATGTGATCCCGCTCAGCCAGCGCCGCCCCCGGGATTAAGGGCGTGTCTCCCCATTGGCGGTGGATGCCGGCGGCGTCCAGGCGGCGTCCGGCAAGGCGACGGGGCCGGCCGATACCGGGGTTGTCTCGGCCGGTCCCGCCAACGCGCACGCCGGTCGTCGTCTTGGCGTCGTCCGGCGCCGCCAGGCACTGGGGAGACATGCCCTGAGCACGCACGGCGTCAGCTGAGGCGGGCGGCCTGCAGGGCGAGATAGTGCTGTTCGGGGATGCTGGCCGCGCGCTTGGCCGCCCGGCGGTATGCGGCGACCGCGCCAGCGCGGTCGCCGGACAGCTCCAGCAGGTGCGCCCGGACCGCGTCGAGCCGGTGCCCGCGGGCGATCCGCTCGTCCCCGTCGAGCGTGCCGAGCTCGGCCAGCCCGGCCAGCGGCCCGTGCACCATCGCGACCGCGACGGCCCGGTTGAGCGTGACCACCGGCCCGGGTGAGACCCGGGTCAGCACGTCGTACAGCGCGAGGATCTGCGGCCAGTCGGTGTCGGCTGCGGTGGCCGCCTCGTCGTGCACGGCCGCGATCGCCGCCTGCAGCTGGTACGGCCCCACCGGACCGCGGCCGAGCGTACGGCTGATCAGCCCGACGCCCTCGTCGATCAGCTGCGAGTCCCAGCGGGTCCGGTCCTGCGCGGCCAGCGGCACCAGCAGCCCGTCCGCGTCCGTCCGGGCCGCCCGCCTGGCCTCGGTGAGCAGCATGAGCGCGAGCAGCCCGGCGACCTCGCCGTCCTCGGGCACCTGCGCGTGCACCAGCCGGACCAGCCGGATCGCCTCGGCGGTGAGGTCGGCCCGGTGCGCCCGCTCCCCGGACGAGGCCGCGTACCCCTCGTTGAAGACGAGGTAGAGCACGTGCAGGACGACCCGCAGCCGGTCCGGCAGCTCGGCCGGCGGCGGCAGCTCGAACCGGGCGCCGCGCAGCGACTTCTTGGCCCGGCTGATCCGCTGGGCCATCGTGGGCTCCGGCACCAGGAACGCCGCGGCGATCTCCGCGGTGGTCAGGCCGCCGACCGCCCGGAGCGTCAGCGCGAGCTGGGAGGGCACCGACAGCTCCGGGTGGCAGCACAGGAACAGCAAGGTCAGCGTGTCGTCGCGCTGCTCGGTGGCCCCGGGCTCGACCTCGAGCGTGGCGACGGCCTCCTCCCGGCGGGACCGGGCGCTCTCGCTGCGCCACTCGTCCACCAGCCGGCGGGAGGCGACCGTGACCAGCCAGGACCGGGGGCTGTCCGGCACCCCGGCCGCCGGCCACTGCTGCGACGCGGCGAGCAGCGCCTCCTGGACCGCGTCCTCGCACGCGTCGAACCGGTCGTACTTGCGGACGAGGATGGCGAGGACCTGCGGCGCCAGCTCCCGCAGCAGGTCCTCGATCATGCGACGTCGGGCGCCACCCCGACCGGGCGGACCTCGACCAGCCCGCTGTATTTCACGATCCGGCCGGCGATCTCCAGGATCCTGGCCTCGTCGGCGACGTCGAGCACCCAGAAGCCGATCAGCGACTCCTTGGACTCGGCGAACGGGCCGTCGGTGGCCACCGGCACGCCGTCGACGAGCCGGACGACCTTGGCGCTGTCGCCGTCCTGCAGCCCCTCGTTGAAGACCATCTCGCCGGCCTCGGTCAGCTCCTTGTCGAGGTCGCGCATGAAGCCGATCATCTCGGTGATCCATTCGGGCGACTGCGTCTCGGTCATCTCGGCGGCACTGCCGAACATCATGATCATGTACTTCACGGTGGCTCCCTGGCTCGTGACGTCCCGGACAGCAGTGGGTCGGAGCGGGGCCGGCCGTCTCGACACGGCCGGCGGGAGATTTCCTAGCGGGTCGGCGCGGCCCGGTCCACCAGCGCGGTGGCGCCCGGGATGCCGAGCCCGAACACGCCGGCCGGCCCGTCCGGACCGAGCCGGGTGGCGCAGAACGCGTCCGCGACCGGTGCCGGCGCGTGCCGGACCAGCAGCGAACCCTGCAGGGCCAGCGCCAGCCTGGTCGCGACCGCTCGCCCGTCGGCCTCGGCCGGCCCGGCAGCCAGGTCGGCCCGCAGCTGCTTGGCCGCCGCGTCCAGCCGGGTGTCGCCGCCGGCCGCCGCGTCCACCTCGGCCAGCACAGCCTCGCCCGCCGCCGGCTCCCGAGCCAGCGCCCGCAGCACGTCCAGCGCGATCACGTTGCCCGAGCCCTCCCAGATCGAGTTGAGCGGCGACTCCCGGAACAGCCGCGGCATCCCCGACTCCTCGACGTACCCGTTGCCGCCCAGGCACTCCAGCGCCTCGCCGGCCACCGCGGGCGCCCGCTTGCAGACCCAGAACTTGGCGACCGCGGTGGCCAGCCGGCCGAAGTCGTCCTCGCCGGCGTCGACCGCGACCGCCAGCCGCAGCCCGAGCACGGTCGCCGCCTCCGACTCGACCGCGAGGTCGGCCAGCACCGCGGCCATCAGCGGCTTGTCCCGCAACAAGCCGCCGAACGCCGACCGGTGCGTCGCGTGGTGCACGGCCTGGGCCACCGCCGCCCGCATCAGCGCCGCACTGCCCAGCACGCAGTCGAGCCGGGTCACCCGCACCATCTCCAGGATCGTGTGCAGGCCGCGGCCGACCGGCCCGACCCCCCAGCCGACGGTGTCCTCGAACTCGACCTCGGACGAGGCGTTGGACCGGTTGCCGAGCTTGTCCTTCAGCCGCTGCAGCCGGAACACGTTCCGCTCGCCGGACGGCAGCACCCGCGGCACCAGGAAGCAGGTCAGCCCCGCCCCCGGAACCTGCGCGAGCACCAGGAACAGGTCGCACATCGGGGCCGAGCAGAACCACTTGTGCCCGGTCAGCCGCCAGCTGCCGTCCCCGGCGTCGACCGCGGTCGTCCGGTTGGCCCGCACGTCCGAGCCGCCCTGCTTCTCGGTCATCCCCATCCCGGCGAGGAACCCCGGCCGGCCGAGCGCCGGCGAGTATGACGTCGAGGTGAGACCCGGCTCGTACACGGCGGCCACCGCCGGCTCGTGCCGCAGCGCCGGCAGCACCGCGTACGTCATCGAGACCGGGCAGCCGTGCCCGGCCTCGACCTGCGACCAGACGTAGAAGCCGGCCGCCCGGGAGGTGTGCGGGGTGGCCGCGGCGGCGGCCCAGGGCGCGCCGGCGAGCCCGTGCCCGACCGCCTCGGTGAGCAGCCGGTGGTACGCGGGGTGGAAGTCGACCTCGTCGACGCGGTGGCCGTAGCGGTCGTGCGTACGCAGCACCGGCGGGTAGGCATTGGCGTCGGCTCCCCAGCGCTGCGCCTCGGCGGTGCCGGCCAGCCGGCCGAGCTCGCGCACCCCGGCGGTCTCGGCGCCGAGCCGACGCACGGTCTCGGCCAGCGCCAGGTCGCCGGTGTAGACGTCGTGGTCGACGAGCGGCGGCGGCTGGTTGGTCACCTCGTGCGTGCTGGCCATGCTCCAGTCATACCGTCACGGCGGCAGCGCCGTCACCGACGAGAACGACTCGTCCCCGGGCGGCTCGGCCGGCAGGACCCGCAGCGTGTCCTTCCGGTCGGCCGACCAGCTCGCCACCTGGCCCCTGGTGCCGGACCAGACCCCGAGCACCAGCGTGCCGCCCGACCAGCTCAGGTCGGGCGCCCGCTCGGCCGCGGTGTCCAGCCCGGGGATCCGGACGATCTCGCCGGTGCGCAGGTCGAGCACCTCGGCGAAGCCGGGCACGATGATCAGCCGGCCGTCCCGGTATTGCCCGGGCACGCCGAGGGCCAGCCGGTGCCCGTCCGGGGCGAACGCGCCGACGCCCGGGTTGCCGGTGTTCGGCGGCAGCCGGTAGCTGCGGGTGTGGCCGTCGGCCAGGCCGGTCACCGACAGCGGGCAGTCGCCGTGGCAGTCCGGCGGTACGTAGGCCACCGAGTCGGGGCCGACCGAGACGAGGATGCCGCCGACCGAGAGCACCCGGCGGGTCGCGCCCGAGCGCGCGTCGAGCACCCGCAGCTCGGCCACGCCCCGGTCGCCGATCTGCTGCACGACCAGCCCGGCCGCGGTGTCCCGGAGCGGGGTCACGGTCCCGCCGACGGTCCAGGACGAGCGGGCGACACCGGTCGCGGTGGTGATCGTGACCTTGGTGCGGCCGGAGTCGTGGCTGGACACGTACAGGTCGGTGCCGTGCCGGGCCGGGACCACCACGACGCTGTAGCCGAGCAGGACCGGCCGTCCGCCGCGGGCCGGCACGAGCGTGGTCCGGGTGCGGCTGGCGCTCGGCGCGATCTCGGTGACCACGGTCCCGGCCGGCACGATCTCCACCGCCGCCCGCTCGCCGTCGGACAGCGTGACCCCGGGCACCGGCGACACTCGGCCGGTCGACGTGTCGATGATCTGCGGGTGCTCACCGGTGACCAGGAGCTTCAGTCCGGGCGGGCCGAACGCGCGGTCGCCGACGATCCGGGGCAGCCCGGACGGCGTGGCGGCCGCCGGCGGCGGGTCCGGCCGGTGCACCGGGTCGCGGTGGGTGGCCACGTACCCGAACAGCAGCACGGCGGCGGCGACCAGCACGATGACCGAACCGCGCTGCCGCATGGCATCAGTGTGACGGGAACCGCAGCGGGTCGAACAGCCCGATCGGATGGTCGGTGCGCCCGTCCAGGACCAGGTCGGCGAGGATCTCCCCGACCACCGGGACGAACTTGAAGCCGTGCCCGGAGAACCCGCCGGCGACCACGACGTTCCCGTACGCCGGGTGCGGGCCGATGACGAAGTGCGCGTCCGGGGTGGTCGTGTACAGGCAGACCGTCTCGGCCACCGCCGGCCCGGTCAGGCCGGGGAGGACCTCCGCCGCGCGCCGGCGCAGCGCGGCCACCTCGGCCGGTCGCACGGTCCGGTCGACGGTCTGCGGCGTGGTCGGCTCGCCGGCCCGGAAGAACGACACCTTCACCCCGCCCGCCGGCCCGTCGATGGCCGGGAAGCCGTAGACCTGGTCCGGCCCGTCGCCGCAGATGAAGACCGGGTTCCGTTCGTACGGGGCGATCGGGCCGGCCGGCGCGACCCAGTGCATGACCTGGCGCTCGACCACCATCGGCAGGTCGAGCCCGGCCAGCTCGGGCGCCCAGGCGCCGGCGGTCAGCACCAGCGCGCCGGCCTCGTACGTGCCGGCCGCCGTGCGGACCCGGGCCGGCGGGCCGGGCTGCCAGGACTCGACCGGCTCGTCGAACCGCAGCTCGGCGCCGGCGGCCGCGGCCAGCCGGAGCTGCGCAGCCACGGTCGCCTCCGGCCGGGCATACCCCGCCCGCTGCTCGACCAGGGCCAGCTCGCCGGGCGCCAGCCGGAAGGTGGGAAACCGGCGGGCCACGCCGGCGGCGTCGAGCACCTCGTGCGGCAGGTCCCACTGCTCGGCCGACCGCAGCGAGCCGGTGAAGGTCGGCCCGCCGGCCGGCCCGGCGTACAGGCCGCCGGTCGGCACGAACACGTCGGTGCCGCTGTCCGCGACCAGCCGGTGCCAGCCGTCCCAGGCCCGCAGCAGCAGCGGCACGTACGCCGGGTCCTCCAGGTAGGACTGCCGGTAGATCCGCGAGCCACCGTGGCTGGAGCCGAGTGCGTGCGCCGGGCCGTACCGGTCCAGGCCGAGCACGCGCCGCCCGCGTCGGGCCAGCTCCAGCACCGCGGCGCTGCCCATCCCCCCGGTGCCGACGACGATGACGTCCCAGCTCAACTCCCGCTCCTCGGACGGACCCGGCCTCGTCCCTCGGCCGACTCAGCCCTCGTCGCTCCCCGCTCGCCCTGCGGGCCCTCGGGCTCGCTCATCTCCCGCTCATCCGCCGGACGGCTCGCGCAGGTCGCCGGGCTCCGGCTCCGGCACGTCCCTCCCGAGCTCGGGCTCGGCCTCGGTCGGCGGCGCCGGCGGCAGGCCGACGTCGCGGCGCCAGGCCTCGAACGCGGCCGCGGTGACCACCACCCAGCCAAGACCGAGCAGCATGCCGGCGACCACATCGGAAAGGTAGTGCACGCCCAGCCCGACCCGGGCGAAGGCGACGACCAGCGGGATGAGGATCGCCACCGCGATCGCCACGGCCCGCCACCACCGGGTCAGCAGCGGCGTGACCAACAGCAGCAGCACCGCGCAGCCGACCGTCGAGTTGAGCGCGTGCCCGGACGGGAACGACCGGCCGGGGGCGGTGGCGACCGCATCGACCAGGTCCGGCCGTGCTCGGTTGACCACGACCTTGAGCAGCACGCCGAGCAGCGCGGCGCCCCAGATCGTGACCAGCGTCCAGATCGCCAGCCGGCGTCGCCCGCGCCAGAACAGCAGCGCGGCCAGGATCGTCGTGACGACCCGGAACGTGATCGGGTCGAACACATCGCTGACGGCCTTGAGCAGGGTGACCAGCCAGTGGTGGTCCACGGCGACCACGTGCATCCGGTTGGCGACCGAGGTGTCCAGATCGATCAGCGGGCTCCAGTTGTCCCGGACGAGGAGGGCGAGCAGCAGGAACGGCACCCCGAGCACGATCGCCGCCGCCAGACCGAGCGCGAGGCGCAGCACCAACCGGCGGTCTGCCCGGGCGAACATTGTCACAGGTTTCCCGTACCCAGTCAGACGGGGTACATGACGCGCATGCCCGAACGGTGGTACCAGCACGCAGTCATCTACTGCATCGACGTCGAGACATTCCAGGACTCCAACGGGGACGGGGTGGGTGATCTGCGCGGGCTCACCAGCCGGCTGGACTACCTGTACCGGCTCGGGATCAGCACGATCTGGCTCAACCCGATACACCCGACGCCCAACCGGGACGACGGCTACGACGTGTCCGACTACTACGGGATCGACCCGCGGCTCGGTTCGCTCGGCGACTTCGTCGAGCTGATCCACCAGTGCGACAACCGCGGTATCCGCGTGATGATCGACCTGGTCGTCAACCACACCTCCGACCAGCACCCGTGGTTCCAGTCGGCGCGGCAGAGCGAGGACTCGCCGTACCGGGACTGGTACGTCTGGTCGCCGACCGAGCCGCCGTACGCGGACGAGGGGATCGTGTTCCCCGGCTACCAGCGCGGCATCTGGTCCTACGACGAGGTGGCCGAGCTCTGGTACCACCACCGCTTCTACAAGTTCCAGCCCGACCTGAACTGGAACAACCCGGAGGTCCGCGAGGAGATCGGCCGGGTGGTCGCGTTCTGGCTGGAGATGGGGGTGAGCGGGTTCAGGATGGACGGCGCACCGTTCGTCATCGAGGAGGTGCACCCGGACACCGCCGACCGGATCATGCACTACGAGTGGCTCAACGACCTGCGCGACCACATGACCTGGCGGCGCGGCGACGCCGTCGTGCTGGCCGAGGCGAACGTGCCCAAGGACCAGATCCTGGAGTTCTTCGGTCCGCGTGCCGACCGGCTGCCGATGATGTTCAACTTCACCGAGAACCAGCAGGTGTTCCTGGCGCTGGCGCGGGAGACGGCCGTGCCGGTGCAGACGGCCGTCCAGGCCTCGCCGGAGATCCCGCCGGGCGCGAGCTGGGCCACCTTCCTGCGCAACCACGACGAGATCGACCTCTCCGGACTGCGGGACTCCGAGCGCGCCGACGTGTTCGCGAAGTTCGGGCCGGAGAAGGAGATGCAGCTCTACGACCGCGGCATCCGACGCCGGCTGGCCACGATGCTCGGCGGCGACCAGCGGCGCATCCGGCTCGCGTACGTGCTGCAGTTCTCGCTGCCCGGCACCCCGGTGATCCGGTACGGCGAGGAGATCGGGATGGGCGAGGACCTCTCCCTGCCGCAGCGGGACTCCATCCGCACGCCGATGCAGTGGGCGGACGCGCCGCAGGGCGGCTTCTCCACGGCCGCGGAGACGGTCCGTCCGGTGATCGCGAAGGGCGACTTCGGCTACCCGGCGGTCAACGCGCGCGAGCAGGAACAGGACCCGGACTCGCTGCTGCGCTGGTTCTACAACGTGCTGCCGGTGCTGCGGCAGTGCCCGGAGTTCGGCTCCGGGACGTGCTCGGTTCTCGACACCCGGGACGACCGGGTGCTCGCCCTGCGCTACGACTGCCCCACCGGATCGGTGCTGGCGGCACTCAACCTGTCGACCGAGAAGGTCACCGTGAACCTGGCGCCGCAGCCGGGCATCACCGACGGGTTCCCGATCGACGTGCTCTCCGACCGGGAGTACCCGCCCGCGGACGACCTGACCAAGGTGGAGCTCGACGGGTCCGGTTACCGCTGGCTCCGGCTCACCCGTACGGTCGGTGCGTGACGGCTTTCTACCTCCCGGCGGGGGACGGGGTGTTCCGGTCGACGCCGCACACCGTGGGGCCGTGGGCCGCGACCGACCAGCACGGCGGGCCGCCGGCGGCGCTGCTCGTCCGGGCGCTCGAGCGGGTGCTGCCGGTCGACGGCTGGCTGGCCCGGATCTCGGTCGACCTGCTCAGCGCGATCCCGGTCGCCGACCTGACCGTGGCGGCGAGCGTGGTCCGGACCGGGCGGTCGGTCCAGCTCGCGGTGGCCACGCTGGCCGCCGGCGGGCGGGACGTGGCCAGGGCCACCGGATGGTGGCACCGGCTCGGCGACACGGCCGCGGTCGCGTCGACCGCCGCGCCGCCGCCGCTGCCGGACCAGGCCGACCCGGTCGACGACCGCTGGCCGGGCGGCTACCTGCGGGCGATGGAGTGGCGCCGGGTGAAAGGCGACTTCGCCGAGCCCGGACCGGCGGTGATCTGGTCGCGGATGCGGATCCCGCTGGTCGAGGGCGAGCGGCCGTCGTCGACCCAGCGGCTGATGGCCAGCGCGGACTCCGGCAACGGGGTCGGCTCGGCGCTGTCGCTGGAGGACTGGATCTACGTCAACACCGAGCTGACCGTGCATCTGCTGCGGCCGCCGGAGGGCGAGCTGTTCTGCCTCGACTCTGCGGCCGCGATCGGCCCGACCGGCGGCGGCTACGCGATCACCACGCTGTCCGACACCGCCGGGGAGGTCGGCCGCGGCGCGCAGGCCCTGCTGGTCCGGGCCCGGTGAGCGGGCCGGGCGCCGGGATCGCCTGGCACGGCCGGCCAGGTCCGCCGCGGCCGGACGCCGGCGCGCTGGCCCTGGTCGCCGAGCTCGCCCCCGCGTACGCGGCCACCGCTGTGGAGAACGTGCTGCGCGAGTTCCCCCACGACCTGCGGTACGTGCTGCGCGGGCCGGAGCCGGTGCCGATGCCGCGGGAGCTGCATCCGGCCTTCTTCGGCAGCTTCGACTGGCACTCCTGCGTCGAGATGCACTGGGTGCTGGTCCGGCTGCACCGGCTGGCGTCGATCCCGCCCGAGGCGCTTGCCGTCCTCGACGCGCACCTGGCGACGGAGCCGCTGCGGGTGGAGACCGCGTTCCTCGCGGCCAACCCCGGCTTCTCCCGGCCGTACGGGCTCGGCTGGGCGCTGATGCTGGCCGAGGAGGCGGCGCTGGCCGGTGACCGGGCGCGGGACTGGGCCGCGGCGCTGCGCCCGCTGGCCGCGCAGGTCGCGGCGAACCTGCTGGCCTGGCTGCCGAAGGCGATCTACCCGATCCGGTCCGGCGGCCACTTCAACGGCGCGTTCGGCCTCCGGCTGGCGCTGCCGTGGGCGCAGCGGTCGGCCGCCGGCGGTGACGGTGCGCTGCTGGCCGAGATCCTGCGGGCGGCCGAGCGTTGGTTCCTGGCCGATCGCGACTATCCGGCCGCCTGGGAGCCGTCCGGCGCGGACTTCCTGTCCCCGGCGCTGTGCGAGGCCGAGCTGATGGTCGACCTCGCCGGGCCGGGCTGGCTCTCGGCGTTCCTGCCGGAGTTCCCGGAGACGCTGCTGCGGCCGGTCACGGTCACCGACGACACCGACGGGCAGCTCGCCCACCTGCACGGGCTCAACCTCAGCCGGGCCTGGGCGTGGCGCCGGCTGGCCGCCGCGCTGCCTGGCGACGACCCGCGGGTGCCGGTCGCCCGGGACGCCGCCCACCGGCACGCCGAAGCCGGGATGCCGCACGCGACCGGCGGCGACTACATGGTCGAGCACTGGCTGGCGGCGTACGCGCTGCTCCAGCTGACCGGCTGAGGTCAGGCGTGGACGACGAGGGTCCCGAAGATCTTGTCGTCGAGGGTCTGCTTCTTCTCGTCCCACAGCGGCCACAGGTAGGTCAGGATCGTGTAGACCCCGCCGGTGACGACACCGAGCAGGGTGCGGACCAGGAACCGGCCGAGCCCGGTCCAGCCACCGGGCCGCTGCCGGGTCGCCTCGCTGACCAGTCGGATGCCGACCACCTGCTTGCCGAGCGAGCAGCCCCGGGATCCGTTGCGCCAGCCGTAGTTCCAGAACTGGAAGACGGTCGCGAGCAGGAGCAGCACGATCCCGAGCGCGACGAGGCCGCCGTTCACGTTGGTGATCGTCGTCGTGCCGGCCGAGTCGGTCTCGGTCTCGGCGGAGGCGAGGGCGGCGATGAGCACGATCAGGCCGGGCAGCGCGACCAGCAACGCGAACAGGCCGTCCAGTAGCAGGGCGCCGGCCCGGATCCCCCAGGACGCGAAGTTGGCCGGCGGCGCGCCGTAGCCGGGCGGGGCCCAGGGAGGCTGCCCGTACGGGCTCTGCTGGTACGCGGTCTGCGGATACTGCCCCTGCCCGTACGGCTGCTGCCCGTACGGCGCCTGCCCATACCCCTGCTGCCCATACCCCTGCTGCGCGTATCCCGGCTGCGCGTATCCCGGCTGCCCTTGCGGCTGCTGCCCGTATCCCTGCTGCCCGTACCCCTGCGGCCCGTATCCCGGCTGCCCGTGTCCCGGCTGCGCGTGCGGTTGCTGCGCGTACCCCTGCGGCCCGTACGCCTGCTGCCCGGGCTGCTCGTACCCCTGCCCGGGCGGCTGCGCACCGTACGACTGCGGCCCGGAGCCGGACTGCCCGTATCCCGGCTGCCCATATCCGGTGGGCTGGCCGGACTGCTGCTCGCCATAGCCCTGCTGCCCCGAGCCCTGCGGCCCGTACCCCTGCGGCCCGTATCCCGCCGGCTGCCCGTATCCCGGCTGGCCGGATGGCTGTTCGGTGTAGGCCGACTGCCCGGCGCCCGGCTGTCCGAAGCCCGGATCGCCGGAGCCCGACCGCCCGGCGACCGACTGCCCGAAGCCCGGTTCCCCGGAGCCAGACTGCCCGGCGGCCGGCTGTCCGAAGCCCGGTTCCCCGGAGCCAGACTGCCCGGCGGCCGGCTGCCCGAAGCCCGGTTCGCCGGCGGCCGGCTGCCCGTACGCACCCTGTCCGTGGTCGTCCTGGCCGGAGGGCTGGGCCGGTGGCGGTGGGGCCGGGGGGTAGGCGGTCTGCGTCGGCTGCTGGTCGGACGGCGTTGCGTCCGAGAACGACCGGGTCGGGGCGGCGCCCGCATCGTCCTGGCGGTCGTCCCGGTCCGGCGGTCCGGGCGGGTAGGACCGGTCGCCGTAGTCGTCCCGATACTGGTCGCTGCCGCCCTCGGTCATGGGCCGCACCGTACCGTGGCTTGGGCTTCTCGCGGCGCCCATACCGGACAGAACGGTCAGGTCCGATCGCCGCCAGGAATTGTCGTACCCGGGTGGCACCGTGAAGGGGTGCTGGCTGACGACGACACCCGCTTCCGGGCCGTGCAGAGCCGGGACGATCGGTTCGACGGCTGGTTCGTCACCGCCGTGACCTCGACCGGGATCTACTGCCGGCCGAGCTGCCCGGCGATGACCCCGCGCCGGGAGCACGTCCGGTTCTTCCCCAGCGCGGCCGCCGCCCAGCAGGCCGGCTTCCGCGCCTGCAAACGATGCCGACCCGACGCCACGCCGGGCTCGCCCGAGTGGAACCTGCGGGCCGACCTGGTCGGCCGGGCGATGCGGCTGATCGGCGACGGCGTGGTCGACCGGGAGGGCGTGACCGGCCTGGCCAACCGGCTCGGCTACAGCGAGCGGCACCTGCATCGGCAGCTGGTCGCCGAGGTCGGCGCCGGCCCGGTCGCCGTGGCCAGGGCCCAGCGCGCGCAGACCGCGCGGCTGCTGCTGGAGACTACCGGCCTGCGGATCACCGACGTGGCGTTCGCGGCCGGGTTCGCCAGCGTCCGCCAGTTCAACGACACGATCCGGACCGTGTTCTCCATGACCCCGACCCAGCTGCGCAGGTCCCGGCGCGGGCCGGCCGAAAGGGTCAGCGGCGCGATCGTGCTGCGGCTGCCCTACCGGGCGCCGATCGAGCTCGACGCGCTGCTGCGGTTCCTCGGCGCCCGCGCGGTGCCGGGGGTCGAAGACTGGTCCGGCGAGGTCTACTCCCGCTCGCTGCGGCTGCCGCACGGACCGGGCGTGGTCGCGCTGTCGGCCGGCCCCGGCTTCGTGCGCTGCGAGCTGCGGCTGACCGACCTGCGCGACCTGGCCGCAGCGGTGCAGCGCAGCCGGCGGCTGCTCGACCTGGATGCCGACCCGGTCGCCGTGCAGGCCGCGCTCGGCGCCGACCCGCTGCTCGGCCCGCTGGTCCGCAAGGCGCCGGGGCTTCGGGTGCCCGGTCACGTCGACGGCGCGGAGATGGCGATGCGCGCGGTCGTCGGCCAGCAGGTCACGGTGCCGGCCGGCACCCGGCTGGCGACCCGGCTGACCGAGGCTTACGGCGAGCCGCTGCGACGCGCGCACGGCGCGGTGACGAGGCTGTTCCCGACCCCCGACGCGCTGCGGGAGGCGCAGGTCGGGATGCCGGCGGCCCGGCTGCGGGCACTGCGCGCGGTGGCCGGGGCGCTGGCCGACGGCCGGCTCGACCTCCATCCCGGCGCTGACCGGGTGGAGGCGGAGCAGCGGCTGCTCGAGCTGCCCGGCATCGGCCCGTGGACCGCGTCCTACCTCGCGCTGCGGGCGCTGCGCGACCCGGACGTGTTCCTGCCCACCGACGTCGGCGTGCGGAACGCGCTCGACCGGCTCGGTGTGCCGAGCGACCCCGCGTCGGCCGTGGCGCTGGCCGAACGGTGGCGGCCCTGGCGGTCCTACGGTCTGCTCCAGCTGTGGCACTCCCTCGACCGGAAGGACGTCTGATGTTCTGGACCACGGTCGACTCGCCGATCGACCCGCTGCTGCTGATCGGCGACGAGACGGGGTTGCACGAGCTGCAGATGGAGCCGCACGAGCCACCGGTCGACGCGGTCCGCGACGACGACGCGCTGGCCACGGTCGCCGCCCAGCTGCGCGACTACTTCGCCGGTGCGAGGACCCGGTTCGAGCTGCCGCTGTCCCCGCGCGGCACGGCGTTCCAGCAGAAGGTGTGGCTGGCGCTGCGCGAGATCCCCTACGGCCGCACCACGACATACGGGCAGATCGCCAGCGACCTCGGCCAGCCGACCGCGTCGAGGGCGGTCGGGCTGGCCAACGGCCGCAACCCGATCGCGGTGATCGTCCCCTGCCACCGGGTGATCGGCGCGAACGGCACGCTCACCGGCTTCGGTGGCGGGCTGCCGCGCAAACGCTGGCTGCTCGACCACGAGCGGGCGGTGCTGGGCGAGCGCGGGCCGGAGCCGGCCGGACTCTGGTGATCCGGGCGGTCTCGCCCGCCGGATCCCATCGCCTCCATCGAATGACCCTAAACTCGCGCACATGCCCGAGGATCGGCTCGCCGAGCGGCTCGCCCAGGCCCGCCGGCTGGCGAGCGAGACCCGGCTCGACCGGCTGGAGGAGGTGCTGGCCGGGCTGCGGGCCGACGCGGTCACCGACGGCGGCGTGCCGGCCGACCTCGAGGTCGAGCTGGCGGTGATCCGGGCCTCGGCGCTGCTCAACCTGGAGCGGCCGACCGAGGCCTGGGAAGGCCTGCAGGCCGTCCGGGGCAGGCTCGACGAAGCGCCGCTCGCCGCGCAGGGCCGCTTCCACTCGATGTCCGGGGGCGCCGCACACTGGTTCGGCGACACCGACACGGCGATCGAGGAGACCGTGCTGGCGCTGGTCGTGCTGTCCGACGCGCCGCCGTCGATCGAGCGGGCCATGGCGACCGCCTCGTGCGGGCTCACGCTGGCGTACTGCCGGCTGTTCCCGCTGGCGGCCGAGGTGCTCGGGCTGGCGCTCGAGATCGGCGCCGAGGTGGGCATGCCGCTGGCCCGGTTGCACGCCCAGGCCCAGTACGTGCAGCTCACCTGGGGGATGAGCCTCGACCACCTCGGCCTGGCCGAGCAGCGCGACCGGTGCTGGGAGGCGGTGGTACGCCACCACGAGGCGGTGCTGGCCGCGCCGGACGGGCTGCCGGACGTGATGCGCGCGCTGTCCTGCGCGGAGCGATCGCTGCTGGCCGGCCGGCTCGGCGATCCGGTGACCGCCCGGGAGACGCTGCGGGAGGCCCACGCAGTGCCGGTCGGGGCCGAGAGCCCGTCGCTGCGGCGGCTGCTGGCACACGCCGAAGGCGCCGCGCTGTTCGCCGAGGGCCGGTTCGACGAGGCGCGCCAGGTGCTGCTCCGGCTCTGGCACTCGATCAGCGGCCCGGTCCCCACCCGCACCGACGACGTACCGCTGCTGCTCGCCCGGGTCGACGAGGCCGCCGGCCGCAGCGGCGACGCGCTGCGGTGGTATCGGGTGGTCTTCGGCCGGTACGGGCGGACCCAGCAGGAGACCTGGCAGGCCCGGGAGACCGCGGCGCGGCTGCGGGTCGAGCAGGAGGCGCTGCTGCGGCGCAGCCGGGAGCTGGAGGCCGACACGCTGACCGATCCGCTCACCGGGCTGCCCAACCGGCGCGCGCTCGACACCGAGCTGGCCATGCTGGTGCCGACCGTGCACGCCGCGGGCGAGCCGCTGAGCCTCGCGGTGCTCGACGTCGACCGGTTCAAGGTGATCAACGACGGGCACGGCCACCCGGTCGGCGACGAGGTGCTCCGGGTGATCGGCCGGGTGCTGCGGGACCGGTGCGAGGAGTGCGACCGGTTCGCCCGCTACGGCGGGGACGAGTTCGTGCTGTGCCTCGGTGCCCCGCTGGACCAGGCCCGGGCCACGGTCGCCGCGGTCGTCGCCTCGGTCGCCGGGCACGACTGGTCCGGGATCTCCCCGGGGCTGCGGGTCACGATCGGCTGGGGCATCGCCGAGCTCGGCCCGAGCGACACCGCGACCAGCCTGTTCGCCGCCGCGGATCGCGAGCTGCTCGCCGCCAAGCGGGGCCGCCGGCACCTCACTCCGGTTCCGGCCGTCGTGGACCTATAGTCCAGACAGCGAGCACGGAGGGAGTAGGGTTTGCTTCAGGCACGCCGCGACCTCCGGCCGGAACGGGTGGCCGCCGCCCGGGCACTCGCCCGGGAGAGCCGGGTCGAGGACCTCCGCGCCGCCGTGGCCGAACTCCGGGCCGACCCGGAGCTGACCACCGACGAGGACCTGGAGCTCGGCATCGCGCTGGCGGTCTGCCTGACCAACGCCGAGGACCTGCACGGTGCCCGGATGGAGCTGGAACGGGTGCGCCCGCTGCTGCCGCGGGTGTCGGCGCTGTCCGCGGCCAGCTTCCACACCTCGGTCGGGATCTCGGCCGAGGGCGACGGCGACGAGGCGGTCGCCAGCATCGTGCTCGCGCTGGCGTCGGTGGAGTCGGTCAGCGAGGCGAGCCGCGAGCTGGCCCTCGTGCTGCGCAACTGCGGGATGCGGCTGGCGATGGAGCAGCTGTTCCCGCTCGCGGTGGAGACCACCCGGCGGGCGGTCGCGGTCGCCGCCGCGGCCGGGCTGTCGCCGGGCACCTGGCAGCAGGCGGTCGGCTACGCGATGCTCTGCTGGGCGATGCGGCTCGAGCACCTCGGCCAGGACGAGGAGGCCAGGGCGCGCTGGCTGGACGCGGAGGAGCAGCTCTCGCTGGCGCTGTCCGACCCGGAGATCGGGGTGCTGCCCGGCGCGATGGTGCGCGCCAACCGGGCGCTGGTGCTGGCCCGCCTCGGCGACGCCACCGCCGCCCGCCGGTCGCTGGAGGAGTCCCGGGACATCCCGGCCCGGCCCGTCACCCCGCTGCTGCGCCGGCGCCGGCTGCATGCGGAGTGCGTGGTGCTGCTGGCCGAGGGCAGGCGGGAGGACGCCCGCCACCTGCTCACCGCGTACTGGCAGGAGGCGGCGGCGCAGAAGCTGCCGCCGTTCGCCGAGGACGGCGCGTTCCTGCTGGCCCGGCTCGCCGAGGCCGAGGGCCGGTCCGCCGACGCGCTTCGCTGGTATCGAGAGGTGCACGAACGCTACGGCCGCGCCCAGTATGCGGTGTGGGTGAGCCGGGCGGCGGCGGCCCGGCTGCGGGTCGACCAGGAGGCGCTGCTGCGCCGGGCCCGGCAGCTGGAGTACGACTCGCTGTCCGACCCGCTGACCGAGGTGCCGAACCGGCGGGCGTTCGACGCGAACCTGCCCCGGCTGGTCGGCGACGCCCAGGCCGCCGGCGCTCCACTGTCGCTGGCGATCCTCGACGTCGACCGGTTCAAGCGGGTCAACGACACGCACGGGCACCTGGTCGGCGACGAGGTGCTGCGCACCGTGGCCCGGCTGCTGCGGGAGCACACCCGCACGGCGGACCGGTGCGCCCGCTACGGCGGGGACGAGTTCGTGCTCTGCCTGCCGGCCGGGCGGCGGGAGGCGGCCGCGGCGGTGGCGAGGATCGTCCGGGCCGTCGCCGACCACGACTGGGAGCGCGTCGACGACGAGCTGGCCGTCACGATCACCGCGGGGCTGGCCGAGCTCGGGCCGACGGACACGGCCAGCACGCTGTTCTGGGCGGCCGACCAGAGCCTGCTCGCCGCCAAGCGCTCCCGGCCACCCGGTTAGGCGGTCCAGGGCCCCCCGGCCGAGCGGTCCCGGCGGCCGGTCACGTGCTCCGGCCGCCCGGTCAGGCGGTCCCGGCCGCCCGGTCAGGCGGTCCCGGCCGCCCCGTCAGGCGGTCCCGGCCGCCCCGTCAGGCGGTCCCGGCCGCCCCGTCAGGCGGTCCCGGCCGCCCGGTGAGGCGGTGCCGAGATCCTGCGCGCGGGACGATGGCCGGGTGAGGCTGCTCGCGCCGATTGCGGCGGTGCTGCTGTGCGCCGGTCTGGCCGCCTGCGGCGGTCCGGCTCCGGCACCGGGCGCGTCCGGCCCGGCGGCCGGCCCGGCGCCGTACCGGGTGCTGGTCTTCACCAGGACCACCGGCTTCCGGCACGCGTCGATCCCGACCGGCATCGCCACGGTCCGCGCGCTCGGCGCCGAGGACGGGTTCGCGGTCACCGCGACCGAGGACCCGGCCGCGTTCAGGCCGGCCGAGCTGGCCGGCTACCGCGCCGTGGTGTTCCTGTCCACCACCGGCGACGTGCTCGACCCGGCCGGTCGGTCCGCGCTGGAGGCGTACGTGCGCGGCGGCGGCGGGTTCGTCGGCGTGCACTCGGCGAGCGACACCGAGTACGGCTGGCCGTTCTACGCCGAGCTGGTCGGCGCCCGGTTCGCCGGCCACCCGGCCGTGCAGCCGGTGACGGTCCGGTTCCGGCCCGGCGGGCCGACCGCCGGGCTGCCGGCGACCTGGCGGGTCACCGACGAGCCGTACAACTTCCGCGGCCGGCGGCGGGGCGTTCAGGTGCTCGCCACCCTCGACGAGTCGACCTACTCGGGCGGCACGATGGGCGCCGACCACCCGATCGCGTGGACCGCCGAGGTCGGCCGGGGCCGGTCGTTCTACACCGGCCTCGGGCACCCGGACGCGATCTACGCCGACCCGGTGTTCCGCACCCTCCTCGCGGCCGGCATCCGGTACGCGGCCGGCTGACTGCTCATCGGCAACCGGGCCTTGTCCGGATGAGCCGAACGGAGGAGTGTACGGGCATGAGCGTGCACCGACGGACGCGCATCGTGCTGCTGCTCTGCCTGCTGCTCTGCTTGCTGCTGGCCCCGCTGCCGGTCGGGACCGCGCCGGCGCAGGCGGACCCGGGACCGCCCACCGACCGCCAGATGCTGCTCGGCTACGCCCGGGACACCTGGAGGTCGATGGTGGCGCTCACCGACCCGGCGACCGGCCTGCCGTCGGACAACATGACCGGCCCGGTGACCGCGCCGGCCCGGGCCGCATATACCAGCCCGACGAACATCGGCGGATACCTCTGGTCCACGGTCGTCGCCCGGGACACCGGCCTCATCGGCCGCACCGAGGCGTACGCGCGGTTGAGCCGGACCCTGCGGACGCTGTCCACTCTGGACCGGCACGGCCCGAGCGGCATGTTCTACAACTGGTACTCGCCGTCCACCGGCGCGAAGCTGACCGTCTGGCCGCCGGACGGCAGCGTCGTCCACCCGTTCCTGTCCACCGTGGACAACGGCTGGCTGGCGACCGCGCTGATGGTGGTGGCCAGAGCGGAGCCGCGGCTGGCCGGGCAGGCGAACAGGCTGCTCGCCCCGATGGACTTCGGCTTCTTCTACAACCCGGCCCCGGCGCGGGAGGGAGTCGACGCGGGCTTCGACCGGGGCGGGTTCTGGGACGCCGACCCCGGCGGCTGCACGGTGGTCGACAACTACCGGCACCGCGGCCCGGACGTCTGGTACACCTGCAACTCGTACGACACCGCCGTCACCGAGGCCAGGATCGCGCTCTACGTCGGCATCGCCCGCGGCCAGATCCCGGCCAAGGCCTACTACGCGACCTGGCGGACGTTCCCGGCCAGCTGCGACTGGTCCTGGCAGGAGCAGCAGCCGGTCGGCGTGACGCGCAGCTACGACGGGATCCCCGTCTACGAGGGCGCGTACCGCTACCGCGGCTTCCAGCTGGTGCCGAGCTGGGGTGGGGACATGTTCGAGGCGCTCATGCCCGACCTGTTCGTGCCCGAGTCGGCCTGGGGCCCGCGCAGCTGGCGGGTCAACCACCCGCTGACCGTCCGGGCCCAGATCGAGCACGGGCTGGCCGAGGCCGGCTACGGCTACTGGGGCTTCTCCCCGGCCAGCAACCCGGCCGGCGGCTACTCGACCTGGGGCGTCGAGGCGGTCGGGATGAACCCGGACGGCTACTACTCGGACGAGGAGTCGACGAACCTCGACCTCGGCTTCGGCGACTGCCGGCCGGCCACCAACCCCGACCCGACCTACGGGGACGGCGTGGTCACCCCGCACGCCGTCTTCCTCGCGCTGCCGTACGCGAAGGACGCCGCGCTGGCCAACCTGGCCAAGCTCAAGGCCGATTTCCCGGTCTACGGCGACGGCGGCTTCTACGACGCGGTCGCGGTCAGGTCCGGCCGGGTCGCGGCGACGTACCTGTCGCTGGACCAGTCGATGGTCCTGGCGCAACTCGGCAACGTGCTCACCGGCGACCTGCACGAGGCGTTCGGCTCGTACGGGCAGAACGAGCGGCGGCTGCGGCCGGTGATCGGCCAGGAGGTCTTCTCGGCCCACGCCTGATCCCCGCCCGCCGGATGACCACGGCCGAAACCCGCGCGCCGGATCAGGAACATCGGCGTCGGCGGATCGGGTTCCGGCCGTCGTGGACCTGACCGCGACGCGCAGCCCTGCCGCCACCCGCGGGCCGCGGCTGGCGCCGTCCGCGGCGTTCGCCCTCATGGGCGGGACTCTCGGGCTGGTGCTGTTCGCCGCGAGCACGCCCTCCCCGCTCTATCCCGTGTACGAGCACCGCTTCGGCTTCTCCCCGGTCACGCTCACCGCGATCTTCGCCGTGTACGCGTTCGCGCTGATCGCCGCGCTGCTGACCACCGGCGCGCTGTCCGACCGGGTCGGGCGCCGGCCGGTGCTGCTGGTCTCGCTGCTGCTGCTGGCCGCGGCGATGGCGGTGTTCGCCCTGGCCGGTGGGGTGGGCTGGCTGTTCGTCGCCCGGATCCTGCAGGGTCTCGGCACCGGCGTGGCGACCGGCACGCTGTCCGCGGCGTTGATCGACCTGCAGCCGCGGCCCGGGATGGGACCGACGGTGAGCGCGGTCGCGCCGGCGCTCGGGCTCGCGGTGGGAGCGCTCGCGACGGGCGCCCTCGTGCAGCACGGACCGGCGCCGCGGCAGCTGGTGTTCTGGCTGCTGGTCGGTGCGTTCCTGATCTCGGCGGCCGCGCTGGCCGTGGTCCCGGAGACGGTGCCCTACTCGCCGGGCTGGCTGCGGGTGGTGCGGCCGCGGATCGGGGTGCCGCCCGCTGCCCGGGCCACGTTCCTCGCGGTGACCCCGATCGTGGTCGCCGGCTGGGCGCTGACCGGCTTCTACCTCTCCCTCGGCCCGTCCCTGACCGCGAGCCTGACCGGCGGCGACGACCGGCTCGTGGCCGGGCTGCCGCTGGCGGCGATCTTCGGCGCCGGCGCGATCGGGTCGCTGGTCACCCCGCACTGGTCCGCGGCCAGGGCCGTGCTCGTCGGCGCGCCGCTGTTCGTCGTCGGCACCGTGCTGACGATCGCCGCCGTCGAGGTCGACCAGTTCTGGCTCTACCTGGTGGGCAGCGCGGTCGCCGGGCTCGGCTTCGGCCCGTCGTTCGCCGGCTCGCTGCGGGCGCTGGCCCCGCTGGTCGGGCTGACCGAGCGCGGCGAACTGCTCACCGCCGTCTACGTGACGTCATACCTGGGCTTCAGCGTGCCGGCGCTGGCCGCGGGCGTGCTCACCAGCCACATCGGCCTGCGCGCGACCGCCAACGGATACGCCGCGGTGATCGTCGCCCTCGCGCTCATCGCCACCGTCGCGTATGCGGCCCGGGCCCGGGCGGCAGACTGACCGGTATGGAGCCGTACCGGATCGACGTGCCCGCCGGCGTGCTGGACGACCTGCGCGCCCGGCTGGCGATCACCCGCTGGCCGGTCGCCGCCGCAGGGACCGGCTGGGACCGCGGCACCGATCCCGACTTCCTGCGCGAGTTGCTCAACCAGTGGCGGACCGCCTACGACTGGCGGCGGCACGAGGCCGAGCTCAACGAACTGCCCCACTTCAAGGCGGGCGGCGTGCACTTCGTGCACCAGCAGGCCGGCGGCGGCATTCCGCTCCTGCTGCTGCACGGCTGGCCGGACTCGTTCCTGCGCTTCGTCAGGGTGCTGCCGTTGCTGGCCGACCACCCGGTGGTGGTCCCGTCGCTGCCCGGCTACGGCTTCTCCGACCCGCCGCCGATCGGCCGGGCCAGCCGGCAGGCCATGGCCGAGCAGGTCGACGGGCTGATGGCCGCGCTCGGCTACGACCGGTACGTGGTGTCCGGCGGCGACGTCGGCGGAGGCGTGGCCGAGCACCTGGCGCTGACCCACCCGGACCGGGTCGCCGGCCTGCACCTGACCAACCTGGCGCTGTGGCGGGCGGCCGCGATCGACCCGGCCGACCTGTCGCCGGTCGAGCGGGACTTCCTGGCCTCCGTGCAGGACTGGAACCGGCGCGAGGGCGGCTACCTGCAGCTGCAGTCGACCAAGCCGATGACCGCCGCGTACGGCCTGGCCGACTCGCCGGCCGGGCTGGCCGGCTGGCTGACCGAGAAGTTCCGGTCCTGGAGCGACGACTTCGCGGCCAGCTTCCCGCCGGACGAGCTGCTCACCCACCTCACCCTCTACTGGGTGACGAACACGATCGGCTCGTCCTTCGGCCCGTACGTGGAGCGGCCGCCGGGCGACCCCGGCCGGGTGACCGTGCCCACGGCGGTCTCGGTGTTTCCCAAGGAGCCGGTCCGGGCGCCGCGGGAGCTCGCCGAGCGGTTCTTCGCGGTCACCCGGTGGACCGAGCACGATCGCGGCGGACACTTCGCCGCGCTGGAGGTGCCCGACCTGTTCGCCGGGGACCTGCTCGCGTTCCTATCGGGTGTGGTGGACCGGAGCTAGCGCGTACACCGGCGTCGGGATGCCCTCGCACCGGGCCTTCAGCTGCAGGGCGAGGTAGAGCGAGTAGTGCCGGGACTGGTGCAGGTTGCCGCCGTGGAACCAGAGCGCTGGCAGCTGGGTGGGCTTCCACATGTTCCGCTCCTCGCCCTCCCACGGGCCGGGGTCCTTGGGTGTGGCCGAGCCGAGGCCCCACACCTTGCCGACCCGGTCGGCCGCCTCGGGCGAGATCAGGTCGGCCACCCAGCCGTTCATCGAGTTGTAGCCGGTCGCGAAGACGACGAGGTCGGCCGGCAGCTCGGTGCCGTCGGCGAGCACGACCGCGTCCTCGGTCAGGTGGTCGACCTGGCCCTTGGCCAGCTTCACGTCGCCGTCCGCGACCAGGTCGGCCGCGCCGACGTCGATGTAGTACCCGGAGCCGCGGCGGAGGTACTTCATGAACAGCCCGGACCCGTCCGGCCCCCAGTCGTGGTCGAACCCGGACTTCTCCAGCCGTTCGTAGAACCCCGCGTCGCGCTCGCGCATCTGGTCGTACAGCGGGATCTGCAGCTCGTGCATGATCCGGTAGGGGATCGAGGCGAAGGTCATGTCGGCCTTCTCGGTGGTCATCCCGGCGGCGACCGCCTCCTCCGAGTAGAGCGCGCCGAGGCCGATGTCCATCAGCGTGTCGGAGCGGACGATGTGCGTCGACGAGCGCTGCACCATCGTCACGTCCGCGCCGACCTCCCAGAGCGCGCCGCAGATGTCGAACGCCGAGTTGTTCGAGCCGACCACCACGCACCGCTTGCCCTTGTACGCGTCCGGGCCGGGGTGCTGGGAGGAGTGGTGCCAGTCGCCGCGGAAGACGTCCATCCCGGCCAGATCGGGGACGTTCGGCTTGCCGGACATGCCGGTGGCGAGCACGAGCTGCTTGGGCCGCAGCACGTGCGCCTGGCCGTCCTGCTCGACGGTCACCCGCCACTCGCCCAGTGCCTCGTCGTAGGTGGCCCGCTTGGCCTCTGTGTTGGTCCAGTAGTCGAGCTCCATGACCCGCGTGTACGACTCGAGCCAGTCGGCGACCTTGTCCTTGGGTGAGAAGACCGGCCAGTTCTCCGGGAACTTGATATAGGGCAGGTGGTCGTACCAGACCGGGTCGTGCAGGCAGAGGGTGCGGTAGCGGCCGCGCCACTGGTCGCCGGGCCGGCCGTGCTTGTCCACGATGATCGTCGGCACGCCGAGCTGGCGCAGCCGGGCGCCGAGCGCGATGCCGGCCTGTCCGCCGCCGACGACGAGCACCTCGGGCTGGCTGGTGTAGCCGAGCTCGGCCGCCTCCTGCTCGCGCCGCTCCAGCCAGGTGCTGCGGTCCCGGTTGACGCCGTGCTCGGCACCCATCGGGCGGCGGCCGCGGGCCGGTTCCTCGTGGCCCTTGAGCTCGTACAGGGCGGTGAGCAGCGTCCAGGCCTTGCCGTCGCGCAGCCGGAGCAGGCCGTTTCCGCGGCCGACCACGGTCTCGAACTCGATCCAGGCCGTGGTGATCCCGTCGGCCTCGGTCGGCTCCTCGGTGGTGCGCCAGCCGGTCGGCCGCGTGGTCTCCAGCGTGCCCTCGAGCAGGCTGCGGACGCCGGACCGACCCTCGACCGTGACGATGTTCCAACTGAACGCGACCAGGTCGCGCCAGAAGCTCTGCTCGCCGAACAGCTCGACCGCCCGGTCGATGTCGCCCTGCTCCAGAGCCTCCCCGAACTCGGCGAGCCACTGGTCGGTCGTGGTCAGCGTCTGCGTCACGGCGGCCTCCTCGGAGTCGTACCCGCAGGCAACACCGAGACCGACGCGTGGACAAGAGTCAGCCGGCCACCACGGACGGCCGAGGCCCCGGCCTGCACGAGGGCAGGCCGGGGCCTCGGGTCGGGCGTGTCTCCCGGTCGGCGGTGGATGCCGGCCCGGGAGGACCTGCGCTACGCGGCGATCGGCGTCGTCACCGAGTCGTACGCGGGCTGCAGCGCGAGCGCGAGCACGTCGGCGACGTCGGCCAGCGGGTGCACGGTCAGCTCGGCCAGCACCTCCGCCGGCACGTCCTCCAGGTCGGGCTCGTTGCGCTTCGGGATGATCACCTCGGTCAGCCCCGCCCGGTGGGCGGCGAGCAGCTTCTGCTTCACCCCGCCGATCGGCAGCACCCGGCCGGTCAGCGAGACCTCGCCGGTCATGCCGACCTCGGACCGCACCGGACGCCCGGTCAGCAGCGACGCGATCGCGGTCGTCATCGTGACGCCCGCCGACGGGCCGTCCTTCGGCACCGCGCCGGCCGGCACGTGCACGTGGATGCGGTTGTCGTCGAGCGCGTCGACCGGCACGTCGAGCCGCGAACCGTTCGCCTTCAGGTAGGACAGCGCGATCTGCGCCGACTCCTTCATGACGTCGCCGAGCTGCCCGGTCAGCACCAGGCCGTCACCCTTGGCCTTGTTCGCCTCGATGAACAGCACGTCGCCACCGGCACCGGTGACCGCGAGCCCGGTCGCCACCCCCGGCACCGCCGTACGCTCGGCCGACTCCGGGGTGAACCGTGGCCGGCCCAGATACTGGTGCAGGTCGGCGGCCGTGATCGTGACCGGAGCCTTGCCCGGGTCGGTCGCCAGCACCGTGGTCACCTTCCGCAGCGCCCGCGCGAGCGCGCGCTCCAGCTGGCGAACCCCGGCCTCGTGCGTGTACTCGCCGGCGACCAGGTGCAGAGCGTCGTCCGCGACGGTCACCTCGTCGGAGGTCAGCCCGGCCCGGTCGAGCAGCCGCGGCAGCAGGTGGTCGCGGGCGATCGCGACCTTCTCCGCCTCGGTGTAGCCGTCGAGCGTGACCAGCTCCATCCGGTCCAGCAGCGGCTCCGGGATGGTCTCCCGGACGTTCGCCGTGGCCAGGAACACCACGTCGGACAGGTCGAGCTCGACCTCCAGGTAGTGGTCGCGGAACGTGTGGTTCTGCGCCGGGTCGAGCACCTCGAGCAGCGCCGCGGACGGGTCGCCGCGGTAGTCCGAGCCGACCTTGTCGATCTCGTCGAGCAGGATCACCGGGTTCATCGAGCCGGCCTCGCGGATGGCCCGGACCAGCCGGCCCGGCAGCGCGCCGACGTACGTACGCCGGTGGCCGCGGATCTCGGCCTCGTCCCGGACGCCGCCGAGCGACACCCGGACGAACTTCCGGCCCAGCGCCCGGGCGACGGACTCGCCGAGCGAGGTCTTGCCCACGCCGGGCGGGCCGACCAGCGCCAGCACCGCGCCGGAGCCGCGGCCGCCGACGACCTCGAGGCCGCGGGACGCGCGCCGGGCCCGGACGGCCAGGTGCTCCACGATGCGGTCCTTCACGTCGGACAGGCCGTGGTGGTCGGCGTCGAGCACCTCGCGCGCGGCCGTGACGTCCGTGGAGTCCTCGGTCCGGACGTTCCACGGGATGTCGAGCACGGTGTCGAGCCAGGTGCGGATCCAGCCCGCCTCCGGGTTCTGGTCGCTGGCCCGCTCGAGCTTGCCCACCTCGCGCAGCGCGGCGGCCTTGACCTTCTCGGGCAGGTCGGCAGCCTCGACGCGGGTGCGGTAGTCCGCCTCCTCGTCGGCCGAGCCGTCCTCGCCGAGCTCCTTGCGGATCGCGGCCAGCTGCTGGCGCAGCAGGAACTCCCGCTGCGTCTTGTCCATCGACTCGCGCACGTCGTCGCGGATCTTCGCGGTCACCTCGGCCTCGGCCAGGTAGGCCCGCGACCACTCCAGCAGCAGCGTCAGCCGCTCCTCGACGTCGGTCGTCTCCAGGATCCTGGCCTTCTGCTCCGCGTCCAGGTAGGGCGCGTAGCCGGAGGTGTCGGCCAGCTGGCCGGGGTCGGTGATGTTGCGGATCGAGTCGATCAGCTGCCAGGCGCCGCGCGCCTGCAGGATCCCCTCGACCACGGTCTTGTATTCCGCGGCCAACTCGCGCGCCTTCTCGGTCACCGGGCCGGCCTCGATCGGGGTCGCCTCGACCCACAGCGCGGCGCCGGGACCGGTCACGCCCTGCCCGACCCGGGCCCGGGACGTGCCGCGCAGCAGCGCGCCGGGCTCGCCGGTGGGCAGCCGGCCGACCTGGTCCAGGATGGCCACCGTGCCGATGGCCGCGTACTTGCCGTCCAGCCGCGGGACCACGAGGACCCGCGCCTCGCTCCTTATCCCGCCGGCCGCGGAGCCCGCGGTGCGGGCCGCGTCGACGGCGGCCTGTGCCTCGGAGTCCAGCTCCACCGGCACGACCATGCCCGGCAGCAGCACACCGTCGGTGAACGGCAGGACCGGGAGTGTCAGGTTCGCCATGAGTCTTCGCACCTCGATTGGGTTGAGTCTGTTGCACTCAACGCACGCGGGCGGAGAACCTTCCGGCCGTTCGCTGTGAGCGAGCGAAGAATGGCAACCAGGCCGCCCTGTCCGGCATCTGACCAGGTAGTGAGGCTGATCGCGACAGAAGGAGGAACCGTGCGGATCCGCATCCTGGTCACCGCGGTGATGCTCGCGGTGCTGGCCGGGGCCACGGCGTGCGGTGGCGGCGGTGGCATCGCCACGGGCCCGGCCGTGCCGGCGACCGGGCCGGCGACCGGGCCGGCGACCGGCCCGACCACCGGCCCGACCACGTCCACCCCGGCCACCTCGGCGCAGAGCGGGCCGTCGTCGACCGGCACCGCCGCGCCGGGCCCGACCCGCTGCCACACCTCCGAGCTGTCCGCCTCGCTGACCGCGGGCGACCCGGGCGCCGGCCAGCGGTACGCGACGCTGTCGCTGACCAACACCTCCGCCCGCACCTGCACCGTCTTCGGGTACGGCGGCCTGCAGCCGCTGGACGGGGCCAAGAAGCAGCTGCCGATCACGCTGACCCGGGACACCGGGCGGCCGGCCACGCTGGTCCGGCTGGCGCCGGAGACGAGCGTGGGCCGGACCATCCACTGGACGGTGGTCCCGTCCGGTTCGCAGCCCTGCCCCACCCCGGCGTACGCGTCGATCATCCCGCCGGACGAGACCAGCCCGCTGGTGATCGGATGGTCGCTCGGACCGATCTGCGGCGGGAAGATGGACGGCTGGCCGTACGGGGTCACGCTGTGACCCGCTGATCAACTGCGGTCCCGCCGGTGCGTACCTTTCCCCCGGTGGGTACGCCGTTCGTCCCCGGCGCGGAGCTGGGCCGCCGCTTCTACGCGGAGGCGGTGCGCCCGCTGCTGGACGCGGAGTTCCCCGGGTTGCCGCACGCGGCCGCGCACCTGGGCGAGGGCTCCGACGTGCTCGGCTACGACACGGAGATGTCCCGGGACCACGGGTGGGGTCCGGCGGTCACGCTGTTCCTGCCGGAGGCGGAGGCCTGGCAGGCGCCGGCGATCCGCTCGATGCTGGACGCCCGGCTGCCGGACGTGTTCTGCGGCTACCCGACCGGCTTCGCCCCCACCCGGCCGATCCGGCCAGCCAGGTGATGACGCTCGGCGCGCCGGAACGGCGGGTGCGCACCTCGACCGTGCGGGCGTTCGCCCGCCGCCAGCTCGGCTGGGACCCGGCCGACCCGCTGTCGGTGGCCGACTGGCTGTCGTTCCCAGGCCAGCAGCTACTCAGCGTGACCGCCGGGCCGGTGCACCACGACGGGGTCGGCGAGCTGACCCGGCTGCGCGAGCGGCTGGCCTGGTATCCCACCGACCTCTGGCGCTACCTGCTGGCGGCCGGCTGGAGCCGGCTGGGCGAGGAGGAGCACCTGATGGGCCGGGCCGGCCACGCCGGCGACGAGCTCGGCTCGGCGGTGATCGGCGGGCGGCTGACCAGGGACCTGATGGCGCTCGGGTTCCTGCTGGAGCGGCGGTACGCGCCGTACCCGAAGTGGTTCGGCACCGCGTTCGCGCGGCTCGACCTCGCGCCGGCGCTCACCCCGGTGCTGGCCGAGCTGATCGCCGCGCGGACCTGGCCGGAGCGGCAGGACGCGTACGCGGCGGCGGCAGGGATGCTGGTCCGGCGGCAGAACGCGCTGGACCTGTGCGCGCCGGTGGACCCGCGGCCGCAGCTGTTCCACACCCGGCCGTTCTGGGTGATCGACGGCGCCCGGGTGGCCTCGGTGCTGGTCGCGGCCATCGGCGACCCGGCGGTCCGGCGGCTGACCCGGCGCCGGCTGATCGGCTCGGTCGACCAGTGGAGCGACAGCACCGACCTCAAGGACGCGCAGTTCCGCGCCGAGATACGCCGGTTCTACGGCTGACCTGCCGCCGGGGCCTCGCTAGAGGGCGCGGATCAGCTCGGGGGTGAGCCCGGCCGGGGTCGGGACGGTCGCCCGGGCCAGCGCAAGCACGTCCGCCGGCGGCGGGAAGTGCGGGTTGGGCACGGCGACGACGACCATCGCCGCGGCCGCGGCCGCCCGCAGCCCGTTGGCCGAGTCCTCGACCGCGACGCAGGCCGCCGGCTCCGCGGCGAGCTTCGTCGCGGCGGCGAGGTAGACATCTGGCGCCGGCTTGCCTCGCGGCACCTCCTCGCTGGACACCGTGACCTGGAACCGGTCGGTAAGCCCGGCCGCGGCGAGCACCACCCGGATCAGGTCGGGTGGCGACGAGCTCGCCACCCCCAGCGGCCAGCGCTCGGACAGCGTGACGACCGCCTTGATGGCGCCGGGCAGCAGCGGCACGTGCTCCCGGTAGCGGTCGGCCATCGCCTCGATCACCACCCGGGCCAGCTCGTCCGCGCTTCCGGCGGCGCCGAGCGTGGTCAGGTAGCGCGCCCACTCCGGCGTGCTCATGCCCTGCATCGCGGTGGTCGCCTCGCCGGTCCACCGGCCGCCGCGCTCGGCGACCACCGCCCGGCGCACCTCGTCCCAGACCTGCTCCGAGTCCACCAGCACGCCGTCAAGGTCGAACACGATCGCGGCGGGGTCCATCCGCACATCCTCTACCGTGCTGGCCGTGGAACTGGAGAAGGCGACCGCGGTGGAGCCGCGGGGCGGCGGGCGGTACGAGGCGACGCTCGACCCGGGGTGGGCGGTCGCCGGCAAGCAGCACGGCGGCTACCTGCTGGTCGTGCTGGCCAGGGCCGCGGCGGCCGAGGCGGCGATCGGCGCGCCGGCCGAGCTGCCGCACCCGGCGGCGATCAGCGCGCACTACCTGGCCGCGCCGGACGCCGGACCGGCCGAGATCACGGTCGAGGTGCTGCGCCAGGGCCGGACCGCCGCCCAGACCAGGGCCACGCTGGTCGCCGGCGGCCGCCGCTGCGTCGAGGCGCTGGTGACGTGCGGGAAGCTGGCGCCGTCCGGCCCGTCGTACTGGTCGGACCTGCCGGCGCCGGAGCTGCCGCCGGAGCGGGACTGCGTGGCCGCGCCGGCCAGCGACCCGCGCTTCACCGTGCCGATCTTCGCCGAGGTGGACGTGCGGCTCGACCCGGCGACCGCGGGGTTCGCCGTCGACCGGCCGGCGATGGCCGGCGAGATCCGCGGCTACGCCCGGATGGCGCCGACCCCGCCGGACCCGTACGCGGTGCTGGTCGCGCTGGACATCCTGCCGCCGGCCCCGTTCGACCTCGGCCTGACCGGGTCGTGGGTGCCGACGATGGAGCTCACCGCATACCTGCGGGCGCTGCCGGCGGACGGTCCGCTGAGGGTGCGGCAGCGGGCGAGGCTGGTCACGGACAGCCGGGTGGACGAGGACTGCCACGTCTGGGACTCGACCGGCGCGCTGGTGGGCTCGGCCACCCAGCTGGCGGCGCTGCGGCTTCCGCAGCCGTGATGCAGTTCCGACCCGGGAGCTGACCGCCGGCAACTCGTGTGGCAGAGTGTCGGCGATCCGTAAGGTGCGTGGACCGTTGACCCCTACCCCGAGGACTCTGTGAGCCGGCATCGTCCGTCCCGTACGCACGTGTTGCTCGGCCTGGTGGTCGTCCTGCTCGCGACGATCCCGGTGATCATCCCGCTGGTGGTGACCAACTCAGGGCACGAGGAACCCGTGGGGGTGCGCCTCGCCTCCGGTCCGGCCCAGCCGCCGGTCACCGAGAACGCCCCGGCTCCGGAGTCCGGCGGCCCGACGGCGACGAGCGCGCCGCCGCCGGGGGCGGGGACCCTGGTCCCGGCGCCGACGACCTCGGCGATCCCGAGCCCGACCGCTGTCCCGACGTCGGCTCTGCCGGCGCCGCCGAGCACGGCCTCGTCCAGCTCGGCCGGCACGTCGTCCGCGGCGCCAGGTCCGACCACGGCCGAGCCGACCACGCCGTCGCCGACGGCCGAGGCGTCGGTGCTCGACGCCGCGGCGAACCTCGTGGTGGTCGACGTCTCCTGGACGCCGCAGCCGACCGGCGCCGGCCAGCCGGTGGTGTTCTCGGCGCTGGTCCGCAACACCGGGGCGAGCGCGACGCCGCCGCTGCCGACGGGCGTCGCGTTCTCGGTCGACGGTGCGGTGGTGAGCTGGTCCGCCAGCGACAGCAGCCCGCTCGGACCGGGCGACCAGCGCACGTTCACCGCCGACGACGGCGTGACCGGCGCGGCCTGGACCGCCGCCGACGGTGACCACTCGGTGCAGGCGACGGTCGACGACACCGGCCAGATCCCGGAGCTGAACGAGGACGACAACACCGCGACAACACAGATCGTGGTGCCGTAGCGGCTTCTAGCGGAGGAACGTCGGCTCGTCCTTGCCCCACGGTCGCGGCGGGGCGGGGAAGTCGTCGGCGTGCAGGGCCGGCCGCGCGTAGGTGAGCCGGCCGTGGGTGACGGTGGTCGGGGTGAACGGGCCCGGCTCGGGATGCACCGACCGGTCCGCGGTGAGCAGCTCGTGCGCGACCCTGGCCAGCGACGTCGACACCGACCAGCCGCCGCCGCGGTGCAGCGCCGTGGCGACCGCGGCGGCGAGCAGGTAGCCGGCGCTGTGGTCGAGCGCCTGCGCCGGCAGCGCCCCGGGCCGCACGCCGTCCGGCGACTCGACCATGGCGATGCCGCTGGCCGCCTGGACGATGCTGTCGAAGCCACGCCGGCCCGCCCAGGGTCCGGCGGTCCCCCAGGCGGACAGGGACGCGACGACCAGCGCCGGGTTGGCCTCGATCAGCCCGTCGAGCGGCAGGGCGCCCGGCCGGTAGCCGTGCACCAGCACGTCGGCCTCCGCGACCAGCTCCGCGAACCGCGGCGACCGCACGTCCAGCACGCAGCTACGCTTCCCGGCCCCGGTGTCCAGGTGCTGCCACTCGATCTCGGGGATGGCCGGCGGATCGACCCGGAGCACGTCGGCTCCCCAGAGTGCGAGGGTCCGGGTGGCCACCGGCCCGGCGATCACCCGGGTCAGGTCGAGCACGCGGGCGCCGGCCACCGACCGGGGGGCGCCGTCCGACCGCTGCTGCTCCACCAGCAGCGGCAGCGACCCGACCCGCGACCCGTGCGGATGCGCGGCCCATTCGGCCTCGCTCCGCACGGCGACCGCGATCCCGCCGGCCGCGGTCACGGTGTCTTCGACCTCGAGCGCCGCCAGCCCGGCGATCCGCTCGCGCAGCTCGTCGGGCGACGCCGCGATCCGGAGCGCCGCGCACAGCCGCTCCCGATGGTGCGGATAGTTCGCGTGCGTCCGCACGAACCCGTCCCGCGCGGCGAAGAAACCCGACAACGGCGCCCACGCCGCCATCGCCTCCCCGCCGAGCCGAAAATGCCGCTCACTCGTGTACGCGGTAGCCACCCGCGCCGGCACCGGCACCGGATCCCCGACCGCCCGCGCGGCAAAAGCCACGGCCCCCGCCGCCAGCGCCCCCACCGGAAGCACCCCCGCCAACGGCGCCGCCCCCACTGACGAACCCACAATCACCACCCCCCAAGTCTCCCGAACGCCCACACCCCCAGAACCCCGGGCACCCCGACCCCCGAAACGTGGGCACCCAGCGGACCGCCGGAACGTGGGCACCCAAGACAACCGGCGGGTCGCCAGGAAGCGACCCCCGGAACCGTGGCACCCGAGGAACCCCCGGAACCGTGGCCACCCGAGGAACCCCCGGAACCGTGGCCACCCGAGGAACCCCCGGAACCGTGGCCACCCGAGGAACCCCCGGAACCGTGGCCACCCGAGGAACCCCCGGAACCGTGGCCACCCGAGGAACCCCCGGAACCGTGGCCACCCGAGGAACCCCCGGAACCGTGGCCACCCGAGGAACCCCCGGAACCGTGGCACCCGAGGAACCCCCGGAACCGTGGCCACCCGAGGAACCCCCGGAACCGTGGCACCCGAGGAACCCCCGGAACCGTGGCCACCCGACCGGAAGGCCCCGGAACCGGGACCGTGGGCCCGCGGGGCTCGGCCCCGCGGCCAGCATGAAGCGACCCCGGTCCGCGCTTTCCGCGGACAGGGGTCCCCAGGAGCGTGTGGGCGAGGGGGGAGTTGAACCCCCACGTCCTTACGGACACACGGACCTGAACCGTGCGCGTCTGCCATTCCGCCACTCGCCCAGTGGCCGAGCGAGGATAGCACGCAGGCCCGGCCGGCCCGCGGGCGATAAGCCCCGCTCAGCAGCCCGTCAGGACGGGCCCGCTCAGGCCAGCACGGTCTCGTCGTACCGGGCGCCGGCGGGGTCGGTGAGGTCGAGCAGCCCCCAGTCGCGCATCCAGCCCTGGGTGCGCTCGAACATCTCCCGGGTGTAGGGCTGCGGCACCACCCGCTCGCCCGGCCCGAACCGGCGGACGTCGACGAGCCCGAGCAGGTCGGCCGGCATCTCCCTGGCCCAGTGCCGGGTGTAGCGGTGCAGCTCGAGGTCGATCTCCTGCTGGGCCCGCAGCAGCGCCCGGAAGTAGCGCTCGACGTCGTCGGGGTCGGCCGCCGGCGCGAGCAGGAAGCTCATCACGAAGCTGGTGTCGACCAGCTTGCGGAAGCCGCGCTGCTCCAGCAGGTAGGCCGGTGCGCCCCAAACGTTGACGGCCCGCGCCTGCCCGTCGAGCAGGAGCCGCGCCCGGTCGAACGGGCGGCCGACGAAGCTGAGCGTGACCTGGTCGCGGTCGAGGAAGCGTTCCAGCGCCTGCAAGGCCGAGTAGTGGCTGCCGGAGTGGTAGCCGACGCCGACCTCGACGCCGGCCAGGTCGGCCGGGTCGGTCAGGCCGGAGTCGTCGGCGACGTAGATCCCGGACGGGCAGACCGAGTATGCCCGTCCGTACATCTTGCCGTGCTGGGCGCTGGCGGCGGCGTTCACGGCCCAGTGGCAGGCGCAGGAGACGTCCGAGCTGCGGCCGGCGGCCATGTCTTCGAACGCGCCGCTGCGGACGGTCAGGGGCGCCGAGTCGGCGGAGCTGACCGTGCCGGACGTGCCGGCGGCGAAGCCGTCGGCCTTGAACTCGTAGTCGAGGCCTTCCGCGGCGAAGAAGCCACGCTCCTCGGCCACCCATTCCTGCAGCCGCACGTGCGGCTCGACCGTGAACACCATTCTTCGACGCTAGGAGCAGACGAAGGCTGTGACAACGGTCCTTGGCGATACAGATGGGCGGGTACGCCGACTCGGACCGGGTCGACCTGCATCAGCCGGCCGTTCCCGAGCGTGAGACATGGGTAGGCCGAGCGCGGATACCATCGGCGGACAGTCGTGGCGAGGAGGGAAGTTCGGTGGGTGTGCTGCAGCGCTTCGAGCGGCGCCTCGAAGGTGCGGTCGGCACCGCCTTCGCGCGCCTGTTCAAGGGTCAGGTGGAGCCGGTCGAGGTGGCCAAGGCGCTGCAGCGGGAGGCCGAGGCCCGGCGGGCCATCGTGGGCCAGGACCGGGTGCTGGTGCCGAATCGCTACGTGGTGGAGTTGGGTCCGACCGACCACGACCGCCTCGCGCCGTGGGAGACGCAACTGACCAACACCCTGGCGGAGATGGTTCAGGAGCACGTGGACGACGAGGGCTGGTCGACGTTCGGGGACATCGAGGTGTCGCTGTCGCGCAACGAGGAGCTGGGGACCGGGATGTTCAACGTGACCAGCAGCGTGGATCCGAACGCGGGCCCGCGCCGCCGTCCGTACAACTCGCTGTCGATGCCGGCGGTGCCGGCCGGGCCGGGTCCGGCGGGGGCGGCCGGCGCCGGCGGTCCGGTGCCGGGCTTCGCGGCCAGCCACGGCGGATACGGCGGTGGATACGGCGGTGACCAGGGCTACGGCCAGCCGGACCAGGGCTACGGCGGCCGCGACCCGGGTTACGGTCCGCCCGACCAGGGCTACGGCCAGCCGGACCAGGGCTACGGCGACGGCTACGGCCAGCCGGGCTACGGCCAGCAGCAGCCGCCGTACAACGACCCGTACGAGCAGCAGGGCTACCCGGCGAACGGCTACCAGCAGGCCAACGGTTACGCCGCGCCGGCGACGGTGCCGCCGCCGTACCACCAGCAGCAGCAGCGGCTTCGGCACCTGCTGACCGTCGACGGCAGCCAGCAGTGGCTGGAGCTGCACGTCGGCAGCAACGTGGTCGGTCGCGGGCAGGACGCCGACCTCCGCCTGCCGGACACGGGGGTGTCCCGCCGGCACATCGACATCCGCTTCGACGGCCAGGGCGCCGTTCTGCACGATCTGGGCTCGACCAACGGCACGACGGTGAACGGGCACCGCGCGCAGAGCTGGCAACTGCAGCACGGCGACGTCGTTCGGCTGGGTCACACCGTGCTCGTCTACCGGCAAGAGCCGGCCTGACCTGAAAGGGTCGGAGCCTGTGAACGCCCCGATCGTCGTCCAGATCCTCCGGTTCGGGTTCCTGGCGCTGCTGTGGATCTTCATCTTCGCTACGCTGCGCGTCGTCCGAGCGGACCTGGCGGGGGCCGGTGCGGCCCGTTCGACGATGCCCACCCGTCCGGCCGCCTCCCCGCGGCCACGGCCGAAGCGAAGGGGGAAGGCGCTCACCCATCTGGTCGTCACCGAGGGTGGCCTTGCCGGCACCCGTATCGCGCTCGGCGACCAACCCATCATGATCGGCCGGGCCAACGACTCGACCCTGGTGCTCACCGACGACTACGCGAGCACCAGGCACGCGAGACTCGTCAGCCGGGACGGTGACTGGTACGTCGAGGACCTCGGCTCGACCAACGGCACATACCTCGACCGTACGAAGGTCACCAGCCCGACGCTGATCCCGCCCGGAGTCCCCATCCGGATCGGCAAGACGGTTCTCGAGTTGAGGTCATGAACGTTCCCCCAGGCCCAGGTCGCGCCCGGTGACCGTGGCCCTCCGGTACGCGGTGCGGTCCGACCGCGGGCTGATGCGTGCCAACAACGAGGACTCGGTATACGCCGGGCCGCGGCTGCTGGCGCTGGCCGACGGCATGGGCGGGCACGCGGCGGGCGAGGTGGCGAGCAACGTGGTCATCTCCACGTTCGCGCACCTGGACGAGGACCGGCCGATCGACGACCTCATCTCCACGCTGCGGGACACGACCGCGGCGGCGAACAACAACCTGCGCGCGATGATCGAGCAGGACCCGAACCTCGATGGGATGGGCACGACCCTCACCGCGCTGCTGTTCGCCGGCTCCCGGGTCGGGCTGGTGCACGTCGGCGACTCCCGGGCCTACCTGGTCCGCGGCGGCACGCTGAGCCAGATCACCCACGACGACACCTTCGTCCAGGCGCTGGTCGACGAGGGCCGGCTGACCATGGAGGAGGCCAGCTCGCACCCGCAGCGGTCGCTGATCCTGCACGCGCTCAACGGCGCCGAGGTGGAGCCGGACCTGTCCATCCGGGAGGCCAGGGTCGGCGACCGCTACCTGGTCTGCAGCGACGGGCTGTCCGACGTGGTCTCGCCGGACACGCTGCTGGAGGCGTTGCAGCTGCCGGACCCGCACCAGTCCGCGGACCGGCTGGTGGAGCTGGCCCTCCGGGCGGGCGGCCCGGACAACGTGACCTGCATCGTCGCCGACGTCATCGACGTGCCGTACGGCGACGACGCCCCGGTGATGGACGGCGCGGTCGGCGGCAACCGCCAGCACCGGGAGCCGGACCACACCACTCCGGCGTCGCGGGCGGCCACGCTCAACCCGCGCCCGGAACCGGAGGACACCGCGCCGCAGCCGCCGGACCGGCCGCGCCGCCGCCGGGTGCGGCTGGCGCTCGGCCTGGTCGGGGTGCTCATCCTGGTCGCGGGCGCCGGCTACGGCCTGTGGCGCTGGACCCAGGCGCAATACTTCGTCGGCGCCGACGGCGACCAGGTCGCGGTCTACCGCGGGATCAACGCCTCGGTCGGCCCGCTGCACCTTTACTCGGTGGTCGACACCAACCCGATGCGGCTCGAGGACCTCCTGCAGGTGCCCCGCCGCCAGGTGCAGGACGGCA
The DNA here is from genome assembly GCA_963728945.1 of uncultured Actinomycetota bacterium. Taxonomy (GTDB): domain Bacteria; phylum Actinomycetota; class Actinomycetes; order Mycobacteriales; family CADCTP01; genus CADCTP01. The sequence continues at coordinate 714,099 of CAVSMA010000001.1, read as the reverse complement.
TCCCGGCGAACAACCGCACCGAGGCGGAGCAGATCATCGCCCGGCTGCTGCGCCAGCAGAAGCCGCTGTGCCCGACCCCGACCCCGACCCCGACGCCGACCCCGCACCCGACCCGGTCGGGGGCGAGACCGACGCCCGCCCGCACCAGTACCGTGCCGACCCCGTCGACCCCGACGTCTCCGGCCACCCCGTCCGGCACCGAGGCGCCTGGTGACGAGGGGTGCCGGGCACCTTGATCTCACTCTCCCCGACCGCCGCCGGCGAGGCCAGGACGGTGCCCCGCCGCCGGGGCGTCGAGCTGGCCATGCTTGCGTTCGCGGTGGTGCTGGTGATCACCGCGGACGTGGTGGTCGACGCGACGTTCAACGACACGGTGAGCTCGGCCGTCTGGACCTACGGCGCCGGCTTCGCGCTGATCTACGCGGTCGCGCACGTCGCGGTGCGCTGGCTCGCGCCGTACGCGGACCCGCTCATCCTGCCGGCGGTCGCCCTGCTCAACGGGCTGGGCCTGGTGCTGATCCGCCGGCTCGACCTGGCCGATGCGGCCGACGCCCGGCAGGACGGCCAGCCGGTCCCGGCCGGCGACGCCGAGGTGCAGGTGCTGTGGACCTGCATCGGGCTGGCGCTGTTCGTCGCCGTTCTGCTGGTCGTGCGCGACCACCGGGCGCTGGCCCGGTACGCGTACACGCTCGCCGCCGCCGGTCTCGCGTTCCTCGCCCTGCCGGCGATCCTGCCGGGACGGTTCAGCGAGGTGAACGGGGCGAAGATCTGGATCCGGCTGGCCGGCTTCTCCATCCAGCCGGGCGAATTCGCGAAACTCGCGCTGATGGTCTTCTTCGCCGCGTACCTGGTGCAGAAACGGGACGTGCTGTCGCTGGCCAGCCGCCGGTTCCTGGCCGTCGACCTGCCCCGCGGCCGCGACCTCGGCCCGGTGCTGGTGGCCTGGGGCGCCTCGCTGCTCGTCCTGGTCGGCGAGAAGGACCTCGGCACCTCGCTGCTGTTCTTCGGCATCTTCATCGTGATGATCTACATCGCGACCGAGCGGACGTCGTGGTTGCTCATCGGCCTCGGGCTGTTCCTCGTGGGTGCCTACGCTGCCTACTTCGCCTTCGGGCACGTGCAGGAGCGGGTGCAGGTCTGGCTGCGGCCGTTCGACTACCGGGACGACCAGGGCTACCAGATCGTCCAGTCGCTGTTCGGCCTCGGCACCGGCGGGCTGTTCGGCACCGGGCTCGGCGGCGGCCGGCCGGAGACCGTGCCGTTCGCGAAGACCGACTTCATCATCGCCACCGTCGGCGAGGAGCTCGGCCTGGTCGGCCTGGTCGCGCTGCTGGTGATCTACGGGATCGTGGTGACCCGCGGCTTCCGCACCGCGCTGACCGTCCGGGACTCCTTCGGCAAGCTGCTCGCCTCCGGCCTCGCGTTCACCCTCGCGTTCCAGGTCTTCATCGTCGTCGGCGGCGTCACCAAGCTGATCCCGCTGACCGGCCTGACCACGCCGTTCCTCTCGTACGGCGGGTCCTCGCTGGTGGCCAACTTCGCGCTGGTCGCGCTGCTGCTGCGGATCTCGGACGCGGCCCGGCGGCCGCCCGTGACCCCGCCGCCGAAGCCGCCGCTGGCCGAGGCGATGACGGAGGTGGTCCGGTGAACCGGCCCATCCGTCGGGTGGCCCTAGCGATGCTGGTGCTGTTCGGGCTGCTCATCGCCAACGCGAACTACGTGCAGGTCTTCCAGGGCGACAAGCTGCGCACCGACCCGGGCAACACCCGGGTGCTGCTGGACGAGTACGAGCGGCAGCGCGGCACGATCGTGGTCGACGGGCGGCCGGTGGCCGAGTCGGTGCCGACCGACGACAAGCTGAAATACCTGCGGCGCTACCCGGGCGGCAAGACGTACGCGCCGGTCACCGGGTTCTACTCGCTGATCTACGGCGCGACCGGGATCGAGCAGGCGGAGAACGACTTCCTGTCCGGCAACGACAACCGGCTGTTCACCCGCCGGCTGTCGGCGCTGCTGACCGGGCGCGACCCCCGCGGCGGCAACGTCGTGCTCACGCTCAACCAGCAGGCGCAGGCGACGGCGGTGCGGGGGCTCGGCGACCGGGCCGGCGCGGTCGTCGCCATCGACCCGTCCACCGGCAAGATCCTCGCGATGGCGAGCACCCCGTCGTACGACCCGAACCCGATCTCGTCGCACGACCCGAGCTCGATCCGGGCCGCGTACAACAAGCTGGCCAACGACCCGGACGACCCGCTGCTCAACCGGGCGATCAACGCTCGCTACCCGCCGGGGTCGGCCTTCAAGGTGATCGTGGCGGCGGCCGCGCTGCAGAACGGGCGGAACCCGGACACGCTGCTGGACTGCCCGCAGGCGTACACGCCTCCTGGCACCCGGACCGCCCTGCACAACTTCGGCAACGAGTCGTGCAGCGCGTCCAAGGTCACCATGCAGGCCGCGCTGACCAACTCGTACAACACCGCGTTCGCGAAGCTCGGCGTCGACCTCGGGCAGTCGGCGATCCGGTCGGCGGCGGCCGGGTTCGGCATCGGCGCCGGTGACGCGCTGCAGACCCCGCTGCGGGTCTCGCCCAGCTCGCTCGGCGACATCCCGGACACGCCGGCGTTGGCCCAGTCCTCGATCGGGCAGCGGGACGTTGCGCTGACCCCGCTGCAGGCGGCGATGATCGCCGCCGCGGTGTCCAACAACGGCGTGCTGATGACGCCCTACCTGGTGGACCGGGTGGAGGCGCCGGACCTGACCGTGCTCGACACCACCCAGCCGAAGGAGCTCTCGACCGCGGTCAGCCCGGAGGTGGCCGGCCAGCTGACCCAGATGATGCGCAGCGTCGTGCAGCGCGGCACCGGCCGGAAGGCACAGATCCCGGGCGTGGACGTGGCCGGCAAGACCGGCACGGCGGAGAACGCGCCGGAGCAGGCACCGCACGCGTGGTTCATCGGCTTCGCGCACCAGAACGGCAAGCAGGTCGCGGTTGCGGTGATCATCGAGCACGGCGGCAACTCCGGCAGCGAGACGACCGGTGGCGAGGCCGCGGCGCCGATCGCCAGGGACGTCATGCAGGCCGTGCTCAAGTCGGGGGGCGGGTGAGGTGGACTCGCTCGCCCAGGACACCCTGCTCGGCGACCGCTACCGGTTGGACCGGCGGATCGCCATCGGCGGCATGGGTGAGGTCTGGCGCGCCGAGGACATCGTGCTGTCCCGGACGGTCGCGGTGAAGGTGCTCAAGAGCGAGCTGACCCAGGAGCGGACGTTCCTGGAGCGGTTCCGCACCGAGGCCCGCACGACCGCGTCGCTGCAGGCCAACGGCATCGCGAACGTCTTCGACTACGGCGAGGTGGCCAGCGGCGACGACATCCCGGTCGCGTACCTGGTAATGGAGTACGTCGACGGCGAGCCGCTGTCCGCCCAGCTGGCCCGGGACGGACGGCTGCCGGCGGCGCGGGTGCTGGAGATCATCCGGCAGGCGGCGCTGGCGCTGGCCGAAGCGCACCGGGTCGGGATGGTGCATCGCGACGTGAAGCCAGGCAACTTGCTCGTACGGCGGTCCGACGGGGCGGTGAAGATCACCGACTTCGGGATCGCCCGGGCCGCGGACGCGGTGCCGCTGACCCAGAACGGCATGGTGGTCGGCACCGCGCAGTACTTCTCTCCGGAGCAGGCCGAGGGCCGGGTGGTCGGGCCGCCGTCGGACGTCTACTCCCTCGGCGTGGTCGCGTACGAGTGCCTGGCCGGGCGGCTGCCGTTCCTCGCCGACTCGCCGGTGACGGTCGCGATGATGCAGATCAGGGACGTCCCGCCGGCGCTGCCGCCGGACGTGCCGGGGCCGGTGCAGGCGCTGGTGATGCGGATCCTGGCCAAGGACCCCCGCCAGCGGTTCGCCGACGGCGCCGATCTGGCGGAGGCGGTCCGGGCGGTCCAGGAAGGTCGCCCGATCCCGCCCCCACGGCCGTTCCCCGCGCCTCCTCCGGCTCCCCAGCCAGGGCCAGCTCAGCCCGGGCCAGCTCAGCCCGGGCCAGCTCAGCCCGGTCTCGCCCAGCCCGGTCTCGCCCAGCCCGGTCTCGCCCAGCCCGGTCTCGCCCAGCCCGGTCTCGCCCAGCCCGGCGTTGCCCAGCCGGGTCCTTCGCAGCCCGGCCTTGCCCAGCCGGGTCCTTCGCAGCCCGGCCTTGCCCAGCCGGGTCCTTCACAGCCCGGTGCCGCGCCTCCGGGTCGGATGCACTCCGGGCGCTACGGCGGGAGCCAGTTCGCCGCCCAGAGCGGGGCCGTCGGTCTGGGCGGACCCGGAAGCCAGCCCCACCCGAACCCGGACGGCGTGGGCGGTACCAATCCGGCGCTCGCCTACCCGCAGTGGACGCCGACGCCCCCCGCCGGCTGGACCGCCCCACCGGGCGAGGTCCCGCAGCGGCGCGCCACCCGCCGCCCGCTCTGGATCGCGCTCGCCCTGCTGCTGGCGCTGATCCTGGCCGGCATCGCCACCGTACTGATGTCCGAGAGCGGCGGGAACGAGGCCTTCTCGGCCGTCCGTCCGGTCGCCGCCGCGGCGGACAGCCGCGACTGGAACACTGGGGATTCGATGGGTTCGATGACGACGAGGGTTCGATGACGACGCCACGCCTGTTGGGGTCCAGGTATGAGATCGGCGAGACGCTCGGCTACGGCGGCATGGCCGAGGTGCACCGCGGTCGCGACGTCCGGCTCGGCCGGGAGGTCGCCGTCAAGGTGCTGCGCGCCGATCTCGCCCGCGACCCCTCGTTCCAGGCCCGGTTCCGCCGCGAGGCGCAGGCAGCCGCGTCGCTGAACCACCCGGCGATCGTCGCGGTCTACGACACCGGCGAGGAGGACGTGTACGGCAACCAGCCGTACATCGTCATGGAGTACGTCGAGGGCCGGACCCTGCGCGACGTGCTGAAGATCGAGGGCCGGCTGATGCCCCGGCGGGCGATGGAGATCGTCGCCGACGTGTGCGCCGCGCTCGACTTCTCGCACCGCAACGGGATCATCCACCGGGACATCAAGCCCGGGAACGTCATGATCACCCGCACCGGCGCGGTCAAGGTGATGGACTTCGGCATCGCCCGCGCGGTCGCCGACAACGCGGCGACCGTGACGCAGACCGCGGCCGTGATCGGCACCGCGCAATACCTGTCCCCCGAGCAGGCCAGGGGCGAGACCGTCGACGCCCGCTCGGACGTCTACTCCACCGGCGTGCTGCTGTTCGAGCTCATCACCGGCTCGCCGCCGTTCACCGGTGACTCCCCGGTCGCGGTCGCCTACCAGCACGTGCGGGAGAACCCGCCGCCGCCGTCCACGATCAACCCGGACGTGCCGCCGGAGCTGGACGCGATCGTGCTCAAAGCGATGGCGAAGAACCCGGCCAACCGCTACCAGTCCGCCGGCGAGATGCGGGCAGACCTGATCCGGGCGATCAACGGCCGGCCGGTCGAGGCCGAGCCGGTGATGACCGCCGACGAGGTCACGACCGTGCTCGGCGGCGCGCGCACGGGTCAATACCCGGCCGCCGGCTACGGCACCAGGGTCACCGGTCGCCCACCGACCGGACCGGCCAAGGACCGCAGCCCGTGGTTCTGGGTCGGCATCATCGCCGCTGCCCTGCTGGTGATCGCCGCCGGCGCCTTCGGGGTCGTCCAGCTCCTCGGCGGCGGCGGCGACGACGTCACCGTGCCCAACGTGGTGGGCCAGACCCAGTCGCAGGCGAAGCAGACCCTGGAGGGCGTCGGCCTGGTGCCGGAGTTCACCACCGGCGTGTCCGTCCCGCAGCAGAAGGGCCAGGTCATCAGCACCGACCCGGCAGCGGGGATCGGTCGGAAGAAGGGCGCCACCGTCTCGGTGGTGATCGGCGCGGGCCCCGCCCAGATCACCCTGGACGACTACAAGGGCGTGCCGTTCGAGGACGCGGCCGCGTCGCTGCGGTCCAAGGGGCTGATCCCGGTCCGGAACGACGTGAACAACAGCGCCCGCGCCGGTCAGGTGCTCAGCTCCAACCCGCCGGCCAACTCCCGGGTGAGCGAGGGCGCCCGGATCACGCTGAACGTGAGCACCGGCAAGACCGCCCTGCCGAACGTGGTCGGCAAGAGCGAGCAGGACGCAACGGCGATCCTCAACAAGGCCGGGTTCACCGACATCGAGCGCCAGGTGGTGCCACCGCCGGACGACCAGGAAGCCGGCACGGTGTTCCGCACCGACCCGACCGCCAACACCGCGGTGTCGACGGACCAGCGGATCACGCTGTTCATCGCCAAGGAGAAGCCGACCCCGACGCCGACGACACCGTCGCCCACGCCGTCCCCGACCGGCAGTCCGACCGGCACCCCGAGCGGTTCCCCCACCTCGAGCCCCGGCCAGCCTTAGCCGGAGCGGCACCGGACCTCGCCGATGCGGCCGTAGCGCCGACTGCCGCGGGCGCAGTCCCGTGTCGCCGGGGCACGCGCCGGCCGCCGGACCGGGGCCGGCCGGTTCAGGCAGTGCTGAAGGCAGTGTGCCGAAGCGCATCCATCTCGGCGGCCAGGGCCGGCGCCTTGGCCCGGGCGCCGGGGTCTCCGCAGACGGCCAGCCAGTTGGCCAGCATCACGTGCCCGGACTCGGTGAGCACCGACTCCGGATGGAACTGCACGCCCTCGATCGGCAGCGACGTGTGCCGCATCGCCATCACCACACCGGACGCCGTTCGCGCCGTCACCTCGAGCTCGGCCGGCAGCGTCTGTTCGACCACCGCGAGCGAGTGGTAGCGGGTCGCCGTGAACGGGTCCGGCAGCCCGGCGAGCGCGCCCTCGCCCTTGTGGTGCACCTCGCTCGTTTTGCCGTGCAGCAGCTCGCCGGCCCTGGTCACGGTCGCGCCGAACGCCACCGCGATCGCCTGGTGACCGAGGCAGACGCCGAACAGCGGCAGCCGCCGCCGCGCGCACTCGGCCACCACCGGCACGCTGACCCCGGCCGACTCCGGCGTGCTCGGCCCGGGGCTGGTCAACACCCCGTCGAACCCGTCGAGGTCGGTCGGCGCCATCTCGTCGTTGCGCCGCACGGTTGGCTCCGCGCCGAGCTGGGCCAGGTAGTGCACGAGGTTGTAGACGAAGCTGTCGTAGTTGTCGATGACGAGGATGCGCATCGCCTCGGCCCTCCCCCGCGCGCTACTGGTTCACGGTCACGTCGCTGAACGGCAGCCGCGGATCGACGTACGGGAACACGACGAGGAACAGCAGCGCCACCACCGCCAGGATCAGTATGGCCGAGCCGATGACCTTGCCCGGCACCCCGCCGGGCAGCTTGCGCCAGATCCAGCCGTACACGTCGATCCCTCCCTCAGCCGCTGGTCATCGACGGCGGGGTGCCCTTGCCGACCGGGAACGGCGTCCCGTCCTGTTCGGCGTGGATGACCATCCGCTGCCGGGCGGTGAACTTGGGATGGCAGGTCGTCAGCGTGAGCAGCCGCCGGGTCGGGGTCGCGCCCGGCTTGTCCGGCACCGGCGCGATCACCGCGACGTCGGACGGGTCGACGATCTCGCGGCCGGGGAAGCCCAGCGCCGAGACGGCGTCGGCGTTGCCGCCACGGTCACCGACGACCCGGTAGGTGTACCAGTACGACCTGGTGCGGATGACGATCGCGGAGCCGGCTTTGAGCTTGTCCAGGTTGAGGAACGGCGACCCCTTGCCGACCCGGTGGCCGGCGATCGCGACGTTGCCGACCGCGCCCGGCAGCGCCGTGTCGACGTAGTGGCCGGGGCCCTTGTTCAGCTCGTCGAGGTCGGTGCCCTCGACGACGGTGAAGACGTAGTCGGTGCCGAAGTCCGGGATGTAGATCAACGCGAAGCCGTCGCCGAGCGGGATGCTGCGGACCTTCTCGCCGGGCCTGGTCGGGACCGCGCCGACCGTGGGGTCGTCCCCGTTGTCCCACTGCGTCTGCAGCGACGTGGTCAGGTCCTTCTGGGTGCGGTGGTTGATCAGGTCGGTGAACCACACCTCGTACACGGCCAGCAGCAGCAGGACCAGGCCGAGCGTGATGAACGTCTGCCCGATGCCGCGCAGGAAGGTACGGATCCGGTCACCGAACGTGCGGCGCGGTCGCTGCGCGCCGCCGTTGCCACTACCTCGGCTCGGCGGCTGCTCGCCGCCGCCCCCGCCCTTCCTCGCCGGGTCGTCCCGCTGCTCGGTGACCGGCCCGGTTCCCTCGGCCTGGCGCTGCCGCCCGCGGGGGCGGGCGGGGCTCGCGGCCGCGTCGCGGCTCCACGCGCCCACGTCGAACGGGCCCATCACCTCGGTCGGCTCGTCCCGGACCGCACCTTGCCGCTCGCCGGGATCGCGCGCCCAGTATCCGGCGAACCGCTCCTCGCCGGGCGTCTGGCCGCCCGCCGTCCCGCCCGGGCCGGTGAGCCGCTTCCCGGCATCTTCCCGGCCGCGCGGGCCGCCGCCCGGGTGCTCCTCGCCGCGCTCCTCGGCGCCGGCCCTGACCCAGTAGCCCGCGAACCGCTCGCCTGCGCCGGCCCGGTCGTCCGGCGACTCGTCGGTGGCCGATCCGTCCTGCGCAGCGGGCCGCGCCCGGCGCTTCGCGGGCCGGTCCGTGGCCCAGTAGCCGGCGAAGTCGTCGTCCGCCCCCGCGCCGGCCGCGGACGGGTCGGCGGCGAGCCGGTCGGCGATCCAGCGCTCGGCCGCCGGCTCGGTCGGCGCGGACGGCAACCGCGGACCACCGGTCGCTGACGCAGCGGGCGCGGTCGGCACCTGCAGACCACCGGTCGACGACGCCGGCGACGCGGCCGGCGACTGCTGGCCACCGGTCGGTGACGTCGGCAGCGTGGTCGGCAGCCGCGGACCACCCGTCGGCGCCGCCGGGGACGCAGCCGGTGACGTCGGCGACGCGTCCGCGACCGGCGGCAGCGCGGCCGACGGCCCGGCGGGGCGGGACCAGTCCGGACCCGACCGTGGCGGCGTGACCGGGTTGTCCGCGGACCGGCCGGCGCCCATCCGGGACGGCGGTGGTCGGTCCCACTCCGGCGAGCCGGCAGCCCCCTCGGTCGGCCGCAGCGGCGGCGGACCCCACTGCGACATGAACGCCGTCGCCTCGTCGACTCCGGCCCCAGCCTGCTCCTGCTTGCGCGGCGTACCTCGGACCGGCGGCAGCACCGTGTCCCAGCCGCCGGCCGGCGCCCGGTCACCCTGGTTCCCGTCGTCCGGCCGTCCCTGCGGCGCCGGCCGATCCCACGGATCCACCCGCCGCCCGGCGCCGGCCTCCTCGCCGCCCATCGGTGGCACCGCACCCGGACCGACGACCCGACCCCCGGGACCCGGGTTCGGAGCCGACGAGGAACCCGGCGAGCGGAGCGGAGCGGAGGCCTGCCCGGAGCCGGTCGAGGAGCCCGCCCCGGCAGCCGGCGAGCTCGGCGGCCCGGACCCCGGCCCGGCCGCCGGTGCGGCATCCGGAGCGCCCGGCGCGGAACCGGACGAGCGCAGCGGCCCGGGCCCCTGCCCGGCGGGCGGTGCGGCACCCGGGCCAACGACCGAGCCCGGCGACGAGCCGGCCGTGGAGCGCCGCGAAGGATCTGCAGTGGGCGCCGACGCGTCCCGCGAAGACCCCGGCATGGACTCGGGCGAACGAAGCGGCACGGCGCCCGGCGCCGGAGCCGGCGGCGACCCGGTCCGATGAGATGCCCCGCGCAGCCCCTGGACCCGGCCGCTCGCGGGACGAACCCGACGCAGCCTCTGGCGACGCCCACGGACCTGGAGCGGGCAGGGGCGGCGAGCCCGGTGGAGAACCTGGGACCGGGTGCGACGAGGTCCCCCGCGAGGGGTCCGGCAACGGATCGGGCGGACGGGGCGGCGAGCCAGCCGGCGATCCCGCCGAGCCAGCCCGTGATCCCGGCGACGCGGCCGGCGGGGCCGCGGTCGGGTCAGCCCACGCGTCCGGGATCCGCAGCGGTCGGTCCGGCACCTCCGGGGCCGCCGGCTCCGGCCGACGGTTCCACAACTCGGCGGCCGCTCGGGTCGCCGAACCGGGCGCCTGCTCCGGCTGGTCCGGCTCGCCCACCTGCTGGGTCCACGCCGCGAACGCCCCAGCGACGCGCGGCGGCTCGGTCGCCCCGCCACCGACGGACGGCGGCCCGCCACCGACCGACGACTGACCACCGACCGACGACTGACCACCGACCGACGACTGACCACCGACCGACGACTGACCACCGACCGACGACGGCTGACCGCCGCCCCGGGCCGCGTCGCCGCCGGCGAGGTCGTGGGCGCCGGCGTGGTCGGGAAGGGCTGCCGGCTCGTCGGACGGCGCCGCCCGGTTCCAGCCGGCGATCAGCCCACCGGCCGCTGGGCGGCGCGGGATGTCTGCCGACTCCGGGGGCGGCTCGGTCAGTCGCGCCCGCCGCTTCGGCGGCTGGAACAGCGACTCCCCGCCCGGGCTCACCGCCACGCCGAACGGCGGCGGCGGCACCTGCGGCACCCGGCGCGGCAACGGCGGTGGCGAGGCGGCCGCCTGCGGTCCGGCGTCCCAACCCGACCGGCGCGGGTCGGGCGCGCCCCGATCCGGCGCGGCGGTCGACTCGCGCGACCCGCGCACCGGCGGCGTACTCACCTTGTCCGAGAACACCGACCCCGCCGGGTCCGACGACTCGGGCGCACGCGGCGGCGAGAACCACGAGTAGGGCTGGCGCGCGCCCCGGGCCGGCGGCTCGGGATCGGGCGCCGGCGAGCGCGGCGCCGGCACCGGGGGATCGCTCGGCGCCGGAACAGGGGGCGAGGCAGGGGAACCAGATCCGCCGACCCACTCGGGCGGCATCCACACCGTCACTGCGGCACCGCCTCCGCGTAGCCGAGTCGGACCGGCCCGTCGTACCCGGGAAGGGTCACTTCGCGCTCGTCCTTCACCTCGTAGCCCAAGCCGAAATAGTCCACCGCCTGCCGGTAGAGCCGGACCCCGGGTTCGGTGGAGAGGCTCGCTCGTAACCTGGTCGGGTCACCCACCGCAGTCACTCGGAACGGCGGCGAGTACGTCCGGCCGTAGAGAAGCAGCGTGTTCCCGACGCAGCGGACGGCTCCGGTGGTGATCAGCCGCTGCCCCATCACCGCGAGGCCGTCGGCGCCGCCGGCCCACAGAGCGTTGACGACCGACTGCACGTCCTGCTGATGCACGATCACATCGTCCGGCCGGGCGTTCGGCGGCAGCGACCCGTCCGGCCGTCGCGGCGCGTCGTTGAGCTCGACGGTCAGCCCGCCCCCGCGCAGCGGCCGCAGCCCGACCTGCGTCTCCAGCCGCTGGCTGCCGGCCCGTACGGCACCGACCCGGCCGTCCCTGGTCGAGGCGCCCTTCTCCAGTGCGTCGACCTCGGACTGCAGCGTGACCGCGCGCTTCGTCGACTCGCCGACCGCTCGTTCCTGGGCCGCGATGAGCTGGGTCAGCTCGATCCGGCGACCCGCGCGCAGGTCGGTTCCCTGGGCGGTCTCGGCGCTGGTGGCGAACAGCACGCCCGCCGCAAGCGCGATAACCGGGACCAGAACCCGCCAAACAGGTCGCCGCGAGCCGCCTCCCGACCCTCGCCCGGCGCTCATCGGCGACTAGGCTAACGGGCAGGCAGCATCAGGAGGAGTCGAAGGTGCCCAAGTCCAAGGTTCGCAAGCGCGCTGTGTACACACCCCCGGCTGACGTGCTGCCCTCGCCGTCCCGGACGAGCCGCCGCCGGGGCCCGAGCCCGACGTGGTATCCGATCACGATGCTGGTCCTGCTCGTGGTCGGGCTGGCCTACATCGCCGTGTTCTACCTGGCCGGCGAGAAGGTCCCGATCATGAAGGACCTCAACTCGTGGAACTTCGCGATCGGCTTCGGCCTGATGGTGACCGGTCTGTTCATGGCCGTGCGCTGGCGCTGACACGCCGCCACGCGGGGTCCCACCGCGCCCCGCTCAGCGGCGTACTCTCCCCGGAACCGAATCACACGGATGTCGTTCGTCCCCAGACTTGTCCACAGGTGTGGACGTCGTCGGGGACAACGAGCGGGGTAACCGTTCCAACGCCTTGTCGACATTACGTATGGGCAGGTCAGACCTGGTATTCGGCCCGTCTGCGCCGCCCTGTCGACAGGTCTCGTAGACACCCTGTCCGCGGTTGTCCACAAGCTGTGTCCACAAGTGGATGGGGACAACTCACAGACCAGGGCGGATAGGCTGTGGATGATGGAACCCGATCTCGCGCAGTGGTCCCCGCGACCGGTGGAGACCGCGGTGGCGATCCTTGCCGGGCTGGTCGTCCTGCCGCTCGCGCTGCTCGCCGACCCGGGCGGCCGGCTGCTGCTCGGCGTCGCCGCGCTCGGCCTGCTCGCCGTGGGCGCGGCCGACGTGCTGCTGCGGCCCAGGCTGTCCGCCGACCGCACCGGCATCCGGGTCCGCACGCTGGCCAGCCGGCACCAGCTGCCGTGGTCGGCGATCGGTCGGGTCGAGGTCGACGAGCACACCCGGTACGGGTTGACCTCGCGCACGCTGGAGCTCGAGGCCGGCGAGCTGTTCGTCGTGCTGGGCAAGCGGACGCTGGGCGCAGATCCGCGCGATGTCGCCGACACCCTGGCCCGGATCCGCTACACGGCGGCCTGACGGCCCCTCAACTGGCCAACGGCAGCAACATGTCGGTGCGGATCAGCACCGCCGACACCATGACCGCGACGATCACCCCGATCGCCAGGATCTGCAGTGACGTCCGGGACGCCTTCGGTGCGTACACCATGGCCAGCGTGAGCAGGCCGCCGGTGACGAACCCGCCGAGGTGGCCGAGCAGCGAGATGCCGGGCGCGAAGCTGACCGCGAAGTTCAGCGCCACCGCGAGCACCATGAACCGGGCATCGAGCCCGAGCTTGCGCACCACGATGAGCGTCGCCGCGAACAGCCCGTAGATCGCCCCGGATGCCCCGGCGACCGCGCCGAACGGCGATCCGAACATATACACCGCGACCGAGCCACCGAGCGCGGAGACCAGGTAGATCGCGAGGAACCGCCACCAGCCGAACACCCGCTCCAGCGCCGGCCCCACGATCGCCAGCGCGAGCAGGTTGCCGGCCAGGTGCAGCAGGCCGATGTGCAGGAACGCCGACCCGAGCAGCCGCCAGTATTCACTGTCGACCGCGACCCGGATCGGCACCAGCTCCAGCTCGTCGAACAGTTTCGAGCCGGTGTTGCCGGTCAGGCCGCCGGGCGCGGTCGCCACCGTCACGACGAACGCGACGACGTTGACCAGCCCGAGGATCAGCGAGACGACACCGGGCCGGGCCACGATCGCGCCCCCGTACGGCGCGCTGGCCCGGCGGACCGTCGCGTTGCCCTGCTGCACGCAGTCAGGGCACTGGAAGCCCACCGAGGCCGGGCGCAGGCACTCCGGGCAGATCGGCCGCTCGCAGCGGGTGCAGGACACCCACGTCTCCCGCTCGGGGTGCCGGTAACAGCGCGGGGCGACGGCGGCCCGCGTCTGCTCGGCGCTCACGGCGGGACCGGCGTGCGGTCAGTCGCCGCGCTCGATGTCGATGGACGTGATCGTCACGTCCTCGCGCGGCCGGTCCTGCGAGTCGGTCGGGGTCTTCGCGATCTGGTCGACGACCGCGCGGCTGTCCGCGTCGGCCACCTCACCGAAGATCGTGTGCCGCCGGTTGAGGTGCGGGGTCGGGCCGACCGTGATGAAGAACTGCGAGCCGTTGGTGCCGGGGCCGGCGTTGGCCATGGCCAGCAGGTAGGGCCGGTCGAAGCGCAGGTCAGGGTGGAACTCGTCCTTGAACTGGTAGCCGGGGCCGCCGCGGCCGTTACCCATCGGGTCGCCGCCCTGGATCATGAAGCCCTCGATCACCCGGTGGAAGACCGTGCCGTCGTAAAGCGGCTCGTTGGACTTCTGGCCGGTGGCCGGGTTGCGCCACTCCTTGCTGCCCTCGGCCAGGCTGACGAAGTTGCGCACCGTCACCGGGGCCTGATCCGGGAACAGGGTGACGACGATGTCGCCGGCGGTCGTGTGCAGGGTCGCGGTGAGCTTTGCCACCGGGTCATCCTCGCACGGTCCCCGCCGCCGTCCCGGGGCGCCCCTACAGCGTCGCGACAACCAGCTTGGCCAGCTCGATCGCCTCCAGCGAGACGCGCTGGTTGATCCGTACGACGACGAGGGCGGCGCCGCTGCTCACCGCCAGCGTCGCGCCGTCGGCGGTGATCGCCACCGTGCCGCCGTCGCCGACCGAGTCGACCGGGTTCGCGGTCGGGCCGGTCAACCGGATCGCCTCGGCCTGCGCGGCGGCGGGGTTCGCCAGCACGGACACCGCGACGTCGGCGGCCTTCTCCCCGTTCGGCCGGTAGAACGCGCAGCCCGGGTGCGGTGTCGTCCTGGTGACCGTGACGCGGGCGATGTGCTGGCCGACGATGTCCCGCACGGTCGCCGCGGCCGCGTACGGGCAGGGCGCCTCGACGGTGACCGGTAGCGGGGTCCGGGTCGGCGGGGTCCGGGTCGGCGTCGCCACCCGGGCAGGGGTTGGCGTCGCCGCCTGGATGGACGGGGCCGGCGCCGCCTCCCGGTCCCCGCCGTCGCAGCCGGCCAGCAGCAGCCCGGCCGCCAGCCCGAGGACGATCGCGAGCCGCACGGAGGACGAGGGTAGTTGGCCGCCGTCGTGTCGGACCCGCCTCCTAGGCTGGCGGCATGGAGCGGATCTCGGTGGCCCAGCGCCGGGCGCGGCTCGGCGTCCGCCATCACCTGGCCCCGAGCGTGCAGGCGCCCGACGTGGTCGCCGCCACCCGCGGCATGCTCGCCCTGCACGGCACCGACCCGGCCACGGTCTACCTGTCGGCCTGGGCGCGGGTGACCGGCCACCTCGTGCCCGAACTCGAGAAGGCGCTCTACGACGACCGGGTGCTGATCCGGATGCTCGGCATGCGCCGGACGATCTTCGTGGTGCCGGTCGAGCTCGCCCCGGTCGTGCAGGCCGGCTGCACCAGGGCGATCGCCGTCCGGGAGCGCCGGACGACCGAGAAGTTCCTGGTCGAGGGCGGCGTCACCGACGACCCCGGGCCCTGGCTGGCCCGGGTGGAAGCGGCCACCCTGGCCGCGCTGCGGCGGCGCGGCACCGCCCTGTCCACCGACCTGTCGGGCGAGGTGCCCGAGCTGGCCGAGCGGATCGTGCTGGCCCGCGGCAAGGCCTACGAGGCGACCCAGAGCGTCGCGTCCCGGGTGCTGCCGCTGCTCGCGGCCGACGGGGTGGCGGTCCGCGGGCGGCCGCGCGGGAGTTGGGTCTCCGGCGGGCAATACTGGTGGTCCGTGCTGGACGAGTGGCTGCCGGGCGGCCTGGACGGCCTGGAGCCGGCCGACGCGCAGGCGGCGCTGGCCAGGGCCTGGCTGTGGACGTTCGGCCCGGCACCGGTGACCGATCTCAAGTGGTGGTCGGGCTGGACGCTCGGCCAGACCCGGGCCGCGCTCGCCGCGGTCGGTGCGGTGGAGGTCGACCTGGACGGCACGCCCGGCGTTGCGCTGCCCGACGACCTCGCCCCGGCCCCGGCACCGGAGCCGTACGCGACCCTCCTGCCGGCGCTCGACCCGACCACGATGGGCTGGCAGGACCGCGGCTGGTATCTGGGGCCGCACGGGAAGGCGCTGTTCGACACCAACGGCAACGCCGGCCCGACGGTGTGGTGGGACGGCCGGATCGTCGGTGGCTGGGCCCAGCGCAAGTCCGGCGAGGTCGTGCTGCGGTTCCTGGAGGACGCCGGCTCGGAGGCGGCCGCGGCCGCCGAGGAGCAGGCCGCCCGGCTGCAGGAGTGGCTGGGCCCGGTCCGGATCACCCCCCGGTTCCGCACCCCCCTGGAGCGCGAGCTGACGGCGTGAGCCGGTTGCGCGCCGGCCCGCCGTGACCCGCGATCCCGCCGAGGGCGTCGACGCCGACGGCTACCTGGTCACCGGGGTGGCGCTGGTCAACATCCCGCCGGCGTACCGGCCGGTGGTCGACGACTGCGTCGCCGCGCTGACCGCGTTCCCCGAGCTCGACGGCCTCTACCTGTACGGCAGCGTGGCCACCGGCTGGGCCCGCCCGCCGGACTCCGACATCGACCTGCTCGCCCTGTGGACGTCCACGGTGGACGTGTCGGCGACCGTCGCCGCGCTGTCCGCCCGGCACGCCGCGGTGGTCCGCGAGGTCGGCCTGGCCGAGGCGGGCGTGGACTCGCTGGCCGACGAAGCCGACCGCTGCTTCCTCAAGCATTACTGCGTGCCGCTCGCCGGCCGGGATCGGCGGGCCGACCTGCCCCGCTGCCGGCCGTCCCGCCGGCTGGCGTTCGGGTTCGCCGGCGACCTGCCGGTCCTCCTCCGCTCCATCGTGGACACCGCGCCGACGCCCGAGGTCGCAGCGCGCAGGGCGGCCCGCCGGCTGCTGCTCGGCCTGGCCACGATCGAGTCGGCCTCGCACGGCACCTGGACCACTGACCGCGGCACCGGCGCCGCCCTGCTGTCGCGACATCATCCAGAGTGGGCGGACGTGGCCGGGCGGGCGGTGGCGATGTCGGCCGGGGCGCCGGGCGACGTCGCCGACCTGCTCACTCTCGCCGACTGGCTGGTCCACCACCCGGGCTAGGGCCACCCTAGTGGTGCCAGGGCAGTTGGATCGGTCGGCTCGGCAGCCGGCCGGCGAGCAGGTCGCGGGCCAGCGGCGCCAGCTCGAACGGGAAGACGATCTTCGGGGCCTCCTCCACCTCGGCCACGGTCCACCACCGGTGGCCGGACATCGTGGACGTTTCGTCCGGCTGCCACCCGCTGATGTCCACACAGAACCCGCCCGGGGCCCGCTGGAAGTAGAACAGGTCGTGGAACAGCCCCTCGGCAAAGCCTAGATCGGCATACCCGGACGTCTCCGCCACCACCGGCCCCAGCCGGTCCGGCGGGATCAGCAGCCCGGTCTCCTCCCACAGCTCCCTGGTCGCGGCCTGCTCGATCGTCTCGCCCGGCTCGATCCCGCCTCCGGGGGTGAACCAGAAGCCATCGGACTCGAACAGCAGCAAGCGATCGGCGTCGTCGGCGAGGATCACTCGCGCCGAGCGCCGCGCATACGGCTGTTGAGTCACGGTCGCGACCCCCACGGCGAGGGCAGGCTCATCTGCGCAGCGTAGACGCGAGGACCGCGGTCCCGCCGGTGTTCTCGTCATGCACCACAACCGGCCGCAGACCGGCCGTAGCGGCCGCCTCCACGAGGGCCGGAGCCTGCCGCTCGCTGGTCTCGATCAGCACGACGCCGGCCGGCGCGAGCCACCGCGGTGCGACCGCGACGACCCGGCGGGCCACGTCGAGCCCGTCGGCGCCGCCGTCCAGAGCGACCCGGGGCTCGTGGTCACGGGCCTCCGCCGGCATCAGGCCGATCTCGCCGGTGGGCACGTACGGCGCGTTCGCGACGAGCACGTCGACCCGGTGCTCCAGCCGGCGCGGCAGCGGTGCATCCAGGTCGCCGGCGTAGACGTGGCCGCCGGGCAGGTTCCGGCGGGCGCACCGGACCGCGACCGGGTCGATGTCCACGGCGTACACGTCCGGGCCCTCGAGCCGGGCGGTCAGCGCGGCCGCGACCGCGCCGGCGCCGCAGCACAGCTCCACGACGACCGCGCGCGGCGGCGCCCGCCGGGCGGCCTCCCGGACCAGCAGCTCGGTCCGCCGCCGGGGGACGAACACCCCCGGCCCGACCGCGATCCGCAGCCCGGCGAACGCGGCCCAGCCGAGCAGGTGCTCCAGCGGGATGCCGGCCGCCCGCTGCCGCACCAGCCGGTCCAGGTCGGCGTCGTCCCCGGACGCCTCGACGAGCAGCCGCGCCTCGTCCTCCGCGAAGACCGACCCGGCCGCGCGCAGGACGGCGGCGATGGCGGCGGTGTCAGCCACCCGGCCAGCTCGGGCAGTGCCAGCGGGTGCCGTCCCAGTGCACGACGAACGGCACCGCGTGCGGGAGCGGGGCGCCCCAGACCCTCCCGCCGAGTCCACAGAGGACACTGAGCGCGAGGGTGAGGCTGCCGACGTGCCCGATCACGGCCGGGTTGCCACCCTCGGCGGCGACCCTGGTCAACGCCGTGGTCATCCGCGACAGCACCTCGTGCCCGGTCTCGCCGTCGGCGACGCGGCGGTCGAGCTCGCCCTCGACCACCCACGACCGCAGCACGTCGGCCGTCTCCTCGCGCAGCGCCGCGTCGATCTGGCCCTCGCGCCGGCCGATGCTCATCTCCGCCAGCTGGGGTAGCACGGTGACCGGCGCGTCCAGCACCTCCGCCGTCTGCCGGGCCCGCACCGCCCGGCTCGCATACACCCGGCTGACACACACCTCGCCCGCCAGCGCCGCCGCCTGGGCCCGTCCGCGCTCGGTCAGCGGCGCCAGCGGCACCACTCCGGACGCACCGGCGAGCACGTTCTCCGACTCCGCGTGCCGGAGACACAGGATCTCCACTGCGCGAGTATGGGCCGATGGGCGCGCACCACCATCACCGCGACGGGGTAATCGCCCGGGTGCGGCCGATCCTGCGGCCGCACAGCCACGATGCCGGACTCGATCGACCCGGGCCGCCGGCGGCCCGCACGGCCACCGCACCCTCGCAGTGACGACGGCCGCGGACCGCACCGGCGCGGTCCGCTCGCCCGTCACGACGCGGTCACGCCAACCGTGGAGCAATGAACCGCCCACGGACGGCTCGCCGTGCTCCGGGCCGAGCGATCCGCGGCCGTGGACGGCGAAATGGAGAGCGGCCGGTGACGTACCGTCTGGGTCGGGGAGGTGACCTTCCGATCGTGGCGAGCGTGTCCAACGACGCTGTGGCGCTGGTGATCCGGATATGGCGCGAGCCCGGGGTGCCGGGCTTCCGCGGTCGGATCATGTCGGCCGCCGACGAGGGCGATCCCGGGGTTGTCGTCCGGAACAGCGAGCAGGTGCACGCGGTGGTGCAGGAATGGATCGATCGGTTCATTCAAGACCCTGCTGAGCACGGTGAGGATGAAACGCGTTGACTTTTCCGTCACGCGCCGCAACTCTGTAGCCGAGAGGTTTGTGCGGTCGGGGCCGCCGAGAAAGACGCGGCAACGGCGGAGGGGCGACAACCAGCGATCGTGCGACGATCGCGGCCAACCGGCGATGACGTGGGGGCGCCAATGGCCGGGATGATCGAGACCAGCGACATAGGCGACGCCACCGGCGCGACGACATGGCGTCTCGACCTGCTGGGCACCTGGCGGCTCACCACCTCCGGGGACGTTCTGGAGATGGGCGTCAACGGGCGCCGGATGTTCGCTCTGCTCGCCCTGCGACGCCGGTGCGACCGCCCGTACCTGGCCGGCACGCTCTGGCCGGAGTGCTCCGAGGCACACGCCCAAGGCAACCTGCGCGCCACGCTGTCCCGCCTGCACCGGCGCAACCTCGCCGGCCCACTCACCTGCTCCACCGGCGGCGTGCTCGCCCTCAGGCCCGAGGTCGAGGTCGACGTGCACGGCGTGCTCGCCATGGCCAGGGCCGTGCTCGACGGCGACCGGGCCGCGCCCCGGAAGGCCGTGCGCGTGCTGGCGTGCGAGGACCTGCTGCTCGGCTGGTACGACGATTGGGTCCTGCTCGAACGCGAGCGGTTGCGGCAGCTGCGCCTGCACGCGCTCGAGCAGCTGTCCAGCCGGCTGCTGGCCACCGGCGACGTCGCCCGCGCGGCCGAGGCGGCGCTGGAGGCGGTGGCGGTCGAGCCGCTGCGGGAGACCGCGCACGCGGCGCTGATCCGCGCGCACCTCGCCCAGGGCAACCGGGCGGAGGCCACCAGGCAGCTACAGCGGCTGGCCGAGCTGCTCGACAAGGAGCTCGGCGAGAAGCCGTCCCCGATGGTGACCGATCTGCTGCGATGAGCCGGTCGGGTCACGCCGCTGTCACGGTTCCGGTCGCACCCTCGGAGCCATGTTGACCAGGCGTGCCGCCGTCGTGGGCGTCGCCGCCGTCGCCGTGCTGGCACTAACCGCGTGCGAGCCGCTGGACACCGGCACCAGCGGCAGCCACTCGACGGTGAAGAGCGGGAAGACGACGAAGAAGTCCAGCAAGGTCACCGTCCATACCGAGACGCACAGCGGCGGCACGACCACGTCCCACCGGTCGGTCACCGTACGGTCCGGGTCGGTGGCGCGGGTGACCTCCACCGGCAGCGGCAAGGTCAGCTGCCGGATCGTGCTCAACGGCAGGACCGTGGCCAGCAAGACCGGCACCGGGTCCGTCACCTGCACCAGCACGGTCACCCGCTGACCGCGGGTGACCGTGCCGGGTTGCGTCAGCGCTGGGCGCTGGCCGTCCAGACGTGCTCCACCGGGCGCTCGCGGATCTCCCGGGTCAGCACGCGCCCGACCCGCTCGGCCAGCGCGGCGACCTTCCGTTCCAGCACGGCGGCCGCGGGCCGGGACCGGACGAGCGCCTTGAGCTGCCAGCCGATCACCGCCAGCTCCCGCTGACCGCGCCCGGACAGCCGCCGGTCGGCGCCGGTCACGACGACCCACTGGTACGCCCGGGCCACCGCCACGCAGCGAGTGCACCGGTCGGTGACGGCGAGCGCGCGGTTGTTGACCGCGACATCCGCCGACACCCGCCGGGCGACCACGATCTGGAACGAGACGGCCAGCGCCCGGCAGTGCCGGCAGCGGGCGTAGGCGACCGCGGTGTTGGTCGCGGCGGCCAGCCCGACCGGGACCCGGCGGACGTCGAAGTCGCTGTCGGTGCGCGTCCGGCCGTCGTGGTGAACCGTGGCGACGGCGGCGCTGACGACCGTCCGGGAGCCGCCGCTCCCGGACGCCTCGGCGGGTAGCGGCACGAGCGTGACGACGGTGGCCGCGGCGACGACCGCGGCGATGCGGGAGATCTTCACACGTCTGCTCCGTCCTGACTCGGTCTGCTGCTGGCGGGGGTCGGGTCGATCGGGCGGTGGCCGTTGATCCTGGCCGCGGCACCGACCGCGGGGAGGGTGCGCGGTCGGGGGCCGGGACGGCCGAAGTCGTCGGCGGCCAGCGCGGCCAGCCGCAGGTAGGCCTGCCGGGTCGCCGGCCGCAGCTCGCCGAGCTTGGTGTGGCCACCGGCCTGCAGCGTCGGGTCCCAGGGCACCCGGACCACGCCGGCGCAGCGGCGGCCGAAGTGGTCCTCGACCCGGTCGAGCCGGATCACCCGCTCGTCCCGAACCGCGTTGATCACCGCGACCCCGCGCCGGACGAGCGCCGAGCAGCCGTGCTCGTCGAGCCAGTCCAGGGTCGCCGCGGCCACCCTCACCCCGTCCAGCGCCGGCGGCATCACCAGCACGATCTGGTCGGCCTCCGAGATCAGCCCCTGCACCGAGCTGTCCAGGATCCCGGTGCCGGTGTCGACGACGACGAGCTGGTAGTGCCGGTCGAGCAGGCCGAGGATCCGCCGGTACGCCTCCTCGCCCAGCGCGCGACTGATCCGCGGATCGTCGTCCGAGGCCAGCACCTCGAGCCGGCTCTCCATGGACTGCGAGGTGTAGGCGCGGATGTCGCAGTAGCGGGCGGTCATCGAGTCGTCGGACAGCAGCGTCGTCGCGGTCGCGGCCGATTCGCGGCGGACCCGGTAGGCGAGGCTGCCGGCGTCCGGGTTCGCGTCCAGCGCGACCACCCGGTCGCCCCGGTGGGTGGCGAAGGTGTGCCCGAGCATGAGCGCGGTCGTCGTCTTGCCGGCCCCGCCCTTGCGGGACAGCACGACGATGCGCCGGCACCCGCGCACTGGGACGCGGATCCGGTCGAGCAGCTCAGCTTCCCGGCGTTGTGCCTCGCTCGGCCCGGGATCCCACCGGCCGCCGCTGACCTTCCAGGCCGCCCGGCGCCAGCCGCCGGCCGGTGGGTCGCCGCCGCGGGCACCGACCAGCTCGGCCTCGGTGAAGGCGGCCGCGGTCAGCGGGACGTCGGGGTCGACCGGTACGGGTGCGGCCAGTGCCGCGTCGTCGGGTTGCACGGCGGATCTCCCCTGGTGGTGGCGGCGGATCAGGCCCCGCGCGGTGCGCACGCCGGTCCGGGCCAGGTTTTCGTAGAGCAGCACGAGCCCGACCATCGGCAGCACGAGCAGGACGACGGCGACCCCGGCCAGCAGCACGCCGGCCGCGCTGCCGGCGTGCCGGGAGGACTGCAGGCTGGCCCAGTTCGCCTCCACCGCGTGCCAGCTGGTCTGCACGAGCACGGGCAGCCGCACCGTGGCCACGACGAGGCCGCCGACCAGGAGCGGAACGACGACCAGCACCCAGCCGGTGAGCACGGCGCGGGAGTACGGGCGCAGCTGGGCGGCGCGCGGATGCGTCGGCCGGCCGGGCAGCAGGCTGGACAGCACCGGGCCTATCCGCCCGAACAGGTCCGGTATCCCGATCAGGTCGCTGAGGATGAAGTAGCCGTCCAGCCGGACGATGGGCAGTAGCTGCTGCAGCATCTCGAGGTTGACCAGCAGGATCGCGACGAGCAGCGCCGGCGTCGGGACGACGAGGTAGCTCACGGCGAGGCCGAGCACGACGATCGTGTTGAAGTAGAGCCCGCCGAGGTCGGTGCGCAGCCGGCCCGTCCGGTTCAGCTGGTAGGCCGTGGTGACGTCGGTGTAGAACGCCGGCAGGACCAGGTAGAGCCCGACGCCGATCTTGCCGGGCCGCGCGCCCGAGTAGGCGCAGGCGGCGGCGTGCCCGCACTCGTGGAAGAGCCCGGACAACAGCAGCAGGCCGAGCACGGCGACGAGCGCGCCCGGCTTCACCAGGACCTGGCCGAGCGCGGGCAGGACGCGGCCGGACCGGAACACCGCGATCTCGACCGCGACGAAGGAGCCGAGCACGACCGCGACGACCGGTGGGTGGTAGAGCGGGGCGAGCAGGTCGGCGACCCAGCCCGTCGGGCGGGCCGGCAGCAGCGTCCGGCGCAGCCGCAGGGCCAGCAACGGTTGCGCCGTCGGCGGCGGCGCGGTGGCTCCGACCGGCGCGATCAGTCCGGCCGGTCCGAGCTTGTGCTCGACGAGGTATTCGACGCCGTCCGGGGTGAGCTGCCGCCCGAACCGGGCGCTGACCCGGTCGGCGACCTCCGTACCGGACCGGTGTCCGTCCACTTCGGACACGACGAGGTGCAGCAACCTGGACAGGTGGACCACCTGCCCGTCGGCGCGTTCGGCCAGGAAGTGTTCGCCACGCAGGCCTGAGCTGGCGTACGGCCCGAGCAGCCGGACACCGGGCGCGAGCCCCACCGGCTCGTCGCGGGAAGGCCACCGCGGCACCGCGGCACCGCGGTGACCGGTCGCGGACCCCTCGTCTCCCAACAACCACACCCCCGGAGTTGCCGGGACAGGGGACCGGCGGGACGGCGGGTCCCGCCGGTCTGTCGCGGGTGGATCAGTGCTGGAAGGCTCCGATCCACTGGCCTGCCCAGGCGACCGCGGTCGCTCCCGGGCTGGCCGCGTTGACGGCCAGCGCGAGGTTCACCGCGGTGATCGTGGTGATGTTCACCAGCGCCGGCGCTTCGCGTCGCGGCAGCAGCTCGCAGGTCTCGTCATCGAGCCACCGCAACGCACCGGTGTCGGCCGACACGGGCTACCCCTGGAAGACCGAGATGTACTGGTTGGCGCTCGCCGCGGCGATCGAGTTGAACGAGCCGGCGTTGAGCGCGAGCGCGGTGTTCGAGGCCCAGATGTTCGCCACGTTCCACCCGAAGTGGCCACCGAGTGCCTGACGTGCGGGCAGCAGCTCGGCCTCCTCGACCTCCAGCTCCGCGATGGTGAAGCCCGTCTGTTCCATGTTCCCTCCCCGATGCGTCCGCCACGGTCGGGCGGCGGGGCCAGTAGGCCACCGATGTCGTGACGCCGTCGTGACACCCGCGTGATCGCCGGCCGCGGTCGGACCGTTCCGTTCCGCTATCCGTGGTCGGCGGCCAGCTGCAGCCCGGTCGGGGTCCGGCGCGCCTCCATCGCGAAGTCGAAGGCGTCGACGTGGGTGGCCAGCTCGATGTCGCGCGGATCGACGTGCCGCGGACCGAGGCCGAGCGTCACCGCCGCCTCCCGGCTCGAGGCGACGGCCTCCGCGGTCTCCCGGGCCCGGACGGGTTCACCGAGCCGGACGCGTTCGATCAGGCGAGCGGTCTCCACGTCGTCCTCGCCGCGATGCTCGTCGTCACGCCACCCGGTGATCACGTACGTCGGGTCGCCGAGTCCGCTGCCCGCCACCGCGGCCGCGGTCGCGGATGCGCAGACGAGGCTCGCACACCAGCGCCGCGCCGCCGCCGAGGCCGCGACCACCGCGCGAGTTCCGGCCGAGGTCCGCTGGACGAGCTCCCGCCCGCCGAGGTCCGCCCGGGCCACCTCGGCCGGTGAGTTGGAGAAGTCGAAACCCGGCACCCGCCGGCCCAGGTCCTCGCCCATCGCCAGCAGGCCCGGGTGAGCCGCCTTCATCGCCAGCGCCTCCTCGACGGACTGCACCAGCCAGATCCGGCTCGCCCCGGCCGCGAACGCGTACGCGGCGCTGGTGAACGCCCGCAGGACGTCGACGACCACGACCGCTCCCACCGCGCCGGGTGCCTCCCAGGCCGGCACGAGTCGACCTGCCGACATGGGGTCACTCTCGCCCGCACTGCCGAACCGACGCTGGAGACGCTCGCCGCACATCGGCCCGACGCTAGTCGTCCCTTCCCCTCGTGCCGTCCTCACGGCCACTGCGCGGCGTCCGCACGGTCGGGCTGGTGCGGCCCCGTCGATCCCGCCGCTGCTCAGACCGCTCGAACTTCGGCGAGCCGCTTGACCGCGAACGGGTCGGTCCCGCCCGGGTCCCAGCAGACCGCGGCTTCCCAGGCGGCCCGCGCCTGCGCGGCGATGTCGTACGCGTCGTCGTCGAGACCGGCGGCGTTGTGCGGCAGTGCGAGGTCGAGGTCGGGGACGTCGACGTGCGACTCGTCCCAGTCGATCAGGGCGACGCGATCCGCCGTCATGCGGATGTTGCCGGGGTTGGGGTCGCCGTGGACGACGCACGTCCTGCGACCGGCGAGTCGGGCCCACGCCGCTCGGCATCGAGCGACACCCTCGGGAGGCATCGCGCCGAGGTCGACCCTCGTCCCGGTCTCGGCGTGCAGGAGGTCAGTCGACGATCGCCAGGCCGGGCGCTGGGGCCAGCCGTACGTCAACCGATGCAGCTGGCCGAGTGTGGCGGCGACGCGACGCCAGTCGGCTTCGGTCTCGGGAGATCGGCCCGCCACGTAGGTCAGCACCAGCAGGCCATCGGCGAACTGCCGGCCGTCCCTTGTCGGAATCGGCACCGGCACCGGCATCCCTTCGCGGTGCAGGTGCCGCAACAGGTCGGTCTCCCACCCGAGATCGGCGTCGCTGCGCCGGCCGAGACGACCGACCGCGAGCTGCCCGTTGACGCGCACGCTGCACACCTCGTTGACGCCAACCCCACCGGTGAGCGGTTCGAGGCGGACGGCGCCGTCACCCCACTGCTCGAGCGCCTCCCATCCCACCGGCGACATCTTGGCGGAGGTCAGGAACCGCACGACACTCGGGACACGCCGACGCCGGGGTCCGCCGGCCCTGCTGCCGACGAACTACTGACTTCCGGTGAGTCCTGACGTGGCACCGCGACGTCCACAGGCTGGTGGAGACGGGGGGACTCGAACCCCCAACCCCCGCCTTGCAAAGGCGGTGCTCTGCCAGTTGAGCTACGTCCCCGGTCGGGGACCGGCGGGCTAGCGCAGGTCCTGCGTGTTGGTCGCCTCGGCCCACAGGTCGGACTCGGCCTTGGCGGAGCGCCGCTTGCGGTAGAAGAAGAGCCCGCCGATGGCGGCAGCAGCGAGGACGACGAGCTTCTTCACGGTGGCTCCTGTGAGGTCGGACGGCGCTGTCGTGGACGTGGGGACCCGGAGAGTGGGCCTGGGAGGACTTGAACCTCCGGCCTCATCCTTATCAGGGATGCGCTCTAACCGGCTGAGCTACAGGCCCCGGGTGCCGCCCGAGGTTACACGGCCGGCCGGAGCCGCCCCAACCCGGTATCCCCCAGGCTAGTCCTTCTCCGCCAGGGTGATCTCGATGCCGCCGACCAGGTCGGAGCAGATGTTGTAGACGAACGAGCCGATCGTCGCCAGCGCCGTGAACAGCACGATGTTGACGACGCCGACCAGCGCCGCGGTGCCGAGGACCAGGCCGGGCGAGAACAGCGAGTCGCCGCCGTTGCCGGAGACCTCGTCGTAGAGCCCGTTGATCTGCTCGAAGACGCCCATGCCGTCGAGCACGCCGTAGAGCACGCCGATCGCGACCAGCCAGACGAAGAACATCGCCACGGCCAGGACGAACGAGAACTTCAGCGTCGACCAGGGGTCGATGTGCCGGACCAGCAGCCGGGCCCGCCGGGCCGGCCGCCCGGCGCTCGTCGGCGACGGCCGGGTGCCGGGGCGGGACGCGGCCCCGAGCGCGGTCCGGGCGGCGGCCGCGGTGGTCGCCCCGCCGGGCCCGGCGACCGTGGTCGGCGCGTCACCCACCGGTGAGTAGCCGCCGTAGCCGGAGTAGGCCGGGGGCGGCGCGTAGTCCGAGCGCCGGTAGCCGGTGATCGACCCCTGCGCGCCGTTCGGGCCCGGACCGTGGCCGTGCCCGCCGCCGAGGCCGGACGGCGAGCCACCGGGCGGCATGCCCGCGGCCGGCACCCCGGTCCCGTTGGTTCCACTGGCGGGCCGGAAGCCGGACTGCCGGTTGTCCGGACCCACCGCCGGGGTGGCGCCACTGTTGGGCCCGGGGTTGCGCTGACCTGGGCCGGAGCCGTTCGCCGACCGGCTGTCGGTGGGCCGGCCACGGTCGCCGGGCCGGCTGTCGCTGGGCCGGGCGCCGTCGCCGGGCCGGTTGTCCGCGGGCCGGGCGCCGTCGCCGGGCCGGTTGTCCGCGGGCCGGGCGCCGTCGCCGGGCCGGTTGTCCGCGGGCCGGGCGCCGTCGCCGGGCCGGCCGGAGCTCGCCGGCTGGGACCCGCCCGAGGGACCGCTGGCTTTCGCGTCATTGGCCTGGTCGGCGTCCCGGAGAGCGTCGAGCGCGTCCTTGGGGATGCGCGCGGTCTCGTCCGGGTCGCTGACCCTCGTCGGATACCTCGGCTCGCTCATCCGCTATCCCTGCTCGTCCGGCTCGTCCGCGTTGCGCGCCACCGCAACGAGGGTGACGCCGTCGGGGAGGTTCATGAGCCGGACTCCCATCGTCTGCCGCTGCGCGCGTCGGACCTCACGGGCGCTCGTGCGGATGACGCCGCCGTTGGACGTGATCGCGTAGACCTCGTCCTCCGGGCGAACCGCGAGCGCCCCCACGAGTCCGCCACGGGTGGACACGATACGCGCCGTCAGCACACCCTTCCCCCCACGACCTTGGACCGGGTATTCCTCCAGCCTCGTGCGCTTGGCATACCCACCCTCGGTCGCGACGAGCAGTTCGGTGCCCTCGCGGGCGACCTCCATGGCCAGCAGCTCGTCGTCGCCGCCGAACCGCATGCCGATGACGCCGCTGGTGGCGCGGCCCATCGGCCGCAGGGACTCGTCGTCGGCGTGGAACCGGATGGACTGAGCCTTGCGGCTGACCAGCAGCAGGTCGTCGGTCGGCTCGATCAGCGCGGCAGCGATCAGCTCGTCGTCCTCGCGCAGGTTGATCGCGACGATGCCGCCGGCCCTGTTGGAGTCGAAGTCGGTCAGCCTGGTCTTCTTCACCAGGCCGCGCCGGGTGGCCAGCACCAGGTAGGGCGCGGCCTCGTAGTCGCGCAGCTGGATTACCTGCGCGATCTGCTCGCCGGGCTGGAAGGCGAGCAGGTTGGCCACGTGCTGCCCGCGGGCGGCCCGGTTGGCCTCCGGCAGCTCGTACGCCTTCGCCCGGTAGACCCGCCCCTTGTTGGTGAAGAACAGGATCCAGTTGTGGGTGGACGTGACGAAGAAGTGCGCGACGATGTCGTCCTGCTTCAGCTGCGCACCCTGGATGCCCTTCCCGCCGCGCCGCTGGGACCGGTAGAGGTCGGTCTTCGTGCGCTTCGCGTACCCGGTGCGCGTGATCGTGACGACCACGTCCTCCTCGGCGATGAGGTCCTCCATGGACACGTCGCCGTCGTAGGAGACCAGCCGGGTGCGCCGGTCGTCGCCGTACTTCTCGGCGATCTCGGCGAGCTCGTCCCGGACGATCTCGCGCTGCCGGGTGTCACTGGCCAGGATCGCGTTGTATTCCGCGATCTCCGCCTCGATCCGGGCGAACTCGTCCTGCAGCCGCTGCCGCTCCAGGGCGGCGAGCCGGCGCAGCTGCATGTCCAGGATCGCGGTCGCTTGGATCTCGTCGATGTCGAGCAGCTGCATCAGGCCGCCGCGCGCCGCATCCGCCGACTCGCTGGCGCGGATCAGTGCGATCACCGCGTCCAGCTGGTCGATGGCCTTGAGCAGCGCGCGCAGGATGTGGGCGCGCTCCTCGGCCTGGCGGAGCAGGTAGCGGGTGCGCCGGACGATGACCTCGACCTGGTGCGCGACGTAGTGCCGGACGAACTGGTCCAGCCGCAGCGTCCGCGGCACCCCGTCGACCAGGGCCAGCATGTTCGCGCCGAACGTGGTCTGCAGCTGGGTGTGCTTGTAGAGGTTGTTGAGCACGACCTTCGCCACCGCGTCCCGGCGCAGCGTGATCACCAGCCGGCGGCCGACCCGGTCGGACGACTCGTCGGCGATCTCGCTGATCCCGGCCAGCCGCCCGTCCCGGACCGCCTCGGCGATCGACTCGGCCAGGTTGTCCGGGTTGACCTGGTAGGGCAGCTCGGTGACGACGAGGATCGTGCGGCCGCGGGAGTCCTCCTCCACGGTCACGACCGCGCGCATCCGGATCGACCCGCGCCCGGTCTTGTACGCGTCCTCGATCCCGTCCCGGCCCACGATCAGCGCCGCGGTCGGGAAGTCGGGGCCCTTGATCCGCTCCATCAGCGCGGCGAGGGTCTCGTCGTCGTCGGCGTCCGGGTGCTCCAGCGCCCAGGTGACGCCGTCGGCGACCTCGCGCAGGTTGTGCGGCGGGATGTTCGTCGCCATCCCGACCGCGATCCCGGACCCGCCGTTGACCAGCAGGTTGGGGATGCGGCTCGGCAGGACGTCCGGCTCGGTCGTGTTCCCGTCGTACGTCGGCGAGAAGTCGACGGTCTCCTTGTCGATGTCCCGCAGCATCTCCATGGCCAGCGGGGTCAACCGTGACTCTGTGTTGTGGCTGACGAAGCCGTTGGTCACGAAGGCGTGGTCGTCGGTGTCCACCCGCAGCGAGTAGACCGGCCGCACGCCGGCGTCGGACACGGAGTCGACGCGGGCGTAGTAGTAGCGACCGTCGACCAGTGGCTCGACCACCGCGAGCGCTTCGGCCGACGTGACGTGAGCGCGGATCTCGTCGCCGCGCCGCTCCCACCGCTCGATGCGGTCGATGGCATGCCGCCGCAGCCAGTCGAGCTCGGTCCACCGGGTCGCGCCGTGCTCGCGCAGGAAGTCCGCCACGTACGGCACGCGGTCGCTGCTCATGGCGGTCGAGTCGAGCGGGACGGAGAACAGCTCGTCCTGCAGCTTGCGCTGCTTCACCCCGCTGAATCCGACGGTCTGCGCGAAGGTCCGCGCGTCCCGACGGTTTGTGATGACCACCTTGATCTCGCCGTTGTCGTACGAGCACTGCTTCGACACGACACCGAACTCCAGCAGCAGCTGCTGGACCTCTGCCGCCAGCCGCCGGCTGCGGGTCGAGTACGACACCTGTATCGCGTTTCGCGGCAACGGCGAGGACGATCCGTCACCGGTGAACAGCGCCTGGAGGAAGGCCCGCTTGACCGCCGGTGAGCTGTCCAGGACGAAGTGAGGCACCCGCTTGTCGGCGCTGCGCAGGCCGGTCATGTCCCCGAGGACGCTCGACCGCAGCGCCGCCATGGCTTGGATGTCGAGCTCGTGCAGGAGGCTGCCTGAGGCGATCACCCGGGAGGAGACGTAACGAGAACCACCCACCGCGGCGTCGTAGGCCGCCACCACCGACTGGAAGAACTCGGGATCGGTGTTGTTGAACCCGGCCCGGCGCTCGCTGACGAAGCCTTCGCTGACGAACGCACCGGCCAGGAAGGCCGCCTGGACCTCGTGCAGCGGCGGCGTGCCGATCTCCTCGGCCGGGACGCGCTGCAGCGCGACGTGGTCGTCGGGCCCGATCTCCTCCAGCAACTTCCACAGCAGAGTCGGCACGCCGGCGACGCTGACCAGGCAGAGCACCGGATGGTTGTGCGTGCCGGTCAGCTCGTAGCCCTCGCGGGTACGCAGCCGCAGTGTCGGGTGGTCACCGGAGTGGAACAGCTTGCTGGCTCGGACGGCATCCCCGTTGCGGTCGGTGACCTTGAGGTCGATGTCCGTGTCGGTGTCGCGAGCCGCGTCGGACACCACGTCGCCGATCCGGATCGTGCCGTGCGGCGTTCGGATCAACGTATCAGAGGCGACACAATATCTCATCGCGGCGGCGGGGTCGTTGCCCGGGGAGCCGAAGTTGCCCTGACCGTCGACCAGCGGGGCCCGCATCGACCACGGCTGGGCCATCCGCACCAAGGTGTCGTAGATCGCCGAGTCGCCGTGCGGGTGGTAGTTGCCCATCACGTCGCCGACGACGCGGGCGCACTTCACGTACGGCCGGTCCGGGCGGAACCCGCTGTCGAACATCCCGTAGAGGATCTTGCGGTGGACCGGCTTGAGGCCGTCCCGGACGTCGGGCAGCGCGCGGCCGACGATCACCGACATCGCGTAGTCGATGTACGACCGCTGCATCTCGATCTGGATGTCGACCGGCTCGACCCGGTCGCCACCGCCCGACGGCGGCGTGGTCACGTCGACCACTCTCGGTCACGGTCCTCTCAGGTAATCGGAACGGGGCTGGTGGTGCGGTCAGATGTCGAGGAAACGGACGTCCTTGGCGTTGCGGATGATGAAGCTCCGCCGCGCCTCGACGTCCTCACCCATGAGGACGCTGAACAGCTCGTCCGCTGTTGCCGCGTCGTCGAGAGTCACCTGCAGGAGCACCCGGGTGGCCGGGTCCATCGTGGTCTCCCACAGCTCCTTGGCGTTCATCTCGCCCAGCCCCTTGTAGCGCTGGATGCCGCCCTCCTTGGGCAGCTTCTTGCCCGCCTGCTGGCCGGCCTCGACCAGGCCGTCCCGCTCCCGGTCGGTGTACGCGTACTCCGGGGTGTCCCGCTGCCACTTGATCTTGTAGAGCGGGGGCTGTCCCAGGTAGACGTGGCCGTGCTCGATCAGCGGCCGCATGAACCGGAACAGCAGCGTGAGCAGCAGCGTGCGGATGTGCTGGCCGTCGACGTCGGCGTCGGCCATCAGCACGATCTTGTGGTAGCGCAGCTTGGTGATGTCGAAGTCGTCGTGGATGCCGGTGCCGAGCGCCGTGATCAGCGACTGGACCTCGTTGTTCTTCAGGACCCGGTCGATGCGCGCCTTCTCGACGTTGATGATCTTGCCGCGGATCGGCAGGATCGCCTGGAACATCGAGTCTCGGCCGGACTTCGCCGAGCCGCCGGCGCTGTCGCCCTCGACGATGTAGAGCTCGGACTCGCTGGGGTCGGTGGAGCGGCAGTCGGCCAGCTTGCCGGGCAGCGAGCCCACGTCGAGCAGGCCCTTGCGCCGGGCGAGCTTGCGCGCCTCCTGGGCCGCCTTGCGGGCGCGGGCCGCGGACGAGGCCTTGGTGACGATCGTGCGGGCCTCGGCCGGGTTGCGCTCCAACCAGTCCGACAGCCAGTCGTTGCAGGCCTTCTGCACGAACGTCTTGGCCTCGGTGTTGCCGAGCTTCGTCTTGGTCTGGCCCTCGAACTGCGGGTTGCTCAGCTTCACCGAGATGATCGCGGCCAGGCCCTCCCGGATGTCGTCGCCGGTGAGGTTGTCGTCCTTCTCCTTGATCAGCTTCTTGTCCCGCGCGTACTTGTTGACCAGGCCGGTCAGCGCGGTGCGGAAGCCCTCCTCGTGGGTGCCGCCCTCGTGCGTGTTGATCGCGTTGGCGAACGTGTAGACCGACTCGGAGTAGGAGCTGTTCCACTGCATCGCGACCTCGACCGCGATGCCGGTGCCCTCGGCCGAGAAGCCGATCACCGACTTGTGGATCGGGTCCTTCGTCGCGTTGAGGTGGCGGACGAAGTCCTCGATGCCGCCCTTGTACATGTACGTGATCTCGCGCGGGGTGTCCTCGCGCTCGTCCCGCAGCGTGATCGACAGGCCCCGGTTGAGGAACGCCATCTCCTGCAGCCGGCGGGAGAGGGTCTCGAACGAGTAGGTCGTGGTCTCGAAGACGGTGGGGTCGGCCCAGAACGAGACGAGGCTGCCGTGCTTGCGGGTCGGCGCGCCCTTCACCAGCGGGCCGGGCCGGCTGTTCGTGTATTCCTGGGTCCAGGTGAACCCGTCGCGCTTGATCTCCACCTCCATGCGGGTGGACAGCGCGTTCACCACCGAGACGCCGACGCCGTGCAGGCCGCCGGACACCGCGTACGACTTGCTGTCGAACTTGCCGCCGGCGTGCAGCGTGGTCAGGACCACCTCGACGGCCGGGCGCTTCTCGACCGGGTGCCGGTCGACCGGGATGCCGCGGCCGTTGTCGAAGACGCTCACCCCGCCGTCGGCCATCAGCGTCACGATGATCGTGTCGCAGACACCGGCCATCGCCTCGTCGACCGCGTTGTCCACCACCTCCTGGACCAGGTGGTGGAGCCCGCGCTCCCCGGTCGAACCGATGTACATTCCGGGGCGCTTGCGAACTGCTTCCAGACCCTCGAGAACAGTGATCGAGCCCGCGTTGTAGGTCGTCGTCGGTGCCTTGGGAGCCACGCGCGCTCGCTTCCTCCCGCCGGATCGGGGCGGGACCTGGGGGTCGGCACGCGCGCGGCGGCTCTGATCGGCAGGACGCAGAAAAAGCGCCCCCGTGCCGCTGGAGCCGCCGCACGCGGAAGTATCCTCTCCAGTCTAGCGCGTTATCGCCTCCAGACGGGGCATCGCTGCCGCCTGACACGTCGTGAGCCTGTCCAACTCGTCGCGGAGATGGTCCCCCACCGGCACCCCCCGCGCCACGACCGTTCTGGGCCCTCTCCGTGAGCCGACCGCCGGCACGCTCAGATCGGGCGAGCCGGACAAGTCGACCAGCGCCTCGCCAGCGCCTCGGGACCGCGGCCGATACGGGCGGCCCGGGCGCACCGAACGGGCCGCCGCCGGTCGACCCCGCCACGGTCCCGGACCAGGGTCGGCAGGTTGACCGGTGCCCGGCCGAGCCGACCGGCCGGGGGTTCGCGCCAGCGGGGGGTCGGGGAGGATCGGGCGTATGGGGTTGAGGTGGACGGGTGACGGTCGCGGTACGGCCGTCCTGCTGCACGGGATGATGTCGCTCGCCGCGACCTGGTGGCAGATCGGCCCGGCGCTGGCCGAGCGCGGCTGGGACGTCACCGCCCTCGACCTCGCCGCGCACGGCGGCAACCGGCTGGACGGACCGCTCACCGCCGAGGCGCTCGTAGACAGCGTCACCGCGCAGGTCGCGGGTCCGGTCGACCTGCTCGTCGGGCACAGCATGGGCGCCGCCACCGCGATCAGCACGGTCGCCGGCCGGCCCGGCTTCGCCCGCGCCGTCGTGCTGGAGGACCCGCCCGGCGGCGCCGGCTTCCCCGCCGAGCGGCTGGCCACCGGCGTCGAGCTCGACGCGGACATCGCCAGGCTCGACCGGGACCGGCTGGTCCGCCGCTCCCGCGCCGACCATCCGAGCTGGGCGCCGGAGGACGTGGAGCAGGACGTCCGCGGCATCGAGGAGGCGGACGCCACCGCGGTCGCGGCCGGGATCCGGGCCGGACTGCGCAGCTGGGACCTCCCGGCGCTGGTCGCCGCCGTCGACGTGCCGGTGCTGGTGCTGGTCGCGCCGGAGACCGGCGGGCAGGACCCGGACCGGCCGGGCAGCGCGCTGAGCGGCGAGGCCCGCGCCGGCGTGCGGGCCGCCGTGCCGCCCGACCGGTTCGTCGAGCTGCCCGGCGGTCACTGCCTGCACCGCGACCTCCCGCGGGAGTGGCTGGCCGCGGTGGACGCGTTCACCTCGAGCGCGCTGCCGGACCGCTGGTCATAACCAGGATCCGGATCAGACCACGCAGGCGCTGCCGCGGCAGGTGCGCAACGCGCCCGCGCCAGGGTCAGCCGTACGTGTCGCGCGGGCCGCGCCCGGCGACCCGGCGCGGACCGCGGCTCCAGGTCGGTGCCGTCGGGCCGTGCACCCGGATCCGGGTCACCACGTCCGGTCCGAGCTCGGCCCGGATCCGCGTCATGAGCGTGGGCAGCATCCCGCGCAGCTGCATCGCCCAGGCGGTCGACTCGGCGGCCAGGGTCAGCTCGCCGTCCCGCAGGCTGACCGGCTGGCAGCGGGCCGCCAGCTCGCGGCCGACGATGCGGTCCCAGCCGGCCAGCACGCTCGCCGACGCCGCGGTCGCCTCCCAACCGCGGTCCGCCATCAGCCGCTTGACCAGGGCGCCGAACGGCTGCGGGTCCCGCGGGTCCGGACCGGAGCCGGAGTAGCCGCCGCGCCCGACCTCGGCGCCCGGCCGCCGCCGACCGGCGACGCGGCGGCCGCCCGGACGCAGCGGCGCCCGGCGGGAGGCGGCCCTGGCTGCCTCCAGCGCGGCCCGACCCAGGCCGGCATCGGCGTCGTCCACAGCTTCCACAGCACTGTCCACAGGTTCGTCAACCGGTTCCGGTGGCTCGGTCACCAGGCACCTGCCTCACCGGACACGACGCACCTGCCCGTCCGCGACGTCGTAGCGGGCGCCGAGCAGCTCCGCCGGTACGTCGTCCGCCACCGCCGCCGTGACCAGCACCTGTTCGGCCCGGCCGGCGAGCTTGGCCAGCCGGGCGCGCCGGGCAGTGTCCAGCTCGGCGAACACGTCGTCGAGCACGAGCACCGGCTCGGCGCCGTCCGCCGACAGCAGCTCGTACGAGGCCAGCCGCAACGCCAGCGCGTACGACCAGGACTCCCCGTGACTGGCGTAGCCCTTGGCCACCCGGCCGCCGAGGGAGAGGACCAGGTCGTCCCGGTGCGGACCGACCAGCGTGACCCCGCGCTCGAGCTCGGCGGACCGCACCCGGGCCAGCTCGGCCAGCAGCGCCGCCTCCAGCAGCTCCGGACCCGGCTCGCCCGGCGGCAACGCCTCGCCGAGCGAGCTCGAGTACGCGGCCTCGGCCGGGCCGCCGCCGCGGGCCACCTCGTCGTACGCGGTCGCCACGTGCGGGGCGAGGTCCCGGACCAGGGCCAGCCGGCCGGCGACCAGCTCCGCACCGAACCGGGCCAGGTGCCCGTCCCAGACGTCGAGCGTGCGCAGGTCGGCGCCGGTGCCGGTGCCGCGGTGCGCCCGCGCGCTCTTCAGCAGCGCGCCACGCTGCTTGAGCACCCGCTCGTAGTCGGACCGGACGCCGGCGTAGCGCGGCGCCCGCTGCACGAGCAGCTCGTCGAGGAACCGGCGCCGCTCGCCCGGGTCGCCGCGGACCAGGGCCAGGTCCTCGGGCGCGAACAGCACCGACCGCAGCGCGCCGAGCACCTCCCGCGGCCGCGGCACCGGCGAGCGGTTCAGCCGGGCCCGGTTCGCCCGGCCGGCGTTGATCTCCAGCTCGACCAGCAGCTCACGGCCGGCGTTGACCACGGCGGTCCGGACCACGGCGCGCGCCGCACCCTCCCGTACCAGTGGCGCATCGGTGGCGACCCGGTGCGAGCCGAGCGTCGCGACGTAGCCCAGCGCCTCGACCAGGT
Organism: uncultured Actinomycetota bacterium; assembly: GCA_963728945.1. Lineage (GTDB taxonomy): Bacteria > Actinomycetota > Actinomycetes > Mycobacteriales > CADCTP01 > CADCTP01. The sequence continues at coordinate 678,338 of CAVSMA010000001.1, read as the reverse complement.
TGGTCTTGCCCTCGCCGTTGGGGCCGACCAGCACGCTCGGTCCGGGCTCGAACGGGACCTCGGCCGCGGGCCAGGACCGGAAGTCGGTGACCGAGAGGTGCCGGACGTACAAGGCGGGTCAGGTGCCGGGCGCTGGTGGCGCGGGATGGTTGCCGCCCGGGGTGACGCCCGGGGCGGGCTCGTCCTCGGCCCGCGTCGCGTGCCCGCCGAACTGGTTCCGCAGCGCGGCGACCACCTTCATCGCCGGCGAGTCCTGCTGCCGGCTGGAGAACCGGGCGAACAGCGCGGCCGCGATGACCGGCATCGGCACCGCGTGCTCGATCGCCGCCTGCAGCGTCCAGCGGCCCTCGCCGGAGTCCTCGGCCCAGCCGCGGATCTTCTTCAGCTCCGGGTCCTCCTCGAGCGCACGCACCAGCAGGTCGAGCAGCCAGGACCGGATCACGGTGCCCTGCGTCCAGCTGCGGAAGATCTCCGGCACGCGGGTGACCAGGTCGGATGTCTCCAGCAGCTCGTAGCCCTCGCCGTAGGCCTGCATGATCCCGTACTCGATGCCGTTGTGGACCATCTTGGCGAAGTGGCCGGCACCGACCTTGCCGGCGTGCACGAAACCGCCCTCGGACGGCTTGAGCGTGTCGAACGCCGGCTGCACCTTCGCGACGGCGTCGTCCTCGCCGCCGACCATCAGCGCGTAGCCGTTCTGCAGGCCCCAGACCCCACCGGAGACCCCAGCGTCGACGTACTCGATGCCCTTTTCGCCGAGCATCGCGGCGTGCTCCTGGTCGTCGGTGTAGCGGGAGTTGCCCCCGTCGACGATGACGTCGCCGGCCTCGAGCAGGCCGCCGAGCTCGCGGACGGTCGCCCGGGTGGGCTCGCCGGAGGGCACCATCACCCAGACGACGCGCGGTTTCGCCAGCTTCTGGACCAGCTCCTCCAGCGTGGCGACGTCCCGCGGCGCCGACTCGTTGCGGTCGAAGCCGATGACCGTGTGCCCGCCCCGGCGGAGCCGCTCGGCCATGTTGCCGCCCATCTTGCCGAGCCCGATCAGACCGATCTCCACCGCGACCTCCGAGACCTCGCGAGTACGCCGTCAGTACGCCACCAGTGCCGTCAGTCTTGCCCGCCCGTTCCCAGCGGCATGCCGCCGAGCGGACTAGCCGGGCAGTCGCACCGGCATGATCAGGTAGCGGAAGTCGACCGTGCCGTCGCCGTCGACCGCGGTGATCACCGACGGCTTGCTCGGCGTCGTGAACGACATCCTTGCCATCCCGGCGTGCACCGCGGTCAGCCCGTCCTGCAGGAACGTCGGGTTGAACGCGATCGTCAGCGGCTCGCCGGAGAACTGCACCTCGACCTGCTCCTCGGCCCGGCCCTCGTCGTCGCCGCCGGCGGTCAGCGAGAGCATGCCCTCGGAGAAGTCGAGCCGGACCGGGGTGCCCCGGTCGGCGACGAGCGCGACCCGCTTGACCGCCTCCAGCAGCGCCGGCACCGGGATGTCCGCGGTCGCCGACCACTCGGTCGGGAACAGCGACCGGTACTTCGGGAACTCGGCGTCCAGCAGCCGGGTCGTGGTCCGGCGGGCCGGGCCGGCGAACCCGATCATGCCCTCGCCGGCACCGCCGCCGGCCAGCGCCAAGGTGATCTCGGAGCCGGTGGTGAGAGTCTTGGCCGACTCGGACAGCGTCCGGGCCGGGATGAGCACCTGGGCGGACAGCTCGTTCTGCTCCGGCTTCCAGGGCAGCTCCCGGACGGCGAGCCGGTAGCGGTCGGTGGCGGCCAGCCGCAGCTCGTCGCCCTCGATCTCGAGCCGGACGCCGGTGAGCATGGGCAGCGTGTCGTCGCGCCCGGCCGCGATCGCCACCTGCGCGACCGCGGTGGCGAACGTGGCGCTGTCGACCACGCCGGCGGTCGTCGGCATCGTGGGCAGCGTCGGGTAGTCCTCGACCGGCATCAGCGGCAGTGTGAAGCGGGCGCTGCCGCAGCTGATCGTCACCTTCGGCCCGTCGACGGCCACGTCGACCGGGTGCGGCGGCAGCGCCCGGCTGATCTCGGCCAGCAGCCGGCCGCTGACCAGCGCCCGGCCGGCGACCGCGGCGTGCACCTCGACCTCCACCTGGGTGGAGACCTCGTAGTCGAAGCCGGAGACGGTCAACGTGTTGTCGGTGACGTCGAGCAACACCCCGCCCAGGACGGGGACGGCCGGCCGCGCCGGCAGGCTGCGCGCGGTCCAGGCCACGGCGTCGGCGAGCGCGTCGCGCTCCACCCGGAACTTCATCGTCCGCACTCCTCGGTCGCGGTGCCGGCACCGAGCGGGCCGGTGCTGTGGGTGCCCATCATGCCCGCACCGGGCGGACTCGGAGCAGACGCCTCGGCGAGTGGTCGTCCCCAGATCCCCGCCCACACCCTGTTTCGGTTCTTTCCCTGATGGAGAGAGAAGACAGGAGTCGTAGTAGGCGCTGTGGATCCTGTGGACCGGCGAGGTCCCGGCAGGCCAGCGCCTCGACCGCGGTGTGGACCGGATGTGCGCTCACGCAGTGGTGGGTCATCGGGCCGGTGGACGCCGCTCGGGATTCAGTCGTCATCCACCTGTCACGCCCAGTTGTCCACAGACTTCTCCCCAAGCTGTGCACATCCGAGCATTCGGGCATTACTGCCGGGCCCGCTGCTTGATCCGGTTCGTGAGCTCGGTGACCTGGTTGTAGATCTGCCTTCGCTCCGCCATCAGCGAGCGGATCTTGCGGTCGGCATGCATGACCGTCGTGTGGTCGCGACCGCCGAACGTCTGCCCGATCTTGGGCAGCGAGAGGTCGGTCAGCTCGCGGCACAGATACATCGCGATCTGCCGCGCGGTCACCAGCACCCGGCTGCGGGACTGGCCGCACAGGTCGTCGATCGTGATCCCGAAATACTCGGCGGTCGCGGCGATGATCGTCGCCGCGGTGATCTCGGGCCGGTCGTCGTCCGCGATCAGGTCCTTGAGCACGATCTCGGCCAGGGTCAGGTCGACGCTCTGCCGGTTGAGGCTGGCGAACGCGGTGACCCGGATCAGCGCGCCCTCGAGCTCCCGGATGTTCGACTGGATCTTCGACGCGATGAACTCGAGCACGTCCGGCGGCGCGTTGAGCCGCTCCTGGGCCGCCTTCTTCCGGAGGATCGCGATCCGCGTCTCCAGGTCGGGCGGCTGGACGTCGGTGATCAGCCCCCACTCGAACCGGGTGCGTAGCCGGTCCTCCAGCGTGGACAGTTGCTTCGGCGGCCGGTCGGAGCTGATGACGATCTGCTTGTTCGCGTTGTGCAGCGTGTTGAACGTGTGGAAGAACTCCTCCTGGGTCCGTTCCTTGCTCTCCAGGAACTGGATGTCGTCCACGAGAAGCACGTCGTTGTCGCGGTAGCGCCGCTGGAACGCGGACTGCTTGTCGTCGCGCAGCGAGTTGATGAAGTCGTTGGTGAACTCCTCGGAGCTCACATACCGGACCCGCGCGTTGTGGAACAGCCGCTGGGCGTAGTGGCCGATCGCGTGCAGCAGGTGCGTCTTGCCGAGCCCGGAGTCGCCGTAGATGAACAGCGGGTTGTATGCCTTGGCCGGCGCCTCGGCGACCGCGACGGCGGCCGCGTGCGCGAACCGGTTACCGGAGCCGATGACGAAGGTCTCGAAGGTGTATTTCGGGTTCAGCCGCGCCGGCTCGACCCGGCTGTGCGCCCGGCCGTTCGACGGCGACGGCGGCGGCCAGGTGAAGCCCGGCTGGGTGTCCTCGGCCACTTGGTCCGGGTCCTCGAGCGCGACCTCCGGGCCGTCCGCCACCGGCGGCGGCTCGACCGTCACGGCCACCCGGATCTCCCGCCCCAACAGGCCGGACAGGGCCGTGGTGATCATCGGGCGCAGCCGGGTCTCCAGCACGTCCTTGGTGAACTCGTTCGGTGCGGCCAGCAGGGCGGTGCCGTCGAGCAACCCGAGCGGGCGGGTGGTGCGCAACCACGCGCGCTGCTGCGGGGTGACGGTGCTGTCGGTCAAGCCGTCGATCGCGTGTGCCCACAGGGACTCGAGGTCGACCGTCGCATCCTCAGGCAAGCGCTCGCTCCTCCCCGTGGCCACACCGTTCACCGTGGCATCGGCCCGTTGTCCACACGGCGGTCCACAGGCTGTGTATCTGTCGCCCACGGACCGTGCGGACGATCCTCTGGGCGATTCTCGTCCTTACTCCCCAGCCACGTACGCGCCTGTGGAGAACCGGTGGGGGAAGCCGGCGGACTGGCACCGTACAGCGCCCGACACACCGCCCACAACCGCCCGAAGGCCGTACCCCACGAGGCCGGCGTTTGACCAGGCCCGGCGCCGTTCCGTACCGTTGACGGGTCGTGAGTCCGTCCGCCGCGCGCCGGCGGCCGGCCGCGCCTGGGGTAGGGCGACCGGGTGACCGGATCCGTCCGGCTCAGGGATCCCGCCGCCGACCCGCCGTCTTGGAGCCCGCACGTGAGCAAGCGCACCTTTCAGCCCAACAACCGCCGCCGGGCGAAGACCCACGGGTTCCGGCTGCGCATGCGCACCCGTGCCGGCCGCGCGATCATCTCCGCCCGCCGCCGCAAGGGTCGCGGCGAGCTCTCGGCCTGACGGCCGCGGGCGATGCCGTGCTTCCGGCGCCTGCGCGCCTGAGGCGGCGCGAGGACTTCAGCCTCGCCGTCCGCCGTGGTTCGCGCGCCGGCCGCGCCACCCTCGTCGTGCACTACCTCGCTCCTGACCCGGCCGCCGGGCCGGCTCCGGCCGCCCGGGTCGGCTTCGTCGTCGGACGGACCGTGGGCAACTCGGTGACCCGGCACCGAACCGTGCGGCGGTTGCGGCACCTCGTCCGCGACCGGCTCGACCGGCTGCCGGCGGGGTCGATCCTGGTGGTCCGCGCGCTGCCGCTGGCCGCCGCCGCCGGCTCGGCCGCGCTCGGCCGCGACCTCGACGCGGCGCTGACCAGGCTGCTTCCCGCACCGGCGGTGACCCGATGACCGCCTGGCAAGTGACCGGGCTGCTGGTCGCCGTCGTGCTCCTGCTGGCGCTCTACGACGCGGTGCGCGACCTGGTGACCCGCCGGCGGGGGCGGTCGACGCTGGCGCGGATCCTGCTGCGGGTGATCCGCGCCTACCAGCGGTGGATCAGCCCGGTGCGGCCGCCGGCCTGCCGGTTCACCCCGACCTGCAGCGCGTACGCGGTGACGGCGGTCGAGCGGTTCGGCGCCGTACGGGGTGGCTGGTTGGCCACCCGCCGACTGCTGCGCTGCGGACCCTGGCACCCTGGTGGGCACGACCCGGTCCCGCCGACCGTTGGACATTCCGGCACGAGTCCCCGACCCGACGCGCCGGCGTCGAGCCCGACAGGAGCACCCCGTTGCTGAATCCCCTCTACATCGCAGTCTCCTGGGTGCTGCTGCGCTGGTACGAGCTGTTCGGCTGGCTCGGGATGGACCCGAACAGCGGCCTGACCTGGGGCCTGTCGATCGTCTTCCTGGTCATCACCATCCGGGTCCTGCTGTTCCGCTTCTTCATCAAGCAGGTGCACAGCCAGCGCAAGATGCAGGAAGTGCAGCCGAAGATCGCGGCGCTGCGAGAGAAGTACAAGAACGACCGGCAGACCCTCAGCCAGGAGATGATGAAGCTCCAGAAGGAAGAGGGCTTCAACCCGCTGGGCGGCTGCCTGCCGATCGTCATGCAGGCACCGGTCTTCATCGCGCTGTTCCACGTGCTGCGGCTGATCGGGACGCCGCAGGCACCGGCGCTCTACAACGAGTACCACTGGACGCAGGCGCAGGCGGCCAGCGCCGGCAAGGCGACCGTGTTCGGAGCGCCGATCGCCAGCGCGTTCTCCGACCCGCGCAACCTCGTCGCGAGCATCCCCGGCGCGAGCGCCACCGCAACGCACGTGGTCGCGCTGGTCCTCATCGTGCTGATGGTGGCGGCGACGTACACGACGCAGCGCCAGGTCATGCTGCGCAACACGCAGACGCTGGACTCGCAGCAGGCGATGATCCAGAAGCTCATGCTGTACGGCGTCCCGGCAAGCCTCACGGTCTCCGGCTTCTTCTTCCCGATCGGCGTCCTCTTCTACTGGTTCACCAACAACCTGTGGAGCATGGGGCAGCAGTTCTACATCTTGAAGCGGATGCCGCACCCCAATGCGAAGAAGCCCGGTACTGATCCCGAGGTCGCCAAGGCGCTCGCGCCGCGACCCGGGCAGAAGCCGGTCCGTCCGACCAAGCGCACGGCGCCGCCGGCGAACGAGGCGACGGAGGACCAGGCCGACGGCGGCGAGGACGGGACATCGGCGAACGGCACCACGCCGAAGCCGGCGCCCGGGGCCAAGCCCGTGGCCGGATCCAAGCCCGGCACCAAGCCGGCGCCGGGAGCGAAACCGGCGCCGGGAGCGAAGCCGGCGCCAGGAGCCGAGCCGAAGCCCGCGGCGGACGCCGACGCGGAGGGCGACCAGGCCGCGGCGGCAACGCCCAACGGCGCGCAGCCGGCCGGCGGCGACGGAGCGGACGGTTCCGACACGGCCCCGGCCAGCCCGGCCAGGCCGAAGCCCGGGCCCGGCGCGCGGCCGGGCGGCGGTCGGCGACCGCAGGGGCAGCGCTCCCCCACCCAGACCCGGCAGAAGAAGAAGCGGCGCTGACCGCGCCTTCTGTCCCACCCCACGGCCCCACACTGGAGAACCCCGTGACCGACACTCCCGTGACCGACAGCGTGGTCGGTGGCGACCCCGACGCCGCCGACCGACCGGAGCGCGGTGAGGCGCTGCTCGTCCAGGAGGGCGACATCGCCGGCGACTACCTGGAGCGCCTGCTCGACATCGTCGACTTCGACGGCGACATCGACCTGGACGTCGAGGGCGACCGTGCGGTCGTCGCGGTGATCGGCGACGGGCTGCAGGGTCTGGTCGGGCCGAACGGAGCCACCCTCGACGCGCTCCAGGAGCTGACCCGGCTCGCCGTGCAGCAGCAGACCGGGCTGCGCAGCCGGCTGATGCTGGACGTCGGCGGCTACCGGGCCCGGCGGCGGACCACGCTGACCGGGATCGCCCGCGAGGCCGCGGCCGAGGTCGCGGCGACCGGTTCCCCGGTGCGGCTGGACGCGATGAACCCGTTCGAGCGCAAGGTCGTGCACGACGCGATCTCCGCGATCGACGGCGTGCGCAGCGAGTCCGAGGGCGAGGAGCCGGACCGCCGGGTCGTCGTCCTGCCGGGCTGACCGAGGTCCTCGCATGAGTGTCCACTGTGGACACTGAGCCGGCCGTCCCCGCGGAAGCCGGTTCGGTCTTCGGCCCGGCCATCGACGCCGCGGCCGAGTATGCGTGGTTGCTCGCGACCGAGGGCACCGTCCGCGGGCTGATCGGCCCGCGCGAGGTGCCCAGGCTCTGGGAACGGCACCTGCTCAACTCGGCGGCGATCGCGTCGCTGGTGCCGGTCGGGGCCCGGGTGGTCGACGTCGGCAGCGGCGCCGGTCTGCCGGGGATACCGCTCGCCCTGGCCCGGCCCGACCTCACCGTCACGCTGCTGGAGCCGCTGGCCCGGCGCGTCGCGTTCCTGATCGAGTGCGTCCGCCGGCTCGGGTTGGAGCGCGTCACCGTCGTGCGCGGCCGGGCCGAGGAGGGCTCGATCCGGCGCCAGCTCGGCGGTGCGGACGTGGTGACCGCCCGTGCGGTCGCACCGCTGGACAAGCTGGCCGGCTGGTGCCTGCCGCTGCTGCGGCCGGGCGGCCTGCTGCTCGCGATGAAGGGATCGACCGCCGCGGCGGAGCTGGCCGGGACGGGTCCGCTGCCGGGCGCCGCCGACGCGCTGGTCACCCAGGCAGGAGATCCGCCCGCGACGGTGATCGTGGTGACGAGGGGTACCGTGCGGGCGACGGCACGAGGAGGGCGGGCGCGGTGACGAGCACGGCGGCAAGCCACCGACGCTCACCCGTCGGCTGGCCGGTCCGGAGGACCCTGCGCGTGCTGCCCGTCGACGGCAGGCCGGGTCCGGTCGGCTGGTTCGGCTCGTCCGGCGCCCAGGGCCGGCCGACCGGGTGGTTCGGTTCCCCGGACGGCGGCGAGTCGCACCCGGACGACGGCGACAGCAGCGAGGATGAGAACGTGACCGAGCTCGACGCCAGCCGGACCAGGATCCGGAGCGTGCTCGACGACGCGGTCGGTGTGGCCGCGGACGACGGTGACGGCTTCGACACGCCGATCATGCGGGAGGCGGCCCAGGCTGTCCGGGTCCGGGACACCAGCGGCGACCACGCGTTCCCCAGGCCCGCACGCCGCCGGGTGATCACCGTCGCGAACCAGAAAGGCGGCGTCGGCAAGACCACCAGCACGGTCAACCTCGCCGTCGCGATGGCCATGCACGGGCTGCGGGTGCTGGTGATCGACCTCGACCCGCAGGGTAACGCCAGCACCGGGCTCGGCATCGAGCACTCCAGCGGGACGCCGTCGATCTACGAGGTGCTGGTCGACGGGATGCCGCTGGACGAGGTGACCGTCCCGGTCGAGCAGGCGCCGCATCTGTGGGCGGTGCCGGCCACCATCGACCTCGCCGGCGCCGAGATCGAACTCGTCTCCGTCGTCGCCCGGGAGCACCGGCTGCGCCGGGCCATCGCCGCGTACGGCACGGAGGTCGACTACATCCTCGTCGACTGCCCGCCGTCGCTCGGCCTGCTCACGGTCAACGCGCTCGTCGCCGGCGACGAGGTGCTCATCCCGATCCAGTGCGAGTACTACGCGCTGGAGGGGCTGGGCCAGTTGCTCAACAACATCGAGCTGATCAAGTCGCACCTGAACGGTGGCCTGCAGATCTCCACGATCCTGCTCACCATGTACGACGGCCGCACCAAGCTGGCGGACCAGGTCGCGCAGGAGGTACGCAACCACTTCGGTGACCTGGTGCTCGACGTGGTCATCCCCAGATCCGTCCGGGTGTCCGAGGCGCCTGGATATGGTCAGTCCGTGATGACGTACGACCCGGGTTCGCGGGGGGCGCTGACCTACTACGAGGCGGCCCGGGAGATGGCCGAGCGTGGCACCCGGATGGAGCCGGGTCCGCCGGCGCCGTCGCAGGAGCCGGGTGCGTCGCATGAGCCGGCGCCGTCGCAGGAGTCGTCGAGCCCGCGGGAGTCCGAGTGACGCGTCGCGGGGGGCTCGGCAAGGGACTCGGGGCGCTGATCCCGACCGCCCCGGTGGCTCCGCCGCCCGAGCGGCCGGGTGTCGTGCTCGCCTCGGAGGCCGGCGAGCCGGCGGTGGCCGGGCCGGCGCCGGCCGAGGTCCCCGGCGCGATCTATCGCGAGCTGCCGGTCGACGAGATCCGGCCGAACGCGAAGCAGCCGCGGCAGGCCTTCGACGAGGACGCCCAGGAGGAGCTGAAGACCTCCATCAAGGAGTTCGGGCTGCTCCAGCCGGTCGTCGTCCGCGAGACCGGGTCCGGCTCGTACGAGCTGGTGATGGGCGAGCGGCGGTGGCGGGCGAGCCGCGACCTCGGTCTGCCGACGATCCCGGCGATCGTCCGGGACACCGCCGACGACGCGATGCTTCGCGACGCGCTGCTGGAGAACCTGCACCGCGTCCAGCTGAACCCGCTCGAAGAGGCGGCGGCGTACCGGCAGCTGCTCGAGGAGTTCGGCACCACGCACGAGGAGCTGGCCAACCGGATCGGCCGCAGTCGGTCCCAGGTGACCAACACGATCCGGCTGCTCAACCTCCCGGTGCCGGTGCAGCGTCGGGTCGCCGCCGGCGTGCTCTCGGCCGGCCACGCGCGGGCGCTGCTCACCCTGGACGACCCGGAGGCGCAGGACGCGCTGGCCAGCCGCATCGTGGCCGAGGGACTGTCGGTGCGCGCGGTGGAGGAGCTGGTCGCGCTCGCCGGGCACGAGAAGCCGTCCGCCAGCCGGCCGGCACCGACCCGCCGGGTCAGCGCGCCGGCGCTCACCGACCTGGCCGACCGGCTCTCCGACAACTTCGACACCCGGGTCAAGGTCGAGCTCGGCCGGCGCAAGGGCAAGATCGTCGTCGAGTTCGCCTCGGTGGACGACCTGGAGCGGATCGTCGGCCTCATGGTCCCCGGCATGGCACCGCGGGCCGGCTCGACCGGCGAGTGAGCCGGGACCTGGTCGCGCTGCCCAAGGCGCACCTGCACGTCCACCTGGAGAGCGCCATCCGGCCGTCGACGCTGGTCTCGCTGGGCGGTGCGCCGCCGCCGGCGGTGTTCGCGGGGTTCGGCGCCTTCGTGGACTACAACGCCGCGGTACGGGCCTGCCTGCGGACCGCGGCGGACTTCGAGCGGGTCGCGTACGAGCTCTGCGTCGACTCGGCGGCGGACGGGGTGCGGTACGCGGAGGTGACCGTGACGGCGGCCGCGCACGGGGCGCGGCTCGGGTCCCCGTCGGCGGTGCTGGCCGGGGTGCTGGCCGGGCTCCGGTCGGGGTCGGGCGAGACGGGCATCGAGACGCGGGTGCTGATCGACCACTCCCGCCGGCGGCCGGTGCCGTGGGCGGAGGAGTCGGTGCGGCTGGCGGTGGATCATCCCGATGCGGTCGTCGGGTTCGGCGTGGCCGGAGACGAGGCCGCGCCGATCTCGCCGTACCGGGCGGTCGTGGAGCGGGCCGCCGCGACGGGCGTGCACCTGGTGCACCATGCCGGCGAGACCGGCGGCGCGGACAGCGTCCGGGAGGCGCTGGACATCGGCCGGGCCGAGCGGATCGGGCACGGCATCCGTTCGCTGGAGGATCCCGAGCTGGTGGCGCGGCTGCGGGGCGAGCGGGTGCCGCTGGAGGTCTGCCCGTCGTCGAACGTGGTCCTCGGCCTGGTCCCGTCGCTCGCCGCGCACCCGCTGCCGGCGCTCGTCGACGCGGGCCTGGTCGTCACTCTCAACACCGACATTCCCGCGATCACCGGCCGGACGCTGTCGGCCGAGTACGCCGCCGTCCGCGACGCGTTCGGCTGCAGCGACGACGACCTGGCCCGGTTCGCCCGCGCCGCCGCCGACGCCTCCTTCGCCCCACCCGCCACCAGGGCGCGTCTCCACGAGGACATCACCGCGTGGCTGTCCGCCGCGTAGCGCGCGGGCCGGTCAGTGGCGGGTGGTCGCCCGAAGGTAGGCCTCGCCGCGGGCCGAGAGCCGGTAGCCGACCGGCAGGCTGATCGTGAGGCCGAGGGCCTTGAGCTTCCGGACGTCGGCCTTGTACGCGAGCCGTTCGCGACCGGCGGCTTCGGCGAGGTCGCCGGCGCGGCGGCCGGGCTCGGCCCGGATCGCGGCGAGGACGGACCTCGTCCACGGCCCGGCCTCGCCGTGGCCGTCGAGCCGGTCGAGGCGGCGGTCGAGCTCGGCGACGTCGGCCGGCGTCAGGTCCGCGTTCTCGGCCAGTTCGGTGCGCGGGTCGGGCCCCTCGGCCGGGCGGACGCGCAGGAGGTAGACCGGGTCACCGTCGTCGCCGCGCAGGGCAGCCCGCAGAGCATCCGCCGAGGGGTAGCCGGCCGCGCCGGCGTCCGCGTCGGTGAGCGCTTCCGGGTCGATCACCGTGACGTCATCGACCGCGATCCGGCCGGCTGCGGTGCGGTACACGTGACCGGCGGTGGCCTGCGGTCGTCGCCACCGGCGGACGAGGACGGTCACCGATCCGTCGAAGATCCCTTCCCGCGCGCGTCGCTCCACCAGCACGCCCGGACCCTAACCGTTCCGCCCCGCCGGTCGCGGTGGAAGGCTCGACCCGTGCACCCCACCGCCACAGCCTTCGCCGCCCCCGGTGGTACCCCGCTCCCCACCCACCCCCCGACCGGCCGGCGAGGCCCGGCCGCCCCCACCCCTCCCAACCCGCTCCATGACCAAGGCGACGCCCGGGAACGCAGCGCCCGGGAAGGCAGCGGTCGGGAAGGCAGCGGTCGGGAAGCCGGGCGAAGCGGTGCCGGGCGAAGCGGTGCCGGGCGAAGCGGTGCCGGGCGAAGCGGTGCCGGGCGAAGCGGTGCCGGGCGAAGCGGTGCCGGGCGAAGCGGTGCCGGGCGAAGCGGTGCCGGGCGAAGCGGTGCCGGGCGAAGCGGTGCCGGGCGAAGCGGTGCCGGGCGAAGCCGGTGCCGGGCAAGGCCGCGCCGGGCAAGGCCGCGCCGGGCAAGGCCGTGCAGCGGCCGGTGGGTAAGGCGACGGCCGGGAAGGGTGCGGCCAGCAAGGGAGCGAGGCGCGGCGGGGACGGGCCGGGGGCCGGCGGCAGCGGTGGGGGCGGTGGCGAGGGAGCCGGCGGTGGGAAGGGACGGGTGAGCCGGCGCAAGCCTGGCGGGCGGGATCCCCTGGCTACGTATCGGGGGATGCGGGATCCGGAGCGGACGCCGGAACCGGTGCCGGCGGCGGGACCTCTTCCGGAGGGGAACGACGACACGTTCGTCATCCAGGAGCACCACGCCCGAAGCCTGCACTGGGACGTGCGGCTGGAGCGGGACGGCGTGCTCGTCTCGTGGGCGGTGCCCAAGGGTCTGCCGCTGAACCCCAAAGAGAACCGGCTCGCCGTACATACCGAGGACCACCCCATCGACTACGGAAGCTTCGAGGGCGACATCCCGGCCGGCGAGTACGGCGGCGGCAAGGTCATCCTCTGGGACCGCGGCCGGTACGAGATGGAGGAGTGGACCGACCGTGAGGTCAAGGTCGTCTTCCATGGCAGCCGGGCCGAGGGCCGGTACGTCTTCTTCCAGACCCGCGGCTCCGACTGGATGGTCCATCGGATGGACGGACCGCCGTTCCCGGACTGGCAGCCGGTCCCGACCGACCTCACTCCGATGACCGCGACCAAGGGACCGCTGCCGAGCGGCGGCCGGCGGCAGTGGGCGCACGAACTGGCGTGGGCCGGCAACCGGATCCTCGTCGCCGTAGAAGGGGGCCGGATCCGGGTCCGCGACGACAAGGGCCGGGATGTGAGCGCGGCGTATCCGGAGCTGCGGGCGATGGGCGCCGAGCTCGGCAGCACGGTCTGCCTGCTCGACGGGGAGGTGGTCGCGCTCGGCAAGGACGGCCGACCCGATCCGAGCCTCCTCCGCCGCCGCCCGGCGAGGCAGGCCGCACCCGGAGCGAAGGACCTCCGCGAGGTGCCGATCACGTTCCTCGCGTTCGATCTCCTTCACCTGGACGGTCGCGACCTCACTGGACGCCCGTACGAGGAGCGCCGCGCGGGCCTGGAGACGCTTGGGCTGGAAGGCGATCGATGGGGCGTCGCGCCCGCCGTTCCCGGAACCGGACGCGATGCACTCAAGGTCGCCCACGGCGTCGGCCTCAACGGCGTGGTCGCCAAGCGCCGGAGGTCGCCCTACCGGTCCGGGGCCACCACTGCGGACTGGATCCTGGTCACCGACTGAGCCCGTTTCACGTGAAACAGGGGCCGCCCTGTTTCACGTGAAACGGGAGCGGCGTTCGCGAAGGCGAGCCAGACCTCGTCTGATGCGGGACAGCAGGAAGTACACCAGGGCCAGCCCGGAGACCAGGAGCGTCAGCGCGATCGCCGCCGCCACCCACGGGTACTGCCACGCGAGCAGCGTCACTCCGACGACCGCGCCGTCCTCGGCCAGGCTGGTGCCGATGTTGGTCACCGGCTCCGGCGACGTGTTCACCGCGAGCCGGAGCCCGCCCTTCGTCAGGTGGGACAGCAGCGCCGTCACGCTCGCCGTGCTCGCCGCGAGCGCCTGCTCCAGGCTTCCCGCGTCCCCCGCGATGAGCACGCCGAGGATCGCCGCGATCGTCGGCCGGATGACCGTGTGGATGCTGTCCCAGATGCTGTCGACGTACGGGATCTTGTCGGCGACGAACTCCAACGCCAGCAGGATGCCGACGAAGACGAGCACGTCCGTCCGCTGCAACGCCGCCGGCGTGTCGGCCGCGCCGGTCCGGCCGAGCAGTCCGGCGATCAGCAGCGTCGCGTAGGCGCTGATCCCGGAGGCCCAGCCGTTCGCGATCGACAGCGGCAAGGTGTCCATGGCGAGCAGAACCTACCCATCGCGGCTCACCAGGAGCCGCGGTGCACGACATCCTCGACCGGCCGGTGCCCGCGGCGCAGCGACGGCGATCGGCGGTCCGGTGCCGGGTAGCCCACCGCCACGCAGCCGATCGGCGTGAACTCCGCCGGCACACCGAAGGCGCTCCGGAACGACGCGGTCTGCTCCGGTGGCACCCCGAAGAAGCATGCGCCGAGCTCCTCGTCGACCGCCGTGAGCAGCATGAGCAGCGTCGCGAACCCCGCGTCGATGTCCCAGTACGGCACCGGCCACCGGGCGTCGTCGCGGTCGGTCCAGCCCTTGTCCGGCTCGGCGTACCGGTCCAGGTACGCCTGCTTGTGCGACAGCGGCACGATCAGCAGCGGCGCGTTCCGCATGTCCCGCAACCACGAGTCGGCCTCGTCGGACTCGGGCCCGGTCGCGGCCCAGAACCGGTCCCGCTCCGCCGGCGTCGACAGCACGAGGAACGCCCACCCCTGCGAGAAGCCCGCCGACGGTGCCCGAAGCGCGTTGGCGAGCAGCCGGTCGACGACGGCGTCGGGGACGGGTCGGGACGGGTCGTAGTTGCGCACCATACGGCGCCGGCGGACGACCTCCTGGAACTCCATCAGCACGCCTCCGACGGCGAACGGCTCAGCGGGTGGCGGCGCGCTCCAGCAGCGTCGCGATGACCTCGCCCGGCTCGAGTCCGGCGGCCTCGATCGACATCGGCAACATCGAGGTCGCGGTCATCCCCGGCGACACGTTCACTTCGAGGAACTGCACGACGCCGTCGGCGGTGACGATCGCGTCGGTCCGCGAGACGTCCCGCAGCCCGAGCGCCTCGTGCGCGCGCACCGCGGCCGCGGCGACGGCATCGGTCGCCGCCGACGGCAGCCGGGCCGGCGTGTGGTACGTCGTCATCCCGGCCGTGTACCGCGCCGCGTAGTCGAACACTCCGCTGGTCGGCACGATCTCCACGGCCGGCAGTGCCACCGGCCCGGCGCCGAGGTCGACCACCGAGACCGACACCTCGACGCCCTCCACGTACGGCTCCAGCAGCACCGTGTCCCCGTACGACAGGCAGGACACCATCGCCGCGGGCAACTCGGCCGCCGACCGGATCACCCGGGCGCCCAGCGCGGAGCCGCCCTGCGCCGGCTTCACCATCAGCGGCAGCCCGAACCGTTCGACAATCCGGTCCAGCACCACCGCGGCGCCCAGCTCCCGGAACGTCGAGTGTGGCAGTGCGACCCAGTCGGGCGTGGTCAGCCCGACGGCGTGCACGATCGCCTTCGCCGTCGGCTTGTCCCACGCCATCCGGCACGCGGCCGCGTCCGAGCCCACGTACGGCACGTCGGCAAGGTCGAGCACCGATCGCAGCGCGCCGTCCTCGCCGTCGGCACCGTGCAGCGCGATGAACACCGCGTCCGGCCGGTCGACGGCCAGCCCAGCGAGCAGCTCGCCGTCCGGGTCGAGCATCCGCACCGCGACGCCGGCCTGCTTGAGCGCCTCGCACACCCGGCGGCCGGAGTGCAGGGAGACCTCCCGCTCGTACGCCAGTCCCCCGGCCAGGACGACGGCGGTCAGCTCACCCACGCGCCTGCTCACGCCAGCTCCGGGCCCGGGGCCGAGCCCCGCGGCGAGCGCAACCGGTCGGACGACGGCGACGAGCCGAGGAAGGTCGCGCGCAGCTCGAGCTCCTGCTCGACCACGCCGGCCAGCCGCCGAACCCCCTCGCGGATCCGCTCCGGCGTCGGATAGCAGTACGACAGCCGCATCTCCCGCTGCCCGGCGCCGTCGGCGTAGAAGCCGATGCCGGGGACGTATGCGACCCGCTCGGCGATGCCACGTGGCTGCATGACCTTCGCGTCGAGGCCCTCCGGCAGGGTCAGCCAGACGTAGAAGCCGCCCTCCGGCTTCGTCCACGTGCAGCCCGGCGGCATGAGCGCGTCGAGCGCGTCGAGCATCGCATCCCGCCGCTCCCGGTAGAGCTCGCGGAAGGTCTTGATCTGCTCCCGCCACGGCTGGGTGGACAGGTATTCGGCCACGGCCAGCTGGGACAGCATCGGCGGGCAGAGCACCTGCGACTCGGACAGCAGCACGAGCTTGTCCCGGATCGCCGGCGGCGCGAACGCCCACCCGACCCGCACACCGGACGCGAACGTCTTGGAGAACGAGCCGAGGTAGACCACCCGGTCCGGCGCGAGCGACTTCAGCGTCGGCAGCGTCTGGCCGTCGAAGCCGAGCAACCCGTACGGGTTGTCCTCGATGATCAACAGGTCGTACCGCTCGCAGAGCGCGACGATCTCCGCGCGCCGCTCGGGCGCGAGCGTCACGCCGGCCGGGTTGTGGAAGTTGGGCACCGTGTAGAGAAACTTCGCCTGCCGTCCCTCAGCGGCCAACCCGGCCAGAGTCTCCTCGAGCGCGGCCGGCACGAGCCCGTGCTCGTCGAGCACCACGTGCAGCACGGTCGCCTCGGCCGCGGCGAACGTGCCGAGCGCGCCGACATAGGAGGGACCCTCGGCGAGCACGATGTCTCCGGGGTCGAGGAAGATCCGGCTGACCAGGTCGAGGGCCTGCTGCGAGCCGACGGTGATCACCACGTCGTCGGACGAGGCGCCGGTGATGCCCTCCAGCGCCATCACGTCGCAGATCAACTCGCGGAGCCGCTCGTCGCCCTGACCCGCGCAGTATTGCAGCACGGTGGCGCCGTTGTGAGCGACGAGCTCCCCCAGCATCGACCCGACCGCGTCCAGCGGAAGTGCTGCGGTGTAAGGCATACCGCCGGCGAGCGAGACGACCTCCGGCCGGTTGGCTACCGAGAACAGCGCCCGGATCTCGGACACGGCGAGGCCGTCGGTCCGTTGCGCGTATCGGCCGGAGTATGGGTCGAGGGTGGTGCCGGTCATGCGGGAACCTCCGCGGAAGACGTCCCGCCGAGTTTACGGGCGTGTGGAACCCCGGCGCTCCGAGGCGAGCGGTCCAGTGCGGCCGGGGTGTCGGCGGTCGGTCAGAGGCGCAGGGTCGTGACCCTGTCCAAGCGGTCCGCGCGTTCGGCGCTGGTCTCCGCGTGCCACAGGGTGAACTCGGCCGACCGCTCGTCCAGCAGCAGCTGCGCCAGCGCGTTCCCGAAGTAGGGCCCGGCGTTCTTGGTCCAGGTCAGCGGCAGGTCCGGCACGTCGTCCCAGCGGCCGAGCGTCCTGGTCAGCCGCTCCAGCACCCGGCTCCAGCCGACCCGGAAGATCGTGCGCTGGCTGCGCGGCACCGAGTGGTGCACCGGCGAGACCACGAGCTGGTACACCCTACTGTCCACAGTGGACGGCCAGTGGGCCTGGGCGACGTACTGGTGGTGCACGTCGCCGGACAGCACGCAGATCGTCACCGGTGCCGCACTTCCGCGGGCCACCTTCTCCAGCACGCCGGCCAGCCAGTCGAAGGACGCCCGGAACGACGCCCAGTGCTCGAGATCCGCTGCCTCGCGCATCATCTCGCCGAACCGGGCGATCCGCTCCCCGCGCGCCCCGGCGCACAGCGCCTCGTTCCACGACTCCAGGTCGTGCACCGCCCGCGGCAGCAGCCACGGCAGCGAGGTCGCCACGAGCAGGTGGCCACCGTCCGAAGTGGACAGTTGGTCCTCGATCCAGCGGGCCTCGTCGGCACCGACCATCGCGCGGTCGCGGTCGTCGAGGATCCGCCCGCAGCGCGAGTCGACGACGATCAGCCGGACGTCGCCGAGGTCGCGCCGGTAGCTCCACCGGTAGCCCTTGGCCCCGTCGGCCTCGCGGTCGGCCGCGGCGGCGAACTCGTGCAGCATCGGGCCGACGTCCGCGTCGCCGGCTTCCTGCACCTGGCGCCAGATCTCGTCCTCGGCCAGGGCGGCCGGCGAGAGGTTGCCCAGGTGCTGGTAGACCCAGTATGCCGCGAGCCCGCCGGTGATCCGCTCCTGCCACCAGGAGGTCTGCTGCATCCGCCGTCGCCAGACCCCCGAGGTGTTCCAGTCGTCGTGGATGTCGTGGTCGTCGAAGATCATCGCCGTCGGCACGGTTGCGTACAGCCAGCGCACCAGCGGGTCGCCCCACGACTCCCCGTACAACTCGGCGTACTCGGCGAAGTTCGCGACCTGCAGCCCGGGCGGCTTCGACACGTCCCGCCGTCGGCGGATCACGTCCCGGGTGATCGGCGAGGTCTCGTCGGCGTACACCTGGTCGCCGAGCAGCAGCAGCCCGTCCGGCCACTCCTCGTCGGGGGTGGCGGCCAGCGTCCGCGCGTACGCGTCCAGCGCGTCGGTGCCGTACCGGCCGTCGCTGATCACCGACAGCGGCGAGGCGTACCGGCAGGAGCCGAACGCCAACCGGACCGGCCCGCCCGACCGTGCGGTCCGGATCCGGGGCGGCGGGTACGACGAGTCGGCCGGCGGCCAGACCTTCTCCCCGTCCAGCCGTACCTCGTAGTCGGTGGACGTGCCCGGCCGCAGGCCCTCGATCGTGACCAGCGCGTAGTGCCGGTCGCCGACCCGGAAGGTGCGCTGCGTGGCGGACAGCACGCTCACCTCACAGGGATCTGATGTCTCCACCCAGACCGTGGCGGAGGTTGCGTCGACATGCCGCAGCATCGGACCCAGTACGAGGGACGCCATCCACCCTTTCTACCCAGTCACCGCGTGGTTCCGGTGCCGGTTAGGGTCGGGCGTGAGCTTCACCCCGCTGTTCGACAGGTTCGCGCTCGGCTCGGCGGAGCAGCAGGAGCACGCCCAGGAGGTGGTCGGCGGCCACCCGTTCACCGCCGACCTGAGCCGCGGTGTGGTCGGGTTCGAACCGGGTCTCGCGGTGCGGGCCGAGCTGATCGGCACCGAGGCCGACAACCCGGGCAGCTGGATGTGGTCCTGGGCCAACCCGAGCGGCTTCCCCGACCGGGTCACCGCCGCCGCCCGGCACGCCCGCGCGTACGGCGAGCAACAGGGCGTGACGGAACTCACCACCGGCGAGATCCCGCTGGACGGCACCGCGCTCGGCTACCGGCTCGCGGTCGTCACCTGCGGTCTGGCCGGCGGGTACGCGTACTACCCGGCGACGGCGGCGCCCGGGACCACTGCGTACCTGCTGCTGGACCACCCGTCGCTGGCGTTGCCGCCGGTGCAGCTGTCCCGGGTGCTCGGCGTGCTGACCGCGGTGAGCGCGAGCGGGCAGATCGCGGACTGGCGGCACGCCCTGTTTTCCTACGCGCAGCAGCGCGGGCTCGAGGTGCGGCCGGCCGAGCGCTGGGTCGAGCTGGTGCACCCGGACGACCAGAGCTCGATCCGGGTCGACCTGGACGAGCTGGGCCGGGTCGCGAACATCGCCGGCCGGCTGCAGCCGATCGATCCGCCGGAGCCCAAGCGGCGCCGGTTCGGCCTGCGCAAGTTCTGAGACGACGAGACCCCCGGGCGGGAGGTCCGGGGGTCTCGGTGGTGCGGCCGGCTAGCTGATGTAGTCGGCCAGGTCCTTCAGCAGCGCCGACTTCGGCTTCGCGCCGACGATGGTCTTCACGACCTTGCCGCCCTGGAAGACGGACATCGTCGGGATCGACATCACCTGGTATTGCTGGGCGATCTGCGGGTTCTCATCGATGTTGAGCTTCGCGACGGTCAGCTTGTCACCGTGCTGTCCAGCGATCTCCTCGAGGACCGGAGCGACCATCTTGCAGGGGCCGCACCACTCCGCCCAGAAGTCCACCAGCACCGGCTTGTCGCTGGCCAGCACGTCGTCCTTGAACGTCTGGTCGGTGACCTTCTTGGTGCTCCCCACGATTCCTCCTCGATGCGTGACATTCGTTCGCGCAACAACAACCGGCCGGCCGGAATTCCGGCTCAGACCGTCACCGCCGCGGCGGCCGAGGCCTCGGCTGACTGGTTGAGCGCTGCAAGAAAGCGCTCGGCGTCGAGGGCCGCGGCACACCCGGTGCCGGCCGCGGTGACCGCCTGCCGGTAGACGTGGTCCACCACGTCGCCGGCGGCGAACACGCCCGGCACGTTCGTGTGCGTGGACGGAGCGGCGACCAGCACGTATCCCTCCTCGTCCAGCCGGACCTGGCCGCGGAAGAGGTCGGAGCGTGGGTCGTGGCCGATCGCGACGAAGAAGCCGGCCGCGTCGAGCACCTGCTCCTCGCCGGTCTTCACGTTGCGGATCCGCACGCCGGTGACCGAGGCCTCACCGAGCACCTCGACCACCTCGGAGTCCCAGACGAAGTTGATCTTGTCGTTGGTGAAGGCCCGCTCCTGCATGATCTTGCTGGCCCGCAGCGAGTCACGCCGGTGCACGATCGTCACCGACTTCCCGAACCGGGTCAGGAAGGTGGCCTCCTCCATCGCGGTGTCGCCACCGCCGACGACCACGATGTCCTGGTTGCGGAAGAAGAACCCGTCACAGGTCGCGCACCAGGACACGCCGTGTCCGGACAGCCGCTCCTCGCCCGGCACGCCCAGCCTCTTGTACGCCGAGCCGGTCGCGATGATCACCGAACGGGCAGCGTATTCAGCGCTGTGGGTCCGGACGATCTTGGTCTCGCCGGTCAGGTCGACGCCGATCACGTCGTCGGTGACCAGCTCGGCACCGAACCGCTCGGCCTGGGTGCGGATCTGGTGCATCAGCTCCGGGCCGACGATGCCGTCGGGGAAGCCGGGATAGTTTTCCACGTCGGTGGTGTTCATCAGGGCGCCGCCGTATTGGCTGCCCTCGAACACGAGCGGCCTGAGCTGGGCCCGAGCCGTGTAGAGAGCCGCGGTGTAGCCCGCGGGACCGGACCCGACGACGATGACGTCGCGCACCTCGGTCGCCTCGGTCACTGGCCACACGTCCTTCGCACGAGAGGCTGGTAGGCGGCCGGATCGCCGCCGGGGAGTCAACAGATTTTACGGATCAGATGTTCCCGTTCCGGGCCCGGGCCGAACGCCGTGGACAAGACCGTGGACAAGCCGTGCACAAGACTGTGGACAGACCGTGGACAAGACCGTACGACGGGCCGGCTGTCCGGCTCAGGAGACGGTGTCGAGCACGGTCGCCGGCCGGCCGGGCGCGCTCCCGCAGGTCTCGGTCACCACGAAGCCGGTCAGCCGGTCGCCGTCGGCGTACACGAACACGTACGCGGGCCGACCCTCGTACCGGATCCGCTGGGCGGCCCGCAGCGTGCCCTGCGCGCCCGGGATGCTGGTGGCGCAGGCCGCCCGCACGGTCGGGCTCTCCACCGAGGTCGCCTGCGGGACGGCGCCCTGGGCGGCGATCGTCGGCAGCGCGGCGCGCAGGCTCGCCCGGTCGTAGTCGGGCACCGCGGGCCGGGCGCCGTCGTTGGCCAGCGAACCGCCCTCGGCGGACTTCGCCCCCGGCACCGCCGACTGCGGCGAGGCGGGGGCTCCGGCCGCCTGGCCGCCGGCGCCGGACGTGGTCTCGCTCGTGCCGCCACCACCGACGACCGACGCGATGGCGCCGCCGGCCGCGATCAGGACCACCGCCGCGGCCGCCGCGACGACCGCCCGGGACAGCCGGCGGCCGCGGCGCAGGCGGGCCCGCGCCAGCTCGTCCTCCGGGTCGGCAGCCGTCGCCCCGGTCCGGGCCGGTCGCTCGGTGCGCAGGTCGGCGAGGGCGGCGTCCAGGCGAGCGGCGACCGCGGCCGGCATCCCCGGCGCCGGCAGGGAGCGCAGCTGGCCTCGCACCGCGTCCAGCGCCTCGAGCGTGGCCGCGCACTCCGGGCAGCCGTCCACGTGCTCTCTTACCCGCTCCGCCGACCCCCCCTCCAGCACGCCCGCGTGCAGGTCGGCGAGCGTGTCCAGGTCGGAATGCCCGGTCGGCGGACCGGTGCGCCGCTCGTCCGCTGTCATCTCGCCTCCTCCCTGCTGCTTGGTCCGGTGCCCGGTCCACCACTGGACCTCGGTGCGACGGGCGCCGGCTCGTCCGGGTTCCGCAGGTGGCCAAGCAACACGGCCAGCCGGGCCCGCCCGCGGGCGCAGCGCGACTTCACCGTGCCCTCGGGCACGCCGAGCATCGCCGCGGTCTCGGCCACCGACCAGCCCTCGACGTCGACCAGCACGATCGCCGCCCGCTGCCCGGCCGGCAGCTGGCCGAGCGCCTCCTCGACCACCATCCGGGTGTCCCGCTCGGCCACCCGGTCCCGGCTGTCGGCCGGCTCGTGCGGCCCCTCCTCGGGCAGCTGCACCGTCGCGCGGGTCTGCCGCCGGCGCATCCGGTCCAGGCAGGCGTTGACCACGATGCGGTGCAGCCAGGTGGTCACCGCCGAGTCGCCGCGGAACGAACCGGCCGCCTTGTACGCCGAGATCAGCGCGTCCTGCAGCGCGTCGGCGGCCTCGTCCCGATCCCGGATGGTCCGCAGCGCGACCGCCCACAGCCGGTCCCGGTGCCGGCGGACCAGCTCCTCGAACGCGAACGCGTCACCGGCCGCGTGGGCCCGTAACAGGTCCGCGTCGGAGCGCTCCGCGGCCGTCACGCAGCTGAGCCTAACGGCCGGTCCGGACCGCTCAGCGCTTGAAGGTGACCTCCGAGATCGACCCTTGGAACTGGTCCGGGCCGTCCTGGACGAGCTGGGTCAGCCAGACCACGTAGTAGCGCGCCGGGGTGTCCGATTTGATCGAGAACGTGTCGCTGGTCGACAGTGTCTTCGTGTCGCCGACCACCGTGTAGTCGTCCGGGTGGGCCGCGCTCTGCTCGTTGCCCGCGCGTATCTGCACCTGGGTGCCGGGCTGGCTGGTGGACACGGTGACCTGCCGCAGCGCGACCGGCTTGCCGAAGTCGTACTCGATCCCGATGCCGTCCTTGAGGCTGCCGAACGCGGCGTTGCGCTTGTAGTGCGCGGTCCGCCAGGACGTGTCCGGGTTGCCGTCGGTGGTGTCGTCGACGCCCCTGGCCTCCTTGCCGTCGCCCTCCGGGTCGTACAGCCGGGCGTCGGTGGGTCGGACCGCGGCCAGCGGCGGCTGGGTCACCGGCTTGCTGGTCGGGGTGCCGGCGGCCGCGGTCCGGTTGTCGTTGCCGAGGCTGGGCAGCCCGCCGAGCGCGGTGCCCACCAGCCAGCCCAGCAGCGCGAGCACGACCAGGCCGGCGCCGACCGGCAGGGCGAGCGTGAGCCAGCGCGGGCGCCGCTTGCGCTCGTCCTGGTCGAGGCCGAACACGTCGTCCGCGGCCGCAGTGGCCACCCGGTCGCCGAGCACGCTGGCCATCGCGGCGGCCGAGCGCACGCCGTTGGGCGAGCCCTGGTCGAGCGCGCGCACGGCCAGGCTGGACAGGTCTTCGGGCACGCCGGCCCGGACCTGGCGCGGGGACAGCAGGTGGCCGCTGCTGGTGGTGGCCGGACGCAGAGCCGCCGCGCCGCCGGTCGGGGGCAGCGGCCAGTGCGCGGTGAGCGCGCCGTAGAGCAGGGCACCGAGCCCGCGCACGTCGTCGGTGACCGCGGCCCGACCGTCGCCGACGACCTGGGCGAGCTTGACCTCGCCGGTGCCGGTGACGACCACGTGGTCGGGATGCACGCCGCCGAACGCGACGCCGGCCCCGTGCGCCGCCGCGACTCCGTCGGCCACCCTGGCCACGGTGCCGGCGGCGGACTCGGCGTCCAGCGCCCCGTCCCGCAGCAGCGCGGTGAACGGGGTGCCGGTCACCCACTCGCTGACCACGTAGGCCCGCTCGCCCTCGTCGACCGCGTCCCAGACCCGGGCCAGCGAGGGGTGGGCGACCGTGCTGACGGCGTGCGCGTGGGCGAGGAAGCCGTCCGCGGCGGGACCGCCGGGACGGACGACGGTGAGCGTGACCGGACGGTTGAGCACGCCGTCCCAGGCGCGCCAGGCGACCGCCGGGCCCTCCGGGTCGCCGGCGACGCACTCGAGCAGGCGGTATCGATCGCCGACGGTCCCCGCGGACCCCGCTTGGCGGGTGTCGACGCTCACATTCCCCCCTCGCTCCGAGTCGCTCCGGGCCACCGCCGACCCCGGTGCTGGCGGCACGTCCCCGATGGGGACCTGCCGGGGTTCAGGGTATGACGTCGCGCCAGCTACCGCGCGACTTACGTTGGTGACTGTCCGAGGTCCCTCATTCCCGTCCGGCACGGTGCCTCCCCGAGGGTTCCGCGGCGGGACGGCCGCGCAGGCCACGCAGCACGTCGTCGAGCTCGGCGGAGCGGCCGAGCACCGCGCCGAGCACGAGCACGCCGCCGGCCGCGAGCGACCCGAGCACGATCGAGACCAGCGAGCCGACGAAGCCCGTGCCGAGCGCATCGGTCACCAGCACGAGCACCAGCCAGGCGGCGAGACCGGCGAGCACCGACATGACCAGGAACCGGACCGAGGCACGGATCGTCCGGGCGGTGTCGAGCCGGCCGAACCGCCGGCGCAGCCACATCTCGCCGGCGATCGCGCCGACCACATACGACAGGCTGGTGGCGACGAGCAGTCCGGCGACCAGATTCCGGTCGGCCAGCACCAGCGCCGCGAGAAGGGAGAACACCACCCTCGCCACGATCATGCCGAGGTTGATCATGGTCGGGGTGCGGGCGTCCTTCACCGCGTAGAACACCCGCAGCTGCAGCATCGTGATCGCGAACGGCACCAGCCCGAACGCGGAGAACGCGAGCACCTCGCCGATCGTGCGGGCTGCGCTCACGTCGGTGCGGCCGTGACCGTAGATGACCGTGCCGATGGCCGGACCCAGCACGATGAACAGCGCCGTCACCGGCAGCAGCGCCAGCGCCGAGAGCCGGGCGCCGAGCGAGAGGTCGGACAGCAGGCCCTCCCGGTCGCCCCGGGCCGCGGCCCGGCTCATCCGCGGCATCAGCGCGGTGAGCAGCGAGACGCCAAGGATCCCGTACGGCATCTGGAACAGCAGGCTGGCGTTGGTGAACGTGGCCACCCCGGGCAGGTCGTCCGGCACGCCGTTGGCCAGCCGGAGCTGGATCAGGTAGCCGATCTGGCTGACCACGACGTAGCCGATCACCCAGAGGGCGAGCGGGCCGGCCTCGCCCAGCCGGGAGCCGCGCAGGTCGAGCCGGAACTTCCAGCGGAACCCGGTCCGCCGCAGCGCCGGCAGCAGGACCAGGGCCTGCGCGACGATGCCGAGCGTGGTGCCGATGCCGAGCAGCAGCGTCTCGCCGGTGGTCAGCGACCCGGTGACGTCCCGGCCCGAGGTGATCGCGATGAACAGGCCGGCGACGACGATCACCACGACGTTGTTGAGCACCGGCGCCCAGGCCGGCGGCCCGAACACGCCCCTGGTGTTGAGCACCGCGCCGATCATCGCGCCGAGGCCGTAGAAGAAGATCTCCGGCAGCAGCAGGTACGCGAACAGCGTGGTCAGCTCGGACTTCGCGCCCGAACCGGACGAGTAGAGGACGGTCAGCAGCGGTGCGGCCACGGTGGCCAGCAGCGTCGCGCCGGCCAGCCCGGCGACCGCCAAACTGAGCAGCCGCTGGGTGTACGCGACGCCCCGGTCCCGGTCCCGCTCCTGCGCCTGCACCAGCAGCGGCACGATGACCGAGGTGAGCACGCCGCCGAGCAGCAGCTCGTAGACGATGTTGGGCAGCGTGTTCGCGGTGTTGTAGGCGTTGCCGACGAGCGCGACGCCGATCGCCGCGGTGACCGCCAGGCTGCGCAGGAACCCGGTCAGCCGGCTGGCCGCCGAGGCGATCGCCATCGTGCGGGACGCCCGGCCGATGCTCTGGCTCGGGGCCGGCCGGCCGGCCCGCGGCGGCGGCCCGGGCGGCGGCGTGCCCGGTGCGGGTCCGACCGGCGGGATCGGCGGGATGACGACCGTCTCGTCCAGCGAGCCGGGCGGGATCACCACGGTCTCGTCGGCGGCTCCGGGCCAGCCGTCCGGTGGTCCGGGTGGTCTCTGCGGTCGCGGCGGGTGCCGGACCCGGGGCGCCGTTGGGTGGCCGCCGGCCGGGCCAGCGCTGCGGGAGGCCGGGGCGCCGGCCGGTGTCCGGCGGGGCCGGGCCCGGGCGTGCCTCGACGGCCGGCCCCACGTCCTGCACCGGCGGTGGGCCGCCCGGCCGGAACACCGGGTCGTCGAAGAAGGCGGGAGGCAGCCGCGGCAGCTCCTGGGTCAGCTCGTCCCAGGAGTTCCAGCCGGTCACTGCAGGCTCCGGTCCGCCGGGCCGCCGGCTGCTACGGGAGTGTCGCCACCGCGTGCCCGCACCCGCCGCACCAGCCGCACCGCGACCGCGACGACCAGCACCACGAAGGCCAGCCCGGTGATGCCGAGGGCGAGCCCGCCGTACGCGGTCGAGCGCACCGACAGGGTGATCTCGTTGCCGAGCGCCCCGCCGTCCGGCGTGGTCGCCTGACCCTTGACCGTGAACGTCCCGGTCCGCTGCACGGACGCCAGCACCTTCACCGTCCGCTTGGCGCCCGCCGGGATCTGCTGCACCCCCGCGTCCCGGACCTCGAAGCCGGCCGGCGTGGTCAGCTTGACCCGCACGCTGACCGGCACGGTCAGCCGGTTGTCCAGGGTGATCAGCAGCGGGCTGTCGGACGAGGCCAGCGTGTAGTCACCGGTGGCCGACGAGCTCATCGTCACGCCGCTGCGCAGCCCGTCGATCTGCCGCAGCAGCGCGCTCGCGTACGCCTGCCCGGCGGCCGGCGAGCCCCGCCAGGCCGACGAGCCGGCCCGCCGCACCGCGTCCCCGTACGGGGCGAGCACCTTACGGGCGTCCTCGTTGTCCAGCGCCGAGCGGAAGTCGTCCACCTCGGACTGCACCGTGCCCAGCGTGCTGACCTGCTTGCCGCTGATCTCCAGCCGGCGGGCGGCCGGCGGGTAGGCCAGCGGGCCGCGGTCGACCGGCTCGGTGCTCGCCGCCGCCTGCAGCGCGTCGACCTCGGTGAGCCACCGGACCTTGCTGACGTCCGCGGCGATCGCGGCGGCATACCCGGCGGTGGGGTTCCACCGGCGCGGCGGGGCCAGCACGATGGTCCGGCTGTCGTTCGGCGCCTCGGCGGTGATCATCGCCAGCTCGGCCAGCAGCCGCTGCTCGGCCAGCCGGGGACCGCCGGCGGTCGTGCCCGCTCCCCGGGCGAGCAGCCGCTGCACCACCGGGTCGGACACCAGCGCGAGCGCCTGCCCGGACAGCGCCGGCAGCGGGGACACGCCGCTGGCCGTGCGGCCGTTCTGCTCGCTCGCGCCGCGGGGCAGCGCCGTCGGGTCCAGCACCACCGCGGTGGCTCCCTGCGCGACCACGTCGTCCAGCGCGGTGTCGGTCAGCTGGCCGTCCGGCGGCCAGGACACCTTGGTCGACGGTTGCACGCCGAGCACCCGGGCGGTCTCGTCCAGGTCGGGCGTCTGGAACTGGCCCAGCGACGCGTTCCCGCCGCGCTCCAGCGCCACCAGGTCGGGGTCCGCGTACGGCGTGGCGACCAGCAGGTGCTTCGGCGCGATCGCGCGCAGCCGGGCCAGCCACTGCGTGGCCGCGGCAGCGCCGGTGCCGGCCGCGGTCGTCTTCGCGGAGGTCACCACCCGGTAGCCGGCCGGGGCGGTCATCCGGTCCAGCGCCTCGATCGTCTCCGGGTCGACCACCAGCGTGAGCCGCACCTTGCCGGTGACCGCGACCGCCGCGGCGAGCAGCCGGTCCAGCCGGCCGCCCGGGGAGACCGAGCGGGCCAGCTGGTCGTCGGTGAACACCTCCGGCTTGCCCGGCGACGAGCCGGTCAGCCGGTGCGGGCGGTCCAGCAGCGGCCAGAGCAGCGTGACCTTGCTGCCGGCGATCCCGTCCGGCAGGTAGGGCAGCAGGGTGGACAGCCGGCCGAGCTCGGTGCCGTCGGTCGACTGCACGGTCAACGCGATCGGGTAGATGCCGAACGCGGACAGCCCGAGGTCCGCGACCGTGGTCGAGTAGCGGACCTGCCGCGACTGGCCCGAGGTCAGCCCACCGGGCAGGTCCTGCGGCGGCGCGGACGCGACGCCGGTGCTCGGCGTGTCGGTGTCGGTCAGCTGCAGCTCCCCCCGGGTGCCGATGACCGAGCCGCGACGCAGCCGGATCGTCAGCGGGCCGGTGTCGCTCGCGCTCGTGTTCCGCACCAGCGCGGTGACCTGCACGGTCGAGTCGGCTCGCAGGTCGTGCGGCTCGAGCGCCTGCAGCGTCACGGTCACCGGGTCGGCCGGTGCCGCGGTCGCCGGTGCGGCGAACGGCAGGCCGGCTGCCAGCGCCACCGCGGCGACGAGCGCGGTGCCCAGCCGGCGGACCCGATCAGACACGGTCGAGCAGCTCCGGGGCGCGGGCCACCAGGGTCCGCTCGTCCTCGTACGCCAGGGTGCCGGCGAGCTCGTCCAGCGGCACCCAGGCGACGGCGCTGACCTCGACGTCGGCGTCGGACAGCTCACCGCCCTCGGCCCGCAGCAGGAAGTGGTGCACGGTCTTGTGCACCCGCCGCCCGTCGGCCATGAACCAGAAGTCGATCGTCCCCAGCCGGCCGACGACCCGCCCGGCGATGCCGGTCTCCTCGGCGACCTCGCGCACCGCCGCCTGCTCGGCGCTCTCGCCGGGCTCGATGTGCCCCTTGGGCAACGACCACAGCATCCGTCCCCGCCGGTCCCTCCGCCCGATCAGCGCGGCGACCGTACGGCCGGACGAGGTGTCGACGACCAGTCCGCCGGCCGACGTCTCGTCGACCCGGCGGACCCGGGGACGACGCGGACGGGCCATGCCGTCGATCGTAAGCGTCGGCCGGCACTCGTACCGTACGGCGGGCCGTCCGGTCGCTTGGAGCGCGACGACCGGCCGTCCCCTAGGCTGGACGGTCGTGTCCACGTCCGTGTCTTCCGTTGGGAATCCCGTGACCTCGCCCGCGGACCTCGTGCCGGTCCCCGAGGCCGCCGACGATCTCGGCGAGGTCTTCGCCCGCGCCGGCCACCAGCTTCACCTGGTCGGCGGCACGGTCCGGGACGCGCTGCTGCGCCGGCCGTCCGAGGACCTCGACTTCGCCACCGACGCGCGGCCGCAGACGGTGCTGGAGCTGGTGTCCGGGCTGGGCGGCACGTGGACCACCGGCATCGAGTTCGGCACGGTCGGCGTGCTGGTCCACGGCGTGCGCTGCGAGATCACCACCTACCGGGCCGACCGGTACGACCGGGTCAGCCGCAACCCGCTGGTCGCGTACGGCGACTCGCTGGCCGACGACCTGCGCCGGCGCGACTTCACGATGAACGCGATGGCCGTCTCGGTGCCGGGGCACGAGTTCAGCGACCCGTACGGCGGGCTGCGCGATCTGGCCACCGGCACCCTGCGCACCCCGGCCGACCCGCGCGAGTCGTTCGCCGACGACCCGCTGCGGATGCTGCGGGCGGCCCGGTTCGTCTCCCAGCTCGGCGTCACCCCGACCGCGGACGTGGTCGCGGCGATGTCCGAGCTGGCGCCGGAGATCGGCCGGATCACCGCCGAGCGGGTGCAGGTGGAGCTGACCAAGCTCATCCTCGGCGCGCACCCGCGCCGCGGGCTGGAGCTGCTGGTCGACACCGGGCTGGCCGACGTGATCCTGCCCGAGCTGTCCGCGCTGCGGATGGAGATCGACGAGCACCACCAGCACAAGGACGTCTACGCGCACTCGCTGACCGTCCTCGACCGGGCCATCGCGCTCGAGGACAGCGGCCCCGACGGCGGTCCCGACCTCGTGTTGCGGTTGGCCGCGCTGCTGCACGACGTCGGCAAGCCGGCGACCCGGCGGCACGAGCCGGGCGGCGGGGTCTCGTTCCACCACCACGAGGTGGTCGGGGCCAAGCTGGTGCGGTCCCGGCTGCGGGCCCTGAGATACCCGAAGGAGGTCGTCGAGGACGTCGCCCGGCTGACCCTGCTGCACCTGCGCTTCCACGGGTACGGCCGGGGCGAGTGGACCGACTCCGCGGTCCGCCGGTACGTCACCGATGCCGGACCGCTGCTGCCCCGGCTGCACAAGCTGGTCCGGTCCGACTGCACGACCCGCAACAAGCGCCGGGCGGCCGCGCTGGCCCACTCGTACGACCTGCTGGAGGAGCGGATCGCCCGGATCGAGGCGGAGGAGGACCTGCGCGCGGTCCGGCCGGACCTGGACGGCAACGAGATCATGGCGATCCTCGGCCTGCCGCCCGGCCCGCTGGTCGGCCAGGCCTGGCGGCACCTCAAGGAGCTGCGCCTCGACCGCGGGCCGCTGCCACACGACGAGGCCGTCGCCGAGCTCAGGCGCTGGGCCGCCGAGCAGGGTCTCTGAACCGGCGGCGGACGGCGAGGCCGTAGCCGAGGGCGGTGAGCGCGTAGCCGGCGGAGACGACGGCGAGCATCACGTACGACTTGCCGGAGACCGGCAGCAGGAACGCGGCGACCACCGCGGCCGCGACGAACGTGACGTTGAACAGCGTGTCGTAGAAGGAGAAGACCCGTCCCCGGTAGTCGTCCTCGACCTGCTCCTGCACCAGCGTGTCCACGCAGATCTTCGAGCCCTGGGCGACGATCCCGAGCAGGAACGCGGCCGGCAGGATCGTCTGGATCTGGTACGGCAGGCCGAACACGATCTCGGTCAGCGCCGCCAGCGCGAACAGCCCGGTGATCCAGGCGTTCTTGCCGATCCGGCGAACCGCGGCCGGGGTGATCGCCGCCGCGACAAGCGTGCCGGCCGCGGTCGCGGCGAACACCTGGCCGAGCCCGGCCAGCCCGGCCTGGAAGATGACGTCGTCGGTGAAGTAGTTCCGGTAGAGCAGCAGGATCGAGATCGTCGAGATCCCGTAGAAGAACCGGTGCGCGCCGATCGCGGCCAGCGCCGAGGCGACCTCGCGCCGCTCGGCCACGTGCCGGGCGCCGGCGACCAGCCCGCGGGCGACGTCGAGCACGGTCTCCCGGCGGGAGCGCCGCACGTCGTCCGGCCCGAGCTGGTCCGGCGCGAACCGGCGGGCCAGGAACGCCGACGAGCCGTAGCCGAGGATCGAGGTCAGTGCGATCAGCGCGTACCCGCCGTCGCCGTTGCCGACGACCTGCCGCAGCAGCACCGCGATCCCGAGGCCGACCGCGGTCGCGACCGAGCCGCTGGTCGTGCTCAGCGCGTTGCCGGTGACCAGCCGCTCCGGCTCGACGACGTGCGGTTGGGCCGCCGACTGCGCGGCCAGGAAGAACCGGTTGACCGAGGTGACCAGCAGCGCCGTCGCGTAGAACGGCACGCCCTCGACCCGGGTCGCGATCTCGAGCGCGACGACGCCGACCAGCAGGCAGCGCAGCAGGTTCGACCAGAGCAGCACCCGCTGCCGCAGCCAGCGGTCCAGCAGCACGCCGGCGAATGGCCCGATGAGCGAGTACGGCAGCAGCAGCACGGCGAACGCGCTAGCGATCTCGGCCGGGTCGCCGGCGCTCTCCGGGCTGAACAGCACGACCCCGGCCAGGCTCGCCTGGAAGACCCCATCGGCGCACTGGCTGGTCAGCCGGGTGCCGTAGAGCCTGCGGAAGTCCGGCCGGCGCAGCACCTCGCGCAGGGCGTGGCTGTGCTGCCACTGCCGGAACCTGCGGCGGCGCCCCTGCGGCGGGGCGCCCGCCGCGGTCGGAACCGTCGCACGCACCCGTACAACTTACGGCCCGATGCTGTGCTGACTCAGTGCTAGGTGTCCTGCGTCAGGGGCCTTCGCACCGCTTCCCGGCGCCCGGACGACGACCGGCGGCGTTGTCGTCGCGGCCGATACAACCCCGGTGTCGGCCACTCCTCCGCCTTGCCGGACGCCGCCTGGATCACCGGGAACCGGCAGGAGATCCCTGACGCAGGACACAGGCGGTGGGACGGGAGCGGCCCCGGTACGGCAGGATCGGACGCGATGTGCGCGCTGCGACCCGATGCCGGTGTGGAACCCGGCGTCCTGTTGGTCGCATCGCCGATGCTCGGCGATCCGAACTTCCGCCGGACGGTGGTGTACGTGCTGGACCACCGGCCGGACGGGAGCGTGGGCGTGGTGCTCAACCGGCCCAGCGACGTCACGCTGCTCGACGTGCTGCCGCAGTGGTTCGATCTCGCCTCGTCGCCGCGGACGCTGTTCGTCGGCGGCCCGGTGGAGACGAATGCTGCCCTGTGCCTGGGCGAGGTGCGCAACGGCTCGCGGCCGCGCGGCTGGACCGAGGTGTCCGGCCCGGTCGGGCTGACCGACCTCGACGCCGACCCGGTGATCGTGGAGCGTGACCTGCAGCAGGTGCGGGTGTTCGCCGGCTACGCGGGCTGGGGCGCGGGGCAGCTCGCCGGGGAGATCGCCGACGGCGCCTGGCTGGTGGTCGCCGGGCACCCGTCGGACGTGTTCGCCGACCCCGGCGGCGACCTGTGGCGGGACGTGCTGCGCCGGCAGGGCGGCAGCGTCGCGCTGATGGCGAGCTATCCGGACGACCCCCGGCTGAACTGAGCGTCGAGAATCGGCTTGGCCCGGGCCAGCAACTCGAGGCCGGCATCGGTGAGCTGCACCGAGCGCGTGCTCCGCTCGACGAGCTTGCGGCCGAGCCGACGCTCCATCCGGCTGATCCGGGCGGACAACGCGGGCTGCGCGACACCGAGCCGGCGGGCGGCCCGGGTGAAGTTCAGCTCCTCGGCGAGCGTCGCGAGAGCGCGCAGCTGCTCCACCTCGAGGTGCATTCGACAGTTGGTAGCAGGTTCACCCGCCCGGTTGAAGGCCCAACTGGGGATTCCCCGCTACTTAGGGGGTGTGATCGCGCTGTACCGACCGCGCGCACGGTTGGATCATGCGCCGGGTGCGGGCAGGCCTGGGCCACCCCGTTGATCCGAACGGGTCAGCCGACCCGCCCACCGGTCGGCGGCGTTCGCACCGTCGCTCCCGCCGGGCCGGGCCGTCACCGGTCGCACCACCGGCGTGCCGGTCAGGCCGCGAGTGCCCCGAGGAACTGGGCCCAGCGGTCGCGGTCGACGAAGCCGTAGTGGCCGGCGCCCGGCCAGACGTGGGCGGTTCCGCGGGGCAGGCGCCTGGCGACGTGAGCGGGCATCTCGGGGGAGATGATGTCGTCGGCGTCGCCGTAGAAGACCTCGAAGGGCTGGGTGACGTCCTCCAGCTCGAAGCCCCAGTTCCAGAGCGCCAGCGTCAGCTCGTAGAGGCCCTCCTCGTCCTGCAAGAGTCCGGCGGTGAAGTTCGCCTCGAACATCTCCCGTTGCGCGGGGTCGGACAGGAACGTGTCGGCATCGGAGGGGTCGCTTTCGGCGGTGGCCTCGACGAAGGAGCCGATGTCCCTCTTGGCCTTCTTCACGTCGGCCTTGTACGCCAACTTGATGATGTGGTGGAAATGCCGGAGCTTGACGATCAATTTCAGGTCTTTCATGACGAGCATCCGCGCGAACCCGTCCTGATCGAACGGGCCGACGGGCGAGGCGAGCACGCCTCTGGTCACCCGATCGGGCAGGCGCACCGCGATGGCGAGGGCGTGCGGGCCGCCTCCGGAGTGCCCGGCGACCGCGAAGGTGCCGAGCCCAAGCGCGTCGGCGAGCTGCTCCATGTCGCCTCCCCAATCGACCATCCTGCGTCCGCGCTGTCGGGTCGACCGACCGACGCCGGGCTGGTCGGCGGCGATCACTCGAACGCCGAGCGATCGGGTCAGTCCGTCGTCGGGGTTGCGAATGAGCCGGGAGTCGGACAGTCCGTGGCTGAAGATCACCGGGACACCGTCCGGATCGCCGTAGACGTCGTAGGAGAGTTGCCGGTCGTCGGCCAAGGTGAGCAGGCCCATGAACACCTTCCCCAGCGTCGGAGCGCCTCCGACGGTACGACCAGCGCCTCGTCAGCGGTTGCACGTCAGTCCCAACCCGTCAGCCGCAACCCGTCAGCCGCAACCCGTCAGCCGCAACCCGTCAGCCGCAACCCGTCAGTCGCAACCCGTCAGCCCCGACACCGGGGGGCACGGTCCCCCGGGGGCACGGTCCCCCGGGGCATCAACGTCCGCCCGGGTCAGAGGGCCGCGGCCCAGCTGTGGAACCGGGCGATCTCGGCCGACGCGACGGACGACGGGGGGTCAGGAACGGTGGGGTCGCCGGCCCGGGCGGCGACCATCGACGGGGGAAGCCCGAACTTCACCTTGAAGAGGCGATTGAAGTGGCTCGGGTTCTCGAAGCCCCACCGGGTCGCGATGCTGGCGATCGACCTGCTGGTCGCCGGCGGGTCGGTGAGCTCGTCGAAGCAGCGGAGCAGCCGCTGGTCGCGGATGTACGCGGTGACTCCGCCGTTGGCCTCGAACAGTCGGTAGAGGGCCGAACGCGAGCAGTAGAAGGTGGTGCGCAGCGAATCAGCGCCCAGTTCGAGATCAGCGAGGTGTGCGGCGATGTGGTCCTTCACCGCCAGCGCCAGGCTGGAGTCGTCGGGCGCGAAGTCTCCAGGGCGCAGCACGGAACGCACAGCACCGACGATCCCGGCGGCCAGCAGCTCTCCCGCGGAGGCCGGCGCCCTGACCACCTCGGTCCACAGATGCTCGACGGCCGCGGTCAGGACCCGGCCGCGCGGCGACCGTCGATGGAAGTTGACGACGGCGGCACCCTTCGGCCAGAGGCCCGCGCCGAGCCGAGCGCGCGGGATGGTGACCCAGAGGACGTCGCTGTCGCCGGTCCAGCAGACGAAAGGGTGGGCGAGGTCGACGACGGCGACGTGGTCCGCGTCCAGGTCGAGGGTGGTGTCGTCACCGATGCGGCCGCGCAGACCTCCCCGGTCGTACAGTTGGACGGCCACGCAGTCACCGGCGACGCGGGTGTGGCGCACGAGACGGCGCAGGAGCTGCGGCCCGTAGCGCAGCCGGCTCACGACGAGGCCGTCGACCAGATAGTCCACCGCACCGGCGTGAATCGGGACACTCCGGGAGAGCGGCCGGGTGTCGAACACCGGTGCTGTTGTCTCGTGGAACACGTCGAATTGGTATTCCGCCGGTATCGACGCTTCATCGAACATCAGAACGGGAAGTCCTGACGGCACCGTAGGCACCGATCCATTCTAGTACGGACCACGGTGCGACAGATCGTTTGTTCGATCTGGGACTCACGTGCAACGGCCCCCCACCGCGCCGACCTACCGTCGGTCCCGGAAATGAGCCGTCAACACGACGGGGCTGTTGCCGACTCCGGGAGGTACATCGATGCGCACACATGCTTCCCGGGCGGCCGGGCCGGCCCGCCTGGTCGCCTCGGTCCTCGCTGCGGCCCTGGTGGCGGGGGTGTTCGCGCTCGCAATGCCCGCCCGCGCGGCGAATGCCGACGGGAACAACGGCGGGAAGGACATCGCCTCCACCACGCAGAATTACCTCACGACGTTCTATCCGATCTGGTTCACCCACACGCAGTTCCAGGTCGCCCCGCACAACCAGCTGATCGGCCCGGAAACGATCTCGCCGCTCTACCAGGGTGTCGTCGCGATCAACGACGACACCTTGTACGCCAGCTCCCCGATCGACGTCAGTCGCCGTCCGGTCCTGCTGTCGGTTCCGAAGACGACGGCCGGCTACTCGGTGCTACTGCTCGACCCCTACGGCAACGTGTACCCGTCTGGTGTGCCGTCCAAGGCAGCAGGCGTGCCGACGCCGACCACGGTCTACGCTCTCGTCGGCCCGAACTTCTCCCGGTCGGTTCCCGGGACGGTCACCGTCCGCCTGCCGTTGACGTTCATGGTGTTGATCTTCCGGGCCGACAAGTTCAGCAACGGGGTCGACGAGACTGCCCAGGCGACTGCCTTCCGCGCCGCGCTGGCCATCGACGGCGTTCCCACGACCGTCCGCCCGGTGGCCGACTTCGCCTTTCCCGTCAAGACGATCGCCGACACCCTCATCCGTACCGATCCCATCGCGTTCCTGCGACAGACCCAGGCGGCGGTGGCGGACACCCGCTCGACACCGCCGCTGACGCGCCAGGAACGAAAGCTGTCCGATGACTTCGACGCGCTCTTCGGCGACGGTACGAACCTCGGTCCGGCGGCGCGGGCGATGTTCGCCGCCGGTGCCCGCTCGGCCCACGACGCGATTCTGCGCAACTACCTCGACAACGTCGACGCCGACAACTGGATCCACTTCACGGACATCGGCCGGTGGAAGAAGCAGGTCCTCGACCGGGCATCCATCACCGAGTTCTGCCAGTTCTGCAACAGCATCAGCACCGCCGCCTACTACCACGCCTTCGTGGACGGCAACGGCGCCCCGCTGGACGGGGCCGACCCCGGCGGCTACACGATGACGTTCCCGGCCGGGGGCACGCCGGCGGCGTCCCGGTTCTGGTCGCTCACCGCCTACACACCCGACGCCATCGAGCTGATCCCCAACCCGATCGACAAGTACGTCGTGGCCAGCTACACGCCGGGCCTGGCGACCAACCCCGACGGGTCGATCACGATCCACATCGCACGGACGAAGCCGGCCCGAGTGCCCACTGCGAACTGGCTCCCGGTGTCGGACCGCGCCTTCAACGTGATGCTTCGTGTGTACGGAGTCGTGCCGAAGAGCGACGTGGCGAAGAACAAGTATCTGCCACCACCCGTCCTGCCCCGGTGACGGCGACCGGTCCCACTCATCGGCACCCGACGGCACGACATCCGACCCGCGAGCCGGCCTGAACAGGTCTTACGATTCGGACATGTCGGCGCCATCTGACCCGCTGCCGCTCGCCGCCGAGTTCCCGCCGGCCACCCGGGACCAGTGGATCGAGCTGGTGATCGGCGTGCTCCGGCGGTCCGGGCTGCCCGACGGCGCCGACCCGGTCGCCGCGCTGACCACGACGACCTACGACGGGATCCCGGTGCGGCCGCTCTACACCGCCGCCGACGGGCCACCGGCGGGGACGCCGGGCTCGGCGCCATACGTGCGGGGGGCGACCGCGGACGGGCCGACGCTCACCGGCTGGGACGTCCGGCAGCGGCACGCCGACCCCGTCCCGGACCGGCTGCGGGCCGGCCTGCTCAACGACCTGGAGACCGGGGCGACCTCGATCTGGCTGGTGCTGGGCGAGGCCGGCCTGCCGGTCGTCGACCTGCCGGCCGCGCTGGACGGCGTCTACCTCGACCTGGCCCCGATCGCGCTCGACGCCGGTGCGCAGACGGCCGAGGCGGCCGCGGCGTACCTCCGGCTGGTCGGCGAGCGCGGCCTCGACCCGGCGGAGATCCGCGGCAGTCTCGGCGCCGACCCGATCGGGCTGCGCGCGCGCACCGGCGCCGCCGCCGACCTCGGCCTGCTGACCCCGCGCCCGGACTTCCCGCACCTGCAGCTGGCCACCGTCGACGCGACCGTCTACCACGACGCCGGGGCCGGCGACGCCACCGAGCTGGCGGTCGGCACCGCGGTCGGGGTGGCATACCTGCGGGCGCTGACCGACGCCGGGCTCGACGTCGAGGCGGCGCTGGACGCGGTGGAGTTCCGGTTCGCGGTGACCGCGGACCAGTTCGCCTCGATCGCCAAGCTGCGCGCGGCCCGGCGGGTCTGGGACCGGGTCGCTGCGCTCTGCGGGGCGGAGCCGACCCGCGGGCAGCGGCAGCACGCGGTCACCTCGGCCGCGATGATGGCCCGCCGCGACCCGTGGGTGAACATGCTGCGGACCACGGTGGCCTGCTTCGCCGCCGCTGTCGGTGGCGCCGACGCGATCACCGTGCTGCCGTTCGACGCGGCGCTCGGGCTGCCAGACGACTTGGCCCGGCGGATCGCCCGCAACACCCAGTCGATCCTGCATGACGAGTCGAGCCTGGGCCGGGTTCTCGATGCCGCGGGCGGCTCCTGGTATGTCGAGACGCTCACCGACCAGCTCGCGCACGCCGGCTGGGACGGGTTCACCGAGATCGAGCGGGCCGGCGGGGCGCTGGCCGCGCTCGACGCCGGCCTGATCGGCGAGCGGATCGCCGGGACCAGGCAGCGGCGGGCCGACGACGTCGCCCACCGGCGGGCGCCGCTGACCGGCGTCACCGAGTTCGCGCTGCCGGACGAGCCGGCCGTGCCCCGCCCGCCCGCGCCGCCCGGACTGAGCGGCGGGCCGTTGAGGCCGGTCCGCTGGGCGGCCGAGTACGAGGCGCTGCGGGACGCGGTCGAGGCCGTCTCGCCGCGGCCGTTCGTCTACCTCGCGACGCTCGGACCGATGGCAGTGCACGCTGCCCGGCTCGGCTTCGCGCGGAACCTGTTCCAGGCAGGCGGCTTCCATGTGATCGTCGGTCCGCCGGAGAACCTCGAGGGCACCCCGGTCGCCTGCCTCTGCGCTCCCGACTCGCTCTACTCGGCCGACGCGGTCAGGGAGCTGCGCGAGGCCGGGGCCCGGCAGGTCTGGCTGGCCGGGCGGGGCGGCTACGGCGCGGACGGGTACGTCTACACCGGATGCGACGCGCTGGACGTGCTCCGCACGACCGCCGATCTGCTGGAGGTGCCGCGGTGATCGCCGACTTCTCGAACGCGACGCTGGGCGAGCCGACTCCGGGACCGTGGACCGACCAGCAGGCACCGGTCTGGGACACCCCGGAGGGGATTCCGGTCCCGCCCCTCTACACCGCCGCCGACCTCGACGGTCTCGACTTCCTGGAGACCTATCCGGGCATCGTGCCGTACCTGCGCGGTCCGTACCCGACCATGTACGTCACGCAGCCCTGGACGATCCGCCAGTACGCCGGGTTCTCCACCGCCGCGGAGTCGAACGCGTTCTACCGCCGCAACCTGGCGATGGGGCAGAAGGGCCTGTCGATCGCGTTCGACCTGCCGACCCACCGCGGCTACGACAGCGACAACCCGCGCGTGGTCGGCGACGTGGGCATGGCCGGCGTCGCGATCGACTCGATCTACGACATGCGGGAACTGTTCGACGGCATCCCGCTCGACCAGATGTCGGTCTCGATGACCATGAACGGTGCGGTGCTGCCGATCCTCGCGCTCTACGTCGTCGCGGCCGAGGAGCAGGGTGTCAAGCCCGAGCAGCTGACCGGGACCATCCAGAACGACATCCTCAAGGAGTTCATGGTCCGCAACACCTACATCTATCCGCCGCAGCCGTCGATGCGGATCATCAGCGACATCTTCGAGTTCAGCTCGCGGCGGATGCCGAAGTTCAACTCGATCTCCATCTCCGGCTACCACATCCAGGAGGCCGGGGCGACGGCCGACCTGGAGCTCGCGTACACGCTCGCCGACGGGGTGGAATACCTGCGGGCCGGCATCGCCGCGGGGCTGGACATCGACTCGTTCGCGCCCCGGCTGTCGTTCTTCTGGGCGATCGGGATGAACTTCTTCATGGAGATCGCCAAGCTTCGCGCGGCCCGGCTGCTGTGGGCGAAGCTGGTCGCCCCGTTCGAGCCGAAGAACCCGCGGTCGCTGTCGTTGCGTACGCACTGCCAGACCTCGGGCTGGTCGCTGACCGCGCAGGACGTGTTCAACAACGTCGTCCGGACCTGCATCGAGGCGATGGCCGCGACCCAGGGGCACACCCAGTCGCTGCACACCAACGCGCTGGACGAGGCGCTCGCGCTGCCGAGTGACTTCTCCGCCCGGATTGCCCGTAACACCCAGCTGCTGCTGCAGCAGGAGTCCGGCACCACCCGGGTGATCGACCCCTGGGGCGGCTCGTACTACGTGGAGCGGCTGACCGCCGACCTCGCCGCCCGGGCCTGGGAGCACATCCAGGAGGTGGAGCGGGTCGGCGGGATGGCCGCGGCCAACGACGTCGGCCTGCCGAAGCTGCGCATCGAGGAGGCGGCCGCGCGGGCGCAGGCCCGGATCGACTCGGGCCGGCAGCCGGTGATCGGGGTGAACAAGTACCGGCTGGCCGAGGAGGAGCTGCTCGACGTGCTCAAGATCGACAACTCCGCGGTCCGGGCCGAGCAGGCGGAGAAGCTGGGCCGGCTGCGGTCGTCCCGGGATCCCGACGCGGTGCGCTCGGCCCTGGACGCGCTGACCAACGCGGCCGCCGGCGACGGCAACCTGCTGGAGCGCTCGATCGACGCGGCCAGGGCGCAGGCGACGGTGGGCGAGATCTCCGACGCGCTGGAGGCTGTCTACGGTCGGCACAACGCGACGATCCGGACCATCTCCGGCGTCTACCGCGAGGAGGCCGGCTCCGGCGTGGACACGATCGAGCAGGTACGGGCGGCGACGGCCGCGTTCGAGGACGAGCAGGGCCGCCGGCCGCGGATCCTGATGGCCAAGATGGGCCAGGACGGCCACGACCGCGGGCAGAAGGTCCTCGCCACCGCGTTCGCCGACCTTGGCTTCGACGTCGACGTCGGCCCGCTGTTCCAGACCCCGGCCGAAGTGGCCCGGCAAGCGGTCGAGGCCGACGTGCACATCGTCGGGGTGAACTCGCTGGCGGCCGGGCACCTGACGCTGGTGCCCGAGCTGCGCGACGAGCTGGCCGCGCACGGTCGGGACGACATCATGATCGTCGTCGGCGGGGTGATCCCGCCGCAGGACTACCAGGCGCTGCGCGCGGCCGGCGCGGCGGCGATCTTCCCGCCCGGCACGGTCATCGCCGAGGCCGCGCTCGACCTGCTCCGGACGCTGTCCGACCAGCTGTCCCGTGCCGGTCACTGACCTCGCCGAGGGCGTCCGGTCCGGGCACCGGGCTGCGATCGCCCGGGCGATCACGCTGGTCGAGTCGCGCCGGGCCGACCACCGGGAGCGGGCGCAGGAGCTGCTGGCCGCGCTGCTGCCGGATACCGGCAAGGCCGAGCGGGTCGGCGTCACCGGCGTGCCCGGGGTCGGCAAGTCGACGTTCATCGACCAGTTGGGGATGAACCTCCTGGCCGACGGGCACCGGGTGGCGGTGCTCGCGGTCGACCCGTCCTCGGGCCGTACCGGGGGGTCGATCCTCGGGGACAAGACCCGGATGACCCGGCTGGCCGCCGACGCACGCGCGTTCGTCCGGCCGTCGCCGACAGCCGGGACGCTCGGCGGGGTCGCCCGGGCCACCCGGGAGACGATGCTGGTGATGGAGGCGGCCGGCTACGACGTGGTGCTGGTCGAGACCGTCGGCGTCGGGCAGAGCGAGTACGTCGTGGCCGAGATGGTGGACACGTTCCTGTTCCTGACCCTGGCCCGCACCGGCGACCAGTTGCAGGGCATGAAGCGCGGCATCCTCGAGCTGGCCGACGTGATCGCGGTGAACAAGGCCGACGGGGAGCACGCGCTCGACTCGCGCAAGGCCGCCCGCGAGTTGTCCGGCGCGCTGCGGATGCTGCGCGGGTCCGCCGACGACTGGCAGGCCCCGGTGGTCACCTGCTCGGCGTTGCACAACGAGGGGCTCGACACCGTGTGGCGGCACGTGCGGCGGCACCGGGACTGGCTGGTCTCCCGCGGCGAGCTGGAGGCCAAGCGCCGCCGCCAGCTGGTCGACTGGACCCGCGCGCTGGTCCGGGACCGCCTGCTGTCCCGACTCGACTCGGTCAAGGACGTGGTCGCCGAGGCGGAGTCCGCCGTCCAGACCGGCGACCTCACCCCCGACCAGGCCGCCACGAAGATCCTCGCCGCCCTCGGCTGAGCCGATCTCACGACCGCCGGCGCAGCCCGGCCGGAGCCGCCGAGCGTGATTGAACGCGTACAGTCGAGGTCCATGGCAGCTCGTGGCTGCGACGCTGTGAACGCTTGGCGCCCTGACGACACCACGTGTGTCCGCCGTCCTGGGCGTCTAATCACAGGGGACGGGTGGGTCCATGGACGCAAGCCGACCGGTGAAGCGGGTAGGTGGAAGCGAGCGAACCGAAGGTGACCAGACTCAGGGGATGATTCGCGAGCAGGCCATTGCGGTCGAGGGGATGTGGGCCGGGCTCGTCCGGACCGAGCCACAGATGCTCTCGGGTTGGCATCACCATGGCGACTACGACACGTCGATCTACGTAGTCGACGGCTTTCTGCGGCTGGAGTCGGGCCTGGGCGGCTGCGAGGTCGTGGAGGCGGGTCCAGGGGACTTCGTGCACGTGCCCAAGGGGGCGATCCACCGCGAGGGCAATCCCGGGAGCGAGGAGAGCCAACTCGTCGTTGTGCGTGCCGGATGCGGGCCCGCGGTCGTCAACGTCGACGGGCCGGCAGGTGAATGACCGCCGGCTGGCGGCGGATCGGTGAGACGCGAGCGACACTGGCGACACCGCTGCGGAGGCGACGTGCGCCGGATGACGGACGGGGAGACCGGCGAGGGCGGCGACTGGATCCTGTTCCAGATCCAGAAGTTCGGTCAGATGCCGGAGTTCGAGCGCGTCGCTGTCGGCAACGCCTCCGAGACGTGTCGGACGCAGCCGTGATGGTGCGGTTCCGGCCTGCCGATGGCGCCTCGGGACCCACTTCCGCGGTGGATCGAGGCTGAGCGCGGCCTCGACGGAGCCGCGCTCTCGAGCCGCCTGGAGCGACACGCCGATCGGGCTTTCTACGTGCCTCTACGACGATCGCTAGACAGCCGCATACAGTCCGATCGCATGGATCCCGTGCGGAACCCGTACGCGCCCGGCGCCGGCCAGCGGCCGCCCGAGCTCGCCGGCCGGGACCGGGAGCTGGCCCGGTTCGACGTCGTGCTCGAGCGGGTGGCCCGCGGCCGGCCGGAGCGCAGCCTGGTCCTGACCGGGCTGCGCGGGGTCGGCAAGACCGTGCTGCTCAACCAGCTGCGCTCGCAGGCGATCGGCCGGCTCTGGGGCACCGGCAAG
Source organism: uncultured Actinomycetota bacterium (assembly GCA_963728945.1). Taxonomy (GTDB): domain Bacteria; phylum Actinomycetota; class Actinomycetes; order Mycobacteriales; family CADCTP01; genus CADCTP01. The sequence goes on along the minus strand of CAVSMA010000001.1, from coordinate 635,813 downwards.
ATCGAGGCCCGACCGGACCAGTCGATCCGGCGGCCGGTCGCCGCGGCGCTGCACATGGCGCTGCGCGAGATCGCCGGTCGGCACCGCGATCCCGAGCGGGTCGACCAGGTGCTCGGCGTGCTGAAGGCGTTCGCGTTGCGGGAGCCGGAGACCGCCGGGCGCGCGACCAGGGCACGCACCGGGCCGCGCTGGCAGCCGGGGATCGACGTCCCGGCCGCGATGGGCCGGGCCGACACCGGCGACCTGGAGATCGACCTGGTCGAGCTGTTCGCCGACGCCGCCTCGGTCGCCACCGACCTGTCGGTCGGGATCGCGCTGTTCATCGACGAGATGCAGGACGTGCCGGCGCCGGACGTGTCGGCGCTCTGCGCGGCCTGCCACGAGCTCTCCCAGACGGGTGCACCGCTGATCGTCGTGGGTGCCGGCCTGCCGCACCTGCCGTCGGTGCTGTCGGCGTCGAAGTCGTATTCCGAGCGGTTGTTCCACTACCTGCGCATCGACCGGCTGGAGCGGGACGCGGCCGACCGGGCGTTGATCGCTCCGGCCGAGCGGGAGGACGTGAGTTTCGCGCCGGATGCGCTGGACGCGCTCTACGCCGTGTCCGGCGGCTATCCGTACTTCGTCCAGGCATACGGGAAGGTCACCTGGGACGCGGCCCCGGACAGCCCGATCACCGCGGAGGACGTCAAGGTGGCGGCGCCGAACGCGGACGCCGAGCTGGCGGTCGGCTTCTTCGGCAGCCGGTACGAGCGGGCGACCCCGGCCGAACGCGACTACATGCGCGCGATGGCGGCCCTTGGTGACGGCCCGGTCGCCACCGCCGAGGTCGCCGAGTCCCTCGGCCGCAAGCCGTCCTCCCTCTCCCCGGCCCGTGACTCCCTGCTCAAGAAGGGCCTGGTCTACTCGGCCGAACGCGGCCTCGTCGCCTTCACCGTCCCCCACTTCGGCCAGTTCCTCCGCACCCAGCACACCTGAGCTCCACGTCGTGCCGGCCTGGGCGCGCCGGTCGGATCGCCGCGGTTCCGGAATTCCTAAGAAACGATCGGACCGGCTTTACTTCTACTTGACTGCTAATCGCCGGCAATTCCGTACCCCGGGTCTTTCGGCCCTGGTGACGCCCCGGAAAAGGGGAAGACGCTCACCCTGTCGGTGGTATTCGGGAGTCCGGACGCCGGCAGGCCCGGCCGATTCGACTCGGGGAGGGACGATGGCCGATCTGATGGCCGCGCCGGTGAACCTCAACCACGTCGGCCACTACGTGACCTGGGGAGTCATCCAGATCTCGGTGGCGAACCTGGTGGTCATCGGTGCGATGGTGGTGGTCTTCGTGCTCGCGCTCCTGCTGCCGTTCCCGCGGGGGAGGGGGCGGTCATGACCGACCAGGTCGACGACACGTATCGCGGTGGTTGGACCGGGGCGGTGCGCCGGCGGGCGGTGGCCGCGCTGCCGCCGGACCGACTGCTGCCCGACCGGCAGCCGGCGTACGTGTCCAGCTGGATCTACGTGTTCGGAGTGCTCACGATCGCCGCACTCATCTGGGTACTCGTGTCCGGGGTGTGGCTCGCCCTGGCCGGCGCGGCCTGGTGGCACACCTCGACCGTGGGACATTTCGTCAACTCACTCCATTTGTGGAGCGTCGAACTCTTCTTCTTCTTCATGGTGATCCACCTGTGGGGGAAGTTCTTCATGGCGGCGTGGCGCGGTCGGCGGGCGCTGACCTGGATCACCGGAGTGGTCGCATTCGTCGGATCCATCGCCACGGCGTTCACCGGATACGTGGTGCAGCAGAACTTCGACGCGCAGTGGATCGCGACACAGGCGAAGGACGGGTTGAACTCGGTCGGAGTGGGCGCCTGGTTCAACGTCCTCAACACCGGCCAGATGCTGCTGTGGCACGTCCTGCTGCTGCCGCTGGTCATCGGCGTCCTGGTGGTGCTGCACGTGCTGCTGGTGCGCCGCCGCGGCGTGGTGCCCCCGCTCGACGGGCCGGAGGTAAGCCCACGTGAGCCGTCCACGGAGGTGCAGCCATGACCGCCGTTCAGGACCGGCCTATCCGACGCAGGCATCGCGGAACCGCTGAGGACGAGTGGTCGGGACCGTGGCGCCGCTACGACATCGTCAAGGAGTTCGTCATCGCCACGGCGGTGGTGGCAGTGCTCACGGTGCTGCTGGCGGTCGTCTTCTCCTCCCCGGACGAGAAGCCGATCACGCTGCAGGGATGGGCGAAGGCGACCCCGAGCGACTTCGTCGCCACCGCGGTGTCCGAACTGGACGGTCAGAGTGGCACCGCCACCTACGGCGCGCCCTACAACAACACCGCGGACGCGGGACAGAAGCTGGGCCCGTTGCCGCTGCAACGCTTGGGCGGCGTCCGGGTGCCCGTCGACACCGCCAACGACTTCGTCCTCGGCCCGCTGCGCGCGGTGCCGAACGACCCGATCCTGACCGCCGCGCTGGGCGCATACTCCGCCGCCGGCGCCGACCAGCAGGCCACCTGGGCCGGCAACTATGCCGACGCCCTGGCCAAGGCGCCCGACGGCGACCCGGCCAAGGTCGCCAAGGGCGACTACGGGCCGGTGCCGATCCTCGCCGGGCGGCTGCTCCTTCTCGCCCAGAGCGGCGGCCTCGACGGCGCGTTGACGACCGAGCGCGGCCAGTTCTACGCGAGCGACTTCACCAAGCCGCTGCTGTTCCTGGCCGACGGGTCCTACCTCGAGGACCAGGCTCGGGCCCAGCACCTCGGTGGGGACCAGTGGGGAATGATGAACGAGACCGGGAACTACCCCGGTCAGGCCTGGCTCTGGCTCTACACGTTCTGGTACCAGGTCAAGCCGTTCTCCACCTCGGACAACGCGGACGCCCTCGTCTGGGGACTGATGGCACTGCTCACGCTGCTGCTGGCGCTGGTCCCGTTCATCCCGGGCGTGCGGTCGATCCCCCGGTTCATCCCGGTGCACCGGCTCATCTGGCGGGACTACTACCGCCGCCGGAGCGCACCGGGCGACGGCATCGACAAGGGATGAGCGCGGGCGGCCGGACGCGTCAGGCGACCGGGAGGTTGTTGAGTTCCCGGGCTCGGGTGCGGGCTCGGGCGTCGGCAGCGAGGATTTCCTCGACGGTGTCGGCGGCGAAGGACGTCTGCTCGTCGACGACGCGCTGGACGGTGTCGACGATCGCGAGGAACGGCAGCCGGCCGGCGAGGAAACCGTGCACGCAGACCTCGTTCACGGCGTTGAAGACCGCCGGCGCGCTGCCGCCGATCCGGCCGACGTGCGCGGCGAGGTCGACCGCCGGGAACGCCTCCCGGTCGAGCGGGAACAGCTCCCAGGTGTGCGCCGCGGTCCAGTCCAGGCCCGGTACGGCGTCCGGGACCCGGTCCGGCCAGGCCAGTCCGAGCGCTATCGGCAGCCGCATGTCCGGCAGGCCGGTCTGCGCGATCGTCGAGCCGTCGTAGAACTCGACCATCGAGTGGATGATCGCCTGCGGATGCACCATGACCTCGATCGCGTCGAACGGCACGTCGAACAGCAGGTGCGCCTCGATCACCTCGAGCCCCTTGTTCACCAGCGTGGCCGAGTTCGTCGTCACCAGCGGGCCCATCGACCAGCGCGGGTGCGCGAGCGCCTGCTCCGGCGTCACGTCCGCCAGCGCCGACCGCGGCCAGCCGCGGAACGGCCCGCCGGTCGCGGTGATCACCAGCCGGCGTACCTCGTCCCGGCGACCGCCGCGCAGCGCCTGCGCCAGCGCCGAGTGCTCGGAGTCGACCGGGACGATCTGGCCCGGCCGGGCCGCCCGCTTCACCAGCGGCCCGCCGACGATCAGCGACTCCTTGTTGGCCAGCGCCAGCGTGTGCCCGGCCGTCAGCGCGGCCAGCGTGGCCGGCAGGCCGAGCGCCCCGTCGAGCCCGTTGAGCACGACGTCGCACGGGTGCCGGGCGATCTCTTCCACGCCGTCCGGGCCGGCCAGCAGGGGCACCGGCCGGTCCAGCGCGGCCCGCAGCGCCTCGACCGCCTCCGGCCGGCCGACGGCGACGACCTCCGGCCGGAACTCGGCGACCTGCGCGGCCAGCAGGGCCGGATCACGCCCGCCGGCGGCCAGCCCGACGACCCGGAACCGGTCCGGGTTGCGCCGCACCACGTCCAGCGCCTGGGTCCCGATCGACCCGGTCGACCCGAGGACCACCACCGAGCGAGCTGGCATGCCGCCGACAGTAGCGGCGGCCCGGTCCGGCGCCTCGATCGCGTTGTCTACGACCGTCTAGCGCAGATCCGATACGTGGATAGAAAGCCCGATGCGGGAAGGACGGGGACCATGAGCATTCCGACCGTTCCGCTGGGCAGCCGGGGCTTGCGGGTCTCGAGGCAAGGCCTCGGCTGCATGGGCATGAGCGCGTTCTACGGGTCCGACGACGAGAAGCAGTCGATCGCCACGCTGGAACGGGCGATCGAGCTCGGCGTGACGTTCTGGGACACCGCCGAGATGTACGGCTGGGGCGCCAACGAGGAGCTGCTCGGCCGCGTGCTCGCCGGCCGCCGGGACCAGGTCGTGATCGCCAGCAAGTTCGGCGTGATCCCGGATCCGAACCACCCGGACGACCGGTCCCGCCGGAAGACCGACGGCTCGCCGGCGAACGTCCGGCGCTCGGTCGACGCGGCCCTGCGCCGGCTCGGCACCCACCACATCGACCTCTACTACCAGCACCGGCCCGATCCGGACACGCCCGTCGAGGAGACCGCCGGCGCGCTGGGCGAGCAGATCCAGGCCGGCAAGATCCGCCACTACGGGCTGTCCGAGGTCGGTCCCGACCTCGTCCGCCGGGCGCATGCGACGTACCCGCTCACCGCCGTGCAGAGCGAATACTCGCTGTGGACCAGGGAAAACGTCGAGGAGCTGCTGCCGGTGCTGCGCGAGCTCGGCATCGGCACGGTGGCCTACTCGCCGCTCGGCCGCGGCTTCCTCACCGGCCGGTTCGCCTCGCCGGCGGACTTCGAGCCGGGCGACTTCCGCGCGTCGAACCCGCGGTTCGCCCAGGACGCGTTCGCCGCGAACATGCGCATCGTCGACGTCGTCAAGCAGATCGCGGCCGGGAAGGGCGCCACGCCGGCCCAGGTCGCGCTCGCCTGGGTGCACTCCCGCGGCGACGACGTCGTGCCGATCCCGGGCACCCGCCGACCGGCCCGGCTCGAGGAGAACGCCGGCGCGCTCGAGGTCAGCTTCACCCGGGACGAGCTCGACCGGCTGGAGCCGCTCAGCCGCCAGGTGGTCGGGGCCCGCTACTGAGCGAGCGCGGCGAACCGGGCGTGGTCGTGGAAGTCGCGCGAGTGCACGATCAGCCCGTCGCGTACCCGCAGGAACTGCACGTTGGCCACGGTCGCGGTCGCGCCGGTCGTCGTCGCGGTGACCTCGTAGTCCCACGACAACACGACCAGCTCCGGGTCCTCGGTCTCGTGCACGACGAGGTCGCGGGCCCGCAGCCGGAAGGGCATCGCGTCGGCGTGGGAGAAGTGCTCCCGGACCGCCGCGCCGCCCTCGAGCAGCGGCGCGGCCCCGCCCGTCGCGTACGGCACCTCGACGACGCAGTCCTCGGCGTACAGCCTCGGGACCTCCTCGAAGCGGCCCTCCGAGATGCCGGTGACGAGCTTCTCGGCGACCTGGCGAGGCGTGTCCATGTGACCCCCTAGAATCGGAGTGATGACTCCGCAAAGATACGGAGTGGAGACTCCGGTTGTCTAGGCCGTTGCGGGCCGACGCGCGCCGCAACCGCGCCCGGCTGCTCGAGGTGGCCGACCAGGTCTTCGTCGAGCAGGGGGTCGGGGCGTCCACCGAGGAGGTCGCCCGGGCGGCCGGCGTCGGCATCGGCACCGTGTTCCGGCACTTCCCGACCAAGCAGGCGCTGCTGGCGGCCGTGCTCGCCGCGAGGCTGGAGCGGCTGGCCGCAGAGGCCGAGGCGCTGGCCGCCGAGCCGGACGCGGGTGCGGCCCTCGACCGGCTGATCCGCCTCGTCGTCGGCAACGCCCCGGCCAAGAACGCGTACGCCGACGCGCTCGGCGGCGACATCCCCGGCCTGCGGGACGGGGTCGGGGGCCGGCTGCGGGACGCGCTGGCCGCGCTGCTGGAACGCGCCAAGGCCGCCGGCGCCGTGCGGGCCGAGCTGCGGGCGGCGGACCTGACCGCCCTGCTGGTCGGCGCCTCCCGGGCGGTCGAGCACGCCGCCGATGCGGCGGCCCGGGAACGGGTGCTTCGGGTCGTGCTCGCCGGCCTTCGGCCGGAGACCACCGACTGATCACGGACCCGCCAGAATGCGCCCGTGGGGAACGAATCGCGCGCGCTCGGGCGGGAGTTGCTCCGCGAGCTGCTCGACGTGACGCTGGAGGAGTTCCGGCTCACCGAGTCGCGGTTCGAGACCGACTCCCGGCTCGGCCGCGAGCTGCTCTACCTGGTGTCGAACAACGGCTGGGTCCGCCGCACGACCGAGCGGATCGACGTGTCCCGGGTCGCCGCGGTGGAGAGCGAGGTGGTCGTCGACGTCGACACCGGTTACATCGCGCACGAGGCGCTGCGCACCCTGGACGGACCGCTCTGGCTGCCGCTGCTCGCGCTGCCCCGGCGGGTCGGCCCGGAACCGGAGGCCGACGCGTCGGTCAGCGTCGACGTCACCGACGCCGGCGGCGCCCGGATCGCCGAGGTCCCCCAGACCGAGGTGAGCCGGCAGCTGTCGGCCGCGCTGGCCGAGACGCTGGTCGTCCGGCTGCAGCGGCGCGGGTCGGCCGACGCCGGCCAGGCCAACCGGGACCTGCAGGTGCTGCTGGCCGCCGTGCTGGCCCGGATGCTGCCGCAGCCCGCCGGCCCGGACGAGCCGCCGCCCGCGGGCACCCCGACCGGCGCCGCCGCCCGCGGCAACCGGCTGCAGCTGGCCCAGCGCCGGCTGCGCGAGCGGCTGGAGACCGAGCTCGACCTGGCCGAGCGGGAGGAGACCAGGCAGGCGCTGCCGGACGCGGACATCGCACAGGTCGAGGAGGACGCCCGGTCGACGCTGAACTCGCGGGAGGCGGAGATCGTGCGCGCGTTGCGCGGCTGCCGGCTGGTCGTCGTACCGGTCGACCCGGACGGGCCGCCCACCTCGTTCAGCGTCCGGATGCCGGCCCGGGCGCTGGTCCGCACCCCGCCGGGCCGGTACGCGTCGGTGGCCAGGGTCCGGGTCGGCCTGCTCACCGCCAGCACGCACGTCGACCGCGTGATCGAGGTGGTCATCCCGGACGGGGTGCGCTGCGTCGCCGACGGCACCGACGCGGCCGCCGAGGCGCGGATCGAGGTGCTCGCCCCGCAGCAGTTCGAGCAGCTGCGGCTGCTGCTGGACCGGATGCTGCGGCCGGACAACCCGCCGCACGGCTGGGTCCGCAAGCAGCTGGCCGAGCTCGCCGTGGTCAAGCTGCACGCGGCCATCCACTGCCTGCGCCACCACTACCAGACCGAGACCGCCGAGGGCACCGAGCGCCTGCTCGCCGCGCTGCGGGTGCTGCGCGAGCCGCTGGACGCCGAGGCGCACGGGCGCCGCGCCGACCTGGCCGGGCCGTGGGCGGCGGTCCGCGACCTGCTGCCGGACCGGTTGCTGCGCCGGCTGGACCGCAGCACCACCGACCCGGGCTCGATCCGGTTCCGGGCCACCGCGGTCGAGGAGTTCACCCTCCGCTCCGAGCCGACCGAGGCGTACGTCGAGCTGGTCGTGTCGGCCGGCGACTCGCCCACCCTCGGCACCGCCCGCGCGGTGAACGGGATCAACGTGCTGGTCCTCGTCGGCGTCGCGGTGCTGCTCGGCGTCGCGCACTCCACCAACGACTCGCGCGCCGACGTGCTCGCCACCCTGCTCACGATCTTCCCGACGCTGCAGGCCAGCCGGCTGGAGCAGCCCGACTCGACCCGGCTGGCCGGGCTGCTGACCATGCGGCACTTCCGGGTCGGGCTGCTCACCGCGGTCCCGGGGCTGGCACTGGCCGGCGTGCTCGCGTTCGCCCCCGAGGGCCGCCGGCTGCTGGTCGCGGCGTGCGTCGCGGTGCTGCTGCAGATCGCCTGCCACGTGTGGATCCGGCTGCTCGCCGACGACGCCGTCGCCTCCCGGCCGCGCCGGCCCAGGGTCACGCTGGCCACCGTGCGGTCGGCCGACCACCGGGAGTTCGACGTGCTGCGCTCGGCCTGGTGCCGGTCGCTGACCGGGGAGGTGCTGCTGCTCGGCCGTACCGCGTACCCGTTCGTGGCCGTGGACCGGGACGAGCCGGGTGCGCTGGTCGACCTGATCGCCGGAGCACAGGGGGAGCTGACCGAGTCGGGTACCGGGCTGCGCAAGGTCTGGCGCGATCTCCGGACGACGGTGCCGCTGCCGCGGCAGCCGGACGGCAACCACCGGCCGCCGGTCAACCTGCTCGGCGTGCTGCGCGGCACCGCGGTCGGCCGGTCGGCGACGTTCCTGGTCTTCCGCGACCCGCCGAGGCCGGACTGGGCGGCCGCGGCGACCGCCCGCGACCCGGCCGGACAGCCGGTACGGGAGATCCGGCCGATGGCCCCCGACCGGGCCAGGCTGGCCCCGATGGACCCGCCGGACTGGGTGCTCGACGTGATGATCGGCTCGCCGGGCGGGGAGCGGGAGTTCGCCGACGACCCGCTCGTCCGGATCGCGCGGGCGGCCCAGCGGGCGAACTACACGTTGCTCAACGTGCAGCTGCCGGCGCCGCCGCCGCTGCAGGACCCGGCCGAGCGGCGCTGGCTGCGGCTGCGGGTCGGCGCCCCGTACCGGCGCGGGGACTCGCTGCGCAAGCTGGTGCGCTTCCTGGCCGCGCTGGACGCGCTGCGGGCCGAGGGGCTGCGCGTGCACCTGCGCGAGGTGCCGCAGATGGAGTCGGTGGACGCGACCCAGACCGCACCGGAGGACTCGTTCGACGAGCTTCCCGGGGCCAGGGTGCCGACCACCGGGAAGACCGTGACCGGCCGGCTGGTCACCGACCACGACGTGCGCGTCGCGGCCGGCCCGGCGGACTCCTGGCGGCTGGTCGCGGTCTGCGCGCAGCCGCGGGCGGCGCTGCTCGCCGACGTGCTGACCGCACTGCACGAGCACGCCGGCGCCCGCGCGCTGGCCGGCGCGATCTCCGGCGTCTTCGACGGGACGATGGTGGTCTTCCTGCTCTGCCGGCCGGCGACCGGGTCGTTCGACGCGGCCGCGGTCCGCCAGGTGGAGGACGCGACCAAGGCGCACCGGACCGTGGTCCGGCTGCTCGACGGCGTACCACCCGGCCCGCTGGCGGTCGCCGACCCGCGGCCGCTGCTGCGGGTGCAGATCCGCACCCCGGACCGGCCGGGCGTGATGCAGGACCTGCTGCGCGAGCTGGCCGCGCGACTGCCGGCCGCGGACGGCAACGTCGACGTGCTCTACGCGCTCACCCCGGTGGTGGACGGGCAGGCGCTGTCCGGGCGGCTGCTGGTACGGCTGCCGCACCATCCTGCCGGCGACGAGCGGTGGACCGCCGTCGACTGGCAGGACATGGGCCGGCTGGTCGCGCAGGCGGTGGCGCGGGCGTCCGGGGAGCCGGCGCCGGACGACGCCGAGCGCACCAGCCGGCTGTCCGACGACACGGTCGTCACGCTTGACCTGGTCCGCCGGCCGTCCCCGGCGCTGGTCCCGAGCGCCTGACGCCACTGGCCCCGGGCGGTGGACGCCACCGGCCCCGGGCGGTGGACGCCACTGGCCCCGGGCGGTGGACGCCACTGGCCCCGGGCGGTGGACGCCACCGGCTCCGGCGCCGCCGGGCGGGAGATCCCCGGTGTAAACGCCGGGGCCGGCCCCCCGAAGGAAGCCGGCCCCGGTCGGTGCGGGATCAGCGCTCGATCTCGCCCCGGATGAAAGCCTCCACCGAGGCCCGCGCCACGTCGTCGGGGCGCTGCTCCGGCGGGGACTTCATGAAGTACGACGCGGCCGACAGGATCGGGCCGCCGATGCCGCGGTCCTTGGCGATCTTGGCCGCCCGGACCGCGTCGATGATCACGCCGGCCGAGTTGGGCGAGTCCCAGACCTCGAGCTTGTATTCCAGGTTGAGCGGCACGTCGCCGAACGCCCGGCCCTCCAGCCGCACGTACGCCCACTTGCGGTCGTCCAGCCAGGCCACGTAGTCCGACGGTCCGATGTGGACGTTGTTCTTGCCGAGGTCGTGCTCGACGTTGGAGGTGACCGCCTGGGTCTTGGAGATCTTCTTCGACTCCAGCCGGTCGCGCTCCAGCATGTTCATGAAGTCCATGTTCCCGCCGACGTTGAGCTGCATCGTGCGGTCCAGGACCACGCCGCGGTCCTCGAACAGCTTGGCCAGCACGCGGTGCGTGATGGTCGCGCCGACCTGCGACTTGATGTCGTCGCCGATGATCGGCACGCCGGCCTCGGTGAACTTCGCGGCCCATTCCGGGGTGCCGGCGATGAAGACCGGCAGCGCGTTGACGAACGCCACCTTGGCGTCCAGCGCAGCCTGCGCGTAGAACTTCGCCGCGTCCTCGGAGCCGACCGGCAGGTAGCAGACCAGCACGTCGGCCGCGGCGGCACGCAGCGTCGCGGCCACGTCCACCGGCTCCTCGTCGGACTCCTCGATGGTCTGCCGGTAGTACTTGCCCAGGCCGTCCAGGGTGTGCCCGCGCTGCACGGTGATGCCCAGCGGCGGCACGTCGGCGATCTTGATGGTGTTGTTCTCGCTGGCGACGATCGCCTCGGACAGATCGCGCCCGACCTTCTTGGCGTCCACGTCGAACGCGGCGACGAACTCGATGTCGCGGACGAGGTAGTCGCCGAACCTCACGTGCATCAGGCCGGGGACCTGCTCGGACGGGTCGGCGTCCCGGTAGTACTGCACGCCTTGCACGAGCGAGGCGGCGCAGTTACCCACGCCGACGATGGCCACACGGACCGACGTCATGGATTCTCCTTCTTCTGCTTCTGCGGGGGTGCGGCCGCCTGTTCCTGCCGCTCGGTGTCGATCAGCTCGTTGAGCCAGCGGACCTCGCGCTCGACCGCGTCGAGGCCGTGCTCCTGGAGCTGGAGGGTGTATCGGTCGAGCTTCTCCCTGGTGCGGGCCAGTGCTGCCCGCAGGCCGTCGCGCCGCTCCTCCACCCGGCGCCGGCGGCCCTCCAGGATGCGCAGCCGCACGTCGGCGTCCGTCTGCGCGAAGAAGGCGAAGTGCACCCCGAAGCCCTCGTCGTCGTACGCCGCGGGCCCGGCCTCGGCGAGCAGCTCGGCGAGCCGCTCCTTGCCCTCCGCGGTGAGCCGGTAGACGACCTTGCCGCGGCGACCGGTCAGTGCCGGCGCCGTCGCGTCCGGATCGGGTTCCCCCTCGACGATCCAGCCGCGCTCCCGCATCCGCCGCAGCGTCGGGTAGAGCGAGCCGTAGGAGAACGCGCGGAAGGCGCCGAGGACTGCCTTCAGCCGGGTACGCAACTCGTACCCGTGCATGGGCGCCTCGTCGAGCAGGCCAAGCACGGCGAACTCGAGCACCTTCTCCGTCGCCCCCCGTCCCTCGCCCGTCATCTCACCGCGATGTATCGCGCCGATACATCAGCACGATAGGCCGGGACGGTGCCGCCTCGCAACGTCGGCCCGAGGTAGATCACTCTCGTGGCGGCTGCGCCCTCGACGGCACCGCGTAGGCTGGCCCGGTGCGGACAAGGCGACAGGTCGTGGACTACGCGCTCCAGCGGCGCGTCGCCCTCGCCGACCTGTACGCGGGACGCACGACCACCCTGGACGTCTGCGACGCCCATCCCTACCTGCTCCGCGCCGCCCGCTACCACGGCGAGCCGACCGAGCTGAGCTGCCCGGTCTGTCGCAAGGAGCGGCTGACCAACGTGCACTACGTCTACGGTGACGAGCTGCGCACGGCGAGCGGCCAGGCGAAGTCGGTCACGGAGCTGCACCGGATGGGCATGGACCATCGCGAGTTCAAGGTCTACGTGGTGGAGGTCTGTCGCTCCTGCGGGTGGAACCACCTCGTCCTGTCTTTCGTCCTCGGGCGTGACGGCCTCCCTGGTCAGGACGGCCCCGAGCGCCGGGAGGCCGTCCGGGAGTGAGACCGGTCCTGCCTATTCGCGCGGGCCGCACCGAACGCAGGTGCGCGCCCGCGCGTCATTGCTCGGGGGACGCCGTTTTCCTGCCGCCGACCATCGGAGAGCTGCACAGGTGACGCACGACGACCGTTCCGACGACGATCGGCGTTACGGACCGCGTGAGGGCCGTGACGTTCCGGGACACCGCCGGCCGCGGTACGACGACCAATACCGCGCCGGTGGACCGTGGGACCAGGACGCGCGCCCGGGCTCGGGCTATCTCGCCGGGCCCGGTGGTGACGCGCCCCGCGGCCGGCACGGCGCCGGCCCGGCGCACCAGCCGGGGCCCGCGCCGCGGTCCGGCCCGGCGCACCAGTCCGGGTCCCCGCACCGGTCCGGGTCCCCGCCGCAGTCGGGGCCCGCCAGCCGGTCGGGGCCCGTCCACCAGTCGGGCGCGGCGCACCGGTCCGGCCCGGGATATGGGCCCGGCCCGACGCCGGGCGCCGGCCCGGCCGCCCGGGGCTACGGCGGTCCGCCCGCGGGCGGGACCCCGGGCTACGGCGCCCCCGGCCGCGGCGGTGCGGGACCGCACGGCCCGGCGGGCCCAGGCCACGGGCGCGGCGGCGACTACGACGGCGACCGGGCCAGCGGGCTCTACGGCGGCGGATACGGCGGGGAGCCGGGTGCCGCGGCCGAGGCCAGGCGGGCGCTGCAGACGGGCGTGTACGGCCCCGGCGGACCGGCCGGGCGGCCCGGCGGTCCCGGCGGTCCCAGTGGTCCCGGCGGCCCTGGTGGCTGGGGACCCGGCGGTCACCGGCGCGGTCCGGGCGGACCGGGCCGGCGTCCGCGGCTGAAGAAGGCGATGAAGATCGGCGGCCTCGCCGTCGCCGTCCTCATCCTGCTCGGCATCGGCACCGTCGGCCTGATCTACACGCGCACCGACGTGCCGGATCCCAACGCGCTGAAGACCGACCAGATCGCGACGATCTACTACGCCGACGGCAAGACCGTGCTCGACCGGGTCGGCTCGACCAACCGCACCGACGTCCCGCTGGCCAAGGTGCCGGATTACGTCCGCAACGCGGTGCTGGCCGCGGAGAACCGCAGCTTCTACACCGACCCCGGCATCTCGCCGACCGGCATCGCGCGGGCCGCGCTCAACAACGTCAAGGGCGGCGACCTGCAGGGCGGCTCCACGATCACCCAGCAGTACGTGAAGAACCAGTTCACCAACGGCGACCGGACGTTCTCCCGGAAGTTCAAGGAGCTGTTCGTCACGGTCAAGCTGGACAAGCAGTACTCGAAGGACCAGATCCTCGAGTGGTATCTGAACACGATCTACTTCGGCCGCGGCGCGTACGGCATCGAGGCCGCCGCGCAGGTCTACTTCGGCCGGCCGGTGAGCAAGCTGTCGGTGGCGCAGGGCGCCGTGCTCGCCTCGAGCATCCGCTCGCCCGCGCTCTACGACCCGCAGTCGCACCCTGACGCCGCCAAGGCGCGGTGGAAGTTCGTCCTCGACGGCATGGTGTCGATGGGCAAGCTGAGCCAGGCCGACGAGACCAAGCAGAAATACCCGCCGGTGCGCAAGAAGACCAGCGGCACGGCCGATGACGTCCGCAAGTCCTGGGTCGGCCACGTCGAGGACCAGGTGCTCGACGAGCTCGACCAGGCCGGCTTCAGCCAGGCCAGGCTCAACCAGGAGGGCCTGCGGGTCGTCACCACGATCGACAAGCGGGCCCAGGACGCCGCGGTCCGCGCGGTGCAGGAGACCTTCGCCGACCAGAAGTCGCCCGACCCGGCCAAGCAACTGCGGCAGGCGCTGGTCGCGGTGCAGCCGCAGACCGGCAACGTCCTGGCCTACTGGGGCGGGCCGAACGGTCTCGGCACCGACTACGCGCAGGCCTGGCGGCAGGCCGGCTCGGCGTTCAAGCCGTACGTGCTGGCGACCGCGCTGACCCAGACGCTGGACCCGGAGACACCGGACGACAAGAAGATCAGCGTCTTCAAGACCTACGACGGCTCGTCGCCGCAGACCTTCAACGGCACCGAGGTGGCCAACTCCGAGGGCGGGCAGTGCAACCCGTGCTCGGTGATGGACGCCATGCGGCGCTCGGTCAACACGGTCTTCTACCGGATGGGCATCGACGCCGGCCCGGCCAACGTCGCCGCGATCGCGCACAAGATGGGCATCGCCGCCGAGCGGTCCAACGGCCAGAAGACCCTCCAGGAGAAGGACGGCACCACCCAGGCCGGCATCTCCATCGGCCAGTACGAGGTGCGCACGATCGACCAGGCGCAGGGCTACGCCGTGTTCGCCGCCGGCGGCCAGCTGCACCCGGCGCACTTCGTGGCCAAGGTCGTCGACTCCACCGGCCGGGTCGTCTACCAGCACGAGGACAAGCCGGCCCGGGCGATCGACGAGAAGGTCGCCAACGACGTGACGTACTCGATGAAGCCGGTGGCGGCGGCCTCGGAGGACCCGCTGGCCGACGGGCGCGAGTCGGCGTCGAAGACCGGCACCCAGCAATACCTGGACACCGGCGGCAACAGCGACGCCTGGATGGTCGGCTTCACCCCCAAGGTGAGCGCGGCGGTCTGGGTCGGCACCGACAAGCCGCAGGCCATGACCACGGTGCAGGGCAACCAGATCTACGGCCGGACGCTGCCCGGCATGACCTGGCAGCGGTTCATGAACGGCTACCTGGCCGGCACGCCGCAGGACGAGCTCACCGACGAGGTCGAGGTCAACCCGTCGTACCGGCCGGCGCCGCAGGTGACCGCGAGCCCGACGCCGTCGCCCACGGCGAAGCCCAGCCCGACGCCCGAGCGCACCCGGCGTCACGGTCCCCGGCCGCGGCCGACTCCGTCGCCGACGCCCCAGCCGACCAGCACCGAGCCGGCTCCGACACCGACGGGATCGCCTACGCCGAAGCCCACCAAGACGCGGACCGGACCGCCGTTGCCACCCGGCGCCACGCCGTGACCCTCGATCCGCCGCCGGCAGCGTCCGCCCCGGTCGTTCGGGGGCCGCTCGATCCGGCGGCGGACGGGCGGCGGCCGTTCCTGCCGTCCAGGGACGACCCGGTGGTCCGGGTGGCGAGCGGGGCGATCGGCGGGCCGTGGGGCCGGCACGGCGCGGTGGGACTGCGCCGGTTCTGGACGCCGCTGCGGGTGCTGCTCGCGCTGACCCTGCTCACGCTCGCGTTCGCCTGGCTGCAGAAGTCGCCCTGCCAGGACGGCGCGTGGACGGAGGGCAGGCAGTACACGCACTTCTGCTACTCGGACGTCATCCCGCTCTACTTCACCGAGCACCTCAACGAGGGCGCCGTGCCGTACGCGGACCACGCCGTCGAATACCCCGTGCTGACCGGCGCTTTCATGGGCGTCGCGGCCGGGATCGCGGCAAAGGTCCCGCTCGGTATGCCGGACGTGCAGGCGTACTTCACGGTGACTGCGCTGCTTTTGTCGATCTGCATGCTCGTCGTTACGTGGAGCACGTACCGGCTCGCGGGGAGGCGGCGCTGGGACGCGGCGATGGTCGCGCTGTCGCCGCTGGTGGTCGTGCACGCGTTCACCAACTGGGACCTGTTCGCGGTCGCGCTGGCCGGGGTCGGGCTGGTCGCCTGGCAGGGGCGCCGGCCCGGGCTGGCCGGTGTGTTCCTCGGCCTCGGTACGGCGGCGAAGCTCTACCCGCTGCTGTTCTTCATCCCGCTGCTCGCGCTCTGCTGGCGGGCCGGACAGCTGCGGGCGTTCTGGCGCGCGGCCGCGGGCGCGGTGCTGGCCTGGGCCGTCGTCGACGTGCCGGTCGCGCTGCTGTGGCCGGACTCGTGGCTGCAGTTCCTCAAGCTCAACCGGAGCCGCGCGGCCGACTTCGACTCGCTCTGGTACGGCTTCCACCAGCTGATCGGAACCGGCAACCCGGCGCCCAAGGTCAACGGCCCGGCCGCGGTCGTCGTCCTGCTCGCGCTGGCCGCCGTGTTCGTGCTGGCGCTCGCGGCGCCGCGCCGGCCGCGGCTGCCCCAGCTGCTGTTCCTCGTGGTCGCCGCGTTCCTGCTGACCAACAAGGTCTGGAGCCCGCAGTATTCGCTCTGGCTGCTGCCGCTGGCCGTGCTGGCCCGCCCGTCCTGGCGGACGCTGCTGGCCTGGCAGGTCACCGAGTGCCTGGTGTGGATCCCGCGGCTGCTGTGGTTCCTCGGTACCGGCGCGAAGGGCGTCGACTACGAGTGGTTCTTCGGAGCCGTGCTGCTGCGCGACCTGGCCGTGCTCGCGCTGGTCGCGCTCGTCGTGCGGGACGTGCTGCGGCCGGAGCTCGACGTCGTTCGGATGCCCGACCGGCCCGGCGGTGCCGCCGAGGACGACCCGGCCGGCGGCGTGCTCGACCGGGCCGACGACCGGGGGCCGCTGGTGCTGCCCGGCGTCCTGCCCGGCGTCCGGTCCGGCGGCGGGCCGGACCTGATCGACGGCGACGAGCACAGGAACACCACGTAGAGCAGGGCCAGCAGCACCGCCTTGGCCCACACGCCGAGCACCGCGGCCTGTTTCGCCAGGCCGAAGTCACCGCCCTGGGTGATGTCGTAGTACCAGCGGAACAGCCCGACGTAGAGCAGCACGTCGACCGCGAGGTAGCTGACCCACCAGCCCCAGCGGATCCGCAGCAGCACGAAGAACGGCAGCAGCCACAGCACGTACTGCGGCGAGTAGACCTTGTTGAACAGCAGGAACGAGCACAGCATCGCGGCGCTGACCTGCAGCCAGGGGTAGCGGCCGGTACGGCCAGCCGCCAGCCGCCAGCCGGCGACCAGCGCGGCCAGCCAGGACAGCGCGATCAGCGCGAACGACCAGCGGTCCACTGTGGACGGACTGAGGTCCGGGAACCCCCAGTACCAGATCGAGTTCGTCGTGAGGTCGGCTGCCCGCCGGGCCTGGAACGCGTACGTCGCCCACCAGCCGTCCGGGTTGGCCAGCGCGAACGGCAGGTTGATCAGCAGCCAGACCCCGGCGGTGCCGGCGACCACGCGGGCCGCGCCGCGCACGTCCCGCACGTACAGGCGCTCCAGCAGCAACGGCAGCGCGAAGAAGCCCGGGTAGATCTTGGTTGCCGCGCCGAGGCCGAGCAGGGCCGCGGCCAGACCCGGCCGGCCGCGGGACCAGGCCCAGACCGCGCCGACCACGGCGGCCGTAGCGAGGAAGTCCCAGTTGTGCACGCTGTAGAGCACCAGCGCGGGCGCGGCCGCCCAGATGAACGCCCGGCGGCCGGACAGCTTGGCCAGCATGCCCGCGGTGAGCAGCCCGAACGGCGCCAGCAGCAGGGCGGTCACCCGCAGGTAGTCGGCGTCGTTGCGGGCGAACAGCCCGGCGAACCACATGAACACGCCGGTGACGATCGGATACTCCACCGCGCCGCCGACCAGGTTGCCCTGCGGCTGGTTCGGATCGTCCACCAGCTTCCCGTGCAGGTAGGGGAAGGTGTGCTCGGGCACGCCCCGGCCGACCCAGAGCTGCTGGACGTCGGAGTAGCACAGCTTGTCGTATTTGTGCAGGCCGAGGTTGGGCGAGATGCCGAACTGGTCGAACGTCGGCCCGGTGCAGGGCGTCTTGGCCAGGTAGCCGAGCAGGATCCCGAGCGCCGTCGTCGCCAGCACCGTCCAGAACACCAGATCGGGCCGGCGACTGACGGCGGACAGTGCCCGCTCGTCGGACAGGGCGCCAGCCGCCGGCGGCCGGCGACCGGCCCCCGACGACACCGGTTCACGGTCCCGCCGGGCGCCCGAGCCCCGCTCGCGCTGCGAGCCGTCGCGCTCGCTCACCGGCTCACGCCGGCAGCCGCTCCCGCAGGAACGCGATGTCCGCGCCCTGCCCCTCGCGCAGCCCCGGCGTCTCGACCAGGATCGGCGCCCCCGCGGCCGCGCACACCGCGACGATCGCGTCCGGGTCGATGTGACCCTCGGTGAGGTTGGCGTGCCGGTCGGCACCCGAGCCGAACGCGTCCCGCGAGCCGTTGGCGTGCACCAGGTCGATCCGGCCGGTGATCGCCTTGACCCGGTCGACCAGGTCGACCAGCTCCTCGCCGCCGGCGTGGGCGTGGCAGGTGTCCAGGCAGAAGCCGGGCCCGAACTCGCCGACCGCGTCCCACAGCCGGGCGATCCGGTCCAGCCGGCGGGCCATCGCGTTGTCCCCGCCGGCCGTGTTCTCGATGAGGATCGGCAGGTCGAAGTGCGCCCGCGCGAACACCTTGCGCCAGTTGTCGAAGCCGACCTGCGGGTCGTCGCCGTCGTTGAGGTGACCGCCGTGCACGATCAGCCCGCGCGCGCCCAGCGCGGCCGCCGCCTCCGCGTGCTGGTCGAGGATCTTGCGGCTCGGGATGCGGATCTTGTTGTTCGTCGTCGCCACGTTGACCAGGTAGGGCGCGTGCACGTAGAGCCCGATGCCGGCGTCGATCAGTGGCTGGGTGTCCGCGCTGCGGTCCGGCGGCTTCTTCCAGCCCTGCGGATCGCCCAGGAAGATCTGCAGGATCTCCGCGTTGCGAGCCCGCGCCTCGGCCAGGGGCTCGCCCTCGTGCAGGTGGGCACCGATGAGCACCATGCGGCCGAGCGTACGGCGGTCGGATGACAGTTCGCCGTCCGGCGTCATGGCGCTGCGGCTGGCACGTCTCCATTCACGCCCCGTCCCGGCCGTGCGGCCTGCCGGACCCCGACCCGGCTTCTCCCCCGTTGCGGCCGGGGCGGGGTTCCGTACCCTGCCGCGGCGCTGCGGTTCGGCCGCCCACCCGGGATGGCGTACCCTCGTGCGGTCCGGCGTTCCAGTCGCCGGCGTTCCTCCTGCCGCGGAGAGTCCGCGGCCGCCGAGTCCACAGGAGGCTTTCCTCACCGTGCGCCACTACGAGCTCATGGTCATCCTCAACCCTGACCTCGAGGAGCGGACCGTCTCTCCGCTGCTCGACAATTACCTGAACGTCGTGCGCACCGCCGGCGGCTCCGTCGAGAAGGTCGACGTCTGGGGCCGCCGCCGGCTCTCGTACGAGATCGAGAAGAAGGTCGAGGGCATCTACGCCGTGGTCGACCTGACCTCGGATCCGGCCGCAGTGCAGGAGCTCGACCGCCAGCTCAACCTCAACGACGAGGTGCTGCGGACGAAGGTGCTGCGCCCGGAGCTCCGGTAACCGTCTTCCCCAGACACTGACGACGGAGGACAGATGGCAGGCGACACGATCATCACCGTGGTCGGCAACCTCACCGCCGACCCGGAGCTGCGGTTCACCCCGAGCGGGGCCGCGGTCGCGAACTTCACCGTCGCGTCCACGCCGCGCATGTTCGACCGGCAGACCAACGAGTGGAAGGACGGGGAAGCGCTGTTCCTGCGCTGCAACGTCTGGCGGCAGGCGGCGGAGAACGTCGCCGAGTCGCTCACCCGTGGCGCCCGCGTCGTCGTGACCGGCCGGCTGAAGCAGCGCTCCTTCGAGACGAAGGAGGGCGAGAAGCGCACCGTCATCGAGCTCGAGGTCGACGAGATCGGCCCCTCGCTGCGGTACGCGACCGCCAAGGTCAACAAGGTCTCCCGCGGCAGCGGCGGCGGGGACTTCGGTGGCGGCGGCTTCGGCGGCGGTGGCGGCGGCTGGCTGGCGGCGGCGGCGGTGCCAACCGCGGCGGCGGCGGCGACGACCCGTGGGGGTCCTCGACGCCGGCCGGCGCCGGCTCGGGCTCGTACGACGAGCCGCCCTTCTAGACCCTTCCCCGATCTACCTGACGGAGCACTGACACATGGCGAAGGCGCCACTGCGCAAGCCGAAGAAGAAGGTCTGCGCGTTCTGCAAGGACAAGACGGTCTACATCGACTACAAGGACACCGCGCTGCTGCGGAAGTTCATCTCCGACCGGGGCAAGATCCGCGCCCGGCGGGTGACCGGCAACTGCAGCCAGCACCAGCGTGACGTCGCCGTCGCGGTCAAGAACAGCCGCGAGATGGCACTGCTGCCGTACACGAGCACGGCGCGCTAGGGGGTCGGGTCGATGAAGCTCATCCTCACCCAGGAGGTCGCCGGGCTCGGCTCGCCGGGCGACGTCGTCGAGGTCAAGGACGGGTACGGGCGCAACTTCCTCGTCCCGCGTGGATACGCGATGGCCTGGACCAAGGGCGGCGAGAAGCAGGTCGCGACGATCAAGCGGGCCCGGGACGCGCGCGACGTGCGCGACCTCGGCCAGGCCCAGGAGATCAAGCGCGACCTGGAGAAGATGACCGTCACGCTGCCGGCCCGGGCCGGCACCGGCGGCCGGTTGTTCGGCTCGGTCACCGCGGCCGACGTGGTCGCCGCGGTGCAGAAGGCCGGCGGCCCGACGCTGGACCGGCGCCGGCTGCAGCTGGCCGGCGGCATCAAGTCGCTGGGCCGGCACGACGTGCCGGTCGTGCTGCACCCCGAGGTCACCGCGACGATCCCGCTCGAGGTCGTCGAGGCCTGACGGTTCGCCGGAGGCCCGGTTCCCCACCCGGGAGCCGGGCCTCCGGCGTGTCAGTGGTACGGCTTGTGCGGGATCGCGGCGTCGTTGAGCTGCTGGTCCATGTCGACCCAGATCGCGCCGTCCTCGATCTTGCAGGCGTACACCGGGATCGGCGCGACCGCCGGCACGCCGATCGGCTCGCCGGTGCGCAGGTCGAAGCGGGAGTTGTGGGCGGGGCAGATCAGCGTGTCGTCCTCCTGCAGGTAGCCCTCGTTGAGCGGCTGCTGCTGATGGGTGCAGGTGTTGTGGACGGCGACCACCTCGTCCTCGTACAGCCGGACGATGCAGACGGGCTCGCCGAGCTGGACGAGCATCATGTCGCCCTCCTCCAGCTGGTCCAGGTCAGCTATCGCTTCCCACGCCATGCGCATCTCCTCTGCTTCTGGCGGTCCTGGGCCGAGGCTGGGAGCCGCGCACCTCGATCCATCCGTTCCGGGCCCGCGCGGGCAGCACCGGCTGGGGATGGTGGGCCGGCCCGCGCACGATGCGCCCGTCCCGCAGGTCGAAGCGGGATCTCGTGCAGCGGGCAGGTGACCACGCAGCCGTCGACCTGCCCGCGGCTGAGCAGCGCGCCGGCGTGGCTGCACACGTCGTCCATCGCGTACAGCCGGCCGCCGGTCCGGTGCAGCAGCACCTTCCGGCCCTCCACGTCGACGCCGATCGTGCCGCCGTCCCGGAGGTCGGCGTCGGCGAGCGCGCGGACCCAGCGGCTGGGACCGGTGCTCGCGGCCACCCGGTTGACCATGACCGCCCGGCCCTGCACGAGATGCCCGCCGACGAAGCCGGCGGCCGCCGTGAGCGGCCATGCTCGGTGGCGCCGAGCGCCTGCGCGCCGGCCGGCGGTGCCCGGTCAGTCGCGCGGCCAGCGACGCGGCCTGCAGCGCCACGGCGGCGGTGTTGAGCAGGCCGTGGAACAGGCCGACCCGGCGGTCCTCGCCGTCGCTGACGGTCCAGTCGGTGACGCCGGTCGCGACCGTGCCCGCCGCCGCCACCAGGCCGGCGGCGCTCAGCGTCGCGGCCGGGTCCGTCCGCGCGTCCGGGGCCGGGACGTCCTTGCCGAGCAGGTCGAGCACGAGCGCGCCGGACCAGAAACCGATCGGCAGGTCGCTGAGTGCGGTGTGCATCGAGTGCCCGGCCCACCGGCCACCGTGCAGGAGCTCGACGGCGAGGTCGTCGCGGTGCCGGTCGTAGAGCGGCTGCAGGACGCCCGCGACGCCGCCGTCCAGCGCCTGCAGCCAGCGCCAGCGCCCGACCGCCGCGAACAGGTCCTGGTGCCAGCTGGTCAGCCGGGAACCGCCCTGGTGCCGATCCGTATCCGACATCGAAGGCTCCCGCTCCGGGCCGCGACCTGGCGACCAGGCGACCGTCTCACGCCGGCTCCGACCCGACCGTCTCATCCTGCGACGGTCGCGGGAGCTTGGCCGGCGTCATGACCAGGTCGACCCGGACCACCCGACCGGCGCCGACGGTCAGCGCGCAGACCGCGAGCAGCCGGCCGTCCGGGTCGGTCGTGGCGAACCCGGGCTGGCCGTTGACCGTGACGTGGCGGTGCCGGAGCGGCTGCCGGTGCGCCACCCCGAGCAGGACGCGGGCGACCCGGTCGGCGCCGAGCACCGGCCGCCGCGCGGCGGTCGCGATCCCGCCGCCGTCGCTGGTCAGCACCACGTCCGGGTCGAGCACGGCCAGCAGCCCGGCCAGGTCGCCACCCTCGGTCGCCGCCAGGAAGGCGTCGACCGTACGGCGGTGGTCGGCGGCGTCGACGTCCAGCCGCGGCGCACCGGCGGCGACGTGCGCCCTGGCCCGGGACGCGAGCTGGCGCACCGCGCCCGGGCTGCGGCCGACCACCGTGGCGATCTCCGGGAACGGCATCCCGAACAGCTCGTGCAGCACCCAGGCGGTGCGCTCGGCCGGCGTGAGGGTCTCCAGCACCACCATGAGCGCGAAGCTGACCCGCTCGTCCAGGCTGACCCGATCGGCCAGGTCGTCGACGATCGGCTCCGGCAGCCACGGACCCACGTACGACTCCCGCCGCACCCGGGCCGAGCGCAGCACGTCCAGCGCCCGGCGGGACACCGCCACCACGGCCCAGCCCTCGACGTCGCGGACCGGCTCGCGGGCGTCGGCGTCGGCCAGCCGGAGCCAGCAGTCCGAGACCACGTCCTCGGCCTCGGCCCTGGTGCCGAGCACCGCGTACGCGACGCCGACCAGGCGCGGCCGGATCGCGCTGTACGCGGCCGCCAGCTCGTCCGCGGTCACGGTCCGACGGTCGCGAGGTAGTCGGCGAAGGTGAGCTTGCCTTCCCGGAACTCGCCGTCCGGCAGCGCCCCGCCGGATCGCAGCTGCCGGCCGACCCGACCCGGCAGCCGCACCGGCAGCACCCACCGCCGCTCCCCGCGCCGGCGCAGCACCCGCCGGGCCATGTCGTCGAGCCGGACCACCTCGGGACCGGCGAGCTCGGTGGCGTAGCCGTCCAGCGGGTCGGCGAGTGCCGCCTCGACCAGCGCGTCAGCGACCTCCGCCACCGAGACCGGCCGGGACGGCATCGCCGGGACCGGCGCGATCCGCCCGCGCGTGCGGGCCAGCACCTGCGCGGCGAACTCGTGGAACTGGGTGGTCCGCAGCACCGTCCACGGCACCGTGCCGACGGCGAGCAGCTGCTCCTGCCGCCGCTTGCCCGCGTAGTAGGGCAGGTCCACGCGGTCGACGCCGACGATCGACAGCACCACGTAGTGGCCGACGCCGGCGTCCGCGGCGGCGTCGCGCAGGTGGGTGGTGGCGGCGGTGAAGAACCGTTCGGACACCTCGCGCCTGGTGGTCGTCACGTTGGACACGTCGACCACCGCGTCGACGCCGGCCAGCGCGCCGGCCAGCCCGTCGCCGGTGACCAGGTCGACACAGCGGGAGCGGGCCAGCAGGACCGGCTCGTGGCCCGCGTCGGTGAGGCTGCGGGCGACGTGCCGGCCGGTGAGGCCGGTGCCGCCGGCGACCGCGACCTTCATCGCCGCACCTGCACAGCGTCGACGGTGGCCGGGACGCCGACCCACCGGTTGACCGGCACGCACAGCAACGCGGCCAGGACCACCACGCCGACCAGGGCGACCTCGTTGAGGACCTGGTCTCGGGTGCCGTACAGGCCGAGGTGGGCCGAGTGGTAGAGCCAGTGCGGCACCGAGAACGCCAGCCACACGACCCCGGCCAGCCGAGCCAGCGCCGGCCGCGCCAGCGCGGAGACGGTCAGCGCCCCCAGCGCCAGGTAGAACGATCCGACGTCGCTGACCAGGTGGCGGTTGTACGGCCCGTCGGTCGCGACCCAGTGCATCGCGCTGGTGGGGAAGTCGTCGTAGAAGGACCGCGGCGCCAGCAGCGCCCACAGTCCGGCCACCGCCGCGACCACCAGCAGCACGCCCAACACCATTCGCTGCCCTCGCACGCTCATGCCCTGAGGACGGCGCCACCCCGTGCGGTTGTGACATTCCGGGCCGTGACCGCGCTCACGGGACCACCCGGTAGTGCGTGGTGAGCCGGTCACCGTCGAGGACGTGCAGGGCGACCGCGGGCGGCAGCGCGTAGTCGAGGTCGCCGGCGTGCTCGGCCGGCAGCCGCAGGGTGGAGACCACTCCGGGGGCGACGTGGCAGGGCCGGCCGGCGAACGTGGTGGCGGCAGCCGTGTGCGCGTGCCCGCAGAGCACGGCGAGCACGCCGGGATGCCGGTCCAGCACGGCGGCGAGCCGGTCCGGGTCGGTCAGCAGGATCTCGTCGATCATCGGCTGGTGCATCGTCGCCGGCGGGTGGTGGAAGCAGACCAGCGCCGGGTGGTCGGCCAGCACGCCGTCGAGCCAGGCCAGCGTCTGCTCGTCGAGCCGCCCGTCGGCCCGGCCCGGCCGCGACGAGTCGCACATCGCGACCAGCACGCCGGCCACGTCGTGCGCCTCGTTGACCGCGCCGCCGGACGGCGACCGGCCGAGCAGCACCGACTCGTACGGGCCGCGCACGTCGTGGTTGCCCGGGCAGGTCAGCACCCGGTGCGGCGACGCCAGCAGCTGCCTGGCCTCCGCGTATTCGGCCGGCTCGCCGTGGTCGGCGATGTCGCCGCTGACCAGCACGGCGTCGACGCCGGCCAGCCCGTTCACGTAGGCCATGACCCGCTCGGCGCG
The DNA here is from genome assembly GCA_963728945.1 of uncultured Actinomycetota bacterium. GTDB lineage: Bacteria > Actinomycetota > Actinomycetes > Mycobacteriales > CADCTP01 > CADCTP01. The sequence goes on along the minus strand of CAVSMA010000001.1, from coordinate 611,101 downwards.
CTCGTGCCGCTGCGGGCTCCCGTCCAGATGCAGGTCGCTGACCTGGACCAGCAACATCAGCCGGCCATGTCTGTGAAGCGTGAATACGTCCCTTGGAAAGACACCGTCACGGTGCCGGTGGCGCCATTCCGGTGCTTGGCTATGATCAGGTCGGCTTCACCGGCACGCGGAGATTCCGGCTCGTAGATGTCCTCCCGGTGGAGAAGTATTACCAGATCAGCGTCCTGTTCGATCGCACCGGATTCACGAAGGTCGGAGAGCATGGGCTTCTTGTCTGTCCGCTGCTCGGGCCCCCTGTTGAGCTGGCTCAGCGCGACCACGGGAACCTCGAGCTCCTTGGAGAGCAGCTTCAGTGCCCGGGAGAACTCGGAGACTTCCTGCTGGCGGCTCTCGACCTTCTTACCGCTGGTCATGAGCTGGAGGTAGTCGACAACGATCAGTCGAAGGTCATGCCGCTGCTTCAGGCGTCGAGCCTTCGCCCGTATCTCCATCATGGTCAGGTTCGGAGAATCATCGATGTAGAGAGGCGCTTCGGCGACCTCGCCCATTCTCCGCGCGAGGCGGGACCAGTCCTGGTCGTCCATCCGGCCGGATCTCATTCGAGTCAGCGGCACTCGTGACTCGGCCGACAGCAGTCTCATGGTGATTTCCGACTTGCTCATCTCCAGCGAGAAGATGGCCGAGGTCAGGTTGTTCTTGATGGAGCAGGATCTGGCGATGTCGAGGGCCAGCGTGCTCTTGCCGACCGCCGGCCTCGCCGCGATGACCACCATTTGGCCGGGATGCAGGCCGTGGGTCCTCTCATCCAGATCCATGAATCCGGTCGGCACCCCCATGCCGATGCCGCCGCTGTTCTGGATGGAGTCGAGCTCGTCCATCGTCGAACTCACCAGGTGCTCGAGGCGGACGTAGTCCTCGCTGGTGCGCCGCTCGGTCACGTCGTAGATCTCGGCCTGGGCGCGGTCGACCACCTCGTCGACGTCGCCGCCCTGGCCGGCGGCGGCGCCGTAGCCGAGCTGGACGATCCGGGTGCCGGCCTCGACCAGCCGGCGCAGGGTGGCCCGCTCGGCCACGATCTCCGCGTAGAACCCGGCGTTGGCCGCGGTCGGCACCGAGGAGATCAGCGTGTGCAGGTAGGGCGTGCCACCGATGCGCATCAGTTGGCCGGTGCGGGTCAGCTCGGCCGAGACCGTCACCGGGTCGGCCGGCTCGCCCCGCCCGTACAGGTCGAGGATCGTGTCGTAGACGATCTGGTGGGCCGGCCGGTAGAAGTCGCCGGCCCGCAGCACCTCCACCACGTCGGCGATCGCGTCCTTGGACAGCAGCATGCCGCCGAGCACCGACTGCTCGGCCTGCACGTCCTGCGGTGGCTGCCGGTCGAAGTCGGCCGCCCGCGATCCGGGGGCGCCGATCTCGTCCGTGACCGCCACCGCGCTGCCCTTCCTGCCGTTCGAACCTGTGTTCGAACTATAGCGCCCGAGTGCTCAGATTAGGGCCGGCTGAAGGCCGGGTCGCAGCGGCGCTGTGGACCGTGTTGGGGACGGCTGGTGGACAACCCGGCCGGCCCTGCGGACCGTGCTGGGGACAACCTGTGGGTATCCCCACCGCTGGCCCCGCCCACCGTGCTGACCTGCGAGAAGCCACCCACACCCTGTGGACGGAAGAAAGTTCAGCGGTGCGCCCGGTCGGTGAGCGTGGTCAGCAGCGCCGCCGCGTCGGCCGCTGCGTCCACGGTGACCACGAACCGGCGCCCGTCCCCGCTGGTCACCTCCAGCGCCTGGCCGCTGCGGAAGATCGCGGCGAACCGCTGCCGGCACCCGAGCGCCTCACGAGGACATCTCCTCCCGCACCATCGCCGCCGCCTCGGCGGCGGTCAGCCCGACCCGGCGGGCCTCGGCGACGAACGCCCGCAGCGCCGACACCGGCCCGGCGATCCGCGGTGCCGCGTGGGTGACCACCGCGCCGCGACCGCGTCGCAGCTCGACCACACCCTCGTCGCGCAGCTCCTGGTAGCCGCGCAGCACCGTGTGCAGGTTGACCCCGAGAGCCGCGGCCAGCTCGCGGCCGCCGGGCAGTCGCTCGCCCGGCCGCACCCGCCCGTCGGCGACCTCCCGCCGGACCGCGCTCGCGATCTGCGCGTAGATGGGCTCCGGCGATGCGGGGTTCACCCGTACGAGCACGGATTCAGCGTATTGTTCTAGAGTTAATAGTACAAGGGACGAGATGCGTCACCGGCCGCGCTAGCATGCGTCCCAGCGGAAGCGCGGGCTTCCGATCCGACCGGCAAGCGAGGGACGGCACGCGCGGCCGGACAAGGGAGATTCATCTGAGCACGAGAATGTGCTGGCGGGCGGCATCGTGAGCAGCCTCCTGCCCGTCATGGGCACCGCAGCGCCGGTCGAGAACCTGCGCGTCCTGCTGGTCGAGGACGACGACGGCGACGCGTTCCTGGTGCAGGAGCTCCTCGATGAGGCGGTCAGCCAGGTCGAGCTGCTGCGCGCGCGCACGCTGGCCGAGGCGGAGGCCGAGGTCGCCAGGGTGGACTGCGTGCTGCTCGACCTCGGCCTGCCGGACGCGTCCGGGCTGGACGGCCTGCGCCGGCTCGCCGCCCAGGCCGACGGGGTCGCGCTGCTGGTGCTCACCGGCCTGGCGGACGAGCACCGCGGAGCCGAGGCGGTCGCCGCCGGCGCGCAGGACTATCTGGTCAAGGGTCAGGTCGACGGGCAGCTGCTGACCCGGGCAATCCGGTACGCGATCGGCCGGTCCCGGATCGAGGCCACCGAGCGGGCGCTGCACGAGCAACAGCTGCACGCCGAGGAGAACACCCGGCTGGAGCGCGGCCTGCTGCCCAGCCCGCTCATCGCCGGTGCCGGCGTCCTGTTCGCCGCGCGCTACCAGGCCGGCGGGCGCCGGCTGCTGCTCGGCGGCGACTTCTACGACGCGGTCCGCGACCCCGACGGCACCCTGCACGTGATGATCGGCGACGTCAGTGGGCACGGTCCGGACGAGGCCGCGCTGGGCGTACGGCTGCGGATCGCCTGGCGCGCGCTGGTGCTGGCGTCGCGGCCGTCCGACGAGATCCTGGCGACGCTGCAGCAGGTCCTCGTGCACGAGCGGCACCGCGAGCACATCTTCGCGACCGTGTGCACGCTGACCATCTCGCCGGACCGCCGTGGCGTCTCGATGCATCTGGTCGGCCATCCGGCGCCGCTGCTGGTCGGTGAGACGGTCCGGCTGCTGTCCGAGGCGCGCGTCGTACCGCCGCTCGGGGTGGTGACCCGCACGTCCTGGCCGGCCACCGAGGTGGAGCTGCCCGCGGACTGGGCGCTGCTGCTGCACACCGATGGGCTCATCGACGGCCGGGTCGGTCTCGGTCCGGAGCGGCTCGGCGGTGAGGGGCTGGCCGAGCTGGTGCAGCGGCAGGTCCGCCACGACCCCGCCTGGCGGGCCGCGCCGGAGCCGTTCGTGGACTCGCTGATCCAGCAGGCCGAAGCGCTCAACGGCGGCGACCTCGTCGACGACGTCGCGGTGCTCCTGGTCGGCGCGCTGCCCGCGGTGAGCCCGGCCGATGACTGACCTGGCCGAGCGGACCGCCCCGGCGCCGCCGATGTCCCCTCCGCCGGTGCGGCGACCGGAGATCGCCCGGGCCGGGTCGCTGCGCCGCTCGCTCATCCGGCTGGCGGCCGTGGCCACGCTGGTCGCCGCCGCGATGATCGCCGCCGGTGCCGTCACGCTGAGCAACCTGGCCGACGCCCGCAGCCGGGTGGTCGACGTCATCGACCCGGCGTTCCGCAACACCGAGCAGCTGCAGGTCGCGCTCGTCGACCAGGAGACCGGCATCCGCGGGTACGCGCTGGCCGGCCAGGAGCTGTTCCTCGAACCCTGGGAGAGCGGGCAGCGTGACGAGGCGGCCGCGGCGCGGTCGCTGTCCGAGATGGCCGACGATCCGGCGCTCGGCATCCGCCCCGCCCTCGAGCAGGTCGAGGCCAAGGCCGACGCCTGGCGGACGAGGTATGCGGAGCCGATCCTCGCCCAGGTCCAGGCCGGCCAGCCGGTCACGGTCAGCCCGATGCTCGGCAAGCAGCTGTTCGACGACCTCCGCGCGAGCCTCACCGCCCTGCAGCGCGACCTCGACCGGTCCGCCGCCGACGCCCGCCACGACCTCAACTCGGCGGCCGGCCGGCTGCAGCTGGTCGGTCTGCTGCTCGCGGTCGGCCTGGTCGTGCTGCTGCTCGTGCTCGCATTCGGGCTGCGCCGGGTCGTGCTCCGGCCGCTGTCCGCACTGACCGCCGAGGTCCGCCGGGTCGCCGGCGGCGACTTCGACGCGGAGGTGCACGGCAGCGGCCCGCGGGAGATCGTCGCGCTCGGTGCGGACGTGGAGGCGATGCGTCGCCAGATCGTCGCCGAGTTCCACGCGCTGCGGGACACCACCGCGCGGCTGGACGAGCGGACCGCTGAGCTGGAGCGGTCCAACATCGAGCTCGAGCAGTTCGCCTACGTCGCCTCGCACGACCTGCAGGAGCCGCTGCGCAAGGTCGCGAGCTTCACCCAGCTGCTGGAGCGCCGGTACAAGGGGCAGCTGGACGAGCGAGCCGACCAGTACATCGCGTTTGCGGTGGACGGGGCCAAGCGCATGCAGGGGCTCATCAACGACCTGCTCGCGTTCTCCCGGGTCGGCCGGCTCACCCGGGAACACGCCGAGGTCGGCGCCGACGAGCTGGTCGACCAGGCGGTGGCCAACCTCTCGATCGCGATCGAGGAGTCCGACGCGACCGTCACGGTGGCTGAGGACATGCCGCGGGTGTCGGTGGACGTCGCGCTGCTGGTCGGCGTGTTCCAGAACCTGATCGGCAACGCGCTGAAGTTCCGCGGCGAGCACCCGCCGCGGATCACCGTGTCCTGGGCCGACGCCGGCGACCAGTGGGAGTTCTCGGTCGCCGACAACGGGATCGGGATCGAGCCGGAGTATGCCGACCGGATCTTCGTGATCTTCCAGCGGCTGCACCCGAAGGACGCCTATCCCGGCACCGGCATCGGGCTGGCCATGTGCCGGAAGATCATCGAATACCACGGCGGGCGGATCTGGCTGGACACCTCGGTGGACAGCGGGACCGTCTTCCGTTTCACGCTGCCGAAGATCGCAGCGCCACCCGCACCGGAAGAGTCGGAGACCGCTGAATGACCGAGATGACCGACCCCACCGCCGCACCGCCGACGGTGGTCGACGTCCTGCTGGTGGAGGACGACCCTGGCGACGTGCTGATGACGCGCGAGGCGTTCGAGGAGCACAAGCTCCGCAACACGCTGCACGTCGTCGAGGACGGCGTGGAGGCCGTGGCGTTCCTGCGCCGCGAGGGTCGGTACGCCGACGCGCCGCGGCCCGGCCTGATCCTGCTCGACCTCAACCTGCCCCGGAAGGACGGGCGTGAGGTGCTGGCCGAGATCAAGGCGGACGAGTCGTTGCGGGCGATCCCGGTGGTGGTGCTGACCACGTCGGAGGCGGAGGAGGACGTGCTGCGCTCGTACGACCTGCACGCCAACGCGTACGTGACCAAGCCGGTCGACTTCGAGCGGTTCATCACCGTGGTCCAGCAGATCGACGAATTCTTTGTCACAGTGGTGAAGCTGCCCCAGTGAGTGGAGCCGCCCGGGCGGTGGCCCGAGCGGCTCGTCGTCACGGCGTCCGCTGGTCCGGACTGGGCGCCTGGGAGGGCGCCTGGGTGGGTGGCTGCGTGGGCGGCTGCTGAGTGGGCGACGGTGCCGGGCTCGCCGGGGCGCTCGACGGCGCGGTCGGGGAGACGGTCGGGCCGGTGCCCGGTGCCGGCGCGGTGGACGTGGGCCCGCCGCTCGTGGCCGGCGTCGGGGTCGGGCTCGGCGTGCCGCGGCCGGAGCCGCTGTCCGTGCCGGTGGCCCGGCCGACCGTGGTGCCGCCGCCGGACTCGCGGCCGGCCAGCCCCGACAGCGGCTTGCCGGCGGCGGCCTCGATCCCGGTGATCACGCCGAGGGACAGCGCGAACGCGGCCACCGCGCCGGCGCCCACCACGACCCACCGACCGCGGCCCCGCCTTGGCCCCGACCCCACCGGGCCCGCGTCGTCGCCGGCCTTGTCCGGCTCCACGCCGGCCGGCCGGCTGGCGCCGGTGCCCGATCCACCCGGGCCGGCGGGGCCGCCTGCGGCGGGGCCTGATCCACCCGGGCCGGTGGGGCCGCCCGCGGCGGGGCCCGACCTAGCCGGGCCGGTGGGGTCGCCCGCGGCGGGGCCCGGTCCAGCCGGGCCGGCCGGGCCGCCCGCGGCGGGGCCCGGTCGGGCCGCGCCGGTCCCCGGTCGGCTGCTCACGCCGGCGGCAGCGTCAGCCGCCGTGCGGGGCCGGCCGGGGCCGGAATAGGGCCCGGCGAAGTGGTGGGTCCGGGTCTCCCAGCTGCTTCCGGGGTCCGCGCGGGTGCCATCGGGATCGATCCAGTTCGAGGCACGGAAAAGCTGCGTCCCGTACGGGTCGACGTCCTCCGACTCGACCGGGCGCACGTCGGTGGCCCGGACCTGGTCGACCCGGGTGTCCCGCAACCGCGTCGTGGTCTGCTTCAACCGGTGCGCGCTGGTCTGCGCCGAGGAGCGGAGCACGGACGTAGTGACCGTGCCGACCACGCTGGCGACCGCGGCGCCGGTCAGCGTCCCGGCCGTACCGAGGTAGGAGGAGGCGAACGCAGCGATCACCGCCGCGCCGGCACCGGCACCGACCTCGATCGGGGACAGTCCTGCCTTCTTCGTCGTCGTGGTTTCGTCAGTCATCTCATCTGGTCCACGCCCCACGGCGACCGGGTGTTCCCCGGGCCCGCTGTGAGTACTCGCACAGGGGGTGCGATCAGCGCGACCGGCGGGCCATTTTCCGTGCGGTGTGGCGCAGCTGCACCACTCGCGCGACGCCGATGAGCGCGACCAGCAGCGCCCCGAGCACGGCCGCGAGCAGCAGCGCCACGCCGAGCGGCAGCGTCGGGTTGGCCCCGAAAATGTTGATCTTCACGCGCTCGCCGTTCTGCAAGATGAAGATCAGCAGGAGCAGCAGCACCACCACGGCCGCGATCGAGGCGACCCAGATCCCGCTCACCCGGGTCCGCGGCGGAACCGCTTTCTGGACCGGCGGCGCGGCGGGCGGCACCTCCGGCCCCGCTCCGGTCGTTCCCGGGTACGGCTCGCGGTCCGGCTCCGGCACCCCGCTGCGGTCCTCGTACATCGGCCCCGTCATGGTTGCGATCTACCCGGGCCGACGTCCGGTCATGCCGGGCACGACGCCGGCCTGCAGCGGGAGCGGAACCCCGGCTCGGTGGCCGAGGAGTGCTGATGGCGGCCGCCCGGCTACAGGTACTCCGCGGCGGCGGCCAGGGCGGCGGCGAGGTAGCCACCGCCGAACAGGACGGCGTGCACGAGCAGCGGGTGAATCTGGTGCAGCCGCTGCCGCGCCCGCCACCCGTCGGACAGCGGCGCGCTCTCCTCGTACGCGCCGAGCATCCGTGGCACCCACCCCTCGGCGAACAGCGTCAGCATGGCGAGATCGGTCTCGCGATGGCCGCCGTGCGCCGCCGGGTCGACGAGCCAGCCGCGGTCACCGGACCACAGCACGTTGCCGGTCCACAGGTCGCCGTGGATCCGCGCCGGCGGCTCGGCCCGACCGGCGATCTCCGGCAGCCGCGCCGCCACCCGCTCGAACACCGTGGCCTCGTCGCCGCCGAGCTGCCCGCCGTCCCGCAGCTGCCGCACGTACGGCAGGACGCGCCGTTCGGCGTAGAACTCTGGCCACCCGTCGAGCGGCCCGTTCTCCAACTCGGCGGCGCCGATCCATCCGTCCTGCGCCGCACCGAAGACGGGCGACCCGGCCGCGTGCATGGCGGCCAGCTCGCGACCGAGCCGCTCGACAGTCGCGCTCGCCGGCCGTTCCTCCGCAAGCCAGGGCAACACCAGCAGGCCGGTGTCGTGGGCGAGCACGGCCGGCACGGGTGGTCCGCCGGGCGCCGCGCCGAGCCAGTCGAGCCCGGCCGCTTCGGCGGCGAAGAACCCGTCCGGCGCGTCGTCCCTGGTCTTCACGAACACATCCCGGCCGTCGGCCAGCCGCACCCGCCAGCGCTGTCCGGTGATCGCGGCGCCGGTCGGCCGGGCGGACTCGACGGCCGTGCCGAGCGCGAGCGTCACCCGTTCGGATGGATCCACAGCTCCGCCTCGACCTCCGCCAGCAACCCGGCGCAGGCCGCCTCGACCAGGTCGAGCACGTGCTCGAACCCGCGCTCGCCGCCGTAGTAGGGATCCGGCACGTCGAGCCCGTCGGGGTCGTCCGCGGCCGCCGGGTCGTACGAGCGCAGCATCCGGATCTTGGCCCGGTCCGGCGCGGTCTCCGCCATCGCCCGCAGCGCCCGCTCGTGCCCGGCGTCGAGCGCGACGACCAGGTCACGGTCCTCGAAGTCGGCCGGCCGGAACTGCTTGGCCGCATGCGTCCAGGCGGGATAGCCGCGTGCCCGCAGCGCCGCGGCCGACCGGTCGTCCACGTCCTCGCCGACGTGCCAGTCGCCGAGGCCCGCGCTGTCCACCTCGACCTCGCCGTCCAGCCCGGCCTCGGCCAGCCGGCGGCGGAAGACGGCCTCGGCCGTCGGCGAGCGGCAGATGTTGCCCGAGCAGACGAAGCAGACGCGGTACGCCACCCCGCGACAATAGGAGCAGGCCCGGTCAGCCGCCGGCCGCCCGCAGCGCCGCCTCGGTGCGGGTGCGGGCGCCCACCGTCGCCATCGCCGAGCGCACCCGCGCCTCCACCTCCGCCCGGGTCAGCCCGAGTCGGGCGGCGATCCGAGGCGTCGAGAGCCCCGCGCCGACCAGCGCGAGCATCTCCCGTTCGGACGCCCGCAGCTCCACCGGCGGCGGCGGTCGGCGGTGGATGCCCTGCGCCTCCAGGGCCCAGCGCACCCGGCCGAGCAGCGTGGTCAGGCCGGTGTCGGCCGCCACCTCCTCGGCGGCGAGCAGGCAGTCGACCGAGCCGGCGAGCCCGGCACCGAGCAGGCAGCGCACCTGCTCGCGGACCATCACGCCCTTCCACGCGGTGGCCGCGGCGGCCAGCGCGCTGCCGCCCGCGTCCCAGGCCGCGATCGTCACCGCGGCCGGGCCGACCCCGGTGCGGCCGAGCGCACCGGCCCGCGGGAGCGGCTCGGTCACGTCCTCGTTGGTGTCCCGGCGCGCCCACCGGGCGGTGAGCAGGGCCAGCCGGGCCGGCATGTCCGAACCGGCCAGCGCGTCGGCGGCGTCCCGGGCCGTCTCCGCCTCGCCGGCGAGCCAGGACGTCTCGGCCGCGACCCAGCGCACGGTACGGTCCGCGGCGACCGGCCCGGCCCGCTCGAGCAGTCCGCGCGCGGCTGGCAGGGCGCCGGTGTCGGCTCTGGCCAGCGCGAGCGTGGCGACCAGCAGCGCCCTGGCGTCGGCCGGCACGGTCCGGTCCAGCAGCGCGCCGGCCGAGCGCAGTGCCTCATCGAGCGCGCCGTCGGCGTGCAGGCCGGCCCATAGCGCGTCGGCCCGGAACTGGAGCTCGGCGCTGTAGGCGCCGTCGGCCGCGGCCGCCTCGGCCAGCTCGGCGGCGAGGTCGCCGGCCTCGCCGACCCGGCCAAGGTCGCGCAGCCCGGCGACCAGCGCCGCGCCGGCTAGCCGCTCGGCGATCCGGTCCCCGGCCGCCGCGGCGGCGTCCAGGGCGGCGCGGGCGGCGCTCTCCCAGTCCTCCCGGCCGGCTGCCCGCAGCGCCGTGGCGTGCGCGGCGAGCAGCGCGGGCGGGGCGTCGGCACCGGCCGCGGCAACCGCGAAATCGGCCAGCGTGCACGCCACCTGGGGGTCGGTGGCGACCGCGGCACGGATCGAGGCGACGGCGTGCAGGCTTGCCACCGCCGGGGGCACGGCCGGCACGTCCGCGTCGACTGCCCGCAGCTCCGCCGCCGCGTCGTCGGGATGGCCGAGGTCGACCAGCGCGACCGCCCGCAGCGCCGCCGCGGCGACCCGGGTCGTGGGGCCGTTCGTGACCGGTCCGGACAGCAGCCGCAGCGCTTCGCCGGCCAGCCCGGCCGAACCGCACGCGGCCGCCGCCCGCAGCGCCAGGGCGGGGTCGGCGGTCACTGCGACCAGCAGCGCCGCCGCCCGCTCCCGGGGCGTCTCCGCCGCCTCGGCCGCCGCCTCGGCCTTGGCCGCCGCGGCCGCCGAGGAGCCGGCGGCGAGCAGGTGCCGGGCCGCCTCCACCCCGTCGGTCAGGGCGGCGCCCAGTCGCCTGTGCAGCGCCCGCCGCTCGGCCGGTGCGAGCACCCCCGCCGCGAGCTCGGCCAGGTCCGCCGGCCGCGGCGCGATCCCGTCGGCCTCCCGCTCGGCCAGCCCGGCATGCAGCAGCCAGTCGACGCCGGGACCGAGCAGGCCCGCCGCCGCCGGCCGCCCGAGCAGCCCGAGCGCGGCCAGTGCGGTCCGGGCCGCGACCGGCATCCCGACCAGCGTGCGCACGCTCGACCCGACCGCAGCCGAAGGGGGCGGAGTGTCCAGCCAGAGCCGGGAGACGGCACGCAGCCGGTCGGCGAGAGGCGACGGCGTGCGCAGCGTCACGACGATCGGGACGGCCGGCGCCACCGAGGCCAGCACCGCGAGCGTGTACGCGTCGGCGTGCTGCACGTCCTCCACCAGCAGCGCCCGCGCGCCGAGCCGGATCCGTACCGCCTCGGCCGCCAGCGCGACGTCGTCGACCGGGATCGTCGTCCTGATCGCCCGGGCGAGCGGGAGCCCGGCCCGGTGCCGCAACGGCGCCAGCGCCCGGGCGGCGAGCAACGGCACCCCCGCCGCCCGTACCATCGCAGTCTTGCCGCTCCCGCGCGGTCCGGCGATCACGACCAGCCCAGGGTGGGTAAGGGCATCCCCGAGCACGCGTGATCGGTCGCTGCCCCGACAGTCCAGCACCCCAGGAGGATAGACGACATTCGGCCGAAAGGTCATGATCGCCTAGCCTGAGCGGGCGACATGCGATACGGCGAACAGGAGGAGTGGCGATGACCGAACTGGGTTCTCCGGAGACGGATCAGCGGGCGCCGGCGGCGTGGCTGGACGGCACCGATCCGGCCGGCTGGGCCGACACCGCCGGCATGACCGACCCATACCCGCCGCCGCTCGACTCCGGCGCCCGACCGGCCGACGGGCCCTGGACCGACGCCCGGCTGCTGGCCCGGGTCGAGGGTGCCGGCGAGCAGTCCACCGATCCGCCGGAGGCGCTGCTGGCCGACCTCGCCGCCGCCGCGGGTGACCCGCACGCCGACTGGACGACCCTGTCCGAGTCGGACGACCCGGCCGTGCGCGCGCTCGCGCTCCGCTGGCGTCCTTAGCCCTTGACCCGGCCCGGACGGGCCCGTGACCGCGCCCTGACCAGGGCACTGACCGGGCCCTGACCGGTGGCCGAATCAGGTTGGGCGGCCGGACTAGGGTTTCGGCGAGGGGCCAGAGCGTGCGAGGAGGAGCCCGTGCCCGAGATCGATCCGGAGTTCCTGGCACTGCCGATGCGCAGGCTGGCCGACGCCGCGCTGTCCCGAGCCCGCGAGCTCGGCGTGCAGCACGCCGATTTCCGGTTGGAGCGGATCCGCGGCCAGGACCTGATGCTGCGCGACGGCCGGGTCGACTCGGCCGCCGACAGCGTGACGCAGGGGTTCGCGGTCCGGGTGGTGCACGAGGGGACGTGGGGCTTCGCGGCCGGCGTCGACCTCACCCCGGAGGCCGCGGTGCGGGTTGCCGAGCAGGCGGTCGAGGTGGCCGCGGTCTCCCGACCGGTCAACTCAGACCCGGTGGAGCTCGCCGACGAGCCGGTCCACGCCGACGTCACCTGGGTCGCCCCCTATGGGGTGGATCCGTTCTCGGTGCCCGACGCGGACAAGATCGGCCTGCTGGCCGAGTGGTCCGAGCGCCTGCTGGCCGCCGACGGCGTCGACCACGTGCAGGCGTCGCTGCTGCAGGTGCTGGAAAACAAGTTCTACGCCGACCTCGCCGGCACGGTCACCACCCAGCAGCGGGTACGGATGCACCCCGAGCTCGAGGCGACCGCGGTCGACCGGTCCCGCGGCACGTTCGAGCAGATGCGGACCAATGCTCCGCCGACCGCCCGCGGCTGGGAATACATGACCGGCGACACCTGGGACTGGGCCGGCGAGCTGGCCCGGATCCCGGAGTGGCTGACCGAGAAGGCGAAGGCGCCGTCGATCGAGCCGGGCCGGTACGACCTGGTCGTCGACCCGACGAACCTCTGGCTCACGATCCACGAATCGATCGGTCACGCGACCGAGCTCGACCGGGCGCTCGGCTACGAGGCGGCCTACGCGGGCACCAGCTTCGCCACGTTCGACAAGCTCGGCACCCTGAAATACGGCTCGCCGGTGATGACCGTGACCGGTGACCGCGTCGCCGAGCACGGCCTGGCCACGATCGGCTACGACGACGACGGCGTGCAGACCCAGTCCTGGGATCTCATCCGGGACGGGATCCTCGTCGGCTACCAGCTGGACCGGCGGATGGCCAAGCTCAAAGACCTCGGCCGGTCCAACGGGTGCGCGTTCGCCGACTCGCCCGGCCACATCCCGGTGCAGCGGATGGCCAATGTCTCGCTGCAGCCGGCGCCGGGCGGCCCGTCGCTGGACGACCTGATCGGCGCGGTCGAGCGCGGGATCTACGTGGTCGGCGACAAGTCCTGGTCCATCGACATGCAGCGATACAACTTCCAGTTCACCGGGCAGCGGTTCTTCCGGATCGAGAACGGCAAGCTGGCCGGCCAGCTGCGCGACGTGGCATACCAGGCCACCACGACCGACTTCTGGGGCTCGATGGAGGCGGTCGGCGGCCCGGAGACCTACCTGCTGCACGGTGCGTTCAACTGCGGCAAGGCGCAGCCGGCGCAGGTCGCCGCGGTCGGGCACGGCTGCCCGCCGGCGCTGTTCCGCAACGTGAACATCCTCAACACGGTCCGGGAGGGCGGCCGATGACCCCGCAGGAGACGGTCGAGCGGGCGCTGGCGCTGTCCAAGGCGGACGGCTGCGTCGTGCTCGCGACGGAACGATCCGAGGTCAACCTTCGCTGGGCCAACAACACCTTGACCACCAACGGGTCGATGCGCTCCCGCGAGGTCGCGGTGATCAGCGTGGTCGGCGAGGCGGCCGCAGTGGCGCAGCGCAGCGCGGTGACCGCGGACGACCTGGAGGACCTGGTCCGGGCGAGTGAGCAGGCCGCCCGCGACGCCGGCCCCAACGAGGACGCGGCGCCGCTGTCCGAGCCGGACGGCGGATCCGAGGGCTGGGACGAGCCGCCGGCGGAGACCTCGATCGGCACGCTGGCGACCGTGTCCAGCGACCTGGGCGAGGCGTTCGCCCGGGCGGCCGGCCGCGACCGGCTGCTGTTCGGCTATGCCGAGCACGCCGTCGAGAGCCAATACCTCGGCTCCTCCACCGGCGTGCGGCTGCGGCACGTGCAGCCCACCGGCCGGATCGACATCAATGGCAAGTCGCGCGACTACGCCCGCTCGGCCTGGGTCGGCCAGGGTTCGCCGGACTTCGCCGACGTCGAGGTGGAGGCGCTCGACCGCGAGCTGGGGCGCCGGCTGGACTGGGCCGACCGGTCGGTCGAGCTGCCGGCGGGGCGATACGAGACGCTGCTGCCACCGTCCGCGGTCGGTGACCTGTTCCTGTTCCTCTACGCGATCGCCTCCGGGGCGCGGGCCGCTGACGAGGGCCGGACGGTGTTCTCCAAGCCCGGCGGCGGCAACCGGATCGGCGAGCGACTGTCCCCCCTGTCGGTGACGCTGCGCAGCGACCCGCGGCTGCCCGGCCTGGAATGCGCGCCGTTCCTCGCCACCACGCGATCGGAGGAGGGCACGGTCTCGGTCTTCGACAACGGCCTGCCGCTGGGCTCGACCGAGTGGATCCGCGACGGCGTGCTGTCCGAGCTCATGCGCACCCGGGCCTACGCGACGAAGACCGAGACGCAGGCGCGCCCGTACGTCGACAACCTCGTGCTGGAGGTGCCGGGCTCCACCGCCTCGACCGGCGACATGGTCGCCCGGACCGAGCGGGGGTTGCTGCTGACCTGCGTCTGGTATGTGCGACCGGTCGACCCGCAGACGATGCTGATGACCGGGCTCACCCGCGACGGGGTCTACCTGGTGGAGAACGGCGAGGTCACCGGTGCGGTGAACAACTTCCGCTGGAACGAGTCGCCGGTCGACCTGCTCGGGCGCGTCACCGAGGCCGGGACGACCGAGCGCTGCTTGGCCCGGGAGTTCGGCGACTACTTCAACCGCACCGCGATGCCGACCCTGCGCGTGCCCGACTTCAACATGAGCACGGTCAGCCAGGCGTCCTGACCCGGGCAGGCCGCGTCCCGGCGGACGCGGCCCGGCCGGAGCCGTCAGGTCACGGCACCCGGACCACGGTGTACGTGGTGTCCGGGGTCGGCGGCGTGGTCAGCCGTGCGTTCACCGCGTAGATGAACGGTCCGAAGAACGCGATCGTCGTCGGGGTGTCGAAGTTGGGGTCGGTGATCGTGCGGACCACGCGCGCCTGGGTGAAGTCGCGGCTGAGCGTCGCCTGCACCAGCTGGTTGTTCTGATTGCGCATCACGTAGAGCGTGTTGCCGCGCCGGAGCAGCCCGTCGCCGTTGCTGAACGAGAACCCGCCGGCGTCGAGACGGGTGGTGACGCCGGAGCGTGCGGAGACCCGGAACAGCAGGCCGGTGTTGGACTGCACCAGCACCAGCGTCCTGCCGTCGGGGCTGGCCACGATGCCGTTGGCGTTGAAGCCGGCGCCGTAGGCGATGTCACCGGTCAGCGGCACCGTGCGTACCGCGCCGAGCCGGCCACCGTGCCCGAACGGCAGCACGTACATGACCTGGACGGTCGAGTCGGTGTAGTAAGCGGCGCTGCGCGTCACGACCACGTCGTTGACGAAGCTCGAGCCGGGGGCGCCCACCTGTTGGCGCAGCAGCAACCGGCCGGTGCGCACGTCGTACACCTTGACCGTGCCGCTGGGACCGCCGGCCGCGAACAGCCGGCCGCCGTCGACCTTGAGCCCGCGCACGGTGTCCCCGGCGGTGCCGGGGATGAAGACCTCGCCACGACCGGTGAGCAGGTCGCCGCGGTAGATCGCGCCGTCGACCTGGGAGCCGACGTAGAAGGTGGTGCCGCGGCCGGTCGCGATGCCCTCGGGCCGGAAGCCGTCCGGCAGCGAGATGACCTTCGGCAGCAGGGACGCGCTCGCCGGCGCAGCGGTGGCCGTGGTCGCCACGGTGGTGGTTCCCAGCGCGAGCACCGCGCCGGCGAACGCCGTCAGGGCCAGTCGTTTCCGCACGTTGTCGTGCCTCCTCCTGGTCGGTCGCGGATATGCGACGGCCGGCCCAGGCGCGGAGCCCGGGCCGGCCGTCTTTGCGTGCTACGGGATGCGGGAGATGTGGTACGTCGTGGTCGGCGTCGGCGGGGTGGTGAACCGCGCGTTGGCCGCGTACAGGAACGGGCCGGACGGGGCGATCGTCGCCGGCACGTCCAGCGTCGGGTCGGTGATCGTGCGGACCACCCGGCCGGTGCTGCCGGACCGGTCGAGCGCGAGTTGCACGATCAGATTGTTGACGTTGCGCACTACGAACAGCGAGCTGCCGCGGCGCAGGATGCCGTCGCCGTTGGTGAGGTCGGCGCCACCGACGTTCACCGGGGTCGCGACGCCGGTGCGCGGCGAGACCCGGAACAGCGTGCCGGTGTTGGACTGGATGACCAGCAGCGCCTTGCCGTCCGGTGTGGTCTCGATGCCGTTGGCGTTGAAGCCGGCACCGATCGTGATGCCCGGGGTGGGCAGCACCCTGACCTTGCCGAAGTTCGGCCCGTGGCCCTTGCCCCTGCTGCCGAACGGCAGCACGTACAGCTGGGCCTTGAGCGAGTCGGTGAAGTATGCGGCGTCCTTGATCACCGCGACGTCGTTGATGAAGCTCTCGCCGGCCGGTGCGACCCGCCGCTCGGCCAGCTTGCGGCCGGTGCGCAGGTCGTACGCCTTGAGCGTGCCGGTGGCGGCGCCCGCGGCGAACAGCAGGTTGCCGTGCACCTCGAGGCCCGTCGTCGAGTCACCCGCGGTGCCCGGGATGAACGGCGAGAGCCGGCCGGTCAGCACGCTGCCGCGCATGATCCGGCCGTCGACCAGTGATCCGACGTAGAACGTCGGGCCGTTGGTGGCGATGCCTTCGGGTTGGTAGCCGTCCGGGAGCGCGATCGTCTTCGGAAGCAGCGTCGCGCTCGCCGGTGCGGCGGTGGCCGTGGTCACCACGGTCCCGCCGGCGAACGCCAGCACCGCAGCGCCGATCGCCGTCAGAGCAAGCCTTGTCCGCACCTCGATGCCCTCCTTGGTCGGTCCTGTGCGGGCATGGAACACAGCCCGTGGGGGCACACAGGCTTACTCGTCACACGGAGCGGCCGGCTGGGCGGTTCAGCGGCGCGGGTCCTCCACCACTCGGCCGAACAGGGCGAGTACGGCACCGCGGGAGTCGTTGCGGGCCGTCCGGTTGCGCCAGGTGTGCCCGCACTGCTGGCAACGCTGGACCACGACCGTGCGGCCGCCCTCGTACAGGGCGCCGACGGGTTCCATCGCGCCGCCGCAGGTCGACTCGCGATCGCCCGGGCTGCCGGCGTCGACGTGCCGGGACCACAGACACCGCGGGCAATGGTTGGTATAACCATCGCCTCGGACCCGCAGGCCGCAGTGCAGACAGTCGAAGTCCTCCGGCCGGCGGGTGAACGTCGCGGACTCCACCGAGTTCCTCCGTCGTCACCGGGTCGGGCGGTCGTGGTGCGGAAAGCCCAAGGCTACGCGCGAGTTGTGAGGCAGCCGACAGTCCGACCAGGTCGAGAGGCGTGTCGCCGGCGTTAGGCTCCGATCAATCCCCGAAGCACGGCCGGTGTGGCCGGACTTTGAGCATGTCCGGTCAACGGCGACCAGGAGGCGATGTTGCATGACGATCTCAGCGATCCCGGGTGCGGACGCTGACACGGCCCCGACCAGGCACGCCCGACTGCTCGACTGGATTCGCGAGGTCGCCGAGCTGACGACGCCCGACCGGATCGAATGGTGTGACGGCTCGCCCGAGGAGTGGGTGCGGATAACCGACCTCCTGGTCGAGGCGGGGACGTTCCGGCGCCTCGACCCGGCGAAGAAGCCGAACTCGTTCTGGTGCGCGTCCGACCCGAGCGACGTGGCCCGGGTGGAGGGCCGGACGTTCATCTGCTCGGTCGACGAGCGCGACGCCGGCGCCACGAACAACTGGATGGCGCCGGCCGACATGAAGGCGATCATGACCGAGCTCTACGCCGGTTGCATGCGGGGCCGGACGATGTACGTCGTCCCGTACTGCATGGGGCCGCTCGACGCCGAGTCGCCGATGTTCGGGGTGGAGCTCACCGACTCGCCGTACGTCGTCGCGTCGATGCACATCATGACCCGGATGGGGTCGAAGGCCCTCTCGCGAATGGGCGAGGACGCGGATTTCGTGCCCGGTCTGCACAGCGTGGGTGCGCCGCTCGACGAAGGCGAGCAGGACGTCCCCTGGCCGTGCAACCCGACCAAGTACATCTCGCACTTTCCCGAGGAGCGGGTGATCTGGTCGTACGGGTCCGGGTACGGCGGCAATGCGCTGCTCGGCAAGAAGTGCTATTCGCTGCGGATCGCGACGGTGAAGGCCCGCGACGAGGGCTGGCTCGCCGAGCACATGCTGATCCTCAAGCTGACCTCGCCGGCGCAGAAGGTCTACTACATCGCGGCGGCATTCCCGTCGGCCTGCGGCAAGACCAACCTGGCGATGCTCGAGCCGACCATCCCGGGTTGGAAGGTCGAGACGCTCGGCGACGACATCGCCTGGATGCGGTTCGGGGACGACGGGCGGCTCTACGCGCTCAACCCGGAGTACGGCTTCTTCGGCGTGGCGCCGGGGACCGGGTGGAAGACGAACGCCAACGCGATGCGCACCATCGAGCGCGGCAACTCGATCTTCACCAACGTCGCCCGCACCGACGACGGCGACGTCTGGTGGGAGGGGATGACCGAGCAGCCGCCGGCGCACCTGACCGACTGGAAGGGTCGCGACTGGACGCCGGCGTCGGACGAGTCGTCGTCCCACCCCAACTCGCGCTTCTGCACGCCGGCCGGGCAGTGCCCGATCATCGCGCCGGAGTGGGAGGACCCGCGCGGCGTGCCGATCTCCGCGATCTTCTTCGGCGGCCGTCGCCGGACGACCATCCCGTTGGTGACCGAGTCGCGCGACTGGCAGCACGGTGTCTTCCTCGGCGCCACGCTGTCGTCCGAGACGACAGCCGCGGCGACCGGCACGGTGGGCGTCGTGCGGCGGGACCCGATGGCGATGCTGCCGTTCATCGGCTACAACGCCGGCGACTACTTCGGCCACTGGATCTCGGTCGGCAAGCACGCGGACGCGTCCAAGCTGCCGCGGATCTTCTACGTGAACTGGTTCCGCCGGGACGCCGACGGCAGGTTCCTGTGGCCGGGCTTCGGCGAGAACATCCGCGTGCTCAAGTGGGCGATCGAGCGTCTCGAGGGGACGGCCGCGGCGGTGGAGACGCCGGTCGGCTACGTGCCCGCGGCCGGAGCACTGGACGCGAGCGGGCTGGATATGGATCCGGCCGACCTGGACGCGGTCAGCTCGGTCGATCTCGAGGAGTGGCGGTCCGAGCTGCCGCAGATCGAAGAGTGGTTCGCCAAGATCGGCGACCAGCTCCCCACCGGCATGCGGGACGAACTGGAGGCCCTCCGCCTCCGCCTCGGCTGACCCCGCCACGCGCGAGACCCGGCCCTCCACCGGACCGGGGTCTTGCCGCGCCAGTACCTCGAGAGCTGCCCGCTACTTCCGGACCAGGACGGCGCGGGCGGTGATGGTGGCTCCGGACTTGACGCCGACCACGGCGCCCTTGGCCCCGACCTTGACCTCGCCGAGCGAGTCGGCGCCGCCCCTGACCTTGGTGTCGGAGTTGGTGGTGAACGTCTCGGTGAAGCCGTCGTCGGCCTTGACGGTCAGCCTCGACGACCCGACCGCGGTCACCGTGCCGCGGATCGTCTCCAGCGTGACCGGCTTCCCGTCCTTGCCCTTCACGACCCACTCACCGTGCATCCCACGGCCGATCAGCGCCCGCTCCGGCCGCTTGCCCTTGCGGTGATGCGCCTTGTCTCCCGGCGTGGCCGGACTGCTCGGCGCCGCCGACGCGCTCGGTGCCGGCGTGCTGTCGTTCGACGTGGCCGCAGCGACCCCGGCCGTGCCGAGCACCCCGGCAGCGGCCACCCCGGCCACGCCCAGCGCGATCTTCCTGGTCAGGATCATCTCGTCGTTCCTCCCGATGGCTGTCTGACGCCAACCACCCTCCCCGCCCCGCATTGCCACTCCACCCCCTTTCTGTTCGAGCAATGCAAGACGTTCCGACCCGAGCCCGGCTGCGATCGCCTCCGCGAGTGCGTCGCGGACCATGTGCGAGGCTGCAAGACATGCGGGCGGTGAGTCGGTTTGGGGTGCCGGGGCTGGATGAGCTGCCGGAGGACGTGCGGGAGCGGATCGAGGCGGTTGAGGAGCGGACCGGGTTCGTGCCGAACGTGTTCCTGGCGCTCGCGCGGCGGCCGGCGGAGTTCCGGGCGTTCCTGGCGTACCACGACGCGTTGATGGACAAGGAGACGCCCGGGCTGTCGAAGGCCGACCGGGAGATGATCGTCGTCGCGACGAGTGCGGCAAACGACTGCACCTACTGCGTCGTCGCGCACGGGGCGATCCTGCGGATCCGGGCCAAGGATCCGTTGATCGCCGACCAGGTCGCCACGAACTACCGGCACGCGGACATCACGCCGCGGCAGCGGGCGATGCTCGACTTCGCGCTGCGGGTCGCGACCCAGTCCGCGACGGTCGAGGACGAGCACCTGGCCGAGCTCACCCACCACGGGTTCGATCTGGACGACGTGTGGGACATCGGTGCGATCGCGGCGCTGTTCGCGCAGTCCAACCGGATGGCGCACTTGATGGCGCTCCGGCCGAACCCCGAGTTCTCCCTGCTCGGTCGGGTGCCGCGGGACCGGTAGAGACCGGATACTGCGTCGGTGCGGTGCATCGACTGGGCGGACGGCGCGGTTCGACTCATTGACCAGACCGCGCTGCCGGCCGAGGAGCGCTGGCTGGAGATCACCGACCCGGACGAGCTGGTCGACGCGATCCGCCGGCTCGCCGTCCGGGGCGCTCCCGCCCTCGGCGCCGCCGGAGCCCTCGGCGTCGCCCTCGCCGCTCAGCGCGGCGACGACGTCCCGGGCGCGGCGGGCCGGTTGCGAACGGCGCGGCCGACGGCGGTGAACCTCGGGCGCGGGGTCGATCGGGCGCTCGCTCGGCTGGGGGACGGGCCGGACGCGGTGCTGGCCGAGGCGCGGGCGATCCTCGACGAGGAGGCGAAGGCCTGCCGGGCGATCGGCGAGCGCGGGGCCGACCTGCTGCAGCGAGACAAGCCGCTGCGGTTGCTGACGCACTGCAACACGGGCTGGCTAGCTGCCGTCGAGTGGGGCACGGCGCTCGGGATCGTCGCGGTTCTGCATGAACGCGACCAGGTGGAGATCGTGTACGCGGACGAGACCCGGCCGATCCTGCAAGGCGCCCGGCTCACCGCCTGGGAGCTGGCCGCGCAGCGCATCGACCACCGGGTGGTCGTCGACGGTGCTGCACCCTCGCTGATCGCCCGTGGGCTGGTCGACGCTGTGGTGGTCGGTGCGGACCGGATAGCCGCCAACGGCGACGTGGCCAACAAGATCGGCACCTACCCGCTCGCCCTCGCCGCCGCCCGGGCCGGGATCCCCTTCGTCGTCGCCGCACCCGAGTCCACTGTGGACGCCGGCACGCCGACGGGTGAGAGCATCGAGATCGAGGAGCGCGACCCGGCCGAAGTGGCGGCCGGACCGGCGTGCAACCCCGCGTTCGACGTGACACCGGCGGACCTGGTGACCGCCGTGGTCACCGAGCGGCGAATCGTACGGCCGGCCGGGGGAGAGACGCTGTGAGCACCCGGCTCGTGGCCGACGCCGTCCTGCCCTGCGACGGCACCGGGGTCGTGCATCGCCCGGGCGCCGTCGACGTGGGGTCGGACGGTCGGATCGCTCGCGTCGGGCCGGTGGACGAGCCGGACGCCTCCACTCCGGACGGTGCCGAGTGGACGGTGCAGCGGGTGGGTGGGCTGCTCCTGCCCGGGCTGATCAACGCGCACTCGCACGGGCCGATGACGCTGCTGCGCGGTCAGGGCGAGGGCCTGCCCCTGGACCGCTGGCTGCGGGAGGTGATCTGGCCGCGCGAAGCCAAGGTCGGCCCGGACGACGTCTACTGGGGGATGACGCTCGCCGCCGCCGAACTGCTCCGGTTCGGCGTCACCACCTCGGTGGAGATGTACTTCCACGACGACCTGCTGGCCGAGGCCGTCGACGCGGCCGGCAGTCGCTGCCTGGTCGCGCCCGGCATCGTGGTCGCCCCGGGCTGGGAGCGGCTCGGCAGCTGGGCCGAGCGGATCGAGTGGACGCTGCGCCTGCGGGACCGGTACGCCGACCACCCGCGGATCGAGGTCGGCTTCGGACCGCACTCCGCGTACGTGCTGCCGGACGAGGCGCTGGTGGCGATCGGCGAGGCGGCGCGGGCGGCGGGCGCGCCGGTGACCGTGCACCTGGGCGAGACCGAGCACGAGGGCGACGAGGTCTCGGCCCAGCACGGCGGGGCCACGGTCGCTCAGGTGCTGGCCGACCTCGGCGTGTTCGACGTCGACCGGGTGCTGGCCGCGCACGGGGTGTGGCTGACCCAGAAGGACGTCGCGCTGCTCGCCGACTACGGCGTCGCGGTCGCGCACTGCCCGAGCAGCAACGCCAAGCTCGCCTCCGGCATGGCCGCGGTGCCGGCGCTGCGCCGGGCCGGCGTCCGGGTCGCGCTCGGCACCGACGGGCCGGCCAGCAACAACGACCTCGACCTCTGGGAGGAGATGCGGCTCGCCGCGCTGTTCGCCCGGACGATGGAGCGGGATCCGACCGTGCTGACCGCTGCCGAGGTGCTCGACCTCGCCACGGCCGGCGGTGCCGCCGCGCTCGGCCGGCCGGACCTCGGCGTGCTCGCGCCCGGCCGGTGGGCTGACATCGTCCGGCTCGACCTGTCCGATCCCGGGTTCGTCCCGGTGCTGTCCGACGACGACCTCGCCGCGCACGCGGTCTGGTCGGTGCCGCGGTCGGCGGTGCGGGACGTCTGGGTCGGCGGCCGGCAGGTGGTGCGCGACGGCGAGTGCCTGACGATCGACGTGGCCGAGGCGTCCCGGCGCGTGCAGTCCGCGGCGGCCAGGCTGGCGGAGTGATGGTGCCCACCGACCCGGAGTGGACCGGGCTCGTCGAGGAGTTGGCCGACGCCGGCCGGACCCTGGTCCGCGCGGGGCTGGTGCTCGCGTCCGGCGGCAACCTGTCCGCGCGCGTGCCCGGTGGCGCGGTCGCCGCGGTGACCGCCCGCGGCACCTGGCTGGACCGGCTCGGGCAGGCCGACGTCGCCCTGGTCCGGATCGCCGACGGCGCGGTGGTGGGCGGTGCGCCGGACCCGTCGACCGAGCTGGCACTGCACCTGGAGTGCTACCGGGCCCGGCCGGACGCCAGCGCGGTCGTGCACGTGCACCCGCAGACGTCGGTGCTGCTGTCCGCGCTCGGCCACCCGATCCGGACGATCACCACCGACCACGCCGCGTACGTCGGGCCGGTCCGGGTCGCCCCCTTCCGCTATCCGGGCACGCCCGAACTGGCGCGGGAGGCGGCCGCGCTGCTCGACGGTTGCGACTGCGTGGTGCTGTCCCACCACGGCTGCTCGGTGGTCGGCGACTCGGTCGAGATGGCCGTACGCCGGGCCCTCAACCTGGAGGAAGCGGCACGGCTGACCTACTCGGCGCTGCTGCTCGGCGACACCGGTACGGTCTGTCCGCCGTCCTACCGGGAGCGGCTGCGCGGCACCGGCGAGCACTGACCTGCGTCATCCGGGGAGGCGTACCGATTCTCAACTCTGGGCAAAGGATCGGCACGGGGTCACCGGAAGGAGTGCAGTGACCGACAGCATCACCAGCCTGGAGCAACCCGGGCTGGATGAGCGGCAGCAGCGGCTCCGCCGAACGCTCGAGTCCCTCACCGGGATCGCCTTCACCGAAGGCAACCAGCTCACCGTGCTGCGCAACGGCGACCGGATCTTCCCGGCCATGCTCCGGGCGATCGAGGAGGCCGAGCGCAGCGTCGACCTCATGACGTACGTCTACTGGAAGGGCGAGATCGCCACCCGGTTCGCCGACACGCTGTCCGCAGCGGCCCGGCGCGGCGTGCGGGTCCGGCTGCTCATCGACGCGGTCGGCGGCCTCCAGATCGAGAAGGGCCTGGTCGATCGCATGGACGAGGCCGGCGTGCACGTCGAGTGGTTCCGCAAGCCCTGGCTGAACTCGCCGCTCAAGCAGAACCACCGCTGCCACCGGAAGGTGCTCGTGGTGGACGAGCAGATCGCGTTCACCGGCGGGGTCGGCATCGCCGAGGAGTGGTGCGGCGACGCCCGCAACGAGCGGGAGTGGCGGGACACCCACGTCGAGGTGCGCGGGCCGGCGGTGGACGGGCTGCGTGCGGCGTTCGCGCAGAACTGGGCCGAGAGCGGCCGGGAGCTGTACGACGACAACGACTCGTTCCGGCAGCAGCCGCAGACCGGCACGACCGTCGCCCAGGTCGTCCGCGGGTCGGCCTCGATCGGCTGGGACGACCTGCAGTCCACCTTCCGGGTGCTGCTGGACTCGGCGACCGAGCGGATCTCGCTGGCCACCGCGTACTTCGCGCCGGACGACTTCTTCCTCGACCGACTGTGCGCGGCCGCGGAGCGCGGCGTCGAGGTGGACGTGCTGCTGCCGGGGCCGCACGCGGACAAGCGGGTCTGCCAGCTCGCCAGCGAGGCCGCGTACGAGCAACTGACCAGGTGCGGGGTGCGGGTGTGGAACTTCCAGCCGGCGATGATGCACGCGAAGATCATGATCGTGGACGGCATGGCGGCGGTGGTCGGCTCGTCGAACTTCAACCGCCGCTCGCTCGACCACGACGAGGAGGTCGTGGTGGTCGCGCTGGACCGGGCGGTCGCGGCCGAGCTGGCCGGCGACTTCGACGCCGACCTCGAGCGGAGCACGGAGATCGACCTCACCCGCTGGCGCAACCGGTCGCGCCGGCAGCGGGTGCTGGAGACCGTCACCCTGCCGCTGCGCCGCTTCTTCTGAGTCGGCATCCGCTCGCCTGCCCGCGGGCGGGTCAGGGTGGGGTGATGAGGGTCCAGCCGCGGGGGTCGATGGCCCAGACACGGCGCGGCACCGGCCCGTGGATCTCGCCGTCGGCGTTGTAGTGGAACGGGTCGCCGTCCGCCTCGACGGTGGTGCCGCGGGCGGTGCGCACGTCCGGCCGGTCGACGTGGGACCCGCGCCGCAGCCGCAGCCCGTAGCCGAGCCGGGCCAGGAAGCCGACCGCCTCCGAGACGACGACGTCGGCCTGCTGGTCGTCGAGCACGCTGTGCGGGGTCAGCGGTGAGCCGCCGCCGACGGACCGGCCGAGCCCGATGCCGACCTGCAGCACCCGGCCGGAGGTCAGCGCAGCACCGTCCACCCGCACGGTCAGCGTCCAGCCGGGAGCGGCGAGGCCGGCCGACACGCCGCCGACCAGGTACGCCAGCCGGCCGAGGCGCGGCTTCAGCGACGCGGCCTGCCGTGCCGCCTCCGCGCCGACGCCGAGGTGCACCGCGTTGACCACCACGCCGCCGGTGTCGTCGACGAGCAGGTCGAGCCGCCTGGGGCGGCCGTCGAGCACCACCCGCGCGGCCGCCGCCGGGTCGAGTGGCAGCCCGACCGCGCGAGCCAGGTCGTTGCCGGTGCCGAGCGGGATCAGCCCGACCGGCCGGTCCAGCGCGCCGGCCCGGTGCAGCGCCTCGACGACGGTGTGCACGCTGCCGTCGCCGCCGCAGATCACCACCCGCCGCTCGCCCAGCCGCGCGACCGCCGCGTCGCAGTCGGCCGGTGACGAGGTGGCGACCACCTCCACGTCGGACGCCGCGCCACGCAGCACGGCCAGCGCGGCCTCCACCCGGGCCGACCCGCCGGCCGCCTCGTTGGTGATCACCAGCACGGGCGCCAGCCTGCCAGAAATGCGTTCGGCCTGGTCCGGCGGGCGGACTACGCTGGATCCTCGCGCGCATTGCTCGCGCACCCGTCGTAGCCGGGCGTCTCCTCACCGGGAAACGCCTTGGGCAGTGGGACCGTCCCGGCCGGCGGACCGATCCCGCCGACCGGACCACGTGCCGAACCAAGGAGCACGGAGGAGCCCTGTGTCCGCGTCCACCACCGACACCGATCCCGTCCTCACCTGCGAACGTGACCATCTGATCCGGTCCCGGGCGAGCCTGGCCGCCATGCGGGCGGTGGCCAGCACCGCCGGCGACGTCGGCGGCGACGCCTTCTCCAGCGAGTCGCTGGGCGCCGCCCGGGCCCGGCGGCTCACGGCGCTGGCCGACGACCCGAGCGTCCCGCCGTTCTTCGGCCGGATCGACCGCCTCCCCGACGGCGAGCACCCGTCCGGCGAGAGCTTCCACGTCGGCCGCCGGCACATCCGTGACGAGGCCGGCGACCCGCTGGTGATCGACTGGCGGGCGCCGATGTCACGGGCGTTCTACCGGGCCACCCCGGCCGAGCCGATGGGCGTCCGCCGCCGCCGCCGGTTCGGCTTCGCCGCCGGACTGCTCACCTCGTACGAGGACGAGCCGCTCACCGCCGGGTCGGACGTGTCGGCGATCGAGAGCCGGATCCTGCGGGAGGAGATCGAACGGCCCCGCGTCGGCCCCATGCGCGACATCGTCGCCACGATCCAGCCCGACCAGGACGACCTGGTCCGGGCCCAGCTCGACGACAGCATCTGCGTGCAGGGCGCGCCCGGGACCGGCAAGACCGCGGTCGGCCTGCACCGGGCGGCCTACCTCCTCTACACCTACCCGGACCGGCTGCGGCGGTCCGGGGTGCTGGTGGTCGGGCCGAACCGGGCCTTCCTGCGCTACATCGGCGAGGTGCTGCCGGCCCTGGGGGAGATCGGCGTCACCCAGACGACCGTGGACGACCTGCTCGCGCCGGTGCCGGTACGGGCGACGGACCCGCCGGCGGTGGCCACGCTCAAGGGGGACGCGCGGCTCGCGGAAGTGCTGCGCCGGGCGGTCCGCCGGCAGGTCGGCCGGCCCGACGACGACGTCATGCTGCTCGTGGGCACCAAGCGCTACCGGGTGCCGCCGCACCGCCTCCGCCGGTACGTCGACGACCTGCGCCGCAGCGAGATCCCGTACGCGACCGCGCGCGAGCGGCTGCGTGTGCAGGTGGCCGAGGACGTCCGGCGGCAGCGGGAGGCGGCCGGCGGCGCCCCCTCGGACGCGGAGACCGCCCGGATGGCCCGGTCCCAGGCCGTGCGCGACTTCGTGGACGCGGTGTGGCCCGCGGTCGACCCGGCCGCGCTGCTGTGCGAGCTCTACTCCGACCCGGCCGCGCTGGCCGCCGTCGCCCGTGGCCTGCTCGACCCGGCCGAGCAGGAGCTGCTGAGCTGGGCGACCCCGCCACGCAGCGCGAAGAGCGCCCGCTGGTCCGCCCAGGACGCGGTGCTCGTCGACGAGATCGCCGGCCTGCTCGCGCGGCCCCAGTCGTACGGGCACGTGGTGCTGGACGAGGCCCAGGACCTGTCCGCGATGCAGTGTCGCGGGGTGGCACGGCGCTGCCCGCTCGGCTCGGTCACCGTGCTCGGCGACCTCGCCCAGGGCACGACGCCGTGGTCGACCGAGGACTGGCACGTCACGCTCGCCCACCTGGGCAAGCCGGCGACCAGGATCGAGCCGCTGACCCGCGGCTACCGGGTGCCGGCGGACGTGATCGCGCTCGCGAACCGGCTGCTGCCGCACCTGGCGGTCGGGCTGGAGCCGGCGACCAGCGTGCGCGCGGCGGCCGGTGGGCTGCACGTGCTCGAGGCCGACGACGCGGTCGCCGCGGCCGCGGCCGAGGCGGTCCGGGCGCTGACCGAGGACGGCTCGATCGGCGTGATCGCCGCGGACGCCGACGTACCGGCGGTCGCCGCGGCGCTGGACGCGCTGGCCGCCGAGCACGCCGTGCTGGGGATCGACGACGGGGATGGGGCCGGCGAGACCACCCGGATCACGGTCGTGCCGGCGACCCTGGCCAAGGGCCTCGAGTACGACCACGTCGTGGTCGTCGAGCCGGCGGCGATCGCGGCCGCCGAGCCGCGCGGGCTGCGCCGCCTCTACGTCGTGCTGACGAGGGCGGTCAGCCGCCTCGTCGTCGTGCACGGACGGCCGCTGCCGGCCGAACTGGCCGCCTGACCGGCGGATTTCCCACCCTGCTTGGCTGTGTCGGGCATACCGGGTGGCTCGTGGCACAGTACGCGGAAGCGGTGTCTGCAACGATGGGGGGAGCGTTCGTTCACGCTCCGGCGCAGTCGGGCCAGACGTCGACACCCCGACGGCACGGTCCGGACGCGCCGGTCCACCCCGTGCGGCGATCCCGCGCGGAGTTCGAGCGAGGAGAGGCGCATGACGGTCGACATCGGAGTCCCCGCCGAGCCGGAACCGAGCGGTGGACCCGACCTGGTGCAGCTGCTGACCCCCGAGGGACAGCGGCGGGAACATCCTGACTATCCCCTCGACATCACGGCCGAGCAGATCCGCGGGCTCTACCGCGACCTGGTCCTGGTCCGCCGGATCGACGTCGAGGCCACCGCGCTGCAGCGGCAGGGCGAGCTGGGCATCTGGGCTTCGCTGCTCGGCCAGGAAGCGGCGCAGATCGGCTCCGGTCGGGCCCTGCGGCCGAACGACATGGCCTTCCCGAGCTACCGCGAGCACGGCGTCGCCTGGTGCCGCGGCGTGCAGCCGGGCGAGCTGCTCAGCCTCTACCGCGGCAACGACTTCGGCGGCTGGAATCCGCGCGACCGCATGATGAACCTCTACTCGATCGTCATCGGTGCGCACGCGCTGCACGCGACCGGGTATGCCATGGGGATGCAGCGCGACGGCGGCGAGGACGCCGTGATCGCCTACTTCGGCGACGGCGCGTCCAGCCAGGGCGACGTCAACGAGGCGTTCGTGTGGGCGAGCGTGTTCAACGCCCCGGTCGTGTTCTTCTGCCAGAACAACCAGTGGGCGATCTCGGAGCCGATCGAGAAGCAGTCCCGGATCCCGCTGTTCCAGCGGGCCCGCGGGTTCGGCTTCCCCGGCGTCCGGGTGGACGGCAACGACGTGCTCGGGTGCCTGGCGGTGACCACGGCGGCGCTGGACGCGGCCCGCACCGGGCAGGGCCCGACGTTCATCGAGGCATGGACCTACCGGATGGGTGCGCACACCACCTCAGACGACCCGACCCGCTACCGGCTGGCCACCGAGCTGGAGATCTGGCGGCTGCGCGACCCGATCGAACGGGTCAAGGCCTACCTGTCCCGCTCCGGCGAGGCGGACGCGACGTTCTTCGACGCGATCGAGGCCGAGGCGACCGAGCTGGCGGCCCAGGTCCGGCGGGCCTGCGTGGAGATGGCCGACCCGGAGCCGCTGGAGATCTTCGCCGAGGTGTACGCGGAGCCGACCCCGCACCTGCAAGCCCAGCGCGACGGCTTCGCGGCCTACCTCGACTCGTTCGAGGAGGTGCGGCACTGATGGGGACCTACACGCTGGCCAAGGCGCTCAACGAGGGCCTGCGCGCAGCCATGGACGCCGACCCCAAGGTGCTCATCATGGGCGAGGACGTCGGCAAGCTCGGCGGCGTCTTCCGGGTCACCGACGGCCTGCAGAAGGACTTCGGCGAGGACCGGGTGATCGACACGCCGCTGGCCGAGTCCGGGATCATCGGCACCGCGATCGGGCTGGCCATGCGCGGCTACCGGCCGATCTGCGAGATCCAGTTCGACGGGTTCGTCTACCCCGCCTTCGACCAGATCGTCAGCCAGCTGGCGAAGATGCACTACCGGTCCAAGGGCACCGTGAGCCTGCCGGTGACCGTGCGGATCCCGTTCGGCGGCGGCATCGGTGCGGTCGAGCACCACAGCGAGTCCCCGGAGGCATACTTCTCGCACACCGCGGGGCTCAAGGTCGTCGCCTGCTCCAACCCGGCCGACGCCTTCCACATGATCCAGCAGTCCGTCGCCAGCGACGATCCGGTGATCTTCCTCGAGCCCAAGCGGCGATACTGGGAGAAGGCCGAGTTCGACCCGGCCGCGACGCCGGACCCGCTGCACCAGGCCAGGGTCGTGCGCACCGGCTCCGATCTGACGATCGCCGCGTACGGGCCGATGGTGAAGGTCGCGCTGGACGCGGCCACCGCGGCCGAGGACGACGGGCGCCAGCTCGAGGTCATCGACCTGCGCTCGCTGTCCCCGCTCGACTCCGACACGGTCGTCCAGTCGGTCCGGCGGACCGGGCGGCTGGTCGTCGTGCACGAGGCGCCGGTCACCCTCGGGCTCGGCTCCGAGCTCGCCGCCCGGGTCACCGAGCAGGCGTTCTACTCGCTGGAGGCGCCGGTGCTGCGGGTCGGCGGGTTCGACACGCCCTACCCGCCGTCCCGGCTGGAGGAGGACTTCCTGCCCGACCTCGACCGGGTGCTCGACGCCGTCGACCGTTCAATGGCCTTCTAGGAGTTCGCTGGTGCCGACCTTCAAGCAGTTCAGGCTCCCCGACGCCGGGGAGGGGCTCACCGAGGCCGAGATCCTGAAGTGGTATGTCAAGCCGGGCGACATGGTCACGGTCAACCAGACGATCGTGGAGATCGAGACGGCGAAGGCGGCGGTCGAACTGCCGTCTCCGTTCGCCGGGGCGGTCACCGAGCTGCTGGTGGCCGAGGGCGCGACCGTCGACGTGGGGACACCGATCCTCACGGTCGACGTCGACCCCGAGGGTGCGCCGGGCGTGCCGCCCGCGGCGCAGGCCCAGCCGGAGGACCTGGTGCCACCGCTGCCGGACGAGGGTGCGGTCGAGCCGGGGCTGATCGGCTCGCCGGCTCCGGGCGGGCGCACGGCGGTGCTGGTCGGGTACGGGCCGCGGTCCGTGGTCGCCAAGCGCCGCCCGCGCAAGAACGGCGTCCCGGCTGCGACCGGCCAGGCCGCTCCGGATCGGTCGCTCCGGAATCGGTCGCTCCGGAATCGGTCGCTCCGGAATCGGTCGCTCCGGAATCGGTCGCTCCGGAGCCCGTCGCTCCGGAGCCGGTCGCGGCGGCCGAGCCGGTCGCCCCGGAGCCGGTCGCGGCGGCCGAGCCGGCCCGGCAGGGGTCCAACGGGCACGGCGTGAGCGTGCTGGCCAAGCCGCCGGTCCGGAAGCTCGCCCGCGACCTCGGAGTCGACCTCGGCGCGGTGACCGGATCCGGCGACGGCGGCGTGATCACCCGCGCCGACGTCGAGGCGGCGGCGCGATCCGCGGCCCAGCCAGAGCCGGTGACCCCGGCGCCGGCCGCCCCGACCTGGGACGCGTCGCGGGAGCAGCGCATCCCGATCAAGGGGGTCCGCAAGCACACCGCCGCCGCGATGGTGGCCAGCGCGTTCACCGCGCCGCACGTCACCGAGTGGCTGACGGTGGACATGACTGAGACCATGCGACTGCGGGACCGCGTCGCCGCCTCCCGGGAGTTCGCCGGGGTCAAGGTCACGCCGCTGGTGTTCGCCGCCCGGGCGCTGTTGCTCGCCGTCCGCCGGCACCCGATGGTCAACTCGGCCTGGGACGAGCAGGCCCAGGAGATCGTGGTCAAGGAGTACGTCAACCTCGGCATCGCGGCGGCCACCCCACGCGGTCTGGTCGTGCCGAACGTCAAGGACGCCGGCCGGCTGACCACCAGGGAGCTGGCCGACGCGATCAAGGAGCTGACCGAGACGGCGCGCGCCGGAAAGACCACGCCCGCGGACATGTCCGGCGGCACGATCACGATCACCAACGTCGGCGTGTTCGGCGTCGACGGCGGGACGCCGATCCTCAACCCGGGGGAGACCGCGATCCTCGCCCTCGGCGCGGTGCGGGAGACGCCGTGGGTGGTCGACGGGCAACTCACGGTCCGTCAGGTGTGCCAGCTCTCGCTGTCCTTCGACCACCGGATCGTCGACGGCCAGCTCGGCTCGGAGTTCTTGGCCGATATCGCAGCGATGCTGACTGATCCGGGGCTTGCACTGGCCTTCGGCTGACGATTCGAAGGGAATGAAACCTGCTCGCAGTACGTCTATAAGGACGTATGACGAGGAGGATGAGCACAGTGCAGTCCCAGATGGCCAGGTGGCGTGATCGACGCTCGATGACTCGGCGCGACCGGCTGGTACGGCGCGCGACCGACGCGGTGTCGGCGGGGACCTTGCAGCAGGAGCTGCGGGCCTTCACCACAGCGCAGATCAACCGTTAGATCGGATAGCCGGACCCCGCAGGGAAACCCCTGCGGGGTCCGCTGCGTTCTGGGCAGCGTGCGGGTGACGGGACGGGTGCGGGCGCCGGAGCTTCGGGGCGCGGGTGGGTGGCTGAACACCGGCGGCCGGGAGCTGACGCTGGCCGGCCTCCGGGGCCGGATCGTGCTGCTCGACTTCTGGACCTCGGCCTGCGCCAACTGCCTG
Organism: uncultured Actinomycetota bacterium; assembly: GCA_963728945.1. Classification (GTDB taxonomy): domain Bacteria; phylum Actinomycetota; class Actinomycetes; order Mycobacteriales; family CADCTP01; genus CADCTP01. The sequence continues at coordinate 579,397 of CAVSMA010000001.1, read as the reverse complement.
CACGTCATCGACGAGCTGCGCCCGCTCGAGGCCCGGTACGCCGACGTGCTCACGACGATCGGCGTGCACTCGCCGAAGTTCCCGCACGAGGCCGAGCACGCCGCGGTCGAGGCGGCGGTCCGCCGGTATGACGTGCGGCACCCGGTGCTCGACGACCCCGACCTGTCCACCTGGCGGCAGTATGCGGTGAACGCCTGGCCGACCCTGGTCCTCGTCGACCCGGACGGCTACGTGATCGCGACCTTGCCCGGTGAGGGGCATGCGGCCGAGCTCGGCCGGCTGATCGACGGGCTGGTGGCCGAGTACGGCGACCGGCTGCGCCGCGGCGGCCCGGAGCTGCAGCCGGCGCCGGAGCCGGAGAGCACGCTGCGGTTCCCCGGCGGCATCGCGGTCACCCCGGCCGGCACGCTGCTGGTCGCCGACGCCGGCCACCACTCGGTGGCCGAGCTCGCCGACGACGGGGTGACGCTGCTGCGCCGGATCGGCTCCGGCGAGCGGGGTCGCGCCGACGGCGGTGCGGACACCGCGTCGTTCGCCGAGCCGCAGGGGCTGACCGTGCTGCCGCCCGGTGCCGTCCCCGGCGTGGACGTGCTGGTCGCCGACACCGCCAACCACCTGGTCCGCGGCATCCGGCTGGACACCGGCGAGGTGACGACGGTGGTCGACCTGCCGCTCGCGCTGGCCGGCGCCCGCACGGTCACCGGCCCGGTGCCGCCGGTCTTCTCGCCCTGGGACGTGGCCTGGTGGGACGGGCGGATCGCGGTCGCCGCGGCCGGCGTGCACCTGCTCGTCTCCCCGACCGGGCTGCTGGCCGGGACGACCGTGGAGGGCCTTCGGGACGGGCCGGCGCGCGACGGCTGGCTGGCGCAGCCGAGCGGCCTGGCGCCGGACGGCGACACGCTCTGGTTCGTCGACGCCGAGACGTCGTCGCTGCGCACCCTGCACGACGGCACGCTGGCGACCGCGGTGGGCGAGGGGCTGTTCGACTTCGGCCTGGTCGACGGTCCGGCCGAGCAGGCCCGGTTCCAGCACCCGCTGGGCGTGACGCTGCTGCCGGACGGCACGGTGGCGGTGCTCGACACGTACAACGGCGCGGTCCGGCGCTACGACCCGGCGACCCGGACGGTGGACACGCTCGCCCGCAACCTGGCCGAGCCGACCGGGGCCGCGGTCGTCGGCGACGAGCTGGTCGTGGTCGAGTCGGCCGCGCACCGGCTGACCCGGCTGTCGTTGCGCCGGGCCGTCGACGTGGGCCCGGGCGAGGTGACGGTCACGGTCGCGTTCACCCCGCCGCCCGGCGAGATCCTGGACGACCGGTACGGCCCGGCCACCAGCCTGACCATCACGGGCCTGGCCGGTGGCGCCAGCCAGGGCCCGGAGCTGACCCGGCGGATCCGGATCGGCACCGAGCAGCGGCTGCGCGCCAACGCGTACGCGGCCAGCTGCGCCGAGGTGGCCGAGCATCCGGCCTGCCACCTGGCCCGCCGGGACTGGGACCTGAGGGTGGTGCCGGGCGGGCCGACCCGGGTCGAACTAGTCCTGGACCCGCACGGCTGAGCGCACCAGCAGGGACCGCAGCCGGGCCACGTCGTCAGGGCCGAACCCGGCCGTGGCCAGCCAGCCGAGCGGACCGCCGTGCTGCTCGTCGAGGTGCGCGAGGAACCGCCGCATGGTCTCCGGCCGCGGCCGGTGCGAGTCGTCCGGCCGGCTGTCCAGGTCCTCCCGGTAGGTGTCGCTGGCCTTGAGCCTGGCCAGCAGCGGCTCCATCCGCTCGGCGGTGGCGACGTAGTCGGCGACGATCCGCTCCCGCGGTACGCCGGCCACGGACAGCGCGAGCGCGACGACCACGCCGGTGCGGTCCTTGCCGGCGGCGCAGTGCACGACCGCCGCGCCGTCCGAGTCGGCGATCGCGCGGAGGGCGGCGACCACGTTGTCCGGCCGGTCACGCAGGTAGGCGAGGTAGAACGCGACCGCCCGGCTGCCCGGCTCCGGCGGTTGGTCCGGCGGTGCCCCCGGCAACGCCGAGCCGCGGCGGGCGTCCTCGCCGTCGGCCTGCCAGGGCAGGATCGCGTCCGCGTCGACGTCGGTGCGGCCGCCGCTCTCCGGGAACAGCGAGAGGTGCCGGATCTCCACCCGCGGCTCGCGGGTCAGCGGGCCGGGCCCCTCCAGCTCGACCTCCGCGTCCGTACGCAGGTCGACGACCGTGCGCAATCCGACGTCGTCGACCAGCAGGCGCACGTCGGCCGGGGTCAGGCCCTGCAGGTTGTCGGAGCGGAGCAGCCGGCGCGGGACGGTCTCGGCGCCCCCGTCGGTCGGCAGCCCGCCCAGGTCACGGGCGTTGGCGGCGCCGTCGAGCGGCAGCCAGCGGGGTTGGTCGGTCATCGCCTTCGACCCTATGCCGACTCGCGCGACGGCGTGGCGAGCGTGCCGTAGCGTCGTGGTGTGCGCGCGCTCGTGGCCGTGGCGGTCGCCGTCACCCTCGGCGCGGCGACGGCGTGCGGCGCGGCGCCGCCCGAGCCTCCGCTCGCCTCCGCGACACCGACCACCCCGTCGCCCACCCCGACCGCCGGCCGCACGTCCACCCGGCCGGCCCCCACCCCGACGCCGACGCCGCACCCACCGCGACGCCGCGGCCGACCGTCCCGTCCGTGCTGGCCCGGCTGCCGCTCGCGGCCCGGGTCGGCCAGCTGCTCATGGTCGGCGTGCCGGCGGCCGGCACCAGCGACGAAGCGCTGCGCCAGCTCGGCCGCTACCGGGTCGGCGGCGTCATCCTCACCGGCCGCAGCCACGCCGGCACCTCCGCCACCGCCGCGCTGACCGCCCGCGTGCAGGCGGCCGTACCGGGCCCCGAGGTGCTGGTCGCGACCGACCAGGAGGGCGGCGCGGTGCAGGTCCTCTCGGGGCCGGGGTTCTCGGCGATCCCGAGCGCGCGCAGCCAGGGCCGGTGGAGCCCGGCCGAGCTGCGGGCGCGGGCCGGCGACTGGGGCGGCCAACTGCGGGCCGCCGGCGTCCGGGTGAACCTCGCCCCGGTCGCCGACACGGTGCCACCCGGCGTGTCGAACCCGCCGATCGGTGCCTTCGGTCGCCAGTACGGCAGCGACCCGGCGACCGTGGCCACGCATGCGGCCGCGTTCGCCGCCGGGCTGGCCGACGCCGGCGTGATCCCGACCGCCAAGCACTTCCCGGGCCTCGGCCGGGTCAGCGCGAACACCGACGTGAGCAGCGGGGTGACCGACCGCGTGACCACCCGCACCGACCCGTACCTCGCCCCGTTCCGGGCGGTGATCCGCACCGGCCACCCGTTCGTGATGATGTCCTCGGCGGTCTACAGCAGGATCGACCCGGCGCAGCCGGCGGCGTTCTCACCGACCGTGATCACCGGCCTGCTGCGTGGCGACCTCGGCTTCGACGGGGTGGTGGTCTCCGACGACCTCGGCGCCGCCCGGCAGGTGAGCGCGGTGCCCGCCGGCGAGCGTGCGGTCCGGTTCGTCGCCGCCGGCGGCGACATGGTGCTGACGGTCAGCCCCGCGACGCTGCCAGCCATGTTCGATGCGCTGACCGACCGGGCCGCCCGCGACCCCGCCTTCCGGGCCAGGGTCGACCGGTCGGCGGAGCGGATCCTGCTGGCCAAGCAGCGGCTGGGGCTGGTCGCGCCGAACGGCTGAAAGGGTGCGCGCCGGCCGGTCGCTTGCGACGATGAGCCGGACGCGACTCCGGGAGGCTGACATGGAGTACGACTACGACCTGCTCGTGATCGGCTCCGGACCGGGAGGGCAGAAGGCGGCGATCGCCGGCGCCAAGCTCGGCCGCCGGGTCGGCATCGTCGAGCGCAGGCAGATGATCGGCGGCGTGTGCATCAACACCGGCACCATCCCGTCCAAGACCCTGCGCGAGGCCGTCCTCTACGTCACCGGTCTGTCCCAGCGGGAGTTCTACGGCCAGTCCTACCGGCTGAAGGAGGAGATCACGGTCTCCGACCTGACCTCCCGGACCCAGCACGTGATCGGCCGGGAGATCGACGTCATCCGCAGCCAGCTGGCCCGCAACCACGTGCACATGCTCGTCGGCACCGCGCGGTTCAGCGGGCCCAACTCGATCGTGGTGCGCGCAGAGGACGGCAACGAGCGCGAGTACACGGCCGAGAAGGTCATCGTCGCGGCCGGCACCAGGCCGGCTCGGCCGTCCACTGTGGACTTCGACGGGCGGACCGTGGTCGACTCCGACCAGATCCTCGCGATGGACCACGTGCCGGCGTCGATGGTCGTGGTCGGCGCCGGCGTGATCGGCATCGAGTACGCGTCGATGTTCGCCGCGCTCGGCACCAAGGTGACCGTGGTCGAGCGGCGCGACCGGATGCTGGAGTTCTGCGACCTGGAGATCATCGAGGCGCTGAAATACCAGCTGCGCGACCTGGCGGTGACGTTCCGGTTCCGCGAGTCGGTGGCCAAGGTCGAGCGGCACGAGGGCGGCACGCTGACCCTGCTGGAGAGCGGCAAGCGGATCCCCGCCGACACGGTCATGTACTCGGCCGGTCGCCAGGGCGTGACCGAGCAGCTCGAGCTGGACAAGGCCGGTCTCGAAGCGGACAACCGCGGCCGGATCAAGGTCGACGACGACTACCGCACCTCGGTGCCGCACGTATACGCGGTCGGCGACGTCATCGGCTTCCCGGCCCTCGCCGCCACCTCGATGGAGCAGGGCCGGCGGGCGGCCTACCACGCCTGCGGCGAGCCGGTCGAGACGCCGATGAACGACGCGCAGCCGATCGGGATCTACACGATCCCGGAGATCTCGTACGTCGGGAGGACCGAGGACCAGCTCACCGAGGACTCGGTGCCGTTCGAGGTCGGCATCTCCCGCTACCGGGAATTGGCCCGCGGCGCGATCCTCGGCGACTCGTACGGGATGCTCAAGCTGCTGGTGCACTCCGAGACCCGCACCCTGCTCGGCGTGCACGTGTTCGGCACCGGCGCGACCGAGCTGGTCCACATCGGACAGACCGTGATGGGCTGCGGCGGGACCGTCGACTACCTGGTCGACGCGGTGTTCAACTACCCGACGCTGGCCGAGTCGTACAAGGTGGCGGCGCTGGACGCGATGAACAAGATGCGCGCCGTGGAGCGGATGTCACTGCTGTGATCGCGACTGCCCGTGCGAAGCGCTTCGCCCTCGGGGGGACTCGGGGGGCACTCGGGGGGCGGAGCCCCCCGAGGGTGTGTGAGCCCGTGCGAAGCGCTTCGCCCTCGGGGGGCACTCGGGGGGCGGAGCCCCCCGAGGGTGAGAATGCCCGGGTGGTGAGAGTCGTCCCGTCCCCGCCCGGGCCGGAAGCGGAGCTGGCCCGGCTCGCCCGGCCCACCGGCCCGTGGATCCACCTGCTCGACGCCGCGCCGGCCGACGCCCGCCAGCTCGGCTGGCTGCTCGGCCAGGACGGGATCGTCGTCCGGCACCTGCGCGGCCACTGTGGACGGTCGACGTACGGGCTGCTGGACGAGGTGGGTGCGGCGCTGCAGCTCCCCGGCGACCCGGTGGAGGACTGGCCCGGGCTGGCCGCGCTGCTCACCGACCTGTCCTGGCTGCCCGGGGCCGGGCACGTGCTGGTGGTGAGCCGGTCGTCGCTGCTGCTCGCGGCCTCGCCCGCGGGCGAGCTGCGCGGGCTGGTCGAGGTGGTGCGCGAGGTCGCCCGGGCCAGGGCCGAGGAGGGCGAGCCGGTCCCGTTCCACCTGGTGCTCCAGGACGACACGCTCGGGCTGGCGGCACTGCGGGCCCGGCTCGACGCGGCCCGCGCGCGGTACGCGGAGCTGGCCGGCTGGGACGCCGAGGAGCCGTCGGCCGCGACTGCGGTCTCGGTCCGGTCGGCGCTGTCCGGCGGTCCGGTGGACGGCGTCGACCTGGCCGCCGGCACTGCCGTATCCACTGTGGACGGCGTGCGGGAGCTCCGCCGGGCGTGGGAGGAGTTCCGCGGTGGAGTCGGCGGGCCGGTCCGGGTCTACGTGCCGGTGCTCGGCGGGCCGGTCGACCTGGTCGCGGTGGCGGGGGCGCTGTCGGCCACCGTGGCGGCGGCGGGGGCGTGTTGCGTGGTCGTGCCCGTGCCGGCCGACCCGGCGCTCGCCGACCCACGCCAGGCCGCCGTCGCCGCGGCCGCCACCCGGATCTGGCCCGCCCCCGGGGTCCCCGAGCCGGAGGAGGTCGCTGCCGAGCCGCCGCTCGCGGAGGCGCCCGTCCCCGACGAGCCCGCCGGGGAACAGTCGCCGGCCCGCGACGAGCCGGTCGTGGAGCAGCCGGTCGTGGAGCAGCCGGTCGTGGAGCGGCCGGTCGTGGAGCGGCCGGTCGTGGAGCAGCCGGTCGTGGAGCGGCCGGTCGCCGTCGAGGAGACCGCGCAGCCGGATCTGGCGGGCGGCGGGCCGGGGGACGTTCCCGGTGCTCCGTTCGAGCTGATCGCGGCGAACCTGCAGTGGGAGTTCGACACCGGCGCCGAGGAGGACGACCCGGTGGACGCCGTGCTGCGCGCGCACGCCGGCGCCAGCTCGCGAACCGCGGCGCTGTTCCGCACCTGGGTGCACGACCCGGCCGGGAGCTGGGTCCGGGTCGTGCTCGGCTACGTCAACCGCGGCTCGATCGCCGACGTCGACTCCGAGCGGACCGCCCTGGTCGAGGTCCTGCAGCGGTCCGGCGCGGCGCGCTGCTGCGTCGAGGTGCTCGCGGCCACGGACGCCACCGACGCGCACCGCTGGCTCGAAGCCCGCTGCCGCCCGCTCTGGCCCGCGGCGCCGACCACGCCGGCGGCGGCCGACGCGCTCCCCGACGACGCCGAGTTCCGACCAGGGCCGCAGGTCGACGACCCGCGGCACGGGACGATGCTCGCCGGCCTGGTCGACTGGGCGGGCGGCCGGCCCGGCGTCGTCGGCCTGGTCACCGCCTACACCGGGGACAACCGGCTGGTGGTCGGCGTCGCGCTCGACGGCGCGGCCGACCCGGGGGAGATCCGCGCATCGGCGCCAGCGCCGGTCGAGCCGTTCGCGCCGGCCCGCGGCCTCGACCCCGTGCACCTCCGGCTGACCCGCGCGTCCACCCGGATCTGGACCCGCCGCACCGAGCGCGCCCAGCCGGAGCCGGCCCGCCCGGCCGGCGGCACCCTGCAGCGGCCGGACCTGCCGGCCGTGGTCGACCAGGGCCCGCCACCGACCCGGGACACCGAGGACGCGCGCGGTGACGTGGTTGTCGACGGCTTCACGCTGGTCGGCGTCGACCGCGACACGGCGGTTGGGAAGGGCGATCCGCGGCCCGACGAGCAGGACGCGGTGCTGGTGGAGTACGCGAAGGCGAGGCCGGGCGCGATCGCGCTGCTGCGCGGGGTCACCGAGGACGGCCTGAAGGTCTACTGCCTCGCCGTCGAGGAGACCGTGGACCCCGAGGCCACCCGCCGCGAGCTGGCCGGCGCCGCGACCGCCGCCGGCCTGCGCCGCGCCGCCCTGGAGGCGTTCGCCCCGGCCGGCGCGATCTCCGCCTTCCACCTCGACCTCGCGGTCGGCAGCACGCGCCTCTGGCCGGCGACCTCGTAACGGTCAGTCGGCGTACCGGTCAGTTGCGGCGGCGTACCGGTCAGGTGGCGGCGCGGCGGCGCAGCAGGGCACGTTCCTGCTCGTTGGTGGCCAGCTCCGCGGCCCTCGCGTACTCGGCCCTGGCCTCGTCCGCGCGCCCGAGCGTGGTGAGCAGCTCGCCGCGGACGCTCGGCAGCAGGTGGTAGTCACGCAGTGCCCGGTGCTCGCGCAGCCCGTCGACGATTTCCAGCCCGGCCGCCGGCCCGTACGCCTGCGCCACCGCGACCGCCCGGTTCAGCTCCACCACCGGCGACCCGGTGACCACGGCCAGCTCGGTGTAGAGCGAGGCGATCCGGACCCAGTCGGTGTCCTCCACCGACGGTGCGACCGCATGGCACGCCGCGATCGCCGCCTGCAGCCCGTACGGTCCGGTGCCGGACCGGCGCAGCGACTCGAGCCCGGCCGCGATCAGCTCCCGGTCCCACCGATCCCGGTCCTGGTCGCGCAGCAGCACCGCCTCGCCGGACGGACCGATCCGGGCCGCCGACCGGGACGCCTGCAACTGCATGAGCGCGAGCAGCCCGTGCACCTCCGGCTCGCGCGGCGCCAGCGACGCCAGCAGCCGGCCGAGCCGGAGCGCCTCGTCGCTGAGCGCCGGCCGCACCCAGTCGTCCCCGCTGGTCGCCGCGTAGCCCTCGTTGAAGATCAGGTAGACGACCTCGAGCACCGAGGCCAGCCGCTCCGGCCGCTCCGGGCCGGACGGCACCTCGAACGGCACGCCGGCCTCGGCGATCGTCCGCTTGGCCCGGCTGATCCGCTGCGCGACCGTCGTCTCGGTGGACAGGTACGCCCGGGCGATCTCCCGGGTCGACAACCCGCCGACCAGTCGCAGCGTCAGCGCCACCCGCGACTCCTTGGTGAGCAAGGGATGGCAGGACATGAACATCAGCCGCAGGACGTCGTCCTCGATGTGGTCGACGGCGGCGGCGAGATCCGCGCTGAGGTCCGGCACGACCGCCTCCGCGGCGAGATAGGGCGCCACCGACCGGAACCGCTCCGAGCGGCGGAAGTGGTCGATCGCGCGCCGCTTGGAGACCGCCATGAGCCAGGCACCCGGGTTGTCCGGCACGCCGGACTCCGGCCACTGCTCCAGGGCCGCGACCAGCGCGTCCTGGGCAAGGTCCTCGGCCAGCCCGAGGTCCTTGGTCATCCGGGTCAGCCCGGCGACCAGCCGGGCGGCCTCGGTCCTCCAGATCCTGCTGACCACCTCGGGTGCCGTCACCCGCCCGATCAGACCGGGCGGGGACGGCATCCGCAAGTGAAGGCGTGCTCAGCCCATGACCTGCCGCACCTCGGCCTCGCCCTCCCAGGTCGGCCAGTGGTCGGTGTGCACCTGGATGATCTTGCGGGCGGCCTCGACCGCCTGCTCGTAGGAGTCGACCTCGACCAGCGCGTAGCCGCCGACCAGCTCGCGGGACTCGGCGAACGGCCCGTCCAGCACGGTGGTCTTTCCGCCGGTGACCCGGATCTTCGTGGCCGCGTCCGCCGTCGGCAGCAGCCCGTTGGTGTCGATGATCGTGGCGGTCTTCTCGATCTCCTTGATCGTCTCGTCCATCGCCTGGAACAGCGACTCCGGCGGCTGGCCGACCTGCTCGCTCATCTTCAGCAGCATGAGAGCTCGCATCGTTCGTCTCCTCGCGTCGTGTGTGTCGTACGACAACGCGTCGCGCGGGTCAGCCGGTTCTCGACATCGCGCGAAATGATTCTTCGGTCCTGTCGGGGGTGCTCGGGGGGCGGAGCCCTCGGAGGGTTCTGGATCTTCTGTCCTGTCGGGGGGTACTCGGGGGGCGGAGCACGCGAGGATTCCTGTCGGGGGGTGCTCGGGGGCGGAGCCCCCCGAGGGTCCTAGAAGCTCTCCTCCGGCAGGTCCATCAGCGCGTTGTCGGTGGACTCGACGATCTTTCGCCGGGCGGCGAGCTCGGGCAGCACGGTGGTGGTGAAGAACCGGGCCGCCGCGACCTTGCCCTCGTAGAACGCCCGGTCCCGCTCGGACACCGACCCGGCGTCGAGCGCGTCCGTGGCGACCGCGGCCGAGCGCACCAGCAGCCAGCCCACGACCAGGTCACCGAGCGAGAACAGCAGCCGGGTGGTGTTCTGGCCCACCTTGTAGACCTGGCTGACGTCCTCCTGGGCCGACATCAGGTGACCGACCATCGCCGCGACCATCGCCTGCACGTCGGCCAGCGCGGCCGCGAGCGCCGCCCGCTCCTCCTTCAGCCGCCCGTTGCCGGCTTCGCCGGCGGCGAACGTGCCGATCTCGGTGGCCAGCGCGGTCAGCGCCGCGCCCTTGTCCCGGACGATCTTGCGGAAGAACAGGTCGAGGCCCTGGATGGAGGTGGTCCCCTCGTACAGGGTGTCGATCTTGGCGTCGCGGATGTACTGCTCGATCGGGTAGTCCTGCAGGTAGCCGGAGCCGCCGAAGACCTGCAGCGACTGCGACAGCAGCTCGTAGGACCGCTCCGAGCCGAGGCCCTTGACCAGCGGGAGCAGCAGGTCGTTGAGCCGGGCCGCGGCCTCGTCGGTCGGGTCGGCCAGCACCGCGTCCTGCTGGGTCGCGGTGAACAGGGCCAGCGCCCGCATCCCCTCCGCGTACGCCTTCTGCAGCATGAGCATCCGGCGCACGTCGGGGTGGTGGATGATCGTCACCCGCGGCGCGGTCTTGTCGGCCATCCGGGTGAGGTCGGCCGACTGGACCCGGCTCTTCGCGAAGTCGAGCGCGTTGAGGTAGCCGGTCGACAGCGTCGCGATGGCCTTGGTGCCGACCATCATCCGGGCACTCTCGATGATCTTGAACATCTGGCGGATACCTTCGTGCACGCCGCCGACCAGCCAGCCGACCGCCGGCCGGGCCGGGTCCTCACCGAAACGCACCTCGCAGGTGGTGGAGACCTTGAGGCCCATCTTCTTCTCGACGTTGGTGACGAAGACCCCGTTGCGCTCGCCCAGCTCGCCGGTCTCGAGGTCGACGTGGAACTTCGGCACCACGAACATCGACAGTCCCTTGGTGCCGGGGCCGGCGCCGGCCGGCCGGGCCAGCACGAAGTGCACGATGTTCTCGCTCAGATCATGGTCGCCCGACGTGATGAACCGCTTCACGCCCTCGATGTGCCAGGACCCGTCGGGCTGCTCGACCGCCCGGGTGCGCCCCGCGCCGACGTCGGAGCCCGCGTCGGGCTCGGTGAGGATCATGGTCGACGCCCACCGCTTCTCCACCATCCACCGGGCCCACTTCTTCTGGTCGTCGGTGCCGATCACGTGCAGCAGGGTGGAGAAGGACATGCCGGACGCGTACATGTGCACGGCCGGGTTGGCCCCGAGGATCATCTCCTCGGCGGCCCACCGCAGCGAGGCAGGAACGACGGTGCCGCCGAGCTCGGCCGGGATCTGCATCCGCCACCACTCGGCGTCCATGTAGGCCCGGAACGACTTCTTGAACGACTCGGGCAGCCGGGCCGAGTGGGTCTGCGGGTCGAACACCGGCGGGTTGCGGTCGGAGTCGAGCAGGGACTCGGCCACCGGGCCGGAGGCCAGCCGCTCCACCTCGGCGAGGATCCCGCGTGCGGTCTGCTCGTCGACCTCGTCGAACGGCGCGCTGCCCAGGCGGTCCTGCACGCGCAGCAGCTCGAAGAGGGTGAACTCGATGTCCCGGAGGTTGCTCTTGTAGTGACCCATTGCCGAGGGAGCTCCGTTCGACATGCGGCTACTCGTCAGTAACCCCACGGTATTACCCATCGGTAACAAGTCGCAAGCAATTCGTGGACCGTGCCCGATCGGTCAGCCGCGCAGCCGCTGCTTGATCTCCTCGAGCGTCTGCAGGGTCAGCTCCTCGGTCCGCTCCCTGGTCACGCCGGCGCCGGTCAGCGCCGCCAGCAGCGGTCCCTCGTCCTGCAGCAGGGCGAGCAGGATGTGCTCGGTGCCGACGTAGTTGTGGCCGAGCCGGAGCGCCTCCCGCAGGGTGATCGCGAGCACGCGGCGGGCGTCCGGGGAGAACGGCACGGTCTCGCCCTGGTGGTCGTGCGTGCCGGTGCCGAGCGTGGTCGTGACCGCGGCCCCGATCCGGTCCAGCGGTGCCTGCGCGGCCAGCACCCGGCCGGCCACACCCTCGGGGTCGGCCAGCAGGCCGAGCAGGATGTGTCCGGGCTGGACCTCCTCGAACTGGGCGGCTCCGGCCAGCCGCTGCGCGCTCGCCAACGCCCTGCGCGCCCGGTCGGTGAACCGGGACCAGTTGCCGAGCTCCGGCACCTCGAGGGAGCTGCGCGGCACGAACCGCTTCTGCGCCGCCTGCTTGCTCACCCCCATGCTGCTGCCGATCTCGGTCCACGACGCGCCGGCCCGGCGGGCCTGGTCGACGAAGTGCCCGACCAGGTGGTCGGCGTTGTCGGTGAGCTGCTCGGCGACGAGCACGGCGTCGGAGAGGTGGGTGAGCGCGTCGCCGTCCGGGTGGGTGGCGTGGACGACCGAGATGAGATCGTCGAGGCGTACGGGTGGGGTGGCTTCGGTCATTTGTCAACCGTAGGTTGACGGAAGGACAGCGTCAACTCGGAGTTGACGCCACCCGGTCCAGCACGAGCTCGATCACCGCGGGATGCGCGCCCAGCGGCTCGGCGACCAGGTCGGCGCCGCCGGCGGCGAGCCGGTCGGCGAAGTGCCCGGGCGCCAGCAGGTATGGCGCGATCGCCACCCGGTGTGCTCCGGCCGCCCGGGCCGCGGCCACCGCGGTCGGTACGTCAGGCGCCGCCGCCGAGCCGAACCCGACGGCCACCCCGGTGCCGAGCTCGGCGGCGAGAAGGCCGGCCTGGGCGTGCACCGAGGCGATCGCGGCCGGGTCGGTGGAGCCGGCCGCGGCCAACACGACCGCATCGGTCTCCTGCCGGCCGGCCTCGCGCAGCCGGTCGGCCAGCGCGGCCGCCAGCCGGCGGTCCGGCCCGAGCACCGGGGCGTGCGCGGTGCCCGGACGGGCGGCCGCGATCGCGGCGGGCAGGTCGATCCGGTCGTGGTAGCCGGAGGTCAGCAACAACGGGACGAGCACCGCCCGCCGGTCCGCGGGGATGCCGGTCAGCGCGGTGCGGACGTCCGGCTCGGCGAGCTCGATGAACGCCTCCCTGACCTCCAGCGACGGGGCGGCCCTGCGCAGCGCGTCGGCGAGCTGCGCCACGGTCTCCACACCGGCCGGGTTGCGGCTGCCGTGTGCCACGCCAAGCACGACGTCCCATTCGTACTGTCTGCCCGCTTTGCTTTTTATGTCCAACCCCCTATGCTGGGGACGTGCTTGCACATGCACCGAGTCTCGCCGACACCGCGCGGGACGTCGCGCTGGGTGTCGCCGAGTCGCGACGGCTGCACGAGGCCTTCCTCGCCGCCACCGTCTATTGCGAGCGTGCCGCCGACCCCGGCTTCCGGGCGCTCGGCACTCCCGACGCCGGCGTCGTGCCGGTGTTCAGCTCGGTCGAGCAGCTCGCGTTGGCCCGCGGCACGGTCGGCTGGTTCTCGATGACCGGCGCCGACCTGCTGGCCCTGCTGCCCGCCGGCTACGACCTCGTCCTCGACATCGCCGGCCAGCACCCGCTGCGGTTGCATCCCGGAGCGGTCGGGGTGCACGCGACGATCTCGCTCGGGGCGGTGACCGCCTGATGCTGCGCGTCCAGCCGGAGCAGCTCACTGCCAGCACGCGCGCGCTGGGCGACGTGGCCGCAGTGTCCCGGGCGCTGGACGCGTCCCGCGGCGAGATCGCCGACCAGCTCAGCCGCGCCGGTTCCGAGCCGGTCATCCGCTCGGCGGAGGCCTTCCTCGACGCCTGGAGCCTGAGCCTGCGCGGCGTGTCCGAGCGAGCGGCGTTGCTGGGTCGCCGGCTGCACACCGCCGCCGGCGAATACCACCAGGCCGAGCAGCGCTTGCGCGGCCACCTCGGCCGCGGGGCCGACGGCGGGCCGGCATGACCGTGCTGGCGCCGGGCGCCGACCCGGCCGAGCTGATCCCCGGCGACCTCGACGGGGTCGAGCAGGTCGCCGCCCGGCTGGCCAGGGTCGCCGGCAGCGCCGCCGACGCGGCCGGCAAGCTGCACACGCTCGACGCCGACGTCTGGGCCGGCGAGGCGGCCGAGCTCTACCGCGGCGCCATCGGTGACGTGCCCGACCGGCTGATCCGGGCGGCGGACGCGTTCGGCACCGCCGCGCAGGCGCTGCGGGACTACGCGCAGGTGCTGCGGGACGCCCGGTCGGCCGCCGGCACCGCGGTCCGGATGGTCGAGCGCTCCACCCCCGAGACGGCGGCCGCCGACCAGCAGTCGGCCGATGCATTGCTGGCCCGGGCGACCGCGGAGGTCGACGCGGCCGGACGGCTCGCGGCCGAGCGGCTGGCCCGGGCGCAGGCCGACGCGCCGACCCCGCCCCCCGCCGGCGCCGGCACCGACCTCGCGCTGCGCATCGACACCGAGCACCGGCTCGACGACCCGGACGGGTTCGTCTCGACGCCGGACGGCTGGGGCGACTCGGTCGCCGACATGCGCTACACGTCGGCCCACGATGTGCCATTTTCCGGTGCGCTGGGTGGCGAAGCAGGGCAGCCAGCGTCAGGCGTCGACGGTTGGCAGGAATGGGCCACGTCCGGTTCCGGACGCGACATTGGTGTGATCGAAGCGGGCACGGTGGCGGCTGCTGGTGCGGCGGTCGCGGCCGTGACGGTGATCGGCCGGCGCCGCGATCGGACCGCGTTGTCCCTGGTGGGGCTGGACGAGGACGAGCTGCGGCGGCGCCGGGACGAGCTCGGCGGGTCACGCCGGCTTCGCGACGGCGATGTGGGTCCGGTTCGTGCCGCCCGGCTCGGCACGGCCGCTACCTGGCGCACGCGGCTTGCCCCCGCCGCTCGTCCGCCGGGTACGGTCCAGCACTGGACCGGCTCCGGGGGTGGTCGGCCGGCGCACGGCAGCGCGCCCGCCGACGGATCGGGGTCGGTCGACCGTGACGTGAGAGGAGCCGTGCTGCGCATCGGGCGCCCGACGCACGAAGCGTCGTGACCCACGTCCGGTGTGCTGACGATCGCGCCAGTAGCTGGGGGCCTGCCAGTGCCGAGCGAGGCACCGAACGACCAGTCGGGCACGGGACCCGACCCCGGATGCCCCGGGGCGGAGCTCGGCTTCCGGCCGGTCAACGACCTCGAGGGAATCCTCGTCCGGAGCGTGCTGTCCGGCGCCCGGGCGACCCTGCTGCGCGCTCTGGCCCGGTCCACCCTCTGCGTACCGGTTCTGCCTGAAGGGCCTGGTCAGGGACCTTTCGAGAGCGGTGGGCCGGCGTCGGCGTCAGCCGGTGAGGTCCGGCTGCCGTGTGTCACGGATTCCGAAGGCACGCACGCTCTGATTTACACCTCGTACCGCCAGATGGCGCTCGCGCACAGGCTGTCGGATGACGCACCGTGGACCGAGGTTCCGGTCGGGACGCTGTTCGAGAAGTGGCCGCCGGAAGTCGACGCGTGGCTGAACGGAGGCGGCGAGTTGGGTTTCCCCCTCGACCCGACGGACATCTCCACGGTGGCCGACCTGGCCGCCGGACTCGAGGTCGACGAGGCGTACGAGATCGGTCCGGACGACGTCTTCTCCGACTTCCCCGGCCCGGCGGTGCCGGACCAGGTCGACTGCGCGGTGGTGCTTGCGCTGTTCGAGATGCCCGAGGTGCTGGAGGTCCTGCGGGTCTTTCGCAGGTTGGAGGAGCCCGGCGGGCGCACCTGGCGGATCCTGCTGGTGCTGGTGGACGCGGGCTCCAGCGGCATGGCGATCGCCCGGACCGTCGCCGACGCGGTCAACGACGCGTCCGACGAGTGCTGCGAGGTGCACGTCGCCGACGTGCACGACGACGAGGTATATGACGCGGTCTCCCACTTCCTCCAGGTCGGTGTCCCGCTCTGGCGCCGGCAGGGATTGCACGTGCCGGACACCCTGGAGGGCCTCGACGGAGGCTGACGGCCCGTAGAGTTCCGGCTCGTGCCCCACCACTCCGCCTCGTCGCGGCATTCCGGCCGCTGGGCCGTGGGTGTCGCGGTGTTGGCGGTGGCCGCACTGGTGCTGATCCTGCGCCCGGCCGTGGGTCATGGCGGCGACCGGGGCGCGCCGGCCGCGGTAGCGACCGCGCCGTCCCCGACGCCGCTGCCCACGAGCCCGGCACCCACCGCGGTGCCGACCCCGCGGCCGACGACGCCGAAGCCGACACCCGAGCCGACGCCGGTGACGATCCCGGCCGCGGGCACCGGCCGGCTGGTGACGGTGCCCGGCACCGCCGGCCCGACCGGTCCCGGCACCCGGATGACCTACCGGCTGGAGATCGAAGATGGGCTGCCGCTCGACGGCGCCGCGGTCGCCGCGCAGGTGCAGCGGACGCTGACCGACCCGCGCGGGTGGCAGCCGATCGAGCACGTCGCGTTCGTCCGGACGCCGGGCCCGGCCTCGTTCGAGCTGATCCTCGCCTCGCCGACGATGGTCGACCGGCTGTGCTACCCGCTGGACACGGTGGGCCAGCTGTCCTGTCGCAACGGCAACCGGGTCATCCTCAACGCGAAGCGCTGGGTCGATGCGGTGCCGTGGTATCGCGGGCACCTCGACGACTACCGCGCCTACCTGGTCAACCACGAGGTCGGGCACCGGCTCGGGCACGGGCACGAGGGGTGCCCGGCGCCCGGCGCGCCGGCCCCCGTCATGGTGCAGCAGAGCAAGTCCCTCTACGGCTGCGCGCCGAACTCCTGGCCCTCCATCGCGGCGTAGCTGTCGGGGCCCCCGGGGCGGTGGGTCCGGTGCACCGGTGGGTTTCGACCGACCTCTTCCAACGAGCCCGCCGAGGGCGGAGGGCCCCATCGCCTTCAGGGACCGCGGTGCCGGCGCAGGGTGCGGTCAGCCGAGGGCGGCGGAGACTACCGCGCGGGCTTCTTCTTGGACCTTGGCCAGGTGGTCGGGGCCGCGGAAGGACTCGGCGTAGACCTTGTAGACGTCCTCGGTGCCGGACGGGCGGGCGGCGAACCAGGCCTGGTCGGTGCGGACGACCAGGCCGCCGATCGGCGCGTCGTTGCCGGGCGCGGTGGTGAGCTTCTCCACGATCGGGTCGCCGGCCAGCTCGGTCGCGCGGACCTGCTCCGGTGCGAGCTTCGCCAGCGCGGCCTTCTGCTCCCGGGTCGCCGGCTCGTCCACCCGCGCGTACGCCGGGTCGCCGAACGCCGCGGTCAGCTCCGCGTAGTGCTCGCCGGGCGTCTTCCCGGTCACCGCGGTGATCTCGGAGGCGAGCAGGGCGAGCAGGATGCCGTCCTTGTCGGTGGTCCAGGGGCGGCCGTCCCGGCGCAGGAACGACGCCCCCGCGCTCTCCTCCCCGCCGAACCCGACCGAGGAGTCCAGCAGCCCCGGCACGAACCACTTGAACCCGACCGGCACCTCGATCAGCCGTCGCCCGAGATCCGCGGCGACGAGGTCGATCATCCGCGACGACACGATCGTCTTGCCGATCGCAGTCCCGGCCGGCCAGCCGTCCCGGTGCGCGAACAGGTAGCGGATCGCCACCGCGAGGTAGTGGTTGGGGTTGAGCAGGCCGGCGTCCGGGGTGACGATCCCGTGCCGGTCGGCGTCCGCGTCGTTGCCGGTGGCGATCCGGTAGTCGTCCTTGTTCTTGATCAGCGACGCCATCGCGTACGGCGACGAGCAGTCCATCCGGATCTTGCCGTCCCAGTCCAGGGTCATGAACCGCCAGGTCGGGTCGACGAGCGGGTTGACCACCGTGAGGTCGAGGCCGTAGCGGGCGCCGATCTCCCCCCAGTACGGCACGGAGGCGCCGCCGAGCGGGTCGGCGCCGATCCGGATCCCGGCCGAGCGCACCGGGTCGAGGTCGAGCACGGCGCCGAGGTCGGAGACGTATCCGTCGACGTAGTCGTGCCGTGCGGTGGTGTCGGCCGCCCGCGCCCGCGCGTACGGCACGCGGCGGACGCCGTCGAGCCCGGCGCCGAGCAGTTCGTTGGCCCGGTCCTGGATCCACCGGGTCACGTCGGTGTCGGCCGGCCCGCCGTTCGGCGGGTTGTACTTGAAGCCGCCGTCCGAGGGCGGGTTGTGCGACGGCGTCACCACCACGCCATCGGCCAGACCATCGGCGCGGCCGCGGTTGTAGGTGAGGATCGCGTGCGAGACCGCGGGCGTCGGCGTGTACGTGTCATGGGAGTCGATCAGCACCCGCACGTCGTTGCCGGCGAACACCTCCAGCGCGTCCACGAACGCCGGCTCGGACAGCCCGTGCGTGTCCCGGCCGAGGAACAGCGGCCCGCTGGTGCCGGCCTGCGCGCGGTAGTCGCAGATCGCCTGGCTGGTGGCCACGATGTGGTCGGAGTTGAACGACAAAGTCAGCGACGACCCGCGGTGGCCCGAGGTGCCGAACGACACCCGCTGCTCGGGTACGCCGACGTCCGGATGCTCGGCGTAGTAGGCGGTGATCAGCTTCGGCACGTCGACGAGGTCGGCGGGTGTCGCCGGCTGGCCGGCGCGGTCGGACGGCGGCATGGCGAACCTCCGCGGACGGTGGCTGAGAGGCAACCCTATCGACATCGAGGGGGCGTAGGCTGCCTGCTGGAACCGCAGCGCACCCGGGGAGGCCACCATGGCCGTGGGACTCGTCGACGGGCTCGACCGGACCGAGGTCCGGACCGACACGCAGGCGCCGGAGATCCAGGCGCCGGTGAGGCAGGCGGGCACGAAGCGACGCTGGGGCGGATTGCTGCCGCCCCGCCGCGACCCCGAGCTCGAGCGGCTGCGCCAGCTGGAGGGCGCCCGCGCCGTGCTGGAGCGGGCCCGCGCGCTGATCGCCCAGGGCTGGGTGCAGGACGCGTTCTACGTCGTGCGCGGCCGCAACGGCGAGAGCCGGCCGGTCAGCCCGTTCGGGTTGCTCCTGCTCACCCGCGCCGATGTGGTCGGCGCCTGCCTGGTCGGCGCGGTCGCGCACGCGTCCGGCTCGGTCGACCGGCGGGACCGCCGCGGTCAGGCCGCGCTCGCGGTCGACACGCTGTGGCACACGCTCGCCGAGGACCCGTCGTACGAGCGGATGCCGACCGCGCCCTACGACGCGGTGCACCCGGCGGCCCGCGCGGCCAGGGTCCGGGAGCTGGCCCGGTGGAACGACGAGCCGGTCCGCGAGGCGCGACGAGGTGCTCGGGCTGATCGACCGGGCCGTGTCCCGGACGATCATGCACTCGGTCCGCTGACCCCGCACCGACACGGGCTCGCCGCCGGCTGACGACGAGCCGTATCGAACTCCACCCTGACGGGTGACGATTTATCCCTCTCCGGTAGTCCTGCCCGGTGAGTCCTGGTTGTACGATCTCACGGCCCGGCCGCACCCGTATGCGCCGGGTTCAACCCCGGTCCGGCCCTCGCCGGTCCGGGGAACGCGGGCATCCGGACCGGGAGGGAGCGGGCAGCGGTGGGGAGGTCGGGCCGGCACCGTGCGGACGGGGCCGACGACGTCCCCTGGTACGACTCGCGCCGGGCGGTCCGGCGGCGGCCGGCCTGGCTCGGCCCGGCCGCGCTCGGCACCGGTTCGCGGACTTCGCCCGCGGTCCGGCCGGGCGGGCGGCGTACGGGCGGGCCGGCTTCCGCAGCCCCCACCGCTCGGCCCGGGCGATCCCGGCCGCGGTCGCGGGCACCGGTACGGTCGTCGCCGGATACCGGACCAGGACGTTGCCGGCCGCGACGCAGGCCGCCCAGGCGCTCGTACGGTGGCGGGCACTGCGTCGGCCGGCCAACGTGCTGGCCGCGATCGACACGTCCGGCTCGATGGCCGAGCAGGCGCCGGGGTTGCCGGTGACCAAGCTCGCGGTCTTCCAGAGGGCCGCCGCCCAGGCTGTGACGCTGTTCAACGCGCGGTCCCGGCTCGGGCTGTGGGAGTTCTCCTCGCTGCTGGACGGACCGCGCGACTACCGGCAGCTGGTGCCGGCCCGGCCGCTCGCCGCCCGGGTCGGCGGGGTCGACCAGCGGGCGCTGATCATCGGCACGACGGCCCGGATGCGCGCGGTCGGCAACACCGGGCTCTACGACACGATCGACGCCGGCTACCGCCAGGTGCGCCTGACCTGGCGGCCCGACCAGCAGACAATCCTGGTGGTGATGACCGACGGCAAGAACGAGGACGTGCACGGGCTGTCGCTGGCGCAGCTGGTCTCCTCGCTCAGGGCGCAGGTCAACCCGCGGCGCCCGGTCACCGTGATCCTCATCGCGTACGGGTCGCACGCCGACGTGGTCTCGCTGGGCAAGGCCGCCGCGGCCGTGCACGGCCGGACCTACTGGGCGAAGAACCCGGCCGACATCGGCAAGGTCTTCCTCGCTGCGATGGTGAACCGGTGAGCTAGGGTGCCTCCCGGTCACCCGACCCCGACCCCGGCTGGAGGACCCGTGACCGATCCCGAGGAGACCGTGCCGAACAGCACCACCGGCTCGATCGCCGACGCCGACGCCGAGCCGCGCCACCTCGCGCCGGACGACGCCGGCGAGCGGCCACTGATCGACCTGAGCCGCGACCCCACGCCGGGCAAGCCGGACCACGCGGCACCCGAGGACGACTGAGCCGTACCCTCCGAGGGTGCTGCCCGAGGTCGTCGCGACACGGTATGTGGTGCCGCTGCGCGAGGGCGGCTCGCTGCCGGGCCTGATGGAGGCCGACGACCTCGGGACGTACGTGGTGAAGTTCCGCGGCGCCGGTCAGGGTCTCGGCACGCTGGTCGCCGAGATCGTCAGCGGGCAGCTCGCCCGAGCGCTCGGGCTGCCGGTGCCGGAGCTGGTCACCGTGCTCGTCGACGCCGGCCTGGCCGCGGGCGAGCCGGACCAGGAGGTGCAGGACCTGCTGCGCGCGTCCGGCGGGCGCAACCTGGGCATCGACTACCTGCCCGGCGCGTTCGACCTCGACCCGGTGGCGTTCGGGGTGGACGCCGATTTCGCCGGCCGCGTGCTCTGGTTCGACGCGCTGGTCGGCAACGTCGACCGGTCCTGGCGCAACCCGAACCTGCTGCACTGGCACGGTGCGCCCTACCTGATCGACCACGGAGCGACGCTGACGTTCCAGTTCAACTGGCCGGCCGCGGATCGCTGGCCGCCGCGGCCGTACGACGCCCGCGACCACGTGCTGCTCGGCTGCCACGCGGACGTCGCCGGTGCCGACGCGGCGCTGGGCCCGCTGGTGACCGCCGACCTGGTCGCGGCCGCGCTGGCGGACGTGCCGGCGGACTGGCTGGCGACCGGGCCGGCGGCGTACGCGGACCGGTTGCTGGCCCGGGTCGCCGCGCGCGCGGAGTGGGTGCCGCCGCTGGTCGAGGCGGCCGCCGCCGGCGCCGGCGAGCGGACGCCGACCCGCGGCGCGCGGCCGAGCTGGCTGGACGGCGGTCGCGGTCCTTCCGGGGGTCCTCGGGGGGCGGAGCCCTCCGAGTGGGCGGGTCGTGACCCGGCACCTGTTCGAGTACGCGGTGCTGCGGGTCGTCCCTCGGGTCGATCGCGGCGAGACGATGAACGCCGGCGTGCTGCTCTACTGCCGGCCGCTGGACTACCTCGGCTCCCGGATCTGGCTGGACGAGGATCGGCTGCGGGCGCTCGACCCGGCCGCCGACGCGGCCGCGGTCCGCCGGGCGCTGCAGGCGGCGGCGGACATCTGCGGCGGCGACCCGGACGCCGGTCCGCCGGCCCGGGAGGACTTGGGCAAGCGGTTCCGCTGGCTGACCGCGCCACGCAGCACCGTGGTGCAGCCGGGCCCGGTGCACACCGGGCTGACCGAGGACCCGGACGCGGATGCCGAGCGGCTGCTGCGGGCGCTGGTGCTGCCGCTGCGATGACCACGACCGCCCCGGCGCCGCCGCGCCGCCGCACCGTGCTGCCGTGGCTGGTCGGCGCGGCGGTGCTGGTCACCGCGGCCGCGCGGGTGGCCTACCTGCTCAGCCCGGTGATGCAGTTCAACGCCGACGAGGCGACCACCGGGATCATGGTCCGGCGCATCCTCGCCGGCCACGGGTACGTCTTCTACGCCGGCCAGGACTACGGCGGCGCGCTGGAGCAATACCTGGAGGCGGCCGTCTACGCGGTGACCCGGCTGCCGCAGAACCCGCTGACGCTGCGGCTGCCGCTGGTCGCGCTGTGCTGCCTGACCTGCCTGCTGGTCTACCGGGTCGGCCGGGACGTGCTCGGCGACCCGCGCCGGGCGCTGGTCGCCGCCGCGCTCTACGCCGTCGGCCCGTGGTTCAACGTGATCGGCACCGTCACCTCGATGGGCTTCTACGCCGCCGGCCAGGCGCTCGGGATGGTCGCGCTGTGGTGCGCGCTGCGGGCCGACCGCGGCCGGTGGTGGCTGGCCGGCACCGGGCTGGCCGCCGGGCTCGGCGTCTGGACCGCGGCGACCGCGCTCTACCTGCTCATCCCCGTGCTGGTCTGGCTGCTGCCGGTGCTGCGGCACGACCTGCGCCGGTGGGCGGCGCTCGCCGGCGGGTTCCTGGTCGGCGTGCTGCCGCAGCTCGGCTCGCTGCTCGTCCACCCGGTGCTGCCGCTGCCGCGGGACCCGGCCCAGTCGTCGACCGTGCTGGAGCGCCTCGGCCACCTGCTCGGCCCGGTGCTGCGGCAGTTCGCCGGGGTCACCTACAGCCACACCGAGGGCGGGCTGCCGGTGCCGCTGCAGGTGCTGGTCGTGGTCGGGCTGGCCGCCGCGTACCTGGTCGCGGTGGTCCGCCGGCGCGGGCTGGTCGACTTCCTGCGCGGGCGGGTCGACCGCCGGCGCCCGGGCGACCTGTTGCTCGCCGTCCCGCCGGTGGTCGCGGTGCTGTACGCGGCCTCGAACGCCACCTGGTACACCGGCACCCCGCGTTACCTGGTCGGCCTGTTCCCGCTGCTGGCGATCGGGCTGGCGGCGCTGGTGCCCGTCCGCCCGTGGCCGGTGCCGGCCGCGGTGGTCGCCGCCGCGGCCGTGCTGAGCGTCGCGTTCTTCCCGACCATCCAGGCCCGCGACACCTCGGCCCAGTACGCGACGCTGCGCCAGGTCGCGACGCAGCTGGCCGCCGACGGCGAGGACCGGGTCTGGGCCGCCTACTGGACCGCGACCCCGCTGCAGTATGCGGCCGGCGACCGGGTCACGGTGGCCACCGCCGTCGGGGTGCGGCGGTTCCCGGACACGCAGGCGGTGGTCGAGCGGGCGCCGAGGTTCGTCTACGTCGGCAGCGACCTGGACGGGACGGCCGCCGCGTTCCGCACCGCGCTCGACCGCCGGCACGTGCCGTACCGGGCTCGGCGGTTCGCGTTCCTGACCGTGTTCGACCGGCTGCCGCCGGCCGCCGACCCACGATCACTGGGGCTTTAGGGCACCCTCGTCCACCACCGGCCGCGCCGGCGCCGCCCGCCGGGCGTGCACGCGGGCCGACAGGACCGCGGGACCGACCACGACGAAGTCCCCGACGATCATGAGCACCCGACTCATCAGCGCGAGGGCGAGCGCGTTGCCGTTGCCGAGGGTCGGGCCGAGCACCAGCACCAGCGTGGCCTCCCGGGCTCCCGCGCCGGCCGGCACGAAGACGACCAGGAAGCCGACGACCCAGGCGAGCGCGAACGCCCCGACGGACAGCAGCAGCAGCCCGTCCTTCCCGCCGCCGAGGTCCCGGGCCAGCAGCCAGGCCTGCAGGCCGAAGCAGAACCACTGCAGGAACCCCCAGCCCGCGCTGGCCAGCATCGCGCGGCCGGAGACGGTGATGTCCGTCGCCGGCCGCCGGGTGACTCGGAACGCCAGCCGCAGCAGCCGGCTCAGCACGGGCGGGCACAGCAGCACCACGCCGAGCACGGTGACCGGAGCGACGTACCAGTAGGTGCGGACGGCGGCCGTGGCCGACAGCGCCAGACAGGCGACGCCGACGACGGCGCCCGTGACCACGCTGACCATCAGCGCGGCGGCCGCGCCGATCGCGCTGCGCGTGCGCGGCACGGCGTGGTCACGGCCGAGTTCGGTCTGGGCGAGCACCGGCCACACGCTGCCGGGCAGGTATTTGCCGAGCTGGGCGAGCAGGAATACCCGACCGGCGACGGCCAGCGGCAACGGCGAGCCGAGCCCGGTCAGCACGGCCCGCCAGGACAGCGCGGCGGCCGCCAGCCCGCCGATCACCGCGAGGAAGGCGAGCAGGACCGTGCCGACCGACAGCCGGGCGAGCCCGTCGGCGATCTCGCCGGTCCGGCCGCGCAGCGCCAGCACGACGAAGACGAGCGCGAGCACGACGAGCCCGGCGTGGAGCAGCCTGCGTCGGGAGGACGGCCTACGCACCGGCGACGACCGGTCGTCCTCGGCTGCCGTCCCCGGCGCGGGCTCGACGATCGGCCCGGCGATCGTGTGGTCGCTGCGCCGCTGCGGATGGGCAGCCACGCAACGAGCGTAGAGCAGTGCCCGGACCATCCCGCCGCGGGGCGATCCACCTCGCAGGGGGATAGCGGGCACGGGCGACCGCCGCACGGTAGTGCCGTTCCCCTATGCTTCGCGCCCGATGTCCACCCACGCTGACCTCCCGGCGGCACGCCGGCCGCGGCTGCTGGTGGTCGCCTCGACGTATCCGACCGCCGCGGACGACGGCACCCCGGGCTTCGTGCGCGACATCGCGCTGGTCGAGGCCGAGGAGTTCGACACGCTGGTGCTGGTGCCGAGAGTCCCCGGCGCGGCGCGCGAGGAGCGCAGTGGCCACCTGACCGTGCGGCGGTTCCGCTACTTCCCGCAGCGCTGGGAGGACCTCGCCGACGGCGCGATCCTGGAGAACCTGCGCGGCCGGAAGTCGCGCTGGCTGCAGGTGCTGCCGTTCGTGCTCGCCGAGAGCCTGGCCCTGCGCCGGGCGATCCGCACGTACCGGCCGGACGTCCTGCACGTGCACTGGATCCTGCCGCAGGGTGCGGCCGCGCTGCTGGCCGCCCGGAAGCTCCCGTGGCTGGTCACCACGCTCGGCGGGGACGTGTACGCGCTGTCCGGCCCGATCATCGACCGGCTCAAGCAGGCGGTCCTGCGTCGGGCCGGCGCGGTCACCGCGATGAACTCCGACATGGCTGCCCGCCTGATCGCCCAGGGCGCGCCTCCGGCAGCCACCCACGTGCTGCCGATGGGGGCCGACGTCGAGGCGATCCGGGCGGCTGCCGCGGGCGAGGAGCAGGTGCCGGGACGGATGATGTTCGCCGGCCGGCTGGTGGAGAAGAAGGGCGTGGCCGTCCTGCTGGACGCGCTGCGCCGGCTGCCCGCCACCGGCTGGACGCTCGACATCGTCGGTGACGGCCACCTGCGTGCCGAGTTGACCAGGCTGGCCGACGGCCTGCCGGTCACCTTCCGCGGTCAGTTGTCCCGGGCCGAGCTGGCCCGGTCGTACGCCCGGGCGGAGATCGCGGTGGTTCCCTCGGTCCCGGCGGCGTCCGGGGATCAGGACGGCCTGCCGGTCACGCTGCTGGAGGCGATGGCCCTCGGCTGCGCGGTGGTCGCGTCCGAGATCCCCGGCATCGACGCGGCCGTCGTCCACGGCGAGAGCGGGGTGCTGGTCCCGCCCGGGGACGCGCAGGCGCTGGCCGACGCGGTGGAGGCGCTGCTGGCCGATCCGGACCGCCGGGCCAAGCTTGGCGCCGCGGCCCGGTCCCGGGCCGAGGAGTTCTCCGTCGCCGGGTTCGGCGCCCGTTACCGCGGGTTGCTCTGGGACCTCGTCGGCGGGCGCTCGCAGCCGGTGGGCCGATACCGCTAACGCCCCTGCTTGGCCAGCCAGGCCAGGATCGGGTCGGCGACGCTGCGCCAGTCGGAGTCGATCGTCAGCGAGTGGTCGGCCTCGGGGAACTCGAGCAGGTCGGTGACCGCGGTGGACTTGCGGCTGTGCAGCTTCTTGGTCGCCCTCGAGATCGCCGGCGCGACCGTGTGGTCCTTGCCCCCGAGCGTGATCAGCAGCGGGCCGCGGTGCGAGTTGTGCACGTCGGCGGTGGTCGCCGCGTGATATTCGACGTTGGCGGTCAGCGCCTGGAACAGCGGCCGGCCTGGCGACGGCATCGCGTACTTCTCGTAGAGCTCCTTGGCTTCCGCGGCACTGCGGTTGTTGGCGAAGCCGTAGGTGAACTGCTCCTGCGTCAGCGCGACCGTGCCGCGCAGGTTGGCCGGGTTGCGCCAGACGACGGAGCTGACCCTGGCCGACGACAGCGGCACCGGCAGCACCCCCTTGACCGGTGCCGGGTCGATCGCCACGGCGGCGTCGGCCAGCCCGCGGCCGAGCAGGATCTGGGTGATCAGGCCGCCGAACGAATGCCCGATCACGATCGGCTTGCGGTCCAGCGCGGTGATCACGTCGGCGAAGCTGTTGGTGACCTCCGCGACGCCGTAGCCGGCCATGGGCTTCGGGTTCGCCCTGGTCTCCTCGACGGTGGCCGCTTCGCCCGGCCAGGGCGGGGCGACCGGCGCGTACCCGCGCTCGGTGAACAGGTCCAGCCACTGGTTCCAGCTGGTGTGATGCAGCCAGAGACCGTGGATGAACACGACAGGGATGGCGGACTCGGTCATGGGGCGCTCCTCGCTGGGACCTGGCGCGATCTTCCTCCTCCGCAGCCGGCGAGGAACCCCTCCGCCGCGTGGTTGCGTCGGACGGCTCAGTCGCCGGTGAGCGAACTGGGGTCGGCCGGTACGTCCACGGCGTGCTCGCGCAGCGCGTCGAGCGGGACGACCTCCATCGCCCTCGCGTTCGTCGCGGCCAGCACGACCGGCGCCGCCACCCCGGCCTGGTATGCCTGCAGCCAGCGGACGGCGACCACGCACCACCGGTCGCCCGCGGTCAGGCCCGGGAAGCCGTACTCGGGCCGGGCGGTGACCAGGTCGTTGCCGACCTGCCGCTGGAACTCCAGGAACTCGGTGGTCAGCACCACGCAGACGGTGTGGCTGCCCAGGTCCTCGGGGCCGGACGTGCAGCAGCCGTCGCGGTAGAAGCCGGTCAGCGGGTCGGTCCCGCACTCCTCCAGCTCGCCGCCGAGGACGTTCCGTTCGGTCATGCCCCGAGCTTCGCATCTCACCGCGGTCGGAGCGGTTGCGGGGCCACCCGGCCACGGCATCTCCGGCGACCCGACGGCGCCTCGCTGGACGAGGGTGCCCGCGCCAACGGTCAGCTGTGCAGGCGGGCGCCCTTGACCACCTTGTCGACCGCGTTCTTCGGACCGTGCAGGGCGAGGCCGACCAGGTCGAGGGCGTCCCGCGGCACCGCCTTGACCGCGGCCCGGTTGGCCGCGTCGAAGCCGGTGTCGAACAGGTCCGTGGTGAAGACCGACAGCGGCAGCTCGCGGGCGACCGCCCGCTGGTGGGCCGCGGTGAGCACCTCCTTCGACCCCTCCAGCACCAACACCGGCTGCCGGAACATCGGCAGGTACGGCGTGCCGTCGGCGTCCTCGTACGGCTCGCCGATCAGCTCCGGCCGGGTCGCGGCCAGGCCGGAGACGAGGAACGCGGTCACGTTGAGCTGCTGCCAGCCGACCAGGTCGTCCCGGAGCAGCACGGCGATCTTGGTGTCGAAGCGCACCGGTTCACGATCCCGGTCCGCCCCGACCCCCGTCTTGTACGTTCTTGACGTGGCCGCGGACACGGTCGCGTGGCGACCCGACGTCCCTGGCGTGGCGGAGGTGTTCCACGCCCGGTTCACCGACCACGCCTACCCGTCCCACACCCACGACACCTGGACGCTGCTGCTCGTCGACGACGGCGTGATCACCTTCGACCTGCACCGGCGCTCGCACGGCGCGGTGCGGTCGCTGGTCACGCTGCTGCCGCCGCACGTGCCGCACGACGGCCGGGCGGCCACTCCGCACGGGTTCCGCAAGCGGGTGCTCTACCTCGAGGGCGACCTGCTGGACCCGGCCCTGGCCGGTCGGGCGGTGGACGCGCCGGCGCTGCGGGACGCCGCGCTGCGGGACCGGATCTCCCGGCTGCACGCCGCGCTGCGCTCGCCCGGGGAGGCGCTGCAGTCGGAGTCCCGGCTGGCGCTGGTGTCCGACCGGCTCCGCCAGCACCTGACCGACCGTCCACACGCGACCTCGGTCCGGGACGCCGGCCTGGCCGACCGGCTGCGCCAGCTGATCGACGCCTCCGTCCCGAGTGGACTGTCGCTCGTGGACGCCGCGGCGCGGCTGGGTCACTCGCCGGCGTACCTGGTCCGCGCGTTCACCGGCGAGTACGGCCTGCCGCCGCACCGCTACCTCACCGGCCGCCGGGTCGACCTGGCCCGGCGGCTGCTGCTCGACGGCCGACCGCCGGCCGCGGTGGCGGCCGAGGCCGGCTTCTACGACCAGTCGCACCTCACCCGGCACTTCAGCCGCATGCTCGGCACCACCCCGACCCGGTATGCCCGGCACCGCTGACCCGGACGGCGGTCACCCCGGCAGGTCGTGCGGGACCGGCGCGGCCGAGCCGGCCGGCACCAGCCGGGTCGGCAGCAGCGCCGCGGCGATCAGCCCGATCACGCCGAGGCCGGCCAGCGTGCCGAGCGCCACGGCGTACGCGCCGCTGGTGAGCCCGGCGACGAGGATCGTGCCGGCGATCGCGGTGCCCAGCGAGGAACCGAGGTTGGACACGCTCCGGGAGACACCGGAGATCTCGCCCTGCTGGTCCTCGGGGAAGCTGGACTGCACGACGTTGACCGACGGGGTCAGCATGCCGCCGAGCCCGAAGCCGATCAGGAAAAGGCCGGGTGCGAACGCCCACGGGCTGTCCTGGGTGCCGGCCAGCGCGATCAGTACGCCGATGCCGACGATCGTGACGACGAACCCGATCAGGATGAGCGTGCGCTGCGACCGCCGTCTGGCGAACCGTTCGGCTCCGAGCGAGGACAGCAGCAGCCCGACGGTCGTCGCGGTGAAGATCACGCCGGTCTGGATCGCGTCGTAGCCGCGCACCACCTGCAGGTAGGCGGAGACCACGAACGAGGTGCCGAGCAGCAGCAGCCACTGGACGTTCTGGGTGACGAGGCCGAGGTTCGAGGTGCGGTTGCGGAACAGCGAGCTCGCCACCAGCGGCTCCCGGCCGGCCCGTTCCTTGCGCCGGATCGAGGCGAAGAACCAGGCGAGCACGAGCGCGCCGGCGACGAGCAGGCCGAGCATCAGCCAGCCGTTGTTGTCGGCGGCGAGGATGCCGAGCACCAGCAGGATCAGCCCGAGCGCCGACAGGACCGCGCCGCCGATGTCGAACGGCCGGCTCGGGTCGGCCGGCAGCGGGTCGTGCAGCCGCCGGGTCAGCAGCACGATCAGCGCGATGACCGCGGCCTGGAAGACGAACGCGGCCCGCCAACTGAGCGCGGCAGTGATGAGCCCGCCGAGCAGGGGGCCGGCCGCGGCGCCGATCCCGCCGGCCGCGCTGATCGCGCCGAACGCCCGCGCCCGCGACGTGACCTGGGTGAACAGCAGCGTGGTGAGGATGTAGACGGGCGGGATCAGCAGCGCGGTGCCGACGCCCTCCAGGATCGAGTTGCCCAGGATGAGCACGCCGAGCCCGGGCGAGGCGGCGCTGACCAGCGCACCGACGCCGTACACGGCCAGGCCGACGGTGAAGCAGCGCTTGCGCCCGTACAGGTCGGTCAGCTTGCCGCCGGGGATCATCAGCGCGGCCATGACCAGCAGGAAGAGAGTGATGGCGACCTGGATCCCCTGGACCGTGGTGTCGAGGTCCTGGCTCATGTCGTTGATCATCACGTTCATGTTCGAGCCGGCGAAGCTGCAGATGAACTGGGCGAGCGCGAGCGGCAGCAGCAGTTGCCGGGCCGCGCTGCGCGACAGGGTCGGTTCGCTGCCACTCGTCATCGCCAACGCCCCTTCCACGGTCGCCGGCCCGAGCCTCGCCGTCGCCGTACCCGGGTGCCTCATCCAGCGCGACTGAGCCGACGCCTGGATCATCCGTTGGGGATGAGGATCGGGGCCCTCACCCGGAGCACCGTCAGGTTCGGCCGCTGCAGGCAAGTCCGACTCGTACGCCGGGCCGGCCGGTTCACGCGGCATACCACCAGATCGATCCCGCAGCGGGACGGTCCTGGACAGGAGGTGCACGGGCATGGTGCTCGCGGCGGACTACCCGCTTCTGAATGCGTTCTGGACCATGATGATCTTTTTCCTCTGGGTGTTGTGGTTCTGGCTGCTCATCACGGTCTTCATCGACATGTTCCGGCGGGACGACATGTCCGGGTGGATGAAGGCGCTCTGGGTCGTCTTCGTGATCGTGCTGCCGTACATCGGCGTGCTCGTCTACCTCATCGCCTACGGCCGGCAGCATGGCCGAGCGCAGGAACCGTGAGGTCCGGGCGGCGCAGGCACAGTTCGACGACCGCATCCGGACGGTGGCCGCCAGCAACGGCGCCGGCAGCGCGGCACCGGCCAGCGAGATCGAGAAGGCCAACCAGCTGCTCGCCAGCGGGACGATCACCCAGGCCGAGTTCGACCAGATCAAGCAGAAGGCGCTCGCGTAGGGCGGGTCCGGGCGTCGCCGGCGCCGCCGGACAGTTGCGGTACCCGCCCGGCCGGGACTCAGTGCTGCCAGGGCGCGTAGGAGATGCCGACGACCAGGTTCTCGGGGCTGATGAGGCGGGCCACGGTCTGGCCCCACGGCTCCTGCCGGGTCGGATGGAGGAGCGGGTAGCCCCGCTCCTCCATTTCCTTTGCGGCCGCCTCGACCGCGGCCGCGTCCTCGACCTCGAACTCGATGCTCGCCTGCGGCACCGGCCGGTCGGACGGCCATTCGGGCCTGCCGAAGCAGGCTTGGGCCACCTGGGCCAGCGGCCAGACCCCGAAGTGCTTGGCGCCGCCGACGGCTTCGCTGTGGAAGTAGTCGTCGCCGTCCGCGGCCTGCAGCGGCAGGCCGAGCGCGTCCACATACAACCGGCGGCTGACGGCCGGATCCGGTGTGATCACGGCGAAGCTCGAGATGTGCTGGATCTGCACGGGTCCTCCTTCGGTCGGTTCGCAGGCCAGTCTGCGGGGAGGTCCGACCGCCGGGCTTGTACGGTTCGGACGTCAGTGCCTGCGGGCCGCCTGCGACCGGGCCCGCTGTTCGGCCATCCGCGCGTCGAACTCGGCCCGCCAGTCCGGGCTGAGCTCGATCCCGCGGGCCCGCGCCTCCTCGGTGCTCAGCTCGACCGGGAACCCGGCGCTGTCGTACAGGGTGAACAGGTCGTCGCCGGTGAGCAGCCGGTACGACTCGAGCTGCCGCAGTCCGCGCGCCAGCGTCCGCCGGAACCGCTGCTCCTCGCCGGCGAGCACGGCGACCGTCGTCTCGGCGTTCGCGGCGACCTCGGGGTAGCTGTCCCGGTAGAGCTCGGTGACCGTCGGCACCACCTCGGCGAGGAAGTCCTCGGTCAGCCCGATGGAGTGGGCGACCCGGACCGCGCGCCGGATCAGCCGGCGCAGCACGTACCCCTGCTCCTTGTTGGCCGGCCGCACCCCGTCGGCGACGAGGAACGCCGCTCCGCGCAAGTGGTCGGCGACGACCCGCAGCCCGTACCTGCTCTGCTCGTAGCTGGTGCCGGCCAGCTCGGCCAGCCGGTCGACGATCGGCCGGAGCAGGTTGATCCGGTAGACGTCCGGGCTGTCGATCGCGGCCGCGGTGATCCGCTCCAGCCCGCCGCCGAAGTCGACGTTCCGCCGCGGCAGCGGGGTGAACCCGTTCGGCGTCCGCAGGTACTCCATGAACACCGAGTTGCCGATCTCCAGGTAGCGCCCGCAGTCGCAGTTGGGGTGGCACCGCGCCCCGAACGCCGGGTCGTGCGGGACGTCCGGGTAGAGGTAGAAGACCTCGGAGTCCGGCCCGCCCGGGTCGCCGACCGGCGTCGTGTCGATCGAGTCGCCCCGGCTCCACCAGTTCTTCTCGCCGTAGAAGGCGATCCGCGCTCCGCCGCTGCCGATCTCCGCCGCACGCTGCTCCGTACCGAGGTCGGCCTCCGTCGCGTCCAGCCCGGCCGCCGTGAACAGCTCCCGCCAGATCCGCGCAGTCTCGTCGTCCCGCGGAATGCCGTGCCCGGCGTCGCCGGCGAAGCAGCTGACGTGGATCCGCGCCGGGTCGAGGCCGACCGTACCGGTGAAGAACTCCCACACCGCCGGCAGCTGCTCGGCCTTGAAGTAGTCGCCGAGGCTCCAGTTCCCGAGCATCTCGAAGAACGTGGTGTGCCGGCTGTCCCCGACGTCGTCGATGTCGTGCGCGCGCAGGCACGGCTGGCTGTTCACCAGCCGATGCCCAGCCGGGTGCTCGGCGCCGAGCAGGTACGGCAGCAGTCCCTGCATGCCGCTCCCGGTGAACAGCGTGGACGGATCACCCCACAACACCAGCGGCGCCCGTGCGACCGGCGCATGCCCGCGCTGGCGCCAGAACCCCAGGAACGACTCCCGCACCTCGTCCGCGTCCATCACCCGCACAGCGTCAGGCGTTCCTGCCCGCCACGTCGAGGCGATTAAGGCGGCCGGCGTCGGCCAGCACGTCGATCTCCACGATCCGGCCGCCGGAGACGGTGAACGCCATCACCGCGAACGGCTCGCCCCCGACGGTCACGACGACACCGGCGGCGCCGTTGACCAGCACGGGCCGCACGCCGTGCCGAGGGCTGGTCGAACATGATCGCGCGGCCGGCGACGACCGACGCCCCGCGCACCAGCCGGGTGATGTCGGGGCGGGCAGGTCCGGCGTCGACCCGCTCCACGATGTCGGGGTCGAGCACGCTGACCAGCGCGTCGAAGTCGCCCCGGCGGGCGGCGGCGAAGAACGCGTCGACCACTTCGCGCTGACGGCCGACGTCCGGGTCGGGAGTGGGTACGTCGGCACCGCGTACCCGGCGCCGCGCCCGGCTGGCGAGCTGCCTGGCCGAGGTGGAGGAGCGGCCGACGATCGGCGCGATGTCGTCGAACGGCAGGTCGAACATGTCGTGCAGCACGAACGCCAGCCGCTCGGCCGGGGTCAGCGTGTCGAGCACCACCTGCAGGGCGAGCCCGACCGAGTCGGCCAGCAGCGCCTCGTCCTCGGGGCTCGTCCGGTCGCCGTCGCTGACGACCGGGTCGGGCAGCTGCACCTCGAACGGCTCCTCCCGGCGGGTACGCCGCGTCCGCAGCACGTTCAGGCAGATCCGGGCCACGATCGTGGTCAGCCAGGCGCCGAGGTTGTCGACCTCGCCGGAGTCCGACCTGGTCAGCCGCAGCCACGCTTCCTGGACCGCGTCGTCGGCCTCGGCGAACGAGCCGAGCATCCGGTATGCCACCGCCCGCAGGCGGGTCCGGTTCTCCTCGAACCCCTCGATCAACCGATCCGACTCCGCCATCGGTCACATTCCTCCGCCGCTCGGTGTCGTCCTGACGACCGATCAAACCCGCTCGATGTGACAAGGAGACAACGGCATGGCCGACCTGCAGGCGATCGCCGACCGCGTCGAGATCGAGGCGCTGCGCGGCGAGTTCACCGACGCCGGGATGATGCGCGACTACGACCGCTTCGCGTCGGTGTTCGCGCCCGACGGTGCCTGGCGGATGCCGCACATCGACGTCGAGTTCGTCGGCCGACCGGAGATCCGCGCGGGGATCGAGCGGATGCAAGGCCTCTGGGACTACTTCGTGCAGACCGTGCATCCCGGCGCGGTCCACCTCGACGGCGACACCGCCACCGGCCGGACCTACGTGCACGAGTTCGGCCGCTTCCACGACGGCAACTCGTACCTGAACTTCGCCCTCTACCACGACCGCTACCGGCGTACCGGCGACGGCTGGAAGTTCGCCGAGCGCCGCTACGAGATCAGGTATCTCGACACCACTCCGCTGACCGGCTCAGCCCCTTCCTCCAGGAGCGACCAGGCATGACCTCGACGACCACCCTCACCGGCGACTACGTCCTCGACCCCACTCGGACGCGGATCGGCTTCGTGGCCCGCCACACCATGGCGACCAGGGTTCCCGGCCATTTCGGTACGTTCGAAGGTCATGCCCAGGTGTCCGGCGACGACCCCTCGAAGTCCACCGTCCACGTGACCGTCCAGGCCGCCAGCATCGACACCCACAACCCCCGCCGCGACAAGGCTCTCCGGGACAAGTTCCTCGACGCCGCCCACCACCCCGCGATCACGTTCGCCTCGACCGCGGTGGACCGGGTCGACGGGACCACCTTCGCCGTGACGGGCGACCTGAGCATCCGCGGCACCACCAGGCGCATCACCATCCCGCTCAGCCTCACCGCCACCGAACCCGACCGGCTCGGTTTCACCGGGACGGCGACGATCGACCGCACGGACTGGGGCGCGCACTGGAGCGCCGTCGGGTTCATGGTCTCGAAGGAGGTGCAGCTCGAGCTGGCCGTCTGGATCCGGCGGTCCTGACCGGGCGCCGCCGACCCAATCGGAGGACGTTCGCCTCTTCAGCGCCGGCTCAGCTGGACGCAGCCTGGACCCGAGGGCGCATACAGCCCGGGGAGGTCGTCATGGCTCGAGCCAAGGTGGTCGTGCTGGGGAGCAACTTCGGTGGTCTGACCGCCGCCCTGGCGGTCAAGCACGAGTTGCACGACGACGTCGACGTGACCGTGGTGTCGCCGAGCGACCGCTTCCTGTTCACCCCGTCGCTGATCTGGCTGCCGTTCGGGAAGCGGACCCCGGACGCCCTCTCGTTCCCGGTAGAGCCGACGCTCGCCGCGCGCGGGATCGACTTCCTGCACGCGGCCGCGTTCCACATCGACCCGGTCGAGAAGGTCGTCGACACCGGCCCCGCCAGGCTGTCCTACGACTACCTGGTCGTCGCCACCGGCTACCGCAACGACGTCGACGCCGTGCCGGGACTTGGCCCTGGCGGGAACGCCAACACGATCACCACGCTGGAGGACGCGATCCACACCGGCGAGGCGTGGCGGCGGTTCCTCACCGATCCCGGGGACATCGTCATCGGGGCGACGCAGGGTGCTGGCTGCTTCGGCGCCGCGTACGAGTTCCTCTTCAACACCGCATACCAGCTGCGCAAGGCGGGGCTCAAGCGGCGGGTCACGCTGACCTACGTCACCGCCGAGCCGTTCCTCGGCCACTTCGGCATCGGCGGGCTGCCGCACGGCGAGAGCCTGCTCGGGATGTTCCTGCGCAAGGAGCGGATCGAGGCAATCACCGGTGTGGCGATGGAGGCCGTCGAGCCGGGTGCGGTCCGGCTGACCGACGGCCGCGCGATCCCGTTCCGCTACGCCATGATCGTGCCGCCGTTCACCGGGCAGGACGTGGTGCGCAAGGTGGCCGGCCTGGCGGACGACAAGGGCTTCCTGCCGGTCCGGCCGACGTACCAGAGCGAGAAGTACGACGACGTGTACGCGGTCGGCGTCGCCGCGGCCGTCGAGGTGCCCTGGCAGACCGCGGTTCCGGTCGGCGTGCCCAAGACCGGCTTCCCGACCGAGCAGCAGGCGCACATCGCCGCCCGCAACATCGCCGCGCAGGTCCGCGGTGAGGTTCCGGGCGAGCAGAAGGAGTTCGCCGACATCCCGGCCATCTGCGTCATGGACGCCGGCAACAACGGGGTGATCATCCTGGCCGACAGGATGATGCCGCCGCGCAAGCACGGTGTGCTGATCCCCGGACCGCAGGCCCACCTGATGAAACTCGGCTTCGAGCGGTACTTCCTCTGGAAGGCCCGGCACGGCTACGTGCAGCTGCCATGAGTGGGAACCTGCCGTCGGCCCGGACTCGGGCTGACGGGAAGCCCGCGGTGCCCGGCGGCCTGTCGGTCGAGCCGGTCGGTGGCGACGCATACCGGATCAGCGTCCGCGGCCACACCGTCCTGGTCGACCAGCCGACCGGCGACGGCGGGGACGACCGCGGCCCGACCCCGACCGAGCTGCTCGTCGCCGCCCTCGCCGGCTGCGTCGCCTACTACGCCGGCCGCTACCTGGCCCGGCACGGCCTGCCGACCGACCCGCTCCGGGTGGACGCCGACTACGAGATGGCCGGCGACCGACCCGCTCGGATCGCGGCCATCCGAGTCCGGTTGCACGTCTCCGCCGACGTGCCCGAGCATCGCCTGGAGCCTCTCCTGGCCGTCGTCTCCCATTGCACGGTCCACAACACGCTCGCCGACCCTCCTGCGGTCGACATCCAGCTCAACCGGCGGTAGGGATGGGCGCCGGGTGAGCGGGTCAGTTCTGGATGGCGGCGAAGGCCAGGCAGGCGAGCACCAGGAGCACCGTCGTCACCAGCGCGATCCGGGTCATGTAGACGTGGCGCACGGCTGCTCCTCCGTTGCTTCAGACCCAGTCGAAACGTTCGGTGTGGATCCGGTCGGCCGGCGTACCGATCCGGACGAGCGCGGTCTCGACGGCGTCGAGCATCGCGTTCGGGCCGCAGGCGAAGAACTGGAATCGCCGGTACGCGGGCGGCAGGTGACGGGTGAGGACGTCCGCGGTCACGTACCCGGTCTCCGCCGGCCAGCCCGCCGGCGGCTGCTCGAGCACGTGCACCAGCGTCACGTCGAGCCGCCCCAGCAGCGCGTCGACGCGTTCGCGGAAGATGATGCTGTCCCAGTTGCGGTTCCCCGCGAACAGGACGACCGGACGCGCGTCGCCTCGGTCGGCAAGCGTCTCGAGCATGCTCATCGCCGGCGCGATCCCGACGCCACCGGCGATCAGGCAGAAGCCGGCGCCTTCGTACTGGTCGATCGAGAACACGCCGTGCGGGCCGTCCACGTAGACCCGGGTTCCCGGGTCGACGGTGGCGACGCTGGAACTGAAGTCGCCCGCGTCCTTGATGGCGACCTCGAGGCTGCCGTCCGCCTCGGCACTGGAACAGAACGAGAACGGGTGGGCGGTGACCGAGAACGGCGACCGGCCGACCGTGATCCACGCGAACTGCCCGGGTTCGAACTGCATCCCGTCGTGCCCGTCCGGGCGCAGGGTGAGCACGGTGGTGCGGTCACGTTCCGGCGTGACCCGGTCGACCGTCCACGGCCGCCGGCGGACCTGCAGTGGACGAAGCACCCGCACCCAGACGAGCAGCCCGAGGAACGCCGCCGACATGAGCGCCCACAGCACCTGCTTCCAGACGGTGTCCACGTAGTAATTCACCAGCAGCACGTGCACCAGTGCGGCCAGGACCGCGACCACTGCCAGCACGGCGTGCAGGATCTGCCACAGCTCGTACGACAGTCGCAGCCGCTGCCGCCACACCGAGGTGACCACGAGCGCCACCAGGGCACCCGCCGCGATCGCCCCGAACCACACCCGCGACGGCGTCTGCGCCGGGGTGAACGCCGTGACCTTGCTGAGGTCCGCCGACAGCGCGACGTGGATCAGCACGAAGGCCAGCCCGACGTAGCCGATCTCCCGATGGAAGTCGACCAGCGCGTCGGTCCCGAACGGCTCCGCAACGGTCTTCACCCGAGCGACCAGCGCGAACTCGATGCCCATCAGCGCGAGCCCGACGAACCCGAGCGCGACGGAGAAGTCGGTCCAGAACCCCAACCCGGCCCGATCCGTGCTCACCAGCGCGAAGACCAGCGGCGCCACACAGATCCCGATGAAGATCCCGAGCCACGAGATCCCCCGGACGACCGCCCTCACAGCGCCGCCGCCCGGGCGCCGACGACCGCGACGACCATGAATGCTCCCGGCAGACGACGACGTGATCTTGCCGCCGCCAGTCTAGGGCCGGTGGCGCTCACCGGAGTTGGACCGACGATGCAGACGTCGCCGTCGGACCAGCTCCGGGCGCCGGGGCTAGCCTGGGCCGGTGCCGTCATCGCGGTTCGCCTCGATCCGGCCGGCGTTGGACGGGCGCGTGCCGACGTCGCGGTCGCCGACACGCTCACTGGACCGCCCGACGGCTCGGATGTAGGTCTCCCGTGAGGATCGTTCGAGGCTTCGCCCGATATCCGGTGGTTGTGCTCACGATCGCCGTAGGGCTGGCCTATCTCGTTCTCGCCCTGGCGGATCTGTCCGATGTCGCGCGGTGGATCGCCACGGTGTACGTCGCCGGCGTGATCGGCTGGGCCGGCGTCGGCATGGTCAAGGACATCAGGCGGGGTCACTGGGGCCTGGACGTGCTCGCCATCATGGCGATGATCGCCACCCTGGCGGTCGGCGAGTACGTCGCCGCACTGATCGTGGTGCTGATGCTCTCCGGCGGCGAGGCACTGGAGGACTACGCCGCCCGCCGTGCCAAGCAGGACCTGAGCTCGCTGCTGGACCGATCCCCGCAGGTGGCCCACGTCGTCACGGCTGGCGCGGACGGATCCAGTTCCTACCGGGACGTGCCGGTCACCGAGGTCGAGGTCGGCGACGTCCTGCTCGTGCGCCCGTCCGAGATCGTCGCGGTCGACGGAGAGCTGCTGTCCGAGTCGGGCACGTTCGACGACTCGTCCCTGACCGGCGAGAGCCTGCCGGTCAGCCGCGAGCGCGGCGACGAGGTGTACTCCGGGTCGGTCAACGGTGACCTGGCAGTGGAGATCCGGGCCCTGCGCTCCAGCACCGACAGCCAGTACCAGCAGATCGTCGAGCTGGTGACGGAGGCGGCGGAGTCCCGCGCCCCGGTGGTCAGGCTCGCCGACCGGTACGCGATTCCCTTCACCCTGGTGTCCATTGCCATCGCCGGTGTGGCATACCTCGTGTCCGGAGACGCGGTCCGCATCGCCGAGGTCCTGGTCCTGGCGACGCCGTGTCCCCTCCTGATCGCGGCGCCCGTCGCCTTCCTCGGAGGAATGTCCCGCACGTCACGAGCCGGCGTGATCGTGAAGGGTGGTGGCGTCCTCGAGCAACTCGCCCGGACCCGGTCCGCCGCGTTCGACAAGACCGGCACCCTCACCCAGGGCAACCCGGAACTGGTCGAGATCCGCACCCGCAACGGATTCGACGCCGACGAGCTGTTGTCGCTCGCTGCCTCCGCGGAGCAGTACTCCACCCATGTCTTCGCCGAAGCGATCCTCCGCGCGGCCACGCAGCGCCGCCTGCCGGTACGCCCGGCAGACGACGCCCGCGAGGAAGCGACCAACGGGGTGGCCGCGCGCGTCGACGGCCGGGAGGTGCTCGTCGGAAAGCGCGGCTTCGTCGAGTCGGTCGCCGGACCGACCGACCAGGGCCCGGTCAGGTCCGGTGAGGCGATCGCGCACGTCGCCGTCGGCGGCCGGTATGCCGGCATGCTCGTCCTCGCCGACGAGATCAGGCCGGAGGCCCCTGCCGTCGTCTCCTGGCTGCGCGGCAACGGTGTCTCTCGCCTCGCGATGCTGACCGGCGACAACGTGGGCACCGCCCAAGCCATGGCCGAGCACGCAGGCGTCACCGAGGTCCACGCCGAGCTGCTCCCGCGCGACAAGGTGGACCTGGCGACCACCATGACCCCGCGCCCCACACTCGTGGTCGGCGACGGAGTCAACGACGCCCCGGTGCTGGCCGCCGCGGACATCGGCATCGCGATGGGCGCGCGTGGGTCGACCGCCGCCGGAGACGCCGCGGACGCCGTCATCCTGAAGAACTCGCTCACCGGCGTCGTCGACGCCATCGCCGTAAGCCGGCACACGCTACGCATCGCACTGCAGTCGATCTGGATCGGAATCGCGCTCAGCGTCGGTCTCATGCTGATCGCCACCACCGGTGTGATCCCGGCCGTGGCAGGCGCCCTCACCCAGGAACTGGTCGACCTCGCCACGATCCTCAACTCCCTGCGCGCCCTCCGCGGCCCGGCCCCCTTCCGCCCCCACCTCGAACCGGCCACCTCGACGCCGCTCGCCGCGGCCGAGCGATAGACCCCGCCGCGGCTCGACGACGTCTCGAGTCGGTACTTGTCCGCGGAAAGCCGAGCGGCCCAAGATCCGGGCCGTCCGCCGCCTCAGCTGACGCCGCCGGCGTCCCGGGCCGCCTGCTCCACGCGGGCCCGGTAGTCCGCCCACCACTGGGAATCGTCTGTCGGCAGGCCGCTGCTGTTCGGCCGCAGTCCGGCCGACCCGTCGATCAGCTCCCGGACCAGGTCGGCGTGGCCGGCATGGCGTTCGGTCTCGGCGATCAGGTGCACGAGGATCCGATGCAGGGTGGTCTCCCGGTGCTCCGGCGGCCACCACGGCACCCGGCCGAGGCTGTCCAGCGGCAGCGCATCGACGGTGGCGTCGGAGTGCTCCCACACCCGCCGGTACAGCCCGACGATGTCCTCCCGGGACTCGTCGGCCGTCGCCCACATGTCGGCATTGGTCTCGGCGCCGTCGTCGAGCCACGGCAGCGCCTCGGGAAACGGCCGCCCGAACGTCTCACCGAGGTAGCCGGACTCGACGCCGGCCACGTGCTTGACGAGACCGAGCAGGTTGGTCCCCGTCGGCACCAGCGGCCGCCGCACGTCGTACTCGGACAGCCCGTCGAGCTTCCACAGCAGCGCCTCCCGCCCGCGCTGCAGGTATCTGCGGAGATCGTCCTTCGGGTCCGTCACAGGCATCCCGAAAGCATGCCACCGCCCACCCCGCAACAACGCCGGTCCCGCGGACGGCCCGGCACATGCCAACTCACCAGCGATGCCCGTGGTCTCGGAGCGGGTGAGGGGAATCGAACCCCCACTGTCAGCTTGGGAAGCTGATGTTCTGCCATTGAACTACACCCGCGGGAAGGTACGGGGGTGAGCATACCGTGCGCCGGTCAGGCCGGGGCGGCGCGGAGGAAGGCGGCGAGGGCGCGGGCCCAGCGGGACGGAGTGTGGCCGTCGGTGGTGAGCAGGGCCCAGCCGTGGTCGCCGGAGTCGGGGACGACGGTCGTCGTCACCCGGCCGGCCGGGGCGCGGGCGAGCAGGGCGAGGTCGGCGGTGTGGTCGACGCCCAGATCCTGGGCGGCGGTCAGGTAGAGCAGCCGTGAGCGCAGGCGCGGCACCGCGTCGCGAGCGGACAGCGGCGGGGATGCCTGGACCGGCGTGGAGGTGAGCTCGCCGGACACGTCGACCACGGCGGTGGCGGCCACCCTGGCGTCCGCCCCGGCGGCTGCCGCGATCGTGCCGCCCATGGAGACGCCGACCACCGACACCGTACGTGCGCCGGTCGCGCGCAGCCAGGACGCGGCGGCGCGGACGTCGGCCAGCCGTTCGCCGATCTGCTGCGATCCGGGGCAGGTCGACTCTCCGAAGCAGCGGAGTTCGACGATGAGAACGCGGTACCCCTGCCCCGCCAGCCACGGGCCGCCGAACGACCACCAGCCGCAGGCGTCGCCGTCGGACTGGTGCAGCAGGACCACCGCTCGCGGCCCGGTGCCGATCGACGCCGTCGACAGGGTCACGCCGTCGGTGCTGCGGATGCGGTGCAGCGTCGAGGGCACGTCCGGAGCGCCGCAGCGTTGCGCGAGCCCGGCCGATCGGATCGGCGCAGCAGACGCGGAGGCGGTCGCAGACGACGGCGACGGCGCGGACGCCGGCACGGACGGCGGCTGAGCGGACGGCGGCTCGCTCGTGCAGGCTGACACGGCCAGCAGCACGAGCAGCACCGGCGCGGTCCACGGTGAACGCATGGGAGCATTATGTATGGACAGACATAGTGAGGCCAGCGGGCGGCCGACGGTGGCGTACGCCGTGCTCGGCCTGCTGGCCCGCCGGTCCCGCAGCGGCTACGAGCTCGCCGCCGCGCTGCGCGAGCCGGTGTCGTTCTTCTGGTCCGCGCCGCACAGCCAGCTCTACCCCACCCTGTCCGCGCTGGAGACGGACGGCCTCGTCGCGCACGAGCAGTCGCCCGGTCCCGGCCCGCGGGCGCGCAAGACCTACCGCATCACCGGCGCCGGCCGGCGTGCGCTGGCCGACTGGGCGGTGAGCACGCCGCCGCCCCGCGCCGGCCGGGACGAGCTCGTGCTGCGGGCCTACTCGGCCTGGGTGGCGGAGCCCGACGCGGTCGCCGCCTTGTTCCGCACCGAGGCGGAGCGGCACCGGGCTCGGCTGGTCGAGTACGAGCAGTTCCGCCGCGAGCTGGTGGATGCCTCCGGCGGCGCGCCGCCCGGCCCGCGGCAGCCCGAGTTCGGCAACTGGCTTGCTCTGCACAACGGCCTCGGCTACGAGCGGGCCTACCTGGAGTGGTGCGAGTGGGCGCTCGATCTGCTCCTGGCCGCCGACCGACGGTCGTAGGGTGTCCGGATGCCGCACCCGAGGATGTACTCGGACGACGATCCGCACCTGGACGGGGTGCGGCGGGTCTGCCTGGCGTTGCCGGAGGCGGTGGAGGTCGAGGCCTGGGGATGGCCGAGCTTCCGGGCCGGCGCCGGGGGGAAGATGTTCGCGATCTACGACAACCACGGCGAGACCGGGTACGCGCTGACGTTCAAGGCCGACCCGGCCGAGCGGACCGCCCTTATGGAGGACAAGCGGTTCTTCGAGCCGTGGTACTGGGGGGCGCGCGGGTGGCTGGCGCTCGACCTCGTCGGCACCGAACCCGACTGGGCCGAGGTCGCCGAGCTGGTCGAGACCGCCTACCGGCAGGTGGCGCTGAAGCGGCAGCTGAAAGCTCTGGAGGCCTGATGCTGCTCTCCGACCGGGACATCAAGGCTCAGGTCGCGGCCGGGCGGCTGCGGCTCGAGCCGTACGAGCCGAGCCTCCTTCAACCGTCGAGCATCGACGTGCGGCTGGACCGGTGGTTCCGGGTGTTCAACAACCAGCAGTACACGCACATCGACCCCGCGCAGCAGCAGGACGACCTCACGACCCTCGTCGAACCCAAGGGGGACGACCCGTTCGTGCTGCACCCGGGGGAGTTCGTGCTCGGGTCCACGCTCGAGGTGGTCACGCTGCCGGACGACCTGGCCGGCCGCCTGGAGGGGAAGTCGAGCCTGGGCCGTCTCGGGTTGCTGACGCACAGCACCGCCGGGTTCATCGATCCCGGGTTCACCGGGCACATCACGCTCGAACTGTCGAACGTGGCGACGCTGCCGATCATCCTGCACCCCGGAATGAAGATCGGACAGCTGTGCGTGTTCGCACTGTCGAGCCCGGCCGAGCAGCCGTACGGCTCCAGTGCGTACGGGTCGCGGTACCAGGGACAGCGCGGGCCGACGCCGTCGCGGTCCTGGGTCAACTTCCAACGGTGGCCGACATAGATCAGGGGGCCCGGCCGCCGCAGCGACCGGGCCCCTGACGAGCGAACCGACTAGCTGATACGCACCGGCTGTGCGTCCCTCGTCGCCGCGTTGTCGTACAGGAACAGCAGGCCGGTGGAGGTCGTCTCGCCCGCCGAAGCGTTGCGGGTGACCGTCACCTTGAGCGAGCGCCCGGCCGGAACCGAGATCGCCTCGGCGCCGCCCTGCAGCGCGAACTTCGACGACCCGACCGTCCAGGTCTGGTCGACGATCGCGTCCGTCACGTTGCCGGTGAAGTAGTTGTCGAACGCCAGCACCGAGAAGTCGAACGTCGAGCCGCGGGTCAGGCCCAGCGCCGACAGCGGCGCGGACAGGACCTGGGTGGCGGAGTCGAAGTTCGCGTCGGTGAAGAAGAACGTCTGCGCCGCACCGGTCGCGACGTTGAGCACCACGACGATGCTCTGACCGGACGAACCGAAGCCGACCGCCTCCTGCTGGAACACCGCGAAGTCGACCTTGCCGTCGCGGTTGGTGTCGATGTCGACCTCGTACCCGGCCGGGTA
Source organism: uncultured Actinomycetota bacterium (assembly GCA_963728945.1). Lineage (GTDB taxonomy): Bacteria > Actinomycetota > Actinomycetes > Mycobacteriales > CADCTP01 > CADCTP01. Next base: position 536,251 of record CAVSMA010000001.1, on the reverse strand, counting down.
GAGCGGGATCGTCTGCCGCTGCCAGCCCGCCACGGCGAACTGGATCAGGTTGGTGGCGACGTCGTCACGGACGCCGGCCGCCTGCAGGTCGATCACGGCCGCGTTCGAGCCCGGCGAGCCGGGGGTGCCCGGGGCGGGCTTCGGCATCTTCGGGCTGGTGCCGGTCAGTCCGAACACCTGCGCGGCGCCGTCCAGCACCTTCGAGGCGTTGGTGAGCGTGATCTGCGAGCCGGCCTTGGCCGAGCCCGCGGTGGACACGTCGGCCGAGCGCTCCGGCAGGACGGTCCAGCCCAGGTGCAGCGTCTCGTCGGTCGCGACCGCCTTGATCAGCCCGTCGAACTCCGGACCGTTGAGCGCGGTGCCCTCGCCGGTGAAGCCCGCCGAGTGCGTGAACGGCCACTCAGCCAGCTTCGCCGGGTCGATCGTCACCTGGACGGTGAACGAGCTCACTCCGCCGGCCGCGACGGTCACCGATGGCGGCGTCGAGACGGTGACGCCGGCGTTCTCGTCGGCGGCATCCCGGAAGGTCGGCGAGAGCTGGTAGGTCTTCGCCGTCGAGCCGGTGTTGCGGATCGACAGGCCCGCCGAGAAGGTCTTCTCCTCCGTCAGGTGTGGCAGCCCGAAGCCGACGTTGCCGGAGCCGAGGGCCTTGTTGAGCAGTACGCCGGAGTTCGTCAGCGCCGGCGCGACCCTGACCTCGCCCGCACCGATCCGGGTGACCGGGGTCGGGTAGAGGTTCGCCTCTGCGTCCGGCGTCCGGTTCTCCGTGCTCGCGGCGTTGAGCAGCCGCGTCTTGACGATCGCCGGCGTCGTCCTCGGGAACTTGTCGAGCACCAGGGCGGCCGCGCCGGTGATCACCGGCGCCGCGCCCGAGGTGCCGCTGAAGTTGGTCTGCCCGTCACCGGTGCCGACCTCGGCGGACAGCCACGCGCCGGGCGCGCCGATGTCCGGCTTCGGGCGGATGCCGGAGATCGCCGGACCGCGGCTGGACGTGCCGACCGTGGTGTTGGTCAGCGAGGTGACGTTCGCCGGGTCGATCGTGACGGTGACCGTGCCCGCCTTGGCCGCGGCCAGCAGCCGCTGCCCGTCGGCCTGCGAGATCGTGTACGTCGGGATCGTGACGTCGGCCCCGCCGCCGAAGGAGAAGTCCGGCGGGTCCCCCGGCACGTTGTTCCAGATGATCACCGCGGACGCGCCGGCGGCCTGCGCGTTCTGTGCCTTGAGCGAGGCGTTGCAGCTGCCGCGCTGGATCAGCGCGACGGCACCGGCCGGGAAGTTGGCGAAGTCCGCCGCCTCGCACCCCTCGGTGGTGCTCGGCGCGTCGGCCGACGGCACCAGCTGCCCGGTGATCGTCCCGCTCGGCGGGCTGCTCCAGGTCTGCAGCCGCGAGTTGCGGACCGTGATGCCCTTGTCGGTCTCGATCGTCTGCAGCTTGTCGTCCGGCAGCGCGGTCTGGGCCACGCTGATCGCCCGGGCCGCGGTCGACGGCGAGCCGACGATGAAAGGCCGGTCCGCGTTGTTGCCGGCGGACAGCACGGCGACGACACCGGCGTGCACCGCGTTGTCGATCGCGAGGGTCGTGTCGTCCTGCTCCTGGCCGTACGCGGTGCCGATGGACAGGTTCATGACGTCCATGGCGTCGGAGATGTCGCCGTCGCCGTTGGGGTCGAGCGCCCAGTCGATGCCCTCGAGCATCGCCACGCCGCTGCAGGCGGTGGAGACCGAGGAGCAGACCTTCACCACGTACAGGTCGGCGCCCGGCGCGATGCCCTTGTGCGTGCCGTCGGCGCTGCGGCCGGTGGCGATGTCGGAGACGTGGGTGCCGTGGCCCTCGAAGTCGATCGGGTTCGGGTCGGGCGCCAGCGGCGGCGTGTCTGCCGCGCCGTTCCACTTCTCGCCGACGAAGTCGGTGCCGCCCTTGACCTTCGGGGCGGTCGGGCCGAACAACCGGGCACACATGCCCCGCGGGGCGATGTCGTGCTGCGCGAAGCACGCGGTGTACGCGGCTACGGTGCCGGGGCCGCCCAGGTATTCGTGGGTGAAGTCGACGCCGGTGTCGAGCACGGCGACCTTCACGCCGGTGCCGTCGAAGCCCTGCTCCCGTACCGGGTTGACCTGCAGGTAGTCGGCCGCCTGGGCGAGACTGCCGGAGCCGCCTTGATCCTGCGTCACCTCGTACCGCGCGACCGGCTTCACCGACACGACGCCGTCGATCTTGGTCAGGTCGGTCAACTTGCTGGCCGGGATCGACAGCGCGACCGCGTTGGCCGCGCGGCTGGCCCGGCCGAGCGCCTTGGCGCCGAGCGAGTCGGCCTTGCCGATCACCTGGTCCTGCTGCGCCTTGACCGCCCTGGTCTGCGCCTGCTGGCTCGCCTTGGACGGCAGCCCGCCGGTGCGCAGCGAATCCTGCGCGACCGTGGCGCCGACCGGCTTCTCCGAGAGCGCGACGGACACCGTGACGGTGCCCTTGGCGTTCCGCAGCGAGGGCGCGAGCGATCCGGCCTTGTCGACGGTCTGCAGTGAAGCCGGTACGGGCGTGGGGCGCGCTCCGCTGGCCGATCCGGGCGCGGCTGCCGTCCTGTCGGCAGTTACCAGGATCAGGCCGGGAAGCGCCGCCGCACCGAGGGCGAGGCCGAGCAACCTCGTCTTCCTCGTGCGTGAGGGCATGAACGCTCCTTGACGGGTACGTGGGAGGGGCAACCCTCGCATCCGCCTTGCATTGACGCAAGGCCGTCGACCGGACCGTGACCAGCTAGGACACTTCGAGTAAGGACACGGCTACCCGGGTCCAGGTGGTGCCGGTGTGTCGGAACAGCGCGACCTCGTGCGGGCCACTGTTGTCCGGCCCCGCCGCGAGCATCTGCGGGGAGCGGCAGCCGGTCAGCGTCAACGGTGCGGACAGCACCCGGCCGTTGTCCGGCCTGATCGGGCCGCCGACCGGACCGGTCACCGATGCCGCGTCAAGGGCGAGCACGTACGGCCCCTGCTGCGGTCCGGCCGCCTGCCAGGCGAAGTCCGTGCCGGGCTTGATCTTCGCCGGGCCGGTGGCGACCGCCGGGGTGCTGCAGTTGGGCTGGACCAGCTGTCCGTCGCCGCTGCGCAGCACCAATGGCAGCGCGCCGAGCACCACGAACGCGATGAAGATCGCGCCGACGATCAGGGTGAACTTGCTTCGCTTGGGGCGGGGCGTCTGGTGCGCCCAGGCCTGACCGTGCTCGTCGCCGAGATCGCGCGCGAGGCGGGCACGCTGCCGGCGGGCGGCCTCTTCCTTGCCGCGGTCGCGCCGCCGAGGGCTGTCCGGCGGCGTGAATGCCATGTCGTCAGTCTGCCATCACGCCGCTGCCCGCAGGGCGGTCAGTCGGAGACCGGGTCCGGGACGGCCAGCGACCGGCGCAGGATCTGGGCCACGTCGAGGACCTCGACGTCCTCGCGCGCCTCGCCGGACTGTTTCTTGGCGGTGACCGCGTCGGACAGCATGACCATGCAGTAGGGGCAGGCGGTGGACACGACGTCCGGATCGAGGGCGAGCGCCTCGTCGACCCGCTCGACGTTGATCCGCTTGCCGATCTTCTCCTCCATCCACATGCGGGCACCGCCGGCGCCGCAGCAGAAGCCGCGCTCCTTGCACCGGTGCATCTCCTGCTGGCGCAGGCCCGGGACGGTCGAGAGCACCTCCCGCGGCGGCGTGTAGACCTTGTTGTGCCGGCCCAGGTAGCACGGGTCGTGGTAGGTCACGAGCTGGTCGATCGGCGTGACCGGGGTCAGCCGGCCCTCCTCGACCAGCCGGCCGAGCAGCTGCGTGTGGTGGACGACCTCGTAGTTGCCGCCGTTCTGCGGGTATTCGTTCGCGAGCGTGTTGAAGCAGTGCGGGCACGTCGCGACGATCTTGGTGGCGCCGATCGAGTTGAGCGTCTCGACGTTCTGCATGGCCTGCATCTGGAACAGGAACTCGTTGCCGAGCCGCCGCGCCGGGTCGCCGGTGCAGGTCTCGCCGGCGCCGAGGATCGCGAACTCCACCCCCGCGGCGTGCAGCAGCTCGGCGAACGCGCGGGTGGTCTTCTTCGACCGGTCCTCCAGCGCGCCGGCGCAGCCGACCCAGAACAGGTATTCGACGTCGGCCGGGATCGGCTCGCCCGGCGCGACCCGGCGTACCTCGAAGTCGAGATCGGCGGTCCACTCCTCCCGGGCGGAGTCGTTCAGCCCCCAAGGGTTGCCCTTGTTCTCGATGTTGCGCAGCATCACGCCGGCCTCGGACGGGAACGCCGACTCGATCAGCACCTGGTAGCGGCGCATGTCGACGATGTGGTCGACGTGCTCGATGTCGACCGGGCACTGCTCGACGCAGGCGCCGCAGGTGGTGCACGACCACAGCACGTCCGGGTCGATCACGCCGCCCTCCTCGGCGGTGCCGACCAGCGGCCGGTCGGCCTGGGCCGCGCCCGGCTCCGGCACCCGCCAGAAGCCGGACTCGGGGACGCCGCCGTGGGCCGCGCCGGCCTCGGCCGCCTCCGGTCCGCCCTCGTCCACCCCGGTTGCCGCAGTGGTCTCCGGCGACCCGGCCAGGAGATAGGGCGCCTTCGCGAACAGGTGGTCGCGCAGGTCCATGATCACGAGCTTGGGTGACAGCGGCTTGCCGGTGTTCCAGGCCGGGCACTGTGACTGGCAGCGACCGCACTCGGTGCAGGTCGCGAAGTCGAGCATGCCCTTCCAGGTGAAGTCCTCGATCTTGCCCCGGCCGAACGCCTGGTCCTCGTCGAGGTTCTCGGCGTCCTCGAAGTCGATCGGCTTGCCGGCGGCGTCGGTGACCGGCAGCAGCGGGCCGAGCCCGTCCGGCACCCGCTTCGCGCCGACGTTGAGCGGGGCCAGCGCGATGTGCAGATGCTTCGAATACACGACGATGACCAGGAAGGCGAGGATCACCGCGACGTTGCCCAGCAGGAACACGGTCTCGATGACGTCGTTGGCGCTCTCCCCGAGCGGGTGCAGCACCTTGGCGACGGTCCAGGACGCGAACGCCCACGGGGTGTCGCCGAACGGGAACACGCCGGTGTTGATCTGGGCACCGCGGTAGATCAGCAGCGTGATGATGACCAGCGCGATCATCCCGAGGATCACCCAGGCCGCGCGGGTGTGCGAGCCGTAGAACCGCGAGTCCCGCTGCCTGCGCGCCGGCGCCTGCCGGATGCGCAGGATCGCGAACGTCACGATGCCCACCAGCACGCCGACCGCGAACAGGTCCTCGATGAACCCGATCGCCGCCCAGCGGCCGATCCCCGGGATGTGGAAGTTGCGGTCGAACAGGCCGCCCCAGGCCTCGATGATCGTCAGGATCAGGACGATGAAGCCCCAGAAGGTGAGGAAGTGGGCGACTCCGGGCACCGACCACGTGAGCAGCTTCCGCTGGCCGAGCACCTCGGCCAGCTCGGCCCGCAGCCGGGACGGGACGCCGGCCATCCGCCCGGGTGCCGGTTGCCCCGTGCGGACCAGCCGGGACAGCCACCACACCCGCCGCCCCGCGATCGCCAACGCCGCCACGGTGAACAGCAACCCGAGGACAAGCCGAACCGTCACGGACCCTCCTCCACCTACGAGGACGCATACTCTACCGGCGAGTAACTTCACTCGCGCGGCCAGCCCCGCACGGAGCCTCCCACGTCACCGGGCCATGACGACGTACCCCCCGTCACACCTCGACACCCGCGTCCTGGACGGCCCGGGAGACGACCTCCGGGGGCGGCGGGGACGACCGGCTGGCGTCGGAGGTCGGGCTAAGGGGTCGGCACGGTTGAGCGGGCGGCCGCTCGGAGGACGAGCCCGCCGGGGCGGCTGCGCCTGGGGTCGGCGGCCGTGGCCGGGCCGGGGCGGCGGGTCAGAGGACGATGTCGGCAAGGCGGTCGACCTGGTCGAGGGACGGGACCGTGGGGTCGAGGACCAGGTCGGTGAAGCCGGCGTCGGCGAACTGGCGGACCCGCTCGGTGATCTGCTCCGGCGTACGGGCCGCCGCCTGCACGATGTATTCGGCCGTGTCGCCGAGCCAGCCGTAGTAGGTCCGCAGGGAGTGGGCCAGCGCGTCGTCGTCGCCGAGGCCGTAGTACATCAGCGCCGCCAGCCGCGGCTCGCCGGACCGGCCGGCTTCCCGCCAGGCCGCGGCGACCTTCCCGGCCAGCTCGCCCGCCTGGGCCGCGGAGGCGCCGCCGACGGTCCAGCCGTCCGCCCACCGGACCGTCCGGCGGATCGCGGCGGGTCCGTTGCCGCCGACCATGACCGGGACGCGCCCGCCGGGCACCGGCGGCGTGACCGCGAACTGGCCGCCGGCCACCGGCTCACCCGCCCAGGCCCGGTGCAGCAGCTCCAGCGTCTCGTCCATCAGCCGGCCGCGCTCGTCGTACGGGCGGTCGGCGGCGGCGAAGTCGTCGGCCCGGCCGCCGACCCCGAGACCGAGGGTGAGCCGGCCGCCGGAGATCGCGTGCAGGCTGCCGGTCGCCTTGGCCAGCCAGACCGGCTCGTAGATCGGCGCCAGCAGGATGTCGGGGAACAGCCCGATCCGGGTGGTCGCCCCGGCCGCCGCGGACAGCGCGGTGATCGTGTCGTAGTTGGGGTACACGAGCCGGTCGATCGTGCCGAGGGTGGCGAACCCCCGCTCTTCCGCCCGCCGGGCCCAGGCGACCACGGTCGGTCCGTCGACGGTCAGGGTCGTGGGCAGTCCGATGCCGATGTCCATGGTCGCCACCCTAGGAGGGACCCGCGCCGCCCTAGTTCCGGGAGAACGGCAGTTCGGTGGTCAGCCAGTCGATCAGGGCGCGGAGGCTGCGGGTCTGGATCATCACCCGGCCGGGACCGGTGAAGTCGAAGACGAACCCCTCACCCGACTTCAGCGACTGGACCGAGCGGCCCTCGACCGCGCGCCGCAGCCGGGACTGCACGCCGGCGTCGTACGCGACGACGTGACCGGAGTCGATCGTGACCGCCTCGCCGGGACCGAGGTCGAGGGTGTCGACCGCCCCGTACGAGCCGAGCACGACCTCGCCCTGCCCGGTGGCCTGCAGGACGAAGCCGCCCTCGCCGCCGAACAGGTTCTGCGAGCCGCCCCAGCGGGTCTGCATGTCCACGCCGTGCGCGTTGGCGATCCAGCAGCCGCGGGTGATGTAGAAGGCCCGGTCCGGGGTGACCGTCACGGTGACGATGTCGCCGGGCAGGTTGGCGGCGACGTCGACCCAGCCGCCGCCCGGCGGGGCCGTGTAGGTCGTGACGAACAGTGACTCGCCGCCGAGCGCGGCCCGGCGCAGGCCCTGGAACAGGCCGCCCTGCATGCTCGCCTCGATCTGGACGCCCCAGGACGTGGCGAGCATCGCGCCGGACTCCACCCGCAGCGGTTCCCCGGCGGCGAGCAGGCAGCGGGCGACGGCGAACGACGGCTGGTGGCGGACCTGGACCTGCACCGGGGGCTCCCCTCCCGCGGGTAAAGGACCCCGCCATCCTCGCGCAGTGCGGTGCGTCCGACAGTCGGTCCCGGCCACCGGCCCGCGCCGATCCGGAAGAAATGGTCCCGCCGGGAACATCGGCCGACGGCGCCCCGTTGGGGTGAGCAGGAAGCTTGAGTTGGGTACGCTCAGCTCTGCTGATCCACCCACGTACATCAGGGAAGGGACCAATAATGGCACGAGCGGTCGGCATCGACCTCGGCACCACCAACTCGGTGGTCGCCGTCCTGGAGGGCGGCGAGCCCACGGTCATCGCCAACGCGGAGGGCTCGCGGACCACTCCGTCCGTGGTTGCCTTCGCCAAGAACGGCGAGATCCTGGTCGGCGAGGTCGCCAAGCGTCAGGCGGTCACCAACGTCGACCGGACCGTCCGGTCGGTCAAGCGGCACATCGGGACCGACTGGAAGAAGGAGATCGACGGCAAGAACTACACGCCGCAGGAGATCAGCGCCCGCGTGCTGCAGAAGCTGAAGCGGGACGCGGAGGCATACCTGGGCGAGGAGGTCACCGACGCCGTCGTGACCGTCCCGGCATACTTCGAGGACGCGCAGCGCCAGGCCACCAAGGAGGCCGGCACGATCGCGGGCCTCAACGTGCTGCGGATCATCAACGAGCCCACCGCCGCGGCGCTGGCGTACGGCCTGGACAAGGGCGAGCGCGAGCAGACCATCCTGGTCTTCGACCTCGGCGGCGGCACCTTCGACGTCTCCCTGCTGGAGATCGAGGAGGGCCTGATCCAGGTCAAGGCCACCGCGGGTGACAACCAGCTCGGTGGCGACGACTGGGACGCGGCGATCGTGGCGCACCTGGTGCGCACCTTCAACGCGCAGAACGGCATCGACCTGTCCAAGGACAAGATGGCCATGCAGCGGCTGCAGGAGGCCGCGGAGAAGGCCAAGATCGAGCTGTCCGGTGCGCAGTCGACGACGATCAACCTGCCGTACATCACCGCGGGCTCCGAGGGTCCGCTGCACATGGACGTCACGCTCAGCCGGGCCGAGTTCCAGCGGATGACGCAGAACCTGCTCGACCGGGTCAAGGGCCCGTTCCAGCAGGTCGTCCGCGACGCCAAGATCGACGTCTCGAAGATCGACCACGTCGTGCTGGTCGGCGGCTCCACCCGGATGCCCGCGGTCTCCGACGTCGTGCGCGAGCTGACCGGCGGCAAGGAGCCCAACAAGGGCGTCAACCCGGACGAGGTCGTCGCCGTCGGCGCCGCGCTGCAGGCCGGCGTGCTCAAGGGCGAGGTCAAGGACGTCCTGCTGCTCGACGTCACCCCGCTGTCCCTCGGCATCGAGACCAAGGGCGGCGTGATGACCAAGCTGGTCGAGCGCAACACGACCATCCCGACCAAGCGGTCGGAGATCTTCACGACGGCCGAGGACAACCAGCCGTCGGTGCAGATCCAGGTCTACCAGGGCGAGCGCGAGATGGCCGCGTACAACAAGAAGCTCGGCATGTTCGAGCTGACCGGCCTGCCGCCGGCGCCGCGGGGCATCCCGCAGATCGAGGTCACCTTCGACATCGACGCCAATGGCATCGTGCACGTCTCGGCCAAGGACACCGCGACCGGCAAGCAGCAGGCGATGACCATCACCGGCGGCTCCGCGCTGCCGAAGGATGACATCGAGCGGATGATGCGGGACGCCGAGGAGCACGCCGAGGAGGACAAGCGGCGGCGCGAGGAGGCGGAGACCCGCAACCTGTCCGAGTCCCTGCAGTACCAGACCGAGAAGTTCCTCGCGGAGAACGGCGACAAGCTGCCCGAGGACAAGAAGACGGAGCTCAACGAGGCGCTCGTCGAGCTGCGGTCGGCGCTGGGCGGCAGCGACATCGCCGCGATCAAGGCCGCGCAGGAGAAGGTCGCCCGGATCTCGCAGGAGGCCGGCGGCGCGATGTACGCGCAGCAGCAGGCCTCGGCGCAGAGCGGGCAGTTCACCGACGGCGCCGCCGGCGGACCGACCGGTGACACCACCGGCCAGCCGGCGGCGGACGACGACGTGGTCGAGGCCGAGATCGTCGACGAGCCCGGTGAGGACAGCAAGTGACCGAACAGCACCCTGAGGAGCGGCGGGTCGTGGTGAACGACCGGCGGCGAATCGACCCGGAGACCGGCGCCCCGCGCGTCGCCTCCCCGGGTGCGGCGGGGCCGGGCAGCGCGCCCGGCCCCGCCGGCCCGGCCGGGCCTCGACACGCCGAGGGGCCGCCCGCCCCGGCGGCGGGTCCGGCGGCCGAGGAGCTCGCCGCGGCGAAGCAGGCGCTGGCCGAGCGGACCGCCGACCTGCAGCGCGTCACCGCCGAATACGCCAACTACCGCAAGCGCGTCGACCGGGACCGGGCGGCGACCGTCGAGGCCGCCACCGGCGCGGTGCTGGCCGCGTTGCTGCCGGTGCTGGACGACCTCGACCGGGCCAACCAGCACGGCGACCTGACCGGCGCGTTCAAGGCGGTCGCCGACCAGCTGGTGGCGACCTTGGAGAAGCTCGGCCTGCAGCCGTACGGCGAGGTCGGCGACCGGTTCGACCCGACCCTGCACGAGGCGGTGGCCCACCAGACCAGCGCCGAGGTCACCGAGCCGACCTGCGTGGCGGTGCTCCGCCGCGGCTACAAGCTCGGCGACCGGCTGCTGCGGGTGCCGCTGGTGGCGGTGGCCGAGCCGGCGCCGGAGCCGGCCGACCCGACACAGGACCCGACCGCGGCCCCGGACGCGCGGGTCGATGACGACGACAGCACGGAGTAGGAGAGGAGGCGCCCGGTGAGCACCAAGGACTTCCTGGAGAAGGACTACTACAAGGCCCTGGGCGTCGCCAAGGACGCCTCCAGTTCGGACATCAAGAAGGCGTACCGCAAGCTCGCCCGCGAGCTGCACCCGGACAAGAACCCGGGTGACGCCAAGGCGGAGGCCCGGTTCAAGGAGGTCTCCGAGGCGTACGGGGTGCTCTCGGACGAGACGCGCCGGCGCGAGTACGACGAGGCGCGGTCGCTGTTCGGCGGCGGCATGCCGGGCGGCGGCTTCCCGGGCGGGTTCCGTCCGGGCGGCGGCGGTGCCGGTGGCACGACCTTCGACCTGAACGACCTGTTCGGGCAGGGCGCCAGCAGGGCGAACCCGGGTGCCGGCGGCGGTCTGGGTGACCTGTTCGGCGGCCTGTTCGGCGGTGGCCGTGGTGCGAACACCAGGGCCGGCCGGAGTGCGGCGGCGTCCCGCGGGGCCGACGTGGAGACCGAGGTGACCCTCGACTTCCCGGAGGCCGTGCACGGCGTGACCGTCCCGCTGCAGCTGGCCAGCCCGGCCGCCTGCCGTACCTGCGCCGGCAACGGCGCCCGCCCGGGCACCGCGCCGCGGCAGTGCCCGGCCTGCCTGGGCACCGGCCTGATCACCCGCAACCAGGGTGCGTTCGCGTTCAGCGAGCCGTGCCGGGAGTGCCGCGGGACCGGGTCGGTCATCGACGACCCGTGCCCGGACTGCCGGGGCACCGGCGTGACGACGCAGACCCGGACGATCACCGTGAAGATCCCCGCCGGCGTGGCCGACGGGCAGCGGATCCGGCTGGCCGGCAAGGGCGTGCCGGGCGAGCGCGGTGGTCCGGCCGGCGACCTGTACGTGCGGGTGCACGTCCGGGCGCACGAGCTGTTCGGTCGCAAGGGCGACGACCTCACGTTGACCCTGCCGGTGACGTTCCCGGAGGCGGCGCTCGGCACGACCGTGCGGGTGCCGACGATGGACGGCGCGGTGACGCTGAAGATCCCGGCCGGCACGGCGTCGGGGCGGACCTTCCGGGTCCGCGGCCGCGGCGTGCCGAAGCGGTCCGGCGGTGCCGGCGACCTGCTGGTGACGGCCGAGGTCGCGGTGCCGAAGAACCTGCCCGCGGACGCCAAGGAGACGCTGGAGAAGTACGCGGCGGCCCAGCCGGACGACCCGCGGCCGCAGATCACCGCGGCGGTGGACGGCCGTGCGTGACCACCGGGTCAACCAGTTCCCGGAGGACGCGCCGGTCTTCGTGATCTCGGTGGCGGCGCAACTGGCCGGCATGCACGCCCAGACGCTGCGCCAGTACGACCGGCTCGGGCTGGTCAACCCGAGCCGGACCCCCGGCGGTGGCCGGCGCTACTCGGCCCGGGACGTGGCGCTGCTGCGCGAGGTGCAGCGGCTGTCCCAGGAGGAGGGCGTCAACCTCGCCGGGATCAAGCGGATCATCGCGCTCGAGGAGCAGGTCGAGGCGCTGCAGGGGCAGGTCGAGTCGCTGCTGTCCGAGCTGGAGCAGGCCCGCAAGCCGTCCACGGCGCTGGTGGTCTGGAAGCCCGGCCGCCGGCGGTAGAAGGTTCGCGAGCCGGAAGTTGAGTGGAACAGGCTCAACTTCTGGCTCGTTGACTCCGTAGGGAACGAACACGGAGCGGAGTACCGGAGTAGATGGAAGCCAACAAGCTCACCACCAAGAGCCAGGAGGCGCTGTCGGCAGCCGTCCGGCACTCGGTCGACCGGGGCAACCCGGCGGTCGAGCCGGCGCACCTGCTCGGCGCGCTGCTGGAGCAGACCGACGGCACCGCCGGCCCGCTGCTGCGCGCGGTGGGTGCCGACCTGACCGACGTGCGCGCCGAGAACGACGCCCTGCAGGGCCGGCTGCCGAGCGCGAGCGGGGCCACCGTGTCCGCGCCGCAGTTCAGCCGCGACCTGCACAAGGTGATGACCGCCGCGGTCAAGCAGGCCGAGGAGCTGTCGGACGACTACCTGTCGACCGAGCACCTGCTGGTCGGCCTGGCCGCCGAGGGCGGTCCCGTCGCCCAGCTGCTGCGCCGCCACGGCGCCACCGCGGACGCTCTGCTCGGTGCGTTCCAGCAGGTCCGCGGTTCGAGCCGGGTGACATCGCCGGACCCGGAGGGGACCTACCAGGCGCTGGAGAAGTACGGCGTCGACCTCACCGCGTCGGCCCGGGACGGCAAGCTCGACCCGGTCATCGGCCGGGACACCGAGATCCGCCGGGTCGTGCAGGTGCTGTCCCGGCGTACCAAGAACAACCCGGTGCTGATCGGCGAGCCCGGCGTCGGCAAGACCGCGGTCGTCGAGGGCCTGGCCCAGCGGATCGTGGCCGGTGACGTGCCCGAGTCGCTGCGGGACAAGCGGCTGGTCGCGCTCGACCTCGGCGCGATGGTCGCCGGCGCGAAATACCGCGGCGAGTTCGAGGAGCGGCTGAAGGCCGTCCTCAACGACATCAAGGAGTCCGACGGGCAGGTCGTCACGTTCATCGACGAGCTGCACACGGTCGTCGGGGCGGGCGCGGCCGAGGGCGCGATGGACGCCGGCAACATGCTCAAGCCGATGCTGGCCCGCGGCGAGCTGCGGATGATCGGCGCGACCACGCTCGACGAATACCGCGAGCGGATCGAGAAGGACGCCGCCCTGGAGCGCCGGTTCCAGCAGGTGCTGGTCGGCGAGCCCTCGGTCGAGGACACGATCGCGATCCTGCGCGGCCTGAAGGGCCGGTACGAGGCGCACCACCAGGTGCAGATCGCCGACTCCGCGCTGGTCGCCGCCGCGGCGCTGTCCGACCGCTACATCACCGCGCGGTTCCTCCCGGACAAGGCGATCGACCTGGTCGACGAGTCCGCCTCCCGGCTGCGGATGGAGATCGACTCCCGGCCGGTGGAGATCGACGAGCTGCAGCGCGCGGTCGACCGGCTGAAGATGGAGGAGCTGGCGCTCTCGCACGAGTCCGACGAGGCCTCGAAGGAGCGGCTGGAGAAGCTGCGCCGCGACCTCGCCGACCGGCAGGAGCAGCTGTCCGCGCTGACCGCCCGGTGGGAGCGGGAGAAGACCGGCCTCAACCGGGTCGGCGAGCTGAAGAAGCAGCTCGACGACCTGCGCGGGCAGGTCGAGCGGGCGCAGCGCGAGGGTGACCTGACCACCGCGTCGCAGCTGCTCTACGGGCAGATCCCGGCGGTCGAGAAGGAGCTGGCCGAGGCCTCGTCCGAGGCCGAGGACACCACCGCGACCGCGATGGTCAAGGAGGAGGTCGGCCCGGACGACGTGGCCGACGTGGTCTCCGCCTGGACCGGCATCCCGGCCGGCCGCCTGCTCGAGGGCGAGACGGCCAAGCTGCTGCGGATGGAGGACGAGCTCGGGCGTCGGGTGGTCGGCCAGCAGCGCGCGGTGATCGCGGTCTCGGACGCGGTGCGCCGGGCGCGCGCGGGCGTGTCCGACCCGGACCGGCCGACCGGCTCGTTCCTGTTCCTCGGCCCCACCGGTGTCGGCAAGACCGAGCTGGCCAAGGCGCTGGCCGACTTCCTGTTCGACGACGAGCGGGCGATCATCCGCATCGACATGAGCGAATACTCGGAGAAGCACTCCGTGGCCAGGCTCGTCGGTGCTCCGCCCGGCTACGTCGGCTACGAGCAGGGCGGTCAGCTGACCGAGGCGGTGCGGCGCCGGCCCTACAGCGTGGTGCTGCTGGACGAGGTGGAGAAGGCCCACCAGGACGTCTTCGACGTGCTGCTGCAGGTGCTCGACGACGGGCGGCTGACCGACGGCCAGGGCCGCACGGTCGACTTCCGGAACACGATCCTGATCCTGACCTCGAACCTCGGCTCGCAGCTGATCGCCGACCCGATGCAGCCGGAGGAGTCCAAGCGGGACGCGGTGCTGTCGGTGGTGCGCCAGCACTTCAAGCCGGAGTTCCTCAACCGGCTCGACGACCTGGTCGTCTTCGACGCGCTGAGCATGGACGAGCTGTCCCGGATCGTCGGGATCCAGGTGGCGGCGCTCGGCGACCGGCTGGCCGCGCGGCGGCTCACCCTGCAGGTCACCGACGCGGCCCAGGAGTGGCTGGCGCTGACCGGGTTCGACACGGTCTACGGCGCCCGGCCGCTGCGCCGGCTGGTGCAGTCGGCCATCGGCGACCGGCTGGCCAAGGCGCTGCTGGCCGGCGAGATCCGGGACGGCGACACGGTCGTGGTCGACCTGCTCGACGACCGGAGCGGGCTGTCCGTGCAGTCGGCGAACACGCTCACGGTCTAGCGCCGTCGCGAAGGCCCTCACCCCGTTGCGGGGTGGGGGCCTTCGTCATGCCGGTGAGAAGCCAGCGCAGGCTCTTGGCGAACGCGGTGACCGGCATGTCGGCCGGCAGCACGTCACTGCCGGCGAACGCGGCGAACCCGATCGCGTGCACGATCAGCGCCCGTCGCGCGTCCGGAACATCCTCGACGCCGGCGCTGGCCAGCAGCGCGTCGAGCACCTCGCCGAGCGCGACCGCGTTCGGCCCGCGGGCGCCCTGCCGCTGCAGGTAGAGCGGCACCAGCTCGGGATGCGCGGTCAGCGTCCGGTAGGTGCTGGTCATGATCGTCTCGATACCGGCCACCGGGTCGGCTCCCGGCTGCGGGGTGCGGACGCCGGCGAGCAGGTCGTCGAGCAGCTGGTCGACCAGGTCGGTGCGGCCGGCGACGTGCGAGTAGAGCGCGTTGGGGGCGACGCCGAGCCGGCGGGCGACCGCGCGCATGGAGAGCGCGTCGGCGCCCTGCTCCGCGGCCAGCTCCCGGGCGGCGGTCAGCACGGCCGCCCGGCTGAGGCCGGCGCGCTGTCCCGGGGTTCGCACGGTCGACAATTGTACGTTGTCCAATTAAACTGGACGGCGTCCAATTGAGGGTGAGGAGGTCGCGATGGAGGGCGTTGCTGCCGGCGTTCCGTACGTGGTGCTGCCGCCGGAGACCGATCGGCCGGACGCGCCGACCGTGGTGGCCTGGCATCTCAACGACCCGCCGCGCACCGAGCGGGCGATGGCGGCGGCGCTGCCGCTGGCCGGGCTCGACGCCTGGCGGGTCTACCTCGGGCTGCCGCTGTCCGGAGCGCGCACGCCGCCGGGCGGGCTGGAGAAGCTCGGCTACGAGGACGCGGTGCTCAAGGTCTACGGGCCGATCGTGTTCGGTGCGGCCGAGGAGTTCCCGGCCGCGCTGGCGCGGTTGCGCTCCGAGCACGGGCTGGGCGGCGGGCGGCTCGGCCTGCTCGGCGGGTCGATCGGGGCGCTGGTCGCGCAGGAGGTCGCGGCGACCACGGCGGTGGACGCCGTCGCGCTGGTCAGCCCGGTGATCCGGTTGCGGCCGCTGGTCGTCGCCAACGGCCGGCGGTACGGGTTCGACTACGCGTGGAGCCCGGCCTCGGAGGAGATCGCCGCGCGGCTGGACTTCGTCGCCAGGGCCGGGTCGCTCACCGCGCCGACGCAGATCGTGGTCGGCGAGAACGACAGCCCGGACGGGATCCTCGAACCGGCGGCCGCGCTGCACGCGGCGCTGCCCGGCTCGGTGCTGGAGACCGTGCCGGGGCTGGAGCACGCGCTCGCCGCCGAGCCGGGCACCGACCCCGCTCCGCAGACCGCCGAGGCCGCCGCGGTCGACCGGATCGTCGCCCGCTGGTTCCGCCGCTGGCTCTGGCTCTGACGACCCCGCCGGCCCGGCTAGAGGCCGGCTTGGATGCAGGCTTGGATCTCGGCGTGGTCGGGGCGATGGCCGAGGCGGTCCTGGCAGTCGCGGACCGTACGCAGGCCCTGCCAGCCGAGGCACAGCGCGATCGTCAGCGCGACGACGCCCGCGACGAGGCCGATGCCGGCCCTGGCCCGGCCGAACGCGCGGTCGCGGCGGGTGGCGAACAGGCCGAGCGCACCGCAGACCACCGCGACCGCACCGAGCAGCACGCCCGGGTAGACCAGCAGCCCGAACGGGATCGCGAGGATCCCGAGCACCAGCGCGGCCGTGGCGAGCCGGCTCTGCCGCGGCCAGTGCGGCGCCCTGGTCGCGCCGGCCTCCGGATCAGCCTCGATCGACACGGCACAAGTGTGCCTGCTCGCCGGTCGCGTTCCCGGGCGTTGCGCACGGCGTGTCCGCGACCGGGACGATCATCGCGGAGTTGGCGTGGAGCGGTACGGTGCCGGCGAGGCGGGGCACGCTACTCCTCGGGACTCGACGCACGCTGACATCGATAGCTAGCCCAGGAGGGACCGATGAGCACGCCGCAGGACCCGGGTCGGTCGGAGGATCGACCACCAGAGCAGTCCGGATACCCGGACGCACCACCGCCGCCGGAGTCCGAGAGCTACCCGTCGGGTTCCGGGCAGGCCAGCCAGCAGAGCTACCCGTCGGCGCCCGGCTACGAGGGCAACCCGACCCAGGGCGGCACGCCGGACCACGAACAGGGCGCGCCGGGCCAGGGTGCGCCCGACTACGGCGACCAGGGTGCGCCCGACTACGGCGACCAGGGTGCGCCGGGGTACGGCGGCCAGGGCGCCCCGGGCCAGGGTGCGCCGGACTACGGCAATCAGGGCGGACCTGGGTACGGCGAGCCGGGGTACGGCAGCCAGGGCGCGCCCGGATACGGCGACCAGGGCAGGCCGGGATACGGCGACCAAGGCGCCCCCGGCGGCCAGGGCACGCCTGGATACGGCGAGCAGGGCGCGCCGGGGTACGGCGGCCAGGGCGCGCCTGGATACGGCGAGCAGGGCGCGCCGGGGTACGGCGGCCAGGGCGCGCCGGGATACGGCGAGCAGGGCGCGCCGGGGTACGGCGGCCAGGGCGCGCCTGGATACGGCGAGCAGGGCGCGCCGGGGTACGGCGGCCAGGGCGCGCCTGGATACGGCGAGCAGGGCGCGCCGGGGTACGGCGGCCAGGGCGCGCCTGGATACGGCGAGCAGGGCGCGCCGGGGTACGGCGGCCAGGGCGCGCCTGGATACGGAGAGCAAGGCAGCGCCTGGATACGGCGAGCAGGGCGCGCCGGGGTACGGCAGCCAGGGCGCGCCGGGATACGGCGAGCAAGGCGCGCCCGGATACGGCGAGCAGGGCGCGCCGGGGTACGGCAGCCAGGGCGCGCCGGGTACGGCAGCAGGGCGCGCCGGGATACGGCGAGCAAGGTGCGCCCGGGTACGGCAGCCAGGGCGCGCCGGGATACGGCAGTCAAGGCGGTCAGGGCTACGGCAACCAGGGCGCGCCGGGGTACGGCGGCCAGCCGGGCTACGGCGACCAGCGCGGCCCCGGGCAGGACGGCCCCGGGCAAGGGCAAGGGCAAGGCGGCCCGGGCCAGCCGTACGCGGGCGGCCCGTCCGGCGCCGGCTCCTACGGCAACGCCCCGGCCTACAACCCCTACTCGGCGCCGGGCTTCGGCGCCCAGCCGACCCGGCCGAGCCTGCCGCCGCCGAAGGAGGTCATCTGGGCGACGTACGCGATGTACGCGTCGATCGCCTTCAGCCTGATCAACCTCGTCGTGACGCTGGCCGACTCCACCGGCTACAAGAACGCGATCCGGGACGCCGACCCCAATCGGACCGTTGACGTCGATGCGGTCTACACGGCGGCGGTCGTGTTCGCGGTGATCGTCACCCTGCTGATCGCGGCCCTCTACGTGTTCCTCGCGATCAACCTGCGCAAGGGCAAGAACTGGGCCCGCATCACGACGTGGGTCATCGTCGGCATCTTCACCTTGCTCGGGCTGCTCGGCCTTGGCAACGACGCCCCGGCGTTCGCCCGCGTGCTCGGGATCATCGTGCTGCTGGCGAACGCGGCGACGCTCGTGCTGCTCGCGATGCGCCCGTCCAACGAGTTCTTCGCCCGGATGCGCCAGCCGCAATACCCGCAGAACTGACTCAGAGGAAGCCGAGAGTGGGCCGGGTGCCGTCGAGCACCCGGCCCGCTTCGGTGTCGAGGACCTGCTCCAGCAGCGTGCCGTACACGGACCGGAAGTCGGTGGTGACCTTGAGGTCGCCGGCGTCGAGCGAGGTCAGGCTGGGCTGGTCGCCGTAGAAGCCGCCGCGCACCGGATGGCCGGCGACCAGCAGCGGGCCGGCGGTGCCGTGGTCGGTGCCCTGGCTGGCGTTCGCGGCCACCCGCCGGCCGAACTCGGAGTAGATCGCGACGACCACCTTCGACCCGCGGGGATCGGAGTCCATGCCGGCGAGGAAGCCGCTGACCGCGGAGTCGAGCTCGCCGAGCAGCCTGGACTGGGTGCCCTTCTCGTCGGCGTGGGTGTCGAACCCGCCGAGGCTGACCGCGTAGACCCGGGTCGGGACGCCGGCCCTGACGCAGCGGGCGACGATCTCCAGCTGCCGGGCCAGCCCGCCCTGCCCACCCGCGGAGGCGCCCCGGGTCTTCTGGTCGTCATCGTCGTCGTCGGACGAGCCGCTTGCGGCGTCCAGCGGCGGGCCGAAGGTGGCGGTCGCGGACAGCAGAGCGCCGGTGGCCCTGGCCGCCATCGCCTGGCTCGCCGGGTCGGCCGGGTCGGCGGCGGCGAGCTGCCGCACGCCGGCGCCGACCGGCCCGGCCGGCGCCTCGAACGACGTCAGCGGCAGCGCCACGCCGGCCGCCTTCGCGCCGACCGCCAGCGGCGGCAGGGTGGCACCGACCGAGACGACCCGCAGCGGGTCGGGCTGCGTCGCGTCCAGCCAGCGGCCGATCCAGCCGGTGTCGGCCGGGTGGTCGGGCGAGCCGCTCTGCCAGATGTCCATCGAGCGGAAGTGGCTGTGATCCGGCTTCGGGTAGCCGACGCCGCGCACGATCGCCAGCCGGTCGGCGTCCCACAGCGACTTGAAGCCCTTCATCGCCGGGTTGAGGCCGAGCTGGCCGTCGAGCGCGAGCACCTCGTCCGGGCCGTACGCGAGCTCGGGTCGGGCGTCGTGGTAGGCGCCGTCCGCGTATGGCACGACGGTGCCGAGGCCGTCGTTGCCGCCGTAGAGGGTGACCAGGACGAGGACGTTCGCATCGGCCGGCAGCGGGTCGGCCTCGGCCCGGCCGGCGATCTCCCGCCAGCCGACGGTGCCGGCGCCGGCGGCCAGCGCGGCGGCGCCCGTCACTCCGGACGCGAGCAGGAACCTGCGACGGGTCAGCGTGTCCACCATTGCCGTCCTCGGTAGTGGGGAGGTCGTGGGGTTGGGTCAGCCGGGCGGGGGCGTACTCACCGGGCCAGGTATTCGGGGCTGACCAGGGCGAGGGTGACCAGCCGGACGGGGTCGGCGGCCGCGTCCCTGAGCGCGGCCAGCGTGCGGTCGGTCCAGGCGTCGACGCCGAGCAGGTATGCGGCCGCCCCGGGCCGGTCCTTGCTGCCGGCGACCACGTCGAGGTCGGCGGTGCGGGCCATCGCCGCGGCGAAGGTCAGCCGTTCCCGGGTCGCCGCGGTCGACAGCCAGGCGAGCCCGCCCGGCCAGCCGCCGACGCTGGGCGGCCGGAACGGCACCTGGCCGAGGGCGTCGAGCGTGCCCAGCAGCGCCCGGCCGGCCCGGCCGTCCCGGGGTACGGCGACGTTCAGCGCCCGGAAGACGCCCGCGACGTACTCGACCGGCGACGCGACGAGCGAGGACCTGTCGGCCCGGAACGCCGGCTCCAGGAACATCGCCCGCAGCAGCGCGGTCACGTCCCGCCCCGGTGCGTACGCGGCGACCAGCCGGCCCAGCGTGTCCGGCGGCAGCGCGGCGGAGCCGTGCCGGCTCCACAGCCTGGTGGCGACGAACGCCGCGGACTCCGGCCGGGCGGTGAGCAGGTCGACCAGCGACCGGTCGTCGAGCTCGCCGGTCACGCCGAGCACGGTCTTGCTGCCGCCGTCGTGGTGCCGGGCCAGCGGCGCGGCGGTCGCGTGCGTCCGGTCGACCCGCCAGCCGGTCAGCGCCCGGGCCGCCTCGCGCACGTCGGTCTCCGAGTAGTGCCCGACCCCGAGCGTGAACAGCTCCATCAGCTCGCGGGCGAGGTTCTCGTTCGGCTTGCCCTTCTTGTTCTTCTGGCCGTCCAGCCAGACCAGCAGCGCCGGGTCACGCACCATCGCCCGGGCCAGTTCGCGGAAGTCGCCGCGGCCGAGCGAGCGCAGCGTCTGGTTCTGCCGCAGCATCATCGCGGGGCTGCGCACCTTCTGGATGGAGGTGGCCCAGTGCCCGTGCCAGGTGAACGTGAGCCGCTCGACCAGCGGATGCCGGACCCGCACCATCCGGTCCAGCCACCACAGGGTCAGCGCGGCCGACCGGGACCGCAGTTGCTGCGCGTACGCCCTGCGCGCGTCCTTGTCGTCCGGTGCCGGTGGCCGGGCCGGCTCGCCGGACAGGTCCGGCGGCGGGGTCGCGGTCGCCCCCGGGTCGGTGCCGGGGTGCACCAGCGCGTCGACGGTCGCCTCGTACCCGCGCCGCGCCGCCGTCTCGATCTCGGCGCCGGTGGTGCCGAAGCCGGTACGCCGCAGCAACAGGGACACGTCCGACATGCGGGCAAGCGTCCCGGACCAGTGTTCGAGGAAGGTCAGGGCGAGGTTCTGACATCAGCTCCAGCCGGGCCGGACCAGCCCGGTCTCGTAGGCGACGATCACCAGCTGGGCCCGGTCCCGCGCGCCGAGCTTCGCCATCGCCCTGTTCACGTGTGTCTTCACCGTCGCCGGGCTGACCACCCAGCGAGTCGCGATCTCGTCGTTGGTCAACCCCTCGCCGACCAGCCCGAGCACCTCCCGCTCCCGCTCGGTCAGCGGCGCCAACTGGCCGGCCGCGGCCGGCTCCCGGGAGCGCAGCGCGAACTCCCCGATCAGCCGCCGGGTCACCCCGGGCGAGAGCAGCGCGTCGCCGGCGGCCACCGACCGGACCGCGCGCAGCAGGTCGACCGGCTCGGTGTCCTTGACCAGGAAGCCGGACGCGCCGTTGCGAATCGCCGCGAAGACGTACTCGTCCAGCTCGAACGTCGTGAGCACGACGACGCGGACGCCGTCCAGGGCCGGGTCGGCGACGATCCGCCGGGTCGCGGACAGCCCGTCCTCGACCGGCATCCGGATGTCCATCAGCACCACGTCCGGGACCAGCTCGCCGGCCAGCCGCACCGCCGCGGCGCCGTCCGCGGCCTCGCCGACCACCCGCAGGTCGTCCTGCGAGTCGAGCAGGGCCCGGAAGCCGGCCCGGACGAGCGCCTGGTCGTCGGCCAGCAGCACGGTGATCACGCCGGCACCCGCTCCCGCACCGGGAGCCGGGCCGCCACCCGGAATCCGCCGCCCGGGCGCGGGCCGGCGTCGAGCTGCCCGCCGAGCGCGGCCGCCCGCTCGGCCATGCCGAGCAGCCCCGACCCGGTGCCGGAGGTGTCCTCGGCGCCGGGGCCGTCGTCGGTCACCTCGACGGTCAGCTGGTCGGGCGCGTAGTCGAGCCGGACGGTCGCGGTGACCGGCCGGCCGGCGTGCCGGGTCACGTTGGTCAGCGCCTCCTGCACGATCCGGTACGCGGCCAGCCCGACCGCGGCCGGCAGCGGTCGGGTGGCGCCGGTCACCTCGACCGTCACCGGCAGGCCGGCCGCCGAGGTCCGCTCCACCAGCGCGTCCAGGGCGTCCAGCCCGGGCGCCGGAGCCCGCGGCGCGCCGTCCGAGCCGTCCGAGCCGTCCGCGCCGTGCCGGAGCAGTTCGAGCACCGAGCGCAGCTCGCCCAGGGACTCGCGGCTGGCCTGGCGGATCGCGGTCAGCGCGGTGCGGGCCTGCTCCGGCTGCTCGTCCATCAGGTGCAGCGCCACCCCGGCCTGCACGCTGATCAGGGAGATGTGGTGGGCGAGCACGTCGTGCAGCTCGCGGGCGATCGCCATCCGCTGCTCGCCGGCCCGCCGCCGCGACTCCTCCGCCCGGGTACGGCGGAACTCGACCGCGCGTTCCCGCCGGGACTTCACCAGCTCGACGACCGCGGCGCAGGCGACCAGCCAGGCCGCCGTGCCGACCGCGGTGGCCGGCTGGGGCGGCGGCTGGCCGGCGACCAGCGGCGCGACCCAGACGAACATCGGGTAGCCGACCGCGAGCGCTACCCAGGCCGCCACCCGCTGGCCGCGGACGAGCGCGCCGATCAGTGCGCCGATCACGGCCAGGTAGACCGGACCCCGTGGGTAGCCGAGCGCGAGGTAGACCCAGACGGGCACCGCCGTCGCGACCAGCGCCGCCACCGCCGACCGGCGGCGCAGCAGCAGCCCGGCCGCGGACAGCACGAGCAGCCCCCAGGCCAGCGGCTCGTACGGGCGGCCGGTGGCGGCGTGGCTGTGCGCGGCTCCGGCGGTGCCGGCGACCTGGATGGCCGCGACGACGACGGCGCCGAGCACCTCGCCGCGCCGCAGTCCCATGCCGGCCACGGTAGAACGCCGGGACGCACGACCGCGTCGGCTCCGGGTCGGCTCTGCCCGTACCGCCGCCGCGGTACGGGGATACGTTCGACGGGTGGAGATGATCGATCACACGGACAAGGAGTTCGACGACGCGCGCAGCGGGATGCAGACCGCGTTCCGGCACGAGCCGGCGGTGGTCGCGGCGGTCCGCTCGGCGAGGGACGTTCAGGACGCGGTCGCGTACGCGGCGGCCCGGCGGCTGCCGGTGGCGGTGCAGGCGACCGGGCACGGGCTCGCGGTGCCGCTGGACGGCGGCGTGCTGATCGCCACCCGCGGGCTGACCGGGGTGACGGTGGACGCGGCCGCCCGGACCGCGTACGTGCCGGCCGGGTCGCGCTGGCGGGAGGTGGTGGAGGCGGCCGCGCCGCACGGGCTGGCGCCGCCGAGCGGGTCGGCGCCGAGCGTCGGCGCGGTCGGCTACACGGTCGGCGGCGGGGTCGGCCTGCTTGCCCGCACGGTCGGCTACGCGTCGGACTCGGTGCGCGCGTTCGACCTGGTGACCGCGGACCGCGAACTGCGGCACGTGACCGACGGGGACCTGTTCTGGGCGCTGCGCGGCGGCCGGGACGCGGTCGGCGTCGTCACCGGGATGGAGATCGCCCTGGCGCCGTACGGGACGATCTACGGCGGCGGCCTCTACTTCGACGCCGAGTTCGCGCCGGGCCTGTTCGAGCGCTACCGGGAGTGGTCGGCGGACCTGCCGGACCGGCTCACCGCCTCGATCGGGATGCTCCCGCTGCCGCCGGTGGAGGCGCTGCCGGAGCCGATCCGCGGCCGGCACGTCGTGCACGTCCGGTTCGCGTACGCCGGCCCGGCCGCCGAGGGCGAGAAGCTGGTCGCCCCCTGGCACGACGCCGGGCCGGTGCTGCTCGGCGGCGTGCGGGAGCTGCCGTACGCCGAGGGTGGCTCGATCTACTCCGAGCCGGACTTCCCGCACGCCTACTACGGCTCCAACGCGATGGTGTCCGGGCTGACCGAGCTCGGGCTGCGCCGGGTGGTGCAGCTGTCCGGCCCGAACTCCCGGGTGCCGCTGGTCGCCGACCTGCGCCAGCTCGGCGGCGCACTGCGCACCGGCGGCGGCGCGGTGCCGTACCGGGAGGCGGCGTACGTTCTGCGCATGATTGCGGCGGGCGAGGGCGAGCTTCCCCTGGACGAGATCAGGCCGGCGCTGGCGGAGATCTTCGACGTGGTGGCGGACGAGACGCTCGGGCGCTCGCTCGGCTTCCTGTACGGGATCAGCACGCCCACCGAGCACACCGACGAGGTGTGGCCGGCCGAGACCAGGCGGCGGCTGGCGGAGATCAAGGCCGAGTGGGACCCGGCGAACCTGTTCCGGGCCGGGCCGGCGGTGGCGGCGTGACCGCGCTGGTCACCGGCGCCAGCTCCGGCATCGGCGCGGCGTTCGCCCGGCAGCTCGCGGCCGAGGGACGGGACCTGGTCGTCGTGGCCCGGGACGCCGACCGGCTGGAGGGCACCGCCGCCTCGCTGCGGTCCGCCTTCGGGGTCGGCGTCGAGGTGCTGCCGGCGGACCTCGCGGTCGAGGCGGACACCACCGCCGTCCGCGCCCGACTGTCCGATGTGGACCGTCCGGTCGACCTGCTGGTGAACAGCGCCGGGATCGGGCTGCCCGGCAAGTTCTGGGAGACGCCGCTGGCCGACCAGGAGCGGATGTTCCACCTCAACTGCACGGCCGTGCTGCGGTTGTCGCACGCAGCGCTCGGCGCGATGGTGCCGCGCGGCCGTGGGGACATCATCGTGGTCTCGTCGGTGTCCGGCTTCGCGCCGACCGTGCGCGGCTCGTACGGGGCCAGCAAGGCGTGGGCGACGGCGTTCGCCGAGTCGCTGTCCGGTCAGCTCGCCGGCACCGGCGTGCACGTGTCCGCGGTCGCGCCCGGGTTCGTCCGGACCGAGTTCCACGGCCGGGCCGGGCTGGACATGACCAGGGTGCCCGGCTTCCTGTGGCTGGACGCCGGGAGCGTGGCGGCGACCGCACTGCGCGACCACCGGGCCGGCAAGGTGCTCAGCGTGCCGGGCGGGCAGTACAAGGTGATCGTCGCCGCGTCCCGGCTGGTGCCGCCGTCGCTGAACCGGCTGGTCACCGAGCGGTTCCGGCGCCGGACCCTGTGAGCGGGCCGCTCAGCCGAGGACCAGGTCGGCCAGCTCGGCCCGGTGCCGGGTGGGCGAGCCGTCGAAACCGGCGATCCACTGTGCCCGCTTGTAGTAGCGGTGCAGTGGGTGGTCCCAGGTGAAGCCGATCCCGCCCATGGCCTGGATCGCGTCCTCGCAGCCGCCGACCGCGGCGCGGGCCGCCGCCACCGCCGCCGACGCGACCGCCTCGTCCTGCGCCGGGTCGTCGACGGAGACGCACCAGGCCGCCCGGTAGGCCAGCGAGCGGGCCAGGGCGAGCGCCATGTAGGCGTTCGCCAGCCGGTAGGACACGCCCTGGTACGAGCCGATCGGCCGGTCGAACTGGGTGCGGGTCTTCGCGTACTCCACGGCGAGGTCGAGCGCCCGCTGGGCGACCCCGGTGGCCTCGCAGGCGAGCAAGGCCAGCGCCGTCCGGCGTACCGCGCGCAGCGCCACACCGGCGTCCACGTCGAGCCGCTCGGCCGGGGTCCCGTCCAGCCGCAGCTCGCCCAGCCGCCGGGTGCGGTCCTGGGTGGACAGCGGGTGCACGGTCTCCGGGTGGTCGGCGAGGTCGACCCGGAACAGCGCGACCCGGTCGTGCTCGCGCGCGGCCACCACCGCGGTCGCCACCACGGCGAGGTCGGGCACCGCCCGCTTGAGACCGGTCAGCCGCCAGCCGTCCACGTCGTCGTCCGCGCGACAGGCCACCGTGGTCTCCGCGTCGCGCAGCGTCCGGGCCGCGTCGTCGGCCCAGGCCAGCGTCGCCGGCTTCGACGGCGGGGCGCCGACCGCGGCGCCGGCCAGCGCGACCGAGGAGAACCACGGCGCCGGGAGCAGCGCGTAGCCGGACTCCTCGGCCAGGACGGCGTGCTCGAGCAGACCGAGGTCGGGGTCGAGCCAGCCGAGCTCGGTCAGCTCCTGCCAGACGCCGGGGTCCCAGCCGTCGCCGTCGGCGAGCGCGACCACCCGATCGATCGGGTAGCGGTCGGCCAGCCAGTCGCGGGCCGCCGACCGCAGCATCTCCTGCTCCTCGGAGAAGGCGAAGTCCACTGTGGACGCTCCTAACGCGACGGTGCGGTCAGCGGGACCGGGGCAGGCCGAGCACGCGCTCGGCGATGATGCCGCGGAGGATCTCGGAGGTGCCGGCCTCGATGGTGTTCCCGCGGCTGCGCAGCTGCTGGTATTGCCAGTAGCCGTTCCAGAAGCCGCCCTCGCCGTCGAGCTGGCCGTCCTGGCCGAGCAGCTCGATGGCCAGCTTGGTCAGCCGCTGGTTGGTCTCCGACCAGTGCAGCTTCGCCACCGATCCCTCCGGGCCGGGCACGCCGGTCTTCACCAGCGTGGTGAGCGCGCGGTAGTTCGTGTAGCGCAGGCCCTGCAGGTCGACGTACAGGTCGGCGATGCGGTCACGGACCAGCGGGTCGCCGGCGGCGCCGGCCTTGTGCGCGGTGGTGACCAGCCGGCCGAACAGCGACTCCAGCCGGGCGGTGAGTGCGAAGCCGAGGGTGCCGCGCTCGTGCAGCAGCGTGGTCATCGCGACCCGCCAGCCGCCGCCGACCTCGCCGACCACGTTGGTGGCCGGCACCCTGACGTCGGTGAAGAAGATCTCGTTGAACTCGGGGTCGCCGGTGATCTGCCGCAGCGGCCGGACCTCGACGCCGTCCGAGTGCATGTCCACCAGCAGGTAGGTCAGCCCGCGGTGCCTCTCCGAGCCCGGCTCGGACCGGGTCAGCAGGATGCACCGGTCGGCCACGTGCGCGTACGAGGACCAGACCTTCTGGCCGGTGACGATGAACTCGTCGCCCTCCTTGACCGCGCGGGTCCGCACGCTGGCCAGGTCGGAGCCCGAGCCCGGCTCGGAGAAGCCCTGGCAGAAGATCGTCTCGCCGGACAGGATGCCCCGCAGGTGGGTCGCCTTCTGCTCCGGCGTGCCGTGCGCGATGATCGTCGGCCCGGCCATGCCGAGGCCGATCACGCCGACGTGGTCGGGCGCGTCGACCCTGGCCATCTCCTCAAGGTAGATCGCCTGGTAGGTCGGCGGCAGGCCCTTGCCGCCGAACTCCCTCGGCCAGGTCAACCCCGCATAGCCGGCGTCGAACAGCTTCCGGGTCCACTGCCGGGCGGCGGCGAAGTCCCACCGGCCGACGTGCGGCTGCCGGTCGCGCCAGTCCGGCGGGAGCTCGCCGGCCAGCCAGGACCGCAGCTCGGTCCGGAACGCGGCTTCCTCGGGGCTGTCCCGGAAGTCCACGGCGACCTCCTCCTACCGGTGTGCCTCCCCGCACCCTACCGGCGGGTATGCCCCGTAGGCTTCCCCTCCGTGACCTCTCGCGACCAGCTGCGCACGCTGATCCTCGAGCTGGCCGTCGTCCGCGGCCGGGTGACGCTGTCCTCCGGCCGGGAGGCCGACTGGTATCTCGACCTGCGCCGGCTGGCGCTGCACCACGTGGGCGGGCCGTTGATCGGGCGGGTGATGCTCGACCTGACCGCGGACTGGTCGTACCAGGCGGTGGGTGGGCTGACCCTCGGCGCCGACCCGGTGGCGACGGCGATGCTGCACGCGTCGGCCGCGTCCGCGGGCCAGCCGATCGACGCGTTCATCGTGCGCAAGGAGGGCAAGGCACACGGGCTGCAGCGGCGCATCGAGGGGCCGGACGTGACCGGTCGCCGGGTGCTGGCGCTGGAGGACACCTCGACGACCGGATCGTCCGTGCTCACCGCCGTCGACGCACTGCGCGAGGCCGGCGCCGAAGTGGCCGGGGTGGCGGTGGTGGTCGACCGCGGCGCCGGGGACGCGATCCGCGCCGCCGGCCTCGCCTACCGCGCCGCGTACGACCTCGTCGACCTCGGGCTCGCCTGAGGCATGTCCCCCGACTGCCGCGCTGTGCAGCACCTGCCGCCGCGGCGGCGGGCCGGGGCCGATGGCCGAGCGCTGGCGGTTCGTACCGGTCCGACCCGGCCGACGCCGACGCGGTCCGGGCCGTGCACGAGCGGTGGTCAGCGGCCACCGCGGCCCACGACCTGGACGGGATCATGACCTCCATCGCGCCGGACGTCGTCTCGTACGAGCACGAGGCGCCGCTGGCGTACGTCGGCGCCGACGAGGTGCGGGAGGTGTGCCGGCGCGGACTGGAGGCCTCGACCGGGACGGTGACCCTCGACATCCCGGACCTGATGTTCCGGCGGGTGCGCGGCGAGTGGGTGATGAGCCACCAGCAGGTGTCCTTCCCGTACGACGCGGCGACCGGGAAGGCGGCCACCGACCTGCGGCCGTGACTACGCTGCCCGGGTGGCCGAGCCGGTCGTGCTGAGCGGGGTGCACGCGGTCAAGCACGCGCTGCGGTTCGGCGCCCGGCTGGACCGGGTGGTCTCGGCCGACCCGGCGGCGGCGCTGCGGCTGCTGGCCGCGGTCGCGCCGGACGTGACGGTGGACGTCTCGCCGGTGCCGGTGGAGGAGGTCGTCCGATTGGCCGGCGCGCCGGTCGAGCTGGTCGGTCTGGCCCGCCGGCCGTCATCCGTGCCGCCCGGGCGCGGCCCGGCGGTCCTCCTGGACAACCCGCGCCACCTCGGCAACCTCGGCGCGGTCGTGCGGGTGGCGGCCGGGTTCGGGGCGCGCGAGGTGCTCACCACCGGCACGGTCGATCCCTGGCACCCGACTGTCGTGCGGGCCGCGGCCGGGCTGCACTACGCCGTGCCGGTCCGCCGGATCACCGACCTGCCGGATGCGGTCGTCGGCTTCGACCCGGCCGGGGACGACCTGCGCACCGTCCGGCTGCCGGCCGACGCCGTGCTCGCCTTCGGCTCCGAACGCCGCGGGCTGTCCGCCGAGGTCCGCGCCCGCGCCACCCGGCTGGTCGCGATCCCGATCCGCGACCGCGTCTCCTCGTACAACCTGGCGACGTCGGTGGCCGTGGCGCTCTACGCCTGGACGGCGGCAGGAGGAGGATGACCGGGTGGACATCACCGACGTGATTCTTGCCGATCACCACGAGCAGCGGCGGATGTTCGCCCTGCTCGACGACGTCGACCGGGCCGACACCGCGACGCTCGCCGCGTTGTGGACGCGGCTGTCCGCGATGCTCGAGGTGCACGCGCAGGCCGAGGAGATCTACTTCTACCCGGAGCTGCTGAGGCTGGGCGAGCGGCGGCACGAGGAGGAGGAAACCGAGGAGACCAGGGACGCCATCGGCGACCACAACGACATCCGGGACGGCATCCTGCAGGCCAGCCGGCACGAGGTCGGCACCGACGGGTGGTGGGCGGGCGTCACCGCCGCCCGCACGGCCAACGACGAGCACATGGGCGAGGAGGAGCACGAGGGCCTCGCCGACTTCCGCCGCTACGTCGACCTCGACACCCGGCACCGCATCGCGGTCGCCTTCGTCGCCTACGAGGCCACCAACGTCACCGGCGTCCCCATCGAAGACAAGGACCCCGACACCTACATCAAGAACAACTCCTGACGTCACCGGCCCGTCGCGGCCGGGCTGACCAGCCCGGCGCGGTCCGGGCGTGGCAGGCTCGGGTGGTGGCCCGGACTCCGACCAAGGCCGAACTGGCCGGCGCGTACGGGGCGGTGATCCCGGACCTGGTCCGCGAGGACCTGCGGGTGCTGCTGGTGGGGATCAACCCGGGGCTGTGGTCGGGCTGGTCGGGGCTGCACTTCGGCCGGCCCACCAACCGGCTCTGGCTCACCCTGTACGAGTCCGGCCTCACCGACCGCAGACTGCGTCCCGAGCAGACCGACGAGCTGCTGCGGGCCGGTATCGGCGTGACCAACCTGGTCAACCGGGCCACCGCCCGCGCCGACGAGCTGTCCGACGAGGAGATCCGCGCCGGCGTCCCGCGCCTGATCGCGACCGCCGAGCGCTGGCGCCCGCGCAGCGTCGCCGTGCTCGGGATCAGCGCCTACCGGGTCGCGTTCCGGCGGCCCAAGGCGGTGATCGGCCCGCAGCCGGAGGACCTGGCCGGCGTCCCGCTCTGGGTGCTGCCGAACCCGTCCGGCCTCAACGCGCACTACCAGCAACCGGCATTGAGCGAGGAGTACGCCAAACTGGCCGCAGCGGTGCGCTGACCGGACCGCCGCGCCGGCTACCGGGACATGGACCTGTTCGAGATCGACCTGCCCGACGGCGCGCCGTTCTTCCGGATGTGGCGGCCGCCGGCCTAGTGGATCTCGTCGATCAGGTCGGCGATCGAGTCGACCACCCGGCTCGGCCGGTAGGGGAACCGGTCGATCATGCCGCGGCTGGTCATTCCGGACAGCACCAGCACGGTCTCCAGCCCGGCCTCCATGCCGGCGACGATGTCGGTGTCCATCCGGTCGCCGATCATCGCGGTGGTCTCGCTGTGCCCGCCGACGTTGTTCAGCGCCGAGCGCATCATCAGCGGGTTGGGCTTGCCCACGAAGTAGGGATCGACGCCGGTGGCCCGGGTGATCAGCGCGGCGACCGCGCCGGTCGCCGGCAGCGCGCCCTCGGTGGACGGGCCGGTCGGGTCCGGGTTCGTCGCGATGAACCGGGCGCCCCCGTCGACGAGCCGGATCGCCCGGGTGATCGCCGTGAACGAGTAGCTGCGGGTCTCGCCGAGCACCACGTAGTCCGGGTCCGAATCGGTCAGCGTGTAGCCGATCTCGTGCAGCGCGGTGGTCAGCCCCGCCTCGCCGATCGTGTAGGCGGTGCCCTCCGGCCGCTGCGAGTCGAGGAACTGCGCCGTCGCCAGCGCGGAGGTCCAGATCGCGGTCGCCGGCACGTCGATCCCGGACGTACGCAGCCGGGCATGCAGGTCGCGCGGGGTGTAGATGGAGTTGTTGGTGAGCACCAGGTAGCGCTTGCCCGACTTCTCCAGCGCCTGGATGAACTCCTGGGCGCCCGGGACCGGCACGCCCTCGTGCACGAGGACGCCGTCCATGTCCGTGAGCCAGCACTCGGCCGGCCGCCGATCGGTCATGCTTCTCCTCGTTCCTGGACCCGGGTCAGTCGATGCGGTGCCGACCACCCGAGACCGGCCGGGTGCCGTCCGTCCCGGAGTCGTGGACGGTGCCGTCCGGCCCGATCGGCTCGTCCCGCAGCGGCTCCGAGCTCATCCCGCCGCGCCGCCGGCGGGAGCGCAGCAGCTCGACCGCGGCCGGCACCATCGACAGCAGCACCACCGCGATGAGGATCGGCTCGATCAGCGGCTCGAGCGTGTCGCGGACGAACGGGATGTGCCCGAGGAAGTAGCCCAGCGCGAGCACGCCGGCCCCCCAGAGGATGCCGCCGATCACGCTGTAGATCGCGTACGTCCGGAAGCGCATCCGGCTCGCGCCGGCCATCACGGTCGCGAACGTCCGGACGATCGGGACGAACCGGGCCAGCACGATCGTCCGCGCGCCGTACCGCTCGAAGAAGTCGTGCGAGCGGTCGACGTACTCCTGCCGGAACAGCCGTGAGTCGGGCTTGTTGAAGACCGCCGGTCCGGCCTGGTAGCCGATCCAGTAGCCGACCAGGTTGCCGACGATCGCCGCGATCGGCACCAGCAGCAGCTGCACCCAGAACGGCACGTCGAGCCGCCCGGTGGCGGTGAGCAGACCCGCGCTGAACAGCAGCGTGTCACCGGGCAGGAAGAACCCGACGAGCAGCCCGCACTCGGCGAAGATGATGATCAGCAGGCCCAGCAGACCGAACGAGCTGAGCAGGTGGTCCGGGTCGATGGCGTTCGGCAGGAGCGCGAGGTTCTGCACCCGGAACAGGCTACCGGCCGTCCGCTCCCAGCCGCTGCCCGTCCGGCCGCCGCGTCCGCCACCAGCGGATTCCGCCGGCCAAGGTCATCGTCACGACCGCGGCCACGGCGACCGCCAGCGCGGTGTGCCGCAGCCAGGGCAGCGAGGCGGCCAGGTAGCCGACCAGGACCAGCGTCGGAGCCCAGCACAGCGCGCCGACGACGTTGCCGACCAGGAACTTCGGCCAGGTCATCCGGGTGGCGCCGGCCAGCAGCGGCGCGAAGGTACGGACCCACGGGATCCACCGGGCGGAGACGATCGCCAGCACGCCGTACCGTTCGGTGAACGCCTCGGCCCTGGCCACCCGCTGCGGGGTCACCACCCGGCCGCTGCCGCGCTGCAGCAGCGGCAGTCCCATCCGGGCACCGAGCAGGTATCCGACGGTCTCGCCGACGACCGCCGCGACCAGCACCCCCGCCATCAGCCAGCCGACCTCGACCCCGCGCACCGCGTCGGCCGCGACCAGCCCGCCGGCGAACAGCAGCGTGTCGCCCGGCAGGAAGAACCCGACGAGCAGTGCGCACTCGGCGAACACGAAGCCGATGACCACCAGGTAGACGGCCGCGGCACCGAGCGCGTCGAGGTCGGCGAGGTGCATCCTGGCCAGCGTAAGTGCCCGGCGGGCGCGGCCTGGCACGATCGACGCATGGAGAGTCCCAGGTGAGCCGGGAGCGGCTGGTCGTCGTCGGCGCGGACGCGGGTGGCATGACCGCCGCGTCCCAGGCCCGCCGGCGCCGGGGCGCGGACTCGCTGGAGATCATCGCGCTCGACCGCGGCCGGCACGCGTCCTACTCGGCCTGCGGCATCCCGTACTGGATCGGCGGGCTGGTGCACTCCGTCGACGCGCTGGTGGCCCGGACGGTCGACGAGTTCCGCAAGCGGGACATCGAGGTCAGGCTGCGGCAGGAGGCGGTCGGGCTCGACCTCGACGCCGGTGTGCTGACCGTGCACGACCACGAGACCGGCCAGGACCACCCGCTGCGCTTCGACCAGCTGGTGCTCGCGACCGGCGCGGTGCCGGTCCGCCCGGACATCGCCGGCATCGAGGCACCCGGCGTGTACGGGGTGCAGACGCTGGACGACGGCGAGGCGGTCCGGGCCGCGGTCGCCGGGGACGGCGCCCGCCGGGCGGTGGTGGTCGGCGGCGGCTACATCGGGCTGGAGATGGCCGAGGCGTTCGTCCAGCGCGGGTTGGAGGTGACGGTCGTCGACGCGGCGCCGCAGCCGGTGCCGACGCTCGACCCGGACGTCGGCGCGCTGGTCGGGGACGCGGTCCGCGCGCTCGGCATCACCCTGCACAGCGGCGAGCAGGTCACCGGGATCCGTACCGGCGCCGGCGGCGAGGCGATCGGCGTGCTCACCGCCGAGCGGGAGATCCCGGCGGACGTGGTCGTGCTCGGGCTCGGCGTGCGGCCCAACACGGCGCTGGCCCGTGACGCCGGCATCAAGATCGGCGTGACCGGCGGGATCGTCACCGACCTGCGGATGCGCACCGCGTCGCACGGCAACGTCTGGGCCGCCGGTGACTGCGTGCAGACGATGAACCGGGTCTCCTCGCAGCCGGTGCACGTCCCGCTCGGCACGCACGCCAACAAGCAGGGTCGGGTGGCGGGCATCAACATCGGCGGCGGGTACGCGACGTTTCCCGGCGTGGTCGGCACCGCCGTCACCCGGGTGTGCAGCCTCGAGGTGGCCCGGACCGGGCTGGGCCAGGCCGAGGCGGAGCGGGCCGGGCTGCGGTACGTCTCGACGCTGACCGAGTCGACGACCCGCGCCGGCTACTTCCCGGGCGCCCGGCCGATCACGATCAAGATGATCGCGGAGAAGCGGTCGGGTCGGCTGCTCGGCGCGCAGATCGTCGGCGAGGAGGGTGCGGCGAAGCGGATCGACGTGCTCGCCACGGCCATCTGGACCGGGATGACCGTGGAGGAGGTCTCCGGCCTCGACCTCTCCTACGCGCCGCCGTTCGCGCCGGTGTGGGACCCGGTGCTGATCGCCGCCCGCAAGTCCTGGGACGCCGTCGAGCTCGACGTCCGCGCGGACTACACCCCTCAGCCCTGACGGGCCCGCCAGGCGGCGAGGAGTTCCTTCTCGCGGTCGGGATCGAGGCCGGCCTTGCCGGTGCGCGGTTCGGCGGACTCGTCGGCGCCGCCGGCGCGCAGCCACTCGAGCGTGTCCCTGGCGGACTCGGCGACCGGGCGGCAACGCAGGCCGGCCCGCTCGGCGGCGGTGGTGTCCTGGTCCCACGGGTACGGCGCCGCGCTCGGCGGCAGCCACAGCGGCAGCTCCGACCACGGCGTCACGCCGTGCTCGACCAGCCACTCGTCGTCCACCCAGGTCACCTCAGGGGCGGTGCCGGCCGCCGCCGCGGCGGCGTCGAGCATCCCGCCGAACGTCACCTGCCCGGCCGGCCCGGTCGCCACGTACGCGCCGGCGGTCCCGGCGCGGGCCACGGCCACCGCCCAGGCGCCGAGGTCGCGCGCGTCCACCAGGCGGATGTCGACGTCCGGCCGGCCGGGTGCGAGCACCTCGCCGCCCCGCGCCATCCGGTCCACCCAGTAGGGGAACCGGCCGCTGGTGTCGTACGGCCCGATGATCAGCCCGGCCCGCAGGTGCGCCGACCGGCCGGCGAAGTGCTGGTCGACCGCGCGTTCGGAGCCGACCTTGAACGGGCCGTACTGCTCGAGCTCGAACTCGCCGTCCGGCGAGCCGGCGTCCGGCGCGCAGTCGTGCACCGGGGTGTCGTCCCGGATCGGCTCGTCGCCGAACGACGGGTACGCGTTCAGCGACGAGACGAAGACGTAGTGGCCGACCGAGTCGGCCAGCAGCGCTGCCCCGCGGCCGACCACGGTCGGGACGAAGCCGCTGGTGTCGACGACCGCGTCCCACTCGCGGCCGCGCAGCACGTCCATCCCGTCGGGCGCGTTCCGGTCGCCGTGCAGCGCCTCGACGCCGTCCGGCGGCTCGCCGGACTTGCCGCGGGTGAACGTCGTGACCTGGTCACCGTTCGCCAGCGCGGCGTCGACGATGCCGCGGCCGAGGAACCTGGTGCCGCCGAGTACGAGCAGTCGCATGCGGCCCACCCTCTCGGCCCACCCGATCCTCGGCCAGGGGTCTTCGCGCTCGGCGAACCCTGTGCCGACCTCGATGGCGACGCGGTCCGGGCGGTCACCATCCGGGACGGTCAGCCGCCCGGGCGATGTCCCGCCCGAGCCCAATCGCGACGGCCGGTGCCAGCAGGACGCCTACGACCAGGGCGAGCACCTGGAAGACGGTGTCCAGCCGCGCGACCTCCGCCACGACGATGCCCACCAGTGCGATGGCCAGGGCGACGGCGAGCAATCCCACCACGCGGCCCACGACCAGGTGGGCCCGGGCGGCGCGGGCGACGCAGAGCAGGCCCAACGCGAGCACCGTGAATCCGGCGTACTGCGGGTAGGTCGTCAGCGCGTTGATCGCCTCGGCGGATCGTCCGGCGGCGATCATGTCCGCGGTGGGCGTCGCCTCCCAGCCCGTCTGTCGCCAGTATGTCGTGGTGGTCAGGTACATCAGGTCGGACAGCGCGGCGAGCAGCCCGCCGACCACGAAGAACAGCACGACGAGCTGGCTGACCACCCGGCGCGGCCCGAGCACGTTGGCAGCGGAGACGGCGAGGACCATCAGCGCCAGGTAAGCGATGGGGCCCAGCGTGTCCCGAACGGCGACATCCCAGAGAATGTCGTGCTGGTAGGCGAAGAAGGCGGCATAGTACGTCGCCAGGTCCGCGGCTCGTCCCGCCGGCGTCTCGACGTAGTCGGGGCTCGCGGCGAGCAGCCCCGTCTCATCCAGCAGGAACAGCACGGTCTGACCGGCTAGGCACGCGCCGGCCACCAGACCGGCGGTTCGGGCCATCATGGCCCAGTCAGGGAGCGGCATCCGCGCCGCTCGGCCCGACCCGTCACCGGTGGCCGGGACAGGCTCTGTCGACGGAGCCGCCACGAAGACCACCCCCGATCCCGACGACCGACGCGCCCTAGAGTGCGCCGGGCTCTCTCCGCGCGCTACCGGTTCGCCAGATCGGCGTGACCGCGCCCGGGGCCGCGCTCTCGGTTGGGCCTCACGCGCTGACGTCGACGCCCTTCCAGAAGGCGACCCGGTCGGTGATCTGCTTGGCCGCGTCCTTCGGCTCCGGGTAGTACCAGAGCGCGTCCTGGTTGACCTTGCCGTTCACGTCGAGCGACTGGTAGCTCGCGGTGCCCTTCCACGGGCAGATCGTGTGCGTGTCGGAGTCGCGGAGGAACTCCGCACGGACCGACTCCCGGGGGAAGTAGTGGTTGCCCTCCACGATCACGGTGTCGTCGCTCTCGGCGATGACCTCGCCGTTCCAGACGGCCTTCGGCATCGATGCCTCCTCGCTCGGATACCGGCACAACCTGCGACCGGTGCCGGTAAATTTCCCCTCAGGGGGCTGCGCCCCCCGAGTGGCCCCCGTTTGGAAGGTCCTTCGGGCTGTGTCGCTGGGCCCGGGGGCGTGCGGGATACTCACCCTCGGGGGGCTCCGCCCCCCGAGTGGCCCCCGTAGGCGAGCAGCGTCGGAGGACGGACATGCCCATCGCCACCCCAGAGGTGTACGCCCAGATGCTCGACCGGGCGAAGGCTGAGGGCTTCGCGTACCCGGCGATCAACGTCACGTCGTCGGAGACGGTGAACGCCGCGATCAAGGGCTTCGCCGACGCCGGCAGCGACGGGATCATCCAGGTCTCCACCGGCGGTGCCGAGTTCGCGTCCGGCACCGGGGTGAAGAACATGGTCACCGGTGCGGTCGCGCTGGCCGAGTTCGCCCACGTGGTCGCCGAGCGATACCCGGTCAACATCGCGCTGCACACCGACCACTGCCCGAAGGACAAGCTCGACACGTACGTCCGGCCGCTGCTGGCGATCTCCGAGCAGCGCATCCGGGACGGCGGCAACCCGCTGTTCGGCTCGCACATGTGGGACGGCTCGGCGGTCGAGCTGACGGAGAACCTGCAGATCGCGGCCGATCTGCTGGACCTGTGCGCGCGGGCGAAGGTCGTCCTCGAGATCGAGATCGGCGTCGTCGGCGGCGAGGAGGACGGCGTCGTCGGCGAGATGAACGAGAAGCTCTACAGCACACCCGAGGACGCGCTGCGCACGGTCGAGGCGCTCGGCTTCGGCGAGAAGGGGCGCTACCTGCTGGCCGCCACGTTCGGCAACGTGCACGGCGTCTACAAGCCGGGCAACGTGAAGCTCCGCCCCGAGATCCTCAAGCAGATCCAGGACGAGGTCGGCGAGAAGATCGGCCGCTCCCGGCCGTTCGACCTGGTCTTCCACGGCGGTTCCGGCTCGGCGCTGGAGGAGATCCGCGAGGCGGTGTCGTACGGCGTGGTGAAGATGAACGTCGACACCGACACGCAGTACGCGTTCACCCGCCCGGTCGCCGGCCACATGTTCAGCAACTACGACGGCGTGCTCAAGGTCGACGGCGAGGTCGGCAACAAGAAGGCGTACGACCCGCGCACCTACCTGAAGGCGGCCGAGGCCGGCATGGCCAAGCGGGTCGTGACCGCGTGCGAGGACCTGCGCTCCGCCGGGACGTCGGTCAGCGGCTGAGCGCCCGGCCCGGCTCGGTCCTAAGCTCGCGCTCGTGCCGAAGGACCTGCTTGCCCAGCCGCCGGGGACCGAGCTGCCGGCCGACCCCGGCGCGACCGCGCTCGCCGACGGACAGGACCCCACCGAGGTGGCGGCGCGGGTGCCGACGTCGTCGGCGGCCTGGGCGGCGCTCGCCGACCGCGCGTTCGCCGCCGGCAACGTCGTCGAGTCGTACGCGTACGCCCGGGTCGGCTACCACCGCGGGCTGGACGCGCTGCGCCGCGCCGGGTGGCGTGGGCACGGCCCGATCCCGTGGGCGCACGAGCCCAACCGCGGCTTCCTGCGCAGCCTGCACGCGCTCGGCCGGGCCGCGGCCGCGATCGGCGAGACCGACGAGGCCACCCGCTGCCGGAACTTCCTGCGCGACTCCGACCCCACCGCCGCCACCGCCCTCGGCGACTAGGGCATGTCTCCCCACTGCCTGGCGGCGCCGGACGACGCCAAGCCGTCGACCGGCGCCGGGGGCCGGCGGGACCGGCCGATACAACCCTGGTATCGGCTGGCCCCGCCGCCTCGCCGGACGCCGCCTGGACGCCGCCGGCATCCACCGCCAATGGGGAGACAAGCCCTAGCCTGACTCGCCCCCGACCACCGGCGGCGTATCCGTGGCCGGGGTGTCGGCCGTGGCCGCGGTGTCGGCGGGCGGGTCGGGGCGGTCGGACTCCTCGTCCTCGATCACGGGCGGGGTCTGCGGCGGGTCCGGCGGCAGCCGGCGGAAGCCGCCGAGCAGCGAGCGCGCCCCGGCGAACCGGTCCAGCACGTCGGCGCCGCCGCGCAGGCTCGCCACCAGCGGCAGCAGGTCCTCCCGGACCCGGCGCACGGTGTCCGGCAGGTCGCTCACCGCCGGGTCGTCGAGCACCTGGCCGACCCGGCGCAGCCCGGGCGCGAGCTCCCGCACCGGCTGCTCGACCTCGTCGAGGATCCCCTCCAGCCGCTCGCCGACCCGCTGCAGCCGGGCCACCGTCGCCTGCGCGTCCCGGATCGTCACGTCCAGCGACCCCACCGCCCTGGTCAGCGACATCAGCGCGGCGGGCAGCGCGGACACCGCCTCGGCCTGCTGGCGGGCCAGCCGGACACCCGCTCCGGCCTGGTCGACCACCGTGCGTACCAGGCGTTCCGGCGACGGAAGCGAGGGCATGCTGCCAAGGCTAGGCTGCTGCCGTTCCGACCCTGACCCAGGAGTTCCCATGCCCGCGATCGTGCTCGTCGGGGCCCAGTGGGGCGACGAGGGCAAGGGCAAGGCGACCGACCTGCTCGGCGAGCAGGTCCAGTACGTCGTCCGCTACCAGGGCGGCAACAACGCCGGCCACACGGTCGTCACCCCGGACGGCGAGCACTACGCGCTGCACCTGCTCCCGTCCGGCATCCTCACCCCGGGCGTGACCTGCGTGATCGGCAACGGTGTCGTGGTCGACCCGGCGGTTCTCATCGAGGAGCTCGACGCGCTGGAGGCGCGGGGCGTGGACACCAGCCGGCTGGTGATCTCCGCCGACGCGCACGTGATCATGCCGTACCACCGGGCGCTGGACAAAGTGACCGAGAGATACCTGGGCAAGTCCAGGATCGGCACCACCGGCCGCGGCATCGGGCCGGCGTACGGGGACAAGGTCGCGCGGATGGGCATCCGGGTGCAGGACCTGCTCGACCCGCAGGCGTTCCGGGCCAAGCTGGAGACCGCGCTGGGCGAGCGCAACCAGGTGCTGGTCAAGGTCTACAACCGGCGGGCGCTGGACGTGGACACGATCTGGCGCGAGTACGTCGGCTACGCGGAGCGGCTCAAGCCGCGCATCGCGGACACCAGGCTGCTGCTCGACCGCGCCCTGGCCGACGGCGCGACGCTGCTGCTGGAGGGTTCGCAGGGCACGCTGCTCGACGTCGACCACGGCACCTACCCGTTCGTCACCTCGTCCTCGCCGACCGCCGGCGGCGCGGCCGCCGGATCGGGGATCGGGCCGACCCGGATCAGCCGGGTGATCGGGATCCTCAAGGCCTACACGACCAGGGTCGGTGAGGGGCCGTTCCCCACCGAGCTGTTCGACGACTACGGCGAGTTCCTGCGCAAGGCCGGCGGCGAGGTGGGCGTGACCACCGGGCGGCTGCGCCGCTGCGGCTGGTTCGACTCGGTCATCGCCCGGCACGCGACCAGGGTCAACGGGCTCACCGACCTGTTCCTCACCAAGCTCGACGTGCTGTCCGGGCTGGATCGGGTGCCGGTCTGCGTCGCGTACGAGGTCGACGGGCAGCGGGCGGACGAGATGCCGATGACGCAGGCCGAGCTGGTCCGGGCCACGCCGGTGTACGAGCACCTCGACGGCTGGTTCGAGCCGCTGGAGGACGCCAAGACGTTCGCCGACCTGCCGGCGAACGCGCAGGCGTACGTGCGGCGGGTGGAGGAGCTGTCCCGGTGCCCGGTCTCGGCGATCGGGGTGGGTCCCGGCCGCGACCAGACTCTCGTCCTCCGGGCCCTCGTCTAGCGCTTCGTCAGCGCCGTGATGACGTCGTGGCTGTGGGTGACCGGGATTCGGCTCCCTTCCAGCTCGATGCGGGCGCCGGTGTCGTCCCGGATCAGCTCGAGCACCCGGACGTTGACCCGCTGGTGCACCTTCGCGGTGACCGCCGACCGGGGCAGCGCGAACAGCAGCTCGTCCGGCTCCTTGCGCCGGCTCCGCATCGTCATGCCGTAGACCATCGTGTCGGAGACCGCGACGAGCAGGTGGGCGGGCAGCCCGGTGGACGCCCGGCTGGCCGCCCGGCCGCCCATCACGCCCACGCCGAAGCCGATCGCGTCGCCGACCGACCCGCCGACCACGTCGCCCACCGACGAGCCGAGCATGCCGCCGGCGACCGTCCCGCCGGTCGTGCCGCGCGGCTCGAACTGCCCGACCGTGT
Organism: uncultured Actinomycetota bacterium; assembly: GCA_963728945.1. GTDB lineage: Bacteria > Actinomycetota > Actinomycetes > Mycobacteriales > CADCTP01 > CADCTP01. The sequence continues at coordinate 496,240 of CAVSMA010000001.1, read as the reverse complement.
GCACTGTGTCCTCGACGCCCCACCCGGTCAGCGCGTGCTGCACCAGCTCGAGCATGGTCTGTTCCGACATGCACCGACCGTAGGCGCCCGACCACCGGCGCACCGGGTGAATCGGTGACGAGACGGGAGGGACCCTGGCCGGGCCGCCGCGCGCTCGGCCTCACCGGATTGCGCCGGTGACCAGCCACGCGTCGGTACGCAGCCGCGCCACCAGGGTGACCAGCCGGGCGAGCATGAGCACCCCGATCGACGTCCACAGCCAGCCGAGCCCGGCCCCGGTGGCGACCAGGATCCCGGCCAGCACCAGGAAGAGGCCGGCCGAGATCACCATCGTGACCGCGAGGTAGCGCATGTCGCCGGCGCCCATGAGCACCCCGTCCAGCACGAACACGACCGCGTTGACCGGCTGCAGCACGGCCGCGAACAGCAGCACGAACGACGCCAGCTGCACCACCTGCGGGTCGTCGGTGAACGCGTGCGGCAGCACGTCCCGCAGCGCCAGCAGGCCCAGCCCGACCACGGCCCCGAACACCAGCCCAAGGTCGATCATCCGGCGGGTCGCCGCCCGCGCGGCCACCGGGTCGCCGGCCCCGAGCAGCCGGCCGACCAGGGCCTGCGCGGCGATCGCGACCGCGTCGAGGGCGAGAGCGAGGGTGTTCCACAGCTCGAAGGCGATCTGGTGCGCGCCCACCTGGGCCGGGCCGAGCCGGGCCGCCACCGCGGTCGCGGCGGCCAGCGCCAGCCGCAGCGCGACGGTCCGGACCAGCAGGTCGAGGCCGACCCGGGCCAGCCGGCCGACCACCCGGCCGACCGGCCGCAGCCCGACCTGCAGCCCGACCGCCTGCCGGCCGAGCCCGGCCAGGTAGACCGCGACCGCCGCCCACTGCACGAGCACCGTGGACGCCGCCGACGCGCCCACCCCGTAGCCGAGGCCGACGATCAGCACGATCTCGAGCGCCAAATTGACCGCGGCCGAGCCGACCGCGACCAGCAGCGGTGTCCTCGTGTCCTGCCGGCCGCGCAGCCAGCCGACCGCCGCGTACGTCACCAGGACCGCGGGGATGCCGAGCGCGCTGATCCGCAGGTAGGTCTCGGCGTAGCCGGCGGCGGCCCCGGACGCGCCGAACAGGCCCACCAGCGGGCCGGCGAACACCAGCCCGGCCACCGTGACCGGCACCGACACGGCCACCGCGAGCCAGACGCCCTGCACCGCCTGGTGGGTCGCCTCCCGCTGGTCGCCGGCGCCGAACAGCCGGGCCACCGCGGCGGTCGTCCCGTACGCCAGGAAGATGAAGATCGAGTAGCCGGTGACCAGGATCGCCGCGGCGACCGCGAGCCCGGCCAGCTGCGGGGTGCCGAGGTGGCCCACGATCGCCGTGTCGGACAGCACGTAGACCGGCTCGGCGATGAGCGCCCCGAACGAGGGCACCGCCAGCCGGAAGATCTCCCGGTCCCACTCGGACCGCAGCCTCACTCCGCCCGCTCCTCGGACAGACCGCCAGGCGCAAGCGCCCGGCGACCAGCCCTCGTCGCTGGGCCCGACGAAAACACTTCGCGTTTCCGCCGGGAACCCAAGGCCCGCTCGCCCTGCGGGCCCTCGCGCTCGCTCACAGGACCAGCCGGTAGACCACGCGGTCGTCGCGCCGTCGGTCGACCTCGGTGAAGCCGGCCCGCAGGAACATCGACGCCGTGCCGGTGTAGGCCACCGGGTTGGGCCAGCGCTTGCCGGTCGTGTCGTCCCGCGGCACGCCCTCGATCGCGGCCGCCCCGGCCGACCGGGCCCGGTCGACCGCACCGGCCAGCAGCGCGTGCGCGACGCCGTGCTGCCGGTAGGGCCGGGGCACCACGAAGCAGAGCGCCGACCAGACCGTCCCCTCGTACGGCAGCGGCCGCAGCGCCGGCGATCGCTGCAGCCGCGGCCCGAACAGCGACCGCGGCGCGGCCGCCACCCAGCCGACCGGCGTGCCCCCGGAATAGGCCAGCAGGCCGGGCGGTGTCGGCCCCGCGACGACCGTGCGCAGGTGATCGCGGTTGCCGGCGCGGTCCCGGTAGTCGACCTTCGGCCGCAGCAGGTAGGCACACCAGCAGCGGGCCGGGTCGCCGCGGGTGCCGAACACGGCCAGGACGTCCTCCCAGCGATCCGCCGTGGCCGGCTCGGTCGTGACATCCACGAACAGGGTCTACCAGCCGACGCCGACAGTAATTAGCGTCCGCTCCATGGACATCGAGCTCGAACCGGAGAAGGCCGGCTTCGCGCCGGACCGCCTCGACCGCCTCGACCGGCACTTCGCCCGCTACGTCGACGACGGGCTGCTGGCCGGCTGGCAGGTGGCGATCACCCGGGACGGCAAGCTCGTCCACCACACGACGTACGGGCTGCGGGACCGGGAGGCCGGGCTTGCGGTCGAGCCGGACACGATCTGGCGGATCTACTCGATGACGAAGCCGCTGACCTCGGTCGCGGCGATGATGCTCTACGAGCAGGGCAGGCTGGCGTTGCGCCAGCCGATCGCGGAGATCCTGCCCGAGTTCGCCGACGCCCGCGTCTACCAGCTCGGCTCCGCGCTCAATCCGGGCACCGTGCCGGCCGAGCCGATCCTGGTCTGGCACCTGCTGACCCACACCGCCGGCATGACCTACGGCTTCCTGCACCAGCACCCGATGGACGAGATGCACCGGCTGATGGACGTCGAGTTCTTCCCGCCGGACGACTTCTCCCTGGCCGACGCGGTGCAGCGGTGGGCGACGGTGCCGCTGCTGTTCCAGCCGGGCACCGGATGGAACTACGGCGTGTCCACCGACGTGCTCGGCCGGGTGGTCGAGGTCGTGTCCGGGACGCCGCTGGACCGGTTCTTCGCCGAGCACATCACCGGCCCGCTCGGCATGGTCGACACCGCGTTCACCGTGCCGGCGGAGAAGGCCGACCGGTTCGCCGGCCTGTACGTGACGGGCAAGGCCGGCCAGACCCCGATCCGCAAGGACGACTTCACCACCGATCCGCGCGGCCCGGTCACGTTCTTCTCCGGCGGCGGCGGGCTGGTCTCCACGGCGGCCGACTACCTGCGTTTCACCAGGATGCTGCTGGGCCGGGGCGAGCTGGACGGAGTGCGGCTGCTGGGCAGCCGGACGGTGGACTACATGACCCGCAACCACCTGCCCGGCAACGTCGACATCCCGACCATCGGCCGGCCGATGAGCCCGCAGGACGCGTTCGACGGGGTGGGCTTCGGGCTCGGCTTCGCCGTGTCGGTCGACCCGGTCCGGACCGAGGTCCTCGCCTCGCCGGGCGAGTATTCCTGGGGCGGGTTGGCCTCCACCGCGTTCTGGGTCGATCCAGTGGAACGGATCACGGCGGTGTTCATGACCCAGCTGATCCCGTCGGCCACCTACCCGATCCGGCCCGAGTTGCGGGCGTTGGTGAACTCCGCGTTGGTGGACTGACCGTTCGCCGCGCAACTAACGCCGTTCGGCGCCTGATGGTGCTGATCCGACCGCGAATCCGATACGTGTAGGTGTTGTGCCGGCGGTCACAGCCGGTTTCGCCGCTGTTGAGGAGTTCGCGCATGGCCTCCTTCCTCGACCGGGAACGCAGCATCGCGGGTCCCGGCTTCAACCGCTGGCTCATCCCGCCAGCCGCCCTGGCGATCCACCTGTGCATCGGCCAGGTGTACGCGACCAGCGTCTACAAGAACGGGCTGGTCAACAACTTCGACACCGGGAACACGCAGGTCGGCATCGTGTTCTCGATCGCGATCGTGATGCTCGGGCTGGCCGCCGCGGTCCGCGGCACCTGGGTCGAGCGGGTCGGCCCCCGCAAGTCCATGTTCACGGCTGCCTGCTTCTTTGCGGCCGGCTTCCTGGTCGGTGCGCTCGGCATCGCCACCAACCAGCTGTGGCTGCTCTACCTGGGCTACGGCGTGATCGGCGGCATCGGCCTCGGCATCGGCTACATCTCGCCGGTGTCCACACTGATCAAGTGGTTCCCGGACCGGCCCGGCATGGCGACCGGACTGGCGATCATGGGCTTCGGCGGCGGCGCGCTGATCGCCAGCCCGCTGTCCCAGCAGCTCATGTCCTGGTACGACCCGGACTACAACCCGTCGGTGGCCTCGTCGGTGCCGAGTGGGACGGCGGTGGCGATGCTGTTCGTCACCCTCGCCATCATCTACTTCCTCGTGATGATGTACGGCGTCTTCAACATCAAGGTGCCACCCGAAGGCTGGCGCCCGGCCGGCTTCGACCCGGCGACACTGAAGGCCAAGTCGCTGGTCACCACCAACAACGTCTCGGCCGGCAACGCGATCAAGACGCCGCAGTTCTACTTTCTGTGGCTGGTCCTGTTCTGCAACGTCACCGCGGGCATCGGCATCCTGGAGCAGGCCTCGCCGATGATCCAGGACTTCTTCCGGGGCGACGGCGGCGTCTCGACCGTCACGGTCGCCGCCGCCGGCGGGTTCGTCGGCATCCTCTCGCTGGCCAACATGGCCGGCCGGTTCATCTGGTCCTCGACGTCCGACTACATCGGCCGCAAGCCGATGTACATGATCTACCTGGGCGTCGGCATGCTGGCCTACCTGCTGCTGGCCACCGTGGGAAACAACGCGACCCTGCTGTTCGTGCTGCTGGCGATGCTGATCATCTCGTTCTACGGAGGCGGGTTCGCGACCGTCCCGGCCTACCTGCGTGACCTGTTCGGCACGTTCCAGGTCGGGGCGATCCATGGCCGGCTGCTCACCGCGTGGTCGGCTGCCGGCGTGGCCGGGCCGCTGATCATCAACAGCTTCCTGGACGCCAAGGGCACGCCGGGCAAGCTCACCATCGACGCCTACCGGCCGGCGCTCTACACGATGATCGCCATCCTGGCCGTTGGCTTCATCGCCAACCTGCTGATCCGGCCGGTCGCCTCCCGCTACTGGGAGAAGACGGGCGCAGAGGTGCCGGCTGGCACGACTCCGACCGAGAGGGAGACAGTCTGATGACGATGCAGGTACGGCTGGTCCTCGGCTGGGCGCTGGTCGGCATCCCGCTGATCTACGGCCTGTGGGAGACCATCGCCAAGGCGAAGAACCTCTTCTAGTCCACTCCCGAGGGACGGGCGGCGCCGGCCGGCGCCGCCCGTCCGTCGTGTCCGGGGGCCGGTACCCTCGCGCCCGTGCGGGTTCTGGTCGTCGGCAGCGGTGCCCGCGAGCACGCGCTGTGCCTGGCGCTCGCGGCCGACGCCGCGGTGACCGCGCTGGTCTGCGCGCCGGGCAACGCCGGCACCGGGATGGTCGCCGAGCAGCGGCCGCTGGCCGCGGGCGACCCGGCCGCGGTCGCCGCGCTGGCCCGCGACGTGCGGGCCGACCTCGTCGTGATCGGTCCCGAGGTGCCGCTGGTCGCGGGGGCGGCCGACGCCGTGCGGGCGGCCGGGATCGCCTGCTTCGGCCCGAGCGCCGCGGCGGCCCGGATCGAGGGCTCGAAGGCGTTCGCCAAGGACGTGATGGCGGCGGCCGGGGTGCCGACGGCGGCGTGCCGGACCTGCTCGACGCCGGCCGAGGCCGCGGCGGCGCTGGACCGGTTCGGCCCCCCGTACGTGGTGAAGGACGACGGGCTGGCCGCCGGCAAGGGCGTGCTGGTGACCACCGACCGGGCCGCCGCGCTCGACCACGCCGAGGCCTGCGGGACCGTGGTGATCGAGGAGTTCCTCGACGGGCCTGAGGTCTCGCTGTTCTGCGTGACCGACGGGTCGGCGGTGCTGCCGCTGCTGCCGGCGCAGGACTTCAAGCGGGTCGGCGACGGCGACACCGGCCCGAACACCGGCGGCATGGGCGCGTACGCGCCGCTGGACTGGGCGCCGGCCGGGCTGGTCGACGACGTGCTGGCGAGCGTGGTCCGGCCCACGCTGGCCGAGCTGGCCGCGCGGGGCACGCCGTTCGCCGGGCTGCTCTACGCCGGGCTGGCGCTGACCGCGTGCGGGCCGCGGGTGGTCGAGTTCAACGCCCGCTTCGGTGACCCGGAGACCCAGGTCGTGCTGGCGCTGCTGGAGACGCCGCTGGCCGGCCTGCTGCACGCGGCCGCGACCGGAACGCTGGCCGACCACCCGCCGCTGCGCTGGCGGGACGGCTACGCGGTGACCGTGGTGCTGGCCGCGCTCGGCTACCCGGGCCACCCCCGCGGCGGGGACGTGCTCACCGGCGCCGACCTGCCGGGCGTGCTGCACGCCGGCACCCGCCGCCGGGACGACGGCGCGGTCGTGTCGGCCGGCGGCCGGGTGGTCGACGTGGTCGGGATCGGCGACACGCTCGCCGCCGCCCGCGACTCCGCGTACAGCCTGCTCGGCAAGATCCACCTCGACGGCGGCCACTTCCGCACCGACATCGCCGCCGGACGTTAGGGCGCGCCACCGGACGGCCCGCCGCTCTCACCCGGCCGGGGCGGTGTCGCCCGGGGTCTGCTCGTCCGCGGGCTCGACCGGGACCGCCCCGGTCTCGCCCGTGGACAGGTAGCCGGACACGGTGGCGATCACCGCCACGATCGGCACCGCCAGCAGCGCGCCGATGATGCCGGCGAGCAGCGTGCCGGCGGCGATGCCGAACACGATCGCCAGCGGGTGCACCTTCACCGCCCGACCCAGCAGCAGCGGCTGCAGGATGTGCCCCTCGACCTGCTGCACCAGCAGCACGACGCCGAGCAGGATCAGCGCGGTCACCGGCCCTTTCGCGACCAGCGCGATCAGCACGGCGATCAGCCCGGACAGGGTCGCGCCGACGATCGGGATGAACGAGAACAGGAACACGATCACGGCCAGCGGCAACGCCAGCGGAACGCCGAGGATCGCCGCGCCGACGCCGATGCCGACCGCGTCGACGAAAGCGACCGCGATCGTCGCGTGGACGTAGCTGATCAGCGTCCGCCAGGCCCGCTCGCCCGCGCCGGCGATCCGCTCCCGGCTGCCCCGCGGGAAGAGCCGGACCAGCCAGGTCCAGATCTGCCGGCCGTCCTTGATGAAGAAGATCGTCGCGAACAGCGTCAGCAACAAGCCGGTGATGACCTCGCCGGCCGTGCTGGCCGCCCCGAGCGCGCCGCTGGTCAGCCGGGACCGGTTCTGCGTCAGCGAGTTGCGGGCGTTCTCGACGTAGTCGTTGAGCTGCTGCTGGGACAGCCCGAGCGGCCCGTTGATCAGCCAGTTCTGGACCTTGTCGATCCCACCGTTGATCTGGGTGGTGAGGTCGCCCAGACCGGTGCGGAACTGCTCCTCGACCAGCCAGACCAGCAGGCCGATACCGATCACCCCGGACAGCAGCGTGATCGCGGTCGCCAGTGCGGGCCGCACCCCGCGCTTGGCCAGCACCGCGGCCAGCGGCTGGAGCAACGCGGACAGCAGCAGCGCGATCGCCAGCGGGATGAACACGACCCGGAGCCGCCCGATGATGATCAGCACCACGTACGCGGCGAGTGCGATCGCGATGATCCGCCAGGCCCAGGCGGCGGCGGCGCGGATGCCGGGCGGCACGACCGCCGCGTCGATCGACCCCGTCCTGGCGAGGTGGCCGTCCTGGCGGCGCGCCTGCTCCCACTGCGCCCGGTCCCGGGCGGCTGCCGCGTCCGCGGTGTCCGTGGCCGGGTCCGGCGCTCCGGTCAGTCCGGTGGTGTTCTCCTCCTCGGCCACGGCGGACACCGCGGTGTCGCGCGGGGTCTCGCTCTCGCTCGGGGGCGTCTCGCCCTGCCCGCCGGTCGCGTCGGCCGGGGCCGCGTCGCTCGGGGCGGGCGTCCCGCCCGCCGGCGACCGCGCCGGGTCGCTCGGTGCGGCCGCGTCGCTCGGGGGCGGGGTCGCGTCCGGCGGTGGGGTCGCGTCCGGCGGTGGGGCCGCGTCCGGCGGTGAGGCCGCGTCCGGCGGTGAGGCCGCGTCCGGCGGTGGGGCCGCGTCGGAGGCGCGGGTCGACCTGTCCACGGGCGATCCTCGGGTTCGGGGTCGGTCGTCGTCTGGCCAGTGTGACCTACCCCGAGCATCCGCGGCCTCTCCAACCTGCTGGAAGACTGGTGCCGTGATCGAGCGCTACACGCTGCCGGAGATGGGCGCGGTCTGGAGCGAGGCGCACAAGTACGAGCTGTGGTGCCGGGTGGAGCGCCAGGTGCTGGCCGCGCACGCCGAGGCCGGCACGGTGCCCGCCTGGGCGGTGCAGCCGGTGCTCGACGCGCCGCCGCCGACCCCGGCCGCGGTCGCGGAGGTCGAGGAGGTCACCCAGCACGACGTGATCGCGTTCCTCACCGCCTGGGCCGACAACACCAGCCCGCGCGAGGCCGCCGCGTACGTCCACTTCGGGCTGACCTCGTCCGACCTGCTCGACACGGCGCTCGCGGTGCAGCTGGTCGAGGCGTGCGACGTGCTGCTGGCCAAGGCGGACGCGCTGGTCGCGGCGCTGCGCGAGCGCGGCCTGGAGCACCGGCACACGCTGCGGGTCGGCCGCACCCACGGCGTCCACGCCGAGCCCGACGTGTTCGGGCACCGGCTGGCCGACTTCGCGTTCGGGCTGGCCCGGTCGCGCGACCGGCTTCGGCGGGCCCGGGAAGCGGTCGCGGTGGCCAAGATCTCCGGCGCGGTGGGCACGTACTCGTCGGTGGATCCGGAGCTGGAGGCGGCCGTCGCGCGGTCGCTCGGCCTGCGCCCGGCCGACGTGGCCGGCCAGGTGGTGATGCGGGACGGGATCGCCGAGTGGGTGTCGGCGCTGGCGATCATGGTCACCGTCTGCGAGGCGGTGGGGCTCGAGGTGCGGCACGGCCAGCGCACGGAGGTGCGGGAGCTGGCCGAGCCGTTCCGCGCCGGCCAGAAGGGCTCCAGCGCGATGCCGCACAAGAAGAACCCGATCATGTCCGAGCGGATCGCCGGCCTGGCCCGGATCGTGCGGTCGTACGTGACGCCGGTGACCGAGGGGATCCCGCTCTGGCACGAGCGGGACATCTCGCACTCCTCGACCGAGCGGATCGCGCTGCCGGACGCCGCGATCGCCACCGACTACCTGCTGAACCTGACCCGCCGGCTGGTCGAGGGCATGGTCGTGGACGCCGAGCGGATGCGGGCGAACCTGGAGTCGACCGGCGGGCTGGTCTACACGTCGGCGGTGCTGCTCGACCTGGTCCGGTCCGGCCTGTCCCGGGAGGACGCGTACGCGCTGACGCAGGCGGCGGCGATGGAGACCTGGCAGGGCGGCGCGCCGTTCCGGGAGACGCTGCGGGCGCACGCGGCGGCCGCCGGGGTGAAGCTGGACGAGGCCGGCCTGGACGAGGTGATGCGCCCGGAGCGGTACGTGGCCCGGCTCGGGCCGGTCTTCGACCGGCTCGCCGCGCTGCGGTAGGTGCACTCCCCGCGCCGTCGGTGAGTGGGGAGACCCGCCCTACGTGCCGCGGCCGGTGGCCCGCTGCAGCCGGTCGATCAGCTCGGACGCCTGCGCCTTGGTGAGGTCGTCGGGCACGTCCTCGCCGGCCTCCCGGGCGAGCGTGTGCAGGTAGGACCGCTGCGGCCCGGTCATCGGCTCGTCGCCGGTGGTCCAGTCCCCGGGGTCCTTCTCGGCGTTGCTCGTGAGGTCGCTCTGATCCGCCATGGCGGCTGGCGTACCCGCCCCGACCGCGTGACACACTGCCCGGGTGACCGGCCTGGAGCACCTCGCGGCAGGCAAGGTCCGGGACATGTACTCCGGCCCCGACGGGCTGCTGCTCGTCGTCGCCAGCGACCGCATCTCCGCGTACGACCACGTGCTGCCGACGCCGATCCCGGACAAGGGCCGGGTGCTCACCGCGCTGTCGGCGTGGTGGTTCGAGCGGCTGTCCGACCTGGTGCCGCACCACCTGGTGTCGGTCGACGACCCGGCCATCCCGGCCGGGTGGCGGGGCCGGGCGATGCTGGTGCGCCGGCTGGAGATGCTGCCGGTCGAGTGCGTCGCCCGCGGCTACCTGACCGGCTCCGGGCTGGGGTCCTACCGGCAGACCGGCGCGGTCTGCGGCGTGCCGCTGCCGCCCGGGCTGGTGGACGGGTCCCGGCTGCCCGAGCCGGTCTTCACGCCGACCACGAAAGCGGCGGTCGGTGCGCACGACGAGGCGATGACCCTCGGCGAGGTCGAGGCGGTCGTCGGACCGGAGCGGGCGGCGCAGCTGCGGGAGCTGACCCTGGAGGTCTACCGGCGGGCGGCCGGCATGGCGGCCGGGCGCGGCATCCTGCTGGCCGACACCAAGCTGGAGTTCGGCCTGGACGCCGAGGGGGTGCTGACCCTCGGCGACGAGGTGCTCACGCCGGACTCGTCCCGCTGGTGGCCGGCCGACCGCTGGCAGCCGGGCCGGCCGCCGCCCTCGTACGACAAGCAGTTCGTGCGCGACTGGCTGTCCGCGCACTGGGACCGGCAGGGCGAGCCGCCGCCGCTGCCGGCCGAGATCGTCGAGCAGACCAGGGCCCGGTACGTCGAGGCATACGAGCGGATCACCGGGTCGTCCTTCGCAGATTGGCCGGGTGCATGAAGTCCTTCGGCAGCGACAACCACGCCCCGGTGCATCCGGACGTGCTGGCCGCGATCGTCGCCGCGAACGACGGCGACGCCGCCAGCTACGGGGCCGACCCGTGGACGGCGCGGGCCAAGCGGCTGTTCGCGGAGCACTTCGGGCCGGACTCCCAGGCCCACCTGGTGTTCAACGGCACCGGGGCGAACGTGCTCTCGCTCGGCACGCTGCTGCGCTCGTACGAGGCGGTGGTGTGCGCCGACACCGCGCACATCCACACCGACGAGTGCGGCGCGCCGGAACGGCAGCTCGGGTGCAAGCTGCTGCCGGCCGAGACCGTCGACGGCCGGATCTCGGTCGCGGCAGCCGACAAGCAGGTCTGGGGCGTCGGCGACGAGCACCACGTGCAGGCCCGGGCGCTGTCGATCACCCAGTCCACCGAGCTCGGCACCCGTTACTCCCTCGCCGCGGTGCGGGAGCTGGCCGACTGGGCGCACGGGCGCGGCCTGTTCGTGCACATGGACGGAGCCCGGCTGGCCAACGCCGCCGCGGCGCTCGGCGTCTCGCTCGGCGAGGCCAGCGCCGGCTGCGGGGTCGACGTGCTGTCCTTCGGCGGTACGAAGAACGGGGGCCTCGGCGCCGAGGCGGTTGTCGTGCTGCGGCCGGACCTGGGCGGCGACATGCTGTTCCGGCGCAAGCAGGGGATGCAGCTGGCCTCGAAGATGCGGTATGCGGCGGCGCAGTTCGTCGCGCTGCTGTCGGACGACCTGTGGCGGCGCAACGCGTTGCAGGCCAACGCGACCGCGGCGCGGCTGGCGGAGAAGGCCACGGACGTACCCGGGGTGAAGATCACCCGGCCGGTCGAGGCGAACGCGGTGTTCGCGATCCTCCCCCCCGGCGTGACCGAGCCGCTGCAGTCGGAGCATCCGTTCTACGTCTGGGACGAGACCACCGGCGAGGTGCGCTGGATGACCTCGTTCGCCACCACCGACCAGGACGTGGACGACTTCGTCGCGGCCCTGGCCCGGCTGGTCGGCTAGGGTCGCGCCGTGCCCAGGGTGGTCGTCGACGTGACGCTGAAGCCGGAGATCCTGGACCCGCAGGGCCAGGCGATCCTCGGCGCCCTGGGCCGGCTCGGCTACACCGGCGTGACCGGTGTACGGCAGGGCAAGCACTTCGAGCTCGACGTCGCGGACGGCACCGACGAGTCGGTGGTCGCCCGGATCGCCGAGACCCTGCTGGCCAACCCGGTCATCGAGGACTTCACGATCCGCCCGACGGCCTAGCGCCCGGCGACTCCGGACCGGATGCCCCAGCCGCCGTCCGAGTCGATGGTCTGGCCGGTGATCCACCCAGCCGCGTCCGAGACCAGGAACGCGACCAGCTCGGCGGTGTCCGCCGGCCGGCCCCAGCGCGGCTCCAGCGGCATCCGGCCGGCGACGAACCGCTCGGTGTCCGCGTCGGCGTAACCGGTGTCGTTCGGCCCGGGGTTGACGCAGTTCACGGTCGCACCGAGGGGCGCCAGCGCGGCCGCCAGCGACGTGGTGATGCCCTGCAGCGCCGCCTTGGACAGCGCGTACGGCAGCTCGGTCGGCATCGGGTCCCGGTGCACGCCGGTGGTGAACAGCACCACCCGCCGCACGCCCACCCTCGCCGCGGCCCGGACGAGCAGCACCGTGGCCCGGGTGTTCACCGCGAACGACAGGTCCATCTCGGCGGCGGTGACGGTCTCCAGCGACTGGTCGCTGGACCGGGCGTGCACGGCGACCAGCGCGTCCAGCCGGCCGTGCTCGGCCACGTGCGCCTCGACCAGCCGGGCCGGCACGTCCGGGTCGGCCAGGTCGGCCGCGGTCCAGTCCAGCCCGGGGAACTCCGGGTCGGTGCTGTCGCCGCCCCAGGGCATCTCGTCGTCGTGCGGCGGCCAGCCGGTGCCGTCGACGGTCCAGCCGTCGGCGGCCAGCCGGCGGGCGACGGTCCAGCCGATCCCGACCCGCCGGCTGATGCCGGTCACCAGCGCGCTGCGGCTCACGGTCTCCATCGGGTCGCCTCCGGCTCGCTCCGCTGCTCGAGCGCGCCTGCGATACCCGGTCCCGGTCGGTTCACGTCAGCAGCACCCCCGGGTTCAGGATGCCGGTCGGGTCCAGGGCCTTCTTGACCGCGCGCATCGCGGCCAGCTCGGCCGCCGAGCGGGTCAGCCGCAGCCACGGCGCCTTGGCCCGGCCGATGCCGTGCTCGGCGCTGATCGACCCGCCGGCGCCGGCCACCAGCCGGAGCACCCGGTCGACGGCCCCGGTCTCCTCGGCCGGCGCCAGGTCGAGCAGGTTGACGTGCACGTTGCCCTCGGCGAGGTGTCCGAACAGGACGGTCCGGGTGCCGGCGGTCCCGGGCAGCGCGGCCCAGATCTCGGCCAGCCGATCCAGCGGCACGGACACGTCGAGCTTGACCGGCACGCCCGACCGGGAGATCGACTCGGTGATGTCCTCCCGGTAGCGCCAGAGCCGGGCGCGGTCGCCGGGTTCGGCGGCCAGCACCGCGTCACCCTCGTCCAGGACCGGCGCCAGCATCCCGGCGAGCTCGCCCGCGCCGCCGACGACCTCCAGCAGCACGTACGCGGGCCAGCGGTCGGGCAGCGGGGCCGGCAGGTCGAGCAGGTCCAGCGCGGCGTCGCCGATCAGCTCGGCCGCGGCCAGGTCGGCGCCGGCCCGGCGGACCGCGCCGAGCAGCGCGACCGCGGCGGCCACCCCCGGCGCGCCGACCAGCGCCACCGCCCGGCCGGCCGGCAGCGGTGGCACCAGCCGCAGCCGCACCCGCGTCAGCACCCCGAGCGTGCCCTCGCTGCCGCACAGCAGCCCGGACAGGTCGAAGCCGGTGGAGTCCTTGACCGGACCGTCCACCCGGGACAGCAGCTCGCCACCGGCCAGCGCGAGCTCGGCGCCGACCAGCTGCGCCCGGGCGGGTCCCCAGCGCAGCACCCGCAGCCCGCCGGCGTTGGTGGCGATCGCGCCGCCGACGGTGGCCGAGTCGCGGGCCGCCCAGTCCATCCCGAACTGCCACCCGGCCGCGGCGGCGTGCGCCTGGACCGCGGCGATCGTCGCGCCGGCGCCGGCGACCACGGTGCCGTCCGCGGCCACCGGCGCCAGCCCGGACAGCCGCCGGGTGGACAGCACCACCGCCCCGTCGACCCCGGCCGGCACCCCGCCGCCGACCAGCCCGGTGTTGCCGCCCTGCGGCACGACCGGCACCCCCGCCGCCGCGCAGGCCGCGAGCACCGCCGCCACCTCACCCGGCGCGCCCGGCCGCACCACCGCCCGCGCGGTCCCCCGCCACCGCCCCGTCCAGTCCACCTCCGCCGACGCCCGCAGGTCCGGATCGGTGAGCACGTGCTCAGCCCCGACCACGGAGCAGAGGGCCGACTCCAACACGAGCCGATCCTGCCGCAGTTCCCCGTACCATCGACCCCCGTGACAGCCAGGATCGGGGTGGTGACGTTCCCGGGCAGCCTCGACGACCGGGACGCCGTGCGCGCGGTCGCGCTGGCCGGCGCGGAGCCGGTGCGGCTCTGGCACGTCGACCCCGACCTGCGTGGTGCCGATGCGGTGGTGCTGCCGGGCGGCTTCTCGTACGGGGACTACCTGCGCTGCGGTGCGATCGCCCGGTTCGCTCCGGTGATGGGGCCGATCATGGCGGGCGCCCGGGAGGGCCTGCCGGTGCTCGGCATCTGCAACGGCTTCCAGGTGCTCTGCGAGTCGCACCTGCTGCCCGGTGCGCTGATCCGCAACGACGCGCGCCGGTTCGTCTGCCGTGACCAGCGGCTGCGGATCGAGGCACGCACCGCCTGGACCGCGGCGTACGAGCCGGGCCAGGAGGTTGTGATCCCGATCAAGAACGGGGAGGGCGGCTTCGTCGCCGACGACCGCACCCTGGACGAGCTCGAGGCCGAGGGCCGGGTCGTCGCCCGCTACCTGGGCGGAAACCCCAACGGCTCGGCCCGCGACATCGCCGGCATCGCCAACGCCGCCGGCACCGTGGTCGGCCTGATGCCGCACCCGGAGCACGCGGTCGACCCGCTGACCGGCCCGAGCGCCGACGGCCTCGGCTTCCTCACCTCGATCCTGACCTCGCTGGTGTCGGCGTGATCGACACGGTCGAGCGGGCCGCGGACACCCCCGACGAGCCGCAGCCCTACGGGGACCTCGGCCTTGCCCCGGACGAGTACGCCCGGATCCGCGACATCCTGCAGCGAAGGCCGACCGCGGCCGAGCTGGCCGTCTACTCGGTCATGTGGAGCGAGCACTGCTCGTACAAGTCGAGCAAGGTGCACCTGCGCCAGTTCGGCGAGAAGGCCCCGCCCACCGGCCGGCTGCTGGCCGGCATCGGTGCGAACGCCGGCGTGGTCGACGCCGGCGACGGCTGGGCGGTCACGTTCAAGGTCGAGTCGCACAACCACCCCTCGTACGTGGAGCCCTACCAGGGTGCGGCGACCGGGGTCGGCGGCATCGTCCGGGACATCCTGGCGATGGGCGCCCGGCCGGTGGCGGTGCTGGACCCGCTCCGGTTCGGCCCGGCCGACGCCGCCGACACCGCCCGGGTGCTGCCCGGCGTGGTCGCCGGCATCGGCGGCTACGGCAACTGCCTCGGCCTGCCCACCATCGGCGGCGAGGTCGTCTTCGACCCGAGCTACCTCGGCAACCCCCTGGTCAACGCGCTGTGCGTCGGCGTGCTGCGGACCGGCGACATCCAGCGAGCCGCTGCCACCGGGGTCGGCAACAAGGTCGTCCTGTTCGGCGCGAAGACCGGGCGGGACGGCATCGGCGGGGTGTCCGTGCTGGCCAGCGCGACCTTCGACGACGCGCGGCAGAGCAAGCGGCCCAGCGTCCAGGTCGGCGACCCGTTCGCGGAGAAGATGCTCATCGAGTGCTGCCTGGAGCTGTACGGGGCGGGCCTGGTCGCCGGCATCTCCGACCTCGGCGGCGCCGGGCTGTCCTGCGCGCTGACCGAACTGGCCAGCGCCGGCGACGGCGGCATGCACGTCGACCTGGAGCGGGTGCCGCTGCGGGAGCCGTCGATGAGCCCGGAGGAGGTGCTGGCCAGCGAGTCCCAGGAGCGGATGTGCGCGATCGTCGCGCCCGAGCGGGTGGCCGAGTTCCTCGCCGTCTGCGAGCGCTGGGACGTGCTGGCCACCGTGCTCGGCGAGGTCACCGCGACCGGCCGGCTCGAGGTCGACTGGCACGGCCGGCGGATCGTCGACGTGCCGCCGCGGACGGTCGCGCACGACGGCCCGGTCTACCACCGCCCGATCCAGCGTCCGCCCGACCAGGACGCTCTGGTCGCCGACACCCCTGACCGGCTGCCGCGGCCGGACGACCTCGGGGCGCTGCTGCTGCGGATGGTGGCGTCCCCGGGCCTGTGCAGCCGGGCCTGGGTCACCGACCAGTACGACCGGTACGTGCAGGGCAACACGGTGCTGGCGCAGCCGGAGGACGCCGGCGTGGTCCGCATCGACGAGGCGACCAACCGGGGCGTGGCGATCGCCACCGACGGCAACGGCCGCTTCACCCGCCTCGACCCGTACGCGGGGGCGCAGCTGGCGCTGGCCGAGGCGTACCGGAACGTGGCCGCGACCGGGGCAGAACCGATCGCGGTGACCAACTGCCTGAACTTCGGCAGCCCGGAGGACCCCGCCGTGATGTGGCAGTTCAGCGAGGCGGTCCGCGGTCTCGCCGACGGCTGCCAGCAGCTCGGTACGCCGGTGACCGGGGGCAACGTCAGCTTCTACAACCAGACCGGGGCGACGCCGATCCTGCCGACGCCGGTGGTCGGCGTGCTCGGCGTGCTCGAGGACGTCGGCCGCCGCACGCCGATGGGCTTCGCCGAGCCGGGTGACGTGGTGGCGCTGCTCGGTGCGACCGGCGCGCACTTCGGCGGGTCGGAGTGGGCGTTCGCCGAGCACGGGCACGTCGGCGGCACCCCGCCGCCGGTCGACCTGGCCGCGGAGCGGGCGCTGGCCCTGGTGCTGCGGACCGCGCCGCTGCGCAGCGCGCACGACCTGTCCGACGGGGGGCTGGCGCAGGCGCTGGTCGAGTGCTGCCTGCGCCGGGACCGGGGCGCGACCGTCGCGGTCGACGGCGACCCGTTCGTCGCGCTGTTCAGCGAGTCGACCGCCCGGGCCGTGGTCAGCGTGGCCGAGGACGACCTCGACCGGCTGGCCGAGCTGGCCGACGAGCACGGCGTGCCGTGCCTGGTGCTCGGCGAGGTCACCGAGCAGCCCACGCTCACCGTGGTCGACGTGCTCAGCGTCCCGCTCGCCGACCTGCGCACCGCCTCCGAGTCCACCCTCCCGGCGCTGTTCGACTAGGCGGCCGAGATGGCCAGGCGGGTCGATCCGGGGCAGGCCGGTCGGGCGGTGATCGCCCAGGCCGACCTGATCGCGGCCTGGCTGTCCGGCCTGCCGCCGTCGGCCTGGCGCACGCCGTCGGTGCTGCCCGGCTGGACGATCGCCGAGCTGGCCCAGCACCTGGCCATGTCGCTGCGGGCGACGCACACCGTGCTGGCCGACCCGAGCCCGGACAAGCCGATGGGCATCGACCGCTACGTCGCCGCCTACGCCGCTGCCGGACCGGAGGTGCTCGAACGGGAGCTGTCCGGCACCGCCGGCCGCGACCCGGCCGACGTCCTCGCCGGCCTCTACGCCGAGCGCGAGGCGGCGGCCGCGGCCGTGGCCGACCCGCCGGCGACCCGGGCGGTGGCCGGCCCGCGCGGCCCGCTCACCCCGGCCGACTGGCTGGTCACCCGGGCGATCGAGATGGTCGTGCACGCCGACGACCTGTCCCGCTCGCTGCCCGAGCGGGTCGCCGTTGAGCTGGACCGGCCGGCGCTGCGGCTGGTCACCCAGGCCGGTGCCGACCTGCTGGCCACCCGCGCCCCCGGCCGGTCGCTGGAGCTGCGCATCCCGCCGTACGCGGCGGTGCAGTGCGTGGCCGGCCCGCCGCACACCCGGGGCACCCCGCCGAACGTGGTGGAGACCGACCCGCTGACCTGGATCCGGCTCGCCGCCGGCCGGCTGGACTGGCGCGAGGCGGTGGCCGGCGGGGCCGTCCGGGCCAGCGGCGAGCGGGCCGATCTGGCTGGCTGGCTTCCGCTGTTCTGAGCAGCGCCGGTGATCGCGAGGTGGGCGTGTGACGCCGCCCGGAGGTACCGTGAGGGCCCCGCGGCCGGCCGCATCCCCCCAAGCGGTCGGCCGCGGCTTCTTCGCTGCCGTGCGGAGCCGTGCGCGGGGCGTCACACCGGCCCGTGCCGGTTCGGCCGGTAGAGTGAGCGGCGTGCCGGAGGAGTCGCCACCTCGGGAGGAGTGCGGCGTGTTCGGCGTCTGGGCTCCCGGCGAGGACGTCGCCAAGCTCACCTACTACGGCCTCTACGCCTTGCAGCACCGCGGCCAGGAGGCGGCCGGGATCGCCGTCAGCGACGGTTCGGCGCTCGTCGTCTACAAGGATCTCGGCCTGGTCGCCCAGGTCTTCGACGAGCCGACGCTGGACAGCCTGCGCGGCCACATCGCCATCGGGCACTGCCGCTACTCCACGACCGGCTCGTCCACCTGGGAGAACGCGCAGCCCACGTTCCGCACGACGCGGACCGGGACGGGAATCGCGCTCGGCCACAACGGCAACCTGGTCAACACCGCCGACCTCGCCGACCGGGCGGCCAAGCTCGGCGTCGCCGACGCCAGCGTGACCACCGACTCCGACCTCATCACCGGCCTGCTCACCGGATACCCGGACCTGTCGGTGGAGGCGGCCGCGGTCAAGGTGCTGCCGACGCTGCGCGGCGCGTTCTCGCTGGTGTTCATGGACGAGCACACGCTCTACGCGGCCCGGGACGGCTACGGCGTGCGGCCGCTGGTCCTCGGCCGGCTGGACCGCGGCTGGGTGGTGGCGAGCGAGACGGCGGCGCTGGACATCGTCGGCGCGTCGTTCGTCCGCGAGGTCGAGCCGGGCGAGCTGATCTCGATCGACGACGACGGGCTGCGCTCGGAGCGGTTCGCCCAGCCGACACCCAAGGGCTGCCTGTTCGAGTACGCCTACCTGGCCCGGCCGGACACCACGATCGCCGGCCGGAACGTGCAGGCGGCCAGGGTCGAGGTCGGCCGCCGGCTGGCCCGCGAGCACCCGGCCGAGGCCGACCTGGTGATCCCGGTGCCCGAGTCCGGCACGCCGGCCGCGATCGGCTTCGCCGAGCAGTCCGGCATCCCGTACGGGCTCGGGCTGGTCAAGAACTCGTACGTGGGTCGCACGTTCATCCAGCCCTCGCAGACGATCCGGCAGCTCGGCATCCGGCTCAAGCTCAACCCGCTGCGGGACGTGCTGCGGGGCAAGCGGATCGTCGTCGTCGACGACTCGATCGTGCGCGGCAACACCCAGCGGGCGCTGGTCCGGATGCTGCGCGAGTCCGGCGCGCTGGAGGTGCACGTCCGGATCTCCTCGCCGCCGGTGAAGTGGCCGTGCTTCTACGGCATCGACTTCGCCAGCCGGGCCGAGTTGATCGCCAACGGGCTTGACGTCGAGGGCGTGCGCCGCTCCATCGGCGCCGACTCGCTCGGCTACGTCTCGCTGGAGGGCCTGGTCGGCGCCAGCGAGCAGCCGGCGTCCCGGCTCTGCACGGCCTGCTTCGACGGCACCTACCCGATCCCGCTGCCGGCGCCCGAGCTGGTCGGCAAGCACGTGCTGGAAGGCATCGAGCGCTCGGTCACCGCCGGCTCGCCCGGCCCGTCCGGCGACCCGCTCGATGAGCTCGGGCTCGGGCTCATCGACCCGGCTCCCCGGTGACCGGTCCGGAGATCTCGTACGCCCAGGCCGGCGTCGACATCGACGCGGGCGAGCGGGCCGTCGAACTGATGCGCTCGGCGGTGGCCCGGACCCGGCGGCCGGAGGTGGTCGGCGGGCTCGGCGGGTTCGCCGGGCTGTTCGCGTTCGAGCCGGGCCGGTGGCGCCGCCCGCTGCTGGCCGCCAGCACCGACGGCGTCGGCACCAAGATCGCGATCGCGCAGGCGGTCGGCCGGCACGACACGGTCGGCCGGGACCTGGTCGCGATGGTCGCCGACGACCTCGTCGTCTGCGGCGCGGAACCGCTGTTCCTGCAGGACTACATCGCCTGCGGGCGGGTGGTGCCGGAGCGGATCGCCGAGATCGTCCGCGGCGTCGCCGACGGCTGCTCGCTGGCCGGCTGCGCGCTGGTCGGCGGCGAGACGGCCGAGCACGCCGACCTGCTGGAGCCGGACGCGTACGACCTGGCCGCCACCGCGGTCGGGGTGGTCGAGGCGGACCGGCTGCTCGGCCCGGACCGGGTCCGGGCCGGCGATGCGGTGGTGGCGCTCGGCTCGTCCGGGCTGCACTCCAACGGCTACACGCTGGTCCGCCGGGTGATCCGCGGACGGTCACTGGCCGAGCACGTGCCCGAGCTCGGCCGGACGCTCGGCGAGGAGCTGCTGGAGCCGACCCGGATCTACGCGAAGGACTGCCTGGCGCTGGCCGCGGCGACCGAGGTGCACGCGTACGCGCACGTGACCGGCGGCGGGCTGGCCGGCAATCTGGCCCGGGTGTTGCCGCCGACGGCGGACGCGGTGATCGACCGGTCGACCTGGACCCGGCCGCCGGTGTTCGACCTCGTCGCCCGGCTCGGTCCGGTCGCCCCGGCCGAGATCGAGCGCACGCTGAACGTCGGCGTCGGCATGGTCGCCGTGCTTCCCGACGGAGCCGCGGCCGTCCGACTGCTGGCCGACCGCGGCGTGCCGGCCTGGGTGGCCGGCGAGATCGCTCCCGGCAGTGGCCGGGCCCTGCTGGTCGGCACCCACCCCGACTAGCCGACGCCCGGCGTCAGCGGCGCGAGGAAGACCAGTCGTCGTCGGGGTCGTACTCGTCGTCCGCGTCGTCCGCGTGGTCCTCCGTCACCGACGGCGGATTCGCGGACGGCTCGCCCCTCAGCTCGCGCTGCAAGGCAGTCAGGTCGGTGTCGTGCGTGCTGTACTTCAGCGCACGGGCCACCTTCTGCTGCTTAGCCTTGGCACGGCCGCGCCCCATGGCTCGACCCCCTCGCACAGGACAAAGGGGCGACCTGCACGAGGCGGCCCCACAGTGTGGTCATCGTCGTACCACCAGGCTACAACTCACGGGCGACTCGTACCACGTCGCGTCACCGGCGGCGCGCCCGCAACGCGATGCAGGTCACCCGGACAGCGGAGCGACCGAGACCCGTCCGACGCAGTCGCCCCGCCCCCTTGGGGCACGTTCGCCAGCGGCGTAGCGACCGCCGGCGGCATCAGTGGTCCCGGCCGGGGACCAGGATCCCGCGCAGCCGACCGACTTCGGCCATCCGCCGCTCGGCCAACCGATCCGCCGCAACCGCAGGTGGGACGCCCTCCTGCGCGGCCTCGGCGAAGATGCCGCGGGTGGTCTCGAAGATCGCCGTCGCCTTCGCGTGCGCCCGCTGCGGCACGTATCCCCGGTACTCGTCTGCGACCTGGATCACACCGCCGGAGTTGACCACGTAGTCCGGCGCGTAGAGCACGCCGCGGTCGGCCAGGATCTTCTCCACCCCCGGGTGGGCCAGCTGGTTGTTGGCGGCGCCACAGACGACCGGGGCGGTGAGCACGTCGACGACGGCGTCGGACAGCGCGCCGCCGAGCGCGCACGGCGCGTAGACGTCGAGGGGAGCGCGGACCAGGGCGTCGGCGTCGGCCACGGTGCGGACCCGCGGGTGCTTGGCGACGACCGCGGCGACGGCGGCCGCGGAGACGTCGGTGACCACGACCTCGGCCCCGTCGTCGACCAGGTGGTCGACGAGGTGCCGGCCGACCTTGCCGACCCCGGCGATGCCGACCCGGCGGCCGGCCAGCGAGGCGGTGCCCCACTGCCGCTCGGCGCAGGCCCGCATGCCCTGGAAGACGCCCCAGGCGGTGAGCACCGACGAGTCGCCGGCGCCGCCCTCGGACGGGGACCGCCCGGTGACGAACCGGGACTCGCGCGCGACCACGTCCATGTCCTGCACGTAGGTGCCGACGTCGCAGGCGGTCACGTACCGGCCGCCGAGCGACTCGACGAACCGCCCGTACGCCCGCAGCAGCGCCTCGGTCTTGTCCGTGGTCGGGTCGCCCCAGATGACGGCCTTGCCGCCGCCGTGGTCGAGGCCCGCGAGCGCGTTCTTGTACGCCATGCCGCGGGACAGGTTGAGCACGTCGGCCAAGGCGTCGGCCTCGGTCTCGTACGGGTAGAACCGGGTGCCGCCGAGCGACGGGCCGAGCGCGGTCGAGTAGATCGCGATGATCGCGCGCAGGCCGGAGGCCCGGTCGTGGCAGAAGACCACTTCCTCGTGGTCGGTGGCGAAGACGGTCACGCTGCACTCCCTGGTCGTGAGGTTCCGCTGTCGTCTCCGGGCGGGTTGCGGGGATCGCCCGCGCGCCGCAGGTGGCGGAGCGATGGCTCCGCCGCTCACCTTAGATCGCCGTCGCCTCCCGGGATGGTTGCGATCATGCGACGATCGAATGGTGACCCCGCCGTACGCCGCAGAACTGCGCGTGTACGAGCCGCTGGCCGCCTTCGACGTGGAGGAGCGGCACCACTGGCAGCAGTACGCGCAGTCACCGGCCGTGCCCTCGGCGCAGGCCGGCGCCCGCCGCGAGCGGGTGCTCGGGCTGGTCGGCGCCTGCCGGCGGGTGGCCGCGGTGCCGCGACCTGGTGACGCCGGCGAGCACGCGGCGGTGCTGCGCGGCGAGTCGGGGTTGCTGATCTGCCCGCTGCGGACCGAGCTGCGGTGCTGGGAGGCGGCGGTGGAGACCCGCTCGGTGCTGCCGCCGGAGGTGGCCGCCGCCGTGCTGCCCGACGCGGAGGTCGAGCTCGCCTCGACCGAGCAGCAGCGCTGGCTGGACGAGCACCCGACCCGGCGCTCGCACGTGCAGGCGCACCGCTGGTCGGTGCCGGTGCGCTGGTTCGTGCTGTTCGACCGGGAGGAGCGGCGGCTGCAGCTCGGCCCGGCGGGGACCGACTCCGGTGGCGGTTTCGGTTCGTTCGGGGGTTCGTTCGGGGGTTCCGGCGGTGATGCCGGCGGCGCGACCGAAGGGGTCGCGATCAGCCGGTCGCTGGTCTACCGCACGGCGATGGCGAAGGCCCGGCGCCGGGTGGCCCGGGCGCTGCAGGTGCTGCGCAAGGCGCTGCCGGAGGGGCCGACCGTTCCCTCGGTCGAGGCGCTCGGGCGCTGGCTGGAGGAGTTCCACCCGCGCTCCCTGGTCGAGCTGGACTACCTGGGGCTGGTCGACCTGTGTGCCGAGTCCACCCTGCGCACCGATGACTCGGCCGGCGACGTGGCCGAGGCGCTGGCCGCGTTGCAGCGCGGAGACACCAAGCTTGCGTCGGCTGCGTACGAACGCGTAATCGATCGGTGGCGTGACGCTTACTCTGTGGAATCGTCAAACTGAGGCGCACAGGGCGTTTCCGACAGATCGAGAACGTATAACTCGGGCAGGCCGTTGAGCGATGCGGTCGAATGGTGCATAGTGGACTGTGGTCGGGGGACGAACCGGGGTCCAGCGGCCAACGTGGCAGGAAGGGACGAGCCATGACCACGCGCCAGACAACCGAAGCCGAACCACTGCTCACGCCAGCTGAGGTCGCCACGATGTTCCGTGTCGATCCCAAGACCGTGACGCGGTGGGCGAAGGCAGGCAAGCTCACGTCGATCCGCACCCTCGGCGGACACCGCCGCTACAAGGAGTCCGAGGTGCGTGGGCTGCTCGAGGGCGGTCCGACCAAGGTGGAGGATTAGGGCTAGCTCGACACGGCCGGCAGTCGCCGTCGTGGCGTTCGCGCCGCGGCGGCGTTGCCGTCTCTGGCGGACGCGCTCCCGCCGAGGCACGCCGGCTCCTGCCTGGGGCGCTCAGGCAGGGATGTAACCCTGGGAGGGTGAGCATCGCGGACTGGCGCCGCCGGCGGCCGGCGATCTGGGCCGGCCGGCTGGCACTCGTCGTAGCCGTTGCGCTCGCCGCGATGACGCTCGCGCTGGCCGTCACGCCGAAGGCGGGTGTCTCGGTGTTCGGCCAGAGCGTCGCGGTCGGCGCGGTGCCGCCGAGCCCGAGGCTCGGGCTGTCCGGCCCCGGCCAGGCCGACCTGTTCGGCGAGGGCATGGTCGAGACGATCCAGCACTTCGACGGCCCGATCCGGCCGCTGATCGTCTGGAAGCGCTTCAACCGCAACGACGACGCGACCGCCTTCATCCAGTCCGGCTCGGCCGACGGCCACCGTACGGTGTCGACCGGTTCGGCCGAGGTCGGCCGCGAGCTCGCGGCCGGCTGGACCCGCTACTTCGGCTGGCTGGTGGCGATCGCCGGCCTGCTCGGCGGCGGGCTCTACCTCGTGACGGCGGGCGCGGTCGCGCTGCTCGGCCGGGACCACGGTCGCAGCCGGGCGGTGCACCTCGGCCTGTTCGGCGCCAGCGTCACCGCGGCCCTGGTCATGACGCTCGGCTTCACCGCGGTGACCGTGCGGACCGCGGTGCACCAGCTGGGCTCGGTGACCTCGCTGTCCGACCTGGTCGGGACGGCCAACCTTGCCCCGGTGCCGGCGGCTGTCGGACCTGGGCGGGCGGACACCGACGTGGTCGTGATCGGCGACTCCACGGCGGCCGGCATCGGCAACACCCCGGTCCGGAAGCCGACCCGGGAGGACAACGCCTGCCAGCGCTCCGCCGACGCCTACGCGAACTCGCTGCAGTCGATCGCCGGGGTGCGCGTGCTCAACCTGGCCTGCAGCTCGGCCACCGTGGCCAGCGGCCTGCTCGGGCCGCAGCCGGCCGCCGGCCTGACGCTGCCGCCGCAGGTCGGCGTGCTGCGCTCGGTGCAGTCGGCGAAGGTCGTCGTGGTCAGCATCGGGGCCAACGACGTGGGCTGGTCGGACTTCCTGCGCTACTGCTACGGCCTGCCCCGCTGCGACGACGAGGCCAGCAACAAGCTGTTCCAGAGCCGGCTGGACGCGTTCAAGATCCAGTACGCCCAGCTCCTGCAGCAGCTGTCCGACCTGCCGACGCGCCCGCAGGTGATCGTCACCAAGTACTACGACCCGCTGGGATCGAGCTTCGACTGCCCGGCGCTGCAGGACCCGCAGGCCGAGGCGGGCGGACCGCCGGGTTACGGGTTCGGGCCGGACCCGGGCAAGGACAACCAGGGCGACAAGGTCAAGAAGAAGATCCAGCCGCTGCGGGCCGAGCTGGCGCGGATGAACGCGGTGCTCGAGCAGGGCGCCCAGGGCTTCGGGTTCACGGTCGTGCAGCCCCAGTTCGACGGGCACGAGCTGTGCACCGACCAGCCCTGGGTCCAGGGCATGCGCGATACCGCCCCGTTCCACCCGACGGCTGCCGGCGAGCTGGCGATCACCGCGGCGATCCTGCCCCAGCTGCCCGGCTGATCCCGCCGGCACCCGCGTGAGCCGCCCGACTCCGTCTCTACCCCGACACCCGCGGCGGGAGCGTCAGAGCGGGTAGTCCTCGAGGATCCGGCGGCCGATGATCATCCGCTGGATGTCGGCGGTGCCTTCGCCGATCAGCAGCATGGGCGCCTCCCGGTAGAGCCGCTCGATCTCGTACTCCTTGGAGAACCCGTAGCCGCCGTGGATGCGGAAGGAGTCCTCGACCACGTCCCGGCAGTATTCGGAGGCGAGATATTTCGCCATCCCGGCCTCGAGGTCGTTGCGGCGCCCGGAGTCCTTCGTGCGGGCGGCCATCACCATCATCTGGTGCGCCGCCTCCACCTTGGTGGCCATGTCGGCCAGCCGGAACAGCACGGCCTGGTGGTCGGCGATGCGCTTGCCGAACGTCTCCCGCTGCTGCGCGTACCGGACGGCGAGCTCGAACGCGCGCAGCGCCACCCCGCAGCCGCGCGCGGCCACGTTGACCCGGCCGACCTCGACGCCGTCCATCATCTGGTAGAAGCCGCGGCCCGGCGCGCCGCCGAGCACCGTGTCGGCCGGGATGCGGTAGCCGGCGAACAGCAGCTCGGTCGTGTCGACGCCCTTGTAGCCCATCTTCTCGATCTTGCCGGGCACGGTGAGCCCGGGCGCCACCTCGCCGAAGCCGGTCGGCTTCTCCACCAGCAGCGTGGTCATGTTCCGGTAGACCGACCCGGCGCCCTCGTCGGTCTTCACCAGCACCGCGACGAGGTTGGCGCTGCTGCCGTTGGTCAGCCACATCTTCTGGCCGTCGACCACGTAGTCGGCACCGTCCCGGACGGCCTTCGTCCGGATCGCCGAGACGTCCGAGCCGCAGCCGGGCTCGGACATCGAGAACGCGCCGCGCACCGCACCGGTGGCCATCCGCGGCAGCAGCGAGCGCTTCTGCTCCTCGGTCCCGTGCCGCAGCAGCATGTACGCGACGATGAAGTGGGTGTTGACGATGCCGGAGATGCTCATCCAGCCGCGGGCCAGCTCCTCGACCGCCAGCGCGTAGGTGAGCAGCGACTCGCCCAGCCCGCCGTACTCCTCCGGGATCGTGAGGCCGAACAGGCCGAGCTCGCGCATCCCGTCGACGATGTCCTGCGGGTAGTCGTCGGCGTGCTCGAGCGCCTGCGCGTGCGGGATGATCTCGCGGTCGGTGAACTCGCGGACGGTCGCCAGGATCTGCTCCTGGACGTCGGTCAGCCCGTCGGTGCGGGCGAGCCTGCCCACGCCTCAGCCCTCCCTCGGCGCGGACTCGACCACGCCGCGCTCGTGCAGCTCGCGGATCTCCCGGTCGGGCAGGCCGAGCCAGCCGGCCAGCACGGCGCCGGTGTGCTCGCCGAGCGCCGGGGCCCGGGCCACCGCTCGTTCGCCCGCCCTGATCGGCGATCCCGGCGCCAGGTAGCGACCGACGCCGGGCTGGTCGACCTCCCGCATCATCGGGTTGGCCCGCACCTCGTCGCTGCCGACCAGCTCGACGACCGAGCGGTAGACCGTCCACAACACCGACGTGCGGCCGAGCACCGCTCGGACCTCGGCGCCGTCGCGGTCGGCGAACCACCGGTCCAGCAGGGCGGCCAGCAGCTCGCGGCTCTCGTACCGGTCGCCCTCCTCGGCGAAGTCGACGCCGAGTGCCTTCTCCAGCGCGGCCACCGGCTCCTCCAGCCCGGTCGCGACGACCAGGTCGCGCCAGTGCCGGGTGGTCAGCGCCACCAGCATGAACCGGGTGCCGTCGCGGGCGGTGAAGTCGCGGCCGAAGCCGCCGTAGAGGTAGTTGCCCAGCCTGGGCCGGCGCTGGCCGAGCTCCGCCTCGGCCAGGAAGCCGAGGTTGCCGGCGGTGGCCAGGGCGACGTCGGAGAGCGCGACCGCCAGCGCGCTGCCCTGGCCGGTGCGGGCGCGCCGGCGCTCGGCCCCGAGCAGGCCGACCGCCGCGTAGAGCCCGCAGGCGACGTCCCAGGCCGGCAGCACGTGGTTGACCGGGTCGGCGTGCCCGGCCGGGCCGGTGAGCAGCGGGAAGCCGAGCCCGGCGTTGACCGTGTAGTCGACGGCGGCGCTGCCGTCCGGGTGGCCCTCGATCTGCAGGTGGATCAGGTCCGGCCGGCGCTGGGCGAGTGCCTGGTAGCCGAGCCAGCCGCGGCCGACCGAGTTGGTGAGCACGATCCCGCCGTCCGGACCCGAATCGGCGACCAGCCGGGTGACCAGCTCCTGCCCCGCCGCCGAGCGCAGGTCGACCGCGATCGAGCGCTTGGCCTTGTTCAGCCCGGTCCAGTAGAGGCTGGTCCCCGACTCGGCCAGCGGCCAGCGGGTGTGGTCGGGGGCGCCGCCGAGCGGGTCGACCCGGACCACCTCGGCCCCGAGCTGGGCCAGCGTCATCCCGCCGAGCGGCGCGGCGACGAAGGTCGACACCTCGACGACGCGCAGCCCGGCCAGCGGCTGGTCGGCCGTCGGAGCGGTCATCGTCACCTCCGGATTTGTACGGCCATTTTTTGATGCGCTTTCGCCTGTGTCAACGAGCTTCCTGACACACGCGGAGCGCGGTGGCGGACTTTGGCCGTATATTTCGGCCCGGGAGGTGGACGGTGGAGATCGTGGTCGACGGGCCGTACTTCGAGGATCTCCAGGTCGGGCAGCGGTTCCCGGCGGTGCCGGTGACGCTGACCGAGGGGTTGGCGGCCGCGCACCAGGCGGTGGTCGGCAGCCGGTTGCCGCTGGCCGCGGCGCACCTGCTGTCCCGCCAGGTGCTCGGCGACGGCGTGCTGGCCGCGCCCAACCTGGTCTGGGACGTCGCGATAGGACAGTCCACTGTGGCCACCCACGCGGTGGTGGCGAACCTCTTCTACCGCGGCGTGGTGTTCCACCGGGCGCCCCGGCTCGGCGACTCGCTGCGGACCGTGACGGAGGTTGTCGGCCTCCGGCAGAACTCGCGGCGGCCGGGGCGCCCGTCCACCGGGCTGGTCGCGCTGCGGATCGGCACCGACGACCAGTACGGCCGGCCGGTGCTGGACTTCTGGCGGTGCGCGATGCTGCCGCTGCGGGACGGGTCGACGGACACCGGGCTGGCCGACGACCTGAGCTCGGTCGGGCGGCCGCCGTCGGGGGACGAACTGGCGTCCGTCACCGCCCGCTGGGACCTCGGTGCCTACCGGGCCGCCCGGCCGGGACCGCACTTCGACGGCGTACGGGCCGGCGACGTGCACGTGGTCGCCGGCGGCGACGTGGTCAGCTCCGCGCCCGAACTGGCCCGGCTGACCGGCAACGTGGCGCGGGTGCACCACGACGCCGGGCCGTCCGGGCGGCTGGTCTACGGCGGTCACACGATCGGGCTGGCGTTGCACCAGGCGGTGCGGGCGCTGCCGGACCTGCTCACGGTCGTCGGCTGGCACGGCTGCGACCACCTCGGGCCGGTGCGCGAGGGGGACACGCTGACCAGCACGGTGAGGGTGGAGAAGACCGAGCGGCTGCCGGCCGGCGGCGGCCTGGCCCACCTGCGCTCCCGGGTCACGGCCCGGCGGCACGCGGTCGAGCCGAGCGAGGTCCTCGACTGGCGCTTCGTCGCCGCGCTGGCCTGAGCGGTGCCGGCCGTGACGGACGGGCGCCGGGAGAGCACGTACGCGGTCGTGGCCCGGGACGTGCGCAACCGCATCCTGCAGGGCGACTACGCCGACGGCCGGCGGCTGCCGACCGAGGCCGAGCTGGCCGAGCGGCACGGGGTCAGCCGGCAGACCGTGCGGCGCGCGTTCCAGGACCTGGTCGCCGAGGGGATGGTCTACCGGGTGCCCGGGCGCGGCACGTTCGTGACCCGGCGGGACGAGGCGTACCTGCGCCAGTTCGGGTCGATCGACGACCTCATGGGCCTGTCGGTGGACACCCGGATGGAGGTCACCGCGCCGCTGCGGCGGCTGGTCGACGTGACCGCGGCGAGCCGGCTGCGGCTGCCCGACGACGTCGTGCACAGTCTCACGTTCCGTCGCTCGCACGACGGCGCCCCGTTCTGCGTGACCACGGTGGCGGTGCCGCCCGCGGTCGGCGCGGTGCTGGCGTCGGTGCCGGAGCTGACCGTGGCCGGGGCCGGCAGCCGGACGACGATCATCGGGCTGCTCGACGCGCGGCTGCCGGCGCCGATCGCCGAGGCCGACCAGAGCGTCACGGTCGCGCCCGCGGACCCGGCGACCGCGACACAGCTCGGCTGCCCGGCCGGCGACCCGCTGCTGCGCATCGACCGGCTCTATTCCGACACCGCCGGCCGGCCGGTGGAGCTTGCGGTCAGCCACTTCCTGCCCGAGCTCTACTCGTACCGGACCAAGCTGCGGCGGGATCGTCATGCGTGACGTCGCCGTTTCGAGCGCGTGCAATTAGATGTACCGGTCCGGCGGTCTCCGAATCGTCGAGGGAAAATGCTGCCAGGTGCTTAGCTGCGCGTTGCAGGAATTCCCCCGTTGACTGGCGGCAGGCCAGGGCCCGTACGTCGGACTGCCGAGCTCGACGCCCTGACCTGCACGTCAACGTAGGTCGGCACGCACGGTAGTGGTACCGCCACTCGGGTGACCGGTGTCGAAAGGGCCTTCCCGGAATGGATAGACGGGCCGCGCGATGTGGATTGTGACGGTCCGGGCGTCCGCCTAACGTCGTGCCGGTCGCGGTCGCCCGGAAAACACCCGGCGACCGCGGACGACGCTGACGGCGGCGGATAGAGCGCGGCATTACGCTCGAATTCAGATGGTCGGGCGCGCGCATCCACCGCGAGATCCCCGTCCTCGATCTCACCGTCGAGCGACTCGTTTGTGGATCCATCCAGACGACCCGAGGGACGAACATCAGCCATGGAAGGCAACCGCACCGAGTGGACGGTCCCTGCGCAGTTGCGCCGCCGCGCGGAGGAACGACCCGACGACACCGCCCACCGCCTGGTCGACGTCGACGACCTCAGCTTCGGCCGGTGGGACCGGGAGTCGAACGCCGCCGCCCGCGGCCTGCTGGCCCGCGGGGTACGGCCGGGCGACCGGGTCCTGCTGCCCTGCTCGACATCCGACTGGACCAGGTATGCCGTCGCCTGGGCCGGGGTGCTCAAGGCCGGCGGGGTCGCCGTGCCGGTGTCCCGGTCCGCCGGCCGGGACGCCGTCCGCGCGGTGTGGGCGGCGTCCGATGCGGTCTGCGTGGTCGGCGGTGACCTCGCCTCGCTGCCGGACGCGCGGCACCTGTCGCTCGCCGACCTGCTCGCTGCCGGCTCGCCGGAGCCGCTCCCGGACGGTCCGGCGCCGGGAGACGACGCCGAGATCATCTACACGTCCGGCACCACCGGCGTGCCCAAGGGCGTGGTGGCCTCGCACGAGAACGTGCTGCACCCGCTCCGTTCGCCGCATCCTGGCCCGACCCGGACGGCACTGCACGCCCTGCCGCCCGGCACCACCGTCGGGCAGGGCCTGCTGGTGCAGCCGCTGTCCGCCCGGCCGCACCGCACGGCCACGCTGGGCGGCTTCACCGCCGACGGCATGCTCGCCGCGATCGGACGGCAGCGGCCCACGGACGTCGTGCTCGTGCCGGCGATGGCGATCGCCCTCGTCACCGCGCGCGGGGCGGCCGAGCACGACCTCAGCTCCGTACGGCAGGTGCGCACCACCAGCGCACCGATCCACCCGGCCACGCTGGAGGCGCTCGCGGCGCTGTTCCCGACCGCCCGGATCCGCAACGTCTACTCGACGACCGAGTGCTGGCCGCGCCGCCTCGCCACCGACTTCGACCGGGACCGGCCGGGCTCGCTCGGCCGGCCGTCGGCGGGCGCCGAGGTGCGGATCGTCGACCCGGACGGCGTCGAGCTGCCGCCCGGCATCCCGGGTGACGTGCAACTGCGCAGCGACGCACCGCAGCGCCGGTACGACGGCGAGACCGGCGCGTCGGCGGTGTTCCTCCGCGACGGCTGGACCCGCACCGGCGACGTCGGCATGGTCGACGCGGACGGCTACTTCTTCCTCGTCGACCGCAATCCCGACCTGGTCAACACCGGCGGGCTCAACGTCTCCACGCTCGACGTCGAGGCGACGATGATGGACTTCCCCGGGGTGGTCGAGGCGGCCGTCTGCGGGGTGCCGCACCCGGTGCTGACCGAGTGCGTGGTGGCGGCGGTCCGGGCCGAGGCCGGGCTCGACCTCGACGGCCTGCGGCAGTTCGTCCGCGACCGCAAGGGGCCGGCCGCGCCGCACCGGATCGTGATCGTCGACGACCTGCCCCGCACCTTCCTCGGGAAGACCGACAAGAAGCGGCTGCGCGAGCAGCTGGCCGAGCAGCCCGACCGCGGTGCCGAGCCGCCGCGTACCCCGACCGAGATCTACCTGGCCGGGCTCTGGGCCGAGGCCCTCGACCTCGACCGGGTGGCCGCGACCGACGACTTCCTCCGGCTCGGCGGCTCCTCGCTCACCGCGATGGAGGTGACCAGCCGGGCCACCGAGGAGCTCGGCCGGGAGATCATGGTCCGCGACCTGCTCGACGCCACCAGCCTGCGCGCGTTCGCGGTGCGGGTGGACGCGGCGGCGACCCGCGAGGCGGTGGGCCGCCGTGACTGAATGCGTGCCGACCCGGGCGGCTCACCCGGACGCAGGCGCGGTGACGTATCCCGTCTCGTACGCGCAGGAGTCCTTGCTGGACGGCGTGTCCGAGTCGGCGATCACCGTGCCGGCGGTCGCCCGGGTCGGCGCCTCCGTCTCGCCGGCCCAGGTGCGGCAGGCCCTCGAGGTGCTGGTCGCCCGGCACGACGCGCTGCGCACGGTCTTCGGCCGGTCGGACGCCGGGGCGGTGGTCGGGCGCGTCCGGCCGTTCGGGGCCGTGCCGCTGACGGTCGCCGAGCGCCGGACCCGCCCGGCCGACCTGCTCGCGCGGGTGCTGCTGGCCGGCGCGGAGCGGCCGTTCCTGCTCGCCGGCGCTCCACCGGCCCGCGCCGAGCTGCACCTCGTCGGCGCCGCCGGCGGGCTGGTCGTGCTCTGGCTGCACCACGCGATCTCGGACCTGGTCTCGGTGCAGGTGCTGGCCGAGGAGCTCGGCCGGCTGCTGCGCGGCTCGCCGCTGGCCGAGCCGGGCCGATCGATGGCCGAGGTCGCCACCGCGGAACGGGGCGCGCGGCCGACCGCGCGGCAGCGCGACTACTGGGCCGCCGCGCTCGACGAGGTCGACGCGTGGCTCGGCCTGCCGGTGCCGGCCGGCACGCCGCACCAGCTGGTCCGCCCGGCGCTGCCCCGGCTCGCGCCCGACGTGGTCGACCGGCTGGGCCGGCTGGCCGCCGACCACCGCACGACCGTGACCACCGTGCTGGCCGCCGCGGTGCTGGCCGCGCACGCCGGCGACGCGGCCGCCGACACCGCGGTGCTCGGGCTGACCGTGAGCAACCGCGACCACCCGCAGCTGCGCTCGACCGTCGGCTGCCTGGCCGACCAGCTGCCGCTGGTGGTCGACCTCGGCGGCCGGCCGACGTTCGGCGAGCTGGTCGGCCGGGTGCGGGAGGCGCTGCTGGACGCCTACGACCACCGGCTGCCGCTGGGCCTGCTGCTGCCGCTGCTCGGCCGGACCCGCGCGCCGGTGTTCGGGGTCAACCTCAACTTCCTGCCGCCGGCGCGCCGGCGGCCCGGCCTGGCGCCGGAGCCGGGGCTTCCGTGCGGCATCACCAAACGCAGGGCCGAACCGTGGTGGCTCGGCGACGCAGCGCTGGCGTACCGGCCGCGGATCGACGCCGGCGGGCTGAGCGGCGAGATCGAGGGCGACGCGCACCTGCAGGACCCGGAGGAGATCCGGCGGTGCGGGCAGCGGTTCTGCGCGCTGCTGGCCGCCGTGTCGGAGAACCCGTACCTGGACGTGCGGTCGCTGGGCGGGCAGCCGGCGGGAGGAGGCCGATGACCGGGACGGCCGCGGCGCCGCGGCGCTACCAGGCCAGCTACTACCAGCGGGACTGGGTGCTGGCCTGCCGCGACGCCACCTCGTTCTACAGCACCCCGCTGGCCTGGGACCTGTCCGGGCCGCTCGACCCGCAGCTGGTGGCCGACGCGCTGGCCGAGCTGACCGGCCGGCACGCCGCGCTGCGGACGGCGTTCCGGGTCCGCGGCCGGGACGTCGAGCAGCTCGTCTGGCCGACCGTCGACGTGCCGCTGCGCACCGTCGACCTGGCCCGCACCGCGGACCCCGCCGCCGAGCTGGAGGAGCGGCTGGTCCGGGAGGCGGAGCGGCCCCGGCTGCTCGACCGGCCGCCGCTCTGGCACGCCGAGCTGGTCCGGCTGCGGCCCGGCCAGCACGTCCTGGCGATGTTCGTCCACCACCTCGTCTTCGACGGCTGGTCGCACGGCGTGCTGCACGACGAGCTGGTCCGCTGCGTCCGGGCGGCGGTGCGCGGCCGGCCGCCCCGGCTGCCGGCGCTCCGGCTCGGGGTCGGCGAGTTCGCCGAGCACGAGCGCGGCCTGCGCGACCGGGACGCCGAGCGCTGGTGGAGCGACCGGCTCGCCGCGCTGCCGGCGGTCGCGGCGCCGCCGCTGGGCGGCCGGTTCGTGTCGTGCCCGCTGCCGCCGGTGCCGGCCGCGGTCGGCGCGGACCTGCGGCGGCTGGCCGACGAGGTCGGCGTCGGGGTCAGCGAGGTGCTGCTGGCCGCCGTCGTCGCCGTCCGGCGGCACGAGGTCGGCGACGACGTGGTCATCGGGGTCACCCGGGCCCGCCGGGACGAGCCGGACTGCCACCGGGTGATCGGCCCGCTGCTGGACCACCTGCCGGTACGGGTCGACACCGGCGGCGGGATCACCGTCGGGGCGCTGTTGGAGCGGGTGCACCAGGCCCACCGGGCGGCGCGGCGGCGGACCCTGCCGCTCGGCCTCATCCGGCAGGTCGTGCACGGGGATCGGCTGTTCGACACCCGGTTCAACTACATGCCGAGCGCGTCCAGCGGCGAGGCCGTCCTGGCCGGCGGGGTGCGGATCGTGCCGCGGGCGGTGGACCCGACCCGGCAGCGCCCGCGGCACACCGAGGACCACCCGGAGGTGCTGCCGCTGTCGGTCAACCTGCGCCACCACCGCGACGGGCGGCTGGCCGGCGACGTCTGCGGGCACGACGGCGTCTACCCGGGCTCGTCGCTGGCCGCGCTCGGCGAGCGGCTGGTGGGCACGCTCGAGCGGATCGCCGGCGGCGGCGTCGGGCAGCGGCTGCCGGACGCGGGCGGATGACCGCGGTGCGGCCGGTCGTGCTGACCGCCTCGCTGGCGAACTTCGTCGTGCTCGCCGACGCCACGATCGTGGTCGTCGCGCTGCCGTCGCTGGGCCGCGACCTCGGCTTCTCCGCGCGCGGACTGCCGTGGGTGGTCAACGGCTACAGCCTGGCGTTCGGCTGCTGCCTGCTGCTCGGCGGGTACGCGGCCGACCGGCTCGGGCCGCGGCTGCCGTTCGTGCTCGGGATGGCGCTGTTCTCGCTCGGGTCGCTCGGCTGCGCCGCCGCGGGCACGCCGGAGGCGCTGGTGCTCGGGCGGCTGGTGCAGGGCGTCGGCGGCGCGCTGTTCAGCCCGGCCGCGCTGGCCGTCGTCAGCGCGTCGGCCAGCGGCCCGGCCGAGCGGGCCAGGGCGCTGGCGACCTGGAGCGCGGTCGGCGCCACTGCGGTCGCGATCGGCCCCGTGCTCGGTGGTGCGCTGACCGGCGCGCTCGGCTGGCGGTCGGTGTTCTGGCTGCCCGCGCTGGTGTGCCTGGTCGCGGCGGCCGGCGGGATGCGCTCGCTGACCCATCCCGTCCCCTCCGCGGCCGGTGGTGGGCTTCCGGTGCGGCGGATCGCCGCGGCGTGCGCGGTGCTCGGGCTCGGCTCCGCTGCCGTCGTCGGGGCCAGCTACGCGAGCACGCTGTGGGTGCAGGACGGGCTGCACCTCACGCCGGCCGCGGCCGGGCTCGCGCTGCTGCCGCTGAGCGCGGGCGTCGTGGTGGGCGCGGCCGCCGCGCCGGCGTTGACCCGCCGCGTCGGGGACCGCCGGGTCGCCGTGGCGGGCCTGGCCGCGGCTGTGGCCGGGACGCTGCTGCTGGTGGCGGCGACGGTCCTGGCCGCGCCGCTCGGGCTGCTGCTGCCCGCCTCGGCCGTGCTGGCCGCGGGGTTCGGGCTGCAGTCGGTGCCGGTCGGCGCGCTGGCCACCGCGGTGGATCGCGGTCGCGGGCTGGCGGCGGCGGCGTACCAGACCTCGGGGCAGCTCGGCGGCGGGCTCGGGTTGCCGGTGCTGGTCGGGGTGGCGGCGTGGTGGTCGGGCGGGCTAGCGGGCGGTGACCGGGCGATGCTCGCCGGCTACCGGGCGATCTTCCTCGCCGGCTCCGGGCTGCTGCTGCTCGCCGCGCTCGTCGCGGCGGCCGGGTTCCGGCGGCAGCGGCAGGCGCCAGTGCCGCTCGGCGACCGCCACGTCGTCGACCCGGACCGTGCCGGCCACCGCGTCGTCCCGGCCGTCGAGGAACAGCTCGACCCGGACGACCACCCGCTCGCCGGACGGCAGCCGCGCGGTCACCGTGCTGGTCGCGCGGAGGTCGGCGGTGCCGTGGTCGGCCGCGGCCCGCAGCCAGGTGTCCTGCCGCAGCGCGACGCCACTGTCCGGCAGGTCCGCCGCGAGCTCGTCCGCGACGACCACCGCGACCCGGTCGCTGATCGGTTCGCGGGCGATCTCCCAGCGCGGCGTGTCGGTCACCCACGGCGGGTCGTCCGGCGGGGGTGACGGCCGCTCGACCGCCACCGGCTCGCCGGCCGTCGCGGCGACCGGCAGCCGGACCTCCAGCCGGCGCAGCTCGAGCCGGCCCCGGGCGCCGGGCGCCGGCCAGATCCGCGGGAACGCGCCGTCGGCGACCACCACCCGCAGCCGGTGGCCCTCGGCGACCCGGTAGCAGGTCGGATCGAGGGCGCGGTCCGAGCCGGTCAGGATGCCGCCGGTGATCAGGGTCGACCGGCCGTCCGGCTCGACGTCGGTGAGCTTGACGACGAGCCGGTCCGGCTCGCCGGCACCGGTGACGGCCACCTCGGGCCGGCCGGCCAGCAGCAGCGGCTCGGTCAGCGGTGGCCCGGTCAGCGTGACCGCACGGGCGTCGTCGGCGTGCTGGTCCAGCGGCCGGCCGAAGCCTCCGTTGGGGATCCCCCACAGGCCGCTCAGCGTGCCGACGGTCGGGTCCCGCGGCGCCGACGCGACCGGGCCGGCCAGCGTCCGGGACCGGCCCGGCGGCGGCCATTCCGGCAGCGCCCGCCACCCCGGCTCCGCCCCCTGCACGTACGCGGTCACCGCCGGGTCCGCGGCGGCGCCCGCACGCGGACGGAGCCAGCGGGACCACCACCGGAGGGCGAGCGCGGTGGCGTCGACCGGCTCGTCCGGCGCGTCGTCCGGCGCGCTGTGCATCCACGGACCGACGACCAGCGCCCGCGGCCCGCGTACCCGCTCGTAGATCCGGACCGCGGCGTCGCAGAACATGTCCCGCCAGCCGCCGACCGACAGCGTCGGGACGGTGACCGAGCTCGCGTCGACCGTCCGCGACCGCCAGACCGGGTCGCCCGGCGGGTGCGACCCCACGTCGACCAGGTAGGGCTCGGACCCCTCGACCCGCTGCCGCCAGCGCCGCTGCTCGTCCGGGTCGCGGAAGCGGGCCAGCGGCGGCAGCAGCTGGTTGACCAGCGTGCCCACGCCCCAGACCGCGAGCGGCCCGACCATGCCCCGGGCGCCGGCCGGATGCACGAAGTCCCGCTCCGGATCGAGCATCCCCATCAGCGAGACGACCGCGCGCAGCGGCGCCGGCCGCCGGGTCGCGGTCCGTAGCGCCAGTGCCGCGCCCCAGGAGAATCCCCACATCCCGACGGTGCCGTCGCACCACGGCTGTGCCGCCGCCCACTCCACCGCGGCGACCCCGTCGTCGGCCTCGGCCGGGTCGAACGGCGGCCGTGCCGGGCCGTCCGACGAGCCGAGCCCGCGGCAGTCGACCAGCACGCAGCCGTACCCGGCTTCGGCGAACCGGCGCAGGGTGGCCCGGCAGCCGGCACCGCCGAGCGCGTCCACCCGGTAGGGCATCAGCGCCACCACCGCGGGCACCGGACCCGCGCCCGCCGGCAGCAGCAGGTCGGCGGCGAGGCCCGCGTCGATCCGCACGCCGCGGCGGACCGACACCGTCACGTGCTGTCCCGGACGACCAGCTCGAGCCCGAGCGTGATGTGTTGCACCGACGCGGACGTGCCGGCCAGCATGTCGCCGAGCAGCCGCGCCCCCAGCCGGCCGGATTCCTCGAACGGCTGGCGCACGGTCGTCAGCCCGGCCGCCTCGGCGATGCTGCCGTCGTCGAACCCGACCACGGCAAGCTCGTCCGGCACCCGGACGCCGAGCCGCCGGGCCTCCAGCAGCAGCCCGGCGGCGAGCAGGTCGTGGTGCGCGAACACCGAGGTCGGCCGCGGCTCGCAGGCCAGCACGTCGGCCAGGCTCTTCCGGCTGCCGCCGATGTCGTTGCTGGTCAACACGATCGGCACCGCGTCCGGGTCGCCGCCGGCCGCGGCCACCTCGCGCAGGAAGCCGCGGTTGCGGCGCTGGCCCTGGGACAGGAACTCGAACGACTCCTGCGGCTCCTGCACGAACGCGAAGGAGCGGTGCCCGCGCTCCAGCAGGTGCCGGGCGGCCATCGCGCCGCCCCCCTCGTCGTCGATCGTGACCGTGTGGAACTCCGGCCGCGAGCTGTCCACCAGCACGGTCGGCAGCCGGCGGGTGAGCAGCTTCTCGGCCAGCGCGTCGTCCAGCGGCAGACCCATGATCAGCAGCCCGTCCAGCCGGCCGGTGACCGGCAGGATCCGCAGCAGCGGGGACAGGCTGGCCGCGGCCGACTCGTGGTCGTAGACCACGACGTCCCGGCTGGTCCCGTCCGACTCGGCGAGCACCCCCATCAGCCGCCGCCGGTACGAGTCGTACGACGTGAACGGCGCCAGGACGCCGATCCGGCCGACGCCCCGGCGGGCGGAGCTGACCGCGGCCGCCTTCGGCACGTACTGCAGGTCCTCGACCGCCTTGAGCACCCGGTCCCGGGTCCGCGGGTTCACCCGGCCCGGGCGGTTGATGACCTGCGAGACGGTCGAGATGCTGACCCCGGCCCGGGCGGCCACGTCGTAGATCGTCACGGTGTCCGTCACTGCGCGATTCCCTCCCCGGCCCGATCCTCCGCCACGGCCCGGTGGTGGGCGTCCCGGACCGCGCGGGCGGCGGTCTCCTGCCACTCGGCGGCCGGCGGCCAGACCCGGGTGAGGAACGAGACCCCGTGGATGGCGCCCGGCTCGACCGACACGGCCGCCGGCACGCCGGCGGCGGCGAGCCTGGCCGCGTACCGCTCGCCGTCCCGGCGCAGCGGGTCGAGCTCGGCGGTCATCAGGTATGCCGGCGGCAGACCGGACAGGTCGTCCGCCCGCAGCGGTGAGGCCAGCTCGCCGGCCGCCGCCGCCTCGTCCGGCAGGTAGCGCCGGACCGCGGCGACCAGCTGCTCGGCGTGGTGCGGGTCGGGGTCGCCGGCACCGACCGACAGCAACAGGGTCAGGTCCAGGACCGGCACCTCGAGCAGCTGGAACGCCAGCCGCGGCCCGCCCTCCCGCCGGCACTTCAGGGTCAGCGCCGCGGCCAGGTTGCCGCCCGCGGACACCCCGCCGACCGAGATCGCGGCCGGGTCGACCAGCCAGGTCCCGGCGGCGGCGACGACCCGGGTGAGCACGGCGTAGACCTGCTCGACCGCGGCCGGGAAGCGGTGCTTCGGCGCGAGCGGGTAGTCCACCGCGAGCACCACGCACCCGGCCCGTGCGCAGCGCAGCCGGCAGATGGCGTCGTTGACGAGCTCGTCCACCGACCCGAGCCACCAGCCGCCGCCGTGCAGGAACAGATGCGCGGGCAGCACGCCGGTGGCGCCGGCCGGACGGTATTCCTTCACCCGTACCGGACCGGCGGGCGTCGCAACGACGTGGTCGGTGACCGTCGGCCCTGGCTCCGGGCGCCGGCCGTACCGGAGGTAGTTCAAGTCGCTGAGGTGCCGCATGTAGTGCCGCTTCTCGGCGACCGTGAGGAAGTCCAGCTGCTCCCGTGGCTGCGCGTCGAGGAACGCCTGGACCGGTGCCGGCGCGGTCACCGCTGCCCCGTCGGCGCCGCCGCCCGGGCCAGCCGCCGCTCCCGCTGCACCATCGGGTCCGGCACCGGCACGGCCGCCAGCAGCGAGCGCGTGTAGGGGTGCTCGGGCGCGTCGATCACCCGCTCGACCGGCCCGCTCTCCACCACCCGCCCCCGCAGCAGCACCGCGACCCGGTGCGCGACGTGCCGGATCAGCGCCAGGTCGTGAGTGATGAACAGGTAGCCGATCCCGAGCTCGCGCTGCATCCCGGACAGCAGGTTGAGCACCTGCGCCTGTACGGACAGGTCGAGCGAGCTGGTCGGCTCGTCGCAGACGATCAGCCGTGGTCGCAGCATCAGCGCCCGGGCGACCGCGATGCGCTGGCGCTGGCCGCCGGAGAACTCACCCGGATAGCGGTCCGCGGCGTGCGGGTCCAGGCCGACGCTGTGCAGGGCTGCCTCCACCTGGGTGCGCGCGGACGCCGCGCCGGCCCGGCCATGGGCGATCAGCGGTTCCACGAGGGTCTGCCGGATCGTACGCATGGAGTTCAGCGATCCGTACGGATCCTGGAACACCACCTGGATCTCGCGGGTCAGCTCGCGCCGCCGCCGGGGAGTGGCGTGCGCGATGTGCTCGCCGTCGAAGCGGATCGTGCCGGCGGCGACCGGGACGACGCCGAGCACGGCGTTGCCGATCGTCGTCTTGCCCGAGCCGCTCTCGCCGACGAGCGCGAGCGTCTCGCCCGCCGCGATGTCGAGGTCGACCCCGTCGACCGCGGTGGTGCGCCGCCGGCCGCGGCCGTAGTCGACCCGCAGGCCGCGGATCTCCAGCAGCGGCGTCATCGGTCGACCACCTGCTCGTGCCGGATGCAGCGGGCCCGGTGGCCGGCGCCGACCGGGACCAGCGGGATCGGCCCGGCCGCGCACTCGTCGGCGGCCAGGTCGCAGCGCGGCCGGAACCGGCAGCCGACCGCCCACTCCGCCGGCGACGGGACGCTGCCCGGGATCGTCGGCAGCGTGTCGGCGACCGCGGCCCGGTGCGGGTTCGCCGCCAGCAGCGAGCGCGTGTAGGGGTGGCGCGGCGAGCGGTAGAGGTCCTCGACGGCGGCCCGCTCGACGATCTCGCCGGCGTACATCACCAGAGCGCGGTCGCAGACGTCGGCGAGCACGCCCCAGTCGTGGGTGACGAACACGATGGCCATTCCCCGCCGGTCGCGCAGCTCCCGCAGCAGAGCCAGGATCTCCGCCTGCACGGTGACGTCGAGCGCGGTGGTCGGCTCGTCAGCGATGAGCAGCGCCGGATCTCCGGCCAGCGCGAGCGCGATTGAGACGCGCTGGGCCATGCCGCCGGACAGCGCGTACGGGTAGAGCCGGGCGACCCGTTCCGGCTCGGCGATCTGCACGGTCCGCAGCAGCTCGACCGCCCGGGCCCGGGCCGCCGCCCGGCCGACCCGCTGGTGCCTGCGGACCACCTCGGCGAGCTGGCTGCCGACCCGGAACACCGGGTCGAGCCCGGACAGCGGCTCCTGGGAGACCAGCGCGATCCGGCCGCCGCGGACCCGGGCCAGTTCCCGCTCGCCCAGTCCGGTCAGCTCGGTGCCGTCGAAGACGGCCGAGCCGGCGACCACCTGCCCGGCCGGCGGCAGCAGGCCGAGCAGGCTGCGGGCGGTGACGGTCTTGCCCGAGCCGGACTCGCCGACGATGCCGACGATCTCGCCCGCGGCCACCTCGAAGCTCACGTCGCGGACCGCGGTCGCCCGGCCCCGCGGCAGGTCGAACGCGACGGTCAGCCCGGACACGGACAGCAGCCCGGTGTCGGCCGGGGGCGGCGTCGGATCGGCCGGCCGGGTCACCTGGCGCCGGCGCGGGGCGAACGCGGGCTGGATCCGGTCGACCCTGGCGTCCCGCAGCGCGTCCCCGAACAGGCCGAGCGCCAGCACGGTGAGGGCGAGGATCCCGCCGGTCGGCACCGCGAGCCACGGCGCCTCGCTGGTCACCTCCGCGGCGGCGCCGACCATGTTGCCCCAGCTCGGACCCTCCGACTCGGGCCGGGCCAGGCCGAGGAACGACAGCGCCGCCTGCACCAGGACGGCCGTCGCGGCGAACAGCGACAGCTGGACGATGATAGGCCCGACCAGCCGGGGCAGCACGTGCCGGCGCATGACCTGGGCGGAGCCGAGCCCGGACAGCCGGGCCGCCTGCACGTACGGCTCGCGGCGGACGGAGCTGGTCAGGCCGCGGGTCACCCGCAGCAGCAGCGGGCAACTGATGACGCCGAGCACGATCATGGTCGCGGTGCTGTTGCCGGGGAAGACCGACAGCACCATCAGCAGCACGATGATCCCGGGCAGCGCGAGCAGCAGGTCGGCGACCCAGCCGACGGACCGGTCCAGCCAGCCGCCGAAGTAGCCGGCCAGCACGCCGAACGTGATGCCGAGGACGGCGAACACGGTCACTGCCTCGACCACCGCGATCAGCGTGACCTGACCGCCGTAGAGCAGCCGGGACAGGACGTCGCGGCCGAGCCGGTCGGTGCCGAGCCAGTGCGCCGAACTCGGCCCGGCCAGCGGGTGGGCGAGGTCCTGGAACTCCGGGTCGGCCGGCGCCCACCAGGACGCGCCGACGCAGGCGACGGTGAGCACGAGCAGGTATGCGCCGGCGAGCAGACCCAGCCACCGGCGCCGCCAGGTGCGCGGCCGCCAGGTGCGCCGGCGGCGGCCGGTGGCCGGGAGTCTCGGGTCCGCGGCGGCCGCCGGGGTGGCGTCGGCCGGCTCGGTGGTGGGCAGCGGGACGATCGTCATCGCGCCCGCACCCTGGGGTTGAGCCAGCGGTAGGAGAGGTCGACGAGCAGGTTCGCGACCACCACGACGACCGTGAAGCAGAACGCGACGCCGGTGATCACCGGCAGGTTGTGGGTGCCGCTGGCCTCGACGGCCTGCGCACCCAGCCCCGGTACGGAGAAGAAGCTCTCGATCACCACGGCGCCGGACAGCAGGCTGATCAGCAGCAGTCCGAGCAGGGTGACGACCGGGATGGCCGCGTTGCGCAGCGCGTGCTTGTAGACGATCGCCCGTTCGGACAGCCCGCGGGCCCGCAGCATCGTGACGTATTCGGCCGACAGCGCCTCGGACATCGCGTCCCGGGTCTGTTTGGCCACGAAC
Source organism: uncultured Actinomycetota bacterium (assembly GCA_963728945.1). GTDB lineage: Bacteria > Actinomycetota > Actinomycetes > Mycobacteriales > CADCTP01 > CADCTP01. The sequence continues at coordinate 454,070 of CAVSMA010000001.1, read as the reverse complement.
GCGACGCCGGCCGCGGACAGCGTGACCACCGGCAGCACGATCGCCCGCAGCCAGCCGGCCGGGTCCTGGGTCAGCGGGACGTAGCCGCCGGTGGGGAACCAGGCCAGCCGGATCGCGAGCAGCTCGACCAGCAGCAGCGCGAGCCAGAAGTTCGGCACCGCGAAGCCGACCAGCGAAACGACGTCGACGATCCGTCCGGCGAGGCCGCCGCGGCGGGCGCTGACGACGCCGAGCCAGGTGCCGACCAGGCCGGAGAGCACGACCGTGCCGAGGATGATCGACAGGCTCGGCCCGATCCTGTCCCGCAACGCCTCGGCGACGCTCTGCCCGCTGAACAGGTCGGTGCCGAGGCTGCCGTGCACCAGGTTGTTCAGCCAGTGGCCGTACTGGACCGGCAGCGGTTGGTCGATGCCGAGCGCGTGCCGCATCGCCGCGTACTGCTCCTGCGTGTACGTGCTGCTCTGGCTGCTGAGGATGGCCCTGGCCGCGTCACCCGGGGCGAGCGAGACGAGCACGAACGTCAGCGCGGTCACGACGAACAGCAGCGCGACCGAGGACAGCAGCCAGCGGAGCGCGGATCGGATCATCGAGGGGCACCTGCTTCCGGGGGCACGGGCGGGTGGTGACGTGCCTCCGGCGGCCGGGTCGTGGACACCGGCCGCCGGAGCACTCTCAGCCGGCCGGCGTGATCTCGGTCAGCGACAGCAGCGGCTCCTTCGCCGAGGTCTGCACGTTGTCGACGGTCTTGCGGGAGTAGTAAGGCAGGCTCGTCGACACCACCGGCACGAACCACGCCTGGTTGGTGACGTGCGCGACGACCTCGCGGTCGAGCGCGGTCTTCGCATCACCGGTCGCCCGCGACGACTTGTCGTAGAGCGACTGCAGGGTCTGGTCCTGGTAGTGGAACGGGTTGAACGCGGCGTTCGGCAGGAACAGCGACGGCCCTTCCATCCAGATCGGCAGCTGGCCGAACGCGGTCATGAAGGCCGGGTATTTCCCGCCGAAGGTGTCGGAGACGAACTGGTTGGCATTGGCCTGGTCGGTGATCTGCAGGTCGACGCCGACCTGCTTCCACTGCTGCTTGAGCGCCTGGGCGATGAGGTTGAGCTGCTGGTATTGCGGCGTGGCCATGCGCAGCGGGAAGCCGTTCGGGTAACCGGCGCCGGCCAGCAGCGACTTCGCCTTGGCCGGGTCGTACGGGTAGGTCTCGTTGAGCGCGGGGTCGAAGCCGTAGCCACCGGGCACGGTGACCTGGGCGGTCGGCTGCCCGATGCCCTCGAACAGCGCCTTGGTGATGGCAGCGCGGTCGGTCGCGAAGTTCAGCGCCTGCCGGACCTCGGGGTTCTTGAGCGGCGCCGCCATCGTGCCGGCCCGGTCGGCGAGCACCACGCCGCTCCACAGCAGCGGAGCGGCGGCCACGTCCAGCCCGGCCTTGCGGGCCGCGTCGACGGTCGACGGGTCACCGACCGCGACGTCGGCCTGGCCGGTGCGCAGTGCGTTGAGCACCGACTGCTGGCTGGTGATCACCCGGATGACGACCTTCGACCAGTGCACCGCGGACTTGTCGTAGTAGTTGGGGTTGGGCACGTAGGTGTAGTGGTCGCCGGCGACGGTCTGTCCGGCGTCGATCTGGTACGGCCCGGCGCCGCGGGTCCGCGCACCGAGCCCGGCCGTCGCCTTCAGCCCGGCCGGGCTGATCACGCCGCCGATGATGTAGTCCTGGGTGAGGATCTCCGGGAAGTTGGGGTTCGGCGTCTTGGAGGTGATCGTCACCGTAGTCGGGTCGGTCGCGGCGAACGTGTCATCAGTCAGGAACGGCGCCATTTGGCCACCGGCCTTCTGCACGTACGCGAAGTGGTCGACCACATTCTGTGCGTCGAGCTTGCCGCCGTCGGAGAACGTCACACCCGGCCGCAACTTCAGCACGAACTTCGTGTTGTCCGTGCCCTCGTACTTCCACGAACTGGCCAGCCCTGGAAGCAGGGTGCCGTCGGACTTGCGCACGATGAGCGGTTCGTAGGCCAGCTGCTCCAGCCAGGCGTTGTTCTGCACGGTCTTGGCCGGGTCGAGCGTCTGCGGCGTGCCCACGGTCACGACCGTGAGGGTGTCACCCTTCTTCGGTGCGCCGCCGGATGACGGCTCGGCGGAGGAGCATGCGCTCATGGTGACCAGGGTGGCGAGGCCTGCGACCAGAAGTAGGCGGCCACGTCGTTCGGACCTTTCAACTGCCGTTCGAATTGGACGCACGTTGCCCTCCACTCGAGTACGCCGAAATCTCGGGCGGAATACCGCCACGATGGTGACAGCCGGCTTCCACTACCACGGATGTGATCGACGGCGTCCGTGAGTCGCCAATTCCTCTGCCGCGTGTACCCGGGAGGAAACACCACCGGAACACCGACTGTCAAGACCTTCACGCGAAGCGCTTCGTATGGTTATCCTGTTGTATCGCTCGTGAGCCATCCGCCTCCCGGAGCTCACGGGCGATGGTCGCCACGCCGGTCCCCGTGGCGAGGATCCGGCCGGGCCCTGAGCCGGCCCGGCGACCAGCTCGTGCCTGCCGCCGTGCGGACCACGCCGGCGGCAGGCGCGAGCGCTCAGTCCTGGAGACGCCATGCATCGGGACCCGTCTGAGGTCCAGTTCTGCATCGAAATCCAACGCGACGTCCGCATCCCGACCGGCGTGCCGGGTCTGACGCTGTCGGCGGACGTCTACCGGCCCCGTACCGAGGTCCGCGTCCCCGCGCTCGTGACCGTCCTGCCCTACCGGAAGGACTTCGTCGCCGGCGGCAGCTACGACCAGCCGGCCCGCTGGCTCGCCGCCCGCGGGTACGCCGGCCTCGTCGTCGACCTGCTCGGCACCGGGGACTCGGACGGGATCCGGCGGCCCGAGTTCGATCCCGGTGACGCCGACGACGGCATCGCGGCGATCGAATGGGCGGCCGCGCAACCGTGGTGCGACGGCGCGGTCGGCATGTGGGGCTTGTCGTACGCGGCGAACGTCGCGCTGCGCACCGCGAGCCGCCGGCCGCCCGCGCTCGGCGCGCTCATCGCGGTCGCGCACGGGCTCGATCCGGCCCGGGACAGCGTGCATCCCGACGGCGCCCGCGGCGACCTGCACGCGCTGGCCAACCGCGGGTCGTCCCTGCTGCTCCAGCAACTGCTGCCGCCGCTCGCCGACGCCTCCCCGGCGGGGCGGCGGCGCTGGCAGCGACGGCTTCGCGAGGCCGAGCCGGCCTTCCTCGACTACGCCCGGCACGGGCCGCGCGACCCGGTCTGGCGGGAGCGGGCGGTCGACGGCGCCGCGATCGTGACCCCGGCGCTGTGCGTCGGCGGCTGGCGGGACGCGTTCCCGGACGGCCTCGTCGACGCGTACGAGCGGATCGCCGGACCGAAGAAGCTGCTCATGGGGCCGTGGGGGCACCTGCTGCCGCACCGGTCGGCATACCGGCCGGTCGACTTCCTCGCGATCGCGCTGCGCTGGTGGGACCACTGGCTGCGCGGCGCACCGACCGGGGTCATGGGCGAGCCGGCGGTCACGCTGTTCCGGCCGGGCTCGCCGCCGCGCTGGCTCGGGTACGACAGCTGGCCGCCGCCGGCGGACGACCTCCGGCTGGGCACCGGCACCGGCGCCGGCGCTGCCGCCGGCTCGACCGCCGGCGCGATGCTGGCGCCGGGCGCGCCCTCGCCGGCCGGGCAGGTGATCGGGCGGCACCGGCCGGACGCCACGGTCGGCGCGCTGCGCGGGTTGCCCGGCCTGGGGATGGGCGAGGACTTCGCGGCCGCGGACCAGCGCCACGACGACCGGCGGTCGGTGACCGTGACCAGCGCACCGCTGCGAGCCGGGATCGTGGTCGGCGGCCGGCCCGAGGTCACCGTCCGGCTCGACCGTCCGGTCGGGCGGCTGGTCGTGCGGCTCACCGACGTACATCCGGACGGGCGATCAATGCTGATCACCACCGGAGTGCTGTGCCCGGAACCCGGCAGCGACGTGCTCACGCTGCGGCTGCGCCCGATCGTCGCGCCGGTCGAGGCCGGCCACCGGCTGCTGGTCGCGGTCGGTGACGCGGACTTCCCGCGGCTGATGCCGCTGGTCTCGCCGGTGCCGTTCGGGCTGAGGTCGGTCGAGGTGTCGGTGCCGCTGCTGCGGGAGGGGACGGACGTCGACCTCCCGGCGCTGCCCGCCGTACCGGCCGAACCGGGCAACGACCTCAGGGTCAGCCGGAACCCCGACTCGGGCGAGGTCGAGGTCGTGGTCACCGGCCGGGTGCCGGAGCAGGTCAGCGCCGGTGGCCACCGCTACCGGCTGGCCGGCGAGCTGCGGGCCCGGGTCCGCCCGGACGCGCCCCGGGCCGCGGAAGCCCGCGGCGCCCAGGTCGGCGAGGTGCGGCTGGCCGGTGGCGACGTGGTGACCGCCGCCGCGACCGTCCGCTGTACGCAGACCGCAGTCCGGGCTCGCGCCGAGGTATGCACGAACGGCTCTGTCGTGTTCGCCAGGACCTGGGAAACTGTCCTGGTGCCCGAGTGCCCGGTCATCCGGTGCCGCTAGCGATCGGCACGCCGCCCTCCCGGCGATGCGGGGGCGGGATTCCCTCCGCAACGCCCTTGCTCCGGCGTCGATCGACTGCACCCTGGAGCACCCGCGACGATGACCGACGACCTGCCGCTCAGCGAGCACGTGGTCCTCGAGACGTCCGACCTCGCCGAGGTCAACCGGCACATGCGGCGCGAGCTACCGGCGAGGCGGCTGGCGTTCGCCACCGGCCGGCGCCGGCTCGCCGCCCGGCTGCACGCAGTCCCGCTACCGAGCGTCACCCCGATGTACGTCGCGTACGGCGGCGACGTCATCGACGTGCTGGCCGGGGACGGGCCGTTCTACGTCGTGCACGTCCCGCTGACCGGACGGGTGGTGATCAGCGACGACGGACGGGAGTTCACGACGTCGTCGGGGTCGGCCGCGGTCGCCTCACCGACCGAGTCGCTGGAGCTGCGCTGGCACCCGGACGCGAGCGCGATGGTCTTCCGGATCGACCAGCGGGCGCTGGAGGGCGCGCTCGTCGACCTCATCCGGCTGCCGGTCGAGAAGCCGCTGCGGTTCGAGCGCCGGATGGACCTGACCAGCCAGCCCGGCGCGAGCTGGGCGCATGCGGCGATGTTCCTCGTCGACGAGCTCAACCAGACCGGCGGCGTCGTCTCCCACCCGCTGGTCGCCACCGACCTGCAGCGGATGATCATGCGCGGGCTGCTGCTGTGCCAGCCGCACACCTACACGGCCGTGCTGGCCGACGAGACCACCGCCACCCTGCCACCGCACATCGCCGCCGCCGTGGCCGTCATCCAGTCCGCCCCCGAGCGGCCGCTCACCGTCGAGACGCTCGCCCGGGAGGTGAACGTCAGCCCGCGGCTGCTGCAGGCCGGCTTCCGCGAGCACCTCGGCGTCCCGCCGATGCACTACCTGCGCAACGAGCGCCTCCGCTACGTGCACGAGGACCTGACCGGCGGCGACCGGGCCCACCGGCCGACCGTCGCCGAGGTCGCCTACCGATGGGGCTTCACCCACCTCGGCCGCTTCGCCCACGACTACCGCTCCCGCTACGGCGAACTCCCGTCCACCACCCTCCGCCGGCACTGAACGGCCGATCACCCCTCACCGACCGGCGGTCGTCGCGGCGGCGACGGCCGGTGGGCGGAGTAGGACCCGGACGCGGCGCTCGGTACGGAAGCCGGCGCCGTGGTAGAGCCGCGTCGCCGCCGGGTTGGCCACGGAATGCATCACCTTCAGCCGCGTGCACCCGCGCGCGGCCAGCAGGTCGAGCCCGGCCCGGAACAGCGCGCCGGCCACGCCCCGGCCGGCGTGCTCGTCCTCGACCCGCATCGGCTCGATCAGACCGACGCCGGTCCGCCGGTCCGGCCAGAACAGGGCGTAGCCCGCGACGTCGCCCGCCGGCCCGCGGACGGCGAGGTCGAGATCAGGGTCGTAGAGCGAGCACAGCGCCAAGCGCGCCTCGACCTCCGCGCCGTTGCGCTTGATCATCGGATGCGGCCCGTCCTGGTCCGGCCGCGGCACGAGCGCATACCCGTCCGGGAACGGGCGCGGCGCCGGCCGGTCCGCCGCGTCCAGCCAGGTGATCTCGTACTCCTCCGCGACGTCGACGAACCCGGCCTCGGTGGCCGCCGCCTCGTCCGACGCCTCCATCTCGACCGACGCGTCCGGCAGCTCGGCGCACCGCCGCCGCACGAACTCCCACGCCGCCGCCGGCGGAGGGCTGCCGAACATGTCACAGCCGTACCGGGTCGGACCCCACCGGGTGAACACCACCGCACCGACCGGCTCGCCGCCGTCCAGCCAGAACACGGCGTCGTCGTCCGTGGGGTGCGGATCCCGGGTGAACCACCACTGCAGGTCCGCGGCCTCGAACAACCAGCCCACCGGATCGGCGAGCCGCTGCCGTTGCAGCAACTCGGTCACCAGCTCCAGATAGGCGATCCCACCCGCCCGCCGTTGCTGCACACCCCACGTCTACCGCCCCCACCAAGCGAATTAGCGCGTCGCGGATCAAGCCGCCCCGTGCGCGAGCGCGGCTGGGCCGGCTGGCTACAGGCCTGGCTGGTAGGCGGCCCGGCCGGCCCGGGTGCAGACGGGGCAGATCGTGATCACATGGCCGACGCCCCTGATCGGGTCGGGGATCGCTCCGGGGTGGGCCCGCCATTCGTGGCCGCCATACTCCCGGAGGCAGAGGATGCATTTCCGCCAGAAGTCACCGGTCATCTCGGCATACCACCGGTGCACCAACCGCATCCACGAAGGTACCAAGCGAGACGCGTCCATCGTTCCTACATAAGCAGCGCGACTGTGAGCTGTTCGGGCCCTCGATCGAGAGGCCGACTATTCGAACCTTCCCCGGCCGGTCCCGGTCCACACGTCGGTCGCTCAGCGCGTCGTCCCGTGCACGGTGTGCCAGCGTCGGGTCTCGCGCTAACTGTTCTGGTCCGGCTCGCGCGATCCCAGCCGGCGGGCGACGAAGGCCGCGAGCTGTTCGTGGGACGGCTGTCCCCAGCCGATGCAGAACGGATGCCCGGCCGGATCCGCGTACACCTGGTGACCTTCGTCGACCTCCGGGTCGGGAGCCGCCTGCAGCAGCCGAGCGCCGAGCGCGATGGCCTCGTCGTGCGCGGCGCGCGGGTCCTCGACGTGGAGGTCGAGGTGCACCTGCTGGGGGATCGTGCCCCGCGGCCAGTCCGGCGGAACGTGGTCCGGCGCCAGCTGCACCCCGATCCGCCACTCGCCGGCGGCGTCGATGACGCTGTGCCAGTCGTCCTCCTTGAAGACGTGCCCGCCGAGGATGCCGGCCCAGAACGCGCTCTCGGCCTCCAGGTCGGCGGCATCGAACACGATGACCTGACGCACCATCTTCATCCCGCGCACACTACGGGAGCTGACAGCGAGATCATCCGCCGCGCGACTCGGGCAACCAGCGGAGCCAGAGTCGCTCGTGCTGGAACCCCGCACGCTGATACAGCGGCACCGCGCGGTCGCTGGAGTGAACGGTCACGTGCTCCAGCTCCAAGCCCCGGGCCTCGGCCAACACGGCCTCCAGCAACGCCGCGCCGATGCGTCGATCCCGCAACTCGGGCACCAGGTACACCGATTGGACGTCACCGAAGCGGCGACGTCGCCGGTCAGAATTCGGCACTCGCTCGGCGACCATGAGCCACGCCATCCCGACGGCGTCACCGTCCACCTCGGCGAGGAACGGCACGTGCGTCGCGACGTGATTACCGACCCAAGCGGAGAAAGCCTCGACAAAGGAACCCTCGTCCAATTCTCCGCGTCCGCCGGACTCCCCGAGCCACCGAAGTCGCAAAGCGGCCAGTGCGGCCGCGTCGTCCGCCGAAGCCCTGCGTACAGTCACCCGCATCCAACCTCCCGTGACGCGCTTGTGAATATCCCCACCGACTCCCGGGTCAATAGCTCAGCTATAGAGGAGAGCGAGTCGTCCAGCGCTACTCAATCGAAGACCGTCGACGGTGACGGGCCCTCGTAGCGGGCTGCAGCCCGGCGGAAGACGCGAGGATCCTGCAGTACGTCCGTGCTGTCGGTGTGCTGGTCGATGCCGCCGATCAAGGGAAGACGCCTGAGCGCCGGGGTCGGTGACCGTTTCCAGGAGCGCGTCGAGCCACCGGGCCGGCGCGCCGACCGTGGTCGCCCGCGCGCTGGCCGTCGTGCACACGGCCATGTACGACGCGTGGGCTCCGTACGACCCGGTCGCGGTGGGCACCCGGCTGGGCGGGTCGCTGCGCCGGCCGGCGTCGGTGGTCACCCCGCCGTTTGCCGAGTACACCTCCGGCCACAGCGCCGTCTCCGCGGCGGCCTCGCAGGTGTTCACCCGGTTCGTCGGCACGGACAAGTTCAAGGTCGCGCTCACCACGACCGTCCGCCGCGGCACGTCGACGATCGAGCCGGGACTCGTGCCGGCGAAGGACACGGTGCTGAAGTTTGCCAGCTTTTCCGACGCGGCGAACCAGGCCGGGATGTCCCGTCGATACGGCGGGCTCCACTTCCAGGACGGCGACATGGCCGGGCCGCGCGCTCGGTAAGGCGGTCGGCAACGCCGCCTGGGACAAGGCGCAGACCTACATCACCGGCACCGCCGGCTGACCCCTGCAGCCGCGCGATCGCTCCGCCACAGAGCGGATGATCGGGCCGCCGCGCGTTGAGATCCGCCGACTGCTGCCACAACTCGTCCGCCAACTCGAACCATCTCAACCTGCGGTCCCGACGTTGCCCGTCGAGCGCGCGGAAGAGAGCGGCGCAGTCGAACATTGGCAGCGTCCGGATGCCGGCATGCTTTTCGCGACTCGACTCGCCTCGACTCGACTCGCCTCGGCGGGTCGGGTCGCCGCGGTCGGGGCGTCGTCCGGTCAGCGTATGGCGGCGACCGTAGCCCGCATTCCGGACGGTCGACGTCCGCAACGGGACCGTTCCTGGAACCTGCGACGCCACCCGCACCGGCGACCGATCATCCGATATGGCACGGAGCCGGCTCCGGGACGCGCTCGACACCGGAACCTGCGCCAGGTCGTACCGTTGAGTTGCTCGGCAGTGTGAGCTGGACCCGGTGAGGAGATGCAGGGCATGCGCGCCACCGGTCTGGTCTTGCTCGCCGCCGCGACCGCGCTCTGCGCGGCGGCCTGCAGCGCCACCGACATCAAGCGCCTGGGCCCGGACGACAACGGGACGACCGTGACGCTCGCTGTCGGCGACCGGCTGCAGGTGGTCCTGTCCGGCGGCCGGCTCAACGGCGGCTGGGCGCTGGCGTCGTACCCGCGCCCGGCGCTGGTGCCCGACCCCGCAGCGATGCCGGTGGGGGGCGTTTCCCTCGTCGCCCGGGAAGCCGGGTCCGGTCAGGTCGTGCTGGTCCGAGCCCTCTGTGGACCGCCGGTGGACCCGCCGGGCTGTTCGGGAGGCAGCGGCGTCGGATCCGGGCGGACAGCACCGACGCGCTGGACCGTCACAGTCAGCGTCCGCTGATCCCGTTCCACCCGCCGTGCGACGACGACACCCTTTCGTTCGGCGCCTGCCTGGCCCGGGGGCGACGGCGTCGACCGCGGCCATCACGCCGGCGCCGGCCGCCGCGGCGCGCAGCGGCGCCCGTCCCGAGCCGAGCCCGCCCCGGCCACGGCTCCGATCGCGGCGGCGGTCTGCGCGGCGGTCACCTCGCGACCGTACCGACCCGGTTCCGGGCGCAGAACCGGTACGCCGCGGTAGGTCGGCCGGTGGCTCGGTCGGGCCGGTGGCTCGGGCCGGTGGCTCACGCGGGATGGTCCAGCCGGCCGGCGGATCAGTCGCCGGGGCGGAAGACGGTCCGCGTGGGACTCGCGTGCAACAGGCAGCGGCGAAACGGGTCTGGGATGCGCAGCGGGGTCAGTGGCGGCGAAGCGCCGCAGGAGCCACGACCTGGGAGGATGCTGCTCAACGGAGGTGGGCAGGGGCGGGGTCGAACCGCCGACCTTCCGCTTTTCAGGTCACAGCGCCCGAGCGCTGTGCTCACCTGCGGCATCGCACCTCACTGACGAGCGGTCTGTCGATAGGCGGAACGCCTTGCGTGGGGAGTCAGGCGAAGGGGTTGATCCACCGGAGATCGGTGAAGCGAGCGAAGTCGGTGTCCGCCGACACGAGCGGAAGCCCGTGCTCGAGGGCCAGCGCCGCCAGGTGGGCGTCGGAGATGAGGTTGCCTCGGAGCTGATGGCGCCGGACGAGGTCGGCGAGAAGTTCTCCGTGCCGCGGGCCCGGGACAGGCGTCCAGACGGGGTCCGCGGCAAGCCAGTCCTCGACGAAGCCCAGCGCGTCCTCGGGCGGCAGGGGAGACGCCGACGCTCGCGGATGGGTGCTGATACGAAGGAAGGCGACAATAGACTGCCAGGGGATGCCGACCCGACGTGGACCGTTGAGCTGTGCGGTCAACCAGTCCGACGCGACCTCGTGAAAGCGGCTGCTGCGGTCGACGGCGTAGAGCAGGAGATTCGCGTCCAGCAGCATCAGCGAGCGCCGGGCCCGTCGAGGGTATCTAGCGCTTCGGCCACGTTCGACACGTCGATGCGTATTCCTAGGTCCGCACTCCGCTGCTGGAAGACCCTGCCTCTGCGCGGTGCCGCCATTCCGGCGCGTGCGAGCTCGTTGACCGCTTCACTCAACCCGACGTGTCGAGTGCGCCGGATCTCTTCCACAGCAGCGGCGACGTCGTCCTCAAGCGATACGGTCGTCCTCATGCTCGAATCATAGCATCAGGATGCGTGCGTGCGAGCATCGTGATGCTCCGACAGCCTCAGTCTGGCGCCGGCATCGGCTGGAGAGGCGTCTTGGCCGGCGTGGTACCGGCCGCACATCGGGCGATGCCTTGGACGCGCTGATCCGCGCGCGAGCCAGTACTGCACGGAGCCGGTGACGGCCTCGTTGCCGACGCGCATGGCTGGCCCGAGCCGCTGGTGACCTTCTGAGTCGTCGCGCGGAGGGTGGGGTGGGCGGAGACGGTGGGCAGCGGCGGGGTCGGGCCGCCGACCTTCCGGCGGCGCCCGACCGGCTGACTGCTCGGGGGGAATCCCCCAGCCAAACACTGAGGTCAGCCACGTTCCGCGGGGCGGAGGGCGCAAATACCTTCGAGAGCATGGCTCGACAGATTCGGACCGGCCCATGATCCAGACCCGCGGACTGACCAAGCGCTACGGCGCGACCACGGCCGTGGACGGGCTCGGTTTCGATGTCCGGCCGGGCGCGGTCACCGGCTTCCTGGGCCCCAACGGGTCCGGGAAGTCCACCACCATGCGCATGATCATGGGCCTGGACCGCGCCGACCGGGGCACCGCGACGATCAAGGGCAAGCGTTACGACGAGCTGCGGTGGCCGCTGCGGGAGGTGGGCGCGCTGCTCGACGCCCGCACCTACCACCCGGGCCGGAGCGCGCAGAGCCATCTCACCGCGCTGGCCGCCTCGAACGACATCCCGCGCTCGCGCATCGGCGAGGTGCTGGCCACCGTCGGCCTGGCCGACGTGGCGCGGAGGCGAGCCGGCGGGTTCTCGCTCGGCATGTCCCAGCGGCTCGGCATCGCCGCGGCCCTGCTCGGCGACCCCGGGGTGCTGCTGTTCGACGAACCCGTCAACGGGCTCGACCCGGAGGGCGTGCGCTGGATCCGCGATCTGATGACGTCGCTCGCCGCTGAGGGGCGCACCGTGCTGCTCTCCAGCCACCTCATCAGCGAGATGGCGCTCGTCGCCGACCACCTGATCGTGATCGGCCAGGGTCGGCTGCTGGCCGACAGCACCGTCAGCGAACTGACCGCCGGAGGGCGGTCGCTGGAGGAGGCGTTCTTCGCCCTCACGAGCGGCAGCGCCGCATACCGGGGCGTCGCCGCCGCCCGGCCGAGGAGGCAGTAGTGGCGGGCTCGACGTCCACGACGCTGGCATCCGACACCGCGTTGCCCGGACGCCAGGGTTTCCGGCAGGCCGCCCGGATGGAGTGGATCAAGCTGCGCAGCCTGCGTTCCACCCCGTGGATGCTGCTGGCCACCACGGTCGGGATGATCGCCATCGGCGTGGTCGCGATGGCGAACACCGAGGCGCCCAGCCCGGCCGATGCGGCCTCCTTCGATCCGGTGAACAACGTGCTGGCCGGGGTGGTGCTCGGTCAACTCGTCATCGGCCTCATGGCTGTCCTGGCGGTCACCGCCGAGTACTCCTCCGGCTCGATCAAGTCGACGCTCGCCGCGGTGCCCGACAGGCGGATGATGCTCGCCGCCAAGGCGGCCGTGGTCGGACTGGTGTCGCTGGTGGTCGGCGAAGTCGTCACCGTCGTGACCTTCTTCGCCGGCACCATGGCCATGGCCGGCGGCGTTCCGCGCCCATCCCTCGGCGACTCCGGGGTGCTGCGTGCGGTCGTGCTGTCCGGTGTGTACCTGGCGATGGTGGGCCTGATCGGAGTCGGCCTGGGTGCTGCGATCCGGCACTCCGCGGCGGCGATCGGCGCGCTGCTCGGCCTGTTCTTCGTGCTGCCGGGGCTGCTCGCGGGGCTGACCGGGACGACGGTGTCGAAGTTCCTGCCGACGTTGATCTTCAGCAGCTCGCTCGGCGTCTCGCACGACGTGTCCGACGTGCTCACGCCATGGGTCGGCTTCGCCGTGCTCTGGCTGTACGTCGTGGCGGCGCTGGGGATCGGCGGCTGGCTGCTGACGCGGCGAGACGCGTAATGGCGTCGCCCCTGCGCACCGTCCTCACCGCCCCCTTCACCCGCCGCGCCTGGGCCGAGGCCGCGTACTGCTTCCTCAGCTTCCCGGTCGCGCTGGTCGGATTCGTTCTCGTCCTGGTTCTCCTCGCCAACGGCGTCGCGCTCACCGCCTCGCTCGTCGGTGCGGTGCTGGGACTGGCTCTGGTCGTCCTCGCCCTCGGCCTCTCCCGCGCCTTCGCCGCACTTCACCGGGCCCTGGCCGCAGGCCTGTTGGGGGAGCGGGTCACCGCGCCGGCGCAGCCCCGCCCGTCCGGCAGGTTCTTCGCCCGGCTGAACGCTCGGCTGCGGGGCGAGGCGGGCTGGCGCGGGGCCGCGTACCTGCTGGTGAAGCTGCCGGTCGCGGTCTTCGAACTGTACGCGGCGGCCTGGTGGCTGATCGGAGCGTTCGATCTCATCACGCCGTTGCGCTGGGCGATCGTCCATCAGTCGGGCACTGCCGGCGGCGCGGTAATGCGGACGATCTCGCCGTTCCCGGGCGGCGCCGGGGCCCCGCATGCCGGCAGTTTCGCCGGCACCTTCCTCACCGCCGGCATCGGCGCGCTGACACTGCTCGCCGCGCCCTGGTTCACCCGCGGGGTGATCGCGGTGGACCGTTGGCTGCTGCGCGCCCTGCTGGGGCCGGGCGAACTCGCCCAGCGGGTACGCGGCCTGGAGGAGACCCGGGCGCTGGCCGTGGACGACTCCGCGGCGCTGCTGCGCCGGCTGGAGCGGGACCTCCACGATGGGGCGCAGGTCCGACTGGTCGCGTTGGCGATGCGCCTGGACATGGCCAAGGGGCGGCTCGGCCCCGCGGGCGGACCGGTGACCGACCCCGAGGGGGCGCGCGAGCTGGTCGAGACCGCCCGCCGCAACGCCGGCGAGGTCCTCTCCGAACTCCGCGACCTCGCCCGCGGCATCCACCCCCCGGTGCTGGACGAGGGCCTGCCGGACGCGCTGGCCACCCTCGCCGCGCGCAGCTCCGTACCGGTCGAGCTCTCGGTGGACCTGCCGCAGGACCAGTCTCGGCGCCCGACGCCGGCCATCGAGACCATCGCCTACTTCTGCGCGGCGGAGCTGCTGACCAATGTGATCAAGCACAGCGGCGCCGGGCACACGGTGCTGCGCGCCGAGCAGCGGGACGAGCGGCTGCGGCTGTGGGTGACCGACGATGGCCGCGGCGGCGCCGCGCTCGGCACCGGCACGGGTCTGCCGGGCCTCGCCCAGCGCGTCCGCACGGTCGACGGCAGCATTCGGATCAGCAGCCCTGCGGGCGGCCCGACCGCGGTGGAGATCGAACTCCCCCTGCACGCGTGAAACCCCGTCTGGAGCCGGAGGCTGAGAACATGCGGGCCTTGCGAATCGTGATCGCCGAGGATGCCGCCGTACTGCGGGAGCTGCTCGCCCAGATGCTCACCGAGCGCGGGAACGAGGTCTGCGCCGCCGTCGCGGACGCCGACGCGCTGCGCTCCGCCGTCGCCGAGCACCGGCCCGACGTCACCGTCGTCGATATCCGGATGCCGCCCAGCCACAGCGACGAGGGCCTGCGGGCCGCAATCGACATCCGCCGGGAGCACCCCGGCACCGGCGTGCTGCTCTTCTCCCAGTACATCGAGACCAGATTCGCGACCCGGCTGCTGGCCGCGGGCTCCTCGGGCGTCGGCTATCTGCTCAAGGACCGGGTCGCCGACACCGCCGAGTTCACCGAGGCGCTGGCCCGGGTCGCCGCCGGCGGCACCGCCCTCGACCCCGAGGTGGTCACCCAGCTGGCGCACGGCGGCCGGCGGACCGCGGAAATCGAGTCGCTCACCGCGCGCGAGCGCGAGGTGCTGACGCTGATGGCGGAGGGCAGGTCCAACGCGGCCATCGCGCAGACCCTGGGGGTCTCCGCGGGCACGGTGGAGAAGCATGTGGCGGCGGTCTTCGGCAAGCTCGGCCTGCCCCCCTCGGAGGATGCCAACCGGCGAGTACTGGCGGTACTGCGCTATCTGGAAGCGTGAAGGGCCGGCGAGCGGCGGGTGCCCGGCGGGCGACGATCCGCCGCTCCAGCGCGGCGAGCAGCCGGCCGACCCGGCCCGCCGTCAGCCGGCCAGCTGCCCGCTGTCGAACAGCCAGAGGTGCTCGGCGATTTCGTCGGCAGGCCAGTCGAGGTCGGACGGGTCGTGGTCGGCGTCGGGCACGATCCGCCCCCCGAACGTTTGCGTCCATTGTGGAGACTCCCGGGGTCATGACATGGCGAGAGGAACGGGGCCCGTCGCACCGACCCGGCCGCCGACGGCCGGACGTGTCAGGTTCCGCTGCGCCGCGGGCAAGTCAGGCGGACACGCGGAGGGCCTTGCCGCAGTCAGGGCAGGCGATGTACCCGCTGGAGGGGTCGCCGCACGGCGCCCGGGCCTGGTCCGCGATCGTGGGTGTCCCGTCATGCCGGCCGCCGCGACGGAGAGCCGGCGCGCGTCGTCGGTCAGCCACCTCATGACCGTTGACGCACCGGCCGTACGCGCGGCGTAGTCTGCCCACTCTGCCGTGTCAAAAGCACCGTCGAGTGGTAGACCTCCGGCGCGCGGTACAGCGGTGTGCAGGGTCTCGACGACCAGCCGCATCGGCGAAACCGCTGGTCAGAGGGGTGGGTGGGCAGGGGCGGGGTCGAACCGCCGACCTTCCGCTTTTCAGGCGGACGCTCGTACCGACTGAGCTACCTGCCCGCGACCCCGACGGGACTCGAACCCGCGACCTCCGCCGTGACAGGGCGGCGCGCTAACCAACTGCGCTACGGGGCCAGACACGGTCGTACTGACCGAGGAACGACGGTACCAGACCACGGCGCCTGGTCAGGTACGGGCCCGCCGAGGGTCAGGGCGCCGCGGCCTGGTCAGGCGCGGGCGGCGGGGCGGGGGAGGGCCAGCCGGCCTGGGCCAGGGCCGGTCGCGCCGAAGCGGTCATCGGGGTTGGCGAGACGGCAGCGATCGAGGGACAGGCAGCCGCAGCCGATGCAGTCGGAGAAGTCGTCGCGCAGCTGTTCGAGGCGGGCTATGCGGTCCTCGAGCTCCGCGCGCCAACCTTCCGACAGCGCGGCCCAGTCGGCGGCGGTGGGGGTGCGTTCCTCGGGGAGTGATGCGAGGGCCTCGCCGATGGTGGCCAGCGGGATGCCGACCCGCTGGGCGATGCGGATGAACGCGATCCGGCGCAGGGTGTCGCGGCTGTAGCGGCGCTGGTTGCCTGACGTGCGCCGGGCCCGGATCAGGCCCTTCGCCTCGTAGAAGTGCAGCGCGGATACCGCGACGCCGGCCCGCGCCGCGAGTTGGCCGACGGTGAGCTCGCGACCGCCGACGATCGTCATGGGATCAGCACCGTCTTCCCGACCGTCTGCCGCGACTCCATCGCCACGTGCGCGCCGGCCGCGTCGGCGAGCGGGAACGTCGTCGTGGCGGGCACCCAGCGACGCGCCAGCGCGGCCGTCTCCAGGGCGCGCATCCCGCCCGGCCAGGCGGCGATCCGGGCGCCGATCGCGCACGAGACCGTGACACCCAGCCGGAAGAGGTCGCCCACGTCGAAGGCGAACGGCCGCCCGGACGACCAGCCGAACAGCACCACCCGGCCGCCGGGCGACATCCGCTCGAACAGCGCGCGCCCGATCGCGCCGCCGGTTCCGTCGAGCAGCACGGTGCCGGCCGGCACGCGCTCCTCCCAGCCCGGTTCCGAATAGTCGATCACGGTGTCCGCCCGTACCCGCTCCGTCTTGGCCGGGCCGCCGGCCAGGCCCACGACGGTGGCACCGGCGGCGGCCGCCGCCTGGGCGAGAAGGATGCCGAGGCCGCCGGCAGCGCCGGGCAGGAGCACCACATCGCCGCGCTTCAGAGCCGCCTCCGACAGGATCGCCTCGGCCGTACGTCCTGTTCCGATCAAGGCCACCGCGGCCTCATACGACATCGATGCGGGGATCTCGTGCAGCGCGCTCATCGGCGCGACGGCGACCGAGGCGTAGCCGCCGCCGGCCAGGCCGAGGTGCGTGACCACCCGCGTGCCCGCCCACGGTCCCGGCGAGGTGACGATGCCGGCCACCTCCCGCCCTGGCGTGGTGGGCAGGCTTGGCAGTGGCGGACCCTCCTGCCGGCCGGCGCGCAGTGTCGCGTCGATCAGGTGCACCCCGCTGGCATGCACCTCGATCCGCACCTGATCGGCACCCGGCGTCGGATCCGGTAGGTCCTCGTACCGGAGCGTGTCGGGGCCGCCGAACTCGTACTGCCTGATCGCCCGCACCGGCCGACCGTAGAACCTCGAGCTATGTCGAGGTCAAGGGCGGCCGCCAGGCGCCGTCACGCCCGGTGATAGCTTGAGAAACGTTTCCCGAGCCGGGTTTGCCGAGGTGACCACCGTGACGACCAGCGACACCTATCGCGAGGAACCGGACGTCTACGCGGCGTCGCGGGACACGACCGAGGGCCGCGTCCACACCGTCGCGGGCGGCGACTGGAACGAGTTCCTCGAGGAGGTCGCCGGCGAGGACCGCCTGGCGCTGAACTTCGGCCCCCAGCACCCGTCCTCGCACGGCGTGCTGCGGGTCGTGCTGGAGCTCGAGGGCGAGACGGTCATCAGCGCCCGGCCGGTCATCGGATACCTGCACACCGGCATCGAGAAGAACACCGAATACCGCACCTGGACGCAGGGCACGACCTTCGTGACGCGGATGGACTATTTGTCCCCGCTGTTCAACGAGGCGGCGTACTGCATGTCCGTCGAGAAGCTGCTCGGGATCGAGGCGCCGCAACGCGCCCAGACGATCCGCGTGATGCTCATGGAGCTCAACCGCATCTCCTCGCACATCGTCAGCCTCGCCGCGGGCGGCATGGAGATCGGCGCGCTGACCGCGATGACCATGGGATTCCGCGAGCGCGAGCAGATCCTCGACGTGTTCGAGCTGGTCACCGGGCTGCGCATGAACCACGGGTACATCCGGCCCGGGGGCGTCGCGCAGGACCTGCCGCCCGGCGCCGACGCGGCGATCCGGCAGCTGGTCAGCTACCTCGACGGGAAGCTGCCGGAGTACGACAAGCTGCTCACCGGCCAGCCGATCTGGAAGAACCGGCTCAAGGGCACCGGCTACTTGTCCGTCGAGGGCTGCCTCGCACTCGGCGCGACCGGCCCGGTCCTCCGTTCCGCCGGGCTGCCGTGGGACCTGCGCAAGACCCAGCCCTACCTCGGCTACGAGACGTACGAGTTCGAGGTGCCGACCGCGACCGAGGCCGACAGCTACGCCCGCTACCTGCTCCGGCTGGAGGAGATGCGGCAGTCGCTGCGGATCGTCACCCAGGCGCTCGACCGGCTGGAGCCCGGCCCGATCATGGTCGAAGACCGCAAGATCGCCTGGCCGGCGCAGCTCGCGCTCGGGCCGGACGGGCTCGGCAACTCGCTCGACCACGTCAAGAAGATCATGGGCCAGTCGATGGAGGCCCTGATCCACCACTTCAAGCTGGTCACCGAGGGCTTCCGGGTGCCCCCCGGCCAGGTCTGCGTGGAGATCGAGTCGCCGCGCGGCCAGCTCGCATACCACGTGGTATCCGACGGAGGGACCCGGCCGTTCCGCGTGCACGTGCGCGACCCCGGGTTCGTCAACCTGCAGGCGCTGCCGGCGATGGTGGAGGGCGGCCTGCTCGCCGACCTCATCCCGGCGCTCGCCTCGATCGACCCGGTGATGGGCGGGGTCGACCGCTAGAGGGTCCGACCGCGGACCCGGTAGCGGAGGTGCATCACCTGCCGCTGGAGGTCCTCGGACTCCGGAGTGCTCAGCCGCCGGACCAGCTCGAGCTCGACGGGCTGCGCCGGCAGCTGGTCGAACAGCCGCCGTCCCTGACCGAGCAGGACCGGCACGACGTGCAGCTCCAGCTCGTCGAGCTCCCCGGCCCGCAGGAGCGCCTGCGCCGCGGCCGCGCCGTGCACCATCACGTCGCCCTCGCCGGCCGCCGCGCGCGCCTGCGCGGCGCACTCCCGGACGTCGGTGACGTAGCGGACGCTGCCCGGCGGGGGGTCGTTTGGGACGTCGCGGGTCAGCACGAAGATCGGTACGCCGTCGTGGTGGTCGCCCTGCCAGCGGCCGGCCAGCTCGTACGTACGCCGGCCGGCGATGACGGCTCGGGTGGCCATCGCCTCCGCGTACACCTCACCGCTCGGTCCCGGGTCGTTGCGCCGGTCCAGCCAGTTGAACAGGCGGAACCCGCCGGCGCCGAGCGGGGCGTCGGGACCGTCCCGCGGCCCGGCGACATAGCCGTCCAGGGACATCGTCATGTAGAGCCGGATGACCGCCATCGCCTCAGCCCGCCGATCCGACCTGGTAGCGCAGCAGCACGCCCGGTTCGCCGTCCGGACCGGCGATGAACCCGTCCACATCGACCTCCCGCATGGCGGTCCAACCTAGCCGCACTGCTCAATTCGGTTGCCCGGCCTCACCCGGCGTGTTTTCCTCCAGACGACCCGGCGACCAGGAGGAGCACGATGACGGCTGCGTTCATGTCCACCCACTCGACCTACCTCGAGGACATGACGCACCGTGGCTCTGCTCAATCTCGGCATCCTGGCGCACGTCGACGCCGGTAAGACCAGCCTCACCGAGCGGCTGCTGCACGCCGCCGGCATCATCGACGAGATCGGCAGCGTCGACGCCGGCAGCACGCAGACCGACACGCTCGCGCTGGAGCGGCAGCGCGGGATCACGATCAAGTCGGCGGTCGTCTCGTTCGCGATCGGCGACGTGACGGTCAATCTCATCGACACCCCCGGCCACCCGGACTTCATCGCCGAGGTCGAGCGGGTCCTCAGCGTGCTCGACGGCGCCGTGCTGGTGGTCTCGGCCGTCGAGGGCGTGCAGCCGCAGACCCGGGTGCTGATGCGGGCGCTGCGCCGGCTCCGGCTGCCGACGCTGCTGTTCGTCAACAAGATCGACCGTGCCGGCGCCGACCCGGACCGGGTGGTCGGCGAGATCGCCGCCAAGCTGACGGCCGCCGTGGTGCCGATGACGACGGCCCTGGGCGCCGGCAGCCGGGCGGTGGCGACCGTCCCCGATCCCGCGCTGCCGGCCCGGCTGCTCAGCCAACTGT
Source organism: uncultured Actinomycetota bacterium (assembly GCA_963728945.1). Lineage (GTDB taxonomy): Bacteria > Actinomycetota > Actinomycetes > Mycobacteriales > CADCTP01 > CADCTP01. The sequence goes on along the minus strand of CAVSMA010000001.1, from coordinate 434,227 downwards.
CCACATCGGACGACTCCTTGCTGGCCGCGTACGTCGAGGACGGGTCCGTCCCGTTCGGACGGTTGCGGTCCTGCCTGGCCGGGCAGACCCGGCGAGCGCAGGTGCACCCGGTGTTCTTCGGCTCGGCGATCACCGGGGCCGGGGTGGCCGAGCTGACCGACGGGATCGCGACGCTGCTGCCGCCGGCGGCCGGCGACCCGCAGGCGCCGCTGTCCGGATCGGTGTTCAAGGTGGAGCGCGGGCCGGCCGGCGAGAAGATCGCGTACGTCCGGCTGTTCGACGGCACGCTGCATGTGCGCGACCGGCTGGCCGGCGACCAGAAGGTCACCGGCATCGGCGTGTTCGACCGGGGCGGTGTCGTGGCCCGGCCGTCCGTCCACGCGGGACAGATCGGCAAGCTGTGGGGACTGCGGGAGGTGCGGATCGGCGACCCCGTCGGTGCCGCTCGCACCGGACCGGCCGAGCACTTCGCGCCGCCGACGCTGGAGACGGTCGTGGTTCCCGCGCCGGGACAGCGCGGCCGGCTGCAGGCCGCCCTCAGCCAGCTCGCCGAGCAGGACCCGCTGATCAACCTGCGCCAGGACGACGTCCGCCAGGAGCTGTACGTCTCCCTGTACGGCGAGGTGCAGAAGGAGGTCGTGGAGGCCACGCTGGCCGAGGACTACGGCCTGGCGGTGACGTTCCGGGAGACCACGACGATCTGCGTCGAGCGCCCGGTCGGCGTCGGGTCCGCGCACGAGCTGATGGGCGAGGGCAACCCGTTCCTGGCCACGGTCGGGCTGCGGGTGGAGCCCGGTCCGGTCGGCAGCGGGATCGAGTTCCGGCTGGAGGTGGAGCTCGGATCGATGCCGTACGCGTTCTTCCGCACCGTCGAGGACACCGTGCGGGCCACCCTGGACCAGGGCCTGTACGGATGGCAGGTGGTCGACTGCGTCGTGACGATGACACACTCCGGCTACGCGCCGCGGCAGAGCCACGCGCACCAGGGCTTCGACAAGAGCATGTCGAGCACCGGCTGGGACTTCCGCGGGCTGACGCCGCTGGTGCTGATGACGGCGCTGCGCCGGGCCGGCACCAGGGTGCAGGAGCCGATCGCGCGGTTCCGGCTCGAGGTGCCGGCCGACACGATCGGGACCGTGACCGCGGTGCTGGCCGGGAACCGGGCGGTGCCGCTGACGTCCACTGTGGACGGTGGGACCGGCGTGCTGACCGGACAGGTTCCGGTAGCGCGGCTGCACGAGCTGGAGCGCGCGCTGCCGTCGCCGACCCGGGGCGAGGGCGTGCTGGAGACCGAGTTCGACTCGTACCGGCCGGTGAGCGGGCCGCCGCCGAGCCGACCGCGCACGGATGCCAACCCGCTGGACCGCAAGGAATACCTGCTGCACGTCAACCGGCGGGTCTAGAGGTGTCCTGACCTCCGCGCCCGTCCGGCGCGGCTGCGTGTGATGCTGGTGGGGTGAGCTATCCCGAGTTCGGCGACATCCCGGCGCTGGCCGCGGCCCTGGACGCGGCCGGTTACCTGCCGGACGAAGGGGTGGCGACGGCGGCGTACCTGGCCATCCGGATGCGGCGGCCGCTGCTGCTCGAGGGCGACCCCGGGGTGGGCAAGACCGCGCTGGCCCAGGCACTCGCCGACGTCGTCGGGGCGGAGCTGGTGCGGCTGTCCTGCTACGAGGGGATCGATGCCAGCCAGGCCCTGTACGACTGGGACTTCCCGCGGCAGCTGCTGCACCTGCGGGCGGCCGAGGGCGGCGGCGACGAGCGGTCGGTGTACGACCGGCGGTTCCTCATCGCCCGGCCGATCCTGCGGGCGCTCGAGCTCAGCCCGGCCGTGCTGCTGGTCGACGAGATCGACCGGGCCGACGACGAGTTCGAGGCGTTCCTGCTGGAGGTGCTGGCCGACAACGCGGTGACGATCCCGGAGCTCGGCACGATCCGGCCGGCCGAGCCGCCCATCGTGGTGCTCACCTCCAACCGCACCCGGGAGTTGCACGACGCGCTGAAGCGCCGCTGCCTCTACCACTGGGTCAGCCATCCCGACCTGGAGCGCGAGGTGGAGATCATCCGCCGGCACGAGCCGGAGGTGGCCGACCGGCTGGCCCGTCAGGTGGCGGCCGGGGTCGCGGCGATGCGGGCGGCCGGTCTGGTCAAGCCGCCGGGGATCGCCGAGGCGATCGACTGGGCGACCGCGCTGCGGCTGCTCGGGGCGACCGAGCTCACTCCGCCCGCGGTGCGCGCGACGCTCGGGGCGCTGCTGAAATACCGCGAGGACCAGGTGACGGCCGAGCGCGACGTGCTGCCGGGGTTGCTGGCCCGGCTCCCGTGAAGGTGAGCCGGTGAGCGCCGATCCGGTCGCCGAGCTGACCGCGTTCGCGCGGTGGCTGCGGGAGCGCGGGGTGGCCGCGGACGCGTCCCGGGTGGTCGCGGCGGCCGGTGCGCTCGACCACGTCGACGTGCTCGACCAGCACCAGGTCTACTGGACCACCCGGCTGACGCTGTGCTCCGAGCCGGACGACCTGCCCCGGTTCGACGCCGCGTTCGCCGAGTGGTTCGGAGACCGGCCATCACCACCCGCCGTCGAGAGCCCGGTGCAACTCCCCGGCGGCGCCGGGTCGGGCGGCGACGGTGCGGCGGGCCGGGTCGAGCGGGTCGCCGCGACCGCGCTGGAGACCCTGCGCACCCGCGACGTCGCCGCGCTCACCGCCGCCGAACGGGCCGAGGTACGCCGGCTGATCGCTCTGCTCGCGCCGTCGGCCGGCACCCGCCGCTCGGTGCGGCGGCGTCCCGGCGGCCGGGCCGGCGTCGACCCGGTCCGCACCATGCGCACGATGCTGCGGGCCGGCGGCGAGCCGATCGTGCTGGCGCGCTGGCGGCGGCGGGAGAAGCCGCGCCGGCTGGTGCTGCTGGTCGACGTGAGCGGGTCGATGGCGCCGTACGCGGACTGGCTGCTGCTGTTCGCGCACGCCGCGGTCCGGGTCCGGCCGTTCGCGACCGAGGCGTTCACCGTCGGCACCCGGCTGACGAGGGTGACCCGGGCGCTGCGGCTGCGCGATCCGGACGCGGCGCTGCAGGCGGCCGCGCAGACCGTGCCCGACTGGAGCGGCGGCACCAGGCTCGGCGAGTCGCTGCAGGCGTTCCTGGACCGGTGGGGCCAGCGCGGGGCGGCTCGCGGCGCGGTCGTGGTGATCTTCTCCGACGGCTGGGAGCGCGGCGGCGCCGAGCTGCTAGGCCAGCAGGCGGCCAGGCTGCGCCGGCTCGCGCACGCGGTGGTCTGGGTGAACCCGCACAAGGGCAAGGAGGGCTTCACCCCGGAGACGGCCGGCATGCTCGCTGCCTTGCCCTACGTGGACGCCCTCCTCGCCGGGCACACGGTCGCCACGCTGGCCGATCTCGCCGCCGTCATGAGGACCATCTGAACGCCGGAGCGGGTTCAGGATCGCTTGCCCAGCTCGCGGCTGTCGGCATGTGCTTGCGCGCGGATGGTAGCCGAGTCTCCGGTGAGCGTCGGGTGGAACCGGATCTCGGCGACGTCGTCGATGCCGGTCCAGTGCAACCAGTCGGTGAAGTAGGTGGACTGGAAGTCCCGGCCGAACTCGGGACCGAGCTGGGGACCCCAGACGGCGCTGGTGTAGACGACGACGGCCTTCTTGCCCCGGCCGGACAGCAGCGGCGTGTAGCCGGTGTGCGGATCCACCGCGAACACCGCTCCGGGCTGGGAGATGACATCGACGAACTGCTTGAGGATGTAGGGGATGCCCCCGTTCCACATCGGCACGCTGAACAGCAACCGGTCGGCGCGATCGAAGCGGTCGAAGGTGTCGAGCGCGGCCTGCCAGGCGGTCGCCTGGACCCCGCGGGGCACGCCGCCGCCGAAGACGGTCATCTTCGCCGCGGCGGCGGCCGGACCGAACTCCGGCAGGCTGCCGTCCCACAGGTCCCAGGACTCCACGTCGGCACCGGGATGCGCCTCGCGGTAGCTCTCGATGAACACGCGGGCGATCTGCAGCGACTCCGACGCCTCCCCGCGCGGGCTGGCGGAGATGTGCAGCAGACTGGTCATCACGACTCCCTCGGCACTAACCGGACTGCGGTCCGGTTCTTCTCTCCGCTAAGCTAGCCGGACTGCGGTCCGGATGCAAGGGGTGCTTCATGACCGTCTCGCGGCGCAGAGCCGCGGCCGGGTTACCGGTGTTGCCCGAGCCGCCGCCGGCTCTCCGGGCTGACGCTGCCCGCAACCGCGCGAAGTTGTTGCTCGCGGCGGCGGACCTGTTCGGCGCGCGTGGCGTCGAGGCCGTGTCCCTCGACGACGTCGTCGGCGCCGCCGGGGTCGGCAAGGGAACCCTGTATCGCATATTCGGCGACAAGAGCGGGCTGGCGGCAGCCCTGCTCGACGAGCAGGAGCGGGACCTGCAGGAGCGCGTACTGTCCGGGCCGCCCCCGCTCGGCCCGGGCGCCGGCGGCCGGGCGCGGCTGAACGCCTTCATCGACGACTACGTCGGCTACGTCGCCGCCAACCTCGACCTGGTCCGCATGAGCCAGACCGCCCGGCCCGGGGCGCGATTCGAGATCGGCTCCCACCACTTCTGGCGGACCCACCTGACCTACCTGCTGACCGAAGCCGGCGCACCCAACCCCGGTACGGCCGCTGAGGTGCTGCTCGCCGCGATGACGGCCGAACAGATCGACCACTGGGTACGGCGGGAGAACCGGGACCACCGCCGGGTCGCCGCAGACCTCAGGCAACTCGCCGGGCGGTGGTGCGGTCCGGACCCGCCCCGAGGTCGGTGAGCCGCGCCGGTGGGATCAGGCGGGGACTCCCGCGGCGATCAGCGCGCGCCTGGTGAGGACCCGGGCGAGGTGACGGCGGTAGGCGGCGTCGGCGTGCATGTCCTCGGCGGGGTGGGACTCCTCGGCGGCGAGCCGGGCGGCTTCGGTGGCGGTCGCGCCGGCGGCGACGGCCTGCTCGGTGGACCGGGCACGGACCGGGGCCGGGCCCATGTTGGCCAGCGCGACCCGCCCACCCACCGTCGCGACCCCGACGATCGCCCAGTCGTTGGCGCGCCGGGTGAACTTCTGGTAGCCCCACGGCTGGTCCGGCCGCACCGGCATCCGTACCTCGACGATGATCTCGTCCGGGGCCAGCGCGGTCTGGAAGTAGCCCAGGAAGAACTCGTCCGCGCCGATCTCGCGCTGCCCGGACGGGCCGAGCACGACCACCCGACCGTCCACAGCGGACAGGGCCATGGGCAGGTCGGCGGCCGGGTCGGCGTGCGCCAGCGAACCGCCGACCGTGCCGCGGTGGCGCACCTGCGGGTCGCCGACGAGGCCGGCCGACCAGGCCAGCAGCGGCGCCTGGGCCCGCACGACCGGCGACGTCGACACCGCCTGGTGCGTGGTCGCCGCCCCGATGGCGAGCTGCCCGTCCTCGACCCGGACGTAGGACAGCGCGGGGATGGCGCCGATGTCGACGAGCACGGAGGGCGCGGCCAGCCGCACCTTCATCATCGGCAGCAGCGAGTGCCCGCCGGCCAGCAGCTTGGCATCGTCGCCGTGCCGCCGCAGCAGGTCGACCGCCTCCGCCGCCGACCCGGCAGCCACGTACTCGAACCGCGAGGGGATCACCGCTCACCCGCCGCGGACAGCTCGCCCGGCGCGGCCAGCTCACCGGGGGCGGACGACCCGGACGATTCACCCGGTGCGGACAGCCGACCCGCCGCGGACAGCACCGCGCGGACGATGTTGTGGTAGCCGGTGCACCGGCACAGGTTTCCCTCCAGGCCCTCCCGGACCTCCTGCTCGGTCGGGTCCGGGTTCTCGGCGAGGAGGCCGACGGTCGCCATCACCATGCCGGGAGTGCAGAAGCCGCACTGCAACCCGTGCTCCTGCCGGAACGCCTGCTGCACCGGATGCAGCTGTCCGTCCACACCGGACAGTCCCTCGGCCGTGGTCACCGAGCGCCCGTTCGCCTGTACGGCCAGCACCGTGCACGACTTCACCGAGACGCCGTCGAGGAGCACCGTGCAGGCGCCGCAGGAGGTCGTGTCGCAGCCGACGTTCGCCGCCCGCAGCCCGCAGACCTCGCGCAGGTAGTGCACGAGCAGCAGCCGTGGCTCCACGTCGTCCGAACGGCTGGAGCCGTTGACGGTGATCTCGACCCTCACCCGCGGTTCCCTTCCTCCGAGATGGCCCGCCAGACCGTCCGCGGCGAGGTGGGCATGTCGATGTGCCGGACGCCGAGGTGCGCGACCGCGTCGATCACCGCGTTCTGCACGGCCGGGGTGGCGCCGATGCTGCCGGCCTCGCCGATCCCCTTGACTCCCAGCGGGTTGTACGTCGTCGGCGTGGCCATGTCGACCAGCTCGAAGCTCGGCACCTCGGTCGCCGACAGGACCGGGTAGTCGGCGAAGCTCGCCGTCAGCGGGTTGCCGTCGACGTCGTAGACGACCTCCTCCAGCAGCGCCTGCGCGGCGCCCTGGGCGATGCCGCCGTGCCGCTGGCCCTCGGCGAGCAGCGGGTTGAGCACGGTGCCGGCGTCGTCGACCGCGACCAGCCGGCGCAGCACGGCCTGGCCGGTCTCGGTGTCCACTTCGGTCACCGCGACGTGCGCGCCGAACGGGAACGTCGCGCCCGGCGCGGTGAAGACCGTGTGCACGAACAGGCGCTCAGTCGAGGCCAGCGACGCGAGCGACACCGCGGCCTGGGCGACGCCGGCCACCGTGAACGCGGACCGCGACACGTCGAAGCGCAGGTCGGCCGCGTCGGCCTCGAGCGCGTCGGCGGCCCGCTCCCGGGCCACGTCGAGCAGCTCCTCGGACGCCTGCCGGACCGCGGCCCCGCCCTGCTGCAGGCTCCGCGAGCCGCCTGTGCCGCCGCCGCGCGGGACCAGGTCGGTGTCACCCCACTTCAGCGTGATCTTCTCGACCGGGATGCCGAGCTCCTCGCTGGCGAGCATCGCGAACGCGGTCTGGTGGCCTTGCCCGTGCGGGGAGGCGCCGGTGAGGATCGTGGCCGAGCCGTCCGGATGCACCTCGATCGTGGCGTTCTCGTTCGGCGGTCCGGACTCGCCCCCGCCGCCGGTGACCTCGACGTAGCTGGCGATCCCGATGCCGAGCTGGACCACGTCGCCGCGGGCCCGGCGCTCGGCCTGCTCCTTGCGCAGCTCGTCGTAGCCGGCCGCCTCCAGTGCCTTCTCCAGCGCGGCCGGGAAGTCGCCGCTGTCGTACAGGGCGCCGAAGCCGTTGCGGTGCGGCTCGGCGAACGGGGCGAGCAGGTTGCGCCGGCGCACCTCGGCCGGGTCCATCCCGATCTCGGCCGCGAACAGGTCCATCGCCCGTTCGACCGCGGCGGTCGCCTCCGGCCGGCCCGCGCCGCGGTACGCGCCGATCGGCGTCGTGTTGGTCACCACCGAGCGGGCCACCGACTCGACCCTGGCGAAGTCGTACGTGCCCGGGGTCATCAGCCGGGTCAGCGACGGCAGGAACGCGCCCATCCGCGGGTAGGCGCCGGCGTCCTGCAGCACCTCAAGCCGGTACGCGAGGACCCGGCCGTCCCGGCGGCCGCCGATCGTCACGGTCTGCACCTGGGCCCGGCCGTGGGTCATCGCGAGCAGGTTCTCGTACCGGGTCTCGCTCCAGCGGGCCGGCCGGCCAATGGCCCGGGCGACCCAGGCGACGAGCGCGTGCTCGGGGTCGGCGCCGAACTTCGCCCCGAACGCGCCGCCGACGTCCGGGGTGATCACCCGCACCCGGTCCCGCTCGAGGCCGAGCATCTTCGCCAGCGTGGCCCTGCTGCCCTGGGCGCCCTGGTTGGGGATCCAGGCGGTCAGCCGGCCGTCCTCGCCCCACACCGCCGCGGCCGCCCGGCCCTCCATCGGCGCCGGCGCCACCCGCTGGTTGCGGATCGTGCGGGTGACCACGACCTCGCAGTCGTCGAACAGGTGCTCGTCGAGCTCCTCGCCGTAGCTGATCACGGTGTTGGTGCCGGCCGCGGGGAAGATCAGCGTCTCGTCCCGGGCCGCCTCCCGCGGGTCGACCACCGCCGGCAGCGGGTCGTAGTCGACGGCGACCAGCTCAAGCACGTCCTCGCCCTGGTACGGGTCCTCGACGACGACCATCGCGACCGGCTCGCCGACGTACCGGACCGTGTCCGAGGCGAGCAGGGTCGCGGTCATGCCGGCGGTGTAGCCGGGCAGCGGCGAGATCGGGTCGACGTCGGTCAGGTCGGCCGCGGTGAACACGGCGACCACTCCGGCGGCCCGGGCCGCATCGAGGTCGATGCCGGTGATCCGGGCGTGCGCCACCGGGGAGCGGACGAAGAAGACGTGCGCCGCGCCGGCGAGCCGGTCGTCCACCAGGTCCTCGGTGTACTCGCCGCCCGTGGTGAGGAACTTCGGATCTTCGGTCCGGAGCACGCGGGTCCCGAGGATGCTCACAAGTTCCTCCCACCGATGTCGGCAGCGCGGCACCCGGAGGCGCCTCCGGTTATCACTATGCCATCCCGCGAGGCCGGGGAGCGGACGCGGACTGGCCGGGGACCGCCGGTCGGCAGGGTCGATACCCCAACCCGACCGAGGAGGAACCGTGCGCCGCAGGTGCCTTGGGCGCGGCAGTGCCGCGATCGCCCCGCTCGCCCTGACCGGAACCGTCGGCGCCGCCGCCCGGGCCGCCGCGTCCGGCGGCGGGGGGCGCATAAAAGTAGCGGGGGTGTTTACGCACCCCCGCCACCGTGGTTCAGCGCACCGTCGCGGAGTAGACCGTGATCACGCCGGCTACCAGGATGCGATCACCAGTGCACCCGGCGGTCCCACCTCATCGCGCGGTCCCATCTTTTCCTCAAGACCCAGCCGGCGACGAGCCCGACCGCGACGAGCACAAGCAATCCCGGGGCCCACACCGCCTCGGGGTGCTCCTGGGCGGCGAGCACCTGCTGCGGCGCTCCGGACTCAGCCATGGCCGCCTCCGATCCGTCTCGACCTCGAAGCATTCTCCACCGTCCGCGCGCGGATCATGATCGCGAAACAGGCACCGCCGACCCCATCCATGCCGGTCGCCATTCCCCCTGGTCAGGTCGGAGCCGACGCTGCAATCCAGGTGATCACCACGGCCGGCCCGGCATGCAGCAGCCGGTCGAAGTCGGCGCCGCGGCCGGCGAACCCGGGCAGGTCGTACGGCAGCGTGCACGGCGGACCTCGACCGGTCCGAGCAGGAGGAACTCCACGCACGCCGGCGAAACACTCCATCCGGACACGGTCGGACGGTCGATACCGAACCGACGACTGATCGTGACGTTGCTGCGCGGGGAGACTGTGGGCATGCGGGAGCTGACCGAGGACGAGGCGGCGATCGTCGCGCTGGTGCGGGAGTTCGTCGACCGGGACGTGAAGCCGGCGGTGCGGGAGCTGGAGCACGCGGACACGTACCCCGAGGAGCTCATCGAACGGATGACACAGCTCGGCGTCTTCGGGCTCGCCATCCCTTCACCGTGGGGTGATGCGGCCGTCTCCACGCCGTGCTACGCCGCGGTGACCGAGGAGCTCGCGCGCGGCTGGATGTCGCTGGCCGGCGCGATGGGCGGGCACACCGTGGTCGCGAAGCTGCTGCTCGCGTACGGGACCGACGAGCAGAAGGACCGCTGGCTGCCGCGGATGGCGACCGGCGAGGTGCGGGCGACGATGGCGCTGACCGAACCCGGCGGCGGATCCGACCTGCAGGCCATGCGCACCACCGCGCGACGCGACGGCGACGGGTACGTGGTGACCGGGTCGAAGATGTGGATCACCAACGCGCGCCGGTCGCAGCTCGTCGCGCTGCTGTGCAAGACGGACCCGGCCGCCGACCCGCCGCACCGCGGGATCAGCATCCTGCTCGCCGAGCACGGCTCCGGCTTCACCGTCTCCCGCGACCTGCCGAAGCTCGGCTACAAGGGCGTGGAGAGCTGCGAGCTCGCCTTCGACGACTTCCGCGTGCCGGCGTCCGCGCTGCTCGGCGGCGTCGAGGGCAAGGGGTTCGGCCAGATGATGCGCGGGCTGGAGATCGGCCGGATCCAGGTCGCGGCCCGGGCGGTGGGGGTCGGGCAGGCCGCGCTGGAGGACTCGCTGCGGTACGCGCAGGAACGGGAGAGCTTCGGCCGGCCGATCTGGGAGCACCAGTCGGTCGGCAACCTGCTCGCGGACATGGCGACCGGTCTGGCGGCGGCCCGGCAGCTCGTCCTGCACGCCGCCCGGGTGTACGACTCGGGATCGCGGGCCGACCTGGAAGCCGGCATGGCGAAGCTGTTCGCGTCCGAGACCGCGATGAAGATCGCGCTGGACGCGGTGCGGGTGCACGGCGGGTACGGGTACAGCACCGAGTTCGACGTCGAGCGGTACTTCCGGGACGCGCCGCTGATGATCGTCGGCGAGGGTACGAACGAGATCCAGCGCGGAGTGATCGCCCGCCAGCTCGTCGCACGCCACCCGGTGACCAGCGGAGCCGGCGCGCGTCCCCGCGGTGCCGCTCGTTCCGTAGGCGGGCAGGGGTGAACTGTGGCACGTGGGGAGCATCCGGAGCGGACGCCGGTCTACGGCGGTGCGCTCATGGTCGGGGCCATGGTCGTGTCCACCGTGGTGACCGCGGTGGGCGTGCCGACCGGGGTCAAGGTCGCGGTCTACCTCGTCTCGCTGGTGGCGGCGCTCGCCGGGTTCGTGCTGACCTTCCGTGACTACGGCTAGTGGGCCGGGTCCGCCGGGCCGAACGTGGTCATGAACCGGTTGCGGAAGGCGTCCATCCGGGCGACCGGCGCGGTCGGGGCCGGGCGCAGGCCCGGCGTCCAGTTCCAGGACGAGATCCGGTCGAGCACCTTCGGGTCCTTGGCCACGATCGTGATCGGCACGTCCCGGCTCGCGCCCTGCCCGGTCACGATCGGCGCCGGCTGGTGGTCGCCGAGGAAGACCAGCACCAGGTTCGGGTCGCCGTAGTTCTCGACGTACGACACCAGCGCGTCCAGCGAGTACTGGATCGAGCGGATGTACGAGGCCCGCAGCTTGTCCGCGTTGCCGAGGATCGACCCGGGCGGCCCGCCCTCCTGGTTGGCCGGGTTGTCGAAGATCGACCCGTCGCCGACCTGGTCCCAGCCGACCATCTTCGGGATCGGCGTCCACGGGCTGTGGCTGGATACGGTGGTGATCTCCGCGAACACCGGCGCGTGCCCGGGCGTGAGCTCCTTCCGGTGGAGCACCGAGTAGAGGTATTGGTCCGGCATCGTCGCGTACGAGAACCGGGAGCCCTGGTAGCCCAGGTTGCGCGCGTCGTAGTCCTGCTCGTACCCGAAGAACGTGCCCTCGGGCCAGGCCCCGGTGATCGCCGGCTCGACGCTGACCGTCTTCCAGCCTGCCTTCTTGAACGCGCCGGTCAGGGTGAGCCGGTTGCTCGCGACCAGCGAGCGGTAGCGCTGCTGGCTGTCGATGTAGAGCCCGGACAGCAGCGTCGAGTGCGCCAGCCAGCTCGCGCCGCCGACCGTCGACGAGCTGAGGAACGCGCTGCGCGAGCCGTAGCCGAGCGCGTCCAGCCGCTTGGTCGCCGCGTCGAGCTGGGCGTCCACCGGCGGGGCGAACCCCGGGTCCTCGACCGCGTAGCGCCCATAGCTCTCGACAAAGGTGAGCAGGACGTCCTTTCCGCGCAGGCCGTTGAGTAGCTGGTTGCCCGAGGTGGTCTTGAACGGGTCGACCCTCGCCTGCGCCTCGAAGTCCGCCTGGTCGTGCAGGCTGTTGCGGATCGAGCCGAAGCGGTTGGCGACGAGCGAGGCGTCGGCCCGGGAGGCGACCACCCCGCTGTCGGCCACCTGGACGCCGAATGTGGCGAGGGCGACCCAGACGACGGCGAGCATGGAGACCGTGCGCAGCGTTGCGGTCTGCCGGGCGGCGACCAACCTGGTCACCCGCAGCACGGCCAGCGTCATCAGCACGAGGATCGCGATCACCAGCAGGCAGGCGCCGATCACGACGAGGACGGCACCGAGCGTGCCGATCGAGTCCTGCACGACGCCGGTGGCGTCGGCGAGCAGGATCCAGTCGAGGACGAGGTTGAAGTGCCGGGCCAGGATCGCGGTGAAGCCGAGGTCGACGATCTTGAGGATCGTCAGCAGGCCGAGGATGACGCCGAGCACGGCGGCGAGGGTGAAGCGCGGGCGCCGTGGGAGCACGGCGAGCACCGCGACGCCGATGAGGGCTTCCAGCGGGATCCGTACGAACGAGGCGGCGTGCAGGGCGCCGTAGTCGTCCGGCACGACGAGCCCGAACAGTACGAGCGCGGCGGCGAGCACGGTGAACACCGCGCCCACCACCAGCCGCACCCGCTTCCTCGTCCTCCCCGACCCGCCCGCCGCCCCGCCGGCACCCTCAGCGGCATCCGTATCCGGCCGGCTCCCGCCAGCCGCCCCGGCATCGCCGGTCTCGCCGGCGGTGTGGTCGGCGGTGTGGTCGGCGGTGTGGTCGGCGGTGTGGTCCGCCGCCGCGCCGGCCTTGCCTCGGTGGGCCGCGGCCGGGTCTGCGGCGGCGGGGTCTGCGGCGGCGGGGTCTGCGGCGGCGGGGTCTGCGGCGGCGGGGTCTGCGGCGGCGGGGTCTGCGGCGGCGGGGTCTGCGGCGGCGGGGTCTGCGGCGGCGGGGTCTGCGGCGGCGGGGTCTGCGGCGGCGGGGTCTGCGGCGGCGGGGTCTGCGGCGGCGGGGTCTGCGGCGGCGGGGTCTGCGGCGGCGGGGTCTGCGGCGGCGGGGTCTGCGGCGGCGGGGTCTGCGGCGGCGGGGTCTGCGGCGTCTGCGGCGGTCGCCGCCTCGGCGGTCGAGCGGCGCTCGTCGGCCGGGTTGTCGGCGGGCGGTCGGGGTGAGGCGGGCTGGTCGGCGTCGGCGAGGGATGGGGTGGGGTCGACGGCGGCGGGGGGTGGCGGGCCGGGGTCGGTGGGGTCAGGGGTGGTGTGGTCCGCCGGGTCCGCGGGGCTGGTCTCCGCGGCGGACCGGCGGAGGCGGGTGATGAGGGACAACGGGGTGACCTTCCTAGCGGACCGGCGGGCGGGCGAGAGTCGCCGGCGGCGGCAGGCGCGGCACGGAATCGACCGCCGGCGGGCGTAGCCGGCGGATCAGCAGCACCGCCGCCCCGGGCAGGCTCGCCACCAGCACCAGCGCCCCGTACAGCAACGCCGTCGTGACGCCGAGACCGGCGGTGAGCCCGGCCGCCCCGAACGCCCAGGCGGCCACGCCCTCCCGCGGTCCGAACCCGCCCACGTTGAGCGGCACGGTCATCACGACCAGCGCCAGCAGCGCGAGCGGAACCAGCACGGACGGGCCGGCATGCACCCCGGCGGCGTGCGCGGCGATGAAGAACGTGAGCACGTGCCCGGCCACCGCCACCACCGAGGCGACCACGACCCGCGGGCAGACGCCGCGGGCGAGCAGGCCGGCGGCGACGTCGGACCGCGCGGTCCGCACGGTGCGGGACCACCGTGACTCCCCGCCGCGCGGCAGGACCACGGTCAGCAGCGACAGCAGGGCCAGCAGCCCGAGCAGGACCCCGGCGACGACCGGCATCGCCGACCGCACCGGCGAGGCGAAGGTGAGCAGCACGACGAGGGCCAGCACCGACTGGACGATCTGCCCGGCGGTGCGTTCCCAGAACACCGCCCGCACGCCGCGGCCGACGTCGCCCACCTCGCGGCCGTGGTTGACGGCCCGGTGCACGTCGCCGAGCACGCCGCCGGGAAGCGTCGCGTTGAGGAAGATCGACCGGTAGCAGTCGGCGATCGCCGTACCCAGCGGGAGCCGCAGCCGCAGACCGCCCGCGATCACGCTCCACCGCCAGGCCGACGCGCTCGTCGTCACCATGCCGATCACGACGGCGAGAACGAGAGCGCGGGCATCGATCTGGTGCACGGCGTCGCGGAACGGACCAGTGCCGACCCGCCACACCAGGAAGGCGAGGATCGCGACGCCGCCGAGCGGTCGCACCCAGGCCCAGACAGCCCGCGAGCCGCGGGGTCGATCGTGCTCCCGCGACGCCGGCGGAGGCGGCGCCTGAGGCGGCAGCACGGGTGCGGATGTCATCGGTCTCCCCTCGGACGGCACTTACGGGGGAGAGCACGGCGCGACCGGAGGCGGGGTTCAGCGGTCCCGGGCGCGTACAGGTCCCGATGCCCGACGCACACCGTCAACCGGCCTGCCCGCAACTGCCGCATCCGGCTGGGGACGTAGCCGTTGAGCTGCGCGGACAGGCCCGGCTCCTGCTCGAGAGCGGCGCCGAGCCAGCCGTCGAACCAGGCCAGCGTGAGCGGCTCCGGACCCAGCCGCCAGGGCGTCTCGCGGACCTCCACCGCGATCCCGCGATTACGGAACGCAGTCGCCGCGATGTCGGCGGCGTCCGGGCCGGCCAGCGTCCGGCCGCCGACCGTCCGGCGCTGGTGGGCGTCGAACGCGGCCGCCACCGTGGCGTCCAGCGGGTGTGGCGGATCGAGCCTGACCGCGCCGACCACGGTCAGCGTGAGCAGCGCGGGCCGGCCGGCGCACGCGGCGACCAGCGCCTCGATCTCGGTCGCGGTGAGCATGTCGAGCAGCGCGGAGCAGGTGACCAGCGAGGCGCTGGCCAGGTCGGCGGCGGTGAGCCTGGTCAGGTCGCCGATCCTGGTCTCGCCGCGGACGCCGGGCGGCAGTCGCCGGGCGGCGAGCGCCAGCAGCTCGGCGTCCCGGTCGTGCAGCACCCACTGCTGCGGCGCCGGCAGCCGGGGCGCCAGCCAGCGGGCCATCGAGCCGGTGCCGCTGCCCAGGTCGTGGATCAGCAGCGGCGGTCGCAGCGCGAGCCGGTCGACCAGCTCGGCCGAGCGCGCGGCCGCGTCCGCCGGCTCCCGCAGCGCCAGCCAGTCGGCGAACCTCGTCATGCCGCCGCCAGCACGCCGGATACGATCCTGGCGGTGCCATCCCAGCCGGTCAGCGTCTCCCGCCGGTCCCGGGCCGACCGCCGCAGCCGGTCCCGCAGCGACGCGTCGGTCAGCCACCGGCGGACCGCACCGGTGAGCTCGTCCGGCTCGACCAGCAGGCCGGGCACGCTGCCGTCGGGGGCGTGGCCCAGTGCGACCGGCAGGCCGCCCACCCGGACCGCGAGCACCGGGATCCCGCGGGCCAGCGCCTCGGTCGCGACCATCCCGTACGTCTCACCGCGGGACGCCGAGACCAGCAGGTCGGCGCCGGCGTACGCGGCGGCCAGCTCGGGTCCGGCGAGCGCGCCGGCCAGCCGGATCCGGTCGTCCAGGCGGGTCCGCAGGGCGGCCACGAAGTCCGGCTCCCGGGTCAGCGAGCCGACGTACGTGCAGGTGAACGGCTCGGGTACGGCGGCGAGCGCAGCGGCGAGCCGGTCCTGGCCCTTGTGCGCGGCGACCGCGCCGACGCAGAGCAGCCGGTCACCGGCCGGCGACGGCGTGGCCAGCGGAGCCGGGTCAACCCCTGGCGTGGCCACCTGCACCGGGACCGGCAGCCGGGTGCACGGGCTGGTCGTGACCACCGCGCGGGCCGCCGCCAGCACCGCCGCCTCCCCGGGAGTGTCCAGCGGCAGGTGGACGAGCAGCACCAGCCGCAGCCGCACCGCCGCCGGCACCAAGACCCCGGCGGCGGCCGATCCGACCAGCCCGTCGACCAGCACCATCCCGCCGTCCGGCACCGACCCCAGCGCCGCGGCCAGCCCGCTCAGATCCTCGTCGGAGGGGGTCAGCCACGTCCCCGGCACCGCGATCTCGCGTACCGACCAACCCAGCGCGGCCAGCCCGGTCAGCAGCCGCCGGTCGTACCGGTTTCCTCCGCTCGGGCTGGCCGGATCGTCGATGTCGTTGGGCAGGACCGCGTAGACCGCGCTCACAGGTCCCGCTCGTAGCTGGCCCAGGCGACGTGCGACTCGTGCAGCGTGACCGTGATGCCGGTCAGCCCGCGCGCGGACTCGCCGAGCGCGCCGGCCCGCACCCGCTCGGCCAGCCGGTCGGCGACCACCCGCGCCAGCAGCTCGGTCGAGGTGTTCCGGCCGGCGAACGCCGGCTCCTCGTCGAGGTTGCGGTAGTTCAGCGCGCAGAGCACCGCCCCCAGCTCGGCGGTCGCGGCGCCGATGTCGACCACGAGGTCGTCCGCGTCGAGCTCGGGTCGCCGGAACGTCGCGTCGACCACGTACGTCGCGCCGTGCAACCGTTGGGCCGGCCCGAAGACCGCACCACGGAAGCTGTGGGCGATCATCACGTGGTCACGGACCGTCACGCTGAACACAGGGGTCACTCTCCATAGGTCACGAGATGGCAGAGGGCGGGGATCTCGCCGGACGCCAGCCCGGCCAGCACGGACGGCAGCTCGGCGAACGGCGACCGCCCGGTGACGAGGGCGTCGAACCGCGGGTCGCGCAGCAGGTCGAGCGCGAGCGCGAGCCGCTGCCGGTAGCTCCGGTCCGGCCGGGCGACCGTGCCGACCTGGCTGCTGCGGATGGTCAGCCGGCTCGAATGGAAGGCACCGCCCAGGGCAAGCTGGACCGCGTGATCCCCGTACCAGCTGAGCTCGAGCACGGTGCCCTCCGCGGCCAGCAGCTCCAGCGACCGCTGCAGCCCGGGGCCGGTGGCGCTGGCGTGCACGACCAGATCGCGGCCGGCCACCGCGTCGACCGGCGCGGCGAACGGGACGCCGAGCGCCGCCGCCACCGCCCGCCTGCCCGGGTCGGCGTCGACCAGTTCCAGGTCCACGCCGGGGAACCGGGCCAGCAGCGCGGCCACGCAGCAGCCGACCATCCCGGCCCCGACCACGGTGACCCGGTCGCCGATCCGCGGCCGGGCGTCCCAGAGCGCGTTGACCGCGGTCTCGACCGTGCCGGCCAGCACGGCCCGCTCGGCCGGCACCCCGTCCGGCACCGGCACGACCGCGTCGGCCGGCACCACGTACGCGGTCTGGTGCGGGTAGAGGCAGAACACCGTCCGCCCGAGCAGCTCGGCCGGACCCGCGGTCACCGTGCCGACGTTGAGATAGCCGTACTTCACCGGCGCCGGGAACTCGCCCTCCTGGAACGGCGCGCGCATCGTCGCGTGCTGGTCCGGCGGCACCTCGCCACGGAAGACGAGGGTCTCGGTGCCCCGGCTCACCGCTGAGAACAAGGTCCTGACCTGCACCTCGCCGGGACCTGGCGCGGGCAGCGGCGCCGTCCGGATCTCGCCGGCCCCGGGCTCGCGCAGCCAGAACGCACCGGCCTCGCCCGCCATCGGTCCCCTTTCCCGCCCGAACCGAACGGTAGTCGGTCTCGTAGTGACCGGCGCGGGCACCACCCAACGTGACGGAGGCGGAGTGCCGACGGTTCGTACGGAAGCCGTGGTCGGGTTCGGCGTCCAACTGGCGGTGCTGGCGGTCCTCGCGGGCACCGTGGGCCTCGGGTGGGCCGGCTCGCTGGCCGGGATCGGATACGGGCTGGTGGTGCTGGCGCTGCTGCGCCGATGCCGGCTCGGTCCGGCCGACCGGGTGACGCTCGCGCGGGCGACCCTGATCGGCGGCGTCACCGCGCTGGTCGCCGAGTCGGTGCTGCGGCCGGAGCCGGTCGCGCTGCTGGTCCCGCTGGCCGCGGTCGCACTCGCGCTGGACGCCGTCGACGGCTGGGTCGCCCGCCGCACCGGCACGGTCTCCGGGCTCGGGGCGCGCTTCGACATGGAGGCGGACGCGTTCCTCATCCTCGTGCTCAGCGGGTACGTCGCCAGCACGTTCGGCGGGTGGGTGCTCGCCCTCGGTCTGATGCGGTACGCGTTCGTCGCGGCTGGCTGGGTACTGCCCTGGATGCGGACCGGGCTCCCGCCGCGATACTGGCGCAAGGTCGTTGCGGCGACCCAGGGCGTCGTGCTCGTGGTCGCGGCGTCCGGCCTGCTGCCGCGGCCCGTCGCCGTCGCCCTGGTGGTGCTCGCGCTGGCGCTGCTGGTCGAGTCCTTCGGCCACGACGTGGGCTGGCTGTGGCGCCACCGTGAGCAGCGCGCAGTGAGGGGGCCGGTGCATGGGTCGGTTCGAGGCGGTCCTGTTCGACGCGGGGGACACGCTGATCCGGCTGACCGGCAGCGGCACGGAATTGCTGCACGAAGCGGCGGCCACGCTGGGCTCGTCGCTGGACCGCGAGGCGGCCGACCGGGTCTGGCAGCGGGTGCTGGACCGCGGTAGCACCGCGGAGGAGCTGGCCAAGGGTCGGGACCTGTCCACCGAGCGGCACCGCGAGGTGTGGACCGAGCTCTACACGGCGGCCGGCTGTGAACAGCTGGCCACCGGCCTCAGCGACCGGCTGTACGAGCGCACCGTCGCGGCCGAGTCGTGGGAGGCGTTCCCGGACGCGCTGCCCACGCTGGAAGCCGTACGGTCGCGCGGCGTGCGGGTCGCCGTCGTCAGCGACACCGGGTTCGACCTTCGGCCGGCGCTGGAACGGGTGGGTCTCCTGGCGCACCTCGACGCGGTGCTCATGTCGTACGAGCAGGGCGTGTGCAAACCGGCCGCGTCGGTCTTCCGCGCCGCGTGCGAGCTGCTCGGCGTGCGTCCGGAGCGGGCGCTCATGGTCGGCGACAACCCGCTCACCGACTCCGGCGCCGTGACCGCGGGGCTGTACGCGTTCCTGCTGCCGGCGCCGGCGCCGACCGGACCGCGCGGGCTGGAGCACGTGCTGTCGCTGCTCTGAGTTGGCAGACTGGCGGCATGCAGGAAGAGGATCCGGCCTGCGCGGTCGCGCACAGCGAGGTCCCGTCGACCGACGCGATCGCGCACGGCGACGCGCCGGCCCCGGTCGACGGGCGCACCGTGGTCGCGGTGTTCTCCTCGCCGGTCGCCCGCAGCCTGATGCGCTTCGCCCGGGAGACCGGCTTCCGGACCGTGCTCTACGAGCCGGCGCCGGACAAGGTGACCGACGCCGACCGGCAGCTGGCCGACCTGGTGGTCAGCGACGCCGACCCGGCCGTGCTGGATCCGGACACCGACGTCGTCGTCACCGACCACCACCGGGACGAGCTCGGGCCGGTGCTGCGGGACGTGCTGGTCGGCAAGCCCCGCTGGATCGGCGTGATGGGCAACCCGCGGCACCAGGGACCGCACGTCGAGGCGCTGGCCGCGCTCGGCGTGCCCGCCGCCGACGTCGCCCGGGTGCACCGGCCGATCGGCCTGAACATCGGCTCCCGCACGCCGCCGGAGATCGCCCTGTCCGCGCTGGCCGGCCTGCTCGCCGACCGCAACGACCGGCCCGGCGGCTTCCACTTCCCGACCCCGGCCTGAACCGTTCCGTAGCGGTGGGGCGGGCCGGCAGCGGCCTGAACCGTGCCGTGGCGGTGCGGCGGGCGGCGCCGATCGGCGTCGGGCCGGGCCCGGTCGTCGCGTGTTGTCCTGCGTGGGAGCGTGACGCGCGCCTCCTTTGGGTACCAGCGGGACGTGAGCATCACGAAGCCGGCGGGCGAGCGAACGGTCTGGCAGGAGCTGGGTACGGCCGGGAAGCGGTTCGTGCCCTGGTGGTTCGCGGTGGGGGTGGTCGTGGTCCTCCTCGGGCTGCTGATCACGAAGGTCCTGGAGAACACCGGGTTCGCCGACGCGGACGCCGGGCTGGACCGGTGGCTGGAGAAGCAGCGCACGCCGACCGGCGAGACGCTCACGCACATCGGGACGTGGTTCGGCGAGACGCCGACGATCATCGGGCTGACGGCGATCACCGTGGTCGCGTTCCGGGTGGCGTTCCACCGCTGGCGGGAGTCGGTGATCCTGGCGATCTGCGTCACCGGTCAGGCGGTGATCTTCCTGGTCACCACGATCCTCATCGACCGCGAGCGGCCGCCGGTGCGCCACCTCGACGACTCGCCGCCGACGTCCAGCTTCCCGTCCGGGCACACCGCCGCGGCCACCGCCTACTACCTGGGCACGGCGCTGATCATCGCCTGGCACACCCGGCAGGTCTGGCTGCGCTGGCTGATCGTCGTCGTCGGCGTGCTGATCCCGATCATGGTGGCGAGCTGCCGGATGTACCGCGGCATGCACTACCCGACCGACACGGCCACCAGCTTGCTGCTCGGCATCGCGCTGCTGGCGATCGCCTTCCACGCGCTGCCGCTGTCCGGCGGCCGGCCGGGGTCGGGCGAGGACCGGCACCGTGGCCGCCGCCGGAACCAGGTCGACGCCAGGTCGTCGACGGCCGACCTCGCCCATTCGTAGCGAAGCTCGGCCCGCCGTGGTCCGGTCCGTGAGCTCAGGCCGACCTCCCACACCCGATCCGACCGTCCCCTGACTCACCGCCCGCTCGCCCCGCCGGCCGGATCCGGGCCGCCCAGCCCGGGCCCGGACGCGACGACGCCGCCGGGCTCAAGGCGCACGCGAGCTGGCGTGCGGACAAGGACGAGCACCGGGTCAGTGCAGGAACGCGGTGAGCATCGGGATGACGAGGTCGGGGCGGCGGGTGATGCTCATGTGGGTCGTGCCGGGCAGGACCGCCAGCTGCGAGCCGGGGATGAGCCGGAGCATCAGCGCGCCGTGCTCGACCGTGGTGAAGTCGTGGTCGCCGATCATCAGCAGGGTCGGCGCGGTCACGCCGGCGAGCTGCTCGTCCGTCCAGCCCTCGAGCTGCGAGGCGACGGCGGACAGCATGGCCACGAAGTCGTCGAAGTGCTCCGGGTGCGGCGAGAGTCGCTTGTACGCCTCGGTCATGTCCGCGAAGTCCTGCGGCGTCGGCATCCGGGTCGAGGTGGCGTGCTTGCTGGGGTCGGTGATCTCCTCGTGCGTCCCGTCCGGCCGCACGGTGATCGACATCGGCACGATCGAGCGCACCCGGTCCGGGTGGCTGACCGCGAGCTCAAGCGCAACCCCGCCACCGAGGCTGTGGCCGAGCACGTGGGCGCGGTCGATGCCCAGGTGGTCGAGCAGGCCGACCACGTCCGAGGCGAGCGCGGCCGGCGTGATCGCCCGGTCGGTGTCCGCGGTCCGGCCGTGCCCCTGCAGCTCCACCGCGATGACCGTGTGCCGGGTCACCAGCTCCGGCAGCAGCGCGGCGAAGTCGAGCTCGATCGTCATCACCCCGCCGTGCAGCAGCACCAGTGGCGAGCCGTCGCCGTAGACCTCGTAGTACATGTGCACGCCGTTGACGTCGACGTAGCCGTCGGTCCGGGGCTCGATCGTCATGGTTCCTCCACCAGGGTCGCCGGCCGGCGCCGCGCCAGCCTCTCACGCTGGCTACGAACGGCGCCGGGCCGGATCGACACCCGGGCGGAGGTCAGGACGGGCAGGCGGGTGCGACGAAGCCGGCGTGCGCGCCGGGGGTCTGGTCGGTGAACTTGCACCCGAACGTCGGCGAGGCGACCACGCGCGCGTCCGTCACCCGGTCGCCGGCCGGCCGGTGCCCGGTGCGCACCCAGCTGACCAGGTCGGCGAAGCCGCGCTGCATCTCGGCCTGGGTGAAGTCGCAGTGCCCGACGCCGCGGATCGCCCGGCTGACGAACAGCCGGCTCTCCCCGTGCGCGGCCACCCGCTGCGCGTAGATCTGCTCCATCTTGAACGGCACGAACAGGTCACCGATGTCGTGCATCGACAGCACCGGGATGCGCGGGTCGCCGAAGACCTTCGGGATCCCGGTCAGCCCGGCCGAGGGCGGCGTCGTGGCCTTGACCCGCAGCACGGACCGGTTCAGCTCCCGCTCGGCGGCGGTCAGCGGGCCGCGGTTGTCGCCGATCCGGTAGAGCGTGAACCGGTTGTCCACCACGTTGCCGTCGGCGATCCCGATCGTGCCGCCGGTCAGCCCCGGGTAGACCCCGAACAGGAACGGCACGTTGGTCAGCGGCGCGAAGCCGGCGCTCGCCCAGAACGCGAACCCGCTGGCGAAGCCGGGCCGGATGCCGCCGCTGCGCAGCTCGACCGTGCTCGCCCAGGTCTGCCCGGTCGGCGTCAGCGACACGTTCGCCGGGTTGCCGGACACGAAGCCGGTGCCGAGCTTCGGCAGCTCGGAGAGCACCTGCGCGTCGTACGTCGGCGCGTACGCCTGGCCGGCCTCGAGCGTCATCGGGAACTGGATCGCTGTCCCGGTCAGCGCCGCCGCGGTCACGTTCGCGTCGGTGAAGTAGTCGAACAGCTCCTTGTCGCCGAGCACGCCGCAGGCCGGCATGGCGCCGACGAAGTCGCCGCGGAAGTGCTCGATCTCGACCGCGGTGATGTGCCCGCCCATGGAGACGCCGGTCATGTAGACGCCGCGCGCCGGGCGGTTGACCTTGCCGGCGAACAGGCCGATCAGCGCGTGCGAGTCGAGCACGCCCTGACCGACGTCGTAGCCGTTGGTCGAGTAGCCGGAGGCGGCCCAGGCGAACCCGTGCGCGACGAGGTATGTCCGCAGCGGTGAGTCGTCCACCCACACCGTGGTGCCGCTGCCGCGGAAGCCGTGCGCGAACAGCACCAGCTGGCCGTTCCAGTGCTGCTTCGGCACCTCGATCCGGTATGGCGCGCCGGCCACGATCCCGGTGAACGTCCGCGAGATCGGGTGCCCGGCCGCGTTGGTCTGCGGCACGAACCGCGCCCCGGTGTACGCGGCGCCGTTGAACACGCAGCGCGGGTCGGCCACCGAGTAGCCGGGCTGGGTGCTCGACGGGGTGGTGGTGCAGTCAGGCCCCGTCGGCGCCGGGTCCTCGACCGGCGGCCGGGGCCGCGGATGGGACGGGGCCGGCTGCGCCTGCGCCGCGGCCGGCAGGCCGAGCACGAGCACCAGCAGACCGAGCAGGACTCCGAGCGGGCGCTTCCACCCTGCACGTCGCATCAACGCCGGCACCTCCACAGTGAGGCACTATCGGGACCGGGAACGCCTGATCCTGGCATCCGCCCGGCCGGCGCGCCATAAGCGCGCCTTTACCCCGGCGCCAGCGACGCCGGGGGAGGCACGGGGAGGATCAGCCGCGCTTGCGAAGCCGACCCCACGGCTTCGCGACCGACAGGGTCGTCGCGAACGTCAGCGCGGACAGCGACACGACCGGGGGGAAGAACAGGTCGGACATGTCCCGCTCGGCCGCCGTCCCGGCGGCCAGGTCCCGGCCGTACCGGGCGACCTCGCCGAGCCCCGGCTGCAGCGCCACCAGGATCAGCGTGCAGAGCACGACGGTGAGCACCAGCTTGACCGCCACCCACCAGTAGCGCACCAGGCCGTACCTGCTGCCGAGGCCCAGGATCACCCCGGTCACCAGGCTGACCAGGCCGGAGACGAGCATCGGCCAGACGACGAACGTGCCAAGCGCCTGGTAGGCCAGCCCGCGCGTCGACGGGTCGGCGCTCAGCCAGCCGGTCAGCACCAGCAGGGCGACGATGACGTCCACGCCGACCCAGGTGCCGACGGACAGGATGTGCAGGATCAGGACGGTCTTGCGGGTGCGCCCGCGCAGCCGGAACGGTGCTCGCCGGGCCGGCTCGGGGCGGCGGGTGTGCGTCACGGTTGTCATGCCGACAGCCTCTCTGCGGTCCCGTGCCGGCACATCCGCCCAGGAACGACCCTGTCCGTACGCAACTCGACGTACGCGGCCTCAGCGGTGCGCGGTGACGAGCCAGGCCGCCCGCTCGCGGGCCACCGGCGCGGCCAGCCGCACCAGGAGTTCGGCGCACGGGACGAAGAACTCCGGCACGAGATACCGCTCGTACGCTCGCGGGACGTCCGTCACGGGCGGGCCTCGTACACGAGATTGAACGGGGTCTCCGCGACCCGGCGGAACGTGCCGAACCCGGCCTCCGACACGATCTTGCCGACCGGTGCCTCGCCGGCCTGGTTGCCGAGCGCGTCCACGGCGCCCTCGGAGATCGCATGCGGCACGCAGAGGAACGTAGAGAAGTTGTAGTAGACCCGGCCGACCGGGGTGAGGTTCTCCGCGACCGAACCGCCCGCGTACGGCTCGACGATCAGCCAGCTGCCGTCGTCGGCGAGCGCGGCGCGGATGTGCCGGGCCGCGCCGACCGGGTCGCCCATGTCGTGCAGGCAGTCGAACGTGGTCACCAGGCCGTAGCCGGTGCCGGGGAAGTCCTGCGCCCTGGCCACCTCCGCGTCTACGCCGCCCGACCGGGCCAGCTCGACCGACTCCGGGTGCGAGTCGAACCCGCGCACCGACGAGGCCGGGTAGGTCTCGGCCATGATCCTGGTCGACGCGCCGAGCCCGCAGCCGACGTCGGCCACGGCGATGCCGGCGGTGAGCCGGTCGGCCAGCCCGGGCACGGCCGGGATCCAGGAGCTGACCAGGTTCTGGACGTAGCCGGGGCGGTAGAAGCGCTCGCAGCCGGTGAACACGTTCTCGTCGTGCGCCCCCCAGGCGACGCCCTGCCCGGTGCGGAAGGCGTCGACGATCATCTCCCGGTCGGCCAGGCAGGCCAGCGCGAGCTGGTACGCGCCCGGCAGCAGCAGGCCGCCCGGGTCGGCGAAGGCGACCGCCTGCGCCTCGTTCAGCCAGTACCGCTCGGTGCCGGTGTCGTAGCTGACGTAGCCGCCGGCCGCCTGGCCGGGCAGCCACTCGCGGACGTACCGCTCGGCGGTGCCGGTGTGGGCGGCGAGCTCGGCCGCGGTGAACGGCCCGGCCTCCGCCAGCGCCCGGTAGAGCCCGAGCTCGTCGCCGATCAGCACGTTGCCGGCCGACACGGTGGCGCCGAGGTCCTGCACGAACCGGCCGAGCAGGATGGTGAGCTGGTCTTCCATGACATGCCTCCGATGGGTTCGGTGATGCCGGAAGCCTGCGGACGCACCCTTGTCGGCGGGTTGTCCGCACCTTGTCGGAAGGTTGGTGGCCAGGTCAGCGCACCCGGTCAGCCCAGCAGCTGCGCGTACGTGTCCTGGACGGCCCGGCACGGGTCGACGCCGAGCGACTCGCGCAGCAGCACCCGCAGCCGCTCGTACGCCGCCAGCGCCTCGGCGACGTTGCCCCGGGCGGCCAGCGCCTCCATCAGCAGCAGGTGCCCGGTCTCCCGCAGCGGCGCGACCTCGAGCAGCTCCCGCGCCGCCCGCTCGGCGCCGGGCAGCTCGCCGCCGCCGAGGCGCAGGCACGCGGTCGCGTAGCACTCCAGCGCGCGGACGTGCACGTCGGCCAGCCGGCGCCGCCACGGGTCGGCCCAGGGCTGCTCGGCCTCGGGCAGGAACCGCCGCCGGGTCACGAATTGCGCGGTCAGCGCCGGCGCCCAGGCCTTCCGCCAGTCCTGCCGGGCCAGCGCCGACTCGGCCGCGTGCAGGGCGGCGAACGCGTCCTCCACGTCGACGTACGCGGGCTCGGGCAGCGCGACGGTCAGCTCGGTCCGGCCGCGCAGCACGTCCGGGCCGAGCGCGGCGCGGACCTTGGAGACGAGCACGGTCAGCGCCGAGGCCGCGGCCGGCGGCGGGGACCCGCCCCAGAGTGCGTCGACGATGACGTCACGGGGCACCGGCTGCAGCCGGCTCAGGGTCAGGTACGCGAACAGCAGCCGGCCCTGCCGTCCGGGCAGCGCCTGGTTGACCCGCCGGCCGGCGAGCTCCACGGTGAACGCCCCGCACAGCTGCACCCGGGCGGCATCGGATGCGCCCTGCACGTTTGCCTCCCTAGGCGTGGAGGCGCTAGAGCTGGAGCGTACCGCCGAAGGGAGCACACCGATGACCCGTCAGGTCCGCTGCGAGTGCGGCTTCACCGCCCGCGGCGACACCGACGACGCCGTGATCGAGAAGGTCCTCGTCCACGTCGCCGCGGAGCATCCGGAGCTGGCCGGCACGGAGACCGCCGACGACATCCGCGGCTGGATCGAGCTGCTGCCGAGCTGAGCTCACCCGGCCCGGCCGGTCAGTGACCGACCTGGCCGGGCTCGGCCTGCTCGACCGGATCGGGGTCGACCGACTCGGACTCCGCCGGCCCGGTGTCCGCCGGTTCGGGCTTGGCCCGCTTGCGCACGGCGATGGCGGCCGACGGCAGGATCAGCACGCTGAGCACGCCGGCGCCGACCAGCGCGGCCCCGTTCTCCGGCAGCATCGTCCCGTTCCGGCGGCCGATCTCGGCCAGCGCGACCAGCAGCGGCAGCGAGGTCGCCGTGATCAGGGCCAGCTCCAGCCGCTCCCGGGAGCGGAGCACGCCCCGGTAGACCAGCAGCGCCGGCAGCCCGCGCACGGCCAGCATCAGCGCCAGGAACAGCACCACCCGCAGCGGCGCGTCGGCGATCGAGTCGATGTTGAGCGTCATCCCCGAGTAGACGAAGAAGATCGGGATGAAGAAGCCGTAGCCGATCGCGTCCAGCTTCTCCTCCAGCACGTGCGCGCTGGCCCCGGCCCACCGGCGCAGCACCATGCCGGCGAGGAAGGCGCCCAGCACCGCGTCGAGGTGGAACTCGTTGGTCGCCGCGAGCAGCACCATGAGCAGCAGGACGGTGCAGCGCAGGATCGCCTGGTTGGTCTCGTGCTGGGACTTCCGGACGATCTCCAGCAACCGGCCACGGCCGAGCACCCGCCGGGACGCTCCCAGCGCGACCGCGATGGCGCCGACCGATGCCAGCGACAGCAGCGCGACGAACCGGTTGACGATCCCGAGGAACAGCGCGATGGCGAGCACCGGGAACAGCTCCCCGACGGCGCCCGCGGCCACCAGATGATGGCCGAACCGGCCGCGCAGCATGTCGTGCTCGCGCAGGATCGGCAGCAGCGTGCCGAGCGCGGTCGTGGTCAGCGCGATCGCCACCGGCACGTACGAGCGGACGATGCCGGCGGCGTCCAGCGCCGCGACGACACCGCCCGACACCGCCGCGGCGATGAACCAGGCGCTCATCGCCCGCCGGCCGGGACTGGACGCGAACAGCGCGACCTCGACCTCGTAGCCGGCGAGCAGGAACACGAAGCCGAGCCCGAGATCGGAGAGCACCTGCACGCTGCCCGGCGATCCGAAGCCGAGCGCCTCCGGGCCGATCACGATGCCGCCGGCGATGAGCAGGACGACCTGCGGCACCCGCAGCCACGGCAGGAGGGCGACCAGCAGCGGGGTGGCCGCCGCCACCGCGGCGATCACCAGCAGCGTGTCGATCGTGGTGCTGAGATCCACAGGGGGCGGTCGCTAGTGCAGGTCGTACGCCGAGCCGGCGGGGCCGCGCGTCGCGGCGCGGGCGGCGCCCGAGATCAGGGTGCCGATCGCCAGCCCGATGATCAGGTGGATCACCGCCATGGCCACGGCGACGGACAGCGGGCTGACCGACAGGAACGGCACCACCACGGCGGCCAGCGTCGCCAGC
Source organism: uncultured Actinomycetota bacterium (assembly GCA_963728945.1). Classification (GTDB taxonomy): domain Bacteria; phylum Actinomycetota; class Actinomycetes; order Mycobacteriales; family CADCTP01; genus CADCTP01. Next base: position 407,025 of record CAVSMA010000001.1, on the reverse strand, counting down.
CCGACGATCCAGCCGAAGTAGGACAGCGGCCGCGGGGTGCTCAGCAGCAGCAGGTGCACCAGCCCGGTGGCCACCAGCGCCGCCCCGGCGGCGGCGATGCAGAGCAGGCCGGTGTCGATGTCACCGACCGCGCTGGCCTCCTCCGGCGCGTAGAGCGCGACCTTGAAGACGGCGCGCACCACCAGCACGCCCACCAGCCCGATCAGCGCGCATACCAGCGCGGTGGCCACGCCGGCCGCCCACAGCCGGCCGGCGTTGACCGTGGCCCGGGACGGCGGTCCGGACGCCGGGCCGCCGGGATACCCGCGCCGGTCGTACGGCTGCTGCGGGTAGGCCCGCTCGTCGTAGGTCCGACCGTCGTCGTAGCCGCTCATGCATTCTCCCGTGACTCCGGGCGCGGGCCCGTCGGGCCCCCGCTGTCCGACTTCGGTGTGGCCGTTGCCCGTCCAGGATCCACCCGGGTCAGCACCCAGGCTCCGACGACCGTGGCAACGAAGGCGAGCACGGCGACGACGCCGAGCCCGGGCTTGGCCCGGTCGCCGAGCAGGGCGATGCCGGCCAGGGCCGGCGCGACCGTCTCGGCCACGACGACGACCGCGGCGACCGTGGTCACCGTGCCGCGCTGCAGCGCCGCCGAGAACGTCGCCAGGCCGAGCGCACCGTAGGCGATCAGCGCGTACAGCATCGGGTCGGCGAGCAGGTGCAGCAGCCCGTCGCCGGAGAGGTAGGTCCCGTCCCCCGAGGCGAGCAGCCGGGCGGCCAGCGCCGCGCCGCCGTACGCGAGGCCGCTGACGCTGGCCAGGGCGATGGCCGAGCGGGTGTCCTGCCCGTGCCGCAGGGCCAGCCAGCCGAGCACGGCGAGCACCACGACCGCGGCGACGATGCCGACCTTGGTGCCGGTGTCGGGCACGTCGGCCGCCTCCGGGGCCGCGCTGGCGGCCACCGCCACCAGGCCGATGCAGATCAGCGCAAGCGCCGCCCAGCCGCGGGCGATCAGCCGCTCGCTGAAGAACACCGCCGCCAGGACGGCGGTGACACCGATGCTGCCGGCAACACCGGCCTGGACGGCGAACACCGGCAGCTGGCGCAGCGCGAGCAATGACAGCAGGAAACCGAGCCCGTCCAGCGCGGTGCCGGCGACGTAGGGCAGGTCGCGCATCAACCGGACGACGAGCAGTGCGTCGGTGCCCTCGTGCCGCTCGGCCCGCTGTGCCGCGATGTTCTGCAGCACGGTGGCCGTGCCGTAGCAGATCACGGTGCCGGCGAGCGCCAGCAGCGCCGCGACCATCAGCGCGCCGGCTCGTCCGGGGCGGCGCCGGCCGACCCGGCCGACGCGGTCGGCAGTCCGGCCCAGCGCTGCGAGCCGAGCGGGTCGTCGGTTGCCACCGTGGCGGCCGCCCCCGGCGTCCAGTCCGGCCGCAGCGCGCCGGGCTTCGGCAGGGCCAGCTCCTCCCGGACGATGCGGGCCGGGGCCGGTCTCGGCGGACCCGGCCGGCCCCGCATCACGACCCGCTCCACCAGCGAGAGGCGGCGGGTCACCGCCAGCGGCCGCTCCCAGAGGCTTACCTTGACCCCGCCGGCGGCCGGCAGCACCTGCAGCCAGGTGCACGGGTACGCCGCGACGAACACCGGCGGGAGCGAGAACCACGCCCGTACCGGCACCATGCCCTCGATCCAGCAGCCGGCGTCGGCGACCACCCGGCCGCGGCCGCCCGGGACCAGCAGCGCCCGGTGGGTGTGCCCGCCCAGCAGCACCGACGCGGCCGGGTCGCGGATCGTGAGCAGCTCGCCCATCGCCGCGGCCCGGCGGGCCTGGTCGACCTCGCCGTCCTCCGGCGTCCCGCCGTACACCGAAGCGGCGTCACGCAGCGACCGGCCGAGGAACGCGGCCAGCACGACGAACAGGATGAGGTCGACGACGACGATGGCGAACAGCCAGATGATCGCCCGGTCGGTCATCCGGGCGACCTCCTCCGACCGCCGGTGCCGGTCGAGGTCGCGCAGGACCAGCGTGGCCACCGGCAGGTGCAGCAGCACGAACAGCCCGGCCAGCGGGAGCGCGAAGCGGCGCAGCGTGCGGCGCAGGAACCGGTAGAAGAAGTTGGACACCAGCCAGACCGGCACCGCCGCCGACGGGCGGACGTTGTCGATCTGGTCCAGCCCGAGGTCGGGCCGCTCCGGCGCGAGCAGGTCGAAGCGGTTGACGACCTCCTGCACGACGTGGTCCCCGGCCGGCGTGTCCAGCGGGTCGTACGGATCGGAGTGCCGGTTGTAGACGTCCAGCGCGTGCCCGTGCTCGGCCAGCACGGTGACGGTCCTGCCGTCCAGCGTCTGCACCGCGACCCTGGCCCGCAGCGCGAAGTGGTCGATCCCGAAGGCCTCGCCCACCCGCCGCCTCGCCTCCGGATGCCAGGCCAGCGCGGAGTCGTGGTTGCCGACCACGTAGACGACGGTCGCGTCCGGGATTGCGGCCAGCGCGGCCGAGGCCGCGGCGACCGCCTGCGCGTCCTGGGCGGCGAGCACCCGGTCGACCGCCTCCACCGGCGTGCCGCCGGCTTGCAGCAGGTCGACGATGTCCCCGCCGAACAGCAGCAGCTTCGCCCCCTCGTGCCGGCCAAGCTCGGTCAGCAGCTCGACCAGCTCGGTGGTCGCGTCGAAGTCGGCGACCGGACCGCCGCCGGTGAGGTGGACGTCCGAGACGAACACGATCTGCCCGTCGGAGCCGAGCTCCAGCGAGATCTCCTCCGGGCAGGGGATGACCTCCGGCGTCGCCGTCTCCGTCACCTCACCGGCCTTCCGGGCGCAGCTGCGGGAAGAGAATCGCCTCTCGGATGGAGGGTAGGTTGCCCAGCAGCATCACGAGGCGATCTACGCCGATTCCCAGGCCGGCGTTGGGCGGCAGGCCGAGCTCCAGCGCCCGCAGGTAGGTCTCGTCGACGACCATGGCTTCCTCGTCCCCGCCGGCCTTCGCCAACGCCTGGGCTTCCATCCGGGCGCGCTGGTCGACCGGGTCGGTGAGCTCGCTGTAGGCGTTGGCGTACTCGCGCCCGGCGATCACGAGTTCGAACCGTTCGGTGACGAACGGGTCGTCCCGGTGCGGGTGGGCGAGCGGGGAGATCTCCTTGGGGTGGTTGATGATGAACGTCGGTTGCACGATGCTCGCCTCGACGAGCTCGTCGTAGAGGCCGTCGACGAGCTTGCCGGTGCCCCAGTCGGGTTCCCAGGGGACGTGGTGCTGGTCGCACAGCTCGCGGATGCGTTCGACCGGCCACTCGTAGGACAGGTCGGGGACGTGCAGGTGTTCGGCGACGGCGTCGAGCATGGTGACCTGGCGCCAGTCGGTGCCGATGTCGATCTGCTTGCCCTGGTAGTCCACCGTCATCGGGCCGACCGCGGCGGCCGCTTCCCGGAACAGGTCCTGGCAGAGCCGCATCATGTCCCGGTAGTCGGCGAAGGCCTCGTTGGATTCGAGCATGGTGAACTCGGGGTTGTGCCGGGTGTCGACGCCCTCGTTGCGGAACATCGGCCCGAGGTCGAAGACCCGGTCCATGCCACCGACCAGCAACCGTTTCAGGTAGAGCTCGCTGGCGACGCGGGCGTAGAGGTCGATGTCGTAGGCGTTGTGGTGGGTGATGAACGGGCGGGCGGTCGCTCCGCCGGGTTGCACCTGCAGGATCGGGGTCTCGACCTCGACGTAGTGCCGGGCCGCCATGGACCGGCGCAGGGTCTCCAGGACGGTCGAGCGGAGGGCGAACGTCCGGTGGGTGGCCGGGTTCATGGTCAGGTCGAGCTCCCGCTGCCGGGACCGGACCTCGACGTCCGTGAGGCCGCGCCACTTGTCCGGCAGCAGCCGCAGCGACTTGGTCAGCAGCACCACGGTCGTGGCCTTGACGGAGAGCTCGCCGCGCCGGGTGCGGACCACGGTGCCGTTGGCGCCGGCCCAATCGCCCGGGTCGTAACGGCCGGCCTGCCGGTACGCGTCCGGGCCGAGCACGTCCCGGTCGAGCATGATTTGCAGCTGATCGCAGCCCTGCCGGATGGTCCAGAAGGTGAGGCCGCCGACGGCGTGCCGGAGCATGATCCGCCCGGCGACCCTGACCTCGTCGGTGGTCTCCTCGCCCGGGGTGAGCGTGTCCCAGCGGTCGCGGACCTCGGCCAGGGTGGCGGTGCGGGTGAACCCGACCGGGTACGGGTCGATGCCGTCCTCCCGCAGCTGCGAGAGCTTGGCCCGCCGCGCCTTCGCCAACCGGGTCGGCTCGGTGCGGACCTGGGGCGCCGGCCGCATCGGCGCCGCCGTGCCGGCCGGGCGGCTGGTCGCCGCGGGCGCGGCGGGCACGGAGGTGAGGCCGCCGGCGGTGACCACCAGCGTGGCCGGCCGGGCGACGGTCGAGCGGGGGACGACGTCGGCCTCGCCGGCGCTGCCGGCGAACGGCGTGCCGGTGGGCCGCCGCCGCCAGGGCAGCCGGACCGGGCTCTCCACGAACCCCTCGGCCCGGCCCATCGCCAGCGCGACCCGCGGCAGGTCCTCCATCGACTGGATCGCGCAGTAGCGCGGCACCCAGTCCGGGCCGAACTTCTGATTGAACAGGTAGAGCGACTCGATCTGGAACCAGCGCGACGCCTTGCGCAGGAACCACGCCTGCACCCGCGCCCACCGCGACGCGCCGCTCATGTCCGCCGCGGTGATCAGCCCGCGCAGGAACGCGAAGTTCAGTGACAGCCGGGTGACGCCGAGCGTGGGCAGCTGCCTGGCCGCCTCGACGATGAGGAACTCGTTGATGATGCTGGGCGCGGCCTTGTCCCGGCGCATCACGTCCAGGCTGGCGCCGTCCCCGTCCCAGGGCACGAGGTTGAGAAAGCCGGCCAGCGTGCCGGCGCGGTCCCGGGCGATGACCACCACCGAGTTCCCGTCCCGCGGGTCGAACAGCCGCCCCAGCGACATGGAGAAGCCGCGCTCGGCGGCGCCGCCGCGCCACCGGTCGGACAGCCCGGTCAGCTCGGCCACCGTGGCCTCGTCGAGCGTGCCCGACCGCCGCACCTCGGCCTCGAGCCCGTCCCGGTTGCCGCGGTTCCAGCCGCGGCGGGCGTGCTGGCGGGACTTGGCCTCGATGTCGAAGCCGGCCAGCTCCAGCACCGCCTCGTCGCCGAGGTAGATCCGGTGCAGCCCGGCCCGCTCGTACGCCTCGACCGCGTCCTCCGAGCAGCCGATCACCGCCGGGACCCGGCCCTGCCGGGACGTCTGGTCGACGAACGCCCTGATCGCGCCCGGCCAGCTGGCCGGCGGGCCGAGCGGGTCGCCGGCGCCGAGGGCCACCGCGCCGGCCACCCCGTACGAGACGAGACCGGCGCCGTCGCGCACGGTCAGCCGGTCGTCCCGGGTGGCGAAGTAGGCCAGCGAGTCGTCGCTGGCGACCAGCTCCTCGGCCGTCGGGCCGGGGTCGCTGGCCACCCGCCGGCGCGGGGCCAGGGCGCGAACCAGGACCAGCAGCACGCCGACGTAGAACAGGGCCGCCACCGACGGCGGGAACACCTCCGCGAACCGGCCGCGCAGCGGCAGGTCGCTGCCCATCCCGACGGCCATCTTCGCGACGTCCTTGATCGCCGACCAGAGCCCCACCCGGCCGATCAGGCCGGGCTCGTTGGACCAGATGCCGAGCAGCCCGTACAGCAGGGTGATCACGACGACGCCGATCGCCGGCCCGACGGCGCGGCGCCGCTCGCGCGGCCCGAGCTGGCCGGTGAAGTAGCGGCCCTGGCCGGCCAGCCAGCCGGCCAGCGCGGCCTGGATCACGACCTCGATCAGGTCGAGGCCCTTGACCAGGTGGAAGAAGGCGCTCGCGGCCAGCGCGACGATCACGACGACCCAGGCGATCCGGTTGCGCCGGCGCAGGCCGCCGGCGATCAGGATCAGCGCGACGCCGAGCGCGGCGACCGCGATCACCGCGCTGTTGGAGAGGACCTCCGGGGTCAGGAACCGGACGGCGCGCAGCCGCGACCGCTCGGCCGGCATCGCGGCGGACACGAGGTTGATCACGCCGGCGAGGAACGTCAGCGTGGCGGCCAGCTGCGCGACCCGGGCGCCGTGGTCGGGCCGGACGGCCGGGGACGGTGCGGCCGGCGGCTGCGGCTGCTCGACGGCTCCGTCGCCCGGACCGGCCACGCCGGGATCTTCGAGATGCACGGCCATCGGATCAGCCTCCGCTCGTTCCGGCCGTCGCCTTGACGCGGTCGGAGAAGAAGACGTAGCCGTACGGGCTGTCCATGGTGGCGCCGTGCCAGGTGTGCGTGGCGCCCGGGACGACCTGCAGGGCGACGTCCAGGTCAGCGCTGTTGCGCGCCGTCAGCTGGGTGTACAGCTGGCGGGCGGTGGGCAGCTGCGGGTCCTCGGTGCCGGCGACGAGCAGCATCGACAGCGGCTCGGTGAACGTCATGCTCGGGATGTACTGGCTGGGCGTGTTCTGTTCGAGCAGCTGCCTGTCGCCGGCGAACAGGCTGTCCAGCACCGCGCCCGGGTCGCCGTACGGCATCATCGGCACCGAGACGGAAAAGACGTCCTGGTTGCGCAGCGCCAGGTTGAGCGCGCCGTAGCCGCCGCTGGACACCCCGCCGATCGCCCGGCCGTTCCGGTCGGCGATGGTGCGGTATTTCGCGTCGATCGTCTGCGGGACCGTCCTGGTCAGGTAGGTCTCCAGCTGCGGGCCGTTGACCTGGTTGACCATCTCCGAGTCGTGCACCCAGCCACCGGACGCGTCCGGCGCGACCGCGATCATCGGCTCGATCAGCTTGTCCTGGATCAGCTTGTCCAGGATCGGCTGCATGTCGCCGGCCCGCACCCAGTCGACCGACGCGCCGGGATAGCCGTGCAGCAGGTAGATCACCGGGTAGCGGTGGTCGCGGTTCGCGGCGCTGCCGTAGCCCGGCGGCAGGTACACGTACGCGGGACCGGGCGGGACCTGCAGGTCGGACGCGCCGATGGAGAGCTGGTCGATCCGCGAGCCGCCCCGCAGGTCCTCGCCGACCTGGCCGAACGCGGAGCCGATCGTCGGCACGTAGCCGACGTACGCGTTGGCGGTGGCGGAGCCGGCCAGCACGAACAGCACGACGATGAGCACCGTGAGACCGGTCCGGCGCAGCCCGGCGTGCTGCAGCGGGCGGCCGGCGCGGTGCCGGCTGACGAAGCGCCAGATCCCCCAGAGGATCGCCAGCACCAGCAACACCCACAGCGCGGCGGCCAGCCACGGGCTCTCCAGGTAGCCGACCGTGTCGAGGCCGCGGTCCCAGCCGCCGGGGAGCCGGATGGCACCGGTCTCGGGCGGGGTCGATGCGTTCGCGTCGAACAGCGCGTCGAACGCGTTGCGCTCCTTGCCGTACTTGTCGATCCAGTCGAACACGAGCAGCACGACGGCGGCGATCGCCAGCACGGCGAGCAGCCAGCCTCCCCAGCCGCGGCGCGGCGGGATCGGGGCCGGGGCCGGGGTCTCGGGCGGCCGGGTCAGCGTGTCGGGCGAACTCACTTCTCAGCCTCCGGCGACGGGGACGGGGGAGCTGGGCACCGGCTCGGGTTCGGCTTCGGTGAGCGGCGCGGGTGCCGGACCGGGTGCGTTCCGGCGGCGGATCCACACGTAGACCGGGATGCCGGCGAGCAGCAGCAGGAAGCCCTTCAGCACGATGTCGGCGCCCGCTCCGGTGATCGCCCACAGCGTGTACGAGAAGGCGAGCAGCGCGATCACGCCGTCGCGGACCAGCCGGCGGGCCGAGAACCGGGCCCGGTCGGTGACCATCAGCATCAGCTGGGCGGCCGCCGTGTACGTGTACGGGATGAGGATGGACAGCGTGGCCAGCAGGATGATCTGGGTGAACTGGTCGACCAGGCTGGCGGTGTAGTTCATCAGGATCAGCGCGGTCATCAGCGCGCTGGAGATGACCAGGCCCAGCACGGGGGTGCCGGAGCGGGAGGTGCGGCCGAAGATCCGCGGGAACAGCCCGTCCCGGGCGGCCGCCAGCGGCACCTGGCCCTGCAGCAGGATCCAGCCGTTGAGCGCCCCGAACGTGCCGATCACCGCGCTGACCGCGACCAGGGTGCCCGCCCAGCTGCCGAACATGACCTTGGCCGCGTCGGCGAACGGCGCGGTCGACTTGGCCAGCTCGGAGGCGGGGATCGCGCCGAGGACGGCGATCTGGCCGAGGACGAAGACCGCGGCCGCGAGCAGGGTGCCGATCACCGTCGCCCGGGGGATCGTCCGCTCCGGGTTCTTCACGTCGCCGGCCGCGACCGTCGCCGACTCGAGCCCGACGAACGCGAACAGGGTCAGCGTCGCCGCGTCCGTCACCGCGTCGAGCCCGGACTCGCCGCTCGGGTTGACCGGGCTGAAGTGGCTGGTGTTGATGAACGCCAGCCCGACGAAGGCGATGAACAGCAGCGGGATCAGCTTGATGATCGTGGTGACCACCTGGACGAGGCCGCCCTGCCGGACGCCGATCGCGTTGACCCAGGTGAGGACCCAGATCGCGGCGATCGCGACGAGCGCGGCGAGCAGCTTGTTGCTGGCCAGCGAGGTCCAGAAGTCGTCCAGGTAGCTGACGAACCCGATCGCCAGAGCGGCGTTGCTGGTCCAGGTGGCGATCCAGTAGCCCCAGGCGGTCTGGAACCCGATGAACTCGCCGAACGCCAGCCGGCTGAACGTGTACGGCCCGCCGGTCTGCGGGTACATCCGGCCGAGGTTGGCGAAGACGAGCGCCAGCAGCACCGCGCCGACCGCGGTGACGACCCAGCCGAGGATGGCCAGCGCGCCGTACTTGGCCAGCGAGCTCGGCAGCAGGTAGTCGCCCGAGCCGACCATGTTGCCGACGACCAGCGCGGTCGCCATGCCGAGGCCGAGGCTGCGCGCCCGCGTCGCCGTGTCCGCCACTGGAACCCCCGTGTTCCCCGACCCTCAACGCCCGGTGCGCCGCCAGGGAGTCGAACCCCGAACCGATGCCTTAAGAGGGCAGTGCTCTGCCAGTTGAGCTAGCGGCGCTCACATGACAGGCGGCACCATCCCGCGCCGTGCGCAACCCGAGCGCAACCGCGCGGCATCGCGGAGCGCAACCGAGCGCAACCGTGCGGGTGGTGGACTCACGCATTCTGGTTGTGACCAGTCGATCACAGTGCGACGATGCGGTTCTCCGCTATCGCAGACGAAAGCCAGCGTATGGACGTGCGGGTCGGGCTCGCCGGCCAGCTGCTGCTCACGGCCGGTGATCGCACGCTCGACGAGGAGGCCCTCGGCGGCCGCCGCGGTCGGGTCTTGTTCGCCTATCTCGTCGCGGAGCGCAACCACCCGGCGACCCGTGAGGAGCTGGCCGACGTCCTGTGGGGCGAGCAGCTCCCGCCGACCTGGCAACCGGCGCTGCGGACCGTGCTGAGCACGATCCGCGCCGCGCTGACCGCGGCCGGGCTGCCCGGCGCCGAGACGCTGACCGGGGCCGCCGGGCGCTACCAGCTGGTGCTGCCGCCCGGCACCGAGGTCGACGTGGAGGCCGCCGAGCGGGACGTGGTCGCGGCCCGGCGGCTGCTCGCGGCCGGCGAGCCGGTGCGCGCGGCCGAGCACGCCGACGCGGCCCGCGCGGTGGCGGCCCGCTCGTTCCTGCCCGGGGTCGAGGGCGAGTGGGTGGACCGGCTGCGGTCCCGGTTCGCCGCGGTGCTCGTCTCGGCGCTGGAGCTGGTCAGCGAGTGCCTGGTCGCGACCGGCGACGGGGCCGCCGCGGTCCGGCCGGCCGAGGAGGCGATCGCGCTCGAGCCGTTCCGCGAGTCCGCGCACCTGCGGCTGATGCTCGCGCACGCCGTGGCCGGCAACCGGGGCGAGGCGCTGCGCGCGTACGAGCGGTTCCGCAAGCTGCTGGCCGAGGAGCTCGGGGTCGACCCGTCGCCGCAGCTGGCCGGCGCGTACCTGGAGCTGCTGCGGTCCGAGCCGGACCCGCCCGCGCTGCCGGCGCCGGGGCCGCCGACCGCGGTCGGCTGGGCGCCCGCGGTCGCGTTCAACGCGCTGGCCGGCGTCGGCGACCCGGAACGCGGGCCGTTCGTCGGCCGGGCGGACGAGCTGACCCGGCTGCACCGGGCCTGGCGGCAGGCCGCCGAAGGGCGGCGGCAGGTGGTCGTGGTCACCGGCGAGGCCGGCATCGGCAAGACCCGGCTGGCCGCCGAGGTCGGCCGGATCGCCCAGGCCGAGGGCGGCACGGTCCTCTACGGACGGTGCGACGAGAAGCTGACGGTGGCCTACCTGGGCGTCCGCGAGGCGCTCGGCGGCTACCTGGCCGCGCGGCCCAACGACACCGTCGCCGAGCTGGTCCGGGACGCCGGCGGCGAGCTGGCCCGGCTGCTGCCCGAGCTGGCCCGGCGGCTGCCCGACCTGCCGGTCCCGGAGCCGACCGCGGGCCCCGACCAGCGGTACGCCCTGTTCGATTCGGTGGCCGGGCTGCTCGCCGGCGTGTCGGCGAGCTCCCCGGTCCTGCTGGTCATCGACGACCTGCAGTGGGCCGGCACCGAGCAGCTGCTGCTCCGGCACGTGGCCCGGTCCACCCGGCAGGTCCCGCTGCTGCTGCTGGTCACCTACCGGTCGGACCAGGACTCGCAGCGCCTGGTCGCGGACACCATGGCCGACCTGCAGCGGGAGCCCGGGTTCAGCCGGATCGCGCTCGGCGGCCTCGGCCGCGGCGAGGTCGACCAGCTGGTCGGCGCGCAGCAGCACGCCCCGGCGCCGGCGGACCTGGCGCCGATGCTGCTGGCCCGTACCGACGGCAACCCGTTCCTGCTCGGCGAGCTGATCCGGCACCTGTCCGAGACCGGCGACCTCGACCACGCCGACACGGTCCGGGAGGCGCTCGAAGGCGTCCCGGAGGGCGTCCGGCACATGCTCGAGCAGCGGCTGTCCCGGCTCGACCCGGCCGTCACCGGCACGCTCGACCTGGCTGCGGTGATCGGCCGCGACTTCGACCTCGCCGTGCTGACCCGGGTCTCCGACCTGGAGCACGAGGCGCTGCTCGACGCGCTCGACGTCGCGGTCGGCGCCGGGCTGGTGGTGCCGTCCCGGCGGGTGCCCGGCCGGTACGGGTTCAGCCACCTCATCCTCCGCGACGCCCTCTACGGTCGGATCCCGGCGGCCCGCCGGCCGCGGCTGCACCTGCGGGTCGGCGAGGCGCTGGAACGGCTTCCGCCGGGCGACCCGGACGCCCGGCTCAGCCAGCTCGCCCGCCACCTCGGCGCGGCCGCCGGCAGCGGGTCGGAGCCGGGGGTGCGGGCCGGGGAGAAGGCGGTCGGGTATGCGAGCGAGGCCGCCGAGCGGGCGGTGGGCCAGTTCGCGTACGCGGAGGCGGTGCGGCTGCTCACCCAGGCGCTGGAGCACCTCGCGCTGGTCGCGCCGGACGACCGGGACCGCCGCTGCGACCTGCTGCTGGAGCTCGGCTCGGCGCAGGTGCGGTTGGGCCGGGTCTCCCAGGCCGCCGACACGTTCGTGGCCGCGTTCGAGCTGGCGGTCGGGCTCGGTTCGGTGCCGCGGATGACGACGGCCGCGCTCGGCATCGGCGGCGGGGCGACGATCTGGTTCGACGGTGACGGGTCGGTGCCGGCCCGGCTGCTGCGGCAGACGCTCGACGCGATCGGGCCGGGGGACAGCCGGGCACGGGCGCTGGTGCTCAGCCGGCTGGCCCGGTGGGTGCCGATCGACGGCTCGCCGGAGGAGGTCGAGGCCCTGTCCGGCGAGGCGGTCGACGTCGCCCGCCGGGTCGGTGATCCCGGCACGTTCGCCGCCGTGCTGGTCGACCGGACGAGCCTGCTCGGCAGCGAGATCGCCTACGTCCGGGAGGAGGAGACGACCGCGACCGAGCTGCTCCAGCTGGCCGACCAGCTCGGCGGCGTGCCGTCGCTCCGGTTCGTCGGCCACTACTGGCACGCCTACTGCGCGCTGGCCGACGGGCGGCCGGCCGAGGCCATGCCGGCGCTGGCCGCGATGCACGACGCCGTGCTGGCGGCGCCGACCTCGTTCGTCCGCTGGGCCGGCACCGCGATGGAGGCCACGGTGGCGATCGCCCGCGGCGACCTCGCCGGCGGCGAGCGGCTGGCCCTGGAGGCTGAGGCGCTCGGGGTCGGCGGCACCGGCCTGCTCGCCACCGCGGCCGCGCTGCACCAGGTCACGATCATCCGCTGGCTGCGCGGGCAGGAGGCCGAGTCCGTCGGTGCGGTCGAGCGGCTCGTCGCCGACTACCCGGTGCTGCCGATGCAGCCGATGCTCGCCTGGCTGTACGGGGAGGTCGGGCGGGTCGACGAGGCCAGGGCGATCGTCGCCGGCTCGCTCGACCAGATGCGCGCCGGTCCGACCCGGATGCGGTCCTGGCGGACGAAGGCGATCGGGTTCGCGAAGGCCGCGGTGCTGCTCGGCGACCGGGAGCTGGCCGCGGCGCTGTTCGAGCAGCTGTCCCCGTACCGGGAGCAGCACCTGCTGGAAGGCACCGGCTACCAGGGGGCCACGGCATACCACCTCGGCCAGCTGGCGGCGACCCTGGGCGAGTGGGCCCAGGCCGAGCGGCAGCTGGTCGCGGCGGTCGGGTCGCACCGCCGGCTGGGCGCCGAGCCGTGGGTCGCGCTCAGCCAGCACGCCCTGGCCGGCGTGCTGCGCGCCCGCGGCGCGCGCGACCGGGCCGACGCGGCGGTCGCCGAGGCTCGGGCGATCGGTGTCGTGCTGGGCCTGCGCCCGCTCGGCGGTCCGCTCCCGTTCGAGTCCCGCTGACCCGCCCCCGCCGAACCGCGCCGCCGCGGTCGCCGTGGATGGGTCGTGGTCCCGCGTTCGCAGCGCGCCCGGCCCGGTCACCTGCGAAGCCCGCTCCTGGTGTTCCGCGTCAGTCTGAGCGGAGGAGCGCGGAATCAGGGGGTGACGCGGAGGATGCCGTGGGCGCCGCGCTCGGCGTCCGCCATGGCCTGCGTGACGAACGGATACGACCCGGGCTCGGGGAACGTCAGCTCGACGTACCCGCCCTGCGCGGGTGCCAGCCCGAGCACCTGACCCCAGCACCAGCCGGCCGGCCGGCCGGCCGGCGAGGTCAGCCATCCGTGGCCGCCGCGGTTCGCAGGTGCAGGCGGCAGGCACCGGGCTCGGCGAACGGCAGCAGCGCGGTCGGCTCCGGATCGCCGCGGTAGACTTCGAGAGCGCCGCGGACGATGCCGAGGTGCACCTGGCAGACCACCTGCGGGTGGCGTCGGGCGGCGTCCAGCAGCGGGCAGCGGCGCAACGCGACCGTGGTCGCCCGGGCGTCGGCCTGCGGCTCGAACCCGAGCTCCCGCAGCAGGCCGACCACCCGGCGCCGGGCCCGCCCGGTCGAGCGGCCCGCCGCGGAGTCGGCGGAATTGCCGGTCGCCAGCTCGCGGCCCCACTCCCGACCGACCTCGAGCCCGTCGGCGGCCGGGTCGGGGCTGACCCGTGCGAGGTGACCGGCGAGTGCGGTGGCCAGCCCGGCGTAGTCGCGGACGCGGGGGTCGGGTTCGCCTTCAGCGGCCGCGTAGCGCCAGGCCGGCCGGCCGCGCCCGCGCACCGGCCCGCGCTCCCTGACCACAAGGCCCTGGTCCACCAGCGCGTCGAGATGCTCGCGCACGGTGTTCGGATGGGCGCCGAGCTCGGCAGCGAGGTCACTGCTGGTCGCCGGGCGGCCGTCTAGCCGCAGCCGTTCCAGCACTGCCAGCCGCGGCCGGGACAGCAGCGCGCCGCCGGAGCCCGGCCGGACCGGGGCCGGGCCGAGGCGGCCATTGTTTTCCACGGGGATAACCGTAGTAAATTGTCGGTGCCGAGGCCAGGCGAGTTGGCCGCAGAGGAGGCGTCGTGAGCACCACCACCCGACCGGACACCCCGGCCAGCGTCGTCCTGGCGTCCACCGCCGAGGACGCCGCCGCCGTCGAGGCGGTTCGCGAGCACCACGCCGAGCTGGCCGGCCGGCTCGCCGCCCACGCCGAGCACCTGCTGAGGATGGTCGCGGCGGCGGACAGCGCCGCCTTCGGCCAGGCGCGTGCGGCCGCCGCCGACTTCTGCACCGAGCAGCTGCTGCCGCATGCCGCGGCCGAGGAGGACGCGCTCTACCCGGCCGCCGGGGCGTTGCCGCAGACCAAGCTCCTGGTCGAAGCCATGATCGCCGAGCACCGGGTGCTCGAAGGCCTCGTCCGCGACCTCGGCGAGGCGACGGAGCCGCCGCGCGTCGCGGCCGCCGCGCACGCCCTGCGGGTGCTGTTCGAGGCCCACCTGGCGAAGGAGAACGATGTGATCCTGCCCGCGGTCGCCGCCGACCCGGCCGTCTCCCTCACCGGGATCCTGGCCGGCATGCACGAGCTGCTCGGCGAGCAGGGCGGCCACGAGCACGGCGGCCACGAGCACGGCGGCCACGAGGAACGCCAGCCGGGCTGCGGCCGCGGCCAGGCAGAGGCCCACGCGGCGGGCCACGCAGCGGCCCACGCCAGCTGTGGCTGCGGCCACGCAGAAGCCCACGCGGCGGGCCACGCCGGCTGCGGCTGCGGCGAGGCTGAGGGGCCCGCCGGCTGCAGCTGCAACGAGGTCGACGTGGACATGCCCGAGCTGGACGTCCGCACGGTGCCGCACGCGATCCGGCATGCCACCGTCATCGGCGCCTTCGACGCGATCCCGGCCGGCGGCTCGCTCCTGCTCGTCGCCCCGCACGACCCGCGCCCGCTGCTCCGCCAGCTCTCCCGGCGCACGGGCGGCGCGATGGCGGTCTCGTACGAGCAGCGAGGCCCGGAGGCCTGGCACCTGCGCCTGACCCGCACCTGACCCCGCCGTGCTCGCGCGCGGCGTCCGCGAGACGCTTCTTGAGGTAACTACATCGGGTAGGTACATTGGTGTGGTGGAGACGATCGGGCTGCGGGAGCTGAACCAGAACCCGTCCCGGGCGGTGGCCCGGGTGCGAGCAGGAGAGTCGCTCCTGGTCACCGACCGGGGCAGGCCGGTGCTGCGGATGGTCCCCGAGGTCGAGTCGCCCGGGGTGCTCAGCCGGATGGTCGCCGAGGGGACAGCGACGGCACCGGCCGAGAACGGACTGCCGGAGCTGCTGGAAGACCTGGTTCCAGAAGTCGAGAGCGTGACCGACCTGCTGCTGGACGAGCGGGCGCGCGAGCGGTGATCTACTTCGACTCCAGTGCACTGCTCAAGTTCGTCAAGCCCGAGAAGGAGACGCGGGCGCTACGGGGATGGCGGCTGGCGCAACCGACCGATTCGGAGCTGGTGACGAGTCAGCTTGCCGTGCTGGAGATCAGCCGGACTCTGCTGCGCGCCGGGGTGGATCGCCAGCGCGTGCCATACGTCGCCGGACAGGCCGTGCGCGGGCTGTTCCTGGTCGACGTCACCAGCACGGTGCTTGCCAGGGCCCGGTCGTACGGAATCCGGCGACTCGGGTCCTTGGACGCCATCCACCTCGCGACCGCCGATCCGTTCCTGCCAGAGGTGACGGCTTTCGTCACCTACGACGCCGAACTGGCCGCGGCCGCCAGCGAGCTGGGTCTTCCGGCGACGGCCCCGTCCTGACCCGCCAACCCCGCCGCGGTGCTGGAGCGACGATGCGGCTTCGACCATGTGGCAGCCCGGTGGTCACCGCCGCCAGCCCCCGTCGGCGTCGGCCTGTCGGCGTATCCCGGCTCGGCCTGGCCAGCTCCGGCGACCGCCAGGTCGACTGCTCCACGCCCGTGGTCAACGGCCCAGGGAAACGGGTTGTCCGGCATGGATGCGGATCCCGGTGACGGCCTTCTGAGCGGGCGAGCCGATGGCCATGGCCCAGGGAGAGCATGCGCTCGACGATGGCCGGGCCTTCGGGCGCCAGGCCTGGGGGATGCGTACGCCCACGTGTCGGCGGCGGACAGGGAGGCGCCGCTCGAGCTCGCTGACCTGGAGCGGGTGGCGATGGCCGCGCACCTGGTAGGCCGGGACGAGGACGCCTACCCAGGGGTTCTACGAAGACAGTCGCCGGCGTATCCGGCCGATCAGCGAACGGACCGCTTGCCGGGTCATGGCCGCGGCGCCGGCCGGTTCCACACGATGAACGAGTCGAAGCGGTGGATGCCGCGGCTTCCCGCGACGCGGACGGCCCCGCTGTCGAGCAGCATGGCCCGCTCACTGCCGAGCAGCAGCACGACGAACGGTGCTTCGAACGTCACGTCCTTGCTCTGCCGCAGCACGTACGTGTGCTCGTCGTAGGCGTGCACCTGCAGCGGCGGATCGGTGCGGCGTCGCCGGCTCTGCGAACCGTGGATCCAGGCGACGTCGAGGTCGCCGCGCATCGGCCCGTGCCGGCGAAGGCGCTGTCCACCATGACCGACATTATGCTTCTGCGGGCGGTTCGACGAGATTGCGGCGGGTGCCGGCGGGCGGGCGGGTGGAACCCGCGGCGCGTTGCTGCCCGGTGGTCGGCTCGTCCTGGCGCTGCCCCGGCGCGCCGCTACCGGCCGGTCGAAGGGGCGAAGAGGCGAACGTCCCTGATCGTCGGGTCCTCCCGCACTGGTGCCGAGCAGCACCCCGGCGCAAGGTGAGCGCGGCTGGGAAGGAGGCGGCGATGGGCGACGAGGTGCACGGCGCCGCGCTGGTCGTCGGGCGAACCGAGGAGGTCCGCCGCCGGCTGGAGGACTCCGTGACCGCCCTGGCGGAGATGATCGGGGACGGCTGGTTCACCGGCCACGAGGACACGGTGGGCATGGAGGTCGAGCTGGACCTGATCGATCCGCTGGGCCGCCCGCGGCCGGTGAACGACGCTGTGCTCGCGCGGTTGGGCCGGCCGGACGTGCAGCACGAGCTGGGTCGGTTCAACGTCGAGTTCAACCTGCCGCCGGAACGGCTCGCCGGCGGCGGGCTGACCGCCTTCGAGCGGCGGCTCACCGGGCTGCTGGGCACCGGGGAGGTCGAGTCGCTCGGCGTCCGGCTTGCGGCGATCGGCACGCTGCCGACGCTCGGCGCCGACCACCTGACCCGGGACCGGCTGTCCTCGCCGAGCCGGTACGCGCTGCTGGCCAGCCGGATGCGCGCCGAGCGGCACCGACCGGTGGCCGTGCACATCGCCGGCCGGGAGACCCTGCGCTTCAGCACCGACTCGATCGCGCCGGAGGCGGCCGCGACCAGCCTCCAGCTGCACCTGCGGGTGCCACCGGAGCGGTTCGCGGCCTACTACAACGCCGCCCAGCTGGCCACCGGCGCGCAGCTGGCGATCGGCGCCAACTCCCCGTACCTGCTCGGCCGGGAGCTCTGGCCGGAGACACGGCTGCCGCTGTGCGAGCAGGTCCTCGACACCCGGCCGGTGGGCAGCGCGGCGCCGCCGCGGGCCTGGCTGGGCGATGCGTGGGCCACCGGAGTCGTCGAGCTGTTCGACTCGATAGTCCGCCGGGTGCCTCCGCTGCTTCCGACCGTGCTGGCGGAGGACCCGCTGGCCTGCCTGTCCGCCGGGACGGTTCCGGCGCTGCGGGAGCTGCGCCTGCACAACGGCACGGTGTGGCGCTGGAACCGCCCGGTGTACGAGGTCCAGGACGGCCGGCCGCACCTGCGCATCGAGAACCGGGTGTTGCCGAGCGGACCGACTCCCCTCGACATGGTGGCGAACGCGGCGTTCTACTTCGGACTGATCCGCGCGCTCGCCGATGCCGACCGTCCACTGTGGTCGGTCATGCCGTTCCCGGTGACCGGTCGCAACCTGCACGCCGCCGCCCGGCTCGGGCTGGACGCCGTCCTGCAGTGGGATGGCGTCGACGTCCCGGTTGCGAGCCTGGTCCGGGACGTGCTCCTCCCGCTCGCCGCGGACGGCCTCGACGCCTGGGGCACCTCGCCGGTCGAGCGCGACCGCTACCTGTCGGTGGTGGCGCAGCGGGTGCGCTCCGGGCAGACGGGTGCGCGCTGGCAGACGGTGAGCGTGCGCCGGTTGGAGAAGCGGTACGGGCTGGACCGTCCGGCGGCACTGCGCGAGATGACCCGCCGGTACGTCGAGCTCGCCCGCGCCGGCGCTCCGGTGCATGACTGGCCCCTACCGTGACAGGGCCCGTCCGGACCACCGCGAGACGTGAGGAGGGGACCGTGTCGGACACGCCTGCCGCCGGTGCCGGGTTCGGGCCGATCGAGGCGGCGCTGCTGCGGGAGGTCGGAGGCGCGGCGCCGTCGATCGCCAACTCGCAACCCTGGCGGCTCGCGGTGCGGGCCGACCGGGTGGACGTCTGGACGGACCCGGAGCGGTCGCTGCCCGCCGTCGACCCGGACGGCCGGCAGCGCCTCATCTCCTGTGGTGCTGCGATCCTCAACCTCCGGCTCGCCGTCGCCAACCTCGGCTTCGAACCGCTGCTCCGACTGTGCCCCACCCCGTACGACCCCGAGCACGTCGCCACCGTGCGGCGGGGCGCGCCGGTGGCGCCCACGCCGGAGGACCGGCGGCTCTACGAGATGGTGCACTGGCGGCACACGAACCGCGCCGACTACCGGCCCCAGCCGCTGCCCGCTCCGGTGCTGCGCCGGCTCGTCGCGGCGGTGGAGCAGGAGTCCGTGGCGCTGCGCTTGATCGACCATTCGACCGAGCGGCCGGCCATCGCCGCGCTCGTCGTGCGCGGCGTCGAGGACGAGGCCCACTCGCCGGAGGTCCGGCGGGAGTTCGTCCGGTGGCTCAGCGACGATCCCGAGCCGGCGACCGGCACGTCGGTCGGGTCCTGGCTGGCTTCGCCGTACCCGATGCCCGTCCTGAGCGGGCAGGACCGGCTCGCGCCGGGCGAGCGGGCCGGTATGGAGCGGCTGGTCGAGCGCAGCACGCTGGCCGTGCTGCACACCGCCGGCGACGAACCGGTCGACTGGCTCCGCGCCGGCCAGGCGCTGCAGCGGATGCTGCTCACGACCACCGCGGACGGGGTGGCGGTGTCGTTCCTCAACCAGCCCATCGAGGTGCGGGAACTGCGCGCCGAGCTGCGCGGGCTCCTGGACACGGGCGCACCGCAGTTGCTGGTACGGCTGGGCTACTCACGGTACCCGTCCCAGCGGACCCGGCGACTGCCGGTGCGACCACCCGTCGAGCCCCCGGGCTGACGGACGAGAGCGGCCGGGTCGTCCTGCTGGCATCGCCGCGCCGAGCGGCCAGGCGCCCGGCCCGGCTCTACGGTCCTGGCAGGATGTGGTCGGCCGAGGAGAGGGTGGCGCTGACCGTGGAGGAAGCAACCACCGGAGCTGTCGTGGTCGGTGCGGACGGGTCCGAGCCGAGCCTGCGGGCCGTCCGCTGGGCCGCCGAGGAGGCGGCGATGCGGGACGCTGGCCTGACCGTGTGCTGTGTCGCGGTCGCCGGAACCGACGAGCAGCCGATGCTGTGGGACGGGCAGCAGCTCGTCCTGATACCGGCGGACGAGGTCCTCCGGCGGGCGATCAGGGTGGCGACGGATACGGCCGCGGATGTCGCCGTGGCCGGCGATGTGCTGCGGGGGGATCCGGCGTACCAGCTCCTGGCCAGAGCGCGCGAGGCGGAGCTGCTGGTCGTCGGCGCCCGGGGACTCGGCGCCTTCGTCGGCCTGCTCGTCGGGTCGGTGAGCGAGCACGTCGCCGGGCGCGCCGACTGCCCGGTGGTGGTCGTCCGCGGGGAAGCGTCGCCAGACCTGCCGGTGCTCGTCGGCGTGGACGGCTCGGCCGCGAACCAGGCGGCGGTCGGCTTCGCCTTCGCCGCCGCGGCTCGACGCGGGGTGGAACTGGTCGCGCTCTCCGCGGCCGAGCCGGAGTGGATCCGACCGGCAGTGGGTTCGCCGGGGCTGCCCGTGGTCGACATCGACGGGGTGGAGCACGCTGCGCGAGCCCGCCTCGACGACGCCCTGCGGCAGTGGACCGACCGCTACCCGGACCTGCCCGTCCGGCGGGTCGCCGTCCCGGGCGGCGCGGCCCGGGCCCTGATCGAGGCCAGCTCCCGGGCGGGCCTCGCGGTGGTCGGCTCCCGCGGCCACGGCACGCTGAGTGGCGTGTTCCTCGGCTCGGTCAGCCGGCACCTGATGCGCCACGCGGACTGTCCGGTCGCGATCGTCCGACGCTGATCGAACCGTTCCCGGCGGACCGGTCGGCTGTCGCGCGGAGGGCGGGCGCCGGCGCCGTGGGCTCGCCGCCTGAGCGACCGCTCGCGGTCAGCGGTTGCGGCGCCAGATGGCTGCCGAGAGCACCGTGGCGAACCCGCACCAGGCGGCGTAGGGCGCGAGCGCCACGGCGGCCGGTCGTGACGCCGGGGCGGCCCGCCGGACCAGGTCGGCGCAACTGACCGCGAGGGCTGCCGCGGTCGCCACGGCTGCCCCGAGTCGGTGCAGCCGGAAGAACACCCACGTCCAGGAGGCGTTGAGGACCAGGTTCGCGGCCAGCGCCCGCTCGAACGCGGCCGCCTCGCAGACGCGACCGTCCTCCCGGAGGGCGTCGATCACCGTCGCGGAGCTGACGGCGACGTCGGTGTAGAGCGCGGTCCAGACGATGGGAAACGCCACCGGTGGCGGCTGGAACGACGGCTTGGACAGCCGCGCGTACCAGCCGGACTTCACGTCCCGCGAGGCGACGCTGCCCACGAGGGCGCTCGCAGCGGAGGCCGCGGCCGTCCTGGCGATCGTGTGCATCGAGGCTCCTCCGTCGAGGGTGCCGCCGATGCTAGGGGACCCCGGCGCACCCCGCTGGGTCGCCGACGTGGTCGGCCGGCACGGTGCCCGGACGGGGCGGTGCGGGTCAGCTGGTCGGTGCCTTGACCACGAGCACGGGACACTCGGCACCTCGCAGGATGCGCTGCGTGGTGCTTCCGATGATGAGCTCGCCCACGGGATTGCGCTTGCGCATCCCGATCACGACCAGCTCCGGCTGGATCTCGGACATCGCCGCCAGGATCGCGCCGGCGCGGTCCGGGCTCGCCGGCAGCTGACGGATCTCGACGTCGACTCCGGCCCCCTCGAAGAGGGCTGCCACCGCATCCAGCCACCGCTCGGCGGATAGCGGAGAGCCGACCTCGACGGCCGGTCGCGTCACGTTGACCACCACCGCTTTCGTCGCCCGCCATCGCGCCTGGTCGACGGCAGCGGCCGCGGCGGCCTCACCATCAGGTGTGTGGATGTAGGCCAGTAGAACGGTCATGGCGCCCTCCTGTCGGGGGGCAGCCTCGCACAGGCCCGGGCGGCCGAGACAGCGGCGGGTGCTCAGCGGGGCCGTGAGCCACGGCTGGCGGCGGGCCGGCCACCCCGAGGGCCGGCCGGCCCGCCACGCCGCCCCGCTCGGGTCAGCCCACCGGCACTCCGGTCGCGAGCGCCTTGACGTCGCTCGTGGTGACGGGCTTGCCGCCGATGCCCCAGTCGCCGCTGTCGACCTCCTCGACGACGCACCAGGTCACCGGGCGCATGTTCTCCCCCTCGATCGCCACCATCGCCTCGGTCAGCGAACGGACGATCTGCTGCTTCTGCTCGCTGTCGAAGACCCCTTCGATGACTTTCACGTTGATCAGTGGCACGACGCTCTCCTCCGTGTGGGTGCCGCTCGTCCTCGAGCCGCGTGGGTTCCGAGGGTCCGCCGGGGGAGTTGCAGCGGCGTTGCAGGCGGCCTGCAGGCCGGGCGTCGGTCCCGGAGCGCGCGCGAGTCAGGTGTAGTCGCGCAGCGCGCCGCGGGCTCGACGCACCGCCTCGGCCGCGGTGAGTCGCGCCCCCTCCCGGGCCGCGGCCGCGTGTAGCGGTCCGTCGGGCCCGTCGCCCAGCCGGGCGGCCCGCGCCGGCTCCAACGGAGACGGTTTCCCGTGCGCGGCCAGGCAGTGATGCAGCGTGATGGCGTCTGCGTCGGCTCCGAGCCGCACCAGCAGCCGGACGATGTAGCGCAAGTTGAGCCACTGCTGGGTCTGGTCGCCGACCCGTTCCCAGTGCTCGAGCACGACGGTGAATGCCCTCGCCGCGGCCCGCTCGTCGCCGTGCACGCCCCGGGTGACCGCCGCCTCCATCAGCGCGATGCCTTCCCACCAGAAGTTCGCCACCGAGGCGGCCAGCTCCGCGGCCCGGTCGAAGAGCTCCAACGCCCTGGCCGGGTCGGACTTCTTGAGCACCAGCCCGAGCGCGTAACGGGCCATGGACCGCGCGGTCGGATTGGCCGTCGCCTCGGCCACGTCGAAGGACTCCTCGGCCGCCGGGCGACCCAGCTCCGGTTCCCGGCGTACGGCATAGCAGATGGCGACGTAGTAGAGGGTCCAGACCAGCCGGATCGGGTTCCCGTCCCGGCGGGCGAGCTCCACCTGGGCGGTGTAGTGGGCAAGCGCGGTGTCGACGTCGCCCTCGTAGAGGGCCACGTCGGCGAGGACGTCCGCGGGATAGCCGGTACGAGCGGTGACGCCGGTGGGTGCTCTCCCGGCCGCCCGGGCGGCCAGCACCCTGGCCCGGGCGAAGTCGCCGCGGTTCCACGCACCGCGGGCGGCGGCCCCGACCGCCGCGACGAACAGCGGGTGATCCTCTCCGGCCAGGTCGAGTGCGATCTCGGCCCAGTCGGCGGCCTCGTAGCCGACGCGGATCTGGGTCACCTCGGGCAGCGAGCTGACCAGCCGGAGGGCGAGGTCGGCGTCGCGGTCGGCAAGCGCTCGTTCGAAGGCCGCCCGCAGGTTCGCGTAGTCGGGCCCGGTCTGGTCTCTCCACTTCCGCTCGTCCGGGCCCAGCACGCCGCGGGCGGCCAGCTCTGCCAGCTCGACGTAGTAGTCCGCGTGCCGGCGCCCCAGGACTCCGTCGTGCGGCAGCTGCTGTTGCCCGTAGGAGCGCAGCGTCTCCAGCATCTGGTAGCGGGTGCCGCCGGGGGCGCTGATCGCGGTCACCAGCGACTTGTCCAGCAGCGCCGTGAGCAGGTCCAGGGTCTGGGACTCCGAGGTGCAGGGCTCGGCGCACACGGCGTGCACCGCGGCCAGGTCGGCGCCGCCGGAGAACACCGACAGCCGGGCGAACATCTGCTGTTCGGGCCCGGACAGCAGCCGGTACGACCAGTCGATCGCCGCGGTCAGGCTCTGGTGCCGGGGCTCGGCGTCCCGGGGACCGCCGGCCAGCAGCTGCGCGTCGCCCAGCCGGTCCGCGACCTCCGCCGGGCTCATCGCCCTGATCCTGGCGGCGGCCAGCTCGATCGCCAGCGGCAGCCCGTCCAGGCGGCGGCAGATCTCGGCCACCACGCCGTCGTCAGCGGCGACGTCCGGGACGTCGGGGCGGCTCGATCTGGCCCGCTCGACGAACAGGACGGTCGCCTCGTCGACCGGCAGCGGCGGCACCGGCCAGACCTGCTCGCCGCCGACCCCCAGCATCTCCCGGCTGGTCGCGAGCACCGCGACCCCCGGGCAGTGCGCGACGATCGCCTGGGCCAGCCGGGCGGCGTCGTCGAGCACGTGCTCGCAGTTGTCCAGCACCAGCAACAGCTGCCGCCCGCGCAGATACTCGATCACGGTCTGCTCGATCGTCAGCCCGTGCCGGTCGCGGACGCGCAGCGCCGCCGCCACGGAATGGCCGACCGGGCTGCCGTCCGCGAGGGGTGCCAGCTCACACCACCACAGCCCGTCCGCGAACCGGGCCGACTCGTGCCGCGCAACCTCCGCGGCCAGCCGCGACTTGCCGACCCCACCGGTCCCGGTCAGCGTGACCAGTGGGGTCCGACCGAGCGCCGCGGCCACCAGGGCGACCTGGTCGGCCCGCCCGACGAAGCTGGTGTGCCGGCGCGGCAGGTTGGCCGCCGGCCCGACCGGCGCGAGTGCCGGATCCTGTTCGAGCAGCCGCTGGTGCGCCAGCCGGGTGGCCACCGACGGCTCGATGCCGAGCTCGTCGGACAGGAACCGGCGCAGGTTCCGGTACACCTCGAGCGCGTCGGCCTGGCGGCCGGACAGGTACAGGGCGCGCATCAGCAGCACCGACAGGCGCTCCCGGGCGGGGAACTGCCGGACCAGGACCGTCAGCTCGACGACGACATCGTCGGTGCGGCCCAGCCGCAGCAGGGACTCGGCCCGCTGCTCCCTGGCCGCCAGCCGCAACTCCTCCAGCCGGGCCACCTCCGCCTGCACGTCCAGGGCGGCCGGCTCGAGGTCGGCCAGCACCGGGCCGCGCCACAGGGCCAGCGCGCCGTCGAGCAGCTGCGCGGCCCGGTCGTCGTCCCCGGAGGCCGCCCGGTCGCGGGCCTCGGCGACGAGGTGCTCGAACCGCGCGGCGTCCAGCTCGTCCGCGGTGACGGAGAGCCGGTAGCCGGGCGCCTGGAACCGCAGCCGCGGGCTCTCGCCGGCGCCGCCCAGCGCCGCCCGTAGCCGGGAGACGTAGGTCCGCAGGCCGGAGAGGGCATCGGCGGGCGGGTCGTCCCCCCACATGGCGGCGACCAGCCGGTCGGCCGAGACGACGGAGTCCCGGTGCAGCAGCAGCACGGCCAGCAGGGCGCGCGGCTTGGAACCGCCGACGGGGACGGGGACGCCGCCCGACGTGACCTCGAGCGGTCCCAGGATCCCGAACTCCACCGCGGTCCCCACTCCGGACGACGCCCCGACCCGGCTGCAACCGGCCTGCAACCCGCCGCAGCGAGAGTAACGCCATGGACCACGGAGGCCGGGCGACATCCGTCTCACCCGCCGCCACGCGCGCTGACATCTCCGCGATCGCGTACGGCTTCATGGCGTCCAAGGCGCTGTTCGCGGCGCTGGAGATCGGTGTCTTCACCGTCCTCGCCGACGGCCCGCTGGCTCCGGTCGACCTCGCCGACCGGACCGGGCTCGCCGCGCGCCGGCTCCGCACGCTGCTGCACGCGCTGGCCGGACTGGGCCTGCTGGTGAGGGATGGTGACAGGTTCGGCAACGCGCCCGCCGCGGACCGATACCTGGTCCGCGGCCGCGCCGAGGACTTCGGCGACTACTTCCGCCTGCAGGTCGGACGCCAGATCTACCCGGCCATGCTGGACCTCGACGCCGGCATCGCCGGCACCCGCCGCGCCTCCGACACGATGAGCGCACTGCTCTCGGCGCCGGACGATGCCCGCACGTTCACCACCGCCCAGCACGTCGGGTCACTCGCGGCCGCGCGGGTGCTGGCCGACCGCGTGGTGCCGGGCCGGCTGCCGACGGGCTCACCCGGTGCGATCCGGCTGCTCGACGTCGGCGGCGGCAGCGGAGTCTTCTCGATCGCGCTCTGCCGCAGGTTCCCGACGCTGCGAGCCACGATCCTGGACTTCCCGGCGGTGGTGGAGGTCGCCCGCGCCTACCGGGACGAGGCGTCCATGCAGGACCGGATCGACCTGGTCGGCGGTGACGCCGTCGGGACGCCGTGGCCGTCCGGACAGCACCTTGTCCTGATGTCCTACCTGCTCAGCGCTCTCGGCGACGAAGAACCCGGCAGCGAGGCCGACGCCGTCCTGGCCAAGGCCCACGACTGCCTGGAACCCGGCGGCCTGCTGGTCGTGCACGACTTCATGCTCGACGACGCCGGCCCGGGCCCCGTTGCGGCGGCACTCTGGTTCCTGCAATACCTCGCCTACCAGCCGGACGCCACCTCGTTCTCAGCCGCCGAGCTGTCCGGCCGGCTGTGCCGGGCCGGCTTCGATCCCCAGCCCGCAACGGCACTGATCCCCGGAGTGACGACGGTGATCCTGGCCAGGAAGCAGGTCGACCGATGACCCCAACCCGCCCTCTCGCTGTCGGCGTCACGCCGATGGAGACCCGGCGCGAGGTGATCCGGGAGGTTGCCGTCCACGCCGAGCGGTGCGGCTACTCGGCGTTCTTCGTCGCCGAAGGCTGGGGACACGACGCCTCCGTGCTGCTGGCCGAGATCGCCCTGCGCACCACCCGCATCGAGATCGGCACCGGCGTGCTGAACGTCTGGGGCCGCAGCGCCGCCACCATCGCCATGCTGGCGACCAGCCTCGACAGCCTGTCCGACGGCAGGTTCCTGCTCGGCCTCGGCGCCGGTAGCCCCCAGCTTGCCGAAGGTCTGCACCAGGTTCCGTTCGCCGCACCCGTCGACCGGCTCGCCACCGTCACCAGGGAGGTGCGTCGGCTGCTGGACGGACAGCAGCCGGAGCCGTCCGCGGCCGGCCGGACACGGTCGCTCCAGCTTGCCCTCAGGCCGGCCCATCGCATACCGATCCAGCTGGCCGCTCTGGGCCCGCGGGCCGTCCGGCTCAGCGGCGAGCTGGCCGACTCCTGGAGCCCGTTCCTGCTGCCGATCTCCGGCCTGGCCGGATCGGCCCAGCTGCTCGCCGAGGGCGCCGCCCGGCTGCCCGGCAAGGCGATTCCCCGGATCTGTCCCGCGGTGCCGGTCGCGGTCTCCGCCGATCCCGACCAGGCGACGGCGCAGGCCTCCTGGTGGGTCGCCTTCTACCTCACCCGGATGGGTCCGCTCTACCGCGACGCGCTGCGCCGGACCGGCTTCGGCACCGAAGCCGACCTCGTGGTGGCCGCCGGCCCGCCACCCCGCGGCGGCACGGCTCGGCTCGCCGCCGGTGCCGAGGTGCTGCTGGACGAGCTGACCGTGCACGGCGATGCCGCCCACGCTCGTGCCGGGCTGGACCGCTGGTACCGCGCCGGCGCCGAGATGCCGGCCATCGTGCTGCCCCCGAACCAGCCGCTCGACGACCTGCTCCAGACCCTCGAGTCAGTCCGCCCGGCCGACCTCCCCAGACCGACGGCCGCACCCGCCGACGCCGGAGCGTGGTGAGTCGGAGCACGGTGACCCGACGCCGGTGCCCGTCGGCAAGATCCGCGGCCCCAGTTCCTGAGGTCACATGACTGGTTCCCCGGCTCGGCAACGGGGCTGGCCATGCCTCCTCCCGTCCTCACCATCGCCGTTCCGGGTGCGGCCAGGAAGGCTAGGCACGCAAGACGTTGGCGAAGATGAGCCATGCCAGCAGCGACTTGGCGGTGAAGCTCAAGACGATGTAGACGACCTCGCCGTAGACATAGTCGCGCCAGCGCCCGGTCCGGGCGTACTGGAGGGCCATGTTGACCGCGAAACTGAAGAACAGCACGAATTGGAGGACGCTGATGGCGTAAACGAACCCCGGCACCTGGGCGGGCTGCGTGACGTAGACCGCGATCAGTGCCCACGGCACGATGCCGACAATGCTGCCGAACCAGAAGGCACTCCAGTCGGCGGCGCCCGGCCGTTGCTGGCGCTCCATCAGCAGGCCGAACAAGATCATCGACGTGTTGACCGCGAAGATGGCGACCACGGCGGCCAGATCGCGAATGCCGACGAACAGCCCGATCAGCACGACCATCACCGACGCGCTGATCGAGTACTCGATCCACCGCGCGTAGTTGCGGCGGCGGGACAGCCCACGCTCGTACCACCTGTGCACGCCAGGTGACGCGACCAGCAGATGGTCGATGGCCGCCAGGGCGAGGAAGAAGGCCACCGAGGGGCCGATCCGCAGCGAGAACACCACCTGCGGCAGTGTCGCCCCCGTCACAGCGACCGGGTCGGCACGCAGGTACGACGCGGTCACCGGGAGCGCGAGATCGTTGCTGGCGAGCAGCATGGAGAGCGTCTCTGCCGCGAGCAGCACGCCGACCGCGATGTTGAATGCCCGCAGCCGCCGGTAACGCTTCCTCGTTTCCGGAGCCTCAGACACCGCCGGCCCGATATCGATCGCCACCGCTACCCCCTTCTGGTTGCCTGCGCTTTCAGGCGATCCCAGTGGCGCGGCAGCTTGTAGGGCCGAAGGTCCCCACGCGCCCTTCTCCGCTCCGGGCGTCGGGACTCGGGGAGCACCCGGTGTCCGGCCGACTTTCGCGTGCTGTCCCGCGCTTCCACGCGTCCAGCGTCCGGCTTCATGGGCGGCGCTGCCAGGGCAGAAGGTGCTGGCAGCGTTCGCCCGGCGGTCGGGGTGAGTCTGCGGCCGGGCGCGCCGGCTATCCAGCCCAGCGTCCGGACTCCCGGTGCGCCTCCCGGCTAGGAGATCGTCGCGATCACGGCCCTCTGCCGTACGACGTCGTCCTCGTGCACGGCAAGGTGGATGGCACCGCCGGCCGGGGCGTGCACCTCGCCGGCGACCTTGCCGACCATGACCTCGGCGATCAGCTCACCGCCGGCGACGGTTGCCCCGTCATCGACGAACCAGGTCGCCAGCACGCCCTCGCCGTCCGGATCCTCGTCCGAAAGCTGCGGGAACAGCACCTCCGTCATGCCCGGACCAGCTGGTGCACGGCCTCGCGGATCCGGTCCCGCGTCGGCAGCACCGCGTACTCCAACGGATGTGCGTACGGGATCGGGACGTCGGGCACGGCCACCCGCCGGACCGGCGACCGCAGCAGGCCCGGATCGGTCTCCGCGACGGTCGCCGCGATCTCGCCGGACAGGCCGTAGGACAGGTAGTCCTCGTCGACCACGAGCAGCCGGCCGGTCTTGGCCACGGACACGAGGACGGTCTCCCGGTCCAGCGGCTTCAGCGACCGCAGATCGACGACCTCGAGGTCGATGCCGTCAGCGGCCAGCTCGTCCGCGACGTCCAGCGCGTGGTGCACCGACAGGGAGACGGTCACCACGGTGGCGTCCCGCCCTTCGCGGACCACCGCGGCCTTCCCGATCGGCACCTCGTACGGCTCCTCGGGCACCGGCCCGGTCGCGCGGGGGTTCTTCGCCATCCACGGCAGGCCCATGACGCCCTTGTGGAACATGTAGACGACCGGGTTGTCGTCCCGGATCGCCGCCGTGATCAGGCCCTTGGCGTCGTACGGCGTGGACGGCACGACGATCTTCATGCCGGGCAGGTGGGCGAACGTGCCCCACAGGCACTGGGAGTGCTGGGCGCCGTCGGAGTAGCCGCCGCCGACCGCGGTGGTGACCACCATGGGCACGCGGACGTTTCCGCCCGACTCGTAGTGGATCTTGGCCATGTGGTTGTACAGCTGGTCCATGCACACGCCGAAGAAGTCGACGAACATCAGCTCCGCGATTGGCCGCAGGCCCTCGACGGCGGCGCCGGTGGCCAGGCCGAGGAACGCGCTCTCCGAGATCGGCGTGTCCATGACTCGGTCCGGTCCGAACCGTTCGAGCAGCCCCGTGGTCGAGGAGAAGATCCCCCCGTACGCGCCGACGTCCTCGCCGAGGTAGAAGACCGACGGGTCGCGCTCCATCTCCTGGGCGATGCCCTCGACCATCGCCTTGGCCGTGGTCAGCCTGCGTCCGGACGCCGTCGGCGCGGGTGCGGTCGTGGCCGGGGTTTCGGTGGTCGTCATCGAACCTGCCTCCTCACGCGAACACGTACTCGGTGGCCGTCTCCGGCGCTGGTTCGGGACTGCTCTTGGCGAACGCGATCGCCGCCTCGACGCGTGCCACCGCGTCCTCGTTGACGGTCTTGACCCGGCCGTCGTCCAGCAGTCCCGCCGACCGGAGGGCGTGCTCGTAGGTCGCGATCGGATCCCGCCCCGGCACTCCCTCCAGGTCCGTGCGGTAGGCCTGCGCGTCGCCCTCGAAGTGCCCCCACATCCGCAGGGTGTGCACCTCGATGAGGGACGGTCCCTCGCCGGCGCGGGCCCGGGCGACGGCGCGCCCGGCGGCCTCGTACACCGCCTCGACAGAGTTGTCCTCGACGCGCTCGCCGGGCATGTCGTAGCCGGCCGCGCGGATCGCGTTGGAGGTCACGCAGGTGGACCCACTGCGCGGGACCGAGATGCCCCAGTCGTTGTCCTCGACGACGAACACGACGGGCAGCCGCCACAGGGCAGCCAGGTTCAACGACTCGTGGAAGGCACCCTGGTTCGCGGCGCCCTCGCCGGTCACGGCGACGGCGACCCGGTCGGTGCCCTGCCGGCGGAACGCGAACGCCTGCCCCAGCGCCGGCGGGTAGCCCTCGGCGATGATGCCGGAGCAGGAGAAGTGGGTGTCCGGATCGAACAGGTGCATGTGCCCGCCACGGCCGCGGCCGAGGCCGGTCTCCCGGCCGAAGATCTCGGCGGCCAGCCGATCCAGGTTGACGCCGTGGGCGATCGCCAGGTGGTGCGGGCGGTGGGTGGCGGTGACCGCGTCCGCGGAGGTCAGGTGCGCGCAGACGCCGGCCGCCACCGGCTCCTGCCCGGCGGACAGGTGCATCTCGCCGGGCACGAGGCCGGCGCCGATGTCGAACGCCGGCCGCTTGTCGGCGTGGTACTCGCGGAGGATCGCCTCCTCGAAGACGCGGATCAACACCATCGTGCGGTAGAGACTCAGACGCAGGCCGTTGTCCATGCTTCCTCCTTCGTCGGGCCGGTCGGGGAAGATCGGGCGGTACCGGTCAGGTGCCACGCGGTGTCGCGGTAGCGGCTCGCCAGCAGCTGCTCGTGCGTCACCCACTCGGCCGGCGTCGGCGCCCGCGCGGTCGCGCCTCCGGCCACCCGAGTGGGCAGGATCGCGGCCAGCTCCGACACCGGAACCTCGACGCCGAGGCGGTGCAGCGACGTGACCGGCGACCGGTGCGAGTCGAGCGGGCCGGGGTCGGCCGGCGCCGGCGCGAGGTACCGGCCGACGGTCGCGGGATCGGTGGCGACCAGCACCGAGGCGTGGGCCAGCGTGCCCTGGCGGGTCTGCATAGCGGCGAAGCCGGCCAGCTTGACCGTCCCGGCGAACAGCCCGCGGCTGCCCCGCTTTACCCGCAGCCCGAGATCCCGCAGCACCCGCAGGAGCAGGCCGGCGAGCTGGTCCACCGCGTCGGTACGCCGGCCGGGCAGCACGAGCGCGACGTTGAGGATGCCGAGGTCGTGGTACACGGTCCCGCCGCCGGAGGCACGCCGCAGCACGGGAACCCCGTCGTCGGCGCAGGCCCGCAGCGCCACCTCGCGGCCGACGTCCTGGTAGCGGCCGACGACGACGGCCGGCGGGCCGACCCACGGCCGCAGGATCGGACGGACCGGGCCCGCCCGCGCGAGCGCCTCATCCAGCGCGAGCAGCGCCGGCCGATCGCGGCCGAGCCCGTCGAGCAGAAGGTCCACCGCGCCTCCCCGGGCCGCGGGAGCGCACTCCGCCGGCGTGTCCCGCTCCGATCCCGAGACACACGGTGACCCCCGGCCTGCTCGGTGCGACAGGGCCGTTGGTCCCGTACGGGCAGAGCCGCGTCGGTCGGTCAGCCCCCGGTCCGGTCCCGGCGTCAGAAGGCGGCGACGCCGGCCGCGGCAGCGAGCAGCCGAGCCCGACGAGGGCCGTCGTGGGCAGAGGCCGAACCGCTCGACCGGCACCGGCGAGAGGTGGTGGAACGCGGGCAGGTCGGCACCGCCGCCGGCAGACCGAGCGTGCCGGTCCCGGTCGACCTAAGCCTGCAACGGGGTGAGCACAAAGTCGGGCGGTCGCAGCCGAGGCCGCGGGCCGCTGAGGCAGACTGCAGCAGGTGGAGTTGGTCATTGCGCGGAACCCGGATCCGGACAGTGCCTTACCGTTCCTGCTGCGGCTTCCGCTGGGCGACGGTCTGCTGTTCCGGACGAAGGGCACGTGGCCGCGGACCGGTGCGCTGTACTGTCATCCGGTCCCGGTGACCGACTGGCCCGAGCGGCCGGAGATCGTCGAGCGGGTCCCGCTGCGAGCGTGCGTCCGGCGGGGTGCGGCGATCGACGTCGTCGCCGACCGCGGCCGGGAGAGCCGCTCCCAGGTCGTGTTCACCCGGGCCAGGGGTCGGGACGCGGTGTTCTGGCAGTCCCCGCGCACACGCAAGCAGGCCCGTCCGGCCGTCCGGGTGCCGACCGCCCGGGCCGCCGGGATCGACGAGCTGGAGATCGTGGTCGACGCGCACGAGCGCTACCCGTACCGGTTCGCCGGCCAGCAGGTCCGTACGGTCCGCCGGGCGCTGTCCTGCGGGGACTACGCGGTCGCGGTCGAGGGTGAGGTGGTCGCGGCGGTCGAGCGGAAGTCGCTGCCCGACCTGGTCGGCAGTCTGACCGGTGGCCGCCTGCGGTACGCGTTGGGCGAGCTGGCGGCGCTGCCGCGCGCGGCCGTCGTCGTGGAGGACCGGTATTCGCGGGTCTTCGGGCTGGATCGGGTGCGCCCGGCGCTGGTCGCCGACGGACTGGCCGAGCTGCAGGTGCGTTGGCCGACCGTGCCGATCGTGTTCTGCGAGACTCGTAAGCTGGCCGAGGAGTGGACCTACCGCTGGCTCGCCGCGGCGCTCACCTGGGCGCGGACGGAGTCGGCCGCGGTGGCCCGGATCGCGGCCGTCGATGCCGAGCAGACCCGAGGCGACGGCGTCGATGGCATCGGCCCGCAGCCCGAGCCGTCGACCGCCGAAATTCGCTCTTGGGCGCGCGCCCAGGGACTCGTCGTTCCGGAGCGCGGCCGTCTCGGCGCGGAGATCCGCGCCCGGTGGAACGCTGCCCACCAGCGTCGACCGCCCGGTAGGCCGGCCGGTCAATCGGCGTGGACACCACCAGACTAGGTGATCTTGCACCGGTGCCCAACGGCACGCGGTGGCCGGACCGGCGCGAGTACGGCGGCGGCCCGACCACGCTGTGGGCTACTTTCCGCGCAGGCCGAACGGGTTGCCGTCCGCGTCGGCGAGCACGCAGATCCTCGTCTCTGGTGCGACCTTGCGCGGGGCGTCACGCTCGGTTGCGCCAGCCGCGAGCAGGGTCTCGCGGGTGGCGTCGAGATCCTCGACATCGGCGAAGGCCACCGGCCCCCCGCCAGCACCGGCCGGATTGAGGCCGACCTCGAAGCCGTTGATGTTGTAGCCGACGTAATACGACTCGTCGGTGTGCGGTGAGCCGAGCAGCGCGGTGTACACGGCCTTGGCCGCGGCCAGGTCGGACACCGGGATCACCAGGCTGCTGATGGTGGGACTCATGTTGATCTCCTGATGGGTGGGGCGATCACATCGCTCTGACCGCTGCTTCCTTGTGACCTCACGCTATTCACGATCAATGACCGACGCTTCTCGATTCCTGATCGATCTGCGGTTGCCGTGGCAGCCTGCGGGGTGCGGCCGCAGCCGCGGTGGCCGGTGCGCGCGTACCCCGCAGCGTCGGGCGGCATGCGCGATCGGCCGCTACGCTGCCGGTGAAGCCGCTCATGTCCAGCTGGCCGATCCCGGCCGCGTGCCCCGCATCTCCACTCTCGTCGTCGGGCGGCCCTGGGACACGGCCGAGCACGTGGGCCTTCCAGTCTGGCGAGGTGGGACATGGCAACGTTCCAGGGACGGGTCCGGCGCTGGCGTGAGGACAAGCCGGGTGGTCTCGCGGTGATCGACGTGCCGCTCGACCTCGTCGACGAGCTGGGTGTGCGCCGGCAGATGCGGATGGCCGGCTCGCTCAACGGCGTGCCCTTCTCCGGCAGCACGATGCTCGTCGCGGGCGGCGGCTTCTGCGTCGGCGTGAGCCGGGCGGCGCTGAAGGCCGCGTCCGCATCTGTGGGGGACGATGTGGAGGTCCAGCTCACGCGCTCGCCGTAGTCACTCGCATCGGAGCTCAGCGCGGTTCTTATCCTGCGCAGCGGGAATCCACCTGAGACCGCGGTCAGCCGGCGGCGCGGCGTTCGGCTTCGGCGGCGACGGACCGGAACGTACGGGCCACGGCGGCTTCCCAGACGGGCGTGACCCGGTCGCCCCACCACCGGCCGAGCGGGCCGAGGTCGGTGCCCAGCTCGCCGCTGTACGCGAGCCGAGTCGTGCCCGGGTCCTCAGCGGTCAGCATGAAGGTCTCCACCACGTACGGCACCGGCCCGCGGACGAGCCGGAAGTCCACCTGCGACGGTCTGGTGAAGCGCACGGTCTCCACCGTGGTCGCCCGGCGACCGCCACGAAGCGGTGTGTAGTGGGCGGCCAGGACGAGGTCGGCGCCGCGATCCAACACGCGGAGGCTGTCGGCCATCGCGTGCGGCGTCCGGCCCAGGTACGGCCCGGCGATGACGTCGAAGACGATCTCCCGCGGCGCCGCGATCACGACGTCCAGGGGACCGAGCGGTCGGGTGCGCCGACCGACACCCAGGTCGGGGGCCAGCGCCCCGGACAGCACGCCGCGGTAGCCCAGCCTGCCGGCCACACCGACGATCGCCGCTCCGGCCGACAGCATCGTCCCAACTCGCACAGCGCACCTCCTGCGTACAGTGGAGTACCCCCCGGGCCTCCGCGGCGGAAGCCTGGGGACGCCGCGGCGACCGGATCGGCCGGCGACGACGATTCACGACGTTGCGGGATCCCGAGTTGGCCGTACAGTGCGTTCAGGTGTGCCGGGAAGCCTGGTCGGCGTCGACGTCCGTCGCCGTCCGGGAGGCACGATGGGTGGAGCGCCGCTTCGGACGGAGCGGTTGACCAAGCGGTACGGGCGGGTCCTGGCCCTGCGCGAGCTCGACCTGCACGTGCCGCAGGGCGAGGTGTTCGGCTTCCTCGGCCCCAACGGAGCGGGGAAGTCGACGACCATCCGCCTGCTGCTCGGTCTGGACCGGTCGACCGGTGGGCGAGCCTGGATCTTCGGGCACGCGGTGCGCGAGGTGGCCGCGGTTCACCCGCTGGTGGGTTACGTGCCGGCCGACGTGGCGTTGTGGCCGCAGCTGACCGGTGCCGAGCACCTCGAGCTGCTCGCCGGCGTCCGCGGCGGCGTGGATCGCCGTTTCCAGGATCAGCTGGTCGAGCGGCTCGACCTCGATCCATCCAGGCCGGCGCGGACCTACTCGACCGGCAACCGCCAGAAGGTCGCGCTCGTGGCCGCCTTCGCCACCCGGGCACCGCTGCTCGTGCTGGACGAGCCCACCAGCGGCCTCGACCCGCTGGTCGAGCAGGAGTTCCGGCGGCTGGTGCAGGAGGCCAGGACCGACGGCCAGGCCGTCTTCCTGAGCTCCCACTACCTGTCGGAGGTGGAGGCCGTCTGCGACCGGGTGGGGATCCTCCGCCGCGGCGAGCTGGTCGAGGTCGCCACGATCCCGGGGCTGCGGAGGCTGCACCGGACCGAGGTGTCGGTGACCTTCGCCGGCGCCGCGCCGGAGCTGGCGGGCGTACGCGGGGTCGAGGCGGTGGAGGTCACCGGCGACCGGTCGCTGCGTTTCAGCGTGCGTGGGTCGCCCGCGGCGGCTCTGGAGGCCCTCGTGCCGTCGGAGGTCAGCAGCATCTCCGTGCGGGAGCCGTCGCTGGACGAGATGTTCCTGAGCTACTACGGCCGGGAGACCCGGTGAGTGTCGTCCCGCTCCGGCGGCCCGGACCCACCGTCACCGGGCGGCGCCGCCGACCGGGCCGGTCGGTCGTCCTGTTCACCGCGCGCCAGGTTCGCCGGGGCTGGTTGATCCTCGTGGCGCTCGCGGCGGGGATGTCCGCGGTCGTCGTCGGGACCTACCGCGCGGTCGTCGCTGACCAGCTCGACGCCGCGAACCTGCGCGCGCTCGCGGGCAACCCGGCGATCCGGATGCTGTTCGGTGAGCCCGTCGCGCTCGACTCGCCCGGCGGCTTCACGGTCTGGCGCACCGGCACTCCCCTGGCGGTCCTGCTGTCGGTGTGGGCGTTGCTGGCCGCGACCCGGCTGACGCGCGGGGACGAGGACGCCGGACGGCTGGACCTGCTGCTCGCCGGTCGGCTCACCCTCGTCGAGCTCACCCTGCGGCGCACCGCGACTTTGGTCGCGGCGGCGATGGGCGCGGGGATGGTCGTGGCGGTGGCGCTGCTGGCGGCCGGGACTGCGCTGCCCGGAGCGCTCGTTCACGGAGCCGGCCTGGGGCTGACCGGCGCGTTCTTCGCCGTCACCGGAAGCCTGGCCGCGCAGGTTCTCCCGACTCGCGCCGCGGCGACCGGCGCGTCGGCCGGCGTGCTCGGTGCGGCGCTGATGCTGCGCAGCGTCGGTGACGGTCTGCCCGAGCTCGAAGCGGTGCGCTGGCTGTCGCCGTTCGGGCTGCTGTCGCTGAGCCGTCCGTACGCGGACGACAACGTCATGCCCCTGTTCCTGCTGCTCCTTGGCTGCGCCGGCGGAGTCGTCGGCACGGCCGCGGCGGCCCGCCGCCGGGATCTCCGCGGCGCCCTCATCGGCGGGTCGGCGGGCCGCCGGCCGCGGACGGCGCTGCTCGGGTCGATGACACGGTTCGCTGCCCGCCGGCTGTGGCGGGTCGGTCTCGGCTGGGCGGTCGGCGTCGGCGCGTACTTCGTGCTCGTCGGCGCGCTGTCGGTCTCGCTCACGGAGTTCCTGCGGGACAACCCGCGGTTCGCTGACCTCGCCGCGCAGGCCGGTTTCGCCCGGCTGCACACGGTCGAGGGCTACCTCGCGTCCCTGTTCCTGCTCCTGGCCGTACCGGTCGGCGTCTTCGTCGCGGTCCGGTTCTCAGCGCTGGCGGCCGACGAAGGTGCGCGGCGGCTCGACCTCCTGCTCGCCGCCCCGGTCACCCGGCGGCGCCTGGTCGCCGCCGAGATCGTCGTCACCCTCGCCGCGGCCGCCCTGCTCCTGCTGGTGGCGGCCGCGGCGGCGTGGACCGGAGCGAGCGCCGCCGGGGCGTCCGTGGCCCTCGTCGACGCGGTCGCCGGCACCGCGAACGTGCTACCCGTCGTTCTGCTGTGCCTCGGTGCCTCGGTCGTGGCGCTGGGGTGGACGCCGCGGGCCGTGGTCGCCGTCGGCTCGATGCCGGCGGTGGGCGGCTTCCTGCTCGACGTGATCGTGCAGAGCTCAGGGCTGCCCTCGTGGATCGGGCAACCGTCTCCGTTCGTCCACCTGGCTGCCGTGCCGGAGGCGCCGGTCAACTGGACGGCGTCGGCCGTCATGGTCGTCGTGGCCCTGGTGACCACGGCGGTCGGCGCGGGGCGCTACGACCGGCGGGACCGTCTCGCCGCCGCGGCGTAGCGAACCGACGCCGCGGACGGTCGATGCGCGGGTGGCAACGCAGTCCACCGATCGCAGCAGGATCGGCCGGACGGCCAGCAGGTCCGTACGGTCCGCCGGGCGCTGTCCCGGGGGGACTACGCGGTCGCGGTCGAGGGGCGAGGTGGTCGCGGCGGTCGAGCGCAAGTCGTTGCCGGACCTGGCCATCACCCGGCCGCGGTCCGGGCGCCGGGTCAGAGCAGCCGATGCTCGTAGGCGAAGGCGGCCGCTGCGGTCCGGGACCCGACATCCAGTTTGGTGAAGATGTTGGAGAGGTGCCGCGACACGGTCTTCTCCGAGAGCACGAGCTCTGCGGCGATCTCGGGGTTCGTCTTGCCGGCGGCGACCAGCCGGAGCACCTGGACCTCTCGCGGACTGAGCCCGCGCGGTGCCTCCACCTGCCCGAGCAGGGCGGCGGTCTCCTGCTCGGCCGGACCCGCCCCGAGGGCGGCGAAGACCCTCCGGGCCGCGGTCAGGTCGGCGACCGCTGACTCCTCGTCACCGAGCAGGCGCAGTGCCTGGCCGACCACCCTGCGGCTGCGAGCGACCTCGTAGGGCGCAGAGAGCTGCGACCAGGCGTCGACCGCTTCGCGAGCGGCCTGGAGTGCCGGCTCCGGTGCACCCTGGGCCAGTTCGGCGGCCGCGAGGGCGTAGTGTCCGGCCGCCCGCAGGGCGGTACAGCCGAAAGCCTTCCCGATCTCGCGGAGCTCCTCGCAGAGCCGAGACGCGGCATCGGTGTCGCCGGTGGCCGACAGCACCTCGACCGCGGCGGGCAGCACCTGCGAGCGGTGTACGGGGTCGTGGAGTTCGGCGAGCAGCCGACGTACCGCCGCCGCGGCCGAGTCGGGTCGCCCGCGGGCCAGCCAGAGCAGGGCTCGGCCCGGCTGGCCGGAATGCCCGTGCTCGGTGGCCTGGGTGTAGGCGGCCTCGGCGTCGTCGTACTCGCCGCGCAGCCGGTGGGTCTCACCGCGCTCGTAGTGGGCGAGGCCGAGCGCCGGGTCGCCCCCGACGGCCCGATATCGGTCGATGGCTCGGTCGAGTTCCGCCATCGCCTCCGCATACTCGCCATGCAGGCGGAGCAGCTGGCCTCGGTGGGTCGCACACTGGCCGGTGAACGCGACGAGCCCCGGCTGGGTCTCGCACCAGGTGGTCAGCGCGTGGGTCCATTCGCCGGCCCGACCGAAGTCGGAGACCTCCTGGCAGGCCTCGATCGTCGAGCAGTAGACCCGCCCGGCCGTCACCGGGGTCACCGCGCCTGCCATCACGCCGGCGAGCGCTTCGTCCATCCGCTTCAGGCCAGCGGCCACCGAGCCCGAGTAGAGCATCAGTCGGCCCTCCGCGTGCAGTCCGAGCGCGAGCAGGTCGGGCTCGTCGTAGCGGCGGCCGTAGTCCGCGGTCCGGGGCGCCAGGGGGAACGCCTCGCCGAACTCACCGTTGAGGACGTGCGCCATCATGTCCAGGTCGCACAGGTAGCCACGCTCGGCCGCATCGTCGTCGATCTCGTCGAGCAGCCGCACGACCCGGGCGTGCCATCCGCCGCCGACGGCCAGCTCACCGGCCTGCCACAGCGCGATGGTCATCAGGTACGCCGCTCGCACGGCCGTGCGCCGATCACCGGACTCCAGGCTCGTCTGGTACGCCCGCTGGAGCGCGAGCACACAGTCGTTGCGCCGACCGAGGAGGTAGGCGGTGGTCGCCAGCGCCAGGAAGTCGTCTGCCTTCAACTCCGTGTCGTTCAGGTCGGCGAGGGCCCGGTAGGCCGCCACCCACTCGCGCCGCTCGTATGCCTCCCTGGCCCGGTGGAGATCCTCGATGACACCCATCGCATCCACGTCCCGCATTCACGTGCTCGTCGACGTCAACCCTAGTCAGTCCCGGCCGCGCGCCGGGTTGCAGCGACTCGATGTTCGGTGGTCACCGCCGCGGGCTTGCTCACTCGTCATCGGGACGCGTCGTCAGGCAGCCACCCTGGCCTTGGCCGTCACGCGCTGGTCGATCTTGCCGGCGATGTACGCCGCGTCCCGCCCGACGCCCGGGAGCACCATGGAGCTGAACGAGAACTGGAACGAGAGACCGCAGAAGAAGAGCCCGGGCACCTCCTCGGCCACGCCCCGGTACTCGCGTGGCCACTCGTCGTCGCCGGTGATCGGCGCCTCGATCCAGCTGAAGTCGGGCCGGTAGCCGGTTGCCCAGATGACGTTGGTGACGTCGAGGACCCGCCCGTCCTCGAGCAGTGGCTTGCCGTCGGCGGAGACGCCGGTGACCTTCTGCTGGATCCGTTCCACGCCACGCTCGGCAAGGTGGTGCGGCTTCACCCGGGTGGTCGGTGCACCCTGGTGGCGCGCCTTCTGCATCTCCTTGCGGCCCATGGGAGTGCGCCGGGTCAGCACGTGCTTCCACAGGAAGACGACGACCGGCATCGCGATCTTGAATCTGGCCGAGTCCCAGTCGAGCGGGATGTTCCCGCGATCGGGACCCACCAGGATGGTGGGCCGGTCCGCTGCCAGCTCGTAGGCGATGTCGTACCCGGAGTGCGAGGCGCCGACGACCATGGTCGTCCCGGGCTGGAGCTGGGCCGGGTTCTTGTACTCGGTGGAGTGGAGCTGCCGGATCCGCGGGGAGAGCGAGCTCGCCGCGGCGGGCACCCGGGGAGTGCGGCCGAAGGTTCCGGTAGCGAGGACAAGGTTGTCACACTCGACGCGGTCGGACCCGAGGTGGGCGGTGAACCCGCCGCCGTCGCGGGGCACCACTCGGTCCACCCGGGTCTGCATCCGCACCGGCAGTTCCATCTCGACGGCGTACAGCTCGAGGAAGTCTGCGACCTCGTCCTTGCCCGGGAAGTGCCACGGGTCACCGGGGAAGTCCATGCCCGGCAGCCCGTCGAACTTCGCCGGCGAGTAGAGCTTCAACGAGTCGTAGTGGCAGCGCCAGTTGTCGCCCGTCCGGCCGTTGCCGTCGACGATCAGGACCTCCCGTCCCCGCCGGGTCAAGTGGTAGCCGGTGGCCAGGCCCGCCTGCCCGGCGCCGACGATCAGGGTCTCGATGTGTTGGGTGGTCATCGGTCTCTTCTCCTTCGATGGTCAGCGAGTGAGGTGTGGAGGCTGAGGATCGAGATCGGAAGCCAGAGAGATGGGGGCGCTCAGCGCCCCGCTTCCAGGTGTTCTCGGGTCAGTTCGGCGACCCGGTCGGCGTGGTGGAACCAGGGAGCATGGCCTCCGGGCACCACGCGCAGGTCAGCCCCGGGGATCAGGTCGGCGATCCGACGACCAGCCTCGGGGCGTCCGAAGCTGTCCCGCTCGCCCCAGATCAGCCGCACCGGATGGCTGATCGTTCTCAGTTGGTCGGGAGTGGTCACGACCGCCGGGCGCGGCCGGGTCCAGCTCATCACCGCGCGCATCAGGGCCAGCAGACTGGGGATGTAGGTCGGCACCCGCTGCGTGGCGAGGAGTACGTCGCGGAGCTCGACGAGGCCGGCGGGATCCTCCCCGACCATCCGCATCACCGCCTCGGCACCCTTCGGCGACGGCCTCTGCAGCGCCATCAGCAGCGACCCGAGGCCGGGAACCGAGGCGAGCCGGAACGCCAGGACCGCCGAGGTGTCCAGGAAGAACGCCGGACAGCCGACCATCACCTGCGAGGCGACCCTTCCGGGTCGGTCGGCCGCCAGCCAGGCGGTCCACTGAGAGCCCATCGACTGGGTCACGAACTGGCTCGCCGCCAGGCCGAGGACGTCCAGGACGCCGGCCAGGTAGTCCACAGCGGTCCGCCGCAGCGTTCCCGGGTGGTATCCGATCGGATCGGTGAGCCCGAAGCCGGGCAGCTCGATCGCGTACAGCGTCCGACCCGGGAGCCTGGCCATCAGCGGGATCCAGAACGCCGCCGGGACAGCGCCGCCGATCACCATCACCAGTGGTGGTCCCTCGCCTGCCACCAGCACCTGCGCCTGCATCCCCGACGGCAGCTCGACGAACCGACGCCGTGCCGTGACTCGGTAGCGGTCGAGGACCCGCTGCTGGGCGTCGAGGAACGCCGCCACGGACCCGCCCGGGTCGCGGGACGGCTCAGCCCCTCCGGTCCGGATGTGATGGGTAACCATGGCTCCGACGCTAGGAATCGGCCGCCGAACCCGCCTCGGGCTGGATACCCAATCGCGTCAGCCGCCGATGGGTGTTCCTCACCACGGAACCCCCGCAGCGGCGTCAGCCGCCGATGGGTGTTCCTCACCACGGAACCCCCGCAGCGGTGGCCCAGGCGACCTGGCCTCGTGCCCGCTCACCGCGCCGACGGCGACCACCAGCTCGGCGGCGTCGCCGGCACGGACCCTTGTGTGTTTCGAGGTTGTACCATCCCTGGTGGCCGGGAGGTCATGGGCTGCCGCCGGCCACCGCCGCGCCGGCCGTCGGCGTCGTCGAGCAGGGCGGCCAACTGGCGCGGAGCCACGATTCGATAAACCTGCTGAAACGGGTAGCCTGCCGGCGGTTGTCCAGCATGAATGCGGATCCGCGGTGACGGCCTTCTGAGCGGGAGAGCCGATGGCCATGGCCCGAGGAGAGCATGCGCTCGATGGTGGCCGGGCGGCC
This sequence comes from uncultured Actinomycetota bacterium, assembly GCA_963728945.1. Taxonomy (GTDB): domain Bacteria; phylum Actinomycetota; class Actinomycetes; order Mycobacteriales; family CADCTP01; genus CADCTP01. Next base: position 365,713 of record CAVSMA010000001.1, on the reverse strand, counting down.
TTCGGGCGCCAGGCGTGGGGGGATGCGTACGCCCAATTGTCGGCGGCGGACAGGGAGACGCCGCTGGAGCTCGATGACCTGGAGCGGCTGGCGGTGGCCGCGTACCTGGTCGGGCGGGACGAGGACAGCATCGACATCTGGGCCCGCGCCCACCATGAGTGCGTGCGTCTGGGAGATCCCGTCAGCGCCGCCCGGTGCGCCCTGCGGCTGGGCACGGAGCTTCTGTTGATGGGTGAGATGGCCCAGGGCGGGGGCTGGCTCGCCCGGGCCGGGCGCATCGTGGACGAGGGCGACCTCGACTGCGTGGAGCGTGGATGGCTGCTCGTGCCGGCCGCGATCCAGTGCTTTGACGAGGACCCCGCGACGGCGCACGCCACCTTCGGTCAGGCCGCCGAGATCGGCGCCCGCTTCGACGATGCGGACCTGGTGACCATGGCCAGGAACGGCCAGGGCTGGGCGTTGATCCGGTTAGGGCAGACGGCGAGCGGCCTGAGGTTGCTCGACGAGGCCATGGTTGCCGTCACTGCCGGTGAGGTGTCTCCCTTGGTGGCCGGCGGGGTGTACTGCGCCGCGATCGAGGCCTGCCAGGAGATCTTCGATCTGCGGCGTGCGCGGGAGTGGACGGCGGCGCTGACCCGCTGGTGCGAGTCGCAGCCCGACTTGGTCCCGTTCCGGGGTCAGTGCCTCGTGTATCGGGCGGAGATCATGCGGCTGCACGGCGACTGGCCCGACGCCATGGAGGAGGCGCAGTGGGCGCGCGAGCGGCTATCCGGACACCCTGCGGTCGGGATGGTCTTCTATCAGCAGGGTGAGCTGCATCGGCTGCGGGGGGAGTTCGCCGAGGCTGAGGAGGCCTACCGGCAGGCCAACCAGTGGGGATACAGCCCGCAGCCCGGCCTGGCCGAACTGCGGCTGGCCCAGGGCGACGTGGGGGTCGCCGCGGCGGCGATTCGCCGGGTGGTGTCCGAGGCGCAGGACCGGGTCGCCCGATCCAGGGTGCTGGCCGCGTACGTCGAGATCGGGCTCGCCGCAAATGACCTTGGTGCGGCCCGCGGCGCCGCCGACGAGCTGTCGCACATCGCCGCCGACCTCGACGCGCCGCTGCTGAAGGCGGTGGCGGCCAGGGCCACCGGGGCGGTTCTCGTCGCCGAGGGGGATGCCCGGGCCGCATATGACACGCTGCGCCGGGCGTGGACGGCGTGGCGGGAGCTCGACGCGCCATACGAGGCTGCTCGGGTTCGGGTTCTGGTCGCCCTGGCCTGTCGGGCGCTCGGCGACGAGGACGCCGCCGGGATGGAGCTCGACGCGGCCCGTGCGGTCTTCGAGCAGTTGGGCGCCACGCCGGAGCTGGCGCGCGTGGATGCGCTGGTTCGGCGGGCGACGTCCAGTGAACCCCATGCGCTGACACCGCGTGAGTTGCAGGTTCTGCGGCTGGTCGCCGCTGGCCGGACGAACAAGGCCATCGCCGCCGGCCTGGTCCTCAGTGAGCGGACCGTGGATCGGCATGTCAGTAACATCTTCGCCAAGCTGGGTGTGTCGTCGCGGGCTGCGGCCACCGCATACGCGTACGAGCACCGGCTTGTCTGACCCAGCTGGGTGAAACCACCCAGTCCGCGATGCGGCGACGTTTGGGTAGTTCGCTCGATGCGGGCCTTCACGGTGGTTCGTACCGTGCGCGTATGGCAACGTTGCACAGAGCCTCGACTCGACGTTCGGCCGGTGAGGATGCCCGGGCGCGGCTGTTGTCCGGTCTGCCGGTCACCGAGCGACGGCTGCAATCGGCTGGCGTGTCCACGGCCGTGCTGGAAGGCGGCGACGGCCCACCGATCGTCTTGCTGGCGGGGGAGTTCGCGGCCGTCTGGATGCGGGTGATCCCGGAGCTGGTCACAACACACCACGTCATCGCGCCCGACCTGCCTGGCCTCGGGGCGTCGGAAGTGGCTGACGGTCCTCTCGACGCCGACGCTGCCCTGGCGTGGCTTGATGAACTCGTCGACCAGACGTGTGCGATCCCGCCGGTGCTGGTGGGCAAGGGCGTAGGGGGCGCTCTCGCCGCTCGCTTCACGATCGACCACGGCGACCGTGTCGATCGCCTCGTCTTGGTGGACACCTATGGTCTGGATCGCTTTCGACCCCCGCCCGGGATGGCGCTCTCCTTCATCGGGATCCTGTTACGACCGAGCGAGCGTGGGCTGCAGCGCAGCTTCCGAAACTACTGCTTCGTCGATCTGGACGGCGTGCGCACCGCGATGGGTGAGCGCTATGAGTGGATGGCGGATTACGCCCTGGACCGTTTCCGCACACCGAGCGTCAAAGCGACCATACGCAGCCTCTTCAGGGTGCTCGCCTCGACCATCCCGGCGGAGGATCTTCACCGCATCGCCGTTCCAACGGCCTTGATCTGGGGCCGACATGACCTGGGGGTACGGCTCAACGTCGCCGAGGCAGCGAGTGCCCGCTACGGCTGGCCGCTGCACGTGATCGAGAACGCCCGCGACGACCCCGCCGTCGAGCATCCGGCGGCGTTCTTGGCAGCGCTGCGCATCGCGCTCGGAAGCGGCGGAGGGACATCATGACCGGTCAGGTGGGCGAGGTGAGCGGGACTCCAGAGCGGATCGAGACCATTGTCATCGGCGGGGGTCAGTCCGGTCTGGCCGTCGGCTACCACCTGACGAGGCAAGGTCGACCCTTCGTGATCCTGGACGCGAACGAGCGGATCGGCGACTCCTGGCGTCAGCGTTGGGACTCGCTCAGAGTGTTCACCCCGGCTCGCCTCGATGGGCTGCCGGGCATGCCGTTCCCCGCGCCGGCGTCCTCGTTTCCCACGAAGGACGATGTGGCCGACTACCTGGCGGCCTACGCGGCGCGCTTCGATATTCCTGTTCGAACCGGCGTCCGGGTGGACGGCCTCGCCAGAATCGGGGACCGGTTCGTGGTGACCTCCGCCGACCGCCGCTTCGAGGCCGTCAACGTGGTGGTGGCCCCGGGCGCCTATCACAACCCCCGGGTCCCGGTGTTCGCGCCGGAGCTCGATCCGGCGATCGTGCAGATGCATTCGAGCGAGTACCGGAATCCGTCCCAGTTGCGGGAGGGCGGCGTCCTCGTCGTGGGCGCCGGCAACTCGGGCGCCGAGATCGCCTTGGAGGCGTCCCGCCGTCATCAGACCTGGCTGTCGGGTAGGGACACAGGGCGGGAGCCGGTCCGTCCCGGGAGCGGGCCGGACAGGATGGTCACTCCCCTGATGTGGTTCGCGGCTATGCACATCCTGACGGTGCGGACGCCCGTCGGCCGGAAGGTGCAACGGACGTTCCGGTCGAGAGGCATCCCCCTCGCGCGCATCAGGAGGAAGGACCTCACCGCCGCGGGGGTCGAACTCGCGCCTAGGACCGCCGGCGTCCTCGATGGCCTACCGGCGCTGGAGGATGGGCGGGTTCTCGACGTTGCGAACGTGATCTGGTGCACCGGATTCGCACCGGACCTCACGTGGATCAATGTTCCAGTCTTCAACGAGGATGGGGACCCGGTGCACGACCGTGGGGTGGTGGAATCTGAGCCTGGTCTTTATTTCGTCGGGATGTATTTCCTGTACGCTTTGTCCTCGGTGCTGATCGGCGGGGTCGGAAGGGACGCCGATCATGTCGCCCGGCATATTGCGTCGCGCCAACCGACGGGCCGACCCGAGTTACCGACGCCAGCGGGCGCGTGATGTCCTTCGGCGCCTGGGACCAGGTGGCCGCGGCGAACGCGCAATGCCGTGTCCGCAGGTGGCGGTGATTGCCTTGGTCGATACCTTGCTCGGCGTGCTACGCGTCCGGGGGAGCGGGCATGGTGGCCGCCCCAGGTTGGGACGCGGTCAGTGAGCTGATGTCAGCGGCGAGAGTGCTCATGCCGCACCGTGTAGCTGTTTCGGCCGCCGAGGCCAGCAGCCGTAACGCGCGGGCGTGGTTCCCGGCGCCGAGCAGCAGACGGGCCTGCTCGACGTTGGTGCGGGCGATCCAGGGGGCCGCGCCCAGGCGTTCGTGGAAGGCCAGGGCGGTGGCCAGGTACTGTTCGGCCACCTGGTGGCGGTCCAGCGTTGCGGCTAGCAAGCCCAGCCAGTGCGCGGCTGAGCCGAAGAATGCCGCTGCCCCGGCCCAGACGATGCCTGTGGCGGCGTAGGGCTCGAGCGCGTCAGCCAGCCGTGCCGCCTGCGGCATGTCCTTCTGCCGTGCGGCGGCGCCGGCGAGGCAGGCCATGTTGAATGCCCAGTGCATGTCGCGAGGCTTGGCGATCTGATCCCCGAGGGACCGCAGCGCGGTCCGGTATTCGGCGAGATCGGCACCGGTCGTGCTCGCCAGCAGCAGCCGGGCGCAGGTCAATGTGTCGCGCACGCGGTCGTTGGATACGGAGTCGATCGCCGAGCTGAGGCGGGTGCGGGCACTGCCATCGCCCGGCCGCTCGATCCAGACCGGGAACAGCACCGCGACCAGGAGATTCTCGGCGTCGGGCTCGCCCGCCCGGTCGGCGATGTCGCGGCCGTCAGCGGCTATGCGTTCCCCGCCGGGGAAGTCCCCCGTCATGATGGCTCGCATGGCTTGGCGGCTCCGCGCATACCAGCGGTAGCGCGGCTGGCGGAGCAGGTCCGCGAGCGCCGCGTAGGCGGTGAGTTCGCGGTCAAGCGCGTCGCGGTCGCCCAGTTCGGCCGCGGCCGTGATGCCCCAAGCACGCCCCTGCACCGCGAGCTCCGGTTCTCTGGCCGAGGTGGCCAGGTCGACGATCTCACCTGCGGTGGCCTGACGGGCTGCCGCGTCACCGGGCGCCCAGATCGACGAGTTGTGCGCGTCCAGGCAGGTCGCCAGAGTCGCCGGGTCGCCGAGGCGACGGGCGATCTCGACCGCTTGTGCGCTCAGCTTCGCCCGCGGGGCAGGATCTGCTTCCCAGTACCGGGCGCGGGCCACCCCCGACAGCAGCTGTGCTCTGAGCAGGTCCCGCCCGGCGGGCAGTGCCGTCAGCGCTTCCGAGAGCAGCCCGATGCGCTCCGGGTCGACGGTCCCGGTGGGCGCCCAGGTCGCCGTCACGCCCAGCGCGGCCCGAGCGAGCAGCAACGAGTCGCCGCTTGTGCGCGCCTGCGCCGCAGCGTTGTAGAAGGCCGTGCGGGCCCGCGGATCGCCGGCCCGCATGCGAGCCGCTCCCAGTGCCAACAGCAAGGCGCCGCGGCTGGCCGGGGGTTCGCCCGGCGGCAGCGCGCAGAGCGCGTCATCGTAGTAGCGGGCAGCATCGTCGTGGGCGAGCTGGGCCGCGGCAGCCTCTGCGGCCGCGATCGCGTAGCGCACGGCCTTTCCGCTGGCGCTGGCCCCCGCGGCGCGGTAATGCCGGGCGAGTTCTCCCGCCGAGTCTGGTGCCAGCATTTCCAGGCTGTCGGCTATTGCCAGGTGCAGCAGGGCGCGGCGGTTTGCCCCCAGCTGTGCGTAGATGGCCTCGCGGACCAAGTCATGTATGAAGGCGAAGCCATCACCATCGGGCAGCTCGGTTACCAGGCGGGCGGCGCAGGCGCTTTCAAGTGCCTCGAGGGCGGCCTGCTCGCCCAGCCCGGTAACACGCCCGACCAGGCCCGCGCCAAATCGGTGCCCGATCACGGCTGCCACCGTCAGGGCGCTCCAGGTGTCGGTCCCGACGAGGGCGAGCCTGCGCCGGACAACCCAGTGCACGCCCGCGGGCACCCCCGCGCGAGCCAGGCTGCCTGAACCGGTTTCAATCAGATGGCCGATGAGCTGGTGGACGAAGAACGGGTTGCCCGCAGTGCACTGGTGGACCTCAGCGGCCAGCACGGCGCGTCCCTCCAGCATGGCCGCGACCTCGCTCTGATCCAGGCCGGGTACCGGCACGACCGTCACGAGGTCCTGCTGATGCAGATCAGCCAGGACGGCGGTGAGTGGGTGTCCGGTGCCGACCTCGCCATCGCGGCAGGCGGCCACGACCAGTACGGGCGCATGGTCGGTATGGCGCATCAGGTGGCGCAGCAGCGCGAGCGTCGAGCTGTCGGCCCACTGCAGATCGTCGATCAGCAGCACCACCGGCGCGGCGCGCGACAACGCGACCAGCGCGGCCATGACTCCCTCGAACAGCCGGTACCGCGCGGTTTCCGGCCCTGCAGTGGACGGCGCGGCGAGGCCCGGCAGCCGGTCACCGAGCTGGGGGACAAGCCGCGCCAGATCGGGAGCCCAGCTGCCCGTGATGGCGCCCAACGTCCCGGCGGGTAGGGAAGCCGCTAGATGCTTCAGCGCCTCGGCGAAGGGCTGGTAGGGCACGATCTGCTCCCTGTCACAACGGCCGGCAAGCACAATCGCCCCCGCCCGGTAGGCGGCGCTGGCGAACTCGGCCGCAAGACGGGTCTTGCCGATGCCCGGATCCCCGCACAGGTAGGCCAGCCGCGGTCCGGACCCGGTCTGGCCGAGCAGGTCATTGAGCCGGCCGAGCTCGGCCTGCCGGCCCACGAGTGAGCCCTTGACCGCCAGCGACACGAGAGCCGGAAGGGGCAGGTGAACCGTGCCCTGCCATCGCTCGGGCTCCCGAAGCACTTCCAGGTGCACTGCCTGCAGCGCCGGTGACGGGTCCACGCCCAGCTCCTCAGCCAGCAACTGCCGGCAGCGGATGTACGCGCCCAGCGCCTCGGCTCGGTTGCCGGCCCGCAGATGGGCCCGGATCAGCTTCAGATGGCTTGTTTCGCGCAGCGGCCGCAGCGTGGACGCCTCCTGCGCCGCTCGGACCGCGACAGTCGGCTCCGCGACTTCGGCGATGATCTCCAACGCGGCCAGCAGTAGGCCCTCCAGCGCGTCCCGCCGCTGAGCGACCCAGTCGCCGGCCTCCCCGGGTAGGAACGCCCGGCGCGCGACCTCCACCACGGACTGCGCTGCCTGCAGCGCGCCGCCGAGATCCCCCCGCCGCAACGCCGACTCTGCCTCCGCCAGCCGCGCCACTACGGCGTCGGCGTCGACCTCCGGGCGCGGCGACACGACGAGCTGGTAGGAGTCGCCACCGCCGCGCAGCGCAGTGGTGGCATCGAGGCCGAGTCGGGCCAGCAGCGCCCGCAGTTTCGACACCACCGCTGCCAGGTCACGCCGCCACGCATCCGGCAGCCGCTCTGGCCACAGCAGGTCGGCCAGCACCTCACGGGGGACGGGGTGCGGGGTGCTCACCAGGTATGCGAACACGATCCGGCCCTGGCGGCCGGGGAACGCCGAGCTGTCGATCATCACGCCATCGTCGCTCTGGACGCACATCCGGCCGCACAGCTGAACCCGCACCCGCCTGCCCGCCAACATTCCGCCAAACGTCTGCCAAACCAGCGCTTCTAGTCTGGCACCTGCCCGGGTTCGCCGACCAGGAAGGAGACAACGATGCTAACGCTGGAACAGCGCGTACAACGGCTGGAAGATCTCGAGCAGATCACCGAGATCACCATGCAGCTCGCCCGGCACTTCGACAACAGCTACCACGCAGACGGCGTGGCGAGCCTGTTCACCGACGACGGTGTGTTCGACGGGGGCCCATTTGGGCGGTTCGAGGGCCTCGAAGCCATCCACGGCTTCTTCGACACCGTGACCGAGCAGATCACCTTCTCCAAGCATCATCTCGCCACCCACACCGTGCGCCTCGCCGACAGCGGAACCGAGGCCACCGGCCAGTGGTACATGTGGGGAACCCACACAATCGGCGGCGAGGCAATGTTCCTCGCCCTGACCTGGGACATGCATTACCGCAAGACCGACGGGCACTGGCGCATCGGCAGCCAGCGGCTCGACTGGCAATTCCTCACCCCGTACAATTCCGGATGGGTGAAGACGCCGATGGCGGTATGACGCGCCAGCACAGCGTACTCAACGGCGTAGCACTATCCGATGCGGCTGAACGCCAACTCTCACTACCGACCGCGTTCGGCCGCGCCGTCGGCGGGCTCGAGGTCTTCCGACGCCTGCGATTGTCGACGGTCAGTGCGAGGAGTACCGGGGGTTTGCGGCGGTGGACTCCGGGTCTCGGGGATGAGGCTGAATGTAGGGCGAGGCCGCGAGCCGTAGCGGCGCGGACGATCGCGGTCGCGAGGACGTGCGGGGACACTCGATCCAGGGAGCCGGCCAGCCGGAGCAGCTCCTCGGAGTCCGGTTGGGGCTGGGTCCGCCGGCGGCGGAGTTGCTGGCGGCGTTGACGGCGGAGGACCTGCGCGGCGATCTCCGCCACGCTGGCCGCGGTCAGACCCGGGCGGTGCACGACGCCCATCACCAGGGCGAAGGCACCGTAGGTGGTGCGGGCAGTACGGTGCGTGTCAGCAAGCCGACTGCCACTCCCGGCACCGGGCGTCGTCGAGCGGTTGCCCAGCGGCTCGGAAGCCTTCGCTGGCCGTTCCGAACCGTGCCCGGGCCGTCTGGTGGTCGCCGCGGGCGAGCGCGCAGTGTGCGTGCACCTCGTCGACGGACGCGTACCAGGCCGGGAGGCGCAGCACGACCGCAGCGAGCAACTCGGACTCCTGCGCGTAGGCACTGGCCCGGTCGAAGTCTCCTGCCCGGGCCGCGCCGATCGCTGCCGGTACGGTGAGGGTGATGCGACAGGCGGGGCACGTCTCCGCCGGCCCGCGCACGGACACCTCGGCCTCGTCGATGGCGGAGGCGGCGTGACCGGGGTCGCTGAGCGCGATCCGGGTCCCGTAGATGCGGTCGAGCAGGTGCCGACCGAGGTCGGAGTCGCGGGCGGCGGCGAGCGCGTCGGCCAGGAACGTGGCCGCCTCGTCGGGCCGGTCTCGGTAGTGCGCGACCTGAGCACGGCGCTGCAGCGCCAGCGACTCCCCGGCGGCGGCCGCGATCGCATGGTGGAGAGCAGCGCCGTCTGCGAGGTCGGCGTCGGCGTCGGCGAGCCGGCCGGCCAGCAGGTTGGCCTCTCCGCGCAGGGTGAGCGCGAAAGCGCGTCCGCGGGCGGCACCGAGTCGCTCCGCCTCGCCGGCCAGGGAGGTGGCGAACTCGATGATGTCCGGGTACGGCCGCGCGCCGTAGAGCAGCCGCTCGGTCGCGCAGAGATGGCCGTCGAATACCCGGATCGCAAGCTCCGGTGTGTCCCGGGTCGCCAGCAGGTCGGCCACCAGCCGGTCGGTCAGCTCGCCGCCCGCATGTGCGGCGAGTGACACGGCCCAGGAGGCTTCGACCAACGCGCCCGGCTCCCGGGTGCGGAGGGCGGAACGGCGTGCTTCCTCCGCCGTCGCGGCCGCCAGCCCGGGGTCGCCCGCCCCCAGGACTGCGGCGCCGCTCAGCGTCAACGCCTGGTTCACCAGGCCGGTGGTCGTCGTCGGGGTGGCGCCCCGCAGCTCCGCCAGCGCGCCGGCCGGGTCGCCCGTCTTGAGCAGGGCGAGCGCCAGCCTCGGACGGATCTCGTGGGACCGCGGCTCACCGGCGGCGCGTGCCGCGGCCGCGTACGCGTCCGCGGCACGGGCATCGCCCAGCGCGTCGAGCGCCTCCGCGTACAGCACCAGCGCATCGGTGTGCTGCGGCGCATGGGCGAGCAGCCGTTCCAGTTGGTCGCGGGCGTCCGCGAAGGCGCCGAGCGCGGACGCCCGGCGGGCGGCGGCCAGCAGCCACGGCACCGCGTCGCCGGGGCGCCGGCCGGCGAGCCAGTGGTGGGCGATCAGGGCGGGATCGTCGCCGGCGTCGGCGAGCCGGCGGGCCGTGTCGCGGTGGACGGCGATCCGCTGGTGCGGTGCGAGCGGGGCAGCCAGTGCTCGGCGGACGAGCGCGTGCCGGAAGCGGTAGCGGGCGCCGGAGACGACCAGCGCTCCGGACGCCAGCGCAGCGTCGAGGAACTCGAACGCGTCCGGGTCGGTCAAGCCGGTGACCGCGACCACGCCCGCGGCGTCGAAGTCCTCGCCGGCCACGGCCAGCCGGCGCAGGGATGAGAGCGTCCGCTCGTCCAGGTCGAGGAACCGGACCGCGATCGCGTCCCATGCCGATGCGGCCACGGTGAGGGCCCCGTCCGTCCCGACGCCGACGCAGCGGGCCAGCTCGACCACGAGCAGGGGGTTGCCCTCGGCCAGTTCCAGCAGCCGCGAGACGGCCTCGGCCTGCGGCCGCACCGCCGCGCTGGCCAGCGCGAGCGCCTCGGCCTGTTCGTCCGTGAGCGGCCCGAGGTCGATCTGGACGGCCCGCCCGGCCCGGTCCAGCTGGCTCAGCTCCCGGACGAGCGCGGCGTCGACCTGCTCGGCCCGGTACGCGACGACGGTGACCACGGGCACCTGACCGCGGTCGAGCAGGCGCAGCAGCACGTCCCTGGTGGCCTCGTCCGCCCGGTCCGCATCGTCGACGGTGACCAGCACGCCGGCGCCGCCGAGCCGGTCGTAGAGCCGGCGGAGGGCACCGGCGACCCGGTGTCTGGTGACCGGCCCCGAGCGCTGCCCGCCGCCAGCCACCCCACTGGTGAGCTCGGTGACAGCGGCGCGAGCCTGGTCGGGGAGTCGGCCGACGACGTCGGGCCGGTAGGCGAGCAACTGCCCGACGAGCCGGACGACCGGCGCGTACGGCCCGTCGACCTCGCGGGCGGTGACCCCGGCGACGTGCCAGCCGTCCCGCCTCGCCAGTCGGGCGAGCTGCCGGGCGAACGCCGACTTGCCGATGCCCGCCGCGCCCCGCAGCACGATCACCCTGACGTCGCTCTCGCCCGCTGCGCGCAGCGCCGCCGTGGCGCGCGCGAGTTCCGGCTGCCGCCCGATGAACACCGGCTCGGCGGGCGGGAGGTCGGCAACGCAGGCTTCGTAGAGCTTCTCCGCATCCGCCGACGGCGGCACGCCGAGCTCGGTGGCGAGCATGTCGCGAAGGCGCCCGTACCAACGGATGGCGGTGTGCTGGTCGCCGTCGGCGAGCGCGTCGCGGATCAGCGCCAGGTACGCCGCCTCGTCAGTCGGGTCGAGCTCGACCAACCGCGCCCACTGCTCGCCGCGCCGGAGCAGGTCGACGAGCAGCTCACGCAGACGCCGCCGGGGCGCCAGCGTCCACTCCTCGTACGGCGACCGCGGGAGCAGGTCGCCCGGGTAGGACGCCGCCACCGCGATCGCCTGCTCCGTACCGGCGACCGCAAGGGCGGCGGCCGCACGGCGTTCGAAGTCCACCACATCGACGTCGACCGCGCGGGAGGGGAACAACGCCACACTGACGCGGTCGAGCACCACTCCGTCCCGTGCATGCAACGCCGACCGGGCGTGGTAGGCCGCCTTGCGCAGGTTGGCCGCGCCCGCGAGCGGGTCGAGGTGCGGCCAGAATGCCTCGATCGCCTGCTCCCGCACCAGCCGGCGCCCGGCGCTGAGCGCGAGCAGCTGGACGAGCTCCGCCGCCCGGCGCCCGTGCCAGTCGTCGCCGGCGATCTCGCGACCGTCGACCACGACCCGGAACTCGCCCATGAGCTCGACGCGGACAGCGGCCACCTGTGCCATTGTGCCGGCCCGCGGCCCGCGCCACATCCATGACCAGCGTGTGCTACCGCTCGGCCGTCGGCCAGCTGCCGGCTGAAAGGTCCGGGTCCAGGCGGTAGCCGGAGCACAACAGGCGCATCCACTCGATCCGGCCGGTGCCGGACAGGGAGTAGTACGCCTGCTGCTCGACCAGGAAGTCGGCTCCGTCCCTGCGCACGTGCAGACGGTAGGCGAGGTGTTGCCGGTCGGCGACCCGCCGGCTGGTGACGTGCACCAGTCCACGGATGTCGTCACCCGCACTGAACCAGTGCCTGAAGATGACGTCGTCTACCACCTGGGCGGCGCCCGTTGCCGACCAGTGCTGTCCCGGTGTGAGCGCCTGGAAGTCGATGTCGTCGGCAAGCAGGCCGCGCAGCGTGGCGGCGTCCCTGGCGGCGAGCGCGCGTGCGAACCGGTCCGCGGTGGCGCCGTCCGCGGCGCGCGCCGTCGCCTCCTCAGTAGCTGAACGTGGTGGCGGGCTGGTCACCGATCCACTCCCACATCGGGACGGTGCCGCCCAGGGTCGCATTGCTCACCAGTGCGGCGTCGTCGAGGTGCCTGGCGTTGAAGCAGATCGGGCAGACCAGGTAGCTGCCGCCGGCCGCCTCGTAGCGCTTGGTCAGCTCCGGCAGCGACGGGCAGCCGTCGCACGCCACGCCCTGAGCCACCCCGGCCATGGCCAGCCGCACCGCCTCCTTGGTCAGGAAGGTCAGCGTCGGACGTCCCTGCTCGGCCGCCGCCACGGCGACGAGGAGAGCGACGGTGACCTTCTCGGGGTCTTCCAGCCCTGTCGTCAGACTGATCACTGCCTTGTTCATCCTCACTCCCGTTCGGATCGAAGGGTTACGGTCCACGCCGAGCGTCGCCGGCGAGCGTTCCCGGAACGTTCCGCTGGGTCTCCGGGGGCGGCGAGGCTGTGCGCGCACCCTGCCCGTCTCGTCGTCGAGCCGTCCGGATCCGGGTGCGTTGCGGCAGACTTCGGCGGGTGGAGCGGGTCGTCGCGCGCAACCCGGGTCCGGACAGTGCCTTACCGTTCCTGCTGGCCGAGCGCAGCGGCCGGGCTCGCGCTCCGGCTGCTGGCCGCCGGCTGGCGTACCACCGGGATTCCGACGGCGACGGCCTCCGGATCGCCGCGTACGTCGTCGCGCGCACCGGAGCCATGTCTCACACCGGGATCGGCACTCCCTCCGCGGCGAGGCTCACCGCCAGAGGCGCGGTCGCCAGCCGGCGGGCGAGCGCGTCCAGCTGGTCGTCGGTGCGATCCGGCGCGTGGTGGGTGAGCACCAGCCGCCCGGCGCCCGCCCGCACCGCCAGCGCCACAGCGTCGTCCACAGTGGAGTGTCCGAAGGCGACGGCGGTGTCGCGCTCGGAGGCCAGGAACTGGCCGTCGTGCAGCAGCACGTCGACACCGCCGACCAGCCGCAGCAGGCCGGGCGGCATCCCCTCCACCGGCGCGTGGTCGGGCAGGTACGCGGCCGACCGGCCGCCGGACTCAATCCGGTAGCCGTACGTGCGGCCGCCCTTGTGCGCCACGTCGGCGGCGGTCACCGTGACGTCGCCGTGCACCGACGTGCCGGCCGGCAGCGCGCCGAAGGTCCACCGGCCGTGCAGCCCGTCCGGGCCGATCGGGAAGTGCGGCGGTGACATGGCCCGGGCCAGCACCCCCACCGGGTCCCGGCCCGGGTCGGGCAGCCATAGCGACACCCGGGCGTCGTCCCGGTCGATCGGCGGGCAGAACGGCAGGCCCTGCACGTGGTCCCAGTGCAGGTGGGTGAGCAGGACGGTGCCGTCGAACGGCCGGCCGGCCAGCAGCGCCGGCAGCCGGCGGATGCCGGTGCCGGCGTCCAGCAGCAGCCCGGGCGACCGGTCGGTCGCGGTCTGCACCGCGACGCAGCTGGTGTTCCCGCCGTACCGGACGAAGTCCGCACCGGGCGCCGCCGTCGACCCGCGGACGCCGAGCGGCAGCAGCCTCACGAAGGCGTCTGCTCGCGCTGGTGTCCGGCGGCCAGCTCGGCCAGCGCGTCGGGGTCGAGCGAGTCGGACCGGACGACGGCGACCCGGACCGGCGTGGCCGCGGTGACCGTCGCCGTCCGCACGCCACCCTCCAGCGCGGCCCGCTCGCCGAGCACGGCGCCGGGGCCGATCTCGGCCAGCTGCCGGCCGTCGACCTCGACCGTCACGACGCCGTCGAGCAGCAGGAAGATCTCGTCGCCGGCCTCGCCCTGGGTGGTCAGCACGGTCTCGGCGGGCAGCGTGCGCACGGCCGGCTTCCTGCCGCCGCGCATGATCAGGCCCGACAGCCGCCGCTCCAGCGCGGTCTCGGCCGCGGTCACCAGGACCGGCGAGTCCTCGTCGCCCCACGGCGTGCTCCCCGACTGCTGGCCGCTCCACCGGCCGAAGTCGGTGAGGCCGGCCTTGAGCGCCAGCCGGCCGTCCGGCCCGTACACCCAGTGCCTCGGGAACGGGCTCGCGCCGGCCAGCTCGTACGCCGACGTGCCGTCGGAGCGCAGCGTCAGCGTCAGCGTCGACCACACCAGCGGCGGCTGCAGCCGGACGTACGGCGGGTGCGCGACCCGACGCGGCATGGGCATCGCCGTGCGCCCGCCGCAGGTCTGCCGGAACCGGACCTCGCCGGCCCCGATCTCGGGCTCGAGCTGGAGGTCGGGCAGCGCGATGGCGGCCAGCGTGACCCCGAGCGGACCGAGCCGCGCGGTGGTGGAGCCCATCAGCACGCCGCCGTCGTAGCCGCAGCCGATGACCTGGTCGCCGTCGAACTCGGCCCAGGCGGCGAGCCGGTTCGCGTACCGGAACGCGTCCGCGTCGCGCAACGCGCTGAGCTCCGCCAGGCCGCCGAGCTCGTCAGGCGGCGGGTCGTCGTAGTGCCCGACGCCCAGCGAGAACGCCGCCTTCATCGGCCCCGTCACCGCCTCGGACGGGATCCAGGACACCGTCGTGACCTCCGACCGCACCTGCATGACACCCTCCCCATGAGTCTCCGCCCCATCGCCGGCGACGCTAGGCGGCGCGGGCCGCGGCGGGCAGGTTGCAGGCCGGGTGACCGGCAGGGGTGCCAGCACCACCGGCGGACGGGACCCTGACGCCCTTCCTCGAACGGCGCCCGACCCCGCCAATGGACCCGTGGCGCGGATCAGCGTGGTGCTGGCGGACGACAACCTCATCGTCCGGGAAGGCGTGCGGGCCCTGCTCGCCCGCGACCCGGACGTCGACGTGGTCGGGCTGGCGGGGGACTACGACGAGCTCGTGGCCGCCGCGGACGAGCATCGCCCGGCGGTGGTGGTCACCGACATCAGGATGCCCCCGACCTTCCAGGACGAGGGCATCGAAGCGGCGAAGGAGGTGCGCAAGCGGCTGCCCGGCACGGGGATCGTCGTCCTGTCCCAGTACGACGAGCCGGGGTACGCCGTCGCGCTGCTGCACGAGGGCGCCGCCGGCTACGCCTACCTGCTCAAGGACCGGGTCGCGGACTCCGGCCGGCTCGGCCGCGCGATCCGGGAGGTCGCCACCGGCGGGTCCATGCTGGACCCGGAGATCGTGCATGCCCTCGTGTCCCCGGTTCGAAGCGACGGTGAGCTTGACGAGGCGGCGGAGGAGCTGCTCCGGCAGGTCGCCGAGGGCCGGCCGGTGAAGGCGATCGCGGCCAGCCGGGGCCAGACCCCGGAGTCGGTGAACGCGGCGATCGAGCAGCTCTTCCTCGGCCTGGCCCGGGGCGCGTCCTCCGGCCGGGCGAGCGCGCTGCGCCGGCTGCGGCTGCTGCAGGCTGCCATCGCGCAGCGGGAGGAGCAGGGCGAGACGCTCTCCCGGCTGCTGCCCAGCGGCCTCGCCGACAAGCTGCGGGACGACCGCCACGCGGCCGGCCGGACCGAGCGGCTGACCGTCACCGTCCTCATGTCGGACGTGCGCGGCTACTCCACCATTGCCGAGAAGGCCGACCCGGCCGCGCTCGCCGACCAGCTCAACCTGCACCGGCGGGCCATGAACGCGGCCGTGCTGGGCGAGGGCGGCACGGTGATGCAGTACGTCGGGGACGCGGTGATGGCGGTCTTCGGCGCGCCGTTCCCGGTCCCGGACCATGCCGAGCGCGCCGTGCGAGCGGCCCTCGACATGCACCGCCGGCAGCGGCAGCTCGACGCGGAGTGGGCGGCCCAGGGCCTGGCCCCCTTCGGGCTCGGGATCGGGCTGTCCACCGGTGAGGTGGCCGCCGCGCTGCTCGGCAGCGACGAGCGGGTCGAGTACACGCTGGTCGGCGACACGGTGAACCTCGCCCAGCGGCTGCAGGACCTGGCCCGGCCGGCCGGCAGCACGGTGCTCGGCGAGAGCACCGCCCGCGCGGTGCGCGGCTGGCCGCTGGAGGCGCTGCCGCCGTGCCAGGTCAAGGGCCGGACCGCACCGGTCCACGCGTTCCTGCTGCGGCCGGACGCCGCCGGGGGCGACCATGCAGGCACGGCCCCGGCCGCCGCCGTGGCGGACCCGGGCTCCGAAGGGGGATCGCGATGACCACGACGGGCGACGGCGCTGCGGTGGAGACGCTGCCGGAGCCGCCGGCGGGCGGGACGCCGACCGGTTCGGCCGTCCGGCTGCGGGGCGTCCGCAAGACGTTCGCCGCCGAGTTGGCGCCGGTCCGGGCCCTGCGCGGGATCGACCTCGACGTCGGGCTGGGCGAGTTCGTCGCGGTCATGGGCCCGTCCGGGTGCGGGAAGTCGACCATGCTCAACCTCGTCGCCGGGCTCGACACCGCCGATGACGGGTCCGTCGAGGTCGCGGGCGAGACCGTGTCGGGGCGGGACGAGGACTGGCTGGCCCGGTTCCGCCGGCACCACGTCGGCATCGTCTTCCAGTTCTTCAACCTGATCGACGGGGTGTCCGCGCTGGACAACCTCGTGCTGCCGGCGGTGATCGCCGGGATGCGGCGGCGCGCGGCCGAAGCGCGCGGCCGGGACCTGCTCGACCTGCTCGGGCTCGGCGACCGGGCCGAGCAGGTGCCGGCGGTGCTGTCCGGCGGCCAGCGGCAGCGGCTGGCCGTCGCCCGCGCGCTGGTCAACTCCCCGACGCTGCTGCTGGCCGACGAGCCGACCGGAGCGCTGGACAGCGAGGGCGGCCTCGAGGTGCTCGAGCTGTTCCGCCGGCTGCACGGCGACGGCCAGACCATCGTCATGGTCACCCACTCCGCCGACGTCGCCGCCGGTGCCAGCCGGATCGTCAGCCTGCGGGACGGGCGGGTGGTCGGCGACACCGCGGTGCCGCGGTGACCGCGATCCTCACCTGGCTGCGGCTCGACCTGCGCCGCCGGTGGCGGTCGCTGGCCGTGCTCGCGCTGCTGGTGGCGATCGCGAGCGGCACGGTGCTGGCGTCGGTGGCCGGCGCCCGCCGGGGCGGCACCGCGCTGGACCGGCTCCAGGCGGTCACGCTGCCGGCGACGATCGTGGTGCTGCCCAACCAGCCCGGCTTCGACTGGGCGAAGATCCGCGCGCTGCCCGAGGTCGAGGCCATCTCCCGCTTCCCGGTGTCCGACTACGCGGTCGAGGGCATCCCGCAGGAGAACAACCCGGCCGGCTTCCCCATCGTGGACGCGGACGGGCCGGACCGGATCGAGCGCCCGGTGATACTGCGGGGCCGGGCCCCGGATCAGTCCAGAGTGGACGAGGTGCTGGTCAGTCCGTCCTTCCTGCCCGCGTACGGCAAGCGGATCGGCGACCGGCTCACCGTCGTGCTGTCGACGCCGGAGGAAGTCGGGGACCTCGCCGCCTACGTCCAGCGGCGCACCGGCCCCCGACAGCAGGTCCGCATCGTCGGGGTCGGGCGGTCGCCGTTCAACCTGGAGAGCCCCGGGTACAAGGGCGGGATCCTGCCGACCGCGGCGTTCTTCGCGACGTACCGGAAGAACCTCATCGGCGGGGACGAGCAGATCCCGATCAACTCGCTGGTGCGGTTGCGCAACGGGCGGGCCGACATACCGCGGTTCAAGACGGATCTCGCGCGGGTCAGCGGCCGCACCGACATCGACATCTGGGACATGGCCGACCAGCTGGCCGGGGCGCGCCGGACCACCGACTTCGAACGATCCGCGCTGCTCGCCTTCGCGTTGGCGGTGTTCGCGGCCGCGACGTTCCTGATCGGACAGTCCATCGCCCGGTACGCGGCCGCCGCCGTCGCCGAGGTGCAGGTGCTGCAGGCGCTGGGCCTGACGCCGCGGCAGGCCGTGCTCATCGGCGCCGCCGGCAGCGGGCTGGCCGGCACCGCCGGCTGCCTGCTCGGCGCGGTGGGTGCGTACCTGGCCTCGGCGAAGTTCCCGATCGCGTCCGGTGCGCTGCTCGAGCCGCACCCGGGGCTCGACCTGGACTGGGCAGTGCTCGCCGGCGGCGGCGCCGCGCTGGTGCTGCTGCTCGTGGCCGGCGCCGGTGCGGCAGCCTGGAGTGCGCTGTCCCGGGCGCGGTCCGACGTCGTCGCCCGCCGGTCGGTGGTCGCCTCCACCGCGGCCCGCCTGGGCCTGCCCGTGCCGGTGGTCGTGGGCGCCCGGTTCGCGCTGGACCCGGGCCGGGGGCGGTCCGCCGTGCCGGTGCGCCCGGCCCTGACCGGCGCGGTGGCCGGCGTGCTCGGCGTGCTGGCCGCGCTGACCTTCCAGGCCGGCGTCTCCGACGCGGTCTCGCACCCCGAACGGTTCGGCCGGACGTACCAGGCGACGGCGTTCCTCGGGTTCAACGGGCAGCAGCCACCGGGGATCGCGGAGGCGCTGCGCACCGTCGCCGGCGACCCCGACGTCACTGCGCTCGACGACGCCCGGGTGGACGTCCTGTCGATCGGCACCGGGTCGGTCACCGTCTACACATACGCGCCGGTGGGGACCGCGTTGCCCACGGTGGCCGAGTCCGGCCGGATGCCGGCGGCGCCGGACGAGATCGCGCTCGCCCCGACCACGCTGCGCAACCTCGGACTGTCCGTCGGGCAGACCGTGGCCGTGACCGGTTCGCGGCCGGGCGGGACGCTGCGCATCAGCGGCTCGGTGTACGTGCCGTCCGGGCCGCACAACGGGTACGCCGAAGGCGGGTGGATCCTGCCGGCCACGTACGACGCGCTGTTCGGCGACGGCTTCAAATACCACTTCGTGCTCGCCGCGCTGCGTCCCGGCACCGACCTCGGTGCCCTCAACGGGCGGGTGGCGAAAGCGACCGGTGATCCGGGCCTCCAGCTGGAGGCGGCGGAGCCGCTCGACGAGGTGCGCCAGATCACCAGCGTCCGGCAGCTGCCGCTGTTGCTCGGCGGGTTCCTCGCCCTGCTCGCCGTCGGCGCCGTCGGCCACGCGCTGGCCACCGCGGTCCGCCGCCGCCGGCACGACGTCGCGGTGCTCCGGGCGCTCGGGCTGACCCGCCGGCAGGCCCGGCTCACCGTGGTCGTGCAGGCGACCGTGCTCGCGGTAGTCGGGCTGCTCTTCGGTGTCCCGCTGGGGCTCGCGCTCGGCCGTACGGTCTGGCGGGTCGTCGCCCGGAACACCCCGGTGTTCTACGTGCCGCCGCTGGCTGCGCTCGCCCTGCTGCTGATCGCGCCGGCCGCGCTCCTGCTGGTCAACCTGCTCGCCGCCTGGCCCGGGCACCGCGCGGCCCGGCTGCGCATCGGGAACGTGCTGAGGGCGGAGTGATGAGCACGACAACGCTCGTGGACAACCGGGTCGCCGTGCGGTCCGGGCCGGCCGGCCTGCTCGCAGCCGCGGTCGCGGCGATCGCGTGGACCGGTGCGGGCGCGGCGGCGGCATCGGCGCTGGACGGCGGCAGCCGACCGGTGGCGCTGGTGGGGCTGGCGGCGGCGGCCAGCGCGACCGCGGTGCTCGTGTCCCGCCGCCGCCCGGGCCCGGCCGCCGCGCTCGGCCTGCTCGCCGCCGTGCACGGCCTGCTTGCCTGGACCGACGCCGCCCAGCCGATCGCGCTGGCGGCCTGGCTGGTGCTCGCGCTGTCGCTGCCGGTGGGCCGCCCGCCCGGCACCTGGCGCGTACTCGCCCTGGTGGCCGGCGGCGCGGCGCTGGCCTGGTCCGGCTGGCTCGCGTTCGTCGCGGCCGACCCCGAGCCCGGTGGCGCCGGCATCGTGATCGCCGGCGGGGCGGTGGCCGT
The DNA here is from genome assembly GCA_963728945.1 of uncultured Actinomycetota bacterium. Lineage (GTDB taxonomy): Bacteria > Actinomycetota > Actinomycetes > Mycobacteriales > CADCTP01 > CADCTP01. The sequence goes on along the minus strand of CAVSMA010000001.1, from coordinate 346,138 downwards.
GCTGGCGGGGGCGTCGACGGCGCTCGCCTGCCGGCAGGCGACGCCGGCCGACCGCTCGATGCTGCAGTGGACCGCCGCCGGAGGGGTGCTCGCCGCCGCGCTGGCCGCGGTGGCCGCGGCCCTGAACGCCCTCGTCGGCGTCCCGGACCAGCCCGGCGCGGTCGCGCTGACCGGTCTCGCGCTCGTCCCGCTCGGCGTGGCCGCCGGCGCCGGGCGGCGCACCGCACGGCTGGCCCCGGCCGCGCTCACCGAGGCGGTCGTCGGCGCCGGCATGGCGGTCTTCGTCGGGGTGGTCTACCTCGTCGTCGTCATCGGCCTTGGCCGGGTGCCGGCCGAGGCCGAGCGGCAGCTGCTCGGCCTGTCGCTCGCCGCGGCCGCGGTGGTCGCCGTGCTCGCGCTGCCCGTCCGCAGCCGGCTGCTGGAGACCACCCGCCGGCTGCTCGGCGAGGAGGGCACGTCGGCCGCGGACGTGGTGTCCGGCTTCGGCGCCCGGATGACCCGCGCGGTGCCGATGGACGAGCTGCTGCTGCAGCTGGCCGAGTCGCTGCGGGACACCCTCGGGCCGGCCGGCGCGGAGATCTGGGTCGGCTCCGGCGGTGCGCTGGAGCGGACCGTGTCCGTCCCGGACCGGCCGGCGGCCCGGCTGCAGCTGGCCGAACGGGAGCTCGCCGTCGCCGGCCGCGTGCGGGTCGCCGGCAACGCCTGGCTGGCGGTGTGGGCGCCGCCGCTGCTGGACGACCGCGCCGGCCAGCTGGTCCGGGTCGCGCCGATCGCCCACCTCGGCGACCTGCTCGGCCTGATCGTGGTGGCCCGGCCCGAGGACGCCGGCGCGTACGGCGAGGACGACGACCAGCTGCTCACCGGCCTGGCCCGGCAGGTCGGCCTGGCCCTGCACAACGTCCGGCTGGACTCGGCACTGCAGGAGTCGCTGGCCGAGCTGCGTCGGCGCAACGCCGAGCTGGCCGCCTCCCGGGCCAGGGTGGTCGCGGCCGCGGACGAGTCCCGGCGCCGGATCGAGCGCAACCTGCACGACGGGGCGCAGCAGCACCTCGTCGCGCTCGCGGTGAAGCTTGGCCTGGCCGGCGCGGTGCTGGACGACCGGGCCGTCGCCGAGGAGCTGCTCGGCGAGCTGCGGACCGACGTGCAGGCGGCGATCACGGAACTGCGCGAGCTGGCGCACGGCATCTACCCGCCGCTGCTGCGCGAGCGCGGCCTGCCGGAGGCGCTGGCGGCCGCGGCCACCCGCTGCCCGCTCCCGGTGGAGACCGACCTCCGGCTGCCCCGCCGCTACCCGCAGGAGGCGGAGACCGCGGTCTACTTCTGCTGCCTGGAGGCCCTGCAGAACGCCGGCAAGCACGCCGGTGCCGGCGCCACCGTGGTGGTCGAGCTGGCCGGCGACGACCAGGCGCTGCAGTTCACGGTGTCCGACGACGGCCGCGGCTTCGACGCCGACCTGGTCGAGAAGAGTGCCGGCTTCGTCAACATGGCCGACCGGCTGGGCGCCATCGGCGGGACCCTCGCCGTGCGCTCCGCGCCGGGGGAGGGGACGACCGTCAGCGGGACGGTGCCAGCAGCGCCCGCAGCGCCGCCGGCGTGACCACGTCCTTGCTCAGGTAGCCGATCGCGCCGCAGTCCCGCGCGTCCTCCGGCAGGTCCCCGGCCGCGTACGTGGAGAGCAGGACGACCGCGGTGCCCGGGCGGGCGGCGAGGATCCGCCGGGTCGCCTCGTAGCCGTCGATGCCCGGCAGGTTGACATCCATCAGCACCACGTCCGGGTGGACGGCAGCGGCCATCTCGACCGCCTCCTCGCCGGTGACCGCCTCGCCGACCACCTGCCAGCCGCCGCCGACCAGCCGCACCAGCGTGCGCGCGGCCGACCGGAACGGGGCCTGGTCGTCGACGACGAGGATGCCCACGGTCGAGACAGCCTCGGTGGCGCCGGTCATGCTGCCATCGTCCGGTCTTCCCTCGCCGGACCCAAGGGGGGTGGCAGCATCCGTCACGGGGTGCTGGCACCCCGCGCGTCGTCCCGGAGGTAGAGCAGGACGGCGGCGACCCGGCGGTTGAGGTCGGGCTCGTCGGTCAGCCCGAGCTTCGGGAACAGCGCATTGATGTGCTTCTCCACCGCGCGCTCGGACAGCCCGAGCGCCTGCCCGACGGAGGCGTTGCTGCGACCCTCGGCGATCGCCGCGAGCACTTCGCGCTCGCGGGGGGTCAGCCCGCGCAGCGGGGAGGACCGGGCGTTGCCGCGGGCGGCGACCAGCACGTCCACCACCCGGGGGTCGATCACCGAGCCGCCCGCGGCGACGACCCGGACGGCCCGGACCAGCTCGTCCGGGTCGCTGACCCGATCCTTGAGCAGATATCCGCGGCCGTCGCTGCCCGCCTCCAGCAACGCAGTCGCGTAGCCCGGCTCGGCGTACTGGGACAGCACCAGCACCCCGGTGGAAGGATGCGTGCGGCGCAGCTCGGTGGCGGCCCGGATCCCCTCGTCGCCCGACGTCGGCGGCATCCGCACGTCCGTCACGACCACGTCCGGCTGGTGCTCGGCCACCGCCCGGAGCAGGCCGGGGAGGTCGATGCAGGTGGCGACCACCTCGATGTCCGGCCGGGACTCCAGCACCCGCCGGATCCCCTCCCGGACCAGCAGTGAGTCCTCGGCTACCACGACCCGCAGGCTCGTGCCCGCTCCCGCCGCGCCGCTCATGCCGGCAGCTTAGGCGGGGTCCGGCGCGCACTGGTGGCAGCACACCCCGGGCCGGTGTCCTAGCTCCCTTGCCTGGACTGGCCCTGGGGCCGTCAATGGTGGCGTGCGCATCGCCGTCGCCTGGCTGCGGCTGGACCTGCGCCGCCGGTGGCGCTCGCTGGCGGTGCTGGCCCTGCTGGTCGCCGTCGCCGGCGGCACCGTGCTCACCGCGCTGGCCGGCGCCCGGCGCGGCGCCTCCGCGTTCGACCGGCTCAAGGAGCGGACCCTGCCGGCGCACGCGGCCATCCTCGCCAACACCCCGAACTTCGACTGGCGCGCGGTCGCCGCGCTGCCGGAGGTGGAGGCTTTCGGCTGGTTCGGCCCCGACTTCCCGCTCGAGGGCCGGTCGGGCAGCACCGCCATGCCGCTGATCGGTGACTCGGCCATGGCCGCCCTGGAACGGCCGGTGGTGCTGGCCGGGCGGATGCTGGACCGCGGGCGCGTCGACGAGGCGGTGACCGGGCCGGGCTTCCTGGAGCAGCAGCACCTGCGGCTCGGCGACGCGGTGAGCGTGGTGCTGCCGCGACCGGCCGAGCTCCGGGTCATGGAGGGCTCCGGCCCGGACGGCGCGTTCACCGGGCCGCGGTTGACCGTACGGATCGTCGGCGTCGTCACCTCGCCGTGGTGGGGCGACCCGACGTCGGTCGACCTGTCCCCGGCGGTCGCCGCGCGCTACCCGGACAACGTCGTCCGGGCGCCGGGAACGCCGGCGGACAGCCCCTTCTTCGCCAACGCCCTGGTCCGGTTGCGCGGCGGCACGGCCGCGGTCCCGCGGCTGCGGGCCGACTTCGCCCGGGTCACCGGCCGGCCCGACATCGAGGTGGTCGACCTCTCCGACTGGGTGGACCGGCCGGTGAAGCGGCAGAGCTCGTTCGAGGCCCGGTGCCTGCTCGCGTTCGGCGCGGTGGCGTTCCTCGCGGCCCTGTTCCTGGTCGGGCAGGCGGTCGCGCGGACCGCCGCGTCGATCACCGCCGAGCTGCAGCCCCTGCGGGCGGTCGGAATGAGCCGGGCCGAGTCCGTCGCCGCCGCGGCGGCCGGCCCGGCGCTCGCCGGTCTGACCGGCTCCGCCGTCGCTGTGGTCGCGGCGATCGTCGCCTCCGGCTGGTTCCCGATCGGTGTCGCGCGCCTGGGCGAGCCCGAGCCGGGGGTGTCCGCGGACTGGGCGGTGCTCGGCCCGGGCCTGGTACTGGCGGCGTTGCTCGTCGGCGGCGCGGCGGCCGCGGCGGCCGGGCTCGCTCTCGGCGCCGGGCGCGGGGCGGCCGGCGGCCGGCGGTCCGCGGTCGCCACCCTCACCACCCGCGCCGGCCTCCCGGTCGCGGTCATGGTGGGCACCCGGTTCGCGCTGGAGCCGGGCCGCGGCGCCGGCGGCGTGCCGGTCCGGCCCGCGCTGATCGGCGCGGTGACCGGCGTGCTCGGCGTGCTCGCGGCGCTGACCTTCGCCCGCGGGGTGTCCGACGTCGCCGACCACCCGGAGAAGTTCGGGCAGACGTTCCAGCTCAGCGCGTTCGTCGGGACGAACGGCCAGGACTTCGGTCCGGTGGGCCGGCTGGTGGCGGCGCTGGAGCGCAACGACGCGGTGACCGGCGTCGAGGACGCCCGGAGCGCGGTCGCGACCGGTCCGGACGGAAACAGCTCGGTCACCCTGTACGGCTACGGCGGCGCCAGGCCGATCGAGACCGTGGTCACCTCCGGGCGGATGCCGCGCACCGCCGGCGAGGTGCTGCTCGCCCCCGGCAGCCTGAAGACGCTGGGCACCCGGGCGGGCTCGCCGGTGACGCTGACCGGGAGCCGCGGCGCGGTGACGTACACGGTGACCGGGACCGGGCTGGTTCCCGCCGGCGCGCACAACACGTACGCGGACGGCGGCTGGCTGACCGACGCCGGCTACGACGCGCTCTTCACCGGCTACAAGTTCCGCAGCGTCCTCGTGACGCTGCGGCCGGACGCGCGTACGTCCGACGCCGGCCAGAGGCTCACCGCGGCACTGGTGGGCGCCGACCCCTCCCTTGCCGCGTTCCCCCTCGCGCCGCCGGAGCCGCTGCGCGAGGTCACCGCGCTCCGCGAGGTGCGGGTGCTGCCGATCCTGCTCGGCGTCTTCCTCGGCCTGCTCGCGGTCGGTGCGGTCGGGCACGCCCTGGTCACCGCGGTCCGCCGCCGCCGGCACGACCTCGCGGTGCTGCGCGCGGTCGGTTGCACCCGCCGGCAGTGCCGCTGGATCGTCGTTACCCAGGCCGTCGTACTCGCCGTGGTCGGGCTGCTGTTCGGCGTGCCGCTCGGCGTGGCCGTCGGCCGGCTGGTGTGGCAGGCGGTCGCGTCCTCCACCCCGTTCCTGTACCAGGCCCCGGTGGCGCTGTGGGCGCTGCTGCTGGTGGGCCCGGCCGCCCTGCTCGTCGTCAACGTCCTGGCGTTGTGGCCTGGCCAGCAGGCCGCCCGCCTCAGCATCGCCCAGGTGTTCAGGACCGAGTAGCCATCTACTCGTCGGGCCGGCTGCGGCGAGGGAGCGTCGAGGGGATATCGGTGCTCGCGTGGTGGTGCTCAGCTGTCGGCCGGGCCATGTCGGAGTGCAATCAGCCGCCGTGTCTCGTCGAGGTCGAGCTGCACTCGGGACTGGGAAGACGTCGTACGGGAGACCGAACGATCCACACCATCGACCATCTCCGGCTTGCCCCTCGGCGCGGGAACTTCCACGGTTGTCGACGACGGGCTGAAACCTGAACAGTCGCGCCTCGTGTCGGCGGTGTGCTTGTCGGGTTCGGTTCGATCCTCGGGGTTCGTCGGCCCTGGGAGGTCAGGGGATCTACGACGTGCATGACTGAGCCGAGGTGCACCGGTTGCACCATGTGGAGGGGCTGCGCAAGGCGGCGATCGCGGCGAAGCGGGATCCGGCGTAGCCGGTCGAGTTCGGCGTCGAGCCGGCCGGCGCGTTCGCCTCGGGACTGCCGGTCAGTCCCGCCCGCGGCCACGGATGGAGGCGCCACCCTTCCGGTCGTCGGCGCGCTCGAACGCGGTGCTCAACAGCGTGTTCATCTTGCCGACGGCGCCGGCGACCGCGTCGTCGAAGGTCTCGGCGTGGTTGCTCACGGCGACGGCCGGCCGCCCGGCCGGCCGCGCTTCGATCATGCACCGTTTGTCGGCTCTGCTGTTTCGGCCAGCGCTCTCGTCGCTCAGGTGGACCTCGACCCGGGTCAACCGATCCTCGAACCGGGCCAGGCCGGAAATGAGCTCGGCCTCCACCCAGCGGACCAGCTCCTCACGACCGTCGATGTTGTGGTCGGTGTTGACCTGAACCTGCATGTGGGCCCCTCGCTCGTCGGAGTTCGACCGGCAGCAGCGGCATCCTTCGGTCGTCCCTTACGATCGGCGTCGGCCGCTCCGGGTCGTGCTGCCGATCTCGGATGATAGGCGGGTGCCGGAACTGGAACGGTCGATCCACAGGTCATCGCCCACGCCGCGACCGGTGCAGCGACTGGCCGGACCGCTCGACCGCTTCATCCGTTGGGAGTCCAGCAGCGCGGCGCTGCTGCTGGCAGCGACCGCGGTGGCGTTGGTCTGGGCCAACCTCTCGCCCACCTATGACCGCCTGTGGTCCTCGACGCTGTCCGTCGAGGTCGGTCCGCTGCACCTGGACGAGGACCTGCGGCAGTGGGTGAACGACCTGCTGATGGCGGTGTTCTTTTACGTCGTCGCACTCGAGGTGAAACGGGAGTTGCTCGTCGGATCGTTGCGGGACCGCCGGTCGGCGCTGATCCCTGCCGCGGCGGCGTTCGGGACGATGATCGGCGCCGCCGCGACGTACGTCGCGATCAACGCGGCGGGCGGCGACCTGCGGGGGTGGGCGATCCCGATCGCCACCGACATCGCCTTCGCGCTGGGCGTCCTGAGCCTGCTCGGCCGCCGGACGCCGAAGCAGTTGCGCGCGTTCATGCTGACCCTGGCTGTCGTGGACGACCTCGGCACGATCGTCGTCATCGCCGTCTTCTTCACCGAGGGAGTGTCGCTCGGCTGGCTGGCGGCCGCGGCGGTGTTCCTCCTGGCCATCGCGGCCGCGCAGCGGCTGCGGGTAGGCAGTGTCGCGGTCTATGTCGTGCTGGCGGCGGCGGTGTGGCTGGCGGTGTTCGAGTCGGGGGTGCACGCCACCATCGCTGGCGTGGCACTCGGGTTCCTCACCCCTGCGGTCGCGCTGTACTCCCGACAGGACACCGGCCGGGCCATCGCCGGGCACCTGGCCGACATCACCGACGCCGACGCCGAGATGAGCGAGGCGACACTGCTGGAGACCTCCCGCGCCGCGGGGCGTGCCGTGTCCCCGCTCACGGCGATGGAGGAGCGGCTGCACCCGTACTCCTCCTACTTGATCCTCCCGCTGTTCGCTCTGGCGAACGCCGGGGTTCCGGTCTCCCTCGACGGGATCCAGGCCGCCTTCACCGGCCCCGTCGGGCTCGGGATCTTCTTCGGGCTCGTGGTCGGCGCGCCGGTCGGCGGTGTCCTGCTGGCGTGGGTGTCGGTCCGAGTCGGCCCCGCGCGGATGCCCGAACGGCTGGACTGGCCGGCGATAGCCAGCGTCGCTCCACTGAAGGGGATCGGGTTCACCATCGCCATCTTCATCACCACCCTGGCCTTCGAGGGTGACCGCGAGCTGGAGGACCTCGCCACCCTCGCGATCCTCGCCGCCTCCGCTGTGTCGGGCGTGATCGGCTACGCGGTCCTGCGGGTCCGGTACGCCGGCCACCGCGACGACGAGTAGTCCCGGGGCCAGGATTCGACCGAGCCGGCGCCGGCCCTCCCGGGGCCTGCCGTCGCCGGAGGGTACGGCCGGGGCCGCGGAGGTTCGTGACCGAAGAGGTGCCCCGCTGACCGCCGGACGGGGTCACGGTTGAGCTGGTGGCCCCGGCCGTGAGTGGGGTGACGCTGTCCGACGGCACCGCGGTCGACGCCGACCAGAAGCTTCAGGGCGCCCCTCGGTGCTCTACGACGCCGTGGCGCCGCTGCCCGGCATACACGGCTCCGACCGCGGCCGCCGGCGACCGGTTCGCCGAGTTCGCCGACGCCTGGGCTGGCCAGTACCCGGCGGTCATCAAACTCTGGCGGTCGGCTTGGGAGGAGTTCATCCCGTTCCTGGACTACGCCGTCGAGATCCGTCGAATCATCTGCTCCACCAACGCGTCCGAGTCGCTGAACGCCCGCTACCGGCGGGCCGTGCGCGCCCGCGGGCACTTCCCGACCGAGCAGGTCGCGCTGAAGCGCCTCTACCTGGTCACCCGATCCCTCGACCCCACCGACCGCGGACGGGCCCGGTGGGCGATGCGCTGGAAGCCGGCGCTGAACGCCTTCGCGATCACCTTCGACGGCCGTATCGTCCCCAGCGGCCTCAACGAACCCAACGGCCAGTTACACCGTTCATCGGACACTCCCCCAGACGCGGTGCCCCCAACGGGATTCGAACCAGATGGTTGCGGCTCGGCAGACCGTGTCGTCGTCGATGGGTTGGTCTTTCTGCCGGGGAGCCGTCGTTCTCGATTGCCGCAGGTCAACGGCTCAGTGGCGTTCCTCCGATCGCCGGACGGAGCGATCTTGCCCGGCACTTCTCTCCATATATAGACTTCCGCCGGGTTGGTTGTACCCACGATCGGAGGCCGCGCGGTGATCATTCTGGTGGCGCTGCTGCTTGTCGGCGGCGGTGTCTACTGGCTGACCCGGCGGCAGGCGGACAAGACCGTCGAACCGGGAATTCCTGGTGTTTCCGCGCCACTCGCGGGGTTGCCCGCGCCGTCGGTGGGGGGCGCTGGCCGGGTGGTGCTTTCCGGTCTGACGAAGCGATATGGCGAGCTCGCCGCGGTCGACTGCGTGTCGTTTGCGGTCGAACCCGGCCGGGTGACGGGCTTTCTGGGGCCCAACGGCGCTGGCAAGACCACCACCTTGCGGGTGTTACTGGGGCTCGCCGCGCCGACCGCGGGCACGGCGACGATCGGTGGATCTCGCTATCAGGAGCTGGATCGGCCGATCCGGCGGGTAGGCGCGGTCCTGGAGGGGACCGCCGCGCACCGCGGCCGGACGGGCCGCGATCATCTGCGGGTCATCTGCCGGGCCGGGGGCGTTCCACTGCAGCGGGCCGATGAGGTTCTGGCATTGGTGGGGCTCACCGCGGCTGGGCGGCGCCCGTTCAAAGGCTATTCCCTCGGAATGCGGCAGCGGTTGGGGATCGCGGCAGCGCTGATCGGCAACCCTGGAGTGCTCATCCTCGACGAGCCGGCCAACGGCCTGGACCCCGAGGGAATCCGCTGGTTGCGCGTCCTGCTGCGCGGCCTCGCCGATCAAGGCCGTACGGTCCTGGTTTCCAGCCATCTGCTCGCCGAAGTGCAGTCGCTGGCGGACGATGTCGTCATCATGGCGCGCGGGAAACTTGTCGCGCATGGCAGCGTCACCGAAGTTCTCAATTCTCTCGCCCTGCCGAGCCGGACCCTGGTGCGTACACCGCAACCGGACAAGCTGACCGCCGAGCTCGGCGAGACGGCGGTCGTCACGCCCGGCGTCGACGGCGAGCTGTACATAAGCGGCGTTGACGTGGAGGCCATCGGAGACGCGGCCCGGCGAGCTGGAGTCAGCTTGCACCAAGTAACGACCGAGCGTCCCGACCTTGAGGACGTGTTCCTCGAACTGACGGGAGGGGCGGCCATCCGATGACCACGCTTGACAGTCCGGCACTGGACCGGGACCACCACACGCGTACCAACCCGGTGTGGCAGGTACAAGCCGAAGTCATGAAGATCCGGACCACGAAACTGTGGCGGTTGTTTCTCATCGGCGTCGTGTTGACAACCGCCTGGGCGCTGCTGCGCAACGGGGCCAGCCACCACTACGAGCTGTATCCGCCGCTGAACCAGTTCCCGATGGACGAGCGTGCAGAGGCGGTTGCTCGAGCGGCGCAGGCGAGAACCAACGCCGGCCACGCGGCGATCACGGCCGACATGATGACGTCGGGCCAGTCATTCGGCGTCCTGCTGGCGATGCTGCTCGGCGTCTTGATCGCCACCAACGAGTACGCGCACCAGACCGCCACAGCTACGTTCCTGACCAACCCGCACCGCAGCGGGGTCATCACCGGCAAATTCCTGGCGGCTGTCGCAGTCGGTGGATTGTTCTGGGCCGCGTCGACCGCGCTCGACCTGATCGTGACACCGATCTACCTGACCAGCCAGCACGTCAACGTGGCCATGACCGACTGGATCCCCCTGCGGTCGACGCTGCTCAACCTGCTCGCGTACAGCATGTGGGCGGTCCTCGGAGTCGGCTTGGGCAGCCTGTTCCGGAGCCAGGTCACCGCAGTCGTCACCGCGATGGCGATCTACCTCGGCGGCGCAGCGACTGCCCTGGCCGTCCTCAACCTGATCTACCTCGCATACCCTCACGCGTGGATACTCGGCGCACCGGTGATCGCCCCGGCTATCGCGTCGCTGGTGATGATCACACCCGGGCGGGCGTTCGAGCACGCGCCGCCGCAATGGGTCGGACTGCTGATCATGATCGGGTCTACGTTGCTGTTTGGCGCCATCGGCGTGCTGCGCACGGGCCGCAGCGACATCTGAGGGAGGACCAGCCGTGACGTACAACCGCCGCCCGTCGCCACAGACGGTCGCCGTCCTTCGGGCCCTCGCCGCCGAGCCGACTTGCTGGCGCTACGGCTACGACCTGTGTATGCAACTGGGTGTCCACGCCGGGACGATGTACCCGATCCTGATGCGACTGGCCGATCGCGGCCTGCTGGACACCGACTGGGAATCCGATCCAGTGCCCGGGCGGCCGCCGCGCCACCTCTACCGGCTCACCGCCGCGGGTGCCGAGTACGCCGCCGCGCACCAGCGCGACCCCCAACCCACGCCGCGTGCCAGGGCCTGGACCCGCCTGCAGCCCGGAGGCGCACCATGATCGCGCTCTTGCTGGCTTCGGTGATTGCGGTCGCGCTAGCGATCAGCGCCCGGAACCGGGATGTCGACCTGCCGCAGCGGATTGCCTTGGCCGCGACCTACCGACTACCGGCCAGCCGCAGCGACTGGGGTCAAGCGCTGGTCGCCGAGCTGTCGACGATCCCCGGCCGCGGCCAGCGCTGGCGGTTCGCCGCTGCGGTGCTGCGCATCGCGCTGTTCCCGCCTATCCCCAAGCCCGTTCCAGCCCGGGTCACTGTCGCGATTGGCGCCCTGTTCACAGTCGCGGCGACGCTAACAGCAATCAGACTCCTGCCCACGCTGTCGGTCTTCGTGGCCTCGCTCGGGCTGCTGACGACCGGTTACGCGACCGCCATCGCATACCGGACGCCACGGTTACCGGCCAACCGAGTTCAGCTCGCCGCTGCCGTGCTCGCCGTCATCGGGGTCCTCGCGGCGACCGGCGCCGTATTCGACGTGGCGACCATTCACCCGAGCGCCACAAACGACCAGACGCACATCTTCTCGGTCGTGCTCGCGGTGGCTCTGGGCGGCTACCTGATCGCCGGCCTGTCGGCAACCGTCACCGGCACCGCCGCACGGCTCACCGGGTGGGGCGCGGTCGTGACCGCCAGCGCCATCCTGTCCGTGGCGGCATCGACACTCCTACTGCCAGGAGAGGTCGTCGCCGTACCGATCTCGCCCATCATCGCCGCCGCGACGCTTGCCACCACCCTCGGCGTGGCCGCTGTGAGCCGCAACTGGACCGCCGCACGCCGCGCGGGCCTAATCACCGCCGTCCTCAGCACACCGATCCACTTCGCCGCCGCCCTCCTCGCGGCGCAGTACGTCCACCAGGCCATGCTGACGGACTCCTACGACGTCGCCGCCTATCCGCACAGCGGCTATCCGGACGTGGCCAGCTACCTGCTCAGCGACACGCTCGCCGGAAACATCGTCAGCCTTGCCGGCACAGCCGTGGCCATCTGGGCCCTCGCGGCCGTGACATCGCGTCCACACCGCGGCCGACCGACCGGTTCATCGAGCCACCGGGATTGGCGCGGACCGTAGCCATCCGACGCAGCCAGCGCTCGGTGTAGACAACCCGGTGCGCGGCAGGATGCCGAGCGTCTCTCCCGACGCCGGCCTGGATCGCTCGACGGATCGACGCAGCCCCGTCGCGCGAGCGAACTTGGCCCAGAGTTCCCCTGCACGCGCCGGACGATCTGCTACATCGAGATCAGCCTCGACCGCGCGCCCTTACCTGGGCGACGTGATAGGTGCCTCCGAACGGAGAGTCACCTGCTTGTGATCGACGATCTCGACGAACTCGGTCGCGCTTTCGGCTTCCTTCACGACAAGAGCCGTGCCGCGGCGCAGACGAAGTGATCTTGCACGGTGCCCCCAACGGGATTCGAACCAGATGGCTGCACCGGACTGACAACGGCTTGGACGAGCGTTGAGGACGTCTGCTGGCTGGGCGGCGGGTCAGCGGCGGCGAGAGCCCGAGACTTAGCTCACTACTAGGACTCGGCTTGACGGTCCGAGGGTGGAGGTTCCGTAGATTTCGCTGCCGCTCTCGGTGGAATCTACCGTCTTCTGTGTAGATTAGCCGTGTGGAGCCACCACGCGACCTCGTGCGGATCGGCGCGGTTGCCCGAGAGCTCGGTGTCTCGCCGTCCCGCGTCCGCCAACTGGCGGACGAGGGCAGTATCCCCTTCACCCGCACCAGCGGTGGCCACCGCCTGTTCGATTTGGCTCGGGTCCGAGAAGCGCTGGCGGCGACCGCCACCCGATCTCCTTCAGGAGCACGTCCCGGCGGGACTCGAGGAGCATATCCTGTGACGGGAAGCGGCTGAGCGCCTGCATCTCTCTGACAGGGTCTCGGCGAACTGCTGGGGAGCCGCCCAATATGCCTTCAGTGAAATGATGAACAACGCGGTCGACCATGCGCAGGCGACTCGCGTGACAGCCAGATGGTGGGTGGACAGGCGACATTGTCGTTCGAAGTCGATGACGACGGTCGGGGTGTTTTCGCTCGTATCCGAGAGGGGCTCGATCTCGGCGACTCCTTCTCGGCGATTCAAGAGCTGAGCAAAGGCAAGACGACCACTGACCCGGCTCGTCACACGGGTGAAGGGATCTTTTTCACCTCCAAGGTGGTGGACGCTTTCGTGCTTGACGCCAATGGGCTCCGCTGGACGGTCGACAATCTCCGCGGTGACCAAGCCGTCGGACTCACGGACCGAATATCCGGCACCCTGGTTCGGTGTGAGCTGGATGCGCAGTTGTCGCGTAGCACCGCAGATGACGTCGCAACCCTTCCGGCCGCGCGAGGCCGGTGGCCGGCTCGGCGGCGAGCTGGGCGGCGACGCTGGCCGATCCGGCCTGGCCGCTGCTAAGCCTGGGCGCGGACCGGCGGGTCGGTCGTGCTGCAGCCTGCCGTTGACCGGCCGGACCTCGTGCGGCGGCTGGTGGTGGTGTCTGCGGCTCCGGCATCGCCGCGAGGACATGCCGCAGCGGTGCCAGGGCCGACGAATCCCCGACTCGCGTGTCAAGTGGTCAAGTGGTGATCGTCGGCCCGGGCGGACTCTTGGTAGCGGCAGAAGAAGAACACCCGGGACACCGGGCCGACTCCGGCCGGGAACCGGAACCGACCCAGCTCGGACTCCACTCCGCGGCGCAGTGGTCCCAGGTCGATGCCGTCCAGCACGCCGTGGTACAACCCCGGCCAGTCCGCGCTGGCGACACACCGCAGCTCTGCCGCGTCGCAGTCGTCCGGTCCACTGTGGACGTCCGCACCGACCGGCACGAACTGGACGAGCTGGTGCCGGCTCGGGTCGGCGTCCGGCGCCTCGAAGAACAGGTCGAGGCCGCGCACCCGGAGGTTCGCCTCGGACGGCAGGTACCCGAACATGGTCGCGCCGAGCCGCAACGGCAACTCCGTATCCTGCCGTCGGCTTGGGGTGACCTGGAACTGACGCCAGGCGTCCGGCATGTCGTGCCGCACATCGAAGTACCGCACTCCGGCGCCGGGCAGGTTTCGCTGGGCGATCTCGTTCGCGGCGCGGCGGAGTACTTCGCCGCCTTCGCGGGCGGTGTAGCTCATGTGCAGGACGACGTCCGCGACGGTGTCGACATCGAACTGGTTGTTCTCGCGGGGCAACTCGACCCGCCATCGGCTGACTGCGCCGGCAAACTCGAACGGCAGGTACCGGTCGTCCCGGAAGTTCAGCTCGAACATGCCGGCGTCGTTCTGGCCGCTGGACGTGGCGATCGCCTCGGTGGCGGCGTACTGGCTGACGATCCGCGGGTCGTCCGGCAACGCCGGATAGCCGTTGCCCGGCGCGCCGTCGGCGCAGCAGGCGTGCGGCGGGTCGAGCAGGTACGGCTGCACCCGGGTGGTGCTGCTGAGCAGCGTCAGCCGTGCGTGTACGCCGGCGTACGGGCCGACCACGCATGGGATGGTGAGCGTCACGTTCTTGATCCGGCGCAGGTAGTGGCCGGGGTGGTCCAGGTCGAACATCCACTCCGGGACGGTGATCTCGCATGTGCCGGTGGCCTGCAGGCGCAGGAACTCGACCGGGAAGTGCAGCCGCAGGGACAGGTGCTTGACCAGCTCGTACTCCCGCGCGTTCGCGTCGAGGTAGGTGTGTTCCATCTGGCGCAGCGCGAGCTGCAGCCGCTCGCCGGCGAGCAGCCCGTCCCGGAGCTGGTCCCAGACCTCGCCGGTGACGAATGTGGTCGAGGTGTGGCCGCGCTCGTAGTTGAACGCCCGCTGGGCCTGCCGGGCGCCGCGCAGCGCCAGCTCGTACATCTGCTCGTGCAGCGCGGCGGTCTCCTGCTGCAGCCAGAGGTAGAGGTCGTGGCTGGTGAACTTGTCCTGCAGGAAGTCCTGTACGGCGCCGGCCTGGTCGATCTGGAGTTGGTGGTTGTCCAGCTCGCGCAGCGCCACGTCGCGGCGCCGTTCGGCGGCGAGGATCTGCCGCTCCATCTGCTCCAGCTCGATGTCCAGCACCTCGACCTGATGCCGCCACTCCTCCTCGCGGCGCTCCCAACCGGCCTGGGTCAGCCGGAGGCCGGCCGTGGTGCTGGCGATGTCGGCCAGCGAGTTCGAGATCCGGGCCATCGCGCCGAACACGCCGCCGAGCTTCGTTCCGACCGGAAGCTGGGTGAACGAGAGCGGGAAGCCGACGAACATGTCCGGCACCGCGTTCATCACCTGGCCGACACCTTCGGACACGTTGCTCGCCGCCCGCAGCCCCAACGCGGCGTTCGTCAGCGCCTGAACTTCGTGCTCCCGGTTGTTCAGCCCGTTCTGGATCAGCAGGGTGTAGTACCGGTGCCGGGTCTGCGCGGCCTCCTTAGTCTTCTGCAGTGCCTGGAGCTGCCAGTCGGCCTCACGCCACAGGTTCTGCCGGTTCTCCAGGGCCAGCGTGAGCAGCTGGCGCTCGTGGTTCCCGCGCACCGCGGCGAGATACTCCGCGTCCCCCTTCTCGTACGCGGCCAGCAGCGCCGCGCCCAGGCTGCGGACCTCGGCGGCGAGCTGCTGCGCCTGACCGACCAGGAACAGGTAGCGGTACGGGCTCTGCGGCGCGCACCAGTCGACGTCGTCGAGGCAGGCCTTCGCGGTGCGCCGCCAGCCGTCCCGCAGCGAGTCGTCGCGCCAGTACGGCATGTCCTTGTTCAGCGTGCCGCTACCCAGCCGGCGGGCGTTGAGGCAGCCGCGGATCAGTTCCTGCCGGTCCTGAGTCAGCTCGTAGAGCTGCACGAGGCGGGGGTTGAGCCGTGGGCGGTGCGCCGCGAACGCGGCGACCGGCTCTGGCGGGTCGGTGTCCTCCTCTCCCCTGACCACCCGCGGCGCCGGGCCGAGCAGCTTCGCCGCCGTCTGGAAGACGAGCCTGGCTTGGTCGAACGCCTCCGGCGTGTTCCGCCGCAGCAGTGCGTCCGCCCAGTCCAGCAGCGTCTCCAGGTAATGCAGGACCACTGACCGCTGCCGGGCGTCGGCCGCGGTCCGGATCGTGCTGTCCTGGCAGCAGCGCCGGCCCTCGTCGGGGCCGCAGCGCAGCCAGGTCGAGTCGGACCGCAGCGGTGCGTAGAGCAGCTCGTACCACTTCAGCGCAGCCTCGAACTGGCAATGCGCGCGGAGGCTGCCGGCGACGGCCAGCACCGGTGCGTGCGGTGAGGCCGGCCCGACCGGCGCTCCCGGCTGGACGTACGCGAAGTACGGGTAGGCCGGCAGGCCGCCGGGGAAGGCGAGCCCCGGCGCCGCCGCCGGCACGACCAGCGGCAGCGCCAGGGCGGCGTCGGTGACCAGGTCGTAGCGGAAGCCGGGCAGGGTGGTCGGGTCATGGCCGTCGGGTGGGATCCCGGTGCTGACCTCAAACGCGAGCGAGTCCGCGGTCCGGCCGCGCAGGGTCAGCTCGACCTCTCCGGGGCCCACCCGGACCGACTCAGCCGAGTAGCGCGGAGCGCCCACCACGTCGTTGTGCACCCGGCACCAGGCCAGCCGGACCGCCGGGCCGGCGTCCCAGTGCAGCAGGCTGGGGGTGACCCCGCTGTCGTGCCAGCTCCAGCCGGCGTCCTGGGCGACCGCCTGGTAGCAGGTCGCGTCCAGCAGCCAGAAGTAGTACTCGTCGACGGTCACCGGATGGGGCGCGCCGCAGTCGGGACAGCAGGGCGGCTCGCCGGCGGGCCGGTGCGGCGCGAACTCGGTGGCGGCCAGCGGCTCCGCGGCGGCAGCCACCCGGAGGAACCGGACGCCGAGCCGGACCGCGGCCTTGACCCAGAGCGGCAGCCGGTTTCTGGTGGCCGGCGTAGCCGGGTCCCCGGGCACGCCCGGAACCCCCGGCACCCGTGGGCCGTCCACCACGCCGGGGACACCCGGCCTGCCCCTGCCGCTCGGTCCGTCGCCGCCCGGCCCGCCCGGGCCCGCCGGCCCGTCGCCGCCCGGCCCGTCGCCGTCGTCATGGTCATCTGCCGCGGACGGCGGGCCGATCGGAGCAAGCCAGGACGGCTGGGCGTGCCGTTGCGGCGTGCCGAGCAGGTCGAAGCCGTGGTGTTCGGGGTCCACCGGGCCGATCAGCGCCGGTTCGCTGGCCTGGAGTGCCGCCAGTCCGGAGTGGACTGCGGGCTGTGACCGCAGCCAGTACTCCAGCCCGCCGGCCACCGGCGCGGTCAGCGTCGCCCGGCGCAGCTCGGCCTCCAGGAACCGGAACGCCTCGCTCCGCCGGGCCTGCTCCAGCTCGTCCCAGTCGATCCAGTTCTCCCTGTACACCTCCCGGCGGCGGCACGCCTCCCAGGTCCGGAACGTGGCGAACCGGCGGTCCCACAGGGCGGCGAACTCGGCGGTCACGGCGAAGTCCGGCTCCAGGTCCAGCCGGGCCCGCTGCACGAACTCCTGTACCGCGCTGACTGCCTGCTCGAGCCGGCTGGCCCGCTGGCATCCGCCGGCTTCCACGTCGAGCAGCAGCAGCTCGCTGAGGTGCAACGGCTCGGAGGCGAAGCCGCCCCACGGCAGCGATACCCGGTCCATGCCGCAGAGGTTGGCCAACAGGGCCGCCCGACCGCGTTCCCGCAGCCCGTCGTTCAGCCGCGTGATGTCCTGGTAGCGGCGTGGTTCGCGGTTCTCGATGCAGCCGTCCCGGACGAACCGGGTCAGGTTCGCGTTCCCGGACTCCGTTTCGGACGCCACGACCTCGCCGGGATCGTCGCTGGCCCACAGGTCCGGCCGGGCGGTGCGGATGTCGTCGACCAGGAACCCGGCCCGCAGCCCGTCCAGCCAACGGTCCGCTCGCCAGGCCCGGACTGTCCATCGCTCGTCCTCCAGGTCGCCGCTGCTGACCCGGTACCCGTCGTGGTAGCGGAGCACAAGCGGTGCGTGCAGGAGGTCGACGCCGAGGTGGCGGAGCAGGTGCGCCGGGTCGTCCGGGTGGTTCTCGGCGGCCTCGTGGAAGAGCAGCCACAGTGGACGTTCCGGCGCGGTGCGGGCGTCCCGGCGGGCGATCGTGTAGTCGAAGATCCGTTCCCACCAGTCGAACAGCGCCTGCTCGCGGCGCGGTGACGGCGCGGCCCGCTGGTCCTGGGCCCTGGTGGGCGCGAGGTAGTTGTCCCGCACCGGCAGCAGGTTCGGGTCGAAGAACGCCCGGTGCACGGCTATGCCGCCGCCGCCGTCCCGGTAGTACGAGGTGCCGGCGAAGTCGTCCGGGTGGCCGAGCAGGTAGCCGATCTCGGACTGCCCGTCGTCGGCGACCGGCTGCGCGGAGAGCGCGAACCGGTGCGCGAACAGGAGTGCCTTGACCGCGCGCTGGTAGGTGCGGCGGATGTCGCGCAGCGTGCTGACGTACCGGAGCCGGAGGAACTGTTGCGGCATGGTTCCCATGCCGTCGATCCGGTGGCCGAGCGGGTCCCGCTTGGCGTCCAGGAACAGCCGGTGCCGCGGCACCGCGACCAGCGTCCCGTCGCTGTCCGGGCCGGCGTACTTGACCTGGAACCCACCGGTGACCGGGCAGACGTCCTCCGGCGCCCGGTACACCGGCTGCGGCTCGGCAAGCTCGACGGTCAGCTGGTACGCGCCGCGACGTAGGACCAGCGGAGCCGAGCAGCCGGCCGGAGCGTTCTCGTCCGGCCAGTCGTGGCTGAGCAGAACCCAGCTGCGCTGACCGCGGCGCAGGGCCACCCGCCACCGCTTGTCATCGGCGGCGTCGAGGTCGGGCTCGACCCCCTCGGGAGTGGGCGCACCGGCCCGGAACGTGTACTCACCCTCCCCGTCGATCAGCAGGATGCCGCTCCACCGCACGGTGAACGGCTGCGCGCCGCCGACCAGGGCGCCGTCCGGGTTCGCGATCGCGAAGCCGTTGCGAACGCTGACGAACTGCTGCTGCGCCGGGGTGAGGGTGAGGTTCATCGCCGGCAGCACGGTCGGAACCGGCGCGTTCGCCGCGTTCTCCGCCACCCCGAACGCGTCCACCGGCCCGCGCACCTCACGCCAGCCGACCGGGCCGCCGTCCGGGGTGAACTCGCCGAGCAGGCCGGTGCCGACGAGGCCGAGCAGCGCCGGGAACGCACCGCCGGCCGGCCGGTCGGGCCAGCTCACCGCCGGCGGCTGGCCGGAGTCGTCCTCCCATCGGCCGGTGGCCCGGTTCTCATCGGCGTACAGGTGGCTGAGCAGCCGCCAGGCCAGATCGGCGCGCTCGCCGTGGTCCTGCCCGGTCCACTCCACCACCTGGCCGGCCAGATGCTCGGCGATGAGCCTGCACCGGGCGTAGCAGGTGGCGAACGAGCGCTGGAAGTACGCCCACCGGCGGTCCTCGTCCGGGTCCTGGATCAGCCGCTGCTGCGCCTCGTCGAGGTCCGCGAACAGGAACGCGAACTCGGCCAGCGCGGCCCGCGGCGCGAAGTACAGCTCGCGCACCACGGCCTGCTCCGGGCCGGTCAGCTGGCGGACCCGGCTCAGCTTCGCGATCACCGCGTCGTCGCCGATCGGGACCTCGGTCCACAGCTCACCGGCGCCGGCGTCGTACTGGAACGGGCCGTCCGGCGGGGTGTTCCAGAGCAGCGGCGGCGAGCCGGGCAGCGGCACCCGGTACTGCCGCCGGTTCGGCCCGACGGTGTGGCCGGCCGCGGACAGCACGGACGGGAAGAAGTGCTCGCCGAGCTCCACCAGCGGGTCCCGGCCGGCCGGCGCCGGGCGGTAGTCGAACTCGGCCCGCAGCGTCTGGTCGATCCCCTGCCAGGACCACGCCGCGGCGTCCGCATCGGACACCTCGACGGCGAGCAGCGCCCGGCGCAGGTCGGTCAGCGCGAACCGGCCCTCGTCGTCGGGCAGGTCCAGCGGCCGGGCAAGCGCCTCGTTCGGCGGCTGCAACGGGAACGGGTCATCCCCGTCAAGGTGCTCGTCCGAGGTGACCAGGAACCGGATCTCGCCGATGTGGAAGTCGGAGGCGTAGATCTTGGCGAGCACCTCGGCGAAGCGCAGTGTGTGCGTCGGCGCGGCATGCCAGGTGTCGGTGGCCGCCGCCGGGTTGAAACCGGCTAGCCGGGACAACGGGTCCAGGTTGTCGACGAGCAGCTTGCGGAACTCCGGCGGCCGGCAGCCGCACCCGTGCCGGGCGGCGGCGTACGGCTGGAGCTGGTCGAGCAGTTCGTCCACGGCCCAGTCCCAGTGCCCCGCCGCCAGGCCGACCCACAGCGCCAGCAGGTGGGTACGGTCGGCGCCGGTGGCGCCGGGCTCGGCCGGTGTGCCGTCGGTCAGCGCCAGCCCGAAGTCGTCGCGCAGGATCTGGAACGCGGCGAGCTGCCGGATGAAGTCCGGGTTGATCGTCCCGTCCGGGTGGAACAGCCGGAGGACGGCGCAGATGTCCCGCAGCTCGGTGAAGCTGTAGCCGCCGCCAGGCAGCGCACGCAGGGTGCGCCAGAGCCGAAGGAACACGGCCAGCCGGCGCAGCGCGTCCACCGGATCGACCAGCAGGACGACGTAGTCGTCCAGGTGGCACGGCTCGCAGTCGGGGTACTCGAGGTCCAGCACGCTGCTGAACTCGACCACGCCGGCCTTGGATAGCGCCAGGAACTCGCAGTACGACAGTCCGGTGCGGTCCAGGAACTCCGACAGCTGGACCACGATGTGCGTCCACGGCCGGTCGTCGACGCGCTCGGCCGGGAAGCCGTACAGCTCCCACAACACCAGCCGGCCCGGTCCCGGGCTGACGGCGATGTCGGTCGCGTAGAGCAGCGCGTGCTCCTCGGCCGAGATGCCCAGGTACTCGCAGGCGACGTCGATCCGCACCGGGTAGCGCCAGAGGTGCCGCTGGAACTCGGCCGGCTCGGCCGCCGGGTCCAACGCCAGCTCGGTGATGTCCCGGCGGAACCGGCGCATCGTCTCGTACCGGCTGCTGCGCAGGTGCCCGAGGTAGGTCCGATTGATGTCCAGCGCCTGCGGATACGGCAGCGCCGGGGTGGAGAAGTCGGCCCGCAGCCCGGCGTAGCTGTCCGCCGCGGCCACCGGGGTAGCGGGAGTGGAGTGTTCCGGCACCGCGGCGAACAGCGTGGCCGGGTCGTGTCCCGGCCGGTCCGGGTCGGCGAGGTCGGCGAGCCGATGCCCGGCCAGCTCGTCGGCGGCGGTGTCCCGGACCGCGCCGGCCGGGGTGGCCGGCAGCGTCGCCGCGACCGCCTCCAGGCACTCGTTCGCCAGGTCGATCGCCGGCAGCGGGACCTCCAGGTTGGACCGGGTGACCAGCAGGTCGGCGAGTGGGCCGCGGCGGTCGGCGAGCAGTTCGGCAAGCGTCGGCGAACCGTCCGCCGGCGCCGGCTGCTCGCAGGTCGACGTGCTGGTCAACGCGAGCAGGTCGTGCAGGTAGGCGACCGGGCCGAACGGCGAGCGGTGCGGCGGCGGAACGCAGTCGACCAGGCAGCCGTCCGGGTTGACCGGCTGGAACCCCCGCCGGCCGCCGCCTCCCGGGCTCGGCGCGGGCGTCCCGGCTTGGGCGTACACCGCGTCGGCGTGCTCGTAGGCCACCGTGCCGATGAGCGCCGTGCGGAACTCCGTCGCGGGGAACGCCCGGACCTGCTCCCGGCTGGTGAACCCCCGGGCGTACAGCGCTTCCATGACCGAGAACCGCAGCTCGGCCGGGGAGCCGGCGGCGAGCAGCGCGAGTTCGTCGATGGTCCGGACGGCCTGCTCCAGCCAGCCCCGCTCGGCCGGAGCGTCCGGGAACACGTCGGCCACCGCGCCGGCCAGGTGCCCCGCGTCCCAGGTCCCGCCGAACTCGATCGGCACGCCGGCGCGTGCCTGGTAGCTCGCTGCGAACCGGGTGATCGGGTCGGTGCTCAGCGGACGGAACGTAGGCGGCGCGTCCAGCACCGGCGCGGCCGGGTTGACCGCGGCCAGGTCGACCTCGAAGAACTTCTGCGCGTGCCGGGTGAACGCCTCAACCCGTTCCGCCGGGCTGCCGGGCGCGGTGAACGCCGGCAGCAGCGCGACGTCCACCGGGTCGCCGAACAGCTGCCGCCACTGCTCGGCCGTGCGGTTGCGCAGGTCCTCGACCGTGCTGACCGGGATCGCCTGGATCGCGGCGATCAGCGGCTGGTGGCTGTCGGCCAGCGCCTGCAACACGAGCCGCAGGTGCCCGGCCGCCTCCTGGGTGGACAGCGGGCCGGCCCAGAAGTCGGCGACGTCTGCGCCGATGAAGTCCAGCCAGGCCTGCGCCAGCGCCTGCACGGCGGGGTCACTGTTCAGCTCGAAACCCGGCGCGACGCCGCCGACCGCACCGAGCGCCCGCAGCCGCCGAGCGGCCTGGTCGACAGTCACCGCCGGGTCCTCGTCGATGATCCCGGCGTCGATGGCCGCGCGGAGCGCGGTGCGCAACCATTCCTCCTCCTCCAGCGTCGCCAGCCGGTACCGGTCGGAGGTGGACACCGTGGTGGCCATCGTGGCGCCGAGCGCGTAGAAGTAGCTGGCCGGCACGGCGAAGCTGGGCTCGAGCGGACTGGTCGGATCCGTGAGCAGCACCCGGACGCTCTTCAGCTGGGCGCCGGTCTCGGTGACGCCGGGCAGCACCGGCAGCAGGAAGCCGACCCACCGCGCATCCTCGCTGGTGCGCTGCTCGCCGACCGCGGCGGCCAGCGCGAACACGAAGCCGGCCAGCCGCTCGGCCTCCGCGTCGCCGGTGGCGTAGTAGGCGGCGAGCTCGCCCTCGAACTGCTGCCGCGCCGCGACGGTCTCCTCGTCGTCCGCGTCCGGCAGCGTGTACAGCTGCTCCAGCGTGATGTCGGCCGGCGGCTGCGGCAGCGGGCGGAGCTTCTGGTTCCAGGTGATCTCGTAGCCGACGTGGCTGGCCTGGGTGGGGGTCAGCGCGGCCGGGTCGGCGCCGCCGCCGGGGTCACCGGCGAGCACGATCTCGACCGCGGCCAGCAGGTCGTCGAACGCCGGCGGGGTGCCGTCGGTGGGCAGCGTGACGAACGCATCGCTGGTGGACAGTTCCCGGCCGGGCTCCGGCAGCGTGACGTACAGGCCGCTCGGCTCCAGGTCGGGGAAGTCGGCCGGGTCGGCCGGCAGCCCGTCGGACGTGACCGGGACGTTGAAGTACACCTGGTCGTGCACGATCGTGCCGCCGTTGCGGCTGATCGACAGCCGCAGGTCGCTGGTGCCATGCTCGGGGTGCCCGGCCGGCTCCTCGACCTCGATGACGGCGGTGGCCACCGCCGCCGGCACCTCGGTCGGCGTGGGCGGGCTGCCGATCACCTCCACCTGGAGGTGCTGGGCGATGCGGCTGTCGCTGTCCGGCGGCTCCAAGTAGCTGGCCTGGCCGATCAGCACCCCGTCCCCGTCGGTCGTGCTCAGGTCGAGCGCATTGATCGTGAGCCCGTCCAGGTAGGGTTCGAAGTCCGCGCCCGGCACCGGCTCGGCCGGCCGCAGCCGCACCACGATGAGTGCCATTGTCCTTGCCTCTCTCTACCAGATCTTGCTCAAGCCGTAGCCGGCGAGCCCGGCCACGCCTCCGATGACGGCACCGGGAACCGCATTCACAACGCCGGCCACCCCGCCGACCGCGACGCCGACGGTGGCTCCGGCGACGATCGCGGAGATCGCGCCGGAGAACGCCGCCTCGCCCTGACTGGCGCCGAGGGCCATGGCCGCCTGTTCGCCGGCGTAACCGGCGCCCGCGCCGGCGAGCAGGCCGGCGCCGGCGACCGGCACGGCCGCGCCGAGGTACTCGAGGACCATCGCGGTCCCGGCGTAGCCGTGGGCGCTGGCGTGCATTGCGCCGGCGCCGAGCGCAAGCTCGGCCTCGACCACGCCGGTCACGGTGGACCGGGTCAGGCCGGCCGACACGTTGCCGACCCGGGCCATGGTCACTCCGCCTGCGCTCGGCGCACCGGCGCCCACCGTGCCGGTCGGGAACAGCGGGACCTGCGCGTCGGACTGGTCGTCCAGGAATGCCTGCGCGGCTGACTGGCCGATCGCGATCGGGTTGACGGCGGGGGCAGCCGGGGCGCTGCTGGGCCGTCCGAACGGCAGGGACAGGTTCTGCGGCGGCAGCGGCAGCGACTGCTGTGCCGGGCCGAACGGGGCCGGTGGTGTCGGCGTTGGCATCGGTGGAAGCGGTCGCGGCGTATAGGCCGGCGTCCCGCTCCGCAGCCGGGACTGGAACAGCGCGGTCAGGAACCCCGGGCGGTACGGGATCCGCCGGTTCCGCGGCCCGGCCGGGTTCACCGTGTCGACCCGCCGGATGCGGTAGAACTGGCCGGCCGCCTTCGCCTGTGCCACCAGCTCCCTGTCGCGGGTGCCCTGGGCGGCGTTTTCCGCCTCTTCCTGCGCGTACACGTAGGACCGGGTGCCGACCGGCTGCAGGGCGTACGGATGATCGGACGGGTGGCCGGACTCGATCTCCTCGTACATGCCCCACATCCGGGCCGCGGTTCGGAGCATGGTGACGTCCTTGGCGCCGTAGCCGCCGGACTTGCCCTTCGGCGCGATCACGTCGATCCAGTAGGCCGGACCCTGGGCGAAGTTGAGCTGAGGATCCGGCGGATCACCGGCCAGCCCGCTCGGGTCTGTCAGCCGGATCGGGTTCCCGCTGACGTAGCTGTAGAGGTTCGTTCCGTCCCGCATCCCGGCCGGATCGGCGGCCGTCCACCGGCCCAGCCAGGGCGCGTAGTACCGGGCGCCGTGGTACGCGAGTCCGGTCTCGGTGTCCCGTTCCCGGCCGGTGTAGCGGTAGCGCTTCGGGGCCTCGGTCTGGCTGCGGGCCGCCTGGTAGGACGTGCCGCCGTAGGGGTAGTACTCCTCGGCGGTGATGATCTCCGCCTGCTCGTCCAGCTCCAGGACCGCAGAGCCGAGGTGGTCGGAGAGCTGGAACCGGACCAGCCGCGGCGGACCTTCGTCGTCGCCGGCGGTGCGGGTCTCCACCAGCGCGACCCGCTGCTGGCCGGCCATGATGTGCAGCGTCTCCCGCTCCAGGCTGATCGCGCCGTTGGCGCCGTACTCCCGGAACACCTCGAAGCCGCCGAGGTACGTCCGCTCGCACTTCGGCGCCGGGGCCTTGCCAGCGGCGGCCGCGCGGTCGGTGACCTTGCGGACCCGTTGCCCGGCCGCGTCGTAGCGGTAGTAGGTCGTTTCCGGCACCCCGCCGGCGCCGATCACCTGGCGCGCGGTGGCGGCCAGCTCGTCCTTGCCGTTCCACCGAAGTAACGACAGCCCGGGCAGCGCGGCCATGTTGCCGTGCTCGTCGTAGCGGAACGGCTGCGGCCGGCCACCGCCCACCGTGATGCTGGTCAGCCGGTTGCCGGTCAGCGCCGGTTGCAGGCGGCTCGGCTCGGTGTACTGGTACGACCGGGTCCACCCTGGACTCGCCGGGTGGGAGCCGCGGTGCGCCACGGCGAGGATGTTGCCGACCTCGTCGTACTCGTAGCGCTCGGTGTACCGGCCGAGGGCGGCGCCGTCGTTCGGGTGGCCCGACCCGGCGCCCGGCAGGACGGCGCCCGGTGACGTCGCGCCCGGTGACGTCGCGCCCGGTGATGGGCCACCCAGGCGCTCGCGTCCGGTCGCCAGGACCAGCCGGTAGGCCGCGTCGTAGGTGTACTCGGCGCCGGGATCGACCTTGCTGTTGCCGAAGTACGCCGGATGCTCCGCGCGGTTGGCGACACAGGTGATGTTGCCGGCCGGGTCGTGGGTGTAGCAGGAGTCCTGCAGCACGGCGGTGCGGCCGGCGGAGCCACGGCGGGTGCGCAGCCGGGTCAACCGGAACGTCAGCCGGTCGTACTCGCAGTCACTCCGGGTCCCGTTGCCGTAGCGGATCGAGGTCCGCTGCCCGCGCGCGTTGTAGCCGATGTCGGCGACCAGCACAGTGCGGCCGGTGCCCGGCAGGTCCGCCTCCAGCCGGTCCAGCAGGCCGGCCGCGCCGAAGACGGGCCGTACCACGCTGCCGTCCGGAGTGGACAGCTCGACCGGCCGGTTCAACGCGTCGTAGCTGCTTTGGCTGGTGTAGGTGCGGTCCTCCAACGGCACCGGGCTGCTCCAGTCCAGCACGTCCCGGTGGTCGGCGGACAGCCGTCGGCTTGTGGCGAGCAGGTTGCCCTTGAAGTCGTACGCCTCGGTCGACTCCACCCCGGCGCCGCCGTAGGACCGGAACGGGCGGGTGCGGAGGTTCCGGGCGGCACCGTCCGGCACGGTCTCGCCGTACTCGGTGCGCTCGTGCAGCCGCTCCCGGCCCTCGCCGTCCCGCTGGTAGGAGCGCACCGGGCGGCGCAGCTCGTCGTACTCCACCCGGACCCGGATGCCTCGGTCGTTCCAGGTCCGGATCGGCTGTCCGGCGATGTCGGTGAGGACCAGCCGCCGGCCGGCGTCCATGCTGGCCTGGCTCACCCGGCCGCGGAGGAGGTCGTAGTCGTAGCGCGCCGCCACCCGGCCACGCGCGTCGGTGACCTCGCGTTCGTTGCCCTCGATGTCCAGCCAGGTCCGGGTGGCCTGGAACTCCTCGGCCACGGTGCCGGTCCGCTCGAGCCGGTTGTGCACGATGCTGAGCACGGTCCGGCCGAGGCTGTCCGCCCAGCTCCGGACCGGAGTGCCGGCGTGCCCGGCCGCCTTCGCGGCGGCGGCCCGCGGCATCGGACCGAGGTCCCCGTCCACCCGCCGCGCGTACCACGTTCGCCAGCCGGCCTGGCCGGCGAGGTACGGCCGGACGAAGCCGCCGACATCCAGGTCGTGTCGTGGATCGGCCAACACCGTGTCGTTGCCGTCCCAGTCGGCCTGGCTCCACGGGTCGGAGACGGTCTTCGTCCAGCTGTCGTCCGGGTGCAGGGTGGCAACCAGCCGCCCGACCGGGTCGTAGAACAGCACCGGGCTGACGCCGACGACGCGGGCGAACTCGAAGCCCGGGCCGGCGCTGAAGAACGGCTCGTACCGGCGCACCGGTTGGCCCTTGTTGTCGAAGATCGTCCAGCCGGTGCCCACCCAGCGTGGGTTGACGTCGGGTCCGTGCTCGGCGAGTGGGCCTGGTTCGGCCTGCGCTTTGCGCTGGATCGCCCGGCCGAAGCCGTCCGAGTAGGCCAGCTCGTGCCGGACCTTGCTCTGTCGGCCGGCCGGCAGCTCCGCGCCGTGGGTTTCCCGGGCGAGCGTCGCGACCACCGGTGGCCGCCGATCCCGGTAGAACGCGAACAAGTCGTAGACGAGCCGGGTGGTCGCCGGTCCGAGTAGCCGGTGCGGGTCGGCGAGCGGGTCGTCCAGGTAGGACAGTACGGCTGCCTCGTCCGGGTCCGGGTCGAACCCGGCCAGCGAGTCGCCCACCTGCTGGTCCGGCTTGCCGGCCACGGCGGTGCCGGCGACCAGGCCGAGCGCGTCGAACGCGGCCGAGCTCCGGTTCCCGTTCGCGTCCGTCACCTGTGTGGCCGCGAGCACTCGGTAGTCGTGGGCGGCCGTGACGACGTTGCCGAGCGGGTCGGTGACCTGGCTGGCGAGCAGGTTGTAGCGGTCGTAGCGGACCGCCGCGGTCTGGCCGAACGGGTCCACGAACCGGTGCGGCTGGAAGAAGTGCTCGCGGGCGTAGCCAAGCTCCGCCGCCGGGTCGTCGGCCTGGTCGGGAGAGTGCCGCACCTGCCCGGACGGGATCCACCAGCCGTCGGACCCGTCGAGGCGTACGTAGCCACCCTCGGCGAGCGTCGCGTCGTCGACCCGGTCGGTGTACATCTCGGACAGCAGGTCGGCGGTGAACGCGAGCCGATAGCCGTCGAACGGCAGCGCCCGCGACTCGAGCCGGCCGAACGGGAGCGGGCCGGCCAGGTCGTCCCGGCGATAGCGGGTTCGCTCCTCCTGGATCAGGTGCTCGGTTGGCCGGTCGGCCTGGTTGCCGTCGAGCAGCCGGAGCAGCTCCTCGACGCCGAACAGCTGCGCCGGGCTGGTCCGGCCGCCGCCCGGCGCCAGGCCAGGCAGCTCGAACGTGCGGGTTCGCGCCGGCCGCGGGGTGCGGTACGCGTCCGGCTCGTCCACCGGATTCGTATACGCGCTGACCGTCGTGGTCACCCGGGTCTGCTGTTGCCGCTGCCGGTCTTCCGCGGTGAGCGCGGGATCCTGGTCGGGATACCGGCGGCCGTACCCGACAGCGACCGAGCGTTGCACGTTGCCGAACTCGTCCACGGCCAGCGTCAGCTGGTGGCTGACCCGAGGGTCGGGCCGCAGCTCGCTGCCGACCGAATAGCGGCGGCGCTCGTAGTGCGCCTCGATCGTCTCGCGTGGATGGACGAAGTAGACAGCCGGGGCGTCGGTCGCCGGTTGGAGCATCTTGATCGTGTAGTTGCGTTCGGTGGCGACGTACGGGTGATCGGCCGCCTCGCCGCCGTCCAGCGCGTATACCTCCTCGCGCAGCACCGAGCCTTTCAGCGCCCGTACGGCCTGCCGCTGCTCGCCCGGCGTGCGCGCAGCCGCCGGCAGCACGGTGTCCGGCAGTAGCAACCCGGGCGCACCGGCCGAGTAGTACTCGTCGGCGTAGCTGCGGGAGATGTGGTCAATGTCGACGTCCGCGCCGGTGTGGAACCAGGTTCGGGTCAACACCGGTGGGACGTGCGACGCCTCGGCGACGTTGTCGGCGGCGGCCAGCGCCGCGAACCGCTCGGTGTCGAACCGCTCGACCATCCCGAACCCGCGGAACTCCCGCTCGACGCCGTCGAAGTAGCCGTGGTGGTAGGCGTACCGGCGGACGAACCGGTTCTGGCCGATGTGGTCGATCGTCTCCACCCGTTCCACCACCTGCACCGGAAACGGCAGCCGGGTCGCCCACGGCCGGCCGGCCGCCTGGTCGGCCAGAAAGAAGCGGGTGGACGGGGCGTAGCGGATGGCGGTTTCGGCGCCGAGGTTGTTGCGGACGCCGGTCAGCAGGTGCGGCTTCTGCCCGCCCATCAGGTCGAGGTAGCGCAGCGGCCGGCCGGCGTCGCCGGGCAGTGGCGACGACCAGACCAGGCAGGCGGTGCCGTTGCCGAGCAGGTCGGTGACGCTGACCCGGGCGACGGAGTCGACCAGCGGGAAGGCCGGACCGAGCCGCTGCGGCTCGCTCCACCCGTTGCCGGACTCGTTGACGTACACCCGGACGCCGTCGCGGTGCAGGTACAGCAGGTCGGTCGGACCGGAGCCGTCGACGTCGGCGACACGGAGCCGCCGGTGGTCGAACTGGTCCGGCTCGTCGAACACGGGCGACCGGTCCATCGTCACCTTCGCGCCGAACCGGCCGTAGCCCAGGTTCGGCCAGTAGCACACCTCGCCGTTGCGGATGCGCACCAGGTCCACAAGGCCGTCGCCGGTCATGTCAGCGAGCTGCAGCGACTCGGCGTGATCGGCGAAGACCAGCCGCGGCCCGCGTTCCTCGTCGAGCGGCGGGTAACCGCGCTCGGCGGGGCCGAACCCGTCCTCCGCCAGCGACGGGTGCCAGGTCAACCCGTCGTCGCCGCCGATCAGCAGGTCGGCGTGGCCGTCGCCGGTTAGGTCGACCAGGCGCACATGGTCGTCGTCCGGCCGCACCGTCGGCCGGGACAGGAACGGCCGGAACGTCTTCCACCCTAGGTCCGGGCCGCCCCCGCCCAGGCCGCCCCCGCCCGGGCCGCCCCGGCTCGGGCCGCGCTGGTAGAACCCCGGGACGGGACCGCCGAACCGCACGACGTCCAACCGGCCGTCGCCGGCCAGGTCGAGCAGGTCAGGCGCCCCGGCGCCGACCAGCGCCGGGGCCGGAGTCACCCGCCGGATCGGGCCGAACCGGCCGTCGCCCAGGTTCGGCGCGAAGAACCAGGCCTCGGCTTGTTCGGCCAACACACCGGACAGACCGTCGCCGTCCAGATCCACCCACCGGTACCCGGTGCCGTCCACTCCGGCCGGCAGGTTCGCCACGCTGTCCGGGTCGACGGTGTGCAGCGTCTCGTCCACCACCGGCTGGCTGTAGCTGAACTCCACCGGCGGCAGCGACCTTGTCAGGTAGCCGCCGTCCGGCCGGCGGCGGTGTCCACTCTGGATGACCGAGCCGAGGAACGAGGCGACCGGGCCGTCCCGGTAGCCCAACTCGGTCGAGCGCACCAGGCAGCTCGCGCCGAGGTCGTCCTCGTCCGGGAAGTGGTGGAACATCAGCATCCGGTGACACCGCCGGTAGGTGCGCACCTCGAAGCCGGCCCGGTAGGAGGAGAACGGATCCGGCCGGCAGGGCCACGGCCGGGCGGGTTCCGGCGTCGGCGCGGCCTGGTCGTGCTCGCCGTAGTCGAACACGACCTCGAACATCCAGCCGGCCCGGGACAGGTCCGGCTGGATCAGCCGGGACACCGGGTTGCCGTACCTGATCCGCTTCACGTACCGGTTCGCCGACCGCCCGGCCCGGGTGCGGTTCCGCTCGTGTGGCGCGGTCAGGTCCATGCCGTCGTCGTTCTCCGCGCGGTACTCGACGGACAGCGCGTTGCCGATGTCGTCGTGGCTTTCGCACAGCAGCCAGCTGAACACCCGGGTCGTATCGGCCGGGTCGGCGATCCGGCTCTCCGCGGTCACGCCGTAGCGGCTCGTCACGTTGTCGGCGGTGATGGTCCGCCAGTGGGTCTCGGCGGAGCGCCGGTCGGTCCACCGCTCGATCCGGGTGAACCGCCCTTCGGTGCGTGGCCGGTACCGCTCGACCGTGAACACCTGCCCGGCCACGGTGCGTTCGGCCGGGTCGTGGTGCCAGCGGCCGGTGCCGTCCCGGGTCAGCAGCGGCACAAGGTCCTCCGCGCCAGACAACGTGAACGTGTCCTCCGGCTCGCCGGCGTACCGGGGCAGGCCCCTGTCGGTCCTGCGGGCGATCGCCGGCAGGGACAAGCTCCAGCCGAAGCCGAACGGGCCGTTGCCGGACCCGGAGTCGTAGTTCAGCGCCAGCGACGGCCCGAACCCGGATCGGCCGGCGGTCGCCGGTATGGGCACGGACAGCGCGCCGGTGCCGGTTGCCGGGTTCGCGGCGAACGTCTCCCCGATCCCCCGGATCGCGCCGCCGCCCTTCGGCAGCGAGATCGCCGGTGGCGCGGCGGTGGACGCACCGGTGCTGACGGGCCGCGCCGTCGCCGATGCCGCGCTGCTGCTCGCGTCGGTGCTCATGCCGTTCCCCCGCGCCGCCGGCCTACGATCGGGTGTCCCGGATGTGTCGTGCCGCGGCTCTCAGAAGCGTGGCGGGCGGCGGAGTGCGGGTCAGGATCAGCTGGTACTCAAATCGGGCCCGGGCACTACTCAGATCGGGAGTGTTCCAGCCAACGCCGTTCGACGGCGATCGCGACGGCGTCTCGCCGCGACGGCACGGCGAGCCGGGACAGGATGCCCTGCACGTGGTTGTCCACGGTCCGGCGGGAAACGTACATCCGCTCCGCGATCTCCGCGCTGGTCAGCCCTTCGGCCAACAACGCGAGCACGGCCACCTGGCGGGCGGTTAGCCTGGCCGGGTTGTCCCGGGTGGTCCGCTGCGGACCGCGGGGTACGCCCTCGACGCCGCGCTGCCGGAGGAGCTGGCGGACCACCCGCGCCGTGCCGGTGGCGCCCAGGTCGTCCAGCCGGCGCAGCGCGTCGAACGCTCTGCCGAGGTCCGGCGACTCGCTGAGTTCGAGCGCTTCCTCGTACGGGTTGCCGACCTCGGCCCAGGCCGCGGCTGCCGACTTCCAGTCGCCGGCCATCCCGTACCGGAAGCCCGCCGGGCAGCCGGCGAAAGGCTCGACCGGGTCGCCGATCCGGGCCAGGTAGCGCAGCATCTCACCGCGCAGGTAACCGAGGTGCACCCGGGCGGCCATCGGCAGCAGCCCGGCGGCCACGGCCCGCACGGCGTCGGCGTCACCGCGCAGCCAGGCGCTCTCCACCATGGCACCACCGGCCAGCGCGACCCGATGCACCTGCCGGGAGCGGGCGGCGAGCTGCCAGGCGCGGTCGACCAGCCCGGCAGCCGCGGGGTCGCCCCGCCGGGCCAGCAGCCGGCCGAGCAGCGACAGCGGGATGACCATGACCGCGGCCGGGTCCCGACTGGTGCCGACCTGCTCCCGCAGGGTGCGCTCGGCGGCGTCCCAGCGGCCGCTGAACAGGTCTACCTGGCTGCGATGTACCCGCACGTGGAAGAGGTGGTAGTCCAGCCCGCGGTCGCGGGCCACGTTCTCGGCGATCTCCAGGAACGGCACGGTCTCCGGGTGGCGACCCAGCCAGATCATGGCGACCGCCAGGTTCACCGCGGCCCGGCACTGATAGTCACCGTGGTCAGCGTCCCGAGCGAGGTCGAGCGCGATACGAAGATCGGTCAACCCGCCGGTGTCGCCGAGCTCTGCCCTTGCCACCCCGAGGTAGATACGGGCATGCGCGGCGACGTCGACCCGGTCGAACTCGTCGGCCGCGTCCAGCGCTAGGCGACACCACTCGACCGCGGACGACGGCTGCCCCTCGACCGCGTCCAGGTTGCCCATCATGCCGTAGGCGTGCGCCAGGTCCGGGCTCGGACCGAGCGGGTCCAGCGTGCGCAGCGCCAGGGTCAGGTCGGCCCGGGCGAGCGCCGGCTCGCCGAGCATCGTCCGCATCCGCGACCGCAGCAGCAACGCCTGCGCGAACTCGACCGGAGCCGTCCCCAGCGCCTGCCACCGGCGTACCGCGTTGTCCGCATGCGCCGCCGCCTCGCCGAACCGGTTGAGCGCGTACAGCGCATACCCGGCCAGCGCGTCCATCCTGGCCGCCGTCTCGGCGGCGAGGTGGCCCTCGTGTTCCAGGGCGAGCAAGGCGAACGTCAGCGCCTCGTGCTGTGCGCCAGCGGTGGCGGCCTCGTCGGCCGCCGCGGTGGCGAACCGGGCCACCGCATCCCAGTCTGCTGCCGCCACCGCGTGGTGGACCAGCCTTGGCGACTCCGCCGCGGCCCGCTCCAGCGCGGCGAGGACCAGCCGGTTGAGTTCGATCCGCCGGCTGGCTTGCAGAGACTGCTCCACCGCGCGGCGGGCCAGCTCGTGCCGGAACCGGACCCGGTCGCCGGACACGGCGACCATGCCCAGCCGTTCGGCGTCCTCCAGCACCACCGCGGAGATGCCGCCGATCACCACCGTCAGCAGCTCGACCTCCGCCTCGTGCGGCACGACCGAGAGCACTTCGAGCGCCCGCTGCGCGTGCTTCGGCAGGCAGCGGACCCGGGCGATCACCGTGTCCCGTACCGTGGCCGGCACCGCAGAGCCGGGCGCAGCCAGCGCCTCGGTGAGGTAGAACGGGTTGCCGGCCACCGCGGTGACCAACCCGGCCGGGTCCACGCCGGCCCGCCCGGCAATGCTGGTGACGGCCGCGTCCGACAACGGCTTCAGCTCGAGTCGGAGCGTGGCCGGACCGGTCAGCGCGCCCAAGACTCTCCGAAGTGG
The DNA here is from genome assembly GCA_963728945.1 of uncultured Actinomycetota bacterium. Taxonomy (GTDB): domain Bacteria; phylum Actinomycetota; class Actinomycetes; order Mycobacteriales; family CADCTP01; genus CADCTP01. The sequence continues at coordinate 313,126 of CAVSMA010000001.1, read as the reverse complement.
ATGATCGTCGATCAGCTCGCCGGTCCGGTAGGTGACGACGAGCACCGCGGCCAGTTGGTCGACCCGGCGGCCCAGGTACCGGATGATGTCCAACGAGGCGTCGTCCGCCCAGTGCGCATCGTCGATGATGATCAGCGCCGGTCGCAAGGAGAACGCCATTTCGGCGAGCAGCGCCTCGATGTAACCGTCCCGGTCGGTACGGTCCAGTTCCGGCGGCGACCCGGGACCGGTCGACCGGAACATGTCCCGGAACGGCCCGAGCGGCCGCGGCGCGAGCAGATCCTCGCAGCCGCCGTAGAGCACCCGGACGTGGTTGCCGACCTGATCGGCGAATGCCCGTACCAAGCTGGTCTTGCCGATGCCGGCTTCGCCGGACATCAGCACCAGAGCGCCTTCCATCCGACGGGCCCGGTCCACCGCCGCCTGCAGCTGGCTGAGCTCCTCGCCGCGTTCCAGCAGCATCAACCGATCGTACGATGAGCTGCCAGGTGTTGCGCCGGGCGTAGGGGTCCAGTCCGGTGGTGAGCTCGTCCAGCACGGCGATCCGCGGGCGGCCGACGAGGGCCAGGGCGACGGACAGCCGCTGCTTCTGGCCGCCGGAGAGCTTGCCGTAGCGGACGTTGTGGACCTGGTGCAGCCCGAGGACGTCGAGCAGGTCGGTGGGATCGGCGGGCGCCGGGTAGAACGACGCGTACAGGTCGAGCGATCCGATTGCCGGTCCCCTGAGTGCGCTGCATCAGCGGCACCAGGCCCGCTCGTTGTACGGCCAAGGCAGCTGGCGAGTCTGCAGGTGCATGCGCCTACCCACAGTGGCCGGGTCCCGTCGCTCTTCCGCCTGCCGCCGACCGACAACACCCAGCTGTCTCTGTATATCACGGGTCCTGACGACGAGGTCCCGTTGCAGGCTGGTCGGCCGCAGGGTTACTGCTTCCGAGGACCTTACGGGTATCTGACGAGGCTACGGTTCCGAGGTCCTGGCTGATAGCGTCCAAATCGGTGTGCCGGGAAGATCTGGTCGGCGTTGTAGATGTCGACGCCTGGAGGCCGAGTGCACACCTTCCCGTTGTTCGAGTGGCATTCGTTCGTCGACGGTGTTGCCGGATGTCCCGTCCGCCGACGACCACCTAGGCATTGTCCGTAAGCGGGAGAGCCGTTCTCTCTCACGATCACTCGTCGCATACATCTCGACGTCCCGGCAATCTCGACCGAATTGTTGGTGAGGCTCGGCTTCGGTTGACCGGCGGCCGACTGGAAGGAGCAGACGTGAACACGCAGACGACCACCGCCCGGGCCACCGGCGCCTGGTATCTCGGCCTGGCACTCACCGGCGTCCTGGGCTTCCTGCTGGTGCGGCCGAAGCTTTACGTGGAGGGTGATCCCGCCGCCACGTTGGACAACCTCACAACTCAACAAGGCCTGGCCCGACTCGGAGTCGTTCTGGAGATGGGCATCGTCGTCACCCAGGCGCTGACGGCCGTCTACTTCTACAAGCTCTACCGATCGGTGCGCCCGATCGCCGGGGTCGCGGTCGCCGCTTTCGGGCTGGTCAACGCCGTGGCCATCATGGCCAGCGCTACCTTCCTGGCCACCGCGGCCGCGACCGCGAACAACCCCGCCCTGGTCGCCGGCAGCGACCCGGTGGCAACCGTCGGACTGCTCCACCAGTTGAGCACCCATGCGTGGGGCATCGGTGCGCTGTTCTTCGGCCTGTGGTTGATCCCGATGGGCTGGGCCGCGGTCACCACCGGGCGCTTCCCTGTTGCGCTGGGGTGGATCCTGATCGCTGGTGGCGCCGGCTACCTGCTCAGTGCCCTCGTCGACTACGCGCTGGCAAACCCTCCCAGCCTGCTCGTCGAGGGCCTCGCCTTCCCCGCCAGCATCGGCGAATTCTGGATGATCGGCTACCTGCTCAGCCGCGGAATCCGCGCCGAACCGACCCCGATAGATCGCACCGGACCAGATCGGTCGGCGGCAGTTGCCACGACCACGGCGCCTTAGCCCGAGGCGGTCCCGGACGCCGCCGCCGACCCGCCCACGGCTGCTGCCGACGCCGTCCCCGGAGTCATCGGCTGGGGATCGAGCCGCGCCGGCTCGTTCCCCGCCGTACTCCGGGCGTCGGAGGACGGAGCTGGACCCCCGGGCACATCACCCCGGTCCGGTCAGCGAAGAGTGACACGTGCGCGAACGCGACCGTCAGGACGAGCCGGCTGTGACAACCGACGGTGGGCAGGACGCCAGGGTCTGTCGCCTCCGACACCGGTGGCGGCACGATGCCGTGTCGGCGAGGACCGAGGGAGGGAAGTGCCTGATGAAGGCGATCGTGGTGACGGACCAGGCAACGGGAACGGCCGGGATGACGCTGGTGGAGCGGCCCGACCCGGAGCCGGCGATCAACGACGTCATCGTTCGGTCCATGCGTCGGGATTCGTTCCGACCGAGTTGGCGTGGCCTTCGACCTGGACCGACCGCGCCGGCCGTGACCGAGCGCCGTCGATCCCCGGGCACGAGCTGGCCGGAGTGGCCAGTGCCCTCGGCTACGGCACGACCGGGCTGTCGGTGGGGACGAGGCAGTCGCCGCCGTGAAACCGACCGAGCGCCGCAAGGGAAAGACGATCATCACCGCATGAGGTGGCACGGCCAAGCCGGCGCCGTGGCAGCCAGCGCACACCGCCGTGGTCCGGATGGCGGCAGGGCGGTCATGCTGCTCCGCGACCCGGACAACCGTAGCCGGCACGACCTGCTCACCGGCACCACGGCCATCGCCGGGCCCCGGCAGACCGACCCGAGTGACCGTCTGCACGCCGACGAGTTGTAGGAAGAGATGCCGTGTTACGACTTCTCGCCGTCCTGGTGTTTGGCGTCAGTGCTGCCATTCCGGCCGGTACGCGTGATGGGTCGATCGAGGACGTCATCACTGCCGAGATGCCGGCGTCTGGTGTGCCGGGCCTCGCGTACGCCGTCGTGACCGATGGTGCGATCTCCTCGGCTGGTGCGCGGGGAGTCGTCCGGGCCGGCGGCCACACGCAGGTCACGCCGGACACGCCGTTCGCGACCGGTTCGATCTCCAAGAGCGTCACGGCGCTAGCGGTGATGCAGCTGGTCGAGGCCGGCAAGGTCGACCTGGACGCCGAGCTGTCGCAGTACCTGGAAGCCTTCTCGGGCCGGCCGGCCGGCGCCAGCACGATCCGTCAGCTGCTCAGCCACACCAGCGGCTTCTCCACCCTGCAGGGCAACGCCTCGCACGCCGACGACACGGGCGGGACGGACGAGCTGGCCCGCCTGGTGGACCGGCTCTCCGAGACCGCTCCGGCCCACGAGCCCGGCGAACGATGGGAGTACTCGAACACCAACTACGAGATCCTGGGTCGCCTGATCGAGGTCGTCAGCGGGCAGGACTACCAGGCCTACGTCGCCGCGAACATCCTGGAGCCGGTCGGCATGACGGACAGCTTCGTCGCCGACGGCGAGGTCCACGACTCCATGGCGACCGGCCACCGGCCTTGGTTCGGTACCAAACGCCCCCTGCGCGACACGAGGACCCACCGCGGCACTGCCCCGCAGGGCGGGGTCGTGGCCAGCGCCCACGATCTGGCGCTCTACCTGCAGATGATGATGAATGGCCGGGACGACGTGATCAGCGCCGAAGGGAAGGCGCTGATGATGCGCCCGGCCAGCCCGGCGTCACCGTCCTACGGCTTCGGCTGGTTCATCGACTCCGGCACCGGGACGGTGTGGCACCCGGGGTCGACCCCGGGGTTCGAATCGCTCGCGACGATGGTCCCCGCCGAGAAGGACGGGGTGGTCGTGCTGGTCAACGGGGGCAGCGGGATCGGCTTCGGTGAGACGACCCAGCTGCGCAACGGCGTCACCGCCGCCGCGCTCGGCCTCGACTACACCGGCGAGGGGTCACGGTGGTCCCAGAAGGCCCTGTTCATCGGCTTGGTGCTGCTGCCGATCGGCTACCTGCTCAGCATGGTCTGGTCGTGGCGTCACCGCACCGCCATCCGCGCCAAGTCGGGCGTCTTCGGCGCCTTCAGCCTGTGGTTCCCCCTACTCACCACCCTGGTTGCGGCATGGGTCGTCCTGTACCTGGTGACGACCCTGCTCGGCGCCCCGATCGGGACCCTGCGCCTGTTCCAGCCCGACCTCGGCGTGCTGCTCATCGCCACCTCCGTGACCGGCGTGCTGTGGGCCGTCTTCCGGCTCGGTGTGGCCTACACGGGACGACCCGGTGGCGAGTCTGAGCGGCGTGCTCCTGGCCGAGCGGGCCGCCGAGCGCGCCGACGAGCGGTGACGGCGGTCAGCCGCCGGCGGCGGCGCGGCGTTCGGCTTCGGCGGTGACGGACCGGAACGTGTGGGCCACGGCGGTTTCCCAGACGGGCGTGACCCGGTCGCCCCACCACCGGCCGAGCGGGCCGAGGTCGGTGCCGAGCTCGCCGGTGTACGCGAGCCGGGTCGTGCCCGGGTCCTCAGCGGTGAGCATGAAGGTCTCCACCACGTACGGCACCGGCCCGCGGACGAGCCGGAAGTCCACCTGCGACGGTCTGGTGAAGCGCACGGTCTCCACCGTGGTCGCCCGGCGGCCGCCACGAAGCGGTGTGTAGTGGGCGGCCAGGACGAGGTCGGCGCCGCGGTCCAACACGCGCAGGGTGTCGGCCATCGCGTGCGGCGTGCGGCCCAGGTACGGCCCGGCGATGACGTCGAAGACGATCTCCCGCGGCGCCGCGATCACGACGTCCAGGGGACCGAGCGGTCGGGTGCGGCGACCGACACCCAGGTCGGGGGCGAGCGCCCCGGACAGCAGGCCGCGGTAGCCCAGCCTGCCGGCCACACCGACGATCCCCGCTGCGGCCGACAGCACCGTCCCGACTCGCACGCGCACCTCCTTCGCAAGGCCGCGGCACCACCTCCGGGCCGCCCGGAGCCGGTCGAGCGCCGGTCGCCGCACGCTGTCGCCCGCGGTGGTTGATTCCGAGGTCTGCCCAGCGAACCCGTGATCGGGCGTCCTGTCAAAGCCCCGGGGGGTCGCCTGCCAAAGCCGCGGAGGCCTGCGCTTCCGGGTCCGCTCTGAGGCAAACTTCAGCGGGTGGAATCGCTGATCGCGCGCAATCCGGATCCGGACAGTGCCTTGCCCTTCCTGCTGCGGTTGCCGCTCGGCGACGGTCTGCTGTTCCGGACGACGGGCACGTGGCCGCGGACCGGTGCCCTGTACTGCCATCCGGTCCCGATGACCGACTGGCCCGAGCGGCCGGAGATCGTCGAGCGGATTCTGCTGCGGGCGTGCACTCGTCGAGGCGCGGCGATCGACGTCGTCGCCGACCGCAGCCGGGAGAGCCGGTCGCAGGTCGTGTTCACCCGGGCCAGGGGCCGCGACGTCGTGTTCTGGCAGTCCCCGCGCACGCGCAAGCAGGCGCGTCCGGACGTCCCGCCCGCGCCGCCGGGATCCACGAGCTCGAAATCGTGGACCTACCGCTGGCTTGCTGCTGCGCTCACCTGGGCACGGACGGAACCAGCCGCGCTGGCGAGGATCCCCCGACGCCGACGCCGACGCCGTAGCCGACGCCGCTGAAGCCGCTGAAGACCGCGGTGTCGGCGTAGACGGCCAGCACCGCGAGCCGTCGACCACAGAACTCCGCGCCTGGGCGCGCAGCCAGGGGTTGACCGTCTCGGACCGAGGCCGCCTCAGCCCGAGCATCCGCGCGGCCTGGAACACCGCCCACCAGCGCTGACGGCCCCGTGTACGGGCGCCGGGGCAACGACCGCACAACGCCCGCGTCGTGGCGTCTTTCTGGTCGGGTGCCGGGTAGCGGTCACGAGTGGGCAGCTCACCCAGCGTAGGGAGTGCGGACATGGCGGACCACCCGGCGGACCGCATGTCCAGCGGCGAGGGCGGTGAGACTCACCAGGTCGCCGGTGACGGGCGACCCAGCCTCACCACCCAGCAAGGCGGGGTGGTCGGCGACGACCAGAACACCTTGCGAGCGGGACCGCGAGGTCCGGCCCTGCTCGAGGACGGGCACTTCCGGGAGAAGATCTTCCACTTCGACCACGAGCGCATCCCGGAGCGGGTGGTGCACGCCCGCGGTTTCGGCGCGCACGGCTACTTCGAGAACTACGAGCCGCTGACGGAGCTGACCCAGGCCGACCCGTTCCGTACGGCCGGGCAGCGGACCGAGGTCTTCGTGCGGTTCTCCACCGTGGCCGGCAACAAGGGCTCGAGCGACCTGGCGCGGGACGTTCGCAGTCGAGTTCTACACCGCGGCCGGGAACTGGGACCTCGTCGGCAACAACATCCCGGTGTTCTTCATCCAGGACGCGATCAAGTTCCCGGACCTCATCCACGCGGCCAAGCAGGAACCGGACCGGGGCTTCCCGCAGGCGCAGACGGCGCACGACAACTTCTGGGATTTCGTCTCGCTGACCCCGGAGTCCACCCACATGCTGCTGTGGATCATGTCGGACCGGGCCATCCCACGCTCGTTCCGGTTCATGGAGGGCTTCGGCGTCCACACCTTCCGGCTGGTCAACGCCGCCGGCACCTCGACGTACGTCAAGTTCCACTGGAAGCCGAGGCAAGGACTGCAGTCGGTGCTGTGGAACGAGGCGGTCAAGATCAACGGTGCCGATCCCGACTTCCACCGCCGCGACCTCTGGGACGCCATCACCGCGGGCTCGTACCCGGAGTGGGAGCTCGGGCTGCAGCTGTTCGACGACGAGTTCGCCGACCGCTTCCCGTTCGACGTGCTCGATGCCACCAAGATCATTCCCGAGGAGGAGGTGCCGGTCCGGCGGGTGGGCCGGCTGGTGCTCGACCGGGTGGTGGACAACTTCTTCGCCGAGACCGAACAGGTCGCCTTCATGACCCAGAACGTGGTGCCGGGTATCGACTTCTCCGACGACCCGCTGCTGCAGGGCCGCAACTTCTCCTACTTGGACACCCAGCTCAAGCGGCTGGGCAGCCCGAACTTCACGTACCGCCGGTCAACGCCCCGCGTTGCCCGGTGGCAACCTTCCAGCAGGACGGGCACATGGCGACGCACCCGCGCGGGCCGGGCGAACTACGAGCCGAACTCGTGGCCCGCAGACGTCGGTGGCCCTCGGGAGGACCCGGCGGCCGGCTTCTCCAGCTACCCGGAGGAGATCGCCGGCACGAAGCGCCGAGCCCGGCCGGAGCTGTTGCCGACCACTACAGCCAGGCCCGCCAGTTCTATCTCAGCCAGACCTCGACCGAGCGCGCGCACATCGCCGAGGCGTTCGGGTTCGAGCTGAGCAAGTGCGACCAGGAGCGGATCCGGCGGCGGATGGTGGCCGGGCTGCGCAACGTGGACGAGGACCTGGCCCAGCAGGTCGCCGACGGCCTCGGCCTGGCCGAGCTGCCGGACGCGCTGCCGGCCGCGCGCCCGCGGCCGCGGCTGCCGGGTCAGGCTGCCGGGTCAGGGTCGGCAACGCGGCGGTCGATCGCCGAGGCAGTCTTGGACACGCTGTCAGCGTCGCCACCGCCCAGCGTCGACGGCGGCCGTCGATCCCGCGGCTGTCGCGGTTCCCAGGCAACGTGGCCGAGTGCCCGCCGGATACACCCGTGCTGGCTGACCGCACCCGAATTCGCAGTTCACAGGGCGTGCCGGACCGTCCGGGTGCCCCCTACGGGATTCGAACCCGTGCTACCGCCTTGAAAGACCCGTCAGCCCACCGACCGCCTCGTCTCAGGCATACGTGGGCGGCTGCGGGAAGCGCGACAGCGGCTTCAGCGGGCCTCCGGGACTGCGGTTCGTCCCACGAACCGCTCCACCCCTCCGCTTCCAAGTCGGACCCTCCTCGCCCGCACATAGCCGATGAGCGGTCTCTTTGGAAGGGCTCGTCGACGGTGAAGATTGGAGCCGACCGCAGCCCTCAACACCCACGACCACGCGACCCGCATGATCGTCGCCACCCGACGGCCTGGTTGACCGCCACCTCGAACCTCGACAAATTGGACTGAATGGTCCAGACCTTGTATGCTGCCTGGGTGAACGGGAATGCGAGCGAGCCGACCGCTCCGGGGTCTTCGGGAAGGCTTGCTTCGGTGAGGCCGAAGACACGTCGCGGCCAGGCCAGCCGTGAGCGGCTGGTCGAGGCCGCCGTGGCATCGGTGGTCGACCACGGCGTCAAGCAGCTGCGGGTCGATGAGGTGTTGGCCACAGCCGGTTCGAGCAAGAGCCAGATGTACCACTACTTCTCCGACCGTGACGCGTTGATAGACGCAGCCGTCGCGCGCCGGTGCGAGGAGTTCCTGGATCTGCTGAGCCAGGCGTTCGGAGGCGTCTCGTCGCTGGACGCGCTGGGGAGTGTGCTGGCCGGGTTCGTGTCCGACTACGCCGGGCATCTGAGCGGCTGTCCGGTCGGAACGCTGGCCAGCGAGTTGACCGCAGGCCCTGAACCGGCCCGCCAGAGGACCGTCGAGGCGTTCGGCGCCTGGGAGGGCTACCTGACCGCGGCGTTGCAACGCATCCAGGACGCGGGGGAGCTCGGGTCCGACCGTGACGCCGGAGAGCTTGCGCTCGGGCTGCTGGTGGGCTTGGAGGGCGGGATGTTCCTCAGCCAGGTGCGCGGCAGCGACCGTCCGTTGCGGGTCGCTCTCAACACCGCGCTGGCCCACCTGAACAGCCTGAGACCAACACTGGACTAAGCGGTCCAGTCTGAGTTAGCCTCCGAGAGACCTGGACCGAGCGGTCCAATTAGGTTTGGGAGGCTGACATGGCCACATCCGCCCTGGTAAGCCGCCGCACCACCGGGATCCTCCTGCTGGTGTGCGTCGTCCAGTTCATGGATGTCGTCGACGCGGCGATCCTCAACGTCGCCCTCCCCAGTATCGAGAGATCGCTCGACTTCACCCAGCAGAGCCTGCAGTGGGTCATCAGCGGCTACCTGGTCAGCTACGGCGGCTTCCTCCTGCTCGGTGGCCGGGCCAGCGACCTGCTCGGGCGGCGGCGCATGCTGGTGGCCGGGACCACTGTGTTCGCGCTGTTCTCCCTGGCCGGCGCGCTGGCGCCGACCGGCGAGACGCTGGTGATCGCTCGCATCGCCCAAGGTGCTGGCGCTGCCCTGATGGCACCGGCAGGGCTATCGATCCTGATGACGACGTTCCATGGCTCCGCACGGAACAGGGCCCTGGGTGTCTGGGGTGCCATGAGCGGGCTGGGCGCCGCTGCCGGGATCTTCTTCGGCGGGGTTCTGACCGAGAGCGCCGGCTGGCGCTGGGTTCTTCTGGTCAACATCCCCATCTGCATCGCCATGGTGGTCGCGGCGCAAAGACTGCTGGCCCGCGATCACCGCGAGGATCGCGAGGGTAAGTTCGACCTGGGCGGGGCGGTGCTGGTCACCACAGCCATGCTGCTCGGGCTGCACGCCCTGATCGAGGCACCCGTCCGTGGCTGGGCAACCGCACGCACGATCGGGGAGCTCGTGACCGCCGGCATCCTCCTCGTCGTCTTCGTCGCGAACGAGCTGCGAGTCGCTCAACCCCTGTTCCCGCTGAGCCTGCTACGGATCCGCGGGATCGCGGCCGCCGACCTCATCCAGCTCGCGGCCTTCGGTGGGTTCACCGGCTCCTTCTTCTTCCTGACCCTGTACATGCAGAACGTGCTCGGGTTCTCGCCGATCCAGGGCGGCGCGGCATACCTGCCCGTGACCGCGGTCCTCGTGGTCACCGCCGGGATCTGCTCCGTGCTGGTCGGCAGAACCGGGACCCGCCCGATCATCGTGGTCAGCGCGATGGTCGCCTCCGGCGGGCTGTTCCTGCTGTCCAAGATCCCTGTCGACGGGAACTACACCTCTGACCTGCTGCCCGGCCTGCTCGTGATGGGTGTCGGAGTCGGGGCACTTCTCGTCACCGTCACCAGCGCCGCCAACGCCGGCGTCCCGGGGGACCAGGCCGGACTCGCCGCCGGGCTGCTCAACACTTCACAGCAGCTCGGGACCGCACTGGCCATCGCGGTATTCTCCGCCCTCGCGACCAGCCACACCAACCACCTGCTCGCGTCCGCAAACCCCCTGCCCGACGCCCTCACCGGCGGCTACTCCCGAGCGTTGCTCGGCGGGGCGATCTTCGTCGGCACTGCCGCGCTGATCGGCTTCCTCGCCCCCAACACCCGAACGGTCACCACCACCCCTTTGGCCTCCGACCACGCCGATCCTCCCGCCGGCCGAGACGTCCAGGCCCCGGATCTGAACCCGAACGGAAAGACAACGCCCGTCAAGTACCTGCTGCAGGTCCGCTTCCACGCCGCCTCCGGCATCTCGACGCCACCCAGCGACCAGGACCGTGACGCCATCCAGGCGCAGTACCTGCGCATCCGCCGGGACCCAAGCGTCCTGGACGCCCACCAGCTTCAGCCCGCCGACACGGCCACCACCGTCCGCGTCAACGCCGGAAAAGTCGAACAGACCGCCGACGTGCCTGGGGACCCCAACGACGCACTCGACGGCTACTACCTCCTCGACGTCCCCCACCTCGAGGCCGCCATCGCGTTCGCCGCCCAGATTCCCGCCGCCGGCAACGGCGGCACGATCGAGATCAGGCCCGTCATCGGCTAACCCCCAACAGCGCCCCGCCACTGCCCTGGTCCGCCCGCTGCTCCGCCGACAGCTTCTTCTGCAGGTCAATTGCTCGGACGACGCCCTGCTGCGGTGGCGAGACTCGGTCAACGTCGGCGGTCCGGTGTAGGCAGGGGTGATGGTGCTGGCGAGCGCGGGAATGGCGCGCCGCCTGGCCGCCACCATTCCCGACATCGACATCCCCGACGCGCCGGTCGCGGAGGTGTCCCGCAACCCGCGGGCCGGTATCGACGCCGCCTGCGACCAGATCCTCCAACTCCGCAGCGGCGGTGCGTTCGACGGCGTTCACCTCGTGCCCGTCAGCAAGGGCGACGTGATGGACATGTGGGCCAGAGCCGATCGCCAAGGCGTGGCACCGCGCAGAGGCCTTCGTGGCGTTCAGCACGGAGCAGAACACCGCGGGCGGTGCCGCGGCCGGGCCGACCGCCGCGGGCGCGTCCCCTCGGTTTCCTGGTCGGCTCGCGCAGGACCGGGCCGGCCACGGCACGAGGCGCCCGGCGGTGACCGCCCGGGTCCGCGCGAGGTCTGCGAACTGGACACGTCCGGAACAGGTCGACGCCGCCGGGGCCGTGGTGGTCTCCTCTCGCGCCCGGACGCACGTGGGGGGTCGGGGTGTCAGCTAGCGGCGGCCCGCTGATCGCGCGCGGCGTCGCCAGTTCCACTGGGGACAGCGGCCGGCACCTGCACGCACGCAGCCCGATGCCGTGGCAGTTCAGGTGCGGCACGGCTCATGTGGGCAGCTGGTCGCACGCGATCCGGTACCGCTTGCCGCGCCGGTTGAGCCCTGCCGCCGGTCCCGGGTCGCTGCGACCACCGACGCCGTCCATCCCAGCCGACCCCGGTCCCGCACAAGGACCGGGCCGCAATTCCAAAGAGTCGATGAAGTGCTGGGCCGCAATCCAAACATTCGATGAAGTACGGGACGGCGCCTACCCGTCGGAGGATCGTCACTCGGACCCACATCGACGCGCTCGGCCTCGGACGAGCCGGAGGAGGCCACCATGATCAGACGGCTGCTGTGCGGCGGAGGCGCGGTCATCCTAGGGGCGAGAGGGCTTGTCCGGCCGGTAGTTCTAGCTGCCCTCGGGGTCGCGAGTCTCGTCGTAATGCCGGCCACGGCGTGGGCGTCGCCGCCAGACCACGGCACGTTCTCTTCGCATGAGGTCTTCGTGGACTCCGAGGTGTGCGCGCCCGAGGGTTTCTCGGTGGACGTTGTCCAGGATGAGGTACAGACCTTCCGAGTGTTCTTTGATCGCACTGGCGCTTTTGCGTTCTTCGCGGTGCATGTCGACTACCGGGCGGTCATCTCGGCGAACGGGCACACGATCGTCGAGCGGGACAAGTGGAAGGACACCTTCTACGCGGATGGGTCGGCGCGGACCGCCGGAAACACGGTGCACATCCAGGGGCAGGGCCCGGGTCTGGTCCAACACGATGCGGGCCAGATCGTGTTCGGGGCTGATGGATCTGTCCAAGCGATTCACGGTCCGCACCCTCAGTTTGAGGGCCAGACGTTCTGCTTCGCTTTGCTGCCGTAGCCGAAAGGGTGCGCAGCACCTACCCCGCCCGGCGTCGGATGTCCGGCTGGACGCGCCGCGGAGCATCCGGCGGCGCGAATAGCTTGGGCTACGCCGGCAGCCGCGGTCGGCGGCTCTCCGTGACGCCCTGAGCAACCGAAGAGCTGCGGGCCCTCTCAGTGGGCTGATCGTCGGGAGCGGAGGATCGAGGAGTCTGCCAGCTTCGTCGTCGACGTCTCCGACGTCCGACACGGCGGGCTGACGCCTGACAAGAGTAATCCTCGGGACGCCGCATGCTCGGCCGGTCGCCACCGTAAGGAGGTCCTGCAGCGGCTTCGTCCAGTCCCGGATGAACTCTCGGCGAGCCCGCGGAGGAACGCTTCCGCCGTCAGATCTGGCCGGCACGGGGCCAAGGTCGGCACCATGAGCCGCCGGCTGCCGGCGATCCGCTTCGCCCACCAGCTGCAGCATCTTCACGGTTCATCGCGGCCGCCCCGTATCGAGCAGCGGCGAGGCCGATCGAGCTCTCCGACCTCCGTTCGGCCTCCTTGCGCCAGAGCCAGCTATCCCCCGAACGAGAGCCGACTGTCGCGCTGAGTAGCGGTCATGTCGGCCAAGGCTGCGCGGAACGCCGGCCTGCCGAAGCGGTCCTTTGACTCGGCCTCGCCTGCTGGAGTGACCGAATCACCCTGCTCCACCGGGCGGGAAGAGCAGTGGGCGACCGGGCGGATGCCGGCGTGGGATCAATTCGTGCCACGAACCGCATCATGGAACGGGATGAATCGGGCCGGCCAACCGATACGCCGAGTGATTCGCACAGGTCAGAGTTGTGCCCCCAACGGGATTCGAACCCGTGCTACCGCCTTGAAAGGCCGACCACCTCGTGAGACCGGGCCGACTCAGGTATACAGATCAGCCCGTATGGGACACCTTGGCAACTCTGTCGACCTCTGCGACCTCTTCTCGTCCCACGATCCGCACCGCGACATGGCCCCTGGCCGCCTTCTCGAGTAGTATCCGATTGGATACGGGAGGACGTCGTGGATGCTGCGGATCTGTTGGTGAGGTCGCGGCGGGCCGCGGGGCTGACGCAGGACGAGCTCGCCCGGCGGGCGGGTACGTCGCGGGAGACGGTGTCGGCGTACGAGCGCGGTCGGAAGTCGCCGACGCTGGTGACGGCCGCGCGGCTGCTGGCGGAGTGCGGTGCCGAGTTCGACGTGGTGCCGCGGATCGAGTTCGTGCGCCGACCTGTCGGCCGTGGCAGGGTCGCACTGGTTCCGACCGGCCTACCGCGGCTACCGGTGGCGGCTGCGCTGGCCACGGTTGTGCTGCCGCTCCATCTGAACTGGTCGGCGCCGGGACGTGCGTTTCGGCTAGCTGACCGTGGCGAGCGTGCCCGGGCGTACGAGGTGGTCATCCGGGAGGGCGGACCAGAGGATGTGCTCGCCTATATCGACGGGGTTCTGCTGGTGGACTTGTGGCCGGAGCTGGTGCTTCCCCGGCTCGTGCGGGCCGCGTGGGACCCGGTGGTGAGCGCTGCTACCGCCGTCGCCGCCTGATGCCCGTGAGCCCACCTGCCGGTCTGACCGCGTTCCAAGTGGAGGTAGCCCAGCTGTTCTTCGCGTTGCCGGCGAGCGCGGGCTTCTTGCTCGCGGGTGGCGCTGCGCTGGTCGCACAGCACCTCACCAGCCGGCCGACCCACGACCTCGACTTCTTCACTCAGGCCGGTGGCGGGACTGTCCCGGAGGCGCGCGACCAGCTCGAAGCTGCAGTCATTGAACGAGGCTGGACCAGCCGCCGGATCCAGGACGAGGATTCGTTCTGCCGACTGGTGATCTCCGGCCCGGAAAACCTGCTCGTTGACCTCGCCCTCGATTCACCGCCGGAAGCCCCGCCGCGTGCAAGCTTCCTCGGCCCCACCTTCGACCTCGAGGAACTCGCCGCGCGCAAGGTGCTCGCCTTGTTCGACCGCGCCGAGGCGAGGGACTTCGCCGACGTGTACGTCCTGGCCAAGCGCTACAGCACGACGCTACTGCTCGCCCGCGCCGCCGAGCTCGATGTCGGCTTCGATACCACGATCTTCGCGTCCATGCTTCGCACCGTCGCCCGCTTCACCGACGACGACATTCCCATTCCCGCCGACGAAGTTCCGGCTCTGCGCGAATTCTTCGCGCTCTGGACGTCCAGCATCTGATCGAAGCGGCTGCTTGCCCTCGGGGTCGGGCACTCTCGCGCGGAGCACCGACTGTCCCGACCTTGTCAGCGATGGTCCCCACGATGCTCGTGGCGAGGGGAGGTCATGCTCGTCGAGGACGTGGATGCGCCGCGGACTCGCCTCGCGGCGTGGCGGCTGTTGCGAGCCGACACTGTGGCGGTCGTTCTCAGCTTCATCGATGGCGTCTTCGGTGAAGGAGCGACGGGCTCGATCCCTGCGGGCGGCGCGCTGATCAACCGGCTGGACGACGACCTGTCCGCGTGGCTCTCCGATCGGGGTCTCGTGTACTTCGGTGACACACCGATACGCACGGGTTCGCCATCCTCCACCGGCTGCGGCAGCACTACCCGCACGCGCGGTCACGCCTCATGGATCGCGCCACCTTCCTGGCTCACGAGCCCCACTGGGGAACCGACCGGGAACCAATGGCCGACCGGCTCGCCTGCCTGACCCGGCGGAGCTCTCCCTGTACCGGGATCTCGTCGAGGACGCGCTGGGTCTCTCCCTCCGGCTGGAGCAGGAGCACGTCTCCTACGACGAAATCGAGCGTGCCCTCAGGTCCTGATCGGTGCCGGCCCTGGCACGATGGCTCGACGTGGTCGCGGTGGAGGTGAGCGAGAGGTCGATACGGATGCTGACGGACGGCCGTTCGTTCGAGCGCGGTCGGGCCTACGCAGCGGGCGGCCGGGTGCGACGGGTCGAGGTGAGCGGGACGACGGTGACCGCGACGGTGGATGGCGCCAGCGTGTATCGGGTGCGTCTCGAGGTCGCCGCGTCCGGCGTGCGCGGCCGCTGCTCCTGTCCGTACGGGTCGGAGGGTGTGTTCTGCAAGCACTGCGTCGCGGCTGCGCTGGTGTGGCTTGCGAACGGCGCCGAAGTCGGTGAGCCCCGGCCGCAGCCGTCCTCCGATCGACTGCGAGCGTTCCTGCTCGGCCAGAACGCGGTGTGGCTGGTCGACGAGCTGCTGTCCGCGGCGAACGCCGATTCGTTGCTTCTGGGGAGGCTCGAGCTTGCGGCGGGCGCCGACCCCGCCGTGGCCTACGACGCCGCCGATCTTCGGGATCGCCTCGTCCAGGCCGTCGAGATCGGCGAGTACGTCGGCTACCAAGACGCATACTCGTACTTCGCGCACGTCGAGGAAGCCCTGGACGAGGTCGCCGAGCTGACCGACGCCGGTTTCCCGGATACCGCGATGACCCTGGCCGAGTACGCACTGGACCTGCTGGAGGGCGCGGCCGGTCGGGTGGACGACTCAGACGGCGGTCTGCACCAGGCCATCGCCCGCGCCGAGGAGATCCACCTGGCGGCCTGTGAGGCCGCCGCACCCGATCCGGTCGAGTTGGCCGGGCGCCTCATCGGCCGCGCATTGGACAGCGAGTACGAGGTGTTCTTCGGCCTGGTGCGCGACTACGAGTCCGTGCTGGGACCGGCCGGGGTCGCCCAGTGCCGGGAGCTCGTCGAGCAGGCGCGGCAGGCGTTGCCGGCGAGCGCCGGGGACTCCAGCGGCCGACGCTTCATCGTGAACCATCTGCTGGAGGAGCTCGCGGAGGTCTCCGGCGGCGCCGACGCGCTGATCGCCGTTCTCGCGGCGGATCTGACCAGCGGGTACGACGTGCTGCGCATCGCGGAACGTTTGTGCGCCGACGGACGGGACGACGAGGCCCTCGGCTGGCTGGAGCGGGGGATGTCGGAGTTCGAGCCCGACCCGCGGCTGCGAACCCTCGCCGCCGAGTGCCACGCCCGTGCAGGCCGCCTGGACCGGACCGGCGAGTTGCTCTGGGCGAACTTCGCCGAACGCCCCAGCCTCACCGGCTACCAGGCAATGCGCGAGGGCACCGCAGCCGGCTTCCCGGAGTGGCGGGAGCGCGCGCTCACGCTGCTGCGGAGTCAGCCACCGGAGGGGAATCCCTGGCCGCCGGGGCGATCCGTGCTGGTCGAGATCCTTCTCTGGGACGGTGACGTCGGCGCCGCATGGTCGGCGGCCGTTGCTGCCGGGTGCTCCGATGATCTGTGGCTTCGTCTCGCCCGCACGCGGGCCGACACCCATCCCGCCGACGCGATCCCGGTCCTGCTGCGCGTCGCCGACAAGGTGATCGAGGGAAGGAACCGTGCCTCCTACCGTTCGGCCGCCGGCCTGCTTGCCGAGGCCAGGTCGTTGTCCGCCCGCTGCGATGCCGAGGAAGACTTCCTCCGGCATCTCGCGACACTCCGATCCGCGCACCGCGCCAAGCGCGCGTTGCGCGAAGAACTCGACCACGCCGGCCTCGGTTGAGCCGATGTCGCCCCGCAGGGCGACCGCGTCGCCGCAGCCATTCGGGGACTCGGTCATAGGGGCTTCCGCGGCCAGGTCGCGTGGTCCGGCATGATCAGCGAGACGAAGCCGGTGTCGGAGAGGTCGACCTCAGTGGAGGTCGGCCCGGCGGGACTCGCGCAGGTCAGCGAGGAACCCGTCGAACTCCTCATTGGAGTCCCACAGGTCGGCGCGCATGTCCTGACTCCGGCCACCGGCCGCACGTCCTATTGGCGGCAAGCTCCTCCACCGGCACCGAGGGCGGCCCGGACAGCAGCCGCGGCACGTCGCTGTCCAACGGCACCCCGTCCCTTTCGGTTGCTCGTCGTCACCGCTTCTCGATGACTTCGGGCAAGCCGGACGCCGTGACGGAGACGAGGCAAGTCCTGCGCGACACACAGGCTCGGCAGACCCCCGAACCTGCGTAGCAGCAGAGCAGCGGCACGCGGATGGATTCGAGGCTTGCGCGGGCGGCGTCCTTGTGGTGCGAGAGTTAATCGGACAATTCACCCAACTCTCCGGGCACGATGGGTAATGGCTGCAGGTCAAGCAGGGTGCCCCCAACGGGATTCGAACCCGTGCTACCGCCTTGAAAGGCCGGGCCTCTGCCCGGTCTGTCCCTTCTTGGTAGTCCTCGTCTAGCAATCACGACGACTTCAGCGGCGCCCGCGGACCGCTCCGAGCCTGTGTTCATCCCACGAGTCGGTCCACGAGTTCCTGGGGGAGCGTGGTTTTGACCAGGCCCTCGGTCTGTGAGATCTGCTCCGTTGACCCCTGAGTCAAGCCTCAGTCGCGGACGGCCGCTCGAATATGCAGAACGGGTGTCCGGCCGGATCGAGCAGAACCGTGAACGTGGGGTCGGTCTCGTCCTGCTCCGGCGGCCTGGTCGCGCCGAGGGCGATCAGTCGAGCCTCCTGCCGATGCAGGTCGTCCACGAAGATCTCGAAGTGCATCTGCATGTCGGAGCCGGGCCACTTCGGCTGCGTGCGGTCGCGGTTCTCCCGGAAGACGAGCAGGAGTCCGTCGACCCGCACACAGGGTGTGCGGGGAAAGGCGGGATCTGGTCGGCCGCCGAAGGCTTTGCCGTAGAAGGACACCATGGCCGCGGTGTCGTCGCAGTCGACGGTGAGCCCACCGATCGCCGTCGGCGGCAAGGTGCTCCCGGACGTCATCCGCCCACCCTGCCAGACCTTGCGGCAGACCCGCTGCGTCTGGTTGGTCGGGTCGGATCGCATACGACGAAGCGCGGTTCTTGTGACCGTAGCTCGCCCCGCGCCGTGCATGGCGACCGCGGGACCCAATCGGATCACCCGGTCGGACGCTACCTCAGCTCCGCGAAGCGGTCGGGCGCGCTGGACGCAGACCGGCTGGTTGCCGCCGCGGTGATCTCGGACCGCCCGCCGCGAGGCAGCTTGGCTTACCGCGCCCGCAACGCGTGAGTCGCGCGGTTGGTGACGATCTGTGACTGCCCTTGCCGGCTCTCACCGGTTAGAGTGCTTTCTGAGCCGCTCCTACAAAGTCTCGGTAAAGCCTATTGCTGGCCGGTTGGGTCAGCCGTCACCTTTCTGACAGTTCCGTCAGGTGACGTGATCGGCGACCGGCTGGTTGCCCGCTCGTGGTGAGTGCTGGGAGTGGGCCATGGCGCGTCGTCGTTCCTGCCTGCCATTTTCCGGGGGCCTTCGCCGGCTGGTGCGTTCCGCGGCGGTGGTGACGGTGGCCAGCCTGGTCTTGGCGGGCGTCGACGCGGCGGTGCTCGGGCCGCTGGCGGTGGCGGCTCCGGCTCCTGCGGCGGCGGCGCCTCCGGGTTCGGTGGCGGCGCGGCCGGATGTGGCGTCGGCTGCGGCGGCGGCGCGGGCGCAGGGTTCGCGGGTGAAGGTGGACGGTGCGGGGTCGCCGGCGTCGGAGACGTTCGCCAATCCGGATGGGTCGGTGACGACGGAGGCGTACGGGCGGCGGTCGTTCCGGCGGGCCGGCGCGCATCGGGACGGGTCGTCGTGGGTGCCGCTGGCGGCGCAGTTGTCGGGTTCGGGGACGGCGGCGGATCCGTTCGTCGCGGATGGCGCGGCGCGGCGGGTGACGTTCGGGCAGTCGGCGGCGGCGATGCTATCGGTCGACGTGCCGGGTGGGCCGGTGACGCTGTCGGCGTCCGGGTTGGCGTTGACGACACCGACGCGGTCGGGTTCGGCGGTGACCTACCCGGGCGTGGCCGCGGACACGGACCTCCAGTTGGAAGCGGTGGCGGCCGGGGTGAAGGCGAATCTGGTGTTGAAGTCGGCGGCGGCGCCGACCTCCTTCCGGTTCCATGTGGCTGATCCGCGCGGGGCGTTGGGTGCGGTGGCGGAGCAGCCGGATGGCAGCTGGCAGTTCTCGGCCGACCTGGGCGACGGATACCACCTGGCGTTCGCCCCCGCGACGGCGTATGTGCCGGCCGAGGTCGCGGCGCGGCAGGAGGTCGCGGCGGGGGTTGATCGGTCGTCGGCGTCGGAGTCGGTGGTGCGGGCCGGTGACGGCTTCGACGTGACACTGGCAGTGAACCCGGCATGGCTGGCCGGTAAGGCGTTTCCGGTGGTATTGGACCCGTCGCCGGTGTTCGTGGACGGGTCCGCGGGGTTCCCGGACTGCGACCTGCACGGCGGCCCGGAGGCGAACGTCAGCTTCTGCTCGGCCGCGACTCGGGACGCCGGGTTCGGGGCGGGCTATGTCCGGCGGACGATCCTGGATTTCGATCTGACGAGTATTCCGAAGACCGCGGTGGTGTCGGCCGCGGACATGGACTTGAATCTGAATGCGCAGTCGGGTGGGACGATGCCGGTGAACGTGTACCGGATGACCAAGGGCTGGTCGCTGGCGGCGACGTGGAACTCCAACGGCGCGGTGGCGTGGACGACACCCGGCGGCGACGCGAATCTCTCGACGGTGCTGGCGTCGACGACGGTGGGACCAACCTTGGGGCACTACCACTGGGCGTTGACGTCGACGGTGCAGGGCTGGGTGGCGAACCCGGCCAGCACGTTCGGGGTGATGCTGCGGCCGGTGGATGAGTCGATCTCCCGGATCACCCGGTTCGATTCCGGGTTCGCGGCTAACTCGGCGGTGCGGCCGCGGTTGACGGTGACCTACAACACGCCGCCGTTGATGCCGGGTGGCCGGTACACGTCGCCGGTCGGGAACGGTGGGCAGTTCACCACGTCGCTGCAGCCGCGGCTGACCGGTGTTGCCGGGGACGCGGACGGTGATCTGCTGCGGCACGACTTCGAGCTGTACGCGGGGTGGGGGACGCCGGGCACGCCGATCGCCACCGGCCAGGTGCCAGGGGTGGGTCAGAACGCGCGGGCGTCGTGGACGGTGCCGGCGGGGCTTCTGGTTAACGGCGGGCAGTACCAGTGGCGAGAACGTGCCTTCGATGGGGCGTTGTTCAGCCCGTGGACGGCGACGTTCGTCAAGTTCGCGGTGGACACGACGGCGCCGTCGACGCCGACGCTGTCGTCGGCCACGTACGCGAACGGCGGTTGGGGCGGGCCGGCGGCCGGGTCGGTCTCCTTCGCCAGCACGGATGGCAACGGCATCGCCGGGTACTCGACGCAGCTCGACGGTGAGGAGTGGACCGAGTTCTCCACCGCGACCAGCCGGGCGCTGACCGGCCTGACCGAGGGCCGGCACACCCTCTCGGTGCGGGCACAAGACCCCGCTGGAAATCTCTCGGCCGTCGGCACGTGGGCGATCGGGGTCAACGTCGGCGGTATCGACACGCCGGCGCCGGAGGCGCGCACCGCCGCCCGGGTGACCGTGACCGCGTCTGCCCAGACCGGCCGGGACTGGCTGCGCTGGCAGTACCAGCTCGGTTCGGCCGGCGGGTTCACCGACGTCCCGCTGACGGATGTGACCACTCCGGGGACGTCGACGCACCCCTCGGCGTGGCCGGTGCAACGATCCGGCGGGGTGCTGCCGCCGCTGGTCTGGGATGCCGGTACCACCGTGGCCGCGGACGGGCTGGTGCAGCTGCGGGCCTGCCTGGGCACGACAGCCACGGACCCGGCTCCGTTCTGCACCGCCGGGCGGAACGTGCAGTTGGCCCGCTCCGGCAGCGCCGGCGGCTCCTATGGCACCGCCTCGGCCGGGCCGGGGACGGTGTCGCTGCTGACCGGTGACCTGTCCCTGTCTGAGTCCGATGTGGACGTTCCCTCCTACAACGGTTCGCTGAGCGTCGGCCGGACGCTGAGCACCCTGTCGCCGTCCGCCGTGACGACCGGCGCGACCGGGGTGTTCGGGCCGGCGTGGACCGCGTCGCTGCCAGGCCCCGACGCCGGCGCCGCCGACGAACGCGTCGAGGACCACGCCACCGCCGGCTACTTCACGCTCATCTCCGATGACGGCACCCAGGACGTGTACGCGAAGGTCTCCACCGCCGGAACGACCACCACCTACCTCGGCCTGGGTGAAGACGCCACCGACGGCTCCACCCTCGTGAAGGACACCGGCACCACCCCGAACACCCTGACCCTGTCCGATCTGGACGGCTCCAGCACGGTGTGGTCGCTGTCCGGGGCCACGTGGGGGATCACCCGGGTCACCGAACCGGGTTCGTCGACCACCTCCTACACCCGGGACGCGTCCGGGCGGGTCACCCAGATCCTCGCCCCCGTCCCCGCCGGGGTGACGTGCACGACGCCGCTGGCCACGGCCGGCTGCCGCACCCTGACCCTGACCTACGCGGCGACCACCACCGCGACCGGTACCGGGCCGACCCAGTGGGGCGACTTCGTCGGTCGACTGTCGCGGGTGGACTTCACCGCCTACAAGCCCGGCACGGGCATGACCACCACGGCGGTCGCGTCCTACGCCTACGACTCGACCGGGCTGCTGCGGGCGTCCTGGGATCCGCGGATCAGTCCGGCGCTGAAGACCACCTACTCCTACGGCGCCGGTAACCGGCTCGCCACGGTCACCCCGCCGGGCCTGGCTACATGGAGCTTCGGCTACGACGCCGGCCAGGGACGCACCCCCGCCTAGGTCGGCGCCTCCGATAGCACCTTGACCCGTACATCGACGGCGCTGCTGACGATGGTCCTGCCATGCGCTTCGAGATGGGCCCATGTAGCTAGCACGACCATCGCCGTGCCAAGACATCGATCACGTTCGGGATGGCCTGCTGCTAAGCCGAGCCCGGCTCGTACCGCAACACGTACCTCGTGGTGAGCGACACAGCGAGGGCCCACGCCGATCTCGTTGAGCGCGGGATCGAAGGCAGTGACATCTACCACTTGACCGCCCCGGCGTCCAGGCTGTCGCAGTCGGCTGGCGGTGCTCCCGCTCGAGCCGGACGATCTCGGCGAGCACGTGCGCGTCGCGAGGATCGCTCTTCGCCCCCGACCTGGAGTGCCGCTCCTGATGCCGCGCCACCTGCATCGGGTTGATCGCGAAGATCACATACCCGGCGGCCAGCAGCGCCGCACCCCAGGCCCCGTGGTCGGTCTCGATGCCGATCACCACCCACCCCGGCCGCCTCCTCCGGGGGCGAGTCGGCCCACTCCTCCCGACGATGCTCGGCGAGCAGCGCGTGCAGCCGCAACACGCCACTCAGCCCCTCAGAGAGCGCCCCCTACCCCCGCGCCTTCAGCCGTCCGGAACTTGGCAATGATGCAGGTAGCGGACGCCTCGTACAGCGTTTTGCCGCCGCGTCGAGCCGCATCATCGCGAAGACGCGGAGGCTGCCCACTCGGGCGGGAGCTAACGCCCAGGTCTCCGGCCTGACGGCTCATGTGTCGGCCGGAGTGCGCCGCCCTCAGCGGGCGGGGCATCAGTGGAGCTTCACTGGCTCGGGTGGACGAACCTCTCGACTGGAGGGTGCTGGCGTGGCAGGACGGAGCCGCCGTGGGATGAATTCGTCCCGCTAATCGCTCCGTGGAACGGGACAAACCGGTCGCGTGGTCCGGCACACTAAGTGATTCATGCAGGTCAAAGCGGTGCCCCCCACGGGATTCGAACCCGTGCTACCGCCTTGAAAGACCGGGCCAGTTTGCCGACTCCGCCGGCTCAGGCGTACCGAACTGCAGGACGCCCGCCCCAGTGGGGCTCTGACGTTGCTGCGTGACTCCTGTTCGTCCCACGGTCCGCTCCATGCGGCGGACGCATCCCGTGCGTCCTCACGGGTCCAGGAGGATGCGGAGGGCCGCCTGACCGGCCTCTCGTCGCTCGAGCGGTGCGAGGGTCCAGGCGAGATGGTCGTCGTCCAGGAGCGCGGCGGCGTTGCGGAGCCGGCGCCGGTCCTTCTTGTCGAATAGCTCGCGCGTCTCAAAGGGGTCGGGCAGGAGGCAGAGAAGCAGGGCGAGGTCGCGGTGGTGGCGGGCCGGGTTGCCGGGGAGTTCGAGAGCGGCTGCCTTGGACACGATCGCGGCGAGGATGGATGGGCGTGGAACGCGGCCGGTCCTGCCTTCGTGGACGATGGCGACGAGTTCGGTGCGTTGCAGCGCTTGGCTGCCGCCGGGTACCTGCACGGTACGGCCTGGTGGGCTGGTGCTGAGGTCGGCCCGCTCGCCGACGCCGTCCGGGGCGAGAACGTCGACGACGATCGGCCGACCGCCGGCCTGAGCGGCGCGGACGTACCGGTGAGCCAGGAGTTGCGGGCTCGTCCCGTCCGAAGCGAATTGTGCTCTGCCGAGCCAGCGGACGACTGCCCGGATAGCGGTGGGGTCGGTGCGGATGTCGGCGATGACGTCGCCGTCCTGGCTGATCTGCGGGGGAAGGACGCCGTGCTCCAGCGCGTGCAGCAGCACCATCTGCCCTCCGATGAGGGTCCATGGGACGCGGACCGCTTCGGTCATGTCGAGGAGCAAGTGCCACAGCTCGTTCACCGGCGCTGCGAGCGGCGGCAACTTGATCACGGGAGGTGCAGGGTCGGCGGATGGCGTGGTCACGTCGGCCGCGGGTCCATGGCGCGGACCAGGTGATCGTCGAGCCAGGCTGCTCCTGCCGTGACCGCGCGGGGTTCGTCGGACTCGAGCAAGTCCGCAGCCAGCGTCGCCGGGCCGGCGGTAGAGCCGGCGAACGGCCAGACTTGGCGGGGGACGCGGATCAGCACGTCGGGTGACTCCGGTGCGAGCCTCAACGCCAGCTCGCGCACCACCTCCAGTTCATCGTCGGGCCGTACGTAGACCTCAGGTCGCGCATCGGTGGCCACGAGGTCGAGTCCGGCACGAGCCGCCTCGGTAGGCCCGGCAACGACGATGCGTGAATCGCCGAGCAGGCGGCGAACGGCCGCCGGATGGGCTCGGTAGGAGTGCCGATCGCTCCGAGCCCGCAGGACCGCGTGCAGCCGCTGCGGCGTCGCCCCCTGCAGTCCACGGAGTCGGGCACGCAGTTGGCTGCGACTCTGAGCCGTCAACCACGGTGCGGAACCCCCGTCGATGAGATCTAGCAGCGCCCAGGCCCGGGACGGTGACAGCGGCCGTCCGGCCGGCACGGCCTGGTGCTGCCGGCGGGAGACCGCCGCAGCATCGACCAACCAGGTGGCGCCGATTCGTTGGCCGGCCAATTCACCCGCGCGTAACATCTGCCGCACCCTGGACTCATCGATCCCCAGCCGTCGGGCGGCATCGGAGACGGTCACGGCCGCCATCCTGGCTCCCTCGTGCAGTCAACTGGTGGTTGCCTGAATACTCCCGCTGACGAGAGTATTCCGGCAAGCCTCGGATACCGGGTCGTCCCTCGATGGGATGGCCGAGCCCGAGAAGCGGGGCCGCTGCTCAGAGTCCGGCGCGGGTGAGGGTGGCCAGCAGGGTGGTCTTGCGCCGGTGGGTGTCGGTGAGGGCGTCGAGGTAGGCGCGGAAGTCGGTGCCGGCGCGGTGGTGGAGGTCCTTGAGGATGAGCAGGAGCCGCGCCGCCTCGGCGTAGCCGGCCTTGTCCTTGCGGTCGATCGCGGTGTCAACCTCGGCAGCGTAGAGGGGGATGGCATCGGCGGGGTGGCCGCGGGCGCGCTGCTCGGCGGCGGCGAACAGGGTGCCGGGACTCGCCCGGTACTCCGTCGCGGCGGCCCAGGCGCCGTCGAGGTCGCCGTCGGCGAGGAGGATGCGGACCAGTGGGTCGGCGGCGTGACCTTGGCCGGCGGCCCGGCCTTTGAGGTGGGCCAGAGCGCGCTGGGCGGTCTCGGCGAGGGCGTCGGCGCGCTCGGCGGCGTCGAGCAGGGCGCGGTGGGTGCTGATGTCGGGGTGGCGGGTGAACAGCTCCCAGCGGAAATCGAGGGCGTCGCCGTGCCGGCCGGTGTCGGTGTGGATCTCGGCGAGGAGTTCAGTCATGCGGGAGTCGGGTCGGGCGGCCTCGGTGCGGCCTCGCAGCAGCCAGTCGACGGCGTCCTCGGTCCGGCCGGCGTCGCGCAACACCTGGCCGATCCGGACGTACTGGTAGGGCTCGGTCAGGTCTTCGGCGTAGAGGGCGACCAGAGCGTCCACGTCGGCCGCGACCGCCCGGAGGTAGCCCTCGCGCAGGTGCCTGACGGTCGCGGCGCGATGGTCGAAGCCATCCGCGGCGGCTGCCGCGGCGGCGAGATCGGTCAGCTGCCGCCAGTAGGCGGCCAGCCCGTCCGGGCCAAGTGGGTCGGCGAAGTCGGCGACGTCGATGTCCGGCCAGCCTGGGCCGTCGATTTGGGTGTCGATCAACCACCGAGCCAGTCCGATCGGGTCCGGCGGCTCGGCCCGGCAGGCCGCCGCGTACCCGTCGACCGCGCGGTCGGCCGTGTCGCCGATCGCGCCAGCGGAGTCGTCGGCCCGTTCCGACGTCCTGATCACGTGCTGAATCACTCGACGGTAGAGCGGCCCTGCCCCGCCGGGGTGGTCGCGGGCGACCAGGTCCAGGGCATCGAGGACGTCGGCGGCGTTACGGGCGTAGTCGAACGAGCGTGAGTAGTCGACGAAGCCCCGCGGGCGCAGCGTGTCGACCAGCCGCCGCAGCTCAGCGAGGTCGGGCTCGCCGGCGGCAGCGGCGCGCAAGGACAGCTGCCGGTGCACGTCCGGGTAGGCGACGGCGAGCTCGAGCAGCAGGTCGACCAGCTCCGCGCGGTCCATCGATTCCAGGGCCGCACGCACGTCGATCGGCCCCCGTCGACGGCGCTTCGGCGCCGGCGCGACAGTCTCGGAATCCGCGTCCGTTGCGAGGAGAACGAGTCCGACCGCCACGCAGTGCTTGCAGAAGGCGCCGTCCCGGCCGTGTGGGCACTCGCAGTTCCCCACCAGGCGGCCACCACGGCCGGACAGCCGTACCCGGTACGGCTGCGAGCCGAGCACGACCGCCGTCACGCCATCAGGCAGCTCATCGACGGCGCTCACCGCGTCCAGGTAACCGGCAGCCCGCGCATACGACCGATCGCCGGCCAGTCGGCAAAGGTCCGCGTCGCTGAACCACACCACGTCGACAGCCAACCAGCCGCTCGGCCGTCTTCGACAACCGGGCGCTCATGATCTGCCGCTGCCGCTGCCGCTGCCGCTGCCGCTGCCGCTGCCAGCTGCCGCTGCCGCTGCCGCGGACGTGGCCGCCACCGGTTGAATTTCGGCCGCCGGTTGTAGGGCCATGAGAGCCGATCGTCGCGCTGAGTAGCCAATGTGTCGGCCAAGGCCGCGTGAAACGCCGCCCCGCCGAAGCGGTCCTCTGACTTGCCTAGGCTTGCTGTCGTGACCGAATCGCGTGCTCCACGGTGCTGGAATAGCAGTAAGCGACCGGATTCAAGGCCGGCGTGGGATGGATTCGTCCCACGAACCGCTTCATGGAACGGGACCAAGCGGACAGGTCAACCAGTACGTTGAGTGATACGTGCAGGTCAGAGCGGTGCCCCCAACGGGATTCGAACCCGTGCTACCGCCTTGAAAGGGCGGCGTCCTGGGCCACTAGACGATGGGGGCGGGCCGGGTTCAGGGTAGCGGGGCGCGGGACCGAGCGTGGACGTACGTGCGCGGGGAGCTGACGCTTCCACTCGGGCTCGGCGCGGTGGCGGCCGTCGCGGTGAGTCGCGTGCGCATAGAGGGCGGCACCGCCCAGGAGCAGAGCCAGCCCGGTCAGGATGATCATGTCGACCCCCCGGTCGTCATCCGAAGGCGGGGAGTGTACCGGCACCGTGACCGTGGGTTACACGGGCTCGCCGGCCGCTTGCCGATACGGTCGCGCGGTGGAGATGCCGGCGGAGTTGCGGAGCGAGCTGGACGCCATGTTCCGGAGCGGCGGGCTCGGCGGGATGCTCGGCTTCCGGCTGGTCGACTGGGCGCCGGGGCGGGCGGCGGTCGAACTCCAGCCGACCGCTGCGATCGCGAACATCACCGGATCCGTGCACGGTGGCGTGCTCTACACAGTCGCCGACTCGGCGTTCGAGGTCGCCTGCAACTCGTACGGGCGGGTGTGCGTGGCACTCGACGTGAGCGTGCACCACGCCTCAGCAGCCCCGCTCGGGCAACCGGTTGTCGCGGAGGCCGTCGAGGTGTCCCGCTCTGTGCGCGTCGCCTCCTACCGGATCACCGCGAGCGGCGCCGCGGGCGAGATCCGGGCCTGGTACCAGGCAACCGCGTATCGCACGACCCGCTGGCACCTCGGCGAGGAGCGCTGGCCCGACCCCTGGCGTGCCGCACACTGAGCCGCTGCCGTCATCGCGGCCACCGTGCTGCATCTCCGCTCCCGGGGCCAACGGTTTCCCCTACCCTTGCAGCACGGGGCGTTAGCTCAACTGGCAGAGCAGCGGACTTTTAATCCGCGGGTTCCGGGTTCGATCCCCGGGCGCCCCACATCACAGGACGTCAGCACCCAGGGTCGGCCAACCTGACGGCGACCGGCCGTCACCGCGGACGTCAGCACCCGCGCTGTCTCATAGCGGCTCTCGGCCGCGCGGATGGCCGAACTGATCGTCGTGCAGGTGCAAGGGTCGCGGAGGGTGGGCATCCACGCCGACCTCTACTCCCTACCGCTGCGACTGAGGAGTGGGCGAGGTCGCGAATCACCGTGTCGGAGGTGTCGACGCTGGCACGGGACGGCCGGCAGGCCGGGCGGGGTGCCGGGCTGCCGGCCGTCGAGAGTGGATCAGCGCTCGCGGACGTAGCGGGCGCCGAGGGCACGCGCGGCGACTACGGCGGCCGCAGCGCCGAGGACGATGTCCTTGAGCACGTACTGTGCCTCGAGGGTGGGCAGGCCGCGCGGGAAGAGGTCGCCGGGGAAGAGCAGCAGCGGCGACATCCAGCCCAGTAGGGCGCCGGCCAGCGCGACCAGGCCGACCCGCAGGCCGATCCCGGTGATCAGCGTCAGGCCAATGAGGGTCTCCACCACGGCAGTCGCCACGACCGCCGGCGTGCCTGAGACCAGCCCGAAGGTCAGGGCATCGACGGTGCGCATCACCAGCGGCTCGGCCGGCGAGGCACCTGGGAAGTATTTGAGCATCCCGAACCCGAAGATGATCAGGCCGAGGCTGATCCGCAGTGCGGTGACGCTATGCGCGGCCAGCCAGGAGGCGATCGGGGCGGTCACCTCCTCGACGCGGCGTGCACCGCGTCGGCCGACGGCCGGTCGGGCATCGGTCGGGCGGGGTGCGGTCGTGACTGTCATGGCGGTGTCCTCCGGTCCGGGAGCTCCCTCGTGAAGCTCGCGGAAGCCACGATCCGTGCCGAGCGGCCGCCGCGAATCCGTCCGCGGTCGACACCGTCGCTGCGCAATTCCGGTCGGCTGAGCCACGTTCCGTACGACCGCCAGCCCCCACCCCTACGTCAGCGAACGTACGACCGTCCCGCGAGACCGGCGGAGCTCAGCGTTCGAGCGCCGGGCCGGGTGGGCGGGGAGGATGAACTGTCGTTCGGTGGGGTACAGCACGGTCATGACCAGCAGGCCCGTTCTCGTCGGGGCCTGGCTGTGGGCGATCGTGCTAGCGCTCCTGGCCGGGCGGGCGAGCTATGCCGTCGTCAGAGTCCTTGGCCCGGACGTCCTGTTGGGCGCGCTGGTGCTCGTCACGGTCGGCGCGGTGGTGGTGCAGGTGCGGCGGCGTGGCCTGTCGCTGCGGGCCCATGCGCTCACCGACAAGGCGTCGATCGGGTCCTGACCTACGCGGCCGAGGCATTCACGCCAGTGTGCTTGTCGTACGGCGAGGTGCCGAGGACGGCGTCGTTCACGGCCTCATCGAAGTAGAGCTGCGTTGTCAGCACGGTCTTGCGGTCCACGTGCAGCTTGAGGTGGATGTGCACGGTCCGCCCGCGGTACCAGCCCGGATAGATCGTCGTGAACTGCACGACGCCATTGCGGTCGGCGACTTGAGCACCGCGCAGGTAGGTGCCGTCGTCGGTCGGGCTCGCCTCCGAATCGCCGACGCTGTACGAGCCGTCCGACGTCTCGCCCGAATCGCGGCCGCCGCGTGGACCGCCACCGCCCGGACCGCCACCGACCGGACCGCCACCGACCGGACCGCCACCGACCGGACCGCCACCGACCGGACCGCCACCGACCGGACCGCCACCGACCGGACCGCCACCGCACTGCCCTTCGAGGCCGACTCGAATCCCGAGTAGGCGCCGCCGGCGTCGCAGTGCCAGATCTCCACCACGCTGTTCGGTGTTGCGGTCGGCGTGGAACCGTTCGTGCACGCCGACAGGTCGTGCGCCCGTACCGCCAGCAGGAGCGGCGTACCCGGCCGGTCCTCGCGCAGGTCGGAGCGGATCGAGTCGACGTCGAACCAGTACGGACCCTGTGTCTCCTCCCGAGCCGCCACGCACGTGTTGGCCTGGTCGAGCAACGAGAGGACGTCCGACGGAGCGGTCGACGACGCCAACGCGGGAGTCGGTGCGGCGCTCTCCGACCGCGACGAGCCGGTGCATGCGGTCACCAGCGCACCGAGACCGATCGTGCCGCCCAGTCCGAGCGCGCGGCGCCGGCTGATCCGCTCCCGGCTGCGCCGAATATCCTCGTCCATGACGGGACGTTTGCACGGCATCCTGTCCCCAGCCTGTGCATCGCAGCGCCGCGGCTCGCCCGGCACACTGGCCGGGTGATCCGTACGTTCGTCGCGCTGGGGGACTCGTTCACGGAAGGCCTCGAGGACGAGATCGGCCCGGCCGGCCGGCACCTCGGATGGGCGGACCGAGTGGCCGCCGAGCTGGCCCGCACCGAGGGTTCGCTCCGCTACGCGAACCTCGCCGTCCGTGGCCGGCTGCTCGACCAGGTGGTCGCCGCCCAGTTGCCGCTCGCACTGGAGCTCGCGCCGGACCTGGCCTCGTTCCATGCCGGACCGAACGACCTGCTCCGGCCGCGGGCGGACCTGTCCGCGCTGCTGGCCCGGTACGACGCCGCGGTCGGCACGCTCGCCGGCGCGGGAGTCCGCACGATCCTGTTCACCGTGGTGGAGCGGACCGGCACCGGACGCACGGCGGATCGACTGGCGGCCCGGTTCCACGCGTTCAACGTGGGGGTACGGGCGACGGCCGAGCGGTACGAGGCGGTGCTGGTCGACCTGGCAGCGGTGCCGGTGCTGCGGGACCGCCGGCTCTGGCACGAGGACCGGCTGCACCTGGCGCCGGAGGGCCATGCCAGGGTCGCCGCGGCCGTGCTGGAGGCGCTCGGCGTCTCGCGATCGGACTGGTGGCGTTCCGAGCTGCCGGGGTCAGCGCGGGCCGGCCGGGCCGCCTCGCTGGTCGCGGACGTTCGCTGGATCCGGGTGCACCTGCTGCCCTGGATCGGCCGACGGCTCCGTGGCGTGTCCAGCGGCGACCGGATCACCGCGAAGCACGCCGAGCTGGTCGACATTATTCCCGACTGAAATGGTATGGATTCCGTGCTACCAATGATCCATGACCGTCACTGATGATCTGCTCGCCAACAATGCCGAGTACGCCGCATCGTTCTCGGGCCCGCTGCCGATGCTGCCCGGCAAGGGTGTTGCCGTCCTGGCCTGCATGGACGCCCGGCTCGACGTCTACCGCCTGCTCGGCCTGCAGGAGGGCGAGGCTCATGTCATTCGCAACGCCGGCGGCGTCGTCACTGACGACGCGATCCGGTCGCTGACGATCAGCCAGCGGTTGCTCGGCACGACCGAGGTTGTCCTGGTGCACCACACCGACTGCGGGATGCTGACGTTCACCGACGACGCCTTCAAGGCTGACATCCAGAGCGACACAGGCATCAAGCCACACTGGTCGGCGGAGGCGTTCTCCGATCTCGAGCAGGACATCCGCCAGTCGATCGCGCGGATCAAGACCAGCCCGTTCGTGCCGAACAAGGACTCGGTTCGCGGGTTCGTCTTCGACGTCGGCACCGGGAAGTTGACCGAGGTGAAGTAGTCGCCGCCTCGGCCGGAAGGTGAGTCGGGTCCCTCCTGTGGGGCTTGCGCACGGTCCCGAAGCTGGTCAGGTTGTCGCGGCTCGGTCGGGAAGCCGACCGGATGCCGGCTCGGCCGAATCGCCGGCTCACCACACCCTCCGGGCCGAGTCGGTCGGGGATTCGGCCGATCGTCCACAGGGTCGCGTCGCGGGCCTCGTGTGCCGTACGGGCTTCGTAGACTCGCCCGGTGGACGAGGCGCTCGGGCTGTTGCGGCGGGTGTTCGGCTACGACGCCTTCCGGCCGGGGCAGCGCGAGATCATCGACCACGTCATCGGCGGCGGCGACGCGCTCGTGCTGATGCCGACCGGCGGCGGCAAGTCGCTGTGCTACCAGGTTCCGGCGCTGGCCAGGCCCGGTGTCGGCGTGGTGATCTCCCCGCTGATCGCGCTGATGCAGGACCAGGTCGACGCGCTGCGGGCGCTCGGCGTGCGGGCCGGCTTCGTCAACTCGACCCAGGACCCGGGTGAGCGGCAGATGGTGGCGGCCGAGTTCCGCGCCGGCGAGCTCGACCTGCTCTACCTGGCTCCGGAGGCGCTCCGGTCGCCGTCGACCGTCGCACTGCTCGACCAGGGGAAGATCGCGCTGTTCGCTATCGACGAGGCGCATTGCGTTGCGCAGTGGGGACACGACTTCCGGCCTGACTACCTGGCGCTGTCGATGCTGCACGAGCGGTGGCCGGAAGTGCCCCGGATCGCGTTGACCGCGACGGCGACCAGCGAGACGCACGCCGAGATCACCTCCCGGCTGGACCTCTCCGCCGCCATGCACTTCGTGGCGAGCTTCGATCGCCCCAACATCCAATACCGGATCGTCGCCAAGGACGATCCGCGCCGGCAGCTGCTCGACCTGCTGCGCCGGGAGCATGCCGACGACTCCGGCATCGTCTACTGCCTGTCCCGGGCCTCGACCGAGAAGACCGCCGAGTTCCTGACCCGCAACGAGATCGAGGCGCTGCCCTACCACGCCGGGCTGGACTCGGTGACCCGGTCGGCGAACCAGGCCCGGTTCCTGCGTGAGGACGGCCTGGTGGTGGTCGCGACGATCGCGTTCGGGATGGGCATCGACAAGCCGGATGTGCGTTTCGTCGCCCATCTCGACCTGCCCAAGTCGGTGGAGGGCTACTACCAGGAGACCGGCCGGGCCGGGCGGGACGGGCTTCCCGCGACGGCATGGCTGGCGTACGGGCTGCAGGACGTGGTGCAGCAGCGGCGGTTGATCGACGCCTCCGAGGGCGACCTCAACCACCGGCGCAATCTGGCGAAGCACCTGGATGCGATGCTCGCGCTCTGCGAGACCGTCGAGTGCCGCCGGGTGCGGTTGCTGGCCTACTTCGGGCAGGACAGCGAGCCGTGCGGCAACTGCGACACGTGCCTGGTGCCGCCGGAGTCGTGGGACGGGACCGTGCCGGCGCAGAAGCTGCTGTCGACGGTCTGGCGGCTGGCCCACGAGCGCAACCAGCGCTTCGGTGTTGGGCAAGCGGTCGACATCCTGCTCGGGCGGACCACCGACAAGGTGACGCAGTGGCGGCACGACTCGCTGTCCACGTTCGGGATCGGCACCGAGCTGCGCGAGCCGGAGTGGCGCGGGGTGGCGCGGCAGTTGATGGCCCAGGGGCTGCTCGGGGTGTCTGGGGAGCACCAGACGCTGGAGCTGACTCCGGGCAGCGCGGAGGTGCTGGGCGGGCGGCGGACGGTGTCGCTGCGGCGGGAGGCGCCGCGGGCGGTCCGATCACGTGCTGCGTCGTCCTCCCGGGCTGCTGCCGACGAGGCCGCGCTGCCGGCCGAGGCGGAGGCGCTGTTCCAGCGGCTGCGGACGTGGCGGGCAGCGACCGCCAAGCAGGAGGGCGTGCCGGCCTACGTGGTCTTCCACGACGCGACGCTGCGGCAGATCGCGGTCGAGCGACCTGCGACGCTGGCAGCGGTCGGCTCGATAAGCGGCATCGGAGAGAACAAGCTGCGCAAGTATGGCCAGCAGGTGCTCGACGCGCTCGCCGAGTGAGCTTCACCTCCGCTCCGGGACGTGATTCCCGGCGATTCTCGGGTACTGCTCTCGAACGTGGACGGACCGGCCGGCTCGCTGATGGTCACCCAGGCACTGGGCGACGTCCGCTGGCTGCAGACACCGCCGGGCCCGACGTCGGTGACGGTGGCCGACGACCCGTCCCCTGACGTGGCCGCGTCCCACCTGCGCTCGGGAAATCCCGACGTCGCGCCGCCGGCGGATGCGCCGCTGGCGACTTGGGAGGGGCCGCGGTGGTCGACGGCGCGACGGCAGGCCGGATGAGCGTCACGGTGGTCGTCGCGTCCCGTAACCGACGAGCCGACCTGCTCGCGTCGCTGCCCCGGCATGAGGCGCCGGTGATCCTGGTGGACAACGGCTCCACGGACGGGACCGTGGCCGCGGTCGGGTCGGCGCTTCCGGCGGTCCGGATCCTGCCGCTGGATCGGAACGTCGGCGCGCTGGCCCGTACGATCGGCGTGCTGGCGGCCACGACGCCGTACGTGGCGTTCGCCGACGACGACAGCTGGTGGGCGCCGGGCGCGCTCGCCCGGGCGGTCGAGGTGCTCGAGGCGCACCCGGCGGTCGCGCTGGTGACCGGACGGATCCTGCTCGGGCCGGAGGAGCGGGTCGATCCGCTGACCGTGGAGATGGCGGCAGCGCCGCTCGGCACCTCGCCGGGCGGGGCCGGGCCGGACGTGCTCGGGTTCGCGGCCTGTGCGGCGGTGGTGCGGCGGTCGGCATTCCTGTCGGTCGGCGGGTTCGACCCGGTGGTCCGGTTCCCCGGCGAGGAGGAGCGCGTCGTGCTCGACCTTGCCGACGCGGGCTGGCTGATGTCCTATGTGGATGATCTGGTGGTGCACCACCATCCGTCGCCCGCTCGCGGCTCGGCCGCGCACCGGCGTACCCAGGTGGTCCGCAGCGCACTGCTGACCGCCTGCATGCGCCGACCCTGGCGGGACGTGCTCCATCTCGCGGCGGCTGACCTGCGCGCGGACGGGCCGTCGCGTAGAGGAGTGCTGACCGCTGTTCCGAGCCTTCCCGGCGCGCTGGTCCGCCGGCGTCGGATCTCGCCGTGGCTCCAACGCCGCCTCGCTCAGCTCGCGGCGGTGTCGCCGAGGCTGCCGGGGTCGGCGCAGGTGGCGCCGTAGGTCACCCGCTTCGCGGTCCTGGCTGCGGCGTGCGGCAGTATTCACGGCATGCCGCTCACGATCGTCACCGGAGGCGGACGCGGGATCGGGGCCGCGACCGCGCTGCAGCTGGCCCGAGCCGGACACGACGTGGTGGTGAACTACCGCCGGCGGTCGGAGAGCGCCGACCGCGTGGTCGCCGCAGCCCGGGAGGCCGGCGTGCGGGCCGTCGCCGTCGCGGCGGACGTTACCGATCCGTCCGATGTGGACAGACTGTTCGCCGCCGGGGCGGAGCTCGGTCCGGTGACCGGATTGGTGAACAGCGCCGGACTCACCCAGCACATCGGCGACCTCGTGGACACGCCGGTCGAGGTCATCCATGCGGTCATCGACGTCAACCTGTTCGGCTCGATCCTCTGCGCCCGGAAGGCCGGTCAGGTCATGTCGACCCGCCGCGGCGGTCAAGGCGGCGCGATAGTCAACATCTCCTCGGCCGCCGGCACCACCGGCTCGCCGCACGAGTATGTCCACTACGCCGCGGCGAAGGCCGGCATCGACATCCTCACCCTCGGCCTGTCGAAGGAGCTCGCCGGCGACGGCATCCGGGTCAACGCCGTCGCGCCCGGCATCGTCCGCACCGAGATCCACGCGGACGCCGGCGCACCCGACCGGCCGGACAAGGCCGCCGACCGCATTCCGCTCGGCCGCCCCGGCGAGCCCGGGGAGATCGCGCCGGCCGTCGCCTTCCTGCTCGGCCCCGACTCCTCGTACACCACCGGCACCGTCCTTCGTGTCGCCGGCGGTCTCTGATCCGATTTCCTCCCGGCCGTGCGCTGAGCGCGAACATGCTGCCTGATAAGGAAGTTCTCGACCTAGTGTCGCGTTGCAGTGTTCCTATGTGTCTTCGGCGTCGCCTTGCGCTGTGGCGAAGCGCACGCGTGGCGCCTACGTCCCAGCCGGACATCCCCGCCCGGCGGGACTCGGGGCTGTCACGTAGCGTCACGTCGGGGAGCCGGCGAGACGCGGCGACCTTATGCGGTCGGCGGCATGTCCGGGCGTTCGCGATCGGTTGATCTGGGGCACGGTTTACGGGCGGCAGGTCGCCAGGTGCGGGCGCATTCGACGGAACCGGGGTCCGCGGCGCGAACTAATGATCGGCGAGACATTGCCTGGTCGACCCGTCGTCTAGTAGGACGGGGTGCGTGCAGGCGATCCGGTCGACGCACGCCTTCGACGGCGAGTCATTTCGCAGCCGCGGCGCCACCGTCCTGGTCGAAGACGGCCTGATCGTCGGCGTCGAATCGTACGATTTCCCGCTCCCCGATCAGTGTCCGGTGACCAGCTATGACGGAACGTTGCTGCCGGGCCTGATCGAAGCGCACACGCACCTGGTCACCGACAGCGGAGTCTCGGCCTTGGATCGGGTCGCCGGCTACTCCGCCCAGGAGATCGACGAGGTGATCACTCGGGCGCTTCGCGACCAGCTTGCCGCGGGCGTGACCGCGGTGCGCGATCTGGGTGATCGGCGCTTCTGCGTTGTCCACCGTCGAGACGAGCAGCCGGCCACCCGCGCGGGCGAGCCGACCATCGTCGCGTCCGGACCGCCGCTGACCAGCACGGCCGGGCACTGTCACTTCATGGGCGGGGAAGTCTCCGGGACCGCGGAGATCATCCGAGCCATCGCCGAACGGGTGGAGCGCGGCGTGGACGTCGTCAAGGTGATGGCCTCGGGCGGGGTCAACACTCCTGGCAGCGATGTCATGCGCACCCAATTCACCACCGCCGAGCTGCGCCTCGTCGTGGATCGAGCCCACGCGGCCGGTCTGCCGGTCACCGCGCACGCGCACGGCACTCCAGCAGTGGAGCAGGCGATCGCCGTCGGTGTCGACGGCATCGAGCACTGCAGCTGTGTCACCGACCGCGGCTTCGGGCAGGCCAGCGATGAAATGCTGGCGGCCCTCGCGCACAGCCGGATCGCGGTGTGCCCCACCATCGGCACGGACCCGGAGCTGAGGAGGAACCCGCCGCCGGCGATCAAGGCGGTGGCCGAACGGATGGGCATCACCGTTGAACAGATGCTGCAGGTACGACTGGACTTCGTCGCCCGCCTGCACCACGCCGGGGTACGCCTGGTGTCCGGTGTCGACTCCGGCATCGGCCCGGCCAAGCGGCACGGCACGCTACCGCACGCCGTATGCGAGCTAGTGACCGCGGGACTCAGTGTGGCCGGGGCCCTGGCCACCGCAACCTCAACGGCGGCGACGGCCTGCGGCCTGCGCACCAGCAAGGGCCAGCTCGCCCCGGGTCTCCACGCCGACCTGCTCGTTGTCGACGGTAACCTCGAAACCGACGTCACCGCCCTGCTCCGGCCGCAGACCGTGCTGCTGCAAGGCGTACCCGTCACCAACTAAGCAGACAACTCATCGGCGCACCCCGGCCGCCACTAGGAGATCTACGCTTCGCCCGCTCATCGGTCGTCGCACATGTAGGCGGCGTCGTTCGGTCGACCGAGCCTGGTCACCAAACGTGACCGCCGCCCCGAATGTCCGGTCCCGCCCGACACAGCGACGTCCTGGCCCGACGCCGGGCGCCGATCTCGATCGAAGGCGTGCGACCGGGCGGATGTTGCGTCCCCGAACACTTGCATCGGGAACGAGACACGACACTAGGCTCAGAACATGACTGGTCCCGTGATGCGTACGCTGTCCACTCCCTCGCTCTCGGACGCGGTCTTCGAGCGCCTCCTCGGCGAGCGGATCGTGTTCCTCGGCAGTGCCGTCGACGACGACGTGGCGAACCGGATCACCGCGCAACTGCTGCTGCTCACGGCCGAGGATTCGAAGCAGGACATCACCTTCTACATCAACTCGCCCGGTGGATCGGTGACCGCGGGCATGGCCATCTACGACACGATGCAGCTCATCGAGCCGGACGTGTCGACCTGGGCGGTCGGGTTCGCCGCGTCGATGGGCCAGTTCCTGCTCTCGTCGGGGACGCCGGGCAAGCGCTACGCGCTTCCGCACGCCAAGATCGTCATGCACCAGCCGTCTGCCGGCATCGGCGGTACGGCCTCGGACATCGCGATCCAGGCGGCGCAGTATCGGCTGACGAAGCGGGAGATCGCCGGCCTTACGGCGGAGCAGACGGGCCAGTCCGTCGAGCAGATCGAGGCGGACGCCGACCGGGATCGGTGGTTCACCGCCGACGAGGCGAAGGCGTACGGGTTCGTTGACCACGTGGTGGCAAGACTGCACTGATCGGAGACGTTGAGCCGCCGTTCGCAACAAATACCGGCCATCCGAGCGTCCATTCGGGCGAGCGGATTTGACGAATGCCGGAAAACCGAAGACTATCTGGGCAGATTGTCGCCGGGATGAAAGGCCTTTACCGTGGCTCAGCGCACCGTGGTCCAGCTCACAGACGATCTCGACGGCAAGGCGATTCCCGAAGGTAAGGGCGAGACCGTCCGCTTCGGCGTCGACGGCCAGGAGTACGAGATCGACCTGAGCGAGAAGAATGCCCAAGTGCTGCGGGACGTCGTCGGCAAATACGTGGCAGCCGGACGCCGCGTCGGCGGCGGCTCCCGGGGTGGCCGGTCCCGCGGCTCGAACTCGCGCACCCGCGACTACGACCCGAAGGCCGTACGGGCCTGGGCAGAGGCGCAGGGCCTTGAGGTGAGCGCGCGCGGCCGGGTCCCGGCCGACCTGGTCGCCCGCTTCCAGGAAGCCAACGCCTGAGCTCGACGCCGTCAGTTTCAGATAGCCCGGAATTGGCGGTTGCGATACTGCTCGGGTGAGCTTCGACACGTTGTGGGACACCCTGGCACCGATCGGCCGGGCCCCGAGCGGTGGGTATAGGCGCTTCGCCTGGACACCCGTCGACAGGGTGTTACGGGAATGGTTCGCGAGCGAGGCACAGGCCCGCGGGCTCGATCTCGTGACGGACCGTGCCGGCAACAACTGGGCGTGGTGGGGATCGCCGAGTCGCGACCGACCCGGAGTCGTGGTGGGGTCACATCTCGATTCAGTGCCAGATGGCGGAGCGTTCGACGGCCCATTGGGCGTCGTGTCCGCATTCTGTGCGGTTGATCTGCTGCGTTCGCGCGCATTCCAACCGTCGCGACCGGTGGGCGTTGCCTGCTTCGGCGACGAGGAGGGCGCCCGGTTCGGCGTCGCGTGCGCGGGGTCGCGGCTCGTCACCGGAGCGTTGCCAGCCGACCGTGGCCTTGCGCTGACCGACGGCGACGGCGTGTCGATGGCGACGGCGATGCGATCGGCCGGAGTCGACCCGACGGCGGTCGGCCGCGACGACGAGGCGCTGCGCCTCGTCGACGCGTTCATCGAGTTGCACGTCGAGCAGGGCCGCGGGCTGGTCGACCTGGATCGGCCGATCGCGGTCGGATCGTCGATCCTCCCGCACGGCCGCTGGCGGCTCGATCTGGCCGGCGAGGCCAACCATGCCGGAACCACCCGGCTCGAGGATCGTCGGGACCCGATGCTCGACCTGGCCGCCGTCGTCACCGCGGCACGCTCGGCCGCGAAGGCCCGCGGCTGTGTCGCGACCGTCGGCAAGGTGACCGTGGTGCCCAACGGCGTGAACGCGATCCCGTCGGCGGTCACCGCCTGGCTGGACGCTCGCGGCGACTCCGCCCGAGCGGTGGCCGCGGACGTCGGACAGGCAGCCGGGACCGCGCCGGTGGAGGAGTCGTACACGCCGGACATCCGATTCGAGCCCACGCTGGTGACCCGGCTCTCCCGCCTGCTGGGAGACGCGCCGGTGCTCGGCACCGCAGCCGGCCACGACGCAGGCATCCTCGCCGCCGCCGGTGTGCCGGCCGCGATGCTGTTCGTGCGCAATCCGACCGGCGTCTCGCACTCGCCGGCCGAGCACGCCGAGCGGGAGGACTGCCTGGCTGGCGTGGAGGCGCTCGCCGCCGTGATCGCGGAGCTGGCCGCATGACCAGATACTGGGCGGAGCACGCCTGGCTGCCCGACGGCCTCGCGCCGGGCGTCACGCTCGAGGTCGCCGATGGGCGCTTCACCCGGGTCGAGGCGGCCCAGCCGCCGGGCAACGTGACTCGGCTGGCCGGCGTCGTCCTGCCCGGCTTCGCCGACGTCCACGGACACGCGTTTCACCGGGCACTGCGCGGGCGTACCCACGCGGACGGCGGAACGTTCTGGTCGTGGCGCGAGGCGATGTATGCGGTGGCGGCACGACTCGATCCGGACTCGTATCTCTCGCTGGCCCGAACCACCTATCAGGAGCTGGCCCGGGCCGGCGTGAGCACGGTCGGCGAGTTCCACTACCTGCACCACGGCCCGGGCGGCGTGCCGTACCAGGAGCCGAACTCGATGGCCGAGGCGTTGCGCCAGGCGGCCACCGACGTCGGCGTCCGGTTGACGCTGCTGGACACCTGCTACCTGGCGGGCGGACTCTCCGCCGACGGCTACCTGCCGCTGGAGGGCGTACAGCGGCGGTTCGGTGATCGGGATTCGGAGGCGTGGGCGGCCCGGGTCGCCGACCTCGCCCCGTCCGACGGCATGCGGGTCGGGGCCGCTGTGCACTCGGTCCGCGCAGTACCTCCAGATGCACTGTCCACAGTGGCCGACACTGCTGGTCCGCTGCACGTGCACCTGTCGGAGCAGCCCGCGGAGAACGAGGTGTGCCTCGCGTACCATGGCCGCACCCCGACCGAACTCCTCGCCGAACACGGAGTGCTGTCCGCACGCACGACGGCTGTGCACGGGACGCACCTGACAGCGTCCGATGTGGACACACTCGCGACGACCCGCACCGGAGTCTGCTTCTGCCCCTCGACCGAAGCCGACCTGGCCGACGGGATCGGACCGGCGGCGCAGCTCCGCGACGCGCAGGTCACGCTGAGCCTCGGCTCCGACCAGCACGTGCGTGCGGACCTGCTGGCCGAGGGCCGCGATCTCGAGATGCACCAGCGGTTGGCTACTGGTCGGCGCGGCGTCTTCGACCCGGTCGAGCTGATCGGTGCGCTGACCGGACACGCCGCGCTGGGCTGGCCGGACGCCGGCCGGTTGGAGGTCGGGGCCCGAGCGGACCTGGTCGCCGTCAGCCTCTATCCCACCGCCGAACCGGCCCAGGTCGTCTTCGTCGCGTCGACCGCGGACGTCCATACCGTCCTGGTCGACGGCCGGCGGATCGTCTAGTGCGGGGCGCGCAGGACGGCCACCGACCGTGGCCGCAGCGGGAAGGTCTCTCCGGCAACGGTCGTCCCCACCGGCGAGGGACCGTACGTGTCGAACTCCAGCATCCAGTGCGCCGGCCGCCCGATCGCCGGAACGGTGACCTCGACCTCCTCCCACCAGCCGTTGATCGCGATCAGGAGGTCGTCGTCGAGCTCGGGGCGGCCACGCTCGTCCTGGTCCGGGGCCACGGTGCCGTCGACGTGGGCCACCACCGTTCGAGACCACGACCACTCGCCGTCGGCCATCTCGCGGCCGTTCGCCGCGTACCAGGTCATGTCGGCGGACGTCAGGTAGCGCCGTCGCCGCAGCGCCGGATGGGCCCGGCGGAAGGCGATCAGCCGCCGGGTGAAGTCCAGCAGCTCGCTGTCCACAATGGACCAGTCGTACCAGGACACCTTGTTGTCCTGGCAGTAGGCGTTGTTGTTGCCGTCCTGCGTGCGTCCCAGCTCGTCGCCACCGAGCAGCATCGGCACGCCGCGGGAGAGCAGCAGCGTGGCCAGCAACGCCCGCGACTG
Source organism: uncultured Actinomycetota bacterium (assembly GCA_963728945.1). Lineage (GTDB taxonomy): Bacteria > Actinomycetota > Actinomycetes > Mycobacteriales > CADCTP01 > CADCTP01. The sequence goes on along the minus strand of CAVSMA010000001.1, from coordinate 272,327 downwards.
CCGAGCGCGCAGCGCCAGCACCTCGGCGTCGTCGGTCGGGCCCTCGACCCCGCAGTTCCAGGATCGGTTGTCGTCGGCGCCACCGGGATCGGGAACGTTGTCGTCGTTGTGCTTCATGTTGTATGAGACCAGGTCGCGCAGTGTGAACCCGTCGTGGGTAGTGACGACGTTCACCGAGGCTGACGGCCGGTTGCGGGCCGGTCCGTACAGGTCGGGAGAGCCGGTGAAGCGGGTGCCGAGATCGGCCAGCATGCCATCGTCGCCACGCCAGAACGCCCGCACGGTGTCTCGGAACTTCCCGTTCCATTCGATCCAGCCGGGCGGGAAGCGACCCACGTCGTACGAGTCGGGCTGCGCGACGTCCCACGGCTCCGCGATCAGCTTCACCTGCGAGACGACCGGGTCCTGGTGCACCGCATCGAAGAAGTCGGACAGGCGAGTGAACGTGCCGTCCTGCCGGGCCAGCGTCGGCGCCAGGTCGAACCGGTAGCCGTCGATCCGGTATTCGGTCACCCAGAACCGCAGCGAGTCCAGCACGAGCCGCAGGCAGTCCGGAAGGCCGAGGTCGAGACTGTTCCCGGTGCCGGTCGTGTCGAAGTAGTGCGCCAGGTCGCCCGGCACCAGCCGGTAGTAGCCGGCGTTGTCCAGCCCGCGGAAGCAGAGCGTCGGACCGTGCTCGTTGCCCTCGGCGGTGTGGTTGAACACGACGTCGAGCAACACTTCGAGGCCGGCCGCATGCAGCGCCTTCACCATTCCTTGGAACTCGGCCACCTGACCACCGATCCGCCCGGCCCGGACCTCCGCCGAGTAGGCCGCATGCGGGGCGAAGTAGCCGATCGTGTCGTAGCCCCAGTAGTTGACCTTGTCGGCGGCGGCGAGGATGCCGTTGGTCAACGAGTGGTGCACCGGCAGCAGCTCGACGGCGGTGACGCCGAGCCCGGTGAGGTGCTCCAGCACCGCGGGATGGGCGAGGCCGGCGTACGTGCCGCGTAGGTCCGTAGGCACGTCGGGATGCCCTGCGGTGATTCCCTTCACGTGGGTCTCGTAGACCACCGAGCGCGCATACGGCGTGCGTGGCGGGACGTCGGAACCCCAGTCGAACGCCGTGTCGACCACGATGGAACGCGCGGTCGCGTCGGCAGAGTCGTCGGCGTTGGTCCCGAGCAGCGACGGCTCCCAACGGACGTCTCCCTCGATCGCCCGCGCGTACGGGTCCAGCAGCAGCTTGGCCGGATTGCACCGGTGTCCCGCACCTGGGTTGTACGGTCCGTCGACGCGATAGCCGTAGCGCTGGCCACGCCCGACGCCCGGAACGAAGCCCCGCCAGACGCCGGCGTCGTACGCCGGCATGGGCAGTTGCTCCTCCGTGCCTGCCTCGTCGAACAGGCACAGCATGACCGAGGTCGCGACGTCCGACGACACGGCGAACGTCGTCCCGCCGTCGTGCGGACGTGCGCCCAGCGGCACCGGAACGAACGAGCCCGGCCAGATCTCCCTCACAGAGCGTGAGCCTAGGGCCTGGGCGGAGGTGCGTCGGGGGCCGCCGCGACCGTGGATCCCCGGCGCGGCGATCTTGATCGCGTACGCCAGACTGAGGTCCGTGACGCTGCCCGACGAACGCAACGACAAGCCGCTGGGCCTCTTCCGCCGGCTGCTTCGGGCCGGCCAGGTGCCGACCTCGCCGAACGACTGCGAGCACCTCAGGCAGGCACTGGCCTCGACCGAGCCGAACACACCGGGCCGCTGCGAGGATCACCTGCCGGAGGAAGGTCCGTGGGTTCATCTGCGGGTCTGCCTGACCTGCGGACACGTCGGCTGCTGCGATTCGTCGCGGCCGAGGCACGCGACCGTGCACTTCGAGCGAACCGGACACCCGGTCATGCAGTCGGCCGAGCCGGGCGAATCTTGGCGATGGTGCTTCGTGGACGAACTGCTCGGATAGATTGCGGCCTGGGGCCGGTGTTTCGGGGAATCCCGGCGGCGGGGAGGTCGCTATGACGCGACGGTGGGCCTGGGTCGTGGTGCTGGTCGGCGGCGTGGTGCTGTTCGAGATCGTCCGGCGCGTGTTGATCAGGACAGAGAACCCGAATCTCGTCCCGTCGCTGATCCTGCTCGGCGCAGCGGTTGCGCCGGCGACGTTCGTGGTCTTCATCCTCGGCCGGCGCCTGCCGTACGACATCTCCGGCGGCGCGATCGGCGTGGTCGCGTTTCTGTCGGGGATCGTGGGCGTCGTCACTGCGGGCTTTCTCGAGTACGACACGCTGCGCGATCTCGGTGTGCTGCCGACGGTGGCGGTCGCGTTCATCGAGGAGGCCGCGAAGCTCATCGTGCCGGCGATCCTGCTGATCGGGCTGCACCGGTATCGCCTGCCCTCGGACGGCCTGCTGATCGGGGTTGCGGCCGGCGCAGGCTTCGCGGCCCTGGAAACGATGGGATATGCCTTCGTCACGCTGATCTCGTCGCGGGGCAGCCTGGCTGCCGTGGACAACGTGCTGCTGTTGCGTGGACTGCTCGCCCCGGCCGCGCACATGGCCTGGACCGGCCTGACCGCCACCGCGCTCTGGTATGCCGTGGCGCACAAGTGGAGGGTCGGCGCTGTCTGGCGTTTCATCGCGGTGTTCCTGGTGGCCGTGGCACTGCACGCGACCTGGGACAGCGTCGGGACGGTCCCTGTGTACATCGTGCTCTCGGCCATCAGCCTCGGCCTCCTCACCTGGTTTGCGCACCTGCTCGCGCGCGGGTCGAGGGTGCCCGCGCCGGTTCCGGCGTAGGAAGGCCGAATCGCCGATCTGTGGACAGACCGGCGGCCTGTGGACGAAGGACGGCACCGATGTTGCGGCGGCTATAGGGTCGCTTCCGTGTCTGAGAAGCAGCAGCTGACCGTCGCCGCCCGCATCGCGGACGAGCTCGGCGTGCGGGAGCGGCAGGTGACCGCGGCCGTCGAGCTGCTCGACGGCGGTGCGACCGTGCCGTTCATCGCGCGATACCGCAAGGAGATCACCGGCGCGCTCGACGACGCCCAGCTGCGGACGCTTGAGGAACGGCTGCGTTACCTGCGGGAGCTGGAGGAGCGGCGCGCGGCCGTGCTCGACTCGGTGCGCGCGCAGGGCAAGCTCGACCCGGAGCTGGAGACGCAGATCCTCGCCGCCGAATCGAAGGCGCGGCTGGAGGACATCTACCTGCCATATAGGCCGAAGCGACGGACGAAGGCCCAGGTCGCGCGCGAGCAGGGGCTCGGGCCGTTGGCGGACCAGCTGCTGACCGATCCGACCACCGACCCGGCAGGGGCGGCCCAGGCGTACGTGACCGAGGACGTAGCCGACGTCGCCGGCGCACTCGATGGTGCCCGGGCGATCCTTGCCGAGCGGTTCGGAGAGGACGCCGACCTGATCGGGGAGCTGCGCGAGCAGATGTGGTCCCGCGGTCAGGCGGTGTCCCGGGTCCGGGAGGGTCGCGAGCAGGTCGGCGCGAAGTACGCGGACTACTTCGAGTTCGCCGAGCCCCTGGTCAAGCTGCCCTCGCACCGGATCCTCGCCCTGTTCCGCGGCGAGAAGGAGGAGGTCCTCGACGTCGAGCTCGACCCGGCGGATGCGGCACCGATGGGAGCGGGACCGGGGCCGTGCGAGGCACGTATCGCCGAGAGGTTCGGCATCGCCGACCAGGGTCGCCCGGCCGACCGGTGGCTGGCCGAGACCGTGCGCTGGGCCTGGCGGACGCGACTTCTGCTGCGGCTCGACCTCGACCTGCGCGGCCGGCTGCGGCAACGTGCGGAGGACGAGGCGACCCGGGTCTTCGCCAACAACCTGCGCGATCTGCTGCTGGCCGCGCCGGCTGGGGCTCGGCCGACGCTCGGGCTCGACCCGGGATTACGGACGGGCGTCAAGGTCGCGGTGGTCGACGGCACCGGGAAGGTCGTCGCGACCGACACGATCTACCCACACGAGCCGCGCCGGCAGTGGGACGAGGCGCTGGCGACGCTCGCCCGGCTCGCCCGCGAGCACGGGGTCGAGCTGATCGCGATCGGCAACGGCACCGCGTCGCGGGAGACGGACAAGCTGGCCGCCGCGCTGATCGCGGCCAACCCCGACCTCCGGCTGACCAAGATCGTTGTCTCCGAGGCCGGTGCCTCGGTCTACTCCGCCTCGGCGTACGCGTCCCGGGAGCTGCCCGAGCTCGACGTTTCGTTGCGCGGTGCGGTGTCGATCGCGCGCCGCTTGCAGGATCCGCTGGCCGAACTGGTCAAGATCGATCCGAAATCGATCGGCGTCGGGCAGTACCAGCACGACATTCCGGAGCCCGTGTTGTCCCGGGCACTCGACACGGTCGTCGAGGACTGCGTCAATGCGGTCGGCGTGGACGTGAACACCGCGTCCGCGCCGCTGCTGACCAGGGTGTCCGGGGTCGGACCGACGCTGGCCGAGGCCATCGTGGCGCACCGGGACGACAAGGGGCCGTTTCCGGCGCGGACAGCGCTGAAGGACGTGCCGCGGCTCGGGCCGAAGGCCTTCGAGTTGTGCGCCGGATTCCTGCGCGTGCGTGGGGACGACCCGCTGGACGCGTCGGCGGTGCATCCCGAGTCCTATCCGGTGGTACGGCGGATCGTCGCGGCGACCGGCAGTGACGTGCGGTCGCTCGTGGGCAACGAAACCGTGCTGCGCTCGTTGCGGCCGGCGGACTTCGTAGACGACTTCTTCGGTCTGCCGACGGTGACCGACATCCTGGCCGAGCTGGAGAAGCCGGGGCGCGACCCGCGGCCGGAGTTCCGGACCGCCACCTTCACCGAGGGTGTGGAGAAGATCGCCGACCTCGAGCCGGGGATGGTCCTCGAGGGCGTCGTCACCAACGTCGCCGCGTTCGGAGCGTTCGTGGACGTGGGCGTGCACCAGGACGGGCTCGTGCACGTCTCGGCGATGTCGGCCGGGTACGTCGCGGATCCCCGGGACGTGGTCAAGTCCGGAGACGTCGTGAAGGTCAAGGTGCTCACCGTCGACGTGGCGCGCAACCGGATCGGGCTGAGCCTCCGGCTGGATGAGGAGAGCGAACGCAGGCCGCGCGACAGTCGGCCGGGCGGAGGTCGCTCCAGGGGCGGCGGTCCCGGCGGTGGGCGGGGTCGTCCCGGCGGTCGTCCGAACAACGGCGGCCAGTCCGGTGCGCGGCACGGCCCTGGCGGCCGGCCCGACAGTGCCGGCGTAGGTCCGGCCGGCCAGGGCGGCGCAAGCGACCGAGTCCGCGGCGACGGTCACGGCGCTCACAGCCAGGGCGTCCGCGCTGACAGTGAGGACCTCGCGGCCGGTGCGCCGGGCGGTCGCGGTGAGGACCGCGGCGCCGCGGTTCGGACCGCGCCGGACGGCCTCGGCGACGTGCGCGGCGACCAGCGCGGTAGCGGATCCGGAGGTCGGCGCGGTGGCCCTGGAGGGGGCGGTGACCACCGGGGCGAACAGCGCGACCCCGGCCGGCCCGGTGGTCGGCGAGGGGACAGGCAGCGTAGTGACGACAGGCACGGTGGCGATGACAGGCACGGTGCGTCGAGCGGGCGTAGCTCCGCCGACCGGCACGGCGAACGGCACGGCGAACGGCGCGACCCCGGCCGGCCCGGCGAACGGCGTGGCGGCCGGGACGGCGACCGGCGTGGTGTCTCCGAGCCGAGCGGCGCGATGGCGGACGCATTGCGGCGGGCAGGGTTCACCGGCTCCGGGGAGAAGGGAGACAAGGACCGACGGCACCGCACCTGACGGTCTGAGCGAGCAGGCCGCTCAGCCTGTCCGGCCGGCGTGGTCGTCATCATGAACGCGCCGCGGCCGAGCTGACCGGAGTCAGAAGATGGTGCGGGCCAGCCAGGTCTCGAGGGTCTGCCGGTCGCCGTGGACCTCGAGGGCGGGGTCGTCGGCCGGCAGGCGGCGGTTGAGCAGCAGGTAGAGCCGGCCCGCATCGCCGCGGACCGCCACGTCGGCCTTGATGTGGCCGCGCTCCCAGGCCGGACCGTCCGGCGTGCCGCGCAGCAGCCACTCGCCACCGTCGAGCGCGTGCAGATGCATCGACCGGCCGGGCGGCAGCGCCTCGACCAGGTCGTCGTGCACGAACGGCAGGATCGTCAGCCACTCGTCGATCCCCGCCGCGGCCAGAGAGGCGTCGATGGTCACCGGCTCGTTCAGCGCCAGTGCGGTGTCGGCGACGTGCACCACCAGCTCGTAGAGCATCCGCTGCAGCCACCACTCCGCCGGCTGCGGCCCACCGGCCCAGGTCCACACCGGCGTCGACGGCCCGACCGAGCGGACCGCGGCCACCAGCTCGGTCGCGCCCTCGCGCAGCCAGGCCGGCAGCTGCGCCGGATCGTCCGGCGCCCGCCGGCCCTGGGTGTCCCGCCGACGCACCGGCGCCGTGGCCCGGGTTGCCACGGTCGTGGTCATCCACCGGAACGCATACCCGACGTGCGCCGACAGCTCGACCAGCGTCCACTCCGGCGCCGTCGGCACCGGAGTGCCCGGATCGGCGCCCTCCAGCAGCGTGGCTAGCTGCTCGGTAAACGCCGGCACCTCCTGGTAGAGCCGCTCGGTCGCCAGCATGCGCGGAACGGTACCCCCGGCGCCGTCGCCATTACGGTAGGGGGGTATGGTTTCTGGCGACGGAAGGGGACGGCATGCCGGGGTACAGCGAGCGCAAGGACGACCACCTGCGGCGACTGCGCCGGATCGAAGGTCAGGTGCGCGGGCTGCACCGGATGGTCGAGGAGGACAAGTACTGCATCGACGTCCTCACCCAGGTCTCCGCCGTGACCCGCGCGCTGCAGTCGTTCTCGCTCGAACTCCTCGACGAGCACCTCGCCGGTTGCGTGCTCGACGCCGCCGCCCGTGGCGGCAAGGAAGCCGACGACAAGGTGCGTGAGGCGTCCGAGGCGATCGCGCGCCTGGTCCGGTCCTGACCGACGAGCCGAGCATCCAGGGAGGCAGTCAGATGACGAGCACGTACACCGTCGCCGGCATGACGTGCGAGCACTGCGTCCGGTCGGTGACCGAGGAGGTGTCCGAGGTGCCGGGCGTGACGGCGGTCGAGGTCGACCTCGCCGGCGGGCGGGTGACCGTCCAGGGCGACGCGGACGATGCCGCGGTCCGCGCGGCGGTGACGGAGGCCGGCTACCAGGTGGTGGACCCGAGCCCGTGACCCGAATCGACGCCCCGGAGACGACCACCGAACTCGAGTTGGCCATCGGCGGCATGACGTGTGCCTCGTGCGCGAACCGGGTCGAGCGCAAGCTCAACAAGCTGACCGGCGTCACCGCCTCGGTGAACTACGCGACCGAGCGGGCGACGGTCACCGTCCCGGCCGGCGTCACCGCGGCCGACCTGGTCGAGACGGTCGAGGCCGCCGGCTACACGGCGACCGTCCCGCAGCGCGAGGAGCCCGATCCCACCCCCGGCTGGCGGCGCCGGTTGGTTGTCGCGGTCGTGCTCGCGGTGCCCGTGATCGTGCTGTCGATGGTGCCGGCGGCGCAGTTCGACGGCTGGCAGTGGGTGTCGCTCATCCTGGCCACGCCTGTCGTTCTCTGGGCCGGCCTGCCGTTCCACCGGGCGGCGTGGGCCAACCTGCGGCACGGCACCGCGACGATGGACACGCTGATCTCGATGGGGACGCTCGCCGCGTACCTCTGGTCGGTGTACGCGCTGGTCTTCGGCACGGCGGGAGAGGCCGGCATGGCCGAGGGGTTCCGCTGGCTGCCCGAGCGTGGTGACCCGACCGGCACGATCTACCTCGAGACGGCGGCGGGCGTGACCGCGTTCCTGCTCGCCGGGCGGTACGCGGAGGCGCGCGCAAAGCGGCGCTCGGGCGACGCGCTGCGGGCGCTGCTGCAACTCGGGGCGAAGGACGTCGCGGTGCTCCGGGACGGGGTGGAGACGCGAATCGCGGTCGAGTCGCTCGCGGTCGGGGACCGGTTCGTCGTCCGTCCCGGCGACAAGATCGCCACCGACGGCGAGGTCGTCGACGGCACGTCCGCGGTCGACGCGAGCATGCTGACCGGCGAGTCGGTCCCTGTCGAGGTCGGCCCGGGCGACGCGGTCGCCGGCGGCACCATGAACGCCGGCGGTCGGCTGGTGGTCCGGGCCACCCGGATCGGCGCCGACACGCAGCTTGCCCAGCTGGCTCGGCTGGTCGAGCGGGCCCAGGCGGGCAAGGCGCCGGTGCAGCGGCTGGCCGACCGCGTCTCGGCCGTGTTCGTTCCGGTGGTCATCGGGATCGCGCTGCTCACGCTCGTCGCGTGGTCGTTCGTGGACCCGGGCGTGGCGTTCCCGGCCGCGGTGGCGGTCCTCGTCATCGCCTGCCCGTGCGCGCTCGGACTGGCCACGCCCACCGCGCTGATGGTCGGAACCGGCCGCGGTGCCCAGCTCGGCATCGTGATCCGCGGTCCCGAGGTGCTCGAGCAGACCCGGCGCGCGGACACCGTCGTGCTGGACAAGACCGGCACCGTGACCACCGGCCGGATGACGCTGGTCGGCGTGGTGCCGGCCAGCGGTGAGAGCGCCGACGACGTGCTGCGCCGGGCCGCGGCGGTCGAGGCCGCGTCCGAGCACCCGATCGGCCGGGCGATCGTGGCCGCGGCGCCGGACGTCCCGCCGGTCACCGACTTCGGCGCCGACGCGGGTCTGGGCGTGCACGGTGTGGTCGAAGGCCACGACGTGGTGGTGGGCCGGCGGGCGGAGGTCCCCGCCCAGCTCGCCGAGGCCGCGGCGGCGGCCGAGCGTGCGGGTCGCACCGCCGTGCCGGTGAGCTGGGACGGCGCGGTTCGCGGCGTGCTGCTGGTCGCCGACACGGTGAAGCCGACCTCGGCCCGCGCGGTCGCGGAGCTGCGCGCGCTCGGCCTCCACCCGGTGCTGCTCACCGGCGACAACGCCGCTTCTGCTCGATCAGTGGCGGGCGAGGTCGGGATCGACGACGTGATCGCCGGAGTGCTGCCCGAGGGCAAGGTCGCCGCGGTCCGCCGGCTTCAGGACGAGGGTCGGGTCGTGGCGATGGTCGGCGACGGGGTCAACGATGCCGCCGCGCTGGTGCAGGCGGACCTCGGCCTCGCGATCGGGACCGGTACGGACGTCGCGATCGAGGCGTCCGACCTCACCCTCGTCCGCGGCGACCTGCGCGCGGCCGGCGAGGCGATCCGGCTGTCCCGGCGCACGCTCGCGGTGATCAAGGGCAACCTGTTCTGGGCGTTCGCCTACAACGTGGCCGGGATCCCGCTCGCCGCGGCCGGGTTGCTCAATCCGATGATCGCCGGCGCGGCGATGGCGTTCTCCTCGGTCTTCGTGGTCACCAACAGCCTCCGCCTCCGCCGCTTCCGCTGACCGGACGCGCCCGGCACGGGAGGATGCCGTCATGGCCGGGCGGAACTGGGGTGGGAATGTCGAGTTCGGGGCGCGGCGGGTGTTGCGGCCGCGGTCCGTGGACGAGCTGCGCGGGATGGTCGCCAACGCCGACCGGATCCGGGCGCTGGGCACCGGGCACTCGTTCAACCGGATCGCCGACACCGCCGGGGACCTGGTCAACCTGCAGGACCTGCCACCCCGGCTGGAGATCGCCGGCGACACGGTGACGGTCAGCGCCGGGACGCGGTTCGGCGAGCTGGTCGGCCCGCTGAACCGGGCCGGCCGCGCGCTGCACAACCTCGGCTCGCTGCCGCACATCTCGGTGGCCGGCGCCTGCGCCACCGGCACCCACGGCTCCGGCGACGGCAACCCGTGCCTGGCCGCGGCGGTCACCGGGTACGAGCTGGTGACGGCCGGCGGCGAGCTGGTGACCATGCCGCACGAGACCGCCGTCGGGCTCGGCCGGCTCGGCGTCGTCACCGCCCTCACGCTGCGGACCCAGCCGACGTACGACATCCAGCAGGTCGGGTACGACGACCTGCCGATGGAGGCGCTCGACGACCTCGACGGCGTGTTCGGCGCCGGCTACAGCGTGAGCCTGTTCACCCGGTTCCGCAGGCCCGCCTTCGAGCTGGCGTTCGTGAAGCGACGGGTCGACCCGGCCGCGCCGTGGACCCCGCCGGACACCTGGTTCGGTGCCGTCCGCGCACCGGAGCAGCGGCATCCGCTGTCCGGCGAGCCGCCGGAGCACACCACGCCGCAGGACGGTCTGCCGGCACCCTGGCACAGCCGGCTGCCACACTTCCGGTTGGAGTTCACGCCGAGCAAGGGCGAGGAGATCCAGTCGGAGTTCTTCGTCCCCCGCGAGCACGGCGCGGCGGCCATACGTGCCGTGCACGCTCTCGGCCCGCGGCTGGCGCCCGTCCTGCTCATCTCCGAGATCCGGACGATCGCCGCCGACGACCTGCCGGCGAGCATGGCCTACCAGCGCGACAGCGTCGCACTGCATTTCACCTGGATGCGCGACCAGGCCGCGGTCGAGGCGGCGGTGGCCGAGGTCGAGGTGGCGATCGCCGGCTACGAGCCCAGGCCGCACTGGGGCAAGGTCTTCACGATGACCCCGCCGACCGTGCCACAGCTGCGCCGGCTCGCGGCCGAACTCGATCCGCACGGCATCTTCGCCAATGACTTCACAGACAAGTACCTGTAGTATTGGCAATTCGTGCTCAGGAAATGAGAAAGCGCCTTCTGGAGGCGCGGAACTCATTTTACGGAATGGGAGACCGGATTGTCAATATCGGATGCCGGTGACCTCGGGACCGAGCAGCGGTACGTGTCGATGCTGTACGAGCGGCTCGACCGGATGCGCGAGCGGGCCTCCGGCTACCTGTCCGAGACGCTGATCGGCGGCGTGGCAACGCCCGACCAGGGGATGTCCGAGCGGGACAGCACCGCCGGTGCGTGGTCGCGGCGGATCGCCCAGCTCAACGCCGCGGAGAACGGGCTCTGCTTCGGCCGCCTCGACCTCTCCGGCGGCGAGCGCCGGTACGTCGGCCGGCTCGGCATCGTCGACGGCGAGGGCGACTACGAGTCACTGCTGCTGGACTGGCGGGCGCCGGCCGCGCGGCCGTTCTACGTCGCCACCGCGGCCCGGCCCGAGGGTGTCCGGCGCCGCCGGCACATCCGCACCCGGCTGCGCGAGGTGACCAGGGTCGACGACGAGGTGCTCGACCTCGCCGACCCCGAGGCGGCCCGGGACACCGGCCCGGCCGGCGAGGCCGCGCTGCTGGCCGCGCTCGGTGCCGCCCGCACCGGCCGGATGGCCGACATCGTGGCGACGATCCAGGCCGAGCAGGACCACGTGATCCGGGCCCCGCACGGCGGCGTGCTGGTCGTGCAGGGCGGTGCCGGCACCGGCAAGACCGCCGTCGCGCTGCACCGTGCCGCATACCTGCTCTACACCTACCGGCGGCAGCTGGAGCGGCGCGGCGTCCTGGTCGTCGGGCCCAACTCGACGTTCCTGCGCTACATCGGCGACGTGCTGCCGGCGCTCGGCGAGACCGCCGTCGTGCTGTCACCGGTCGCCGGCCTGTTCCCCGGCATCACCGGCGACCGGCCGGAGCCGGAGGACGTCGCCGAGATCAAGGGCCGGGCCGAGATGGCCGACGTGCTGGCGACCGCCGTCAAGGACCGCCAGCGGGCCCCGAACGGTGCGCTGGTGCTGGTCGTCGACGGCGAGAAGGTACGGATCCCGGCCGCGGCGATCCGGCGCGCCCGGACCGCCGCCCGCCGCACCCGCCGGCCGCACAACGAGGCCAGGCTGGTGTTCGTCGAGCAGTTCGTCGCCGCGGTGGCGGCCGAGTGTGCCGCCGACCTCGGCGAGCGGTCCGGGGCGGGGCGGTCGCTGGCCGGGGTGGCCGGCGAGCTCGACCTCGACCTGCTCACCGCGCAGCTCGGCGACCACGACGCGGTCCTCGACGCGCTGGACGAGCTGTGGCCGAGCCTGACCCCGCAGCGGTTGCTGGCCGAGCTGCTGATGTCCACCGAGCGGATGGTCGCCGCCGGACTGTCCGAAGTGGACGCCGAGCGGCTGCGCCGGGACCCGGACGGCGGCTGGACCGCCGCGGACGTGCCGCTGCTGGACGAGGCGGCCGAGCTGCTCGGCGTCGACGACCGGGCCGTCCGGGCGCTGGCCGCCGCGCGCCGCCGGCAGGAGATCGAGCAGGCGCAGGACGTGCTGGACATCCTCACCGGCTCCGAGGCGCAGGAAGCGGACGACCTCGGCGAGGTGGAGAACGCCGACCGACTGTCCGCTGTGGACTTCATCGACGCGGCGCGGTTGGCCGAGCGGCACGAGGAGGTCGACGACCGGGAGCTGGCCGAGCGGGCCGCCGACGACCGCAGCTGGACGTACGGGCACGTCGTGGTGGACGAGGCGCAGGAGCTGTCGGCGATGGCCTGGCGGACGCTGATGCGCCGGTGTCCGAGCCGGTCGATGACGCTGGTCGGGGACATCGCGCAGACCAGCGACCTGGCCGGCGCCCGGTCCTGGGCCGAGGTGCTGGAGCCGTACGTCGGCGGCCGCTACCGGCTGGAGGAGCTCACGGTCAACTACCGGAACCCGGCCGAGCTGATGGAGGTGGCGGCCGGCGTCCTGGCCGCGATGGACCCGCCGATCACTCCGCCGCGGTCGGTGCGGGAGACCGGCGAGAAGCCGTGGACGGCCGCGTATGACCTCGAGGCGCTGCCGGACCTGGTCAAGGCCGAGCAGGAGGCGGTCGGGGACGGCCGGGTCGGGGTCATCGTGCCGGCGGCGAAGGCGGCCGAGGTGCGCGCGATCCTCGGCGCCGGATCCGATCCCGACCTCACCGAACCGGTGGTCGTGCTCACCGTGCGGCAGGCGAAGGGGCTGGAGTTCGACTCCGTGCTCGTCGTCGACCCGGCCGGGATCCTGGCCGAGTCCCCGCGCGGCACCAACGACCTGTACGTGGCGCTGACCCGGTCGACCCGCCGGCTCGGCGTGCTGCCGGACGGGCCGCTGCCGGCCATGCTGTCCGCACTGGACGAGCCGGTGGCGGAGGCGAGCTGAGCACCGTGGGCGTGCGGGTGGAGGGCGAGGGGCCGGTCCGGACGGTCGTGCTGGACCGGCCCGAGGTGCGCAACGCGGTCGACCGGGACACGGCCGACGCGCTGGTCGCGGCGTTCGAGCGGCTGGACGCCGACGGCGAGGTGAGGGCCGCGGTGCTGTGGGGTGCCGGCGGGACGTTCTGCGCCGGGGCGGACCTGGCCGGGATCGCGAAGGGGCGGGGCAACCGGCTGGAACCGGTCGGGCCCGGACCGATGGGGCCGACCCGGATGCGGACGCGGGTCCCGGTCGTCGCGGCGGTGAGCGGCTATGCGGTGGCCGGCGGGCTGGAGCTGGCCCTCTGGTGCGACCTGCGGGTGGTCGAGGAGGACGCCACGTTCGGGGTGTTCTGCCGGCGGTGGGGGGTGCCGCTGATCGACGGCGGGACGGTACGGCTGCCGCGGATCGTCGGGCAGGGCCGGGCGCTGGACATGATCCTCACCGGCCGGGCGGTGGGCGCGGCCGAGGCGCTGTCGTGGGGGTTGGCCGACCGGGTCGTGCCGGCCGGCGGCGCGCGGGCGGCGGCGGAGGCGTTGGCGGCGGACCTGGCGGCGCTGCCACCGGTCTGCTTGCAGGGCGACCGGGCCTCCGTGTACGACACGGCCGGCCTGCCGCTGGACGAGGCGATGCGGGTCGAGTTCGGGCACGGGATGCGGACGCTGGCGAGCGGGGAGGCGGCGGCCGGCGCGGCCCGGTTCACCGCCGGCGCCGGCCGGCACGGAACTCCCGCCTGACCAGACAGGGTCGCCGGCCGACCGCCGGCGCCGGCCGGCACGGAACCCGGCCTGACCGGACAGGGTCGCCGGCCGACAGGCGGCGCCGGCCGGCACGGAACCCGGCCTGACCGGACAGGGTCGCCGGCCGACAGGCGGCGCCGGCCGGCACGGAACCCGGCCTGACCGGACAGGGTCGCCGGCCGACAGGGCGCCACCGGCCGGCACGGAACCGGGCCTGACCGGACAGGGCGTCGCCAGCCGACAGGGCGCCACCGGCCGGCACGGAACCCCGGCCTGACCGGACAGCGCGTCGCCAGCCGGAGAGGGCGGGGCGCGGCGCCCGGTCTGACCGGACAGGCGGCGGCATGGGGGACCCGGCTGCGGCGGGGGTGGGCGGCGGGGAAGTACCGTGCAGGGCGCAACCCGGCGAAGGAGTGGAATGACGGCGACCGAGACCGGCCAGGAGCTGGTCGTGCTGCTCGACGACCGGCGGCGGCCCGTCGGCACCGCGCCCAAGGCGGACGTGCACACCACCGACACCCCGTTGCACCTGGCCTTCTCCTCGTACGCGTTCGACCCGGCGGGGCGGAAGGTGCTGGTCACCCGGCGGGCGCTGGGCAAGAAGACCTGGCCGGGGGTGTGGACCAACACCTGCTGCGGCCATCCGGGCCCGGGCGAGGGCCTGCAGGACGCGATGGTCCGCCGGATCGGCCAGGAGCTCGGCCTGACCCCCAAGGACGTCGAGCTGGCGCTGCCCGAGTTCGCGTACACGGCCCGGATGGCCGACGGGACGATGGAGAACGAGTTCTGCCCGGTCTTCCGGGTGATCGTCGACGCCGACCCGGAGCCGGACCCGGCCGAGGTGGCCGAGTGGGCCTGGGTCGACTGGGCCGACCTGATCGTGGTGGCCGAGCGGGCGCCCCGGCTGATCAGCCCCTGGGCGGCGCTGCAGATCCCTCAGCTGTCCCGCTTGAGCAGGGGATGATCCTCGGCCGGCAGCAGGTCCTGCACCCGCATCTCCAGCGCGTCGGCGAGTTGCCACAGGTACGCGATGCCGACGTTGACCTCGCCGCGCTCGATACGGCCGATCACCGCCCGGTCGATGCCGGCCCGGTCGCCGAGCTGCTCCTGGCTGAGGTGCCGGGACTGCCGCAGCAGGCGCAGCCAACGACCGAAGTCGCGCAGCCGCGCTTCGGAATCCGTACGCTGCCGGGACCGGTCCATGACAGCGGCACCCTACTTTGCCCACCGCTGACCGGACGACGCGTGATCCACCGCAAGGCGGTATTGATCAGTCCCATCTGTTCGCGCATCCGGCCCATTCGACTCTGGTCCGTAACGACTTAGTAGCAGCGCGTTCAGGCTACCCGGCGAGCGTCAACCATCGGTTCCAGGGACGTCACCGTCGGCTACGGCGGTCCGGCGTCGGCGGGGCAGCAGGTCGCCGCACAGGTGGCCGTGGTCGTTGAAGCGCACCAGCTCGATCTCGGACCGCCACATCGGGTTCTCGGCCATCCGCCACTCGGTCAGCGACGAGTTGACCGGATCGAGCCAGGCGCGGGTACGGCCGCCCATCGGCTCCATCTCCAGCCAGCGCAGCATCGAGTGCACCACCACGCCGCCGTGGCAGACGACCACGACGGTCTCGCCCTGGTGCCGCTCGGCGACCTTGTCCAGCCGGGCCGAGACCCGCGCCCGCATCTGGGCGTACGACTCGCCGCCCGGCTCGCGGGTCACGTCCGGCGACCACTCGGCCGGCGCCGGCCAGCGCTGGTCGAACTCCTCCCACGGCATCCCGTCGCTCTCCGGACCGGGGTGGCCCTCACAGAAGTCGCAGTCCTGCTCGACGTCGAGACCGCCCAGCGCGGGCGCGATGATCTGCGCGGTCTGCACGGCTCTGGCCATCACCGACGAGTAGAGCGCGGTCGTCCCGGCCAGCTCCCCGGACCGCAGCAGCCGGTCGCGCAACGCCTCGGCCTGACGGATGCCGAGGGCAGACAGCCCGGCACACCCGTGGCCGCCGACGACCCGCCGTTCCTGCGCCAACGACTCGCCGTGCCGGACGAGCACGATCCGGGTTTCCGCCACTCTCGCGACCTTATCCGCCGACTCAGAAGCCCGCTGGCAGTCGTGGTGAGTAGGGCCCTTCGAGTTGCGCGGCCTCGTCGTCGGACAGCTCGAGGTCGACCGCGGCGATGGCGTCCTCCAGGTGGCCCGGCTTGGTCGCGCCGACGATCGGCGCGGTCACCGCCGGCTGGCGCAGCACCCAGGCCAGCGCGACCTGGGCCCGGCTGACGCGCCGGGACTCGGCGATCTTGGCCACCGCGTCGACGATCCGGCGGTCGTCGTCGGAGTAGAGCGAGCTGCCGAACCGGTCCGACTCGGAGCGCGCGGTCGACGCGTCCCAGTCCCGGGTGAGCCGGCCGCGGGCGAGCGGGCTCCACGGGATCACGCCGATGCCCTCGTCCACGCAGAGCGGCAGCATCTCCCGCTCCTCCTCGCGCTGCAGCAGGTTGTAGTGGTCCTGCATGCTGACGAACCGGGTCCAGCGGTTGCGCTCCGACACGTGCAGCGCCTTGCTGAACTGCCACGCCCACATCGAGGACGCCCCGATGTAGCGGGCCTTCCCGGCCTTCACCACGTCGTGCAGCGCCTCCAGCGTCTCCTCGATCGGCGTGTGGCTGTCCCAGCGGTGGATCTGGTAGAGGTCGACGTAGTCGGTGCCCAGCCGGCGCAGGCTGTGGTCGATCTCGGTCATGATCGCCTTGCGGGACAGCCCGGCGCCGTTGGCGCCCTCGCGCATCCGGCCGTGCACCTTGGTCGCGATGACGACGTCGTCCCGGCCGGCGAAGTCCTTCAGCGCCCGGCCGGTGATCTCCTCGCTGCTGCCGGCCGAGTAGACGTTGGCGGTGTCGAAGAAGTTGATCCCGGCCTCGATCGCGCGCCGGAAGAACGGCCGGGCGTCCTGTTCTCCGAGCGACCACGGGTGGTTCCCCCGACCGGGTTCGCCGTAGCTCATGCAGCCGAGGCAGATCTTCGAGACCTCGAGCCCGGTGTTGCCCAGCCGTACGTACTGCATTCCGTCGCCTCTCAGTGGGAATCCGGTCGGACCACCGGCCCGACAACTCACTCGAACCCGGACAACGCGGCCTCCGCCGCGAACCTCTCGTCGTACGTCTCCAGCACAGTGTCCAACCCGGTCAACCGGAGCAGCTTCCGCACCGGCTCGGACGCGACCAGCAGCAGCCTCGTGTCCCGCTCGGTCGCGACCCGGTGCGCCTGCACGAGCACGCCCACGCCGCTGGAGTCGAGGAAGGTGACCCGGCTGAGGTCGACGATCATCGCGCCGCCGCCGGGCAGGATCATCCCGAGCAGGGCAGACTGGACTGCGCCGGCCGAGGTGAAGTCGATCTCCCCGGAGAGCCGGCAGCCGCGGTAGCCGGGACCGCTGAACTGCTCGATCCCCGGGACCGCGGGGTCGGGATCGAACGACACCCTCGATGTCTCCCCGGTGCACCGGGATCCATGCCAGGTGTTTGCCACCGTCGTGGCCGGAGACGACTACGGGTCGTCAACCGGGGGAAACCGAGGGAGGAGCCGCAATGAGTGGACCGGGCGAGACCAGGCCGGCCGGTGAGGGCGTCGACGACGAGGAGATGGCCCACGAGGTGGCCGGGCAGACGTCGTCCGATCTCAAGGCCGGCGACGTCTTCGAGCGGGAGGCCGAGGGCGCCGCGGGCGACACCGAGGCTGCCAAGGCCGAGCCGGACGAGCTGCCGGGCTGAGCTTGCGCGGTGAGCCGGCTCAGCCGATCTGGGTCGGCCGGTGGTCGAGCTGCTGGAGCTGCACGGTGATCGACCAGAAGACCTCGCGCACCGGCCGGGCGCCGTTCACGGTGATCAGCTCCTCGCGCTCGGCGTAGTAGTCGAGCATCGGCCGGGTCATCGCCTCGAAGACCGCCAGCCGGTGCTCGATCACCTCCGGGGTGTCGTCCTTGCCCCGGCCGCGGGCGAGCAGCCGCCTGGTCAGCTCCTCGGTCGGCACGTCCAGGTAGATCGCGACCTCGACGGCGACGCCGAGCTCCTGCGCGGTCTCGTATGCGGCCTTGGCCTGCTCGATCGTGCGGGGGAAGCCGTCCAGGACGTAGCCGCCGGCCTCGCTGGCGGCGACCACCGGCTTGCGCAGCATGTCCATCACGATCGCGTCGGGCACCAGGTCGCCCTTGGCCAGGTATTCCTTCGCGGCGCGGCCGATCGTCGTGTTCTCCTCGACGTGCATGCGCAGCAGGTCGCCGGAGGAGATGTGGGCGATGTGGAAGCGCTCCGCGATCAGCCTGGCCTGGGTGCCCTTGCCGGCGCCGGGCGCCCCGATGAGCAGCATCCGCATCCCGGGTGCCTCCTTCGTCCGACCCGCGGATGCAGGGTAGATCAGCCCGGGAAGGTGCCGGCGCGCGGCAGCAGCGCCGGGACCTCGTGCCCGAGCTGCTCGGACAGGTATGCCGCGGTGGGCAGCAGTGCCGGCAGGTCGAAGCCGGTCCGGTAGCCCATCCGCTCCAGCAGGTAGACGAGGTCGTCGGTGGCGATGTTGCCGGTCGCCGTCGGCGCGAACGGGCAGCCGCCGATCCCGCCGGCGCTCGCGTCGAGCACGGTCACGCCGTCCAGCACGGCCGCGTACGCGTTGGCGAAGCCGGTGTTGCGGGTGTTGTGGAAGTGGTATCGCAGCGGCAGCGACGGGCCGACCGCGTCCCGGACCCGGGCGGTCATGTCCCGCACCTGCCCCGGCACGCCGACGCCGATCGTGTCGCCGAGCGCCAGCTCCTGCACGCCGGCCCCGGCCGCCTCGGCGGCGAGGTCGACCACCCGCTCGACCGGCACCTCACCCTCGAACGGGCAGCCGAACACCGCCGACAGCGTGAGCGTGGTGAACAGCCCGGCCGACCGGGCGTCGGCGATCACCGACAGGGCGTCGCGCATCGCCTCCGCGGTGGACATGTTCTGGTTTCTCCGGGAGAACGTGTCGGTCACCGCGACGACCGCGTTGACCTCGTTGACGCCGGTGCGCAGCGCGCGGTCGAGGCCGCGGCGGTTGAGCACCAGACCCGCGTACGAGACGCCGTCGCGGCGGGGGACACGCTCCATCACCGCCTCGGCGTCGGCCATCGCCGGCACCACCTTCGGGTGCGCGAAGGAGACCGCCTCGACCCGGCGCGCCCCCGCGTCGACGAGCTGGGTGATCAGCTCGACCTTGGCGTCGGTGGACAGGAGCACCGACTCGTTCTGCAGCCCGTCGCGCGGACTGACCTCCACAATGGTGATGTCGCCGGACACACTTGCGAGGCTACCGTCGAGTACGTGACTGGAGAGCACGTCGACGTGCTGATTGTGGGCGCCGGCATATCCGGCATCGGCGCCGCCTGCCATCTGCAGGACCGCTGCCCGGGCAAGACCTGGGCGATCCTCGAGGCCAGGGACGCCCTCGGCGGCACCTGGGACCTGTTCCGGTTCCCGGGCGTGCGGTCCGACTCGGACATGCTCACGCTCGGGTACGAGTTCCGGCCGTGGACCGGGACGAGCACGCTCGCCGACGGTGCCGCGATCCGGGACTACCTGCGGGACACCGCCCGCGAGCGCGGCATCGACACCAAGATCCGGTACGGGCACCGGGTGGTGGCCGCCGACTGGTCCAGCGAGGACCGCCGGTGGACGGTCACCGTCGAGAGCGACGTCGGCCGGATCGAGCTGACCTGCGGCTTCCTCTACTCCTGCACCGGCTACTACCGGTACGACGAGGGCCACCGGCCCGAGTTCCCCGGCGAGGCGCGGTTCGCCGGGCCGATCGTGCACCCGCAGCACTGGCCGGCCGACCTCGACCACACCGGCAAGCGGGTGGTGGTGATCGGCAGCGGCGCGACCGCGGTCACCCTGGTCCCCGCGATGGCCAGGGACGCGGCGCACGTGACGATGCTCCAGCGCTCGCCGAGCTACATCCTCACGTTGCCGTCGCAGGACCCGGTGCTGGCCGGGCTGCGCCGGTGGCTGCCGGACCGGGTGGCCACGAAGATCGCCCGGGGCAAGAACATGGCGATCCAGATCGCGCTCTACCAGTTCGCCCGGCGGGCACCGCGGGCCGCCCGGAAGGTGCTGCAGGGCGGTGTGCGCCGGCAGTTGCCGCCGGGCTACCCGGTGGAGACCCACTTCCGGCCCGCCTACAACCCGTGGGACCAGCGGCTGTGCCTGGTTCCGGACGGTGACCTGTTCGCCGCGATCAGCGCCGGGTCGGTGACGATGGTGACCGACACGATCGACACCTTCACCGAGACCGGCATCCGGTTGTCCTCCGGCGCCGAGCTGGACGCGGACATCGTGGTCGCGGCGACCGGACTGAGCCTGCTCGCCGCCGGCGGGATGGCGCTGTCGGTGGACGGCGCCCCGGTCTCGATGTCCGACTCGGTGACGTACAAGGGCATGATGCTCTCCGGCGTGCCCAACTTCGCGCTGGCGATCGGCTACACCAACGCGTCCTGGACGCTCAAGGTCGACCTGGTCAGCGAGTACGTCTGCCGGCTGCTGACCGAGATGGACCGGACCGGCAGCGCGGTCGTCACCCCGGTGCCGCCGCCGCCCGGCGTCCGCGAGCCACTGCTCAACCTGCAGGCCAACTACATCAAGCGCGGCCTGGACGCGCTGCCCCGGCAGGCGAGGACCCGGCCGTGGCGGCTCAACCAGAACTACCCGAAGGACGTGCTGCTGTTCCGGCACGGCCCGGTCACCGACGCGGTCGAGTTCCGCTGATGCGCCGGTACGAGTTCGCCGGCGGCGTCGCGGTGGTGACCGGGGCGGCGAGCGGGATCGGCGCCGCGCTGGCGGTCGAGCTGGCCGGGCGCGGGTCCCGGCTGGTGCTGCTCGACCGGGACGCCGAGCGGCTGGCCACGGTGGCGGCCTCGCTCGACGCCGAGACCAGGGTCGTCGACCTCGCCGACGCCGCCGCGGTCGCCGCCGCGGGGGAGGAGATCCGCGCGGCCCATCCGCGGCTGCGGCTGCTGGTCAACAACGCCGGCATCGCCCTCGGCGGCCGGTTCGACCAGGTCACGCTGGCCCAGTACGAGGAGGTCATCGACGTCAACTTCCTGGCCGTGGTCCGGCTGACGCACACCTTGCTGCCGGCGCTGCGGGCCGAGCCCGGCGCACACCTGGTGACCATGTCGTCGGTGTTCGGGCTGGTCGCGCCGGCCGGGCAGACCGCGTACGCGGCGAGCAAGTTCGCCGTCCGCGGCTTCTCCGAGGCGCTGCGCCAGGAGCTGGCCGGCGAGGTCGGGGTGACCACCGTGCACCCCGGCGGGATCAACACCCGCATCGCCGAGTCGGCCCGGGTCGGCGTCGGCGTCGACCCGGTCGAGTACGAGCGGGAACGGCGGGTCTGGGCCGCGCTGCTGTCGATCCCGCCGGAGCGGGCGGCCGCGCAGATCGCCACCGCGATCGAGCACCGCCGGCCGCGGCTGCTCATCGGCGGCTCGGCGAAGGCCCCTGACCTGCTGGCCCGGCTGCTGCCGACCGGCTGGACCCGGATCTACGGCGCCGGCCAGCGCGGCGTGCAGGCCCTGGCGGTCAGGCAGGCTGGCCGGCCGGCTCGCTGACCGGGTCGTCGATCGAGCGCATCCCGGGCGACACCGTGCTCGCGACCGCGACCGGGATCATCGCCAGCCCGAACACCAGCAGCGCCGGTGCGGCCCCGAGGCGCTCGGCGAGCACGCCGCCGAGCAGCGTGCCGATCGGGATCGTGCCCCAGGCGACGATGCGGCCGACGCTGCGGACCCGGCCGAAGATCTGCTCCGGCACCAGCTGGTACATCCGGGCCGCGATCACCACGTTGTACGGCGCCCCGAACAGGTTGAGCGCGAAGACCAGCACGGCCAGCCAGACCAGCGACGGCGCGAACGCCAGCACGACTCCGAGCCCTGTCCACAGCCAGGCGATCGCGACCAGCACGACCCGGCCGGACAGCCGGCGCTGGATCGCCGGCGCCGCCAGCGCGCCGAGGATCCCGCCGGCGCCGAGCGCGGCCAACATGAGGCCGATCTGGCCCGGGCTGCCGCCGAGCCGCTGGGCCCGCACGATGACCACCAGGAAGCTTCCGTTGAAGACCAGGTTTATCCAGCCCACGATGACCACGGTTTCGCGCAGGAACGCCGACCGGCGGACGAACCGCACGCCCTCGGCGATCCGGCTCCGCAGCCGGTCCACGGTCGCCGCCCGCTCGCCCTGCAGCCGGGTCCGGATCGCCGCCACCGCGCCGCCCGAGACCAGGTAGCTGACCGAGTCGACAGCGAACGGCAGCGCCGGCGCGATCGCGAACAGCAACCCGCCCAGCGGCTGGCCGACCAGATCGGCGCCCTGCGTGCGGGCCTGGTTCCAGGCGACTGCGGTCGGCAGCTGGCCCGCGGGCACCAGCCGGGGCAGCGCCGCCCCCTCGGACAGGTCGAACAGCACGAACAGGCTGCCCTCCACGAACGCGACGGCGGCCAGCTGGGCGATGGTGACCGCGTGGACGCCGCCGATCACCGCGGTGACCGCGACGCTGCCGAGCGCCACCGTCCGGCCGATCTCGCAGGCCACCATCGTCCGGCGCCGGTCCCATCGGTCCACCCAGGCGCCGCCGGGCAGGTAGAGCAGCAGGAACGGCAGGGTCTGCGCGAACCCGACGACGCCGGCCAGCGCGGGCGAGCCGGTCAGCAGCAGCACCAGCAGCGGGTATGCCACCGACGTCACCCTGGTGCCGACCGTCGAGATCACCTGGCTCGACCAGAGCAGGGTGAAGTCGCGGTTGCGCCAGAGCGGAACCGGCGTCGCCATGACGCCACTCTGGCGTCAGGCTAGCCGTCAGTCAACGTCATTCTGCCGTCAGAGAACGGCGCGTCAGCTGACGGCGATCACGACCAGCGCGATGACGACGATCACGACGGCGGCCGCGATCAGCAGATATGCCGTACGCATGCTGCGCCGGTCGGTCTCCTGCTCGCCGCGCTCCACGAACGCCCGGAACATCTGGGTGTTCGCCGGGTCCTGTCTCTCCTCGGGCATGCGCGGCACCTTACGCGAGCATCGACCGTTCGGTTGACCCGGCGGATCAACCGGCCTCGCGTGGCAGCGATGGCCGCCCGGCCGATCCGATCCGCGGCGCCCGCGACGACCCTCGATGGCATGGCGGTCATCGAGGTGCACGAGCTGCACAAGCGGTACGGCGAGACGATCGCGCTGGACGGGGTGAGCTTCGACGTGCAGGCCGGCGAGGTCTTCGGCCTGCTCGGCCCGAACGGCGCCGGCAAGACCACGGCAGTGGAGATCATGGAAGGGCTGCGGACGCCGGACTCCGGGACCGTCCGGGTGCTCGGCCTCGACCCCGAGCGGTCCGGGCCGCGGCTGCGCGAGCGGGTCGGCGTCCAGCTGCAGCAGGCCCAGCTGCAGGAGAAGATCAGGGTCGGCGAGGCGCTGGAGCTGTACGCCGGCTTCTACCGCAACCCGCGCCCGGTCGACGAGCTGCTCGACGAGTGGGGGCTCGCGGCCAAGCGGAACACGGCGTTCAAGAAGCTCTCCGGCGGCCAGCAGCAGCGGGTGTTCCTCGCGCTGGCCCTGCTCGGCCGGCCCGAGCTGGTGTTCTTCGACGAGATCACCACCGGCCTCGACCCGGCCGCGCGCCGGCAGACCTGGGACCTCGTCCGCCGGGTCCGCGACAGCGGGGTCACGGTCGTGCTGGTCAGCCACCTGATGGACGAGGTCGAGGAGCTCTGCGACCGGGTCGCGATCCTCGACCGCGGCCGGCTCGTCGCCCTCGACACCCCGACCGGGCTGATCACCAGCTCCGGCAGCGAGCAGCGGATGCGGTTCCGGCCGGTCGGGGTCATCCCCGCCGGGCTGATCGAGGACGTGCCCGGGGTGACCGCGGTGACGCGGTCGGGCAGCCAGGTGATCGTGACCGGCAGCGGCGAGTTCGCCACCGGCGTCACCGCCGCCCTCGGCCGGGCCCAGGTGCTGGTGGCCGACCTCCGGCTGGAGCAGCGCACGCTCGACGACGCGTTCGTCGCGCTGACCGGCCGGCCCTTCGACGACACCGGCGACACCACCCACGACGAGAAGGAACTGGAGGCAGCGCGATGAGCGAGGCCGAGAGCCCGCAGGGCAGCGGGGAGCGACGAGGGCCGGTCGGCTGGCGCTTGCGCCTGGCGACCTGTCCGAGGAGCGGGAGGAGAGCGAGGCCGGGAGCCCGCGGGGCGAGCGGGCAGCGACGACGGCCGGTCGGCTGGCGGTTGCGCCTGGCGACCTGTCCGAGGAGCGGGAGGACAGCGCCCTCGGTAGCCAGCAGGCGGAACGGGCGACCACGACGGCGGGGCGGCGGGCGGCGCGCGCGCCCGAGCTGTCCGGCCAGCGGGCACCGCACGCGTTGGCCGCGATGACGAAGATCGAGACGAAGCTGTTCTTCCGGGAGCCGCTGCTGCCGGCACTGGTGCTCGCGCTGCCGGTGCTGCTGGTGATCGGCTTCGGGCTGATTCCCGGGTTCGGCGACCCGAGCTCGGACCTGTCCGGCCAGTCCGGCACCGAGTACATCGCCTCGATCGGGGTGGCGATCGTGCTGGCCGTGCTCGGCCTGTCGATCCTGCCGACGACGCTGGGGACCTACCGGGAGCGCGGCGTGCTGCGCCGGCTGCGGGCCACCCCGGTGACCCCGCGGATCCTGCTCGGTGCCCAGCTGCTGTTGGTCGGCGGGGCGACGGTGGCCGCGACCGTGCTGCTGGTGGCGGTCGGCTCGCTCGGGTTCGGGGTGGCCGTGCCGCGGAACCTGGCCGGGTTCGTGCTCGCGGTGGTGCTCGGCGCGGCGTCGCTGCTGTCGCTCGGCCTGCTGGTCGCCGCGGTGGCGCCGAGCGCCAAGGCGGCGAACGCGATCGGGATGACGCTGTTCTTCCCGAGCATGTTCCTGGCCGGCGTGTACATCCCCCGCGAGACGTTCTCCCCGTTCCTGCGGCACGTCAGCGATGGGACCCCGCTCGGGGCGGCGCTGACGGCGGTCCGGGACACCTGGCAGGGCTCCTGGCCGCATCCGACCCAGGTCGCGACTATGGTCGGGTGGGCCCTGGTCGCCGCCGTCGTCGCGGCGCGGACGTTCCGCTGGGAGTGAGCCGGTGAGCACGCCGTACGAGCCGGAGAAGCTGACCCGGCTGACCGAGCTGGGCCAGCTCTCCGAGCTCGGCGAGGAGGCCCGCCAGCTCCGGGCGAAGGAGCTGGAGCGGCTGACCGAGATGGAGCGGTGGAGCTCCATCGAGCGCTACGTCCCGTACGTCGCGATCGCCATCGGCACCGTGTTGACCCTGCTGATCCGCGACCCCGACTGGCCGGCCTGGTGGATCGACGTGCTGCTCGCCGGCGCGGCCGCACTCTGGGTCTGGCTCGGTTGGCCCGAGCACGGCCGGCGCCCGGTCGCCGGGCCGCTGTTCTTCACCGGGTGGAGCGTGCTCGCCGGGGCGTTGGTGCTGTGCAGCCCGTGGAACGGGTTCATCGCGTTCCTCGGCTACCTGATCGCGCTCGACGTGCTCCGGGGCCGATGGCGGTTCGTCGGCATCGCGATCACCGCCTCCTTCGCCGCCGTCGCCCAGATCGGCGGCCTGCCCAGGGCCACCGCGGGCGGCCTGGCCATCTGGGGCGCGGTGTTCCTGGTCAACGCCGTGCTGGCCAGCTTCTTCGGCTACTACGGCTGGCTGACCGACGAGCAGAGCGCGGCCCGCAAGCAGACCATCGGCCAGCTCAACGAGGCCAACGAGCGGCTGGCCGCGGCGATGGCGGAGAACGCCCAGCTGCAGGCGCAGCTGGTGGCCTCGGCCCGGGACGCCGGCGTGCGGGACGAGCGCGAGCGACTGGCCCGGGAGATCCACGACACGCTGGCCCAGGGCCTGGCCGGCATCGTCGCCCAGCTGCAGGCGGCCCGGACGGCCAGCGCGACCGGCCGGGAGCGGCACCTGGACACCGCGGCGGAGCTGGCCCGCTCGACTCTGGTCGAGGCCCGCCGGTCGGTGCAGGCGCTGCGGCCGGAGCCGCTGGAGGCGGCCCGGCTGCCGGACGCGCTGGCCGACGTCGCCGCGCGCTGGTCGGAGCTCACCGGCGTGCCGGCCGCGGTGACCACCACCGGCACCCCGCGGCAGTTGCACCCGGAGGTCGAGATCGCGCTGCTGCGGACCGGCCAGGAGGCGCTGGCCAACGTGGGCAAGCACGCGGCGGCCAGCCGGGTCGGGGTGACGTTGTCGTACATGGAGGACGTGGTGACGCTGGACGTGCGGGACGACGGGATCGGGTTCGACCTGGCCGGCCTGCCTGGCGAGGTCGCTGACGGCAGCGGCTTCGGGCTGACCGGCATGCGGCAGCGGGTCGGCCGGATCGCCGGCCGGCTGGAGATCGAGTCGTCACCCGGCGAGGGCACCGCGGTCTCCGCGACGGTCCCGGCGATCCCGGCATGAGCGAACCGACACCAGCGGGCGGCGCCATCCGGGTGCTCATCGTCGACGACCACCCGGTCGTCCGGGACGGCCTGCGCGGCATGTTCAGCGGTGAGCCCGGCTTCGAGGTGGTCGGCGAGGCGGCCAGCGGCGACGAGGCGGTCACCCTGGTCGGCACGCTCGCCCCGGACGTGGTGCTGATGGACCTGCGGATGCCGGGTGGCGACGGGGTCGCCGCGACCGCGCGGATCACCCGCAGCGGCGCGAGCGCCAGGGTCCTGGTCCTCACCACCTACGACACCGACTCCGACGTGCTGCCGGCGATCGAGGCCGGGGCGACCGGCTACCTGCTCAAGGACTCCCGCGCGGACGAGCTGTTCCGGGCGGTACGGGCCGCCGCGCGGGGCGAGGCGGTGCTGTCGCCGTCGGTGGCGACCCGGCTGCTCGGCTCGGTCCGCCGCCCGGCGCAGGAGCCGCTGTCCGCCCGCGAGCAGGAGGTGCTCGAACTGGTCGCGCGCGGCGCGACGAACCGGGAGGCCGCCCGGCAGCTGTTCGTCTCCGAGGCGACCGTGAAGACCCACCTGCTGCACGTGTACGCGAAGCTCGGCGTCAACGACCGCGCCGCCGCGGTCGCCGAGGCGTTCCAGCGCGGCCTGCTCAGCACCGACCGCCGCTGACCCACGCCCTCCGCCAGGGTGGGTTCGGGGCCTGCGGCTCAGCCGCGGCTGAGGCCGGAGTCGAGCAGCGCGACCAGCCGGGCGTAGCTGTCGTCGACCCCCTGCGGGAGGCCGAAGCCGCCGGCCGCCTCCAGCGTGACGAAGCCGTGCAGGGCGCTGCGGACCGCGCGCGTGGCGTGCACGGTCTGCTCCTCGTCCAGGCCGTAGCCGCGCAGGATCGCGAAGACCAGCTCGGTCAGCCTGGTCGCGGCGGCGAGCAGCTCGGTGTCGTCGGGGTCGGGCGCCCGCTGGATCGCGCTGTACCGGCCGGGGTGGGCCTTGGCGTACGCCCGCCAGGCGGTGGCGCAGGCCAGCAGCGCGTCCCGCCCCGACCGGCCCACGGTGGCCGCGCCGAGCTCGTCGGCGAGGTCGCGCAGGCCGGCCAGGGCGAGGCGGCGGTGCAGGTCGTCCAGCCCGCCGACGTGCTTGTAGAGCGAGGGCACCCGGACGCCGAGCCGCTCCGCCAGCGGCGCCAGCGACAGGGCCTGGATGCCGCGCTCGTCGGCCAGCGCGGCGGCCTCCGCGACCACGCGGTCCGGGCTGAGCCGCGGGCGGTTGGTCACGCGAGCTTCGCCAGGAAGGCCGCGACGGCGGGCGCGACCTCGTCGACGGCCTCGGCCTGCGGGTAGTGCCCGACGCCCTCGATCATCAGCACCTCGGCCGGCCCGCCCAACTGGTCGGCGGTGAACCTGGCCTCGGCCGCCGGGTCGGGGAAGTCCGGGTCCTTGCTGCCCATGATCACCAGCGCCGGCGCGTGCACGGACGGCAGCAGCGGCGTGGTGTGCCGGTGGGTGCCGTCGTCCGTGGTCATCCGGGCGAGCGCGTCGTAGCCGTGCGGACGCTTGAGGTTCGCCGCGAGCTCGGCCTTGCGGGCCGCGTAGTTGGCCGGCCTGCGCTTGAAGAACGACGGCCACGCCATCGCCGTCCACAGCGGACGGCCCGGGAACGCGCGGTGGAAGAGCGCGAAGAGCCCCTTCTGCAGCACGGACTTCTCACCGTCGCGGACGAAGGCGCCGAGCAGGACGAGGCCGGAGACCGCCTCGGGCTCGCGGGCGGCGGCAACGACCGCGGCGCTGCCGGAGTAGCTGTTGGCGACCAGCACCCCCCGGCCGCCGTGCGCGTGCAGGAGTGCGAGCAGGTCGTCCGCGATCGCGCTCACGCCGTAGCCGTCCCAGCCGGTGCTGGACTCGCCGTGCCCGCGCAGGTCGGCGGTCACCACCCGCGCGCCCTCGGCGGCGAGCCGCTCCGCCAGTCCGTCGAACGTCGAGCGCAGGTCGCCCATGCCGGGAGAGAGCACCACCAGCGGACCGTTCGGGTCACCGGTCAGCTCGTACGCCAGCCGGCCGGTCGGACGGTCGAGGAAGGAAGTCGTCATGGCTAATAGTGTTAGCCGAACGGCTAATCTTGTCAACCTCTGAGCGGGATACATGTTTGTCGCGTCGCTGGGTAGGCGGTACATGAGGCTGGCAGGACAGGGTCGGGCTGAACCGCGCACCGTGCCGGCTGAACCGCGCACCGTGCCGGCCGCACCGGTCCGACCCGGCCGGACGGGCCGCCGGGCGGGACGCCGGGCCCGACCCGGCCGGCGGGCCGCCGGGCGGACGCCGGGCCCGACCCGGCCGACGGCCGCCGGCGACGCCGGGCCCGACGCCGGGCGGTCAGTCGCCGGGCTCCTCCGTCCGGTCGGACGACCAGCGGGTGTGGAACACGCCCTCCCGGTCAGTGCGGCGGTAGGTGTGCGCGCCGAACAGGTCGCGTAGACCCTGCACGAGCGCAGCCGGCAGCCGCTGCGCCCGCAGCCCGTCGTAGTAGGCCAGCGCGGAGGAGAAGCCCGGGGTCGGCACGCCGACTCGGGCCGCGGTGGCCACCACGCGCCGCCAGGACTCCTGCCCGTCCGCGACCGCGGCGGTGAAGTAGCCGTCGACCAGCAGCGAGGGCAGCTGCGGGTCGCGGTCGTAAGCCTCCTTGATCCGGTTGAGGAACCGGGCCCGGATGATGCAGCCGCCGCGCCAGATGGTCGCCATCGCACCCCGGTCGATGTCCCAGCCGTACTCGGCGGCGCCGGCGGTGATCTCGTCGAAGCCCTGTGCGTACGCGACGACCTTGGACGCGTACAGCGCCTTTCGGACGTCGTCGACGAAGCCGGCCCGGTCGACGGTGCCGTCGGCGGCCGGGCCGGGCAGGCCCCGGGCGGCCGCCCGCTGCTCGGCGTGCCCGGACAGCGAGCGGGCGAAGACCGCCTCGGCGATCCCGCTGACCGGCACCCCGAGGTCGAGCGCCACCTGCACGGTCCACCGGCCGGTGCCCTTCTGCTCGGCCTGGTCGAGCACGACGTCGACGAACGGCGCGCCGGTGGCCGCGTCGGTGTGCGCCAGCACGTCGGCGGTGATCTCGATGAGGAACGACTCGAGGTCGCCGGAGTTCCACTCCCGGAACACGTCCGCGATCTCGGCCGGCGTCATCCCCAGCCCGCGCCGGAGCAGGTCGTACGCCTCGGCGATCAGCTGCATGTCGGCGTACTCGATGCCGTTGTGCACCATCTTCACGAAGTGGCCGGCGCCGTCCGCGCCGACATGGGTGCAGCACGGGGTGCCGTCGACGTGCGCGGAGATCGACTCCAGCAGCGGACCGAGCGACTCGTACGCCTCCTTCGTGCCGCCGGGCATGATGCTCGGCCCGTTGAGCGCGCCCTCCTCGCCGCCGGAGATGCCGGTGCCGACGAAGTGGATGCCCCGCTCGCGCAGCGCCGCCTCCCGCCGCCGGGTGTCGGCGAAGTGGGCGTTGCCGCCGTCGACGAGGATGTCGCCCGGCTCGAGCAGCGGGGCCAGCCCTTCGATGACCGCGTCGGTCGGCCCGCCCGCCTTCACCATGATCACGATCCGGCGCGGCCGTTCGAGCGACGCGACGAAGTCCTCGACCGAGTAGGACGGCAGGAACGTGCCCTCGTGCCCGAACGCCTCGATCAGGGCCCTGGTCTTGGCGTCGGTGCGGTTGTGCACCGCCACCGCGTGCCCGTGCCGGGCGAAGTTGCGGGCCAGGTTGCTCCCCATCACGGCCAGGCCGGTGACGCCGATCTGCGCGCTGTCGCTCATGGTCGCCACCCTTTCCGGCCCGGGCGGTGCCGTCAACGCGGACAGTGGGTCATGATCGCCGGCCTTTCCGGCCCGGGCGGTGCCGTCAACGCGGACAGTGCGTCATGGTCGCCGGCCTTTCCGGCGGGGCGGTGCCGTCAGCGCGGAGGCCGGGTGGGATGCGGTTGACAGCCCCCGCCGGGCAGGGTGAGGTGTCGCGCATGTCCCGGTTCCTCCCTCGGGCCGTGGTGCTGGCCACGCTGACCGCGGCCACGGCGGTGGCCTGCTCCTCGTCCGGCGACGGGCCGACCGCGCTGCCGTCCGGCCCCGGCCTCACCACCACCGCGGCCGCGCCGACGACCGCCGCGCCGAGTTCGACCACGCCGTCGCCGGAGCCGAGCGTGGGCACCCGGCGCTCACCGATCCGCTGGCTCGGGCCGGCCGAGGCCGGCAGCAAGGCCGCCGTGGCGGAGACCACCCGCTCGTACTGGTCGATGGTGGTGCGGCTGGCCGAGAAGCCCGACCCGGGCGACCCGGAGATCGCGCAGCTGTCAGTCGACCCGCAGGCCGGCCAGCTGGTGACGCTCTTCACCGACGTCAAGGCCCAGGGGCTGAGCCAGCGCGGGCCGATCGACGGCTCGGTGACGGTGGGATCGGTCGGCGCGTCGACGGCGAGCGCGACCACCTGCCTTGACCAGACGCTGACCCGGCTCTACGACAAGGCCGGCACCACGCGGCCCGGCTCGAACGGCACGAGGTCGCAGTTCACGGTCACGCTGACGAACAGCGGCGGGACCTGGAAGGTCTCGCAGGTCAAGAGCAGCGGGGCGGATTGCACGCTTCCGCGGTAAAACGCCCGACTTGTACGCAGGGTGATCATTCCGACCGCCCACGGTGATGCGTCTGGACCGAATCCGACTCAAGGTGTACTAATTCCCGGCAAGCTGGACTGGGGTCCCGGCGTGCCTGCACCTGGGACCACCGACTGGGAGGGATCCATGCGCCGCGTGACCGGTCGCAGAGCAGGTCTGCTGTTGGCCCCCCTGCTGGTCGCAGCCGTCGGCACTGCCGCCACCGCGACGACGGCGGCAGCGTGCCAGAACGTGGTCTCCTGCTCGGCCGGCAACGACGGTGGCAACCTGCACGCCGGCGTCTCGTACATCACGATCTCGGTCAACGGCGGCAACTATCCCTCGCACGGCGCCGTGGTGGAGGTGCCGAACCGGGTGCCGCCGCCCTGCTGGTACAGCAAGGGCCGCAGCGGCGCGGAGATGTACGCCGACTCCAGGGACCCGTACTACTACAGCCTGGCCCACCACGTCGGCGAGAACCACGACGACTGGTTCCCGCCGATCGTCGACCAGCACAAGGACGACGACGGCAACTTCTATTCGTGGGAGTGCGACTCCGGCAACTTCGACGGGTCGATCCAGGACTTCTTCACGTACGTCGACCAGTGGAGCGCCCAGAACGATCCGCTGATCTGGGTGCCGGCCGGCCAGGCGCCGCCGCAGCCGCCGGTGCCGCCGGAGATCCTGATGGGGCTCGCCCGCGACGCGATGGACAAGACCGTGCGGATGCCGGTGGTGAACTTCAACCCGGCGGCCCGGTCGTTCGTCCGGCTGGACACCTGGATGTGGTTCGACCCGGCCGCCTGGCAGCCGGTCTCGGTGACCGCCTCCGGCGGGGGCAATTCGGTGACCGTCACCGCGACGCCGGGCAAGGTCGGCGTCTCCGGCGTCCCGGCCGGCAGCACGGTCCGGACCGGCTGCGCCGACGGCGGCCGGCCCTATTCGGCCGGCGGCAGCACCGACTGCCTGATCAACTTCAACCGGTCCTCCGGCGGCCAGCCGGGCCAGCAGTGGCACTTCCAGGTCAGCCTGACCTGGAACGTCACCGCCACCGGCGCCGCGCTGCAGGGTCCGCCGACCGTCACCCGCACCGAGGACGAGGCCCTGACGGTGCTCGAGGCACAGGCCGTGGCCGGCAACCCGCGCAGCGACGACTGATTCGACTCAGCCGGTCAGCGCCGCCACCGCGGTGACGAACACCGTGCCGATCGAGCGCGGGTCGGGCGACGCGAACTGCAGGCCGTCGGTCGCCTTCGCCACCTTGGCGAGCGCGGCCTGATCCGCGCCGGTGCCGTAGGCCAGGGTGACGATGTGCACCGGCTTCGCCGGGTCGTGCAGCGTGCGCAGCCTCGCCAGCAGCTGGTCGAGCGTGATGCTGCCGGGGTCCTCGTTCTTCCCGTCGGTGATCACCACGACCGTGTTCACCGCGTCCTTCCGGTAGTCCGCCGTTGCGCTCTGGTACGCGGCCAGGATGCTGTCGTACAGCCCGGTCGAGGTGCGCGGCACCATCTGTCGGTACGCAGCGACCGACGCGGCGAACCGGTTGGGGAACGGCCCGACCCGCTGCCCGGCCGGCCCGAGCGGGACCAGCACCCGGTAGTCCCGGTCGCCGTCGAGCTCCCGGGAGAACTCCCACAGCCCGATCGAGTCGGCCGGGTCGAAGAAGCCCAGCGCGGCCTGCGTCGCCGCCCGGGCGACGTCGAGCTTCGACTGCCGCGTGCCCGGCACCGGGTCGGCCATCGAGCCGGACACGTCGAACAGCCCCAGCACCGAGATCCGCCGGGTCAGCAGCCGCCAGGCGGTGCGGGCCGCGGTCGGACCGTCGACCGCCTGCTGGGGCACGGGCGCCAGCGGCAGCGTCGAGTCGACCCGCAGGCCGGCCGCGATCCCCGGGCCGGCCACTCCGTCGGCGCCGCGCAGCCCCCACCGGTCGAGCCGGCCCTGCACCGGCGGCGACAGCAGCCAGCCGCGGAAGTCGTCGGCGGCGGCCCGGTCGGCGGCGTCGATCCAGCTGCCCTTCGGCACCACGTACGGGTAGTCGGCGGCGAGCTGGCCGTCGACCGGGTACGCGGCCGACAGCACGATCGCCGGGCTGTCCCGGTCGTACTTCCAGACGTCCTGCTCGTAGGCGGCGACCAGGCCGACCGAGGAGATCACCTGGGCGACCGTGCTCGCCTTCGCCACCCGGGCCATGAGCGCGTCGCCGCTCTGCGCGGTCGCCTGGAGGGCATGGGAGAGACCGATCATCGCCTGCTGCACGTTCGGCCGCCGGAACGCGGCCCCGCCGACCTCCGGCGTCGGCGTCCGGGTCTGCACGCCGACCAGGGCCAGCAGCATCCCGGTCCCGAGCGGGGTGGTGCCGGGGTCGGTGGTGGACACCGTGATCGCGCCCCACTCGGGGTGGTCGAAGCCGGGCTGTCCCCAGCCGCGCGGGTCGCCGAGCCGGCTGGAGAGCGTCACCAGCGGCGGCTGGTTGCCGTCCGGGCCGGCGAGCAGTCGCAGTGCCTCGGCCGGGGCGGCCAGCACCGCGGGTGAGGTGGCGATCGGCGGCGTCGGCACCGCGAGCAGCTTCGCCGTCTCCGGCTTCGCCCGCAGCAGCGCGACCGACATCGTCGACTGCGGGACCCAGACGTCCGGTGGGGTGGGCGCGCCCGGGAACGGCACCGGCCGCAGCGCCTGCTGGGCCTGGTCCTGGCTGAGCGTCTCGACCGTGACCTGGACGCAGCGGCCGGCCACGGTGCGGTGCTGGTTCGTGTAGTCGGCGGCGAGCTGGGTCAGCCACGGCGTGGCGGCCGGCGCGGCGGCGACGGTGAGCGTGCCGGCCGGTGCCGCACAGGCGGTCGGGGTGCCGGTCGAGTCGGTGGTGAAGACCCGGACCGCACCGGCCGTGGCCGCGCAGACGGACAGCACCAGCGCCCCGATCAGGATCGATCCTCGCCCGAGCCGCCGTCCGGACCTGCTGTGCCGTGCCACCCGACGTGCCACCCGCCGTCCCCTCGCCGCCTGCTGTCTCCCCGCAGCTGCTCGGACCCGGCCGAGCAGCGGTGCGGCCAGGGGCGATGCCGAATCGGAGCGTGACGCCCGTTCGGGTACTTGTCAATCAAAGTTGGAACGACTACGCGTTCTCCGCAGCACAACCACGTAGCGTGAACATTTCTGATCGTGGAGTGAGGTTGCGCGCCGGTTGCACAGTGCGACCGACGCGTTGCCGAGCCGGGTGACGGCCGACACACTGCCACTCTTCCGGAGGAACCGGCTCCGCCGAAGGACGCAGTTCATGTTGACCCGTACGGGGTGAATGTGCCTCGGGGATTGGCGGTGGAGCCAGCGGCCTCCGTACCATCCCCGTTGATCACCGTCGGGGGTGAGATGCGTCCCCGGCTGACCTGTTCACCGACTTCAGGGAGCCGAAGCGTCCGTGTCGGATGACCGCGAGGGCGCTGCCGGCCACGGCTGGGGGACCGGAGGCAGGACAGATCAGGACCTCGACTCGTTGCTGGCCCAGTGGGCGGAGCAGTCAGGCCCGTGGCGGCGGTCTCCTACCCGGGACGGCGGCCGGCATGCCGCTCCGGATGCGCCTACTTTCCGTGATGAACCGGATGCGGGAACGGCCTCGCGATCTCCGGAGACTCGTCACGTTCCGTCGTCGAGTCCTCGAGCGCCTGCCGCACCGGTGCACCAGCCCGATCACCCCTCGTGGCCGGCCGGGTCCGGGTACGACTGGTCGGTGCCGGCCCCGCGATCGGCGTCCCGGGACGACGAGCCGCGACCGCCGCTGGGTGGCCGCAGCGGTCGGAAACACCGGTCGGACGGGCTGCCGCCGTCGTTCCCGGCCGGTGACCGGGCTGCGCCGAACGGGCTTGCCGGCCGCACGCCGGTCGCCCAGCCGTGGGCCGCGCCGACACCCGCCGCCCGGCCGGAGCCGCCGCGCTTCGACGACACGGCCGCGTACGCCGGCTGGCTCAGCGGTGCCGCCGCGTCTGCCCGGGCGGGCCGGGGCTCCATCCGTGCGGAGCCGTACCGGCCCGGGATCGCCGACGCGCTCGGCCCGCCGTCCCGGTCCGGCTACGGACCCGAGGCCGCCGGGTTCGAGCCGGCCGGCTCGGTCGGCGTGCTGGAGCGGACGCGCGACCGGTACGGCCTGATCACCCACGACCTCGGTCACCAGCCGGACCTGCCGCTCGACCCGGACGACGACGTCCCGGGCCGGCACCGCCGCACCGCCGGGCCGCGGCGGAACCGGCGCCCCCGCTGGGTCCGCACGGTGGGCTGGGTCTGCGCGGTGCTGGCCGCGGTGCTGGTCGCCGCCGGCGGGGTCGGGGCCTACCAGTACAAGAAGCTGTCCGGGAACATCACCCGGGTCGACGCGCTCGCCCCCGGCGACAAGTCCATCCGCAACGCCGGCAAGCAGCTCGGTGCCGAGAACTACCTGCTGATCGGCTCGGACACGCGGGCCGGCGCGAACGGCGAGTACGGCACCGTGAGCGGCGCCCGGTCGGACACCACGATCCTCGCCCACCTCTCGCCCAACCGGGACAAGGCGACGCTGATCAGCTTCCCGCGCGACTCCTGGGTCAGCCTGCCGGCCTGCCACAAGACCGGCGGCGGCACCGAGGCGGCGCACGACGGGCAGTTCAACGAGGCGTTCACGATCGGCGGACCGGCCTGCACGGTGCTCGCGGTGCAGAAGCTCACCGGGATCAAGATCAACCACTACGTGCAGGTCGACTTCACCGGCTTCAAGACTATGGTCGACGCGCTCAACGGGGTGTCGATCTGCAGCACGACGCCGCTGCGGGACGACGAGAGCGGGCTGCGGCTGCCGGCCGGGACGTCGGTGCTCAAGGGCGAGCAGGCGCTCGCGTACGTGCGGGCCCGGTACGGGATCGGCGACGGGTCGGACCTGGGGCGCATCCAGCGCCAGCAGCGGTTCCTCGGCTCGATGGTGCGAGCGGCGAGCAGCACCAAGCTGCTGGTCAACCCGGTCGCGCTGACGGAGTTCCTGTCCGCGGCGACGAAGTCGCTCACGCTCGACCGGGACACCTCGTTCGGCGACCTCAAGGAGCTGGCGTCCCAGCTGCACGGG
Source organism: uncultured Actinomycetota bacterium (assembly GCA_963728945.1). GTDB lineage: Bacteria > Actinomycetota > Actinomycetes > Mycobacteriales > CADCTP01 > CADCTP01. The sequence continues at coordinate 236,437 of CAVSMA010000001.1, read as the reverse complement.
CTCGACCCGAAGCGGGTCAGCTTCCTCACCGCGCCGATCGCGAACCCGGCGTACACGCCGCCGGGCTTCCCGGCGCCGCCGCCGGGCCAGGGCGGCAGCCGGGTGCTGCTCGACGACGTCGCCGGCCGGGCGCTGTACGACTCGATCATCAACGACAAGCCGCGGGCGCCGAAGGCGGCGAAGCCGGCGGGGTCGCCGAAACCGAACGTGCTGACCGTGGCGCCGCAGGAGGTCCAGGTCCGGGTGCTGAACGGGGTCGGGGTCAACGGGCTCGGCCGCAAGGTGTCGGGAGACCTGCAGACCGCCGGCTTCACCACGATGGAGCCGACCAACGCTCCGGCGACCGCGACGACGACGGTGCGATACTCGCCCGACAATCGGGACGCGGCGCTCACGCTGGCGGCGGCGGTACCCGGCGCCGTGCTCCAGGCGGACGCGAGCACGTCGCTCGACCTGGTCGTCGGCAGCAACTACACCGGGGTCAAGACCGTGAAGGTCGGCGATCCCGCCACCGCCAAGCCGGCGGCCGCGCCGAAGCCACCGGCCTCCTCCGCGCCCGCGGTGACCGCTGCCGACGCCCGGTGCGGGTAGGCGGACGCCGGGTCGCCCGCCTGGACGCCGTCCGCATCCACCGAGATCCCCGGGACATGCCCTACCCGAAGCGGCCGGTGATGTAGTCCTCGGTCCTCTTGTTGGAGGGGTTCGAGAAGATCTTCTGCGTGTCGTCCATCTCGACGAGGCGACCGGGCTGCCCGGTCCCGTTCAGGTTGAAGAACGCGGTGCGGTCGGAGACCCGCGCCGCCTGCTGCATGTTGTGCGTGACGATGACGATCGTGTAGCGGTCCTTCAGGTCGCTGATCAGGTCCTCGATCGCCAGCGTGGAGATCGGGTCCAGGGCCGAGCACGGCTCGTCCATCAGCAGCACCTGCGGCTCGACCGCGATCGCCCGGGCGATGCACAACCGCTGCTGCTGCCCGCCGGACAGCCCGGCACCCGGCCTGCCGAGGCGGTCCTTGACCTCCTCCCAGAGGTTCGCCGCGCGCAGCGACTTCTCCACCACCTCGTCGGTCTTCGACCTCCGGGTGTGCCCGGCCAGCTTGAGCCCGGCGATCACGTTGTCGTAGATCGACATCGTCGGGAACGGGTTCGGCTTCTGGAAGACCATGCCGATCGTCCGGCGGACGTTCACCGGGTCGACGTTCGAGCCGTAGATGTCCTCGCCGTCCAGCAGGATCTTGCCTTCCACCCGGGCGCCGGGGATCACCTCGTGCATCCGGTTGAGCGTGCGCAGCACGGTCGACTTGCCGCAGCCGGACGGGCCGATGAACGCCGTCACGCTGCGCGGCTCGATCGTCATCGAGACGTCCTCGACGGCCTTGAACGTGCCGTAGAAGATGTCGACGCCGGAGACGTCGATGCTCTTGGCCACCGGTTCTCCTATCCCCGCACCCGGGCGAACCGGGCGATCAGTCGGGCGACCGCGCTCAGCAGGCCGATGATGACGATGAGGACCAGGGCGGCGCCCCAGGCCCGCTTGAACGGCTCGCTGTCGGTGTTCCCGGCCGCCAACTGGAACTGCTCGAAGATGAACGTCGGCAGCGACTCCTGCGGCACCTGCTCGGCCGTGCCGGCGAACGGGTTGAACTCGATCTTCTGGTTGATGCCGACGAGCAGCAGCAGCGGAGCGGTCTCGCCCATGATGCGGGCCACACCGAGCATGATCCCGGTGACGATGCCGCCGATCGCAGTGGGCAGCACGACCCGGATGACCGTCCGCCACTTCGGCACGCCGAGGGCGTACGACGCCTCGCGCAACTCGTTCGGGACGAGCTTGAGCATCTCCTCGGTGGACCGGATGATCACCGGCAGCATGAGGATCAGCAGGGCGAGCGAGCCGGCGAAGCCGGACTTCTGGAACCCGAGCGCCAGGATCCAGAACGCGTAGATGAACAGGCCGGCGACGATCGACGGCACGCCGGTCATCACGTCCACGAAAAAGCTGACCGCGCGCGCGAACCGGCGCCCGGCGCCGTACTCGACCAGGTAGATCGCGGCGAGCACGCCCAGCGGTGCGGCGATGGCGGTCGCCAGCGCCGACTGGATCAGCGTGCCGACGATCGCGTGGTAGATGCCGCCGCCCGGCTGCTCCGGGTTGATCCGGAACATCGAGTGGGTCAGGAAGGTGCCCGAGATCGCGCCGATGCCTTCCTTGACCGTGTACCAGATGATCAGCACCAACGGCGTGGCGGCCAGCAGGAACGCGATGACGACCAGCGTGGTGAACAGCCGGTTCACCGCCTGCCGGCGGCCCTCGACGCCGAAGCTCACGGCGGTCTGCAGGACGCCGAACAGGAGCACCGCGAAGACCAGGAACCCGGCCCGGCCGGCGAACCCGGTGGCCGCCCAGAGCAGCAGCGTGATCAGCACCGAAACGACGGCGAGGCCGGGCACCGCGTACATCGGCAGCCTGCGCCCCCGCAGCGGTGCGCCGGCCGGCCCGGTGTCGGTCCGGGTCTCGGTCGTGACGGCCATCTCAGGCGCCCTTCCGCTGCCGCGTGATGATCAACTGGGCGGAGAAGTTCACCGCGAGCGTGATGATGAACAGGCACAACCCCGAGGCGATCAGGGCCCCGGTGCCGATGTCGCCGGCCTCGCCGTACTTCAGGGCGATGTTCGAGGCGAACGTCACGCCGCCGGTCTGCGTGAAGTGCCAGCTGATCGCGTAGACGTTGGACAGCACGATGGTGACCGCGAGCGTCTCGCCGAGCGCCCGGCCGAAGCCGAGGATCGAGGCGGAGACCACGCCGGCTTTGCCAAACGGCAGCACCGAGGTGCGGATCATCTCCCAGCGGGTGGCGCCCAGCGCCAGCGCCGCCTCCACCTGGTCGCGCGGCACCTGCCGGAACACCTCCCGCGAGATCGAGGAGATGATCGGCAGGATCATGATCGCCAGGATGATGCCGGCGGTGAAGACGGTCAGGTTGTTCGGCTTGTTGTCCAGCTGGTAGTTGAAGAACGGGATCCAGCCGAACCACTTGTCCAGCCAGAGCGTCAGCCCGGTCAGGTGCGGAGCGAGGAAGGCGAAGCCCCACAGGCCGTACACGATCGACGGGACGGCGGCGAGCAGGTCGATGGAGTAGCCGAGGGCCGCGCTCGCCCGCCGCGGCGCGTAGAAGTTGGTGAACAGCGCCACGCCGAGCGCGACCGGCACCGCGATGATCATCGCCAGGATGCCGGTCACCAGCGTGTAGAACAGGAGCGCGGCGATGCCGAACTGAACCGGGCTCTCATCCGGGAGCCACTGCTGGAAGGTGAAGAAGTTCACGGTGTTGGCGCGCAGCGCCGGCACCGAGCGATAGACCAAGAAGATCGCTATCGCCGCCATGATCACCAGGACGGTGGCGGCCGCGCCGACACTGAGCCCGCGGAAGACGCGGTCGCCGCGCCGGACGGACACGCCGCCGATGTCACCGACGACCGGCGGGCCTCCGCCGACTGAGGGCGTCGTGGCCGCACCGAGTGTCGGCTGCTCACTCACCGGGCCCGCTCCTTCCTGGGTGACGATTGGGGCTCTCGCACCGGCGCGCCCCACTGCCCCGGGAGGCAGCAAGGCGCACCGGCGGATCGTTCCGATCGATCAGGTCGCGCTCAGCGAGTCGACCGCGGACCGCACCTTGGTGGCCAGCTCGGTCGGCAGCTGCGAGTAGCCGAGCTTCGGGAGCTCCGCCTGACCGCTCTCGCTGGCCATGTAGGTCAGGAAAGACTTGACCTGCTTGGCCTGCTCGGCCGGAAGCCCCTTGGTGCAGGTGATCTGGTACGTCGCCAGGATCGCCGGGTAGGTGCCGGCGTCCTTCAGGCCGTAGTTGATGTCCAGGGTGATGTCCTGGTCGTCACCGGTGACCTTCGCCGCAGAGATCGCCTTGCCGACGGTGTCCGGGTTCGCAGCGACCGCGCCGCCACCGACGTCGAGCTTGGCCGGGGTGAGGCTGTTCTTGGTGGCGTCCGGTCCGTCGACTTAGCCGATCGCGCCGTCAGTGCTCTTGACCGACTGCACCAGCGCGGACGAGTCGGCCGCGCCCTGACCGCCTGGGGCCTTCCAGGCCTGCCCGGTGCCGTACGTCCAGAGGTCCGGGACCTGTGCGGTCAGGAACTTCTGGAAGTTCTGGGTTGTGCCGGAGTCCTTTGACCGGTGGACCGTGGTGACCGTCTTGTTCGGCAGCGTCGCGCCCTTGTTAGCCGCGGCGATCTCCGGGTCGTTCCAGTTGGTGATCTTGCCGGAGAAGATCTTGGCCAGGATGGACGGGGTCACGGTCAGGTCGCTGACGCCCTGGATGTTGTAGATGAACTCGACCGGCGTCAGCACCATCGGCAGGTTGATCGCCCTGCCGCCGCTGCAGCGGGCGTTGGCCTTGCTGCGGTCCTCGTCGGCGATCGACGCATCCGACCCGGCCATGGGGATCTGGCCGCCGTAGAACGCGGTGCGGCCGGCGCCGGAGCCCTGGCCCTGGTAGTTGATCGAGGCGTCCGAGCACTGGTTCTGGTATTGCTGGACCCACTGCGTGACCGCGGTCTTCTGGGCGCTCGACCCGTCCCACGACAGCGTGCCGGAGGCGCAGTCGATGGAGCCGGCCGGTGCGGTTCCGGACGCGCTGCTGCCGCTGCCGGCGCTGCTGCTGCTGGCGTTGTTGTCGGAGCCGCAGGCGCTGAGTGCGAGCACGCCCACGACGAGCCCGGCAACGAGGCCGTACCGCTGGAGCTTCACGTGCGTCCCTCCGGGAGGTCTCCGGTGTCCCGCCCGGCGGGGAGCCGGCCGGGACAGGTGCCGCCGGCACGGCGCCGACGCCGGGGACGACGGTAGGGACGGAAGGTTGCCGACGGGACCAGCGCCGGTGAACTCAGCCTGAACAGGTCGGCAGCGCGGGCCGAACGCGCGGTGGCGGCCGGTCGACGTCCGGGTGAACGCGCCGATCGCCGGTCAAGGACGGCGGAACTGCACGTCGGCGTCCCATTCGGTGAAGCCGAGCCGCTGGTAGAGCCGTACCGCGGCCGGGTTGTCGTCGTCCACGTAGAGCATGACGTCGGACAGGCCGCGCTCGTGCAGGTAGCGCAGACCGGCCACGGTCAGCGCCGGTCCCAGCCGCATCCCCTGCGCGGACGGGTCGACCCCGAGCACGTAGACCTCGCCGATCGGCGGCGGGCCCGGGTGCACCTTCGTCCAGTGGAAGCCGGCGAGCGAGCCGTCGTCGCGGACCGCGAGCAGGAAGCCGGCCGGGTCGAACCACGGCTCGGCCTCGCGCAGCCGGACCTCCCGCGCGGTCCAGGAGCCCTGCTCGGGGTGGTGCGCGAAGGCGCGGGCGTTCACCGCGACCCACGCGTCCTCGTCCTGACCGGGCACGAACGGGCGCAGCGTGATCCCGTCCGGCACCGGGGCGTCCGGGATCTCGCCGGTCAGCGGGCGGCGCAGCTGCCAGAGCGTGCGCGTGGCGGTCCAGCCGCGGGCGGCGGCGAAGGCGAGCGCGGCCGGCAGCCGGCCGTGCGCCCAGGCGAGCTCGGCCCCGGCCGACTCGAGCGCGTCGAGCAGCCGGCCGCCGATGCCCTGCCGGCGGTGGTCCGGGTGCACGACGAGCTCGGCGCCGTCGGCGTCCAGGTGCGCATATCCGAGCAGGGTGCCGCCGCCGGTGGCGAGGAAGTGGCGCCCGGCGTTCTCGTGCAGGTCGATCAGCACCGGCTCGGACAGCGGGGCCACGCCGTCGGCCGCCTCGGCCGCGGCGGCCAGCGCGAGCACCGCGGCCGGGTCCGGCGCCGCTTCCTCGACGAGCACCGGACCCATGATCCGGACGCTACCCGACGGTCGCCGGGGCCTCGGTGGTGGTCGGGACCGGGGGCTGGCGGACGAACTTGTAGCCGACGTTGCGCACCGTGCCGATGAGCTGCTCGTGCTCGGCGCCGAGCTTGGCCCGCAGCCGTCGTACGTGCACGTCGACCGTGCGGGTGCCGCCGTAGTAGTCGTAGCCCCAGACCTCCTGCAGCAGCTGCGCCCGGGAGAAGACCCGACCCGGATGCTGGGCCAGGAACTTCAGCAGCTCGAACTCCTTGTAGGTCAGATCGAGCAGCCGCCCGCGCAGCCGGCAGGTGTACGTGGTCTCGTCGATGGCGAGGTCGCCGGCCCGGATCACGCCGCCCTCGCCCGGCGCGCCGGCCGCCGCCCGGCGGGTCACCGCGAGCCGCAGCCGCGCCTCGACCTCGGCCGGCCCGGCGGTGTCGAGCAGCACGTCGTCGACGCCCCAGTCGGCGGCGACCGCGGCCAGCCCGCCCTCGGTGAGCACGGCGAGCACCGGAACCGGGACGCCGGTGGTCTGCAGCAGCCGGCACAGGCTGCGCGCGCTGGCCAGCGTGTGCCGGGCGTCGACCAGCACGACGTCGCCGGGAGGGGTGTCGATCAGGACACCGGGCTCCGGGCTCACCACCCGCACCGAGTGGGCCAGGAGACCGAGAGCCGGCATCACCTCAGCCGTGGGCTGCGATGCTGCGGTCATCAGCAGGAGATCCACGAACGTCTCCACTCGTCGTCGCGTGCGCTGCGGGAGAGGCGTCGTCGGCTCAGGAAGAGGATAGCCCGGATGAAATCGATCCAGGTACGAACGGCGGACGGCGTGCGCCTGGTCGGGATGCACGTCGCGACCGAGCGGGACGAGCGGGACCTGGCCGTCGTGCTCGCGCACGGCTTCACGGTCACCACCGCCCGTCCGCACGTGCAGCGGGTGGCGGCCCGGTTCGCCCGATCGGCCGGCGTCGTGATGGTCGACTTCCGCGGCCACGGCCGGTCCGAGGGGCGAAGCACCGCCGGCGACTTCGAGGTGCTCGACGTGGACGCCACCGTCCGCTGGGCCCGGGAGGCCGGCTACCGGCGGATCGCCACCGTCGGCTTCTCGATGGGCGGCGCGGTCGTGCTGCGGCACGCGGCACTGTCGCCGGCCGCCACCGGCCTGGCGCCGGTCGAGCCCGTGGACGCGGTGGTCAGCGTGAGCGCGCCGTCGCGCTGGTTCATCCGGGACACCGTGCCGATGCGCCGGGTGCACTGGCTGCTGGAGACCCCGACCGGACGCTGGGTGGCCGAGAAGGCGCTGCGGACCAGGGTGGGCGGCGGATGGAGCGTGCCGCCGGAGTGGCCGGTCGCGGTGGCCGGGCGGATCGCGCCGACCCCGGCGCTGATCGTGCAGGGCGACCGGGATCCGTACTTCGGGGTGGAGCACGGCCGGGCGCTGGCGGCGGCCGCCCCGGGCGCCGACTACTGGGAACTGGCCGGGTTCGGGCATGCCGAGGGCGCCCTGACCCCGGCGCTGGTGGACCGGATCTCCGGCTGGGTGGCTGCCGCGGCCCGCCGGGCTGGCACGATGCCGGCGTGAGCCGACACGCGGCACCGAGGGGTCGCCGCGGCCGCCGGGAGGCCGCCGCTGCCTCGCCGCCGCCGGAGCAGAGCCCGCCGCTGGATGCGCCGCCGGGTCCGCGGCAGAGCCCACCGCCGTTCGACGCGTTCGTCAGCCGGCCCCGGTCGGCGAACGGCGTCCACCGCGATACGGCCACGCTGCGCGACGCGGTGACCGGCACGGGGGAAGGTGACGCCATGGGGGCCACGCGATGGGTGCCGCCGGGCGAACAGGTCGCCCGGCTCAGCCGCGCGGCCGACCAGCGGATGCACCTGTTCGCCGCGGCGGTCGCAGCGGTCACCGGTCTGGTCCTCGGCGCCGGCGCGATCATCGGCCGGCCCGGCGTCGTCGTCACCGTCGCGCTGGCCCAGGCGGTGCTGGCCCCGGTCTGGATGCTCGGCACCGACCGGCCCGGCCGGATCGGCGGCGTGCTGATCGGCCTCGGCGCCGCGGCCGTCGGCGACGTCGCGCTGCTGGTCCGGGACCGCGACTCGCCGGTCGTGCTGCTCGGCGTGCTCGGGCTGGCGCTGCCGGCGATGGTCGTGCACCAACTGGTCCGCGGCGTGGTCCGGGTCCGGGTGACCGAGTCGGTGTCGGCGGTCGCCCTGCTGGTCGCGGCCGAGGTCGCGCTGTGCCTGCCGATCGCGCTGGCCCGGGCCGAGGACGGGCACCGGCTGGTCGGCACGGTGGTGCTGGCCGCCGCGGCCGGACTGACCGTGGCCCGGCTGACCGACGCGCTGGCCCCGGTGCCGCGGATCGCCGAGGGCGTCCCGTACGGGCTGGCCGCCGTGGTGCTGGCCGCGGTCGCCGGTGCGGTCGCCGGTGCCGCGACCGCCGGCGGCCCGCTGACCGGCGGGGCCGGCGCCGGCGTGGGCGCGCTGGTCGGCGCCGTCGCCGCGCTGGTCGCGGTCGGTGTGGGCTTCGTCACGCTGGCCCTGCCCGACCGACCCCGCCCGCTGGTGCCGGCGGTGCTGTCGGCGCTGCTGCCGCTCGCGCTGGTCGCCCCCGTCGGATATCTCACGGTGCTGTCTGTGGCAGGGTGACCGCCCATGCGGCGGCTGCTGATCGTGCTGGTCGTGCTGGCGGCCCTGCTCGTCGCGGCCGACCGCATCGGTGTTGTCGTGGCACAGAACAGGCTGGCCAGCGAGATCCAGCAGCAACTCGACCTGGACGCCAAGCCCGACGTGAGCATCCGCGGCATCCCGTTCCTGACGCAGGCGATCGGCGGGACGTACAAGGACATCCGGATGCAGCTGCCGGACGTGGACGCCGGCGACGTGCAGAACCTCTTCGTCAACGCCCGGCTGCAGGGCGCGCACGTGTCGCTGTCCGACGCCCTCGGCGGCAACGTCGACCGGATCCCGGTCGACCAGATCAGCGGCACGCTGCTGATCCCCTACGACCAGCTGGCCCGGGCCAGCGGCATCTCCGGCCTGACCATCACCCGGGAGGGCGACTCGCTGGGGCTGACCGGCTCCGTGCAGGTGCTCGGCCGCTCGATCAAGGCCGAGGCGGTCGGCCGGGTCGAGGTCAACGACGGCCGGATCGCGATCAACGCCGAGCAGGCCAAGGTCGCCGGCATCCCGGTGCCGACGGCGGCGCTGGACGAGGCCGCCCGGCTGCTGTCGTTCCGCGTGCAGCCGCAGAACCTCCCGCTCAACCTCCGCATCACCGCGGTGCACCTCACCGACACCGGACTGCTGGTCGACGCGGTCTCCGATGACGTCGTGCTGAGGCCCGACAGCGTGCAGTGATCCGGCACAGGTGAACTGCGGCCGGGTTCCAGCTACCCTCTGATCCCATGGGCACCCTGCTCACCCAACGCCGCGCGGTCGACCTGTGCCGCGTGGGCAGCTGCCTGTGTCGCACGCGCTGACGTCTCGCGCGCTCTCTCGCTCGTTCCCGGCCCTCGCCGCGCGCTGACCTGCGCCGCCCCAGCGGGCCCCACCGACCTACCCCCAAGGCAGTCCAGAACCCAGACAGGAGGTCCCCGGCATGAGCCGAGCGGACGTGCTCGTCAGCGCCGACTGGGCCGAGCAGAATCTCGGTCAGCCCGGCATCGTCTTCGTCGAGGTCGACGAGGACACCAGCGCCTACGACAAGGGCCACATCGCCGGTGCGGTGAAGCTCGACTGGAAGACCGAGCTGCAGGACCCGGTCCGCCGCGACTTCATCGACAAGGCCGGCTTCGAGGAGCTGCTGTCGTCGAAGGGCATCGCCAACGACGACACCGTGGTCCTCTACGGCGGCAACAACAACTGGTTCGCCGCGTACGCGTACTGGTACTTCACGCTGTACGGGCACGAGAACGTGAAGCTGCTCGACGGCGGCCGCAAGAAGTGGGAGCTCGACTCCCGGCCGCTGACCGAGGAGACCACGCAGCGCCCGGCCACCCGGTACACGGCCAAGGACCAGGACACCTCGATACGCGCGTTCCGCGACGAGGTCGTCGCCGCGATCGGGAACAAGAACCTCGTCGACGTCCGGTCGCCGGACGAGTTCGCCGGCCGGCTGTTCGCGCCGGCGCACCTGCCGCAGGAGGCGTCCCAGCGGGCCGGGCACATCCCGACCGCGGTCAACGTCCCGTGGTCGAAGGCCGCGAACGAGGACGGCACGTTCAAGTCCGACGACGAGCTGCGCGCGCTCTACTCCGACGCCGGGCTGGACAGCTCGAAGGAGACGATCGCGTACTGCCGGATCGGCGAGCGCTCCAGCCACACCTGGTTCGCGCTGCACGAGCTGCTCGGCGAGCCGAACGTGAAGAACTACGACGGCTCGTGGACCGAGTACGGCTCGCTGGTCGGCGTCCCGATCGAGAAGAGCTGACGGTGTGCGGCGCACCCACGCAGGAGGACACCCTCGACCGCACGCTGCCGTCGAACGTCGACCCGGCGACCGCGTCGATCATCCAGGGCCGGGTGGTCCGCGACGGTGAGCCGGTCGCGGCCGCGTACGTCCGGCTGCTCGACGCGACCGGTGAGTTCACCGCGGAGGTGGTGTCGAGCGCGACCGGCGTGTTCCGGTTCTTCGCCTCGCCCGGCACGTGGACGGTCCGGGCGCTCGCCCCGGGCGCGAGCGGGTCGGCGGACGTCGAGGCCGGCACCGGCTTCACCGAGACCCGCGTCGAGATCGCGTAGCAGGCGTCGGGGAGACACGGGCGGGCCTCAGGCGTATCCCGTCCCGCCGGTGACAGACTGATCATCGGCGGGACGGATGCGCCCGGGGCGGACCCGGGCCTGGCGTGGTGGAGCGGCCTCGGTGGGTGGGTTCCTCTCGGCGCTCGGGAAGCTGCTGCGCCCGGTGCTGGTCCTGCTGGCGCTGGCGATCCTGGCCACGCTGCTCACCCACTACCTCGCCCCGTCCGGCGACGCCGCCGGCGGTGACGACTTCTACGGGATGGTCGTCGGCCCGCAGGTGAACGTCGACGAGGCCATCCCCAAGCTCGGCACGCTCGGCGTCAACACCGTCCGGCTGCAGATGTCGGTCAAGGACTGGAGTCACCCGACCGCCAACACGGGCGCGGCCCAGTACGACGGCGCGCTGGAGCAGGCGCCGAAGCTGGACGACAAGGGCTTCCGGGTGGTGCTGCAGGTCGACAGCGAGGGCGGCGCGATGCCGTCGTACGACCGGGCGAAGAACTTCTTCACCTGGCTGATGGGCCGGTCCGGGATGGGTTCGGTCGACGTGGTCGAGGTGCTCGGCCCGGTCACCGTGCGGGCCTCCGACGCGGACGCATTCTCGACCACGTTGACCCGCGCCATGCAGGCCCAGCGATACGTCGACGGCCCGCTCAAGGCGGCCTGGGAGATCGTGCACGGCGACCACCACAAGAAGGTGCTCGGCGCCGCGTTCACCCCCTACCAGCAGGCCGCGGACGGGCGCTCGACCGGCTCGTACAACCTCGGCGTGACCCAGGCGTACGTCCGGGCCGGCTACCTCGACCGGGTCGACTACGCCGGCTTCCACCCGGACCTGACCACCCCGGCGCAGCAGGAGCAGTGGGTGGCGCGGGCCAGGAAGATGCTGGCCGGCAAGCCGCTGTGGGTCTCGGAGTGGCAGCTGAACCGGTCGGCGTACCAGAGCGACGGCGACTACCTGGACGCGATGAGCAAGACCGTGGTCAGCCTGCGCGACCAGCTCGGCGTGGCCTGCTACCTCGGCTTCACCGACCAGGAGGGCTCGGTGCCGGTGACCCGCGGCGGGTTCGGCGGCTACCAGGAGGCCAACCCGGCGTTCACCACCTACAAGGACTGGCCGAAGAGCTAGTGCCCCCGCACTAGTGAAGAGCTCGCTCAGTAGACGAGCGCCTGCGCGCCGGCCGCGAGTGCCTCCTCCACGAACGTCGACGATCCGGCGATCCGGATCCCGGGCAGCACGTCGTCCAGGCCGATCTCGCGCCGGGCCGCGCACTGGGTGCACAGCGTCACCCGGCCGGCCGCGAGGACCGCCCCGAGCAGGTCGGCCAGCGGTGCCGCGTGCGGCAGCGTGAACCGCTCGGCCCGCCCGGGCAGCGCGAACCAGGCCGACTCGCCGGTCAGCCACAGCGACGTCGGCACGCCGGTGGCGACGGCGGTGGCGGCGACCGTGAACGCCTGGCTGCACCGTTCCGGCGCGTCGGCTCCGGCGGTCACCTTGACGACGAGCGAGCTGGCCATGGGCGAAGCGTAGGGCCGGGCCGGCGCGGCCTACCATCGCCCGATGGCCGCGCCCAGCTGGACCGAGATGCCGATCCCGGACGAGACCGCCGACCTGCGGGACGGACCGGACCTGCACCCGTCGCTGCTGCCGCTGCTGCCCCTGGTCGGCACCTGGCGCGGCGTCGGCAAGGGCGGCTACCCGACGATCGAGGACTTCGACTACGGCCAGCAGGTGACGTTCGCGCACGACGGCCGGCCGGTGCTCCGGTACGAGTCGCGGGCCTGGCTGCTCGACGCCGACGGGACCGTGCTGCGGCCGAGCGCGCGGGAGACCGGCTGGTGGCGCCCGGGCGCGACGCCGGACGAGCTCGAGGTGCTGCTCGCCCACCCCTCCGGCATCGTCGAGGTGTACGTCGGCCGGGCGAACGGTCCGACCCAGTGGGAGCTGAGCACCGACCTGGTGGCCCGGACGGCGACGGCCAAGGAGGTCACCGGCAACCACCGGCTGTACGGGATCGTGGACGGCGCGCTGCTCTACGCGATGGACATGGCGGCGATGGGCCACCCGCTGCAGCCGCATCTGTCCGCCCGGCTGGAGCGGGTCGGCGGTTGAGGTCGCATCCCCTGCCGGCTGGTAGACAGTCCGGCGTGAGAGCCGTTCTGGCCGCGCTGGTCGCGGGTTGCGTGGTCGCGGTCGCCGGCTGCTCCGGCGCCGGGCCCGCGGTGCCGGCCGCGGCGGCGGCGACGGTCCCGAACGGCGGCGACGGCAGGCTCGCCGCCGGGCTGCTGACGGCCGCCGATCTGCCGCTCGGGTTCCAGCCGCAGGCCGGCGCGGGGGCCGCGGCTGCGCTCGGCTGCGCCGGGATCGACGGCGCCTACCTGCCGGCCGGCTCCTCGGCGCATGCCACGGCGTCCTTCGCGCACTCGCTGTCGCCGGCGTTCGTCAACGAGACGGTCACGGTGCGGCCGGGCGGGACGGCCGCGGCGGCGCTGGACCGGTTCCGCGCGGCGGCGACCGACTGCAGCCGGTTCTCCGGCCCGGACGGCACCCGGTACGCGGTGACGCCGGTGTCACTGCCCCGGTACGGCGACGGATCGGCGGCGGTGCAGGTGCGCTCCGAGCTGGCCGAGGGACGCGAGGTCGAGCTGGCCGCGGTGCGGGTCGGCGACGTGCTGGTCGCGATCGCGGCGGCCGGGACCGGCGCCGGCGACGGGCCGCTGGCCGGCACGGTGCTGGACCGGGCGCTGGACAAGCTGTCCAGGGCCGGGATCACCGCCGGCCCCTGAGACACACCTGGCCGGGAAATAGAAAGGCCCCCGAGCACTGCGGGTCTGCGTACAGAACTCCGCACCGGCTGGACAGGCCGGCGGCTCGGGGGCCCGGTGGCTGTCTGGGATTCGCCGCCGCCCACAACTCAGGCGGACCGGTGGCGAGCCACACAGTGTCCTCAACTGAGGGGCGGCTAGCTGACAGCCACCTCACGTGTCCGAGAACTATGCAACTCTGGACCACCTCCCTCCTCGTGTACGAGCAGCCTACGACGCGCCGGGCGGGCCCGCAAAGGTTTTCGCTGTGCCCGAACACACGGTCCCACCTGGGAATTCAGCCCTGCTCGGAGATCGCCTCGGCGAGGTCGTCCTCGTGTCGTCCGAGGACGCCCGGCCGGGCCCTAACCGCCGGCGGCCCGCAGGATGCGGGCGGTGGTGTCCGGGTCGGTGGCCAGCGGCTTGCCGTCCAGGGCGAGCACCGCCGCGGCGATCCGGACGCTGGACAGCAGCCAGACCCCGTCGGCGGCGTGCAGGTCGGCGACCGTGCCGCGCTGGACCTCGGTGCCGAAGCCGGCCGCCGCGGCCGCGCGGAACAGGTGCCGCACGGTGACCCCGTCGAGGATGCCGAGCGGTGCCGGCGGCGGGGTCCGCAGCACGCCACCGGCCAGCCAGACGACCGTCGCGGTCGGCGCCTCCAGCAGCTGCCCGTCGGTGGAGGTGAAGATCACCTCGTCGGCGCCGGACGCGCGGGCGTACCGCAGCGCGGCCATGTTCACCGCGTAGGAGATCGCCTTGACGCCGCCGAGCAGCCAGGGTGCCTCGACGGTCGCGTCGGCGGGCATCCCGCGGCTGAGCGTGATCGCGCTGACCCCGTCCCGGCGCTCGGCCAGCTGCCGCTCGCCGATCGGGACCAGCAGCGCGTACGCGGTCGGCGGCGCACCCTCGGCCAGCCCGCGGGTCACGATCAGCCGCAGCACGCCCTCGCCCGGCCCGGACCAGACCGCGAGCAGCGTGCCGACCAGCTCGCGCCATGCGGCCGGGTCGATGGCCGGCAGGTCGAGCGCGGCCAGCGAGCGGGCCAGTCGCTCCAGGTGCAGGTCGAGATCCTCCGCGCCGCCGTCCGGCCGGATCCGCACCGACTCGAAGCAGCCGTCGCCGCGGACGACGCCGAGGTCGTCGGCCCGAAGCAGCGGCGCGGTCGGGTCGACGAGCCCGACCCCCAGCACTCCCACCAGCCCATCGCTCACCCGCGCGAGGGTAGGCCGTGCCGTCCCGCTGCCTGCCGGCGGGCGGCGCGGGCGGGCAGCCACCCGCCCGTAGCACACTGGACGGGTGACCTCGGCCGCGACGCTCGCCTCCCCGCTGCTCGACCGTCCCGGCGCCGTGCCCGCCGACGGCCCCGACGCCGGGGTCGCCCGGCACTACGGCGACCCGCTGCGCGAGCAGCGCGCGCTGGACCGCGGCGCCGGCCTGGTCGACCGCAGCACCCGCGGGGTGATCGCGGTGCCCGGCCCGGACCGGCTGTCCTGGCTGCACTCGATCACCTCCCAGCACCTGTCCGCGCTGGCCGACGGCACCGGCACCGAGGGCCTGGTGCTGTCCCCGCACGGGCACGTCGAGCACCACTTCGTCGTCGCCGAGCTGGCCGGCACGACCTGGCTGGACACCGAGCCGGGCACCGCGCCGGCGCTGCTGGCCTACCTGGACTCGATGCGGTTCCTGCTGCGGGTCGAGCCGCGGGACGCGACCGCCGGGCTTGCCGTGCTGACCGTCGCCGGCCCGGACGCGGCGGCCGTGCTCGGCGCGGCCGGGCTGCCGGTGCCACCCGCGCTCTGGGCGGTCGTCCCGCTCGACGGCGGCGGCTTCGCCCGGCGTACCCGCGAGCACGAGGTCGACCTGCTGGTGCCGCGGCCGTCGCTGACCGAGGTCGCCGACCGGCTGGCCGCGGCCGGGGCGACGCCGGTCGGCAGCTGGGCGTACGAGGCGATGCGGGTCGAGGACCGGCGCCCGCGGCTCGGCTTCGAGACCGACCACCGCACGATCCCGCACGAGGTCGGCTGGATCGGCACCGCCGTGCACCTGGACAAGGGCTGCTACCGCGGCCAGGAGACGGTGGCCCGGGTGCACAACCTCGGCCGGCCGCCGCGCCGGCTGGTGCTGCTGCACCTGTCCGGCGAGCGGGACGAGCTGCCGCCCCCGGGCACACCGCTGGTGCTCGACGGGCGCACCGTCGGCTTCCTCGGCACCGCCGCCCACCACCACGAGCTCGGCCCGGTGGCGCTGGGCGTGGTGAAGCGCACCGTCGCGGACGGTACGGTCCTGGACGCCGCAGGGACCCCCGCGGCGATCGACAGGCCCGACTGAGCGGAGCGGCGCATGCGCTGGGGGATCCTCGGGCCGGGGCGGATCTCCCGGTCGTTCCTGACCGGACTGGCCGGTTCGGCGACCGAGCATGCGGTGGCTGTCGGCAGCCGCGCCCTCGACCGGGCCGAGACGACCGCCCGGCTCTTCGAGGTGCCCCGGGCGTACGGGTCGTACGAGCAACTGCTGGCCGACCCCGAGGTCGAGGCCGTGTACGTGGGCACGCCGAACTCGGTGCACGCGCGCTGGGCGATCGCCGCCGCCCGGGCCGGCAAGCACGTGCTGTGCGAGAAGCCGCTCGGGGTGTCCCGGGCCGAGGCCGAGACGATGTTCGAGGCTGCCCGGGAGGACGGCGTGTGGCTGATGGAGGCGTTCATGTACCGCTTCCACCCGCGGACGCTGCGGCTGGCCGAGATCGTCGCGGCCGGTGAGATCGGCACGCCGGTGCTGGTGCGGGCCTCGTTCGGGTTCGCGGTGTCCGACCCGGCCAACGTGCGGCTGTCCGCGGAGCTGGCCGGCGGCGCGCTGATGGACGTGGGCTGCTACCCGGTGAACGCCGCCCGGATGCTCGCCGGCCCGGTGCGCGCGGCGAGCGCGACCGCGCGCTGGCAGGACGTCGACGTCACCCTGGCCGGCGTGCTCGACCACGCCGGCGGTGCGCTGTCGCTGCTGTCCTGCAGCCTGGTCAGCGGCCGGCACAACGAGCTCGAGGTGGTCGGCAGCGACGGCGTGATCGCCGTCCCGGACGCGTTCACCCCGCCGCGGGACCGCCCGTCGACGATGGTCGTCACCCGCGGCACCGACACCGAGGAGCAGACCTTCGCCCCGGTGGACCAGTACACGCTGGAGGCGGAAGGGTTCGCCGCGCTGGTCGCCGCCGGGCACGACGCCGCGACCGATTTGCCGCAGATGCCGCTGGTCGAGTCGCTGGACAACGCGGCCACGATCGACACGCTGCTGGCGACCGCCCGACCGCCGGCGGGCTAGCAGCCTTCCGTCAGTGGTGGAACGACTGGGCCTCGGGTTCGTGCATCGGTGCCAGCTGCTTCGCCAGTCGCGGCAGCGCCCGGCTCAGGTCGTTGAGCAGCATGTCGGCCAGGTCGTGGGTGAACCCGCGCCGGACCACCACGCGCAGCGCGGCAAGGTCCTCCCGGTTGCTCGGGAACGTGTACGCCGGCACCTGCCAGCCGCGCTCGCGCATGGCGTCGGAGACGTCGAAGACGCTGAAGTTCTTCACGTCCTCGCGCAGGGTGAACGCGAACACCGGTAGCTCGTCACCCTTGGTGAGCAGCTCGAACGGGCCGAGCTCGGCGATCTTGCCGGACAGCCGGGTCGCGACCTCGCGGGAGTAGCCGTGCACGCGCCGGTAGCCGTTGAAGCCGAGCCGGATGAAGTTGTAGTACTGCGCGACCACCTGGGCGCCGGGCCGGGAGAAGTTGAGCGCGAAGGTCGGCATGCTGTCGCCGAGGTAGTTGACCCAGAAGATGAGGTCGTCCGGCAGGGCGGCCGCGTCCCGCCAGAGGATCCACCCCACACCCGGGTAGACAAGCCCGTACTTGTGGCCGGAGGCGTTGATCGAGGCCACCCTCGGCAGCCGGAAGTCCCAGACCACCTCCGGGTCGAGGAACGGGGCCACGAACGCGCCGGACGCGCCGTCCACGTGCACCGGCACGTCGATGCCCGTGCGCGCCTGGTAGTCGTCGAGCGCGGCGCAGATCTCCTGCACCGGCTCGTACGAGCCGTCGTAGGTCGAGCCGAGCACCGCGACGACGCCGATCGTGTTCTCGTCGCACAGCTTGACGGCCTCGTCGGCGGTCATGTGGTAGCGGTCGCCGTCCATCGGCACGGTGCGCAGCTCGACGTCCCAGTAGTTGGCGAACTTCTCCCAGCAGACCTGGACGTTGATGCCGGTCACCAGGTTCGGCCGGCCCGCGGGCCGGCCGGCGGCCTCCCGCTGGTGCTGCCAGCGACGCTTGAGCGCCAGGCCGCCGAGCATCGCCGCCTCGCTCGAGCCGGTGGTGGAGCAGCCGGTGGCCGACTCCGGGTCCGGGGCGCGCCAGAGCCGGCTGAGCATGTGCACGCAGCGGGACTCGATCTCGGCGGTCTGCGGGTACTCGTCCTTGTCGATCATGTTCTTGTCGAGGCACTCGGCGATCAGCCGGTCGGCCTGCGGCTCCATCCAGGTCGTGACGAACGTCGCCACGTTGAGCCGGGCGTTCCCGTCGAGCATCAGCTCGTCGTGGATGATCTCGTACGCCACGTCGCGGGGAAGCTCCCCCTCGGGCAGCTCGTGCCGGGGGATCTTGCCCTCGAGCCCGAAGATCGGCTCGAGCGCCAGCTGGCCATCCGCCGACCCCGGCCCGTTGGGGTGCTTCAACATCGCGTTCTCCCCTCGTCACCTGCCACCAGTGACCCGCATCGGGCCGGCCGGCGCCTCACCCGCAGCGGGGGAGCGCGGATGCCGGACCGGCGACTCATCCCCTGCGGATGGGGCCGCCCGCTCGCGTCTGACACGATCGCGGCATGCCCGCGACGACGATGATCACGGTGGCTCCGACCGGCGCGGAGCCGGCGAAGGCGGACGCGCCGAGCCTTCCGGTGACCCTCGACGAGCTGGTCCGGACGGCGCGGGCCTGCGCGGACATCGGGGCCAGCGTGGTGCACGTGCACGTCCGGGACGCCGAGACCCGCCCGACCCTCGACCTCGGCCTGCTCACGGAGACGGTCGCGGCGCTGCGGGAGGCGACCGACCTGGTCGTGCAGCTGTCCACCGGCGGCGCGGTCACCGACCCCGAGGCCGACCGGCTGCGCGCGCTGGAGGCGGCGCCGGACGCGGCCAGCTGCACGATGGGCACGGTCAACGTCGGCCCGGACGTGTTCCTCAACCGCTGGGAGTTCATCGTCGAGCTGCACACGGCGATGCGGGACCGCCGGATCGTCCCGGAGTACGAGATCTTCGACTACGGCCAGCTGGCCACCCTGCAGCGGCTGCTCGACCGGCACGGCGCGCCGTACGGCGGCCACGTGCACTGCGACCTCGTCCTGGGCGTGCCAGGTGGGATGCCGGGCACCACGCACGCGCTGGCCGCCGCGGTGCAGGTGCTGCCGCAGGGCGCGACGTTTTCGGCCACCGGGGTCGGCCGGACCACGATCCCGGTCATGCTCGCCTCGCTGTCCGCCGGCGGACATCTGCGGGTCGGCATGGAGGACACGCTCACGTATGGTCCCGGCGAGCCGGTGCGGGACAACGCGCAGCTGGTCGCGCGGGCCGCGGGGCTGGCCCGGATCGCCCAGCGGCCGCCGGCGGCCCCGGCCGAGACCCGTGAGGTGCTCGGGATCCGGTCCGCGTGACCGCCTTCCCGTACGCGACCGTCGAGGTGGCCCGGTCCGGGTTCGTGGAGAGCGTGCACGCCGGCAGCGCGGTCGTGCTCGCGCCGTCCGGCGACGTGCTGGCCGCGGCCGGCGACCCGGACGCGCCGATGCTGCCGCGGTCGGCGAACAAACCGATGCAGCTGGCCGGCATGCTGCGGGCCGGGCTGTCGCTGCCGCCGCCGGACCTCGCCGTCTGCGCCAGCTCGCACTCCGGCGAGCCGGCCCAGGTCCGCCGCGTGCTCGACCTGCTCGCCGGGGCCGGCGTTCCGCCGACCGCGCTGGCCTGCCCGCCGGCGCTGCCGCTGGACGAGACCGCCGCCGCCGCGGTCCTGCGGGCCGGCGGCGGTCCGGAGCAGGTCACGATGAACTGCTCCGGCAAGCACACCGCGATGCTGCTGACCTGCGTGGCCAACAGCTGGCCGCTGGCCGGGTACGCGGAGCCGGACCATCCGGTGCAGATCGCGATCCGGGCCGAGATCGAAGACCTGGCCGGCCAGCCGGTGACCGCCGTCGCGGTGGACGGCTGCGGTGCGCCGCTGTTCGGGCTGAGCCTGGCCGGCCTGGCCCGCGCCTTCGCCCGGCTGGTCACGTCGGCGCCGGGCACGCCGGAGCGAGCGGTTGCCGATGCGATGCGGGCGCGCCCCGACCTGGTCGGCGGCACCGGCCGGGACGTGACCGTGCTGATGGCCGGCGCGCCGGGGATGCTGGCCAAGGACGGCGCCGAGGGCGTGTTCGCGGCCGCGACCGCGGACGGCGCGGCGGTCGCGGTCAAGGTCGCCGACGGCACCGGCCGGGCCCGTACGCCGCTGCTCGTCGGGGCGCTGCGCCGAGCGGGCGTGCACGCAGCGGTACTGGATGAGCTCGCCGAGGCGCCGATTCTGGGTGGCGGTCACCCGGTCGGGTCGATTCGACTGGCCGGTGACGCCTGGGAGTGATCGACCCGGCGTCCAGGTGCGGTACGTTCTCCCGCCGTGAGTGAGTCGGGGACGGAATCGCACGCTCTGTCAGGAGCCGCCCTCGCCGTCGCACTCGGTGGCGGGACCGAGGCCGGGCTGCTCGCCGCCTACGACGCGTACGGACCCGATCTGTTCGGCTACGCGGAGTTCCTGCTGGCCGGCCGCTCGGACCCCGACGGCACCGACCAGGCCGCCGCCGCGGTGCTCGACGCGCTGCTGGTCGCGACCGGCACGGTCGGCGAGCTCACCGATCCGGACCGGATCCTGCCCTGGCTGCTCGCGCTGACCCGCAACGAGTGCCTGCGCCGGGGTGCCGGCGCCGCGGCCGAGGACGAGGCGGCCGAGCTCGGCCGGCGCGGGCTCGGCCCGTTCGAGGTCGCCGCGCTGCTCGGGTTCGCGCCGGCGTCGCTGCCGCGCCGGGTGGCACCGGAGCACGCCCCGCCGGACTGGCTGCGGGCCGAGCTGGCCGCGGCCGCCGGCGCCGAGGCGGCCGCGTTCCGGGCCGAGCTGGCCCGCCGGGCCCGGCCGTTCGAGCCGGACGGCTTCCCGATCCCGCTGGACCGGCGCCGGCTGTCCGGCAAGGTGCTGGCCTGGTCGGCCGCGGTTGTCGTGGTGATCGCGCTGGGCCTGCTGGTCGCGCTGCCGACCAAGGGCAACGCCGGCTCGTCGGCGGCGGCGCCGGCCGCGCCGGCCGAGGTGGCCGCGCCCAGCACCGCCGCGGCGCCGGCGGAGGCGGCCGACGAGCCGGTGCCGACCCTCGGCCAGGCGCCGTTCGGCTCGGCCGGCGCTGCGTCGGCACCGGTCACCGCACCGTCGACGGCGGCCGCGGCCGCGGCGGACGCCGGCACCCGCTCGCCGGCGCCGGCATCCCGGGCCGCCGCTGCCCCGCAGGCCGGGACCGACGGATCCGGCGGCCGGTCCCGGGGCGCCGGCTCGATCGGGGTGAGCTGGACGGCGGCGACCGGCTCCTGCGACGGCACGTGGTCCGCGCACCTGCACGCGACCACCGGCGGCGTCGAGGTCTCCCGGGTGACGGCGGTGGCCCGGACCGGCGCGGTGGTCGCGCTGCACCGGGACGGCGACGGCTGGTCCGGGGACCTCACCGGGCTGCCGACCCGCGGGTCGGTCACCGTGTCGGTCTTCGCCGACGGGCCGGTGCGCCCGGGTTCGACCCGGCTGCGCGCCGACTGCTGAGCCGGGCTACCCCGACCAGGGCGGTGGCGGCGCCGGGATCCGGTCCAGGTCCGAGTGCACCTCGCCGAACCGGCCGTCGCGCGCTCGCCACTGCTCGTACGCGCCGGTGATCTCCTGGCGCGAGCGGGCCACGAAGTTCCACCACATGAGGATCGGCTGGCCGAACGGGACACCGCCGAGCAGCAGCACCCTGGCCGGCTCGACCGCGTCCAGGACCAGCTCGGACCGGCCGATCCCGAGGTAGGCGAAGCGGTCCGAGCGCACCGGCCGGCCCTCGACGGCGACCTCGCCGGAGAGCACCACCAGCCCGTGCTCGAAGTCGGTGCGCAGCGGCCAGACCGAGATGCCCCGTCCGACCACCCCGTCGACGCCGACCATCGGGCTGTCCTGGCGGGCCGGCGAGGTGACGTCGCCGAACGCGCCGGCCAGCACGGTCAGCGTGGACTTGTCGATCTCCAGCCGCGGCAGCGTCGGGTGGTGGGCGAACGCCGGCTCGCCGAACCGGGTCTCGTCCGGCTGCGCCACCCACAGCTGCACGCCGTGCAGGGTGCCGCGGTAGCTGCCGGTCGCCTCCTCCGAGTGCGAGACCCCGCGGCCGGCGGTCATCAGGTTGAGCTGGCCCGGCGCGATCAGCTGCTCGCTGCCGAGGCTGTCCCGGTGCAGCAGCTCGCCGTCGACCAGCCAGGTCACCGTGTGCAGACCGGTGTGCGGGTGCGGGCCGATGTCGAGGCCGTGCTGCTCGGTGACCCGCACGGGGCCTATGTGGTCGGCGAAGCACCACGGGCCGACGGTGCGGCGTTCCCGGCGCGGGAGCGCGCGGCGCACCGGCACAGCGCCGACCTTGGACTCGCGGCTCTCGCCGATCTCGACGCAGGGTGCTTCGGGGGCGCCGGCCGCGTCGACGATCGGCGCGTCCGCGGTGTCCACCGGTCCGCTCACCCTCGCAGTATGGGGCCACTCCAGGCGGCAGCCGCACGCCGCCGCTGGTCGTGGCGTGACGGAACCCACGCCGCGGGTGCTAGCTGAGCGCTTGCAATAGCTAGCACCGGTCCGTACCGTCGGATGCATGGTGCTGCGGGACGTGGGCGACTACATCCGGGAGCAGCGCCATGCCGCTCAGGTGTCGTTGCGGCAGCTGGCGAAGGCCGCCGGCGTGTCCAACCCGTACCTGTCGCAGGTGGAGCGCGGGCTGCGCAAGCCGTCCGCGGAGATCCTGCAGCAGATCGCCAAGGCGCTGCGGATCTCGGCCGAGCAGCTGTACGTACAGGCCGGAATCCTCGACGAGCGGGTCGGTGACGCCACCGTCGTCGCCGCGATCCTCGGCGACGCGGTCCTCACCGAGCGGCAGAAGCAAGTCCTACTGGAGATATACGAGTCCTTCCGCCGGGAGAACGAGGCCCGCTCGGGCACGCAAGCGGAACCGGACCCCCACACGAAGGAGAACAGCAATGCCGATCACCGATGAGGTGCGCAAGTATCGCGAGACCGTCCTCGAGCAGGGCAAGGTCGCGCTCGACGAGGTCCGCAAGCCCTGGTATGCGGCGGTGGGCGCGAGCGAGTTCGCCTACGAGCGGCTGCAGACCCAGCTGAGCCAGCTGCCGGCCGAGGTGCAGGCGCGGGTGCGCAAGCTGCAGTCCAACGGGCGGCAGCTCGACGCCACGGCCGTGCGGTCCGCGGTGGAGAACGCCGCCGAGCACGCGGCCGGTGCCTACGGGACCTACGCGGCCCAGGCCCGGGACACGTACGAGTCGCTGGCCCACCGCGGTGAGCTCGTGGTGCGGCGGATTCGCCGCAGCGACGAGGTCAAGGAGACCTTCGAGAAGGCCGGGGACGTGGTCGCGGATGCCGGCAAGGCGGTCGGCAAGGCCGAGGACGTCGTGACCCGGCCGGGTCGACCGGCCACCACCCCCAAGCCCGCCGTGCGGACCGCGCCGGCCCGGAAGGCGCCGGCCCGGAAGGCGCCGGCCAAGCGGGCACCCAAGGCCTGAGCAACGGCGTCGGGGGTAGCCTCCGACGCAACGTTGTGTGACGCTCGTCGCCCGGCACCATGGTCCGGAACTCGGTCATGGTGCCGGGCGTTGGTCAGGGCGGCCTCGTGGTAAGGCGTCGATTGGACGCGGCCACGATCGGTGCCGCGCCGCCTCCGTGGGGCAACGCGGCGCCAGCCCACTGGGTCCACTGTGGACCGCTCGGCCGGCGGTCTACAGTGGACACGGGATCTCTCGCCGGACCGATCTTGCCGCGCCGGCTCCGTGGAGCCGGCGCGTGCTGAGGACGGGCCGTGTCGCCCAACCCCCGTCAGGGCGGCACGGCCCCCATGCCCGCGGCGGTCGGTCGACGCGACGCCCACCTCCCGTGGGCCGGCGCGCCCGACCACCGTACGGACCTTGTGGTGCTGTCCCTTGTGGACGGTGCACTCCGAGACCGCCGTGCCGTCTTATCCCCGTGGGGCGGCACGGCTCCTAACCCGGCTCCCGCCGTCTGTTGGGCGGTGTGCCTGCAGTCCGCCGTGCCGTTTCCTCCCCGTGTGGACGACGCGGCCGACCCGCGCGCCCTCCGGGGTGCGTCCCCAGACCGCCGTGCCGTCTTATCCCCGTGGGGCGGCACGGCTCCTACCCGCCGCGCTGACCGCTCCGGCGACGCGGCGTCGAGACCGCCGTGTCGCCTTGCCCCAGCGGCACGGCGCCTGACCGGCCGCGTCGCCCCGGGGGAGCGGCCCCGAGACCGCCGTGCCGTCCCAACCCCGTGGGCCGGCGCGGCGCCCGGTTCGCCGCGCCGCCCCCGCTGGGCGGCGTGGCTCGGACCGCCGTGTCGCCCTCGGAGGGGGGAGGAGGGCGACACGGCCTGAACCGCCGCGTCGCTCTCTCCGACCCGGGAGCGGCGCGGCCAGGACCGCCGTGCCGTCCTCCCTGCCTCGGGCGGCACGGCTCCCCACAGCCGCTGTGCACCGTGGTGCGGCCCGGACCTCCGTGTCGCTCCGGGTCCCTCGGCGGCGCGGGTGGTGCGGGACCACCGTGCCGGCCGGCGTGCACCCGCCGGCGGCACGGTGCCGGCCGCAACCGTGCGCACTCGGCAGGATTTCCCAAGCGCTTACCAAGCGGTGTTGTCGAGCGGTTACGCTGGACGCGTGTTCGGGCTGAACAACGCGCTGCTGTCCCTTCTCTCGCTCGCCGTCTTGGTGGTGCAGGGATGGGCTCTGATCGACTGCGTCATGCGGCCGAGCAAGGGGTTCGAGGCGGCGGGCAAGCTGACCAAGCCGGCCTGGCTCGCCATCACCGCGATCGCCCTCGTCGTCGGCCTTCTCTTCGGGCCGCTCGGCATCCTCGGCCTGGCCGGGATCGTGGCGTCGATCGTCTACCTGGTCGACGTCCGTCCGGCCGTCCGCCAGATCCAGGGCGGCGGCGACCGCTGGTAGGCGCGGCGCTGCCGCGGCAGCGCTGGGCGGAGCGGCGTGGGGTGCCGCCGCGCCCTACCGCGTCGCGTACCGGCTGAACTCCATCGGGTCGATCAGATCCGACGGCCGCAGCCGGAACAGCTCGGCGTGCAGTCCCCAGTATTTGTCGGTGCGCCCGACGTAGGTCATCCCGAGCCGGCGGGCCACCTGGCTGGAGCGCTCGTTGCCCGGCCGGACGATCGCGAACACCTCGTCGATCCCGGTCTCGAACGCCCGCTTCGTCGCCGCCCGGCCGATCTCCGTCGCGTAGCCGCGCCCCCACACCGCGGGGTGCAGGTGCCAGCCGACCTCGACGTCCTCCTCGTCGGGCGGCAGCGGCCGCAGCAGCACGCTGCCTATCGGCCGACCTGGCTGCGCCAGCTCCTCGACCGCCCACACCCCGTACGTCGGGTCGTCGGTCGGCTGGGCCCACCGTTCGATCCGGATCTTGATCTCGGCCGGCTCCATCGGAGCGCCGATCCACTGGGCGACCTCTGGTCGCGAATACACGTCGTACGCGGCGGCGAGGTCCGACTCGTCGAGCGTCCAGGGACGCGCGAGGAGCCGTTCGGTGACGAACACGGGGTCCACGAGTATGACCGTAGTCGGAACTGGCGCGGCCGCACAGCCATCACACCTGACGTTCACCTTCCCGTGCGCTGTGCCGAACGGCCGCAGCACGGTGCCAGCCGAACGGACGGCCGGCGCGCCGAACGGGCGCCCGGGATCAGCCCGTCCGGACCAGCTCGGCGAGCGCTCGGTCGCCCGTCACCTCGACCTGGCGGCGCCGGGTGCGGCCCGGTTCGGCCGGGTCGAGCGGCAGCCGGCCCCACAGCACGAGGTAGAGGTCCGGGGCCGGGCCGGCGATGCGGGCGTCGATGCGCCGGGGCCGGCGCTCCGGTCGGGTGGCGGTGACCCGGCCCGGTTCCAGCGAGACCAGCCAGGTGTCGCCGGTGTCGGTGCACTCGACCAGCACGTCGCCGCGGGCCGAGGCGAGCGGCTCGTCGCCGGCCCGCAGCTGCAGCATGCTCTCCACGACCTCGCCGACCCCGTCCGCGGCGAGCGCGGCGTCGAACCCGCCGGCCTTCGCGTACGCGGCCAGCTCGGCGTCGAACCGGTGCACGGTCGTGTCGTGGGCCATCCGCCGCGGCCAGAAGTCGTCCAGGTGCGGCTCGGCGTCGGTGAAGACCTGCAGCAGCTTCTCCAGCCCCTCCGCATACCAGCGCAGCATCTTGCTGTCGTCGGCCGGCGGCCGGGCCGCCAGCGCGGGCGGTTCGACGGTCCCGTCGAGCACCCCGGCGGTCGCGGTGCGGTGCACCCGGCCCAGGTGCGCGACCAGCCGCCGTACGGTCCAGCCCGGGCAGGTGGGAACGTCGTCGTCCGGATCGGCCGCCTGGGCTGCGGTGGCGAACGCGCCGCCCTCCCGTCGCAACGCCGCCACCCACCAGTCGCGACGTTCCCGGCCGTCAGTGGTGGTGGGGGGCTGGGCCGCCGTCTCGCTCACCCCCTGCGCCTCGGCGATCACGCACGGAATCGTTCCACCGACTTCGGGCATGAGTCACGTTCACAATGCATTCCTCCCCCGATCGTGTCGCCGTAATCACTGAGAGAACACCGATGACCACCGGAGCGTGACCTCTCCGAGACGCCAGCGAGACCGACCGCCGACCACCGGCCAGCCCTGGGCGGCGAGCTGCTCCACCGCGGCGGACCAGCGTTGTCGCGGCCCGAAGGTCTGGTATGGCGCGCCGACCGCCCAGGCCCGGTCGAACGCCTGCAGCAGCGTGTGCACCGGCTCGCCCGGCACGTTGTGGTGGATCAGCGCCTTGGGCAGCCGCTCGGCCAGGTCACTCGGCCGGTGCAGGTCGGCGACCCGGGCGGCCAGGGTGATCGTCAGCGGGCCGCTAGCGTCCAGCGCGACCCAGCACGCCCGGCGGCCCAGCTCGTCGGAGGTGCCCTCGACCAGCAAGCCGCCGGGGCCGAGCCGGCTGCACATCTCGGTCCATGCCGTGGCCGCGGCGGCCTCCTCGTACTGCCGGAGCACGTTGAGCGCCCGAACCAGCACCGGCCGCCGGCCGGCCAGCTCGAACCCGCCGCGGGCGAACTCCAGCCGCGGGGGGTCGGCGCTGGCCTCGGCCGCGGCGACCCGGTCAGGGTCGATCTCCAGCCCCAGCACCCGGACGTCCTTGCGCACGTCGGCGAGCCGGGCGGCCAGCTCCACCGTGGTCACCGGGCTCGCCCCGAAGCCGAGGTCGACGACCAGCGGGTCGACCGCGTCCCGCAGCCGGGCCGACTGGGTCCCGACGATCCAGCGGTCGACCCGGCGCAGCCGGTTCGCCGCGGTGGTGCCGCGGGTCGAGAGGCCGAGCGCGCGAGCCCGCCCGGCGGCGAGCCGCTGCGCCTTCCTCACGGCGCACGATCCTAGTGTTCCGCCGCAGCGGTTCCGGGCAGGAAGCGGTGCGAGGACGTCTGACCTGGGCCACCAGGAGACTCCCGCGCCCCGGCGGGTGTGCCGCGCACCCGTAGGGTTGACGGGATGGACGTGCGATGCGGGGTACCGCTGGCCGAGCTGACCACGCTGCGGCTGGGCGGCCCGGCGCGCACCCTGGTCGAGGCCGGCAGCGCGGCCGAGCTGGTCGAGGCCGTACGGTCCGCCGACCACCGCGGCGAGCCGATGCTGCTGGTCGGCGGTGGGTCCAACCTCGTCGTCGGCGACGGCGGCTGGTCCGGCACGGTGGTGCTGGTCCGCTCCCGCGGCGTCGTGGTCGACGCCGACGGCGACACCCGCACGCTCACCGTCGAGGCCGGCGAGTCGTGGGACGACCTCGTCGCCCGTGCGGTCGCCGAGGGCTGGGCCGGGATCGAGGCGCTGTCCGGCATCCCCGGCCTGGTCGGCGCCACCCCGGTGCAGAACGTCGGCGCGTACGGCCAGGAGGTCGCCGAGACGATCACCCGCGTCGACGCGTACGACCGGGAGCTCGGCGTGGTCCGCGAGCTGAGCCCGGCCGAGTGCCGGTTCGGCTACCGGGACTCGCTGTTCAAGCACACCGACCGGTACGTCGTGACCAGGGTCGTGTTCGCGCTCGCCGCGAGCGACAAGTCCGGCCCGCTGCGGTATGCGGAGCTGGTCGGCATGGTCGGCGAGGTCGCGCCGCTCACCGACGTGCGCGAGGCGGTGCTCGACCTGCGCCGCGGCAAGGGCATGGTCGTCGACGCGGCCGACCCCGACACCTGGAGCGCGGGCTCGTTCTTCACCAACCCGGTGCTCGACCCGGCGGCGCTGGCCGCCTTCGAGACCCGGCTGGCCCCCGGCACCCCGTATCCGTCCTGGCCGGCGGCGGGCGGCCGCAAGCTGTCCGCGGCCTGGCTGATCGACCGGGCCGGCTTCCCGAAGGGCTACGGCGTCGGCGCGGTGCGGATCTCCACCAAGCACACGCTCGCGCTGACCCACCGCGGCGGCGGCCGGGCGGGCGACCTGGTCGCGCTCGCCCGCGAGGTCCGCGACGGCGTGGTGACCCGGTTCGGCGTCGAGCTGCGGCCGGAGCCGCGCCTGGTCGGGGTCGCGCTCTGAACGGACGAGCGAGCGAGCATGGCCGGACGCGGCCACGCGGCGGCCCGGACGGTCGCGCGGTCGGCCGGGCCGGTCTCGACCCGGTCAGCGGGAAGCCGCGCCGGCGGTAGTCCCCCGCCCAGGTGACGCAGATCTCCCTCGGACTGGGTCGGGCAGGTTTCGGGCAAGCCGACTGTTGGGCCTTTCTGGGCGGCGTGCGCCCGCGAGTCCCGGGATCTGCGGAGGTGACTGTGCCGGTGGGTCGTGCGGTGGTTCCGTTCTCGCTCTCCCGCCCACGCCGGGTGGCGACGCTGTCGGTGCACACCTCGCCGCTGGACCAGCCGGGCACGGGCGACGCCGGCGGCATGAACGTCTACGTGCTCGAGGTGTCCCGGCGGCTCGCGGAGATGGGCGTCGAGGTGGACGTGTTCACCCGGGCCACCTCGAGCACGCAGCCGCCGCTGGTCGAGCTCAGCCCGGGCGTGCAGGTCAGGCACGTGGTCGCCGGCCCGTACGCGGGACTGGACAAGGCCGACCTGCCCGCCCAGCTGTGCGCGTTCACCTCCGAGGTGCTGCGGGTCGAGGCCGCCCGGGAACCGGGCTGGTATGACCTGGTGCACTCGCACTACTGGCTGTCCGGCCAGGTCGGCCGGATGGCGCGGTCGCGGTGGGCGGTGCCGCTGGTGCACTCCGCGCACACCCTGGCCAAGGTCAAGAACGCCTCGCTGACCGACGGTGACCGACCGGAGCCGCTGCCCCGGCTGGTCGGCGAGGACCGGATCGCGGCCGAGGCCGACCGGCTGGTCGCCTCCACCGCGGACGAGGCCCACCAGCTGCGCAGCCTGTACGGCGCGCGGGACGAGCAGGTCGTCACGGTCCCGCCGGGTGTGGATCTGGAGCTGTTCCGGATGGCCGACGCGTCGGCCGCGCGGACCCGGCTCGGGGTGCCTCCGGATGCCGTGCTGCTGCTGTTCGTCGGGCGCATCCAGCCGCTCAAGGCGCCCGACCTGCTGCTGCGGGCCGTACCGCCGCTGCTCGAGCGGAGGCCGGAGCTCCGGCGGCGGCTGCAGGTCGCGATCGTCGGCGGCCCTAGCGGGACCGGGCTGGACCGTCCCGAGTCGCTGCACAAGCTGGCCGCCGCGCTCGGCATCGCCGACCTGGTCCGGTTCGCGCCGCCGGCCCGCGCCGACCGGTTGGCCGACTGGTACCGGGCCGCCGACGCCACGGTGGTCCCCAGCCACACCGAGTCGTTCGGGCTGGTCGCGCTGGAGTCGCAGGCCTGCGGGACCCCGGTCGTCGCGGCCGCGGTGGGCGGCCTGATCACCGCGGTCCGGGACGGGGAGTCCGGGCTGCTGGTCGACTCGCACCGGCCGGCCGACTTCGCCGCCACGCTCGAGCGACTGGTCACCGCGCCCGGGCTGAGGGCCCGGATGGCGGTCGCGGCCCGCCGGCACGCCGAGCGGTTCTCCTGGCAACGCACCGCCGAGGGGTTGCTGGTCGCCTATCGTGGCGCGCTGGCCGACCGCGGGAGCCCTCCGCTCGCGGCGGCCGTGGGGGGATCATGACGCGGGCCGAGCTGGACGAGGTCATCCGCACCACGCTGACCGACCGGGAGCTGGAGTTCGAGCGCACCGGCGAGGGGTCCTACCTCGTCTCGCTGCCCGGTACGCACCGGCTGGCCACGCCGTGCTGGCTGGTCGTCGGGGACCACGCCCTCCTGGTCGAGGCGTTCGTGATGCGGCACGCCGACGAAAATCGGG
Organism: uncultured Actinomycetota bacterium; assembly: GCA_963728945.1. Classification (GTDB taxonomy): domain Bacteria; phylum Actinomycetota; class Actinomycetes; order Mycobacteriales; family CADCTP01; genus CADCTP01. The sequence goes on along the minus strand of CAVSMA010000001.1, from coordinate 206,478 downwards.
CTGAGCTGTACGACTTCCTGCTCCAGCGCAACAGCCGCATGTACGGGGTGGCCTGGTCGCTGGACCGGGACGGCGACGTCTACCTGGTCGGCCGGCTGCCGCTGGCCGCGGTCACCCCGGACGAGATCGACCGCTTGCTCGGCGCCGTGCTGACGTACGCGGACGAGAACTTCGACACGATGCTGAGGCTCGGCTTCGGCGACTCGATCAAGCGGGAGTGGGCCTGGCGGGTCAAGCGCGGCGAGTCGCTGGCCAACCTCCGCGCGTTCGCCCGCTTCGCCGACCCCGACGCTTAGGGTCTCACCCATGCCGACCTGGGTGGCGTTGCTGCGCGCGGTGAACCTCGGCTCGCACAACAAGGTGTCGATGCCCAAGCTCCGCGACGCGCTCGCGGCCGAGGGCTTCACCGACGTGCAGACGTACGTCAACAGCGGCAACGTCGTGCTCGGCTCGACGCTGCGGTCGCCGGCCAAGGTCGGCCAGGCCGTGCACGACGTGATCCTGGACCACTTCGGCGTGGACACCCCGGTGATGATGCGCACCGGCCGGCAGCTGGCCGAGGTGCTGGACTGGAACCCGTTCCCGGAGGCGGCCGCCGACCACCCCAACCTGGTCGCCGTGCTGCACCTGTCCGGCGAGCCGGAGGCCGAGCGGGTGGAGGCCTTCCTGGCCGCGGACTACGCCCCGGTCCGGGTCGCGCACCGGGGCGAGGAGGTCGTCGTCGACTGGCACGACCGCACCGGCCGGCCCACGGTCGACCGTGCGCTGAAGAAGCTCGGGGTCGACGCCACCGCCCGCAACTGGCGCACCCTCACTGCGCTCGTGGAGATGACCCGGCAATAGGCTGAATCCGTGACGGCGACCCTGGTGCTGCTGCGGCACGGCGAGAGCGAGTGGAACGCGAAGAACCTGTTCACCGGCTGGGTGGACGTCGGCCTGTCGGAGAAGGGCAGGGCCGAGGCCGTCCGGGGCGGTCAGCTGCTCGGGGAGGCCGGGCTGCGGCCGGACGTGGTGCACACCTCGCTGCTGCGCCGGGCGATCCGGACCGCCGAGCTGGCGCTGGACGAGATCGACCTCGGCTGGCTGCCGGTACGCCGGTCCTGGCGGCTCAACGAGCGGCACTACGGCGCGCTCCAGGGCCTGAACAAGGCCGAGACGCGGGAGAAGTACGGCGACGAGCAGTTCATGCGCTGGCGCCGGTCCTACGACGTGCCGCCGCCGCCGCTGGACGACGGCAGCGAGTGGTCCCAGGCCGCCGACCCGCGCTACGCCAACCTGCTGGAAGTCATGCCGCGCACCGAGTGCCTGGCCGACGTCGTGGAGCGGATGCTGCCGTACTGGTACGACGCGCTGGTGCCGGACCTGCGGCTCGGCCGGGTCGTCCTCGTGGCCGCGCACGGCAACTCGCTGCGGGCGCTGGTCAAGCACCTCGACGGGCTGTCCGACGAGGAGGTGGTCGGGCTGAACATCCCGACCGGCATCCCGCTGCGCTACGACCTGGACGAGCGGATGCGGCCGGTCAAGGCCGGCGGCGAGTACCTCGACCCCGAGGCCGCCGCGGCGTCCATCGAGGCGGTCAAGAACCAGGGTCGCTAGGCGCCCACGGTGGCCAACTACGGCGACTGGCAGTTCGCGACGTACCTGGCCGGGCTCCAGGGCGTCCGCCCCGAGCTGCCGATGTCCTGGACCGACCTGGAGCGGCGGGCCGAGCAGGCGCTCTCGCCCGAGCTGTGGTCGTACGTGGCCGGTGGTGCCGGCGACGAGCGCACCCAGCGGGTCAACGTCGAGGCGTTCGACTGGTGGGGGCTGATGCCCCGGATGCTGGTCGGCGCGGCCGAGCGGGACCTGTCCGTGCAGCTGTTCGGCCGCCGGCTGCCGACGCCGCTGCTGATGGCGCCGGTCGGGGTGATCGCGCTGTGCGATCCGGACGGGCACGGCGACCTGGCCACCGCGAGGGCGGCCGCGGCGACCGGCGTGCCGATGGTCGCCTCGACGCTCATGCAGGACCCGCTGGAGGACGTGGCCGCGGCGCTCGGCGACACCCCCGGCTACTTCCAGCTCTACCCGCCCGACGACCGGGCGCTGACCGAGAGCTTCGTGCACCGGGCCGAGGCCGCCGGCTACGCCGGGATCGTCGTCACGCTCGACACGCTGACGCTGGGCTGGCGGCCGCGCGACCTGACGCTGGCCAGCTTCCCGCAGCTGCGCGGCCTGTGCCTGGCCAACTACTTCACCGACCCGGTGTTCCGGTCCAAGCTGGCCGCGCCGCCGGAGGCCGACCCGCAGGCGGCCACCACGCTGTGGGCGTCGCTGTTCGGGAGCCCGGCGCTGACCTGGTCCGACCTGGGCTGGCTGCGGTCGCTGACCCGGCTGCCGCTGCTGCTGAAGGGCATCTGCGACCCGGAGGACGCCCGCCGGGCCGTCGACGCCGGCGTGGACGGGATCTACTGCTCCAACCACGGCGGCCGGCAGGCCAACGGCGGGCTGCCGGCACTGGACTGCCTGCCCGGCGTGGTCGAGGCGGCCGGTGACGTCCCGGTCTGGTTCGACTCCGGCGTCCGCGGCGGCGCGCACGTGGTCAAGGCGCTGGCCCTCGGCGCGACCGCGGTCGGCATCGGCCGGCCGTACGCGTACGGGCTGGCGGTGGGCGGGCAGGCCGGCATCGAGCACGTGCTGCGCTGCCTGCTGGCCGAGACCGACCTGATCATGGCCGTCGACGGCTACCCGCGGATCGCCAACCTGACCCCGGACGCGCTGCGCCGGGTCGGGCGGTAGGGATGGTCAGACGCCGAGCGCGGTCTCGGTGGCGCCGGTGTCGAGCGAGGAGGGCAGCGGTGCCGGCTCGCCGGTGACCAGGAAGATCACCTGGCGGGCGACCGAGACCGCGTGGTCGGCGTAGCGCTCGTAGTAGCGGCCGATCAGCGTGATGTCGATGGCCGGCTCCATGCCGTGCGTCCACTCGCCGGACAGCAGGTGCGCGAACAGCCGCCGGTGCAACGCGTCCATCGCGTCGTCCTCGCGCTCGAGCTGCTCGGCCAGCGAGATGTCCTGGCCCTCGAGCACCTGCCGGGTCTTCTCCACGATCGAGAGCGCGACGTGACCCATCTCCCGGATGGTGCCGCGCACGTCGTCCGGCACGGCCGAGGCCGGGTAGCGCATCCGGGCCACCTTGGCGACGTGCAGGGCGAGGTCGCCCATCCGCTCGAGGTCGGCCGCCGCCTTCAGGCTGGTGATCACCGTGCGGAGGTCGACGGCGACCGGCTGCTGCCGGGCCAGCAGGTCGAGCGCGCGCGCGTCGAGGTCGTCGCGCAGCCGGTCGATCCCGGCGTCCCCGGAGATCACCTTCTCGGCCAGCGAGAGGTCGGCGTCGAGCAGCGCCGACGTCGCGTCGTCCACGGCGACGGCGACCGCCTCGCTCATGTCGACGAGCATGCGACCGATCTGGTCGAGCTCCCCGTGGAACGTCTTGCGCACCGACACACCTCCCAGGGATTCCTTGAGGAGCCTAGTCCGGCCCGGGTCACCCGGCCGGTCTGCCGGTGAACCCCGCCTATACGCCGGATGAACTCCTGGCCGGACAGGCTTCGATGGCCCCGGTGAGCCACCGGTCGGCGGCTGCGGCGACCGTACGATCGGTGCTGTGGAGATCGTGGCGATCGCCGCCGCCCTGGTGGTCGGGTTGGTTGCCGGCCTCCTCGTCGCGGTCCTGCTGATGAACCGGCGGCACCCCGCGCCGGCGGCGCCGGCGCCGACCCCGGTGCCGGACGCCGCCCCGCCCCTGCTGGCCCGCCGGGTGCTCGAGGTGATGCCCAGCGCGGCGGTCGTGCTCGACCCTACCGGCGAGGTGGTGCTGGCCAACCCGGCCGCCCGGCAGATGGGCGTGGTCCGCGGCGGCCGGGTCGTCGTCGAGGACCTGCACCGGCTGGCCCGGGCCGCCCGCCGCGACGGCGAGGCCAGGCACGCGGTCGTCGACACCCGCGGCCGGCTCGGTCGGGAGCCGATCGCGGTCAGCGCCCGGGTCGCGCCGCTGGTGGACAGCGGCTACGTGGCGCTGCTGCTCGACGACGTCACCGAGGGCCGCCGGCTTGAGGCCGTCCGCCGGGACTTCGTCGCGAACGTGTCGCACGAGCTGAAGACGCCGGTCGGCGCGCTCACCCTGCTGGCCGAGGCGGTGCAGGACGCGGCCGACGACCCGGAGGCGATCCGCCGGTTCGCCGGCCGGATGCAGCACGAGGGCACCCGGCTCGGCCGGCTGGTCGCCGAGCTGATCGAGCTGTCCCGGCTGCAGGGCGCCGAGCCGTTGCCGTCGCCGGCGGTGGTGGACGTGGACGAGATCGTCGCCGAGGCGGTCGACCGCACCCGGCTGGCCGCCGAGTCGGCCGGCATCGCGGTGGTGTCCGGCGGCCAGAGCCGGCTGCGCGTGCGGGGCAACGAGGGCCAGCTGGTCACCGCGCTGGTCAACCTCGTCGACAACGCCATCGCCTACAGCCCGGCGGGCACGAGGGTGGCGGTGGGCACCCGGCGCCGGGACGGGTACGTCGAGATCTCGGTCAGCGACCAGGGCATCGGCGTCGCCGAGCGCGACCTGGAGCGGGTCTTCGAGCGGTTCTACCGGTCCGACCCCGCCCGGTCCAGGGCCACCGGCGGCACCGGACTCGGCCTGGCCATCGTCAAGCACATCGCCACCAACCACGGGGGCGGGGTGAGCGTGTGGAGCGTCGAGGGCTCGGGCTCCACCTTCACGCTGCGGCTGCCCGTTGCCGGTTCGGATCTCGACCGGCGGCCGGACGATGACGACGAGGCGGCGTCCGCACCCGCCGAGACCGTACGGGCCGGTGCGCCCGACCAGAGAGGAACCCCGTGACCCGCGTGCTCGTGGTGGAGGACGAGGAGTCGTTCTCCGACGCGCTGTCGTACATGCTCCGCCGGGAGGGCTTCGAGGTGGCCGTGGCCGGCACCGGCCCGGATGCACTCAGCGAGTTCGACCGGTCCGGTGCGGACCTGGTGCTGCTCGACCTCATGCTGCCGGGGCTGTCCGGCACCGAGGTGTGCCGGACCCTGCGGCAGCGCTCGACCGTGCCGGTGATCATGCTGACCGCGCGGGACAGCGAGATCGACAAGGTGGTCGGGCTCGAGCTCGGCGCGGACGACTACGTCACCAAGCCGTTCTCGTCCCGCGAGCTGGTGGCCCGGATCCGGGCCGTGCTGCGCCGCCGCGGCGCCGAGACGGCCGAGGAGTCGGCGGCCGCGGCGCTGGAGGCCGGCCCGGTCCGGATGGACGTCGAGCGGCACGTCGTGACCGTGGACGGTGGGACCGTGCCGATGCCGCTGAAGGAGTTCGACCTGCTCGAACTGCTGCTGCGCAACGCCGGCCGGGTGCTGACCCGCGGGCAGCTCATCGACCGGGTCTGGGGCTCCGACTACGTGGGCGACACGAAGACGCTGGACGTGCACGTGAAGCGGCTGCGAGCGAAGATCGAGCCCGACCCGTCCAACCCGCGCCATCTCGTCACCGTGCGGGGCCTCGGCTACAAGTTCGAGACCTGACCGGAGGCTCGGGCGGCTCAGCCCGTCTCGCCGGCCGGGTGCGGGGCGATGAGGCCGGTGGCGACCCGGGCCGCGCAGAGCGCGGACAGCTGCTCGTACGCGGGCTCGCCGAGCAGCGCGACGAGCTCCGGCCGGTAGGAGACGTACAGGCGCTCGCCGCCGACGTGCGCGTCCGGCGACGAGGTGCACCACCAGTGCAGGTCGTGCCCGCCCTCGCCCCAGGACCGGCGGTCGAACTCGGTGACCGTGGAGACCAGCACCTTGCTGCCGTCCGGGCGCTCGACCCAGTCCTGCTCGCGGCGGATGGGCAGCTGCCAGCAGACGTCCGGCTTGGTCTCCAGCGGGTGCCGGCCGGTGCGCAGGGCCAGCGCGTGCAGGGCGCAGCCCTCGCCGCCGGCGAAGCCGGGCCGGTTGAGGAACAGGCAGGCGCCGTCGACGGTCCGGGTCCGCCGGCGCCGGTCGTCGTCGCCGACGGCGTCCCGCACGGTGATCCCGCGCTTGGTGCCGACCTTGTGGAACTGCCAGTCGGCCGGGGTCAGCTCCTTCGAGGCGCGGTTGACCCGCTTCTCGTCGGCGGTGTCCGAGAAGAAGGCGCCGTGCGTGCAGCAGCCGTCGTCGGGTCGCTCGCTGTCGATGCCGTGGCAGCCGCGACCGAAGATGCACGTCCAGCGCGAGCACAGCCAGGTGAGGTCGGCCCGGATCACGTGCTCCGCGTCGGCGGGGTCCGTGAACTCCACCCACTCCCGGACGAAGTCGAGCCCGACCTCGCGCGACACCGCCACCGTCACGCCGGTCACGCTACGCCACGCGATTTGCTCTCCGGGCGCCGGAAGCGTTCTCATTCCTCGTTCGTGGCCGAGCCGGGTTGGGGAGGGCGGCGGGATGGGACGTCACTCGCGCGGGTCCGGTGAGCCGCCCGCGCCGCTTCCGGACCCACCCGCCCGCCACCCGTACGCCCCGCGCTCGGTCGAGGACAGCGGCGACCGGGACCGCCAGACCTACCGGGTCGTCGACGTCGGGCTGCCGGCTGGTGCGGAGCCGCCTCGGTACGGCGGCCGGCCGTCGGTGCCTCGGGACTCCCCCCGGCCGAGCGATCCGCGCGGGCTGCCGGCGCCTGACGCGGCCGGCGGGTCCGGCTTCCGCGCGCCGGACGGGTTCGGCACCGATCGCCGCGAGCCGCGCTTCGGCGCGACCCGCGCCGATCTGGCGGACTCCTGGCCGGCAGCGGGCCAGTCCCGGCCGTCGGCGCCGACGATCGAGTCCCGGTTCGCCGGGCCGACCGGCGAGTCCCGGCTGGGCCCGCGGACGAGTGAGTCCCGGCTGAGCGGGCCGACGACCGCGTCCGGGTTCGCCGGGCCGACCGGCGAGTCCCGGCTGGGCCCGCGGACGAGTGAGTCCCGGCTGAGCGGGCCGACGACCGCGTCCGGGTTCGCCGGGCCGACCGGCGAGTCCCGGCTGGGCCCGCGGACGAGTGAGTCCCGGCTGAGCGGGCCGACGACCGCGTCCGGGTTCGCCGGGCCGGCGGACGAGTCCCGGCTGGGCGGGCCGACGGGCGAGTCCCGGTTCGGCGAACGGCGTGGGGATGGCGGCGAGTCGCGGTTCCGCGGTTCGAGCGCGGGTCCGGCCGAGCTTCCGTTCGGCGGCGGCGAGCCGCGTTTCGGCGCGACCCGGGCGGATGTGGTCGAGCCGCGCTTTGGTGGGTCGCTTGTGGACAGTGGCGATCCCCGCCTCCACGCCCCGGTCGCCGACCCGGGCGAGTCCCGGTTCGGCGGCTCCCGGTTCGGCGGTTCCCGGTTGGGCGCGGACGAGTCCCGACTGCCGCCCCCGCCCGCCCCGGGCGCGACGCCCGACCGGCCGGAGCCGGGGTTCGGCGCGACCCGGGCCGACCTGCTCGACCCCCGGCTCACCCGCCGGGACGGCCCGGCCGAGCCCAGGGTCGACCTGGGCGAGCCGCGCCCGGGCCGCCGGGCCGACGCGGCCGAGCCGCGGTTCGGCGCGACCAGGGTGGATCTCGCCGAGTCGGTGGGGTCGACCGCGCTGGCGCCGCGCCCGGCGGCGGACCCGGACGAGGTCACCGACACCGGCGCCCGCCGCGCCCGTTCCGCGTTCCGCCTCGCCACCGAGGACGACGAGGACGGCGAGACCGGCGAGGCCGAGCACGACGAGCCGGAGGATGAGCACGAGCACGAGCCGGCGTTGCTCCTCCAATGGGCGATCTTCGTCGCCCAGACGGTGACCGGCGCCGTCGCCGGCATCGGCGTCTGGCTCGGTTTCTACCGGCTCTGGTCGACCTGGCCGTTCTACGCCGTGCCCGCGGTCGGCGTCGCCGCGATCGCCACGCTGGTGCTCGCCCGTACCCTCCGCCGCCGGCACGGGCGCGACCTCGACCTGCTCACGGCCGTCGTCACGGCCGTCGTCATCACCGTGCTGACCGTGCTGCCGGCCGCCTTCACCCTGCAGGGACTGACGCAGTAGTCGCGCGCCTACATTGGACCGGTGAACTCACGACCGGTGACCGTGCCGCGGGCCAAGGTGGGCCTGTCGACGGCCTCGGTCTACCCGGAGTCGACCGCGGCCGCGTTCGAGCTGGCGGCCCGCCTCGGCTACGACGGCGTCGAGGTCATGGTCTGGACCGACCCGGTCAGCCAGGACCCGGAGGCGCTGCTGCGGCTGTCCGACCACTACGCGGTGCCGATCCTCGCCGTACACGCGCCCTGCCTGCTGATCACCCAGCGGGTCTGGGGCACCGAGCCCTGGATCAAGCTGGAGCGGGCCAGGGCGGCGGCGGAGAAGCTGCGGGCGCCGACCGTGGTGGTGCACCCGCCGTTCCGCTGGCAGCGCGACTACGCGCGCGGCTTCCGGCAGGGCATCGAGCGGCTGGCCGAGGAGACCGACGTCCGGTTCGCGGTGGAGAACATGTTCCCGCTGCGGGTACGCGGCCGTGAGGTCTCGGCGTACGCGCCGGACTGGGACCCGACCGTCGAGCCGCACCGGGCGTACACGCTCGACCTCAGCCACACCGCGGTCAGCCAGAGCGAGCCGCTGGAGCTGGCCGCGACGATGGGCCGCCGGCTCGCGCACGTGCACATCGCCGACGGCACCGGCGTGGCCAAGGACGAGCACCTGGTGCCCGGCCGCGGCAACCAGCCCTGCGGCGAGCTGCTGGAGTGGCTGGCCCGGGACAGGTTCGCCGGGTCGGTCGTGGTCGAGGTGAACACCCGCCGGGCCGCCGACCGGGCCGAGCGGGAGGCCGACCTGGCCGAGGCGCTGGCCTTCACCCGGCTGCACCTGGTCGCGACGGCGACGCCCGTAGGCTGAGCCGCATGCGCTCGATGATCCTGGCCGCGTCGCGGAACGCCACGGTCGAGCATCTGGTCGAGACCGCGCCGCTGACCCGCAACGTGGTGCGCCGGTTCGTGCCCGGCGCGACCGAGCAGGACGCAGTCGCCGCGGCCCGCCGGCTGGTCGGCGAGGGGTTGACGGTGACCCTGGACCACCTCGGCGAGGACACCACCGACCCCGAGCAGGCCGCGGCGGCGGCGAAGGCGTACCTGTCCGTGCTGGACCGGCTCGCCGGCGAGGGGCTCACACCCGAGGTCGAGGTCAGCCTCAAGCTGTCGGCGGTCGGCCAGGCGCTGCCGGGCGACGGCGAGCGGATCGCGCTGGAGCACGCGCACCTGGTCTGCGCGGCGGCCGAGCGGGCCGGCACCACGGTCACGCTCGACATGGAGGACCACACCACGACCGACTCGACGCTGCGGATCCTGGCCGAGGTGCGCAAGGACTTCCCGGCCACCGGCGCGGTGCTGCAGTCCTACCTGCGCCGCACCGAGGCGGACTGCCGCGACCTGGCCACGGCCGGGTCGCGGGTCCGGCTGTGCAAGGGCGCGTACGAGGAGCCGGCCAACGTCGCGTACAAGGACCGCGCCGAGGTGGACAAGTCCTACGTCCGCTGCCTGGCGATCCTCATGGCCGGTGCCGGCCGGCCGATGATCGCCACCCACGACCCGCGGATGATCGCGATCGCGCAGGACCGGGCGGCGGCCAACGACCGCGCGATCGACTCGTACGAGTTCCAGATGCTGTACGGGATCCGGCCGAACGAGCAGCGCCGGCTGGTCGAGCTCGGGCACCCGGTGCGGGTCTACACGCCGTACGGGGTGGACTGGTACGGCTACTTCATGCGCCGGCTGGCCGAGCGACCGGCCAACGTGGCGTTCTTCCTGCGCGCGCTGGCGACCCGGTCGTGAGCCGGCTCGCGGTCCTCGGCGCCGGCAAGATCGGCGAGGCGCTGCTGTCCGGGCTGCTGCGTGCCGGCCGCCCGGTCGAGGAGATCACCGTCGTGGTGCGCCGGGCGGAGCGGGCCAAGGAGCTGGAGGAGCGCTACGGCGTGCGGGCGGTGCCGGTGGCCGAGGCGGCCGGCGCCGACGTGCTGCTGGTGACCGTGAAGCCGCAGGACATCGAGGGTCTGGTCGGCGAGCTGGCGCCGCACGTGCAGCGCTCGTCGCTCGTGGTCTCGCTCGCGGCCGGCATCCCGACCGCCTACTACACGCACCGGCTGGCGCCCGGCGTGCCGGTGGTGCGGGTCATGTCGAACACCCCGGTGCTGGTGGACCAGGCGATGAGCGCGATCTCGGCCGGCGCGCACGCCGAGGAGCGGCACCTGGAGCTGACCGAGGAGCTGCTGCGCCCGGTCGGCAAGGTGGTCCGGGTGCCGGAGACGCAGCAGGACGCGGTCACCGCGCTGTCCGGCAGCGGCCCGGCATACTTCTTCTACCTGGTCGAGGCGATGATCGACGCCGGCATCCTGCTCGGCATCCCGCGCGCGGTCGCCGCCGACCTGCTGGTGCAGACCGCGCTCGGGTCGGCGGTGATGCTCCGCGACGCCGGCGAGCATCCGGTCAAGCTACGCGAGGCGGTCACCTCGCCCGGCGGCACCACGATCAACGCGATCCGCGAGCTGGAGAAGCACGGCGTCCGGGCGGCCCTGCTCGACGCGATCGAAGCCGCCCGCGACCGCTCAGCCGAGCTCGGCCGCCTGTACGAGTAGGCGCTGGGCGAGCCCCTCCGCCGGCGTCCGACCAGCCGACGCGGCCGCGGCTCAGCCGACGCCGGGCCAGGGGCCGCCGCCTCAGCCGTCCCCGGCGCCGAGCCCGAGCCGGTCGCGGACGACGTGGCGGCCCAGCTCCAGGACCGCCGGGTCGTCGTGCAGGATGAACTTGGTGTCGGCCGCCAGCAGGATCGCGTGCAGCTCGAAGGCCAGCCGGTCCGGCTTCTCGGTAGCGGGAAGCTCGTGCTGCTCGATCGCGGTGGCCGCGAATTCCTGGAGCTGCGCGGCGAAGCGGGAATAGATCGCGGCAACCCGGTCCCTGACCGGCCCCGGGCGGGCCCCCATCTCCAGCGCCGTGGCCGCGAAGAAGCAGCCGCCGGGGAAGACGCGGCGCTCCACATAGCTGAAGAACGCCTCGCACACCGCGGCCAGCTGGCCGCGGCCTGGGCGGGCCGCGAGCGCGGGCTGCATGACTTCTGCGGTGAAGATCCGCTCCGCCTCGTCCACCGTGGCCAGCTGGAGTTCCTGCTTGGAGCCGAAGTGCGCGTAGAGGCCGCTCTTGCTGATGCCGGTCGCGGCGGCGAGGTTCCCGATCGACAGGCCCTCCAGCCCGTCGACGGTGGCCAGCGACGCGGCGGAGCGCAGGATCGCGCCCCGGGTGCGCTCCCCGTCGGCCCGCGGGTGCCGGGTCGGACGGCTGCGCTGGTTCATCGTGCCGGTCGTCATGGTTGACAAGATAGCACGATCGGTCGTACGGTCCATCAAGCACGAACGGTCGTGCTAAAACCGCGGCGGGCCACCAGCCGGTGACCGCCACAACGAAGGGAGCTCGCCATGCACGTCACCAGTACCGTCAACGGCGTCGACGTCGGCCGCCTCGCCGGAACCATCGACGCCGTCAGCGCCGATCCGAGGCTGGCCCGGTTCCAGTTCCGCGCCCGGAACCACTGGATCGACGGCGGTCACAGCCGCACGACGATCAAGGACTTCTACGGCGCCGGGCAGGAGGACGCCACCCGCACCGAGCCGTTCACGGTGGACAGCGACGAGCCGCCGGTCCTGCTCGGCGAGAACCGGGCGCCCAACACCGTCGAGTACGTCCTGCACGCCCTCGCGGCCTGCGTGTCGGGCACGATCGTCTACCACGCCGCCGCCCGGGGCATCGTCCTGGACGGCATGGAGACCACGATCGAGGGCGACCTCGATCTGCACGGCTTCCTCGGCCTGGACGACGGCACCCGCCCCGGCTTCGAGCAGATCCGGGTCACCATCAAGGCCAGCGGCGACCTCGACGACGACCAGCTCGCCGAGCTCGCCAGCCTGACCCGCTTCTCGCCGGTCCGGGACATCGTCAGCAACCCCGTCCCGGTCGCCATCGACGTAGTGCGCGCCTGAGCGATCCGTTGTTCGCCCAGCCGTCCGCGCGCGGCTGGCGGCGGTGGCCGGTCGCTGCAGGCCGGCAGCCCGGTGATCCCGGTACGGGCGCCGGCCTCACCGCAACCACCGCCGTCGCCGCGGCCGGCGGCTGAGGGGCGGCTGAGGGTCACCGGGCTCCGCGGGCCGGGGACGCTAAGCGCACCTAGGATGGGCCGGTGAGGCTGCCGCGCAAGGGCGCCACCGCGGCGGTCGCCGTGAGCGCCGTGCTGCTGACCGGGTGCACGGGCAACTCGTCCGGCATCCAGGTCGCCGCGGTCGGGCGGTCGACGGTGAGCGAGGTGGTCGAGGCACCGGCGACCGTGCAGGCCGCGGCGACCACGACGATCACCTCGCCGGCCACCGGCACCGTCGAGACGGTCTACGTCCGCGACGGCCAGCGGGTCGCCGCCGGCACCCTGCTGTTCCAGATCTCCTCGCCGCAGGCCGAGGCCAGGCTGGCCCAGGCCCGCTCGGCGCTGGCCCAGGTCGACTCGGCCGGGCCGGAGAGCCCGGCGCTGCTGACCGGCAGCAGCCAGACCCAGGCCGACACCGCCGCCCAGGGCGCCTTCACCGCCGCCCGCAACGCCGCCGCCGGCATCCCCGACCCGCGGCTCAAGGCGGCCGCGCTGACCCAGATCACCGCGGCCGAGCGGCAATACCAGCTGGCCGCCGCGCAAGCACGGGCGGCGATCGCGGCGATCAACTCCGGCATCGGCAACCTCAACGCGGCGATCGGCTCGCTCACCGCCGCCCAGCGGGTGCAGGCGCAGACCGCGGTCCAGGTCGCGCAGGACGCGGTCGACGCGCTCGAGGTCACCGCGCCGATCGGCGGCACCGTGCAACTCGGCGGGAGCAGCAGCGGCCAGAGCAGCGGCGCCGACCTCGGCGACGTGCTCTCGCAGCTCCCCGCCGACCAGCAGCAGCAGGCCGCCTCGGCACTCGGCGGCGCACTGCCCACCGGCGGCAGCGGCACCGGCGGCGCGGGCGGACAGGTGCAGACCGCCGGGCCGGTGACCGTCGGTGCGCCGGTCGGCGCCGGCACCACGCTGGCCACGATCGTCGACGTGTCCCGCCTCTCGCTGCAGGCCGACGTCGACGAGACCGACGTGTTCCTGGTCAAGCCAGGGGTGAAGGCCGACGCGGAGCTGGACGCCGTTCCTGGCGGGCGCTACCCGGCCACGGTCGCCTCGGTCGGCCTGTCGCCGACCCAGTCCGCCCGCGGCGGCGTGAGCTACCGGGCCAGGCTCACCCTGGCGGCCGGCACCATGCCGGACGGCAGCCGGGCGCCGACGCCGCGCCCGGGCATGAGCGCGGTCGCCGACCTCAAGGTCCGTACGGCCACCGACGCGGTCTCGGTGCCGGCGACGGCGATCGTCCGGGACGGCGACCGGGACGCGGTCTGGGTCGTCGAGGACTCGCACGCGCGCCGCCGGAACGTCACGGTCGGCACCCAGGGGGAGGACCAGGTCGCGGTCACCGCGGGGCTGCGGGTCGGCGAGCAGGTCGTGGTCCGCGGGGTGGACCAGGTCCGGGAGGGGCAGGAGCTGCCCTGACCGGCACCGAGCGCCCGGCCGCGCTGGAGGCGGTCGACGTCACCCGCACGTACGAGCTGGGCGACAGCACCGTACAGGCCCTGCGCGGGGTGTCGGTGCGGGTCGAGGCGGGCGACTACCTCGCCGTGGTCGGGCCGTCCGGCTCCGGCAAGTCCACCCTCATGCACCTGCTCGGGGCGCTCGACCGGCCGTCTGGCGGGACGCTGCGGGTCGGCGGCCGGGACGTTGCCGGGCTCGACCAGGACGAGCTGGCCAGGATCCGGAACGAGACGATCGGCTTCGTCTTCCAGTCGTTCCAGCTGCTGCCGCGGACCAGCGCGGTGGACAACGTGGCGATGCCGCTGGTCTACCGGGGCGTGCGGCGGTCGCAGCGGCGCCGCCGCGCCGAGCAGGCGCTGCGGGCGGTCGGCATGGAGCATCGCCTCGACCACACCCCCAACCAGCTCTCCGGCGGCGAGCAGCAGCGGGTCGCGATCGCCCGGGCGCTGGTCGGCGACCCGCAGGTGATCCTCGCCGACGAGCCGACCGGCAACCTGGACAGTGTCCGCGGCGCCGAGGTGATGGACCTGCTGGAGGCGCTCAACCGGGACCGCGGCGTCGCGCTGGTCGTCGTCACGCACGACCTGGACATCGCCGCCCGTGCCCACCGCCAGCTGCGCATGCGGGACGGTCTCGCCGAGCTCTGGGAGCGCGCGCCGGAGGCGTGGGCGAGCGAACGCGGTCTGTCCGAGGAGCCGACGCCGTGAGGCTGGGCGAGGCGTGGCGGATCGCGGTCACCGCGCTGCGCGCGAACCGGCTGCGCAGCCTGCTCACCATGCTCGGCGTGATCATCGGTGTCGCCGCGGTGGTGATGCTGGTGGCGATCGGCACCGGCGCCAAGCAGTACGTCGAGGGCCAGGTCGAGGGCCTCGGCTCCAACCTGCTGCTGGTCGTCCCGGGCGAGATCACCTTCGGCAGCTCGCCGACCTCGTCCCGGCTCACGCTGGCCGACGTCGACGACATCGGCCGGATCGCCGGCGACCCGCAGCGGGTGGCCGCGACCGTGACCAGCGGCGAGACGCTGCGGGCCGGCGAGCAGGAGGTCTTCGCGACCGTGCAGGGGGTGACCGAGACCGTGCCGGAGGTGTTCGTCCGGCCGGTCGCCCGCGGCCAGTTCCTCAGCCGGTCCGATGTGGACACTCGCCGCCGGGTCGCCGTGCTCGGCTCGTCCGCGGCCGACTCGCTGTTCCCCGGCCAGGACGCGGTCGGCCGCCAGCTCACCGTCGCCGGCGTGCGGTTCCGGGTGGTGGGCGTGACGGCGAAGACCGGCACCGGCGGGCTCGCCGGCGCCGACCCCGACCTCACCGTCTACATCCCGATCACCTCCGCGCAGCGGCTGCTCGGCACCAACCGGGTCGACGGGATCGCGGTCAAGGCGCCGGACCGGGCCACGATCGGCCAGCTCGGCGACCGGATCGTCGCCGAGCTGGAGAAGCGCTACCCGGGCGAGACGTTCTCTGCGGTCACCCAGGAGCAGATCCTCGGCGTGGTCGGCCGGATCCTCAGCCTGCTCACGCTCGTGCTGGCGGCGATCGCCGGGATCAGCCTGCTCGTCGGCGGCGTCGGGATCACCAACATCATGCTGGTCAGCGTGCGGGAGCGGACCCGGGAGATCGGCCTGCGCAAGGCGGTCGGGGCGCGGCAGCGGGACGTGCTGGTGCAGTTCCTGCTGGAGGCGGTGCTGCTGACCACGCTCGGCGGCCTGATCGGGATCGGTATCGGGGTCGGCGTGGCCGTCGTGGTCGGCCAGTTCACCCCGCTGCCGACCGCGGTGGCCTGGTGGTCGATCGCGCTGGCCTTCGGCGTGTCGGCGGCGGTCGGCGTGTTCTTCGGCGTGGCACCGGCACGCCGTGCCGGTCGGCTCGACCCGGTGGTCGCGCTGCGCAGCGAATGAGTGCCGGCGTCGCACCTGTCACTCCAGTACCGCTACCCTGCAGGGAGCACGTGCGTGTCCGTCGTCGCCGGAGGGGAAGCCGGCGCCGCGACACGTGCCGAGGTCTGGTGAGCCATGTCGTCTTCGCAACCGCCCGATCCGCCGCTGGCTCAGGTCAAGTTCCTGACCGTGGCCGAGGTGGCCAACCTGATGCGCGTGTCGAAGATGACGGTCTACCGGTTGGTCCACTCGGGTGAGCTGACCGCGGTCCGGGTCGGCCGGTCCTTCCGAGTGCCGGAGAAGGCCGTCCACGACTACCTCCGGGACGCGTTCATCGAGGCCGGCTGACGCCTGAGCCCGATCGTCACGTAGGCTCCGGGCATGGGTTCGGTCATCAAGAAGCGCCGCAAGCGCATGGCGAAGAAGAAGCACCGCAAGCTGCTCAAGCGCACGCGGGTGCAGCGCCGCAACAAGAAGTAGACGGCCGGACCATGACCACCCCGACAACGAGGTCGGACTGGGTCACGTTCCTCTCCGACTACGGCCTCGACGATCACCTGGTCGGGGTCTGCAAGGGCGTCGTCGCGCGGATCGCGCCGCACGTGCGGATCATCGACGTCTGCCACCAGGTGCGCCCGCAGGACGTGACCATGGGCGGCGAGATGCTCGCCGAGGCCTGGCCATACCTGCCGACCGGCGTGCACCTGGCCCTCGTCGACCCGTTCACCGCCACCAACAACCGGGGCGTCGCCGTGCTGTGCCGGGACGGCTCCGTGGTCGTCGCGCCCGACAACGGGCTCGCCTTCCGGGCCTGGCAGGTCGCCGGCGGCGTCGCCGAGGCGTACGAGCTGGCCGAGCCGCGACTGTGGGCGGAGACGCCGTCGCGCACCTTCCGCGGCCGGGACGTGTTCGCCCCGGTCACCGCACACCTGGCCAACGGCGTCCCGCTGGCCGAGGTCGGCCCGCGGCTCGACCCCGACTCGCTGGTCAAGGCCCGGGTCAGCGAGCCCAAGGTGCACGGCGACCACGTGCACGGCGAGATCCGGATGGTCGACCACTTCGGCAACCTCGCGCTCAACATGCGCCGCAGCGACCTCGAGGCGGCCGGGATCCAGCTCGGCGACCTGGTCGAGCTGCGCTGCGGCGGCCGGACCTCGGAGGTGCCGTTCACGCTCACCTTCGGCGAGGTGCCGGGCGGGCGCACGGTGGTCTGCGAGGACGCGTTCCGCGCGATCACGATCGCGGTGAACGGCGGCCGCGCCGACCGGACGCTGCGGGCCGCCTCGGGCGAGGCGGTGGTGCTCGGCCGGGTGCACCGGCACCTCGGCCAGGCCGCGACCAAGGTCTCGGTCGTCGACGGCCCACCGAGCTAGCTCGGCCGCGCTCACCCGGGTCGCCGGCGGTACCATTTCCGCTCGCGGACATGAGGGGGAGCCACTGTGCCACCGTCCGTGGTCCTCGTCACCGGAGTCAGCCGCCACCTGGGCGGGAGGCTCGCCGCGCTGCTGGCCGACGACCCCTCGATCGAACGGATCATCGGCGTCGACACGGTCCCGCCGCCGCGGGAGCTGCCGCTCGGCCGCACCGAGTTCGTCCGAGCCGACATCCGCAACCCGCTCATCGCCAAGGTGATCGCCACCGCGGCGGTCGACACGGTCGTTCATCTCAACATCACCGCGGTGCCCCGGGCCGCCGGCGGCCGCGCGTCGATGAAGGAGATGAACGTCATCGGCACCATGCAGCTGCTCGCCGCCTGCCAGAAGTCGGCGTCGGTGCGGCAGCTCGTGGTGAAGTCCTCGACCGCGGTCTACGGCTCGTCCTCCCGCGACCCGGCGCTGTTCACCGAGGAGATGGAGCCGCGCTCGCTGCCCCGGTCGGGATACGCGAAGGACTCCGTGGAGGTCGAGGGCTACGTGCGCGGGTTCGCCCGCCGCCGGCCGGACGTCTCGGTGGCCGTGCTGCGGTTCACCGACGTGATCGGGCCCGGCGCGGACAGCCTGCTGCTGCGCTACCTGCGGCTGCCGGTGGTGCCGACCGTGCTCGGCTTCGACCCGCGGGTGCAGCTGCTGCACGCCGACGACGCGCTCGCGGTGCTGCGGCTGGCGACGAACTCCGGGCGGCCCGGCACGGTCAACGTCGGCGGCGCCGGGGTGCTGCTGCTGTCCCAGATGGTCCGCCGGGCCGGGCGGGTGCCGGTCCCGGTGCCGGCGCCGGTCGTGTACGTCGCCGGCGGGCTGGTACGCCGGGCCGGGCTGCTCGACTTCTCCCGGGAGCAGCTGAGCTTCCTGGAGTTCGGCCGGGTGGTGGACACGACCCGGCTGCGGACCGAGTTCGGCTACACGCCCCGGTACGACACGGTGGCGGCGTTCGACGACGTGGTCCGGGACCGCGGGATGGGGATGCGGGTGCCGCCGGCCGCGGTACGCCGGGCCGAGGGCGCGATCCTCGACGCGGTCCGGGTGGCCGCGGCGGCGAGCTCGGCGGGGGCGCGCCGTGGGTGACGCGCGGGTGATCCCGCTGCACGGCGACGGCGACGAGCCGCCGCGGCGTCCGCGGGCCGTCCCGGTCGCCGAGCCCGAGGCGGACCGGCCGGACTGGGAGCGGCGGATCGCCGGTGGCCTCGCCTTCCTGCGCCGCCGGATCACCGGCGACTACGCGGTGGACGAGTTCGGCTTCGACCGCGACCTCACCCTGCACGTGCTGGCCCCGCCGTTCCGCCCGCTGTACGAGAAGTGGTTCCGGGTGGAGGCCTCCGGCCTGCACAACGTGCCGTCCACCGGCGGCGCGCTGGTCGTCGCCAACCACTCCGGCACGCTGCCGCTGGACGCGGTGATGACCGCGCTGGCGCTGCTCGACCACCACCCGGCGCACCGGCACCTGCGGATGCTCGGCGCCGACCTGGTCTTCCGTACTCCGGGGCTCGGCCCGCTGGCCCGCAAGTCGGGGCAGACGCTGGCCTGCAACCCGGACGCCGAGCGGCTGCTGATGATGGGGGAGCTGGTCGGGGTCTGGCCGGAGGGCTTCAAGGGCATCGGCAAGCCGTACGGGGACCGCTACAAGCTGCAGCGGTTCGGCCGCGGCGGGTTCGTCGGGGCGGCGCTGCGGGCGCGGGCGCCGATCATCCCGTGCTCGATCATCGGGGCCGAGGAGATCTACCCGATGATCGGCAACGCCCGGACGCTGGCCCGGGTGCTCGGCCTGCCCTATTTCCCGATCACCCCGACCTGGCCGCTGCTCGGCCCGCTGGGCGCGATCCCGCTGCCGTCGAAGTGGTACATCGAGTTCGGCGAGCCGATCGAGACCGGCTCGCTCGACCCGGACGGCGCCGAGGACCCGATGCTCGTGTTCAACCTGACCGACCAGGTCCGCGAGACCATCCAGCAGACCCTCTACCGGCTGCTGCTGCAGCGCCGCTCCGTCTTCGGCTGAGTCACGGCGCCGGGGTGCCCTCGGGCCAGCCGGCGGCCGGCTCCGGCAGCCCGATCAGCGCGACGAGCAGCCGGGTCAGCCCGAGGAACATCTGCTCGCGGACCGTGGGCCCGTGCCAGCTGAGGTTGCCGTTGACCTCGAGCGTCACGAACCCGTGCAGCGACGCCCAGCAATGCGCCATCGCCAGTTCGGTGGCGGGGTCGGCACCGTGTAGGTGCGCGTCGCACAACGCCTCCACCAGCGCCGGCGGCAGGTTGGTCAGCGGCAGCGGCCGGCGGACGCCCTGCTGGTCGGCGTCCCTGGCCAGGCTGCGCAGTGCGTCCATGGCCCGCAGCGCCGCAGCCTTGTCCGGGCCCTCCTGGCTGGCGACCGCCTGCGCCTGGTGGCCCTTCTCGAAGCCGGCGAGCGCCGGGCCGAACACCAGCGTGAAGCCCTCCCGGTCGTCCAGCGCCCACTGCCGGTACGCCATCGCCACTGCCAGGAACCGGCCGCCCGGGTCGGTCTCTGGCAGTGTGTCGCGGGCCTTCTCGACCCGATCGGCCAGCTCGGTCAGCGCGTCCACGATCAAGGCGGTCAGCAGGCCTTCCCGCCCCTCGAAGTAGCGGTAGAGACCCGGTGCCGACATCCGCATCTCCCGGGCGACGTCGGAGAGCCTGACGTCGACCGTGCCCTGGGTCCGCATCAGGGCGAGCGCCGTGTCCTTGATCTCCTGGACCGTCGCCGCCCGGGCGGTCTCGCGCCTGGTCCGCACCGGCACCACCTTTCGTAGCTGAGCCCCGTACGGCCCGTTCCTGAGCCCGTGCTCAGGGTCTCAGCTTCCCATCAGCTAAGCCTCTTGACAATGTTACCTCTCTTCGCTCTGCTAGGCACTGTTCCAACGCGAAGAGTCATAACGGAGGCGAAGATGATTCCCGATCCGCAGGTGGGAGTGCTCGGCCGGCTCGCCGGCGCCGCGCACCGCCGGCGCGTGCTGGTGGTCGTGCTCTGGCTGGCCGCGGTCGTCGCCGCGGTCGGCCTTTCCCAGGTGGCGTCCGGCGACTTCAAGGCCGACTACACCGCCCGCGGCTCGGACTCCCGGGCCGCCCAGGACCTGCTGGCCGAGCGGTTCCCGGCCGCGGCCGGCGAGCAGGTCGACGTCGTGGTCCGGGCCGACGGCCGGGTGACCGACCCGGCCGTACGGGCAACGGTGGACGGCCTGCTCGGCCGGATCGCCACCGTCCCGCACGTCGTCGCCGCGCCAAGCCCGTACGGGCAGCAGGGCACGATCTCCCCGGACGGCCGGATCGTGCACGCCACGGTCCAGCTCGACGCGCCGAACCCGGACGCGATGCCGGTCGAGGACACCCAGCGGATCATCGACCTGGCCGAGGCCGCGGACCGCCCGGGCGTGCAGGTCGCGCTCGGCGGCCAGGTGGTCCAGACGGCCACCCAGGGCGACATCGGCTCGGAGGGCATCGGCATCGCCGCCGCTGCGGTCATCCTGCTGCTGGTCTTCGGCTCGGTCGTCGCCGCCGGGCTGCCGATCCTCGTCGCGCTGGTCGGCCTCGGGGTGAGCGCCTCGCTGGTCGGCGTCGTCGCCGCGGTGATCGACGTGCCGGACTGGTCGACCTCGCTCGCCGCCATGATGGGCATCGGCGTCGGTGTGGACTACGTGCTGCTGATGGTCACCCGCTACCGGGAGTACCTCGGCCGTGGGCTGTCGCCGCGCGGCGCGACGATGGCCACCGCGGACACCGCCGGCCGGGCCGTGCTGGTGGCCGGTTCGACGGTCGTGGTCAGCTTGCTCGGCCTGTTCGGGATGGGGCTGACCTCGATGCGCGGTGCCGCCGTGGTCACGATCATCGCGGTGCTCGTGGTCATGCTGGCGGCGGTGACGCTGCTGCCGGCGCTGCTCGGCTTCGTCGGGCACCGGATCGACCGGCTGCGGCTGCCGGTGCCGCGGTCCTCGCGCCGGCCGCTGGGCGCCCGCTGGGCGGTCGGGGTGCAGCGCCGGCCGTGGCTGGCCCTCGGCGGCGGGGTCGCGCTGCTCGCGCTGCTGGCGACGCCGTTCCTCGGCGTCCGCTACGGCTTCCCGGACGCCGGCAACGACCGGGCCAGCACCACCACGCGGCAGGCGTACGACATGCTCGCCGACGGCTTCGGCCCGGGCGCGAACGGCCCGCTGTTGCTGGTCTCCACCGACGACGGGGCCGAGCTGGCCAAGGTGCGGGACCGGGTCGCCGGCACGCCCGGGGTGGCGGCGGTGACCCCGCCGCAGGCCGCGCCCGGCGGCGGTGCCGCGATGATGACCGTGGTGCCGACGAGCAGCCCGCAGTCGGCCGACACCGAGCGGCTGGTCCGCACGCTGCGCGACGAGGTCGCCGGCACCGGCATCCACGTCGGCGGCGTGACCGCGGCCGCGGTGGACACCAACGAGGACATGGCCTCGCGGCTGCCGCTGCTGATCGGCGGCGTGGTCGGGCTGTCGTTCCTGCTGCTGCTCACCGTGTTCCGCAGCCTGGCCGTGGCGATCAAGGCCGCGGTGCTCAACCTGCTCTCGCTCGCGGCCGCGTACGGGGTGGTGGCGCTGGTGCTGCAGGGCGGCTGGGCCGGCCGGCTGATCGGGATCGACACCCCGACCCCGCTGCCGGCGTTCATCCCGGTGCTGATGTTCGCGGTGCTGTTCGGGCTGTCCATGGACTACGAGGTCTTCCTGCTCAGCCGGATCCGGGAGCGGTGGCTGCGGACCGGAGACAACACGCGCAGCGTGACCGAGGGGCTGGCCCGGACGGCGCGGGTCGTCACCGCCGCCGCGGCGATCATGATCGCGGTGTTCGCCGCATTCGTGCCGAGCCCGGTGATCTTCCTCAAGGTGATCGGGGTCGGGATGGCGGCGGCGATCCTCATCGACGCGACGGTCGTCCGGATGCTGCTGGTGCCCGCGGTGATGCAGCTGCTCGGCCGGGCGAACTGGTGGCTGCCGGCCTGGCTGGACCGGATCCTGCCCGGGGTGCAGGTCGAGGGCGCGGACGACCACGAGGCGTCGGTCGAGCAGCAGCCGGTGCGCGAGCTGCAGCCCGCCTGAGTCGACGACACGGTGGCCGGCCCTCGCGGGGGCCGGCCACCGTCACGATCCGCGCCGCCGCAGCAGCTTGACGCCGGCGGCCGCGCCGCCGGCGACCGCACCGACCCCGAGAGCGGCCGGGACCCCGACCTTCGCCGCCTTCCGGCCGGTGCGGAAGTCGCGGATCTCCCAGCCGCGGGCCCGCGCCTGCATCCGCAGCGCCGAGTCGGGGTTGACGGCCACCGCCCGGCCCACTGCGGACAGCATCGGCAGGTCGTTGATCGAGTCGCTGTACGCCGAGCACCGGTCGAGGTCGAGCCCCTCCCGGTCGGCCAGCGCGAGCACCGCGGCCGCCTTGGCCGCTCCGTGCAGCGGCTCGCCGACCAGCCGCCCGGTGTACTGCCCGTCGACCACCTCGGCGACCGTGCCGAGCGCGCCGGTCAGGCCGAGCCGGCGGGCGATGATCGAGGCAAGCTCGACCGGGGTGGCGGTGACCAGCCAGACCCGCTGACCCGCGTCGAGGTGCAGCTGGGCCAGCGCCTGCGTGCCGGCCCAGATCCGCTCGGCCATCAGCTCGTCGTAGATCTCCTCGCCGAGCCGGACGATCTCGTCCACCTGCTTGCCGGCCACGAACGCCAGCGCGGCCTCCCGGGCGGAGACCATCCCCTCGGCCGACTCCTTGCCGCCGACCCGGAACTTCACCTGCTGCCAGGCGAAGTCGAGGATGTCCCGGGTGGTGATGAAGTCGCGGGCGGCCAGCCCGCGGGCGAAATGGTAGATCGACGCGCCCGCGACGATCGTGTTGTCGACGTCGAAGAACGCTCCGGCGGTCGGGTCGGGCGGCACCTCGAGGGCGCTCTCGACCTCCGCGGCGGCGGCCGACGCGGTGCCGGCCAGCACGGCACGGGCGTCCCGGGTCTCCCGGGACCGGAGCTTCAGCCGCGACACGGTTGACTCACCTTCCTCCCGCGTCCGGGAACCGTCCGACCCCGAGCGTAGGCCGCTCGGGCAGCGGCGGCGGCGCGTACGGGCGACGGGGAGGTGAACGGGCGAGGCCCGTCCGCCGACGCCGGCGGGCGGTCGGGACAGCCGGGTCGCCGGACCGGGCTGTGCCAGACTCAGCGGCGTGGAGGAGCCCGCCGCGGCGGTGCACACCGTCGCCGACCTGGTCACCCGCGCGGCCGAGCGGGCCGGCGACCGGCCCGCGCTGCTGTCCGGGCCGGCGACGCTGACCTGGGCCGAGCTCGACGAGCTGGTCGACCGGGCGGCGGCCGCGCTGCGCGGGCTCGACCTCGCCGCCGGCGACCGGATCGTGCTCCAGCTCGGCAACTCGGTGGACTTCCCGGCGCTCTACTTCGGCGCGCTGCGGGCCGGGCTGGTCGCCGTGCCGGCCAACACCGGCTACACCGGGCCCGAGCTGACCCACCTGCTGCGGGACTCCGGCGCCCGCGCGCTGGTGACCTCGTCGGTGCACGTGATCGGCGAGGCCGACGCGCTGCGTACCGGCGAGTTGCGGCACGTGCTGGTCGCCGCGCCGTCCGGCCCGGACGGCACGCTGCCGCTGCCCGGCCTGCTCGCCGACGCGCCGGAGCTGGCGTACCGGCACGTGCCGCGCTCGCCGGAAGACCTGGCCGTGCTCGGCTATACCAGCGGCACCAGTGGCAAGCCGCGCGGCGCGATGCTCAGCCACCGCGCACTGCTGGCCAACCTCGAGCAGTGCGCGGCGCTCTGGCCGACCCCGGTGCTGCCGAACGACGTGGTGCTGCTGGCCGTCCCGCTGTTCCACGCGTACGGGCTGAACCCCGGGCTCGGCCTGCTGACGAGGGCCGGCGCGACCGGCGTGCTGGTCGACCACTTCGACCCGGCGGAGACGCTGGAGCTGATCAGCCGGCACGGGATCACGGCCGTGCCCGCCGTCCCGGCCATGTATGTCCGCTGGGTCGCCGAGCCCGGGCTGCGGGCCGCGTTCGCCGGCGTGCGGCTGGCCACCTCGGGGGCCGCGCCGCTGCCGCCGACCACCCTGCTCGCGCTCGGCGCGGCCGGCATCTCCGTCTACGAGGGGTACGGGCTGACCGAGGCGGCGCCGGTGCTCACCTCGACGCTCGTCGGTGGAACGCCGAAGCCGGGCTCGGTGGGCCGGGTGATCCCCGGCGTCGAGCTGCGGCTGGTCGAGGCGAACGGAGGCGAGGTCGAGCCGGAACCGGAACCGGAGGGCGAGGACGGGCCGGGCGAGCTCGACCTCGTCGGCCCCGGCGGCGGTCCGGGCGAGATCGTGGTCCGCGGGGCGAACCTGTTCTCCGGATACTGGCCGGACGGCGCGGACGGGCCGGATGCCGACGGCTGGTGGCCGACCGGCGACGTGGCGTACGCGGACGACGACGGTGACCTGCACCTTGTCGACCGGCGGACCGAGCTGATCCTGGTCAGCGGCTTCAACGTCTACCCGGCCGAGGTCGAGGCGGTGCTCGCCGCGCACCCCGGCGTGGCCGAGGCCGCGGTGGTCGGCCGGCCCGAGCCGGAGCGCGGCGACGAGAGCGTGCTGGCCTATGTGGTCCCGGCCGCCGGCGCGGCGCCCACCCAGCAGGAGCTGCTGGACTGGGCGGCACGCTCGCTGGCCCGGTTCAAGCTGCCGGCCGCGGTGGAGTTCGTGTCGGAGCTGCCGCACACCGCGACCGGCAAGGTGATCAAGTCACAGCTGCGCTGAGCAACCGGCGCCGGACGTCAGTCGGCGCCGTCGCCGGGGTGCTCGTCCTCGACGGTGAGCCCCCCGGTGTCGTCGCGGTCGGCGTCCGGGCGGTCGTGGTCGGCACCGGGCACCCGGGTCGCCTCGGCGGCGAACCCGGTGTCGTCGCCGTACTCGCTCTCCTCACCGGCCAGGTCGCTGTCCGGGTCGGGTCGCATCTCGGTCACTCGTCCTCCTCGCCCGGGCGGTAGTGCTTGGCCTCCTCCGGGTCGTCCGGCATGTCGCCGGTGTACGTCGGCTGCGGTTCGGCCTCGTCCGTGGCGTCCGGGTCGACGTTGCGGGCCTCGAGCGCGGGTTCGACGGCGTAGCCGAGCTCGTTCGGCTGGGGTGCACTCGTCATGACCTCGATCTACCCAGCAGGGCGGTCCGTAGACTCGCAGCGTGGCGACCCGGACCGTCGAGCTGCTCTCCCGTACGGGCTGTCACCTGTGCGACGACGCCCGGCGGCTGGTCGAGAGGGTGACCGCCGAGACCGGCGTGGGCTGGACCGAGACCGACATCGACGCCGATCCGGCGCTGCGGGCCGAGTTCGGCGAGCTGGTGCCGGTGGTGCGGGTGGACGGCAAGGAGCTCGGCTACTGGCGGATAGACGAGGGTCGGCTCCGCCGCGCCCTCCGCTGAGCTCGCTGCCGGTGCTCGCTGCCGGTGCTCGCTGCCGGGCTCGCTGCCGGGCTCGCTGCCGGCGGTCGCTATCGGGTCGGGGTCGGTGCCGTGTCGCAGACCGGGACGCGTCGCTTGCCGGGCGTCGCGCCCGGCCGTGGGACGGCCGTCGCCGAGGAGACCGCTGGGCATGACGGGGGGTCGCGGCGCGTCAGCGCGGCGTGCACGGCGGCCCGACCGACCAGCCTCCGCCCGCCGCCTGGTGGATCGGCAGGTAGCCGAACCCGGTACCGGGCAGGAAGGCGACCAGCACGCCGGCGGTGCCGCGCAGGACGACGGTCCAGTGCGCGACGTCGAACGGCACCGCCCGGGGCCAGCCGCGCAGGCGCAGCAGGTCGGCGGCGGCCGCGGTCGGCCAGTCACCGTTGGCCGGGGTCGCGGTCCGACCCGGCAGTTGCGACCGGTCGAACCGGACGTCGCCGCAGACGGTGTCGCCACTGCCGGCCGGCAGCCGCCCACCACCGCCCGCGGCGACGACCGCCCCCGTCGTCCCGGCATCCGTCCGGGCCGGCGCGGCAGGTGGGCCGGACAGCGGCGCGGCGACCGCGAACACCACCGCGACCGCGGCCAGGAAGGCGCCGGAGACCGCCAGGACGCGCCGCCGACCGCTCGCGTTCACCCCCACCACCTCCCGCTGCCTGGGGTGTGGACTACCCGACCGGTTGAATTGGTTCCATAGGGGCCGCCGTCGATTTTGTGAACGCATTCACAAGTGGCTACGGTGTTCGTGGAGATGTGAGCCGATACCACAGCGCGCCGGTGCTCCCCACATCGGGTGGTGCACGGGGCGCGCGGGAGCAGGAGTCCCGACGTGACCGACCAGCACGCTGCGACGCCGGACGAGGGGGTTCCGGGCGAGTCGTCCGCGGGCGGCGTGCGGCGGGCCAGGGCGGCGATCGGCCGGGCGGTGCGCTCGACGCTGCCGACCCGCTCCGGTGGCTCGGCCGGCTCCGGCGGCTCCAGCGGTTCCGGTGCCTCCGGTGCCTCCGGTGCCTCCGGTGCCTCCGGCGGTGACGTGCACCAGGTGCACGAGGTGCGCCGGGGCAGCCGCGCCGTGCCGGAGGCGACGGTCGCCCGGCTGGCTGTCTACCTGCGGGTGCTGTCCGGGCTGGCCGAGCAGGGTGTGGTCACCGTCTCGTCCGAGGAGCTGGCCACCGCCGCCGGGGTGAACTCGGCGAACCTGCGCAAGGACCTCTCCCACCTCGGCTCGTACGGCACCCGCGGCGTCGGCTACGACGTGGGCGTGCTGGTCGAGCGCATCGAGAACACCCTCGGCCTCACCCGGCGGCTCGCGGTCGCCCTGGTCGGGGTCGGAAACCTCGGCCACGCGCTGGCCGGCTACGGCGGGTTCGCCACCCGGGGCTTCCACATCGCGGCGCTGCTCGACGCGGACCCCAACCGGATCGGTGAGAAGATCGCCGGGCTGGTGGTGCGGCACGTCGACGAGCTGCCCGAGGTGGTCAGCGAGCTGGACATCGCGATCGGCGTCATCGCCACCCCGGCGCACGCGGCCCAGGCCGTCTGCGACCAGCTGGTCGACTGCGGCGTCACGAGCATCCTCAACTTCGCGCCGACCGTTCTGGTCGTGCCGGACGGAGTGGACGTGCGCAAGGTCGACCTCGCGATCGAGCTGCAGATCCTGTCCTTCCACGAGCAGCGCAAGATCCGACCGATCGGCGGCAGCGCGCTGGAGGGGGTCGGATGAGCCTCCTCGTCGTCGGGCTGTCCCACCGGACCGCACCGGTCTCGCTGCTCGAACGGGCCGCGGTCGGCGCCGACGAGCTCCCCGAGATGCTCGACGAGCTGCTGCGCGGCGAGCACGTCAGCGAGGTCCTGGTGCTGTCCACCTGCAACCGGGTGGAGATCTACGCGGAGGTCGACCGGTTCCACGGCGGCCTGGAGGACGCCTCGGCCGCGCTGGCCAACCGGGTCGACCTCGACCTGCCCTCACTCGGCGAGCACCTGTACGTGCACTACGAGGACGCGGCCGTGCTGCACCTGTTCTCGGTGGCGGCCGGGCTCGACTCGATGGTGGTCGGCGAGTCGCAGATCCTCGGCCAGCTGCGGGCCGCGTACGCGGCCGCCGCCGAGCTGGACGCGGTCAACCGGGAGCTGCACGAGCTGTGCCAGCACGCCCTGCGGGCCGGCAAGCGGGTGCACTCGGAGACCGGGATCGACCGCGCCGGCGCCTCGGTCGTCTCGGTCGGGCTGTCCGAGGCCGAGCGGTTGCTCGGCCCGCTGCCCGGCAAGCAGGCGCTGGTGATCGGTGCCGGCTCGATGGGAGCGCTGTCCGTGGCCACGCTGGCCCGGGCCGGCGTCGGCGAGATCGTGGTGGCGAATCGGTCCCCACGCCGGGCCGAGCGGCTGGCCGCGCAGGTCGGCGCGCCGGCGCGGGCGGTGCCGCTGGACGCGGTGCCGGTCGAGCTGGCCGCCGCCGACCTCGTCGTCGGCTGCACCGGCGCGGTCGGCGCCGTGCTGGCCGCGACGACGGTCGAGGAGGCGCTGCCGGCCCGCGCCGGCCGGCCGCTGGTGCTGCTCGACCTGGCGCTGCCGCGGGACTTCGACGGGGCCGCCGGCGTCCTGCCCGGCGTGCACTACCTCGATCTGGCCGCGCTGCAGCAGCCGGCGATCCGGCTCGGCGCGCACCGGGACGTGGAGCGGGCCAGGCAGATCGTCGGCGAGGAGGTCGCCGGCCGGCTCGGCGCCCGGCGGGCCACCGCGGTCGCCCCGACGGTGACCGCGCTGCGGGCCCGGGCGGCCGAGCTGGTCGACGCCGAGCTGGCCCGGCTGGACGCCCGGCTGCCCGGGCTGGACGAGACCGCCCGGGCCGAGGTCGCCCGCACCGTGCACCGGGTCGTGCAGACCCTGCTGCACGCGCCGACCGTACGGATCAAGCAGCTGGCCGAGCGTCCGGGCGGTGGCGCCTACGCGGACGCGTTGCGTGAGTTGTTTGATCTGGACCCGGCCGCAACCGCTGCGGTCGCCGCGGCCGTACTCCCGCACGAGGGAGGCGGCAGCCATGACTGAGCGCGAGGGCTCGCAGCGCGAGCGGGGTGCGACGGAAGCGGTGCGGACGGGGCCTCCGCTGCGGATCGGAACGCGGGGCAGCGCGCTGGCGCGCAGCCAGACGGGGACGGTCATCGCCGCGCTGGCCGGCCTGGAGATCAAGGCCGAGGCGGTCGAGATCGTGACGACCGGCGACCGGTCGGCCGCCGCGCTCACCCAGATCGGCGGCACCGGGGTGTTCGTGTCGGCGCTGCGCGACGCGCTGCTCAGCGGCGATATCGACGTCGCGGTCCACTCGTACAAGGACCTGCCCACGGCGCCGGAGCCGGGGCTGGTCGTCGCCGCGGTGCCGGCCCGCGAGGACCCGCGCGACGTGGTGGTCGCGCGCGACGGGCTCACCCTGGCCGAGCTGCCGGTCGGTGCCGTCATCGGCACCGGGGCACCGCGCCGGGCCGCACAGATCCTCGCGCTCGGGCTGGGCCTCGAGGTCCTGCCGATCCGCGGCAACGTGGACACCCGGCTGCGCAAGGTGACCGCCGGCGAGCTGGACGCGGTGGTGCTGGCCCGCGCCGGGCTGGCCCGGCTTGATCGGCTGGACGCGGTGACCGAGACGCTCGATCCGCTGATGGTGCTGCCAGCGCCGGCGCAGGGCGCGCTCGCGGTGGAGTGCCGCGCGTCCGACGGCGAGCTGGTGGCGCAGCTCGCCGCGCTCGACCATGCCGACTCCCGGGCCGCGGTCCTGGCCGAGCGCGCCCTGCTGGCCGGCCTCGAGGCGGGATGCACCGCCCCGGTCGGTGCCCTCGCCGTGCTCGCCGACGGCGAGCGCGGTCCGGAACTGTTCCTCCGCGGCTCGGTGACCGCGGCCGACGGCTCCGATGCCGTTCGGCTGTCGGCCACCGGCCCGGTCAACGACGCCGAGGCGATCGGCCGGCGGCTCGCCGCCGACCTGCTCGCGGATGGCGCCAAGAATCTCGTTGGGAGCACGCGATGAGCCGCGCGCGCAAGACCACCGGTCGGGTCACCTTCGTCGGGGCTGGTCCCGGCGACCCCGGCCTGCTCACCGTCCGGGCCGCCGAGGCGCTGCGCTCGGCGGCGTTGATTCTGCTCGACCCGGACGTCCCGGCCGGGGTGGCATCCCTGGCCGAGGGCGCGGCCGAGGTGAGACCGGCGATCGGAGATCCGGCCACGGTGGCGGCCACGCTCGTCGCTGAGGCGAAGACCGGGTCGACGGTGGCGCGGCTGGTCGCCGGCGACCCGCTGTCCGCGGACGCGGTGGTGCGTGAGGTGCTCGGCGTCGCCGACGCCGGCGTCGCGTTCGACATCGTGCCGGGCGTCCCGGTCGCGACCGGTGTGCCGACGTACGCCGGGGTGCCGGTGGGCTCCGCGCACACCGTGGTCGACGCCCGCAACGAGGTCGACTGGTCCGGCGCGTCCTCGGCGCCGGGCACGCTGGTGCTCACCGCGACCCAGGCGCACCTGGGCAAGATCGCGGTCGCGCTGCTGGAGCAGGGCCGCCCGGGCGACACCCCGGTCTCGGTCACGGCGGACGGCACCGGCGAGGGACAGAAGTCGGTGACCACCACGCTGGCGGCGCTCGAGCAGGACTCGGGCTGGCTGTCCGGTCCGCTGGTGGTCACCGTCGGCCCGGCCGTGACCGAGCGTGCGCGGCTGTCCTGGTGGGAGTCCCGGCCGCTGTACGGTTGGAAGGTGCTGGTCCCGCGGACGAAGGAGCAGGCCGGCGCGATGAGCGAGCGGCTGCGCGCGTACGGGGCGGTGCCGGTCGAGGTACCCACGATCGCGGTCGAGCCGCCGCGCACCCCGGCCCAGATGGAGCGGGCGATCAAGGGCCTGGTCACCGGCCGGTACGAGTGGATCGTGTTCACCTCGACCAACGCGGTGCGCGCGGTGCGGGAGAAGTTCGACGAGTTCGGGCTGGACGCGCGGGCGTTCGCCGGCGTGAAGATCGCCTGCGTCGGCGAGTCGACCGCCGACGCGGTGCGGGCGTTCGGGATCCAGCCGGAGCTGACGCCGTCCGGCGAACAGTCGTCGGAGGGCCTGCTGCAGGACTTCCCGCCGTACGACGAGGTGCTCGACCCGATCGACCGGGTGCTGCTGCCGCGCGCGGACATCGCGACCGAGACGCTGGCGGCCGGGCTGCGGGAGCGCGGCTGGGAGATCGACGACGTGACCGCATACCGGACAGTGCGTGCGGCGCCGCCGCCGGCCGAGATCCGGGACGCGATCAAGTCGGGCGGGTTCGACGCGGTCTGCTTCACCTCGTCCTCGACCGTGCGCAACCTGGTCGGTATCGCCGGCAAGCCGCACGCCCGCACCGTGGTCGCCTGCATCGGACCGCAGACCGCGGCGACGGCCCGCGAGTTCGGGCTGCGCTCGGACGTCGAGCCCGAGGTCGCGGCGGTCGACACGCTGGTCGACGCGCTCGCGGCGTACGCGCTGGCCAAGCGGGAGTCCGGGGATGCGACGCCGCCGCCGAAGAAGAGCCGGCGCGCCTCGTCGACCAGCCGGACCGCGCGGTGAGCGCGTTCCCGGCCGCCCGGCCGCGCCGGCTGCGGCGGTCCGCGCCGCTGCGCCGGCTCGTCTCGGACGTGCGGCTGCACCCGGGCGACCTGATCCTGCCGATGTTCGTCAAGGAGGGCATCGACGCCCCGGCGCCGATCCCGTCCATGCCGGGCGTCGTGCAGCACACCCTCGACTCGCTGGTGAAGGCCGCGTACGAGGCGGTGTCGGCGGGTGTCGGCGGGCTGATCCTTTTCGGCGTGCCGGCGGCGAAGGACGGCCGCGGCTCGGCCGCGGACGACCCGTCCGGGATCGTGCAGGTGGCGCTGCGACGGCTGGCCGCCGAGGTCGGCACGGACACCGTGCTGATGTCCGACCTGTGCCTGGACGAGTACACCGACCACGGGCACTGCGGGGTGCTGCTGCCCTCCGGCGCGGTCGACAACGACGCGACGCTGTCGCGGTATGCCTCCATCGCCGTCGCTCAGGCGTCCGCGGGTGCCCAGGTGATCGCCCCGAGCGGGATGATGGACGGCCAGGTCGGCGCGATCCGGTCGGCGCTCGACGGCGCCGGGTTCACCGACATCCCGATCCTGGCCTACTCGGCGAAGTACGCGTCGGGCTTCTACGGCCCGTTCCGGGACGCGGCCGAGTGCGCGCCGCAGTTCGGCGACCGGTCGGCATACCAGCAGGACCCGGCGCGGTCGGTGGCCGAGGCGCTGCGCGAGGTGGCGCTCGACGTGGCCGAAGGAGCCGACGCGGTGATGGTGAAGCCGGCGCTGGCCTACCTCGACGTCGTCGCGGCCGTCCGGGCCGCGGTCGACCTGCCGCTGGCGGCATACCAGGTCTCCGGCGAGTACGCGATGGTCGAGGCGGCCGCAGCCAACGGCTGGATCGACCGGGAACGGATCATCACCGAGACCCTCACCGCGATCCGCCGGGCCGGCGCGGACATGATCCTCACCTACTGGGCCGCGGAGGTCGCCGCTCGCCTGCGTTGATCGCTTTCGGGGCGGTCTGCGGCTTCCTGTGAGCCCGGCTGGTGCATCCCCGGCCTGGTTCTGTCCGGGTGGTGGAACGCCGATCCGGGCCCGGGTTGCCGGCGGCTGTGCCCGGTAACCGTCAAGTGGAACGGCAATCCGCGCCCGACCCGCCGGCGGGCCGTGCCCGGTCACCGTCAGGTGGAACGGCAGTCCGCGCTCGACTCGGCGGCCGGCGGTGCCCGGTCACCGTCAGGTGGAACCGCAATCCCTCGCTCTGTTGCCGGCCGGTCGGCTCGGTCAGCTCGGGCAGGGCGGCAGGGTGGGGGACGGAGTCGGCGTCGGGGTGCCGGTGGCGTCGGCGGCGGCGGTGCCGGTCGGGCCGCCGGTGGCATCCGCGCCGGCGGACGACGTCGGCGTGCCGGCGGACGTGGCGACCCCGTTCGGCGTGTGCGTCCCGGACGACGTCGGCGTCGGGCTGGGAGTGCCGCTGGGGGTCGGGGTGCAGGTCGGCGACGGTGACGGCGTCGGGCTGGTGCTGGTGGGGCTGCCGCTCGGGGTCGGCGTGCCCGGCGTGCTCGGAGGTGCCGTCGGCGTCGTCGGTGTGCTCGTCGGTGTGCTCGTCGGTGTGCTCGTCGGCGCCGGGCTGGACGGCCGCGTCGGGGGCGCCGGCGTGGTCGGCTTTGGCTTGCCGGCAGCGCGTGGCGTCGTCGTCCCCGGTGCCGCCGGCGGGTCGCCCTGCGTGGCTGGCGGCAGCGTCGGCTCCTTGATCGGCGTCGACCCGTTCGGCGCCGCCGAGCCGTCGATCGGCACGCCGCCCGCGTATACCGCGGCCAGCGCCATGACCGTGTCGACGTACGCCGTCGACCGGTTGTAGCTGTAGACCGCGTCGCGCTGGCTGGCCTCGCTGCTCAGGTCGCCCCCACCGGCCCGGCACAGGTATTTCGCGGCGGACGCGGCGGCGTCGTCGATGTCGAACGGGTCGGCCTTGCCGTCCCGGTCGCCGTCCACCCCGAAGGTGGCCCAGCTGCTGGGGATGAACTGCATCGGTCCGACGGCGCGGTCGTAGGTCTTGTCGCCGTCCCACTTGCCGCCGTCGGTGTCCTTGATCTCCGCGACGCCGGGCCGGCCGTCCAGCGGGATGCCGACTATCGGCGGGTCGGAGCGCCCGTCGGACAGCAACGTCGCACCGGCGAACTGGCCGTGGTTCGACTCGACGCGGCCGATCGCGGCGACCAGCGTCCACGGGATGCCGCAGTCGGCCGCGGCGGCGGCCGCCTGGTAGGCCTGCACGGCCCGGGACGGGATCCCGTTGGAGGCGAGCTGGGTCGACGCCGTGCCGCCGGACCGTCCACCGTTGAGCCCGGTGCCGCCCGGTGCCCTGGCCCCGGCCGGCAGCGTCTCCCCGCCCGCGGGCGAGCCCGGGTACGAGTACGTCGGCGGCGCGGCGGGCGGCAGGACGGTGGTGCCGGCCGGCGCGGCGACGTTCCCCTGCTGCGCTACCGAGGTCGTCGCAGCGGTGGACGCGGCGGCGACCACGGCGAACGCGGACAGCAGCACCGGCAGCCCGCGCCGCCCCGCGATGATCGACGGGACACGGAGCTGGACGATCCGCGGTTGCGGGCGAACGGAGAACAGCCGTCGTACCGCGTCGCGCATCAACTGCCTCCGTCCAGGTGCGTGCGTCCGACAGGCCCTGTCGACCCTAGCCCGTGTTGCCGTCGCCCGAGAGGGTGAGAACAGAACTGCACCCAATATTCGGGGGGTCGAACGCTTCGGTCCCGCGTCTCTCGCGGGTCTGTTCGGCTGGGAGGATCGCCGGGTGAGCTCCATCGAAACTTCGCAGGCCCTGTTCGACCGGGCGCGGGCGGTGACACCGGGCGGGGTCAACTCGCCGGTCCGCGCGTTCCGGGCTGTCGGCGGCACGCCCCGGTTCATGATCGCCGGCTCCGGGGCGCTGCTCTACGACGCGGACGGCTCCGAGTACGTCGACATGGTCTGCTCGTGGGGGCCGATGATCCTCGGCCACGCCTATCCCGCGGTCGTGCAGGCGGTGGCGTACGCGGCGGCCCGCGGCACCAGCTTCGGCACGCCCACGGTCGGCGAGGTGGAGCTGGCCGAGGAGATCGTGGCCAGGCTCCCTCCGGTCGAGCAGGTCCGGCTGGTCAACAGCGGCACCGAGGCGACGATGTCGGCGATCCGGCTGGCTCGCGGGGCGACCGGTCGCAGCGTCGTGGTGAAGTTCGCCGGCTGCTACCACGGTCACGTGGACGCGCTGCTGGCCTCCGCGGGTTCCGGCGTCGCGACGCTCGCCCTGCCCGACACCCCGGGCGTGACCGGCGCGCAGGCCGGCGACACGATCGTGTTGCCGTACAACGACGTCGCCGCGGTGGAGGCCGCGTTCGCCGCCCGTGGTGACGAGATCGCCTGCGTGATCACGGAGGCCGCGGCGGCGAACATGGGCGTCGTGCCACCGCGGGACGACTTCAATGCGGAGCTGCGTCGCATCACCACCGCGCACGGTGCGCTGCTCATTCTCGACGAGGTGATGACCGGCTTCCGGGTCAGCCGCACCGGCTGGTACGGGCTCGATCCGGTCGAGGCCGACCTGTTCACCTTCGGCAAGGTGATGGGCGGCGGCCTGCCGGCGGCGGCGTTCGGCGGCCGGGCCGAGGTCATGTCCCGGCTGGCCCCGTCCGGCCCCGTCTACCAGGCCGGCACGCTGTCGGGGAACCCGGTCGCGGTGGCTGCCGGGCTGGCGACGCTGCACGCCTGCACCGAGGAGGTCTACCTGCGCGTCGACGCCGCGGCGGCGACGGTCGCCCGGCTCGTCGCCGAGGCGCTGACCAAGCAGGGCGTGCCGCACCGGGTGCAGACCGCGGGCAGCCTGTTCTCGGTGTTCTTCACCGAGGACGAGGTGCGCGACTACGACGCCGCCCGGCGGCAACAGGCGTGGCGCTACCCGGCGTTCTTCCACACGATGCTGGACCGCGGCGTCTATCTGCCGCCGTCCGCGTTCGAGGCCTGGTTCGTCTCAGCCGCGCACGACGACGGCGTGCTCGACCGGATCGCCGACGCCCTGCCCGACGCCGCCCGCGCCGCCGCATCCGCGACCCAGGAGACCCCGGCGTGACGATGACGACGGTGCACCTGCTCCGGCACGGTGAGGTGTACAACCCCGAGCACGTGATGTACGGCCGCTTGCCCGGCTACCACTTGTCTCCGCGCGGCCGGCGGATGGCCGAGCGGGCGGCGAAGGCGGTGCTGGACCGGGACGTCACCTACCTCGCGTCGTCACCGCTGGAGCGTGCGCAGGAGACCGCGGCGCCGCTGGCGACGGCGCTCGGCCTGCCGGTGCACCTGGACGATCGGCTGCTGGAAGCGGGGAACTCCTTCCAGGGCAAGCCGTTCGGTCCCGGCGACCGGGCCTGGGCGCACCCCTCGGCCTGGCCGCTGCTGCGCAACCCGTTCCGGCCGTCCTGGGGCGAGCCGTACGCGCACATCGCGGCGAGGATGCTCGCCGCCGCCTGGTCCGCCCGGGAGGCGGCCGAGGGGCAGGAAGCGGTCTGCGTCAGCCACCAGCTCCCGATCTGGACTCTGCGCCGGCTGCTGGAGGGCAAGCCGCTCTCCCACATCCCGACCCATCGGCAGTGCGGGCTGGCCTCGCTCACCAGCATCACGTTCGCCGGCGATGCGGTGCTGCGGGTGACCTACACCGAGCCGGCCGGTCCCGAGCCGCCGGAGACCACCCCGGGTGCGTGAGCTCTAGGTTCGGGGGTGACACTCGTCGGGTGCGTCGGAATTCCCGCCTGCTCGTGCTGCTGCTGACGGCGTCGCTGCTGACGCTTGCCGGCTGCACGACCGGCTCCGACGCCGTCGACCAGGCCGCCGGAGGGGAGTTCCGGTTCGTCAGCGGCACGCCGACCGGCCAGACCATCGCGGTCGCCGACCGCAAGTCGGCCCCCGATGTGACCGGAGCGCTCGTCGGCGGCGGGAGCTGGGACCTGCAGGCCCAGCACGGCAAGGTCGTCGTGCTCAACTTCTGGGGCCCGTGGTGCCCGCCGTGCCGGGTCGAGGCCCCGGACTTCAGCGCCGCGGCCACGGCCACGAAGGCGGACGGCGTGGAGTTCATGGGCGTCGCCGTCCGCGACACCGAGCAGAACGTCGCCGCCTTCCTCAAGGACCGCCGGATCTCATACCCCAGCCTGTTCGACCGGCCGGGCAGGACCGTGCAGCGGTTCCGCGACCTGCGGGTCGCCGGCTTCCCGTTCACGATCATCATCGACAAGCAGGGTCGGGTCGCGGCGGTCTACGTCTCGGCTCTGCTCCGGCAGGACATCGAGCCCGTCGTGACGCGGTTGGCGGCGGAGTCGTGAGCGGCGTCGGCGACAGCTTCGCCCGGGTCGTCGTTGACGGCCCGTTCGTGGTCGCGGCGCTGGTCGCGGCCGTCGCCGGCCTGGTCAGTTTCCTGTCGCCGTGCGTGCTGCCGCTGGTGCCCGGATACCTCTCGTACGTCGGCGGCCTGTCCGGCACGGAGGCCAACGCCGCGACCGACGGCACGACGGCCGGTGGCGGCGTCGCCACCTGGGCGAGGGTCCGCAGCCGGACTGTGCTCGGCGCGATGTTGTTCGTGCTCGGCTTCACCGCCGTTTTCGTCACGTACGGCGTCCTGTTCGGACGGCTCGGCGCTGCGCTCATCGAGCACCAGCGACTGCTCGAGCGCATCCTGGGCGTCGTCGTGATCCTGCTCGGGCTGGCGTTCCTGGGTTGGCTCCCGGGTGTCTCGCGCGAGCTGCGGATCCACCGCTTCCCGTCCGCGGGACTGGTCGGGGCGCCGCTGCTCGGGATCGTGTTCGGGCTGGGCTGGACGCCCTGCATCGGCCCGACTCTCGGTGCGGTCCAGTCGCTCGCCCTGTCGACGGCGGGCGCCGGCCGGGGTGCGGCTCTGTCCGCCGCGTATTGCATCGGCCTCGGGGTGCCGTTCGTCCTCGTCGCCGTCGGCGCGCGCTGGCTGGTGCGCTCGCTCGCCGTCGTCCGCCGGCACGCCAACGTCGTGACGTACGTCGGCGGCGGGCTGCTGGTCGTGCTCGGCCTGCTGCTGGTGACCGGTCTCTGGGGGGAGATGACGATCCAACTGACCTCGCGGGTCGGGCAGACCGGGCTGGGAACCTCGCTGTGACGGCAGATCCCGAGGCCACGGTCCGCACCGACCCGGTCGACGCCGAGCCGGACGGGCTGTCGACCCAGCCGGCGCCGGTCCGGTCCTGGCACGGCGGTCCACTCGCGCTGGCCCGCAACTCCTGGCGCCGGCTGACCAGCATGCGCACCGCGCTGGTGCTGCTGTTCCTGCTGGCGCTGGCCTCGGTGCCCGGCTCGCTGCTGCCGCAACGCCCGTTGAACCCGACCAAGGTCGACCAGTACATCGCCGACCATCCGGGCTGGTCGAAGATCCTCGACGCGGCCGGGTTCTTCGACGTGTTCGCCGCGCCCTGGTTCGCGGCGACCTACCTGCTGCTGTTCATCTCGCTGATCGGCTGCGTCGTGCCGCGCCTGAAGGCACACGGCACCGCCATGCTGTCGGCACCGCCGGCGGTTCCGCGGCGGCTGGAGCGGCTGCCGTCGGCCGACTCGTTCTCCGCCGGCGGAACGCCCGAGCAGGTGGCGGCCGGCGCCGTCACGCGGTTGCGCGGCTGGAAGACCGTCACCCGGGTCGAGGACGGCGGCGTGGTGACGGTCGCCGCCGAGAAGGGCTACCTCCGGGAGACCGGAAACCTGGTCTTCCACGCCGCGCTGGTCGTGCTGCTGGTGGGCGTCGCGCTCGGCAAACTC
The DNA here is from genome assembly GCA_963728945.1 of uncultured Actinomycetota bacterium. Taxonomy (GTDB): domain Bacteria; phylum Actinomycetota; class Actinomycetes; order Mycobacteriales; family CADCTP01; genus CADCTP01. The sequence goes on along the minus strand of CAVSMA010000001.1, from coordinate 168,793 downwards.
TGGGGCTATCAGGGCACCGTGCTGCTCACCGAGGGCCAGCCCGGCATCTGCAACGCGGTGCCGCTGTACGACTCGTTCCGTCCGGGCAAGCTCGTCGACGGTTCGGGACTGGCGCCGCTCTGCATCGACTCGCTCGACAAGTTCAGCGTCGACTACGACCCCGACGGGACGCCCGCCCAGTTCCGCGCCGATATCACCTACTCCCTCGGCGAGAACGGCGCCGAGCGCAAGGACGTCCTCGAGGTCAACCACCCATTGCGGGTGGAGGGCGTGCGCGTCTATCTCGTCGGTCACGGCTTCGCCCCCCGCTTCACGGTCACCAAGCCGGACGGCACCGGGGTCAAGGACCTGTCGGCACCGTTCCTGCCGCAGGACCCAAGGACCCTGCTGTCCGAGGGCACGGTGAAGCTGCTGGACACGGTGAAGCCGCAGTTGGCGTTGTACGGCACGTTCGCTCCTTTCGCCGCCCTCGGTCCGGACGGGAAGTTGACGTCGTTGTCGCCGCAGCCCGGCAATCCCGGGGTGGCGATCCAGATCTACCGCGGTGATCTCGGCGTCGACGGCGGTGCGCCGCAGTCCGTCTACAGCATCGACCAGCGGCAGGTCGCCATCGGCGCGCTCAAGCAGGTGGCCACCGCGCAGCTGATCCCCGGCAAGTCGGTGACGCTGGACGACGGCACGAAGATCACCTTCGACGGCTACTCGCAGTGGGCGACGATCCAGGTCAACCACGACCCGGGTCAGACGCTCGTGCTGTGGGCGGCCGGCGCGGTGGTGCTCGGGCTCCTCCTCTCTCTCGCCGTGCGCCGCCGACGACTCTTCCTGCGGATCACCCCGGCGCCCAGCGCCAATTCGGAAACTGTGGACAACTCGGCGCCTGTGGATGACGGCGCGCGCCCGGACCGCGACGCCCGTAGTGTGGTCGCGGTCGGGGGGCTGGCCCGCACCGACGCCGGCAGCTTCGGCACGGAGTTCGCCCGCGTCGTCGAGCAGCTCCGTGACCCCTCGCCCGTCAGGAAGGACTAGCCGTGCCCGTCAACGCCGGACTCGCGACGCTGTCGGACCACATGTTCACGTGGTCGATCATCCTGTACAGCCTCGCCCTCGTCGCGTACTGCGGGGAGTACGCGTTCGGCCGCCGCGGCAAGGTCGCCTCGACGTCACCCGAGCAGGTCCTGGTGGCGGCCGGCGCCGCTCCAGGGCGTGGCGCACCGGCGGTGAAGTCGGTGTCGGCGCCGCCGAAGCGGCCCCGGGTCCGAACGCCGCAGGCGGAACGGTTCGGTCGGGTCGCGGTCGCCGCGACCGTGCTCGGCCTCGCCGTGCAACTGAGCTCGCTGACGTTGCGCGGGATCGCGACGCACCGCGTGCCGTGGGGCAACATGTACGAGTTCGCATCCGTGGTCGGCGCGGCCGCAGTGATCGCCTACCTGGTGGTGCTGATCCGGCTGCCGCAGGTGCGCTACCTCGGCATGTTCCTGTTGTTCCCGATCGTGGTGCTGCTCTTCCTCGCCGGCACCGTGCTCTATGCGCCGGCCGCGCCCCTGGTGCCCGCGCTCCGCTCCTACTGGATCGCCATCCACGTGACGACGATCAGCATCGGGACCGGCATCTTCCTCGTCAGCTTCGTTGCCACGGTGCTCTACCTGGTGCGCCGCCGCTGGGAGATCTCGGTCGAGGCCGGCCGCACGCCGACCCGGTTCCCGGTCACGCTCGGCTCCCGCCTGCCCGCGACCGACGTCCTCGACCGCATGGCCTACCGGACGGTGGCCTTCGGGTTCCCGGTCTACACGTTCGGGATCATCGCCGGCGCGATCTGGGCCGAGGCGGCCTGGGGCCGCTACTGGGGCTGGGACCCGAAGGAGACCTGGGCGTTCATCACCTGGGTCGTGTACGCGGCTTACCTGCACGCACGGGCGACCGCGGGCTGGCGCGGGACCGCCGCGGCCCGGGTCAACATCGTCGCGTTCACCACAATGATCTTCAACTTCTTCGTCATCAACATGGTGGTGTCTGGTCTGCACTCCTATGCCGGTTTAACCTAAATTGCCCACATAAGCCGTTCGTCATCTACGCTGGACGGCCTGTAACGGCGGTGCGCCGGTCGCGGATGACGGGAGGCTCCCAGGGTGTGCGCTCGTAAGCATCCGTCCGACGACGACCGCCAGCGTCCGCGCGGGCTCGCCGATGCACTCTCGCGTTGGGACACCGAGCAGGACTGGTTGCGGCTGCCGCCGGCCCGCGAAGCGGAGAGTACGGAGCACGTCCCGCCGCCCGAGTCGACGCCGGCGTGGTTCGGCGGGTCGGCCGACCAGCGTCGTCCCGCGCCTCCTCCCGCTGTCGACAGCTGGGACGCGGTCGTTGCGCGCGAGCCGCAGGCGCCGCGGTCCGCCGATCCCTGGGCTCCGCCCACCGAGCCCGAGCAGGAGTTGTGGACCCCGCCGGTCGACACGGTCTACCGCCGGGTCCGATCCCTCGAGCCCGGGCTCCCCGAGCGTTGGCCTTCGCAAGCCGATGCCCCCGGCCGGACGGCGGATCCGAATCCCCAGTCGCCCGCCGCCGGCGGAACCAGCGAGCCGGCGGGCTCCGATCAGTCGCGCTCCGCGGGCGCCGTGCCGGCGGCTGCCGGCGGGTCCGAGGCTGTCGACGAGGCTCAGCAGCCGGCTCCGACGAGCCGGAGCGTTCCGCATACCGAGTCCGCGCCCGAGTCCGAACGTGGTCAGACCAGGCGGTCGGGTTCCGACTGGACCGGGTCGTCGTGGATGACTGATGCGGGCCGGCCCTCAGCGGACCGGCCCTCGTCGACGTCGTCGCGGCATCGGTCCACCGGCACGGACGGGGTTGCTGAGGGGAGCGGGTCGAGGTCGCCGGACGGCGGCACGGAGACTCGTCGGTTCCAGGGTTCGGATGCGCGGGCGGCGTCGGCAGGGTGCGACGACGGCGGCGAGTCGACGTCGGACGAGCTGGCGGAGGTCATGAGCCGGTGGTCGGCGGACGACTCCGCGCCAGGCCCGGGGGAGTTGACCGACGACGAGTGGCTGTCGCATCTCGGGGGCGAGGAACCGCGGCAGTCCACTGTGGACTTCCTGGGCGCCTCGACGGCATGGTCGGCGCCGGATCGACCGAACGCGGAGCCGGCGCCCGGCAGGGAGTCGCCAGCTCCACTCCCGCCACCGGCAGCCGGTCCACAGTGGACGATGGGTCCGACGGGCGGCGCACACCCGGTCGGGTCGCAGTACGTGTGGCGCCAGGCCGATAGGAGCGGCGACAACGGCAGACTCGAGCCGGGGCTAATCGAGCCAGGGACCGGCGTGGACGACGGGACGCGAGTCCTGCGCCGGCCGACCCTCGCCGGCGATGGGCCGACCGTCACCGGAAGCGGTCCATCGGGTGAGGCAAGAGTGCAGAGCAGTTACGGTGACCGCTCCACCGGCATCCTGCCGGCGGTTGGCTCGAGCGGTCCGAGGCTGGGGGAGCAGGCGGGCGTGACTGACACGGACGACGTGACTCGCAAGTGGGCGGCGCCGACCGAGGGCGAGCCAGGGGAGAAGGCGGCTGAGCCCGGACCGGGTCAGTTCAGCCTGCCGCTGCCGTCGTCGCCCACCACCGGCGGTACGCCGGCAGTCGACCGCGATCGTCCCGCCCACGGCACAGAGCGGCTCGCACCACCCAGTTTTGGCGCGGTGGGCGATCCCTCGGTCGCCGGCCGGCATGACGCTGCCCGCGGTGCGGGCGCTGCGAGTAGTCCTGGCGCTGCGAGTAGTCCTGGCGCTGCGGGTAGTCCTGGCGCTGCGAGTAGTCCTGGCGCTGCGGGTAGTCCTGGCACTGCGAGTAGTCCTGGCGCCGGCAGTGGTGGCGGCGTCGTGGGCGATCCTCGCGTCGCCGGCCGGTATGACGCTGCCGCTGGCCCCGGCGCTGCAACTGGTCCCGGCGCCGCCGGTGGTCCGGGTGGTGCCGGTGGTCCCGGCGCTGCGGGTGGTTGGACCGCCGCTGGAGGGTGGGGCGCTCCGAGTGGTAGGCCGGGCGCCGCGGGTGGGCCGGGCGAGAGGGGTGGTCCCGCCGAGCCCGTCGGGCAGCCGCCGACCGTGGATCAGTTGACCGCGCAGTCTCTCCTGCGGGAGCGGCGGCCGACTCCGCAGAGCGGCTGGCGTCGCGCCGTCTACAACCTCACCGGGCACACGATGAACCCGGGCCAGTCGCCCGCGGACCGGCGCCGCGAGGAGCTGATCGCCCGCGCGACCGTACCGGTGCCCGGCTGCTACCGGATCGCGGTGATCTCGCTCAAGGGCGGTGTCGGCAAGACCACGACCACCGTCACGCTCGGCGCCACCCTCGCCAGCCTGCGCGGAGACCGGGTGATCGCCGTCGACGCGAACCCCGACCGCGGCACGCTGTCCGGCAAGATCCCGTTGGAGACGGTCGCGACCGTGCGCAACCTGCTCAACGACGCGAACTCGATCCAGCACTACTTCGACGTCCGCCGCTACACGTCCCAGTCGGCCGATCGGCTCGAGGTGCTCGCCTCTGAGTCCGATCCAGCCGTGTCGACCGCCTTCAGCGAGCATGACTACCGCACGGTCGCCGCAATCCTCGAACGCTTCTACAACATCGTGCTCACCGACTGCGGCACCGGGCTGCTGCACTCGGCGATGCGCGGCGTGCTCGACCTCGCCGACCAGATGGTGCTCGTCAGCTCCGGCTCGGTCGACGGTGCCCGGAGCGCCAGCGCCACCCTCGACTGGTTGGAGGCGCACGGCCGCGGCGAGCTGGTCCGCAACTCCGTCGCGGTGATCAACTCGGTGCGGCCGAAGTCGGGCGGCGTCGATCTCGACCGGCTAGAGGAGCACTTCGCCGCCCGCTGCCGTGCGGTCGCGCGCATCCCGTACGACCCGCACCTGGAGGAGGGTGCCGAGGTCGACCTCGGCGAGCTGTCCGGCGCGTCGCGGGCGTCCCTGCTGGAGCTGGCCGCGTACGTGGCCGACGCGTTCCCGCGGCTTCCCCGCGGGCCGTACGGCCCGCGCGACTAAGGGCAGGTCTCCCCAACTCAGTGGCGACGCAGCCGCGTCCAGCCGACCCTAGACGTCCATCCCGTCGTAGGTCATCGTCGGCCGCACCTCGACCAGCCCGTACGACGACTCGGGTATGCGTGCGGCGATCTCCAGCGCCCGCTCCATGCTCGCGCAGTCGACGAGGAAGAACCCGGCCAGGTGCTCCTTGGCCTCCGCGTACGGGCCGTCCCCGGCCAGCGGCACCGGCCGCCGGGCGTGCGACGGATCGGCGAGCGCCTCGGTGACGACCAGTTCGCCCGTCGCGGCAAGCTCCTCGACGAGCGCCGCGTACACCTTGAGGCCGGCGGCCTTCTCCGCGTCGGAGAACCCGTCCCAGACCGCGCGCGATGCGGGGTTGCTGTAGATCATGACCAGGTACTTCACGGCTGTGCCTCCCGGGTGTCTGTCTCACCCGGACTGTCGAGGCCGGCTACCCGGTCCTCGACACAGTCCTAGGGGAGGTCCTCGTCCCGACGCGTCCGGCGGGCCAGCTCGCGCAGGAACTCAGGGTCGTCGTCGGGACCGACGAAGCGTGGACGCAGCTGTGGAGCGGCGGTCTTGCGCCCGGCGACGTATCGCCAGACGAGCACGCCGAGGATCACGGCAAGGAGTAGGACCAGCACAGGCACCCGATCAGAGTAACTGCGGCTCGCATGATCTGGCGCCTGGATGGGTATATCGGGCGTCCCTGTCGTAAGGATTCACAGGCTTAGGCCGGTGCCACCGGACCGTCGGGGCCGTCGTCGTCCTGGCGCAGCTGTTCCTCGCGGCGGCGCAGGTCTTCCTCCCATGAGCCGAGCAGCTTCTCGTGCTCCTGCGCCGCCCGCCGGTCGAGCCCGGCGAGGAACTCCGGGTCGTCGTCCGGCGCCGGCCGGCTGCTGACCCGACCGAAGAGCCCGTTGGCAGGGGCCGCGGTGCCGCGGTCGGGCCGTGCCGGCCAGGCGGTCCGACCCGACGAGCCGAGAGTGGGACGGCGGGTGCCCGATTCGCGCGGCCGCCCGTACACGAGCCAGGCGACGGCGCCGACGACGAACGTGAGAAGGACGGCCGTCACCCAGAGACCCTTGGGAAACGTGCGCACCTGGTTCCGGTCGGAGCTGACGGCGTCGAGGACGGCGTAGAGCCAGACGGCGAGGGCGGCCAGGAACAGGATCCCGCCGAAGCGAACGAACACGGCCCTCACCACCCCTCAACGGCAGGATACGGCGGCCGGTGATGTTACTTGGCCGCAACCGCCGCGGCTCGGCGGGCCCGCGGCACGTGATCACGTAGCGGCAGAGCCGAGCACGGTGACGTCGATGGAGCCACTTGCCTCGTGGACTGCAGTCCCTGCGCTCACCGTGAGCGTTCCGGGCTTCGTACGCCGGCCGCGAAGCCGGTGGGTCGGGCGAACAGGTCGAGTCAGCGCCATCGACGACGAACATGTCGCCCTGTATTGCGCCGTGCGCGGCTCGCGGCGCTTTCCGGCACGGCCACCGCCGTGCTTGAGAGGATGCGCGTCGTGACGGCGCGGATCGGCGATCCGGGGCCGGCCGCCATCCACTCCACTCGAAGGAGCCTGATGACCGCACCGATCTCCAGCGGCGAGGCGGCAGGCCATGTCGATCCTGCTGGGTCAGGTCAGGTGGTGCCGCGGCGGCCCGACCGGTCGTCGAGGGCGGAGCGTCCGCTGACGACCGGTCGAGTCGCTCTAGGCGTTCGCTCGCGGTCCGACGCTCTCGCTGGACAACTGCTGGAGCAGCGCCCGAACCTCGGACTCGAGGAACCGTCGATGTCCGCCCGGCGTGCGGATGCTGTGGATCCGGCCGGCGGCAGCCCACCGCGTGACCGTCTTAGGGTCGACACGGAACAGTGCAGCCACCTCACCCGGCGTGAGCAGTCGCTCCCGTGGGTCCATTCACTCCCCCTGGTACTTGACAGCCACGCGGTACAGGGTCAGGGCTCCGCGCGTGCTGACACACAGTGAACCACTTCCCGGCCCCGCTGTCCTCTGAACACTCCTATGTCGGAATGTGAAAACGCCTCTGGAGGCGGAGCGTGAACTATGTGCGACAGGTCGATGGGGTCGATCGACGGCTCATTGCGGCCCTGCGGACCAACGCCCGGGCGACCTACGCCGAACTCGCCCGACTGGTCGGCCTGTCCGCGCCGGCGGTCCACGAGCGGGTGGGCAAGTTGGAGTCCGCCGGCGTCATCACCGGCTACCACGCCGCCATCGAACCGGCCGCGGTGGGCCTCGGCGTCAGCGCGCTCGTCGGCATCCTGCAGGGCGACAGCGGCGACTCCGACCAGATCTTCGCCGCGCTGCGGGAGATGCCAGAGATCGAAGACTGCTGGTTCGTGGCGGGAGAGGAGACTTTCGTGATCAAGGTCCGAGTTGCGGACATGCCGTCGTTGGAGCAGGTCATCGGGGCGTTGAACCGGATTCGGGGCGTTGCCCGGACGCGGACGACCGTCGTGCTGTCGACCCGGTTCGAGGGGCGGCCCGGTCGGCCGCCGGAGCCGGCCTAGAAGTTCCCGCAGAAATCTTGCCCGCCGTGTATCAGCCCGCCAGGGCTTCGGCTCAGTACGGGTGACCGGCCCGCGGTGCGTGGTTGCGGGGAGCCTCGCCAGGAGGGGGCGCTGGCCGGTTGCGGGAGTGGCGACGGGGGTCTGACGGTGGCGTTCGGGGGAACACAGCCACCGCCGAACCACCCCGAGCACGGATGAGGCCGGACAGGTGTACGGGGGTGGCCTGCCCGGCCTCATCACGTACCGGAAATGTGTCCCAGGTCTCAGATCCCCATCTCAGCGATATCTCAGCGGAGAAGTCCGGTTCTCACCCGCCGCCGTAGCAGACGAACCCACCTGCTGTCGCCAACGTAGCCGGGTCATCACGATCCGTTGCTGCTTGCGCCTCGGCCAGTGCCCGTGCGACCGGCAGGCCGCGCCTGATTCGTTCGTGCAGGCCGAGCATCAGCGGCCGGGTCGCCTGGTCGGACACCGGAATCACGGTCGCCACGGCGGTGCGAGCACCGAGGGCGAACAGCGCCGACGTCAGCCCCATCACCTCGTCCCCGGCCAGCACGGCTCCCGCTCCGGACTGGCAGGCCGGCAACAGCACCAGCCGTGGCGCCCGGGACAGCCGTTCGAGGTCGTACGCGGTGAGCGGGCCGTCGGACATGGTCAGCGCGGAGAACAGTGGATTATCGCCACGCAGGACGCCATGCGCAGCAACGTGCGCGATGCCAGCCCCGTCCAGCGCTGCCTGCACGCGCTCCACCGTGGCGGCGGAGCCTTCCAACCGCACGGCGTCCGGGTACGTCGCGGCGAGGTCGGCGATCTCCGCCTTCGCCCCCGCCAAGCCGGGACCGCAGACCAGCACGACCCGACGGTTGGCGGCCCGGCGGCGCCGCCGGCCGGCCGCCGCCCGCAGCCAGACCGACGCCGACGGCGCCACCGTGACCGGACGGCCGACACAGGACGGCAGGAGTGCCCAGGGCACCGACCGCAGCGATCCGGTCGGCACCACGACGATCGGCCGGTCGCCCAGCACATCCCGCAGCGGGCCGAGCACCGCGGCCTCGAGCCGGCTGGTCCGCACCATCACCTGCTCCAGCGCCGGCTCCGGCGCGCCGTGCCGGAACGCGAGCCGGCGCAGGGCGAACAGCAGCGCGCCCAGCTCCCGGCGGGCGGCCTGCCGGCTGCCCAGGGCATGCAACCGCGGTTCGCCGTCCCGCACGGTCACCGCGGTCAGCACGTCGTCCTCGACGGTGCCGATCAGCTCGATCAGCACGGCGTCGCCGAGCCCCGCTGACAGCTGGTCGACGGTCGGCGGCTCGGCCGGCGGCGCGAACAGCGGTCCGGCGGCCTGCCGGGCCAGCCGGCGGACCCGCTCCTCCAGGGCACTGCGCCGAGCGAGCAGCCGGTCGGCCGGTCTCGAGCTCAGCAGCGCGGTCTCGGCCTCGGCCGACACCTGGCGCAGCTCGGCCAGCGCCGCCGCCAGCTCCTCGTCGGCCGGTGGCCGCACCGGCCGCAGCCCGAGCGCGCCGGCTCGCCACCGCTCCGCCCAGTCCAACACCTTGCGTGGAGATCCGCTCCGTACGGCGATCTGAATGCCGAGGGTCGCGACATCGTGCGCGTGGCTGGCCACGTGCACCCGAAGCTCCGTCGCGCCGAGCGTCGCCCGCTGCTGTTCCATCACCCGGAACCCTGCTCGCAGCGCCCGTTCCGCCGCCGCCTCGCGACCGGTCGCCAGGCGGACCAGCGCCTCGGCGTACCAAGCCCGGATTCGCAGCTCGGTGCTGCCTCGGGTACGTGCCGCCGCCGCCTGGCGCAGCTCGCGGCGTACGGTGCGGACGTCGCCGAGCTCCAACGCGACCCGGGCGGCGACCAGCCGGGCGTCCAGTTCCTGCGCGCGCCAACCCATCCCCGCCAGCCGGCCGGCCTCCCGCAGCGCGCGCCGGCGCAGCTGCGGGGTCAGCTCGCCGGCACGCTCGTCCGCCCGCAGCGACGTGTAGCGGGCGACCGTGGCCCAGCCGGGTCGGCGTTGCCGGCCGAACAGCGTGGCCGCGGCGCGGGCGGCCTGCTGCGCAGCGGGTACGTCGTTGGCGGCCAGCTGCGCCTGGGACAGCAGCAGCTGCGCCTCGGCCAGCAGCGACCGCCAGCCGGCCGCGGTCAGCAGGGCGATCGCCCGCTCCGCGGTCTCCCGCGCCTCGTCGAAGGCGCCGACCGTCAGCAACAGCTCGCCGCGGGTCAGCAGCAGCTCGCGGGGACGCACGTCCTGGGCCCGGTAGGTGGCCTCGGCCGAGTCGAGGAAACCCAGCGCGGCCGGCACGTCGCCGCGGCGCAGGTTGAGATAGCCGAGGTTGGTCTCGGCGTCGGCGGCCATCCCGGCCTGGCCCTCCGCCCTGGCCAGCGCGGCGACCCTCCGGAGGTCCGCCTCGGCCGCCACCAGCTCGCCGCGGTCGATGTAGAGGAGGCTGCGGTTGTTGTAGAGCCTCGCTTCCATCAGCCGGTCGGGCCCGCGGCGCAGCATCGGCAGCGCCCGGCGGTAGGCCAGCAGCGCCTCGTCGGTGCGGCCGCAGCGCCAGAGCACGAGGCCGCGCTGCATGAGCATGGGGGCGGCAGCCTGCCCACGCAGCACCTCGGCGGCGCGGTCGAGCTGCCGCAGCGCGTCGGCGGTGCGGCCCCGTTCGGACAGCGCGTAGGCCAGGGTGATCCGAGCCTCGGCCGCGGCCCGCGGTTCGCCGGCACGCTCGGCCTCCCGGACCGCCTCGCGCAGCGCCTGAGTGGCCTCCGCCAGCTGGCCGAGCTCCAGCGCGGCGCGGCCGTGCGCGCGCAGGGCCAGCGCCGCCGACCGCCCGTCACCGGCGGCTCGCGCGGCCGCGGTCGCCTGCTGCGCCGTCCGCCGGGCCAGCCCCGCATCGGTGCCGACCAGTCGAGCGGCGCGCTCGGCCAGCTGGTCGGCCCGCTGGGCGCCGCGGTTCATCGGGCGGAAGGTCCGATGAGGTTGCCCGGACGGGGATGTATCAGTGCCCCGTGGTGCGTGCTCTTGCTGCCGAGAGCCGCACAAAGGGGGAAGCCGTGCCCGACCCGACTCGCGTTCGTGTCCGAGCCAACGACCCGGTCTCCGAAGCGGGCGTCGCCAGTCAGCTGCGCATCCAGCACGACCTGGAGATCCTCTCGTCCGACTCGCCCGCGCGGCCGGACGTCGTCGTTCTGGTTGCCGACCGTGTCGATGAGCGTACGGCGGCAGGAATCAGGGCGACCCGTGACTCCGGCGGTCCGCGTGTCGTCCTCGTTGTCGGCTCGGTCGACGGTGTCGAGGTCCTGGCGGCGGTCGAGGCCGGGGTGGCGGCGATCGTGCGCCGCTGCGAGGCGACCCGCGACCGGCTCAGCACGGCAATCCGGGCCGCGGCGACCGGAGACGGCCACCTGCCGCCCGACCTGCTCGGCCGGCTGCTGCAGCAGGTCGGCGACGCGCAGCGGAAGGCGGCGGCGCCGACCGGGCTGACCTTCGGCGGGCTGACCCAGCGCGAGCTGACCGTCCTGCGCCTGATCGCGGAAGGCTACAGCACGAGCGAGATCGCCACCCGAATGGCCTACTCAGAGCGCACGATCAAGAACTCGATTCATGACCTTGTGTCCCGGTTCCACCTGCGCAATCGCACTCAGGCGGTTGCGTTCGCCGTACGGCAGGGCCTGATCTAGGCCTGATACAGCCCGACAAGAAGTGAGGAGCTCGTATGAGCAGTCCGACCCCGGCCCCGACCTCTCCCGCCAGCGACCCGCAGCCCACGGGCGGGAAGCCGATGCCGGCCGACCCGCAGCCGGACGGCGGGAAGCCGATGCCTGCGGACGACCCGAAGGGTTAGCCGCGCGTCTCCCCAGTGGCGGTGGATGCCGCCGGCGTCCAGGCGGGCTCCGGCAAGGCCAATGCGGCCGGTCGTCGTCTGGACGTCGTCCGGCGCCGCCAGGCAGTGGGGCGACACGCCGTTGAGGCAGCGAAGCCGCGGGCCGGATCCACGGGGATCCGGCCCGCTCCGCTGTGTGTTGCCGGGCTTCGAAGCGCCGTGGGTCAGGCGCGGACCCAGCTGGTGACGAGGTGGCGGCCGGCGACGGTGTGCAGGCGGAGGCGGAGGAAGCCGGCAGGGACGTCCTCGACGGTGAACAGAGAGTCCTCGATCGGGATGTCCTGACGGCCGGCCGAGGTCTCCACCTCTGCACCGACCAGCGCCGTACCCGTCACCTGGGCGACCAGGTCGCGGACCATCCCGCGCTCGGTCACCTGCAGCTCGACGGTCACCGGCCCGGTTTCGAACGAGATCAGCCGCACGTCGCCCTCGCCCCGTACCGCCAGCAGCCCGCTGCGGTCCTCAGCGCTGTCCCGGACCAGCTCGGCCAGTTCCTCGTCCAGGCGGCGCAGCCCGAACAGCGCCCGGCCCTCGGCGACCACCTCGGCCGGCATCGGGTCGAGCTCGTCGAGCACGGTGCCGAGCCGGGCCAGCAGGGCCTCGTCGTTCTCCCAGGGTGCGCTCATCACGGGCCATCCCCCTCCACCACCACGGTGCCCTCGAGCAGCGCGCGCAGCTGGGTGAGGCAGCGCCGCCGGGTGGGCCCGATGCTGCCGATCGGCATGCCGAGCGCCTCGGAGATCTCGTCGTACGCCTGCGGGTGGGTGACGGCGACCCGCAGCAATTGGCGGCACTTCTCGCTCAGTCGCGAGAACGCCTCCCACAGTGCACGGTTGCGCTCGTCCTGCAGCAGCGCGGTGTCCACCGGCGGTGCGTCGTCCGGCCGGTCGAGAACGGTGTCCTCGACGACGGGTCGTTCCCGTCCGGACCGGCGCAGGACGCGCATCGCCTCCCGGCGCGCGGTGGTGACGAGCCAGCCCACCAGTCGCGACGGGTCCTCAATCCGGTCAAGGTGTTCGAGCAGGCGCAGCCAGGTCGTCTGCACGACGTCGTTGGCGTCCGCGGCGTCGAGCCGGAAGGACCGCGCCACCGACCACAGCAGCCGGCTGTGCTCGTCGACCAATGCGTTCCAGGCATGCTGATCTCCCTGCGCCGCCCGGGCGAGCAGGGTCGCAGTCGCGCTGAACGTCTCGGTCATCGGTCCCTCGGCGGCTGTGGTTCGGGCCCAGTGTGCCCCAACGAGCGTCGCCGACGTACACCGCACGGAGACGACGCTAGGCGCCTGTCGGCGGGCGGCGACAGAGCGGACGGGGCAGACCGGTTGCCCGAAAGGGCAATCGGCGGCAAGTCTGATGCGCTGCGCGGGTCGCAGCCGATCACGGTGTGATGTCACATGTGGGTCGGTGATGCCCGGATTATCATGATAGGGCACGATAGGCGGATGGTTGAGCCGCCGGCGACTCCGCATCGCGAGCGCTGGTTGCACATCGTCCGTGATGGGGCGGCGGAGTCCGCACCGGCCGCCCCGGACGGCGATCCTCCCGAGGAACCGCGCAGGCCTGCACTCCCCTCGGTGTTCAGCCGGACTCCGCCCGGCGGATCGAATCACGGCGGTTGGGCTCCGCCTGATCCGACCACGCCCACGCCGCGCCGAACCCCGACGGTCCCACTCCCGGACAGCGGCCTCCCGCACGGCGGACCCACGGACGCCGGCTCCAGAACGCCGCCACCGTCCACATCGGACATCGCGGGTCCCGCTGGCTACGGATCGTTAGCCAAACCTCCGCCCGGCCCGCGACCCACGTCGCACGCTGACGCCGGTCCGGCTGGACCGGGCCGACCGAGGCGCGGTGGCGATGGTGCGTCCGGCGGCCGTGCGCCGGCGGGAGAGCGCCGACCGGACCCGGTTCGCAGCACCGGAATGGACGGCGGTGCCTGGTCGCATGGCGCCGCTGACGCCGGTGGCCGTGCGGCGGCCGGGGATCGTCGACTGTTGCCGGACGGTGCCGATGCTGACGGCGGCGATCGTGCGCCGGCCGGGGATCGTGCACGGTCGCCGGAGGTTGGCGTTGGCTCGGATGGCAGTGCGGGGGCTGCCGGGGGATGGGCGCTGCCAGGGGGCGGGGAGCCGGTGGGGCCGCCGCGGTCCGGCCTGGCTCATCAGCCGGAGCTGTGCAGGACGACGGCTGGTCTGTCGGCACAGCGTGCGCCTGGAGCCGCGCCGCCCGTGCCGCGGCCGGGAAACCCGGGGAGTCCGCGGGACGGCGGTCCAGGGGTTCGAGCACGGCCGGTGCCGCGGCCGGGGAACCCGGGGAGTCCGCGGGACGGCGGTCCAGGGGTTCGAGCACGGCCGGTGCCGCGGCCGGGGAACCCGGGGAGTCCGCGGGACGGCGGTCCAGGGGTTCGAGCACGGCCGGTGCCGCAGGCGGGCGATCTCGGGAGCGTCCGGCCGGCGGGCCGGACCGCGCCGAATGAGGGGTCCGGGCGCTGGGCGATCGTTCGGGCGGCGCCGGACCGCTGGACGCGGCGGGTGGGGTGGGCGTGGGCCGGGGCGGCCCTCGGAACGGCGGTGGCGACGGTGGTCGACCGCGTGGTCGACGGGTTGGACGGGCGGCCGGCGCTGTTCCTGCTCGTGATCGTCGCGTTGCCGTTCTGGGACGGGCTGCCGGCGCGGGTCACGACCCGGCTTGCCGAGCTCGTGGCGGTGGTCGCCGCGATCGCGGTGCTCTGGTTCGGGATCGCGACGCTGCGGCCGGAGGGGTGGTGGCGGACAGAGATCGCGTACGGGATCGCCTGCGGCATCGCCGGGACCGCGCATGCCGTGTTGAGCCGACGCCGTACCGTGGAGCCGTGAAGTCGGCCGCCGTCTACACCGCCGCCCGGGTGCTGATCTTCCTCGTGCTCGCGGGTCTGGGCTGGCTGGCGGGACTGCGCGGGTTCCTGCTCGTGTTCGTCGCGCTGCTCGTCAGCGTGCCGCTGTCGTACTACTTCCTGGCCCGGCAGCGGGACGCTTTCGCCGCGGACGTCGAGCGGCGGGTCAACGAGCGGCGCGCCAGGCGCGAGAACCTGCGCTCCCAACTGCGCGGCGACGACGACCAGGCCACCGGCCAGGGCTGACCGCGCCGGATCGAGCCGCGGCCGGGGTTGTGCGGGGTGCGCGCCGGCGGCAGGGTTGGGTCGCCCGACCAGGGGTTTCGGTCGGGCGCATCGGGTAGTTATCCGGGCAGTCGATGCACTTCGGGGAGGACAGCCATGACCAACCCAGCCTCATCGGGCGGGGACGAGCGGCCGCCGCCAGCGCGCGAGACGACGGAGCGGTTCGAGCCGACTCCGGCGTTCGATGCGCTCGCGGCGGAGGTGCCGCTGGCCGAGCCGATCGGGGGCGGCGCGTCGACCCTCGCGCCGGAGGCGGACTACCCGCTCGCCCCGCCCCCGACCGACGCCGGCCCGCTCGCTCAGGTCAAGGCGTTCGCCGCCGAGAAGCCCGCGGCGTTCCTCGGCGCCGCCCTGGCCGTCGGCTGGCTGCTGGGCAAGATCACCTCGCGCCGGAAGCGCCGCTCCGCGAGCGTTGAGGACTGAGAGACGGGGTGGAGGACGTGACAACGCAGCCGGGAGACTCGGTAGCGAAGATGAAGGCGGCGACGTCGTCGCCGGGTGAGCTCGCCGCCGAGGTCGCGAAGGACATGTCCACGCTGGTGCGGCAGGAGGTCGCGCTGGCCAAGACCGAGCTGCAGCAGGAGGCGAAGACCGCCGGCACCGCGTTCGGGGCCCTCGGCGGCGCGGGGTTCGCCGGCTACTTCGTGCTGGTCTTCCTGTCGCTGGCGATGATGTGGGCCCTCGGCTCGAAGATGGCGCTCGGCTGGGCCGCGCTCATCGTCGCCGGCGTCTGGGCTGTGGTCGCCGCCGTGCTGGCGCTGCTCGGCCGCCGCAAGCTCAAGGCGTTCAACCCGAAGCCGGAGCGCACGATCGAGACGGTGAAGGAGGACGTCCAGTGGGCGAAGACCCGGAACAGCTAGAGCGCGAGATCGAAGCCACCCGGGCCAAGCTCGGCCAGGACATCGACGCCCTCGAGGAGAAGATCAACCCGAAGAAGGTGGCCAACCGCTCGGTCGCGTCGGCCAAGGAGAAGGTCGCCGAGGTCAGGGACAAGGTCGCCGGCAAGGCCAATGAGGCCAAGCAGAAGATGCAGAACGGCGGATCCGGCGGGACCGGCGACCAGAAGGGCCTCGCCGACACGGTGAAGGAGAAGGCCGGACCGCTGGTCGGCACCGCCCGGGAGAAGGCGCAGCCGCTGATGGACAAGGCGGCGCCGGTCGCGCAGCAGGTCAAGGAGAAGGCCGCGGTCCGGGCCGGGCTCGACCCGCAGACCGCGGACACCAAGCAGGTCGCGACCACGCTCGCCGGCGACAGCTGGGCCATGCTGCAGGACCAGACCAGGCGCAACCCGGCACTGGTCGGCGGGATCGCGTTCGTGCTCGGTTTCCTGCTCGGTCGCTGACAGCTCGCCGAACGCCCGGGCCCGCGGTGGTCCGGGCGTTCGGCTCAGCTCGGCCGGAGTGCCGCGGGCGCCCGTCGGGCGGCAGGTCCGGGCCGTCGTGAGCAACGGGGTGCGGGTCCGGTTCGTCTCCGCAGTCGGGGGACACTGGGGCAGGCAACCGGCGGGAGGTCAGGTGGGAACCGGCATCGACGGCAGTCCGCGGCTCGGCGCGGTCACGCCGCTGGAGCCGGGCGATCCCCGCACGATCGGCCGGTACGGGCTGACCGGTCGGCTCGGCACCGGCGGGATGGGCACGGTCTACCTGGGCCGGGCGCTCGGCGGCGGGCCTCCGGTCGCGGTGAAGGTCGTGCACGCCGAACTCGCCGGCGACCCGGAGTTCCGGGCCCGGTTCGCGGACGAGGTGGCGGCGGCGCGGCGGGTCGCGCCGTTCTGCACCGCGCGGGTGGTCGATGCGGATCCGGCCGCGCGGGCGCCGTACCTGGTCACCGAGTTCGTCGACGGTGTGCCGCTGAACGTCGCAGTGTCCGACGGTGGACCGCTGGACGAGTCCACGCTGCACGGGGTGGCTCTCGGCGTCGCGGCGGCTCTGTCGGCCGTGCACGCGGCCGGCGTCGTGCACCGTGACCTGAAGCCGGCCAACGTACTGCTCTCGCTGTCGGGGCCGCGGGTGATCGACTTCGGCATCGCCCGCGCGCTCGACGTGGCCAGGCGGCACACCCAGGCCGGGATGCTGGTCGGCACGCCCGGGTGGATGGCGCCGGAGCAGTTCCGTGCCGGGATCG
This sequence comes from uncultured Actinomycetota bacterium, assembly GCA_963728945.1. GTDB lineage: Bacteria > Actinomycetota > Actinomycetes > Mycobacteriales > CADCTP01 > CADCTP01. The sequence goes on along the minus strand of CAVSMA010000001.1, from coordinate 152,073 downwards.
TCGGGCCGGCGGCCGATGTGTTCAGCTGGGGCAGCCTCGTGGCGTACGCGGCGACCGGGCACAACCCGTGGTCGCACGCGCAGTCCGGCCCGTCGCTGTCGCCGACCGAGCAGGCGCACCGGATCCTGTACGGCAGGCCCGAGCTCGGCACGCTGACCGGACCCCTGCGCCGGCTGGTGGAGTCCGCGCTGGCCAAGGACCCGGCCCGGCGGCCGACCGCGCGCCAGCTGGTCGACGCGCTGCTCGGGGGTCCGGGCGGTGCGGATCCGACCCGGGCCGCGGCGACCGCGCTCCAGCAGACCTGGGCGGCGCCGACCCGGCCGGGCGGGGACCGGCCCCGCCCGGGTGCAGCGCCACCACCGACGGCGCGGCCGCGTCCGCCGGCCAGGGAACGTCCGTCGGCGGCCGGGCCGACGCGGGCGTTGCCCGCACAGCGGCCGCCGGCGACGCGGGTCATGCCCCCGTCCCCGACCCCGCCGCAGGCCGAGCCGCCAACCCCGGCGCCGACCGCGAAGCCCGCGCAGGAGCGCCCGCGCAAGCGCCGCCGGCGCTGGTGGACCCGCAAGCGGGTCCTCGTCCCGCTCGGCCTGCTCGTCGCGGTCGTCCTGCTGGCCAACCGCGACGGCACCACCCGGCCGCCGGCGTCCGGCTCCCAGCTCGGCATGCCGGTCCGGGACGGCAACATCCAGTTCGTCGTCTCCAGCGTCCGCTGCGGCGTGCCCGAGGTCGGCAGCGGGCTGGTGAAGCGCACCGCCAGCGGGCAGTTCTGCCTGGCCGACGTGCGCGCGACCAACGTCAAGCGGGACGCCAGGACGCTCTACGAGCCGTTCCAGAAGCTGGTCGACTCGGCTGGTCGCAAGCACAGCCCCGACATCACGATGCGCGTGGTGTTCCGGGACCAGACGATCTGGGACAAGATCCAGCCCGGCGAGCAGGTTCGCGGCACGATGGTCTTCGACATCCCGAAGAACGTCAGCGCCACCGCGCTCGAACTCCACGACGGCATCGCGTCGGGCGGGGTGACGGTACGAGTCAGGTAGGCGCCGCGCCGCCCGGACGCAGCGCCTGAACTACGCTCGTGAAGATGGGTGTGCAGCTGTCCGAGCTGGTGGGTGGCGCCGAGGTGGTGCCGCTGTCCGGCGGGTACTCGGGGGAGACGTTCCTGGTCACCGGCGCCGGTGAGCAGGCCGTCCTCCGGCTGTACGCGCGCCGTCCCGAGCGGGCCGCGGTCGACCAGGCGCTGCTCGACCGGCTGCGCGGGCTGCTGCCGGTGCCGCGGGTGCTGGAGGCGGTGACCGTGCCGGCCGGCGCCGACCGGCCGCCGTTCCTGCTGCTGGAGGCGCTGCCGGGGGACCGGCTCGACCTTGTGTTGCCGGCCGCCGACGAACCGCTGCGGCGCCGGCTTGGCGAGGCGGTGGCCGGCGTGCTCACCCTGCTCGCGACCGAGCGGATGCCGCGGCCGGGCATGTTCGTGGACGCGAGCCTCGACCCGGCGCCGTTCCCGCCGGACGGTGGCGACCAGCGCGCGTTCCTGGCGGCGAGGCTCGGCTCCGGCTGGTACGCCGGGCTGAGCGCGGACGAGCGGGACGGGCTGCGCGCGGTGGCCCGCCGGGCCAGCGCGGTGACCGCGACGCCGACCCGCATCGCGCTCGTGCACGCGGACTTCAATCCGAAGAACCTGCTCGTCGACCCGGCCACCGGCGGCGTCACCGGCGTGCTCGACTGGGAGTTCGCGTACGCCGGTGCGCCGCTGGGCGACCTCGGCAACCTGCTGCGGTTCGAGACCGATCCGGTGTTCGCTGCGGCTGCCGCCGGCACGTACACGGAGCGCGCGCCGGACGTGCCACCGGACTGGCTGGAGGTCGCCCGCGCGCTGGACCTCTACGCGCTGCTGGACCTGGCCGGCCGGGATGCCGTCACCCCGGTGGTCGCCGGCGCCCGGGACCTGCTGCTCGCGACTGCCCGCACCCGCACGCTCGCGGCGGCCCGGCCGGACCCGATCGCGCCCTGATCAGCCGAGCGCGCAGGCGGACTTGACGTCGACCGGGCTGCCGTTGCCCGCGGCCGGCGCGGCCCCGGCTCCGCTGGCGGAGGTGGACGGCTTAGGGGCCGCGGACGTCGGCGGCGGCGCGGCCGGGGTGGCCGACGCGCTCGCCGCGGCCGGCTTGGGCTCCAGCGCCTGCTTCACCAGCCGGCGGATCTTCTCGTAGTCCGGGTTGCCGGTGTGGATGACCGGCGGCACGAACGCCACGCTTCGGATCGACGAGCCGCTGTGCATCCTGTCGCCGAGGGTGATCAGGTCGGGCAGCACAGAGCGCGGGATGTCGGTCTCGGCCAGCTTCTTGGTCGCGGAGGACAGCTCCTGGAAGTGTTTGAGCACGTTGACCGGCGTCGCCTGCTGCACCATGGCTCCGATCAGGCAGCGCTGCCGGAGCATCCGGTCGTAGTCGGTGCCGTCCCGGCGGGACCGCGCGTACCACTGGGCCAGGCTGCCGTTCAGGTGCTGCACGCCCGGCTGGATGTAGCCGACCGGGGGCACCCGGGTGCCGTCCGCGAGCAGGCCGCCGATCGGCAGCCGCTGCGTGACGTCGATCGTCACGCCGCCGATCGCGTCGACGAACTCGTTGAAGCCCTCGAGGTTGACCATCGCGTAGTAGTCGATCGGGATCCCGAGGATGTAGGACACCACCGACTTGATTCCGGCCGCCCCGCGGTCGCGCGCGCCCTCCAGCAGGTGCGGCTGGTTGGTGACGAACTGGTAGACCCCGTTGAGCAGGTCCGGGAACCCGTGCGGCCACTGGTCGCGCAGCGGGCCGGGCGGCATCGGCACTTCTTGCAGGTTGCGCGGCAGGCTGAACAGGATCACGTCACCGGTGTGCGTGTCGATGCTGGCCGCGACCATGCTGTCGGTCCGGGTGCCGGTGCGGTCAGGTCCGGCGTCGCTGGCCAGCAGCAGGATCGTCACCCGGTTGCGACCGGCGAACGGCTGGTCGCTGCCGCCGCCGTCCCTGCCGGCGGCCAGGCCCGAGTTCGGGTCCTCGTCCGGGAAGAGGTTGGTGACCAGGTCGCGCTGGAGGTACGCGTACCGCGCGACCGCGACCGGCGGCGCCGCGACGAGCAGGCTGAGCACGGTCAGCGCGAGGATCACGCCGACCTGCGCGACGCCGGTCTGCCGCACCGGGCCGAGCACCCGGTAGGACCCGGTGACGAGCACCACCCAGGCGAGTGCGATCGCCAACGCGACCACGATGACGACGGTCAGCCAGCCCGGTCGCACGGCCATCCGCAGCAGCTCGGTGCGCGACGTGGTCAGCGCGAGCACGACGATGCCGATCAGCAGGGCGAGCGCGAGGGAGAAGATCACCACGGCCGACCGGCGGCGACCGGCGACCCAGTGCGCGAGCCCGGGGACGACGGCCGACGCCCAGGTGAGGGCCATCGAGCGGACCGGGGGACGACCGGCCGACCTGCTCGATGGATGCGCGTGCATCTGTGCGACTCCCACCTTCCCCAGGGGCCGGCGGCCCACCCAAACGTACCCGGCCGTGCTGTGCGTTAGGCATCGGTCAGGATGAATCCGTGACCAGAGCCTTCCTGGACAAGCGACCGCGCGACGTCGCCGAGATGTTCGACGGCGTCGCCCGGCGGTACGACCTCACCAACACGGTGCTGTCCGGAGGCATGGATCGCGGCTGGCGCAGGGCAACCGTGGCCGCGCTCGCGCTCGGACCGCGGGACACGGTGCTCGACCTTGCGGCCGGCACCGCGGTCTCCACGGTACAGCTCGGATCTTGTGCTGCCACCGCCATCGCGTGCGATTTCTCCCTAGGCATGCTCAAGGCCGGCAAAGCTCGCGGAAGGCACGTCCCGATGGTGGCCGGGGACGCGCTCGTGCTCCCGTTCGCGGACGAGTCGTTCGACGCGGCGACGATCGCGTTCGGGCTGCGCAACGTGGCCGACGTGGACGCGGCGCTGCGCGAGCTGGCGCGGGTCACCAGGCCAGGCGGCCGGTTGGTGGTCTGCGAGTTCAGCCGGCCGACGTGGGCACCGTGGCGGACCGTCTACACCGAGTACCTGATGCGGGCGCTGCCGGCCGTCGCCCGCCAGGTGTCCAGCAACCCGGACGCCTACGGCTACCTCGCCGAGTCGATCCGGGCCTGGCCGGACCAGCTCACGCTGGCCCGGCGGATCGGGGCCGCCGGCTGGCAGCGGGTTCAGTGGCGCGACCTGACCGGCGGCATCGTCGCACTGCACCGCGCCGTGCGGCCGGGTTAGGAGACGGTGACGACCGGCGCGTCGCCGTCCTCCATGTCCTCCATGTCCTCGGCGAGGCGCATCGCCTCCTCGATCAGCGTCTCCACGATCTGCGCCTCCGGCACGGTCTTGATGACCTGGCCCTTGACGAAGATCTGCCCCTTGCCGTTGCCGGAGGCGACGCCGAGATCGGCCTCGCGGGCCTCGCCCGGGCCGTTCACCACGCAGCCCATGACCGCGACCCGCAGCGGGACGGTCATCCCGTCCAGCCCGGCGGTCACCTTGTCGGCCAGCGTGTACACGTCGACCTGGGCGCGCCCGCAGGACGGGCAGGAGACGATCTCAAGCTTGCGCGGCCGCAGGTTCAGCGACTGCAGGATCTGGATGCCGACCTTGACCTCCTCGACCGGCGGCGCGGACAGCGAGACCCGGATCGTGTCGCCGATGCCCTTGGACAGCAGCGCGCCGAACGCGGTGGCCGACTTGATCGTGCCCTGGAACGCGGGCCCGGCCTCGGTCACGCCGAGGTGCAGCGGGTAGTCGCAGGACTCGGCCAGCAGCTCGTACGCGCGGACCATGACGACCGGGTCGTTGTGCTTGACCGAGATCTTGAAGTCGCGGAAGCCGTGCTCCTCGAACAGCGAGGCCTCCCACAGCGCCGACTCCACCAGCGCCTCCGGCGTCGCCTTGCCGTGCTTGGCCAGCAGCCGCTTGTCCAGCGAGCCGGCGTTGACCCCGATCCGCAGCGAGACGCCGGCGTCGGCCGCGGCCCGGGCGATCTCGCCGACCCGGTCGTCGAACGCCTTGATGTTGCCCGGGTTGACCCGTACCGCCGCGCAGCCGGCGTCGATGGCCGCGAAGACGTACTTGGGCTGGAAGTGGATGTCGGCGATGACCGGGATCTGGGACTTGCGGGCGATCGCCGGCAGCGCGTCGGCGTCGTCCTGGGACGGCACCGCGACCCGCACGATGTCGCAGCCCGCGGCGGTCAGCTCGGCGATCTGCTGCAGCGTCGAGTTCACGTCCGCGGTGAGCGTGGTCGTCATCGACTGGACGGAGATCGGCGCGTCGCCGCCCACCATGACCGACCCGACCTTGATCTGCCGGGACTTGCGCCGCGGCGCCAACACCGGTGGGGGTAGGGCGGGCATGCCCAGCGCGATGCCGGTCATTCTCATGCGCTCCGTTCGACCATTGCAGGTTCCGCCGCCGGGTCCGGGGCGGAGGTCTTCCTCTTCAGTCCGATCAGTGCCCGCTCGGCGATCGCCGCGGGGTTGAGGCCGGCCGCGGCGCGGACATCGGCCGGCTTGCCGTGGTCGAGGAACTGCTTGGGCAGCCCCATGGTGCGCAGCGGCACGTCGACCTCGGCGTCCTCGAGCGCGCGGGCCACGCCGCTGCCGGCGCCGCCGGCCCGGCTGGAGTCCTCGACGGTGATGACCAGCTTGTGCCGGGCGGCCAGCGGCGGCAGCGCCGGGTCGACCGGGCTGACCCAGCGCGGGTCGACGACCGTGACCCCGACCTCCTGGTCGGCCAGCAGCGCGGCCGCGCCCAGGCAGATCTGGGCCGTCGCGCCGAACGACACGATCAGCACGTCCTCCGGCCCGGCCCGGTGCAGCACGTCCATGCCGCCGGCCCGGCTGATGGCCGGGATGTCGGCGGGCACGTTGCCCTTGGGGTAGCGGACCGCGGTCGGACCGTCCTCGATCGCGACCGCTTCGCCGAACAGCTCGCGCAGCCGCTGCCCGTCCCGGGGCGCCGCCAGCCGGAGCCCGGGCACCAGCGACATGATCGTCAGGTCCCACATCCCGTTGTGGGATGCGCCGTCGTCGCCGGTCACGCCGGCCCGGTCGAGCACGAACGTGACCGCCTGCCGGTGCAGGGCCACGTCCATCACGGTCTGGTCGAAGGCGCGGTTGGCGAACGTCGCGTAGATCGCCACCACCGGGTGCAGCCCGCCGAAGGACAGCCCGGCGGCCGAGGTGACCGCGTGCTGCTCGGCGATGCCCACGTCGAAGACCCGGCGCGGGTAGGCCGCGGCGAACGGGGCCAGCCCGGTCGGCTCCAGCATCGACGCGGTGATCGCGACGATGTCGTCCCGCCGGGCCGCGACCGCGCACAGCTCCTCGCTGAAGATCGAGGTCCAGGACCGGCCGCTCTTCGGCCCGCCCGGGCGGACCTGGTGCAGCTTGTCCAGCTCGTGGTTCTCGGCGGCGGCGTAGCCGCGGCCCTTCTCGGTCATGCAGTGCACGATCACCGGGCCGCCGAAGTTGCGGGCCGCGGTCAGCGCCTGCTCGACCGCCTCGACGTCGTGGCCGTCGACCGGACCGATGTACTTCAGCCCGAGGTCCTCGAACATGCCCTGCGGGGCGATGAAGTCCTTCAGCCCCTTCTTCGCCCCGTGCACCGCGCCGTAGACGGTGTCGCCGACCACCGGGGTGGACTTGAGCGCCTGCTTGCCCCACTCGAGGAACCGCTCGTAGCCCTTGCTGGTGCGCAGCGTCGCCAGGTGGTCGGCCAGACCGCCGGTGGTGGGCGCGTACGAGCGGGTGTTGTCGTTGACGACGATGACCAGCGGGCGGTCCTTGGCCACCGAGATGTTGTTCAGCGCCTCCCAGCACATGCCGCCGGTCAGCGCGCCGTCACCGACCACCGCGACCACGGCGCGGTCGGCGCCGGTCAGCTGGTAGGCCTTGGCGATGCCGTCGGCCCAGCTCAGCGCCGCGGACGCGTGCGAGCTCTCGAGCACGTCGTGCTCGGACTCCGACCGGGACGGGTAGCCGGACAGCCCGCCGGCCTGCCGGAGCTGGGCGAACCCGGCGGCCCGGCCGGTGACGATCTTGTGCACGTACGCCTGGTGGCCGGTGTCCCAGACGATCCGGTCCCGCGGGGAGTCGAAGACCCGGTGCAGCGCGAGCGTCAGCTCGACCACACCGAGGTTGGGCCCGAGGTGCCCGCCGGTCCTGGTCACCTCGGTGACCAGGAAGTCCCGGATCTCGCGGGCCAGCCCGTCGAGCTGCGTGCGGGACAGCCGGCGCAGGTCCGTGGGTTCGCGGATCGACTCCAGCAGGCTCATTCGCTCCTCCTCGGCCGGTCGAACCCGGCACCCTCCGGTCAGCCGCCGGCTCCAACCGCGGGCTCGCCCCTGAGCCGGTCGGCGCCTCGGCCGTCGCGATCACAACCACCGTACGCCGCACCCGATCAACCGCCTGGCGTATGGGGCGCCGGGCGGGCGGAGCGGCTGTGGTGTCCGCCACGGCCCTGCAGTCTGCCAGGCTTCGGATCTTGCCGCAGGTCGCCTGCCGCCTGCGCGCGCGGGCCCCGCCGGCCGGTCCTACACTGGCGCCATTGAGTTCGTGAACGCGTTCACAAGTCCGTGGTTGGGGTTGCCCATGGTTGCCGAACAGGCCGCTGACGTCATCGTCGTCGGCGCCGGCCCAGCCGGTTCCACGGCGGCGTACCACCTTGCCCAGGCCGGGCTCGACGTGCTCATGCTGGAGAAGACGAGCTTCCCCAGGGAGAAGGTGTGCGGCGACGGCCTCACGCCGCGCGCCGTGCACAGCCTGATCGCGATGGGCGTGCCCACCGACGAGAAGGACGGCTGGATCCGCAACAAGGGGCTGCGGGTGATCGGCGGCGGGCTCCGGCTGGAGCTGCCCTGGCCGGAGCTCGCGTCCTGGCCGGACTACGGGCTGGTCCGGCCGCGGCTCGACTTCGACGAGACGCTGGTCCGGCATGCCGAGAAGGCCGGCGCCCGGTTGCGCGAGCAGGTCACGGTCACCGGCCCGGTGCTCGACCGGACCTGCCGGGTGGTCGGGGTGGAGGCCCGCACCGCCGACGGGCCGGCCACGTTCTCGGCGCCGCTCGTGCTCGCCGCCGACGGGGTGTCCGGCCGGCTGGCGCTCTCGCTTGGCATCGCCAAGCGGGACGACCGGCCGATGGGCGTCGCCGTCCGGCGCTACTACACCAGCCCGCGCACCGACGACGACCACCTCGAGTCGTGGCTGGAGCTGTGGCACACCCGCTCGGACGGCAGCCGGATCCTCATGCCCGGGTACGGCTGGATCTTCGGCGTCGGCGACGGCACCTCCAACGTCGGGCTCGGGATCCTCAACTCCTCCTCGGCGTACGGGTCGACGGACTACCGCAGCCTGCTCGCGTCCTGGCTCGGCGGCCTGCCGGAGGAGTGGGGGTACGTCGAGGCGAACGCGACCGGCCCGGTCCGCGGCGGCGGACTGCCGATGGGCTTCAACCGCACCCCGCACTACTCCCGGGGGCTGCTGCTGGCCGGTGACTCGGCCGGCGCGGTCAACCCGTTCAACGGCGAGGGCATCGCGTACGCGATGGAGACCGGGCGGTTGGCCGCCGAGCACGTCGCGCAAGCGCTGGCCCGACCCGCCGGAGCCGCCCGGGAACGCGCGTTGGCCGCGTACCCGGACGCGTTGCGGGCGACCTACGGCGGCTACTACCGGCTCGGCGGCGTGTTCGTGAAGCTCATCGGAAACCCGCACGTCATGCGGATAGCGACCCAGTACGGGCTGCCGCGGCCGCTGCTGATGAAGTTCGTCCTCAAGCTCATGGCCAACCTCACCGACCCCCGCGGCGGGGACGCCTCCGACCGCATCATCACCGCGCTGACCAGGCTCGCCCCCGCTGTCTGAACCGACTCACCTACTCCGTACGCTGCAACCGCCCGTCAAAGGAGGGAGGCACCCGGATGCTCTCGCCCTACGTACCGATCGTGACGCTGTTCGTCCTGGCGGCGGCGTTCGCGCTGTTCTCGGTGACCGCCGCCCCATACGTCGGGCCCCGCCGCTACAACCGCGCCAAGGTCGACTTCTACGAGAGCGGCATCGAGCCGAGCCCGCAGCCGGTCGGCGGCAGCCGATTCCCGGTGAAGTTCTACCTCACGGCGATGCTGTTCATCATCTTCGACATCGAGACGATCTTCCTCTACCCGTGGGCCGTGGCGAGCAAGAACCTCGGCACCCTCGGGCTGGTCGAGGTCGTCCTGTTCATCGTCACGGTCTTCATCGCGTACTTCTACGTGTGGCGCCGCGGCGGGCTGGACTGGAACTAGAGGTAAGCGGCATGGGACTGGAAGAGAAGATCCCCAGCGGGATCCTGCTGACCAGCGTCGAGAAGATCGTCAACTGGAGCCGGAAGTCCTCGCTCTGGCCGGCGACGTTCGGGTTGGCCTGCTGCGCGATCGAGATGATGTCGGCCGGCGGGCCGAAGCACGACCTGGCCCGGTTCGGCATGGAGGTGTTCCGCGCCTCGCCGCGCCAGGCCGACCTGATGATCGTCGCCGGCCGGGTGAGCCAGAAGATGGCCCCGGTGCTGCGCCAGGTCTACGACCAGATGGCCGAGCCGAAGTGGGTGCTGGCGATGGGCGTCTGCGCGTCCTCCGGCGGCATGTTCAACAACTACGCGATCTTGCAGGGCGTCGACCACGTCGTGCCGGTGGACATGTACCTGCCCGGCTGCCCGCCGCGGCCGGAGATGCTCATCGACTCGATCCTCAAGCTGCACGACAAGATCCAGCACGAGCCGCTCGGCCCCCGCCGCGCGAAGGCGCTGGCCGGCCAGCGGACCGAGCTGGTCGCGTCCTCGGTGAAGTACGGGAAGTGAGATGACACTCGACACAGGGTCCGGAGTCGGCCGATGACGGAGCCAGGTTCCGGCCCGGACAGCAGCGGCTCGCTGCCCGACCAGCGTCGCCCGCTGCCCGGCGAGGCCGCCCCCGGCGTGGTCGAGCGCGGCTCGTTCGGTGTGCACGGGTCCAGCGACACCTCCGGGTTCGGCGGGCTGGTCCGCCGGCCGTGGGCCGCGCCGCCGGCCGAGCGGCCGTACGGGGAGGGCTTCGACGAGGTCGCCGACGCGCTCATGGCGGCCTACCCGGCCTTCGACGACGCGGTGAGCAGGGTCGTCATCGACCGCGGCGAGATGACGCTGCACGTGCTGCCCGAGCACCTGGTCGAGCTGTGCCGCACGCTGCGGGACGACCCGGCGCTGCGGTTCGAGCTGTGCGTGTCGGTCTCCGGCGTCGACTACCTCGGCACGCCGGACCGGCTGCACTCGGTGGTGCAGCTGACCTCGATGACCTTCCGCCGGCGGATCCGGCTGGAGACCTCGGTGCCGGTGGAGGACCCGCACATCCCGTCGATCACCAGCGTCTACCCGACCGCCGACTGGCAGGAGCGGGAGACCTGGGACATGTTCGGGATCGTCTACGACGGGCACCCCGCGCTGACCCGGATCCTCATGCCGGACGACTGGGACGGTCACCCCCAGCGCAAGGACTACCCGCTCGGCGGCGTACCGGTGGAATACAAGGGCGCCACCATCCCGCCGCCGGACGAGCGGAGGAACTACTCGTGAGCAGGAGCGCGGGAACATGCCGCTGACGGAGGAGACCAGGGCCGCCGCGCGGGAGATCATGGCCCGCTACCCGCGGCCGCGGTCGGCGCTGCTGCCGATCCTGCACCTCGTGCAGTCCGAGGAGGGCTACGTCACGCCCGAGGGCGTCCGGTTCTGCGCCGAGGAGCTCGGGCTGACCAAGGCCGAGGTCGGCGCGGTCGCGACCTTCTACACGATGTTCAAGCGCCGGCCGACCGGCGACTACCTCGTGTCCGTCTGCACCAACACGCTCTGCGACGTGCTCGGCGGGCAGGAGATCTACGACACGCTCTCCGAGCAGCTCGGCGTCGGCCACGACCAGACCACCGCCGACGGGCTGATCACGCTGGAGCACGCCGAGTGCCTGGCCGCCTGCGACTACGCGCCGGTCGTGACCGTCAACTACGAGTTCTACGACCAGCAGACGCCCGAGTCGGCCACCGAGCTGGTCGGCGAGCTGCGCGCGGGCCGGCGGCCGCTGCCGACCCGGGGCGCGCCGCTGTGCTCCTTCAAGGAGATCAGCCGGCAGCTGGCCGGGTTCGTCGACGAGCGGCCGGGCGCGGTCGACGGCGTGTCGGCCGGCGAGCCGACGCTGATCGGCACCCGGCTGGCGGTGCAGCGCGGCGAGACGGCGCCCGCCTACGACGCGCCGACCCCGCTCGACAAGCCGGACGAGCCGGCCGAGCCCGCCGGCACGGCGGCATCCGCGCCGGCACCGGCGGCGGGCGAGGCGAAGGCGGAGGCGCCGGTCGGGGCTTTCGCCGGCACCGGGGCCGGCACCGCGGCCGAGCAGTCCGCCGCCGCCGGCACCTCCCAGTACGGCGGACCGCCGGACGAACCGTCCAGCGGCGCCGGTGAGGGCCTGCCGACCGCGGCCTCCGACCCCGCGGCCGACCAGAGCCCCGACAAGGAGCCCGAGCAGGCCCAGGCCTCCTCGGCCTCCGTGGATGCGCCGACCGGCGGCGACGCCCCGGTCGGCACCGACACCGGACCTGCCACGTCCGCCGGCGGCGACGACGCGACCGGCGACGACAGGCCGACGCCCACCAACCGCGGGCGCAAGATCAGGCGCAAGGAGAGCTGAACCGTGCCGTTGACCCCGGTGCTGACCAAGCGGTGGCTGTCGCCCCGCTCCTGGACGCTGGAGACGTACGAGCAGCTCGAGGGCTACCAAGGGCTGCGCAAGGCGCTGACCACGATGACCCCGGACGAGGTCATCAGCGTGGTCAAGGGCTCCAGCCTGCGCGGCCGCGGCGGCGCCGGCTTCCCGACCGGGATGAAGTGGCAGTTCATCCCGCAGAACGACGGCAAGCCGCACTACGTCGTGGTCAACGCCGACGAGGGCGAGCCCGGCACCTGCCGGGACGCCCCGCTGATGATGGCCGACCCGCACTCGCTGATCGAGGGCATCGTGATCGCGTCGTACGCGGTGCGCTGCAACGTCGCGTTCATCTACCTGCGCGGCGAGCTGGTGCACGCGCTGCGCCGGCTGCAGTACGCGATCCGGGAGGCGTACGACGCCGGCTACCTCGGCACCGACATCATGGGCACCGGCTTCAACCTGGAGCTGGTGGTGCACTCCGGCGCCGGCGCCTACATCTGCGGTGAGGAGACCGCGCTGCTCGACTCGCTGGAGGGCTACCGCGGCCAGCCCCGGCTGAAGCCGCCGTTCCCGGCGACCGCGGGCCTGTACGCCTCGCCGACCGTGGTGAACAACGTCGGCACGCTGGCCAGTGTCCCGGCGATCATCATGGGCGGCGCCGACTGGTGGAAGACGATGGGGCCGGAGCGCTCGCCGGGAACGTCGATCTTCTCGCTGTCCGGCCGGATCGCGCGGCCCGGCCAGTACGAGGCGCCGATGGGCACCACATTGCGCGAGCTGCTGGAGATGGCCGGCGGCATCCGGGCCGGGCACGAGCTGAAGTTCTGGACCCCGGGCGGCTCGTCCACCCCGCTGCTCACCGCCGAGCACCTCGACCTGCCGCTCGACTTCGACTCGGTGGTCAAGGCCGGCTCCATGAACGGCACCAGCGCGCTGCAGATCTTCGACGACTCCGACAGCGTGGTCTACGCGGTCTACAAGTGGACGACGTTCTACGCGCACGAGTCCTGCGGCAAGTGCACGCCGTGCCGCGAGGGAACCTACTGGCTGGTGCAGATCCTGGCCCGGATCCTGTCCGGTGCCGGCACCACCGAGGACCTCGACACCCTGCTGGACACCTGCGACAACATCAACGGCCGCGCGTTCTGCGCCCTGGGCGACGGGGCGACCAGCCCGATCACCAGCTCGTTGCAGTATTTCCGGGACGAGTACGAGGGCTACATCTCCGGTCGGATCCAGCCGCGGCTGCGGCAGACCGAGCTCGTGGGAGCGCACTGACATGACGCTGGCGACCGATCGCCCGGCCGAGCCGCCCGCGCTCGACCTGGTCACCGTCACGATCGACGGCTTCGAGATCAGGGTGCCCAAGGGCACGCTGATCATCCGGGCCGCCGAGCAGCTCGGCATCCAGATCCCCCGGTTCTGCGAGCACCCGCTGCTGGACCCGATCGGGGCCTGCCGGCAGTGCCTGGTCGAGGTGACCGACGCCGGCAACGGTCGTGGCCTGCCCAAGCCGGCCGCGTCGTGCACGACCACCGTCGCCGACGGCATGGTCGTGAAGACCCAGCTGACCTCCGCCGTGGCGGACAAGGCGCAGCAGGGCATCATGGAGTTCCTGCTGATCAACCACCCGCTGGACTGCCCCATCTGCGACAAGGGCGGCGAGTGCCCGTTGCAGAACCAGGCGATGTCCAACGGGCGGGCCGACTCCCGGTTCGTCGACGTCAAGCGGACCTACCCGAAGCCGATCGCGATCTCCTCGCAGATCCTGCTCGACCGGGAGCGGTGCGTGCTCTGCGCCCGCTGCACCCGGTTCTCCGAGCAGATCGCCGGCGACCCGTTCATCGCGTTGTTCGAGCGCAGTGCGCTGGAGCAGATCGCCGTGTACGAGGACGAGCCGTTCGAGTCCTACTTCTCCGGCAACACAGTCCAGATCTGCCCGGTCGGCGCGCTCACCAGCGCTGCGTACCGGTTCCGCGCCCGGCCGTTCGACCTGCTGTCCACACCGAGCGTCTGCGAGCACTGCGCGTCCGGCTGCGCGCTGCGTACCGACTGGCGGCGGGGCAAGGTCACGCGCCGGCTGGCCGGCGACGACCCTGCGGTCAACGACGAGTGGAACTGCGACAAGGGCCGGTTCGCCTTCACCTACGTCACCCAGTCCGACCGGGTGACCGAGCCGCTGGTCCGGGACGAGAGCACCGGCGAGCTGGTGCCGACCTCGTGGACCGACGCGCTGGAGCGGGCGGCCGAGGGGCTGCGGGAGGCCCGTGACACCGGCGGCGTCGGGGTGCTGCCCGGCGGCCGACTCACCGTCGAGGACGCCTACGCGTACGCCAAGTTCGCCCGCGTCGCGCTCGGCACCAACGACATCGACGCCCGGGCCAGGGCGCACTCGGCCGAGGAGCTCGACTTCCTCGCCTCCCGGGTGGTCGGGCTCGGCCCGGAGACCGGCGCGGTGACGTACGGGGAGCTGGAGACGGCACCGGCGGTGCTGCTGGTCGGCTTCGAGCCGGAGGAGGAGTCGCCGATCGTCTTCCTCCGGCTGCGCAAGGCCGCCCGCAAGCGCGGGCAGAAGCTGTTCGCGGTCGCGCCGTGGCTGACCAACGGCGTGCGCAAGGCGTTCGGCACGCTGCTGGCGACCGTGCCCGGCGACGAGCCGCGGGTGCTGGCCGCGCTCGGCACGCCCGACCTGGCTGCGGACGCCCCGGTGGCGGTGCTGCCGGCGCAGCCGGCGGAGCAGACCGTGGCCGGCTCGACGGCCGCCGGCGTCGCCGGGCCGGTCGCCACCGACGTGGCCAGGGCCGCGGCCGACGCGATGCGGCTGCCCGGCGCGATCGTGCTGGTCGGCGAGCGGGCGGCCGAGGTGCCCGGGCTGCTCACCGAGGCGGCCCGGCTGGCCTCGACCACCGGCGCCCGGATCGCCTGGGTGCCGCGGCGGGCCGGTGAGCGGGGCGCGGTCGAGGTCGGCGCGGTGCCGACCCTGCTGCCCGGCGGCCGGTTGGTGGCCGACCCCGGCGCCCGCGACGAGGTCGAGCGGGTCTGGCGCGGGCTGCCCCCGACGACGCCGGGCCGGGACGCGGCCGGGATCGTGGCTGCGGCCGCCGACGGCGAGCTGTCCGCGCTCGTGATCGGCGGCGTCGACCTCGACGACCTGCCCGACCCGGAGCTGGCGCGCCGGGCGCTCGGCCGGATCGGGTTCGTGGTGAGCCTGGAGATCCGGCAGTCCTCGGTGACCGACCTGGCCGACGTCGTGCTGCCGGTCGCCCCGGTGCAGGAGAAGCAGGGCACGTTCCTCGACTGGGAGGGCCGGGCGCGCCGGTTCGAGACGACCATCCGCGGCGCCGAGGGACTGCTGCCCGACGGCCTGGTGCTGCACGCGCTGGCCGATGAGATGGACGTCGACCTCGGCCTGCCGTCCATCGAGGCGACCAGGGCCGAGCTGGCCCGGATCGGCACCACCCGGCGGGCCCGCCCGGGCGACCCGGCGGTGCGCCCGGCGCCGGTCCCCTCCGGGGGCACGCACCGGGCGGTGCTGGCCACCTGGCGGCAGCTGCTCGACCGCGGCTCGATGCAGGCCGGTGAGCCGCACCTGGCCGGCACGGCGAAGACGCCGGTCGCGGTGCTCTCGCCGGCGACCGCCGCCGGGATCGGGGTGGTGGACGGCGCGAAGGTCACCGTGCGCGCCGCCCGCGGTGCGATCACGCTGCCGGCCCGGCTGGCCCCGATGCCGGACGGCGTGGTCTGGCTGCCGGCGAACTCGCCCGGGTCGACGGTGCGCCCGACGCTCGGGGTCGGCGCCGGCGCGGTCGTGGAGATCAGCGGAGGTACGGCATGATCCTCGCCCAGGACCCGACGCTGGAAAACTTCGGCACCGACCCGTTCTGGCTGGTGCTGCTCAAGGTCGTCGCGGTGTTCGTGCTGCTGGTCGTCATGACGCTGTTCTCGATCGTGTTCGAGCGCAAGATCGTCGCCTACATGCAGGCCCGCAAGGGACCCAACCGGGTCGGCCCGCGCGGCTACCTGCAGAGCCTGGCCGACGGCCTCAAGCTGGCGCTGAAGGAGGAGATCATCCCGGCGCTGGCGGACAAGCCGGTCTACTTCCTGGCCCCGGTGCTCTCGGCCGTCCCGGCGTTCCTGGCCTTCAGCGTGATCCCGTTCGGGCCGATGGTGTCGATCTTCGGGCACCAGACCCCGCTGCAGCTGACCGACCTGCCGGTCGGTGTCCTCATCTGGTTCGCCTGCAGCTCGCTCGGCGTGTACGGGATCGTGTTGGCCGGCTGGTCGTCCGGGTCGACCTACCCGCTGCTGGGCGCGCTGCGCTCGGCCGCGCAGATGATCTCGTACGAGGTCGCGATGGGGCTGTCCCTGGTCGCGGTCTTCCTCTACGCGAACACGATGTCCACCTCGGGCATCGTGTCGGCGCAGCAGCAGACCTGGTATATCCTGCTGCTGTTCCCGTCGTTCGCGATCTACGCGATCGCGGTCGTCGGCGAGACCAACCGGGCCCCCTTCGACCTGCCCGAGGCGGAGTCCGAGCTGGTCGGCGGCTTCCACACCGAATACTCGTCGCTGAAGTTCGCGCTGTTCTTCCTCGCCGAGTACATCAACATGGTCACCGTCTCGGCGGTGGCGACCACGCTGTTCCTGGGCGGCTGGCGGGCGCCGTTCCCGATCTCGACCCTCTGGCCGGGGGCCAACTCGGGCTGGTGGCCGCTGTTGTGGTTCCTCGCCAAGGTCGTGCTCGGCATCTTCGTGTTCGTCTGGCTGCGCGGCACGCTGCCCCGGCTCCGCTACGACCAGTTCATGGCGTTCGGCTGGAAGTTCCTGGTGCCGTTCGCCCTGCTCTGGATCCTGCTGATCGGCACGTTCAGCGTGCTGCGCAGCGAGGGCCACGGAACCCGCACGCTCCTGCTGTCCGTCGCGCTGCCGGTCGCGCTGATCATCTTCGCGGTCACCTGGCTCTGGCCGCAGGGTCAGGCCGACGAGGACGAGGACGAGCAACCGCCGTCCCGGCGCGGCGGGCCGGACGGAGCGGCGTTCCCGGTGCCGCCGATGGACCTGTCGATCCCGCCGTCCCCGCGGCTGCGGGCGCGTGAGCCGGTGAGCACCGTGCCGGCCACCGACGCCGAGGTGCTCGACTCCGACGACCCGAACACAGGGAAGGACCGCTGATGTTCGACGCGGTCAAGGGGTTCGGGCTGACCTTCTCGCAGATGTTCAAGAAGAAGGTCACCCAGGAATACCCCTTCGACGTCCGCCCCACGGCGCCGCGCTACCACGGGCGGCACGTGCTCAACCGGCATCCCGACGGCCTGGAGAAGTGCGTCGGGTGCGAGCTGTGCGCGTGGGCCTGCCCGGCCGACGCCATCTACGTGGAGGGCGGCGACAACACCGAGCAGGAGCGCTACTCGCCGGGTGAGCGCTACGGCGCCGTCTACCAGATCAACTACCTGCGCTGCATCTTCTGCGGCCTGTGCATCGAGGCCTGCCCGACCCGCTCGCTGACCATGTCCAACGAGTACGAGCTGGCCGACGACGACCGGCAGCGGCTGATCTACACCAAGGACCAGCTGATGGCGCCGCTGCTGCCGGGCATGGAGGCGCCGCCGCACCCGATGCGGCTCGGCGACTCCGAGCAGGCCTACTACGTCGACGTACCGGCCCGGGCCGGGCGGACGGCCGCGGACGCGACCCCGGACGGTCCCGAGCCGTCGGTGCCGACCGCGCAGACCGCCCAGGCCGGGGCGGCGCTCAACACCGACTCGGACCGCTTCATCGCGGGCTCCGACTTCGAGGGCTCTGACACCGAGGGAAGGGGTTCCCGGTGACGACCACGCTGGCCGCGGTCGAGATCTCCAACGGCGAGGCGGTCCTGTTCTGGATCCTCGGGCCGATCGCGCTCGCCGGCGCGTTCGGCACGGTGCTTGCCCGCAACGCCATCCACGCGGCGCTGTTCCTGGTCATGACGATGGGCAGCCTCGGCGTCTTCTACTTCATCCAGGAGGCGCCGTTCCTGGGCGTGGTGCAGATCATCGTCTACACCGGCGCCATCATGATCTTGTTCCTGTTCGTGCTCATGCTGGTCGGGCGCGACTCCAGCGACTCGATCGTGGAGACGCTGCGCGGCCAGCGCTGGGCGGCGAGCCTGTGCGGGATCGGGTTCGCACTGCTGATCGCCGGCGGGGTCTACCGGGCGGTCCGCAACACCCCGATGGCCGGTCTCGCCACCCAGAACGCCAACGGCGGCAACGTCACCAACGTCGCCGAGCTGCTGTTCACCAAGTATCTGTTCGCGTTCGAGCTCACCTCGGCGCTGCTCATCACCGCCGCGGTCGGCGCGATGGTGCTCGCGCACGTCGAGCTCGAACCCGGCGAGCGGCGCGGCCAGCGGACGCTCTCGAACGAGCGGGTCCGCTCCGGGCGGCCGCAGCCGCTGCCGGGTCCGGGCGTGTTCGCCACCCACGACTCGGTGGCCACTCCGGCGCTGCTGCCGGACGGCAGCGTCGCGCCGGAGAGCGTGTCCCGGCTGGTCGACGAGCCGCTGAGCCCGGACGAGCTGGAGCGGCACGGCGGGCCGGGGCTGCAGCCGGTCAGGCGCGGCATCGAGGGAGGGCAGCCGTGAACCCGTCCTACTACCTGGTGCTGTCCGCGGCGCTGTTCACGATCGGGGCGGTCGGCGTGCTGGTCCGGCGCAACGCGATCGTGGTCTTCATGTGCGTCGAGCTGATGCTCAACGCGGTGAACCTCAGCCTGGTCACCTTCTCCCGGATCAACGGCTCCCTGGACGGGCAGGTGATCGCCTTCTTCGTGATGGTGGTGGCCGCCGCCGAGGTGGTCGTCGGGCTTGCGATCATCATGTCGATCTTCCGTACCCGTCGCTCGGCCTCGGTCGACGACTCCAACCTGCTCAAGTACTAGGGGCGGTCCGTGTCTCTCGCGAGTGAGGCGCCGCAGCTGGTCGACGCCAGCAGCGGCCTGCAGTCCTCGGCGTGGCTGCTGGTCGTGCTGCCGGTGCTGTCGTCGGCCGTGCTGCTGCTCGGCGGCCGGCGTACCGACCGGTGGGGCCACCTGCTCGGCACGCTGGTCCCCATCGTGCTGTTCGCCTACACGGTCCTGCTGTTCTTCCAGCTGCAGGGCCTCGACCCGGGCGAGCGCAGCCGGAACCTGAACCTGTGGAGCTGGATCTTCGCCGGTGACCTGCGCATCGACATGGGGCTGCTGCTCGACCCGCTGTCGATCACGTTCGCGCTGCTGATCACCGGCGTCGGGTCGCTGATCCTGGTCTACTCCAACGGCTACATGGAGCACGACCCGGACCGGCGCCGCTTCTTCGCGTACATGAACCTGTTCATCGCCGCGATGCTGCTGCTGGTGCTCGGCAACAACTTCGTCGTCCTCTACTTCGGCTGGGAGGGCGTCGGCCTCGCCTCGTACCTGCTGATCGCCTGGTACAGCGACCGGCCGGCGGCGGCCACCGCGGCGAAGAAGGCGTTCATCATGAACCGGGTCGGCGACTGCGGCCTGATCATCGCGATCTTCCTGATGTTCAAGACGTTCGGCACCGTCTCGTTCGCCGGCGTCTTCGGTTCGATCGGCAACGCCTCGGTCGGCATCGCGACCGCGCTGGCGCTGCTGCTGCTGCTCGCCGCGTGCGGCAAGTCCGGACAGGTGCCGCTGCAGGCCTGGCTGCCGGACGCGATGGAGGGCCCGACCCCGGTCTCCGCGCTCATCCACGCGGCAACCATGGTCACCGCCGGCGTCTACCTCATCGTCCGGGCGCACCCGATCTACGACGCCACCGAGGCCGGCCGCACCGCCGTCACCGTGGTCGGCGCGGTGACGCTGCTGTTCGGCTGCATCGTCGGCTGCGCGTACGACGACATCAAGAAGGTGCTGGCCTACTCGACGGTCAGCCAGATCGGCTACATGTTCCTCGCCGTCGGCCTCGGCCCCGGTGTCTACGCGATCGGCATCCTGCACCTGCTCGCGCACGGCTTCTTCAAGGCCGGCCTGTTCCTCGGCGCCGGCTCGGTGATGCACGGCATGAAGGACCAGGTGGACATGCGCCGGTTCGGCGGGCTCTGGAAAGTCATGCCGATCACCTGGGTCACCATGGGCCTCGGCTACCTGGCGATCATCGGCTTCCCGTTCCTGTCCGGGTTCTTCACCAAGGACAAGATCATCGAGGCCGCGTTCGACAAGGGCGGCACGTCCGGCTGGATCCTTGGCCTCTGCGCGCTGATCGGCGCCGGGATCACCGCGTTCTACATGACCCGGCTGTTCATCATGACCTTCCACGGGAAGCGGCGGTGGACCGACGACGTGCACCCGCACGAGTCGCCGCCGGTCATGACGATCCCGATGGTCATCCTGGCGTTCGGCTCGGTGTTCGGCGGCGCCCTGCTGGTGGCCGGCGGCGCCCTGCAGGACTGGCTGATCCCGTCGGCCGGTGAGCCCGAGGAGGTCGGCCTGCACACGGTGAACCCGACCGTGCTGACGCTGCTCACCCTGCTCGTGATCGCCGGCGGCGCGCTCGGCGCCTGGTTCGCCTTCGGCCTGCGGCCGGTGCCGGTCGTGCGGCCGGTGAACGTCAGCCCGATCACCGTTGCGGCCCGCCGCGACCTGTACGGCAACGCGTTCAACGAGACCGTGTTCATGCGGCCCGGCATGTGGCTCGACCGGTTCCTGGTGTGGCTGGACAACCGCGGCGTTGACGGCGCGGTCAACGGGGTCGCGGCCGCGTTCGGCGGCAGCTCGGGCCGGCTGCGCCGGCTGCAGACCGGCTTCGTCCGCTCGTACGCCCTGTCGATGCTCGGCGGCTCGTTGCTCGTCGTGGCGTCCCTGCTGGCAGTGAGGTTCGTCTGATGTTGCTCGTCCTCGGCCTGGTGCCGCTGGTCGGCTCGATCGTGGTGTTCGCGCTGCCCCGCGGTCGCGACCTGCTGGCCAAGCAGGTGACGCTGCTGTTTTCGCTGGCGACGCTGGGGATCACGATCGGCCTCTGCATCGCGTTCACCGACGACTCGCCGGACCGGTTCCAGTTCGTCACGTCGTACGAGTGGATCCGGTCGCTCGGGGTCAGCTTCTCGCTCGGCGTGGACGGGATCGCCCTGGTGCTCGTCGCCCTCACCGCGGTGCTGGTGCCGTCCGTGGTGATCGCGTCCTGGAGCGATCGTGACCGCCGGGCCGACGCCGAGGCGCCGGCAACCGCGGGGGTGGCCGCCCGGGCCGCGGCGGCCGTGGTGAGCCGGCCCGCCGGCGGCGCCGGGACGACCACCGCCGTGCTGGACCGGCCGCGGGACGACGACGACGTGGACATCCTCGCCGCCTCCGACACCGTGCTGGTCACCGACGCGGACACCGCCCCGACCCGGGTGCCCGGCACCCGCCGCGGTCAGCCGAAGACGTTCTTCGGTCTGCTGCTGCTGCTCGAGGTGATGATGATCGGGGTCTTCGCGGCCACCGACGTCTTCCTCTTCTACGTGTTCTTCGAGGCCATGCTGGTCCCGATGTACTTCCTGATCGGGTCGTTCGGCGGCCCGCGCCGGCAGTACGCCGCGGTCAAGTTCTTCCTCTACTCGCTGCTCGGCGGGCTGGTCATGCTCGCCTCGGTGATCGGGCTCTACTTCGCCACCAGCGCCCGCACGTTCGACTTCAGCCAGCTGGTCGCCGGCGACATCGACCCCGGCCTGCAGAAGTGGCTGTTCCTCGGCTTCTTCATCGGGTTCGCGATCAAGGCGCCGCTGGTGCCGTTCCACACCTGGCTCCCGGACGCCGGTGCCGAGGCGCCGGTCGGCGGGGCCGCGCTGCTGGTCGGGGTGCTCGACAAGGTCGGCACGTTCGGCTTCCTGCGCTACTGCCTGCCGCTGTTCCCGGACGCGTCGCGCTACTACGCGCCGCTGATCCTGGTGCTCTCGGTCATCGGCATCCTGTACGCGGCGCTGCTGGCGATGGGCCAGAAGGACATGAAGCGGCTGGTCGCGTACACGTCGGTGGCCCACTTCGGCTTCATCGCGCTCGGCATCTTCGCGTTCACCACCCAGGGCCTGTCCGGCGCGACCTTCTACATGGTCAACCACGGGCTGTCCACGGGCGCGCTGTTCCTCGTCGTCGGCATGCTGATCGCCCGGGGCGGCAGCCGGATGATCGCCGACTACGGCGGCGTCCAGCGGGTGGCGCCGCTCCTGGCCGGGCTGTTGCTGGTGGCCGCGCTGTCGATGCTGGCGCTGCCCGGCATGTCGACGTTCGTCAGCGAGTTCATGGTGCTGCTCGGCACCTTCTCCCGGCACCCGGCGTACGCGGTCGTCGCGACCGCCGGCATCATCCTGGCCGCGCTCTACAGCCTGCTGCTGGTGCAGCGCGTCTCGCACGGGCCGCCGCGCGGGGTCGCCACCCGCGGGTTCCGGGACCTGCGCGGCCGCGAGGTGTGGGCGCTCGCCCCGTTGATCGCGCTGATCCTGTTCCTCGGCGTCTACCCGAAGCCGGTGCTGGACATGATCAACCCGGCGGTCACCCGGACCATGCAGGACGCCGGGCAGACCGACCCGGCCCCGACCGTCCCGGTCGGCGCGCAGAACGGAGGCGGCCGGTGACCCCGGTGCTGTTGGCGGCGGACTCCATCACCGTGCCGTCCCTGTCGTACTCGGGGATGCTGCCGGTGCTGATCGTGATCGGCGCTGCCTGCCTCGGTGTGCTCATCGAGGCGTTCGTGCCGCAGGAGAGCCGGTGGGGCGCGCAAGTCGCGGTCGCGCTGATCGGTCTCGTCGCCGCCCTCGTCGCGGTGGTCCGGGTGGCCGGCCGGAGCGAGCTGACCGCCGACGGTGCGATCGCGATCGACGGGGTGGCGCTGTTCCTGCAGGGCACGCTGCTCGTGCTCGGTCTGATGTCGACGCTGCTGCTGGCCGAGCGCTCGGTCGACGTGGGCGGCGGCGCGTTCGTCGCCCAGGCCGCCGTGGTCGCCGGCAGCGCCCGGGACCGCCGGATGCTCACCTCGACCCGGATCCAGACCGAGCTGTTCCCGCTGACGTCGTTCGCGCTGGCCGGGATGATGGTCTTCGTCTCGGCGAACAACCTGCTGGTCATGTTCGTCGCGCTCGAGGTCCTGTCCCTGCCGCTCTACCTGCTGTGCGGGCTGGCCCGGCGGCGCCGGCTGCTGTCCCAGGAAGCGGCGGTCAAATACTTCCTGCTCGGCGCGTTCGCCTCGGCCTTCTTCCTGTACGGGGTCGCGCTGCTGTACGGCTACGCCGACTCGGTCGACCTGCAGCAGATCCTGCGGGCCACGGGGGGTTCGGAGAACAGCGACGTCCTGCTGTTCGGCGGCCTCGCGCTGCTGCTGATCGGCCTGCTGTTCAAGGCCGGAGCGGCGCCGTTCCACGTCTGGCAGCCGGACGTCTACCAGGGCGCGCCGACGCCGGTGACCGCATTGATGGCCTCGTGCACGAAGGTGGCCGCGTTCGGCGCGATCATGCGGGTGCTCTACGTCGCGTTCACCACCACCCGGTGGGACTGGCGGCCGGTCATCTGGGTCGTCGCCGTCATCACGATGGCGGTCGGCACGATCCTGGGCCTGACCCAGACCGACGTGAAGCGCCTGCTGGCATACTCGTCGATCGCGCACGCCGGCTTCATCCTGGTCGGCCTGATCGCGCTCGACCGGCAGGGCGCGTCGGCCACCATGTTCTACCTGCTGACGTACGGGTTCACGACGATCGGCGCGTTCGCCGTGGTCACGCTGGTCCGGGACGCCGAGGGCGAGGCCACCCACCTGTCCCAGTGGTCCGGCCTGGCCCGGCGCTCACCCTGGCTGGCGGCGGTGTTCACGCTGTTCCTGCTCGCCCTCGCCGGCATCCCGTTGACCAGCGGCTTCACCGGCAAGTTCGTGGTGTTCCGGGCCGGCTACCCGGTGGCCGCGCCGCTGGTCGTCATCGCGCTGATCGCCTCGGCCGTCGCGGCGTTCTACTACGTGCGGATCATCGTGCTCATGTACTTCTCGGAGCCCGCGGAGGACGGCCCGACGATCGCGCTGCCGTCGCCGCTGACGATGACCGCGCTGTGGATCGGCGTGGCCGCGACGATCATCCTCGGCATCGTGCCGCAACCGGTCCTCGACCTGGCCGACCGCGCCTCGCTGTTCGCGCCCGGCTGAGCTGGGCCGCAGCCGTCCCCGCCGCCCGGCGGGTCAGCGGTGCCCGCCGCCGGAGCCGGAGCCGGAGCCGCCACCCCGGCCGCCGCCGTGGTCGTCACCGCCACCGCCGCCACTGCCGCCGGAGTGCTCATCGACCTGCACGATCGCGGCCAGCCCGGAGCAGCTGACCTTCATCTCGGTGCGGTGGTCCGACGAGCGGAACTGCACCTCGTTGCCGCTGTCGTCGGACTCGACCCGGAAGTTCTGCCGCGGCGCGGCGTTGACGATCTTCGGCCGGCCGTTCACGCACCGCGCGGTCACGGTGCCGCCCTGACCGGCCTTGACGACGGGCCCGCCCGCGGTCGGTGCGGGGGTCGGCCGGGTGCTGCTCGGGCTCGCCGGGGTGGACACCTCGCTCGGGGCGGGCAGGGCCGTCGCCACCGGCTGGCTGGCACCGACGGAGTCCCGGACGACGTCGATCGCCGACCAGGAGATACCGACGGCCAACACCGCCGCGACGAGCCATCCACCGATGGCGAGCAACCCCATACGCACCTGTCCATGGTCGCCGCCCGCGCCGGCTCCTGCGCTAAATCGCCCCTAAAGGGGTGCTGTATCCGGCCCAGTGCCGCAGTCAAGACCGTAGGGTCGGCGGCGTGTCGGTGCTGGTGTTGATCGAGGACGACCCTGCCATCCGGACCGCTCTGGAGCGGGCGCTGTCCCGCCGCGGGCACGCCGTCTACGCCGCCCCCACCGCGATGGCCGGGCTCGAACTGGTCACCTCACGCTCGCCCGACGTCGTCGTGCTCGACCTCGGCCTGCCCGACGTCGACGGCACCCAGGTGCTCGGGATGATCCGCGGCATCAGCGCGGTGCCGGTGATCGTGGCCACCGCCCGGGACGACGAGAGCGAGATGGTCCGGGTGCTCGACCTCGGCGCGGACGACTACGTGGTCAAGCCGTTCTCCGCAGAACAGCTCGAGGCCAGGCTGCGTGCGGTGCTGCGGCGCGGCCGGACGACCGACGACCCTGACCCGGCGCTGACCGTCGGCGGCCTGTCCATCGACCGGTCCACCAGGGTGGTCACGCTCGACGGGCGGCCGCTCGACCTGACCAGGATGGAGTTCGACCTGCTCGCCTACCTGGCCGGCCGGGCCGGCCGGGTGGTGAGCAAGCGGCAGCTGATGGCCGAGGTCTGGCAGCAGCCGTACGGCGGCGCGGACAAGACCGTCGACGTGCACCTGTCCTGGCTGCGCCGGAAGCTCGGCGAGACGGCCGCCGAGCCGCGCTTCCTGCAGACCGTACGGGGAGTCGGGGTCAAGCTGATCGACCCGGACGCGGACGACATGAGCCGGCGGATCGTCCTGCTGACGCTCGCGGTCACCTCGCTGGTCGTGATCGCGTTCCTGGTCCCGCTGCTCTCGCTGGTGCGGAACGTGGCCGCGAGCCAAGCCACGATCGAGGCCACCGTGCAGGCGCAGTCCACGGCTGCCCTGGTCACCGGCGATCAGGCAGTGCTCAGCTCGACGCTGCAGACCCAGCCGAACACGGCCGTGTTCCACTTCACCCAGCGTCGGGTGACGAGCGTGCAGCCCCCGACGGCGCAGCCGGACGCGACGGTCGCCGCGACGGCGGCGAACCAGGTGGCGGCCACCTACGACGTGTCCGGCGGCCTGGCGGTCCTGGTGCCGGTGATCGACGGCCAGGGCCTCACCGCGGTGGTCCGGACGTTCGTGCCGGACGCCGAGTTGCACAAGGGGGTCGGGCGCGCGTCGCTCGCGCTGATCGTGCTGGGCGCGGTGCTGCTGGCCGGCGCCGGCCTGGTGGCCGGCCTGATCGGGCGGGGCCTGGTGCGGCCGCTGCTGTCGGTGGCCGGCACCGCCGACACGCTGCGGGCCGGCGACCTGTCCGCCCGGGCGACGCCGGCGAACCCGGCCGAGGTCCGGCGGATCGCCGATGCGCTCAACGGGCTGGCCGACCGGATCAAGGACCTGCTGCAGCAGGAGCGGGAGGCGGCCGCCGACCTGTCCCACCGGCTGCGGACGCCGCTGACCGCGCTCCGGCTGGACGCCGAGGGCCTGCGCGATCCGGACGAGGCGGAGCGGATGCTCGCCTCGGTGGCCGGCGTCGAGCGGATGGTCAGCCACGTGATCGCGCAGGCGCGCCGGCCGGGCCGGGAGACGGGCGCGGTGGCGGACGCGGCCGCGGTGGTCCGGGACCGGGTCGAGTTCTGGTCGGTGCTGGCCGAGGAGCAGGAGCGGCCGGTACGGCAGGAGCTGCCGGACGAGCCGGTGTCCGTGCCGGTGTCCCCGGACGACCTGGCCGCCGCCGTGGACGCGCTGCTCGGCAACGTCTTCGCGCACACCCCGGTCGGAACCGGCTTCGCCGTGTCCGTACGGCCCGGGCCGGTGCCGGCGGTGGTGGTGGAGGACTCCGGCGCCGGGATCGAGGATCCGGCCCTGCTCGACCGCGGCCGGTCCGGCGGCTCGTCCACCGGGCTCGGCCTCGACATCGTCCGGCGGACAGCGGAGGAGGCGGGGGGCCGGCTCGACCTGTCCGCCGCGCAGCCGTCCGGGCTGCGTGCGGTGGTCTGGCTCGGCCCCCCGCCTCCGTGATCGCTGCTCTGCCTACTGCTGGTCCGCGGCTCAGTCGTCGGAGCCGTGCCCGCCGGAGCCGTGGTCGTCGCCGCCGCGGTCGTCCGCACCGCCCCGGCCACCGTTGTCGTCGCCCGGCTCGGGCGCCCGGCTGGCGCGGTTGCTGTCGTCGACGCCGGTGTGCCGGGCGTGCGTCTCACCCTCGGCGACCCGACCCCGGGCCTCCGGCTCGTGCCGCGGCGCCTCGCCCTCGGCGACCCGGCCGCGGGCCTCGGGCTCGTGCCGTGCGCCCTCGCCCTCGGCCACCCGGCCGCGGGCCTCGGCCTCGTGCCGCGCGGTCGCGGCCTTGGCGGCCGCCGCCTTCTTCGCCGCGGCCTTCTTCGCGGCCAGCGTGGCCGCCGCCGCCCGCTTCGCGGCGGCCTGCCGCTCCGCCTCGGCCTCGTGCCGGGCCGCTTCGCCCTCGGCGGCGCGCCCGCGGGCCTCGGCCTCGCGGCTGGTCTGCGCGGAGCTGGTCAGCACTGCCTGCGCCGCCGGCGACGACGCGCTGCCGGCCGCCTGCGCGACGCCGACGCCGACGCCCAGACCGCCGACGACCGTTGCCGCCGCGGCGGCCACCGCCCACGTCTTCACATACCGCATATCTCTGTCCTCCTGGTCGTTGTCCTGCCGACGGGGACCACTCTCGGTCGGAGGAGGACAACGCCGGCCCAGCCGAACCTCAACAGCGCGATAAACCTGGCAGGCTTGCCGGCGTGGGCTGTGTCTTCTGCAAGATCGTGGCCGGGACGGCGCCGGCGAGCATCGCGTACGCGGACAGCACGACGGTCGCGTTCCTCGACATCAACCCGATGACGCCGGGTCACCTGCTGGTCGTGCCGCGGGTGCACGCGGAGAGCCTGGCCGAGCTAGACGCCGAGGCCGGCGCGCAGCTGTGGCGGGTGGGCCAGCGGCTGGCCGCGGCGTTGCGGCGGTCGCCGATCCGCACCGACGGGGTCAACTTCTTCGTCGCCGACGGGGCCGCGGCCGGGCAGGAGATCTGGCACGTCCACCTGCACGTGATCCCGCGCTGGAAGGGCGACGGCGTGAAGATCGGCTACAAGCCAGGCCGCCCGTCCCGGGCCGACCTGGACGCCAGGGCCGCCGACGTGCAGACGGCCCTGCGCGCACTCACCCCCGGCAGCTGAGCGCCGGGGTCAGTGCTGGCCGGGCCCGCCGCCCGCCTCGGCGCCGGACTCGTGGCCGGGCTTGTGATCCGGGTCCTTTCCGGAGTCCTTGCCCGGGTCCTTGCCGGAATCGTGGCCGGGCCGTGGGGCCGCCTTCTCGTCCTTGTCCTTGCCCTTGTCCGGTTTCGTCCGTTTCCCGGCGTGCTCGGCCCGCTTCGCCGGGCGCTGACTCGACCGCTGCTCCGCCGCCACCTCGGCGCTGACGACCGGCGCGGGCTGCACCGTCCCCGCGCTCGGCGGCGCGCCGACCTCGGTCGGGGCGGGCAGCTGGGTACCGCCCGGCACCGAGGGCGCGACCGCCCGGTGCGGCAGGATCGGCAGCGCCGCGGTACCGACGATCCCGGACTGGATCGCCACCAGGCCGGCCACCACGGCAGCGGTCGACGCCACGCCGACCGCCCAGCCACGCACGCTCATCCGCGAACACTCCACCCACTCGCCCGGTCCCCGACGGACGAGTGGGACCTACCCCAGCGGCGGCCGGCTACTCAGGTCCAGGCCCGCAGCGCCGGCAGCTCGCCGAGCTCGGCGCGGACCGGGGCGGGCCGGCCGACCAGCCAGCTGACCAGCGCCCAGGACGGCCCGACCACCCGTACCGGCGGGGGTGCCGCGGACCGCACCGCCGCCGCCCGGGCCGAGCGTGCGGTCCCGGCCGCGGCCGGCGCGTCCTCGCCGACCAGCCAGCGCTGCCCGGAGTCGGTGTTGACCACCTCGACGGTCAGCCCGGACGGCAGCCGCGGCCCGATCCGGCGCGGGTCGAGCAGCGAGGGCAGCAGCGGGGCGACGAACGACGCCGGCCAGTCGCCCGGTCCGTACCCGTCGCCCAGGTCGACGCGGTGGATCTCCACCTCGCGCCAGCGCATCCCGATCAGCCGGATCGCGGGCACGGCGCCTTCGCGGGTCACCGCGTCGTGCTGCCAGTCGTCGTCGTCGAGCCTGGACCAGGTCTGCTCCAGCCGGCGCGCGCTGTCGGCCACGTCGGCTGCCAGCTCGGGGGCCGACCGTCCGGCGCCGGCCTCGATGTCGGCCGCCCTGACGTCCTCGCTGTCGTACATGGGGATCTTCTCGCCGCGGACGGTGCCGGACAGCGTGCGCATCATCGCCTCGGCGTTGAGCGCCAGGTGGCTGAGCACGTGCCCGCGGGTCCAACCCGGCAGCAGCGACGGCTGGCGCGCCCAGGAGTCGGTCGGCGGCCGCTCGCGCAGCGCATCCAGCAGCCCCTCGGTCGACCAGCGCACCTCGTCCAGCCGCCGGGTCACGTCGTCGGAGGCCACCGGCCAATCCTGCCAGCGATCGCCGGATCGTGGGGTGACCGCGTACCCCGACCGGACCCGCCCGCGCCCGGTCAGCCCTGCACGATCAGGGTGCCGGCGTCCTGCATCCGCGCATGCACCGTGCAGCTGAACCTGTACGTCCCGGGTTGGGTCGGCGCGGTGAACGTGGCGTTCTCGCCCCGATTGAGCAGCGGGGTGCGGAAGTTCTCCTGGTCGTCGGAGGCGATGTCGTGGGCCGCGCGGTCCGCGTTGGCGACCTTGATCACGGCGCCGGGCCGCACCGTCAACGGCGGGCCGAACGCGAAGTCGTGGATCGTGATGGTGCCGTTCGCTGCGGCCGGAGCGTTGCCGGTGGACCCCCCGCCGTTGTCGTCCGAGCTGGTGGCTTCTCCGCCGGCCGGTGCGCTCGTCGTCGGCGGGGCCGCACTCGTCGTCGTCGCGACGCTGGGCGCCGCCGACCCGGAGGAGTCGTTACCGGACGAGCACGCCGCAATGGCCGCAGGGAGGGCGGCCGCGGCGACGGCCAGCCGGAGAAGACGTTTCATTCCCGCCACAACGACAGACACCCTTCCCGAGGTTCACTGAACCGAGCGGCCGCGGGCACCGTACCAGCGGACGGATCGGGAGGTGACAGCGTGACTACGGACGAGCAGGTGCTCCGGTTGCTGCATGACGAGCATGCGCCGGCCCTGTGGGGATACGCCATGCGGCTCACCGGCGGTGATTCCGGCCGGGCGCAGGACGCGGTGCAGGAGACGCTGCTGCGCGCCTGGAAGCACCCCGAGGTGATGGATTCCGAGCGCGGCTCGCCCCGACCGTGGCTGTTCACCACCCTCCGCAACGTGCTCATCGACGAGTGGCGCGCCCGCAAGGTCAGACCCGAGGTCGTCACCGACGAGGTGCCCGAGCTGGCCAGCCCGGACCACGCGGACGCCGCGGTGCAGTCCTGGCTGGTCGCGGACGCGTTACGGCAGCTCAGCCAGCAGCACCGGGAGGTGTTGCTGGAGTGCTACTACCGGGGGTGCAGCGTCGCGCAGGCCGCGCAGCGGCTCGGCATCCCCACCGGCACGGTGAAGTCCAGGACCTACTACGCACTGCGAGCCCTGCGGCTCGCGCTCGAGGAGAGGGGGGTGACGGCATGACTGACCGCTTCACGCATGACGCCGGCCCGTACGTCCTCGGTGCGCTGCCGCCCGAGGATCGCCGGGCCTTCGAGGAACACCTGGCGACCTGCGGGCACTGCCGGTCGGAGGTGCAGGAGTTCGCCGGGCTGCCCGGCCTGCTGTCCCGGCTTCCGGCGGGCGAGCTGCCCGCGGTGCTGCAGGGCTCGCCGGAGCCGCCGCCCCCGGTGTCGGTGCTGCCGGCCCTGCTGTCCGAGGCCGGTGTGGAGCGCAAGTCCCGGCGGCGCCGCACGATCGTCGTCGGCATCGCCGCCGCGCTGGCCGTCGCTGCCGGCAGCGCCGGTGTCACCGAGGCGATCGTCAACGAGCCCGCCGCGGTCGTCGCGCAGCCGCCTGCGCCGCAGCCGTTCATCCCGGCGGAGACGGGGCTGCCGGTCGCCGCCAGCGCCGTGATCACCGACGTGCCCGGCGGCACCCGGATCTCGATGACCTGCCAGTACTCGGGTCCGCTGTCCGACGACGCCAAGTCCCCGGCGACGTACAACCTGCGCTACGTGTCGAAGGACGGGAGCGCACCGCACTGGATGGACTCGTGGCCGGTGCTGTCCGGACATCCGTACAAGCTGGAGATGGTCGTGCCGGTGCCCAGGGACAAGATCTCGAAGTTTGAGGTCACCTGGAATGGCAAGGCCGTGCTGTCGCTGCCGGCGTCCTGACCTCGGCCCGCATCGCACTCGTCCTGGAGCAGCCCCCCGCCCACGAGCGCTGGAAGATGCTCGGGCCGGTGCCCGCGTGCGGCGGATGGCTGACCCGCGACCGAGGGCCGCGGCCTGGTCCCCCTGGTGGGCCTCACACCGCCGCGCTGACCGCGAGCGCGAGGAAGAGCACGGCCAGGTAGGTGATGGAGGCGTGGAACAGCCTCATCGGCCGGACGTCGGTTCCGGTGTTGACCGCGCGCCGCAGCCGGTGTGCCTCGACCAGGAACCTCGCACCGGCCACGACGGCGCAGGCGCCGTACAGCGGTCCCGCCGCGGGAATGAGCGTGAGCGAGACGCCGACGGTCAGGTATGTGTAGAGCAGGATCTTGCGGGCGACTACCTCGGCGCTGGCGACCACGGGCAGCATGGGCACGTCCGCCGCGGCATAGTCGTCACGGAACTTCATCGCCAGCGCCCAGAAGTGCGGCGGGGTCCACGCGAACACGACCAGGGCGAGCAACACCGCCGGCACGCCGATCGAGTCGGTCACGGCCGCCCAGCCGACCAGGACGGGGAAGCACCCGGCCGCACCTCCGATGACGATGTTGGCCGGAGTGCGCCGCTTCAGCCCGAGCGTGTAGACGAAGACATAGAACAGGATCGCCGCGTCCGCCAGGGCCGCTGCCAGCATGTTCACCGACAGACCGAGCAGCGCCGTTCCGAGCAGGCCGAGACACAGTCCGAACAGGAGCGCCTGAACCGGGCGGATCGACGCAGCGACGTCAGCTCCGGCTAGCGGCCGCCGGGCCGTCCGGCGCATCAGCGCGTCGATGTCGCGATCCAGGTAGCAGTTGATTGTATTGGCGCTGGCCGCGGTCAGCGTGCCACCGACGAGCGTGGCCGCCACCAGGCCGATCGGCGGAAGCCCATGCCGGGCCAGCACCATCGGTGGCACGGTGGTCACGAGAAGCAACTCTATGATGCGTGGCTTCGTCAGAGCGACGTAGGCGTGCAGCAGCTCGGCGAGGCTCGTGGCGGCTGTGCCGCCCGTCGTGCTCCTCCGTCGCAGCGGACGTGAGACTGCGTGGCCGGTCATCGGCATCCCCATGGTCGACGGGTCATGGTGGCGAGGTTCCGGCCACCGAGCTGGACCTCACGGCGGCGCGGCTGGCGTCGCGATCCTCCTGGTCGAGCCACTGCAGCAGCACCAGGACGAGCAGCGGGGGGATGACCACCATCCCCGAGATCCACATCAGGGTCCCGGCCGTCTGCTGGTCGCGCATGGCACTCACCCCCCACGGGGGCGGGTTGTCCTCGTAGTACGGATAGAGGACCCGGTTGGCTCCGGCGATGGCGACGCCCAGGAACGCCATCACCGGCATGATCAGCAACTGGTACAGCAGCCGCGTCGGATGCGCGGGCCGGCCGGGGGCCGGATCCAGGCCGATCGCCGTCCACCAGAACAGGCAGGCGGTCGCCAGGTACAGGGCGTGCTCAAGCTGGTGGACGGTCTCGTTCCGCAGTGTCAGGTCGTAGACCGCAGGCAGGTGGCTGCCCACGAGGACCACGGCAAAGGCAGCAAACGTCACCGCCGGCCGACAGCTGAGGCGCACAGCGGGACTGCGCAGGGCTCGGCCCAGCCGCCGCCTCGGAAGCCAGCGGGTGTCGGCCCGAAGCAGCAGCGTGACCGGCATCCCGAGGACGAGCAGCGGTGCGGCCACCAGTTGGAGAAGAAGGTGTTGGACCATGTGCGCGGTGAAGGAGACTTCAGCAAACGCGTCCGGCGGGCCACAGGTCGCGACGAGCACCACCAACAGCCCACCGCCGAATGCGGCCGTGCGCAGTTGCGGCCACCGCGCAGCGCGCGGACCGCGGGCCACCGCCCGAACGGCCGAGGCGTAGCCGACCGCGGCGACGAACACGCCCACGAAAGGCGTCGCGTTGAGCACCCATGCCGACAGCGCGTCGCCGAGCCTGAACACGATGACCCCCGCCCGGCCGGACCGATACTGGCCGCTCCAGGCTCACCCACGGCTTCGTGGAGCTACCGAAGATGACGAATCTGTCACCGTCGGGCTCGCCTGGCTGACAGAAATCTCATCTTGAGCCTCGGCGGGGCCGGTGGACGTTACCACGGAGCTGAGACACCAACGTCTGCGGCCCCGCAACCCGACCACCGAGCCTAGGGTGCGCCCGATGCCGGCATGCCGGAACGGGACCGGGAACGCCGGAAGGAGAGGCCATGTCGGCGAGGGCTCGGCCGGGTTCCGGTGAGAGCAGCAACCGTAGGTCCTGGCTCGTCATGATCACGCTAGTCGCAGCTGTGTGCACAGCGCTGGCCCTTGGCGGTTGCGCCAAGGGACGCAACGACACATCCACCACCGCCGGCAAGGCCAAGGCGGCGCCCGCGGGCATTCCGGTCTACCAGGTGTCGGTGTCGAAGTTCACCTACCAGGGGATGCCGGACACGGTCCCGGCCGGCAAGCCGTTCACGATCGCGTTCACGAACAAGGAGTCCTTCGAGATCACCCACGAGCTGGTGGTCGTGGCCCTGCCCTCCGGCAAGACCCTCGACGACCTGGTCGCTGACGCCAAAGCGAAGGGTCCGGACAGCGAGGACGACTGGCTGCACTTCGGCGAGATCGGTGAGGTGGACACCGGAGCCACCGGCGTCGGCACCTTCCAGCTGCCGGCCGGCAACTACGCCATTGCCTGCTGGCAAGAGGGCAAGGCCGGCGGCGGCAAGGGCCCCGTCCACGCCTCCATCGGCATGGCCAAGGCCTTCACCGCGGCCGCTTCGGCCTCGGCGCCGGAGGCCGCCGCCGCGCCCACGTACCAGGTGTCGGTGTCGAAGTTCACCTACCAGGGGATGCCGGACACGGTCCCGGCCGGCAAGCCGTTCACGATCGCGTTCACGAACAAGGAGTCCTTCGAGATCACCCACGAGCTGGTGGTCGTGGCCCTGCCCTCCGGCAAGACCCTCGACGACCTGGTCGCTGACGCCAAAGCGAAGGGTCCGGACAGCGAGGACGACTGGCTGCACTTCGGCGAGATCGGTGAGGTGGACACCGGAGCCACCGGCGTCGGCACCTTCCAGCTGCCGGCCGGCAACTACGCCATTGCCTGCTGGCAAGAGGGCAAGGCCGGCGGCGGCAAGGGCCCCGTCCACGCCTCCATCGGCATGGCCAAGGCCTTCACCGCGGCCGCTTCGGCCTCGGCGCCGGAGGCCGCCGCCGCGCCCACGTACCAGGTGTCGGTGTCGAAGTTCACCTACCAGGGGATGCCGGACACGGTCCCGGCCGGCAAGCCGTTCACGATCGCGTTCACGAACAAGGAGTCCTTCGAGATCACCCACGAGCTGGTGGTCGTGGCCCTGCCCTCCGGCAAGACCCTCGACGACCTGGTCGCTGACGCCAAAGCGAAGGGTCCGGACAGCGAGGACGACTGGCTGCACTTCGGCGAGATCGGTGAGGTGGACACCGGAGCCACCGGCGTCGGCACCTTCCAGCTGCCGGCCGGCAACTACGCCATTGCCTGCTGGCAAGAGGGCAAGGCCGGCGGCGGCAAGGGCCCCGTCCACGCCTCCATCGGCATGGCCAAGGCCGTCACGGTCTCCTGAAGGAGGCGTCATGCACGCCGGACTCGGCACCGACGGCAATGCCCGCCGACCCACCCCGGAGCGGCGGATTCCAGTCGCAGTGCGCCGGACGGCCGCGGTGGTTGCCAGCGTCGCGGTGCCACTGCTCACCTCCGGCTGCGTCAAGGAGGGGATTTCTGGAAAGGCTACCGACGTCCACCGGCTGTTCTTCGTCATCCTCTGGCTGGCGCTGCCGGTCTTCCTGTTCGTCGAAGGCATGCTCCTGGTCGCGGTCGTCAAGTTCCGCAGACGTGCCGGGGACGGGTCGGCGCCCCCTCAGATTCCCGGCAGCCGGAGGGCTCTCACCGCGTTCTTCGCCGGTCCGCTCGCCATCGTGGTCCTCCTGCTCGCCTTCGGTGAAGTCGCGGTGGCGAGGGTGGACCGCAACGACCCGAACCCGGCCGAGCGCCTGGTCGTGACGGGCTTCCAGTGGGAGTGGTCGGCCAGGTACGTCAACGAGGAGTTCACGGTCTCCGGTCACACGCTCAAGCAACCGATGACCATGGAACTGCCTGTGGACACCTCGACGGAGATCGAGCTGAGGTCCACCGACGTGATCCACGAGTTCTACGTTCCCGATCTGCTGTTCATGAAGAACGCGGTGCCGGGGCACCCGAATGTCTTCACGATCAGGCCGACGAAACTGGGCACCTATCGCGGCCAGTGCGCCCAATACTGCGGGTTATGGCATTCGAAGATGACCCTGATACTCAAAGTCGTTCCGCAAGCCGATTTCGCCGGCTGGGTCACGCAGCAGAAGATGGCAGCGACCGCCGGCGGATCCTGCAGCCCGAGCGGATCGAAGATCAGTCTCGTGGCTAAGACGATCTCGTGGGACAAGACCTGCATCGGGATCGCGGTCGGAGTCCCGTTCCAGCTTACCATCGACAATCAGGACAAGGGAATTGACCACGACTTCGCGATCTATGACACGCCCAAACTCAAGCACCGGCTCTACCTGAGCCCCAAGGTGACCGGCCCGGAGACCAAGACCTTTACCGGACCCGCGTTGCCGGCCGGTAAGTACTACTTCCAGTGCGACGTCCATGGCCCGGCGATGTCCGGGACCCTGGTCGTGGGCTGAGGCGTGAGAAGAGAGGAGGGAACGGCCTCATGACGACGACACAGGTGCGGGTGCCGACACCCCAACCGCGCTCGCGATCAGCCCGCGCACTCGAGTGGATGACGACCACCGATCACAAGAAGATCGGGATCATGTACCTGGTCAACTCCTTCGCGTTCTTCGTGTTCGCCGGCGTGTTGGCCATCCTCATTCGCACTCAGCTGGCCCGGCCCGACAACACGGTGCTCTCGGCGCAGACATACAACGAGACCTTCACCATGCACGGCACCATCATGATCTTCCTGGTGATCCTGCCGCTACTGTCGGGTTTCGGGAACTATTTCGTCCCCTTGCAGATCGGCGCCCTCGACATGGCGTTCCCGCGGGTCAACGCATTGTCATTCTGGCTGTTGCCGGTCGGTGGTCTGACCATCCTGTCCGGCTACCTGACGACGGGCGGCGCGGCGGCGGCCGGCTGGACGAACTACGTGCCGCTGGCGCTGCAGGAGGGCACCGGCGAAGACCTCTGGATACTGGGCCTTCTCGTGGTCGGGACGAGCTCGCTGCTCGGAGCCATCAACTTCATCGTCACCGTACTCCGGCTGCGAGCGCCCGGCATGACGATGGTTCGGGTGCCCATCTTCACGTGGGCGACGCTGAGCACGTCGGTCCTCGTCGTGCTGGCGGTGCCTTCGCTCACCGCGACGCTGTCCATCCTGTTCACAGACCGCCATCTCGGCACGGTGTTCCTCGACCCGGCACACGGTGGCAGCGTCTTCAATTACCTGAACACCTTCTGGTTCTTCGGCCACCCCGAGGTCTACATGCTCATCATGGGGGCCTGGGGTATCGTGTCGGAAATCATTCCCGTATTCAGCGGCAAGCCGCTCTTCGGCTATCGGGGCGTGATCGCTGCCCTGTTGCTCGTGCTGGCCCTGTCGTTCACGGTGTGGGGTCACCACATGTACACGACCGGGCTGGTCGACGACTCCCTCTTCTCGGTCACCACGGAACTGATCTCGGTGCCGACTGGGGTCCTGTTCTTCAACTGGCTGTTCACGCTCTGGCGCGGGAAGATCAGGTTCGAGCCGCCGATGGCTTTCGCACTCGGATTCGTAGCACTGTTCGTGATCGGTGGCATAGACGGCGTGTGGATGGCCTCACCGGCGATGGATTACGCGATCCACGACACCTATTTCGTCGTCGCGCACATCCACTACGTCCTCTTCGGCGGCAGCCTGTTCGGGATCATGGCCGCGATGTACTACTGGTTCCCGAAGATGACCGGTCGATTTCTCGACCGGCGGCTGGGCTACCTCCACTTCTGGCTGATGTTCATCGGGTTCAACGTCACGTTCTTCCCGATGCACTTCCTCGGCCTCGCAGGAATGCCGCGCCGGGTGGCCACCTACCCGGCCGACGCGGGTTGGAGCACGCTCAACCTGGTCGCCACGCTCGGTTCCTACCTCATCGCGCTGGCCATGCTGGTCGCGCTGGTCAACCTCGTCGTCTCGCTGCGCAGACCACGCACCGCACCCGGTGATCCGTGGGAGGGCAACACCCTGGAGTGGGCGACGTCCTCGCCGCCGCCAGCACACAACTTCGATCAGCTCCCCGTGATCGCGTCCGAGCGGCCGGTGCGCGACCTTCGGCTGGCAGCGCAGTCGACTTCCGCGGAGGTGACGGCATGACGACCACGGACCCGGCTGAGCCCAGTCCCGCCTTGCTGGATCTGACCGCAGTTCGCGGCGCCAGCAGCGCCGTGATGGGCATGACCCTGTTCGTAGCGTCCGAGGCGGTCTTCTTCGGGGCGTTCTTCGGAATCTATGCCAGCGCGTACACCCAGGCCGACGTCTGGCCGCCCGCCGGCGTGATCACGCCGCCGCTGGGTCTGCCGACGATCGCGACGCTGGTCCTGTTGGCCAGCGGCGTCAGCATGGCCCTGGCCCAGCGTGCAGCCCGGCGCGGGAACAGCCTCCAGCACGCGCTGCGGTGGTTGTTCGTCACCGTAGCGTGTGCCGTCGGGTTCGGAGCCCTCGTCGTAACCGGCTATCCAGGGCTGCAATTCGGTGTGGGCGAGGGGATCTACCAGTCGCTGTTCTACACGATCACGGCGATCGCGCTGGCCCATGTGGCCGGCGGAATCGTCCTGCTCGTTCTGGTGCTGGCACGGGCGCGCGCCGGCGAGCTCGCCCTGCACCGGGAGCCGCTGCAGGCGGCGGGGATCTACTGGTACTTCGTCGTCGCCGTCGGCGCGGTCGTCTACCTGCTGCTCTACCTCGCGGTCGCCGGATGACCCCGCGTGGCGGCGGCATCCCCGCGGAGAGGAGCTTCGGGTGAGCCTGTTCTCCAAGCTGTTCATTGCCCTCGGCGCGTTCCTCATCGGAGCCGGGGTGGTCTACGGCGTGCTCGCCCGTGACTACGAGGGCCTGACCTTGTCGCTGATGGTCGCCGGCGGTGCGCTCCTGTTCGGTGGGTACGCCAACTCGGCGCTGCGCCGGGCCCGGACAGCGCTCGGCGCGGCCACCGAGTCGACGACGCCGCCCGCCGATGACTCGGCAACGCCGGCCGCCGATGACCCGGCAACGCCGGCCGCCGACGAGACGACGACGCCGCCCGCCGATGACTCGGCAACGCCGGCCGCCCGGGACATGCCAACACAACCTGCCACGGAGACACACACACCGCCAGCCACCGAGACGGCGGCGGATGCGGAGCCGCACATCGGCCCGACCATCTGGCCGCTGGTTTTCGCGGTGTCCGCCGTCGGGCTGGTCCTCGGCACGGTCGCCGTCCGGTGGGCGTTGCTTCCCGGCGCGATCCTCTTCGTGCTGGCGAGCGTCGGTTGGGTGCTGGATGTCCACCGGCAATGGCATCACCACGCCGCAGGACTGTCAGGCCATGGCAGCGGTGTGTTGGAGTCCGTGAGCGACGTCCACGCCGAGCCGGGACTGGAACCAGGTCCTCCGATGGGGCCCTCGACGGACGAGTCGACTGCGCCCGGCGCGGCCGACGCACCCGCCGCTACACCGGACATGGCGCCCGGCCACCACTCGGCGGCAGGGGAGAACGGGAGGCGGCGGTGACAATGTCGCCCGCGTACGACCAGTGCATCCGCTGCGGCAAGCCCACGGGCTGGGGCCAGGCGGTATGCCGGGACTGCAATCCGGCCGGACTGCCGGGCCCGAGTCCCTCCCAATACCACGCGACGGTGTTTCTCACGATCCTGCTCGTACTCACCATGGTCGTCGTCGTTCTCCTGCTGTTGCGGTGAGCGGCCATGTCGGTGCGGTCATCCTGGGCGCGGCACAGCCGCGCGGTGCGCTGGCTCGTCGGGACCGCCGTGATAGCCGGGGGCGTTGCGGCGCTCGCCGCGTCGCCGGCTGGCCCGGAAGGGCTGACCGACTCGGTCGATCGCCGCGGGCCACCGGCGCCGAGCCCGGTCTCAGCCTTCCCGCGCCAGGGTGATCTGACCATCGCCGGTCGAGCCGGCGACACCATGGTCGGCCTCACGATCCGGCCGGCCCTACCGGGTCGCAATCACATCGTCGCCTACCTTGCACCCGACCCGCCGGCCGCGGCGACGATCTGGCTGTCGACCGGGTCTGGACGGTCCACCCTGACCGCCTGCGGTCAGTCCTGTCGCGCTGGAACGGTGGATCTGCGGGGTGGCGAGCAGGTCGTGCTGCAGGTGGTCGGCGCGCACGGCGGGAACGCCCGGTTTCGCCTGCCGGCCCTCCCCCCGCCGGACGGCACGGCGCTCGTGCAGCGGGCGACTCGGAGAATGGCGGCGCTGCAGCGGTACCGGGTCGATGAGGTGTTCTCGGGTATCCACAGCTCCTATGCCTTCGCGAGACCGCACCAGATGTGGCTGCGGACGTGGTTGAGCGGGAAGCCGCGAGACACGCTGTGGCTCGGTTCCTCGGTCTACAAGCGCACAGACCCGTCCGGAGACTGGAGTGCGCCCAGCCCTACTGATCCGGTACCGGTGCCCTACCTCGCCTGGCAGCCGTTCGCGCCGTTCGTCGACGTCAGCACAGTCGGTACGGCGACCGTCGACGGAGTGGCGGTGAGCCTGGTGTCCTTCTTCGGTGGCCACGGTGACGACCCGGAACCTGTCTGGTTCACACTCTGGGTCGACCTGAGGTCCGACCGGGTCCTGCGGTCCCAGATGTGGGCGCCGAACCACTTCATGGACGATCGGTACTACGCCTTCGACCAGCCGGTCGACATTCCCCGGCCGGCCGGTGGGTGACCGCAGGACGTTGGCGGCACGGGCCCCGGCGCCGCCGAGGAGCACGGATCAGCCGGGGCGGCCTAGCACCTGCGCGGCGCAGGCAGGATCGCGTCGGTGGAACCCTCCGTTACTACGGCCGCGTCCTCTGTGTCGCCGGCCTTCGGCACGCTGCCGCCGTCGATCGGTAGGCACAAGGTGAACGTGCTGCCGGCACCCGGGATGCTGTGCAGGAGGAGACCGCCTCCGTGTGCCTCGGCGATGGCTTTGACGAGGGCGAGGCCGAGGCCGAGGCTGCCGTCCTCGTGGGTCCTGGTCAGCCGGACGAAGCGGTCGAAGATCCGGGGTTGCGCCTCATGCCGGATTCCTGATCCACGGTCCGTGACCGCTATGGAAACCACACCGTCCACAGAGGACACCGAGAGGATCACCGGCGTTTCCGGCGGATTGTGCCGGATGGCATTGCTGATGAGCTCATCCAGCGCGAACCGCAGCTGGGTCGGATCGACAATCGCGGAGGCCGGCGTGAGCCGGCCCAGCACCACGGCGGGATGGCTCGAGGACCAGCTCGACGCCGCCTGCGTCGCTAGGCGATCGACCCGTGTCTCCACCCCCCGGAGGAAGTCCGGTTGCTCGCTGGCTGCCAGCGCGAGCAGTCGGTCGGAGACGTGCTTGAGTCGGGTCAGCTCGTCTACGACGACAGTGAGGTCCCGGGCCGTCTCGGCGTCGCCGGTGCCTCGCAGCAGCAACTCCGCATGGCCGAGCGCGATCGTCAGGGGGGTGCGCAGGACGTGCGAGACGTCCTGGACCAGCTCGCGTTGCCGCCGCAACAGGACCAGATTGCGTTCGGAGATCCGGTGGATCTGCTCCCGGCCGTCCACGGCGCGGCGGACGTACCACACCATGACGACGAACACGATGGCCATCAACGGGAGTTCGGTGAGCTCATCGGCCGCCTGCCGGCCGTCGACCACGTCCTTGGTGAGAGCGAGGCCGGTCAGGACGATCACCGTGACGAGTGCCACGGTGGTGCCGGCCGTCTTCCACACTCGCCAGCCGTACAGCAAGGACAGCCCGATCCAGATGAAGTGGAACGGCACCGTCGCCCAGTCCGCGAACCGCACGACGCCGATCGTGTTGACGATGACGAACGCTACCCAGAGCACCTCGACCCAGCGCCGGGCGAGGAACCCGCGAAGCCAGCTGATCGCGCCCGTCAGCTGCTCGGCGCGGTTCGTGGCGGCTCCGGCCGTTTCGGAAGCGTCAATCGATATCGAGCCCATAGCCTCTGCCTCGGACGGTGCATACGACGTCGGGATTCAGCTTCGCTCGCAGCCGTCGCACGTATACGTCGACGACGTTGGAGTCGGAGCTGAAGTTGATTCCCCACACGACCGACAGCAGCCGTTCCTTCGATACCGCGTGACCGGCGTTCCGCATCAGCTCCGCGAGCAGCATGGACTCCCGGCGGGTCAGTGGCACCTTCCCGAAACCGGCGTCCGCCTCCTGCCGAACCGCATCGAGGAGCAGGCCTCGCGTCTGGAGCATCTCGGGATGAGCAGCGGACCGGCTCCGGATGCGGGCCTTGACCCGGGCGAGGAGCTCGTCGAGCGCGAACGGCTTGGCCAGGTAGTCCTCGGCACCCATGTCGAGACAACAGACCTTCGACCGGGTATCCGTGAGGCAGGAGAGTACGATCACCGCCTGCTGGGGCCGCCGCCGCAGGATCCGTTGCAACACCGAGAACCCGTCCGTGCCCGGCATCAGCAGGTCCAGGATGACGAGGTCATACGGCCGGGACACGGCCAGCCGGAAGCCCTCCTCGCCGGTGTCGGCGGTGGTGACGTCGAGTCCTTCACCCTCGAGAGCTCGCGAGACGAAGCCCAGGACCCGCTTCTCGTCGTCAATTGCCAAAACTCGATTACCGGCCACGGCGACCTCTGCACATGCTCGGCTCGGTCGCGCCGTGATCCCTCACAGCGCGACGCCAGGATAGGCGTCCCGCATGACGGACGGAAGACTCCCGGGGCTGCACCATGACCCGCCACGGCTTCCGGCGCCGCGCGCGACTGGTGCTGCCAGTGCTGATCGCTCTCGCCTGCGGCAGCTCGATCGCGTCGACGACGGGCACGAGGCCGCCGGTCGCAGCCCGGGAGCTCGGTCCTCCGTTGCGCGTCGCGCACTGTCCCGAGAACGTCGGTGCGCCCATCGCCGGTCGGACAGCGATGGTCCTGCCCTGTTTGACGGATCCGGGTAGGCTGGTTCGAATCACGCCCGGCAGTGGACAGGCGCAGGTCATCAACGTGTGGGCATCGTGGTGCGAGCCTTGCCGTCGTGAGGCACCGCTCCTCGAGACGGCGTACCGGGCCGCCGGCGATCGCGTCCTGTTCCTCGGCATCGACTCTCGGGACGAGCATGGAGCAGCCCTGCGTTTCCTCCGGAGCACAGCCGTGGGATACCCGCAGGCTTTCGATGCCCAGGGCTCTGTCGCACGCCGGCTGGGAATACCTGGCGTGCCGTACACCGTGGTCGTGGGAGCCTCGGGCGAGATAGTCCTGCGTCAGCTTGGCCAGCTGACCGAGCAGGCGCTCGACACCGCCCTCGCTCGGGCCGGCGTTCCTTGACGGAGGCCGTGCCGGCAGCGCCCCGGCCGCCTGCTCCGGCCGTCGCGTTCGCGAACATCGTCCACGGGTCGGCTGGACGCGGCACCGTGGCGAGTGGACTGATCGCCGTCGGGGCCGTGGCCGAGCGTCGGCCAGCCAGGCCTGACCCACGTGTGTCGAGTGTGGACAGACAGCTGGCGACGGCTCCCGTCCAGCTCGGGTTTCGCGCTTGCCGCCCGACCGACGTGCTGCCGCAGATACTGATGATGTCCTCGCACCCGGAGCGCGGCCGGCGGCGCGCCCCGTGCCCGCGACGACCAGCCGGTCCGCGATCGGCTCTACCGCGTCTCGGTACTGTGCCGGTGCGGTCCGGACATCCGTGCAAGGTGGAGACGTCGTGCCGGTGCCCAGGGACAAGATCTCGACGTCCGAGGTCACCTGCAAGCGGCGAGGCCGTGCTGTCGTTGCCGGCGTCCTGACCGGTCAGCGGCGGCGCACCCAGCCCGAGTAGCCGGCGACCACCAGCGTCGCCGTCGCCCAGCCCAGCAGGGTGAACAGCCAGCCGGCCGCGGCCAGCGCCTGCCCGGACGCCGTCCCGGTGGCGAGCTGGCAGCGGTCCGCGGCGCCGGTCGACACCAGCGGGATCGCGCTGTCGACGGCGAGCCCGATCCGGTCCACGACCGGGCAGTCACCGCCGGGCGGGGTGCTGGTGCCCGCGGGCAGGCCGAGGAACAGCCCGACCGCGACCGCAAGCACCGCGGCCAGCAGGGCGACCGCCCGGGCCGGTTGGTAGCCGTACTGCAGGGTCAGCCCGAACAGCCGGTGCCGCAGCCTGGTCCAGCCGGCGAGTGACCGGTGCAGGTGCTGCTGCTGCGCGACCAGCACCCGGCGGGCCTCGTCCTCGTGCCCCGCGCCCTGGTAGGCGGCGGCCAGCTGCCGGTACGGCTGGGCCGCGTACGACGGCATCCGGTCGAGCCAGGCCAGCCGGTCCCGGACGCTCACGCCGGGGTGCCCCGGCACGCCCCGGTAGGTCAGGCCGCTCAGCTGCACGAAGCCGTCGTCGCGCCGCAGCATGCCGGCCGGGTCGTCGTACAGCGCACCGACGGCCGAGTCCCGCAGATCGAGCCCACCACCGTCGACGGCCAGCGTGGACAGGATGGCCCGGCCCTCGACGGTCGCGGTGTTCAGCCGCAGGGCGATCCCGCCCGGGTTGGCCACCGTGCTGTGCCGCAGCTCGAGGTCGCCCGCGATCCGGGCCGAGCGCAGGTCG
This sequence comes from uncultured Actinomycetota bacterium, assembly GCA_963728945.1. Lineage (GTDB taxonomy): Bacteria > Actinomycetota > Actinomycetes > Mycobacteriales > CADCTP01 > CADCTP01. The sequence continues at coordinate 108,483 of CAVSMA010000001.1, read as the reverse complement.
ACCGCGGCCGCGTCTCCGCTGGTCCGCAGCGTGGCCCCGTCGAGCCGGACGGCCTGGCCGACCTCCAGCCGGGTCGCGTCCAGCGCGCCCCGGCCGGCGCCGTCGACGGTGGCGCCCTCCAGGCTGAGCCCGCCGAGCAGGCGCCCGCCGGACACCCTGATCCCGCCGGTCGCGGTCACGTGGTCCAGGTAGAGCGTGCCGCCGACCTCGAGGTAGTGCGCGGACACCGCCCAGCCGTCCGGGTTCTCCAGCCGGGCCCGGCCGAGCGAGAGCGAGCCGACCCGGGCGCCGACCAGCCGGACCGCGCCGTCCGGCCCGCAGCCGCGCACCTCGATGCCCCGGCTGAGGTCGACCATGTCGGTGACATGCAGGCTGGCCGCGGCCAGTCCCGGACCGGCCGGGTTGGTCAGCCGCAGCCGGCGGCCGGACAGCCGACCGGCGATCCGGGCGCCGGTGAGCTGGACGGTGCCGGCGGCGGCCGCGCCGGTGCCGACCGCGTCGTCGAGCAGCAGGTCGCCGCCGAGCGTGATCCGGTCGGCGACCATCGCGGCGCCGGAGCCGCCGGCCAGCACCGCGCCGGACAGGTCGAGCTTCCCGCCGATCCGGGCGCCGACGAAGCTCACCAGCCCCTGGCAACTGAACCCGCGCCAGAGCAGCACCGAGCCGTCCACCGCGGCGTCGTCGGCGAGCAGGCCGCCGACCGTGCAGCCGCCGAGGTCGAGCAGTGGCAGCGTGGCCCCGCGCAGCACGAGGCCGGGCAGCGTGCACTCGCGCAGCCGGAGCCGGACCCGGGTCTGCAGGCCGTCGAGGTCGAGCGGGCCGACCAGCGCCGCGCCGCGCACCTGCAGCCCGCGCGCGTCCACCGGCCCGTGCTCGCCGAGCAGCACGTCGCGGACCAGGCCGGCGCGCAGCTCGCGCTCGGGGGCGGCGCGCAGGTCCAGCGTCTGTCCGGCCACCGCCGTCTCGACCAGGCGCCGCTCGAGGTCGGTGAGCGCCGCCATGGCGCCGAAGGCTAGTGCCGGGAGCCAGAGGTCCTCGCACCGGTCCCCGGCGCCCGCATGGCGTTGTCGTCGCGGCCGGGACAACGCCGGGTATCGGCCACTCCGCCGCCGGGAGCCTCGGACGGGGGACACCAGCCGGCGGCATCGGCCCGGCTGCGCCGGCCCCGCCGGGCACTGCGAGCATGCAGGGTGCCGAACCGACCCGAGCGGCCGGCGCCGCCACCGGAGGGAGCTGACGTGCCACTGACCACCGACGAGACCAGCCGCGTCATCGTGGGCGCGCAGCAGCACGCCGCCGACAACGGCTGGCGGATCACCGTGGCGATCGTGGACGAGGGCGGCCTGCTCAAGGCGCTCAGCCGGATGGACGGCGCGCCGCCGCTGTCGGCACAGATCGCCGAGGCGAAGGCATGCGGTGCCGCCCTCTGGCACCGCGAGGGCGACGGGCTGGCGGACGTGGCGACGAGCCGGCCGGCGTTCTTCGAGGGCGTCGACCGGCTGGTGCGGCTGCCGATCCTGCCGGCGCTCGGTTCGGTGCTGGTCCGCCGGGACGGCGTCGTGCTCGGCGCGGTCGGCTGCAGCGGGGCGAGCGCCGAGCAGGACAAGGAGTGCGGGCAGGCGGGGCTCGCCGCGATCGGGCTGTGACAGGTCGGGAGGCGCCGGGACGGGCGACGGCTCACCGCGCACCCCGACAGCCGGGCGTCCACCCTGACCTGCCCGACCAGGCCGAGGCCGAGCCGAGGCGCCGTCACCCCGTCGGCTAGCTAGCGCTAGCTGCCGTGTGTCGACAGTGGACGGTCCGGCTCCGGAGCCTGCGGCACGCGCCGCCGAGCCAGGTCGGGCGCGCGCCCGGGTCTAGTAGACGGTCCAGGTGTCGTTGCCGGCGAGCAGGCCGGCGAGGTCGGGCTCGGCGGCAGCCCGGGCCCGATCGAGCTGCTCGTTGAGCATCCCGTCGTAGGTGTCCCGCTCGACCGAGCGGAACACGCCCATCGGGGTGTAGCGCAGGTCCGACCCGGACAGCCGGGACAACGCGAACGCGTACGACGGGTCGGCGGCGTGCGCGTCGTGCACGACCACCCGCGGGTCGTCGGCCGGCACGTCCTCGGCGATCGACAGCCCGCCGCTGACCCCGTCCCGCACGACCGCCTTCGACCCCTCCCGGCCGAACCGGATCGGCTCGCCGTGCTCCAGCCGGATCGTCCAGTCGTCCCGGGCGCCCGCGTCCTTCAGCAGCTCGAACGCGCCGTCGTTGAAGATGTTGCAGTTCTGGTAGATCTGCACGAGGGCCGCGCCCTGGTGCGCCGCGGCCGCGCGCAGCACGCCCTGCAGGTGCTTGCGGTCGGAGTCCATGGTCCGGGCGACGAACGAGGCCTCCGCGCCGATAGCCAGCGAGATCGGGTTGAACGGCGTGTCCAGCGATCCCATCGGCGTCGACTTGGTGATCTTGCCGAGCTCCGAGGTCGGCGAGTATTGCCCCTTCGTCAAGCCGTAGATCCGGTTGTCGAACAGCAGGATCTTCAGGTTGGTGTTGCGGCGCAGCGCGTGCATCAGGTGGTTGCCGCCGATCGACAGCGCGTCGCCGTCACCGGTGATCACCCAGACCGACAGGTCGGGCCGGGTCGTCGCCAGCCCGGTCGCGATCGCCGGCGCCCGTCCGTGGATCGAGTGCATCCCGTACGTGTTCATGTAGTACGGGAAGCGGGACGAGCAGCCGATCCCGGAGATGAACACGATGTTCTCCCGGGGTACGCCGAGCTCGGGCATGAAGCCCTGCACCGCCGCCAGGATCGCGTAGTCCCCGCACCCGGGGCACCAGCGGACCTCCTGGTCGGTCTTGAAGTCCTTCGCCGTCAGCGGGAGTTGGTGGGTACTCCGGGGCGAGCCCCTTGAGGAGTCGGGGTACTCGGGGGCGGAGCCCTTGAGGACTCGGGGTACTGGCGGAGCCCCCGAGGGTGTTTGAGGTCAGACACCCGTGATCACGCCCTTGAATACCTCGGCCAACTCGGACGCGCGGAACGGCAGCCCGCGGACCTGGTTGTAGCCGATCACGTCGACGAGGTAGCGCGCCCGCAGCAGCATCGCCAGCTGGCCGAGGTTCATCTCCGGCAGGACGACGCGCTCGTACCGGTGCAGGATCTCGCCGAGGTCCCTCGGCAGCGGGTTGAGGTGACGCAGGTGGACCTGCGCCACCGGCAGCCCCGCCCGGCGGACCCGCCGGCAGGCCGCGCCGATCGGCCCGTACGTCGAGCCCCAGCCGACGACGAGCACCTTCGCGTCGCCGGTCGGGTCGTCCACCTCCAGCGGCGGCAGCGAGCGGGCGATGCCGTCCACCTTCGCCTGCCGGGTGCGGACCATGAAGTCGTGGTTGTCCGGGTCGTAGGAGATCGAGCCGGTCTTGTCGGCCTTCTCGATGCCGCCGATCCGGTGCTCGAGGCCGGGCGTGCCGGGCACCGCCCACGGCCGGGCCAGTGTCGCCGGGTCGCGCAGGTAGGGCAGGAACTCGCCGTCCGGGCCGTTGGGCTCGCGGGCGAACTCGACCCGCAGGTCGGGCAGGTCGTCCACGGACGGGACCTGCCACGGCTCGGACCCGTTCGCCAGGTAGCCGTCGGAGAGCAGGACGACCGGCGTGCGGTAGGTCAGCGCGATCCGCACCGCCTCGATCGCGGTGTAGAAGCAGTCCGATGGCGACTTCGCGGCCACCACCGGCACCGGCGCCTCGCCGTTGCGCCCGAACAGCGCCTGCAGCAGGTCGGACTGCTCGGTCTTGGTCGGCAGCCCGGTCGACGGCCCGCCGCGCTGGATGTCGCAGACCACCAGCGGCAGCTCCAGCGACACGGCAAGGCCGATCGTCTCGGTCTTCAGCGCGATGCCCGGTCCGGACGACGTGGTCACGCCGAGCGCGCCGCCGAACGACGCCCCGAGCGCCGCGCCCACGCCCGCGATCTCGTCCTCGGCCTGGAACGTCCGCACCCCGAACCGCTTGTGCTTGGCCAGCTCGTGCAGGATGTCGCTGGCCGGGGTGATCGGGTACGCACCGAGGAACAGCGGCAGGCCGGACCGCTGCGAGGCCGTGATCAGCCCGTACGCGAGCGCGGGATTGCCGCTGATGTTCCGGTAGGTGCCCGGGGGCAGCGGTGCGGGCTTCACCTCGTACGAGATCGCGAACGCCTCGGTGGTGTCGCCGTAGTTGTAGCCGGCCCGGAATGCGGCCACGTTGGCGGCCGCGATCTCCGGCTTGCGGGCGAACTTCTCCTGCAGGAAGGAGATCGTTCTGTCGGTGGGCCGGTTGTACATCCAGGACAGCAGGCCGAGCGCGAACATGTTCTTCGCCCGCTCGGCGTCCTTCTTCGAGATGTCGAACTCGGCCAGTGCCCGCACGGTCGTCGAGGTGAGCGGCACGGCCTGGACCTGGTATTGGTCGAGCGAGCCGTCCTCGAGCGGGTTCGCCGCATACCCGGCCTTGGCGATCGCCCGGGTGGTGAACTCGTCGGTGTTGACGATCACCGTGGCGCCGGCGGACAGGTCCGCCTGGTTGGCGCGCAGCGCGGCCGGGTTCATCGCGACGAGCACGTCCGGGGTGTCGCCCGGGGTCATGATGTCGTGGTCGGCGAAGTGGAGCTGGAAAGAAGAAACGCCGGGCAAAGTGCCGGCGGGGGCCCGGATCTCAGCCGGGAAGTTGGGGAGCGTCGACAGGTCGTTGCCGAAGGACGCGGTCTCCGAGGTGAACCGATCGCCGGTCAACTGCATGCCGTCGCCGGAGTCGCCGGCGAAGCGGATGACAACGCGGTCGAGGCGCTTGACCTCTTTCTGCATGATGTGTGCTGCCTCCCGAGGACGCCCCCGCGGAAGAGACGCCATCGACCATCTTACGAAAACGAAACCCGGACAGCGCCGCGCGGGAATGTGACGCGCACCCGGTTCCGGCCGTATCGCAGATCTGCGGCGGTCAGCGACGTCTCTCGATCGGGTCAGACAGGCTGGCCGAAGCCGGGGTTCGGTCCGTCCGGCCGGCCGGCCGGACGCACCGGACGGCCGTTGCCGTTGGCGCGGCCGGCTCGCACGGCCTGCCAGCGGATCCAGGCGACCCCGATCCCGGTGAACAGGATCCCCTCCAGAATCAGCGGCGCGGCGCTGGTGAGGGCGCCGATGACGATCAACGCGATACCGAAGCCGAGCAGCGCACGGGCCGGCCAGCGCCGGGTCTTGTCGATCCGGGGACCTCGGCGCAACCCCTGGGCGAAGCGCTTGTCGTCGGCCTTCAGGGCTTCTTCGATGCGCTGCAGCTCCTGCTGCTCGCGATCGCTCAACATGGCCTTCGTGCCTCCCTGCCGCAGAATACGCGCAACCCGTACCCGCCTGCGTACAGCCACAACCTGTGGATCAACTTCCCCGCTCCCACCACGATATGTGGTTCGACCCACGCGCGCTCCCGGTTCGGCCGGCTCAGTTCGGCCCGTGGGCCACTACCCTCAGTGCGTGGCAACGAGGTTCCCGGCCGGACGGTTCACCCTGTGGGTGCTCGACGTCGGGCTCGCCTGCTGCGCGGTCGAGGTGGTTGCGGCCTCGCTGCGGGCTTCGGCCGAGCCGGTCGAGGGCCGACCGGCGGACGTGCTCGTCGTCGCCGGGACGCTGACCGACACGATGGCCCCGGCGATCGCCCGGTTGTACGCGGAGCTGCCCGAGCCGAAGCACGTGATCTCGTTCGGCGCCTGCGCCGACTGCGGCGGCCCGTACTGGGACTCCTACTGCGTGACGAAGGGCGTCGACCAGCTCATCCCCGTCGACGTATACGTGCCGGGCTGCCCGCCGCGGCCGGAGGCGCTGCTGGACGGGCTGCAGACACTGGCGAGCCGGATCGATGCCGGTGTCCTCGCTGGCTGACCGGCTGGTCGCGCTCGTCGACGGCGGCACGCCGCGGGTCGAGTTCGGCCGGCTCACCCTCGACGTGCCGGCCGCCGGCTGGGTCGCGGCCGCCACCGCCGCCCGGGACGACCCGGGCACCGACCTGTCCTGCTTCGACTGGCTGTCCGCGGTCGACGAGCTCGACTCCGGCTTCGACGTGGTGCTGTCGGTCTACTCGGCCACGCATCGGCATCGGGCGCTGCTGCGCACCCGGGTGCCGCGCTCCGCCCCCCGGCTCGACTCGCTGGTCCCGGTCTTCGCCGGCGCCGACTGGCACGAGCGGGAGACGCACGAGATGTTCGGGATCGAGTTCACCGGGCATCCCGGGCTGGCGCCGCTGCTGCTGCCGCCCGGCTTCGAGGGTCACCCGCTGCGCAAGGACTTCGTGCTGGCCGCCCGGGTCGCCAAGGAGTGGCCGGGGGAGAAGGAGCCGGGCGGGGACCGGCCGCGCCGCCGGGCCCGGCCGCTCGGCGTACCGGAGGACTGGGAGCAGCCGTGACCGACCTGCCGCCACGCAGCCGCGGGGTGATCGCGCTGCTCGAGGAGAACTGCACCTCCTGCATGCTGTGCGCCCGCGAGTGTCCGGACTGGTGCATCTTCATCGACTCGCACAAGGAGACCGTCGAGCCGCCGGGCGGCGGCCGGAGCCGGCAGGTCAACGTGCTCGACCGGTTCGCGATCGACTTCGCGCTGTGCATGTACTGCGGGATCTGCGTCGAGGTCTGCCCGTTCGACGCGCTGTTCTGGTCGCCCGAGTACGCGTACGCGGCCGGCGACGTCGCCGAGCTGACTCACGAGCGGGACCAGCTGCGGGAGTGGCTCGGCTCGGTGCCGCCGCCGCCCGAGCTCGACCCCACGGGACCGGTGCCGGCAGAGGTCGACCAGGCCCGTTCACAGCGGGCTCCTGGCTGACCCACAGGGGGAACGTAGGCAGGGCTGCGAGCGTTGTCACGAGCGTACAAACCGTGAAGAGGAAGGCCCCAGTGCATCGTCAGTTCAACGGGCTGAAGACCGCCGCCCTGCTCGGGCTGCTCTCGGCGCTGATCATGGCCGCCGGATGGCTGCTCGGCGGGAGCAGCGGCCTGTTCATCGCGTTCCTGCTCGCGCTCGGCACCAACGCGTTCGCGTACTGGAACTCGGACAAGCTCGCGCTGCGTGCCATGCGGGCGCGGCCCATCAGCGAGGCCGAGGCCCCGCAGATCTACGCGATGGTCCGGGAGCTCTCGACCGCCGCCCGGCAGCCCATGCCGCGGATCTACGTGAGCCCGACCAACCAGCCCAACGCGTTCGCGACCGGCCGCAACCCCAGTCACGCCGCCGTCTGCTTCACCGACGGCATCTTGCAGCTGCTCACCCCGCGCGAGATCCGGGCCGTGCTCGGCCACGAGCTCTCCCATGTCTACAACCGCGACATCCTGATCTCGTCGGTGGCCGGCGCGCTGGCCAGCGTGATCATGTACCTGTCGCACTTCGCGATCTTCGCCTCGTTCTTCGGCGGCGGTGGCCGCAACGACAACGAAGGCGGCGGTGCGTTCGGGGCGCTGCTGCTGATCGTGCTCGGCCCTATCGCGGCGTCGATCGTCCAGCTGGCGATCAGCCGGAGCCGCGAATACCAGGCCGACGCGTCCGGCGCCGAGCTGACCGACGACCCGCTGGCACTGGCCAGCGCACTGCGGAAGCTCGCTGTGGGCACGGCTCAGCTGCCGCTGCCGCAGGAAGACCGGATCGTCGCGCAGAGTCACCTAATGATCGCCAACCCGTTCCGGCCGCAGGGCCTGGCGAAGCTGTTCTCCACCCACCCCCCGATGGACGAGCGGATCCGCCGCCTCGAGGAGATGGCGCGCCAGCGCGGCCGATACTGAGCCCCGGCCAGTCCGGAAACGACGATCACCCGGCCCCGGCAGGACGTCTCCTGTCGGGGCCGAGCCGTCGTCAGCGGCGGGTGGCGGGCTGCCGGTGGGCCCGCGGACGACCGGGCGGCCGCCGACCCAGTCGAGGCGGTCCAGTAGCCGACCGCGTACCGGTCGGAGTCGAATGCGTTCGCCGAGCGGTAGGTCAGGTCTCGTTGCCCTCGGCCACGGCGCGCGCCACCTCCATGACGTACTGCCCGTAACCCGACTTGCCCAGCGCCTCGCCGAGTGAGTAGGCCTGGGCCGCGTCGATGAAGCTCATCCGCAGCGCGATCTCCTCCAGGCAGGCGATCCGTACGCCCTGCCGGTGCTCGAGCACCTGCACGAACTGGCCGGCCTCGAGCAGGCTGTCGTGGGTGCCGGTGTCGAGCCAGGCCATGCCGCGGCCGAGGTCGACCAGCCGGGCCCGGCCCTTGTCCAGGTAGGCCCGGTTGACGTCGGTGATCTCCAGCTCCCCGCGGGCCGACGGGGTGAGCCCGGCGGCGATGTCGACCACGTCGTTGTCGTAGAAGTAGAGGCCGGTGACCGCCTTGTTGGACTTCGGCCGGGCCGGCTTCTCCTCGATGGAGACGAGCCGGCCGGTCGCGTCGGCCTCGGCCACGCCGTACCGCTCCGGGTCCCGCACCCGGTAGCCGAACAGCGTGCAGCCGTCCAGGTCGGCGACTTCGCGCTGCAGCATCTCCGCCAGGTCGTTGCCGTGGAAGATGTTGTCACCGAGGACGAGCGCCGCGTTGTCGTCGCCGACGTGGTCGGCGCCGATGATGAACGCCTCGGCCAGCCCGTTCGGCTCCGGCTGCGGCGCGTACGACAGCGTGAGGCCGAGCTCGGAGCCGTCCCCGAGCAGCCGCTGGAACTGCGGTAGGTCGGTCGGCGTGGAGATGACCAGGATCTCCCGGATGCCGGCCAGCATGAGCACCGACATGGGGTAGTAGACCATCGGCTTGTCGTAGACCGGCAGCAACTGCTTGGACACGCAGCGGGTGATCGGGTGCAGCCGCGTGCCGCTCCCGCCGGCCAGGATGATTCCCTTCACCGCGTGCCACTCCCGCCTGGGTCGCCGTCCCGAACCCGAAGACCCTATCCGGTCCGGCGCACCGGTCGCTTGTGACCATCTGTAGCAGCCGTTCCACGATAGGTGGCGGCGATCGGGGTAACGTCCGAGTCAGGCCCGCCGCACTCTCACTCTCTCTCCCGAGAGCGCGGTGGGCTTTGCTGATGCCGTGCACGCCTCGGCGCAACCGTGCGCGCGTCGATCCGCCAGCCGTCGCCGGTACGGACGATCTCGTCCTCGTACGTGACGGAGCCGGCGGTGCCGTCGGCGTAGACGCCGATGCCTTTGGAGCGGGCCCGGACCGAGCCGTCCGGCTGCTCGGTGAGCACGACGTTGGTGACGTGATGCCCGACCGGGTTGCGATCTCCGAGGGCGAGCGTGGCCGCCCGGATCGCCTCGATGCCCTGCAGCACGCCGCCGCCGAACGCGGTGACGTCGTACCGGACCGACGCGGTGAACAGCAGGTCGAGCCGGTCGAACTCGCCGTCGTCGAACAGGTGCCCGTGCCGCGCCAGCAGCTCGGTGATCTCGGCCCGGTCGCCGGGCGCGAGCGTCACCGGTAGTTGGTGAACTGCAGCGGCACGTCCAGGTCGGCCTCCTTGAGCAGCCGGATCACGGCCTGCAGGTCGTCCTTCTTCTTGGCGCTGACCCGCAGCTGGTCGCCCTGGATCTGCGCTTGCACGCCCTTCGGGGCCTGGTCCCGGATCCGCTTGGCGATCGAACGGGCCTGGTCGGCCTCGATGCCCTGCTTGATCGAGGCCGACACCTTGAAGGTCTTGCCGGACGCCTGCGGGTCGCCGGCGTCGAGCGCCTTGAGCGAGATGCCGCGCTTGATCAGCTTCTCCTTGAAGACCTCCAGCGCGGCCTTGACCCGCTCCTCGCTGTCGGCCTGGAGGCTGACGGCCTGCTCGCCGGCCCAGCTGATCGACGCGTTGGTGCCGCGGAAGTCGAACCGCTGGGACAGCTCCTTGGCCGTCTGGTTGAGCGCGTTGTCGACCTCCTGCCGGTCGACCTTGCTCACGACGTCGAAGGAAGAGTCCGCCATGGGCCCGACGGTACTCACCCGCGCCAGGCGCCGGTCCCCGGTGCGACCCCCCGCCCGTCCCCTGTATCCTGCTCCACCGACGCCGGCACGACCGGCGCACGGCAGGTTGCCCGAGTGGTCAAAGGGAGCGGTCTGTAAAACCGCCGGCTCAGCCTACGTTGGTTCGAACCCAACACCTGCCACTAGCTGGTCCTTCGCCCCTCGGGGCCGACCTTGACCAGCCTCTCCGGCCTCGGCGACCCCGGAACCACCCCGGAGCCGAGGACGGCAGGGTCGCCCGCAGCAGGAGGCCCGACAGCCGGGCTTCTTTTCCTCTTGCGGCGTCCATGCAAGGAGTTGCTGGTGGGTCCGAGGGCGCACGCCTGGAAAGCGTGTGAGCTGCAGGCCTCCGTGGGTTCAGATCCCACCCCCACTGCCACACAAACCAGGGCCGACGCGCGGCCCGCGCTCTCTCAGGCGTTCCCGGTCTCAGTTTCGGTCTCAATTGACGACGAGGAGTCGTCGTGAGCCGGTCGCGTCGCCGTATCGCTCGGATCGGGCTGGCTCGCGCTTGACCTGCCGGCCTCGTCGCCGGGCGGACGCGCCGAACCCTCAGCGGCACCGGCCATCCGGGCTGCCCGGATGGCCGCGCGGCGCCTCTCAAGGCGCTCATCGACGTCTCCGGTCGGCATGACGTGGCGACCATCTCGGCCGCAGTACGGGCAAGATCTGACCGGTGGCCGGGCCTCGAATACGGTTCCACACAACTGGCAGATGACTTCGCGTCGCCTAGCTGGATTGCCGCGCGGAATAAAATCAGCCATCGTCAATCCTTCGCGTCCGCAGCGGTAAACACACGCTCTACACGCCAGGTATGAGGTTGACGACTCATCCTGAATCGCGAGTAGCGCCGCCCCTGAATGAGGACCTCGGCCTGGAAGGCTTCGCCGCTCGCGGGTACAGGTACGAGGAAGGAGCGGTGCCAAGGCTCTGCCGGCTCAAGACGCCAATCGCCGAAGGACCGTGCTGAGTTGGAAAGCATCTCCACCGTTATTGCCTCCTCATCGAGATCATCCCATAAGGGGTCTGTCTTCGACTGCACAGCCTCTGCCCAGCCATACTTGTCAACCGCTCGTATCGTCAGGCGCTGGACAAGATCAGCGGGGAGTACGATCGCGCTAAGACTCGAATTGAGAACGGTAACATCCACTCTGAACGCTGCCGACTCGTTGACCGGTCGATAGGCGACCTCGAGGCTTAACGTGCACCGCGGATGATAAGTCCGACCACGCACAAACTTCCCGTAGGCCCACATGCCCCCAATTAGGATTGCGACTGACTGTACGAGTGCTTGACTGCCCTTAGCCACTTCAGTCCATCCAGTTGTCGCCGTCTCAGCGGCGGCCATGACACCAGTCATCCGGTCTCCTTCGGCAGATTCGGTCCACCTTCCCACAAAAATTCCTCCGATCGGGCCAGCGATGTCGCGACGAACCTCTCGCGTTACGTGCTGGTGCCGCATGGCTATGGCGCTGTCGGACCAGCCCATGAGTGAGCCCCATGACAGCCCGCTCGGCCGGCCGAGGACGAGAACGGTCGCGGCGGTGTGGCGAGCGTCGACGGAAGGAGTGGGAGCGGCATGACGGGGCATCGGGTAGCGCCAGCCGCCACGCCGCCCGAAATGCTGGGCATGTCTCTCCTGTACCCGGGTCCGCGGTTCGGGTCTTCGGCCAGGGGTCAGTCCGCTCAGCGCTCCTGCGCACGCTCGGATACCACTACGTGTCGACCTCGGTCACGAGGGTGGCAGGCCGAGGGTGGCAGGCTTTAGTCGTGACAGCGCCGGTCGGACGGACGGGTCATTTCTCCTGGATCTGGGCATCACTGACCGGGCTTCCGGTATCGCGCTCGCCCGCTCGGCGCGTGAGAGTCTGCTTCAGGCGGGGCGCTTCGTGCTCGGGTCGCCGGGGCTCACCTACACGCCCGAGGTGACGGTGTTCTCCGGCTTCTTGGCCCGCGCCCAGGGTCTCCACGAGGGTTCGGTCGCGGCGATCGGGGCGGACAATCCGTACGGGGCATTCACTCTCCTCCGGTCGTACGCCGAGAACGCGGCGGCGATGTTGTACCTGAAGGACCACCCGTCCGCGCTGCGCCGCTTTCTGGGAGTCGCCAACACCTATCCCGTACCGATCGGCAAGATCACCAACTACGCCGACAATCGGTTCGGCGGCTTCAGGCCCATCTGCGCGCAGCTCAGCGAGTACGCACACCCGGCGTCTCTGTCCCTCTTGGCGTCGCACCGCGACACCGACCACCGGTCAGATCCAGTGGAGATCGGGTCCGGAGAGTTCAAGTCAGAAGACGACGCGCGCACCGCATGCGGCTAGGTGGTCGAGCTGGCCGAGGCGACCTCGCATCTCCTGGTCGAGTACTCCGCTGACTCGTTCGCCGGCGATCAGCGCGGCCAGCATGGCCCGGCCGGACACCCCGTGCAGGTTGGACACGACGGTGTCCAGCTTGATCTGGGCGTCCTCCAAGGTCTTCTCCAGCCGCTGCTTCTCCCCGGGCCCGCTCCCGGATCAGGCTGCGCCGATACCGGGTCAGGTGCCGCAGCGGCCGGATCGGCTTGGGATGGACCAGGCTGGGCCGGCACATGCCGGTCTGGACGACCTTGGCCAGCCAGACCGCGTCCAGCTTGTCGGTCTTCGGCCGGCCCGGACGTTCTTGACGTGCCGGGCGTTCAGCAGCCACCAGGTGAAGCCTTCGGCCTCGAGCAGATAACACCGGCTTCCGCTGGTCCGAGGTGGCCTGCCTCCATGGCCACCAGCTGCACCTGCTGGCAACGCAGCCAGTCCGCCCACCCCAGCAGCGCCGGAGTCGTCGTCGGATACTCCCGCACCTCCTCGCTGCGCCGGCCCGGCAGGCTCTCGTGCGGTACCCGCACGCATGCGACCAGCCCGGCCTTGCCGATGTCGATCGCCTTGCTGATGTCGATCGCGCAGACCCGTGGTGTATTGAATTGAATTCCAACACGATGTGGGAATTGGAACATGGCTTCACCCGATCGGGGTTAATCGGGTATTGGTGATACACAACCGGGTGTCAGTTGTGCTGAGATGGCGGCAGCGATCGTTCTGCAACCCTCCACATCCTCAGCTTGGACTTCGTGATGAGCCGATCTTCGGACCTGCCTGGTCCTCGCTGGACCTCGCCTCGGCGACTTTGCCTGGCTGTGGGGGTGACCGGCCGTCGGCTGGGCCGCGTACGGCGGACTGGGCGCTCGCCGGTGATGCTGGCGTGACCGCTTCCTGTCCGTAGCTGGTAAGAGTGCCGGATCGTCGGCACTGAGATTGCCGCGGTGAACTCGGCCGCCCGGGACGCCTCGGGTGATATTCCTTGGCGTTCGGGTGCGGCTGTTCTTCCTGTCCGCCAATTGAGTCCGAGGAGCCTTCCGGGTGTGCGTCATTCCGTACCGACCGATTCGCCTGCTCTTGGCCGTGATCACGGTCGTCGCGCTGGCCGCGTGTAGCGGGGAAGGCTCTGACGGTCGAACCGAAGACGCGGCGCCGGCGGTGGCGGGCGGCGGGCAGCTGCGGGGAGTCTGCCCGAGCCCGCTGGTCGTCCAGACCTCCTGGTATCCGGAGTCGACCCATGGCGGGCTGTTCCAGTTGTTGGGCGAGAACTACCGGATCGACAAGAACCACAAGCGCGTGACGGGTCCACTCGTCAGCCACGGTGCGGAGACCGGGATCGAGCTGGAGATCCGGGCGGGCGGTCCGGCCGTCGGGAACATGCCGGTTTCGGCGCTCATGACCACCGACAAGTCCATCGTCCTCGGCCAGCAGGCCACGGAGGAGCAGGTCCTCGGCTGGGCGAGCAGGCAGCCGACGGTCGCGGTGATCGCGCCGTTCGACGTCGATCCGCTCGTGTTCATCTGGGACAAGGCCCGCCATCCAGCCTTCAACAGTCTCCAGGACGTCGGGCAGACCGACACCAAGGTGCTCACCTTCCGTTCGGCGAACATCGACTACCTGCTCGGTGCGGGAATCCTCCGGGCCAGCCAGATCGACTACAGCTACGACGGATCGCCGTCCCGGCTGATGGTGGACCGCAACATCGTCGTGGGCGGCTTCTCGACCAACGAGCCGTTCATCTACAGGAGCCTCGGCGTCGACGTCGCCTACCAGTACGTCAGTGAGACCGGCTATCCCGACTACCGGAACGAGCTGGTGGTCCGGCGGGACATGCGGCAACAGCTGAACACCTGCTTGACGAAGCTGGTCCCGGTGCTGCAGCAGGGAATGGTCGACTTCATGGCTCGACCGGAGCCGGTCCTTCAGTTGATCGTCAAACTCAACAAGGACTACTCGAGCCCCTTCCCCTACCCGATCGAACAGGCCCGCGCCGGCGTGGTCGTCATGAAGAACGACGGCCTGGTGGAAAATCCGGCCTCCCTCCGCGGCGCAGCATTCGGCGCGATCGACCCCCACCGGATTCGTCGGATGCTCGACATTCTGGGGCCCGTCTATGGTGCCCAGAAGAAGGCCGTGCCTGCGGACGCGACACCGGATGCGCTGGCGACCAACGAGTATCTCGACTCCTCGATCACGCTGCCAGGGAAATGAAAACACCGCCGCGCACGGAACGAGGCAAAGGAGATAGGCCCGCGATGACCCAGTCGTCCTCCACCGTCCCGGCCGAGGACGCCGCCTACTTCGACGCCTTCCCCGACCTGTTCGACCGCTTCACCACGATCTGGGACGGCATCAGCAGCAGCTTCGACGACTGGATCCTTGCGCACCTGCCCCAGCGGGTCGCCTCGGCCGTTGACCTCGGGTGTGGAGCGGGCCGGCACAGCATCCTGCTGGCCGACCACGCCGAGGCTGTGCTCGCAGTCGACGTCGCAGATCGAATGCTCGACATCGCTCGGGCCGAACGGGCCAGACCCAACATCGACTACCAGCGTCGCGCCGTCCTGGACGTGGCGCCCGAGGACGGACCGTTCGACGTCGTGCTCTCCGTACATGCGCTGCACCACGTCGGCGATCCCGGCACAGTGCTGCCGCACGTTCGCTCGCTGCTGCCGCCCGGCGGACGGCTGATCGTCGCCGACATCGTCGACCCAGGAGGCTGGTCGACCCAGGAGTTCCACCTCGATCGGGCCTTCGCCGACGCGCGAGTGGTCTACCAACTCACCGGCGACGGCGAGGCGGCGGCCGACACGCTCCGGCTCCTGCTGCACCCGCGCTGGCTCCAGCTCACCCGGCACGACACGCCACTCACCCGGGTCGCCTTCCACGCCGCGTATGAGCAAGCCTTCCCGGGAGCCGAGTTCGCCGACGATCTCAACCCGATCATGTGCGGGGCCGTCTGGCGGGCGCCCGCCGGTTGAGCCCAGACGACGGTCCGGATTTGTCGGCACCGCGGTCTACTGTCCGGGTCGGTGAGAGAGAGGGGCAGGACATGACGACACTCGAGGGTCGGCCCAACACGGCGCTGCTCGTGATCGACGTGCAGACCGGCGTGGTCGCCGGCACGCACGAGCGGGACACCGTCGTGGCCAACGTGGCGAGCCTGGTCGACAAGGCGCGGCGCGAGCACGTGCCGGTGGTCTGGGTGCAGGACGACGGCCCAGGGAAAGGCAGCGACGACTGGCAGATCGTCGGGGAGCTGTCCCCGGACGACGCGGAGCCGCGGATCGAGAAGCAGTACGCGGACTCCTTCGAGGAGACCCCGCTGGAGGGCGTGCTCGCCGGTCTCGGTGTCGGGCGACTCGTCGTCGTCGGCGCGCAGACCGACGAGTGCATCCGCTCGACACTGCACGGCGCGGTCGTCCGGGGCTACGACGCGACGCTGGTCAGCGACGCACACACCACCGAAGACCTGACCGAGTGGGGTGCACCGCCGCCCGACAAGGTCATCTCGCACACCAACCTCTACTGGTCGAACCACGCGGCGCCGGGTCGCACCGCCGGCACCGTCGAGACCACGAACGTCGAGTTCGGCAGCTGAGCCGCCTTACCTGCGTCCGGTACGGCGGGCGACGGAGAGGGCGATCAGCGGGAAGACGAGGACCGACAAGATGCCCGCTCCGACCAGCGCGGCCGCGGTCGAGCGGGAGAGCTCGCCGTGGTCGAGGCCGATCGTGGTGACCGCGACGATGATCGGCAGGCCGGTGGCGGCGAAAAGGGCGATCGCCGCCCGCTCGGCGAGTCCTGCGCCCCGCGGTGCGGCCACCGTCGCCGGGATGCCGCGCACGAGGACGAACAGCAGCAGGAAGGTCGGCAGCAGGGCCACCGTGGTCCAGCTGCTGAACAGTGCGTCGAGGTCGAAGGTGACCCCGGTGTAGATGAAGAACACCGGCACGAGGAAGCCGAACCCGAGCCCGTCGAGCTTGGCCTCGACCGTTTCGACCTCGGCCGCCTCGCCGGTACGCAGCAGCAGCCGGATGAGCACACCGGCGGCGAACGCTCCCAGCAGCACGTCCAGCCCGAACGCGCTCGCCAGCCCGGTGAACGCCGCGAGCACCAGCACGATCAGCCGCACCGCGAACTGACCGCTGGTGTGCAGGGTTGCCTCGATGAGGCGGTGCACCCGGGCCACCTCGGGTCGCACGGCCAGCATCAGGCTCACCGCGATCAGTGCGGCGAACACCAGCAGCAGCACGCCCTCCGCGGCCGGGCTGCGGCCGCTCAGGAACAGCGCCACGGCCAGCAGCGGGCCGAACTCGCCGACCGCGCCGATCGCGGTGACGGTGGTGCCGAACGCGGTGCCGAGCTGTCCGGCGTCCCGCAGCACCGGCATGATCGTTCCGAGCGCGGTGCTGGTCAGACAGATCCCCACCAGCACGCCGGCCGCTGTGGTCGGTGCCAGCAGGACGCCGAGCAGGACGCCCAGTGCCACCGAGCCGAGCCAGCCGACCGAGGACCGGCGCAGCGGCCGACCGCGGATCCGGGCGAAGTCCAGCTCGTAGCCGGCCAGCAGGAACAGCATGGTCATGCCGAGCGTGCTGACGAAGCCGATGTACGGATCGGCCACGATCCAGCCGGTTCCTTGCGGCCCGAACAGGATGCCGAGCAAGATCTCGAACACCACCAGCGGCACCGAGACCCACCGGCCGAGCACGTGCCCGAGCAGCGGCGCAGCCGCGGCGATCGCCGCGACGAGCACGAGGCTCGGGATGTCCGGCTTCATCGCGTCGATCCCCGGGCAGATCGCCGCGAGTCGACACGCGGCGTCCCCATGGTCGCGACCCTAGGTGATCGCGTCCGCATGCGTACCCGATCGACGGACCCGACCCGGCGGTCGTCAGGGTCGGGTCAGGCCGGGTGCGGCAGGTGGTCGCCGGCACCGACCGCGTAAGCCTCGCGGACCCAGCCGGCGAACTCCGCGTCCATCTCCTCGGCCGAGCGGATCCGGAAGTGGTGCACGAACAGCCGCTTCGTGTACGGCGAGATGTTGATGATGCGCGGATCCTCGACAGCCCGCTGCAGGTCGAGGTAGCCGCGCAGACCGTTGGCATCAGGCCGGGCTCCGGCGAACCCGCGCCGGCTGCCCTTGAACGTGATCGACGTCTTGGACACCGCGTACGAGAACGGCCCGCACGCCTCGACCAGCCGCACGAACTGCCGGTAGAGCGCGACCGACGGCTCCGGCTGCCCGGCCAGATGGTCCTCCACCGTCCACGCCATGCTGTCGACCGTACCCAGGTAGGCGGACAGATCTGGACGCGTGCCCCCGCTAGTTGTTGACTGGTGAAACGTCGGCGGCGACAGTGCCGCCGCTACTCCGGGAGGCCGAGCATGCCCCTTCTCGACGGCGACGGCTGGCACGCCAGGATCTACTCGGGCGGCTGGACCGAGGGTTCCGGCGAGCCGTTCGACGTGGTCTCGCCGTCGACCGGCGAGACGCTGGGCCGGTCCGGGCTTGCCACCGAGGCGGACGTGCACAAGGCCGCGGCCATGGCCGCCGACGCGCAGCGCGACTGGGCCGCGCTGCCCTACCTGGAGCGCGCCGCGGTGCTGCGCCGGGCGGGCGACCTGTGGCACGCCAACGCCGAGGAGATCACCGGCTGGCTGATGCGGGAGACCGGCGCGATCGGCCCGTTCGGCGGGTTCCAGGTGATGACGTCGGCCGAGGAGTGCTACGAGGCGGCCGCGCTGGCGTCCGCCCCGTACGGCGAGCTGCTGCGCTCGGCGCTGCCCCGGCTGTCGATGGCGCGCCGGGTGCCGGTCGGCGTCGTCGGGGTGATCTCGCCGTTCAACGTGCCGACGATCCTCGGCATCCGCGCGGTCGCCCCCGCGCTGGCGCTGGGCAACGCGGTGCTGCTCAAGCCCGACCCGCGCACCGCGGTCAGCGGCGGCGCGCTGTTCGCGGCGCTGTTCGAGGAGGCCGGCCTGCCGCCGGGCATGCTGCACGTGCTGCCGGGCGCCGCCGACGTCGGCGAGGCGCTGGTCACCGAGCCGCTGGTCCGGGTGGTCTCGTTCACCGGCTCGACCAGGGCCGGGCGAGCCGTGGCGACGTTGGCCGGGCAGCATCTCAAGCGGGTGCACCTCGAGCTCGGCGGCAACTCGGCGCTGCTCGTGCTGGACGACGTGGACCCGGACCAGGCGTCGTCCGTCGGTGCCTGGGGTTCGTTCGCGCACCAGGGACAGGTGTGCATGACGGCCGGTCGGCATCTGGTCCAGTCGGGCGTCGCCGACGCGTACGTCGAGGCGCTGTCGGCCCGGGCGACCCGGCTGCCCGTCGGCGACCCGCTGACCGGCCAGGTCGCGCTCGGCCCGGTGATCGACGCCGGGCAGCGGGACCGGATCCACGACATGGTGACCCGCTCGGTCGACGCCGGCGCCCGGCTGGCCAGCGGCGGGACGTACGAGGGCCTGTTCTACCGGCCGACCGTGCTGGCCGACGTCCCGGTGACCGCCCCGGCCTACTCCGAGGAGGTGTTCGGCCCGGTCGCGCCGGTCATCCGGTTCGACTCGGTGGACGACGTGGTGAAGCTGGCCGCGGACACGCCGTACGGGCTGTCGCTGGGCATCCTGACCAACGACGTGATGCGCGGGCTGGAGATCGCGGAACGGATCCCGAGCGGGCTGGTGCACATCAACGACCAGACCGTCAACGACGAGGCGACGATCCCGTTCGGCGGGGTGCGCGACTCCGGCACCGGCGCCCGGCACGGCGGCGCCCAGGCCAACCTCGACGCGTTCACCGACACCCAGTGGGTCACCGTGCGGGGCAGCCTCCCGCAGTATCCGATGTAGTCACCAGTCGCACGGGGTGCGCAGGTCGCGGATGCTGTCCGCGAGGACCGGCGGTGGGTCGGGCCAGCCGTGCTCGGCCCACCGCGGCAGCCGCCAGGCCAGCCGCTTCGGCCAGACCGGTATGGCCGGGAGGTCCGCGACCGGCGCCCACTCGAGCGTCTGGCCGGGCGCGAGATCGAGCGGCGTCGGCTCGCCACCGCCGGTCGTGACCAGGTGGTAGTGCTCCTCCCGGCTGCGGTTGAGCACCGTCGCGAGCAGCCGCTCGACGGCGCCCACCAGCCCGGTCTCCTCCTTGAGCTCCCGGACCGCCGCCACCGCCGGGGTCTCGCCCGGCTCGACGCTGCCGCCCGGGATGAAGTATCCGTCCCGTACGGCCGGCGAATAGCGGATGAGCAGCATCCGCTCGCCCGACAGCACCACGGCGGCCCCGCGCCGGCGCTCGTGCCGCGGGTCCTCCTCCTCGGCCCACTCCGGAAGCGGCTCGCCCCGGCTCCAGGCCGCCAACACCCGGTCGGCGACCACAGCCGGGTAGATCTGTGCCCGCACGGCGTCCACAAAGGACAGCCGCACGCTCGCGCCGGCCGGGCCGGTGGGGAACGTGTACGCCTCCGGGCCGCCGACCAGCGCGAGTCCGTCTCGATTCAGAGAAACCCCAGGCCGGCACCCGGGCACCGTACCAATCCGAACGTGGCCTAACCTTTGCAATTTCGAGGGGATTTCTGGGCTCTCCCGGCCCTCGCTGTCCGGATACCGTCCGGTCGCTACCGTCGCGGATCCGATCGCGACGACTGTCCTGGGGCGTCGGCGGACCCCGGCGGCCCGAAGGGGGCTTGAATGGCCAACCGCACTTGGTGGCAGGGACGTGCCGCCACCCTGTCCTGGCTGGTGGCGCTCGTCGCCGGCCTGCTCGTTTCGGCCGCATACCCGGCTGCGGCGTCCAGTGGATCGAAAACCCCGGCCATCGGGGTCGCACCGCACTACAAGGTCGTCGGCAAGGCCGACCCTGCCGACCCGCCGATCTTCGGCTGCCAGGTCAGCACACCGCCGACCTGCTACGGCCCGGCCCAGATCCGGACCGCGTACGGCATCGACAAGGTCAAGGCCACCGGCGCCGGCCGCACGATCGTCATCGTCGACGCCTTCCAGAGCCCGACCATCCAGCATGACCTCGATCTGTTCGACCAGACCTTCGAGCTCCCCGACGCGACGGTGAACATCGTCGCGCCGGACGGCCTGACGCCGTTCGACGAGAACGACGGCAACCAGGTCGGCTGGGCCGGCGAGATCACGCTCGACGTCGAGTGGGCGCACGCGGTCGCCCCGGGCGCGAAGCTCACCCTCGTCCTGGCGAAGTCGAACGACGACGCCGACATCCTGTCCGCGACCCAGTTCGCGGTCGACCACAACCTCGGTGACGTGATCTCGCAGTCGTTCGGCGAGGCCGAGCAGTGCGTGGATCCGGCCATCGAGCGGGCCCAGCACCGGATGTTCACGAAGGCGACCCTGAAGGGCATCACGCTGCTCGCGTCCTCCGGCGACCAGGGTGCGGCGCAGCCGAGCTGTGACGGCTCGACCTTCATCAAGGCGGCGAGCTCGCCGGCGTCCGACCCGCTGGTCACCGGCGTGGGCGGCACGCTGCTCGACGCCGATCACCTCACCGGCGTCTACCACAGCGAGACCACGTGGAACGAGCCGCAGTTCGAGGCGGGCACCGGCGGCGGCTTCAGCGTCGTCTACGGCACGCCGGTCTTCCAGAAGAACCTGCACCTGCCGTCCCGCGGGGTGCCGGACGTGGCCTACAACGCCGGCATCAACTCCGGCGTGCTGGCCGCGTGGAGCAGCTCCGGTCTCGGTCAAGACCTGTTCTTCCGGTTCGGCGGCACGAGCGCCGGTTCCCCGCAGTGGGCCGGGCTGGTCGCGCTCGCGGCCCAGCTGCGGCACGCCCGCGTCGGCTACCTCAACCCGCAGGTCTACCTGCTGGCGCGGGCCAAGCCGGTCTACGCCGCGCTGTTCCACGACATCACCACCGGCAACAACTCGTTCACCGGCACCGACGACGCGGGCAACCCAGTCAGCATCGCCGGCTTCCCGGCCCGGCGCGGGTGGGATCCGGCGACGGGCCTCGGCACGCCCAAGGCGAACACGCTCGTCCCGGTGCTCGGCGGCAAGCTGCCATAGCCGTCGGCACCACCCGGTAAGCAGACCCGAGGGCGGCGCGGGGTCCGGTACCCGCGCCGCCCTCGCCGTGCCCGGGAACTCTTGTCACATCGGGCCCCGCCCGGTAGAGATGAACCGGCCGGGTCGACAGGGACCCGTCCGCCGGACCGGTGTCGAGGCGGCGACACCGGCGCGCGGGGCGGTGGACATCGCCCCGGCCGGCTCCCGTCCTCACCAGGCAGGTCCTCATGCACTTCTCCGCTGCACGCCGGCGGCTCGGGATCGGGCTCGCGGCCGCGGTCGTCGCCTCCTTCCTCACCGCCGGTGCGTTCGCCGGGCAGGCAGCCGCGGCGCCCGCCGCGCAGGCGGCCGCCCCGCAGGCCCCCGCCTCCGCCGCGTCGGCCGGCGACCCGGACTTCGGCCCCAACGTGCTGATCTTCGACCCGAGCATGCCGCAGGCGCAGATCCAGGCCGCGGTCGACGCGGTCGCCGCCAGGCAGATCTCCGACCAGTTCGGCACCGGCCGGTTCGCGCTGCTGTTCAAGCCGGGCACGTACGGGTCGGCGGCGCAGCCGCTGCGGTTCGACGTCGGCTACTACACCGAGGTCGCCGGCCTCGGCCGCAACCCGACCGACGTGCAGATCAACGGCTCCATCGACGTGCTGAACCAGTGCTTCCCGACGCCGCCGGGCGCCCCAACCGACTGCACCGCGCTGGTGAACTTCTGGCGCTCGATGTCGAACCTGACCATCAACGTGATGGGGCAAACCGGCTGCCAGACCGGCAGGGAGTTCTGGGCGGTCTCGCAGGCGGCGCCGATGCGCCGGGTGCAGATCAACGGCGGCCTGTCGCTGATGGACTTCTGCTCGGCCGGCCCGCAGTTCGCCTCCGGCGGGTTCATCGCCGACTCGGCGGTCTCCGGCGACACCATCAACGGCAGCCAGCAGCAGTTCATCGTCCGTAACTCCCGCCTCGGCGGCCCCTGGTCGAACGGCGTGTGGAACCAGGTCTTCGCCGGCACCGTCGGTGCCCCGCCGCAGAGCTTCCCGTCCCCGCCGTACACGACGCTGGACACCAACCCGGTCTCCCGGGAGCGGCCGTACCTGTACGTCGACGCGGCCGGCACCTGGAACGTCTTCGTCCCGTCGCTGCAGCGCAACGGCGCCGGCACCACCTGGGCGAACGGCCCGACGCCGGGCACCTCGGTGCCGCTGTCGAGGTTCTACCTGGCCAAGCCCAGCGACAGTGAGGGGAAGATCTTCGGGCAGCTGCAGTCGGGCCGGAACCTGATCCTCACGCCGGGCGTGTACGACGTGAGTCGCACCATCGCCGTCAACCGGCCGGACACCGTGGTGCTTGGGCTCGGCATCCCGACGCTGACCGCGCAGCGCGGCTCGACGCCGGTGGCCGTCGCCGACGTCCCCGGCGTGACGCTGGCCGGGTTCATGATCGACGCCGGTGCGCAGAACTCGCCGGTGCTGCTGCGGGTCGGCACCCGGCAGCACGGCGACCGCGGGTCGGCGGCCGACCCGATCATGGTCCAGGACGTGTTCTTCCGGATCGGCGGACCGCACGTGGGCAAGGCGACGGTCAGCCTCGAGGTCAACACCGACCACACGATCCTCGACGACATCTGGGCCTGGCGCGCCGACCACGGCAGCGGCGTCGGCTGGACCGTGAACACCGCGGACACCGGCGTGGTCGTCAACGGTGACGACGTCACCGCGACCGGCCTGTTCGTCGAGCACTACCAGAAGTTCAACGTGATCTGGGCCGGTGACGGCGGCAAGACGATCTTCTTCCAGAACGAGATGCCCTACGACGCCCCGACGCAGGCCGACTGGTCGCACGACGGGGTCGACGGGTACGCCGCGTACAAGGTGCTGGACTCGGTGCGCACGCACGAGGGCTGGGGCCTCGGCAGCTACATCTTCACGAACGTGAACCCGTCGCTGCACTCGACCAACGCCTTCGAGGTGCCGGTCCGGCCGGGCGTGCGGATGCACGACCTGCTCACGGTCTCGCTCAACGGCGCCGGCACGATCGACCACGTGATCAACGGGGTCGGCGCGGCGGTGACGCCGACCCGGCAGGGTCCGGAGAACGTCGTCAGCTACCCGTGACCGATCGGGGCGGGCCGTCCCGTGTGGACGGTCCGCCCCGCGGGCATGCCGATGGCCGTGGACTTCGACCTGGAACGGTTCGTCCGGGCGCAGGACGACGGCGGCACCTACCGGGCCGCCGTGGCCGAGCTGCGGGCGGGGCGCAAGCGCAGCCACTGGATGTGGTTCGTCTTCCCGCAGGTCGCCGGGCTCGGCTCCAGCCCGGCGGCGCAGCACTTCGCGCTGTCCGGGCTGGACGAGGCCAGGGCCTACCTGGCCCACCCGGTGCTCGGACCGCGGCTGGTCGAGGCCGCCCGGGCGTTGACCGCGCTGCCCGGCCACGACCCGGTCGCGGTGCTCGGCTCGGTGGACGCGCTGAAGCTGCGCTCGTCGATGACGCTGTTCGCACACGCCGCCGAGGACGAGCCGGTCTTCACCGACGTGCTCGCGCAGTACTACGGCGGCGCCGAGGACCCGGCGACGCTCACCCGGATCCAGGGCTGAGCGCTGCCAGCAGGGCGGTGCCGTCCGGGGTGCCGAGGCCGGTGCAGGGGTCCCAGCCGGGTCCGGCCTCGTACGCGCCGTTGGAGCCGACGGTCACGTCGCGGAAGCCGGGTGGCGTGACCCCGGGGCTCGCCCCGCCGTACAGCGCCTGGTGCGGCGCGCCGAGCGGACCGCCGAGGGCCTGTACGAGCCGGCAGACCAGCGCCGCCCACAACGGCGCGACCGCGCTGGTCCCGCCGAGCACGATCTCCTGCCCGTCCACCCGGATCCGGTAGCCCGTGGCCGGGTCGGCATCCGCGGCCACGTCCGGCACCCCGCGGCCCGGCCGGCCGGTGTCCGCCTGCCCCGGCACCCCGGCCGAGGACTGGTACGCCGGCAGCGGGAACGTCCGGCTCACCCCGCCGCCGGTGGCGCCGCCGCCCGCGCTGCCGCCCCAGACCGTCTCGCTGGTCGGGTCGACCGACAGCGTGGTGCCGCCGCAGCCGAGCACGCCCGGACTCGCGGCCGGGAAGTCGACGTGCGCGCGCCGGTCGGTCTGGTTGTCGGCGCTGCCGTCGTCACCGGCCGCCGCGGTCACCGTCACCCCGAGCGCGCCGGCGTCGGCGAACGCCTGGTCCATCGCGGTCCGGGCCTGCCCGGTCCACTGGTCCTCGCTCTGCCCCCAGCTGATGCTGATCGCGGCCGGTGTCGGGTCGGCGTGCGCGGCCTCGCTGACCGCGTCGAGGAAGCCGGCGTCGGTGTTGGGCGCGAAGTAGACCGCGATGTCGGTGGCCGGCGCCAGCCCGCCGGCGACCTCGATGTCGAGCATGACCTCGGCGTCCGGCCCGGACGGGTCGCCCTCGGGCGCGTTGGTGGCGCCGTCGACGCCGACCGCGCGCACCCGCGGCTCGGGCACCCCGATGCCCGCGAAGTATGCCCGCAGGTCCGCCTCGACGTACCCGCCGCCCAGCTCGATGATCGCCAGCGTCGTGCCGGCGCCGTCGGTGCCGGCCGGCATCGCGTACACGTCGGCGAGCTCGGGCGGGGTGAAGCTGCTCTTCACCACGGCGGCCCTGACCACCCTGGTACGGCCCTGCGGGCGGTCGTCCAGGCCGAGCACGGCGACCACGGCGTCGGCGAGCCCGGCCGGGACGGACAGCGCGCCGGTGCGCTGCCGGACCAGCTGCCCGTCCGGGATGCGGGCCTGCTGCAGCTCGGCCGCGAACAGCTCCGCCAGCGTGCCGACCGGCCCCGCCACCCGCATCCGCCGGGACGCCGGCTCGACCCGCACGACCTCGGCGCCCGCGGCCTCGACCATGGACCGGACCAGCTCGACGTCGGCCGGGTCGGCGCCGTACCGGTCGGCCAGCTCGTCGCGGCTCAGCCGCTGCCCGGACGGCAGCGGGGCGCGCCGCCGCAGCACGACCGTGACCTCGACCCACTCGCCCGGGTCGACCGGGCCGACGACCTCGGCGCCCGGGATCGGCGTCCGCACGCTGCCCGGAACCCGTACGCGCGGCTCGCTCTCCATCCGCTCATCCTGCCGCAGCGGCAGGGGCCGCGTCGGTCACCGGGACAGGCGACCGATGGCCGCGCCGGCCATGCAGATCCCGGCCACGGCGGCGGCGGTGAGCACGCCGAAGTCGAGCCAGTAGTTCGTCGGCACGCCGATCAGCAGCCCGCGCAGCGCCGCGACCTCGTAGCTGAGCGGGTTGACCAGGCTGATCGCCTTGAGCCAGCCGGGCATGATCGCCACCGGGTAGAGCGCGTTGGAGGCGAAGAACAGCGGCATCGTGATCGCCTGGCCGATTCCCATCAGCCGCTCGCGTTTGAGCACCCAGCCGGCCAGCGTGACGGACAGGCAGCAGAAGAACGCGGTGCCGAGCACGACCGCGACGAACGTCCCGAGCAGCTTGAGCGGGTTGGTCGTGAGCCCGACGCCGAGCAGCGCGGCGGCGACCAGCACGACGACCGCCTGCGTGATCGCCCGTACCCCCGACGCGAACGCCTTCCCGGCGACCAGCGCGACTCGCGGTGTCGGCGTGGCCAGCAGCTTGGTCAGCACGCCGGCGTCCCGCTCCCAGATGATCTGGATGCCGTAGAAGATCGCGATGAACAGCGCCGACTGGGCCATGATCCCCGGCGCGAGGTAGTCCAGGTACGGCACGCCGCCGGTCGGGATCGCGTGCACCCGGCTGAACGTGGTGCCGAAGATCAGCAGCCAGAGCAGCGGCTGGATCGCCCTGGTCACCAGCTCGCTGCGGTCGTGCCTGAGTCGCTGCAGTTCGACCAGGCAGAACGTGCCGATCCGGGACAGCAGCCGGCCCGCGCCCGCCCGGCGGGAGTCGACGTCAGCCCAGACGGCGGGCGGTGCGGCGGGTGCTGCGGACATCGCGCAGGCCTCCCCTCTCGTTCCCGGTCAGGCTGCTGCCGGTGTAGTGCCGGAAGACGTCCTCGAGGCTCGACCCGGCGCCGAGCGCCGCCTGCAGGTCGGCCGGCGCCCCGAGAGCCTGGATCGCGCCCTGGTGCATGAGCGCGACCCGGTCGCAGAGCGCCTCCGCCTCCTCCATGTAGTGCGTGGTCAGGAGCACGGTCATCCCGTACCGCTGCTGCATCTCGGCCACCCGCGCCCAGACGCTGTCCCGGGCGACCGGGTCGAGCCCGACGGTCGGCTCGTCCAGCACCAGCAGCGCTGGCCGGTTGACCAGCGCCTGGGCCAGCTCGAGCCGGCGCACCATGCCGCCGGAGTATGTGGCGGCGAGCCGGTCGGCGGCCTCGTCCAGGTTGACCATCGTCAGCACCTCGGCGACCCGCTCCTTGCGCTCCCGCCGGGGGACGTCGAACAGCCGGGCGAACCAGCTCACGTTCTCCCGGCCGGTGAGCGCGCCCTCGATCGACAGCTGCTGCGGCACGTATCCGAGCAGCCGCCGCACGACCATCGGCTTTCGCCGCACGTCGGCGCCGAACACCAGCACCTCACCCTGCTGCACCGGCAGCAGCGTGGTGATCAGTCGGATCGTCGTGGTCTTGCCGGCGCCGTTGGGGCCGAGCAGGCCGAAGCACTCGCCCGGGGCGACGGTGAGGTCGACATCGTCGACGACGAGGTGGTCGCCGAAGCGGTGGCTCACCCCGCGCAGCGTGATCGCGGCGACTTCCGCACCCTCCGGCCCGCTCACGCGGGCACTTCCGGCCGGTCCAGCGCGCCGGCGATTTCCACCAGCACCGGCAGCGCCCGGCGCAGTGCCTCCCGGTCGTCCGGGCCGAGCTCGGCCAGCGCCCGGGCGGTCACCGCGGTGCGCCGGTCGAGCCAGGCCTCGACCCGGCGCCGCGTGTCGGGGGTGAGCCGGAGCCGGACCACCCGGCCGTCGGCGCTGTCCCGGACCCGCTCCAGCACGCCGGTGCCGGTGAGCTGGCGGACCAGGGTGGACACGGTGTTGGCGGCGAGGCCGAGCTCCGCGGCGGCATCGGCCACGGACAGGTCCGGGTTGCGCCGGACCAGGCGGATCAGCTCGAGCTGTGCCGTGGTCGGCGCGGTCGAGTGGTCGCTGAACGGCCGGCCGCCGATGCGGCGCGCGTGCCGGCGCAGCAGCCCGACGGCCGCGTACAGCTCTTCGGCGAGGCTGGTATCGGAATCCATTGCGCACGACAGTACCTCTGTTTCAGAGCTATTGGCAGGTTGCGATCAGGCGTCGGATCGGCCCCGCACGTGTTCCCCCCGCCGCCGCCCCGGCCAGAATCTGAGCAGAACGGGCAGGGAGGGCCGTGGACCACGACGTCATCGGCAGCGAGCCGGACCGGGCTCCGCGCCGCCACCCGGCGGTACGGACCGTGCGGCTGCCGGACCGGTTGCGCCGGCACCGCCGGACCCTGGTCGCCCTGATCGCGGTCGTCGCCGTCGTCGGCGTGGTGGCCGTGCTGCGGGCCGGCATCGCCGGCCTCAAGCCGGAGCAGGGCCCCGGCGCGCCGGTGACCGGAGCACAGCGCAAGCCGCCGCTGGCCGGCTCGGTGATCACGCTAGTGTCCGGGCAGAACACGCTGTACGCACTGGCCGCCGACAGCGGCGCCGGCAGCCGGCCGATCCTGCTCGCCAGCGACAACGACGGGGCCACCTGGTCGACGCTGACGCTGCCCGGGATGCCGTCCGACCAGTCCGCGGTGGCCGGCTGGCGGCTCACCGTCACCGGTGTCGAGGAGTCGCTCTCGATCGAGAACGGCGACGGAGCCACGATCACCGTCGGCGGCACGGACAGCCCGTTCGTCACCCGGCGGGTCGTCCCGCACGGGCCCTGGGCCAGGGTGCCGGCCGGCCGCGAGGCGATGCTCCGCATCTGCTCGGCGCCGCGGTGCCGGACACCGCGGCTGGACTACCTTGAACCGAGGACGGGTGAGCTCGGCCCGATGCAGGTCCAGCCGCCGGTCACGCCGCGCACGCTCGGCGTCGTCGGCGGCCAGCTCTGGGTCGCCGGCGTCGACCCGGCCACGCACCGGTACGCGATCGCGGCCAGCCTGGACGACGGCGCCAGCTGGGCGACGGTGCCGCTGCCGGCGGTGTCCACCGACCCCGCACTGGTGGTCCGGGTGCTGCCGGTGCCCGAGCTGAACACGGCGTGGCTGTTGCTCGGCGAGCCGGCCCGGCGCGGCGCGATCGCCGCGACCGGCCTCTGGGTGGTGGCGGCCCCGGTGCCGCATCTCAGCGCCGCCCCGCACCAGGTCCGGTCCGAGCACCCGCTCGACTCGGTGACCGGCGCGGTCGGTCTGAAGGACGGCCGGCTGGTGGTGATCGACCGCGGCCTGCTGACCGTGCTGTCCCAGGACGGGGTCGCCGACGTGGCCGAGTCGTCCGACGTCGGGTCGGTCGGGTACGTGTTGCGCGCGCCGCAGCGCGGGCCGCACCTGCTGGTCGTGGCGCTGGCCCTGCGTTCCGACGGCGTCGCGGCGATCGCGACCTCGCTGACCGGGAACGCGAACGACTGGAAAGTCCGCCCGGTCGTCCTGTAGTCGGTCCTTCTTCTCCTGTGATGTACGTCACAAGATACTTTGCGTTGCGTCGAAGACGATCGCGATATATCGTTAACTCATCCTACAACGAGAGGAGCGCGACATGCGCACCACACGACACGGCCGGCGGGGCCCACGCCCCGACCGGCATCCGCACCGGCACCCGCCGTTCGGCGGCCCGGAGTTCGACGAGCCCGGCTTCGGTCCGGGCGGCCACCGCGGACCTCGCGGTGGGTTCGGTCCCGGCTTCGGCCCCGGCCTCCGGCCTGGATTCGAGCCCGGCTTCGGCCCCGGCTTCCGGCCGGAGCGCGGGCACCGGCGGCGCGGCGCGCGCCGTGGCGACGTCCGGGCGGCCGTGCTGGCGCTGCTGCTCGAGCGGCCCATGCACGGCTACGAGCTGATCCAGCAGATCGAGGAGCGCAGCGGCGGTGTCTGGCGGCCGAGCCCCGGCTCGATCTACCCGACGCTGCAGCTGCTCGCCGACGAGGGCCTGGTCAGCGGCGACGAGAGCGGCGGGCGGCGGCTGTTCACGCTCACCGACGCCGGCCGCGAGGAAGCCGCGCGATACGAGGGCCGGTCCCCGTTCAGCCAGGAGCGGGACGAGACCTTCGAGGTCGCGCACCGGTTCCGGGCCGAGATGGGCCAGCTCGGGATGGCCGTCTGGCAGGTCGCCCAGGTCGGCACCGACGAGCAGCGGACCGAGATCCTCGGCGTGCTCGCCGAGGCGCGCCGCCGGGCCTACCAGCTGCTGGCCGACGGAGGGTCCGCTGAGGGGCCGGCCGAGCCGGCCACCGAGACCCCGCCGGCGGAGTGAACCGGAGCCGGCACGCGCGGCGCGTGCCGATCCCGCCGAGGGCCCGGGTGAACACGTGTTCACCCGGGCCCTCACCCTTCCGGGGCGACGGCGCGACGGTCGGCTGGGATGATTCGGGAATGAGCGGGGTGGAGAGCGGCAAGGGTCCGGGGTCGGTGACGCCGATCGGCCGGGGCGCGACGTCGTCGGCCGGCAGCGTCGGGTCCATCGGCAGCGCCGGCTCGATCGGATCGATCGGGTCGGCCGGCTCGATCAGCTCGATCGGGTCGGCCGGATCGATCGCCTCGATCGGCAGCTCCGGCGCGATCGGGTCGATCGGCTCCGCCGGCTGCATCGGGTCGATCGGGTCGGTGGCGAGCATCGGCTCGATCGCCAGCGTCGGCTCTACCGGGTCGATCCTCAGCGTCGGCTCCCGCGGCGGGTTCGGCGCCGTGCTCGGCCGGCCGGTCCTGCTGCCGGTCCTGAACCGCCTCGTCGACCGCCTCGCCCACCGCCCCGCCCGCCGCTGAGCTGGTGGCGCGGTCGATGCCGGCGCCGCCCGTCAGTGCGGGCGGCTGAGCCGGTACTGCAGGCGGTAGGTGACGCCGAAGACCGGCAGCAGCGGGAGCGCCGCGTCCAGCGCGAGCGCCGCCCAGGTGTTCACCCAGGCCAGCCCGGCGGCGATCGTGAACCCGACCACCGGCAGGAACACCAGCCGCCGGCTGACCTGCCGCGCGCCCTCGCTCAGCCCGGCCGCCAGGTTGCCGCGACCGGTGGCGTACAACCAGGTGACCGCTTCCAGCAGCGTGACGATGACGAGGTTCGCGCTGTAGACGCTCACCGCCAGCGGGTCGTGCAGGTGCTGCGCGGCCAGTGACGTGGTCCACGGGACGAGCCCGACGAAGCCGAGCATCGCCAGGTTGAGCCAGGTGTGCGGATGGTCGGTGCGGTGCACGAACGTGAACGCGTTGCGGTGCCCGAACCAGAGCACACCGAGTGCGAGCAGGCTGTCGAAGTAGAGCAGCAGGTGGGTGGCCTCGCCGCGGAGCACCGCGGGCACCGACTCGCCCGGCTCGCCGGTGGACAGGTCGAGCACGAGCAGCGTCATGACGATCGCGAAGAACCCGTCGGCCAGCGCCTCCAGCCGCCGCGTGCTGCCTTCCGCGCGCGCGGTCACGTCCCGCCGTTCGCCGAACGTCACCACCGGCGGCCTCCTTCCGGTCCTGGCCCTGGTCGCCCGACGCTACCGGGCGCGCTCACAGCGTCTGCCCGTGCCGCACGGTGCGCACCGCCAGCGCGATCGCAGCCAGGGCGAAGACGACCGACACACCCAGTGCGAGCCCGTACGCGTGCCCATACGTGGCCTCCCGGTTCGGGCCGGGGGAGCGGGACGCGGCGTAGAAGACCGCGCTGATCACCGCGGCGCCGATGGCGTTGCCGATCCGCTGCGCGGTCTGCAGGGTGCCGCCGGCGGTCGAGCCGCCCGCGACGTCGACCTCGGACAGCGACAGAGCCTGGTTCGGGGTGATCACGCTGCCGCCGCCGGCGCCGGCCACCAGCAGCGGCACGACGAGCAGCAACGCCACCCCGCCGGCCCAGACCCGGCCCGCGGCCAGCGCCCCGGCCAGGCCGGCCGCGGCCACGCCGACCGTGAACAGCACCAGCCCGGCGAGCAACACCCGCGCGCCGAACCGCGGCAGCATCCGACCGGCGATCGGCGCCGCCACGGTGACCCCGATCGCGAACGCGGACGCGGTCAGCCCGGACTGCAGCGGCGTGTAGCCGAGCCCGCCCTGCAGGAACAGGGCCAGCACCAGCGGCGTGCCGGTGTAGGCGCAGAAGAACAGCACGGCCAGCCAGATCCCGTCCGCGTACGAGCGGATCTTGAACAGGTCGAGGTCGATCAGCGGGTAGCCGCGGCGCGCTGCCGGGCCGCGCTCCCAGGCCCGGAACGCGACCAGCAGTCCCAGCGCCGGCAGCAGCAGGAGGGCCAGCCGCGGGTCGTGGTTCGCGTCGAACTGCACCGCCGGCAGCAGCAACGTGAACACGCCCGCGGCGAGCAGTGCCACCCCGGGCAGGTCCAGCGGCCGGCCCGGCCCGAGCCGCGGCTCCGGTGGTGGCAACCAGGCCCGCACCAGCACCAGCGTGATGATCCCGACCGGCACGTTGAGCAGGAAGCACAGCCGCCAGCCGAGCGTCGGCCCGCCGAGAGCGATGATGGCGCCGCCGAGCACCGGGCCGGTCGCGGTGGCCACGCCGACCGCGGTGCCGATCAGCCCGAACGCCCGCCCCCGCTCCCAGCGCGGGAACAGCTGCTGCACCAGCCCGGCCACCTGCGGGTTGAGCAGGCCGCCGGCCAACCCCTGCAGAACCCGGCCGGCGACGAGCACGGTCGGGTTCGGCGCCAGCCCGACCATCGCGCTGAACACCACGAACGACGCGATCCCGATCTGCAGCATGAGCCGCCGCCCGCGGTCGTCGCCGAGCCGGCCGCCGATGATCGGCACCATCCCGAACGCCAGCGCATACCCGGAGACCACCCACTGCAGCTGGGCCGGGCCGGCGCCGGTGTCACGGCCGATCGGCACCAGCGCGACGTTGACGATGCTGACGTCGAGCAGGGTGATGTAGAGCGCGCAGACGCAGGCGCCCAGAGCCCGCCAGCGCCGCGGGTCCGGCTCGCCCATCGAGCGGTCGCCGGCCACGACGGGGCACGCTACCCGCCGCCGCACGGTGGGCACTGTGACCGACGACGCACTGGCGCCGTGGCGGTTGCCAGCCCGGGTGCCCTGGTGCCCCGCCGCAGAAGGGGCACCAGGCCTCTCCGCCTAGCCTGCCCTGAGGATCTGCGCCGCGGCCGCCATCGCCCGCATCTTGCCGTCGGCCGACTCCCGCGGCAGGTATTTCATCCCGCAGTCGGGGGCGATCACGACCCGCTCGGCGTCCACGTACGGCAGCGCCCGGCGGACCCGCTCGACCACCGTCAGCGCGGTCTCCACCGCCGGCTCGGACAGGTCGATCACGCCGAGGATGATCGTCTTGTCCGACAGGTGCTTGAGCACGGACGTGTCCAGGTTGGACTGTGCGGTCTCGATGGAGACCTGGTCGGCCGGGCAGTCCGCCAGCTCGGGCAGGAACGAGTAGCCGGACGGGCGGTCGTGGATGATCGCCGCGTACCCGAAGCAGATGTGCACCGCGGTGGTGCCCTCGACCCCGTCGAGCGCCCGGTTCAGCGCCTCCAGCCCGTAGGCGCGGGCCGGCTCCGGCCGGGCCTGCATGTACGGCTCGTCCAGCTGGACGATGTCCGCGCCGGCCGCGAACAGGTCCTTGACCTCCTGGTTGACCGCCTCGGCGTAGGCCAGCGCGACCGCCCGCGGGTCGTGGTAGTGGTCGTCCTGGGCCTGCTGCGACATCGTGAACGGGCCGGGCACGGTGATCTTCACGGTGCGGTCGGTGTGCGCCCGGAGGAACTCCAGGTCGGACCGCTCGATCGGGTGGGACCGGACGACGTCGCCGACCACCCGCGGCACCGGGTTCGGATGCCCGCTGCGGTCCAGCGCCTCACCCGGGTTGTCGATGTCCACACCGGACAGTGCGGTGGCGAAGTGGTTGGAGTAGCTCTCCCGCCGGATCTCGCCGTCGGTGACGATGTCGAGCCCGGCCTCCTCCTGGGCCCGGATCGCCACCCGGGTGGCGTCGTCCTGCGCCTGGGCGAGGAACTCCGGTGCCGGCCGCCACAGCTCCTTGGCCCGCACCCGCGGCGGGAACCGGCCGGCCAGCCTGGCCCGGTCGATCAGCCACTCCGGCTGCGGGTAGCTGCCGACGAGCGAGGTCGGGAACAGTGTCATGGAACGACCACCAATCTCAGGTCGCGATGTCCGCGTAGGGCAGGGTGAAGTGGGACAGCTTCCGGGCGTAGTCCAGCTGGAAGCCGAGCGGCTTGTCGTAGTCCCGCTCGAACATCGCGATGAACAGCGTCAGCGTGAGGAACGGGTGCGCGCCCATCTCGAACAGCGCCGGGTAGTCGTGTGTGGACAGTGCTTCGCGCTCGGCGTCGGTGAACCGCTGGTAGGTGCTTGCCTCGACGACCGCGCAGTTGAGCAGGTGGTTGGCCCGCTCCCGTTCCCACCACTCCACGGTGCCGCGTGGGTCCTCCCGGTAGCGCTCGACCAGCTCCGCGTCGCGGTCGATGTAGTAGAGGAACTTGTTCAGCAGGTATTTACTCATCTCCCGCTCCGTCCGCGCCGCGAGCACGTGCGCTCGCTCATGCCGGCACTCCGTTGGGGTACCAGGTGAAGTAGGCCTCCATGGTGTGGAACAGGTCGTACGTGTCGACGTAGTCGGCCTTCGCGTTCTCCCCGGCAACGCCCATCATCAGCATGAAGTCCATGAAGCCGTGGGTGGCGTTGCCCGGCGCGTGCAGGCTGTCCAGCGTCACCTCGGACAGGCAGCCGTCCAGGTCGCCGTTGGCGATCCAGTCGACCGCCTTCGCGTCGAACTGCGGGTCCGGCCCGTGCGGGCCGAACTGGCGCGGGCCGCCGAGCTCCAGCGACAGGTGGCCGGTGCCGATGATCGCCACGCGCTTGTCCGACGGCCACGCCTCGACCAGCTGGCGCAGCGTCCGGCCGAGGTCCACGAACCGCTTCGGCTGGGGCAGCGGCGGGGCGAAGATGTTCGTGTAGACCGGCACGATCGGCAGGTCGTTCTGCGGCCGGAGCGTGATGATCGGGCAGGTGACGCTGTGGTCGATGCGCAGCTCGTTGGAGAATGCCAGGTCGAAGCCGGCGTCGAGGCCGTTGCGCAGGATGTGGCCGGACAGGTCGCGGTCGCCGGCCATGTGCATCCTGGGCAGGCCGAACTCGCGCTCCTCGTTGTACCAGTTGGCGTCGTACTCCTCGGCGTGACCGACCAGGAACTGCGGCATGTTGTCCAGCCAGAACTGGTGGAAGTGGTCCGAGCCGACCATCAGCAGCACGTCCGGGTCGGCCTTGGTCAGCGTCTCCCGGAACGCCTCGACCTTGCGCACCCACTCGGCCGCGAACGGCGGAGCCTCCTCCGGCGGGGCCGTGCTGGCCTTGTAGTAGAAGGGATGGTGGGTCGACGCGATCACCGCGGCCAGCTCAGCCATCTCACTCTCCTTCGTCGGAGACGGGGACCTCGACCGCGTTCCGGTCGATCTCCAGGTACATGTCCATCG
Source organism: uncultured Actinomycetota bacterium (assembly GCA_963728945.1). GTDB lineage: Bacteria > Actinomycetota > Actinomycetes > Mycobacteriales > CADCTP01 > CADCTP01. Next base: position 73,605 of record CAVSMA010000001.1, on the reverse strand, counting down.
CCAGCGGCCGGCGCCGCTCCTCGGCCAACTGGCCGAGCAACCCGGCCGCCCGGGCCAGCAGCGCGACCCCGCGCAGCAGCTCCACCGGCAGGTCGAGGTCGGCCAGCGCCGCGCCGCAGACGCCGGCACCGTTGAGCGGCAGGGTCCGGCCGAGCACCTGCGGGTGCACCCGGCCGATCGCCTCGAACAGCCGCAGGTGCGGACCGCGCAGCCCCTCCTCCTCGCAGATCGCCAGCAGTCGCGGGGTGCGCGGGTCCTGCACCTTGTGCACCGGGTGGCCGAGCCCCGGCACGTACGTGCCGGCGGCCCTGGTGCGCTGCACCAGCGGCAGCGCGAGCGCGTCCCAGCCGGCGTCGTCCGTCGGCAGTGGACCGTCCACAGCGGACAGTGCCGCGTGCAGGAACAGCCCGGCGTCCTCGGTGACGCCGAGGAACCGGGAGCCGCCGCCGAGCAGCCCGGCCGCGAGCGCCCCTTGCAGCGAGTCCGGCGCGGACAGGTAGGTGACGCGGGCGGCGATCGCGGTCGGGGTGAACCCGTGGTCGGCCAGCGCGACCAGCACCGACTCGAACACCCTGACCTCGCCCTTGGTCGGCCGGCGGGCGGCGAGCAGCCAGAATGCCAGCTCGCCGAAGCCGACGTTGCCCATCAGCTCGTCGGCGAGGTCGTGTCCGAGCAGCCGGATGTGGTCGGTGTCCGAGGTGCCGAGCGAGGACGGGTAGCTGCGGGTCACGCCTTCTCCTCCAGCCACGCCCTGATCTCCGCGCCGTGCTCGTCCAGCCCGGGCGGCGGCAGCACGTAGCGGGCCGGCGTCTCGGAGAATGTGATCGGGTTGCGGATCGAGGGAATCCCACCGGGGCGCACCACCGGATCCAACCCCAGCTCCTCGGCGAAAGCGACCCCGTCGTTGACCGTGTTGATCGGCCCGCACGGCACGCCGAGGGCGATGATCTCCCGGAACCACTCGTCCTTGGTCCCGGTCTTCAGCCGGTCGACCAGCAGGGGCCGCAGCTCCTCCCGGTTGGCGGTGCGGTCGGCGTTGCTGGCGAACCGCGGGTCGTCGGCCAGCTCCGGGATCCCGAGCGCCTCGCACAGCCGGCGGAACTGGCGGTCGTTGCCGGCCGTGATGATCATCTCGCCGTCGGCCGTCGGCAGCGCGTCGTACGGGAACAGGCTGGGATGCGAGTTGCCCATCCGGGTCGGCGTCACGCCGGCCGCCACGACCGCCGCGGAGTGGTTGACCAGCCCGGACAGCGCCGAGGACATCAGGTTGACCTCGACGTGCTGGCCGCGGCCGGTGGACTCGCGGGCGTGCAGCGCGGCCAGCACGCCGATCAGCGCGTGCATCCCGGACATCACGTCGAACACGGAGATGCCGGCCCGGTAGGGCTGGCCGCCGGCCGGGCCGGTCAGGCTCATCAGCCCGGCGATCGCCTGCACGATCAGGTCGTAGCCCGGCAGCGAGGCCCCGCCACCGGTGCCGAAACCGGTGATCGAGGCGTAGATGACGCCCGGGTTGGTCGCCGCCACCGAGTCGTAGTCGAGCCCGAACCGGACCAGCCCGCCGGTGCGGAAGTTCTCCAGCAGGATGTCGGCCCGGCCGGCCAGCTCCCGCGCCAGCGCCGCGTCCCGGTCGTCCTTGAGGTCGAGCGCGATCGACCGCTTGTTGCGGTTGATGCCGAGGTAGTAGGTCGAGACGCCGTCCCGGACCGGGGGCATCCAGGTGCGGGTGTCGTCGCCGCTCGGGCTCTCCACCTTGACCACCTCGGCGCCGAGGTCGGCCAGTAGCATCGAGGCGTACGGCCCGGCGAGGATCCGGGAGAAGTCGGCGACCAGCAGGCCGCTCAGCGGGCCGCGCGGAGGCTCCGGGGCCGGTCCGTCGGGTCCGAGCTCGGCCGCGCCGGCGCTCTGCTCGATCGAGTCCATCGCGTCCCCTCGTCCGCCATCCGGACGGTTGTCCGATAATCCATCGTCGGGGGCCACCCTACGGGTGTCAACCGGCCGTCCGGGCCACCGGGACCGACTGGCGGCGGGCGACGTCGGCGCTCACCCTGCCGGCCGGTCGGCAGCAGCAGCGGCGCAGTATTCGCCGGTCGGCGTGGCGATCGAGGTCTCGGCCGAGGGCACGGTGACGTTCATCGAGGTGAAGACCCGGGCGGCCCCTTCCCGCCGCGGCCCGGTGACTGACCGGCCCCTGCCGCGCCCGCGCGTCCACCGGGCCAGGCTGGACCCAGCGGCGACCTCGCTGGGCGTCGACACGGGTCGGCGGGTGTGAATGCCCGGATGACGGCGAAGGCACCCGCGATCGCCTCGACGAGGTCGGAAGTGTGGGCGCGGCCGGCCACCGGTGCTGTGTCACCGGCTGTCCGCTGTGCGGACACCTCGCGACCGGTCAATCGGCCCGAAACACGGCGCGGCCCTTGACGGTGCCGGACGGTCGGGTCATCGTTGCGCGCACAACGTCGTGTCCGGGCTGCGGACACCCGTACGCCGAGGAGGACCAGTGGAAGAGCTCGCCGGGCGCCCCGTGGTGTTCCGCGGCGGCACCGTGCTGCCGATGGACGAGCGCCGCAGCGTCCTCGTCGGCGCCGACGTGCTCGTCGTCGGCGAGCGGATCGAGGCGGTCGGGCCACACCTGCCGGTGCCGGACAGAACCGTGGAGATCGACGCGTCCGGCGGCATCGTGATGCCGGGGATGATCGACACCCACCGGCACATGTGGCAGACGGCGATGCGCGGCTACGGCGCCGACTGGACCCTCACCCAGTATTTCGTCTGGTACTACCTCGAGCACGGCAAGACCTTCCGGCCGCAGGACATCCACGCCGGCAACGTGCTGGCCGGGATCGAGTCGCTCGACGCCGGCGTGACCACCACGGTCGACTGGTCGCACGGGCTGCAGACCACCGAGCACGCCGACGCCGCGGTGGACGCGCTGACCTCGGTGCCGGGCCGGTTCGTGCTCGCCTACGGCAACATCCAGGCCGGTCCGTGGGAGTGGTCGACGCGACCGGAGTTCCGCGAGTTCGTCAGCCGGCGGATGACGGCCGGCGACGAGATGCTCGGTTTCCAGATGGCCTTCGACGTCACCGGCGACCCCACGTTCCCGGAGAAGGCGGCGTTCGAGGTGGCCCGCGATCTCGGTGTCCCGGTGACCACGCACGCCGGCGTCTGGGGCGCGACCAACGACGACGGCATCCGGCTCATCTACGACAACGGCTTCGCCACCCCGCAGAACATCTACGTGCACGCGGCGACGTTGTCCGAGGACTCGTACCAGCGGATCGCGGCCAGCGGCGGTTCGGTGTCGGTGTCGACCGAGAGCGAGCAGAGTGCGGGTCAGGGCTACCCGCCGACCTGGACGTTGCGCTCGTACGACATCCCGGTGTCGCTGTCGATGGACACCAGTGTGTGGTGGAGCGGCGACCTGTTCTCGGCGATGCGCAGCACGCTCGGCGCGGACCGGTCGCGCGAGCACTACGAGGCGCACGCCAAGGGTGACACGGTGACCAACTGCCACCTGCGCGCCGACCAGGTCGTCGAGTGGGCGACCCGGGGCGGGGCGAAGGCGCTCGGCCTCGACGGCGTGGTGGGCGAGCTGAAGCCGGGGATGAAGGCCGACGTCGTGCTGATCAAGAACGACCGGTCGCCGGTGATGTTCCCGCTCATCAACCCGTACGGGCACGTGGCGTTCCAGGCGCAGCGCGCGGACGTGCACACGGTCCTGGTCAACGGCAATGTCGTGAAGCACGAGCACGAGCTGGTCGGCATCGACCTCGGTGCCGCCCGGCGCGAGGTGGAGTCCACTGTGGACTACCTGCGCGGCGCGCTCGGCGAACAGGCGTGGGCCAAGGGGATGAACCCGGACGTCCCGGAGACCACCATCCTCGACAACCCGTACCAGTACACCGACTACTCGTCGGGAGCCACCCACGGCCACTGAGTACGGGCCCTGAACGCGGGCGACACCGGCGGGTCCCCGTCCCTACCGGTGTCGCCCGTTCCATATCCGGTGGTGCCGCATCCCTGCCCTCAACATTCTCCGGCGGTCGGATCGTTGAGAGGGTGTGGAGTTCTCCGAGTACGTGGCGGCGCGCGGCCTTGCCCTGGAGCGGTTCGCCTACGTGCTCACCGGGGACGCGCACCTGGCCCAGGACCTCGTCCAGACCGCGCTGCTCAAGGCCTACCGGCGGTGGCGGTGGGTGGCCAGGGCCGAACATCCGGACGCGTACGTGCGGCGCATCGTGACCCGGTCGTACCTGGACTGGCGGCGCCGGCGCAGCAGCGGTGAGCAACCGGTCGGCGTGCTGCCGGACCGGCCGGAGCCCGACGTGGCCGAGGGCGTCGCCGAACGCGACCGGCTGCGCCGCGCGCTCGCCACGCTCTCCCCGAAGCAGCGCGCCGTGCTGGTGCTGCGGCACTACGAGGGCCTCGACGACGCGGCGATCGCGGCCTTGCTGCGCTGCGGCGAGGTCTCGGTTCGCTCGCACGCGAGCCGCGGCCTCGCCCGGCTGCGGGCGTCCCTGGACCAGACGACCTCGCCGGGAGGGCCGCGATGACCGATGTGGAGCGACTGCTGACCGCGGAGCTGGAGGATCTCGGCGCCCGCGCGCCGCACGACCCCGATTTGGCCGGATCGGTGCGCCGCCGGGCGCGCCGGCAGGCCGCGGTGCTGGCCTCGGCGCTCGCGGTGCTGGTGCTGGTCGCCGGCGGCGCGGTCGCGGCCACCCGGCTGCGGGCGCCGGCGGCACCGGCGGCGAGCAGCCGAACGACGCCGCCGCCGGCCGAGGGATGCCCCGCACCGCAGCCCGGCACGCTGCCCGTCTGGGCCAGGGCCGGCTTCAGCACCCCGAACCCCGGGATCCCGATGGTCTACAGCAAGCACGGGCTGATGCTGGCGATCCTGTTCGGGACGCCGCTGACGGCGCCGCCGGCGGCCGACCACAACAACAAGATCCTCTGGGTGCCGAAGGTCGGCACCGAGGGTGGCGCCTTCTCCATCGACGCGCGCCTTGAGGGCACCGACGTCCGGTACCAGCGCGAGATCGGTCCCGCGCCGGGACCGTCCATAGTGGACCTTCCCCGGGCCGGGTGCTGGCACGTCGAGCTGCGCTGGGGCGACTACACCGACACGATCAGCCTGCCGTACGAGCCGAGATGATCACGACTCCGGCTCGGCCATCGTGCCGTGCATCCCGGCCCTGAGCCGGTCGGGCAGCACCTTGGCCGCGCGTCGGCGGCCGGCCCACGCCGGGTCGCGGCCCGACCCGGCGCGGGCCCCTGCCGGGCCGGGGAGGGGCGGCGGACACCCTCCCCAGCCCGCGTCCGCGCGCCGGCGGCCCGGCCGCCGGCCGTCAGGGGCGGGGTGGCGCGATCACGGCCCCGCTCGGGCCGAATCTCCGTAGCATCGAGGCAGCCTTTCGTTCCGTTCAGGCCCGGCCGCGAGTTAATTCGATCCTTGAATTATGGCTAGTATCTAACGGCGCGAGGCATGGTGGCGTCAAGGCGGATCCCGACGCATGCCGAAGGAGGCAGCGACGTGCAGGTGAGACGTACTGTCCGCGACCTGCGGCGGCACAACCGGTCCGTCCTGCTCTCCAGCCTCTACCTGGGCGAGCCGCAGAGCCGGCAGGACCTCGGTCGGTCCAGCGGGCTGAGCCAGGGCACGGTGAGCAACGTCGTCGGCGACCTCATCGAGGAGGGCCTGGTCGTGGAGGCCGGGCTGGTCGACTCCGACGGCGGCCGGCCCCGCACGCTGCTGCGGGTCAACCCCGGCTATACGCACGTGGTCGGCGTCGACGTCGGCGAGACCGGCACCCGGGTCGAGGTGTTCGACCTGGCGATGCGGCCGCTGGCCACCTCATACCACCCGCTGCCGTCGGCGCGGCCCGACCCGGCCGCGGTGGTCGCGCAGATCCACGAGGGGCTCGGCGAGGTTCTCCGCGAGGCCGCGGTGCCCACCGACGAGGTGCTCGGCATCGGCGTCGGCGTGTTCGGCACGGTCGCCCAGGGTCTCGAGGCGACCGTGCACGCGCAGACCATCGGCTGGCAGGCGGTTCCGCTGGAGCGGATGCTGCGGGCCGGCACGGCGCTGCCGATCTACCTGGAGAACGGGGCGAAGACGCTCGGTCAGGCCGAGCTGTGGTTCGGCGCCGGCCGCGGCGTGCAGCACGCGGTGATCACCCTGGTCGGCTCCGGCGTCGGTGCTGCGGTGATCAGCAACGGGGCGATCACCCGCGGCGTCACCAGCAGCGCCGGCGAGTGGGGGCACACCTGCATCGTCTTCGACGGCCGGGCCTGCCGGTGCGGCTCGCGCGGCTGCCTGGAGGCGTACGTCGGCGCGGAGGCCGTGCTCGACCGGTGGAAGGCGGCCCGGGGTGGGCGGGCGCTGCCCGGCATGGACGAGCAGACCTCGCTGGCCGAGTTGCTCTCCGACGGCGGCGTGGTGGCCGAGCGGGTGCTGGCCGAGACCGCCGGCTACCTCGGCGCCGGGCTGGCGAACCTGGTGAACCTGTTCAACCCGGAACGGATCGTGCTGGCCGGCTGGGCCGGGCAGGCGCTGGGAGCGCGGCTGCTGCCGCAGATCACGGCGGCCGCGGAAGCGCGGGCGCTGCGCCACCCGTACGGGCAGACAAGCATCCAGCTCGGGCAGCTCGGTGTCGACGCCGTCGCGCTGGGCGCGGCGACGCTGCCGGTCGCAGACCTGCTCGCCCGCGGCGCCGCCCCCGGCAAGCCCGCGGCCCGCCTCGACGCCCCCGCGTGAGCGCGGAGGAGATCCTCGACGTCGTCGATCTGGAGGATCGGGTGGTCGGGCAGCTGGCGCGGGCCGAGGTGTACGCGCGGCGGCTCGTGCACCGGTGCGTGTTCGTGCTCGTCCGGGACCGCGCCGGCCGGGTGTTCGTGCACCGGCGCACCGAGGACAAGCTCACCTATCCGGGCCGGTACGACATGTTCGTCGGCGGCGTGGTCGGCGCCGGCGAGAGCTACGAGGCCGCCGCGGTCCGCGAGGCGGCCGAGGAGCTCGGAGTGTCCACCTCGGACCCACCGCGGTTCCGGTTCCGCTTCCTTTACCGCGATCCCACCTACGGCAGCTGGTGGTCGGCCGTATACGAACTGTGCCACGACGGTCCGGTGCACCCGCAGCAGAGCGAGATCGCCTGGCACGGCTGGGTGACGGTGGCCGAGCTGGACCGGATGCGGGCCGAGCTCGACTGGACCCCGGACAGCGCCGAGGCGTACGAGCGGTTGCTGGCCCGGCCCGGAGCAACCTGACCCCGGGCCGGAACACTTCGGCTACGGGAAGCTGACGATGTCGACCGGGATGGTCGCCGTGCCCTGCGCGGCCGCACCGGTGTTGTTGATGACGTGGTCGATGGTCCCGGTGCCGCCGAGCGAGACGGTCAGCAGGTCGTGGAACCGGACCCCGGCGTTGACCGGCACCTCGAACCCGCGGTCGGCATGGATGGCCGGGTTGACGTTGAAGAAGCAGTAGCTGCCGAGGCCCCAGCCCTCGTGGCTGGTGACGCCGTCGGCCACCTTGTACGCGGCGTACCCGTTCGCGCCCGTGCGCCAGGTCGCCTGGTTCGGCGGGTCGTAGGGCATCTCGTTCTGGAAGAAGTACGTCCGACCCCCGTTGCCGTTCCAGGTCACCTCGTACTTCTGGTAGTGCTCGACGAACAGGCCGTAGGCCGTGACGTTCTGGCCGTTGACGATCAGGCCCTGGTCCGCGGTGTTCACCGTCCAGCCGACCCCGCTGCCGTGGTCGGCCCGCCAGGCCCAGATGTGGTCGATGATCGCGTTGTTGGAGTTGACCAGCAGGCTGGTCGTGGCCCTGCCGGCGATCCGACCGCCGATCCGGAAGAACACGTCCTGGATCGTGGTCGGGTTGGCGGCGTGCGAGGCGGTCGAGCCGGTCGGCCCGACCTGCAGCAGCACCGGCGAGTTGGTGGTGCCGGCGTCGAACAGCAGCCCGGAGATCTTCACACCGTCCACATCGGACACCGACATGGGCACGACACCGTTGACCGGAACGAGCGTGGCATACCCGATGCCGAGCACGACGGTGTTGGCCCTGGTGACGTTGATGGTCTGGTCGATGGTGTAGACGCCCGGCGTGAACAGCAGGTTGAGGCCCTGGGCCAGCGCCTGGTTGATGGTGGCCGCGGTGTCGGTCGGCTTGGCCAGGTAGAACTGGCTGAGCGGGACCACGGTCCCCGGCGTGGGCGCGGACAGCCAGGTGGCGCCCGAGGTGTTGGTGCGCAGGTTCGGCACCAGCACGTTGAACGCGCCGGTCGAGTCCACGAACAGGTAGGGCTTCTCCCGGATCACCGGTGTCGTCGCGACCGTCGTGTACGGCGGATTGGGGAAGCTCTGCGCGGGAGCGCCTTGCACGCCGACGAACACGTTGTTCCAGACCGCGTTCTGGTTGCTGCCGATGGTGGAGTCGCGGGTGAACCACTGCTGCTGGGAGAACGGCTGCACCGCGCCGACCACCCGGCTGTCGGCGATGTAGCCGCCGGAGGCGAAGCCGAACCCGGTCGGGGCGAGGTTGAGGTCGCCGCGGATGTCGACCCGGCGCATCGGCGCGGCCTGCGCGACCGCCCACCGGGCCGAGCCGGGCACCATGAAGTTCTCCGCCGACCGCCAGAAGTTCTGGGTTGCGTTGCCGCCGAACCACTGCGCGTCCACGGTGAGCCCGCCGATGTTGACGTCGTCGGGGTTGCGGCCGAGGCCGATCACCGAGGTGTTGAATCCGACGTTGACGTTGATGTTGTATTGCCCCGGCTTGAACAGCAGCGCGTCCCGCCGGGTGCCGAACTGGTTGGTCTCCTGGGCCGAGAACACCGAGTCGACCGCGCTCTGCAGGGCTGCGGTGCCCATCGACGGGTCGAACACGTGCACGTTCGGCCCGAGGTCGCCGCCGCCGGTGACCGGCGGTGTGGTCGTGCCGCCGGTGGTGAACACCGCCATCTCGAACAGCGAGTAGCCGAACTGGGTTGCCCGGGCGGTGCCGTTCATCCGGACGAACCGGCCGCTGCCGCCGACGTTGAGCGTCTGGGTGCCGCCGGTGCCGGTGGTGGTCGAGAAGATCGTGGTGAACGGCCCGGTGGCGGCCGGCGCGATCTGGAGCTGGAAAGCGGTGGCGAACGCCGCCTCCCAGCTAAGCCGCACCTGGCAGACGGTCGCCGTGCCGCCGAGGTCGACCTGCAGCCACTGCGGGTCGCTGAACGCGGACGACCAGCGGGTGGTCGTGCTGCCGTCGAAGGCGGCGCTGGCCGGCGTGCCGGCACTCTCCGTCGACGAGGCGCTGGCCGGGTGGTTCAGCGCCGCGTTGGTGGTGCCGCAGGTGGTGGCGCCGAACGTGCCGAAGACCTGGAACTCCCAGAGCGAGTAGCCGAACTGGGTCGCCCGCACGGTCCCGTTCATCCGGACGAACCGGCCCGATCCGGTGACCGGGATCGTCTGGATGCCGCCGGCTCCCGTGCTGGTCGAGAAGATCGTGGTGAACGGCCCGGTGGCGGCCGGCGCGGTCTGGATCTGGAACGACCGGGCGAACGCGGCCTCCCAGTTGAGCACGACCTGGGTGACGTTCGCGGTGGCGCCGAGGTCGACCTGGATCCACTGTGGATCGCTGAACGCCGACGACCAGCGGGTGCCGGTGTTGCCGTCGACCGCGGCGGACGCCGGGGTGCCGGCGTTCTCGGTCGAGGACGCGGTGGCCGGCTTGCCCTGCGAGATCAGGGGATCGGCGGCGGCCGCGGTGCCGGACAGCCCGGCGACCGCGACCGTGGCGGCGATCGTGACGGCGGAGACTGCGGCGGCCAGCAGCCGGCTCGGGCCGCGGGCGACGGTGCGGATGGACATGGCTTCTCCCGGATTGGTCTGCTGTCGCCGCCGCTCGACCGCAATGTCACCGCTTAGTTCAAGACATGATTGAACGCACGGTTCTGCCGGCGCGTCAAGACGTCCCAGGCGTGGACTGGCCCGTTCCGGCTAGCGCAATTGTCCGACTCGCACGGCCTGATGGGGGAACGTGCCGCCGGCCCATGGCGGCCCGGCAGAATGGACGGGCTTATTTCGGGGAGGCGTCGTGGTCGACATCGAGCGCAAGGCCGAGCAGGAGCACCTCGACGTGCTCTACGCCCGGCTGGACGAGCTCCGGCTGCGCAGCGAGCACGCGCTCGACTCGGTCCGCCGCCAGCCGACGGCCGGCACTCCGGCGGCCCGCAGTGAGCGGGACGCCTTCGTGGCCCTGCACGCCGCCCGGCTGTCCCAGCTGCGTTCGGTCGAGGAGCGGCTCTGCTTCGGCCGGCTGGACCTGCTCGCTGGCGAGCGCCGGTACGTCGGCCGGATCGGGCTGTCCGACGAGGAGCACCGGCAGCTGCTGGTCGACTGGCGGGCGCCGGCGGCCGAGCCGTTCTACCGGGCCACCGCGGTGCGACCGGACGGGGTCGTCCGGCGCCGGCAGCTGGCCACCGAGCACCGGCAGGTCACCGGCATCGAGGACGAGGTGCTCGACCTCGACGCGTACGACCCGGAGCGGGACGGGCCGGTGGTGGCCGGCGAGGGCGCGCTGATGATGGCGCTGGACGCCGCCCGCACCGGCAAGATGCGCGACATCGTCGGCACGATCCAGGCCGAGCAGGACCGCGTGATCCGCTCGCCGCTGTCCGGGATCCTCGTCGTCCAGGGCGGACCGGGCACCGGGAAGACCGCGGTCGCGCTGCACCGCACCGCCTACCTGCTCTACACCCACCGGGACCGGATCGCCTCGGCCGGCGTGCTCGTGGTCGGCCCGAACGAGCGGTTCCTGCGCTACATCGACGCGGTGCTGCCGGCGCTCGGCGAGGCCGAGGCGACCGTGCTGGTCACGCCGGGACGGCTTTACCCCGGGGTGGACGCGGTCGCCGACGAGCACCCGGAGGTCGCCGCGGTCAAGGGCGACGAGCGCATGGCGGAGGTGCTCCGGCGGGCCGTGCACGACCGGCAGCGGCCGCTGCGGGAGCCGGTCGAGCTTGCCGTCGGCGGGCGGACCGTGATGCTGCGGCCGGGCGACGTGCGCACCGCGCTGGAGCGGGCCCGCCGGGGCGGGCGACCGCACAACGCCGGCCGGGTCACGTTCGTCAAATACCTGCTCGGCCAGCTGGCCGCGCAGCTCGCCGGCGGCACGGCGATGGACCCGGAGGAGCGGGCCGGCCATGTCGCCGAGCTGCGCGAGTCCAAGGACGTCCGGCGCGAGCTCAACGGCTGCTGGCCGCCGCTGCGCCCGGAGCGGCTGCTGCGGGACCTTTTCGCCCAGCCGTGGCGGCTGGAGTCGGCCGGCCGCCGACTGTCCACACGGGAGCGTGCGTTGCTGGCCCGGGAGCGGTCGGCGCCGTGGACGCCGGCGGACGCGGCCCTGCTGGACGAGGCGGCCGAGCTGCTCGGCTCGGAGCAGACCGCGCCGGCACCGGCCGGTCCGAGCGCGGAGCTGGAGTATGCCCGCGAGGTGTTGCGGGACTCGCCGGCCGCCGGGATGGTCAGCGCCGAGCAGCTGGCCGCGCGCTGGGCCGGCGAGCCGGTACGCCGGTCGGTGGCGGAGCACGCCACCGGCGACCGCGAGTGGACCTACGGGCACATCGTCGTGGACGAGGCGCAGGAGCTCTCGCCGATGATGTGGCGGGTGCTGATGCGCCGCTGCCCGACCCGCTCGATGACGGTCGTCGGCGACCTTGCCCAGACCGGCGCCCTCAACGGGGTGCGGTCCTGGGAGTCGACGTTCCGCCCGTACGTGGCCGACCGGCTCCGGATCGAGACGCTGACCGTGAACTACCGGACGCCGGCCCAGCTGATGGAGCTGGCGACCGCGGTGCTGCGGCAGACCGGGCTGCACCAGCCGCCGCCGGTCTCGGCCCGGACGACCGAGTGGGACCCGGTGTTCACCGCGGTGCCGGACGTGCCGGACGCGGTGGCCGGGATCGTCCGGGACGAGCTCGACCTGCTCGGTGCCGGGACGCTCGGGGTGATCACCCCGCATTCGCTGCTCGACCGGGTGCGCAAGGCCGTCGACGGCGTGCTCGCCGACCGGGTCGCGGTGCTGACCGTGCCGCAGGCCAAGGGCCTCGAGTTCGACGGGGTCGTGCTGGTGGAGCCGGCCGCTATCGCCTCCGAGTCGGTGCGCGGCCGCAACGACCTCTACGTCGCGATCACCCGGGCCACCCAGCGGCTGCACGTGCTGCACGCGTCGCCGCTACCGCCCGGCCTCGAGCAGGGCTAGCGTCTCGTCGCACCAGCCGACCAGGTGGGCCAGCACCAGCCCGCGCTGCCGGTAGAGCTGCTCGGCGTCCGCGACCTCGTGGTACGCGCGATGCTCGGTCGCGGACGCCCGCGCGAGCATCCCCGGCAACAGCCAGACGTACTTGACGCAGGACGCGACGATCCCGAGCCGGACCTCGCCCGGATCGCCCGCCCGGCCGGCCTCGTGCAGCCCGGCCAGATAGGCCGCGGTGACCGCCGCGTCCAGCTCGGCGATCCGCTCGCCCGGCCAGAACAGGTCGAAGGCGGCGTCCGGGATGTGATTGCCGGCGTCCTCGCCGATGGCGCCGTCGCCGGCGAACGCCCAGTCCAGCAGGACGGTCCGGCCGTCCGGGCGGGCGATCTCGTTGCTCACCCAGACGTCGAGGTGGGCGAACGTGCGGGGCAGCCGTTCCATCCTGGCCAGCAACCGCTCCCGGTTGGCCAGCAGCCGGCCGCAGCCGGCTCGGAGCCCTGGTGGCCAGCAGTCCCGGACCAGCGGCTGGTCCCAGGCCCGGTCGTCGTCGACCAGTTCGTACGGTGCGGGCCTGCTGGCCGCGTAGTCCCGCAGGAAGTGCCGGGAGGTCCAGGGCGCGTCCAGCGGGCCGCGTGCCTGCCACCGGCCCAGCGCGGACGCGAACCGCTCGTGCTCGGCGAGGGTGAACTCGGCGCCCGGCCGGCCGGGCACGTCCTCCAGCCACAGCACCCGCCCGTCCTCGACCTCGGCGGCGGGCAGGTCGAGCCCGGTGTCGCGCAACCCGGCCCGGACCGCGGCCGAGCCGTAGACGTCGGCCTCGCGGCGCCAGTAGTTCCAGTGCCGCGGGTGGTCCGAGCCGGCCCAGGGGGCGGTCTCGGCCGCGCCCGGCCGGCGCAGCTCCTTGCGTACCCGGGTGGTTCCGTCGGCGAGGTGCACCCGCTCGACCGACGCGGTGACCGCATTCAGCGGGTTGTGCCGCAGCACCTCCCGCCGGGTCACGAGCGCTCCCGCAGCACCGTCATCAGCTGAGTATCCGGCTCCGCCGGCGATGGGGGCCGGCCGCCGTACGCTAGAGCCATGGCGGAAGAGGGTTTCAGTGCTTGATCCGGCGGAGCTGTACGAGCTGGCCGCTGAGCTGCCGGAGCTCGACCGGCCGGTCCTGGTCGTGGCGATGACCGGATTCGTCGACGCGGCCGGCGCCACCAAGCTGGCCGCCGACCACCTGCGCGGGGACGGCGACCCGGTGGACGTGGCGACCTTCGACGTCGACCAGCTCTACGACTACCGGGCCCGGCGGCCGGCGATGCTGTTCGTCGAGGACCACTGGGAGGGGTACGAGACCCCGCAGATCCGGATCCAGGCGCTGACCGACACCGCCGGCACCCGGTTCCTCATGCTCGACGGCCCGGAGCCGGACGTGCAGTGGGAGCGGTTCGTCGCCGCGGTCGAGCAGCTCTGCCGCCGGCTGGACGTGCGCGTCTCGGTCGGGTTCAACTCGATCCCGATGGCGGTGCCGCACACCCGGCCGCTCGGGGTCACCGCGCATGCCAGCCGGCGCGAGCTGATCTCGGACTACCAGCCCTGGCTGCAGCGGGTGCAGGTGCCCGGCAGCGCGGTGCACCTGCTCGAATACCGGCTCGGCTCGGCCGGCCGCGACTCGATGGGCTTTTCCGTGCACGTGCCGCACTACCTGGCCCAGACCGAATACCCGGCCGCCGCGCAGACGTTGCTCGAGGCGGTGTCCCGGGCGACCGGGCTCGAGCTGGTCGGCGAGTCGCTGAAGGCGGCCGCGGCCGAGGTGCGGGCCGACGTGGACGGGCAGGTCGAGCGCTCGGAGGAGGTCGCGAGCGTCGTGCGCGCGCTGGAGGAGCAGTACGACGCGTACGTGGCCGGCCGCGGGGAGAACCTGCTCGCCTCCGACACCGGCCCGCTGCCGACCGCCGACGAGCTCGGCGCCGAGCTGGAGCGCTTCCTCGCCGAGCAGACCGATCGCCCCGACCAGCAGTAGCGCGGCGCCCGGTGGGCCTGACCGAGCGGATCGACCGCTTCCAGCGCCGGCACACGGCGGTCGGCTACCCGCTCGCGGTCGTCTACAAGTTCTTCGACGACCAGGGCCCGTACCTGACCGCCATGATCACCTACTACGCGTTCCTGTCGCTGTTCCCACTGTTGTTGCTGCTCACCTCGGTGCTCGGCTTCCTGCTGCACAACGACCCCGAGCTGCAGGACCGGGTGCTCGACTCGGCCGTGAGCCGGGTGCCGGTGCTCGGTCACCAGCTGATCGAGAACGTGCACTCGCTGCGTGGCAGCACCGTCGCGGTCGTGGTCGGCGTGCTCGTCGGCCTGTACGGCAGCCTCGGCGTGGTCCAGGCCGCGCAGAACGCGTTCAACAAGGTGTGGGCGGTGCCGCGGGCGCACCGGCCGAACCCGTTCACCGCTCGGCTGCGCAGCCTCACGATGCTGGTGGTGCTCGGGATCGGCGTGGTCGTGTCGACCGGGCTGTCCGCGCTCAGCTCGGTCGCCGACCACGTGGGCTCGTCGGAGATCGGCGCGGGGTTGCGGGTCCTGTTCGCCCTGGCCGCGGTGGTGCTCAACGCGTCGCTGCTGCTGTTCGCGTTCCGGTTGCTGACGGCGCGACGGGTGGGCACCGCTGGTCTGCTGCCCGGTGCGCTGGCGGCGGCGGTCCTGTGGCAGATCCTGCAGTCCGGCGGCGCCTACTACTTCGGCACCACATTGCGGCATTCCAGCGCGACGTACGGGCTGTTCGCCGTGGTGCTGGGGTTGCTGGCCTGGCTCTACCTGTCGGCGCTGGCGGTGGTCCTCGGTGCCGAGCTGAACTCGGTCCTGGTACGGCGGCTGTGGCCGCGCAGCTTGCTCACGCCGTTCACGGACGACGTGCAGCTCACCCGCGGCGACCGCAAGGCCTACGCGTCGTACGCGCAGACCGAGCAGCACAAGGGCTTCGAGACCGTCGACGTCGACTTCGACCAGCCCGCCTCGGACCGGAGCCAGCCGACCCCGGACGAGAGCCAGCCGGCCCCGGACGACCGGGAGCGGACTCCGGACGAGAGCCAGCCGGCCCCGGACGACCGGCAGCGGACTCCGGACGAGAGCTGGCCGGCCCCGGACGGGAGCGACCGGTAGGGCCTGGGGGAGAAGGCGACGCCCGCACAGTGCTTCCCCCGAGGCGTGCGGCCGGCGTGGCGGGTCCACATCGGAGGGCGTCCCGGGTCGTCCCCGGGGGCCCCCGTTTCCCTCAGCAGCACCCACATCCGGCGAGCCGCGCCAACCGCGGCGGGCGTCGCTCCCCGAGCTAGCCTGCCCCGTGGGAGCGATCACCGCGTGGGTCCGCAGACCCGCAGTTAGCTGCCGTCCGGCCCTGACTTAATGCCGGCGCGGGCCAGCGCGACCAGCCCGGCCCGGTTGGACGCGCCGGTCTTCGCGACCAGGTTGGCCACGTGTGTCTCGATCGTCCGGGGGGAGAGCACCAGCCGCTGCGCGATCGCGGTGTTGGTCAGGCCCTCGCCCATCAACTGCAGCACGTCGACCTCGCGGCTGGTCACCCCGACCGCACGCAGCGCCGACGGCACCGGGGTGTCGCCGCGGCCGGGCCGGGGCACCGGGGCACCGGCCCGCCGCAGCACCTCGCGGCAGCGGCTGGCCAGCCTGGTCTCGCCGCGGCCGGCGAAGACCGGCAGCGCCTCCCTGGCCCAGCCGACCGGGTCGCCCCAGTGGTCGCTGAGCGCGGAGTCGGCGACCAGCAGCCGGACCCGGTGCTGCCACCAGGGCAGCGCCGCCATCGCCCGGTCGGCCTCGAGCAGCTCGCGGTCGGCCTCCCGGTGCCGGCTGCGCCGGCCGCAGGCGACCGCCTCGGCGTACCCGAGCAGGGACGCGTTCTCCCAGTTCACCGACCAAGGCCTGGCCTCGGCCCTGGCCGCGTCGCCGTCCGGGCCGGCCAGCGTGCGGACCAGCGCCCACAGGCCGCGGATCGGCGTCGCGGCGGTGCTCGGGCTGCGCCGCAGGTAGTCGGCCGCCTTGTCCAGGCTCTCCAGCAGCCGGGCCAGGTCGTCGGCGAGCAGCGCGTCGTGCGCCCGGATCTGGCCCCAGACCGCGGCGTTGATGTCAAGGTCGTCCGGGGCCAGCGTGAGGGCCTGGGCGGTGCACCGCTCGGCCGGCTCGCGGTCGCCGAGCTCGATGTGCGCGATGGCCTGGAAGCAGATCGCGGTCGCGTGCACGCGGTCGGCGCGCAGCCGGCGGGCCAGGTCGGCGCAGCGGCGGGCGTGCTCCAGCCCGCGGGCCGGGTCGCCGTGCAGCAGCCCGGCGGCGATCTGCAGGTCGAGCGTCGCGGCCTTGCCGAGCACGCCGGCCTCCTCGGCCAGCTGCCGGGCTCGCTCCAGCCGTGCGGTCGAGCCGTCCTGGAGCAGGTCGACGGTGCCGAGCTCGTGCAGCGCGGAGACCCGGCTGGTCGGCAGGTCGTGCTCGCGGGCGAGCGCCTCGGCGGCCGCGAACGCGTCCCTGGCCCTGGCCGCGTCGTCGATCCGGGCGACTCGCCCGATCACCTCCAGCGCCTGGCAGGCGACCGGCCACAGCTCCCGGTCCTGGGCCGCGCGCAGCGTCGTCAGGGCGATCTCCCTGGCCCGCTCCGGCTCGCCCCGCGCGTATGCCAGCCGGGCGACGAGCACGCTCAGCCGCGGGTCGCCGTCGTCCGCGATCGCGGACAGGTACGCCGCGGCCACGTCCCAGCGCTCGGCCTCCGCGCCGACCTCGGCCAGCACCAGGCGGACGCTTTCGTCGCCGTCCCGCAGCAGCCGCTCGCCCAGGGCCAGCGACCGCTCGGCGTCGCCCTTGAGGACCAGCACGGTCAGCAGCTCCCGCTCGGCCCGGGTGACCAGCTCGGGCGCGGTGGCCAGGTCGGCCGCCCGGCACAGCAGCAGGTCGGCCGAGGCCAGCGCGCCCTGCCGGGCCGCCTCGGTGCCGGCCGCCACCGACAGCTCGGCCGCCCGCTCGTTCTCGCCGGCCGCCGCCCGCAGCCCCGCCGCCAGCGCGTACGCCTCCGGGTCGCGGCGCTCGACGATCTCCGCGGCGGCGTGGGCCAGCGCCCGCCGCTCCGGCGGCAGCAGGTCGTCCCGGATCGCCTCGCCGGTCAGCGCGTGCCGGAACTCGAACGTGTCGCCCTCGCCGGCTCGGATCAGCCCGGACCGCACCCCGGCCCGCAGCGCGGCCATCACCTCGGCCTCGGCCAGCCCGGTCACCTCGGGCAGCAGTCGCCAGTCGAACCGGCGGCCGAGCACGGCGGCGGCCTGTAGCACCGACCGGGCGGCCGGGTCGAGGTCCTCCACCCGGCGCCGTACGGTCGCCGCGAACGTCCGCGGCACCGCCGGCGTGAGCGGGCCGACCAGCCGCCCGGCCTGGTCGAGCGCGCCGACGGAGCGCAGCCCGGTCAGCAGCTCCTCGATGAGCAGCGGCAGGCCGTCGGCGTTGTGCCGGATGAACGCCACGACCTCCTCGGGCGGCCGGGCGGCCAGGCACACCTCGACCAGCTCGCGGACGTCGTCGTCGTCCAGCCGTTCGAGGGTCACCTCGACGGCGTTGGTCGCGGTGGCCAGCTCGAGCAGCGGCTCCGGCGGCGCGACCTCGGCCCTGGTGGTCACGACCAGCATCAGCGGGCTCGACTCGGCCGCGTGGGCCAGGTAGGTCAGCACGGTCAGCGTGTCCGGGTCCACCCAGTGCAGGTCCTCCAGCACGAGCAGGGTGCCGGCGCCGGCCGACCGGTGCGCGAGCGCGCCGAGCAGCCGCAGCACCGCCTCGCCGAGCACGGCCCCGCCGCGGGCGTCGGCCCGCCCGCCGGGCACCGCGGCGTCCGGCAGCATCGCCGCGAGTACCGGCAGGTAGGGCTGCAGGGTCTCGTCGTCAGGCAGCCCGCGGTCGCGCAGCGCGCCGCCGAACGCCTCGACCAGCGGCCGGTACGGCTCCCCGTCCGGCACCGCCCGCCCGATCAGCACCGACATGCCGGAGCGCTCGGCTCCGGCGGCGAACTCGCGGACCAGCCGCGACTTGCCCACCCCGGCCTCGCCGGAGACCAGCACCAGGCAGCCGGTGCCGGTCGCGCGCAGCTCGGCCAGCCGCCCGCGCAGACGGGCGAGCTCCTCGGTGCGGCCGACCATCCGTGCGGCAGCCGCCTGCAACGGGCCGGCCATCACCGGTCCGGTCCGATCCGGGACCGGGGCGACATGCGCGCAGACCTCCTGTTGCACCCCCGACGCGGCGCTCACCTTAACCTCCGGGGAACTTGTCGGCACCCTGATGTTCGCTCCGGTGGGGCCTCGCGTAAGCCGGGGTCACTCGTACACGTATTTCCTGGGTCCCGGAAAGACGTACGAGAGGCCGTCACGCAGGCGGTCCCGCCAGTTCTCCCAGGAGTGCCCGTCCCGGGACTCGATGTAACGCACCCGCATGCCCGTCTCGGTGAAGACCGGGACCATGGAGCGGTTCGGGACGATCAGCGGCTCGTACACGCCGCAGCTGACGAAGACCTTGTCCGCGACCGCGCGCGGTCGGGCCCGGTAGCGGTTGGTGAACCGGACCACCGGGTCGAACACCGACCCGCCGCCGTGGTCCGAGCCGATGTCGGTGAACACGAACGAGCCGGACTGCAGCAGCAACGACCCGTACGTGGCCGGGTGCCGGTACGCGACCGACAGCGAGGCGACCGCGCCGAACGAGGCGCCCATCAGGCAGCGCCCGGCCGGCTGCGCGGTCAGCGGGAACCGCCGTTCCAGGTAGGGCAGCAGCTCGCCGGTGACGAACCGGGCATGCGCGGTCGAGTCGGCGTACTCGACCGTGCGCTCGCCCGGGTGCAGGAAGGCGGCCACCAGCTCGGCCACCTCGGTCCGGTGCAGCAGGTTGTCCAGCACGGTCTTCGCCGCCGCGTACTGCAGGTAGTCGGGGCCGTCGTGCACGACCAGCAGCGGGTACGCGGTGGTGCGGCGGAACCGGGCCGGCAGGTAGAGGGTCACCCTGGCGTCCCGGTGCAGCGCCCGGCTCGGCACGGTCAGCTCGATCAGCTCGCCCGGCCTGGTCTCCGGGTCGGGCCGGGCCCACTCCGGGTCGACGTATCCAGTCGCGAACACGACGCTGGACGAGCCGACCGGGGAGTGCGATCGGTGCGGGTTGAGCGGGTCGTTGATCCGCTCGAACGTCTCGCCGCGGCGGATCTCCAGCTGGTATTCGACCCGCGAGCCCTCGGGCAGCTCGAGCACCACCGACCACAGGTCGACGCCGCGCAGCCGGCGCAGCGGCAGCGGGTCAGGCAGGCCGGTGACCCGGTGCCGTACCCAGACCTCGTCGGCCTCGCCGCGGAACAGGAACGTGCAGTGCCGGCCCTCGACGATCGGCACCGGCGACCGCTGCAGGAAGCGGTCGACGGTCGCCGTGTCCAGTGGGCGGCGCTCCTTCAGCCGGTTGATCGCCAGCCGGCGGGTGGCGGCGGTCACGACAGCCGGCCGTCGGGGCCGATGACCTTGGCCGCGGCCAGCGTCCCGCCGTCGTCGAGCACCACGCAGCGGGCCGGCGCGAACCGGCGGGCCAGCGCGCCCAGCCGGACCGGGTCGTCCACCGGCAACCGCCGGCGTGCGTGCGGCAGCAGCACGGTGTCCGGGACCAGGCCGAGACCGGGCGCGTACGTCTCGGCCCGGCCGTCGGTGAACAGCACCACCCGGTCGGTCAGCGCCATCGCGCCGGCCGACCAGGCCAGCACGTCCGCCGGCGGGGTGACGGCGAACAGCCGCAGCACGTGCAGCAGCACCGCGACGTGCCCGCCGGTGATCACCAGCACGCCGGCGCGGTCCAGCTGGGTCCTGACCTGGGCGCGGTGGCTGGCGACCACGTCCCGCTCGGCCGGGCGCCAGGCTGCCTCGAACTCGGCGCGGATGGTGGACATCCGATCGAGATGCCGTTCGTCGAGCAGCCGCAGCGCCGCCTCGGCGTCGGACTGGGCGCCGTCCCGGGTGCGCGGCCGGGTCGCTGTCCGCCGGATCGCGTCCATGGCCTGGTTCGCCCGCTCGACCTGCAGCGAATACAGCTCCTGCAGCTCCTCGGCCACCGCCCGGTGGTTGACCTCGGCGTCGGCCAGCTCGCGGTCCCGGTCGAGCACGTCCAGCCAGCGCTCGTACAGGCGGAGGTTGACCGTGCCACCGCCGAGCAGCCGGTCGAGCTCCGCGTCGTCGGACTCGCGGGCGCGCCAGCCGGCGGTGACCGTGGCCGCGACCGTGCCGGCCGGCAGCGGCGCCACCGTCGGCCGCCGCTGCGGACCCAAGACGGTGATCGTCATCCCTGGTCGGGCTCGCTCATTCGGCGTGCACGTGCACGGTGCGGCCGACGTCGTCGAGCATCCCGTGCAGGACGTCGTAGTCGGGGTGCCGCATCCGCACGTACGCGTTGGCCATGTAGCCGGCCTCGACCGGCTGGGTCGGCGTGCCCGGCGGCGGCAGGTGCGCGTCGATCACCCACTCGCCCAGCCGGGCCTGCGCGTCGTCCACCCCCTCGATCCAGGTGATCGATCCGTCCCGGTCGGGGCGCAGCGCGACGATGCCGGCCGAGTAGCGCCGGGTCGGGAGGTGCCAGACGTTCTCGTGCACGATCGCGTCGGCCCAGGCCTTGTAGAGGTCGATCTCGTTGCCGGCGGAGTAGAGGTCCCAGGCGCCGACCCCGGGCGGGCGGCACCCGATCTCGGAGAACTTCAGCCCCTTCGGGCCGAAGAACCACTCCATGTGGGTCGCGGTGGTGCCGATGCCGAGCGCCTGGTTCACCCGCCGGCCGAGATCGCGCAACTGCTGGTAGTCCGGCTCCCGGTCGACCCGGTTCGTCGCGATGAACTGCGGCGAGATCCACCGGGTCCGCATCGCCTCCAGCACGTTCGGGAAGTAGTGGCTGACGAAGTCCAGCCGCGGCTCGCCGTGCACGGACAGCGTGTCGTAGAAGCCCTCGTGGCCCTCGACGAACTCCTCGACCGCGATCGAGTCGGCGTGGCCGACCGCGCCCAGCGCGGCGCTGAGCTCGTCGCGGGAGTCGACCTTGGTGGTGTCCAGCGCGCCGGCGCCGGTACGCGGCTTGAGGATCAGCGGGTAGCCGACCGCGTCGGCGAACGCGTAGATCTCGTCCACGTGCGCGGCGGCCGTGGAGGCCGCGGTCGGCACGCCCGCCTCCCGCAGCGCCTGCTTCATCGACGGCTTGTCCCGGCACAGCCAGGCCGTCCGGACGGTGGTGCCGGGAATCGTGCAGGCCTCCCGTACCTGCGCCACCGGCAGCGTGTGCGCCTCGATCGTGGTCTCCAGCCGGTCCACCCACATCCGGGACTGCACCCAGCGGACGAAGTCGGTCATGTGGCCGACGTCCGTCACGTTGTCGATCTGGTGATACTCGGACAGCCATCCGCGCAGCTCGTCGTCCAGCCACTCGCCCGGCCGCTCGCCGATGCCGATGACGTACGCGCCGGTCGCAGCCAGCGCGCGGGCGAAGTTCCGCTGCGTGGGCGGGAACGCCGGCTCCACGAACACCACGTTCATGCCAGGACCCTATGGGGACCGGCCGTCCGGTGGGAGGCGCAGGATGGGGGGGTGAGGTCGGATCGCCGGGATCAGCCGGATGGTGTGGACCGGTCGGAGCGCGGGGACCGGTGGGAGGGTGCGGACCGGTCGGAGCGCGGGGACCGGTCGGAGGGTGCGGACCGGTCCGAGGGTGCGGGCGCGCCGGTCGGCCGGCGGGTGCTGCTGGGCGTGCTCGCCCTCGGCGGCCTGACCCTGGCGTTCGGCCGGACGCTGTCCGACGCCGAGCAGGCCGCGCTCGCCGTGGTCGGGCCGCGCGACCCGACCGGGCTGACGCAACTGATCCCGGCCGGCGCCGGCTTCCGGTTCTACTCGGTGACCGCCTCGATCCCGCGCCGCGCGCCGGCCGACGTCCGGATCGCCGTCGCCGGCCTGGTCCGCCGGCCGCGGACCTGGTCGATGGCGGAGCTGGCGGCGCTGCCGCAGGCCAGGCTCGTCCGGGACTTCCAGTGCGTGACCGGCTGGCGGGTGCCGGCGGTGACCTGGTCCGGGGTCGCGCTGCCCGACCTGCTCGCCGCAGCCGAACCGGATCCGGAGGCCACCGCGGTCCGGTTCCGCTCGTACGACGGGTCCTACAGCGAGAGCCTCACGCTCGACCAGGCCAGGCGCCGGGATGTGCTGGTCGCGACCGGGCTGCAGGGCAAGCCGGTCAGCGCCGCGCACGGCGGGCCGGTCCGGCTGGCCGTGCTGCCCATGTACGGCTACAAGTCGCTGAAGTGGCTGGACCGGATCGAGCTCACCCGCGACGTCGAGCCGGGCTACTGGGAGCACCGCGGCTACGACGTGGACGGCTGGGTCGGCCGCTCGAACGGGCGCAGCGATGAACCCACCTAGCATGTCCCGCCCGGCGCGACGCGCTGGACTCGTCCGGTTCGGGCCCGGGTCGCGGGCGGTGCACCAGGCGACCGCGGTGCTCGGGCTGACCTGCCTGGCCACCGCGGCCGCGCTGTATCTGGAGCCGATCGCGGAGCTCGTCGGCCGGCGGGGGCTGGTCGTGCAGATCCACGTCTGGTCGGGCCTGGCGCTGCCGGTGCCGGTCCTGCTCGGCCTGGCGTCGCGAGCGGTGCGGTCGGACTACCGGCTGCTCAACCGGTGGACCAGGGTCGACCTGGAGTGGCTGCGGCGGCGCGACCGGCGCACCGCCGGCCTGCCGGTCGGCAAGTTCAACGCCGGGCAGAAGCTCAACGCGTCGCTGTCCGCCGGCGGCGGGCTGGTCCTGCTCGGCACCGGGATCGTGCTCGAGTACGGCCGGCGCTGGTCGCTCGACCTGCGCATCGGCGCCACTTTCCTGCACGACTGGGCGGCGTTCGCGGTGCTGCTGCTCGTCGTCGGGCACGTCTGGTTCGCGACCCACGACCAGGACGCGCTGCGCGGCATCCGTACCGGCCGGGTCCCGGTCCGCTGGGGGCTGCACGAGCACCCGGCCTGGGCCCGCGGGTTGCTCGGCGCGGCGGCGGGGCAGGAACCCGGCATGGATCCGGACCAGGAGCGGGTGCGGCACCGGGCTGCCGAGCTGCTGCCCGAGGAGCGGGTCGCCGGCAGCGACGATCCCCAGGCGCAGGCGGCGGCGATCCTCGCCGACTCCGACGAGCGGGAGTACGACCCGCAGGCGGCGCCGGACACCGTGCTCGAGCGCCGCACGTCCGCGGAGGCGACCGATCCGCCGGAGTGACCCCCGATCGGTGCTGATCCGTTCGACCGATCCGTGCTGAGATGAGCGCGTGCGGATCGCCCTGTTCCTGACCTGCCTGGTCGATGCCGTCGCGCCGGCCGCCGGGCGGGCCACGGTCGAGGTGCTGGAGCGGCTCGGGCACGAGGTGGTGTTCCCGCCGGGGCAGACCTGTTGCGGGCAGATGCACATCAACACCGGCTACCCGGACCAGGCGCTGCCGCTGGTACGCCGGCACGTGGCGACGTTCGAGCCGTACGAGGCGGTGGTCGCGCCGTCCGGCTCCTGCGTCGGGTCGGTGCGCCACCAGCACGCCGCGGTCGCGCGCTCGCACGGCGACGACGCGCTGGCCGAGCGGGCGGCCGGGGTCGCCGCGAAGACGTACGAGCTGTCCGAGCTGCTGGTCGACGTGCTCGGCGTCACCGACGTGGGCGCGTCGTACCCACACCGCGTCACCTACCACCCGACCTGCCACTCGCTGCGGATGCTGCGGGTCGGCGACAAGCCGCTGCGGTTGCTGCGGTCGGTCCGCGGCATCGACCTGGTCGAGCTGCCCGGTGCGGAGGAGTGCTGCGGGTTCGGCGGCACGTTCGCGGTGAAGAACGCGGACACCTCGACCGCGATGCTCGCCGACAAGATGCGCTCGGTGCTCGACACGAGGGCCGAAGTCTGCGCGGCCAGCGACTCTTCCTGTCTGCTGCACATCGGCGGCGGGCTGTCCCGGTTGCGAACCGGGGTGCGGACCGTGCACCTGGCCGAGATCCTGGCGTCCCGGGAGGGCCTGTGACATTCCTCGGCATGCCGCACGCGTCCGACGCGACCCACCTGGCCGGGCGGCCGTTCCCGGTCGCGGCCCGGGCCGCGGTCGCCGACACCCAGCTGCGGCGGAACCTCGGCAACGCCACCGCCACGATCCGGGCCAAGCGGGCCAGGGTGGTCGGCGAGGTGCCCGACTGGGCCGAGCTGCGGGCGGCCGGCGCGGCGATCAAGGACTCCGTGCTCGCCAGGCTCGACGAGCTGCTGGTGCAGCTGGAGGAGTCGGTCACCGCCCGGGGTGGGACGGTGCACTGGGCCCGGGACGCCGCCGAGGCGAACGCGATCGTCACGTCGCTGGTCCAGGCGACCGGCGCCGACGAGGTGGTCAAGGTCAAGTCGATGGCCACCCAGGAGATCGGGCTCAACGAGGCGCTCGAAGCCGCCGGGATCGCCGCCTGGGAGACCGACCTGGCGGAGCTGATCGTGCAGCTCGGGCACGACACGCCGTCGCACATCCTGGTGCCGGCGATCCACCGCAACCGGGCCGAGATCCGGGAGATCTTCCTGCGGGAGATGGGATCGGTGGGGCTGCCGGCGCCGGCCGACCTCACCTCGTCCCCGGCCGCGCTGGCCGAGGCCGCGCGCATGCACCTGCGGCAGAAGTTCCTGTCCGCCCGGGTGGCGATCTCCGGGGCGAACTTCGCGGTCGCCTCGACCGGGACGCTGTCGGTGGTGGAGTCCGAGGGCAACGGCCGGATGTGCATCACGCTGCCGCGGACGCTGATCACCGTGATGGGCATCGAGAAGCTGGTGCCGACCTGGGCCGACCTCGAGGTGTTCCTGCAGCTGTTGCCGCGGTCGTCGACCGGCGAGCGGATGAACCCGTACACGTCGATGTGGTCGGGGGCGGTGGAGGGGCAGGACTTCCACCTGGTGCTGCTGGACAACGGGCGCACGGCGGTGCTCGGGGATCCGGACGGGCGGGCGGCGCTGCGGTGCATCCGGTGCTCGGCCTGCCTCAACGTGTGCCCGGTGTACGAGCGGACCGGCGGGCACGCCTACGGGTCGGTGTATCCGGGGCCGATCGGGGCGGTGCTCTCGCCGCAGCTGACCGGGGTGGCGGACAACCCCACGCTGCCGTACGCGTCCTCGCTGTGCGGTGCCTGTTATGACGTCTGCCCGGTGGCGATCGACATCCCGACGATGCTCGTGCACCTGCGCTCGCAGGTGCCGCATCCGGTGGCGGAGCGGGCGGTCATGCGCTCGGTGGCATACGCGATGGGGTCGCCGCGCCGGTGGGCGGCCGCGCTGTCGGCTTCCCGCGCAGGGCGCCTCCTTGGCGGCCGCCGGGGCCGGATCCGCGCGATGCCGCCGCCGCTGTCCGGCTGGACCGCGAGCCGGGACCTTCCCGTACCTCCCGCCGAAGGCTTCCGCACCTGGTGGACCCGCACGCACACTCCTGAGTCCCCGGCGGGAGGCGACCGCGGTGAGTAGCGCGCGAGACGAGGTGCTGGGGCGGATCCGGCGGGCGCTCGCGGACCGTCCGGTGGTGCCCGACGTGCCGCGGGCGTACCGGCGCGGCGGCGACCTTGACCGGGCGGCCCGGCTCGACCTGCTGGTGGACCGCCTGATCGACTACAAGGCCGCGGTCCGCCGCTGCTCCCCGGCGCAGCTGGCGGACACGCTCCGCGACGCCCTGTCCGCCCGGGGCGCGGCCCGGATCGCCGTCCCGCCCGGCCTGCCCTGGGACCTGCCCGGCGCCGTCACCGACGACGGCCTCACCGCGGCCGACGTCGACCGGCTCGACGGCGTGGTGACCGCCTGCGCGGTCGCGATCGCCGAGACCGGCACGATCGTCCTCGACTCCTCGCCCGACCAGGGCCGGCGGATGATCACGCTGGTGCCCGACTACCACCTCTGCGTGGTCCGCGCCGACCAAGTCGTCCAGACCGTGCCGGAGGCGGTCGCCCGGCTCGACCCGGATCGGCCGCTGACCTGGATCAGCGGACCGTCCGCCACCAGCGACATCGAGCTGAACCGGGTCGAGGGCGTGCACGGCCCCCGCACGCTCGAGGTCGTCCTCGTCAGCTAGTGCCACGCGGGGTTCGCCCCCCGAGTGCCGCCCGACCACCCAGAAGTCTCTCGCACCGCTTCCCGGCGCCCAGCCGACGACCGGCGGCCTTGTCGTCGCGGCCGGTACAACCCCGGTATCGGCCACTCCTCCGCCTTGCCGGACGCCGTCTGGATCACCGGGAACCGGCACGAAACCTCTGACGCGGGACACTAGTGCCCGCGCGGTTACCGGGGGCCCGGGTTACCGGGTGGGCACGCAGAACTCGTTGCCCTCCGGGTCCGTGAGCACGGCCCACTTCGTGTGGGGCCCCTCCTCGCCGCGCCCGATCTCCGTCGCGCCGCGGGCGACCAGGTCGGCGATCTGCTTCTCCGGGTCGTCGGCGACCGGCCGCAGGTCGATGTGCAGCCGGTTCTTGATCGTCTTCGGCTCGGGCACGAGCTGGAACAGGATGCGTGGCCGGCCGCTTTCCCTGCCGTCCGGGTGGTTGATGGCGGCGCCGGTCTTCCAGTGCAGCTTCCCTTTGTGCAGCACGGTGTCGTCGTCGGAGGCGAACCCCTCCTTGATCATCCGGCGGATGAAGTCTTCGTCCGTGCCCTCCGCTTCCCAGCCGAGGGTGTCCGCCCACCAGTCGGCCAGCGTGTGCGGGTCGGCGCAGTCGATGACGAGCTGGAAGTCGAGTGCCATGCCGCGACGGTAGTGGCCGGGTCCGACAGTTCACGCCGGGCTGACCGGGGCGGCCGGAGGATGGTGTGGTGCTGTCCGCGCTGCCGCCCGTACGCCGCCGGATGCTGCTCGGCATCCTGGCGGTGCTGGTCGCGGGCGCGGTCGCCGCGGTGATCCTGGTCGTGGTCAACCGCCCCGGGTCGTCGGACGCGGCGGGTCCGGTGCGGCAGGACGATCCGGGGCCGGTGCTGCTGGTGCCCGGCTACGGCGGGTCTACGTCGGCGCTGGACGTGCTGGCCGCGCGGCTGCGGTCGGCCGGCCGGCAGGCGACGGTCGTCCGGCTGCCCGGTGACGGCACCGGCGCGCTGCGCGACCAGGCCGAGGTCCTGGACCGGGCGGCCCGGTCGGCGATCGCCGCCGGCGCGCCGTCGGTGGACGTGGTGGGCTACTCGGCCGGCGGGGTGGTGGCCCGGCTGTGGGCCGAGGAGGACGGCGGCGCCGGCATCGCGCGCCGCATCGTCACGCTCGGCTCGCCGCACCACGGCACCGACCTCGCCGCGCTGGCGGGATCGCTGCTGCCGGGCCGGTGTCCGACCGCGTGCGCCGAGCTCGCCCCGAACAGCGACCTGCTCACCCAGCTCAACGCCCGGACGATGCCGGCCGGGCCGGTGTGGGTTTCGGTCTGGACCGAGCAGGACCAGATCGTCACCCCGCCCGACTCCGCCCGCCTCGACGGCGCCGTCAACATCCCGGTCCAGTCGATCTGCGCCGGCGCGCAGCTGGACCACGGCGACCTCCCCCGTGACCCGGTCGTCCAGTCCCTCGTCCTGACCGCCCTGGCTCCCGCCCGCCCCACCGCCCCCACAACCTGCCCCACCCCCTGACGGCGCCGGCGGTATCAGGCGAGGGGGAGGCCGACGGCGTCGGCGGCGATGGCCTGCGCCTTGTCGCAGGTGACCAGGGAGACGGGGTCCCCTGCGGCGAGCTCGACCGCCTCGGTGAGGGCGACCGCGAGGTGGATCGCATCCAGGACGCGGAGCGGATGCTCGCGCACCAACCGGCGGGCGAGCGGGAACGCGGTGCCCGTGTCCAGGTCGAGCAGGGTGACCGGGCCGTTCTCCCGGCAGTCCGCGTCGAACCGGTCGAGCAGCACCCGGGGACGGCGCAGGCGCCCGGCGCGACCGGCCGCAGCCACCGCACTGGCGAACTCGACTCTGGTCAGCACGCTCGTCACGACCGGCACGTCTCCGTCGAGCAGCTGGCGGCGCAGCTGGGCATGGTGCGGCTCACCGGACACGTACGCACGAACGAGCGCACTGGTATCGGCGTAGTAGACGCCGGTGGTCACCGGCCGGACCGCTCGTCGGCCAACGCCTCGCTCACCGCCGTGCCTGCGTCGGTGCCCGCCGCCTCGACGTCCGCCCAGCTCGGAGTCTCGTCCGGCGTCGGGGGCACCACCCGCCGACCGGCTGCCTCGGCTCGGCGGCGCACGGCCTCCCGCTTCGAGGTCGCACCGACGGCCGTCGTGAGTGCGTCCACGACGAACGCGTTGACCGACATCCCCCTGGCCGCCGCGGCTTCCTTGAGCTGCACGTGCAGCTCGTCCTCGACCCGGGTGATCACCTGCCGCACACCGCCATGCTATCAAGCGGTTCCGGCTGATAGCAGTGCCGGCGGTCAGGACTTGATGTCCTTGGTGCTGAAGTTGGCCCAGGCGGCGCCGAGGAGGACGGCGACGTAGAGGGACTGGAGACCGACGCCGCGGAGGATGTCGCGCCAGAGGATGGGTTGTCGGAACAGGTCGACGAACGCCAGCCAATAGCGGGTCGGCAGGTACGGGCGGATCGAGTCGGCGGCGTCGAGCGTGAGCAGGAGCGACGACGCGACCAGGAACGCCAGGGCGCCCATCGCGGCGGCGAGTGGGGAATCGGTGAGCGTCGACAGGAACACCGCCATCGCGGCGACGCCGAGCATCGAGAAGGCCACGTACGCCATCGCCAGCAGCGTGCGCAGCGCGGCCTGGTGCGGGGTCAGCGGCTCGCCGGAGACCGAGACGATGTTCCCGCCGGCGAGCTGGCCGGTGCCGAACAGCGACGTGCCGACGAAGTATCCGGTCACCACGACCACGACCACCGCCATCGCCACGAACACCAGCACCGTGACGAGCTTCGCGACGAGAAGGCGGGTGCGGCCGGCCGGCCGGGCGAGCAGGTAGCGCAGCGTCCCGGCCTGCGCCTCGCCGGCGATCGAGTCGCCGGACACGATCGCCACCGAGACGGGCAGGAACAGCGGCAGCACGATGGCCAGGGCCGCCGCCGGGAACAGCACCCCGTTGTTGAGCACCGCCGACAGGAACGCCGGCCCGGTGCCCGGTCGTGGGCCGACGTCGGTGAGCGCCAGCAGGAACGCCACCAGCGTGGGCAGCGCGTCGATGAGCGCGATCACCACCCAGGTCCGCGGGCGGCGCAGCATCTTCATCAGCTCGACGCCGATCACGCGGACTCCTCCGAGCGCGCCTCAGGTTGATCCGACCCCGTCCGATCCGCCGCTGACCCACCCGGATCCACATCGGCATCCTCCGGCGGCGGCTGGACGGGCTCGGCGCGGGACGGCTCCGAGCCGCGTCCGGGCTGTGGCTGCCCGGGCCCGCGGTCGTCCGGCGCCGGGCGGACGGGCTCCGACCGGGACGGCTCCCAGCCGGGTCCCGGCTGGGACCCCCCGTCCGGCGGCTGGGCGGACTCGGAGCGGGACGGCTGCCAGCCGGGTCCCGGCTCCGGGGTGTGCGGACCGGCCGGCCAGGAGAAGGTGTCCCGGGATGGGCGGGTGGGCAGCGGCACGGGCGGCCCGGCCGGCGGTCGGTCCCAGGCCGAGTCGTCGGTGCCGAGGACCTCGGCCCGAGGACCCGTCGTCGGCGGGATCGCACCGTCCACCCGGTCCGAGCTGCCGGTGGTCGCCGCCAGCACGACCTCTTCCAGCGTCCGCCGCTGCTCGATGAGTTCCGTGATCCGGATCCCGTGCCCGACCAGCCGCGCGTTCAGCTCGGCCGGGTCGGCGGCCCGCACCACGAGCCGGTCGCCGGACCGCTCCCGCAGGTCGCCGTCGAGCACGCCGACGGCCCACTCCGGGTCGGGCGTGCGCAGCACCACCGACCCGGTCGGCGCCCGCAGGGCGGCCAGCGAGTCCTGCAGCACCAGCCGGCCCCGGTCGACCACGCCGACCCGCTTGCACAGGTGCTCG
Organism: uncultured Actinomycetota bacterium; assembly: GCA_963728945.1. Classification (GTDB taxonomy): domain Bacteria; phylum Actinomycetota; class Actinomycetes; order Mycobacteriales; family CADCTP01; genus CADCTP01. The sequence continues at coordinate 43,357 of CAVSMA010000001.1, read as the reverse complement.
ACCTCGGCGAGCAGGTGGCTGGACAGGAAGATGGTCGTGCCGGCCGACGCGTTGAGGTCGAGCAGCAGCTGGCGGATCTCCTGGATGCCGCGCGGGTCGAGGCCGTTTGTCGGCTCGTCCAGGATGAGCAGGTCCGGCTTGCGCAGCAGGGCCGCGGCGATGCCGAGCCGCTGCCGCATGCCCAGCGAGTATGCCTTGACCGGGCGGCGGCCGACGCCGGCCAGCCCGACCTGCTCCAGCGCCCGGTCGATGCGTGCCCGCCGGGTGCGCCGGGATCCGCCCGGCCCGGCCGCGTCCATGATCGACAGGTTGGCCCGCGCGCCCAGGTGCCCGTACGCGGCCGGCGCCTCGACCAGCGCCCCGACCCGGTGCAGCACGGACCGCGCGTGCTTGGGTATCCGGGCGCCGAGCACCTCGACCGTACCGGCGGTGGGCAGCACCAGCCCGAGCAGCATCCGTACGGTCGTGGTCTTGCCGGAGCCGTTCGGGCCGAGGAAGCCGTAGACGTCGCCGGGCGGGACGTCCAGCTCGATCCCGTCCACCGCGGTGACCGACCCGTACCGCTTGGTCAGCCCGACGGTCCGGATCGCGGCCGTGCCGGTCGCCGGCCCGGCCGGCACCCGGCCGGACGGCGGCGGGGTCGCCGTCACCGGGGCCGCTCCGCCGGCGGCTGGGTCCGCAGCTGCGTGGCCGCCGTGTCCAGGGTCCGCGCGGTCACCGTGCCGGTGATCAACCAGCTGCGCCGGTCGCGCGAGTCGGTCAACAGCAGCGACAGCGGCCCGACCGCGATCCGTATGCCCTCGGGAGTCGCGGTCGCCCCCGGTGTCTTGGCCAGCTGGTCGCGCAACGGCCGGGAGATCCGCCCGGGCAGGGGCACCGCGACCAGCAGCGTGAGTCCTGACCCGTACGTGCCGACCGAGCCGAGGCCGATGATCCCCGGCCGGCCGGGCAGCCCGGCCAGCGTCGCCGGCGGGATCACCGGGGCGAACACGTTGATCGCGGCGGCCAGGTCGGGGTTGGTCTCGCCGCGGATCCGGTCCGGCTCGGCCGGGGTGAACCGGGTGTCGGACGGCGGCGGCGTCCGGGCGGAGAAGTCGAGGAAGGCGGTCTCCAGCACCGGCCGCGGGGTGTTCTTCCCGTAGATCTCGACCCGCAGGGCAAGGCCGGTGGCCGGGTCGACCCAGACGTCGACCCGGTCGATCGTGGTGCCGTTGTCGGACGGCCGCAGCCGGAGCCCGGCCGCGTCCCGGCCGGCCACCCGCCGGCTCGGGACGCGGGACACGTCCGCGGCCCTGGCCTCGGACAGCAGCCGGCGGGCCAGCGCGGCCGGCTCGACGTCGGAGACGCGGGGGAGCCGGACCGTGGGCTCGCTGGTGCGGACGATCGTGTCCTGCTCGTAGTCCCAGCTCCAGATCCCGCTGGCGTCCCGGTACGTCCCGGCCTCGCCGGTGGTCTGCACGGCGTCCACGCGCCAGTCCTCGTCGCTGCGCCACCAGGACCGGATCCGGGTGCGGTCGCCGAGCAGGCTGGTCAGCGCGGTGAAGTCGGCGGTCAGCGGCAGCTGGAGGCCGCCGACGGACTCGGCGTAGCCGGAGTGCCCGACCGAGCCGGACGCCCTCACCTTGGCCAGCAGGTCGGTCGCGGACAGGTCGCTGGAGCGCGCCGGCAGCGCGCCGATCACCGTGGGCAGCGACACGAGCACGGCGACTGCGAGGGCGACAACCGCCCACCGCCAGCTCGCCCTGCGCACATCCTCACCGTACGTCGGGCGGCCGTGGCCCGTTCAGCGGAAACGGGCTAGCCGAACTCGTCGCCCAGCGCCGTACGCAGCAGCGTCTCCCGGTCCGCGATCTTGACCCTGACGCAGTCCCGGGCCGCCCCGAGCGCCTTCTCGGCCGCGTCGATCGCCTCCCAGCCGGACCAGTCGACCGCCCGCACCTTCCGCTCCCGCAGCAGCTCGACGATTGCGTCGGGGTCACGCTCCGGTGCCCGTGGCAGCCGGTCGGCGTCGCCCAGCAGGGAGCTGACGGTCTCGGTCGCGTCCGGCTTGTTGGTGCCGATGATCCCGGTGGGGCCGCGCTTGAGCCAGCCGGCGACGTACAGGCCGGGCATCGGCGCGCCGTCGAGCAGCACCCGGCCGCCGTCGTGCGGGACGGTGCCGGTCTCCGGGTCCAGCGGCAGCCCGGCCGGCGGCGCCACCCGGTAGCCGACCGAGCGCAGCACCAGCTGGGCCGGGAAGTCGAGGATCGAGCCGGTGCCGACCAGCCGGCCGTTCTCCAGCCTGGTCCGCTCGGCCCGGAAGCCGGTCACGGCCGCCGAGCCGAGCACCTCGGCCGGCCGCAGCCAGAACTTGATCCGCAGCCGCCGCGGCCGGCCTTCGGGCGTGCGGGTGGACCACTCGCGCAGCACCTCGAGGTTGGCCCGCAGCGTCCGGTCGGCCGCGACGTCGGCCTCCTCCTGCTCGGTGAGCTCGAGGTCGGCCGGGTCGACGATGATGTCCGACCCGGAGATCTCGCCGAGCTCGCGCAGCTCCTTGGTGGTGAACCGGGCGTACGCCGGCCCGCGCCGGCCGAGCATGGTGACCTCGGTGACCGCGCTGGCGGCGAGCACGTCGAGCACGTGCCCGGGCACGTCGGTGCCGGCCATCACGTCGGCCTTCTTGGTCAGCACCCTGGCCACGTCGACGGCGACGTTGCCGACGCCGATCACCACGGCGTGCGTGGCCTGCAGGGTGAACAGGTCGAGCTCCGCGTCCGGATGCCCGGAGTACCAGGCGACGAACTCGGTGGCGGAGAAGCTGCCCGGCAGGTCCTCGCCCGGCACGCCGAGGCGCCGGTCGACCGCGGCGCCGGTGGCGAACACGACCGCGTCGTAGTAGGTCATCAGCTCGTCGCGGGTGATGTCGGCGCCGACCTCGACGTTGCCGAGGAAGCGTACGGCCGGGTCCTCCAGGATCCGCCGCAGCGCGACGTCCACCGACTTCATCTTCACGTGGTCCGGGGCGACCCCGTAGCGCACCAACCCGTACGGGGCGGGCAGTCGGTCGAGAACGTCGACCTCGACGTTCCCGGCGCGGCTGAGCGCTGCTGCCGCGTATACCCCGGCCGGACCGGAGCCGATCACCGCGACACGCAGACCCGACACGGCTCCTCCTTCCCGGCCGCTGGGGGCCGTCGACCTGCCCCACCGTATGCCGGTTCGGAGCCGCCGTCAGGAAGCGGTCAGCATAGGGATCACCGCAGCATCTTGCTCAGCTCGAACCAGACGGTCTTGCCGAGCCGGCGGGACGAGGAGCTCGCGCCCCATCGCGCCGCGAGCAGCTGGACGATCTGCAGTCCCCGGCCACCGATCTGGTCCGGCTCCGGGCGGGTCAGCTCGGGCAGCGCGGGGGAGCTGTCGGTCACCTCGACCCGCAACCGATCCCGGTCCAGCCGCAGCGACAACCGCACGGGCGGAGTGCCGTGCCGGATCGCGTTCGTGACGAGCTCGCTGACCAGCAGCAGCGCGGTGTCGGTCATCTCCCGGTCGAGGCGCCAGAGATCGGCGGCACGCGCCATCGCCCGGCGGGCGAAGCTCGCACCCTCCGGGCCGTCCGGGAGCGTGACCTCCCTGTCCATCCGATGGCTCCCCGACTCGACGATCCTTCCCGGGCGCCGGGGTTCCGTCCGGTGCCGCACAGGACCTGTCTCCAGCGGGCGGGAACCGAAACGTCTTCTCGGTGGGTAGGGCCGGAAAAGTCGGAAAAGTACCGGCTCAGCCGGCGCTGGACTCGGCCCAGAGGTCGATCCCGGACTCCGTCGCGTACCGGTCGACCTCGGCCAGCTCGGCGTCGGTCAGGTCGGTGTTGGTCAGCGCCGCGACGTTGTCCTCGAGCTGCGCGACGCTGCTCGCGCCGATGACCAGCGACGTCATCCGCGGGTCGCGCAGCGCCCAGACCAGGGCGAGCTCGGCCAGTGTCTGGCCGCGGCGGGCGGCGACCTCGTTGAGCGCGCGCACCCGGGACAGCCGCTCGTCGGTGAGCATGTCGGCGCTCATCGCGCCGCCGGTGGCGACCCGGGAGTCGGCCGGCACCCCGTCGAGGTAGCGGTTGGTGAGCAGCCCCTGCGCCAGCGGCGAGAACGCGATGCAGCCGACGCCGAGCTCCTCCAGCGTGTCGAGCAGGTGGTCGTGCTCGATCCAGCGGTTGAGCATCGAGTACGACGGCTGGTGGATCAGCAGCGGCGTACCGAGCTGGCGCAGGATCTCCGCGGCCTCCCGGGTCCGGTGCGAGTTGTACGAGGAGATCCCGACGTAGAGCGCCTTGCCGGCGCGCACCGCCGCGTCGAGCGCGCCCATCGTCTCCTCGAGCGGCGTGTCCGGGTCGAACCGGTGCGAGTAGAAGATGTCGACGTAGTCCAGCCCCATCCGGCCGAGCGACTGGTCCAGCGACGCGAGCAGATATTTGCGCGAGCCGTGGTCCCCGTACGGTCCCGGCCACATGTCGTAGCCGGCCTTGGTCGAGACCACCAGCTCGTCCCGGTACGGGCGCAGGTCGGTGGCCAGCAGCCGGCCGAAGTTCTCCTCGGCCGACCCGTACGGCGGGCCGTAGTTGTTGGCCAGGTCGAAATGGGTGATGCCGAGGTCGAAGGCGCGCCGGACGATCGCCCGCTGGGTCTCGACCGGCCGTTCGCCGCCGAAGTTGTGCCACAGCCCGAGCGACAGCGGGGGCAGCAGCAGGCCGCTGCGGCCGCAGCGACGGTATCGGAGCGATTCGTAGCGGTTGTCCGCAGCCACGTACGTCACGGTTTGCCAACCTAGTGTCGACCGGCGTGACGGGGCAGGTGTGGGGTGGCCGAACAAGTCGCTGACCCGCACGCACATCGAGTCGGTCGGCTACCGGATCGTCGCCAACGTCGGCGACCAGTTCTCCGACCTGCAGGGCGACCACGAGCAGCGGGCCTTCAGGCTGCCCAACCCGATGTACTTCATCCCGTGGGAAGCACGGTCCCGGCCCGGTGCACCCGAACGGGTGGCCGGGTCGGGCCATCGGATCCCGCGACCAGGTAGAAAGAGCGCATGACGATGCGCGAGCGACCGCCTTTCCGCGGCGACCACGTCGGCAGCCTGCTGCGCCCGGGGCGCCTGCACCGGGCCCGGGCCGACCATGCCGCTGGCCGGATGTCCGACGAGGGATTGCGGACCGTGGAGGACGGGGCGATCCGCGACGTGGTGCGGATGCAGGAGTCGGTCGGGTTGCCGGCCGCCACCGACGGCGAGTTCCGCCGGGCCTCCTGGCACATGGACTTCATCTACCAGCTCGGCGGCGTGAGCCGGGCCCGTGACTCGATGCACGTACGGTTCCGCAACGAGCAGGGCGAGCTGGACTTCGCGCCGGCCGCGTTGCGGGTGGACGGGCCGATCCGGCTGGAGCAGCCGATCTTCGCCGACGCGTTCCGGTTCCTGCAGCAGACCGTGACGGCCGCGGTGCCCAAGTTGACGATCCCGTCGCCGAGCATGGTCCACTACCGCGGCGGCCGGGCCTCGATCGACCCGTCGGTCTACCCGGACGAGGAGCAGTTCTGGACCGATCTGTCCGCGGCGTACGCGGCCGAGGTGGCGGCGCTGGCCGAGCTCGGCTGCACCTACCTGCAGCTGGACGACACCAGCCTCGCCTACCTCAACGACCCGCAGCAGCGGGCCATGCTGGCCGAGCGCGGCGACGATGCCGAGCACCAGCACCTGCGCAACATCAAGCAGATCAACGCGGCGATCGCGGACCGGCCGGAGTCGATGGCGGTCACCACGCACATGTGCCGGGGCAACTTCCGCTCGTCCTGGGTGGCCGAGGGCGGCTACGACTTCGTCGCCGAGGCGCTGTTCTCCGAGCTGGCCGTCGACGGCTTCTTCCTGGAGTTCGACGACGCGCGGTCGGGCAGCTTCGCGCCGCTGCGGTTCGTCCCGCCGGGCAAGGCCGTCGTGCTCGGCCTGGTCACCACCAAGCGCGGCCAGCTCGAGTCGAAGGACGACCTGAAGCGGCGCATCGACGAGGCGGCCAAGTATGTCCCGCTCGAGCAGCTGTGCCTGTCGCCGCAGTGCGGGTTCGCCTCCACCGTCGAGGGCAACGCGCTGACCTACGACGAGGAGGTCGCCAAGCTCCGCCTCGTCGTCGAGACCGCCGCCGAGGTCTGGGGCTGATCTAGTCCTGGCCGGTCTCGCCGCGGACGGCGCTGTGTGCGTGCAGCCCGTCCGCCGGGATCGTGCCCAGCTTGCCGGCCTGGAAGTCCTCGAACGCCTGGATCAGCTCGGCCCTGGTGTTCATGACGAACGGGCCGTACGCGGCGACCGGCTCTCGGATCGGGCGGCCGCCGAGCAGCAGCACGTCGAGCCCGGGCGTCCGGCTGTCCTGCCGGGTGTCGGCGGCGACGCTCAGCGAGTCGCCGGCCCCGAGCACGACCAGCTGCCCGGTCCGCACCGGCCGCCGCTCGGCACCGACCGTCCCGTTCCCGGACAGCACGTAGACCAGCGCGTTGAAGTCCGGCCGCCAGGGCAGCGTCACGGCGGCACCGGGGGAGACCGAGGCGTGCGCGAGGGTGATCGGGGTGTACGTGACGCCCGGACCGGCGTGCCCGTCGAGCTCGCCCGCGATGACCCGGACCAGCGCGCCGCCGTCGGCCGACGACAGCAGCGTGACCTTGCCGCCGCGGATGTCCTGGTAGCGCGGCGGCGCCCACTTGTCCGTGGCCGGCAGGTTGACCCAGAGCTGGATGCCGTGGAACAGGCCGCCGGAAACCACCAGCTCCTCCGGCGGGGTCTCGATGTGCAGCAGCCCCGAGCCCGCGGTCATCCACTGGGTGTCGCCGTTGGTGATCACCCCGCCGCCGCCGTGCGAGTCCTGGTGCACGAACGTGCCGTCGATGATGTAGGTGACCGTCTCGAAGCCGCGGTGCGGGTGCCAGGGGGTGCCCTTCGGCTCGCCCGGCGCGTACTCGACCTCGCCCATCTGGTCCATGTGGATGAACGGGTCGAGGGTGGCCAGGTCGACGCCGGCGAACGCGCGGCGGACCGGGAAGCCCTCGCCCTCGAAGCCCCGTGGGGCGGTCGTCACGCTCGTCACCGGGCGCTGGACGGCCGCGGCCGGGTCGGGCTCGCGCAGCCGGGGCAGCGTCAGGATGTCGTCCACCGTCACCGCAGGCATCGCAGCAGGTCTCCTCTGTCTCGGTACCTCGAGTGTGCTCCTCCGAACGGTGATTGCGCACGCAACATTCCGGCGGCGGATCAGCGGGCGAGCAGGCCGCGCGGGCGGATCGTGGTGACCGGCTCGGCGCGGGCGCCGGCTCGGGCCAGGACGTCGTTCGCGGCCAGGATGCCGGTGGTCGCCGCCCGCTCCATCAGCGCCGAGGCGAACGGAAGCCGGACCCAGTCGCCGGCCAGCAGCAGCGTCGGATCACCGGTGCGCACGCCGGGCCGGCTGGCGTCCGAGCCCGGCGGGAAGCCCGGCGCGTCGTGCCCGATCCTGGTCTCCCGGTGCAGCACCCGCAGGTCGGCGACCTCCGGCCAGAGCCCGCCCAGCTCCGTCCACATGCGACTCGCCGCGTCCGCCGCGGTCAGCCCGTCCTCGGCCGCGTAGGCGTGCAGCTCGATCACCTCGCCGCCGGTCCGGCCGGCCCACTGCCGGGCGCCGTCCTCGAGTCGCGAGTAGACGGTGACGGAGTCGAGCGTCGGCTCCCTGGACACGCCGGAGAACACCGGCCGGTCCGCCCGCACCGGCCGGTCCGTCCAGAACCGGGCCACCGCGTACGGCGCGGACACCGTGAGCCCGGCGACCCTGGTCCGCAACGGCGCCGGCAGCCCGTCCGAGGCGGCCACCAACCGGCGCAGCGCGGCCGGGTCGAGCGCGAGCACCGCGTGCTCCGCGTCCACTGTGGACCCTCCACTCGCGACCGCCCGCCAGCCGGCCGCGGTCCGTTCCAGCCGGTCGACCGGCGTGCCGGTGCGGACGTCGACGCCGAGCCGGTCCAGCAGCCCGCCGAGCGGCGCCCACACGCTGCTGCCGTGGTCATCCGCGGTGACGTCCATGCCGAGCCCTTCCGGGTTGCCCAGGAAGTAGAAGTGGAACTGGGCGACCAGCTCGGCCGCCGAGAACGACTCCTCGCGGTTGAAGAACGAGTGCCCGAACACCTCGAACAGCACCGCCCTGGCCCGGTCCGGCATGCCGAGCCGGTCCAGCAGCTCCGCCGCGGTCACCCCGTCCAGCCGCGCGTACGTCCGGGTCCGGTCGAACTCGAGCAGCGTCGCGGCCGCGGCCCGGTCGACGTGCCGCAGGTCCCGCAGCCGCAGGCTCGGCGAGCGGATCAGCAGCGCGAGCAGGTTGACCGGCGGCAGCGCCGGCAGCGAGGCGAAGTCCTCCGCCGGCCAGGCCCGGGAGATCACCGGGTAGCCCGGCAGCGGCCGCAGGAACCCAAGCTCCGGGTCGATCCGGCGCAGCACCGACCGCCAGGTGTAGTACTGCCGGAAGAACCCGTGGAAGCCGTGCTCGACCTGTGCGACCGCGCCGTCCGGCAGCGTCACCGGCCAGGCGCGGAGCCGGCCGCCGAGCTGCCCGGCCGCCTCCAGCAGCGTCACCCGCACCCCGCGCTCGGCCAGCACCAGCGCCGCCGACGCCCCGGCGATGCCACCGCCGACCACGACCGCCGAGGTCTCCCGCCGGACCCGCACCGGCCGGTCCGCCCGCGGCGTGACCACCGCCCGCGGCCGCATCCCGAGCAGCCCGCGCAGCGTCCGGTCCAGCACTCCGTCCGCTGCCCCGTCCGCTGCCCCGTCCGCTGCCCCGTCCGCTGCCCCGTCCACTGCCCCGTCCACTGCCCCGTCCGCTGCCCGTCCGCTGCCCAGTCCGCTGCCGCGTGCACTGCCTGGTCCACTGCCTGGTCCACTGGCCCACTGTCCGGTACACCGACCCGTCCAGCGCCCGGTCCCGCACCGCCGGACCCTACCGAGCGCGGCGACCGGGCTCCCGGTGGGCCCGGACCCTGACGTACGGTCCGGGCATGACGCTCGCGCTCACCGAGGAGCAGGAGCTGCTCCGGTCCACCGCCGCCGACTTCGTCGACTCCGAGGTGGTGCCCAACCGGGCCCAATGGGACCGGGACGAGCTCGTCGACCGGGAGATCGTGGGCCGGCTGGGCGAGCTCGGCTTCCTCGGGCTGACACTGCCCGAGGAGCTCGGCGGCACGCCGGTCGACTCCCGGTCGTACTGCCTGCTGATGGAGGAGCTCGGCCGCGGCGACTCGGCCATCCGCGGCATCGTCAGCGTGAGCCTCGGCCTGGTCGGCAAGTCGATCGCGGCGTACGGGACCGAGGCGCAGAAGAAGCAGTGGCTGCCGGGCATCGCCTCCGGCGAGACGCTGGCCTGCTTCGGGCTGACCGAGCCCGGGATCGGTTCGGACGCCGGCAACCTCACCACCCGGGCGAGCCGGGACCGCGACGACTGGCTGATCACCGGCGAGAAGGTGTTCATCACCAACGGCACCTGGGCCAAGGTCGCGCTGGTCTTCGCCCGGACCGGCGGCGAGGGCCCGCGCGGGGTGACCGCATTCCTGGTGCCGACCGACGCGGACGGCTTCGAGGCGCGCGAGATCAAGGGCAAGCTCGGCCTGCGCGGCCAGGCCACCGCGAGCCTGCATCTGGACGAGGTCAGGGTGCCGGACGCCAACCGGCTCGGCGAGCAGGGGAAGGGTTTCCGGGTCGCGATGTCCGCGCTGGACAAGGGTCGGATGAGCATCGCCGCCGGCTGCGTCGGCATCGCCCGCGGCTGCCTGGAGGCGGCCACCGGATACGCGAAACAGCGGGTGCAGTTCGGCAAGCCGATCGCGGCGCACCAGCTGGTGCAGGAGCTGCTCGCGGACACCGCGGTCGACGTGGACGCCGGCCGGATGCTGACGTGGCTGGCCGCCGACCTGCTCGACCGGGGCGAGCCGATGAGCCTGGCGGCGTCCAAGGCGAAGCTGTTCGCCAGCGAGGCCGCGGTCCGGGCGGCCAACAACTGCCTGCAGGTCTTCGGCGGCTACGGCTACATCGACGAGTACCCGGTGGGGAAATACCTGCGCGACGCCAGGGTGATGACCCTGTACGAGGGCACCAGCCAGGTGCAGAAGCTCATCATCGGCCGGGCGCTGACCGGGATCAGCGCGTTCTAGCGGCGGTCAGCCGGAACCGGCGTCCGGCTGGAAAGCCCTGGCCCGCTCCAGCAGCGCGATCGCGGACAGCAGGTCGACCAGGTCGGAGATCCGGCGCGGGTTGTGGCCGGTGCGCTCCTCGATCCGCCGCAGCCGATACTGCGCGGTGTTCGGGTGCACCTGCAGCCGCTCGGCCGCGACCCGGAGGTTGAGGTCGGACGCGGCGAACACGCGCGCGGTCTCGATCAGCCCGCCGCCGCGCTGCCGGTCCTCCTCCAGGAACGCGCGCAACCGCGGGTCGACCAGCCGCCGCGCGGTGTCGTCGGCGTGCAGCGCCAGGTAGTCGAACGGGGACAGCTCCGGCAGCGCGACCACCCCGCCGTCCATGCCGACGTCGGCCAGCGCCGCGCTCGCCTCCTGGTAGGACCGCGGCAGTTCGGCGATTCCGGCCGCCACCGTGCCGACCCCGACCGCGAGCGGGACGCCGCTGATCCGCAACCGCCGCTGGGTCTCCTGCAGCCGCGCGCACACGTCGGCCGCGTCCGCTGCGGGATCGGCCGGCCGCAGCGCGGCGACGACGACGAGCTCGTTCCGCCGCCGTACCACCAGCGCCCGCCCGGTCGGGCCGCCGGCCCGCACCAACGCCTCGGCCGCGACGTGCGGCGCGTCCGGGTGCGCGGTCACCGGCATCGCGCTGGCCACCAGGGCCGGCGCCCGCTCGCTCAGCCCGTACGACTGGGCCGCCGCCAGCAACGGCCGGTAGGTCGGCAGCTCGCCGGCGAGCAGGTGGTCGAGCAGGTCGCGCCGCTCCCGGTCGGCGTCCGCGACCAGGTGCTGCTGGTACTCCACGTACGCCCGGGAGGCGTGCGTGCAGGCGATGTCGCTGTAGCGCATGACCGGGGTGGCCAGTTCCAGCGCCGCCTCGTGCCCGGCCGGCGAGTCGCCGGCGTGCTCGAGCACCGCCTCCCAGAACACCTGCCGGCCGATCCGGAACGCGTGCAGGAAGTCGTCCAGCGCGATGCCGGCGCGCGCCCGGCGCAGCGCGCACGGCCGGGCGAACGCGAGGTCCTCCCGGGTGACCGGCCGGTTGTCGAGCGCGGCCAGCTTCGTCCGGTAGTGCCGGCAGACCTGGTCGTGCACGTCGGCGAAGAACGCCTCGTCCCGCCCCCGGTACGCCGGGATCTCCTCCGGCATCCGCACCAGCGCACGCTCGGCCAGCTCGTCCACCTCGGCCAGCAGAGCGGCCAGGATCCGGTCCCGCTCGGACCGGGCAGTGCGGGTCGCGGTGAGCACCATGCCTCAGGTGACCACGACATGTCCTCCGGTAACAATGGCATTGGTCGAGGTGAACAACGTCGAACGCCAGATATTGGTCTCGGTCAACGATTACGCGAATCCTGGCCGGACCTACGGTCGGCGTGATGCCCAAAGACGCCGCGCTCACGGTGACCGATCTGGTCGTGCGCTTCGGCGGTGTCACCGCGCTGGCCGGAGTGTCCTTCACCGTGCCGCGGGGCAAGGTCTGCGGGCTGATCGGACCGAACGGGGCCGGCAAGACGACCCTGTTCGACTGCGTGAGCCGGCTGACCCGGCCGAAGTCGGGCCGGATCGACCTGGCCGGGCGCGACCTGCTGGCGCTGCCGGCGCACCGGGTCGCGGAGCTCGGGGTGTCCCGCACCTTCCAGCACCTCGGCCTCGTCCCGTCCCTGTCCGTACGGGAGAACGTGATGCTCGGCGCGCAGGGTGCCGGCATCGGCTTCCTCCCGGCCGCGTTGCGGCTGCCCGGCATCCGGTCCCGCGAGCGGCAGCTGCGTGAGCGCGCCGACGCCGTGCTGGACCGGCTCGCGCTGGCCGGCATCGCCGCCCGTCCGGCCGCCGGCCTGCCATACGGGACGCTCAAGCGCATCGAGCTGGCCCGGGCGCTGGCCGCGGAGCCGGACCTGCTCATGCTCGACGAGCCGGCCAGCGGCCTGTCCCACGAGGAGGTCGACGAGCTCGCGGGCGTGATCGAGGACGTCCGCGCGGACATGACCGTCCTGCTGGTCGAGCACCACATGGGCATGGTGATGCGGCTGTCCGACACGGTCGTCGTGCTGGACTTCGGCCGGGTGGTCGCGACCGGCACGCCGGCGCAGGTCCGCGAGGACCCGGCCGTGCTGGAGGCATACCTGGGGACGCCGGCATGACCGCGCTGCTCGAGGTCGAGGACCTCACCGCGGCGTACGGGCAGATCCGGGCGCTGCACGGGGTCGGCCTCACCGTCGGCGAGGGTCAGGTGGTCGCGTTGCTCGGCCCGAACGGCGCCGGCAAGACGACGACGCTGCGGTCGATCTGCGGGATGGTGCGGGCCAGCGGCCGGATCGCCTTCCGCGGCCGGGATCTCATCGGGCTGGCCACCGAGAAGGTGACCAGGCTCGGCATCGCGCACGTGCCAGAGGGACGCGGTACGTTCTCCGGCCTCACCGTGACCGAGAACCTCAAACTCGGTGCGTACGGCCGGCACGACCCGGAGGTGCGGCGCGACATCGACCGCTGGTTCGAGGTCTTCCCGCGGCTGGCCGACCGGCGCGACCAGGCGGCCGGCAGCCTGTCCGGCGGCGAGCAGCAGATGCTCGCGGTGGCCAGAGCGCTGCTGTCCCGGCCGGCGCTGCTGCTGCTGGACGAGCCGTCCCTGGGGCTGGCGCCGCTCGTCGTCCGGGAGGTGTTCGAGGTGCTCGCGCGGATCCGGGCCGAGGAGGGCACCGGGATGCTGCTGGTCGAGCAGAACGCGGCGCTCGCCCTCGAGCTCGCCGACGCCGCGTACGTGCTGGCGGCCGGCCGGACCGTACTGTCCGGGCCGGCTTCGGAGATCCGCGCCGAGGATTCGGTCCGGCGCAGCTACCTCGGTCAGTAGGAGGTCGTGCGTGGAGCGGTTCCTGCAGGTGGTGGTCGACGGCATCGCCGACGGCTCGATCTACGCGGCACTGGCGCTCGCGCTGGTGCTGATCTTCCGGTCCACCGGCGTGGTCAACTTCGCGCAGGGCGAGATGGCGATGTTCGCCACGTTCGTCGCCTGGGCGCTCGCCGACGCCGGCGTCCCGCTCCTGCCGGCCGTCCTCGGCGCGCTGGTGTTCGCCTTCGCCGCCGGCATGGTCGTCGAGCGGCTGCTGATCCGCCCGGTCGAGGGCAGCAACCCGCTCAGCCTGGTGATCGTCACGCTCGGCCTGTTCATCGTGGTCAACTCCGCCGCCGGTTGGATCTGGGGCTTCAACATCAAGGAGTTCCCGGCGCTGTTCCCCCGCGGGGTCGCCGAGATCGGCAACGTCTCGCTGTCGATCGAGTCGCTCGGCATCATCGCCGTGCTGCTCGTGGTGGTCGGCCTGCTGTGGCTGCTGTTCACCAAGACCCCGATCGGGCTGGCGATGCGGGCCGCGGCGCAGTCGCCGTCCTCGGCCCGGCTGGTCGGCGTCCCGGTCGGCCGGATGCTCATGCTCGGCTGGGGCCTCGCCTCGCTGCTGGGCGCGCTGGCCGGGGTGCTGGTGGCGCACCGGCTGTTCCTCGACACCAATCTGATGGCCGGCGTGCTGGTCTACTCCTTCGCCGGCGCCGCGCTCGGCGGTTTCGACTCGCCGATCGGCGCGGTCGTCGGCAGCTGGATCATCGGCGTCACCGAGGCGCTCGCCGGCACGTACATCGACGTGATCGGCTCCGACCTCAAGGTGCTCGTGCCGCTCGGCATCATCTTCGTCGTGCTGGTGGTCCGACCCGCCGGGCTGTTCGGCTCGCCCGAGGTGACCAGAGCATGAGCCTGGTCCGGGTCACCGCTGGCTCGCGGGCGCACCTCGCGCTGCGGGCCGGCACCGCGCTGATCGTCGCGATCGTCCTCATCGCGATCCCGTTCAACTCGAACCCGTCCCTGAACGGCAACCTGACGCTGGTCATGTCGTACGCGGTGGCCTCGATGGGGCTCGGGCTGCTGGTCGGCTACGCCGGCCAGATCTCCCTCGGGCAGGGCGCGTTCTTCGCCATCGGCGCGTACGCCGCTGCGGCCATGCTGGCCAAGACCGGCCTGCCCTACCTGCTGGCCCTGCCGCTTGCCGCCGCCGTGACGTTCGCGATCGGGCTGGCGTTCGGGATCCCGGCGGTGCGGTTGCGCGGGCTCTACCTGGCGCTGGTCACGCTCGCCCTCGCGGTCGCGGTCGGACCGGTGATCAAGCGGGCCGAGCCGGTCACCGGCGGCGTCTCCGGCCTGTCGGCGCCGCAGCCGCCGGTGCCGGGCTGGCTCGCGGTCGACCCGGACCAGTGGCTCTACCTGCTCAGCCTGGTGGTGACCGCGCTGATGCTGCTGCTGGCGGCCAACCTGACCCGCGGCAGCCTTGGCCGGGCGCTGGTCGCGATCCGGGACGGCGAGCGGGCGGCCCGGACCAGCGGCGTGCACGTGAGCCGGACCAAGGCACTGCTGTTCGCGGTCGCCGGCGCGTACGCGGGCGTCGGCGGCGGGCTGTTCACCTACGCGCAGGGCTTCGTCGCACCGGAGTCGTTCACGCTGCTGCTGTCGTTCACGTTCCTCGGCGCGGTCGTGGTCGGCGGCCTGGGCACGGTGATCGGCTCCGTGCTCGGTGCGCTGTTCGTAGTCTTCGTGCCGCAGTACGCCGGCGACGTTAACCAGGCACTCACCGGTGTGATCTACGGCTGCACCCTGATCGCGGTCGTCTACCTGCTGCCCGGTGGCGCCGCCGGGCTGCTGCGTCGACTGCGCCGGCTGCTCGTCGACATGGTCGAGCCGGCCCCTGCCGTCCCCGTCCCCGAACCCTCCCCACCGCCCGAAGCTCAGCGAGGAGTCCACGATGCGGTCCCGACGAGTGATCCTGCCCCTGCTGGCGGCGACCCTGCTGCTCGCGGCCTGCGGCCGTGACAACGGCGGAGGTGGTGGTGGCGGCGGTGGCGGCGGAAGCAACGCCTCTCCCGGCATCACCGACACCACCGTCAAGCTCGGCAGCAGCTATCCGTTCAGCGGCCCGGCATCGGCCTACAGCGCGATTCCCAAGTCGCTGAACGGCTTCTTCAAGAAGGTCAACGACAACGGCGGCGTCAACGGCCGCAAGGTGCAGTTCATCACCTACGACGACGGGTACGAGCCGCAGCGCGCGCTGGCCAACGCCAAGCGGCTGGTCGAGCAGGACAAGGTCTTCGCGATCGTGAACCCGCTCGGCACCGCGAACAACCTGGCAATGCGCGACTACCTCAACCAGAACAAGGTGCCGCAGCTGTTCGTGGCCACCGGCGCGACGGTCTTCGGCTCGGACCAGGCGAAGTTCCCGTACACGACCGGGTGGCAGCCCACCTACCAGACCGAGGCGAAGGTCTACGCGGAATACCTGAAGTCAGCGAAGCCCAACGCCAAGGTCGCGGTGCTCTTCCAGAACGACGGCTTCGGCAAGGACCTGCTCGGCGGTTTCACCGAGGGCATCAAGGGCAGCGGGATCTCGATCGTCGCCCAGGAGAGCTACGAGGCGACCGACCCCACCGTCGCGCCGCAGGTGAAGAAGCTGGCCGCGTCGAAGGCGGACACGTTCCTCGACATCACCACCCCGAAGGCCGGCGCGCAGGCGATCGCCACGGTCGCGCAGACCGGCTGGAAGCCGCTGCACATCCTCAACTCGGTCGCCGCCTCCAAGGCGCAGGTGCTGCAGCCGGTCGGCTTCCAGTACGCGCAGGGCATCGTGACCGCGTCCTACTTCAAGGCGCTCGACGACCCGCAGTGGGCGAACGACCAGGCGGTGAAGGACCTCAAGGCCGACCTGGCGAAATATGCGCCGGACGCCGACCCGACCGACCCGTACACCGTCTACGGCTGGCTGGTCGGCGAGACGATCGTGCAGGCGCTGCAGAAGATGAGCTCGCCGACCCGGGACGCGCTGGTCGACGCGGCCAAGCACCTCAACTACAACTCGGGCCTGCTGCTGCCGGGGATCACGGTCAAGACCGACGGCGACAGCGACCCGTACCCGATCGAGGCCATGCAGATCGCCCAGTTCACCGGGCAGAACTTCGTGCTGAAGGGATCGGTGATCCAGGCGTCCTCGGGCTGAGTTTGGCGGATCTTGCGGACCGGGTATCTCCGCGCCGACACACGGGGGTCACCTTCCTCCCGAAAGGGCACGAACGATGCTCGCTCTCGCCGGTGCGGTGGTCTTCGCCCTCGCGCTGATCCTCGACTGGGCGAACGCGACGGTCTCCGACGCGTTCACCCCGCAGACGTTGCTGTTCCTCGGCCTGCTGCTGGTCGCCCTGCACCTGGGCGGCGTCGGCACCGCCTACAAGTGGGGCTCCAGGGCCCGGGCCGGAGGGTGGCGTCGTCGGTAGCGGATCATGGGGTCCGTCCGTCCCGCGGTCGGGGCGGGCGGACCCCATGACCGGGAGGGGCTCGTGAGCAGCGACGCGCAGGTCCTGGTCGGCCTGCTCATGGTGGCCGGCATCGTGGGCGTCCTGCTGCCGGTGATCCCCGGGCTGCCGGTGGTCTGGGCGGCCGGGCTCTGGTGGACGATCGCGGACGGCGGCGGACCGGTCCGGTGGACGGTCTTCGCGGTGATGACCCTGCTGCTCGCCATCGGCGCGACCGCGAAGTACGTCCTGCCGGCCCGGTCGGCCGCCGCCCGCGGGGCGCCGTTCGGCACCCTGGTGGTCGGCGCGATCGGCGCGGTGATCGGCTTCTTCGTGATCCCGATCGTGGGCCTGGTCGTCGGCTTCGTGGTCGGGATCTACCTGGCCGAGCTCGCGCGGCTGCGGGCGGCCGGCCGGGCCTGGGACTCCACCCGGGCCGCGCTGGTCGCGATCGGCATCGGCATGCTCATCGAGCTGACCGCCGGGCTGCTGATGTTCGCCGTGTGGCTGACCGGCGTCTGGGTCACGTAGTCGCCGTCAGGTGGTGGCCGGCCGGGCCTCTTCCCGGGCCAGCTCGTCCGCGGTCACCCTCCGCTCGGCCACGAACGACAGGAACGGGATCGTCCCGGCCAGCATCACCAGCACGGTCTTCACCGGCGACCAGCGCGCCCGGAACGCCAGGTTGACGGCGGCCACCAGGTAGACCATGTAGAGGAAGCCGTGCATCGGGCCGACGACCGCGACCACGCCCGCCGAGTCGGCCAGGTATTTCAGCGGCACGCCCACCAGCACCAGGATGATCAGCCCGACGCCGACCACGTACGCCAGCACCCGGTAGAACAGCAGTGACGCCCTCACCGAGCGCCCCGCTCCGCCGCCGGCCGGCCTTCCCTCGCCCGGTCGCGCGGCGCGCTCCCCGCGTCCTCGTTCAGCCGAGCCAGGAAGCGGTTGTACGCGGCCAACTCCGGGTCCTCCTCGTCGGTGACCGGGACGACCGCGGCGGCCTGCTCCGGTCGGGGCTTGCGGGCGGGCACCGGCTTGGCCTCCGGCGGTCCCTTCACGGCGTCCCGGCAGACCCGGAACCAGACCACGATCCCGAAGACCGCGAACGCGGGCCACTGCAGCGCGTAGCCCAGGTTCTGGGCGGAGTGGGTGGCGTGGCTGCGGTGCCACTGCCACAGCCCGAGCCGCAGCATCACCAGCGTCGCGACCACCGCGAACGCGTGCCAGGCCAGCCACTTCGGGGCGAGCAGCCGGCGCATGTCCTCACGGTAGCCGTCGTCGTCCGGTCCGGCGCCGGGTGGGGCATGATCGACCGGTGACCGATGGACCTGTGGAACACGACCTCGAACTGACCGTCAGCGCGCTCAAGGACGGCGTGCTCGACCTCGGCATCCCCGGCGGGCTGGTGGAGATCCGGCGCTGGGAGGGCCAGCTGGCCGCCTCCGGCGCGCCGGCGCTGCTGGAGATCGGCGCCGCGCTGGCCGAGCTTCGCGGCGAGCTGGAGAGCGACTCGCCCGACACGGCAACTGTCTCCGCGCTGCTGCTCGACCTCGGCCGGCGGACGCTCGCGGTCGGCGAGACCCTCGACGAGGGCGACACCCGCCGGGCGGTCGTCGAGCTCGGCAACCTGCTCGTCCGCGAGGCGGAAACCCTGCCCAAGGAGTAGGGCTAGCCGGACCGGCGGGGCGCGCTCGGCGGCGGGACGACCGGGCCGATGTCGCCGTCCGGCGCCTCGTCGAGGTCGACCATGACCGGCGCGTGGTCGCTCGGCCCGCTGCCCTTGCGGGCCTGCCGGTCCACCCAGGCCGCCGCCAGCCGGCGCTGCACGCCGCTGCCGGCCAGCACCAGGTCGATCCGCATGCCGAGGTCCTGGTGGAAGGCGCCGGCCCGGTAGTCCCAGTAGGTGAACACGTGCGGGGTGTCCGGCCAGCGCAGCCGGACCACGTCGGCAAGGCCGGTCGCCTCCAGCTCGCCGAGCACGGCCCGCTCCTCCGGCGTGACGTGGGTCGAGTTGCCGAACTTGCGGATGTCCCAGACGTCCACGTCGGCCGGGGCGATGTTCATGTCGCCGCAGACGACCGTGTCGGCGAGGTCGGCCGGCAGCGCCCCGGCGAGCGCCTTGAGCCAGGCCAGCTTGTAGACGAAGTGCGGGTCGTCCGGGGTGCGCCCGTTCGGCACGTAGATGCTCCACACCCGCAGCCCGCCGCAGGTCGCCGAGACCACCCTCGCCTCGGCCGGCTGCGCCGGGTCGGGGTAGCCGGGCTGGCCGGTGAAGCCGACCGTCACGTCGTCGAGCCCGACCCGGGACAGGATCGCCACCCCGTTCCACCGACCCTCGCCGACGTGCACGAACGCGTAGCCGCGCCGGTCGAGGTCGGGCTTGAACGTCGCGTCCCACTCGGCGTCGGGCAGCTTGGTCTCCTGCAGGCAGACCACGTCCGGCGCGCGGGTGTCCAGCCAGTCGAGCAGGCGCGGCAGCCGCGCCTTGGCCGAGTTCACATTCCAGGTCGCCAGCCGCACCGCCCCACCGTAACGGCTACCTCCGACCGGGCGGCCGGTCCCGGCCGACGGGACTGACAGGATGGGCGGCATGGGGGAGTGGGTGCTGTTCGACTACGGCGGCGTGTTGTGCCGGGATCAGTCGGCGCGGGATCGGCGGGCCATCGAGGCGGCGGTCGGGGTCGAGGATCCGGACCGGTTCTGGACCGGGTACTGGAGCCTGCGCCGGCCGTACGACGAGGGCACGCTGAGCCCGGCCGACTACTGGAGCCAGGTCGTCGGGACCGACGTCGGTGACCGGCTCGACGCGATCGAAGCGGTCGACGTCGCCAGCTGGTCGCACCCGTACGAGGAGACCCTGGCGCTCGCCTGCCGGCTGGCCGGTCGCGGCACCCGGCTGGCCCTGCTGTCGAACTGCCCGGAGCCGATGGCGGTCGCGATTGACGGGATGAGCTGGACCGACCTCATCCCGGACCGGTTCTACAGCTGCCGGCTCGGGCTGACCAAGCCGGACCCCGCGATCTACCAGAAGGTGCTGACCGCGCTCGGTGCCCGGCCGCGGGACGTCGCGTTCGTCGACGACCGGCCGCCGAACGTCGCCGCCGCCGCCGCGCTCGGCATGCGGGCGCTGCTGTTCACCGACCCGGCCACCCTGGCCGCGGACCTCGACCTGCAGGGAGACGCGTGAACTACGACGTCATCGTCATCGGCGGCGGCCCGCCCGGGGAGAACACGGCCGACCGCGCGCACCGCGGCGGCCTGTCCGTCGCGCTGGTCGAGCACGAGCTGCTCGGCGGCGAGTGCTCCTACTGGGCGTGCATCCCGAGCAAGGCGCTGCTCCGGCCGGTCCAGCTCTACGACCAGGCCCGCACGATGCCCGGGGTCAGCGAGGCGGTGACCGGTCTGCTCGACGCGGGCGCGGTGCTCAAGCGCCGTGACTGGTTCGCCAGCGTCGACCCGAGCAAGCCGTACGGGCACGACGATGCGGGGCAACAGTCCTGGCTGGCCGGCGCCGGGGTGGCATTCGTGCGCGGGCACGGGCGGCTGGCCGGACCCAAGACGGTCGAGGTGACCGCGCCGAACGGCGAGACCAGCACGCTGACCGCGAACCACGCGGTCGTGCTGGCGACCGGCACCGTCGCGACCGTCCCGCCGGTGCCGGGCCTCCGGGAAGCGCACCCGTGGACCAGCCGCGAGGTGACGAACGCGGAGAAGGCACCGCGCCGGCTGATCGTTCTCGGCGGTGGCGTGGTCGGCTGCGAGATGGCGCAGGCGATGCGCGGTCTCGGGGCGGAGCAGGTGACGATCGTCGAGAACGCGCCGCGGTTGCTGTCGAACACCGAGCCGGCCGCGTCCGAGCTGCTGCGGACCTCCTTCGAGGAGGCCGGCATCACGGTGCTGACCGACCGCAAGGCGACGGAGGTACGCCGGCCGGCCGCCGAGGTCACGCTCGTCCTCGACGACGGCCGCGAGATCGTCGGCGACGAGCTGCTCGTCGCCACCGGCCGTACGCCCGCCAGCGACGCGCTCGGCCTGGAGACGGTCGGCCTCGAGCCAGGGAAATACGTCACCGTCGACGACGCGATGCACGTCCTCGGCGGCTGGCTGTACGCGTGCGGCGACATCACCGGGCGGAACCTGCTCACCCACATGGGCAAGTACCAGGCCCGGGTGGCCGGCGACGTGATCGCCGCCCGCGCGAACGGCAAGCCGGACGACGGACCCGGCCTGCGGGCGCTTGCCGACGATGCCTGGGTGCCGCAGGTGGTCTTCACCGACCCGCAGGTCTGCTCGGTCGGGCTGACCGCGGCGCAGGCGGCGGAGCGGGGCCTGCGCACCCGGGTGGTCGAGTACGACGTCGGCGCGGTCGCCGGGGCCAAGCTGCTCGTCGAGGGCTACCGCGGGCACGCCACGATGGTCGTGGACGAGGACCGGCGGGTGGTCGTCGGCGTGACGTTCGTCGGGCCGGAGCTGGCCGAGCTGCTGCACTCCGCGACCGTCGCGGTCGTCGGCGAGGTCCCGCTCGACCGCCTCTGGCACGCGGTGCCGTCGTTCCCGACCGCCTCCGAGGTCTGGCTGCGGCTGCTGGAGACCTACGGCCTCTAGCCCCGGCGTCAGAAGTCGGCGAGGCGGGCGGTCAGGTCGTCGACCTTGCGGGCGGTCGCGTCCCGGCGGCGGGTCGCGGCATCCCGTTCCCGCTGCGCCTCCCGCTCGTGCCGGACCGCGTCCCGCTCGGTGTCCTCCGCCTCGGCCAGCCGCTCGCGCAGCTCCTCGACCTCCTCGGCCGCCGCGGCCCGGTCCCGCTCGGCCTGCTCGAGCTCGTGCTCGGCCTCGGTCAGCGCCTCCTCGGCCTCCGCCCGCACCTCCTCGGCACGGTCGAGCTCCTGCTGCAGCTCGGCCCGCTCGGCCTCACGCTGCTCGCGCTGCCGCCGCTCCCGCACGACCGCCGGGTCCTCGACCCGCTCGTCGTCCCGGACCGCCCGCAGCCGGCGCGCCGGCTTGGTCGGCTCCGGCGGCGCCGCGTCGAAGCCGGTCCGGCTCGCCGCTCGCACCAGCCGGCCGGCGCCGACCTCCTCCGCCACGCTCGGGTCGGCCAGCGCCGCATGCAGCGTCTGCTCCAGCTCGTACGCGATGGCCTGGTTGACCGGGTGACCGGCATCGGCGGCGACCTTGCGGGCGGCGCGGACCAGCGCGCCGACCAGCTGGGCCCGCTGGGTCGCGAGCTGCCGCAGCTCCGGACCGGACAGGTGCTCCTGGGCCCGGCGCAGCTCCTCGCCCAGCGCGACGAGCTGCTCGCCGACCTCCGGCTGGCGGCGTACCAGCAGGTTGAGGATGTAGGCACTCACGGTGGGCCGCCGCAGCCGGCCGATCGCCGCGGCCAGCGAGCGGTTGCCGGCGGCCCGCGCGGCCCGCACCTGCTCGTCCCGGGCGGCGGTGAACTCCTCCGGCGCGAGCCCGTAGAGCTCCTCGGCCGCCTGGTCGACGAGCTCGTCCAGCTCCCCGGTCTCGGTCAGCGCGACCCGCCTCCCGGAGCGGAGGGGCCGTCCGGCGGGCCGGAGGGGCCGTCCGGCGGGCCGGACGGTTCGTCGACCCACTCGCCGGTCCCGCGCTCGACGTGCGCCTCGCCGACGGCCCGGCCGGTGGACTTGTCCACGACCCAGGCCTCGTCGGCCCGCCCGTCGGGCTCGGCCGCGCCGGTCTCGTTGTCCTCGCTGTCCGAGTAGACGACCACGCGACCGTCCGGCGTCTCGACCGCAGCGTCGGGCCGGCCGTCGCCGGTGTAGTCGTGCTCGGCCGGCACCTGCTGGTCGCCGGCGGGGGTCTGCACGGTCATCGACCGCCGGGTGCCGGTCGGGGCGTCGACCGGCCGTCCGTCGGCGTCCACCCAGGTGCCCGAGGCGGGGTCGAGGTGGGCGGTGCTCACCACCTGGCCGGTCCGCTTGTCGATCACGTACGCCTGGTCGGCGCGGCCGTCCGGACCGGCCGCGCCGGTCTCGTTGTCCTCGGTGTCAGCGAAGACGATCACGGTTCCGTCCGGCGTCTCGACCGCGACGTCCGGCCGGCCGTCGCCGGTGTAGTCGTGCTCGGCCGGCAGCCGCCGGCTCGTCCCGCCGATCTCGACGGTCATCGATTCGCCGCCCGGCTCCGGCTCGGCGGGCGGCCCGTCCTGCGCGCTCATGCTGGTCTCCTCGCGTCGCCCGGATTCTTCCCTCTCGGGCGCACTAGGGCCGCCTCGGGTCACCGGGACGGGTCAGCCTCCTTCACCAGCAGAGCAGCTTCCGTTGCAGAGCGTGTCCGAACCTGTGCCCAAATTCCATTCTGGCCCGGTTGGCGGCTACTCTCTGCATATGTAGTCGTCTTCGGGGGCCGGAGACGGGTCGAGAAGTTCGGCCGCCCCGAGATGGCGAGAGGAGCACCACCATGTCTGCCTTCTCCTTCGACGGCGGTAGCTGGACCTTCGCCGACGGTGGTTCCTGGACGTTCGCTGACGGCGGTTCGTGGACGTTCGCTGATGGTGGCAGTTGGACATTTGCCGACGGTGGCAGCTGGACGTTCGCGGATGGCGGCAGCTGGACCTGATCAATCTCCGCGGCGGTCGGGTCTAGATCCGGCCGCCGATCCTTGCACCGGTACTGCACTGCCATGGCATCCTGAGCGGGTTGTCGCCAAGCCGCGGAGAGATCATGGCGCAGTCCGCATCCGTCACCTCGCGGTGGGATGCTGTGCGGTCCAGGATCGGACCTCGCGTGCTGACAGCGATCCTGGCGCTCGGAGCCGCGGCTGGATTCCTGTTCGGCGGGCTCGGCACGGTGGATCCGCAGCCGTCGCCGTTCTGGACTCCGGCGGCCCTGTTCGCCGCCTTCCTCGCCGCCGAGGCCACTCATCTGCACATCGAGTTCCGGCGGCAGAACAACTCGATCTCGCTGTCCGAGATCCCGCTGGTCGTCGGGCTGTTCTTCGTCGATCCGGTCACGCTGCTGCTCGTGCGGCTGCTCGCCGCCACCACCATCGCGGTCGTCCAGCACCGCCCGCTCGTGAAGGCGCTGTTCAACCTTGCGCTGTTCTCGGCCGAGGTGGCCGTGGCCTCGCTCGTGTTCTACGCGTTCCCGACGCACGACATCACCAACCCGGAGTCCTGGCTCGCGGCGGTCGCCGCACTCGCCGCGGTCCTCGCCCTCACCGTCACGGCGATGCAGGCGGTCATCCTGCTGACCGAGGGTCCGCAGCCGCGGGCGAAGGTCGGGCTCAACGCGATGCTGTCGGCGTTGATCGTCGCGCTCAACGGCGCGGTCGGGCTGGTCGTGGTCATGGTGCTGTGCATCAGCCCTTGGTCGGGGCTGGTGCTGGCGGTGCTGTGCGGCGTTCTCGTGCTCGCCTACCGGGCGTACGCGCGCTCGTTCCGGCAGCACGCCAACCTGCGCCGGGTCTACCGGTTCAGCCGGCTGCTGGAGCTGACCCGCTCCTCGGAGGCTCCGCTGGACGCCGCCCTCAATGAGGCCAGGGACGTGCTCAACGCGAGCACGATCACCCTGCGGCTGGTCGGCGATCGGCCGCTGTCGATCATGGTGGACGGGGACGGGCGCTCGTCGACCCCACCCCCACTGGAGCCGGACGACCCGATCGCCGTCCGGGCCCGCGGCAGCCGGTCGGGTGTCCTGCTCTCCGGTCGCAAGGCGGATGCCGCACTGGCCGCTCGCGGCGCCCGGCAGATCATCGCGGTCCCGCTGCGCTCTGGTCCGGACGCGCTCGGGCATCTCGAGTTCTCCGACCGGCAGAGCTCGATGTCCCGGTACACCGCCGAGGACGTGCAGGTCGCCGACACGCTCGCGACCCGGCTCACCGCGGCGATCGAGAATCAGGATCTGGTGGCTCGGCTGCGACATGCGGCCTACCACGATCTGCTGACCGGGCTGCCCACGCGGGCGCGGCTCGGGCAGCACCTCGAGGCGGCGATCGAGGAGGCCTCGGCCGGCGACGACGTGGTCGCCCTGGTGCAGCTCGACCTTGACCGGTTCAAGGAGGTCAACGACTCGCTCGGGCACACCTGGGGTGACGAGCTGCTGGTCCTGGTCGGGCAGCGGCTCAGCCGCAGCTCGCCGGAGGGGGCATTGGTCGCCCGGGTCGGTGCGGACGAGTTCGCGGTGGCCGCCCGGGTGCCTGGGGCGAGCGAGGCGGCCGAGCTGGCGGCCGAGCTGTGCGAGGCCGTCTCCACCTCGTACCCGCTGGCCGGGCTGACGATCGACGCCTCGGCGACCGTCGGCGTGGCGCTGGCGCCCGACCACGGCAACGACGGCCCGACGATGATGCGCCGGGTCGACGTCGCGCTGTCCAACGCCAAGAACGTGGGCCGCCGGGTGTCGATGTACGACCCGTCGATGGAGCAGGAGAGCCTGCAGCGGCTCCGGCTGGTCACCGAGCTGCGGACCGCGCTGGCCGCCGGCCAGATCGTCGTCCGCTACCAGCCGAAGATCAACCTGCGCTCGCGCGAGCTGGTCGGCGTCGAGGCGCTGGTGCGCTGGCTGCACCCCGACTACGGCGAGGTCGCGCCGGACCGGTTCGTCCCGCTGGCCGAGGTGACCGGCCTGATCGGGATCCTCACCGACCACGTGCTGCGCGCCTCGCTGGCCCAGTGCCGGCAGTGGCTCGACCGCGACCTGCGCATCCCGGTCGCGGTGAACCTGTCCGCCCGCTCGCTGTCGGACGCCGAGTTCCCGGACCGGGTCGCCGGCATGCTCCGCGAGTACGACGTACCGGCCGACCTGCTGTCCTTCGAGCTCACCGAGTCCAGCGTGATGACCGACCCGGACCGGATGCAACCGGTCCTGCTGCGGCTGCACGACCTCGGCACCGGGCTGTCGATCGACGACTTCGGCACCGGCTACTCGTCGCTGTCCCAGCTGCGCCGGTTGCCGGTCGACGAGGTCAAGATCGACAAGGAGTTCGTGTTCACGATGGGCACGGACCTCGGCGACCTCGCCATCGTCCGGGCGATCATCGAGCTGGCCCACAGCCTCGGCCTGCGGGTGGTCGCCGAGGGCGTGGAGGACGAGCTTGCCCGCGACCTGCTGGCCGGCAACGACTGCGACGTGATCCAGGGCTACCTGGTCAGCCGCGCCCTCGACCCGGACCGGCTGGACGCCTGGCTGTCCGCTCGGACCGCGATCCGGCCGGGGCAGCCGGGGGTCAAGGGGCGCCGGCTGCACCTGCTCACCGGCTGACGCGCTACCCGTTTCCGGTCCACGGCGACGGCCGTGTAACCTCTTCTGGGCTCGCCCCCTTAGCTCAGTCGGCAGAGCGTCTCCATGGTAAGGAGAAGGTCTACGGTTCGATTCCGTAAGGGGGCTCTGCGTGGTGGCCGCGGTAATGTCAAGGTCACCGCGGGGCGGGGTAGCTCAGTCAGGCAGAGCAAACGGCTCATAATCGTTGTGTCGCGGGTTCAAGTCCCGCCCCCGCTACCACCCGATCGAGATCCGGCAATCCGCAGAGAGGCACTGCACCGTGGCCGCCACCGACATCCGCCCGAAGATCACGCTGGCCTGCCAGGAGTGCAAGCGCCGCAACTACATCACCAGGAAGAACCGGCGCAACGACCCCGACCGGCTCGAGCTGAAGAAGTACTGCCCCTGGGACAACCGCCACACGGTGCACCGCGAGACCCGGTAGCCGTCCGGTGCCGCTCGACCAGTCGTTCGTCGGCCGCACGTACCCGCCGACCCCGCCGTACGAGGTGGGCCGGGAGAAGATCCGCGAGTTCGCCGAGGCGATCGGCGACGCCAACCCGGTATACCGGGACCCGGACGCCGCCCGCGCCTTCGGTCATCCGGACGTGATCGCGCCCCCGACGTTCGGCATCGTGCTGTCGATGACCGCCGGCCGGCAGGTGATCGCCGATCCCGAGCTCGGCCTGGACTACACCCGGGTCGTGCACGGCGAGCAGCGGTTCACGATCGACCGGCCGATCCGGGCCGGCGACCGGCTGACCGTGATCGTCACCGTGGAGAACATCAGGTCGGCGGCCGGCAACGACATGATCACGACCCGCGGCGACGTGACGACGGTGGACGGCGAGCCGGTCTTCACCGCGTACTCGACGCTGGTCGCGCGCGGCACGGCGGGAGGCTGACATGCCCGAGTCGGCGAAGCCGCGGTACGACGACGTCGAGGTCGGCACCGAGCTGCCCGGCCAGACCTTCCCGGTCCACCGGGTCAACCTGGTGATGTATGCCGGGGCCTCCGGCGACTTCAACCCCATCCACTGGAACGAGCGGTTCGCCACCGCGGTCGGCCTGCCGAACGTGATCGCGCACGGCATGTTCACGATGGCCGAGGCGGCCCGGGTGCTCACCGACTGGGTGGGCGATCCCGGCGCGATCGAGGAGTACGGCGTGCGGTTCAGCCGGCCGGTCGTGGTGCCGGACGACGACCGCGGCGCGACGATCGAGGTCACCGGGACCGTCGCCGAGAAGCTCGACGGCAACCGGGTCCGGGTGGAGCTCGTCGCCCGCTCCGACGGGCAGGCCGTGCTGACCCGCGCCCGGGCCGTGCTCCGGCTGCCCTGAGCGAACGTTTCCGCGGACCGGCTCGTTTCGCCGGACGATGAGCCGGTCCGTCCTGCGCCGCCGCGCCGCCGTGGTCGCCGCGGTGGGGCTGGTGGCGGTCGCCTGCACGAGCAAGGCCGGTGGCGACGGATCCTTCCAGGCGTCCGCCTCGCCTGGCAGCCCGGCCGGCTCCCCGTCCGGCTCCCCGTCCGCCTCCGGGCCGGCCGCCTGCCCGGCCTCGTACGCGCAGCCGGACCCGCACCGGCCGCGGATCACGCTCACCTTCGATCTCGCCGCCGACCTCGCCAGCGTGCACGGCACCGAGGACGTGACGTTCACCCCTGACCTGCCGGTCCGGGAGCTGGTCTTCCGGCTGACCGCCAACACCCCACCGACCGTCCGGCAGGGCAACCGGATCGAGATCACCGCGGCCAGGTCGGACCCGGGCGGCGGTGCGTACCGGTTCCGGGCCGCCGGGGCCGCGGCCGGCACCCAGGGTGGACTGCTGGTGCTGCCGCTGGGTCGGCAGGTGCCGGCGGGGCAGCCGGTGACCGCGCACGTCGAGTTCACGCTGACCCTCGGCACGCGGGCGTTCGACCGGTTCGGCCACAGCGGGCAGTACGCCTGGTGGGGCAGCGGGCAGCCGCTGCTGGCCTGGGAGCGCGGCGTCGGCTGGCACGAGGAGCCGCTGCTGCAGTACACGGCGGAGAGCGCGACGAGCGAGGCGGCCCGAACCGAGCTGACCGTCACGGCGCCGGGGAAGTACACGGTGCTGTCCACCGGCACCCAGGACGCCCCGCGCGACGCCGGCGAGGGCGGCCGGAAGCGCTGGCACGCGGTCGCCGACCGGGCCAGGGACGTCAGCGTGGTGGTCGGCCCGTTCCGCACCGCCAAGGCGACCGTGGCCGGGACGACCGTGCAGGTCGGGACCGCGCCGGACAAGGCGCCGCAGCGGCTGCTCACCGAGGCGGAGCGGGGGATGCGGGAGCTGGTGGCCCGGTTCGGCCCGCCGCCGTTCGGCTCGATCAACCTCGCCCGGCTGCCGATCAGCGGCGGCGGCATCGAATACCCGGGCGCGATCATGCTGCTCGACGACAGCCGCGTGGTCACCGTGCACGAGCTGGCCCACCAGTGGTTCTACGCGATGGTCGGCAACTCGCAGGCCCGCGACCCCTGGCTGGACGAGGCGTTCGCGACCTTCGCCGAGGAGGAGATCGACGGGACCACCTCGGTCACGGCGGGCGCGCTGAAGCTGCCGGGCAAGGTCGGCGACTCCACCGCCCACTACGGCCGCAACGGGCAGGCGTACTACAACACCACGTACGGGAAGGGCGCGGCGGCGCTGATCGCGGCCCGCGACGCCGGCCCGCCGGACAAGTTCGACGCCGCGCTGCGCTGCTACGTCAACGCGAACGCCTGGCGGATCGCGAAGCCGGCCGACCTCGCCGCGGCGCTGGCCGGGCTGCCCGCGTCCACCAAGGTGCTCCAGGACGCCGGCGCCCTGCCGCGCTAGCACCCGGGCTCAGCGGGCCTCGGCGGCCAGCTTCTGGATCCGGGCCACGCCCTCGGCCAGGTCGTCGTCGCCCAGCGCGTACGACAGCCGCAGGTAGCCGGGGGTGCCGAAGGCCTCGCCCGGCACCACCGCGACCTCCACCTCGTCCAGGATCAGCTCGGCCAGCTCCGCGGTCGTGGTCGGGGTGCGGCCGCGCAGCTCCGTGCCGAGCAGCCCGCGGGCGGACGGGTACGCGTAGAAGGCGCCGAGCGGCTCCGGGCACTCGAACCCGGGCACCTCGCGCAGCATCCGAACGATGGTGTGCCGTCGCCGGTCGAACGCCGCCCGCATCTCGCGCACCGCGCTCAGGTCGCCGCTGACCGCGGCGAGCGCCGCGCGCTGGGAGACGTTCGCGACGTTGCTGGTCAGGTGGGACTGCAGGTTCGCTGCCGCCTTGATCACGTCGGGAGGCCCGATCATCCAGCCGACCCGCCATCCGGTCATCGCGTACGTCTTCGCCACGCCGTTGACCACGATGCAGCGGTCGGCCAGCTCGGGCACCGCGACCGGCATCGACACGTGCTGCGCGTCGCCGTACACGAGGTGCTCGTAGATCTCGTCGGTGACGACCCAGATCCCGTGCTCGACCGCCCAGCGGCCGATCGCGTCGACCTGCTCGGGCGGGTAGACCGCGCCGGTCGGGTTCGACGGCGAGCAGAACAGAAGCGCCTTCGTCCGCGCGGTGCGGGCCGCCTCCAGCGCCGCCACCGGGGCCAGGTAGCCGGTCGTCTCGTCGGTCGGCACGGGCGCGGTCACACCCCCGGCCAGCGCGATCGCCTCCGGGTATGTCGTCCAGTACGGCGCCGGCAGCAGCACCTCGTCGCCCGGGTCGAGCAGCGTCGCGAACGCCTGGTAGACGGCCTGCTTGCCGCCGTTGGTGATCAACACGCGGCTCGCCGGGACCTCGAAGCCGGAGTCGCGCCGCGTCTTCTCCGCCACCGCCGCGCGCAGCTCGGGCAGCCCGGCGGCCGGGGTGTAGCGGTGGTTGCGCGGGTCCCGGCAGGCCTCGACAGCCGCCTCGACGATCGGAGCCGGGGTCGGGAAATCGGGTTCGCCGGCGCCGAAGCCGATCACCGGCCGCCCGGCCGCCTTGAGCGCCTTGGCCTTGGCGTCGACGGCGAGCGTCGCCGATTCCGCGATCGACCCGACCCGGTCCGAAACCCGTTCTCCCATGCGCCCATCCTGTCACCGGCTGTGCCACCGTCGGGGGCGGCCCCCGTAACCCCCGGGCGTACCTTGTCTGCACTGGTGAGTGTCGACCGACCTATTCCCACGAGCCCCGCCGAAGGCGGAGGACCCATCACCGCCACAACCCACGGCGGCTCTGCGGCAGTCGGGTCGAAGGCCGCGGTCCGACTCGGTGTGAAGGCCTCGGCGGCGGTCGGCTGGGGGGACGGGATGTGCAGGGGTGCTTTGCGCGGGGTGACGTGGGTTGCGTACTCTACTTGCTCTGGGGTGGCGAGCCTCTGCGCCAGCATGGGCGGGGGCGGCCGGTCCTAGGGGCGTAGCTCAATTGGAAGAGTCCCGGTCTCCAAAACCGGTTGTTGCAGGTTCGAGTCCTGTCGCCCCTGCGCTCGGCGGCGCCACCCGCGCCGTTGGCACGCACGCACCTCGACCGAGGAGACCCTCGTGAGCAGCTCCACCAGCACGGATGCTTCGGACGCCCGGCCGCCAAGGTCATCAAGGGCGACCGCGCGCCGCGGTGGTCCCGTCGCCCGGCTCTCCCGGTTCTTCCGCGAGGTCATCGCGGAGCTCGGCAAGGTCATCTGGCCCACCCGCAAGGAGCTGGTGACCTACACCGCGGTCGTGATCGTCTTCGTGTCGATCATGTGCGCGCTCGTGACGGGGCTGGACATCGGCTTCGGCAAGCTCGTCACGTGGGTGTTCGGCTGACCCCAGCCGCCGCCCGCAGCACCTGACCCGGCCCTCGTGGGCCTGCCCGAACGGAAAGTGAGTTACCCCGTGTCCCAGCTGGACGAGACCGGCCTCCCCGCGGAGGGCGAGCCGCTCGACGACGAGGCCGCCACGCCGGCCGCGGACGTCGACGCCGGCGCGGCCGCGGCGACCGACGCCACGGGGGACGCGGCGCCGGCCGAGGGCTCGGCCCAGGACGACACCCCGGCCACCGACACCCAGGACGCCGACACCCAGGCCGCCGGCGTGCAAGCGCCCGACGACACCCAGGACGCCGGCATCCAGGCCGGTGGCACTCAGGCCGCCGGCGTGCAAGCGCCCGACGACACCCAGGACGCCGGCATCCAGGGCGCCGGCATCCAGGGCGCCGGCATCCAGGGCGCCGGCATCCAGGCCGGTGGCGACCAGGACGCCGGCGTGCAAGCACCCGACGACACCCAGTTCGGCGCCGACACCGAGGCCGACGAGGCCCAGGCCGATGAGGCCGCCCCGGCCGCCGAGGTCAGCCAGGACGCCGACGGCCGGGCCGCCCCGAGCGGCGAGGCCGGCGAGCCCGGCGAGGCCGGCGAGGAGCAGCCCGAGGAGGACGAGGACCCGGCCGAGGAGTTGCGGCGCGCGCTGCGTACCTCCGCCGGCGACTGGTACGTCGTCCACTCGTACGCCGGTTACGAGAACAAGGTGAAGGCCAACCTTGAGAGCCGCATCGCCTCGCTCGACATGGAGGACTACATCTTCCAGGTCGAGGTGCCGACCGAAGAGGTCACCGAGGTCAAGAACGGCAAGCGCATGCAGGTGCAGCGCAAGGTCTTCCCCGGCTACATCCTCGTGCGGATGGATCTCAACGACGAGTCGTGGGGCGCGGTCCGCAACACCCCGGGCGTCACCGGCTTCGTCGGCGCGACGTCGCGGCCGTCGCCGCTGACCGTGGACGAGGTCGTCCGGATCCTCGTCCCGGCAACCCAGAAGAAGGAGACCAAGCCGCAGGTCAAGGTCGTCGACTTCGAGGTGGGCGAGTCGGTCACGGTCATGGACGGGCCGTTCGCGACGCTCCCCGCCACGATCAGCGAGATCAGCCCGGACGCGCAGAAGGTCAAGGTGCTGGTCTCGATCTTCGGGCGCGAGACGCCCGTCGAGCTGTCCTTCAGCCAGGTTTCCAAGATCTAGAAGAGAGACGTACGTGCCCCCGAAGAGGAAGCTCACTGCAGTCATCAAGCTGCAGATCAAGGCCGGTCAGGCGACGCCGGCCCCGCCGGTCGGCCCCGCGCTGGGCCAGCACGGCGTGAACATCATGGAGTTCTGCAAGCAGTACAACGCTGCGACCGAGTCGCAGCGCGGCCAGGTCGTTCCGGTCGAGATCTCGGTGTACGAGGATCGGAGCTTCACGTTCGTCACCAAGACGCCGCCGGCGGCCAAGCTGCTGCTCGCGGCAGCGGGCGTGGAGAAGGGCTCCGGCGAGCCGCACAAGACCAAGGTCGCCACGGTGACCCGGGACCAGGTGCGGGAGATCGCGCAGACCAAGATGCCCGACCTCAACGCCAACGACCTCGACCACGCCGAGCGGATCATCGCCGGGACGGCCCGCTCGATGGGCATCACCGTCGCCGACTGAGCGTTGTAGTAAGACGCAACCCAGCAGTACGTGGGAGGGCCCGGAGCGGTCCGGGTCCGCCATGACCACAGGAGGAACGCAGTAGTGAAGCGCAGCAAGGCATACCGGTCCGCGGCCGAGCAGGTCGACAAGGCCCGGCTCTACTCCCCGCTCGCCGCGGCGCGGCTGGCCAAGGAGACCTCGACCACGAAGTACGACGCGACGGTCGAGGTCGCGATGCGGCTCGGCGTCGACCCCCGCAAGGCCGACCAGATGGTCCGCGGCACGGTCAACCTGCCGCACGGCACCGGCAAGACCGCCCGGGTGATCGTCTTCGCGTCCGGTCCGAAGGCCGCGGAGGCCGAAGCGGCCGGCGCGGACGTCGTCGGTACGGACGACCTGATCGCCCGGATCCAGGAGGGCTTCCTGGACTTCGACGCGGCGATCGCCACGCCGGACCAGATGTCGAAGGTCGGCCGGATCGCCCGGATCCTCGGTCCCCGTGGCCTGATGCCCAACCCGAAGACGGGCACCGTGACGATGGACGTCGCCAAGGCCGTCGCCGACATCAAGGGCGGCAAGATCACCTTCAAGGTGGACAAGCAGTCCAACCTGCACCTGGTGATCGGCAAGGCCAGCTTCCCGGTCGAGCAGCTGGTGGAGAACTACGCCGCCGCACTCGACGAGGTGCAGCGGGCGAAGCCGTCCGCGGCCAAGGGCAAGTATCTGAAGAAGGTCACGTTCGCGACCACCATGGGCCCGGGCATCCCGGTCGACCCGAACGCGACCCGCAACCTGCTGGTCGAGGACACCGCCAGCTGAGCCGACCGCCCGGCGCCCCGGCCCCCCGAGGGACCGGGGCGCCGTCGCGTTCCCGGGTCGGAGCCGCCGCGCGCCGCAGTGCGGGGCCGGGGTGCGGGGCCGGGGTGCGGGGGTGGTGCGTTCGGTCGGGGTTCTAGGCTGCCCGACGTGCGGGGGCGGGGGCGGTTCGCAGCGGTCGTGGCCGCGGTGTCGCTGGCGGCGGCCTGCAGTGGGGATCCGGGGACACCGGCGGCGAGCCCGGGGCGGCCGAGCGCGTCCCGGCCGGCCGCGCCGGCACCGACCACCGCGGCTCCGACGCCGAGCGCCCCGCCGACGGTGACGATCGGCTGGTCCGGGGACGCGGTGCCGGCCAGTGTCGACGCCGGCCTCCCGCCCGACCCGGCCCGCCTGTTCGGCGCGGTCACCCCGTACGTCCAGGCGCCGGACGTGATGATCGGCAACCTCGAGGGGACGTTGACCGACGTCGCCGCCAGCTCCAAGTGCGGCGCCGGCTCGACCGACTGCGTCGCCTTCCGGGCGCCGCCCGCGTACGGGCGGCTGTTCGCGCGGGCCGGCTACGACGTGCTCAGCCTGGCGAACAACCACGCGCACGACCACGGCGACGCCGGCCTGGTCCAGACCCGCCGGGTCGTCCGGGCCAACGGGATGCTCACCACCGGCGGCCCCGACGAGATCGCGGTCACCACGGTTCGCGGCGTCCGTGTCGCCGTCGTCGGCTTCGCCCCGTACGGATGGGCCGCCCCGCTGAACGATCCCGCCGCTGTCCGTTCGCTGGTCCGTCGTGCCGCCGCGCGTGCGGACATCGTGATCGTCGTCTTCCATGGTGGCGCCGAGGGGGCCGATGCGCTGCATGTGCCGGCCGGACGGGAGCTGGCGTTCGGGGAGGACCGCGGCGACCTGCGGGCGTTCGCCCGGACCGCGGTGGCCGCCGGCGCGGACGCCGTGCTCGGCGCCGGCCCGCACGTGGTCCGCGGCGCCGAGGTGGTCGCCGGCCGCCCGGTCGCGTACTCCGTGGGCAACCTGGTCGGCTACCGCGTGCTGTCCACCGCCGGCGTGCTCGGCACCACCGCGATCGTCGAGCTCACCTTCCGCGCCGACGGGGCCTGGGTCGGCGGCCTGCTCCGGCCGACCCGCCAGGTGCAGCCCGGCTACCCGGAGCCAGATCCGGACCGCGCCGCGATCGCCCTGGTACGCCGGCTGTCGGCGGAAGACTTCGGCCCGAGCGCGGTGCGGGTCGGGGCGGACGGGACCCTCCGGCCGCCCGTGTAGCATGACAAGCGACCAACCGATGACCGCCGGCCGCTGGGTTCGCCCAGCCGAAGGTCCCGTCGCGAGACGGGCGACCCGCGCAGGATGGACGGTGTTGCCGCGGGTCGCCTGACCTGCGCCCGCCCCGTGCGCCCTGCGCCGGGGCGTCTCTCGTTTCGGGGCCCGGACGCCGGCCCGAGCACGAGAGAGGAGGCACGTGGCGAACCAGGAGAAGATCGCGGCCGTCGCCGAGATCACCGAGCGGTTCCAGGGCTCGTCCGCGGCGGTGCTGACCGAATACCGCGGGCTGACGATGTCCCAGCTGACCCAGCTGCGCCGGTCGCTCGGCAGCGACACGACCTACGCGGTCGTGAAGAACACGCTGACCAAGCGGGCCGCGGCCGAGGCCGGGTTCCCGGTCGCGGACGAGCTGCTCACCGGCCCCACCGCGATCGCGTTCATCAAGGGCGACCCGGTCGAGGCCGCCAAGGGCCTGCGCGACTTCTCGCGCACCAACCCGCTGCTGGTGATCAAGGGCGGCGTGCTGGACGGCAAGGTCCTCTCGCCGGCCGAGATCAGGCAGCTGGCCGACGTCGAGCCGCGTGAGGTCCTGCTGGCCAAGCTGGCCGGCGCCATGAACGGCTCGCTGGCCAAGGCGGCCGGCCTGTTCCAGGCCCCGCTGTCGCAGGTCGCGCGTCTTGCCGCGGCCCTGCAGGAGAAGAAGGGCCAGGGCGCCACTCCCGACGCCGCGCCCGCCACCGACACCACCGACACCACCGACACCACCGACACCGCCGACTCGGCGACCGAGTAAGAGAGGACACGCCGATATGGCGAAGATGAGCACCGACGAGCTGCTCGACGCGTTCAAGGAGATGACGCTGCTCGAGCTGTCCGACTTCGTGAAGCAGTTCGAGGACACCTTCGGTGTCACCGCGGCCGCGCCGGTCGCGGTCGCCGGGCCGGTGCAGGGCGGCGGTGGCGGCGCTGCCGACACCCCGCAGGCCGAGGAGCAGGACGAGTTCGACGTCATCCTCGAGGCCGCCGGCGACAAGAAGATCCAGGTCATCAAGGAGGTGCGCGCGCTGACCAGCCTCGGCCTCAAGGAGGCCAAGGACCTGGTCGACGGGGCGCCGAAGCCGGTCCTGGAGAAGGTCAACAAGGAGGCCGCCGACAAGGCGAAGGGCCAGCTCGAGGGCGCCGGGGCGACCGTCACCCTCAAGTAGTCCTCCTGCTCCACCCGCTGCCCCCGTCCGCCTCGCGGACGGGGGCAGCGCCGTCTCCGCCCCGACAGCCGGGTGGCGCCCTGCGAGGCTTCGGGACGACGTCCGTTCGCCCGGCGGCCGCGCCGAGGCCGTTCCGGCCGTCCGGCCCGCGTCCCGCCCCAGGCCGGCGCGCAGCGCGCAGTTGCCGCCCGGGCAGTGTTATGTCCTGGTTGCCGGGTTCCGATCCCGGTGACCGACGGCGTCGGCGGCCGGCCGAGGCGGGTTCCTCGGCGTGTCGTGGGGCGTGTCGCCGGGTCGGATGTGCGGCCGAGGAGAGGTCGCCGCGGCGATGCGCGCCCGGATCCGGGCCGCCCGGGTTGGTCGCCCCGATCCTGGGATCAAGCCCCTGACCTGCGGAGATGGGGGGAGGTCCGGAGTGGCCGGCGTGGATCGTCAGGACCTCGGAAGACACGCCGTGCGGCGCGCTCTTGACGTCGCGCGCCGGGCGAGTCACGCTGACGCACGAAGTGGACGTCAGGGGAAGGGCGGCGGCCTCGACAGCAGTGTGCGTTTAGCCTACACTGCTAGTTTGCGCTGTCCGCTGACTGTCCGACTCGCCTTCCTCGATGGAGCCGGGACCCGGGTGGTCCGGGGACGCGCGCACTGACGGCGCCTGTCCTTGGAAGGACGCATCTTGGCAGTCTCCCGCTCCGACACTGGCACGACCACCCTCCCTGAGCGCAAGCGGATCCCTGGTTCTCCTGACCGGGTCTCGTTCGCCAAGATCCGGGAGCCTCTCGAGGTCCCCAACCTCCTCGCGCTGCAGACCGACTCGTTCGACTGGCTCGTGGGCAACGAGAAGTGGCGCGCCCGCGTCGCCGACGAGTCCGACCCGCGCTCCGGACTGGACGAGATCCTCGGAGAGATCTCGCCGATCGAGGACTTCTCG
Source organism: uncultured Actinomycetota bacterium (assembly GCA_963728945.1). GTDB lineage: Bacteria > Actinomycetota > Actinomycetes > Mycobacteriales > CADCTP01 > CADCTP01. The sequence goes on along the minus strand of CAVSMA010000001.1, from coordinate 7,024 downwards.
GGGTCGATGTCGCTGTCCTTCTCCAACCCGCGCTTCGAGGACGTGAAGGCGTCCGAGGAGGAGTGCAAGGACAAGGACATGACCTTCGCGGCTCCGCTGTTCGTCACGGCGGAGTTCATCAACAACACCACGGGCGAGATCAAGAGCCAGACGGTCTTCATGGGTGACTTCCCGATGATGACCGTCAAGGGCACGTTCATCATCAACGGCACCGAGCGTGTCGTGGTCTCGCAGCTCGTGCGGTCGCCGGGGGTCTACTTCGACCGCACCCTCGACAAGACCTCCGACAAGGACGTCTACAGCTGCAAGGTGATCCCGAGCCGGGGCGCCTGGCTCGAGTTCGACGTCGACAAGCGCGACACCGTCGGCGTCCGCATCGACCGCAAGCGGCGCCAGCCGGTCACCGTGCTGCTCAAGGCCCTCGGCTGGAGCGCGGACCGTATCCGCGAGCGGTTCGGCTGGTCCGAGACGCTGCTGGCCACCCTGGAGAAGGACCACATCCAGACCCAGGACGAGGCGCTGCTGGACATCTACCGCAAGCTGCGCCCGGGCGAGCCGCCGACCCGCGAGTCGGCGCAGACCCTGCTCGACAACCTGTTCTTCAACCAGAAGCGCTACGACCTGGCCAAGGTCGGCCGCTACAAGATCAACAAGAAGCTCGGCCTCGACCTGCCGATCACGCAGGGCGTGCTCACCGAGGACGACATCGTCGCCACGATCGAGTACGTCGTGAAGCTGCACGCCGGCGAGGAGGGCTTCGAGGTCGACGACATCGACCACTTCGGCAACCGGCGCCTGCGTACGGTCGGCGAGCTGATCCAGAACCAGATCCGGGTCGGCCTGTCCCGCATGGAGCGGGTCGTCCGGGAGCGGATGACCACCCAGGACGTCGAGGCGATCACGCCGCAGACCCTGATCAACATCCGGCCGGTCGTCGCCTCCATCAAGGAGTTCTTCGGCACCAGCCAGCTCTCCCAGTTCATGGACCAGACCAACCCGCTGGCCGGGCTGACGCACAAGCGCCGGCTGTCCGCGCTGGGCCCGGGCGGCCTGTCCCGGGAGCGGGCCGGGTTCGAGGTGCGCGACGTGCACCCCAGCCACTACGGCCGGATGTGCCCGATCGAGACCCCTGAGGGCCCGAACATCGGCCTGATCGGCTCGCTCGCGTCGTACGGGCGGATCAACGCGTTCGGCTTCGTCGAGACGCCCTACCGGAAGGTCGAGGACGGCCGGGTCACCGACCAGATCGACTACCTGACCGCGGACGAGGAGGACCGGCACGTCATCGCCCAGGCGAACGAGCCGCTGGACAGCAACGGCCGGTTCGCCGAGTCGCGGGTGCTGGTCCGCAAGAAGGGCGGCGAGGTCGAGCTGATCGACCCGGCCGAGGTCGACTACATGGACGTGTCGCCGCGGCAGATGGTCTCGGTCGCGACGGCGATGATCCCGTTCCTGGAGCACGACGACGCCAACCGCGCGCTGATGGGCGCCAACATGCAGCGCCAGTCGGTGCCGCTGCTCCGGTCCGAGTCGCCGCTGGTCGGCACCGGCATGGAGCTGCGGGCCGCGGTCGACGCCGGTGACGTGATCGTCGCGGAGAAGGCGGGCGTGGTCGAAGACCTCTCCGCCGACTACTGCACGGTCATGGCCGACGACGGCACCCGGCAGACCTACCGGCTGCACAAGTTCCGCCGGTCCAACCAGGGCACCTGCATCAACCAGAAGGTCGTCGTCGACGAGGGCGACCGGATCGAGGTCGGCCAGGTCATCGCCGACGGTCCGTGCACCGATGACGGCGAGATGGCGCTCGGGAAGAACCTGCTGGTCGCGTTCATGCCCTGGGAGGGGCACAACTACGAGGACGCGATCATCCTGTCCCAGCGGCTGGTCCAGGACGACGTCCTCACCTCGATCCACATCGAGGAGCACGAGGTCGACGCCCGGGACACCAAGCTGGGCGCCGAGGAGATCACCCGGGACATCCCGAACGTCGCCGAGGAGGTCCTCGCCGACCTCGACGAGCGGGGCATCGTCCGGATCGGCGCCGACGTGGTGCCGGGCGACATCCTGGTCGGCAAGGTCACGCCGAAGGGCGAGACCGAGCTGACCCCGGAGGAGCGGCTGCTGCGGGCGATCTTCGGCGAGAAGGCCAGGGAGGTCCGGGACACCAGCCTCAAGGTGCCGCACGGCGAGTCCGGCAAGGTCATCGGCGTCCGGGTGTTCTCCCGCGAGGACGGCGACGAGCTGCCGCCGGGGGTCAACGAGCTGGTCCGCGTCTACGTGGCCCAGAAGCGGAAGATCCAGGACGGCGACAAGCTGGCCGGCCGGCACGGCAACAAGGGCGTGATCTCCAAGATCCTGCCCCAAGAGGACATGCCGTTCCTCGAGGACGGCACGCCGGTCGACATCGTGCTCAACCCGCTCGGCGTGCCGGGCCGGATGAACATCGGCCAGGTGCTGGAGACGCACCTCGGCTGGGTCGCCAAGTCGGGCTGGGAGGTCGAGGGCTCGCCCGAGTGGGCCACCCGGCTGCCGGACGACGCCCGCGCCGGGGAGCCGGGCACCCGGACGGCGACGCCGGTCTTCGACGGCGCCCGCGAGCAGGAGATCGTCGGCCTGCTCGGGTCGACCCGGCCCAACCGGGACGGCACCCGGCAGGTCGCCGAGACCGGCAAGGCGCGGCTGTTCGACGGCCGTTCCGGCGAGCCGTTCCCGGAGCCGATCTCCGTCGGCTACATCTACATCCTCAAGCTCCTCCACCTCGTCGACGACAAGATCCACGCTCGCTCGACGGGTCCGTACTCGATGATCACCCAGCAGCCCCTCGGCGGTAAGGCGCAGTTCGGCGGGCAGCGGTTCGGTGAGATGGAGTGCTGGGCCATGCAGGCGTACGGCGCCGCCTACGCGCTGCAGGAGCTGCTGACCATCAAGTCCGACGACGTCCTCGGCCGGGTCAAGGTCTACGAGGCCATCGTCAAGGGCGAGAACATCCCCGAGCCGGGCATCCCGGAGTCGTTCAAGGTCCTGCTGAAGGAGCTGCAGTCGCTGTGCCTCAACGTCGAGGTGCTCTCCAGCGACGGTGTCTCCATCGAGATGCGGGACAGCGACGAGGACGTGTTCCGGGCGGCCGAGGAGCTCGGCATCGATCTGTCCCGGCGTGAGCCCTCCTCGGTCGAGGAGGTGTGATCCGCGGAGCGGAGCCGGAAAGATCCGCGAAGCGCATCTTTCCGGGCCGGTCGAGCGGCCGGGCCGCAGGCTCGTCATCGCCCTGGACGACACCCGATGACTACAGCAACACGACTCCCGAACGGGAAGTAGGTAAGCACGAAGTGCTGGACGTGAACTTCTTCGACGAGCTCCGTATCGGCCTGGCGACCGGCGAGGACATCCGGCAGTGGTCGCACGGCGAGGTCAAGAAGCCCGAGACGATCAACTACCGCACGCTCAAGCCGGAGAAGGACGGGCTCTTCTGCGAGAAGATCTTCGGTCCTACCCGGGACTGGGAGTGCTACTGCGGCAAGTACAAGCGGGTCCGGTTCAAGGGCATCATCTGCGAGCGCTGCGGCGTCGAGGTCACCAGGGCCAAGGTGCGCCGGGAGCGGATGGGTCACATCGAGCTGGCCGCGCCGGTCACCCACATCTGGTACTTCAAGGGTGTCCCGAGCCGGCTCGGCTACCTGCTCGACCTGGCTCCCAAGGACCTCGAGAAGATCATCTACTTCGCGGCGTACCTGATCACCTCGGTCGACACCGAGGCGCGCCACCGCGACCTGTCCACCATCGAGGCCGAGATGTCGGTCGAGAAGAAGCGGGCCGAGGACAAGCGCGACGGTGACGTCGAGGCACGGCAGAAGAAGCTCGAGGCCGACCTCGCCGAGTTGGAGAGCGAGGGTGCGAAGTCCGACGTGCGCCGCAAGGTGCGCGAGGGCGGCGAGCGGGAGATGCGCCAGATCCGCGACCGCGCGCAGCGCGAGATCGACCGGCTGGACGAGGTGCTGGACACCTTCCGCAAGCTGGAGTCCGAAGACGCTGATCGCGGACGAGATGCTGTATCGCGAGCTGCGCGACCGGTTCGGCGAGTACTTCAACGGCGGCATGGGCGCCGAGGCGCTGCAGCGGCTGCTGGAGAACTTCGACCTCGACGGCGAGGCCGAGTCGCTGCGGGAGACCATCCGGTCCGGCAAGGGCCAGAAGAAGCTGCGTGCGCTCAAGCGGCTCAAGGTCGTCGCGGCGTTCCAGTCCACCCGCAACTCGCCGATGGGCATGGTCCTCGACTGCGTGCCGGTGATCCCGCCGGACCTGCGGCCGATGGTCCAGCTCGACGGCGGCCGGTTCGCCACCAGCGACCTCAACGACCTCTACCGCCGGGTGATCAACCGGAACAACCGGCTCAAGAGGCTGCTCGACCTGGGCGCGCCCGAGATCATCGTCAACAACGAGAAGCGGATGCTGCAGGAGGCCGTCGACGCACTGTTCGACAACGGCCGCCGCGGCCGGCCGGTCACCGGCCCGGGCAACCGCCCGCTGAAGTCGCTGTCCGACATGCTCAAGGGCAAGCAGGGCCGGTTCCGGCAGAACCTGCTGGGCAAGCGCGTCGACTACTCCGGCCGTTCGGTCATCGTGGTCGGCCCGCAGCTCAAGCTGCACCAGTGCGGCCTGCCCAAGGAGATGGCCCTCGAGCTGTTCAAGCCGTTCGTCATGAAGCGGCTGGTCGACCTCAACCACGCGCAGAACATCAAGTCCGCGAAGCGGATGGTGGAGCGCGCGCGGCCGGTCGTCTGGGACGTGCTCGAGGAGGTCATCACCGAGCACCCGGTGCTGCTGAACCGGGCGCCGACGCTGCACCGGCTCGGCATCCAGGCGTTCGAGCCGCAGCTGGTCGAGGGCAAGGCGATCCAGATCCACCCGCTGGTCTGCACCGCGTTCAACGCGGACTTCGACGGCGACCAGATGGCGGTGCACCTGCCGCTGTCCGCCGAGGCGCAGGCCGAGGCGCGGATCCTGATGCTGTCGAGCAACAACATCCTGTCGCCGGCGGACGGTCGCCCGATCACCTCGCCGACCCAGGACATGGTGCTCGGGCATCTTCCACCTGTCCGCGGCCCGCGAGGGCTCCGTGGGCGAGGGCCGGGCGTTCGCCTCGATGGCCGAGGCGATCATGGCGTACGACTCGCACGACGCTGTCGCTGCAGGCTCCGGTCATGGTCCGGCTGCCGGCTACACGTCGGTCGACAACGGCAAGAAGGCCGAGCCGTGGACGGCCCCGGAGGACTGGACGCCGGGCGACCCGGTGCTGCTGCAGACCACGCTGGGCCGCGCGCCTGTTCAACGAGGCGCTGCCGGAGGACTACCGCTTCGTCAACTACGAGGTGACGAAGAAGGAGCTCGGCGCGATCGTCAACGACCTGGCCGAGCGGTACCCGAAGGTCCAGGTCGCGGCGACGCTGGACGCGCTCAAGGCGCCGGCTTCCACTGGGCCACCCGGGCCGGTATCACCATCGCCATCGACGACGTCGTCACCCCGCCGACAAGCCGGAGATCCTGGACGGGTACGAGCAGGACGCCGACAAGATCGAGAAGCAGTACGAGCGCGGTCTGATCACCGACGACGAGCGCCGGCAGGAGCTCATCGAGATCTGGACCAAGGCGACCAGCGAGGTCGCGCGGGAGATGGAGACCAACTTCCCGCGGACCAACCCGGTCTGGATGATGGTCAACTCCGGTGCCCGCGGCAACATGATGCAGATGCGTCAGATCGCCGGCATGCGCGGTCTGGTGGCCAACCCGAAGGGCGAGATCATCCCGCGCCCGATCAAGGCCAACTTCCGCGAGGGTCTGTCCGTGCTGGAGTACTTCATCTCCACGCACGGTGCCCGCAAGGGCCTGGCCGACACGGCGCTGCGGACGGCCGACTCCGGCTACCTGACCCGCCGGCTGGTCGACGTCTCGCCAGGACGTGATCATCCGCGAGGACGACTGCGGCACCGAGCGCGGCGTGATCATGCCGGTCGCGACCAGGCAGCCGGACGGCAACCTGGTCAAGGACGACGCACGTCGAGACCGCGGTGTACGCGCGGATCCTGGCCGAGGACGCGGTCGACGAGGCCGGCAACGTGATCGTCGCCGCGCGGCCAGCGACCTCGGCGACGTGCTGATCGGCGAGCTGATCGAGGCCGGCATCAAGCACGGTCAAGGTGCGCTGCGTGCTCACCTGCGAGTCGCACGAGGGCACCTGCGCCACCTGCTACGGCCGCTCGCTGGCCACCGGCAAGCTGGTCGACGTCGGCGAGGCGGTCGGCATCGTCGCCGCCCAGTCGATCGGCGAGCCCGGCACCCAGCTGACCATGCGTACGTTCCACACCGGCGGTGTCGCCGGTGAGGACATCACCCACGGTCTGCCGCGTGTGCAGGAGCTGTTCGAGGCCCGCATCCCGAAGGGCATGGCCCCGATCTCCGAGGTCGCCGGCCGGGTGCGGATCGAGGACGGCGACCAGACCCGGAAGCTCGTCGTCGACCCCGGACGACGGCTCCGAGGAGATCGCCGTACACGGTCTCCCGGCGGGCCCGGCTGCTCGTCGAGCGAGGGCGACCAGGTCGACGGTCGGCCAGCAGCTCATCGTCGGGTACGGTCGACCCGCACGAGGTGCTGCGGATCCTGGGCCCGCGCGAGGTGCAGCTGCACCTGGTCGCGAGGTCCAGGAGGTCTACCGGTCGCAGGGCGTGTCGATCCACGACAAGCACATCGAGGTCATCATCCGGCAGATGCTCAAGCGGGTGATCGCTGATCGAGTCGGGCGCGACCGACTTCCTGCCCGGCGAGCTGGCCGAGCGGTCGCAGTTCGAGGCGGAGAACCGGCGGGTCGTGGCCGAGGGCGGCACCCGGCGTCGGGGCGTCCGGTGCTCATGGGCATCACCAAGGCGTCGCTGGCCACCGAGTCGTGGCTGTCGGCGGCGTCCTTCCAGGAGACGACCAGGGTGCTCACCGACGCGGCCATCCACGCCAAGTCCGACCCGCTGGTCGGCC